>NZ_CM004502.1 GCF_001687365.1 Pararhizobium polonicum
CGATTGCGAGGTGACTGTCGAATTAGGACTGTTAGGACAAGTCGATATCCAGATTATCGCCACGGTCGAGGACGCCGAGCCACCAGGAATAGCCTGTAGCCGCTCGTACGATGATGCCGGCGAAGTTCGCCCCTCCCCTTTCGACCGCTAGCGAAATATCGCCTTAGAACCTTGAGGTCTTCAACGGGCCGGCGGAGGCGGTATCATCCCGTACAGCTTGGGCCTTGGCTGATTTGTGCCCAGTGATTCTGCCGAGTCGCGAGTGAACCTTGCTAGGTGCATTGATTCACTCCCTGCGAAATGCCTCAATTTATGTGCAAATCTGCATTTAGTGGGGGCACATTGCAAAGAGAAAAATCCGCCTAACCCTCGGTTACCTATTGTAGATTCGCCCTTGGCCCTTGCATCTTGGCGTGTACGTTAACTTTCTGTTAATGATAAAACTCTTGCAGACTCGCAGCATTCGCGTCTTATTGGACCTGCGGAGTTTATGGGGTGAGCCCGCATTATACCGCAGATCATCTCCACAGGCGCAGAAAATGGCGAAGATCAAGCAGACACCA
Organism: Pararhizobium polonicum; assembly: GCF_001687365.1. Taxonomy (GTDB): domain Bacteria; phylum Pseudomonadota; class Alphaproteobacteria; order Rhizobiales; family Rhizobiaceae; genus Pararhizobium; species Pararhizobium polonicum. The sequence continues at coordinate 564 of NZ_CM004502.1, forward strand.
GCACCAAAGGCCTCCCCATTGCGGGAGGTCGTGCGACGTCATTCGAACACCTTGTCGAAACAGCTCCAGGCCCATCAAGCAAAGATATTTCCTCCGCTCGCGAAAAAGACCATCAGAAACTTCACGCCTGCAGAAGTGGCGAAGTTTCTGGGGCTTGCCGAAGGTTACCTTCGGACAGTCGTTGCGGATTTGGAAGGTCGCGCGGACAACGACTTCAAGCCGTTGACCGGTCCGGGCAACCGCCGCGTCTATACTGTCGCCGATGTTGCGAAGTTGCGAAAGCTGCTTGACGAAACCACGCGCGGAGCCCGGGTGCCCCGACGATACGTCCAGAACCGAACCGAAGGCGAGGATCTCCAGGTTATTGCGGTCATGAATTTCAAGGGCGGGTCCGGGAAGACGACGACCGCGGCTCATCTGGCCCAATATCTTGGACTCCGCGGATATCGCGTGTTGGCAATCGACCTCGATCCCCAAGCGAGCCTTTCCGCCCTGTTCGGCACACAGCCAGAGCTCGATGTGGGTGAGAACGAAACGATTTACGGCGCCATTCGCTACGACGACGATCGTCGGTCTATGCGAGAGGTGATCCGGAAGACATACATCCCGGGGCTCGACCTTATTCCTGCAAACATCGAGTTGATGGAGTTCGAGCACACCACGCCCAAGGCCCTGATGCAGAAAAGGCCGAATGAGCCGATTTTCTTCGCACGGATCCAGACTGTAATCGAAGAGGTCGGAGACGACTACGATGTGGTCGTGATCGACTGCCCTCCTCAACTCGGCTTCCTCACGATGTCCGCGCTGACCGCAGCGACCTCGGTCCTGATCACCGTCCATCCGCAGATGTTGGATGTGATGTCCATGAACCAGTTTCTAGCGATGACTAGCGATCTGCTCGATGAGATTGCCAGCGTCGGCGCGGATGATCGGAACAATTGGATGAGGTTTCTTATCACGCGTTTCGAACCCACCGACGGGCCGCAAAACCAGATGGTCGCTTTGCTTCGTAGCATGTTCGACGATGATGTCATGGTGAACTCGATGCTGAAAAGCACGGCGATTTCGGATGCCGGCCTGACCAACCAGACCCTGTTTGAGGTCGAACGGGGGCAGTTCACCAGAACGACTTACGATCGGGCTTTGGAATCCATGAACAACGTTAACGCTGAGATTGAAGGTTTGATAAAGCAGGTTTGGGGGAGATCATGAGTCGGAAAGGGATATTCGACCATCTCAGCGACGTGGATGACGGGCTTTCGTTGCCTACGAAACCGCTCATGAAACCGAAATCAATGGCTGCCGTAAGCGAGTCGATCGGTAACCTGAATGATCGCACCCGCAGAGCCGACGAAATCGAAAGACGTCTGGCCGAAGGGCAGGTTGTTGTCGACCTCGATGCTGCGGAAATCGATCCGTCGTTCGCGCAAGATCGCATGCCGGGCGATATCGACGGCCTGAAGGCATCCATCAAGGAACAAGGTCAGCAGGTGCCTATCCTTGTGCGCCCTCATCCCGAGATGCCGGGCCGCTATCAGGTTGCCTTTGGTCACCGCAGACACCGGGCCGTGAGCGAGCTGGGGCTGCCGGTGAAAGCGATCGTTCGAGACTTGACCGACGAACAGCTTGTCGTAGCCCAGGGCCAGGAGAACAATGAGCGACAGGATCTGAGCTTTATCGAGAAGGCCCGATTTGCTGCTACGCTAAAAAGCCGCTTTCCACGGGACGTTATCATGTCTTCACTGTCAATCGACAAGAGCACGCTCTCAAAGATGCTTATGGTTGTTGACGCCCTGCCTCTTGATTTGATTGAGGCGATTGGCCCTGCGCCGAGTGTTGGTCGACCGAGTTGGCAACAACTGGCGGAACTCGTAGAAAAGGGATCGTCTTCCAAGGACGCAACGTTGTTCGCGGAATCAGATGTCGTGCAGGCATCGCCTTCCGATGAACGCTTCAAGCTTGTCGTGACGCATCTAAAGCCGACACGCGCTCAGCGCGGCGCTCCAGAGGTCCTGGTGACCCCGGGAGGTGAACGACTTGCTCAGTTGAAGCAGAACAAGATCAAGATGGAAATCACAATCGACAAGAAGGCTACGCCAGATTTTGCGGCCTTCATCGTGGAACAACTCCCGGCACTCTATGAAGCACACCGGGCAGCGAAACAGAAACAAGGAGCTTAAGCAGCAAAAGAAAAGGCCCCACAACGTCGCCGTCGTGGAACCCGATCTGTAAGTCTAGCAGCTACAGAATCGCATTTCCTCGAATCCTCGTCAAGAGCTTTTGGCACCGTTTTGGTGAGCGGATTTCTTTTGCCTTTTGAAAGGTAGAAGACAATGCAAACAGGAAGTGTAACGACGCCCTTCGGGCGGCGGCCAATGACGCTCGCACTCGTGCGTCGGCAGACGACGGAGATCAAGGCCGGAAAGACGGCCGAGAAGTGGAAAGTCTTCCGGGATGCTTCTGCAGCGATGGTGCCGCTTTGCCTTCAATCGAACAGCCTTGCCGTGCTTGACGCGCTATTGACCTTCTATCCAGAAAACGAGTTGCGCCACGACGCGCAGATGATCGTGTTTCCATCCAATGCTCAGCTTGCGCTGCGAGCGCACGGCATGGCCGGAGCCACGCTGCGTAGGCATCTCGCTGTCTTGGTCGAGGCCGGACTGATCGTTCGCAAGGACAGCGCCAACGGCAAACGATATGCTCGGAAGGACAACACAGGAACCGTGGAAAGCGCATTCGGGTTCGACCTTTCTCCCCTCCTCGCTCGCTCCGAAGAATTGGCAGTCTTGGCGCAGCAGGTTATGGCAGACCGCGCCGCCTTGAGAAGGGCAAAGGAGAGTTTGACGATTTGCCGTCGGGACGTCCGCAAGCTGATTACAGCAGCTATGGAGGAAGGTGCCGATGGGGACTGGGTGGATTTCGAGAACATGTATGTTGCACTGGTGGGCAGGATCCCCCGGGCCCCGGCCCTACTAGATGTCGAAGCCATCCTCGAAGAAATGCGAATGCTACAGGAAGAAATCGTCAATCGACTGGAAACGCACGAAGTTTCAAGTTCCATGAGCAGCAATCATGCTCACAGTGAGCAGCACATACAGAATTCAAACCCCGAATCCTTAAATGAACTTGAACCTGGCTCCAGAAAAATGCCAGAGGCGAAGGTGAGCAAACCTACTGGGGGCGGGAGTGGGCCGATAAAGACATTTCCGCTTGGAATGGTTCTTAAGGCCTGCCCCACGATCTGCGACTACGGTCAGGGCGGCTCCGTCGAAAACTGGCGTGATTTGATGTCGGCGGCGGTCGTGGTTCGATCGGTGTTGGGCGTAAGCCCGTCGGCTTATCAAGACGCCTGTGATGCAATGGGACCGGAGAATGCCGCTGTGGCCGTGGCTTGCATTCTGGAAAGGGCCAACTTTATCAACTCGGCGGGCGGATACCTGCGGGATCTGACGCGGCGAGCCGAGCGAGCGGAGTTTTCACTCGGCCCTATGATTATGGCGCTGCTGAAGGCGAATGGGGAGGCTAGTTTAAGGGCAGGTTAGAGGTTGGCAGCTGCCTACTCGGATAAACTATTGAAAATGAACATTATTCCTTTATCGGCATTTTCGGCTGTTTGGATTGTTGCTTAGCTGCCAGCTTTTTACGCGTTTCTCGACACGACGAAGTAGGAAGGTGAGCCCCGGAAGCCGCCTCTTTCTAGGCGGATCTGCATCACCAAATCGGCAACCCATACCGAGCTCTTAACATCCCGGCGTCCGGGTCGGTTCGCAGACCATCCCTGCTAAGTTCAGGCAGGACCATGTCATTGAGTGCCTGAAGATCAACGGGCATTACAGGGCACATGACGTTGAAGCCGGCGGCGGCTGCGTTCTCGACCCAGCCTGCATGACGGACGCGACATACCGTCCCGTGCTGATGGCCAGCAGGTGTCCGCCGTCGCTGTCGTTTGGCAGCTCACCGCGGGTATCTACGGGTTCGGCGCGCATGGAGAGTTCTCGCTGGGGCAGACGCTCATCGCCCGCCCTCTATCCGAATAACAATGGACTCTAAAGCAGTGTATCGTAAGAGGGAATCGGACAATGGCATCGTGCTGATAGGATGGGGCGCAATGTTGGTGAAGGCTGGGGTATCGTGAGATTCATCGAGGGTACACCTGACATACCGGACGAACTGGTCGACGAGACGCTCAGCGGTAACGTCGTCTTCCTTTGTGGGGCCGGGATTTCGAGACGGGTGGGCTTGCCACTGTTTAAGGAACTCACGGAGCTGATCTACACCGAGCTTGGAGAAACCTATGAGGACGATCCGCCGGAAAAGGAATCCTTCGAAAAAAGGGAATACGACCGCACCCTCCGGGCGCTGGAGAAGCGGCTCCGTCGCCCAGGCAGCGCGACGTCGCCGGTGCGCATTGCATGCGCAGCGAAACTCCAGGTGCCAGCCGGTGGGATCTTCCCCGATCATGAGGCGGTTGTCGTCCTGTCGCGCGATCGGGAAGGACACAGCAGGGTCCTGACGACCAATTTCGATACTCTGTTCGAGCGCGCGGCGGTACGACGGACAGAGGAGCGAGCGAGTGAAGCGATGAAGGCGCTGCCCAAGCCCGGCGGGCCCCGCGACTTCGGCATCCATCACCTGCACGGGCGGCTTGCGGATCCGGAACTCGATCTTGCCGAAAGCGACCTGATCCTCACCAGCGCGGATTTCGGCGATGCCTATTTGCGCGACGGCTGGGCATCTCGCTACCTTGAGGACCGCATGCGGACCGCAACGCTTGTGCTCGTCGGCTACGGTGCAGAGGACGTTGCTTTGCGGCTGCTTCTGGAGACCCTCGACGTCGACCGGGAGCGGTTTCCCGACCTCAATAAGGTCTATGCCCTGGATCGTTCTTCGGATGGCTCTGCCTCCCACTGGCGTGCGAAGGGCGTAATTCCGCTCGAGTTCGCCAGCCACGACGCTCTCTATGCGACACTCTCGGCCTGGGCGCGCTACGTCGAGCACCCGTCCGATTTCGAGCGGACACGAGTAAACGAAATCCTAGCAGGCTCTCCCGGAGAAGCTGCTGAATTCGAAAGGGCTCAGTTGCGCTCGCTGACACGGCGTGGGAATGCGGCGGCCCTTCTGGTGGAGGCAAATCCTTCCCTCGCCTGGTTGCCGGCCTTGGGGGAGCTTCAGCTCGTGCGTTTTGATGACCGTTGGCTTGCAGCCTGGGTTGGGAAAAACCTGCACGATCCGAGGGCGGTGAGCGAAGTCGTGGCCAGGCTTGCTTTGTTCGGACCTGGGGTTGCCGACACCCTCAGCTATAGTCTCAATCGATCCGGTGACGCGCTTGCGCCATTCCTGAAGCAGAGCTGGATGCTTCTGATCCGACATATGCGAAACAATGAGCGCGGGCTGACGCCGGCTTCCGGCTGGTACGATCTGCTTCCGGCGCTTGAGCACGGTGACCGATCCGCCGAGACTGTAAGCCGCCTGACCCAACTGTTGAAGCCGGAACTCAAGATCGAGAGGCGTTTTCGCCGCGAGGACGACAAGCCGGAAGAGGCGACGTCGGTACACGACCTGATGCGGGTCGACTATGAGCCGGAGGAAAATATCGGGATCGACGAGGTGCTCTCCGCTTGGTCAGGCGATACGCCTCCAGAGGCCGATTTCCAGCTGGTCACAGCGCTTTCTCATGCGCTCGATAACACGCTCGATGATGCCTTGGACATTGGTGTCGAATCCAATCGGGGCTCCGGACTAACGGACTTCGACGTGGCCTCGGTTGGCGATCATGCGCAGAACCGTTATCGCCGCGGTTTTCTACCGATCGTGCGGACGATCGCCGAAATTTGGACCCGCCTTGCGGACAAGGATCCCGCACGGGCGCGGGAGTTCGTCACCGCCTGGATATCCAGCCAGCATAAGCTCAATCATCGGCTTGCGCTGTTTGCCGCCGGGAACCCGACAGTCCCCGCGGACATGGTTAAAAAGGTGCTAACGACGTTGCCGAGCGCGGAACTGTTCCTGACGGCCGGGACCGTCGAGCTCTACCGATTGCTCGTGAACCGCTGGAACGATCTCTCGGCGGAATGGCGCGATGCGGTTGAGGCGCGCATCCGCTCCGGTCCGCCGGGGGACTGGTTCAGGGAAGGGGCTGATGTCGACCGCTACATTGACCGGAGCAGGTTCGACCTCATCGGCAATCTCCTGCGAGCGGGGATTGACCTGTCGGCGGAGACACGCGATCTGCAAGAAGCGATCCTTCAGCGCTGGCCGGAATGGCAACTGCGGCCGGAAGCGCAATCGGGGTTTCATAGCTGGCATGAGTCCAGTGCGGAGCGGCTGCTTTCACAGCCGGAGAAACTGAAGGACATTCCGGATCAGGAACTGGTTGAGGTCGCGTTGAAGGAAGATGCTGAGGCCGATTTTGGCGACGGTCAGAATTGGCGCTCGATCTGCGAACGTGAGCCTGACAGGGCGTTGCGGGCGCTGATCGTTGACGCGGAGATGGGGCGTTGGCGTGCCAACGCGTGGCGCCAGCTTCTCCTATCGGCGGCGATCGCCGCCGATCCGATCGCTGCAGAGCAAGTGAGCTCACGATTGCTGCAATGGCCCGACGCATCGTTCTCCGAGATCGCAAGTTACGCGGCCGAATGGCTCGGCAAGCCCGAAATACTTGCCCAGGAGGAACTCCGTTGGCTGTTGTGGGACAGGCTGTGTCGTGTGCTTCCGGAGGAAGAGGGCGATGACATCCCCGACAGCGAACTTTTTCAAAAGGCGCTGAACGTCCCGATCGGAAAGCTTGCGGAAGTTCTCCTGCAGCTCATGCCGTCTTCGGAGAGCGATCCGCTCTTCGCCAAGGAGATTGTTGCGCGGCTCGACGCGCTCATCGAGATGCCGGGGAGGGGAGGGCTGCTTGCCCGCACGCGCCTCGCCGCCGAGCTCAGTTTCATGTTCGATCGTGCACCCGAGTGGACGACTGCAAGGCTGGTCCCGCTTTTTGCCTGGGACGCTCAGGACGCACCGGCCGTGTGGGCCGCACGGCAATATTCCCGCTTCATCGGCGGAGCGCGACTGTTCGCATTGACAAAGGAACCGTTCCTGCGGCTCTTCCGGCGCGTTGAAGTGCCGGACGAAGTCATAAGGACCTTTGCGGGGTGGCTTATCTCGATCCTCCTGGCCAACCAGACCGGTGACGCAGAGTACGATCTTTCGTTCGTTGAGGCACGCGTAGCCCTGCGGCGGACAAGACCGGAGGCCCTCCGGTCGGTAGCGCATGATCTTGCCGAAGAAATGGAAAGGGCAAAACCGGATCAGAAGCTGGCACGATGGCGAAATGTGGTCGGACCGGTGTTCCGGGGTATCTGGCCGCAGGACGTCGACCTATTGAGCGGCACGGTCACCTTCAAGTTTCTTCAGATCCTGCGAGCGACCGGCGAGGCGTTTCCCGAAGCTGCCGACGCCATCTTGCCGTTCATCGTTCCGGAAGAAAAGGAACAGGGAAACGCGGCTTATTCGATCGCCAAGGCAGATGAGGTGCTGTTTACCTCGGCGCCGGCGAAAATGTTGGACGTGGTCAGTGCGGCGGTCGGAAAGAAGCCTGCGGGATCTGTCTTCGACCTGCAGAAGGTTCTCGACCGGATCGCCGCAGCCGAGCCGAAGCTGGCCGATGGGAGGAAATTCCAAAGCCTCGTCCAAATGGCGCGTCCGCGGGGACTGTAGCGAGAAGAGGACTGTGCAACTGCCTCTCCACACGATGAGGAGAGCAGTCTCAGCGTCACAGTCCAGATGCTTTCGTGAGGTTGACACAGAAACGGTCTCTCCGCCGCTGATATCTGCGGGTCATCTCCGCGGATGCATGGCCAAGCTGTTTTTGCACGTAACGCTCGTCGACCTCGGCAGAGGAGGCAAGCCCCGCCCGCAGCGAATGGCCGGAGAATTTGAGCTTTCGCTCGATCTCTGCCAGATCCCCGCGGATTCCGGCCGCCATCGCGGCGCGCTTGACCAGTCGGGCGATTTCCTTGTCGTTCAGGCGATCCGGTCCAACGTTCTTGCCCTGGCCTTTCACACGGCGGAAGAGTGGGCCTTTGGCGATCCTGGCGAAGCGGATCCAGCTTTCGATCGCGACCACCGGACAGGTGGCATCCGAAGAGCCGCGGCCGTCCTCCGTCTGGTCACGGCCGCAGTCGAGCCCGACGATTTCCGAGCGGCGCAGGCCGCCGGCAAAACCGATCAGCAGCATGGCCCGATCGCGCAGGCCGCGCAACGTACCGTGATCGAGCGTCTCCAGCATGGCGATGAAATCGTCGCGAACGATCGCTTCCTTCTGGCGGGGAGGGGCGGCGTGGGTGTTGCGGATGCCGGCCATGACAGTGGCGATCGCACGATCCTTGCGGTCGAGTACCATGCCGCGCTGCGTGCAGTTCCAGCCGATCGCCGAAAGCCGCCGTTCGATGGTGGAGACTGAGTTCGGTTTGTCGCCGCGCGCAGTCGTGCCAACGGCACTGCCGGAGGCGCAGGCGGTAATGTAGAGCCCGACAACCTGCGGATCCGGCGGAAGGGGCGACAGGTTCCGGCGCCGGCACCAGGCGGAAAAGTGTTTCCAGTCGCTGGCATAGGCTTTGCGGGTATTCGCGGAGCTCGCTGCCTCGACATAGCCACAGGCCCGCTCGGTCAGATCCTGCAGATGCGCCGGCAGGGGAGGGGGCTCATTCGCAAGCGGCATCACGGCTGGAGCAGACCCGGGGGATAGTTCATCGTCGGTCATGATCACGCCGCTAGGACATCGGTTTGAGCGAAATCGTTGCCCTTGAACAGCAGCGGTTCGCCAGACGCTTTCGCCAGAGCATAGGCAAAGCAGTCGCCGAAATTGAGACCGGCCTTGTGACGGCCTTTGCCGAAATCGAGAAACGCCTGTCGGACCAACTCGCCATGTTCGAGCGTGACCGGCTCGACGATGATGCCGGCGCGCCGGAAGAAGGCCTCGGCCTGGCGCATGCCATCGGCCCCGAGCTGACCCTCGACCACCATTGACAACTCTACGTAATTGGCGACGCTAATCCGCGTGAGTTCCGCGTCATGGATGATCTTAACGAAACTCGCGGCCTCGGGCTCACGGTAAAGGATTGCGACCAGCGCCGAGGTATCGACGATCATTTCGGCAGGCCGTTCTCGTCATAAAGGAAATCGGCGTGATCGACATAGGGGCGTTTGACGTGCGCTGCGGCGCGATCGGCGATCGCCAGGAGCTCCTCGACGCTGGCCCGGCCCTTTCGCCGTTCGATCTTGGCGAACCGCTCACGCAGCGCCTCGGTGACAACACGGGTCATGCTTTCGCCTGTGGCGTGGGAGATTGCCTGCGCCAGGCGATGGGCTTCCGGATCCTTGATGCTGAGGCTCATCTGTGATAGTTTCCATCTAGAAAAATAGCGTTATTTCTAGATTTCTACACGCGAATTTCGTCGCTTTCAAGTCTGCCAAAAAAACGTCCGATAATGCAATCTTATCGGACGTTTTTTGCCTTCGACAGGCTGTGCGGTTTGACGTTATATTTATGGTGAAAACTGCACGCATAATCTATGCTCTGCCGCATGGATTCGTTTGCCGCCACATCGCTGACGTCGCCGCTCTGGCCGCCCAAGCTGCCCGCCTGGGCGTTGTCGCGCGGTCGCGACGTCAGCGAAGCCGACGCCGCTTTCGCCGCCGGTATCGCACTGAAATCACTTGATGATCTGCTCCGTATTGAGCCCCCCTGGCTGGGCTGCTGGCGCGATCGCCTCGTCCTCAAATCGGCTGCCATCGCCGCCAGAATGGTTGGCCGCAACGAGAACGAACACGCGTTGCGTGACGCCATCCTGCTGACGGCAACAGGCGACGATCCCGGTCCGGCCGGCAAGCTGTTTTTGGCCACCCGAATGCTGACACGCCGATCCGGGACAATCACCACGCCGTTCGTTAAGGAGCTTGTCGCGCTGTTGGGGATCAGCTGGTGCGACAACCTTGCCCTGATTCCCGATATGGCTGATTCTACGAATCAGTCCGGGCGAGCAGCACCCTTCGCGGTGGCGGACCTGATAACGGCGATCTCTGCCGTTCGCCCGGATGCCGAGGTGCTGGCCCTGGGCCTGGCCGACGCCGTGCTGGCGCACAAGCTCAAATGGCCAAAATCCGTGCCGCTGTTGTTGCTGGAGCGCTATGGACCGGCGTTTCGGACGATCGGCGGCAGAGGTCGCGTTCGACCGGGAGAGCCGGCTTATCCGAAAGCGATCTGCCTGGCGCTGGTCGATGGCGTTGACGCCGCGCTTCGGTCTGCCGTCGAGCTCGATCGTCGGGCTGCACGGCTGCTGGCCGTGGCGCCGAGGCTGCGCACCAAAGGTGCCGAGCCCGTCATCCGCAGACTTCTGAGCGAGGACGCAGTGCCCGCCTCGGCGCCCGGCAGCAACTTGTCCCGTTGGGCGGCGAACCGGCTGTTCGAGCGTCTCGAAAATCTTGACGCGGTGCGCGAGCTGTCCGGCCGCTCGTCCTTCCGAATTTTTGGATTGTGACGATGGTAGGAGCGAGCGCAGCCAAAACCGGCCGGCGTCAGGCCAAAGAGCAACAGCATGACTTGCTGTTCGATCGCGAGTTAGAGGACCTGCCGCCGGAACTGCGCTGGCGGGAATGGATGCTGCGGGTCGAGGCGGTGATCTTTGCCTCCGCTGAGCCCGTCAGCCGCGAGACGCTGGCGCGGGTGGTCGGTCGCGATTGCAGCGTCGATCTTCTCATTGATGATCTGCGCGAGGAACTCCGTGATCGGCCGTACGAACTGGTCTCGGTCGCCGGCGGCTGGCAGCACCGAAGCCGTTCGGCTTACGCGCCCGCGATCCGTGCATCACAGGCGCCAACGCGAGGAGGGGCCGCGGCGCTGTCGGAGTTCGAGGCGATGGTGCTGATGGCGGTGGGATATTTCCAGCCGGTCACCCGCAGCGACCTGTCGAAGATATTTGGAAAAGAGGTCAGCCGCGATACGATTGCAGCTCTCCGTGGCGCCGGCTTCCTGTCGTCCGGACCGCGCAGCCCGACGCCCGGCGCGCCCTATACCTATGTGACGACGCCGCACTTTCTCTCCGCTTTCGGTCTGGAGACATTGCGCGATCTGCCGGACATCGAGGCGCTCGAGGATGCAGGCTTGCTCAGCGGACAGGCCGTGCAGGCAGAAATCGATTCACATGGCGAAGCTGAGGAGGGCGAGGACTCGTCGGCTAGCGTGTGAATGAAGCTGTGCTGAACGCTCGGAGCGGCCACCACCGTGAGAGGGTGGAGGAAGACCTTACAATGTCGCAATGGAAGCCTCTGGTATCGAGCATGGAGATAATCTAAAATGGGATTTGAGACGAATGCCTATTACTAAGATCGAACGTATTGTGGGTGGGTTCGTAACGGAAGTTGTTGAGCGGGATTCTGTTGGTAATTTCGTCTGTCACCATTTCGGATCTAATGTCGCGCCGGTCGACTGCGCGAGCTTGGACGACGTAGCGGCCTTTCTTCGGACTTTTCCTCGAAGCGGCGTGCACATGAACCCCGGTTGGGGGAAAATCTCGCGCAACATTTACATCGATGGCATTTTGCTTCGATGATGAACGCAGCCGTTCCCGAAGGTTTATGTTGAAATTTCCGGCGACATCAGCTATATAGATGGCGTCACGGGCCGCCACACGTCCTCTCGGGGAGTGCAAAAGGGTGGCCCTTCGCTTTTTCAGAATGGCTCTCTTACCTTATCATAAACCGCACGCAACGGCGGCCCAACGCATCGCCCACCTCAGAGCACGGGGCTTAGTCATAAGCCAGCCGAACGTAGCTGCGCGGAAAATTGACACCATCGGCTACGAACGCCTGCGCATCTACTTCCTGAGCCGCCGGCAGTTGGGATTACCGGGCCGCCCCTTTATTCCTGGAACGACCTATCAGCACATCATCCAGCTCTATGAGTGCGACGGCAAACTGCGAGATGCTTGCTTCATCGCAGTGGGTCAGTTCGAGCTGCTCCTGCGAAATAGCATATCCGAAACCCTGAGTCACAGCTTCGGAAGTCATCCGTACTATACGGTAGGCGCCTTCAAGGATCCTATGTCGAACCTGAAAGCGCTGCAGGCTTTTGCATCAGTGTATGAGAAGTCTAAGGATCGCCGGGCGAAACACTATCGCGAAACATATGGTCATCCGGTTCTGCCCCCAATCTGGACGATGAAAGAGTTTCTAACTTTCGGAGCCGCGGCCCGCATATTTCAATGCCTCGACAGTTCGGTCCGGACGGCAGTCGCGGCGCAGTTTGGCGTTGGCTCGGATGAGGTCTTTACGAGTTGGATCGAGGCGTTGGTCGACTTGCGAAATATTTGTGCGCATCATGACCGGCTATTCAACAGGAGCTTTCAAAAGCAACCCAAGCGACTGAAAAAGGTCAGCGTCCCAGGGGCGGCTCCTAATAAGCTCAAGGCCATCCTCGAATGCCTCGACTATCTCCTGACGCAACGTGGTATTCCAAGCCATGTCACCCAGACGGCCGGGATGATCATCGCTCGGCATCCGCATATGAACCCCGCAGAGGCAGGTTATTAAACGGAAGAGGGATTCCATCCGGACCTACGCGCGCTTTAGCACTGAGAGATTAAACGAATCTGCGCAGGTTGTATAGCAGTGCGGGTTGCGGCCAAATCCGAACGCGTTCGAAGAGCCGGTACCGATCCAGTCTTGAAAGATTGTTTCGCCGTCCAGGACGACGCGAACGTGCCGATCACCGCCGGGACTGTCACGGTCAGCTACTGCATCGTGGCACATTGCGCTGAGCAGGACCCTGCCGTCGGCGACAACGCACGGAAGGTCCACTGTCTTATAGGGCTTTCCACCTGACCCTTGCGTGTACCACGCACCCTCGCCGAAAAACTCTACCGTCACCATCTGGGGTGCTGCGAGCGGTAATTCGATCGGGTGGTCCAGGATCTTGTAGCGGTCGTCTGCGTCGGCGTCGCGCGGATGAAATCCGAATTTTTCCCAAAACTGCGCCGACCGTTGCGTGATACAGGAGACGTGTAGTCTGCACACTCGCAGGCTCGAAGCTCGTGCAAGCAGTTGCCTCACGATAGCAGTACCCAATCCCTTATCCCTGTAGAGGGGATGCACCTCCGTGATGCCGGGCGAAAGAAACCGCCCGAAATGGAAAGCGACGGCTTTGCCACCGATTCGGACGACCTCAAGCTCGCCTTGCTCGAAGTTTCTTTCGATAACCGAAAGATTGCACCAGAAGCCTCTGTCGAAATCGCCATATGGGTCGTCGCCGCGCAGCCGCTGGTACGATTTTTCCTCGTCCGCCAGCCATGATCTCACGAAGTGAAAATCTTCGTCGGTTGCTTTGATCAATTCCATGCGCGCGAACATCCTTCCTTCGTTCAGGCCGAAGCTTTGGGAGAGCTTGCCACAGGATCCGTCTGCTCACTGCTTATCACGTCGACAGCGAGCGCTGTTGTGAATGTCGTGCCATCGTCCGCCAGGTCGGAGACCTTTCTGGCCCGTTCGGCAGTTCCGCTCTTCGAAAGGCCTTGAAACAGCTTTTGGTTCTGCTCTGTGAGCCCATCCCACCAGCTTTGCCGAAGGAAAATGTTGTCGGACTGAAGGAAAAGCAGCTTGATCAATGCATCGGCTTTTCGGTCCGTGGAAAGGCCGGAAAATGAACGAGCGAGCAAAGCCGCCGGGCCGTCAGTTGGACCAATCCATCCAAAAACAGCAATCGTTTCGCCCTCAAAGGCCGTCACGGTCAGAGTAATGTGCTCGAAGTCAGAACCGCGTCTCGCCAGCCTTTGCAACTGATTTCCGTGAAAATCGATCTCCGGGTGGAATGCGCAGCAGGCAACCACAGGCAGGACGCTGTCGAACCGCACGGCGAAATAACGGAAGCCGTCCCGGCTGCCCGACAGCAATCGTTCATCGTATCCAGCTTTCCAGCGACTGACATCCTCCATTCCTGTATTGATGCCGGTTAAAGCGGAGTTCAGATATAACTGGATGTAGGCCTGTGTACGGAAGGGTTTTCCTTTGTCCATCTCGGCCTGGATGGGTGCGCTCCGCAACTGTGCCTCTTTTGCGAAGCGCTCATAGGCGATCGCACGATAGGCAAATAGGAAAGCGGTCGATGAATCGATCGCTACGGTCTTCCCTTCGATCGCTTTGAAGATCGTCGTGTCATGCTTGCTGCAGAAGCCGGGAAAGACGGAGGCATTCCCGACGCCGATCTTGCGCGGCACCGGATTTCCCCGGGTTTCAATCATCGATTTCATTGTCGGTTTGACAGTCAACACGTGTCCACCTTCAGCGATTGCCGCGAGACCACCTCTGCGTTGAACTGTGTGAGCTCTTGTGATTGTCGTGCTGCAGGGATCGTCGGACGGATCGGGATGAGAGCAGTAGCCAGCCCGCAATTCCGCCAACATGGCGGTTTCTACCTCAAAGATATTTATCGGCTTTTGTTGCTCGCGCCGATAGTGGCACCATTTGTACTTCTTCCCGGACCTGCACCAGCAGGGGTCGTACGGTCCCATCGATTCGACCGGTCGAATCGGTTCAGGTACGACGAATGGCGCCGACAGGGATGGATGAGCTTCCATTGTACCTCGAGCTTGGAAGAAGGAGTGCCGGCAAGTCGCGTGTTCTGGGCTGCCGATTTTGAAAAGGGTGTTATCGATTCTACAGAACTACGTTCCATGAATGGGAATGCCATAAAATTTCGAGATTCTCACGTGGTCGAGTGGGGGAGGCGTTATGCAACTGTTGATAACTGTTCGCCCTTCCCATTGTCATGTGTGTCAACGACTCCCGCGCGCCGAAATTTCGTATTAGATAACATCCCACTACCGCAGTGGAAATAGACGCGTGTTCTTGCTATGTTCCCATCGCAAACGAACGGGGATATTTCATGGCCAAGCCTTACGCGTCCGAACTCTCTCGCCTGGAGGAAACGTTCCAGTGGGCCTCCGCAACGGATATCGAGCAGCTGAAGAGCGCGGTTAAAACGGCGGCCCTGTCTTCTTTGGTGGCTGTTGGATCCGGTGGCTCGCTGACAGCTGCACACGCGCTGGCGTCGCTGCACCAGTCTAATACCGGCAAGGTCGGGCTCGTGCAGACGCCACTCGAAGCAGTTGATTCAAGGCTGGAAGCCTTTGTCAGTCATTGGCTGTTGAGTGCTGGCGGGAGCAATGTCGACATCAATGCCGCGGCCCTGGCTCTCATTGAGCGAGAGTGCCGCCAGGTCGCCGTAATGTGTGGTCGCGCCGGCAGTCCGATCACCGAAATCTGCGATCGCCATCCTTTTGCCGATCTGTTGCTGTTTCCGCCACCGGCTGGAAAAGATGGGTTTCTGGCGACAAATTCGCTGCTGGCTTTTACGACGTTGCTCGCCCGAGCATACGCCGCGGTGTTCGATCCGCTTGCGCCCTGGGACGAAGTGGTCTCGACGATAGCTCCCCTTACACAGACCTCGGGAAGCAGGGTTCATGCCTGGCGAGATCGAGCAGCAGCGCTCTGGACGCGACCGACAACAATCGTCCTCTTCGGCCCTTCGACAAAAGTCGGCGCGATCGACCTCGAATCGAAATTTACGGAAGCGGCGCTAGGCGTGGCGCAATTGGCAGACTACCGGAACTTTGCTCACGGCCGCCATCACTGGCTGGCGAAGCGCGGGAATGATACCGCGGTTCTGGCATTTATTACCGATGACGATAAGGCGATCGCAAACCGCACGCTCGACCTCATTCCCGAAGACATCCCGGTGGCGCGGCTGGAGATCGAAGGGCGCGGTCCGGCGGCACTGCTCGGATCGTTGCTGGCTGCTTTGCACATCACCGGATGGGCAGGCGCGGCGCGAGGGATCGATCCGGGCCAGCCGGGTGTTCCGGACTTCGGTCGGAAGCTTTATCATCTCAGCCTGCCGGGAAAGGCGCGCGTGACAGCGGCTGACGTACGGGCAAAACGAATAAATGCCGCGATCGAACGCAAGACCGGAGAAACGATCAGGCGATTGACCGAACGGGATGCCCTCCCGCACTGGCAAAAGGCGCATTCGGCGTTCGTCGATCAGTTGGAAGCGATCACGTTCCGCGGTGTGATCCTCGACTATGACGGCACAATCGTCGATACCCGTGACCGGTTTCAGCCGGCAGGCGAAGAAATCGCGACTGAACTTGCAAGGATTGTCGACAGCAACGCTGTCCTCAGCATAGCAACAGGCCGCGGCGTGTCAGTGAGGACCGACCTCAGGAAGATCCTCCCAGAGAGTTGTTGGGCGCACGTGGTCGTCGGTTATTACAATGGTGCCATGATTGGTGCTCTCAGCGACGACACTGCTCCCGACGGAACCGACGAGGTTTGCCCGGAGCTAAAGGATTTGGCGGAAGCTCTCGCTGTCAGTGAAGAATTGTCCGGTTCGGCGAAACAAACGAACAGGCGATATCAGATCACTCTGGAGCCACGCAGGTTCATGGCAGAAAACCGCCTCTGGGACATCGTTCATCAAGTTATCCTCCGGACAGGCTGCAAGGAAGCAATCGTCACCCGCTCAAGTCATTCGGTCGATATCGTTGCAAGCGGCGTGAGCAAGACAAATGTCATCGACCATGTTCGCGAGTCCGTTACGGGTGGGCAAATTTTGACGATCGGAGACCGAGGGCGCTGGCCCGGCAATGACTATGACCTCCTGAATGCACCGATGGGACTGAGCGTCGATGAGGTAAGCGTCGATCCAGTGACATGCTGGAACCTCGCCGAACCAGGCCAGCGAGGCGTGGCTGTCACGCGGATGTATCTCGCGGCGCTTGAACCAGCGGATGGCGGGCTTCGGTTCCGAAAAGGGGCGTTTCGATGAATGAAGACCTCGGCTTGAGGGTTCTGAGCGAAATCATGCAATGGAGCGACGACGAAGCGCGGAACGAATTCCGCTGGCTTCGGCTGATGGCGCGCCTGAAATATGATGGATACCGGGACTTCCAGGCCGGGATGCGCTTCATCGAAAGCCTCGCGACGTGGCTGCAGCAGTTCAAAAGTGCAGAACAGCGCCGAACCGCTTACGATTTTGTCCGAAAGGCCCTGGTCTACATCGGCCCCAGTGAAATGCAGCGACTGGTCGAGCAGCTCTATCCGAAGATCGTGCAGGATCGGCTTGTGCGCATGGTCGCCAAGGAGAGGGATATTCCGCCATACAGGGTCTATGCTGACGAGGAAGCCAGCAAGGCCGTTGACCGCTTGCGACGGCAGACGCTTTTCATGGGCCTGAGCGACGGCGCCCGTATCGATGGGTTGCGCCACAGCAATGTCGGGCTTTTGAACAACGAGCAGCTCGTTGTCTCGACGCAGCTCGATACCGAGAAATGGCAGGATCTTCTCGGCAATTTGGAAGAGTCACTTCAAGACAAGGAGGCAAAGTTCAGGCTTGTCTACCTTATCGACGATTTTATGGGAACAGGGACGTCGTTCCTCCGGTATAACGAGGCCAAAAAGAAGTGGTCGGGGAAGCTGACGAAATTCAAGGAGTCGATCGCGCTTGCCAGGGAAAATCTGGGCGGCAAGCAGATGTTCGCGGACGGTTGGCAACTCTGTATCCACCACTATATCGGCACCCATGCCGCGTCTTCGATCATGGTTCAACGCGAGGAAGAAGCGCGAGCAGCCCTTACATCGGATGGCTGGGCATCGGCGGTAAATTTCTCATTCGGGACAGTTCTTCCTCCGGAGCTTCCGATTAATGCCCCTGGCAACAGCTTCTCCGATTTCATCGAACTGACCAACATCTACTATGATCCTGCGATCCGCACGAAGCACACGGACGTCGGCGGTGTGACGCATCTTGGTCTCGGCTATGGGGGATGCGCTCTCCCTCTGATCCTAGATCACAACACACCAAATAATTCCGTTGCCCTCTTATGGGCAGAAACTGACGGCGTGGAGGGAGAATCGGGCGAGATCGCGCCTGCGATGAGCCCGCTGTTCCGCCGCCGCCAGAGACATGTATAGGTGAGACTTGGTCAATCCCTTTGAAAAACGCGCAACCGAGTATCTTCAGCAGGACGAAGCTTTTCTCGCTGTCGTGACGCCAGAGCCGCTTTCGACGTTCTTCGAGAAGCCTGCCAAGGAAGGTAAGCTCTACGACCGATTGGCCATGGTGATCGGCACGCCTGGGAGTGGGAAGACCACTCTTGCCCGGCTTTTCAAGTTCTCGGCACTTCGCGTTCTGCTGCGAAATCGCGGCTTTGAAACCTATAAAACCCTGATCGATGGATTGGCGGCCTGTTCTGCCATTAGGGACGGCCATCCTGCCATCATCGGATGTAGGATATCCCTCGAGAGCGAATATCGCGAGTTTTGGGAGTTTCCCTATCCCGATTCCTTGAAGGCGTCGCTAACCGTTGCCCTCCTGCAGGCGCGGGCCGTACTCGGTTGGTTGCGAGACGCTCAGGCGGCCGGCATCGCGCTCGACGACATCGAAATTGTTGCGAGACCTGATGCCGAGGCAGCGCTGGAGGCGATTGGGGGGCCCAACGGGGTCGGATTGCAGCGCCGCGCCCGGGAGATGGAGGCAGCAATCTATGAGATCTCAGCAGCCCTCGTTCCTCCCGAAATCGATGAGGTCGAGCAGAATGCGGCAGCGACCGCCTATCGTCCGCTTGATGTCATCGACGCCTTCAAGGTGAAAGATGGCCAGGAGATTTTGCAGCTCGTCCCGCTCGTCGTCTTTGATGACGCGCATTATCTGCATCCCAACCAATTGCTGGCGCTACAGCGATGGCTCGCCCGGAGAGAGCTGCGTGTTGCGCGCTGGATCCTGACCCGCCTTGACGCACTGGCGCCCGCCGACGTCCTGATCGAAGGACAGAACGTTTTCGAGGAAGATGAACCGGGGTTAAAACGCGCCCGGGAAATCACCACGATATGGATGCAGAGCAGCGAAGGCCGTGCAAATCAGCGCCGCGCCTTCCGCAAGATGGCGAAGGACATGGCGGCACGTTACCTCAGCCAGATGGAGGTCTTTAATCGCCGTGGCCTCAATTCGCTCGGTGACCTGCTGTCAACACATGTCGAGTCCCTCCCAGCTTCGAAGGCGGAAAGACTGACTAAAAAGGTCAACGCGATCCAGCGCCGTTATTCGATAACGGCGGAGCGTCGATCAAATCTGGAGCGCGAGGTCGCTGACTATCTTGAGAAGGCCGGGGAGAGCTCAGATGATTTGAAGCTGGCGATGCTCTCGATCCTCCTCGAGCGATACGCAAATCGAGTTCCCCAACGGGGGTTATTCGAGGATGAGCCCGAAGTCGACGCCGAGCCGTCCAAGCCGTTGAACGCCGGGTCAGCAGTGGCGGACGGTGCGAAAATCCATTTGCTTCATCAGTTCGACCGTCCCTATTACTACGGCATCGACGCTTTATGCGACGCGAGTTCGGAAAATGCTGAGCAGTTCCTTCACCTCGCCGCACGCCTCGTCGCACAGTCCGAGACGCAATTGATCAGGTCGAAGTCACCGACCCTCACCAGTCAAGCTCAGCACAATTTGCTGCGCGAGCGCGCCGACGAGATGATTCGTGACTGGGACTTTCCGCTGAATCATCTTGTCAGGCGTCTGTCGAAGGGCATAGCAGATCAATGCGTCGCCAAGAGCCTCGAAGGGAACGCTCCTCTCAACGGCGGGGCGAACGCGTTCGGCATCCCGCAGGAGGAATTCGACCTGATCCCGAGACATCAGCCTGACCTCGCCAAGGCGCTGCAGTTTGGGGTCGCATATAACGCCTTTGTCCTCATTCCGAACCACAGCACGAAAAACAGGCTCTGGTGCCTCGTCGAATTGTCGGGAGTTATGCTGATCCAGAACGGTCTTACCCTGAAGAGGGGCGGCTTCATAGAACGCCGGGTAGACGATCTTGTCCGGCTAATGGGCGGGGCGAACTGATGACGCGGGATTGGCGATGGGATCCATGCGTGTCGCATGATGGCGGAGAGGCTGAGAGCTTCGTCGCGGACTACTTTGCGATGAAGGATCGGAAGACCTTGCTCATTGGTGGCGCAGGCTTCGATCCCCGTGCAACTCAGGTCGTTGAACGGATGGCCGCTGCGGGAGCCGATGTGCGGGCCCTGTTTGTGCGGGAAAACAGGCCAGATCCGGATCCAGAGCTTACGCGTAGAGCAGAAGAAAACATCGGCCGTCTCCAAAACGCAATTCCATCCCATGAAATCGTGTCCATCGAGATTTTCGGGGCCGACGGCGCTGTTGTCGGTGGAAGAAACGTTGCGATGGCGGCATCTCGTCAGGACATGACTTCGATTACTGACGTGGTGGTAGATATCAGCGCCCTGTCCGTGGGTACGGCCTTTCCCCTGATCAAATTCTTCGTTGAGCTCATTGACCGGGGAAGAGGCCCGAAAAACCTGCACCTGTTTGTCGCTCATGATCCAGGCCTCGATGCGCAAATCTCGTCAATTGCCAGCGATGCACCGGGCTATGTTCATGGGTTCAGAGGCGGACTCACTCTCGACTCGGCTTCCCAGGCAGCGAAGCTCTGGCTGCCCCAACTTGCAAAGGGCCGTCAGCAGGCGCTGTCGCGTGTCCACGATTTTGTCTCGCCGCACGACACATGTCCTATACTGCCGTTTCCGGCGCGAGACTCCCGGCTCGGCGATCTGCTCGCGGAGGAATACATTGTCGAGTTCGAAAGCGCCTGGAAGGTTGATGCGCGTGATGTCGTCTATGCGGATGAGCAGGACCCCTTGCATCTATACCGAACGATCCTCCGGCTCGACGATTTGCGCAAACCGGTGTTTCGTGATGCCGGTGGCTCGATCCTCATTCTGTCGCCGCTCGGAACCAAAGTCATGTCCCTCGGCGCCTTGATGGCGGCCCTGGAACGGGATTTACCAGTCGCTTACCTTGAGTCGATAGGGTATAATTTCCAAGCGTCGGCGGAACCCGCATCCACGACACCGCATCTTATTCATGTCTGGTTGGAGGGAGACGTCTACCCGCAGCCTCGCCCCAGACTGAAAAAAGGACTAGCTCAATGACCATATCGACCGAAAAGCCTCGAATCTTTGGAACAGGCTTAATCGCACTCGACCTCGTCATTGGCGTTGATAGCGCTGCACCTGTCCATTCCTGGACCGGTGGCACTTGCGGCAACGTCCTTACGATTATGGGCTACCTTGGATGGGACGCCTATCCGATTGCGCGCATGAACGGCGATCCGGCATCCGAGCGTGTTCGCGTTGACCTCAAAAAATGGAATGTGCATCTCGATTATACAGATTGCGCCCCGACCGGCCATACGCCGATCATTATCCAGCAGATCAAGCGCGCTCGCGATGGCTCTCCCACGCACCGCTTTCTTTGGACCTGCCCCCATTGCGGACAAAGGCTGCCAAGCTACCGTCCTGTGACGCAGAATGCTGTCGAGCAGATTATCCCCGCACTTTCCGGGGCGGCGGTATTCTTTTTGGATCGCGTGTCGCGTGCGGCGATATCGCTGGCGGCGGAAGCTGCGCGCGCCGGCGCCATCGTTATCTTCGAACCGTCGGGAAAGTCGGACGAGAAGCTTTTCGACGAAGCGCTGCAAATCGCCCACATTGTGAAATATTCCGATCAACGTCTTTCGGATGCTGGTGGCGCAATGATTGGGGGCCGGCCCACGCTGCTTGAAATCCAGACATTGGGGTCACAAGGCCTTCGCTACAGGCATCGATTGGCTGGGATCCCGTCGGATTGGAAAAGCCTCCCGGCATTGGCCGCTCCTTTGCTGGTCGATACATGCGGTTCAGGGGATTGGTGCACAGCGGGACTGCTGGCGACGGCTGCCCATAAGGGCCTGCAAGGCATCAACGAAATTGACGAAGGAGGCCTAATCGAGGCGCTGCGTTACGGACAGGCGCTAGCAGCATGGAATTGCGGCTTCGAAGGTGCTCGTGGCGGCATGTATGCGTTGGAGAAGCACGAGTTTGCGCGGCAAATAGAGGCGATCAGGGCCGGCAAACCTCTTTTGCACGTCCTCGAACGATCCCATTCTCCAGAAGCATCTGTTGCGTGCCCAGCGTGCCCACGCGAGGTTTCTGCAGCGTAATTCGATCGCGGCAGAACACACTAGCGCAATCTCATTCTAAGAACTGAATGTCGCCGTCTGATTTACAGATTTCACCAGGATCAAACCGTTCAGCCTTTCCTGAAAACAGCCATTTCACGGAGTCATGCTTCATTGCCGGCACGCCAACCGCCTCAGTGTAGGGCTGGAGAGACAGCGCAAGCGGTACGCAAAATTCTGACGCGTCCGGATATCAATCCGCCCTGACGTTTTCGGCTTTGGACTTCCCAGTCTTGCGATCCTGGCCGAGCTCGTAGCTGACTTTTTGCCCGTCGTGCAGGGTTCCGGAGCCTTGCAGGGCGGACACATGCACGAACACATCCGCTCCGCCATTGTCCGGCGTAATGAAACCGAAGCCCTTATCCTGATTGAAAAACTTTACGGTTCCGATTGCCATATCCCGACCTCTTTTCCGGTGGTTTGTTGTCGCCCAATCTAGCGAGCGATGAGACGCCGCGCAACACATCCCGCACCCGGACAAGGCCACGAATACCTGCCCTCTCCCGGCGCCGTGTTGAGAGCACCGTCATTCCGTCGGAAAATTCGACCACTGACTGCGGCTCGGTCGCGCAGTCGTCCTGGACCGCAGCGCTCCTGTTTGGGAAGGCAGGACTGTATGCAAATGGAAAGCGCATCAGCCGACCTGCTCAACATTGAGGGTGCCGACGGGCAGTGGCCTGATCAGAGACTTCGCTGATACGGACGGATCGAGCCAGTCCGCCCAGGCCTCCCGCTCGAGGATGACGATCTGCCGGTCGTGATACGGCGCGATGTCCGGTCCCGGCTCCATCGTCAGCATCGTGAAGGCTTGACCCACGTCATCCGTCTCACGCCAGATTCCGGCGATGCAGAAGATCGGCTCGTCCTTCTTGGTGAACAGCCATTTATCCTTACGTTTTTTGCCTTTTTCCGTCGGATCTGTGAACTCGTAGAAGCCATCGGCAACGATCAGGCAGCGGTTGGAGTTGAACTCGCGTCCGTCCGATCGGAAATTGTAGACCGGCCGCTTGTTTTGTCCCGGCCAGCTCCACCGGCGCTGGATGAGGTCCGCCTCGTCGCGCGCTCCCTCGATCCAGCGGACGATCGGAGCCATGTCGGTGATCTTGATGTCTTCGCGTGCCGCAAGGTTCGGCGCGCCTTCGCCGAAGCGGATTTTGATCTTGAGATGCGCGAAGTCCTCGACGATCGAGGCCACGTCCACCATCAACCGATAGTCGTTACACATGCTTCCTCAGCGCTCCTTGTTGCCTCGTTCGGTTCTTGCTATGTTCTACATATGACGAACGCGAAGGTTTTCCAGTCCGACGCCCCGCTCGACGAGCGCCGCGTCATCATACGGCGCCACGAGGGCGATGTGGAGATGGTCGAGCTGCCGTGGGGGCTGCGTCCTCTTGATGGCGGTCCGCGCGCCGTCAACGTCGTTCGCTCTGAAGGAAGGACGTTTCCAAGCCACCGCTGCCTGGTGCCGGCATCGGAGTTTCGCCATCGTAGCGGCGGCAAAAATTTCAGTTTCTCGCTCGCCAACGGCGACTGGTTCTATTTCGCAGGAATCTGGCGACAGGCGTCGAACGGCTGGCCGGAAGCCTACGCCATCCTGACGATTGAGGCGAATACCGACATCGCGCCTTATCATGACCGGCAGATGGCAGTCCTGACGCGCGATCAGCGGATGGACTGGCTCGATGGGCTTGTACCGGAAGAGGAAATCCTCCGGCCACTTCCTGCCAGGACCTTCCGCGTCAAATCTCTCTCGAACGCTTCTTTCCAGCCTCGGCTTGCAGTCTAAAGGGCGAGCCGCAACTGCGGCGTCGTTTCAGGCCTGCGTTCCTCCAGGGAGGACAGCGACACGCCAAGCAGGCGTATACCCTTGGGCGCCGGGAAGATCGGTCCAAGAAGCAGATCGACGACCTCCTCCAGATCGCCGATCGCCGTTAGAGGTGCCGGTACCGTCTTGCTGCGGGTGATCTGGGTGAAGTCGGCATATTTGACCTTGAGCGTCACCGTCTTGGCGCCGATCTCATTGGTTTCGCAGTACCCCCAGACCTTTTCGATCAGCGGCTGAAGGCCTTCGCGAGCTAATTCGTGGGAATGGATGTCCTGCGAGAACGTATCCTCCGCGCCAACGGACTTGCGCACCCGGTCCGGTTTGACCTTCCTGACGTCGATGCCCCGCGCAATATCGTAGAAATACGGTCCGGACTTCCCAAAATGCTGGATGAGGAAGTCCAGCTCTTTCATCTTCAGGTCGGCGCCTGTCTCGATGCCCAGCCGATGCATTTTCTCTGCCGTCGCCGGACCGACACCATGGAATTTCTTGACCGGTAGCTGCTCGACAAAACGGGCGCCGTTCCTCGGCGTGATCAGGAACTGGCCGTTCGGCTTGTTCTGCCCGGAGGCCATCTTGGCGAGGAACTTGTTGTAGGAGATGCCGGCGGAGGCCGTGAGGCCAGTAATTGCGAAAATTTTTGCCCTGATCTCCTCGGCAATCTCGGTAGCGATCGTCATGCCTTTCAGGTTTTCGGTGACGTCGAGATAGGCTTCGTCGAGCGATAGTGGTTCGATGAGCGGTGTGTATTCGGCGAAGATCGCGCGGATCTGCAGCGAGACCGCCTTGTAGACGTCGAAGCGCGGCCTGACGAAGATGAGGTCGGGGCATTTTCGCTGAGCGGTGACCGACGGCATGGCGGAGAAGACGCCGAAGGCCCGGGCCTCATAGCTGGCGGCGGCAACGACGCCGCGGGCTGCGGCACTGCCGACAGCGACCGGCCGGCCTCGAAGCTCCGGATTGTCGCGTTGCTCGACCGATGCGTAAAACGCATCCATATCGCAATGAATGATTTTGCGGATGGCGCCCTGAGCGTCTGGTTCTATGGGACGATCGTTTGCCTCATCTGCCACATCAAGTCCTCACCGCCACATGCCGCGCATCCTGGCACCGACATCCACACGGATCTGGCGCGCACTGCGCTCGGAAGCCGAAGCGCTTACCTGGGGCCATGTCGTCGCTTCAAAAAACTGCAGCAGCGTCACGGGGATAAAGCGTGTTCGCGAGGCATAGACATGCCGGTCGCCCTGGGCATGCTGGCCTCCAGTGAAGAAGCGCTGCGGCGTGATGAGCGTCAGGCTGTCCTTCGCCCGGGTCATGCCGACATAGAGCAGCCGGCGCTCTTCCTCGATCTCGGCCGTCGTGCCGACCCCGAGATCCGAGGGAATACAGCCGTCGACGACGTTGAGCATGAACACCGATCGCCATTCCTGGCCCTTGGCCGAATGGATCGTCGACAGGATCAGATAGTCCTCGTCCAGCAGCGGAACGCCGGCCTGGTCGCTTGTCGCATCCGGCGGATCGAGCGTCAGTTCGGTCAGGAACCGTTCGCGGCTCGGATATCCGGACGCGATCTGTTCGAGTTGCAGAAGATCGGCCTTCCGAGTCTCGGCATCCTCATGAATGCGGTCGAGATGCGGCTCATACCACTCTCGCGCCTGTGCGATTTCCGCAGGCCAGCCGGTTTCGGTCTTCCGCAGTCCCATCAGAACCTTGACGAACGTCGTCCAGTCGGGACCAGCTTTCGGCGGCGGCGGGATTTCCGCCAGCGCCATCAGCGGCTCGGGATCGGCGGCGATCGTGTCGAGGATCTTGCCGGCTGTCGAGGGGCCGACACCCGGCAGCATCTGCAGCAGCCGGAAACCAGCCACGCGGTCGCGCGGGTTCTGAGCAAAACGCAGCACCGCCAGCATGTCCTTCACATGCGCGCTGTCGAGGAATTTCAGGCCGCCGAACTTGACGAAGGGGATGTTGCGGCGGATCAATTCCACCTCCAACGGGCCGCTATGGCTCGAGGAGCGGAACAGCACGGCCTGCTGCTTCAGGGTCATGCCGACCTCGCGGTTGGCAAGCACCTGTTCGACGGTGTAGTTGGCCTGGTCCGCCTCGTCCTTGACGGTCACCAGCATGGGCCGTTGTTCGGATTGCCGATCGGTCCAGAGGTTCTTGGTGAAGCGTTCCCGGGCGAGGTCGATCACCCCATTGGCCGCCGCAAGGATTGTCTGTGTCGAGCGGTAGTTACGATCGAGCGTGATGATGCCGGCAGCAGGGGAAAATTCGTTCGGAAAGTCGAGGATGTTTCGGACCGTCGCCGCCCGAAACGAATAGATCGACTGTGCATCGTCGCCGACCACCGTCAGGCCGCGACCGCCCGGCTTCAGCGCTATCAGCACCGACGACTGAAGCTTGTTGGTGTCCTGATATTCATCGACGAGAATATGGTCGAAGCGGCCGCCGACGTCGTCGGCAATCTCGGGATCGGACACCATCTGCGCCCAGTAAAGTAGGAGGTCGTCGTAATCGAGGACGTTCTGCGTCTGCTTGGCCTCGACATATCCGGCAAACAGTTCTTTCAGCTGCGCTTCCCAGCCGCTGACCCACGGATAATTTGCGTTCAGCACGGTCGCCAGGGGCGCTTCCGAATTGACCACCCGGGAATAGATCGAAAGACACGTGCCTTTGGTCGGAAACCGGCTTTCCGTTTTCGAGAAGCCGAGCTCGTGGCGCACGAGGTTCATCAGGTCGGCGGAATCTTCGCGGTCGTGGATGGTGAAGTCGACATTGAGGCCGATCTGCTCGGCATAGATCCTGAGCAGACGGGCGCCGATCCCGTGGAATGTCCCGGACCACGCTAGCGCGTCCGTCAGGATGCCGGAATTGGCGCCAAGCACCTGTTTGCAGATCCGCTCGACACGGCGGGCCATTTCCGAGGCGGCACGACGGGAAAAGGTCATCAACAGGATGCGGCGCGGGTCGGCGCCGTTGACGATGAGGTGAGCGACACGATGGGCGAGTGTATTGGTCTTGCCGGACCCGGCGCCAGCGATGATCAAAAGCGGACCGGCAACCTCGCCGTCCACCAGCGCGACGCCATGCTCGACCGCCAGCCGCTGCTGCTCGTTGAGCTTTTCCAGATAGGCCACGCTCATTCCGTTTTCATCTCCTGCGGACTCGTTTGACGTGCATTGCAGCTCAGGAAATTTTTCCTGCCTGTGAATAAAAGCCCATCCATTTGATCTTGCTCATGGATTCCCAAGCTCATCATGGTCGCCCAACTTTCTGCTGCGCCGAACGGCCAAAGCATCCGATTGACTCATTGCACATTAGAGAACAAAAAAGGAACATAACCTACGCTACGCCCGTTGAAAAGGTCTTGATCGGACTTGCCCACATTATGCAAAACCGTGCCCGAACCATTGCCATCGAGGAGTTGCGGGAGCGCATCCATCATCTGGAAGGCGGCTCAGTGCGGCCTCGCGAGGCTCTGCCGTTCGGTGTGGATGAGATCGATCGACATCTGCCCGGAGGCGGTTTGGCGCTCGGGGCGCTTCATGAGGTCGCCGGCGGCGGCAATGGCGCACTCGACGGGGCTGCTGCCGCCCTGTTCAGCGCCGGGATTGCTGCACGCACGCAGGGAATGGTGTTCTGGTGCGTCACTCGGCAGGACCTGTTCATGCCGGGGATCGTGCAGGCGGGCCTGTCGAACAACCGCGTCGTCATGGTCGAATGTCGCGACGAGAAAGGCGTTCTAGACTGTTTCGAGGAAAGTCTTCGATGTCGAGGCGTTGGCGCCGTGATCGGCGAGCTGGCCCGCTTGCCGATGACCGCGTCGCGCCGGCTGCAGCTCGCCGCCGAGACCTCTGGCGTGCTTGGCATCGCCATTCGCCGCTGGCGTCGCCACGCGGATGTTTCGGATTTCGGGCATCCGACGGCTGCCGTGACGCGCTGGCGCATCTCAGTGCTGCCGTCTCAACCGCTGCCGGTTCCAGGCATTGGCCGGGCCCGGTGGTATCTCGAACTTCTTCGTTGCCGTGCCGCAGAAAGTGCTGATTATGTGGTCGAAGCCTGCGATGCCAAGGGTCGTCTCGGTCTACCTGCCGACCTGGCCCACCGATCGCCATCGTCGGATGCTTGGGCAACAAGCGCCGCCGGCTGACCAGCCGCTGGTGATGATTGCGAGGGAAGGCAGCCGTCAGCTGGTCGCGGCCGCCAATGTCGCTGCCATCTCCGCGGGACTGCGCATCGGCATGCCGGCCAGCAAAGCCCAGGCCTTGGTTGCCGAGTTGATCATCGAGGAGCTGTGCCCCGAGGAGGATCGCAAGGAACTTGATCGCCTGGCGCTCTGGTTCCTGCGCAATTATGCGCCGATCGTTGCTGCCGACCCTCCTGATGGCATCGTCATCGATACGACCGGCGCCGACCACCTGCATGGCAACGAGACATTGATGCTATCAGGCATGATCAATCGGCTGTTTGCGATGGGTTTTACCGCACGGGCCGCCATTGCCGACAGCTGGGGTGCGGCCCACGCGCTCGCCCGCTTTTCCGCCAAGCCCTGTCTGGTCGTTCCCGAAGGGGAGGCGGCGCAGGCTGTGCTCGATCTGCCGATCGCGGCGCTGCGGTTGGAGAGCCGGACTGTTGCGGCACTTCGCACCCTCGGTTTCGATCGCGTCGGTGAGCTCGCCGCCACGCCACGCGCGCCGCTGGCCCTGCGCTTTGGCCCCGAAATAGGCCGCCGCCTCGATCAGGCGCTCGGCCGCGTTGCTGAGCCGATCGATCCTATCCGCGCCGCGGAAGCCATCGAAGCCCGGCGCGCCTTCGCCGAACCGATCTCGGCCACAGAGACCATCGCCCGCTACGTCAGGATGCTGGTGGTCCGGTTGTGCGCAGTGCTCGAGGAGCAGGAGATTGGCGTCCGCCGTCTCGACCTCATCCTGCATCGTGTCGACAACACCCTGCAGGTCATCCGGGCAGGGACAGCCAAACCGGTGCGCGATGTCGAGCGCCTGACCAAGCTCCTTTGCGACCGGATCGATACGATCGATCCCGGTTTTGGTATCGAGATCATGGTGCTGTCTGCTGCGCATTGCGAGCCGCTGGAAGCGGTGCAGACAATATCGTCGCTGATCGAAGAGCCGGAAGCGGAGATCGGCGGATTGATCGACGTCATCGCCAACCGTGGTCACCGCGTTTATCGGGTCGCGGCCGTCGAGAGCGATGTGCCGGAGCGTTCCCTGGCGGCAGTTTCCGCACTCGCCGAAGACGATGAACTGGGATGGCCAGTGGAATGGCCTCGACCGTCCCGGCTCCTTCTGCATCCAGAGCCGATCCAGTGCATGGCGCTGCTGCCGGATCATCCCCCCGTCAGCTTTACCTGGCGCGGCAGCCGCCATGCGGTGAAGCGCGCCGACGGTCCGGAGCGTGTTTTCGGCGAATGGTGGAAGCGTGACAAGGAACTCCGCGCTATCAGGGATTATTTCGTGGTCGAGAACGAGGCGGGCGAACGCTTCTGGATCTATCGGCAGGGCGATGGCGAACATGCCGACAGTGGCTCCGGCAGCTGGTTCCTGCAGGGGATCTTCGGATGAGCGAGCCCGGGGTCGATCAAAGCCGCTACGCCGAACTGCAGGTGACCTCGCATTTTTCCTTTCTGCGCGGGGCGAGTTCCTGCGAGGAACTGTTTACCACCGCGGCTGTCCTCGGCATCGAGGCATTGGCGGTCACCGATCGCAACAGCCTTGCAGGCATCGTGCGAGCACATCAGGCGGCCAAGGATACCGGCATCCGCCTTGTCGTCGGTTGCCGTCTGGATCTGCGCGACGATCTCTCGGTTCTCGTCTATCCGATCGATCGACCAGCCTATTCCAGGCTGTGCCGTCTGCTCTCTCTCGGTAAGGGGAAGGCCGGCAAGGGCAAGTGCGATCTTAGTTGGGATGATCTGGTCACCTATGGCGAGGGCTTGCTGGTCGTTCTGCTTCCGGATCTGGCTGATGATCTCTGCACCATCAGGCTGCGGCGCCTGCGCCAGGATTTTGGCGATCGTGCCTATCTGGCGCTCACGCTGCGTCGCCGGCCGAATGACCAGCTCCGCCTGCATCAGCTCTCCAATCTCGCCGCGCAGGCCGATGTCCCAACGGTTGTCACCAACGACGTGCTCTACCACGATCGCGATCGGCGGCTGATGCAGGACATCGTCACCTGCATCCGGCACAATTGCACCATCGATCAGCTCGGCCGCCGCAAGCAGCGTTTCGCCGACCGCTATCTGAAGCCGCCGGAGGAGATGCACCGGCTCTTCAAGCGCTATCCGGAGGCGCTAGCCCGGACCCGCGAGATCGTCACGCGGTGCAGATTCTCGCTCGACCAGCTGGCCTACCAGTATCCGGACGAGTTGATGCTCCCCGGGCTGACGGCGCAGGAAGCACTGGAGAAGCTGACCTGGGAGGCTGTGCCGAACCGGTATCCCGAAGAATTGCCTGAGGACGTCGAGAAGATCCTGAAGCATGAGTTGGCGCTGATCGCCAGGCTCGAATACGCGCCGTATTTTCTCACCGTTAATTCGATCGTGCGCTTTGCCCGCTCGAAGGGCATTTTATGCCAGGGCAGGGGTTCTGCGGCGAATTCCGCCGTCTGTTACGTCCTCGGTATCACCTCGATCGATCCGTCGCGCAGCGACCTGCTGTTCGAGCGTTTTGTTTCGGAAGAGCGGCGGGAGCCGCCGGACATCGATGTCGATTTCGAGCACGAGCGGCGGGAGCAGGTCATCCAGTGGATCTACGAGACCTATGGCCGACAAAGAGCGGCTCTCTGTGCCGTCGTCACCTGCTACCGCGCCAAGGGAGCGTTGCGTGATGTCGGCAAGGCGCTCGGCCTGCCCGAGGATCTCACAAAAATGCTGTCGTCACAGGTCTGGGGCTGGAAGGAAGGCATCGGCGAAAAGCAGGCGGCCGACCTCAATCTCAACGCATCGGATCGGCGGCTGCGTCTGGCCTTCGATCTGGCCCAGCAGCTGATCGGCACACCGCGTCACCATTCGCAGCATCCCGGCGGTTTCGTGCTTACCCAGGACAGGTTGGACGAGTTGGTGCCGATCGAGCCGGCTGCAATGGAAGACCGACAGATCATCGAATGGGATAAAGACGACATCGACATCCTGAAATTCATGAAAATGGACGTCCTGGGTCTGGGGATGCTCTCCTGCATGAAACGCGGCTTCGATCTTCTCGAGGAGCACAAGGGGATCAGGAAGGATCTGGCGACCATTCCGCCGGAGGATCCGCGCACCTATGCGATGATCAGGCGGGCCGACACGCTCGGCACATTCCAGATCGAAAGCCGGGCGCAGATGTCGATGCTGCCGCGGATCAAGCCGAGGACCTTCTACGATCTCGTCATAGAGGTGGCGATCGTCCGCCCCGGCCCGATCCAGGGCGATATGGTGCATCCCTATCTGAGGAGGCGGGAGGGCAAGGAAAAGGTTCATTATCCGAAGCCGGAACTGGAGAAAGTTCTCGGGAAAACACTGGGTGTGCCGCTGTTTCAGGAGCAGGCGATGCGGGTGGCAATCGAATGTGCCGGCTTCACCGCTGGCGAGGCCGATCAGCTCAGGCGCGCCATGGCGACATTCAAGCACACCGGCGGCGTTTCAAAGTTCGGCGAAAAGCTGATCAACGGCATGATCGCCAATGGTTACGAGCGCGACTTCGCCGAAAAGACCTTTAGCCAATTGGAAGGCTTCGGAAGCTACGGTTTTCCCGAAAGTCATGCTGCCTCCTTCGCCCTGATCGCCTACGCCTCCTCCTGGCTGAAATGCTGGCATCCCGAGGTCTTTTGCGCAGCACTCCTTAACGCCCAACCGATGGGGTTTTACGCGCCGGCCCAGATCGTCCGAGATGCCCGCCAACATGGTGTCGAGGTCCGTCCCGTCTGCATCAACGCCTCTCGCTGGGACTGCACGCTCGAACCCTTGGACGGCGGCCGCTTCGCCGTTCGTCTGGGGCTGCGCATGGTCAAAGGATTGGCAAACAAGCATGGCGCCGCGATCGTCGCCGCCCGCGAGGACTTGGCCTTCCAGTCAGTCGACGATCTCTGGCGGCGGGCCAGCGTGCCGTCGGCATCGCTGGTCCAACTGGCCGAAGCGGATGCATTCCAGCCATCGTTGAAACTGGCGCGACGCGAGGCGCTCTGGGCGATCGAAGCGCTGCGCGATGAGCCCCTGCCGCTGTTCGCTGCCGCGGCCGTCCGCGAGCAAACGGTTCTTCCTGAAACGCTTGAACCAGTGGTCGCGCTGAAACCGATGACGTTAGGCGGCGAGGTCGTCGAGGATTATAGCCATGTCGGCCTGACCCTGCGCGCTCATCCGCTGAGCTTCCTGCGGGACGACCTCAAAAGGCGACGCATTGTTACCTGCGAGGATGCGATGAATGCCCGTGACGGCAAATGGCTGGAGGCCGCCGGCCTCGTATTGGTGCGTCAGCGGCCGGGCTCGGCCAAGGGCGTCATGTTCATCACCATCGAGGACGAGACCGGCCATGCAAATCTCGTCGTCTGGGTGAAGACCTTCGAAAAGTACCGGCGCGTCGTGCTCGGCGCCGGCATGATCGGCGTCTATGGCAGGATCCAGCGCGAGGGTGAGGTGGTACACCTCGTCGCTCACAGGCTGACAGGTCTAACCAGTGAGCTTGCCAGCGTCGGGTCGCGGGAAGGGGCCTTTCCGCTCCCGCACGGGCGCGGCGACGAGTTTCATCATGCGTCGCCGACGCTTGATCCGCGCGGGCTTCCGAAGGTTCGCGACATCATAGATCAATATGGCCACCTCGATCAGATCAAGGTCAAGACGCGGGATTTCAGATGAGGTCGACTTATGCCGGCTGAATATCCAGACCTTCAAAGGCGTCCTGATCGGCTTCGGTGCTCGCCAGGACTTTGACCAGACCCACGACCTTTCGCCTGACGTCAGGATCCTGGATGCGCACGAAAGATCTGTTGAGAGAAAGACCTTCCGTAGTGGAAATGAATTCGGTAATTTCTCGGCCATGCAGGCTTTCTGCATCGGCGCCGATCGTCTCTTGACCCTCAAACAAAAACGAGACTGGGATTTGAAGGAACTCGGCAATCGCCTGGAGCCGGCTTGCACCGACGCGGTTGGTGCCTTTCTCGTATTTCTGCACCTGCTGAAACGTAATGCCCAAGGCGTCGGCCAGTGTCGTCTGGCTTAGACCGAGCAGAGTGCGGCGCATGCGGATGCGTCTACCAACCTCGACATCGATGGGATTTGGTTTCTTGGAAGGGGTCTCCAATGAGGCGCTCCTTTGTAATGTTGCCGAGCGGGGCACGTTACCGACCTATGTTCATGATGCAAGCGCCGATAGGATCACAAGACCCGCGCCTGTTCGCCACCGCCCTTCCCAATGACCTCAAATTCGGTAAGAGGACCCGATGATCAGATCAGAACTCATTCATACCGTCACGCTTCGAAACCCGCACCTCTATCAGCAAGACGTCGAGAAGATCGTGGGAACTATTCTCGATGATATCGCCAATGCTTTAGCAGAGGGTGATCGCGTCGAACTGCGGGGTTTTGGAGTATTTTCGGTCAGACACAGACCGTCGCGTTCCGGTCGAAATCCGAGCAATGGAACAGCAGTCTTCGTTGAGGAAAAGTGGACGCCGTTCTTTCGTGCCAGCAAAGAGATGCAGGAGCGTCTGAACCCGAAAAAATGACCGCGCGGGGCCTCATCTACGCCTTCGGGCCAAATGTCTCGACGATTTCACAGCGTGCGACAACGCTTCCGGGACCATGATTTAGCAATGCAAGGACAGCGGCCTGATCCAACGGGATCGTCTCCATCTTCTCGAGCACCGTCGTCGCCCATTCCATCTCAAGGTCAGCCGCAACGTCCTCGCGCAGAGCAATCACCGCACTGCGGGCCTCCTCAAGACTGTCAAAGAAAATATCCGAAATGCCCGTTGGCTTCCATCTTTCCTCCTGTGGGATGGCAGCAACCGAGTAGGTGTAGAAAGTGTAAGAGGGTGGGTTTTTCAACGATTTCTCCTTGAGCATTGCTGGCGGTACGCCCCCGCCGTTCAAAACTCATTGACCCCCGGCCGCGGGGAGTTCGAAACCGTGTATCCACAGCCCTGTAGCCTTTAGTTCGCGAGAACCTGGACATACGCCACAGGCTCCCCGACGCTGAAGGTCAAGGAGGGAGCCTTTTAGGTAGGCCCAACCATTGGATACAGGGGTTTCGACGCCCCAGAGCAGCGCGTACCGCTCCAAGGGCAGGTTACGACATCCCATTGAATTTGTCCTTAATTTTCTGCTGCACCATTGAGCCGACACAAGGATTGGCCCTTGAGCGGGGCGGCTGGCGGCGGAGGCAGAGGGGGGATGGCCGGCGGCGGCGAGTTAGGAGGCTGGAGAGAGTTTCCGGTCGGCTCGCCGAGGAGCCGGACATTGCGTGAGTTACAAACCCGTCGAAGCGGAACCACCCAAACTACTGGCAAACAGCACCGCCGCCTGTCCGCGACCGCCGGCGCTAGTCCTCCGAACGCATTGCCGTTCACGGCAACGTCGCTGTCGCCGATCGATCGCATTTCCACGACTCGGGAGATTACCGACCTCCTCGCTCAAGGTGCGGCAGTGGCGATTGGCATTTCGGGAGGCAAGGACAGCCAGGCCGCCGCAACGGCGACATTCCAATATCTCGATAAAATCGGGCATCGTGGTCCCCGTCTGTTGATCCATGCCGATCTCGGCTCGGTGGAATGGGCGGATTCACTCCCCACCTGCGAGCGCCTTTCCGCGCAACTCGGCACCGAGTTCATTATCGTCCGCCGCAAGCAGGGCGGGCTCATGGACCGATGGGAAAGCCGCTGGCGGTCGAACGTTGCGCGTTATGAAAACCTCAGCACGGTAACGCTCGTTCCATGCTGGAGCACACCGGCGATGAGGTTTTGCACCTCTGAACTGAAGACCTCGAAAATTCATGCCGAGCTCAAACGCCGGTTTACGCGGCTGCCGATAATCAGCGTCACAGGAGTGCGTCGCGCGGAGAGCACCCAACGGGCTCGCGCAGAGATCATGGATCATAAGCCGGGCGAGCAAATATGGACCTGGCGCCCAATCCTTGACTGGTCGGAGGCGGAAGTCTTTGCGTCGCTGCATGCTTGGGGCATCGAACCCCATCCCGCATACCGGCAGTTCGGATTGAGCCGTGTGTCGTGCCGCTTCTGCATCATGTCGAGTCTTCCGGATCTCGTAGCGGCCGCCGGCCAGCCGGAAACTCATGATCTCTATCGCCAGATGGTGGGCCTGGAATCCCGCAGCACCTTCGCATTTCAGGGGGCGCGCTGGTTAGGAGACATCGCTCCCCATCTCCTTCGGCCGGATATGCAGGCTCGGCTAGCTGCCGCGAAGGATAAGGCGGCTCGGCGCCGAGCGGCAGAGCGACGTCTCTCGAAGCAGATGCTCTATGTAAAGGGTTGGCCAACCCGGATGCTGTCCGACGGCGAGGCCGATCTTCTTGCCGAGGTGCGCGCGGAGATCAGTACCATGTTGGGGTTGCGTGCGGGCTTTCTCGATCGAGCTTCGATCCATACTCGCTATGCCGAGCTGCTCGAAATTCGTGCCAACAGGAGGACGGCCGAATGACGACTGTCTCGACCTCCCGGCGATTGCTGATCCCTTCCTGCTCGATGACCAAGCGTGCCGGCCCGAAATGGATACCGGCGCGCGACCGGTACGATGGCCCTCTCTGGCGCACCCTGCGCCATGTCGATCCCGATGAGCACAAGGCGCGCGTTGCTATTCTATCCGCACATTACGGCTTCCGCGACGCCAACATGGACATCGAACAATACGAGGCGCGGATGACGCCGGAGATTGTTGCCGTCGTGAAATCAGGCGGCCTCAGTACACGATGGCCGCGCCCGAAGACCCAGCGACGCTTCATACCGTCCGGCGAACATCCGGGCTGCCACATCAATTCGATGACGGCACATCGCACTTTGCCGTTCGTCGAAGTATGCCTGGTCGGCGGTGCCCTCTATCTCGATGTGATGAGCCATTTCGTGGAGCTGTTCCGCGAGGACGGCTTTGTGACGGGGAGCGCGCCTGTAACGGAGATCTGCGGGCCGTTCGGCATCATGCGGAAGCAGATGGCTGCCTGGCTGAACAGGCCTCTCTCCGCAGCCGGCTGAGAGGTAGATGCCCGCCGGAAGCGGTGAGGGCGGCGGATGTGGTTGGAGGGAGAGGGGGGAAGGGGCGTTCGTGGCGGGTTGAGGTTGTCGGAGAGAGGCTCCGGCCAATCCGCCACGGAGAAACGACATGGCACAGGCCATTCAGAAAATCACGCTCAACGCCGGGCGTGACGTCCCCTTCAACAAGCTCGTTCTCAGCCAGCAGAACGTGCGCAAGACCAAGGCGGGCGTCTCGATCGAGGAGCTTGCCGAGGATATCGCCCATCGCGGACTGCTGACCAGTCTCAACGTCCGCGCTGAAGTCGATGCCGATGGCAACGAGACCGGCATCTACCGTATTCCGGCGGGTGGCCGCCGCTACCGCGCGCTGGAACTGCTGGTCGCACAGAAGAAACTGTCGAAGACGGCGGCCATTCCCTGCATCGTCAGCAAGGGCGACACCCTCGAAGTCGAGGATTCGCTCGCCGAGAACGTCAAGCGCGTCGATCTGCACCCGCTGGACGAGTTTCGCGCCATCATGACACTGCGCGAACAGGGGCTCGACGAGGAAGAAATCGCCGCCCGCTTCCATATGTCGGTCGCAACGGTGAAGCAGCGCCTGCGGCTGGCTTCGGTTTCGCCGCGTCTTCTCGAACTCTACGCCAATGACGAGATGAAGCTCGGCCAGGTGATGGCGTTCTCGATCACCAATGATCATGTTCGGCAGGAACAGGTCTGGGACACGATCTCGCGGTCGCATAACCAGGACGCCTATTACATCCGGCGGATGCTGACCGAAACTGCTGTCCGGGCCTCCGATCGTCGCGCCGTCTATGTCGGCATCGATGTCTATGAGGCGGCCGGCGGTGTCGTGATGCGTGACCTGTTCGAGCAGGACAATGGCGGATGGCTGCAGGATCCGGCGCTGCTGGAACAGCTCGTCCTCGAAAAGCTGACCACTGAGGCCGAAACGCTGAAGGCCGAAGAGGGCTGGAAGTGGGTCGATGCAGCTTTCGACTTCTCCTACGGCCACACCTCCGGTCTTCGCCGCTTCTACGGCGAGCGCGCGGAATTCAGTGAGGAAGAGCTTGCTCGGCATGATGCCCTGAAGGCGGAATACGACAAGCTCGACGCGGAATACGCCGAGGCGGAGAGCTATTCCGAAGAAACCGAGGCCCGGCTTGAGGAACTCGGCAACGAGCTGGATGCCCTGAATGACCGGCCCTACCTCTTCGAGGCGGAAGACGTCGCCCGCGGCGGCGCCTTCATTTCGCTTGCCGCGAACGGCGAACCGAAGATCGAACGCGGTTTCATCCGGCCTGAAGACGAACCCGTCGCCGAGTCGAACGGCGTTGATGCCGATGACGGCACCAGTGATGGCCAAGGCGAGACTGACACTGCCGCCACTTCCTCGAACGGCGGCATCTCGGTCAACGGCAAGCCTGTCGGCGTCGAAGAACCGGAAGACGATGACGGCAAGGTTCGTCCGCTTTCCGATCGCGTCATCGAAGACCTGACGGCTGCCCGCACAGTCGCGCTGCGCAATGCACTGGCGAACGATCCCGTGATGGCCTTCATCGCTGCCCTGCATGTCGCGGTCCTGAAAATCTTCTACAGATACGGGGCTGACTCGTGCCTGGAGATCACGTTGCAGCACACCGCGTTCAGCCAGACGCAGGGCCTTGGCGATACGGTCTGGGCAAAGGAGATCGAACAGCGTCAGGAATCCTGGGGCTATGATCTCCCCGGAAACGCGGACGAGGTCTGGGACTATCTGATCGCACTCGACCAGGATAGCCGCATGGCTCTCTTTGCCCATTGCGTCTCGTTGTCGGTGAACACGACCGTGCAGGC
Organism: Pararhizobium polonicum; assembly: GCF_001687365.1. Classification (GTDB taxonomy): domain Bacteria; phylum Pseudomonadota; class Alphaproteobacteria; order Rhizobiales; family Rhizobiaceae; genus Pararhizobium; species Pararhizobium polonicum. The sequence continues at coordinate 38,538 of NZ_CM004502.1, forward strand.
GTGGAACCGACGTGCCAAGGAAAACGCCCACGCCAGGCAGCTTGCCCGTTCGCTCGAGTTCGGCATGGTCGCGGCAGGCTGGATGCCGACGGTCGACAACTATCTCGGCCGCGTCACCAAGGCGTATATCCTGCAGGCGGTCCGCGAGGCGAAGGGCGAACAGTCGGCGCAACTGATCGATCATCTCAAGAAGCCCGATATGGCGCGCGAAGCCGCCCGGCTGCTGGAAGGCAGCGGATGGCTCCCTGAAGTGCTGCGGCTCCCGGTCGATCAGAAGATTCCCGCGGTGGCAGAGGTCGATGCGGTGGTGTCGGACGCTGTTGTCGAGGACACCACCGCCGAAGCCGCCGACATAGATCTGCCAGCCTTCCTGACGGAAGAGGAGGAAGCCGCAGAATCGGCCACCGACCCGATCGATGGCGACGGCGAACATCTCGAAGCCGCCGAGTAACCACTCGAAAACGCACAGTCACGAAAGCCCGGCCACTGCGCCGGGCTTCTCTGTTTTTCAGGAGCGCTGTCATGCCTGCCTATACGATTGAAACGACCTACACCGTGCCGATATTTCGGCATGGGACCTATATCGCCGACACACCCGAAGCTGCCTGCAAGGCGGCGCTTGGCGACGACAATTGGGAGTCTCTGAAAAAAGACTACGATTCCTCAGGCGAGATCCATGTGACCGGCATCTGGGAGGGCGAGAACACCGCCTATGCCGGATCGCCGATCACAATACCATCGCAGTTTGATGAATCCGTTCAGCGCCGGGCTCACCACTTCGAAATCCTGCTCGGTCTGCTGAAGATCCTGTTCCACGATGTCCAGGCGGCGCGACCTCCGTCAGTCGATTGGTTGGCGAAATCGGCCTGGGCGATTGCGCGGGGCGAGGCGATTCTCGCTTATGCGCCCGATCCCACCGAGTCGGCCGGCGCGCCGAGGCCGAGCCATGTCCTTGCGCGTCTACAGGAAGAACGCGTCCGCAGCGCGATCATGGCTGTGCTCGATGTCGATCGCGAGTTCGAGGGGCTTTCACCCGGTTCGGTGACCGATGAGGAGATCCAATCGGCTTGCCAGTCAGTCATCGCAACGATCGATCTCTCCGATGCTGTGGGCAATGCCGAGTTTCACGCGGCAATGGCAGCAATCCGAGCGGCGTACCGTCGCCTCCATCCAGATTAAGGTTTCCTGGGCAGCCCGGCCGTCGCATCGGGCTTCTACTGGCTGTCAAGCAGCGACCCGACGTCGGCATCTTTGCCCCTACGCGCCGGGCCAAGGGGGCGGCTGCGGCCAGCGTGAAAGGCAGAGTGGGGCCGGGGAGAGGGGCGAGGCCGGGCCGTGGAGAGAGGGCGTCCGGCAAGAATCCTGTCGCCTCTCTGGAGAAAGATCGATGTCGATATCGGAAATCACACCCCAAACTGCTTCTGTCGTCCCTGACGAGCGCGGCCTGGAATTCCTGCCCACCCTGTTCGGACGCTCGCTCCTGTTGATCGGCGAGAACACGGTCTACAGCCTCATGGAGCGGCTCAGCCCCCTCGATTATGGCGGCGGGTTCTGGGATTTCTATGAACATGAGGGCAAACCGCTGTTTCTGGCTCCGAGATCAAAATCACGTTTCAGGATCACCGGCGAGATCACCGGGTTTCAGGGGGAAGTCTCGGCGGAGGCTGCCGGGATTATCGCCACGCTTTTTGCCTTCTCGCATCTCTCCTTCCAGCATCAATCCGAGCGTCTCTCCGAAGGCTACGGCCGCCTTTACGCCTATTCGGCTGAACACCCCGAAGCCGCGGAGATCTTTCAGGCAATTGATTGACCAGTTGCCCCGCGTCGTCCTCGGGCGGCGCGCTTGTCTTTCCTGACCGCATTGCCCTGTCAGCCAGGTCTTGCGGCCGCAATTCATCGTCCATCCCACCAGCCCGGTTGTCGCCAGAGCGGTCAGCCCGGCTCTTTCTTTTCAGGAGACTTCATCATGAACACCATGATTTCCAATCCGCGACCGACATCGTCCGGATTCAAGGTCGATATATCGCGCGGCGAACGCATTGGCCGCGTTTCGTCGGAGTGGTTTTCGCGGCCCGACGACGAGCGCTATCTGTCGCTTTCCGATCTGCATCGCGCAGTCAGCGCCAGAACCGAGCGTGCTCGCGTTCGCACAGTCGAGACGGCCGAGATCCGCGTCGAGGCGACCCGTGACAACGCCGAACGCTTGTCCCTTATCGTTCCCGGCGGGCGCGAGCCGTTGGCCCCGACGCATTGGAGCTACGGTCAGCTCTGCAGCCTGGTTGGCGCACCTGCGAGCTACATGCGCCAGCTGCCCGCGCCGCTTGCGGCGATCAATCTCCAGCACGGGCTCCTCAATCATAACGCCGAAATGGTCAAAACGCTTGAGATGGACGACGGCCGCGTGGAGTTGCGAGCCGTGACCGGTCCCGAATATGGTCGGATCTGGGATAGGGATTTGATCGCCGCCATCATGAACATTGCTGGCAGCGGCACAGGCGACACGATCTGGAAAGTTCCCGGCCTGCTCGACTGGTCGACCATGACCCACAACCCCTTCGTCGACATCACGAAGGATACAACGACGCTGTACGCCAGCGATCGCGACGTCTTCGTCTTCCTTTGCGATGACACACACCCGATCGAAGCAGGACGACTGCCGAACGGCGAACCTGATTTGTATTTCCGTGGCTTCTACGCCTGGAACTCAGAGGTTGGTTCAAAAACGCTCGGAATTGCCAGCTTTTACTTGCGAGCAGTGTGTGCCAACAGGAATCTTTGGGGCACCGAAAATTTCGAGGAAATAACCATCCGTCACTCGAAATTCGCGGCCCAGCGTTTCGCCCACGAAGCAGCCCCGGCGTTGACGAACTTCGCCAATTCCTCGCCTGCGCCGTTCATCGCCGGCATTCGCGCCGCTCGTGAGCGCATCGTCGCCCGCACCGAAGACGATCGCTCGGAGTTCCTGCGCAAGCGCGGCTTCTCGAAGGCTGAAACCGGCAAGATCATCGAGACCGTTCTCAGCGAGGAGGGGAGGCCACCGGAGTCGATTTTTGACTTTGTGCAGGGCATCACAGCGCTCGCGCGGGGAAAGTCGCATCAGGACACCCGGCTCGAACTTGAAGGCAAGGCAAAGAGACTGCTCGAAAGCGCCGCCTGACCGCGCCAATCCCCGGCATACCCTCATCCATATCTTTCATCGCCCGGCCATCGTGCCGGGTTTTTCGCGTTCTCTGAAAGGAAACATCATGATCACGCTCGAAACCAGAATCTACTGCCACCCACCTATACCATTGGCAGACATCAGCCCGCTCGAAATGCTGATCCTCACCAATGCGCTCGAGTGCAGCGAAACCGAAGAGGGCCTTGTCCTGTTCACGGATTTCGGACCGACCAACCCGGTCCGCGTGGCGCGGGGCGAACTGATCGCCGCATTTCGCACCTCTACACAGGATGCTGAGGACCCGCTCAACATCTTTATCGCCGACCGCGTCCTCGCGCTTCAGCCTGCAGGCTGCAACACGGGCGAGGAAGATGCGATGATCGACATCGACCTCAGCCAGTTCCCGTGGCAGTTCGTGGTCCAGGGCATCGTCGCGCGTTCAGCGGATCTGTGCGAGGTGACGGTGATCCAATGGATGAACCACCCCTCGCAACGTCTGGAGAGCTTCGGCGCCAGCGTTTCGCTGATCACCGCCAAGGCCATCCATCATGCCACTAGCGAGGATCTTCTCGCCCGGTTCAGGCTTCAGGATAGCGCCCTTCCGCCTGCCGCATCGTCGGCTGCCTCGCCAGAAGCCGATGGCGCTTTGACCGGTGGGGCTCCAAGCGATCCGTTCACGGTGAAAGAGATCGAGACGGCTCTCTGCATCTGGGAGGCGATGCTTTATTTCCGCGGGCTGCATCAGGATGGCCGGCCGGTCCCCGACAATATCGCCCGCATGTCCGAAGTCTGGGATGCGATCGGATGGCAGGCGATGCGTTCGCATGCTCGCCAGATCGTGCCCTTCGCACTCGACGTCCATGACGACGTTTTCGAGGACCTTGAGGCAGAAGGTCTCACCTTCGATTTTGATTTCGCGCCGGGGTTCGTCGAGACCCTGCTCTGGTCCGAGGATGGCACCTACCGAGAAGGTGAACCGGAAGAGTTCCTCGCAGACGTGATGGTGGCCGTCAGGCGCCGTCGACAGGACGTCGTCGCGCGAAACACTTCGAACGTCAACCCGGCTTCATCCCAAGTCGATTCATGAGGAGAAGCGGACCATGTCCTTGTTCAAGGCAACCATAGAGCTCCTCATCAATGTCGATCGCGAGGCTGAGGCCTGCGACTGCATTGCCGAGTCCTTGCGTGAGTTGCTTCGCGAATTCTCTCCCGGATCTCCGCTGATCGACTGGCGGTACGCTGGCGCTGGTGGCGAACCCGCTCCCCATGACGGTCGCGGATTCGAATATGCGCGTCCGCCGGATTTACCTTGCGAGCAGATCTGACCGGTCCGCCATTCGATCAACCAATGCACCGAACTGTCGTCCCGGCTTTCTCCGGGAACGGTTCGGTGCGCTCGAAATCGAGGAAAGTTTGATGTTCAGCACAGATTCGCTCTCGCCGATGCAATCGGGCCGACTGCAGGCCGCTCTGGATCGGCAGTACCGCTTCCACGGCGTCGTGAAGACACTCCGGTCTCACATCGAGCAGCTTGCCGCGGCAGGCCCGCTGGAACTCAGCGAAGGAGACGGAATGATCGATTACTCCCGGACCACTTCAACCGGCTTGGCTCGTACGCAGAGCAGGACGCCTATATCGCCCGCCTCAAGACCAAGCGATATTTCTACCTGAACGGATGGGTGGTTCCCAAGATGGTGTACGATGCGATCAAGCGCTGATGTCGGCGCCGTTCTTTTCCGCTACCCCTTCAAGGCCGCAGAGGCACCGCGGCATCATCCTCTTCGGCCACTTGTTCGGCGGCGACCAGATTGCCCGCGGCTTTCAGGTCGACCTTTTCCCAGATCGAGCTCTCGCCCCGGGACAGGCGACGGCGGTTCTTGATCTCCACGACGAACGGTTTTTTCGCAGGTTTCATAGCATTCCGTTGAACAGACGAAGTTTCGAGACGGTCGAGGTGCTATTATTCGCCGAAGTCTGTCAACGCCACGAGGATCTGCGGGTTCAAGGAAGTCGCGGGATTTCCCCTTCAGCCACCCGCCAGATCCAGGGTGTGATCTCCGGTCTCGCCTCGATCATGTCCGAAAGCGCCTGCTCATATTCCTCTCGGGCGCTCGCCGGCACGATGAACATGACGATGGGAGCCGGCTTGTGTTCTGGTAACGTCACCGAGACGATCGGCGCATCGCGTGGCAGATTGAAACGCAAGCCTTTGACGCTCTTTCGCTTGAGGTGGCCGAGCCTCTCCAGAAGCCGCAGCTCGTGAATGTCCTCGAACGGTAGCCAGTGCTCGTTGACCACCATCAGTGCGACCTCTTCGACCGCCGCAATGCCGGCAGCGGAGATGCCGAAGGTGGCGATGACGATCAGATGGAATGTCTCGTTCGAGCGCCACAGTTCGAGTTCTGTCTCATAGCGCGCGGCGAGCCGTCGCCATGCGCTCTCCTCGATCATCAGCGGAAAGGGCATGTGCCGCACGACGATCCTTTGTCCCTCCCGCGCGGCGGAAAATTCCTTCACTTCTGCCACGATCATCATCAGCTTGCGTGGACCAGCACCCGTCGCCTGCACGCTCTTGAGCGCCGCAGCGCGCCGGGCGGCGATCCCTTCCTTGTCTTCAGGATGAAACACTTCCGGCACGAAGAGCATTTCGCCCAAGATTGCACCTCTTGCCGTCATCTGCGCCGCGGCATTGAGAAGGCTTGCTCGCACCCGGCCCCAGCCGCGCTTGCCCGCCCAGGTCGAACGCCATTCCGTCAGTTCGCCCGCCTCCCAGAGATAATGGAGCATCGCCCGCAGCGACAATTTCCTCGGCTCGCTACGGATGCCATGTTCGGACGTCTCAGCCGGCGCGCTGGGCGCGGCGCGAGGCCCGCGCTTCGTCAGCGAAAAATCCAGCTTCAGGTCAGCCTTGCCGTTGGCATCGATCTGGATCGCATTGCCGATCAACGGGCCAAGGCCGGAAAGCTCGTAGGGAGGTTCATAGGAGGGGCAGGTGGGATCGTGATCGCGTCCCGACAGCGGCATCCGCTTGATGAGATACTGGTCTTCGACCCGCGCGATGTACATCGGCGCCGGCGGCGCCTTGCACATGCACATCGGGCGAAGCCGTTGCTCGTAGGCCTGCGGCAGGAATGCGCGCAATTCAGGCGACGACTCTTCGATCACCCGGCCATCGATTGTGAATTTTCGCACCTCTGTTCTCCCCGTTTCGTCGGCGAAACTACACGGCCACCATGCGTTTTACTATAAAAAAAATATACAGTAAAACCGCGCGATGCGATGAAGCGAGCGTGCCGAGAAGCGGAGCCGGCCGGGCGCGGTCCGTGAGCGGAAGCCGACGGAGCGAGGTGGCGGAGAGGGAGAGTTCGGCTGGAAGAGGGGAGGCGGGTTCGGGCTGAAGGAGAGGCTTCTGGCGGCTCGCCGCGGAGTTCCTGCCATGCATAGACATCAAACCGGGCGGCTCCCGCAGGCGCAGCGCCTGCATCTTGTCCGCTCTCAAGGGCCGTTTGCGCGCGGCCTGCCTCAATCGTGGGGCCGACAATTAGGAGGCTGGCAATGCAGATCAGGCGTAAACTCCGGCCCGGCGAAAAGCGCCAATATCTCGCTCACTCCCTCTATTCGGCAGAACTCGGGGCGCATGATCCCGGCGGCTATCGTTCGACCCCGAACGGCGCGCCGGATGTCGCAGCACTCGTTCACCCCGGCATGGTGATTCGCACGTCGTACGGCACGGGCGGAACGGTGATCGGGGTAGAAGGCCCCTATGTCCATGTCGCGCCCGATGGCAGGGACTATCCGCATTTCACGATCGCTTATGTGACCACAGAGCGGTTCGACCGACACGGCAAGCTCGATCGCAGCTGGATCAACGAATGCGTTGCCGTCGACGGCCGCATCCTGAAGCTTCTCGAAGCCAACCTCGACGAGGTCTTTATCGAAGGTGCGCTCTCCGGCTCGCGATGACGCTCTGGGGAGAACGCCCCACCAATCTTCCAGCCTTTTCCAGCCAGGCCCGGTGCTCCCAGGAGCGCCGGGCCTTTCCACGTTTTCAGGAGAGCATCATGACCACGCCCGCACTCGACTGCCCCCGCCCGGCTTCTGCGCCGATCGCACCGGTGTTCTTCAATTTCCGTTCGCAGATCGTTCGGCCCGTCTGCTTCGCCATCGTCTATTGGGACGGTCCGGGCGATACGCTCTACGCCTTCGAGGACCGCGACGCCTTCGAGCGCCAGCGCACCACGGCCGAGCGACATTTCGTCCATGTCCATGAGCTGTCGGCCGAGGAGGCGGCCGATTGGATCGCCGCCGGCGGCAATGCCGTCCTGCACGAGGTGTCGGTCGGCGGTGTTGCGGCATTCGGAAACCTGAAGATCGCGCCCGGCTGAAGGCCGGGCGCCCGCCGCCTAGATCGCCAGAGGGAGAGAGGGGCCGGAAAAGGGCGGTCTGCCGAGGCTTGGAGAGCGTCCGGGCGGGCCTGTCCTTTCCCGCTCTCGACAGGGTTTCCCATGAATATCGTTCCTTCCCGCGCCATAAGCGCGACCACCGCCTCGCTCGCTCCCGCTGACAGCACCAGCCGAGCAGGCAAACTGCTGCGCGCCGGCCACGCGCTCTTGCCGTCTCTCGAACGTGGCCGGCCCATCGGCGCAGCCGATCTCCGCATCATGCTGACGGACATTTTCGGCGGCTCGGACGCCGAAGGATTCTGGTCATGGAAAGACGCCTACGAGGCGACGGAAGTGGCGCAGGTCCTGTTTCTGCGCAAGTTCGGCGCGGCGGTCACCGCCCGCTCAAAGGCGCCGCAGGCGACGCTGGCGATGCTGACCAAGGTCGCGGGCTTGATCCCCACCCACACGCGGCGCTCCGAGGAAAGCCAGCAACTCCAGCAATTTTCGACACCGATGCCACTGGCCTATGTCGTTGCCCGGGCCGCCGGCATCATGGCGGACGATACCGTGCTCGAACCCTCCGCCGGGACCGGGCTGATGGCGATCTTTGCCGAACTCGCGCACGCGCGCCTTTCTCTCAACGAATACGCGCCGGTCCGCCAAGGCATTCTGCAGCAGCTCTTCTCCGGATCGACGGTGTCGCAGCACGACGCGGCCCATATCGATGACTATCTCGATCGTTCGATCCGCCCGACCGTCGTCTTGATGAACCCGCCGTTTTCCGCCGGCGTTCATGTCGAAGGCCGTATGACTGAGGCCGCATGGCGTCATCTCGCCTCTGCCTTCGCGCGGCTCGCCCCTGGCGGCCGGCTGGTGGCGATCACCGGCTCAAGTCTCTCTCCCGACAATCTCAAATGGCACGACGCCTTCGTCCGCCTGCAGGACCGTGGCACGGTTCTGTTCAGCGCGGCCATCGATGGCTCTGCCTATGCCCGGCACGGCACGACGACGGAAACGCGGCTGACCGTGATCGACAAGATTGCCGCCGCCGATCCGACACGCCTCATCGCCTCGCACGGTGTCGCTGCCGACCTGGAAACATTGCTTTCCTGGATTTCGGGCCTTCCGCCCCGCTCTCCCTCGACGACGTCAAACTCCATCGGCGCTCTTTCCAACGGCATCCTGCGCGCCTGCGCGGCGAAGACGGCCGCCCGCAAGGCCGCCGACACCCTGCGCCCTGCGGCCGTAGCCGCGCCAGTAGAGCGCCCTTTGTCCGCTGCTTGCGCGCCGCGTCTCCTATCCTCACCGCCCGAACGCGTCGATGATGACGTGGTCGAACTCTCCTACGAACTGCGCGATGTGGCAGCGATGACCCGCGGCGATGTCGCCGACGGCATCTACGAGCCTTATCGGCTGCAGGCGATCCACATTCCGGAGGCAAAACCGCATCCGGACAAGCTGGTCGAATCCGTCGCCATGGCATCGGTCGCGCCGCCCAGACCGAGCTATCGGCCGCATCTGCCGAAGCGTAGCGTCACCAATGGCGACCTCTCCGACGCCCAGCTTGAAAGTGTGATCTATGCCGGCGAGGCCCATACCGGCTATCTCGCCGGTCACTGGTCCGTCGACGCCAGCTTCGACAACCTGAAAGCCGCAAAGCCCGAGACGGAGGGCGCTGTCCGCTTTCGCCGCGGCTGGTTTTTGGGTGATGGCACCGGCGCCGGCAAAGGCCGCCAGGCCGCCGGTATCATCCTCGATAACTGGCTCAAGGGCCGTCGCCGGCATCTGTGGATCTCGAAATCCGAGACCCTGATCGAGGATGCCCAGCGAGACTGGGCAGCACTCGGCCAGGAAAAGCTGCTCGTTACGCCGCTCTCACGCTTCCGCCAGGGCAAACCGATCAAGCTCGATGAGGGCATCGTCTTCGTCACTTTCGCCACTCTGCGCACCGACGAACGTGAGGGCAAGCGCTCGCGTGTCCAGCAGATCGTGGATTGGCTGGGAGGTGATTTCGATGGGGCGATTATCTTTGATGAGGGGCATTCGATGGCCAACGCCGCCGGCGGCAAGTCCGAGCGCGGCGAAAAAGCCGCCTCGCAGCAGGGCCGCGCCGGTCTTCGCCTGCAGCGCGCTCTACCGGATGCCCGCGTCGTCTACGTCTCGGCAACCGGCGCGTCGGAGGTGGAGTCGCTGGCTTATGCCGAACGCCTCGGCCTTTGGGGTGGCGCGGATTTCCCGTTCTCGACGCGATCGGAGTTCATCGCGGCAATCGAGGACGGCGGGGTGGCGACGATGGAGGTGCTCGCCCGCGACCTCAAGGCGATGGGGCTCTACGCCTCCCGGTCCCTGTCCTTCGAGGGTGTGGAATACTACATCCTCGAACACGAACTGACCGAGGAACAGGTTCGCATCTATGATTCCTACGCCGAGGCGTTCCAGGTCATTCACAACAATCTCGACGCGGCACTCGAAGCCTCCGGAATCGTCAGCAACAGCACCACGCGCAACAAAAATGCCAAAGCTGCCGCCCGATCCGCCTTCGAAAGTTCGAAGCAGCGCTTCTTCAACCACCTGTTGACCTCGATGAAGACGCCGGCGCTGATCGACGCGACGAGCAAGGACGTGGCGAACGGACATGCTGCGATCATCCAGATCATCTCCACCGGCCATTCGCTCACGGAGCGCCGGCTCGCGGAAATCCCGACCGAGGAGTGGGGCGATATCCAGGTCGACGTCACGCCGCGCGAGATCGTTGCCGAATATCTCAACCATTCCTTCCCGACCCAACTCTTCGAGGAATATTCCGACGCCGAAGGCAATCTCCTGTCCCGGCCGGTTTACGACGCCGACGGCAACGCCGTTCTGTGCCGGGAAGCTGTCGTTCGCCGTGACGCGTTGCTCGAACGGCTGGGCAGCCTGCCGGCGATCCCGACCGCCCTCGACCAGATCGTCCAGCGCTTCGGCAGTACCCGAGTCGCTGAGATCACCGGCCGCACCCGCCGGATCATCCGCCGCGATGACGGCGGCACGATCGACCGCTTCGCCGTCGAAAGCCGTCCGGGCAGCGCCAATCTCGACGAGACCCGCGCCTTCATGGACGACGAGAAGCCGATCCTGATCTTCTCGGAAGCCGGCGGCACAGGACGGTCCTACCATGCCGATCTTGGCGCGAAGAACCAGCGCCTGCGCATGCACAATCTCCTCGAAGCCGGATGGCGAGCCGACGTGGCGATCCAGGGTCTCGGGCGCAGCCATCGCACCAACCAGGCGCAGCCTCCGCGCTTCCGCATGATCGCCACCAACGTTAAGGCCGAACGGCGCTTCCTGTCGACCATCGCGCGGCGTCTCGACACGCTCGGCGCTATCACCCGCGGGCAGCGGCAGACAGGCGGGCAGGGGATGTTCCGCTCGGAGGATAATCTCGAATCCCAATATGCCCGCGATGCGCTCCGCCAGTTCTACAAGCTGATACACGGCGGCGGGGTCGCAGGATGCTCGCTGGAAAAATTCGAGACGATCACTGGTCTGTCGCTTACCGCGGAAGAAGGCGGTCTCAAGGACGAACTGCCGCCGATCCATACCTTCCTTAACCGGATGCTGGCGCTCACCATCGCGATGCAGAACCTGTTGTTCGACGCCTTCGAGCAGTTGCTGGCTGCCCGGATCGAGGGCGCGATCGCAGCGGGAATCTACGACAAGGGACTGGAGACACTGACCGCGGACCGGATGACGGTGACGGCCAGACAACTGGTGTACACCCATCCCATCACCGGGGCGCAGTCGCATCTGCTGACTATCGAACGCATGGATCGCAACACACCGATGCCGCTTGTCGACGCCTTGGGACTCGCCGTGCGCGATCCCCGTGCCATGTTGATGCTCAACGGCAAGTCGGGCCGTCCGGCCGTGCAGATCCCGACACGGTCGGTCATGCTTGATGACGGCTCCGTCCAGCCGCGCGTGGCGCTCATCCGGCCGATGGACGAAATCCGCTTCGAGGTGCGCCAGCTCGACGAAACGAACTGGGAGGAAGCGGACGAGCAGAGCTTTTCCGCCGCCTGGAACGCGGAAGTCGCCGATCTTCCGGAGTTCTCCATATCGACCATGCATATCGTCTCCGGCCTCCTGTTGCCCATCTGGAAACTGCTGCCGCAGGATTATTGCCGGGTCTATCGCCTCGAGACCGACGAGGGCGAACGCATCGTCGGCCGCTTGGTATCGTCGGAGGGGCTCTCCCGGCTTTGCCGGAATTTCGGGCTCGACCAAACGGAAGTCATCACCGCCGCCCAGGTCTGGCAATCGCTGCTCGGCGGCTCCGCGGTCGTTGCCCTTGCCGGCAACATGACGTTGCGACGGGTGCGCGTGATGAACGACTACCGCATCGAGCTCACCGGGTTCACCGATGGGATGCGCGACAGGCTGAGATCCCTCGGCCTGTTCTCGGAAATGATCGCGTGGAAAGTCCGGTTCTTCATCCCGGCCTCGGATGACGGACAGGCGGTGTTGTCGCGCCTCCTCGAACGGCATCGCATCGTCGATGTCGCTGGCCGGAGTTGACCGCGATGTTGTCCGCTTCACAACTGGCGGATCGTCTTGCGCACGATGCCGAGGCGGTCTGCCGTCACTACCTCTCCGCTGGCCATAGGGCCGGCAATTACTGGGTCGTCGGCGACGTCGCCAACAGCAAGGGCAGGTCGCTCTATGTGCATCTCTCCGGCCATCGCCGGGGCAGATGGACAGATGCAGCAACCTCTGAATATGGCGACTTGCTCGATCTCGTGCGGGAAACCTGCGGACTTGTCGACTTCCGCGACGTCGCCGAAGAGGCGAGGCGTTTCCTGAACGAACCCCATTCCGACCCGGTGTCGTCCCGCAGGGACAATACCCTCGGCAGCCAGCCGGTCGATAGACCGGCCGGGGAACGCGCAAGACGCCTATTCCGCATGACGCAGCCACTCTCCGGCACGCTGGCCGACAGCTATCTGCGCCAGCGTGGCATCCTGCGCGCCTCGTTGCATGCTGCGCTCCGTTTCCATCCGTCCTGCTACTATCGCGATCTCGCCAGCGGTAGGACAAGCAGTTATCCGGCGCTGATCGCAGCCGTGACCGATCAAGCCGGCGCGACCACCGGCGTGCATCGCACCTGGCTCGACCCGGATGGCGACGGCAAGGCGAGGGTCGATGATCCCCGCCGTGCGCTTGGTGGGCTGCTCGGCAACGCCGTGCGGTTCCGCTTTCCTGTCCATGGCCCTATTCCTGTCATGGTGGCGGGTGAGGGGCTCGAGAGCATGTTGTCGCTCTCGCATGTGATGCCGGGCATGCCGACAGTCTCGGCGCTGACGGCCAATCACCTCGCCGCCTTTCGGCCGCCAACCGGGTGCCTGCGCCTCTACGTCGCCGCCGACGCGGATGCCGCGGGCCGGCACGGCATCGAGGGATTGAGCCGCCGGGCGCAGGCGCTCGGCATCCTGCCGCTCGTGCTCACCCCGGAACTCGGCGACTTCAACGAGGATCTGCGCCGGCTTGGACCAGACCGGCTCATCGCAAATCTTCGGGCACAGCTAGCACCGGAAGACGCGTCGGCCCTTTTTCCCGCGTGAGGCGGCCGCGGAGTGGAAGGCAGGTGAGGGCGCGGCGTGGCTGGCAGGGCCGGTCCCTGCCAGTCTCCCTCCTGGTGAGGCGCGCCTGCGGGCCTGTCGAGAGGCGACCCTTACCAGGCGGCTGTCTGGCCTTCAGCGGGTCGGTCAGGTTTCTTCCCCGCACCGGCTTTTATTCCGCATCGGCCGCTCCGAAAACCGGTTCCCACTTTTCGGGCCGATACGGCAGCCGGCGCTCCTCGCGGGCCAAGAAACCCTCCCTCAACCGCCCGGCGCTGCGCTGGGCCGCTTTGCTGCGCTCGCGGTTCCGGCCCGCCAGCCGCCTGGACAGGGATCGCCGTCAGGCCGCGAGAGGCGCGGCCCAAACCGACGGAGACTATCATGAACCTGACCCTTCCCACCGATGACGCCTTCGAGCCGCACCACGCGTCTTCCCCGACTGACCGCTTCATCTACGAGATGCAAGTCTTTGGCTACCGCCCCTTCCAGGACGAGCCGGACCCACGGCCGCTACCCGAGGAGCCGGTCGTCCAGTCGGCGCTGACCGCGATGTTCTCCGCGATGTTCGAGATGCTCGGTGACACGCGGCTGGAGCCCGATCTCGAAGACCTGCTCTGGTCGACAGTCAATCTCTTCCATCGCGCCGGCGAACGCATCCAGCGCGAGCTTCAGCGCAACGAGGATGCGCAGCGCACCGGCCAGCGCGAGCAGGACGGATCGGAGGTGAAAAGCGTCGAACTTGAGCGCCATGTCGCCGAAGGCATCACGCTCCTCGAACGGCGCAACGCCTTCGAATTCATGCGCGACTATGCCGCCGACCTCTTCGAGGCGCAGACCGGATCGGCATGGCGGCCACGCACCGGCTCAAAGGTCAGCCACGCCAATATGACGGCCGCGATGATCGACTCCAGAGACTTCCTCTCTGCCCGCCGGCGCGCCGAGACCGAGGTGCTAATCCCGGCTGGCACGAAGATCGCCTTCGGCGGCGGCATGGACTACAACGATCACGACCGGATCTGGGCCGCGCTCGACAAGGCCCATGCCAAGCACTCGGACATGATCCTGCTGCACGGCGGCTCGCCGAAAGGCGCCGAACGCATCGCCGCCTGCTGGGCCGAGGCCCGGAAGGTCACCCAGATCGCCTTCAAACCCGACTGGAACAAGCACGCCAAGGCCGCCCCATTCCGGCGCAACGACGAGATGTTGGCGGTCATGCCATCAGGCGTCATCGTCTTCCCCGGTTCGGGCATCACCGATAACCTTCGCGACAAAGCCCGCCGGTTCGGCATCAATGTCTGGGAGCTCAAAGGAGATGGCGCGTAAGCGCCATTCTCACCTCGCCGAGGAAACCCTTGCATTTTGGAGGAATTGTGTACACATTTCCCACTCAAACGGAGCCCCGCCATGCCTCAGACCCGGCCACAGACGTCTTCTCCCCGCCGTGTCGGCGTGCGGGAGTTTCGCGGCAACCTTACGTCTTTCCTCAAACAGGTCGAGGATGGCCAGCGGTTTGTTCTCACCTCCCATCATAAGGTCGTCGCGGAAATCGGGCCGCCATCAAAGGACACTGTCGTTCGCAAGCCCGGCGCGTTGCGCGGGAAGATCAAAGTTGCCGAAGACTTCGACAGCCTGCCGGCAGACGTCCTCACCTCCATGGAAGACGAGGCGTGAGGTTACTCCTCGATACGCATGCCTTGTTGTGGTGGTTGAACGACGACGTAAAGCTCGGGAACCATGCGCGTGGTCTCATCGGCGATCCTGAGAACGACGTCCTCGTCAGTGCTGTCTCCCTTTGGGAAATCACCGTGAAGCTCCGGATTGGCAAACTTGATGCCAATATAGAAGAGATCCTTGCGATCTTGCCAGATCAGGGATTCGATCGGCTGGATATCACGGATGCGCATCTTATCGCTCTTGCTGCTCTTCCGCTTCATCACCGTGATCCGTTCGATCATCTCCTCATGGCGCAGGCCGTGGCGGAGGGAGCGTATTTCGTTTCGCAGGATCGGAATGTCGGGCTCTACGGCATTCCGTTCGTGACTTGTTCGGATCCTGTCGCCTTGTGAACCTCGCGGGTTTGTTTCTGCGGACGAAGCCGACTCCGATCGCTCAGATGCGACGCTGCCGATCGCGGTGTGTCTAGCGGATACCAGCGTTGGGACGGCAGGGCGCTGGCAGGCGAGTTGGTGAAAGCCCGTTTCCGATGTCCCACGCGAACCGCTTCACCCGATATTCCCGAACGGTCCGCAGGCGGCGATGCGGTCGCGGTACCGACCTCGCGGACACGCAAAAGTGTGATGTCGGCGGGAGGAGTGCCTATCGCGCGCAGCAACTGCGACCAGGCGAGGGCCGGACGTTGACCCGGATGGCGGCGAAGCGCTGAGCGGGCGCGAGGCCGATATCCCGCAGCGCTGGACCGGGCAGCCATGGGTTTGTCGCGCCCTTCAGTTGCCCCGAACCATTCCCGTTTTATGTCGCTCGTATAGACGACCGCCTGCTTTTGCGGCCAACCCCTAAAGGGGTAAGACTCGGGCAAAAATTATGCGAAATTCTATTTCAGTTGTTTGCTCCTGGCGGAAAATAGAATTTCGCATAATTTTTGCCCGAGCTGACCGCAGCAGGTCGGCCGTCTCTTCGTGCGCCATCGGGAATGGTCCCGAGCAACCGAAGGAGCAAGTACCATGGCCACCACGATCGCAACCCTGACGCAGAAGACCGACGGCATCCTCGAAGGCGTCTTCGCCACCATCCGGGTCAACGCCCCGATCGCCATCATCCCGAACGCCAACAAGGCGAGCGAGGAAGCCCCCGACTACCGTGTCATCCACCGCAAGACCGGCTTCGAGATCGGCGCGGGCTGGAACCGCATCGCCCGCCAGACCGGCGAGGAATACCTCTCGGTGAAGCTGGAGGCTCCCGAGATCGGTGTGATCTTCGGCAACCTCGCCCAGGCACCCGGCGGCGACCCGAGCAAGAAGGTGATCCTCTGGAACAATCCGAACTGAACGGCGAGCGCCGGCCCCGAGCGATCGGGGCCGGCTTCGGCGAGTGAGGCAAGCCGGCTTGGACGATTGTGGGAATGATCGCGGGCATCGAGCCCGCGATCATTCCACTTGGTGCCAAACGAGACCAAACCCTGTCTGCTCAGAACGCCAAGTCTGCCGTGAGCGTCGCGCCGCCTCAAGGACATCGCGGCCCCCTCCAATTTTCAGCCGACGCCCTGAAGGGCGCCGTCAGAAAATCGGTTCCTCCGCTCGCCGCCTCCGGCGGTCGCTACGCGATCCTTGACCCGGCCCGATCCTCACGACCCCGGGCGTCATCTTTCACACTATCAAGGAGATGACGATGACGTACGAACTCGAAATGCAAGTCGAGGAGCTGCGCGCTGAACTGGGCCACTGCGACCCCGCCGAGCGCCACCAGATCGCCGCGGAGCTGGAACGAGCGCGCGCCACACTGATGGCGGCAGTCGCGTCACAGGAGGGCGCGACCGACGCCGAGCCTCCCCACTGAGGGAGGCTCTTGCCTTACCATCCGGGTCCGCCACGCCGGATCGACCGGCGCGCCAGCCCGCTGCGCCCCCACGTCATCGCCTCCTTCTATCAACAACTTTACAACATCTTGCCAATCGGCCTTGTCCGGTATCCGCGCGCACGCTTCGCACGCAGTAGGTCGAGAAAGAAGGAGACGGCTTCTTCCGCCCCGTCGAAATGATGAACCATCGATTGGCCGCCGGAGCCAATCCGGCCCCACCGCCGCGTCAGGCAAGGCGTGCCGAACAGCGTCGGCTCGATCGACAGCGCATAGAACCGCGCCATGTTCCTGTCCACGTCGGTGCGCTCGATATAGAGGTGATAGGGTTGAGCCAACATGGCGGAAGAATCGCCGGTCGCAACTGCGACGTCCAACGAGACTTATGAATCGGTCGGGACGCATCGATTCATTTCCGTGATGATCGTCGGAGCCGGCGAGCCGGGAATCTGGGCGAGCCGGCCGATGGCCGACCGGGCTCTACTCGCGCCGTTCCGTCGCTCACCGGGCCGGCTTGCGCCGTCTCGGCCTTCGGTGACGATCCCATCTCGCGGGATGAGACGACCGGATAGACCGGTCGCCTCACCGCAAGGGGATGCCCCTCGCGCACCCCTCCGGCTGAACGCCGGATGCGGACCGCGCCCCAGGGGCGCGGGGCTCTTTTTCTGACTTCCCATTTTACGCCCGCCCATCCGGCCTCAAGGACGGCGCGGATGCTGCGATTTTCTGCCGCCGCCCTGAGCAGCACCAGCAAATCGAATCATCCGCTTGCAAGCCGCGTTCCGCGGTCCTCGACCCCGCCTGGGCAACGACGTCGACACCTTTCGTCAGAAACGAAAGGAGACAATTATGACTGAATTCAATCCTGTCGAACTCATCAGCAAGGTCGAGCGCATGCGCGGTAAAGTTCTAGCCAGCCATTGCGCATGCAAGATAGCGTTCGCTCGCGATCTGCATGGCAAGCTTCTCGAAAAGCTCGATGCAATGGTTGCCGCCCTCCATTCAGAGATCGACACCGAGTGTGAGCTCGCCGCACACAAAGGAACGCCGGACGGTGAGGCATGGTATGAACTCTACTACATCTGCACGAGCTTCGAACGTCGTTGGATCGAGAGTGGGCCGATTTCGCTGCTGGATTCGATCTTGGAATTCGTCATCGCGGAAGGCGAGGGAGAGGGATGCCTTGCCGGCCTCGACTACACCGAGGTACCGGCACGTGAACTTGAAGGGCTTTCCGAGATCATGGATGAGATCGCGCGAGGAACCGGCGTCAGGTTCATCGCGGCACGCGTCTGAAGAAGAAAGGAGGCGCTCGCGCCTCCTTTCAGTCTGCCACCGGACACGGCTTTCGAACGCGTCGTCGCCGTGATCGATCCAACGCCGCGCTGATACGGATCGCGTTTCGCGATCCGGACTTGCTCCGATCTCTCTCGCGGAATAGACTCACTAAAATCCGATAGTTTGATCCGGCGGGCCAATCGAATGGGCGCATCCAGATCGGCAAGGGAGATCGTGCGATGATCGAAAATCACACTGCCGTTAGCGCCAGCCCACAGCCCGAAACGCAGAACCCGCTTTCTCGTATGTTGCGCTTCCTCATCCGAATGACCAGCGCGCTCGTCATCGGGATTGCGCTTGGTATTTTTCACTGCGCCTGGCATCTCGCGTTCTTCCTGCTTTGCATGTTCCGCCCGGTCGTCAATGTGCTTGTGCTTGGCGGGGTCATCATGCTGCCGGTCTCGTTCGCCGCCTTCGTAAAGCCCGAAACCGCCAACGGGATGCCGTTCTGGGCGATTCTCCTGATGGCGGTCGGCTTTATCAGCTTTGCGATGGGCTATTCGAAGTTCGTCGAATGGTTCGCGCCGCCGGGCGAGGCCGATCCGTTTGAACGTTATCGGCGCCGCGACTGGTGATAAGCTTCAGGCCCGGTGGTGAACCCCTCGCTTTAGCGGTTTATGGAGGGTAGGATCTTGCAATCTGGTGTAACTGCCGTTCGACGAGGGAAGCAGAATGTCGACTATAGAAGAGGCGCAGATTTCGACGACGACCATTCAAGACCAAGTTGGGATCGCGCTGGAAGCGTTACAGCGAGGTTTCGAAGGACGGATTATCAACGGCTATGGTGTCTACGCCGACCCGTCGAGCCGGCATCGAGATTTGCTTGAGGCGCGCAAGGCCATTGAAGTCGCACTTTCTGCAATGACGTCGACGCGGTGGCCAACCGAAGCGCAATACGAAAAGGCCGAGCAAGCCTGACATTCCGAAACTCAGGGCTTGACGAAACGGTTGACCTTGGCCTCCGCATTCATGTCCTTCCGTCTGAAGTAGATCGCCCTGCCGCTCCGGATCGGGCTATGTCCCTGCACGACGATGATCTGCTCATCCTTCCTCATCGACTGCGTGATCTCGTGGGGCATGATTAGCGGCCGGCGTTGAAAATTGACGCTCTCCGATTTACGCGATGCGCTGTTCTTCGTGTCCCAGCCGATGTTGCGGGAACTGCCCTTCACCTCGACGGTCATCTCCCCGCATTGCGCCGAGACGTTGCGCGCCGTTTCCAAGGCTTTGATCGCCGCGTAGCTCGCGAACGCGCAGCCGTCGATCCAGGAGACCGCGCCGTCTTTTCCAAAATGCCGCTCAAGCTGACCGACGGACTGGTAGAGGAGCATCATGCTGATGCCGTACTTGCGACCGCGGTCGCGCGCCTCTTCGAGCACACGCATGTAGCCGAGCAAATCGACCTCGTCCAACATGAATAGCGCCCGGCGGTGGAACGCGCCGTCCGCCTCGATCATCGCGTTGATGAGAGACCCGACGATGACACGTCCAATCCCGGGATAGGAACGCAGGATTGACGCGGGGATATTGAGGAACACGTCTTTCTTGCCGCCGGTGAGATCGCTGGGCTTGAACGTGTTGCCGCATACGAGGGCCGCATAATTGTCGAGCGATAGCCATTGCGTATCCTTCGACGCGGTCGAATAGACGCCAGAGAACGTCTGCTCGGTCATGTTGACGAAAACGCCCAGCGTTTCGCTGATGAACTTCGATGCCGAATGTTGCTGAACGTCACGGAGCATTGCGAGCACGGACGTCTCCGGCTCGGAGACGATCTGCCGGAGACTGCGCAGGTTTCGCCGCCCTGCATATTCGGGCGACAACATCACATGCGCCAGCAGGCCGGTCAGCAGGTTATGCGCCTGCGATTGGAAATATGAGCCGGTCGACGATTCGAAGCGCACGCTTTCGGACAAAAGCATGTGGGCGATACCGACGATGTCCTGTTCCTTCTGCTTCGACGTCTCGATGCCATCAAGCACGTTGAAGCCCATAATCGGGTTTGTCGGGTCGAGCACCATCACCTGACGTCCAAGTCTCTCCCGCCGATGCTCGACGACCATCGGCGCGACCTCCGTGGACGGGTCGAGGCAGATCAGCGGTCCGGAATATCGAAGCGCCGTCGGGATCACGTTGCTGGTGGTTTTGTACCCACCCGACCCCGCGAAAAACAGCATATGGGTGGAATCGAAGTCTTGCTTGTATGTGAGCAGCGGTGCTTTTCCGCCCTGTCCCCAAGTCGCCGGATCGTTCGGATCGAACGGCAGTTCATGGACGATTTCCTTGTCGACACGATACCGCTCGCCCACGACAATCTCGCCGTCGTCGGGAAAGAGCCGGCCCGCCGCAGACATGGACAGCCAGTCCGCATCTCCGAAGGTGCCGCGCTTGGCGCGCTTCACCGGTTCGGACACGACCGTAGAGATGCGTGCGGACACGGCAGTTGCCATGAAGCCGACGACGGCGCCGACGACAGCCACCATGTCGATAAACGACAGTGCCTGGTTCCAAGTGACTCCGCCGCTCTGAACGGATGGCGAAAGCCGGCCGAATTCACGCAGCGCATAAAAGCCGGCGACGGATAGGAAGCAGATGAGGGTGGCCATCGCGATCGGTCTTCGCCGATGCAACGGCAAAGACCAGACGGTCAAAAGCCCCGCCAGCGGTCCGAACAAAAGAACCGGCACGGGAGAGGCTCGAAGGAACCAGTATTGTGTTTTTCCGGTCATGCCCGCGGCAAGTTCTGGCCAGCGCCAGCCGACGACATAGGCTGCAAACGCCGTCACTGTGATCGGCACGAAAGTAAGCAACAAGCTGGGATGCGGCTTTGCCCTGATCGTCATTCTGCCGCCTCGACCATGAGTGGCATACCACCATCCAGCATCGGGGTCTTGAAAGCCTTCTCACCGATGCCCCGAAGCCGCCGATGTTCGAATGAGCTTGGCGCGATCCTCGCAAGCTCCAGCAATCCCCCGAGCAGGAAAGCGCGGTCCGCCGTCGACAGTCCTGCCCGCACGACGATGCCGCCGAGCAGGAACTTTTCGCGCGCTTGCCTTTTCCGGTCAGCTGTCATGAGGAACCTCCGTCGTCGCTCCAGTCCCGCCACCTGGCTGTCCACTCGGTGGAGAAGATGCGCGAGCAGCCCCTTTCTTCTCTGCTTTGCGAAATCGGGCCGCGATCTCTTCGAAGATGTGATCGACCTCCTCGTCGGAGATCTCCATTTCAGCCAGCCCCGACTTCGTTGCCGCACGGGCAAATCGATCAGCGGATTTGACTATTAAAGTTTTTCTGCGCTCCCGTAGTTTTTCGATTTGTGCATCAATATCGAGAATTGACGGTTTGGCGGCCATTATCCGATCCTTTCCAATTGCAACAAACTTTCCGCTTTCCGATTTAACTGACTAGAAAATAGTAGTCAAATAAGCTACCTTGCACAAGTCCCCAAAACGTCGATGCCGGAAATCCGGCTTGGGCCGTCTTCCGGAGAAGCGGCATCGGCCCTTCGGTCCGATCGGTTTGAGGGCGCAATATACGTCGCACCCGCGACGTGCTTGGAAGGTCTGGAGACGACAATGGCGATCATGTTCGTCAGAGCGCAGGTGATCAGCAGGGGAGCGGGACGCAGTATCGTCTCCGCCGCCGCCTATCGCCACCGCGCCCGGATGATGGACGACCAGGCCGGCACGTCGTTCAGCTACCGCGGCGGATCGCGCGAACTGGTGCATGAGGAACTTGCGGTCCCGGATGAGATTCCCGCCTGGCTGAAGGCGGCCATCGACGGCAAGACTGTTGCCGCTGCCAGCGAGGCGCTGTGGAATGCGGTTGACGCCTTCGAGACGAGGGCCGACGCCCAGCTCGCGCGCGAGCTCATCATCGCCCTGCCGGAAGAGCTGACGCGGGCCGAGAATATCGCCTTGGTCCGTGAGTTCGTCGCGGACAATTTTACCTCGAAGGGCATGGTCGCCGACTGGGTGTTTCATGACAAGGACGGCAATCCGCACATCCATTTGATGACGACGCTGAGGCCGCTGACGGAGGAGGGGTTCGGGCGGAAGAAGGTGCCAGTGCTCGGCGAGGATGGCGAGCCCTTGCGTGTCGTCACCCCGGATCGTCCGAACGGCAAGATCGTCTACAAGCTTTGGGCCGGTGACAAGGAAACGATGAAGTCATGGAAGATCGCCTGGGCGGAAACAGCCAACCGGCATCTGGCGCTTGCCGGCCATGAGATCCGTCTCGATGGCCGCTCCTATGCCGAGCAGGGCCTCGATGGCATCGCGCAGAAACATCTTGGGCCAGAGAAGGCCGCACTCGCCCGCAAAGGCGTCGAGATGTATTTTGCGCCGGCCGATCTTGCGCGCCGGCAGGAGATGGCCGACCGATTGCTCGCCGATCCCGGTCTTCTGCTGAGGCAACTCGGCAACGAACGCTCCACCTTCGATGAGCGCGATATCGCCAAGGCGCTGCATCGCACTGTCGACGATCCCGTCGACTTCACCAACATCCGCGCTCGGCTGATGGCTTCAGACGATCTGGTGCTCTTGAAGCCGCAGGAGCTCGACAGTGCGAACGGCAAAGTTTCAGAGCCGGCGGTGTTCACCACGCGAGAAATCTTACGCATCGAATATGACATGGCGCAGTCGGCCGAGGTTCTGTCGAAGCGTACCGGCTTCGGCATTGCCGATGCGAAGGTTGCCGTGGCCGTTCGACAGGTAGAGACCGCCGATCCGGGGAAACCCTTCAGGCTCGACGCCGAGCAGGTCGATGCCGTGCGTCATGTCACTGGCGCCGGCGCGATCGCGGCCGTGGTCGGTCTCGCCGGCGCCGGCAAGTCGACACTGCTCGCCGCTGCGCGTGTCGCCTGGGAAGGCGAGGGTCGCCGGGTAATCGGGGCGGCGCTGGCCGGCAAGGCGGCAGAGGGCCTAGAGGACAGTTCCGGCATCAGGTCGCGCACGCTGGCCTCCTGGGAACTGGCTTGGGAAAATGGGCGCGATCTGCTGGAGCGCGGTAATGTCCTCGTCATCGATGAGGCCGGCATGGTGTCGTCGAAACAGATGGCGCGCGTGCTGAAAGTGGTCGAACAAGCGGGGGCGAAAACCGTCCTGGTCGGTGACGCCATGCAGCTTCAACCGATCCAGGCGGGTGCGGCGTTCCGGGCGATCAGCGAACGGACCGGCTTTGCCGAGCTCGCCGGTGTGCGCCGCCAGCGCGAGGAGTGGGCACGCGAGGCCTCCCGTCTCTTCGCTCGTGGCCGGGTCGAAGACGGTCTTGACGCCTATGCGCAGCAGGGCCGCGTCACTGAGGCCGATACGCGAGCCGAGATCGTCGAGCGCATCGTCATCGATTGGACCAATGCCCGCCGTGACCTGCTTCAGAAACCTGGCGACGAGGAAAATGTACCCCGTCTTCGCGGCGATGAGCTGCTCGTTCTGGCGCACACCAATGACGATGTGAAGCGGCTCAACAGCTCTCTGCGCAATGTCATGATGCAGGAGGGCGCGCTTACCGATGGGCGCGAATTCCAGACGGCGCGTGGGCTTCGGGAGTTTGCCGCCGGCGATCGGATCATATTCCTTGAAAATGCCCGTTTCCTCGAGCCGCGCGCGCGGCGTCTCGGGCCGCAATATGTGAAGAACGGCATGCTCGGATCCGTCGTTTCCACCGGCGACAGGCGAGGCGGCCCGCTGTTGAGCGTCCGACTCGACAATGGCCGCGACGTCGTGATCAGCGAGGACAGTTATCGCAATATCGACCACGGCTATGCAGCGACCATCCACAAGTCGCAGGGCGCGACAGTCGACCGGACGTTCGTGCTCGCCACCGGCATGATGGACCAGCATCTGACCTATGTGTCGATGACCAGGCATCGCGAGCGCGTCGACCTCTACGCGGCCAAAGAAGATTTCCAGCCGAAGCCGGAATGGGGCAGGGCGGCGCGCGCCGATCATGCCGCCGGCGTCACCGGCGAGCTCGTCGAAACTGGTGAAGCAAAATTCCGGCCCCAGGATGGGGATGCCGACGAGAGCCCCTATGCTGACGTGAAGACCGATGACGGAACCGTCCACCGACTGTGGGGTGTGAGCCTGCCGAAGGCGCTGGAGGAGGGCGGGGTCTCGGAAGGCGACACTGTGACGCTGCGCAAGGACGGCGTCGAACGGGTCACGGTGACCGTACCCGTTATCGATGAGAAAACGGGAGAAAAGAGTTTCGAGGAACGGACGGTCGATCGCAACGTCTGGACGGCCAAACAGGTGGAATCTGCGGAGGCTCGCAATGAGCGCATCGAGCAGGAGGGCCATCGGCCGGAATTGTTCAAACAGCTTGTCGAGCGGCTTGGCCGGTCCGGCGCGAAGACGACGACGCTCGATTTTGAAAGCGAGGAAGGCTACCAGGCGCATGCACGAGACTTCGCGCGGCGACGCGGCATCGACACGCTCGCCGGGGTCGCGGCGCGACAAGAGGAGGGCGCGGCGCGGCGGCTGGCGTGGGTTGCGGAGAAGCGGGAGCAAGTGGCGAAGTTGTGGGAGCGGGCGAGCGTTGCGCTCGGTTTTGCCATCGAGCGCGAACGACGCGTTTCCTACAGCGAGACACGAAGGGAACCCCCAACAGCAGAAATGTCCGGGGGCGGAAAATATCTCGTCCCGCCGACCACGGTGTTCGCCCGGAGTGTCGACGAGGATGCGCGTCGGGCGCAGCTTACGTCGGAACGGTGGAAGGAGCGGGAGGCGATCCTGCGACCGATGCTCGAGACGATCTATCGCGATCCGGACCAAGCGCTTATCCGCCTGAACACCCTGAGCTCGGAAACGGCGGTCGAGCCACGCCAACTTACTGACGCTCTTGCCGCAGCACCTGATCGGCTCGGTCGCCTTCGCGGGTCCGACCTTGTGGTCGATGGCCGTGCGGGCAGGGGTGAGCGCCACGCGGCGATAGCCGCTCTGTCGGAATTGCTGCCACTCGCTCGCGCACACGCCACCGAATTCCGCCGGCAGGCTGAGCGCTTCGGCATCCGTGAGGAGCAACGCCGCGCGCATATGTCCTTGTCGATCCCGGTGCTTTCCAAACCGGCAATGGCGCGTCTTGTCGAAATCGAGGCCGTCCGCGACCGCGGCGGGGACGATGCCTATAAGACCGCTTTCACCTACGCCGCCGCGGACCGTCTGCTGGTGCAGGAGGTGAAAGCCGTCAACGATGCCTTGACGGCACGCTTCGGCTGGAGCGCCTTCACCGCGAAAGCGGATGCGGTTGCCGAGCGCAATACGAGCGAGCGCCTGCCGGACGATCTGACGCCAGAGCGTCGCCAAAAGTTGGTGCGGTTGTTCGAGGTGATCAGACGCTTCGCCGAGGAACAGCACCTCGCGGAAAGACAGGATCGCACGAAGATCGTTGCCGGCGCGAGCGTCGAGGTCGGAAAGGAGACCGTGCCCGTGTTGCCGATGCTCGCCGCAGTGACCGAGTTCACGACGCCGGTGGACGCGGTGGCTCGGAAGAGAGTATTGGCTATTCCGCATTATCGCCATCATCGCTCGGCGCTCGCCGAGACCGCGACGCGCATCTGGCGTGATCCTGCCGGCGCGGTCGCCAGGATCGAAGACCTTGTCGTGAAAGGTTTTGCTGGCGAACGGATTGCGGCCGCTGTTGGAAATGATCCCGCCGCCTATGGCGCTCTGCGTGGATCCGACCGGATGATGGACAAGCTGCTCGCGGTCGGCCGCGAGCGCAAAGAGGCACTTCAGGCCGTGCCGGAAGCGGCAAGCCGCGTGCGTTCGATCAGTGCGTCCTATGTCAGCGCCCTCGATGCGGAAACCCGGACCATCAACGAAGAGCGCCGGCGCATGGCGGTCGCCGTCCCCGGCCTGTCGCAAGCGGCCGAGGACGCACTCAGGCAATTGGTGGCCGACGTCAAAACGCAGAAGACGCAAAAGGAGAAGGGCGCCAAAGTCGACGCTGCTGCTCGCTCGCTGGATCCCGACATCGGTCGAGAGTTTGCCGCTGTCAGCCGGGCGCTTGACGAACGCTTCGGCAGAAACGCGATCCTTCGCGGCGAGGCAGATGTCATCAATCGCGTATCGCCGGCGCAGCGCCGCGCCTTTGAGGCGATGCGGGAGCGTCTGCAGGTCCTGCAGCAGACGGTACGGACGCATGGCAGCCAGGAGATCATATCCGAGCGCCAGCGCCGTGCCATCGATCGCGCCCGTGGTCTCACACGATAGCCAGTTTCTAGAGAAGGAAAGGAAAGCACATGACAGAGCAGGAAACGTCCTACGAGGTGATTGTCCGAACTGAGATCGCCATCGAGATTCTCAACCAAGCCCGGGCGATCGTCACCGCCCGCGTCTATGAGCTCGAGGACACGGATCCGGCGGCAACTGAGGCGCTACGTCGGCGGCGTCGCGATCTCATCGATCTGCAGCGGAGCCTTTCTGCCGATGGTCGCAATGCCGTCGAGGACGTCATCGCGGTCTGGGGACCGCGTGTGCAGGACGAGACCCGCTTCTGGGCGGAGTTCTGATCATGGCGGAGGATCAGACATCCGGCCCGCTCTCACCGGAGAGGAACGAGCGTATTTTCCGCAATGACGTTCTTCCCGATTATCTGCCGGCGACAATGACGCCGGCGGAGCGACCCCGCCTCATCCTGCTCGGCGGACAGCCAGGCGCCGGCAAGACCGCGGTGCTGATCGCAAGCCATGCGGAGCTCGAACACACGGGGTCGACGATCCGCATCGTCGGCGACGATCTCAGAACCTACCATCCGCAGTTTCTTAGCTTCCAGCGACAGGATTCGGAGACGGCGTCGCAGTTCACCCAAGCTGATGCCGGACGATGGACGGAGAAGCTGCTGGCGGCGGCGGCGGAGCGCAAGGTGAATATCGTCTTCGAGACGACGATGCGCACCCCTGAAAACGTCGCTCGCGTCATCGGCATGGCCCGCGAGGCTGGCTATGACGTTGAGGTTCGCGCCGTCGCCATCAACCCGCGCCTCAGCTGGCAGGGCAATCACTATCGCTTCGAGGAAATGTTGCGCCTCGGTGACGCTGCGCGCATTCCTCCAAAACACATCCATGACGCTGCCGTTGACGGGCTGCGCATCAGCCTGGAGAAGGTCGAAACCGAGCGTTTGGCCGACAGGGTGCAACTGCGCACGCGCGGCGGCACGATCCTCTACGATAATGAGATGCGGCAGGGAGAGTGGTCGCATCGACCCGGCGCGAGGCAGGCACTGGAAGCGGAGCAGTCTCGGCCGATGAGCCGTTCCGAGGTCCAGCGATTTGCCGATGACTGGAGCTATGTGCTGAGCCGGATGGAAGAACGAATGGCCCCGGCGTATCGCATTGCCGAGGTGAAGACGCTCGCTGCCGATGACGTGAACTATCTGCTCACGCAACGCCGAGAAGCCGATATCGACGAGAATTCTCGCCGGAGCCGCACGATCTTCGAGCGTCGGGCCGATGCACTGGGCCTGTTCGTCGAACTCTACGACAATGCGGTGCGAGATGCAGAGCGCCGGCCCATCGGCAATATAGAAGCTCATGCCACCGGCCGTCTGATGCAGACCTACATGACGCTGAAGTTGATCGAGGCCGTCCGCGATCTTGGCCTTTTGCCAGAGGACGGGAAAATCATCGCGACCCGAGCCATGGTCCAGGACAAGCGCGGAACGCAGGAGTTTCCGGCAGCGCACCGTTTGCCGGCGGACCTCGCCGTGGAAACGTCGGACGGATCGCGCCGGCGGGTGACGGAGTATCTCGATGTCGCTCTCAATCGTGTCGCCGTGGACCGTGAAGTGTTCGGCCGAACCGACCGGCTCTCTCGCTTGGCCAATGTCGTGGATTCTTGGATGGAAGCCGCCGGGATGCGGAAAGCCCTCGTGCGTGCCGCCAATGCCGTCGCAATCGGTGGCAGGTCGGCCGAGGCAGTAATGGCGGAGATCATCGAGCCGGGTTATGGCGCCACTCTCGCCCATACCCGCGATCGGCTTGACCGCAATATGGCAATCGCGGAGCGCGCTGTCCTTGCAACAGTGATCACGGACATCAGCGGAGAGCCCTTTCGCACCGTGCGGGACGACCTGCGGCTTCGGGCGGGCGATCTTGAAAACCGCGCCCGGGCGAAAGCCATGATGGAGGGAGTTCTGAACGAGACGGCGCGCCATTGGCAGCTCGATCCAGAACGGCGGAGGAAGGCTGACGAGTTTGTGCGCGGCATCGCTGATAATGAGCGCAGCCTCGGTGCGCGCCGATCGCCGCATCGAAACAGCGTGCAATCGGAGGTTCTTGTGCCTGCTCGGGACCTGCCTGACCTCAACGATGCGGCGATTGCCGATCGCTTGCGTGTTTCCTCCCGGCTCGCCAACAAGCGGGCGGAAATCGAAAATCTGTCGCGGCTCGTGTTCGGCAACGGCCAGGCGGCGTCGGCATCCGTCCAACAAATCGCCGATGCGCGCAGCGGCGCGGCGGCCCGCGATGATGTTCGCGCTGGCCGGCTTGGCGACATGGCCGGGGAGGGGAGGAAATGGCTGCGCGGGCCGAGCCCGGCACGCCAGACGGCCGAAGCCCATGCGCCGCAGCTCGCCGCAGCGCTGGCGGACTATGGTCTGACGGTAGATTTCGAGCGGCACCAGATCGTCTTGCAGCATCGTGAGGAACAGGCACGGCACAAGGTTGAGATTCCCAGGCCATCGAAGGAACTCTCTGCTTTGATGTCGGGAGGTGATCACGGGCAGGTCCGCCGTCTGAACGCGGAGCCGGTCCTACGTCGCGAGTTCGAAAAGCTCACTCTGGCGATGACCAAACGTCTTTCGCCCACCGATCGGGCGGACCTGAAAGAGGGGAATGTCGCGAGGCTAGGCGCCTCGCTCGGGATAACCTCGGAACAGGCGGCTTCACTCAAGCTATTTCAGGATCGCGCGAGTGCACTTCAGGACAGATCACTTCGACAGGCACGCAACGTTGTGAGTACCCAACTCACGATACGTCGGTGACCTAGTCGACCAACGATGCTGACCAGGCACATGCCCGTTCAGCATCGGGAGGTACCCTCCCGCCGACCGATCGCCCCGAACGGCTCGTCGCCAGCCGAATGCCATTCAAGTTGACCGAATAAATGGGTTGCGACCTGAGAGAAGGCCACTTGCACCAGGGACCGGATCCCGAAGAATGTTAAGAGATCCTGGGCCTCCACCCGAAGGTGGAGGCCGCAGGCAGTTTGCCTGATGACCGCCCGCCCGTCGCCGAAATTGAGAAGTCGCTCGGTATGATTGGTGGCGATCGAAACAGTGCAGTCGCGGAGGGCAACACACAGCAGCTCAGCGGTCTGATCGGCGTGTGAGATCGCAACGGATGTTTCAGAAATGTGTTTGGCCATGAGAACCTCCGGTCGCTGCGTCAGGCTGAAAGCAACGCCGGTGCTGCAGAGGCGGTCCGCGACGGAAACACGGGTCGCCGATAAAGCGGCTCGTCCACCTGGAGTTTGCTGCGCATCGCAGCGAGGACGCGGTGCGAAACCTCAAAGGCACCGCAGCAAACCGGGAAACGGCCGTAGCCGTCGGAACGCCCAAGTTCATCGAGTTCGGCGCCGGCTTGTCTGTAGACGCGCCGCATATGGGGCTCGTAGTTTGAGATCATCGTGCTGATGCCATTGGCGAGTGCGGCCTCGCACAAGGCGAGGAGCAACAGGCAGAAGGCTCTGTCGGACTGCATGTCAGGGAAATCCTCACCGATCGCATCCCCGTCGATGCACATCCGCGTGCCCTCCCAGATGCCCGGCGCGATCAGGTCGCAGGCTTCGGGGAATGTTTCTCGGAAGACGTCATAGAGGAGGGTTGGACCGGTCGTCGGCATAAGCCGCACGGAACCATAGAGTTGCTCTCGCTCGTCGTCACACCAGAGGAGGTAGGCTGGGTGGAGATCGTCATAGAGATCCCGCTCCAGATGGCCGGATACGGACACTCTCCAGCCGAGTCGGTCGACGAACACCCTTTTTCTCAGCCGGAACGACTGATCGAGGAGCTCGGTGTACTTATGATATTCATTCGCCTGAACGAGAAGATACATGCTTGCCTCCGCATTATTGGTCGGAGGCAGCGTGCAACAGGATACGCGCGTGCGAAATATTCGGGGATTAGCTCCCCGAATCCTGCGTACTGCCATACGGATTTATCAGGCGAAGCTGAATCGCGAGAGCCGTCGCCGACGTGGTCGAAGCAGCACCGAGTTTGTGGCGCGCCGACATCAGGTATCGTTGCGTCGTATGCATCGAGAGGCCGAGGATTTCGGCGATTTCGTCGTTCGTCTTTCCAAGAGCTGCCCAATGAAGGCACTCTTTTTCGCGTGGACCTAGCTGCGGAATTGGGTCATGCTCGCCATGCAGCTCGAAGACTGCTTTTCTGTGGATCAGAAAGGCAAGATCGAGCCACTCTTGATGGTACTCCTGGACCATCTTGCTCCACTCGCTGGCGGGCTTCCTGGAATTCAGGGATAAGAGCGCACGCCGCTTTTTGTCGACGATGGGGATGGAGTAACCGTTTGCGCCAACGCCGTGTTCTTGGGCGTCATGCAGAAAGTCATGGGCCGCTGACGGAACCTCGACTTCGCGCCAATCGAACGGCAGTTGCCGGATGAGACCCTCGCGCAGGATCGGATCGACTTTCGCATATCCTCGTACGAGATAGCGAGCAACCCAGGCGTCGCGATAGGTTGTGCGCACGTACGGCGTATCGACCACATCTGCTACCGTTAGGGCCAGATGATAAGTTGAAGAATCAATCCCGTATGCCACCTCCAGGATGCGCAGTGCATCGTAAACGCTTGGGGCATTCTGGACCGCGTGACTGAGACCTTCAAATTCTTCTCGTACTCGTAAGTTCTCCATTCAAAACTCCAAGAAAGCGTGCTCTGTCATCACACCGACAGAGCGGCCAAGCCAGGGGCCTAGCCAAATTCATCACGTTATGATATAACATATCGCATAACCTAATTTATGGAACTTTCGGATCACCAGTTGGTGATCGAGCCGTCGCGGCGCTTCAGATGCGGCGCTTCCCAGAATTCGAAATTCTGCTTGGTAATCAGATCTTCATTGACCTCAATGCCGAGGCCGGGCGCATCCGAGACCGGATAAAACGCGCCTTCCAGCCGCGGCTGGACGGGGAAGAATTCGGAATTGTCGAAACCGAGATGGGTTTCCGCCGGGCTCGCGCGGGTCTCCAGCCAGGAGAAGTTGGCGACCGCCGCCGAGAAATGGATGGTTGCAGCGGTGCAGACCGGACCGAGCGGATTGTGCGGCATCATGTCGACGTAGTGGGTCTCGCTCCAGGCAGCGACCTTCATGCTCTCCGTCAGACCGCCGACATTGCAGACGTCGAGGCGGTTGAACTGGTGGATGTCGCGCTCGATATAAGGCTGGAACTGCCATTTCGAGGAAAATTCCTCGCCGATCGCAAACGGGATGTCGGTCATCCGGCGCAACGCCTCATAGGAGCTGGGGGATTCGTCGCGGATCGGCTCCTCGAGGAAATCGAGCGTGCCCTTCGGCATCTTCTGGCAGAAGCTCGCAGCCTCCGCGACCGAGAGCCGGTGGTGGTAGTCGATGCCGAGCACGACGTCGTCGCCGAGCGCCTCGCGGGTCTTGACGCACCATTTGGCGGTCGTGGCGATATGTTCGCGCGGCTCGTAGATGTCCTTGTGCTCATGGCCCGAGGGCGACAGGCGCATCGCCGTCCAGCCATGCTCGACTAGCATCTGCGCCTGTTCGACCATGGCCGGGCCGGGTTCGGCAAAGGTGGTCGCGAAGGTCGGGATTCGGTCGCGCTGCTTGCCGCCGAGCAGTTCGTAGACCGGCACGCCGAGCGCTTTGCCCTTGATGTCGTAGAGCGCGATGTCGATTGCCGAGATCGCCGCCTGCAGCACCCGGCCGCCCTCGAAATACTGGCTGCGATACATTTCCTGCCAGAGGGCGCCGATCTTGAAAGGATCGCGGCCGCGCAGGAATTCGGCATAATGTTCGAGTGCGCCGACGACCGCCTTTTCGCGGCCCGATAGCCCGCTTTCGCCCCAGCCGAAAATCCCGTCGTCGGTCTCGACCTTCACCAGAAGCTGGTTGCGGATGCCGACCTTGACGGCATAGCTCTTGATCGCTGTGATCTTCATCGTCTTCTCCCGAATTACCAGTGCCACAAGGTGCCGTCTTCGAGACGGTTCACCGGCAGGTAGGCGCGCTGGTATGGATATTTTTCCGCAAGCTTCTCGTCGATATCGACGCCGTGGCCGATCGCCTCGCCCGGATGCAGGTAGCCGTCCTTGAGGCTCCAGGCGCTTGGGAATACGTCGAGGATTTCCGGCAGGTAGCCGGAATATTCCTGGATCCCGAAATTGGGGACCCAGAGATCGAGATGCAGATTGGCGCCGAGGCAAATCGGCGACATGTCCATCGCGCCGTGGCAGGCGGTGCGGATGTTGTAGACGCTGGCGAAATCCATGATGCGCCGCTGCGCGGTGATACCGCCGGCATGCACCGTGGTCGTCCTGATATAATCGATCAGCTGCTCTTCCATGAGCAGCCGCGCATCCCAGATCGTGTTGAACACTTCACCGACGGCCAGCGGCGTCGTGGTGTGTTTGCGGATCAGGCGGAAACCTTCCTGGTATTCGGCGGCAACCGTGTCTTCCAGCCAGAAGAGGCGGGCAAATTCGAGATCCTTGCCAAGCCGGGCAGCCTCGATCGGCGTCAGGCGATGGTGGCTGTCATGCAGAAGCTCGATATCCCAGCCATGCGCCTCGCGCACCGCCTTGAAGAGCTCGGGAACGTAGCGGAGATACTTTGACGTCGACCAGGTCTCCTCATGCGGAACGGCATCATCCGCCGCATTGTTGGTGACCGACTTCTTCCCCGTTCCATAGACGTCAGGCAGGCCCGGAATGCCGACCTGGACGCGGATCGCCTTGTAGCCCTGCTCGATGCGCCTGCCGACCGCTTCGACGGCTTCTGCAATATCCGTGCCCTGGGCATGCGTGTAGCACAGCAGCTTCTCGCGGCTCGCACCGCCGAGCAACTGGTAGAGCGGCATGTTCGCCGCCTTGGCCTTGATGTCCCAGAGGGCGGTATCGATGCCGGCGATCGCCGCCATCGTCACCGGGCCTCTTCGCCAGTAGGCGCCTTTATAGAAATACTGCCAGATGTCTTCGATGCGGCTTGGATCGCGGCCGATCAGCAATGGTGCCAGGTGATCCTGAAGATAGGCGACAACGGCTTTTTCGCGGCCATTCAGCGTCGCGTCGCCAACCCCGGTCAGTCCTTCATCGGTGAAGATCTTGACGGTAACGAAATTGCGACCGGGTGAGCAAACAATAATTTTGACGTCGGTAATTTTCATGACTTATCCGTTGGCTGAAACTGTACATGCAGGGTCATAGCGGAACCGGTTGTGGATGCGCCGGTCGCGCGGGTCGGGATGGGGAATGGCGGAGAGAAGGGCGCGCGTATAATCGTGCGCCGGATTGTTGACGACTTGGTCGGTCTCGCCCGTCTCGACGATCTTGCCGCGATACATGACGGCGACACGGTCGCACATGTAGCGGATGACCGACATGTCGTGTGAGATGAACACATAGGAAAGCCCAAGCTCGTCCTGCAGCTTCATCATCAGGTCCAGCATCTGCGAGCGCAGCGAAACGTCGAGCGCCGACGTCGCCTCGTCGGCAACGATCAGCCGCGGCTTGACCGCGATCGCGCGCGCAATGCCGATGCGCTGGCGCTGGCCGCCAGAGAAAGCATGCGGATAGCGCTCGCGCCAGGCCGGTTCGAGGCCGACCTGCTGCAAGAGTTCGGCAACACGATCTTCGAGCTCCCTGCCCTTCATGCCGGCAAGCTTCAGGGGCTCGGCAATGATCTGACCGACCGTCTTGCGCGGGCTGAGTGAGCCGACCGGATCCTGGAAGATCATGCGGATGTCGCGGCGGACATCCTTCAGCGTCGGCTTGTCCGACGTGCAAAGATCGACGGCGCTGCCGTCGGCACGGCGGTAGTCCATGACGCCGGCCTGCGGATCGTAGATACGCAGCAGGCAGCGGCCCATCGTGGTCTTGCCGGAACCGGATTCGCCGACGATGCCGAGCGTTTCGCCGGGGCGCACGATCAGCGACACGTCGTCGACGGCCTTGAGGCCGGACGGGAAAGTCAGCGACAGGTTCTTCACATCGAGAAGCGGCGGCGCATCGGCGGGGATCGGGGGGCGTGACAGCCGCACCTCGGCCTTCTTCTCCAGCTTGACGACCGAGCCAATCAGGCGGCGGGTGTAATCGTCCTGCGGCGCGTGGAAGATCTGCTCCACAGGGCCGCGTTCCATCACCTTGCCGCGATACATGACGATGACTTCGTCGGCGATCTCGGCCACGACACCCATGTCGTGGGTGATAAAAAGCACGGCCATGCCGTGGCTTTCCTGCAAACGCTTGATGAGGTCGAGGATTTCCGCCTGGGTCGTGACGTCGAGTGCAGTCGTCGGCTCGTCGGCGATCAGCACCTGTGGATTGCAGGCGAGCGCCATCGCGATCATCACGCGCTGGCGCATGCCGCCGGAAAATTCGAAGGTATAGCGGTCGATCGCCGTTTCCGGGCGCGGAATTTCCACCTGCCGCAGCAGTTCGAGCACGCGCTCGCGCTGCTCCTTGCCGCGGATGCCGAAATGGATGCGCAGCGCTTCGCCGATCTGCGTGCCGATGCGATGGACCGGCGACAGCGAACTCATCGGCTCCTGGAAGATCATGGCGATCTCCTTGCCGCGGACGCCGCGGATTTCCTTGCCGCGCGGATCGAGCTTGGCAAGATCGACCGAGGAACCATCGGCGCGCGTCAGCACGATCGAACCGCCTTCGATGCGGCCAGGCCGATCGACGATCTGCAGGATCGAGCGGGCGGTAACGGACTTGCCGGAACCGGATTCGCCGACGACGCAGAGTGTCTTGCCGCGCTTGAGCTCGAAGGAGACGTCATCGACCGCCTTGAAGGGGCCGGTGCGCGTTGTAAAGTATGTCTTCAGATTGTCGACCTTGAGGATCGTCTGATTGGATGTATCTGGGCTCATGCTCATGACACCGACTCGTAGGGATCTGCGGCATCGCGGAGACCGTCGCCGAGGAAATTGAGGGACAGCACCGAGATGACGATGGCGGCGGCAGGCGTGAACAGCAGCCACGGCGCTTGCGCGACGGCGCGGATGTTCTGCGCTTCCTGCAGAAGTACACCCCAGGAGATGATCGGCGGCTGCAGGCCGATGCCGAGGAAGGAAAGCGCCGTCTCGGCAAGGATCATCGAGGGTATCGCCAGCGTCAGCGTCGCGATGATGTGGCTCGCGAAGGACGGTACCAGGTGGTTGAAGATGATGCCGATCTCGCTCATGCCGTCGAGACGGGCGGCGATGACGAAATCCTCGTTGCGCAACGACAGGAATTTGCCGCGCACCTCGCGTGCCAGGCTCGTCCAACCGATCAGCGAGACGATCAGCGTGATGACGAAATAGGTCCGGAGCGGCGGCCAGCCGACGGGGATTGCTGCGGCCATGCCCATCCATAGTGGGATGGTCGGGATCGAGCGCAGCAGTTCGATGAAGCGCTGGATGGCGATATCGGCCCAGCCGCCGCAGAAACCGGAAATACCGCCGATGGTGACGCCGAGGATCAGGCTCATGAAGACGCCGACAAGGCCGATCGACAAGGAGATCTGGGCGCCGTGGACGACGCGCGAAAAGATATCGCGGCCGAGACGGTCGGCACCGAAGATATACATACTGTCGCCGGGCATCGGATCGGTGAGACCGAAGAGCTTGGTCTGCATGGGGATGAAGCCGAGCAGATTATAGGGCTGCGCGGCGCGCACGAAGAAGCCGACCGAAACCGGCTTTGCCGGATCCGGCACGAACTCGCGGCGCATCGACTCGGTATTCAACGTCATCTTCAGCTGCCTGACATGCGGGCGGAACGTACCGTCGAGCAGCAGCGAAATGCCCTGCGGCGGCGCATAGGTAAAGCGCGCATTGGTGGCATTCGGGTCGAAGGGCGCGACGAAATCGGCGAATACCGCGACCAGATACATGAAGATGATGACCACAAGGCTCACCAGCGCTATTCTGTGCTTCTTGAATTTCAGCCAGAAGAGCCGCCACTGTCCGGCAACGGCGATGTCCTTGCCGTGCAGGTTGAGCGATGGGCCGGCTTCCGGCGGGAGCTGGGTAATATCTGTCATTGGAAACGGATCCGCGGGTCTGTGAGGGCGAGCAGGATGTCGGAAATCAGCGTGCCGATGATGGTAAGCACGGAAATCAACAGGATAAGCGAGCCAGCGAGATACATGTCCTGGGCAAGCAGCGCGCGTAAGAGCAGCGGCCCTGTCGTCGGCAGGCTCATGACGACCGAGACGATGATCTCGCCGGAGATGACGGCGGGCAGAATCCAGCCGAGCGTCGAAATCAGCGGGTTCAGCGCCAGGCGCACCGGATAACGGATCAGAAGCTCGAATTCCGACATTCCCTTGGCGCGCGCCGTCGTGACATAGGGCTTGGAGAGTTCGTCGAGCAGGTTGGCGCGCATGATGCGCACCAGTGCCGCAAGCGAGCCGAGGCCGATGACGATGACCGGCAGCCAGACGTGCTTGGCAAAATCGCCGAGCTTGGCGAAGCTCCAGGCGGCATCGATATAGGCAGGAGAAAACAGCCCGCCGACGCTCTGGCCGAAATAGGCCGACATCACATACATCGCCGAAAGGGCCATCAGGAAGTCCGGCACGGCGAGGAAGAAGAAGGCGAGGAACGTCGCGAAATAATCCGAAATCGAATACTGGCGCACCGCCGACAGGATGCCGATCGGAATGGCGATCGCCCAGACGAAGCAGAGCGTCAGGAGCGACAGGAGAAGCGAGAAGCCGAGGCGGCTCCAGATCAACTCGGTCACCGGCTTGCCGAGCTCGAAGGAGATGCCGAAATCGCCATGCATGATGATGCCCGCGATCCACTTGTAGTACTGGAAGTACATCGGCTGATCGAGGCCGTACCGGTCGCGCATCGCGGCGACGGTGCCTTCTTCGACGGCTCCGCCCTGGCTTGCCCAGTCCGCCATGAGCGTCGTGAGATAGTCGCCCGGCGGCAGCTGGATGATGATGAAGGCGATGATGGAGACGGCAAACAGTGTCGGTATGGCGAACACCAGCCGCTTGGCAAGAAAACGGAGCATGGGACCTGACCGTTCGATGGAACGAAAGGGGCGGCCGGCGGGGGTGAAACGCACCCCCACCGGCACTGGGAGGATCTTAGTTGGCCGGCTTGTCGAAATACCACTGGCTCAGCGTCGGTGCCGGATGCCAGAGGTTGCCGGTGATCGGAATGCCGTTGACGACGTTCTTTAGGTTCTTCGACACCATCATGTATTTCGGCATGGGGCGCGAAATCCCGATGTTCAGGAAGTTGTCGGCGGAGAGATTCAGGAATTCCTTCATCTTCTCGCGGCGGTCGTCGTCGGTCACAGCAGCGTTGACCTTGTCGTAGGAAGCCATCAGGGCCTTGATCTGCTCTGGCGGCTCTTCGCCCGTTGCGTGGTTCGAGTACCATTCGCTCCACTTCATGGCGAAGAAGATATCGGCCTTCTGGAAGGGCATGTAGCAGCGCGGATCGGTGTAGACTTCCGAAAGGCCGCCGACGCAATTCCAGATATAGGCGTCCTGTTCGTTTGCCGACCACATGGTGTTCAGGCGGGCGCGATCGGTGGTGCGCAACTGGATGTCGATGCCGACGTCCTTGGCGTATTTCTGCACCATCTGCATGACGTCGGGATAGGAGAGGCCGAAGACGTCGGCCACCATGAAGTTGATGGTGAAGCGCTTGCCGCTGTCATCGAGACGGAAGCCTTCGGCATCCTTCTTCGGCATGATCTTGTCGAGCATCTCGTTCGAGGTTTTTGGCTCATACTCGGTGTATTGCGACGCTTCACGCTCGTTGAAAAGCTCGTGCTCGGGCTGTGTCGCCACCTGCGCCGGGGCGCCCTGGCCGACATAGACGAGATCGATGATTTCCTGACGATTGATCGCATGGCTAAGCGCGATACGAAAATCCTTGTTCTGGAAGAGCTTCCGCTT
Source organism: Pararhizobium polonicum (assembly GCF_001687365.1). Lineage (GTDB taxonomy): Bacteria > Pseudomonadota > Alphaproteobacteria > Rhizobiales > Rhizobiaceae > Pararhizobium > Pararhizobium polonicum. The sequence continues at coordinate 76,666 of NZ_CM004502.1, forward strand.
GATCTCGTCCGTCGAGTTGAGATTGAGCAGGATGACGGCGTCGTTGGCCGGCAGGTCCTTCACGTCGACGAAGCGATAGCTGCCGGTCTCCTGGCCGTCGAAGAGAACGGACTTGAAGGTAGCATTGTTGATGTGACGGAAGGCGAAATCGAATTCGCCCGAGGTCATCTTCAGCGCCATCAGCTGCGGATCGTCGAGCTTGGCCCAGGTGACGGCGTCGATATAGGGCAGCTGGTTACCGTCCGGATCGACCTTCCAGTAGTAGGGATTGCGGGTCGCGACCACGCGTTCGCTGTCGGCGTAAGGCACCGTCAGGATCCACGGGTTCATGGTCGGCAGCTCGAGGTTCTGCCAATAGGCCGGCTGGAAGGTCAGCGACACCTTCGAGTTGAACAGCGCCACCCAGTCGCCTGCGGCCGGATTGGCCTTCAGAAGCGCCGGAATGCCGTCCTTGTTGTACTTCTCATGGAACTGGCTGAGGTAATGCTTGGGATAGATGACCGGCAGGTGGCCCTGGCCATAAGCCAGCTGCTGCAGGAAGAGACCGTAGGGCGACTCGAACTTGAACTCGACCGTCAGGTCGTCGATCTTGCGGACTTTCACCGGTTTGCCGGCAACCGTGAAGGTCGGGTTCTTGGCGGGCGACAGCGCGCTGTTCATGAATACGTCTTCGTACCAGAACATGATGTCGTCAGCGGTGAAAGGCTGGCCGTCGCTCCACTTCAGGCCCTTGCGAAGCTTGAACGTATAGGTCGTCGCGTCGTCGGACGCGGTGAACTCCTCGGCCAGCGATGGCATGACCTTCTTCCACGCCGGATCCCAGCGGACGAGCAGTTCGTTGGCGATCGTGCGGGTGAGGTTATACTGGTCGCCATTGGCGAGGATCGTGGTGCGGAGCGTGCCGCCATATTTGCCGACGCCGTCGACCATCGTCTCGACGAAGGCGTGCTCCGGAAGACGCTCGGCGACGGCGGGCAGCTTGCCTGCCTTCACCTGGTCGTCGAGCATCGGTGCCTGCTTGAAATCAACCGCCCAGGCGGGAGCAACAGCCCCCCAGAGCGCGGCACCCAGAAGCCCCGTCGATACGACGAGGCCACGCAGCTTTTGCTTGTAAGCCATTATCTTCTCCTCCTGATAACCGGCCCTCTCCGCCGGCTTTCATCCCTAGAACCGGATGCCTCCACGGCGTCCTGTTGAACGAAAACTTTCAGATCGTACATTCTTTGTCAATGTAAATGTACAAAATAAAATGTTCTGCTCTTGGCAAGTGCTTGGAAAGTGCATAAAAAGCGAGGTTATGAGCACGATGACTCACATCCGACAGACGGCATCCGAAGGGGATGATCTCAACGAAGACGGCGGCGCCTCGATCTATGAGAGGCTGCGCGACGACATCATCCATGGTCGCATGAAGGCCAATGAGCGGTTGAAGGTCGCCGAGCTTGCCAGCCGCATGGGCACCTCGACAAATCCGGTTCGTGAGGCGCTGCAGCAGCTTCGCGGCGAAGGCTTCGTTATCATGACGCCCAACCGCGGCGCCCGCGTGCGCCCGATCGACGAAGAGTTCGTGCGCGACATCTGCGAAATCGAAGTGCTGATCGAGCCGGCGCTGACGCGGTGGTACGTCGGCATCGTTACCAAGGCGGAAATCGGGGAAATGGAGCGCATCCAGGCAGAGATCGAAGCGTTGAATTTCGGCGACGAGACGAAGCATTCGAATCTCGACCTGCAGTTCCACCGGCTGATGTACGACCGGCACTACAATCGCCATGCGGTCGATCTATGGGTGCGCCATCGTCAGATACTCCGAGCAATCAGCCGAGGCTTTCCGACATCACTCAGCAGGCAGGCCAACGTGCTGCAGGAACACCGCGACCTGATTACCTGCATCAAGAACCAGGATTCAGATGGCGCAGCAACGGTCATCGCGCGACATGTGGAAGGCTCGGGTCGCCACATCATCGAGCGACTACGACTGGGGAAACGGCAGGCCTAAGGATTTCGCCTGATGCGAGGCTGCTGCTTCCGGAAATCACATACTTAGATGTTTAGACGGCTTAAGTTCATCCCCGGACCGCCTGAAGCTTGAAACCATGCGATTAACTTGCCTTTCTCGATTAGTCTGAACCCTTCCCCTACTTAGCTAAGACTACCCTGAAGTCGTTGACATTGGTACCCGTTGGACCCGTCTCGAAGAGGTCGCCGATGGATGAAAAGGCAACGTAGCTGTTATTGCTGCGCAATGCCTCTCGTGCGTCAATGCCGGCGGCTCGCATCCGTTGAACAGTGCGGCCATCAGCAAACGCGCCGGCGTTACTTTCGGATCCATCGATGCCGTCGGTGTCTGCAGCTAAGATATCGACGTCATACCCATCAAGCGCTACGGCCAGAGCCAGAGCGAATTGCCCGTTTCGTCCGCCCTTTCCACGCTTGTTCCGAACCGTAACGGTGGTCTCTCCGCCTGAGATGATCGCCACCGGTTTTTTGAAAGGGCGATTGTTCAGGAAGACTTCACGGGCAATGGCGGCATGGAATAGCGCGACAGCATCGGCCTCACCTTCCAGCGAATCCGAAAGAATAGCGGCCTCCATGCCTTCGGATCGCGCTACTGCTGCCGCAGCCTCAAGCGACATGCCGGCAGACGCAATAATGTGGACTTCGTTGCGCGCGAAGATCGAACTCTCTGGTGACGGTGCATCCGCCTCAGGCGAATTCAGATGCGTGATAACAGCAGTTGGCAGTTTAAGGTCATAGCGTTGAACGAGCTCCAGCGCTTCGTGCCGTGTGGAATGATCGGGCACGGTTGGACCTGAGGAAACATGTGAGGCGTTGTCACCCGGGATATCTGATACGACAAACGTGACCACCCGAGCCTTGGTAGCGCTGGCCAACCGCCCTCCTTTGATCGTCGAAAGGTGCTTGCGAATGACATTCATGGCAGAAATCGGCGCGCCGGAGGCAAGCAGGCTTTCATTCAGGACAATCTCATCCTGCAGGGTCAATCCTATCGGAGGCGCGGGCAGAAGCGCAGAGCCACCGCCGCAAATAAGAGCAATGACAAGATCACCGCTCGACAGGTTCGAAACAGCTTTCATCAATTGGGCAGACGCATCGAGTCCGGCTGCGTCCGGCACCGGATGCGACGCTTCGACAATTTTGATATCACGGGTCGTGCACCCGTATCCGTAGCGGGTAACAACGACCCCCTCCAGGGGGCCGTCCCAGATGGTCTCGAGCGCACACGCCATTTGGGCGGCACCCTTGCCAGCTCCTACAACAATCGTCCGACCCGTCGGCTTTGCAGGCAGGTGCGTTTTCATCCCCGCCAGTGGGTCAGCAGCTTTCACCGCCGCATGAAACATGGATGCCAAAAGTTCGCGCGGCGGCTTCATAGTCTGCTTCCTCAAGCCGTGTATCGGACATCACATTGATTGCACCGATGAACAGGGTTTAGATTTCTGATACGATCGTGCGTCTCCTGGGCGCCATCTTCACCTGCTGGCAGATCAGTCGACGACGACTCCAGAATAAGCTTCCAGTGTTCGCGTCAGGCCGGAATGATCCTTTTCACCATCGCCCAGCGCAATCGCAGAATTCATCAGTTGCGCCGTTGCGGCTGTATTCGGCAAAGCAACACTGATGCGTTTGGCAGCATCGAGCGCTAATGCCAGATCCTTTCGGTGAAGGCGAATGCGGAAACCCGGCTCAAATGTCCGTTCGATCATACGTTGACCGTGCAGTTCGAGGATACGTGATCCCGCGAACCCTCCCATCAGCGCTGCGCGCACTTTGGCGGGGTCTGCGCCCGCTTGGCGTGCAAACAGCAGGGCCTCTGCCACCGCCTCGATTGTTAGCCCCACAATGATCTGATTGGCCACTTTTGCAGTTTGGCCATCTCCAACGCCACCAACATGGGTGATGGATTTGCCCATCAAATTAAACAATGGGAGAGCTCGCTCAAATGCCGCGACGCTACCGCCAACCATGATTGTCAGGCTAGCATTTTTCGCGCCGACTTCACCGCCAGAAACAGGCGCGTCGACGAATTCACAGGTTGCCTGTTCCAGTCGCGCGGCGATCTCTTTTGTGACCAAAGGCGAAATCGAACTCATATCAATCACAAGCGTCCCAGGCTTCAGCCCATTGGCCGCACCTTCTTCGCCAAACAGAACGTCTTCAACGTCCGGCGTGTCCGGAAGCATAAGGATAAGAACGTCAGCGTTTTGGGCCACCTCATAGGGTGTCTGCATGGCCTTGGCACCGGCAGTGACCAGATACTGGGAAGCGTCTTTTACCCGGTGGACAAAGAGGTCGTGGCCAGCGTTGATCAGATGCTCTGCCATCGGGCGGCCCATGACCCCCAATCCAATAAAGCCGATTTTCATCTAAGTTCTCCCTGCAGGCGGCTCATCCAGCCCAAGCCCTCTGTCGTTGTTGTCAAAGGCCTGTACTCGCAGCCGATCCAGCCATCGTAGCCAAGCCGATCGAGAGCTTCTAAAACGAAGGCGTAATTGATTTCGCCAGTGCCCGGCTCATTGCGACCCGGATTGTCGGCGATCTGCACATGACCGATGCGATGCTTGAGCCGCTCATAGGTCGCCACGACGTCTCCCTGCGTAATTTGCATATGGTAAAAGTCGTACTGGATCTTCAGATTGGGAGACCCGACCGCGTCCAGAATTCTTTCAGCATGGTCGGTTGTCGCAAGATGAAAGCGTGGCATGTCGCGTTGATTGATTGGTTCTGTGACAAGACCAATGCCCTCGTCATGTAGGCGACCGGCGGCATATTTCAGATTTTCGACCAGGGTTTCGTCAAGCGCTTCAAGTTGCGCATCTACAGGAGCTAGTCCGGCCAGGCAATTTACAACGGGGCACCTGAGGATTTTGGCGTACCGGATAGCGGTTTCCACACCCTGACGAAACTCCCCGTCCCTGCCTGGCAAGCATCCTATGCCACGTTCTCCGGCCGCCCAGTCCCCAGCTGGCAGATTGAAAAGAGCCTGCTCGACCCCAGCCTTGTTGAGAGCCTGGGCGATCTCATTGGCATCATGTTCGTAAGGAGAAACATACTCGACCGCTCCAAAGCCGTCAGCACCGGCACGTGCAATCCGTTCAATAAACGTCAGTTCTTGATAGAGAAAGGAGAGATTGGCGGCAAATTTCGGCAACTTGACTAATCCTTCACTTTAGTAACATTGAATATCTTTTGCATGCTCCGCCGCGGCTATCTTCGAGGCGGCGCGTCAAAAAAGCCCGCATCTTCTTCTTTGAGATAGGGCCTGGCGGCCTCTGCATTGATATCCACCCCAAGCCCCGGCGCTTCCAAAATATCGATCATGCTATCTGTGACGATCGGATTTGGCAGGCCTGTCACGAGATCGCTCCACCAGGTGTCAGAGGCACTTGGATATTCGAAGGCGATAAAATTAGCTGGCAGTGTGGCGCACACGTTGATCAGCGCGCCGAGACCAAGCAGGCCATTTGCCGTGCCATGTGGCGCCATAAGAATCTGATGCATGTAGGCATGCTCGGCGACCCATTTCAGCTCGGCGATACCGCCGATGTCTGCCGGATCGGGGCCGATCACCCGTACCGCTTGGGTTTCAATTAGCTCCTTGAAATTGTGCCGAAGGTAAATCTGTTCCCCGGTATGTATCGGTGTCGATGTCGCCGTTGTGAGCTCCCGGTAGGCCTGCGGATTTACCCAGGGCACGTAGTCGCCAGTCAGCATGTCTTCCAGCCATGCGATATTGTATTTCTCGACCGCTTTCGCAAAGCGGATTGCGTCGGGAAGCATCCAACCTGGCCCGCAGTCGAGCGCCAGCGAGACGCTTTCGCCCATGACTTCCTTCATTGCGGCAACGCATTCAAGCATATGGCTTATGCCGCGTGGGGATATCGCTCCTTGCGTCATCGCTCCGTGGAAACCGCTGTTGTCGCCGATCCCGTAATGGAAGCCGTCGACGCTGGTCTTCATGGTCGAGTGGAAGCCGATACCTTGCTTTATCATGAAGAACTTTTCCGGTTGCTCCATCATCCACTTGACTTGAGCAGCGAAATCTTCGGGGTTGTCGCCGGTGCGTCTTTTGCGAACTGAACCGTTATAGACACGAACGCGGTCGCGCACCTTTCCACCAAGCAGCTTGTAGGCAGGTACGCCCGCAGCCTTGCCAGCTATATCCCACAACGCGTGCTCGATCGCGCTCACCGCGGCCCCATAGGGCTTGAATGAACCTCGCTGGCGTATTTTGAGCATGCAACGTTCGACGTCAGTCGGGTCCGAGCCGAGAAGGACTTCGCGAAAATGCAAGATCCATGGCTTGAGATAGCCTTTAGTATGCTCGACTTCGCCGAGACCATAGAGCCCTTCGTCAGTCACAATGCGAACGATGGGGTGGCGCCCGATGACGGCGCAACGAAGATCGACGATTTTCATAAAGCCTCCCGATGATTTACTGGTAATGCTTGGCTTGAAGGCTGACGAATAGATGTCCTCTTCAGGTCAAGATCACTCTGCAGCAGCTGCCACTTGGCGAGCGCAGCTCCTTGAAATTTACGCAATGTGGGTGAGTTCAATCAGGTCTGATTGGACTGCTTTGTTTTCGCGTTTCGAAAACAAAGCAGTCCAGCACACACTACAGCCCTAGCTGACGGCAGCAGATGTCATGAAACCTCGCAGCATGTGCACAACATAGACTAACTCCCCAGTTTCCGTCGCCCCGTTGACGATTCACGCCGCGCCACCGACATCTGCTCGATAATGTGCTGCCCTGAGCCTTCGACGTGGCGCGCCACGATCTGCGCAGCCCCGTCTGCATCTTGAGCACGCACACACTCGATCAAGCCTCGATGTTCACGCATTACCGCAGCGCGCCGCGCCATCGACCTCGGGAATCGCTTCCCCAAGGCCCGCAAGACTTCACGGTGTTTTCGCCACAATGCTATCGCGTCAATATTATAATGGCGGCCGTAAAAAAGGTCATGGAACTCCAAGTCAAGCTGGCCATGCTGGGCCATATCACTGAAGTTTAACTCTTCGATTTCGCTCTGTTTGGCTTCCAGCGCCAGAACATCGGAGTCACTTGCAATTCCGACGAACCAACGTGTGAGTGACGCTTCGATCAGCGCCTGAATTTCAGTAATATTGTGGACGAAGTCCACATCGATCGCTCGTACACGCGCTCCTTTGTTCGTCTCCATCACGACGAAGCCTTCGCCCCGCAACTGCTGAAGCGCTTCCCTAACCGGACTCGCTGACACCCCGTATCGCTCGGAAATGTCGGCGACTTTCAGCCGAGTATTTGGACCCAAGCTGCCCGAAATGATCTCGTCGCGCAGCATTTCATAAATGGGCGTTCCAGCATCGAAGCTCGGGAAAAGTCTGGTTGGTGCGTTGCTCATGATTTGATCGTAATCCGCTTCGATCGATTTTGCCAGCCCAAATAATGATACGATACTAAAAAAATAATCGACAATCTGAGATAACTTGACATACGATATTGCTCTGTTAAACGTTAATAGCCGGATGGGAGCCGGCCCCTTAAGTCGGGTTTCTGATTGAGACCGCGACGAGCGCCCTACCCAGTGGAGGAAACCATGATCTCGAAGGCCAAACTTCGGCGCCAACCGCGCCGTATTCTCACTATGTTGACGACAGTGGCTTTAACCGCCGCGTTGTTGCCGCCTGCCACCGCTTCTGCCCAAAGCGTGGACATCTCGAAGTGGTCTCCGGAATATGTCCGGAGCATCGCAGGTACGGAAAAATTCGATACAGTCGGCGAGTGCGCCAAGCTGGTCCCGACCGACTATAAGGGGCGCCTAACGTATTGGTACGTGGGTCCCAACGATACTGCGCCGGCCATTCACCGTCGCATGGATGATGAATTCTGGGTCGCCTGGAAAAAGGCTTACCCGAACATTCAGACCGAGATTCAAAATATCGGCTATGCCGCTTTGCTCGATAAGCTACGGACGGCGACGCTCGGTAACGCCGCTCCAATGGTTGTGCGCCTGCCTATCTTGGGCGGTGTGGAATTCGAGGCAAAAGGTTATTTCGAAAAGCTGAAGCCAGAAGACGTCGGTTATTCAACCGCCGATTTTTGGCCAGAAGGCATGAAGTCTGTGACCTGGCAGGGGGAAACCTACGGAATTCCGACTGCCAACGAGACGATGGGGCTGATCTGGAACGCCGATATCTTCAAGCGCGCCGGGCTTGATGCCGAAAAACCGCCTGCAACATGGGACGACTTGGTTCGATACTCGGCGCAGATCCATGACAAGCTCGGAATCTCAGGTTACGGCATGGTGGCCAAGCAGAATTCTGGCAACACGCCTTTCCGCTTCATGCCCCAGGTTTGGGCCTATGGTGGAGGCTCTCTGGATGAGACGTCAGACAAGCCAAACTACAAGACCATTATGCTCGACAGCGCTGGCACCAAGGCTGCCCTCCAGGCGGCATATGATATGTATGTTCGCGATAAATCCGTGCCAGTATCGGCGTTGACGAACACGCAGGGCGACAATCAAAACCCCTTTATTTCAGGGCGTCTGGCAATGATGATCGCGCATCCTGAAGAATACGCCAAAATGCGGGATCTGGCGAGCAAAGCGACGGGCAAAGACAAGGAAACGGCTGATGCCGTCGTTGCAAACATGCGTTACGGCTTGTTGCCAAGTGGGCCCGCTCGCCGCGCTGTCGTATTCGGCGGCTACAACATTCATATATTGAAGGACGAATATGTGGATGGCGGCATCGACGAGAAAGCGGCAAAGGCCTTCGTCTGCTTTTCGGCCAGTCCCGAATGGACAACAAAAATCGCTTGGGTGAGTTCGAATCCGGGAAATCTGCGCGGATTTCGGTCCGAGTGGATGAAGGAGAGACTGGCGACAATCCCATTTCTCGACATCACCACCTCGATGTTGCCGAGTGGAATTCCATTCCCGGTTATTCCTGAATCCACTGAGATCATGAACAGCATCATTCCTGAAATGCTCCAAAACGTTCTCACCAAGAAGATGACCGTCGATGCCGCAGCATCCGATGCTGCTGCCAAAGTCAAGGACTTGGTTGGAGGCGGCTTGTAACAGCTGCTTCACGCCGGCGCCTGGCGCGCCGGCTTTTCTTCCCCCATTGAAAGGACCAGCCGTGAGCACATCAACGGAACAGGTTAAATTTGCTCCGGCCAAGGCAATTCCGTCGAACCGTACGAGCATTTTCCGCCGGATCATTGATCATCGCAACGACTATCTCTACGTGGCCCCGGCCTTGCTGGTGATGATGTTCGTAATCGCCTATCCGATTTACTACACGATAGAACTGAGCTTCTTCCGCACGCCGGCAAACCTTCAAATGAAGGATAAGGTTTTCGTTGGCCTCGACAATTACGTGACGATTTTGTCGAGCTCGGCCGTTCATCAGGTTACAGTCAACACGCTGATATGGACCTTTTTTTCGACGCTTTTGGCATTTGCGCTCGGGCTATGCGCCGCGCTTTCACTTCACCGCGAATTCCATGGTCGCGGCTTTCTGCGAGCTGTTCTCTTGGTTCCCTATGTGATCAGCGCCGTTTCCGCGTCGTACGTGTGGAAATGGTTGTATCACTCCGACTTCGGCGTAATTGGCGCGCTAGCCGTCGAGATTGGTCTTACGGACCATCCCATCAATTTTCTCGATAATCTTGATAGTGTTTTGCCATCACTCATCGTCGTGAATGTGTGGAAGGAATTTTCCTTCGCGATGGTGATGTTGTTAGCAGGACTTCAAACCGTACCTGAGCAGGTGTTGCGCGCCGCTCGTGTCGACGGCGCCAACAGCTGGCAGCGATTCTGGCATGTTACATTTCCCCATCTGAAGAATGTTTCGATGGTGACTGTGCTGCTTCTGATGGTGAATAACTTTAACTCGTTCATTATCCCCTGGGTCATGACGGGTGGCGGACCGATCGGCGCATCCGACATTTGGATCACCCAGATTTACGACCTTGCCTTCGTGCGGCAACGCTATGGCGTTGCCTCGGCCTATGCCGTCATTCTGTTCATAGTGATGATGACACTTGGATATTTCTACGTGCGCGCGTTAACCCGCGGCGATGATGCGAGGAGCGAATGATGACGCCTTCCCCTTTCACCCGTGCGCAAAGCCGCAAGCCGATCGACGGCTGGCGATGGGCTGGGAACTTATTTCTCGTCCTTCTCCTGGTGTTTGCGCTTTTCCCGATGGCTTGGATGGTGCTGACGTCAATAAAGACACAGTTCGCAGCACTCCAATATCCTCCGCAATGGTGGCCAACCGAACCGACATTTGAAAATTACACGAAGTTGCTTGATCCTTCAAACCCGGTGGGTCAAGAGTTCCTCCGCTACTTCTGGAACAGCTTTACCGTGTCGCTTGCAACCACCGTGCTCGGCGTGGCTGTGGCTGTTCCTGCAGCATATGCTTTCTCGCGCTTCAGCTTCCCAGGCCGAACGCTGCTTTTCTTCAGTGTCCTTTTGCGCAACATGTTCCCGGCTGTGGTCTTTCTCACCCCGCTTTTCATCCTGATGCGATGGATGGGCCTCGTAAACTCGCAAAGTTCTCTAGTCATCACATATCTGACCTTCGGCCTGCCACTTTCGATATGGCTGCTCAAAGGGTTCTTTGACAACATTCCAATCCAGCTTGAACAGGCCGCCCGTATCGATGGAGCAACACGTTTCCAGGCCTTTATCTACGTCGTGATGCCACTGTCGACCCCGGGTATCATTGCGACCTCGATCTTCTCATTTATCGGTGCCTGGAATGAATATGTCTATGCGCTCACGTTCCTGTCTCGCCAGGACAAGATGACGTTGCCAGTCGGGGTGCAAAGGTTCTTCGGTGAATTTGCAACTGACTGGCCTGGGCTGATGGCCGCAACCTTCCTCATGAGCGTTCCAGTCGTTGTACTTTTCCTGGTGCTCCAAAAGTACTTCGTACGCGCGCTTACCGAAGGTGCTGTCAAGCACTAACGCCAACAGCTTCCCAAGTTAGGATTTCTTTCCGATGGCCCAAGTAATTATCAATGAACTCATGAAGACGTATGGCACCATCAAAGCCGTTGACAACGTCTCGTTGAGCGTCAACGATGGCGAGTTCGTCGCCCTCGTCGGACCCTCAGGATGCGGCAAGACCACGACTTTGAACCTCGTTGCAGGACTGATCCCGATCAGCAGCGGTGACATCATCATTGGCGATCGCGTTGTTAACGACCTTGATCCAAAGGACCGCGACATCGCCATGGTATTCCAGAATTACGCGCTTTATCCCAACAAATCGGTTTACAAGAATCTCGCCTTTCCGCTCCAGATGCGAAAAGTGCCGAAAGAGCAAATCGACAAAAAGGTCAAGGACGCGGCACGCGTTCTGGATATCACGCATCTCTTGGAACGTCGCCCGCGAGAGCTCTCCGGTGGCCAGCAGCAACGAGTGGCATTAGGTCGAGCTCTGGTGCGCGATCCGAGGGTGTTCCTCATGGATGAGCCCCTATCCAATCTCGATGCCAAATTGCGCGTACAGATGCGTTCTGAAATCAAACGGTTCCATCAAGACCTCGGCGCGACCATCATGTATGTCACCCACGACCAATTGGAGGCGGTGACCATGGCCGACAAAATGGCGGTCATGAACGGCGGCATTCTTCAGCAGTACGATTCACCGGCCGAAGTGTTTGCCAATCCGGTCAACATGTTCGTGGCAAGTTTTATCGGAAGCCCCGCAATGAGCCTTGTGCCGTTGGAAATTGCGACGCTTGACGGCGCCCCTGCCCTTCGCAGCGCCGAAGGATGGGTGCTTCCATTGTCGGCGAAGAACGCGCAGAAAATTACGAAGGCTTCATCGCCGAAAGTGGTGCTTGGTGCTCGCCACTCTACGATTCGTTTGCACAAATCTTCGGTCCCTGGATCCGTACCGGCGCGCGTCTATACGGTGGAGCCGACCGGCGACGTTACTTTTATCCAAGCATTTGTAGCCGGCGCTATTGTCAACATAAGCGTTCCACCCGACATCTCCGTCGCGCCCGACGAGTCCATGTGGGTCGAATTCGATCAGGAGCGGATGCACCTCTTCGATGCGGAGACGGAAATTGCGTTGCGCGCGTCGTGAGCGCTGAGAGCTGTTTCATTTTCAGCACGACGTCTTGAATGCCACTTGGATCGCCAATCGATTGAAAGGCCAGGAGAAAAAGGAGATCACAATGATCAGACATACGGTCGCTTTTACGCTCAAGCACCCGCCCGGATCGGTTGAGGAACGCGAGTTTCTTGAAGCCGCACTTGCCCTCGCCGAAATCAGCACCGTCAGGAAGTTCGAACAACTTCGCCAGACCAGCCCGAAGAACAAGTTCGCTTTCGGTTTCTCGATGGAGTTCGAGGATCAGGCCGCTTTTGACGTCTATAACGACCATCCAATCCATCAAGCCTTCGTGCGTGAGCGATGGCAGGGGGAGGTCTCCACCTTTATGGAGACGGACTACGTGCCACTTTGAGAGGCCTTGGACACCATCAGCAATAATTGAGGAAAACTTAAATGGAAAAGACGCTTCGTTGGGGAATTCTCGCCACAGGAGGGATTGCCGGGTTGTTTACGCGGGATCTCATTTCATCGCAGTTGTCCGTTGCAGCCGTCGGCTCGAGATCCCTGGACAAGGCGACTGCTTTTGCTGAACGCTTCAATATCCCGAAGGCGCACGGCAGTTACGAAGAGCTTGTCAAGGATCCGGATGTCGACATTATTTATGTCGCAACGCCCCATCCCTACCATGTCGAGGCGGCCCTTCTTGCGCTTGACGCTGGAAAGCATATTCTCGTGGAAAAGCCTTTCACACTCAATGCGGATGAGGCGAAGCGAATTGTCGACCGGGCGTCGGAGAAAAACCTCGTGGTTCTCGAGGCCATGTGGACACGCTTCTTGCCGCATATGAAGCGGATCCATGAGATCATCGATGCTGGAACGCTCGGCGAGCTGCGTTCGGTATGCGCGGAACATCGTCAATTCCTGCCGACCGATCCAGCGCATCGGATCAACGCGCCTGAACTTGGCGGCGGAGCACTTCTTGACCTCGGAATATATCCGATCTCATTCGCGTTTGACATATTGGGGGCTCCGACATCGATTACGGCGAAGGCTCGGTTCAAGGAGACCGGTGCCGATGCCGAGGTCGCCACAGTCATGCAGCACAAGGGAGGAGCGATTTCAACGACCGTGTCCTCGCTTGACTGCGCGGGGCCCAATGTTGCCGTCATCTATGGATCGAAGGCGCGCATCGAGATTGCAGCGACATGGTACATTCCGACCACGTTCAAGGTCATCGATTACCAGGCCAATATCGTCGAGGAATTTTCAGAGACAGTTCCCAGCCGCGGAATGCAGTTTCAAGCGATAGAAATGGAAAGCCTTGTTAGAACGGGTACAGCATCAAAACGAATGGCGCCTGCTGACAGCATCGCTATCATGGAGACTCTTGACGTCATCAGAGAGCAAATCGGGCTGATTTATCCAAGCGAACGTTAAATCTTTTGCGCATTCAGTTAGTCGCTTCGGTAAGGACGCGATGACCGGGGAGCTGAAGGGGACGCGTCTCGGCTGAGTTTTGTATGCCACTATGACATGCCGCTTCCAAGTATCTGTTTGACATAAGCCTGGGCTCTTAGCTCGACTTTGAGCAAAAACGGTGACCTTTTTTCGGTTCTGCTGATCGACCGGGGGTGAATCCATTCGCCGCAGGCTCGGGTCTTGCGCCATTCGTTTGATCGGATTCGAACGAATGGATGAGCGAACAACATGATCCTAACCGTGAGCGGGGAGACGGGGTCCCGCAAATTCTTCTCCAATGGCTGTCGCCATTTCGTTTCTTATTTACCGCGCCGAGTTGGCAGCATCTTCTGGTCCTGGTGATGGGTGCGATCCTTTCGCCGGGCAAACGAACTGTGACAGCATGCTTGCGGATCACCGGTCGAGCAGAGGTGACCAATTTTGCCGCCTATCATCAATTCCTCAACCGCGCCCGCTGGAACCCCCGGCTATTGTCGGCCCGTCTGCTCTCCATCATCGTTGAAAGGTTCGTGCCCGAGGGGCCCGTCGTGATCGGGATGGATGATACAATTGAACGACGTTGGGGCCAACGAATTGCCGCCCGGGGAATTTATCGTGACCCGGTGCGCTCAAGCCATGGGCACTTCGTCAAGGCCAGCGGCTTGCGCTGGTTGAGCTTCATGGTTCTTTCCCCTGTCCCATGGGCCAAATGCATCAAAGCCCTGCCGGTGTTGACGATCCTGTGCCCCTCTGAGCGCCATGATCAGAAGAAGGGCCGCAGACACAAACTGCTGACGGATTGGGCAAGGCAAGGCGTCTTGCAGCTTTGCCGCTGGCTGCCGGACCGCGAAATCGTCTTTGTCGGCGATAGCAGCTTTACCGTTCATACGCTGGCCGCAGCGCTTCCCGACACGGCCACTCTCATCACGCGGCTGCGCCTGGATGCCAGTCTCTTTGCTCCACCGGATCAACGCCACGAACATACGCTCGGGCGACCGGCGCAAAAAGGCAGGCCATTGCCGAAACTGAAAACGCTCCTCAAAGACGCAAAGACCGAGTGGCAACGCATCGTCGCATCCTCCTGGTACGGCAAGCAAACCGACAAAACCCTTGATGTCACCTCAGGAACCGGCCTTTGGTATCGCCGTGGAACGCCGCCGCGACCCATTCGCTGGGTTCTCGTCAAAGACCCGTCAGGCCGTCGGGAACCCCAAGCGTTCATGAGCACCAACGTCAATCTTGGACCCGCTCAGATCATCGCCTACTTCGTTCGGCGCTGGCAAATCGAAGTCACCTTTGCCGAAACGCGTGCGCATCTTGGCGTGGAAACCCAACGGCAGTGGAACGACAAAGCCATCATGCGCACGACACCGTCGCTGCTGGCGCTCTACAGTCTTGTGACACTCTGGGCCTGCGATCTGCTTGGCCGAGGCGCTCTTCCCTATGCTGCAGCATGGTACAAGAAAACTGAGTTCACCTTCTCCGATGCCATCGGCGCCGTTCGCATGGTCCTATGGGACCAGGACATTTATCGACAGTGCCCGCCAGACCCGGACATTCCTGAAATCCAGCCAAGCCGCATCAAGCGCATGACACAGGCGCTTTGCTTCGCCGCATAATGCTCAAAGTCGAGCTTAGAGTCGGACTCGAAAAGCTCTCAGTAATCGCAATACCTTGGGAGTTGCAGAGTTTCGCCGACAAGGTGGAAGCCGGGGTGCCGGTCCCCGAAGGCTTGGACCGTGTCATCCTTCATGGCAGTTCGATCGGCGGTGCGTGGCCAAGGCCCTTATCAATGACCACCAGGCGGGAAAACCGAGGAAGCTGATCGCGAAATTCTCGGCCACGAATGACACCTTCGCGATGGTCAAGGCGGAATTTGCAACCGTGCGCCTGGCAGCATGTGCTGGTATGACCGTGGCGCCGGTAGAAATAGATCGGGTCTTGGATCGCGATGTCCTTCTCGTCGAACGTCATGGCAGCCGGCCCGGTATCATGATCATGAGGATACGCTGGCCGAACGCACTCTTCGCGAACTCAAGTGGCCAATTCAGAAAAAGGGCGGCAGATGGATAGACGCCGACTCAGGTCGTACTTGAGCAGGGTGCATTCAGCGACCTTGGCCAGGAAAATCTCATTGCTGCGGCATCCGGCCGGATTCATGCAGCGATGGATTTCGGCCAGTTCCATTTCGACGATATGGAGGAAGGACACCTCAATATGCTGGCTGGGTTAATCACAATTATCATTTTTCAACGTGACTGCGACGGCTCGGCGCTGCGCGTGGTCGACGACACCGTTGCCATCAGTGTCGGTGAGCTCTGAACATTTCTGAAGCAACCTGCGTTCGATGACGCTGCGAGTAGAGCGACGACGTCAACAACCTGCTTGCATCTAGCGTCCTTTCAATCTAACCGCACGCTTGGAGCACTCACACATTCGCTCGCCATATCTGACGTAGCGGCTTGCCATCAGCGCTTCGCCTCAGCGAGTGGTCATGGCACTTACCCTTCGAACGTGATCTGCAGCTTGACGTCAGTCGGGCGCCCCTCCACGGCCCTTGATTGCATCTTCAAATTTGAAAGTTTCGGAAATCAGGGGCTTCAGATCGACACGGCCGGAGCCGAGAAGGGCGATGGAGCGATCATATTGATGGGCATAGCGGAATACGGTCTCGATACGCAGTTCTTTGTTCGTGGCGGTCGAGACGTCGAACCCGACTGGGTTGACGGGGAGACCGACGGCGACAATGACGCCACCCGGGCGTGCCAGTTCCATGAGCGTTTCCCACGCCTTGGGCGAACCGGAGCATTCGAAGATTACGTCCGCACCCCAGCCGTCCGTCAGCCGAGACACTTCTTTAGTAAGATCCTGCTCGCGAATATTCACCGGAACCACCCCCTGATACTGCGCGGCAATATCGAGTTTTGGCTGGGCGAGGTCCGCGACGATCGCGCGCGCGCAACCGCCAGCAAGCGCAGCGATCGCCACCATGGTGCCGATCGGCCCGGCGCCGAGCACGACGGCCGTGTCTCCCGGCGCAATCTTTGCCTTGGCGGCCGCCTGCATCCCGACAGCAAAGGGTTCGACCATCGCGCCTTCGGCAAAGCTGACATTGTCGGGCAGTTTGAAGGTATAGTTGGCCGGATGCACGACCTCGGGCGTCAGCACCCCATGGATCGGCGGAGTCGCCCAGAAGGTGACGGCTGGATCGATGTTGTAAAGGCCAAGCCGGCTTGCCCTGGAATTGGGATCCGGAATGCCGGGCTCCATGCAGACGCGGTCGCCGACTTTGAGATGCGTTACGCCTTCTCCCACCTCGATGACCGTGCCAGCCGCTTCGTGACCGAGCACCATTGGCTCATTGACCACGAAGGGTCCGATCTTGCCGTGGGTGTAGTAGTGGACATCGGATCCGCAGACGCCAACAGTGTGGATCGTGATCTTCACCTGACCCGGGCCGGTGTCTGTCGGCAGGTCGATGTCACGGAGGGTCAATTCATGCTGGCGTTCGAGAACCAGTGCGCGTTGCAGTGCCATATTCATTAGTCCATTGTTGCAAGTCGCCTTGGGCGACTGGATGTTCAGCCCTAGTTGATTGCAAAGCCGGAATCGACCGGCATGGAGATACCGTTCACCATCGCGGCCCTTTCGGACAGGAGGAAGAGCACCACTTCGGCCACTTCATCTGTCTCTATGAACCGTCCGAGCGGCATGCGCGCCATCATAGGTGCGGCCTTTTCAGGATCGCTCCATGCCTTTCGCGCCATGTCGGTCAGTGTGATGGTCGGGTTGACGCAATTTACGCGGATGCCCTTGCGGCCAAGTTCATTGGCCATCACCCGGCTCATGGCATCGAGCGCGCCCTTCGAGGCGCAGTAGGCGGCATGGTCGGCAAAGCCGGTCGTGGCCGATGCGCTCGAAACGTTGACGATCGAGCCTGCGGCATTCATGCCGATGCGGGAGCGGGCGTATTCCTGCGAGACGATCATGGGAGCGCGCGTATTAACAGCCATCAGGTGATCGAAATCTTCGGCGCTGACATCAACGAAGGAATCGAGCGTCGTCGTTCCGGCACAGTTGACGAGGTAATCGACCGGCATGGCGGCGATCGCTGCCTCTCTCGTGGCTGCGGCGTCCGACAGATCGACGGCGATGGAGCGGCTGCCAATCTCGGCCTCCAGCGATTTCAGATCGGCTTCGGAGCGGCTGAGGGCCACCACTTTCGCGCCGCGGCTGGCGAGCATGATCGCAACCGCCCGGCCAATACCCTTGCCAGCCCCCGTCACCAGCACCGATTTTCCGGAAAAATCCTGCGAAGTCATGATTTCAGTCCACTTTTCTATTGCTGTCGAGCTTGGCCTGAAGGATGACGACCACCAGCAGGAAGCCGCCGCGAATGACCGACTGCCAGTAGGCTGACAGGGAAATCCATCCGAGACCGTTTTCGAAATTGAGAATGTTGAAGGCTAGCGCCAGCAGCAACGCGCCAGCGAGCGTCGCACCGACCGAACCAGCACCACCTGTCAGCAGGGTGCCTCCAACGACTACGGATGCGATGGCGAACAGCTCCCAGCCGACACCTTCGGTCGGCTGTCCGGCCCCGAATTGCGAGGCGAGAATGACGCCGGCAAGCCCCGCAAGCGCGCCGGAGGCCAGATAGACGATGGTCAGGGTTCGGTCGACCTTCAGGCCTAAAAGCCCCGCTGTCGCTTCACCGTCGCCGATCGCCAGGATGTGACGGCCCGAGGGAAGCCTCTCCAGCACCAGCCAGCCAGCGATATAGGCACCGTTCGCGATCCAGGCAGGAATCGGCAACCCAAGGAAATCGTCCTGACCGATAACCGTGAAGCCGGTATCGTAAGAGACCGAAACAGACTGGTTGTCTGCGAGCAAAAGCGCCGTGCCGTAAGAGGCCAGCATCATGGCGAGCGTGGCGATAAAGGGCTGAATGCGCATCTTCGTCACGACGAGGCCGTTGATCAGGCCGGCAACGACGCCAGCGCCGATGCCGCCCGCAAGCCCGGCCCACCAAGAGTGGGTGGACAGCATCGCCGCCACAACGCTGGAGCACGCAGCAACGCCGCCGACCGAGAGATCGATGCCGCCTGTGATGATCACGAAAGCCATCCCGAGTGCGATCAGCGTGAACATCGAATTGTAGCGCAGGAAGCTCAATATGTTGAACGGCGACAGGAAGTTGTCGTAGCGCAGCGCACCGAAGAGGATCAGAGCAGCAAGAGCGAGAAGAACACCCATGCGGGCGAGATCGCCGGAGGATTTGGGTTTTATCAAAGTCAGCATGTCGGCTCCTCAGACCTTGTCGGCGCGTTGCTGGATAAAGACGGCGAGGATGATCAGGCCGGCCTTGACGATGAGGGCCGCGGCATCCGGGACACCATTGGCCAGCAGCGTGTAACGCACCAGCTGGATGACGAGCGCACCGATCAGCGTGCCGACGATGTTGGCGCGCCCGCCGCTGAGTAGCGATCCACCGACTGCGACGGCCGCGATAGCGTCTAGTTCCATGCCAAGCCCGACAACATTGGCATCACTGGCCGAGTTCCGGGCGATGACGACTAGGCCGGCTAGGCCGGCCAGTGCACCGCTGATCATGTAAACGAAAATCTTGATGCGCTTGACCGGGATACCAGTCAGGCGCGCGGCTCTTTCGTTGCCGCCAACAGCCAGAATCTGGGTGCCGAGCACTGTGTAGCGGATCAAAGCGTAGGCAAGGGCCGCAATGATGAGCATCAGCACGACTTGTGCCGGGATGCCGAAGAGATTTCCCATCGCGATGAACTGGAAGGACGGGGTCTTGAACACCTGCAGATTGCCGTTGGTCATCACCTGTGCGATGCCGCGGCCAGCGATGAACAGGACGAGCGTCGCCACGATCGGCTGGATGGAAAACCGCGTCACGAGCAGGCCGTTGAAAGCGCCGAGCAAGGCCGCTACGGCAACAGGAATGACGAAAGCGAGGGCCACAGCAAGTGCTGTATTTTCGATGGGAAACAGCTTTCCCATGAAGGTCATTGGCGCGAGTGCGCCTGAAATCGCCATGAGAGAACCGACCGAGAGGTCTATGCCCCCAGTCGAAATCACGAGAGTCATTCCGGTCGCAACGATGACGATGGTGGCTACCTGCGTCAGGTTGACGTTGAAGGTCTGCCAGGACAGGAAATGTGGTGTCACGGCAATGTTGAAGAGGATGAGAGCGACGAAGGCCACAAACGTGCCGTAGCGGCTGATCAGCACCAGCGGCGATATACGGCTGCCCTGTTTAAGAGTTGTGTCGAGTAAGGTCATGTCAATTCACCTGATGGGCCATGGCAGCGAGCAGGTTCGCCTCCGACAGATCCTGCCGCGGCAGATCCGCCACCGAGACACCGTCGCTGAGCACGGTGACACGGTCGGCAGCCGCCAGCAGTTCTTCGAGTTCCGAAGAGATCATCAAAACGCTGAGGCCATCGTCGGCGAGGTTGCGCAGCAGTTTGAGAATTTCTGTCTTCGCGCCGATATCGATGCCGCGTGTTGGCTCATCGATAATCAGCACGCGCGGATCTGTGCAGAGCCAGCGGGCAAGCAAGACTTTCTGCTGGTTGCCGCCGGACAGTTCCTTGATCGCCTGGTCCGGCGAGGCGCATTTGATGCCAAGCGTCTTGATGAAGCGGACGACGATCTCGTCCTGGCGCCTCCGGTCGACAATTCCGTTCTTCCTGAGCTTCGGCAACAGCGCGAGCGTCATGTTGTCGCGAATGCTCATATCCGGCACGATGCCATCGACCTTGCGGTCTTCCGAGACAAGGCCGATGCCGTCGGCAATCGCAGCTGATGGCTCGAGATAGTGTCTCGCCTGCCCGCCGAAGCTGATATTTCCACGCTCCAGCTTGTCGACACCGAACAGGATGCGAGCCGTTTCGCTGCGGCCGGAACCCAGCAAGCCCGCCAGCCCGGTGATTTCGCCTTCGCGCAACGACAGGCTCACATCGCGGACGCGAACGCCGGCGCCGACATTGTCCAGTTGCAGCCGAACCGGCCTTTCGCCAGTCGCCTGCAAATCCCGGCCGAGCGCCTCGAAGGCGGCAAGTTCGCGCCCGAGCATGTTCCGCACCAGATCCATCTTCGACAGGCCGGCGAGCGGCCCCGCAGCGACTGTTCTGCCGTCGCGCATGACCGTTACGCGCTCACACAGCGCATAAAGCTCGTCAAGCCGGTGTCCTATGAACAGCACCGCCAGACCATTTTTCTGAAGCGTGCGAATGGTGTCGAACAACACCGCCACTTCGCGCTCATCGAGTGAGGAGGTCGGCTCGTCCATGATCAGCAGCTTGGCGTCCTGCGTTACGGCGCGAGCGATCGCCACCATCTGGCGGGTGGCAGCGCTGAAGCGCGATACCGGCATATCGACATCGATATCGAGCTTGAACTGTCGAATCACCTTGCGGGCTCCATCCCGCATCACCTTGCGATCCAGGAAGCCCAGTTTGCGTGGTTCGCGGCACAGATAGATGTTTTCGGCGACCGAGCGCTGCGGTGCCAAATTGATTTCCTGGTAGATGGTCGCGATCCCGCCCTGTTGGCTTTCGGCTGGCGACGAAAATGACACGTCATTGCCGTCGAAGCGGATCGCGCCGCCGTCGCGCTGATAGGCGCCAGTGAGGATTTTGATGAGGGTCGACTTGCCGGCACCGTTCTGACCGACCAGCGCCATGATCTCACCTTCGCGAATCTCCAGCGAGACGCCCTGAAGGGCGGCTATACCGCCGAAGGATTTGGTAATATCCTGCATTGAGAGCAATAGGCTCATCGATCCCTCCGTCCAAAGAGTGAAGATCCGGCCGGAAGGGAGGAACCTTCCGGCCGGTGGCTAGAGCGAGGAGCAGGATCAAAGATCCTGACACCTCTCCTGGGAGGGCTTAATATGCTCCGGCCGATTCTTCCTTGGCATTGCTGCCGTCATAGAACTTGTCGACGTTCTTGACCCACGGCTCGATGTGCTCGCCCTTGGCATACCGCGCCATGGTCTCAAATGCCTTCGGTCCAAAGCGGGGATTGCATTCCACGACAGCTGCGATGGTGCCATCAACGACAGCCTGCACCGCTTCCTTACCGCCATCGATCGACAGGACGAGAATGTCTTTGCCGGGAACCTTGCCGGCTGCCTCGATTGCGGAAATGGCGCCAATCGCCATTTCATCATTGTGCGCAT
Source organism: Pararhizobium polonicum (assembly GCF_001687365.1). GTDB lineage: Bacteria > Pseudomonadota > Alphaproteobacteria > Rhizobiales > Rhizobiaceae > Pararhizobium > Pararhizobium polonicum. The sequence goes on from NZ_CM004502.1 coordinate 98,423, forward strand.
AGATCACGTCCGCATCAGGATGGGCCTGCAGCAGGGATTCGGCAACCTGACGACCTTTGTCACGCGCGAAATCCCCGGTCTGCGATGCGACGATCTCGAACCCACCGGCCGCGTTGATCGTTTCGTCGAAGCCCTTCTTGCGATCGTTGGCCGGCGACGAACCGGTCGTGCCTTCCAGCTCAATGACCTTCGACTTGCCATTGGCATTCTTCGCCAGCCATTCGGCGACACGCTTACCTTCGTCGACAAAATCGGAGCCGATGAAGGTCACATAATCTTTTCCGGCCTTCGCCAGCTTCTGATCGACATTTCGATCCAGCAAGATCACCGGAATACCGGCTTTCTTGGCGGCCATGACGGCCGGAATCAGCGGCTTTTCTTCACGCGGCGCAAGGAAGATGACGTCGACACCCTGGGCGATCATCGAGTTGACGTCGGCCACCTGCTTGGCGGCGGAACCGGCGGCATCTGTATAGACCAGCTGGTATCCGAGCTTGGCGGCTTCTGCCTTCATGCTCTCGGTCTGGGCAATGCGCCAGGGATTGTTGGACTCCGTTTGCGCAAAGCCAACTTTATAGGTTTCCTTCTTTGCGAGCGGTGGCGCGGCGAAGGCAAGCGTGCTGATGAGGGCAAGCGCAGTAGCGGATGCCGACGTGATCAAAATAGTGCGACGGGTAATCATGGGTGCGTCCTCCTCCAAGAAAGCAGCGCGGGCTCGCGCCTCGGCGTACTGCCGAGCCCCACTCTTGAATAATTACTAATTGAAAGTCAACTATTAGTAATTTGAATTTCTAATAAATTTGTGTTTTGGTTCGCCCACACTGTCGACGGCAACGTCGGGCACTCATGACGCCGCCGTTTCACCCGGATGGAAAAATTGACACCCACTGACTCACGAAACCGTCTTCCCGCTGATAGAACAAAGCGACGCAAAGGCAGCCGCAACGATAGCCGCGTCACGATGACGGACGTCGCCGTGGAAGCCGGGGTTTCGCAAACGACGGTCTCGTTCGTCCTGGGACAGACCGCCGGCAGCAAACTGCCGGAAGCGACCCGCGAACGGGTCATCAAGGCGGCGCGCAAGCTCGGTTACAACCTGCCGACCCCATCCGTCGCTCCCCTTCCTCTCTCCCCCGCGGTATCCGGCACCATCGGCATCATGGTCGACCAGCTTTCGACCACTCATGACGCGGTCGTTGCGATCGAAGGCGCCCGTCTTGCCTCGCGCGATTCGGGCAACATCCTGTTGGTCGCCCAGATGCCCGGTGATGCCGAGACGGAACAACGCACCATCGAGGCTTTGCTGAAAGCGGAGATTTCGGCGCTCATCTACATGGCCATCTTTACCCGAGAACTCGTCGCCCCGGCCTATTTGTACGACCTCAAAATCCCCGTGATCCTCCTGAACTGCCATACGTCGGATCACCACTTTCCGGCCGTCGTTCCGAGCGAGATCGCCGGCGGCCAGAACGCGACAGCCCACCTCATCACACACGGACACCGGCGCATCGCAACGATCACCGGCGAACCATGGCAGGAAGCGACGCAGGATCGGCTCAACGGCTACCGGAGGGCGCTTGCGACAGCAGACATTCCCTTCGATCCCGAGCTTGTCGTTGAAGGCGACTGGTCGACGAGCACGGGCTACGACGCGACGAAAGCGCTTTTGCAGCTCAAGGACCGGCCGACAGCGATTTTCTGCCAAAACGATCGCATGGCAATCGGCTGCTATGAGGCACTGAAGGAATTTGGACTTTCGATCCCGCGCGACATGTCGGTGATTGGATATGACGATGAAGAGGTGGCAAGCCATCTTCACCCGCCGTTGACAACATCGGTGTTGCCACACCGGGCAATGGGGGAATGGGCGATCGAGCGGCTCGGCTTGCCGTTTACGCCCCAGCGCAACCGTTATCCCATTACCAAGGTCGAGTGCCCGCTCGTCGTCAGACAGTCGGTATCCTCTCCGCGGCACGTACCTTCCCACCTTTCTCTCGCAAGCCAGCCGACGCGCTAGCGTGCCAGCTTTATGCCAGATGTCATTGATCGAGGTCGCTCAGTCTGTCGGGAAAGTTTATAGCGTTACACTCAGTTGACTTCCGCCGGTTACGAATTCATTCCTGTCCAACGAGAGCGTGTGGAACATAGTGCAATGCAAGTTCGGCAATCTCTTCGGCTGCCAGAGCAAAATCGAGGCCGCCTATCAAATCTTCTAACTGCTCGGTACTGCTGGCTCCGATGATTGGTGCAGCGACATCGGGCTTCTGCCTCACCCAAGCGAGCGCCACTTGAGCCATCGAGCGTCCATGCCGCGCCGCAAGTTGTTCCACGGTATCGATAACTTTGCGATCAACATCTGCTGTATTGTCGTAAAGCACCGCTCCAAACGCATCGTCTGATGTACGGCTGGTCTTCGTACCGAAGGGCCACGCCAACCTTCCCCGCGCAATGGGAGACCACGGAATAGCCCCACACCCTGATCACCGCACAGTGGGACCATTTCGCGTTCCTCCTCCCTATAGATCAGATTGATAGTATCCCTCCGCCCAAGGCCGTCTGTCGTGACCTGCTGATTGGCTTTAAGTCCATGACTTATGTCATTGAGGTTGCCGGCCGACGATCTTGGTCGCCGACGGGATTGGTCGGATGAAGAGAAGGTTCGGATCGTCGAGAAGAGTCTGCAAGGCTTTCGAAAGGGCTCGGTGACGGCGCGGCGTTATGGATTGTCGCGGTCATTGTTGACCCGTTGGCGTCGGGAATACCGAAGCGGGCTTTTGAACGTTTCCGCGTCAACGGGCTTCGTACCGCTTTCGATTTCGCCGCCGGCGGCCTCTTCCGAGATGACCTTACCGCAGCGGTCTGAAGACGACAAGACGATCGAGATCGGCCTGCCGAACGGTCGTCGCCTGACGATCCCGGCTTCGCTTGATCCGAGCATCCTTGCCGGCCTGTTGCCGGTCCTGGATGCGTCATGATCGCCTTTCCGGCCGGAGTGAAGGTGTGGATCGCGGGTGGCGTGACGGACATGCGATGCGGCATGAACAGCCTGGCGCTGAAGGTGCAGGAAGGCCTTGGCCGCGATCCTCATGGCGGTGAGGTCTTCTGCTTCCGCGGCCGCAAGGGTGACCTGATCAAAGTGCTCTGGCATGACGGCGTCGGCATGTCGCTTTACCTGAAGCGGCTTGAAGCCGGGAAGTTCATCTGGCCGGTCAGTCAAAATGGCTCCGCCGTGCCCGTATCGTCGGCGCAGTTGGGCTACCTTCCGGTGGCGCAATCCCCGCTGGACGCAACGACCTGCAACGGCAGGATAGTCGCCATAATTCCACTGGTTTTGTTGGTCTTTCTGTGGTTCCATGGTAACTTTCGGCAATGGATGATGTTGCGTCGGAGATAGCCTGACTGCGCGCCGCGCTTGCGGCATCGGAAGCGCGTGCCGCGTCTGCCGAGGCTGATCTCGCACCGATGCGCGCCGTCGTGACGACGTCGGAGGCGATGATTCGGCAGCTCAAGCTCGAGATCGCCAAGATGCGTTGCGAGCAATATGGCCAGAATTCGGAACGGCGTGCCCGGCCGATCGACCCAGGCTCGACTTAACCTTTCTCAGATCTTAAATCAGTCGACCATAAATCGCGAGCTGAACGCCAAGCCTGCAGCTCCGACGGCTTTCGGTGCAGGATAGGTCTTCCCTATGGTGGCCTTGATGGGCAGCCTTGATTCCAGCATTCGACACAGATCTGCGAGAATAGAGATCGGTGCGAAGGAAGACAAAACGACGGTTTTGATATCGACAAACTGCGATAGCGATTGCACGGAGCGAACAAGGGTTTCGGCGCAACGGTCACGCCAGGGATCAACGACGGCGCCGAGATCGCGCCAGTCGTCATCATAAGACCATAGGCGTTGCCTCTCCGTTGCCGAGGACAGTTCCTTCTCCAGGTCCTGCACGCCAACATCGAAGCTGAGCGGTGAGTTTCCGTTATAGATCTGATGATTAAGGATCAAGCGGCTGTGAAGTTTAGCACCGAGGTAAAAGAACAGGAAATCCGGCAGACGCCGCGCCGCGCCGAACAGGCTTTCGCCGCCGGCTGCAGCCGTAATGTCATTCTGCACGAACACGGGCAGCTGGAACGCATTTTCCAGATAATGGTGAAGCTCGTCGTGGCTTTGCGCATCCGTTGTCGAGGGCACGCCGAGACCGATACCAGCGATGCGGATCTGGCGTTCGTCTGAAAGGCTGGAAATTGCGGTTTTAACCTCTTCAGCAACGCTGGCATTGTCACCGAACATGCCGGGTACATTGTGTGGAACGGCCTTCCGATATTTCACGTTGCCGACAAAATCGACGAGAACGATATGTGTCGTGCGGTATCCAATACTGACGCCAACGGAATAGGCACCTTCCGGGTTCAACAACAGCGGTGTCGTCGGCGGACCGACGCGCCCCCTCTGGGCCTCCCCGCGAACCACCAGGCCCTCCTGTTCCATCGATCGGACAATGACCGAGACCGTCTGTGCCGAGAGCCCGGTCCTTTCTCCAATTTCCAGCCTTGTCGTGGTGTCGTTCTGTAGCAGAAGGGATAGCACAAGCCGTTCGTTGTGGCTGCGAACGCTGAGTGCGTTCAACCCGCTGGAACGGTCTGCGATTCGAAGTGGATTGGGTGGGGCGAAGCGCATATCAGGCACGGCGGAATTCCCTCTTCACTGTGCTCTCGGGCGCTGGTCTTGACGGTCTCGACATCGAACTAGCCATTGCCCCATCCAATCGCAACGACTTCCTGAGCCAATGCTTCCCCAAGCTGGCGGTGCGCCTCCTGATCGATATGAAACCCGTCGGCTGGGGAGCAGGCGCAAACCGATCCGGCATCGAAGAAGTGAACCTCGAGGGAATCCGCCATAACCTCGAAGGCAAGCGCGAGCTTGTGCGACTTTTCCTGAGCGCCGGAGAAGATCGCCTCCCACTCCTTGATATCATCGAGCATGGGGGGCGGGGCAACGATCATGATCTCCGGATCATGGCCAGCGGGACCAGGAGACAGTCCGCGAATGTCGTGAACCAGGCAACCAATCCCCATCGCCACTTCGGAAGGCGGCTTGTTGAAGCGGACCTTGAGGTCATTGGTTCCGAGCATGATGATCACAAGGTCAATCGGCGCGTGGCTTTGAAGACATGCAGTCAGATATCGACGTCCGTTTTTGTGCGAGCCTTCTATCGGATCATCGTGCACGGTCGTGCGTCCGCTGAGACCTTCCTCGACAATATGCCATCCGGCGCCCAACGCGGTTTCCAGTATGCGTGGCCAGCGCTGCTCGACGTTGTATCTCTCCAGCGGACCTCCGCCTGGCACCTGGCCGTAGGTATTGGAATCGCCAAAACATAGAACGGTTCGCACCAGTTTCTCCTCCCCGAGACCGGGCGCGACGACCCGATTGTTTGAGAAACTTGCACTCGGGAAGCGATTTTGCAAGCGCTTCGGATTAATCATTCAACATGAATAACTATTGACAACAGTTTTGCGCCGTGTTTTCTTCATCCTCGGAGGAGCATTTCAGACATCAGTTTTGGCTTGATTGGCATCGGTCGCATCGTTGGTACGTCCAACGTACGGCGTCCGTGTTGCGACGGCCCGTGTCCGGCTCTTGCCTGTTATTGGCGAATGCTTTGGAGGAGCAAATGAGCACCGTGATGAGAAAGATCGGCATTTCAATTTTGTTGGCCGGCACCATGCTGGCGACGCCTGGCCTTGCCCTGGAAGTCAAACTGCTCGATGGCGTCACAACGCCGAGCGAAAACAATCCGACGGTCGAGGCTGGAAAATACAAGAAGGATGCGCCGTGGGTCATTGGCATGAGTAGCTTCGGCGTCAATGCCAACACCTGGACGGTGCAGGTGGCGCACGAAGCGGAAGCCGCCGCCGCCCGCGACAAGCGTATCACCAAATTCGTGCTTCTGGACGCCGGCTTCGACCAGAAGAAACAGGTCGCCGATATCGAAGACCTGATCGCGCAGAAGGTTGACGCCATCATCATCCAGCCGGTGACATCGACCTCAGCCGATGCCAGCATCGAAAAGGCTGTCGCCGCTGGGATCCCGGTTGTCCTTCATACAGGTCGTATTGAATCCGACGCTTTCACTACGGAAATCCAGGGCGGCGCCGAGCACTTCGGCAAAGTCATGGGCGATTTCCTCGTGAAGGAACTCAACGGCAAGGGCAACATCTGGGTCCTGCGCGGACTGGCTGGGCATCCGGAGGATACGAACCGCTATAATGGTCTCGTCGAATCCTTGAAGGGCACCGACATCAAGATTGCCGCCGAAGAGAATGGCGACTGGCAGTACGACAAGGCCAAGAAGGTCTGCGAGACACTCTATCTCAACGACCCGAACGTCGATGGCATCTGGTCGTCTGGCGCCGACATGACGCGTGCTTGCGTCGACGTCTTCAAGCAGTTTGGCGCAGCGATCCCGCCGATTTCCGGTGAAGGCAACAATGGCTTCTTCGGCCAGTGGATCAAGGACAACTTCAAGTCCGTTTCGTCGGAATATAGCCCGGCTCAAGGTGCTGCCGGCATCCGGGCTGCCGTTGCGCTTCTCGAAGGCAAGGAACTCAAGAAGCACTACGCCTACAATCCTCCGGGCTGGGATCTGGAGAAGGCCAAGACCTACTACCGCGAGGATCTGTCGGCGAATGTCTGGTGGCCGTCCGAACTGTCGGAAGACCAGTTGAAGGAATTCTACTCGAAGCAGTGAGCTCCTGAAATCCGGGGAGGCGGTTCATCGCCGTTTCTCCGGACACAGTGTGGCACGTCCTTCATTCGGAATGCAGAAGCATGACAAACCTTATCGAAATGTTGAAAATCTCCAAGGCGTTTGGCGGTAGTGTCGCGCTGCGCGGCGTTTCGCTCACTCTGGAACCAGGCAGCGTACACGCGCTGATGGGTGAGAACGGCGCCGGCAAATCCACCCTGATGAAGATCCTTGCCGGGGTTCACCAGCCAGATAGCGGCGAAATTTACAAGAATGGCCACAGGATCAGCTTCGCCAATCCGAGAGATGCGCTGGCGTTCGGAATTTCCACGGTGTTTCAGGAGCTCTCGCTGCTGCCAAACATGACAATTGCCGAGAACTTGTTCCTCGGGCGCGAGCCCGTCAACCGCCTCGGTTTTGTCGATCGCAAGCACATGAGGCTGCACACCCGCGAAGCACTCGCCAAACTTGGCTTGACGCTCGATCCCAACATGCTTGTGTCCGAACTCTCGATTGCAGAGCGCCAGTTCGTCGAAATCGCCCACGGTATTGACGCGGACGCCAGCATCTTCATTCTCGACGAGCCGACCGCCGCGCTGAATGCAACCGACGTCGAGGTTCTCAATGCGCACATTCGCCGCCTACGAGATGAGGGCAAGGCGATCGTTTATATTTCCCATCGCATGGAGGAAATCTTCAATGTCTGCGACACGGTGACGGTGCTCAAGGATGGACAACTCGTCGGGACACGTCCCTTGTCCGAAATGACGCCCGGCTCGCTGATTGCCATGATGGTGGGTCGCGAACTCGAAGATCTGTTTCCGGCTCGCGCTGGCGCCTTTGGCGACGTCGCACTTGAGATCGAACATCTGAAGCTCGAGGCAACGTCGAAGCCGCTGTCGATTTCTGTGCGCAAGGGCGAGATCGTGGCGCTTGCTGGGCTGGAGGGGCAGGGACAGCAAAAGGTCCTGCGCGCTCTCGTCGGCGAGTATTCGCCCTTCAGCGGCAGCGTCACCATCAAGGGTAAAACCATTCGGCTGCCGCTGTCCAAGGAAGCGGGCATTCGACAGATGCAGGCTTCGAGCGTGGCCTTCGTTCCGGAGGACCGCAAGGATGAAGGCCTGTTTCTTGGTCTTTCCCTCGCTCACAACCTTTCGACAAGTCTTCATTCATCGCGGAATGAACTGTCCCGCGCTCAAGGCTTTGCAGACGTGATTGCTTCAACCCTTAGGAGCATGAACGTCAAGGCTGCGAACGCGCGTATGCCGGTCGGCTCCTTGTCTGGTGGTAATCAGCAGAAGATCCTCCTCGGACGCTATTTCGCCACGAAAGCAGATCTCCTGTTGATCGAGGAGCCGACCCGCGGCGTCGATATCGGTGCCAAATCGGAAATCTACAAACTGTTGCGCGCATTTGCCGAGGGTGGTGGGGCGGTCCTGGTGCTGTCGCGCGAGACCCTCGAGCTGATCGGCCTATGCGACCGCATCTACGTGATCCACGGCGATACGGTGGTGACGCAGATGCAGGCGGCAGAAGCCACCGAGCACAATATTCTCGATGCGGCGCTGAGCGCCTAGTGGATTGTCGAAAATGGAAAACCAACAGACATCGCGTGCTTCAAGGTTGCTGATGGGGCGTGGTAGTCGGCAAGGGCTTTGGGCTCTGCCGCTGATCCTCGCCGTGCTCATGTCGTTCTTCCTGGCGTTCGCCACGGCGCAGTTTGCCAATTCGGGAAATCTCTCCAATCTGGTCGCGCAGGGCATGCCGTTGATGATCACGGCCATCGGACAGATGTTCGTGGTTCTCGTCGGTGGGCTGGACCTGTCGGTCGGGTCGGTCGTCAGCTTCACCACGGCCATTCTCGCGCTCGATGCACCTGCCTATGTCGTGCTTCCCGCTGTTTTCATCCTTGCGGGTGTGATCGGGTTCATCAACGGTTTCTGTATCACGCGATTGAAGGTGCATCCGATAATCGCGACGCTTTCCATGCAATATGTCGTGCTTGGCATCACGCGGATCCTGCGTCCTGTATCCGGCGGCAGCATACCGGAGTTCGTCACCGCGTCCGTCGCAGGTTCGATCGCCGGAATTCCGATGCCGGTTATCTGGGGCGTCGTGACCATCGCCATTGCATGGAAGCTTCTCTATGGCTCGCGCTATGGCCTGCATATCTTCGCGATCGGCGGTGGCGTCGCGGCTGGAAGCACGGAAGCTGCACGCAACTTCGGCATCCCGGCCCGCCGCAACATCATGCTTGCCTATGTGATCTCGGCGCTATTCGCCGCGCTCGCCGGTGTCTTTCTCGCGGGGCGCATCGTTTCCGGCGATCCGAACGTCGGATTGCTGATGGAACTGGACGCGATCACCGCGGTAGCCATCGGCGGCACGCAGCTTTCCGGCGGCGTGGGCAGCCTGCAAGGCACGGTCATCGGCGTTGTCGTGCTGGGACTTCTATCCAATGGAATGAACCTGATGAACGTCACACCTTTCGTTCAGACAGCGGTGAAGGGGATACTGCTCATGCTTGTCGTCGCTCTCCAGTCCCGCAAAAAGATTGGTCTGTAATCATGTCGGCGTTCCTCAATTCCTCCCTGACCCAACGGATCTCGAAGATTCCACCGTCCTACTATCTCTGCGCGATCCTGTTGCTTATTCTCTGGATCGCCCGCCCGCAGATGCTCAACGTCAACGTGCTCGGCGTCTTCATTCGCCAAGTTGTTCCGCTTGGACTGCTGGTCCTTGGCCAATTACTCGTCATGCGCGTAAAATCCATCGATCTCTCGGGCGGCGGCGTCATCCTGCTCATCAATTATGGGATCTCCTCGGGCATGTTTCCGAATACCTCGCTGGGATTCTATGTCGTGGCGGCGCTTGCGACCGGACTGCTGATCGGGCTGTTCAATGGCTACATGATCGCCAAGCGGCGGGCGTCGGCCGTCATCGTGACGCTGGCCCTTAGCATCGTGCTCATCGGCTTCGTGCAATATCTGTCCAGCGGCAAGCCTCCGGGAGACGTGCCGCCCATCTTCACCGACCTCTTCAATACCCGGTTTGTGGGCGTGCCGAGTCCTGTGATCTTCTGGGTGGCGATGACCGCCCTGATGTCGGCGTTCCTTGGATATACGGTGTTCGGAAAGTTCGTGACATCGGTCGGCGAAAACATGCGGGCCGCCCATTTCTCCGGCGTCCCGGTCGAGAGAACCGTCATTCTTGCTCACACGATTGCAGGCTTGATTGCGGCCATCGCGGCGCTTGTTCAGACCGGCTCCATCGCCGTTGGCAGCGTTCGCGTCGGCCTCGACCTCCCCATCCTCTCGGTCGCCGCTACCATCCTCGGCGGCGTTGTCTTCGGACGCGGGGAGGGCGGTGTCTGGGGGCCGTTCTTCGGCGTCCTGTGTTTTGCATTCCTGTTTGTCGTCATGACCATGTTCGGCATCGGCGAGCCGGGAAAACTGGTGGCCCAAGGCCTCATCATTCTTCTGGCGGCGATCTTCTACGGACTTCGCTCGTCGGACACCCAATCGTAGCCATTCATGGAGGCAGTACAAATGGCAGAAAAGCGCTCAATCTTATGCTTCGGCGACTCCCTGACATGGGGCTGGATTCCCGTTTCGGAATCCGCTCCGACCTATCGCTACCCGTTCGAGCAGCGCTGGACGGGGGCGATGTCGGCGAAGCTCGGAGACGAATATCAGATCATCGAGGAGGGCCTGAGCGCGCGAACCACCAGTATAGATGATCCCAACGATGTTCGGCTGAATGGCAGCGCCTATCTTCCCTCAGCACTTGCCAGCCATTTGCCGCTTGATCTGGTGATCCTGCTGTTGGGGACCAATGACACGAAGTCGTATTTCCACCGCACGCCCTATGAGATCGCCAATGGTATGAGCAAACTTGTCGGTCAGGTGGTCACGTGTGCCGGCGGTATTGGAACACCGTATCCGGCTCCCAAAGTCCTTGTCGTCGCTCCGCCGCCGCTCGCCCCGATGCCGGATCTCTGGTTTGAGGGAATGTTCGCTGGCGGATACGAAAAATCGAAGGAACTCGCAAAGCTCTATGCAGCGCTGGCTGCCTTCTCAAAGGTCGATTTCCTGGACGCAGGACAGTTCGTAAGCACGGACGGTGTAGACGGGATACATTTTTCGGCGGAAACGAACATCAGGTTGGGCAACGCGATTGCGGAGAAAGTGGAAGCAATCTTGTCTGCCGAACCGGCAAAGGACGCGGCATAGATTCACGTCGAATTTTAAATCTGATTTCGCCCTGATGAGGGGCGGATTTCGGATCTGAGGATGTCGGACCTTGCACGGCTGCGCTGTCGCCGCGATTAGCCTACGTTGCCGCCGCTCGCGTTACAATGAGCGGCACGGTAGTGCACCCGAGCAGTAATCATGGCGGTGCTACTTTTTGGTCAAGATTTCCTGCAACGCATCGATGATAAGCTGATGATCCTCGACGTCGGGCAAGCCGCTAACTCCCACAGTACCGATGAGCGTCCCGTCGCGCAAAATGAGTGGCACGCCGCCACCACTCGCGGCGAAAGCTGTGTCGTCCAATCTGTAGCGGCGGTTGAAATCGAACTTGCCCTGTTCCGCTTCGAGCCGCATCGCAAGGGAACTACGGTGGAAACGTCCCGCGACCGCACACTTGCGGGCCGCCCAATCGGAATTATCTGGCGTGGAGCCTGGCATGAGCAGCGAAAAAGCGACGTCGGTCCCGTGAGCAATCGTGATGGCGACCGGGGCTTTCGTAGTCGCGGCCCGCTGTCGTATCGCGAGGCCCAGTCGCCAGACGAAATCATAATCGAACCTGTGCAATAGAATTCTCTGCTGTTCCTTAGCTAGACCATCAAGCGTATAGGTCATTGTGTTATCCGCGCCTCTGCTTTCGGTCATACATGACCACCCTCCCCTCCCAAGTTTCAGTTTTCATCTGCTCGTCGAGGATTGAATAGTCCGCTTGGACTGCGTGGGGTGGACGGTGTCGGTAGGCTTAGAGCATCCGGCTACCAACGCCATTGGAAATTTCAGCATCAGGGTTCACTTGCCACATCGTACCCAGCTCAACTAGCCAGGGCGAGCAACCCCGGCGATTTCGTAAATTCGATCAAGCGCAATCATATTGCCAATGGAATCTTGTCCTCCAGTCGGAAGGGGAGCGCCAGTGTCAATCGCCTCGAGGAATGCGGCAAGCTGATAGTCGTAGGTCGTGCCCCCGGCGATGGTGTACTCCCGGTATTGGCCGGAGATCGATACGCGCAGCGAATGCCCTCGGTGCGGCAGACAAGGATTATCGAGCTCGATTACGCCCAGCTCTCCCTCGATGCGGAACGAACTTCGAGAGGGTGGGTCCTGGATATCGGCGATCATGGTGGCCGGCACAGCGTTGAATCGAAGCTGCGCTTCAATTCTTGTATCGGATCCAAGAGCGCAGAGGCGGGCGCTCGCAGACACTATCTCTGGCTCCTCTCCCATAAAGCATCGAAGCCAATGTAACGGATAGCAGCCGAGATCCATCAGGGCGCCACCGCCAACCGAGGGATCGTAGCGGATATTTTTGGGATCGTAGGGAATATTGACCGAGAACTCTGCCTTAAGAGCGCGGATCACGCCAAGTTGCGGCTTGAGACTGAGAAGATGAAGGAAGACTGGATGATACCGGTCATGAAAAGCCTCGGAAAACACGCGCCCCCGCCGCTTGGCCTCGTTGACCATCGCGGTTGCCTCGCCAGCATTCATCGCGACGGGTTTTTCGCATAGTACGTGTTTGCCGGCCTGAAGCGCCTTGATCGTCCACTCAGCGTGCGCCACAGGTGGCAAAGCGTTGTAGACTATATCAATCTCGGGATCATCGAGCATAGCTTCATAGGTCGCGTAATGGGTTGGAATCCCATGTTGGGCGGCATAGGCGACGTCGGCGCCCTCACGGCGCGAGGCAACGGCCTTGACGGTAACGTCAGAGCGCCGCCGTACTGGTGCGATAATGGCATTTGGCGCGATCCCCGCTGCGCCCAGAATTCCAATTTTGTGCATGTCTTCTCCTTACGGTCATAGCCAGGCGGCCGCGTACAACCGCCACCGGGCGAGCAGGACGGCTGGATTAAGGCTTAGGCATCCCAATGCGTTGCGGTCGGCTTAATCATTCGCCCACCGCGCTCGCAGCCCCTGATCTGGGTGATATCGCTTGGCGATAACTGGATCTCTGTCGACAGGAAGTTTGTCTTCATCCTGTCACGGTTTCCGGAGGCTGGAATGACGATGAGCCCTTCAGCAAGCAGGAATGCCAACGAAACCTGAGCCGGCTCGCATCCAATTCGGGTGGCGACCGCTGCAATGACGGGGTCGTCTGCGACCTTGCCTTTAGCAAGCGGCATATAGGCTGTCACTGCAATCCCCGCGGCTTCGCAATGATTGCGGAGATTTTTGTTTTGCAGAAAAGGGTGAACCTCGACTTGATTGGTGGCGAGTTCACCCGGTCCAAGAATTTCCTGAGCCCGGTCAATCATCGCCTTTGTAAAATTCGAAACCCCAATCAACCGCGTATACCCGAGTGACTTGGCTTCACCCAGCGCTTCCACATAGTGGTCAAAAGGCACCGCGTCATTGGCCGATGGCCAATGAATGAGCAAAAGATCGACAGCACCGACTTGCAGCGTATCCAGACTTTTGCGCACGCTGGGAAGAAAGGCACTACGACTTAAATTCCCCTCTGCCACTTTGGTTGTCACAAACACGTCAGAGCGTGGCAGGCCGGACTGTAAGATTGCCCGACCAACGGATTCCTCGGTGCCGTACGGCTGAGCGGTGTCCAGATGCCTGTATCCGATTTCAAGAGCCTGAGAAATCGCCTCAACACCCTCGTCGCCGGTACGAGCCCAGGTGCCATATCCGAGTTGCGGAATACCGTTGACGAGCTGCATAGGTTTAACCTTCATAGAGTTGAGTGGATACTGTCGCCGTGGCTGTTAAAGGCCGTGGTTGAAAAGCCGACGGAGGTACGCGCTGCTGATCGATCGATATCGTCAGGCAGATTCGAGAGTTTTGAGATAACCGAGACTCGCCTTGATAGACGCTGCGGGATCTTTTGAGTTGTCATGCTCGACAACGAGCCACTGCGCACCTGCTTTGAGAGCCTCGTCCTTGAAGCGTTCCCAGTCAATGATGCCGGATCCCACATCGGCCCATCCGCCTTCGTCCGCTTTCTGCCCCTCGGGAACCACATCCTTCACATGCACGGCGAGGAGACGGTCCGAGTATCGCTTGAGCCATGTCGATGGGCTTGCGCCGGCTCTCACGGCCCAGGCGATGTCAAGCTCCAGGAATAGCGAGTCACCCGCATTTTCGAAGATATGCGTGATCGGCAAGCTGCCATCCGCGAGCGGTCTGAACTCCCAATCATGATTGTGATATCCCAGTCTCACGCCCTGACTGCGCATCCAGCGTGCCAGAAGTCCAAGTTCGCGTCCCCGCGATGCCCAATCGCTGGCGTTGCCCACACGTTCCTCGACCGAATGGGCCGGCATGAAGACGTGATGGAGGCCGAGCAGCTTAGATCCCTCAAGCACCCACGGCTGCTTCTGACGAAGGGCCGCAAGGCCAATATGGGCGCCGGAAGCTATCAGCCCACGGGCCTCAAGCTTCGCCTTGGTCACTTCCGCATCCTCGACATGGTTTTGTGTGAGCTCGACGGCCTTATAGCCGGCCGTCACAACGGCATCGAGAATGTTATCGAGACTGCCAAGGCCTCGCAAGGAATAAAGCTGAACGGAAACAGGGTTGGTCATGGTGATCTAGCCTTCGTATTTATGACGGAAATGAATTCAGGCGGCGTTTGTCTCTTTGAGACGCTTGATCGCCTCATATTGCATGCAGTCGGCGTTCATCTGCATCAACTCGTACCGATTGCCATCCGGATCGGCGATCCAGGCCTGCCGGTTTCCGTCGGCTCCGCTGACTAGTGGCTGGATGAGCGGGATATTCTGTTCCGCAAGCTGGCGCACGACCTCGTCGACATTGTCGACGGTGATGCAGATATGGTTGAGGCCGATCGCTTCGCGCGGTGGTGCCGCGTCGCCGACGGCATAGGGAAAAACTTCAAGATATTGCAGGTCATTGATCCGCAAATAGACCAGCCAGAGATCGCCGTTGTCGCGGTGAAGCCGCAACATCTCCTGGAAGCCGAGCTTGTTGCAATAGAAGTCGAGCGAAACATCGATATCCTTGACGCGAATGGCCGCATGGCCAATGCCTGTCAAACCTTTGATCATTGTATTCTCCTTGGTTTTGTACGAAGACGTGGCGATCATCAAATCCTGTCGCCCGTCGTGGAATCGAAGAATGATGCATCAGCGAGGTTGAAGCCGGCGGGAATTTCGTCGCCGGCCTTGACGGGCTGATTTGCCCGCACGCGGATGCACACTCTCTGCTGTCCGAAGAAACACCACAGGAGCGCTTCACCACCGAGCGGTTCACGCAGTTCGACCAGCCCGTTCCAGGTCACGTTTTTCTGCTGGGCGTCTTCGCCGACGGCAATGTTTTCCGGCCGAATGCCGAGCGTAACATCGCCTCGAAGCGCCGAGCCCTGAGGCAGAAAAATGTCGGCTCCCTGAGTTCGAAGACTGCCCTCGACCACAGTTCCAGCCAGAAAGTTCATCGATGGCGACCCAATGAACTTGGCAACAAACATGTTGGCGGGTTGGTTGTAGATGACCTCGGGGTGGGCCAGCTGCTGAATGGCGCCCCCCTTCATGACAGCGATGCGGTCCGCAAGCGTGAGAGCTTCGACCTGATCATGCGTCACGTAGATCATCGTGTTGCCAAGCCTTTGGTGCAACCTTTTGATTTCAACTCGCAACTCCGCACGCAATTGAGCATCGAGATTGGAAAGTGGCTCATCGAACAGGAAAATATCCACTTCACGGACCAGTGCCCGGCCGATTGCGACGCGCTGCCGCTGGCCACCGGAAAGGGCACTTGGCTTGCGCTTGAGAAGAGGGGTCAATTCGAGAATTTCCGCCGCTCGGCTGACGCGGCGGGTTATCTCCTTCTTGGGCATACGAGCGACGCGCAATCCAAAGGAAAGGTTCTTTTCCACCGTCATGGTGGGATAGAGCGCGTAGGACTGGAATACCATCGCAATCCCGCGGTCCTTCGGCTCCAAACCCGTGACGTTGCAACCATTCATGATGACGTCGCCGCGAAATGCGTCCTGCAGACCGGCAATCGTATTCAGCAAAGTCGATTTGCCGCATCCCGAGGGCCCAAGCAGGACGATGAATTCGCCACTGTCGATCCGCAAATTCAGTTTCTCAATGACGTTCAGGCTACCGAACGCGACGGTGAGATCACGGATTTCGACGCTTGCCGCCTGGCTTTCTGCTATAACTACGTTGTTCATGAATTAGCCTTTGACTGCGCCGCCTACGATGCCGCGGACAAACCACTTTCCAGAAAGCAGGTAGATAGAAAGAGGGACGAGTGCGGTCAGCAACGTGGCCGCCATCTCCATGTTGTATTCGCGCGCGCCCATTTGCGACTGGAGGATGTTGTTGAGCTGAACGGTCATCGGTTGATTTTGCATTCCGGCAAAGACCAGTCCAAAGAGGTAATCATTCCAGACACCCGTCGCCTGCCAAATGACCGCCACGATGATGATGGGTGGCGAGAGCGGCAGGATGATCTGGAAGAAGATCCGAAAATAGCCCGCACCATCGACCCGCGCCGCCTTTATCAGTTCGGGCGGCAGGCTGGCATAATAGTTGCGGAACATCAGTGTCGTGATCGGCATCCCGAAAATCACGTGAATGAGGATGACGCCGACGATGTTGCCGTAGAGGCCCAGGCTGGCAAAGATGCTGACCATGGGAAAAATGAAAACCTGATAAGGGATGAAGATCGCAACGACGAGGATGCCGAAAATCAGGTTCATTCCCGGAAATCGCCAGAAGCTCAGGGTATAGCCTGTGATCGCGCCGACGGAGCACGACAGGATGACAGCCGGAATGGTGATCTTGACCGAGTTCCAGAAGCCGGCGCTGATGCCCTCGCATACGGAGCCGGTGCACGCTGTTGACCAGGCCGCAATCCACGCAGCGAACGATGGCGCGATGGGCCAGGAAAGGCCGTTGCCCGCCCGGATTTCCGGCATGCCCTTGAGCGAGGTTGCTACCATCAGGTAGATCGGAATTAGAAAGAAAAGCGCCGACATGAAAAGGAAGGCGTATATCCCGACGCGATGAATCGGAAAGGCAGGCTTTCGTGTGATTTGAGTGGATGAAGTTCGGGAGGCGGTCATGCGTCAACTCCCTTGCCGCGCCGGCGCTGCCACGACTGCCAATAGAGGTAGGGGGCGGCAATACAGACAACCGTGATCAGCATCATCGTCGCGCCGGACGCTGCGAGCCCTATATTGGAGCGTTCGAAAAGGTTCTCCATGACGAACTTCGCCGGCACCTCGGTGGCAGTCCCCGGGCCACCGCCGGTCATGGCGATCACTAGATCGTAATTCTTAACGACGCCAGCTCCCAGAAGTACGACACTGGTCGCAACCGAAGGGCCGAGCATGGGAAGAACTACACTGAGGTAGGTCCTCCAACGCGGTATCCCATCGACGCGTGTCGCCTTCCAGATATCTTCATCCACTCCCCGCAATCCGGCGAGAAGGAGAACCATCACGATCCCGGTCCCGTGCCAGATAGCTGCAAGGATTACAGCGTAAAGTGCAAAAGACCGGCTGGCGATGATACTGAACTCAAATCCCGTCCAGCCAAGATCCTGGACAAACTTTTGGAGCCCAAGCTGCGGATTGAGATACCATTGCCAGACAGAACCGGTGACAATGAAGGACAGCGCATGCGGGAACAGGAACACCGTTCTGAAAAGCGACTCGAAGCGGACGCGCTCATCGATCAGAATGGCAAGGATGTAGCCGAGAAACAGGCATCCACCTATATAAACAATCCCAAAAACTAGCATGTTCTTATAGGAGATGATCCAGCGGGCGTTGCCGAAGAGCTTCATCCAATTGGCCATCCCAACGAATTCCCAATCCGGCACGCTCTTGGAGGCAGTGAAGGAAACCGCAACCGTCCATAGCAGGCCTCCGACGAAGACGATCAGTACCAGTGCGATAACAGGTGCCATTGTCAGTTTGGGCGCAAGACTACGGGACACGCGCGGCTCCTCCTGAGAAAAGTGTACGAAACGGTCGGCAAACGTGCCTGTCAATCGTTGAGAACGATGTCTGCGAAGCGCTCCTGAGCTTGGGATGCCGTCATCTCTGGCGTGTCCATGAACTCGATGAGCATATCCATCACGTCTCCGACGGCTGGAGGGGTAAGAAACGTTCTGTCGTTCCCGACGACCCTCTTGGGATCGTTGAAGGCTGCGTAGGAGGCCTTCGCACAGCCATTAAACGGAGAGATATCCACGTCCTTACGAGGCGGGATGGATCCCTTGATCATCGAAAATTTCTGCTGCGTGTCCGGCTCGACAAGCACCTTCGCCAACAGTTTCTGGCCAGCCGTCCTCTTCGGATCCGTCTGCTTGGGGAACGCAAAGTAATCGGCGTGGATGATCATCGCATTGCCCGCCAGGACGCATCCGTAATCCGTATCGAGCTTCAGGCCCGCCGCGTTGAAGGTCCCGATCGCCCAATCTCCGAGTACGTCGAAGGCTGCTTGGCCAGAAATCAGCAGGTCAAGCGTCGGGTTCCACGTGCGTCCGGAGTAGCCTGCGTCGGCATAATCTCTGACACGTTTGAAGCGCTCGAGGGCGGTTTTGACGCCATCTCCGCGAATGACGCTTTCATCTTTTTTCTGCCAAAGCGCGTTCCATTGTTCCGTCCCGATCGCGTCGATCAAAAAAGCATCGAAGAGGAAACGCAATTGCGAGGTTGTTCCCGAAAGCGCGAACGGAATTTTTCCCGCAGCCTTCACCTTGTCCATTGCCGCAAAAAAATCGTCGCCCATCGTCTTCGGCACAGTTGCGCCGACTTCGGCAAGGACCTTCTTGTTGTACCACAGGAAATTTGGCGTATGGACGGCAACCGGGACCAAATAGGTGCGCCCGTCCCGAGCCATTGCATCCAGGATCGGCTGAGGCATGACGTCCCGCCAATGGTTCGCCTCCGAGACGTCATCGATATTGGCAAGCATGCCTTTGTCGACCAGGTCAAAGTGATCCTGCGATGTCGAAAACTGCGCAGCGCTTGGAGGATCGCCGGCAAGGATGCGGTTGATCGTTGTTTTCACCGGCCCGGTGGAGCCTGCGATGGCCACGCTTTGCCATTTGCCGCCCGCCGCCGCGAATGCGGCACTTAGAACGTCAACCTGAGGCTTCTCGCCGGCCGTGACCCAGGCAATGACAACGTCAGCCGGCAGATCCTCGGCGCTGCCACTGGTGGCAGAGAGCGATACTGTCGTGATGATTGAAGCGATGAATGCTGCAGACGTAAGGGTACGATTCATAGCAGGCTCCTCCCAGAACCGAATTGATCGCGAATTTTCTCAGGCACGAAGGCGTCGACGGCCAGAATTCCCTCTCCCAAGCCGCATGTGACGTGCGATACGGATATTATTATCGTTAATATTCGTATGTTAACGTTATTATTTGTTGCGTACCGCTGTGTCAAGCAGGTAGTAACAATTTATTCCGCTGGCTTTAGGGGCGGTGCTTGACAGGCTACGCCGTTACAGTGTTGGCCATTACCTTTATTGACGATGCCAAGAGTATGCTCATGAACCGACCTCGCCCTCGCCTCAAAGACATCGCGGCCTCAACAGGATTCTCGACGAACACTGTATCTCTTGCTTTGCGCGGTAGTCCGCTCGTGACGGATGAGACACGGCAACTGATTGAGGAAGCTGCAGCGAAGGTGAATTACCAGCCAAACGAAATCGCCAAATCCCTCGTTCAGCGACAGTCGCGGAGCATTGGACTTGTGCTGACCAACATCACAAATCCGATCCTCACTCATACTGCCCAGGCAATTGAAACAATGCTTTCGAAAAGGGGATACTCGACGCTCTTTGCGACATCGGATAATAACGTAGAGAATGAGATTCAAGCGCTTGATGCGCTTCAGGGACGGCGGGTGGATGGAATCCTTATCTTTCCAGCGGACCATCACCGACTGGCCCATATCGAGCGATTAAACAATTTCCATCTGCCTACCGTACTTCTCGCTTCTGCGCCTGGCGCTACGCTTGATGTTGTCAGCGTAAAGGAACGGCAGGGTGCCCGTGACGCGACAATTCATCTTATTCAACTCGGCCACACAAGAATTGGCATTATTGACAGTGGCCATTGGATGGGAAATGCGCAAAAGCTTCAAGGTTATCTCGACGCATTGGCTCAGGCTGGCATTGCAAGCGACGAGGCCTTGATTATCAAGAAATCTGGTTACTCGCCAAATCTTGGCCGGGAGGCTATGGACGAACTCATGGCTGCCAAGGACCAGCCCACCGCCATCTTCGCTTCCAATGATGCATTTGCGTTCGGGGTGCTGGATTGGTGTCGAATGCATGGCCTTGCCGTGCCCGAAGATCTCTCCGTGATCGGTTTCGATAATATCGAATTTTCTGCCTACGCGGCGACACCCTTAACGACTGTAGGTTACGACCCCAAAGAACTCGCTGGTCTCGCTGTCGAGCGACTTCTCTATCTGATTGAACAGGGTGACGCGCAAACTGCACCACTTTTTCAGCAAATCGACCTAGAGATTGTCCTGAGAAAAAGTACAGGGCCGAGGCGGGAGAACCAATCGTAGGAAAAGGATCGCAACAGCGGGTGGCTCGACTCCGCCGGCGGGGCTTAGCGCCTGTGAACGTCGCACTGGGCTGTCTATACTGCTGGTGGGACACGGCCTTGCAATCAATTGCACGCAGCCACCAGGCGAATGCACAGGATCCTATCTCCGGATCGAGGCGAGGGTTTAATTTCGTACGGTAGCCTTCCATCATTAAAAAATCTGGCGCTTCGAGCGTGCGCCGGACGTGCCGCGCGCGAGCGCGTCTCTGCTAGTGCCCACCCATATAAATCGCTTCGATCCGAGGGTTTGCTGAGACTTCCGCGCCTGTTCCTTCAAGGATGAACCGCCCATTCTCCATGACGTAAGCAGTATCAGCGATTTTGAGGGCTGCCCGAGCGTTCTGCTCCACCAGGAGGATCGAGACGCCGGCTTCCTTGAGCCTCACGACAATGTTGAGGATCTCGCGGACAATGAGCGGTGCGAGGCCCAGACTGGGTTCGTCCAGTAGCAGTACCTTTGGGTGGGACATCAGTGCGCGACCCATGGCTAGCATCTGCCGCTCTCCCCCAGAGAGCGTTCCGGCTCCCTGCTTGCGTCGCTCCTTCAATCTCGGGAAGTCGGCGTAAATCCCTTCGATGGTAGATGCGGAACGACCCCGCTGCGTGTAGCCACCTAACAGAAGGTTCTCTTCGACCGTCATGCTAGAAAAGAGTTCCCGACGCTCGGGGATCAGCACCAGCCCCTTCCCCACACGCTCTTCGACCGGATACTTGTCTAGTGGCTGCCCGAAAAGACTGGCCTTACCTTCGAGGTTTAGAACTCCTGTGATGGCGTTCAGGAGCGTCGACTTACCCGCGCCGTTTGCTCCGATGATCGTGGTTATCTGCCCCTTGGCCAGCACGAGGGAAACATCCGTGACTGCGGGCACCAGACCATATCGGACGGTGGCATTTTCGACCTGCAATGCCAAAGGGGTTGTGCTCATTCCTCTACCCCCAGATAGGCGGCCAGGACGGCCGGATCGCTTCGGATTACTTCAGGACGGCCCTCTGAGAGCTTTGTACCGAAATTCAGCACGATGAGATGGTCGGTCAGTTCCATCACGAACTGCATGTCATGTTCGACAATCAAGATCGTAACCCCCTCATCTGCCAGCGAGCGAAGCAAGTTGCGCAGCGACTGTTTCTCCTGGTGCCGAAGACCTGCGGCAGGTTCGTCGAGCAGCAGCAGAACCGGGTCCATGCATAGTGCTCGTGCAATCTCCACGACACGCATCTGGCCAAGGGCAAGCGAGCCCGTCGGCTGATGCGCGGTCTCGGCCAGGCCGACCCGTACGAGGGCGTTCATCGCTTCATTCCTGATCTTTGCCTCCTCCTGTCCATTGAGCCGCAGCATGCTGCGAAGCGGCCCCGCCGAGCTGCGAAGATGTGCGCCAACTGCAACGTTCTCCAGGACGGACATGTCATCGACCAGCTTCACGTGCTGAAAGGTGCGGGCGATGCGCCTGGATGCGATGGCGCGGGAGCTGAGATCTCCAATGTCCTGGCCGAGGAATTCGACCCGACCGCTGGTCGGACGCGCGATTCCGGTGATCAGGTTGAATGTCGTGCTCTTGCCCGCGCCATTCGGCCCAATCAGCCCGACAATGCTTCCAGCCTCGACATCGAAGTCGATCTTGTTCACCGCGATCAATCCGCCATATCGCTTCTCCAACGCGCGAACCTTTAAAAGAGTCCCCTCGCTTATCGGCTTCGTGGAAACGCCAAGAGCGGCGGCCGACGTGATTGCCCGGTGAACCTTCGGAAAAAACCGAGATAGCCGGCCTATAACGAATGGCCACACGCCATCGGGCGAACGTATCAGGAGGACGACCAGGATCATGCCAAAGACAATTATGTGATAGTTCCCGGTGCTGCCGAAGATCAGCGGCATCAAGTCTTGGAGATAGTTTCGCACGACGATCACCACTGCCGCACCGAAGATCGCACCGAACACGTTGCCGGCGCCGCCGATGACGGCCATGAGCAGATACTCGATCCCTGCATTGAGGCCGAAGGGCGAAGAGCTGACGGCGCGCTGGAACAGCGCATAGAGCCAGCCTGACAGCCCCGCGAGAACACCCGCGTAGACGAAGATGAAGAGCTTGAGGCGGGCTGTACTTGCGCCGAATGCCTCAATACCCGTTCTTCCGGTCCTCAGGGATCGGATCACCCTTCCCGGGCGAGAGTCGAGGAGATTGAGAGTAAGGATGACAACGAGTGCGACCGCAATCCAAATGACTGGGTAGAAGTGCCTGGGTTCGACCAGCGACAGCGATCCGATCGAGAGCGGTGGGATTCCCGATAGGCCTCCATAGCCCCCCAGCATGGAAGACGCGCCGAAGAAATAGTAGATGGCGAGTCCCCACGCGATGGTTCCGAGTGGCAGGAAGTGTCCTGACAGCCTGATTGTCATTAGCCCCAATACGAGTGAGACCAGCCCGCTCAGCACGAGTGCTACGGGCAAGGCAGTCCAAGCCGACCAGCCATAGGTCAGGCAGAGGACCGCAGTCGTATACGATCCTACTCCCATCAGGGCGGCCTGGCCGAAGGACGTCATTCCACCGACCCCCGTCAGAACGACGAGACCGATGGCGACCAACGAGGCCATGCCGACATAGCACGCCAGCACGACGATGGATTCTGAAGAGGCCAGGGCCGGAACAAATAACGTGGCGGCTGTAAGCAGCAGCGCGGCCAAACGAGAAGTGGGGGTCATTGATCGTGATCCTCTTCTGCGGTGAGCAGCGACCGAAGCAATAAGGCCGGGACGATGAGCCCGAACGTGATCACTTCCTTGTACTGGCTTGCCGTGAACGATGCGAAGGACTCCAGAATTCCGACGCCAACTGCAGCCAACGCTGTAACAGGGAAACTTGCGAGTGCACCGATAACGGCCGCGACAAATCCCTTGAGTGCGATCGTGAAGCCGGTGTCGTAGTAGATCGTTGTGATTGGACCGATCAGGATCCCGCAGAGTGCTCCGATAAAACCCGCGAGGATGAAGGCCATCTGGCCTGCAAGTGCGGGAGGTATCCCAACAAGCTGCGCTCCCAGGCGATTGACTGCCGTGGCTCGCAGCGCGGTTCCCCGGAACGTCTTTCCAAAGAACATCCGCAACAAGAACATAACAAGCAGCGCGACCCCCAGGATCGTGGTCTGCTGCGCACTGATTCGCAGCGACCCAAGGCTTGCCGCGCCGACGGCAAGCGGTGGCGCGCGGAGACCATCCGCCCCGAAAAACACAAGTCCGAGCCCGAGAAGCGCCATGTGGACGCCCATGGAAATGATCAGCAACACCAGCACGCTGGAGTTGGCTACTGGCTGGAAGACGATCGTGTAGAGATAACTGGTCAGCGGCACGACGATCAGAAATGTCAGACATATATCCACGGCTAGTGGCAGCGGCAGAGGTGCCAGCCAGAACGTACAGAGCGCAAGCAACGCCGGGTACGCAAAATAGACCAGGATGAGCCGCAGCGCTGTCGCACGTCCGAGATGGTTTCGCCGGCGATAGCAGCCAATCGCTCCGGCGACGACGCCCGAAAGAAGCGTTAGCCAGATGACCTGGGGCGTTTGGTCTGCCTGAAGTGCGATGAACGTCAGCGCACCGTAGGCGACGAATTCGCCGAGGAACACGGCAATGACACGGGTCAAGGTGAAGATCAGCACCAGCGCCACGCCGACCAAGGCATAGATCGCGCCGCTGATCAGTCCATCCTGTATCAGGAAAAGGGCAATATCGAAGTCCATCTCGTCTCCGGACGACCGGGTTTCTCACCCTGGTCAGAGGGCATCAGAATGCAGGTGTAGAGATGGCGGGAGAGTTGATCGGCCTCCCGCCAGCCGCGCCCTACTTGGCAATTTTCCAGGCACCGTTCTGCACGACAGCCATCACGCGGCTGGCGTCGCTGCTGGAGAGGTCGTGGATTTTTGCGGAACCGCTGTAGCTACCGTGGACACCCGGCACGCCGTTGAGGTTCTCGATCGCTGTCCTGAGCGCGGCCCGGAACTCGGGCGTTCCCGGTTCGGAGCCGGATTTCAGGGCGGTCGATGCCGCTGCCGCGATGATGAGGCCCGAGTCGATCAGATATCCCCCGAACGGAGAGACTGATCCTGCGCCGAAGGCCGCCTCGTACTGGGTCGTGTACTTCAGGGCGGGTGCCTTGGCGGAATTGGAATCATCGAGCTGGGAAGCCACAACGATCGGACCGACCGGAAGAAGAGTGCCGTTGGCCGCGGCTCCTCCTACCTTCAGGAAGGCCGGGCTGGCTGATCCGTGGGTGTGATAGATCGCTCCCCCATAACCGCGGTCGGCAAGCGCCAGGTTGGGACCGGCAGCAGGAGCACCGGAGGCGACGACGAGCACAGCGTCCGGTCTCGCGGAAGCGACCTTGAGTGCCTGGGCCGCAACGCTGGTGTCGTTGCGGGCGAACCGCTCGACTGGCCCGACCGTGATCCCCGCTGCCTTGAGCAACGGGCTGATGGCATTGAGCCAGAGGTCACCGTAGGCGTCGCTGTAGCCGATGAAGCCCACGGTCTTTACGCCACGCGTCTTCATGTGCTCGACGATCGCCTTCGCCATGAGACTGACTGGCTGCGGCACCACGAAGGTCCATTTGAACTGCTCGTCCTTGGTGCCCACCGGGCCGATCGCGAGAAACGGGGTCCCCGTCTCGGCCGCCACGGCAGCCAGTGCCGCGGCCACGGGAGTGGCCGCTCCGCCAATGAGAACGTCGGCCTTCTGCTCGGCAAGGCACTTGCGCGCATTCTGCGTGGCAGCGCCGGGGTCAGTCGCATCGTCGAGGACGATGTACTTCACAGCCTTGCCGTCGATCTCCTTCGGCAGGAACTGCACGGAGGACTGCTGCGGTGCCCCGAGAGCGGATGCAGGCCCGGTGATCGACAGCAGTGCGCAGACGGAAACATCCGCATGGGCAATTGCCGTGGATCCAAGCAGGATTCCAGCGGATAGCAGTGATTTTGTTATCGTCATCATCTTCTCCTCCTAAGGGGCCTCCTCCGGCCCGGTTGTTAAGCCGCCGCGCCTGATGAGCGTGCGTCGTCTGTCATCTTAAATTTCGCCCGACCAAGCACGGCATCCAGTGCGTCGGCGAGCTGGGTCTCCGCATCGCGCTGGATCGAAACCGCTTCCTTTCGTCTCCATGCAATCACGCCGTCCGGGCGAACGAGCAGCGCGCCGCCTTCGTCGATCTCCCTCAGGCGGGCCCAGTAGAAATATGGATCGGTATATCGGCCGATCCCTATCCGCACGCAGCGCAGGAACGGAAGGTCGAGGGACGCGACGGCCTGCTCCCAGGCAAATCCTGCGATCCCGGTCACGAGAGTGAAGCAGCCGTGCCCAATGACGTCGAGCGTCGAGATGCGCCTGCCGTCCGGACCGACAAGCCAGGCATGCGGGATCTTGGCTCCCGGGCGCGAGCTCGGCTGGTGATAGAGCTGCCTGTCCCTCGACCAGGTTTCCGGCTCGGTCTCCCCAATGATGCCATCGGATTCATACCGCTGATTCATCTCGGTTCCTTCGGCGTTAAACTCGTAGTTCTTCAGCTCGAGCGCTTCGGCCATCTTTCGACGCGTCTCCACCCCTTGCTCGTCGGCCGCGAAGAAGCCTTCGAGAAAGTGCTCGAGCGTCCCGGAAAAGCCCGACGGTTTGCCATAGAAAGCCGTCCTCATCGGCGCGTAGTCGAGGCGGGACTGGTTGGCGCGTTCCACGATCTGGCGGCCGACAGGTGCGCGCTCGTCACCGTAGGACGAAAGGTGGTCGAGGCTCGCATATCCCTTGATGACGTAGGCGAGCTTCCAGGCGAGATTGAAGCCGTCCTGGACCGACGTGTTCAGACCCAGCCCGCTCGACGGCGGGTGACGATGGACGGCATCGCCGCCGCAGAAGACCCGACCACGGGAGTATTCGAGCGCGTACTGCTGGTTCACGTACCAGGGCGAGATCGACAGGATTTCGCATTCGAGGCCAGGATCGCCGACGAGGCTCCGAATCTTCTCGAGAGCGTTCTCCCTGCTGGTGTCCGGGTCGCCCTTGGACATGTCGAAGCCCCATCCGGCGATCCACTCGGTCCACGGCTTGACCGCACGCAGAAGTCCCATTCCGATCTCGCCGAAGCCTGCTTCCGGATTGACGATCCAGTGGAGGATGCTCGGCCGATGAGCGACATATTTCGAGAGGTCGGCCTTAAACTGGACATAGAGCGTGCCAGCTCGCGCGAGAACTCCTTCGAACGGCAGTCCGATATCGGCAGCAACTTGGGATCTTGCACCGTCGGCACCGACGAGGAAGCGCACCCGCTGCTCGTAGTCCTGCCCGGAAATGTGATTGCGAAGCCGGACGGTCACGCCACCCTCGTCCTGCTCGTGACTAAGATATTCAGTGTTGAACGACATCTGAGCGCCGCTGCGGGCGGCCGCATTGACGAGGATCGGCTCCATGACGGGTTGCGGTACATCGAGCATAGGACACGGACTTGCCTCGATGTAGTCGCCAAAGCGGAGGTCACCCGTGCCCCATGTCTGAAGTCTGGCGATCTCGGGACCGGCGAAGCTCGTGGTGAACAGGGTGTCGCCCATCTTGTCCCAGGCGGTGGCCTGCTGCTTGAGCTCTTCCTCGATCCCCAGGCTCCGTAGTACTTCAACCGTTCGCTGGTTCGTGATGTGCGCCCGCGGCGTGTTGGCCAGCCAGTTCCACCTGCTGATCGCATGGACGCGGACTCCATATTTCGCGAGAGCCAGCGCAGTGGTCGCGCCCATCGGCCCCGTGCCGACAACAAGAACATCGGTGTCAAATTCACGCTGTGTCATCTGTTGGTATCCTAAGCTTTCACGTGCCCGAGCTGGCCGGATTTCACGGCGGCCTGACTCGAAGACTTGGACGGATGGTTGGAGGCGGCGTCCTGCAGGGCGGCCTTCCTCCTGCCCCATGGCCCGGGAACGAGCATGAGGGCGACGATCGAGATGATCGACACGCCGAGCATGTAAACGAACAGCGGCAGGGTCGATTGGTATGAAGCGTAGAGGGCGCTGGCTATCAGTGGAGCGAACGCCGATCCCAGGATCTGCGACAGCGTGTAGCCGATCGAGGTGCCCGAATAGCGGACTTGAGGACTGAAGATCATCGAGAACAGAGATCCCGTTGCACCTCCGGCGGGGGACATTGCAAGTCCGAAGACCAGCACGAGGGCGAAGGTGAAGTAGAGTGCGTCGCCCGTGTTGATCAGCCACAATGCTGGCCCGATCGAGAGCGCCATTGCTGCAGCGCCGATCATGTAGGTCGTCTTGCGTCCGATCCGGTCGGACAACGCGCCGAAGGCCGGATAGAGCACGGTTGCGACGACGGCTGCCGCCAGCACGGCTTCGAGGGCTTCGCCACGCGGGATCTTCATGACGCTGGTGCCGTATGAGACGAAGTAGGACATGGAGATGTAGGCGAAGACACCCTGGCTGAGGTAGATGCCGGCGACGAGCAGGATCTCCCGCGGATGCGTCCGGAGCGCCTTGATCGCCGGGATCTTCACGGCCTGCTTGTGCTGCCTGACCTTCTCGAAGGCGGGGCTCTCGTCGACCTTCATGCGGATGATCAGACCGACCAGCACGAGAAGAGCGCTGACGAGGAACGGAAGCCGCCATCCCCAGCTATAGAACTGTTCGTCGGGCATACCCGCCACGAGCATGAAAGCGAAGGTGGCAAGGCCGGTGCCCGCTGGCGCACCCATCTGCGGAAACGCTCCGAAGAAGCCCTTCTTTCCCTTTGGCGCGTGCTCGACCGCCATCAGCACGGCTCCACCCCATTCGCCCCCGACACAGAAGCCCTGTATCAGCCGGAGCAAGGTCAGGAGGACCGGGGCGGCAATCCCTATAGAGGCATACGATGGGAGCAGTCCCATCAGGACGGTCGAAAGCCCCATCCCGACCAACGATATGACCAGCATCTTCTTCCGGCCTGTGCGGTCGCCAAAATGGCCGAACACCACGCCACCGACGGGGCGCGCGAAGAAGCCCACTCCGAATGTCGCGAATGCGAGCAGCGTCCCCATGAGAGGCGACGCGTCGGGGAAGAAGATCTTGGGGAAGACGAGCGCGGCGGCTGTCCCGTAGATGAAGAAGTCATAGTATTCCACACTCGTTCCGATGAAGCTCGCCAACGCGACCTTGGCGGGCGAGCCCGGACGTTTTTCCTGAATCATTCGTATTCCTCCCGAATGAAGTGCCAGACGGATTTCCGCCGTCCGGCAAAACCTTGACGCTACACCTGTTGTGCGGTCCTCGCCGCGAGGTCGAGCGCGACGTCGACGATCATGTCCTCCTGGCCTCCGACCATCCGGCGGCGGCCCAGTTCGATGAGTATCTCGCGGGTATCCACGCCGTATTGGCGTGACGCGTTCTCGGCATGTCGCAGGAAGCTCGAATAGACTCCGGCGTATCCAAGCGACAGGCTCTCGCGGTCAACCCGGACCGGGCGGTCCTGCAGTGGGCGGACCAGATCGTCTGCCGCATCCATCAGCCTGTAGAGATCGCAGCCGGTCTCGACGCCCTTGCGGTTGAGCACTGCGATCAGCGCTTCCAGAGGTGCGTTTCCGGCCCCTGCCCCCATGCCAGCCAGGGAGGCGTCCACCCGGACGGCTCCGGCCTCGATCCCGGCGACGGCGTTCGCCACCCCCATGGTGAGGTTGTGATGGGTGTGTACACCGATCTCGGTTTCCGGTTGGAGCGCGTCACGAAGCGCCTTGACGCGCAGCGTGTACTGCTCCGGTAGAAGGGCACCCGCCGAGTCTGTGACATAGACGCATTCCGCGCCATAGCTCTCCATCAGCTTGCCCTGTTCGACGAGCTTCTCCGGCTCCGCCATGTGCGACATCATCAAGAACCCGACGGTGTCCATGCCCAGTGCGCGGGCGGCCTCGATGTGCTGGCGGGACACGTCGGCTTCGGTGCAATGCGTGGCGATGCGCACGGATCTCGCTCCCGCGACATAGGCTTCCTTGAGGTCATGCACCGTTCCGATGCCGGGAATAAGAAGGACCGTCACTACCGAATGCGTGCAGACCTCGCTCACGGCAGCGATCCATTCGATGTCGCTGTGGAGACCGAAGCCGTAGTTAAACGTGGATCCCGAAAGACCATCGCCGTGGGTAATCTCGATGGCGTCGACCTTGGCGGCATCGAGAGCCCGTGCGATGCCCTGGGCCTTCTCGATCGTGTACTGGTGACGGATCGAATGCATGCCGTCGCGAAGCGTGACATCCTGGACGTAGAGCTTGGTCGGGGTTTCGCGGGCCATTATGCGACCTCCTTCGAGAGGGTCTCGGCGGCCCAGTGGTCGGCCGTCATGAGCGCTGCGGATGTCATGATGTCGAGGTTTCCTGCGTAGGCCGGAAGGTAATGGGCAGCACCTTCGACCTCGAGGAAGACCGTCGTCTTGAGACCTGAGACCGGACCGATTCCCGGAACCATCACGGGAGCATTGTCGCCAATGACCTCGAACTGGACCTTCTGCTTCAGGCGATAGCCCGGGACGTAGCCCTGGACCGTCTTCACCATGTCGAGGATCGATGCCTCGATCGCGTTTCGATCTCCCCCCTGCGACAGCACGAAGACCGTGTCACGCATGATGACTGGAGGTTCGGCGGGGTTGAGGATGATGATCGCCTTGCCGCGTTCGGCACCGCCCAAGGTCTCGATCGCCTTCGAGGTGGTTTCCGTGAATTCGTCGATGTTGGCGCGCGTGCCTGGCCCGGCGGACAGCGACGAGATTGACGCAACAATCTCGCCGTACACGACCCGGTCGGAGGCGCGCTTGACCGCATAGACCATTGGGATCGTCGCTTGGCCGCCGCAGGTGACCATATTAACATTCGGTTCGTTCAGATTCGCATGACCGTTGATGCTTGGGATGGTGAATGGCCCGATGGCCGCCGGGGTCAGATCGATGACCTTCTTACCGTCCTTCTGAAGGAGCGCGTTGTTCGATACATGAGCCTTCGCCGAGGTCGCGTCGAACACCACCTGGATGTCCTTGTATTCGGGCATGCGGAGCAGGCCTTCGATGCCTTCGTGCGTCACGGGCACGCCAAGCCGCTGTGCCCGCGCGAGGCCGTCCGAAGCCGGATCGATACCGACCATGGCGCCCATCTCGATATTTTTCGACGTGCGCATCACCTTGATCATCAGGTCGGAGCCAATGTTGCCCGAGCCGATGATGGCGCATTTCACCTTTGTCATGTCTTCGATCCTCCGTTCACCATCGCGTCCCGCAGAATTGCAGGCGCGGCGGTCCGTTCGCAGTCACGTCACCGGACGGCGTTCTTTCCCACTTGCTGTTGGTTCCGGCTGGCGGACTAGTTGTCTTCCTTGCCGAACGTGGCGCGGACGACGCCGAGCCCTTCGATCGACGCCTCGAAGCGGTCTCCTGGATTGACCGCGACCATCGGGCCCAGCGCTCCGGTCATGACCAGATCGCCCGCCGCGAGTGGAGTGCCAAGCTTGGCCATCTTTCTGGCGAGCCAGAGAGCCGCGTTCAGCGGATGCCCGAGGCAAGCAGCCCCTTCGCCCGTGGAGACGACCTCGTCGCCGCGCTTCATCGACATCTTGGCTAGCTTGAGATCGAGACCAGCCAGTGGCGTCGGCACGCCGCCAAGGACGACCATGCTCGAGGATGCGTTGTCGGCGACCGTGTCGTTGAAGCGGATATTCCAGCCCGCGATGCGGCTGCCGACGACCTCGATGGCGGGAAGTGCGAAATCGACAGCCTGGATGAGTTCGACGAGGGTGAGATCCTCGGCAGCAAGATCCTTCTTCAGGACCAGTGCGACCTCGGCCTCGGCCTTAGGCTGCAGCAGGCGGTCGAAAGGGATCAGCTCATCGTCACCGTAGACGGTGTCAGCGAAGATCGTTCCGAAGTCAGGCTGGTCGACGCCGAGCTGGGTCTGCACTGCCTTCGACGTGAGACCGATCTTGCGTCCGATCACGCGGCGGCCATTCGCCTCCCAGTATTCGACGTTGACTTTCTGGATCGCATAAGCGGTTTCTCCATAGTCGTCGGGCATGCGTTCGCGGATCGCCGGGATGGGCTGGCGTTCCTGTTCGGCCTGCCTGAGTTCGGTCGCCAGGGTCTCGATCAGATCTGCAGATGTCATCATTCCTCCGATGCCCCGGGGGCGCCGCTGAACAAGCATGCGGATCGACCGGACGTGCCCGCTGTCGGGCGAAGCTGCGTATGTTCATGAACTGCTGTGAAACGTCGGGCCTCCCAGACCGAACCGATGACCTCCTCGTCTCACGGTGTGCGGCAATCTATAAACGCCATTGCCAAACTGACAATTCTCATGTCAATTCGGTGCACTGCGTGCACACATCTGATTTGTTGGAGCAGAAGAATATGGACGAGAGCCCATACAAGATGGTGCAAGGGCTGTCTCGCGGCCTGTCGGTTCTGCGCGCGCTCAACCAGGCCGAAGGCGGCTGGGCAAGCGTGCGCGAGTTGTCCCAGGCCACCGGGTTGCATCGGACAACGGTGCGCCGTCTCCTGGAGACATTGCAGAACGAAGGCGTGCTTCGACGTTCAGCGTCCGATGACAGCTATCGGCTGACGCATGACGTGCGGGGACTGAGCGATGGCTTCCGGGAGGAGGAATGGATCTCGGAGGTTGCGTCCCCCGTGCTCGGCGAGCTCCTGGTAAAGGTGGTGTGGCCATCGGATTTCGCCACCCTCGATGGCATCGACATGCGGGTGCGGGAATCGACTCACCGCTTCTCGCCGCTATCGTTCCACAAGGTGACGGTGCGCCGGAGACTGCCTCTGGTCACGACGGCAGCCGGGCGTGCCTATCTGGCATTCTGCAAGGACGACGAGCGCGAGGATCTGGTCGGCCGCCTCGCCGCCCTCCCCGATTCTCCGATTCACGGCCCTGGCAGGCAGGCCCTCATGAAGCTGCTGGATCAGCATCGCGAAGCTGGACATGCTTACAATAATGGCGAGTGGGCGACCGAACAGCGGATCCTTGCTCTCGCAGTTCCGGTGATGCAGGAGGGCAACGTGGCGGGATGCATCAACATCGTGATGCTTCGATCCGCACTCTCGCTGTCCGAGGCACGGAAGCGGTATCTCGCGCCGCTGCATGCAGCGGCAACCAAGATTGAAGAATACCTGACCGCACCGCGCTGAAAAGGGGGCCGTTTCCAGCCCCCTCCCCGCGGTCGAAATAGTTCTCAGGCAATTCGGCCGCCTGAAGTTACTTCAGGTGCAGCCCGGCAGACCCAGTCGTATCCCGTCCACGGCTTCCCGGTTTCGTGTCGATGGGATCTCCATACCAGGTGAGGCCGTCGGGGAACGCTTCCTTCTTCCACTCGATCGGCTCCCAGTCCGGGTCGAAAATGAGATAGCCACCCGCGTATAGTTCGACGCGATGGTCGGATGCCGGATCGTGTAC
The DNA here is from genome assembly GCF_001687365.1 of Pararhizobium polonicum. Lineage (GTDB taxonomy): Bacteria > Pseudomonadota > Alphaproteobacteria > Rhizobiales > Rhizobiaceae > Pararhizobium > Pararhizobium polonicum. The sequence goes on from NZ_CM004502.1 coordinate 131,410, forward strand.
GTAGAGGTACATTGCCTGCCCGATCCCGTGCTTGCCCGGACCCGCGCTGAACGACACGTCGAGATCCTTGAGGATGTCGGCGGCGACTAGGCCGTCAGAGAAGTCCTGGAGGTTGAAGGCGACGTGATGGAGCTGTGCCTTCTTGTCCTGCCTGTTGGCGACGATCGCAAGATCGTGCATTTGCGGTGTGACGGACATCCAGGATGCCATGACCGTCCCCGGGCTTTCCGGTAGATAGGCGAACTCACGGCGCTTGAATCCCAGGTTGGCCCGGACCCACTGCTCCGCCTGGTTAATCGTTGATGGCGAAGTCTGGATATTGAAGTGATCGATGCGGCGGACCCCGAGGCCGCGGCGCTTCGAGGAATTCGACGGAAGCCGGGAACGCATGTGCTCGGGCGCGAGCGGCTTGTCGATGTCGTAATAGAGTTCGAACGGATGGTCGCCGCCCGGCAGAAGGAACCGGATGGCTGTCCCGCGGCCGATTTCGGTTTCAGCCGGGACTTCGAGAACCTCGATCTCCTGACGCTTCAGCTCCTCCGCGAACAGTTCCACATCCTGTGGCCGACGAACGCGGAACGAATAGGCGTTGACGATCGCCTCCGCCTGTTCCGTGAGGACCAGGGAGTGATGACCGAGTTCCTGATGGCAGCGGAGATAGGATACGTTTCCGCGGCGCTCAACTTCCTCCATGCCGAGCGTGTCCCGGAAGAACCAGAGGGATTTTTCCAGGTCCGGCGTCCCAAGGTTTATGCCGCCGCATTGCGCGATTTGCGGGCCTGGATCGTACTTGTCAGACAGTCTTGTCATATGCTCCTCCTGTGAGTTCAATGCCTATCCGGCGGTTCGCGTGAGGCCTTCAGCCTCCGACTCCCGGCGTGGTTCGGTTGCCGCTAGCGCGACATGAGACGGACATCGACAAAGGGCGGGGCAGGCAGCCAGTGCCCTCCCTCAGCGTGCCCTGTGGCAATGTCTTACAAATGCTGAACGCCGAAGTTCAACCAGCAACTCCCCCCGGTGCACTATGTGCCCAATAGAATCCGCAGGAGCCCAAGATCCATGGACGCGCGCGAATTCTCTCCAAGTGTGTGCACCTAGTGAACAGGAGAGGCATTATGTTTGCGGAGGCATCCGGCGCCCTGTTAACAGGTCGGAGCCAGCGACGCAGAGCCGTCGGGCGTCGAGAGGGAGGCTCGGCAGACGTGTGCGCGACGCACTGCGCATGACCCCGTCACACCGTCTCCCTACATTTGAACAAACCGAAGGAGCCAGCTCAATGAGCCAGGAATTCACCGAGTCCGCCACAAGCCGTTTCGTCACCCTGAAGGAAGGCGATGGCGAGCTGAAGATCCACTACAATGACTGCGATCCGGGCACCGGCGGCGCAACAGTAGCTCTACTCCATGGCTCCGGGCCTGGTGCGAGCGGTTGGGCGAACTTCAACCGGAACGTCGCTTCGCTGGCGGGGCTGGGCTTTCGTGTCATCCTTGTCGACGCCCCCGGTTGGAGCAAGAGCGACAGCATAGTGTCGACCGGATCGCGCTCCGAGCTCAACGCCCGAATCCTCAAGGGATTGATCGACCATCTCGGACTCGAGAAGATCCACATCGTGGGTAACTCCATGGGCGGCCACAGCGCCGTGGCCTTCGCGCTCGCCAATCCCTCCAACGTCGGCAAGCTCGTGCTGATGGGCGGCGGCACTGGCGGCGTGAGTTCGTTCGTTCCTATGCCGACGGAGGGCATCAAGCTCATCGGCGCGCTGTATCGCGATCCGACGATCGAGAACCTTAAGAAGTTGATGGCTGTCTTCGTCTACGACACATCCGCGCTGACGGAAGAGCTCTATCATGCGCGTCTCAACAACATTCTGGCGCGCCGCGACCATCTCGAGAACTTCGTGAAGAGCACCGCTGCCAATCCGAAGCAATTTCCCGACGTAGGTCATCGCCTCGATGAGATCAAAGCTGAAACGCTGATCATCTGGGGAAGGAATGATCGCTTCGTGTCGCTCGACGTGGGCCTTCGCCTCGTTGCAGGCATCCCCAATTCCGAGCTGCACGTGTTCAACAACTGCGGACACTGGGCGCAATGGGAGCATCATCAGAAGTTCAACCGGATGGTCGCAGAATTCCTTACGAGGTGACAGCAGCGCGGGAGCGCTGTTGGTTGTCACTGAAGATGGAAGGGTTTGGATGGAAGCCCCGTGTGCCTTTAGCTGCAACGAGGTCTGCGTGTTGGCAGGTACGATCCTTTCAAGGACGCAATTGAGACGCCAGGCGCCGCGTGATAGCTTCCACGATTGCACGACTGGAAGTTCACGTATCCATGTCGAGCCGACCAAGGCGTCGCCCCTGCAGTATGGCTTCACAGTGACATGAGCATGCAACGCCGTCCCCTTGAGACGGAATCAATGCCGCGACCAGAGAGATGTCTCTCATGCTGGAGGCCGGAGGGACCAGACTTGTGAAGGTTGTTTTCCTCCAGACATCGTCGTGGCCTGGCTTCGCCCCGCCTTCGCCGCTGCGAAATATGCGGAACGTCTCCCTGCCTTCATCTAGCATTTCGAGGCGAACAACCACGCTCACCATCGACTATGCCATCGTGCTCGACGCAGAGATCACGCTTGAGCTCGATACCACAAGCTGGTCGATCCAAAACAAGATGACATCGTCGTTCAATACCCGACGAGACATGCCCGGAGAAACCGGAGTTCGAAGCCCGCCACGATGATCTTCGTGCTAATCGGAGCATAATTTCGCGAGACGGAAACACTCTTCAGCACACTGCGACAGAAGGGCCGGTATCTGAGACCAGCCGCTCTGTTATCTCTTCTTGCTAGCGAAAAACAGGTGGCATTCCCTGAGTGCGAAGGCAGCATCTCGTATCGCCCTCGCCTCCGCCTGCTGGACTATATCGGTTTGCAGTTCCAGGAGACGTGATGCGGTGCCAAGTGGATCGAGATGCATCTTTCGTACCTCGGATAGGGCGCTGGCGGCGAGGTCTGACATCTCCGATGATGAATCCGGGGAGTCACGGTAGAGGCGAAGTTGCTCAATTGACCTGAGGAGGCGATAGGCTGCAAGCGAACTATAGCCTTCGGAAGGGTCATCTCGTCCTTCCTGCGAATGCCTGAGTAGGCTGAAGCCGAGCGGGTGGCGGAAGTGGCTCTGCAGGTTTGGTGCCTTCGCGCTGTTGACCCCGGCCGCACGCGACAGATGCATTCCGATCTCTCGGGTCAGCCGGTCTATCCGTCGTCTTGTAAATAGCCGTAGCTTCGCAATTGCCACGCAGGGTATTCCAACTCCGATTGCTAAAGCGGCGGCCTCCCAGAGGATGTCGCTTCCGGGCTGAAGGGAAGGCAGTGAGGCGTGGCTTGCCAGAAGGAAGAGCTGGTTGGCATCGAAGGCCCAGGCCGCAGTCTTCTTCCGGGCTCTTGCTAGACCTCCGATGAGGAGGAAGGGCGCGAGAGATGCTATGAGGTGGAGCGGTGTCACGACGTGAGGCAGGATTAGGGCTCGATAGGCGACCGCGAACGCAATGCCAATCAGCACGCCTTTCAGCACGACAGGTCCGACACGGTCCGGAGCAGGATGCGTCATCAGCATCGTCGTCGTGATGCTCAAACCAAGTACCGCCCAGTGGATACCAGGGATCGCTGTCGTCGATGCAAGCCCCACGGCCGCGAAGGTCGCGACGCCTGCCACCAGGCCCGATTCAACTGCGAGACGGGTGTCTCTGAATGGCGAGAAATACCCGAAGTCCCGACGGTGATCAGGATGCCGCGCCCGGTCGGTCGTGGGAAGTAGTGCGGATGCGCAGACCCTTATCTGGTCTATAGTCTCAGCAAGGGACTTGTCGATGTGATATGCTTCGGCCATCCCTGCGGCGACGTCAGTCTCAATCCCTCCGTCAATAATCAACGTCAGGAGATCAAGAATGCCAGCAAGTCTCTGTGGCGCAAATTCATGTCCAAGCCCGCTCTCCATTCCCCGGTGATTGACGTGCGAATGCACTACAGAGAGAAAGTCGATGACTGCGAAGGCCAGAGCCTGGACATCTCGGCGGCGGCGATAGCCCCCGATGGAACCCGCACTTACGATGCTCGCGTTGATCTGAGCATCGGCGAGTTCCTTTAGAAGCAGATGCTCGGTCCTATGATCTGTCGTCTGCCCCGAAAGGAGCGCCCGGCCATAGATCAAGGCGTCCAGAGCAATCTGCCGCACCGAGCGTTCGAATGCCTGAGCGTCTGATCTTGGTGTGAGGTAGAAGCCGAGAGCAAAGCCGACGACGAACCCAATGAACGTGCAGTTCACTCGAGCGAGAGCAAGTTCAAGTGCATTGACCGGGTGAAGCAGCGCCGGAATCACAATGATCGCAGCGGTCATCGCGGCCAGCAGCGGAGCGTATCCGTGGACACCGCGCATCATGGGAATGCACGCCGTCATTGCTAGGATCCACACACTGAAACACGTAAGGGCTAGCCAGAAAGGAAGGTCTGCGGAAAGCAGGGCGAAACCTGCGAATGCACCTATGAGGCTTCCGATGAGACGGAAGACACCTCGTTCCAGCAGAAGCCCTCGTGTCGGCTGTGACATCGCCCATACAGGCATGGCGGCCCAATATGGGTTCGGAATGCCGAGGGCGACAGCCACTGCGATCGCGATCAGGGCTGTGATCGCGAACCTCAAGCCAATTTGTATTTCCCCAGGGATTGGAATCATTGTCTGCGCCTGCTTGCTGTGTGGTCGCGAAAGGGTATCACTCACAGTCGCTATATATTTACTTTACAGTTTTGTAAATAAAATCCAGAATCGGAATCAGGAGGACGCCAAATGACAGTAAAGTCCGCTAGGGGACGGCCGCGCGATCCAGCGTTGCGGGAGGCGATAATTGAGGCGGCTAAGGAAGAATTTTTTAGCAAGGGCTTAGCTGGAGCTAGCCTCGCCCGCATCGCGGAGCGCGCAAGCACGACTCGCGTAACGATATATAGCTACTTCCCATCGCGAGAGGATCTTTTCTATGCAGCGGTCAACGCTCCGGTTGTCAACTCGATCCGGATCGATCCGGAAATCCTGAAGGGCCTCCCTCCGCGCGAACAGCTTCTGCGTGTCGCAGTCGCCTTCATGGAGAGCATCGCCGATCCGAGCGCTATTGCTCAGATCCATGCATTGTACGAGGGCTCGAAAAAGCGAAGTAAAATCTCACAGTCCTTCTATGCCACCGGTCCGCAAGAACTCATCGATGTAGTCGCGGAAATACTAAGCGTGCTGGTCCTGGAGAAGGTGCTCCGTGTTCCCGACATACAGATCGGGGCAGAACAATTTCTCGCGCTCGTCCGCGGAAACGAGCAGATGCGCGCGTTGCTTTCGCTGGCACCCGGACGCACCGGTCGGGACCGCATGGAGTACATCGAAGCCTCTGTCGACCTCTTCTTGCGTGGCTATCGCATCGGTGACTATTCGACATCGTGAATATATGAATGGTGCGTGAAGGCGTCCAGAGCTTCAAATTCCAATCGACACCTCGAATGTACCGCTTGAATCAGGATGCAGCATGATGCTTCAACACTCTCAGGTTTTGAACGCAAGGACGTGATTCCGTATCCCAAGTTTGTCGATCAATGGAGCCTGAGCTTCGACGACATGGATTTCATCATTTCCGAGCCGAAGGGGTCGACCGGCTTGAATGCGATGAAAGCCGATGCCCGGCGGGCACCGCTCGACAATATTCTGGAAGTAACGGGCGGCTGGCATTCATCCGGCAGCTCGCCCTTTGGATTGAGCAGGTCGTCCCCCGCGTCTCTGAAAAGGCATCCGAAATGCGCCGCCGCACACAGGCGTGCCAGCTTGCGCCCTATGCGGTGTATCTCATGTCGCGGGAAACGGCGATCACGGATGCAATGGTCGATCTTCTGATTGAGACGGTGCACAGGAATCTAGAAGCGCATGTGGCTGCATTTCGGCCTGATAAGCCATCCGACCTCACGCAAGCCGTTTTTCCGATCGGCTCTACGATCCGACAAAAGTTCGGCCGATCGTAAACTCGCAACGTCGACGTCGATGGAACATGCGTTTCTGTTGGACCAAATGCGAACTAAAATACTACTGCGCGAAAATGATGGTGCTGCGGATTCAAGCTACCTGCTCAAAATGCAGGCTACAGCTGCACGCTCACTTCGCTCCGCATCATCAGCGCGGCAAGCTCTGCCCGGTTTGAACAGCGTCAGTTCCCAAAGCTCCATTTTCTGCATCTCCAGCTAAGTCGCCGTCAACTAAACAAATGCAGCTATTGTTGAGCATCGGCATTTCTGTCGATCTCATGTGAGGCCGTCCACATGCGTGGCGGCCTCGGTTGCCGCCACAAAGTTACCGAAGCTTTGATGGCGATTGCTTTCTGGATTGGCAATGTGGGCCGAGGCGCCCAAACTAAAGGCGCTCTGCCACTATTTTGAACATCGGTTGTCGGGCCGCACGTCTGTCTCAACGGCTCAGCATCCAGAGGAAGCCCGAGGTTCGAAATTACGTGGACGCGCGTCGCCACTGCGAAGGAGTGCAGACGAAAGCGGACTTGAAGGAGCGATTGAAATGACTGATGTCATTGAAGCCCCAGCCTAACGCGATGTCTGTGATCGATTTCCGCACGGTGGCGCCCATCGCCAGTTCTCGTTTGGCACCTTGAAGACGCGCATCGCGTATCATCTGACCGGGCGACGTGCCGTTCTCCGCGCAGAGCCTTCGAAGAGATCGCTTAGACATCCCCGCATGAACCGCGAATTCCGAAGTCCCGAATTCAGGATTTCTCACTTCTCCGGATACTCCATTGCGCAGCTTTTCGAAAAGACGAAGGCGCGGTGCCAGGTCGTTTGACTGCGACAGGATGCCATTGATGACGAGGTCTCCCGCGACGGCGACCATGGCTTGGAGATCACGAGACCCTATTTCGTTCGCACGATGCGCGATACTTTTCAAGAAGTCGAGCGCGACTCCGGCCGATCCTTCCAGCGCCTGAAATGTGCGGGCATTCAGACCTCTCAGTCCGTGCGACCGGGACCGCAGAGTGGCATGCGATACGCGAAGCACCATCTGCCTAAAAGGCCCGTCGAAGACAAGCCTGTATGGTTTCGTGCTGTCATAAAAGACGAGCTTACCGGGCTCGGTCTCGGCGACCCGTTCATCTTGATAAACTGCTCCCCGGCCCTCAATCTGAAAGGCGATCAGTAAGACTTCCTGTCCGTCTGCCCGTATATGGTGACATGTTCGTTCCGTGAGCTGGCTCGTCGAGTTCACCAAACTCAAGCTGTCGGCCCCGCGAAAATACTCCAACACATCGCCGTAGAAATTGGGTGCGTCGCTCTTGCTCTCCAGCCGTACATAGGTCAACCAAAGCTGCTCTTTCCAGGCTTCTAGCGAATTTGAATTGTGATCCACTTCCCGCATGGCTGACCGCCCGGTTGTTTTACTCCGGGAGACAGACGCAAGAAATGAGCCAATGCCTACGGCAGGCCGTTTTGGCCAATAATTCTGGCCAGCTCGTCCAAGAAGGTCGGACCACGGCGTGTGAGTTTCGAAACCGGGAACGAAAGGAAAAACGATGACCACAATGCAGTACAAAGTAGCGGCAGTTCAGGCCGCACCGGAATTTCTCGATCTTGCTAAAGGAGTGGACAAAGCGGTCTCTTTGATCGAAGCGGCGGCGGCAGAGGGCGCATCCCTGATCGCCTTTCCTGAAGTCTGGTTGCCTGGTTATCCTTGGTGGATATGGCTCGATTCCCCGGCTTGGGGCATGCAATTCGTCGGGAAGTATTTTGCCAACGCCATGGAGGTCGGTGACGTCCAGTATGAGAGGCTGCGAAAGGTTGCGGCCGACAATAGCATTCATGTCGTGATGGGTTATGTGGAACGTGCAGGTGGCACCTTGTATCTCTCTCAGGCATTGATCGACGACAAAGGCATGACCATTGCCAACAGGCGTAAGTTGAAGCCGACTCATGTAGAGCGCGCCGTTTTTGGTGAAGGCGACGGGTCTCACTTGGCTGTGCACAATACCCGCTTGGGCCGTTTGGGCGCCCTATGCTGCGCCGAACATGTTCAGCCCCTCTCAAAATTTGCCATGTATTCCCAGAACGAACAGATTCACGTCGCGAGTTGGCCGAGTTTTTCGGTCTATCGGGGCGCGGCGTTTCAGCTAAGCGCGGAAGCCAATCTCGCCGCTAGCCAGGTCTATGCGCTCGAAGGCGGCGCCTATGTGCTCGCCCCGTGCGCCATCGTTTCCAAGTCGATGATCGAAATGCTCGTCGACACGCCTGCGAAAGAAGGTCTTCTGCTCGAAGGCGGTGGTTTCACAATGATCTTCGGGCCGGATGGCGGGCCACTAGCTAAGCCTATCCCGGAAACGCAAGAGGGCATAATGTATGCCGACGTCGATCTCGGCTTGATTGGCCTTGCGAAGGCAGCCTACGACCCCTCTGGTCACTACTCTCGCCCGGATGTCGTAAGACTCTTGTTCAACAAACGCGAAATGCAACGTGTCGAGGCCTTCGAATCCGACTATGTCATTGTCGAGCAAGGTGGAGTCGAATAATCTAACGTTTCGTCAGCGGTCACGTCGAAAAGTCCTTTCGTGTCGACGCGACCACTATCAGCAAACAACCTCGTGAAGAACGCCTTGATTGATGCGTCACGCGAGCTGGTTGCCTTCGCCATTTTCAATACCCACCAACATTTCAGCCGACGTAAGCGCCTCTGTCCCCCGGCTGAGGAGACCTCCATCCTCAGGTGCCCAGTGGTTGCTATCGAAACCTGGATCAGGCTCGCCAAGCTTGCCCACGGCCCCCCCCTTTTCACGTGTCACCGGACAGGGCAGGTCGGTTGGCGCCGACCGGCTGGATTGACCTTGATCACGGGCCAGTTGCCGGTGAAGTTCACCCCTCCAGATCGGGCACGTGACGATGTTCTGGCTGTTGGAAAGGCTGACACCTTGTCGCCCGGTCGAATGCTCTGGCCGTGCTCAAGCATTTCGCGATCGCCGAGCTGCCTGGACAGATACTCTTCCGTGTTGCGCAGGATGAGCTTGTTGCTGCAATTGCTCATCAGCGTTTCGGCGTGGTTGTCGCCACAGGGGTGTCGTGGAGCCGCGCTCCGGGACATAGGCCACCCACCAAATAACGGCGCCACTCTCCCCGAAGATCAGACATGTGGTATCACGCTTTTCAGCTTTCGGGCCAACCGATCCTCGCGAGGCTAGATGGACTTCGCAAATTGCAAAACCTCGTTTCGTATCCACGCCAGCCCCGGATCATTCTCGGTATAGCGATGCCATTGCATCTGGAGATCGATCGGCGGGATCGTGAAGGGTGGACGCAGGATTTCCAGTTCATACTGATGTGCAAATTTCAGTGCATGCCTTCTATGACACGTGAGCAACCGTGAGCTGCCCGTCAAGAATTCGAAAGCAACCCGAAACGACGGCACGGTCACTGCAACGTGGCGGGTTTCTCCGCGGTGCTTCATGAACCATTCATCATAGGTAGACGTGCGCGTGTCGCCGAGGCTGACGCAGATATGCCCCATGGACTCGAACTGATCAGTCGTAAGTTCACCACCTAACCGCATGCCTTTCCACGCGACACAGACGAAGGACTCTTGAAAAAGCGTGACTGTTGGGTGGCGGTCCGTCGCATACCCCTTAGGTGTGAACAGAAGGTCGAGATCGCCCTGCTCGAAATCCTCCATAAAGCGTCCGCCAAAGGATCGGACGTCGAACGTGATATAGGGCGCTACGCGTTCGAGCCTAAGCAGAAGCCCCGCCAGGAGCACGTCAGTGACGTAATCCGATGCCAGGAATCGGAACCGCCTGGTCGAAGTTTTCGCATCGAATTCAAGGGCAGAAGAGACGACGGATTCGACCTGTAGCAACACGTTCCGGATCGATCCCTTCATTGACAATGCCAAAGGCGTCGGGACCATCTCCCGACCGACCTGCACCAGCAGATGGTCCTGGAAATAACTGCGAAGACGCGCAAGGGCATCGCTCATCGCAGACTGGCTGATGTTGACCCTCTCCGCAGCGCGGGAAACGCTGTTTTCGGTAAGAAGCGCATCGAGATAGATGATGAGATTAAGGTCGAGGCGGCGGAAACGCATGATACCTACGGGTATGATAGTGGATGTCAGATCTTCATTCCGATTAGAATGTATCGGCACCGCCGATACGTCAAATGGGATCTAACGATTAGACCGAACGACAATGGCCACTTAGCCTCGTAGATGGAGGATAAGCGGGATCAATGATCACCGCTGCAAATCATCAGGGAGGAGATCCACGTGAGCACAGTTTTCGCGCGTCCCCGGGTGCAGCCGAGCAATAACGTCACCAGGCACCGGCTTCTCGTCACAGGCCACGATGCCGAAGGTCTGTCGACCTTTCTGTCAGATCGCACCGGGCCGCATATCATGACGGTGCTCGACACGCCGACTTACGCTGTAACCGACCTCTGGAAGAGCTTCAGCCTCCCGGCGGACAATTCGCGCGCCACCGATGAAGATCCGTGCGAGGTCCCGTTCGTGGTCGCGCCTCCTGCCGGCGGTTGCGTGTTCAGGATTGTCGAATTCCCGCCGGACCGGGACTGGGAGCCCAAGGTTGCAGCGATGGGGGGATCGGCACCGGTCGACGAAACAGCGTCCATCGCCATCGGCCGGCCGGCACGTCACGGGCAAATGCATCAGACGCGCTCCCTCGATTTCGCGATCGTCCTGTCCGGCGAAATCTGGGCCATCATGGATGTTGGTGAGCAGAAGATGAAGGCGGGCGATACTCTAGTCCAGCGCGGGACAAATCACGCTTGGGCCAATCGTTCCGAAGAGCCCTGCATCGTTGCCTTCGTCCTTGTCGACGCGAAGCCGCTCGGTTGATCCGGCTTCCTTCAATCCGCTCGAATTCTGCCAGATTTTAGGAGAAGCCGACATGGCTGAGAGAAAAGTCATCGTTACCATCGCACCGACAGGCGGCATGGCCAGCAAGGCCATGAACCCGAACCTTCCAACACAGCCCGACGAAATCGCCGAGGACGTTTATCGTTGCTACAACGCGGGCGCCAGCGTGGTCGCTGTCCACGCGCGGCGTCCTGACGATCAGGCTACCTGTAATCCGATCATCTATCGCCGGATCAATGATCTGATCCGTGCGAAATGTGATATCGTCATCAACAACTCCACCGGCGGCGGAGTCAGCGGTGATGTCGTGGGAGAAGGTCCGAACGGATATCCGGAACTTCTTTGGGAAGAGCGCATCAAAGGCGTCGAGGCAGGCGCGGAAATGTGCACCCTGGACCCCACCACCATCATTGCCACTTTCGAGGGTCGCGAGATGCTGATGAACACATCACCATCTCGCTGCAAGCAGCTCGCAACACTGATGAAGGAACGTGGGATCAAACCCGAGTGGGAGGTTTTCAGCCCTACGCACCTTCTGCAGGATGTGACGGATTGCATCAACGCCGGTCTCGACCAGCCGCCCTACTTCATCAACTTCGTTCTGTCCGCCAATCGTGGTTTCCAAGGCGCTATGCCGTATACGCCGAAGATCCTGACGCAGATGGTCGACATGATGCCCAACGGCGCGCTCTTCAATGTGAGCGCCATCGGCGCGGCCCAGCTCAATGCTGGTGTGCAATCGATCCTCATGGGAGGACATGTTCGGGTCGGGTTGGAGGATAATCTCTACTACGCGCGCGGGAAGCTGGCGACGAACGTAGAGCAGGTCGAAAGGATCGTCCGCATCATCCGAGATCTTGGTCTTGAGCCCGCGACGCCGGAGGAGGCGCGCGATCTGATCGGGTTGCCCAGCCTTGCCACCATGGCGGCCTGAAACACAAACGGCACCGCACAGCTGGGTGCCTTATTTGGCATTTGGCGAATTCTGGAGGGAGACAGATGAAGACCAAGGGAAAGTGGAAGGTCCTCGCGGGGGGGTTCTTCAGTTACACGTTCGATGCCATGGATCTGGTGCTGCTGGCGCTGTGCCTTCGGCCGATCATGCTCGAACTCGATCTCTCGCCCGCGGAGGGCGGCTTCCTTGCCACCGCAACGATGATCGGAGTAGCGCTCAGCGCCATCCTCGGCGGATGGTTCTCGGACAATTACGGTCGCCGTGTTGCGATGCTTGTCTCGCTTATCAGCTTCAGCATCCTGACGATGCTCATTGCGGCGACGAGCAACTACTGGGAAATATTCGTCCTGCGCTTCCTTGCTGGCCTCGGCCTGGGGGGGATCTGGGGCGTGATCGCGGCATACATCGCCGAAACTTGGCCGCCGCATCAGCGCGGTCGCGCTGCGGCATTCGCATTGAGCTCTTTCCCGATCGGCGTGGCGCTCGCTTCGATGTTCGTGGGTCTCATTGTGCCTGAATATGGTTGGCGGATGGTGTTCCTTACCGGCGGACTGGCGCTTTTCGTTGCGATCTACATCTACTTCTTTGTCCCGGAATCCGAGGTGTGGCTTGAGCAGCGGCGGCAAAGGATCGAGGCGCGCGAGCGCGGAACCTTAGATGCAAGTCGGGTCACGATCGCCGAAATCTTTAGTCCGGAGTTGCGTCGAAACAGCATCCTTGGTGCCATTGTCGCGGGTCTCGCTCTATCGGCCTATTGGGGAACGACGACCTGGCTTCCGACTTATCTGGTCGAAGAAAGAGGCCTCTCCGTGTCAGACATGGGAACGTTCATGACGATCCTCAGCGTTGGCATGTTCATTGGCTACCAGATCTTCGGTCTGATCGCCGATCTGATCGGAAAGCGACTTGCACTCATCATTACGCTTTTCGGATGCGCCGTCACGCTGCCGATGTATGCAATAGCGACCGATCGCACCGTGTTGCTCTGGCTTGGTCCCCTCTATGCGTTCTTCGTGGCGTGGGTGGGGTTGTTCGGCTCCTACTTCGCCGAGATTTACCCGGCCCATGTCAGGGCCACGGGTTCCGGTTTCTGCTTCAACGTCGGCCGAGGCATCTCCGCTTTCGCTCCTGTTCTGTTCGGTGGCCTTGCCCAACTCGTTTCACTTCAATTGGCACTGGGACTCTGCGGGGTTCTGTTCCTCGCATCCGGCATCGTTATGATCTTTATGCCGAATTCCGAACGCCTCGCCATAGCGCGACAGCCGGATAAAACCGACAACCTTGCATCGTCTTCGCTGCCGGTGCGCCCATGAAATCGCAGATTCACTCAGTAGATCGGACCGGCAAGCTTTCCTTCGGCCTAATAATCACGGCGCCCCCGAAAGGCTCTGGCGGCCTTGCGGTCCTCGCGCTGCCCGCCACGAACCTGCGCGTAGGCGGTGCGGTCTCTCGTTGACGCGCAGACCCTGCATATGAACCACGTTATCCCGAAAGGAGAGCAAGAATGAAACCGAAGCTGATCGATATTGTCGGTGCCGGTCCTGCGGGTCTCTATACTGCAATCCTCGCCCGTCGCCTCTTGCAGGGTGCCCGCGTCCGAGTGACCGAGCAGAACCCACAAGGCGCTACATTCGGTTTCGGCGTCGTCTTTTCTTACGAAGCGCTCGACTTTCTGCGAGCGGACGATCCGGAACTCCATGCGCTTATCACGCCGCAGATGGAGCGGTGGCAAAATATGACCCTCAACATCCCCGGGCGACCCCTCACCATTGATGGCGTCGGGTTCACGGCGATCGGGAGGCTTAGACTTATCGAGATCCTTCGCGAACGGGCCGCTACCCTCGGTGTCGAACTGCGATTCGACACTAGGATAGATTCCGCCGATCTTCTGGACGGCGATCTGATCGTCGGCGCCGATGGCATCAATTCGGTGGTTCGTCAATCGGACCAGGGGTTCCAACCGAGCCTGGAGCATTTCGGAAATTGTTTCGCATGGTTCGGGACACCGCGCCGATTCGAAACCCTAACCCAGAGCTTCGTGCAGACCCGGCATGGCGCCCTCAATGCGCATCATTACCGCTATGCGCCTGACATAAGCACGTTTATCGTGGAGTGCACGAAGGATACCTTCGAACTATCGAAATTTGCGTCCATGAGCGAAGCTGAAAGCGCCTGCGTCTGCGCGGGGATATTCTCAGAGGTCCTGGAAGGCGCGCCGTTGATCACCAATCGCTCTGTCTGGCGACAATTCCCGCGGCTTTGGTGCGAACGTTGGGTGTCCGGCAACCGCGTCATCTTAGGGGATGCGGCGCACACGGCGCACTTCTCGGTGGGATCTGGTACACGGCTGGCCTTCGATGACGCGATCGCGCTGATGCGTTGCTTATCTGAGCACGACGACATGTATGCGGGTCTTGCCGCCTACCAGGAGATGAGGCCGCCGATCGCGGCAAAGATCGTGAACGCTGCAAACACATCAGCGTTGTGGTATGAGAGCTTTGATGATCGGCTCAAGTCCGAGCCCATCGATTTTGCCTTCAGCTACATTACCCGCTCAGGCCGTGTCGATCGCGACCGACTCCGCAAAATCGCGCCTGAATTCGCCAAGCTTTACGACGCCGAACGCCCGGCGACTGTCCCAGTATTGTGAAAGGAAGCGGAATGATCGATACCGCATCTGCATCACGACCCACGGCCGCTCTTTGCAGCTTGGATATCCCGGTCACTTTCGGCGACTGCGATCCCGCGGGAATCGTCTTCTACCCGAATTTCTATCGGTGGATGGACACAACCTTTCATCACTTCCTGCGAGGCGCAGGCGGGCACGCACAAATCGCAAGGAGCCTCGGGTCCAAGGGGCTTGGTGTGCTGACGAGTGAGTTGACGTTCCGGGCCCCGGCGAAAGACGGAGACCTTCTGAACTTTGCACTGACCGGCATCGAATGGGGCGAAAGATCATTCCTGCTTCAATATTCAGGGCGGTCAGGAGCCGTGCTGTGTTGCGAAGGCAGCGAACGACGAGCCGTCTTCGTTACGCGCGACGACCGCATGGGCGCTACGGCGACAGGGCCACTCCGCGAAATGCTATCGCCCATTTTGTCCCACAACCTTCCGACAACCTGAAAATCGCGAGTTTGCCATGTCCAAAACAGCAGATATTTCTCCTCATGGACAGCAGCCGGAGGACAGTTTGGAGCTCCGCGCACTCTATGCCGGCTTCGAAGTTGAACATCTCATGCCTCTGTGGACCCAGTTGGGCGATCTGATGCCAGTTCATCCCAAACCTAAGGCTGTGCCTCACGTATGGAAATGGGCCAACCTGTTGCCACTGGCCGAGGCGTCCGGTCGCCTTGTGCCAGTAGGACGGGGAGGTGAGCGGCGGGCGCTCGGCCTGGCAAACCCGGGTCTCGGCGGTCGCGCTTATGTCTCGCCGACACTATGGGCCGCCATCCAGTATCTCGGCCCGCATGAGGTCGCGCCTGAGCATCGTCATTCCCAGAACGCATTTCGCTTCGTGGTCGAGGGTGCGGGTGTCTGGACCGTCGTTAACGGCGATCCTGTCCGAATGAGCCGAGGGGACTTCCTGTTGACCCCGGGCTGGAATTTTCACGGACATCACAACAACTCCGATCATCCCATGGCCTGGATTGACGGGCTGGACATCCCGTTCTCCTGGGCGAACGATGTCGGTTTCTTCGAATTCGGATCCGAGCGGGTGACGGATTACGCGACCCCGAACTTTTCCAGATCGGAGCGGCTCTGGTGTCACCCTGGCTTGCGCCCGTTATCGGTTCTCGAAAACACCGTCTCGTCGCCCGTTGGGGCTTACAGGTGGAAGCACACTGACCGGGCGCTTACTGAACAGTTGCTCCTTGAGGAAGATGGGCAACCAGCAACCGTCGAACAGGGCCATGCGGCGGTGCGTTTCATCAACCCGACAACCGGCGGCGACGTCATGCCAACAATCCGCGCCGAGTTTCATCGGCTCCGCGCCGGAACCGCGACTCCTGTTCGCAGGGAAGTGGGATCCACTGTCTTCCAAGTCTACGAGGGCAAGGGCGGCGTGACGATGGCGGGCACCGAGCACCGCCTTGAAAAAGGCGATCTTTTCGTCATCCCGTCGTGGGTGCCATGGTCGCTTTGGTCCGATGAGCAATTCGACCTCTTCCGTTTCTCGGACGCACCTATCATGGAGCGCCTGAACTTCGCCCGGACCATGATCAATGGGAAGGACGGATGACTCGCGACCTCGAGGCGGAGGCGCGTGATGCCCTACGCGCAAGGCAAGGCGCCGGTGCGCGCTACGATGCTGCAAGCGCGCCGGTTCAGACACTCAGCTGGGCACGCAGAGGAACCGCATATTTTGCGAGGAAACTGCGCGACCTCTCTGGTTCGGAGCTTTGCGGGCCGTCTCTGGTTCCCGGGTGGACACGCGCACATGTCATTGCGCACGTGAGTTACCATGCGCGCGGGATGACTCGCCTTATTGAGGCTGTGCGCGATGGACAGAATTTCCACGCGAGTGCGCAGGATTCGCAAGTCGCACGGCGGTATGACATTGACCTGGGTGCCACCCTGCCGGATCGCGCGCTTCGAAACCTGTTCGATCATTCAGAGATTCACCTGAATGTGGAATGGCGGGATCTCACCGATCGGCACTGGGAGATCCAGTCGATCCTTGAGACGCCGTGGGAGCGGGCGCAGGAAGTCTGGCTCCGGGCGGTAGACCTCAACAACGGGGGCTCCACCAGCGACTTTCCCACTGACCTTCTCGATCGACTGAAACTGGAATCTGAAGACCGCGTAACTCTTGGCCGAGGGCAGCATCCGGCAACCAACTCGAAATTTTGAATGAAACCTCCACCCTAAGGAGACCACTTCCATGACCGACACCCTCACCCAAGAAGCGGCGGCGTACTTCTTTCCCCCGACCGACATGCCGTCCATTCCAGTGCTGGGCGAGCATTCACGGTATCCAGTGCGGCGGATTTTCTGCGTCGGCCGAAACTATGCCGACCACGCGAAGGAGATGGGGGTGGAGGTAGACCGTGAGGCACCATTTTACTTCACAAAGTCCCCATTTTCGATCGTGGAGAGTGGCACAACCGTGCCCTACCCCTCTGGGACTGCCGACTATCATTACGAAATGGAGCTTGTGATCGCCTTGGGCGCGCCTGCGCGGAATGTTGCAGTAGCGGACGCTGGTGGGGCGGTCTTCGGATATGCCACGGGTTTAGACATGACACGGCGCGACCTGCAACTGGCCGCGCGGGAAAAGCAGAGGCCGTGGGATCTTGGAAAAGACTTTGAAAAGTCCGCGATCATCGGGCCGATCACCCGATCGGATTGCTTTGCCGTGAGAGAGCAGATCATTCAGCTCAACTTAAACGGCGCGCGGCGACAGGAGGCGAGACTTTCGGATCTCGTGTGGACTGTCGAAGAACTAATCAGCCACTTGTCGCGATACTATGAACTTGGTCCGGGCGATCTGATCTACACCGGAACCCCCGCCGGCGTGGGAGCGGTGGTTTCTGGCGACACGATCCGGGGGGAGATCGAGGGCCTGGAGCCTGTGGAGCTGGCGGTCGGGGACGCGAAATGATAATCCACGGCTACTTTCGCAGTTCATCCGCCTACAGATTAAGGATTGCGCTGAATCTCAAGGGGCTGAAAGCAAACCTCGCGTCCGTCCATCTCCGGCGTGGCGAGCAGATGTCTAAAGAATATCGTGCCATCAATCCGCAGGGCCTTGTGCCGTCGCTCAAGGTCGACGGGAGCACGTTTACTCAGTCCCTCGCAATCATCGAATACCTGGATGAGACACGGCCAGACCCCCCCCTCCTTCCTGCTGATCCGTCCGCGCGGGCCAAGGTGCGCGCATTCGCGCAGATCATCGCCTGTGATATCCATCCGCTCCAAAATCTGCGAGTTCTGAGCAAGTTGCGCAAAGACTTCGGAGCTACGCAAGATGCGGTGGACGATTGGTGCAGGCAATGGATCGGCGACGGCCTTGCGGCGTGCGAAGCACTTCTGGAAGCGCAGCCAGCGTTTGATTTTACATTCGGCGATCGGCCAAGCCTCGCAGACATTTGCCTTTTGCCTCAGCTTTTCTCGGCTGACCGCTTCGGGGTCGACCTCTCTCCCTTCACACGCCTGCGCGGAATAAGGCGCCAGTGCGATCAGCTCTCCGCATTCACCGACGCCCACCCGTCGCGTCAGCCCGACCGAGAAGAATAGGGCCGTCCCGCATGGTCCGCAGCGAGCTGCCCTGTATATCGGCGCTCCATGCGGGACGCCGGTTCCTACATCCTCGCCACCGAGCTTTCTCGATGGGGACGCTCGACATCATCTTCTCAGCACGCCGCGCGAACTGAACGCTTGAAAGCGTCTGTCATCGCCTTGAACGGCATGACATTCGATTCATCCTCGCCTCACGGGCGGATGCTACGCGCTGTGCCTCGCCGCCCGAAAGCTTTAGTGGCCAGGCATCAGCCCGATCCGTCAATCCCACTTTGGCGAGCGCCTTTCGCCTGAGATCGTCGGCGCGCCTGCTTGCACGTTTTGGCGTATTCGAAGGCAACGCACGCTATGCCGAGACCTTCGCCATGACCATCGAGGCAGCTATCGCCTAGCGTTCTAGTATCCTGATTTCCGCTGAGAACCTGAGCAGTGCCCAGGAAGGTCAAGACGTCAGATTGCTGCGGCACCCGAGACTGGAGGAAACCGGACGCCGTGGTTTTAGAACTTGTAGCTGGCGCCAACGAGGACCTTGTGCTGTGTTGCTCCGAATTCACCGATGGATGAACCAAAGTCTTTATTGCCGAAGTCGGAATAACGATATTCGCCACGTACCAGGATATTATCGGTCAGGGCGTGCTCAATGCCGCCCCCAGCGGTCCATCCGATCAGAATGTCATCCTTCTTACCGGCACCTGGAACGTCGATTTTGGCGCCCGCCGCTGCAACGCCCGCCGTTGCGAAGAACAAGGTTCGATCCCACGCATAACCGACGCGGCCGCGGCCAGACGCATCCCACTCGACATTTGTGTTGTCGCTCTCTTCGAAATTGTAGTTGAAGTCGTTCTCGATACCAAAAACGATGTTCCCATGCTGGAAATTGTACCCGGCATGCGCGCCGACTGTGCCACTGTCGCGATCCGCGTCGGAGCCAAAAATCGTTGCTTGGTTCCAGTTGTATCCGCCCTGTGCGCCAAGATAGAAGCCAGACCAATCATAAGCGGAGTAGGCCTGCTGTTCGCTCGGAGGCGAGGGCTGCTCATCAACAAGATCGGCCGCAAGAACCGGAGCTGCGGAAGACAGCGCGAACGCTGCGAAGGCGAAAAGTCTCATTTGCATGTGAACGTCCCTATGTTGCTCGCGGAGCAGAATCTAGCCCCGGGGGTCTGTTCTGCTCGTGCGATGGACTATGGCGCAGAGACGTGTTGCAGAGTGTCTTTTCAGATTATGATTTGTTGCGAGGCGGAATTTCTCTCGGCCGTGTGCACTCGTTGGCCTTCTGCCGAGGTTGTTGAAAAGGTCGTGTTCCCTCTCGGATGTCTTGATGGCTTGCGGTTAAGTATCGCTGGCGCGCTTCATGCAGCAAACGCCGCAGTTGAACTGAAGATACACCGTCGGCACGCGTCACCTGACGGATAAGCGGATCACTGAGAACGTCTTTGATTGTCAAGTCGCCTTCGAACATAATCATCTCCTGTATTTGGAGGACTAGGGACGACCGAAATCGCCTTGCGATGTCGAAAACAGGCCGACACCGGGGCGGGACGTTCGCTTGGGTTGCGATTGTGATGGGATGAGGAGGGGCGGAGCCTGACATGACACGGCAGGCGGGCTGACCCGTTCCCCATTCCGAGACCGCAGGCAATCGTAAGCCGCAATGAATGCCGATTTCGTCAGTCAGATCTGCAAAACATCGAAAATGGTGCATTTCGGCAAAACCGGCGATGATCCCGGGCTTCCCGATAGGTTGCTTCGTCTCTACGGTCAATCTCGTCACGACGAGCTTGCTGACGTTGCCATGCCTCTCGGGCACGGTCGCGCTGCTCAGGCGTCCCATAGAAGTCTCGGGAATAATTAGATCCTCGATCGTAAGGATAATCGTCACTCACGCAGCCGGACAGAACTGGTGTAGCGAATGCACACAGCATTATTGCAATCGTTGTTTTCGTTCCGGTCATGTCCATTCCTCAATGATTACGTGCTCGGAGCTACACCCGCGGATGTCTGCGCGCTGACGGCCCAAGTTGCCATCAATCCAGTTCGGAAACTTTGATCACCGCATCCCGACCCAGTTTTAGTGTCGTGAATGGCAAAGCTGCGGTCTGGGTGAGGACATATCCAGCCCCATTCAGGGCGGATGCGCCGATTTCCACTGCTCGATTTGGGCTATCAAGCTCTGCGGTTTCAGCATGAACTGTAACCGGGACTGTACCGGCAACCAGGGAATCTCGCGTTTCGCAATGTGGGTTGCATCGATCGTAGCGGAGAACATCGGCCGAACTCGTAGCTGATATCGCACGCTCCACCTTCTCGGATTTAACCAGTCCGTTGAGCGGGCGTTTTGTCGGTATCGCAACGAACGGGAGAGAGACGACTTGCGTCTCGCTGATGCTCACCGGTGCGGGGGTGGTGTCGACAATATCGCGAAGCTTGGTTGACGTGGCCGCGATTTCCTGGCCGACGGGATAGGAGGCCATAGCCTCTTTCGAGACAAGGTGTGTTGGAACCAGCTCGCTGTAGGCGAAAACACAGATTGCACTGAGCATAAGGCCACCAGCCCCAAGCGTAAGCAATTCTGCACGACCGCGCCGCGCCTTTGCCGCCCTGAGTTCGAGATCATGGCGATGCTGCCAGACGCGCTCGACGCGGATAACGCCGCCAATAGATGCCTCGGGAGGAGATATAATGTCGCCTTCAAGATGATTGGACATGTGTTGCCTTTCGTTTGGCGCCAGAACGATGGTTCGGCCGCGAGCTTGGTCCACGCACATTGGCTGACCTGGGGATTTGACCAAGCTCGAGGAAAACCAGGTGCGGCTTGAGTCTCAGTACTGGTCGTGCACGACGCCCATGATATCGCCGGAGCGCGATACGCTCACCAGAAGGTTGTCGCCGCCACGGGTTGCTTTGACGAGGTAACGCTCACCGACATCCTGGACGTTCCTGACCCTGTAGCCACGATCCTCGAGCAAGGTAATGACGTCGTCCGGTCCGAAACTTGACCGCAGACCAGACCAACGGTTCTGAGCGTCATGATGGCGGTTCCACGCATGGAGAAAGTTGGATTCCGTGTTACCGTCGACGGAATAAGGGTCTGAAAACCGGTCATCATAGATAACCACCTGCGAAAAGGCGGGAACCGCGGCAATGACGTTAAGAGCGGCTGCCGCACTAAAAGCGATGAAATCGCGTCTCATTGACTTCTTCCTTGGTTGAACTTTGTAGGGTGTTCTTCGGTTGACCCAGTTGAAGAAAGCGGTGGGCGGAAGCTACCGTGCGAAGCTGCCAGCTATGACGACATCATGCATCCGGACGCTGTTGCAGTGTGTCGTTTGATGTTGAGTTATGTTGCGGCAGCGTCTCACTGACGCAATTGTGCCAGAAGTGCGTCTGCGCCCTTATCAATCGCCACCTGGGAAGCCTTGAGAGCACCGAAGCTTGCGCCAACGTTCATCGCGTTCGGATACTGTTTGGAGACATAGGCGGCCAACAGAATGTTGCTCGTCGCATCGTAGATCTCGACAGCGTAGGCAACCGAACCGGTCATCGATCCTTCCTTGTCGCGAGCGGCCTGCACCGCGTTGTAGACACCTCCCCCAACATCAAGATGCGAGAAGGGACCAAGGACCGGCGTCGTCGTCTTTGCTCCGGTCAGCGTCAGATGGATACGCAGCGTTCCAGGTTCGGGCGAGCTCACGACAGAAAACCGTGTTCGAAGTTTTTGAGTGAACTGAGACTGCATGTAGCTGGCCAGGGTACTCTTGTCCTGCTCGCTGGTTTTGACGAACTGATTGTCCTGCCCGCGGTAGACGGTTACTGGAGCTACGATGACCTTGTCATACCGCTTCCAGTTGGCACCGCTGTTGTACCGGTAAGGAACACGACCGCTGCGGTCGCCTGGGTCGGCTTTAAGGTGCTGGGCGGATGCAAGACCGGCATAAGCCGTTGGATCAGCGGTGGTACAGCTGGCAAGAGCCCAGCTGACGGCGAGGAGGGAGACGCTGGCTTTGGGAAAGATCTTCAATGTTTTGGCTCCAGCCGGTGTTAGCGCCGAGCGGCGAGTGTGGCTGGATGAGCGATAGCTGACTGCGACGTTACAGTGTTTTCAATAATGTTGGGAAATGTTCGTGGAATCGAAGGTCTTCAAACCTTGCCGGCTTCAATCAGCGTTGTGCTGGGCTGAACGGTTTCGACTTTCGGCAAAGCAATCTCCACGACAAGCCCATTTGGCTGGCGATCAAGCAACGTAAAGACCCCCTTATGACCTATCGTCACGATGCCCTGTGCAATGGAAAGCCCCAGCCCAAAACCGCCGCTTTTCTCACCTGTCTGTCGGGATTCATCTGCCTTGAAAAAGGGCGCAAGAACCCGCTGTTTCAGGTCATCAGAGAGCCCCGGCCCGTCATCTGAAACCCTGATTCGCACACCCTCGGCTTGTCCATCCACCAATTCGATCTCGATATTCCCCGCGTAACGGGACGCATTGTCGACAAGATTGGAGATGGCGCGCGTCAATCCCTGTGGCATACAGATGTATTTCAGCCTCCGCGGACCGATGAAGCGAATACTGACCCCCGTATCGACGAAATCGTCCGAAATTGTTTGGAGCAAACTCGACAAGTCCACTTTGCGTGGGGGCTCGAATTTGTTGTCCAGAAAGCTGAGGCTCGCGTCGATCAGCGATGAGAGCATGGTAACATCAGCCAGCATGAGTTCTTTCAGCGCCGGTTCGTTCGACCGATCGATGCGCATGCGCAGTCTTGTAAGCGGCGTTCGAAGGTCGTGGCTTATCGCGCGAAGGACCCGTGTTCGCTCTCGTAACATCGTCTGGATCCGGCCTTGCATAACATTCAACGAGGCCGCCAAACTCCGGATTTCGGAAGCACCTTCTGCTTTGAACGGTTCGTCGGAGTGGTCATCCATACTCACACGTTGCGCAGCGGCAGCAAACCGGACGAGAGGGTTTGTTACCAGCCAGCCGCCAATATAAGCCAGAAGGATAAGCGGGATGACGATTTTCAAGATTCCGCTTGCCACGGCCGGCACCAGCCAGACACTGGTTGGGAATTGCGGCATGGCGAAAGACAAAGCCCTGTTTTCGTCAACTTCAACGGTAAGCGTGGATCGACCGCTGTTGCCTGAAACCGCGTTTCGGATCGACATCAAAATTCCGTCATTGACGAGTTGTTTCACACGCCGCAGGATTTCCGGAGTCGGCGAGCCTGCCCGGTACGACATTGACGTCTGGGAGGGCGACGCCCGTCGTGCCGAAACGCCCATCCGATCGGCGAATCGAAGCGCTGCATCTTCTTCCGCAGGGGTACGGCTGCGCGCAAACTGTTCGAGGACCGTCTCCACGCGACCCGCGAACAGACCGATCTCGATACCCTTGTCGTGACGACCGTAAATGAAGGGCTCCGTCGCGGCCGCAACTACTGAGACGAGAACGACGAATAAGATTGCAAGGAAAAATAGCTGTTTGCGGATTGAGGCGCTACGAAGCCCCCTCATGGAAGACGCTCTACCTTAGAGGCAAATAGGTATCCGCCGAGCCGGACAGTCTTGATGAATGTTGGGTCCTTCAGATTAGGCTCGATCTTCTGCCGGACACGACTGATATGGGCGTCGATGCTACGCTCGATCGGCCCGGCTGAACCGGCATGCGTCATTGCCAGAAGTTGCTCCCGTGTGAGAACCTTGTTCGGATGACAGCAAAACGCCCAAAGCAGATCGAATTCTGCTGTTGTCATGGAAACCTGAGCGCCTTCGGCGTCGAAAAGCTCACGACTTCTTGGATCAATCCGCCATCCTGAGAACGTCATCGGCTCGAGTACGGCTGGCGGTCCGTCATGATCAGACGCTCGTCTTAGAATGTTTCTTATGCGAGCCATCAGCTCACGTGAATTGAAAGGCTTGGTGACGTAGTCGTCCGCACCCAGTTCTAACCCGAGGATACGGTCGATATCCTCGCGCAGTGCCGTCAACATCAAGATCGGCGTTTTTCCGGAAGATCGCAGCCGCCTGCAGATGCTGAAGCCGTCCTCGCCGGGGAGCATTCCGTCCAGAAGGATCAGATCGAAGCCGTGGCGGGCAAGGATCCTATCCATCTCGATCCCGTTTGCGACCGAGGCGGCCTCGAAACCGTTGCCTTTGACCAAATCGACCAGCATCCTCGCAATATCCCCATCGTCTTCAACGATGAGGATCCGGGCTGGCGCCGGGGGTGCCTCTTTGAGCGGAGCAATATTTGCAGGTTGCTGCGTGGACATCGCCATTTCTTCCAGCTCTTGATCGGGGCACGCCCGTTTCTGTGTGGACATCGCAAGGTGTTTACAGCGCGCCATTTCTCCCTTTACCCGATCTCATGCAAAACTTTATGGGAAAATGTTGCAAGATGTTGCAAGATGTTGCGGCGTAGTTCCGCACCTGCCTTTCGGAGCTGGGCGGCTTATTGCTCACTTCTGTGCACCGTAGATCTCGAACGGATTTGAGCGAAACTCGCTGTCGACTATCACGGCCGCGATATAACATTCCCTGAGCGTCAGCAGCGAAAAGAATGCCGCAGATACACATGCTATGAGATAGTGTTTGGATCGCGATCGTCGCGGGAATTTGTCTGCCAACACAATGAACGAGCGTTTGGTAAACCGACCCAGTGCTACAAGCATGAACAGTGCTAAGGTAATGTATCCACTGAAGGATGCGGCGTTTATCAATGAGAAGATTGGGAAACACCCTAACAAAAATGCCCTTTCCTGTTTTGGGACGGCCATTTGCCAGATTCTGGCTGCGAGAAGCAACCTGCTTGTTGACCGCTCTGCCATCTGAATCTCAAGACCTCCTCCTATAAGCGAGCCCCTGCAGCGAGACAGAAAATGCGGGGCCAATAACAGGGCGCGGGGCGGATCAGGACTGAGCATCAAGCCCTCGTTCGCGATGACAGAACCAGCGCAGAGCATTTGCCGCAATGGTTTTCCAACGCGCGGCTTTGTCTCTCTGCTTCCCGCAGATTGCTACCCTCACGATATTCGGAGTTGGTCGTGCCACTGGCTTGAAGTGGAAATCTACCCGTTCAGGGAATGGTTGACTGTCAAACCGCTTCGGGTTGCCCGGCATTGCACCGTCCTTAATTCTGGGGTGAAAGAAGACTTCGAGATTGACAATCGGTATAGGGCGAATATTGCGGACAAGGTCGATGTCCCCTCGTGCTGTGATGGCAAAGACAAACTCTTCAGACCGAAGCGCGTCGAAGGCTTCCGCAACAGCTGATACCGCGACAGAGGCATACCCGTGCTCCGCCAGCTTGGTGACGATCATTGCGGCAGCGACCGGCGGCAGAAAAACAAGAATTTTCGAATGAATCGGTGGGTGCCGCATGAACCTTTTCCTCTTCGCGGATGAATAAACTTAACCCGTGCTCGTGCAGCAATGTGTTCTGTTTTATGTTGTTTTATGTATGGGCCCATGATCACAGCCAACACGTGATCTGAGCCTTAACGTGCGCAACCCCTATATGCCGCAGGTTGCGATCCATTCCGTTATTGTCCCACTAGTGCTCACGAGGCAGATTGCCAGAACCGCGGAGCCAGTCTAGCGTCCGGGCATTGCTCCAGTGGAACACTCAACCATGAGGCCTGATCGTTCTCCGGTTTACGAACCGATCCTACCTTCGGCAACGGAGTGCTTCGTATGGCGGCAGGACGACTATCCGTTGTCATGGAGCGTCTGGAACGCCCATCCAGAGTGCGAAATCCACCTCATTCGGAACGCGGAGGGCGCCAGCCACATCGGCGACCATGTCGGAGCTTTCTCCAACGGCGACCTCTACTTGATCGGACGCGGACTGCCGCATAATTGGGTAACCCCTCTCAATCAGGGTGAGCGGGTCGACGGGCGGGACGTTATCCTCCAGTTCGACGAAGACCGTGTTCTCGGGATATCCGCAGCGATACCGGAACTGAAAAGTCTGGCCCCCTTATTGGCGTTGGCGAGGCGCGGCATGTATTTCGAGGGCGAAGCCCGCACGAAGGGCGCGGAAATCCTTCTCAAGATCGGGCAAGCTCGCGGTCTTGAGCGTGTATCCCTGTTTCTTGGGCTTCTGCACATCCTGGCGACCAGCCGCGAAAGAAAACTTCTTTCCTCCGAGCATTTCTTGCCGAGCTCCGACCCCCTCGCCAATCAGACGCTTAGAGACGTCCTGACTTGGATGACAACGAACTACAGTCGTAACGTCCGTCTCGAGCAACTCGCAAAGATGGCGAAAATGACGGAGACGTCATTTTCGCGCTTTTTCAAGAGGACCACCGGAACGACCTTCAGCCGCTATCTTAGCGAACTCAGGATGGCGAAAGCCTGCGAACTTCTCACCCGATCCGATCTCCCCGTCACGGCAATCGCAACCGACGTCGGTTACGACAACCTTTCGAATTTCAACCGGACATTCAGGGTGCTCAGGGGGATGCCGCCGAGCCGTTACAGACAATTTAGGCGCTCCACCTGAACTGGCGATATTATCACCATGATACAGCCGTCGATAAGTCCTCAGCCTCTCATAAGGATAAAATATCATCAGTTGTGGGCACATGCCACGCTAGCCTTGGTGGCGAAACGGGCCTAGTTTCTCTCCGGTTTCGAGGAGGAAGCGATGAATATCAGTCTCATTCCGTCAATGCTGGACAACACCATCTCCGGGGCTGGGGTCGCACTGGCCTATGAAGGGCTTCAATCGCCCTACGAGAGCCGTTTCGCCGATTTCACTATTCGGGAAGACGGCTCATATTATCGGAGCTTGGAAGTCGTGGCGTCCGAACAAACCCTCGGCCAACGCTGGCTGGAGCTTGAAACGCAATTCAACTCGACATGCGTCGGGCTCGTCTGCCAGGCCGACAGTGATGCCGGCGAACTTGCCGATATCATCGCGCGAGGGTTCGACGGCGCTGCGGTCCCAGGCGCGATCGTTATCATTGGGTGTGATCTTGTCCTCTTGGAGCAAATTCTCCAATTGGCTCGTCAGCACCGTGTGCCATACACGATGCGGACACAGTCCGGCATTAGCATTCCCTTTGAGTGGCCACCAATTTTGTTCATCGCCGATATCACCGATCCGGCACTGGTCGAAAGCCTTAGCATCCGCCGCGAACTCAGTGATCTGGGCGTGCCCGTTGAAACGACAGTGGCCCCGGATATCCGCAAAATTGAACAGAAATTCTACTCCGTCGAGGTTCGGGCTTTCTTTCAAAGGCACCTTGTCGTGAATTTTCCGAAAATGTTCTGACGACACTCAAAATACAAAAGACGATAGGGAGAAAAGCATGTCACAGAGGCTACAGGGCAAGAATGCCATCATCACCGGCGCTGCACGAGGAATAGGCTTTACCTTCGCTAAGGTTTACGTGGGTGAGGGCGCACGGGTCGCGATCTGCGACATCGATTTCGGTCGGGCGGAGTCCGCCGCCCGTGAAATCGGTGATCAGGCAATCGCGGTCAAGATCGACGTCACCGACACGGCAAGCATCGAAGAGGCGGTTATCAAAGTGGTGGAAGCTTTCGGAAGCATCGACATCCTTGTGAACAACGCCGCGCTGTTCACGGCAGCGCCGCTCGTCGAGATCACCGAGACGGACTATCGCCGGGTCTTCGACGTCAATGTCCATGGACCGCTGTTCACCATGCAGGTGGTCGCCAAGCAGATGATCGCACAGGCTAAGGGGGGCAAGATCATCAACATGGCCTCACAAGCAGGCCGCCGTGGCGAAGCGCTGGTTGCGGTATATTGCGCCACGAAGGCAGCCGTCATTAGTCTAACCCAGTCGGCCGCGCTTAATCTTATTGAGTACGGGATCAACGTCAACGCTATTGCGCCAGGTGTGGTCGACGGCGAACATTGGGACGGTGTCGATGCGTTTTTCGCCAAATACGAAGGAAAGGCTCCAGGTCAGAAAAAGAAGGAAGTCGGCGCAGCTGTGCCGTACGGACGAATGGGCACTGCCGAAGACCTCGCGGGGATGGCGGTGTTTCTGGCATCGCGGGATTCCGACTACGTTGTTGCGCAGTGCTACAACGTCGATGGCGGCCAATGGATGAGCTGAGATCGGACGTCTCGATACGTTAACCCGCCGTGTCATCGAAGTAGCCGGACGGACTTGCGTCGACTTGAATACGATTGTCCGACCCCGATCCGGTCTTAGCAAGGGGTTGGGATAACCCCAACATGGACAGCCAACTTTTTATACCAAAACGAGTAAAGGCCTTAAAAGATCCAAACCGTCGGCCCTGCTATTCGCTAACATGGCGCTTGAAGCGGTTCGAACCGCTGCTCCTCGATGGCGATGGCCGTCGTGCGCGTCACCATGCTGATGACTTCGAGGTCGCGCTCGGTCGGCTCCTGCGGCTCGCGATAGTAGTTCGCGAAGGTGCCGAGGCCCCGCCCGTCCGCTGCCAGAATTGGCATCGACTAGCAAGCGCGCAGACCGTGGCCAATCGCAAGGTCACGAAAATCGGTCCATGCGATCCGTCGCGATATCGCTGACGATGACAGGGGTTGAGCCGGGATTAGGTTGCGATAGAGGTATCGGATACATCGGTGAATCGTGGCCGCTATCCGTCGTGCGAACATAGCGAACGCAATTTCGGCATTGTCTCACAAATTCGCGGCGGCAGGACGGATTGCGGCCGTCAGTCGAGCGACCGCCACGCTCTCCCAACAAGTGCAAAAACAGGCCGCTGTACTCTCCTACATTGATACTTTCTGGCTGATTTTTTTCTGCGCAGTTGGCGGCATGGTCATTCTCGCATTCGTCCAGAAGGCGCCCACCTTTGTACGTTCTGCGCCAAGGTGGAATTACAGTTTACGCACGAGACGACGGACATCGCATGGAACTGATGGAGACCGTTTTTCGACATAAGAAACTTGAAGTCGGCCGCTTCAAAGGCCTGGGCGAAATGATGCCCGCACAGCTAAAGAAACCACCATGGATCGGGCGAAACGAACGCTACTGCGTGTCGAAATCACCGAAAACAATGCCGAAGAGACGCGAGACACCGTCTACGACCTGATGGGAACTAAGCCAGAGGCCCGGTACAGGTTCATTCAGGAGCGAGCAGCGTTTGCGGCACACCTGGACTTGTAGAGACTATCTCGCCGCCGGGAACCTAGGTCGTGAGCCAGATGATTCCTATCAACCAGTCTCGCTCTGTCGCCATCATAAATAGTAATCGAGCAGTCTGATGATTTCGCCGGATACGCGTGAGTTGCTCAGGGATCTTAGTGAGATAATTACACGACCCCTATGACCCAAAAACGTTGCCATACAGCTGCCCACTCGGCATAATCTACCGTCGGCGTAAAGGGCAAAGGCGAACAACGCCGGTCCGAAGGCTTGGCTAACTTAGAGGCTTGAACGCCTTGCAAATGAATGGCACAGCCGCGATATCGAAGTGCTAGTGCCGTGGCACTACACTGCCTGAATGGCCCTCAATTTATCGCTTACAGGTAGGCTACAACAACGGCTTGCGTTCAAGGCGACCGGTCAAACGCACGGCGGGCAGGAGGATGGCGAGATAGATAATGGCGGCGAGCGTCAGCGGCGAGGTGTTGTAGGTCACGGAGCGGATCGTTCCGGCAACATAGAGCATCTCGTTGACCGCGACGATGGCGGCAAGCGAGGTCGCCTTCATGACCTCAATTGTATTGGACGCAAGGTCAGGCAGAACATTACGCGTCGCCTGCGGCAGCACCACGAACCGCATCGCATCCCAAGTGCCAAGGCCGGTCGAGCGGGCGGCCTCTAGCTGGCCCGGCCCCACGGAGCCGAGGCCGGCGCGAAAGATCTCGCAGTAATAGGAGGAGTTGTTGAGCAGCAATGCGACCACGACACAAGCAAAGGCCGGTAAGTGTATGCCGATGAAAGGCAGCGCTGAGAAGGCGAGAATGATCAGCACTAGCGGCGGCATCGCGCGGAACACGTTGATCCAGCTGCGCACCACAATGCGTAAAAATGGATTGCGCGGATTGGAGCCGAGTGCCAACGCTAAACCCGCGATCATGCCGAGCGGCGCAAGCACCACCGTCAGCCCGATGGTGATCAGAAGACCCTTGAGAAGATAGGGAAGCGCCTCCTGCATCACTGTGAGATTGAAGAACTGATCGATCAACGAGTTCATCGGCCGGCTCCCCAAACCATACGCTTCTCGAGTCTTTCTGCCAATGTCATCACCGGCATGAAGATGATGAGATAGCCGACTGCTGCGAGGATGAGCGGTGTGGCGTTGCCGGAGAAGGATTGCGCCGTCTGCGCCTCATTCAGAAGCTCCGGCATGCCGATGGCCGTGCCGAGTGCGGTGTTCTTTGTGATAGCGATCGCACGGTTGGTGAGCGGCGGTATGCAGATCTTGAAGGCCTGCGGCAGGATGACGTAGCGGATCGTTTGCGCATTGGTCATCCCCGTGGAGCGGGAAGCTTCCCATTGTCCCTTGTGGATAGCCGAAATACCGGCCCAAAAAATTTCCTCCGAGAAGGCGGCAAGAATGCAGGTCAAGGTAAACGAGAGTACCCAAAAGGCAGAAAGCCGCAGGCCGAGACCCGGCAGGCCGAAGAAGAGCAGCAGAAGCACCGCCAGCGGTGGTACTGCACGAAAACAATCCACCCACAGCTTGAGGAGCGACACCAAATAGCGGTGCGAAACCAGCCTCAAAATAGCGAGCGCTAGGCCCAGCCCGAGGCCGGACAGTACGACGACGATGGACAGCGACACCGTGACCCACAAACCGCGCAGAAGGTCAGGCAGATATCGGATCGCAACATCGGGATTGAGGAAGAGGTCAAGAAGTCCACTGATGTTCATCGGCGTCAATGCCTCTGGGAGAGGAATTGGCGTGCGAGGCTTTCAGGCCCTTTCGACAGCAATTCTTGAGGCGTGCCCGTCTCAACGATTTGGCCCGCATGCATGAAGGCGATGCGATCGGCGGCCTCGCGGGCGAAGCGCATTTCATGACTGACCACGACCATCGTCATGCCCTCTGCCTTCATCTCCCGCATGGCCTGCAGGACTTCGCCGACGAGTTGCGGATCAAGCGCCGAGGTTGGCTCGTCGAGCAGCATGACGCGGGGTCCGAGCGCCAGCGCGCGGGCAATCGCTACGCGCTGCTGCTGGCCTCCTGAGAGTTGGGCGGGATAGTGCGTGAGACGCGCACTAAGACCCATGCGGTTCAATTCGCGATGGGCGATCTCGCGCGCCTCTTCCTTTGTTTTCGCTTGCACCCGCCTTAGCGCCAGCATCACGTTCTCTTCCGCTGTCATGTGCGGATAGAGGTTAAACTGCTGGAACACCATGCCGATGCGCTGGCGCATAACGTTGATGTCTGTCTTCGGAGAGATAATGTTGATGCCATCGACGACGATTGCCCCGTCGCTCGGCTCTTCCAGCCTGTTGCAGCACCTCAGCAGCGTGGATTTGCCGGATCCCGAGGGTCCGATCAGGAACACTAGTTCGCCTGGCTGGACGCTTAGGTTGATGTTCCTGAGTACTTCAACACCGTTGAAGGATTTGTATAGCGCATGGATGTCGAGAATGGGTTGGTTGATCGTTTTCGACATGGCATCAGCCTCCGTGGAGCGGGGTTGCGAACCTCACTTGCAGGTGAGCGCGTGCGTCGTCGGGTCGTAATTGCCCATGCCAACCGGGCCGTAACCAGGCTGCGGCGTCACTTCAAGGGAAGCCTTGTGAGGAGCAGCGCCGAGCCACTTTTCGTATAGCTTGGCGGCAGTGCCGTCCGACTTGATGCACTCGATGGCCATATCCAGCTGTTTGCGCAGTTCCGGATTAGTCCTCGCAACCGGATAGCTGTAATACTGGTTCGTTTTAATGGTCAGCTCCGATACCTTCAGAGCCGGGTTCTTTTTGGCGATTGTCAGCCCGATGGCTACGCCCACGATGGCGGCATCCGCGCGGCCAGCGGTCACGGCCTGGGCGGCATCGCTTAGCGAGCCGTAAGATTCGACCGTCCAGCCATATTCCGCGGTCTTTTCGCGCGCCCATTTTTCGTAGGCATTGCCTTTGTTTGTGGAGATCACCTTGCCCTTCAGCTGGGAAAAGTCGGTCACGTCAGCGCCATTTGCAGGCAGCAGGAAGTCCATGTCCGCGGACCAGATGCCTTCAGTCAGAAGGAAGGCTTCGGAGCGCTCGGACGTCGCCGTCAGCGGCACGGACAGCATATCGTAAGTGCCGGCCTGAAGCGCCGGCAGAATGGCCGAGAACGCCATCGCGTCGATGGTGATCTCGCGTCCGAGACGCTTGGCGATCTCCTTGGTCAGATCGACGGTCAGGCCTTCGACGGAGCCATCCATCTTCGGCTGCGCGTACGGCGGAGCATTGCCGTCGAGCGCGCTTTTGAGTGGTCCGTCGGCGAGAACGGGGGCTGCCGATAGCAGCGTAAACGTCACGATAAGCGTAGAAAAGATCGGTTTCATGTCTGTTCCCTTCGTTATTTTCTCGGCAATATACACATTTGAACGGCGGTTTCAAATGTTTGTTTGATTCATTTGTTTCATTTTTGTTGCGGGCTCTGCTTGGCGTCTTCCAAGTCGCTGCGCCGCCCGCAAAGCGGCTGCAGGGTCTTGTCGGTCATGCGCGCGATTCTGCGGCCGGACGCAAGCGCTTCGGCAAAGCTCGCGGCGGCACGGTCGAGCTCTGTCCCTGTCGGCGGCCTTTCTCCGCATTCCAGCCAGATAGACTGGACGGCGGCACGCAGGCGAACTTGCATTGCACTGGGTTGACTCATGAGAGGTGTCCTTCTTCGATACGATTGGCCAAAATGGTGGCCGGGGAGGCCCGTACCGGTCGCGGCGTGAAATACGCTTCAAGCGCCGTTGCTGCGGCAAGCATCACGGCTTCCTTGCGGAAGCCGGCGGCAAGCTGCACGGCAATCGGCAGGCCCTCGTCGGTAAAGCCCGCAGGTAGCGACAGCGCAGGATGGCCGGTCAGTGAGAAAGGGCTTCCTGCCGAGCCAGTAGTGAACTCCTTTACCGCAGCCTCTTCTGTGATGGGCGGCGCGGTGCGGTAAGTCATGGGCAGGAGCATCACGTCAATGCGGGTAAAGGCCGCATCCGTGCGCTCCACGAGGTCGCGGCGCTGCCGAAGGGCCGCGATATAGTCGGCGGCCCTCATATACATGCCGATTTCCAGTTTTTCACGCAGTGATCGCCCCATCAGGTGGCGGTGTTCCAGATAGTCGCGCTCGTGGATGGAGAAGCTTTCGCTGCGGTTGATCGGCATACTGACGGCGCGATATTCAGAAGGCGCGATCGGCAGTTCGATCTCGCGCACCCTCGCGCCTGCCGTGCGAAAGGCCTCGGCGGCGGCGTCAAGTGCCGCTAGGATCGCAGCCTCAGGAGCTTTCCCGCCCGGGTCGAGATTCCGCACATAGCCGACCGTCATCCCGGCGACGCCGGCTTCGAGCGAGGGCAGGACGGGCTCCGGCGAACTTTCCAGACTGACCGGATCATCGGGATCGTATCCGGCGATCGCCCCGTAGACGAGCGCTGCGTCGCGCACCGTCAGCGTCATCGGGCCTGGCGTGTCGAAACTCCAGCAGTTTGGTATGATGCCGTGGCGGCTGATGCGTCCGAACGTAGGTTTTAGCCCGACAATGCCGCAGGCCGCGGCAGGCAGACGGACCGACCCACCCGTATCGGTGCCGATGGTAAAGAGCGCCGTGCCCGCCGCGACGGCGGCAGCCGAGCCGCTGGACGAGCCGCCGGTGAAATAGGCCGGGTTCCAGGGATTGCGGGCGGGCGGGGCTTCGAGGTCGAAATGCACCGCGCCGGTGCCGGTGCCGTATTCCCAGGTGTTGAGCTTGCCGACGAGCACCGCGCCCGCTGCCTGAAGACGCTTGACCAGCGTTGCGGTGGTGTCGGGATCGTGGCTCTGCGGCACGCGCGAGCCACCCGTGGTTTCAAGCCCGGCGGTGTAGATATTGTCCTTGACGGCGTAGGGAATGCCGTCGAGCGGACCAAGCCGCATGCCTTTTGCCGCACGTTCCGCAGCCGCGGCCGATTCTGCGCGTGCTACCTTCCGGTCCATTCGCAGGTAAGAGTGGATGGTGGCGTCCAGGGCATCAATACGTGCGAAGACGGCTTCGAGAAGATCGACGGGGGAGAGAGTACCCTGGTCGATCGCGTCGGAGGCCGTCGCGACCGTGAAGCTCGCCGGGTCGGCTATCGAAGGGGCGGCGTTCGGTTCGGGTCTGGCGGTGAGCATGGTCAGCTCCTTTGCAGGACGGCACGATGATGGCTGACGGCGGCGCCGTCGGCGGGATCGAGCTTCAGGAAATACAGGCCAGACAAGGCTGTCAGGCCAGCGATGATGAAGATGGCGCACGACATGGCCGAGGCCGGCGCCGTAACGCCCAGATTCTGCAGCTGCGCCACGAGAACGGCGGCGATGGAGATGCCTAGCCCCATCGAAAGCTGCTGACCGACGCCGCCAAGCGAGGTGCTGGCACTTTGGCGTTCCTTTGGAATGTCGGCGAAAAGCAGCGTATTGGTCGTATTGAATTGCAAAGAGCGGTTCAACCCGAATACGAAGACGAGCATCACGATGACAGCAAGCGGCGTCTGTGGCGTCGCAAAGCCAAGCGCAGCAGTCGCCGCTGCACCGATCAGCGCATTGCCAACAAGCGTTGTCCGGAAGCCAAAACGGGCTAGCACACGCCGCATCAAGGGCTTGAGCACCAGTGCGCCGGCTGCGACGATGAACACGACCGACCCGGCATGGGCCGCCGACCACCCAAAGCCAATCTGCAATTGCAATTGCAGGAGGAAAGGCAGGGCGTTGAAGCCGATGCGCGACAGGCCGCCGGCGAAAAAGCCGATGTTGAATAGTCTCAGCTTCAGCAGGCTGAGATCGAGCGCAGGCTTTGCCGAGCGGCGTGCATGGACGAGGAAACTGCCGCCCGCCATAGGCATGATCACCACCAGCGCGACGATGGCCGGGAGCGGCAGAGAGACATGCACGAGTTGGTCGAGCACGAGCTGTGTGGCTCCCAGGAACAGGGCGCAGAACGAAAAGCCGATCACGTCGAAGCGGTGCGCGACGCCGGCATCATCCGCGGGTAGCAGTCGCGCGGCATAAATTATGCCGGCGATGCCGAAGGGCATCTTAACCGCGAAGATCCAGCGCCAGTCCGCATAGGTGACGATATAGCCGCCCACCAACGGACCGAGAACCGGTCCGATCAGTGTCGGCATCGACATCCAGGCAATCGCTGCTGCCAGTTGCTCCTTGGGCGCGGCGCGGATCAGCAGTAGGCGTCCGACCGGCGTCATGAAAGCGCCTGCCACGGCCTGCAGGACACGCATGCCAACCAGCATTTCCAGACTTTGCGACAGCGCGGCAACAATCGAGGTGACCATGAAGCCTGCCATCGCCCACAGGAAAACGCGCTTCGCACCAAAACGGTCGGCCAGCCAGCCGCTCGCCGGGATCATCGCAGCCAAAGTGACGAGGTAGAGCGAAATGGCCAGATTGACGCGCAACGCCTGGACCCCGAAATTGGCTGCGATGGCCGGGATCGCGGAAACGATAATCGTGCTGTCGAGCGCTTCCATCAGAAACGCGGCAGAGATCGATAGGGATAGCAGCATAAGGCTGCGTTCCCCGGAAGAGGTGGGCGGTTGCGACATGGGTACATCCCGTCAGGGCGGTTTCTGGACCGCATTTCGTGTCAAAGGTCGTCGGTTGCGGCGATTATCTCGGGCGCACTTACCGCACGCGTGCCATCGACGGAGAAGATCGCGTCGAGAATGCGCTCGAAGGCCGCGATGCGGTAAGGCTGGCCCATAATCCAGGGCGACAAGTTGAGCGTCAGCAGCCTGCCATGGCCGCTATCCTCCGCCTCGCGCGCCAGCCGTCGAGCCGCCGCCATGAAACTCGCTTCGACGTCATCGAGCGCCTGTTTACGCAGACCGAGCATTTCCCGATCGGAAAGTTCAATCGCCGTCGGCAGCGACACGATCGTGCCCGCGCTCGTGTCGAATCGGTAGGGCGCTTCGTCGTTCGCCCAGTCGGCCATCGCTGTGAATCCAGCTTCCTTCAGCAGGCGGGGTGTGCGGGTCGATTGTGACCAGGACGGCGAATGCCAGACGTCCGGTTTGACGCCGAAATCGCCGAAGATCGCCAGCGCCTCGGCGATCATGCCGCGCTCCTCCTCTTCCGACAGGCCTTCGTGATGGATTGCGCCGGCGTCGAGACCGGCGGCGACCACCTCCCACTTTTCCGCGAGAATTTCCCGCATCAGGATCGGATAGCGTTGCGCGACGCGGGCATTGAGGAAAGCGGAGCCTGAGAGCCCGCGCGCCTTCAGCGCGTCCATCATGCGGAATATGCCGACACGGTTCCCGTAGTCGCGCTGGGTATAGGTCTGGCTGTCCGGGAAAGGCCGGCTCGGCGCGCCGATCGGAAGGAACGGTTTGTCGCCGATGTTGAGCGGAAACCATTCGACGGCGATCTGCAGCCAAACCCCCAGTCTGATGCCATCCGGCCAGCACAGGCGCCGCGCGCTCAATGAATCGCGCCAGGCGTAGAAATCGTGATCCATGGCTGCGTGACGGCGCATCGGCGTCTTGAGGTAGTCGGGACCGGTCGGCTGCAGCGGCGTCATGTCAGCACTCTCCCTCCAGCCCGTCAAGCCAAGCCTTCATGGTGTCGTAGTGACTTTCATAATACCAATCGGCAATTTCTCGGGCTGTTGGAAACCAGACCTTGTCGTGCGACTTGGCATAGTCGAGAAATTCCGCAAAGGCGTCGATGCGATGCGACTGGCCAACCACGAAAGGATGGATGGCGAAGCACATGACCCGGCCGCTTTCCGCGCCCTCGGCATACAGGCGGTCGAACTGCGCCTTGAGCGCGCAAAACATCTCGCTCATCGACATGTTGTTCCAGGCCGCCATCGGAATGTCGTTCATCTCGATGGAATAAGGCACTGAGATCAGCCTCCCGCCTTTCACGTTAAGGGGCATCGGCTGGTCGTCGTGAAAATAGTCAAGCGTGTAGCGGACGCCCTCCTGCGCCAGCATCTCCTGGGTCTCGAGACTTGGCGTAATGGCCGGCGTCAGCCAGCCATCAAGACGCTGTCCGACCTTTGCAAGGGTCTCGCGCGAATTGATCACGACCTGCCGTTGCTCCTCCAAAGTCATTCCGTAGAAATAGCGGGTATTATAGATGCCGTGGCTGAACAGCTCCCAGCCGAGATCGTTGCAGAGGGCGATGATGTCGGGATAGTGGTCACAGACCGCGACTGAGAGCGACACGGAGCCGCGGATGCCGCGTTTTGCCATCTCGTCGGAGACGCGGCGAAAACCGAGACGGTTGCCGTAATCGCGAACCGAATAGGCCAGCACGTCCGGTACGACGCGCGGATAGGGACTGCGGTTGGGATTTATCGGGGGCAGCCACTCGTAATGCTCTATATTGGGTGCAATCCAAAAGGCGAGTTGCGCGCCGTCGGGGAGAGCGAATTGTGGCCGCCCGCGCATCGGTGCGTAACGATATTGACCGGTATCGACCGGCAACTGTCGAGGTCCCTCCATCCGAACCATTATGGCGTCTCCAATTAAACACGTGATTGAAACATCTGTTTCAATCGTTAACTTCAAACATGGGGTAGTGCAAGCTGTTTTTTTGGCTTAGACAGAGGTTAAACGACATCAGGAGGAGACGGATATGGATGGTATGGATGATTTTTCTGGCGAGCCCGATAGCTCCAGCCGCCGCGGGCAGACTCGCCAGACGATCCTCAACGCCACCAAGGAACTGGTGGCGCTCAAAGGACCCAACGCGACGACGGTTCGTGACATCACGGCGGCGTCAGGTGCGAACGGTGCGGCAGTGAACTACTATTTCCAGTCCAAGGACGGGCTGGTGCGGCTCGCGACACAAGAGATCACCGCCGATGTTAACCGAGAGCGGATTGGCCGCCTCGATGCCCTCGAGGCGAAGGCTGCAGGGACCCCGCTCGACCCTCGCGAGATTCTTGCGGCCCTGATCGAGCCTATTCTGATCATATCGCGCGCGCAGGACGGTGGGAGCCTCTACGTCCGTAACGTCTTCCAGATGCGTGTGGACGCGCGCGCGGGGCACCACACGTTTGGTCTGAACGGCCATGTCGCCCGCCGGTTCATCGATGCAATCTGCAAAGCGTTTCCCGATCTTTCCCGTGAGGATGCGATCTGGCAATATGAATTCGCGCGGGGGTCGGCCATCCATCTGCTGGCTAATCTCGATCCGCTGTCACGCCGCTTTGAAGAAATCGCACTCGGCGACGGCGATCATCTGCCTGAGACGCCCGTCCATAGCCTAGGCCAGAAAGAAGTCGATCGGGTGATCGACATCATCCTGAAAGGCTTCGGTCGCGAATGAAGGTATCCCTTCTTTCGACAACATGCGAAGTGTGTCCAAGACCTCGCCGACCAACTGTGGATCGAGAGCCGACGTGGCCTCGTCGAACAGCATATTAGTCGGGTGACATCGCCAGAGCTCGCGCATGGCGCACTAACGAAAAAAGCCCGGTGCGGGAGGAGGTGCACCGGGCTCTTGAATGTGACCGACAGCTGGGACGAGGAGTGCTGTCCGTCTGATCGTGGCGGCTCGGGAGGAGGTGAACCGCGTCGATATAAGAAAGATATTGTTGCGCCGCACTGATGTCAATATATTCAGGTTGCAACGCACCATTCGAAGGCGAGAGAGGGCTCGCCTATCGCCGAAACTGAAAAGGCATTTGCGGCCGGCCCGTAGACTTGCCGGAGAGAAGATCAGGCCTGCAGATTGTCAGCCGACCTCTTGCCTGACTTACGATCCTTCACCACTTCATAGGTGATCTTCTAGCCGTCATTCAGGCCGCGCATACGTTCGGACGCAATTGCCCACACATAGAGGCATGCTAGCCGTTCGTCGGGATAACGCCACGTCGCATTGGCCCAATCGTCTGAGCGCGTTGCCAAACGCAGTCCAGGTTGAACGGCAACCATACCGCAGAGAATGGACCTCCTCCGGCTCTTTTGGATGTTGGCCGCGCCGACGATGGTGCTCAATTTCTGCTCTCCAGGCAGACCGCAAAGATCGGCGTCTCCCATGGATCTGGGGAGATCACGCTTTTCGAAGCTCGACAAGAATCTCAAGTTTTAGATGCATTGCGGAAGTACACTTCCGACAACTGGAAAGCTCCGTGGTTTCGCTTGCACTGCGCCACAATATCAATTCCCGTTTTTAGCAAAGTGAAAATGTCGGCGCGATCAATGCCCGATCCGCCGTCGGACTCCTTTACCAAGAGCGCCAACTGCTCGAAAGCGAGTTCTGCAGAATTCGCATGGACGGTTGTTATTGAGCCGGGATGGCCAGAATTGACATTGCGGATGTAGTAGAACGCAGTGCCGTCGCGAAGCTCCTGAAGTAAGATACGGTCCGGCCGCATACGAAGACATGACTCCAGGAGCTCGCGCGGTCCTGCACGGGAAAGGCCCTGCCCGCCCTTTGAGTAGAATAACCGCACATGATTTGGCTGTGAGATCACTAGCTCAGGGGTGTCTTCAATCGAGATGATCCTCTCGGTTTCGGGAATGTGTTTGATGAGCGCTTTCGAAAGAGTGGTTTTGGCCGAACCTGTGGCGCCCGAGATGATGATGTTCTTCCGCGCAATGACTGCTTGCCGCAGGAAATCTTTAAAACGGCCAGCACGATAGATTTCGCTTAGCTCCTCATCCCGCGGGGACGAGGCGCTATTCGCTGCGCGCGTTTTCTCGAAAAATCCATTTTCCTCCAGGTCATCAAGGCTGAAGTCGACCGAAGAAGGCTTTCGGATTGTAATGCTGACAGTGTCTTTGATTGTCGCCGGCGGGATGACAATCTGGATTCGTTCGTCGCCTGGGAGCGTTGCCGACAGTATTGGACGCGTCTCGTCAATCGACTGATGAGAGAAACTCGCTACGGCCCGGGCAAGGCGCATGAGCTTTTCGAAGGTCAGTTCCGGCGTGTCATGGGTCCGCCAACCGCCAGGACCTTCCGTCAGCACCTGCCCGGGCCGATTCACAATCACTTCATAGAGAGACGGGTCCTGGAGGTATGTCGAAAACGGCTTCAACAGCTCGCTGACAACAGCCGAATCCTGCCCCTCCGACATGTCCCATCCTACTTCGTTACGAGCGTCGACTGTGGTGCAAAATCCCCCAGCACTGCGCGATCGAAAATGCGGTTCCTGGGTTCCGTCACCCGAAGGCGGTAGATCCCGGAAAAGTCGAGATCGCGAGCAACAAAGATCGAAACCAGTTCACCATGGTGCTTATTCAGCGTCGGCGGGATGTTGATGGACTGTTCGACCGCGATTGCCGCCGCCTGTTGACTGGCGCTGGTGGTGTTCTGCGCATCGACATCGCTATCCTGCATCTGACTGCTGGCATAGCTCGTGGCATCACCGACAATAGAAAGAAGAAGGGCGCTGCCGAAGCGCTCCCACCAGTGGGTGTCGACATAGCCATCGACGCCGGCGCGACCGAGGGCGTCGGTCGCTGGCGATGCGAGTGTGACGATGACACCCTTCGGCGTTTTTGCTCGATTCCAGAGAACGAACAGGCGCTTTTGACCGCGCTGAAGCCCGCCGCGATATTCGCCAACAACCTGCGTGCCCTTTTCCATCAACACGACCCGACCGTTATCCGAAAGGACGTCGCGGTTGATCACGCAACTGGTAAAACCCGGCTGGTCGGATGCCAACGCCGTTTCAAGCACGCAGGGGATCGAAGTCCCCATCGCGACGATAAAATCGCGATTTCCAAGTGTACCGGCGCGCGAGCCCTCAAGCCGTGTTGGCCGCAATAGACCATCGAAACGCTGCTCATCGCTGTTCTGCTGGTTCTGGGCCATCATATTATTGTCGAGCGGCACGAAATTGCCGTTGTTTGAAGTGTCCGGATCTCGTCGCTCATTCGCGTTCTTCTGCCCGCTGCTGAACGCCATCACAGGCGCGCGGCGGGCGGAATCGAGGAGTTTGTCGCTTTCCTCCGCTACCGGTTCAACGACAGGTGTCGGCAATTTGACCTCTGGGACCACCTGCGTCGGTTCGGTTTTTTCCTTGGCGGCTTCGAAGGGATTTGTCTGGCGAATAACAACCCGCTCTGGTTGGGTATTCTCGTCTTTTTCTTTCTTGCCTGTGGTCGACCAGAGAGCAAACCCGACGAACGCAACGATGGCGATGGCCACCGCTCCGCGTTTCAAAAGTGGATTGTTGTCGATGCGGCGACCGGTGACGGTTTCCGCGCGTTCTCCGGGAATGCGAGCTTCATCTTCCTGAGCCATGACCGTTCTCTTCCCTATTGCCCGGTGACGTTGCTTTTCACGACGCGCTCTACCGACGGAGACGTCGTATTGGTGTCGGGGTTGATGCCGACGCGGTCGTAGGCCTCGTTGAAGACACAAAGCACATCCTTGCCTCGACGCAGGATGAACTTGCGGCTGATTGCGTGCACCATTACCAGATTTCCGTCGACCGACTTCGGAACAAGGCTTTCGGATCCGTCGGAGTTCTCCATATAGATCGCAGGCATTTCCTGGTTGCCAACGAAGGCGAACGTCGTGATTTTTCCATTGTCGTAGACGCTCTGCGGCTCCAGTGCCTGAAAGCCCTGAGCCGAATAGCGCCAGTTTCGAGGGCCATACGCTTCGTGGAGGGCCAGCACATTGTCGGCGTCCTTCGCTTGGGCGGCGAGAGCCCTCGATACTGCCTGCTGGCGACGAATCTCAGCTTCATCTGCTGGATACCTGAACTTCACGTAAAAATAGGTGTTCTGCCCGGCTTCGACAGAACCGTCTCGAACCGTCAATTCCATCTGGTAGCTACGAGTCGAGCCATCACGCCGCGTTGTCACGACAGATATGTTCGTCACCGGCTGGTTCTCGCGCGGTTTCAGGAACAGGATGTTGCCGGCCGGCGCAACTTCCCAGGCAACACTGTTGCCGAGCGCCACATGGGCAATTTCTTCGTCCGCCGCGAACTCGACCTGTACGGATGACCGCAAGGTCCCAACGACCCTCGTGATGTTGTAGGGTTGGTAGTTCACAAAGCGGACGCGACTGTCTTGCGAGGCGCCCCGTGGAATCTCCAGCGCAAGCGCGGGCGACATGGAAATTGAAAGGACGAGTGCGACGATTGGTGCGGTGCGCATCATCTCACCTCCTCCGGATCAGCACGATACTCGCTGACGACAAAGCCGAGTGGGTTCA
This sequence comes from Pararhizobium polonicum, assembly GCF_001687365.1. Lineage (GTDB taxonomy): Bacteria > Pseudomonadota > Alphaproteobacteria > Rhizobiales > Rhizobiaceae > Pararhizobium > Pararhizobium polonicum. The sequence continues at coordinate 173,802 of NZ_CM004502.1, forward strand.
CGAGCCGGTCCGTCGACGACATCGGAGCGTTGGCGTACGAATAGGTGAGGCTCGCAACCCAGTGGGTCGTCCGCACTTCCTCGCCGCGCGTAATGGTGCGCATGTAGCGCACCGAGACGACATTCTGATTAATCAGAGAAATCGAAGCGATATCGATCCTCGCCGTGGCTGCGCGACCATAAATGTTCTGAGGCGATTCCGGGTTGCTGCCGCGGTACACACCTGAGAATCGTGTCTGTTCGGCTTGCGTCGACAAAAGGGCGATGGTGCGGAAGTTCTCTTGTGCTTCGCTCCAGACGTAACCCTCGCGGGCGCGGACATACTTGGCAGCGAAATATTTTGTCACGGCCTCGTCGTAGGTGCCGGCCGTCGACGTCAGCGCCGACACCACATCGACAATGCCCGTCGAATTGTCGACGCGCACCACAAAGGGCTCAACCGTCTTGAGGGGCGTGAGACCGGCAATCGCGAAGACGGACACGCCGGCGACAAATCCTGAGACGATAGCAATCGACCAGGCGATCCTGTTCGAACGCTCGATCTGGATCATTCGGTCCTGGTCGAAACGGCGCGCCTTGTCGAAGTAGTTCTTGAGATTATCTGTCGTCACCATCTCTCATCCCTCACAGCGGCGATAGGAACCGTCGATGTCCAGATGCGCGAAGGCTGCAGGCTCCGCAGCCTCTTCGACAAACGGTGTCACGGACGTGGAGGGGTTCGCGTTGGATTGCTGCTGTTTCAGCTTGCTATCACCCTCCCATTCCCACATCGAACGATTTAAGGGTCGGCGCGAATAGCCGTCGCATTTCGGCAAGGGGTAGGTCAGTGATGCGCAGCCGCCTAGCGTGGCTGCAATGACGAGCAATACGGCAGGCTTAATCATTCAGGCAGGCCTTTTCTTAATTTTCGAAATGCATGTCACGCGCCGGCATTCCTCGAGCCGAATGCCCGGCCCGCAAAGCGGGCACCGCGACCGACCATACGGCCGGTGTAGGAGGTCCCTCGCGCAAGCATGCCCTCATGCGCATCTCTTGCGGCGCCATAGCCATAAGCCAGCGACGCGCCACCGGAGGCCAGAGCTGAGGCAATGCTGGGAAGCTGGTAGAAAACATAGAGAGCGGCAATCCCGATGGCGCAGAGCGCGATCGGTCGCATGAGAACGTCGGTGTAGCCGTCGATTGCGGTAAAGGTCGAGTCGATGCTGGAGATCAGCAGTGAACCGACGGCAACGACGAGCACCTGCAGGATCACAAAGTTCGCGAGCTGCCCGATCCAGGACTCGGTAAAGCGCCGCGTCGACTGGAACATGGCGAGCGCGATGAAAATTGGCCCGATCGCCAACACAATTGCCAGCGCCAACCGCGCATAGAGGGAAACCACGTAGCCGATCCCAGCAACGAGAAAGCTGACGCCAATCACCATCATGCCGCCGACGCCGGTGACGATGTCGACCGGCCAAGAGGCGCGCGACCAGATATCGGTCGCAGAAGCCTGGCCCTTGTCGAGCAAGCTGTCGAAGGTGCTGGCGCTCGGCGCCGCACCCGAATTCAGGGCCTGCGCGATCTCGCGCGGCAACACATCGAAGAAGATGTTCGTGACATAGGTTTGATATTCGCCGGCGTTCTTGACCAACATGACGATGATCGCGAGCTTTATCGCGCGAAAGGCAAAGTCAAGGATGGGTTCCTGCACAGAGCCCCGCAGGACGAGATAGCCGTAGAGCACCACGTAGAGAGTAACGGCCGCCGTCAACGGACCAGTGACCCATTCGGCTATGTTCGACGTTCCATCGGACACGAACGTCTCCAGTGGCTGCTTGAACTGCCCGTCGATAAACTCAAACACTTGGTACATGGATTAGCCTCCCAGCGCTTTGCGCATGTTTTGGAGGCGTAGCTTCCCGTCGGCCGCTTCTGCGTTGTGGCAGTTGACGGTGTTGCGCAATTCACCCGGATTGTTGCGGCAGTCAGAAATGGTGCGGCTCAGCAGCGCTTCGTCAGCGATGAGTTCATCGACAGTGTACGTCCGCTCGGATTCCTGCGAGCAAGCGGCCACTAGTAAAAGGGTAACGAGGATGGGTATCCGCCTCACTGCAGCGCCGCCTTCATAGCGTCCATGCGTTGGCGCCAATCCTCGGCCTTGCGCTGCTCGTCGACCTGGGTCTGCGCTTGCTGGACCATCCGCAATCCCTCCATTCGAAGGACGTCGCTCTGCAGGAATGCCTGTTCGGCCTGCAGGCGAGCCTGCAAATCTGCGATCTCCTTGGCGTCGCCTGCGGTAGAGATTTTCTCGCGTAACTGATCGATTCCATCGATGCGCTTGCTCGCGGCATCGTAGATTTGCTGACCGAGGCTCATCTGGCCTGCGTTTTGGCTCTGAATACGCGACAGTTCCGTGGCATAGAAATCGTCGGCATTTGTGCGGTAGGTCGAGTTACTGTCGAGGAACTTCGAGGCGGAATCGCCGAACACGCCGGAGCCGTTGCCTTTGAGCAAACCCTCGATGGCGGCGAAGTCGGATGGAAGCGCCTTGCGGATGGCCGGATCGTTGAGAACGTTCGCGACATCCGCCATATCGGTCAGCTTGTTGAGCGAGCCATAAAGCTGCTGCGCCTGCTCGATCTGCTGATTAAGCGCATCGAGTTGTGACTTGAGCTGCGCAATGCTTTCGATCTGTTTGGCGATAGCGGTCTGATCGATGACCGGTATCCCCTGCCCTGCCGCACCTTCGGCGGAAAGGATAAATGCCATGACGAGCACTGCGCCTTGAAGTCGATAGGAAGCCATCAGCTTGCACTCCTTCGTTGTTGGAAAACGGGAAGCCAATCCTTGACGTCATCGCCAACCTCCGCGCGGATCACGTCCAGAAGTTCGACATTGGCGGTCCGACCGGAAAGGATGGCGAGCTCGTCATCGAAGCCGTTGAGGTCGAGCTCGGCAACGACGCTGTTGTGTCCCTGCTTCAACACGAACCTCCGGCTCTCGACGGAAAGCTCGCGGGCAATCAATTCGTATTCGCGTTCGGTGAGCTTGAATCCATCGACATAGTCGGCATGGTTCCCGCGTGAGTTGGGCAGGAAGATCTGTGTCGGGCATTGCTCGATGATCGTGTGCGCAATCGGCGAATTCAGCGCGTCACGTGGGCTTTGTGTGGCAAACAGCATCAACCCATTTTGTTTGCGGATGGTCTTCAGCTTGTTCTGCGCAAGATCGCGGAACCCCTCGTCTTGGAGCGCCTTCCAGAATTCATCGATGACGATAATGATCCGGCGGCCGTCGATCAGCTGCTCGACACGGTGGAAAAGGTAGGCCATCAGCGGCGTGCGGATCTCCTCGTTGTCGAGGAAGTCGGTCATGTCGTAGCCGATGAACTTGCCGGTTCCGCCTAAGTCGCCAAAGCCGATATCCTCAATGATATTGTCGAATACCCAGCCGAGTGGCCCTCCCCTCTCCCACCGGCGGAGCCTGGCGGCGATCCCTTCCGGATCCGTGTTATTGAGGAAAGTCCGGAGTGCGCCGATCGTCCGCCGGTCAACGGGCAGGTCGGCAAGGCCATCGATCGCGCCAGAGATGTCGCGAAGCTCGGTGACAGTCAGTTCCCGCGTCCCTGAACCCACAAGCTTGCCGACCCAACGCGCCAGGAACACCTTGTTTTCCGGCGTCAGGTCGAGGGCCTTCAGGGGAGCGCAGCCGGTTGGGACACCATTCTTCAGGGGGAGGTAGGTGCCGCCGGCGGCGCGGACATAGAGGTCCGCGCCCCGATCCTTGTCGAAGAAAACCACATGTGGATCGTGCTTTTCCAGCTGCGACAGCATGAAATTGACGATCACGGTCTTTCCGGCTCCCGATGGGCCGCACATGAAGGTATTGCCGAGATCACCATAGTGGAGATTGAAGTAGTAGGGTGACCCCGAGGCGGTCTTGAGCAGGGCGACAGCCGGTCCCCATTCATTGCCGTCCTTCTGTCCGATCGGATAGGAGTGGAATGGTGACAGTGCTGCGAAATTCTTCGAGCTGATCGCGCCCGATCGCGCCCGGTAGCGGAAATTGCCCGGCAACTGCGCCCACCAGGCGGCCTCGAGGCCGAGATCCTCTCGCGCCACGACGGCGCCGCCATTGGTCAGGCTGGCACGAGCCTTCGCGAGGTTGTCCGTCAGGTCCTTCACTGTCGCCGCGAAGACGGACAGCGTCAGATGATGCTCGCCGATCACGAACCGGTTGGACTCCAGATCGTCCATCGCATCGTCGAGTTCATCGATCTGCGAAGCCGCTTTATCGCCGCCGCTCACGAGCTGGTTCTGCTTTCGCCCCATGATGACGCGAGCGTCCGCCTTCGCCACAAAACAAAAGGATTGGGAAAGTATAAGTTCAAACGGACTGGTCAGGACGCCATCCAGCATGCCGGTCCTGGTGCGGGCCGGGTATTCCTTGAAGCTCAGCATGCCGGCGAACCGAGTTTCCGCCTCATGGCGAATTTCGATCGTCTCACGACCGATGATGACGCGATCCGAGTAGATCGCCGAGGCGATGCGACCTTCGGTGAGCGGCACTCGCTCCCGCCTTCCGCCGACGATCTGGTGCAACACCTCGCTCGGCTCGGAGAAGAGCATGCCATCCTGTTCGTAGAGAGAAAGCACACGTGGTTCGAAACGCTTCAAACCCGCCATCACGTCGACGACCTTGTCCTGAAGCTGTTTCAGGGCCTCTTCATCGAGCTCCATATGAAGGCGTTTTGCCCGGCGAAGGCGCGATAGCAGCTTTACCGCCTTGGCGGCCGGATCGCGCCCTGGAGACCAAAGGACGGTCAGATAGAGATCATTGCGGAAAAGGTCTTCGCGAACCATGCGCTCGCGGTATTTCTCGTTGAGCGCGGCGGAGAATGGTGTTGCAAATGTCCCATCCGGATAGTCGCTGTCTCTGCGACGGATCAAGTGCGTCCAGAGGGCAAGCCGCTCATCGGCGATATTCCGGAAAAGCGTGTTGAGGTCGCGATGGAGAGCGTTGAGATCCAACACGTCCGCGGTCTCGAATGACACGCCTTCGAGGGCGATCATGACCATCAGTGTCCGGGAGTCGAGTGCGATGGTCGTTTCGTCGATGTGTCGAACGTAAGGAATGAAAGCCTCGGGGGAGAGCTCGCGGGATCTGAGGGTGGCGATACTAGGCAAAACCAATATCCCTTTCGTCAAAGCGGCGGGCCAGCCGAAGTGGCGATAGCGTTGCTCCGCCCCAGTAGGCACTGTTCCGCGATCGGCCGCGCGTCTCGACCCAGGCCAGAAGGATGCGGAACATGTTGTGATCGTGCTTGACGAGGGCGCGAAAGATGAGGTGGAACACGACGCCGACGAGCGCATAGGCGATCGATCCGGCGACGATGTAGAGGATCGTCGTGAGCATGATGTTGAAGCCCATCGCTTCCATGGTCACGCCAGCGATCATCGCCGGCCGTGTGCACGCGATGAAAAGTGTGTCTTCTTCGAGAACCGCCCGCTCACCCGCCATCGTCAGCTTCCGACGATGGTGTTGACGAGTTCGGTAGCGCCGAAGATGCCGCCGATGCCGATGATCCAGAACCCTGCCCGCCTCAGGTCCATATAGCCGAACATCCAGGCAATGCAGATGACGATCACCGCGATGACAGCCAAAAGCTTGGCAATGTTGCCAGTCAGCATTGTCACTATGTTCTGGAGCACCGTTTCAATGCCGGCGGCCTGCGCGAAGGCGGGTTCGACCATCATAACCACGATGGCCGCGGCCATCACGGATGAAGCGATAACGGGTCGGATACGGGAATTCACAGTCATTTACTCTGCTCCGATTGATTGCTCTGAAACACGAGTACGGATGATCGGCGTCGGGTCTTAAAGACGTCCCATGCCGGCGCCGCGGAGATCGCGGCTATTTTTTCCGGGGAGTTTTCCGCCACCACCTCGGCAACGGCGTCTGCGCTGGGAATTTCGTTTGGGACGTCATCCTCGCTCCCCTCTCCAGTGTCGCCAATTGTCACTCGTGCCATGGTCGGCCCGAGCCGTTTGATTTCGCGGTGAACCTGATCGTCATAGTTGACCATGGCGCCGATGGATGGATCGTCACGTCCGTAATAGGATTGCAGCATGATCTGCTCGGCCCTCCCGGCGTCGGCCCCTTCTTTCACTGCGAGGCGGTAGTAGCCGTCGAGCAGCGTCGCTGTGGCTTGCAGGTTGACGCACGGATCGAAGGCGTCTGATATGGAGAGATTTAGTCTGTGCAGTTCTTCCAGTCCGATCCCGCCAAGGCCCATCTGGATGTCTTGCTGTCCAGCCGCCAAGGATGTGGCGACCTCGATTGCTTCGGCCTTCGTGGCAGGCTGCCGCTTGAGGGGCGCGCCGCTGTTGATCCGGATGTTGAACGGAGCGAATCGGCTTTCGAGGCTGACGACGCCCGCAAGGGTTTCGGATGAAACGTAGGGTGCGCAGGTCTGTGCAAGATCTAGGAAGGCAATTGGCATGTTCAGAACCACACCCTCTGCTTACCGACCCCGTCGATCGTCACATCGACGTATCGAGGTTTCTCGCGCACCAAGGGACGAGCCACGGTATAGGCCATGCATTGATAGCGACCGTTTTCCTTTTGCCAGCGCGGAGACATTACTGAGCCGCTGATCTCCCCGCCGCTGTCTCGATCTCGCTGGCAGAAGCTATCGCTTACGGACTGAGGCGACGTGGAAATGCACGTCGCGTCACTCCCCCGTGGGCCGTAGCCAGAAGACAGACGGTAGCCGGCATTGCAGTAATATGGTTCGTAGCGGGGGCGGGAGCTTTGAAAACCGACGCCAGTGCAGGCCGGGAACGAATGCCCTTTCGCGAGCCAATCCCAAAGCTTCTCGATCGGCGGCCGGCACTCAGCATATTGCGTCGCACCGCCGGGATTGGATATGCACAGGATAACCTGGCAACCCCAGTCGTCGGCACGAGCGCTTCGTTCCGAAATAGTATACAGTGAGGCGAAGCCCAACGCTGCTATGATCGTTCGAAAGAAAAGGCCCTTCATGCCCCCTACCCTCCGGTTTCTTCAATGTCAGCTGCGATTGAAAAGCGACTCGCCTCAACCAGTAGACTATGCAAATAATAGATAGTTAAATGGATGGCAAGTAATTTGAGCGACCGATGGCAAAGCCAGGCATTATCTGTCTTCGCAGTGCGTGAAATTCTGGAAAAGCCGATCGAGGGTGAATCGGCGCAGTCTCGCATCAAACAGATCGGGATGATGAATATCCTGTACATGATGCATCAGGCGCATCAGAAGCTAACGCTATCAAATATAATAGAAATTACAGGAATGACGCGTGGAGGCGTCATTGAGACTATCGACCTTCTTGTCGAGCGAGGCATCCTGCTTGAAACGCTCGGCAAGAATTCGATGGGACGAGGGACGGCTCGACAGTTTGAGTTTTCCCAACAGGTCTTTGATGCGTTTCGCACTGCTACAACCAGCGGAAATGGCTAGTTTTACCTAACAGACTATATCCAACGATTCGAAATCCGTTGC
>NZ_CM004503.1 GCF_001687365.1 Pararhizobium polonicum
CACGATGATTCGGCACGCGGCGGTTGGCCATCGGAATTGCGTTAACTATTGGTTAACTTTAAATATCTTGCAAAAAACGGTGGAATCGGTTGACCTATCCACGGTAAATAGGTGTGTTTACGAAAATTACCGTGTGTACGAGAGGAAGTCGTGGAAAATCCGGCTCAGCTTCAGAAGGCTATTCATAAACTGATCGGCGCTCATGCGCGAGACCTCTCTGGGGCCTTGCATGAGCACCGCGTGAAGCTGTACCCGCCGGAGGCGCGTAAAACCCTGCGCTCCTTCTCGTCGACTGAAGCCGCCAAACTTATTGGTGTCAATGACGGCTACCTCCGCCATCTCTCTATCGAAGGGAAGGGTCCGCAGCCCGAGATCGGAAACAACAATCGCCGCTCTTACACCATCGAGACGATCCAGGCCCTCCGCGAGTATCTCGATCAAAACGGAAAGAACGACCGGCGCTATTCACCCAAGCGCTCGGGTAAGGAGCATTTGCAAGTCATCACCGTCGTCAATTTCAAGGGCGGTAGCGGAAAGACAACGACAGCAGCACACCTTGCTCAGTATCTTGCTTTGAATGGCTACCGTGTTCTTGCAATCGATCTCGATCCGCAGGCCAGTATGTCGGCGCTGCATGGCTTTCAGCCGGAGTTCGACGTCAAGGACAACGAAACTCTCTATGGCGCGATGCGGTATGACGACGAACGTCGCCCGCTAAAGGACGTCATTAAGAAGACCTACTTTACTAACCTCGATTTGGTCCCCGGCAATCTCGAGCTCATGGAGTTCGAGCACGACACGGCGAAAGTTCTTGGCTCCAATGATCGCAAGAACATCTTCTTTACGCGAATGGATGAAGCCATTTCCTCCGTCGCCGACAGCTATGATGTTGTCGTTGTCGACTGCCCTCCCCAGCTGGGCTTTTTGACGATTTCAGCACTCTGCGCTGCGACTGCTGTGTTGGTGACCGTTCATCCTCAAATGCTTGATGTCATGTCGATGTGCCAGTTCCTCTTGATGACATCCGAGTTGCTCAGCGTCGTTGCCGACGCCGGCGGAAGCATGAACTACGATTGGATGCGCTACCTCGTCACGCGCTATGAGCCAGGCGACGGACCGCAGAACCAGATGGTGTCCTTCATGAGGACGATGTTTGGAGACCACGTTCTCAATCATCCGATGTTGAAGAGCACCGCGATCTCCGATGCGGGGATCACCAAGCAGACGCTCTACGAGGTCAGCCGTGATCAGTTCACGCGAGCTACCTACGACCGGGCGATGGAAGCTCTTGAGAACGTCAACTCTGAGATTGAACAGTTGGTTCGCGCGGCATGGAGAAGATCTTCATGATACGGCGGATGAAAATAGAAAGTTGTCGGGCGACAACTTTCGGCCCGATGCCCAGTCAGTTTTCCCGGAAAGGGGCCGTCTAATGGCTCGCAAGCACCTTCTATCGGACCTAGTTCCTACGAAGTTGTCGGCCGACAACTCTCCGTCCGAAACGCCTCCTTTGCCGGAGCAGAGCGCCTTCGTCGCCCGTGGAGCAATCGGTGCGGTTTCTCGATCGATCGAAATGTTGAAATCGCAATCCATCAGCGAGATCGACCCTGATCTGATCGATGCGCCGGATATCACAGATCGCCTCGATGAAAGCGAAGAGCACTTCGAGGAATTCGCGGTGCAGATCAAGGAGCATGGGCAGCAAGTGCCTATTTTGGTGCGGCCACACCCAGGGGCAGAGGGGCGGTACCAGATCGCTTATGGCCGGCGGCGACTGCGCGCAGTGAAAGCCGCCGGGCGGCTGGTCAAGGCTGCCGTTCGGCAGATGACTGACGAAGAGCTCATTCTGGCGCAGGGGCAGGAAAATAGCGCGAGGAAGGATTTATCATACATCGAGAAGGCTTTGTATTCGGCTGAGCTGGAGAGCCGAGGATATTCGAGGCAGTTGATTATGGCCGCCCTGGGGGCGGACAAAGCCGCTGTCTCACACCTGATATCCACAGCTGCCCGTATACCAGCCGACCTTATTCGAATGATTGGTCCGGCGCCTAAAGCGGGGCGTGATCGCTGGGTCGAACTTGCGAGCCGCATTGAGCGGAAAGGTGTTCTGGAAAAAGTACGTGCACAACTGCAGGGGCCGCTGAAGGAAAGGTCTTCAGACGAAAGGTTCGTGCGCGTGTTTGAAGAACTCGCGCCAGCTAAGAAGGCCGCGCCGCGCGCTCGCGTGTGGACGGCGGACGATGGGGTGAGAGCAGCAAAGGTCAGAGACGACGAGAAGTCTCTTACGTTGATAATCGACAAGCACGCGGCGCCTGAGTTCGGCAGCTATGTGATAACGATGCTACCTGAACTCTATCGATCCTACATGAATGCCCGCAACGGCACCAACGGCGAAGAAGGGAGCAACTGAGCAAAGAAAAAGCCCTCCGAAACAGCGTTCCGAAAGGCCTCTCTCAGTTTGGTCACTAAGAGAATCGCATTTCCCGGAATCGCAGTCAAGACATAACTGTCGTTTCGACAGGCGCTTTTGCTTTGCCTTTTGAAAGGTGAAGATGATGACTGCTGTAAACGTAACGACGCCCTTTGGGCGGCGGCCAATGACGCTCGGCCATATTGCAAGCCAAATGGCTGCAAAGGCGGTCGCACCGGATGCCGTGGCCCACAAGTGGCAGGTCTTCCAGCACATCCGTGAATCTAGGGAGCTGATCGGAGCGACGGACCGTTCCCTCTCGATCCTGAACGCGCTGCTAACGTTTCATCCCGAGACAGCCTTGACCGGTGGTACCGAGTTGGTCGTGTGGCCGTCTAACGAACAGCTGATGGCTCGCGCCAACGGCATGCCCGCCACGACACTGCGTCGGCATCTTGCCGTCCTGGTTGATTGCGGGCTCATCATCCGCCGCGACAGTCCCAACGGCAAGCGGTTCGCCCGCAAGGGGAGGGGAGGGGAGGTAGAACAGGCCTACGGGTTCGATCTGTCGCCGATCGTCGCGCGCGCCGATGAGTTCCGCGATCTCGCCCAGGCGGTGCAAGCTGAAAAGAAGGCCTTCCGGGTGGCCAAGGAGCGTTTGACTCTTCTTCGCCGTGACATCGTCAAAATGATCGAAACTGGCATTGACGAGAGCGTTCCCGGAAAATGGGGGAGAGTTTCACAGACCTATCAGGGGATCGTCGGCCGCCTACCACGCTCTGCGCCTCGCCAGATTGTCGAGAGCATTGCCCAAGAGCTTGAGGAACTCTGGACTGAGATCCGTGACATATTGGAATCGTTTACGAAAACAATGAATTTGGACGCCAATGAGTCCCACAACGGTCGCCACATACAGAATTCAAAACCAGACTCTAAATTTGAATCTGAATACGGCTTCCGAGAAAAAGATGAAGCGGGCGGCAACGCTGCGGAAACCGACAACGTGCGGAGCTTGCCGAAACGTGAGCTGCCTTTGGGGATTGTGCTGGACGCCTGCCCCGAGATTCGGGAACTGGCGCAAGGTGGGTCCATCCGGCACTGGCGCGACTTGCTGGCGGCGACCGACCTTGCCCGGCCGATGCTAGGGATCAGCCCAAGTGCGTGGCAGGAGGCCCGCGAAACCATGGGCGAGCAGCACGCAGCGATCACGCTGGCGTCGATTTATCAGCGGGCCGGTCAGATCAACAACGCCGGCGGCTATCTGCGCAGCCTGACCGATCGGGCCAAGGACGGGAAGTTTTCGACCTGGCCGATGGTCATGGCGTTGCTCCGGGCAAAGCTGGACGAGCAAAAGAATGCAGCCAGCGCCGGAAAACCACGAACGGATGAGGACGCCGAAGACGATAGCCGCGTCCACGTTTCGGCTTCGCTGCTGAAAAGCCTGCAAAAGCCGAGATCGTGGTGATCTCCTCGTTACTCGGCCACGGCGATGTCGACGTCGGTGATCAACCCCGACCGTTGGGCGCGATCGATGAGGTTCTTGACGGACGAGGGCGACCATTTGGATCCGCCGCGCGGCGTACGCTCGTGCAGCCTTTCGAGCTGAACGGCGATCTCGCGGAGCTTGAGGTTCGGGTTCGAAGAATGGATGCCAGCCACAAGCGTCATCAGGCGGTCTTCGGGAAGACGGGGCGGAGATTTTTTCAGCAGCGCTGCATCCGCCATGCGTTCCGTCACCATCCACTTCACGGCGCGGCGAAGACGTTCTGGCGTCCAGTCGAGGCCCCGCTGCTTGAGCATTCGGGCGATGTCGTCCCATGTGTGATCCGGCCGCATGCGCCGAACGGTAGGAAGCCATTGGTTCGCGGAGGCCTGAATCCGATCGCCATATGCCGCTTTCTGGGCCGCGGTCATCCTTGCCAGCGCCTCCGGGCGTTTTTCCCGGATGCCAGGGTTGCCAGGAAGCTTTCCTTTGGACTTGGCTGCCCGGATACCCGCCTTCGTTCGTTCGGAAATGAGCGCGCGTTCGAGCTGCGCCACGGCGCCGAGAACCTGGAGCGAAAACATGCCCTGCGGCGTGGTCGTGTCGATTGGATCGCACAGCGATCGGAAATGCGCTCCCTTCTCCGTCAGATCCGCGATCACCTCGAGCAGATGGCTGACCGAGCGCGCCAGACGGTCAAGCCGAACCACAACGAGCGTGTCGCCGGCGCCGATCTCGTGAACGAGTTTGGAAAGCGCAGGGCGGGCACGCGAGGCGCCGGATCCGTGTTCCTGGACAATCACATCGCACCCGACCGATCGCAGCTCGATTTCCTGTGCTTCCGTAGCCTGCTCGTCCGTAGAGACGCGTGCATAGCCGATCAGCCGGCCCTGTGGTCGACGGGAAGCCTGATTGTTGGTGTTAGCGACCATTTGCAGTGCCTGAGGAGTGTTGAAGGACAGTTTTCCAAACGCAGAGGATAAGGATAAACGATCATTTGTAAACGTCTCTTGATGCATTGAAACCTCGGGAAGTTCGACGCAAGAGGCTGGAAAAGAACGGTTTTCGTCGATGTCACGTCCGTCGGCGCTGATCCTGTACAGTTCGAACGCCCTGGCAACTCTATCTAGTACGCGCGCGAGAAAAAGTATCTGCTATGATTGAAGTGTATGCTATTATAGCTTCATGATTGGCTAAATAGATGCGTTAAAACAATGAGATATGAAATCGGTGATTTGCCACTGGCGGCGCTGCTTCCGGCCATCGCAAGGGCGGAAGATCAGCTCGCGCGTCTCGACGAAATTGTTCGTCGCAGCCCCGTCAGGCAGGGCTTTACCGAAAGGTCGCACTTCATCGAGGCGGCCGCCAGCATGTGGGTCGCCGGCGAGCTTGTCCATCTCGAGGATCTCGTTCTCCACGACGCAAATCGGGATGTGCGCACCCCGACCCATGAAGTCACAATCGCACATTCAATCTTGAGGGCGCGGCGGCGCATCGCAAGCGCTGACCCTGGCTGGGCGACGAGCAGGGCTGGGGTCGTAAGCCTCGCGGGGCGGTCAGAGGACTCTACGGAACGAGATGTGGTAGGCGAAGGGAGCTCGCCATTGTCCATCGAACTGGCATTGAACGAAGACGAGAACGGTTTTGCGGCGGAGATGGCCGAAATCGATGCGGTCCTTAATCGATCCGCCCGTGTGCTCGAAGCGGTGGCAACGGGCGAGGGCCGCAAGGCGGATCCTTTGATGGTCGGTGAGCTCATTGTCCGGGATCCGGGTTGGAACGAGGAAGGGCGCCTTTCGGATTGGAGAGCGGCTCTGGCTGAGGCCGACGCCTTGCCAACCACGTTGGCGGCCGCAGTTATATGGGACGCATGGGAATGCATGGAGCCATTGCAGCGGCAGCATTGGCTTGGTGCCCAACTTGTGAGTTCCTATTTTCGGGTGCGCGGAAAGGTATCTTCGCACCTGTTCTGCTTCTGCTCTGGTCTGAAGGGTGTACCTCGGGAACGGCGGCGATCGCCGAAACGAATATCACGAGTGCTCGCCGGGCTGGATGCGATGGCGAGCAGCGCTGAACTTGCCATGAAGGAAGCCATTCGGCTGGGACAGGCGAGGGAGCACCTCGAGCGCAAACTGAAGGGAAAGCGCTCGTCCAGCAGTTTGCCGCTCGTTGTGGACTTGCTGATGGCGCGGCCGATCGTGTCCTCGTCGATGATAGTCAAGGAATTGAAGGTGAGCCATCGTGCGGCGCTCGATCTGGTCGCCGAACTCGGCGTTCGGGAAGTGACGGGGAGAGGAAGCTTCCGTGCATGGGGTGTAATTTAAAGGATGAGATAGAGGCTATGCTTGCTGTCACTTCGCATCGAACATGGATCCGGTATCCGAGCGAACTGCATAAACTGCTCGTTTCTATGCCCGCGGTGTATTTGACTTGACTTGTGCCCAACGGGCAACGACGATCATGCAATGGTTGATTGCCGTTTGCGTCGCGATGATGGGCTTCGGCCCATTTCCGTATAAGGATGCCAATCCAATGCCGACATGGCCGAAAGACAAGCTGCTGAAGCATGGCCCCGATCTTCCCCTGGAGGAGCGTATCCGTCGTTATCAGCACAATATCCGGACTATTCGGAAATCCGGCTGCAAAGTGCCAACGTCTGCTTTCATCGATACGCTTGACCCCACCGAAATTGAGCTATGGTTTGCGGACAAGGCTTTCACAATCGATCGCCTCAAACGGGTCATGAAGGATGTTGCAGATTTGCCGGAAGGGACGCTGTTGCCATCCCCTTTTATCCCTCTCCGAAAGTAGGTGGTAGCCCGCTCCCCTATAGGCACGGACGAATTCGAGTCGAATGTTGCGGCCGTGTCGGCGGGACGCAATAGAAAGCCTTATAGTTCCGCTCTACGATGCGACCTTTGGGAAACAATCTGGACAAACCGGACAATTTGCACTATCTTTGTTGTAATCAAGAAGGAAGACGAAGATGGTTGCCGTCACCCGTAAATCGCAGATGCGCGCAAAGCTAGAAGTCAATCCGGCTGCGGTCGCCGATGTTCTCAAGGTTCTGGCCCGACACAATCCAGGCCTTTCAAAGCCGGCGCTTGCAGCGACTGGCAAGGTCATGGCCGTGGTCTCCGCGGCAGCAGCGCGCCTTTCTGTCGAGCAACAGCATCGGATTGCCGACGATGAAACGGAACTCGCCCATATTGTGGAAGCCGCCGTCGCCGAACTGGCTGCGAAGCCAGGTCATGTACTCGCGGAGGTATCGGTCGAAAAGCCTGTGGAGGTCAGCCGAGGTGCTGGTCTGGGGCAATCGGTAGACATGGAGGAAGGGCGCCGCAGGCTCGACGAATTTGCGACGCCGACCCGCATCGAAGACTGGGCCGGTCCGGTCGCCGGTCCGGGCGATATCGAGAAGAAGTTCGGCACGAAGCGATCGACCTTGCACGACTGGCACAAGCGCGGAGCTGTCGTCGGTCTGCTCAAGGGCGAGCGAAAGCATGTCTTTCCCCTGGCTCAGTTTGTCGATGGCCGGCCGGTCGAGGGCATGCCTCAGGTCACCAAAATCATCCGCAATCCGCGTGTGGCGTGGCAATGGCTGATCCAGCCAAAGCCGAGTATTGGCGGAACGCCGCTCGACAATCTCAAGATGGGCAATCTTGACGAGGTTCTGGATGCAGCCGAGCGCGATTTTGGTTGAGCTGAATCGTGAAACTTGATCCCCAAACGGTTCGGGAGCTCGCGCTTGCGTTTCTCCCGCAATCCTATCTCCGCATCATCCCTGTAGCCCACATGTCGACCCCGCTCGGTATGGGTTTCGGTCAATCGCGGTTCTCAAGTCCCAACCAGATGTTCCGACTGCTTTATGCCGCATATGATCTCGCGACCGCGATCGCAGAGACGATTGTCCGCGACCGCTTCGAGGGGACCCAGGAGCGAGTGCTGGATGAGAGCGAAATCGAGGACTGGTCGGTCACTGAGGTGACGGCCACGGATGCTCTCATTCTTCTCGACCTGCGCACGACCGGCCTCCTGAGGTTGGGCGTCAGCACGGACGCGGCCCGCGGCAAGGAGCATCAGGAAGGGCAGAGACTGAGCGAGTCGATCTTTCGATCCTATGCAGTCGATGGATTGCTCTATTCCTCCCGCCTCACGGCGGCAGATTGCGTGGCGGTCTACGATCGGGCTGTCGCTGCGAAACTTGTCGCCTCTCCGGTGGTCGAGTTGGTTCGTCAAGCCGACCTGATACCCGCCCTGCGGTCTATCGGGGTGTCGATCCGGGCTGGGCGGTAGGCATGTCCGTTACAGTCACGTCCGAAAACTTCTCGGGGCGCTTTAGGGCGTTGAATGGCACGAAAACGCTGCCAGCGACACATGCCGCCATCATCCGCTCGTTGCTGACCGTCGGCTAGGCTATGGCATAGAGCCAATTTCGAAACCTTTTCTGGACGACGGCAGTCTGATTTCAGTCCTGGAAGGCCGGGTCGCCCCCCATCCGGGGTTCATGCTGTGTTATCCAAAGAACCGGAATATTTCCGCTGCGCTCAAGGCATTGCGTTCGTATGTAAGATAGCAGAGCCGTGCCGGTAGTAGACTGAACGACGAACGTGTGAATGGTCGCCTTGGATCTACTCATATTGTTCGAACATGAAGTGCGCTCTTGAATGTCAGAAAAATATAGCCTAATTTCTGACACATGAAACCCCTCGCCATATCAGTTCCAGACGTAATTATGAAGCGTGCCCTTGTCGGCGGGCGCGGCAGTGTCTTCACGCCGAGTGATTTCCTGGACGTGGCCGCGCGATCGACTGTCGACCAAGCCCTTTCCCGGTTGGCAAAGAGTGGAAAGCTTCGGCGCCTGACGCGAGGCTTGTACGACTTCCCAAAGGTTCATCCGCAACTTGGGCCCCTTTCGCCGACCCCTGACGATGTCGCGAAAGCGTTGGCACGGGAGACCGGATCTCAGGTGCAAATTGCCGGCGCGCGCGCGGCGAATGCCCTTGGCCTTTCAACGCAGGTTCCGGCAAAGAGCACCTATCTGACTAATGGCCCCTCCCGCCGTGTCGTACTCGGTAAGCGCGTGGTCGATCTGCGTCACGCTTCGCCCAAGCACCTTATTGCTCCGGGCAGTGCTGCAGGTACCGTCGTCCAGGCTCTTCGTCACGTTGGAGCATCACGTGCCGCCGACGTTGTGCACGTTGCCGTCCGTTGGTTGTCGGTCAGTGACAAGAAAACGCTTGCATCCAATGCGATCCAGGCCCCCGCATGGATGCGGCCGACGCTCGTCTCTATCGCTAACGCAATGCCGAGTGAGGTAGATGGATAACTATGCGAATGTGTCCATCAAGCTGATGGGAAAGAATTTGTTCTCGTTGCAGTCTCAAATGTTGGGAACTGTTGCTTCGTTCAAATTGCTTTTCTCTATGGCGATCAATAAACTGGATTTTAACCAGTTCTTGGGGAGAGGCGTCTATCTCTCGAAAGTGCCCAAAAGTCACCGCGAGAGGAACACGATGACGCAAATGTGGACCATTCAATCAGAAGGAGCTCGATCTATGAACCGAGCTCAGTCGTCATGACCACGGCGCAGCAGTTGATCTCGCTGCTGAAGAGCCACGTCGAAGGCGACGACGAGCAGTTCCTGACGATTGCATTGCAGGCCGCAGCAAGTGAGGCCCGCAGGGGTCATGGAAAGGTGGCTGTGCAACTCCGCGAACTTGTCGATGCCGCGCGCGCCAACAAGGATCGTACCTCCGGGCGTAAGAAGGCTCCTGTTCCTATTGCGCAGCCACGCGGTGACCTCGTAAACCTCGTTGCAGTTCGCTATACTGACGTTCGGCTGTCAAGCATGATCCTGCCTGCGGCGCTCGAAGCTCGTTTGAAACGAGTCATTCTCGAGCAGCGACAACAGCATAAGCTTCGCAGCCATGGGCTGGCCCCACGTCGCAAACTGTTGCTCATCGGTCCCCCCGGATCCGGAAAGACAATGACCGCGGCTGCGCTCGCCGGGGAACTCCATACGCCGTTGTTCACCGTTCAGCTCGATGGCTTGATGACGAAGTTTATGGGGGAGACCGCCTCGAAGTTGCGGCTGGTGTTCTCGGCGATGGCTGAAACCAAAGGCGTCTACTTCTTCGACGAGTTCGATGCCATCGGCGCGAAGCGCGCGGAACGCAATGACGTGGGCGAGATCCGGCGTGTCCTCAATTCATTCCTTCAGTTCCTGGAAGAGGATGAGAGTGACGGTCTGGTGGTGGCGGCGACCAATCACCCGGAATTGCTCGATCCAGCGCTCTTTCGGCGGTTCGATGACGTCATCGAGTATGCATTGCCGAGCGTTGAGGTCGCGACCGGGATTTTGCAGGCGCGCCTTTCCAGCTTCGACACCCGGGATATCGACTGGACAAAAGCGGTTACAGATGCTGCCGGTTTGAGCCAGGCCGAGATTGCCCGCGCTGCGACCGATGCCGCGAAACTCGTCGTCCTGTCCGACCGGGACCGCATCACCCAGAACGATCTGTCCCTCGCGATAGCCGAACGCAAAGGAGCGGCGTCGCAATAATCGATGGCAGAAGAACCACCGCGTCCACTCCCACACGTTTATTTGCCCGGTCACGGGAACATCCAGGACTACACCGCCAGAGGCGGAGGTGGCGGCACAACCGTGCCGGCGCGCGATAGGGCTCAGCATGCTGTAAAGCTGACAGAAGCCCTTACCCGCGCGGTGGCAGACGCGGAAGCGCAATTGAGAGCTCGCGAGCCCGACCTTGCGGGTGGAACGCCAGGTTTCTATCTTGAGTTCGAACTCCCTTCATCCCAGAGCGAGATCGTCGATAAGCTCGAAAACCGGCAGGGCAAGTTTCCGATCGAACTTGTTAGCGTTCGCCCGTTAGGAGAGGGAGGGAACTCAATCGCCGCCACTGTCTTCGTCCCCGAACGCCAGCGCGATTATTACCTCAAGAAGGTGGCCGAATATCGCGACCAGGACCGGATCCAACGGATCGAGGTCGACGGTGAGATCGTCGAAAAAAACAACGGACCCAAGAATGAAGTGCTCGTAGCCTCGCTTGAGACCGCGCGCCTTGCGGTGGCCAGATCCCTCTATACGGATGACGAGGCGTTCTTTCCGGTGCCCGGTACGGCCATCTGGTGGGAGGTCTGGCTGCGTCTCGGGACCAGAGACACCTTTGCGGCTGCGGCTGAGCGACTGGAGCTGCCGGTGCGTGAACACGCCCTGCAGTTTCCGGAGCGGGAGGTGTTGATCGTCCACGCGAGCGCCGAAACCCTCGGGCGGATCATTGCGCACACCGACACGATCGCAGAGCTCAGAACCGCTCGTGATACACCCGCCTTCTTTATGGAAATGGACGGCGCCGAGCAACGCGCCTGGGCCGCGGAGACGGCAGATCGCATCGTAGCCAACAATGGCGACGGTCCCGCCGTCTGCCTTCTCGATTCAGGCTCTACCCGACGTCACCCTTTGATCCTCCCGGCGCTCTCAGCAGTGGATCAGCAGGCATTCGATCCCGGCTGGAACGTCGAAGACACGAGCAATCAGGGGCACGGCGGCCATGGGACCCAGCTTTCCGGCGTTGCCATTTATGGTGACCTGAGCGATGTTCTCGCCGGAGCCGGGCAGATCATCCTGACGCACCGGCTGGAGTCGGTAAAGATTCTGCCCGACCATGGTGCAAATGACCCCGATCTCTTCGGCGCCATCACCGCCCAATCAATCGCCCGTGCCGAAATCGTCGCACCGAACCGGCCTCGCGCCATCTGCCTTGCCCTGACCAGCGATGGCGATCACTGGCGCGGCCGTCCGTCGTCATGGTCTGCAGCTCTCGACGCACTCGCCTATGGCGCCGACAATGCGCCGCGCCTGATTGCAGTCTCCGCCGGCAACATTCGTGAGGATATCCATCAGAACGATTATCTCGTCCGCAACGATATCACGCCGATCGAAAGCCCTGCCCAGGCGTGGAATGTGCTGACGGTCGGAGCATTTACCGAGAAGACGACAATCACCGACCCTGTCTTCAACGGATGGGGTGTCATGGCCCAGGTCGGCGATCTCATGCCACGTAGCCGTACCTCCGTCACTTGGAACCACGATTGGCCCCTCAAACCCGATGTCGTCTTCGAGGGTGGCAATCTGGGCGTAGATCCGGCGACGCTCATTGGTGATCACCTTGACGATCTCGCGCTGCTGACGACCTATCGGACGCCTGAGCACCGGGCGTTCACGACGACCGGCGAGACCAGCGCAGCAACTGCGCTCGCGGCAAGGATGGGCGCGCAGATCCTGGCTCAGCGTCGCACTCTGTGGCCCGAAACGGTCAGGGCGCTGATCGTCCATTCGGCCGAATGGACACCGACGATGAAAGCCCATCTGGGCGGGATCAACAAGAATGCCTTGATGCGGCGTTACGGTTTCGGGGTTCCATCACTGGTGCGCGCCCTTGGAAGTCTCGATAACGATGTCACCATGGTCATCGAGAACGAGATGCAACCATTCAAGACCGTGGGCAGCAAGATCGAGACCAAGGACATGGTCCTGCACGCGCTTCCCTGGCCAACAGAGGAACTCGAGGCTCTTGGTGAAACCCAGGTCCAGTTGCGGATCACGCTCAGCTATTTCATTGAGCCCAATCCTGGGGAGCGTGGCCAAACACGCCGTCACAGCTACGCTTCGCATGGATTGCGGTTTGCGTTGAAACCGGGCGACGAGCGCCCCGATGTCTTCTTGCGTCGCATCAATGCCGCGGCCGGGGCCAGGCCGCCGGCAAGGGCGGCGGGAGACGCAGGCTGGACGCTTGGTCCCGTTCTTCGCAATCGGGGATCGCTGCATGGGGATATCTGGGAGGGAAACGCCGTCGAGCTCTCCCAGCGTGACGCTATCGCCATCTATCCGACTGGCGGATGGTGGCGGGAGAATACCGGTCAGAGAAGGGGTAATACAGCGGTTCGTTACGCGCTTGTCGCAACGTTACGAACTGCGGCTGATGTCGATCTCTACACCCCGATCAGCACCCCCATCCTTCCAGAGGTGGCGCCCGAAATTCTGATTGAGACTTAGACCCTCCCGCATGGGGGGGCATTGGACCGTGTACGTCCCAGACGAGGTGGCCTTCCGGTCAGTCAACCGACTCGGCAGCTCATATGGGCGGGTTCCGGCCCCACCGCCTTGAAGGAGAGATGTGTGGCTTTCCCCAACTGATCGGGCACGCGTGTGCATGTCAGATATCGACGGCGCCGGGCCAGTGGAGGCGGCTGATCCGGCCTTGTTCGATGACACCGGTACGGCCGCACACGACGCACTGAAACCTTCCCAGACTGGCGAAGGTGCCATGAGGATGTCCCCATATGACCACCACCAATGAAATCGCCGACAAGATCGCAGCCGAACAAAACCTCACCAAGGCGCAGGCCAAGACGATCGTCGAAAGCGTCTTTAAACAGATCACCGACGCGGCGCTTGCTGGCGCTGAAACGTCGATCCCGTCGTTTGGAAAGTTCAAGCTGAAGGACACTCCGGAGCGTGAAGGCCGCAATCCGGCAACCGGAGCGACCATTCACTGACCCGCAAGCGCTGCGTATTCGACCTGAGCCAATCCAACGGACTGATGGCCGATCAGTTCGGCGTAAAATCCACCCAGGCTCATCAGATCACGGTGTTTTCCCCGCTCGACGATCCGCCCATCCCGCATCACGAGAATCTGATCGGCTGCCCGGATCGTCGATAGCCGGTGGGCGATGATAAGGGTCGTCCTGTTGACCATAAGCTCGTCGAGTGCTGCCCGCACATGAGCTTCGCTTGCCGCGTCGAGGTGCGAGGTCGCCTCATCCAGGATCAGCACCGGCGCGTTTTTGAGGAATGCGCGGGCGATGGATATCCGCTGTCTCTGCCCACCGGAAAGTTGAACGCCTCGCTCTCCGACCGGAGTTTCCAGTCCAGCGGGCAAAGACGCAACAAAATCCGTGAGGGCCGCTCGCTGGATAGCCAGATCCAGATCTTCCTGAGTGGCATCCGGTCGAGCAAGCCGGATATTTTCGGCTAGCGTCGCATTGAACAGGTATGTGTCCTGAGCGACGAGTGCGATATGCTCTCGAAGGCTATCGAGCTTAATTTCGCGCAGATCATGGCCGTCGATCGTAATACAGCCTTGCTGAGGATCCCAGAAGCGGAGCACCAGGTTCGCGATCGTGGTCTTGCCAGCTCCCGACGAGCCGACAAGTGCGATCCGTGCGCCAGCTGGCACCTTGAAATCAACCTCCTCAAGCACGGTAGATCCGGCTTTGTCGTAGGAAAAGGTGACGTTCGAAAATTCCAGCTCCGATCCACCGGATGTCTCGGGCAGGATATTTGGACCATCGACGACCGGAATAGGCTCGACATTAACGGCATGGACACGCCGCGTCGACGCGATAGAGTCTGCCAGCTGTCGTGCCGCCTGCGCCAGTTCCGACACAGGCAGGAATGCCGCAGAAGAAAGCAACGCCACAAGCGGGAGGAGCGTCGGCTCGAACGCATGGCTATGGATCATGAAGGCCGCAGTGACCAGCACTGCGGCAGAGCCGAGGGCGGAAACCACCTCCTGCCTGGCCGTCTGGAACGACAGGTCTGCATTGAGCGCCACCCTCGTGCGCTGATAGTCGGCCGTCTGATCGTGAAAGACCTTCCGGCGCGCAGCAACCGCACGAAAGGCGATGAGTTCGCCCATGCCTTGCACTGTGTCCACGACAAAGGCATTGAGGCCACCCAGTTCGGCGCGAGCCTGGCCGCCAAGGGCATCAACCTTGCGGCGCTCGAACACCGGTGCGAGCGCCGCATAAACCAGGAATGGCAGCAGTACGAGTGCTGTCGGCCAGGCTATGAAGGTGAGAGCGATCAGAACGGTCAGTGGTATCAGGAGCGCCACCATCGCCGGCGCCACGACGTGCGCGAAGAAGTATTCGACCGTCTCGACGTCCTGTGTCCCGAGCGAAACGAGATCGCCAGAGCGCCGCTTCAGAAGATAGGCCGGCGCAAGCTTTTCCAGGGCGTAGTAGAGATCGACGCGCATCTGGGCGAGCAGTCTGTAGGCCATGTCGTGGGAGCGCCACGATTCATTCCATTGCAGAAACGCTGCCAGAGGTACCAGTGCCGCCATCCACATGAGATACGCACTAAATGGCGCGCCCGTCTTGATTGCCGCCACTGTCAAAGCGCTGAGCGTGCTGACGCCGATCAAGGCATAGACGCGTCCCACGCCGGAAGTGACGGTCAGGATCAATTGCTTGCGCCATGGCCCGATCAGTTTGAACAGCGTTCCCAAGGTCCGGAATGAGGTCAGGCCTGCGGCAATTCTTTCCCCTTCGGTCAGTTGAGGTTTTGCCGGGGATGCTTTTACGATCTCGGCCGAACGTTGGTTTTGGGGCGCTATGACGGTGTTGAAATCGACCAGGGCGTCACTCTCGCTCAGTTGGATCTGTTCGGCCATGAGTTTCCGGTACGGCCCGTCGCGGGCGATCAGTTCGGCGTGCGTGCCACTGTCGGCGATCAGTCCATCGGACACCACGAGGATACGGTCAGCATCGATCACGCTCGACAGGCGATGCGCCAGCACGATGGTTGTCCTCTCCCTGGAAAGATCATCGAGAGCAGCCTGGATAATGCTTTCGTTCTCGGCATCGACCGACGAGAGGGCCTCATCGAGGACGAGGATGGGCGCGTCCCTCAAGACCGCACGGGCAATTGCTATTCGCTGTCGTTGACCGCCCGACAGTCGGAGACCGCGTTCCCCGATGATTGTGCGATAGCCCTGCGGAAGCGAAGCAATAAATTGATGGGCGTTGGCGGCATGCGCAGCGGCCTCCACCTGTTGCGGTGTCGCGTCGGGACGGGCGATGCGGATGTTGTCTTCGACCGATCCGTAAAAAAGATAGGTGTCCTGTTGCACGACGGCGATCTGATCGCGGATGTGATCGGCAGCAAGCGTTGTGACATCGTGCCCACCAATGCGGATCGTGCCGGCATCTGCGTCGTAAAATCGCAGCAAAAGCTTGACAATGGTCGATTTGCCCGAGCCGCTGTAGCCGACGATGCCAATGCGCTCACCTGCCCTGACGTCGAAAGACACGCCCTTAAGGGCTGCGCCGCGTTCGTCCGAATAGCCGAACCGCACATTCTCAAAGGATATAGACGGCTCGATATCCGGAGTGGCAGAGGTTTCGCGCGGGGGACGCGGTGGTGTTGCCTGAAGCAACGCCTTGATGCCAACGGCGGCTGCATTGGCCATCATGCCCCGGTGGAGGAGGGAGCGCAGATCGCGCAACGGCCGGAACACCTCCGTCCCTGCCATCAGAACGATCAGCAAAGCCTCGATACTCATGTCCCCGTGGCTGACGCGCCATGCGCCAAGCGCAATGGCAACTGCTGCGCCGCCGGCGATGGCGAGGTCCGTGAATGCCCGGCTCATAAGGGCGGCTTGCAGGACAAACATCGTGCTGTCGGCCAACTGGTTGGCTTTCAGGGCAAGCCGCTCGCCGAACGTGGCGCTCTGGCCGAACGCCTTGAGTGTTGGCAAGCCTTGCACGGCATCGAGAAAATCCGCGCCGAAGGCTTTGAAGGAGCGAACGCGGCGCAACGTCGACTGTTCGCCAATACGCTTGAGGACCACCGGAAAGATCAAGGCGAGAATGGCGGCCACCGAGATCACGGCCGCGACGGGGACGTCCCAGAACGACAGGACCGCAAACAGCAGCACGGGCGCCAGAAAGGCGATGGCGACCTGTGGGATAAACTGGCCGAAAAACGCCTGAAGTTGTTCGACGCCATCAATTGTCGACAGGGCGATGCTACCCGTCCGGCGCTCGGCGAGCCATGCTGGTCCCAGCCGCACGATCTGGTCGAAGAGGCTGAGCCTCACCCGGTCCTGGATTAGTGCGGCGGTGCGGTGCGCCACCATGGCGCGCCAGTATTCAAGACCCATGCGCGACAGGATGACCGCCACGAGTACGACGATCGCAACCAGCTGGTCGGCCAGTGGGGCGCCTTCGAACAGACGCGCGATCAGCCAGCCGAGGATAATGAACCTTGCGATGCCGAGTGCCAGCGAAACAAATCCGAGGGCAATGGCTGCGGCGATTCGGGCACGGAAGCCCTTCGTCGCCGCCCAGAGTTGCGCGTCAAAATGCATGTTTATGTCCTAACGAGGCGTTTGTGGGCGTAGTGACAACTACGTTTACTATCTACACTACGGGTGAGGTAATGTCCATTACGTCAGGTGGGAAGAGTGCTCGGTCTCGATCTCGTGACATCGATCAACGTCGCCGGGGCGTTGTCATCCGCCACCATCAGCATACGGCGGTCCGCGATCGCCGTGCTCAGGTCCTGATCATGGGTAATGAGCAGGATGGCCAACTCATCCTCGTCGGCGACCTTGCGCAGGTGCCGGATAACCTGCTCCTGCACCGGAGGATCGAGGCGCGAGGTGGGTTCGTCGGCAATCAGCATCGTCGGCCTCATCGCAAGGATGCGAACAAGTGCCAGGCGCTGCGCTTCGCCGCCGCTGATCTGGCTTGGGCGGCGATGAAGCAGGTCATGCCGCAGGCCAAAGCGCTGCATTAATCCCTCAACCTGTCTGAACCCACGGTCGCCGTCTGGCAGGCGGCGCAGGTCTTCGAGGCTCCGCCCGAGGGATTGCCATGGCGCAAACACCCGCGTCGGATCCTGATGAAGTTTTTGAAGGGAGCCGCCGCGTTCGGCCGTCGGCCGCCGGACGATCCCCCCAAGTGGAGAGGTTTGACCAAGAAGCGTTCGGCCAAGGGTTGTCTTTCCGATACCGCTCTTGCCCAGAAGCGCTGAAATATGTCCGGCATGACAATGAAAATTCACATCGTCCGCCAGAACCCGTTTGCCAATACCAATGCGCAGGCGATCGGTCTCGATCACTTTCGTGGTCGTTGACCGTGCATAGGGGCGGGGTTCCCACGTTGCGGGATCGCTCGCGATGTAATGACGCGCATAGGCCGTGCGGGGGTCGCTTAGGATTTCGGTCGCAGGCCCGGATTCTATGATCGAGCGTTCATCGAGAAAGGCGATCTGATCGGCGAGCGACCGGACGAGCGCTATGTCGTGGGTGATGAGGAGGATCGCGCGACCGCTCTCCCGCAACGCGGTAAAGACCTGGGCCACGGCATCACGCCGGTCTGCATCGAGACCCTTGGTCGGTTCATCGGCGAGAATGATACCGGCACTGGTCACGGAGGCGATCGCCGCCATCACACGCTGGGCCATGCCCCCGGACAGTTCGAATGGACGCTTGTCATGATGTTCAGCATCCAGTTGCATGGCCGAGAGCGCTGCGCCGGCTTCATGTGATTGTCGTGGCGAGTGAATCTGCTCTGCGACTTGCGACTTTGCACTCAGGAGAGGCGCGAGTGCGTTGAGCGGTTCCTGTGGCAACAGGAACAGATCTTTCGCCCATAGGGATCGAAGTGCTGTGCGGTCGGCGGCGTCATAGACGCGCCCGTTGACGATGATGCGCCCCGAGACCGAAACGCCGCGCGGAATGAGACCCATGATGGCACTGCCGATCAGACTTTTGCCACTGCCTGTTTCCCCGAGAACGGCGAGAATCTCGCCAGCAGCGATGCTGAGCGAGATGTTTTCCACGATGACACGATCGGGCGTTGCGATTGTCAGTCGTTCGATAGCAAGAGTACTCACAAGGCGACCTCCTCGATCCCCTGGCGGCGGGCGCTGTAATATTCGCCGATCAGCGTTGCCGAGAGCGTGCAAACCAGAATGGCTCCAGCCGGAGCCAGCACCATGTGGGGATAGGTACGGAAGAAGGTCATCGTGCTGGCGATCATCCCGCCCCATTCGGCATCTGGCGGACGAAGGCCAAGACCGAGGAAGCCGACGGATGAGATCGTAAGGACATTGGCGCCGACGGTCAGGGCTCCCAAGGACGTAAGATAAGGGGCAATCGCCGGCAACACGTGGGTGCGGAAGATGTAGGCCGAACCGAATCCGAGCAGGCGGGAGGCTTCGACATGATCGGTGGCCAGTTCACGCGCGGTAATCGCAGCGGTAAGGCGGGCAAAGCCTGGCCACTGCGACATCCACAAGCCAAAAAGGATCGGACCGACACCGCCGCCCAGCAGACCCGAGACCAGGATCACGAACAGGAGACTGGGGCAGGCGATGATCACATCGGACAGCCGCATGATGACCTGCCGCGTCCAGCCGGTGCGGAACGCGGCCAGAAATCCGAGCGCAAGGCCGGTGGCCAGCGAGGCGACCACGCCGGCAAAGGCAATCCCCAGTGATACGCGTGTGCCCGCAATCAGCCGGGCTGCAATTGATCGACCAAGATTGTCTGCGCCCAGAAGGTATTCGGCAGATGGAGAAGCATAGGCTGCACCGAGATCCTGCCGGTTGGGGTCGACCGTCAGCAGGAGCGGCCCGAACAATCCCACCAGTAGCATCACAGCCAAAGGCATGAATCCAAAGAGCACGATCGACAGTGGCGGCATGCGCCGGGGCCTCATGGTAACTCGATCGAGCGGTGAAAACGTCATGGCTGGTGGCCCGCCACAAACAGCCGCGGATCGAGCAGCCTGACCGTGACGTCGCTGATACCATTGATTGCGACCACGGAGATGCCAATCAGCAATCCCGCACCCATCGCCATCGGTATGTCGGCCGCCAGAACGCTGTCGATCAGCCGCGTTCCGAGACCGTCAAGGTTGAACAGTACGTCGATGACGACAAGACCGCCGATCGTATGGGCGACCAGCGGCCCGAAATAGGCAATCACCGGAACGAGTGTCGGCCGCAGCGCATGTGTAAAGATAATCCGCAACCAGCTCTGGCCCTTGATCCGCCCATAGGTCGGATAGAAGTCCTGCATCGTTGCGACCACGGCGTTACGGACCACGCGCGAAAGCTCCGGAAGCAGCGCAAGCGCAAGCGTGCAGGAGGGAAGGATCGCGTAACCAGGCAGGTTATTACCGGCCGCCGGCAGCCAGCGCATACCAATGGCAAATATCGTGA
This sequence comes from Pararhizobium polonicum, assembly GCF_001687365.1. Classification (GTDB taxonomy): domain Bacteria; phylum Pseudomonadota; class Alphaproteobacteria; order Rhizobiales; family Rhizobiaceae; genus Pararhizobium; species Pararhizobium polonicum. The sequence continues at coordinate 19,939 of NZ_CM004503.1, forward strand.
TCAGAATGATACCGAGCAGGAACGACGGCACTGATGACAGGACCGCAGAAACGACCAGGAATCCCCGATCGAAGATACTGTCTTGCCGCATCCCGGCTGCAAAACCCACCATCAGGCTCAGGACAAGAGCGACGCTGACACCGATGATCGCAATGCTCATCGTCGTCTGAAAACTCTGCCACACTTCCGGCGTGACCTCGCGGCCACTGATCATGGAGCGTCCCAGCTGTCCGGTGAATACGGAGCCGACCCACCGGCCATATTGCAGAATGACGGGCTGATCCAGTCCCGTCATCTGGCGCGCCTGATCCACGGTCTGCAGGGAAATCCGCTCGCCGTAACGAGCTTCCGCAACCCGAAACGCAATATCGCCCGGGGCCATCTGCACAGCGACAAACGCGAGGCTGGCAACGGCAAACGCAACGCCTGCCGCAGCCACCAGATGACCGATAACCGCTCCGGCAATGCCGCGCATGGCAGGCATGCCTCAGCTAGCCCATTTGACGCGGTCGATCCAGAAGCTGACCTCGAGGGCATCGATTGGCACGCTGTCGAAAGCGATCCGGTCGGAAATCGAGACATTGTAGTCGTACCAGACCACCGGAATGACCGGCAGATCGGCATTGACGAGCGCACGGATCTTCTTTCGAGCCGCTACGCGCTGGTCCTCGTTGCGAGCGGCAAGATAGTCGCTGAGGGCTTGTTCCATGTCCGGATTGCGGTAATTCACACCGCTCCACACCGCGTTCGCCGCATTGCTTTCGGCATAATCCAGCACAAGAGTGGCGACGGGATCAGGCACGGCACCATAGTTTCGTCGCGTGAGGCCGAAGAGGAAGCTGCCCTTGGCGACGGCCTCCAGAACTTGTCCCTGGTTGCCGTTTTCGAGCTTGACCTCGATGCCGACGTCGGCGAGCTGCGCCTGGATCGCTTCCGCCAAAGATTTGACTTCCGGCTGCTTGCCGACAATCATCGTCAACGAGAAGCGCGTTCCGTCGCGGGTCAGGACGCCGTCCGGGCCTTTGGTCCAGCCAGCCCCGGCCAGTAGCCGCTCGGCTTCTTTCACGTCGCGTTCGATCTGCGGCAGATCGGGATCGTACCAGTCGGGAAAGGCAGCAGAGAAGAGCTGGTTGGCGGCGGCTTTTGGATTGCCGAACAGTGCCTGGGCAATTCCTCGCCGATCGACGGCCAGGGAGATCGCCCGACGCTCGACAGGGTCATCGAAACGCACGTCCCCTGCATTGACGAACACGCCGTTGATCCGCGCAGTCTGGACCTGCTTGACCTTGACCTTTCCGCTGCCTTCGACCCGGTCGCGCAAGGCCTGCGGCAGACCGAGAACCAGATCGACCTGACCCGCTTCTGCCATGTTGGCAATCGTGTCGGGCGACGTCGCGCCGGTGAAATGTACCTTGGCGATATGCGCTGGCGTTCCCCAATAATCGGAGAAGGCTTCCAGATCCACCGAGGTTTTGCCCTCGATTTTGGTGATCTTGTAAGGCCCTGTGCCGATGATGTGTTTGACGGTCCCGTCAGGAGCAAAGGAGGATTTTGCCAGAATAACGGCCGGGCCATCGGTGAAGAAGTCCGCCACGAGGCTGAACGGTTTCGTCAGAGAGACAACCACTGACTGACCGGCAACGCTCACGGACGAAATCGGCAGTTGCGGCACCATTTCGGTATTGTTGCGCGACTTGCGCATGACTTCGATCGCGTCGCGAACCAGTTCCGGGGTCAACGCACTACCATCATGGAAGCGCACGCCTTCGCGAATGACGAAGGACCAGTTCAGACCGTCGTCGCTGACCGACCAGCTTTTGGCAAGTTCCGGCGCGAGCTTGCCGTCCGGATCGATCGTCACCAGGGTTTCGGCGACCCGAAGCCTACGGAAATGGTAGCTGGTGTCAGCCAGCTCAAGGCTGGTGATTTCTCGGGGCGAGGTGATCTGAAGGATCCGTTCCTCTTTTGCAAAAGCGGCGCGGCCGAGCACGGTCGTTACGGCGCCGAGCGCCACGGACGCGGCAAGCACCGCTCTTCGGGAAATCATGAATAGGCTCCTCGGGTTAAACTCGACATGACGACGATGCCGAATGAGGCCCCAGCCTGTCCGGCGCGACGCTGCCTGTGGAATGACATCGTGTTCCGGAGCCCGGCCACTACGCAGCGTAGTAGCTGTTACCATTCATGATAATAACGATCAAGTTTAAATATCGCCAGAATTGCTCGACCCGGTCGGCTTCCCAGCCATTGGCCCCATTCTTCGTCATCCCCGTTCATCATTAGCGTAGTGTTGACGACGCAGTGTCCGGCTTTCAGGTTCTGCGATCCAGTTCACTGCGAAAATCGCGAAGTCGGCGCGCCGTCTCCATGGCCTGATCCGGGCCAAGCTGGGTAAGAGACAGGACAAGGGTCTCAAGCGCGAGCAGGATCGTTCCATAGAACGTCATATTGCCGACCTCGGTTCGTGGCACTTCCAGAACGGCCTGAGCACCAACCGCGAGGCGACCGGTCGGGTTGTCGGTAATGACGACGAGTATTCCACCGATACGCTGAAGCTCCTCCTTGATGAGGAGGCTTTCCTTGTGCACCTTCCCGTAGGCGAGGAGGACTACCGCATCGCCTGGCTGCAGGCCGAGCAGTGCGTCGGCGAAGGCGTGGCCGGTACCCTCCATCACGAAATTCGCACGGCCTATTCGGCCAAGATGCGTTGCGGTCTGCTGCGCCAGACGGGAAAGCGGCCCGCCGCCATGGAGGCCGATCCGGCTGGCATCGTTCAGGAGGTGCGCCGCAGACTGAAACTGCTCTGGCAATGCCGGTCGCGACAGTCTCTCCAGTGTCCTGGCATAGGCCTCGACCACCATTTGGAGCGGAGGCCGGCTTCCATCCTGTGTCAACTCACTCACGGTCACGCCCACCTTTTCTACCGGTGTACGGGCACCCTCGTCGAGTTTCTCTGCGATCACGGTCTTGAGGTGAGGTAGCCCATCGAAGCCAAGCGTCTGGATTGATCGGATAACGGTGGCGTCGGATGCGTCAATCTTCGCAGCTAGCTCGAGAGCAGAACTGACGAGCACGGCATTGGGATGTCGCTCGATATAGTCCAGGAGTCGAGTAGCCGCGGCGCTGAGATTTTGTCTCTGCTGCACTTCAAGCATATGATATTCCACTATCCGTTCCTGGGTTCCTCGAAGGGCTGAGCGCCATAACTAGCCCGAACAGGGAACGAATTCCAGCAGCAGGAATGTTTCGCATCCCCTCACGATGCCGTTCGCCGGAGGACAGCGTCACAAGACACCGCGGACTTGCCCAGCTTGTCGATCATTGCGAGGCATGCCTCGATAGGCCGAAATCTGTTCTTCAAGTCGAACGGCAACTTTGTGCGCTCGCTGATAAAATGCCCCTCGGCCATGCCATATCGGTCTATGTGGGTTTCCAGATTGAGCGGTGCTTCGTATTTTGTTGCCGCGATTGCGCGTGTAACGGCTTCCCAGTCGATCCGCCCATCGAAGGGCAGAAGATGATCATCGGTTGCGCCAAAATTGTCGTTGATATGCGTCGTGATAAGACGATCTCCGTACTGTTCCACCACGGAGCATGATCCTGGCGCGATCATTTCCCAATGGGCTCTCCGGATTTGGACACGATCGTGGATCCGTACGGTTCGCGCGACGAAATGATCAACGCATCATCTGGCAAAGGTCGTGCCAGTTCTTTGGCTTCGTCCCATGGCGCCTGCATCCACACCTCGGTCTCCTCTTCGGTCAGGAGAAGAACAGGCATCGCCTTCTCATGGATCGGCTTCACGAGATTGTTGGGATCAGTGGTCAAAAACCCATAGAGGTCGTCGGTCGTCGGCCCATCCTTCACCTTCCGGACGCTCTGCCATTGCGGGACATGGATGCCGGCGAAGAACATCAGCGACTTTTCCTCGTCGCGCGCAAACCAGGCGTTCGGCACGTTCCCGCCGGGTTGCTGGCTGGCGGGATCGGGTTCGGCGAAGCTGGTGACCGGGACGAGGCATCGGTGCTCGACACCAAACCATCGTTTCCAGTGTGGGAAGGTGAGCTTGCGGACGTTGGTCGTGCCGCGGTCCGCCTCCATGCGGATGAGCTCTTCAAGATCGGCGGGCTTCCCTTTGGCTTTCAGTTTTTCGGCCTTGGCTTTGGCGGCCTTTTCCAAGGTGAACCGCGGCGAGGGAAGACCCCAACGCGCATGTGCCAATTGTCTCCTTCCATCAGCGGAGTTGCGGACAATCGGTCCCATCTGATCGGGGTTCATTTGATAGGCTGGCATGAGGTTGATGAGGCTCTCGGCGTCCTGAGCCCATTTTGAAACCCAGTCCTTGTCCTCCATCCGATAGAGATTACACATGCGACCCCCTCCGCTTCGACCAAATACGGCTACTCTAGCGCATGTCGCTTGTTTCGCTAGTCGAGCTGGTAAACGTCGGCATTGTCTTGCCGTTCCCGCAGGCCCTTGTACGACGGATGACGGAGTTTCCCGTCCGATGTCCAGGCGCGAAACTCGATCTCGGCGATCAGGGTAGGCTGGACCCAGACAATGTCGGCAGTTCCGGAATGGGGCAGGGGCGGCTGCTTTCGCTTCCATCGCAGCGTGTCCAGCATCTTCCGCAACCGGATGATCTCGGCTCCCTTGAAGCCCGTGCCGACGCTTCCGACGTGGACGAGATCGCCATCGCGGTAGGCGGCAAGCGCTAACGAGCCGAAGCCGGCAGGGGATGCCGTCGACCTCTCATAGCCGACGATGAAGAACGCTTCGCTCTGTACGCATTTGACTTTCACCCAATCCCCGGTCCTGCCCGAACGATAGGGCTGATCGAGGCGCTTGCCGACGATGCCTTCCAGGCCGAGGCGGCAGACATGCTCAAGCAGGACAGCTGGCTCGGCATCGAGTGTTTCTGATATCCGAATGGCGCTGGCTTCATTCGTTGGGCCGTTTATCGTGTCCTCGAGAAGGTGTCGGCGCGAACGGTATTCAACACCGCGCAGATCGTGCCCATCCAGATAAACAAGATCGAAAGCGTATAGGACGGCGTGGGAGGCGCGCTTGCCAGCTTGTTTGCCGGATGCACCCAGCGATTGCTGCAGCAGCCCGAAATCCGGCCGCCCCTCATCGTCGAGCACGACGGCTTCCCCATCGATGATCATCGTCGCCGGCCCCAGCGCTCGGGCGGCCTGCTCTATGGCCGGAAACCGATGTGTCCAGTCGTGGCCGCCGCGGGTAAGGATCCGGATCCGCTGGGGCTCGATATGGACCGCAAGGCGATAGCCATCCCATTTCAGCTCCCAACTCCATTCGTTTCCGGTGGGAGGCTTAGCCTTCAATAGGGCCAGCGCCGGCTCGACGCGATCAGGTATGGGATCGAAGAGGAGCTGTGGTTGAGCTGGATTACGCTTCCTGCGCGGCTTTGAGCGGATTGGCGGCTCGGTGTCGCGCAGGAGGGGTTTTGATCTCGGAGGCCTCGTCATCCGGCCAGTTCATCAGAAAAACCTTAATAATACTGTGACTATCCCTATATTGTCCCCGCTATTCACCGATCAGGACATAAGACTGTAGAAGCCAGCGAAATTTCTTGGTCGCAGCTATTCACCTGATTCTCATGAAGAATCTCGAACTTCTAATGTTCGGAACAATACTCGTACGTTTTTTGCCGCCTTGACTCCTTTCTCATATGGGAACAAAAACAGAACATTGACATTTGCACGACATGAAGTCGCCCTGCCAACACGACCTTGAAGGGAGCCGTGAACAATGACTGCTGCCCGCGAAAGGGTAATCTGCGATCTGCGGGAGCGTATTGCATCGCTCGAAACCAGCACGGCGAAAAAAGCCGGTTGGTTGCCATTTGGCGTGCCGGAGATGGATGCGGTTCTGCCTGGCGGCGGCCTTGCTCATGGCGCGCTTCACGAATTTGCCGGTGGTGGATCGGGCACCGTCGATGGTGCGGCCGCTGCTCTTTTTGCAGCCGGCATAGCGGCACGGACGAAGGGGCCGATCGTGTGGTGTCTGACGCGACCAGATCTGTTTTTCCCCGCGCTTGCGCAGGTCGGACTGCATCACGACCGGATAATCTTCGTCGAGTCCGACACGGAGGAAGACGTGCTCGCCAATATGGAGGAGGGGCTGTCCTTTGGTGGGCTCGGCGCCGTCGTCGGTGAACTCGTTCGCCTGCCGATGGTCAGCTCGCGCCGCCTGCAGCTGGCGGCCGAGCGCACGGGGACAATGGCATTGGCTGTGCGTCGTTGGAGGCGGCAGACAGAGGCCAATGATTTCGGGCAGCCGACGGCGTCGACCACGCGGTGGCGGGTGAGCGTGATGCCATCGGAGGATTTGCCAGTGCCGGGTGTGGGGAGAGCCCAATGGTTGCTGGAATTGATGCGCGTGAAAGCGGGTGAATGTGCTGAGTTTCTCGTGAGGGCGTGCGATGACAAGGGTTGTCTCGATCTATCTTCCGGATCTGCCGACGGATCGCATTCGTCGCGCCGATCCATCCATTCCGCCTGAACAGGCGATCGCGGTGATCGCCAGGAGCGGCTCGAAACGCTGGGTATCGGCGGCCGACGCAGCCGCCAGACAAGCCGGCGTTCATGTCGGCATGCCGGCTGCGAAAGCACAGGCGCTGTTTCGCGGCCTGATGCTGGTCGATGCGGATCCTGCTATGGATGCCGCAGCACTCGAACGCATCACCCTCTGGGCGCTGACGCTTTATTCCCCGATCGTCGCGGTCGATGGGATCGACGGCATCGTCATGGACACAGAGGGTGCCGATCACTTGCAGGGCGGAGAGCTGCCGATGGTGACGAAGATCGCCAATCAGTTCCTGGCAAGGAAACTCACTCCCCGGGTCGCGATCGCCGACACCTGGGGTGCAGCACACGCCTGCGCCCGTGCCATCAGCCGCGAAACGGTCATAGTGCCTTCAGGTGAGACCGTCCGCGCCGTCGAGAAGCTGCCGATATCGTTGCTGCGCCTTCCCGGGAAAGTCGTCAGTGATCTGCGCACGCTTGGCTTCCAGACCGTCGGCGAATTGGCCAACACGCCGCGCGCGCCGCTGACCCTTCGTTTCGGCCCGGAGATTGGCCGGCGGCTGGACCAGATGTTTGGCCGCGCCTGCGAACCGATCGATCCGATCCGCACCGCCGAGCTCATCGAGGTGAGCCGCGCCTTCGCCGAACCGATCGGTGCTGCCGAAACCATCAACAAATATGTCGGCCGGCTGGTCGTGCAACTGATCGAGGAGCTGCAAAGGCGCGGCCTTGGTGTCCGGCGCGCCGACCTGATCGTCGACAAGGTCGATGGCACACGGCAGGCGATCCGCGCTGGCACCGTGAAGCCGGTGCGCGACGTCGCCTGGCTGACGAAGCTGTTTCGCGACCGGACGGAGAAGATCGAGCCGGGCTTCGGGATCGAAAAGCTCACTCTGGTCGCGGTGATGGCTGAGCCCCTGGAGGAGCGCCAGAAATCTTCCTCGCTGGTCGAGGAGGAAGTGAAGGACGTGACGCCGCTGATCGATATCTACGGCAACCGCGGGCAGCGCGTCTATCGGGTGGCACCGGTTGCCTCCGACGTTCCAGAGCGCTCCGTCCAGCGCATCAGTCCTGCTGCCGATCCGGTCGAGGTTACCTGGGTCAGCCATTGGCGCCGGCCGGTCCGGCTGCTGGCCCGTCCGGAGCTGATCGAGGCAATCGCCTTGCTACCGGACCGCCCGCCGGTTTCGATCACCTGGCGCGGCAAGCGGCGGAAGGTCAAGCGGGCCGATGGGCCCGAGCGGATCTTTGGCGAGTGGTGGCAGCGCGACGCGGAGATGGAGGCGGTGCGGGACTATTTCGTCATCGAAGACGAGGCCGGCGAGCGTCTCTGGGTGTTTCGCTCCGGTGATGGCATCGATCCTGAAACCGGAAGTCACCGCTGGTTCGTGCACGGGATCTTCGCATGAGCTATGCCGAGCTGCAGGTCACGACCCATTTTTCGTTCTTGCGCGGTGCAAGCTCGGCGCAGGAACTGTTCGAGACCGCGAAGGCTCTCGGCATCGAAGCCCTCGGCGTTGTCGATCGCAATTCGCTTGCCGGAATCGTCCGGGCGCTTGAAGCATCGCGCGCCACCGGCTTACGCCTCGTTGTCGGTTGCCGGCTTGATCTGGCCGACGGCATGTCGGTGCTGGTCTACCCGACCGACCGGGCTGCCTATTCCCGGCTGACCCGCCTCATCACGCTCGGCAAGTCGCGCGGCGGCAAGAACAACTGTATCCTCCACTGGGACGACGTCGTCGCATACAATGACGGCATGATCGGCATTCTGGTGCCGGACCTGCCGGATGACACCTGCGGGATCCAGCTGCGCAAGATGGCCGAGGTGTTTGGTGATCGCGCCTATGTGTCGCTTTGTCTGCGCCGTCGGCAGAACGACCAATTGCGCCTGCATGAGATTTCCAATCTTGCGGCGCGGTTCAAGGTGCGGTCGGTCGTCACCAATGATGTCCTCTTCCATGAGCCGGGCCGCCGGCAGTTGCAGGACATTGTCACCTGCATCCGAACCCGCACGACGATCGACGAAGTCGGCTTCGAACGCGAGCGCCACGCCGATCGCTACCTGAAGCCGCCCGAAGAAATGCAGCGGTTGTTTCCGCGATACCGGCAAGCCCTCGCGCGAACCATGGAGATCGTCCGTCGCTGCACGTTCTCGCTCGAGGAACTCACCTACCAATATCCGGAGGAGGCGATCGTGCCGGGCAAGGATGCTCAGGCCTCGCTGGAGCATTATGTCTGGCAATGCGTGCCCGACCGCTATCCGGAGGGACTACCGCCCGACGTGTTGAAGGTCGTGCGGCACGAGCTCTATCTTATCCGTACCATGAAATACGCCCCGTATTTTCTGACCGTCTTTTCGATCGTGCGTTATGCCCGGTCTCAAGGCATTCTCTGCCAGGGGAGGGGCTCCGCCGCCAACAGTGCCGTCTGCTACATCCTCGGCATTACCAGCATCGATCCCTCGACCAACGACCTTCTGTTCGAGCGTTTTGTATCCCAGGAGCGCGACGAGCCGCCGGACATCGATGTCGATTTCGAGCACGAGCGGCGCGAGGAGGTGATCCAGTGGATTTACCGCACCTACACCAGAGAAAAGGCAGCGCTCTGCGCCACCGTGACGCGCTACCGGGCGCGCGGCGCGATCCGCGATGTCGGCAAGGCGCTCGGCCTGCCGGAGGACGTGATCAAGGCGCTGTCATCCGGCATGTGGTCCTGGTCGGAAGAGGTCTGCGATCGCAATGTCCGCGAGCTCAATCTCAATCCAGACGACCGGCGTCTTGTGCTGACTTTGAAGCTCGCACAGCAACTGATGGGCGCCCCGCGCCATCTCGGCCAACACCCCGGCGGTTTTGTCCTCACTCATGATCGGCTCGACGATCTCGTGCCGATCGAACCGGCGACGATGAAGGACCGCCAGATCATCGAGTGGGACAAGGACGACGTCGAAGCCCTCAAATTCATGAAGGTGGACATCCTGGCGCTTGGAATGCTGACCTGCATGGCCAAGGCCTTCGATCTGATCCGCGAGCACAAGGACCGCGATCTTGATCTCTCGAAAATCGAGCAGGAGGATTCTGCGACCTATGCGATGATCCGCAAGGCCGATACGCTCGGCACGTTCCAGATAGAAAGCCGCGCGCAGATGGCGATGCTGCCGCGGTTGAAACCCCGGACCTTCTACGACCTTGTGGTACAAGTCGCAATTGTCCGGCCCGGTCCGATCCAGGGGGACATGGTGCATCCCTATCTGCACCGGCGAGAAGGCAAGGAGGCAGTCGAATATCCGACGCCGGAGCTGGAAGCGGTGCTCGGCAAGACGCTCGGCGTGCCGCTGTTTCAGGAGTCGGCGATGCGGGTCGCGATGGTCTGCGCCGGCTTTACCGGTGGCGAAGCCGACCAGCTGCGCAAGTCGATGGCGACTTTCAAGTTCACCGGCGGCGTCTCGCAGTTCAAGGACAAACTCGTCTCCGGCATGGTGAGGAACGGCTACGCGCCGGAATTCGCCGAAAAGACCTTCTCCCAGCTCGAAGGCTTTGGCTCCTATGGTTTTCCGGAGAGCCACGCGGCTTCGTTCGCGCTGATCGCCTATGCCTCGAGCTACATCAAATGCCATTATCCGGAAGCCTTTTGCGCGGCGCTCATCAATTCGCAGCCGATGGGTTTTTACGCGCCGGCGCAGATTGTCGGCGACGCGAGAGCCCACGGCGTCGAGGTGCGGCCGGTTTGCATCAATAGATCCCGGTGGGACTGCACGCTTGAACGCATCGGCAATACCGATCGGCACGCGGTGCGCCTCGGTTTCCGGCGAGTGAAGGGGCTGGCCATCGCGGATGCGGCCCGGATCGTTGCCGCCCGGATGAATAGCGATTTCCAATCTGTCGACGACATGTGGCGCCGGTCCTGTGTTCCGACCGAAGCGCTCGTCCAGCTCGCCAAGGCCGATGCCTACCGGCCGTCCCTGAAGCTTGAACGGCGTGATGCGCTCTGGGCCATCAGGGCGCTGCGCGATGAACCTCTGCCCTTGTTTGCTGCCGCGGCCGAGCGCGAGATGGCGACGATTGCCGAACAGCAGGAGCCGGAGGTCGTGCTGCGCCATATGACCGACGGGCATAACGTCATCGAGGACTATAGCCATACCGGATTGACGCTACGGCAGCATCCGATCGCCTTTCTGCGGAAAGATCTCGCGACACGCAACATCATTACCTGTGAGGAGGCAATGAGCAGCCGCGACGGCCGTTCGGTTTTTACCGCCGGCCTCGTTCTCGTTCGCCAGAAACCGGGATCTGCCAAAGGGGTGATGTTCATCACTATCGAGGACGAGACTGGCCCTGCCAATATCGTCGTCTGGCCATCGCTGTTCGAGAAACGCAGGCGTGTTGTGCTTGGATCAAGCATGATGGCGATCAATGGTCGGATCCAGCGCGAAGGCGAGGTGGTGCATCTCGTCGCGCAGCAGCTGTTCGATTTGTCGGGCGATCTATCCGCACTGGCGGACCGTGATGCTGAGTTCAAGCTACCGGCGGGCAGAGGCGATGAGTTTGTCCATGGTGGCGGGCCGGATCCGCGCGACAAGCCGAAGCCGATCGCTCGCCCGCGGGACATGTTCACCCGAGACATTCATATTGACACGCTGAAGGTGAAGGCGCGGAATTTTCACTAAGACCCCTCAAGCCGAAATGCTGGCGGCGAGGCATCCTCCGGAGCGAACCAACGAAAAGAGGGCGCCCGGACGGCAATGTCGGGATCTCGCTCCTTAAGCTTGCCCCTTGCCCCCCAAAAAGGGATGTTTCGGTCCACCTACCCACTGGAATTCTTCCCAATGGGCTTCTTTCGTCGCAAGCGCGGCCGATCCGCGGGTTGGCATACGCCCCCGATCCCGAGCAGGCCCGCATCGGAGTGGCGGGGACGGGCTGCCTGACAACCCGGCTTGAAGGGAGAGGAGTACGGCTCACATCATCGAACGTGAACTGTTCAAGCAATTCGAACAGCGCCGCTGCTTCCCGCGCGAGACTGTGGCTGGCGGCTGTCTGTTCCTCGACCACAGGAACACATGTCGGATCGCTTATACGATCGAGCCTGTCCGCGAATGGATTTTTCCGGCAGAAGAACGCTTAGGGTGGCCGTGCTGCGCGAGGGCAAGTGGGCCGCCACAGCGGCGTCGCAAAAAGAAAGGGCCATCGGAAAACCGAGGCCCATTAAGGTGTGAAGGTCAAAACCTCCAGAGGGGAACAGCTGGTGCGATGGAAACTGGGAGGAGACCATCGTGTGCATCAGCTGTAGGCTTAATGAGTAAATTTTGTGCGATGTGCAAACAAATTTTGTGCAGTGCAGCCATGCAAGAACAGAGAGGATGGCGTCTCACTTCCGATTTAAGCTGTGGCTTCCGTGCCGGTCGATACTCAATCCCGGCTTGGTGCGATGAGCGTGTACACGCGACGCGCCAATCGCAGATGGCGGCTGCTTTCATCCGCCAGCAGGACCGAGATCATCCGATTACCGAGGAAGAACAGGACGACCGCGATCAAGACCGCCGCGGGCCAGAGCTGATGCTCGACAGGGACCAGGCTGCCATGAGGATCGAGGATTTCCATCCCTTTACGATACCCGGAATATACGGCAAGAACCAATCCGAACCTGATGGGCATGAAGACGAGGAGTTCGATCAGGCGCAGGATCGCGACTTTTGAGAGGGGCGCCGGTTCGGACTGCCTGTTTGTCAACGCCGCAGTCCGCAGGCCCGGTCGTTGTTCGTCCCTCACAAGTGCCCTCCATTGACCGCTGCGCAGCGTCGCCCAGGCATTCAGCGATCGCTTTGCGTCGCGCAACAGCACGTGTCCAGGCTCGGCCCGCATCGTTATGGCGGTGCGGATGACGCTCAGCGTGGCAAGGATGATGCTGAGCCAGATCGCAACCTGGTACAGGACGGTCACGTCGCTCAGCGAGAAATTTGCCCACATCCAGTGAACCAGCCAAAGCGCTGCGATCACGACAAAAGTCCGCAGCGGAAAGATGAGAAGCTCCACTCGACGCAACTGCGACGCGGATGGTTCTGGGAACGTTGTTGTTGCTGACATTCTCAATGGCCTCCGGACGATAGAGGTAGAATCTACACTATGTTTTTAGCAGCACAAGATTTGCATGGTCCAAAGGTTTCACAGACGCTTCGGTCTCACATCGGCATCCTGGTTCTAATGGCGCAAAGGCATGCGGTCACGTGTCGCTGCGAGCCGAAGCGGTAACTTCCCAAGTGCTCGAGGCGAGCCGCAGGTCACGGCAGCGAATGGATGGACATCTGTTACGATACCGCACCAACGCCGAAGCAGACCAATCCCGCTCTCATGCGATGGCTTCCTGGTCCATCCCTGGATCTTCCACGATCAACCCTCAAGGGGTCCGCTAGCAAGCTGCGGCCGCTTGGGCGATGCCCTTCGCGGTGATCGCGACCAGGGTTGGACACTGACGGAGCCATCGAGCGGGATTGGCCCGCTCCGAAGATGGAGCCTTCAGATGAAGCAAGATCTTTCCCTCGCCCAGAACCACGCATTCCAGCTCGCCCGCACCCTGATGGTCCCGGTCACGCTCTTTAGGTCCGGTAACGAGTTCGGCGTTCTGCCGAGCGACGAACTCGACGACGAAGACGATCTGGTGATCGTGCATGAATACGTTCCGGGCGGGTCTCATTGAGACCCTTCTCGCCTTTTTGGTGCCGCTTGCGAGCCGCAGGCGGCAAGGGAAGCTTCGCCGCTGCTGGCACCCGGGCGGTGGCCCAAGGTGCAGATTGTCATCTTGCCAGCCGCGCCCTTGCCTCCTTTGCTCTTCGCGATGTCCGGAGCGGGCCCGCAAGGTGCGGGGAAAAGAAACAGAAGGAAAGGCGGACGCAAGGGTGCGTCGGGAATTCAAATGGAAAAGAAGGAACTGGAAGAACTGCGGGACCGCGTGCAATGCGCCGCGGTGCTGGAGCAGGCAGGGTTTGCCATCGACCTGAAGGAGAGCACCCGCAGGGCGGTCAAATTCCGCGGCGGCGGGGCCATAATCATCGTGATTCACGAGGGCAGGGGCTGGTTCGATCCGCTGTCCGATGCCAAGGGTGACGTGTTCGGTCTTGTCGAGCATCTCGACCGAGTGCCCTTTGTCGAAGCCCTCGACCATGTCGCATCGCTGGTCGACTTCGTCCCGAAGGAGCCGGTCTGGACCCACGCTGCGCGCGAGATCGATCTGCCGGCCGGAGTTTCAGAACGATGGACGAAGCGCCGCAAGCCGTGGCCGGGTTCGATGACCTGGCGCTATCTCCGCGACGACCGCTGCGTTCCGGAAGCGACCATCCGCGCAGCGATCCGGCATGATCTCGTGCGCGAAGGTCCGCGCGGCAGCATGTGGGCCGCGCACCGTGACAGCGAGGGCGCCGTCACCGGCTGGGAGGAACGCGGGCCGGAATGGCGCGGCTTTTCGACGGGAGGCGCGAAGGTGTTGTTCAGGTTCGGCGCGATCCATGCGCCGCGCCTTTGCGTGACGGAGGCTGCCATCGACGCCATGAGCCTTGCCGCGCTGGAGAGTAATCGGCGCGATAGCCTCTATGTCAGTACCGGCGGCGGCTGGGCCCCTGCCACCGATGCGGCGATCCGTTTATTGGCGGCGCGTAAGGGTATTTTGGTGGTCGCCGCCACGGATAATAACGCGCAGGGCGATATCTACGCTGATCGGTTGGAAGCAGTTGCCCGGGACGCTAACTGCGGCTTTGAGCGCCATCGTCCCCGCCACGAGGACTGGAACGAGGACCTTTGCACTCAGCTGCGCGCGAATTCGAGGAGAGGCGCGATGTCGTGATTATCCGCGGCCTGCAGTGCCGCGACGTATCGCGTGCGCAGATCTCCCACGTCGCCCAGGCTTCCGCTACCCCAGCTGAAGGGCTCGGCGCCCAGTTTTTCCACGAGCAGATCGGCGGCCAGCCGCGCGTGACGTCCGTTGCCGTTTGGAAACGGATGGATGGCGACCAGGCGATGGTGGAAACGTATTGCGATCTCGTCGGCTGCGAAGGTCTCATGCTGGACCCAATACCGCACGTCATCCAGCAAAGCCGCAAGTTCGACCGGGATCCGGTAGGCCTGGATGCCAATATTGCGCTCCGTCGTTCGGAAGCTGCCTGCCCATTGCCAGACCTCGCCGAACATGCGTTGGTGCAATGTACGCATAAAGTCTTCGGTCAGCATCCTGCCGACCGGCATGCGCCGTCGTCCGCGAGCCCAGGCTGCGCCCTCGACGATATTTTCCTGTTCAGCCTCGTTGAGATCCTGCCTGTGGGTGATCCAGCTTTGAAGCAGGCCCTCGCGCTCCTGCGGCTCAAGCGGTGTTGCGTCCTCTGGTTCCTGGAAAAGGTCCGTCATTTTTGTGACCAGAGATCGCGCTCGGAAAGCTGGTCGCGGATGTAGGCCTGGACGCGGGCTTCGAGATCGTCATCGCCCGTTCCCTGCGCCTCCAGGCGCATCGTATGCGCGACCCGCTGGAGTTCGCGCATTGCGATCTTGCGCGCTCGCTCATCGACGGTGGCCTCGAGCGACGTATTCGGGACCAGTGCGTAGACGAGGGTGCAGTCGAGTGCCTCTGCCGCACGTCGCAACGTACTGAGCTGGATCGTTCCGGATGCCTCCGACTTCTCGATCGCTTCGACGGTCTGGGGCCGGATTCCCATCCGCGAGCCGAGCTGCGACCCCGTCATGCCAAGCGCGTCGCGCAACGCCCGGACCCATCCTTTCGGCGGCGCCCTGAAGCTCTCCGCCGGCTGCAGGCCGCGAAGACGCTCGTCTAGCCTTTTGCGCGCTCGTTTCCTTGCATCGTCCTTCATCGTTCAACTTTCCACCGACGCTGCCGATCAGGCAGCAGGCTGATTGAGACGCTTTGTTTATCAGATTGTGAGCTGATAAACAATATCGACAGATCAGTCCACGACATGATCAGATATGTAATTTGATCAGTCTATAAGCTGACCGCTTTGGTCAGATGGAGCAGAATGAAAAAACGAAAAGGAAGAAGGGAGAGGAGGAAACCGGTTGCCGCATGCCCGCCGGCCGCGTCAAGGGTAAAGCTTCGCCCGCTGCGCGGCCCTTGACCCGTCCGGGCGGAGAGGCGGCTCCAAGGAGGGGTCAGGAAGGGCTGAAGAGGATGGCGACATCGCGAGGATGAGCCGCGTGTCCTTCCCGACGAGGCTGAAAGGAGCCCGCCCATGACCGTCTCTCCAATACGTAAAGTCTTTGAATGCATCGCCGACCGCCGGCAGATGTTCCGCTTGTTCGACCGCCACGCGCAACGCCTGAACCGCTGGGAGGGTGACGAAAGCGCGCTCTATCGAGGCGAATGGTTCGAAGTCGCCCAGGCGCAGCACGATTACATGTTCGAGATTCTGCCGCCGCTGTTCATGCGGGGCGATATGTTCGCCATGCGCGAGTTCCTCACGGGCAGCATCGCCAGCATCTTTTTCACGCTGAAGATCGACGACCGGATGCGGTATTTCCATGCCTATTGCGACCTCGCTGGCAAGGGCTCGCCCGAACGGATGCGCGATGCGATCGTAGAACGCGAAACCCGGCCCGTCCGGGCGATGACGCGTGCGGAACGCCTGGACCACATCTGGTCGAGCACCCATGATGACTATCGCGGCTATGCCGGCGAACGCTGGCCGGAACACGACCACGGCAAGCGGACCGTGCTCTTCTACGGCGGACGCCAGGGCACCGTCCTGAAGCTGCTCGACGACCTCACGGATGCAGAGATCGCATCGAAGCTGCCGGTGCATCTGCGCTACCTCCCTGACGCGATAGCGGCGTAAGGGAGGCGGCGATGTTCACTTTTTCCGTGACGGACATCCACGTCGTCATGATGCGCGGACGCCTCGACGCGCACCTCAACGGCGGCTTCCGCAATCCCCACTACGGCATGTTTCCGGGCCGCGATGAGAAGCCCGGTCTTTGGCTGGTCGGAGACGAGGGCGTCTACATCCTCTCCAACGGCAAGCTCGCCGAAGGGCAGCGGCCGTTCGTCGTCTATGCCGAAGAATGCGATCCGAAGACCAACCCTGACTATTGGCAATACAAGCGCCAGCATTTCGGCGGCGATGACGGGGTCGAGTTTCTCGACGGTGCCATGCTCGTGAAGCTGATCGCTGCCAGCCCCGGATGCACGCATCTGAGGGTCGTCTTCCACGAGGATTCGATGCAACTCACCGTGATCGCGCGAGACTAGCGATCCGCAGACGCTCGCCGTCCCGCGGCCGGTCCAGCCCACCCAGTCCTCTTCATCCCCGCACATCGTCAGCCGACTGGAACCTTCCAGCGGGACGGCGACGCGCGCCTTCACCCAAGGAGATTCCAGCATGTCACATGATGATCCCTTCACCATCGATCTTTTCGGCAACACCGCGCTTTCGTCCGGTCTCGGCCTGGGCGTGACGGCCTTCGGCAGCAACTTCGAGCCCGACGACGATCCGGATCCCACAACTCCAGCGCCGGCCTTGCCGATCGCCGCGTTCGTGGGGCCGTCTTCCCCGCCGTGCCGTGCCCGTGGCCCGAACTTCCATCTCGTCGATGACCGTGGTCTCGCCCGCCGCTGGAAGGACCGTGCGCGCGACAATATTGCCGCGATCCGGCTCGCTGCCGAGATCGAGGCGAGCGAACGTCCTGCGACGCGCGAGGAACAGGAGACGCTGATCCGCTTCACCGGCTTCGGCGCGTCCGATCTTGCCAACGGCGTCTTCCGCCGTCCGGGCGAGCTCGAATTCCGCAAGGGCTGGGACGAGATCGGTTTCGATCTGGAGGATGCGGTCGGCGAGACCGACTATGCGTCGCTCTCCCGCTGCACTCAGTATGCCCATTTCACACCGGAGTTCATCGTCCGGGCGATCTGGTCTGGCCTGCAGCGTCTCGGATGGCGCGGCGGCCGGGTGCTGGAGCCGGGGATCGGCACGGGCCTGTTTCCGGCGCTGATGCCGGAAGCTCTTCGTGATCCGTCGCACGTTACCGGCGTCGAACTCGATCCCGTCACGGCACGCATCGTCCGGTTGTTGCAGCCGCGGGCGCGGATCCTCACCGGAGATTTTGCGCGCACGGAGTTGCCGGCAAGCTTCGACCTCGCCATCGGCAATCCGCCATTCTCGGACCGGACCGTACGCTCCGACCGCGCCTATCGCTCGCTCGGGCTGCGATTGCACGACTATTTCATTGCCCGGTCGATCGACCTGTTAAAGCCGGGGGCTTTCGCCGCCTTCGTCACCAGCTCCGGCACGATGGACAAGGCGGATTCCTCCGCGCGCGAGTATATTACAAAGACGGCAGACCTGATTGCCGCCATCCGCCTGCCGGAAGGCAGCTTCCGGGCCGACGCGGGAACCGACGTCGTCGTCGACATTCTGTTCTTCCGCAAGCGCAAGGTCGCCGAGCCAGAGGGCAATCTTTCCTGGCTCGACACGGACGAAATACGGCCCGCCATGGAGGATGAGGGCGCCATCCGCGTCAACAGGTGGTTCGCCCAGCATCCGGAGTTCGTGCTCGGCACCCACGCACTGACCTCCGGGCCCTTCGGCGAGACCTATACATGCCTTCCGCGTGACAACGAGGACCTCGCCGCGGCGCTGTCGGCCGCCGTCCATCTTCTTCCGGAAGGCCGCTATGACGGCGAGCCCACCGGGATCGATCTCGATCTTGAGGACGCGACCGACGATAGTCCTCGCGATCTCCCTGCCGGCCGGCATGTCCGCGAAGGCAGCTTCTTCGTCGATAACGCCAGGGGCCTGATGCAGGTGATCGACGGCGAACCCGTTGCGGTGAAGGCCCGTAAGGGTCGCAGCGCCGACGGTATCCCGGAGAAACACATCCGCATCATCCAGAAGCTTATCCCGGTCCGTGACGCGGTGCGCGAGGTGTTGAAGGCGCAGGAGCTCGACAGGCCCTGGAAGGACCTTCAGGTCAAGCTGCGCATTGCCTGGTCGAGCTTCGTGCGCGACTTCGGCCCGATCAACCACACCACGGTCTCGATCACCGAGGACCCGGAGACAGGCGAGACGCGCGAGAGCCACCGCCGCCCGAACCTCCAGCCGTTCGCAGACGATCCCGATTGCTGGCTGGTCGCCTCGATCGAGGACTACGACCTCGAAAACGACACAGCCAGGCCCGGCCCGATCTTTACTGAACGGGTGATCTCGCCGCCCGCGCCACCGGTGATCACCAGTGCCGCGGATGCGCTCGCCGTGGTGCTCAACGAACGCGGGCGCGTTGATCTCGACCATATCGCCGAGCTTTTACACCGTGATCCCGAAGACGTCGTCACTGAACTTGGCAGCGCGATCTTCCGCGATCCCGCCGACGGATCCTGGCAGATGGCCGACGCCTATCTATCCGGTCATGTCCGCGACAAGCTCAAGGTCGCGGAAGCTGCGGCCGCGCTCGATCCCGCCTATGAGCCCAACGTCTCGGCGCTCACAGCCGTCCAGCCGGTCGATCTTCGACCTTCGGACATCACCGCGCGCCTCGGCGCTCCGTGGATACCGGCTGGAGACGTCGTCGCCTTTGTCAAGGAGATGATGGGAACGGACATCCGGATCCATCACATGCCCGAACTGGCGTCATGGACCGTCGAGGCCCGCCAGCTTTCCTACCTCGCCGCCGGAACATCCGAATGGGGAACGGACCGCCGCCATGCCGGCGAACTGCTGTCCGATGCCCTGAACAGCCGGGTGCCGCAGATCTTCGATACGATCAGGGACGGCGACAGCGAAAAGCGGGTTCTCAACGTCGTCGATACCGAAGCGGCCAAGGAAAAGCTTCACAAGATCAAGCAGGCCTTCCAGCGCTGGATATGGTCCGATCCCGATCGCACCGACCGGCTGGCACGCGTCTATAACGACCGCTTCAACAACATCGCGCCGCGAAAGTTCAACGGCGATCATCTCAAACTTCCAGGCGCCTCAGGCGCCTTTGTTCTCTACGGGCATCAGAAACGCGGGATCTGGAGGATCATCTCGGCCGGCTCGACCTATCTCGCCCATGCCGTCGGCGCCGGCAAGACCATGACGATGGCAGCAAGCATCATGGAGCAGCGGCGTCTCGGCCTGGTCGCCAAGGCGATGCAGGTCGTGCCGGGGCATTGCCTTGCGCAGGCCGCGCGCGAGTTCCTGGCGCTCTATCCCACGGCTCGCATCCTCGTTGCGGACGAGACAAATTTTTCGAAGGACAAGCGCGCCCGGTTCCTGTCGCGCGCGGCGACGGCAACCTGGGATGCGATCATCATCACGCATTCCGCCTTCAGGTTCATCGGTGTCCCGTCGGTGTTTGAACAACAGATGATCCACGACGAACTGGAGCTCTACGAAACCCTGCTCCTGAAGGTCGAGGATGAGGACCGCGTCTCTCGCAAGCGCCTCGAGCGCCTGAAGGAGGGACTGCGGGAGCGGCTCGAAGCGCTTTCCACCCGCAAGGACGATCTCCTCACCATCGCCGAGGTTGGCGTCGACCAGATTATCGTCGACGAGGCGCAGGAGTTCAGGAAGCTCAGCTTCGCGACCAATATGTCGACGTTGAAGGGCGTCGATCCGAACGGCTCGCAGCGGGCCTGGGATCTCTATGTGAAATCCCGTTTCATCGAGACGATCAATCCCGGCCGGGCGCTTGTCCTCGCTTCGGGCACGCCGATCACAAATACGCTCGGCGAAATGTTCTCGGTCCAGCGCTTGATGGGTCACCCGGCGCTGATCGAGCGTGGCCTGCATGAGTTCGACGCCTGGGCCTCGACCTTCGGCGACACCACCACCGAGCTGGAGCTTCAGCCATCCGGCAAGTACAAGCCGGTGTCCCGCTTCGCGAGCTTCGTCAACGTGCCCGAGCTGATCGCGATGTTCCGCAGCTTCGCGGATGTCGTCATGCCGGCGGACTTGCGCGAATATGTAAAGGTGCCGGCGATCTCGACCGGCAGGCGCCAGATCGTCACGTCGAAGCCGACACAGACGTTCAAGCACTACCAGATGGTGCTGGCCGAGCGCATCAAGGCGATCGAGGAGCGCGAAGGGCCGCCGCAGCCGGGCGACGATATCCTGCTCTCCGTTATCACGGACGGCCGGCATGCGGCGATCGACCTGCGCCTCGTGGATGCCGACAATGACAATGAGGCGGACAACAAGCTCAACAACCTCATCTCGAACGCCTTCAATATCTGGAAGGCGACCGAGGGCAGCACCTATCTCCGCCATGACGGTAAGTCGTTTGAGCTGACCGGCGCGGCACAGATGATCTTTTCCGATCTGGGCACTATCAGCGTCGAGAAGACAAGGGGTTTTTCGGCCTATCGCTGGATCCGCGACGAACTGATCCGCTTAGGCGTGCCGGCGTCGGAGATCGCCTTCATGCAGGACTTCAAGAAGTCTGAGGCGAAACAGCGGCTGTTCGGCGACGTCCGGGCAGGCAGGGTCCGGTTCCTGATCGGATCCTCGGAGACGATGGGAACCGGGGTCAACGCCCAGCTCCGCCTGAAGGCGCTGCATCATCTCGACGTGCCCTGGCTTCCCTCCCAGATCGAGCAGCGCGAGGGCCGCATCGTGCGTCAGGGCAACCAGCATGACGAGGTCGATATCTTTGCCTATGCCACCGAGGGTTCGCTCGACGCGACGATGTGGCAGAACAACGAGCGCAAGGCGCGCTTCATCGCCGCTGCGCTCTCCGGCGACACCTCGATCAGGCGGCTCGAAAATCTCGGCGAGGGGCAGGCCAACCAGTTCGCAATGGCCAAGGCCATCGCATCGGGCGATCAGCGCCTGATGCAGAAGGCAGGGCTTGAAGCCGATATCGCGCGGCTGGAGCGCCTGCGCGCCGCTCATATCGACGACCAGCACGCCGTTCGCCGGCAGATCCGCGATGCCGAGCGCGATATCGAATCTTCCATGCGGCGGATCGCAGAGGTCGGGCAGGATATCGAGCGCCTGGTTCCAACGGCTGGCGACGCCTTCTCGGTGACCGTCATGGGCAAGGTCTATGCCGAGCGCAAGGAGGCTGGTCGTTCCTTGATGAAAGAGATCCTGACCCAGGTGCAACTCAAGAGGCAGGGCGAGACGATCGTCGCTTCAATCGGCGGCTTCGACCTGGAATATGTTGGGGAACGCTTCGGCCGCGACAATTATCGATACACCACCATGCTGATGCGCACCGGCGCGGATTTCGAGATCGATCTGCCCGTGACGGTGACGCCGCTCGGGGCCGTCTCCCGCCTCGAACACGCAGTTGGCGATTTCGAGGGTGAACGCGAGCGCAATCGCCAACGCCTCGCCGATGCGCGCCGCCGGCTCGCATCATACCAGTCGCGCGACCAAGGCGGCGATTTCGCCTTCGCCGGTGAACTGGCCGAGAAACGTCGGCAGCTTGCCGAGGTCGACGCGGCACTGGCGATTGATGTCGATGAGCGGATCGCGGCTTGAAAAGCGATACTCGATTTATCGCGAATTTTAAGAGGGATCGGGTAGACCCGCAAATGCGACCGATCATTTTGATTTTACAAAATCGCTCTTCTGAAATGAGAAAATAAGGAAGGGGAGAAGCTTGCTCGCAGCTCGGGCAGGCCGCTGACGCTTGCGCTCAACCGCGCCACTCGCGATCCCGGCCCGTCGTCCTGCGCAGGGCTGTAAGCCGTGCTTGGCCAGCCGGGCAGGGATGCTCGGCCGCAGTTGCACCGGCCCGTCCGCTCCGCGGTCCGGGAAGTGTCTTTGGAAAGAACTGAAGACGGAAAAGGGCTGGCAAGGCGCCGGCTCATTAATCCCGGAAGGAGCCAATCTCATGCAAATCCTCAAACTCGATCCCCGTGCGCTGAAGGACAATCCTGACGACACGCGTCGCTCGAAATCCTCGCCACAATCCGACGCGCTGTTGCTTGCGACGGTGAAAGCGGTCGGCATCATCCAGCCGCCGGTCATCTCGCCGGAAGTCGACGGTGGCAATGGCTACATCATCCAGGCAGGACACCGCCGCGTGAAGCAGGCGATCGCAGCGGGACTGGAGGAAATCACCGTCCTCGTCGTCGCAGCGGCCAACGACAATGGCGCGATGCGCTCGATGGTGGAAAACATCGCCCGCGAGCCGCTCAACCCCGTCGACCAATGGCGCGGCATCGAACGCCTGGTTGCGCTCGGCTGGACCGAGGAAGCGATCGGCGTGGCGCTCGCACTGCCGGTCCGCCAGATCAGGAAGCTCAGGCTCCTGGCCAATGTGCTGCCGCCCATGCTCGACCATATGGCGCTCGGCGACATGCCGAACGAGCAGCAGCTCCGGACCATCGCCGCAGCCTCGCTCGACGAGCAGAGGCAAGTCTGGAAAGCTCACAAGCCGAAGAAGTCCGAGCGGGCCGACTGGTACAACATCTCTCGAGCACTCTCCAAGACCCGCATGTTCGCCAAGGATGCAAGCTTCGGGGATGATCTCGCCGCTGCCTATGGCATCGAATGGGTCGAGGATCTGTTCGCTCCGGCCGACCAGGACAGCCGCTACACCACCAACGTGGAAGCGTTTCTCGGCGCCCAGCAGGAATGGATGACGAACAACCTTCCGAAGAAGGGGTCGATCATCGAGGTCAACAACTGGGGCCAGCCGGAACTGCCGAAGAAAGCGGAGCGCGTTTACGGCAAGCCGTCCAAGTCCGATCACGTCGGGATGTATCTCGACCGTGACGGCAAGGTGCAGTCAGTCGCGTACCGGATGCCTGAGGACAAGAAAACGAAGAAGGGCGCTTCGTCCAAGACGGGCGGTCTGGCCGAAGCCGATGATGCAATCGTCGACGCGCCGAAGCCGCGCCCCGATGTGACCCAGAAGGGGCAGGACATGATCGGCGACTTCCGCACCGATGCCCTGCATGAGGCGCTTGGACGCGCCCCGATCGAGGACGACATGCTGATGGCCCTGCTCGTGCTTGCGTTCGCCGGCCTCAACGTCCGCGTGGATTCCGGCGCGACCGATACCGTGTTCGGGTCGAAGCGCTTCAAGCGCCACGCCGCCCGGCTGATCGGCGAAACCGGCAAGCTCGCCTTCGACGGGGAGACACTGCGCTTGGCCGCGCGTTCGATGCTGATCGATGTGCTGTCGTGCCGGCGGGGTATGTCCAACAGCGGCGTGATCTCCCGGATCGCAGGTGACGCGATCGGCGCCGACAACTTCCTGCCGAACATGGGCTCGGAGGACTTTCTGCTGTGCCTGTCTCGCCAGGCGATGGAAGCAGCGGCGAAGGAGGCGAACGTGCTTCCGCGCCAGAAGGTGCGGGAGACCCGTGCGGCTCTCGTTGATCATTTTAAGGAAGAGCGCTTCGTTCACACGGCCGCACTCTTCGCGCCCGATCCGCAGGACATCGTGGATCTCATCAGGAGTAGCGAGGTTCTCGATGACGACGACTGCGCGGAAGAAGCAGACGTCGATGAGCCCGCCCTTGATGGAGAAGAAGCCCTCGCCACCCCCGAAGACGAGGTCGATCTTCCGGGCAGCGCCGATGACGCTCCCGAAGCCGTCGATCCTGACGAAGAGCAGGATGCTTACGGGATCGCCGCGGAGTAGCCGCGTCCCTCCTTCCCCTTCCGAATGAATGTCCGCCGCCGGTGATTTCCACCGGCGGCGGCTTCGTTTCCAACCCTAAAGATCAAGGAGATCAACATGTCTGCACATCTCGCATTCCTGGCGCCGATCGGCACCGTTCTGGCGTGGTCCGACGGAAAGCCGCGCCCGCCGGAGCGCCATCGCAAAAACATCTCCGCGTGGAAGACCAACAACAGCAGAGGCCGGCTGATACGCAAGCAGGATGAGCGCGGCGCCGGCAACATCAGCCTGCCGCCCAGCTTCACGCTGCACGAAGGTGACTATGGCAGCGGCGGCGTGATCACGATCCGTATCCATCGTACCTTCACGCTGGAAACCAGCCTGACGTTCACGATCGTCGAACGTCCGGCAGTCGGCAGTTGCCGTGTCTTCGACCGCCCTGGCGACAGCGCCGAGCTCGTCCATCTCGCGGCGAGCCGGCAGGCTGCGGAGGAATGGCTAACCAACCATGGCTATCCGTCCGCCGTCCTCGAGGACGTCACGGCGGATGAGATAGCAGCCGATGTCGTGGAAGGGAGGGCTGCCGCATGATCGATCCTCCCAACACGAACATGCCCGACTGCACCCCTGGATTTCCAGGGGTTTTCTTTGGTCTGTCCTGCGAAGGGTTCCCCGTCGCTTGCGTCGGCGATCACGCCTTTGCCATGCTGCAAGGTCAATCCGGACGGCATTATCTGGCCACCGGCTGGAAGATTGGGCGTCCGCTTCCCGAGTGGCGACGGGGAGACTTCTACGGCCATTCCGGCGAACTGGCCGATGAGGCGGCGTTTAGTGCACACGTCCTTGAACAGGCCGAACATCAGCGCGAAAAACAGGCGCTCGGACGTCGAAATATCGCCCCCCATGTGCATACGCCATGGGGTTCGGCCCAGCACTCGACAACCTATGCCGAGGGGATCGAATTCCACTCCACTGCAAGCCACGGCGGCTTCAAGCTCTCGGCCGACCGAAACCGCATTGTCCATCCGCTGCTCCGGGCGGACGACGCGTTTTACGAGGAGGATTGCGCCTGGGCTGCCATGGCGCTCACCTTCCCTGAACTGTTCACCAGCTTCGAGAAGCGTTGCGCCAGCGAGACGCTAAAGGACTGGGAGCCTGATGCGTGGGAGGCTATTTTCGCGACCGTGCTAGCTCACGGCGAATCTCATGTGAAGGATCGCCGCGCGTTCGAGCTCGAGCACGCCAGCGACTGGATCGTGATCTCGGCACTTCGATCGGATCATCATCCAGGCATGACCGAGGTGATCGCCACGCGCGCAGGCAGGCGCGATCATAGCGGCGAGGAACGGCGATTTCTCGTGCCGTCACCCGAATACGAAGCAGGCCGTTTCGGCTTCGTCATCGATGAAGCGCGCCACGCAGCCTACGACGGGCCATCAAGCTTTGCCTCATGGACGGGGAGGGCGGCGGCATGAACCGGTCCATCGATCGACAGGCGGAGTTGCGGCGCATGGAAGAAGCGTGCCGGCAGACGCGGCATCAGCTCGACATGATCGACCGCCAGATCATTCGCAGGATGACCGCGCTGATCCCATCGCTTGGACGGCGCAAATACGGATATCGCCGCGGCAGGCCTCCTGAACCCGAAGCCTTCCTCACCCGCTACCGCTCCAATCTTGCGGCGATCACCGCGCAGCGCCAGCCAGAGATCGATGCTCTGACGCGCAAGCTTATGCGGCAGCAGGCCGCGATTGCGGCATTGCAGGAGACGATACCATGAAGCGCCATGAACCGCTTCCGTCCCTCACGGATCAGGAGGTAAAGGCGCTTCAGCATTACGCAGCGAGGCACGGCCGATCATGGAAGCGCATCCTCAACACCGTCTGGATGGGCGAAGGGCGCTGCGATGATGGCCAGATCCTTCGCAAGCTGCGCAACACGCACGGCCCGACCTGGCTGGATCGCTATCGGCTGCCGAAACCTTGAGCAATCGGCACAGCCCTGATCAACGCTTGCGCACGAACTCGGTGCGCAGGACCAGGCCTTTGATTGCGCCCTGCCGGCAGTCAATCTCTTCTGGATCGTCTGTCAGCCGGATCGAGCGGATCACCGTGCCCTGCTTCAAGGTCTGGCCGGCGCCTTTGACCTTCAGGTCCTTGATCAGCACGACGGAGTCGCCATCGGCCAGCACGTTGCCGGAGGCGTCGCGCACCTCTGCGGCTTTTGCTTTTTCGGCGGAAATCTCGGATGCCGGACGCCAGTCGCCGGTTGTTTCGTCATAGACATAATCGTCGCCGCTATGATCGCTCATCTGCGGTGTTCCTTTCGCGAGTAATGTTGGTCGGTCGTAACGCCAGATGCGCGTCTATCGTGGAAAGCCGGCGCAAGCAAATCAGGGTGTCTGACAGGCGTATCGGGCATATCGGCGATCCATTCTGGCGACGCGGAGCAGCAGTGACGTCAGCATGGACCAGCTTGCAGGCGCGGGCCTGGCGCGCATTTTGCATGACGTCCTTTCCGGCTTCGGCATCCGGGATCAGCCCCTTTGCCGTTCTGTCCTTCGGTTTCGTGGCGGTCTGAACCAGCGCCCGTCCGGTTCAAGGCCGCTGTCGCGCCGCGGGGCGGCCGGTCATGCCGCTCTCGACAAAACAGGCACGCGGGCTTCGCAGAACCGTGGGTTCCGCTTGCCCGCCCACCTGCTTCGCTCGATCTGGCCTGCCCGGACCCTGAACCGCCCGGCTTGCGCCGGTTCCTTTCGACCGCACCGAAGGACAGAACGGCCAAGGGGCCGAACGCTTCGGGCAAACCGAAAAGGAAACCATCATGGCAAAGCCCGCAACCTCTTCCCGTCAAGCTTCTCGCCCTGCCGCCCGTGTCGTGCAGCTCCGCAAGGGCGCCACGATCGAAATGGTCCGCCTGACATGCCCCGACGAAGCGCAGGCGCTCCGGATCGCCGAAAGCTTCGGAACGGCCATCCTCGACAGCGACGGCATCCGCGACATGCACGAGCGCCTTATCGTCGAAACCGCGACTGGCCTCTCCGATGGCCTCGGCGAACGGGCGATGCAGATCCATCTCCAGCGCATCGTCGGCGCCTATGTCGGATCGGCCCATGGCGCTGGCCAGTTCTACAGCAAGGCCGTCACCGAAGCACGCGATGCGACCGCCAAGGGTGCGTCGGACGCTCGCGACGAGGATCTCGATGGCCCGGTCGGTTACGACAGCGCCGCCCAGCGCAAGCGCGAGTTCGCAGCCGACATGGGTATTCAGGCCCACGCGCTCCGCCTGGCAGCTGAAGGCGCCGTCGCAGCCTACGAACAGATTGTCGGCGAAGCGTGGAAGCCATTCGATCGGCCGGTCGACAACCCCGGCCAGGCGCTCGACCGCAAGGCGGCCGCAGCACAGATGGACGCGCTCGGCTGAGACGTCTCCGGCGGAGCATCCAGCTCCGCCTTCGTCGGGACGAGGCCGCCTCACTCCGAGGCGGCCATTTTTTGTGTCGCCGTTGGAGTAAAGCTCAATGGGGATACAGAGGAAAGAGGAAGAGACGCGGGGCGACATCGCTGCCCCGTCCCGTTCGTCGGTCCTGCAGGATCCGGCGGCAAGCCGCAACGGCTGCGCCGTCCTCCACTGGCGTTCCGGCCGTTCCGGTGCGCCTTCGCCCCGATCGCTCCTGCTTTCGGCCCTCCGCGACGGGGCCGCGATGGGCGCGGCCTCCTGAAACGGAGGTTTGGAAATGAGCAGGAAAACAGCAGACACGCGGACCGACATTTATGCACGCATCACCGACAGGATCGTCGCCGATCTGGAAAAGGGCGTGCGCCCATGGGTGCAGCCGTGGAGCGCGGCCACTCTATCGGGCCGGGTGAGCCGGCCGCTTCGTCACAACGGACAAGCTTACACCGGCCTCAATGTTCTGCTTCTGTGGTCCGAGAGCGTCGCCAGTGGTTTCATGTCGTCAACATGGATGACGCTGCGCCAGGCAAACGAACTCGGCGCTCACGTGCGCAAGGGCGAGAGCGGCTCGACCGTCGTCTATGCCAGCCGCTTCACCAAAACCGAGAGGGACGCGGGCGGCGGAGAGGTCGAGCGCGATATTCCCTTCCTGAAGGCCTATACAGTTTTCAATTGTGATCAAATCGATGGCCTTGCAGATCATTATTACAGTCGCCCCGAGCCGATCGCGAAACCGCTCGAGCGTATCGAGCATGCCGATCGCTTCTTCGATAACACGGGCGCTGTCGTCCGTTACGGCGGCGACAAGGCCTATTATTCTCCTGCCTCCGACCACATCCAGCTGCCGCGGCCCGAACAATTTCGGGACATGGCCTCTTTCGTTGCGACGAGAGCGCACGAAACCTTGCATTGGGCGGGCGGTCCCGCCCGACTGAACAGGGACCTGAGCCGCTACCACAAGGATCGCCGCGAGAGGGCGTTCGAAGAGATGCTGGTGGAGCTTGGGGCAGCGATGATCTGCGCCGATCTGGGTATCGTGCCGGAGCTGGAGCCTCGGCCGGATCATGCCGCCTATATCCAGAGCTGGGCCGAAATCCTCGGATCCGACAAGCGGGCGATCTTCAATGCGGCGGCGCATGCGCAGCGCGCTGTCACATATCTGCACGACCTTCAGCCGCAGGCAGCTTCCGGAAAGGAGGCGGCCTGATGCTCCAGGTGTCGAACTTTACCGGGGACGGCGCGCCCTCCCCGATCCGGCTGCGGGCGCTTTCGCTCGGCGCCGGCGTCCAGTCCACCACCATGGCGCCGATAGCAGCGCATGGTGAGGTCGGGCCGATGCCCGATTGCGCGATCTTTGCCGATACCGGTTGGGAGCCAAAAGCCGTCTACGATCATCTCGAATGGCTGATGTCGCCGAATGTCCTTCCATTCCCGGTCCATGTGGTGTCGGCCGGCAATATTCGCGATAATCTCATGGACGCCGCCGCCGGCAAACGGTGGGCTTCGATTCCGGCTTTTGCAAAAACCGTGACGCCAGCCGTGGCGGGCGACACGAGCGTCGTGCCGTGGATCGGCCGCAAGATCGGAAAGGCAGGCGCAGCGGAGTTCTATGCGCAGATCAGGGAGCAGATCGCATCAGAGGCCTTTGCGGTGCGGGAAATCCTGTCGCAAGGCAATCGGGTTATAGCAATCGGAGAACTTGCGTCCCGCGTTCTGCGGACGGGTAAGCTGATCGAGTCAGAATTTTGCTTTGATTTCACCGTGGAGAATGGCGAAATCACCCGCTTCCGTCTGTTCGAGGATAGCTTCGCCGTGGCGAAAGCTGCCGTCTAATTTTATATTATCACCAGCCCGACTCAATACACTAGATAGGCACATGCCGTTCGTCGCAAAAATCCTGACTTTTATGGGGGTTTCAGGTATTTCCATCCCAATCGGCAGATCAGGGATGGAAGATGACCCGCGACAAGCTCTTTTTATTGCGTCCGGATTTTGAAGACCCGGCCTATCCGGGCCAGCGGTTTTATTGTTGGCACTGCGCCCTCATGGAAGGCGTGCTTGCGTCATTTCCAGAGCTGGCGAGGCGGCTCGACGTAGAACGGATTGAGTGGCCCCGGCCGAGGCTTCCGGTCACTGGCCTCGTAGGGGAGGAAAACCAGTCTCTCCCGTTGTTGGTGCTGGCAGATGGGGCAACGTCAGCCCATCAAACGGGCACATATCAGGGCCGGTCCTTCATCTCAGAGAAGGACAAGATTCTCGCCGCTCTGTCGGAGCGGCACGGTTTTCCCGATCCGCATCCGTGAGGCTCCGAAACTGCCGCAAAACTCAGTCGCGAAAGTCAGACTTTTGCAGCCGATTTTTGCGACAGAAATTCCCCTGATAATTCAGCGCCGCCGATTCTGTCGCAAATGTTAGGATTTCTGCGACGGTGATTAGCGGAGTCCCAACCGTCATGCATAAGCGACCAGTGTGAAAGTTCCTGGAATGCTCGCATCTGTCCAGTCTGGGTGTTCATCCAGCCTTGCTATCGTAAACCCGGCTTTGATGGCGGCCGTCATGATGTCTCCCATCGTCCAGAAGCGATAAAGGCATTTCCCCAAGGATACGCCAGTGGCGTCAGGATTGGGCACGTCGGCCTCTATTAGCCCGGTCTGGAAATAATCATGCGGACCTTCGGCCCAAAACAACTTCCGCTGAACCGGATGAAATTCGTTCAACACGAGCATGCCACCGTTTGCAGTGAGCTGGCGCATTACTGTGAAAAACCGCTCGATATTCTGATGGTAGTGGAGAATGCCAAGCTCCAGTACGAGCACATCGAAGCTGTGGTTCTGACCTAGTTTGCCCGCTTCCATGGTATCGCAAAGAGCATAATCAATCACGACGCCAGCCGCTTCGGCCAAGCGGAGGGCAAAACGCCGGTTCTCTTCCGAGAAGTCGATGACCCACACCTCGGCACCTAGCCGAGCGAGTGCTACGGCAACGCGCCCATGAGAGCCTTGGACATTGCAGATGCGTTTCCCCGTAACGTCTCCAAGATAGGGATATAGCCGCCGCAGAATATGTTTCGGGTCGGCAATGATCTTTGCCGCCTCATCTTCTGGTGTCCCGAAGGCGGATACCCACGCGTCAAAGCGTTGCGCGTTCCAAGCGAGCCGGTTCGTTTCGGTGATTTCGTCCACTCTGTTTGTTACCATTGGTCTAGCCTACCGCCGGGTAAGGCGTCGGAAAAAGGGGAGACGTCGCGAAAATCCCAAGTTTTTTCACGATTCTGCGTCTGATATTTGTCTTGTCGCAAAATACATATTTCCGCGACGGATTGTACGCGGTAAATTCCGGGCTGCACCATAGCGAATGGAACCACCTTGCTTATCGGATATGCCCGCGTTTCGACAGACGACCAGACTCTGGACCGACAGCGTGCGGCGCTAAAGGCGGCTGGGTGCAAGCGCATTTTTGAGCAAAAGGTGTCTGGAGCGACATGTGATCTTCTCGACATTGCGGAGCTGCTGGACGCGGCCAAGGCCGGCTTGCGGTCTTTGGCCGAGCCATGGGCCGATACCACGTCGCCGGCTGGTCGCATGGTGCTGACCATCTTCGCCGGAACTGCCGAGTTCGAGCGAGGAGACACCATCCAGTCGAAGATGGTTCTGCTGTCGAACGGTCGGTAATGCAGACGCACCCATCGGCGATGGCGTCGAAGGGAACGGCAGGTCTGCAGCCGTGACGTGGTGTGAGGATGGTCCCGAAAACGATTGAGCCAGCGGCGTGCTGGTGGTGAATTCAACGATTGGTCTCGCGGCATGTCGTGGTCGATCCGGCTCGGACAGGCCACACCCACGCAGACCTCGATTCAACTGGTGTGACCGAAGGACGCCTTCGTCTCGATCGCCTTGGCCGCAACGGCCATACGCAACTTTCTTCCCCTGCGAACAGGTTCGCATTCCTCGCGGGCCAAGAAAGCCGCTCCCGGCCGTCCTCCACTTCGTTCCGGCCGCCAGCGGTGCGGCGTCGATCGCCGTCGGTCTTAACACCGTCATCGAGGACGCGATGGGCGCGGCCCGAGCAAACCGGAAAGGTTACGACAATGGCAGTCATCGGCGAATTCACCACCAACGGCAACAACTCGATCATCGGCAACGTGCGCACTCTTACCGTCAGCATGAAGGCCCGCCTGAACCCCATCGAGCGCGTCTCGCGCGACGCTCCGGACTTCCGCATCACCGCCGGCAACGGCGTCGAGGTCGGCGCCGGCTGGAAGGCGGTCTCCAACGACGGCGAGGAATACATCTCGGTCAAGCTGGACGACCCGAGCTTCAACGCCCCGATCACCGCAGCCCTTTGGCCGGGCGAGAAGGAAGGCGACTACGCCCTCATCTGGAACCGCCCGAAGCGGGAGGCCTGATCACCGCCGAGGAGCTCCGCCGAAAGGCGGGGCTCTTTTCGTGTCGCAAGGGAGAGCCGGGCGCAGGCATCGAGCCTGCTTCCGGCTTTTTGGGGTGCCACACTGGAGGTGGGGGAACTGCTCAGTTCGTCCAAGGGTGCCATGGCGAACCGAAGGCGTCCAGCACGAGCGGCGCCTCCAATTTGCTCCTTCCGCCGATGGCGGCTTCCGCAAATCGGCTCCTCCACTCGCCGCCTCCGGCGGTCGCGTCCCGCGATGCTGGACCCCTCCGCTTCGCCATGACGCGCTGCGTCGTCTTTCACAAACGTCAAGGAGACGACGATGACGATTTCTCTCGAAATTCAGCGCGAAGAACTTAAGGCCGAATTGCGCAATGCCGTGGATGCGGGCGAGCGCCGCCAGATCGCGGCGGAGCTGGAGATGGTGCAGGCCGAGCTTGCAGCCATCGAGGCCGAGCAGGACGGCCGCGTCAGCGCGGAGCCTCCTTTCTAGGAGGCTTCCATCATGCTGCCGCTTCCGGCAGCGTGATAGCTTCAGCCGTTCAACGCGTCCTTGACCGCCTTGCCGGGCGCAAAGGTCAGCTTCTTCGACGCCGCGATCTTGATTGTCGCTCCGGTTGCCGGATTGCGGCCTTCACGCGCCGGAGTGTCCTTCAGCTTAAACTTTCCAAACGATGGGATCGACGTTTCTGCGCCAGCAAGCGCCGCGTCGGTGATCTGCTTGAAGACGCTTTCGACGATCGTCTTGGCCTGCGCCTTGGTGAGGTTCTGGTCGGCTGCGATCTTGTCGGCGATCTCGTTGGTCGTGGTCATGAAGGACGCTCCTCTTAGGTTTTCGATCCTTCAGCTTTGACAATGAAGATGTGGCGAAGAAAGGGGCAGAAAGGCAAGAATGCCCGTAAGATCAGCGAAAGCCACAGGAAATGCAGGAAGTCGGTCGATTGAACCGGCTATTCGGTGCTGCCCGCGTCCCGATAACCACGCCGTCTCTTCGTTCGTTCGAAACGGGAGAGTGCTGTGTTCGCGTCGTCGGGATGATCGAAGGTCTGCATCATCGTCTGGCCGCCCGATCCGATCCGGCCCCAGTTGCGGATGACCGAAGCCCCGCCGAACAGTGTCGGCTGGATCGCCAGCATGTAGAAGCGCCGCATATTCTGCGCCGCATCAACGCGGTGAAGATGAACCGGGCATGTCTCCGTGTCTTCCATGCCCTCATTGTCGCTGTCTCGGCAAGCCGCGTCCAACGAGTTATCTGAATCGATCAGGTGTCACCGATTCATCGCAGTGATGATTTCAGACAGGGAACTGGGCGAGGCGGCTTCACCGCACGGCTCTATGCGCAAGCGCACCGAACCCGCCATGCGGTTTCGGCCGGTCCCGGTTACGATCCATCTCGCATGGCCGGCCATGCCGGCGGATGATACAACTGGAACGGCCTGATTTGCGGTCAGCTATCGCACCAGCTTCGACGCGCACCGTCCCATCGACGCGCAAGGCCTTCTCCCACGAGAATCTCGCCAAGCGATTGCCCTTCACGGCTGACAGTCCTGAGCTTGCGACCATACCTGTCTTCGTCGCGCAATCCCGTGCTCATCGAGAATGGGCCAGCGTTTAGGAGCACCAGAATACGTGCTTTGGCCGCCTCGCCCTTGACCCGTTCTGCCGTGCAACGGGGCGGGCTGAGTTCGGGTGTGTCGATATCGGCGATCCGAATTTTCTCTCCCTTGAACCAGAAGGTGTCGCCGTCGACGACGCAATTCATGCGGCGGTCTTCACCACAGATCGAGAACGAGGCTGAAAGCGTGTCCTCTGCAGGAGCAGAGGTGACCGCGACCGTCCGATCCAGCCCGCCGGTGCGCTCGAAGCACAACACACCGCCAACCACGAGCACCGCAAGGATCAGGACACAGAACATGCCGATTGTTTTCAGGGCCGTTTCGCCAAGCAGCGGGAGCACGCCAAGAGAGGCGATCGCTGCCACACCGAAAAACGGCGTGACGATAATGAACGCGACCCAGATCATCAGCGGGCCGATCAGCGAGTACCAGGTTTTTCTCCAATGCCTCATGGGCGCGTCCCTTCCTTCTGCCATGGCGGCGCATGTTCGGTGTGCGTATCGGTTCCGGTTCCGGTTCGATGGAACCTGTTCTCGCCGACACAGGCTTTCATGTCATCACGGCGGAACCAGATGGCCCGGCCGCACCGGAGCGGCGGATTGCCCGAGGTGAAGACGATCTGCTCGTCGCTGCGCATGCGCAGAACTTCATGCGGCAGGATCAGCGGCCGGCGACTGAGCTGCTTCGATCTCGATCGCGAAGATCCCTTCATTCCGGTTGAACGGTTGGTCTGGTCGACCTCGACGGTGGTGTCTCCACAGCGCTTCGAGATATAGTCGGCGGTATCGGGATCGTTAATTGCCGCAAACGAAATCCACGATGCGGATTCGAACCATTTGCTGGTCGCATCACGCCCGCCATAGGCCTCACGCATCTGGCCGAGCGACTGGAAGATCATCGTCAGCATGATGCCGTATTTGCGGCCTGCGTCGCGAGCGGTTTCGAGGATGCGCAGGTAGCCGAGACGCGCTACCTCGTCGAGCAGGAAGAGGGTGCGACCCTTCACGTTGCCGTTGCGGTTATAGATCGCGTTGAGCAGCGAGCCGATGACGACACGCGCGAGGCCGGGATGGGCTTCCAGCACCTTCAGGTCGAGCGCGATGAAGATGTCCGTTCCGCCGTCGGCGAGATCGTCGGTCGAAAAGCTGTCGCCCGATACAAGTCCGGCATAGTTGGGATAGGACAGCCAATGGGTTTCCTTCACCGCATTGGCATAAACACCGGAAAACGTCTCCGGCGTCATGTTGACGAAGACTGACACATTCTCCTTCACGAAGTCGGATTCAGACCCTTCGTAGATCTTCGTCAGACGCGCGCGCAGCTTGGGTTCCGGTTCGGACAGGTTGGCGCGAACACGGCGCAGCGTCTGGTCTTCCGCTTCCGTGTGCCCTGACAGGCAGACGTCGGCGATCAGGGCGGTCAGCAGCTGCATGGCGGAAGCGCGGAAGAAGTCGTCGCGGGCGGATGCCGTTCGGGGATTGTCGGTCATGATCCATGTGGCGACGGCGACGATATCCTCTTCCTTGGTATTGCCATGACGGCCGATCCAGTCGAGGGCATTGAAGCCGACACCGCCGGCTGTCGGATCGAGCACGATCACCTTGCGGCCGGCCTGACGCCGGTGCTCGCAGACCATCGGCGCGACCTCGCTTGACGGGTCCAGAACGACAAGCCCGCCGCCCCATTTGAGCGCGGTCGGGATCGTCACCGATGTCGTCTTGAAACCGCCGGAGCCGGCGAAGACGATGCCATGCGACGATCCGAAGGAACCGTCGAAGCACAGGAGCGGCGACTTGCCGCCAGCGCCCCAGCTTTGTCGATCGTCAGCGCGAAACGGCATGGCGGCAACACTGTCGCGATCAACCCGATAGCGCTCGCCGATGATGATGCCGCCTCGTTCGGGAAACAGTTTTGCCGCCTCCTGGATCTTCATCCAGTCGGCCTCGCCATGCACAGCCCGCTTGCCGCCGATCCGTTTGGGCGCTGTTGTTGCGAACGCGGCATTGCCCTTGATCGCGACACGCAGCGCGAACATTCCGCTGATGAAGGCAATGCTTGCGCCGATCATCGTCACCGGATCAGCATAGGCCAGAACCGATTGTTCGGCCGGCACGCTGCTTGCGATGCTATTCAGGCGGATTACTTCGCGCAGTGTTGCGATGGTAATGACCACGCCGCTTCCGGCCAGCACGCTCAGACCGGCGGCCTTGATGTTGGCCGATCCGTTCGCGGCGAAGAGGCCAATTATGCCGATCGCCACCGCAGCGATGTAGGGGAGCGCGAGCCCGGCACGTCCCAGCATCAGCTTCGCCTGCGGGGACGTTCCGAATGCCGCCAGTCGCTGCTCCATCCCGGATGTCGCGAACATCGCCGCGAGCATTATGATTGCCGGCAGGATCAACAGCAAAAGCCTATTCATCGTCATGGCCGAACGCCTCCGCGCCGATGGCGGTCAAGCGTGACCGCTCTTCTTCGTCGCCCTTGAGCCGGCGGCCGCCGTCGACCAACAGCCCGAGCAGCAGCGCCCGCTTTTCGTAACGCAGTCCTGCCTTGACGATCAGCCCGCCGAGCTCGATTTTTTCGCGGGTGTCCTTCTTGCGTGCGTCTGACGTCATCGACTTTGCCATCCGTTCAAGCCTCGCCAGACCCGCCTTCATCCGCGCCAGACGCGAGCGCCGCGGACGGCTCGGTACCGGTCCGGCTATCTCCGGCTTGTCTCTTTCCGGTCGCCGAGCCCTTGCCGCCACGAAACCGTTTGGCGACTTCCTCGAAGGCGGCCTGAAGGTCGCCCTCCTCGATGTCGATTTCCCCAAGCCCAGCCTTTAGCGCAATCCGCCCGATGCGCTCGGCCTCGCGTGTTTCGGCCTGTTTCAGCTGGTCCTGCAATCTGGCGATTTCTTCCCTGATCTTCGATGACGGTTTTTTCATTCCGGTTGGTTCTCCTTGAGATTCTGGCGTTGCACTTGCGACGCCAGAATTCCTCCGGATGTCACGAAAGGGAATGTGCAGATCTGCACATCGGCAGATCGCACGCTTTGGTGGATGATCCCGGCCGTTCCGAAGGAGCGGTTCCAAGGGCGCAATTATACGTCGCTGATGCGACGTGCTTGCTTACAGCGCTGGCGGGGCCGGGCTGTGCCGCCACTCCCGACGAACGATGTTCGAACCTGGAGTTTCCTGCGCCGTGGCCATCGCCCACTTCTCAGCCAGCATCGTCAGCCGCGGCGGAGGCCGCAGCGTGGTGCTGTCGGCGGCCTACCGGCACTGCGCGAAGATGGAATACGAGCGCGAGGCCCGCACCATCGACTACACCCGCAAACAGGGACTGGTGCATGAGGAATTCATGCTCCCGGCCGATGCCCCGAAATGGGTCCGCGCGATGATTGCAGACCGTTCTGTTGCCGGAGCCTCGGAAGCCTTCTGGAACAAGGTCGAGGCGTTCGAGAAGCGTGCCGACGCACAGCTTGCCCGGGATCTGACAATCGCACTTCCGCTGGAGCTGCCGGCCGAACAGAACATTGCGCTGGTGCGGGACTTCGTCGAGAAACATATCCTTGCAAAAGGCATGGTCGCCGACTGGGTTTACCATGACAATCCCGGCAATCCGCACATCCACCTGATGACCACATTGCGTCCGCTGACGGGGGATGGGTTCGGGACCAAGAAGGTGGCGGTTATCGGTGAGGATGGCCAGCCGGTTCGCACGAAATCCGGGAAAATCCTCTACGAACTCTGGGCCGGGTCAACTGATGATTTCAATGTCCTGCGCGATGGATGGTTCGAACGGCTCAATCATCATCTGGCGCTCGGCGGGATCGATCTTCGCATTGATGGCCGCTCCTACGAGAAGCAGGGCATCGACCTCGAACCAACTATCCATCTCGGCGTTGGCGCCAAGGCGATCGAGCGTAAGGCGAAGGAGCAAGGCATCCGGCCCGAGCTTGAGCGGATCGAATTGAATGAGGACCGGCGCAGCGAGAACGCCCGGCGCATTCTTCGTCGTCCAGAGATCGTGCTCGACCTGATCACGCGGGAAAAGAGCGTCTTCGATGAACGCGATGTCGCGAAAGTGCTGCACCGCTATGTCGACGATCCCGCGCTTTTCCAGCAACTGATGTTACGCATCATCCTGAACCCCGAGGTTCTCCGGCTGCAGCGCGACACGATCGATTTTTCCACCGGGCAGAAGGTGCCGGCCCGCTATTCGACACGAGCGATGATCCGCCTCGAGGCGACGATGGTGCGGCAGACGACCTGGCTGTCTGGCAAGGAAACGCATGCGGTCTCCGCGAGCGTGCTGGATACAACGTTCCAGCGGCATGCGCGGCTCTCGGAAGAGCAGAAAACCGCGATCGAGCGCATCGCCGGTCCCACCCGGATCGCCGCGGTGGTTGGACGTGCTGGTGCGGGCAAGACCACGATGATGAAAGCGGCCCGTGAAGCCTGGGAACTGGCCGGATATCGTGTCGTCGGTGGCGCGCTGGCCGGCAAGGCGGCGGAGGGGTTGGAAAAGGAAGCGGGGATCCACAGCCGGACGCTCGCGTCATGGGAACTGCGCTGGAATCGGGGCCGGGATGTTCTGGACCGCAAAACCGTCTTCGTTATGGACGAGGCTGGCATGGTCGCCTCGAAACAGATGGCCAGGTTTGTCGATACAGCGGTCAGAGCCGGGGCGAAGATCGTTCTGGTCGGCGACCCCGAACAGCTCCAGCCGATCGAGGCGGGTGCCGCCTTCCGCGCTATCGTCGACCGGATCGGTTATGCCGAACTGGAGACGATCTATCGCCAGCGCGAGGACTGGATGCGCAAGGCGTCACTCGATCTGGCCCGAGGCAACGTGGAAAAGGCGCTGACCGCCTATGATGCCAATGTCAGGATCACGGGAACGCGCCTCAAGGCCGAGGCGGTCGAGCGGCTGATCGGTGATTGGAACCACGATTACGATCAGACGAAGACAACGCTGATCCTCGCGCATCTGCGCCGCGACGTGCGCATGCTCAACGTTATGGCCCGGGAAAAACTCGTCGAACGCGGCGTCGTCGGTGAGGGCCATGTCTTCAAAACGGCTGACGGCATTCGCCAGTTCGACGCGGGCGACCAGATCGTCTTCCTGAAGAACGAGACCTCGCTCGGCGTCAAGAACGGCATGATCGCTCATGTCGTTGAGGCCGCACCGAACAGGATCGTTGCTGTCGTCGGAGAGGGTGATAAGCGCCGGCAGGTCATCGTCGAGCAACGCTTCTATAGCAATCTCGATCATGGTTACGCCACGACGATCCATAAATCGCAAGGCGCTACCGTCGACCGCGTGAAGGTGTTGGCAAGCCTCTCCCTCGACCGGCATCTGACCTATGTGGCGATGACCCGCCATCGCGAGGATGTGCAGCTTTACTACGGACGCCGGTCGTTCGCCTTCAACGGCGGGCTGGCCAAGGTACTCTCCCGAAAGAATGCCAAGGAGACCACGCTCGATTACGAGCGCGGAAAGCTTTACCGCGAGGCGCTGCGGTTTGCGGAAGGTCGCGGCCTCAACATCGTCCAGGTGGCCCGCACACTTGTCCGCGATCGGCTCGACTGGACGCTGCGCCAGAAAATGAAATTGGTCGAGCTTGGCCAGCGCCTCGCCGTCTTTGCAGAGCGTCTCGGTCTGCACCACCCCTTAAAAACCCAAACGATGAAGGAGGCCGCGCCCATGGTTGCAGGCATCAAGACATTCTCCGGTTCTGTTGCCGATACGCTTAGTGACAGGCTCGGCGCCGATCCTGCCCTGAAGCAGCAATGGGAGGAGGTCTCGGCTCGCTTCGCTTACGTCTTCGCCGATCCCGAAACTGCATTCCGGGCGATGAACTTCGACGCCGTACTGGCCGACAAGGACAGCGCTCGTCAGGCCCTGGGGAAGCTGGAAGCCGAGCCGGCATCGATCGGGGCGCTGAAGGGCAAGACCGGAATTCTGGCCAGCAAGACGGAGCGCGAGGCACGACGTGTCGCCGAGCTCAATGTGCCTGCCCTGACGCGCGACCTCGCGCAATATCTTAGGATGCGCGAGACCGCGACGCAACGCATGGAGACTGAAGAACAAGCCCTGCGCCAGCGTGTCTCGATCGACATTCCGGCGCTGTCACCCGCAGCGTGCGTCGTGCTTGAGCGTGTGCGCGACGCGATCGACCGGAACGATTTGCCGGCAGCTCTTGGATATGCGCTGAGCAATCGCGAAACCAAGCTGGAGATTGACGGCTTCAACAAGGCCGTCACCGAACGCTTTGGCGAACGCACGCTGCTCACCAATGCTGCGCGTCAACCGTCCGGCACGCTCTTCGACAAACTCTCCAACGGGATGCAGCCGGCGCAAAAGGAACAGCTGAAGGAAGCTTGGCCGGTGATGCGGACAACGCAGCAGCTTGCTGCTCACGAACGCACCACACAGACGCTGAAGCAGGCAGAGGAGCTGCGTCTGTCCCAGCGCCAGTCTCCGGTGATGAAGCAATGACGCAGCGCGGAATATTCCTGTTCCTGGCCGGCGCGGGCGGAGTGATCGCCGGTCTGGCGGCTATCGCCTATATGGGCGGCTATCGAGTGAATCTGACGCCGAGTGAGCCGCTTGGGCTCTGGCGTATCGTGGCTCTCCAGCGCCCGGTCGAGGCCGGCGATCTCGTGTTCATCTGCCCACCGGTGACCGCGTCATTCGAGGAGGCACGGCGCCGCGGCTATGTCAGGCGTGGCCTCTGCCCCCGTGGCTTTGCGCCTCTGATCAAGACAGTGGCTGCACTTCCCGGACAGCACGTCGAAATCGGCGCGAATGTCACGGTCGACGGAAGGCCTCTTCCTTCATCGATCGTTCGAACGAGCGATGGGGAGGGCAGGCCGATCACACCGTTCAAAACCGGCATCGTGCCACTGAGAAATCTGTTTCTTCACTCATCCTTTGCGAGCTCCTATGACTCTCGGTATTTTGGGCCGGTTCCCGACACGGGCCTTCTCGGCCTGGCGCAGCCGGTCCTCACTTTCAAACCGTAAATGGCCGCGATCCTTCCTGCTGATCGCCACGTCCGGCGCTTGCGGCTGGACCGCCTGGAGCGGTCATGTGCTGACCCTTCCGGTCGCTGTGTTGTTTCCGGCGCTATGGGCAATGTCGCCGTCGCGGCTGACGGCGGTACTCGTGTCGGCCGGATATTTTCTGGCTGCCTCGCGTGGGCTGCCGCAGGGCGTCGCCAACTTCTATGCCGCCGATCTCTGGCCTGGGCTTCTGCTCTGGGCAGCTGCTTCGCTCTCCTTCGCCGGCGTGCATGCAACGCTCTGGAAAGGGCAAACGGAAGGGAAGTCTCGGGGAGAAGGTCGAACGGGAATGGCAATGGCGCCACGCTATCTGGCGGCGGCGATGCTCATGGGAATGCCGCCCCTCGGCATAACCGGCTGGGCGCATCCGCTCACCGCTACGGGTGTGCTCTTTCCGGGATGGGGATGGTGGGGGCTTGGCGCGATGACAGCCGGCCTCGCGATGATGACATCGCGATATTGGCCGGCTGCCGCCATGGTCCTGGGAGGATTCTGGCTCTGGTCCACTGCCACGTGGACATCACCGAATCTACCGGAAGGATGGAAGGGCGTCGACCTCGAACAGGGTCAGAAACTTGGGCGAGACGGTTCGCTCGACCATCACCGTGACCTGATCGCAACGGTGCGCGCGGCTGCGGGGGAGAAGACCCGCTTCGTCGTCCTCCCCGAAAGCGCACTCGGCTTCTGGACGCCGACCGTTGCGCGCCTCTGGCAGGAAGGCTTGCGAGGATCGGACCTCATCGTGATCGCAGGCGCAGCCGTCATCAATGCCGGTGGCTACGACAATGTCATGGTGGCGATCTCGGCTGGTGGAGACCGCGTCCTCTATCGCGAGCGCATGCCGGTTCCGGTTTCGATGTGGCAGCCGTGGCGGACGTGGGCCGGGCGGGACGGTGGAGCTCGCGCGCATTTGTTCGACAATCCTGCCGTCGAGATCGATGGAAACAGGATTGCGCCGCTGATCTGCTACGAGCAGCTCATCCTCTGGCCGGTCCTGCAGTCGATGCTGCATTCCCCGATCGCAATCGTCGCCACTGGCAACGGCTGGTGGACGGACGGCACATCGATCGTCGCCATTCAGAAGGCGAGTGTCATCGCCTGGGCAAACCTGTTCGGACTGCCCGTCGTCACAGCGTTCAATATATAGGGATATAGTCGCCATGGTCGATGCCGCACTCATCAAGGAATGCAGCGATCCCGGGCTGAAGCCGGCGGTCGTCGAACAGTTCATCGAGCGGGCAGGGTCGCAGGATCCGCTGGCTGTTACGGTCCGCTCGGGCAATCGTGTCGTGCTCGTCCCGAAGCCCGCGACGGCGGACGAGGCAATGAACCTCATCGGCCAGCATGTCGGCCGAAACGTCGTGCGCGTCGGCGTCACGCAATATCCGGCCGGGCTCGGTGTCGTGGAAGCCGGCCAGCTGAAATCCGACATGGTGGATGCTTGCGAGAACATCCGGATGGGCACGGCGCTGTTCGCCAAGGTCTATCGCATCGTTACCAAATGGTACGGCAATCCGACCGACAAGGACGTTCTGCCGCAGGTGTTCGACGATGCGATCATTGCCTGGCAGACCGGGTATTTCGAAGGGACAGCCGTGTTCCGGGCAGCAGATCCGGGCGACGTGAAGCTGCCAGAGCCGGAACCAACGATGGAATCGGAAACGTCCGAAGTCGGCAGTTACAAGATGAAGGCCGGCAACGTCGCTCCAGCACTTGGGGCGGAGCGGGTCGACCCGAACAAGGCCGGTATTCGGATCGACCTTTCTGGCATCGGCGCGCGCGAGAAGTGAGGAACAAGCTCCTCGCTTCTGCGTGGATGAACGCGGGTCAGGAGGAAAAAATTGTTCGGTGCGCGCGCCAGGCGAATCGCTCCTTAACGAGAGCATGGCGGAAAACAACCACGTGTCGCCATCCTCAAGAATGCATTCTATCTTCGGTCGCAAGGCGGCTATGATTTCTTCTTCAAAACTGCAGGCATTAGGGTATTTCGTGCCTTCCGTCGCCGCAGGCATGTGAAGATTTGCACCGTCGTTCTGTCGTTCGGCGCTGGCATCTCTTTGGAATGGCTCTTATAAGGGGAATGACGCAGTACGCGCTGTGTTGCGGCTTAGAATCCGCAGATGAACGGTTGGCGCTGACCGAAACGGTGCCAGGAACCCTCTGACCTTGTGGCCGGGGGCCTGTGACGCATGTCCAGGCGCCTCGGTGCTAAAGGTCTCAGGGCCGATTCATCTCGGATTCTAACCCCCGGCTTGGGTTCAAAGGGTTCAACGTCAGCGGGGGCGCACCGCAGACAAAACCAGGGTTAGGTCAGGAATGGAATCGGAAGATGCAACATTGACGAAGAAGGTCGAGCTTCGCCCATTGGTTGGGCTGACGCGTGGACTACCTCCAGCGGACCTGGAAGCAATCACGATCGATGCTATCCGGACACACCGGCAGTTGGTGGAAAAAGCTGATGAACTGTTCCAGGGTCTGCCAGAGACCTACAAAACCGGAAAAGAAGCCGGCGGCCCTCAGCATATCCGTTACATAGAAGCGAGCATTGAGATGCATGCGCAGATGAGCGCCGTGAATACGCTGATCAGCATTCTTGGTTTCATTCCCAAGGTCCTCGTGAACTGAATTGCTACAAGAACGCCGTTTAGACGGCCCATAGCCTTCGGGCCGTCGCATCGTGCCCGAGTGCGGGACTGCAGTTCAGGAGCTCTGGTCGGCCGGGACATATCACACTTGATTGAGCGGGCATGGGGACCGGGACTAAAGCGCCTCTCAGTTGGCCTTTGCCGGTCCGAGCGCTGAGCCCTGGGTTGCGGGAAGCGGGAGCACGTGGGGCCCTCGCCAGGCAGTCCCGTCGGCTGGGCAATGGTGAACGCAGTTGCTGGAGGTTGGCGCCAGCTTCACATCATCGAACCTGAATTGCTCCGGCAATTCGAGCAGCGCCGTAGCTTCGCATGCAAGACTATGGCTCGCCGCCGTTTGCTCCTCGACCATGTCGTTTGTGCGTTCTCATATTAGTCGACGTTGTCGATGGTCTCGATGATGTCGCAGCTTTTGACGAGCGACGAGACACCCTGGTTCAGCAAGACAACGAGAACGTCCGTC
Organism: Pararhizobium polonicum; assembly: GCF_001687365.1. GTDB lineage: Bacteria > Pseudomonadota > Alphaproteobacteria > Rhizobiales > Rhizobiaceae > Pararhizobium > Pararhizobium polonicum. The sequence goes on from NZ_CM004503.1 coordinate 63,664, forward strand.
GAAGGCACGGCAATTTCTAGTTTCTCAAGATGCATAGGCTCCCACACGTGCTCAGGATCTCTCTTCACTTCGCGCTTGAGGTAGAGAACCGCCTGGCGGGCAGCCTCTGCAGTTCCATAGAAATGCCGTTGACCCCCGTCTTCATGCCAGCGCTGCTTGCGCTGAGCGGTTGCCGGCGAATAACTGTACAATGTGCAATGCAATCCATCTGCCAATTTCATTCCTCCGGGATCCCGAGTGTGCGGCGGTCAAAATCGTATTCCGATCAGATCAGTTTCCTTCTGATCGCGAGCGCGGTGAGATGAGCTTTGCTGCGGACGTCGAAGCGCTTCATTGCCTCGCGAAGCTTGACGCGGACACTGTTGTACTTGACCCCCTCCACGTCCGCGATCTCCTCCATCGTCTTACCGACGGCGATCCATCTCAGATAAGTCGCCTCTTTTGGATCGAGCCACGCGGCATCTTCCGCGGTGGGCGAGGTGCGAAGGAAGGAGATGCGGGCATGGAGCTGCCCGACGGCCGCCGCTGCTGCAACCGCATCGATCTCCCGATCAAGCGGGATTGCCGGCCTCTCCGACGCCAGCGTGAACATCGACATCGAACCGTTGGCGGTCCTGATGGGGATGGTGATACCGGAGCGGATGCCAAAATCGGCCGCTTGTGCATAGAAGGCACGCTCTTCTGTCGATAGTCTCGGGCGCTCCTGCTCGCCAGACCAGGCGAAGACGTGCTTCCTGGATCTTGCGCGTTTGACGACCGGGTCGAGAGCGTCGAATTTCTTGTCGAAGTAGAGCGACCGCCAATCGTGATGATAGTTGGTCACGGCGATGATGTGCTTGTGCTGGATGTGGAGATAAGCATAGCCGGTGAAGCCGAAATGGTCGGCGACGTCCGCCAGCCCTGTTTTGAGGATGCACTCATCGCCCTCAATTGCGGTAAGATCGGTCAGCTTGTCCAGCCAATGCTGCATTCTCTATCTCCTTCTAGGCGTTGCCAGTATCCTCGTCGTCGCTGTTCGTCCGACAGCATATCGAGGACATCGATGGCTGAACTTCAGATGGGATGTGGCTTCCCGGTCTCACCAGGTTGCTCATGCGGCCTCTCCTGAGAATGTGAAATCGTAGCAGCCTGAAGCCGTGATCGTTGCCTTGCCTTGGGAGAACGAAACTACTAGTTGAGCAAACTCGGCGTCGAGATTCCAGCTTAAAACAAGGCTTCCGGTGTCATCCGTTGCTACCTCGAATGATCCATTGAAGGCCGGATGGGTGTTACGGAAGCGGATCAAGTCCGACAGTCGTTTGACGAGCGGCGATTCAAGAGCGAGATCAATTTCCCGGTCTTCAAGAAAGCGCCGATTGATGTCACGCCCGACACCGGTCTTTCTCAGCAATTCCATGTCGTTAAGCCCCCCCAAGAAACCGACGTAATAGACTTGCGGGATACCGGGTGTGAAAAACTGGATTGCGCGGGCGATGAGGTAGTCGTCGTCGTTGCGGCCGAGGGCGTCGTAATAGGTGCAATTCACCTGATAGAGATCCAGGTTAGAAGCTGCAGCGCCTGTTGCCAAACGGCTCTGCCCCTCGGAGCGCCTATGAATTTCCTCGACCAGATGGTCGATTGCCTGCGGGTCTAAAAGCCCGGGTCGGCCATCACTGTGCGCGCCCACATCGATGACGCCGATCCCGTCGTGAGTGTCAAGAACTGTGATTGCGTTGCGGGGACTGATCTGCAGCCAACGCGCCAGCGCTGTCGCATCACCTGTGAACAATGAATGCAATATCAGTGGCGGCAGCGCGAAATCGTAGACACGGTCAACCTTCCTGGCGATTTCGATCTGGTCACGATAGTAGCTGTGAATTTCGACAAGAACCTCCATCCCGCGATCCCGTGCCTTTTCGGCGAGCTTGGCAAGGAAGGCATAGGTCTCATCAATCATGAAGCAACTGGTTCCGGCCTTCTTGATCGCGTAGCCGGCGGCATCGAGGCGGATTGCCGTTACGTTGGCTTCAGCAAAGCGATCGAGGATGGTCTCCAAGTATAAGGCGCCATGGGCACTGTGGACATCAATGTCGATCTGTTGGGGGGTGAATGTGGTCCACAGCATCCGCTGGCGGCCATCTGCAAGCGTGGCCTTTGAAAACGGCAGGCCAGGGCGCGGCCGATAGATATTCAGGAGGTCCTGTTCGCTGGCACCACGGGGAAAGACCTTGCCGAATGTCATGAACATGTCTGCAAATTCTGATTCAGGTCCCTTTGTGATGAAGTCCTGGAACCAGCTCGATTGCGCCGAGACGTGGTTGACGATGAGATCGGCCATGATCTCCACGGAAGCGGCTAGGCCGCGAACGTCATCCCAGTTACCGAGGCGAGGATCGACAATCGTGTGATCGGTGGGATCGAACCCGGCATCAGCGCCGTCGATCGGGTTGAAGAAAGGCAAGGCATGGACGCCGCCGAACAGGCCTTGTAGCCTCCCGTCGAGCAAAGCTCTCAACTCGGGGAAACCACCTCCGCTTAACCGGTCGACGTAGGTGATAAGTTGTACACTGTTTTTCATACGGTGCTCTTCGTCTGGCGCCCTCCACTGAGGAGGGCGCATGGGTCATTGGGGTCTTTCAGTTGAACTGCCGGTGATGAGACGACTTTCTCCAAGCAGACCCTGTTCGTCCATGATCGGATGCGCAACGGAAACGATATGGGCGTTGATGCGTTTGAGATCACGCAGGATGTCGAGATGAAGGGAGCTGGTCTGCAGGCTTTCGGTCCGTCCGTCACGCAATCGTTCGAGGTGTCGCTCCGAAGACCGTTTCTCCATGTGGCGCACCTCGATCTTTCGCTCCATAAGTTGTTTTGCGAGGTTGACGTCACGGGTGATGAGAATCGTCTGGGCGATCCTGAGATTGTCGATGGTCAGCTGGAAAAGCTGCTGAAGCTCGGCAAAACCGTCATCGGAGAATTTGAGGCCCTGACCGATCTTCTTGGTGACCTCCGGTAAAAGGCCCTTTTCGATAATGTCACCGATATGCTCGAGGTTGATGGCATAGTCGATGATGACGATGGAACGGCGACCCTCATCTTCAGACAGTCCGGCTCGCCCGAGTTTCGAGAGATAGACTTTGACCTCTTGCTGCAGCCGGTCGACCTGACGTTCAAGCGGCGAGATATCCCTGAGCCTTGCGGCATTGTTCCGCTCGAAGGCGTCCGACACTTTCAGGAGCATTCGTTCGATCAGATCTCCGACACCAAGCACCTCGCGTGAAGCGCTGGTGAGGGCCACGATCGGCGTCGAAAGTTCATCCGAATCCAGAAATTTGGGTGTGTTCTCCGTCTGGGCCTCCTCGGGAATCAGGATGGTCATCCAGCGCGCGAGGAGTTTGGAAAATGGCCAGGCCAGAAGCGCCAGAGCGATGTTGAAGGCCAGATGCGCATCGACTGGTAGCTTGGCGTAGGGGAGGGGCAACATCGAAAGCCAGTCGGCCAAAATGCCGGCCGCAGGCAGAGTGAGCACGCAGCCTATCGCCCGAACGATGAGATTGCCCAACGTGACGCGTCTGGAGGCTGCCGGCCCCGACAGAGCAGCAATCACTGGCGGGATCGCGCCTCCCAGATTGGCCCCCAGAACCAGAGCGACAACAAGGCCACCAGACAGAAGGCCGGTCGTAGCCAATGACAGAATGAGGACGACCGCGGCAAGGCTTGAGGATGACACAAATGCGATCACTGCGGCTAAGATCATCGCGACAGGCCACGCGTCGTCGAGCAGCCCGATGAAGGCTCCAAGCGCCTGAGAATGGCGTAAGGGTTCGGTCGCTGCGCTGAGGAGATGCAGCGAGAGCAGCATCAGCGCGATACCTATCATTGCCGTGCCGGCGCCTTGGCGGGAGGTTGAGCCGCCTCGGTAAAGAACGATGCCCACAACCAATAGAAACGGCGAAATCCACTCAATGCCGGTCGCAACGATCCAGGCTGTGACAGCCGTACCGACATTAGCCCCAAGCAGCACGACCTGCGCCATGCGTGGCTTTATCAATTCCCGCTCAACGAACGACGAAACCATAAGCGCGGTCGCTGTGGAACTCTGAAGCGCAACGGTCGCAACGAAACCCGTCAGGAACGATCGGACGCTGCTTTTCGTCCCGGTAGCGAGACTGGTTCTTAGCTTTGAGCCAAGCGCGCGCGATGCCCCATCCTTCACCTGAGCCAGGCCGAACAGCAGCAATGCCACGGCCCCAAACAGGTTGATCATGACGATGGTCGATTCCAACCTATGCTCCTCACCAAGATCTTCGCGTAGCGGCTTCCACCGATGAGACACCCGCTGGATGCGGCGGTGTACGAGGTAGGACATCTGCTATGTTGGATTTTGAGCTGACGCGCGTGGTTGCTCTCCAAGATGGGCTCGGTTTAGCCGTCTTTCGGCGAAGGAGCCGGTGGGCGAGCGGGGAGGATCGCTGCCCACCGGCATCCTGCCCGCGCCGCCTCGCGGGCAGGATTGACCTGATGTCGACCCGTTTTGCTGGCTTGCGAAAAACAGGTGAGTTGGCTGCCAGGTTCTCAACGCCGCCCGACATCTCATTAAAGTCCGTCATATTTTTCTCTCCCTTGCCCAACTCTTGCCTGTCGCTGCCAGACTGATTGATATCGCTCACTATAACAATGGTTTCGGGGAGAATCTTTCCCTGTTGTTTCGGGAAATCGATCGATATCTGCTTTAACCCGCTGCTGCATCGCAGCAAAACTGTCATGAAACTTTCATTTGACGAAGAACGATTCCGCTCATATTGTGATCGATATAGATCATTTTTCTACTAAAGGGAAGCGCTGGTGTTCAACTCGACTCAGGACCGTCAGGCAAAAATCGTCGAGCTGTTGCGTAGCGAGCAGTTTCTGCCTATCGGCAAGCTAACGGAGCACTTTCAGATTTCTGTGGCGACTGCCCGGCGAGATCTCAGCGAACTCCACGAGGCTGGACTTTTGCGTAGGACCCACGGCGGTGCTGTCAGTGTCACTCAAGTCGCTCAGGACAAGCCCAACGCCGCCCGTGCGGTCTGGAATCAGACTGAGAAAGCGGCCATTGCGGCCGTCGTCGCCGGAATGATTGTCGATGGCGACACGGTTCTCCTCGATGCCGGCACAACGGCACTGGAGGTCGCGAGGACGCTTGCCGGGCGCCGGAACCTCACCTTCATTTCGAACGGTCTCGACATCGTTGAGGAACTGACCCGGGGTGAAGGGCAGAGCATCTATTCGGTCGGAGGAGAATATACCGACACGAACCGCTCTTTTCGGGGCCCTCTGGCCGAACAGTTCATTCGGCAGTTCAATGTTGACAAACTCATTCTCAATGCCGCGTCAATCGATATTGACCGCGGATTGATCTGCACCTCGTCGCCAGTGAATGCGAGTGTCGCCCGCGCCATGATCGAGGTTTCGAGCCGCGTGATCGTTGTTGCGGACCACTCGAAGTTCACCAAATCGAGCCTCTCGGTAACTGCCAGGATCGAGGACATCGGTGTCATCGTCACCGACGCCGGAACCCGAAGCATTATCGAGACAGTACCTGAAAAGCTGCGGAAGAAGTTCGTTATCGCGAACTAGGTTCGAAGCTCGCACGAAAATATCAGCCACATTCACACCGATCTGGGAGGACAACTAAATGCTTAAGACCAATCGCAGGCATTTTATGATGGGCACCGCTGCAATAGCGGTCGCTTCAACTGCAGGCGCCAGGTTCGCCTTCGCGCAGGAACGCCGGGAACTTCGGCTCGGTGTAAACGGATTGCCGAACACGCTGGAGCCGGTGAATGCGATCAGCAATGTCGGTCCCCGTATCGTCAATCAGATCTTCGACACGCTGATTGCGCGCGATTTCTTTGCCAAGGGAGCGCCTGGCAACGCTATCGAACTGGTGCCGGCGCTTGCCGAGAGCTGGGAGCGGATTGACGACAAATCCGTACGCTTCAAGCTACGCCAGAAGGTCATGTTCCACGACGGCGCGGAACTGACGGCACACGATGTCGCATATACCTTCTCGTCGGAGCGGCTCTGGGGCCCCGAAGCGGTCAAGACAATCCCGCTCGGCAAGTCCTACTCGCTCGCCTTCGACGAGCCCGTCGTCGAGGACAAGTATACGGTCGTGCTTCGCACGAAGACGCCCAGCTATCTCATCGAAACCTATGCGGCGTCCTGGATGAGCCGCATCGTTCCCAAGGAATATTACAAGAACCTTGGAGCGGTTGCATTCGGCAACAAGCCGATCGGAACGGGTCCGTATAAGTTTGTTGAGTTCGTCAGCGGCGACCGTGTCGTGCTGGAAGCGAACGACGACTACTGGGGTTCAAAGCCGACAGCCTCGAAAATCACGTACCAGCTTGTCGCAGAGCCAGCCACGCGGGTCGCTGGCCTGATCAGCGGCGAATACGACATTGTCACAACGCTGACGCCCGACGATATCCAGCTCGTAAACAGCTACCCCGACCTGGAAACACGTGGAACGCTCATCGAGAACTTCCAGATGTTCACCTTCAACATGAACCAGCCGGTTTTCAAGGAGAAGACGCTTCGTCGTGCGCTGGCGCTTGCGGTCAATCGCCCGCTGATGGTCGAATCCCTTTGGAAGAACAAGGCCTCGATCCCGCATGGTTTCAACTTCCCGAACTATGGCGAAACTTTCGATCCTAATCGGCCCGCCATGGAATACAATGTCGAGGAAGCCAAGCGCCTGGTGAAGGAGAGTGGCTACGACGGCACGCCGATCACCTATCGTACGATGGGCAACTACTACGCCAACGCCGTTCCGGCGCTGATGATGATGATCGAAATGTGGAAGGAAATCGGCGTCACCGTCGTGCCGGAAATTTACGCACCAGGCACTACGGTGCCTGACGAAAAGAGCTGGATGCGGAACTGGTCCAACGGTCAGTGGATGACGGACGCCTATGCCACCATTGTTCCCGAGTTCGGACCCAACGGCCAGGTTCAGAAGCGGTGGGGCTGGAAAGCGCCGGCCGAATTCAACGAGCTGTGCGAGAAGGTCACGGTGCTGCCGAACGGCAAGGAGCGCTCCGACGCCTACAATCGCATGCGAGACATCTTCGAAGCGGAGGCGCCTGCCGTCATTCTCTACCAGCCGTATGACGTCTACGCCGCCCGCAAGGATGTCCACTGGACGCCCGTAAGCTTCGAAATGATGGAGTTCCGGAACAACCTCAGCTTCGCCTGAGCGTGAGTTTCGTTGGTGGCGGCGCGTATTTGGAGGCGCGCCGCCGAGGAGGAGTTTTCAAGTGACAAGTCTTCTAGCAGTTCGCGATCTCACCGTTCAGGTGCCGGCGCGCGCGCTCAAGATCATCGATGGCATCAGTTTTTCGCTGGGCGCGGGTCAAACGCTCGGCCTCGTCGGCGAATCCGGCTGCGGAAAAAGTATGACCTGCTATGCCATTGCCAAAGCGCTGCCGCGCGGCATTGCTCAAACGGGCGGAACGGTAACGTTGAGTTCTGGTGCGCAGGCCGACGGCCAGGGGAGAGCCCCATCGGTCGCCATGATCTTCCAGGATCCGACGAGCAGCCTGAACCCGGTGCATACAATTGGGTACTACCTCGAATCTGCCCTCTTCCGGCATCAGGGTCTCAGGGGCAGCGACGCGCGGCTGGAGGCGATGCGGCTTCTTGAGCGCGTCGGCATTGATCGTGCCAAGAGTCGGTTGCGTTCTTATCCGCACCAGTTTTCCGGCGGCATGAACCAGCGCGTCATGATCGCTCATGCGCTTGCGGCCAAGCCCCAATTGCTGATCGCGGATGAGCCAACTACCGCGCTCGATGTGACGACGCAAGCGCAGATCCTTTATTTGCTGGAAGAATTGAAGGCCGAAACCGGCATGGCACTCCTCATCGTGTCGCACGATCTCGGAGTGATAGCCCGTTTGGCCGACCGCGCAGCGGTGATGTATTGCGGCAAGATCGTCGAGACGGCGCCCGTGACGGAACTGCTCCGGCGCCCGGCTCATCCCTACGCCCGGGCCCTGATCGACTGTATGCCCAGTATCGATCCCGCGGATCTCGAACCTCCGATCCCTATCCCCGGATCGGTACCCCTTCTCGATAGCCTTCCGGAGGGATGCCATTTCCATCCGCGCTGTCCGCGTGCGAGTGGCGAATGTTCCGTACGCTTCCCCGCGCCCACAAATATAGGCCTCGTCCATGAAGCCTCCTGTTACCATCCGGTGGTCGCATGAATACGCCCTTGCTTCAAACCCACGATCTGGTCAAGGCCTTTAGCCATAAGACCGGGTTCTTCGCCAAGCCGACGAGCCAGCTTGCGGTCAACTCCATCAGCTTCGACCTCGCGCCGCGGGAACGCCTCGGCGTGGTCGGTGAGTCCGGAAGCGGCAAATCGACCCTTGGTCGGCTACTGCTCGGCCTGACCCCACCGACTAGCGGTGATGTCTTGTTCGACGGCGTGAACCACAAGGACCGCACTTCTAAAGACTGGACGAAGTTCCGTATGCGCACCTCGCTTGTGCAACAGAACCCGCTGTCGGCTCTGAACCCGCAGATGACGATTGGAGAGCAGATCGCCGAGGGCCTTCTTGTTCATCACGTTGCAGGTCGCGCGAGCGCGTATGAGCGCGCAGCCGCAATGCTCGAGCGTGTGGGGCTGTCAAGTGCAATGATGACCCGGTACCCGCACCAGATGTCGGGTGGCCAGCGCCAGCGGGTCGTCATTGCCCGTGCTTTGATCCTCGACCCAAAACTGGTTGTTTTCGACGAAGCTGTCTCGGCGCTGGACGTATCCGTCCAGGCTCAGGTTGTGGCGCTACTCCAGTCGCTTTGGCAGGAGTTGGATCTTGCCTACGTGTTTATCACCCACGATCTTCGCATCGTTCGACACCTGGTTGACCGGATCGCCGTCATGTATCTCGGGCGGGTCGTTGAGACCGGCCATATCCGTTCGGTCTACGAACGGCCCCGCCATCCCTATACGAGAGCGCTCCTGGATTCAGTTCCGACGATGGATCCGAGCGTGCGCAACCTTCCGCCACCGCTACAGGGCGAAATCGATGCGAGCAAAGCTTCCGAAGGCTGCGTCTTCCGGACGCGCTGTCCGTTTGCCATCGACAGATGCGCGTCCGAAACGCCGAGGCTTCGCGAATTCGACGGCCAGCAGGTGGCATGTCATCGCGCCGAAGACGTGTCATCCGAGATTTGCCGGAAGGAGATCGCATAATGATAGGCTTCATAATCGCTCGTGCCCTTCGGGCTTTGGTCGTTCTCTTTCTCACCGTGACTTTTGTCTTCATCGTTCTTCGACTGAGCGGCGATCCAGCCCAGACGATGCTGGGCGAGCGTGCAACGCCGGAGGTGCTGGCAGTGTTCCGCGCCGACTGGGGCCTCGACAAGCCGATTCTCCAGCAGTTCTTGATCTATGTGGCCAACGCGTTTCAAGGAAATTTCGGCGTCTCGTCCGCAGACGGCCGCGAGGTCTTTTCGATCATTGCCGAGCGCATACCAAAGACGCTGGTGCTGACGGTATCCGCTTTTATTCTGAGTGTGCTCCTCGGCATACCGGTAGGCATCGTCGCAGCTGTTCGACGCGATAGTCCTGTCGACAAAGCCGTCATAACGGGAGCTGTGCTCGGGTACAGCGTTCCCAACTTTCTCCTTGGTCTCACTCTCATCTTCGTGTTTGCCGTCTGGCTGCGTGTCTTGCCGAGCTCTGGCAGTTCTACCTGGCAGCACGCGATTCTGCCCGTCGCAACCTTCGGCCTATTCAACGCGGCCACAATCGCGCGCTTCACGCGCTCGACGCTCATTGAGGTGCTTGAGCAGCCGTACATCGCCGCCGCCCGTGCCGATGGGATATCAAAGTGGGAGGTCATTCTTCGACACGCACTGCCTAACGCCGCCATCCCGATGGTGACCATGCTGGGCTTTGTCGCAGGCGGTCTCTTGGCCGGTTCGGTGCTCATCGAAACCGTCTTTGCCTGGCCGGGCCTCGGAAGCGGCTTCGTTCATGCAACGACCCACGGCGATCTCAACGTCGTGCAGGCAATGATCCTTCTTTTCACGGCCTTCATGGTCACGATCAACTTGGCCGTCGATATTCTCTACGCGGTCCTCAATCCGAAGATCAGGCTTCAGAAATAATGACCCACGCTAAGATACTCTCCTTGCCGAGGGGGCAATTCTGGAATTTTGCCACCCGAACCCCGATCAGCATCTGGCTGTGCATAATATGGATCGCTGCGATCGTAATTGTCGGTGCGACGGCGCAATGGATCGCACCCTTCGACTATCTGCAACAGTCGCCACTTGCACGCTTCGCGTTGCCGGGCGCCCTGCCAGGACATCTGCTTGGCACGGATTATCTCGGCCGGGATGTGCTTAGCAACCTTTTTGCTGCGATCCAAATGACATTGATGATCGCCTTCGCAGGCTCGGTGATCTGTTTGCTTATCGGCACCATTCTGGGTTTTCTGGCTGCGCATTTTGGGGGCTGGGTCGATAACCTCATCATGGGCTTTGCCGATGCCATGCAGTCCGTGCCCTTCATCATCGTGGCACTTGGCGTGCTGGCGTTTTTCGGTTCGAACCCGCTGCTGTTCGTCTTACTAGCGGGGATCTACAACTGGTGGCGTTATGCTCGTCTGACGCGCGGCCTTGTCCTGGGTGCCAACGAGGACGGTTACGCTGAGGCGGCGCGGATCGTCGGCGTACCGTCATGGCGCATCTATTTGCGCCACATACTCCCAAACATCGCTGGCCCGCTCGTTGTTCAGCTCACTGTCAATTATCCAGAGCTCATTCTGCTCGAGAGTGGTCTGAGTTTTCTCGGGCTCGGCATCCAGCCGCCGTCCACAAGCCTCGGGCTTATGGTTGCCGACGGGCGAAACTACCTAGCGATCGCTTGGTGGCTTGCTGCTTTCCCAGGTGTAGTCCTGGTGTTCACAACATTATCCATAAGCCTGCTTGGCGACTATTTGCGCGATCGTCTCGACGCGCGGCTGCGTTAAATGAAAGGAACTAAAATGAATCCGCTCAGAATGACACCTGAGACGATACGTCTTGGCGGTCACAGAGGCCATAGTGCCGGTGCTCCCGAAAACACCCTCGCAGCGTTCAGGAAGGCATTCGAATTCGGTGGCCAACACGTCACTTGTGAAACTGATCTAGGAATTACCCGCGACGGCGAACTTGTCCTGATTCACGACAAGACGGTTGACCGCACCACCAACGGCCACGGTCTGGTGCAGAACATGACGTATTCCGAACTGTCCAAGCTCGATGCCGGCAGTTGGTTTGGCGATCAATTCAGCGGAGAACGTGTGCCGTTGCTGAAAGAGGCGCTGCAGCTCGCCCGTGAACTTGGTATTATCTACCAGCTGGAGCTCAAGATCTACGACGCGAACGATGTGTTCTTTCCGAAGCTGAGGGCACTGATCGACGAGCTGGGTTGCGCGGATCTTCTGCAGTTTTCCTCGTTCGACTACGTTCAACTGAAGGCTGTCAAGCAGGCAATACCTGACGTGCCGACCGTCGGTCTCATGCATTCGCGTCTGATCGACCCTGCCGCTCTCGCGCGCCAGGCCAACCTCGACGCGATGAACATCGAAATCTACCATTTCGCCAGTGGAGAGGCTCGCCAGCTTCACGAAGAGGGCTTCGCCGCTTTCTGCTACCTACCGGCGGGCTACCACGAGAAACTCCTGAAATATGGCGTCGATATTGAAGCCCAGGTCGTTCAATGGGTTCGTGAAGGTCAGTTGGATCAGCTCCTGGGCGATGACGTCGCGCAAGTGGCAAAGATCAGGGACAGAGCCCATCATGGTTGAGTCCCCTCCTTCCACTCTTTCCGCGCGCCCGTTGGCGGCGATAGTTGAAAACATCGCGAGGGAAGCTGGCAAACTGGCCTTGACCCATTTTGAATCCCTGGCAGACCTTCCCGTCGAAAAAAAGGGGCATCTGGACCTCGTGACCCAGGCGGACAAGCAGGTTGAAGAATTCCTGATTGCCAGACTGCAAGAAGCCTTCCCGGATGACGGGATTTTTGGTGAGGAAGGCGGCGAAATCACAGGAACGTCGGGCCGTATCTGGGTTATTGATCCAATCGACGGAACGTTCAACTTCGTGCGTGGCGGGCAAAACTGGGCGGTTTCGATCGGTCTTTACGAGAATCGGCGGCCCGCGTTCGGTGCCATTTTCGCTCCAGTCCGGGATCTGATGCTTGTTGGAGGCAAATCGGTCGAACCGCTCCTTAATGGTAAACCCATCAAGCCGCTGCCGGCCCTCGACATGTCGCGAGCATCAACCGGATTTAGCTTCCATCCTTCGGTACCAACTGCCGACCGGCTGGAAGTGATCCGCTTTATTTCGGACGAGCTGCAGATCAGCTTCCGGTTCTGCGGATCTGCCACCCTCTCGCTCATAGAGGTCATGATGGGGGAGACTGATGGCTATGTGTCAGTGGGAGATTCAACCTGGGACGTCATGGCGGCTCTGCCTATCCTGGCAGGTCTTGGTGCTTCTCACACAATTGACTGGGATCGGATTGAACTGTCTCAAAAACTCCGCTTCGTATGTGGCAGCAAAGAATTCCTGACCAGAGCCAGACCATTGCTGCAGAACCTTTCAGCCGCCGCTTAACCGCATAGTTGGCTAAAAGACCAATGCACAAATCTGCGCGCTTTTTAGCCAGCACACCAAACCCAAAGGCGTCGCGCACTTTCGCGGCGCCGCATCCAACCCGTAACCGATGGCGTGGTTCTCTCGCGCTGTGTGTTTTTGGAACACCAATTTGAAAGCCTTTGATCTACCGCCCGGCCCAATTCTTTGCGTAACGGGTTTCTGTGACACCCGTGTGAAAGCCAAGGGGTCTGATGTCGAGTAAAGCCCCTAAGCCCGGACCTTTCGCACCTCTCCCGTTCGTTACGGATCTGGCGAAGGATGAGGTTAAAACTCAATGTGCCGCGATCTGCTACAGGCGGATTTTCAAAGGTAGCGACGAGATCGAAGTCCTCTTGATCACGAGCCGCGACAGCGGGCGTTGGGTAATCCCAAAGGGTTGGCCGATGCGAAAAAAGAAACTGCATCAGGTTGCCCGGCAAGAAGCCTGGGAAGAAGCTGGCGTGCGTGGCCATGTACAGAAGACGCCATTCGGGCACTTCAGCTACTTGAAGAAGGTTTCGAAAGATGAAGTCTTCCCGTGTCTGGTTCAAGCCCACCTCCTGACCGTATCCAAACTTGAGGAAGACTTCCCTGAGAAAGGACAACGTCAAATCAAGTGGTTTTCACCTGCCGAGGCAGCGCTGGCTGTAGAAGAGCCTGGGTTGCGACGACTTTTCAACAACCTGCCGTACCACGCCGAACCTGAGCCAACGTCGTCCTGACCAACATTGGTTTGGGAACGTTTGCTGTGCGCGACAAACTACAGAGGGCAATATGGATATCAATCTGCTTAGAAAAACCCCTGATCTAAGAGGCGTCGCGGACATACGACTTGCGACGCTGGACGATGGCCCCGGCCGCGGACAACGCATTCTGATTGCCCGCAACGCGACTGGGGTGGCGTTCGAAGTGGCGGTCGATCGTGGTTTCGACATTGCCAGTCTTTCTTTTAGAGGCATCAATATCGGGTGGCATTCGCCCACGCAGATGCGATTTCCCACAGTCGATCCGGGCTCGGAAGACGGATGGGGCTTCATGCGCAACTTCGATGGCTTCATGGTGACCTGCGGCCTTGATCACATCAGTCGACCGCGCGAGATAGATATCTCCCACTACAATCATCCGCACCTGAAAACGAAGAAAGTGCCACAGCACGGCCGGATATCGACTGAGAAGGCGCGACTGGTGGGATATGGCGTGGACCCTGAATCGGGAGACGTTTTTTGCGAGGCTTTGGTTAGGCAGGCCAGCGTTTTTGGCGAAACGATCGAGTTGCGCCGGCGCATAACCGTGCGCGTGTTTGAGTCAGTGCTCGACATCAACGATACGATCACCAATCGAGGCTTTGCTCCAACACATCACGCGATCATCTACCACCTGAACTACGGGTACCCTTTCCTGGACGATAATCTGGAGATAACCGGACTGCCTGAACACTTGAGCGCCAAAATGGTGGTAGATCCACCTGTGCCGGATGACAAATACGGTGAAAAGGTCGATGTAGTGGAAAGCAACCAGCTTCCCCAAACCGCTCCGATCTTGCTAGCTAATCCTGCCCTTGGCATCTCCGTTGGCCTGACATACAGCCACGCCCATCTGCCTAAACTGGCCGTCTGGCGTGCGTACCAGTCGGGGGTGTTCGCACTCGGCATAGAGCCTCGAACAGACGCGGCCGAAAACCATCCCCTGGTTCAGCCCGGGGAAAGCATCAGTCACTCCTTGCGGCTCGTGATGGACGGCGAAAGAAGCCGATGAACTCGATTTGGTGAGGAGATTTTCCAGGGAAATCGAGTCCTTCCCGCAGCATTTTTGGCGAGATGGATACCCTTTGTCGAAGATTGGGGAGTGCTTGAGATGGAAGCAATCAGGCCGATCTCGACAAAAAATGGACGATCGCGTGGTGGGCTGGTGCGATATTATGACAATCGGCCCTGCCACTTCACATTCTGGAATTTTGCGAATTGGCCTCGTGCCTCAATATCCTGGGCAAGGGACTCCAAGAGAACCAGTAACTCCAGTCATGCCAGGCTAGAGGAAATAGATCGCTCGCGCCGTAACGATGAAATAACCACGTCCGAGCTGAAATTGGGATAAATTCAATTATAGGTTAGGGACATGCTGCAGCTACCTCAGGGCATACTGTTCGATCTTGATGAGACGATACTGACGGAAGGGGATAGGCTCACCATCCTTCTCGATGTTGCAGAGCAGATGGAAGAATTTCTTACACCCAACACCCCTGTAGAACTAGCCGCTGCGTTGGACGCCGCGCTGCGCGATTTCTGGTCATCATCTCCTCAAGCGAGAGCAGAAAGACTTGGAGCACGTTTCAGCATCAAAAGCGCGCGAGAAAGCGTGATTTCCGACGCCCTTCGTGAGCTTTCTGCCTCGGGAATGCCGGAAGTCGGCATCGAGTTCTGTGAGCGGTTCACCCAGGCCCGGGCTTCCGCCACGCGCTTATTTGACGGCGCCGCAGACACGTTAAAAGAGCTCAGGCGCGTGGGCGTTCGTCTCGGCTTAGTTACAAATGGGGCCGCCGATATTCAGAGAGAAAAATTGGAGCGTTTCGAACTCTCCACGCTGTTTGACCATGTGCAGATAGAGGGTGAGATCGGCTTCGGAAAACCTGAAGAAATGGCTTATCGTCACGCCATGAAGTCATTGGGTACTGAACCTGCAAATACCTGGATGGTTGGCGACAATCTTGAGTGGGAAGTCGCGGCACCTCAGCGACTTGGTATTCACGCAATCTGGCATGACCCAAGCGGGAAAGGCTTGCCTGCCGCCTGCCGCATCAGACCAGATCGTATAATCGGACGCCTCAGCGAACTGCTGTATCCTGTTTAGACGGATGCACTCTGACGGTCTGATGTCCCGCATCGAGACCGGTCTAGGCTTCTTCCATAACAGCCGTGGAGGAAGATCCGAAGTCAGGACTCCGAAAACACCGTTTTCAGTCTCCCTTTCGATTGTTAAAACCGCTGGCATCTTTCAGTTCCTAAAAGCATTCCAAATCGACTCATGCGGCATCAATGACACGGCATGACAGAGTTATGAACCCGACAATTGAAGCGTTGGATCAAGCTTATCGCGCAGCCAATCCCCAACCAGACTAATCGATAGCGTCGTCAGAAAGATGACGATGCCAGCTGGAATGCCGGTCCACCATGCCGTCGCGAGATAATTTCGCCCCTCACCGAGCATTAGGCCAAGGCTCGTTTGGGGTGGCTGAATTCCAAGGCCGAGAAAGGAGAGTGCCGTTTCCACAAGGATCAGTTCAGGAAAATTCAACGTCACCTGCACAATCAAAACGGGAAGAATATTGGGCAGGATGTGCCGGGCGTAGATGCGGAACGGGTGAACACCTAGCGTGCCGATCGCAAAGGCATAGCCTTGGCCCTTTGCCTGCAGCACGAGGCTGCGCGTTAGACGAGCGTAGACTTCCCAGCCGTAGAGACCGACAACGACAAGAAAAAGCTCGAAATTGTTGCCGAAGAACGCGAGCACCGCGAGCGCGATGATGAAGAACGGCATGCTCGCCTGGAAATCAACGAAGACCATGATGATGTCTTCAATCAATCCGCGAAAATGTGCCGCCAGAAAACCGAGCAGAGTGCCGACGGTCGCGCCGATCATCGAACCGACGATGGCAATCAGCACGCTCATCCGCATTGCGTAAATCAATCGGCTTAAAACGTCACGACCGAGGCCGTCCGTACCAAGCAGATACTTTGGATCGCCGCCGAGGAATGCCGGCGGCTTCAGACGGTTGAGGAGACTCTGTTCAGTATAGGCGAAGGGTGCCAGATAATCAGCTCCGAGCGCGACAACCAGCACGAGGATCAGCCAGGCGATGCAGAGCATAATCAGTAAAGGCAGGCGATGAATGCTTCCAAGGCTAAGCCAACGTGAGCGGGCAGCGGGACCGGATTGTTCGATGCTCATCATGCCTCCTTGCTTCTGCGATTCTCGATACGGGGATCGAGCCAGCCATACGTGATGTCGACGATGAAGTTGGTGACGACCATTGTGAGCGCCACGAGCAATACAATCGTCTGGACCACCGGCAGGTCGCGCTGGCTCACCGCATTGACGAGCATCAGCCCAATACCGGGCCACGCGTAAACAGTTTCAATTACGACCGAACCGGCGATCAACCCGCCGAGACGCAGGCCGAGAACGGTCACGATCGGGATCGCAGCATTGGGGATCGCATGCGACATTATTCGCCGGGTCAATCTCAGCCCCTTGGCACGGGCGGTACGCATATAGGGCTGGTGCAAGACCTCAAGCATCGAGGAACGTGTAAAGCGGGCTACCGTGCCGGCATTGATGATTCCGAGGGTCACCGCCGGTAAGACGAGATGCCACCATGTTGTTCCGCCCGAACTCGGCAGCAAGCGCCACGACATCGAAAAGAGCATGATCATCAGGATGGCGAGGAAGAAGTTCGGTATGCTGTGCCCGAAGATCGAAAAGGCCATAACGACATGGTCGACGCTGGTGCCGCGCTTCAAAGCCGCCGCAATACCCGCGAGCAGTCCGACAACAACGGTAATGGCGAAACTGGAAAGACCGAGCAGCAACGTCATCGGTACCCGTTCGACAACAACCGTCACAGCCGGTCGATCGTCGCGAAAAGAATACCCGAGATCGCCATGTAAGGCGGACCAGATGAACCGGACATATTGCTCTGGCAGTGATCTATCGAGACCCCATGCTGCTCGATATTCTGCGACGATCTCCGGCGGGGTGTCGTCCGGTAGCATCATCGAAACCGGATCGCCCGACAGCCGCAAGACGACGAACACGAAGGTAACTGCGAGGAGCAGGGTAAGGAAGGCCCGTGACAGCTTGATGAGGATAAATTGAGCCATTGCTACTCCCCGGCGGCGTCACGAAAGACATGTCTCGCCGAAACCGGGTCGTTGACCGAAAATCCGGTAGCGCCTTCACGGAACATACGCAGCAACTCCTCGGAATTGTATTCTCCCGTGCGTCGGCCTGTGCTGCCGTCCCCCGTGGAGATCCACACGGGGCGGCCGCGACTGACATGCGATGCGATGCGACCTTCGGCCGTATCCCATTCCCATATGCGAACGATGTCGCCGCCCGCGTTGAAAAACGCCTCCTCGTCAGCGCTCGTGACCAATCCGAGGATTTTGCGGGACCAACCGGCGTCGCGCACATATCGGACGGTGGCTGGAGCGTGCAAGGCAAGAACAAGTTCGCGGTCAGGCTCTTGCGCCAGCGCGGTCAGCAGGATGTCGAGCGACCTGGGCTGTTCATCCTTGACGTCCAACAGGATAGATTGATTCTTGGGTACGGTCTGAAACAGCAACCGGAGTGATGGTACCGCTGGAGACCCATCAACCTCTATTTTCGCCAGTTCCAGATCTGTCGAGCCTGAAATAGTGTCTCCACGACCAGTCAGACGTTTCAGATCGTCATCATGAGAGCAAACGATCTGGCCGTCCCTGGTTATCCGGACGTCCACCTCGATATGATCGGCGTTTGCCTCGACAGCTCCGGCCCAGGCGGCAGGCGAGTTTTCGCGGTAGAGAGCTGAGTATCCGCGGTGGGCGATGATGGATGGGGTTGTCATGATAGCGTCCTCTGTTTCTGCGATGTGTGTTCTCTAGGGCGGCGTTCGCTGGGCATCGCCGCCGGAACTGCCGCCAGCAGCGAGCGCGTATATTCGTGCTGCGGGCTGGCGAAGATCTCGGCTGCCGGACCGGCCTCGACAACCACGCCCTTCCGCATGACCGCGATGCGATCACTGATATGTCTAACGACGCCAAGGTCGTGGGAAATGAACAGGTAGCCCATCCCGAACTTGGCCTTGAGGTCGTTCAGAAGATTGATGATCTGCGCCTGGACGGAAACATCGAGCGCGCTGACCGCCTCGTCGCAGACGACGACCTTGGGATTGAGGACGAGCGCACGGGCAATGACGGCGCGCTGTTGCTGCCCCCCGGATAGCTGGTGAGAGTAACGGTCGCCCATGCCGGGGAGGCCGACCAGGGACAACATCTCTTCGCGACGCATTATGCGGCTCACGCTCGTGATTCCATGCGCTTGCATGGCTTCGTCGATCTGGGCACCGATCGTCATGCGCGGATCGAGCGCCTTGGAGGGATTCTGGAACACCATCTGCACGCCGCATCGTTCCCGCCGCCAGGCGGCAGAGCCGATCCGGGCATAGCACTTCCCATCCAGGGTAATCGTGCCGGAGGTGGGCGCTTCGATGCCGGCGGCGATGCGACCGAGCGTCGACTTGCCGCTGCCGCTTTCTCCAACGATGCCGAGCGTCTCTCCCGGCTCAAGCGTTATGCTGACTCCGCCGACTGCGCTCACAACTGCCTTGCCTCCGAAAAGATGGCCCCCGGAGCCATAGATCTTGACGATATCCTGCAGGACGAGCCTGCCTTTGCCACTCATTCAAAGTCTCCTGCGAAATGACACGCTGCCCGGTGATCGCCGACAACAGGCAAGAGCGCAGGCAATGAGCGGCAAACGTCCTTTGCGAACGAACAGCGCGGCTGGAAACTGCAGCCCTGCGGCCTTCTTGCCGGTCTCGGAACGGTGCCCTCGATCGCGGCGATGCGGCCGTGGCTTGGTGTTGCCGCGTGCAGGCGGCATGCCATCAGGCCGCGTGTGTAGGGATGCAACGGGTTTTCGAACAGTTCGTTGACTGTTGCGGTTTCGACAACCCGCCCTGAATACATCACCGCCACCCGGTCGGCGATCTCGGCGACAACACCGAGATCGTGGGTGACGAAAATCATTGCGGCACCGGTCTCGGCCTGCAGTTCTCGCATTAGCCGGAGGATCTGTGCCTGGGTCGTGACGTCGAGGGCGGTCGTCGCTTCGTCGGCGATCAATAGCTTAGGCCGACAAGCGAGCGCCATGGCGATCATGATGCGTTGACACATGCCACCGGAAAGCTGGTGCGGAAAGGCTTTCGCACGCGTATCCGGTTCGGAGATGCCTACTGAGGCAATGAGTTCAACCGCGCGCCGCTCTGCCTCTCTCCAACTGAGGTCGCGGTGCACGACCAGCACTTCGGCAATCTGCGTGCCAACGCGGCGCACCGGATTGAGGGCAGCCGTTGCATCCTGAAAGATCATTGCCATATCGCGGCCGCGGATATCGGCAAGCCGGTTCTCACTGAGTGTTGTGAGGTCCTGTCCGAGGAAAGAGATTCTGCCGCCTTTGACTACCAACGGCTCGGACGTCAGCCCCATGGCCGCAAGACAGGTCAAGCTCTTGCCACAGCCACTTTCCCCAACGAGGCAAAGTGTCTCGCCAGCCCGGACCTCGAGTGAAACATCGATGACGAGATCTAGGTGGCTAATCCCGACTGTCAGGCCCTCCACCGAAAGTGTGGCCTCGGCCTGGGGGATGGCATCGTTTTTCCTCCGATCAGAAACCTCGGGGTGGGTGTCGGTGAGGAGCGCCGTCATCAACGCTTGGCCCCAAACGAAAGGTTATAAGGGCGAAGGTCCATGTAATAGGACGTATAGGGCTTCCACTCGACTGACTTGTTGACGCCATAGGTTTCGAGCGGTTGATATAGGATCGTTCCAGGCGCTTCGTCTTCCCATACATCCAGCATCTTCTGGAAGACTTCGCGGCGTTGAGCGATATCTGTGGTCCGGTCGAGTTTTTCTCCGAGCTCATTAAATTCGGTCGGCTGCCAGTCTTTGGTCATCTGGATTTTGTTGTAGGGACCCCAAAGGTTCCAGAGGCCGCCGGCGGGATCCGGATAACGGATCGTGTTCGAGTTCGTGATGACGCCGCGCGCGTCACCCGAGACCTGGTCAACGTTTTCAACGATATTGAGTTGGCCGTTGATGCCAACTGCCTTCCACATTTCCATGATGGCCTGTGCGGCCGGTACTGCATTCAGATAATAGGCGGCATGTGTCGCGTAGTGGATCACTTCACCCTTGTACCCAGCCTCCTTTAGCAGCCGTTTTGCCTTTTCCGGGTCATAGACGAGACCCGCGCGATTTTCGTTGTACAAGGCTCCATATTCAGGAAACTGATGGCTTTTCGGCACGACGGCTTTGCCGTTCCAGAGAGCCTCCACCAAAAGCTGCCGATCGATCGCAAGGTTCATCGCCTGACGAACGCGCTTGTCTTTGATGACCGGGTTCTGTGTATTGT
This sequence comes from Pararhizobium polonicum, assembly GCF_001687365.1. Classification (GTDB taxonomy): domain Bacteria; phylum Pseudomonadota; class Alphaproteobacteria; order Rhizobiales; family Rhizobiaceae; genus Pararhizobium; species Pararhizobium polonicum. The sequence continues at coordinate 84,496 of NZ_CM004503.1, forward strand.
AGACGAGCGTGTGAACGTTACCAAGGACAACGCTGCGTGCTTCGACATCCGGGTAGCTGTTGATCTGGTCAATCTGATCCGGTGCAATGTTGGTGGCAATATCGAACTCGCCGCTGACCAGGCCGGCGATACGTGTGGCCTGCTCCGGCACGTTACTGAAAGTCACCGAAGCGGCTGTAGGTCTGCCGCCGAAATAGTCGTCAAAGGCGACGAGCTTGACCGATTGATCTTGCTTATATTCTGAAAGCTTGAATGGGCCGGTCCCGACCGGAAATTTTGGGAACTTGCCATTGGCATGTTCCAACCAATCCTTCTTGTTGACAATCCAGGCTGCCCAGGAGGCCAGCCGCTGTTCCAGGACTGGGTCGGGGTTCTTCGTGGTGAAGCGTACAGTCAGTGGATCGATCACCTCAACTTTTTCGAGAATGCCAAAGTAGGCCGGACCTTGCTTCATCACGGCATTCGCTCCGCTTAGCCGTTCGGGCGAGAAGGTGAAGGCGACGTCGTCAGCGGTCATGATCTCGCCGTTGTGGAACTTGACCTCGGGGCGCAACTTGATTTCCAGCGTCCGGTCGTCGATCCGCCTCCAGCTTTGAGCCAGCGACGGCACCAGTTTGGCTCCGTCGCCGTTCGGCGAGGACAGAAAGTCGCGGCGGATCAGCGTATCGAACATCGAGTAGGTGATCCGCACGCTCACATTCCCTAGCTGGTCGGCCGGTTCAAGCGTGGGTGGCAGAGCTGCGACTGCCACGGACAGATCCGGACGGTCTTGCGCGAGGGTAGGAAAGCCGGACGCAACAGAAATGAGGGAGGCGGCCAGCGCGGTGCGAGAGATACGCAGAAATATCTCCTGGGCGTAAGTTTGTTTCCTTGGGGCGCGCGTCTCCGGCGGCCCGACCATGGCCCTGGCAAGCTCAGTGTGTGTCTGTAGCATTTCCATCCTCCCAAATGGTGCGCTGGTCTTTGGGCTCTTCCCAAGTGCGTCAGCTCTGCCGTCAGTTCTAACAACAAAAATAAACTTTTGACAAATTGTTTTTCAGATGTTCAATTCTGGTTGTTACAAATTTGTCATATCCGGCGACGGATTCCGGTTCGCGTAAGCAGTGATCTGCGTGCTTTCGCCTCATCGGCAACATTCTAGGGGTACTCCATGACACACACTGGCGCCGATTGGGCATTGACTATTGAGAGCGAGCTGAAAGATGTCCTTGTCCAGCGCGCGGCGTTTTCCGTGAACGCGCAAAGCTTTTTGTTTTTGCGCCACGGTCGGACCAACTCGAACGTCAAGGGCATCATCCAGGGTCAGCTCGATGTTGCGCTGGATCAGGTTGGATGCGAGCAGGCAACACATGCCGGCGTGCTTCTCAAGCGTTCCGGTGTGACCAGAATCGTATCAAGCGACCTGTCCCGAGCCCTTGAGACAGCAAAAATTGTAGCGAGGGAAATCGGTATTAGCGCCCCATTGGCCGACGCCCGCCTGCGTGAGCGGAGCTTTGGCGCCCTTCAGGGTAAGATCAATACTCATCTTGCCTGGCTATCGGAAGACCGAAGTGTCGAGACAAGCGCTGTGTTCGCAAACCGAACACTCGACGGAGTCGAGGCCGCGGTGCTCAATTCCACGACCCTCATATGTGCTCACGGGGGCAATCTACGCGTTCTGGCCGCAGCTCTTGGACTGACGCTCGGACAGTCGCTATACGAGAATGCTACGCCGTTGCTGTTCAAGCTTTCCGATGGAAGGTGGTCTTGCCAACGGTTGATTGATATCGAAACTATCGCAATCCCTTTGAACGCATGAGCTTCAGGGCAAGGAATAGACGGATGAGGCGAACAAAAGACGAGCCGAATGAAGATAATTGGGAGCCTCCCGAGTCGTTTGCCGGGGGGCGCGAGCAATTGCTGGCGCGCGTGGCCTGGCTCTATCATGTTGAGGGCCTGACCCAGCAAGAAGTTGCCAGCGAACTCGGCATGCACCGGCTAAAGGTAAACCGTCTTCTCGCCCGGGCACGTCAGGATGGCATTGTCCAGGTTAGCATCAGGTCGCCATACGTTAGCAGCCCGCTGCTGGAAAAAGAGCTTGTTGCAAAATTTGACCTTCGCAAAGCGGTCGTGGTTCCGGCTCCTGTTCGGTCCGATTCGACTCCTGAGGCGGTCGGAGCCGGCATCGGCCAATACCTTAATGCTCGTCTCTCCAATCAGATGAGTTTGGGAATTATCTCGGGGCGGACCTTCCATGCCGCCCTGTCTGCACTGGAAGCGCGGGCAATACCGGGCCTCTCTATTGTTTCCATGATTGGCGGACTGACTGTGAAGGCGGCAATGCGCCCCTACGAAGTCGCTCATCAGCTCGCGCAGATCTATCAAGCGGAATGCTATTATATGCCGGCGCCAACCTACGCCGAGTCCAAGAAGGCGCGGGATGAGTTTCTAGCGCAGTCACTTGTTCAGGAGATCATGCGACGAGCTGCGGCAGTGGATATTGCGATCATCGGAGTGGGCCGACTGACCGAAGATGGTGTGATCCGCGCCTATGATCTTTTGCAGGAAGAGGAGATGGATTCGCTCGTACAGGCCGGGGCTGTAGGTTCGTTTGTAGGCTGGTTCATCAACAAGGATGGGACGCTCGTCGATCACGCCCTTAACGATCGAGTGATCGGCCTGCCGTTGGACCGCCTCAAGGACGTGCCAGAAGTTGTTCTTTGCGGGGGTGGGATCGGGAAGGCACAGGCCTTGGCGGCCGTTCTTCGAGCTGGATATGCCGACGTGCTCATCACAGACGAAGCTGCCGCCAGACGATTGGTCTCCAGCGATTTCTAGCTGGCACCAAATTGAATGCTCGACCGCTATTCGTTCAGATCAGTTTTCTTCTGATCGCGAGCGCGGTGAGATGAGCCTTGCTGCGGACGTCGAAACGCTTCATGGCCTCGCGAAGCTTGACGCGGACACTGTTGTACTTGACCCCTTCCACGTCCGCGATCTCCTCCATCGTCTTGCCGACGGCAATCCATCTCAGATAGGTCGCCTCTTTTGGATCGAGCCATGCGGCATCTTCCGCGGTGGGCGAGGTGCGAAGGAAGGAGATGCGGGCATGGAGCTGCCCGACGGCCGCCGCTGCTGCAACCGCATCGATCTCCCGATCAAGCGGGATTGCCGTCCTCTCCGACGCCAGCGTGAACATCGACATCGAACCGTTGGCGGTCCTGATGGGGATGGTGATGCCGGAGCGGATGCCAAAATCGGCCGCTTGTGCATAGAAGGGGTCGGAACAAGATCTGTTCCTGGCGACACGCTAAGATCGAACGGACCGTGAACCCTCATCGCGAACCCGCATAACCGTCTGTCGACTGGTCGTAAATTTTCGCGCGATAGCCGAAACGCTCATTCCCTTTGCGAGATCATCGCGTACATCCTTCTTCTGCTCATCACTGAGCGTGGATGGCCGACCAAGTGTCTTGCCTTCTGACTTTGCACGCTTGAGGCCGGATTGGGTTCGTTCGATCAGCAAGTCCCGCTCGAACTGCGCGACAGCGTTGAGCACCTGCATGGTCATCGTGCCGGACGAACTGGTCAGGTCCGCGCCGCCAAGTGCAAGGCAGTAAACGCGCACGCCCATCTCGGCGAGAGCCTTCACAGTGGTGCTGACATCGATCGCATCACGGCCGAGGCGATCGAGTTTGGTCACTATGAGAATATCGCCGGACTCCAGCTTGTCCATTAGCCTTGAAAAGCCGCGGCGCTGTGCGATGGCGGTGCTGCCGGAGATCGTCTCTGTGACGATCCTGCGGGGTTCGACCTGAAAGCCCGCTGCTTCAATTTCGTGAACTTGGTTTTCGGTGGTCTGGCCGGTTGTCGAGACGCGGACATAGGCGAAGGTGCGTGGCATGGGTTCAATTTCGTCCGAATAGGCTGTCCGAAATATTTCCTGTGTTCGAAATTATGTCAAGATAATTTGTGGACAGGGCGTTTTACCCCTGTACGCAATCGCTCGTTTTCGGACAGGAGACATGACTGGTTGTTTGAACGAGCTAGCGCATCGGAGTAAGTGAGTGGGTCGAAGGAAACTGATCAGCGCAGCAGAAGCGCAAAACCTTCTGGGCCTGGCGACGGACGAAGACGGTCTCATCCGCCACTACACGCTGGATGCCAGCGATCGTCTCGAATGCGAATTGCGCCGACGGGCTCACAACAAGCTTGGTTTCGCCATCCAGCTTTGTGTCATCCGACAAACTGGAAGACTTCTTCGCGAGGATGAGCATCCGCCTTCAGCTATTGTCAATCATATCGCTGCTCAGCTCGGCGTCGAGCCACGGGCCTATCCCATCTACGCCCGCCGTACCCAGACCCATTTTGACCATAGCCGACACCTTACGGATTATCTCGGCCTTCACACGGCAAACCGCGATGATCGTCGTGCAGCGTTGTTGGCCCAGTCGGCCCGAAGCTGCGATTTTGGCCAACTCGAAGAACCTTGTGGGAACATAGCCTGCAGGATTGACCCGCGACGCGCCTGTTCGTGACATTGCGTTCCAATTTGAGGAGCGTTTTGATGAGTACGGGTATTTCGAGTTCGGATTTTGTCGGCCAATGGAGCCTGAGCTTCGCCGACATTGATTTCATCAATTCCAAACCGGCCGCTACCAGGCTTGGCTTGGCCTCGCAGTTGAAGTTTTTCAGCGCACGCGGATTTTTCGCTGACGATGGCACATTGGTCCCGCACGATGCTGCCGAATACCTGGCCGAGCAGATCGGCGTCCCAGCCGACGAACTGTCCGGTTATGATTTCGGCGGGAGAAGCGCCCGCCGGCATTGCGCCGAGATTTTGCAGTATCTCGGCTTTCGCCGAATGACGCGAGGAGACCGGGACGCGCTTTCTTGCTGGATCATTGGCGAGCTTTGCCCGTCCGGGCAATCCGTGAGCGCCATGCTTGAGGCGGTGTTTCTTTGGTGCCGGGATCGCAATATCTATGGTCCTTCGGCCAAGGAGCTGGAACGGCTTGTTCGTTCGCAGCGGCAACAATATCTGGACGGCTGGCTTCATGAGGTGAGCGCAGCGCTTCCGCCTGGGACTGTTGCAGCGATGGAAATCTCCCTGGCTGACGCGGAAGGGCCGACAGGCTTCAATGCGATGAAAGCCGACGCCGGGCAAGCAACCCTCGACAACATTCTCGAGGTGACCGCCCGGCTGGCGTTCATCCGAAAACTGAACCTTCCCCGGAATATGTTTTCGAACATCAATCCCGCGTGGATCGAGCATGTCGCCCGCCGCGTTTCCGGCGAAAAGGCATCGGAGATGCGCCGTCACACCGTGGCGCGCCAGCTTGCGCTTTATGCGGTTTATCTGATGGCGCGGGAAACCGCGATGACCGATGCAATGGTCGAGCTGCTCGTGGAAACGGTACACAAGATCGGTGCTCGGTCGAAACGGAAGGTGGTGGGCGACATCGCCAAGGATGTCGAACGGGTCTATGGAAAGGAACGGCTGCTCGTCGATATTGCCACTGCATCGATTGACGATCCGGACGGCCGCATTTGTGATGTCATCTTTCCGGTTGTCGGCAAGGAAAAGCTGGCGGCGATCATCAAGGAGAGCAATGCCAAGGGCGCGCTCGACCGCCGCATTTATGCGGTGATGCGCAATTCGTGGGCCAATCATTATCGTCGGATGCTACCAAGCTTGCTTTCCGTGCTGGAATTCCGCTCAAACAATGTGGTCTGGCGACCGGTTTTGTCAGCCCTCGACTGGATCAGGGCAAGGCTGGAGGACGGGTGCCGGTTCGTGCCGCAACAAGATGTGCCGATAGATGGCGTGATCCCGGCAAAGTGGCGCAGTTCGGTCATCGATGGAAATGGTCGCGTCAACCGTATCAGCTATGAACTCTGCGTCCTGACCCAATTACGGGACTGCATCCGGTCCAAGGAAATCTGGGTTGTTGGCGCTGACCGTTACCGCAATCCCGATGATGATCTGCCAAAGGATTTTGCGGATCGGCGTTCTTCTTATTATTCCAAGCTAAACCTGACCCAGGATGCCTGCGAATTTGTGGCAGTGGTTCGCCAGGAACTGGAACACGAGTTGCTGCTTCTGAACGAAACAATGCCACGAAACGAGAAGGTGAGAATCCTATGGCGCGGCGAAAACCGGATATCGATCACGCCGTTCAAGCCAGCACCGGAACCGAAAGGGCTGGCAGCAATCAAATCGGAAATCAGTCAGCGCTGGCCGATGACGGGCCTCCTCGATGTCCTGAAGGAAGCAGCCCTCGACACCGGGCTTCTAGATGCCTTCGAAACCTCGGCCTCCCGCGTCGCCCTGCCCAAGGCTGTTCTGGATCAGCGACTGCTATTTTGCCTCTATGGTCTCGGCACCAATGCCGGTCTGAAGCGAGTCGCCGGAGCTACCACAGATGCCAGCTATGAGGAGCTTCTTCATGTACATCGCCGCTTCATTCACGCGGGCGCTTTGCGGGAAGCCTGCGCTCGGGTCGCCAATGCCACGCTTGCGGTTCGCAATGCAGCGGTCTGGGGTGACGCCGGAACTGCCTGCGCATCGGATTCCACGAAGTTCGGGGCCTGGGATCGCAACCTGATGACCGAATGGCATGCCCGCTATGGCGGGCGCGGCGTCATGATCTACTGGCATGTCGAAAAGCGAGCCACCTGCGTTTATTCCCAGCTCAAACGGTGCTCTTCATCGGAAGTCGCATCGATGATCGAAGGCGTTCTTCGGCATTGCACCGATCTGGAAATCCAACGGCAATATGTCGATAGCCACGGCCAGAGCGCCGTTGGTTTCGCCTTTTGCCGGTTGCTCGGCTTTGAACTCGCCCCACGCCTGAAGGCCATTGCCCGGCAGAAACTGGCGTTACCGGATGCGAGCTTTCGGACAATATTGCCGAATCTGCTTCCGGTCCTTTCCAACCCGATCAACTGGGAGGAGATCGAACAGCAATATGATGAAATGGTCAAATATGCCGCTGCCATGCAGACGCGCACAGCCGATCCGGAGGCGATCCTGCGCCGCTTCGCGCGGGCGGAAGTGATGCACCCAACCTACAAGGCGTTGAGCGAACTCGGACGTGCGGTCAAGACGATCTTTCTATGCCGTTACCTGCGCCAGGAAGCCTTCCGCCGGGAAATCCATGAAGGGCTCAACGTCGTTGAAAACTGGAACAGCGCCAACGGTTTCGTCTTCTTCGGTAAAGGTGGCGAAATGGCGACCAACCGCATTGATGAGCAGGAGGCTTCGGCGCTTGCGTTGCATCTCCTTCAAGCATCGCTTGTCTATGTCAACACGCGCATGCTGCAAACGGTACTCACCGAGCCGTCATGGCAGGGCCGGATGGCACCGGAAGATTATCGCGGCCTCACCCCGCTGATCTACGCTCACGTCAATCCCTATGGCCGGTTCGATCTCGATCTGGACAGCCGGATAGATTTCGACAAAATTGCCGCATGAGCAGCGGCGCGAAAATGCCAGTTGCAAAACTCAGGCGCAAAATTCCAACTTTTGTTGGGAGATTTGCGACGCATTTTCGGCCATACCTCAGGAAAAATATAACGCTGTGGCCGTCATCGCAAACGCTCTCGATCCGTATCGTAATACTATAGTGTCACTTTGTGCTATTAAATTGGCACACCTATTGCATCTATCCTCACGTCCCTCGGAGCGGGTCCGCGGGCTAACACGCGTTAACGTGAGGAAAATATGGAAAATCTTGTCGCAACACGTCGGGCCGCCATGCTAGGTTCAATGGGCCTTGCCGTAGCGGTCGCTGGCGCTCCAAGTGCAAAAGCAAATCAGACTGCCGCAAATATGGGCGGCATCCACGCTATCCCCGAACTGGCCCCGCATTGGAAGCAACTTGATCTCGCTGAAATCCTCTCGCGTCCGGCTGCCTATTGCTCAGTTAGCCAGAACAAGTCCTGCTATGATCCTGGCGGCGTGCAGGCTGCAGAGGGTCACCGCGAGCGAGGCAGCCTTCCGGCGACGGTCAAGGTGGTCGAGGCCGCCCGCAAGGCGAAGAATTTCGTGTCGTTCAACTGGATCGGCTATGAAGTCTTCCGGCAGGATTATCCAATGAACGACTTCGATCGCGTTCAGTTCGGCTCTTGGACTAAAGGTCTGAACTGGACGAAGGAGCAGCAGGCACGCGACAACGAGCTCGTGGGAGAGCTGCAAGCTCTGGTGCGTCCTGGCGATAACGAATTTAACGAGCGCGCACTTCAGACGGCGTTCATCGGAACCCAGCTTCCGCTTGAGCTATCGCGCAAGAAGATCGAAGTCATCGTCCTGACGGGCATCCATCTCGACTGGTGCATCGAAGGCAACGCGCGGCTGGCTCGTGACAACGGGTATCTTCCCATTGTGATCGGCGACGCCTGCGGTTGCCAGAAGCCGGAACAGGAAAAGGCAGCAATGGAGCGCATCAACAATTTCTTCGCGCCCGTCATTTCGTCAGAGACTTTTGTCAAGCTGCTCAAGCAGTCCTCTTGATCCAGCGAGGGGCGTCGTTGAGAAGCGACGTCGCTTGAAAGTCAAATCCGCGTCTACTATCGTAGCACGATGAGCACAGATAATATGGACAAGCGGATTGGAGCGCGTATTCGGACCGAGCGCGAAAGTCGGGGTTGGTCCCTGAGCGACCTCGCAGCCAAGGCGTCAGTTTCTCGCGCGATGGTCTATAAGGTCGAGCGAGGCGAGAGCAGCCCCACTGCAAACATGCTCGGCAAGCTGTCTGGCGCTTTCGGCTTGAGCATGTCCACGCTGATGGCGCGAGCGGAGATACAGCAGGGTCGGCTCCTCAGGAAGGCTGACCAGCCCGTCTGGGCCGATCCTGAAACGGGATATCTCCGCCGCCACGTTTCACCACGCTCGGACATGCCGCTGGATCTTGTCAACGTGACTCTTCCCGCTGGCAAGGAGGTGCCCATGCCAGCCTCAGCCTATGCCTTCCTCCGCCAGCTCGTATGGGTCCTGTCTGGAGAGCTCGTGTTTGTAGAAGGCCAGACGCAGCACGAAATGAAGGAAGGAGATTGCCTGGAACTCGGCCCACCAACCGATTGCGTGTTCAAGAACGCAAGCGAGCGGGAGTGCGTTTATGCAGTGGCGGCATTGACCGTAGGCTGACTTCGGCGGAATGCGTTGCACCAACATGTTTAATATAGTAGACATAAACCTATCATATTAAACAAATGGAAGCGACCATGGAAATACGTGACGTCATCGAAGCAGATATTCCCGGCATCACCGACATCTACAACCATGCAGTCGCGAACACGACAGCAATCTGGAACGACGCCGAAGTCGATAAGGCTAACAGACATAGCTGGCTGGCCGATCGAGGCAGGCTCGGCTATCCAGTCCTGGTGGCTATCGGCGAGGACGGTCAGGTCGTCGGCTACGCGTCCTTCGGCGACTGGCGAGCCTTCGATGGCTACAGACATACCGTCGAACATTCCGTCTATGTGAGGGTGGACCAGCGCGGCAAAGGCACGGGAGTGAAACTCATGGAGGCCCTCGTCGAGCGCGCGCGAGCGATCGGCAAGCACGTTATGGTCGCTGGGATTGAAGCCGAGAACCTCGGCTCCGTACGCCTGCATGAGAAGCTCGGCTTCGAGCATGTCGGTCATCTCAAGCAGGTCGGCACCAAATTCGGCAAATGGCTTGACCTCGTGTTCATGCAGTTGACGCTCAATCCCGGCGGCTTCCCTGAGCAGCGGTGAGGAACATGCCTTCCGCTGTATTCGCGACGATCTCAGCAGCGGACGCTCGGTAGTTGGCTTGATGCCCCTTCAGTCGCAAATCCCCGATTTAAGTTTGCCTCGGCGTACAAACGACAAAACGCATACCCGGAGATTCGCTCACGTCGAGGCTCATATACTCGAATTCGAGTTGGCCGGCTGACGGGTGGCGAATGCGTTTCACGGTGGAGGGCTGAAGCACGACATCGTGACGTGGCCACCATGCGCGGAACTCGGGACTCTCCTTCGTCAGAACGGCAATCAGTCGCTCGAAATCCGGATCGCCCGCATATCGGGCACTGTCCGCCCGGAAGATCGCCAGCGATAGTGGCGCGAGATCGCCCCAATCCGCCAGAAGCCGCCGATGCGCTTCGTTCACGAACATCAGGTGCATCATGTTGCGGGCATCGCCTTCGAGGCGTCCGAAATCGCCGAAGACGGTAACGGCAGCCGCGTTCCAGGCGAGCACGTCCCAGCGACGGCCCAGCACATAGGCCGGCTGCCCGGCCATACTGTCGAGCATCCGGGCGAGTGCGCCTGGCACTTGTTCAGGACCATGGGAACGGGTTTGCGGTGATGGGCGATCAGCCAGCGTGAACAGATGCTGGCGTTCGGCCGGATCGAGATTCAGAGCCTCGGCAAGTGCGTTGAGCACTTCCGCTGAAGGCCGCACGTCGCGGCCCTGTTCCAGCCATGTGTACCAAGTGGTGCCGACCCCGGCGAGAAGCGCAACCTCCTCACGGCGGAGACCCGGCGTGCGCCGCCGGAAGCCGTTGGGAAGGCCAACGGCAGAGGGCGTCAGCCGCTCGCGGCGGGAGCGCAGGAAATCCCCGAACTCTTTTCTCCGCGCGTCAATGTGGTCCACAAGTGCATCCATCATTCGCTCATCATAGCAGTATTGATACCATGATCAAACCAGAACTGTTTGCCGTTTTCGATTCGGCGCAAATCACCTTCAACAGCGATTTGCGTGGAAGGCGATGTTATGGCGGAGACAACAAGAACGATCCTGATCACGGGTTCAACCGATGGCGTCGGTCGCCGGGTGGCCGAACGGCTGGCGGCTCCCGAGACAACGATATTGATCCATGGTCGTGACCGGGATCGTGGCGAAAGCCTTGTTCAAGCCATTATACAATCCGGAGGGAAAGCGGCATTCCATTCTGCCGACTTATCAACTCTCTCTGAAGTCCGAGACCTGGCCGACACCATTCTCCGCGATCACTCCCGTCTCGATGTGCTGATCAATAATGCCGGTATCGGTGTTACCGGCGCTTATCCGGGGCGCTGCGAAAGCCCGGATGGCTTCGAACTGCGCTTTGCGGTCAACTACCTGTCAGGCTTCCTGCTGACCCGGTTGCTTTTGCCGATACTGGAAAGCGGCCCGCGCGCCCGCATTGTCAATGTCGCTTCTGTCGGCCAACAGGCGATCGACTTCTCCGAGGTGATGCTGACGCGTGGCTATAGCGGTCGGCGTGCCTACTGCCAGAGCAAACTCGCGCAAATTCTCTTCACCTTCGATCTCGCCGAAGAACTGAAGGGAACGGGCGTCACCGTGAATGCCTTGCACCCGGCAACATACATGGCAACGGCCATGGTGCGCGGCGACGGTGTGTCACCCACAAGCAGCGTCGATGAAGGCGCTGATGCGATCCTGAATCTGGCCATCTCACCCGATCTCCAAGATAGATCCGGCCTCTATTTTGACGGGCTGCGGCCCTCTCGCGCCCAGGCCCAAGCCTATGACGCCGACGCTCGGCAGAGACTTCGGGCACTCAGCTTCCAACTCACGGGGCTTTCAAACCCCGTCGTGTGACCACCTGATCCAGTTTCAACGCAACGAAAGGAACTCCCATGTCTTCCCAACATATCGTCATCGTCGGCGGATCATCCGGAATTGGTCTCGCCACCGCCCGGCTACTTCTCGGCCAAGGTCACAGGGTTACGATCACTGGCCGGAAAGCCGAGCGGCTGGACACCGCCCGTAATCTCCTGACCGGCAATCTTGATACGCTGGTCATGGACGCCGCCGATCCGAGCGGATTGCCCGGAGCTTTCGAGCGAACCGGCAGTTTCGATCATCTTGTTCTAGCGCTTGGCAGCGGCAAGGGCGCTGGTCCTTTCGCATCAGTATCGCTCACCGATGTGAAGTCCGGTTTCGAGGAAAAGGTCTACGCGCATTTCGCCACGGCGCAGGCGGCGCTTCCGCATCTCGCCAAGGATGGTAGCCTGACCTTCATCTCGGCGGTGACGGCCCATGCTGCCATGCCCGGCACCGCCGGCATCGGCGCCGCCAACGCCGCCGTCGCTGCACTCGTGCCGATCCTCGCTGCTGAACTTCGGCCAATGCGCGTCAATGCCGTGTCGCCGGGCGTGATTGACACGCCGTGGTGGAACTTTCTCACGGGCGAACAGAAGGTCCCTGTGTTTGCTGACTTCGCCGCAAAAACTCCCGTTGGGCGCGTCGGAACGCCTGAGGACATTGCGCAGGCCATCGCCTTCCTGATCGATAACACATTCATTTCGGGCCAGACGATCATTTGCGATGGCGGATTACGGCTGACGGCATAGCGTTCCCCGTTCGCGAATATCCTGACTTTTCACTGGAAAAATTGCGGGCTGACATCGCGCGCAATTCGTGTCGCAAATGTCGGTCGTAAAAGTCCGCCGGAAGCGGGTGACTTTTGCGACAGCGTTCTGCCCAGCATCACTTTTGGGTACGCCCTAGAGTGACATTCAAATGTGACGTGGGCGAAGTGTAACAAAAGGGTGGATTTTCGTTCAAAGTGACATTACACAATCGGAATCACCCTAATGTTACAGAATTGCTATGGCCCGCATCGGATACGCTCGCGTCAGCACCACAGATCAGGACCTTGATATTCAGAACGAGCGTCTGAAGGCCGCAGGTTGCGAAATCATCCGATCAGAAACCGGATCGGGAGCGTCCCGGAAGGGGCGATCCGAGCTGGAAACCATCATGCAGTTTCTGCATGCGGGCGACGAGCTGGTGGTGCTGCGGCTTGATCGGCTTGGCCGCTCCACCCGCGACGTTCTCAATCTTGTTCATGAGCTTGACGAAAAGGGCGCGTCCCTGCGCGTCCTTGAACCCGAAGTGACGACGGCGGGCAGCATGGGCCGGATGGTCATCACCATCCTCGGCATGGTCGCGGACATGGAACTCAAGTTCATCAAAGACAGACAACGTGCGGGCATCGACGCAGCAAAAGTTGACGGCATCTACAAGGGCAGGAAGAAGAATGTCGATGACGCCGAGATTCGCAGGCGGATCACGGCTGGTGCAACGAAAGCTGCCGTCGCTCGTGAGCTGAACATTTCCAGGATGACTGTCTACCGCGCCTTGGAAGGTCAAGGCTCGCCATAAGACTATGTGATCACGAGTTCACCATCCGTTCTTTGAGTTGGCCAAAATCGCAGCTTCGGGCCGACTGGGCCTTGTTGGCTGCGACCGAAGCGGCTGCGACAGGAGACAAGGGACTGCCGATTGCCACAGCGGTCGTGAACGCCTTTCGAGGGCAGAAAGCATTGCTCCCTTCCCAACATTCCATTGAGAAAATAGGCATTGCAGCTCGTGCGCTTGCCCGTCGTCGCGCCGAGAGTGCTTTACTCTCGGATATCGACCCGCAAAAGCTGGAGACCCTTGATACACTGTTGGACGTCGATCCGGCGATCGGACAGACGCGTTTCCACTGGCTGCGGTCAGCTCCCGACGCACCGGGTGCGGTCAACCTGGTCGGATTGACGGAGCGCATCGCGTTCCTGCGCTCGGTCGGGATCGATCCTCGTTTGCAGGCCCGCATTCCTTCCGGACGATGGGACCAGATCGTCCGGGAAGGAGACGCGGTGCCGGCATGGCTTGCCGGAGACTTCGGCGCAAGCCGTCGGCGCGCGACGATCGTGGCACAGGTCATCAAGCTTGGCCAGAAGCTCACCGACGATGCCGTGATGATGTTTATCAAGTTGATGGGCCGGCTGTTCTCCCAGGCTAACAACCGGAAAAAGCAGCGGCACATGAACGCGCGCATTGAAACATCCAAAGCTCTGCGGTTGTTCCTCGACACGATCGTCGCCCTGCAGGCCGCGAATGATGCCGATGAAGATGCGCTTGCGACGGTCAATCGACAAGTCGGCTGGCATCGACTGCTTCAGATCAAACCCGGCCTTGAAGCGATTGTGGGAAGCGCTGACGCTGCGCCGCTGGTGCTAGCGGCCGAGCAGCATGGGAATATCCGAAAGTTCGCCGGTGTTTTCCTTCAAACATTCACGTTCCATTCGCGCCGCCGGCACGATCCGCTGCTTTCTGCGGTCGCGACGTTGAAAGCGCTTTATGTAGAAGGGCGTCGTGTTCTGCCGGATCGTGTGCCCATCGGCCATCTTGGCGCAACCGAGAAGAAACTGGTTTTTGAGGATGGAAAGCCGGATCGGCGGCTTTACGAGATTGCTACGCTCGCGCATTTGCGTGACCGGCTGCGTTCAGGCGATATCTGGGTCGAGGGCAGCCGTTCATTCCGGCCGATTGACGAACATCTTATGCCAAAGCCAGCTTTTGTCGCCCTCAAGGAGCAGGATCGGCTCGGGATCGGTGTCCAAGCTGACTGCGCTGCCTGGCTTACTGAGGTCCGGCAGATGGTGGACGCCAATCTCAAACAACTGGCCTGGCGCGCCCGTTTCGGGAAACTTGATGGCGTCAGGATGGAGAACGGCACGCTGATCGTGACGCCGCTTGCCAGCGATGTACCGGCCGCGGCCGAAGTCCTCAATGCCGAAATCACGGACATGTATCCTCTGGTCGAGGTCCCCGATCTCCTGCGGGAAGTGCATGAATGGACAGGATTCGCCGACCAGTTCACTCATGTCCGAACTGGAGATGTACCGCAAAACATTCCCGCCATGCTGGCCGGCGTGCTTGCCGATGGCACAAATCTGGGTCCGAAGCGCATGGCGGGAGCATCCAAGGGGATCAGCGCTCACCAAATCGGCTGGATGCGCAGCTTCCACGCACGCTCAGAAACCTACCGGGCTGCGCAGGCGACTGTGACCGATGCCCACACTCGCCATCCTCATTCGCAAATCTGGGGTAATGGAACGAAAGCGTCATCCGACGGGCAGTTCTTCCGTGCCAGCGACCGAGCCGCCAGACGCAGCGATATCAATCTTCACTATGGCAGCGAGCCGGGCGCGAAATTCTACAGCGGCCTTTCCGACCAGTACGGCTACTACAGCATCCTGCCGATCAGCCCGACCGAGAGTGAGGCCGTCTATGTGCTCGACGGCCTGTTTGATCACGACACCATTTTGGAGATCGAGGAGCTATTCACGGATACCGGCGGTGCCAGCGACCATGTCTTTGCGCTCTTCTGCCTGATCGGCAAGCGCTTCGCCCCGCGCCTTCGCAACATAAAGGATCGAAAATTCCACACCTTCGAGAAGGCCGACGCCTATCCCTCACTGGCAAATCATATCGGGGCACCGATCAACACCGCGCTCATCATGGAATATTGGGACGAACTCCTGCGCCTTGCCGCCTCGATCACCACACGTACCGTAGCGCCGTCGGCGATTCTCAAGCGGTTGTCCGCCTCGCCGAAATCCGGCGAGTTGGCCAGAGCACTCCGCGAAGTCGGGCGCATCGAGCGTACGTTGTTCATGACCGAATGGTATTCAACGCCGGCACTCCGCCGACGTTGTCAGGCCGGTCTCAACAAGGGCGAAGCTGCCCACAAGCTCAAGCGCGCCGTCTTTTTCCACGAGCGCGGAGAAATCCGTGACCGCTCCTTTGATAGCCAGGCATTCCGTGCTTCGGGCCTCAACCTGGTCGTCAGCGCCATCGTGCACTGGAACACAGTCTATCTTAGCCGGGCCACAACCCACATGCGACAGCAGGGACGGCATGTCCCTGACGAGTTGTTAAAGCACGTTTCGCCGCTCAGTTGGGAGCATATCAATCTCACCGGCATCTATTCATGGGACGCTGAGCACCAGATGCCCGAAGGCTTCAGACCCTTGCGGCTGCCCGGTCGACTCCTTCGTGCGGCTTGATCGAAGCCGCTATTTGCGTCCCATGGCTGGTGCGAGCAACTCCAGTTCATTTGTCATGAGCCCGCCAGACCAGTCATCAGGAAGCGATTTGAGGTCGGCAATTGTATCGACGCCATTAGAATAGTTTCCGCCATGGTAGGGTCCGATAATGAAGACCTCGCTGCCGGCCCCTCTAAACCGGTCAAGCAGGCGATAGGGCCAGCCCCACATGTCAGGCGCCATATTGATCGGAATGTAGACGACGCCGTTCCTGCAGGACGATGGCACTATGCTGGCCCATCCCCATTGCGCATACTCCTTCAGGCAAGCCATTGCTGACACTCTGGTCGTTGTCTTCAAATCCGGCATCAATGCCTTAAGCTTTGCAATCGGGCGTTCTCCGCCATAGACGAAAAGCTTGCCGGTTACCTCCTGAGGAAATGCCTTAAGATAGGAAGCAAATAGGTCCCCTTCCTTCGGATCATTGCTCTTGATGTTCACGAGAAAGCTTTTTCCTGGAAAGGCCTCCAGCACCTCTTTCAGCGTTGGCATCAGGCCTATTCCCTTACCTCTGAACGGAAACGTCTCTCCGCCATCCGCAGTGTAGCCATATCCAACATCGAGCTTCCGTAGGTCTGTCATCGAATGCTCGCGGGTGACACCATGACCGTCGGTTCGGCAGTCGAGGGTCCAATCGTGAAATACCGCAAATTCTCCGTCCGTCGTCGGGTGAATGTCAAACTCAACGGCATCCGCACCGGCCTCGAAACTGGCTTTCATGGAAGCGATTGTATTCTCGATGAAAACGTTAGCTGAAGGCAGCATTCGCGTTGCAGTGCACGTGTCAGATTTGACGTTCGTCATATCGTATCGAGGTGCAATCCCGCGATGTGCAAGGAGGATAGGTTCACCTTCGGGCCGCGCGGCGAGAAGATTGGTGTTGAGAAGGAATATCGTCGATGAAACGACGGCAGCCAGAACTAACAAACTGATCGAAATCTTCTTCAATGCTTTCGACATAACGGTTCGGTCCCCAAAACACCGAAGCTCATTACCGATCATGACCTATTTACGGCGAGAGTTCCCCATTGGGACGATGTTAGTGGGAAATTGGCGCCAGTCGGAGATGCACGTTCACGCTTCGTGCCGCCTTAGCGTGCCTGTGGGAACAAACCTTGTTCCGACCCCTAGAAGGCACGCTCTTCTGTCGATAGTCTCGGGCGCTCCTGCTCGCCAGACCAGGCGAAGACGTGCTTCCTGGATCTTGCGCGTTTGACGACCGGGTCGAGAGCGTCGAATTTCTTGTCGAAGTAGAGCGACCGCCAATCGTGATGATAGTTGGTCACGGCGATGATGTGCTTGTGCTGGATGTGGAGATAAGCATAGCCGGTGAAGCCGAAATGGTCGGCGACGTCCGCCAGCCCCGTTTTGAGGATGCACTCATCGCCCTCAATTGCGGTAAGATCGGTCAGCTTGTCCAGCCAATGCTGCATTCTCTATCTCCTTCTAGGCGTTGCCAGCCTCGTCGTCGCTGTTCGTCCGACAGCCAGCTGCGCGACCGCTGTCAATTGGTTCAGCGGAAGCTGTCGAAGAACGTTTCTGTGCAAGGCAGGCAGACATAACCGCCCTTATTCCAATCGGCCGGTAGTTCGCGAGAAGATTGATTTCGCGTTCCTGTTCTGTGATAGACTTGCCCT
Organism: Pararhizobium polonicum; assembly: GCF_001687365.1. Lineage (GTDB taxonomy): Bacteria > Pseudomonadota > Alphaproteobacteria > Rhizobiales > Rhizobiaceae > Pararhizobium > Pararhizobium polonicum. Next base: position 101,973 of record NZ_CM004503.1, read on the forward strand.
CGGCTTGCTCAGCCATCTGTTGTCTCCAGAATTTCTCGTTCCAGCACCGATCCGAGAATTGCTTCTCAAACCGCCTGTTTCATGCCTGCTAGGGCGTTTTTGGTGCCAAATGGGTATGTCGCGTGCGATGCCGCACAAACAAGGCGACAGCCACGATCGCGATCGGGCTTAGAATGCTCATTGCCAGTTCATCGTTTGAAAAATGAAGAGTATGGAACACACCCTTGAAAGTGTATCCGAGCAAACCGACAACATAGTAGCTAACAGCGGCGATCGAGAGACCCTCGACAGTTTGCTGCAATCGCAACTGCAGTTGCGCCCGCTCGCTCATGCTCTCCAGAATCTCGCGATTTTGCTTTTCCATCGCTACGTCGACCTTCGCACGGAGCAGCTGAGTTGCACGCGCCAGCTTCCGCGACAAGTTGATCTGTCGCTCCTCGATTGAAAAGCAGGTCTGCAATGCAGGCGCCATTCTCCGGTTGAGAAACGCCGGGAAAGTTTCCTGATCGGGCACCGGTTCGAAGCCGATGGCGCTGATCCGGCCAAGCACGATGTTCTGATACGCACGGCTAGCCCCGAAACGGAACAATGACTTCGCGGCCCCTGCCTCGAGTCGCGCAGCGAGGACGACGAGCTTGTCCAAGAGACGTTCGTTGTCTTCCAGTGCGAGAGCCCCTGTCATTTCCTGGGTCGTCTCAACCAACGCGTTTTCGATCTCCCGGATGGAAGGCTCCAACCGTTGAGCTTCCGGAAGACATAGAAGTGCCAGCAGCCGATAGGTCTCGAGTTCCAGCAGACGCTGAACCAGCGCACCGATGCGCATGGCCGTCACGTCGGTGTTGATGACCAGGATTTTCACGAAGCCATGGTTATCCGGCTTGAAATCCGTCGCAACGGTGACCGCTCCCTTCTCAGCGGTCATAACGCACAGGGATTCCTTCGCGAAAATCGTGCCCAGCTCGGGTGTGGAAGAGGCTTCGACAATATGCAGGTCTACGGCGACGAGGTGCGGGCCGGGCTGGGGGAGCGTATACATTTCGGGGGCCATGGAAGCCGCCGCGAGCGAGAAGCACTCTGGTCCCGGGTGTTTGTAGTACCAGCAATATGTCGTGAATTCGTTGTGCCGTTCCCAGCGCAGATGAACATTTTCGAATGACACACGGTGATGTCGAGCGTGGGCCGGAATAGGCCCCTGGCCCTTTTCCTCGCAAAGCGCCGAGAGTATCCTGCGCTCCGCATCCCTGTCAGGCTCTACGGATTGAAACGCAAAATGGACAAGACGGGCTGGCGTTTCGATCGGGCGAAACGGGCGCGCATGAACCTCGCCGAGAACAGATGCACGATCGCGATGAGGCGAGAGCGCTTGTGTTGAATTCTCAGGCGGGGATGTCATATTGTGAGCCTTCCCAGGTTCAGGACGCGGCCAGCAGGGCTTGCCGGCGGAGCAGCATTCCGAAAAGATCCCTTGGCTCGTCTGGGTCGGCTAGGAGGTCGAGTGGGCTGCTGTGGCTTGATCCCTCAACGCGGTCGCGGACGTAGCGCAGCGCCGAAAAATCCTCGATCGCAAATCCGACGCTGTCGAAAAGCGTGATCTGCTTGTCGCTCTTTCGGCCGACGTCCTGGCCAGTCATTACGCGCCAAAGCTCCGTCACAGGATGATCTGGCGCGAGTTGCTGGATCTCGCCTTCAATCCGGGTCTGTGGCGGAAACTCCACGAAAATATCCGAACGCAGCAAGATATCGCGGTGCATCTCGGTCTTGCCTGGGCAGTCGCCGCCGACGCCGTTGATGTGGACGCCGGGCCCAATCATATTGTCGCTCAGGATCGTGGCGTTGTGCTTGTCGGCCGTCGCTGTCGTAATGATATCGGCACCTTCGACCGCCTGTTCCGCAGAGGTGCACGCCTCGATCTGAAACCCGAACCGCTGGAGATTGCGGCTGCAGCGAGCGGTTGCCTCCGGGTCGATATCGTAAAGCCGTATCCGATCGATACGGAGCAGCGCCTTGAAGGCGAGCGCCTGGAACTCGCTCTGGGCACCGTTGCCGATCAGCGCCATCGTGCGCGCATCTTTACGCGCCAGATATTTTGCCGCGATCGCGGAGGTTGCGGCCGTTCGCAAGGCCGTCAGGATTGTCATTTCCGACAGCAGCAGCGGATAGCCGCTATCGACATCGGAGAGCACGCCGAACGCGGTCACCGTTTGCCGTCCCGACTTCGTGTTTTTCGGGTGGCCGTTGACGTATTTAAAGCCGTAGAGGGTGCCGTCGCTCGTCGGCATGAGTTCAATCACGCCGTCCCGCGAATGCGAGGCGATGCGTGGAATCTTGTCGAAGCTTTCCCAGCGCCGGAAATCTTCTTCAATGTAGCCGGCCAGTTGAACAAGGAAGTTCTCGACCCCGGTGCTGACCACCAGGTCCATCATGTTCTCAACACTGATGAACGGAACGATGTTGAGGTTGGCAATTGCAGGCATCTTTTGGCCCCCTTCATTGGTTTGATAGACTGTCGGACGAGCCCGGATCACACGGGTTCGACCGTGGTCGCGTACCCGGCAACTACCCGTTTCTTGAGCGTGGGCAGATCCAGCGGGCCGAGGTTTGGAAGCAGGTCGTTTTCTTCGGAAAAGTCGCGTCCGTAGCAGGCGCTTAAAATTCGCACGCCGCTTTCATGCAAAGGCGCCGACACGCAGGCTGCTTTTGCCAAATGCAGGGTGGGGATCAGACCAAAGGGAACGTCCTCGAGCACGTAGCGAGTATCGAGGCTCTTCGGGCCTGCCGGGTCGCTTCCACGCTCGACCAGGATCGATGATATTTCTGAAACCGATTGGCCGGATAGGTCGAACGACAATCGGAAGTGATCGAAGGTCGACCGGACCGTCTTGCCGAAGGCGCAAGCGATTGCCAGCCTCTCCAGATCGAGCGCCTCAAGGAAGCGGCCGACGGCAGGCGTGACGTTTGTGTTCTGACCCCATTCCTCAGCTCGCTCGATACGTGACAGATTGCACAGCGCGATGCCCATATGGTCCTGGGGATTGAGATTGCTCAACGCGATCGTGAGGATATCGTCCTTCACGTCGAAGCGATCACCGAACAGAGCGACACAGGTTTCGTGCGACCGTTCTGCGAAACGTGTCGGCACCGTCGCCATATCGACCTTTGCCCGGATGGCGCCGATGTTGAACGTATCCGCGGCCCGCGGCTTGCAGGTCAGCACAGTGGTGTTCCATGCGGTGATCGGGATTTCGATGCTACGCTCGGCCAGCCCCTTGGCGAGGTAGAGCGCCGCAAAGGAAAGATGGGCGCTGATAATCACCGAATGACGTGCGTTGAGGTGCGGTAGAAGGGCGTCGAGAACAAAGCGGTGGCCATAGGCGGGCAGTGCCAGCACGATCACGTCGGCTTCGGCCAATTCCTGGGCGTTCGTGCAAATATGCGGGTGGAACTCCGTGCTGATCGCACCCGTGATCTTCACCAGTGCGCCGGCAGAGAAAGCAGCAGTTCTTTCGCGTGAACGCGACCAGATCAATGGCTCATGGCCATTCTGTGAGAGGAACGCCGCATACCCAATGGCGATCGATCCTGCTCCGGCTATTCCAACCTTCATCTTCTTCCTCCTGGTTTCGAAGGGTTTGTCTCGATGCGAGAGGCAAACCTCGATCGCACCGGGCCACACCCGGTGGTCAAAATGCTGTTGTCACCCTGTCGAACACGCGCCGGCCGAACAGGCTCGCGGCAAGATCCGTCATCAGGCGGGCAGTGCGCCCCCTCTCGTCCAGAAAAGGATTGAGCTCCGCCAGGTCAAGCGAGGTGACGAGACCGCTGTCATGGAGCATCTCCATGATGAGGTGGGCTTCCCGGAAGGTCGCCCCGCCGGGCACGGTCGTGCCCACCGCTGGCGCGATCGCGGGATCGAGGAAATCGACATCAAGACTGACGTGCAATCTGCCGCTGACCTTACTTACGCGGTCAAGAAAAGCTTCGAGCGGGCGTACGACCCCTTGTTCGTCCAGAACCCGCATGTCGGCGACTTCGATACCGGTCTCGGCAACCCGGCGCCTCTCTTCCGGATCGACGGAGCGGATCCCCATCATCGATACGTTGCGCGGATTCACAGGCGCGGCTAACGGCGGCAGCCCCTCGAAGCCGGATTGGCCCGTATAATATGCTACAGGAGTCCCATGGAGATTGCCGCTCGCGGTCGTGTGGAGGCTATGCAGGTCTGTATGCGCGTCCAGCCAAAGGACGAATTGCTCCTTGCCGAGCTCGGCTGCTCGTTGGGCCACCCCGGAAACGGTGCCAGCAGACATCGAGTGATCGCCGCCGAGAAAGACCGGAAGATCACAGCTGCGGGCCATCTCCAGAGCTTTCTGGGACAGACTGCGCGTCCATCCCACCAGAGCATCGAGGTTCTTCACCGCGGAATTGGCGTGGCTGAGTTCGGGTTCGATCGTCGGCGTCGCATCTCCGAGATCGGTGACAAGCCAGCCCAGCTCCGTCAAAACTTGCGTTAAGCCGGCAGTCCGAAACGCATCAGGTCCCATCAGGCATCCAGGTTGGGATGCGCCACTTTGAACGGGAGCTCCCAGGATTTGGCACGTCTTCAACTCATTCTCCTTGCGATGCCGCGAAGCTTTGATTGCGCCAGCACCGATCATTTCTTGACTGCAACTTTGGCCACCGCACCGCGGCGATGGCCGAACGATCACTCATGTGTCGAAGCTGAAACGACTTCCTCGGCCTGCTGAGCTGCCAGCATCGACACCGTTAATGGAACGAAGGGAGGCCGCGGATTGAACAGGCCGACCTCGCCGGCGGTCAGCCCGGCAACTGACTTCACCAGTTCGTGCACCGGGTAGCCGCACTGCCTTCCCTGACAGGGCCCCATGCCCGCGCGCGTAAAACTCTTCAGTTGGTTGGGGCCTCGGCAAGCGCCACGGACAGCAGCTTCCCTCAACACGCCCGCGCTCAACTCCTCGCACCGGCAGACGATCGTTGCGTCGTCCGGCGGGGTCCGCGCAATATTCGGCGGGTAGGCCCCATCCAGAAATCGCCGGAACGACTTTTGCCGGCTATGCTGTGCTCTCAGCGGTTTTGTCTCGGTATCCGCCTGAGCGGCCGTCAGAGCGCCGTCACGAAGAAGGACGCCGATCGCGGCGATCTCTCCCTCGATCTCGGCATTGACGGCGCCTCCGATCCGCGCACCGTCTCCGGCTATGTACAGTCCGTCCGGACCTGCGTTCATCCACTCGTCGCGCTCAAGCCGGAACGCTGACTGGCCGACATCCCACATCAGTTGCGCGCGGACTGACACCGCTAACTGATGGCTTGGCACCAGCCCCTCGTGAACAAGAAGGGATTTGACCTCCAATCGGTCGGACCTGCCGTTTGAAGTTTCGAACCGTACAGTTTCCAGTCGTCCGCTTCCTTCGGCGCTGATTTTGACCACGTTGCGTACGTGTCGAACGCCACTGAACTGCGGTAACCAGGCAATCCCTTTCAGGATTTGGCCGGGCTCCTGAAGCGCCCCGCGAAAACCGCGCAGCGAACGGCTGATGAGACCCCGAGGGGTCGTATCTAGATAAGCGACGGGCTTTGTCCCGGCGAGCCGCATCTGCTGCATGTATAGTAGGGGAAGAGGTCCGCTCCCGACCACGGCAACTGGCCCCTGTGGCAACTGGCCGGCCGTTTTCAACAGGATCTGTGCGGCGCCGACCGTCATGACGCCGGGTAGCGTCCAGCCGGTGAACGGAACCGGGCGTTCCTGTGCGCCCGTAGCGAGCAAGAGATGCCGTCCCCTGACGGAGCGAATTTCTCCGCCCCAGACGTATTCCACCGTCCAACCCTGGCTGAGCCTGCTTACCTGAGCATCCGGGATGTAGTCGGCGCCACAGGCCAGAAATGCTTCGACTTGCCGGACACCGCGTCGATATTCCGCCCCCAGAACGTTTATGATTGGGCTCGTCGCGTTGCGGCCGGCATTGCGCCAGATCTGACCTCCAGGCTGTGATTGCGAATCCAGCACGATGACGGACAGACCGCCGCGCACAGCGCGCCTCGCTGCGGCCATGCCAGCGGGGCCGGCTCCGACGATCAACAGGTCGGCGCTCGAATGATGGTTCATTTCAGCCTCTTCGGATGGTCATGGCGTTCGACCCTCATGCCGGCGTGAACCGTTTGCTGACAGCTTCGGATCGTGCCGATGTCTTCGACGTGCACGACACATTCGAAACAGACGCCCATCATGCAGTAGGGCGCCCTGGGTTGGGCGGAAGGAAAGGAGGTCCGCGTGTGGATGTCGTCCAGACGCAGAAAGACGGCGGCCAGAGGCTCTCCATCGCGAGCGGTCACGAGACGACCGTCGATGGTGATTTCCACGGCTTGGCCGGAGGGAAAGAGAATTTCACTCGTCACGCCGCGATCCCCATCTTGAATCTGCTGCCGCGGAAAGCGTCGTAGGATGGCTCCCTTCCACCGGCTGCCAACCATTCGGCAAAAGGACCTGCATGCAGAGCGGCAAGGGTGACGCCGGAATGGCATGCGACGACGTGGATACCTGGGTATCGCCGCGACCGATCGTAGACAGGCACCCCGTCCGGGGTCAGCACGCGTAGTCCCGCCCACTGCCGTATGACACGCAACGCGCCGACGTCAGGCATCACATTGATCGCGCGATTGGCGATATGACGTGCGCCGGCATCTGTCACGTCGGTAGACCGGCCCACACGTTCATTCGTAACGCCGAGCTGAAACGTGCCCGTCATGGTCTGACGGATACCGCTGGCGGCGTAAGGGAAAACCGGGGCGACCCGTTCCGTGATGAGAAGCTGCCCCTTTTCCGGGACGAGCAGAAGCGGAAGGTCCAGGCTCTTGGCAAAAGCCATGGAGTCATTTCCCGCTGCAATAATCACCCGCTCCGCCTCTATCGTGAGGCCATCCGTCGCCAGTCGGAAGCCGCCAAGCGTAGGCGCGATGCTGTCGACGTGTTCGCCCGTCATCAAGGTTCCACCGAGGCGCACAAATCCGTCCAGCATAGCGCGAAGGACCAGCAGAGGATTGACGTCACCGTCCATATGACTGAACGACGCTGAACACACCTTCGGCCCGAGACGGATGTCGGGGAGCATGCGCTCAACGCGCGAGCGCTCCAGCATCTCGAAGCGATAGTCAGGATGAATGGCAGCCATCTTCTCGCCGATCGCTTTTTCTTCTTCCGCCTGAGCTTCCGACACACAGAAGAGCAAACCACCGTTGCGGCGATACTCCACGTCGACACCTGTCAGTTCTTTCAACTCGGATGCAAAACCTGGCCACAGCTCAGCGCTTTGCCGCGTGATGCGATGATACTCAGGATATTCGTCGCCCTTGCCCTGAACCCAGATCAGGCCGAAATTCGTTCGGGACGCACGCAGCGCATCGTCCGCGCCATCGATGATGATCACCCGGCGCCCCAACTTGGCTAACCCGTATCCAATTGCGGCACCCACTACGCCGCCGCCAACAATGGCTGTCTCGAACTCGTGATCCATTTAACTTTCTCACAATACGAAGGCTTGCGTGCCCGGGCGAAACGTTCGATCCGTGGCCATTAGCCCCCAGTGAGCCAGACGCATCCTTCAATCCTCGTGCGGTCGGCTATACAGTGTGTCCAGCTGTCGCCGTTTGACGGCCAAGTTTTGAGGACCTTCTTTGCTTCGGTTTCATCAGTCTTGAACAGATGATCACCATGTGAAGCGGGTCGATTGCGGATCTGGCTATCTTGGAATTCTTGCCTTCGGCTTAGGGATAAGGCGTTGCCGTCCATGCTACAAGGGCAGTAATAGGCATACGGCGATGTTCAAATGTTATGAAGGCGGCACGGTCCTAGGGCCGTCGCGAGCCACAGGACGCGACCGGTTAATCTCAGTCACCTTCGTCGCCCTCATTTTCTATAAGCAGGCCAGTCTCATCCGTTCCGATTGATTGCCGTTGCCAATCAATCGGTGGGATATGCAAATTCTCCAAACGGAGTGAGCAGCGTATTCATCGCTGAAATATCGCGATGATCATTCCAGGACGGAGACAGGTTTCATGCAGACCAGAATAGATCGAAATACCCCGCAGGCCGACCAACTGAAGAAGCGAGGGTGAGCGGCAGATGCTTAGAATCGGCGTTGATATCGGTGGGACGTTCACAGATTTTTGCGGGTGGCGTGAAGGAGAGGACAGGATCGTCACTCTGAAGGTTCCTTCGACTCCTCCCGCTTTCGAAAACGGTTTCCGCGAGGGATTTGAAAAACTACTGGAACGGCTCGCGCCCGAGCCGGGCGAGGCAGCCTTCGTCATGCACGGCACCACGGTCAGCACGAATGCCGTAATCGAGCGAAAAGGCCCCAAGATCGCGTTCTTCGTAACGAAGGGATACAGGGACCTGCTCGAACTGCAGCGGATCGGCGTCCGCAACCCTCTGAACCTGTTCGAGACCCGAACCAGGCCGCTGATCGATCGCGAGATGGTTTTCGAGGTTGAGGAACGACTGCTGCGCGGCGGCTTGGTTCGAACCTCGACCGACGAGGCCGCAGTCGAGGCACTTGCCCGTCGTGCAGCCGACGCAGGTGCTGCCGGCTACGCGGTCGCGCTGCTTCACAGCTACGCCAACCCGCAGCATGAACAAGCGGTCGCGCGGGCTATCCGTAAAGCGGTCGGCGAAGATGCCGAGGTCAGCCTGTCCAGCGAGATCTGGCCGCGGATCGGAGAATACGAAAGAGCGATCGTCAGTGTGCTCAACGCTTTCGTGAAGCGCCGGATGAACGAGTATATCGGTGCGGTCGAAACTTATGTGGCTGAACGGTTGCCAGGGTCGCAACTTTTCGTCACACGCTCGAACGGTGGTGCGATGGCCGCCAGTGAGGCGCGCAACTTCCCCGTCCATACGCTTCTGTCGGGTCCGGCGTCTGGCGTGACGGCTGTGCAATATCTCGGCCGCGCCTTGGGCGAACACAACATCCTCACCATGGACATGGGTGGCACCAGCACTGACATCTCGCTCGTGCGCGATGGCGAAGCTCTGACCTCGACTTCGGCCGAGGTGGGTGAGTTTCCGGTTGTCATGCCAGTTACCAGCATCGAGGCGATCGGCGCAGGCGGCGGTTCGGTCGTCACGATTGATGGCGGGGTGTTGCGTATCGGCCCGCGCAGTGCTGGGTCCTATCCTGGCCCTGCCTGCTTCAGCCGAGGCGGCACGGAACCCACGCTGACCGATGCCTTTTTGCTTGCGGGCTATTTGCCTGAAGCCCTTCTTGGCGGCGATATGCAGCTCGATCGTCATGCCGCCGAACGCGCTATGGCGCCGATTGCGGAGACTCTCAAGACGGACGTGCTCAGCGCCGCGGAAATGTGCGTCACGGTCGCAAGCTCGAACATGGTGGCCGGTGTCTTGCCTTATCTCGCACGCCAGGGCGTCGATCCCGAAGATCTGACGGTGCTCGTTTACGGCGGAGCTGGCGCGATCCAGGGGCCGCTCCTTGCGGCCGAGATCGGCGTGAACCGCGTTCTTGTGCCGGCGACACCTTCCGTATTCTGTGCCCTCGGGGGCCTTGTCTCTGATTTGAGCAATGACGCGCTCGAAACCGTCCACGGCCTTGATATCGATGGTTCTCTCATCGCGAAGAAGTTTCAGGTCCTTCGCGAGCAGGGAGCCGAATGGTTATCGCGGCAGGCACCGCCGGAGCGTCTCGTGTCCAAAACGTTCGAGTGCTGGGCCGAGATGCGCTACGTCGGGCAGTCCTTCCAGGTCGACGTGCGGCTGCCGGATACGGCGATCGAAGCGCACGACATTGCCGCAATGCATGCCGCCTTCCACCAAGAGCACGAACGCATCTACAGCCATGCCGACAAAGCGGCGCCAGTCGAGTTCGTCGACCTGCGCATGCGCGTGCGTGGATCGATGTCGATACCTCAGCCCACAACACCGGAAACGTCCGGGGCTGGCGGTGCGCTCAAAACGGTTCGTTCGATGCGCTTCCACAACAAACTCATTCCCGAGGTACGCGTCTTCGATCGCGCATCTCTCACCCCCAACGATGCGATCCAGGGGCCGGCCGTCATCGAGCAGCGTGATGCGACGATCGTCGTTCCGCCAGAGTTCGTTGCCCGCGTCGGAGCCTTTGGCGCAATCCTCATGACACGGAGCTGATCAATGGATGCCGTTCGTACTGCCGTCATGAACAATCGCTTCAACGCGATTGTCGAAGAAGCCTCTGCCGCAATCTACCGCACCGCCCACACGACTTTCGTTAAGATCGTGCAGGATTACCAGTGTGCGATTGCGACTGCCGAAGGCGAAATGTTCGCTTATCCGATGTTGTCTGGCGTCAATGTCTTCGTCGGCTCCCCGTTGAAGCCGACGCTAGATGCCATCGGCCGGGAGAACCTGAAGCCAGGCGATATCATCATCACCAACGATCCCTTTGCCACGGACGGTCTGGTGACGCACCTGATGGACGTTACGCTGCTTTATCCGATCTTCTTCGACGAGAAGCTGATCGCGATCGGCTGGGCATTTGTCCATGCGTCCGATATCGGCGGCGCCGTTCCAGGAAGTATCTCGCCAGCCTTCACGGAAGTATTCCAGGAGGGCCTCCGTGTCAGGCCAATGAAGCTCTACGAAGGAGGGGTGTTGAACGAAGCGATCAAGTCGATCTTCCAGGACAACAGCCGAATTCCGACCGAGTTGTGGGGCGACATTCAGGCCATGATCTCGGGCCTGAAGAGCATGGACCGGCGCGTCAGCGAGCTTTGCGAGCGATATGATCGTGAGAGTGTCGAGGAGGGGATGCAGGACGTCATCAACTACGCGGAGACCAAGGCCCGCGCGGTGATCAGGACGATTCGAGACGGTGTCTATACCTTCTCGGACTATCTTGAAGGGATCCATGATGGTCAGCTGGCCTATTTCAGCGTGACCATGACGGTGAAGGACAGCGAGATCGAGGTTGATTTTACCGGCACGGATCCGCAATTGGCGGCCGCCTACAACCTGGTAACGGGGGCAACCACCCACCCCTACATTATCCAGTGCCTTTACGCCTACATCCTGACCGTTGATCCGCTGACGCCGCGCAACTCCGGTATCTTGCGGGCGATCCACGGCCATGCTCCGCGTGGCACGGTTCTCAACGCGGTCTATCCCGCTTCCGGCGGGTCTCGTGCTGCATCAGCGACACGCGCCTACGACGTTATCCTGGGGTGCCTCAATCAAGCACTACCGGAGGGCCTTGCCGCAGCCGGTGGCGGTATGAGCGGGGTTATCGTCGTTTCGGCTCCCGATCCTCGTACAGGCCGTGACCGTGTCAACGTGGTGGGTACGATCGACGGCGGCGGCGGTGCCCGCCGTGGCGTTGACGGCCTGGACGGATCGGAAGTACGCTACTCACAGCGCAGCGTGCCAGTCGAAGTCATCGAGATCGAAACGGTGCTAGTCATGCGGGCGCTCCGCCTCGTGCCGGACAGTCGCCGCGCGGGAAGGTTCGCCAGCGGCGCCGCGCTCGAAATTGAAATGGAAAACACGTCAAATCGCGCGGTCATAACGGTCAGAAACCTGAACCGGTTTGTGTTCGCGCCGTGGGGCTTCAAGGGGGGAGAGATCGGTCTTCTGGGTAAGGCAGTCGTCAATCCTGGCCGACCCGATGAGCGATCGGTCGGCAAGATCTCGGTGCTGGAGCTCGGACAGGGCGATATTCTCAGGATCACCAGTTCCACAGGCGGGGCGTTCGGCGAACCTCTTGAGCGGGATGTGGCGGCGATCGCGCGCGAGATCGAAAACGGCATGCTTTCCCCGGAGCGGGCCGCCGACGTCTATGCTGTCGTCTTCGACCGGGACAGTAAGATCGACGAGGCGGCGACCGCAGAACATCGCCGCGAACGCGCAAACCGAAAGTCAGACGACTTCAATTTCTGCATCGTACGCCAGCGTCAGGACCAGGTGTGGTCGCAGCAGACACGCAGGGAACTGGCATCGCGGGCGTTGACCTATGAACAGCGCATCCGCAGCCAGCTCGTCGATCGCGTTCATCACCGCCTGTTGGCGAAAGGTGAGCGGGTTGATGCCGGGAAACTGGATCAATTCATCGCCGAAGAAGCCGGCCGGTTGTAGCGGCGATGGTCCTGTGATCGTAATCCGTTAGACTAGTGTGAACGGTCGTCTGAAAGTGCGGCTATTGGGATGCCTCCTCCAGGGGCATCCTTTGTTCATTCAGGATTTCAAAAGCGCCGCTATTTTCGTGCTGAAATCAGGTTTTGCGCAGCCAACGTCGCAAACTCGACGAAAGGCAGTATCCCTGGAACCGGGCAATCTGGATTCCAGCCCACGGCCATCGAAATTTCGACGGACATATCGTTTACAACCCGGGTAACAACGCCGTCAGGGGCCATCGCAGACACCCACTCCGGCAGGAACGTGATCCCGACCCCGGCAGTCACCAGGGCCAGAGCTGTATTGGTGTCGGAAACCGCTATGTCGTTCTCGATCAGCAGGCCGGCGCCGAAAAGTTGTTCGTATACAGTCTCAAAACACGATAGCTCGAAGCGCTTCAGCGCAAAAACACCGTGCCCGGCGAAATCTGACAATCTCAACGCCGGTTTCCTCGCAAGCGCCGATTGGCGAGGCATGACGGCGACAAATCGTTCCGAGAGCAGGTGGCGAAACCGCACGAGATTGCTGTTGGATGGCGGTCGCATCAACCCGACATGGAAGTCACCGCGCTCGATCCCTCGCAGAAGTTCGATAGAATCGACCTCTTTGATGGCAAGCTTTGTCCTGGGAAACCTTTGCCGGAAACGGCTCAAGATCAAGGGGAGCAATTGACTGGTGGCCGGGCTGATCGCTCCGATGATCAGCTCTTCTCCGCCGGGACTGAGACCGCCGGCTTCCAGCTTGGCATTGAGGATCGCCTCGTCGATTTTCAAAAGGATATCTCGCGCGTGATCAAGGAATGATGCCCCCGCACGCGTCAGATCCACGCGCCGCGTAGAACGGATGAACAGTTGCACCCCCATAAGCTCTTCGAGCCGCTTGATCTGCTGGCTGAGCGTTGGCTGCGACATGTTCAGTCGGATCGCGGCCCTGCGGAAATGTAGTTCTTCAGCGGCAACGACAAAGCAGCGGATGCTTCCGATCTCTATTTGATACGACATCTCCGCTCACCAATACAAAGCAACGTAACATTCAAACCCGAAGATTTGAATGTTACGTCGACATTCGCGTGAGCGCACTCTTTCGATCGCTAATCCAACGGGGATTTCCAAGTTCTAATGCGTCTCCGCGGCCTTCGGAGCCGTTCCGCCCACCCGGGCGCGCATGTGCGGATTCAGCCACCACTCCGCCAGCATGACCAGACGGCTGACAACGAACGTGATGAACAGGTAGATCGCACCGGCGACGATGAACACTTCGACCGGGCTGTAGGTGGCCGAGATGATCTGCTTCGCCAGACCGGTCACTTCGACAATGGTGATTGTCGAAGCAAGCGACGTCGATTTGATGATGAGCATCACTTCGTTGCCATATGCCGGCAATGCTTGCCGAATGGCGATCGGGAACACAATCCTCCGGAATTGAAGAAAGGTCGACATTCCGACTGCACGCGCTGCTTCGATCTGCCCGAGCGAAACCGACTGGATGCCGCCCCGGATGATCTCGCTGGTGTAGGCTGCGGTATTGAGGGCCAGCGCCAGGATCGCGCAGAACCATGGCTCGCGGAATGACGACCACAAGCCAACTTCGGAGAGAACGCCCCTGAATTGAGCGGAGCCGTAGTAAATCAGGAACATCTGCACCAGAAGCGGCGTCGATCTGATGATGTAGACGTAGCCGTATGCCAATGAAGAAACGATACGGTTCTTCGAAAGCCGCATCAGCGCAACAGGCACAGAAACAACAAACCCGATGAGGAGCGATATGAACGCGAGGGTGAGCGTCGTGGGGACGGCGGCGAGCAGTTTCGGGAACGACTCGATGATGAGTTGAATATCCATACTATTGGCTCCTCACACCGCGGTTCGCCCATTTTTCAGCTTTGAGAAAGCCCCGGTTTGAGACGGAGGAAAGCAGAAGGAAGATCACGAAGGCGGTGATGTAGAAGGTAAATGGCTGTTTCGTCGAACCCGCACCCATGGCCGCAGTCCGCATGATCTCGACTAGACCGACAACAGAGATCAGCGAAGTGTCCTTGAGGGTGAACTGCCAGACATTTCCCAGCCCGGGCAGCGCGAATCTGGCGGCTTGGGGGATTAATACCCGGCGCAGGCGCAGCCACGGACCCATTCCAATGGATTTCGCTGCTTCGATCTGTCCGGGTGGAACAGCGAGAACGGCTGCGCGAATGACTTCTGTCGCATACGCTCCCGCACTCACGCTGATGCAAAGCACACCGATCACGAAGATCGGAGGCTCGATGTAGCCCTCGTATCCGAAAAGCCCGTTGGCGATTGTCCGCAGGAGTGTCCCACCGCCGAAGAACACCAGAAAGATGATGAGCAGTTCGGGGACACCGCGAACAACTGTCGTATAGACGTCGCCGAGCAAGCGTAGTGACCAAAAACGGGAAAGCTTTGCCGCAGCAAAGAGCGAACCGAAGATGATTCCGAAAAAGTACGAACAGGCTGCAACGACAACGGTCATCATCGCCCCTCGCGCCAGTTCATCGCCCCAGCCGGCATCCCCCCATTGAAGTAGTGTTAAATCCATGGCCTACGCCTCAAGCTTTGCAAAACGCAAAGAGCGCCGGCCGAATAAATGCCGACGCTCCGATTGAAAGAGAATTACTGCTTGGGGGAGGCGTCGTAGCCGAACCACTGTTGGGACAGCTTCTGAACCGTGCCGTCCGCGATGGCGGCATCAATTGCCTTGTCGAACAGGGCTTTGAGGTCCGCATCTTCTTTGCGGATGCCAACACCGACGCCCTTGCCGAACAGCCCCCCCGTCATTCTCGGGCCGAACATCTTGAGGTCCTTGTTGTCGGGCTTGTCCGTCAGCGGCTTCAGGAAGCTGACCGAAGCCAGGCTTGCGTCGATCCGGCCCGCCTTCAGATCCATCACGACGTTATCTATGGTGTCGTAAGTCGAGATCTGCACGCTCGGCATCATCTGTTTCATGAATGCTTCATGAGATGTGCCGGCCTGAACGCCGAACTTAACGCCTTCGAAAATCTTGGTGAATTTGTCCAACTCGGCTTTCTGCTCGGGGGTGATATTGTCGAGCGGAAGATTTTCGATTGCCACCTGGGTCTTCAGAAGCGGGCTGTCCGCTGTCGTCAGGAACGTCATCGGCGTGAGGAGATACGGCCGGGAGAACGCAATTACCTTTTCGCGCGCCGGCTGAATTCCTATCGCCGCCATGATGGCATCATAACGGCCGGCCGTGAGCGAAGGAATGATCCCATCCCAAGCCTGCTCGACGAATTTACATTCGATGTTCATGCGCTTGCAAAGGTCATTTCCGAGATCGATATCAAAGCCGATCAGTTTACCGCCCGCGTCCTTGAAGTTGTACGGCGCATAGGACCCTTCGGTCGCGATCGTAATGCTTTTGTAGTCCTTGGCTTGGGTCGGGCCTGCCGCGAGAAGCACACCAGTCACGACTGCCGCAAGCGCATTCAAGTTGAAGAATTTCATAACGTTCACCTCTGTTGCTGTTTTGGTTATTTTCGAATGCTGGTTGATCTGTGCGCCTGCGCGCTCACAGAACGCTGGAGAGGAAGGCCCGACACCTTGGTGACGTCGGGTTCTGGAACACTTCTTGCGGCGTTCCCTGCTCTTCGATTTGCCCCTTCTCGAGGAAGAGAACCTTGCTCGATACGTCGCGAGCGAAACCCATTTCGTGCGTGACAACGACCATTGTCCGGCCCTCTTCGGCAAGCTTCCTGATCACCTTCAGGACTTCGCCTACCAGTTCCGGATCGAGAGCGGACGTCGGTTCATCGAAGAGAAGCGCGCTCGGCTGCATTGCCAGTGCGCGTGCAATGCTGACACGCTGTTGCTGTCCGCCCGACAATTGAGACGGATAGGCGTCGTGCTTGTCGGCAATGCCAACCTTGTCGAGGAAATCCATCGCCCGATCGCGAACTTCGCCTTTCGGCTGCTTGAGAACGTGGAGGGGCCCCTCCATGACGTTCTGCAGAACCGTCATATGCCCCCACAAATTGAAGCTCTGGAACACCATGCCGAGCTGCATCCGCATGCGTTCGATCTTTTTGCGATCAACGCCGACCAGCCGACCAGCCGCATCGGTCTTCACGAGGACCTCGTCCTGCCCGACCGCGATACGGCCCTTGTTCGGAGTTTCGAGGAAGTTCATACAGCGCAGGAAGGTACTCTTGCCGGAGCCGGAACTACCAATGATAGAGACAACATCACCCTTGTTGGCGCTTAAAGTGATGCCCTTTAGAACCTTGAGTGGCCCAAAGTTCTTGTGAATATCCTCCGCCACCAGAGCGGGCTGCATTGCATTCATTGAAGTCCCCTTATTATTCTATCCTCCAGCATCCGGGGAGCGATGAATTTCAGAGGACTATCCGCTAATCGTGGAAAACTGCCATCTCTCCTCAGAGACTGCAGCCTATTTCCCGTCGTAGCCAAGTCATACTGACCAACGTCATCCGCGAAATTGGAGAATTATTTAAGAGGTTAGTAGGATCTTGCCTTCCATATCGCAAGGGTAGTAATAAGCATGCGCCCATGTGTGAATGTTATGGAGGCAATATGATACAATCGCGTCAGCTCGAAGCATTCCGAGCAGTTATGCTGACCGGTGGGATGACATCAGCAGCAGACTTGGTGAGAATCACGCAGCCCGCTATCAGTCGTTTAATCAAAGATCTAGAAGACGAGATTGGACTTCGGCTTTTCGAACGTTCGGGAAATCGTCTAAGGCCAACCCGCGAAGCAGGGATCCTCTTCAAGGAGGTTTCGAGGCACTTCAACGGTATTCGGCACATTGAAAAAGTCGCTGACGAGCTGAAAAAGTCTCACATGGGCTCGCTTCGCATAGCCTGCTATACCGCGCCGGCCTTAAGTTTCATGTCTGACCTGATTCAAAACTTCATATCGGAACGTCCCGACGTTTCGATCTACCTGGATACGGTTCCATCACAAACTGTGTTGGAACTAGTGGCGTTGCAACACTACGACCTAGGCATATCCATTTTCACAGGAGAATATCCGGGCCTTTCGATCGAGCCGGTTCCTGCTTTTCGCGCGGTCTGCGTTCTGCCTGACGGTCATCGCCTTCTGGAAAAGGAAACGGTAGAAGCCACCGATTTAGAGGGGGAGTCGCTAATATGTCTGTCTCCAGTAAGTCTTCTAAGGATGCAGACGGACGCCGTTTTGGATGACTACAACGTTCACTGCTCTCGACGGATCGAGAGCAGCATGGCACTCAGCCTCTGCGATCTCGTAAGCAAGGGAATAGGGTTAGGAATTACGGACCCATTTACTGCCGGTTATTACTCGGCCAGGCCTCTCCACCAGCGTCCATTTAATCCGCCGGTCCCGTATCATTTCGCAATCGTGCTTCCCAGCGAGAGCCCGCCCAATCGGTTAGTTAGCGAGTTCCGAGGAGCCCTGTTAGTAGCTCTAAAAAAGCTGCGGTACGAAACCGTGTAGATTTCTGTCCATCGTCAAGTTTGGCAATTCCGCGATAAGGGAACTCCGAGGGTTGAAACCTCGGGTTTCCGAATCTCGTAATTTGGTCGCGCTCAAGCAGGCGAGACTGACATCCCCCAAAGGCGCTCTACGCCTCTGCTTGCTATAACCCTGACGAATACCATCCCCAAGATTTCGACTTTGACTTATTTCCTCCATCCCGTTGAAGTCTTGATACCGGACGATCAGCAAATCTTACTTTCAAGTTAACTCGTGACCAACCGGCAGAGCATGAGCCATAGCGGAGCAGGTGTTAGAAAAAATGGGCAATCATACTGAAGCTAAACTCTTCATCAACGGCGAATGGAAAGCACGAGCTGGTGCTCCGATTATCAACCCGGCTGACGAAACCGAGCTAGGGATCGTACCATTTGCGACGGAAAATGACTTAGCAGCTGCTGTCGAAGCTGCAGAAATTGGCTTCAAAACTTGGTCCCATACATCTCCCTCACGCCGCTCGGAAATCATTCGCGACGCGGCTGCGCGTATCCGTGCAAACATCGAGATAATCGCGAGGGATATGACCCTGGAACAGGGGAAGCCACTAAACGAGGCTCGGAACGAAGTCCGCCGCTCCTGTCAGGTGCTCGAGTGGGATGCTGAGGAGGGACGAAGGACGTACGGCAGGGTCATCCCCGCTGAACAGGGATTACACAACAGTGTAAAACACTTACCGATCGGGCCCGTAGCGGCGTTTACACCCTGGAATTATCCGCTCAGCTCCGTCGCCCGCAAAGTAGGAGGAGCGCTCGCTGCTGGATGCAGCGTCGTACTCAAAGCATCCGAGGAAACGCCCGCGGCGGCAGTCCATCTGGTAAATGCATTTGCCGAAGCTGGTCTTCCCGAAGGCGTGCTAAACCTTGTTTTCGGAAATCCGTCTCAAATATCGCGTTTTTTTATTGCCCACCGGGTGATCCGCATGCTCGCCTTTACGGGATCAGTACCTGTTGGAAAAAGTCTTGCTGCGCAAGCAGGTGAATTTATGAAACCTTGCTTGATGGAGCTTGGGGGCCACTCTCCTGTGATAGTTTGCGATGATGTTGATCCTCGTGAAGCGGGAATAAAGTCCGCTCTCGCAAAAGCAAGCAATGCAGGCCAGATTTGCACCGCGCCAACCCGTTGGTTCGTCGCGGCCTCCCATTTTGAAGAATTCGCTGATCAAATGGCAACAACTGCTCGTTCTGTACGGATCGGTAACGGCCTCGATCCTGAAACACAAATGGGCCCCCTTGCAAACGCTCGTCGAATTGCAGCGATGCAGGATCTTATTTCCGACGCCGTGAAGAAGGGCGCCGACGTACTCTCGGGCGGAGAGAGGGCTGCGAACAAAGGTTATTACTGGCCTCTTACTGTACTCGCGAACGTCCCCGATGATGCAAGGATCATGTACGAAGAACCTTTTGGTCCAGTTGCGCTGGTAAATCCGGTATCGAGCGTCGCGGAAGCTGTGAGCAAGGCAAACTCACTAGAGTTCGGATTGGCAGGATATGCGCTGACGCATTCTGCCGATAATATCGCTTATCTTACCGATCATCTCGAAGTCGGCAATTTCGCTATCAACCAATTCGTTTCGTCGCTCCCAGAGACCCCGTTTGGGGGGATGAAAGATTCAGGTTACGGCCGAGAAGGAGGTACTGAGGGACTCCTGAACTACACCATCACGCGTAGCATCTCTCATAAGACACGCAGCATTGAGGGTAGTCGCCCGGGCTTGAGCTCGTAATGCGAGAAGCGGGGTCAAAGATGAAACTGAAGATCGAAAACCTAGCAAAACGCTACGGCAACTTTGATGCCCTCAGGCCAACGTCCCTCGATGTGCCGGAAGGAGAGTTTCTGACGCTCCTTGGCCCATCAGGATCAGGCAAGACTACGCTTTTAACGATGATCGCCGGCCTTAGCCTCCCCGATTCTGGCGATATATATATCGACGGCAAACGGGCGACCAAAGAGCCCGCCTTTAACCGCGACATCGGAATGGTGTTTCAAAATTATGCACTATTCCCGCATCTGAGCATCGCCGAGAATGTAGCTTTTCCCCTGCGAATGCGCCGCATACCCGAAGGCGAGATCCGCCAGCGAGTCACGACTATGCTTGAGATGATAAGTCTTCCTCACGTAGCCGATAGGGTCCCAAGAGAACTGTCAGGAGGGCAGCAGCAACGCGTCGCACTTGCCAGAGCCATGGTTTATCGCCCTAGTATTGTTCTTATGGACGAGCCTTTAGGAGCTTTAGATAAAAACCTTCGGGAGCAGATGCAAATTGAGATCAAACATCTTCATAAGCGGCTGGGCACGACCATAATTTACGTCACCCACGACCAAGAAGAGGCAATGGCGATGTCAGATCGTATATGCCTCATGAATGGAGGCGGAGTAGAACAACTTTCTGAGCCGCAGGAAATCTACAATAGACCCGCTACTGTCTTTGCTGCCCAATTTATTGGGCAATCGAACGTCATGTCCGCCAATGAAGTTCTGGATCACAGTTGTTCGCCTGTGACTGTTGGGCATGGAACCAGAATTATGGTGAGGCCTGAGCATGTACGCATTGTTTCTGAGCCGCGCGCTCTGGATCACCACAGTACTGTGACATTTATCGAACGGATAAACACCGGACCGACTACACGTTATTTTTTCCGTTCAAACTCAAACCAGATTGTCTCAGCTCTAGTTCTAAACTCTGACTTGCCACATGAGCTTGTTGATGGACAAACATGTACGCTGTCCTGGCCCTCTGACCGATCGGTCGAAGTTCGGGAAATAAACCCATGAGCCCGATCACCCAGTCTACGGCGCGCCGAAAGCTCCCAGTTAGTGAGTTCCTCAGCAGATGGCCTCTGCTACAGATAGCACCGCTGCTGATATTTTTGACTCTAGTGTTCGTGCTTCCGGTTGGTTCGATACTTGTACTGAGCATCTACGATGGAACGGGTGCGCTAAGCCTAGAGAATTTTCGTCGCCTTTTCGGAAGTAACCTTTACACTGGAGTTCTACTCAAAACCATCCAAACAGCTAGCTGGACCACAGGTCTCTGTCTGCTTTTTGGTTATCCCGTCGCTTTCGCATTGACTAAGGCAAGGGCGAACTTTCAAGTCGCCTTGCTTGCTGCCGTCCTAGTGCCGCTGTGGACAAGCTTCCTGATACGCAGCCTCTCCTTGGTCATCGTATTTGGCAGGCGCGGTGTCATCAACGGCACCGCCGAACAATTTGGTTGGATCGACACCCCGCTAGCGTTCATCTACAACTGGAGCGGAGTAATGATCGGGCTGACAAACTCTCTGTTGCCGCTCTCAATCATTACTATGTATTCCGTGATGCAGGCTATCGAACCAAACTTAGCGAAGGCGGCAAGTACGCTCGGGGCGCGCCCCTCTCATGGATTTTGGAGGGTCTATTTCCCGCTCTCTGTTCCCGGTGTTGCTGCCGGGGGGATCTTAACCTTTGTAAGCGCTCTCGGTTTTTTTATCACGCCACAATTACTTGGCAGTCCGCGCGAAACGATGATTGCACAGTTGATTATTCAGCAAATCGACGAACTCCTTAACTGGAATTTCGGCGCAGCTATTGCGGTAATGTTGCTCGCTGCCACACTTATTTCTTTCGTTGCCTTCGAGTTGGTCGTTGGTATGCAGATCCTAACAGGCGAAGAGTCTGGCAGGCGCCCATCAGGGTTCAACAAAGCAATTCGCACGGGTGGAATGAAACTCGTGAATGCGTTGTCATGGGTTACCGCATGGGTGGGGATTGGTTTTGAGAAGATCACAGGGTCTAAGCCCAAGGTTGCCGATAGTGATCGACGTCCGATCCTCATGATATTTTCAGTCGCGACAGCGTTATTTCTTTCACTTCCTATCTTCTTCATGATCCCTATTTCGTTTTCCGACAGTCTTCTTTTCGGGTGGCCGCCCCAGGGGTTGTCGTTTCGATGGTATGAAGCTGTAATAGGATCCAGCGTATGGATGTCTGCCGCAGGGCGTTCTTTCGGCGTCGCGTTGATAACAAGTGCCTTGGCGATATTGATGGCTGTACCATCCGCATTGTATCTTGTTAGACAAAGAGTACGCGGCAAGTTCTTGATGGTGCTGCTGCTCACAATACCGATATTTCTTCCCCACATCATCACCGGTGTAGCCTTGTACTACACCTACTCGCGGTATGGCCTCGTTGGGACATGGATCGGCTTAATTTTAGGCCATCTAGTGTTTTCCCTGCCTTATGCGACCATATCGCTGATGGCCGTGCTGAAAAATTACAACAGGTCAATCGACTACGCCGCCTGGACGCTTGGCGCCTCGAAGTTCGCGACGTTTCGACATATCACTCTTCCGATCATTAAGCCGGGTATTTACTCCGCGTTCCTGTTCGCCTTCATTCAATCGTTCGATGAAGTGACAGTCTCGTTGTTCATCACGGGTGGCCGGTTCACTACCCTCCCCAAGCAACTGTATCAACAAGCCGTCTATGGCGAGACGCCCGAGCTAGCGGCCGTTTCCACAATCCTTTTCGTGACCGTATGCCTGGTGATGATGGCTGCCCGACTTCTTAGCAAAAGAGCAACATCGTTTTAGTGACCTTCCATGCACGTAAGAAGGGGCACCTTTCGAGCGTTCGACGAGCGCGGGATGGAATGTGCTGGAAGCCCTTATAAACAAAGAACCAGAGGAGAACGAAATGCTTACGAGAAGACTACTATTGAAAACTACTACCGGGATCCTTGGTGCGGCTATAGCTTCGCCTGCTATCATCGGGCGAGCATCTGCTGCAGGAGAGACCCTCTATATCGCAGACTCGGGGGGGTCCGTGACAAAGATCTACAGAGAGGCGCTCTATGACCCGTTTGAGAAAGAGACGGGAATACGCATCGAGGCAGTGGTGCGGTCACCCCAGCCTGTCGCACAGATGAAGTCGATGGTAGAAACGCGCAACTACACGTTCGACGCAACCGTCGGCGGAGGCATGGACCAAGGAGCGTTCTACGCGCAAAATGGTTTGATTGAAGAGTTTGATCTCCCAAAGGAACTATTTGACGATTTGCCTGCCGCAGTCAGAAACATTCGGGGCTTTGTTCCCGACACAATTTCCGCATTTTCGACCATCTACCGCCCCTCAGCAACGAAGAGACAACTTTCGTCGGTAGCGGATATCTGGGACATGTCGATCAAGGGGACCCGATCGTTACCCCGTTCGGGTCGAGATACAATTGAGTGGGCGTTGCGCGCCGACGGCGTGCCTGCAGGCGAAGCCATTGCCAAGGAGCTTCAGACTGAAGCTGGCTGGAAGAGGGCGTTCGCAAAGTTGGATGAAATCAAACCAAACATTCTGATTTGGTGGACCAACGCGCCCCATAGCGCGCAGATCCTGCATAACGGCGAGGTCGACATCGTTCCAACCTATACCAATCGCGCGTATGACCTCATGGCTCAGGGGGAAAAGCTCGAAATAATGTGGAACGAAGGCTATTACACGGCCTACGGTTGGGCAATTCCAAAGGGCAACCCCAAGGCGGAGCTTGTCGAAAAGCTGATCCTTTATTCCCTTGACCCTGAACGTCAGGCGAAGCGAGCAGCGCCTACCGGTCAGGGGACACCTTCGGCGAAGGCTTTCAAGTTCATAGAGGAGAATAAATCCAAGTTGCTGCCGACCCATCCGGACAATTTCAGCAAGTTGGTTCCGCTCGACTACCAGTTCTGGGGCGCCAATCTTACCAAGGCGAATGAGCGCTTCAACGAGTGGCTAGCAAAGTAGTGGACTACGACGGCGCGCGCTGTAATGTTCAGCGCGCTTCTTTCATCAATCGCCTGCTTGACCTTGCATAGCGGACTGACGGCTAGACTGGGCAGTAAGGACGACGCATGGTCACTGTCGAACGGTCTAATTTTCATTGGCGACCAGTGGGTGGCGACGGCCCTCGTAATGATCATGCTTGAAAATGACCTTCAACCACCAAACTTACTAAAGTCACCCTGTCAAGTGATCCGAGTTCCGGGAGAATGTCGTTATCCTTGCTCAAATCGCGGCCGTAGCAAGCGCTGAGGATCTCGGCGCCGCTCTCATGCGATGGAGCCCTGACACCGCCCATCTGCGCGAGGTAGATCGTGGCAATCAGCCCGAACGGTACGTCCTCAAGAATATAGCGGGTGTTGATATCCTTTGGGCCTATCGGATCCTTTGCCTGCTTTGCAAGCTTTGCATAGACTTCTGCGACGGAATCTCCGGAGGTCCCGTGTGAAAGCACCGAGTGATCGAAAATAGCCCGCACAGTCTTGCCGAACGCCGCAGCGATTTCTGTCCTCTCCCGATCAAGGCCTCAAGCAGTCTTGCCACGGTCGGCGTGACATTAGTGTTCTGGCCCCAGGCCTCGCTGCGCTCTATCCGCGTTAGGTTACATAGCGCAATTCCCATATGATTTTGCGGATTTAGGTTACTGAGCGCTACCGTCAGCATATCGTCCTTGATCAGGAAACGGGCGCCAAAAAGATCTTCACAGATTTCGTGTGCTTCCTTCGTGCGCCGAACCGGCAGGACCGCAATGTCGACCTTCGCTCGGATCGCACCGATCCGGATATGCGTTGACGACTGGGCTTTGCTTGTCAGGAGTGTGGTGTTCCAAACGCCGATCGGAATTTCGACACTGCGTTCGCTCGACCGCTTCGCCAGATAGAGTGCTGCAAACGACAGATGCCCGCTGACGATGACGGTATGCCGAGGCTCAATATGCGGCACCAGACTATCGAGCACCATTCGGTGGCCGTAGGCTGGTAGAGCAAGGATAATTACATAGCTCCTCGCGAGCTTCTCTGCACTCATGCAGATCGAGACATTGAAGCTGCCTTCCAATGCGCCTGTTACCGTCAAAGGTACCCCCTCTAGAAGGCCAGCAACTGACTTTCCGGAAGGAGACCAGACGCAGGTGGTATGACCACGGCTCAAAAGGAAAGACGCGTAGCTCATGGCGATGGCGCCTGCACCGGCAATGCCTTACTGCATTTTTCTACCTATTGTTTACTGGCGGTATCGACAAGTTGCCCGCGACTTGGAAATTCTCACCAAAACCGCTGGACCGTCAGCGCTTCTGTTAGCAAATCGAAAAAATCGGATTGAGCGACGTTATCAGCTCTTGATAGATCATTGACATGCCGTTGCCGCGCACGCGAGATCTGCCTTCATTCGGTGCGCTCCTGGTCCCCGAGCGAGGCAACTTCTCCGAGCGTTATCGGCTTTAAAGGCGGCCTGATGTTGAAAAAGCTGACATCCCCGACTGGCAGGTTATGTAATTCGGCAAGTATGGCTTGCATCGAATAGCCGCATTGCCGTCCCTGGCACGGCCCCATTCCACAACGCGTGGCAGCCTTGATCGCGTTCGGGTCCGGAGCACTATTGCTTGCGACCTTGCGAATGGTTCCGGCGGTCACTTCTTCGCATCGGCAGACGATAACGTCATCGGCAATCTGCAACCT
Source organism: Pararhizobium polonicum (assembly GCF_001687365.1). Lineage (GTDB taxonomy): Bacteria > Pseudomonadota > Alphaproteobacteria > Rhizobiales > Rhizobiaceae > Pararhizobium > Pararhizobium polonicum. The sequence continues at coordinate 127,106 of NZ_CM004503.1, forward strand.
CGGTGGCGGATAAAGCGCGTCCAAAAAAGGGCGCAGGGCAAGCGCCCGGCTACGACGCTGGTCAAGTCGATCCTGACTCCGTAAAGCGTCTGAATCGACAGGTAGACCGAGCCGTGCGGCAATCCCGAGTGCAGCGATCTTTCCGGATATGACCGCTGCCGCCCAACCGCCAATCCCGCCGGCATCACCGGCGACGAACAGTCCTTCGCGACTGGTTTCACCCCACCGGTTCAGTCTTGCGGCAAAATAGTTCTGCTCAGAATTCCAGTCATGGGCACAGCCCAATGCGAGCGTCTCATGAATACGGGGAACGATGCCCTCGTGCACCAGTAGAACGTCTGCCTTGACCTTTTGACGCTCGGCTCCAGCCGTCCATTCGATATGTTCAAGCCGGCCGTCACCGTCTGCCCGCAAGTCGCCGACACCTCGTACCATCCGTCCGCTGCGGCGAAGCTGCCATTGCCAACGGATACCCTTTGCAAGGCCAGAAAAGTCACGCCATGCGCTAGGCAACCTAGCCAATGCACCCAGACCTGGACCCCTCGATGTGTCGAGAAATCCGGAAACACGACCATTCAGGCCAAGCACCTGGGTAGTGTAGAGAAGTGGCAAAGGGCCGGCGCCGGCAATCCACACCTCACCTTGCGGCAACATGCCACCGGATTTCAGCAGGATCTGGGCTGCGCCGACCGTCATGACACCTGGAAGCGTCCAGCCTACAAAGGGGACCGGCCGCTCCTGGGCCCCATTGGCGAGAAGGATCGCACGCGCGCTCACCCGGCGCGCCTGTCCCTCGCTAGTCAGAAACAGAGTCCACTCGTCCTCTATCTGCCAGACCTGCGTTGAAGGAGAATACTCCGCCCCTGAATCCCTGAAGGCAGTTGTCAGAGCTCGTCCGCTTTCATAATCAGGCCCAAGAGCTGCCGGGACCGGACCAGAAGAGTTCCGTTCGATGCCACGCCAGATTTGACCGCCCGGTGCAGGCTGCTCATCGACAACGAGGACAGATAGACCCAGTTGGCGCGATCGCACCGCCGCCGCCATGCCAGCAGGCCCCGCACCAATCACCACCACATCATGGATCATCGCGCGATCTCCCTGGGTCCTTGCTGACTTTCGATTCGCATCCCCGGTTTCACGGGAACCATGCAGCCTTGTATTGAGGCAACGCCATCGACGATAACCAAACAGTCGAAACAGACGCCCATTTGGCAATAGGGAAGACGAGGCGCTCCGCTGACGGTTGAAGTCCGCCCTGCCCCAGGAACTCGCAACAACACACCGGCGACTGTTTCTCCCTTCCAGGCCGGCGTCTCCGCGCCATTGACCAGAACGATCATATCTGACGTGTTAGCCAGGCCTTCATGCACGCTTCTGAACATCGAATCTTCCATTAGAAAAAGGTGCGAACTCGTCCGGCAAGTGTCCACTTGCCATGGCCGGCCCGATCATTGCCGCATGGGCGGCGGCAAGTGTAACGCCCGAATGGCAGGCAACTGCAAACAGGCCCGGATGATTGGGAGACGCCGCATAAATCGGAGTTTTATCCAGCGGTAGCACCCGGACGCCCGCCCATTGCCTCACCAGCCGAGCCGATCCAAGTGCAGGAATAATGCGTAACGCCCGCTGCGACAGCTTCGCCGCGGATGAGACGGTAACGCCCGTATCGGCAAAGTCTTCATTTGTTGCGCCAATCATGATCGTTCCATCGGCAGTTTGCCTAAGACCACTTCCGGGGAACGGCAGCATGGGTGCGAAGCGCTCGGTGACCAGGATCTGCCCGCGCTCCGACCGCAGCGGCACCGACAGGCCAAGCGGCTCAGTCAGTGCCGGGGTGTTAAGACCCGCAGCCACGATGACACGTGGAGCCTTCAAACTGCCTTGAGCTGCAAGAACACTGAAGCCGCCCGAAACCGGAAGGATCTTTTCCACGGGATTGCGAAATAAGATATTGCCGCCCATGGCTGGGATTGCACGGTGCAAGGCAGCCAGAAGCTGCAGAGGATTTACATGCCCATCCAGCTTGCAGTAGCTCGCGCCGACGACATCCGGTCCAAGGGTTACCGCTGGCAACATGTGCTCAAGGTCGGCACGGGAAACCATCACCGTATCGGCTTGCGCACCTTGATTATGCGTTCGCTCATTGATCGCCGCTCTTGTCTCATACTCGGCTTCGCTCAAGCAGAAAACCAAGCCGCCAGGTCGTGAGTAGTCCACAGGCAACGAGGAGCTATTCACTAGATCCTTTTGAAAGTCGGGCCAGAGGTCTGAGCTTTGCCGCGTCAAGATGCTATATGCCGGAGCATTGGTCCCCTTACCTTGCACCCAGACGAGCCCGAAATTGGCGCGCGCTGCACGTAGATCTCGATCGGCGCCGTCGACGACCATCACCGTGCGGCCGGCTTTTGCAACTCCAAAGGCCAAAGCCGTACCGACAACGCCTGCTCCAATAACGATGACATCAGCGTCCACGTGTGATCTCCTTTGCTACTTGTCACACTCTGGAATGCGACCTAGTAAGTCAAAGTCGGTTATTTTGTCGCCGTATTCGTGAGGGTTATACCAATGAGAAATCCAAGCTTGCGGCAGCTTGAGGCGCTTATGGCCGTCGTAGAGGCCGGGACGGTCAGCCGCGCTGCTGAAATATTGCGTATTTCACAGCCGGCAGCGAGTAAGCTCATTCAAGACCTGGAGGCAGATACAGGCTTGCAGCTCTTTGAAAGGGACAGTGGCCGTTTGGTGCCGACGGGGCGTGGAATGCGACTTTATGAGGAAGTCGAGCGCATCTTTGGCGGCGTGCACCAGCTGGCGCGCGCTGTCGATGCAATCCGTCGGGAAGAGCATGGCCATCTGGTCGTAGGTACGATGCCAGCCTTGTCGGGCCCCTACATCACCAGAGTGTTATCCCACTTCAGAATTCGTCACCCAGACGTGTTCGTGTCCGTCGAGGCGCGCAGCTCCCAGTTTCTCACTGAAGCTGTCCTTTTGCGCAGGCTCGACTGCGTGATGGTGACCACTGGTCTAGAGCACCCTTCTGTTATAAGCGAGCGGCTTTCAAGCCCACCGGCAGTCGCCATATTGCCTCGCGGTCACCGTCTATCCAGGAAAACGGTAATTACTCCGGTTGATTTCGCCGATGAACCGTTCATTTCCTTTGCGCCCTCTAGCATGATGCGGAGGAAGGTTGATGCCGCATTTGAAGCCGTCGGTCTTCAGCCAAGAATTGTGATAGAGGCTACAACGGCGCCGAATGTCGCGGAGTTTGTTGCTGCCGGCTTTGGGGTGACGGTCGGCGACCCTCTCAGTATGGAGGTGGTTGCTAATCGTGTCACTGCGCTGCCATTCAAGCCGGAGCTGTCCTTTGAATATGAAATTATTCGCCCTATTCGCGCCCGCAACAGCAGCCTGGTTGCAGACTTTGTTGAAGCCGCCCACGCAGCAGCATTCATGACATCTATCAAGCAACGATAGAGAATCCTGATGCCGGCCTAATGTGGGATGATGGGCAACCTGCATCTGCACCCGGGGCTGCTCATCTGCAAGTTTCGAAAGAGATGATGGCGATTGTGAACACAGCTGCCGCGCCGTTCACCCCGGTTTACAATCGCTTGGTCAACGTGATTTGGGCGGTCTTGGACCCGCAGGCAATTGTCTTTGACGTTCAAATCCCGTCGGCCCTCGCCGAACCGATGACCGAGTGGATATATCTGTTTGGGAAAGCCGAATTCGCTCTGGGGTCAAGGTGGTCAGCCGCCTGTGTAAGCGCTTGGGGAAACTATGTCCTGATCGACAAGGACGTTGAACTTGTAGCCGGGGCGGATTTCCAACGTCGACTGAACATCGATGTTGCGTTGGATGCTGCGATCCGCGACACGGCCAAACGTCTCTGCAAAATTCCGCCGCGTCGCATCCGAGGCCGTGTCCTGGGTCGCGAGCGTCGAGCTCTAGGGAACGGCCATGTCTATACCCGTCCCGATCAGGGTAATCAGCACTGCCGAGTCAAACGTTTTCAAATAATGATTGTTCACCTTGTCGCTGAACCCGCCATACCCTTGCGCATCTGTCCCGGACATGCCGCCGATCTGCAAAGTCGAGCCGTTCGGAAGATGATGTCGGTCCACACGACGAGAACACGACTCTGGCCGAACGAGACCTTGCTGCCGTAACGGCCGAACAGATTTTTTCCCTGCGAGATCAGCAGGCGGTGTCCCGTCGCCGAGTCAAAGACGTTTTGCCTCACCTGGGCGGTGATCCGACCGGGAACGTCCGAATTGATCCCGGTGATCAATGTCGCGGGAATGACCGAGCCGCCGCTTAAGTTCGTCAGGCGACTGTTGGGGCACGACACGGTCTGGCAGGTAGTCAAGCTCCTTGAGGTCGGCATTGAAGAAGTCCTCCTGCGATTTCTGGGGGTGTCGGGCGTTGCAGGCTTGCTCATCGACCCGATGCCGACAGCCGCGGTGGCGTATTTGGACCTGCCGTCGATCATCTATCCGCGAGAACACTTGACCCGAAATGGCCGGGAGTGCTGGAGTGACTGGATGAAGTCACCCCCAGCCTACAATCGCATGGTGAACGCGATCTGGGCGATCTAAGACCCACAGGAGATTGTCTTTGGCGGCCCAATCCCGCCGGCCCTGGCCGAACTGATGATCGAGCGGACATATCAGTTGGGAAGCCCCGCTATGGCGTCTGGCGTGCAAGCCGAAGTTGATTGTGTCGGAGATCAAACCGGATGCCTCCGCCATGGATCTGCGGCAACGCCGTTCAAACTGATCGTTTTTTAGGTCTTGGGCACCCCCATGCTCTTTACCCAGCACGGCAACAATTATAGGCCAGAACGCGAGACCACGACAGCACCGTCTTAGATCTTTCGAATTCACGAGGCGTATTTGAACACTGCTTCCGCTTTTGCACATTCAGCAATTCAATGTAGGGCCGTCATATGTCATCTGATTTTCCTGCAATCCTTCTCGATCTCGATGGGACGCTTATTGCCTCGGAGCCCGGTATCCTATCGAGTTGCCGCGCTGCGTTGCGTTTCCTCGGGCACGAAACCGATCCGGCGATGGATATCGCGTCGATCATCGGTCCGCCGATGGAAGACGTCATGCGTTACCTCCTTCAACAATTTGGTGACGATCGCGTCGCGCAATGTGTCGAAGCCTATCGGAAGGATTACGGCGCAAGAGGTCTGTTACTCAGCGAAGTTTACGACGGTATCCCCGAGGCTCTCGTGGCGATGAGCCAATATTCCAAATTGTATTTGGCCACTTCGAAGCGCGAGACATTTGCGCGCAGGATCCTTGAGAATAAAGGGCTGGATGCGCTGTTTGCCGGGATTTATGGATCGACGCCGGCCGGCGATATTGACCACAAGCCGGAATTGATCGCCCATATCATGCGAGAAAACAACCTCGAACGCGATCGCTGCATCATGGTTGGGGACCGGCGGTACGACATAGCTGGGGCGCATGCTAATGGAATGCGCTCGATCGGTGTACTCTGGGGCTACGGGACGAGAGAAGAATTGGAGAGCGCCGGCGCCGATCGGTTGATCGATAGTCCGGCGGAACTTCCCGAAGCAGCCAGCGGGATAACGTCGCTGGAAATTCCCAAATGATCGACATTACCCCGGTCTGATGAGTTTCCTAATGGAGCATCTAGCTAAGCTTTTCATCAGTGGTTTTGACGTCGACTATGCTGCGTTCGCGTTGTTCAAGGGAATATCCTGCTGATCGTGCAATCGCCACGACGCACGTTCTCACCCTCTTTTCCGGAAGGCTTGGTCTGCTCCAATTCCGATCGACAGGTCGTCACGGGATATGAAGGCTCCAGGCACGACGGCGCGCAGATCGCGCCATCCTGTGTCGACAGCTCCAGCCGACGGTCAGCTTTTGAACGCTCCCGGGAAAACAATGTCCTGATCGACAAGGACGTTGAACTTGTATCCGGGCCGGATTTCGAGGGTCGGCTGCACGTCCATGTTTCTTTCAATTGTACGGTCAGCCACCCGGCCGAACGTCTCGGCAAAATTCCGCCGCGCCGCATCGGATGCCGTATCCTGCGTCGCCAAAGTCGAGCTCTCCGGAACGGCCATGTCGATCCCTGTGCCGATCACCGCAACGAGAACTGCCGAACCAAATGTCTGAAGCCACTTGCGGTCGATCTTGTCACGGAAGCCGCTATAGCCTTGCGCATCCGTCCCCGACATGCCGCCGATCTGGAGGGTCGAGCCGTTCGGAAAGATAATGTCGGTCCAGACGACGAGCACGCGGCTTTGACCGAACGAGACCTTGCTGTCATAGCGGCCAAACAGCTTAGTACCCTGCGGGACTAAAAGCCGATGTCCCGTGGCTGAGTCAAAGACGTTCTGGCTCACCTGGGCGGTGATCCGGCCGGGAAGATCTGAATTGATACCGGTAATCAGAGTCGCGGGAATGACCGAGCCACGTTTGAGCTCAAAGGGCGACTGCTGGGGGACAACTCGGTTGGGCAGGTAGCCGAGCTCCTTGAGGTCGGCGTTGAAGAAATCCTCCTTGGATTTTTGGCCGTTCGGATCAACGTTCTGCCCAGCGAGACCGGAGCGAAGAGCGGCAGCGTACAGGTCGGACGCGCCAGGTGTCGCCGAATTGGTAACCCCGTTCGTCGTCGTGTCGGCTATATCCGCTCCTCGGCCAGTGAACTTGCCTCGATCAACAGCGATCGGCGAGTCATAGGCGGCGTCATTGGCCTGCAGCCGGGCCATTCTTTGGCGCTGCCGTTCACGGAGAAATTGCTCTTCCTGCTCGCGAGCCAGACGGGCGCGCCAGACCTGTTCGGATTCCAGCGTCTCGACTGGGCTTGCCTCTTCCATTTGACCGGGTTGCGGTGTGAACGGATTGACGGAGCTCTTCTCACTTTGAGTTTCGACAGGCGTCGGCTGCAATGCCGTCACCTGTTGTGGCTCGCCGATAATGCCGTCCGACACTCCACGTTTGATCTGATCGGCGTAGGTCGAGGCCGGATTGCCGGAGCTTGTCTCCGGTCCGGTGTCGCGGAAAAATAGCCCTCGCGAGGTCAGGCCATAGAAGATGACACCGAGGAACGCGACGACCAGCACGACCACGACGATAATCGGCAGGCGGTTGATCCGGCGCATGCCGGAGCCTGCCTCCTCGTTCGCCGAGCCGCCGAGCTTGAGCGACTGAACCATGACCACCCTCCCCTAACCGCGCTTCATGACCGAAAGGGCGCTCGCCGGCTGCGCGCCTGTCGTCGAGACAACATAGCCGCGACCGAGTTCGACGCTGTTGGTCGACAGGCGTGCAAGCACCTGACCCTCAAAGGGAATGACGACATAGGCGAGCGGCACGGTGCGCGCAGCACTATCCGTCTTCTGGTCGGTCACGACGGCATAGCCCCAGCCCTTCAGGGCTGCCTCGAGCGCTTGCCCGAAGGGCGAACTGTCCTGCTTCAACGAGACGGTCGCGGTTCCGGGGCCGATCTGCTCGGCGAGCCTGCTCACCATATCGCCGGCGATTGCGCTCGCTGCCGGGCCGGAGATCTCGGCCGGCGCCTTGCTGGCGGTGAGCCCGTCCACTCCGGGCGACTGGCATCCGGAAATGAAGAGGGCGAGGGTGCAGGCGGCGGTAAGGCTGCGGAGGAGGCGCAAGGGCTGCAGCAGGGTGGGAAAGCTTCGCATTACCGCCCTCCCCTTCTGATCGTCACCTTTTCCTTTTTCCAGCCAACGCCGGAGACCAACACCGCGCGGTCGACGTGATAGTCGACCACCATCATGTCGCCCTTCATCCGGTAGTTGACGATGCGGTTCTGCCCACCGGAGACGACAAACAGCACCGGCGCGTCCTGGCCGGAGATCGACCGCGGGAACTGGACGTAAGTCTTCTCCCCGTCCGAATAGACCCTTGTCGGCCGCCAGCCGGCATTGCCGGAGATGGAATAGGAGAAATTCAACCGCTCGGCCGGAACACCGGCGCCGGAAATCGTGCTGGCCTCCATCCGCGCGTTGATGTCGGCCAGCTTGGTCGAAACGTCTTCCGGATACTCGAAGCCGACGCGTGCCATGTATTGGTTTGCATGCGACTTGAGCTGGATGTGATAGGTCCGGCGCGAGGTCGTCACCACCATCGAGGTGACGAGGTTCGGCTCCGACGGCTTGACGATCAGGTGGATCGCCTGTCCTTCCGCCGCTCCCGAGGTTGCTGGCTCCACCTTCCACCTTACGGTGTCGCCGACGAGCACGTCGCGGACTACCTCGCCGCCCTGAAGCTCGATGTCGCAGACCTGCAGCGGTGAGCAAACCACGGAGGGCTGGACCTCGCCGTAGAGAAAGATCACCTTCCCGTCCGGTCCTTTCGTGACAAGTCCGCGTGATCCGCGCCACTGGGTGGAAATCCCCATCCCCTTCGCCTCATTGGCGGTGACGCCATCGGCTGCGAGCGCGCGGGAGGAAAGAGAAGCGGAAAACGGCAAGATCGCGGCAACCATCGCGGCAGCAGTCAGCGTGGCCGGAAAACGTCTCAGTCGAATGTTCATGTTGGTAGCCATGCCTTTCAAAGCTGCGCGGTCCAGTCGAGATCCCGGAGATAGAGACCGATCGGGTTCAGTCGGATGACACCCTCGTCCTGCGGCGGTGTAAGCGTCACGGTGGCAATGCCGCGGAATCGGCGGACGGCGGTTTCCTTGCCGCGACGGTCGCGCTCGAATTCGGTCCAGTCGATCTGGTAGCTCTGGTTCGAGAGTGCGACGATATTGTTGACTTCGATGGCAACGGTGGCGTTCTTCGCCTTCTCGAAGGGCGAGGACGAGCGGAACCAGGCGTTGACCTTTTCGGTCGCAGGGTCTGAGGTCCGAAGCAGCGCATAGGTGCGATCGATATATTGCTTCTGAACGACGGCATCGGGCGTCACCGACCGGAAGTTCGAGACGAAACTGCCGAGCGTGGCGCGCACCACACGCGGATCGGCATATTCGATCTGCTGTGGAAAGCCGGCACTCGAGGAAGTGCCGAGCTTGTCCACCTCGACGATGTACGGCACCAGCTTGACCTGCGTGCTCTGGAAAAGAGCGTAGCTGAATCCGATCACCGCCATCGTCATGCCGGTGATACCGACGATGCGCCACGCGGATGCCGCCCTGACATAAGAGCCGTACCGCTCGTTCCATTCATTTCTCGCAGCGATGTAGGGATTGTCGGGCGGGGTGGGTCCGGCCATGTGTGATCAGCCTTTTACTTTTTGTCGTTGATGGGCGGAGGTGCGGACGGCGTTCCGGACTTTTGCGTCTGGTCGAGCTTGGCATTGGCAAGCCCGAGCAGCGATCCGGCATAGGCGCCGGGCGAGCCGATCGCCTTGTCCTTTGCGGCGGAGCCGACGGCGCCGGCTGCCCCACCAACGGCGGCTTCCATGCCGCGCATCGCCGCGCCGGCAAGTGACGATCCGCCAGCTCTCGCAGCATTCGCTGCCTCAAACCCCCGGTTTGCAGCACCTATGGTGAGGAAGCCGGCGCCTAAAGCGGTAGCGGCCGCCTGCCCGCCGTGACGGATGGCTTCCATGCCTCCACCGACCGACGCGCCCTGGACGACACCCTGCATGATAGGGGGCACGTACATGGCGATGACGAAGACGACGACCGAGATGCCGGCGATGGCAAGCGTCGTGATAAACTGGTCGGAGGTTGCCGTCGGTGCTTCTGCAAGCCCAAGCAGAATGTCGGAGCCGATCTTGGCAATCATTACCAGAGCCATCAGTTTCAGGCCGACGGAGAAGGCATAGACCAGATACCGGACGGCAAAATCCTTGGTATAGGACGAGCCGCCAAGCCCGAGCATGATCATGCCGGCCAGCAGTCCGACGTACATTTCGACCATGACTGCCACGAAGATCGCGGCGACCAGGGAAAAGGCGACCACAACCACGACCATTGCAAAGACAGCTGCGATGGCGAGCGCGTTGTCTTCGAACAGGCCGAACTTCGCCTGCTCGGACATTTTAGAGGCGACGCGTATCCCGGCATCGAAGATGTTGGCGGGTGAAGCGGAGCCGCCGCCGGCACCGATCTGATATAGACTGTCGACCACGGCCTTGGCGAAGGCCGGACCGCCATCGAGGATGAAGGCGAACAGACCAATGAACATGATCCGGCGGACCAGTTCAGCGAACCAGGCATCAAGGCTCGCCGCATTGATCGCCAGCCAGACCGCGGCGATCCCGACTTCGATGCCGGCGAGGATCCAGAAGAGCGATCGGGCCGCATTCATCACCGTCGTCTCCCAGCCCTTCGCGGCAGTGACAACCTGGTTTTCCAATGTGGTCAGGACCGCCCCTTGCTGGGCGAAGGCCGGCGCGGTCGCGAGAGCTAGGATCGCAACGGCGATGAAGGCGAATTCCAGCTTACGAGAAGCAGAGACGATTACCATCGGGGCTTCATCTCCTGTCCGCTGCGCACGTCGCGATCCGGATCGCCGCTGAAGAAGCGCTCGCGATATTCGCTCCGCGCCTCGCCCGAGCCTGACGATTCAGCGGGCGTCGCGGTCGTGGCACCCGGTTGGACGATTACCCAGGCGACAAAGCCGGCTCCCAAGCCGATGCCACCCGCCACTACGAGAGCGATCAGAATGCGCGGGCTCACCAGCGTGGCTCCATCGTCTGTCCGCCGCGGATGTCGTTGGTGGGCGCGTTGAAGAATTGTTCGCGCCGGGCCTGTGCCAGATCCTTTTGTGCTTGTTCCGACTGAAACCAGGTGCCCATCATCGTCGTCTGTTGCGAGACCAGCCCACGCAGCTTTTGCATCTGAGCGACTTCCTGGGCTGCGATCTGGTGTCCGACCTGCAGTGCCTTCATCTGGCCATCAGCCGTTTCCGACATCGAGCGCAGCGACGACATGGTGGATTCTTCGCTGGAGAACTGATCGGACGTCAGGCTGGCCGCCTTCAACGTGCCGGCGATCGTGTCGCGATTGGTGTCGGACCAACCCTGATAGCTCGACGAGAAGCTCTGGCCGTCCGGCAGATTGCTTTTCATGTCGGCGAAGCTCTGGAAGCGTTGCTTCAGCACGTCGTCGATATTGCCCATCGAGAAGGCGACGCCCTGGCCTTGGGCGACGACGCTCTGCAGTTTCGTCAGGTCATTTTCGACCTGCCCCCAGATATGATCCGGAAGCTGGGCGGTGTTCTGCAGCAGGTTATTGTAGATGTTGATCTGATTCTGGATCTGCTCGGCGAGTTGGGAGATCTGCTTGATCTGATTGTTGACCTGCTCGGCCGATTTGCCGACGAGACTGATGAGTTCCGCATTGTTGGCAATCTGCGTCCATTCCGTGGCCTGACCCGTGACGCCGCCCGCTTGGGTCGGAACGGGCAAAGCGACCGGGATAATGATGGCTGCGATCATGACGGCGCGCGCCGCTTCAAGCGACCGGGAAAAGTGTATCGGCATGGGCGATCCCCCTTTGCTGGAGCCAATGGAGGGGCCAATCCGCCCCGTGGTCGAAGTGAAGGGCGCGGATGCGCTTCAAGTCCTCCTTGCCGGACGCACCGACGAATGAGAGCGCCACGGGACCGAGCGACATGTCGAACAGCCTGCGGCCCTCCGGCGAGGCCACGTAATATTCGCGCTTCGGGAGCGCGGTCGCGACGATCTCGATCTGCCGCTCGTTGAAGCCGATGCGCTCATAGAACTCGCGCGTCCCCGGCTCACGGGCCGCGCCGTTGGGCAGGCATATCTTGGTTGGGCAACTTTCCTTGAGCACGTCGATGATGCCCGAGCGCTCGGCGTCGGAGATCGACTGGGTCGCGAGCACCACGGCGCAGTTGGCCTTGCGCAGCACCTTCAGCCATTCCCTGATTTTGTCGCGGAACGTCGGATGACCGAGCATCAGCCAGGCCTCGTCGAGAATGATGAGGCTGGGCGCGCCCGTCAGCCGCTTTTCGACCCGCCGGAACATGTAGAGCAGGACCGGGACGAGATTACGCTCGCCCATGTTCATCAGCTCCTCGATCTCGAAGCACTGGAAGGCACCGAGCGCCAGACCGTCCTCTTCGGCGTCGAGCAACTGGCCCATCGGACCATCGACCGTGTAGTGGTGGAGCGCGTCTTTGATCGCGCGCATCTGCACGCCCGAGACGAAGTCCGAGAGCGAGCGGCCACGCGATTCCGCCATCAGGGCCAGCTGCCTGGAAATTGCGTTGCGATAGTCGGGTGTGACAGTGACGCCCTGCAGGGCGACGAGCGTCTCGATCCACTCGGCCGCCCAAGCGCGGTCGCCGTCGGTCGAAAGTTCGGCGAGCGGGCAGAAGGCTAGCTGCGGCGAGCCCCCCTCCCCGGCCCCGTCGCCGCCGATCTGGTAGTGATCGCCATCAATGCCCAGCGTCAGTGGCAGCATCGAGCCGCCCTTGTCGAAGGCGAACACCTGGGCGTCTGCGTAACGCCGGAACTGCGCTGCGATCAGCGCCAGCAGCGTCGACTTGCCAGAGCCGGTTGGCCCGAAAATCAGCGTGTGTCCGACATCGTCAACATGCAGGTTCAGCCGGAACGGCGTAGATCCGGAGGCCACCTGCATCAAGGGTGGCGAGGCCGGCGGATAGAATGGGCAAGGTGCTACTGGACTGCCCGACCAGACCGAGTTCAGCGGGATGAGGTCGGCAAGATTGCGGGTGTTGATCAGCGGCTCGCGGATATTGGCGTAAGACACCCCGGGCAGGCTGCCGAGGAAAGCGTCCGTGGCGTTCAACGTCTCGATGCGTGCGCCGAACCCTTCGGCCTGGATGAGGCGACGGATCGCTTCGCACTTTTCCTGAAGGCGCGGTTGCTGTTCATCAAACAGAACGATAACCGGCGTGTAATAGCCATACGCGACGAGTTGCGACGCCGTCTCGGCGATAGCGTCCTCGGTCTCGGCGACCATCATCATGGCATCCTGATCCACCGAACGGCTCTGTGTCTGAAAGAGCTGGTCGAAGAACGGCCGCACCTTCTGCTGCCATTTCTTGCGAGTGCGCTCCAGCCTCGAGCGTGCCTCCTGCTCGTCGAGAAAGACGAAGCGCGACGACCACCGATAGGTGAGCGGCATCAGGTCGAGACTGTTCAAGATCCCCGGCCAGCTCTCGGCGGCTAAGCCGTCGATGGCGACGACACCGAGAAAGCGGTTCTCGATGGTCGGGGTCAGACCGTGCTGCAGCTCGGCCGTGACCAGCCAGTCGAGATACATCGGGATATCGGGCAGGCGGACCGGGTGGTTCTCGCCGGTGATGCAGAAGCGGATGAACTGGAACAGCTCGTCATAGCGGGCGATCCGGAAGCCCCCGCGTTCTTCGGTTTCCCGCGTCACCATGCGTCGGATGGAGACGACGTTGGCGAGATACTGTTCGACCTCGCGGATGGAGGTCCGGAAAGAGTCGAGCGCCGTATCGGCATAGGTGGCCGAACGGCTCGCGGTATCCGAATAGACATAGCGTGTTAGCCCGGACCGCCGCGGTTCTGGCGGCCGCCAGGTCAGGATCAGCGCGTGCCGGCTCTCGAAATGCCCGCTCTCCCGCTCGAAATGAGACCGTCGCTCACTATCGATCGCGCGCGTGACAGGATCAGGGAAATGGCAAGTGTCCCTGGCCGGATAATCGATCGTCGGTACCCGCAAGGCTTCGACCTGGATCATCCAGCCCGAGCCGAGCCGCGACAGGATCATATTGATCTGCCGGCTGACCTCATTTCGCTCAGTGTCTGTCGAGCTTTCGCTGTCCGGACCGGCAAAATACCAGCCGGCCATTAGCGAGCCGTCCTTCAGCAGCATCACGCCATTATCGACCAGGCCGGCGTAGGGAACCAGATCGGCGAATGACGGACCGGAGTGTCGGAAGAGTTTTAGTGCGACCATGCCTGCCCCCTCAGAACTTGCGCCATGGCGTCGAGGTGGGCCGGTACAGGGACCGATAGGACACATGCCGCAGATAGACGCGGCGCATCAGCGGGTCGGCCTTCGCCATCATCCGAAGCGCGGCAACCGCGACCAGCCAGATGGCGATGCCGAACAGCGCGGCGTACCAGGTCAGCACGACGAAGATCAGGATCACGGCGGCAAGCGCCGTCAGCAGCACCAGCTCGCGGTCGGCGCCCATCAGCAGGTTCGGGCGGGACAGCGCGCGATGGACGCGAGAGCGGGCGAGGTTGGAGCCGGGCTCAGCCATGAGCCCCCTCCCCTTCCGGTCGAAGTGTTGCCCACGGTTCGACGAGCCCAGACCCAGTCCGAGTCTCGATCTCGCCGATCGAAGCGCCAGTTGCACCGAAGAGAGCGACGATCTGGGTCGCGCCGAGCAGCACGCCGCCAACGAGGGCGACGTAGCAAAGCCTTCTAGCGAAGTCATTCAACTCGCCCCCGAAGATCAACATGCCACCTGCGATCGCGACGGCCGCGAGCGCGATGAAGCCGGCAACCGGCCCGGTGATGGACTGCTGGATCTGCTGCAGCGGAGATTCCCAGGGCAGACTACCGCCTGAGGAGGCGAAGGCCGGATCCGCCAGAATGACGCTGGAGACGGCGGCGAATGCCGCAAGTGCAATAGTAATCCTGGTCTTATGCGTCATGGCTATCCTCATCGATCTGGGCGTAGTGTTCGGTCCGGTAGCGGGAGTTGGTGAAGCCCTCGACATGGATGACTTCGCGGACCCGCCTTCCCTTCCCCGTTCGTTCTATCGAGACGATCAGGTCCACCGCTTCGCCGATGACTTCCTGCATCGGCTGCTGGCTTGCCTCGGCGGTCAGTTGCTCGAGCCGGCGGAGAGCCGACATCGCCGTGTTCGAGTGAATGGTGGTGACGCCGCCGGGGTGCCCGGTATTCCATGCCTTGAGCAGCGTGAGAGCCGCCCCGTCGCGGACCTCGCCGACGATGATGCGATCGGGCCGCAAGCGCATCGTGCTCTTGAGAAGCCGGGCCATGTCGATCGTGTCACTTGTATGGAGCGCCACGGCGTTCTCGGCCGCGCACTGAATCTCGGCGGTGTCCTCCAGAATGACGATCCGATCGTCCGGCGCATTCGCGACGATTTCGGCAATGACGGCATTTGCGAGCGTCGTCTTGCCGGAGCCCGTACCGCCGGAGATCACGATATTCATGCGAGACGCGATTGCGCTGCGCAGAATCGACGCCTGCGCCTCGGTCATGATCTTGTGTTTCACGTAGTCGTCGAGCGGGATCAGGCGTGAGGCACGCCGGCGGATCGTGAAGCTCGGTCCGGAAACGACCGGCGGCAGCAAGCCCTCGAACCGGTGGCCTCCGATCGGAAGTTCGCCGGAGATGATCGGTTGCTCGTCGTCGGCTTCGGACTGTAATGCGTGGGCGACGCTGCCGATGATCACTTCCGCCGCGGCGGAGCTGAGTTGGCCGGCCGGGGCCACTCCATGACCCAGTCGCTCAATGAAGAGCTTGCCATCGGGATTGAGCATGATCTCGACCACCGTCGCATCATCAAGCGCGACGCAGAGCTGATCGCCGAGGGCATCCTGGAGTTTCCGGACCAGACGCGAATGGGAGCGCAACTGGGTCAAGCGGCACTCCTGATCGCTGCCACGTCGTTCCGGGGGATAGAATAATAGCCCGGAGGGCAAACCTGCTCGAAGCTGGCACGATCGGCCGGCAGGCTTCCCGCAATGGCGATGGTGTTGCCGATTGCGGCCGGTTGGCCGAGCCGTTGCATAGGCCAGCCCGCCCGCTTCAGTATGCGCTCGAAGCGAAGATCAGTGGCGGTGACGATCTCGCTGTAGCCGGCCACCATCGCCCATTGGATGATGCCAGCGAACAGAGTGAGCGTCGCAAGGTGCAGTTGGCTCGCATCCCTCCGTGCCGCAAGGCCGGTATCGACGCAGAAGCGAGAACTCTCGACCCTTCCGGAATGCGGGCTGAGGGAACCCGTTTCGAGCAACTGAGGGAAGGTTCGCTCCAGCATCGTCGGGCCGGAAGCCGGCAGAAGACGAACGCAGCCGGCGACCATTCCGCTGTCTGTAATCGCCAAAAGGTAGGTCGGCTTGCAATCATCGTACTGGTCGCGCTCTTCCCCTGCGGTGATGGAGACGTCCCATTCGAGACGTTCACCGAAGACCGTCGCGCGAAGACGGTGCATCTGTTTGAGGAAGCTTAGACTACGTTCGTATTGGTCCGGCGAGACTGTCAGTATCCGCATCATGATCTCCGCATGAACAGGTCATGCGAACAGAAATCATCTCGCGACGCGTGTGCCTACGTGCAGATTTGCACCCAGTGATTCTACCGAGTCGGTGTTCCAGGGCGCGAAATGCGAGCCGTGGAGAGCTGCTAAATGCCGACACGGATGTGCAAATCTGCACCTCAGGGCAACCATCCAGAGCAACCAAAATCCCCCTTAACCCACGGAATGTA
>NZ_CM004504.1 GCF_001687365.1 Pararhizobium polonicum
GTAACGATGAGCACAGCGAAACCAGTCAGAGAAAAAGTGGCAGCCCATCGTCAGCGTTTGCGCGAGGCGGGGCGGATCTATGTCAGTACTGATCTTCCCACCGATCTGGTGGACTGTCTTGATAAGATCAAGGCAGAACGCGGGCTGGCGTCGCGGGCGCAGGTGTTTGAGTTAGCTTTAAAGGCGTTTGTTGATAATGAAATGAGGGCATAACGAAAAAACCCCTCGCCGCTGGTAACGGCTAGGGGTTTTCGGTCAGTTACGACATCGGCTTTTGAGGCCTCTCAATCTAGTCCTCAAGATAGTCGAGTGTTCAAGAACCTGCAAGAGGTGTCTCTTGTCGGAACGATGAATCTTTGTCCGCTGTCCACAGTCGTGCCCGCCTGAACAAGGAGGCGGAAAAAACCATGTTTGAACAGATTGGGGCAGTGCTCGAAAGAGCACCAGCCGACCGGGAACGCACGCCCGTTCGGCGGCAGAGCCGTGCGCGCGGACGATGCGAGGGAGTGTTCTGGCGGCGAACGAACCGACAGGACGTGCGCACGATTGTGCTGGCGGCACGACGTTATGAACTGGCAGGCCGCCAACCTGGTGCTCGCAATGGACCCTTGGGAGGCGTCGCGATCGAGCTGCTGGAGCTGTTCGCCAATCTCGTTGATTTCCGCACTGGCCGGCTGGAGCCGTCGATCGACACCCTCATGTTGAAGCTCAGGCGCTCGCGTGACGCGATCGTCCGGGCGCTGAAGCACCTGCGCGCCCATGGCTTCCTTGACTGGCTGCGGCGCTACGAGCTGACAGGTAACGAGGGGCGCGGCCCCCAGGTGAAGCAGGCCAGCAACGCCTATCGCATGTCCCTGCCCGATTGCGCACGGCAGATCCTTGGACGCTGGGGCATGACCCCTCCTGTTCCGGACGATCGCGTTCAGGCGGAGGCAGAACGCGCTGCGAGTATCGAAGCACATAGGACATCGTTAGATATTGAAGCCCGAACCCTATTCGATGTTGGCGATAATCCCTTAGGGCAGGCGCTTGCTCGCCTAGGAAAAGCAATCAATCTACGTGAGTCCGCCAGACAGACTGAATCCCCATCTGGTTCTATAAATAATAGAAAAGAATAAGCGGACGTCGCCGTTCGGACCTCTAACGAGGTCCTGCGACGGTTCCGGCCCGCGCCTATTGCGGGCCGGCTCGGCATCTACAGCATCAAACAACGCAGCTTAACACCTGCGGCCAATGTTCCATGGCTTTTGAAAAGGTGGGGAAGAAAATTGGTCACCAGAATAATTTAGCAGCTTACAAGCTGCTAGCTTTTTGTTGGCAGATCGCAAGCTGCTTGTAAATTGTTTATAAATATAAATCTGCTAGCTTTCTGCTAATCAGCAGATTTGGAGATGTGTCATGCCAGTCATTTCATTCGTGTCGAGCAAGGGCGGGGTCGGGAAAACCACATCTGCTGTTGTGCTTGCCGGCGAGTTCGCAGCGGCCGGCCGCAAGGTGGTCTTGATCGACGCCGACCCCAACCGCCCGCTTGAAGCATGGGGCCGCCTGAAGGGCACGCCGGACACCGTGCGGCTTATGATTGATGATTCCGCTGAGACCATTATCGATACGATCGAGGAAGCCCGGGCAAATGCTGATTTTGTCATCGTCGACCTGGAAGGCACGGCGACCGACCGAATTGGTTTTGCAATTGCCCGCTCGGATCTCGTTTTAATCCCGCTCCAAAGCTCTGTGCTCGATGCATCGGAGGCCGCTAAATCTGTAAAGCTGGTTCACCAGATGCGAAAGGTGGCCAACCGCGATATTCCCTACAGGGTGTTCTTTACACGCGTCCCGCCAGCTATTCGCGAGCGGACCGCTCGCGACATTGATCGACAGTTTTCCGATGCGGCAATACCGGTCTTACCTGCAACTCTGATTGATCGTGCCGCGTACCGGGCGTTGTTTTCCCTTGGCGGAATACTTCACGATCTGGAACGATCCGATGTGTCGGGTTTGGAGAGCGCCAAGGAGAACGGTCGCGAATTTGCTCAGGCAGTTATTAACGCTTTGAAAGGAGAGGGAGCATGAGCACTGAAGATAAGAAGCGTGCGACCCTCGATTTCGGAAATCTAAACGATACGCCAGCGCCGCCTGTCGACAATGATGCTGTGAAGGCTGCCACCAGAGCTGCGGGGTTCCGGGAAACGCCGAAGGCTGCCGCGTCCGAAACAGCAGACCCCATTCGAGCCACCCGTAGAACACGTCGAAAGACAGGACGTACAGAACAATTCGCTACACGCCTTCGTGCGGAGACGATCGAGGCGATTTACAACTATGCGGATCAGCATGAGATCACGTTGGCTGAGACCATCGAGCGGGCAATCGATGCTCTAAGGAACGATGCGAAGTGACGCACTTGAAGTGTAACGCTTGGTGTTATATGTAAGGTGTAGGAAATCTCGTGAGAGTTTTTAAAAACGGTTGGTTTCAGAAGTTTGCCCGGAAAGAGAAAATCTCTGACGCAATGCTTTGTGAGGCTGTTGCGCGCGCCGAGCGCGGCCAGATTGATGCCGATCTAGGGGCTGGTCTTATCAAGCAGCGCGTTGCTAGGCCCGGCGCTGGGAAGTCTGGCGGATTCCGGACACTGGTTTTCTTTCGAGCGCAAACGAGAGCGGTCTTTGCATTCGGGTTTGCGAAGAGTGATATGGCCAATCTCGATGCCGGGGATGAAGCTTACATGAAAAAGGCCGCGAAACTCGTCTTGGGATTTACAGACGCGCAAATGAATGCGGAAGTCGATGCGGGTCGAATGCTAAAGGTGAAATGCGATGACCAAGACCTACAAGAGTGAGGCACTGGCAGCCGTCCATGAAATGATGGAAGGGTTCTACGAGTCCGGCGCGATCGACAAGCAGACGATGCGCGAATTTGATGAGGGCTGCCTGACAACCGTGGAGCCGCTGACTCCAGAGGAAATCCGCACTATCCGTGAGCGCGAAAGCATCTCGCAGCCGGTTTTCGCTCGCTATCTCAACGTCAGCAAGGGTCTAGTTTCGGATTGGGAACGAGGTGTTAAGCGGCCTAGCGGTCCCGCGCTTCGTTTGTTGACCGTTGTGCGGAACAAAGGGCTACAGGCAATCGCTTGATAATACGGCTTTTGCCGCACCCGGCCCGGAGGCGAACGCGCTCCTCAATCGCGCTGTAGAGAGCCGGAGGGCTGCCAGTAACAAAGCCCCGGCGTCAGCGCCGGGACCGCTTATCCAAGGTCCAGCTCGCGCCAGAACCTTTCCTGATCTTTGATGCGCAGCCCCCATTCCTCTGTGACAGCCTTGGCGGCGGCCGGGTCTTCGGGGGAGATCGTCTTTTGCAGCGCCAGCAGCTCACGGCGCTTTGCCCGAAGCTTTGCAGCAAGTTCCCTGTCGTCCTCGCTGATTTCACGATGACGGGCGAGGATCATGGCGCGCGCCTGGTTGACGATCTCAATGGCAGTCTCAGCCGCAACGATGTTGTCATGGGTCCACGCGCCGGCCTTGCTGCCGGTTTCGAGCTGTTCGACGCAAATGTCGCCGACGATCTCGATCAGGATTTTGACGCGCTCGACCAGCCAGGCCAGTTCCTCGCCAGTGATGACGTATTCGGCGGAATAGCGGGCGTCGACATAGGCGCGATCGGCGCGTGTGAAGCAGCGCCGGGCAAATTTCGTATCGCGCGGCCATGCCTCTATTAGCCGTGCATCGGTGCGTTCGGCATGGGATCGCAGGTTGCTCAGGCGGTGCGATTTGGGACTGTAGAGCGTCAGGACGAGCAGAACGCAATGATAGAGCCGTTCAGTCGCCTGGTGCAGCATGAAGGCCGCATCCCGGCTCACATTGTCGGTGATGCTGTCCTGAGCAAGCTTCAAGGCATGACGGGCGAGGGGGAACCAGTGATCGAAATGCCGCCTCGCCTCGGAGCGCATTTCGTCGTTGGTGAGCTTTTTGGGGGAGGCGAGGGCATGGCCCGGCACCTCATACAGAACGATGCCATCACGGGTGATGTCGATAAAGAACGGCCGGCCATGGGCGAGCTGGTCGTTCACGTCCATGATGGAATGAACGATGAAGTTTACAGGCGTTGCCAGATGCTTCGTGACGGTCATCTCTCGGACGAACCGCTCGCCGGCCTTTTCCCAGGATTCATGCTGATCGGCAAACCTCTCGGAGTTAACGATGACGAGCAGGTCATAATCGGAGCTGTACCCGCTCTTGCGGTCCTCGATCCAATCGCCGCGCGCATATGAGCCAAAGAGGATCAGCTTGAGGATTCGCCCCTTCCTTTCCTTGTCGGAGAGCCTGGTCTTCTGCGCGTCCTCAAATTCATCGAACAGGATGCGGGCGACCCGTTCCAGTTCGCGGCGTTTCCTGTCCGGCAGATGGGCTAGTTGTTCATTATGCATCTGGTCTGACTTCGAATTGGCCTAGAGGCGCACCCATAAACACCGCCAGGTTTTGCAGCAGGGCCGGAGCGAGCTGAAATTGCCGTGCCGTGCCGCGCCCCATCGAATTTTTCCCCATGGTTTCGATCAGAAGACCGCGTTCCACAAGTGGTTCGACCGACTGAATGGTACCGGTTCTGGTGAGGCCTGTCGTCTCCACAAGTTGGGTCAACGTTATCGGCGAGGTAGCCGTATATAGCTTCTCGACAACGATTACAGTCATGAGAGCGATTTGTTTGAGGCGGGCGGCCGGCATCTCGTCCGTGAGTGGATTAGCCATAATCTGCCGTGTTACCATTGTTAGAAGAGCAAGTTCACGGTCCATCAAAAGCCCCTTTGAACTCGGGATCGGCGTAATAGGCGAGCTTGCCGGCGACGATCGGCCGTTGGCCGGCCAGAAACAGCAGCTGGCCTTGCGCCGGCAGATTGCGCACCTCGTCAGGGGTGAGCAGCGGCCGGGCCGTATGTTGTTGGCTGTAGGAGATCCCGGTCTTCTCGGAATCGAGAGCGCGGGCCATGGTTTGGAACACGACGGTTTCCTGTCCGAGCAGATCGGAGACGAGGCGGGCGCTGTCGTGATCGTTGACGCCGAAGACCTGCAG
The DNA here is from genome assembly GCF_001687365.1 of Pararhizobium polonicum. Taxonomy (GTDB): domain Bacteria; phylum Pseudomonadota; class Alphaproteobacteria; order Rhizobiales; family Rhizobiaceae; genus Pararhizobium; species Pararhizobium polonicum. The sequence goes on from NZ_CM004504.1 coordinate 5,059, forward strand.
GACGCCGGCGTTTGACAGGAAGGTGCCGGCGCGCTGCCCGTAGGTGGCGCGGAGCTGGTGAACGTCCTGCAGGATGGGCCAGAGCTGGACGCCGTAGCCCGCCATGAGGCCCATAGCGCGTTCGACCGGGGCCAGGTGGCCGAGGGAGGCAAACTCATCGAGCAGATAGAGGACCGGCACGGTGGGTTTTGCCGGATCGCGGGCCATGTCGAGCAGGCTTTGGCTGACGAGCAAGCGAAGCCAGCGCGAATAGGTCGAAAGGCGGTCGGGCGGCAGCACGAGGAAGACGGTCACGTTGCCATGCTTGAGATCGGCAAAGCGGAAGTCCGATCGGCTTAGCACCGCCGTCATACGCGGGCTATCGAGGAAATGGGTATGGCGCTGTGCGGCCGATAGCACGCCGGCGGCCTCGCGATCGGACTTGCCAAGGTGGCGGTTCGCGGCGCGAGCGATCAGGCCGCCAGCCTCGTCGGATTCCTGCATGCGCTTGAGCAGGGCGGCAAAAGTCTCCGGCGCGACGGTGAGATATTCGCGCAGCGTGCCGAGGTGGCGCCGGCCGGGAGATTCGATGGCGACGATCTTGAGCAGCAGGCCGGCAATGAGCGCCTTGGCTTCCTCGTTCCAGTGCGCTTCGCCCGCCATGCCCGGTTCATCGAACACGAGAGCGTCGGCAAGGGTGCTTGCGTCTTCCGCGACATCGAGGCTGGCCGGATCGAGCGAGGCGAGGGGATTGAACGCCGCCGAGGGTTGCCCTGTGACCCCGAATGGATCGAGGACATGGACCGGCCCGAACTGTTCACGCGCACGGCCGGCGATCTTCGCGTTCTCGCCCTTGGGGTCGATGCAGATCACAGAACGGTCGGCGGTCAGCAGGTTCGGGATGATAGTTCCGACACCCTTGCCGGTTCGCGTCGGAGCCATGGTCAGAAGGTGGGCAGGCCCATCATATCGCATGAGGTTTTTTGACTTCGGATCGCGGCCGATTAGCAGGCCGGTATCAGATCGGGTGAGGGGAGCGATTTCCTTGTTGGTGGCGAAGCGCGCCGAGCCATGCGTGTCATCCTCCATATCACTGAAGTGCAGGATCAACTCGGCGGTGAGGAGGCGGAAGGCAATCGCCGCCATGATCAGCAGCGTCACGAAGTCCCAGGCGATGACCGGGATCGATCCAACGTTGAAGCCTAGGTCCCGAAGAACGAAGCGCCCGCCCAGGCCGACGATGAACAGGACGAGGAACAGAATGGCCCAGTCGGCCCGAAGCTGCGATTTTGGCCAACTCAAAGAACGGATGGTGAACTCGTGATCACATAGTCTTATGGCGAGCCTTGACCTTCCAAGGCGCGGTAGACAGTCATCCTGGAAATGTTCAGCTCACGAGCGACGGCAGCTTTCGTTGCACCAGCCGTGATCCGCCTGCGAATCTCGGCGTCATCGACATTCTTCTTCCTGCCCTTGTAGATGCCGTCAACTTTTGCTGCGTCGATGCCCGCACGTTGTCTGTCTTTGATGAACTTGAGTTCCATGTCCGCGACCATGCCGAGGATGGTGATGACCATCCGGCCCATGCTGCCCGCCGTCGTCACTTCGGGTTCAAGGACGCGCAGGGACGCGCCCTTTTCGTCAAGCTCATGAACAAGATTGAGAACGTCGCGGGTGGAGCGGCCAAGCCGATCAAGCCGCAGCACCACCAGCTCGTCGCCCGCATGCAGAAACTGCATGATGGTTTCCAGCTCGGATCGCCCCTTCCGGGACGCTCCCGATCCGGTTTCTGATCGGATGATTTCGCAACCTGCGGCCTTCAGACGCTCGTTCTGAATATCAAGGTCCTGATCTGTGGTGCTGACGCGAGCGTATCCGATGCGGGCCATAGCAATTCTGTAACATTAGGGTGATTCCGATTGTGTAATGTCACTTTGAACGAAAATCCACCCTTTTGTTACACTTCGCCCACGTCACATTTGAATGTCACTCTAGGGCGTACCCAAAAGTGATGCTGGGCAGAACGCTGTCGCAAAAGTCACCCGCTTCCGGCGGACTTTTACGACCGACATTTGCGACACGAATTGCGCGCGATGTCAGCCCGCAATTTTTCCAGTGAAAAGTCAGGATATTCGCGAACGGGGAACGCTATGCCGTCAGCCGTAATCCGCCATCGCAAATGATCGTCTGGCCCGAAATGAATGTGTTATCGATCAGGAAGGCGATGGCCTGCGCAATGTCCTCAGGCGTTCCGACGCGCCCAACGGGAGTTTTTGCGGCGAAGTCAGCAAACACAGGGACCTTCTGTTCGCCCGTGAGAAAGTTCCACCACGGCGTGTCAATCACGCCCGGCGACACGGCATTGACGCGCATTGGCCGAAGTTCAGCAGCGAGGATCGGCACGAGTGCAGCGACGGCGGCGTTGGCGGCGCCGATGCCGGCGGTGCCGGGCATGGCAGCATGGGCCGTCACCGCCGAGATGAAGGTCAGGCTACCATCCTTGGCGAGATGCGGAAGCGCCGCCTGCGCCGTGGCGAAATGCGCGTAGACCTTTTCCTCGAAACCGGACTTCACATCGGTGAGCGATACTGATGCGAAAGGACCAGCGCCCTTGCCGCTGCCAAGCGCTAGAACAAGATGATCGAAACTGCCGGTTCGCTCGAAAGCTCCGGGCAATCCGCTCGGATCGGCGGCGTCCATGACCAGCGTATCAAGATTGCCGGTCAGGAGATTACGGGCGGTGTCCAGCCGCTCGGCTTTCCGGCCAGTGATCGTAACCCTGTGACCTTGGCCGAGAAGTAGCCGGGCGGTGGCGAGACCAATTCCGGATGATCCGCCGACGATGACGATATGTTGGGAAGACATGGGAGTTCCTTTCGTTGCGTTGAAACTGGATCAGGTGGTCACACGACGGGGTTTGAAAGCCCCGTGAGTTGGAAGCTGAGTGCCCGAAGTCTCTGCCGAGCGTCGGCGTCATAGGCTTGGGCCTGGGCGCGAGAGGGCCGCAGCCCGTCAAAATAGAGGCCGGATCTATCTTGGAGATCGGGTGAGATGGCCAGATTCAGGATCGCATCAGCGCCTTCATCGACGCTGCTTGTGGGTGACACACCGTCGCCGCGCACCATGGCCGTTGCCATGTATGTTGCCGGGTGCAAGGCATTCACGGTGACGCCCGTTCCCTTCAGTTCTTCGGCGAGATCGAAGGTGAAGAGAATTTGCGCGAGTTTGCTCTGGCAGTAGGCACGCCGACCGCTATAGCCACGCGTCAGCATCACCTCGGAGAAGTCGATCGCCTGTTGGCCGACAGAAGCGACATTGACAATGCGGGCGCGCGGGCCGCTTTCCAGTATCGGCAAAAGCAACCGGGTCAGCAGGAAGCCTGACAGGTAGTTGACCGCAAAGCGCAGTTCGAAGCCATCCGGGCTTTCGCAGCGCCCCGGATAAGCGCCGGTAACACCGATACCGGCATTATTGATCAGCACATCGAGACGGGAGTGATCGCGGAGAATGGTGTCGGCCAGGTCTCGGACTTCAGAGAGAGTTGATAAGTCGGCAGAATGGAATGCCGCTTTCCCTCCGGATTGTATAATGGCTTGAACAAGGCTTTCGCCACGATCCCGGTCACGACCATGGATCAATATCGTTGTCTCGGGAGCCGCCAGCCGTTCGGCCACCCGGCGACCGACGCCATCGGTTGAACCCGTGATCAGGATCGTTCTTGTTGTCTCCGCCATAACATCGCCTTCCACGCAAATCGCTGTTGAAGGTGATTTGCGCCGAATCGAAAACGGCAAACAGTTCTGGTTTGATCATGGTATCAATACTGCTATGATGAGCGAATGATGGATGCACTTGTGGACCACATTGACGCGCGGAGAAAAGAGTTCGGGGATTTCCTGCGCTCCCGCCGCGAGCGGCTGACGCCCTCTGCCGTTGGCCTTCCCAACGGCTTCCGGCGGCGCACGCCGGGTCTCCGCCGTGAGGAGGTTGCGCTTCTCGCCGGGGTCGGCACCACTTGGTACACATGGCTGGAACAGGGCCGCGACGTGCGGCCTTCAGCGGAAGTGCTCAACGCACTTGCCGAGGCTCTGAATCTCGATCCGGCCGAACGCCAGCATCTGTTCACGCTGGCTGATCGCCCATCACCGCAAACCCGTTCCCATGGTCCTGAACAAGTGCCAGGCGCACTCGCCCGGATGCTCGACAGTATGGCCGGGCAGCCGGCCTATGTGCTGGGCCGTCGCTGGGACGTGCTCGCCTGGAACGCGGCTGCCGTTACCGTCTTCGGCGATTTCGGACGCCTCGAAGGCGATGCCCGCAACATGATGCACCTGATGTTCGTGAACGAAGCGCATCGGCGGCTTCTGGCGGATTGGGGCGATCTCGCGCCACTATCGCTGGCGATCTTCCGGGCGGACAGTGCCCGATATGCGGGCGATCCGGATTTCGAGCGACTGATTGCCGTTCTGACGAAGGAGAGTCCCGAGTTCCGCGCATGGTGGCCACGTCACGATGTCGTGCTTCAGCCCTCCACCGTGAAACGCATTCGCCACCCGTCAGCCGGCCAACTCGAATTCGAGTATATGAGCCTCGACGTGAGCGAATCTCCGGGTATGCGTTTTGTCGTTTGTACGCCGAGGCAAACTTAAATCGGGGATTTGCGACTGAAGGGGCATCAAGCCAACTACCGAGCGTCCGCTGCTGAGATCGTCGCGAATACAGCGGAAGGCATGTTCCTCACCGCTGCTCAGGGAAGCCGCCGGGATTGAGCGTCAACTGCATGAACACGAGGTCAAGCCATTTGCCGAATTTGGTGCCGACCTGCTTGAGATGACCGACATGCTCGAAGCCGAGCTTCTCATGCAGGCGTACGGAGCCGAGGTTCTCGGCTTCAATCCCAGCGACCATAACGTGCTTGCCGATCGCTCGCGCGCGCTCGACGAGGGCCTCCATGAGTTTCACTCCCGTGCCTTTGCCGCGCTGGTCCACCCTCACATAGACGGAATGTTCGACGGTATGTCTGTAGCCATCGAAGGCTCGCCAGTCGCCGAAGGACGCGTAGCCGACGACCTGACCGTCCTCGCCGATAGCCACCAGGACTGGATAGCCGAGCCTGCCTCGATCGGCCAGCCAGCTATGTCTGTTAGCCTTATCGACTTCGGCGTCGTTCCAGATTGCTGTCGTGTTCGCGACTGCATGGTTGTAGATGTCGGTGATGCCGGGAATATCTGCTTCGATGACGTCACGTATTTCCATGGTCGCTTCCATTTGTTTAATATGATAGGTTTATGTCTACTATATTAAACATGTTGGTGCAACGCATTCCGCCGAAGTCAGCCTACGGTCAATGCCGCCACTGCATAAACGCACTCCCGCTCGCTTGCGTTCTTGAACACGCAATCGGTTGGTGGGCCGAGTTCCAGGCAATCTCCTTCCTTCATTTCGTGCTGCGTCTGGCCTTCTACAAACACGAGCTCTCCAGACAGGACCCATACGAGCTGGCGGAGGAAGGCATAGGCTGAGGCTGGCATGGGCACCTCCTTGCCAGCGGGAAGAGTCACGTTGACAAGATCCAGCGGCATGTCCGAGCGTGGTGAAACGTGGCGGCGGAGATATCCCGTTTCAGGATCGGCCCAGACGGGCTGGTCAGCCTTCCTGAGGAGCCGACCCTGCTGTATCTCCGCTCGCGCCATCAGCGTGGACATGCTCAAGCCGAAAGCGCCAGACAGCTTGCCGAGCATGTTTGCAGTGGGGCTGCTCTCGCCTCGCTCGACCTTATAGACCATCGCGCGAGAAACTGACGCCTTGGCTGCGAGGTCGCTCAGGGACCAACCCCGACTTTCGCGCTCGGTCCGAATACGCGCTCCAATCCGCTTGTCCATATTATCTGTGCTCATCGTGCTACGATAGTAGACGCGGATTTGACTTTCAAGCGACGTCGCTTCTCAACGACGCCCCTCGCTGGATCAAGAGGACTGCTTGAGCAGCTTGACAAAAGTCTCTGACGAAATGACGGGCGCGAAGAAATTGTTGATGCGCTCCATTGCTGCCTTTTCCTGTTCCGGCTTCTGGCAACCGCAGGCGTCGCCGATCACAATGGGAAGATACCCGTTGTCACGAGCCAGCCGCGCGTTGCCTTCGATGCACCAGTCGAGATGGATGCCCGTCAGGACGATGACTTCGATCTTCTTGCGCGATAGCTCAAGCGGAAGCTGGGTTCCGATGAACGCCGTCTGAAGTGCGCGCTCGTTAAATTCGTTATCGCCAGGACGCACCAGAGCTTGCAGCTCTCCCACGAGCTCGTTGTCGCGTGCCTGCTGCTCCTTCGTCCAGTTCAGACCTTTAGTCCAAGAGCCGAACTGAACGCGATCGAAGTCGTTCATTGGATAATCCTGCCGGAAGACTTCATAGCCGATCCAGTTGAACGACACGAAATTCTTCGCCTTGCGGGCGGCCTCGACCACCTTGACCGTCGCCGGAAGGCTGCCTCGCTCGCGGTGACCCTCTGCAGCCTGCACGCCGCCAGGATCATAGCAGGACTTGTTCTGGCTAACTGAGCAATAGGCAGCCGGACGCGAGAGGATTTCAGCGAGATCAAGTTGCTTCCAATGCGGGGCCAGTTCGGGGATAGCGTGGATGCCGCCCATATTTGCGGCAGTCTGATTTGCTTTTGCACTTGGAGCGCCAGCGACCGCTACGGCAAGGCCCATTGAACCTAGCATGGCGGCCCGACGTGTTGCGACAAGATTTTCCATATTTTCCTCACGTTAACGCGTGTTAGCCCGCGGACCCGCTCCGAGGGACGTGAGGATAGATGCAATAGGTGTGCCAATTTAATAGCACAAAGTGACACTATAGTATTACGATACGGATCGAGAGCGTTTGCGATGACGGCCACAGCGTTATATTTTTCCTGAGGTATGGCCGAAAATGCGTCGCAAATCTCCCAACAAAAGTTGGAATTTTGCGCCTGAGTTTTGCAACTGGCATTTTCGCGCCGCTGCTCATGCGGCAATTTTGTCGAAATCTATCCGGCTGTCCAGATCGAGATCGAACCGGCCATAGGGATTGACGTGAGCGTAGATCAGCGGGGTGAGGCCGCGATAATCTTCCGGTGCCATCCGGCCCTGCCATGACGGCTCGGTGAGTACCGTTTGCAGCATGCGCGTGTTGACATAGACAAGCGATGCTTGAAGGAGATGCAACGCAAGCGCCGAAGCCTCCTGCTCATCAATGCGGTTGGTCGCCATTTCGCCACCTTTACCGAAGAAGACGAAACCGTTGGCGCTGTTCCAGTTTTCAACGACGTTGAGCCCTTCATGGATTTCCCGGCGGAAGGCTTCCTGGCGCAGGTAACGGCATAGAAAGATCGTCTTGACCGCACGTCCGAGTTCGCTCAACGCCTTGTAGGTTGGGTGCATCACTTCCGCCCGCGCGAAGCGGCGCAGGATCGCCTCCGGATCGGCTGTGCGCGTCTGCATGGCAGCGGCATATTTGACCATTTCATCATATTGCTGTTCGATCTCCTCCCAGTTGATCGGGTTGGAAAGGACCGGAAGCAGATTCGGCAATATTGTCCGAAAGCTCGCATCCGGTAACGCCAGTTTCTGCCGGGCAATGGCCTTCAGGCGTGGGGCGAGTTCAAAGCCGAGCAACCGGCAAAAGGCGAAACCAACGGCGCTCTGGCCGTGGCTATCGACATATTGCCGTTGGATTTCCAGATCGGTGCAATGCCGAAGAACGCCTTCGATCATCGATGCGACTTCCGATGAAGAGCACCGTTTGAGCTGGGAATAAACGCAGGTGGCTCGCTTTTCGACATGCCAGTAGATCATGACGCCGCGCCCGCCATAGCGGGCATGCCATTCGGTCATCAGGTTGCGATCCCAGGCCCCGAACTTCGTGGAATCCGATGCGCAGGCAGTTCCGGCGTCACCCCAGACCGCTGCATTGCGAACCGCAAGCGTGGCATTGGCGACCCGAGCGCAGGCTTCCCGCAAAGCGCCCGCGTGAATGAAGCGGCGATGTACATGAAGAAGCTCCTCATAGCTGGCATCTGTGGTAGCTCCGGCGACTCGCTTCAGACCGGCATTGGTGCCGAGACCATAGAGGCAAAATAGCAGTCGCTGATCCAGAACAGCCTTGGGCAGGGCGACGCGGGAGGCCGAGGTTTCGAAGGCATCTAGAAGCCCGGTGTCGAGGGCTGCTTCCTTCAGGACATCGAGGAGGCCCGTCATCGGCCAGCGCTGACTGATTTCCGATTTGATTGCTGCCAGCCCTTTCGGTTCCGGTGCTGGCTTGAACGGCGTGATCGATATCCGGTTTTCGCCGCGCCATAGGATTCTCACCTTCTCGTTTCGTGGCATTGTTTCGTTCAGAAGCAGCAACTCGTGTTCCAGTTCCTGGCGAACCACTGCCACAAATTCGCAGGCATCCTGGGTCAGGTTTAGCTTGGAATAATAAGAAGAACGCCGATCCGCAAAATCCTTTGGCAGATCATCATCGGGATTGCGGTAACGGTCAGCGCCAACAACCCAGATTTCCTTGGACCGGATGCAGTCCCGTAATTGGGTCAGGACGCAGAGTTCATAGCTGATACGGTTGACGCGACCATTTCCATCGATGACCGAACTGCGCCACTTTGCCGGGATCACGCCATCTATCGGCACATCTTGTTGCGGCACGAACCGGCACCCGTCCTCCAGCCTTGCCCTGATCCAGTCGAGGGCTGACAAAACCGGTCGCCAGACCACATTGTTTGAGCGGAATTCCAGCACGGAAAGCAAGCTTGGTAGCATCCGACGATAATGATTGGCCCACGAATTGCGCATCACCGCATAAATGCGGCGGTCGAGCGCGCCCTTGGCATTGCTCTCCTTGATGATCGCCGCCAGCTTTTCCTTGCCGACAACCGGAAAGATGACATCACAAATGCGGCCGTCCGGATCGTCAATCGATGCAGTGGCAATATCGACGAGCAGCCGTTCCTTTCCATAGACCCGTTCGACATCCTTGGCGATGTCGCCCACCACCTTCCGTTTCGACCGAGCACCGATCTTGTGTACCGTTTCCACGAGCAGCTCGACCATTGCATCGGTCATCGCGGTTTCCCGCGCCATCAGATAAACCGCATAAAGCGCAAGCTGGCGCGCCACGGTGTGACGGCGCATCTCCGATGCCTTTTCGCCGGAAACGCGGCGGGCGACATGCTCGATCCACGCGGGATTGATGTTCGAAAACATATTCCGGGGAAGGTTCAGTTTTCGGATGAACGCCAGCCGGGCGGTCACCTCGAGAATGTTGTCGAGGGTTGCTTGCCCGGCGTCGGCTTTCATCGCATTGAAGCCTGTCGGCCCTTCCGCGTCAGCCAGGGAGATTTCCATCGCTGCAACAGTCCCAGGCGGAAGCGCTGCGCTCACCTCATGAAGCCAGCCGTCCAGATATTGTTGCCGCTGCGAACGAACAAGCCGTTCCAGCTCCTTGGCCGAAGGACCATAGATATTGCGATCCCGGCACCAAAGAAACACCGCCTCAAGCATGGCGCTCACGGATTGCCCGGACGGGCAAAGCTCGCCAATGATCCAGCAAGAAAGCGCGTCCCGGTCTCCTCGCGTCATTCGGCGAAAGCCGAGATACTGCAAAATCTCGGCGCAATGCCGGCGGGCGCTTCTCCCGCCGAAATCATAACCGGACAGTTCGTCGGCTGGGACGCCGATCTGCTCGGCCAGGTATTCGGCAGCATCGTGCGGGACCAATGTGCCATCGTCAGCGAAAAATCCGCGTGCGCTGAAAAACTTCAACTGCGAGGCCAAGCCAAGCCTGGTAGCGGCCGGTTTGGAATTGATGAAATCAATGTCGGCGAAGCTCAGGCTCCATTGGCCGACAAAATCCGAACTCGAAATACCCGTACTCATCAAAACGCTCCTCAAATTGGAACGCAATGTCACGAACAGGCGCGTCGCGGGTCAATCCTGCAGGCTATGTTCCCACAAGGTTCTTCGAGTTGGCCAAAATCGCAGCTTCGGGCCGACTGGGCCAGAATGAAGAAGGTCTGGAGCAGTGGCTTCCAGATGCGGAAGGGCATGCCGATAAGGTTGACGAAAGCCCATATCGGATCACGGGCTGCGGCGCGCATCATGTTTTTGAAAGCGGCCCATGCAAGTCTGGCGCGGATCATGAAGCGACCTCCGTGCTGTTGCTGTTGTCCGGCGTCGCTGATGGCACTGGCCCGAGAAGATCGGCAAAGAGCGCCTTGTCATTATCGCGGGTGAGGAAGCCGGGCAGCTCGCGGCGCAACCAGTCACCGAGGCGCTTGGTGAATTCCGGATCGTTGGCGTTTTCGAGCCGATGCAGGACGAGAGCGCCGAGCAACACCTTGCGGCGCGTGTCGTTGGTTCGATCCTGTTTCGAAAGCCGGGCCTTCAGCGCCGAACGCTGGGCATCCAGCTCAGCAAGACGCTGTTCGATGGATTTCCTTGCCACGATTTTTTCCTTTCGATGATTTGCGCTGAAGCTGTTGCCTTGGTCAGGGCTTCTTTCTGGAGGACAGCCCAAATTCCATGAGAAGCCGGGCGTAGCGATTTCGGGAGTAGATCGTGCCGCCCGGTTCGCCGCCTTCCTCGACACTCAGAAAAGTGCCGCCGTCGCTGCCATCGTTGCTCAACAGGCCGGCAGTGAATAATGCGTCCGCTATCCCCTCGTCAGGCTGGACTTTCCCGTCATTGAGATCGGGAAGCAGAAGGAGATCTTCGATAAAGGCGCGATCGACAATCCGGCTCAATCGCAATCCTTCTTTCAGGGACATGTCCCCGCGCGCCGTCGCGGCCATCAGTCTTCCGACGATCACCGGCTTGGAGAGATCATCCATGCGCTCAAGAAGCAGGAGGATGGTTTCGCCAAAGCGCTGCCCATCGTCCTGCTCTTCGATCTTTCGCACGAATTCCTTTCTGGACGTGTGGTCGCTTTCGTTCGCAAAGCTGGTGAGGAAGGCGATTACCTTGCGCTGAAAAACGAGATCACGAATAGCAGCTCCGCTGCGCGCGATATTCACCAACGTTCCCACGACGGGCACCCCGTCTAACGCGCCGGAAGTGATCACGCTGTCCAGCGCTATGTCCCCGATCGTCCCGCCGAGGTCGGCTAGCTCGTCATGACCAAGCGATTTCACCAGATCCGTTGAAATACGATCAAGATCATTCGTCATGGCATTCTCCTGTTGAGCGGGGTCACTTCGTTGCGGGAGCGGTCTTGAGTTTGACCATGATAATCTTGGGATGATCACCGGTGCGCTCAATGTCCACCAGGCCGGACGCCTCGACCAGTTCGGAGAGGCGAGCAAAGCCATAATTGCGTGCGTCGAAATCTGGAGCCTGTTTCGCCAGGTGCCCGCCTACACGTGCGAGGTTCGCCCGGCCGTCTTCTTCGGCCGAAGCCGTCACGGCCTTTGCGAGCATTTCGAGTGCGACTTTATCGAGTGCCGGTTTTATCGGAGCAGGTTTGGCGGCTGGCGGTATTACCTCGACCGCCACCGCCGGCTGACGGACCTTCCGTTCGACCGCAACAGCTGGCGCTTCCTGCTCAGGTGCTGCGGCGTTCAGCACGTCGAAATAAACGAACTTGTCGCAAGCCGTGATGAACGGGCGCGGCGTCTTTCGTTCCCCGAAGCCGTAGACCGTGACGCCCTGTTCTCGCAGCCGCGCCGCCAGTCTGGCAAAGTCGCTGTCGCTCGATACGATGCAGAAGCCTGAGAACCGTCCTGTATAAAGCAGGTCCATGGCGTCGATGATCATCGCGCCGTCGGTGGCATTCTTCCCGGTCGTGTAGGCGAATTGCTGGACCGGCTGAATGGAGTGCTCCAGCAGGCACTCTTTCCAGCCCTTGAGATTTGGTCCCGTCCAGTCGCCATAGATGCGCTTGACGCTGGCGATCCCGTAATTGGCAATCTCGGCAAGCAACCCGGTGACGATCTTTGGAGAAGCGTTGTCACCGTCGATCAGCAGAGCAAGCGTTGCCGTCGTGTCATTCGCCATGCATCCCTCCATACGCTCATGTTTGGCTGCACACTAAACAAACATGACAATTTTCCACAATACTTTATGTACCCGTGATTGCTGTATCTGTTTACGCTCGCATCAGCCTTCCACAAATTACGTTCTTTTTGCTAGGATGATTAGTGCCGCAGGTGATGATACCGTGGCCGAATGAGCGAAGCGATTGAGGTTGCTAAGGGCGCACTTACGACTTGCTGCGCAAGTCGGTGCTTGATATCCTCGTTAGCGTTTCGGAGGATGCCGTTTGGCGATCTATCACCTCAGCGCAAAGCCGATCTCGCGGTCATCTGGCCGCAGTGCTGTCGCGTCCGCTGCTTATCGTTGTGCGGTGAAGCTGACGAACGAGCGCGATGGCCTTGTTCATGACTTCACCAGAAAAGAGGGCGTGGAGCATACCGAGATCGTGCTTCCGGAAGGCGTTTCTGCCGATTGGGCTCTGGATCGTTCGGCCTTATGGAATGCAGCCGAGCTTGCGGAAAAGCGCAAGGATGCCCGTGTCGCCCGTGAATTCGAAATTGCGCTTCCGCATGAGCTGTCGGCACCAGGTTGGATCGGAGCGGCCCGGACCTTCGCCCAGGATTTGGCGAACCGCTATGGCGCAGCGGTGGATTTCGCGATCCATGCGCCGCATGAGCAGGGCGATATCCGGAATTACCATGCGCATGTGATGATGACGACGCGGCGGGTTGACGAAGCAGGCCTGGGTGAGAAGACGTATCTTGAGCACAAGAACGCACGGCTGTTGTCGAATGGCATGGCCACGACCGACATGCAGCTTCGCGATATCAGACAGTCGTGGGAAAGCATCGCCAACAGCCAGCTTCAGCGTGAGGGACTGGATATTCGCATCGATCATCGCTCGCATGCGGAGCGCGGGCTTGAGCTTTCGCCCACCGAGCATATGGGTGTGCATGCCTCGCAGATGCAACGGCAGGGCATGACGGTCGAGCGGGTGCGGCTGGACGACGAGGCGGCGCAGCGCAATGCCGAGCTGATCCGCGAAAAACCGGAACAGGTTCTTACGCTGATCAGCAATGAGAAAAGCGTGTTCGACCGACACGATATTGCGAGGACCTTGCATCGCTACATCAACGATGACGCGCAGACGTTCCAGAATGCCTTTGCGTCTGTCATGGCCTCGCCGGCGCTGGTGGAGCTTCAGGCCGAGCGCGTCAATCAGGAGACGGGCGAGGTTTCGAAGGCGCGCTATTCGACGCGGGAGATGGTCGATCTGGAATTCGGCATGGCGCGATCGGCGGAGCGGTTGCACCAGGCGCAGAGCCATGGCGTCGATCGGCGGCATGTCGGACGGGCTATGGAGCGGCAGGATAACGCGATCCGGAAAAGCTCTGGCGATCCTTCAGCGGGATTATCCGAGGAACAGCGCCACGCGATCGAACACATCACCGGGCCGGAGCGCATCGCGGCCGTGGTCGGGTTTGCCGGTGCTGGCAAGTCCACCATGCTCGCTGCGGCGCGCGAGGCGTGGGAGGCGCAGGGCCATCAGGTTCATGGCGCGGCGCTCTCCGGCAAGGCGGCCGAGGGGTTGGAGGAAAGCTCCGGCATCCAGAGCCGCACTCTGGCGTCGTGGTCCCGCGGTTGGGATAACGATCGTGGCACACTCGGCCGCGGCGACGTGTTTGTCATCGACGAGGCCGGCATGGTGGGGAGCCGCCAGTTTGCCCGGTTCATCGGCGAGGCCGAGCAGCGCGGCGCGAAGATCGTTCTTGTGGGCGACCATGAGCAGCTTCAGGCGATTGGGGCCGGCGCACCCTTCAGGGCGATTGCCGAGCAGATCGGTCATGCCGAGCTTTCCGATATCCGCCGCCAGCGTGTGGATTGGCAGCGCGAGGCGTCAGTTTCCTTCGCGACCCACAAAACGGCCGAGGGCCTGGCCGCCTATCGCGATCATGGTGACATTCATTTTGCCACCAGCCAGGACGAGGCACGAGCCGCGATCGTGCGCGACTATCTTGCCGATCGCGATGAGCGTCCGGACGGAACCCGGGTTGCCATGGCGCATCGTCGTGCCGATGTGCGGGCGCTGAATCAGGGTATTCGCGCCGAGCTTCAGGACAGCCATCGGCTGGGACGTGGCGAGGAAGGTGGGGAGCTTACGTTCCAGACCAATGACGGCAAGCGCGACTTTGCCCCCGGCGATCGCATCGTATTCCTCGAAAACAGCCGCGACCTTGGCGTTAAGAACGGCATGCTTGGCACCGTCGAGCATGTCGAGGCGGGCAGGATCGTGGCGCAGCTCGACGGCCGAGGCGGGGATAGCGTCAGCATTCCCACGGAGAGCTATCAGGCGATCGATCACGGCTATGCGACGACGATCCACAAGAACCAGGGCGCGACGGTCGATCGCGCCTATGTGCTGGCGTCAGGCACCATGGACCGGCATCTCACCTATGTCGCCATGACCCGGCATCGTGACAGCGCGCAGCTCTATGCGGCGCAGGACGAGTTTACCAATGCGGGCCGCCTCGTGGAGCATGGAGCCGCGCCCTACGAGCATAATCCGGAAGCCCGCGAGAGCTATTTCGTGACGCTGGAAAATGACAAGGGCGAGCAGCGCACGGTTTGGGGCGTCGATCTCAAACGCGCCCTGCAGGAGGCCTCACCCGCGATCGGGGACAGGATCGACCTGCAGCATGAAGGGGCCACTCCTGTTACGCTTCCGGACGGCACGCAGACACAGCGCAATTCGTGGCGCGTCGTGGAGGGTGGCGAGTTGGCCTATAATCAGCTTGAACATCGCCTGTCGCGTTCCGGCGCGAAGGAAACGACGCTGGATTATGTCAGGGACTTTGCCGAACGGCGCGGGATTGCGGAACAGTTCGGGGTCAGAAGCGAGATCGAACTTGCTCCTGCCCCAAAGCAGCGCCAAGACGTTTCGTCCCGTGCGGCCCATCCGGTACGGGAGCAACAGGACCGGCCATCCGATCGCCAGCAGGTTTACGAGGAACGTGCCGGCGATCCGGCCGGCCCTGTTCGCCGCGAGGATCTCACCCTGAATAATGGTGGCGATCGTCAGGACGGCCGGGAAGGGGAGAGGGAGGGTAATCGTCGCGTCCGGTGGTCGGAGGTCATGTCGCCGGCTGGCGTCGGCGATGGCCGTGCAGCGGCCGATCATGGCGAAAAGCGTAATGCCTTGCAGCCGGAGGGGGCCACGCCCGCGCCGTTGGTGCCGGCGATCACCCGCCACGATCGCAGCATTGAGGACGTGGCCCGCGAAAAGGCGATGCCCGTCATCGAGCAGAGATTCGACACGGTGGAGTCTATAGCGCGGCACGTGTTCCGTGATCCGGCCGAGGTGGCTGGCCGGCTGCGCACCGCCATCACCGAGAAGGAGGGTAGCGGCAAGGTGATGGCGAAGGCCATGGCCGAGCAGCCGGAGCGGTTCGGGGAGCTGCGCGGCAAGTCTGGCATGTTCGGGGACAACAAGGAGCGGAAAGAGGCACTGCACTATTCGAAATCGGTTTCCGCCCATATCAGCTATGTGTCCGAAGCCTGGGAGCGGCGGCTTGGCGAGGAGCGAAAATCCGAAGAGTGGCAGCGCGAAAAGCGTGATGTGATCGAAGTTCCCGGCCTCACGCCGCGCAGCGCCGAAATCATCGCCCAGGTGGAAAAGACGCCGGTCGAGAAGAGGGGCCAGTTTATCGCGGAACTGCGGTCATCCCCCGAGGGCCAGGCCGCGCTCGATGAGGCCAAAGTGGTTGCCAATGCGCTCGCGCAGCGGTTCGGTGATTCCGATCCTCGCAGTTTCGCCAAGGAACTCGAGAAGCGTCCAGAGCTTTCGAAACAGGCCGAGCAGATCAAGATCACCGCTCGCATGGTGGAACGCACGCGCTTTGCAGAACTGACCCATGAACACACCCTGAAACAGCAGATCACCCGGTCACAGGGGCTTGGGTTGAGCCGATAAGATCATGACCATGCGAAGGTTGCGCGACATCGTACCCATGGGAGGCCGAGCTAGAAATCTGTTTCTGTAAAACAAAAAAGCTCTTCCTGTTCTTGTATTACGAAAACCTACGAGCTACCATCTTTTTGTAAGTGAATCAGGGAGCGCAGCATGGGGCGGCCGAAGGCAAACAAGCCACGCAATTCAATTCTCAACGTCCGGCTGACTGACGAAGAGCGCAGTTCATTTGAAGACTTGTCAGTGGAGCGAGGTTTCGCCAATGTCAGCGAATATATCCGCTTTCTACACAACCAACATGTAAGCTCTGCCGCACCAGAACAGACGGTAGAAGATTTTCGCTCAAAATTTCCCAAGCGGCTGATCAGGTCCTTCCATAAGACCGCTTTAGGAGAAATGGTCTGGGGCGACTCGCGTGCCCATCTATTCAATGGCGCGGCCCCTAACAGCGTGGATCTTATTATGACCAGCCCGCCCTTCGGGCTGGTGCGCAAAAAGAGCTACGGCAATGAAGACGCGGACGAATATTGCAACTGGTTCCGACCCTTTGCGGAGGGCTTCAAGCGCGTCCTGAAGGACGACGGAAGCTTGGTCATCGACATCGGCGGCGCTTGGGTTCCCGGACAACCTACCCGTAGCCTTTATCATTTCAAACTGTTGGTGATGCTGGTGGAGGAATATGGCTTTCATCTCTGCCAGGAGCATTATTGGTGGAACCCTGCCAAGCTGCCGACACCGGCGGAGTGGGTAAACGTACGTCGTGTGCGAGTCAAAGACGCTGTGAACACGATCTGGTGGCTGTCGAAAACTCCCTTCCCCAAAGCCAATAACCGGCGCGTGTTAGCGCCCTACAGCAAGTCCATGCAGGATTTGCTGCGCAATGGCTATGTCGCGAAGCTCCGGCCTTCCGGTCACGATATCTCGGCCAAGTTTCAAAAGGACAACGGTGGCTCCGTTCCGCCAAATCTGCTGGCAATTGCGAACACTGAGTCGACCAGTCGCTATCAGGAATATTGCCGCGACAACAACATTCCGATCCACCCGGCCCGGTTCCCCCCGCAGTTGCCAGAATATTTCATTCGCTTCCTGACCAATCCTGGCGACCTGGTGCTCGACCCGTTCGGTGGCTCTTGCGTAACCGGGGCAGTCTCGGAGGTGCTTGGTCGCCGGTGGGTGTGCTGCGAAATGTCGGAAGAATATTTGACAGGGGCACTATCGCGATTCACTCCTACGCCTGCCCCCCTGCTCAAAGACCGCCCCGGCAGTTATGAGATCGCACCGCCGTGCGCGGTGCCGGTGAATGACGAGGACGTGCCGTTGTTCGCGGATGGCGGCGCGAAACGCCCTCCACTCGCTAAGGATGAATCATCAGAGCCGCAGCCCAAGCGTCCAGCCCGTGCGGCTGCCTGAGAGCCTCAAAATCGACGCTGAACGGTGCATCGCCGGCTGGATTGATCCGAGCCGGCGCATGGCGTGACAGCACGACGAGCGACCGCGCCAATAGCGAGCCAGTGGCACTGGGCGCAGCATAACTTCGGCCGTATCGCACCACTTGATCGACGGCTTCGCGGAAGCGCACGCTCGCCGTGTCGCCGGCGATATACTTGACTTCCACAACGGCCGCGACCGCATCTTGGTCGCGATCCACCACGATTAAGTCGGGCCGTTCCGTACCGACATTGATATTATAGGCCCGTAGACTTTCCCGCACCGTCACCTCTGACGGTTCGAGCGGCGGCGGATGATGATAGCGGGTAATCTGCTGCCAATAGACCGCAAAGCGTCCCGCCGTCACGATCGGTCCAGCCGAATCCGCTCCAAGCAAGTGGAGGTTCAGGGGAGCCCCCGTTGCGCGCGCCAAGGCCTCCCCGAGACTTAGGCCAACCGCCAGTTCAAACCTCCGCCAGTCTTCTAGCGGAGCCAGCAGCGACGACCGGGCAACGCGCTCCATTGCGGCCACCTCCCCTCTTTCGAGGCCCTGCATGAGCCGGTAGGCATCGACGGCCAGACGGTACAGCGATCGGCGCGACCGGGCAGCGTCACGGATGGCTCCGGCGTTCGGCCGCTTGCCGAGCGAGACCGCCCGCAAGGGTTCGCGCAAACTGTCGATTTTCTGGAGCGCCCGCATTTCCGTCTGCGCCTGTTCGATAGCCGTCAGGTAAGGTGAGGTTCTTCCCTGCCAAGAGAAAAGCCGAGCGGTATAGGAGGCGGCTTCCCGCAGCACCCATGCCAGCAGCAGGTTCGGCCCGGTATTGAAGCTGCGTACGGCCTCGTGCGTGACAAGTGCGGACGGTAAGCCCGATTGCTGTCGGTAAAGCCAGGTACGCCGGGCATCGATCCGGCCGCGGGCCATAGCATCATCAATCCGTTGCCGGTATGTCAGTAGGGCTTGGGCTTCGTGTGGATGCGTCAGGATGTGATTCACCAGATCGCGCACTGGGGCAGAAAGTGCCCAATGTCCTTTCAGAATTTCAACGTCGCGGCGCTGATCGAGGCGCGGCATTTCGCCCTCGATCAGCGCCCCGTTTCTGAAATACCGCAGCAGCAGCCCTGCCGAGTAATCGACAATAGCTGCGTCGATGCCCATCAGATCGCCACCGAATCCATCCGCCGCTTCACGCGATCGGCTTCCGCACCGGCCAGACCGTAGGCTGCAATGACCGCCTCGGCGATATTGCGCGCGTCCTGAAGCACGATACCATCGAGCATCGGTAGGAGCACCATATCGATGGCATCAAGCGCGGCGCTACGCATTAGCGCATCAGCCTCTCCGAAGATGCTTGCCCCAGGCGCCAACTCGCGGATTGCTTTGATTGCGTCGATGATCGGTGCGGGCCCGATGACGCGCGCGGCATTGATCGCCTGCCACACCTCCGCTAGCGGACATGTCGCGCCTGCTGGCGGAGCTGGGGTGCTAGCATCTGTCGCGGCGATATATTCGGCGATGAAGGCGGGGAGGTCGGTCGGCGCATCAACGTATACCCAACCGAAGCGGCGGCTGAGCGCGTAGGACATTTGATAGAGAGAGGCCTTGTCGATCGAGTTGATGGTCGCGACCAAACGCCACGCCGGACCAGGCGCGAATTCATGATTTGCCGCTCCGGCCTTTGGCCTTGGTAGGATCACATAGGGCTGGCTGTTTTTGTCGCTGAGGTCCGTCCGATAAGGCAAGGTGGTTTGCTGGCCAGAGAGGACCGTGAACAACGGTCCAATCACCTTGTCGATATCGCAGCGGTTCATTTCATCGATAATAAGCGGCTGGTCGAAGGCGCGAAGCAGGATACCTGGGACAAAGTCAACATCACCGCCACCGATCGGCTGATAACCGCCGATAATGTCCTGCGAACTCCAATCCGAAGAGCCCGTGACCAGTGTCCATTGCCCGCCTGGCAGGCTGCTGGCGATCCAGCGGGCCAACGAAGTTTTACCCGTTCCCGGCGGCCCGTAGAGCATGATGTGCTGTTTGCCCGACCGCAGCATCGCATTGATCTGCCGGTAGACGGCGGGATCAATGCCAAGCAGCTCCGGGTTGATCGGAATCTCGATGTTAGCGAAGTCGATCGCCTCGACTGCTTCGGCGGCTTCCTCTTCCGGTACTGCCTCCGCTTTTACCGGTAGCGGTCCCGCTGCATCCCAAGCTGCAACAATATCTGCTTTAAGGGCTTCGACCTGACTGTCGTCGCTCAGGTCATAGAGCGGGATCTGCCCAATAGCCCCGTTCTTCGGGTGGACATGGATCGCTGACCGGATGGCATCAATCGCGTCGCCATAGCTTACGTCAGCGGGCGCGCCGTTCTTCTCGACCTCGGTCGTGTCGGTACGCGGCCGAAGCCCGACCAAAGCCGCAAACACGTATTCTTCCTGCCGGCGTGCACGATCGACGCTGCGGAAGAGCCCCCCTGTCGTCGGGTTAAACGAGAAGGCATCTGACGACGATCCGGGATCAAGCGCCCCGTGGAACACGAAGAGCACGTTCGCCTCGAAATCATCGACGCGACGGAAGGCGCCCGCACCGGTCTGGATCAGCGGCAGGATTCGAATTGCAAGGCCGGCTTTGTCTCCCTGTGCCGTGTTGGAGCCGCCAATGCCAATTTCCTGAAGCCCGGCAGGCAGACGTGCGACAGTGACATCTCCCGTAACATCAACGTGGAAGAGCCAGCGCGGCGGCTTGTTGCCGGAGTATTGGGGGTTGCCCCAATAGCCTGTGCCCTCATCGACGGTGTGATTGCCAATGTTGCTACCGCCCTTGAAGCCTGAGCGGGAGAACTGAAGATTGAGATCGCGAAGAAACGTATTCAGCCAACTGAATACTGTCTGCCTGTTCTCCGTTCCCATTGTCATTTATCTATCCCGAACTGTCAGTTATCAATAACAGCGCAGGAAAGGTCTCAGTGCGAATCGACCTAGGCTTGCAGCGCCGCCCGTGCGACACTAGCAAAAAGAAATCTTTTTGGGATTCCCCTATTCATGATGGTTTCGCCTGGCGGTTTTGCGCAGCGGGCCGCGGACAACCGGATGTGATCTGCGCAGCTTGTGCGGCAGATTTGCACTCTAATGTTAGCCACAGTGCGCGGTTTCAGAGAACGCCTTCACGTCGAAGGACGTTCGAAACGGTCGATTGGGATATATCGAGGCGTTCCGCAATTTCCATTTGGGTCAAATCCCGCTCGTAAAGCGCGACAATATTCTGATTCCGTGCAGCCTTTCCACCTTTGGACTTAGGGATATAGGTCATCGTCGCGGTTAACCCTGGTCCCACCACCTCTTGAGTGAATGTCTGACCACGATGTCCAACGGCCGTGGCCTTGGCGATTCCGGTTTCCTTATTCACAGTGACGGTGAATTTCTTTACGCCGGGATCGTCCGAAAGGCGATCCGTTAGCGTCTTCAATTCGGACGCCAGACCCGCGCTGCTGGCGATGGGAGCGAGGGCTTTCCCGATTTTTTGTGCTTTGATTTGCCGAAGCTTGACCATTAAATCCTCACTTTTGATATTTATAATACTTAAATATCAAAAATACCCAACTTGGCAAGGCCGTTTGACCGGTGATTATGAAGCACGCTATCGCAAGTTCTGGTCAGAAGACCGGCGTGGTCGTAGACGCTGGGATGTGTGGTTCACTCTTTGCATTAGAACCGAGATTTTATTCCCGACCGAGCGTTGTTGGTGCTACGTGCGCGGTTCGCATCGGGAATTCCTTCAGAACCTGAGACCTATATTATCAGTTTCGCGGAACTTTAAATGAGATACTTCCATCGTATGAGCGCCTTAGTTGCACGAAAGCACCGTTGGCGATGGAGGGCGTACCTCTCTCCTTGGTAATCCAAGCAAAGCGATTATCGCGGGTCACTACCCAGGTGCCAGGGGCTCCGGTCGCATCAGAAATTTGGATTAGACCATCTGGAAGATCGACCTGGCTAGGAAAGCGCAACGAGCGGTCAACAGCCATATAGGGGCCAAAACCAAGGCTCGTTTCCACGACTGTCAATGCACCGTCCCACTCGATAGCTTCTGTTCCACCCCTTGCCATAAACACCGACACAACACCGAACTGAATGCCGTGGGCAGCTAGGGAAGTTTCCCAAATTGAGTCATGCCGATTGGCGATAACCACCACGCTACGGGGTACATGTTCCACGAGGGTTTCTGCCTGAGAGCGAGTAATCCTGAGTGCTGAACTCAAAATTGTAGCGCAATCAGTCTGGGGGGCGCCGTACTGAAAAGCGGTCACCTGAGGCAACACATGGCCGGTAAGAGAATGAGAAATCAACTCTACCTCGATAATGAACCAGTGGGAGTAATCTCGCGCGATAAGCGCAAGATCCGGACGTGATACCCGCCCGTCATACTCGAAGCCACCGCCGAAAACGATGCATGTGTACGTAGGATACAAGCATGAAAGAACCTTGATGCTCGCGGCTTCGATCTCGCTCTCATAAGAAGCATCCGGATCTTTCAACCGGTAAATGGCGTCAGGGTCGCAAGCACCCAGCATCATAGTCTTCAAGCGTGCACCCACGACGCTTCAGCGACGCCTTCCAGTTCGACCTCTTCTGCCCGGAGACGGTCGATTTCGGGTTTCGTAGCTACGAGGGTGTAGATGGTTGCTCCCTCTTTTCCTGCAGATGGCCTCAGCACACGCCCGAGTCGCTGTATTCTTTGGCGGCGCGTGGCGGTGCTTGCTGCAATGATTCCTATCTCCGTTTCGGGTACATTGAAGCCCTCATCCAATGCTCTGCAGGTGACCAGCACGTCTAAAGCGCCCGACCGATATGCTGTGAGCATTTCCGCCCGTTCTCGAAGGGACATCTTAGAATGGTAAATACCTGCCTTCACGTCATTTTCGGCAAGTACCTGGTGGATGACCACGCACGCTTCCACGCTCTCATGGAAAATCAAAGTCCTTTGGCCCCGATGTCGGGCGACTAGGCGCAATGTCAGACGTACACGTGACATGCTAAGATTAAGAACCCTAGCTCGTCTGAGCATCAGCGTAACAGCCTCAGGCGCTTCGGGTCCGAACTTATCAATTGACCTCGCTATTGCGCGCGTTAGCTTGTCATATTCACGTTGGCTATCGGGCTCGAGCTCAAAAACCACGTTTTTGAGATAAAACGGGACAATCACCCCATCTGCCAACGCCTCACGATACGTATAGCGGTAAAGGACTGGCCCTAAAGCTGGGACTAAAACTTGCTCAAGACCCTCATCATAAGGTCGTTCAGGCGTTGCGGACAGCCCCAGAGCAGCATGCTTTGGAAGAGCTAGAACGGCGCTCAGCTTGGGGCTTGCCGCCTTGTGGCACTCGTCAACGATGAGAAAAAGATTACTTGAGACTGGCGGGATTTTCGTTGCTGTATTCATAACAGCGAGATTTATGGTCCCCGCCCGAATCCGAGGGCGTCCGCTAATGACGTTAATATCGTCAAGGCGAACCCCAAAGAATGCGGCAGTTTCATCCCACCATTGTTCTAGCAACGCGATTGTGGGCACCACGATTAAGGATGTTTCCATCTTAAGCCGTTCAATCGCACTTAGGGCAAATACTGTTTTGCCGCCTCCTGTGACCGCTCCCACGATTCCTTTGTGGCCATTCTGCTCCCAGGCGTCGAGCGCCTCCTCTTGCCACCGGCGAAGAATGACGCTGGCCACAATCAGATCGCCGTCGCCGAGTTTGTCCCGACTGTCATCGGGCCCGATTGAAGCTCTTCAGCGGCGTTTTCAACGCGAAGGGCTTTCACCTGGAGGAGGTCGTTTTTAATCCGCCTTACGCTGCTAGGATTGATGCGTCCTGCCAATTTTCCTGCCCGATATTCGGCAATTGCATCGTAGATGTACTGGCGAATGCACTCATCAATTGCGTCCGTTGAATCCAGGTCAACATAGTAAGGATGGAGTCCGTTGATGACGATATGAACGGTGCCAGGCGTGGCACTGGCGGCTATCGACAGATAAGGTTCGTACTCACTTTTCTCTTGCAGCGAAACGATGACCGTAAGATCGTTGCTTACCTGGAAGCTGGCAATTTTGTCCTCGTCTGTTACGGACGCGGCTTGGCGCTCTTCATTCTGCTGCAGCGTCTCGATGGGCGGCAACAGAGAGTTGTCTAGCGCATCACCGATTTCAGGATTTACGAACTCATTGCGCATTTCATCGACAAGGTCACGAATTTTGTCACGGTTCCAGGGGTTTGACTTTGTTCCCCGCCGCTTGTTCGCATATTTTCGATAGTCATCTGATACGGCTGCAAGAAACTCTTCGAGATCGTCTTCCTCGTCGCCCTGAAACAGGATGGCATCTTTGGTGTGGGACACATGGAAGCCGTCGAGGTTTATAGCGCCAGTCAGTCGCTGCGCGACAAGGTTGTTAGCCCCCTCGTCATCAACGCCTCCGAAAATACGACGCGGTTTCCATGCGTTAGGAAAACCTTGAATCTGGCGCTCGTTTTGGAAAAGTGAGAAACCACCGAACTTGCGTCCACCCTTCCGGAGGACCCCAATCCAGCCTGTTATCTTTTTGCCGCCGATGGTTTTTTCGGGAAGGTCCATTCGCATGCTGCGACCTTCGGGATCGGTGTCAAAATCGTAGTCGGCAGGAGCCGGGATCTCCTCACCATTGTAGAGCAGTTTGAGCGCGCCTCGGCGAATGTCGAATTGGTACATCGAGCCAAGATAGCCCCGAATAGTCTCTTCAGTGCGCTGCTGGATGTTCCGATGAAGGTCGCTGATGACGATACGGGTGTAATGGCCGTCGCTGTCAACATCAGTCCGCGTTAGCGGAACTTTGGCGCCCTGAAATGCAATAGCATCCACATCGATTATGGCCGTCCATTCCTCCCCGCTTCCCCACTCACACGTCACCACCTTCCATTTGTGGCCAATCCAGCAAGCGGCTGTTTTCATGCCCATCCCGAACTTCGACCGTCCGACGCTGTCAGCGGTCGGCATTGCAATTTTCAGTGCTGCTTCGAGCCTGTCGCGCGTCATCCCGACCGAATTATCCCTAATCGTGATCGTGCGCTGAATGCGATCGTGGATGATTTCCACTACAAGGGGGGTCCCCTCTTCTTTCAGGACTTGGTCGATTACGCTGCCGTAGTTAGTACGCGACTGTGTGGAATTGTCGATAAACTCCCCTAACGCGTGCCACATGGTATAGCTCATACGGCTATAGTTAGCGATTGCCTGAGGCCCGATCTCGAAATTGGTAGTTAAAGGTACGCTTTCTGACATCGGTCACCTCCGCTGCATTTTATGTAAAGCTCTACCTCCGGCGGTTTATTAGCGCGGAAGCGGCACAACCACTTAGGTAGGCTTTGTTTTGAGTGTCAAATATTTGATTCGCTTCCCTTCTTACAAATCCGGATATTGAAGCAAAATCTATATATGATAATGTCCTTTATCATATATATGGGAGGTTGACGTGGGAGTACCCGATCGTTTCGCTATTGAATACCCTCAACGGTGTCTTGAGCTTATGGGTGCCCTTGAGGGCTACGCCCGCGACAAACAGCTCATGGGATCCTTTGCCTTGCTAGCTGCCGCATCGGTGCTGACGATCCCTTTTGAGCGGATGAAAGCAAACCACCCACTCTATAAGAAGGATAAAGACGACAAGCTGACCGAGGCCCTCAAAGACCTTGAGAAGGTCCCTTTTCTTAAAGCGCCGTTCTGGCAGGGCGAACCGGGCTTTTGGTTTCAGACCAGGGTGGTGAACGACATCAATGATTCCTATAATTGGAAGGACGAGGAAGGCCATCGGCCGCTCAGCGATGCGGCGGAGAATTCAATCGCCGATCGCAAGGCTGAGAAAGTGCTTCGACCGCTGCGCAACGCCCTCGCCCATGGCAATGTCTTCTATTTGAATGGGGATGGCTATGAAGTCGCTGGTGACCAGATGAAATTGCTGGCCTTCGCCTCGCGTTATGAGGAATCGAAGGAACAACAGGCCGAAAGCTGCACCTTCCGACTGATTGTCGCCGGCGAGGAAGATTTCTTCCAGTTTGTGCGATCCTGGGCGGAATGGATAAGCCAGCTTCCTGCGTCACGAGAGATTAGCGAGGCCGCATGAACAACTTATCATATGTAGGGGAGGCTCAGGATGGCGATCACTGCGAAGGACGTGCAGCAGCTTAACGAATATGCAAAAGGTGTCATGGACAGAGCCGAGCACCATGCCGGTAACGTCAAGGGATCGGCGCTAACGGTGCTCGGTGGCATCATCTGGCGGGCTGATGCGGATTCGATCCGGATACGCCAATATGCCGGGTCTCCCGCAAATATGCTTTGGATCAAGGTGAATGGTAAAGATTACGCCTTCCGATATGACCATGCTTCGGAGCAGATCGAAATACGAGACGGCTCCCAAAACGGAACGATCCTTCACGCCATCGACGACGCAGTTCCTATTACTGCGATCGAGACCATTATGCGCGGCCTTTGAAAAGAGGTGCGATGATGACGGATTTTTCCAACAAGAAAGATGCTGAGATCGACCAGTGGATCGTGAATTTTGAAAAGCGCGGCCAGACCGAGGCTGCGCTTTATTTCGAACTCATCGAGGAGCGCGGCCGCCGATCCGGAAAACGTCAGGGGCTAGATCTTGAAAAGTCACTCTCCGCCTTGAAGCAGGCGGCTATCGCCGGGACTTGCATCACCTATGGTGACCTGGCGAAGGCAAGTGGTGTCGAATGGAGCAAGGCACGGCATCAGATGAACGGAAAGCATGGTCATCTGGATCGGCTTCTGGAAATCTGCCATGCTCGGCAGCTCCCGTTGTTGACGGCGATCTGCGTCAACCAAAGCGGCCTGCAGGATGGCGAATTGGAAAAAAATGCCCTCTCTGGCTTTGCTGAAGGTTCAAGGCGGATTGGCCGCTCCTTTGCGGATGAGCTGGCGTTTCATCATGCGTGCCGCGAGGAGTGCTGGTCCTGGGGCCGGGCGCAATGAGCTTCGTCATTGCATCCGACGCGGAGATATTGCCGGTCGCAATTGCGAAAAGCGCAGAGCGGGTACGCATGCGGTTCCTTGAGTTCTTCACCGCCCGGATTGGTAATCAGAATACCCGCCGATCGTACCTCAAAGCTGCTTCGGAATTTCTAAGCTGGTGCGATGCGCGAGGCGCTCGCTCTCTCGACACGATCACTCCTATTCATGTTGCCGGCTGGGTCGAGGAAATGACGCTCATGCATTCGGCGCCGACCGTCAAACAAAGGTTGGCGGCGGTGCGGCACCTGTTCGACTGGCTCGTCACGGGGCAGGCTATGGCGTCCAATCCCGCCCATTCTGTCCGCGGCCCGAAGCACTCTCGTAAACGCGGTAAGACCCCTGCCCTATCAGCCGAGGAAGCCCGCCAGATCTTGGACAGCATTTCCACTGAAACACTGATCGGCAAGCGTGATCGCGCACTGATCGGGCTCATGACCTACACCTTCGCCCGCATTGGTGCCGCGACGAGCATGGAGGTGCGCGACGTATTCAGCCAGAACCGCCGGTTATGGGTTCGATTGCACGAAAAAGGTGGTAAGCAGGTCGATCTGCCCTGTCATCACTCGCTTGAAGCCTTCCTGGACGACTTTATCGAG
Source organism: Pararhizobium polonicum (assembly GCF_001687365.1). Lineage (GTDB taxonomy): Bacteria > Pseudomonadota > Alphaproteobacteria > Rhizobiales > Rhizobiaceae > Pararhizobium > Pararhizobium polonicum. Next base: position 32,097 of record NZ_CM004504.1, read on the forward strand.
GCGGCCGGCCTGCAGGGGACACCCCGAGCGCCCTTGTTTCAGACAATTAGGCGCGGCACTGATAAGTTTTCCGGTAATCCCCTACCCCAAGCCAATGCCTATGCAATGATCCAGCGTCGTGCGGTCGCGGCAGGTATCAGCACGGCCGTGTGCAATCACACCTTTCGGGCGACGGGTATTACCGCTTATCTGAAAAACGGTGGAACGCTGGAAAAGGCAGCCAATATTGCCAATCACTCATCTACACGCACTACGCAGCTTTATGATCGTCGAAGTGATGACGTAAGCTTAGATGAAATCGAGCGGATTCTAATTTAGGCTGTCGCCGTCATATTAGCTAAGTTTCTCAACTACTTCAGACCAACGCGCCGCATCTCCAGATCGTCCTTGTTCTAGGGCTTGCTGATGGAACATCTGTGCATAGCCACGGCGGATGGGGTCGAAATGCGGCTTCCCGGTAATGCGGAAGTGACCGTAAGCCGCTCCGATAATCCGCAGGGACAACTCGGCCGCGTCAAGTGACGGCACAGTTATCTTGCACCAATCCCGAATGGCTGGAAGGATGGTGTCGATATAGGCAACGCCAGGTCCGCGCGCACTGGCTAGCGTCCAACCGGGGCCCAATATTTCCAACTCTACATCAAACAAGGGGACACCATCGAGCAGGGACCGAATTCCTGGCTCGAGACGAAGACGAGCGTAGTGTTCTATGATGTAAAAGTGATAGTCTTGGTGGGATACCAGGATTTTCTGCAGGTCATTGATGATGATCTGCGAGGCGACGAGCACATTCTTCTCAGTTACAATTCCCCTCACGATTCCCGTTCCGATGGCGAATTGAGCGTCTGAAGCCAAGAACTCTTTGGCCTCCTTTTCTACTTCACCTATGCGATCAATTTCGCTTTTCCCGAAATTGACAATGCCATCGATGCGATCGGCGACGTTTTCTATCAATCCGTTAAGATCGCGCCGCGGTAGACCGTTTGTTGCTGCAAGGAAATCCAAGAAGGCTCGATTGCAGTCCGCAACAGCCGTTTGTCCTGTCTCTGCAGCTTTTTGAGCGTTATTGCCGATCATAGCGGCATATCGGTCTTTCTTTGTAGATTCAGCGAGGTGATATTCGTCCAGCCCACCAAAAATCTGAACAAATGCCGCATGAATGCCCCATAACGCCATGGCATAACTAGTGCGGCTAGCCCCAGACCTATCGTACTTCACCAAGAATTCTTCGATGTTATCGAGCGCTGTGGAGGTGGATGGAACAGCAGCGGAGCCAGCCTTTTTGGTGAACCATTTCATTACGTCTTTTTCTCCGATGAAGGATGGCCATAGCGCTTGTCCCGATAGGCATCGCGCGCATTTGCGATCTGCTCCAGAAGAAACTTCTCTGGAGAGCCTGAAATCAGTTTCCTGCGAGACCGTTCTATAAAAGCTTCGAGTTCTTCTATGAAATTGTAATCACTCGTTTTTCGGGGCTGCCCAACTTTGGCGAGTTTCCAATACGGAGTATCCATCGCTTCCCGCAGCCGGTGGCTTTTCTCCCTGTCATAAACAACGGTGTTCCCATCGGCCGACAGTTTCAGGCGTGTGTAGGCACACAGCCATGTCTTCAGGTCGAGCTTGGCTTTTTCGTCATCAACGGCCGCTAGTAGCTGGTTTGGCAAAGCCGTATTTTTATGTTTTCCGAAATGCTCAATGACCCGCACGGCGCATTCATGCACCAGCTCTTTTGAGAAGGTTGTGCGAGATGCGACGATGCTTTGCCCCAGCACCTTTTTCGGAGCTGCTTTCGGAACCTCGGGTATGAGGCTCGCCTTACCCTTTTTGAGACTGTCGATGATTTTCAGGATCGGCCTGTTATGATCAATCGACGACATGATTTCTTCCTATCTTGCAAGGTGATCACTTCCGCGATGGGAAGGGCAAAATCGTTGATGCTTCACCGGTGGTGCGATCTGTCACGGTTTCACGCAGCTTCAGCCCTATGACTTCCGCATTTCTTGAGAACCATCCTGGCGGCAAGGCGGTAAGATTTTCTATGTCGCCGGCCTTCATGGTGAATTCTACGCTCAGGAGGTCGGATTTGCTGCGCACGGCAGAGTCGACGATCAACTGCAGGGCGTTGGCAAGAACTGTCGGCTCCGAGATCGGCCAGTTCTTGTCCAGAGGCTCTTCCCGGCTCCATCCCTTGGCCGAATACAGCTTATAAAGTGATGTTGCATGGTCTGCGGGGATGATATCCAGATCCGAAAGGCGCCGGATCTGCGCCTTTACCGAAACCCGCCAGCGCTCCTTCAGGGACAGCAGAGACGCAAGCGACGCGCTCTTTACCTCATAGGAATATGTCGTTGCGGGCATCAGGAATGCGCTCGCAAACCGAAACGCCTGGCGCTCGATCTCCTTGAGGTCCTTTTTCAGCTCTTCCTCGCTCACGTGGCGATGCAGGATCGCGTGGCCGAGTTCGTGCGCAGCATCCATCTGCCGGCGCGGGAACGACATCTTGTCCGTCGATAGCAAAATATGCGGCCGATTGCCCCCTTGAGCCCAACTGCACAGACCATCCAGCTTGGATGTTCCCATTTCAATGGAGCCGACAATGCATCCAACGCGTTCGAGCAGCGGCATCATATCGATGCACGGGCCATCCCCGACGCTCCAGTGGGTGCGCAGGTCAGAGGCGATCTGCTCGATGTCCTCGTCGCGGAGCTGCTTGTAGGACGCACCATGCAATACGTCTGGAATATCGACCTCCGGGAAATCCACGTAATGTTCCACGATGCTGCTGATCTCCTGCAGCCAATGCATCTGGGATTCCTGGTAGTTCAGATCTTTCACCAAGGTCGATGCCAAGGTCCGATAAAACAGAGGCCGGTCGCTGTTGGCGACCGGTCTAAGAAAAAACTCTCTGCGAACGTGAAGGTGAGCTGCCAACTCAGCTAAGGCATCGGCATCAGGGGCGCTGGTCCCGTCCTCCCAGCGGGTGACGGTGCTGGGGTTGACGCTGATCAGGGTGGCCAGTGCCTTCTTGCTTAAAATTCGCCGTGCTGCTCTCGCCTCGATCAATCTTTCAGGGACGAACCCCGGAGTTCCTACACGCATGCATTTCCTTCCCCGGCTTTATCAGCACGGGTCACTTCGTATCTCGGTCGTTGTCATTGTCGCCATCAGGCCGTTCCGGCGGCACAAACGGTTTGATCGTCTTCTTCAGGCTGATGACAGGTGCCTTCGCGCCAGTCCCAGACGACGGCGCCGGGGCAATTACCGGCTCATCGGCATAGCCTTCAAGGTATTTGTCGAGCGGTTCGTAAAAAAGATACTGTTCATAACCAGCATCGATCACGCCAATCGCGAATTCACTGATCTTTCCGGCCTGTTCACGATCACGAGCAACAAGAAGCAAAATAAGAATGTCACCAATCTTGGGGCCAGTTCCATCAAGGTCAAGCCGTGGTGAAAGGTAATAATTGAGCGTTACGCCAGCCTTGCGTGACATGTTCTTGACGGGCAGCGCCTTCGGCTCAGGTATAGCGGCAAGGCCGAAAATGACCCCCTGCCCATTCACTTCAAATCGCATGAAAGGCTGGAAGATTTTCAGATCGGTAAACGGAATGATTCCATTCTCGAGCAGTTTGCCACCATGGAGTTCGCAGGTTTCCCGAAACCCTTTTTCCATCATGCGAAAACGCGCCTGCCCTTCCAACTCCCGGCTTCCCCTGGGATCAAGTCCGGCATGATCGCGCACCATTGTGAAGGCTTTAAGTGCCGACGCACGTAGCCGGTCTTCCAAATCAAGAAAGAGATTCTTGAACAAGGCCGGCGGGAACCGTCTTTTGATATAGTGCTCCACAGTGCGCTCCGCATCGAATTGCAAAATACAGGATTTATGTATTAAAAAATTGCGTAAAGAGCAAGTGGGTATAATGATCCTCAACCTATCATCACCGGAAACTCATGGGCACGTCTCTCCGTGACCAGGCTCTATTCCGCCGCGGCTGTGCCGCAGCTCCACGGAACCCCGGTTCGGGTTTCCGCCGACGAGCGGTGACGATCCTTCGTGCATCCGGCATCCTTGCCGGGAGATGACGCGCGATTGCGCGAGTTCGTTTGCCTGGTGGGGGAACCGAGGGCCTTGCCCTTCTCGCCCCCAAAATAGCCTTCCGCCCAGCTTCCTCCACTGCGCTTGCGCTGCGTTTCGTGCAGCTGGTTCCCCGCGAAGGCTATTTTCCCTCTCCAACCCACCGCTCGCGCGGCCCCGGGAAGCAGGACGAGGTCCTGCTTCGCAGTCCAAAAAGGAAAGGACAAGGGAATGTGCGAACCTACTTTCGAGGAATGGTTTTTCAGCTTCGCGGGGGAGCTGGCGCGACTCAACGGCGACTTGCCGGATTTCGATGCCGCCTATGACCGGTATTTTCCAGCCTACGAAGACGGTATTTGCGGCGGTACATGCGCCCGTCACGTCACCGGGATCGGCTCGGCCGCCGTCTATGCCGACGAGTGGGAGGACGCCGAATGATGCGCTTCGCTCCCTCCCGCGAATTCTACATCCCGAGCGGTTCCGTTAAGATCGCCGACAAGGCTAGCGACGGCATTGTCTATATCTACACCAGCCATAAGGGACGACCCGCTGCCATGGCCTTCCACGGCAAGGCCGCAAAGCCCGACTGGCATCATAGCTTTGCCAGCACCGAGGCCCGCGAACACAAAATCCGCGAGCATTTCGAGGGGCGGCGGCGCTGGTCGGAATGGAAGCAGGAACGCCGCGACGAGCGCAAGAAACCCCACGGTTTCGAAGTCGGCCATGTCCTCTATGCCTCATGGGGCTATGAGCAAACCAATATCGATTTCTATCAGGTGACGAAGATCATCGGCGCTCACATGGTCGAGGTCTGCGCCGTCAGCCAGATTTCCGCCGACAAGGGCGATGAGCCGTGGATGACCGGCAAGGTTGTTCCTCACCTCGATGCCTTCACCGGCAAGCCCATGCGCCGCCGCGTCAATGGACGCTCCAAATCCGTGCGCATCGACAATGTGCGAACCGCCTTCCTCTGGGATGGTCGCCCCATCAACTGGACCGGCTACGCCTGACGGCCGCTCCCCTCCCCCACTGACATTTTCCGATCACACCAACATGAGGACCATTCCCATGAACGCTATCACTGTATCCGAAACCGCCGTTGAAGCTGTCGCCGCCGAGATCGAGGACAACGCCCCCGGCATCACCTATCTGTCATCGGACACCAAGGAAATTCCGCTTTCCCGCCTTGTTCCAAGCCCCGCCAACGTTCGGCGCTTCAATGCCGCCGTCAATGTCGGGGAACTGGCCGACAGCATCGAGGCGCATGGCCTGATCCAGAACCTCACCGTCCGGAAGGCGAAGCGCGGAAACAAATATGAGGTTGTCGCCGGTTCCCGCCGCCTTGCCGCTCTCACCCTTCTGGTCACGCAAGGCCGACTGGACAAGAGCACGCTCATCACCTGCAACATTCGTTCCGGTGACGACAGCGACACCGAGATTTCCCTTGCCGAGAACACGCAGCGCGAGGCCATGCACATCGTGGATGAGATTCTGGCCTATCGCCAGCTTGTCGAGGACGGCATGACTCCCGAGAACATCGCTGCCCGTTTCGGCCAGTCCGTCGCCACCGTGCGCCAGCGGCTTAAGCTCGCCAATCTCTCCCCTAAAATTCTAGGGGAATTGCGCGAGGACAAAATCCGTATCGATCAGGCCAAAGCGCTGGCGATCAGCGACGATCACGCCGCACAGGATCGGGCATGGTTCGAAACACAATCATGGAACCGTGACCCCTACTCGCTTCGCGCCATGCTGACCCGCGATCATGTCCGCAGCACCGACAAGCTCGCTCTGTTCGTCGGGATCGAGGCTTACGAGGCCGCAGGGGGTGCAACCATGCGCGACCTGTTTGCAGAGGCGGACACCACGTTCCTGACGGATCGGGCTCTTCTGGTGACGCTGGCGACCAGACAGCTTGAACAGGAGGCCGATACCCTCAAAATCAAGGGGTGGAAATGGGTGGATGCCGGACTCGATGCCTCGGCCATCCACAATGGCGGCTTTGCCCGTATCTTCCCGAAGAACAACGTTCCGGCCGCCCTCGAACAGTCCGAGCTTTCCATCTTGGCCGAGCGTTTCGATGAGATTGCGGGCCGCATTGAGGACTATGCCGAGGGCGATCCGGCCATTGAGGCCGACGAGGCTGAGCTTGCCGGGATCGAAAGCCGCATGGAAGCAATCCGCAGCGCTGCCAAGGTCTACGATAGCGAGGAAAAGGCGCTGGCCGGATGCATTGTCACCATTAGCAGTGGTGGAACCCTGCAGATCGAGCAGGGCCTTGTCCGGCCTGACGATCTGGCGGCACTGCGTCTCTTGCGTAATCCGCACTCCGCAGAGCAGGCCGGGGAGGTTACAGAGAGTGGCGAAGCCGCTAGCGCCGGGAATATCCATGGTCTTACCGCTGGTTATGGCGATGACGATGGCAAGGCAGAGCAGGCAGTGACCTATTCGGCGGCGCTCATCGAGGAGCTGACCGCGATCCGCACCGTCGCCATGCGCAACGAGCTGGTGACGCGCCCGAACCTTGCCCTTGCCGTCATGCTCTATCCCTTGGTCCTGAAAACTTTCCTGACCGGGAACGGCTATTGGCGAGTTGGTGCAGCCGTCGAGATCAGCGGCCAATTGAAGGACTTGGTCCCGTCGATCAAGGAGCCGGAAGCATGCGCGGCGCTGACTGAATGGACCCGCATCCACGAAACATGGGGCTACAAGCTTTCCGGCGATCCCGGGGACCTGTGGGAATGGCTGCTGGGACAGCCCCGGCATGAGCTTCTGGAACTGTTGGCCGTCGTCACCGCCGCCAATATCAATGCCGTCGAGGCCAAGCACGATCACGACCGCGACCGCCTCGCCCACGCCGATCAGCTGGCCGCCGCCCTCAAACTCGACATGAACAGCCATTGGGAGGCGCAGGCTCCGTTCCTGTCCCGGCTGTCCAAGGCGCAGATTGCCGAGGTGATGAAGGATGCCGGTTGCGCGAAAAGCGCCATCAAGGCGGCAGGCAAGGCCCCGAAGGCTGAGGCCGTGGCGCTGGCGGAAAAGGCCCTTGCCGGAAAAGCCTGGCTCCCCGGCCCGTTGCGCTCGAACGTTGGTGATGAACAGAACAACCAAGACGGCCAGCAGGCTATCGCTGCTGAGTAGTCATAAGCGGGAATGTAGCCCGTTTTCTCACAAACGAACAGAACCCGGCGCTTGCGTCGGGTTTCTGCGTGCAAAAAGATAGCAGATTATAATCTGTTTATAAGCAGGAATGTAACTCGCGCGGGCTGGTTCACGCCGGGATCGACCCGGCCCAAGCCAGTTGAGAGGCGCCCGCGCCCCGCCTCTCAAGCTCTCCTCCCAGCCTTCCCTTTTTGAGTGAGCGACTGCTAAAGGCTGCTACTGCAGATTTGCACCTTGCAGAATCAGTGCGAATCGGAGTTTCCT
>NZ_LGLV01000004.1 GCF_001687365.1 Pararhizobium polonicum
AGACCGAGAGCGTCCTGAACGGTGGAGAGAGCCTTGTTGTCCGAACGCATGGTCGTAGCGATCGACCAGTAAGCGGCGTTGTCAGCAGCCGTTTCGACGCGCAGGCCGGAAGAAACGCGGCCCTGGGTCGTTTCCATGCCGGAACCGATGGAGCGCAGCGTCGAGAGTGCTGCCATTGCAGCCGAATTGGTGAGAATGCTTGTCATGGTAAAACTGCCCCTTTTGAACAGGTGAAATGGAAGGGACATTCCGGTCATTACCGGGAAACAGCGGCCAGCTTCATGCCTGCTAACGTGTTAAATTTCTTGGTTAACCCGCTGCTTCGATGGCCATAGAAAACACCAACATGGTTAAAGAAACATAAAGGGGTACAAACAATTTTTGCGGACAAAGAAAAAACCGCACCTCTTGCAAGATGCGGTTTTCTGAAGGTCGCGAACCCACCGTTTGGGGGGGATGGCTGGCCCGCGCCGTTTTTCGATTAACGGAACAGCGAGAGGATGTTCTGCGAGTCCGAGTTGGCGATCGAGAGAGCCTGGATGCCGAGCTGCTGCTGCGTCTGCAGAGCCTTGAGGCGGGTCGACTCTTCGTTCATGTCGGCGTCAACCAGCTTGCCGATGCCGGACGTGATGGAGTCTTTCAGATCGGCAACGAAATCCGTCTGAAGGCTGATGCGCTTGTTGATCGAACCGAGGTCGGCCGATGCGCTGGTCATGTTCTTCAGAACCGTGTCAACACCGCTGAGGTAGTCGGCCAGCTGAGTCGTTGTCGCGGAGGTGATGTCGATATTCAGGACGTTCGTGCCGGTAATTGCAGTCGTACCGTCCTTGCCGATGAGATCAGCCGTCAGCAGGCCATTGGCTGCCGTGTCTTCGTCGATCAGCATCGTCTTGGTCGTATCGACGTCCAGCGTGGTCAGGCTCACGGCGCCGGAGGCATCGCGATTGAAGGAGCCGACGATCGACTTCGTGCCCGGAGCGGTCGCACCAGTTGCCGTGTACAACCAGTTTTCACCCGAGAAAGACGCGGACTTGACCACGCCCTTCAGCTGTTCCTGCAGCTGCGTGATTTCCTTCTGGACCTTTTCCTTGTCGACGCCCGGTTCGCTGGCGGCAACCAGCTTGGCCTTGATTTCATCGACAACAGAGATAGAGGAATTCAGGCCAGTGTAGGCGACGTCCGTCTTGGCAGCGCCAAGACCGAGAGCGTCCTGAACGGTGGAGAGAGCCTTGTTGTCCGAACGCATGGTCGTGGCGATCGACCAGTAAGCGGCGTTGTCGGAAGCGTTACCGACCTTCAGGCCGGACGAAATACGACCCTGGGTCGTTTCCATGTCGGAGCTGATAGAGCGCAGCGTCGAGAGTGCTGCCATTGCAGAAGAGTTCGTCAGGATGCTTGTCATTAGGGTTGTCCCTCTAGATTACAAAAAACAGAGCTAGGGACATACCGGACTCAATACTTACCGGTGATGGCGGTTCGGCATCATGCCACTCGGCTCCTGTTCGTCAGGAAATCCAAATCCGTCATGTGAGGGTAATGTCGCAGGCAAACGTTGCGATATGTTTAAATGCCGCTCGAACATTAGAACGTTCGAAACATGCAAAGCAAACGGAGAACCCGCTGCAACGATCTTCTTTAAGAAGCAATATCAATGATTTGTCGCTTTTCGATCACCGCCGCGCCGGCCGGAAAATTGACCGACCGTTAACCACGTCGGCGAGATCAGTGGAAGGACCGCACAAGGCTTCCGACAAGCAGGTTCCATCCGTCGATGAGAACGAAGAAGAGGATCTTGAAAGGCAGCGAGATCGAGGTGGGCGGCAGCATCATCATGCCCATCGCCATGGTGATGGTCGCGACAATCAGATCGATCACCAGGAACGGCAGCATGATCAGAAAGCCGATCTCGAAACCGCGCCTGATTTCCGAGATCATGAAGGCCGGCACCACGGCACGCAGATCGACCCGATCACCGACGACGACGGTCTGGCCCTTTTCCTGGGCTATATCGATGAACAGCTGCAGGTCCTTGTCGCGCGTATTGGCGAGCATGAACTCCCGGAACGGCTCCGCGATGCGCGTCATCGCCTCGGTTTCGTTGATCTGGTTCTGCAGGAGCGGATTGACCCCGTTCTGCCAGGCCCGGTCGAAGGTCGGCGCCATGACGTAGAAGGTCATGAACAGCGCAAGGCTGACCATGATCATGTTGGAGGGGGTCGTTGCCAGCCCCATGCCGGTGCGAAGGATTGCAAAGGCAATGACGAAGCGCGGAAAGCTCGTCACCATGATGAGAATGCCCGGGGCGACTGACAGGATGGTCAGAACGCCGAAGGTGCGGATAATCCAGGACGCGACGGAGCCGTCGATGGGCGTATTCAGGATGTCGGCGGGAAAGCCTTGCGCTCCCGCGATACCCGACATCGCCAGCATGGCGGCTATGAATGTGATAGTCCGGATCATGGGCGAATCATTGAATGACAAATGTCCTGAAGATCACATTGGTTACGCGCCCTTCGGAGCGCAGGTCAACCCGTTCCTCGATGTCATCCTTCAGATATTGAAATCCGCGCGGCCCCTGGATCTGCTGCAGCGACACCGTCTTGAGATAGGCCGCAATATCCTGATGGATCTGTTCGGCCATTGCGACGTCGGGTGCGCCCTTGAAAAGCAGCGCAACTTCAAGCCGGATCCAGTTTTCGGTGGGATAGGCAAGATTGGTGGTGATCGCATCCAGCTGAACGACGCCATTGGCGGCGGTCGATATTTTCGGCAGTTCGTCGTCTTTCTTGCCAGCTTCACCAGCCGCCTGCGGCTGCCCGGCATTTTTCGAAGCGACCGCTGCCTTCGCCTCCTCGATGATCTTTGCTTCCTCGGCACTGACCGGTGCAGGTGCCAGCACGCCGCCGATCAGCCAGCCGCCGCCGCCCGCCATCAACGTCAGGACGGCGAGCGCCGCGATCATGATGAGCGGCGATGATTTCTTCGGACCGCCATTGGCGGAATCGGCATCTTCCATCTTCAAAATCCATCAAGTGTTGGCCGCGGCATGCACGGCGCTGTCGCGTCGTCAGATCGGCGAAACGATGTCCATGACCTGCTGGCCCCATGGCGGCTGCTGCACTTCGCTCAGGCGGCCGCGGCCACCATACGAAATACGCGCCTCGGCGATCTTGTCGTAGGAAATCATGTTGCGCGCATCGACGTCATAGGGCCGGACAATACCGGCGACGTTGAGGATGCGGATTTCGTGATTGACCCGAACCTCCTGCGAGCCGCTGATCAGCAGATTGCCGTTTTCGAGCACGCCGGTCACCACGGCGGCGACCAGCAAGACGAGCTTTTCGGAACGCTCCGTCGTGCCCTCGCCCTTGGACTTGGTGTTCGAACCATAGTCGAGACCGCCCTTCCAGCCGAAATCGCTGGTTTGCGAATTGCCGTTCGCGCCGATGTTGAAGCCGCTGTCGTTGGTCCGGCTGCGATCGGTCTTGTTGTCGAACGATGCCTTGTCGTCGATGCGGATATCGACGGTCAGGATATCCCCGACCTTGAGCGCACGCGCGTCCTTGAACAGGGCTGCCTGATTGTCGCTCCAGAGCGAATAGCCGGCGACAACCTGGCGCGGCTCCTTCGGATACATCGCCATCTGCGGTGTCTGGGCATATTGCAGGCCGCTACCGATCGGGCTCATGGCGGGCGCCTTGCCGATCTCGTTGAAAGCCTGGCTCTGGCAGCCCGTCAGCAGGCTGGCGGCGAGAAGAACCGGAAGCGGATATCTCATGACGGTTCCTTCGATGTGTTCGGGTCTGTGGCGCTGGAGATGACGTTGGTGAGAACAGCCGCCTTCTCGCTGCTCATCTCGCTGAGGATGAGGCTGGACTGGCGCGGCGGCAGCTTCATGATGATCGCCGCCGCGATACCGGGATTGACCAGCTCAAGCTTGCTGGCGGCGGCATCCGGCTTCATCGTCTTGTAGATACCCACCAGGCCGATCTCCGCCTGCTGCAGGAAATCATTGCGGCGCTTCAGCCAATCCTCGTATTCGGCACGCCGCTTCTCAAGCGTTGCAATGCGCGTATCGATGTCGCCTTGCAGCTTTTCCAGGTCCCGCTTCTGCAGAAGGTAGCGCTGGTCGCGGGCGGCATCGGCAATATTGGTGCAGAACTGCTGGATTTCGTCGCCATTCGCCGGAATGCCTGCTGCCGGTGCGGCCACTTCCTGCGCAAAGGCGCCGGGCATGGCCAGCATGGTGCAGCCGGCGGCGATCATCATCAGGCGACGGCGCAGACTGTCCGGTGCGCAGGAGGGGGTGTGTACGGTCATTGCAATACGAGCTCCGCCTGGAGGGCCCCGGCTGTTTTTATGCCCTGGAGAATGGAAATGATGCCGTCCGGTTTCACGCCGATGCTGTTGAGACCGGCAACTAGCGAGCGCAGGTTGGAGCCGTTGAGGATTGCAACCGTGCCGCCGTCCTGCGACGCATCGATCGTCGTATTGGGCTCCACGGCCGTCACCCCGTCGGAGAACGGCGCGGGCTGCACGACCGTCGGCGTTTCCGTCACCTGCACCGTCAATGTGCCGTAGCTGACAGCGACCTGCGCAATGCGGACATCCTGTCCGATGACGATCGTTCCCGTTCGCTCATTGATCACGACGCGCGCCGGAACGTCCGTCTCGATGACGAGATTTTCGATATCGGCCATCAGACGGGAGAGATCCGCCATCTTTGGCTTGTCGATCACGACCGACTGCGAATCCCGCGCTTCGGCGATGCTTCCACCGAACTGGGTCTTGCCATAACGATTGATGGCCGCGGCCATGCCGACCGCCGTCGAGAAGTCCGGGTTGCGCAGCTGCAGCACCAGATTGAAGGCATCCTTGAACTTGGCCGGCAGTTCACGTTCGATGATGGCACCGTTCGGGACGCGGCCGGACGTCGTCACGCCTTGCGTCACGGAGGCGGCGGCACCCTGCGCGCTGAACCCGGTGACCACTACCGAACCCTGCGCCACCGCATAGATCTGGCCATCCGCGCCCGAAAGCGAGGTCATGACCAGCGTACCGCCGCGCAGCGATGTGGAATCGCCCAACGATCCGACGGTCACGTCGATCCGGCTGCCGGGGCTGGCAAAGGGCGGCAGATTGGCAGTTACCAGAACGGCAGCGATATTCTTGGAGCGGGAATCGCCGCCTTGCGTCGAAATACCAAGGTTCTGAAGCATGGCGCGCAGGGACTGCTCGGTAAACGGCGACGAGCGTAGGCTGTCTCCGGTTCCCTGCAGACCGACCACGAGACCATAGCCGATCAGCTGGTTTTCCCGGCCCGACTGCAGCGAGGCGATATCCTTGATGCGCGACGCAGCCTCAGCCGGCGCGATCGCCATAGCGAAGATGGCGGCGAACGCCAGGCACCATTTGCCGAAACGAAAGATCATTTTGCCACCACATGAATTGTGCCGTCTTCCATCACCGTACCGGAAACGATGATGCCCGAATCGGTGTTGCGCACCCGGATCAGGTCGCCGACCGCGGCGTTCTCCAGCGGCGCACCGCCTGCGGTGATCGTCAACGCTCCGTTGGTGAAGACGATGCGCACCGCCTTGCCGCGCTCCACCGCATAGGGTTCGCGCAGGGATGAAACGAGAATGACGCGTCCCTGGAGCAGCGTGCGACTGGTCACTTTGCCGACCACCTGCCCGGTTGCCGTAGCATAGTCACCGGTGAGAGCCGGATTGGTAACCTCGACCTCTTCCAGACGCTTGGCATCGACGATTTCGCCCGGATAGATCGTCTGGGTCGGGATAACAGCCATCCGCCTTTCGGCGAAGGCCGCTTGAGGAGACATCAGGCCGGGGCCAAGGCACCCGGTGACCGCCAGCGCCCGCAGGAGGAACCCTCCGCGGGTGGCAGCCGTTGTCAAGATCGATGCGCTGGCAGTCCGGCGAAACGTCATGTTTGCCATTCCCTCTGTTATCTCAGGTTCTTGCTGACCGTCGCAGCCATTTCGTCGGCCGCCTGGATGATCTTCGAGTTCATTTCATAGGCGCGCTGGGCGGAGATCAGGTCGGTGATTTCCTTGACTGGATCGACGTTCGACGCCTCGAGGTATTTCTGCTTGATCTGCGCATAGCCCGGATCCGCCGGCGTGCCGATCACCGGGTCGCCGGAAGCCGGCGTCTGCTTGAACAGGTTGTCGCCCTGCGGCTCGAGACCCGCCTCGTTGACGAAGTTGGCGATGGTCAGCTGGCCGATCTGGGTCGGGATCGTGGCATTGCCGACGCGAACCGACACCTCGCCCGACGTGCTCACGGTAATCTCGCTGGAATTCGCCGGGACGGTGATTTCCGGAATGACCGTGTAGCCGTCGATCGTGACGAGCTGGCCTTGGGCATTGGTGTTGAAAGCGCCGGCGCGGGTGTACGATGTTTCGCCGTCGGGCGTTTCCACCTGGAACCAGCCGCGACCGACCAGCGCCAGATCGAGGTCATTGCCGGTGCTGACGAGGCTGCCCTGCATATGCAGGTTGCGGACGGCGGAAGTCTGAACCCCGAGACCGATGATGGCGCCTTCCGGCACGATCGCCTGGTTGGCCCGGTTCGGCACGCCCTGGGCGCGCTCTGTCTGATAGAGAAGGTCGGAGAACTCTGCGCGGGCGCGCTTGTAGCCCGTGGTGTTGATGTTCGCGATGTTGTTCGCGATCACTTCCAGGTTCAGCTGCTGGGCGTTCATGCCTGTCGCGGCGATCGAGAGAGCCTTCATTCTTTTTATCCTTTAAATCGGCATGCGTGCAATTTCGAGATAGGCGCTGACCACCTTGTCGCGGATGGCGATGGCGGTTTGCAGCGACTGCTCGGCATTCATCACGGAATCGATGACTTCACGGGTATTGGCTTCGCCGCGGATACCCTGGATGGAGGAGACTTCCGATTGTCTGAGGCTGTTGGTCATCTCGGTGGCCATATTGCCCATGACCTCGGCAAAGCTTTGCGATTTGCCGGCCGTGGCGGCACCGCCGAGAATGCTCTGCGCAGAGGATGCGCTCGACGTGGATGCGACATCCTTGACGGTCGAAAGGGCGGCGCTGATGGTTTTGATTGCATCGATCATTATTGCGAGGCCCTCAGAAGGTCGATTGTTGCGGAAATCAGGTCGCGTGCCTGCTTCGTGGTCTGGAGATTGGCCTCATAGGAGCGGTTTGCTTCCCGCATGTCGGCCATTTCGATCAGCACGTTGACGTTCGGCAGCTTGACCATGCCTTTGTCGTCGGCGGCAGGATTGCCCGGATCGAACTCGATGGTGAATTCGGAATCGTCGGTTCCAAGACGCTTCACCTCGACGGTCGATGCGCCGCTGGCGCGGTCGACTTCCGCAGCGAAACTCACCGTCTTGCGACGATACGGGTCGGTGCCCGGCGCATCGCCGGTGGAACGGGCGTTGGCGATATTTTCCGAAACGATGCGCAGGCGCGTCGATTCCGCTTCGAGACCGGAGGCCGAAACCTTGAGAGCTGAAACAAGAGGATCCATGGCTGCTATTTCCGTACCGTCATGAGCATCATCCGGTGAAACGCCTTCACGAGCCCGGTATTGAGCTCGTAGTCACGCTTGACTTCACCGGTTTTCATCAATTCCTTTTCCAGCTGGACGCTATTGCCCGACTGCTGGACCTCGGTATCGCCCAGCATGCTGGTTTCCGTGACCTGCGCCGCGCTGCTTCCGTCGGTGAAATGCGCCGGGTTGGTCGCCGCCATCTGAAAGCCGGTTTCCTGCAGAACGCTCTGGAACGGTTTGACGTCCTTGGCGGCGTAGTGCGGCGTATTGGCGTTGGCGATGTTGCCGGCGACGACGTTCTGGCGGACTGCCAGCCATTGCGCCTGCCGGGACGCGAGATCGAAAAGCTGTATAGGTTGCATCATGCGACTCCATGCTTGTTGCTGCCGAACCTAGGGAAGCAATCTTGCGTGGGACTGAATTGGATGTGCATGAAAAGGCAGCGGGGGCCGGCATTGCGAAGGCAATATACTTTGGCGTGTAGACCAGCCCGAATCGGCTGAAACGCTCAAGACGGGAGGTCGCAGCCAATGACAGATTGCCCCGCATGGCCGTCAGGCCGCGCCGGGTGCAATCCTTGTTGATGACCAGAGCGGCCTATCAATCAGCCTGGTAGACGTCACCCTTGGAGGTGATCATGACCCAGTGGCCGTCGCGTTGTTCCAGTGTCGCGAGGCGGCTGTTGTCCGGCAAGGTCGAACCGACGCGGACAATATACATGCCGCTGCTGTCTTCGATCAGCGCGCGGCCATTGGCGACATGCATCAGCTTGAAGCCGGTGACGGAAGGAAACGGTTGCTCCAGATCCCCCTCGATGCTGGCCTGCTTGGCTTCGCCCGCATCCGGAACCGTGGCTGTCGTCAGTTCGTCGATGGCCGCTTGTGTCGCCGCATTGCGGTCCGTCACCGTCAGCGGTGACGAAACGCCGCCATGCCCGGCTCGGCCCGGCAGGCTGTGTGAGTTATCCTCCCAAAGCGTCGGCATCGAGAATTTGTCCTGATGCAGGAAGGCATACCAGGGGAAAAACGTGGCGAGTGCTGCCAGCACCACACCTGTCGCGCCCAGCGCCTTGTCGATCAGCGGCGTGCGTTCGCTGCGCTTGCGCTGCGGTACGATTTCATCGGCGTCGTAATCCATCATCGCTTACCCCCTTCGCATGTTCGGGGCCTGACCGCCGATATTCGCCGCCGCCTTCAGCGCATTTGCGAGGTCGGTAAACGCATCGAAGGCCGGCCGCTCGCCCGGCGTCTGTTTCAAAATGTCGTAGATGACGGGAACCTGCTTGATCGCCATGTCCAGGTCCGGATCGCTGCCGGGACGATAGCCGCCGATCAGCCTGAGATCGCGGGTTTCCTCGAAGCGATGGATCAGCGATTTCAACCGCCCGACCAGCTTTTCCTGATCCGGGGACCATGCCTTGCGCGCCAGGCGGGATACGGATGCCAGCGGATTGATCGGCGGATAGCGGCCCTCTTCGGCGAGGCTGCGGTCCATGACGATATGGCCGTCGAGAATGCCGCGCGTCGAGTCGGCGATCGGGTCATTGTGGTTGTCGCCGTCGACGAGAATGGAGATGATCGCGGTGATCGTCCCTGCCCCTTCGGCACCCGGACCGGCCCGCTCGAGCAGGCGTGGCAGCTCGGTGAAGACGGAGGCCGGATAACCGCGCGCGATCGGCGGTTCACCCGAGGCGGTCGCGACCTCGCGAATGGCATGGGCGAAACGGGTGACGCTGTCGACGATCAAAAGGACATTGTCGCCCTGGTCGCGGTAATGTTCGGCAATCGTCACGGCCGTCAGCGGTGCCATCTTGCGCAGCATCGGGCTTTCATCGCTGGTGGCAACCACCGCAACCGACTTGGAGAGGTTTTCGCCGAGCGTGTCCTCGATGAATTCGCGCACTTCGCGGCCACGTTCGCCGACCAGCGCGATGACGACCTTGTCGAAGGCATCGGCACGGGCGAGCATCGACAGCAATGTCGATTTGCCGACGCCGGAGCCTGCGAAAACGCCAAGACGCTGGCCGAGGCAGAGCGGGGAAAAGATGTCGATCGCCCGCACGCCAGTGCGGAAGCCATGTTCGACGCGCTTGCGGGTCATCGACGGCGGCGCGGTGTTGGAAATCGGCCGGCGGATATCGCCCTGCAGCAGCGGCCCGAGGCCGTCGATGGGCTCGCCGAGCGAATTGATCGTGCGGCCACACCAGCCTTCGGTCGGTGCAATACGGAAAGCGCCCTTGCGGATCACCGTGTCGTGAATGCCGATCGGATCGCCCGGCTCGATCGGGCAGACCACCACCGTTTCCTGCTCGACCTTGACGACCTCGCCCAGATGGACGCCGGTCGAACTCTTGTGCGCGACGAAATCGCCCAGACGCACATGGCGCGAAAGCCCGGTCACCGTGTAGTGGCCGGCCGAGATCGTCTGGACATGGCCGCCCGGTGCGATCGAAAACTCCGGATTGGAATAGCGTCCGACAAGGCCCGCAAGCGCTGCAAGCGACGTCGACGAATTGCGGATCTGGATTTTCTCGTTGTGCATTCCGGTTCCTGCCGTCTGCCGGCCCCCGCCCCTAAAGAGCCTGCCCGGGCGTGGCTTCAATCTTTTTGAAAATCAGTGCTGCTACTTGCTGCCGCCGAGCGTCTTGATCGCTTCGTCCAGCGACGATTCGCTGTCGCGCATCAGCGCCGTGATGTTCTCGAAGGCGCGCGACACCATGATCAGCTGCGACATTTCCTGAACCGGATTGACGTTGGATTCTTCGACATAGCCCTGCATCACGCCAACATCGAAGCGATCGACGACCGGCTCGGGCTGCGAATTGGGGATGACGGCGCTGTTGTCGTAGCGGGAAAAACCGTTGCTGAAATTGGCCTCGTAGAGGCCGAGTGCTGCCACCTGCGCGCCATTCTGCTGAATGGAGCCGTCCGCTCCCACCTTGATGTCGCTGGCCTGCGGATTGAGCTGGATCGGCGCGCCGCCGGCATCGAGAACCGGGTATCCCCGAAGGGTCACCAGCTCGCCTGTTCCCGTCATGGTAAAGCGGCCGTCGCGGGTCAGAGCCGTGCCGCCGGGCGTATCGATCTGGAACCAGGCGTCGCCCTTGATGGCAAAATCCAGTTCGCTGCCGGTACGGCTCAGGCCGCCATTGTTGGTGTTGAGGAATTCCTGCCCTTCGGACACAAACGATACTTTTGCGGGCTTCGTATCGCCAAGCAACTGGTTGAACTTCACTTCCGTCGAACGGAAGCCGACCGTGCTCGAATTGGCGACGTTGTCGGCCAGTGTGTTCATGCGTTTTTCAAGTGCCATCTGGGATGAGACAGCAACATAGAGACCGGTTTGCATATCAGCGTCCCCCGAGTTTCAGCGTATTGATGGAGAGAAGGAGATCGGAGGAAATTCCATAGCCGCTGGAAGAGCCAAAGACGGCGAGCGGATCATAAGGGTCCGAAGAGTTGTTGATTTCCCAAAGGGCGGTGAAGCGTTCGAGCAGTTTCGACAGCTTGGCCGGGTCCTTGAAATCCTTGATATCGATTGATTTTTCGATCACGGCCGCCTGCTTGTCGATATCGGAAGCGGCAAATTCGTCCGGCATCTGCAAGAGCGTGCGGGTGACCTGCGCCAGGGCGTCGTCAGCCAGCAATCCGAAGGCGCTGGTGATCGACGGCGCCATGCGCTGGAAATAGAGCGCCAGGCGGACGCCGGCATTTTCCTGGCCGGCGTTCTGCTCCAGCGTCTGGCGCGCATATTTGTCGGCGACGCCCTTCTGGGCCTTGTCAAAGGATGTCGCCGCAGCGCCGTTGCGGGCAAAATTCAGAGATTCCACCAGGTCGGAATAACGGCTGTCGCTCAGCTTCTTGGCAAAGGCGTCATCGGTGTCGATACCTTCCGTCAACACCTTGCGCATGAAGGCCTTGGCATAGCCCATGTCTTCGAGGCCATGCGCCTTGATGGCGTAGTTATAAAGGCGCGTATCGGCGAAGAAGTCGTCGATCGTTTTGACGTTGCCGATATGGGCGAGATAATATTCGGTTTCCCGCGCCACATCCGGTTGCTCGGACACCCGTTCCAGCGACTTGGACAGATTGCCTGCGATCATCTGGTAGCTGGTATATGTCGTCGTCACGACGTTTCCCCGTTCATCCATTGGAAATGGCGCAAGAAGCGCCGATCGAACGGAAACCTGACGGCTGTTGCTTGCGCGAACCTGTTTCCGTGCAAGGGCTGAAAACGGGGCCGACAGCCAGCCTCACGCAAGGCTGACAGCCTAACGATACGGTCGAAAATCCACCATTGCGACAGGTATCGAAATGAACATCATCATCGGGTTCCTCTTGACATTGGGCTGTATTCTCGGTGGCTTCATCGCCATGGGCGGCCATATGGAGGTCCTGAACCAGCCCTTCGAGCTCATCATCATCGGCGGCGCCGGCGTCGGCGGCTACATCATGGCCAATTCGATGAAGGTGCTGAAGGATACCGGCAAGGCGCTGGGTGAAGCCTTCACCCACAGGGTACCGAAGGAGCGCAATTATCTCGACACGCTGGGCGTTCTCTACAGCCTGATGCGCGACCTGCGCACGAAGTCGCGCAACGAGATCGAAAGCCACATCGACAATCCGGACGAATCCGCGATATTCCAGGCCGCTCCGACGGTGTTGAAAAACAGGGAGCTGACGGCCTTCATCTGTGACTACGTCCGCCTCATCATCATCGGCAATGCCCGCTCACACGAGATCGAGGCGCTGATGGACGAGGAAATCAACACGATCACCCACGACAAGATGAAGCCCTACCACGCACTGACGACGATGAGCGATGCCTTCCCGGCCATCGGTATCGTCGCTGCGGTTCTCGGTGTCATCAAGGCGATGGGTTCGATCAGCGAGGCGCCCGAGATTCTCGGCGGCAAGATTGCCGCCGCCCTCGTCGGGACCATGCTCGGCATCTTCCTGTCCTACTGCATCGCCAGCCCGGTGATCGCCAACATCAAGGCCGTCCGCGACAAGCAGAACCGCCTCTACATCATCGTCAAGCAAACCCTGCTTGCCTACATGAACGGTTCCGTCCCGCAGGTCGCGCTCGAATATGGCCGCAAGACCATTTCGGCCTACGAGCGCCCCTCGATCGATGCCGTCGAACAGGAAATGATGAACCCCGGTGGCGGCAGCGAAAGCAAGGCGGCTTGATCCGATGACTGTAGCAAGCAAGAACAACGTATACACCTTCGACCGCAAGCTGCTCGCCCGGATGACCGGCGGGCTCGGCGATACCAAGACGATCGGCAAGCTGTGCGGCGAGATCGGACAGGTCTTTACCGAATTCCTGCCCGACATCTTTCAGAACGAGACCGGTCTCGACATCGAGATCGGTTATGCCGGCTTCGATACGGGCCTGAAGTCGGAGTTGATCGCCAATCTCGGCAATGGCGTGGCCTTGTGCGATACGTCGCTGCGCAACTGGTGCCCTGATTTCACTATCAGCTGCGACAGCCCGGTCATCATCACGCTCATGGAAGTTCTGCTCGGTGCTCCGCCTTCATCCATCGAAGAGCCGAAGCCGCGCACGCTCTCCAACATCGAGCTCGATGTGGCGACGATGATCTTCGAGAAGGTCGCGGATGTACTCAAGTCGGCAGTCAGCGTTGCGGGCAGCTTCGAGCCGGTCGTCGGACGGCCCTATAATGCCAGTGAACGGCCGGCAGCGGATCCGGAGGTCGCCGATGTCTATGCAGCCTGCATCAATGTGACGATGGGCCTCGGGCCTGTCCTTTCGACCTTTTCGATCATCGTCCCGCAGCAGACCTTGCTGAAGACGACCGTCATTTTTCCAAAGGGCGTCGGCCAGGGCCGCAAGGCCAAGGGGGAATGGGGCGAACAGCTGGAACAGCAAGTCCGCCGCTCCACCGTCAATCTCGAAGCGCGCATCAAGCTGCAGAACCTGACCCTTGACACCATCAGCCGCCTGCAGCCCGGCGACGTCATTCCGTTCCAGGATACCAAGGATGTCCGCGTCGAGATCAACGCCAACGGCCGCGACCTCTATGTCTGCGAGTTCGGACGGTCCGGCGCGAAGTACACGGTTCGGATCAAGGACACCCACGGCTCGGAGAGCGACATTCTCCACCATCTGATGCGTTAAAAACCCCCTGCCTTACCCGGCAACATGGTTGGGGCAAGTTTCAACTGGAATAGTTTGCACATGGCACCGAAGAAAGCACCAATAGAAGACAAGACGATCCTGAACGCCGGCGATGCCGAGCTCGATCAGGCCATCGACGATCTGCGCGGCGTCCTGCAAAGCGACGCAACAGGCGCCGTGCCGGAAACCGATTTCGGCATGGATTTCGCGGCAACGCCCGCAGCCGGTGAAACCACCGATTTCGGCAGCACGTTCGCAACATCCGACAGCGATCTCAGCAGCTTCGGCGGCGATTTCAGCAGCAGCAGTTTCGGCGATGTGAACCCGGAACCGGCCTCATCGGCCTTCGACACAGGCTCGTTCGCGGACAGCACCTTCGAGGATCACGCCTCGAGCGAGCCCGGCAGCAGCATGACGGCCAATCTCGATCTGATCATGGACATTCCGATCGACGTCCAGATCGTTCTCGGCACCAGCCGCATGCAGGTCTCCGGCCTGATGAACCTGACGGAAGGTGCGACCATCGCGCTTGATCGCAAGATCGGCGAACCGGTCGAAATCGTCGTCAACGGCCGGGTCATCGGCCGTGGCGAAATCACCGTCCTTGACGAAGACGAAACGCGTTTCGGTGTAAAACTCATCGAGATCAAGGGTACCAGTAAAATTTGAACCCGGTCAGGGTCATAAGGATTAATCCATGATGGATTTCGACAATTTTGAAGCTTCGGCGCTCTCCCGGCCACTCACCCAGATGGATAAGGCTGCTGCCGTTCTCCTGGCAATGGGCAAGCCAATTGCCGGCAAGTTGTTGAAATTCTTTACGCAGAGCGAGTTGCAGGGGATCATCGCCTCGGCCCAGTCGCTCCGCTCGATCCCGCCTCACGAACTGGAAATCCTGGTGAACGAGTTCGAGGACCTGTTCACCGAAGGTGCCGGCCTGATGGATAATGCCAAAGCCATCGAAGGCATTCTGGAAGAAGGCCTGACACCGGACGAGGTCGACGGGCTGCTTGGCCGCCGCACCGCCTTTGCCTCCTATGAAGCCAATATCTGGGATCGCCTGCAGGATTCCGATCCGGTTTACGTCGCCCAGAGCCTGGGCAAGGAACATCCGCAGACGATCGCCTATGTCCTGTCGATGATGCCGTCGACCTTCGGCGCGAAGGTTCTGCTGCAGCTGCCGGAAAGCGGCCGCGCCGATATCATCAACCGTGCGGTCAACATGAAGAATGTCAGCCCGAAGGCCGCGCAGATCATCGAGACCCGCGTGGTCGAGCTGATGCGCGAGCTGGACGCGGATCGCAACTCCGTAGGCTCGATCAAAATCGCCGAGGTCATGAACGAACTCGAGAAGACCCAGGTCGATACGCTGCTTGCCTCGCTGGAATCGATCAGCACCGAATCGGTCAAGAAGGTTCGCCCGAAGATCTTCCTTTTCGACGATGTCCTCCATATGCCGCAACGCAGCCGCGTTCAGCTGTTCAACGACGTCTCCGGCGACATCATCACCATGGCGCTGCGCGGCTCGGGCATGGAACTGCGCGAATCGGTCCTCGCCTCGATCGGCGCCCGCCAGCGCCGCATGATCGAATCGGATCTCGCCGCCGGCGACGTCGGCATCAATCCACGCGACATCGCCATCGCCCGCCGTTCGATTACGCAGGAAGCCATTCGCCTCGCCGCCAGCGGCCAGATCGAACTCAAGGAAAAGGAAGCAGCGGCGGCCTGACCGGGTACCGTACCGCCTCCACACACCCGCCGACATGAAAAGCCCATCAATAGGTTCCGGTTGATGGGCTTTTCCGTTGAAGGGACATCTGCTCTCTTCTACTTTCTGTGAAGCGTCTGATTTCCGCGCATATCTTTCTTGCATGGCCTGCGGCCCCGGCTCACAACCGTTCGGCGGCAATGGCTGCCATCAGAGGCGAGAGGTCTTCATCCGATGTCGGACGATCAGGACAAAGACAGTAAAACAGAATCCCCGTCCGAGAAAAAAATGACCGACGCCATCGAGAAGGGCAATACGCCTTTCTCGCGCGAAGTCACCATGTTCGCCTCGGTCGTCGCCATCTACATCTTTGTCGTTTTCTTTCTGCCGCAGGGGTTTGCCACCGTCGCGGAAGCGCTGAAGGATGTTTTCGAGCAACCGGAAGCCTGGCGCATCGAATCGTCGACGGACGTGGTTGCGCTGGTCTCGCATCTGCTCTGGAAGGCGAGCGCGTTGCTCATTCCGTTTTTCACGCTGCTGATCGTCTTCGGGATCGGTTCGTCGATCCTGCAGAACCTGCCGTCGCCGGTGCTCGACCGCATCGCGCCGAAGATGAACCGGATTTCGCCGGCATCGGGCTTCAAGCGCATTTACGGCATTCAGGGCGTCGTTGAATTCGCCAAGTCCTTCGCCAAGGTCGCGGTCGTTTCTCTCATCATCGTGCTGACCCTCTGGAACGACTATTACGCCACGCTCGATTCGATGTTTTCGGATCCGCTGACGATCTTTGCGACCATATCGAAAGACTTCAACCAGATCATGATTGTCGTCCTGATTTCGACGGCGGTCATCGCCATCGCCGATTTCTTCTGGACGCGGCATCACTGGTACACCGAGTTGCGGATGACCAAGCAGGAGGTCAAGGAAGAGCTGAAGCAGTCGCAGGGCGACCCGATCATCCGGGCGCGGCTTCGTTCCATTGCCCGCGACCGTGCCCGCCGGCGCATGATTACCTCGGTTCCCCGCGCCACGCTGGTCATCGCCAACCCGACTCACTATGCCGTTGCGCTGCGCTATGTCCGCGAGGAAGGCGATGCGCCGGTGGTGGTCGCCAAGGGCCAGGACCTCGTCGCCCTGAAGATCCGCGAGATCGCGGAGAAAAATGGCATCCCTGTTTTTGAGGACCCGCCCCTCGCACGCTCAATGTTTGCGCAAGTCTCGGTAGATAGTGTGATTCCACCGGTGTTTTATAAGGCAGTTGCCGAACTCATCCACCGGATCTATGCAACGCAGCCGAAACGGATGACGTAATCCCAATGAAAAAATGCGAATATTCGGAACAACGCGAGAAAATAGTAGCCGAAGCGATTCGTCCCGTCGCTACGGAATTGCGCTTGATCGATGCGGCCGACTTCATCGCCCTGCTCCGCTTTGAATCGCATGGGAGCCTGGCCGACCTGGTCTCATCCGCGGCGGAACTCTATTTTCTTCCCGGAACGGTGAATTTCGGGATCGGCGGCAACTACTCGCTGGACTGGGACACGGAGCCGGAAATTACGCTCGATCTCGAACTGAAGCCGGACGGCGTGACGATCTATGCCCAGCTTGCCCTGGGCAAGGATTCAGCCGGCCTTGAGATCAACCATATCGCGTTTCAGAGCCCGTCCAACAATCCGGACGAAAATACCGCGTTCCTCGCCAGGAGCCTGAACGCTGCGAAGTTTGTCAAATCCTATCCGACCGCTCTTGCGAGTTGAGGTCCGGATCCCGGCCATGACGGCCGAAAAATCCAATCAGCTGATATAACCGAGACGAATGGCCTTGGCGATCGCCTGGATTCTGTTGACCGAATCCAGCTTGGTCGTCGCCGCGCCAAGATAAGCATTGACCGTATGAACCGACAATCCCATCTTCTCGGCGATCTCTTCGCTGATATAGCCGTCGCCGGCCATCTGCAGGCAACTGATCTCGCGATCGCTGAGCGATTCGGCCGGGAGCATGCGCCGTTCGTCCGCCGCCAGCAGGTCCATCATGATCTGGCAGCTTCGGCCGTGCAGATCGATGATCACTTCGCTCGTCAGGTCGATGTAGCTGCCCGTGAAGACGATGTAACCATTGCCCTGGGCGCCGAGCCTGACCGGCAGCGCGATGCCGGAATAGGGCAATATCCGTGCAGGCAGGCGCTGGGTAAAGCGGGCGAAATCCGACGTCTCCGCGGCCTGATGCTCGCCCATGCCGTTCCACATGAGCGGCAGCAGCGACGCATCCAGATGCGCCAGCATCTCGTCGCCATAGGCCGACACCAGTTCATGCGCCGTTGCTTCCGCTTCGCCGCCCCAGTTGTCGAGGACGCAGCTCAGCTTGCGCGACGCCGGCAGTCCGTTTCCGTTCAGCCGCAGGACGGCAAAGTTCCTGGCGCCGATCTGCTTCTGCATGGCCTGAAGACGGGCCACGAGCGTTGCCGCCCGTGAGGCCCTCGCCTGCTGCCGACCAGTCTTGCAATCGTCTCCTATACGCGGGTTCGGGAGGAAATAGGTCATGGCCGGCGTCCTAAACGAGATTGTTGCGAACGGCATAAGCGATGGCCTCGGAGCGGGTCTTCGTTGCCGTCTTGCGCATCACGCTGGTGATGTAGTTGTTGATGGTATTGCGCGAGATGCCGAGAATGACGGCGATCTCGTCGCTGGTCTTGCCCTCGGCGATCCAGAAGAGGCATTCGAGTTCGCGTTCCGTCAATTCGAATTCGCGATCGGTGCGCACGCCGCGCTCGCTGGTGAAGCTGGCGAAATAACCCGTCAACAGGCCGACATCCCTCAGACTTTCCTGGGACAAGATCACATCCTGCGGGAAGAGCAGCATCAGCGACAGACGGGCGCGCCCGACGTTGAAGGTTATGGCGCAATATTCCCGGCTGATACCGCGGCTGACGTCGATGTCATCCGGCAGGCTCATGAAGACCGGTTGCATCACCGAAAGGCATTTCTCCATTTCATTGGTCTTGGAATGGAGTTGCGACATGACCTTGCCGAGACGTTTGACCACATCGAACGGCCAGTCCGAACATACGACGAAGTCCAGCCCCTCATCCTGCGACAGATCATAGCGCGCGAGAAGATAGTGGGTGGCGCCCACATATTCCGTCAGGGCAGCAAGCCCCTTGTTCAGATTGCCGCGCTCGGCGAATTCGCCAAGCCTGCGAATGAGCTGCTCCTTGGAGAAAGCCCGTCCAACACCACGCGCCCCAGCGACCGGCGCGGGCCAGACCGCAATCTCTGTTTGTAGAGCATCCATGACATTACCCCCGTGATGGATTCGTCCGTGCTCATTCAAGCGTTTTTGGCCGCCGCCGCCGGCAACTGTATCGAGACGTTCCGCCTTTCTCGACACACGCAAATCAGTACGCGAATCACTACATAAAATGTACATCGCCCTCTGCGAAAAACTACTGCCCGCTTATCGGGATTTACTTTTATAGGATTCCATGAAACGATTCGTGACAAGGTGATTTGCAAGACAGTGCGAATATCCGAAAACAGTGCTCGTAAATTTTAACTAATTGTAATCGTAGAGTTATTGTAGATATTATTGCCTGTGACGCTCCGCTTCCCTTTGACAGGACGGCGCGATGCTTCCCTTGGCGCGCCAAAACGGCTGAGCAAATCACCATTTTTTTGATCAGTCGCATTTGTCAAGTTTTGATTTATTTATTTGTTTTTCGCAATGTTGCCGAATTACATCATCGCCACGTACCGTTAAAATCGATGCGCGACGGAAAATCCAAAGTTAAATTTAAAATATTATTTCTGTAATAGTTTGCTCACTCTGAATCTTGGCGGATTCCTGGAATCAATACATGGCCGCTCGCTGGCGACGCGCCAGACAAATTCCCTTTTCCCCAGGAAAAAATTAACATTTTGTTAAATATAATGAATCCCGGAGCAGCCCGTTACCTCGTTTGAAAGCCGCACGATTCTTGCCACCCTGCCTCCGCGCCAGGGCAATACAGAAAAATACAGCGAGTCTATTTTCGGCAGAGGCATGGGCGCCACGATTTTCGTGCGGCCTCCCCAGGAGGACCTGTACAATAAAGCCGGACCGCAAAGATGGTATTCAGATAAAATTTACAATTATTGATTGAATCATCTTTTGCTGTACAAACAGAAAGACCCGCCGTTGTGGCGGATCTTCCGTAGCGCTGCGTGACTGGAGAAAGGAGATACCGCCTCTCAGGCCGCTTTCTCGGCGACCCATTTGCGAAGGATCTTGGCGGCGCGTTCCTCGCTGATTTCCACCATGCGGGCCAATCTGCGTTCCGGACCTTCCTTGACCCGGCGGTTGAAGCCGCCGTCGCTGTCGCCGCCAAGGCTGAGCAGATCGTCGGTGCTGTCGAACCCGAAGTCGGAGCCGAAGCCTTCCATGAGCGCACCGCCGGCCGCACCTGTCGCCGCCGGGGAGAAGTCCGGCAGTTCCAGGCCGACCGCCTCGTTCTCGGCAAGCGCCGTGCCACCGGTCCCGAGCCCCATCGCACGGGCCAGTGGACGCATTCCCATCCAGACCACCAGAAAGGCCACCACGATAAAGGCAATGGCGTTGATGATGCCGCCGAGATTGCGGGTCAGCGTCTCCATGATACCTGGGCCCGCGACCGCCTCGTCGAGCAGCTGGGTATTGACGAAATCCATGGCCGTCAGCGTGATCATATCGCCGCGTGCCGGATCCAGGCCGACGGCCGAGGCTACGATCTTCTGCATTTCCTGGATATAGGCATCGATCTTGGCCTGGTCGGCCCCTTCGCCGATCATGGCGGCGACCCGGCCACGATTGACCACGACGGCGACGGAGAGCTTTTCCAGCGTGTAGCTGCTCTTGACGGTCGCGACGGTCTTCGAGTTGATCTCGTAGTTGGTCTGCTCTTCCTTCTTCTCGGTCTGGTCGTTCGACTGCGGCCCGGTGGTGCCGCCGGCCGGAGCCGCCTGGGGAACGTTCTGCTGCACGGTCGCGGCATTGTCCGGCTGCTGCTGGCTGGACTTCTGCTGTTCCTTGGTGACCCGGGTCGAACGCTCGACACGCGATTCCGGATCGAAGACCGTTTCCTGAATCTGTTGGGTGTCGGTGTTCAGCTTGGCGGTGACGCTGGAGCGGAAATTGTCCATGCCGAGGAAGGGCGTCAGTGCCTTGTCGATATTGTTTTCGATTTCCCTCTGGACGTTCTGAACGATCCCCAGCGACTGGTTCATCGCGCTGTTGGACGGATCGTCGCCGGAGGCAAGAAGCTGGCCGGCGGAATCGAGGACCGTGACATCGTCGATGCCGAGGCCCGGAACGGATGACGCCACCAGATGGCGGATCGATCCTGCCGCACTGCGGCCGATATTGGCGCTGGCGCGGATCATCACCGAGGCTGTCGGCTTCTGCTCGGCTCTGCGGAAGCTGCCGCGGTCAGCCATGACGATGTGGACCCTGGCGGCCGAAATACCGGAGATCTGCTGGATGGTACGGGCGATCTCGCCCTCGAGCGCGCGGACGCGGGTGACTTCCTGCATGAAGGAGGTGAGGCCGAGAGAACCGACATTGTCGAACAGTTCGTAACCGGCATTGGCGCTGTTCGGCAGGCCGCGCTCTGCGAGGTAGAGCCGCGCCTTGCCCGTCATGCCGACCGGTACCTGCAGGCTCTTTCCGTCGGTGCCAACAGCGAAATTGATATTCGCTTCGGCAAGCGCGATGCTGATCTGGTTGAGATCGCTACTCTCCAAGCCGACATAGAGCGTCTCATAGGAGGGCTTGTTGACGTAAAGGCCAGCGGCGAGAACCATCCCGACCGCAACGACCCCAGCGGCAATCAACGCAATGATTTTACCCTGCCCGAGCCCGGCCAGGTTTTTCGTGACCGTCGAAAGTTGATCCAACAGATTCATTCTGTTTCCGCACCCAGTGGCGCATAGTCCGTTCAGGCAACATCGCCCGGAGGAGTAAACATGCGCAGATCCAAACATTCGGGTTTACTGGATCGATCCGGTGCCTGTCCGGCTTCGGCAAATCACGCACAAATCTACCAGTCCCGATTGGCACACTAGGAAACGAAACTTGCGCGAACTTGTCTTGGAAGGCCGCTTTTGGCTGCAGTGCAAAATAGCCGTCCGGCCCGGGCGGTTCCTGGAATGAAACCGCCGAGGCGAATATCGGCTGCTGCTAGAAGGCTTCGAAGTCGCCGGCCGCTTCCGTCAGTGGCTGGGAATGGCCGTGCCGCAGCATACCGTTGCCGAGCGATTTCTGCATATCGGCAAGCTTGACGAGATTGAGCGCTGTCGTCACATCCACCAGCCAGGACTGGGGAATGGCCGCGGTGACCGTATCGATGAACTCGGCAAGGCCGCGCGTCTTCTGGACGGCAAGGTCGATCCCCTGCAAAACCTTGATGCGATCGGCCGATTCCAGAACCACCTCGCCGTGAACATCGCTGAGCATCGGCTCGATCCGCTCGATGAGATAAGCCACATCATAGAGTTCCGAGACGATGCGCATCATCACGTCGGGGAGCGCCTCGTCGACGTGAGGCATATGGCTCTTCAGTTCAGTCAGCATTACTCATCCTCACGCTGCACAATTGCCGTCCAAGACTTCCCAGCCCGCGGCCAAGCCACATCCCGGGCGCATCCCGGATACCGCCCAGGCACTAGAAAAATTCGATCGCGTTATCGGCCGGCTTCGGCACAGGCCTGGGGCGCTGCTCCTGGGCGACCGTCTTCTGCGTTTCCACGCCCGTCAGGGCATATTGCCGGGCACGGCCGCTGAGCGGCCAGTATTCGAGCTTGCGGCCGTGATCGCCGCCGGTGCTCTCCCCAACGATCTGTATGCCTTCGTCCATCAGGAACTGCCGGGCAAACAGCGCATTCTGTTCGCCGACATTGGAGAAACGCGCGATCGTCTTTGCACCACCAAAAATCTTCGCCTCCAGCCGCTCGCGACGGGCGCCCTTCTTCAAGAGCCCGTTGATCAGCAGTTCCATCAGATGCACGCCGTAACGCGTTGCATCGCCGCCTGAAGAAATTGCATCCGCCGATCCCGGCAGAAGGAAGTGATTCATGCCACCGACACCCGCAACCGGGTCGCGCATGCAGGCAGCCACGCAGGAGCCGAGGATGGTCGCAAGTACGACGTCTGGATCATTGACCACCTTCCACTCACCCTGGATGACATGCACACGCTTGACGGCGGCTTCGGTGATCATTTGAGCGCCCCGAACACAGCCTCGATCGCCGCCTTCATCTTTTCGATGGTGAAGGGTTTGGCGAGAACATTGTTGGCGCCGAGCGCTGCCGCCTTGGTGACCAGCGCTCGGTCGCCCTGCGCTGTCAGCATGATGAAGGCCGCCTTCTTCGTGGCCGGATTGTTGCGCACGGCTGCAAGCAGGCCAAGACCATCCATCTTCGGCATGTTGAAATCGGAAATCACCAGATGGTGCGGCTGCGCCGCCATGATCTTGGCGCCCTGTTCGCCATCGCCGGCGACCGTGATCTGCTTGAAACCAAGCTGCTGCAAAGCATCGCCCAACAGCAGGCGACTGGTGACCTGATCATCGACGATCAGAACTTTGATTTTTTCCGCTAGGGACATTTATTCGCTTCCTTCTCTTCGGGCGGCGGTGCTTTTCAAGACTTCTTCCCCGATTGAGCCGAGGGGGAGTTGGGTTTCGACGGCGCCCAGTTCATAGGCAACCCTCGGCATTCCATACACGACACAGGTTTTTTCATTCTGACCGAATGTGCGGGCACCTGCGTGGCGCATTTTCAAGAGACCGGACGCGCCGTCGCGGCCCATTCCGGTCAAAATCACACCGACTGCGTTGCGGCCTGCAAGTTCCGCGACGGAATCGAACAGCACATCGACGGAAGGACGATGGCCGTTTACCGGTTCGCGGTCCAGCAGGCGGCAGCTGGGCGATGATGCGTTGACGACCTGCAGGTGGCGCTCGCCACCGGGTGCCAGGTAGACCTTGCCGATTTCCAGCCGGGCGCCATCGGTTGCTTCCTGCACCGTTGGAGCGCAGAGGCGGTTCAGGCGCTCGGCAAAGCTCTTGGTGAACGTATGCGGCATGTGCTGCGTGATCAGCGTCGGCGGGCAATTGGCCGGAAACTTCTGCAGCACCGCGATCAGGGCCTCGACGCCGCCAGTGGACGAGCCGATCGCGATGATCTTGCGGCCCGCCCTGTAGTCGGAAGATGCATTGGCGTTGGCAGCGCTCGGTGCGGCAACCTTGTTGCCGGAGATGATGTACTTGCGTTGCGACCGTGCGGCGGCCTTCACCTTTTCGGCGAGATCGCCAAACGGATGCGGATCGCCGGGCAGCGGCTTGCCGACGCAATCGAACGCGCCGATTTCCAGCGCCGCGAGGGACGCTTCCGCCCCCTTGTGCGTCAGCGTCGACACCATGATCACCGGCATCGGGCGCAGGCGCATGATCTTTTCGAGGAATTCCAGCCCGTTCATGTTGGGCATCTCGATATCGAGCGTGATGACGTCCGGATCGAGATCCTTGATTGCCTGCCGTGCCTGCATGGCGTCGGCGGCCTGGCCGATCACCTGGACGTCCGGATCGCTGCTGAGGATGGCCGTGATCAATCCGCGCATCGTGGCGCTATCGTCGACGACAAGAACGCGTGCGGCACTCATGCGTGGCCTCCATGCGCCTTGCCTGTGTAGCGATAGGTGGTGATGCCGATATTGTCGAAAACCGTCTTCGCATCACCGGAAACGCGCTCGGAATGGCCGATGTAAAGATGCCCTCTGGGATTGAGCATCCCGGAAAACCGGGACCAGATTTTCATCTGCGTCGGCTCGTCGAAATAGATGACGACGTTGCGGCAGAAGATGACGTCGAACTGTCCCTTGAATGGCCACTGGGCCATGAGGTTCAGCTCGTTGAAGGTGATCAGCTTTTTGACCCGATCGTCGACCTGCCACTTCTGGCGGCCGTTGACGCTGATCTCCGAGAACCACTGCTTGCGCATCGCCGGGCTGACCGTTTCAAGGGCCGTCGCATCGTAGGCGCCGGCCCGGGCAAGTGCCAGGATCTTGGGATCGATATCGGTGGCAAGAATGCGGAAATCGTAGTCCGCCGCATTCGGCAGCATCGACAGCACCGTCAGGGCAATGGAATAGGGCTCCTGCCCGTCCGAACAGGCAGCTGACCAGATGCGCACCCGGCCGCCATTTCTGGCACGCGCCAGGAGCTCCGGCAGCACATCGGATTTCAGATGCTCGAAATGGTGGTTCTCACGGAAGAAACGGGTGAAATTCGTGGTCAGGTGCGAGAGCATGTCGCGACGCACGGCAGCGCCGGCCGGCGAGGAAACCAGCTGGCAATATTCGCGAAAGCCCTTCACACCAATATTGCGGATATGCTTGGAAAGCCTGGAATAGACGAGCGAAGCCTTCGTTTCATTGAGATAGATGCCGGCATCGGCATAGATCATCGCAGCAATCTCGGCGAGGTCACGGCGTGTCAACGGATATTCTCCGCTCGCCAGGCACTCGTCCGGGGATAGCTTGCTGTCAAAGGCGGCTGGCATGTTCATGCAGCTTCACTTTCGGAATGAGGAAAGACGGCTTCCAGTTCGATCAGGCAGATCATCCGCCCTTCGATCGCCAGGATGCCGCGGGCAAATGTCCGCTCGAACTCGGACGTCATATCCGGTGTCGGCTGGATATCCTCGTCCTTGATCGTCAGAATATCGGAGACCGCCTCGACGAGGAGGCCGACGACCTTGTTCCTCACCTGCGTCACGATGATGACGTGGCGCACGGTCGGTTCGGCAGGCTTCATTCCCAGACGCGCCGACAGATCGATGATCGGCAGGACAGCGCCGCGCAGGTTGATCACGCCCAGCACATATTGCGGCGCATGTGGCATCGGCGTCGCCGGTGTCCAGCCGCGGATTTCCCGCACGGACATGACGTTGACGCAGAATTCCTGATCTCCAATTCGGAACGCGATCAGTTCGCGCCCTCCATTCGTCAGATGTTTTGCCAGATCCGTCATAGTCTTACCCTGCGGCGGCCAGCGATGATTCGAGTTGCAGGGGCTGGCCGCGCGATGCCGAAACGACGGCATCCACGTCCAGGATGAGAGCGACACGGCCATCACCGAGAATGGTGGCGGCGGCAATGCCGGGCACGTGCGTATAGTTGGCTTCCAGGCTCTTGATGACGACCTGGCGCTGGCCCTGGATGGCATCGACCATCAGGGCGCGCTGGCCGCCGCCTTCGGATTCGACCAGAAGGGCGACACCTTCCACCGGATTGGCCTGGGTGGCGCGAAAGTTCAGGATACGGCCGACATCGACCAGCGGGCAGAACGAATTGCGGATCGAGATCAGCCGCTGCGTTGCACCGAAGGAATGGATCGCGGCGGCATCCGGCTGCAGGGTTTCGACGATCGCCGTCAGTGGTACGACCAACGTCTGGCCGGCGACCGTGACGACCATGCCGTCAAGCACGGCCAGCGTCAGCGGCAAGCTCATGGTGAAGGTCGAACCGTGCCCCGGCTTGGACGAGATGTTGATGCGGCCGCCGAGCGCCTGGATGGAACGTTTGACCACGTCCATGCCGACGCCCCGGCCGGACAGGTCGGAGACCTTGTCGGCGGTCGAGAAACCGGCGTGGAAGATCAGGTTGTCGATTTCCTCGTCCGACAGATTGGCGTCGGCCGCGATCAGGTCGTTGTCGATGGCCTTCTGGCGTACCTTCTCGCGGTTGATACCGGCACCGTCGTCGGACAACTCGATGACGATACGGCCCGATCGATGCTTGGCGGTCAGCTTGACCGTGCCTTCGGCGCTCTTGCCGGCGGCAAGACGCTTTTCCGGCATTTCCAGACCGTGATCGACGGCATTGCGGATCATATGTGTCAGCGGCTCGGCAAGCTTGTCGATGACCGTCTTGTCAACTTCGGTGTTTTCCCCCTCGGTCACGAGGCGAACCGACTTGCCGGTAATGTCGGCAATTTCACGGACCGTGCGGGCCATGCGCTGGAAGACCGGCTTGACCGGCTGGGCGCGGATGGCCATGACCGAATCCTGGATTTCCCGGGTCAACTGCTGAAGCTCTTCCAGACCCATATTGATCGAGGAAACGCCGTTCGAGTCATTCTCGATGACGCTCTGCGACAGCATCGCCTGATTGATGACGAGTTCGCCGACGAGGTTGATCAGGCGATCGACGCGATCGAGATCGACGCGGATCGTCGGCGCGGCCGCCGAAGACGCCTGCTGGGCATTGTTCTGGGGAGCTGCTGACACAGTTTTTTCGCTGACCGCGGCACGCGCGGCGTTACCGGTCACCTGCAAGACATTGCTCGCGGCTTCCGCGGCAGCGACGGCTGCTTGCTGGGCAGCGGCAATCTGCTCTTCCTCTTCGACGACGCCGAGCGGCGCATCCAGCTCGTCATCGAGCGCCGAGAGATCGAACGGAACCGGCTGCATCGGCAGATCGTCGTCGGAGGCGTCTGCAATTTCGCCCGTTTCCACGGCCGTCACGTCAAGATCGCAGTCCCATTCGGCAAATTCGAACACCGCCCGGATGGCGTCTTCGCCCTTGTCGGTCCGGATCGACGCCCTCCAGGAAAAATAGGCCGCTTCCGGATCCATCTGGTCGAGCGGCGGCAGGCTGTCCATATTGCAATGGATGCTCATTTCACCCAGCCGCGAGAGGTCGCGCAGGAGCAGCGTTGCCTCATTGCCCTTGGTGTAGAGTTCGGACTTCGGCTTGAAGACGACGTCATAGGCCGGAAGACCGCTTGAGGCTTCGTCTTCGTCACCACCGAAATCATCGAAGGAGAAGGCGACGGGCACAAAATCGTGCTCGTTGACAGCCGGTTCGGCGGGCGCGGCCTTGGCAACGGGAGCAGGCTTTGCCACGGCAGCCTTGGGTGCTGCCGGCTCGGAAGCCGGCGCGGCAGGCGGCGCTTCGCCCTTGGCGAGCGCCTCCAGTTCCCGGATCAGCTGGTTCGAGCGGGCCTGATCGACACTGCCGCCGTCGCGGGCGACATTGGTGAGGTCGGCCAGAACGTCCGCCGATTTCAGCATGACCTTCAGGACATCCTGTGTCGGCTCCAGCTTGTTGGAACGAACGCAATCAAGAGTGGTCTCAAACACATGTGCGAAAGAGACAAGATCATCCAGCCCGAAAGCCCCGGCGCCACCCTTGATGGAGTGGACCGCACGGAACACCGCGTTCACCGTTTCCGGATCACGGTCGCCGTCATTCAGCCGCAGGAGACCGGATTCCAGTTCAGCGAGCTGCTCCTCGCATTCCTGAAAGAAAATCTCTTTGATTTCGTTCATATCCATGGGGGTAATCCTGGCTTAGGCGGTTACGCGCTCGATGGCATCGATCAGTTTTGTCGGATCGAACGGCTTGACGATCCAGCCGGTCGCGCCTGCCTGGCGGGCGCGGTTCTTCTTTTCCGCGTCGCTTTCCGTCGTCAGCACGAGGATCGGGATGGCCCGGAATTTCTCGTTCTTGCGCACACCCTCGATGAAGCCGAAGCCATCGAGACGGGGCATGTTGATGTCGGTGACGATGACGTCCGGATTGGCATCCTCGAGAATTTCGAGCCCCTCGATGCCGTCTTCCGCCTGGATCGTTTCGAATCCGGCATTGTTCAGCGTGACGAGCAGCATGTTCCGGATGGTTCTGGAATCATCGACTGTGAGAACTTTCTTTTTCATTTCTCAGATCTCCTGTGCCATCAGGTGATCGATATTGACCCCGATGAGCTGTGTCGTTTTCGTAAATGCGTCCGACACCTTGGCGAAGGTGAAAGACTGTTTATCCTCTTCCCAGCTTTTCGCTCCGGCCATCAGGACCTGAACGCACAACGCCCCGACGCGCTCCACTGCCGAGGCGTCGATGACGAGATTGTTGCCGCGCAAAGCCATCAGCTTGCCATGCAGCACGTTGGCCTCGTTCAGATCGAGGACCGGCGCGAGGCTCAAACTTTTCTGAGCGGCTTTCTTGGTTGCCATCTCTACTTTCCTTGTCTGACTGGGAGTAATTTACACGGATGGTTCAACGGGTTTTCCGCACGAGCCTTTGAGCCAGTGCGATGAAGTTCATAGATCGCCGGGAGCGGCTGGTGATGCTTGTGGCGCGTATGCATCAGCGCCCCCAGCCGGCAAGCCGGCCCTGAAGGCCGTAGCCATCGTCGAAACCGTCATTCGTCTCGTCAGCCATATCGCCTTGCCGCCCGGCTGCAATCGCGATAGCTGCCGGAGAAGCAAACTGTACCCCACCCGCCCTTGGCGCATTTCGCTGGACGTGGAACTGGCGGAGCGTCTGGCCGAGTTCGAGGATGACTGTGTGAAGATCGGTGCAGGTCTCCCGGGCTCCGGCAGCCTGAGCGGCGCCTGCGCCAATGTCGGTGCCGATGCGGCCGAGATCGGATGTGGCCGACTGCAGGCTGGTGACCTGCCCGGCGGCTTCCTCAGCGATGCCGGCGATGGCGTCGTTGATGCCGCGAACCTGCTCGACGATGCTGCTGATGGCGTCCTGGGTACGGCCGACCCGCTCGACGCCCGCCACGACCTGGGATTTCGTATTCGAGACCAGCTGCTTGATTTCACGGGCGGCATCGCCGGAGCGCTGCGCCAGCGCCCGGACTTCCTGGGCGACGACTGCGAAGCCTCGGCCGCTTTCGCCAGCGCGAGCCGCCTCGATGCCGGCGTTGAGCGCCAGCAAATTGGTCTGGAAGGCGATCTCATCGATGACGCCGATGATCTGGCCGATCTTTTCCGCTGAGGCCTCGATGTCGGCCATGGCGGAAATCGCCTGGCCGGCGATCTCGCCGCTGTGTTCGGCGGACTGACGGGTAACGGCGACGCTCTTTTCCGCGGCTTGCGTCTGACCGGCATTGTGCTTGACGCGATCGACGATGGCATTGAACGCCGTCACGGCCTCGCCGAGTGCTTCCGACTGTTGCTGTGCCCTGGCGGCAAATTGTCCGGTTTGACCGACGAGTTCGCGCGACGAAGTCTCCATCGTGGCAGCCCGGTCGGCAAGGCCAATGACCTGGCGCTGCATGACGTCGAGTGCACCGTTCAGCTCCTGTGCCAGGGGCTGGTAGACGGCGGGCACGTCAGCGGGTGTGCGAACGGAGAGGTCGCCGCGTCCAAGCGCTTGCGTCACGTCGCCGAACAGTGCCAGCGCTTCGGCTTCGCCCGCCTTGCGTTGCTCGGCGAGCTGGCGCTGGTGGCTGTGGCGCTGTTCGTTGAAGCGCAGGGAAACGGAGATTTCGGTATCGACGAAGACGGTGCGGACCAGGGCGGCGACAAGCGCGTTCAATTCCTGCTTGCGCGACTTGCCGAGTGCCAGCACCGATTTTGGCCAGAACTCCTCGATCATCGAACAGATCAGACGCTCCAGCACCACCGAATGCCCGGCAATTTGCCAGCGTGGGTCGAGCCCCATCTTGCTCTCGGTATCCGACAGAACCTTGACGCGTTCGGCATAGAGGCTGTCGAAGCGGGCGTCTGTCAGAACACTCCAATGCGACGACTGGAGATCGTGCAACCGGTCGATCTGGCGATCGCTGGAAAAGTGGCGCGCAGCATCCGGAAAGGTCTGGAGGCGCTGGAAGAGATCCCGCAGCGCGAGCTCCACCTGAGCGCCCAGGGATTGGCGGTTCTTGCGCAGAACGTCGGTCTGGTCTTCATCGAGCCCGGCAAAACGCAAGCGCTCCAGCAAGCTGCCTGCCTGAGCCTTTCTGGTCTGATCTGGCGACGATTCCTGCCTCAACGCTGTTCCCCGGTCCGGTGCGCAATTCTCGAAAGCCGTGCGGCTTTCAGAGGTATTCTGTAAAAAATTCAAACAATTGCTGCATCTCCACGTGCCTGAAAGGACACGCGGCTTCTCAATTCAACGGATGTTCAAAAGGGGCGATGCCCAAGCGCGCCGTCCTGCAGATGCGCGTGCGGGCGGCAGCAACGCCGTCCGACCACGGCATTCGGCCGCTTCGTTCCCATGAGTCACCCGGTGAAATGCATACCGGGTCAGAACCGGTTCGTCGGTACGGCATCATGCCTTGCAGGGAAGTAGATTTTCCCACTCCGACGTGTACGACCATGTTTATGGTTAATTCCTTGCTTGAAGGTTAACGGTTGATGGTCCGTATCTTCTTTCGCTAAAATTGGACCTGTATGGCTGCAACCGGGCGCAACCGCATGCGGGCCAAGGGTTTGCACGCGACAGAGAAACAACAGGTTATCACTGGTAAAACTTGGGAATTGATCTATAGGGGGCGGCTTATTAACTACAGCCTATTCTGACCGAAGCAAGCCATGCGCAAGCATAGCCGGTCAAGGTGAAGCGGCATCATGATGATGACGTAGAAGGGACGAGCAATGATTGTTCTGGGACTGAGCGCCACGCTTATCGCCACCCTGACACTGGCAGCGATCTCCATCCTCCTGAATATCGAGGAAGATCGCAAGTCTTTGCGCTCGCGCATCTTTTAAAGATCAGAACCATTTCTTCCTGAGAATTTCAACTTTCAGACCCGGCGTTGCTGCTATCCGCGCCGTCTCTTCCTCAAAATTCTTCCACCCGGCCTGCCACAGCGCGCCAGCTTTCGGCATAGGCCTTATAGCTTGCCGGCGTCTCACCACTGAAATCGACGGTATGGATCTGCGCCCGGCTGCCATCCGCAAGGCATGCGGCGCCAAGGCTGGTGCCGGTGGCGCTCTGGCTGCCGGTCAGCACGGGCCGCCCCGTTGCAGCGCCCAGCATCCGCAGATAGGTCGCGTTCGCCGCGAACGGCCCCTCGACGACGATCTCTCCCTGTGCGCCAATCAGGTCGAGACAGGTGGCGGTCATCATCGCCAAGTGGAAAGATACGACCGCGAGACGTTCGGGACCGGATAATGACGCTTCGTCACAGGTCCAGCGTGCCTTTGCATGCGGGAAAGGCCCCGAACCTTCCGGCACCGATGGCAGGAGCATCCATTGCGCGGCCGCGACCTCCGCCTCGATTTCGGGAGACACAGCGACGGCCTGATCCTTCATCAGGGTGGAGAATGCACGTCCGCCCATGAAGCGCGCCGATGGCACCGGATCGCCCAGCGCATTGACGTTGATCAATGTATCGCGCGCCTCGTCCAGCACGGCCTTCTTTGCCCCCATCGCCATGATCACCACCCAGGTTCCGGTGGAAACGACGGAGAACGGTGCCGACCGTGTCAGGACATGCGGCAGCAGCGAGGAATTGGAATCGTGGATGCCGCAGAAGACCGGCAAGCCTTCCGGCAGGCCGCAGTCCCTTGCAGCCTGGGGCGTCAGCCCGCCGAGAAGATCGCTTGCCCGGCGCACCGGCGCAAACAGCGGCCGCCAGCCGCGCTCGTCGACCATCGTCGAGAAGTCAGCCTTGTCAGGGTTCCAGAGATCGGTGTGGCAACCGAGCGAGGTCAACTCGGTGGAAAACACGCCGCTCAGCCGGTAGGACCAGTATTGCGCATAGGTCAGGATGGTCGCGACATCTGCGAACTGCTTGGGGAAGGTCTGTTCCTGCCAGTAGATCTGCGCGCCGATGTTCAGCCCCCCCGGCAACCGCGCGGCACCGGTCTCGGCAAAGGGCGGGCGAACCGTGTCATACTCGGCCGCCAGCGTATCTGGCCCGGCAAATTCGTAGTCGAGCAGCGGCAAGGCGAGATCGCCGTTCCTGTCGAGCAGCACGGCGGTTGCGCCATGGGTGGTCACGGAGATCGCATCGACAGGCGTTTCCGCATTCAGCGCGGCAAGGCTCCCGGCGATGAAGCCCCAGAGCCGCTCCACGTCGAAATGCGGATAGAGCCCCTCGGTGGTCACGCCGTTGGCGGTCTTGCGCACCGCCGTTTCCTCGAAACGGTCGAGATCGACAAGGGCAACCTTGGCATTCGTCTTGCCGATATCGATGACGGCGATGGTTTTCATGGGATCACTTCATATGAAAGACGGTGGTCAGCGGCACGGCGACCGGCTCGTTGTTCGCCTTCGTCTCCATGATATCAGCCATATAGGCCCACCATTTCTGCATCACCGGATGTTCCGGCAGATCGGCCATGGTGTGACCGTCGCGCCGCCAGAGAACGCCGAACAGCAGGTTTGTCTCTTCATCCAGGTGAATGGAATAATCGGACACGCCGGCAGACGCCAGAAGCTGTGACAATTCCGGCCAGATCGTATCATGACGGGCCTTGTACTCCCCCGCCATTCCGGGATTGAGCCGCATGCGAAACGCATATTTCTCCATGACCGCCCCCTCAGTGAGCCATGCGGCGGCGGGCGCGGGCCCACAGGATCGGAAGGGCGATCACCGAAATCAACAGCACACCGATGAAGATCGACATGACAATGCCCGGCACGTTAAGAAGTCCAAAGCCGAAGGTGACCATGCCCATGATGAAGGCAGCAAGCACGACGCCGGGAATGGTGCCGGAGCCGCCGAGGATGCTGACGCCACCAAGAACCACCATGGTCACCACTTCCAGTTCGACGCCGAGCGCAATCGACGGGCGGGTGGAACCGAGCCGCGAGGTCAGGCAGATCGAGGCGATCCCGGCCATCAGGCCCGTCAGCAGGAACAGGATGAACTTGACGCGGCCGACGCGCACGCCGGAAAACAGCGCCGCCGTCTGGTTGTTGCCGATGGCATAAACCGCGCGGCCGAAATTCGTTTTGTGCAACAGCACACTATAGATGATCGCGCAGACGACGAA
The DNA here is from genome assembly GCF_001687365.1 of Pararhizobium polonicum. Classification (GTDB taxonomy): domain Bacteria; phylum Pseudomonadota; class Alphaproteobacteria; order Rhizobiales; family Rhizobiaceae; genus Pararhizobium; species Pararhizobium polonicum. The sequence continues at coordinate 33,147 of NZ_LGLV01000004.1, forward strand.
GAGAGCGAATTCGAACGAGAAGACCCACCAGACATAGCCCTGGCCAAAATAGGCAAAGCTCGCGGGATAGCCGGTATAGGCCTTGTCACCGAGTATAATGAAGGAGAGGCCGCGAAACAGGCTCATGGTGCCGATGGTGACGACGATCGACGGCAGGCCAAGGCCGGTGATCAGGAGCCCGTTGACCGCGCCGCAGAGAAGCCCGGTACCGAGGCCGACGACGACCAGCATCGGCGTATCCGCGCCCATGGTAACCGCCAGCCCCATGGCCGTCGAGGACAGGGCAATGATCGACGCGACAGAAAGGTCGATCTCGCCGGAAATGATCACCAGCGCCATCGCAAAGGCAATCAGGGCCTTTTCCGTGAAATTGAACGTTGCGTCCGACAGGTTCCACGGATCGAGGAAATAGGGCGAGGCGAAGGAGTTGATTGCAAAGATCAGAACGGCCACGACGAGAAGCAGGCTCTCCCAGCTTTTCAGTGCACGGCTGCCGCGGCTCTGCAGCCGATCGGGAATGACCCGGGGTGAAAGTTGCGCCTCCGCCATCAGACCGCCTCCGCTTTCTTGAGAATGACACGGCCCTTGCGCTTTTCGGTGCGAGCGTTGACGGCGACGGCGATGATGATCACCGTTCCGGAAATCGCCAGCTGCGCGAAGGGCGAAATATTGATGACCGGCAAGGCATTCTTGATGACACCGAGGAACAGGCTGCCAAGCACAGCACCACCGACAGAACCGATGCCACCGGCAATCGAGATACCGCCAATGACGCAGGCCGCGATGATATCGAGTTCGAAACCGGCAGCGATATCGACATAGGCCACCGCATAACGGGACACCCAGAGATAACCGGCCAAACCGGCAAGACCACCGGAGAGGCAATAGGCAAGGAAGCGCGTGCGGCCGACATCGATGCCGGTATAGACAGCCGCATGCGGATTGCCACCGACCGCGAAGAAGGCCCGGCCGATGGGCGTGCGCGTCATCAGGATATAGACGGCGGCGATGGCCACAACGGACAGCCACGACAGGACCGGAAAGCCGGCAAGCGGTGCGCGCGGCAGCGCCTTGAAAGCGTCGCTCATCTGGTGGGCATTGATCCAGGCGCCTTTCGTCAGCAGGAAGATCATGCCGCGAAAGATGGTCAGCGTGCCGAGCGTCACGACGATCGGCGGAATATCGAGTTTCCAGACGAGCAGGCCGTTGATCGAGCCGAGAGCGGCGCCGAGGGCGACGACAGCGATGATGACCAGCGGGATCGGCACGCCCGGAAAGGCGGCATTGATCATCGCCGCCACCATGCCGCAGAGCGCCAGATTGGCGGCCATCGACAGGTCGATGCAGCGTGTCAGGATGACCGCCATCTGGCCGAGCGCCAGAATGATCAGGATCGACGTGTCATTATAGACGCGCGCCAGATTGGCCGGCGCGACGAAGCCGGGGAAGCGCAGCGCGATCAGGGCGACGAGTGCAACAATGGCGACGACCAGCAGGATTTCGCGGTTCTTGAGAAGCTTTGCCATCACGCCGCCTCCCCATGCGCTTGCGCTGGGATGCCGGCGGCGGAACGCACCAGTTTTTCGGCTGTCAGGTCGGACCGCTCGAAACGCCCGGCGATACGGCCTTCGCGCATGACGATGACCCGGTCGGCCATGCCCATGATTTCGGGGATTTCCGAGGAGACCATGATAACGCTCAACCCCTGCCCTGCCAGTTCGCTCATGAAGGCGTGCACGGCAGCCTTGGAGCCGATATCGATACCCTTGGTCGGCTCATCGAGAATGATCACCTTTGGCTGTGTCGCCAGCCACTTGGCGATGACGACCTTTTGCTGGTTGCCGCCGGACAGCGTGCCGACATCCTGATCGAGCGACGCCGCGCGCAGGTCCAGCCGCTGCGTATATTCGCGCGCCAGAGCAAATTCATTGGCAAGCTTGAGGAAGCCCGCCCGCGACGTTTTCTGCAAGGAGGGCAGCGTCACGTTCTGGAAGATCGGCAGGCCGATGATAGCCCCCTGACGGCCGCGCTCTTCCGGCACATAGACAATGCCGGCCTCGATCGCCTCGGCAGGCGAACGGATGACCAGCACATCGCCATTCAGCTTGACGGCACCGGCAGACGGACGGGTAATGCCGATCAACGACTGCATGAATTCCGAACGTCCGGCACCGATCAGGCCGTAGAAGCCGAGAATTTCACCACGGCGCAGCTCGAAATTGATGTCCTCGAATTCGGTCGGGTGGCGATAGCCGGAGACGGTGAGTACCGGCTCGCCGATATCAACATCCACCTTCGGGAAGACCTGGCCGACATCGCGGCCGACCATCATCTTGACCAGCTGATCCTGCGTGACGTCGGCAATCAGCCCCTCGCCAACCATGCCGCCATCGCGAAACACGGTGTAGCGGTCGGCAATGCGGAAGATTTCATCGAACTTGTGGCTGATAAACAGGATCGCCTTGCCATCGGCCTTCAGCCGGTCGATCAGCTCATAGAGTTCGTGGATTTCCTTGTGCGACAAAGCGGCCGTCGGCTCATCCATGATGACGACACTGGCGTCGATCGACAAAGCACGGGCAATCGCCACCATATGCTTGTTGGCAATGCCGAGATCGCGCAGCCGGATGGTTGGATCAATTTCGGCACCGACGCGGGCCAGCAGGTCGCGGGCATTGCCGTTCAGCGTCTTCCAGTCGATCAGACCGAAGCGACCCCGCGGCGCGTGGCCGAGAAAGATATTTTCGGCGACGGACAATTCATCGAACAGCACGGTTTCCTGGTGGATCGCCGTGACGCCGGCATGAGCGGCGGAGAGCGCGGTCGGAAAATGCGTTTCTTCGCCACCGACCCGGATCGTGCCGCCATCCGGCTGATAGATGCCGGTCAAGATCTTCACGAGCGTCGACTTGCCGGCGCCGTTCTCGCCGATCAGCGCGGTGACGGAGCCCGGATATAAAGCGAGCGAGACGTCGGACAGCGCCCGCACGCCCGGAAAGGACTTGGAGATGCCCTCGAGAGCGACGGCGGGTTTCATCCGCGATTTGGTCGTTTCCTGCAGCAAGAGGCAATCCATCGGTGTGGTTGAATTTGAAAAACTGTCGACAGGCTATCGCTTGCGCGATTGCCCCTCACCCTAGCCCTCTCCCCGCATACGAGGAGAGGGGGATCATAGAGTTTGCCGCCTGGTCCTTCTCCCCGTCATGACGGGGAGAAGGTGCCCGACAGGGCGGATGAGGGCAGAGCGCTAGATCAGAAGATCTTGGCGAATTCCTCGACGTTCGATGCGTCATAGACGAACGGATCGGCCATCGCACCTTCGTTGTTGTCGTCGAGCTTGACGGTGCCCATGCGGCCCATCTTCAGTTCGGCCCCCGGCTTGGCTTCCGCGCCGCCAATCAAGTCATAGGCGATCATGGTAGCGGAATAGCCGAGGTCGATCGGGTTCCAGATGGCGAAGGACTTGGACGAACCGGCCTTGACGTGGCCAGCCATTTCCGAGGGAAGGCCGAGACCCGTGACGTTGATCTGGCCGACCTTGCCGGCGTCTTCGACAGCCTGGGCTGCGGCAACGATGCCGACGGAGGTCGGAGCGATGATCGCCTTGAGGTTCGGATAGGACTGGATCAAGCCCTGCGTCTCGCGGTAGGACTTGTCGGCAAGGTCGTCGCCGTAAACGGTGGTGACGACGTTGATGCCCTTATAGTTACCCTGAACCTTCTTCATTTCCTCGATCCAGGTGTTCTGGTTGGTCGAGGTGGCCGTTGCCGAGAGAACGGCTACGTCGCCGCCTTCAGGCAGCTGGTCTGCAGCAAGCTTGATGATCATGTTGCCGATCAGCGGGCTGGACGACGGGTTCAGATGCATAGCGCGACCTTCCTTGGCGACGCCCGAATCCCAGGAAATCACCTTGATGCCGCGTTCCTGGGCCTTCTTCAGCGCCGGAACGAGCGCGTCCGTGTCGTTGGCCGAAACGGCAATCGCGTCGACCTTCTGGGCGATCAGCGAGTTGATGACTTCGATCTGGCCTTCGGCCGTCGTCGTCGTCGGGCCGGTATAAATCACTTCGACGTCGCCGAGTTCCTTGGCGGCTTCCTGCGCGCCCTTGTTGGCCGCTTCGAAGAAGCCGATGCCGAGCGCCTTGACGACAAGCGCGATCTTCTTGTTTTCCGCATGCGCGGCGTTGGCCATCAGCGCCAGCGATACCGCCGTCGTGACCATCAATGCCTTCAAAATCTTCATGACGTTCTCCTCCCGTTTCAGCCGCATACGGTCACGATGACCGCTTTCATCCGGCTTTTTCTGTCGATGCATGCCACATGCTTTCAGGCTCGAATGCCCTGACCATGTGGCGGTTGACGCACTCCCCACTTCCCACCGGCTTTACGCCGACGATGAAGCATTCTCCTCGACAATGCCCGGCCTCGTATTGGCAATGACCAAACCAACGCCTGCATCTTCGAGCATCTGGACATGCCTGTCCTCGATGCCCGAATCCGTGATCACCGTGGTGATGCGCTTCAGCCCGCACAGAATGAGGCTGGAACGCTTGTGAAATTTCGACGAGTCGATCAGCACGACGAGTTCGTCGGCCTGATCGATCAGCTTCTGTTCGGCCTGGATAAGCAGCGGATCGCCCTCCATCAGCCCCAGGGGGCCAAGTCCCTGCGCGCCCATGAACATGCGGCGCGCATAGAAATTGCGCGTCACGTCATTATCGAAAGGGCTGAGAATGATGTTCTGTTCGCGGTAGATCGTGCCGCCCGACAGCATCACCGTGTTCTTCGAATGCTTGAGCAAATGCTCGGCAATCGGAAAGGAATTGGTGAACACCTGCATCCGGCGGTTGGCCAGAAAATGCACCATCTGGAAGGTCGTCGTACCGCCATTGATGATGATCGGCTCGCCGTCCTGACAGAGCGCAACGGCCTCCTTGGCGATTGCCTGCTTCTGACGGGCGTGCAGACCTTCGTTGACACTGAAAGGGCGGCCGGCAAGACCGACAAATTGCGGTGGATTGATCGCTTCGGCGCCGCCACGCACCCGGCGCAGCCGCTTCTGCACGTGCAGCGCCGCGATATCCCTGCGGATCGTCGCTTCGGAACTATCGGTCAGATCGACCAGCTCAGGCACGGTAATGACCGGCTTGTCCTGGATCGCTGACAGAATGATCCTATGTCGCTCTTTCTCGTGCATTCCACTCCTCCAATACCACCTATGCTTCCATCACGACCGCGCATTGTCAATCACATTCAGTCATATTTTTTCATTGTGCAGTGCAATATGACTGATTTTGATCGTTTATGATTGACATCGGCGCGGAGTTTGTGTGATCTGATCGCAACGAATGCGCTTCCCCGCCCGTCGGCCGGCGCAGAATTGACCGGGAGGAATGATCGATGCTCGACAAGCAACAAGGCTCGCGCCTTGCCAATCTTTGGGATGACGGCAAGGCAGCCGGGATGAGTGAAGCAGAGCGGCTGCTCTATCGCTCGAACCTGCTCGGCTCCGACAAGCGCATCACCAATTATGGCGGCGGCAACACCTCTGCCAAGGTCCTGGAAAAGGATCCGCTTGGTGGCGGAACCGTCGAGGTTCTGTGGGTCAAGGGCTCCGGCGGCGATGTCGGCACCATCAAGATGGACGGCTTTTCGACACTCTACATGGAAAAGCTGGAAGCGCTGAAGGGGCTTTACCGCGGCCTCGAGCATGAAGACGAAATGGTCGGCTACCTGCCGCATTGCACCTTCAATCTCAACCCGCGCGCGGCTTCCATCGACACGCCGCTGCATGCCTATGTGCCGAGGAAGCATGTCGACCACATGCACCCGGACGCGATTATCGCGATTGCCGCCTCGAAGAACAGCCGCGAGTTGACGCAACAGATCTTTGGCGATGATATCGGCTGGCTGCCCTGGAAGCGGCCGGGCTTCGAACTTGGCCTGTGGCTTGGAAAATTCTGCGCGGAAAATCCGAATGCACGCGGGTTGATCCTTGAAAGCCACGGCCTCTTCACCTGGGGCGACACGGCCAAGGAAGCCTACGAAACCACGATCGAGATCATCAACAAGGCAATCGCCTGGTTCGAGACGACCAACACGGCCCCTGCCTTCGGCGGCGCGGTCAAGCCCGTGCTTCCAGCCGAGCAACGCCGCGCGGTCGCGCAGAAACTGATGCCGGTCATCCGTGGCATGATCAGTGCCGACGAGCGCAAGCTCGGCCATTTCGACGACAGCCAGGCCGTACTCGACTTCGTCACCTCGAAGAACCTCGCGCCGCTGGCAGCGCTTGGCACCTCCTGCCCCGACCATTTCCTGCGCACCAAGATCTGCCCGCTGGTGATCGATTTCGATCCGGCCAATCCCGACATCGACAAGACGCTGGCCGGCCTTGAAGCGGCCATCGCCGAATATCGCGCCGGCTACGCCGCCTATTACGAGCGTTGCAAGCGCGACAACAGCCCGGCGATGCGCGATCCGAACGCCGTCGTCTACCTCATCCCCGGCGTCGGCATGATCACCTTTGCCAAGGACAAGGCGACTGCCCGGATTTCCGGCGAATTCTACGTCAACGCCATCAATGTCATGCGCGGCGCATCCGGCGTCTCGACCTATGTCGGCCTGCCGGAACAGGAAGCCTTCGACATCGAATACTGGCTGCTGGAAGAAGCCAAGCTGCAGCGCATGCCGAAACCGAAGATGCTGGCCGGCAAGATCGCACTGGTCACCGGCGGCGCCGGCGGCATCGGCAAGGCAACAGCCAACCGGTTGATGGCCGAAGGCGCTTGCGTCGTGCTCGCCGATATCGACGAGGAGGCCCTGGCTTCAGCGCAGGCTGAACTCGGTGGGCGTTACGGCAAGGATTTCGTCCGCGCCGTCAACATGAACGTCACGGTCGAAGCCGCTGTCGAAAAGAGCTTTGCCGATGCGCTGCTCGAATTCGGCGGCCTCGACATTCTCGTGTCCAATGCCGGCCTCGCCTCCTCCGCGCCGATCGAAGACACGACGCTGGCGCTGTGGAACAAGAACATGGATATCCTCGCGACAGGCTATTTCCTCGTTTCGCGCGAAGCATTCCGCATCTTCCGCAATCAGAAAGCCGGCGGCAACGTCGTCTTCGTCGCCTCCAAGAATGGTCTTGCCGCCTCCCCCGGCGCATCCGCCTATTGCACCGCCAAGGCTGCCGAAATCCATCTGGCCCGATGCCTGGCCCTGGAAGGTGCATCCGCCCAGATCCGCGTCAACGTCGTCAATCCGGATGCCGTGCTGCGCGGCTCGAAGATCTGGTCCGGCGAGTGGAAGGAACAGCGCGCTGCCATCTACAAGACGGATATGGACGGGCTGGAAGCGATGTACCGCGAACGTTCCATGCTGAAGCTCAGCGTCTTCCCGGAAGACATTGCCGAAGCGATCTATTTCCTCGCCTCCGACATGTCGGCCAAGTCGACCGGCAACATCATCAATGTCGACGCGGGCAATGCCCAGTCGTTCACACGCTGATCCGGAGGACGACATGACACTGATGATCAGAAAAGACGTCATCGACGCCGACAATGCCGCGCGTATTGCCGATCTGCAAACCGATTACGACCATCTCGGTGCGCAGCTTGCACGCCGGGGCATCGACATCGCGGCAATCAAAGCGCAAGTCACAGCTTACGGAGTGGCGGTCCCGTCCTGGGGCGTCGGTACCGGCGGCACACGCTTTGCGCGCTTCCCCGGCACCGGCGAACCACGCAACATCTACGACAAGATCGAGGATTGCGCGGTCATCCAGCAGCTGACCAGGGCGACGCCGACAGTCTCGCTGCATATCCCCTGGGACAAGGTCGACGACCTGAGGGGATTGCGAGAAAAAGGCAACGCACTGGGCCTTGGCTTCGACGCGATGAACTCCAACACCTTCTCCGACGCCGCGGACCAGACCCATTCCTACAAGTTCGGCTCGCTCTCCCATGCGGACCCTGCCACGCGCCAGCAGGCCGTCGATCACAATCTGGAATGCATCGAGATCGGCAAGGTGCTAGGCTCGAACGCCCTGACGGTCTGGGTCGGCGACGGCTCGAATTTCCCGGGCCAGGTGAATTTCACCAAGAGTTTCGAGCGCTATCTCGATGCGATGAAGGCTGTCTACAAGGGCCTGCCGGACGACTGGAAGATCTTTTCCGAACACAAGATGTTCGAACCGGCCTTCTACTCCACGGTGGTGCAGGACTGGGGCACCAACTATCTGATCGCACAGGAACTCGGCCCCAAGGCCCATTGCCTGGTCGATCTCGGCCATCATGCGCCCAACGTCAATATCGAAATGATCGTCGCCCGGCTGATCCAGTTCAAGAAACTCGGCGGCTTCCACTTCAACGATTCGAAGTATGGCGACGACGACCTGGATACGGGCTCGATCGATCCCTACCGCCTGTTCCTCGTCTTCAACGAACTGGTCGATGCCGAGACCCGCAAGGCCGAAGGCTTCTCGCCGATGCATATGCTCGACCAGAGCCACAACGTCACCGACCCGATCGAGAGCCTGATGAACAGCGCCACCGAAGTCAGCCGCGCCTATGCGCAGGCGCTGCTCGTCGACCGCAAGGCACTCGCGGGCTATCAGGACGGTAATGACGCACTGATGGCGACGGAAACGCTGAAAAGCGCGTTCCGCACCCATGTGGAACCCATTCTCGCCATGGCGCGCTACGAAGCTGGCGGCGCAATCGCACCGGTCGCGGCATATCGCGCCAGCGGCTACCGCGCCAAAGTATCGGGCGAACGGCCAGCCACGAAGGGCGGCAGCGGCGGTATCGTCTAAGCCACGACACCTTTTTCGAATCGGCCCGGCGGGACACCTCCGGGCCTTTTTTTGCCTCTCGGATGCGAATTTCGTGACTTTCGCACGGAAACCATCGCTTCCCCGCGCAATTTTCAGTTCATTGACCACAAAAAAGCGTCAAAGATCGCGTTCCCCCTCTAACGGAAACCCCTTCTCGCTCTATCTTGTCTTGTGCGGATACAACGGAAAGGAACCATCCATGGGTATCGAAAGCATCGTCGTATTTCTGATTGTCGGCGCCATTGCCGGCTGGCTTGCAGGATTGATCGTCTCGGGTTTCGGCTTCGGCCTCATCGGCAATATCGTGGTCGGCATCGTCGGCGCTTTCATTGCGGGCGCACTCTTCCCCTATCTCGGCATCAGCATCGGCAGCGGCATCCTTGCCGCCATCATCCATTCAACGATCGGCGCCGTCATCCTTCTGGTGCTGATCCGCATCGTCAAAAGCGCCTGACGCCTCCAACGGATCCCGGTTTGCCGGAAGGTGAACCGGGCCCCATCTGTCCTGTCTTCGGGAGATATCATGTCCGACCTCTACGATCCCCGGATCGAACAAGCGCTCCAATCGTTCATTTCCGATCATCCCGGGATGCACACGCGCGATCAGGCAATCGCCGCCATCCTGATCAACTGGTTCACCAGCCACGGCTACCTGCCGCACGACCAGGAAGGCACGCGCCCGGAAAATCTTGACGCGTCGAACGATGACTGAAAAGATCGCTGGATTGCCTGCGCGGACCCATGCGGGCGTGATGCCGATCAGAAAAGTCATGTGCAGCCGATGAGCCTTTCCTCCGTCAAGACCTTCTTTGCCGAAAATGCTCCCGATATCGCCGTCATCGAACTCCAGCAAAGCACCGCGACCGTGGCGCTGGCAGCGGAAGGGCATGGTGTCGCGCCGGCACAGATCGCCAAGACGCTTGCCCTGCGGGTGGCTGACAAGGTCATTCTGATCGTCACGCGTGGCGATGCCCGCCTCGACAACAAGAAGTACAAGGCCCTGTTTTCGACGAAGGCACGCATGTTGGGGTTCGACGAGGTCGAGGAAGAAACCGGGCATCCCGTTGGCGGCGTCTGCCCGTTCGGGCTCGCGCGACCGCACAAGGTTTATTGTGACATCTCGCTGAAAGCCTTTAACGAGGTCGTGCCGGCAGCCGGTGCGCCGCACGCGGCAGTGCGGATCAATCCCGAGCGCATGGCGGAACTCGCGTCTGCCGAATGGATCGACGTTTCGGACGTTTAGGTCAGTCTGCCTTTGAATGACCACAAAGGTTTCCTTCAAGTTAACGCCCAACGCAACGGTGCTTCGTCCGGAGGTGCCTTTTGCCGTTTGCATTTTCTGACATGACGTAAGGAGTTGACGACGCAATGAACAGGCTTGTTTGCCCGCTCTTGCTGGGAGCTGCCATTGCCGCGCCCGCAGCAGCCATGGATCAGTCACTGGTCAAGCAATTCGAGAAGCTCGACCCGCAGACCCGCCTGGAACAGCGTTGCGATACCGAAGCGATGTGGAAAATCAATGCGGACCAGGCAACGTTCAAACCCGACAAGGTGATCGCCTATACGTTTGCCGATCCGATCGTCGAAAACGGCACGATGAAAGCGCCAGGCGCGGTCTTTCGCAGCAAGGGTGAATGGTACAGGCTGAAATACAATTGCACTACCGGACCCGACCATATCGAGATGCTGTCGTTCAACTACAAGATCGGCGACCTCATCCCGCATGACGAGTGGAACGCGCACTATCTTTATCCGTAAACCGCTTGGGCTTGCCGTTACAGAACGATGAACAGGACCATGACGGCGCCGAAAGAAAGCGCGGCCAGGATGTTCAAGAGCGTCTTCATGATATGGTCCGTCATGCCGAGCATCCTTTTGCTCCGCAGGACCCGTGAGACGGAATAGCTCGCAGCCTGCGGTGATCTTCGCCCGCAATCGGCACAACATCGTTGCCGATTGCGTCCAATCCCCTATCGCGCACCGGATCAGAAAAATGCTCTGGTCCACACGAAGGCGACTCTGCTCCAATTTGCACCTTATTGGTTAAAATAGCGTCACATTCGCCCGAGCCATAGAGAGCAATTGTTAACCGTGATTTCTTCCATCCCGGCGCGTAAGCGCCCTGGGTGAAGCAAGGGACACCGCGGAGATCGAATAGCGTCGCGACAACGCGATGCGATGCAACTACACGGCGTCCATTCCGAACGCGGCGGTACGCAGAAAAATGATCTGATTTTGAAATCATGTCCGAGCGTTGATTTTTCAATCGCTCACTGGGTTATGCGCGGAACTACAGTCGACACGCAAACCTGGCGCTCACAAGCGCGGCGGCCTTCCGCACCATGCGCGGCAACCGGAATTTTTGCCTGGCGGCGCGTTCAGGACTTCGGCGTCTGCTCCTCGCGGACGGCTTCGTCATGATACCAGCTGCTGTAATCGACCGTGAGGACATGCTTCGGCCGGAAGTCTGCAACCGTGGCGGCCTGATCGAAGCGGCGGCTGCCCAGCTTCCGCCCACCAGCGGGGAACTCGTAGATCTTGGCCGTACCGGCCGGAGACATCATTGCCATAGTGTCGCTTTTCCTTTTCTCACGGACCTCAGCGGGTCAGCTTGGGAACACTATAGCAGACTTGCGCGCGAATTGCGCGGATTGATTAAAAAAAAATCATTCAGCCTAAAAAATAGGCTATTTTTTAGGCATCGTGTTTCGGATGCGTTTTTTGCGATAAATTTTGTGCGGATGCACGCAAGTCAAATTGTCGCAAGTTTTGCGTAAAATTTGCGCATGAGGCTCTATTTTTCTTGAAAACGGCAGAGAAAACACACGGAAAAGATGGAAAACGATGGCAAAAAGTCCAGTTTCATCAGTGATTTCACATTTTCTGCCCGGACCCGCGTTCACCAGTCGACCGGAACCCTGTTTTGCCGCCATTTTGGCAAAAATCGGGGAAAGGGTCACTGCCGTCCCAAACTGGCATGCCCTGTGCATATAAGACGGCAGCCGTTGGCGGCACAGCGCGAGCGGGGCGTTCCCGACGCTGTGCATCATCAACCCATGAGAGGTTAGAAATGACGAAATTTAAGCTCGAGTATATCTGGCTCGACGGATATACCCCGGTACCGAACCTTCGCGGCAAGACGCAGATCAAGGAATTCGACGCATTTCCGTCGCTCGAGCAGCTGCCGCTGTGGGGCTTTGATGGTTCGTCGACCCTGCAGGCCGAAGGCCGCAGCTCCGATTGCGTTCTCAAGCCCGTGGCGATCTATCCGGATCCGGCCCGCACCAACGGCGCGCTCGTCATGTGCGAAGTCATGATGCCGGACGGTGTTACGCCGCATGCCTCCAACAGCCGCGCGACCATCCTGGACGACGAAGGCACCTGGTTCGGTTTCGAGCAGGAATATTTCTTCTACAAGAACGGCCGCCCGCTCGGCTTCCCGGAAACCGGCTACCCGGCTCCGCAGGGTCCGTACTACACCGGCGTCGGCTATTCGAGCGTTGGCGATATCGCCCGCAAGATCGTCGAAGAGCATCTCGACCTTTGCCTTGCTGCCGGCATCAACCATGAAGGCATCAATGCCGAAGTGGCCAAGGGCCAGTGGGAATTCCAGATTTTCGGCAAGGGCTCCAAGCGCGCCGCCGACGAAATCTGGATGGCCCGCTACCTGCTGCAGCGCCTAACGGAAAAATACGGCATCGACATCGAGTTCCATTGCAAGCCGCTCGGCGACACCGACTGGAACGGCTCGGGCATGCATGCCAACTTCTCGACCAAGTACATGCGCGAAGTCGGCGGCAAGGAATATTTCGAAGCGCTGATGGCAGCCTTTGAAAAGAACCTGCTGGACCACATCGCCGTCTATGGACCGGACAATGACAAGCGCCTGACCGGCAAGCACGAAACGGCTCCGTGGAACAAGTTCAGCTACGGCGTTGCCGATCGCGGCGCATCGATCCGCGTTCCGCATTCCTTCGTCAACAACGGTTACAAGGGTTACCTGGAAGACCGCCGCCCGAATTCGCAGGGCTGCCCCTACCAGATCGCTTCCCAGATCCTGAAGACGATTGCCGAAGTTCCGACCGCAGGCAGCGTTTCGGCAGCGGCGTAAATCATTAAAGCGTCTTTCATGGCGTCGGCTCACCGGTCGGCGCCATGATTCTGTCCGGTTGACGGTCGCTGCATCGGCAAACCAAGGCTCCGGTGGATTGCCTCTCTCATCCAGACCGGCATCGCCGACTCCCCAAGCCGCTAGGCAATTTCCTGCACTGGTATTCCGGTTCCGCCGTGACTAACTTCACAGTCGACAGCACCGAACACCAGACGGGATGCCACCATGCAATCTCAATCCAGCCCGGCCGAAAGCCTGCATCGCGACGATGCGGGAACGTACCTATCCGAGAGCCGCGATATCATCGAATGGCTGATGACCGAGACGCGCGACGAACGTTTCATCGACCATATCTTCGTGGAGATGTGCGACAGGCTCAATGAAGCCGGTTTGCCGGTTTCGCGCGGCACGCTGCATTTCCGCATCCTGCACCCGCAGTGGCTCGGCGCACGGATTTTGTGGCTGAAAGGCATGAAAGAAGCGGAAATCCAGACGTTCGATTATGGCGTCGAAGATACGGCCCAGTACCGCAACAGCCCGATCAACGAACTCAACAGCGGCGCAAGCGGGATGATTCGGCAGCGCCTCGAGGCTGCCTCCGGGGATGCCCCACCCTATCCGCTCTATGACGATCTGCGCGCCGAAGGGCATACCGACTATATCGCCTGGCAGCTGAAACATACGTTGGGCAAGCATCACATCATCACCTTTTCCAGCGACAGGCCGGGTGGTTTCAGCGATGGCGACATCGCGTTCCTGGCCGATCTTCTACCGGCCTTTGCGCTGGTCAGCGAAATCCGCCTGAAAAACCGTCTGGCCCGAACGCTCCTCGAAACCTATGTCGGGCCGCATGCCAGCGAACAGATCCTGGCAGGCGCCACGACGCGCGGCAGCGGCGTGACGGTGGGTGCTGCCATTCTCATCTGCGATCTGCGCGACTTTACCGGCATCTCGGACATGTGGCCGCGCGACGACGTCATTGAACTGCTGAACGGCTATTTTGACGCCATGGCGGAACCGATCGAGCGGCATGGCGGCGAGATCCTGAAATTCATGGGCGATGGGCTTCTGGCAATCTTTCCGCTGGGCAATACCAATGCCTGCCGGGATCTTCTTGCTGCCATCCGCGAAGCACAGACCGCCATGGCAGCGCTCAACGAGGAAAACCTGAAAAAAGGGCATGAGGCCCTCGGCTACGGCATCGGCGTCCATGTGGGCGATGTCATGTATGGCAATATCGGCTCCCGCAGCCGGCTCGACTTCACCGTCATCGGTCCGACCGTCAACATTGCCTCGCGGCTTGAAAGCCTGACCAAGGAGATCGGACGCCCGGTGCTGCTGTCGCGCGCGTTCGTCGAAATGGCCGGATGCGAGACAAAGCTGGAAAATCTCGGATCCCACCTGTTGAGGGGGCTCAGCGAGCCAATCGACGTCTTTGCCTTTTGAGGACGTGTATCGCCTACCTGTTCGGGAAGGCGGGCCCTGCCCCAAGCGGAGGAACCATGGACCGCATCGTTTCACCGCTCGGACTCATTGCCTGAAACGGGGCTCCCTGTGACGCAGGCATGGTCAGCTTCCCGGCTGCGATATAAAGCAGGAACGAGCCGATCTGATAGGGGAAGATGACGTCGATTTCAGCAAACGCGCGAACGAACAACAAAGCGGACATGCCAAACAGAACAAGAGGATCGGAACCCTCTATCTGGGTTAGCACTCTCTTCAGATGACCGAACAGACCGGCAAGCAGAAGGCCGGTCAATAGAAACAGGCCGACCCCGCCGGTTTCCACCATCGTTTCGATGAACGTGTTGTGGAAATGAAAGCCGCTGCGCGAGGCGATATAGAACTCCGTCCACAGCCGTTCCGGCTCGGAAAAACCCTGTACCCAGTAGGCCTGATAACCGACACCGATCACCGGTGACGCCATCGCAGCCTCGATCCCCTGCTGCCAGAGATAGGTTCGCCCGGTGAGTGTCGAATCCTTGCCGAAAACGCCCAGAACGCTATCGATCGCGCCACCGTAGACGCCTCCGATCACAGCCAGGACGCCGAAGACCGCAGCGGCAATGAACAGCAATTTGCGGTTTCGTGGCGGAAGCAGGGAAAATACCCGCAGGCCGATACACAGGCCGACGACGGCCGCGGTGGTCAAGACAGAGGTGGCGGACTGGGAGGCAAACAGGCAATAGGCCGCCAGCAGCCCGGCCACGCCGCAGATGCCCAGCCAGATACCGCGCTCCCCGAGCAGGAAAACCGCCGAAAAACTGAAGAAGATGGCCAGCGAAGCATAAAAGCCGAGCTGGTTCTTGGAGGCAAAGGCGCCGACGAAGCTGACGGTCCCATCCAGCGGATCGAAGTGATAGACCCCGAACAGCAATGAATAGACCAGCACAACGGCTGCCCCCGCGACAGAGCCGAGCGCCAGGATTCGGGTATCCAGCGTCCGCATGGCGATCAGCGCGCAGATGACATGGGTGAGATACTGGACGCCGGCGCGCGCCGTGGTGCCCGGCGCAGCCGACCAGAACACGGAAAGGCAGGCGAAGATCACAAAGGCGAAGATCCAGATATATTTGACGTAATTGCCCAGCACCCGCCGGTAGTCGATCAGGACCAGCGGCAGCCAGACCGCATAATAAAGCAGGATCGAGACCTGACCGAAACGTCCGGAATAGGCGAAGACGAAGTAGGAAACCGCCAGGGCGAAAATCCCATAGACGAGGTTTTCGCCCGGCGTTACCAGACTGGCCTTTGCGATCTTCATACCGACCGCCTTACTGCGTATTGAGCGTGGGTTCGACCTTCACGACATCGCCCGGCTGCACAGGTGTCCCCTCGTCCGCGGCGATTGTCGTCGATTTCCCGTCTTTCTGACGAATGATCGAATAGCTGATCTCCGCCGCAACGCCGGCCTTCGGCGTGCGTGACGCGTCTGCCGATTGAAACAGCGCTTCCGTCATCAGGTCGCGGCTGGTGACCAGCTTCAGGGAAAGCGTATCCAGCTCGGCTTCGGTATTCTGCAGCTCCTGGGCAAGCTGGGCATCCCAATCGTTGCGCAGGTTGGTCTCATCCTGGCTCGCCTTGCTGACGTCCTGTTTGGCCTTGAGCGAGGCGGTGTCGATGTCGAGCAGTGCCGCCTGCAGATCGGCGACCCGCTGTTCGGTGGAGAGCTTGCGGGCGCTGAGAGCCAGGCCCTTTTCCGCCAGCACGTCGACGCGCTCCTTGTCTTCCATCACCAGCGCCAGCTGCCGGTTCTGCGTCACAGATTTCTTGCCGAGTGAATCGATTTCGCTCTGCAGGAGTGCCTTCAGCTCCGCAAGCGCTGTCAGCTGGAGCTTCAGCCGCTTGTCACGGGAGACCATCAGCGCTTTCTCGCTTTCGAGGAGGCCGGCGGCATCCGCAACGCCTTTCAATTCGGCAGGAACGGCAATGTCGGTTTTCTCGGCAATTTCCGCCTGCAGCCGCGCGCGCCGGACGAGCAGCCGGTTTCTTTCGGCGATCTGCACGGAGGAATCCCCCTGCGCATTGATGAAATCGCGGGCAAAGCGCTGACCGTTTTCGGCCCGTCGCAGACCGCCACCCAGGCTGACGGCTTTCAGAACCGTCATGTCGGGCGCGAAAGGATATTCGCCGGGCGTCTGAACGTCACCGGCCAGATAGATCGGCCGGTACTGGGCAAGCTCGACGGACGCAGACGGGCGATCGGGCAAACCGAACAGCTTTTGGAGCTGCAGTCCAACTTCATCGGCGATCTCGGATGTCGTTTTTCCGGACGCCGGTACGGTGCCGAGAAACGGCAGGGAAATGCCGCCGGATGCGCCGACCGTATAATCACCGCTGATGGCAGACCAATCCCTGACGGACCCCTCGGCGGTCTGCCATTCCGCGACGCGGATTCTCAATTTGTCCATGGCGCCGAGCGTATAATCAGCAGCGAAAGCCGCGTGAATGCCCGAGACGCTGATGGCGATGGCCAGTGCGGAAAGACGCGCTGCACCCCAGGCTTTGCTGCCAAGGGCGGGAAGTCCCGTGTAAAGACTTCTTTTCATGAAAATTCCTCACTTAACAACAAAGCCGATCCCGGCGTTATGACGGAAGCGGCATATTCGAGCTGGAGACTGTGATCAGTAACTGCCCCGGGACAGGCAGACAGCAGGAATTGTCTTGGCAACGATGACCACATCGTTGATGAGCGACCAGTTGGTCACGTAATGCGTATCGAAGGCGATACGCGCGGCGTAGGAAACATCGTTGCGGCCACTGACCTGCCACAGCCCGGTCAGGCCGGGGCGCGACTGCAGGTAAAAGATCGCCGAATGTTCATACAGTTCGAGTTCGTCTTCCACGACGGGACGCGGACCGACGACACTCATTTCACCACGGATGATGTTGATGAGCTGTGGCAGTTCATCCAGGCTCAGTTTGCGCAGAACGCTTCCAACGACCGTGACGCGCGGATCGTCCTGCAACTTGCGGTTCGCCTGCCATTCCTCGTATGCCTTGGGGTTCTTCTGCAGATGATCCTGCAGGATCCTGTCGGCGTCCGGCGCCATCGTCCGGAACTTGAGGCAATGGAAGAAGCGGCCATTATGGCCGACGCGACGATGTCCATAAAACACCTTGCCGCCATCGGAAAACTTCACCAGCGCCATCAGAAGCAGAAAGAGCGGGCTGAAGACGATGAGTGCCAATGACGCGGCCAGGATGTCAAAACCCCTTTTGGATATTCCCCCTATCGGCCGGTGTCCCCCGGATTCGATGGTCGTAAAATACGGCGAGCTTGCCGATCGAGTCGCAGACTTCATGGGAGATAACTCCATTTGGGTTGGCGATTGGTCGGGTCCCCTGAGGGCACATGGGTATCAATTGCATGTGAGAGTTTAGAGGGTGATTTTGATTTTTAAAGGCAAGTTATAGCCCCTCCCCTCGGCATAAGGGGGTTTGCGGCCAAGCTGAAAATCGGAAACATAATTATTAATTAAGGATACGGTCGAAGGCCGGGATATTATCAAAATGCAAATCGGAGATATCCTGATTTCACCTAGATTCAGGATGGCCAACCGTAGATATAATCGTTTTTTAAATCGGATTAGGTCGGATTGTATATTTAACACCTCTTATAATCGCAGATTAATACATAAGATGCTTTTACAGCGGTGAAAGTTTTGCACCGCACCATTTTTTCGCACTGCACATTTTTTTATTAATAACCGCTAATTTTGTAACAAAAGTTGATCTTAAATACGCGTTTGTTGCGACCTGAGGATTAGAACAACCGAAAATATACGCGCAAGTTGCGCGCTATAAGGCGATGCACCTGCGGAATGTGGCCGAATCCGAGGCGTCATTGTGCGCTGCACGCGTCTCCCAATTCGACATGGCGTGACACTCCTGAAACGCGGCGGCAACGGTGTCGTGACGACCGCACCAAAAATGTTGCCGATTGTCGCGCAATCGATAGATGAATTTAAATGTGGGCTAAGAATTCATGCGGTAAACGACTTCATCATAATGGAACATTCCCGCTGCAACGCAGGTTGAAACCACAAAGCATGTTCGATATGTTAATAATAGCCTAAGAGGAGAAGGTGGCTTTTTCCATGTTGTCTGCAAATCAAGACATAGCCTTGAGGGCGTTCTGATGTTTGCTCCGCGTGTTTTCATCAGCATGATCGGGGCGCTGGGCGTCTTTGCCGTCGCGACCTTCTTCCTGACTGGCTCGGCCTGGACGACAGCCTGGCAGACACTGGTCTGCGCCGTACTCGTGCAGGCAGGATACTTCATTGCTGTTCTGGTGCTGGTGGCGCGAGAAGGCAGGAGCCGCCGCAGCGTGGCGCAGGGCCAGCCTGTGGTGAGCGCATCGGCCGGTGACGACAAGGAGCCGAAAGCCCTCCATGTCCCGAATAATCCCGGCCACTTCAATTCCTGAACACGCGGCCATGCTGGTCCCGCGCGCCTGATTTTCGCCGATCTGTTTTGCCTTCATCATCGCACCCGGTCGGCGGCAATTCCTCGCATGTGCAATATCGCGCCTTGCCGCCCGTCCAAAGCCGACCTAGGTTCGGCACGACAGCGATAGAGGAATGCGATCATGAGACCGAATGCTGACGTCTGCGTCATCATCGCCGCGAAAAATGCGGCCGAGACGATTGGCCGTGCCATCACATCAGCGCTGCAAGAGCCTGAAACAGCCGAGGTCGTCGTCGTTGACGACGGATCGAGCGACGGCACCGCGGAGGTTTCGCGCCAGGTGGATGACGGCACCGGCCGGCTGACCGTCGTCAGCTTCGAGATCAACAAGGGGCCGGCCGCAGCCCGAAATCACGCCATCTCCATATCGAAGGCACCGGTGCTGGCGATCCTCGATGCCGACGATTTCTTTTTTCCGGGCCGGCTGGGCAATCTCCTGTCGCAGACGGAGTGGGATTTCATCGCCGACAACATCGCCTTCGTCGATGAGCAAAAGGCATCGGCTGCGCATCTTGCCCTTGAAGCCTTTCCGGCCGCGCCGCGCATTCTCGACCTCAGCGAATTCATCGAGGGCAATATCTCCAAGCGCGGCGTCCGGCGCGGGGAGATCGGATTTCTGAAACCGCTGATGCGGCGTGCTTTTCTGGATGCACATCAGCTTCGCTATCAGGAAAGCCTGCGTCTGGGAGAGGATTACGACCTCTATGCCCGCGCGCTGACCAAGGGCGCGCGCTACAAGATCATCCACAGCTGCGGTTATGGCGCCGTCGTTCGCGGCGATTCGCTGAGCAGCAGCCACCGCACGATCGATCTCAAGCGGCTTTACGAAGCCGACCGGGCCATTCTGACGCAGACGGACCTTGCGCCCCAGGCAAGAGCGCTGATCGCCCGGCATGAGCGCCATATTCGCGGACGCTACGAGCTTCGGGAATTCCTCGACGTCAAGAATCAATCCGGCGCAAAGGCCGCCTTGTTGCATGCGCTTGGCAGGCCCACCGCGATCCCCGCGATCGCCTGCGGGATCTTCTCCGACAAGACAGAGCGCTTTCGCCGTCAGTCGGGTGCGGCACCGGTGGCTCTGGGTGGATCGGGAGGCTTGCGTTATCTCCTGCAGCCGCCGTCGCCTGCCGTGTGAGACAGTTGACGGACGGCAAGGATTGATAGAGACCTAGAAATAGTCGCGCCGCACCCCGGCGATAACCTCGAGAAAGCGCTCTTTCCGTTCGGCCAGAACGTGATCGGCGCTCAGCTGCGGGGCAGCTCGCGCCGCCTGCCAGAGAGACAGGGTCGAGGGTGCCGCCAGCAGCTGCTTGGCGGCGACCCGCAATGAGGTCTGTTTGGGCGCACGCGCGGCAACCATCACGCTTTCGTCGATCTGCCGCTTGTTCGGATCTTCCAGAGCCGGCTGGTGCGCATCAAAATCGACACCCCAGAAACGGGCGCCCTTGATGATGGCTTCCGCCCGGCTCGAGACAGGAACATGGCGCGGACGATAGGTGACGCCGACGGTCTGGGCCCAATCGTTCCACTTGAAGCTGTTGATGCTGCTGGAGGTGGTCACCGCCACCCACGGCACGCGGAAAGCGTCCGCCAGGATCGCACCATGCATCGATTCCGCGACGATCATCTCCGACTGGGCGATCTCGCGAATGACATCCTTGGCGTCGCCCCGCGGATCGATGTAATGCAGGCCGACCGTTTGGCAGATCACCGGCCACATGCCGGCAATGGCCGATTCCCAATGGGGAACGAAGCTCTTCTTGTGCTTCTTCGGCAGGCCCTTGAACTCGGGCATTTCGGCGACCATCACGGCCGGATCGATGATGCCGAGCTTGGGATCGACACCGACCTTCTGCGCCGTCAACGGGCCGCGAACGCAGCGGACATCCCATTCCTGGCTGTCGCGCATATCCGGCAGAGAACCGTAGCCGAAGCCGCTGCCGAGCACCAGCTTGTGCCGTCCCTCCGGCAAAAGCGCACGGTTGAGCACCGTACCGACCCCGACAAGAAGCGTGTCCGGGCGAACGTCTCTAAATCCCGGAATGAGAAAATCCCATAGCCACAGATTGAGATCGTCGCCGAAGTTTCCGTGCTCGGATTCCCAGTAGTAAGGGTCCATGACCGTCTCCTGTATGCGTTGCGCAAGGAACTGCAAGGCCGTGACATGCAATGGCAATCACGGGCGTCAATGGGTGCAGCAAAAAAATGCTGCACCTGCGAAGGCTAGCGTGATAGTTTGCCGACCGCAAGCTGGAGCGCACTCTGCAACAGCTTGGGATCGCGCCAGATCCATCGGGCAAGCAGATTGAACTGCGGCATTTTCCGCCGTTTGATCAGCCGGGCCTGGCTCCACAGAGCCTGCCGCCGGGCGGTATGCTTGTAGGAATGGATCGAGGCGATTTCCGCCGGCTTGCGTGAAAAGCGCCCTTCCAGGGTGTCGAGGGCAACCCAGGTGTTGAACTGCTGCGACAGAAACTGCGGAGAATCGCTATCGATGCTGTGGAAGATATTGACGCCCTCGCCGCGCACCGCGCCCGGCTCGTTGCACAGGATGATGCGGCCGGCCGCAATGGCGCAATCGCAGAAGAAAAGCACGTCCTCCGCCGCCAGCCGAAGCTCGGCCTCGAAACGCACGGTCTCGAACAGCTTGCGTCCGATCACCATGCAGGACAGGTGCAGGAAGCTCCAGTTGCGCAGCATGACCTGCGAGAATTCCGGCACTTCCAGCACCAGCGGCTTTTCGGAAAGCCGCGTGACCTTCTCGGTTTTTTCCAGCTCGGCCATGTCGAAATGATAGTAGAAGGCATCGCCGCCGGTGATCGATGCCCAATAGCAATCGGCCCCGAAGCGGGTCATCGTCTCCTGCGCGTGCTGCAGGTGATCGCTCGTCCACAGATCGTCGGAATCGAGAAAGGCGACAAAATCGGTTGTCGCCGGAACATTGTTGAGACCGGTGTTGCGCGCGCCGCCGGGACCGGCATTGGGTTGCTTGATGACATTGATGCGCGCCCGCTGCTCTTGCGGCAGACGGTCAAGATCGCCTTCGATCGGAAAAGGAGATTGATCATCGACGATGATGATATCGAAACTCTGATAGGTCTGCGCGAAGACGGACTCCAAGGCCCGCTGCAGAATTCCAGCCTGTTTCTGATAGTACGGAATAATAACTGTAAACTTCGCCATCTTTTCGCCCCTGCGGTTTTCCTAGAAGGTGCTTCCTGGTTCCTCCCATCAGGTTGCGGCTGCGTGTCTAGCGCTTCTCCTCTGTCCTTGATCCTCCCCATCGCCACACAGGATTTACGCCATGCCCCCTACAGTTAACGTCAAATCCGTCACGAGCAATGTCGGTTGGAGCATTTTATCCAAGACAAGTACATTCGGGCTTAAATTTGTCACGGTGCCAATTCTGGCCCGCATCCTCACGCCGGAGGAGTTCGGCGCCGTCGCCGTGGCGCTCACCGTGGTGCAGTTTCTCGCCATGATCGGCGGGGCGGGCTTGACCTCGGCCCTGGTTATCCAGCGCGAGGAGGAGATGGAAACGGTTCATTCCGTCTTCTGGGCAAATCTGGCGATTTCCTGCCTCATGGCCCTTGGACTTTTCATCTGGGCGGACTTTTTCGCCACGCTTCTGGGCGCGCCGGAAGCGGCTTACCTCTTGAAGATCATGAGCTTTCTCATTCCGCTCCAGCTCGGCGGCGACGTTGCCTATTCGCTGCTCGCCCGGCGTATGAACTTCAGCAAGGACGCCGTCTGGAGCATGATTTCCGAATCGCTCGGCGCCATCGTCGCCGTCGTTCTGGCGATTTTCGGATGGGGCGTCTGGGCCCTGATGGCACAGCTCTTCGTCTCCGCGCTGGTGCGGCTCTGCGGCCTTTATGCCGTTTCGCATTATATGCCCCGCTTCGTCTTCCACCCCAGGCGCGTTCTGGGCCTGAGCCGTTTCAGCCTGGGCATGATGGGTTCGGAAGTCGCCAACTTCATCACCTTCCAGTCGCCGATGGTGATCATCTCACGCTATCTCGGCCTTGCCGATGCCGGCGCCTATTCGGCCGCCAACCGGTTTGCCAGCATTCCCAACCAGGTCGTTCTGTCCGCCGTCATGGGTGTGCTGTTTCCGGCTTTCAGCGGTATGATGGACGACAAGGAGCGCCGTTCGCAGGCGCTGATGTTCAGCACGCAGGTGACCACGGTGCTTCTGGCGCCGATGATGTTCGGCCTGTGGGCGCTCGCCGAACCGTCCATGCGCGTTCTCTTCGGGCCACAATGGGCCTATGCCTGGCCGGTGCTGGGGCTGCTCGCGCTGTCCAAGGGCATCCTGACGCCTTGCAGCACCTTCATTCCCTATCTCAAGGGCGTGGGGCACGGCCGGGCGCTGTTCTGGTCTGCCATCATTCGCGCGGTCGCCACCTCAGCCGCGGTCGCCTATGGCGCAAGCAGCGGCAGGCTGATCGATGCGATGATCTGGCTGTGCATCGTCAATGCCGTGACGCTGGTGGGTTATTCCTGGGCGGTCTTCAAGGCGGACGGGACGCCGTTCTTCAAGGGTCTCTATGTCAGCAGCCGGCCCATGCTGGTGGCACTGGCGATGGCGCTCGCCGTTCGGTACCTGCTCGATACGTTCGGCTCCCTCATGCCAAATCCGGTCCTGCAGATCCTCGCCGGCGCTGCCATTGGCGGGATACTCTATGCGGTGCTGGTGGTTCTGTCGGAAAGGCCGCTGCTGACGAAAATCTACCAGCTCGTCAAAAACAGGCGCGGCGGCACCAAAGCCGAAACCACGTCTGCGTGAACCACAAAAGAGCATATCCGCACGGTTGCGCAGACGCCTTATTTCGGCACAGGCTTATACATACCGGCACAGACGCATAAACCATGAGGTGCAAATCAGCACATTTCCAACATTAATTTTCACCCGTGAAAAACCGCCACCGGCGGGCTTCCATTGGAATATTCGGATATGCTGCAACGCCCTGCCGTCATGCAATTTTCCGTGTTTTACCGTAAAATCGAACGCGAAAGCCAAGCGCCGGTTCGCCTCCATGTTTGCGTGCAATGCAGCATGACGGCGATTTTTTCTGCTGCAGCGCCATATTTTTCGAGATGAACTGCCCTATCTTCGAGATGCAGGTTCAAGTCTGCTCTGGTTGAAACGGTCGCTTCGGGGAGGGAGCGACCCAAACAGGGGATGTCGCCTTGGTTATCGACGCGAATATTTCATCGCGGATCAATCTGATGCGCATCGTGCTCATCTCGGGGATTGTTTTCGTACACGTTCCTCATGACCCACAGACCAGCCCGTTTCTCGGCAACAACGGCTTCATCGACTGGATACGCGTTTTTCTGGGCGATAGTCTTTTCCGCGTCGGCGTACCCTGCCTGAGCGCGATTTCAGGTTACCTCATGTTTCGCCGGGGAATCGATGCCTTCGATTACGGCAAGACGCTCCGCTCGAAGGCACGCACCGTTCTGCTGCCGTTCCTGATCTGGAACCTCTCTTTCCTGTTGCTCGTTGTCATCGCCCAAAGAAGCGGCATGGGCTTCGGATACCTTCCCGACGCAATCCATGCGACGCCGCGCGAGTTGGCGACGCTGGCATTCGCGGTCGAATCCCTGCCGATCAACGTTCCGCTCTACTTCCTGCGCGATCTGCTGCTGTGCATCCTGCTGGCGCCGATCCTGGCCGCCCTGATCCGCCGCTATCCGCTGACAACGCTGACGGTGTTCTTCGTCTATGCGGTGTTCCCGATCCACAACGGTCTTTTCCTGAAAAAATCGATCCTGTTCGGCTTCAGCTGCGGCATCTATGCGAGCCTTCACCGGATCAACATCCGGGCGCTCGATCCGCATGCCGAGAAGATTGCCGTCCTGTCTCTGGCCGTGGCCGCCCTGCTGGCGACAGCGCTGTATTGGACAGGCCCTGAATACCCGGTCTGGATCGAAATGCTACGCGGCCTGGCAGCGATTTGCGGCATTGTCGGCTCCTGGACAATCTCCGCAATCCTCATTCGCTCTCAGCTTGGGCGCCAGCTTTCCAAATCGGAAGGTCTCAGTTTCTGGATCTTCTGCGCCCATTATCCGCTGCTCATCGCGTTCTGGATGATCTGGAACCGGGCGGCAAATCCCGGGCTCTATCCGCTGTTCTATTTCTCGGCACCGATCCTCGCCCTTCTCATTCTCGTCGTCTCGGACAATCTCGCCAAGCGCCTGACACCGTGGCTGCATGCCATTTTGACCGGCAGCCGCGCAGGCGGTTCTGCGCTCAGGCGCTCGATGGACATTGAGGCAGGCCAGAAGGGTTGGTCCGATCCCCGTTCCCCAAAGGAAGAGGTGACACGATGACACGATCGATCGCAAAAACGCTCGCCGCACTGGCGGTTTTCTCCGCCGCTCTTTCCCCCTCCGCCTTCGCGCAGGAGACGAATCAGAAGACGAGCACAGGCACGTCCTTCGTCGAGAATTTCGACAGGATCGATAACGCGATCTGGTACATCTCGGACGGCTGGGACAATGGCGCCCATCAGAACTGCACCTGGTCGAAAAAACAGATTTCCGTCGAAAACGGTGTGCTCGAACTGACCTTCGAGCAGCGCAAGACCGGCAAGCGTGACTATGCCTGCGGCGAGATCCAGACCCGCAAGCGCTTCGGTTACGGCACCTACGAGGCGCGCATCAAGACGGCCGAAGGCTCCGGGCTCAACTCCGCCTTCTTCACCTATATCGGCCCGACCGACAAGAAACCGCATGACGAGATCGACTTCGAGGTGCTGGGCAAGGATTCCGGCAAGGTCCAGGTCAACCAGTACATTTCCGCCAAGGGCGGCAACGAGAAACTGGTCGATGTCGCAGGCGGCGCGAATGCCGGCTTCAACGACTATGCCTTTGTCTGGGAACAGGGACGGCTGCGCTACTACGTCAACGGCAAGCTGGTGCAGGACGTGACCGATCCTGCGAAAATTCCCGTCAACGATCAGAAAATCTTCTTCAGCCTCTGGGGAACCGACACCTTGAGCGACTGGATGGGCAAGTTTCACTATCGGGGGCCGGCAAAGATGCAGATCGACCGCGTTGCCTTTACCGCGCCCGGCGAAAAATGCCTGTTTCCGGAATCGATCACCTGCACGCTCAACTGACGCATTTCGCAGTCGCAACATGAATGTTGCGGCGCACAAAAAACTGAACTAAGCTTGGCATGGGCTAAGCGGAAAACGGGAAGTTTTCATGCTGGATGTATTGTACCTGGCACATGATGTGGCGGACCCGGCGATCAGGCGCAGGACCCTGACGCTCGAAGCGGGTGGTGCCAATGTGACGGTGGCGGGCTTCCGGCGCGGTGCAGACACAGTTGCCGAAAACGGCCTCATCGAACTCGGCGTCACCAGAGACGGACGGTTCGGCCAGCGGATCGCCGCTGTCGCCAAGGCGGTGATGCTCCTGCGTCATAAACTTCGCGGTGCCCGGAAACCCGGCATCATCATCGCCCGCAATCTCGAAATGCTCGCCCTTGCCAACAGGGCAAATGCGATTTTCGGTGGCGATGTTCCGATCGTCTACGAATGCCTGGATATTCACCGCCTCCTGCTGCGCAAGGATCTTGCCGGCCGGGGCCTTCGTGCCGCCGAACACTATCTGGGACGCAATGTCAGCCTGCTGGTCACCAGCTCGCCGGCTTTCATCGAGAACTATTTCCGGCCGGTCTCACGGTTGAAAGCGCCGGTGCTGCTTCTGGAAAACCAGGTGATCGATCTGACGGACGGCGCGGCACTGCAAACCGCCCGGCCCCGTCCGCCGCAACCCGGTGAGCCCTGGAAGATCGGCTGGTTCGGCGCCTTGCGATGCAGCAAGTCGCTGAAGCTGCTGGCCGCATTCACCCGCGCGATGGACGGGAAATTCGAAATCGTGCTGCGCGGACGCCCCGCCTATTCGGAATTCGACGACTTTGACGGCTTCGTTGCAAACGAGCCGTTCATGCATTTTCACGGGGCCTACAAGAACCCCGAAGACCTTGCCCGGATCTATGACGAGGTGCAATTTTCCTGGGGCATCGACTTCTTCGAGGAAGGTCTGAATTCCAGCTGGCTGCTGCCGAACCGGCTTTACGAGGGATGCCGCTACAACGCCGTTCCAATCGCCATGCGGGGAACGGAAACGGCGCGCTTTATCAGCGCCAAGCACATCGGCCTCGTGCTCGACCGTGCCGACAGCGCAGCGCTTGCCACACTCTTTGCCGGCATGACGCCGGAACGCTACCTCGCGGAGTTCGGCAAGGTCGCTGCAACGGGATCGCAAAGCTGGGTCTTCGACCGGGCCGATTGCCAGCGGCTGGTCAACCGGCTCGCGGCGCTGCGCGCCAACGAAGCCCCTACCGCATCGATGCAAGAGCTTTCTCAAACACACAGCAACAAGGGTGGACTGCTATGACAGCCGATGATCTGACGCATGGCCGCAGCCTGATCGTTATTCCCTGCCTCAACGAGGCCAAATTTATCGAAGCCCTGATCGGCAAGCTTGCCGGCGCCATGCGGGATCTCGACGCCGATCTCGTCGTGGTCGACGGGGGAAGCACCGACGGCACGCGCGACATCGTCCAGCGGATCGCCGGCGTCAATCCGAAGGTTCGGCTGCTCGACAATCCGAAGAAAATCCAGAGCGCTGCTGTCAACCTCGCGGTCGACAAGCTCGGCGCGGACTACACCTATATGATCCGCATCGACGCGCATGGCGAATATCCGGCGGATTATTGCCAGCGCCTGATGGAAGACGCGATTGCGACCGGCGCCGATTCAGTCGTCGTCGCCATGCAGACCGTTGGCTTCAGCACCTTCCAGAAGGCCACGGCCTACGCGCAGAACTCCAAGCTCGGCAATGGCGGTTCGAAACACCGCACCGGTGCTGTCGGCCACTGGGCCGATCATGGCCACCACGCGCTGATGCGGATTTCCGCCTTCCAGGCGATCGGCGGCTATGACGAAATGTTCAGCCACAATGAGGATGCCGAATTCGATTACCGCCTCAACAAGGCCGGCTACCGGATCTGGATGACCGACAAGACGAGCATGATCTATTATCCGCGCAGCACAGCGGGCACGCTTTTCCGCCAGTATTTCGGTTATGGCCGCGGCCGGGCAAAGAATTTCATGAAACACCGCGCCATGCCGAGCATCCGGCAGATGCTGCCGCTGGCCGTCGCACCGGTCGCCATCGGTGCCTTGCTGGCGATCATCAATTGGGCCGCCGTCATTCCCTTTGGCCTGTGGGCCGTCGCCTGCCTTGGTTATGGCGTGTGGATGGCACTCGGCGAAAAGAATCCTTACGGGCCGCTCGCCGCCGTGTCCGCCATGGTGATGCATTTCGCCTGGTCGGCCGGTTTCTGGCGCGAACTTCTCGATTTCCGCAATCGCCGGGTCGCCTCATGAGGACAGACATGCACGGAAAAGAACATCACATCCGCATCGATATCGGCGTGTGCACCTATCGGCGGCCCGAGCTGGAGCAGACGCTGTGCTCGCTCGCAGTGATGGCTGTTCCCGAGGGGGCGCAAATCCGTATCATCGTGGCTGACAACGATGATACGCCAAGTGCCGGGGGACGGGTGGATGCTTTGCGCACCCTGGTGCCGCACGAGATCGTCTATGTCCATTGCCCGTCTTCCAATATTTCGATCGCCCGCAATGCCTGCCTCGACAATGCCACGGGCGATTTCCTGGCGTTCATCGACGACGACGAGACGGCCAGCGAAGACTGGATCGTCCGGCTGATCGAAACGGCGGAAGCGACGAACGCGGATGTGGTGCTCGGCCCGGTCCAGGCCGTCTACGGCAAGGACGCGCCACGCTGGATGCGCCGGGGAGATTTTCACTCGACATTCCCGGTCTGGGTCGGCGACCGGATCATCACCGGTTACACCTGCAATGCACTTCTGCGCCTCGCTGCGCCGTCGCTTGCCGGACGGCGCTTCAACCTGGCGCTCGGCCGCAGCGGCGGAGAGGATACAGAATTCTTCACGCATATGCACCGGATGGGCGGCAGAATAGCCTACGCTCCGGCCGCCTGGGTGCAGGAACCTGTGCCAGCCAAGCGCGCCGCCTTTTCATGGCTGGCCAAACGGAAATTTCGCTTCGGCCAGACCCATGGCCACCTGCTCGACGCGGGGGCTGGCCTCATGGGGAAAGTCCGCCAGCTGGCGCTTGCTTCCGCCAAGAGCGGTTTCTGTGCGCTGGCCAGCGTCCTCTTCCTTTTCTCTCCCGTTCGCCGCAACCAGTATGTCCTGCGGTCCTCGATGCATGCCGGCGTCGTCGTCGGGCTTCTGGGCGTGCGGGAAATCGAGCAGTACGGCGCAGCCGAGGCAAGGTCGTCCTGATGGAGCTGCATCCCCCCCAGGCAACATTCATCGTCGCCGCGTTCAAGGCGCAGGACACGATCGAGCGGGCTATCGACAGCGCGCTGGCGCAGACCGGCGTCAGCGTCGAGATTATCGTCATCGACGATTGCTCGCCGGATGATACCGCCGAGATCGTCGACGCCTATACCGATCCGCGCGTCCGGCTGATTCGGCTGGAAAAGAACCGCGGGCCTGGCGGCGCGCGCAACGCAGGCCTTGCCGCCGCGCGTGGAGACTGGATCGTCATCCTCGATTCCGACGATGCGGTTTTCCCCGATCGCACCGCGCGAATGATCGCCCGGGCCAGGCAGGCAGGCGCGCAGATCGTCGTCGATAATGTCGACGTCATCTCGCTGAACGGCGAAACGAAGCGGATGTTCGAGGACGCGTCCCTGGCGGCTTTGAAAACGCTGACACTCCCGGCTTTCATCGGGTCGAACGTGCTGTTTCAGTCCGAACACAATTACGGCTACATGAAGCCGGTCTTCGAGCGCCGCTTTCTCGAAGAGCACAGCCTTCGTTTCGACGAGACCTTGCCGATCGGCGAGGATTACATGCTGCTGGCATCGGCCCTTGCAAAAGGTGGCCGCTGCGCCGTCGAGCCCAGTGCCGGTTACACCTATTACATAAGAACCGGCTCCATCTCGCGGGTGCTGAAGCTGCATCAGGTGGATGCGATGCTGGCCGCCGATGCCGAGTTTCTGAGAAATCACCGGCTGGACGCGGCATCGATGGCCGCCCAGAGCCGGCGTCACCGCAGCATCGAGGACGCACGATCCTTCATCATCCTGGTCGATCAGATCAAGGCACGATCCCTTTCCGGCGCGGTCAGGACCGCGTGGAGAAATCCGGCGGCAATTCGTCATCTGCGGATGCCCATTGCCGTCAGACTGCGGCGCCTGATGGCGCCGTTCACGGCAATTCGCCCTTTCGGCACCCCGCCGAAAACGATGAATAGAACCACCCCGGGCAACAGTCCGCACAAAAGCAAAGGATAGTTCTATGGCTCCTATCAGACCCGTTCGCAAAGCCGTTATTCCCGTTGCCGGCAACGGCACGCGGTTTCTGCCCGCCACCAAAGTGATGCCGAAGGAAATGCTGACCATCGTCGACCGGCCCGTCGTGCAATATGCCGTCGAGGAAGCGATGCAGGCCGGCATCGAGCACATCGTCTTCGTGACCGGCCGCAACAAGCAGGCGATCGAGGATCACTTTGACGATGTGCCGGAGCTGATTTCGTCGCTGACGCGATCGGGCAAGGATGCCCAGCTTTCCGAGCTGGCGCGCATGCTTCCGACAGCCGGCTCCGTCAGTTTCACACGCCAGCAGGCGCCGCTCGGTCTTGGCCATGCGGTCTGGTGCGCCCGCGATCTGATCGGCGACGAGCCGTTCGCCCTGCTTCTGCCCGATATGATTTCCTATGGTGCGCGTGGCTGCATGGCCGGCCTGATGGATCTCTACAATGATGTCGGTGGCAATGTCGTCGCGGTCGAGCAATGCGCCCTTGAGGACACCTCGAAATACGGCATCGTCGGCATGGGCGAGAAAACCCGGCACGGGTTCGAAGTCACCCAGATGGTGGAAAAGCCACCCGTCGCCGAGGCACCGTCCACCTATTACCTGAATGGCCGCTACATCCTGCAGCCGGAGATCTTCTCGATCCTTGCGCATCAGCAGCGCGGCGCCGGCAACGAGATCCAGCTGACCGACGGCATGCTGCGCCTTTCGGCTGAGCAATCGTTCCACGCCCATCCTTACGAAGGCCGGACCTTCGATTGCGGCTCCAAGCAGGGCTTCATCGAAGCCAATGTCGCCTTTGCACTGGCGCGCGCGGACATCGGAAACCTCGTCTTCGAATCCGTCCGCGAGATGGTTCTGTCACACGAACAGGCCATACGGGCGGCCTGAAAATGATGTTTTTTCGACGGTTTGGCACTGTCGAGAAATCCGGTCTCACCCCTGACGTGTTTTGGGGTGAGACACGACCACAGACATACACCCGGAGACCGAACGGCCCATGAATCAAAGACCTCTTCCGTTGAACACTGTCCCGTCGCTGCGAAGCGATGAGTCCGACTCGTTCATCGATCTCAACCGGTTGACCGCGATTGCGCTGCGCCGTTCGAGGGTCGTGGCTGCCAGCGTCATCGCGTGCTTCCTTCTAGGGTCCATCTACCTGCTGTTTGCGACGCCGCTCTATACGTCGGAGACGCAGATCCTGCTGGATGACAACCTGTCGAAATATGCGGAGGAGACCCCCTCGCCCCAAAGCGCCCAGCAGGCCGACACGCAAATTGCCAGCGCCGTCGAGATTCTGAAATCGGGCGAACTGGCGTTGCACGTCACCGATGCGGAAAAGCTCGGCGACAACGAAACCGTTCTCAACCCGCCGCAATCTCTGATGTCGAAGGTGAAATCGGCGATCCGATCGGCCGTCGGCCTCTTCGTCAGCCGGCCTGAAATTTCCGAAGAGGCCATGCGAAACGGCAGGCGGGAGACGGCGGCCGCCTATATCCAGCAGGGACTGACCGTGGAACGGGTGTCCAGAAGCTCGGTCGTCTCGCTGTCCTACAAATCGACCGATCCGCGTCTCGCCGCCACCATCACCCGCGCCTATGCCAATGCCTATCTGACCGACCAGCTGAACGCCAATTTCGACGCCACCGAGCGCGCTTCCGTCTGGCTGCAGGAGCGGTTGACCGACCTGCGCCAACGCGCGCAGGCTGCCTCGCTGGAAGCGGAAAAGTTCAAGGCGGACAACGGCCTGACCTCGACCCGGGGTGAGCTGATGTCCGAGCAGCAACTGTCCGATCTCAACAGCCAGCTGATCGTCGCGCAGGCAGACAGCGCCAGCGCATCTGCCCGCTACAACCAGTTCAAGTCGATCCTCGACCAGGGTGCCGAAAACGCCGTGAACAATGCGACGATTTCGTCGAACCAGACCGACAATTCCGTCATCCAGGATTTGCGGACCCGTTATCTGGCGGTGAGCAAACGCGAGCAGGTCATCACCCAGAACTTCTCCGCCGATCACCCGCAGGCGGTGGCTCTCAGGGCTGAGAAATCGGAACTGGCCGGCCAGATCTTCCGTGAACTGCAACAGATTACCGCCAATTACCGCAATGAATTCGAAGTGGCGAAATCGCGCGAAGCATCGCTGCGCCAGAGCATCGAAGGCGTCGTCGGCAGCAATTCGCAGGCCAACCGGTCGCTGGTCGACCTGCGTGAGCTGGAGCAAAGGGCAACGGCGCTGAAGACGCTCTACGAATCCTATCTCGGCCGCTACGAGGAGGCAGCCCAGCAACGGTCTTTCCCGATCGCAAAAGCGCGGATCATCTCGGAGGCCGGCGTTCCCATCTCGCCATCCAGCCCCAAGAAGACGATGGTTCTGGCCCTTTCCATCGTGCTCGGCTTCATGCTGGGCGCCGTCATCGCCGGCCTTCAGGAATTTCGCGAGCGCTTTTTCCGCCTGGAAGAGGACGTTCGCTCCGTTCTTGGCCACAAGTCGCTCGGCTATCTGCCGCTGATCGGGAAAAAGACCGATACCCTGTGGCATAAGACACGCGGACGCTTTGCCAAGGCAGAACCGGAGCAAGCCGATATCGAGGCCGATGCCGACATTCCCCTGACACGCATGACCCGGATTGCCGTCGATGCGCCGCGGTCGGCCTTTGCCGAAACGCTGCGCAATGCCAAGCTCGCCAGCGACGTCATCCTGCAAGGCCGCCCCAACCGCGTCATCGGTGTCGTCTCGGCGCTACCGGGCGAAGGGAAATCGACCATTGCCGCGAACTTCGCCGGGCTGCTTGCGGCCAGTGGCAAGCGCACGCTCCTGATCGACGCCGATCTCAGGAACCCGGCGATCAGCAAGATGATTTCTCCTGCACCGAAGACAGGACTGGTGGAAGCTGTTCTCGGGGAAGAGGAATGGACCACGGCGCTGAGGGTCGATCCGCAGACCCGGCTTGCCATCCTGCCGATCGCGCCACGCGAACACCTCTACCATACCAACGAACTGCTCGCCTCCCAGGGCATGGAAACCCTTATCGCCAATGCGCGCAAGACCTTCGACTATGTCATCGTCGATCTCGCGCCGCTGGCTCCGGTCATCGACGCCAAGGCATTTTCGCCCTTCGCCGACGGGTTCCTGATGGTCATCGAATGGGGCAAGACACCGTCCCGTCTCGTCCGGGACGTGCTGCAATCCGATCCGCAATTCAACGCCAAGATTCTCGGCGTCATGCTCAACAAGACGGATATGGACGAGCTTGGGAAATACAGCGATTTCGGCGCTGCGGAAAAATACCGGAGGAGCTATGAGAGCTACTATATCGAGCAGCCCTTGAAGCCGGCGGCCCGTTGAGGCCCCGGAGCGTCAGCGCATGCCTGGCTGACGCTCCGCATCAAGACCGAACACCATCACCAGCGCCATCAGAAAGACCACCGCGGCAATCGCGAAAACACAGACGGCAAAGACAATCAGATACTCGATCAGACAGGGCAAAAACAGCAGAGCCCGGATGATTGCAGGCTGCGACCACGCCCAGCCGCCCATGCCGTTCCTCATATAATTGTCGAAACGATGCATGACACTGGGCATGGGTGACCGCTCTGCCAACTCTCTCAATCTTTAGTAAAAATTTACCAAAAACCACGGGCGCGCGCAACCAAACCCAACCTTGAAATTCGCCGGGGATACACGCCGGCGAGTCCTGAAAGGCATAAGGCACCCGGCTGACCGGGTGCCTCGAAGTCTCATTCCGCGGCGCTGAGAATTTGGCCTGCCTGCTGCCGTGCCCGGATCTTTGCGATAATCGTCTTTCCCCGCTCGGTGCCTGCCCGTTCAAAGAAGCCGATGACGGCATCGGCATAGAGCCCCGCGCGGGCTTCCTCGATCGCTTTCGGCAAGGCTTCGCGGAAGCGCTCGAAACAGGCGATATCAGGGTGGGAATAGTTGAGCCGGAGATAGTCGGCCGCTTTCACATCTCCCAGACCATCGCCCGGAATGGCGGCGATCTTTTCCTTCAGCAGCCCGACCGTCACTTCCTGCGCGGTCACGCCCGCGCCGGAGACATCGATCATCATGCAGAACCCGTAAGCCGGGCTGACGGGAATGGAGACGCCCTGCGTCCGTTCCACCGTCTCCTGGATATGGGCGTAGTTGCGCCGGATCGTTTCGGTGCTTGCAGCGACATAGGCCGTGTCCTGCATGGCGGTGAGAGCGGCATATTGGCCGGGATAGTTGATGTGGATCTTGGTGATCTCCATCTTCGTCAGGAACGCGCCACGCAACAGCGCCGGATGCGCCGCCATGAAACCCACGCGGATCGCCGGCATGCCATAGCCCTTCGACATGCCGCTGACCGAGACGACGTGATCCATCGGGGTTTCCTGCGAATGCAGCGAAGCCATCGGGATCTGCTGAACGGACGGGTCGGTCTGATGGGTGTTGTGCGTGACGTTGTTGAAGACGACAATGTTGTTGCGGCGGGCGATCGCGGCGATGGCCAGCAGTTCTTCCCGTGTCTGCACGGTGCCGAAGGGGTTGATCGGGTCGCAGACCACGATCATCTTGGTGCGTGGCGTGATGGCCGCCTCGACCTGCGACGGAACAAGCTTATAGCCATTGGCCTCGTTGAGCTCGATCGGCACGATGCGGGCGCCGCAGGCCTCGGCCGCCGGCACGAAATGGAAATAGCCGGGATCGGTGACGATCACCTCATCGCCCTCATCGAGAAAAGTCAGATAGGTATAACCGATGCCGCCCTGCGCACCCTCGACACCCATGACCTCGAAATCGGGCCCGAGTGCCCGGCCAAATTTTTTGCGCGCTACCAGTTCCTTCAGTTCGGGCAGGCAATCCGGCGGATAGATCGCCAGTTTCTCCGGCGTCGATGCATCGCGAAAGGCCTGAAGCGCGGCATCCGACGGGCCGATATGGTTGGCCATATAGCCCATATCGAAATAACCGGCACCGGTGACGTTGTAGACACCGCCGGGCGCGACGTCGTTCCAGTCGAGGCCGAGAATATCGATGGCGGTCTTGAAGGTGAAGTAGTTCCCCATGCCCTGTGGATGGTGAAGCAAGGTCTTTGCCCGCTTGGACAGCAGCCGCTCCTGCATTTCGACGATCGCAGATTTTTCCATCATTCATATCCCTCTGGTTGGCTTGCTGCCGCTGGTTTTTATGGCCGCTATTCTGTCGGCAGAACTGTCGACAATACAGAATACATTCATGCCGACAACCTTTGCGCCTGTCAACCGCGCATGCTATGACCGCCTGAAATCGATCGAGAGGCACAATGGAAAAACACGGGAAGCAGCCGGGACAAGCGTCGGGCGACAACACTGTCGAACGCGCCTACGCCTATCTCAGGGACCGGACGATCAGTTTCGGTTTCCGCCCGGGCGAGCGGATGAACGAAGTCGAGCTGGCGGCCATCCTCGGCATGAGCCGCGCGCCGGTTCGCGAAGC
Organism: Pararhizobium polonicum; assembly: GCF_001687365.1. Lineage (GTDB taxonomy): Bacteria > Pseudomonadota > Alphaproteobacteria > Rhizobiales > Rhizobiaceae > Pararhizobium > Pararhizobium polonicum. Next base: position 68,907 of record NZ_LGLV01000004.1, read on the forward strand.
CCTGAACCGGCTGATCGTTGACGGTTTGGTGGCTTTCGAACCGAGGCGTGGATTTTTTTGCCGGAAGCTCAGCGTCACGGAAATCACCGAGCTTTTCGGCGTCCGGGCTGATCTCGAACTCTCCGCCGTGCGTCAGGCCTGTGCCGTCGCTTCGCAATCCGACATCGAAATCCAGCAGGCGCGGTGGACAGGTGTTGAAACCCAGCAACCCGGGATGACGATCCACGCTTTGGTCGAGGCGGACGAGGCCTTTCATCTCGATATTGCGGCCCTGGCCGGAAATGCCGAACGTTTGAAATATCTGAGAAATATCAATGCGCGAATCCGTTTCGTGCGGCGCATCAATCTGGAAGATCCTGCACGCCGCTCGGCCTCGCTTGGAGAGCATTCCCTCATCCTCGATGCCCTTTCCAGGCGCGATGCGGAGGGAGCGGTGGCCCTGATGCAGCACCATCTCAGCTTCAGTTCCGAGGAGGTGAAGTCCCGCATTCACGAGGGCCTTGCACGGATTTATGCAGAGGAAGTCGCATAAGCCATCGCGCTCCCGCCTACATCCCGATCACGCAGGCGCCTCCCGTCAGCCCCGCCCCCGCCGCGGTCAGCAGCAATTTCTCGCCCGAGGCGAAGGGCGCGGCCTGATGGGCGAGCGACAGGGACAGCGGGATCGTTGCGGCGGATGAGTTTCCGTAGTTCGTAATGGTGCGCACCGTCCTTTCGGGATCGATACCGAGATTGCCGCAAACCGCATCGAAGATGCGCGCATTGGCCTGATGGGGAACGAACCGGCTGACATCCCTTGCACCAAGTCCTGCGTGTGCGATCGCCCGGTTGGCGCAGAGGCTCATCATCCTGACCGCCTGCGTGAACATTTCCCGGCCGTCGCGCATCGTCATCAGGCATTCGTCCGGTGTCACATCGGCTGCAAACGGCCGGTTGCTGCCGCCGGCGGGGATCGAGATCAGATCGTAGCGGCTGCCGTCGGAGGCGAGATCGACACCGAGAAGTCCCGTTTCCGGATCTTGTGACGGCATCAGAACGACGGCGCCCGCCGCATCGGCAAACAGCACGGCGCTTGCCCGCTCCGCCGGATTGATACGGCGGCTGAGAATATTGGCCGCGACCACCAGCACCGGCCGACCTTGGGCACGAACGAAGCCGTCGGCCAGCGTCAGCGCATAGAGAAAGCCGGAGCAGGCGCCTGCGAGATCAATGGCACCGGAGTTCGCCAGCCCGAGACGATGGGCAAGCAGGGGAGCCGAAGGCGGCAGCAGATGATCGGGCGTCGACGTGGCGAGAAGCGTCAACGCTACATCGTCCCGGGCGATACCGGAATTTTCAATGGCCGCCTGCCCGGCCTTTGCCGCAAGACCGGATAACGTGTCGCCCGGCTCGGCCCAATGCCGTGCACGGATGCCGGTCCGGCGCTCGATCCAGCCTAGCTCGAGGCCAAGCCTCTCCTCGATCTCGGCATTTTCGACACGCCGGATCGGAACGGCGTGGCCGAAACCGGCAAGGCAGGACGAACGCGCGCTCCTCACAACCGGCCCGCCGCAAAATAGGCCGCCGCCTCGTCGATCGCGTCATAGGCCCGGCCGAGTTCGGCGGCAGTGACGCAGTAGGGCGGCATCAGGTAAATGACGTTGCCAAGCGGACGGATCAGCAGTTTTCGTTCGCGAAAGAATGCCCTGAGCTTTGGACCGACATCCGAAAGGTAGCCGCTTGCCGGGACGATGAGATCGAGGGCCGTGATCGTTCCGATCTGGCGGGCATTGCCGAAGCGCGGATCGGATGTGAAGCGAGACAGCCCCTCCTGCTGTAACCCTTGAAGCGCGCGGATGCGCTCGCCGACCGGCTCGTTTTCCCAAACCGTCAGATTGGCAACCCCTGCCGCGCAGGCGATCGGGTTGGCGGTATAGGAACTGGAATGGAAGAATGTCCGGCGGCGATCCGTCGACAGGTGCGCATCGAAAATCTCGGCCGTGCAAAGGGTGGCCGCAAGCGGAAGGGCGCCGCCGGTCAAACCCTTGGAGGTGCAGAGAATGTCAGGTGTCACACCGGCCTGTTCGCAAGCGAACACGCTGCCAGTCCGGCCCCAGCCGGTCATCACTTCGTCGATGATCATCAGGGTACCATGCCGTTCGGCGATCCGCTTCAATTCGCTGAGGACGGACGCCGGATAGGTCCGCATGCCGCCCGCTCCGAGAATGAGCGGTTCAATCAGAAGTGCTGCCACCTGGCCGGTCGCGCAGAAGCGCTCGAAGGCGTCGAGCGTGTCCTGCTCATGGCCAGGATCCGGAAACGGCAGGCGATCGACACCAAAGAGCAGCGGTTCGTAGGCCGCATTGAAGACACCGCGCTCCCCGGCCGACATCGTGCCGATCGTATCGCCATGATACCCATGCTCCATGACGCAGACGCGGCGGCGCGGCGCGCCGGAATTGTGGAAGAACCCGAGCGCCATTTTCAGCGCGACCTCGACGCAGGTCGATCCGCTGTCGGAATAGAACACATGGTCGAGGCCGGCGGGCGCGATCTTCACCAGACCCCGCGCCAGTTCCTCGGCGGGTTCATGGGTATATTCGGCGAAAATGATCTGGTCGTAATTCTCGCATGCCGCCTGGATGGCGCTCACGATCACCGGATGCCGGTGGCCATGGGTGGTCACCCACCAGGAGGAGATGGCATCGAGGATACGCGCACCGTCCTCATCGACCAGGCAGGCGCCATCCGTGTGCACGATCCGTTTCATCGCCGGTTCGAGCGCATGCTGGGTGAAGGGGTGCCAGACGGGTGACGTCATGCGATCATCTCATGAAACGGGGAAAGCGGAAAACTGTCGTGAAAGGCCAGCCGCAACAGGTCCGGTGTCAGCGGGTCAAGCCGTGGCAGGCGGCCGAGTATCCGCACATGCCCCATTGCCGCGATGATCCGTTGCGTTTCGGCCGCCTCGTCGCCGATGAAGGCGACGCCGAAAACCGGGATGGAGCGGCGGCGCAGCGCTTCCAGCGACAACAGCGTGTGGTTGATCGTGCCGAGCCCGGTGCGGGCGCAAAGGATGACCGGGATTTGCCAGCGCGCGAAGACATCGGCAAACACCTCCGTTTTCGTCAACGGCACCAGCAGGCCGCCGGCACCCTCGATGATGAGCGGAGCATTCGTGACGGGCGGTACCAGCATGTCCGGCACGATCGTGACGTGGTCGATGCGGGCCGCGAGATGGGGCGATGCCGGTGTCTTCAACCGATAGGCTTCCGGCAGGATACGCTCCGGCGGCAGACCGCTCAGCCGGCTGACAATCTGGCTGTCCGTTTCCTCATCGAGCCCTGCCTGCACCGGCTTCCAGTAATAGCCGGAAAGCGCACCGGCGAGCGCCGCCGAAAACACCGTCTTGCCGATGCCGGTATCCGTGCCGGTGATGACGAAACGCATCATGGCGCGTTCTCCGCCATGATCGCCGCAAGCCGGGTAAACATGCATGCAATCATGGCCCTGTCGACATTCAACGTGATGGCGATCCGGAGCCTTGCCGTGCCTTCAGGAACGGTCGGCGGGCGGATGGCGCGGATGTCGAAGCCTTCGCCCCGCATGCGCGCGGCTATCCGAACGGCCCGGCCGTTATCGCCGATCAGTACCGGCAGGATCTGCGATCCGCTGCCCTTCATGCCAAGTCTGGCTGTCAGTTCGGTATTGGCGAAAGCCTTCAATTCGTCGAAGTCCGTGCGGCGCTGCGGCTCATCCGTCAGCATTCGCAGCGCTTCGCGCACGGCGGCGGCCATCAGCGGCGATGGCGCGGTGGAATAAATGAAACCCCGCGCCCGGTTGACGAGATAATCGCAAAGCACAGCACTTGCGCCGAGCAGCGCACCGGAAACGCCGAGGGCTTTGCCGCAGGTGTGCAGCACGATGACATTTTCCCGGTTTTCCAGATCGGCGGCAAAACCGCGCCCGCCGGGGCCGAAGACGCCGGTGGCATGCGCCTCATCGATCACCAGAAAGCCGTCGTGCCGTTCGGCAAGGGCTGCCAGTTCTGCGAGCGGGGCGCGATCACCGTCCATGGAGTAGAGGCTTTCGACCGCAATCCACGGGTGGCCGGTGCCACCATTGCGCCGCCAGTCGATGATGGCGTCTTCGAAAGCCCCGACATCGTTGTGCGCCACCGCCACGGCCTGTGCCCGGCTCGCCTGGATTCCCTCATGCGCGCTGGCATGGACCAGGGCATCGTGGACGATGAGATCGCCGCGCTGCGGCAGGGTCGAGAACAGAGCCGCATTGGCGGCATAACCACTGCCGAAATAAAGAACCCGCTCGGCGCCGAAAAATGCGGCGGCCTCTTCTTCCAGTACCTCGTGCTCCGCGTGATTGCCGCGCAGCAGGCGCGAGCCGCCGGCACCGACGGGCACGCCGCGCTGAACGGCAGCGGTGATAGCCGCCTTCAACCGTGTGGAACCGGCGAACGCCAGATAGTCGTTAGAGCTGAAATCGGCGCCGTCCTGCGCGATCAGAACCCGTCGCCGTCCCTTGCGGTCCAATCCCGCCAGCGTCGTTTCATAGCGAGCAAGGCCTGCGGGTGTCATTCCGCCTGCTCCAACTCCACCGGCTTCAAACCAAGGCGGCGGAAGAGCGCTGCATCGTGATCTTCTCCCGGATTGTCGGCCGTCAGCAGCGTATCGCCGGCAAAGATCGAGTTGGCGCCGGCGAAGAAACAGAGCGCCTGCATTTCGTCGCTCATCTGCGTCCGCCCGGCCGACAGGCGCACATGCGAACGCGGCATCAGGATGCGGGCGAGCGCGATGGTCCTAACGAATTCGACCGGATCGACCGGCTCCGCATTGGCAAGTCGCGAGCCGGGGATCGGGATCAGCATGTTGACCGGAACGCTTTCGGGCGGCGCCGGCAGATTGGCAAGCGTCACCAGCATGGAGATGCGATCCTCCGCCGTCTCGCCCATGCCGAGAATGCCGCCGGCGCAGACCTTCATGCCCGCCTCGCGCACGTTGGCCAGCGTGTCCAGCCGGTCAGCGAAGGTGCGGGTGGTGATGATCTGCGGATAGAATTCCTCAGACGTATCGATGTTGTGGTTGTAGTAGTCGAGGCCGGCATCGGCCAATGCTTCCGCCTGACCCGGCGACAACATGCCGAGCGTCATGCAGGTCTCCATGCCCAGCGCCTTGACGCTGCCGACCATGGCAACCAGCGTTTCCATGTCGCGCTCCTTGGGGCTGCGCCAGGCAGCACCCATGCAATAGCGGGTCGCACCCTCGGCCTTGGCCTTGCGTGCCTCGGCGACGACCTTTTCGACCATCATCAGCTTCGATGCCTTGAGACCGGTCGGGGCATGCGCCGACTGGCTGCAATAACCGCAATCCTCGGCGCAGCCCCCCGTCTTGATCGACAGCAGCCGGCTGATCTGCACCGCGTTGGGATCGAAATTTTCCCGGTGAACTGTTTGCGCCCGGAACAGCAGATCGTTGAATGAAGAATTATAGATAATTTTCGCATCAGCGAGAGTCACATGCCCCATAAAAGCTGCACGATGCGCTTTTGCATGCTCTTCGGCGGTGATTTTCTGCAGCATTTCCGACCTTCCCTCTCCCGTCGCCGTTACCGGCAAAAGAAATATAGATAAGACTCAATATTATCTATAATTTCTTACAGCGCACTCCGGCGCAACCGCCTTAGCGTTGAGGCCTTCGAAATCATTCAATCCTGAGAGGAATTCCATCACCATGGCGCGACCCAGCATTCGCAAATGCCAAGCGGACAAACGGCAAAAACAGAAGCTGAGCGCCGGATATCAGCCGACGATGGCGAAGGCGTCGCGTGTTGTGCCGGACGCATTGCGGACCGGCTTTTGTCCGATCCACTGGACGTGACGCTCCAGAACAGCAGCGGCATTTTCGACATTGCCCTGACGCAGGAAGGTCAGGATCGCACGATGATCGTGATCGGTGCGCACTTCCCATTCCGATCGCCAGCTGGCGAACAGGAAACGGGCGCTGGCGGCGTGCAGGTCGCCAATCGCAGCCAGCAGGCGCGGCATGCCGCAAGGCGTGACGATCAGGGTGTGAAAGCGCCGGTTGGCCTCTTCCCACGAGCGGACGTCGACTGAATTGTCGCCGGCGACGGTCGCCTCCTCGGCCAGGTCGAGGATCGATGGTGTGAGATGCGGCGCTGCGTGCCGAAGCGCCAGCACTTCCAGCGCCGCGCGCATCTGCGCGACCTCGCGAACCTCCTCGAGATTGAAGGAAGCCACCCGCACGCCGCGGCGCGGCTCGCTGACCGCAAGCCCCTGCGCCTCCAGCCGGCGGAAGGCTTCGCGCACAGGCACATGGCTCGTGCCGAATTCTTCCGCGATATGGTCCTGCCGCAGCTTCGTGCCCGGATCAAGTTGTCCGGTCACGATCCTGTCGGCAAGGATGCGGCTGATGCGGCTGGCAATCGTGTCTTCGCTCGTCGAGGTCATTTTTTATAGATAATTTGCTACCGCAGCGCTGTCGAGGCCGCGTTTGTAATCATTGGACATCTTCACAGCCTGCGGGCCCGAAGCAAAGGCCGGCTGAAGGTGTCGCGCTGAACGGCTCTTGACGCTCCGTCCAAAACTGTGCCTAGATTGGCGCATTCACCAGGGGGGTCCCGACAAGGGGCTGAGATTCTGCTGGGGTGAAAAGCGGCCATGCCGCCTTCATTCAGCGCAGTGACCCGTTGAACCTGATCCAGTTCATACTGGCGTAGGGACGGTGCAAGCGCTGTAGCGACTCGGATTCCGCACGCGGATTCGCGTCAGCGTCTTTTCATCATTCCGGCTCTGATGACTGGGTCTCCAACCTTTGGAGCCTCAACCATGACTATTGCCGCAAAGAACATTACTCCCACAGTCACCACCGGCCCGCTGCCGGCCTCCCGCAAGGTGCATATCCCGGGAGACCTGCACCCGGATATCCGTGTGCCCATGCGCGAGATTTCCGTGCATCCGACATCGGGCGAACCACCTGTCACCGTCTACGATCCCTCCGGCCCCTATACGGATCCGGCGCATCTCGTCTCGATCGATGCCGGCCTGCCCCGCCAGCGCCAGGCCTGGGTCACCGCCCGCGATGACGTCGAGGCCTATGACGGCCGGCACGTCAAACCCGAAGACAATGGGTTTGCCACCGGCGAGCGGCTGACGCCGGAATTTCCGATCCGCAACCGGCCGCTGAAGGCCAAGGACGGCAAGGCCGTCACCCAGCTTGCCTATGCCCGCGCCGGGATCATCACGCCGGAGATGGAATATATCGCCATCCGCGAAAACCTCGGCCGCAAGGTCCCGAAAGGCGCGTTGGTGCGCGACGGCGAAAGCTTCGGCGCCAGCATTCCGGACCACGTGACGCCGGAGTTCGTCCGCCAGGAAATCGCCCGCGGACGGGCTGTCATCCCAGCCAATATCAACCATCCGGAATCCGAACCGATGATCATCGGCCGGAATTTCCTGGTGAAGATCAACGCCAATATCGGCAACTCCGCCGTCACCTCCTCGATGGCCGAAGAGGTCGAGAAAATGGTCTGGGCGACGCGCTGGGGCGCCGATACCGTCATGGACCTGTCGACCGGCCGCAACATCCACAATATCCGCGAATGGATCATCCGCAATTCGCCGGTGCCGATCGGCACCGTACCGCTCTACCAGGCACTGGAGAAGGTCAACGGCATTGCCGAGGACCTGACCTGGGAGGTCTACCGCGATACGCTGATCGAGCAGGCCGAACAGGGCGTCGACTATTTCACCATCCATGCCGGCGTCCGGCTCTCCTACATTCCGCTCACCGTCAACCGTGTCACCGGCATCGTCTCGCGCGGCGGCTCGATCATGGCCAAGTGGTGTCTTCATCACCACAAGGAAAGCTTTCTCTACGAGCATTTCGACGAAATCTGCGACATTGCCCGCGCCTATGACGTCACGTTCTCGCTCGGCGACGGCTTGCGTCCCGGCTCGATCGCCGATGCCAATGACGCCGCGCAATTTGCCGAACTCGAAACGCTCGGCGAACTCACCCAGATCGCCTGGGCGAAGGATTGCCAGGTGATGATCGAAGGCCCCGGCCATGTGCCGATGCACAAGATCAAGGAAAACATGGACAAGCAGCTGGAGGTCTGTGGCGAGGCGCCGTTCTATACGCTGGGGCCGCTGACCACCGATATCGCCCCCGGCTACGACCACATCACCTCGGGCATCGGGGCTGCGATGATCGGCTGGTTCGGCACGGCGATGCTCTGCTACGTCACGCCGAAGGAGCATCTGGGCCTGCCCGATCGCAACGACGTCAAGGTCGGCGTGATCACCTACAAGATCGCCGCCCATGCCGCCGATCTTGCCAAGGGGCATCCCGCCGCCCAACTTCGCGATGACGCGCTGTCACGGGCCCGTTTCGAGTTCCGCTGGGAAGACCAGTTCAACCTGTCGCTCGATCCGGAAACGGCACGCTCCTTCCATGACGAGACCCTGCCGAAGGAAGCCCACAAGGTGGCGCATTTCTGCTCGATGTGCGGGCCGAAATTCTGCTCGATGAAGATCTCGCACGACATCCGGGCCGAAGCGCAGAAGGAAGGCCTTGAGGCGATGGCCGCGAAATTCCAGGCGGGCGGCGATCTCTATATGCCGCTCCCCAAAACCGGACCCGTTCCACCCGCGGGAGAGTGAGCATGCGCGTCCTGATCAGGGGGGCCGGCGTTGCCGGCCTCACGCTTGCCCATGAACTGGCGGCGAAGGGCGTCGCGGTCGAATTGGCCGAAACGTCGTCACGGCCCGGCGGTGGAGCCTCGTGGTTTGCCGGCGGCATGCTGGCGCCCTGGTGCGAGCGCGAAAGTGCGCCCGAAACGGTCCTCACGCTCGGGCGCGGTGCAGCCGACTGGTGGGATGCGGCCCTGCCCGGTCATGTCACCCGCAAGGGCACATTGGTGGTGGCGCCACCACGCGATACGGCCGAACTGACCCGCTTTGCAGACCGCACATCGGGTTTCGACTGGCTGGATGCGGATGACATCGACGCCCTGGAACCGGGCCTTGCCGGACGGTTCCGCAAGGCATTGCTCTTTCGCGGCGAAGCACATCTCGACCCGAGGCGGGCGTTAAACGCCCTGCATGGAAAACTGGCGGCGATGGGCGTGCGGTTCCATTTCAACGCCGCCATGGACTTTCCGGATGCCGGGTTCGATTGTGTCATCGATTGCACCGGGGCAAGTGCGATCGGCCAAGCGGAGGATCTGCGCGGCGTGCGCGGCGAGATGCTGATGCTGCAAACACCGGAGGTGACGCTGTCGCGCCCGGTCCGGCTGCTGCATCCGCGCATTCCGCTCTATATCGTGCCGCGCAGCGATGGCCGCTTCATGGTCGGCGCGACTATGATCGAAAGCGCCGACGACGGACCGATCAGCGCCCGGTCGCTGATGGAGCTTCTGAACGCGACTTATGCGCTTCACCCGTCTTTCGGCGAAGCCCGGGTGATCGAAACCGGCACCGGCGTGCGCCCGTCCTACCCGGACAATCTACCCCGCATCGGGGTCGATGGGAGGACCATCCGTGTCAACGGCTTCTATCGGCATGGGTTCCTGCTTGCGCCATCCGTCGCCAGGGACGTTGCAACACAAATCATCTCGCCTTCGAAGACAAAACACCTGCCGTCCACCGGGCCGTTCAAACCGGCTGCAGCAACCGAACGCAAAACCGCCACTCACCTGAAGATTGGAGCAAGCCGATGAAACTGACGATCAACGGCGAAGACCATCAGACCGATATATCCATCCTTTCGGAGCTGCTGACCGCGCTGGAATACGAAGGCGACTGGCTGGCGACGGCCGTCAACGGCGAGCTGGTGCATCGGGACGATCGCGAGGCCTTTGCACTGAACGACCGAGACCGCATCGAGATCCTTTCGCCGATGCAGGGAGGCTGATCATGCTCGAACTCTATGGAACCTCCGTCGCCTCCCGCCTTCTGCTGGGAACGGCCCGCTATCCCTCTCCTGCCATTCTTGCGGATGCAGTGCGCGCATCGAAGACGGAGATCATCACCGTGTCGTTGCGCCGGGAGACAGCGGGCAGCCGCACCGGCGGCGCTTTTTCCGAACTGATCCGCACGCTCGGTGTCAGGGTTCTGCCCAACACTGCAGGCTGCCACACCGTCTCGGAAGCCGTGTTGACGGCAAAGATGGCACGCGACGTCTTTGCCACGGACTGGATCAAGCTCGAGGTGATCGGCAATCATGACACGTTGCAGCCGGATGTGTTCGGGCTGGTGGAGGCGGCACGCATCCTGAGCAACGAGGGCTTCAAGGTCTTTCCTTACACCACCGACGATCTGGTGGTGGCGGAGCGGCTGCTGGAGGCGGGCTGCGCGGTGCTGATGCCCTGGTGCGCGCCGATCGGCTCGGCCATGGGCCCGGTCAATCTGTCCGCGCTGCGAACCATGCGCGCCAATTTTCCGGACGTCCCGCTGATCGTCGATGCCGGTATCGGCAGGCCTTCTCACGCCGCAACGGTCATGGAGCTTGGCTTTGACGCCGTGCTTTTAAACACCGCCGTCGCCGGGGCTGCCGATCCGGCCGCCATGGCCGCTGCCTTCACCGGCGCAATCGAGGCCGGCCGCACCGCCTTTCAGGCAGGCATGCTGGAGCCGCGCGACATGGCTGTTCCCTCGACACCGATCATCGGCAAGGCGGTGTTTTCATGAAGCTCGATCCCTTCTACCTGATCGTCGATAGCGCAGAGTGGATCGACCGCCTCGTGCCGCTCGGCGTAAAGCTGGTGCAGCTGCGCATGAAGGATTGCGACGCGAGGCAGTTGCGTCGCGAAATCCGCCACGCGAAAGCGATCTGCGCGGAACATGGCTGCCAGCTCATCATCAACGACTACTGGCAGCTGGCCATCGATGAGGGCTGCGATTTCGTCCATCTCGGCCAGGAAGATCTGGCCGGGGCCGATATTGCCGCCATCCGCGCCGCGGGCCTCAAGCTCGGGCTCTCGACGCATGACGAAACGGAGCTGGAAACGGCGCTTGCAGCCGCGCCCGACTATGTGGCGCTTGGGCCGGTCTGGCCGACGATCCTCAAAAAGATGAAGTGGGAACCGCAGGGACTGGACAGGCTGCGGGACTGGAAAGCGCGGATCGGCCCCCTGCCCCTTGTGGCGATCGGCGGCATCAATGCCGACCGTATCGATAGCGTTTTTGCCCATGGCGCCGACTGCGCCGCCGTCGTGACCGATATTACCCTCCATGCCGATCCGGAGGCGCGGACACTGGAATGGATCGAACGGACGGCCCGTTTCAGATGACGCGCAGTACACCGCATATGCTTGTCGTGGCTGGGTCCGATTCCTCGGGCGGCGCCGGCATTGTCCGCGACATCGAGACGCTGGCAGCCTTTGGGATAAAGGCGTCGGTCGCGATCACCGCCGTCACCGCCCAGACCCATCGAGACGTTCTTCACGTCGAAACTATCCCCCCCGACCGGGTTGTCCAACAGATGCATGCGGCGCTGACGGCCAATCCGGTCACCGCGATCAAGATCGGCATGCTGGCAACAACAGCAACAATCGAGGCTGTTGCCAAGGTACTGGCGAATCATCCGGACATTCCGGTGGTGCTCGATCCTGTTCTGGTCTCCACCTCCGGCGGTATGCTTCTGACACCGGGCTCGATGGCTGCACTGCGCGATCTGTTTGGGTCTTGCACGCTGATCACGCCGAATCTACCGGAACTTTCACGGCTGACGGCGGTTGAAACGGCTGGAGCAAGAGAGAATGCGGCCGGTCAGGCGCGGCGCCTGATTGCGGCCGGTGTGCGAGCGGTGCTTGTCAAGGGCGGTCACGACGATGGAATGGAATCCGTCGATATCCTCATACAGCCGGATCGGGCCGATCAATCCTTCGCGGCACCGCGCCTTGAGGCCTCGATGCGCGGCACCGGCTGCATGCTGGCGAGCGCGATTGCCGCGCGCCTGGCTTTTGGCGACAGCCTTGCAACCGCGATTGCCACTGCCAAGGCCTTTGTCCATCGCAAGCTCAGCGAAGGATAAGCCGGGACTATCCGGCATCCAATTCGCGGCATCGACCAGCAGCCGGATCGGTTGGACAGCCTTGCAACACATTCCGCTCATATTCTTCGATAGGGGGAGCGCCTCGGACGCGCTATATTTGGCAGGTCAACACCGTGTTGGAGAGATTCGCGCCGATGTCGCATCAAAAAAACGGTCAGAACACCCCACCCGCAGAGACAGACGACGAACAGCCATTTCGCGAACAGTTGCGAATGATGCAGAGGGCTTTCATCGCTTCGCCTGTCCGCCAGGCGATCGTCTGGCTCGCAGTTGGTATCGTCACAGTCATCCTGGCAACGTCGTTCGGCCAGATTCTGCTCAACAGATGGTACAAGCCTTTCTATGATACCCTGGAGCGGCGCGATCTCTCGGCCTTTCTGTTGCAATTCATCACCTTTGCCGAGATTGCCGGCACGCTTCTGATCCTCAATGTGCTGCAAACCTGGCTCAGCCAATGGATCCGGATCAAGCTGCGGGAAGGCCTGACGCTGGACCTCATCAAGGAATGGATGCAGCCGGCCCGCGCCTTCCGTCTCGCCAATGCCGGCGCCATCGGCATCAATCCGGACCAGCGGATACACGAGGACGCGCGCCATCTCGCCGATCTGACGGCCGGTCTTACCATCGGCCTGTTGCAGTCGGGCATCCTGCTTGCCAGTTTCATCGGTGTCCTCTGGTCGCTTTCCACCGGCTTCGTCTTTCATATCGGCGGCTACAACATCGATATTCCCGGCTATATGGTCTGGGCCGCGTTCCTCTACGCCGGCACGGCAGCCACCTTGAGCTGGTTCGTCGGCCGCCCGCTGGTCAAGCTCAACGGCGAACACTACGCCCGGGAAGCGGTGTTGCGGTTCTCGCTGATGCGGGTCAACGAGCATATTGAAGCCGTCTCGCTTTCCTCGGGCGAAGCCAACGAAAAGCGCCGTCTCCAGCGCGACCTCTCCTCCGTCCTGGAAATCAGCCAGAGCCTGATGCTTGCCCTGACCCGGCTGACATGGGTGACGGCCGGTTATGGCTGGATCACGGTCGTTGCACCCATCGTCATCGCAGCCCCGGTCTATTTTGCCGGCGATCTCAGTTTCGGTGGCCTGATGATGGCCGTCGGCGCCTTCAACCAGGTGCACGCCTCACTGCGCTGGTTCGTCGACAACATCGACAGCATCGCCGACTGGCGGGCGACCCTGCTGCGGGTGGCCGCCTTCCGTTCTGCGATCCTGGCTACAGACGAACGGCACGAAAACGACAAGCGCATCGAGTTTGCAAAGACCGACGGCCACCGGTTGACGATCGACCGCCTTGAAATCGCGTTGCCTTCCGGATGTATCAAGCTGGCGGAACCTCATGTCGAAATCGCCCCGGGCGACCGGGTCCTCGTGACCAGCGCGTCGGACGTGGAAAAGGCGCCGTTCTTCCGTTCCATCGCCGGGCTCTGGCCGTGGGGGCATGGCCGCATCGCCCTGCCAGAAGGCGACGGCATGGCCTTCGTACCCCGAACGCCCTATTTTCCGCCCGGCACATTGGAAGAAGTGCTCTCCTACCCCAATAACCCCGGCAGTTTCAAAAAGGCGGACATGGTCTCGGTGTTGTCCAAGGTCGGTCTTGGCAAGCTGAACAATCACCTCGATCAGGACATGCGGACAAGACTGAAGCTCAACGAACTTGAGATCAGGCTGCTTGCCATCGCACGGCTTGGCCTGCACAAACCGCGCTGGGTGATCATCGATGAGGCGCTCGATACGCTGGAGCGCGACGCATACAACACCGTTCTGAGCTTCCTGGAACAGGAGCTTGGCAATGCGGCAATCGTCAATATTGGCAGGATGGCATCCGGCGACCGCTTCTTCACCCGCGTGTTGCAGCTTCAAAGCGATCCAGGCGGCAAATCTCTACGCCTGCTCAGGCCCAAAAGCCTGCGCACCGGGAATGCAGAACTGGCGGATTGAATTGGCAGACGCTACGCATGGCTTTCGAGCGAAAGCCATTGCCCTTCCGCTGAAGCGGAAGGGCATGACACGAATGGCTCAGTTCGCGGAGGTGAGCGTCATCGATGCACCGCCGGCGGCGATGTTGAGGCCGAGCTGGCCGGTCACGCTGATCGACTGCAGATGGATCGAACCCGACGTGCCGCCAACCAGAACGTTGGCGCCGACACCGGCGCCAATCGTCGCTTCGGCGCTGGCACCCTGGTAGATGCCGCTCAGCGAACCTTGATGATAACCGGCTGTCGGTGCCAGAACGGCCCAGACGAGCCTGCTACGCGTCGTGAAGCCCAGATCGACGCCAAGCTTTCTGACCGTGCCGGTATAATGATCCGTACGCTCCCTGCCGACGCTCGAATGGAAGGTGCAATCGACCTCCTTGGCCGAGCCGAGAACGTAACCGGCGCCACCGCCGATATCGCATTCGAGGTAACCGATCTTCACGCCGCCACGCACATCGCCCTCTTCATAGCTGGGAGCGGGCGCACTCTCTGCCAAATCGGCTGCGCGAACAGCTGTCGAACCAACGAAAGCCAGCGACGCAGTGGCAAGCGCCATCGCAAGTGTCTTCTTCATCATTCTTTCCCCCTCAATCCGTGACCGGTGCAATGGTAACCCGGCCGTCCGGTTGGTAAATGCAGCAATAGACAGTGCACAATTTACCTTTCATTAGGACATTTCAAAGGCAAAGCCGCGAAAGCGGTGCCGCCGGTTCCCAACGCACGCGCCAGCCAGCGCATCGCCAGGTGGAAATATCTATGAAAAGAGAGCGGACAAAGGATAGGGCAATGCGAGCGGCGGCATGTCGTCCCGCGCGAAATATCCAAGCGATCTTGTCTCGCTGTCCGTCCACGAACCTTGATCTTCAAGAACCCGGCATCCGAACAAAGTGACGACGTATTCGACCTGATCGCCATTTGGATACGTGTACCGAAACTCCCTTCCGCCGAAAACGCCGAGAATGGCGGTTGGGGTGACGACAAGACCGGTCTCTTCCATCACCTCTCGAATGATGGCTTCCTGCGGCGTTTCGCCTGGCTCGATTGCACCAGCAGGCAGACTCCACCCTTCGCCCGAGGCCTTCTCCTGCAGAAGCAGATTGCCCGCGTGATCGTGGATGGCGGCAGCAACCGAGGGGAGCAGGAGCAAGCGGTTTCCGATCAAACCGCGAAGATTCATGGGATAGGATGTCATTCGGGCATTTCCCTTGGAGTGGATAGCCAATGCTGTATGCCGAGAAACGATTCGGCAAGAGCGCCGATGAAGCGCCTTTCTGTGGCCTCGCCAACAGGCACATGCCGGAGAAAGCCTTTGGCGATCCGTTAAGCTGGGCGGGTGGAAACGCAGAGCGTGGCGGCTTCGTCCGCCGCCTGATCTCGCCTCGATAGGGTTGATACCGGTGCAAACGGGATAAGCCATACAAACTATAAAGGCTGGCGCTGCTCCTTGCCCGGTGCGCGGCCTTGATCCAGTGACGGCGCCGCGTTGCCGGCCGAGGTTTCGAAATCGAATATCTTCTGGGTGACCAACGCCGCGGCTCCCCTTGCCCAGGAGTTGTCCTCCCAGTCCGGCAGAACCGGCGGTGGAGCGCGGAACGTGTTTTTCTCGAGCGCTGCGCGCAGCGGACCGAACAGCGCGTCGCCAAAGGATACCGCCTCGCCGCCGACGAGGATGACCTCCGGATCGGTGATGTTGACGAGATTGGCGAGATGACGGCCGATGCCGTTTCCTGCCTCTTCCAGGACAGCGATCGCCTGTGGCTCACCAGTCTTCAAGGCAGCCAGAAGCTCGGACCTGCCCGCCACCTCGCCACGACCGGTGGCGTTGCGCCATGTGCTGAGGATCGCCGGCTCGGCATAATAGGCCATGAGACAGCCGCGCTTGCCGCATTCGCACAGACGACCGTTTTCCTCAAAGGAGGTATGGCCAAACTTGCCGGCCGCCCCGTTGGCGCCGCGATAGAGTTTGCCCTCGAAGACCAGCGCGCAACTGATGCCGACGCCGATCGCCAGCACGGCCATGTTGCGATGCTGGCGCCCGAGGCCGAACAGTTGCTGGGCAATCGCGTAGGCGTTGGTATCGTCCTCCAGCCAGACGGGAACATTGGCACGCTCGGCCAGCATGCGGCCGAGCGGGACATTGTCCCAATTGTAGCGATGGCTACGGATACAGACCGCCTTGTGATTGTCGATGACGCCGGGCATGGAGATGCCGATTCCGGCCAGCCGCGCGCCCGGACGATCGACGAGCGACACCAGTTCGGGCACCGCCTCTGCCAATGCGGCTACGATATGATCCGGATCGTGACCGGCAAGCGGCAGGCGTAGCGAACCCAAAGGATTGGTGGCGAGATCGGTGACGACGCATTCCACCGAGCCGACCATCAGCTTGAAGCCGATCGCGAGGCCGCTGGCGTAGTCGATATCGATCGGGATGGGACGGCGTCCGGTCGAGCCGGCCACGGTCTTGCCCTCGATCAGCAGGCCTTCATCGATCAGATCGGCCACCACGAAAGTTACAGCGGCCGGGCTGAGCCCTGTCACCGAGGCGATGTCGGCCCGGCTGCGCGCGCCGTCCTGCCGCAGCAGATTGAGGATCAGTCTGCGGTTCATCGCCCGGGCCGTGCTCTGGTCACCTTTCAGCTTCACGAACATTCTTTCTTTATTTTGTAAATTAATTATTGCCTCTGGTTGGAACATATGCATAACTTTGCCCGATTGATCAACACCCGAACCGGGTTCTGCGGAATTTAAATCCGGTTCATTCTGGCAATGTCATCGCGATCCGAAAGGAGCGGGCAAGTATATGCTTTGCCCGAGGAGATGCCTTGTCTTGCCGGGCTCGCAAACGGCCGTTGAGGAGAACGGCCGCACGGACGGGATTGGTGAAGAGCGACAACACAGGGAGGAGTGACAATGACATTCAGGTGGATTGAACAGGCATCAACAAGACGTACGTTCCTCAAGGCTGCCGGCGGCGTTTCCGCTGCGGCACTGACGACCGGTTTCTCAACGCCGGCCCTCGCCCAATCGGCTGAGGTCACGGTCATCGCGGCGGAAAGCAATGCGAAAGCGCTGGAGATCCTGCGCCGCATCGGCGCGGATTTCGAAAAACAGTCCGGCACCAAGGTCGTGATCAACAATATGGATCACGAAGCGCACAAGACGGCGATCCGCAACTACCTGGTCGCCGGTGCCCCCGATGTCTGCTTCTGGTTTTCCGGAAACCGCATGAAGGCCTTCGTCAACCGCGGGCTTTTCGACGACATCTCCGATCTCGTCGAAAAGGAAAAATACAAGGACGTTCTGGGCGCCACCATCGGTGCCGTCACCGTCGATGGCAAGCAATACGGCCTGCCGACCGGCGGCACCATGTGGGGCATGTTCTACCGCAAGGACGTCTTTGACGAACATGGCCTGACTGTGCCGACGAACTGGGACGAATTCCTCGCCTATGGCAAGAAATCCAAGGATGCCGGCCTTACCCCGATCGCGATCGGCACCAAGGAACTTTGGCCGGCTGCCGGCTGGTTCGACCAGATGAACCTGCGCATCAACGGTCTCGACAAGCATTTTGCCCTGATGAATGGCGAGATGGCCTATACCGATGCGACGCTGAAGCCGGTCTTCGACCATTGGGAAGAGCTGATCAAGCAGGGCTTCTTCACACCGGACCATACCTCGTTCGGCTGGCAAGAGGCCGGCGCCTTCCTTGCCCAGAAGAAGGCCGGCATGATGAATCTCGGCGCCTTCGTCAAATACGCCTTCCCGGAACAGGATGTCGGCCAGCTCACCTTTGCCCCCTTCCCCAAGATCGAAGGCATCGATCGCTACGAGGAGTTTTCGGTCAACTCGGTCCACATTCCGGCCAATGCCAAGAACAAGGTGGGCGCCCGCGAATTCCTCGCCTTCTTCTACCAGCCGGAAAACTTCAGTGCCTATCTGGAGCCCGGCGGCAACGTTCCACCACGCAACGACCTTCCGGCCAGCAAGGACCCGCTGGTCAATGCTGCCGTGGAAAACCTGAAGACGGTGGCCGGCACGTCGCAATATTACGACCGCGATACCGATCCGGACATGGCCCAGGCCGGCCTTACCGGCTTCCAGGAGTTCATGGCAAAGCCGGAACGCCGCGATGCCATCCTTCAGCGCCTCGAGGGAACACGACGCCGGATCTTCAAGATCTAGCGCCTCCCGGCGGAGGGGAGCGGGCTTTGTTCCGCTCCCCGATGCCTGCCCATATCCATACCGTGAATGAGGTACCCCAAGGATGAAGACCCTTTGGCGCCGCCATCGATGGTGGCTGACACCGACGCTCCTGATCATGCCTGCCGCCATTCTGTTTTCCGTCGTCATCCTGGCGTCCTCGGTCGAGAGCCTGTGGATCAGCCTGCACGAATGGGACGGCTTCGGCCCGATGATCTGGATCGGCTTCGACAATTATCGCGAACTCTTCAACGATCCGCAGTTCTACGTCTCGCTGAAGAACAACCTCATCTGGCTGGTGATGTTCATGCTCGCGCCGCCGCTGGGGCTCGCCATCGCACTTCTGGTCAACCAGAAGATCCGCGGCATGCGGTTTTTGAAATCGCTGTTCTTCATTCCGCTGGTACTCGCCTCGGTCGCCGTCGGTGTGGTCTTTTCCTGGGTCTACACGCCGCAATTCGGGCTGCTGGCGATCATCTTCCGTTTCTTCGGCGCAACCGCGCCAGCCGTGTTGTCGGACGAGCATTTCGTCACCTTTGCAGTGGTCACTGCGGCGCTCTGGCCGCAGACCGCGTTCTGCATGGTTCTCTATCTCGCCGGCCTCAACAATTTGAGCGAAGACCTGATTGGCGCCGGGAGAGTCGATGGCGCCAAGGGGTGGAACATGCTGCGCCACATCGTGCTGCCGCAGCTGACACAGGTCACCTTCATCGCCATTGCCGTCACCGTCGTCGGCGCGCTTCGCTCCTTCGACATCATCTCGGTGATGACCAGCGGCGGGCCGTTCGGTTCGTCCTCGGTGCTTGCCTACCAGATGTTCGAGCAGTCGATCTTTTCCTACCGGTTCGGCTATGGCGCGGCGATCGCCTCGGTTCTGTTCGTGATCATGTCCGTCTTCATCGTCTGGTATCTCTCGCGCATCATTCGCGCCGAAGAAAGGGGTGCGTAATGTATCCTCGCCCCATTCCCGAAACCGCCGTCTGGCAGCGCCGCCTCTATGTCGCCGTCGTCGTCGGCATCCTGATCGTCTGGCTCGGCCCGCTGTTTGCCGTCATCCTCACCTCGTTCCGCTCGATGCAGGATGTGATGGGCGGCAATCTCTGGGGCTGGCCGACCCAGTTCGGCCTGATCGAAAACTACACCGCCGTCTTCACCCAGACGCCGATGGTGCAGTATTTCCTCAACAGCCTCATCATCACCGTCCCGTCGGTGATCGGCGTGCTGATCCTCAGCACGCTCGCCGGCTTCGTGCTTTCCAGATACCGGTTTCCCGGCAATATGCTGGTTTTCGCGCTCTTCGTCGGCGGCAACTTCCTGCCGCACCAGATCATGATGATCCCGGTGCGCGACCTGATGGTGAAGCTCGGCCTCTACGATACGACCATGGCGCTGATCATCTTTCATGTCGCCTTCCAGACCGGCTTTGCCACCCTGTTCATGCGCAACTTCATCGCCGCGCTGCCGGACGAACTGTTCCAGGCGGCCCGCGCGGAAGGTGCAACACCGTTCCAGACGCTGGTGCACGTGGTGATCCCGCTGGTGCGACCGGCGCTGGCGGCTCTTGCCATCCTGCTCTTCACCTTCATCTGGAACGATTATTTCTGGGCAGTGGTGCTCACCATCAGCGACAGCGTCAAGCCGGTCACGGCCGGCCTTGCCAACCTGCGCGGCGAATGGGTCTCGGCCTGGAACCTCATTTCGGCCGGAACCATCATCGTCGCCGTGCCGCCGGTGATCATGTTCTTCCTGATGCAGAAGCACTTCATCGCCGGCCTCACCATGGGAGCGGTCAAGGGATGACGGATATTCACCTCCACGCCTCGACCGACAGACCTGAAACCGCAATCGCCAAGCAGGATGCCATGACCAGTCTCGAACTCCGCCAGATCCAGAAGAACTATGGCGCCTACCATGCGCTGCGCGGCATCGACCTTGACGTCGAACAGGGCGAATTCATTGTCATGGTCGGCCCCTCCGGCTGCGGCAAGTCCACGCTGCTGAAGACGATCGCCGGGCTCGAAACCATCTCGTCCGGCCAGATCCTCATCAATGGCCGCGATGTCAGCAACACCGAACCGGGAGAGCGCGGCATCGCCATGGTGTTCCAGTCCTATGCGCTCTATCCGCATATGACGGTGGCGGAAAACATGGGCTTCGGCCTGCGCATGGCGCACCGGCCGAAAGCCGAGATCGACGCCGCCGTGCTGCGCGCAGCAAAAATCCTGCGCATCACCGACCAGCTCGACAAGCGGCCGAAGCAGCTTTCCGGCGGCCAACGCCAGCGCGTCGCCATCGGCCGGGCGATCACCCGATCGCCCGACGTCTTCCTGTTCGACGAACCGCTCTCCAACCTCGACGCAGCGCTGCGTACACAGATGCGCGTCGAGCTTTCCAGCCTGCACGCCAAGCTCGGCGCTACCATGATCTACGTCACCCATGACCAGGTCGAGGCGATGACCATGGCCAGCCGCATCGTCGTGCTCAATCACGGCTCGATCGAGCAGGTCGGATCGCCACTGGAACTCTACCGCAACCCCGCCAATCTCTTCGTCGCCGGTTTCCTCGGAGCGCCGCGGATGAACTTCTTCGAAGTGACCGTGGATTCCGTCTCCGGCCGCAGCGCCACTGTCTCGGCGGCTGGCCTCGCGCCTTTGTCGATCGAACTGGCGGACGGCGCTTCAGTTCAGAAGGGCGACACATTGACGATGGGGGTCCGCCCGGAAAACCTGAGTGTGGTTTCCGATCCCGCAACGGCAACCTTCTCCGGACAAGTCCGGCTGGTCGAGCATCTTGGCCGTGAAACCATCCTCTATGTCGATGCCGGTCCGCTGCAATGCGTCAGCTCCGAAAGCGGCAACGGGACTGTCACCGTGCAGATCGGCCATGTCACCGCCATCTTCGCAGACGCCGCCATCGGTCTCAGCATCGATCCGCGCGACGTCTATCTGTTTTCCTCCGGCGCGGCGCGGACGATCAGCACCCGCAAATCCATCCTCGCCGACTGACCTGCCATTTCAGGAGCATTTTCATGACCAAGACTTCGCGTGCCCTCTCCGTCTGGCGCACCATCGACACCGACACGTTTCTGGTCGGCACGCCGCATTATCCCGAGCATGTGGACGAAAGCTATTGGGACAATGACGCCCGCCGCATGGCGCAAGCCGGCTTCAATACCGCCCGCCTCGGCGAATTCGCCTGGCACATCTTCGAACCGCACGAAGGCACCTTCGATTTCGACCTGTTCGACCGGGCGATCGCTGGCCTTGGCCGCCACGGCATCAAGACAATCCTCTGCACCCCGACCGCGACGCCGCCGCGCTGGCTGACGGTCAAACACCCGGAGATCCTGCGGCTCGACGGCAACGGAAGATCAATGAGCCACGGTTCGCGCCAGCACGCCGATACGTCGAGCACGATCTTTCGCGCGTATAGCCGCAAGATCACGCAGGCGATGGCGGAGCACTACCGCGACAATCCGCATGTCATCGGCTGGCAGACGGACAACGAACTCAACACCAGCATGCCGGAATCCTATTCGCCCTCCGCGCTGAAGGAATTCCAGGCCTATCTGCAGGACACCTACAAGACGATCGACAAGCTCAACTTCGCCTGGGGCGGCGACTTCTGGGCGACGGCTTACGACGATTTCAGCCAGGTCGTCTTCCCACAGGACTTCGCCCCGACCTTTCCCGGCCCCGGCCACCTGCAGGACTACCATCGCTTCCTCGCGTTTTCGACCGCGCGCTTCCAGCACGATCAGGTCGAGATCCTGCGGGCCACCAACAAGGACTGGTTCATCTTCCACAATCTCGGCGGCCTGCGCGATATCGACTTTCGCGGCCAGTTCTCGACCGATCTCGATTTCGTCGGCTACGATATCTATCCGTTCCTCTATGACGAGTTCTTCCGGTTCGGCGATCATGCGAAGGCGCAAGCCTTGCATCTCGACGTCTGCCGCGGCTTTTCGGGCAACTATATCGTGCCGGAACAGCAGTCGGGCTTTGGCGCCCAGCCGGGTTTCTGCACGCTGACGCCGGAACCCGGCGAGATGCGCCGCATGGCGATGTCTTCCGTTGCACGCGGCGCCGACGGGGTGATGTTCTTCCGCTGGCGGCCCGCCCATTTCGGCGCCGAGATCTACTGGATGGGCGTCATCGATCATGACGACGTCGCCCGCCACCGCTATGACGAAGCAAAGCAGTTCGCAACCGAAATGACGGCGCTGAAGGACAAGATCCTCGGTACATGGGTGCGCATGGATGTCGGCATCGCCGGCTCCGATTTCGACAACCAGGAAGCCCACAAGACCTTTCCGATCGGCCTGCCGAGCCCGCAGGACGACGCCATCCTGCTGCATCAATATTGCTATGACCGCGGTATCGCCTGTGGCTTCATCCACCCGGAAGACGATCTGTCGAAGCTGAAGGTCTTCTACGTGCCGCACTGGGTTATCTGGAAGGACGGCTGGACCGAGCGGCTGGAAACCTTCGCACGCAATGGCGGCACCGTCATCATCGGTGCCCGCACCGGGACCCGCGACGGCAACAACCACGTCATCCGGGAGACAGCACCGGGGTCGTCATTGTCTAAGCTCACCGGTGTGCGCGTCGAGGATTTCGGACGGCTGGCGGCACCGGGTGCCAACGGCCTGTTCGCCACCATGACACGCTCCGGCGGTCTCGTCATTCCGCCCGACAGGCCGGCCGAATCCAGCCGCCGCATCCGGCGCTTCACCTTCGGCAACCGGGAACTCGATGCCGGATATTTCTACGAGAACCTTGCCGTCGATAGCGATGTGGAAGCGCTCGGTGTCTGGTCGAACCGATATGCCGAGGGCACGCCCGTTATCACGTCCCGCACCGTCGGCAAGGGCCGCGTGCTTTATGTCGGCACCTACCTCACCCCCGAACTTACCCACCAGTTGACCACCCGTACCTTTGCGGACGCGGATGTTGCGCCGCTGGTTGCCGGTCTGCCTGAAGGCGTCGAGGTGACATTGCGCGAGAACGGCGAAAGGCGCCTGCTCTTCCTGCAGAATATCAAGGACACGACCGCCGAGGTGACGGGTGTCCCGTCAGGCAAGAACCTGCTGGACAGCGACAGGGCCATCACCGGTGCACTGACGCTTGAAGGCTACGGCTGCGCCATCATCGAATTGAACTGAGGGCTGGTACCGGTAGGATAACGATCGCCACCGCCGGAGCCCTGCATCTGAAAAGGAATGAAAGCATGACCACCACAGGCAAAATCCGCTGGGGTATTCTCGGTCCCGGCACGATCGCCAAGGACTTCTTCGCCGGTGCCGCGCAATCGGACAACGGTCCGATCGAAGCGATCGGCACGCGCAACCCCGGCAAACCCGGACTGGCGGAAAGCTTCCCCGGAACGCGGATCATCGACGGCTATGACGCGCTGCTCGCCGATCCGGAGATCGACGCCGTTTATATCGCCATACCCCATCCCGGCCACGCCGAATGGGCGATCAAGGCGGCGGAAGCGGGCAAGCATGTGCTGTGCGAAAAGCCGATGGGCCTTTCGGCAGCCGAGGCGGAGGCCATGCAGGAAGCGGCCCGCAAGGCCGGCACCTTCCTCGGCGAGGCCTATATGTACCGCCTGCATCCGCTGACGGCGAAGCTGATCGAGCTCTTGAAAGCCAAGACCATCGGCGATGTCAGAATGATCAAGTCCAGCTTCGGCTTCGCCAAGCTGCCCTTCGAACCCGAACACCGGCTGTTTTCCAACGCACTTGCCGGCGGTGGCATTCTCGATGTCGGCGGCTATCCGGTTTCGATGGCAAGGCTGATCGCGGGCGTCGACGAGACGTCCGGCGTCCTCAATCCCGACAAGGTGACAGCCGTCGGCCATCTCGGCGAGACCGGCGTGGACGAGTGGACATCGGCGCTGCTGCAGTTTCCCAACGGCATCATCGCCGAGGTTTCCTGCTCGGTTTCGCTGGCGCAGGACAATGTTTTGCGGATCATCGGCACCAAGGGCCGGATCGAGCTCGACCAGTTCTGGTTTGCCGGCGGCAAGCAGGGTGGCGAGAGCACGATCCGCATTATCGGCGCGGACGGCAGCCGCAGCGAGGTCGTGGTCGATGAGCCCCGTCATCTCTATAGCTTCGAGGTCGATGCCGCCAGCGATGCTATCCGCGCTGACCGCATCGAGTTCACCTATCCCGGCATGAGCCGCGCCGACACACTCGGCAATCTGCGTGTGATGGACAAGTGGCGGGCAGCGATCGGACTGGAATACGAGAGCGAGAAACATACGGCTCGCACGCGAACGCTGAAAGGCGAGACACTGGCCCGCAAGACCAACAAGGTCGCGCGCGGCCGCATACCCGGCCTGCCCAAGGAGGTATCGCTCGCCGCCCTTGGCCTGATGGAGTTTTCCACATTCTCGGGCGCGGCCATCGTTCTGGATGCCTTCTTCGAGGCCGGCGGAAATCTCGTCGATACTGCGTTTGGTTACGGCAACGGGCTGCAGGATCGTCTGGTCGGCGAATGGGTCCGCAGCCGTGGCGTGCGTGAAGAGACCGTGGTGATCGGCAAAGGGGTTCATACGCCGCTCTGTTATCCCGACGTGATCGCCAAGCAGCTGACCGTCAGCCTTGACCGCATGAAGGCGGATTATGTCGACATCTACTTCATGCATCGCGACAATCCCGACATCCCGGTGGGAGAGTTCGTTGATGCGATGGATGCCGAGGTAAAGGCAGGGCGCATTCGCGGCCCGTTCGGCGGTTCCAACTGGACCCGGGAACGCTTCGACGAGGCGATCGCCTATGCCGAGCGAACCGGCAAGACGCGGCCGAGCGTGCTGTCGAACAACTTCTCGCTGGCAGACATGGTCGATCCCGTTTGGGCCGGCTGCATCGCATCGACCGGCAAGGAGTGGATGGACTGGCTCGCGGAGAAGGCGGTCACCAACTTCGCCTGGTCCAGCCAGGCGCGCGGCTTCTTCACAGAACGGGCCGGACGCGGCAAGATGGACGACGTCGAGCTGGCACGCTCCTGGTATTCCGAAGCCAACTTCGCCCGCCGCGACCGGGCCATCGAACTTGGAAAGCGGATCGGCAAGGACCCCATTCAGGTGGCGCTCGCCTATGTGCTGGCGCAACAGGGCCGCGTCGTGCCGCTGATCGGCCCGGGCTCGCTGGCCGAACTCAACCACAGCATGGAAGCCTTCGACATCAAGCTTTCGCAGGATGACGCCCGCTGGCTCGAAAGGGGTGACAAATGAGCGCCGGCACGTCATCAATGGCATCGCGGAGCGGGGAGGAAACCATGCGGCGAATCGGTATCGGCATCATCGGCTGCGGCAATATTTCGGACGCCTATCTGAAGGCCGCGCCGAAATTCCCCGTGCTCGACATTGTCGGCGTCGCCGATATCAACCCCACGGCGGCGCAAGCCAAGGCAGAAGCCTATGGCGTCGCGGCCATGACCATCGACGGGCTGCTGGCTGATCCGCGCATCGCGATCGTGCTCAACCTGACGACACCGCAGCATCATGTGCCGGTGGGGCTACAGGCGGTGGCGCAGGGCAAGCATGTCTATTCGGAAAAACCGCTGGCAACGACGCTCGCCGATGCCGAACGGCTGGTTTCGGCGGCCCGCGAAAAAGGCGTGCGGGTCGGCTGTGCGCCCGACACCTTTCTTGGCGGCTCACATCAGACCGCCCGCCGGGTGATCGACGAGGGTACGATCGGCACCATCGTTGGCGGTTCCGCCTTCATGCAGGTGGCCGGCCACGAACTCTGGCATCCGAACCCGGATTTCTACTATCAGCCCGGCGGCGGCCCTATGCTCGACATGGGTCCCTATTACCTGACCTGCCTCGTCAATCTGCTCGGTCCGGTGAAATCGGTAACCGGCCAGGCGAAATCGTCTTATCCTACCCGCACCATCGGTTCCGGACCGCGTGAAGGCCAGGTGGTCACCGTCGAAGTGCCGACGCACATTTCCGGTCTGCTCGATTTCGAGAATGGCGCGGCGATCTCGATCACCACCAGTTTCGATGTCTGGAAGCACGAGCATAACCATATTGAACTCTACGGCACGACAGGAGCGATGATCGTTTCCGATCCCAACCAGTTCCAGGGCGACATCAGGACCAGCGAGCGCAAGGGCGACTGGACGGTGGCCGAACAGGTTCATTCCTACGGCGACGGCAACTACCGTATTCTCGGCCTTGCCGACATGGCGCAGGCGATCGTTTCCGGGCGGGAGCACCGCGCCAATCTCGATCTCTCCCTGCATGTTCTGGAGATCATGGAATCGATCATCCGCTCTGCGGAAATAGGACAGCGCATCGACCTGAAACATGGCTGCGCCCGGCCGGCGCCGATGCGCGCCGATCTGCCTTTCGGAATTCTGGAATAGGGACAATAGCATGAGCAAGACAGCACTGATCTTCTGGGGCGGCTGGGAAGGCCACACGCCGGCCCGCAGCGCCAATATCGTCAAGGAAATGCTGGCGGGGCACGGGTTCGATATCACGCTTGAGCAGGGAACATCAGTGCTCACCGGCTCCGATATCTCGCAATTCGATCTCATCGTTCCCATGGTCACCATGTCGACGATCGAGAAGCCGGAACTGGAAAATCTTGTTGCCGCGGTTCGCGGCGGTACCGGTCTTGCCGGTTTCCACGGCACCATGGGCGACAGCTTCCGCAATGAGACCGAGTACCAGTTCATGGTTGGCGGGCAATGGGTTTCCCATCCCGGCAATATCATCGACTACCGGATCGACATCGCCAAACCGGACGATCCGATCGTCGCAGGCATCGGCGGTTTCGCCTATCGCTCGGAGCAATATTACATGCATGTCGATCCGAGCAACGAGGTGCTGGCGACGACGACGTTTAGCGGCGAACATTTCGAGACCATCGCCGGCGTCGTCATGCCGGTCGTCTGGAAACGGCGCTACGGCAAGGGCCGCGTCTTCTACAGCGCGCTGGGTCATACGGCCGACGAATTCGACGTGCCGCAGATGAAGACGATCTTCGAGCGCGGCGCGCTCTGGGCCAGCCGATAGGCGAACGGACGGGCGGGCTATCGTTTCAAGCCGAGGCTCGCCCTCCTCACCAGCGAAGGCTCCATCAGGATATGGGTCGCCGCAGTGCGCCCCTCGATCCTTGACAGCAGGGTCCGCGTTGCCGTCTCGCCGAGGTGGCGGCCCGACTGATCGATGCTCGCAAGGTTGATCAGGCTGAGTGCCGATGTCGGCGAATTGTCATAGCCGACCACGGCCAGATCTTCGGGAACACGAATCCCCAGTTCCGCGGCAAGACTGAGGATGGTGACCGCATCGATGTCGCTCCAGCAAAAGATCGCCCGGGGCCGGCTTTCAGAAACCAGAAACGCCCGCATCGCCTCTTCGCGCCGCGGTGAATCGATAGTAATGTTGATGATTTCCGGCTCTCCCGGAATGCCGGAGCGCTGCATCGCCCGACGATAGCCGATTTCGCGCTGGCGGACGACGGAGACCTTGTACCCCTCATCCGCATCCTGGCTGAGCATCGCGATGTCGCGATAACCACACTCCAGCAAGGCCTCGACGGCGATCTCCGCGCCGCGCTGATCGTCGGTATTGACCGTATCGAATGCCTCGGCAAAGGCATCGTGGTAACCGAGCGCGACGATTGGAATCTGGGTTGCGAAGGCCGCGACGACTTCGGACGGCAATCGCGGCGCGACGAGAATCAAGCCGTCCATCTTGTAGTCGATCATCGTTTCGATCAGCGACGTCTCAAGCTGGGTGCGCGCCTCCCCCACCCCGATCATCGCCTGATAATTCGAGGGCGCCAGCACGCCGTTGACGCCGGCAATCACGCCCGGAAGGAATGGATTGCCGATCTCGACAAGCAGAAGCCCGATGGTGAATGTCTGGCCGCGAAGGCCCCGCGCCGTTCTTGACGGCCGGTAGCCGAGTTCCTGGATAGAACCCGTCACCTTGCCGCGCAGATTGTCGCTGACGCCATAGGCGTTGCGAAGAACCTTGGACACGGCAGCGACGGAAACGCCGGCATGTGACGCAACGGTACGAATGGTGACGCGGTCTATTTTGGCGGCCTTCGGCCCGTCTTTCGGTGACATGAATTCCCTTGCGGCAAGCGGTGCCAAGCCTTCGAAAACAGCTCGCCGGAACACCATGACAGGTTGTTTTGAAAATTTCTATTGCGCTTCCCAAAAAAATGTAGAACGTTACACATATAACGTTCTACACGACGAACGTGACAGGGAGGAAGAGATGGATTTTCAGTCTGCAGCCGTCAAAGGCGGCATCGTTTCGCGCACCTGGACGGCGGACATGATCGCGCCGCTCGCAGATCAGGGTGAAGGCACCCGTGCCAGCTTCGTCGCCAAGAGCTTTACGCTCACAACGATCCCGACGACCGCCAAACTCCACATTTCCGCTCTTGGCCTCTATCGCTGCTTCCTCAATGGCAAGCGCGTCGGCAACGATCTCCTGACACCCGGCTGGACCAATTACGACCACCGAATCGCCTATCAGGGCTATGACGTGGCCGGCCTTTTGCAGCGAGGCGAAAACCGGTTGGAAATCTGGCTCGGCGACGGATGGTACCGCTCCCCCATGATGTGGAGCGACAAGCCCATTCCCAATTGCTGGGGCAGCCGGATCGCGGCGATCGCCGAGCTTGCCGGCCCCGATGGCATCATCCTGTCGACGGATGCCAGCTGGGTCAGCGGCGGATTGCCCGTCCTCAAATCCGGCATCTATTTCGGTGAAATCTACGATGCCCGCGACGAGGCGCGCATCGACAGCCACGGCACGGAGGCCATCAGCTTCGACAAGACGCTGCTCGTCGCCCATGAAACGAAACCGGTTCGTGAAATGGCTCCGATCGCGCCGATCGAAACATGGGTCGACGACCAGGGACGGACGATCTACGACTTCGGGCAGAACGCCGGCGGCTATGTGCGCTACACGGTCGAGGGCACAGCAGGCGCTGAAGTCCGCGTCGAACATTCCGAGGTTCTCGGCCCCAATCGCTATTTCGACAACCGCAACTACCGGACCGCGACCGCCCATACGATCTATACCCTGAGCGGCAAGGGTGCGGAAACCTACGCGCCCTATTTCACATTTCAGGGCTTTCGCTATGCCCGCGTCACCATCACCGGGGAGGCAAAGATCACCGCGATCGCGTCGGTGCCGATTTCGTCCGTGCCGCATGTCGCGGCGGGCTTCACCTCGGGCAACCTGCTGGTCAACCGTCTGGTGGAAAATACCATCTGGTCGCAGCGCGCCAACTTCATCGAGGTACCGACCGATTGCCCGCAGCGCGACGAACGCCTCGGCTGGACGGGTGACGCCCAGGTTTTCGCGGCGACCGCCTGCTGGCTGACCGACAGCCAGAGCTTCCTGCGCAAATATCTGCGCGACGTGATGGCGGATCAGCGCGAGGACGGCGCGGTCTCCCACTTCTCACCCGATCCGACCCGCCTTCATCCGGCGAACTTCCCGGGCTTTGCCGGATCGACCGGCTGGGGCGACGCCATCGTCGTCATCCCCTGGGTTCTCTATACGCATTACGGCGATCGCGCCGTGCTGTCCGAATGCCTCGATGCCATGGTGCGCTGGGTCGATTTCGTCTGGTCGATTTCGGACGGCCCGCTCGTGCGGCCACCGTCCCACTGGGGTGACCGCGGCTTCACCTTCGGCGACTGGCTGCAGCCGGTCGGAGACAACCGCAAACCCCGGCCGACGATCTCGGATGATTGCGCTGCGACACTCTACCATTTCATTGCAACCGACCTTCTGGCCAAGATCGCCGGCGTTCTCGATGAAACGAAACTCCAGAGCCAGATGCAATCGCGCGCCAACGACATCCGCAGCGCTTTCGCCCACGAATTCATCGCGCCGTCCGGCCGGCTGGCACATAACGACCAGACATCCTATGCGCTGGCCTTTCTCTACGATCTGATCCCGGCCGAGCACTACGAGGCTGCCAGACGGCATTTCAAAACACTGATCGAGGATGCCGACTACAAGATCGGCACCGGCTTCATCGGGACGCCGGCGCTCTTGCCGGCATTGACCAAGCTCGGTCTGGACGAGGTGGCCGGAAAAGTCTTCCTGCAGCAGGACGTTCCCGGCTGGCTCTATCAGGTTTCGCAAGGCGCCACGACGATCTGGGAGCGCTGGGACTCGATGGCGCCGGATGGCACGATCTACGAGCCCGACATGAACAGCTACAACCATTATGCCTATGGCGCCGTCTGCCAATGGCTGTTCGAAAGCGTCGCCGGCATCGCCCCGGATCCGCAGGCGCCGGGCTTTGCGGAGGTCATCATCGATCCCGCTCCGATTGCTGCGCTGTCGCCGGTATCGGCCTATCACGATGTGGCCCATGGCCGGATCGAAGCCGGCTGGGAGTGCACCGGTGACGAGGTCGTGTATACGTTGACGCTGCCCGAGGGGTGCAGCGGCCGCTTCCGGCCCGGCCCGCGGCACGGAACACCTGTCCTGAATGGCAAAGCGGTCACTGGAGAAACCGTTCTTCCGCCAGGACAACACCATCTCACCTTCACACTGCAAGGATCGTAAGACGCATTCATCGAAAGGCCACCGTCAAACCGTTCGGAGGAGGAACGACATGACCATTCACATCAAAGCCTATCTCGCATCCGCAGCTCTTATTGCACTGACCGCCATCACCCCGGCCCAGGCCGAGGTGACGCTGTCCTTCCTGATCGACAACAACCCGGATACCGTCGCAGCCGCCGAGGCGCTCGTTGAGGCCTACCAGAAGCAAGCGCCCGACGTGACGATCGAGATCGAGCAGCGCGCGGGCGGCGGCGAAGGCGACAACATCATCAAGACGCGGCTTGCCACAGGCGAAATGTCCGATGTCTTTCTCTACAATTCCGGCTCCCTGCTGCAGGCCCTGAAGCCCCAGCAAACGCTTGTCGATCTGAGCGACGTGCCCGCGCAGGCAAAAGTCGACCAGGGCTTCAAATCCGTGGTCAGCGCCGACGGCAAGGTCTACGGCGTCCCCTTCGGCACGGCCATGGGCGGCGGGATCTTCTACAACAGGGCGATCTATCAGGAACTTGGATTGTCCGTTCCCAAGACCTGGGCCGAATTCATGGCCAACAACGAAAAGATCAAGGCCGCCGGCAAGGTCGCGGTGGCCCAGACCTATCGCGACACCTGGACATCGCAGCTGTTCGTTCTTGCCGACTACTACAACCTCCAGGCCGCGGTCCCGAACTTCGCCGAAGACTATACCAACAACAAGGCGAAATATGCGACCACGCCGGCCGCCATGAAAGGCTTCGAGCATCTGAAGGAGGTCCACGACGCAGGCCTTTTCAACGAGGATTTCGGGGCGGCAAGCTATGACGATGGCCTGAGAATGGTGGCGACAGGCGAAGCCGCGCATTATCCGATGCTGACCTTCGCGATCGGCGCGCTGAAGCAGAATTATCCCGAAAACCTTGCCGATGTCGGCTTCTTCGCCCAGCCCGGCGACGACGCGGCGAAAAACGGCCTGACCGTCTGGATGCCACCGGCCATCTATATTCCGGCGGCCAGCCAAAAGATCGAGGAAGCGAAGAAATTCGCCAATTTCGTCAGCAGTGTCGAAGGCTGCAAGATCATGACCGACACCAATACCGTGCAGGGCCCGCCGCTCATCGACGGATGCCCGCTGCCGGCCGACGTTCCCCCAGCGGTCACCGATATGCTTCCCTATTTCAAGACGCAGGGACTGACAGCACCGGCGCTTGAGTTCGTCTCGCCGATCAAGGGACCGGCGCTGGAGCAGATCACCGTCGAGATCGGCTCCGGCATCCGCGGCCCGGCCGAAGCGGCAGCGCTTTATGACGACGACGTGCGCAAGCAGGCAAAACAGCTCGGCTTGTCCAACTGGTAGTGGCATCCTTCGGGAAAGCCGGTCCCGCCCCAAAGTCATGGGCGGGACTTTCCTGAACGCAGAGGTAGTCCATGGTTCCGCCCCGCCCCCGCTCACAAAAATCCCCCTATCCCCTGTGGTTCTTCCTGCCCGCGGCGGTCATCTACGGCGTTTTCTTTCTGGCGCCGACCGCGACATCTTTCTGGTACAGCTTGACCCGCTGGGACCTGACGACGGCGGAATTTATCGGGCTC
Source organism: Pararhizobium polonicum (assembly GCF_001687365.1). Classification (GTDB taxonomy): domain Bacteria; phylum Pseudomonadota; class Alphaproteobacteria; order Rhizobiales; family Rhizobiaceae; genus Pararhizobium; species Pararhizobium polonicum. Next base: position 101,304 of record NZ_LGLV01000004.1, read on the forward strand.
GAAAATTTCCGGCAGTTCTTCTCGGAGCCCTTTCTGGTTCAGGGCCTCGTCAACACGCTGATCTATGCCGTGATGACATCCGGGCTGAAGACCGTCTGCGGACTGTTGCTGGCCGTGCTTCTGACCGGCAATATCTTTGCCCGGGGCTTTCTGCGCACGGTGGTGTTCTTTCCGGTGCTGGTCTCGACCATCGGCATCGGCATCGCTTTTACCGTCATGATGCATCCGACCAAGGGCATCATCAACGTCGCTCTTGGCACGCTCGGCATCGCGGGCCCGGGTTGGCTGACCAATCCCTCGCTGGCCCTGTTTTCCGTGGCGCTGGTCGATCTGTGGAAGGGCGTCGGCCTTGCGACACTGATCTTCATCGCCGGCCTCGCCGCCATCAGCACGGATTACTACGAGGCGGCGCGGATCGACGGGGCGACACGTTTCCAGCAATTCCGGCGGATTACGCTGCCCCTGGTGCGCCCCGCAACGATCACGGTGGTGACGCTGTCCCTGATCGGCGGGCTGCGATCCTTCGATCTGATCTGGGCTATGACCAGGGGCGGCCCCGGCTTCTCCTCCGATGTCGTCGCCTCCGTCATCTACAAGCAGTACCAGGCGGGGTTCTACGGCCTGTCGACTGCCGGCAATGTCATCCTGTTTGCCCTCATCGTAGCGATCATCCTGCCGCTGACACTCTGGTTCAACCGGCGCGAGGTCGCACAATGAGACATATCCGGCCTTACATCACCGGCGGCATCGCGCTCGTTTTCGCAGCCGTGGTCTTCATCCTGCCCTTCGTGTTCATTCTCATCCAGGCGGTGAAATCGAAATCCGAAGCCTCGCGCCTCAGCTTCTCGCTGCCGCAGGACTGGCTGTTCTGGCAAAATCTGGTCGCGGTCTTCAAGGCGCGCGACTACCAGCTTCTGCTCGCCTATTTCAATTCGACGCTGATCACCGTCGCATCGGTTTCCATTCTGGTCATCCTCTCGGCGATGGTCGGCTATATCATGCAGCGGCGGCGGACGCCGTGGAATGCCGTTGCCCAGATCGCGCTGTTCATGGGCCTGATGATGCCGCCGGCCGTGGTGCCGACCATCGGGCTGCTGCAGGAACTCGGCCTGTTCAAGACCATCCACGGCATGGTGCTGATCCAGGTCGCCTACAACCTCTCCTTCTCGACATTGCTCTACCGGTCGTTCATCTCGACCATACCGCGCGATCTCGACGAGGCAGCCCTGATCGACGGCGCCAAACCCTGGCAGATCTTCTTCCGGGTCATCCTGCCGCTGCTGAAGCCCGTCACCGTCACCAACATCGTCGTGCAGTCCATCGCGATCTTCAACGACTTTACCAATCCGCTCTATTACCTGCCCGGCAAGGAGAACGTCACCGTGCAGCTGACGCTCTACAATTTCCAGAGCATGTATACGAGCCAGTACAATCTCCTGTTCATGAACATCCTGCTCGTCACGATCCCGCCCCTGATCGTCTTCATCTTCTTCAACCGGCAGATCGTCGCGGGCATGACCGCCGGCGCAGTGAAAGGCTGACTGCATGACCGACCTTACGCTAACGCAGATCAGAAAAGCCTTTGGCGCGCTGGAAGTCATCAAGGGCATCGATCTCGATGTCCGGTCCGGCGAGTTCGTCGTCTTCGTCGGTCCGTCAGGCTGCGGAAAGTCGACGCTGTTGCGGATGATCGCCGGGCTCGAGGAGGTGACCTCCGGCACGATCACGATCGGCGGCGACGATGTCACCTATGCGGAGCCCTCGAAACGCGGCATCGCCATGGTCTTCCAGAGCTATGCGCTCTATCCACACATGACCGTCGCCGAAAACATCGGCTTCGGCCTGTCGCTCGCCCGCCGTCCGAAGGCCGAGATCGAGGCGAAGGTCCACACAGCCGCCGAGACGCTGCAACTCACCCATCTGCTCGACCGCAAGCCGAAGGCGCTTTCAGGCGGCCAGCGCCAGCGTGTCGCCATCGGCCGGGCGATCGTGCGCGATCCGAAGGTGTTTCTGTTCGATGAACCGCTCTCCAATCTCGATGCATCGCTCCGGGCGCAGATGCGGCTGGAGATCGCCGAACTGCATGCACGGCTGAAGGCGACAATGATCTATGTCACCCATGACCAGACCGAGGCGATGACGATGGCCGACAAGATCGTGGTGCTGAACGGCGGCGGGATCGAGCAGGTGGGAAGCCCGATGGAACTCTACCGCAATCCCGCAACCCCCTTCGTCGCCGGCTTCATTGGCAGCCCGAAGATGAACCTCTATGGCGGCGCCGTCGCAGAGCGCATGGGCTGCACCACCTACGGCATCCGCCCCGAACACATCCGCCTCTCGGCGGAGGCCGGCACATGGCAAGGCCGTCTGCGGCACATCGAACGCCTCGGCGCCGACGCCATTCTCTATCTGGACGTGCCCGAACTCGGCGAAATGATTGTCCGCGCCGAGGGCGAGACCCCCTTCGTACCCGGCGCCACCCTCTGGGCAAGCCCGGTCACCGGCGCCGAGCACAGGTTCGCGGCATAGGCATCACACTTAACGGCGTGGTGGCCGGATGGGCCGGGCGAGAGGCAAGCCGCCGGCCGTTCGCGACCCAAGCAGACGACACCGAAAGCACACCGCCCCTGACCCGGATGACACGCGATGCGCAACCGGACATTGCCGACCTGTCACGATTTCCGTATACACGTCCATTGTCTCGCATTCCTGTTTTGTGCGGGTGAGCGATCCTTGTTATCGCATTGGCAGACCGATCCGAACGGTTTCGGCTTGGTCCCGATTGCGAAATGCAGCCGTATTACGCCTCATTGCCTACCAACAACCCGTGGCGGCAAGCCGCCCAAAAGGAGATTATGCCTAGTTCCGATGGCAGTAGTATCACCGACCTGATCGGGATATTCACCGTACTTGCTCTCGTCGCCGCGAACGGTTTTTTTGTCGCGGCGGAATTTTCACTTGTCGCCGTCCGGCGCAGCCGCGTCATCGAACTGGTCAATGCCGGCCGGCTGAATGCAGCGGCCCTGAAGCGGGCCGTCGATAATCTCGATGCCAATCTCGCGGCCACGCAGCTCGGCATCACCATATCGTCGCTTGCACTCGGCTGGGTCGGCGAACCGGCGCTTGCCCATCTGATCGAGCCGCTGCTCAGCGCTTTGCCGGGCTCGCTGGCTACCGCCGGCTCACATACGATCGCAGTCGTCATCTCCTTCATCATCATCACCGCGCTGCATATCGTGCTTGGCGAGCTTGCTCCGAAGAGCCTTGCGCTTCAGCGCAGCGAAGGGACGGCCCTCTGGGTCGTGCGCCCCCTCGGCCTCTTTCTGTTTCTGCTGCGGCCTGCGATCATGTCGCTCAATGGCCTCGGCAATCTGGTTTTGCGTCTCTGCGGCCTTCGCCCCGGTACAGGCGAGGAGACGTTACATTCGCCGGAAGAGCTGAAGCTGCTGGTTCAGGCCAGCCAGGAGGCCGGCATTCTCCAGCAGGCGCAGCAGGAACTCGTCGAAAGAGTCCTCAACATCGGCGACCGGCGTATTGCCGATATCATGACACCGCGCCGCGATGTCGACTGGATCGATACGAATGACAGCCCGGAGGAAATCCTGCGCACCATCCGCGAATGCCGCCACGAGCAGCTTCTGGTCGGCCGTGGCGACGTCGACGAACCGTTGGGCATGATTCTCAAGAAAGACCTTCTCGATCAGGTACTCGACGGCAAGGCTCTCGATCCGATGGCCGTCATCCGGGAACCTGTGATCGTTCACGAGGCCACGCCGATCTTCCGGGTCTTCGATCAGTTCAAGAGGGCGCCGGTGCGGCTGGCAATCGTCATTGACGAATATGGCAGCCTGGAGGGGATCGTCACGCAGACCGATCTTCTCGAAGCGATAGCGGGCGACCTGCCGGAAGCGGAAGGCGAGGATCCCGACGTCGTGGAGCGGGAGGATGGCTCTCTGCTGATCGACGGCATGATGGCCGCACACGATGCCTTTGCGCGGCTGGGCGTGCGGTCAGGACCGGCGGATGGCGACTTTCACACGATCGCCGGCCTCGCCCTGTTTCAGCTTGGACACCTGCCCGAAACCGGCGAACGCTTCGATTACGAGGACTGGCAGTTCGAGATCATCGATATGGATGGAAAACGGATCGACAAGCTGCTTGCTCGCCGCAAACCCGGCACACATACGTCAACGGCGATGTGACATGGCTGCTCCGGGTGCCAGAATGCCCAGGCACGGCCTGCGGTGCCAATCGACACCGCAGGCTGATTGGCATGAACAGCGAAAGCTCCCTGTTTCAGCATGAATATGTAGCATCATTGGGGTCATGATCGCTGCCGAACGTGACCCCGCAAGCGCTCCGCACAGGAACAAAAGCAGGATCTCCTGCAGAGACGAACGTCCACGATTGCTTGGGATCATCGAGGGCTTAGAAATGCTCGAGAATTCGAGGGCTTCTATGAATCGCAGCAAAACGCATGCGGGAATCCTTTGCCACTTCAAGCTATTGACCTGGGCTGGATCGAAGCAGCTTGATTGTCGGCAATAGCATGTTAAAATCCGCTGCAAGGTAGAAGTGGCAACTTCAAAACCACTTTACCCATTGCAGTCCGCGCTGGACAAACTGGCGCAACAGTTCTGTGTGCATCAAATCAATTTTATGGTTGGTCGATAAGTTTCCCTGGAAGAATCGACTTCCGCACGTGGCTAATAGTCCTAAAATAGAATCCGAAGCCAACATACTTAGATACAGATAAGCGTAGTCGCTTAGATATTTATCTCATTTGTGAAATTCGTTTCATATTTTGGAAAGGAAGCTTCAATGAGAAATACTTTTCAATACCTTATGATGCTGATTGTATTTTCGACAGTATTTTCCGCATTTCTGCCCATTTTTGCGTATGCGCAGGCTACTGGCTGTGATCCGCGCATCAACCAGAATTGTAAGTAGACGGGATGGACGGTTCCGGTACGGCCACCAGCTTCCTTAACGATGAAGGTTCCTTCGCCGTCTCTTTTTTTGTCGGGATGGCGGCAATCGCTTTCTATTCGAGGAGGAGGATCTCGGAGCTGACGAAACCCCCGAAAGGGGCAGAGTATGATTTCGTTAGGGCATTGCCTATCGAGACCATCGTCGGAGAGGCCAATTTCAACAAGGCATACGTGATCTATGTCCTGATGCTCGAATTTTTGTACTTCTTTCTCTGCGCGTCGAAGCCATTGGTTTTGTTGATTGCAAATGAGAAAACTGGAGTCGCTTTTGAGGGTGCGGCGTGGCCATTGGGGGCGGCTTTGATTGTTGTTGGATTGCTGCCCTCCACGCCTTTGGTTTCCGAGGTGGAGACATTGCTGCGAGGGCTCGCCCAGCGGGTAGCCAATATTCCCGCCGATTTTTTCAACCGAATAGCAAAGCTAACCCGCGGTGAAATCGAAACCTTGTTCGATTCCTCACCGGAATACAGGCCGGAGAGGAGGAAATACCGAAAGATCAACAACGTTTTGGCATGTCTGGACTTCCCCACTGACGAGGCGATGCTCCAGGGCAGAACGTGCGTCGCGGTCGATCTGTTTGCGCAATGGATTATCAAAGGGTCAAGAATTTGGTCGGCTGGCGAACTCGAATCCTATGGCGAAATTATAGCAAAACTCGCACCTGAAGTTGACGATTTGATTTTGGAGACGGACAAGCTTTTAAAGGCGAGCTACGAACTGAAACCGCTACAGGAACTGGTAAAGGCTCTTGGGATCCCGTCGAATTCCGATCTGTTGCCTCTGGAGGAATATGAGTCCAAGCGAGAGGATCTTGCCGCGGTAAGAGCGAACTGGACGGCTGAAAGCACGATTTCAATCGAAGAACTTACGAAGCAATGGCAAGAGGTCGTCGCCAAGAGCGATCTAGTCGTGCGCAAATTGTGCGCTCTTTTCGCGATCCTGACCCGAAGCGACAAGGATGCGGTGCGCCGCCTGTCTGGCCAAAGGTCAACCAATCAAAACGGCAACATGCTGCAGTCAAGTCATTCTGATCCTGTGCTGAGAGCTGTGATTGAATTGATAGCCGATCATCAGTCAGAAGATTCCGCCTGGAGTGAGGCTGCCGCCGTCGCGATATTCGGGGGGTTCGCGGTCTGTTTTACGCTCCTTTCCATCTATCTTTACGCGGTGGATTTTTTTGACAGTCAGTATTTTTCTCAGACAAATGAAAACGCTGTGACACTTTCCGAAGCGATGCGCAAATCAATGTCAACCACAATTACAATTTCACTGTCTTTTGGATTATCCAGCATAGTTTCGCTATTCATTCGATCCATGAAGATTGATGAGGGCTCATGGGTTAAATTTAGCTCATTTTTTTCGTTTAGAGTTTCGAACTATGTAGGTATCGTTCTCTGGTGTGGCATGGCTGCTTTCATGCCTTTGGTTTTTACGTTTGTTTTCTATAATTTCATCAGTCCTGATGCCGCAACACTTGGAAACATGAATTCTTTCACGATCGTTTCGGCATTGTTTTTCAAGTACATTTTTGGAATGACTGCAGTTCTATATGCTGTAGCGACATGCGTCATGGCCGATCTTGTTAGTGATCAACGCCAAGACGTTTTGTTGAATGCCGTGCTATTGATCGTGGCGATCCTCGCCGTATGCTTTATGTCATTGGTGGCGACATCGTGGATGGAGATATCCAGCAAGCTGTTTTGGCATAACATGATGGTTGTGGCCTTCCATTCGGTAGCTTCGATAGCGCTCTTCTACGCGAGCTACCGCTCGTTCGTTTCGCCTCGTCGATAATCACTCAGCGGCGCCGCTTCAGTCTGGCCGCCTTTTTTGGCACCCACTACTCTTGTCCCGCTCCCGGAAAATTGCGCTAAGAGGACAATGCACGCTTCATCATCTCGAAGAAACCGCTGTTGGACGCCTGTTCAATCACCCGGGCGTTGACGGAATATTCCGGCCACCGGTTGCCGAGTTTCGCCGGATGGATGGCGGAAAAGCCGCGCGTTATCTCGCCTGCGGTCTCGATCCTGACCACGGCATCGCGGGCCTTTTCGATCAGGGCGGGGTTGAGTGCGCACGCGCAGGTCAGCGAATCCGGATGCGTGCTGATCGGCCGGCCGTACCGGGCCTCCGCCATCTGACGGGGTGTCGAAGACACCTTCCGGTAGAATTCCGAAAGCGGTGTCTTCATCGCGAAAATCTCGTCCAGCTGATCCCCCTCGAAAAGGCTCGATCGCATGGTCAGCGTCCAGGTCGATAGCGTGATGTCGAAACCGGCTTCGAAGACGATCCGGGCGGCTTCCGGGTCGATGAAGAAATTGTATTCGGCGCATGGGGTGATATTGCCGACCGAATTATCGGTTCCGCCCATGATCCACAGGTGACGGGTGGCTTTGGCAATGCGCGGTTCCTTCATCACGGCAAGCGCGATATTGGTCAGCGGCGCCTGTGCGAGAATATCGATCTCGCCCGGTTCGGCCATGATCCGCTCGATGATCGCATCGACCGCATGCTGCGTTTCGGGGCGCTGGCGTGCGAGCGGCGGGTTTGCGCCGCTCATGCCGTCATTGCCGTGCATCGTCGAGGCTTCCCACGGTTTGACCATAGGGCGCCGGGCACCGAGATAGACGGGCACCTTTCCGGAGAAGCCGGCAGCCTCGATGGTGGCGAGCGCATTTTCCACCTGCTGGTCGAACGGCACGTTGCCGACGCAGACGGTAACGGCCTCCAGCGTCGAGCCCGGTGTGCGCATGGCGAGCAGCAACGAGTAGGTGTCGTCGCCGGCTGTATCTGTGTCGATGATGAGCCGCATCTCAGTAAAACTCGAAGCCCATGGTGCGGGCATGATAATAGAGCCCACCATCCTGCACGATCAGAAATTCGGCACGGCTGTCGCCGTCATTGTGATGACTGTGCTTGGCCGCCGGCGGTGTGATCAGCGTTGCCCAGGGCGACCAGTCGCATTTGACATCCGCGACCATCGAATAGGCCGGATCGCCTGCAACGGCGAGTGTGATCGCCGCGGAATTGTGTTTATGGGGCGGCTGGGAGCTTTTCGGCTTCAGCGTGTTGAGCGACAGCGTCATCGTTGGCGTGATGTTGCGGGCCGCTTCGGTCTTCTCGGCGGAAAAAATCAGGGCGTGGCCCGAGGTCGAGGCATTGGCATTTGTGCCGTAGACCACGCCGAGCTGATACTCGATTTCGGCTGCCGGATAATGCACGAAACGGACGGCGGCGGCTTCACCGGTTCTGGGGACGGATTGGTCGAACCGGAGCTGGGGATCGTTGCCGACCGCCCACAACACGCAATCTTCGGCGGCCGCGATTGCGGAAGGAGTGCCGCCGGGCAGCAGGAACACATCGCCCTTTCCGAGCGAGGCCTTTTCGTCCCCGACCGTCAGACCGGCGCGCCCCTTGATCACGTACCAGATCGATGCGGTATTGTTGAGCGTCGTGTCCAGCGTTTCGCCGGCCTTGATCACGGCGTAGCGTGCCAGCATCAGCGGCGTCGTTGCCGGGAAGGCGCATTCCAGTTCACCGGAAAGATCGCAGTTGATGAAGCCGGTCTGTTGCAAGGCAAGCGCCTGTGCCGGCTCGTCGGTGAAGATCCTGCCCGGCACGGGAGGAAGCTTGATATTGAAGGCATTGCCCGAATTGAAATAGCGGCTGCGGGCTTCCGCCGCGTTGGCCGGCTCGCGCGGCAATTGAACCGGCATTTCGGCCATGTCGTTGACTGTGCTCATCATGCATCTCCTTGTTGGGATGAAAGACCTGACTGCTCGAGTATCAGATCCAAGAGAACTGTTGTGCCCGCTGCAACATGCGCGGGCTCCGCCCATTCGTCGGGATGGTGGCTGATGCCGCCACGGCAGGGAATAAAAATCATCGCGCTCGGCGCAAGCGGGGCCATCTGCCGGGCGTCGTGTCCTGCGGCCGACAGAAGATCGAGCGCCGGGAAACCGTGCCGTGCCGCCGAGCGCCGGATGGCATCCCGCAGGGCCGGATCGAAATCGTTCGAGGGGGCATCGACCAACCGCCGGATCGAGAAGGCGCAGGGAGCAGCATCCTCCGCCAGAATGAATTCAAGCCGCTGCCCCAACCGGTCCAACACTGCGTTGTCCGGGTGCCGCAGATCGATCCGAAAGCGAACGTGTGCCGGAACGACGGACGGGGCATTCGGTTCGACTTCGATCCGGCCAATGGTAAATTTGACGGCCTGATCGACAAAGGCCGTTTCCATCTGCATGCGCAGCGCCACGCGGGCAAAGGCCTGCAAGGCATCGAGGCGGCGGCCCATCGGCTCGGTTCCGGCATGGGCCTCACGGCCGGCAATGCACATCTCGAAGGTTTTCTTGCCCTGGATGCCGGACACCACACCAATGACGGCGCCGGCGCGTTCCAGACCGTCCGCCTGTTCGATATGCGGCTCGATATAGGCATGGATCGGAAAGCCGAGCGGCCGGCGCTCCAGCTGCGGAAATGCTTGATGGACCCTGGCAAGGGCGTCGCCGACGCTGATGGCGGATGCGTCGGTGACAGCCATCACCTCACCGAGCGTTCTTTTGCCGGCAAACAGTTCGGATCCCATCATGCCGGGCGCAAAGCGGCTGCCCTCCTCGTTCATCCAGGCAACGACCGTGATCGATCGCTCCGGCCTCAATCCCGCCTCGGCAATCGACGTGACGGCTTCAAGGGCCGCCAGAGTTCCGAATGCCCCGTCAAAAAGGCCGCCCGTCGGCTGGCTGTCGATATGACTGCCAGCGAGGACGGGCGGCAGCTGGGGAGACGTACCCTCCAGGGTCAGGAAAAGATTTCCGGCGGCGTCGGTCGCCGGCGTCAGACCGGCCTCCCGGCCCCAGCCGATCAGGCGATGCCAGGCGAGAATTTCCTCATCCGAAAGTGCCTGGCGATTGACGCCCTTCCCCGGCAATGCGCCATCCTGACCGAGCGCCATCAGGCGCGACCAGATGCGGTCCGGGGAAATCGAGGGCGTTTCCATCATTCCGTCCGCATCACCTGGCCCGGATCGGCGCGTGGATCGCGCGCGCCCCAGGCTCCGGCTTCGACCTGGCTGATAAAGTCGGCGACCAGCGTGTTGAACATCTGCGGCTCCTCGAGATTGAGTGTATGCCCGGTCTTGGGGAAGATCGACAGGCCGCTGGCCGGAATCGTCTTCTTGAGAAAGATGGACGGCGCGAGGCAATGGTCGTCCTCGTCACCGGTCATCAGCAGTGTCGGCACCATCATTGCTTTCAGTTCGTCTTCCAGATCCCAGAACGAAGGGCGCCGGCACTGGACGCCGCGCATGGTGTTGGCGGCACCGACAGCCGAGTGGCGCGAAAGACGCTCCGCAAACGCCGCCCATCCGCGCGGATCCTTGTTCTGGAACTGCACGCGGCTTGCGCCAAGCGAATAGATCCTCGAGAAGGCGACCGGGTCCTTCTCGAAATTGTCGGCCACTTTCAAGGACGTGTTGCGGAAGTAATCCGCCGTTGCGCGCTCGGTGCCGTAGCCGGCACCGGCGACTGTCAGCGACAGGGCACGATCCGGGAATTTCAGGCCGAAATGCAATGTTGCAAAGCCGCCCATCGACAGGCCGACAATATGCGCCTTGTCGATGCCGAGATGATCGAGCACCGCAAGCGCATCGCTGGCGGCAATCGACTGCGAATATTTCTCGACATCGGCCGGAATATCGGAAGGGGCATAACCACGGGCCGCGTAGGTGATGCAACGGTGCCGGCGCGGGAAGAAATTCATCTGCGGTTCCCAGGCGTCGTAATTTCCGCCGAACTCGTGGATGAACAAGATCGGCGTTCCGGTCTCGCCGGCCGTTTCGTAATAGAGCTTCGTCCCATCCTGTGCCGTGGCGTACATCCGATCGACCTTCTTTTCTTCTTGGCCTGCTCTTGGTTTCGATGCGCGGCCCTAGAACAGGGCCGGCACGTCATTGAGGGTACGGGCGGTTTCGAGATAACCGGGCAAGCCTTCGCAAAAACGCTCGGCCCATGCGGTCGGAACCGACGTCGAAACCTTGATGAAACGATCGCCGAACCGCGCCGTGTGATAACGCCCCTGCCGGATCATCACGCCTTCACGCCGCGCCGCCTCGACGATTGCTTCGGGCGAAACGCCGGTGGAGGCGATCTCGATCACAAGGAAATTGCCGTGCGAGGGCTGAACCGGGACAGACAGTCCCGCGGCCTCGGCACTGGCGACGATCATGGTCTTGTTGGCGCGGTCGATGCGGCGCACGTCCGCCATCCATTCGGATTTGACCGAGAGCCCGGCCATGGCGGCACGCTGGGCGACCACCGAAGCGCCGAGAACGGAGGTCGATGCCGCCGAAAACTCGTCGATCAGCCCCGGCTCGGCAACCAGTGCGCCGATCCGCATGCCGGCAAGGCCCAACCATTTCGAAAAGCTGAGCGAAACCACCGTTCCTTCCGGCGCCACCCGCAGCACCGGCGTGTGTCCGTCGGCAAAATCACGATAGGTGCAATCGTGGATCAGCAGCGCTCCGGCGGAACGGGCGATCTCGGCAAACGCCTCGATTTCGGCACGGTCATAGCGGATACCAAGCGGATTGTTCGGATCGACGATATAGATCAGCGCACAACGCTCATCCACGGCAGCGCGCAGGGCATCCGGCGTGAGTTTGTAATTCGTCGCCGGATCGTAGATCGGGATCTGGATCACCTCCGCGCCGGCCTGCTCGGCGAAAAGGCAGGGCCATTTCCACGTCGGGTCGGTGGTCACGAGGGTCGTGCCCGGCCGCGCGCGCGCCTTGCAGATCATCGCAAGCGCATTGACACCACCTTCGGTCACCAGAGCTTCGCCCGGCACATCGAGATCGCTGACAATCGCACTGCGCAGCGCCTCGAACCCCATCGGCGGTGCGTAAGCGTTGAACTCGCCGGCCTCGACCGAGCGGATCATGGCCTCGCGCACCAGCGGGTGCGCGGGGATGTGATTGGTGTTCTGCCCCATCCAGGCCAGGTCCGGCGTGGAAAACAGATCGTCGAAATAACGGTTACGAGTGCGAACATCGGCCATGACGACTAGATCACCGATCCGCGCGCCGCGATACCGCCGTCGATGGTCACGACGGTGCCGGAAATGTAACCCGCCCTGGGCGAGGCGAGGAAAGCGCAGAGATCGGCGACCTCTTCCGCCGTTGCCGGCCGCTTGCCCGGATATTTTTCATACAGTTCCTGCCAGCGTGACTCGTCACCCAGCATGTCGATCGCCTTGCGCTTCATGATCTTGAACATGCGCGCGGTATCGACCGGCCCCGGATTGACGCCGACAACACGGATACCCTGATCCATGCTGCGCCCGCCAAGGGCCTTGGTGAAACTCATCAGCGCGGCATTGCCGGTGGAGCCGGCGAAATAGGCGGCATCCCAATTTTCACCGGAATTGCCGATGACGTTGATGATGACGCCATCCCTGCCCTTGCGCCGTTTCCAGAACTCGCGCGAAAGATTGATATAACCGAATACCTTGAGATCGAAGCCGCGGCGCATGCTTTCGTCGGTCACATCCTCGATGCTGCCAGCCGGAATATCGCCGGCATTGTTCATGAGGATGTCGTAGTCGCCGCAGGCCTTGTCGAGCGCAACCATGGCCTCGGCGCTGCTGAGGTCGCCTTCATGAACGGTGACGTTGACCGGGTATTGCGCGGCAAGCTCGCTCTTGAGCTGCTCCATCGCCTGACCGTTACGAGCAGCCAGATGGAGATGGCACCCTTCCGCAGCAAGAACCTTGGCCAGCGCATGGCCAATTCCCTGAGAGGCGCCGGTTATCAACGCGGTTTTTCCAGCAAGATCGAGTTGCACCGATCACTCCTATTTTTTTGGATACAAATTATTCATTTCTGAATACTCCTTTTGAAAATCATGTCCACCCTTCCGGCGTTAAAATTCCGGATTTTTTGGGATAATTTTTTTCAACAACGCAAAATTATGGAATATGCATCTTATTTAATCGGAAATCGGCTGAAGAGTGCCCATATAATAAGCAAAAATGACTCTCGCTCATATTTTCTCAATCGGTATACATTTATCGCTTGCGCGGATACTGTTTTGTCATCAATGTTGCATCTGGAAGGCGGCCGGACGGCACTCTTCCCATGTGTCAGTTTCAGAAAGGCCGGAATGCCCGCATGGCAGACGTTCAACTCAAAAATGTTGGCAAGACCTACGAAAACGCCTCCGCGACCACGATCGAGGGGCTGGATCTTCACATCCGCGCGCAGGAATTTGTCGTGCTGGTCGGCCCCTCCGGATGCGGGAAATCAACGACGTTGCGCATGGTTGCAGGCCTTGAAGAGGCAACCAGCGGCGAGATTTGGATCGGCGACCGCAGGGTCGATGGCCTCGATCCGCGCGAGCGCAATATCGCCATGGTGTTTCAGAACTATGCGCTCTATCCGCATATGACTGTCGCGCAGAACATGAGCTTCGGCCTGCGCCTCGCCGGGATGAACAAGGCGGAGATTCGCCGGCGCGTTGAAGAGGCAGCCAAAATGCTGGATATCGCCGCCCTGCTCGACCGCCGACCCAAACAGCTCTCCGGTGGCCAGCGCCAGCGGGTGGCGATGGGGCGCGCAATGGTGCGGGACCCCGCCGTGTTCCTGTTCGATGAACCGCTGTCCAATCTGGATGCGAAGCTTCGCGGCCAGATGCGGGCGGAGATCCGCAGGCTGCACAAGCGCCTGAAGGCAACCACCATTTACGTGACCCACGATCAGGTCGAGGCCATGACGCTCGCCGACCGGGTCGTGGTTCTCAATCAGGGCAAGATCGAGCAGCAAGGCAGCCCGCAGGAACTCTACGAGAAACCTGTCACGCGTTTTGTCGCCGGTTTCATTGGCAGCCCTTCGATGAATTTCCTGAAGGCCGAGGTGGTCTTGCAGTCCGGCGTTCCGGTGTTGATGCTCGGTGATATCGCTCTTGCGGTTCCTGCGGCACGCATCGAGGCACTGACATCCTATGTCGGCCGTTCCGTGGAGATCGGCCTTCGGCCCGAGCATTTTCTGCCAGCAACCGGCGGCGCGGATTTTACCGCGCCGGTGGAGATGGCCGAACTGCTTGGGCCCACCACGCTCGTGCATTTCACTCTCGGCGATACGTTGTGCGGCGCAATGCTGCCCCCCGAACACGCGCAGCCCGAAGGTGTCATGCAGGCGCTGCGGATCGCCAGCGAAAAGATGTCCATTTTCGATCAGGAGACCGGCCGCGCCATCTGACGCATCGGCCAAAACAGCAGGCATATAAGACAAACAACACATAAAAAAGGAGAACAGTTGATGAAGGCATACCACCTCTTGTTTGCCGCCCTGCTATCGGCAACGGCACTGTCGGCGACCGGCGCCATGGCGCAGGACACGGCACAATGCAGCGGCGAAACCGTAACGCTGCGGATCCTGCGTACCCCTGGAAACTACCCCTATCCGGCGCCGGTGGCCGCCTGGCAGAAGGAACATCCCTGCGTCCAGTTCGAAATCAACGAGGTTCCGTTCGCCCAGCTCGCCGACACGATCTCGGTCCAGGCGGCAAGCGCGAACCCGCCTGATATCATCGTGTACGATGGCCCCAACACCCAGTCATACGCCGCCGCCGGCATCCTGTTGCCGATCACCAAATACCTGCCCAAGGGCTGGGACGACGATATCCTGCCCGCAACCAAAGCCGAGCACAGCTACAACGGCGAAGTCTATTCGCCGGGCATCGAGCAGACCACCGTTGCCATGTATTACAACAAGACGCTGGTCGAAGCCGCCGGCATCAAGCCGCCGCAGACGCTTGCCGATGCATGGACATGGCCCCAGGCGCTCGAGGCTTTCAAGAAGTGCCAGCAGGGTCCCGCCGGAGCTCCGACGGTCTGGGGTCTTGGCCCGACCCGCTTCGGCAACGGCCAGCCGGGTCTGGTCTATCAGGATCTGATCTATCAGCGTTCCGCAGGTGATCCGAAGGCCGATCCGTCCAGCAGCGCCTACAAGACCTTCTGGGCCCTTTCGCCCGATGGCAAGAGTGTTGAAGGCTATCTCAACACGCCGGAAGCGATCGAAGCGCTGACCTTCTACAAGTCGCTGTTCAATTCGGAAGGCGTGGCGCCGAAGGTCGGCATTCCCAATGCCTTCTTCGATGCGAAGGCCTGCTTCTACATCGATACGCCGGCCGCCGGCAACGCGCTGATCAAGGAACCGACGATCGAATGGGGCATCACGCCGATCCCGCATTTCAAGACGCCGATCGTGCACACCGGTTCGACGACAATCGGGGCCACGGCGCGCTCCAAGCATCCGGAAATCGCAGCCCAGTTCGTGGTCGACATGTCCTGGGGCGAATATGCCTACATGAATGTCAGCCAGCGCGGCAACCTGCCGACCCTGAAGAGCCTTTTCCCGCGCTTCGAAGCCTACAGCCAGTATCCGATGAAAGTGTTCGTCGACCAGTTGCAGGAATGGGGTCAGCCGCGTCCTCCGGGCCCGAAATTCGCCCAGTACGACAAGCTCGTCACCGACGCCCTGCGTGCCGTTGCCTTTGGCGGCGACCCGGCGGCGATCATGGCGGATGCTGAGAAGAAAGTTCAGCGCGTACTCGACCGCTAAGAACGATATGATGGACGCGAGAATGTCGATTTCCGAACCTACCCTCTCCGCTGCTGCCGTGAAGCCACCACGCAAAGTCGTGACGAAACGGCAGAAGCGGGATCGCCTGGTCGCCTTTGGCTTTCTCGCGCCCTTCATGACCCTGCTGCTGATCTTCCAGTACGTGCCTCTGCTGGTCATGGCCCGCAACAGCGTCTACGATTATTCGCTGCTCAATCCGGCGGCGGAAAAATTCGTCGGCTTGCGCAACTTCACCGATATGATCGATTATGACGATGCGGCCACCAGCTTCGGAATGACATTCCTGTTTGCGCTGGGCGTCGTGATCTTCGTCATTCCGGTCGCCTTCGCACTGGCGCTGTTCCTGAATTCCAGGCTTCCCGCCCGCGGCCTCGTGCGCACCATGATCATGCTGCCGGTCGTCACCTCGTCGGTGGTGGTTGCGACCATGTGGTCCTTCCTGCTCGATCCCTCCAATGGCCTGATCAACGGCGCACTCGCAATCTTCGGTGTTGCGCCGCTTCCATTCCTGACGAGCACCAGCCAGGCGCTGCCGGCAATCGTCGCGATGACGCTGTGGCAACAGGTCGGTTTCGGCGCGATCCTGTTTCTGGCGGGACTGCAGGGCTTGCCGAGCGAATTGGGAGAAGCTGCCCGCATCGACGGCGCGACCCGTGGTCAGGTATTGTGGAACATCACCATACCGCTGCTGTCGCGCACGACACTGTTCGTCGTCGTCATCATGACGGTATTTTCGCTCCAGGCCTTCGCACCGGCCTTCCTCATGACGCAGGGCGGGCCGCAGGACAGCACCAACCTGATCGTCTATCACATCTACAACACCGCATTCATCATGCAGCAGGCCGGATATGCCTCGGCCCTTTCCGTGGCGCTGCTGCTGGTCGTGCTGGCCATCTCCATGCTGCAGATGGCCCTGTTGCGCTCGCGCTGGAATTACTGACATGAGAACCATGGATCTCCGCCGCACCGTCTCCGTCGTCCTGATCATTGCTGCGATCGCGGCCTGTTTCCTGGCGCCCTACGCCTGGGTCGTCTCCTCCTCGTTCAAGAACCAGTTCAACGTGTTCAGCGACGTCACGCCGCTTTCCTGGCGGGCGTTCCTGCCGGTCGGAGCAACGGTCGAGAACTATGTCTCCCTGTTCGAGCGGACGAACATCCTGCGCGCGCTCCTGAACACCGCGATCGTCGCCGGCGGCCAGGTCATCCTGACGCTCATCCTGTGCTCCATGGCCGCCTACGCGCTGACGCGGATCAAGTTTCCCGGCGCCAACATCGTCTTCGTCCTTATTCTCCTCACCTTTCTTCTGCCGATCGAGGCGCTGATGGTGCCGCTTTACCAGGTCGTTTCGGGGCTCGGGCTTTCGAATACTCTGCTCGGCATCATGATCCCATGGATCGCCAGTCCCTTTGGCCTCTTCATGCTGAAACAGGCGTTCGAGGAGCTGCCGGTCGAGCTTGAAGACGCAGCCCGCATCGACGGCGCCGGCCATTTCCGTATCTTCGTATCGATCGTGCTGCCGAACGTGAAGGTCCCGATGCTGACCCTGGGGCTGATCACCTTCCTGTTTTCCTGGAACAGCTTCCTGTGGCCGCTGGTCATCGTCCAGAGCCCGGCCAACCAGATCATTCAGGTGGCGATCGCGCAGCAGGGGTCTCCGACACAGCTGCCGAACTGGGGCGAAACCTTTGCCGGCGCAACGGTTGCGACCCTACCATTGATACTGCTTTTCCTGCTGCTGCAGAAATACTTCACCCAGGGCATGGCCACCAGCGGCATCAAAGGCTGATCCTTCAGAAGGAAGACATTCATGGATATCGACGCCCAATACCCAAAACCCCTGCTTTATTCCGATGCGGAGTGGCGGGCCCGCGTCAGTCTGGCGGCGGCCTATCGTCTCGTTGCCAAACTCGGCCTCGACGACCTCATCTACAATCATATCTCGCTGCGCATTCCCGGCACCGAGGATCAGTTCCTGATCAATCCCTACGGCCTGTTCTTCTCTGAAATCACCGCCTCCTCGCTGGTCAAGATCGATACCAGGGGCAACACGCTCGAAGACACGCCCCATACCGTCAACGTCGCCGCCTTCGTCATCCATGCCGCGGTTCACACCGCCCGACCGGATGCCCATTGCGTCCTTCACACCCATTCCGATGCATCGACGGCGGTTTCCGGCCAGCCGGAAGGGCTGCTGCCACTGTCGCAGTTCGCCATGCGTTTTTACAACCGCCAGAGTTTTCATGAATACGAAGGCGTCGCGATCGACCTTGCCGAACAGGAGCGCCTCGTAGCCCATCTCGGCAGCAATCCTGTCATGCTGATGCGCAATCACGGTATCCTCACCGTCGGCCACACGCCGGGCGAAGCGTTCATGCTGCTTTATTATTTCGAGCGGGCAGCCCGCATCCAGCTCTCCATGCAGGCTGCCACGGCATCCGGCGTTCCGCTGGTCTTCCCGCATCCCGATGTGTCCGAAAAGGCCGCGCGCCAGTTTTGGACCATGAAGGGCGATATCCTGCGCCCCGGCGAGCGCGAATGGCCCGGTTTCCTGCGCGAACTCGATCGCCATGATCCCAGCTACCGGAGCTGACATGTCCCGCGAAATGCATCTGGGTCTTTTCCTGATCGGCACGGGCAGCCATATTTCCGGCTGGCGCATGCCCGGCGCGGTCGACAGCTTCGAGGACCTGTCCGCGATGCTGTCCATCGCACGGCAAGCCGAACGGTCGCTTTTCGACCTGATCTTTGTCGGCGACAATCTCAACGCCGATCCGGGTGCACATCCGTCCTATTGCTCCCGCCTCGAGCCTTTGACGATGCTGTCTGCCATTGCCATGGCGACCAGCCATATCGGCCTGGGGGCGACGTCATCGACCACCTATGGCGACCCGTGGTCGCTGGCGCGGGTTTTTTCGTCGCTCGATCATATCTCCAACGGCCGCGCTGCCTGGAACTCGGTCACAACCGCAAATCCGCAGGCCGCGGCCAATTTCGGCAAGGTCCATCCCGACCATGCCCGGCGTTACGAAATGGCCGCGGAATTCATCGCTGTGGTCAAGAAGCTCTGGGATGCGTGGCAGCCCGGCGCGGCACCGAAAGATCGCAGCACCGGCCTCTATTTCGATCCGTCGAAGATCGCCGCCATCGATCATGACGGCGACTTCTTCAAGGTCAAAGGGCCGCTGAACATCACCCGTTCGCCGCAAGGCCGCCCGGTGATCCTGCAGGCAGGCGGCTCCGATGCCGGTCAGGAACTGGCCGCCGAACACGCGGACGTGGTGTTCACCGTCACCCAGGATAAAAGCGAAGCGCAAGCCTTCTACCGCAACCTCAAAGGACGGCTCGAAAAATTCGGCCGCAGGCCACAGGATATGGTGATCCTGCCCGGCGTGATGCCGGTGGTCGGCCGCACCCACGACGAGGCACATGCCAAACTTGCGGCCCTCCAGGGATTTGTTGACGAAAAGACGGCGCTCGGCATGCTGTCTGAACGCTTCAACCGCGATATGAGCGGCTATGATCTCGACGGTCCCGTTCCCGATCTCGGCGAGAACCAAGCCTATCACGCATTTGCCTCGGCCATGCTCGGCAAGGCCCGGCGCGAGAATATGAGCCTTCGCGATCTCTACAATCTGGTCGCGGCGGCCCGGGGGCACTGGGTGTTGTGCGGCTCGGCGGAATTCGTCGCCGATACGCTGGAAGACTGGTTCCGGTCGCAGGCCGCCGACGGCTTCAACGTCATGCCGCCCTGGTTCATGGACGGCTTTACCGACTTTACCGAGCTGGTGGTACCGCTGCTGCAAGAACGCGGCCTTTTTCGCACGGCCTATCCGGCTGGAACATTGCGCAACACCCTGGGGATTTCGGCATGACGGTGCTTTTAAGGCTCGACGCTCCTTCCGGCGGTCAGATCGGCTACCATGTCTTCGGCACACAGGGCGACTGGATCGCCCTCATCCACGGCTGGTGCGGCAGTGCCGAACATTGGGATATTATCGGCCCTATCCTGGCAAAGGACTATCGCGTCCTCGTCGTCTCGCATCCGGGTTTTGGCGGCATGGCGCCCCCGCCGCCGGCGGGCCAGACGATCCGGGCCATGGGCACCGCGGTCGCTCATGTTCTCGACCATCTGGACATTTCGAATATCACGCTGATCGGCCATTCCATGGGCGGCCCGATCGCCACCGAAACGGCTATCGCCGCACCGGGCCGCGTCAATGCCGTTCTCGGGCTGGATACGCTCAGCGACCGCGATTATTACGGCCGTGTCGCGGATGAAGAGATTGCCCGGCGGCATCGTGATTTCCTCGTCGATTACCCGGCCTGCATGCGCATCATGGTGGACAATATCGTTCACCCGACGACCGGTGAAGACATGCGCGCTGCCATTTCCGACGCCATGATCGCAGCGGCCGTGCCGGCGTTCGCCCTTGACATCAAGGACGATCTGTTTGCCTGGAACGCGGAAGAGCGCTGGCCCTTGATCCAATGCCGCGGAATGCTGCTGAATTCGCGTTATGTTGCGCGGCTTGCCCATCCGGAGCCGATGGCATGTTTCGCCGCGACACCGATCGAAACCTATGAATCCGGGCATTTTCCGATGATCGAAGCGCCGGAGATGATCGTCAGCAAGATCATCTCTTGCATCAACAGTCTTGCACCAAGGGTGGGAATTGTGTGAATGCGATTTCCTGAAAAGAGTATACATGACAAGAATCAATTCCATTAAAAACGACGTGGATCACGCAAGAGGACGTGTGATTTGAGCCAGGATGACACCCGCCTATCGCCCCCCACCGGGGCGCTCAGAGCGCCAACCCGTTCAGACGAACTGCGCGACCAGCTCGAGCAGATGATTCTCGACGGCCGCCTGGCCCCTGGCGAACGGCTTGACGAAATGGATCTGGCACGCCGCTTCGGCCTGTCGCGCACGCCCGTGCGTGAAGCCATCAAGTCCTTGCTGGCCACGGGCCTAGTGGAAATACGCGGCAGACAGGGCACCCATGTCACGCTGCTTTCGATCCCCGCCCTGATCGAGATGTTCGATCTTATGGCGTCTCTCGAAGGGCTCTGTGCCAAGCTTGCCGCCCGGCGCGCGACAGTCGAGCAGCGCGCCCAAATGCGCCGGATACACGAGGACCTGATCCAGGCCTACAAAACGGGCGATCCGGAAGCCTTTTATGCGATCAACCTGCAATTCCACGACCTGCTTTACGCGGCAGGGCACACGCATTTCATCGCCGAGCAGACGCTGCAGCTCCGCCGCCGTATCGGGGTCTATCGCCTGCGTGTCACCTATCAGCCCGGCCGCATGTTCGGAACATTGAGCGAGCATGTGCGGATCATGGATGCGATCGACGCCGGCGATTCCGAAGGCGCGCAAAAGGCTGCGAGCGAACATGTCCAGCTTCTCGGCGATCAGCTGACGGACTTCATTTCGTCGCTGCCGGCGAGCCTGACAAGGGCGCAGTAACCCATGACGGCTCTGCCCGGCCGAACTCACGGCCGGGCAGAGCCATTCCAATGGAAATGACGAAATGGCAGGCTGTGACCAAAACGCTGGCCCGGATTGCGGCCTGCTTTCGTCATAGGGAAGGCATCGCTCTCCTGCCGAACGCCTCGGCAATGGCGATGCAGCTGCGCCAGCCTTCCAGCCCATCCGTGGTTCCGGCCGTCCGCAACGAGCATGCGGCCGCCGCATGGCCCAGCCAAAGGCTGTCTTCCAGCGGCCAATCCTCGTGCAGCCCATAGAGAAAGCCGGCCGCGAACGCATCGCCGGCACCATTCGGACCGACGATAGCCTCCTTGGGAACCGAGACGGAAGGAACGAATTCGCTCGATCCGTCCCGTGTCAGGGTGAAAGCTCCGTTTGGGAAATGCACCGCGACCAGCCACATCGATCCGCGCATCAGCACCAGTTTTGCCGCCCTCCGGCTTGCCTCCAG
Source organism: Pararhizobium polonicum (assembly GCF_001687365.1). GTDB lineage: Bacteria > Pseudomonadota > Alphaproteobacteria > Rhizobiales > Rhizobiaceae > Pararhizobium > Pararhizobium polonicum. The sequence continues at coordinate 122,880 of NZ_LGLV01000004.1, forward strand.
ATCCGACTTTCCATCCTTCACCGTTTCGATTTCGGCAAGCGCGCCGATCTCGCTGTCATTGACGACCAGCGTATCGAGATGGGGAAGGCAGGGAATGATCAGTTCCCGCAGTCTTTGCGGAGACAGAGTGCAAAGCTCCAGATTCGTTTTGAGGCCGGCGGCCCGCGCGGCCTTCAGCACGGTGACCCATCCGCTGGGATCGTCGCCCCAGCGGCCATCCATCTTCGGATGAACGCCGGGCAGTCCCAGATGCATGAAACGTCCCGTCGTCGCCGCAAAATCGAAATGATCCGGCGTCAGGCAGACGCTGGAGCCGAAATCGGTCACATGCGTGCGCAACCCGCTTTCCTGCGAGATGAAGGCCTCGGTGATATGGGTGGGCACACTCGGATCGACCGCCATCTGGCGCCGGTCGATGCCGGCTTCGTCGGCCTCGGCCAAAAGCCGGCGGCCGGCCGCGTCGCCCCCCACCACGCCAATGGTTTCCACCGGCATCGACGGATCGAGGCGGCGCATATCGATCCCGAGATTGCAGGCCGAACCGCCTCCCCGCTCTTCAAGTCCCCAGGTCACCGCGACGCTGTCTTCACGCGGCCAGGCATCGATCTTCCTGTTGCGATCAAGGCACCAGGTTCCGCCCGTGACGAAACCGCGTCTCCGTTTCTCAGACATCTTTTCTCCTCCCGCTCCCCTACCTCTCGAGGAGCACTCCTCATCACTTTCGCCACCGGCGCGAGCGCGTCCCGCCCGCGTGAAGCGACTGTCAGGCGATCATGAAACCGCCATCCACCGGCATCGAAAGCCCGTTCACCATCGCAGCCGCGTCGGACAGCAGGAACAGGATCACCTCCGCGATGTCGTCGGGCTCGGCAAAGCGGCCGACGGGAATGCGCGACAGCATGCCGGCTGCCTTTTCCGGATCACTCCAGGCCTTCACCGCCATCGGCGTCGCCGTCACGATCGGGTGGACGCCATTGATGCGGATGCCCATCGCGCCAAGCTCGGTGGCCATCACACGCGACAGGCCGTCGAGCGCGCCCTTGGAGGCGCAATAGGCGGCGTGGTCGGGAATACCGACGAAGGACGCCACGCTCGAGATATTCACGATCGCTCCCTTTGCGCCACGCTTGACCCGGTCGCGCGCATATTCCTGCGCCACGATCATCGGCGCGCGGGCATTGACGGCGTAGAGAAGATCGAAATTCTCCACCGACACGTCGAGAAAGGACTGAAGCTCGGTGGTCCCGGCGCAATTGATCAGATAATCGGCAGGCAGGGCTGCAAGCGCCGCTGCCCGCGTCGCCTGCGCGTCGGCTAGATCGACCGTGATCGTTGCACAGCCGGTTTCCGCCGCCAGCGCCTCCAGATCGGCAGGTGAACGGGAGAGAGCGACAACCTTGGCTCCCCGCCGCACCAGCATCAGGGCCGTGGCCCGGCCGATACCCTTGCCGGCACCCGTAACGATGACGGTCTTGCCTGAAAAATCCATAGACGATGCCCTCCTACCAGCACGTAAATCCGGCATCCGCCTTGACGGTCGCTCCCGTCACAAGGCTGGATGCGTCCGAAGCGAGGAAATGCACCACGGAGGCGATTTCATGCGGCTGACCCATGCGCCCCATCGGCGTATCGCGCAGCCAGATATCCAGCACGGCCTGGTCGAGCCCGGCGGACTTGGTCATTTCCGTTTCGATATAGGTCGGCGCCACCGCATTGACGCGCACGCCGCGATCGGCCCATTCGGCCGCCAGTGACGCCGTCAGGTGGTGAACGGCGGCTTTGGAGGCATTGTAATAGGTCTGCTTTAGCGGCCGGTTGACGATATAGCCGGACATCGAGCCGATATTGACGATCGCCCCACTGCCGGCTTTCAGCATATGGCGGCCGAAGGCGCGGTTGCACCAGAAGACGCCGTTGTAGTTGACGTCGTTCACATTCAGCCAAAGCTCGTCGGGCGTATCCTCCGCCGCCGTGCCGGTTCGCCCGATACCGGCATTGGCGACCAGAATATCGATCCGGCCGAACTTCCCGGCGATCTCGTCCGCCACAGCCGTGACCGCGGCCGGCGCTGTCACGTCGACGACCATCGTATCGGCGCGATACCCCTTGGCGGCCAATGCCGCGCGCCCGGCCTCGGTAATGCCAGCATCCAGATCGAGAAGGACGATGGTCGCACCGGCCTCCGCCAATGCTTCGGCACAGGACAGACCAATGCCGCGACCGCCACCGGTGATGACGGCGACCTTGCCGTCCAGTCTGAACTTTTCGAAAAACATCTCGTTTTCTCCCTTGCTATAGATCACAGGCGCCGGCCGCTGGCCCTGTCGAAAAGATGCGCCCGGGTATCGTCGACCTTCAGCGAAATCTGCTCGCCGGGCCTGTTGTGGATACGATCCTTGACGATCGCGACGATCGGGTCCTCGCCGATACGGGCGAAAATCTGCGTCTCGGCACCAGTCGGCTCGAGAATCGAAATCGTTGCCGGAACGCCGGCCGGGCTGATCTCCACATGTTCGGGGCGAACCCCGTAGACCACGGACTGGCCTTCCTCGGCCGCCGCCTTCGGGCAGGCAAAGACCGCGCCATGCGTGCTGACAAACACCGGGCGTCCATCACGCGTCTCGATCCGCCCCTCGATGAAATTCATCGACGGCGAGCCGATGAAACCGGCGACGAAGATATTGGCGGGCTCGTCATAAAGGGTCAGGGGCGCACCGATCTGCTCCACCCGCCCGTCGCGCATCACCACGATCTTGTCGGCCATGGTCATGGCCTCCACCTGATCGTGGGTCACGTAGATGGTCGTCGTCTTCAGCCGCTGATGCAGCTCCTTGATCTCGACGCGCATCGCCACACGCAGCTTGGCATCCAGATTGGACAGCGGCTCGTCGAACAGAAACACCTGCGGATCGCGCACGATGGCCCGGCCCATGGCAACGCGCTGGCGCTGACCGCCCGAAAGCTGCTTGGGGAACCGGTCGAGCAGCTTGCCGAGATCGAGGATTTCGGCCGCCTTGCGCACCTTCCGGTCGATCTCCTCCTTCGGAGCCCCCTTCAGGCGCAGCGAAAAGCTCATATTGTCGGCAACCTTCATATGCGGATAGAGCGCGTAGTTCTGGAACACCATGGCGATGTCGCGATCCTTCGGCCGGGTGTTGTTGACCACCTTGCCGCCGATCATCACCTCGCCGCCGGAGATTTCCTCCAGGCCCGCGATCATGCGCAGCAGCGTAGACTTTCCGCAGCCGGACGGCCCGACGAGAATGACAAACTCGCCATCGGCAATATCCACCGAAACGCCATGGATGACCTGCAGGGCACCGTATTTCTTGACAACATTGCGGACTGTGACTTCGGCCATAACGCGCCCCTTATTCCGGCATTGCGATTTGCATCTTGACCTGACCGCTCGGCGACGTGGCCGCGATCTCGAAAGCCTCGACGCTCTCCTCGAACGAGAACGTCCGGGTGATCAGCGGATCGACATTGATGGCACCGGACGAGAGCATGGCCACGCAGCGCGGGAACACGTGCGCATAGCGGAACACATGCTCGACACGCGCCTCACGCACCATCGCCTTGCCGAGATTGTAGGGAATGACCTCACCGGACGCGCCGATATAGACCACGCAGCCGCCGGGGCAGAGCGCATCGAAAATGCCGGCCGCAGCCTTTTCATTGCCCGAGCACTCGAAGACGACATCGACACCCCAGCCGTCGGTCTCCTTCATCACGGCTTCCGTCAGGTCGCGGGCACGCACATTGACCGTGGTGATGGCGCCGAGGCCGGCTGCGATTGCGAGTTTCGTATCGTCCACATCGGCAACGATCACCCGGGCACAGCCGCCGCCAAGCGCGGCAAGTGCCGTCACCAGGCCGATCGGGCCCGCACCGATGACCAGACCGATATCGCCGGGCTTGATTTTTGCCTTGGTCGCGCCGTGCACGCCGACAGCAAGTGGCTCGACCATCGCGGCCGCGGCAAAGGAGACATTGTCCGGCAGCTTGAAGGTGAAGGCTTCGGGATGCACGACGGTCGGGCGCAACACGCCATGAACGGGTGGCGTCGCCCAGAAGCGCACGGCGGGATCGATGTTGTAAAGCCCGAGGCGGCTTGCCCGGCTGTTGGGGTCCGGAATGCCGGGCTCCATGCACACCCGGTCGCCGGCCTTCAGGGTCTTTACGGCAGAACCGGTCTCGATCACCGTGCCGGAGGCTTCGTGCCCCAGGATCATCGGCGCCTTGACCTGAAAGATGCCGCTGCCGCCATGGGTATAATAATGCACGTCAGAACCGCAGATCCCGACCGTGTGCAGTTTCACCCGCACGTCGAGCGGTCCCATCGTTTCTTCGATAGGAAAATCGCGCAGCGACAGACGATGCTTTTCTTCGAGTACCAACGCTTTCACGGAACTGCTCCTTGCCTGTGGAAACACCGTTTCCAGAATGTGTGTCTGCACGGTTCAACCGCGCGCGATGATGTAGATGGCCAGGACCACGGACAGGACGGTGGCAACCGGCAGCGGCAGCGCCCATTCGACGAAACGCAGCCAGAAAAGATGAATGGCGATGAAGAGGATGACGCCGATGAAGCCACGGTCGAAGCCGTTGGTGTGAATGGGCAGAAACCCTTCGCGCGGCGTCTCGACGACTTTTGCCTCGTCGTCCAGTTCCTCGATATCGATCAACGGCTTCATCGCTTCACTCCTTCACGGCGCCAAAGGTCAGGCCGGCAACGATGTGACGCTGGACGACGCCGAGAACGATGAAGGCCGGTATCAGCGTGAGCATCGACGTGGCGGCGAGCTGGCCCCAGTTCGTCCCCGTGACCGTGACGAATTCGGCCAGCACCGTGGTGATGGTTCGCGCCTCGATGCTCGTCAGCGTCGCCGCGAAGAGGTATTCGTTCCACGCGAAGATCCAGGTCAGGATCATGGTGACCGCAAGGCCGGGGCTGGCCAGCGGCAGCACCACCTTCGTCAGCACCTGAAACGTATTGGCGCCATCGACGGTCGCTGCCTCGTCAAGCTCGATCGGGATGGCGTCGACGATCGAGCGCAGCGTCCAGATGGCGAACGGCAGATTGAACACGCAATACAGCAGGATCAGGCCGATCTTCGTATCGAGCATCCGCCAGCTGCCGACGGCAAAGACCTGGGTATAGAGCAGGAACAGCGGCAGCAGGAACACCGCCGGGGGGGCCATCCGGTTGGTGATCGTCCAGAAGAAGATGTTCTCCTTGCCGACGAGCTTGTAGCGCGACAGGGCATAGGTGGCGAGAAACCCGAGCGTGGTGACGATCAGCGCATTGGATGTGGCGATGATGATCGAGTTCAACATGAACTTCTGGAACATCGGGTTGAACAGTGATGCCGTGTAGTTCTCGGCATAGAACGAGCTCATGATCAGGCTGGGCATGCCGAAGAGCTCGGCACGGCTTTTGGCCGAGATCAGGAACATCCAGTAGATCGGAAACAGCGTGATCAGGCTCGCTGCCAGCCAGAACAGGATCGACAGAACGGGACGTTGCTTGAACATCAGTTTGACCTCCGCAGATCGCGCCTTGCCACCAGACCGGCATAGAGCGCCCAGCACATGACGATGGTGAGGTAGAGAACGAGGACCGACATGGCGCCGCCGTAGCCGTAATCCGTCTTCGGAAAGACCACGCGCCAGATGTGCAGGCCGATATAGCGGGTGGCGGCACCGGGGCCGCCACCCGTCAGCATCCAGATCTCGTCCACGGTTCTCAGCGCATCCATCAGCCGGATGAAAAGCGTGGCCAGAATGGTCGGCTTCAGCATCGGCAACGTGACATGCCAGAACATCTGCAGGCGGTTTGCGCCATCGATCTGCGCCTGCTCGAACGGTTCCTTGGGCAGGGATGACAGGGCGGCAAGCATCGTCAGCGTCACCAGCGGCGTCCAATGCCAGATGTCCATGACGACCGTGGCATAGAAGGCATGATCGGCGTAGCGGCCGATGTTGAAATCGATGCCGAACCAGGATCGCAGCAGATACGGCACCGGGCCGAGGCCGGGCGTGATCAGCAGCCGCCAGGTGGCGCCGACGGCAATCGGAGCAACGACCAGCGGCAGGGTATGAATGGTGCGGAACAGGCCCTTGCCGGGAAAGTCCCGCATGAAAAGCTGTGCCAGCAGATAACCGAGGATGATCTGGCTCGACACGGCGAACAGGGCAAACTTCAGCGTGACCCAAAGCGACTTCAGGAACTGGGGATCGAAGACAAGGCGCCGGAAATTCTCCACCCCGTTGAATTGCATCGTCGGATCGGCGGCAAAACTGTTCCACTGGCTGAACGCGATCACCATCACGTAGATGAATGGCAACACGCCGAAGACAAACAGGATGACGAGTGTCGGCGCCAGCATCAGCCAGCCTATCGTCGAGGATCGCATAGAGGTTCTCCAAATACCGATCATGCAAGACCACGCGTACTCCGGATATCCGGCCAAAACGGGCGGGCGGTGACGTGGGTCTTCCTGCGACCGCCGCACACGGTTGCGTGCGACGGTCCTCAGACTGGGCAGCTCCGGAGCTACTTGCGGTAGCCGAGGGTCTTCAGTTCGCTGTCGGTGGCGGCAGCGGCCTGATCAAGCGCCTCATCCGGCGTGATTTCGCCGATCAGGGCCTGGTAGATGAAAGGAGCAGCCACTTCACGTACCTGGTTGTGGAAGGGGAACGGAGGCGCTCCGCGGAAGAGATAGCCCTTGTCCTTCATCAGCGTGTAATAGCCACTGACCTTGGCATCCTGCGCCCGCACCTTCGGGTCGTCATAGGTGGAGGTGTGCGTGATGCGAGCCCCCGCCACGGCCCAGTCGGGCTGGACATCTTCCTGGGCGATATACTGCAGGAACAGAAGGGCTGCGGCCTGGTTCTTCGAAGAAGTCGGCACGCCGAAAGCGCCGCCATCGTAATAACCGATGTACCCGTCACCCTTTTCCGCAGCCTGCATGACACCGTCCTCGACCGGCGGCAACGTCACGCCCACCTTGCCGACCACCGCCGATTTGGACGGTTCGGTGGCGATCCAGGCGGCATTTTCACCGTAGACAAAGCCCTGCGCGGCGCGTCCGGCCGCAAAGGTCGCAGCCACCTCGTCCCATGTGCTGCTGGTGGATTCCGGCGGCGCGTAAGCCAGATTGTCGATCCACCACTTCAGGGCCGTTTTGGCTTCGGGGCTGTTCATCCGGCCACCGTTTTCGACCGTAGCGGCATAGGTCTTGAGATCGATACCCCAGTTATAGACCCCGAATGTCGGAGCGACCGTCTCGACGAACTCGTAAAAGGACGACGGATGACCGGTATTGCCCTGCACCGTCGTGCCCCAGAGCTCGATACCCTTTTCCTTGCCGAGATCGGTGAAGAACTCGGCGATATCGCGATATTGCTGATGGGTCGTCGCCGGCGCCAGATCGTAGCTGTACTTGGCCTTGAACGCGGCCTTGTTGGCTTCGTCCTCAAACAGGTCCTTGCGGTAGAGATAGACCTTGATGAAGGCCTCCATCGGCACGCCGAAAAGGTCGCCGTCCGAGCCCTTGAAATTATCGATGAAGCTGGTGAATTTGCTGGTGTCGAAGTTCGGCGCTTTCAGATCCGGCTTGTCGACCAGCGTCTTGGTGATGTCGACCAGAAAATTGCGGGCAAGGTAGCTGTAGATAATGTCCTGCTCGATATAGACGAAGTCATAGACGCCGGTATTCGCCTCCATGTCCTTGATCGCCTTGTCATACATCTGGTCCCAGGATGTGGCCTCGAATTCGACCTTGACGCCGGTCGCTTTCGAGAAGGCCGGGGCCAGAACGTCGCGGACATATTGCGACGGCGGCGAGCTTTCCGAAATGCCGCGGATCGTCGCGCCGTTGAGCTTGGCACCCGCATCGGACCAGAAGTCGGCCCGCGCCGGCATGGTGCCGGCCATAAGGCTGACCGCAAGCGCGGCCATGCCGATTGTACGCTTCCTGAACATGTCACTTCCTCCCTCGATGAACACTGGCCCGCGGCCGAATGCCGGCAAGCCGCTCCCATTGCGCTGACATGACATGCCAGCGCCTCCCGATCCCGGCAGCGAAGCTCTCCTCCGCGCCGCCGGTTTCACGTCTCATGAAGACTTATGGTCTGGTTCCTCCGGCCAATTCCGATGACCGTCGGCGAAGACTATGCGGCTCCGGATGGCTGCGCTACGCGCGCATTTCAACCGATCCATACTTTTTCGCCGGCTGTGATTCTCAAGCTCTCAAACGTGCCATGCTCAAAGCCGGGCCAGGACACCGCCGAAGAAGAGGGTGGGCCAACGAGGCATGGCGAAAAAGTACATGTCAACCTTAAACCGCGCGTGGCGGTCCCCTCATAAGTCTCATAACCTGTTCGGGTGGATAAAAAAACAACCGTTTGTTTTTACAGTATTATTTACTGAAAACATGAACCCGGCGCGTGGGAGAGAGCATTGCGCGGGGTTCTGTCGTGGACGGGATATTCCTAGGAGGAGGAAACATGTTCTTACATTATCGTCGCAATCTCATGCCTGCGGGAGCCGGCGCGAGCCTGAAATCCGTCACGCTCGCATTGGCGCTCAGCGTGGCCGGCCTTGGCATGGCCAATACCGCTTCGGCGGAAGAGGTCATCGTCGGCCTCGTGACCAAGACCGAAGTCAATCCGTTTTTCGTCAAGATGCGCCAGGCGGCCGAGGAACAGGCCAAGGCAAAGGGCGTGAAGTTGATCGCGCGCGCCGGCAAGTTCGACGGTGACAACGAGGGTCAGGTCTCGGCGATCGAGGATCTGATCAGCGCCGGCGCCAAGGGTATTCTGGTCACGCCGAACAACTCGTCGGGCATGCTGACCATCATCAAGAAGGCGCGCGATGCGGGCGTTCTGGTGATCGCGCTCGATACCGCCACCGATCCGGCCGATGCGGTCGATGCAACATTCGCCACCGACAACTTCGAGGCCGGCGTCCAGCAAGGTGCCTATGCCCGCAAGGCGATGGGCGACAAGGCGCCGATCGTTGCCATGCTTGATGGAACGCCGGGCGGCACGGTCGATACCTTCCGCCATGACGGTTACCTGAAGGGCTTCGGCATCGCCGAAGGCGATCCGGCGATTGCCGGGGCCGCCATCACCAACGGCGCGCAGGACAAGGGCCAGATCGGCATGGAGAACCTTCTCTCCAAGAATGGCGACATCAACGCCGTCTACACCATCAACGAACCGGCGGCAGCGGGCGCCTATGCCGCGCTCAAATCCTTCGGCAAGGAAAGCGATGTCATGCTGACGTCGATCGACGGCGGCTGCGCCGGCGTGCGCGACGTGAAGGACGGCAAGATCGCCGCGACCGTCATGCAGTTCCCCTACAAGATGGCCGCAATGGGCGTCGATGCGGTGGCGGAATATGCCGCGAGCGGCAAGAAGCCGAGCGGTTTCGTCAACACCGGGTCGTTCCTGATCACCGACAAGCCGGTTGACGGCATCGATTCCAAGGATACTGCCTGGGGTCTGGAAAACTGCTGGGGTGATTGATGCGCAAGGCGTCCTGACGGACGCAATGTGACGGTACCACCCCTTTTACAAGACGGCGCGAGTTCCCGGGCGATGGAAGCCCGGGGGCTCTGCCGGTCCACCGTCCCGGCGGAATAGCCCACCCTCGAAGGATCGCCGAAAATGCGGTCTTTCAGGCGGCGAGGCTGTCGGGAAGGCTTCGACTTGTAAGTCCACGCAGTTTTAGAGGCTCAGATGAGTGCACCTCCTGTTTCCGCGCCCGCGACACGGTCAGGGATCGCCCTGAAAATCATCGGCACGCCATCGGCCGGGCCCTTGCTTGTCCTGATTGCGTTCTGCGTGATCTTTTCGCTGACGAACCCGCGCTTCCTGGCGACCCACAACATATCCATCATTCTTCAGCAGACCGTGATCATCGGTACCCTGGCCATCGGCCAGACGCTGGTGATCCTGACGGCCGGCATCGACCTTGCCGTCGGCGCGATCTGCGTTTTGGGCACGATCCTGGCCGGAAAGCTGGTGAATCTCGGCTATGATCCGGTTCTCTCGATGGCCTTCGCCGTGCTCGTCTGCACCATCGCAGGCTTTGCCGCCGGCGGCCTCATCAGCGGTCTGCGGCTGCCGCCCTTCATCGTCACGCTCGGCATTCTCGGTATCTTGACCGCGGCCCTCCGGCTGATTTCCCAGGGCGGCGCCTTTCCGGTGCGCGACGCGTTTCTCGGATGGACCGGCAATACCTTCAAGCTCGGCGGTTTCGTGCTGACCTTCGGCGTCGTCATCATGCTGCTGCTCTACGTCGTCGTCTGGTATCTCCTGAACGAGACCAAATGGGGCCGGCACGTCTATGCCACGGGCAACAATCCGGAAGCCGCGCGGCTGGTCGGCATTCCCGTGCGCCGTCATCTGATGTCAGTCTATCTACTGGCCGGGTTCATTTATGGCATTGCCGCCTGGCTGGCGCTCGGGCGCATTCCCAATGCCGATCCCAACGCGCTGCAGACCGCCAATCTCGATTCCATCACCGCTGTCGTCATCGGTGGCACCAGCCTGTTCGGCGGTCGCGGCGGCCTCGTCGGCACCCTGATCGGCGCGCTGATCGTCGGTGTATTGCGCAACGGGCTGACGCTCGCCGGCATCGATCCGCTCTGGCAGGATCTGGTCACCGGGGTTCTCGTCATCGTTGCCGTAGCGCTCGATCAATTGTCGCGGAGGAGACGCTGATGCCGGTGGACACTCCAATGACCGCAGCCCAGCCCCCGGTGCTCGAGGCGCGAAACCTTATCAAGCATTACGGGCACGTGACCGCCCTCGACGGTGTCGATTTCGAATTGCGCGCCGGCGAAATCCTCGCCGTCGTCGGCGACAACGGCGCGGGCAAGAGTTCGCTCATCAAGGCCCTGACCGGGGCTGTGCGGCCCGACAGCGGCGAGATCCTGCTGGATGGCAAGCCCGTTCACTTCAAGGGGCCGCTCGACGCCCGCCATCTCGGCATCGAGACGGTCTATCAGGATCTGGCTGTGGCACCCGCGCTCGACATTGCCAGCAATCTCTTCCTCGGCCGCGAGCGCCGGCGGGCCGGCATCATGGGCAGCCTGTTCCGCCGCCTCGACAAGAAGGGCATGCGCGAAGAGGCCGAGCGCAGCATGGCCGAGCTCAAGTTCCGTCTGCCGTCGATCACCAGCGCGGTCGAGACGCTGTCGGGCGGACAGCGTCAGGGCGTGGCGGTGGCACGGGCAGCGCTTTTTGCCAAGAAACTGGCGATCATGGACGAACCGACGGCAGCGCTCGGCGTGCGCGAGACCGGCCAGGTGCTCGAACTGATCCGCACGATCCGCGAGCGCGGCCTGCCGGTCGTGCTGATCAGCCACAACATGCCGAACGTCTTCGAACTGGCCGATCGCATCCATATCATGCGGCTTGGCCGCCGGGCTGCGGTCGTCACTCCCAAAACCCATTCCATGGCCGATGTCGTCGCCATCATGACCGGTGCGGCACAGGCCTGAATTTCGAACGCCGGCCTTGGCCGGGATCATTTTTTGACAATGGAGACCATCATGTACCGTCTTGACCAGAAACTCGCCCGTATCCGCGCCGGCCAATATACCCGCAGCGATTTCATCATCGCCGATGCAAAGGACGGCGACATGGGGCCGAGCATCACATCCTGCGGCCCGAAACGGGCAAAGAACGGAAGCTGGGAGCGCTATTACACCCGCCCCGAATTTCTCGAGAATATTCGCGCCGTCGTCGAACAGGACATCGTCGACATCATGCTGACATCGGCGTCGAACATGGAGGCGCTGATCGAGATGGGCGTCTACCGCAACAGCGCGGTCAAGCCGGCGATCCGCGCCAACGATACGACGGACGTCTGGGTCGGCCGCGGCGCAACCTATGTCAAGCATCCCTCGCGCGCCTTCCGCACCGCATCGCTGTCGCGCGTCGCCACCGGCACCATCGATCCCGCCCCCGGCGCGCCGATCACCGGCACCGACCTTGGCCTCTACTCGATCACTTTCAACAACGACATCGACCATGACTATGCGGCACTCGATGCCTTCGCGGACTTCCGCGACGACGCGGCCCGCAACAATTTCAAATATTTCCTCGAAGTCTTCAATCCGAACGTGCCCTGCGGCGTCGAGGCGGACGTGCTGCCGCACTATATCAACGACAGCATGATGCGCTCGCTCGCCGGCGTCATGAAGGCTGATCGGCCGCAGTTCCTGAAGATCGCCTATAACGGCCCCAGGGCGCTCGAGGAGCTTGCCTCCTATGATCCCTCGGTGATCGTCGGCGTGCTTGGCGGCGGAGCGGGAACGACGCGTGACTGCTTCGAGCTGCTTTCCCAAGCCGAACGCTACGGCGCGCGCGTTGCCCTGTTCGGCCGCAAGATCAATCTGGCGGAAGATCCGCTGGCCATGGTCTCCTTCATGCGCGAAGTCGCCAACGGTACGCTGCAGCCCGCCGAGGCGGTCAAGGCCTATCACGGCGCGCTGCAGAAGAACGGCATCACGCCGATCCGCGATCTGGCAAAGGACAGCGAGGTGACGGAAAAGGTCCTGATGGCCGGATGATCCGGCAGGACCGCGGCCCGGTCCGCATCCATCACGCATGAACGCCGGCGGGCGAAAGCATCAAGGATGCTTTCGTCGTTTTCACTGCCGATGGAGACAGTGGCGTAAGGGCCGCTGGCGTGTAAAGTATAGGGTTTCAGCGGCACGGGTTGAGGAGCTCACGCCGTCAACACAAGGAAATGGAGAACGCAGACTCTGCGGCAGGGCCGCACCTTTGGGAGGAGGAAAATTCGATGAAGGCCGATTTGAAAATCGTACCCGATTTCGAGATGATTATTTGCCCGCCGGCGGAGTCCTTCCGCTGGAACACGCATGACTATCCCTTTTTCGGCGCGAAATGGCACTATCATCCTGAATATGAACTGCACCTGACCCGATCGACCAGCGGCATGATGATGGTCGGCGACTATATCGGCGAGTTCAGCCCGGGCTGCCTGGTGCTGGCCGGTCCCAATGTGCCGCACAACTGGGTCAGCGACATCGAGCCGGGAAAGCTGATCCGCAACCGCGACATGCTGATCCAGTTCAGCCCGGAATGGGCCGACCGCGTGACCGGGCTCTGCTCCGAGCTCGGCACGATCAAGCCGCTGTTCGACGATGCCATCTACGGCGTGGAATTTTCCGGCGTGACGGCGGCTGCGGGCACGCGGCTGCTGGGCCAGATCGGCGAGGCACAGGGGGCGGATCGCATCGTTCTTTTCCTGCAGCTGATGATCACACTGTCGCGCAATCCGGCCGAGCGCCGGACTTTGTCCAGGCTGGCGCCCACCAGCGAACCGGCACCGCTTCCAAGCGAACTGGATGCCGCCATGCGCTATGTCCTGGAGCACTACAACGACCAGATCGACATCACCCTGGTGGCGGCCCTTTGCGGAATGGAGCCACAGGCCTTTTCCCGCTTTTTCAAGCGCCATACGGGGCACACGTTCGGCAGGTATGTGATTTTAGCACGCATCTACGCGGCATGCTCGCTGCTCACCCAGACCTATCGTCCGATCACCGACATCTGCTTCGAGGTCGGCTTCAACAACATTGCCAATTTCAACCGGCAGTTCTTCAAGATCTGCCACCGCACGCCATCGGAATATAGACGCAGCGCGCACAAGATCGGCATGGAAGCCCGCGCCGACCCGTTCCACACGATGCGCGCGCATGCGATGGCTGGGGTCTGAGGCTGGCTGCGCCAATCTGCAACCAACGCAAACACGACGAGCTTTAAAGGGAAGAAGTAGAAGTTAATGGTGCCCGGAGGCGGATTTGAACCACCGACACGCGGATTTTCAATCCGCTGCTCTACCAACTGAGCTATCCGGGCATCCTTGCCGTTAGGCGGTGGTTCCGTTTGAAGAACCGTGGGGCGGTTGGTTGCGCCCCGGAAGCGAGCGGGGTTATAACATCTTGTTCGGCGGTGTCCAGCACCAAATGACGTTTTTTCGACAGGAAAATGTCAATCAACGCAAATATCTGAAAAACAACGGATATCCGTGAAAATCAGAGGCAATCAATCCTCGTCGTCCGCCTTCGATTCGTCATCCGCCACCGGAATGGCATAGGAACCGGTCAGCCATCTGTTGAGATCGACGTTGCGGCAACGGTCCGAGCAGAAGGGGTAATGCTCGCGGTGCGACGGGCGCTTGCACTCGGGGCACGGCACAGTCTTGCGCAGCGGCGCCACGTTGGATGCGCCCTTGTTGTCTTCCGAACTCATGGTCAGCCCTTTGTCCAGCTGTCATGCACGTCATAGCCCTCGCCGGCCAGCAGGCTCACGGTCTCGTACAGCGGCAGTCCGACGACATTGGTGTAGGAACCCACCAGCTTGACCACGAAGCTGCCGGCAATGCCCTGGATGCCATAGGCGCCCGCCTTGCCCCGCCACTGGCCGGACGCAAGGTAGCTGTCGATATCGTGGCTGGAGAGGCGCTTGAAACGCACCTTGGTGTCGACGACCTTCTGGCGCACCGTGCGATCGGGCGTGATCAGGCAGACGCCGGTATAGACACGGTGGCTGCGGCCGGACAGGAGATGCAGCGCGCTTGAGGCTTCGCTCACCAGTTCCGGTTTGCCGAGGATACGGCGGCCGACGGAGACGACGGTATCGGCCGCAAGGATATAGCTTCCCTCCCAGCCGGGTTCTCCCTTGATGGCCGCAAGCGCCGCGCGGGCCTTTTCGGCGGATAGCCGCCAGGCCAGCGAGCGCGGATGCTCGGTGCGCTTCGGCGTCTCGTCGAGATCCATCGGCATCAGGCGCGCCGGTTCGATGCCCGCCTGCGCGAGCAGCTCGACACGCCGCGGCGAACCGGAGGCCAGGATCAGCTTATGTGTCAGTGCCATCGCAACAAGGCCATCGATCTCGAGTTTTGCAGCGGAACGCGCCGCAACGCTTACTTGAAGCGATAGGTGATACGGCCCTTGGTCAGGTCGTACGGCGTCATTTCGACAAGCACCTTGTCGCCTGCGAGAACGCGGATCCGGTTCTTGCGCATGCGGCCTGCCGTGTGGGCAATGATTTCATGCTGATTTTCAAGCTGGACGCGGAATGTCGCATTCGGCAGCAATTCGGTAACGACGCCCGGGAATTCGAGGACTTCTTCTTTCGCCATGTAGGGTATGTCTTTCTGTGTTTCGGTAGAGGCGCGTGTCGCGTCTTTTAAAAATTTGGCGGAAACTACACAATCGCCGCGGTTTTGTGAACAGCAGCGACTTCATTTTCCGGTTTTGCCACATTTTCCGGTTTTGTCAGGGCCCTATGCCATCTTATCCGGCATTTGTCCAAGCAAACGATGCTCAAGCAGGCTTGCAATGTGATTTCGAACCTCGCGATAGGCCGAAACGATCTGTTCGCGCGTGCCGGTCGCGACCGTCGGGTCCGGCGTCGGCCAATAGACCACGTCGATCGCCATCGACCGTGTCAGCTCCAGGGCCGCGTGATGGGCCTCCGGCGCCAAGGTCACGATCAGGTCGAAATAATCGTCTTCCAGCTCATCCAGCGTATGCGGCTGATGCCGCCCCGCCGTCAGCCCGATTTCTTCCAGCACCACATCGACGAAGGGATCGCGCTCCCCGGGCCTCACCCCGGCCGAAGCGACATAGGTGCCGGGCGGCAGCATCGCCCTTGCCAGAACCTCGGCCATCGGCGAGCGGATCGCGTTCATCCCGCACATGAACAGCACCGACCGCGGCGATTGCCCGGTCCGCTGCGGCAGGTTGGGAGAAGCCGCGACCGCCACGCTCATCCCCGCCAATAGAGAACGCAGACCAGCGTGAACAGACGCCGCGCCGTATCGAAATCGAGCTTGATCTTGCCCGAAAGCCTGTCCATCAACGTCTGCGAACCCTCGTTGTGGATGCCGCGCCGTCCCATGTCGATCGCCTCGATCTGGCTCGGCGTCGAGGAGCGGATCGCCTCGTAATAGCTTTCGCAGATCAGGAAGTAATCCTTGACGATCCGCCGGAACGGCGTCAGCGACAGAATATGGGTGGCAACGCCCACGCCCGCTTCCGTGGTGATGACAAAGACCAGTTTCGAATCGATCAGCGACAGATTGAGCCTGTAGGGGCCGCCGGCATGGCCGGACGGTTCGAAAAAATTCTCCTCGATCAGATCGAAGATCGCCACCGCCCGCTCGTGCTCGACATCGGGCGTCGAGCGGCCGATGGTCTCATCCAGCACGACATCGCAGAGGCGGTAGCCGTTCGTCATCCCTCGCCCCCGAGATTGAGGCGGATGGCGACCGAGCGCGCATGCGCCTCAAGACCTTCTGAGCGTGCAAGTGCGATGGCGGCAGGCCCCAGATCGCGCAGCTGATCGGCACCAAGGCGCAGGATCGAGGTGCGCTTCATATAGTCGAGCACGCCGAGGCCGGAGGAAAACCGGGCGGAGCGCGCCGTCGGCAGCACATGGTTGGAGCCGCCGACATAATCGCCGATGACTTCCGGTGTGTGGCGGCCGACGAAGATGGCGCCGGCATTGCGGATCTTCGGGATCATCGCATCGGCATCGGCAAGGGCCAGTTCCAGATGTTCGGCGGCGATGCGGTTGGCCAGCGGTACAGCCACGTCAAAATCGGGCACGAGAATGACCGCGCCGAAATCGCGCCAGCTGGCGCTGGCCGTTTCTGCCCGTGGCAAGGTCCGCAGCTGACGCTCGACGGCCGCCTCGACCGCAGCAGCAAAGGCCGCATCATCGGTGATCAGGATCGACTGAGCACCGACGTCATGTTCGGCCTGGGCCAGGAGATCGGCGGCGATCCAGTCCGGATCGTTGTCGCGGTCGGCGATGACGAGCACTTCGGAGGGGCCAGCGATCATGTCGATGCCGACAGTGCCGAACACCTGGCGCTTGGCGGCGGCGACATAGGCATTGCCCGGCCCCATGATCTTGGCAACAGGCGCGATCGTTGCGGTGCCATAGGCCAAAGCGGCGATCGCCTGGGCGCCGCCGATGCGGTAAATCTCCTCGACGCCCGCCATGCGCGCGGCGGCCAGAACCGCCGGATTGATGACGCCGCCATTGGCCGGCACGACCATGACGATCCGCTCGACACCGGCCACCTTGGCCGGCAGCGCATTCATCAGCACCGAGCTTGGATAGCTCGCTGTACCGCCCGGCACATAGAGGCCGACGGCATCGATTGCCGTCCAGCGCGAGCCGAGGCCGACGCCCATCGAATCCTCGTAGATATCGTCTTTCGGGCGCTGGCGGGCATGATGCGCCTCGATACGCACGGCGGCGACTTTCAGCGCGCCGAGCACTTCGGACGGCACCGCTTCGATCGCCGCGTCGATCTCGTCTGCCGTGACAGCCATGCCGGTGACCGAAAAATCAAGGCCGTCGAATTTCCGGGTATACTCGGCCAGCGCCACATCGCCGCGCTGGCGCACGTCATCGATGATCTGGCGCACCACTGCGTTCACATCTTCGGAAACTTCCCGCTTGGTCGTCAGAAAGGCTGCAAACGCTTCTTCGAAGCCGGGGGTGAGATAGTCCAGACGGATGGCCAATGGAAAACGTCCTTATCGGTAATCGGCAAAAGCGCATGGCCGCAAAGGCCAGCGGTCAGACAGTCAGGCGCCAGCGGGGTGGCGGGGCTTGAAGCCGGTTTCCCATGCGCCACCGGTATCTGCAAGCTGAACCTCTATACATTCCACATCGAGCATGATTGAGGCGCCGCCTGACAGCACGAACTCGACGGTTCCGTCCGGTCCCTCGCCGTTCTGCTCGAACTGGATCGCCAGCAGCGATAGCACCTTTTCATCGTCCTTCCGGTCAAAGCCGATAGATCGGACGGAATTGACGCGCTTGAAAGCAAGCAGGCTGCGGCGGCGCTCGAAAGACTTGCCCCGCCCTTCGGCCGTCTCCCAGACGAAACGGTTGATAACCAGCGACAATTGCCGGACACGCGGCGCATAGTCGAGGCCGGAAACCTTGAAGACCGCGTCCTGCACATGAGCGGAGACGATCTCCAGGTCCTGGCTGTCCAGCGCCATCAGCTTCAATGCGTCCATGCCATCCATCCCTTGCCTGCGGCAGCCAAAGGGGCTGCCGTCATCATGACAAAGGACATAGGACGCCGGCATCGAATCCGCAACCGTAGCGCTGCGGCGGGCCATTCGTCAGTCGCTGACGCGCTCGACATTGGCGCCGCAATTGTTCAGCTTTTCTTCCAGCCGCTCAAAACCGCGATCGAGGTGATAGACACGCGACACCATGGTCTCGCCTTCGGCCACCAGACCGGCGATGACAAGCGATACCGAGGCACGCAGGTCGGTCGCCATGACCGGTGCACCCTTCAGCCGCTCGACGCCTTCGATCTTGGCCGTCTGGCCGGACAGCGTAATCTTGGCGCCAAGGCGGGCCAATTCCTGCACGTGCATGAAGCGGTTTTCGAAGATCGTTTCGGTGATGTGCGAAACCCCGGATGATTTGGTCATCAGGCCCATGAACTGTGCCTGCAGATCGGTCGGGAAGCCCGGGAAAGGATCGGTCACCACATCCACCGGCTTGATGCCGCCGCCGTTGCGCACGACGCGCAGGCCGCTTTCGGTTTCGGTGATTTCGGCACCGGCGCGGCGGATCGCCTCGATGGCGGTGTCGAGCAGCTTGGCATTCGTGCCTTCGAGCACGACGTCGCCGCCGGTCATGGCAACGGCCATGGCATAGGTGCCGGTCTCGATCCGGTCAGGCAGGACACGGTGGCGCGCACCCGAGAGCGAGGTGACACCTTCGATGGTGATCGTCGAAGTGCCGGCACCGCTGACCTTGGCGCCCATGGCATTGAGGCAGTTGGCCAGATCGACCACTTCCGGCTCACGCGCGGCATTGCCGATCACCGTCGTGCCGTTGGCAAGCGTTGCCGCCATCATCATCACATGGGTGGCGCCGACCGAAACTTTCGGGAAAACATAGCGCGCGCCGACCAGGCCGCCCTTGGGGGCCGTCGCATTGATATAGCCGCTGTCGATCTCGATCGTGGCGCCGAGCGCCGTCAGGCCTTCGATGAACAGGTCGACCGGCCGCGTGCCGATGGCGCAGCCGCCCGGCAGCGAGACGCGGGCCTTGCCCTCACGCGCCAGAAGCGGCGCGATGACCCAGAAGCTGGCGCGCATCTTGGAGACCAGCTCATAGGGCGCCGTGGTATCGACGATATTGCGCGAGGTGAAATGGATGGTGCGCGAATAGCCCTCGCCCTGGCGCTCGCGGCGGCCGTTGACGGAGATGTCGGCGCCATGATTGCCGAGAATGCGGATCAGCTGCTCGACATCGGCCAGATGCGGCACATTTTCCAGCGTCAGGGTATCGTCCGTCAAAAGCGACGCGATCATGAGCGGCAGGGCCGCATTCTTGGCGCCGGAAATCGGGATGATGCCGCGAAGCTCGTTGCCGCCGGTAATTCTGATGCGATCCATAGGGTACCTTACGGGCGCCGCCCGCCTTTCCTGATAGTCCGGACTTTAAGAGATTGGCGCCTCCATAAAGGATGCACCGTGAAATGAGAAGCAAATTGAACAATGACCGACGACGCGCATCCGGATGAGGGAGGAGAACGCCGGCGCAATCCGACTGATGGCTCGCCGCAACCCCACCCATCACTCTGGATCAAGACAGCGAACGTGAAACGATGACGTTGTCAACCATGTGCGACCCGCCCCCGGATCCGATCGATGGTGCTGCCACAGATTACTCTGCTGATTCGTCCGTTTTTGCGGCAGGCAGGCCGGATGTTTCATCTGCAGCACCCGCACGCCGCGCCCGCCCCTGCTGCTTGCGCCGCAAAAGATTGTCGCGCAGGGTCTTTGCCGCCCGCTCCCTGCGGGCTTCGGCCTGCCGCGCCGCCTCGCCCCCCGGCTCAAGCCTGCCGGACGCAGCATGCGCCGCAGCCTCTTTCCCTGTCTGATCGTTCTCATCTTGCATGGAGGCTCAAATACCGCAAAACCGCGCTGTCCGGAAGGGTCACTCGTCTTTCCGGCACGCCGTCCAACGAAAACTTCGATTTGCGGCTTGCGCTCCGCAACAAGCTATGGCAATAGGCCCTCGCTCGCGCCGGACAAACAACGATCCGTGCCGCACGATGCTGCTATAGCTCAGGGGTAGAGCACTCCCTTGGTAAGGGAGAGGCCGAGAGTTCAAATCTCTCTAGCAGCACCATTTTATTCCCCGCATGTAATTTAATCTGCTCCGAACCGGATGACAGCATCCGGCCCTTCGGGCTCTTGACTTTTCATCAAAACAAGAACATAAAGTGAACAAATGGAACAATACAGGCCGGAAAAGCCTTTGTATCCGTAACGACACGATCACTCCGCCGCCCAACCTTTGAGGTAAGACATGAGCCATGTTGATGAAATTACCGCGCGGACGCAGGCAATTCTGGCACGTTCAAGAGCGTTCCGGGAGCGCTCGCAGGCCATGCGGGAAGAGCACAAGGCTCTGATCGAGCGCGCCTCGATCAAGTCCGGCCAGCTTCACTTCGTGTTTCCCTCTTCCAGCTCCGACAGCGCCAAGCACTAAAGGGTCGTCGTTGCGTGGCACCATCCCGCGCCCCTCGCCCTGCCGCAAGAAGGGCCACGTGACGTTTCTTGCAGCCTGAACCGGGGTTGCATCGGAGCAAACCGCGGCGCTACTTGCGCGAGACACCCATGATATGGTGCATCGGTGTTGATTGCGCGCCTGTGGCGGTTTACTTAGGCCGCATTGAAACGAGACTCCGAGTTCCGATAATGGCAATTTCCGATCTGATCCTGCAACTCCAGCACGCCAAAGAACCCAGCAAGGAACTCGATATCTCCATCGGGATCGTCATGGGCTACAAGCGTCATGTGAAGACCGTGGAAAAGGAAGACGGCAGCCAGAAGGAACGGAAGGTCGTCTGGCTCTATCCCAACAATGGTAACGAAAGCAGCCTGCCCGCTTTTACGGCCAAGCTCGACGATGCCTATTTCCTCGCTCAAAGCCTGGTACCGGGCTGCGTCGGCGGCGTCAGCTGGGATTCGCGCGGTGGAACGGCCAGGATCGACGACGGCCCCTATTTCACGGCCACCACGCCTGCCCTGGCGCTCTGCATTGCCGCGCTCAGCGTCAAGCATTTCCAGCAGGATGCCGAATCGAAGTGAATTCTCTCGGCGGGTTCACCGATCTGCCGATCATAAGACAATGGCAGGGGCCGCACGCTGGCGCAGCCTTGAACGCGCCACCGGTCACGCTAAATGCTTCAGATACGCGTCCTTGCGGAGTAAACCCCGATGAAATCTTTTGTTGTCCTCAGTGCCGCGGCCTTGATGCTTGCATCCTGCACCACGCCGGAGGTCGAGCCGATCCCCGGCAGCATCACCTATGGCGGCCAGCCGCGAACCAGGCTGATGAAGTCGCCGATCGGCAGTGTCGTGCACAATTCGTTCCGCACCGTTACCGGCGTTGCCTATGAGACCTACATCCTCCAGCCGGACCGCTCGCTAAAGCTTGTCCGGCGCGATATCCGCAGCGACTTTTTCGATCAGAACTAGCCGGGCGCCTGTTGGTCAGGCGGCCACGTTTCTTGGCGCCGCGGCAACCATCCGTGCGTAGTCGATCGCCGACAGCATGTTGGCGTGGTTGGCCTTGCCCGTGCCGGCAATATCGAACGCCGTGCCGTGATCGACCGAAACACGGTCGATCGGCAATCCGAGCGAGACGTTGACGGCGGTCTCGAAGGCGACCAGCTTGATCGGGATATGTCCCTGGTCGTGATATTGCGCCACCACCAGATCGAAGGCACCGCCATAGGCGCGGGCATAGACCGTATCGGCGGAAATCGGGCCGACCACGTCGATCCCCTTCGCCCGTGCCAGCTCGACGGCCGGGGCCAGAAACTTG
Organism: Pararhizobium polonicum; assembly: GCF_001687365.1. Classification (GTDB taxonomy): domain Bacteria; phylum Pseudomonadota; class Alphaproteobacteria; order Rhizobiales; family Rhizobiaceae; genus Pararhizobium; species Pararhizobium polonicum. The sequence continues at coordinate 144,822 of NZ_LGLV01000004.1, forward strand.
GTATCCTCGTCGCCGAACAGGCCACCCTCGCCGCAATGCGGATTGATGCCGGCAACCGCGATGCGCGCCTTGCGGCCAAGGCGCAGGAAATGCCTGTGCCCGGCCTCGATGGTCGCCAGCACCCGCTCGACGGTTGCCCGGTCGATCGCCGTGCGCAGTGACACATGCGTGGACACATGGATGGTGTTCAGCCGCTCGGATGCCAGCAGCATGAAGGAGCTTTTCGATCCGGTCAGATGGGCGAGAAGACCGGTATGGCCGTCAAAATGATGACCGGCGAGGTTCATCGCCTCCTTGTTGATCGGGGCCGTGACGATGCAATCGACAGCGCCGGACATGGCCAGTTCGACCGCACGCTTGATATAGCGCACCGAGGCATCGCCGGCGACGGGGCTGACCTTGCCGATCTCGGGCAGGCTGCCATCGATGGCCACCTCATCGACAGCAATGGCGCCTGCAACCGGCGTTGCCGAAAACCGCAATTCCGTTCCCGTCATCCGGTTTGCCCGCTCCAGCGCTTCGACATTGCCGACGATGACAAAATTCGCCCTGTCGGCTTGCGGCAATGCCGCCAGAGCCTTGACGATGACTTCCGGGCCGACGCCGGCGGGATCTCCCAGCGTGACGGCTACGCGCGATGTGCTCATGGCTTGTTGTCCTCCGTGGCGGCCTTGCGGCCTCTCCTGCGGTCAGGTGGCATAGCCGCAGGCCTGTTCCAGTCAATATGCGGCTTGGTAGATCGAAAGAATATCGCCCCGGCCAAGGTCGCGCGGATTGTTGTCGAGAAGACGGCGGATGGCGAAGGCGTCGTCGGCCATCACACCGAGATCGGTTTCGGGCACACCGAGGGCCGAAAGGCGCATCTCGATGCCAAGCCCGGCGCAGAAGCCGAATGTCGCGTCGAATACGGAAGCCTGGTCGGCACCGGCCTTGAGATTGAGCGCCTCGATCACCTGCGTGGTCTTTTGCGTGACGGCGGGGGTATTGAAGGCCAGCACATGCGGAAAGATCAGCGCGTTGGCGGCGCCATGCGCCACATGCCAGCGCGTCCCCAGCGGATAGGCAAGCGCATGGCCGCCGGCGGTATTGACCGGGCCGAGGCAGAAGCCGCCATAGAGCGAGGCGAGCGACAGCCCTGCCCGCGCTTCGGCATCGGCACCATCGGCGACAGCGCGGGCGAGATAACGGCCGACCAGCCGGACGCCTTCGATCGCATAGAGATCGATCATCGGATGGGCCTTGCGATTGGTGAAGGCCTCGACGCAATGGGCCATGGCATCGACGCCCGTCGCAGCCGTGGTTGCGGCCGGAACGGTGAAGGTCAGGCCGGGATCGATGACGGCGATGTCGGCGAGCATATGGATGCTTTCGACCGCGAGCTTGGCCTGCGTGAGCGGGTCGGTGACCAGCGCGCGGATACCAGCCTCGCTTCCGGTGCCGGACGTCGTCGGCACCTGCGCAAGCCCCGCCCGGCGGCGATGGGCAACCTTGCCCGCACCAACGACATCGCGCAATGTCTGCGCTGAACCGGAAAGAACGGAGGCGAGCTTGGCCAGATCCATGGCGCTGCCGCCACCGAAGCCGACGATCAGATCGGCCTGCGCCGCATCGGCTGCCTCCAGCACCAGATCGAGATTGTCCGTATCCGGCTCAGGCTTTACCTGCGAAAAAACAGTGACCTCACCCGGCAATTCGAGAATGCCGACGCGCGACGCATTGAAGGCATCGGACACCACAAGGACGCGCGCAAATCCCTGGCCCGCCGCCCATTTTCCCAGCCTGCCGGCCACGCCGACGCCGAACTCGATGATCTCCGGACGGACGATCGTGATGGGTGCGCTCAAGCTGGTCATGGACATGTCCTCATCGTTTCCGCTCCTGCATCCGTAGCCGGCCGCAGCAAACATGTAAATTTGTTACATAAATCCACTTATCTTGGCAAGAGCGAAGGCCATACCTATTCCCCTTTTCTGATCTTCGGACGTTTAAAACAAGCGGAATCACGAGCACAATTCGTGTATATATTTGAATATATTGCTATATTTTTTTCCACCCGTGGCCCTTTCCAGAAGATCTCGACTGAAGGACGGATGAAAAACAGCGAATGCGCCTCGATCACGACTTGTATAAATCTAAACCAAATCGACACGCAACGACCTGATTAGCACGCAATTGGCGCCAATTTGTCAAAAACTGACCCCATCAGCAGCCCACTCATCCACTTGTAAAAACCGCCAGACCGTCCCGCCGGCATTCAAGCCGCGCAGCCGGGCTCCAGCCGCACATATTTGATGGCGCGGCGATAATAGGTATAGGCGACATGCAGGGCGCCATCCGGACCTTCAATGATCGATGGGTAGGAATATTCCCGGTTGAGCGCGTCCTTGGAATTGTTGGTCAGGCAATAGCCGTCGCCGGTCTCGAGATTGCGGGAAGCGGCAAAGCTTTCTCCGCCGTCGCCGGAAAAAACCAGGCTCATCGGCGCACGCGGAACACCCCATATGGCCTTGGGGCGGCCATCCGGCAACGCGGCTTCGACCTCGGACGGCGGCACCTGCGCACCCTCCTCCGCCTCGATCTCGTCATAGAGCGAATGGCGCCGGTCGCTGGACGTCAGGGCATTGGAATGATTGTAGATTATTGCAATCCGGCCATCCGAGAGCGCGGTCGCCTGGATCGACGAATTGTTGTTCGGCAGCGCGGTGGGTTCGGGCGCACTCCAGCTCATCCCGTCATCAAGCGAAACGCTACGCAGTATCTGCGTGGCGAACCGGTTGCGGAAGAAGGCCACCATCCGCCCCTTATTCCGAGCAACAATGTTCATGTGCACGGCACCGACACTATCCGGTACATCGACCATCTGCCAGCTGGCGCCGGCGTCGCGCGACAGCAGGACCGCCGCCGTATCGACATCGCCGGTCCAGCGCAGACCGGGTTCGCCGACACAGCGAAACACCGGCAGCAGCCAATGTCCCGACCGGTTGACGACGATGGGCTGGCGTACGAATGTGCCCGGGATATCGCAGAGAATCTCGACCGCGCCGAATGTGCGCCCGCCATCCGCGGAGATCCGCCGCTTGACGACGGCGCCGTCCTGATTGCCCGATGTCTGTGACGTGAAGATCAGCCAGACCTTGCCATTCGGCGCGGTGAAGAGAAGCGGGTTCTGTTCCGATTTCTGCGGATCGTCCGACATTTTTTCCGGCTCCGACCATTGCGTGGAACCGGGCGCCAGCCGCGACATGTAAATCGAGATATCGCCCATGCCCTCCATCGTGCCGCCGAACCAGACACAGGCCAGCGCACCATCGGGCAGAAAGGCGAGATTGGCGGCGTGGTTCTGTACGCAGGGCGACGGCAGAAAGGCATCGAAACGCTGCTTTTCCGTGCCGTGCGACAGGATAACACCGCTCATAAGCGGCGGAATTTCCTCAGGTTTCAGCCCGGAACCGAATGTCATGGCTCACACCCTCACGGCAGCTGCGCAAACTTGACCGCCAGATCCGCCTGATCGGCCGCACTCAGCGCCATCAGCGGCGGGCGAGGCCGCGCCCAAGCGGAATTGCCATTCTTCAATCCGACCATTGCCTTGATCGTCGGGATCTGGACGTAAGAATTGGACAGCGATCGGTAGGCGTTGATACGCGCCTGCGCTGCGTCAACCTCGGCCGCACGGGTCGGATCGCTGGCATGATCGTAGACGGTGCGCAGGGAATCGGCGACCAGATTGGACGTTGCTGTGATGCAGCCCGCGCCACCCGCCTTGATCAGCGGCAGCAGCAGCGGATCGGCGCCTGCAAGCACGGAAAAGCCCGGGAAAGCAGCCAAAAGCGCCTGCATATTGGCAAAATCGCCGGCGGAATCCTTGATGCCGACCACCGTATCCGGAAACGCCGCGATCAACCGGCCGATCAGCGGCAGGGTCAGCGGAATGCCGGAAACCTGCGGAATATGATAGAGGACGACGCGCAGCCGGTCGTCGGCGATCGTCTCGATGATCCGCGCATAGGCCGAAAACAGGCCATCGTCCGATACGCCCTTGTAGTAGAAGGGCGGCAGCATGACGACGCGGGTGACGCCAACAGATAGCGCATGCCGCGTCAGCTCGACGGTATCCGGAATGGCCGCAACACCCGTCCCCGGCATCAACTGATCCGGCGCGATGCCGGCCTTCAAAGCAGCCTCCAGAATGCCGCGGCGTTCGGTCGATGAAAACGAGTTCGCCTCGCCCGTCGTACCGAGCAGCGCCACACCGTGGCATCCCTCATCGAGAAGACGCTGGCAATGGGCCGTAAACAGGCCGAGATCCGGGCTGTCGTCGGCATTGAGCGGCGTCGTGGCGGCGCTGTAAACGCCGGTTATCCTGTGAATCGTCATTCTGCGAACTCCTCCCGCCGCCGGCCGGCGACTGATGCCACCACCGTTTCCCGCTTTTTCCTCAATCATGACAAGTTGTCAAGAAAAAATCAGCAGGTGGAATTTCGGCAATAAAATATCCCATTGATAAATATGATCTTTATTCTACGAAGCCCCACGCCCGAGAATGCGCCAAAGATTTAATGTTGACATATTTACAATATCGATCCAGTGTCCGCTCTCATCATGGCGCGGCAACCTGTCAGGAACCGGACAGACGGAGGGCGCGATGACAGCATCTTTGGGAGGATCAGATGTCTAATCAGAACAACGTATCCGGCTCGTCGCAGCCGCAGATGACACGCCGCAACGCCCTGAAACTTGGCCTCGGCACGAGTGTGGCCCTTGGCCTGTTCGGCCTGAACGCTCGCATCGTCATGGCCGAGGAGGGCCAGGTACTCAAAGTCGCGAACCCCGCCTTTAACCAGGATTGGTCGCCGTTGCGCGGCGGCGGCGTACCGTATCGCTGGAATTCCGCCTGGTGGGCATCGCCGATGTATTTCGACAGCAAAGGCGAATTGCACCCTTACGTCTTTACAAGCTGGGAGCATGATGCCGACAACAAGACTTGGACCTTCAAGATCGACCCGAAGGCCGTCTTCTCGGATGGCAGCAAGATCACCGCGGAGGACGTCAAGGGCTCCTGGAACGTTTCGGCGATGCCGAACACCAAGAACCAGCGCGCCGATCAGGTCCTGAGCAAGGTCGCCGGCTACGCCGATGTCAGCGCCGGCAAGGCCAAGGAAATCTCCGGCATCGCAACACCGGACGAAGGCACCGTCGTTGTCACCCTGTCGGAAGCCGATCCGATCTTCTTCATGCGGCTGGGCAATCATATCGCCCCGATCACCAAAGCCTCGCAGTCGCGAGGCGAAGATGGCGAGGAGGTCGCCGACTGGTACACACCGGCGAGCAACGCCGTCTATTCCGGCCCCTTCAAGCTGACCAGCATCGACCTTGACGCCGGCAAGCTGGTGTTCGAGCCCAACGAGAACTTCTTTGGTCCGAAGCCGAAGCTGGCCCGCATCGAAATCGACTCGATCGAGGACAACGTCACCGCGACATCGCTGCTGAAATCCGGCGAGTACAACGCCCATACCGAGCTTGTCACCTCGACCATCGTGCAGGATCTCGGCACCAGCTTTGCCGAAGGCCCGCTGATCCCGACCAGCCAGCATTTCTGGTTCAATGCCGCCCGCGCGCCAATGGATGACCCCAAGGTTCGCCAGGCGCTGATCATGGCCGTCGACCGCGAAGGCCTGATGAAGGCCTCCTTCCCGGATGGCCCGCACAAGAAGACCGACCAGGTCATCAACTCCGTTCCCGGTGCCGACAAGTCCGGCTTCGAGCCCTATCCGTATGATCCGGAAGGCGCCAAGAAATTGCTGGCCGAATCGAGCTATGGCGGTCCGGAACGTCTGCCTAAGCTCCTCTTCGTCGGCGTTTCCGGCCCGGCGATCGAGGCTGCGGCACAGTTTATCGCCGAGCAGTGGCGCCAGAACCTCGGCATCACCGCCGTCGACATGAAGCCGCAGCAGGATGCCTATGCCGGCCCCGACCAGAACGCGGTGCAGATCTTCCGCGACGACGTCGGCACGCGTGTTCCGGATGCCGTGTCCTACCTCGCCGGCTCCATCGCGTCCACATCGTCGAACGCACAGAACAAGCTTGGCGGATACAAGAACGACAAGGTTGACAGCCTGCTGGCAGAGGCAGCGACGAAGGCGGCGGACGATCCGCAGCGCGTGGCGCTTGCTCTGGAAGCCCAGAAGGCCTTCCGCGAGGACTGGAGCTTCATCCCCTGGTACGCCCAGGCCATGTCCCGCTGGGCCACCGACAAGGTGTCCGGGATGGACAAGAACCTCGACTGGCAGGTTGTCGCCCCCTGGGACATCTCGGTCGCCTGAGCCGACACGACAACCAACTCCGTGCGGGGCCGAAACGCTTCGCACGGATTGCCAATGCTGGAGTATGATTGCGGATCTTTGCCGCAGGGCAAAGCTCGAAGCATCATCTTCTGAAACTATGGGTGGGAGACTGCCATGCTGCGTTACATAACGACCCGTTTCCTTGTCTGGATCCCATCCGTCCTGCTCGTCATGCTCGGCGTCTATGCCCTGGCCTATTACGGCGCCGGCGACCCGATCAAACTGATCTTCCTGCGTGCGCCGGGCGACGTCGCCTACAATCCTGAGCGCATCGAGGCTATCCGTGAAAGTGCGGGCCTCAACAGGCCGTTCCTCATCCAGTTCGGCAGCTATATCTGGAACCTGCTGCACGGCAATTTCGGCAACTCGCTGAGTTCCGGCCGCTCGGTCTGGGCGATGATTTCCGCCGCAGCCCCCGTTTCTTTCAAGCTGGCACTCTGTTCCGTCATCCTCACCGCCGTCGTCGCCATTCCCCTGGGATTGATCGCAGCGCTGAACCAGAATACCCGCACCGATTATGCCATCCTCGGCTCGGCCCTGTTTCTCTGGGCGATCCCTGCCTATGTCGCCGGCCCGATGCTGATGGTCTTGCTCATCATGATCTTGCCCGGTTCGGCCGTGCCTTATGGCTGGGGTGGCGTTTTCGACGTGCGCATCCTGCTGCCCCTCTTCGTGCTTTCCTTCCAGCCGATCGCGCTGATCGTGCGCCAGACACGCGCGGCCGTCATCGAGGTGTTGTCGGAAGATTTCGTCCGCACGGCGCGGGCCAAGGGTGTGCCGGAGGTGATTGTCGCGCTGCGCCATATCCTGCGCCCGGTGCTGACGCCCGTGGTCACCCAGCTCGGCCTGATCATGATCACCATCGTCAACGGCGCCATCTTCGTCGAGCTGGTCTTTGGCCTGCCCGGCCTTGGGCGCCTGACGGTGCAGGCACTGATCAACACCGACTACCCCGTCATCCTTGCCATCACGCTGATCGGCTCGTTCCTGGTGATGATCTCCAATCTGCTGGTCGATGTGCTCTATCCGCTGCTCGACCCGCGTGCCAACGACACCAGAAGGAGCCGCTGACCGTGTCCGTCGTTCCCATCACCACTCCCCTCGAAATCGAGCCGCCCGTCAGCCTGTGGCGCGATGCCTGGCATCGGCTGCGCCGCAACAGGCTTGCCGTCTTCGGCCTTGCCGTCGCCGTCATCCTTGCCTTCACCGCCGTCTTCGGACCCTACCTGACGCCCTATGACTTCCTCAGCCAGGATCTCAATTCGCGTAACCTGGCGCCATCGCTGTCGCATCTCTTCGGCACCGACGACCTTGGCCGCGATGTGTTCAGCCGCGTGATCTACGGCACACGCACCGCTTTCCTCGTCGCCATCGTCGTCACCTTCATCGCCGTCCTGATCGGCGTGACGCTCGGCGCCCTGGCCGGTTTCTTCGGCGGCTGGCTCGACCGGATCGTCATGTGGCTGACCGACATGACGATGTCGATCCCGAACCTTCTGCTCGTCGTCGTCATCAACGCTTCGCTCAAGTCACCGATCTCGATGTGGATGGAGAGCCGCTATCTGGCAACACTCAACCCGTTCTACCGCGAAACCATCTGGGTGGATTTCCTGCTGGTCTTCGGCTCGATGGCGCTGATCTCCTGGCCGCCCTATGCGCGTCTCGTCCGCGCGCAGGTGCTGTCCATCCGCTCGCGGCCCTATATCACCGCGGCACAGGCGCTGGGGCTGACCAACCGCATCATCCTGATGCGCTATGTCGTGCCGAATGCGCTGGGCCCGCTGATCGTCGCTGTCAGCGCCGGCCTCGGCACCGCCATGGTGCTGGAAAGCGCCTTCTCGTTCCTCGGCGTCGGGGTCAATCCGCCGACGCCAAGCTGGGGCAACATGATCTCCGACGGCCTGCGCGTCTGGCAGCATTATCCGCATCTCCTGGCCGCCCCCGCCGCCGTTCTCGGCCTTGCCTCCGTCGCCTTCTCGTTTCTCGGCGACGGTCTCAACGATGCCCTCAATCCGCGCGGAGCCAAGTGATGATGATGGCCAACGACATCCGTCCTGAACCGACGCCCAAGACCCGCGAGCGCCTGCTTGACGTCAAGGGCCTGACGATCGAGATCGAGACCCGCAACGGTCCGGCCACCATCGTCGATGGTATCGACCTGCATGTCGACAAGGGCGAAACCCTCGGCATCGTTGGCGAATCCGGCTGCGGCAAGAGCCTGACAATGCTCAGCATGATGCGGCTCCTGCCCAACAAGATCCGCGTCACCAAGGGCGAGGCCAACTTTGCCGGCCGCGACCTGCAGAAAATGTCGAACTCGGAGTTGCGCAAGGTGCGCGGCGGCGAGGTCGGCTTCATCTTCCAGGATCCAATGACCTCACTCAACCCGGTGATGCGCATCGGCCAGCAACTGGCCGAGCCGCTGATCTATCATCGCGGCATGTCAAAGGCTGACGCCCGCAAGCGGGCCGGTGAACTGCTAAAGCTGGTCGGCATTCCCGGCGCCGAAGATCGTCTCGACGCCTATCCGCACGAATTGTCGGGCGGCATGCGCCAGCGCGTGATGATCGCCATCGGCCTTGCCTGCAATCCGCAGCTTCTGATTGCCGATGAACCGACGACCGCGCTCGACGTGACAATCCAGGCGCAGATCGTCGATCTGGTAAAGGACCTGCGCAACAAGCTCGGCATGTCCGTCGTCTGGATCACCCATGATCTGGCACTGATCGCCGGCCTCGTCGATCGCATCAATGTGCTCTACGCCGGCACCGTCGTCGAGGATGCGCCGGTCGATGCGCTGTTTGCCAATCCGAGCCATCCCTACACCCGGGGACTTCTCGCCTCGATCCCGAAACTCTCCGACGAACGCTCATCGCGCCTCAGCTCGATCGGCGGCACGCCGCCGGAACCCGGCCGCCGCCCGAAGGGCTGTCCTTTCGCGCCGCGTTGTCCACTGGCGGAATCCATCTGCCACGAACGCGTTCCCTCGCTCGAAGGTCTCCATCAGGACGGTGCACACCGTGTCGCCTGTTTTGTCGCGCAACGAAAACTGGAGGCTGCGTGATGGGTGCCCAACCGCTGATGCGCATCGAAAATCTGGTCAAGCATTTTCACGTCCGGCTCGGCGCCTTTGGCGAGCGTGCCGCCACCGTACACGCGCTGGATGACGTCAATTTCGATATTTTCGAAGGCGAAACTCTCAGCCTGGTCGGTGAATCCGGGTGCGGCAAGTCCACCACCGGCTTCACCATTCTCAACCTGCACCGGGCGACCGAAGGCAAGGTGATCTATCAGGGCAAGAACATCGTCGAGCTCGACGAAAAGGCAATGCGGCCCTATCGGCGCCAATTGCAGATCGTCTTTCAGGACCCCTATTCGACGCTCAATCCGCGCATGACCATCGGCGAGGCCGTCGGTGAGCCGATCCTGTTCCACAAACTTGCGACCAAGGCGGAGCTACCCCAGAAGATTTCCGAGCTGCTCGCCGATGTCGGCCTGCCGCCGCGCTTTGCCTCGCGCTATCCGCATGAGCTGTCCGGCGGCCAGCGCCAGCGCGTGGCGATTGCCCGGGCGCTCGCCTGCCAGCCGAAGTTCATCGTCTGCGACGAGGCGATCTCGGCACTCGACGTTTCGGTGCAGGCACAGATCATCAATCTGCTGCTCGACCTGCAGCAGAAATACGGACTGACCTATCTGTTTATCGCCCATGACCTTGCAGTGGTGCGCCATATCAGCGACCGCGTCGGTGTCATGTATCTCGGCCGCCTGGCGGAGCTTGCCACGCGCGAGGAGCTGTTCGAGCATCCTTTGCATCCCTATACCAAGGCGCTGCTCTCCGCCGTGCCGGAAGCCGATCCCGCGCACGAGCGCAGCCGCAAGCGGCAGATCCTGCAGGGTGACGTACCGAGCCCGCTGTCACCCCCCTCCGGCTGCCGCTTCCACACCCGCTGCCCGATCGCCATGGGCGTCTGCTCCAAGGTCGTACCGGAATGGCGCGAGGCACGGCCCGGACACATGGTCGCCTGTCACGCCGTGACCGAGGGCCTGCCCGGATGACATTGCAAGCCGCCATCATCGCCGACGACCTGACGGGCGCGCTCGATACCGGCACCCCTTTCGTGGAAGCCGGCCTGACGGTGGCGGTGGCAATCGACGTGGAGGCACTGACCGAGGCGCTCGCACGCGATCCTGATGTCGTCGTGGTCAACACCGCGTCACGGGCGCTTTCCGCTGATGAGGCGGCGGAACGGGTCGAGGCGGCTCTTGCCATACTCGGACCGGCAAGGCCGCGCATTCTGTTCAAGAAGATCGATTCCCGGCTCAAGGGCAATATCGCAGCAGAGAGCATGGCGCTTGCCAAGGCTGCGGACCGCAACCGGATCATCGTCGCTCCCGCCATTCCCGATCAGCAGCGCTTTACCGTCAATGGCGCCGTCACCGGCCGCGGCGTGGACATCCCATTGCCTATCCGGGCCCTGTTTCCGGCGACCGCCGTGCCGATCAATGTTTACGACGCCTGCACCGATGCCGAGCTGGACGATCTGGTCCGTACCACCGATTGGCCGGAAGTGATTGCCGTTGGCGCACGCGGCCTCGGCAGTGCCTTTGCCCGTTCGCTGGCACGGTCCGTAACCGCTCGCCCGGCCTTCTCGCCCTCGACGGAGACCCTCTTGGCTTTCGGATCGCGCGATCCCATCACGATGGCCCAGATCCAGCATCTCCGCGAGAACCGGCACATCGCTACCCTCGTGGATGCGGCCGCCGGCGATCTTCCGGCACACTCCATCGCAAAGCTTCCCGCAGTGGCGCGATGCACCGGCGAGGAGACGGCCCGGCCGGAACGGGTCGCTGCCCGTTTCGCAGAGGGCATTCGCCAGGCGGTAAAGCAAACCCGGCCGGACATCGTGATGATGGGCGGCGGCGACACGGCCCTGGCTATTCTGCAACAGCTGGGAGTGAACGTCCTGATCCCGGGCGGTGAAATCGAGGCCGGCATTCCCTGGTTCGAGATTGAAGACGCTGATGGCAGGACGTTCTGCTGCGCCGTCAAATCGGGGGGCTTCGGCAATGTCGATTCTTTGCTAAAACTCGTTCCTGAGAATCTGCTAAGTCAAACGACGTCCAACAGGACAAGGATCGAAAAACAGGCGTGGTGAAGAAAATGGCGCAAGACGCCCCCTCAATCGGAGAGCCCGGCCCGGGCGCCAAACCAGAGCGCGTCAAATCGGTGAGACTGGTCGATCGCGTTTTCGATCAGCTGCGCGAACGCATCCGTTCCGGCAATTATCCGCCGGACTCCCGCCTGCCGGGCGAACATGAGCTGGCATCGATCATGGGCGTCTCCCGCCCCATCGTGCGCGATGCGCTTGGCCGCCTGCGTGAAGAAGGCATGGTCTATTCCCGGCAGGGAGCAGGCACTTTCGTCAGCGCTCAGGCATCGCCTGCCACTCATCTTGCCTATTCCCCGGTCAAGACCATCGCCGATATCCAGCGCTGCTACGAATTCCGCCTGACGATCGAGCCGGTTGCGGCCTTCTTTGCCGCGCAGCGACGCGACGATGCCGCCATCCAGAAGATCGCTGCCGCCCTTGCCGATCTGCGCGAGGCGACCAGCCACCAGCTTCACCGTACCGACGCCGATTTCGTGTTCCACAGATGCGTCACCGAAGCGGCCAACAACCACTACTACACCGCCTCCATCGAGGCGCTGAAGCCACACATCGCCGTCGGCATGCATCTGCATGGCCTGTCGCTGATGGGACCTCGGCTTGGGCTGGAAAAGGTCTTCGAAGAACACAACGCCATTTATCAGGCGATCGCGGATGGCCGCGCCGAGGATGCGCAGAAGGCCATGCGGCTTCATCTCGAGGGCTCCCGCAATCGCCTCTTCGAAGACCGCGTCCTCGATCTCTCCTTCTGAGCAGGCAAAAAGAAAAAGCCAGCGCTCCTTTCGGATGCTGGCTTTTCGATGCGTATTGGGCACCGCCGCAAGGCGTTGCGCTGTCGAAGGATTACTCGCCGAGCCGTTCGATATTGCGTGCCGCGCTCGCTGCGCTGCTTGCCGCACCGATCGGGCGTGCGACGATCGACAGGAACTTGACGAAATCGACGGATGGATGGCGCGACGCGTAGATGACGTCGCGGCTCTTGACCGGGAAGGTCTGACCGACGATCAGGCTGTCCGGGTGGGTCATGTCGAGACGGTAGACGATCGGGTAACGTCCCTGCCTGTCCGGGGCCATGCCCTTGTTCAGCATGGCGTTGAAACGTTGATTGCCAAGCAGGCTCATAACGACATCAGGCTCTTCGTAGCGGAAGACGAAATAGCCCTTCGCGTCGATCGTGTTGTCATTGCCGCCACCGGCAAGCGCCACAGCCTCAAGCAAGTTTAGATCGTTCGCACCGAAATCGACCCGCTTGTTGAGCTTGGTCGACCCCAGAACGGTGAAGGTGCGCGGGTCGCGGGTCACGAAAATCTGGTCGCCGGGCTGGACGTTGACGTTTTCCGACGGGTTTTCGATGATCGACTTCAACAACGCGGTGCCGGTCTTCTTGCCGCGAACCAGCGTGACATAGGTCTCGTATGGCTGCGCCGACGGGCCGCCGGCCTTGGCGATCACCTCGTTGATGGTTTCGCTGACCAGGCTGAGAGGCACGACGGAAGAGTGGCCGACGGCACCAGAAACAGTAACGTTGCGTGATGCGGTCGCCATGCTGGTGACGATTACATCCGGTTCGACGGCCTTCTTGACGAGTGCATCGAGAATAGTCTGACGTGCCTGCTCCAGGGTCTTGCCGGCAAACTGGACCGAGCCGACATAGGGAATCGAGGCCTTGCCGTTGGGTTGAACCACGAGCTCCAGGTTGGTCTGCTTGGAATCTGTTGTGGAAAACAGTCCGTCGCTGCCGGCTTCGAAGATCGTGACCTTCAACGCGTCACCGACACCGATAACGACCCGGCCAACGCCGCCGCCGCCGATTCCGAACCGCCGATTGAGCGCGGTTGCCACATAGTCGGAAACAAGACGCGCCGAGCGCGCATCGACGTCGATGATATCATAGGCGACCGTGTTCTTCCGGCCGAGCTCCTGCCCTGAAAGGCCTGCGTCCTTGGTGATCGTCGAAGAGAGCGGGCCTTCGCCCGGAACTGCCTGACATCCCGTCAGTAGGGCGCATATCAGGACTGCATTCAAACGGTTCAATTAAAGCACTCCGAAATCGGCGCATAATGGTATTTGCAATACCATCGGTGCCGCTGCATTCTAGTAACCGGAATCCCGATCGCCCTTGAAAAGCACAATCATTGTCCCACAACAAGCCATTCAAGGTCACATCCGCTCAAATAATTTGCAGTGCGCCTTTCCGGCAATAGGTTCTCCACAAGGGTTACGGCGTGTTTCCATAAGTGTTTTGGACAGCCACACACCCCGTGTATGTTCGCCAATAGGGTTGAAAGCTAGTGAACATGGGTTAAAAGGACGCTAATATACCGGCGTCAACGTTGGGACGAGGTGATCTCATAGATCGGGAAAAATGAGGTTCCGATTGCTTTTTTCGCGTATCAAGTGCAATCAGCAAGACAACTCAAAGCAGTTTAGAGCGTTCGAATAAACATGACAGTTGAAATCATAGGGCGCGCATGTCAGGCCCCCGGGGCGAATTCGCCGCAGGCGTTGTTTCGAATTCTACGCCAAGGCAAATGCACCGTCACACGCATACCTTCGGATCGTTGGGACCTTGCTCGCTTTTGGCATCCTGTCATTGGCAACCCGGGCAAGACCTATTCCTTTGCCGCCGGCGTGCTCGACAGTATCTATGATTTCGACCCGGCCGTCTTCGGCATGTCGCAACGCGAAGCCATGTACATGGATCCGCAGCAGCGCGTTCTCCTGCAGCTGGCCTGGCGCGCGCTTGAGGATGCGAATATTTCCATCCCGTCACTGCATGGGGAAAATGTCGGCGTCTACGTCGGCGCCTCAAGCCTCGACCATGCCAACCTGACCGTCGAGGATCCGGCCGCGGCAGGCCCGTATTTCATGACCGGAAATACGCTTTCGATCGTTTCCAACCGCATTTCCCATATTTTCGGCCTGAGCGGCCCAAGCATGACGGTCGATACCGCCTGCTCCTCATCGCTGGTCGCCCTCGATCAGGCGATGCGCGCACTGAACGCCGGTGAAATCGACACGGCCATCGTCGGCGGTGTCAATATCCTTGCGCATCCGCTCCCCTTCGTCGGCTTCGCCCAGGCGCGCATGCTCTCGCCGGAAGGCCTGTGCCGCGCCTATGACAATGATGGAGCCGGGTACGTGCGTGCCGAAGGCGGCGTCGTTTTCGTCCTGCGCCGCTCTGACAGGGCACGCCAGGAGAAGGACCGCAGCTACGCCAAGATTGTCGCGACCGGCGTCAATTCAGCCGGGCGCACCAACGGCATTTCGCTGCCTTCGCGCGAGGCCCAGGCCAATCTGCTGCGCTCGATCTATGAAGGCAACAATATCGATTCCAACCAGGTTGCCTTCGTCGAAGGCCACGGCACCGGCACCAAAGTGGGCGACCCTTCCGAAGTCTGGTCGATCGGCACGGTCATCGGCGCCAACCGCCGCGCACCGGTCCCGATCGGTTCGATCAAGTCGAATATCGGCCATACGGAGCCGGCGTCCGGCCTGTTCGGCATGCTCAAGGCCGTCATGGCGCTTGAGAACAACTACCTGCCGGCATCGCTGCATTTCGACACGCCGAATGAGAACATCGATTTCGACGGGCTGAACGTCCGCGTCACCGCGAACCCGATCGAACTCTTGCGCGGCAAGCGCGCGCGCCTTGCCGGCATCAACTCCTTCGGCTTCGGCGGTGCCAATGCCCATGTCGTCATCAGCGATCCGGACCCCGTTCAGGACGAGCGTAACCGCAACAACGCCACCGGCCATGTCTTCATGGCCAGCGCCCATACGGTCAGCAGCCTTGAAGAGCTGCTGAAGTCGTACAAGTCGACCTTCGCCAAGGCTTCCAAGGATGAAGCGCGGGCCGTGATTGCCGCTTCCGGCGCCAACCGCACGCAGATGCGCCACCGCTTTGCCGCGCGCAGCGACCATCCCGAAGACATCATCCGCGCCATTGCCAGCCATCTCGAAAAGCCGGCGTCCGATATCGGTGAAACCGGCGAAGCGGTGACCAAGGACGCAAAGGTTGCCTTCGTCTTCTCCGGAAACGGCTCGCAATGGGCCGGCATGGGTGTCGAGGCCTTCCGCGAGAACCTGCATTTCCGCCAGTGTTTCACGTCGGTCAGCGCACTGTTCAAGTTCCACTCGGATATCGTGCTGACGGACCTGCTCACCGATCCCGATCTGGACAAGAAGCTTTCCGATACCAAGTTTGCCCAGCCGCTGCTGTTTGCCGTTCAGGCAGCCCTGTCGGATTCACTCGTTGCCATGGGCATCAAGCCGACGGCGGTCTTCGGCCATTCCGTCGGCGAAATCGCCGCCGCCTATGCTGCCGGCGCCCTTTCGCTCGTCGACGCGGTTTCGATCGTCGCCAAGCGTTCGCTGCATCAGGATTTGCTGGCCGGACAGGGCACGATGGCTGCGGCCATGCTCAGCGAAGAGGCGGCAAACGCTTTTGCCAAAGCCCGTGGTCTCGAACAGATCTGCGTCGCGGCTATCAACGCGCATAACTCGGTGACGATTTCGGGCCCGGCGCACGAGGTTTCCGCCTTCCGCGACGCCGCGCGCAGGGCGAAAATTCCCGTCCAGATTCTCGACATCAATTATCCGTTCCATCACCCGATCATCGACCGGGCCAAGAAGGCTTTCCTCGCTGACATCCCGGACATTGCGCCGCGCAAATCCGAACTCGCCTATCTGTCCACCGTCACCGGCGAACGGATGGATGGCACGCAGCTCGATCCGGACTACTGGTGGAAGAACGTCCGCGAACCGGTCCGCTTCCAGGCCGCCACAGAGGCCGCCATCGAACTCGGCTGCAGCCTGTTCATTGAAATTTCGCCTCGCCCGATCCTGTCGTCCTACCTGAAGGAAACGGTCAAGCAGGCATCCATCCCCGGCATGGTCGTTCCGACCTTGCTGCGCGATACCGGCGACAAGGGCCAGGATCCCATCTCGCGCGCCATGGCGCGTGCTATTGCTCATGGGGCTGCCTTCGACGAAGCGCGCCTGTTCGGCAAGCGCAACGCTTTCGTTCGCCTGCCGAACCTGCCATTCGAGCAGAGCGAACTGCGCCCGCCATCGACCAGCGATGCGACCGATCTGTTCGGCCGCGGCGCCAAGACGCCTTATACCCTGACGGGCTGGCGCTCTGACCTCAATAGCGGCAGCTGGAAGAACCATATCGACGCACATCTCTTCCCCGATCTGGCGGAACATGTCGTCGATGGCAAGGCCATCTTGCCCGGCAGCGGTTTCATCGAAATCGCCATCTGCGCCGCCCAGCAATATTACGGCACCACCGAGGTCGACATCACCAACCTGGAGATCGTGCGACCGCTGGAGCTTGCCGACAACAGGATGATGGAACTTTCGACCATCCTGTCGCCCGAAACCGGCGATATCGAGATCCGCTCGCGTGAGCGTCTCTCCGAAGACGACTGGGCCGTGCATGCGGTGGCACGCAGCCGCAAACCTGTCCCCGCAGCCGAGACTCTCTCCGGCAATTTCTTCGCCGGCCTTGAAAAAACGGCAACGGCGACCCCGGCGAAAGCCTATGAGACTGCGCGTCAATTCGGCCTCGACTACGGTCCGCGCTTCCAGCTGATGTCCAAGGCCGTCTCCTATGGCGACCGGTTCATCGAAGTCGAGCTGAAAGACCCCGAACAGGCGGGCAATCCCTTCGTTGCCTACAGCCTCAATCCGATTTCCGTGGATGCGACCTTCCATGGACTGGTTGCCCTGTTCGACCGCTTTACCGGCGAAGCCGGCGGCGCACCCTATATCCCCGTGCGCTTCGGATCGGTGCGCGTCACCAATTCAGGAATGACCGTCAAGCGGGCACTGGTCGAGATCGAACGCATCAGCGCCAATTCGATCAAGGCGAAATTCCGCTTCTTCGGCAAGGGTGGCGAGGTCATCGCCGCCTTCGACGACTGTCGTTTCCGCCGGACCTATCTGCGCCAGCACAAGACGCTGGACATGCTGTCCTTCCACTACGAGGCCGTCCCGTCCGACCGTGCCGCGCCACTCGCCGCAGTGGCGCACGCACGTGCACTGCCACTGCCGCTGATTGCCATCACGGAAGAGAATGGCATCGACAACACGACGCTTCTGTTCAACGCGGCGATCTATCGTGCCTGCCATGAAATCGCGCTCAAGCTCGGCAAGGGAACCGCCAGGATCGATACACGGTCGCTTCCCGGCGATTTCGCCTTCCGATGCTTCCTGGCCAACTGCCTCTACGTCCTGGAAGATGCGGGCCTGTGCGAACACAAGGCCGGCAGCTGGAAAATCGCAACCGAGTTTTCGCTTCCTCCCGTCGGCGATATCCTCAAGGAACTCTACGGCGAACGCGCCGAGCGCGCCGTCGAAGCCGTGCTGATCAACAACTCCTACGCGGAAGCGCTCAATCGCATCGACACTCTCTTTGCCTCCGAAATCTCGGGCAACGAGACTGAAGCAGCAGCCAAACCGCAAGGCTTCATCAGCGACGCAACGCTCGACCATCAGACCGTTCATTCCGAATCGACGCGCCAAAGAATGGACCTGGTGCTGGCCGCGGTTGAAAAGGCGCTGACAAGCGACGATAGAAAAGCCGATCTTCGGATCGTCGAGGCCGGCACGGTATCTCCCGGCTTCACCCGGAAGCTCGCGACGCTGGCTGCGAAACACAATGCCAGCCTGATCGTCGTCGAACCGCGCGAAAACGCCCAGCGCAATCTCGAAATCGCCTTCGAGGAAGATGCCCATGTGCGTGTCCTGAAGAAGGATACTTTCGCAACCCTTCCGGCTTTCGATCTCGTCGTCAGCGCTTCCGATACGATTTTCACGCTGATCGACGAAGATGGAGCTATCCGCAACGCGCTGCGCGTCTGCCTGCAGGAAAATGGCGCTCTTGTTGCCGCCACCAATGCACCGACCGTATTCAGCGACTTTGCCTTCGGATTGACCGAGGGCTGGTTTGCCCGCACCCAGGCCGTCGAATTCCCGATCGGCAAGCTCGCGACCGTCACGCAATGGCAGAAGGACCTGACCGATCTCGGTTTGCGCCATATTTCTGTCGAAGACCGCGAACTGTCGCACGGCAATATCATCACGGTCGAAGCGCAGGGTGGCCAGTTTACCGATACTGCGCAAGCGGCAGACATACAGCCTTCTGACATCTCGAACCCGGTTCTTGTCCTGCACGAAGGCAGTGCTTCAAGCCTGCACAACGTCTTGCCTTCGGGCAAGGATGCCATCCAGGCGCCCCTTGTCCCGGTTCAACTGACCGGCGATTTCGATACTGACAAGGAAAAGATTGCCGAGGCTATCGGAGGGCTCAACGAGAAACCGGTACGCGCAGTCTATCTGTCATCCGTAACCTCCGCCGACCGCGGCCAGGATTCGGCTGTGTTGCAAAATCGCGTGCTCTCGCTGAGTGCCTTTGCCGAGGCCCTGCGCCAGTATTATTCCAATGGCGAGCCGGCAGCCGATCATCGTCCACGCCTTGTGATCGCAGCGCCGGGCGGTGCTCCGGTGACGGCGGGAACGCGCAGCAAGGATGCGCCGGGCTCCAGCATCAACAGCGGTCTGTGGGCGTTCGCCCGCGTGCTGCAGAATGAATATGATATCCTCGATATCCATTCGCTCGATTTCACCGGTCCGAAGGCCGGCGCCGGCAACCAGCTTGCTGCGGCGATCTCGATACTCGGCGACGAAAATGCAAACCGCGAATGGCTGCTCGACGGAACGAGCGGCATCCTCTCGGAAATTCGTGCCGTTCCCGGTCCGGTCGATCATGGCCTGCGCAAGACCACCGAATTCAGGGCTGCAACCATCCGCCAGCGCGTCAGCTCCCAGGTCGGGAGTATTGCCTGGGAAGCATCCGAGATTCCGCAGGCTGGCCCCGATGACGTTGTCGTTGCGGTTGCCGCGACCGGCTTGAACTTCCGCGATGTCATGTGGGCAATGGGCCTTCTGCCGGAAGAAGCGCTGGAAGACGGCTTTGCCGGAGCGACGATCGGCATGGAGCTTTCCGGTCATGTCGTGGCCATCGGCAGCGGCGTCAAGGACCTTTCGGTCGGCGACGCGGTGATGGCGATTGCGCCGGCGGCGTTCTCCACCCATGCCGTCGTTTCGCGGTCGGGCGTTGCCAGACTGCCGGAAACCGTCAGCCCGGTTGCCGCGGCGACTGTCCCGGTTGCCTTCCTCACCGCCTATTACGCGATGGTGGAACTTGGCCGCATTCGCGCCGGTGAAACGATCCTCATCCATGGCGCTGCCGGCGGTGTCGGTCTGGCAGCCCTGCAGGTTGCAAAACTTGCTGGTGCCAAAGTCATCGCCACCGCAGGAACGCACGAGAAACGCCGCTTCCTGAAGATGCTCGGAGCCGATCACGTCTTTGATTCCCGCTCACTGGCCTTCGTCAACGACATTCTTGGCGTCACCGGCGGCGAAGGCGTGGACCTTGTCCTCAACTCACTGTTTGCGGAAGCCATGGAGCAGAGCCTGTCGCTGGTGAAGCCGTTCGGCCGTTTCCTGGAACTGGGAAAACGCGACTACTATGCCGACAGCAAGATCGGCCTTCGCCCGTTCCGCCGCAACATCAGCTACTTCGGCATCGATGCCGACCAGCTGCTGGTCAACGCCCCGGATCTGACAAAACGGATTTTCACCGAGATCGGCGCGCTGTTCGAAGAGGGCAAGCTTGTGCCCCTGCCCTACCGCGCCTTCGGCTTCGACGAAATCGGCAACGCCTTCCGCCTGATGCAGAATGCCGGCCACATCGGCAAGATCGTCGTCTTGCCGCCCGTTTCCGGACGCGATGAAGTCGCCAACCGGCCAACCGGCCGCATGACGATCGATAGCCTCGGCGTTCACCTAGTCGTCGGCGGTATCGGCGGCTTTGGTCTTGCAGCGGCCAACTGGCTGGTGGACAAGGGCGCGCGTAACATCGCGCTTGCCACGCGCCGCGGCATTGCCGATATCGAGACCCTCGAGGCCATCAAGCGTTGGGAGAACAGAGGCGTCTCGGCGACCGTTCATGCCTGCGACGTGACCGACGAAGCCGCAACCGGCAAGCTGCTGGAAACGCTCCGGCAGGTCGGCCCGCTGAAAACCGTCATTCACGCGGCCATGGTTCTCGATGACGCGCTGATCAACAATCTTAGCCGCGAACGCAACCGTCCGGTCATCGACGTAAAGGTCCAGGGTGCCGCCGTCCTCGATCGGCTGACGCGCGCGGATACACTCGAACATTTCATCATGTTCTCGTCGGCGACGACGCTGGTCGGCAATCCGGGTCAGGCCAACTACGTGGCCGCCAACGGCTATCTCGAAGGACTTGCCCGGGCACGCCGGCTGGAAGGCCTGCCGGGTCTCGCGATCGGCTTCGGCGCTATCGCCGACAAGGGCTATCTGGCGCAGAACACCGACGTCAACGACCTGCTCTCCAAGCGTATCGGCAAGACTGCGCTGAAGGCACAGTCCGCCCTCAATCAGGTCGAGAGCTACATCCGATCCGATCCGGGCACGGTCGATGCCGCGGTGGCCATGATCTCGGAACTCGACTGGGCGGCGGCGCGCAATCTGCCGGTCGTTCGCAATGCCCTGTTCGAGGTTATCCTGCGAACGGCTGACCAGCATTCGCCAGGCAGCGACGGCAAGACCATGAACCTCGTGGCGATGATCGATGGAAAATCGCCGCAGGAGGCCGAAGACATCCTCTATGATCTGGTGGCCGGCGAAATTGCCGCTATCCTGCGCGTGTCGAAGGACACGGTTTCACGCAACAAGATTCTCAAGGAAATCGGTCTCGACAGCCTGATGGCGGTGGAACTCGGGATCAGTTTCCAGCAGAATACCGGCTTCGACATGCCGTTGAGCGGGGTTGCCGACAATACGACCGTCGGCGATGTCGCCCGCAAGCTTTACGACAAGGTCAGCAAGCGGGATCACGGCAGCGAAGAAGACTGCGAGCCAGCCGACAACAAGATCGTCACCGAGCTCACCCAGCGCCACACCGGCACGGAGAAGGCAGCCAGCCAATGAGCAAGGACGACGAGCGTCACAGCGTTTCGAAGATGAACAGCAGCCTGAAGGAAAATCTGCTGGACCGGATGCGCAACGCGCATCAGTCTTCAGAGCGAAACCGCATGGCTCGCTCCGAGCGTGACGTTCCTCCTCCGGTCAGACGCAAGCAGACCAGGTTCGAGGATCTGCCGGAATACAAGCAGGTCCAGACACAGCAAATCGCGAGCGAACAGCTGGGCATCGCCAACCCCTTCTACCGGGCCCACCAGACGGCAGCCGGTGCGACGACCGTCATCGACGGACGCAAGCTGATCAACTTTGCCTCCTATGACTATCTCGGCCTCAACCGGCATCCGCATGTGCTTGCCCAGGCGCGCGACACCATCAACACCTTCGGCATCTCGGCATCCGCCAGCCGGCTGGTGGCGGGCGAGCGCCCCGCACATGCCGAACTGGAAGAGCGCATCGCCGCCTTCTACGGCGTCGATGCTTCCGTCTGCTTCGTCAGCGGCTACCTGACCAATGTCGCGGCGATCAGCTGCCTCATGGGTCCGAAAGACCTGGTGGTGCATGACGAGTTCATCCACAACAGCGCACTGGCCGGCATCAAGCTGTCCGGGGCGACGCGGCGCCTCTTCAAGCACAATGATGCGAACGATCTGGAGCATGTGCTGCGCACCGTGGCCGGTGACTACCGCCGTATCCTCGTGATCGTCGAAGGCGTCTATTCGATGGACGGCGACATCGCCAACCTGCCGGCGATCGTGAAGCTGAAGGCCGAATACGGTTTCTGGCTGATGGTCGACGAAGCCCATGCCCTTGGCATTCTTGGAAGGCGCGGCAAAGGCACGTTCGAGCATTTCGGCATCGATCCGCGCCAGGTCGATATCTGGATGGGAACGCTCTCCAAGACGACGTCGAGTTGCGGCGGCTATATTGCCGGCAGCGCTGCACTGGCTGCGGTTCTCAAGGCAACTGCCGGCGGCTTCGTCTACAGCGTCGGCCTTGCTCCGGTGCTGACGGCGTCGGCGATCGCGAGCCTCGACATTCTGGAAAGCGAACCGGAACGGGTAGCGGCATTGAAGCGCAATGGGGCGCTGTTCCTGAAGCTTGCCCAGGAAGCTGGGCTCGATACGGGTTTGAGCGCCGGCTTCTCGGTTGTTCCGGTGCTGGTCGGGGATTCGCTGCGCGCCGTTCAGCTGTCGAACGATCTTCTTGCCGCCGGCATCAACGCCCTGCCGATCATTCACCCGGCGGTACCGGAAGGCATGGCGCGTTTGCGGTTCTTCATCACCAGCGAGCATACCGAAGAGCAGATCCGTCAGACCATGGCGATGACGGCGGAAAAACTGAAAGACCTCACCGAGCGGAATTTCGGTCTCGCATCGATCGATGTCCAGCAGATGATGAAGATGCTCGCCTCCCGATAAATCGATAATCCTGAAGCAGCCAGGCAAATTTCCATGAACCGAACCGGTCTTGCGGCATGACTCATGTGATCATTACCGGCGGCTCAAGCGGGATCGGTCTGGCACTCGCCCGGATCTATGCCGGCCGGGGTGCCCGTATCTCGCTTCTTGCACGAACGCTGTCGGTCCTTGAGGCCGTGCAAGGCGAACTTGCCAAAGACCATGGCGCAAGCACTGTCCGCATCGAAAGCACCGACGTTGCCGACGAAAGCCAGACTGTGGCGGCAATCCACAGGTGCGAAGAGGCCTTCGGCCCCTGTGATATCCTGATCACCTGCGCCGGCGTTGTCGAACCCGGCCTGTTCGAGGCACTTTCATCGGATGCATTCGACCGCCAGCTCCAGACAAATTTTTCCGGCAGTATTCATGCCGTCCGCGCTGTCTATGCCGGCATGAAGGCGCGGCGTTCCGGCAGGATCATGCTGGTTTCCTCCGGCGCCGGGCTCATCGGCATTCACGGCTATACCGCCTATTGCGCCTCGAAATTCGCCCTGCATGGCTTTGCCGAAGCGCTACGCTCGGAAGCCAGGCCGCACGGCATCCGCATCTCCGTCTGCTTTCCGCCCGATACCGAAACACCGCAGTTCACCCGCGAACTGGAGCACCGTCCGCCCGAAGCGGCGGTCATCATGGGACGTGTCGCTCCCTGGCCTGCCGATGCCGTCGCAAGCCGCATCGTTCGTGCCATTGATGGGGGCGAATTCGAGGTGTTTTTCGGCTGGACGCTGCGTGCGCTGGGGCGTTTCGGCTCGACCGTGAAGCCCTTTCTCAACTGGTGGTTCGACCGTGCCATCCAGCGGATCAGCCGCCACCCCTGAACGGGCATAGTCTGCTTGTATCCGCCGCCAATAGGATTTAAGTGTCGCTCAGTCGCGGTCGTCCATAAGGGCCGTCGGCAGACCAAAGATCGTGAAGGTATCCGTTTGGCGTTGACGTCACTCAACATCCATGACCATCCCGTGCCGCTGACCGTCTTCTGCTACGCCTTGGCCTGCTCGGTCATTTTGTTCACGGACAGATTTGCGCTGCCCAAGCGTGAGCAACGGAAAAACCGGCCTCCATTCAGCCGCAGGCGGGCCGCCGTGGATATTGTGGCGCGGCTTCCGATCATTGCCCTGGTCTTTGCGGGTTTCTTTTCGATCTCCTGGCGTCCGCTCTATGCCGGCGCCGGATCGATGAGCTTCTTCATCATCTTCACCGGCATATCGCGGGCGAAGTACAAGTTCATTCGCGAACCTCTGGTGTTTTCCGACATCGCCCTGGTGGCCGATGTCTTCAAATACAAATCGATCTTCTACGCGAACTCGCTCAACATCGTCTTCTGGATCGTCGCATTCCTGTATGTGTTCGGCGTCTCGGCTCTCTACATGTATTTCGAACCGAGCATCCTGCCGTCGCGCGACAAGCTCTTCTGGATCGCCGTCATGCTCATGGTGGCCGATCTTCCCTGGATTCTCCTGTTCTACGGCCCGGTCAACAGGCCGGTCGCGGACGCAGTGCAACAGCTTGTCGGCAAGCCGAACGTCAAGGTGAGCACAATCCGCTTCGGCACCTTCGCGTCCGTGGTCTTCCATTTCATTCTCTGGCTCGGCCGCCGGCGCGAGAAAATCGTTGCAGAACTGTCCGGGCGCTTTTTCGCCGCGGTGAAGGACCTGATCGGCCATGATGCCGACAACAAGGCACCGCTCGTCATCGTTTGGCAGTCGGAATCCTTTATCGACATGCGCCATTGCGGCGTGAACGACGTGAAGCTACCAACGATCGATCGGCTGCAGAAACTTGCCGTGCAATGGGGACGCCTCGCAACAGTCTTCGAGGGCGGCTATACGCTGCGAACGGAATTCGCGGTGTTGAGCGGACTTGTTCCCGACGATCTCCACATCGATGCGAGCTATCCCTATCTGCGGGCGAGCCATTACACCAATGTGGTCTGGCCGACGAAGCTGAAGAATGCGGGCTGGAGTACGCATTTCATGCATCCTTACGACCGGACATTCTTCCTGCGCCACAAGGCCATGCCGCAGCTCGGCTTCGAGAAGATGACCATGCTCGACGAATTCGGTCACGATCCGACACGCAACGGCCCCTATGTCTCGGACGCCGCATTGACCCGCAGGGTCATCGCCGATGTGGAAAGCCAGACGGATACCAAGGGCAGTTTTCTCTTTGTCGCGTCGATGGCCAACCATGGCCCCTGGGAGCCCAACCGTGTCGAGGGAATGACCGATCCCGTATCGATCTATCTCGAAATCCTGCAGCGGTCCGACAAAGCTCTCGGCACACTTGTGGACCATCTGAACAAGCTCGATCGCCCCGTGTGGCTGGTATTCTATGGCGACCATGCACCTCTGCTGAAATCCTTCGCCGACCCCTTCCCCGATCCTCGCACCGATTATTTCATCGTGCCCCTGGCTGCGGCCCGCAAGCCGCACCATGGCCCCGTTTTTCCACGCAACGAGGAGCCCTGGAAACTGCTGGAAGCGATGCTCAAGCATGCCAACCTGCAAAAGGACGACTTGCGATAGTGACTGCGCTGTTCCTTGAGGGTCTGTGACGATGGCTTTGCAAAACAGGCCGGAGCGGCGCGTCTTCCTTTTTCTACAGGGACCATCCTCCCCGATCTTTGCCAAGATCGCCGACCGGCTGGAGGCAAAGGGCCACCGCTGCCTCAGGATCAACCTCAATCCGGGCGACCAGATCTTCTGGCGGCGCAGGGGCGGATACAATTATCGTGGCCGTGGCGGAGACAACTGGCGCAACTATGCCGCCTCTTTCATGGACAGGCATACCGTCACCGACCTCATTCTGCTGGGCGAGGAACGGCCTTACCATCAGATTGCGATCGAGGTCGCCAGGGACCGCAATGTGACCGTTTCGGTTGTCGAGATGGGGTATCTGCGGCCGGACTGGCTGACCATCGAACGCGATGGCATGTCATCCAATTCGCATTTTCCCACCGATCCCGGGCAGATTGTCGACGCGGCGCGTACACTCCCTGAACCGGACTGGAACAGGCACTACACGCAGAGCTTTACCGCCGAAGCCGCCTATGACCTCCTCTACAATCTGCCGAACGTCTTTCTGTGGTTCCTCTTTCCGCATTACCGCCGCCATGCCCTGTTCCACCCGCTGGCCGAATATGCCGGCTGGGTGATGCGCCTGGCAGGCAGCAGGAAAAGGAACGCGGCCGCAACAGCCCTCATCGACGAATTGCTGGCGGGGAATGCCCCGTTTTTCGTTTTCCCGCTGCAACTGCAAACCGATTTTCAACTGCGCGCGCACTCACCCTACGACGACCAGCGCGAGGCGATCCGCCAGATTCTAACCTCGTTTGCCAGCCACGCACCGCGCGAGGCCGATCTCGTCGTCAAGATACATCCTCTCGACAACGGTCTGATCAATTGGCGCACCGTTGTCGAGAATCTGGCCACTCGGCTCGATATAAGCCAACGCCTGCGGTTTCTCGACGGTGGCGACCTCAACGCCTTGCTCAACAAAGGGGCGGGCGTTGTTACTGTCAATTCCACCGTGGGGCTGCATGCCTTGCAGCTGGACACGCCCGTGAAGGTGCTGGGAGCCGCGATCTTCGATATCGCGGGCCTCAGCGACCAGGCCGGGCTCGACCAATTCTGGAGTCATCCAACACCGCCGGAGAAATCGGTCCGCGCGGCCTTCTTCCGCTTGCTCGCCGCAGCAATCCAGGTCAGGGGAAATTTCTATTCGGCTGCCGGCACGGATGCCGGCGCGGATGCGATTGCCGAAAGACTACACAATCGTTCGGTCAATCAACCCGGTGCCTTCGTCGATCCGCCTCCGAGAAAAAGGCCGTCGAAAATCACTTCTCATCATCAATAACCGGCTCGGCGATGCGCCATGCTTCCATCTCATCCTGCGAAAAGCGACGCTTTCGTGCCCGGCTCCATGTGACACCACGCTTGACGACCGTTGCGGGCGTGCCGGCGAGAACGACACCACTTTCGCTGAATGCCTTGTTGACGAAGGACTTGGCACCCACGATGCAATCCTCCGGGATCACGGTTCCCTTGTTCAGAATAGAACCGAGCCCGACCCAGACATGATCACCGACAACGACAGGTGCTGCGCGATTGAGCCGGCGGCCGTCTCTTTTTCGGATCAGTGAATGGGAATCACTGGTGCGCACTTCGATCCCGCGAGAAAACATGCACCAACGCCCGATCGTCACATCACAGCGCTCTGTGCTGAGAACATAGACCGACTCGAACGTCGTCCCCTCACCGATGGTCACTGTCTGATTGCGTCCTTTAACGATCAGTTCGCCCGTCAAACGACAGTTTTCACCGATCAGGATGCGATTTCCGTGGCCACGAATGGTGATGTGGCCGGTGAAGGAGGACGTTTTCGGAAGTTCGATCCGGTTCTGGCTGCCATAAAGGCGGATTGTCGCAATCAATCGACCCTTTGCCTCGACATCATTGTCATGCCCCTGATCGAGCCGGATGGCGAAAGGTTTGAAGAAACGAACGCGCGGCAGCGATCTGATAAATCGGCTTGCTCTCAAAAAAAATTTCATTCTCAATACCGTCTTGCACGCCTCGTCCAATCCAGACGCTCGTACTCTCTGGACAAAGACGATGGCGTACCGTTCAGACCGGTCATATGCAACAGCCCTGAGACAAGGTCCATCCAACCTTGCTCATACGCAGTTTTCCGGTGAAATCAGGTCCGATCGCGGATATTGTAGTAGCCCATCACGAAGACAGCCCAGGCGAACAGCAGGCCCAGCGCCACCAGGAACGAATTGAGGAAACGCGCCGGATATTGCGCCATCTGGGAGAGCGATGGCTCTAGGAAGACAGCGAGATAACGCTGCTTGTTGCCTGCATCGATGCGGGCCTTTTCCAGGCTAGCCAAGGATGCGGTATAGGCACGCTCAGCAAATTCGCGCTCGGTCTCCAGCGCCTCGAACTGCTGGATTCGGCCCGCCACATCACCGTTGGCGCCCGGTTCGGATTCCGCTCCTGCATTTCCACTGCCCAGCCGCTGGCGTTCAGACGCGAGCTGTTCTCCGACGCTGGCAATGCGTGCCTTGAGCACGCGAATGCGCGGCGTGTCATCGCTCATCTGCGACTTTGCCGTTGCCAGATCGGCATTCATCTGCACGAGTTGCGCTTCCAATCCACCGATCAGCTGAGCTGCCAGCTTCGCGCCTTCGACCGGATCAACCTCCTGCGAAACATCGCGATATTCACGTACAGCCACCCGCGCCTTGGCGAGGCGGGTCTCCGCGAGATGCATCTCGTCCTGCGCGGCTTTCAGAACACCGTCACGGGCCGACGAGGACAGGTTGTTGATCAACGCATCGCTCTCCTCAAGAATGAATTTGGCGAGCTCCTGTGACTGCTGCGGATCGAATGCCTTGACCTGCAGCTGCATGATTCCTGAAGCATGATCGAAATTCACATCGACCATATTGCGCCAATAATTGAGCTTGTCTTCCAAGGGCAGGCCGCTGGCCATTCCATAGAAATAGTCGAAGCCATGTGGGGCATAGATTTTTTCGAGATCGAATTTCTTTTCGACGTCGACCAGCATTCTTTCGCTGCGGATAAAATCCATCAGGATGTAGCTGTCGGAGAGCGTGTTACCCGTCGATGCCTGGGTGAACATGCCAAGAATATCGGATGAACCGCTAGCCTCGATACTGCGGACAGAGAAGGATGCCGAACTATGATACTGATCCGAGGCGACAAATATCATGTAAAACGATGCGAGCGCTGCGGGAATTGCCACAAACGCCACAAAGCTGACAATGATCATGGCATGGCGCAACTTGATTGAACCCAGCCAGCCACGCTTGTCGACTTCCTGCGTGATGACCTTCTGGAACTTGTTGCGCGTCACCTCCGGCTTGGGCCTTGGCACCAGCATGCGGTCGTCGTTGCCCAGCAGCCCTTCAAGGAGATGCACGCTTTTCGACTTGACCACGTCCTGATTGATCAGCCGATCCACAGCGATATCCTTTCGCACAGCACGCGGGGCTGCATTCCTGATAATCGCCATCTACCGTTCCTTCATATTGCCATTGTGGGCGCGGATCGCATCCTCAATATCATCATAATAAGTTAATTTGCCATTTTCCATAACCACCCCGCAATCACAATAATCGCGAATGGTTGCCGTGCTGTGAGAAACCATGATCACGTCGGATTCCTGCAGCCGGCTGTCGAATACGACGCGGCACTTTTTCTTGAAATTCACGTCGCCAACGGCGGTGATTTCATCGACGAGATAGTAGTCGAAATTCACCCCCATGCTCAATCCGAAGGCAAGCCTTGCCTTCATACCCGACGAATAGGTTCCAACCGGAGCTTTGAAGAAGGGGCCAAGTTCGGCGAAGTCTTCGACATAGGCGATCAGTTCGCGCGTATCGACGCCATAGATGCGCGCAACGAAACGAACGTTCTGCTCGCCGGTCATCGTGCCCTGGAAGCTTCCCTGGAACCCCAGCGGCCACGAAATTTTCGCCCGACGGATGATCTTGCCGCTGTCCAGTCTGATGGTCCCGGCGATCAGACGCAGCAAAGTCGACTTGCCTGCACCATTGCGGCCAAGCAGGCCAATGCTCTTTCCTCGTGGCAAAACAAGGGAAACATGGTCGATAATCGGCTTGTTGATGCCCTTGGTTCGCGCGAACTTTGTCGCTTGCTCAAGCCTGATCATTCATTTCTCAACAAGGTGGAAGACGCAGAGAACAATAGCATTCCAAAAAACAATGTCAAAAATGCGAAAGTGTGAGCGTAGGACATGTCCAGATTGATGGCCCTGTATTCATCATAGAATCCCGTCCGGAAGAGCATGACCACATGAACGAGCGGATTGAGAAGAACGATCTCCCGATACGGATGCGGGATGGCATCGGGCAGAAAGAAAATACCTGAGATCAGATACATGGGTTTGCTGACGATGCTGAAAACCTTTTCGTAAAGTGGATACTTCACGAACATGACAGTGTTGATCAGCCCAATCCCAAGTCCCATCATGCTCCCGGCAAGGGCCGCTTCGAGTATCGGCGGCCAGGACACTTGCCCAGGCTCCCGCATCCAGGCAATGATTATGCCAAGAACGACAATACCGACCATGGCTGTCGTCCCGAGCTGCAGGAAATAGCGCGCGACAATGGTATCGATCGGCGCGACATTCGGATAGCTCAGCAGTGACTTGTTGGCTCTGATGGCACCATTCAGATAGGATACCATCGCCTGGTAGAACTGGAATGCGATATAGCCCGTTGCAAAGAACAACGGGAAACTGACGCCGAGGGCCGGCGCCCGGGCGATCGTCTGAAAGACGATCGAGAGCACCAGCACATGTGCGGCAGGATCCAGCAGCGCCCAGACGTAGCCGCCGGGCTTGCTGCCGAACCGTGCTTCCATTTCACGGATCAGCAAGGCGGCAACGACCCGCATATGTGTGACAACATGTCCCAAAGAACTGCTTTCTCCTACAACTGGACGCAAACGGCGCCACCCAGAGTTTTTTACGAGTCCAAGGGCACGATACTCTTGCGCTTGTCGGGCTCGTTCAACGCGGTCCGCGTTACAATCTGTTACCCATAAAGCCCATTTTCAAGCAAAAATCATCAAACCTGCTCTTTGTCGAATGGATAGAGGATGCGCCCGAGCAACCTGAATTTCGGGTTGGACAGCTCCCGGAAGAACTGAATGGGATCCGCCCGATAGTTCACCGTATCACGCTGATGACCAATTTTGGCGATGATCGGCGATACCAGGGGCGTCAGCAAATGCCGCCAGCCGAGGATGCCATAGGGGCCCCACGCCTGCCAGCGGGGGCCTGTGGGCTGGTACGGTTCGGCGGGAGCCGTCAACCTTGAGAAATGACGTCTTATCCCGTCAACCGTTTCCTCGAAGGACATTGGTTTGCCCGTTTGGGGATCGTAATATCGCGGGTATAGAAGATAAGAGCCGGCAAACAGGGCCTCGATCGTCAGTACTCGCCCACGGCGCGCATTGGGCTGGCGATCATCTGTCAGCCCCCATCCGGCATAGAACGGGCATCCATAGGCGGTAACCTTGATCCCTCTCAGCAATGCCTCGAAGCCAGCGAGAGACGTGATCGTGTAGACATGGTCAATCGTCTCGAAGGCCCGGGCCATTGGTAAAGGCTGCGTCAGGATCTGGCAGAGATGACGGACGTCTTGCGGGTCCGACTGCGCCAGGCGAACCCGGTTGAGAATGTCGGGATGCGGCTTATAGATAATCTGCGCGCCCGGGTTCTCCTGCGCAGCGAGCCGAACCAGATCGTTGTTGGAAATCGCTGGCAGGCAGCCGAACTGAATGGAGGCATCATCCTCGACCTGGCCGATCACCAGCACGCGCTTGCCGGATTTCGGACCATAGAGGTTTTCAATGTCCACAGCCGCATCGCTGTTGTACTTGCTGACGCCGGTCTCCAGCAAAAAGCGGATACCCGCCGCGGCCCGCGTCAAGAGCTCAGTATCCGCATCAAAGTCGTAAGTGGCGAGCAAGCGCTCCAGATCCGATGGTTCCCGGCAGTCGAAATAGGCGGTCCCGCTATCGAGAGCAAGGGATAGCGGGGGCGTCCGACTGGCATTGGCTTCCACAGAGCGGATGAATCCATCCTCGATGAAGAAGATCGGAATATCGTGCTCCGATGCAAAGGCACGCAGCCCATCGGGTGCCCTCAAACTCCAGACGAATATCTGAGGATTTTGTTCCTGAAGAATCCGCGTTGCCCATTCTTTCTCAAACTCATGCGCGCCGGCATACAGCGGCACGAACGTGAAGCGGCACTCTGGAAAATAACGCTGAAAGACGGCCTGCTTCCACCCGAAAATGTGGAACGCAAAAGTCGGAATCGCGCTTACCGTCACGCCGCGCATGTCATGTGCGTCATCGCTTGTCCGGTCCGGTTCCGAAAGCAAAGATCGATGCAGGTCAGCCAAAACTATCAGCTCTCAAGGCCGTTACTCCAGTTTCATGTGCCGGGAGCAGTGCGATATCGAGATACATTGCCATGCTGTGGATAACACCAGAGGGTCGGTCGCGCTTCAGGCAGCCGTGCCCGGCAGGTCCATTCACGCAACGCCGGCGCGCAACAGATCATGGATATGCAGTATACCACTCGGGAGAGCGAGGTCATCCACCAAAAACAGCACGGTCACTTTCTGCGCCTGCATGATTTCCATTGCAGCGCTTGCCAGCACACTGCCCTTGATGACACGCGGGTTGTGCGACATGACCGCATCGACCCTCTCAAGAAGCAGGTTATTCGACATATGCCGCCGCAAATCTCCATCGGTGATCACGCCTGCGAGCTTACCCGCCGCATCGACAATGCCAACGACGCCGAAACCCTTGGACGACATCTGAAGAACGGCGTCCGCCATCGGACTGCCGAGAGGCAGCAGCGGGATGGCTTCGCCTGTATGTGCAAGCTCCTGGACCAGAAGCAGCTGCGAGCCAAGTTTACCGCCGGGATGGAACGTCTTGAAATCCTGCGCTGAGAACCCGCGCCGTTCAAGAAGGGCAATCGCCAGCGCATCCCCCACGGCCAGCTGCAGCATTGCCGATGTCGTCGGCGCCAAACCGTGTGGACAGGCTTCCTGAACCTTCGGCAAGGTGATAGCGACACTGGAATTGCGCGCCAGCAGGCTTTCGCCATTGGACGTGATCGAGACGACAGGAACATTGAAACGCTTGGCATAGGCCAGCATGTTTCCAAGCTCGACGGTTTCGCCGGACCACGAAAGAAGAATGAGAAGGTCTTCCGAGGTGATCATACCGAGATCGCCATGGCTGGCTTCCGTCGGATGCACGAAATAGGCGGAAGTTCCGGTCGATGCCATGGTCGCGGCAATCTTGCGGCCGATATGTCCGCTCTTGCCGACGCCGGAAACAACGACGCGGCCGCGGCCACGTGCGATCAACTCGACGGCATCGACGAGACTACGCGAAAGAACCGGATCGACGGCAAAGCGGGCAGCAAGCGCACTGATCCCCTCGACGGTCGTGGTGATCGATCGTCCGAGCGATTCATACACGGTCCGTTCTTCCGGGGTGTTCATATCGACTTGCCTGAGACCCATCATTTCCGCTCCAAAACCGTGGTTAGGTACCCGCCTATAGCCGGAGCGCCTTCAGATCAAACCAAAACGGCCAAATTGCGCGCATTCCCGGCAATTCGGCCTGATAAACACGACAAACAGATCTGCTGACGTCAGCTGGCGCGCTTCGTCACAATGTCGTCGTCCGCGAGGATCGACTGGCCGGGATTGCTGACGAAGGCTTCCAGTGTCATCGTGTCGAGAATATCGGCAATGGCATCGCGAACGGTGGTCATCGAACGGCGAACTTCGCAGGTGTCCGGATCGTTGCAATCGTCGCAGACCTCGTAGGCCGTGCGGCTGGCACAGCGGATCGGCGCCAGGGGGCCGTCCAATGTGCGCACAACCTGACCGATGCGGATTTCCGATGCCGGACGCGACAAGGAATAGCCGCCGCCAGGCCCTTTCTTCGAACGCAGGATGCCAGCGTTACGCAATTCCAACAGAATTGTGTCGAGGAACTTCTTCGGAATATTGTTGCGGCTCGCGATTTCGGTAATAAAAGCGGTCTCGCCCGGATCAAGCCGGGCCAGATCGACCAAGGCCTTCAATCCGTATTTTCCCTTTTTCGTCAGCATCGCAGTTCGCTCTTTTCACAAATAGGCGCAGAAAACGGCGCCTACCTGTCGATTGCCATCACATAACCCGGCATATCACATGAGAAGCCGTGCCAATATACCGATTTAGTGAAAAGATGGCCAAACTGCGGTTTTCACGCATTTTTATGGCTTACGCAGCAGCGTATGCCGGCAATGTGTCAGCAGATTGCGACACCGGCCGCCGAACGCCCTGCGAAACCATCAGCTGACGCACCGCCGTCCTTGCCTCGTCGGCAGAACGGAAGTGCCGCGAATCGAGATCCCAGACATGGTACTTCACGGCAACGAACTTCAGCCGGCCTGCATCCGGGACGACGACACCGACAGCTTCTCCGCCGAATTCTATAACCTGCTTGTTCATGGAATACGCTCCTTCCGCGCCCAGACGCGGATCATTCAAAATTGTGCAAAACTCAAGGAAAGGACTGCTTGGAATTCACATTCGCCAGAATGTACGAATGCAAAGGTCTTTCGTTGCGCGACAATAGGAATGCGTGCCGCGGAAAGCAGCGATGCGGGCATTGTCAGACATGGCTCTCTCCTTCGGCAAAGGCCCGGTCGGATGCTCTCCGGGCGCGTTACAGGTATCCACTCTGGCTCGTCCCAGCAGCGGATAATTACAAAATAGAATAGACCACCAATTCAGTCAATTAAAATTGGCGTCACACGAAAAATAATACTCTTTCTTTCACCATTCTCGACAAATGCAGCAGAACATATTCGATAACTGCGACATCGTAGAATGACGATCTAATTCCGAGCACCATCTTCCGTTCGTCCGTGGACACTATGTAAGCCTTTCATGGGACGAAAAAAGGGCAGCCGAAGCCGCCCTTTCGATTCTTCCGCTGTTGGGCCCGTCAGCTCTTGGCCAACTCGCTCCCCGGAGCGCGGGTCGATTCACGATCCTTCCACCAGCGGCTGAGGAAGAGCAGGATCGGGCCGCCGATATAGATCGACGAGGTTGTCGCGACGATGACGCCGAACACCATCGGCCATGCGAAGGGCTTCACCGGATCGCCACCCCAGATCGCCATCGGCAGCAGCGAGGCGAGGATGGCGACCGAGGTGAAGATGCATCGCATCACCACCTGGTTGATCGACAGGTCGATCAGGTCGGAGAAGGGCATCGACTTGTACTTGCGCAGGTTTTCACGCATGCGGTCGTAGACGACGACCTTGTCGTTGACCGAATAACCGATCAGCGTCAGCACGGCAGCAATCGCCGTCAGGTTGAAGTCGATCTGTGTCAGCGCGAAGAAGCCGATCATTTTCGTAATATCGAGAATCAGCGTCACGATCGCACCCACCGCGAAGTGCCACTCGAAGCGCCACCAGATATAGAACAGGATCGCCACCATCGCGAGGCCGACGGCAAGGAAGCCCGAGCGTGCCAGTTCCGCACTGATGGTCGGCCCGACCACTTCGGTGCGCTCGAAAGCCGCGCCGGGAATGGCCTGGGTGACCGCATCCTTGATTGCGTTCAGAGCCACCGTCTGTTCCGCTTCACCGCCCGGTTGACGCTGGACGCGGATCAAAACCGACTTGCCCTGATCGAAATCCTGGAGCGCCACTTCGCCGATGTTCAAATCCTCGAGCTTGGGCCGCAGTGCCGCAAGATCGAGCTGCGCCTCGGACGTTGCCTCGACCTGGATACCGCCGACGAAGTCGATGCCGTAGTTCAAGCCGGGCGTAAAGAACAGCACGATGGAGCTGATCGACAGGAACGCCGACATGCCGATCGCAACGTAGCGGCCGCGCATGAAGGAGAAGACCGGGATCGCCGGAACCTTGCCGAAGATCGAATGGATTTCGATCTTCTTCAGTTTCTGGCGCACGACCATCTGGTACATCATCAGGCGCACGACGGTGATCGAGGTGAACATCGAGATCACGATGCCGATCATCATGGTGACGGCAAAGCCGCGCACCGGGCCGGTGCCGAACATGAAGAGCAGGATCGTACCGACCAGGGTCGTCACGTTGCCGTCGACGATTGTTGCGAACGCCTTGTTGAAGCCGACGTCGAGCGCCTTCATCGCGCCTGCGCCAGCCGCCGTTTCCTCCCGGATACGGGCGTTGATCAGAATGTTGGCATCGACCGCCATGCCGATACCGAGGATGATACCGGCGATACCGGGAAGCGTCAGCGTCGAGCCCAGCATGCCAAGCACGCCGATCGTCAGGATCGTGTGCAGGACGAGGCCGATATTGGCGATTACGCCCCAGGACGTGTAGAGCACCAGCATCATGACGACGACGGCGGCAAAACCGGCAAGACCGGTATAGATGCCCATGCGGATCGAGTCGGAGCCAAGGTTCGGACCGACGGAACGCTCCTCGATGATGGTCAGCGGTGCCGGCAGAGCGCCCGAGCGCAGCAAGGCCGAAAGAACGGTTGCTTCCTGGGCGGTGAAATTGCCGCTGATCTGGCCCTGGCCGCCGGGGATCGGTTCGTTGATGCGCGGCGCTGTCAGGACCTTGCCATCCAGCACGATGGCGAAAGGCAGGCCGACATTGTCGCGGGTGATTTCAGCAAACTGGCGGGCACCCTGGCTGTCGAAGGTAAAGGAAACGATCGGCTCGTTGGTCTGCTGGTTGAAGCCGGCCTTGGCGTCGGCAAGCCGCTCGCCGGAGATCGCCACGCGGCTTTCGACCGCATATTTGGCGCCGTCATTGGCGCCCGGTAGGATATCGACGCCGCGCGGCGGTGTCGTCGTGTTCGGATCGACCGAGGTGTCGACCATGTGGAAGCTCATCTGCGCGGTCGAGCCGAGAAGCTGACGCAGGCGCGTCGGATCCTGCAAGCCCGGCAGCTGGACGAGAATGCGGTCCGAGCCGACGCGCTGGATCAGCGGTTCGGCAACGCCAACCTGGTCGACGCGGCGGCGGATGATTTCAAGGCTCTGGTCGACGGCAGCGGTCATCCGATCGCTGAGGCCCGCCTCCGTCAATTTCACCGTGATCGTATCGTCGGCGGTCGAAACCTCGATGTCCGAGCTGGATGTGCCGAAGCCGAGCGTACCGACCGGCGCAGCAAGCTGCTGGATCTTCGGCAAAACGCGCGCGCGGTCCGCCGGATCGGCGATCTTGACCGCGATCGCGTCGCCGGCGATGCGGGCGGACGATGTCTGCAGCCGCTCCGTGCGAAGCGCACCGCGGATATCGTCCAGAAGCGTGTTGAGACGAGCCCGGCGCAGGCCGGCCGCATCGACTTCCAGAACCAGATGCGATCCACCCTTCAGGTCGAGCCCGAGCGTGACCGGCTTGACCGGCAGGAAGGAGGCGTATTGCTGCTGGATAGCCACCGGCAGAACGTTGGGAAGCGCCGCGAGGATTCCGAAGAATACTATCGCGACATAGGCCAGAATGGCCCATTTCGAAGTGCGCATGTTGAGGTTCCATTATAGCCCGCGACCATCCGGCAAAGCCGAGGGTGGCGGGTGTGATGCATAAAGATAAAGTCGCGCCGATGCGCAAAGACTGTCCGCAAGAACAGCCGTCAGGCGGAAAACGCCGGAGGTCCACGGACACGGACGGTATCGCCGCGCGCACCGGCTACCGCAGCCTGCGGAAAAGCCGAAGCAGGCATGCCGCCATAGGACAGAGCGACAAGGAAAACTGCGGCCGGCAGAACGAAAGGCCCCGGCCCACCGGAAGAAGCCTTGCCATCCGAACGATCCGTGGTGAACCGCAGATCGGCCACCGGAAAGGCGCGCACGATGTGGCGGGAAAGAGCCGTATCGGAGGTACCCGTTTCCGGAATGGAAACGTTGCCAGCGCTCTGCTGCGCGGAAAAGCGCGACGAGAAAACCTGCGCCGAAGCGACGAACTGCATGGCAAGCGCGGCGGTCAGAATCCACAGCACGGCAAAAAGCCTGCCTGCCTGACTGCGATCGATCCTGTTGCCGTTCATGCCCATAGGGGACATCGCCCTTCCCGTTGGCGGGCAGTTTTCACTGCAAATCGCCGAACTGCGCGCCGATTCAGCGCGCAAGCGGGCCTAAAAACCATTGCCGGCCGCCAAAGTCAAATCTTACCATCTGTCAGGCCCGTTGAACATCCTGGATGCCGCCGCTCTCAAGCGGTCACGCCCGCAGTGCGTGTCTGGTGGATTTCGATCAGCGACGGACCGCCGCGTTTGCAGGCCTCCGTCAGTGCCGCCGTCAGATCGCCGACTTTCGAAAGCCGCACGGCAGGCACGCCATAGGCGCCGGCGGCGAGCAGGAAATCGGGTGCTGACGGCTTGACGCCCTCCGGCGTGATGCCGGATTCGACCATATAGGCTTCGATCTCCTGATAGCCGTCATTGTTCCAGACGAGGAAGATGACATTGGCATTGATATCGGCGGCCGACCCCAGTTCCGCCAGCGAGAACTGGATGCCTCCGTCGCCGACAAGGCAGATGACCGGCTTGTCCGGATCCGCCACAGCTGCCCCCACCGCTGCCGGCGGGGCATAACCGAGCGCGCCAAAACCGGTTGCCGAGTTGAACCAGCTCTTTGCCCTCGGGGCGTCGCAGTAAAGGTTGCCGGCATAGACGGCCTGGGTGGAATCCCCGACGATCGTGGCATCCGGTAGAGCCTGATAAATCGCATCGATCACGGCGATCTCAGCGCGCATCTTTGCCGTCAGCTCGGCCATGGCCGTCTTTCGCGCCGCCGCCGCGCGTTCCTTGCCTTTATTCGCCGGCTTGGCCGTGAGGAACGCCAGAATACCAGCTGTCGCAGTCTTGGCTCCCGACAGGATCGACAGTGCCGCATGCGGTCCCCGCGCCAGCTGCGCGGCATCGATGTCGGTGCGGATCAGGTTGCCGAGGATCGGAAATCCGCCATCGGCATACATATCGTAATCGGTCTGGCCCATTTCCGTGCCCAGCGCGATGACCAGATCAGCATCGGAAATCAGCGAACGAACAGCCTTGAGGCTGGGGCTTGCCGGAACCCGGAGCGGATGGCCCGCCAGCATGCCCCGCGCATTGACGGTCATCACCACGGGCGCCCCGATGCGCTCTGCCAGTTCCTGGATTTCCGCTTCAGCGGTAATCGCGCCGCCGCCGCAGATGATCACTGGGCGGCTGGCATCACCGCAGAGAATGGCGGCCTTCTGCAGCGTCTCGGCATCGGCCCTTGGCCGCGTCGCGGTGGCTTTTCGCAGTGGCGGCATGGCGATCCGCGCCGTCATCACGTCGGTCGGAATTTCGATATGCACCGGGCCGGGCCGGCCAGAGGTGAGGATGGCAAAGGCGCGCTCGATGAGCGACCCCAGATCGGCCGGATTGAGCAGCGTCTGCGAATAGAGCGCCAGCGTCTTGATCATGCCGTGCTGGTCGGGCAGTTCGTGCAACAGGCCGCGCCCGTGGCCGAGCGAATCGCGCCGGTTGACGCCGGAGATCACCAGCATCGGGATGGAATCCTGCCGTGCCTGCGCCATCGCCGTGATCGTGTTGGTGAGCCCCGGCCCGGTGATGACCAGCGCCACGCCCGGCTTGCCGCTGACACGGGCATAACCGTCGGCCATGAAGCCGGCACCCTGTTCGTGGCGCGGCGTCACATGGCGGATCTTCGAGGCGGCAAGGCCACGATAGAGCTCGACGGTGTGGACGCCCGGAATGCCGAAGACGACTTCGACGCCGTTGGCCTCGAGCAGGTCGACCAGCACTTCTCCGACGGTTTTCATCTCTTCGCTCATGCCCGGCGCTCCTTGGGCGCCAGAAGCCGGATCGCCAGCCTGGTGATCCGCCCGCAGGCTTCGTCGATCACCGCATCCGGAACCGTCAGGCTGACGCGCACGAACGAGGCCGCCTCCACACCGAAGGACGACCCCGGCATGACCGCGACGTGTTCGTCCTCCAGCAGCATCCAGGCAAAGGCCTCCCCCGTCAGGCCGGTGCCGGCCACATCGATCAGGATGAACATTCCCGCTTCCGGCGGCAGCGGCACGATACCCGGCACATTCGAAAGCCCCTGCACGATCCGCTCCGCCCGCGCCTTGTAGGAGGTGCGCAT
This sequence comes from Pararhizobium polonicum, assembly GCF_001687365.1. Lineage (GTDB taxonomy): Bacteria > Pseudomonadota > Alphaproteobacteria > Rhizobiales > Rhizobiaceae > Pararhizobium > Pararhizobium polonicum. The sequence continues at coordinate 184,544 of NZ_LGLV01000004.1, forward strand.
GGCAGCGGCCGTGCCGATCTCATGCGTCAGCGCATAGGCTGTCATGTCGGCGATGAACGGCTGGACACCGAACAGCATGGTTTCGGAAACCGGCAGCAACCGGCTGGCAAAGTCCGCCGGCCCGATCGCCCAGCCGCTGCGGAAACCGGGCGCCGCGTGGGATTTGGAGATCGACGAGACGACGATGGTCCGTTCGGCAAGGTCAAGATTGTCGAAGGGCGAGGCAAAGGTGCCGCCGAAGATCAGTTCTTCGTAGACCTCGTCGCAGACGATCCAGAGGTCGTGCTTGCGGCAGACCGCGCCGATATCGGCGATCTCCTGCGCGGTCAGCACGGCCCCGGTCGGATTGTGCGGCGTGTTCAGCAGCAGTACCCGGCATTTCGGTGTGACCGCCTTTTCCAGATCGGCCGCCTGCATGTGGAAACCATGTTCCGGCTTCAGCGGCACCGTCACCCGATGCGCACCGGTCGACTGGATGACGCCGTCATAGGTGGCGTAGAGCGGATCGCCGACCAGCACGCCGTCGCCAGCCTCGACCAGCCCCAGCATCACGGCGAACAGCGCCGTCTGCGTGCCTGGAAAACACAGTACGTTTTCCGCCGTCACATCCGGGCGCCGCTTGGCGTAGCGCGCCGTCAGTGCGTTGACCACCGAGGGCTCGCCGCGACCGTTGGAATAGCGGTAACGTCCCGCATTCATCGCCCTCTGGGCTTCTGCGAGCAGCGCCGGATCCGGCGGCATGTCCGGCTCGCCGATGGTCAGCTGGATGATGTCGGTTCCCGTTGCCTGCATCTGCCGCGCGCGGATATGCAGCGCCCATTTCTCGGAACCGAGATCGGCCAGGCGGTCGGTGATCGATGAGTAACGCATGGGTGTCTCCTACCCTCAGTCAAATTGGTGTGGCATCTCTGCCCTGTTCCGACCGCTATGCGGCGGCCGTGTCTTCATCCCCACCGAGCGGCAGGCCCAGCAGCGCCTCGATCGACGACAGGGCGATCGCCACCAGCTCCGCCTCCTCGAAGAGTTCGCCGGCAAGGCAGCCTTCCAGCCAGAGCCCATCGATCATGCCGTTGATGGCGATTGCGTGGCGGCGGCAGTCGGCTTCGCCGGCAGCACGCCCTTCCGCTTCCAGAAAATCGCGGATCAGCCCCTGCAGATCATTGCGAAAGCTTAGATAACCCTCGCGGTGGATGACAGCGAGTTCCGGATCCACCCGGACCTGGCTGATGAACGAGGCCCAGAGCGACAGGCTGCGATCATTGGCGACCGGAGCCGTGAGGTTGAGCGTGATGAACCGTCTCAGCCGCGTTTTCGGATCGCCGTCGATATCGCCCGCTTTGGCGGCGAAGGTGGCGAGAACCGTACGATAGGCCTCCTCCACCATCTGGTCCTTGGAATCAAAATAATGCCGGACCAGCCCCGCCGTCACCCCGGCGCGGATGGCGATCTGGCGAACCGTCGCGCCCTTGAGGCCAAGCTCGGCGATCGTATCGAGAGTCGCCTCGATCAGCTCCTGCCGCCGCTCCCCTTCCGGTGCGCGATGGAATGTCCGGCGGTTCATTCAGCCCGCCGCAGAACCGGCCGCGTCAGGCATGTCGGGCCGCCTTCGCAGGCGATGCAAAGCGCATCGGCCTCGAAGGTCTCGACCGTGCAGCCGGCCGCTTCCATCGCCGCCCTGGTCTTGGGGAAACCCGCCACCATGATCACTTCGTTCGGCCGGACCGGCAGAACGTTGAGGCTGAGGCCGTTGCTGGCATGGAACTCGTCGGCCGGCGCCTCGATCAGGGTGATGCCCCATTCCTTGAGTAACTGGTAGAACGACGCCGGCAGGAGCGGCGCAAAGACCAGCGCCAGATCGCGCGACAGCGGGCTCATCACCGACATCAGATGCAGGCAGGCTTCCTCGCCCTGCCAGAGCGGCAGGTCGTAGCCGAGCACGGTGATGCCGTGCGGATCGAGCATTTCGGTGAGCTGGGAGATGCCTTCCTCGTTGGTCCGCACGCCACGGCCAACCACCAGCGTCTCGGCGTCCAGCCAGATGCAATCGCCGCCCTCGACCGTGCCCGGCGCGACGATGCGGCCGAGGATCGGGATGCCGGCCTTCTTGTAGGCTGCCTCGTGCAGCGCCGTTTCGCCGGCACGCAGCGGCTTGCCCATGCGCAGAAGGATGGCGCCATGGTCGGACATCAGCGACGGATCGTGGGTGAACATGGCGTCGGCGAGACCGTCGCCCTTGTCCTCCAGCCAGAGGATTTCGGCGCCGGATTTCTCCACCAGACGGGCGAATTCCACATATTGCCGCACGGCCTTCTCGCCATCGAAGGTCGGCCCGTAATGCCATTTCGCAGGATCGGCGGAGGCAAGGCTTGCGCCCGGCCGGCGCATCAGCACACGCTTCAGATTGGCCGACATCTCCTGCGAACCATAAGCCGTCATCGTCTACTCCTGCTGGAAATTTGATCATATGGAGGGACTGCCAGAAAAAGCAGCGTCAGCGTTATTATACGGTTGAATAATTTCTGCACAAGTGCCACGATGGCTTTCATGGAACAGCGTGACAGGCAAAAATGCCGCACGACAGACAAAACAGGGGAACTGTTTTCATGCGTTCAGATTTGGCGACCTGTCTCGACGGGACAGACCTTTCATGACGAAACCAGCCCAGGCGATTGCGGTCACAAACCTCCACAAACGTTTCGGGCCGCTCGAAGTGCTCAAGGGCGTTTCACTGACAGCCAATGAAGGCGACGTTATCGCCATCATCGGCGGCAGCGGCTCGGGCAAGTCGACCTTCCTGCGCTGTATCAACATGCTGGAACTGCCCACCTCCGGGTCGGTGACCATCCATGGCGAGACCATCGCCATGAAGAAGGACGGCCATGGCGGCCTGATGCCGTCCGACCGCAAACAGGTCCAGCGGCTGCGCACCCAGCTCGGCATGGTCTTCCAGAGCTTCAATCTCTGGCAGCACATGACCATTCTCCAGAACGTCACCGAAGTCCCGATCCATGTGCTCGGCAAATCCAAGGACGAGGCCATTGCCACCGGCGAGGCGCTGCTGCGCCGTGTCGGCCTGTTCGAGAAGCGCGACGCCTATCCCGCCTTTCTATCCGGTGGCCAGCAGCAGCGCGCGGCAATTGCCCGGGCGCTCGCCATCCAGCCGCTGGTCATGCTGTTCGATGAGCCGACCTCGGCGCTCGATCCGCAACTCGTGGGAGAAGTGCTGACCGTCATCGGCGATCTTGCGAGGGAAAAGCGCACGATGATCCTGGTCACCCATGAGATGAAATTCGCCCGCAACGTGGCCAACCATATCGTCTTCCTGGCTGAGGGTGTCATCGACGAGCAGGGATCGCCGGACGAGATTTTCGGCAATCCCAGATCGGAACGCCTGAAGAAATTCATCAGCTCCATCCACTGAAAACCACCAAAACCAAAAAAGGGAACAGCATGAAAAAGACGCTCAAAACCATCGCATTGTCGCTCGCTCTGGGCATTGCCGCCGCAGGTGCGGCTTCGGCCGAACCGGTCAAGGTCGGTTTCGCTGCCGAACCCTACCCGCCGTTCACCTCGCCGGATGCCTCGGGCAACTGGGAAGGCTGGGAAGTGGACTTCCAGAAGGCCATCTGCGCCGAAGCCAAGCTCGACTGCGTGATCACGCCCGTAGCCTGGGACGGCATCATTCCGGCGCTGACCTCCAAGAAGATCGACATGATCATCGGCTCGATGTCGATCACCGAGGAACGCCTGAAGACGATCGATTTCTCCGACAAATATTACAACACCCCGACCGGCGTCATCGGCCCGAAGAGCGAGACCTTCGAAGCAACGCCGGAAGGCCTGAAGGGCAAGACCATCGGCGTCCAGGTCTCGACCATCCACCAGGTCTATGCCGCAAAATACTTCGGTGAAAACGGCGCGACCGTGAAGGAATACCAGACCCAGGACGAAGCCAACAACGACCTCGCCGCCGGCCGTCTTGACGCTGTTCAGGCCGACAGCATCGCGCTCGGCGCCTTTCTCCAGAGCGATCAGGGCAAGGAATGCTGCGACCTGAAGGGCATGGTCAAGGACGACCCGACCATCCTCGGCGCCGGCGTCGGCATCGGCATCCGCAAGGGCGAGGATGAACTGAAGGGCAAGCTCAACGCCGCGATCAAGGCGATCCGCGCCAACGGCACCTACGATACCTTCTCCAAGAAATATTTCGATTTCAACATCTACGGCGAGTGATCGGATGCGATGAGGCGGCCAGCAAAGGCCCCTCATCCGCCCTATCGGGCCCCTTCTCCCCGTTAAAACGGGGAGAAGGACGAAGCGGCAAACTCCGTCATCCCCTCTCCCCGCCTGTGGGGAGAGGGCTAGGGTGAGGGGCAAACACGTGCTCAACGATTGAGGACTCATGGCCGATCCTGCTTCATTCATCAACTGGGGCCTGCTCGCACTCGAACCGCCCGGCTGGGGCGGTGTTCTCCTGCGCGGCCTTGTGAATTCGATCGAGATCGCCATCGGCGGCTATACGTTCGGGCTGCTTCTCGGCATCGGCGGAGCGTGCGGAAAGCTCTATGGCGGACCGATCACGCGCGACCTGATGGAATGCTACACGACGATCGTGCGCGCCGTGCCGGAGCTGGTTCTCATCCTTCTGCTCTATTACGCCGGCACCGACGCTCTCAACTATGTCCTTGCGCTGGCGGGGATCGGCCAGGTCGACATCAGCGGGCTGGTTGCCGGCATCTTCGTCATCGGTGTCGTTCAGGGGGCCTATACGACCGAGGTACTGCGCGGCGCCATCAAGGCCGTGCCGGCCGGACAGATCGAGGCGGCCCGCGCCTACGGCATGTCGCCGTTCAAGGTGATGACCCGCGTGACCCTGCCGGCAATGCTGCCCTATGCCATTCCCGGCCTGTCCAACCTCTGGCTGATCGCCACCAAGGACACCGCCCTTCTCGCCGTCGTCGGCTTCTCCGAGTTGACACTCGTCACCCGTCAGGCGGCGGGCGCCACCAAGGCCTATCTCCTGTTCTTTTGCGCGGCCGGCATGCTCTATCTGATGCTGACGCTTGTCTCGGATTTCTTCATCAAGATCATCGAGCGCCGGGCCCGGCGCGGCTTCGTGGAGCAGTCATGAGCGACACCTCCACCACCGATATCACTACCCATGCCATGGCGATCACCCCGGAGGATCTGCCGACACGCGACAGCTTCTTCAAGCCGCACCGCATCGTCCTTTTGCTGATCCTCGCCGCCCTTGTCTTCTGTATCGTCTGGTTCATGCGCTGGGACTGGCTGCCGAAATACCTGCCGCGGCTCGGCTACGGCATCCTGATAACGCTGGCCATGCTGTTCAGCACCTCGATCCTGGGCTTTCTGCTGGCCGTGCCTTTGGGGCTGGTTCAGGTAACAGGTCCCTGGCCGCTGAAGACGCTTGCCAAGACGTTCTGCACCATCGTTCGCGGCACGCCGCTGCTATTGCAACTCTGGCTTCTTTATTATGGGCTCGGCTCGCTGTTCCCCCAGTTTCCGGCCATCCGTCAGTCCTTCCTGTGGCCATACCTGCGCGAATCCTGGCCCTATGGCGTCGCCGCGCTGACCATTTCATTCGCGGCCTACGAGGGTGAAGTGATGCGCGGCGCGTTTGCCGGCGTGCCTGCGGGAGAGCTTGAGGCCGCCCGCGCCTATGGCATGAGCCGCTGGACAGTGTTTCGCCGCATCTGGCTGCCGCGCGCCATCCACCGGGCGCTGCCGACACTGAACGGCGAAACCGTGCTACAGCTGAAGGCGACGCCGCTGGTTGCGACCATCACCGTCATCGACGTCTATTCCGTCATCTCCAAGGTCCGCCAGGATACCTACATCACCTATGAGCCTCTGCTGCTGCTCGCACTGATCTATATGTGCCTGACCGGAATTCTTGTCATAGCCTTCCGCTACCTTGAAAATCGCATACCAACCCGTGGTGCCTGACATGACCTTGAACGTGAACCTGACCAATTCCATGCCGGAACTGGTCGCCATCCGCCGCGACCTGCATGCCCATCCGGAACTGGGGCTCGAGGAAGTCCGCACTTCCAGCTTCGTCGCCACCTGTCTCGAGGGCCTCGGCTATACTGTGACCCGCGGACTGGCCAAGACCGGCCTTGTCGCCACCTTGAAGAACGGCACCAGCAACCGCTCGATCGGTATCCGCGCCGATATGGACGCCCTGCCGATCGTCGAGGAAACCGGCCTCGACTATGCGTCGAAGACCCCCGGCCTGATGCATGCCTGCGGCCATGACGGCCATACGACCATGCTTCTGGGGGCCGCCCGCGCCATCGCCGAACGGAAAAATTTCGACGGCACCGTGCACCTGATCTTTCAGCCGGCCGAGGAGAATTTCGGCGGCGCCAAGATCATGATGGACGAGGGACTGTTCGACAAATTCCCCTGCGACGCGGTTTTTGCGCTCCATAACGAACCCGGCCTGCCCTTCGGCCAGTTCGCGCTCAGGGATGGTCCGATCATGGCGGCGGTCGACGAAGCGAAGATCACCGTCCACGGCCTTGGCGGTCACGGCGCCGAACCGCAGGAAACCGCCGACCCGATCGTCTGCGGCGCCTCGATCGTCATGGCGCTGCAATCGATCGTGTCGCGCAACATCCATCCGATGGACCCGACCGTCATCACCGTCGGCTCCTTCCACAGCGGCTCGGCCAGCAACATCATTCCCGAACGTGCCGAGATCGTCGTCGGCATCCGTTCCTTCGATCCGAAAGTCCGCGACGAACTGGAACGCCGCATCCGTCTCGTCGCCGAAAACCAGGCGCAAAGCTTCGGCATGACGGCCACCGTCGACTATCAGCGCAGCTATGACGCGACGATCAACCACAAGGCCGAAACCGACTTCGTCCGCGATCTGGCCGTGCGCTTTGCCGGTGCCGACAAGGTCGTGGATCTGGAACGCCCCTTCATGGGCAGCGAGGACTTCGCCTATATGCTAAAGGACAGGCCGGGCACCTATTTCTTCCTCGGCTCCAGCGTGACCGGCACCGAAAAATCGCTGCATCATCCCGGCTATAATTTCAACGACGACCTCCTGCCGATCGGCGCCGCCTTCTGGACGGAGCTGGCGGAAGCCTATCTTGCCCGGCCGTAATATCCCAAAAAAGAAAAGGCCGCAGGAAGGGACATTCCTGCGGCAAGGTGGGACAGTTTTCAGGCAAAGTCGGGCTTTAGATAAAGCCGGTGTCGCGGCGGGCGATCAATCGAAGAAGCGCACCGTGCTGAGCGCAGCGAAGCTGTAACCCGTCGCGTTGCGCTTCATCACCGAGGCCTGGCGATTGTCGAGGACGAGCTCGCCGGTCGAGGTGGTGACGACGAGAACGGAATGGCTGCGGCCTTCCGGCGTGGTGACGCTGGCGACGCGCAGGGCGCCTGCCGGCAGGCCGGCGCGGATCAGCTGGCCGCGCTTCATCATCGCATAATCGTCGCTGGCGCCCGACAGCGGGTTCAGCGACAGGAATTCGCGGCTGGCCCGGATATCCGGCATCACCCGGTTGACGGTCCGGTTGACCGAGGCCAGCACGGTGCGCAGCTTGTTGGTGTAGGCGATGACGTTGCGGCTCGAGGTGCGGCATTCGTTGCCGTATTGCAGGCAGAAAAGCTGGTAGGAGAGCGCGGTGCGCTCGCTGAACTCGACATTGCGCACCGGCATGGTGGCGCTGATGGAGCGGGCGGCGGACGAAATGCTCATGGCCTGCGACGGCGCTGCGGCCGTGGCGGCGATACCGATCGCCATGGCGATCGCAAAAATTCGTTTCAACATGACCCTGTCCCTGGTTCTGTTCCGTCCCACCGTCCCTGTCCGGACAGCGTCGGTTTTATGTGCCGGATTCATTCCGGGCACCGGGGAGAGCATCATGCTGCGAAACCATTGGGCCGGCTTCGTTCTCCGATGAGAGGACCATAGCCGCGACAGTTTGCGGGCCGCTTAAATCGATATCTACAATTTTACACAATGCGCATTTTTCAGAAAATCCGATTCAAAACAGCCGACAAGTTGATGCAAAGGCGAACCATCGTGGCTGACGGCCGGCCGGGTGCAACTATGCCGCAGGCGGGCGATTGTCGCAGTGTGACACTATGGTTGCACCGACGTCATTGACCTTTCGCTCACGGACCGCAGATTATGTCTGAGGGTTGAGGCACCGCAGATATCCGTTCAGGCCGGGGACAGGCCATGATGAATGGAGAGACCGCAAGACGGCGGCCATACCCCTCTGAAAGGAATGTGCCGTGTTCGAAAGCCTTGACGCGACGTTGCTCGCCCGTATCCAGTTTGCCTTTACCGTCTCGTTTCACATCATCTTCCCCGCCTTTTCCATCGGCCTTGCGAGTTATCTCGCGGTGCTGGAGGCGCTCTGGCTGTGGAAGAAGGATCAGGTCTACATGGACCTGTTCAACTTCTGGAAGACGATCTTCGCCGTCGCCTTCGGCATGGGCGTCGTCTCCGGCATCGTCATGTCCTACCAGTTCGGCACCAACTGGAGCGTCTTTTCCGACAAGGCCGGGCCGGTCATCGGCCCGCTGATGGGCTATGAGGTGCTGACCGCCTTCTTCCTGGAGGCCGGCTTTCTCGGCGTCATGCTGTTTGGCCTGCATCGCGTCGGTCCGAAGCTGCATTTCCTCGCCACCTTCATGGTCGCCTTCGGCACGCTGATCTCGGCGACCTGGATCCTCGCCGTAAACTCCTGGATGCAGACGCCCGCCGGCTTCGGCATGAACGAGGCCGGGCAGTTCATTCCACTCGACTGGTGGAAAATCATCTTCAACCCGTCCTTCCCCTATCGCCTGACGCATATGGTGCTGGCCGCCTACCTCACCACAGCCTTCGTGGTCGGTGCCGTCGGAGCCTGGCATCTGCTGAAAAACACCGCGCCGCGCCGGTCGCGCACGATGTTCTCGATGGCCATGTGGATGGCGGTGATCGTCGCGCCGATCCAGATCCTTGCCGGCGACGCCCACGGCCTCAACACGCTGGAACATCAGCCCGTCAAGGTCATGGCGATGGAAGGTCACTTCCAGAGCCATCCGGACGGGGCACCGCTGATCCTGTTCGGCATTCCCAACACCGCCGAAAAGCGCATCGACTACGCCATCGAGATTCCAAAACTCTCCAGCCTCATCCTGAAGCACGACCTGAACGCGCCGCTGGCCGGTCTCGACACCATTCCGGACAATCTGCAGCCACCGGTCGCAGTGATTTTCTGGTCCTTCCGCGTCATGGTCGGCATCGGTTTTGCCATGCTCGGCATCGGCCTGTGGAGCCTGTGGTGTCGGGTGAAGGGCACGCTCGACAGCAGCGACTGGCTGCATCGCGCCGCCGTGCTGATGGGGCCTGCCGGTTTCGTCGCCGTGCTGGCCGGATGGATCACCACCGAGGTCGGCCGCCAGCCTTATACGATCTACGGCCAGCTTTTGACGGTCGACTCGATCTCGCCGGTCGCGGCCCCCGCCGTCGCCGCCTCGCTGATCGCCTTCATCATCGTCTATTTCCTCGTCTTCGGCGCCGGCACCTTCTACATCCTGCGGCTGATGAAGCGCCTGCCGCGCGATCCGATGCCCGACCTCGAGGATGGACCGATCCGCACCGCCGCACACACGCATGCCGGACATGCACATGTTGGACATACACATGGGAGCGCACATCGTGGCCATTGATCTTCCCTTCATCTGGGCCGCCATCATCGCCTTTGCGGTGCTCGCCTATGTCATTCTCGATGGCTTCGATCTCGGTGTCGGCATCCTCTTCCCGTTCTTTCCCGAAAAGCACGATCGCGATGTGATGATGAATTCCGTTGCCCCTGTCTGGGACGGCAACGAGACCTGGCTGGTGCTCGGCGGCGGCGGCCTGCTTGCCGTCTTTCCGCTGGCCTATTCGATCATCCTGCCGGCCCTCTACGCGCCGATCATCGCCATGCTGCTTGGCCTGATCTTCCGGGGCGTCGCCTTCGAATACCGCTGGCGGACAAAACGCGGTGAGTTCCTGTGGAACTGGGCCTTTGCCGGCGGTTCGATGCTGGCCGCCTTTTCGCAAGGCATCGCGCTCGGCGCGCTGGTGCAGGGCATTCCGGTCGTCAACCGCGCCTATGCCGGAGCATGGTGGGACTGGCTGACGCCATTTTCCATCGCCACCGGCTTTGCCATCCTGGTCGGCTATGCCCTGCTCGGCTCGACCTGGCTGATCATGAAGACCACCGGAAAACTCGCCGAAAAGGCCCGCTGGATCGCGCTGCGCACTTGCTTTGCCACCATCGCCGCCATGGGCATCGTCAGCCTGTGGACGCCGTTCCTCGAGCCCATCTACCTGGAACGCTGGTTCCGCTGGCCGACCGCGATCTTCAGCGTCATCGTCCCGGTCCTGGTGCTCGGCTGCTTTACCCTGCTTGTCAGCGGCATTCGCGGCAAGCGCGACGCACAGCCGTTCCTGGCGGCGCTCGGCCTGTTCGTGCTCGGCTTTGCCGGTATCGGCATCAGCTTCTATCCCTTCATGGTGCCCCCGTCGGTGACCATCTGGGATGCGGCAGCACCCGATTCGAGCCTGTCCTTCCTTTTGGTCGGCGCCCTCTTCCTGGTGCCGATCATCCTGATCTACACCGTCTACGCCTATTGGGTGTTCCGCGGAAAGGTCGATCCCGAGGAGGGCTACCACTGATGGCTAGGGAAAACAGCCTACCGAAAAAGCTTTTGTGGTTCGTCGGTCTCTGGTTTCTCGGCGTGCTCACGGTCACCCTTGTCGGCTTTGCCATCAAGCTCTCGCTCGGCGCTTAGCGCGCCGGGCCACTGCGAATGCAAAGCCTCGCTCAAGTTTCCCGCGCTATTTTTAAAGAACACGTCGGCAGGCAATGGCTTCCAGCGGGAGACAGGACCGCACCCTCCTCCGCGCAGAAGGTACTTGCCTGCCGATGTGACCATTCCCCGGATTCGCCGCTCGCGGCGGCGTTTCAACAAAGACCGCCGATGTCACGAGGCAAGCCGTCTTCGGTTCCGGTCTGCAGGTTTATCAGCTGGCTTCTGATCGTTTCCTGGAAAGAGTGCCAGCGGTTACGCGAGGGCGCATAAATCCTCAGTTTCGGCCGGGCGAACATGAAATTCCTCCATTTTTCACCCACCAGCGGCGAGGACTTTCGCGGAACCTGCCCGCGACCCTTTGGCCACAGGGTGGGTTTTCGGCTTTTCAGGAGACGGATCGCTTGATAAGCAGCGTCGTGTGGGGGCTTGCGATGCAGCAAAACCTTGACGCGAACACCCGGAGACCCGAATGCAGAAAAGCCCGGCAGACTGTGCCTCAATGGCGGATATCCGCGCCGAGATCGACCGGCTGGACAAGGCGCTGATGTCGCTTTTTGCGGAGCGCTGGACCTATATCGAGCGCGCGGCGGAGATCAAGAAGCCGGCCGGGCTCAAGGCGGACATACCGCCCCGTGTCGATGAAGTCCGGCGCAACGCCCGCAAGAACGCCGAGGCAGCCGGGCTTGATCCGGACTTCTACGAGGACATCTGGGCACGCCTTATCCAGCATTCGATCGTGCATGAACAGGCCGTCCTCGGTGAAACCGATATCTGACCCCTGACGGTCAGCCGGCGCTTCACGCGCCTCGAACCCGCGCACTTATCCCGCAGCCCTCAAGGGCTCATGCTTGGCAGCAAGCGCGGTGAAATCGCGGATATCGGCAAGGCAGAGGTCGCGCGCGGCCGTTCCGTCGCATTGCGCCCGGTACCATTCCATCGTCCGCCTGACGGTTTCAGCCAGACGCCAGCGGGGCTGGTAGCCAAGCTCGACGCGCGCCCTGGCACTGTCGAGCACCAGATAGCCCGCCTCGTGTGGCCCGTCCGCTGCCTCGCCCAGCACCATTTCACCGCCACCGAAATGCCGCTCTGCCATCTTCAGGACCGCGCCGATGGACGCAGCCTCGCCGTGATCCGGTCCGAAATTGTAGCTTTCGATGCCTTCGGGGGTCTGCCAGAGTCGCTCCGCAAGCCCCATGTAGCCGCCGAGCGGCTCAAGCACATGCTGCCAGGGGCGCACCGCGCGCGGGCGCTTGACCAGCAGGGTCTCGCCGCTCTGCCATGCCCGCACGGCATCCGGGATCAGGCGGTCCTCCGCCCAGTCGCCACCACCAATGACATTGCCGGCCCGCGCCGTCGCAAGGCCGATGCGGCGGGCAGAAAAGAACGAGGCGCGATAGCTGGCCGCGACGATTTCGGCCGCAGCCTTGCTGGCGCTATAGGGATCATGGCCGCCGAGCGGATCGCTCTCCATGAAGGCCAGGCCCGTCTCCGCATTGTGATAGACCTTGTCGGTCGTGACCACGACGATCGAGCGGATATCCTCAGAGATGCGAAGCGCATCGAGCAGATTGGCCGTGCCGATGACGTTGACATCGTAGGTCTCGACGGGACTGCGATAGCCGATCCGCACCAGTGCCTGCGCCGCCAGATGAAAGACGATCTGCGGCCTGGTCTTCAGCACGTGATGGGTGACCGCATCCCGGTCGCGGATATCGATGATATCGGGACCGTCCATGCCGCCGCCGAGAAGCCGGTGCAGAGAGGGCTCCGTCTGCGGCGCCAGCGACAGGCCCGACACCTCGGCTCCGAGTTCACGCAGCCACAGCGTCAGCCAGCTGCCCTTGAAGCCGGTATGCCCGGTGACCAGAACGCGTTTTCCGCGCCAGAATTCATTCGTCATCGGCATCACCAGCTCTTGCCCGGGTTGTTCGGCGCGAAAACGCCATCATACGCCGGGTCCAGTCAGTCTATCCTGACGGTATCCTAGAGGGTGAAACTGTCGTCAAACTGGAGAGGCGGCACGAACAAGGCCGGCTGCCTCTTCAGCATCAGATCGAATGGGCGCAAAACATGCCGGATCTCAGAAGGAATTCTTTCGCATCAGGTGCTGCTCCCAATCGAGCGCACTTTTGATGATGCCGTCGAGATCGTCATATTGCGGAACCCATCCGAGTTCCTGTTTGGCAAGCGCCGGATTGGCGACGATCATTGCGGGATCTCCCGCACGGCGCTCCGAGAAGGTGACGGCAAAGTCTTCGCCATGCACCTTGCGCACGGCATCGAGCACTTCGAGCACCGAGAACCCGTGCCCGTAACCACAATTGGCCGCCAGCGAACCGCCACCGGCACGCATGCGCTGCAAGGCCTTCAGATGGGCCTGAACCAGATCCCAGACGTGGATGTAATCACGCACGCAGGTTCCGTCCGGCGTCGGGTAGTCGGTGCCGAAGACGCTCATCGAGGCCCGCTTGCCGAGCGCAGTGGCGCAGGCAACCTTGATCAGATGCGTGGCCAATGCGGAGGACTGACCGCTGCGGCCCTTCGGATCGGCACCGGCGACGTTGAAATAACGCAACGCCGTATAGGTGAAGGCATGCGCATTGGCGGTATCGCGCAGCATGATCTCGGTCATCAGCTTTGATGAACCGTAGGGCGATTCGGGCTTGAGGTTGACGCTTTCCGTCACCGGCTCCAGGACATCGGGTGTCCCGTAGACCGCCGCCGTCGACGAGAACACGAAATACGGGATGCCCGCTTCGACCGCGCTGGCGATCAGGCTGCGCGACTTGACGGTGTTGTTCTCGTAATAACCGAGCGGATCGGCGACCGATTCCGGCACGACGATCGAACCGGCGAAATGGATGATGGAATCGATCGCGTTATCAGCGAAAATCTGCCGCATCAGCGCCGCATCGGCGATATCGCCTTCATAGAAGCGCGCTTCCGGCGCAATCGCCCAGCGGAAACCGGTCGACAGGCGATCGATGACGACAACCTGCTCACCGGCATCCAGCAATGCCCAGACCATATGGCTGCCGATATAACCGCCGCCGCCCGTTACCAAAACTGCCATCGCATATACCCACACTGTTGAATTCAGCGGGATATGACCCGTTCGCGGCGGGATACACAAGAATTTTGTGCAAGGCCGGATGGCCAAAACCGGGTCAAAGGGCGGCGATGTACCCGGCCAGCCGCTCGGCGGCTGTCGCAATCTGCCGGGGGTCGCGCAAGAAACAGGCCCGCATGAACAGCCCGCCGCCTTCGCCGAAGGCCGTTCCGGGCGCGAGCCCCACCCCGGTCTTGTCGACGATGTCGAGGGCAGCGCGGCGCGCGTCTGTGACGCCGTCGATCTTCAGAAAGGCATAGATCGCGCCATCGGGCTTCAGCGTCTGCACCCGGTTGGTGGCGATCAGCGCATCGCAGAGCAGGTCACGCGAACGGGCTGCCTTGGCGACATTCTCAGCGACAAACGCATCGCCCTGGTCGAGCGCCACGACGGCACCGGCCTGGATGAACTGCGCCACGCCGGAGGTCGAATATTGAATGAGATTTTCCAGCACCTGGCCGATCGCCGGCGGCGCCACGATCCAGCCGGCGCGCCAGCCGGTCATCGACCAGTTCTTCGAAAAGGAATTGACGAACAGGATGCGCTCGTCTTCTTCCATTACGTCGAGGAAGGACGGCGCGCGATCGCCATTGTAGGAATAGAGCGCATAGATTTCGTCGGCCATGATCCACAGGCCATGTTTGCGGGCAAGCGCCAGAATGGCTTTGAGGTCTTCATGCGTGGCCGTCCAGCCGGTCGGGTTGGAGGGCGTGTTGACGAACAGCGCCTTCGTCTTTTCGGTGATCGCCGCTTCCAGCCTGCCGATGTCGAGCTGCCATTTGCCGTCTTCGAAGCTCAGCGGTACCGCGACGGCCCGCACCCCGGAAAGCTCCGCGCTTGCCGCAAAATTCGGCCAGGCCGGCGAGAAAAACACCATCTCGTCGCCCGGCGAGGTTAGCGCCTCGATGGCGAGCTTGATCGCCTGCATGCCAGAGCCGGTCACATAGAAATTGTCGGGCGAAAGCGCCTTGCCGAAATGACGCTGATAGTAGCGCGACAGCGCCTCGCGCAACGGCGGGATGCCGCGCTGCCACGTGTAGAAGGTCTCGCCGGCCCTCAGCGATTCCTGCGCCGCCTGCGAGATGAAATCCGGTGTCGGCAGATCTCCCTCGCCGACCCAGAGCGGGATCAGCCCGTCGCGGCCGCGCGCATAATTGACCAGCTCGACAATGCCGCTTTCCGGGGCAGCAAGCGATCGGGGACTGAGGCTGGTAAGAATAGTCATCGGCGGGCTCCTGTTAGCCCGCCGCTTCTAGCGGTTTTTCAGATCACGATCACGCGATATTCGCTGACGGATTTATCGATTCCTGTGATGTTTCGGCAGTACGCCGTAGACTGCGGAATATTGCCTATGCTCTCGACGTTTTCAGCAGGTCGCGGATTTCCGTCAGCAGCTGGACATCCACCGGCGGCGGCGCTGCCGGCTCCTCGTTTTTCTGCCGTTCCATCGAGGCACGCATCTTGTTGACCGCCTTGACCAGCAGGAAAATGATCCAGGCCAAAATCAGGAAGTTCAGCACCACGGTGAGGAAGTTGCCATAGGCAAAGACCGCACCCTGCTCGCGGGCGGCGGCAAGCGACGTCGCCGTCACAGTGCTCGAGAGCGGGAAGAAGAAGTTGGAGAAATCAAGCCCGCCGGTGATGGCGCCCACGACCGGCATGATGATGTCGTTGACCAGCGAATTGACGATCAGCGTGAAAGCGCCGCCGATGATAATACCGACGGCAAGGTCCATGACATTGCCCCTGGCGATAAACGCCTTGAACTCATTCAGCATTATTCTCTCCTCATCTTCTGTTGAACCGGCCGGGACGACCTGTCCTTGTCCTGCCGGATGGCAATCGGATGCTAACCGAAATCCCGCCCAAGTAAATCAGGCGTTGAAAAATAGCCCCGTAACACACCTGTTTCATTATATCCGAAAACAGATGCCGGCCTTTGACTTAAGGCTTAGGCGGGGTCGATTTTCTTCGCCGCTGTCTTGTCCTATGCTGATGGGGACAAGGAGGAGGCATGCTTTCCGGCTCGATCATTTTCGTGGCCGCCTTTGCCTATTTGCTGCTGCTGTTCGCAGTGGCAAGCTATGGCGATCGCAAGGCGCGCAAGACGTCCCCTGCCGACAAGGGCAGGCCGCTGGTCTATGCTTTGAGCCTTGCGATCTACTGCACCTCCTGGACCTATTTCGGCGGCATCGGCCTTGCCGCCGAGCGCGGGCTGGAATTTACCGGCATCTATATCGGCCCGATCCTGATGTTCACCATCGGCCTGCCGGTCATCCGCCGCATCATCGCACTTGCCAAATCCGAAAGGCTGACATCGGTCGCTGACTTCATCGCGGCACGCTACGGCAAGAACCCGATGGTTGCCGCGATTGTCGCGCTGATCTCGCTGATCGGCGCCATCCCCTATATCGCGCTGCAGCTGAAAGCTGTATCGAGCTCGGTCTCGGTCATGGTCGATACCAGCGGCTACGGCATCGGCACCGGCGAGAACTTCATCGACCTGCCGCTTCTGGTGACGCTCTTTCTTGCCTGTTTCGCCATCGTCTTCGGCACCCGCCATACCGACGCCACCGAGCATCAGGATGGGCTCATCCTGGCGATCGCGATGGAATCGGTGGTCAAGCTGCTGGCGCTGGTGACCGCCGGACTTTATGTGATCTTTTTCCTGTTCGACGGTCCGGGCGACCTCTGGGCCAGGGCGCTCGCCAACAACCAGGTGATGACGGCGCTGCACTATCAGACGCCACTGCCGCGCTGGATCCTGCTCGTCGTTCTCTCCGCCTTCGCCATCATCATGCTGCCCCGGCAGTTCCATGTGACCGTCGTTGAAAACCGGACGGAAAAGGATCTGCGCACCGCCGGCATCCTGTTTCCGATCTATCTTATCGCCATCAACCTGTTCGTGCTGCCCGTCGCGATCGCCGGCGTCCTCACCTTCGCCGGCAGCGGCGATGCCGACCTCTATCTGTTGAGGCTGCCGATGAACGGCAATATGCCGGTCCTGACGCTGATCACCTTCATCGGCGGTTTTTCGGCGGCAACCGCCATGGTCATCGTCGCGTCCGTGGCCCTGTCGATCATGATCTCCAACGACATCGTCATGCCTGTTTTCCTCCGGCGCAACCTGATGGGACGGGGCGGTTCGCAGGATGTCGCGGGCACGCTGCTCAACGTCCGGCGCACGGCGATCTTTGCCGTGCTCCTGCTCGGCTACGGCTATTACCGCTCCGCCGACATGAGTGCCGGTCTCGCGTCGCTCGGCCTGCTCTCCTTTGCCGCCATCTCGCAGATGGCACCGGCGCTATTTGGCGGTCTCGTCTGGCGCCAAGCCAATGCACGCGGCGCCATCGCCGGCATGACGCTCGGCTTTCTCGTCTGGGCCTATCTCCTGTTCCTGCCAAGCCTTGGCGGGCCGGACAATTCTCATGTCGCGGCAACCGTTCTCGGCTTCCTCTTTCCCTTCACCACGGTCTTTTCCGGTCCCGCCGCCGATCCGCTGGTCAATGCCTCCGCACTCAGCCTGCTGGTCAATGTCGTCGCCTATGTCATCGGCTCGCTCACCCGGGCACCAAAACCGCTGGAGCGGCTGCAGGCCGGCGTCTTCATCCGCCGCAAATCGCGCACGGAAAAGGCATTCCGCGGCCGCAAGACCAAGATCACCGTGCTCGACCTGAAGACCACCATCGCCCGCTATCTCGGCGAGGAACGCATGCGGCGCTCGTTCCAGACCTATGAGCGCCAGTCCGGCCGCTGGCTTGAAGATCATCAGCCTGCCGACATGGCGCTCATCCATTTCTCCGAACAACTGCTTGGCAGCGCCATCGGTTCGTCCTCCGCCCGGCTCGTCCTGTCGCTGGTGCTGCAACGGCTGGACGATACGTCGTCGGACACCGCCTGGCTGCTCGACCAGGCATCGGAAGCGCTGCAATACAATCAGGACATGCTGCAGACGGCGCTGTCACAGATGGACCAGGGCATCGCCGTCTTCGACAGTTCCAACAACCTGATCATCTGGAACCGCCGCTTCCGCCAGCTCCTCGACCTGCCGGAAAGTGCCGGCCAGGTCGGCTTTCCGCTGGCCGAGATCGTCTCGATGCTGACCCGGCGCGGCGATATCCGCAAGGAAGACGGCAAGCGGCTGGTCACCGATTTCCTGACGCTCGACAAGCCGTTCCTGCTCGAACTCTCCGGCGGAGCGCGCATCATCGAGGTGCGCACCAATGCCATGCCCGACAAGGGCATCGTTACCACCTATACCGATATCACCCAGCGCGTTGCCGCCGACATGGCACTGAAACAGGCAAACGAAACGCTGGAGCTGCGCGTCGCCGAGCGTACCGGCGAGCTGACCCGCGTCAACAGGGAGGTGGCCGAGGCCCGCGCCGCTGCCGAGGAGGCCAATATCGGCAAGACCCGCTTCTTTGCGGCTGCCGGCCACGACATCCTGCAACCGCTCAACGCCGCCCGCCTCTATTCATCCTCGCTGGTCGAACGCCTCGGCGAATCGGAAAACAGCCTGCTGGTGCAGAACATCGATTCCTCGCTGGAATCGGTGGAAACCATCCTCGGGGCCGTGCTCGACATTTCCCGGCTCGATACCGGCGCGATGAAACCGAGATTGCAATCAGTGCCGCTCAACGACCTGCTGCGGCGGATCGAAACCGACTTCGCGCCCGTCGCCCGCGCCGCCAATCTGAAGCTCACCGTCATGCCGACGTCGCTGACAGTGCGCACCGACCCGAATCTGCTCCGCCGCCTGATCCAAAACCTCGTCTCCAACGCCATCAAATATACACCGAGCGGCAAGGTCCTCGTCGGCGTCCGGCGCGAAGGCGGCAACGCGATCATCCAGGTGCTTGATTCCGGCATCGGCATTCCCGCGTCCAAGTTCCGCACGGTCTTCAAGGAGTTCGCCCGCCTCGACGAGGGCGCCAGAACCGCCTCCGGCCTCGGCCTTGGCCTGTCGATCGTCGATCGCATCTCGCGGGTTCTCAACCACAGCGTCGATCTGCAATCCAAACCCGGCAAGGGCACGCGCTTCCGGGTGACCATGCCGATCGATCGCACGGCCACCGCCGGCGTCAAGACTGCTCCTCCGCTCGCGCTGCGCTCCGCCGAACCACTGCATGGACTGCGCGTTCTCTGCATCGACAACGAACCGCTGATCCTTGAAGGCATGAAGCTGCTTCTGGAGGGCTGGGGTTGTACGGTTTCAACCGCCTCGTCCATGGACATCTGGCAACAGGATCCCCCGGCCCGTGAGTTGCGTCCCGATGCGATCGTTGCCGATTATCACCTGGACAACGGAACCGGGATCGCGATGATCCGGGCTATCCGCCTGCATTTCGGCGCCGACATCCCATCGCTGCTGGTCACCGCCGACCGCTCCCCCGAAGTCCGTGCCGCTGCCGAACGCGACGGCGTGGCACTGCAAAACAAGCCCGTCCGCCCCGCCTCGATGCGAGCCTGGCTGACGCAGCTTTCGGTGGCGATGAAGGCGGCGGCTGAGTGAGCCGAGCCGATATCGTCCGAGGCCTTGCCAAGCGGCACACAGTGTTGTTTCCTCGAACCGCAATGAATATTTGCACGCTTTATTAACATCTTTAGCGTGTATTTAACGCAACCAAACCTCAGCCTTTTATAGGCTATGCGGCAGGCACCCCGGCACCAACTAACCATGTAGGAAATACGTGCCGCTCAGGAGATTATCGTATGATGTCCGCCGCGCTTCTCGACAATTTCGTCGCACTGACCGTCCTGCGATCATCGCAAAAGGCTGCAGATGAGAACAATGCTCTCGGCTTCAATTTTTCGGTCACGGGTACATCCGGCGATCTGAAGGCAACGATTCTGGACGCTTTTTCGCTCGACAAGGGACTTGTAAAACAGTTCCGAGCGAATTTTGAAAGGATAATGAAAGACAGCGCGGCCAAGGGCATGAATATCGAGCCCAGCAACGGCAAGCATAATGCGCTGGTGGAAACGATCATTGCCAATCGCGAAGCATTTCCTCCCGAAGAGTTCAAAATCTACACCAAATTTGAAAGTGGCGGATCAGTCGAGACCACAATCCCGTCCAGAGCCGCGATGATGGGCGATATCTTCAAGAAAAAGGTCGCCGAAAAGCAGGAAACATATGACGCTGCGATCGCAGTGCGCGACGCAGAGCCCGATCCGGAACTGATCAGGCTCGATGCCATGGCCAAAGTGGTTAAGTCTCTCGTCCTCGACGCCAATGATCCACATGCTCTGGACGAAAGTAGTTCCGCGCGCCTGATCCTCCAACAAAAGCCTTCAGGAAGCACCGAGGAAAGCCAGCCCGCCGACGCAGCAGTTAAGGCCGCCATCCGCTCCTACGCCGCCACAGCCGCAATCTTGCCCAGCTGAATCACTGCCTGCGTGCGGCTGTCGACGTTGAGCTTCAGCAAGATGGCCGAGACATGCGCCTTGATGGTTGCCTCGGAGACGCCAAGCTCATAGGCGATCTGCTTGTTGAGCAGGCCCTCGGCGAGCATGCCGAGCACGCGCGATTGCTGAGGGGTGAGCGTCCGCAGCCGATGCAGGAGTGCTGCCACTTCCGGTTCATGTTCCATGCCGCGCTGGAAGCCCGGGGGCGTGAAGATGCCGCCCGCCATGACAGTGTCGATCCCCGCCCGGATTTCATCGATACCGGCGGATTTGGACAGGAAGCCGGAGGCGCCCAGTTCCAGCGCACGCTGGATCGTCGCCGGATCATCGTGGGCGGAAACGATCATCACCGGCAGGCTCTGGAATTCTGCCCGCAGTGCAATGAGGCCCGACAGTCCACTGACCCCCGGCATGGTGAGATCGAGCAACATCAGGTCAGCCGAGACGTTGTCGATCGCGGCCTGCCGCGCCGAGGTAAAATCCCCGGCCTCGATGATCGTGGGATTGCCGGCCATACCGGCCAGCGCCTGTCGCATGGCGCCGCGAAACAGCGGGTGATCGTCGGCGATGATGATGGTCAGTCCTGACGTCATGACGCTCCCTCCCAAGAGCTTGGGCCCCAAGGCCTCGCACAACACGCAAATCCTCCAACTTGCTGCTGTACGCCGTCCAAATCCAGTCAGGTCTTCTGAGGTCCCTCCTCCGTCTTGTCAGACGGCGGTTTTTCCTCACCTTCCAGATCCTTCACGATTCCCATGAAACTGCGCATCATTCTTTCCATGACGCTCATCGTCTGGTCAATCTCTTCCTTGGTCGGAAGCCGTGGTTTCAGGCTTGTCTGCCCCTCTGCGGCCGTTTTTTCCAGCGCTTCGACGCGCTTGGTCAGGAGATCGAGTTCCAGTTCGAAGGCGGTGCGCTCGTCGGCCGCCATCCGGCAGACGATATCGCCGTCCTTTTCCTGGCAGAGCGAGACCTCCCCGGTCTGTGTATCCAGCCGCGCGATGCCGCTGTCGGTCTTCTGCATGGCGTAGCGGCCCGGCGCCGGCTCCTGGGCAAGAGCCGTGAAAGCGGCGAAGACACCGCCAAGGGCAAACACCGGCATCAGCATCCTGTTCATCGCACTCTCCTCCATCGCCTAAAAATCCGGGTTCTGCCCCGCTTGCCGGTGGACTTTCGCAGAAGATTGCGGCAATCCCGCAAAGGATATCATCCAAGGCTCAGGAAACCGCGGCATGCGCAGCATCATCTACAAAATCGTTCCGGCAGTTCTATGGCAAGATGCGCGTGAGGCTGGAGAATTCAAGGGCGCCGCAATCGACCTTTCGGACGGTTTCATCCATTTCTCGACAGCCGATCAGGCAAAAGAGACCGCCGCCCGTCACTTCGCCGGCCAGGACGGCCTGCTGCTGGTTGCCGTCGATGGCGAAAAGCTGGACGGCAAACTGGTCTTTGAACCCTCGCGCGGCGGCGCACTGTTTCCGCATCTCTATGGCCCGCTCTCCTTCGAGGCGGTTCTGTGGGAAAAGCCGCTGCCGCTTGATGCCGATGGCAACCATGTTTTTCCGGAGCTTGACCAATGATCGATGTCTTCCAGTCGCTGGCCCGCCGCGGCCTCTTCCTGTTTGATCCGGAAGCAGCCCACGGGCTTTCCATCAAGGGGCTGAAGACCGGTCTCGTTCCCGCCTGCGCGGCCCCTGCGGACCCGCGGCTGGCGCAAACCGTCGCCGGCCTTTCCTTTGCCAATCCGCTCGGCATGGCCGCCGGCTATGATAAGAACGCCGACGTGCCGGAAGCGCTGCTCCGGCTCGGCTTTGGCTTTACCGAGATCGGCACGGTCACGCCGAAACCGCAGGCCGGCAATGACAAGCCGCGCATCTTCCGGCTGGTTGAGGATGAGGCCGTCATCAACCGCCTCGGTTTCAACAACGCGGGCCATCAGGCGGCACTCCAGCGCCTGCGCGCCTGCGACCGCAAGGCCATGATCGGCGTCAATATCGGCGCCAACAAGGACAGCGCCGACCGCATCGCCGACTACGTCACCGGCATCCGCACCTTCTACGGCGTTGCCCGCTATTTCACCGCCAACATCTCGTCGCCCAACACGCCCGGCCTGCGCGACCTGCAGGCGCGTGAAAGCCTCTCGGCCCTGCTGCTGGCCGTTCTTGCCGCCCGCGACGACGAAGCCGCCAAATCCGGCATCCGCGTCCCGGTGTTCCTGAAGATCGCACCGGATCTGACCGAAGAGGGAATGGACGATATCGCCGCGGTCGCGTTGGCTCACGATCTCGACGGGTTGATCGTGTCCAACACGACGCTGTCGCGCGACGGCCTGAAAGATCAGCGGCAGGCTAAGGAAAGCGGCGGCCTTTCCGGCAAGCCGCTGTTTGAAAAATCCACTGTCGTGCTTGCCAAGATGCGCCGGCGCGTCGGCCCCGACCTGCCGATCATCGGCGCCGGCGGCGTCTCCTCGGCGGAAACGGCGGCGGAGAAGATCCGCGCCGGGGCCAATCTCGTCCAGCTCTATTCCTGCATGGTCTATGAAGGCCCGTCGCTGCCGGGCAAAATTGTGCGCGGGCTATCGCAACTCTGCGACCGGGAAAAACTGTCCTCGATCGGCGATATCCGTGGTACGCGCGTGGACTACTGGGCCGACAAGAACGTCTGAGCCGAACGACGCGGCACAAGCACCATCAGGAAAACGCCGCGAAACAGCAGGAACAGGTTGAGCGCGGCCCAAAGACCGTGATTTCCGAAAGCGGGCACGAGAAAACAGAGTGCCGCGACATAACCCGCGAAGGCAAGCAGCATCATGTTGCGCATGTCGCGTGACCAGGTGGCGCCGATGAACACGCCGTCCATCAGAAAGGCGAGTGCCCCGGTCAGCGCCGTGATCGCCGCCCATGGCATGTAGGTGTAGGCCTCGGTGCGCACCTCGGCCGCCGTCGTCAAGAGATCGACCAGCCGGTCTCCGAAGATGAGGAAGGCGACGGTGGTGAACCCCGCAAGCGCGAACGACCAGGTCGCCGTCATCTTCAAAGCCCGGTCGAAAGCCGGGCGGAAACGGGCGCCGATGGCCCTGCCGGTCAGCTGCTCGGCGGCATTGGCCAACCCGTCGAGATAGTATCCCGCGACCAGGAAAATGGTCATCAGCACGGCATTGGCGGCAAGCGTTACCGGACCGAAAGAAGAGCCGATCCGGGTCATCAGTGTGAAGGCAGCGAGCAGCACGAAGGAACGGACCATGATGTCGCGGTTGAGGCCGAACAGCGGCTTCAGGCGTTCGACGGAAAAGATCGTCGCCCAGCTCGGCGCGACAGTCCGGTCAAACCGGCCGTAGACGATGGCAAATCCGACGATTGCGCCGATGACTTCACCGCTCACCGTTGCCAATGCCACACCCATCACGCCCCAGCCGAGATGAAGGCCCAGGAATATCGACAGGACAATGTTGATGCCGTTGATCAGCATCTGCAGCAGCAGCCCGACCGTTCCCTGCCCTCGCCCGAGAACGAAGCCAAGGATGGCATAGTTGGCGAGCGCCGCCGGTCCGGCAAGGATGCGATATTCGAAATAGGTCCGCGTCACGGCCTCGACCTCCGGCCCGGGAGCCAGCAGCCAAAGCCCCGCCGTCAGCAGAGCCGGCGACAGCGCCACAAGTGCCGCGCCGCTCACCAGAGCGATGACCAGCGAGCGCCAGAACACCGCCTGTTCCTCCGTCCTGTCGCCCCGGCCAAAAGCCTGCGCCACCAGGCCGGTGGTGGCCGAGCGCAGGAAATTGAACGTGGTGAAGATCAGGTCGAACAGGATGGCGCCCACGGCAAGCCCTGCCAAAAGCGTCGCCTGGCCGAGATGGCCGATGACGGCGGTATCGACGAGGCCGAGAAGCGGTGTCGTCAGGAACCCCAGCGTCATCGGGACGGCGATCGACAGGATCAGCCGGTTGGTGACGAGAAATGGCCCTGCCCCGTGGGCGTTGTCGGCCCTGTCGGAAGTTTGCGCGGCGGTCATGCCCTGTCCTTTCGACCGGCGGGAATCAGCTCAGCCGGTCGACAGCACCATGGCCCAATAGGGCCGGTTTCCGGAAGCCGGATTCCGCATCACGGCCACGCCGAGCCCGCTATAGCTCGGCCCCAGCATATTCTCCAGATGCTTGGGCGAATGGAACCAGGCGGCATAGGCCTTTTCGGCGCTGTCCTGGCCCATGGCGATGTTTTCGGCCGCCGGTAGCGCCACGCCGCCACCCTTCATGCGCGCAAGAAAACTGTCGCCCATGCCGATCAGGTGCGACATCTTTCCGGCCCTGGCCATGCGGCCGGCCTGCGACAAGGCTGCCTGCGCCGCCGCCGGATCACGCACCAGCGGCTTCAGTCCCCTTTGTTTTCTCAGATCGTTGATGTAGCCGAGCGTCGCATCCGTCTGGTCGCTGCCATCGACGCTGGGGGTGATCTTCGGCGTGCCGCAGCCGGCGAGGACACCGAGCGAAAGGAGAACGCCCGCCCGCAACACCGTGCGCCGGGAGGCAAGAAAGTCATGATCGTACATGTTAACGCCGGTAGCTGAGGACGCGCAGGATGATGAAGACCGGGATCACCACGGCAGCACCGAGCAGCAGATAGTCGCCGACGCGGCCGAGTGCTGCAAAGCCGGAATGCCAGAGATCGAGAACAAAATCCCGGACTGTGTAAAGAATGCCATAGGGCGTCCAGCCGAAAACGGCCATGACGAAACCGACGATGACCGAGACCACCAGCAGTTTGACGAGGACCCGAAGGGGCGAATCGCCCAGAAACCTGTTCACTCCATCGGCCATGGGCCATGATTCTCCTGTTTTGTCTGACATAGGCCTCCATCGCAGCGGCTGCAAGCCGCCAAGATTGGCGAGGCCCCGCCGTCAAATCGCCGCTTGCCATTTCTGCACGTGCACGCAACAAGCGGGCAAAGCCACGAACACACACCGGGGCACACAATCGAGGCGCTGAACCATGACCCTCAACCAGCTTTCGTCCGGCGACCTGATTGCCGACCGCCGTGCCGAATATGCGCACATGCTCGCCGACAGCGGCGATCACGCGGAAGCCGCCGACCTGATGACCCAGGCGCTGGAGCTCGTCCCCGATTGGGCGGCCGGCTGGTTTCGTCTGGCCGACTATGAGGAAAAATCCGGCCGGAAAGAGGCGGCCGTCGATGCCTTGCGCAAAGTTCTCGACCTCAACCCGGACGACATGTTTGGCGCGGGCCTGAAACTCGCCCTTCTCGGCGGTTCCGAAACACCCGGGCAGCCATCCAGCCTTTATGTGGCGCAGCTGTTCGACGATTATGCCGACCGCTTCGACAAGGCGCTCGTCGAAAAGCTCGATTATACCGTTCCGGAAAAGCTGGCAGCGTTGATTGCCGCCCATGCGGGCGACACACGCTTTGCCCAGGTCACCGATCTCGGCTGCGGTACCGGCCTGTTCGGCGAACGCATCCGTGACAGGGCCGACCATCTCGAAGGCTTCGATCTTTCCGCCAACATGCTGGCCAGGGCGCAGGACAAGGGCATCTACGACCGTCTGGCGCAGGCCGACCTTTCACTGCCGCCGGAAACATCGGGCCTGCTTTCCGAAGGGGGCGAACATCGCGCCGATCTCGTCAGCGCTGCCGATGTGCTGATGTATCTCGGCCGTCTCGACACGGTCTTCGTCATCGCTTCGGCGCTGCTTGCGAAACACGGCCTGTTCGCCTTTTCCGTCGAGGATGCGGGCGATGACGGGGACTTCGTCCTGCGTCCATCGCTGCGCTACGCCCATTCGGAAACCTATGTCGGCAGCCTCTGCAAGCGCTTTGGGCTCGATATTCTCGACATCCGCAAAACCGTCATTCGCAATGACGGCGGAAAACCCGTCTCCGGCATTCTTTTCCTTACGCAAAAATCGGTCTGAACGCATTTTTCTTGCGAAGTTGAAATAGGTCAGCATTGCTTACATATTTCACTTGATCGATGCGGCGGGAATCCCGATAATTGCTGCATTGCACACATGCGCTGCAGCCGATGATGGCCGCCGCGCACGGGTCCTTTATTCCTTTAAATCATCGCTGTTCGGGCCTGCCCGGGCGTCCATCTTCTGCGGCCTTCGGAGATCGCGACATGAGCATCATCAATGCCCTTGGCTTCTGGAACACCAATGCGACGCGCCACACGCCGGTCGAGGACGTGCAGGGGATCTTCTCCGGCAGCCTGGTGGCGGCACTCGGTCTCTATGTGCTGGCCAGCGCCGGCCTTTTGACCGGCAGCACCGCCGGTGTCGCCTTCCTGCTGCATTATGCGATGGGGATCAATTTCGGTCTTGCCTTCTTCCTGCTCAACCTGCCGTTCTTCTATCTGTCGTGGAAACAGCTGGGCATGGCCTTCACCATCAAGACCTTCATCGCCATCGCCATTACCTCGCTCTTGACCAACATCCAGAGTCAGGTGTTCCAGATCGCCAGCATCCAGCCGGCCTGGGCGGCCCTGCTTGGTGGCCTGCTTCTCGGCTTCGGCCTTCTGGCGCTGTATCGCCATCGCGCCAGCCTCGGCGGCGTCGGGATCCTCGGGATCTACATGCAGGAGCGTTTCGGCATCCGCGCCGGTCTCGTCCAGCTTGCCATCGACATGTGTGTACTGGCCGCCGCCTTCTTCGTCACCACGCCATCGGTGGTGTTCTATTCGGTGCTCGGCGCCGTGGTGCTCAATCTGTTTCTGACCATCAACCACCGCGCCGATCGTTATATCGCGCTTTGAGGCACCGCCCCTCATCCGGCCATTCTTGTCTGAGAAAAAGGGCGGCCACCTTCTCCCCGTTATAACGGGGAGAAGGACCAAGCTGCAAGCTCCCTGATCCCCTCTCCCCGCCTGCGGGGAGAGGGCTAGGGTGAGGGGCAATTCCGTTCACGCAGCCTTTGCCACCCTGTCAACCGGATGCTGTGCGCGAAAACTGACGGCCAGCCGGTTCCAGACGTTGATGGCGCCGATCGCCACGGTGATCTTGGCGATCTCCTCGCTGGAGAAATGCGCCTGCAGCGTCTGATAGGCGTCATCCGGAGCGCCGGTCTGGGCGATATTGGTGACGGCATCGACCCAGCCGAGCAGTGCGCGCTCGCGGGCGTCGTAAACCGGCGATTCCCGCCAGACGCACATCAGGTTGATCCACTGTTCGCTCAGGCCGTCATGGCGCGATTCCTTCACGTGCATGTCGACGCAGAAGGCGCAGCCGTTGATCTGCGAGGCGCGCAGCTTGATCAGGTGAATGAAGCGGCGCTCCAGGCCGGAATTCTGCACGTAGTTTTCAAGCGCCAACACCGCCTTGAAGGCTTCAGGCGATGCTTTGGTCATGTCGAGACGCTGTTGCATGGGTCTTCTCCTTTGTAAGGGCTCAACGAGCCGTTTTGCGTTCATGGATTTCCAGAAAGGCGCAGCCCCTGGCGGCGATCGGTCCGTCGTCGATTTCGGCCAGTTGCACGCCGAGATCGGCGATCGTGGTCTTGGCCAGTTCCGCACGGTAGACGCGTTCGGCCCGCAGCATGGTGGCCGAGATATTGCAGGGCTTGGAAAAGTAACGGTCCGGCACCGGGTTTGGCCCCCGTTGGCGGATTTCATTACAGCGGAATGCCGGCGCCGGACCTTCGACGGCAAGCACGATATCCAGCAGCGTGATCCTGTCCGGCGCCTTCGCCAGCCGGTATCCGCCCTTTGGGCCCGGCACCGTATGGAGAATGCCGGCACCCGACAGCGCCTGTAGATGCTTCAGAAGATAGCTCGTGGAGACGCCATGAAATTCGGCGATTGCCGCAGCCGAAAGCACACCGCCTTCGGAAAGGCCCGACAGCATCGCAACACTGTGAATGGCCTGCTCGACACCCTCACCCAGCTTCATCCGCATTTTCTCCTCTATCATGGATAATTTGTATCCATGATTATTTCGGCCGTCAAGCGACAAAATCCGAGGCGACGCTTGCGTTCCGGAAGTGGGGCGATAGAAGGACCGGATACAGGGCTACGGGAAACGGCGACAATGATGGCAACACCGGCAAAATCCGCTTTCGCGGCACTGATGAATTCGAGCGCGGAACGCCATTCGCTTGTCGATGACGCACAGGGCGTTGTCTCCGGCAGCATGCTCGCCGTGCTCGGCATCACGCTTTTGTCCAGCGCCGGACTGTTGACCGGCGGCACGCCCGGCATCGCCTTTCTCGTTCATTATGCCACCGGCTTCAGCTTCGGCCTGTGCTTCTTCGCCGTGAACCTGCCCTTCTACTATCTCGCCTTCCGCCGCATGGGCCTTGCCTTCACGCTGAAGACATTCATCGCCGTCGCCCTGACCTCGGCCATGTCCGAAGTCCTGCCGCGCGCACTCGGCCTCACCCATGTCGATCCGCTCATCGGCGCGCTGTTCGGCGGCTTGGTCATCGGCGCTGGCCTGCTTGCTCTCTTCCGCCACCGCGCCAGCCTCGGCGGCATCGGCATTCTGGCGCTCTACATCCAGGACCGCTTCGGCTGGCGCGCCGGCCTCGTCCAGCTCGGCTTCGACGGCGCCATCGTCGCCTGCTCCTTTTTCCTGGCCAGCCCCTTCATCATCGCCTGCTCGATCGTCGGCGCGGTGGTGATGAACGTGACGCTGGCCGTCAACCATCGCAAGGACCGCTATATCGCGATGTGAGGCGTCCATCCGCCCGTCATACGTTCGGCGGGGTCACCACATCACATTGTGCTTTTTCAGCTGGTCGATGGCATTCAAGGCCTCATACGGGGACCAGCCCGCATTGACCGCGGCTTCGACCAGCCGGGTTTCCGTCTCCTGCTCGAGCTTTTGATACAACGGTTCAAGCGCCTCCTGTACCGTCAGGATATGCTCATCGGGCGGAATGACGAATTGATCGGGAACTGACACCGGCATGACCCTCTCCTCTTTGCACTCGGCCTTTCGATTTTGACATGAATCTCCCAATGCAAAGAACGCGGAAGTGTTCCCACCGACATCCGGTATTTTTGCGCTTCTGCCGGACCGATACGGCGCTCGGTCCAGACCTTGCGAACAGGGCTCTTCAAATCCGCCGCGTTTGATCTACATTTGTTCGCGTGACCCTGATCGATTCCACCACACGCGCAGAAACTCCACCGCTCCTGCCTGCGCCCTTTCTCCGCTGGTTTTCGGACAAGGGCTGGCAGCCGCGTGCACATCAGCTGGAGCTTCTCTCCCGCGTTAAGAGCGGCGAAAACATGCTACTGATCGCACCGACCGGCGCCGGCAAGACGCTTGCCGGCTTCCTGCCCTCGCTGGTCTCGCTGACCGGGCGCGGAGCGATTCCGCCCGGTTCTGCGTTTACCGGCATCCACACGCTTTACATCTCGCCCTTGAAGGCGCTGGCCGTCGATATCGAGCGCAACCTGATGAAGCCGGTCGGCGACATGGGGCTGCCGGTGCGCATCGAGAACCGGACCGGCGACACGCCGGCCTCCAAGCGCCAGCGCCAGAAGCTCAATCCGCCCGATATCCTGCTCACGACCCCCGAACAGGTGGCGCTGCTGCTTGCCAACGGCGAGGCGGAACGCTTCTTCAAGGACCTGAAATATGTGGTGCTCGACGAGTTGCATTCGCTGGTCACCTCCAAGCGCGGCCATCTCTTGTCGCTCGGCCTTGCTCGGCTGAGAAAGCTGGCGCCCGCCATGCAGGCGATCGGCCTGTCGGCCACCGTCGCCGATCCGATGGATTTGCAACGCTGGCTG
This sequence comes from Pararhizobium polonicum, assembly GCF_001687365.1. GTDB lineage: Bacteria > Pseudomonadota > Alphaproteobacteria > Rhizobiales > Rhizobiaceae > Pararhizobium > Pararhizobium polonicum. The sequence continues at coordinate 214,639 of NZ_LGLV01000004.1, forward strand.
AGCCCCCAGAATGAGGGCGAAAACAATCACGCCGGGCTGATCACCGTGAGCGGCGGTGCGCGGCCAGAGATTTCGATCCTGCGCACCGAGGAGCGCGTGCCCTGGGCCGGTCATTCGGCGGCTTATGCCATCGGCGATATCTACAAGGCGATCGGCGGGCAGAAGACGACGCTGCTCTTCGTCAATACCCGCAGCCAGGCCGAACGCGTCTTCCAGGAGCTCTGGACCATCAACGACGACAATTTAGCCATCGCGCTGCATCACGGCTCGCTCGATGTCGGCCAGCGGCGCAAGGTCGAGGCGGCGATGTCCGAGAACCGGTTGCGCGCCGTCGTCGCCACCTCGACGCTCGATCTCGGCATCGACTGGGGCGATGTCGATATGGTCATCCATGTCGGTGCGCCGAAAGGGGCAAGCCGCCTTGCCCAGCGCATTGGCCGCGCCAACCACCGCATGGACGAGCCGAGCCGCGCCATCCTGGTGCCGGCCAACCGTTTCGAGGTGATGGAATGCCAGGCGGCCCTCGACGCCAACTATATCGGTGCACAGGACACACCGCCTGTTGGCCGCGGCGCGCTCGACGTGCTCGCCCAGCATGTGCTCGGCATGGCCTGCGCCGCTCCGTTCGATCCGGTCGCGCTCTATGCCGAGATCACCAGCGCCGCACCTTACGCCACCCTCTCGTGGGAGACCTTTGAGCGGATCATCGATTTCGTCGCCACCGGCGGTTATGCGCTGCGCGCTTATGAGCGCTACGCCAAGATCCGCAAGACGCCCGAAGGCTTCTGGCGCGTGTCCAATCCGCAGATCGCCCAGCAATATCGCCTCAATGTCGGCACGATCATCGAATCGCCGATGCTGAACGTGCGGATGGTCAAGCACAACGCGCGCGGCTCGATCGGTCGAGGTGGAATGACGCTCGGCAAGGTCGAGGAATATTTCGTCGAGATGCTGTCGCCGGGCGATACCTTCCTGTTTTCCGGCAAGGTGCTGCGTTTCGAGGGCATCCGCGAGAGCGAATGTCTGGTGAGCCAGGGCTTCAAGCTGGATCCGAAGGTTCCCTCCTACAATGGTGGCAAGTTTCCGCTCTCGACTTATCTCGCGCAGCAGGTCCGCAAGATGCTTGCCGATCCCGGCCGGCATGCGACGCTGCCCGATCAGGTCCGCGACTGGCTGTCGCTGCAAAAGGACCTGTCGATGCTGCCGAAGGAAGACGAGCTGCTGATCGAGACCTTTCCGCGCGGCAGCCGCCACTACATGGTGATCTACGCCTTCGAGGGACGGCTGGCCCACCAGACGCTCGGCATGCTTTTGACCCGGCGGCTCGACCGCGCCGGGCTGAAACCGCTCGGCTTCGTCGCCACCGATTATTCACTGGCCATCTGGGCGCTGGACGATCTGGGGGAAGCTTTCCTTCAAGGCCGCCCGAAGCTTGCCGACCTGTTCGACGAGGACATGCTGGGCGACGACCTGGAAGCCTGGCTGAACGAAAGTTTCCTGCTCAAGCGCACCTTCCGCAACTGCGCCGTCATCGCCGGCCTGATCGACCAGCGCCATCCCGGCAAGGAAAAGAGCGGCCGGCAGGTGACGGTCTCCGCCGACCTCATTTACGACGTTTTGCGCAGCCATGAACCGGACCATATCCTGCTCGAGGCCACGCGAAACGACGCCTCGACCGGACTTTTGGACATCGAACGGCTTGGCGATATGCTGACACGAATCAAGGGCCACATCACCCACCGCCCGCTGGCGCAGATTTCGCCGCTGGCGGTTCCGGTCATGCTGGAAATCGGCAAGGAGTCGGTCAACGGCGACGCGCAGGATTTCCTGCTTGCCGAAGCCGCCGACGAACTCTTCGGCGACGCGCTGGCCGGGCACTGAATTTAGAAATCAAGCCGGAAACTCATGCACCGCATCGCCCACGCCATTTCTGCCCTGCCGGACAATCCGGCGCTTTCGGCCCGCACCGTGATCAACGGCGTGGCGGCTGTCTGCGATCCGCTCGGCGGTCTCTACCTGCCCGATCTCGACATTCTCGTCGTCTCCGATCTGCACCTGGAGAAAGGCTCGGCCTTTGCCCGCCGCGGCATGATGCTGCCGCCCTACGATACGCTGGCGACGCTGCGCATTCTTGACGCGGTGATTGCGCGCCACAATCCGAAAACCGTCATCAGCCTTGGCGACAATTTCCATGACCGCGTCGGCTCGGCCCTGATGCCGGAGCTTTTTCGCGGCATGATCGAGACCATGGCACGCGGCCGCGATTGGGTCTGGATCAACGGCAACCACGATCCCGACGGCACCGTCTCCCTGCCCGGCTCCTGCACCGACGAGCTCCATCATGCCGGCCTGATCTTCCGCCACGAGCCATCGCTGAATGCGAGCGCCGGCGAGATCGCCGGCCATCTGCATCCGGCGGCCACCGTGCGGCGGCGCGAAAAATACATGCGCCGCGCCTGTTTCGCCACCGACGGCCGCCGCCTGATCATGCCCGCCTTCGGCGTCACCACCGGCGGCCTGGACCTGCGCCACCAGGCGATGCGCGGCCTCTTCGACCACCAGACCCTCGTCGCCCATATGCTGGGGCGGGACCGGATCTATTCGGTGCGGTTTGCAAATTTGCTGGGGTAAATGCGCGGGCTCTTTGAGAAGTGCGCCCATTGTGATAATTATTGTTAATAGTTATTATCTTTGCTGCGAGATTGACCCATGGCAAGCTTTGCTTTGAACGAGCACTACGAGCGTTTCATCCGGAAGCAGCTTGAATCCGGCCGTTACAACAATGCCAGCGAAGTCGTGCGGGCCGGTTTGCGGATGCTTGAAGATTTCGAGGCAGCGCGCGAACGTTGGCTGCGCGATGACATCCCTTCCCGCCTGGAAGACATCCGCCAAAATCCGGAACAAGCCATTTCGCTTGAAGATGCTTTTTCCCGATTGGAAGCGCGGCATCAGGCACACGTGGCGAAGACAAGATAACAATGCCTTATCGCGTTCTGCTCCATCCCAAGGCTGAACGCTCTCTACGATACCATTGCTGAAAAGGCTGATCCGACAACGGCGTGGAGCTTCGTCTCCGGCATTCGAACGTTCTGCCTGCAGCTGGCCGATTTCCCCGAACGCGGTACGGAGCGTGTCGAACTCGTGCCGGGCTTGCGGATCATCGGCTATCGGCGAAGCGTCAGCATCGCGTCCCGCAGGCTTACCGTCGACATCAGCGCACCCTTTGTGGTCATTAATGACTACATCAGGTGGTAAGCCTGCAAAAATCAAGAATGGCGAACAACACCCTAAAACGCATTGAACGTCAGCGTCGTCAGCGACCGGTTGATGCCCGGCACGGTGGCGATGTTGTCGTTGATGAATTTGCCGACATCCTCGCCTTCCTCGATATAGACCTTGATCAGCAGGTCGTAATCGCCGCTGGTCGAATACATCTCCGAGACGATCTCCTTCTTGTAGATCACGTCGGCGACCTCGTAGGTCTTGCCGGGGGCGCATTGCAGCTGGACGAAAATCGGCTTCATCGGGACATCCTTTCTAAGCTCTTTGGCTTTCTAGGCTCTTTGGCTTTCTGGGCTCTTTGGCTTTCTGGGCTCTTTGGCCGCTGACCGGCCTTGGACGGCCTTCAGATGATTTCGAACCGCAATAGCCTGTTTTCAGGGGCAAGCAAACCCGTATCAATCCCTGCGGAAGACGATGCTGGCCAGCCAGCCGGTGACGACAGCCAGAAGCACGGCGGTGATGCCGTAGAGAAACGGCATCTCGTGCGCCGCGCTGGTGATCGCCTGCTCCAGTCCCGTCTTGACGACGCGCAGCGGCAGCGCCTTGGCGGCGACGAAAACACCGTCGCGGAAGAGATAGGCGCGGACGATATGCACGCCGTTCGGCACGTCGGCCGGCAACCGCACCGAGGCCTTGAACAGGCTGGAACTGATGAACTGCACGCCGCCGGGATCGCGCTGGTAGACACCGCTCGTTTCCCGCAGCCGCCGGAAGGCATTGCGGAATTCGGCGAGATTGCTGCCATTGCCGATATAGCCGATCGGCGTCAGCGGCATATGCGCGACGCCGATGCCCATGTTGCTCATGTCGCCCGGCGGGGCGATCGTCTCGATGTCGCGCGTGCTCGACAGCGAATAGGATTCCGGCACCAGCTCGAAGGTCATCGAGTTGGTGTTGATCCAGATACCGAAGACGCGCTCCTTCTTGCGCACCGTGGTATTTTCCTTCGGCCCTTCGAGCGCGACGACGATGTTGTATTTGCCCTGGGCCAGAAGCCCGGCGTCGAAGCCGTCGATGGCGCCGAAGATCGTCAGGTCGGCGCCGCGAAAATCGGAGGTGATGGAAATCTCGTCGGTGGAGATGCCGATATCGAGCTTTTCTGTAAAGTCGGCCGGCTCCGTTCGTGCGGTCACCGGCGCGGCGAGAAACAGGCCCAGCAAAAGCATCCGTGTCCAGATCCGCATCAGAAACCGAGCCCCGCGGAAACGATCGAATAGACTTCCTGCGGCGGGATGATCAGCTCGATGGCAAGCCGAATGCCGACAGCCAGAACCAGCAGCGCCAACAGCGCCCGAAGCTGTTCGCCGCGCAGCCTCTGGCCGACCCGCACACCGTATTGCGCCCCGATCACGCCGGCGATCATCAGCACGAAGGCCAGCACGATATCGACCGTGTAATTGGCCGTCGCCTGGACGATGACGGTATAGGCGGAGACGAAGATGATCTGGAACAGCGAGGTGCCGACGACCACATTGGTCGGGATGCGCAGGAGATAGATCATCGCCGGCACCATGATGAAGCCACCGCCGACGCCCATCACCGAGGTCAGGATGCCGATGCCAAAGCCCAGCGCGATGATCGGAATGACACTCAGATAGATCTTCGATTTCTTGAACCGCATCTTCAACGGCAGCCGGTGCACCCAGTTGTGCTGGCCCGGCCGCTTCAGCGTCACGGTCTCGTTCTTGGCGGCCCGGCGCAGCGCGACGATGCTTTCCCACAGCATCAGCGAGCCGACGGTCCCGAGCAAAAGCACATAGGCAAGCGAAATCACCAGGTCGAGCTGGCCGATGCGGCGCAGCATCGCGAAAATCCAGATGCCGACCGTCGCCCCCGCCAGACCGCCGCAGAGCAGCACGGTCCCCAGCTTGATGTCGATCGTGCCGCGGCGGAAGTGGGTGATGGCGCCAGAAATGGAGGAAGCGACGACCTGGTTGGCACCGGTGGCAACGGCAACCACGGGTGGGATATTGTAGAAGATCAACAGCGGCGTGATCAGGAAGCCGCCACCGACACCGAACATGCCGGACAAAAAGCCGACGGCCGCGCCCATGCCGAGGATGATGAGAATGTTCACCGACAACTCTGCGATGGGCAGATACACCGTCACGGCCAGACCTCTAAATATGCCAATAGCCCGCGAGGCGGGTGGAAAACATCAAAGTGGCAAGTGATTCACCACGGGAAATCAAGGAATGGAACGGGTCTGAAAACCAATTCGAATTGGCGAATTCAACGTCGTTCCGTCATGCGCCCCGGGGTCAGGCCTGTCAACCTTCTGCAAGGTCTGAGCCTAACCCGTGGAAGGCCCCTTTGTCCGGCCGGTCTGCGGCATTATTGCGGCCGCAAACGCCGTTTGGAAACATGCCCCGCCAAAGCGCATCGCCTGTGCCCGGATGAACACGCGCCGCCTTAGCCGTTCCGCTTCAGGAGTTCCTTGACGAGCGCGTCGGTGATCTGGCCCGTCGGCTCCTGGCCGATCGATTTCTGGAAAGCCTTGATCGCCGAAATGGTCTTGTTGCCCATCTCGCCATCCGGCTTGCCGGCATCGAAGCCGTTGTTGTTGAGAATCGCCTGGATGTTGCGCAGCGCCTTCTTCATATCGACAGAGGCGGTCTTCGTGCCCTTGCCAACCCAGGTATCGGGGACGTCGACCGAATTGGCCGTCGCGTCGAGCGGGATCAGTTTCCAGGCTTCGAATTTCGCCTTGGCGCTCTTCAGCTGGTCGGGCGTGAGCGCCTTGGCCACTTCGTCGCGCTTCTGGCCGGCATCGGCATCGCCGTCGCGGGCAGCGACGGAAAACCACTTGTAGGATTCTTCCAGATCCTGGTTCACACCGTTGCCACGCGCATAGAGGATGGCGAGGTTGAACTGGCTGTCGCGAATGCCGCGATCGGCCGCCATGGCAAACCATTTGCCGGCACCGGCAAAATCCGGAGCCGCATCGCCGCCGCTTGCCAGCATGACGGCAAGATTGTGCATGGCGCTGGCATTGCCCTTGTCGGCGGCCTGCTGATAGAGCGCGCGCGCCTTCTTCAGGTCGCGGCCGACGCCGGTGCCCTTTTCGTAGAGGCTCGCCAGCCGGTATTCGGCGGGAACGACGCCCGCATCGGCGGCGCGCTGGTACCATTTCGCAGCCTGGGCCAGATCGGCCTTGATGCCGCGGCCTTCGGTATAAACAGCACCGATTTCGAACAATGCCAGGGGATCCCCGGCCTTGGCGGCTTCGGCAAGCGCGGCCGGCTTGATGTCGGCGGGAACGTCGATTGCCGTGTCGGCCGCGGCCGATTTGACAGTTTCCCCAAGGACCGGTGCCGTATCCGCTGCAGCACCGCCAATGACCGGCGAAAGCGACCTGGCGCCTGCATCCCCGGTTTCCGGCAATGCCTGTGTGGCGTCCGGCAGCGTCGTCTCCGGCTCCGCGATTGCCGTTGCCGGCGTTTCCGGCTGGGCCATCTGCGGCTCGGTTGCGGGCAATTGTTCTACTTCGCCGGCCTGCGGCTGCAGCGCGCCCAGCGGCGCGGCATTGTTGTCGCCGGCATCCATTACCGGTGCCACATCGGCCGTTTCCGGCGTTTCGCCCACCATCGGAATTTCATCTGTCAACGGCTGTTCGACGGCAGCGACCGGCATCTGGGCGGGCGCCTTGTCGCCGCGGATCAGCGTGTTGACCAGCGGATAGGACATGATCGCCAGAAGCACGGCACCGACCGCCATCAGGATCGGGCGGCGATGACGGGTAAAGGCGCCGCCGATGGGCGATGCAGCAGCACCGCTCTTGCCCTTGTTCAGCGTATCGACCTCTTCGGCGGCAAGCTGGGCGGCGCGGCGGGCGGCGGCAATGAAATCCGCCTTGTCGGTTTCGCTCGGCGGACCGTTGCGGCCGGTCTGCCCGGCGCGAACCCGCTCCAGGATCTTCTTGACGTCCGGAACGCCGGAACCCGGCTCCAGCAGCTGGTTGGCCACATCCGGCTCGATGGCATCCGATGCATCGATCGACGGCGCCGGATCGACGAGCTGCCGGTCGGCGGCCTGTGCAGGCTCCGTTCGCTTGCCGGTCAGCCGCTTGGCAAGTCCGGCGAGAAGACCGGTCTTGGCGGCGGGCAGGGCGGCCGTTTTGATATCGCCCTGGTGTACGGTTGCCTGCTCGGAGACGACGGCCACGGCTTCGGCGACCTCTTCGCGCGACGGCCCGGACGCATCGGCCTCGGCCGCAAGCCCATGCATGTCGCGCTTCAGGTCCTCGTAGCGGCGTCCGAAATCAGCCTCGGCGAAGGGATCGTCCTCCGTCTCGAAAACCGGCTGGACCGCTCTGGGCATTTGCGGCTGGCTGTCCGGCATGCGCGCACCGAAGGCACGCGGTTCGGCCGGCTCCAGGCCCCGCTCTTCCAGCCGCTCCAGTTTTTCAGCAATGTGAACGAGCGTCTCGTGCAGCGCCTCGAAGGTTCGCGCCGTGCGCTCCTCGCTCGAGCGGCTCATGTCTTCCAGAACCTTGAGATCGTCTGCCAGCGCCGAGATCGCCGCCATGTCCGTGCCGCCGGCAGCGGTATGGGCGACGCCGTTCTTCGCATAGGCCTCCATCACCGCTTCGGCGGCCTGGCGGGCCGCCTCGATGATATATTCGTCGCTGGTCGCCAGATAGTCCTCGAGCGCACTCATCCGGCCTTCGAATTCGGCCGGAACAGCGTCTTGGCTTGCCTCACGCGGCTGGCTGACGAGGCTCGACAGATTGGCGATCTGGTCCTGCAGGCTGCGCAGAATCTCGCTGTCGTCATAGGGCGCCGCATGGGTTTCCTCGAGACGCAGGGCGATATCGGAAAGCTGGCCTTCGAGCCGGTCGAATCGGGCATCGCCGACATAGGAAGTGGTTGGCGTGTCCAGCTGGTCGATCCGGCGGGCAAGATCGTCGAGACGCTCGGCAAGCGCATCGTTGACGGAACCCTGATCCAGCGCGTCGATCTTGCGGGAGATATCGGAGAGATATTCCGACAGATCGGGCTGGGCGGAGATCTTCTGCGAGCGCTCCAGCATCAGCGACAATTGTTCGAGGCGCTCTTCGAGGCGAACGGCGGCTTCCTCGTTGGCCAGTTCCTCGACGCGGGCGGCCAGTGCCTCGATCCGCGAGCCAACCCCATTGTCGGTTGGCCGCTGCAGGCCATCGATCTGGCGGGAGAGATCGGCAAGCCGGCCTTCGACACGGGTCACACCGGCACTGTCGGGAACCGCTGCGCGGCCGCTGGCGACAATGGCGCGGCTGATCTCGTCAAGGCGTGTGTCCAGATCGGCAAATTGCGAGGCCATACGGCGGTCGTCCGGCTGCATGTGGCGGCCGATCAGTTCGATCGCCTGGGCAACCGAAACCAGCTTGTCTTCCAGCGCATGGATGGCCGGGCCGCTGTTCATCGAGCCGATCTGCGACTTGATCTCGTCGAGCCGGTAGGCGAGTGCCACCAGTTCGTCGTCGCGGTTCGCATCGAAAGCGTTCATCCGCTCCTCGACGCCGGTCCAGCGCGTTTCCATACGGTGTACGGTATCTTCGCGGGCAAGGCCGTCGATCATGGCGCGCAGTTCGTCGAACTCGACCTTGAGCGCATCGGCCTGCGACGGGGATGCCTGGCGGCCGAGCTGGTTGATGCTGTCGGACAGCCGCTGCAGATCGCCGCGGATGTCTTCCGCCATCGTCTGGTCCTGGGCCGCATCGACGGTGATGCCGCGGATTTCGGCGCGCAGCACCGTCATCTCGCGCGACAAGCCGTCGGCAATATCCTTCTTCAGCTCCTGGCGCAGGCCGACCAGTGCCTGGGCGATCTCCGCCATGGCCGGGTCCGAACGCTGCGGCTCGCTGCGATAGGGTTCGCTGCGCGCCGCCGGCACGTCGCGCCGGGGCTGGATGGGTGACTGGTAGGCGGCGGAGGCGCGTTCCTCATGGGCACGGGGCGCGGGCTGCGGCTGGACGCGGTCGCGGCTAACATCGCGTTCCCGCGTTGCCGTCAGCATGCGCTGCCGCTGCATGATTTCCGTAACAGGATCGGGCCGTGCAGCGGGTCCCTCGCGCTCGGCCGCGCTACGGCCGCGCGGATCACGCCCGGCCGTTCCCATCAATCCTTCGATACGCGCTTCCAGTCCTTCGATCGTGCGGTTCAACGCATCGAGCGACGACCTGTCGCCATAGGGCGCTGCGCCCGGGCGTGGAGTGTTTGATCGCGATCCGTTCATCGTTCTTCGCCTCTTTCATCGGCCTTGATCGGAATCCGGGCTTTGGAAAGGCATATCCCCGCCTTCCGGTGGCTCCGGTACCGATCCGGACAAAGCTGCAACGACGCGAAGACAAAAAACTATTGCAACCATGACCATCTCAACACGCACTTTCCCGAAACGTGGTAAATAAGCCGTTAACCTGACTGAAAATTTTTTAACGATTTGCATGCATGCTGCTCGCCGGAGGCTTTCACACCCTTATTTCGGCACATCCGTTCCGGCGAGCGATCAAATCTTGCTGACCGATAAATTTTGACGTTTACGCGCACGTCAAAATTTTGTAGCGTGGTGGAAATGGCGGGGAGCGCTCCAGGAGAAGCCGCTCCATGACACGGTTACAGGTGAGGAACACAGGACATGCCCAGCTATAAGGCCCCGGTCGAAGACACGCTTTTCATTCTCAACGATGTTCTCGGCATCGAGCGCTACAACAACCTGCCCGGCTTTGCCGATGCGACGCCCGACATGATCGAAGCGATCGTCGGCGAAGCGGCCAAGCTTGCCGAGGAAGTGCTGTTCCCAGTCAACCTGTCCGGCGATCAGGAAGGCTGCAAGCGCAACGACGACGCGACGGTGACGACGCCCAAGGGCTTCAAGCAGGCGTTCGATCTCTACCGCCAGGGCGGCTGGCTCGGCCTTTCCATTCCGGAAGAATTCGGCGGCCAGGGCCTGCCCTATACGCTGCACACCGCCGTCGGCGAATATATGTCCTCGGCCAACATGGCGCTGACCATGTATCCGGGACTCACCCAGGGCGCGATCGCCGCCATCCTCGTGCACGGCACCGACGCGCAGAAGGAAACCTATCTGCCGAAGATGGTGGCGGGCGACTGGACCGGCACCATGAACCTGACCGAGCCGCATTGCGGCACCGATCTCGGCCTCTTGCGCACCAAGGCGGTGCCGCAGGGCGACGGCTCCTACAAGATTTCCGGCCAGAAGATCTTCATCTCCGCCGGCGAACACGACATGGCCGGCAATATCATCCATCTGGTTCTCGCCCGCATCGAGGGCGCACCGGAAGGCACGAAGGGCATCTCGCTGTTCATCGTGCCGAAGTTCCATGTCGAGGCCGATGGCTCCCTGGGCGGCCGCAACACGGTTTCCTGCGGTGCGATCGAGCACAAGATGGGCATTCACGGCAACTCGACCTGCGTCATGAACTATGACGACGCCATCGGCACTCTCATCGGCACGGAGAACAAGGGCCTCAACGCCATGTTCGTGATGATGAACGAAGCCCGTCTCGGTGTCGGCCTGCAGGGCCTGTCGGTCAGCGAAGTCGCCTACCAGAACGCCGCCAACTACGCCCGCGACCGCATCCAGGGCCGCTCGCTCTCCGGTGTCAAGGCGCCGGACAAGAAGGCCGACCCGATCATCGTCCATCCCGACGTGCGCCGCGCCCTGATGACGATCAAGGCCTTCAATGAGGCCGGCCGCGCCTTCACGCTGTGGACGGCGCTCAAATCCGACATCGCGCATCGCGGCGACAACGAAGCGGACCGCCAGACCGCCGACGATATCCTTGGCCTGATGACCCCGATCCTCAAGGGTGTCTTGACCGACAAGGGCTTCGACCACGCAGTCATGGCCCAGCAGATCTTCGGCGGCCACGGCTATATCGAAGAACACGGCATGAGCCAGTATGTCCGCGATGCCCGCATCGCGATGATCTACGAAGGCGCCAACGGCATCCAGGCACTCGATCTCGTCGGCCGCAAGCTAGCGCTGAACGGCGGCCGGGCGATCACCGCGCTGTTCAAGGAAATCGGCGATTTCTGCGAGGAAAACCGCGCCGACGAAAAACTGGCACCCTACACCAAGGGCCTGAAGAAGGGCTTGAACGACCTGCAGGCGGCCACCATGTGGTTCATGGGCAACGCCATGGCCAAGCCCGACAATGCCGGCGCCGGATCGACCGACTACATGCACCTCTTCGGCCTCGTCGTGCTCGGCTACATGTGGGCGAAGATCGCCAAGACGGCGGACGAAAAGCTGGCGGAAGGTGCCGGCGACCGCGAAGCCTATCTGAAGAACAAGCTCGTCACGGCCAAGTTCTTCATGGAACGCATCATGCCGGAAACCGCGCTGCGCAAGGCCCGCATCGAAACCGGCGCCGACACGACGATGGCGCTGGATGCGGCGGCGTTCTGAGTAAAAACCTCTTCTCCCCAGCGGGGAGAAGTGCCGAGCATAGCGAGGCGATGAGGGGGCCCTGCGGCATATGCTGGGGTCTTGGCTCCCCCTCATCCGGCCCTGCGGGCCACCTTCTCCCCGCTGGGGAGAAGAGAAAGCCAACCGATTTGACACAGACGACGCGCGGTCTGATGATCGCTGCATAGGGAGATGATACAATGACCGACGTCTTCATTTACGACCATGTGCGCACGCCGCGCGGCCGGGGCAAGAAGGATGGGGCGCTGCACGAAGTGCCGACGCCGCGCCTGGCTGCCAAGGTGCTGCAGGCGCTGCGCGACCGCAACGGGCTCGACACGTCCACCGTCGACGACATCATCATGGGCTGCGTCGATCCGGTGTTCGAGGCCGGCGCCGTCATCCCCAAGGCCGCCGCCTTCGAGGCCGGCTATTCCAACAAGGCCCCCGGCATGCAGATCTCGCGCTTCTGTGCATCCGGTCTCGATGCCGTCAATATCGCGGCCGGCAAGATCGCCTACGGCGCCGACGACATCGTCATTGCCGGCGGCGTCGAGAGCATGTCGCGCATCGGTATGGGCATGTCCGGCGGCGCCTGGTACATGGACCCGTCCGTCAACTTCCCCGGCTATTTCATGCCGCAGGGTGTTTCCGCCGACCTGATCGCCACCAAATACGGCTTCTCCCGCGATGATGTCGACGCCTATGCGGTCGAGAGCCAGAAGCGGGCCGGCCATTCCTGGGACAACGGCTATTTCGACAAGTCGGTGATCCCGGTGAAGGACCAGAACGGCATCACCATCCTGGCCAAGGACGAGCATATGCGTCCGGCGACGACGATGCAGAACCTTGCCTCGCTCAATCCCTCCTTCCAGATGCCCGGCGAGATGGGCGGCTTCGAGGCCGTCGGCATCCAGGCACATCCGGAAATCGAGAAGATCAACTATGTGCACCACGCCGGCAATTCGTCGGGCATCGTCGATGGCTCGGCTGCTGTGCTGCTCGGCTCCAAGGCCGGCGGTGAGAGCATGGGCCTCAAGCCCCGCGCCCGGATCAAGGCATTCGCCAATATCGGCTCCGATCCGGCCCTGATGCTGACCGGCCCGGTCGATGTCACCGAAAAGCTGTTGAAGCGCGCCGGCATGACCATCGCCGATATCGACCTGTTCGAACTCAACGAGGCGTTTGCCGCTGTCGTGCTGCGCTTCATGCAGGCTTTCGACATCAGCCATGACAAGATCAACGTCAACGGCGGCGCGATCGCCCTGGGCCATCCGCTCGGTGCCACCGGTGCGATGATCCTCGGCACGGTGCTCGACGAGCTGGAACGCCGCGGCCTGCAGACTGCGCTTGTGACGCTGTGCATCGGCGCCGGCATGGGTACGGCGACGATTATCGAGCGGGTGTGAGGTCTTCCCCTCCCCCTTGTGGGGAGGGTGGCCCGAAGGGCCGGGAGGGGTTTCCGCCACGTGGCAAGAAGCCCCTCCCCAACCCCTCCCCACAAGGGGGAGGGGCTTAACCCGGCCGGATCGCCCATCGGCGGCGGCATCGAGCGAAGCCAAGATTTCAAGGGAGAGGAAATCCCATCATGAGCACCTATACCAATTTCACCATCGAAACCGACGCCGACGGCATTGCGCTGGTCACCTGGAACATGCCCGATAAGTCGATGAACGTCTTCACCGTCGAGGTGATGAAGGAACTCGACGCCATCGTCGATCAGACCGTCGCCGACGCAGCCGTCAAGGGCGTCGTCTTCACCTCCGGCAAGTCCTCCTTCTCCGGTGGTGCCGATCTGTCGATGATCAAGGGCATGTTCACGTTCCAGGCCGAGCAGAAGAAGATCGACCCGGACAATGCGGCGCAAAAGCTGTTCGAACTCACCGGCCAGATGACCGGCCTGTTCCGCAAGCTCGAAACATCCGGCAAACCGTGGGTCTCGGCCATCAACGGCACCTGCATGGGCGGCGCCTTCGAGCTGTCTCTCGCCTGCCACGGCCGCGTTGCCGCCAATTCGAAATCGGTGAAGCTGGCGCTGCCCGAAGTCAAGGTCGGCATCTTCCCGGGTGCGGGCGGCACGCAACGTGTGCCGCGGCTCACCAATGCGCAGGACGCCCTGCAGATGATGACCACCGGCTCGTCGCTCACCCCACAGCGCGCCAAGGCCATGGGCCTGATCCATGAGATTGCAGAACCGGCCGAACTGATCAACGCCGCCAAGGCGATGATCAAGAACGGCCTGAAGCCCGTTCAGCCCTGGGACGAGAAGGGCTACAAGGTTCCCGGCGGCGGCATCTGGACGCCGGCGGCGGCCCAGCTCTGGCCGGCCGCGTCCGCCATCCTGCGCCGCGAAACATCAGGCAATTATCCAGGCGGCCTTGCCATCCTGAAATGCGTCTATGAGGGCCTGCAGGTTCCCTTCGATACGGGCCTGAAGATCGAGCAGCGCTATTTCACCGAGATCCTGCAGACCACCGAGGCCTTTTCGATGATCCGTTCGCTGTTCATCTCGATGCAGGAACTCGGCAAGGGCGCCCGCCGCCCGGCTGGCATTCCAAAGGCGGACCTCAAGCAGATCGGCGTCGTCGGCGCCGGCTTCATGGGCGCCTCCATCGCCTATGTCGCCGCGGCCGCGGGCATCGAGGTCACCCTGATCGACCGCGACATCGAAGCAGCAACCAAGGGCAAGGCGCATTCCGAGGGTCTGGTCAAGGATTCCATCGGTAAGGGACGTCTAACGCAGGACGAGGCAACGGCCCTTCTCGCCCGCATCACGCCATCGGCCGATTACAACGACCTGAAGAACGTCAAGCTCGTCGTCGAGGCCGTGTTCGAGGACCGCCAGGTGAAGAAGGACGTGATCGAAAAGGTCGAGGCCGTGCTCTCCGAAGACGCCATCTTCGCCTCCAACACCTCGACCCTGCCGATCACCGGCCTGGCCAAGAATTCCAAGCGCCCGGCCCAGTTCATCGGCATCCACTTCTTCTCGCCGGTCGAAAAGATGATGCTGACGGAAGTCATCCTCGGCAAGGAAACCGGCGACAAGGCGCTGGCAACGGCGCTCGACTTCGTCGCGGCGATCAAGAAGACCCCGATCGTCGTCAACGACACGCGCGGCTTCTACGTCAACCGCTGCGTCTTCCGCTATATCCACGAAGCCTATGACATGCTGATCGAAGGCGTGCCGGCAGCGATGATCGAGAATGCCGCCAAGATGGCCGGCATGCCGGTGGGACCGCTGTCGCTCAACGACGAAGTGGCGATCGACCTGTCGCAGAAGATCCTGAAAGCCTCGATCGCCGATCTGGGCGAAGCCTCGGTCGATCCGCAGCACATGGCGCTGATCAACACACTCGTCGACGACCTCGACCGGCGCGGCCGCAAGAACGGCAAGGGCTTCTACGACTACCCGGCCAAGCCCGCCAGGAAATCGCTCTGGCCGGGCCTGAAAGACCTTTTCGAGCAAAAGCCGGCCGAAAGCTTTGACGTCGAAACGATCAAGCAGCGCTTCCTCGTCACCATCGCACTCGAAGCCGCCCGCACCATCGAGGAAGGCATCGTCACCGATCCGCGCGAAGCCGATGTCGGCTCCATCCTCGGCTTCGGCTTTGCCCCCTACACCGGCGGCACGCTGAGCTATATCGACGGCATGGGCGTCAAGACCTTCGTGGCGCTTTGCGAAAAGCTGGCGGCAACCTACGGCGACCATTTCCAGCCGACACCGCTTTTGAAGGACATGGCGGCCAAGGGCGAGACGTTTTACGGGCGGTTTGATCCGTATGGTGTGGCCGCGAAGGCTGCATGACCGCTGGCGAAGCGACGTTGTGATCAGACAGGCCCTCATCGGGCCTGTTTTTTTGTCCGCCTTGCGCAGACAGTGTCGAAAATTGCTCCGTCGATGGTTTTTAACACCGTCCGCCCGAAGCGGATGAGATCGGCGATGGATTTCGAGGACGGCTTGCCGGGCGGTCCGGTCCCATTGTCCGGAAAACCGAACGGCCTGTACCAACTACCCTCCATTATCGCGCAGCCGAAACAGCCTATTTGTACAGATGTACCAGCAACGGAGCACCATCATGTCCAGTCTCGAAAAATCCGGCCAGTTCAACCTCGGCGGCCGCAGGGTGAAGCGCCTCGGTTACGGCGCCATGCAACTCGCAGGCAAGGGGGTCTTCGGCCCGCCGAAGGATCGCACGGAGGCGATCGCCGTCCTGCGCGAGGCCGTCGAAAGCGGGGTCGATCACATCGACACGAGCGACTTCTACGGTCCGCACGTCACCAACCAGATCATCCGGGAAGCCCTGCATCCCTATCGGAACGATCTCGTCATCGTCACCAAGATCGGCGCGACACGCGGCACGGATGCATCCTGGAACCCGGCCTTCTCGAAGGAAGCCCTGACCCAGGCGATCCACGACAATCTCAAGAACCTCGGCCTCGACGTGATCGAGGTGGTCAATCTGCGGGCGATGTTCGATGTCCATGGCCCGGCGGAAGGCTCGCTTGAGGAGCCGCTGACCGTTCTTGCCGATCTCCAGCGCCAGGGCCTGATCAAGCATATCGGACTGTCCAACGTCACCGCCAAGCAAGTCGCCGACGGGCGAAAGATCACCGGAATCGTCTGCGTTCAAAACCAGTACAACCTCGCCCACCGCGCGGATGATGCGTTCATCGACCAGCTCGCTGCGGACGGAACCGCCTACGTGCCCTTCTTTCCGCTGGGTGGCTTTTCGCCCCTGCAGTCCTCGACACTTTCGGATGTCGCGGCGCGGGTCGGTGCAACGCCCCTGCAGGTGGCGCTCGCATGGCTGTTGCAACGCGCGCCGAACATCCTCCTGATCCCCGGCACCTCATCACGCGCCCATCTGAGGGAAAACCTGGCCGTTGCCGATCTCGTCCTGCCGGCCGATGCCATCCGTGACCTCGACGGCATCGCGGGCGGCAAGCAGGCCTGAGCTTTGGCAGCTCATCCATCGTACGGCGGACGGCCGCCTTGCGATGGGTGGTCGCAAAACATCCGCAGATCGTGCACTATTGCATCGTTCCTATGTCTGCCACGGGATTCCAGTGGGTCGCGTCTGCGGCGTGAAAGCCTCCCCGTTCTCTCCGCGGACATGAAAGCCCCCTCACCGCGCGGACGCGCGGTGGCTGGATGCCTGTGACGAGCACAGGCATGACGGAGTTTGGGGACGCTGCCGCGGGCAAGCCGCAGTCTGCGAAGACGACGCGCCCGCCAAACAACGACCACCCAGCCCCCTTGCCAGCCCGCCGCCCATGCCGCACCTTTCCCGCGATGAAAGGCTACGTCTACATCCTTGCCTCAAAGCGCAGCGGCACGCTCTATACCGGCGTGACGACCGATCTGCCGGGCCGGTTGTTCGAGCATCAGAACGAACTCACCAAGGGCTTTACCAGCCGCTACGGCGTCAAGACGCTGGTGTGGTTCGAAGAGTATGATCTGGTGACCACGGCGATCACGCGGGAAAAAACCATCAAGAAGTGGCCGCGCCAGTGGAAGCTTAACCTGATCGAGGCGATGAACCCGGATTGGGAGGATATCGCGCATTATCTGCATGGGTTGTGAGAGGGCAGGAGAGGGACGCGGTTGCGACTTGCCTGCCACACGACAGCAGCACCGGTCGGTCCGCATACTCGGAACTCTCGGCTGGTGACACCCTCTCTCCTCCGTCATTCCTGTGCTTGTCACAGGAATCCAGTGGGTCGCGTCTGCGGCGCGGAAGATTCTTTTCTTGATGAGGTGTCTTCTCGCCGCGCGGACGCGCGGCGGCTGGATCCCTGTGACAAGCACAGGGATGACGGAGTTTGAGGTATCGGCCATGCCAACCAACAGACTCCGAGGAGACAGTCCTTCGCAAAAGTCCCGGGCCCCCCCCAGCCAGACGCCGCGTAAACGTTACACTCACCTCACCCGCCCCCCATGAACACCTCCATACCAGCCGAATGGGACGCCCGGCTCGCCACCCACCACCCCACAGATTCGTCTCGCCCGCGTCCACAGGGCGATCGCCCGGCTGACCGGGGACGAATAGGCGCCTGCCGCCGTCGCTTTGCCCCGCTGCCCGGCGCTTTTCGCAAAAAAATCATCCCCGTTTATCCCCGCCCCGACATTCTGCCCCATACTCACCCACGTCTCCGCCGCCGGAGTGTTTCGCGAGACGGTCGCGGGCAGGTGGAGGCCGGCGCCCTGGTTTGACCCGTAACGTGCGGGAACGGCCAGGGAGGTGAAAGCCATGGCGGCCCTGTTTTTGCAGGGGCGCCTATCAAGCCTCCCCCGGGCCGCCAGGTCCGGTTCGGTTGAGCCGTGCAAGTGGCAAGCCCGTCCCGAAAGGATGGGCGCAAATCAAGCCATGCAGCGAGGCGAGGCGAGCACCTGTAGAGGCCGGAAGCCTCGAACGAACGCCGAAGGCCACGCGAGTGCGGAGCCATAGACTAAAAACTCACATGAGGTTCCGCATTCGTGTGGGCTCTCCATCGATCACACCACGGGCAGACCTGCCGCGTGACGGCAGGCGCGTGCGCAAAGGAAAAGCGATATGAAGATTTGGACCGAGGAAGAGCGGCAGCGCTACGAGGCGGAACGAGATGCCGAACCCTATATGCCCGGCTTCACCCGGGGCGAATTCGACCGGCTGCCGAAGCGCCGGCAGGAGCACGAAACCCAGAAAGCCTTCCAGCTCGCCACCAGCTCGCTTGGCTACTGGAAGACCTGCAGCCTCTCGCCCTGCCGCCGGGCAAAGGCCTGCAGGGGGTTTCTGACCGAGGCGCAGGCAACGGCCGGCGGCTACCACACGAGCTTTCCGCCCTGCATTCGCGACGGCGCCTATCGTCAGGAAGCAACCTTGAAGGAAACCGCCAGACTTTACGGCCTCGAGGACGAAGAGCCCGGCTA
This sequence comes from Pararhizobium polonicum, assembly GCF_001687365.1. GTDB lineage: Bacteria > Pseudomonadota > Alphaproteobacteria > Rhizobiales > Rhizobiaceae > Pararhizobium > Pararhizobium polonicum. The sequence goes on from NZ_LGLV01000004.1 coordinate 233,243, forward strand.
TCCGGAAAAACGGGACTGGTGATCCGGCAAGCGGCGATCAGGCAACCCGGCGAGCGCGAAAGGACGGGCATGCGGCGGTGGTTTTTCCGCCTGATATCAGACGGCCAGCATCCGCTCGCCGGCCGTTGCCGGCGCGTCTCCCCACCCCTGCCCGCCGCCATAGATCAGCGCTTCGGCGTAAGACAGCGGCTGCGGCTTGCCGAGCAGATAGCCCTGGACCTCGCCGAAACCTTCGTCGCGCAGCTTCTGCAGCTGCCCTTCGGTTTCGATGCCTTCGGCCAGCGTTGTCGCATTGAAGCCGGAGCCGATGCCAACCACCGCCCGGACGATTGCCAGATTGCCGGGATCGGTCTCGATGCCCGCAACGAAGCTGCGATCGAGCTTGATCTTGTCGAAGGCAAAGGCGCGCAGATAGCTGAAGGAGGAATAGCCGGTGCCGAAATCATCGATGGCGATGCGCACGCCGAGTTCCTTGAGGGCCTTCAACAGCGGCAGGCTCTGCTCGACATCGGCCAGGAAGACGGATTCGGTGATCTCGATTTCCAGCCGGTGCGGCTGCAATCCCTTCTCGTCGAGCGCCGAGACGACGCTCGACAGCAGGCTGGTGTGCCGGAACTGGCAGACGGAGAGATTGACGGCGATCTTCAGATGCGGCGGCCAGCTGGCGGCAGCCCGGCAGGCCTCGCGCAGGACCCACTCGCCGATCGGCACGATGAGCCCCGTCTCCTCCGCGATCGGAATGAACTCCAGCGGCGCGACCAGTCCGCGCTGCGGGTGGCGCCAGCGGATCAGGGCTTCGAAGCCGGACAGGGTATTGTCGGCCAGCTGCATGATCGGCTGGTAGAACAGTTCGAACTGGTTCTTCGCCAGCGCATCACGAAGCTCGGCGGTCAGGAGATGCCGCCGCTCGGCCTCCAGCCGCATTTCCGGCTGGTACACGCAGAAGGTCGAACGGCCGCTCTCCTTGGCCGCATAAAGCGCCAGGTCGGCATCGCGCATCAGGGCGTCGTCGTCGCTGGCATGCAGCGGCGCCAGCGCGATGCCGATGCTGCAGGTTACGTGCTCCCTGGCGCCATCCAGATCGAAAGGCACCGACAGCGTCTCCAGCAGGCTTCGGGCAAAGTCCTGCGCCTGCCTGTCCGGGCCAAGCTGCAGCGAAAGCGCGAATTCGTCACCGCCGAGACGGGCGACCAGACCGTCCTCTCCCGCCAGCCGCAACAGGCGGGCGGCGACCTGACGCAAAAGCGCATCGCCGGCCGCATGGCCCTTGCTGTCGTTGATATGCTTGAAGTGATCGACATCGAGATAGAACAGCGCGACCGGATGTTCATCCGTTGCCGCCGCCGCCGCGCGCTGCAGGTAATCGGCAAAGAAGGCGCGGTTGGGCAGGCCGGTGAGCGCATCGTGCATGGCCATATAGGCAAGCCGCGTTTCGACGGACCGCTCCTCGGTCACATCCTGGGAAATGCCCAACAGGTAGCGCGGCGTGCGGCCTTCAGGCGCCGGAAGCGCCTTCTTGGCGGTGCGCAGAACCCGCTCGACGCCGTTCATATCCTGCATCCGCTCTTCAAGCGTGATGGTGCCCGCCGCCGCAAACGCCCGGTCGTCCTGCTCGCGAAACAGCGCGGTCTGCCTGTCGGAGAAAAGCGCCCTGTCCGTCTGCCCCAGCACCTCGGCCGGCGGCCGGCCGACGATGGCGCCGCAGGCCTCGTTGTACAGGACATAGCGGCCGCCCTCGGCCATATCCTTGACGAACACCCCCACCGGCAGATTGTCGACGATGCTGTCCAGCAGCGAGCGGGCCTCGCTCATCTGCTGGCGGGCGGCATTGACCTCGGTGCGATCCTGAACGATCGCCAGGATGGCGTCGCGGCCGTCGAAGCGGACCTCGCGACCATAGGTAAGAACCTCGAAGGTCTCGCCGCTTGCCTTGAGATGGGTCCAGCGCTCGGCGCGTTCGACATCGCTCCGCTTCTGCACCGCGTCCAGCATGCGCTGGCGCTCGCGCTGCGGGCGAATATCGAGAACCGTCATGCCCGGATAATCCCCGGGCGCATAGCCGTAGAGATCGATCGCCGCATCGTTGACGATCAAAAAATGCAAGGTAACGGGATCGTAGACCCACATCGGCGACGGATGCGTTTTGAAAAGCGACCGGAAATCGTCGTTCGGTGCTTTGGCGGGATCAGCGTCTCGGTACGGACTGGCCATGTCAGTGCTTACTCAAAATTGGGCGATAACCCCATATACTTGAAAAAGCTAAATAAAATCAGAATCATAGCTCGCCTAAACTTTGAGCGAACGCCGCGAAAATGGGCAAATCCTAAGAGTGAAAGGCGAGACTGCACAAAACAGCAAAAGGCCCTCCCCTTGAAAGGGAGGGCCAGTGCGACATTCGGGGTCGAGGCAGCTTGCCACGACAGTGTCAGGTCAGGCGGCCATGCCCTGGATGGCAGAGACCTGCCAGTCGCCGCCGCGCTTGCGCAAGAAGGTCCAGAGTTCGACGGATTCGGTCAGGTTGTCCGGGTCGCCCTCGACGACGCGGCCGGTGGCGCGGTCGCGGGTGACGTCGATGCTCTCGTAGCGCATGGCAACGGTTGCGTAATCATCGCCGCCCTCGTTCCAGGCTTCCGACACATCGCCCTGCACCAGATGCACGTCGCTGACCTCGTTCTTCAGGCCCTTGGTGGCATTCTCGCTCAGCTCTTCGGCCAGCCAGGACATCGCCTCCGGCGTGGTCAGCTTGCGCAGCATGCCATAGTCTTCAGCGCCATAGGCCGCCTGAACCTGTTTCAGCATGGTCTCGAACTGGCCGAGATCGTCCTCGCCGACACCGATTTCGTCGACCGGCTGGTTGGCGGCGCGAACCGGCTCCGGCCGTGCGGCACCGCCGCCGATCTGCGGGATCTTGAAGGACGGCATGCCCGAACCGAAGCCGGAACCCTGCGTGCCGAAGCCCTGCATCGGCGAGGCGCCGGACGCTGCTTCACGCGGCGCATAGCCTGCCGGTGCCGCCGTCTGGCGGCTGCGGAAGAAGCGCATGGCGAGCATCACCGCGCCGCCGATCAGCGCTATCTGCAAGAGCATACCGAGCATGCCGGCCATGCCGCCAAAGCCGTTGCCCATCATCATGCCGATCAGGCCGCCGAGTGCCAGACCGCCGAGCATGGAGCCCGCGAAGCCGCCGAACATGCCGCCCGGACGCTGGGCGCCGGGACGGGCTGCCTGACCCGGAGTCTGCTGACCGGGCGTCGCCTGGCTCTGCGGGGTCATTGTCCGGTTGATCGGCGTTGCATCTGCCGGTGCCGTGCGGGTGGCCGGCGGCTGGGAGAATGTGCGTGTGCCGCGGCTGCCGAAGCCGCTGCCAGCGCGGCGCGCCTCGGCCAGATCCACCACCGTCAGCATCACCATCGAAGCGACCGCAACGGTCGCAAGAACGCGTCCAAACCTAAACATGAAACCCAATCCTGTTGTTCACTCCCGGCCCGCCAGAGCGCGCCCTGGCAAGGTATATGGGGGCATCGGCACCCGAATTGAAGGCTTTTGCGCGCCAGTTCACGGTAAAGCGGGCCCGGAAAGATTTCGATGCGGATGAAAAAACCGGCCGGCGAACATCCCCGCCGGCTGAATCGGGGCGATCATGCCGGGAAAAACGGTTGACCGGCGGACTATCGCAAAGCCTGCCGGGCGAAAGGAAACAGCTCCCCTTGTCGGATCATCCCAAGGCGCATGATCGCAAACGGAAGAAGGCGGCACTACGGCCGCCTTCTTCCGTTGCTTTGCACCAGTCTGCCTCAGCCGACAAAGGTGTCGTAGAGCAGCTTGAGATTAAGCACGACGATAATCGCGGCAACGATCCAGGCCAGGGCGGCGACATATTTCGGGATGACGAAAGTTCCCATTTTCCTTTTATCGGAGACGAAACGCACCAGCGGGATGACGGCGAAGGGCAGCTGCATCGACAGGATGACCTGGCTGAACACCAAAAGTTCGGCCGTGCCCTTTTCGCCATAAATCCAGGTAACGACGACGACCGGGACGATGGCGATGCCGCGGGTGATGAGGCGGCGGGCCCATTGCGGAATGCGCAGCCGCAGAAAGCCTTCCATGACGATCTGGCCGGCCAGCGTCGCCGTCACCGTCGAATTCAGGCCGGAGGCGAGCAGCGCCACGGCAAACAGGGTCGAGGCGATGCCAAGGCCGAGCAGCGGCGACAGCAGCTCGTAGGCCTGGCCGATCTCGGCGACATCGGTGCGGCCATTGGCGTGGAACACCGAGGCGGCGATGATCAGGATGGCGGCATTGATGAACAGAGCCAGCATCAGCGCAATGGTGCTGTCGGTGGTCGCCCATTTGATGGCATCGCGCTTGCCCTCGTCGGTGCGCTTGTAGGCGCGGGTCTGGACGATCGAGGAATGGAGATAGAGATTGTGCGGCATGACGGTGGCGCCGATGATGCCGATGGCGATGTAGAGCATGGCCGGGTTGGTAACCACCTCGGTGGACGGCAGGAAGCCGGCAAGCACGGCCGCGACCGGCGGGGCGGCGGCGGCGATCTGGATGACGAAGCAGCCGGCGATGATGATCAGAAGCGCGATGACGAAGGCTTCGAGGAAGCGAAACCCCTTGTTCATCAAAAGCAGCAGCAGGAAGGCATCGAGCGCCGTGATCAGCGCGCCGCCGATCAGCGGAATGCCGAAAAGCAGCTGCAGCGCGATTGCCGTGCCGATCACCTCGGCGAGATCGCAGGCGATGATCGCCGCCTCGCAGGCGAGCCAGAGCATGAAATTGACCGGCTTGGAATAGGTATCGCGACAGGCCTGAGCAAGGTCACGGCCGGTGGCGATGCCGAGCCGGGCGGCCAGCGCCTGCAGCAGGATCGCCATCAGGTTCGACAGAAGAATGACCGTCAGCAGCGTATAGCCGAACTGCGATCCGCCGGCGATGTCCGTCGCCCAGTTGCCGGGGTCCATGTAACCGACCGAGACCATGTAGCCGGGGCCCATGAAGGCCAGCATGCGGCGAAACCAGATGCCTCCGGACGGCACGGCAACACTGGCATTGACTTCCGGAAGGCTTGGCCGCGCATCCTCTTCCGCCTTGGCAAAAGTCCAGCTTTGCTGCGGCGGCAGGGTGGCTTCGGAATTGGACATGCACGGTCTCCGGATACGGAATGAGCCTGATGATCCCGAACCTATGCCAAGGCTCAACATTATGCAACATGCTATATTGTATCGATCCGGCTTTTTTGAGCCCCGGCTTTTTGAGTGATGCCACCGGCGGTGGAAGATGGGATAAAGCACTATGAAAAATCGAAGCCCGTGCTATGAAACTTTCAAAAGCATAGAAGAAGACAGAGAGGATCACGCCCCTTGCCGCGCCGTCCCGTCCCCCGCACGGATCCGCTTCCCGACGCGGATATTCATTCCGAGGGTTTCCGGCAGACCCGCGAAGCACGGCGCGGCGCGCTGATCGAGGACTATGTCGAGCTGATCGCCGATCTCATCGAGGATGGCAACGAGGCACGGCAGGTGGATATCGCCGCCCGTCTCGGCGTGGCGCAGCCGACGGTCGCCAAGATGCTGGCGCGGCTTGCCGCCGAAGGACTGGTCTCGCGCAAACCCTATCGCGGCGTATTCCTGACCGAAGCCGGCCAGAAGATGGCGCTGGAAAGCCGCGCCCGCCACCAGACGGTGGAAGCCTTCCTGCGCTGCCTCGGTGTCAGCCCGGAAACCGCCCGCATCGATGCCGAGGGGATCGAGCATCACGTCAGCGGCGAAACGCTGGACGCCTTCCGCCGGTTCATCGCCGGCAAGGCGTGATCGGGCGTCATACACTCCTTTAGCCCAACGGCAGCCGCCGTCGCCCAAAGCGTTCGCCCAGGATGATGATCATGCCGGCGGAAAAGATCAGCGCCGCGCCGCCAAAAACCTGAGAGGCGGGAATATCGCCCCAGATCAGGAAGCCGAGCCCGAAGGCCCAGATCAGCGAGGAATATTCGAACGGCGCCAGTATCGAGACCGGCGCCCGGCGCATCCCCTCGAACAGCGCATATTGCGCGATGCCGGCAATCACCCCCGTGCCCACCATCAGCCCGACATCGGCAAGGCTCGGCGGCACCCAGGTCACCACAACGGCAACACCGGTGAAGAGAATGAAGAAGCCGCTGGAAATCGTCATCTGCACCAGCGTCACCTCCTGCATCGCGGTCTTGCGCAGAAGCACGGTCGAGATCGCCCAGAACACCGCCGCCTGCAATGCCAGCCAGACCGGCAGGGAGAGTTTCATGCCCGTTCCGAACGGATCCGTGGCGACCAGCACGCCGGCAAAACCGACGAAGACGGCGACCCAGCGCAGGGGCGGCACGTCCTCCTTGAGGATTGGCACCGCCAGAATGGTGATCAGGATCGGCGCGGCATAATAGAGCGTCGTCAGTTCGGCCAGCCCCAGATCCCGCGCCGCGGTGTAATAGGACAGCCAGGCGGCCAGAAGCAGCAGGTTGCGCAGGATCATGGGTTTAAGAACCGGGGAACGCAGCGAGCGCTGCAACAGCGGCCGCCGCCCGATGACGGCGCAGATCGCAAAGATCGTCACGCTGCGCACGAACAGGATCTGCCAGACCGGCAGCGCCACGACCAGCCACTTGACCGAGGCGTCCTGCAGCGTGAACAGGAAATAGGAAAAGATCGTCAGCAGAATGCCTGATAGCACGGAGGTATTCACGAAGGGCTCCCGAAGGCGCGGCGCACGTCGCGCGCAGCCCTTGATAGACCCGGGCCCTTCCGGACGGAAGGGGCATCGTCGATACAGTTGAGGCGAAAAATGGGGGCTGGACAGGAAAGCCGACCATCAACACGGAACCTGCGGCGGGGAAGGCATGCCTGCACCCGGCTCGAGTCCTCCCGCGTCAAAGCCCGATCATCGACAGCATGACGAAGGTGGCGAACAGCACGAAATGCGTCATGCCCTCGATGGCATTGGTCTCGCCGTCGTTGAGATTGATGGCAGCGACGATCAGGGTGATCGTCACCATCACCGTCTGCACCGGCGTCATCGCCATGATGAAGGGCTGGCCGGTATAGAGCGCGATCGCCTCCATCACCGGCACCGTCAGGATGACGGTCGACAACGAGGCACCGAGCGCGATGTTGACGACGGCCTGCATGCGGTTGGCAAGGGCCGCCCGCATCGCCGTCATGATTTCCGGGGAGGCCGAGATCGCCGCGACGACGATTGCCGCCAGAACCGGTGGCGCACCGCTGCCCTTCAGCCCGGCCGTCAAAAGGCCGGACATGATTTCGGCGAGCGCGCCGATAATGACGACCCCGATGATCAGGATGGTGATGGATGCAACCACCGGCTCATCCTCGGGCGCATGTTTCTCCGCCCCCTCCCGTTTCGGATAGCTATAGCTGAAGAAATAGCTGTGCACGCCGACCTGCATCTTCAGGAAAACCGCGTAGAGCGTCACCATGGCAACGATCGTGAAGGCGGAGTAGAGGTGCCATTTGGCATCGGGAATGAATTCCGGCACGATCATGGAAATGCCCATCGCCGTCAGGATCATGACGCTGTAGGTGCGGCTGGAATTGTCGTTGTAGGATTGCTCGCCGTGCTTGAGGCCGCCGAGCAGCGCTGCCAGCCCCAATATGCCGTTGATATCGAGCATGACGGCGGAATAGATCGTGTCGCGCACCAGCGTCGGCGATATCTCTTCTCCGCTCATCATGATCGCCAGGATGATCACTTCGACAAGCACGGCCGATAGCGTCAGGATCATCGTTCCATAGGGATCGCCGACCTTGGCCGCCAGCACTTCGGCGTGATGGGCGACGCGCATGGAGGCGAGCACGATGGCAAAGACCAGCACCGCCGCCCCCACGAGCGCCGCGACCTGCCCCATCTCCAGCAGCGCATGTTCGAACAGGAAACCGGCGGCGGCAAAGATGAGCGCTACGCCGAGCAGGCTTTCGGACTTCAAAATGGAGAACACGGCAGCGCCTCGCGACCAGCGGGATTGAATTCAACCAAGTATAGGCGGCAGGCCGCGCATTTCAACCGGATGTGAACGATCCCACCGGCAACATTACAGGATTATTTTCCTCACATACTTTACTCGCCCCCGCATTCTGGCTAATCTCAGTGGGAATAATCAGAACATGAGAAGCCAGAACACAGAAAGCGTCACGCTTCACCGCCCGCAGGATGCGCCCCGATGTTTTCACATGACCGGATCTGGAGTGCGATCGATGCGCTTGCCGAGCGGCATCAGCTGTCGCCTTCGGGCCTTGCACGGCGAGCCGGGCTCGATCCGACCTCCTTCAACAAATCCAAGCGGCATTCCGCCGATGGGCGCGAGCGCTGGCCTTCGACGGAATCGATCGCCAAGGTGCTGGATGCCACCGGCTCGACGATCACCCAGTTCATGGAATTCCTGCGGCCGGGCGCTGGCTCCGGTGCTGTCCCGGAGAGCGCCTTCCCATCACAAGGGGGCTCCATTCCGCTGCTCGGTTTTGCCCAGGCGGGTGCCGGCGGCTTTTTCGACGATGGCGGTTTTCCGGCCGGACAGGGCTGGGACGTGGTCGAGTTTCCGGCGGCCCCCGGCACCAAGGCCGGTGTCTATGCGCTGGAGATCCAGGGCGACAGCATGCTGCCGCTCTATCGCGACGGCGATGTGCTGATCGTCGAACCCGGCGCGCAGGTCCGCCGCGGCGATCGCGTCGTGGTCAAGACGACCGAGGGCGAGGTCATGGCCAAGGTGCTGGTGCGCCAGACCCCGCGCAACATCGAGCTGCTCTCGCTCAATCCCGAACACCCGAACCGCACATTCGAGCTCAGCGAGGTCGAGTGGATAGCTCGCATCATCTGGGCGAGCCAATAGGACAGTTTTCCTGATGAAGCGGCACCTTCTCATCGCTGGTGGAGGCCTTGCCGGCATTTTGCTGACCGTCGCCCTGCTGTTGAGCGGCGCTTCGGTCATTCAGGGACGGCAGGACGCCGCCACGCCCGACTTCACACTGGAAACACCTGACCTCGCCGATGCCCCCGACCTCGGCGGTGACGCAAGGGGCGGCGAACAGGCTGACAGCAGCGAGCCGGTGCCAGCCGATCCCGCTGAAAACGCCATGATCGAGCCGCAGAACAAATCCGTTCGCGGCATAGCGCCCGAACAATTCGGTCTTCCCGAGACGGTGACCGCCCAGCCACTGGAGCGCATCGAGCCCCGGACGCCGCTTTCGCAGCCCATCACACGCGCAGCAGAGCCGGTTCCCGCCGTGCTGCGCCATCCGGTCGCGCTGTCGGCCGGCCTGATCCAGTTTGGCGATCGCCTGCTGCAGCTGGACGGGCTGACGCCGCAAAAAGCGGACCGCGTCTGCGGCGAGGCGGGCAAGACCTGGCCCTGCGGCGTGGTGGCGCGAACCGCCTTCCGCAATTTCCTCCGCGCCCGCGCCTTCGTGTGCAATGTCCCGAAAAACGGCTGGCAGGGAACGCTGACTGCCGCCTGCAGCGTCCACAATATCGATCCCGCCGTCTGGCTTGCCGAAAACGGCTGGGCCGAAGTGCCGGCCGGATCGCCGCTCGAAGGCAAGGTGGAGGCGGCGAAGACATCCCGTCTCGGCTTTTTCGGGGACGATCCGCGCGATTTCAGTGTTTCACCCCCATTGCAGGATGAAACACCCCCTTCCGGGGACACAAATGTGCCCGGGGATACGGATATGCCCGAAGCAACGGATACGACCGGACAGGGCTTGTAAGCCGCCATGCCGGCCCATACCTCTCAAAGCAGAACGCAGCAGCACGGATATCCAATGCCCGAAAATATCAGCCATCACGAAGCCCTCATCTATGTCATGGTGATGATGTCGGCGGTCGATACCGCCATGACCGACGACGAGCTGGAGCGCATCGGCAGGCTCACCGGCTTCCTGCCGGTGTTTGACGGGTTCGATCACGACCATCTGGTTCATGCCGCGCGCGAGTGCGCAGCCCTTCTCGACGGCGCGGAAGGACTGGACATCGCGCTCGAAGTGGTGCGTGAAGCGCTTCCTCCGCGTCTCTACGACACGGCCTATGCACTGGCGGTGGAGCTGGCGGCGGCCGATCTTTCGATCCGTCCGGAAGAAATTCGCCTGCTACAGCTTCTGCGCGACCGGCTGGCTCTCGACAAGCTCACCTGCGCTGCGATCGAACGCGGCGCCATGGCCCGCTTCCGCAAGTAAAGGTGGCTACCGTTTCGAAGGGGCAGGCGGCACAGGCTTCAATAGATGCCGGCGGGGAAATATCGCAGATAGATCTCGTCGAGGCGTCCCTTGCGGGACAGCTCCAGCAGGGCGTGATCGATCGCCTGCGTCAAGGCTGAATCGCCCTTGCGGTTCATGATCGCCAGCCCCTCACCGAGGAAACGCTGCGAGAAATAGGCGCCTTCGAGGAGTGCGCAGCAATTGGCCGCATCGCTGCCCGCGGTCCAGAAGGACAGTTGCATGCCGTCGGAAAAAACCGCGGCAACGCTCCCCTGCCGGAGAGCGGCGAGCATAGCCTCGCGGGTCGGGAAGGATCGCACGTCGAGCTTCGGGAAAAAGGCCTTCAGCATCGCCTCATGCGTGGTTCCCGAGATCGCGCCGACCGGCTTGCCGCCGAGCGCGGCCACGGAAAGATCGCGACCCATGGCCTGACGATTGGCGGCGAACCGGGCCGGCAATTTCATGAACGCACGGGAAAAGGCGAAACGCTGGCGCAGCTCCGGGCTGATGCCGATCCCGGCGACCACCGCCTCCCCCTGCCCGTCCTCAAGCGCCGGCTGCAGTTCCGCGAAGGTTACGGCCTGGATTTGGCACTTGGCGTCGATCTCCAGTTCCCGGCAGATTTCCCGCACCAGATCCACATGGAACCCGGCGAGCTTGCCGGATTGGTCGATGAAATTGAACGGCGGGAAATCCACCGTGGTCAGGAATCGCAGACGCGCCAGGCCGCTCAGATCCGGTTTCGCTATCCGCTCGCGCGCATCAAACAGCAGGGGCAGATCATGAACCCCACCCGCTGCCCGCAACGAAGCCGAAAAAGGGACGGCCAGCAGCACACAAAGCGTGAAAATCCCACAGAATTTTAGGGATGCACGGAGGGCGCGTGTCATTATGATCATTCCCGGGGTGAAACAGGGGGATATTGCCGCGCAGGCGGCAACGGGGTTTTCATGCGTCTCGGAGAATATCCGGACAATTCCGGAATAGCTACCGCAAATGAACCGCCGGCCGGACGACCGCAGACGGGTGCAGCCGCACGACGATTTTCGCCGGCGCTCAAGCGGGAAGGCCGCCTGCTGCTGCAGATGGGTATCGGAAAACCGCTGATCGCGCAGGCAATGCTGCTGGCGCAGGATCATGGCACCACCGTCGAGGAAGAGCTGCTCGCATCCGGCGAAATCGACGAGACCATCTATTTCGAGGCGCTCGCCGAAAAACTCGCCCTTGATTTCATGCCCGATATCGACCCCGCCCGGGTACAGGATGGCGCCGATCTGGACCGGCAAATGACAAGCCCGGAAACGCTGCGCGTTCATCACCCGAGCCGGCCGCCGATCACCGTGATCGTGCCTTCGCTCTCCCGGCTTGCGGAGGTTACCGCTCTCCTGCAACGAACGCCGCTGCTGCGCCAATCCCTGGCGGTCTCGACGCCCTCGGCGGTGCGCCACGCCGCATGGCAGGCCGGACGCCTGCGCCGGGTTTCGATAACCACACGATCACTGTTCGAAACCGCGCCGCTGCACAGCGCCCGCATCACCTTCTGGGGAAAGCAGGGGTTTTATGCCGGCATCATCCTTTGCACGCTCATCGCGGCAGCCATTACAGCGCCGCTGATCAGCCTGCTTACGCTGCATATCGTCCTCACCCTGTTTTATCTCGCCAATCTTCTCGTCCGGGCTTACGCGCTCGGCTGCGCCTTTGCGCAGGAACGCCGCACCGGGCGGATACCGGACGAGAATGCCGCAACCGGTCCGCTGCCTGTCTATTCGGTGCTTGTCGCGCTCTACAAGGAGGAGAGCGTTGCGGCCCAGCTTGTCGATGCGCTCGACCGGCTCGACTGGCCACGGTCGCGCCTCGATATCAAACTCGTCTGCGAGGAGGATGACGCAGAAACCATCGCGGCGCTCAAGGCTTTGCCGCTCGCGTGCGAATACGAGATCGTGCTGGTGCCCGTCCACCAACCGCGCACCAAGCCCAAAGCCCTGAGTTACGCCCTGCCCGGCGTTCGCGGCACCTTCGTCACTGTCTATGACGCCGAAGACCGTCCACATCCGGGTCAGTTGCGCGAGGCCTACGCTGCCTTCATGGCGGCACCTCGGCACATCATCTGCCTGCAGGCGCCGCTGATCATCACCAATGCGCGGCACTCCTGGCTGAGCGCGCTGTTTGCGCTGGAATATGCCGGATTGTTTCGCGGCCTGCTGCCGATGCTGTCGCTGACCGGCCTGCCGCTGCCGCTCGGCGGGACATCCAATCATTTCCGAACGGCTGAGCTGAGACAGATCGGCGGCTGGGATCCGTACAACATGACCGAGGACGCCGATCTCGGGCTGCGGCTGCACCGGCTCGGCTACCGCTCGCGCGTCATCTTCAGGCCAACCTTCGAGGAAGCGCCGACAACGCTGCCGGTCTGGCTCGGTCAGCGTACCCGCTGGTTCAAGGGCTGGCTGCAGACATGGCTGGTGCTGATGCGCCGGCCGGCGGCACTGGCGGGAGAAATGGGCTGGCCCGCTTTTGCAGTCTTCCAGATCCTGATCGCAGGCATGCTGCTTTCCTCGCTCAGTCATCCGGTCATCATCGGCTTCCTCGTCTACCTGACATGGGAGATGCTGCAGGACGGCACGCATGCGGACGGCTGGCTGGCCTTCTGGCTGTTCATCGGCGATGTCATCAATATTTTCGGCAGCTATGCCGTGTTCATCTCGCTTGGCCTGAACCGGATGAATGCGCGGGAGAGACGGGCGGTGGGCTGGCGCTGGGTGTTTGTTCCCATCTACTGGCTGATCATGTCGCTGGCGGCCTGGAGAGCTTTGCTGGAACTGCGGACCAGCCCGTTTTCGTGGAACAAGACACCGCATGTTCCGGTGAGCGACAACGGCAAACAGTGACGGGAGCCCCTATCACGCAGCTGCCGATCCGGATTTTTGGAATGCGCGCCGATTGGTACCCGAGAGAGGAAAACCCTGCGGCTGCGCCGCAGGGTGAAAGCGTCACCGGACGACCGGTTCGCCATGATAGCGGCGCTTCGACGGCTTCGACACGCCAAACCCAACCTCCATCATCAATCGCGGCGACTGCTTGGCCAATGTCCCCATATGGAAGCCAAACGGGTCCTCGACGAACCCCGAGCCCGCCTTTCCGGTCAGGGTGATGGCGCTGTCTTCGCCGTAGAAGCCCAGCACCTCATGCGCCGGATGCCCCACGAGCAGCGTCAATTGATGTTTCACACGCCGCCTGTTGTGGCTTCCCCGCACATAGACATGCGGCCCCGCATCGGCATCGACGTCGGAGAGGTAAAAGAAGAACTTCAACATCCGCCAATCATCGAGGTCGAAGTGGAATTTGAACGAGGCGCGGCTGAGATCCGCCTCGGAGGCGGACTTCGTCGGGAAGCTCCACCATGTCCGCGTCGTGATCAATTTGGCTTCCCCACCGAGATAATGCCTGGAGACATCGAGGAGCAGTGGATCGCGCTGTACCGCCAGAGCAGCCTCGCATTGCAGGACCCGCTCGAAATGATGGCCGCTCAGTATCGTGCGCCCGAAATGCTGCTCGGCATCGACATGCCCGCCGGCGAGAAACTCAAGCTTGCGGTCGAAATTGCCGAAACACGGCGTTTCGTGCCCGAAACGGGCGATCTCTGCCTGGATCGATGCAGGCAGCGTCAGACCGGTAAAGATACCGGTTCGCCTGAGTTCGGCCGCGATCGCCTCCGCCCGCAGGTCACCGAACATCGACGGCGCGGTATTCGCGCTGGAGCGCACGCGTTTGGCCATCAGCCAATGCGCCCTGCGGAACGGCATTGTCCGCGCCAGCAGGAACATGGGCAACCAGGCGGGGTTTTCCCTGACATCCGTCAGATATGTCGGTATGCGCGCAACCATGCGGCGGAGGGCGCCGCCGCTGCGGGCAATGGTTTCCAGGTCCTGCTGTTTGGATTTTTGGGGGCCGTGCATCCGATATCCTTGCGTATGACAAGGATTTTTTCACAAATCCTTGTCCCCGATACCACAGCCCAATCCGGACGATAGCGTGCGATCACCTTTGTTGCAATGCAGCAAATTTAGCCTATGCGAATGAAATCCCATTTCACCGCCTGTGCCGCACACGGTAGCCACCAAAGTAGTCATCAGACAGATCGACAAGGCCAAAGCCAGAACGAAAGCTGTAAAACTGCCTGTAAAATCGTCTGGTTGAGAGGCTGCCAGGACTGGTCGCAAAGCCCTGAGAAACAAGGTGGAGCGGGTAGCGGGAATCGAACCCGCACGATCAGCTTGGGAAGCTGACAAGCTACCACTACATCATACCCGCCTTGCGCTTGAGGTTTCCACCAAGCACGGCTGCCTGTCAAGGCGGCATCCGATTTTCCGGATGCCTATTTACTCCGAGCGGAAATGCTTGGAGAGCTTCAGGCCCTGTGCCTGATAGTTGGAGCCGAGACCGAGGCCATAAAGCCCTTCCGGCCGTTCCATCATGTGTTCGTAGACCAGCCGGCCGACGATCTGGCCGTGTTCGAGGATGAACGGGACTTCGTGGCTGCGGACCTCGAGCACGGCGCGGCTGCCCTTGCCGCCGGCCGAGACATGGCCGAAGCCGGGATCGAAGAAGCCGGCATAGTGGACGCGGAACTCGCCGACCAGCGGATCGAACGGCGTCATTTCGGCGGCATAGAGCGGCGGCACATGCACCGCCTCGCGCGAGACGAGGATGTAGAACTCGTCGGGATCGAGGATCAGTTCGTCGCGGCCACGGCTGTAAAGCGGCTCCCAGAAATCGAAGATGCCGTGCACCGCCTTCTTGTCGACATCGACGACGGCTGTGTGGTGCTTGCCGCGGTAGCCGATGAGACCATCGGCGCCGGTGCCCTTGAGGTCGATGGAAAGCGCAATGCCGCCGCCGGATACGTTCGGCGTATCGCTCGCAACCAGCACATCGCTTTCGTGCAGGGCAAGCAGCTCGGTTTCACTGAGCAGCGCATGGCCGATGCGGAAGCGGATCTGTGAGAGGCGCGAACCGCGCCGGACGATGACCGGGAAGGTGCGCGGGCTGATTTCGAGGTAGAGCGGGCCGGAATAGCCGGCCGGGATCTTGTCAAACTCCTGGGCGCGGTCGGTGATGACACGGGTGAAGATATCGAGACGGCCGGTCGAGCTTTTCGGATTGGCGGAGGCCGACATGCCGACCGGGAGATCGAGGCTTTCCATCAGCGGCACGATGTAGACGCAGCCGGTTTCCAGCACCGCGCCTTCGGAGAGATCGATGACGTGCAGCTTCAGCCGGTCGAGCTTGTCGGCGACCAGATGGCCGGGGCCCGGCATGAAGCTGGCGCGGACGCGGAAGGCGATCGAGCCCAGGCGCAGGTCGAGGCTTGCGGGCTGGATCTGATCGTCATCGAGCCGGTCCTCGCTTTTCAACCGTCCCGCATCAAACAGCGCCGCAATGGCGCGATCGGCTAGAATGCCCGTGGCCCTCGTCATTCCCGTTTTCCTTTTTGCCGCAACCGGCACGTCATAAACCAAATTGTCCCTGTGACATATCTTCTTGTTCGGGGGAATTGACGCAAGCGCGCTTGCGCAGTATTTGAGGAATTATCCCGTGGTGATTTGGCCGGTCGGCTTGCAGCCACGTTAAACAAATAGCTAAAAAGGCCGGGTTTGAAACCGGCTTGCTTTTTTGCGGCCGGTTTTTTTGTTTTGAAAGAGACAATCGATGAGCAAAAATTGGCGCCCCGCGACACAGCTCGTTCATGGCGGCACGACCCGTTCAAACCATGGTGAAACCTCCGAAGCCATCTTCATGACGCAGGGCTTCGTCTACGACAGCTCCGAGGCTGCCGAAGCGCGCTTCAAGGGCGAGACCGACGGCTTCATCTATGCCCGCTACGGCAGCCCGACCAACGACATGTTCGAACAGCGCATGTGCATGCTGGAAGGCGCAGAAGACGCGCGCGCCACGGCATCCGGCATGGCCGCGGTCTCGGCCGCCATCCTCTGCCAGCTGAAGGCCGGCGACCATATCGTTGCCGCCCGCGCCCTGTTCGGCTCCTGCCGCTGGGTCGTGGAAACGCTGGCGCCGAAATACGGCATCGAATTCACGCTGATCGACGGACGTTTCCTCGAAAACTGGGAAAAGGCGGTCAAGCCGAACACCAAGGTGTTCTTCCTCGAAAGCCCGACCAATCCGACGCTGGAAGTGGTTGATATCGCAGGTGTCGCCAAGATCGCCAACGCGATCGGTGCCAAGGTGATCGTCGATAACGTCTTTGCAACGCCGCTTTTGCAGAAGCCGCTGGAACTGGGCGCCCATATCGTCGTCTATTCCGCGACCAAGCATATCGACGGCCAGGGCCGTTGCCTCGGCGGCGTCATCCTGTCCGACAAGGAATGGATCAACGAGAACCTGCACGACTATTTCCGCCACACCGGCCCTGCCCTGTCGCCGTTCAATGCCTGGACGCTGCTGAAGGGCATCGAGACCCTGCCCTTGCGCGTGCGCCAGCAGAGCGAGAATGCCGCGCGTGTCGCCGATTTCCTCGCCGAGCAGAGCCAGATCGCCAAGGTGATCTATCCCGGCCGCAAGGACCATCCGCAGGCCGACATCATTGCCCGGCAGATGAAGGGCGGATCGACGCTGGTGTGCTTCGAACTGAAAGGCGGCAAGGACGCAGCCTTCGCCCTTCAGAACGCGCTCGACACGGTGCTGATCTCCAACAATCTCGGCGACTCGAAGAGCCTGATCACTCATCCGGCAACAACGACGCACAAGAACCTCTCGGACGAAGCCCGTGCTGAACTCGGCATTTCGCCGGGCACGGTGCGCTTCTCGGCCGGCATCGAGGACAGCGAAGACCTGATCGAGGATTTTGCCCGCGCGCTGAAGTCCGTCCAGGCCTGATCCACGGCTCCTATGAGACGCCCGTATCCAGCCGGATGCGGGCGTTTTTCTATGTCTGCTTTTCCGCTTTGAAGCTTATCCGCGCCAACATGATCCGTGACAGCGCCGTGTAGAAACAGACGAGCGCGAAGAGGACGGCGATTTCCGAAAACCACTGCGGGAAAAGGCAGAAGGCCAGAAACACGGCGATCGTTTCGCTAGCCTCGGCAAGCCCCGTCGTGAAATAGAGCGATTTCGCGCCCCTCACCTGCGTCGACAGCCCGCGCTTCGCGGCCATGATGGCAAAGGCAAGGAAGCTTGCCCCGTTGATATAGAAGGACAGAAGCAGCAGGCCGCCCGCCGCGCCGTTTTCATACGGATCGGACAGGATGAAGGCGAGCGGAATGAGGCCGTAGAAGGCGAAGTCGAGGACGATATCGAGGAAGCCGCCGAAATCCGTCTTTTCCGTTGCCCTTGCTACCGCGCCATCCAGACCGTCACAGATCCGGCTGGCCGCGACCAGCAGAAACGCCAGCACGAATTCATCCAGGATAATGGCGACAGCGGCGGCCAGGCCGATCAGGAAGCCGGCGACCGTGACCGTGTTCGCACTGATGCCGCGACGGGCCAGGGCCTGGCCGCCATGGTCAAGCCAGGGGGCAAGCCGCTTTCTGATATGGCCGTCCAGCATCTGTGCCTTATCCTGACAGTTTTACCGTGTCCGTTATTCTTGACGAAACCATCTTGTTGTAGAATATCGCCGAAAGACTTGAAAAGGGTTTGCATATGTATCGCGCGCTGACTCGCGACATCGAGGTGACCGTTGAGCCCTATTATCTGGAGGAGCAGTCCGATCCGGATGACAGCCGCTATGTCTGGGGATACCGCATCCTGATCTCCAACCTTTCCGACAACACGGTGCGGCTGATGACGCGCTATTGGCATATTACCGATGAAAACGGCCAGGTGGACGAGGTCAATGGGCCGGGCGTCATTGGCGAGCAGCCGGTTCTCAATCCCGGCGATACCTATGAATATTCGTCCGGCTGCCCGCTCGACACGCCATCCGGCGTGATGTTCGGCCATTATTCGATGGAAACCACGGAAGGCGAGTCCTTCACGGTGGACATTCCCGCCTTCTCGCTCGATTCACCCGGCCAGAACCGCACGCTGAACTGACAGCCGCGCGGCCTGGCACAGCCGCTGATTACTGCGGCCGCACTTCCGTTGCCTCGAAACGGTAGGTCGTCGAGCAGAACTCGCAGGTGACCGAAACCATTCCGTCCTCGACCGTATGATCGATATCCTCCTGGCTCAGGCTGGCCAGGACGTCGCGCAGCCTTTCCCGCGAACAGCTGCACTTGTCGTAGACCGCCTGTGGCGGATAGACCTTGACGCCGCGTTCGTGGAACAGCCTGTAGAGCAGCCGCTCGGTGCCGACCGTCGGATCGGTCAGTTCATCGGCGTCGATGGTCTGAACCATGACGCTCGCCTCGCCCCAAAGATCATCGACCTCGAAGTCAGCATCGTCATCCGCCGCGTCGCCATCGCCGCCGGGAAGATCCGGCTGGCGCATGCGCTCCAGCGTTTCCGGCAGGAACTGCGCGACCATGCCGCCGGCCCGCCAGCGATGGCGCGGCTTGCCATTTTCGTCGCGGTCGAGCAGCTCGGCGACGCCGAGGCGCACCTTCGTCGGGATCTGCTCCGACTGACGGAAATAGACACCGGCGATCTCTTCGAGAGACGCGCCATCGAGCGGCACGATGCCCTGGTAGCGCTGCATATGCGCACCCTGGTCGATGGTGAAAGCCAGAATGCCCTCGCCCAGCAGATGCTGAGGCTGGGTCAGGCCGTTCTGCTCGGCGATCGACAGAGCCTCCTCGTTGTAGCGGGCATAGGCGCGCACCCGGTCGGGCGTCGAGAAATCGGCGACGACGAGATCGACGGGGCCGTTGCCCTTGGTCTGGATGATCAGCTTGCCTTCGAATTTCAGCGAGGTACCGAGCAGAACCGTCAGCACGACCGTCTCGGCAACGAGGCGGGCGACCGGCAACGGATAGTTGTGGCGCTCGAGAATGGCATCCAGCATCGGACCGAGCTGGACGGCACGGCCACGCACGTCGAGGCCTTCAACCTGAAACGGCACGACATGATCGTCGCCGGCGAAATCGAACTGGCCGAGGCCCGATAGGGTTTCCGTCATCATTCTGCTCCTTAGCCCCCGCACATCCGCGCACCACAAAGGCCGGAGCCCTGGGCGACGCGATGTCCGACGCTCTTATTGATCCTGCGCAGGCCCGCTTTGTCCAGATCGTTGCTGAAAAAACGGCTGCTCTTTCCGATCGCCTCCAGTTTGGACAGCGAAACGGATGGCTGGATAGTCTCAAACACAAATGACCGGCACGGGAAGCCAAGCCTCCCGCCGGTCATCATCTTGCAGCATAGATCGTGTGCCGCGGTCCGGTTTTCAATATGCCCGGCACAACGCCCCTTACAGGGCGCCGAGGCACCAGGCGAGAACCGATTTCTGCGCATGCAGACGGTTCTCCGCCTCGTCGAACACGACCGACTGCTTGCCGTCGATCACGTCGTCAGTGACCTCCTCGCCTCGGTGGGCGGGCAGGCAATGCATGAACAGTGCGTCCTTGTCGGCCTTCGCCATCAGCGCGGCATTGACCTGGAACGGCTGGAAAACATTGTGCCCGCGGGCGCGGTGTTCCTGGTTCATCGACACCCATGTGTCGGTGACCACGCAATGCGCGCCGTCCACGGCCTGATCGGCGTCATGATAGAGCTTGATCTCGCCACCGTTGTTGCGGGCCCAGTTGAGGATCTTGTCGTCGGGCTCCGAGCCGAGCGGCACTGCCATGTTCATCCGGTAGCCGAAACGGGCCGAGCCTTCGATGAAGGAATGCAGCACATTGTTGCCGTCGCCGGTCCAGGCGATCGTCTTGCCCTTCACCGGGCCGCCATGCTCCTCGAAGGTCATGATATCAGCCATGATCTGGCAGGGGTGCGTGGTATCCGTGAGGCCGTTGATGACCGGAACGGTGGCGTGTTCGGCCAGCTCCAGCAGGCGCGTATGATCGGTGGTGCGGATCATGATCGCGTCGACATAGCGCGAGAGAACCTTGGCCGTATCGCCAATGGTTTCGGCGCGGCCGAGCTGCATCTCGGTGCCGGAGAGGAACAGCGTCTCGCCGCCAAGCTGGCGCATGCCGACGTCGAAGGACACGCGCGTGCGGGTCGATGGCTTTTCGAAGATCATCGCCAGCATCTTGCCGGCCAGTGGCTTTTCAGCCGTGCCTGCCTTGGTGGCTGCCTTGCGGACGCGGGCGTCCTCGATGATCGTCCGGAGGTCGCCCGTCGTCATGGCGGAAAGATCGAGAAAATGTCTGGTGCCGGCCATTCTATTCAAAGTCCTGTGTTTTTCAGCGTAAGGGGAGCGTCGTTCAGGCGGAGGCCTGTCGTCGTTCCACTGTGAGCTGTTCGGCGGCGCGCTCCAGCCGCGCCAGACCTTCACGGGCCTCCTCGGCCGTCGTCACCAGCGGCGGCAGCAGGCGGATGACATTTTCGCCCGCCGGCACGGCCAGCAGTTTTTCGGCCCGGATGGCCTTGAGCAGATCGGTCGACGGTACCTTGGCCTTGATGCCGAGCATCAGGCCCTCGCCGCGGATTTCCTCGATGACATCGGGGAAACGGTCGGCAAGCGAGGCAAGCCCCTGGCGGAAGACCAGCGAGACATCGCGCACATGCTGCAGGAAATCATCCGCAAGGATGACATCCAGAACGGCATTGCCAACGGCCATGGCCAGCGGGTTGCCGCCATAGGTCGAGCCGTGCGTACCGGCGATCATGCCGGAAGCCGCATCCTCGGTCGCAAGGCAGGCGCCAAGCGGGAAGCCGCCGCCGATACCCTTGGCAACAGCCATGATATCCGGCGTGATACCCGCCCATTCATGGGCAAAGAGCTTGCCTGTGCGGCCGACGCCGGACTGGACCTCGTCGAGGACCAGCAGCAGGCCGTATTCGTCGCACAGCGCCCGCAGTTCCTGCAGGAACTCCTTCGACACCGTGCGGATGCCGCCCTCGCCCTGGATCGGCTCGATCAGGATCGCGGCGGTTTCTTCGGTGATCGCCGCCTTCAGTGCTGCCATATCGTCGAACGGCACCTGATAGAAACCCGGCGCCTTCGGGCCGAAACCTTCGAGATATTTCGCCTGGCCACCGGCGGCGATCGTCGCCAGCGTGCGGCCATGAAAGGCGCCCTCGAAGGTGATGATGTGGAATTTTTCCGGCTGACCCTTGGCGAAATGATAGCGCCGTGCCGTCTTGATGGCGCATTCGAGCGCCTCCGCACCGGAGTTGGTGAAGAACACCTTGTCGGCAAAGGTTGCTTCCGTCAGGCGGCGGCTGAGGCTTTCCTGACCGGGAACCTCATACAGATTGGACAGATGCCAGACCTTTTCCGCCTGTTCCTTCAACGCCGAAACGAGATGCGGATGGGCATGGCCGAGCGAATTGACCGCGACGCCGGCAGCAAAATCGAGATAGCGCGTGCCATCCTCGGCGATCAGCCAGACGCCTTCGCCGCGCTCGAACCGCAAAGGGGCGCGAGCATATGTGTCATAAAGCGGCGTGGCAGCGGCCATGGCGCAGGTCTCCTCAATCATCGCAGTGATTGTTTCGGTCAATTGTTCGTTTCGGGCTGAGGCCAACCCATAAAAAATCAAAATGCCGCCTCGCGGCGGCGAGGGCACTATCTTCATTTCGCACTGCGATGTCAACAAAAGCCCACGATTTGCGGCAATTCGCGCGGATACAGGCGATGCGATTTTTTTAGCCGGATACCCTTGCAAAAATGCCACGCATGACAAGCAAGTTGGGGAAAACTCAGAAATCGATTCGGTGGGATTCAAGGGACTCTTGTCAGGGAGTCCCCCGGTCTCTACGTTAATAAACAATTACTAGAACGCATGCGGCGGACCTAGTCACCAAAAGTGTTATCGCGTTTCAACCTCGGAGCCTATCCGGGGTTCGGTGGAGGATTCGACCAACACCAACGCTGGGAATGGAGACAAGACCATGAACTGGACTGACGAGCGGGTCGAGAAACTCAAGAAATTGTGGTCCGAGGGTTTGAGCGCGAGCCAGATCGCAGCTCAACTCGGCGGCGTCAGCCGCAACGCCGTCATCGGCAAGGTTCACCGGCTTTGCCTGCCCGGCCGCGCCAAGGCCGGCGGCAGCACGGCGGCGACCACGCGCGCCAAGCGCCCCGCGACGTCCGCGCCGCGTGCACCGAACTATGCCTCGCGCATGACCACCCGCACCGTGACACGCACGGCCGGCGCCACCGTCATGAAGGAAGAAGTCGAAATCGACGTCATCGAGGATCAGGAAACGGCACCGGTCGGCAACGTCGTCGTTCCGATGTCGCGCCGCCTGGTGCTGACGGAGCTGACCGACCGCACCTGCAAGTGGCCGATCGGCGACCCGATGAAGGACGAGTTCCATTTTTGCGGCAACGACTCCCCCGACACGTCCCCCTACTGCACCTTCCACGCGAAACTGGCCTACCAGCCTTCCGGTGAGCGCCGCCGGGCACGATAAGGCCGGGTCGGCATGCGGTTCGTCAATCCTATCCCGTTCGTGCGGGATATCAGCATCTCGAAAACCTTTTATTGCGAGATACTGGGATTGGCGATCACGCAGGACTTCGGCAATTTCGTCATGTTTGAAACCGGCTTTGCAATGCATGAGGGCAAATCCCTGGAAATAACGGTCTGGGGACGGACGACAGCCGTTTCGGAGCCGTATGGCCGCCAGAATATCCTGCTCTATTTCGAACACGACAATCTCGACGCGCTTTTCGAGCGCATCTCTTCGAACGTGAACCTCATCCACCCCATCGAGACGCAACCATGGGGACAGAGGGTGTTTCGTCTATACGATCCCGACGGCCATGCCGTCGAGATCGGCGAACCGCAAGGCAGCGCCTGACGGCTTTCGCCATATCCGTAATTGCTCAGCTTTCCAGCGAATAGCCCGCGCCGCGCACCGTGCGGATCACGTCCTGCATGTTGGAAAAATTCAGCGCCTTGCGCAGGCGGCCGACATGGACGTCCACCGTGCGCTCATCGACATAGATGTCTTGGCCCCAGACACCGTCCAGAAGCTGCGAACGCGAAAAAACCCGGCCAGGCGAGGCCATGAAGAATTCAAGAAGGCGGAATTCGGTCGGCCCCAGGCGAACTTCGCGGGTCTTGCGATGAACGCGGTGGGTTTCGCGGTCGAGCTCGATATCGCCGCATTTCAGCAATGTCGAGAGAACCTCCGGTTTCGCCCGGCGCAACATTGCCTTCACCCGGGCCATCAGCTCCGGTGTCGAAAATGGCTTGACCACATAATCGTCGGCGCCGGTGGCAAGGCCGCGAACACGTTCGCTCTCTTCTCCCCGCGCCGTCAGCATGATGATCGGCAGACGCTCGGTCTCGGACCGCTGGCGCAGACGCCGGCACAGTTCGATGCCGGAAACGCCCGGGAGCATCCAATCAAGGATCAGCAGATCCGGCAGGCGTTCCTGCAGGCGCATTTCGGCCTCGTCGCCACGATTGATCGTATCGACTTCGAACCCTTCGGCCTCAAGATTGTAACGCAGGAGAACGCTGAGCGCCTCCTCATCTTCAACAACGGCAATTCTTGGCAACATGCAGTTAGGCTCCTTGGCGCCCGGTCCGCCGGACCTGTGGCTTGCGGAGCGGCTCCATTGGCCGCCCGCGCAGTCATGCGTAAGAATTTACTTACTTAATCCGCGCGATCAATTGCCGATCGCGCCGACGGTGTTGGCAGTGTCGTCCTTCGGACGCTCGCCGACGGGCTGCGCACCGGTCGCCATGTAATAGATCGTCTCGGCGATGTTGGTGGCGTGATCGCCAATGCGCTCGATATTCTTGGCGCAGAACAGAAGATGCGTGCAGGGCGTGATGTTGCGCGGATCTTCCATCATGTAGGTCAGAAGCTCGCGAAACAGCGAGGTGTAGATCGCGTCGATCTCGTTGTCGCGCTCGCGGATGCTGTTGGCCTTTTCCGGCGAGCGGGAGGCGTAAACGTCGAGCACCTCCTTGAGCTGGACGAGCGCAAGTTCGGCCAGATGCTCCAGGCCGCGGGCAAGCTGGCGCGGAAGGCTGGCACTCGACACGGCGATGACGCGCTTGGCCGTGTTCTTGCCGAGATCGCCGACCCGTTCCAGATCGGCGGCGATGCGGATCGACCCCATGATCTCGCGCAGATCCGAGGCTACAGGCTGGCGCTTGGCGATCGTGACGATCGCCTTTTCGCCGATCTGACGCTCGGCATCATCGAGAATGGCATCGTCGGAAATGACCTTCTGGGCGAGCGCCAGGTCGGAATTGACCAGCGCGCGCACGGATTCGGCCACCATCTGTTCGGCGAGGCCGCCCATCTCGGAAATGCGCCGGGTCAGGTACTTCAGATCTTCGTCATAGACGGAAGCAATGTGCGTAGACATGATTGTTTTTCCTTGCGATCACAATCCGGTTTCAAAGACAGCGGCCTTGCCGAAACACCGGCAGGCAACAGGAAACGTCCTCAGCCGAAGCGGCCCATGATGTAATCCTGCGTGCGCTGGTCGTCCGGATTGGTGAACATCTTGTCGGTGTCGTTCTCTTCGACGAGATTGCCGAGATGGAACATGGCGGTGCGCTGCGAAACACGGGCAGCCTGCTGCATCGAGTGCGTGACGATGACGATCGTATAGTTGGCGCGCAGTTCGTGGATCAGTTCCTCGACCTTGGCGGTGGCGATCGGATCCAGCGCCGAACAGGGCTCGTCCATCAGGATGACTTCCGGGCTGACGGCAACGGCGCGGGCAATGCACAGGCGCTGCTGCTGGCCGCCGGACAGACCGGTACCGGATTCATGCAGACGATCCTTCACTTCGTTCCAGAGACCGGCCTTCTGAAGGCTACTCTCGACGATCTGGTCGAATTCCGCCTTGGTGCGGGCAAGACCATGGATCTTCGGGCCGTAGGTGACGTTCTCGTAGATCGACTTCGGGAACGGGTTGGGCTTCTGGAAAACCATACCGACACGGGCGCGAAGCTCGACGACGTCGATGCTCGGATCGTAGATATCGCCGTCATCGAGAGTGATCTTGCCGGTGACGCGGCAGCTGTCGATCGTATCGTTCATGCGGTTCAGGGTCCGCAGGAATGTCGACTTGCCGCAGCCGGAGGGGCCGATCAGGGCGGTCACGGTGTTTTCGCGGACATTGAGATTCACATCGAAAAGCGCCCGCTTCTCGCCGTAATAGACCGAAACATCCTTTCCGATCATCTTGAAGGGAACAGTGTTCATTTTCTGATCCAAGGCCTTTTCGACTGCTGCTTCTGACATCATGTTCATGTTTCTACCTCACTACCAGCGCCGCTCAAAGCGACGCCGCAACAGGATTGCGCCAAGGTTCATGACGACGAGGAAGATCAGGAGAACCATGATCGCACCCGAGGTCCGTTCGACAAATGCACGTTCGGCTTCATTGGCCCACATATAGATCTGCACGGGCAGAGCTGTGGACGGATCCATCGGCGAGCCGGGATAATCGACGACGAAGGCGACCATGCCGATCAAAAGCAGCGGCGCGGTTTCGCCGAGCGCATGGGCCAGGCCGATGATCGTACCAGTGAGCACGCCCGGCATGGCCAGCGGCAGGACGTGATGGAAGATCGTCTGCATCTTCGACGCACCAAGGCCAAGGGCCGCCGCGCGGATCGACGGCGGCACCGCCTTCAGCGCCGCACGGGTGGCGATAATGATCGTCGGCAACGTCATCAGCGTCAGCACCAAGCCACCGACGAGGGCAGCGGAGCGCGGCATGCCGGCGAAGTTGATGAAGATCGACAGGCCCAGCAGACCGTAGACGATCGACGGAACGGCGGCGAGGTTGTTGATATTGACCTCGATCAGATCCGTCAGCCGGTTCTTCGGCGCGAACTCCTCCAGATAGATGGATGCCGCCACCCCGATCGGAAGCGCAAGGGCAAGAACGATCAGCATCATATAGAGCGAGCCGAGAGCCGCGACACCGATACCGGCAGCTTCCGGACGGCTGGACGCACCATATGTGAACAATCCGGTGTTGAACTGTTTGGCCATGGCGCCGGACGCAGACAGCGTCTTCATCCATTCGAGCTGCTGGTCCTTCACCTTGCGGCTGGCTTCGGCGACATTGAGGTCGATCTGCCCCTTGTTGGCCGAGTCGATATTGCCTTCCGCCAGCAGCGCGACATTGACAGTCGTACCGATCACGGCCGGATTGGCGACGACGATATCGCGCAGCTGGGTACGGGCGCTTGCCGACACCATGTCGGTTGCCTGCTTGACGAGCGGCTTGTTGTCCGGATCCATGGCGAGCGCCTTGACCAGCGCATCGCGCACCAGCAGCGGATAGTTTGCCGTCATCAACTTGGCGGGGTTCTGGGCGCGCTCGTTCTTCGGGTCGATGACTTTTTCGGAGAACTCGATCGGCAGCGTGATCGCGGTCTGCTGGAACGCGGTGTAGCCTTTGGAGACCACGGTCCACAGAAGCACGAACAGGAAGAACAGGCCGATCAGGATGGCGGCAGCGCCGTAAGCCCTGAAGCGGCGCTCGGCTGCATAGCGGCGCTTGATGCCGATATCCCGCTTTGCCTGCGCCGGGCGCACGAAGGTGGACGGTACGGAAGATGTCATGTCGGTCATTCGTACTGTTCCCGATATTTGCGCACGATATAGAGTGCATAGATGTTGAGGCAGAGTGTGATGGCAAACAGGGTGATGCCAAGCGCAAAGGCAACCAGCGTCTGCGGCGAATTGAACTCAAGGTCGCCGGTCAGCTGATTGACGATCTTGACCGTCACCGTCGTCATCGCCTCGAAGGGATTGAGCTGCATGCGCGCAGCGACCCCGGCGGCCAGAACCACGATCATGGTTTCACCGACGGCACGCGATGCCGTCAGAAGCAATGCACCGACGATACCGGGAAGAGCGGCGGGCAGGATGACGCGCTTGATGGTTTCAGAGCGGGTCGCACCGAGGCCAAGCGAGCCATCGCGCAGCGAGCCGGGCACCTGCGTGATGATATCGTCCGACAGAGACGACACGAACGGGATCAGCATGATGCCCATCACCAGGCCGGCCGTCAGAACGCTCTGCGCCTGGATGAAGTTGACGTAGTTGCCGGTCACCAGCCCGTTCAGCTGCGCCGACATATCGCGAAGGAAAGGCCCGACCGTGACCAGGGCGAAAAAGCCGTAGACGATGGTCGGGATGCCGGCGAGGATTTCCAGAAGCGGCTTGGCGATGCCACGCACGGCGGGCTTGGCATATTCCGCCATGTAGATGGCTGCGAAGAGACCGACCGGCACCGCAAAAAGCATGGCGACGAAAGCGATATAAAGCGTTCCGGCCAGCAGCGGCAGCAGGCCGAACTGGCCTTCCGTGCCTCCGCTGCCCGCAGCGGAAAAGCGTGGATCCCAGACCGTGCCGAAGAAGAAGGCGCTGGGCGAAACCGACTGGAAGAAGCGGATGGCTTCCGACAGCATCGACCCGACAATGCCGACCGTCGTCAGGATCGCGATCGACGATGCCAGCAGCAGCGCGCCCAGCATGACGCGCTCGACGCGGTTTCTCGCCCGCAACGACGCCGAGATACCACGGATGGAAAAGAATGCGCCCGCAATGGCAATGATCAACACGACCGCGCTCATCGCCCAGCGGCTGCCGTCCTTCAGAGAATTATATTCCTGCGCGGATGCGACCATGTAGGCTTCACCGGCATTGGCCATCGGC
This sequence comes from Pararhizobium polonicum, assembly GCF_001687365.1. GTDB lineage: Bacteria > Pseudomonadota > Alphaproteobacteria > Rhizobiales > Rhizobiaceae > Pararhizobium > Pararhizobium polonicum. Next base: position 261,205 of record NZ_LGLV01000004.1, read on the forward strand.
ACGCCCTTGGCGGCCAGCGCGTCACGCAGATTGCTGGAGCCGCTGGTTACGGCCGCCAGTTCGTCCGCATTGAGCAGCTTGAGGCCATTGGCAACGGACATCACCTGGCCGAGCATCAGCTGCGTGGTTGCGCCGCCCTGACTGCGCACGGTTTCGGGCAGCGAGGCGCGAACGGCACTTTCGATGACAAACGGGCTGGCGATCAGCCAGACGGCGAGAACCACCGCGGCCGGCAGGACCGCCCAGATGGCGACATAGACGCCATGATACCCTGGAAGGGAATGCAATACCGACAGCTTGCCCTTAGAGCTTGCCACCGCGCGCGCGCGGCCGGCAAAATAGGCCGCCAGACCGACAATCAAAACAATCAGCAGAATAAGAGAGGTGTTCATCAATATATCCCCCCGGCCTTGTCAATCATGGAAAGCCGGCAAATCCGAACTCGGGAGGTCCGGCACGGCAAGAACTGCCGTGCCGTAATTGCGCTCCTGGATTAGAGCAGGCCGCCGTCGGTGAAGGCCTTGCGGTCAGCTTCACGTTCTGCATCCGGAGCCGGTACGAGGCCGTAGGAAGCAAGCGGGCTGTCAGGGCCGATCATCTGGTCGTCGAGGAAGAATTCGACATATTCCTTGAGGCCCGGGATAACGCCGAGATGTGCCTTCTTGACGTAGAAGAACAGCGGGCGGGACACCGGATATTCGCCGGAAGCGATCGTTTCGGTCGTCGGAACGATGCCGTTGACGGTTGCGACCTTCAGCTTGTCGGCGTTGTTTTCAAAGAAGGACAGGCCGAAGACGCCGATGCCGTTCTTGTTGGACGCGATGCGAGCGAGCGTTTCGGTGTAGTCGCCGTCGATGTCGATGGCCAGACCGTCCTTGCGAACGGCGATGCACTTCTTGGCGGCTTCCTTTTCATCGGCAACCAGGCCCTTGATCGCGTCGGTCGCGCCGGCTTCCTTGCAGCCCGCTGCGAGAACCTTCTCTTCGAAGACTTCGCGGGTGCCGTGCTTTTCGCCCGGGATATAGGCGGCGATTTCAACGTCCGGCAGGTCCTTGTTGACTTCCGACCACTTCTTGTAGGGGTTGGCAACGAGCTTGCCGTCAACGACGACTTCAGCGGCCAGAGCGAGATACAGGTCCTTCGGAACCAGCTTCAGGTCGGCATTGCCGCTGTCGGTCGCGAAGACGATGCCGTCATAACCGATCTTGACTTCCTGGACTTCGGTGACGCCGGATGCCTTGCAGGTTTCCAGCTCGCTGTCCTTGATCTTGCGCGATGCATTGGCGATGTCGATCGTGTCGGGGCCAACACCCTTGCAGAATTCCTTCAGGCCGGCACCGGTGCCACCGGATTCAACGATCGGGGTCTTGAAGTCGGGGAAGGTTTCGCCGAAGGTTTCGGCAACGATCTTTGCGTAGGGAAGAACGGTCGAGGAGCCGGCAACCTGGATCTGGTCGCGGGCGATCGCTACGCCAGCAAAAGCGGCGGATGCAACCAGAGCTGCAACAGTAAGTTTCAAGGACTTCATCAGAATACTCCCATAATGGGCTTGTGTGGGTGCGCTTTTCACCAGCGCTCGCTTTCGCCGTATCGATCGGCCACCTTAGTTAGCGTCCGATGCCCACACCTTTTATGTCAAATTGACGAAACATTTGTGACAGATTAACCATTTGAAATAGTGACGTATTTTTCAAATATGCGTTTTCGGGCGACGGGTTTGTGTCAAAACCTCACGGTAAACACCGTGCCCTTGCCGATTTCGGATTGAACCAGCAGTCTGGCACGGTGCCGGGTCAGAATATGCTTGACGATGGCAAGCCCCAGACCCGTGCCCTTTTTCGACCGGCTGGCCTCCACATTCACCCGGTAGAATCGCTCGGTAATACGGGGAACATGTTCGGCGGGGATCCCCGGGCCGTGATCGCGGACCGAAACCTCGGCCGGCACATCGCCGCCGCCCGAGAGCGTGACTTCGACCTTCTTGCCCTCCTGGCCATACTTGCAGGCGTTCTCGATCAAGTTCTCGAAAACTTCCGTCAGTTCGTCGCGGTCGCCCTGCACGATGACCGGCGCGTCTGGCACAATCAGCGAAATCTCGACGCCGACATCCTCGGCAAGCGGCGACAGCGCGTCGCGGACATGGCCGAGCAGCGGCGCCAGATTGATCGCCTCATCCGGCGCGATATGGGACTTCAACTCCAGCCGCGAGAGGGACAGGAGATCATCGACAAGGCGGCTCATCCGCGTCGCCTGTTCGTGCATGATGCCGAGGAACTTCTCATGCGCCTTGGCATCGTTGCGCGCAGGGCCCTGCAGCGTCTCGATAAAACCGCGGAGCGAGGCGAGCGGTGTCCTCAGTTCATGGCTGGCATTGGCGACGAAATCGGAGCGCATCCGGTCGATCCGGCGGGCCTGCGAAATATCGCGATAGGACAGGACATAGAGCCGGCCATTCGCCTGCGGCCCGATATCGGCCGGGGCGACGCGGACGATATAGACCGCCTCCGACGGGAACCGTTCGGAATGCTCGATCTGGTTCACCTTGCCGGTCACGATCGTCTCACGCACCATATCCAGAATGCCGGGCGAACGCACCCGCGCCGACAGGTCCGTATTCGGCGGGATGGTGCCGAAGGCTTTCTCGGCCGCCTGATTCTGCAACAGCACGGTTTCATCCGGCGCGACCACCAGGATCGGCGTGTCGAGCGCGTTGAAGACGGTGGCGAGCATGCCAAGATCGGTCTCTTCCATCGCAGACGGCGCGACCGCCGCGACAGGCGGCTTGGGATCGGCCGAACGGTTGAAAAGAACCGTCATCCAGACCAGCCAGAACAAAAGCACGGCCATGGTGTGAATGCCGAAAAAAACGAGCCCGCCCGCAGCGATGACCGACAGGGCGATGATCCACTTCTCCGCGGCAGCTCTCTCCCCCAGACGCTCCCAGACTGTTTTTGTATCTTCCAAGATGCTCTCTCTTACCGGCATGCAATTGACCGGTGATATCGGAGGTTCATGACATGATTTTCACGGCATGCTTGAATTCGCAATTCAATTGTGGCCTCCTCCCATGAAATCGGCGACCGGCCGCCAAAACTCCAGAGAGGGCACATGATGACGGATTCTGAGAAAAACAAGCCGGTCGAACTGGAGATCAACGGCAAGCGGCGCATTTTCGACATCGACAATCCGGAACTGCCGGGCTGGATCGACAAGGCGGCGCTGTCTTCGGGCGATTATCCCTACGACAAGAAGCTCGATGGCGACAGCTATGACAGCCTGCTGGAAAAGCTGCAGGTGGAGCTGGTCAAGGTGCAGTTCTGGCTGCAGGCGACAGGCCAGCGGGTGATGGCGGTTTTCGAGGGGCGCGACGCTGCCGGCAAGGGCGGGGCGATCCATGCCACGAACTCCTACATGAACCCGCGCTCTGCCCGTGTCGTCGCGCTGACCAAGCCGACGGAAACGGAAAAGGGCCAGTGGTACTACCAGCGCTATGTCACACATTTCCCGACGGCTGGCGAATTCGTGATGTTCGACCGCTCCTGGTACAATCGCGGCGGCGTCGAGCCGGTGATGGGGTTCTGCACGCCCGAACAGCAGCAGCATTTTCTCAAGCAGACGCCGCGTGTCGAAAAACTGGTCATCGGCGACGGCATCCACTTCTTCAAGTTCTGGCTGGACATCGGCCGCGAGATGCAGCTCAAGCGGTTCCACGACCGGCGCCACGACCCGCTGAAAGTATGGAAACTGTCGCCGATGGATATCGCGGCACTGACGAAATGGGACCTGTATACCGAAGCCCGCGACCAGATGCTCAAGGAAACCCATAGCGATCATGCGCCGTGGACAGTCGTTCGCGCCAACGACAAGCGCCGCGCCCGGCTGGATCTGATCCGCCATATCCTCAAGACGCTCGATTACGACGGCAAGGACAAGAGCGCGATCGGAGAGATCGACGACAAGATCCTCGGCTTCGGCCCCGGCTTTGTGAAGTAGGCCGCCTGGGCAGCGGCCCGGTGGCTTCCGATACCCTTATTGCCCGGGCAGAATGCGGATGGCGAAGAGGTTGAGGCTGTTGCCGGCCCCCGTCACGTCGCTGTTGATCAGAATATGGCCGGGGGAGCTCGGGGCAAGGCTGCGGTCGAACGTCACCTTGAACAGCATATCGTTCTTTTCCTCGTTGACCGTGAACCGGTGACGGCCGCAATCGCCGAGCGAGGAGAAATCGCACTCGACGGAAAACTGCGTCTGCTTGCCCGCGTCCGCCTGGACGCTCAGCGCGACGGTCGATGTCTTGCCGGAGATCTGCTCAAGCACCGAGGCCGGAATCTCGACCAGCACATTGCCGTCCGCATCCGCGCTCGCCGACGTGATGCGAACACGCGGCCCGCGCTCGTCGTTGACGGAATCAGCCGTGGCGCGGCTGCCCGGCTTGACCCCGGCCGTATCGGCAGGCGTGAAGACATCGACCCAATCGCCGGAGAAACCCGACTGGGTTCCCAGTGTCTTCAAACCCTCTCCGCCGTCGAAATCTTCCGACTGGACCGTCGAGGGCGGATTGGCGACGCTGGTATCCCGCTGAGCCGCCGTCTTCAGTAGCCCACTGGTTTCTGCCCACCAGGCCGCCATAACGACCGCGGCGACCAGGATGGTCACAACCATGACGAAGGATAGAAAACGGCCCCGCTTGCGCCGGCGCGGCTTCGGCTGCGCTGTCGCGGTCTTGGCAAGTTTGCCCCGTTTGCCCACCGTCGGCTCGACCGGTGCCGCCTCGGCAATACGCGGCGAACCCTCACGGCGTTCCGGACGCAGGCCCGCAAGTCCGCCATCAACGCTGGGGGCAACGCCGGCACCCTGACCCGCGCCCTGCCCGGGCGGCAGATGAATTCCGTCGTCAAGCTCCGCCGAAGGGGCGTGATTCTCGTTGCTAGCGGCATCGATACGCACCGGCGGCGGCACCGAGGCAGCCGCCTTCAGCGTGGCGCGCTCCTCCTGCTCGATGGCATGAATGACGGCTTCCAAGCGATGGCGCTGCTGGGCGATCACGTCCGGATCGAGCACGTCCTGCTTCTTGAGGCCAGCCTCAAGTGCATTTCGCGCCGATTGATAGATACGCGCACGCGTTTCGGAATTCGCCCGGTCCGAGCGTTCCAGCGCATGTCTGATGGCAGTCTCCAGTCCGCTCACTATCCGTCCTTCTTGGTGCGGGTATCAATCTACCCTGCAAGAGCATGTCGCACTCGGGCCGAAGCCCCGGAACCGGGCAGCAAGGCCGGCGCTCCGGTTCCACCAGCAATCCGCCGCTGCGGCCGGATGTTCTCATCAAACCCGGCACGCTTTTGGATGTGTTAACAATTGGGTAACCGTTGACGCGGCGATCTGCAAGCCTTGCGCACAAAACTGACTGACAGCGCCGGGGAAAACCCGGAGGATTTCGCGGATCCAGCCATGCCGACCTCAGCAGGACAGCCTTGCAAAACGAAAAGTGGCTGGTAAAGTTCTTACGTTTACGAAAACGTCAAATATTCGAAACCGGGAGCGAACCCTTGTCCTTGCCAGCCATTCTCAACGGTACCACGCGCCTGCCCGTCGTCGCGGCGCCGCTTTTCATCATCTCTCATCCTGCCCTGACGCTTGCCCAATGCAAGGCAGGTGTCGTCGGTTCGTTTCCAGCGCTCAACGCCCGGCCCGAAGCGCAGCTGGACGAATGGCTGGCGGAAATTACCGAGGAACTGGCAGCTCACAACGCCCGCAATCCCGGCAGGCCGGCAGCGCCCTTCGCTGTCAACCAGATCGTCCACAAATCCAACAAACGGCTCGAACACGACCTGATGCTCTGCGTCAAATACAAGGTGCCGATCGTCATTTCCTCGCTCGGCGCCGTGCCCGAGGTCAATGCCGCAATCCATTCCTATGGCGGCATCGTACTGCATGACGTGATCAACAACCGCCATGCCAACTCGGCCATCCGCAAGGGTGCCGATGGGCTGATCGCCGTTGCGACCGGAGCCGGCGGCCACGCCGGAACGCTCTCTCCCTTCGCGCTGGTGCAGGAAATCCGCAGCTGGTTTACCGGCCCTCTCCTGCTTTCGGGCGCCATCTCCACCGGCGGCGCCTTGCTGGCCGCGCAGGCGATGGGTGCCGACATGGCCTATATCGGCTCGCCCTTCATCGCCACGACAGAAGCCCGCGCCAGCGACGCCTACAAGCAGATGATCGTCGACAGCGCTGCCGCCGATATCGTCTATTCGAATTATTTTACCGGCATCCACGGCAACTACCTGAAACCCTCGATCACCGCCGCCGGCATGGACCCTGACCATCTTCCGGAAGCCGATCCGTCCAAGATGGATTTCGAGGCGGCCACCACCGGCGCCAAGGCCTGGAAGGATATCTGGGGCTGCGGCCAGGGCATCGGCGCCGTCACCGAGATCACCCCGGTCGCCAGCCTCGTCGACCGGCTTGCCCGCGAATACAGCGAGGCCCGCCAGCGGCTGGCACTCTGAAAGCCCTCTCTTTCGGCTGTCCATGGCTTTTTTGACGTTCTCAAAACTGATGGCTTGAAATCCCATCGGTTTGCAGGTATCAGCCCCTCACACATCGTTCCGCAGCTTTGCGGGACGCATGGGCCGCTTTAGCTCAGGTGGTAGAGCACATCATTCGTAATGATGGGGTCGCAGGTTCGAGTCCTGCAAGCGGCACCATAAAATTCAAACACTTAGCAGCAAGCTTTCGCCTCGATCAGTGTCAACGAATGACTTCGGGCAACGTTCTGGGCAACATCCGACACCGTCGGGAATTTTCCGGGCAACACGAATCCTTCCTACTGGATCAACGAATCCAGCAGGGTTTCGAGCTGATCCGCATTCAATTCCAAGTCAAAGCGGTTTCTCTTTCGGATATGCGCGAGGAGATATTCGACCTTTCGAGCCTTTGTCGCGCCGGTTCGGCAGTTAAAATGCAACAGTGCCGCGAAGGTGCTGTCTTCCGCCTCGAACGCGCGCTGTCCCTCGTCACACTCCTCCAGCTCTTCCGGCATGGTGTCTGTCACTCGGAAGGCTTCTCGATGAGCCTTGATAGCCTCGTCGAGTTGACCCACCTCGATCTCAGGCGCGGGCATCGACAGCCAGAACAACGGCTGCTCGGGCTGGTGAGGAACGATCGTGATCTGAAAGCGCATGCAGTCGGGCCAGGTGGCCATTGCCTTCGCGAGTCCGCGTGCGTGGTGCTCAGCATCCTTCCAAGGCTCCAGAGGGGCGGTTGCCGCCGCGGACACGCCTGGCGCTGCTGCTGCCCCCGCCAGGGCGAGGAGAACTTGACGACGATCTACGTTTGTCATTGCAGCAGCTCCCTTGCTTCCTGGAGCATTTTGCGGCCTCGCTCAAGCCGATGTTCAATATCGTAAACACCGGCGCTCAGGGCGCGGTTCTCCTCGTCCATGCGTATGCTTTGGATCGCAAGGAAGACAAGGTGGGCTATATCGGCTGCCTCGCTGAAAACATCCTCGGCCTCCATGATCACCGAGATTGCCTCGTTGTTGACGCCTTTCGCTTCGCCAATCGGGACAGGCCGGCGCTTTGCGGCATCCTCATCAACGTACTCGCAAAGGAATACGGGGTGGTTGTTCGAGCCGGCCGGATTAATGGTCAGCATGGCAGCCAGGGGCACGCGATCGAGTAGCGACGATATTTCATATGCCAGCTCGCGGATGCGGTTGCGGGCGTGAATTTCAGAAGGCACGCCTTCGGCGGCGGCCGGAACGGATGCGTTCGGCATTGTCTTACTCCATCGATGTTTCGATGTGCATAATTATTGCCACACTTAACAGCTTGTCAATAGTTATTGTAATAGTTATTGTACTGTTAATCCGATTGCTCTAATTTGTCGACAATACAGGAGAGATTTCCGATGGGCAGACCGCCAGTACCCACACACCTCAAGCGCGACAAACGCCTCGTAGTGATGCTGACCGATGAAGAGAACAGCATGCTGGGCGACGCTGCCAGAGCCGCAGGCGCCGCCTCCTTGAGCGACTGGGTGCGAGAAACACTTATTTCAGCCGCGTCTCATGGGAAGTGAACACACTGGCGGTCCGCCTCATCTCAAAGAAAAGGAACGACATGAACATTCGTCTTAGTCACGCCCGCGGTGTCGTAGGGGAAGCCGTTGAGGTGCTCGTTGGCAGCGGAGGCACCCGCGATAGGCTACGATTGGCAGCGACGATCTTGCACGGCATCCTGCCGAACGACTTCGAGGGCTACCTCGCGCTGAAGGATAAATTCGACACAATTCATTCAGCACTCAGCAAGGTGCAGAGCAAACTCTACGGCAGCTACGATGCCACGATCGACAAAATGAGCGGTCCGGCGATGAGCAAACTGACCGCGCAGATACTCGAATTGGACAGGGCGATCCGGGAAGAGAAATAGCGCGCGGGATGATCCGCGATTAATTTCGTGAGGAAGGAGAAAACAATGGATGATGCCGACCGGCTGGCCAACCACGAACTCGCGCATGATACCCTGAGAAAATCCCAGGATTACATCGGCAGAGGACGGCATCTGCAAGGACTGGCAAACAGCGATCTGGAATTCGAGTTCATCTCATCGGTCCGGCTCGTCGCGCGCGACGGCAATGATGCTGCAAGCCGGCTGGCAATGAACGACGCTCAAGCCGAATTCGATCTTCGAGGTGTATCGCCACCTTTCGACCAGATCGGCCCGGAGATCACAATAATGGCGCGACGGGGCCGGGACAAGATCGCCGCCATGCCGTCGGAAGAGCTCGATCGGATCGAAGATGGAATCAACGAGCGATACCGCGATGCGGCTTCGCGTAGACAATGAGGAACTGGTGTGACCGATCTTTCCGAACTCGATGTTTTGCACCTTGAAAAGCACGCAGCTCTATTCTGGCTCAACAAGATCGTTGATAGTCGCCCGATACCGCGGGAAGCGATGATCGAGCGCGTTACAAGCGTTATGCGTGTTTGCAAGGAAATGGAAACCCCGCCACCAGGATCCACACCCGAGGAGTGGGATTGGGAGGTCACGCTTCGCTATCCCTACATCGAGTCCCTGGGCCTTCAAATCCTTCAGAAGCTCTCATTGGATGACGATCAGCCTTGGGGCGAAGAGATCGCCTGAGCGGTCACCACACCTCTTGGCCGTCCTTCGTGTGTCGGCGCAAGGTGTGATTGACGTCAGCATTTTCATCGTCGGCGAGACCACACCGCCAGTCCATAAACATCTTGACGCGGGGCCAATATCTTCTGTTTGCAAAGAGGGGATGCGGCGGCGGGAATCCTTCCTCAATCAGCTCCGGCAACGCTGCCTTGAACTCCGCGGTCGTGACACCGAGTTCCTTCGCGATCTCCGCCTCGGTCATGAACCGGGCGTCCATCGGATCAATGTTCATTCGCCCCATCGAGACTTTCGCTTCTTTTTCTTCGAAGGATACAGCTTGTAGGATTCAATGTCGTCTTTGGCGAAATATGGACGGCGATCGGCGAGGCCAAACTCGGCATCGAGCCATGCTACCACGGCCGGGTAATATCGCTTGTTGCCGAAATCAGCTTCCGGTTTAGGGAACCCCTCCTTCTCCTCCAGGAATTGGAGCGATGCGCCAAGCCGCGCAGGCAGATTCAAGCGCTTGAGAAGCTCCTCGTCATCAACGAACAGGGTGATCGATTTTGCCATGGGCTCGATCAACACCAGCGCCGCTATCTTCGTCAAGGTGGAGCGGCATCGACCCACCTTGACGAAGACTGCACTGCAGAGTTTCAGTATAGCTTCGAACCCATAAAACCAGTGGTGGTAAATCTTTAATAAAATTCGATCACTCTCATATCCCGGGCTTCGGGGAATTCCAGATGAATCAGCTTTGGTTTGGAGATAATCTTACAATCCTTCGAGAAGAGGTCGCGTCCGAAAGCGTTGACTTGATCTATCTCGACCCACCCTTCAACAGTAACGCAAATTACAACGTCCTATTTCGAACGCCATCTGATGAAGCCGCCAGCGCTCAAGTTGAGGCTTTCCGCGATACATGGACTTGGGGCAACGAAGCTCAGTGGGCAATTGACGAGATCATGATGAGCGGCGGTCCCGTCGCCACTATTGTTCACGCACTTCATTCAGCCTTAGGAGAAAGCGACATGATGGCCTACCTGGTCATGATGGCGCAGCGATTGTCGGAATTGCGCCGCGTGCTTCGCAGCACCGGGTCACTTTACCTGCACTGCGATCCTACCGCGAGCCATTACCTCAAAATCATCATGGATTCCGTTTTCGGTCCAACACGATTTCTCAGCGAGGTGATATGGAAACGGACGAGTGCACACAGCAGCGCTCGCCGCTACGGCCCAATCCATGATGTCATCCTATTTTATGGGAAATCTCCGGACTTCAAGTGGAACCATCAATACCAGCCATACGAACAGGAGTATCTCGACCGTTTCTTTGATCAAACTGACGATGAAGGGCGGAAGTGGAAGCGATCGGATCTCACCGGCGCCGGCACCAGGAACGGTGAAACCGGCAAGCCTTGGCGTGGACTTGATGTTACAGGAAAAGGAAGACACTGGGCCTATGTTCCCGCCAAGCTTGAGGAACTGGATGCCGCTGGTCGGGTCCACTGGCCGAAAAAAGAGGGCGGAATGCCGCGCTTAAAACAATACCCGGAAGATCTGCCTGGCGTTCCTTTGCAAGACATATGGTTTGATATCCGCCCTCTCCACAATCTGACTGCCGAACGACTGGGGTATCCAACCCAGAAGCCACAGGCGCTGCTGGATCGGATCATCAAATCGTCTTCGAACGCCGGCGACGTCGTGCTTGATCCGTTTTGTGGGTGCGGTACTACAGTTGCATCTGCCCATGCGAATGATCGCCAATGGATCGGGATCGACGTTGCATTTCACGCGATCAAAGTAATCGAGGATCGAATCCTACGGCAAAGCCCGCTCGCGCAGTTCGAGGTAGGCGGCGTCCCTCGCGATTTTGAGGGTGCTCAGAGGCTTGCGTTAAACGACAAGTATCAGTTCCAATGGTGGGCAAACTACCTGGTTGGTGTGCAAGCCTTAAAGGAAATCAAGAAGGGACCAGATCGCGGGATCGATGGTCAGATGTACTTTATGAACGGCCCGCGGGGATGGGGACGGGTTTTGACATCGGTAAAGGGCGGCCAAAATGTTGGCAGCAAGGATGTTCGGGAATTCAAAGCAGTCATCGATCGAGAACGGGCGGAGATGGGCCTGTTTATCTGCCTCAATGAACCGACGCGCGACATGAACACGGAGGCCGCTGCGTTCGGTTTCGTTCAGACAGCACACGGCCATTTACCGAAGTTGCAGATCGTGTCGATAGCAGAATGGTTTCGGGGGAAGCGCCCTCATCTGCCGTCGTTGGGTCACATATCCCGGGAGTTCTTCGAGCCCGAGAAACGCGCGAAGCAAAAGAAGGGTCGGATGCCCGATCCCATGGCACCCGAATTCACCTTCAGCTTTCCGGGATCGAAGGCAGAGAACACAGTTGTCCACTTCAATCCTTCGGCGGTGAAGGCTGAAAGCCTCTGAATGTGAAGGTTGGTGAAATCGGTCGGAACGATCGCACCAGCCTTCGTCTCGCAGGCGATATTACTTGGGAAGGCGAACGGGCACTTGGACGCCAGCCCTGGGGCGCATGGCCTGCAGGCGATTACCTGAACTCACAATCACCCTGTCATAGAGGTCTTTTGCAGAGCGGTTTCGAATCGTCAGCGCCAGTGCAAATTTCATATTTGCCGAGCGTCGGCCGCCATGGCCGTGCTCACGAGCAACATAGCTGACATCGAAGGCCGGCTGGCTGAGTGATGAAGCCCGCTTGTTCTTTGATCGCGACAGGGTGGTTTCCCACTTTTGTGCATCGTCGCGCTGCATGTGTTCTGTTGCGTAAAAGTTCTTGGCGGAGAAGAAGCCATCCGCTGCGGGCACGGAAGGGGTGATTAGCTTCGACCCCTTGTAATATGGAGCGGGAAGGGTCGTGGTATCGGGGCGGAACTGGATGTCCAGTCCGGCACGCGTGTAATTGATCGCGTCTTCTGGATCGACCTCGCAATAAAAGCAGAAGGTCGCCTTGATCTCCACCATGCCGCTCAAGCCGTCTGGGACAGGCAAATAGAGCCTTACTGCGCCAGTGGTCGGCATCTGCCGCTGGTACACAATATGCGCCTCATAATCATCGCATAGAACGAGATCCCCGAGACCGTGCGACAGGAAGCCCCAACCCGTTTCCAAACGGTCCGCTTCGTCCCCATTGGCATGATGCACCAGGAGAGCTTTCACGGCAGGAGCCCACAGAGGTTCCGAGAATTGCGCGCGCACGCCCGCGCCCGAACGCATGGCCACAGGAGCTGCAAAGCTCGTCCCCATCGTACCGGAAGCGGCGTGCGGAGAAACCGAACTCAACGCGAGGAACGGCGTTCCATGAGAGCCGCCAAAGGCGAGGAAATCAGGTTTCACATAACCCGGGCTTCGTCCCGGCCCGAAGGCGCTGTAGGGCGCCCGCTTCCAGTCTGAGCCGAACCCGTCACTTGCACCGACGGCAAGCATATTCACCCCGTCTGAAGGAGGCTGGATACGATGCAATCCGTTGCCCCGATCGCGCTCACCGTTATTCCCGCATGCGATGGTCGCGACGGTTTCACCGGCCGCAAGGATTTGATCGAGCCGCGCTGTCCAAGGACTCACGTCATCGTCATCGATCGAATAATCCGGCCCGAGGCTGATGTTGATGAAATCATAGCGGCGTGAGGTCAGCACTGCTTCGATGCGATCAAGGATGTCGAATGCCTCAAAATCGCTGCCGCTGTCGGTATCCCCATAGACGCGCCAGTGATCAACATTCGCATAGGGCCTTGCCAGGGGTTGACCATGGCTCAAGGGTCCAAAGAGAAACGAAGATGTTACGGCGAGCCCATGTCCCTGGGCGGATGCGATAGGTGCTCCAACGCCTGGCGCATCGTGGACGGATACCCACCTATCAAGGCCGTGAGCATCCGGAAGCCCACCATCAAATATGGCGACGGAAAGATCAGGAGCAACAGCCTCCTCCGTCGACACTGTCACAGGGAAAGCTCGACCGACGGAACGAGCTACCGGATCAAAAGGGACGATGCGAGGAGCTTCTCTCAGGACCCGCAGGAACGAGAAATTCAAGACGTCGTCCAGCCGGTCACGAGGTGCGATAATCGGGAGGAAAGCCAACCCGCCCGCTTGGCGCTGACGGTTCAGATCAAAGCTAACTTCGAGCGACCGCATAAATTTCGCAAAGGTCAGGATAACTTCGCTGTTTCCCACCTCGTCTGGATTGTGGAGCACGACTTCCATGGGAATGGAATCGCGCCCTTCAAAACGTGAGGAAAGCTTTTTCAGTCGATCGCGGCCTGGTACCGTAACGCTTTCAATTCTGCGAAAGGCATCTCCAACATCGTCATCGCGCGGAGCCCAGCGTCCCGCCGCGTTGCTGAATTCGATCAATCGATCCGCGTCTCCTGCTAGGTACAGAACTGGAGCAGGCTGGGCTTTGCCGCTTTCTTCTGCCCTGGCAGCCACGACCTTATCCGGGACGATATGCACTGCGCGACTTCCGAGATGGTGAAGCCCCAGCTCCCTGATCAGGCCAGCGGGATAGTAGGACTTCGCCAGATAACTTGGATGCAATGTGACTTCCAGAGCCGCCTCACCTCCTGGAAGGGCGAGCGGCGGCAAGGATGCAATGGCCTCTGCGGTAGATTGCCATTGGGGTGCAAGCCGGCGACGGGCTTCAGAAAAGGAATACGGATGAGCCTTCTCACCCATCCCTCGCGGCGGACGCGCAATCTCTTCTGACAACTGTTCGCCTTGACCGATTAAATATCTTGGGCTGGCCATTTATCAGGATACCTTCGCACGTTTCGCCGGTGTTGCCGGCCGCGTTTTCCGTATTGTGTCCCGGGATATCCCGACGATTTCGCTTATCTTCCGATCGCTGTAACCGCTTTCCGCAAGGAGGTGTGCAGCGCTCTTTCGATCCTCCGGCGATCCCTCTCGTAATTCATGGCCGACGCGCGCCAGGATCACGTCAAGAAGAGGCTCTCGGGCGATCGTTGCGCGCCGTCTCATCCACTGCACCGAGCGAGTCAGGTCACTGAATGACCGCCCATCCCAAAAATTCACAAGCAATGGCATCCACTTCTCAAGCCCCTCCGTATCCTCACCGAAAAGATGGAGCAGCGCTTCCGCACGCTCTGCCGCTGTGGGACTGCGAAATTCAAGAACATCGTCAAAACGGCGCCATACGGCCGGGTCCAGCAATTCTCCATGATTTGTTGCGGCGATGAGCAGACTGGTGGACGGCCAATCGTCCACTTCCTGAAGGAGCACTGTCACGAGTCTCTTCAACTCTCCAACATCGCCCTCGTCGTCACGCTTCTTTGCGATCGCATCAAATTCATCCAGAAGGAGTACCGACTCGACGCTCTTCGCATACTCCAGAACAGATCGGATGTTTGCGCCAGTCTTGCCAAGATAACTGCTCATAACCGTTGCCAGATCGAGCGTGATGAGTGGTCGCCCCAACAACGACGCCAACCATCGAGCACTCATCGTTTTACCAACGCCTGGAGGGCCAACGAAAAGCAACGATCTCGTCGGTCCTAAACCCTGCTTTTCGAGTTCAGTTAAATGCTGCTGCTCCCCGACGACCTGCATGATCCGATCCCGCAAGTCCACGTCAAGGATCGGCTCTCCGGGCATCACCACAGGAAACTCACTCTTCGCAAGAGCAAGCCGGGAATCTGCATCGATCGGAACAACGGCTCCTCCGAAATCGCGGAGGGGAGACAAGGCGGTTGGGGCAAGCGCGAGAAGTTCGGAAAGCTGATTTGCAAGTTCCGGGCTTTGTTTACGAAGCTTGCGGATCGATTGCCGTAGATAGGCCTGCACATCCTGAGCACGACCTGACAAACCCAATCTCGCAAGCTGGACGACTCCTTCCGACAATCTATCCTGCAAGTCCATATTTTCATTACCCCTATGTATTTTCACTCAATATATGAATGAAGTAGTGGACTAGATGTTACCATTTATGGATCATCTAGTCCACCCGAAACATGCCGAGGTTTGAAATTTGGTTTTCATTTCGCCGACAGGGAAATGCTAAGCGGCGCTGGATCGGATCGCACCCTGCTTTCTTGGTCGCCGTGGCAGATCCACCAGGATGATGCCGCACTTCAATCCACCCAGCCACAGCGGGAATGTCTCTGGTCCCATGCCGCGACCAAAATCCTTGCGCCAGTTCTCCAGCTTGTTCGCATATCCTTCCTGCATGCCGGATCTCGCATCGACCTCGATGCAGGACAGCGCAAGCTCGTTGCGGCGCGAAGTCATAGCCTTCACGAACTCATCGTAATTCTGGATCAGGCCGGACACGATCGGCATGCCAAGCGCCGTCTCAGCGCTGTTGATCGGATCATCACCGGATTGCTCGCAGTCCCAGGCTTCAATGTCATCGAGTATGAAATATCGCTTTCCGACAATCTTGCGAGGAGCAGGGAACCCGCGATACCGCATCCAGCGATCGAGTGTCGCCCGCGAAATCCCATAGCGAGCCATCACATCCGCCGCCGGGATGTAAATATCTGCCCTTTTTAAGCTCACGACATGTCTCATCGCGCATCATCCCCACGTCATTTGGTATCATGCAATCCTGACAAGATAGGGCACGACAATCATTCCTCGCCGATCTGGTCCAAAAGTCGGCGCAGATAAAAAAGGTTCTGTCCGGCGACCAAGCGTCGCATCCTCCGGGTGTCGGCCTCTCCCCAGTCACCATTGAGGCCGTTGGCACCAGCTCGAAGAACGCCTTCCAGTTTGTTCGCCGTCGGCCCCAACAGAATGCCGAGCTTCTCACGGCTCTGATAACGTGAGCCCTGCGCTTCTGCTCCGATCGCGCGATACATGTCCGTCGTGCCGCCGGTCCATTTCGAGCCGATCGCATTCGCCTCCTCGATCCATCCCAAAACGCCGCTGCGGCTCATTCCAGCCTTGATCCAATCTGGCAGTGTCTTTGGCGTGTCACGGCCGCTAGCAAGCGAATAGGCGTATTCGCCGACCATTCCGAGAACGACAGCAGCAACGAACCCTTGCGCCACCTGCGCATCGCGCGCCTGCAGGCCGCGGAACAAGATGCGTTCGCTAGCAGCCATCACGAAAGTCTTGTATTGCAGCAACAGCGCAGCAGCCGGGTTTCTGCTTGGGAGCAAACTCTTCTCCTGGCCGGGGCTGATGACCATCATATCCACGTCGCGGGCAATGGCGCCCTCCCAGGCATCGCGTGCGCCTGAATCCTTCCAGGTTCCAGAGTTGGAGAGACGTACCCCATCAATCACGTTCGAGCCCGTATCGCTGGAGAGGTCTTTCCAGATCCGACCTGCCATCGTGGAATCGATGCCGGCCTCTGCGAGTTTCCGGATCTGAGCGGGTTTGGCTTTCCCGACGACGGTGGCTTCGATCGCGCGGCTGAACTGATCCATCGCTGTCGTGCCGGAGATCCGCTGCATCGCGTCCGTCCAGGGCGAAAGTAAGTTGGCGATGAAATAGGCGTTGTTGGCCTTGTCGAGAATGCGATCGGTGCGGCTCGTCGGGGCGTACATGTCGAAGATATCCGAAATGGCCGCGTTCCTCGATTGCAGGATGGTATCGACGCCAATAGCGAGCGAGCGCAGTTCCTGCTTCGACGCCTTCGACAGATCCTTCATCTCCTTGCTGCCGAACAGCCTCATGACGGGATTGAGCTGATGACGAAGCGGACCTGCGAATCCATAGTGAAATATTGCGCCGGCGAGATCCGGGACCGATGCCAGAACAACGCCGCCCATGTCGGTGAGCTGGTTGAACTTCTGAACGTTGGCGGCGGTGCGGCCCCAAGCGCGCA
Organism: Pararhizobium polonicum; assembly: GCF_001687365.1. Lineage (GTDB taxonomy): Bacteria > Pseudomonadota > Alphaproteobacteria > Rhizobiales > Rhizobiaceae > Pararhizobium > Pararhizobium polonicum. Next base: position 278,154 of record NZ_LGLV01000004.1, read on the forward strand.
TGCGCGGATCTGTCGTATTGCCATAGGTGCCGCGTATCCGGTCGCGCACCGCCGCAAGGTCCGCGACAGTGGCATCGTATTGCGCCTTGAGCTTCAACCTTTCCTTATCGCTCTTCGCCGTGCCTGCGAGAGCATCATGCTCGTCGCGTAGCTTCCGAAAAGTTTCCAGCATATCCACATCGCCGAAACGCTCGGTCAGCAGCACGTCGGGAACGATGGTGTCGAGAAAGCGGTGCGTCGTGCGCTCGATATCGGTATCGAGGAAGTCTCGGATCATCGCATCCGGGATCATGAATTCGCGGGAGGCGAGAGGGCCGCGCGCGTCGCCGGATGGCGCTCCTGCTGACGGCGCCGATGCGTCGTCATACGGAAGACGCCCATCAGGGTTCCCAAGAATGCGGTCGATGATCTCCCCGGCGCGGCTGTGAAGCTCCGCACGGGAGAGGTTGCGTTCGCTGCCAATGATCCGGCGCATGGCCGCCGTGACCGCCTTGTCGGCCGCTGTCAGGCGGTCGGCGCCCGGCGTGCGCGGTCCTGCCTTGTCCCGGGCCTTCATCGAAGACAGCGCCTCGTTTGCGCTCTTCCCCTTCCATCCGGACAACTGGTTTTCAATCTGGCCCCGAAGAACGTCGGCGTCGGCGCGCGCGGCAACATGCTCTTGGCTCCCGCCCTTCGCCTTGCGCTCCAGCTCGACGATCCGGGATTCGGCCTCGTCGAGCTTCTGCCCGAGATCGGTGAGCGTCTGTTGGATATCGGCCTTTCGGCGTTGTTCGCTCGTGAGCCAATCGGCAATGCGATTTTGAGCCTCCGGCCGCTGCGCCGTGAGCTTCTCCTTATTCCAGGATCGCATCATGTAGCTGGCGGCGGTCTCTGGTTCCACGCCTTCCGGCAGCAGCCCGGCCTTGATGGCGCGGTCGCGCCAAGGATTCAGGACGTTGTTCCTGACCCACGTCGCCACCTCAGCCACTTCCGGAATGGCGTGAGCGTCGCCGTTGCGCAGCGCCTCGTCGATCGCCGACTTGAATTCCTGCCGGCTCAACTTCCCGCCCGTCGTGCCGCGGATATCCTCGATCCCCATCATGGCCCGCTGGACGATGTTCGCATCATCCTGTCCAAGACGGTATCGGGTGACGGCTCCTTCGAGCACATCGGAAAATCCGACGCGCGCTTGCCGGATCTGCAGCTTCATCAGACGATCGAGCGCCGGACCGCTGGTAACGGTGCGGCCTTCCGCATTTCCTTAGAACAGATATGGCGTTTCTGCGAGATCAACGAGTGCCCGTCGGGCGGACTTCAAGGGCGAGTTCAGGATCCGACGTGTTGGAGACAGCCTGCCAAAAGGATCACCGCCCGGAAGGCGGTCAAGCGGCGTCTTCACGAGCTGGACGTTTCGAGTGTCGCTTGCTGCCGCGCCGCCGGATTGCGGCTGTGGTGAGGATGAAAGATCGTCGCCCCAGGCGATGCGATCCTGATGAAGCTTTGCCTCCATCGCCAGGCGAGACGGGCGCGAGAGCAGCGCACCGGCGCCGGCACCAAGGATTCCTGAGAGAACCGTAGCCGTTCCGACGTTGGTCGCAAACTCGCTGCCGGTCATGTCCGGAGTCGTTGCCATCATGCCTGCTTCGCTGATCGCTTGTCCCACCGCACCAGTCAGCGCAACGTCAGCGCCGAGGCGGAGCGCGTTCACGCCTGCGGCGGCTCCGGAGAAGACCTTCAGGAGTGGCATGGCGATGGTCGGGTCGGCGAGCCCCATGCCGAACGTCGCTACAGTCCCGCCCCATCCCGAACGAGCGAGCACGCCGCGTGCGTCGTCGTCCTGGTCCCACTCCCGCATAATCGCTTGGGTCTCGTCACCATTCCGAGAATTGGCGAAGCGTTGCGGGTCGCTGGCATACTTCGTGCCCTTGATGTCATTGAACGGATTGTAAGAGGGATCGACAGCGACGTTCTCGCGGTTTGCGTTGTACCGCCACACCCGATACGGCATGTTCGCCGACACGCCTGCGGCGGCCAGCGTCTGTAGAACCGTCGGATCCGGTTCCGGTTCTGGAGCGCCTTGGGGTTGGCGGGTGCGGAGAGGAATCAGTTCGTCCGGGATTGAAGGTATTATTCCTCTCCTGGCATTTTCGGGAGACCGGGCAGGACCGCGTCTTTGATCTGCTGTCGCGTACGCCTTTTGTCGTCCATGCGCCGCTGTCGCTCGCCGTTGATCTCGCCGATGCGCTTCTGGCGGTCTTGCAGGTCAGCCGGATCGGCTCCACCAGGGTAGATTGGGCCAACGGCTGTCCCGCCAGGCAGGACAAGCCACGGATCATTCCGTGTCCGCCGAGCTTCCTCCGCCGATTGAAGGGCCTGCTGCTGCGCTGTTTGGGGATCAAAAAAATGGCGAAGCGGGCGTCCCTGCTCATCTGTTACAAGCTCTTCCAACCCGGTCCGTGGATCCACAGCCGTCAGCATATAGCCGGGCGGCTCGCCGCGCTTGGCGGAAGCCTCGGTCTTCTGGTCGCTGATCAGAGATAGCGTGGATGGGTCGATGTTCTGGGCGGTGGCGATGCCCTGCAATTCTCTGCTGATCCAATCCTTCGAGCCGTTCACTTCTGGATAGAAGGCTTCTGGCGGATATGGCATCACGCGCCCGCCGCGACTGCCGTAGGCGCCGGTCACACCCCAGATCTTGCCCATGCGTTCAATCGCCTGGGTTTTCGCGGTGTCAACATTGTCCAAGGAAGCATTGCGTTCGCCGACGAGAGTGACGTAATCGTTCAGCATCATGCGGCGAGTCTGCTCATCGAGCGGCGCACCTGCATCAAACAAGCGGTTCGTATCCAGCTTGTCGATGACGTCGGCAGCGCTGACTTTGCGAGCCTCGTCTTCACCCTTTTTGACGAGAGGCTTCGTTCGCTCGGCCCACTTCGGATCATTCCGCTGTTTCAGCCATTCCGCCGTTTCCTCCGGGGTGAAATAGCGGACCTTGGCCTGCCAATCCTGAAGACGGTCAACGGCATCCTTGCCGAAATCCGACTCGAGCTGCGGGATCGATACCTTGCCAGAAAGGAGATCAAGCTGCTGCATCGCAGCGGCATGCTTTACCGGCTCAGTTGACAGGATGGCACCGCTGAGGGCTTCCTTGATCGGCTTGTTCGTCAGCGTCGCCCGCAACGTATCCGGAGACAGGGACGAGGCGAGTGCATTGGTCAGGGCATTGAGCTGTGCTGGATTGCCGCTCTGCCACATCCGGGCGACGGCATCGGCCTGAGACGGTCGGAATGCCGGGACGTTCGCGACTTGCCCTGTCGCTTCCATGACGTTCACGGCCTGTTGGTATCGCGCTAAGGTCGATGTGAAGGAACTCGGATCATCAAGGTTCAGTGTTGGCAGGTCACCCACAAGTCCTTGGCTCATGCCGTATCCGACGGCATCATCCTGAAAGGCCTTATCCTTGGCCTTCTTCATTGCATCCAATCCATCCAGCAACGCCAATTGAGAGCCGGTGGCTCCGTTCTGGGACATTCCGGAGCGAAGCTCGCCGATCGCAGATTCGAGCTCCTCCGGAGATGCCGATTGGGCACCCAAGATGACCGCGTTGTTTTCAAGCATCGTCGCGACCTTCTCTCGAACGTCCTGATCGACAAACTCGAGTTGCCGGGTCAGCAGCGACAACGCATCGCGATCAAACGGCAAGCCCGACCGGATCCCCGCTTCGAGGTCGGGGATCGTTGCATTCACATCGCGGCTAATTTCCTCCCGGTAGGCTTTGGCCTCTTCCGGCGAAACCGGAAACGGACTGGTTACTCCAAGGAGCTCGCCCGACAGGCCCTGCATCTCTGCGGCCTTGACGGCGGCTGCGCGGCGATTTTCCCAGCCGTGCCCGCCACGTGGATTGCCGGCGCTCCATCCCTGCGGCCGCTCGAAGCCGATCATCGCAGCCGTTGCTTCATCGACGTTGGTGGCAGACTTGAGCCGTTGATATGCAACGTTTTCTGTCGTCTCCAGCTCGTGAAGCACAAAATCAAGCTGGGTCGAAAGATCATCCGGCGATGCGTTACGAGATGCCGCGAAACTCTTCAGGGCACGCGACCGCTCGCCGTTCCATTGTCCGGCGCCGATAGAATCAGATCCGTCACGGCCATCGCCTCGATTGCGTGCAAGCGGATTGAGGCCGGACTCCTGCACGAGATTTCCGACAATCCCCGCCGCCATGACAGGTGACAGACCGCGGGCGATGTAATGGTTCATCGCAGCCTGCATTCGGCCACTCATATCAGGGCTGAAGGATACGGGCGGCCGGCCGGATGGCGCGGCCTGGTTTGTCCGCAACATCGATCGTTCTGCGATGGAGACCTGCTGGTCATTTCTGGAGTCGGCGAAAATCTTGTTACGGCGGGCGACCTGGAGATCAAGCGCACCTGTCACATCGCCGGCACGGGCGAGCTGCTGCCCCAGAGCGTCAATGTTTGGCGAGTTCACGTCAACGCTTCCAGCCGCGATCCCCTTCTCCATATCAGTCTTGTTCGACTGCAGGGCTTTCACATCAGCGCGCTGTTGAGCGGCAATTCCCTCGATCCGACTGTTGCCGATCCCCCAATAGGTGCGACGTTCCTGCGGCGACATGTCGATGCTATCATCGTTGATGAAACGATCCCGCATCTTCATGGCTTCAGCCATCCCGCCAGACTTCACCGCACGATCAATATCACCGACAAGAGCTTCCCCTTTCAGTCGTCCGCCAAAACGACTCATATCGATCGAAGCCTCCCGAGACGTGTAACCGAACACGGGATTTCCGGTCAGTTCATCGTTCAGGGAATTGATCTTGTCGACAGTTGCGTGAAACGCCGGGGTATCCGTCCCGCCTTGCAGCGCCATTGAAGCGGCGGAGTCCATCAGATGCGAGCGCTCTGCAGAGATCGACGACTTCGCGTTCTGCATGTCGAGACCGAACTTCTGCTGCATGATGCCGGTATGCTGCTGAGTACCGACCTCATCGAGCATCGACATGATCGGGCCGCGAAGCTCCTTGTTCGGCGCGTTGATCAGCATCTGATCACGATAGGTTTTCCAACTTCCCCGGAAGGAGTCTGGATTACCTTTCGCTTCCTGCGCCTGTGTTGCTGCCGCCGATCGGATTTCCGGTGCGATCCGGGTGAGAAGCGATGCCGTCGCGGCCCTATTATATATGCGGTTCTGCTCGGACAGGTTCGATCTAAGGTCAACGGTCGGCGTGCCCTTGTCGTCGAGATAGACAGCGTTCTGCCCCCCGATCCGGGCATCATCCTGGCCTTTCGCTTGGAATATCTGACCCCAAGACCCGAAAGCCTCGGACATTTGCTGGTAAGGATTGGCGATCTCGGCGGCCGACACCGATGATCGAGGGCCTTGGGTAATCGCGCCCCGGCGCTCGACAGTTGGCAGCTTTACCATTGCGTTGGCCTTTCATGTGCTTGAGCACTGTCCGCCATCACGGAAATATCCTGAAGGATGAAAAATTTCTGACCTCGAATGTTCAGGGTTTGCGAGGCGTGCATGAGGGTGGACTTACACAAGCGCGGGCGAATTTTTGCCCCCACCCCTCCCTTCAGAAGAGCGGCAGGACGAAGAGGCGGGAGGGGTGCCACGCCATCAATCATCTGACACCGCCTGGCCGTCGATGACTAAGTCACTGTCGTCATGCTCCCATGGGGCAACGATGCCGCTTTCCTCAACGACACGTTCGAGATGTTCGAGGCGACGGCGACGACCGCCTTCAAGGTCAATCACATACCCAGGTGTGACCGCATTGGTGTGAACGCCGACGTTGACGTTGATATTCTGCCCCGGCGGATCGAATGCCAGGCGCTCGGCTGCTTTCAACCTCGCCGTCGCTCCGGCAGCATTGTCCATCAACTTCGGATCATCCCGGATGTTGGCGATGGTGCGAATGCTTGCCGCGCGCTCGCCATTGCGCAGAGCAATCATCTGCTGCTGATAGTACCCGTCGACGGCCGGCTTGAGCATGGCAGCACGCAACGCTCTGGACGTGATCCCCGCAAATGAGGCTGCATCTTCCAGTCGGACAATCGCGGCCCGATCGTTGTCGTCACCGAAAACAAGGCGATCAATCGCTTGGCGGACCCTTGGTGTCAGACCGGATCCGCGGCCCGCAGCCTTGTCGCGACCCGGCTTCGAAGCTTCGCGACGGCGGGCGGCGGTCAATGCTTTCGGTGATGTGCCGTGATTTGCTGCCATGCTCTCCGACCGTAAATTTCACCAATGCCACTGGGGGTATGATCGAGCCGAGATTGTTTCGAACCGGTTCAATCGACGAAAAACGTCACCCCATTCTTGACAGCAAGTTGCCCCCATGTTGCCCAGAACAGAAATCATCATAGTCTCTGGGCAGAATTTCCCATCATATATCGTTTATTTTCATCGTATTGACAACGGTCGGGCAAGCCTACGCTCCCTCATTGTGGATGAGGTAGTCTGGATTCATGTGGAATTCCGCTGTGAAGATCCGCGCGAAAATGTCGGGCGCGTCACCTGCTTGCTCAAGACACCACCTTCGCCTCTTCTCCAATGACTTTCAGACGATACGCAGCAAGGCTGACGACATTGCTGATCGTGATACCCTGACCGTCGGATCGCAGGCCGACTGCCGGCTCAGTGTCACTCGTCAGGCGAGCGTAGACGGCTCGCACGATGTCAGGAGGAAAGCATTCTTCAATTCTGGTCATGTCGTCTTCTCCATCGCTAAAAGACGTGGTTGCAAAAAGCGGTCGAGCCGACGTAGTCGGACACAGCCGCGCGGCTGCAGAGCGCATGTGAGTACGGGGGATAAGGTATCGTTGATCCCACCTTGATCCTCCCTTGATCTCACCTTGATACTACTTTGATACCGGAATCGGACGATGCCTTGCGGAGCTCTTCGAACGCCATGGCAGTCTTTCGCCATTCGGGGGCATTCGAGAGCCACTCGGCGGTTCTGGCTGTCTGAGGGCGGTATTTCATCCGGGCGACTCCGATGAGCTGGACGTTCGGCCGAAGTCTTGAAACCGGGACAAGGAGTGTCCGGTCGTCGGAGAAAAAGGGCGCCATTGCCCGCCCCGCCTCAAGCGCAGCTATGGTGATCGCGATCTCTTCTTTCTCACCGTTGCCCCATGGGAGAGGATGGACGATCTCTGCGTCGGCTCCATCGCTCTCGACGAGATGGGCGACGAATTCCACCAATCCGGCATCCCGAAGGATGTCCCATGCGGCCCAAAACCCTTCGAACCAGTAAGGCACATCCCTGAACGTCTGCGTGGTGGAGGGTTGGAAGCCCCAAATCTTGTAAATGCCGTGCTCGCCGATGGGCTTCCTCTCGTAGAGCTGACGAATTCCTATTCCCTTCCGCCACTCGACGCCGCCCGATCCGGCGAGATCGTGATGGTAGTAGAGATCGACGAAAAGACGTAGGGCATTCAGGTCTTGGGTCTGTCTCAGGAGCTTCACAGGCGGTGTCTCGTTGCCCGCACCTTCGACGAGAGAATTGGGAAGCCAAATCCATTCGGGATTGGCAAGCTGGTCAAGCGCGGAGCGACATGCATCCTTGCTCCGGGTCTTACCTGCTGTCACCCCGACGATCGTTGCTACCTGGTCGACGGGGACGAGTAAGTAACGACGAAGCTTGCCGCGTTTTTCGACAGTCGCAAGGCCTGCGCCCTGGAGAACTGAGATGGCGGCGGCTGCACGCCTGTGATGGATGCCCGTATATTTCTCGATCGCGGTTGCGGACCATCCAGACGTTCGCTGGTCGGCACCGGTGCCGGCAGCGATCACGAGATAAGCGACAGCTTCGTTCATGCCGAGGCCGCAGGCTGCACGCCAGGCGCGACGGTCGACGGCGAAATAGCTGGCCTTCGTCATCGTGTCGTCCTCCCGCAGGTGACGCACTTAAATCGCCCATTCGCGCGGACCGCCGGGATTCGTACCCTCCCTCGATGGCCGCAAGCACACTCGATCATCTTGGTGATGATTGTGCTCGATGAGATCAAACTGTTGGCCTCCGCGCGGATCGCCGCCTTTGGCTTGCGCTGGCGAGGGGCGGCGAAAAGAAGGTCGTCACCATCGACTGGCTCGCTTCCTCGGATCACAGCGTTCTGGCGCATCCGCATCTTCGAGAAATCGCGCCGGGTCATCCGTGCGCACTCCGATAGATCCGAAACTTCTGCGCCATCGCGGATGCCTCGCAGGCCTCAAGCGCACTAAGGCCGAAGCGGCGGCGAAGTTCAGGAATGATGGGATGGATTGGCTGGCGCTCGTCGGCGAGCCACTGCGCCGCGGTGACGACGGACTCGTTGTGCTCGTGATCGTTGCCGGTCATGATGCGCCCCGATCACGCTCGGCCACACGGTCCCTGATCCACTCGTCGATCTCCGATTCCACCCAGGCGCGGCGCTTTAATCCGACCGGGACAGTTTTCGGAAATCTTCCGCAACCCATCAGACGCCAGAGGTGTGTTTTCGAGAACCGAATCCCTTTGTTGCCGAGATCTTCACGCGAAAGAAGGCGCTGATCACTCATCGCGCGCCTCCTGCTTTTCAAAAGTCCTCTGCATCTTCTCTCGAAGAGCAAGGACGATTTCCGAATTCAGCGAGCGAAGGTTTCGGCGCGCGGTGGCTTCAACCCATTCCCGCACATCGGCGGGCATCCGCACGCCCAAGGGAACGACATTCTGCAATGGCATCTCGAATCACTCCATATCAACTCGATATGTTAACTACATATCAACTCGATATAGCATCAATATCGCTTGCCATAATTTATTGCGAGTTGATATGGAGTGTGCATGGCAGATCGATCATCCTATCCAAGCGAACAGGCGGACAAATATCTTCTGAGGATGCCAGAAGGCATGCGGGAGCAATTGAAGGAAGCTGCGAAGCGGAACAACCGCAGCATGAATGCCGAGATCGTTGCGCGTATCGAGGCGAGCTTCACCAATCTTCATATGACTGACGGAAAGGTCAGCTCCGTCACGATACCAAAGAAGGACTTCGACTATCTGATGGCGAACATCGAGGAGATCAATCGCAAGATGAAGTTGGATCCGAACGACCGCGGCTGATCAGTGCGCGTCGCGCTCCTCGATCCGCTCCATGATCCATGCGTCAACTTCCGCCTCGACCCAGGCACGGCGCTTGAAGCCGATGGCAACGGGACGAGGGAACCTTCCCGCCTTCGTGAGACGCCACAACTGTGTTTTGGAGAAGTCGATACCTTTGACTTTAAGGCCTTCCGCAGAGATCAGACACATACACCCTACCAATGCCCACTGCCGCCGGCGCGAGTTGCGCGCCAAGCCAGCGGGCTACGATTGATAAAATGCAGTGCGCCGCCGTTGGAAGAAAATATCCTCCGGTTATGACCGGGACGTCTGAAGCGGTCGTAGCTCCGCAACAGAGGCAGCCTATGACAGCTCGCCCGGAAGGTCCATCACTTCGCCGGAGAAGCTGTTCGGCTGGTTAATGAAACGACATTTTCCGGCGGCGGCTCGATGAGATCACGGACGGCGGCGGCCCAGCGGTTCAGCGCGTCTCGCTTCTCATCGAAGTAGTCCCACTGGTTGTAGACGGCATTCACGCCTTGCTTCTTGTGAGCGATGACGGCCTCGGCAACATGCTCCTGAACGCCCAGCTTCGCCATGCGCGTTCGAGCTGTGCGCCTGAGGTCATGGAGAACGAACGGCTTCAGCGTCACCTTCTCCGGATCTTCTCCGCGCTCCTGGGCGAAGCGCTTGAGAACCACGAGCATTTCCTTATCGAGAGCATCTTTCGCCTTCGTCCAGCTATTGACGGCCTTCTCGCCAGCCGTGGTGGAAAACAGGAACGTGCCTGCATTCTGGATCGGCAGCGACTGTAGGATCTCGACCACGGTCCCGGACAGCGGCAACTGATGGATGATCTTGCCCTTCATCCTGTCTGCCGGGATAGTCCACAGCTCTTCCTTCATAACGAGCTCATCTCGTTTTCCACAAGCTGCCTCGCCGCGCCGGAGGCCTGTGAGGAGCAGGATCCGATAGAGCGGACCAAGCGGATAACCAATCGCCTCTGTGGCGATCCAAAGTGCCCGGATTTCCTCATCCGTGAGTACACGATCGCGAGAATTTCTCGTGCCTATCAGGCTCTTCGGCTTGAGCCGATCACAAGGTGAGACTTCGATATCATATGTCCCTCGATCGATTGCCCAGTTGAAAAACCCTCGAACCCAAGCAAACAACTGGAGAGCTCTGGCGTCGTAACCTTCATCGACCTTATCGAGGATCACCCGCGTAATGTCGGCTTTCGTCACCCCGGATATCGGCCGGCGTGCGAGGCCTGGCCTTTTCTTCCGGTTCACGATCTTGTCGTCAACGAACTCGAGTCGCAGGCCTTTCTCCATATCCGTGGCGTTCTTCAGCTTAGGTGTTTTGCCGTCCTTCTGATACAGCGCCTTCGCGACGTAATCATCGAACACTGCCTCGAATGAATTCTCTTGGCGCACTCGCTCCTTCGCCTTGTTCTCCGCGATCCGGATCTGTGGATCGACTCCCGCGTCCAGAAGCTGGAGCCATTCACGAGCTTTTTTTCGGGCATCCTCAAGAGAGCCGATCTGAGGCTCTTCGCCCTCCTTCGGCCTGGCCTCTCCGCTGACGCTCTTGTCGATATAGACGCCGATCGTGCGGCGTGTCGGATTGATTTTGCCGTCCGCGCGCGACTTTCTCGCGCCTGTCGTCGAGACAGGAAATCGAGCGAGCAGGACGAAAGTTTTCTTGCCGGCTTCATTGACGCGAACGCGGAGGCCCGGAACGATGGCGTCTGAAACCTCGTATCGGTCCGTACCCGCCGGCGCCGACTTCAGTGATTTCAGCCGTCGATCTGTGAGGTTTTCTCTTGGCATATTTCCTCCGGGCAACATCTGGGCAACAGAAACGGCGGGATTGTAAGAAATCAGATGAAACCGAAAGAAACTCAAAACACCTTCAAAATCAAGCCATATCGAGCTGTCTTGACATTAGATGAAACCCGATGCAATCATAAGAAACGATCGGCCTCCTCATTCGTAATGATGGGGTCGCAGGTTCGAGTCCTGCAAGCGGCACCACCCTCTAAGCCATGGATTTCATTCAGAGAAATCTTCGCCTTCGTGGCCCCTCCGAGAATATTTCCGAATTGTTTTCAAGCCGCGAATCACTGCACGTCCGCGGACGGCACATCGCTTGACGATGACGGCGACAGGAATAGCGATCGTTCCCTTCGAACGGCTGCGGTGAGCAGGTCGACCGTCTTGCGAATCCGGCCATGACGGCGAAGGTCGTCGTGAACTGACAGCCAATAGCTGCGGCGGATCAGGAATGAGGATTGCAGGACGGGAACCAGCAGGGCTTTGCCGGCAGCCAGATATGCCGGCAGAACGCCCATCGCCATGCCGCTTTCGATCATGGCGCATTGGGCTACGATGCTGGTGCTTCTGAACCGCGTCGTCGGCTTCGGCCCGAGGAAATCCAGATAGGCTAGCTCCTTCGTGTGCAGCAGTTCCGGGATATAGCCGCAAAGCGCGTGGCCGCTCAGATCGTCCGGGGTCTGCGGCATCACGTGGCGGCTCAGATAATCCCGGCTGGCATAGAAGCCCAGCCGGTAGTCGGTCAGCTTGCGTGTCGCCAGACTTCCCTCCTCGGGCCGGTCGAGCGTGATGGCGATGTCCGCCTCACGGGATGAGAGCGAATAATTCTGCGGCAGAGCGACAAGTTCGATTTCCAGATCGGGATAGTCCTGCATGATGGCTGCGATCCGGCCGCCCAGATAGCCGACGCCGAACCCCTCCGGTGCGCCGATACGGACCCGTCCCGTCATGCCGGTTATTTCTGCACCCAGGCCGTCGATCTCCTGCAGCACGATCGATTCCAGCTTGGCCGCCGACTGCCGGAGATTTTCGCCGGCGGCTGTGATCCGTAGCCGGCGCCCCGCCCGCTCGAAGAGCTGCACCCCGAGTTTCTCCTCCAGCCGGCTGAGACGGCGGCTGATCGTCGAATGGTCGAGCCCGAGCGCATGGGCCGCATCGGTGATCCGGCCGACGCGCGCTACGTGCAGAAATACCCTGATATTGTCCCAATCCACGTTTCCAGCACTCCTTTTTGCACATGCTATGTGTTTTCCTGCGCATTGTCTTCCCGTGGTTCACCGATAAACCCATGGCATATGGATTCTGGAGGGAGAGACGAGAGATGGACGGTGACTACGATTATATCGTCGTTGGCGCGGGCACAGCGGGCTGTATTCTGGCCAACCGCCTGTCGGAGAACCCGAAGAACAGGGTGCTGCTGCTGGAGGCAGGCGGCCGGGACAACTGGATCTGGTTTCATATTCCTGTCGGTTATCTCTTTGCCATCGGCAATCCACGCTCCGACTGGATGTTCCGCACCGAACCGGAAGAAGGGTTGAACGGCCGCGCGCTCGCCTATCCCCGCGGCAAGGTCATCGGCGGATCCTCGGCCATCAACGCCATGATCGCCATGCGCGGCCAGGCGGCCGACTACGATGACTGGGCGCGGTCCGGCCTTTCCGGCTGGCAATGGAGCGATGTGCTGCCCCGTTTCCGGGAGCTGGAAGATCACTTCCTGGGCGAAAGCGACCATCATGGCGCAGGCGGCGGCTTTCGGGTCGAGGCACCGCGGCTGTCCTGGCCGGTTCTCGACGCAGTAAGGGAGGCGGCCGCCGAAATGGGCGTGCGCGGGATCGACGATTTCAACACCGGTGACAATGAGGGATCGGGCTATTTCCATGTCAACCAGAAGCGTGGCCGGCGCTGGTCGTCGGCGCGCGGGTTCCTGAAGCCGGCGCTGAACCGGCCCAACCTGCGGCTTGAGACCGGCATTCTGGCCGACAGGCTGCTGATCGAGAACGGCCGGGCGGCGGGCGTGCGCTATATCCACGACGGTGTTGCCAGAACGGCGATGGCGCGCGGCGAAGTCGTGCTCAGCGCCGGATCCATCGGTTCCGTGCAAATCCTTCAGCGTTCCGGCATCGGCCCGGCGGAATGGCTGTCGCAAGCGGGGATCGAAACGGCTCTCCACCTGCCCGGCGTGGGGCGAAATCTGCAGGACCACCTCCAGCAGCGCGCCATCTACAAGGTCAGCGGCGTGCGCACGCTCAACGAGACCTATCATTCGCTGTGGCGCCGTGGGTGGATGGGGGTCGACTACGCGCTGCGCCGCCGCGGTCCGCTGACCATGGCGCCCTCCCAGCTCGGTATTTTCATGCGCTCCGATCCGGCGCGCGAGCGGGCCAATATCCAGTTCCATGTCCAGCCGCTGTCGCTCGACAAGTTCGGCGAGCCGCTTCACCGCTTTCCCGCGATCACGGTCAGCGCCTGCAATCTGCGTCCGACGTCGCGCGGGACAATCAGGCTGCAATCCGCCGATCCGCGCCAGCCTCCGGTCATTGCCCCGCATTATCTTTCGACGCCGGACGACAGACGCGTGGCCGCCGACGCGATCCGGGCCACACGGCGGCTGATGGCGCAGCCGGCGCTGAGCCGCTACCGGCCCGACGAATATCTTCCCGGAGCATCCGTCGGCGACGACGAGGGTTCGCTGGCAAAAGCGGCCGGGGATATCGGTACGACCATCTTCCACCCGGTCGGAACCGCAAAGATGGGCCGCGCCGACGATCCGTTCTCTGTCGTCGACGAACGCCTGCGCCTTCGCGGGATCGGCGGCCTTCGGGTGATCGACGCATCGATCATGCCGACGATCACGTCCGGCAACACCAACACGCCCACGGCGATGATCGCCATGAAGGGGGCTGCGATGATGATCGAGGACGCGCAAAAATAACGGCGATGTCGATCATCGCCACCAGCAATCACGAGAAAACCTGATGACTTAAAAGGCAGGCAGGCGCTCAACGAATGGGCAAGTGCATGCACTTCATGCGAGAGGGAATATAGCCTCCGGATATATTATAATAAAATCAGTAACTTATAGACTGGCACACGCCTTGCGTATTCAGTCGCAGAGTTGGTGGCTAGGGTTCCGGCGCTTTGAAAAGCGTGCTGGTCCGAGAGCTGCCACCGGTTGGGGAGACATCCCGCCGGGTGCACGGCGGGACAAAAGCCCGGGAGACCTCGTTAGCCAAGGGATTGGCGGCGCGATGGTCCATGCCGATCCCTTTTTTGAAGAAAAGCAAAAAGGGGAATTTCAATGCAGACTTTTTCGAAAATGCTCTCGATCACCGCGTTGACGGCATCGCTGGCTTTCGGCATCACATCGGCGGCCTTCGCGGCACCCAAGACCGAGTTCAAGGTCGCCTGGTCGATCTATGTCGGCTGGATGCCCTGGGGTTATGCTAGCGACCACGGCATCGTCAAGAAATGGGCTGACAAATACAATATCAAGATCGACGTCACCCAGTTCAACGACTATGTCGAATCGATGAACCAGTACACCGCCGGTGCCTTCGACGCGGTGACGCTGACCAACATGGACGGCCTTTCCATTCCGGCAGCAGGCGGCGTCGACACGACGGCGGTCATCGTCGGCGACTTCTCCAATGGCAACGACGCCGTCATCCTCAAGGACAAGGCCAGCCTTGCCGATGTGAAGGGCCAGAATGTCAATCTGGTCGAGTTCTCGGTCTCGCACTATCTGCTGGCCCGCGCGCTCGATAGCCTCAAGCTGACCGAGCAGGACGTGAAGGTGGTCAATACCTCCGACGCCGACATGGTCGCCGCCTACAAGACAGCCGATGTGACGGCCGTCGTCACCTGGAACCCCCTGGTCTCCACCATTCTCGAAGACCCGACGGCGAAGAAAGTCTTCGACAGTTCGCAGATCCCCGGCGAGATCATCGACCTGATGGTCGCCAATTCCGATGTGCTGAAGGATAATCCGGATTTCGGCAAGGCGCTGGCCGGTATCTGGTACGAAACCGCGGCGCTGATGACGGCCGACAGCGACGAGGGCAAGGCGGCGCGCGAAGCGATGGGCTCGGCGTCCGGCACCGACCTGAAGGGCTTCGAAGCCCAGATCGCCGCCACCAAGCTGTTCGACAAGCCGGCCGATGCCGTTGCCTTCACCGCCTCGCCGAGCCTGCCGAAGACGATGGATCTGGTGCGCAATTTCCTGTTCGAAAAGGGCCTGCTTGGCAGCGGCGCGGCGTCGGCCGATGTCATCGGCATCGAGATGCCGGATGGCACGGTTCTCGGCGACAGCGGCAACGTCAAGCTGCGCTTCACCGAGGCCTACATGAAGGCCGCTGCTGACGGCTCGCTCTGAGCGTTGCGCCGATCGGCGGTGCGGGATCCCGCGCCGCCATCATCCCTTCATCAGCGGAGCCATGTTCATGCGCTGGATCAACACCAGGCCGAGCCGGGGCGCACAATTTGCCCTGATGCTTCTGCCCTTCGTGCTGCTGATTGCCGCCTATACGGCGGGATCGGCGGCCAGACTGGCTGAAAATGCCAATGACAAGCTACTGCCGAGTCTTGCGGGCTTTACCGAGGCCATCAACCGGCTGGCCTTCCTGCCGGACCCCCGCACCGGCGACTATCTGCTCTGGTCGGACACATCAGCCAGCCTCATCCGGCTTTTCGCGGGGCTCGGCATTTCGACGCTGACCGCCCTGCTGATCGGCATGGTCATCGGCATGCTGCCTTATCTGCGGGCTCTGCTCGCGCCCTTCGTCGCCGTCATCTCCATGGTGCCGCCGCTGGCGCTGCTGCCCATCCTCTTCATCGTCATGGGCCTTGGCGAGACATCCAAGATCGCGCTGATCGTCATCGGCGTCGCGCCTGCGATGATCCGCGATCTCGCTTTGCGGGCACTCGAACTGCCGCGCGAGCAGATCGTCAAGGCCGAAACGCTGGGCGGCTCCTCCTGGCAGATTGCCCTTCGCGTCGTGCTGCCGCAGATTCTGCCGCGTCTGATCACCTGCGTGCGGCTGCAGCTCGGCCCGGCCTGGCTGTTCCTGATCGCTGCGGAAGCAATCTCGTCCGACAGCGGGCTTGGTTACCGCATCTTCCTCGTCCGCCGTTACCTGTCGATGGACGTGATCTTTCCTTACGTCGTCTGGATCACGCTTCTCGCGGTTCTCACCAACTTCATCCTCGACCGCATCCGCATCGCCGTTTTCCCCTGGTCCGAACTGGAGAAGCAGGGATGAGCGAACTGGTCATCGACAATGTCTGGAAGGAATATGGCGACCAGATCGTGCTGGAGAATGTTTCCCTCACCGTCGCATCCCGCGCCTTCGTCGCCCTTGTCGGCCCCTCCGGCTGCGGCAAGTCGACCTTCCTGCGCATGCTGCTCGGCCAGGAA
This sequence comes from Pararhizobium polonicum, assembly GCF_001687365.1. GTDB lineage: Bacteria > Pseudomonadota > Alphaproteobacteria > Rhizobiales > Rhizobiaceae > Pararhizobium > Pararhizobium polonicum. The sequence continues at coordinate 294,466 of NZ_LGLV01000004.1, forward strand.
CGCACCACCAGAGGCACGATCCTGCTCGACGGCGAGCCGCTGCCGCCCGAGCCGGGTCCGGATCGTGGCGTCGTCTTCCAGCGCTATTCGGTCTTTCCACATCTGACCGTGCTGGGCAATGTGCTGCTCGGCAAAGAACTGACGGCCGCGAAATACAAGGCGAAGCTCTTCGGCTCCGCCCGGGGGGGAGCCATCGAAGAGGCCCGGCAGTTGATTGCCGAAGTCGGTCTCTCCGGCGCGGAAGGCAAATATCCCGCCCAGCTTTCCGGCGGCATGCAGCAGCGGCTGGCGCTGGCGCAGGCGCTGATCATGAAGCCGAAGGTGTTGCTGCTCGACGAGCCGTTCGGTGCGCTCGACCCCGGCATCCGCGCTGAGATCCACACGCTGATGAAGCGGCTCTGGCACGAGACGCAGATGACCGTCGTCATGGTCACGCATGACATGCGCGAAGCCTTCACGCTCGCCACCCGTGTCGTCGCCTTCGAGCGTCCGCGCGATCGGCCGGAGGAAAAACAGCGCTACGGCGCCACCATCACCAAGGACATCGCCATCTGGCCGCCGCGCCGCGCGGGCGAGCCTTCGCATTCAAACCCTGACCGGGACGGCCCGGTCGCTTTACAGGGCCTTCACCGGGACGACCCGTCTTCCAGTCCGTCAGGAGATAAATAGCCATGCACGTCAGACGTTCCGCAGAGGAGATCGCCGCCAACCGGCAGCGTTACGAAGAACATCAGAAGAAGGGATTGGAGTTCGCTCCCAAGACACTTCCGACACCGAGCCCCCTGCCCGCACCGGCGATCTCTCCCACGGCGGTCATCCATCAGGAAACCATCCCCGGCGGCTGGTACTGGTCGACCCTTTTGAAGCATGGCGAGGCGCTGCGCATCGACCAGCAGGACGGTGCCTCGACCGTGGCGCTGATCGCCTGGAATGCGGCCGACACCAGCGAAAGGCTCAACCTGGTCGATACGGTCAAGATGCAGTGGACGACCGCACTCGGCAAAGGCCGGGTGATCTTCTCGGATATGGGCCGGGTGATGTTCTCGATGATCGAGGACAGCGCAGGCTCCCATGATTGCCTGATGGGCGGATCGACGGCCGCGTCGAACGCTGCGAAATATCCGGGCGTTAAGACCCGCAACACGCGCGACAATTTCATCCTCGCCACCGGAAAGCTCGGCCTCGAACGCCGCGATATTCCGGCGGTTCTCAATCTCTTTGCGCCGGTCCGCATCGACGATACCGGCGGGTTCCGCTGGCAGGGCAAAACCTCCAACAGCGGCGACTACGCCGAAATGCGTGCCGAGATGGACATGATCGTGGCGTTCTCCAATTGCCCGCACCCGCTCGATCCCAATCCGGTCTATGCGCCCGCGCCGGTAACCATCACCCGCTTCCGTGCCGCAGCACCGGCAGCCGACGATCTTGCCCGCACGGCAACCGCCGAGGCCGTTCGCGGCTTTGAAAACAACGCCCTGATGCAGGCTTGAGGAGGAGCGAACCATGACCGATTTCATTCAGACCGCTGCCTCGCGCACTGTCGAAAATGCCGCGCAGGATTACGTCATTCCGGCCGAAGCGCCCTGGTCCGGCATCGTGCGCAAGGGCCAGACGATCCGCATCGAGGACAGCTACGGCCAGCAGGCGATCGATACGCTGTTCTACAAGGCCGATGATTTTTCCGAGCGTTACTCCAATCAGGACACGATGCGCGAACAGGGGGCGGCCTATGTCGGCACCGGCACGCGGATCATGTCCAACGAAGGCCGCGTGATGCTGACAATGACGGCCGACAGCTGCGGTCGCCACGACACCTCGGCCGGCGCCTGCTCCTGCGAGAGCAACACCGTGCGCTTCGGCCATGGCACCAAATACCTGCATGCCTGCCGCGACAACTTCGTGATCGAGGTGATGAAACACGGCATGAGCAAGCGCGACATCGTGCCCAACATCAACTTCTTCATGAACGTGCCGATCAGCCCCGATGGCAAGATGACCATCGTCGACGGCATCTCCTCGCCGGGCGACTATGTCGAGCTTGTCGCCGAGATGGACGTGCTCTGCGTCATCTCCAATTGCCCGCAGATCAACAATCCCTGCAACGGCTTCGATCCGACACCGATCCGGGTGCTGATCTGGGATGCGGGGGTCTGATGTCATGTTCAACAAGGTTTTGATCGCCAACAGAGGCGAAATCGCCGTCCGCGTTATCCGGACATTGAAGACAATGGGCATCGCCTCCGTCGCTGTCTATTCCGACGCCGACCGGTTTGCCATGGCAACGCGGCTTGCGGACGAAGCGGTGCGTCTCGGTCCCTCGCCCGCCACCGAAAGCTACCTCAACGTCGATGCCGTCATCGCCGCCTGCAAGGCGACCGGCGCAGAGGCCGTGCATCCCGGCTACGGGTTCCTCTCGGAAAATATCGGCTTTGCCGAACGGCTGGCAGCCGAGGGCATCGCCTTCATCGGGCCGCGTCCGGAACATCTTTCCGCCTTCGGGCTAAAACACACCGCCCGCGAACTGGCCAAATCGAGCGGCGTGCCGCTTCTGCCGGGCAGCGGATTGCTGGAGGATGCCGAGGATGCGCTGGTGGCCGCCGAAACCGTCGGCTATCCGGTCATGCTGAAGAGTACGGCCGGCGGCGGTGGCATCGGCATGCAGCTGTGTGCGGATGCCGAGGCGCTGAAAGCCGCCTTCGAGAGCGTGCAACGCACGGCGCGCGCCAGCTTCGGCGATGCCCGCGTCTATATCGAGCGCTTCGTCGCCGATGCCCGCCATGTCGAAGTGCAGATTTTCGGCGACGGCAGAGGCAAGGTGGTGGCGCTTGGCGAGCGGGACTGCTCGCTGCAGCGGCGCAATCAGAAAGTGGTTGAGGAAACGCCGGCACCGGGTCTTTCGGATACAACACGGGCACGGCTGCACAAGGCGGCGGTCGATCTCGGGACATCGGTCTCCTATGCTTCGGCCGGGACCGTCGAGTTCATCTACGATCCGGCACGCGAGGAATTCTACTTCCTCGAGGTCAACACCCGGCTGCAGGTCGAACATCCGGTGACGGAAGCGGTCTTCGGCATTGATCTCGTCGAATGGATGATCCGCCAGGCCGCCGGCGAGGATGTGCTTTCGGGTGCCGAGGCTCTGACGCCGAAAGGGGCCGCGATCGAGGTGCGCGTCTATGCCGAGATGCCGCACGCCGGTTTCCGCCCGAGCGCCGGGCTTCTGACGGAGGTTGTGCTTCCCGAAAACGCCCGCGTCGACGGCTGGATCGAGACTGGCACCGAGGTGACGCCGTTCTACGATCCGATGCTGGCAAAACTGATCGTCGCAGCTGAGGACCGCCCGACGGCGATTGGAAAACTTCAGGCAGCCCTTGCCGCGACGTCGATTGCCGGGATCGAGACCAATCTCGACTATCTTCGTGCAATCGCCGCTTCCGATCTTCTCGCCAGCGGCAAGGTGGCCACGACGGCGCTGCGCGATTTCGCCTTCGTGCCGGATGTCATCGAGGTCCTGTCGCCGGGCGCCCAGTCCAGCCTTCAGGAACTGCCCGGCCGTCTCGGCCTCTGGCATGTCGGCGTGCCACCGAGCGGACCGATGGACGAGCGCTCCTTCCGTCACGCCAATCGTCTCGCCGGCAACGACGACACGACGGCAGCGCTGGAGTTGACCGTGTCCGGCCCGACCCTGCGCTTCTATACCGATACGGTGATTGCGCTCAGCGGAGCACAGATGCCGATGACCTGTGACGGCCTGCTGCTGCCGCACGGGACGGCCGTGACCATTCGTGCCGAGCAAGTGCTGTCGATCGGCGCTATCGAAGGCCCGGGCCAGCGCGCCTATCTCGCGGTCGCGGGCGGCTTTTCCGCGCCTGTGGTGCTCGGTTCACGCGCCACATTCGGGCTCGGTCAGTTCGGCGGCAACGCCACCGGCACGCTCAAAACCGGCCATGTACTGCATCTTGCGCGGCAAGAACCCGTCGAGCCGCCAGAGCCTGCGAACAAGCCCGCGGAACTCACCCGCGAATGGAGCGTCGGTGTCCTCTACGGGCCCCATGGCGCACCGGATTTCTTTCAGCCGGGCGACATCGACGCACTGTTTTCCACCGCCTACGAGGTGCATTTCAACAGTGCCCGCACCGGTGTCCGTCTGATCGGCCCGGCACCGAAATGGGCGCGCAGCGACGGCGGAGAGGCGGGGCTTCACCCCTCCAACCTGCATGACAATGCCTATGCCGTCGGCGCCATCGATTTCACCGGCGATATGCCGATCATTCTCGGTCCCGATGGCCCAAGCCTCGGCGGCTTTGTCTGCCCGGCTGTGATCGCCCGCGACGAGCAATGGAAGATGGGCCAGTTCAAGCCCGGCGATCGCATCCGCTTTCATGCCGTGGCAAGAAGCGAAGATCCTGTCGCCGGTCCTGCCGTTCACCGGCCGGCTGCGGATATCGGCTCGGCCATTGTCGGGACGCGCGATGACGGCCCGGTTTCCGTCGTTTACCGCCGCCAGGGTGATGACAACCTGCTGGTCGAATATGGGCCGATGGCGCTCGATATCGCACTCAGATTGCGCGTCCACCTGCTGATGCAGGCCGTCGTGGAGGCCCGCCTGCCCGGTCTCATCGACCTGACGCCCGGCATCCGGTCGCTGCAGATTCACTATGATGGAACGACATTGACGCGAAAGCGTCTGCTTGGACTGTTGGCAGATATAGAGGCAAGCCTTCCACCCGCGCAGGCGGTTACGGTCCCCAGCCGCATCGTGCATCTGCCGCTGTCGTGGAACGATCCGGATGCCGAGCTTGCCATGCGCAAATATCAGGAGCTGGTCCGTCCGAACGCGCCCTGGTGCCCGTCCAACATCGAGTTCATCCGCCGTATCAACGGATTGCCGGACGAACAGGCGGTGAAAGACATCGTCTTTGATGCCAGCTATCTCGTGCTGGGTCTTGGCGACGTCTATCTCGGTGCACCGGTGGCAACCCCTGTCGATCCGCGCCATCGCCTCGTCACCACCAAGTACAATCCGGCCCGCACCTGGACCCCGGAAAATGCCGTTGGCATTGGCGGCGCCTATATGTGCATCTACGGCATGGAAGGACCGGGCGGCTATCAGCTGTTTGGCCGCACCATCCAGGTCTGGAACACCTGGCGGCAGACACCCGCATTCGCCAAGGGCAAGCCGTGGCTGCTGAATTTCTTCGACCAGATCCGCTTCTTTCCAGTCAATCATCAGGAGTTGACCGAGGCGCGGGCTGCCTTCCCGCATGGCGGTTATCCCGTGCGGATCGACGAGACGGAATTCTCCTATGCGGCTTACGAAAAGGAGCTGCAGGCCAACGCAGACTCAATCAACCGCTTCAAGGCGACGCAGCAGGCGGCTTTCGACGCCGAGCGGCAAAGCTGGAAGGAAACCGGTCTCGACAGTTTCGTCAGTGACGAGGGAGCAGGCGAAAGCCTCGAGGGCGATATCCCGGCCGGCTGCTTCGGTGTCGCCAGCAGCGTGCCGGGCAATATCTGGAAACTCATGGTGGAGCCGGGAGCATCCGTCGCTGCCGGCGATACGGTCGCCATCATCGAATCCATGAAAATGGAAATCAACGTCACTGCCCATGCCAGCGGCCGCGTTCGCGATCTGCGCGCCGGGCCCGGACGGAATATCAAAGCCGGCGATATCATCGTCGTTCTGGAGAGCTTGTAACATGCTGCCCACCATTCTCGATCTCTCAAGTCTGCGCGCTGCCTATCAATCCGGCCTGACACCGCTGGATCTCATCGAAGACGTGATCGCCCGCCGCGCGGCCTCCACTGATCCGGCGATCTTCATCACGCCCACGCCGGATGAGGACCTGCGTCAAGCAGCCCGCGACCTGATGACGCGGGCGCCGGAGGCAAACAGTCTGCCGCTCTGGGGCATTCCCTTCGCCGTGAAGGACAATATCGACGCAGCGGGCCTGCCGACCACGGCCGCCTGCCCCGCCTATGCCTATGATCCGGTAGCGGACTCAACCGTGGTCGGCCGCCTGAAGGCGGCCGGTGCCCTCGTCATCGGCAAGACCAATCTCGACCAGTTCGCAACCGGGCTCAACGGCACACGGTCTCCCCATGGCGCACCCCGCTCCGTCTTCAATTCTGCCTATGTGTCGGGTGGTTCGAGTTCCGGTTCGGCCGTTGCCGTCGCATCCGGCCTTGCCACATTCGCGCTCGGCACCGACACGGCCGGTTCCGGCCGCGTACCGGCCGCCTTCAACAATCTCGTCGGCATCAAGCCGACGCCCGGACTGGTACCGAACGTAGGCGTCGTCCCGGCCTGCCGCAGCGTCGATGTGGTCACCGTCTTTGCCGGCACGGTTGGCGATGGTGTTGCGATCCGCAAAGTGATGGAAGGCTACGACGCTGCCGATCCCTTCTCGCGCCAGGCGATACCCGCTGGCCTTCCCGCCTCCGGTCTGCGGATCGGTGTGCTGGAGGGAGACGAGCGTGAGTTCTTCGGAAACGCGGATGTCGAGGCACTGTATGACGCTGCGATCGAGCGGGCGAAATCGCTCGGCGCAACCATCGTGCCCTTCGACTACGCGCCATTCCGGCAGGCGGCAGAACTGCTCTATAACGGCCCCTGGGTTGCCGAACGGCTGGCCGCCGTCAAGGACTTCCTGAGCAGCAACGCCGATGATTTCGACCCGACGGTGCGCACCATCATCGAGGGTGCAAAGGCCTATGATGCCGTCGCCGCCTTCGAGGGCAAGTACAGGCTCGAGGCGCTTCGGCAGAAGACCAAGGTCGAGTGGACGAAGGTCGACATCCTGCTGCTGCCGACCTCGCCCACCACCTATACCGTCGAGGACATGCTGGCCGATCCGATCGTGAAGAACGGCCATTTCGGTCGCTACACGAATTTCGTCAATCTCTACGACTATGCCGCCATCGCCATTCCGGCAGGCTTCGGCAGCAATGGCCTGCCCGGCGGCGTAACGCTGATCGGTCCGGCGTTTACCGACGATGCGCTCGCCCCGTTTGCCGACATCCTGCACCGGGCGCTGGGTGCCGGCATGGGCAAGGACAGGACGGCACCGCTGCCCGAAGCAAGCCGGGTCGCACCGCTTGACGATGGCTTCGTCCCGATCGTCGTGGTCGGCGCACACCTCACCGACATGCCGCTCAACCATGAACTGACCGAGCCGGGCGGATATCGGGTGAAGACCTGCCGGACGGCCGGCGACTACCGCCTCTTCGTGCTGCCGGACACGGTACCGCCCAAACCCGGCCTCATCCGCCAGCCCGGTTTTACCGGCAACGGCCTGGAGGTCGAAGTCTGGGCTCTGCCACCGGCCGCCTTCGGCCATTTCGTCCAGAAAATTCCGGGACCGCTCGGCATCGGAAAAGTGGTTCTCGACGATGGCTCGATCATCTCCGGTTTCCTCTGCGAGGCACATGCCATTGCCGGCGCTCAGGAGGTGACGGCGCTCGGCGGCTGGCGGGCCTATATCGATGCGAAAAAAGCGAATTCAACCGCGTAAACAAGGAAGCAGAAGCATGACAGGATTGCTCGGACATGTCTTTCGCCTGCTCCGCGACGGGCTGCTCGCCCGCACGCTGGCCATCGGCGCCCAGCCTCGGCATTCGATACTCATCGGCGGGGATATGCAGGTTCTCCCTGAAAAGCGGGAACAATAACGTCAACGCGCAACACCGTTACTGCTTGCGCCGGCAATTCCGCTGGCGCGAGCAGACGAGGGAGAGAACATCCGGGCATCACGCTATCCAGCCGCTCGTCCGGATGCACAGGGCGTGCGGATGGGCACGGTTGCCCGTCCGTTACTTGGGAAAGTCCCGGGTAAACGCATCGAGCACGTCGATGAGGACTTCGTTCACCTTGTCCGTGGTGAAATCGTTCAGGCTGATGACGTTATGCCCGACCGAAACGCTTTGCGCCGATGATCGGCGGTAGTGCTGAAACTGGATATGATCCTCGGTCAAGCTGACCGCGCTTCTGATCGATCGGCCTGACACGTCACTTGAGATTTCCATCTCGACTTTTGACGACGTCCCCGGAGCCGGCTCGGTCAGACGCATGCGCGGCATATCGGCCATTTGCAGCTTTTGATTCAGGACATCAATTGCGCTTTCGATCTTGGGGCGGAACGTTTGCACCCAATTCTCCTCGACCCATTGCCTGCGCTCCGCCTTCCGGGTTTTGGCAAGTTCGATTTCCTGCTTCTTCCGTCGTTCTTCGCTCTCAATGCGGCTTCCCAGCGCAAGAAGTTTGTTCAAGCGCTCATCGGTGGCTTTAGACATGGTCATCCTCGGAAATTTCTGATCGATCGGAGCGGCCGGCGCTCGAGGCTCTGCGCATGATTGCATGCCGGGCCTTATCGATAGCATCAACCACAGATTTCCTTGCATTAAATCGGACCGCTCGGCATGCAAAGCGAGACCGGTCTGCAGGCCCCATCGATACGTTTTGTCCCGTATCGAAACATAATTTGGCTCGACGGAATCAAAATTGCGCCTTATTGGCTGACCTGCCGCCCAACTGTTCAAGCCCGGCGCAAGCGACGCGCCATACCATGCCCCACCACTGGCATGATGCCGGACAGCAGAGGACAATGATATGTCAAACACCACCGAATATTCCGGCAACCCCCAGGACACGGCGATTGCCCTGTTTCTGCAGGACGAAAATGCCGACAAGCTGACCGACATCCTGGTCGATGCACTGGACGACGCCTTCCGGATCCTCAGCGAAGAACTGGCCACGCGATCCCTGAACTGATCGTTCGGCACATTACGGCTTCCGATGATAGCTGCTCGACGCAATGATGTCTTACATCGGCGGTAAAATGCCCCCGGCATGCACAGCATCCCCGCCACAGTTTTCCCCTGGCGAACATGGTTAATTTTTTAACTCTTTTTCGTTTAGGAGGAGAACGGTAGCGGCCGAACGGCCGTCGATGCGAAAACCGGGAGGACCTTCGATGATCTTCAATCTGCTCAAGAGCAACCGTGACGACGCGGCGGATACCGGCACCTATGCCGACGGCGCCTTCGAACTTCCCGCCATCGAGATCAAGTCCGAACCGCGCCGTCTTCGCGGCCATGTCGCCCATCAGCGCGACTATGGCAGCGACAGGACGATCGCACCGATCCCCGCCGGTCTTGCCTGACAGGCATCCGGCAGGGAAATACGTTGCTAGATGGGAAGCTCAGGCGTGCGGCTTCAGCTTCATGTGACGATTGACATCCTTGTAGAGCAGGTAGCGGAATTTGCCGGGGCCGCCGGCGTAGCAGGCCTGCGGGCAAAAGGCGCGCAGCCACATATAGTCGCCGGCCTCGACCTCCACCCAATCCTGATTGAGCCGGTACACGGCCTTGCCCTCCAGAACATAGAGCCCATGCTCCATGACATGGGTTTCGGCGAACGGGATCACCGCGCCCGGCTCGAAGGTGACGATGGTCACGTGCATGTCGTGGCGAAGGTCATTGGGATCGACGAAGCGCGTCGTTGCCCACTTACCTTCGGTACCCGCCATCGGCGACGGCGCGATATCCGCTTCATTCAGGAAAAGCGCCGCCGGCACATCGAGCCCGTCAACGAATTCATAGGCCTTGCGTATCCAGTGGAACCGCACCGGCTTGCCGCCCATATTGCGCACCGACCACGTGCTGGCTGGCGGAATGAAGGCATAGCCGCCCGGATGCATCTGATGGGCTGCGCCATCCAGCGTCACGGTCAGTTCCCCTTCGACGATGAACAGCACGCCCTCGGCGCTCGCATCGAGCTCCGGCCGGTCGCTGCCGCCACCGGGCGCCACTTCCATGATGTATTGCGAAAAGGTCTCGGCGAAACCGGAGAGCGGTCGCGACAGGACCCAGAGCCGAGTGTTTTCCCAGAACGGCAAAAAGCTGGTGACGATATCCATCATCACACCCTTGGGGATGATGGCATAGGCTTCGGTAAAGACGGCGCGATCCGTCAACAGCTGTGTTTGCGCGGGGGCGCCGCCCTGCGGGGCGTAATACGTGCGGTTCATCTGCTTCCCTGAGCTTTCGAATGGATCCGCCGCGACGGCGGCGGAGTGCCGTTCGGCGTAGAAAACCATTAGCGCAACGCGCCGCGCAGATCACGCGGCAATTCCCCCGGATCTTTGGATTCAGTTTCGCCCAAGAGAAAGAAATCACCGACGGCCGGCACCCATCCGTCACCGATCCGGCAAGACGATACCGTGAGCCTTCTTTGAGCTCGTGTCCGGCGGCGGTGTGGTGACCTCCCGCAGCCATTCCCGCCAGATGGACACCAGAAGTGCCATCAACACCGGTCCGACGAACAATCCGAGAAATCCCATCGTCTTCACGCCCCCGACAAGCCCGAAGAAGGTCGGCAGAAAGGGCAGCTTGATCGGCCCGCCGACGAGCCTTGGCCGCAGCGTCTTGTCGACGATGAACAGCTCGATGGTTCCCCATGCAAACAGGGCGAGGGCCGCGAAAGGCGAGCCGCTGGCGAAGAGATAGACCGAGACCAGTGTGAAGCAGAGCGGTGCGCCGCCAGGAACGAGCGCCATGATGCCGGTGATGATGCCGAGCGTTACCGGAGAGGGCACGCCCGCCATCCAATAGGCCAGGCCGAGCACGATGCCTTCGCCGATGGCAATGATCCCCATGCCCGTAACCGTCGAACTGATGGTCAAGGGCACGATCCGCGATACCCGTTCCCAGCGCATCGGCAGGATACGTTCGCCAAGATGATCGAGCTGGGCAACAAGCTTTTCGCCGTCGCGATAGACGAAGAACAGCGTGATGAGCATGAAAAGAAGCGTCAGCAGCGACTGGAAGGCGGATGCGCCGACGACCAGTACACCGCGATAGATGCTGCCGATATTGGAGCCGCTGACCAGCTGTACCAGTTCGCCGAGCGCACCGGGATGGCCGACATATTTGGCCCATTGTTCACCGAGCCAGACCCCGAGCCCGGGGATCTGCGTCAGCCAGACCGGCACGGTGGCGCCGGTTGCATTCGTCTCGATGGTCCAGATTACCCAGCTGCGCACTTCATCGACGGCATAGGCAGCGGTCAGCGAGATCGGCGCAACGATGAAGGAAATCACCGCGATGATCGCGATCGTCGCTCCCAGCGTGCGATTGCCGCCGATCGCGCCGAGGAGCCAGCGATAGATCGGCCAGCTCGCAAAGCCGATAACAAGCGCTGCGAGCACCGGCACGAGAAACCCGTGAAAGAAATAGACGCCGGCAAGCAGGACAAAGACCAGCAGCCAGCGCGCGGCCGCAATGGGGCCGACAAGCGCCGAGCGTTCATAGGCCGGACGGCCGAAAAGGCGCGGTTCTGACGGCGGCTCGTCCCGTTCACGATTGCTCAGTTGCAAAAAGCATTCCTCCACATGTCATCAAGATGACAGCAAAACCCACGGCTTGCCAGCATGTTTCCATTTGTTTCCCGTAAACCGGGCCCATGCGCCATAGGTAAGTATGATCGCATGGTCAACACAAGCGGATGACAATCGAATTTCATCGGGGGAATAGCGGCCATGCGCGACGAAATCGCGCACGGAACCTCAACGGTGGCCGACCGCCTTCGCTTTCGAGCGATCGAGCAAAACCGACGAGAGGAAGATGCCGATACCGCCCACGGACATCATGGCGCCGACCAGGCCGGTCGATGTCCAGCCATAGCCTGCCGCAATCGACAGGCCGCCAAGCCAGGCGCCCAGCGCATTGGCAAGATTGAAGGCGGAATGGCTGAGGGCGGCGGCCAGTGTCTGTGCCTCCCCCGCCACATCCATCAGCCGCATCTGGATACCCGGCACGACGGCAAATCCGCCACCAATCAGGAGAACGTTGATCACGGCCATCCACGGTGTCGTCATGGTGAAGTAAAACAGAACGTAGGCTAGGAGGTTGAAGACGAGCGCAATACCGATTGCCGACATCAGCGACCAGTCGGCAAGGCGCGAGCCGACGATATTGCCGAGGATCATGCCGGCGCCGAACACCGAGAGCATGATCGGGACGCTGCCGAGCGAGACACCTGCGACTTCGGTGAGCGCCGGCGTGATATAGCTGAACACGGCAAACATGCCGCCGCAACCGATGGCACAGATACCGAGCGTCAGCCAGACCTGGGATTTGCCGAGCGCGCCGAGTTCCTTCAACGGCGATGCGGCGGGGTTGGCACGGTCCTTCGGCACGTAGAACCACGTGAGAACGACCGTCAGCACACTGATGGCGCCGACGATGGCAAAGGCCGCCCGCCAGCCGAGCGCCTGACCGAACCAGGCGACAAGCGGCGTTCCGAGCAGAGTGGCGACCGTCAGGCCCATCATGACGCGGCCAATGGCCCGCGCCCGCTGATGGGGTGCCGCCATACCGGCAGCCACCAGGGCCGCAACCCCGAAATAGGCGCCGTGCGGCAAGCCTGCGAGAAAGCGGGCTGCGACCAGCAGGCCGAAACTGCCGGCAACGGCACTGGCGATATTGCCGAGCGCAAACAGGCTCATCAGGGCAAGCAGGACATTGTGCCGGGAATACCGCGCGGCAAGCACCGCAAGCAGCGGCGCCCCGACAACGACGCCGATCGCATAGGCGCTGATGACGTGACCGGCATAGGGGACGGAAATGGAAAGATCGTCGGCCACCTGCGGCAAAAGCCCCATGATGGCAAATTCGCCGGTGCCGATGCCGAAACCGCCGACGGCCAAGGCCAATTCAGCGCTGGACATGCCGCCCCAACGGGCAGCCGGAATGGAAGAGAGAGCGTCTTCTGACATGGAATAACCTGCCTGGGGCCTGACCGGCCCAAAGGATTTTGGTTTTGAAATGGGAAGCCAGGGCGAAATTGGGAGGAAGCCCTGACGTTATTGCACTGCAATATACCTTTTTCCCCTGTTCGCAAAGCCATTGCTGCACAGTCATGCCGCGAAATCTGGCCATGCACGTGCAAATAGTGGCCACCTTATTGACGTTTACGTCAAGGTTATATAATCGGGAATGAGCTTGATGGCGCGCGATAAAAGCCCCATCTTGAACACACGGGGAATCTGGAGGGATTTTTCGTGCATGAGCAGCCTGCTTGCCGCAGATATCTTCGGACAGGGTTGTGCATGGAAAAGGGAGAGGCGATAGGCATCTGTCTTGCGGCGCGGCGATAGATGCATGAGGGAGAGAGACAATGCCGGACACATTGATACAGACGCCCGAGCCCCAGGCCGGCAAACCCTGGCTGCAATCCTATCCGCCGGGAATGCCGGCTGACATTTCCCCCCTGCCCTATGACTCGATCGGCGACCTCTTCGAGCAATCCTGCAAAAAATTTGCATCCCGCGCCGCCTTTACCTGCATGGGCAAGACGCTGACCTTCGACGGCCTCGACGCCGAAAGCCGGAAGATCGGCGCATGGCTGCAATCGGCGGGTCTCGTCAAGGGCGACCGCGTCGCCGTCATGATGCCGAACATCCTGCAGAATCCGGTGATCGTCTTCGGTATCCTGCGTGCCGGCTATACCGTCGTCAACGTCAACCCGCTCTATACGCCGCGCGAACTCGAGCACCAGTTGAAGGATGCCGGCGCCAAGGCGATCTTCGTGCTGGAAAATTTCGCCCATACCGTCGAACAGGTGGCGGCGCGCACCGAACTCAAGCACATCGTCGTCGCCACCATGGGCGACCTTCTGGGCATCAAGGGCCTGATCGTCAATATCGTCGTGCGCAAGGTCAAAAAACTGGTCCCCGCCTGGTCGCTGCCTGGACATCTCTCCTTCAAGACGGTTCTTTCCAGGGGAGCGGGCGCGACGCTCAAGCCTGTCAATGTCAAACCCGGCGATGTCGCCTTCCTGCAATATACCGGTGGCACCACAGGCGTCTCCAAAGGCGCGACGCTCACCCATTCCAACCTTCTGTCGAACATGGCCCAGATGGGGCTCTGGCTGGAGACCGCTTTCACCCACAGAACGCGGCCGGATCATCTGGTGTTTCTCTGCGCCCTGCCGCTCTACCATATCTTCGCGCTGACGGTGAACGCGTTGATGGGCCTGAGCACCGGCGGCGAAAACATCCTCATTCCCAATCCGCGCGACATCCCGGCCTTCGTCAAGGAAATCGCCAAGTACAAGGTCAACATCTTCCCGGGCCTCAACACCCTGTTCAATGCGCTGATGAACAATGCCGAATTCCAGAAGCTCGATTTCTCCAGCCTGGCGCTGACCTTCGGCGGCGGCATGGCCGTGCAGCGCCCGGTTGCCGAGCGCTGGGAAAAGATGACGGGGTCGGCGATCAAGGAAGGCTACGGCCTGTCGGAGACCTCCCCTGTCGCCACAGCCAACCGGCTCGATGAAGGTGAGTTCACCGGCACGATCGGCCTTCCCCTGCCATCGACCGATGTCGAGATTCGCGACGAGGATGGCAACTCTCTGCCCCTGGGCGATCTCGGCGAAATCTGCATTCGCGGCCCGCAGGTCATGGCCGGCTACTGGCAGAAGCCGGAAGAGACCGCCAAGGCCATTTCCGAGGATGGCTTCTTCCGTTCGGGCGATATCGGTTTCATGAACCCGCAAGGGCTGATCAAGATCGTCGATCGCAAGAAGGATATGATCCTGGTTTCCGGCTTCAACGTCTTCCCCAACGAGATCGAGGAAGTGGCGATGACCCTTGCCGGCATTCTCGAATGCGCCGCCATCGGCGTGCCCGACGAACATTCCGGTGAGGCGGTGAAGCTGTTCGTCGTCAAAAGAGATCCGGACCTCACCGAGGCGGAGGTCAAGGCGCATTGTGCTGCCAACCTCACCAACTACAAGCGGCCGAGATTCGTCGAATTCCGTACCGAACTGCCGAAATCGAACGTCGGCAAGATCCTGCGCAAGGATCTGCGCGGGTAACAGAAGAGAGGTATTCATGCGTTCCCTTGTCAGAACGCACCGAAACCTCTATTTTGTGGGAGTGGTGACTGGAGCGCGAACCCCAGCCACCGTTTGCTATGCTAAGAAGTTAACCCGCACAGCGATTGACCAGCTCGTGCGGGTTTTTCTTATGCTCAGCGTGATGCCAAATGGTCGAAACCACATAGATCACCTCCACATTCAAGGACAGGCTCCTGTCCTGCCACAGGCCGGGAAGCCCATCCGCCCGGATGCGCCAGCTGGCACGGCGTCGCTGCTTTCGTCCCTGAACCAGGAAAACACTATTGCAAGCCCTGGATTTTGCAACCACAAGATGATTGGCGACTGTCAAGCAAAAATCGGAAAGAACGGCTTTTTTAGCCTTCGGGTCAGGACGCTCTTGATTTGCGGGGGCCAAAGCGACTAGCTATCGCAACTCTCCGCGATGCAAGGAACCCTGCCATGAACGCGCTCGTCGACCAGCTGAAATCCACCGTTACCGACACCAAGGCAACTGATATCCGGGCTGCTTTTGCAAGCGATCCCAATCGCTTCGCCAAATACAGCGTCACATTCGACGACATGCTGTTCGACTATTCGAAATGCGCCGTCAACGACAAGGTACTGGACGGGCTCGAGGCGCTTGCGAAGGCTGCGAAGGTCGCGGAAAAGCGCGACGCGATGTTTGCCGGCGATATCATCAACATCACCGAAGGCCGTGCGGTCCTGCACACCGCTCTTCGCAACCGGGCCAACACGCCTGTTCTGGTCGACGGCAAGGATGTGATGCCCGACGTCAACGCCGTGCTGGCAGCCATGGGCGTGTTTTCCGACGGGATCCGCTCGGGCGCGCTGAAAGGTGCAACTGGCAAGAAGATCACCGACGTCGTCAATATCGGCATCGGCGGCTCCGACCTTGGCCCGGTGATGGCGACGCTGGCTCTGGCACCCGAGCATGACGGCCCGCGCCTGCATTTCGTTTCCAATATCGACGGCGCCCATATTGCCGATACGCTGAAGCTGCTCGATGCCGAGACATCGCTGTTCATCGTCGCCTCCAAGACCTTCACCACCATCGAGACGATGACCAATGCCGCCACGGCACGCGCCTTCATCGCCGAAAAGCTGGGCGAGAAGGCCGTCGGCCATCACTTCTGCGCGGTCTCCACCGCGCTCGACAAGGTCGCCGCCTTCGGCATCGACAGCGACCGGATCTTCGGCTTCTGGGATTGGGTCGGCGGCCGCTACTCGATCTGGTCGGCCATCGGCCTGCCGCTGATGATTGCCATCGGCAAGGAGAATTTCGGCGAATTCCTCGCCGGAGCGCATGCCGTCGATAATCATTTCCGCACAGCCCCCTTGCGCGAAAACATTCCGATGCTGCTGGGTCTTCTCGGCTATTACCACCGCAACGTGCTCGGCTATGCGACCCGCGCCATCCTGCCCTACGACCAGCGCCTGTCGCGCTTTCCGGCCTATCTGCAGCAGCTCGACATGGAATCGAACGGCAAGGGCGTGACGCTCGACGGCACGCCGGTTGCGGGCAATTCCGGCCCGGTCGTTTGGGGCGAGCCCGGCACCAACGGCCAGCATGCCTTCTACCAGCTGATCCATCAGGGCACGAGCATCATCCCGGCCGAATTCATGATCGCCGCCAACGGCCATGAACCGAACTTGCGTCATCAGCACCAGCTCCTGATGGCAAATTGCCTGGCCCAGTCGGAAGCCCTGATGAAGGGCCGCACGCTGGATGAGGCAAAGGCGCAGATGGCGTCCAAGGGACTGGACAAGGATTTCATCGAGCGCATCGCGCCGCACCGTGTCTTCACCGGCAACCGGCCGTCGCTGACCTTCGTCTACGACAAGATGACCCCCTTTACCTTCGGCCGCCTGATCGCGCTCTACGAACACCGCGTTTTCGTCGAAGGCGCCTTGTTCAACATCAATTCCTTCGATCAGTGGGGCGTCGAGCTCGGCAAGGAACTGGCCACGGGTCTGCTGCCTGTCGTCGAGGGCAAGGAGAGCGCTGCCGGTCACGATTCGTCGACGGCAGGTCTTGTGGCGGCACTTCTCAAGGCTGCGAAATAAGCTTTCGCCCCTCGCCGGATAGGATGAATACAGGCTGAACGTCCAATTCAGCCTGTATTCGGACACAATGTTCTATCCCTGAAACTGCGTCCTCAAGCCGGAGCGATCTCCGGCGACGCGGGGTTTCGGGGCATCGGCATGGAACACTATTTCTTCGATTTGCATTTCGGCGACGAACGGGTCGTGGACGAAGACGGCGTCGACCATTTCGACGAAGGGTCAGCTCTCTATTACGGGCAACGCATCGCCGACAGGATCGGCCGCGATACCGATTACCGGTCGCTGAAGGTGCATGTGCGCGCGCTCGATGGCTCCGTGCTGGCGATCGTCGCAGCGTCAAGCGGACGGGCCGGCGAACAGATGGCGCTGATTGGACGGTGACGGCTCCTGTGAAGCCCGATATCCTTTCATCCGTTCATGAGCGAAATAGATTTTCACGCATGAATGTCACGAAGGCCTGTATTTTCGGGGACAGATGACGGCTGGATGGCCACAGGATGCGAAACTCTCCGGCATCCTCGATATGATCACTCAGAACCGGGACAAGCTTTCCCGCAGTGATCTGATCTTGGATCGTAAACAGCGGCAGGCAGGCAAGGCCAAGCCCCTGCTCGGCCATGCTGACCAGCGGCTCGAGCGTGCTTGCCATCGATGACACGGGCAGCTCCAGCTTCCCTTTGCTGGCGTCATATCTCAAAGGCCAGCGCTCGAGCTTTCCGGATGACGGGTATTTGTGATGAAGGCAGATATGGGCCGACAGGTCCCGCGGCTCTTCCGGCATTCCGAAGCGGGCGAAATAGTCCTTCGATCCGACGATACGATGCGAGAATGTTCCCAAGGTCCGCATCATCAGACGGCTATCGCTGATATCCCCCGTTCGCACCACGGCATCAAAGCCCTCCTCGATCACATCCACCAGGCGATCGGTGAAATCCAAGTCGATGGAAACCTCCGGGAACGAGCGCATGAACTTGGTGATCACCGGCATGAACAGCATGCCCGCGAGCGGCAGGCTGACACGCAGGCGCCCGCGCGGCGTGGCAAGGGTTTGCGACAGTTCCTGCTCGGCCGCTTCGATCTCGGAAAAAATCCGGCGGCAGCGTTCGAGGAACATGGTTCCCTCCGCCGTAATCGCGATGCTGCGCGTACTGCGGTGAAACAGCCGGACCCCAAGCCTCTTCTCCAGACGGGCCATGGCCTTGCCGACGGCCGACGACGAGATGCCGAGCGCCTCGCTGGCCCTTGCGAAGCTGCGGGTCTCCGCTGCGACCATGAACACGTTCAAGGAGCCGATATTATCCAAGCGGGATCTCCATTGCGGACATGGATGTCCGTTATCAATGGAGGCTTAGCCCATTTTTTCGAGCATTGCGACACGCTAGATTTTGGCACGGCGGCATATTCCGCCAGTTCCTTGCAGATGGAGATACCGTGACTCACTCCCATAAGGCCGAATTCCAGCTTACTCCGCAGCCGACTATCTTTATCGTCAACGTCATCCACGCCCATCCCGGCAAACAGGATGAGGCCTTCCGGATCATTCAGGACGTCGTGCACTATGTTGCCGAACGCAAGGCAGGCTTTCTCTGGAGCAACCTGTCGAAAAGCACGGACGGCAAGACGGTCGTCAACATCGAGGCGATCCACAGCGCCGACAATGTCGACGAGTTTTTCTCGGATCCGATCTTCGTGGAGAAATTCAAGTCGCTGGACACCGTGTCGAAAAGCGAGTTCCACATCTACAAGGTCGGAGACCTCGTACTGCCGGCCCTGAGCGCGACATAGGATCGGCGCTGGCCGGGCATGGCAGCGCCCGGCCAATGGACCGCCCGGAAACCGTAATGAGACGTCCGGCAGCGGCAATCATCCGCCTGTCATCAGATCATGCTCAAACGGGTCCATTGCAGCTGCCACCCGATTCGACGATCAGCCGGTGCTTCCCGGCAGGTGGCAAAGCCACGTCGAGGCCACTGATGGAAAAAACCGTTCTCGTCGTCACCGACGCCTGGCATCCACAGGTCAACGGTGTCGTGCGCACCCTTGATGAACTTGCGCGATCGGTGAAGGAACAGGGGATCGCCATCGATTTCCTGACGCCGGAGCGGTTTGCGACCTTTCCGCTGCCATTCTATTCCGATATCCGGCTGGCGCTTCCAACCCGGCGTCAGGTGGCAAGCGAGATCGACGCATCCGCACCCGACTATATTCACATCGCCACGGAAGGACCGCTCGGTCTCGTGGCACGCGGCATCTGCCTGCGCAGGGGGCTGCCGTTCACGACGAGCTATCACACCCGCTTTCCGGAATTCGTCAGCGCGCGATTGCCTATCCCGGAAGACTGGAGCTACCGGTGGCTGCGCCAGTTCCACAATTCCGGCAACGGCATGATGGTCGCGACAGCCTCGCTCGGCACGGAAATGGCGGCACGCGGTTTCCACAACATCAAGCGATGGACGCGCGGCGTCGACACCGTTCTCTTCGATCCGGCCCGCCGCCAGCCCCTGCCACTTCCCCGGCCCATCTTCCTGAATGTGGGGCGGGTCGCCGTGGAGAAAAATCTTCCGGCCTTCCTCGATCTCGATCTGCCGGGCAGCAAAATTGTCGTCGGCGATGGCCCCGATCTTCCCGCGTTGCGCCAGCGATACCCGGATGTACATTTCCTCGGGCGGCGGATGGGCACCGAACTGGCGACGATCTATGCGTCCGCGGATGTCTTCGTTTTCCCGAGCCGGGTCGATACGTTCGGCAACGTCATTCTGGAAGCGCTCGCCAGCGGCTGTCCCGTTGCCGCCTTTCCGGTCACGGCGCCGAACGATATCCTGGGCGATGGCGGCGGGGTGCTGTCCAGCGATCTGCAGCAGGCAGCCCTTGCCGCTCTGATGCTGTCGCGGGAAGACGCGCGCCGAAAGGCGCTGACCTTCAGCTGGAGCGAATGCGCCCGTCAGTTTCTCTCAAACCTTGCCGGCGTACCGCACAGCGCCTTTGCCGGCCGTGGCAGGCGGCTGCGGCCGATGTAGAACTGACCACTAGCCCGGCGATCGGCTGATTAAAGCCCGATCTCGTAGCTCCAGGGCGGGTTTGCCCCTGCCCGAGAGACCGTCACGGCGGCGGCCTTGGCGCCAAGGGCCAGAGCATCGCGAACAGCCTGTTCGCTAAGGGTGGCGACGTGGTCCTTGGTCAGCAGATTGTTCATCTTCAGCGACGCGAGAATGCCCGCGTCGAACGTATCGCCGGCGCCAACGGTATCGACGACCTCGACCTTTTCACCGGACACGGAGACCTTGCCCCGCGTCGTATAGCCGTCGGCGCCATCGGCCCCCTTGGTAATGACCACGAGTTTCGGCCCGCGCTGGAGCCACTTGGCCACCAGTTCGTCATGCGTGCCCTCCTCGCCGAACCAGTCGAGGTCTTCGTCGGAGAACTTGACGATATCCGACATCTCAGCCATGCGCAGCATGCGCGCCTTGTGCGCCTGCGCATCCTTGATGAAGCCGGGCCGGATGTTGGGGTCGAAGGAAATCACACGCTTCTGATACTCGCGCGTCATCAGCGCTTCGTAAGTGGAGCCGCACGGTTCCGGTATCAGGCTGATGGCACCGAAATGCAGCGCCTCGCAGAAATCGCCCAGGGCCGGCAGGTCATCCTTGGTGATCATGCGGCCGGCGGTGTTTTCATCAAAGAAGGCATAGGTCGCCGACCCGTTGACCAGCTTGACGAAGGCGACGGTGGTGTGCAGCGGCAGGGTGGCGCAGGGGCCGAAATCGACATTGCTGGATTTCAGCGTCTCGCGCAGCATATCGCCGAACATGTCGTCGGACAGGCCGGTGAAGAAGCCGGTGGGAATGCCGAGGCGTCCGAGCGCAATGGCCGTATTGAAGATGGCGCCGCCGGAATAGGGCGCGAACGCCACCTCGCCTGCCGCCGTCTGGCGCGGCAGCATATCGATCAGGGCCTCCCCACAGCAAACGATCATGGCGATGTCCTCCCCTTCAATGACATAATTTCAATCGATTTAAGCCAAATGACGCCGAAATTCCAGCGCCGTTTTCAGCCGGTCGCGAGTTCGCTGACACCGCCGTTGCGCCCCGACCATTCGAGCGGCGCATTGAGGAAGGATTCGACCTCGAACAGCGTCTTTTCATCGAACAGTTGCTGCGCTTTGGCCACAGCCAGAACATCGCGCCAGGTGGCGATATTCAGCAGGGTTATGCCCTTGTCCAGCATCTCGGCCTTCGCCTTCGGGAAGATGTCGTAGTAGAACAATGCAATGCCATGATCGACGACGCCACCGGCCGCGCGGATCGCATTGATGAACGTGAAGATCGAAGTGCCGGCGGTCGTCAGGTCCTCGATGACGAGAACGCGGGCGCCTTCCGGCATATGGCCTTCGATCTGGGCATTGCGGCCGTGGCCTTTCGGCGCCTTGCGGACATAGATCATCGGCAATGACAGCCGCTCGGCCAGCATGGCGGCAAAGGGAATACCCGCCGTCTCACCGCCGGCGATAATGTCGAATTTCTCAAAACCGGCTTCGCGTAGCACCGTTGCGGCCGCAAAATCCATCACTGTCGAACGGATGCGGGGATAGGAGAGGAGCTTGCGGCAATCGATATAGACCGGGCTCGCCATGCCGGATGCAAGCTTGTAAGGCTGGTCGGCACGGAAATGCACGGCCTTGATTTCCCACAGCATCTTGGCAACGAGTTCGGCCATGACGGCCTTGTCGGAAAAGGATGTCTGGATCATCGGCGGGCTCCTGTGGCTCGGTGTTTTCGTTCCCCGCGCATAGCAGGTCAGCCCCTTCAATACCAGAGGCGGATGGCGCGGCAAGCCGGGCCGCGCCATCAATTTCAGCCGTCCTGACCGTCGCCCTGCTGCTGGCAAAAGGTGATGCGGTTGTTGAAGGGATCGATGACCTCGACCTCAAGCCCCCAGGGCGCCTTTTGGACACCGGGCTTCATGTAACGATAGTTTTTGGCGGCAAGTTCCGCCTGCAAGGCGGGCGCATCCGTCACCCGAACGAAGGTTCGCGCGCCGGGGCTGGCATCGCCCGCATGCTCGCTGAGATGCAGGATCATGCCTTCCCGGGAAACCTGGCAATAAAGCGGGGAGTTGTCGCCAAACCGGTGTTCCCAGTCGAGCGTGAAACCGAGGAAACTGCAATAGAACTCCATCGCCTTTTCCACGTCGAAAATCCGGAAGATCGGGATCGGCGGCTGGATGCCGACATGGCCGTCCCGCATCGGCGGCGCCTTGTCGTCCGCCTCGATCTTTGCCGACAGGATATTCCATTGATCATAACCGAACTGGGCGGCGACAATCTCAAGGGCCTGGCTGTGGGAAAGGCTTGTCTTGCGATCGGCAAAAGCCTGCTTTAGCACCTTTGCCATCAGCTTCGCGTCGCGAAAATCGCGCATGTTTCATCCTCCTTACGGTGGCAAACAGGAAGATCAGTGCCCGCTTTGCTGACCCGTTCGCCATCAGCGCCAAAAGGCAGGGATGAGAACCGTTTTCGAGGATGCTTTCACCATCGTGCCGGAGCACTGCGGGACGGCTGGCAGCATCCGGCCTCCCCAAGAAATAGGCGCGTTTTTGACCGCGATCAAGCCTGCGGCCGAACAACAAAAATCATTGCAATCCATGATCTTGCCAGTTGCCCAGATTAAATTTTGGCAACCTGTGTCCGTTGCCGGTGACAGATCATCTTCTTGTCACAAATGGGGAGACATATTCCAGGTCGAGGCGGACGTTCAACGCATCGCTGAACGCCTGATGCCCTCCACCCGAGGTGGTCCCATGAAGATTATCAAGCTCGCAACCCTTGCCGCCCTCTCCTTCGCACCCTTTGTCTTTTCACCTGCCGCCCATGCGACGACCATGGCGGAATGCAGCGTCAAATACAAAGCGGCACAGACGGCCGGCACACTCAATGGAATGAAATGGAACGACTTCCGCAAGGCACAATGCGGAACCAGCGCCGCCGCAACACCAGCCGCAGCGAACACAAACGCGGTGACCACGAACCAGGAGCCGACCGCAAGCAATACGGAAAACATGCCGGAGCCGGCCACGACCACCGCGAAGGCGCCGAAAGGCGTTGTCTTCCCGAGCAAGGTGGACGCAAAATATTCCACGGAATCCGCCGGAAAGGCCCGGATGCATACCTGCCTTGACCAATACAAGGCCAACAAGGCCAACAACGCGCTCGGCGGGCTGTCATGGATCCAGAAGGGCGGCGGCTTCTACAGCATCTGCAATTCGAAGCTCAAGACGTCCTGACGCTTCGGCGCCGGATTTCAGGGGCGGCCGGTCACTTCGGCCGCCTTTTTTTTGTGGGGATCACAGGCACACCGGAAACCGCTGCGCGGTTTCGGGCGGGACGGATCAGGTCTGGACCTGCCAATGCAGCGGGAACATCGGATCAAAGACGGTGACGGTGCCCGCCTCCGTTTCGATCTTTTCCGGAAATGTCACGGCATCCGCCTGCTTGCGCAGCGTGATCGTTTCGTCATTGACCGGCAGGCCATACCACGCCGGGCCGTTGAGCGATGTAAAGGCCTCCAGCCGGTCCAGCGCATTCTCCTGTTCGAACACATGCGCCAGGCAGCTCATCGTGTTGATCGAGGTATAGATGCCGGCACAGCCGCAGGCGCATTCCTTCAAGGGGTCTACATGCGGGGCGCTGTCGGTGCCGAGGAAGAAGCGGGCGTCGCCCGAGGTTGCGGCAGCGCGCAGGGCCAGACGATGCAGCTCGCGCTTGGCGACCGGCAGGCAGTAATAGTGCGGGCGGATGCCGCCGACGAGGATGGCGTTGCGGTTGATGATCAGGTGATGGGTGGTGATAGAACCGGCGAGATTGCCCTTCGACGCCTTGATATAGTCGATGCCGTCCTTGGTGGTAACGTGTTCCATCGTCACCTTCAACTCCGGCAGACGAGCGCGCAAGGGATCGAGCACGGTTTCGATGAAAACGGCTTCTCGGTCGAAAATATCGACCTCGGGTGTCGTCACCTCTCCGTGGACGCAGAGCGGCAGGCCGATCCTGGCCATGCGCTCCAGCACCGGCATGGCATTCTCGAAATTGCGCACGCCGCCATGCGAATTGGTGGTGGCGCCGGCCGGATAGAGTTTCACCGCCCTGATCAGGCCGCTGGCATGCCCCGCCTCGACATCGTCGGGATTGGTCCCTTCCGTCAGATACAGCGTCATCAGCGGCTCGAAGCGGTCACCCTTCGGAAGGGCGGCCATGATGCGCTCGCGATAGGCTGTCGCATCGGCGGTGGTAACCACCGGCGGCACGAGATTGGGCATGATGATGGCGCGGGCGAAATGGCGGCTGGTGTCGCCGATCACGCCCTTGAGCATGCCGCCGTCGCGCAGATGCAGGTGCCAGTCGTCAGGACGGCGGATGGTAAGCTCGGTGATGGGCTGTGGGCTCATGGCGGATTCTCCAGACGCATATTCTCGCGCATGGGTTCGGAGCACGCGCTGACCGAGAGGTCCGATAGCACCAATCCACGCCGGAAAACAATGACGGATTGCCGGATCAGGCCGTTTCGAAAATCTCGATGGCGATATCGGCCTGCCGCGAATTGTCGATGATCCGTTTTCCGTTCGGCAGGTCGTTGCCGTAGAGCTTCCACTCGATGCCGGCGGCATCGAGCCCATAGTGGATCCAGCGTTGCCGCAGCCGCTCTTCCAGCACCGCATAGGGCGGGCCGACGAAGATCGACAGGTCGAACATGCCGTTCAGCCGCGACCAGGGCGCCTCGTCGAGCAGCAGGTAATTGCCTTCAGCCAGAATGATGCGCGTCTCGGTCGCAACTGCCCGCGCAGAAGCGATGGCGATTTCGCGGGACCGGTCGAAAACGGGCACGAGAACCTCCTCGTCCGCCTTACGCACCGCCGACACGATATCGATGAAGGCACGGACATCGAAGGTCTCCGGCGCGCCCTTCCGCTTCAACAGCCCGCGTTCTTCCAGAATGCCGTTGTCCATGTGAAAGCCGTCCATCGGCAGGACGGCGGATTTTTCACCGCGCTGCGTCAACTCCGCGTGAAGCGCATCGGCAAGGGTGGATTTGCCGGCCCCGGGAGGGCCGGCAATGGCAACAATGAAGCGCGCCGAGCGGCCCGCCTTCTCGACAATGCCATCGGCGATGGCGGCAAGCGTCATGGTCATGCCGCGGCGGCCTCCGGCGGCACCTTGGCACCGGTCATGAAGGCGACGGCATCCGACATCGTATAGTCCTTCGGATTGATGACGCAGAGGCGTTTGCCAAGCCGGTGGATGTGGATGCGGTCCGCCACCTCGAACACATGCGGCATGTTATGCGAGATCAGCACGATCGGCAGGCCGCGCTTGCGCACATCGAGGATCAGTTCGAGCACCTTGCGGCTCTCCTTGACGCCAAGCGCTGCCGTCGGCTCATCGAGAATGATGACCTTGGAGCCGAACGCTGCGGCGCGTGCGACGGCCACACCCTGACGCTGGCCGCCGGACAGCGTTTCGACCGCCTGGTTGATGTTCTGGATCGTCATCAGGCCAAGCTCGGAAAGCTTGTCGCGGGCAATCTTGGCCATCTTCGGACGGTCGAGCATGCGGAAGATCGACCCCATCGGTCCGGGTTTGCGGATCTCTCGGCCGAGGAACATGTTATCGGCGATCGACAGGGCCGGCGACAGGGCAAGGTTCTGGTAGACGGTTTCGATGCCGGCTTCGCGGGCCTGCAGCGGCGAGCGGAAGTTGACGACCTGACCGTCGAGCCGGATTTCGCCCTCGTCGGGATGGATCGCGCCCGAAATCGCCTTGATCAGCGATGACTTCCCGGCGCCGTTGTCGCCGATCACGGCAAGGATCTCGCCGGGATAGAGGTCGAAATCGGACTGGTCGAGGGCGGTCACGCGGCCGTAGCGCTTGACGATACCGCGCGCGGTGAGAAGAGGTTCCATCAGCCTGCTACCTTTCTGATCCACTGGTCGACGCCAACGGCCGAGATGATGAGAACGCCGGTCAGCAGCACCTTCCACTGCGGATCGGCACCGAGCATGTTGAGCCCCATCGACACCACGCCGACGATCAACGCGCCGAACAGGGTTCCGAGGATCGAGCCGCGCCCGCCGAACAGCGAGATGCCGCCGATAACCGCCGCCGTGATGGCCTGAAGATTGTAATCCGTGACCGCCCAGGAAGGCGAGATCGAACCGTTGCGGCCGATCGAGACCCAGGCGGCGAGCGCTGCGATGGCGCCGGCCAGACCATAGACGCCGAGAAGCACTTTCTTGACGCGGATACCCGACAGTTCGGCCGCTTCGGGATCATCCCCGACGGCATAAACGTGCCGGCCCCAGGCTGTGTGGTTAAGGCCGTACCAAAGCACGATTACCGTGACCACCATCATGATGACGCCCAGCGTGAAGACAGCCGAGCCGAGCTTGAAGCTGGCGCCGAAGAGACCGAGCAACGGCGCGGTGGCTTCGATATCGGCACGGCGGATGGTCTCGTTGGCCGAATAGATATAGTTGACCGCCGCGATGATGTTCCAGGTGCCCAGCGTGACGATGAAGGGCGGCAGTTTCATTCTGGAAACCAGGAACCCGTTGGCCATGCCGCAGACGGTTCCGGTGACGAAACCGGCCAGAACGGCCAGCGGCGCCGGCAGGCCGTAGGTCACGGCGCAATTGCCCATGACAACAGCCGACAGCACCATGATGACGCCGATCGACAGGTCGATACCGGCCGTCAGGATCACCAGGGTCTGGGCCGCGCCGAGAATGCCGACGACGGCGATCTGCTGGAGAATGAGCGTGAGTGTTCCTGCGGTAAAGAACCGCTCGCCCTTCAGGACACCGAACACGATGATGGAAAAGATCAGCACGATCGCCGGAATGGCGGCCGGTGTCGAATGCAGAAAATGCTGAATGCGCCGCAGAGGCGAACGATCTTCAAATGAAGCGACCGACTTGTCGCTTTTATCCAGTGACTTTTCGAATTCCTGGACGCTTGTCATGACAACGCCTCCCTCCCAAGAGCCCGGCCCATTTGCCGGTTGTTGAAAAGGGCGGCTCTGAAACCGCCCTTTCACCATCATTCTGTGTTGAAAGGACTAGGGCATCAACCCCAGCACTTGTCCGTACCGGTCTTGACGTCGATCGATTCGACGCCCTTGGCAGGCTTGTCGGTGACAAGAGCAACGCCGGTGTCGAAGAAGTCCTTGCCTGCGGTCGGCTTCGGCTTGGTGCCGTCCTTGGCGTACTGGGCAATCGCCTCGATGCCGAGCGAAGCCATCAGCAGCGGATACTGCTGCGATGTCGCACCGATGACACCTTCGGCCACCGATTTGATACCCGGGCAACCGCCGTCGACGGACACGATCAGAACGTCTTTTTCCTTGCCAACGGCCTTCAGCGCTTCATAGGCGCCGACAGCAGCCGGTTCGTTGATCGTGTGAATGACGTTGATGTCCGGGTCCTTCTGGAGAAGGTTTTCCATGGCCGTGCGGCCGCCTTCTTCATTGCCGTTGGTCACGTCATGACCGACGATGCGCGGATCGTCTTCGTCGCCGATCTTGTTGGGGTCCTTCGGGTCGATGCCGAAGCCGATCATGAAGCCCTGGTCGCGCAGGACGTCGACGGTCGGCTGCGACGGAACGAGGTCGAGGAAGCCGATCTTGGCATCCTTTGCCTTGTCGCCCAGCGTTGCGGCCGCCCAGGCGCCGATCAGCTTGCCGGCCTGCAGATTGTCCGTTGCAAAGGTTGCATCGGCGGCCGATGCCGGCTCGAGCGGGGTATCGAGAGCGATGACGAGCAGGCCGGCATCCTGTGCCTTCTTGACCTGATCGACGATGGCCTTGGTGTCGGAAGCGGCGATCAGGATACCCTTGGCACCGTCAGCGATGCAGGATTCGATCGCAGCAACCTGGCTGTCATGGTCGCCGTCGACCTTGCCGGCATAGGACTTCAGATCAATGCCGAGTTCCTTGGCCTTGGCCGCAGCACCTTCCTTCATCTTGACGAAGAAGGGATTGGTATCGGTCTTGGTGATCAGGCAGGCCGAAACGTCGGCGGCCTGAACGGGGCTTGAAAAAACGACGCCGAGCGCCAGCGCGCCGAGAGCGGCGGAAACAATAGTCTTCTTCATGAAATCCTCCCAAGGATTGAAAAATGACACCGGCGAACCGGCACCGTCAGGCCTCGCCCACCGCAACATCTCCTCTGAGCGGGTGGCGCTTCCGGAGACAAAACAAACATCAAAACGAAATGCTGTCAATAAATAAATCAAATTGAATTATTAAAAATCTATGGCATTCTCTGCGCAGAAAATGTGCATGCGCCTCTCGTGGTTGCACTGCGCGCAAGAAATAAAATGAAGGCGTGATCAGGAGGCCAGTCCGGAACAACCCAGTCCGGATAGGAGATCGCGCTTTAGGGAGGAAACGGGCATGACATCACAAGCCGATTCCGGCGGTGCATCCACCGTTCCGGATGTCTTCGATCCGGGCGGAGGTGCAAACCTCACCCGTGTGCGTGCCTATAACGAGCGGCTGGTCATGTCGCTGGTGCGCCGTCACGGCAGCCTCTCTAAGGCGGATATCGCCCGGCGGTCCGGCCTTTCGGCGCAGACGGTCACTGTCATCATGCGCGCGCTCGAAAAGGACAATCTGCTGATGCGCGGCGAACCGGTACGCGGCCGCGTCGGCCAGCCCTCAATCCCGATGCGGCTCAATCCGGACGCGGTCTATTCCTACGGCGTCAAGATCGGCCGGCGCAGCTGCGATCTCGTGCTGATGGATTTCGTCGGCAACATCCGGCTGCAGCTGCACCAGACCCACGCCTATCCGATGCCGGACGACATCCTCTCCTTCATCGTCGCAGGCATACCGAAACTGGAAAAAATGCTGACCGAGGAGCAGCGCGGGCACATCGCCGGCGTCGGCATCGCAACGCCGTTCCAGCTCTGGAGCTGGGCGGAGGAAACCGGGGCGCCGAAGGAAGCGATGAACCGCTGGCGCGGCTTTGACCTGCGCGAGGCGGTGGCAGCGCGCATACATCACCCCGTGCTGCTGCAGAACGACGCCACCAGCGCCTGCGCTGCAGAGCTGATCTTCGGGGTCGGCTCGTCCTATCCGGATTTCATCTATTTCTACATCGGCTCCTTCATCGGCGGCGGCATCGTGCTCAATTCGGCGCTGTTTTCCGGCCGCACCGGAACGGCCGGCGCCGTCGGCCCGCTGCAGGTTTCCGACAAGAACGGCAAGCCGCAGCAGCTTTTGAAGCTCGCGTCGATCTTCGTGCTCGAAAACATTCTGCGCGAAAGGGGGATCGATCCGAAACCGCTCTGGTATTCCGCCGATGAATGGATCGATTTCGGCGAGCCTCTGGAGGCCTGGATCCAGCTCACGGCCGCAGCTCTCGCCCAGGCGATCGTTTCTTCCGCCTCGATCATCGATTTCAGCGCGGCCGTGATCGACGGCGGCTTTCCCGGCTGGGTGCGCGAGCGTATCGTCGCGGCGATCCGCAAGGCCGCCGGAGAACTCGATCTCGAAGGCGTCATCCTGCCCGATATCATCGAGGGTGCCGTCGGTGCCCAGGCACGCGCCATCGGCGCGGCCAGCCTGCCGCTGTTTTCCCGCTATCTCATCGATACCAATGTTCTTTTCAAGGAAACAGCCTGATGCTGAAAGGTCTGAACCCGCTGCTGAGCCCCGAGCTTCTGGCGACATTGCGGGCCATGGGCCATGGCGATGAGATCGCGCTGGTCGATGGTAACTATCCCGGCCAAGAACATGGCCGCCGGTTGATCCGGCTCGACGGACATCACCTGATCCCAGTTCTCGATGCCATCCTGAGTGTCTTGCCGATCGACGATTTCGTGCCGGAGGCGATCTTTCGCGCCACGGTCAAGCAGGAGCGCGATGTGCTCGACCCGGTGCACCTGGACATCATCGCCTGCTGCGCGCGATACGAACCGGAGCGGGCGGTCATCCCGCTGCTCGGGCCGGAGTTTTATCCGAGGGTAAGAGCCGCGCATACTGTCATCCAGACGAGCGAACCGCGGCTCTACGGAAACGTCATCCTGCGCAAGGGCGTCATTTATCCCTGACATTCCTTGCTGACGCAAAAAGCCCGCCGATTTTCACAATCGGCGGGCTTTTTATGATCAGGTGACCAGCAGTCAGGCGCGCTTGGCATCAACCGAGAAAGCACCGGCGCCGAGGGTGGCGAGAAGCAGGAAGCCGCCGGCCAGGCCGAAGTTCTTCATGAAGTTGATGCTGTTACCAGCGACCGAGAAATCGCCGTGGCCGATGAATGCCGTGGCGATGCAGAAGACCGCCAGAATATAGGCGGCCGGACGCGTGAACAGGCCGAGGAGGACGGCGAGGCCACCCAGCAGTTCAACAGCGGTGACAAGGGCGGCGGTGACCATGGGGAGCGGCAGGCCCATGCTGCCGAAATAGCCGGCGGTGCCGCTGAACGCCGTGAGCTTGCCGTAGCCGGCGACGATGAAAAGGATCGACAGAAGGATCCGTGCGACGAGGGTGACTGCGTTCTGCTGCATTGAAAGAAGCTCCGGTTGGGTTCGTATTTGCAATAGATTTATCAGCAATTCCAAATTCATCCAGTCCGCGGGCACGAAACAGATCGTTCACAATTACAAAACAGCGTACACGGTTCGTCAATATTGCGTGATAGCGTATCTGATCCGGCAAGCCCGGTGCCAGTCGATCCGCAGGGACGGGTTGCACATATGAGCCCCATTCCGCCTTCCATGGTGTTTTCTGTTGCAACACCGGGGAGACTGCGAGAAGAATTTCGGTGGGGCAGCAATAGACCTGCAGAGGGGATGCAGCATGAGTGAAATCAACAAGAGTCCCGCCTTCTGGCGTTCCTTTCCGATCTTTGAAGAGTTCGACAAGGAAACGCTCACCGCGATCGCTGCACTTGCGACATATCGCAAATGGACTGCCGGAACGGTGATTTTCCAGCGTGGCGACGAAGGCAATTATATGATTGCCGTCTTGTCCGGCCGGCTCAAGCTGTCGCTCATCACACCGCAGGGACGCGAGCTGCTGTTGCGGCATATCGAGGCCGGTGCGCTGTTTGGCGAAATGGCCATCCTCGACGACCAGCCCCGCTCCGCCGATGCCACTGCGATCACCGCAACCGAGGGCTATGTCATCGGCAAGAAGGCCTTCCTCGACTTCATCACCCATACGCCGAATGCCGCCGAATCGATCATCCGCTATCTCTGCTCGCAATTGCGCGACACCACCGACCGGCTGGAAACGATCGCGCTCTACGACCTGCATGCCCGCGTTGCCCGGTTCTTCCTGGCGACCCTCAAGCAGATCCATGGCAGCGACCTGCCGGAAAGCGCCAATCTGCGCCTGACGCTCAGCCAATCGGATATAGCCGGCATTCTCGGCGCCAGCCGCCCCAAGGTGAACCGGGCCATTCTGGCGCTGGAGGAAAGTGCCGCCATCAAGCGGGTCGATGGCGTCATCACCTGCCATATCGGCCGGCTGCGCAAGATCGCGGAACCGGAAGAGGAATGAGGCCTTGAAACGTCTCCGCCTGTCGCGGATCAGACCGCTGTTTGCCGGAGCGGCGGCAAGCCTCTTGAGCGCGCTGCTGTTGTTCTTCCATGCGGGATCGACGCTCGAAACGCAGCGGGAATTGTTCTTCGATTCGCTGACCCAATGGGTTCCAGCGCCGCAATCCGGCCAGATCGCCGTCATCGACGTCGACCGCAAATCGATGCAGCAGTCGCCGGACAAGACCTGGGGCCGGGCGGAAACCGCCGAACTTCTCTCCAGGCTCTCCAAAGCGGGAGCGAAGGCCGTCGCGGTCGATTTCATCTTCAGCACCGCCTGCGATCCGGCGGAACCGTCGAATGCCGCGCTGATGCAGGCGATTTCCGGTGCGCCGGTCATTCTCGGCTTCCTGATTGCCGACGGCGGGCCTGAACATCCCGTGCCGGTGCCGCCGGTTGCGGTCAGAAAACCGGTCGCTATCCCCGATCTCTGGTTCATCAACGGCGCGGAAGCATCCTGCGGCTTCCTGCAGAAGGCATCGCGCTCGGCAGCAGCCGCATTTCTGGTCGGCGACGAGGATGCCCGCATCCGCCGCGTCCAGGCCTATTCGATCATCGGCAACGATGCCTATCCCGCACTGGGGCTTGAGGCAGCCCGACTGGCCGAAGGCGGCCGCACGCCGATCTTGGGCGGACAACCCGCCTGGCTGAAGCTCGAAAGCCGGCTGATCGAACTGGATGAAGACGGCAGCCTGCGCTTTGCCGCCAGCCCGCTGGCAGCCATCGAGGCGCGCACAGTGTCGGCCGGCGATGTGCTGAGCGGCACCGTTGCGGCCGAACGGTTCAAGGACAAGACGGTGTTCATCGGCAGCAGCCTGCCCAATCTTGGCGGGTTGCGCTCCACCGCCTCGATGCCGCTCGAACCATCGGTGCAGATCCACGCCGACATCGCCAACGCCGTGCTCACCGGCTTCATTCCCGAAAGGCATGCGCAGCTTCCGCTGTTCGAGGCGGCACTTGCCCTGATCGGCGGGCTTCTGGTGGCGCTGGTCGCAACGCGCCTGCGGCCGGTCACATCGGTTGCGCTCGGCATTCTGGCGATCTCCGCCACGGTTGGCGCGGCCGCGGCGATCTACGCGGGCTCGGGCCTGCTGATCGATGCCGTCAGCATCAGCCTCGCTTTCATCGTCGTGCTTGTCGTCACCAGCACGCTGCAATTCGCCCGTGTCCGGCGCGCGGAATCCAAGGCGCGCAGCAAGTTCTCGCAATATCTGCCACAATCCGTCGTCGCCCGCTACATCGACAATCCGGATGACGATCGCGTCGCGGGCGAAGAGCGGCCCGTCACCGCGCTGTTCACCGATATCGAGGGGTTTTCCACCCTGTCGCAGAAGCTTGCGCCGCGCGATCTCGTGACCCTGCTCGACATCTACTATGCCGAGGTCAACGGCCTTGTCGCCCGCTATGGCGGCATGGTCGACAAGGTGGTCGGCGATGCCGTGCATGCCTTCTTCAATGCGCCGGAGGATCTGGACGACCACGTCAACAAGGCGATCGACTGCGCCGAGGCGATCCGGGCGCTGACGGAGGAAATGCGGCGCAGGCCCGGGTTCATCGAGCACCAGTTCGGCCGCACCCGCATCGGCATTGAAACCGGCATTGCCGTTCTCGGCGAGGTCGGCGCCGGCGGCAAGCTGGATTATACCGCGCATGGCGACTGCATCAATCTTGCCGCCCGGCTTCAGGAAGCCAACAAGTTCCTCGGCACCGCCATCTGCGTCGGTCCGGAAGCGGCGGTTCAAAGCGGCCGCGCGCTGCGCTCGGTCGGCATGCACGAGATCCGCGGTTTTGGCGAAATGGAACTGTTCACGACCCGAGCCTGAAGCGGCGCATCAGCGCGTCAGACCGGCACTGGCATAGGCTTCGACGATCCGGGCTTCTTTCCATTTCACGGTTTGCGTCGGCGCATCGCCGGGCCGGGCGATCTCGATGCCTTCACCGGCGCCGACCAGCCGCCTGACGCCGCCGCCATCGACCGATACCTGGCCATGCTCGACAAAGACGGCGAAGACGCCGCGGTTGGGACCGCAGAAGAATTTCGTGCCGCGCACGCCGATCATGCCGAAAGTGGTGCGAAGAGCGAGGTCGATCTTCGGCAATCCCTCCGGCCGATCGAAGACGATTTGGCCCATCCCGAGCTCCATCGTACCGCCCTGACCGGCGATGAAGCTGTCGAGCAGAAGCGCCGTCTCGCTGCCGAGCAGGATGCGGGTGTCGCCTTCCAGCGCCAGATCGGCAAAACTATGGGTGCCGGTCGCGACATAATCATTGTCCATGATCTGCGCGCCCGTGGCCAGACCTTCCTGCCTTTCGGCGCGCTTGAGACTGACCTTGCCGCGCACGTCCGACGCCTTGCCGATCACGGTGCTTGCCCGTGTCGGGATGGCCGCAAGGCCGCCTACGACCAGCGCGCACCCGGCGATGAATGTCCGCCGCCCGATCAGGCCTTGCCGCATCGGGAAAATCTCTCGCGTCATTGCCCTTGCTCCTTGT
This sequence comes from Pararhizobium polonicum, assembly GCF_001687365.1. Lineage (GTDB taxonomy): Bacteria > Pseudomonadota > Alphaproteobacteria > Rhizobiales > Rhizobiaceae > Pararhizobium > Pararhizobium polonicum. Next base: position 328,518 of record NZ_LGLV01000004.1, read on the forward strand.
TCCAACAATCCGGTTTTCCAGAAGAGCATCCCGTCTGGCAGGTGGAAAATCACCCGTCCCGCTCCGGAAATCACCCTTGGCCGGTGTTGTCGTCATTGTTCTCCCCGGCCGCCTCGCAGGCTGTTTCCCAAGGAACAGCCGCAGGCCGGCGCGCTCCATAAGGTGGCACAAAGGCAAAGGAGAACGCCATGAAAAATGAAACCGGCAAACGCATTTCCGTCGTGAATGCGATCCTGCTCGCAGCCGTGAGCCTGCTGTCGATCGCCGCGATCGCCCTGCCCTCGGCCCATGCTGCTTCCCCCATGCTTGCGGCAGACCAATGCGACGCCGAAGCCGGCAGCGAACACGATCTGCAGCGCAACATGGCCTTTCGTCCCGTGGCAACCGAAGATATCCACATCGGCATTGCCCTTTCGGCTTGCCGCGAAGCCTACAACCAGGGCAGCGGTCCGCGACAGACCTTTCAGCTCGCCCGCGTGCTCCATGCCGCCGGCCAGCGCGGGCAGGCCATGGCGATGCTTGAAAAGGCGGCCGAAGGCAAGCATGCGATCGCGATGGTGAATTACGCCGTCATGCTCGGCGAGCGCGGCGACCACGCAAGCGAATTCGCGCTCTATCAGAAGGCAGCCGCTACCGGCAACATCCTTGCCGCCTACAATCTCGGCGTCGCCTATCGCGACGGCGTCGGTACCACTGCCAACGGTAAGCTCGCCGCCCAATGGTTCGAGCGGGCATCCGTCGCCAAAGACAATCTCGGCGCTTTCAATCTCGCTGTGATGCTGGACGAGGGCACGCAGATCCCGGAAGACAACCAGCGAGCCGCGCGCTTTTACAAGCTGGCGGCTGAGCGCGGCAATGTCGATGCGATGGTCAATCTCGGCCTGATGCTGGAGAGCGGCGAAGGCATGGTTGCGGACGCCGCTGCTGCCACCGTGATGTTTGCGAAGGCGGCGGAGAAAGGCGATGTTTTCGCCCAGAGTAAGATCGCCCCGCAGATCGATACCGCGACCATAGCCAGCGTCGAACCGAGCGAACAGGCAAGCCTGGTTCTGGCAAAGACCAGCCGCGCGAAGTGATACGGCTTTCGAGGGGAACTCGCCCCCTCGACAATTCGAACTAACCGAAGTGACCCACCCGAAACCGGATCAGCGGATGTCCCCCGCCTGCGGTCCCCAGGTATCGGTCAGCGCAAAACCATCGGCCAGCGGATCGAACGGATCGAGTGACACCTGATGCAGGCCGAAGGTCCAGCCACGGCCTGAAATGGTCGGGATGATCGCCGGGCGTCCGGCAACTTCCGTCACGCTTTCCAGACCCACCTCGAATTCCGAGCCGATGATCGAGCGGGACTTGAAGACATCACCCACCTTTGCCAGCCCACGCGCATGCAGCGTCGCCAGATTGGCCGAGCTGCCCGTGCCGCAGGGCGAGCGGTCGACCCGGCCGGGCCACATCGTCGTGCAGGTACGCACCGTGCCATCCGCCTCGGTATCGCGGAACATCACATAGGCGACACCCTTGATTTCCGGGATTTCCGGATGGACGACCGGAATGGTACGGTTGACGAGGTCCTTCAGCATCATGCCGGCCTCGACGATCTGCCGCGCATTGGCCTTCTCGATGGTGGTTCCGATCTGCGCGACATCGACCAGCGCGTAAAAGACGCCGCCATAGCAGAGGTCCATCCTGATCCGGCCCCAGTCGGGCGTATCGACCTCGACATCCAGCTGATGCACGAAAGACGGCACCATGGTGAGCTTGACCCGCTCGCAGCGCCCGTCACGGCAGGTGGCCGTCGCCTTGACGAGGCCGGCGGCCGTATCGAGCATGACCACCGTTTCCGGCTCCTTCATCTCGATCATGCCGGATTCGAGCAGCGCCGTCGTTACGCAAATCGAGTTGGAGCCCGACATGGCATGGGCCTGATCCGCCTGCAGGATGATGAAGCCAAAATCGGCCTCGGGACGCTTGGCCGGAACCAGGAGATTGACAGAGCCAATCGAAGCCGCGCGCGGCTCCAGGCAAAGAAAGCGACGCAGGCTGTCATCGACCGTATTGATATGGTTGAGCTGCTCGGCGATCGTATTGCCGGGAATTTTCGGCACGCCGCCGATGGCGACCTTGCCGATTTCGCCTTCGCAATGAACATCCAGCAACTGGATCGTGCGTTTCCATCTCATCGTTTCACTCCGGATTTTTCAAAGGCCGCATCCAAGCGCGCAGCAGTTATTTCAAAACGCAAGCGGGCCCCGCCTGCGCCTTGCAGGCTCAATCTGGGAGAAACGCCCTCGGTCACGCACGAAAACCCATTGCACAAAACTTCGCCCGCTACGTGATATATCAGGCCGAAAGCTTTGCCTAGCCAGGATCGCAATGGCTCCGAGGGACGGACAAAGGACTGCCTCCTGCGCCACACCCTGATCACTGAAGGCGATGGCGATGGCTTCGGCGACCCGTTGTTCGAACGCGGTCTGAGCCAACCGTCCCAATTATGTTGCTTGACGCGCAGGCCACCCACCGACAGCTTGGCGGCATTCATGCGAAACTCTTCCCAACCGGATCCCCCCAGAATGACAAAGCTGATTATCTTCACCGACCTGCACATGGTGCCAGAGGGCATATCGATCATCGGCCTTGATCCGTTCCAGCGGCTTGCCGCCGGCATCGAACATGTCAATCGCTACCACGCCGATGCGGACCGGGTGATTGTCATGGGCGACCTGACGCACCGGGCCGACAGGGGCTCCTACGAACGGCTGAAAACCCTGCTGGACCAACTGGTGCCGCCGCTCGCCATCACCATCGGCAACCACGACCGCCGCGACACGTTTCTGGACATCTTCCCGGATGTTGCACAGGACGGTGACGGGTTCGTTCAGGAGGCGATCGACTTTCCCGATTGCCGCGCGCTGCTGCTCGATACGCTGTTTGCCCCGCCCTACGACTATCCGCGCAGCCATGCCGGCTTCCTCTGCACCAAGCGTCTCGCCTGGCTCGACCGGCAGCTGGAAACCGCCGGCGACCTGCCGGTGCTGCTGTTCATGCATCACCCGCCGCACGCCACCGGCTTTACCGGCATGGACGTGATGCGCCTGATCAACGAGGCGGATTTCTACGATGTGGTGAAACGCCGGGGCAATGTGCTGCACATCTTCGCCGGCCATGTGCACCGGACGATTTCCGGCTCCAGCCGCGGCATCCCGTTCTCTGTGTTCAAGAGCCCCGTGCACCAGCAACCGATGCCCTTCGACACAGCCGACACCTCGCTTTCGATCGACGAACCCGCCGCCTACGGGATCGCGGTCATGACCGACACGGGCATTCTGGTGCATACGGAAGACTACGAGATCGCGGTCAGGGACGCCGCGGTGGCGTGAGGGTCAAATCCCTCCCCCTTGTGGGGAGGGGTTGGGGAGGGACTTCTTTTCAATGGTAAAGAACCCCTCCCCTCCGCTTCGCTCCGACCCTCCCCACAAGGGGGAGGGTTTCGACCGCATATGACGCCGCGTCCCATTCCGTTCCCTCACAATTTCCGCTACCCTGCCACCATGACCCTTGCCGTTCCCACAGACGATTTCGACTGCCAGAGTTGTGGCGCCTGCTGCAGCTATTCCGAAGATTGGCCGCGTTTTTCGCTGGAGACGGACGAGGAGCTGGACCGGATTCCGGCCGAATATGTCTCCGCCGATCTTGGCGGCATGCGATGCGAGGACAATCGCTGTACAGCACTCGACGGCAAGCTTGGCGTGCATGTCGGCTGCAAGATCTATGCGGTCCGTCCGATCGTCTGCCGCACCTGCATGCCGGGCGATGACGAATGCCTGATGGCCCGTCACAAACTGTCGCAAAAAGTTCTGCTCTGACGCCGAATCGTCCAGCATGATTTGGATACTGCCGTATTCTGCACTGTTTTTGCCGTCTTATTCGGTGAAACATCCGGCGTGACGCCCCTTTTCCCGGATAGCTATCCGGAGACCTCTGCCCTATTTTGCGCCCATGAATTCCGGGCCACGCCGCGTGCGCCTGATCGCTTCGAAGAGGGATGATTTCGATGAGCCAGCCGCAGCCGCAACAGACCGCCGACAGCCCTCCTCTCCCGTTTGAAAACTTCGCCCCGCCGATTGCCGAACAGACCGCGCTGCGCCAGGCGATTACCGCCGCCTACCGCCGCCCCGAAACCGAATGCCTGCCTCCGCTGGTGACGGCCGCAACCCAGCCGGACGATATCCGTGCCAAAGCCAAGGCGACCGCCCGCAAGCTGATCACGGCGCTGCGCGCCAAGCACAAGGGCTCCGGGGTCGAGGGTCTGGTGCATGAATATTCGCTGTCGAGCCAGGAGGGCGTGGCGCTGATGTGCCTTGCCGAAGCTTTGTTGCGCATTCCCGACACGGCCACCCGTGATGCGCTGATCCGCGACAAGATCGCCGATGGCGACTGGCGCTCGCATATCGGCGGCGGCCGCTCCCTCTTCGTCAATGCCGCCACCTGGGGCCTCGTCGTCACCGGCAAGCTGACCTCCACCGTCAATGACCGCAGCCTGTCGGCGGCGCTGACCCGCCTGATCGCGCGGGCCGGCGAACCGGTCATCCGTCGTGGCGTCGACATGGCGATGCGGATGATGGGCGAGCAGTTCGTTACCGGCGAAACCATCCACGAGGCGCTGAAGCGCTCCCGTACGCTGGAGGGCAGGGGCTTCCGCTATTCCTACGACATGCTCGGCGAAGCGGCGACGACGGCTGTTGACGCCAAGCGCTATTATGCCGATTACGAAAACGCCATCCATGCCATCGGCAAGGCTTCGGCCAGCCGCGGCATCTATGAAGGTCCCGGCATTTCCATCAAGCTCTCGGCCCTGCATCCACGCTACGTCCGCGCCCAGAGCGCCCGCGTCATGGCCGAGCTGCTGCCGAAGGTGAAGGCGCTGGCGCTGATCGCCAAAAGCTACGATATCGGCCTCAACATCGACGCCGAGGAAGCCGACCGGCTGGAACTGTCGCTCGACCTGCTCGAAGCCCTGCGCCTCGACCCCGCCCTTACGGGCTGGAACGGCATGGGCTTCGTCGTCCAGGCCTACGGCAAACGCTGCCCGTTCGTGCTCGATTTCATTATCGACCTCGCCCGCCGGTCCGGCCACCGGATGATGGTGCGTCTCGTCAAGGGCGCCTATTGGGACGCCGAGATCAAGCGCGCCCAGATCGACGGCGTCGATGGCTTCCCGGTCTATACCCGCAAGATCCATACCGACATTTCCTACATCGCCTGCGCCCGCAAACTGCTGGATGCGACCGACGTGATCTTCCCGCAGTTCGCCACGCACAATGCCCAGTCTCTGGCGACGATCTATGAGATGGCCGGCCCCGATTTCAAGGTCGGCAAATACGAGTTCCAGTGCCTGCACGGCATGGGCGAGCCGCTCTATGACGAAGTCGTCGGCAAGGGCAATCTCGACCGTCCCTGCCGGATCTATGCGCCGGTCGGGACGCATGAGACCCTGCTGGCCTATCTCGTCCGCCGTCTGCTGGAAAACGGCGCCAACTCCTCCTTCGTCAACCGCATCGCCGACCCGGCCGTCTCCATCGACGATCTGATCGCCGATCCCGTCGACATCGTCCGCGCCATGCCGGTGATGGGCGCACAGCACGAGCAGATCAAGCTGCCTGCCGATCTCTATGCCGGACGCAGCAACTCCGCCGGGCTCGATCTTTCCAACGAGACATCGCTGGCGATGTTGTCCGATGCGCTGAAAGCCAGCGCCGCGATCGACTGGAACGCCGCCCCGCATCTCGGCGCAAAAAGACTGCACGGCGAAAGCCGCCCGGTGCGCAATCCCGGCGACCATCGCGATACCGTCGGCACGGTCGTCGAGACGGCCGAGGACGATGCGCGCCGTGCCGTCGAGATCGCCCGTGCAGAAGGGGCAACCTGGAGCACCGTGTCACCTGCCGAGCGCGCCCAGTGCCTGGTGCGCGCTGCCGACCTGATGCAGGCCCGCATGCCAACACTGCTCGGATTGATCGTCCGCGAGGCCGGAAAATCGCTGCCCAACGCCATTGCCGAAGTCCGCGAGGCCATCGACTTCCTGCGCTATTACGCCGAGCAGGCAACCCGCACGCTCGGCCCCGCCCATCATGCGCTCGGGCCCATCGTCTGCATCAGCCCTTGGAACTTCCCGCTTGCCATCTTCTGCGGCCAGATCGCAGCGGCCCTCGTCGCCGGTAATCCGGTGCTGGCCAAGCCCGCCGAGGAAACGCCGCTGATCGCCGCTGAAGGCGTGCGCATCCTGCATGAAGCCGGCATTCCGGCCGAAGCGCTGCAACTGCTTCCGGGCGACGGCCGCGTCGGGGCCGCCCTTGTCGGCGCGCCCAACATTGCCGGCGTGATGTTCACCGGTTCGACGGAAGTCGCCCGGCTGATCCAGGCCCAGCTTGCCGACCGGCTGTCCGCCTCCGGCAAGCCGATCCCGCTGATTGCCGAAACCGGCGGCCAGAACGCCATGATCGTCGATTCCTCCGCTCTGGCCGAACAGGTGGTCGGCGATGTTATCGCCTCTGCCTTCGACAGCGCCGGCCAGCGCTGCTCGGCGCTGCGCGTGCTCTGCCTGCAGGACGACGTTGCCGACCGCGTACTGACGATGTTGAAGGGCGCCCTGCACGAACTCGACATCGGCCGCACCGACCGCCTCGCCGTCGACGTCGGTCCTGTCATCACGGCGGAAGCCAAGGGCATCATCGAAAAGCACATCGAGACCATGCGCGGCATCGGCGCCAAGGTAGAACAGATCGCGCTGTCGCCCGCCACGGAGCAAGGCACCTTCGTGCCGCCGACGATCATCGAGCTGAAGCATCTCTCCGACCTGAAGCGCGAAGTCTTCGGCCCGGTGCTGCACGTGCTGCGCTACGAGCGCGACGATCTCGACCGGCTGATCGACGATATCAACGCCACCGGTTATGGTCTGACCTTCGGCCTGCACACGCGGCTTGACGAAACCATTGCCCATGTCACCTCGCGGGTGAAGGCGGGCAATCTCTACGTCAACCGCAACATCATCGGCGCCGTCGTCGGTGTGCAGCCTTTTGGCGGTCGCGGCCTTTCCGGCACCGGCCCGAAGGCCGGTGGCCCGCTCTATCTCGGCCGCCTCGTCACCACCCCGCCGGTGCCGCCGCAGCATAGCTCGGTGCATACCGATCCGATCCTGCTCGATTTTGCCAAATGGCTGGACAGCAAGGGTCTGAAAACACCGGCGCAGGATGCCCGCAAAACCGGCAGCCAGTCGGCGCTGGGCCTCACCACCGAGCTTGCCGGCCCGGTCGGCGAAATCAACCTCTACGCCCTGCATCCACGCGGAAAAATCCTGCTGGTGCCGCAGACTGCCGATGGCCTTTATCGCCAGCTTGCCGCGGTCTTTGCAACCGGCAACGCCGCCGTTGTCGATACGGCATCCGGCCTCAAGGAAGCGCTGGCATCCTTGCCGGCCACGGTCGCCGCCCGCGTTTCCTTCACCGCCGACTGGCGGATGGATGTGCCCTTTGCCGGTGCCCTGATCGAAGGCGAGGCGGAGCATGTCCGCACCGTCAACACGCAGATCGCCACCCTTCCCGGCCCACTGGTCCTGGTCCAGGCCGCGTCGACGGCCGAACTTGCGAAGAACCCGGACGCCTATTGCCTGAACTGGCTGCTCGAAGAGGTCTCGACGAGCGTCAACACGGCAGCCGCCGGCGGCAATGCGAGCCTGATGTCGATCGGATAGTTCGAGAGACCGTCTCCTCATCCCGACGCCGATCCGGGATGAGGGGCACAGAAAAATCGGTGATCTGTTGGCATGAGCCCGTCTGATGCGGTATCACCGCGCGCAAACGGAACCGGCCAATGTTCACGCTTCAGCGCATCGAAACCCATACGCAGGATATCAAGAAGAGCCGGTTTCTGGCCATCTGCGGTCCCGTGGCCAGTGAAGATGAAGCCAAGGCTTTCATCGCGCAACATTCGGACCTCACCGCCAGCCACAATTGCTGGGCCTTCCGCATCGGCCAGACCTATCGTTTCAGCGACGACGGCGAACCGGGCGGCACGGCAGGCAAGCCGATCCTGCAGGCGATCGACGGCCAGTCTCTGGATCATATCACTGTCGTCGTCACCCGCTGGTTCGGCGGCACGCTGCTGGGCAGCGGCGGACTGATCCGCGCCTATGGCGGCACGGCGGCCATCTGCCTGCGGGCGGCGGAGAAGATCGAGGTCATCGAAACCGTCCGGGGCAGCCTGGTATGCGACTTTTCCGATCTGGCCCTGATCCGGGCGCGGCTGGCCGGCCTGGGTGTGGCGATTGTCACCGAGACCTTCACCGGCACCGGCGCCAGCCTCTCCTTGCAAATCCCCACGGACAGGCTTGAAACGGCTGAGACCACCATCCTCGACCTCAGCCGCGGCCGGGCTGTCCTGATCTTGGACGATGCGTGAAGACGGTTGCCGCGTGTGGCAATAATAACATCTTGAAAACAAGAATGATTTTCTTCGAACGGCGCCATTCTCGAAAGACTGAATGCTGGCCAGCCTGTCATATTCGGAATAGAAACGGCGGGTAAACAGGGTTTCCCGTTCGAAACGGATGGGGATTTGGGGCGGCGCGCTGCCGTCCGGCGAGGATTGAGACATGAAAAACAGAACACTGGGGCGCACCGGCGCCGCCATTTCGGAAATCGGCTTCGGCGCCTGGCAGATCGGTGGCTCTTGGGGTGACATCTCCGAGGACGACGGCAAGCGCGCGTTGAACGCAGCGCTGGATGCCGGTGTCACCTTCATCGACACGGCCGATGTCTATGGCGACGGCCGCTCGGAAAAGATCATCGCTTCCGTGCTGAAGGAACGCGGCGGCGACAAGCCGTTCGTTGCGACCAAGGCCGGCCGCCGGCTGAACCCGCATGTGGCCGATGGCTATACCGGCGCCAATATCGAGGCCTTCATCGACCGCAGCCTTGCCAATCTCGGTATCGAGACGCTCGATCTCGTGCAGCTTCATTGCCCGCCGACGGAGGTCTTCTACCGGCCGGAGGTGTTCGGCGCGCTGGACGATCTCACCGTCAAGGGCAAGATCCGCAACTATGGCGTCTCGGTTTCGAATGTCGAGGAAGCCCTGAAGGCGATCGAATATCCGGGCGTTGCGACGATCCAGATCATCTACAATATCTTCCGCCAGCGGCCGCACGACCTGTTCTTCGAGCAGGCGCAAAAGAAGAATGTCGGCATCATCGTCCGCGTGCCGCTGGCTTCGGGCCTCTTGTCCGGCAAGATCACGGCAGACACCAAATTCGCCGACGACGATCACCGCAAGTTCAACCGCAATGGCGAGTTCTTCGATGTCGGCGAAACCTTTGCCGGCGTGCCGCTGGACGTTGCGCTGGAAGCCGTCGAGCAGGTGCGGCCGCTGGTGCCGCAGGGTGTCTCCATGGCGCAATTCGCGCTGGCCTGGATCCTTGAGAGCAAGGCCGTCTCCGTCGTCATCCCCGGTGCCCGCAACGCGGCGCAGGCGCAGGCGAATGCCGCAACCAGCGACCTGCAGGCCATTCCGGCAGAAACGCTGGCGGAACTGGCTGCCGTCTATGAGCGCCTGATCAAGGTTCACGTTCATCAGAAATGGTAGCAGGACAGGGCTGCGCCGGAATTCCGGCGCGGCCTTTCGATCAAGGTTTGACGGTGCAGTCCATGAGCGACCTCTACCACCTTTCCCGCTTCGTCGAAGCGCAGGAGCCGGTCTATGAGACGGCCCTTCGCGAACTGGAACATGGCCGCAAGCAGAGCCACTGGATGTGGTTCATCTTTCCGCAGATCACTGGCCTTGGCCATTCACTGACCGCGCAGCGGTTCGCCATCTCCTCGCTGGAGGAGGCCCGCGCCTATCTGGCGCATCCGCTGCTCGGCGGCCGCCTCGTCCAATGCACCCGCACCATCAATGCGGTGCGCAATCGCACCGCGCTGCAGATTTTCGGCTCGCCCGACGACATGAAGCTACGCTCATCGATGACGCTGTTTTGGCAGGCGGCACGTGATCCCGAGCCGTTCTGGCTGGCAATCGAGCGCTATTTCGGTAGCGAGGCCGATCCCCGGACGCTCGACATCCTCGCATCGGCTTCGACAGGCTCAAACACCTAGAGATTGAGATCGGCTGCTCCGGTATCGATGTGGGGTGCCCAGAAGGCGATGCTTTCGGCAATGGCGGGGATGACATTGCGGTCGTCCGGTTCGCGCTCCTTGAAGGAGAGTTCGAGGCAGATTTCATTGTCCACCGCGCCGCCCTGATGGAACGCTGCCAGCAGCGGTGCCGGCTGGATCCGCCCCGTGGCATTGTGCTCGGCGGTGAAGGGGCGATGACCGCCCTTGTCCATCTTGCTCTGCTTGATATGGATGATCGGCGAAACCTTCGGCACCGCCCGAGCCCAGGCATAGGGATCGGTGTCGTCCGGGTCCGGCGACGTGACATCGCCATGGTCGATATCGGCCATCATCCACATCGGGATCGCCATATCGGCGGCCGTCAGCCTGTCCTGAAGCGCCATGCATTCGCCAATGGTGTGGCCGAACTCGCGGCCGACCGACATCGGTTCCCAGAACACATAGTCGAGCCCGGCCGACTTGCCATGCTCAGCCACTTCCGACCAGCAGTCGATGGCGATCCGGGTCAGGTCCTCGCGTCTTTGCGGATCGTCAAAATCGGCGAAGGTGAAGATGGCAAACTGGGTCCCGACGGACCTGGCGCCCAGATCGGCCGAGATATCGGCGAATGTCTTGAACCAGTCGACATAGTAGCGCCGCACGTCACGATCGGGATGGCCGAAATGATTGAGCCGCCCATACGGGCCCGTCATGCCGGATGTCACCCGCACCCCGGTTCGATCCAGGGCCGCGCGAAAACGGCGGGTGATGCGGCGGATCACCGGCGCTGGCCAGGACGGGTTGATGAATTCATGCGTCAGCTGCAGGTCGCGGATCTTCAGGTCGCGCGCGACGGTATCGATGAGGTCGTCGGGGTCGGCGAACCGGTTGACCAGCGGATTGGTATTCAGCGAGAGGGTCAGGGACATGATGGCTTCTCAGATTCAGGTTGCAGACGATGGCAAAGCGGTGGGCCGTTGCCGGACGTTCAGGCGCTCTTGGCGCGATCCGCCTCGAACCAGGCGGCAAAGGCCGATCTCTCGCCCTCGCTCAGATGCAGCCCCTGTTTCGTGCGGCGCCTGAGAATATCATCCGGCGTCATCGCCCATTCATGGGCGATCAGATAGCGCACTTCGGCTTCGTAGAGATCCGCGCCGAAATGGCGGCCCAGCCCGGCCAGCGACGTTGCACTACCGATAATTTTTCCAACCCGCGCACCGTAGAGGCGCCCGTAATGATGGACGAGCGGGCGGGGCATCCACGGATGGGCGCGGCGCAGGTCTTCGGCAAACTGGATGAAATCGGCATTCTCGATCTCGCCGCCCGGCAGGGTCGCGCCGCGCGTCCAGTTTCCCCCCATAGCGGGAAAGAACTTTGCAATCTTTTCGATCGCATGCTCGGACAGTTTGCGGAAGGTGGTGATCTTGCCGCCGAAGACGCTGAGCAGAGGTGCGCCGTCGGTTTCGTCCAGATCGAACGTATAGTCGCGCGTCACGGCCGACGGATTGCCCTGACCGTCGTCGAACAGCGGCCTGACGCCGGAGAATGTCTCCAGCACATCCTCGCGCCGCAGCTTTTCCTTGAAGTAACGATTGACGACGGCGAGCAGGTATTCGATTTCGGATTCGTCCGCCCTCACCTCTTCCGGCGCTCCGTCATAGGGAATGTCGGTCGTGCCGATCAGGGCCTTGTCGCCTTCGTATGGGTTGATGAAGATCACGCGCTTGTCGTGATTCTGCACCAGATAGGCATGCCGCCCCTCCCAGAATTTCGGCACGATGATGTGGCTGCCCTTGACCAGGCGGACGTTGCGGCGGCTGTTGCTGCCGGCAACGCGGCCGACGATGTCGTTGACCCACGGGCCACCGGCATTGACGACGACGCGCGCCCGCACCGTGCGCGTCTCGCCGGTCCACTCGTTACGCATCTGGATGGTCCAGCCGCCATTTTCGCGCCGGGCGCTGGTACAGGCGGTGCGCGTCAGAATCTCGGCGCCCTTCTCGGCCGCGGCGACGGCGTTCAGCACCACAAGGCGCGCATCGTCGACCCAGCAGTCGGAATATTCGAAGCCTTTTGTATATTGGTCCATGATCGGCGCGCCCTCGGGATCACGGCGCAGATCGAGCGAGCGGGTCCCGGGCAGCTTCTTGCGGCCGCCAAGGTGATCGTAGAGAAACAGGCCGAGCCGCACCAGCCAGGCCGGACGATCGTCGGGACTGTGCGGCAGCACGAAACGCATCGGCCAGATGATGTGGCTGGCGGAATTCAGCAGGACTTCGCGTTCGATCAGCGCCTCGCGCACCAGACGAAACTCGTAATATTCGAGATAGCGCAGCCCGCCATGGACAAGCTTGCCCGACCGCGACGACGTTCCCTGCGCCAGATCATCCTTTTCGCACAGGATCACTGACAGCCCACGGCCCGCCGCATCACGCGCGATGCCCGCGCCGTTGATACCGCCCCCGATAATGAACAGGTCGACCATCCGGGATTCATTCATGTCTCTCTCCTTTGGCAGAGGCCAACCACACTCGATGCGATGCCCTGTTTCTCTTGCGGCGTCGCAGGCAAATCTTCAGTTCCGTACGCCGGTCTGGCGCTCCGCCAGCCGGTCCCAGACCGGCTCCAGCACGAGCCGGGCATCGCGATAGACCGGAAACATTCGCGCATAGGTTTCCACCAGCGCGGCATCCGGCACTTCTGCAGGGGCCAGAAGCGGTGTCACCCACTCGGCGATACAGGCATCCATGCCGTCATAGACCCCGATCGCGACGGCGGCGATCATCGCGGCGCCCGCAGCACCCGCCTCTTCCCGCAACGAGACGCGTATCGGCGCGCCGACCGCGGCGGCAATGACAGAGCGCAAGGCCTTCGAGCGCGCAGCGCCACCGGTCAGCCGCAGCTCGGCGGGCATGTCGCCCATCGCCGCATAACAATCCCGCGTCCCCATTCCCAGACCCTCGACCACCGCGCGCAGGAGATCGGCAAACCGGTGGCCGCTGTTCAGGCCAATGAACCCGGCCCGCGCATTGGCGTTGACAAACGGTCCACGCTCTCCGGCCTCGGAGATATAGGGATGATAGAGCAGAGCTCCCGGATGACTGGCCGAAAGCCAGCCCTCGACCCGCCCGACCAAATCGGCCTGGGTGACCTGTTGTCCCAGCTCCCCCATCAGGTCGCCCGCCAGCCGCAATGCCCAGTCTATATTGAGCGTCGCCGCCATGTTGGATTGCGCCGACGCCACGATATCCGGCATCGGCAGGACGACCATATAGCCCGTATTATCGGCATTCAGCACGACGTCACCGACCGCAGCCGCGCGCATATGCATGCCGGTGGAGCCGATCGTCGAGCAGGCTGCCGGCGTGCCATCGGCAAAGATCCCCGCGCCAAGCGCGGTGCAGGCGAAATCGACATAACCGAGGCTGACCGGCGTGCCTTCAAGCAGGCCCGTCTGTGCCGCTGCCGCGAACGAGAGCGGATGGGTGACCTGTGTTCCGTCGATGATCTCGGGCAGCAATCCACGCTTGCCGGACAGGCCGAGTGCCGCAATGACGGTGTCGTCATACCGGCGCGTGCGAAAATCGCCGAATGTAAAGCTTGCCTCGGAGGGATCGGTTGCGCGCACGCCGGTCAGGTTCAGATAGAGCCAGTCCTTGCAGTGCAGCGCCACGTCGGCCCGATCGAAAAGTTCGGGATGATGGGCGGCCATATGCGCGATCTGCGCGCCCTGCTGACAGGTGTTCAGCCCGGTTCCGGTCGCTTCGAACCGGGCGCGATCGCCGGGCGAAGCCCGCAACCGGCGCACGGTCGGCGCTGCCCGGGCATCCAGCCACAGCCAGGCGTCCGCCACCGGCGCATCGTCCCTGCCCACCAGCCATGTACCATCCCCCTGCCCGGTCACGGCCAGCGCGGCAGTTCGCCGGGCGAGGCCCTCGACCTTGGCAGCGAGAGCGCGGATCGTCTGCGCGCAATCGGCCCATGTCCTGTCCAATGGCTGAAATGCCGCGCCGTCCGCCGCCGTCGCATAGGCGTTCGGCACGGAGGCCGCAGCGATTTGCCGCCCGGACAGGTCGAAGGCGACGGCCTTGATCACCGACGTTCCGGCATCGATCCCGATCAGGATGTCTTTCCCGGCATTGCCCATCAGAAAAGGCTCCCGTCTGGATACGATGCCAGCGCGGCGTGGGACCGGTTCAGCCCGGCAGGGTGTTTCTCTGTGGACACGAAACTGCCTTCCTTCACAACAAATCGGTTACGACGGGTCGTCGTTGACAAGGGCATGCGCCGTCTGTTCATCGATGATCAACCCGCTGAGACAGCCGCTCAGCAGGGCGGACCGGATGGCGCGCGCCTTGCTCAAGCCGCCTGCGATCGCGACGATCCGGCGCGTTTTCATGCTCTCCAGACTCGGCGACAGGGTACGCTCCGCCAGAAACGTCTCGATCGGCCTGCCTTGCGCATCGAAGAAATGCCCGAGTATTTCGCCGACGCCGCCATGATCGCGTACGTCCTGCATCTCCGGAACCTCGATCATCTGCGAGACGACCAGCTGCGAATCCAGTTCCGCCGTGCCGATGCCGACAAGCATCAGATCGGCGCGCGCAGCAAGATCGAACACATATCGCACGCCGCGCTGCGACAGCAGCACTTCGCGATCCTCGGCCGAATTGGCAAAGAACGGCACCGGCATGACATAGGATACGGCCCCGGTCTTTTCGGCCAAACGGTGCATCACGTCATGCGGATTTGCCGCATAGTTTCGCGTCAGCCCGCCAAGGAGTGAGACGAAGCGCACGTCTCCGGCGTCGGTGTGCGGCATGGCGGCAATAGAGGCGGCGAGCGTGCGGCCGTTGCCGATGCCGATCACCTGTCCTTGCAGGCCCCTGATTTCACGCTGCAGAAATTCCGCCCCGGCGACACCGAGTGAGCGGATGAGCAGGCTCTTGTCGTAGAGGTTCGGCAAGACCTCGCAATAATCCAGCCCGAAAAGCGCGGTCATCCGCGTTTCGAGCATCACGCATTCCGCCACGTCACCGTCGATGGAAAATTTCACGACACCGTTCTGGTTGGCCCACATGATGAGCCGGTGCGCCTTCACATTGGGAATGCCCAGCCGCGCGGCAACCTCCGCCTGCGTCAGCCCTCCGACATAATGCAGCCATGCCGCACGGACCGCGAGACTGTCGTCACGGTCACGGCCTGTGGCGGTTCGTACCATATCTCCCTCCCAGGTTTGGCTGTTGCAAATGTAATTATTTTCACCTATTGAATTTTTTTACATACAGCGTACCATCTGTCAACAAAGATCACAGGCAGGCCCTTGAATATCACATGCGGATTTCGAGACATGATGCGAAGGAGACCGCCCTCAACCATCATCGATTTCAAGAGGATCGATGCCCAGACCGGAAGGATAGACGTCTGAGTCTCAAAGCGATTGTGCTTGGGAAAAATGCGGCAGGATTTTCTATTATCAATCAAAATCAACTGGTTGAAAGGAAAAACCCTGGCGATAACCCCGGTCCTTACGCGTCGCATCCCGCGAGTATCACGGTGACGGCTGCAGAGCGCGACGAAGGAGCCCTATCCGAACACGAGTCGATCTTAACAAAAGTAACGTTGACATAACGCCGAACGTATCACATTCTTAAGATAACTTACAGATAATCTGTAACACTGCTGCGGCAGTGAACGGTACGAAACAGAATTGAAAGCGGCCTGTACGGGTGGGGGGATGTCGCCACGTTCAGGACGCGATGGGAGGAATACGGCATGCAGGACGTGACGTCTGAACCTGACAGACCCCGGAGACCGCAGATTCGGCAAACCGTGCAATGACGGGCCGAAATCGCCCCGGCGCCAGAATGTCGCCAATTCCCAACGCTACACCCTGACGGGAAAGCCCGTCACCGCCCCACAAACCCAAGCTACAGGTCGCCCCTCGATGAGTTCACAGTCTTACACCGCAAAGAAGGGACGCACGCAGTCCAGCCTCGGCCTGGTAACGGCGTCGGCTGCCGTGCTGATCCTGATTGGCGCCATGGCGTTCGATACCAAGGTCGTCCGGATCGGCTCGACCGAAGACGTGAAGGCCGACGTCTTTTCCGCCGAAAGCTACGGCGCGTCGGAATTCCCCAAGGTCAAGGCCGATATCGAAGGACGCGCGGTCGACGCCGTAACGCTGGCGACTGCCATCGCAGAGGATCGCCCGGCCGCTGAAGCCAAATATGGCGTTGCGGCGGGCACCGGCCCGGTCATGTCCGTCAAGCTGACCGGCGTCTTCGGCGAGGCGAAGTCGGGCATCTACGATGTCAAGGTCGAGGGCCTGCCCGATACGCTGCGCGTTCGCGTGCAAACGGGCCCTGCGATCAACGGAACGGAACTGCGCGACGCGACGGGCACCATCGCCTTTGGCCAGTTCACCAACCAGATCGAATATCAGGATGCAGGTTCTGCCCTCAACAACCAGCTGAAGAAGGATGTCCTGTCGGCACTGGATACAAGCCAGCTGACCGGCAAGACGGTATCGCTCACCGGTGCATTCAAGCTGATCAATCCGAAGAGCTGGCTCATCACCCCCGTGAGGCTGGACGTTCAATGACACCACAATCCGTCACGATAACGGCGTCCGACGACGCTGTGCTTTCCGCGCGCAACATCGCAAAATCCTACGGCAACGTGCATGCGCTGAAGGGTGTCAACTTCGACATCCACCGCGGCAAGGTGACCACCCTGTTCGGGGAGAATGGCGCCGGCAAGTCGACGCTGATGAAGATCCTGTCCGGCGTCGTCACGCCGACCTCGGGCGACATCGTGCTCGATGGAAACGTCGTGAATTTCTCGTCCGCCTCCGACGCCCGGGATCGCGGCATCTCGATCATCCATCAGGAGCTCAGCCTCGCGCCGAACCTGAGCGTGCGCGACAACATCTTCATGGGCCGCGAACTGCGCACGGCGACCGGCGTCGACTTTGCCGAGGAAGCCCGGCAGGCCCGGGCCCTGATGGCCGACCTCGAGGAGGACATCGATCCGATGACGCTCGTCGAGGATCTGCGCCTGGGCCAGCAGCAGATCGTCGAGATCGCCCGCGCCCTGTCGGTCGATTCCCGTATTCTGATCATGGACGAGCCGACATCAGCGCTGAGCGCGACCGAAGTCGAGGTGCTGTTCAAGGTGATCCGGGACCTGACCGGCCGCGGGGTCTCGATCGTCTACATTTCCCACCACCTGGAAGAAGCGCTGCAGATCACCGACTATGCCGTCGTGCTGCGCGATGGCGCCATGACCGCCAATGCCGAAGCGAAAGACATCGATCTCGAATGGATCGTCCGCAACATGGTCGGCGAGAACTTCGACCTCGGCTCCCCGCCAACGGGCTATGACTTCGGCGAAACCGCGCTGTCCATCGAGGATGTGAGCGTCGCCGATGCCTCGGGGTCGGGCTATTCGGTCGTCGACCACCTGTCGCTCGACGTCAAGGCCGGCGAAATCGTCTGCATCTACGGACTGATGGGGGCCGGGCGCACCGAACTGCTCGAAGCCGTCGCCGGACGGATGCCGATGAGCAGCGGCCGGGTCATCGTCGAGGGCGACGACATCTCGCGCCTCAGCATTTCCGAGCGCATCGACAGAGGACTTGTCCTCGTTCCCGAGGATCGCCAGCGCGACGGCCTGGTCCAGACCATGTCGGTCGGCCAGAACCTGTCGCTTGCCAGCATCGCCAACTTTACCCGGCGCATGCTGATGTCGCGCTCCGGCGAACAGGCCGTCATCGATGACGCGATCAGCAAGGTTCACATCAAGACCGATGGCGGCCACGCCGCGATCGGCTCCCTGTCCGGCGGCAACCAGCAGAAAGTCGTCATCGGCAAGATGCTGGCGACCAATCCAAGGGTGATCCTGCTGGACGAGCCAAGCCGCGGTATCGACATCGGCGCCAAGGCCGAGGTGTTCCGGCTGCTCAGCGAAAGAGCGGCTCGCGGGCTCGCGGTGGTCTTTTCCACCTCCGAAGTCGCCGAGTGCCTCAGCATCGCGCACCGGATCGTGGTGATGCGCCGCGGCAAGATTTCAGCGCAGTTCGGCGCGGATGTTTCAAAAGAAGAGATCATGGCCGCCTCGGGCGAAGCCGTGCATGTCTGACGATCGAGTTTAACGGAGCCCTGTCCATGAGCAGTTCAGTCACCACCCCACCGCGTTCGGGTCTCTTCGGCGACGGCTTTGATTTAGGCAGGCTGTTGCTTGAAGGCCGGGCATTTTTCGCGCTGATCGTCATCATCGTCGTCTTCTCGATCCTGTCGCCCTATTATCTCTCGGTCAGCAACTTCCTCATCATGTCGTCGCATGTGGCGATCTACGGCATTCTTGCCGTGGGCATGCTGCTGGTCATCCTGAACGGCGGTATCGATCTGTCGGTGGGCTCGACGCTTGGGCTGGCAGGCGTCGTCGCCGGCTTCCTGATGCAGGGCGTTACGCTCAATGCGCTGGGCGTCGTGCTCTATCCGCCGATCTGGGTCGTGGTGGTGCTGGTCTGTGCGCTCGGCGCCTTCGTCGGCCTGATCAACGGCATCCTCATCGCGCGGTTCAAGGTGCCGGCCTTCGTCGCCACCCTCGGCGTCATGTATGTGGCGCGCGGCTTCGCGCTCTTGATGACCAATGGCCTGACCTACAACAATCTCGGCGGCAGACCGGAACTGGGCAATACCGGCTTCGACTGGCTGGGTTTCAATCGCCTCGCCGGCATTCCGATCGGCGTTGTCGTGCTGGTGGTCATCGCGCTCATCGGCAGCCTCGTGCTCAACCGCTCGGCCTTCGGCCGCTGGCTTTACGCTTCGGGCGGCAACGAACGTGCGGCCGAACTCAGCGGCGTTCCGGTCAAGACGGTGCAGATCGCCGTCTACATGCTGTCGGGCGTTTGCGCCGCCATCGCCGGACTGATCCTGTCGTCCCAGCTGACCTCCGCCGGGCCGACGGCCGGCACCTCCTACGAGCTCACGGCCATCGCCGCCGTGGTGATCGGGGGCGCCGCCCTGACAGGTGGCCGCGGCAATATCCGCGGAACCCTGCTCGGCGCCTTCGTCATCGGCTTCCTGTCCGATGGATTGGTGATCATCGGCATTTCATCCTACTGGCAGACAGTGTTCACCGGCGCGGTCATCGTGCTCGCGGTGCTGCTCAACGCCGTCCAATATCGCCGCCGCGTCAAGAGAACGACCGAGACCGACGGCCCATCCGCTTCTCTGCAACCGAAGGGCAACGGCCAGGGCGCCGAAGCCGCTCACGGGAAGACCGCCAGCTGACTGGCACATGACCAACCAACAACGGGAGAGAGTACAATGCTGAAAATGACAAAGAGGCTGCTGCTGGCCAGCTTCGTCCTGGCTGCGCCGATGATGGCGCTGTCGGCGACCGCCGCCTCCGCCGAAGGCCTGATTTCGATCATCGTCAACGATCCGTCGAACCCATACTGGTTCACCGAAGGCGAAGTGGCCGCGGCCACTGCCAAGCAGCTCGGCTATACCGCCACGGTCGGCGCATCGAAGGGCGACACCAACACCGAGAGCAACCTGATCGACACCGCGATCACCAACAAGTCCGTGGCGATCATCCTCGATCCCGCCAATGCCGACGGCTCGATCGGCGCGGTGAAGAAGGCCATTGCCGCCAATATCCCGGTTTTCCTCGTCAATGCCGAGATCAACCAGGAGGGCCTCGCCAAGGCACAGCTCGTTTCCAACAACGCGCAGGGCGCCGCCCTCGGTGCCCAGCAGTGGGTGGAGAGCATCGGTGAAACGGGCAAATATGTCGAACTTCTCGGCGCGCCCTCCGACAACAACGCCGCAACCCGCTCAAACGGCTACGAGACGGTCCTCAGCCAGTATCCGGACCTCGAAAAGGTCGGCTCGCAGGTTGCCAACTGGGACCGGACCCAGGGTCATGACAAGATGCAGAGCCTGCTTCAGGCCAATCCCGATGTCATCGGCCTGATCAGCGGCAATGACGAGATGGCGCTGGGCGCCATCGCAGCGCTGAAGGAAGCCGGCAAGCTCGCCAATATCAAGGTCGGCGGTTTCGACGGATCTCCGGACGCGGTCGCGGCCATCAAGGCCGGAGAGCTGGAATATACCGTGCTTCAGCCCGTGGCCGTGTTCTCGGCCGAGGCCGTCAAGCAGGCCGATTCCTTCATCAAGACGGGCAAGACCGGCGTCGCAACCGAAAAGCAGCTGTTCGATTGCCTGCTGATCACCAAGGACAATGTCGACAAGTACACTGCGCCGTTCACGCTGTCGCAATAATCAAGACATGAGGGCGCCCTACGGGCGCCCTCATCCACATCCGCACGGCGGATGTTAAGCCCCCCGAAAGACCCGACTTGCCACGTCGGAAAGCGGATCCGGCGCAAGACGCAGCGGTCATAGGGCCGGATGCCGCGGAATGCCATTTGGCCGCACGTTATCGTGCTTGCACACGCCCCTCCGGCGCACGCAAGCGATGGCGCCACCACCCGCCTCGTTCAAAATCTCCCCATAAAACATAACAAAACTTGACGTTAATTTCACACTGAAATACGATACATATACCATAAAATGGATCGCCTCCGTTATCGGAATACGACGACCGAATGCATAGCAATGAGGGAACGCATGACCAGCCTGCTGGGAATCGACAACGGACTGACCGTGACGAAGGCCGTGATCTTCGATGCCGATGGCACGCAGCTTGCCGTCGCGCGGCGGCGGGTACCGCAATCCATGCCTCACGCGCATTTTGTCGAACGCGACATGCTGGGGCTCTGGCAGGCGACGGCCGAAGCGATCCGCGAGGCGATCACGCTCAGCGGCAGGCCGGCAGAGGACATCAAGGCCGTCGCGGCCACCGCCCATGGCGACGGGCTATACCTGCTCGACGAGGCCAGGCAGCCTTTGGGTCCCGGCATCCTCTCCCTCGACAGCCGCGCCAGCGATATCATCGACGAATGGTCTGGCAGTACCGTGTTCACGGAGGCGCTCGCCCTGACGGGGCAGGTTCCGCACGTCTCCGCGCCATCGGCCCTTTTGGCCTGGATCAAGGCCCACGAACCGGACCGCTACAAACGCATCCGGCATGTGCTCGGCTGCAAGGACTGGCTACGGTTCTGCCTTTCGGGCACGATCGGCACGGACCGGACCGAGGCCAGCACATCCTTCACCGATGTTCGCCGCCAGACCTATGCACCGGAGGCCCTGCGCCTGTTCGGACTGGAGGAGCTGTTCGAAGCGCTGCCGCCCATGGCGCATTCCGCCGACATCGCCGGCCATGTCACGGCCGATGCCGCTGCGCTGACCGGGCTTGCCATCGGCACCCCGGTCGCCTGCGGACTGCATGACGTCACGGCCTCAGCGCTCGGCATCGGCGGCCATGCGGATGGCATCGTCAGCATCGTCGCCGGCACCTATTCGATCAACCAGGTCGTCTCCAGCGACGTCCATGTCGATCCGCGCTGGTTCTGCCGCAATGCTATCGATGCCGGGCGCTGGAACAACATGGCTATCTCGCCGGCCTCGGCCGCCAATTACGACTGGTTCCTCGATACGCTGTGCCGCAAGGAGCAGGACGAGGCCATCGCCAGCGGCATCTCGATCCACACAACGCTGGCGAAGGAGATCGATGCCGCCCTGCAAAGGCCCTCGACGATCCTGTTTCATCCCTACCTGTTCGGCTCGCCGCACGGCCCGCTTGCCAGCGGCAGTTTCCTCGGGCTGCACGGCTGGCACGACCGCGGCGACATGCTGAAGGCCGTGCTTGAAGGGATCGCCTTCAACCATCGTACCCATGTCGATGCCCTGCGCGACGGTTTTGCCTTCCGCGAGGTCCGGCTGACAGGCGGCGCGTCCCGCAATCCAGCCTTTGCGCAGATGTTTTCCGATATCCTCAACATGCCGGTGACCGTGACATCGACCGACGAGGCGGCGGCATTCGGTGCGGCCTTGTGCGCCGGCGCGGCCGTTGGCCTGTTTGCCTCCGTGCACGACGATCCGCGCCCCTTGAGCAAGATCGGCCACACCTATCACCCCGACCCGGTGCGCAGCGCCGAATTCGACCAGCGGTTTTCTCTCTATTCCCGCATTGCCGAAACGCTGGCACCACTCTGGCCCGATATCGAGCAGCTGGCGACAACACACAAGAGGGACACCGCATGATCAAGGCAGACGAACGGCGCGAGGAAATCGCCAACTACGTCATCAAGCTCGGTCAGGTCCGCCTGGACGATCTGGCCGAGCATTTCGGCGTCTCGCGCATGACCATCCACCGCCATATCGACCAGCTGGCGCATCAGGGGGTTTTGCGCAAGCTGCACGGCGCGGTGACGGCGCAGCCGTCCGGGGTCTACGAGAGCACGTTCCGCTACCGCATGACGGTGGGCACCGCTGAAAAGAACGCCCTGGCACGCGCGGCGATGGATTACGTCGAAGCCGGCCAGGTGGTGATGCTCGACGATTCGACCACGAGCTGCGCCATCGCGCCGCTGCTGCTCGAGATCAAGCCGCTGACCGTCATCAGCAACAGCCTGTCGACCGCCGCCCTCCTGACCGCTGCCGACGACATCGACTTCATCTGCCTTGGCGGCCAGTATCACCGGACCTACAACGCCTATATCGGCATCGTCTGCGAAAACGCCGTTTCCCGGCTGCGCGCCAACGTGCTCTTCTGTTCGGCCTCGGCCATCACCGGCACCACCACCTATATCCAGGATCCGCAGGTCGTGCGGGTCAAGCAGGCAATGATGGCGGCCTCCAACCAGCGCATCCTGCTGGTCGATCACTTCAAGTTCAACAATGTCGCCCTCCACGCCCTGGACGAACTGACCGCCTTCGACACCGTTCTGGTCACCGACGGGATCGGCGATGCCCAGGCACAAAAACTCGAACAGGCGGGCGTACGCCTGCGCGTGATCAGGACAGCTTCGTAATGACCCAGCAGACACAGGAAACATCCCCACGCCCGGCCGATCGCCTGGCGGCTCTCGCCAATGGACAGGATGTCGACGTCGTCATTCTGGGCGCGGGCATCAATGGCGCCGGCCTGTTTCGCGATCTGTGCGCACAGGGCCTGACATGCCTCATCGTCGATAAGGGTGATTTCGGCTCCGGCACCAGCGCCGCCCCCTCGCGGCTGATCCATGGCGGCCTGAAATATCTTGAGACGGGTGAATTCGGCCTCGTCGCACAATCGACGCTGGAGCGCAATCTGCTCCTGAAAAACGCCCCGCACTATGTCAGTCCACTGCCGACGGTCATTCCGATCTTTTCCTGGTTCAACGGCATAACGGCGGCGCTCCGCACACTGTTCGGCTCGACCAGCGCACCGCGCAGCCGCGGCGCCGTCCTGATCAAGATCGGGCTGGCGATCTACGATTTCTACGGATCGCGCGACCGGGTGATGCCGCGCCACCGGCTGGTCGGGCGCCGCCGCGCCCTGCGCGAAATGCCTGTCCTGACCCCATCCATCGTGGCCGCCGGAACCTATTACGATGCGAAGATCAGCCATCCCGAACGGCTGGTTCTCGAACTGATCCAGGACGGCCTGACTGCCAGCCCCGCCTCGGCCGCCACCAATTATACGACGACGATTTCGGCTACGAACGGCCTTCTGACGTTCCAGACGGAAAAGGGCGACACGCTGTCGGTGCGGCCGAAACTGGTCGTCAATGGCGCAGGCCCCTGGATCGACCACGTCAACGCCCAGCTCGGGGCGCCCTCCAGAATGATCGGCGGCACCAAGGGCTCGCATATTCTTTTGAAGAACGACGCGCTTGTGCGCAGCCTTGCCGGCCGGATGGTCTATTTCGAGGCCGACGATGGCCGCATCTGCCTTGTCTTCGACTATCTCGGCCGCGCCCTCGTCGGATCGACCGACACCAAGGCCAACAACCCCGACACCGTGCGCTGCGAACCGGAGGAAATCGATTATCTGCTGGCCAGCGTGCGCACGCTCATGCCCGGCGTTCCCATCGAACGCGACCAGATCGTCTATGCCTATAGCGGTATCAGGCCCCTGCCCGCCTCCGATGCCTCCGTCGCCGGCCTCATCAGCCGCGATCATTCTGCCCCGGTCGCCGAACCCAACGAAACCCGCCCCTTTTCGATCATCTCGCTGATCGGCGGCAAATGGACGACCTTTCGCGGCTTTGCCGAAGAGGTCGCCGATACCGTGCTCCAGCGCCTTGGACGCAGCCGCACCGCCAGCACCCGCTCGATGCCCATCGGCGGCGGCCGCGATTTCCCGGCGGGTCCGGCAAGGCGTGCGCAATGGCTGACGGACGCATCCGCAGCATCCGGCGTCGACAGGCAGCGCCTCGACACGCTCCTGTCGCGCTACGGCACACAGGCCCTGCCGATCGCATCACATGGGGGTGAGTGGAGCGACACCGAGCATCTGCCCGACTCCTCCGGCTACAGCCTGCCGGAAATCGACTATATCGCCCGCAACGAATGCGTCGCACATCTGTCCGACATCGTCATGCGCCGCACGACGCTGGCCGTCACCGGCTCGCTGACGATCGCCGACATCAGGCAGATCGCAACCGTTGCCGACCGCGCGCTTGGCTGGGGCCCGGAGCGCACCACTGCGGAAATCGAAGCGACCGTCGCGCAGCTTGAACGGAGAAACCTGATGCGCCTTTAAGGCGCTTCCGGTGCGCCGACCTGCATATATTGCTGATTTCAGAGAGAAAAAATGGCGCACCGTGCCGGGTGATGATGAGAACGACATCTACGCCATAATCCGAAGCTTGCGGTAAGGCCCGGCACAGCCCACTGCTGCTCACTTGCCGCCGGTAACATCGAGGAACGTACCGGTGGTAAAGGAAGCATCGGTGCTTGCCAGCCACAGGATCGCCCGCGCAACCTCGTCAGGCTGACCGCCTCTTCCCATCGGAATCGAGTCCCTGACGCGGTCCACCCGTCCCGGCTCTCCGCCGCTGGCATGCATCTCGGTGTAAATGTGCCCGGGGCGAATGCAATTGACCCGTATCCCCTCCCGCCCGACCTCTTTGGCAAGACCGATCGTGAATGTCTCAAGAGCGCCCTTTGAAGCGGCATAATCGACATATTCGTTCGGACTGCCGAGCCGGGCCGATGCCGACGAGATGTTGACGATCGAGCCGCCATGCCCGCCGTGTCGATGCGACATCCGCTTGACGGCTTGCTGTGCGCAGAGGATCGGGCCGATCGCGTTGACCGCGAACATCCGCTGCATCCGCTCGAACCCGATATCCTCCAGCCGCGACTGTTGGGCAATGATCGCGGCGTTGTTCACCAGCACATCGATCCGGCCGAACTCCCGGTCGATTGCGGCGAACAATTGTAAGACCTGTTCAGGATCCGCGCTATCTGCGCGCACGGGCAAGGCCCGCCGGCCGGCAGCTTCTACATCAGCCGTGACTTCGAGGGCGGCAGCTTCGTTGGACATGAAGCTGATCGCGACATCGTAACCTTGCGCGGCAGCAAGCCGCGCAGTCGCCGCGCCGACGCCGCGACCTCCTCCCGTGATCAGAATGAGGGGTGCTTCGGAGACGGTCTTCATTGAGCAATCCTTTCGCTTGTGGTCGATGATATACGGGGTCTGGACCGGGCAACGCCATCACGAGCCATGGGCTGGCTGCGCAGATGGGGCCGCAGTATCAGGATAAGCGGGACGATCAGCGCGGCGGTGGCCGCCGTGGCCAGCAGGCCAATCGTCTGACTGCTGTGATCGGCAATCGCGCCATAGAGGATCGGCGCGATGCCGCCAGAGCCAATCACGCTCGTGTAGAAGATCGCGAAGGCCCGGCCCGTGTCGCCATCGGACAGTTCCGGCACAGTGCCATAAAGCACGGATGAGATGCCGTTGAGCACGATACCGAGCAGTGGCAGCAGGATGAGTGTCAACGTCAGTGGCGTGAACAGTGTCGCCGTGATCAGCAAGGCTGTTGTGGTTTCGGCCATCATGACGGTCATGACAACGCCCAGCCGCTCTCCAAGCCAGCCGAATGTCATCTTTCCGAACGCACCGCCGATGAACAGCAGGGCGAGCGCGATGCCGACCGTCGGCAGGCTCCCGCCACGGCCCTGGATGAGAAAAGGCAGAAACAGCAGATATCCCATGCGGGTCGCCGTATCGAGCCCGCCGATCATCGCCAGAACGCGAAAGCCGCCACGGCCACGACCAGCCGGCTTCTCTTCCGTGTCATTCCCGGAAAGGGGCACGGCAGGCGCCAGTGCCATCAGGGCAAAACACAGAGCCACGCCAAGCAGCGCCATCAGGCCCAGCAGGGGGCGCCAGGCAAGCACCGTCAGCAGGACAGCGACAAGCGCCGGCAGGACGGCCTTGCCGAGGTCGCCCGCGAAATTGTAGATGCCAAGGGGGCCCCGCGCAGCCTTGCCATAACTGTGGGTGACGAGCATCGAACCCCGCGGATGCTGGATGCTCGATCCGATGCCCGCCACGACGAGGCCGATACAAAGACCCGTAAAGCCGAGCGGCAGCGCCATGATCAACAATCCCGCCGCCGCCACGACGGTCGACAGAATTAGCGCCGCTTGTGGCGACCAGCCACGCAGAACCCGGTCGGCGGGGATCTGGAGGCCACCCATCGTCGCGTAATAGAGGGCGCGGATGACGGCGAGCGCAGCATAGGAAAGACCGAACTGCGCCTGCCATACCGGCATGAAGGCATAGAGGGCGTCCGTGTAACCATCATGAAGCGCGTGCGTGAGGCTGGCACCGGCAAGGTTACGCTTTTGGGTGGTCCATCGATTTTCTGGTTTCATATTCGGGAAGGTGTCGGAGACGTAATTCACATGATGTGAGTGAGTGGCGTTGAATCCCACAATATACGTGTGATATTTCATGGACTAGTATGCTTTTGATCACCGATACCGCTCGTTTTTCTCACAGGTTTATCCAATGCGCCGCCTTCCTCCGCTAAACGCCCTGCGCATTTTCGAGGTAGCCGCCCGGACAGGCAGTTATGCCGAGGCCGGCGTCGAACTCGGTTTGACCCATGGTGCGGTGAGCCGACAGATTGCAGCGCTCGAAGGATGGTTGGGGCAAAAGCTGTTCATGAAGGATGGCCGGCGTATGATCGCCACGCCGACGGCGCGGATATTCGCCGCGGAGGTCGGTCTTTCGTTCGATCGCCTTGCTGTCGCAGCGGAGGCATGCGGACGGCCCGGCGCGCGCCGCATCCTGCGTGTAAGCGCCCCGACCAGCCTCGCGATGCGCTGGCTGATCCCACGGCTCAATCGTTTCCACGCCGATCATCCGCATATCGAAGTCGCGGTCACCACGGTTTCGTGTGTCGTCGAGGATTTGCGCGGTGGGGTCGACGTTTCGATCCGACGGGGTGTCGCCCGGGACGATGTGTGGGCCCAGCATCGCATCGTACCGGTGCTGGATGATGTCGACACCCTGATCATGAGCCCCGCACTGTTTGCGCAGCGGCCGATCCTCAAGCCAGCCGATATTGAAGGGCATACGCTGCTTGCTGCCGAAACACGCGCCGGCGAATGGGCAAGCTGGCTCGACGCGGCGGGGTTGCACCACCTTGCCGGGTCTCCGCGCCAGACGTTCGATCACTTCTTCGTCGCACGCCAGGCGGTGGAAGATGGGCTTGGAATCGGAATCGGCCCGCTGCCGATGCTGGAGATCGATATTGCCAGCGGCAGGCTGACGACGCCGCTGCCGGGCATCCGGGTTCCGCGGACGGGGTATGTCGCGGTCTTCCCGCGCCAGCCAGATGCCGGAAATCTGGTTGCCGGCTTCGTTGACTGGCTGGTCGGCGAGGCAAGCGGAGATATCGTGAAGCCCAACGCGTGACATGCTCCGCACCTCGAAGGCCGGCATTTCTCCAGCGTGTGGCGGAAGATCACCACGGAAGTCGGTGTTCCGGTCAAAATCTGGAATAGAGACAGCCACGCCGGTGGCGTGACCGAAGGCAGTGATTCCGGCGCCGATCTCGAACACCTGCGCCATCACGCCAGCCACAAGAAACGGACCTGTAGAGACATGCCCGGATGAACGGTCTTTCAGCAGCCTGAATACATTGAAGGTTTTTGGCGCACCCGGAACGATTCGAACGTCCGACCCTCAGATTCGTAGTCTGATGCTCTATCCAGCTGAGCTACGGGTGCGTGTCGCTGCGGCGTTAACCGCTTGCGTGGCGATCCTCTAAAACGTCCGCCCGGGGAATGCAAGCGAATTTGCGCAAAAAGATTCTTTTTTGATCGAAGAAGGTTCTTATACCTTTGAAACTGTGGATAGATTCCTGCACCAAACCCCTCTACAGCAAGGCTTCGCCGGTGATCACGGGGGTTTTCAAAAATCTTCCGATCAGTGCCGGGCCTTGGAGCGGAAGGCGTCGAGGGGCACGGGCCGGTCGGGCAGTTCGATGCGGAACAGCGTGCCGGGGGTCGCCTTCTCCACCAGCGCGATCGTGCCGCCATGGGCAAGCACGAGTTCGCGGGCGATGGCGAGCCCCAGACCCGTGCCGCCCGAGCGGGCCGAGCCGCGGAAGGCGGCAAACAGGTTTTCGCGCGCCTTGGGCGGCATGCCGGGGCCGGTGTCATCGACGGAGATGCTGACGACGCTGCCGGTGCGCAGCGCCGAGACGCTGATCGTGCGGGGAGAGCCGCTCTCGGCATGGTCGTTCATCAGCGCCTGCACGGCGTTGCGGCAGATATTGTGGACGACACGGAACAGCTGCTCGCTGTCGGCATCGATCTGCAGGTCGTCGGGGATCTGGATATGAAACTCGATGCCGGCGCCCGGATCGATCGCCAGCATCTCGCCGACGTCGCTCACCAGCGGCCGCAGACGGACGAAGCGGCGGTGTGGCTCCGGCTCGGTGGTGCGGCCGTAGGAGAGGACCTCGGTGGTATAGCCGACGGCACGGTCGATGGTGCGCAGAAGCGTCGGTGCAAAGCGCTTGACGATGGGATCATCGACATCGGCAAGACGGTCCGAGATCAGCTGTGCGGACGCCAGGATATTGCGCATGTCGTGATTGATCTTGGAGACGGCAAGGCCGAGATCGGCAAGGTTCTTCTGCTGCTTCAGCGTCTTCTGCAGCTGCTGCTGCATGGCCGAGAGATGCTGACCGGCGACGGCGAGTTCGTCGCGGCCCAGCGCCGGCTCCAGCACGCGGGCGGGATCGGACGGTTCGACGGCAAAGTCCTGCATGTTGGCGGTCATCCGGCGGATCGGCACGATCATCAGCCGGTTGATCGCCAGGAAGATCAGCGCCGCGGTAAACAGCGAGATGGCGATCGACAGGAAGAACACGTTGCGCGAATAGATCAGCATCGCCTTGCGCAGGCTGGCATCCTCCATCACCACCTCGATGATCGCATCGCTATCGCCAACCGGCCCATAGATCCGCACAACCTTGTCGCCGCCGAACAGCAGCGTGTCGAAGGCATCGCAGATGGCAGAAAACGGCGTCATCGCCGCGACGTCGTATTGCGCGTCGACCTGCGGCGGCATGTCTTCGGCCGCGATCAGCCGCGATTCGTCCTTGCGCCGGAGCACGATCGCCTTGGTGCCGGTCGCCATCAGGGTTTCCTCCTGCAGCGGGCGCGACAGCTGGACATCCTGCAGGCCATCGACCACGACACCGGCTGCGGCCGCGGTATTCAGCCTGTCTTCCAGCCAGCGGATGCGCATGTTGGCAACGGAGGGCACGAAGATCAGCACTTCGGCCAGCATGACGAAGACAACGGTCAAAAACAGCAGCTTGCCCGAGAGCCCACGAAAGAAACCGGCCCGCGCCGGCTGCTTTCGAACGACCGTGGTGTCTGTAGTGCCTACCGTCATGTCCTGCATTTCCGTCATCTTAGCCGAAGCGCCGCAAAAGCCGGATGATGGCGCGGACGGCCGGCTTGCGTGTCAGAGGTGTATAATAGGCGATGACGGCCCGTTTTCCAATCTCCGTCATGGTCGGATAGGGCGCGACAGCACCGCGCACATGCCGGAGCCCCTGACCGTTGGCGATCGCCATCGACCACATGTTGATCATCTCCGCCGCGCCGGCACCGGCGATCGTGACGCCCAGAATCCTGCCGCGCCGGCCGGCGACGATCTTGATCAGGCCGCCGGTGGCGCGCTCCGCCTGGGCCCGGTCGTTTTCGGCATAGGGCCAGCGCAGGATATTGACCTGCCGATAGCGTCTGCGCGCCTCGTCCTCGCCCAGGCCAACAGCGGCGATTTCCGGATCGGTGAAGGTCGCACGCGGCACGATGTCGCGGTTTTCCCGCGCCGGCAGCCGGAACAGGATTTCGCGCAGCACGAGCGATGCGTGATAGTTGGCGGCATGGGTGAATTGCAGCCCGCCCGCCGCATCGCCGATCGCATAGACACGGCGATTGCCGGTGCGCAGGCTGGCATCGACGGCGATGCCGTTTGCCGTAACGCCTACATCAGCCGCCTCGAGGCCAAGTCCGGCCGTATTGCCCCTGCGGCCGGTGGTAAGAAGCAGGGCGCTGCCGTCTATGGTGACAGAGCCCGTCTCCGTCTCGCACTGCAGCCGCACGCCGCCGGCGGTCTTTTCAGCGGCGAGAACAAGGGCATGCTCCCAAATGACGATGCCTTCGCCGCGCAGCCGGTCGAGCACGATGCGCGCCAGCTCCGGGTCTTCCCCAGAAAGCGCCCTGCCCGCGTCGATGACCGTGACCTTCGCTCCCAGCCGCCGGTGCGCCTGGGCCATCTCCAACCCGGCCGGGCCGGCGCCGATCACCAGCAGATGTTCCGGCGGGCGCGTCAGGTCGAACAGGGTTTCGTTGGTGAGGTAGCCGGCATCCGCAAGGCCGGGGATCGGCGGGACAATGGTCGAGGATCCCGTGGCAATCACGAACCGGCGAGCCCGGATGGTCAAACCGCCGGCCATAACGGTATCGCGGTCGACAAACCGGGCCTCCGCCTCGATTACCCTCACCCCCATTGCCGTAAAGCGCTCGACCGAATCGTTCGGCGCGATCGCCGCGATCACCGAGCGGACATGCGCGTGCACCTTTTCGAAATCGATCACAGGTTCACCGGCGCTGACGCCGAATTCGGCCGCCTTGCGCACCGCATGCGCGTGCCGTGCAGCGGCGATCAGCGCCTTGGAGGGAACGCAGCCGGTGTTGAGGCAATCGCCGCCCATGCGGCCGCGCTCGATCAGCACGACCGGCACCCCGAAGGCGGCGGCGCCGGCGGCGAGCGAAAGGCCCGCCGAGCCGCCGCCGATGACGCAGATGTCGGGATGCAGAACCGTTGTCACGCCGTCAGTCTTTTCCACCATCGCCCGCCGCCTGCCTCTTTTCGCGGACAAACTGCACGAGAAGCGGCAGCGCGGCAATGACCGCAAGCGCCGTGAAGGCGAGCGTCAGCTCCGGCGTCAGACAGTCGGCCAGGCGCAGCGGCCGCCCCTCCTTCGCCACATCGCCGATGACCTGCTCGAAGCCGCAACCAAGCCAGCTGTAGACAAACGTGGCGGGGATGATGCCGATGACGGTGGCGAGCACAAACGTCCGCATGCTGACACCAAAGAAGGCCGGGGCGATGTTGACCACGAAGAACGGAAAGACCGGCGCCAGGCGCAGAACCAGCAGGTAGCTGAAGGCATTCCGGTTAAACCCTTCGGAAAACCGGCAGAGGAACGGCCCGGCCCGGCGCCGCAGGATATCGCCGAAGACCGTGCGTGCGCCGGCAAACAGAATGCAGGATCCGGCCGTGGCAGCGGCAAGGACGATGATACCGCCCGTCAGCCAGCCGAACAGGAAGCCGGCAAAGATCGTCAGCACCGTCGCTGCCGGAACCGACAGCGCCACGACGGCGACATAGACGATGAAGAACAGCGCCGCCGACTTCAGGGGATAGCGCGCAACCATATCCAGCAAGACTTCGCGCTGATCGGCCAGCCAGGTCAGCGTCAGATAACGATGCCACCCCAATCCGTAGGCCACGGCCAGGCCGAGCGCGAACAGGACAAGCGGCATGATGCGCAGGGCGAGCGGCGGCGCATGCCCCGCAGGCTCGTCCTTCGCCGGTGTCGCTCCCCGATGGCTCCCCACGTCCGGATGCCGCCTTTCCTGATCGTCCCGTTTCATCGCAGCAGCATTAGAAGGAAAGCACCGCCGGAACCAATAACGAATGATCGCGGCAAAAAACGTCCCCGTGATCGGAACGGCGATCGAAACGAAAAATCCCGCGGCGATACCCGATCGCCGCGGGATTGATATTCATGCGCTAACGCTTGCGAAGGATCAGAATTCTTCCCAATTGTCCTTCGATACCGCCGCACTGGCCGACCCGCCGCCAAAGGCGCGGGCGACGGTGCCCATCATCTTGCGGGCGGGTGACGCGACCGGGCGGGTCTGTTCGCGCACCGGAGCGGCGGCGACACGCAACGGGGCTGCCTCGTCGAGCTTGAAGTGCGAGATCAGCCGCGCAAGGCTGTCGGCTTCAGCCGAAAGCTTGTGGGTCGCGGCATTGGCCTCCTCGACCATGGCAGCGTTCTGCTGCGTCACATGGTCCATCTGGTTGACGGCGGTGCTGACTTCGCCGAGCCCGGTCGACTGTTCGCGGGCGGCGGTGGCGATCGAGTGGATGTGATCGTTGATGCTCAACACCCGCGTTTCGATCTGGCCGAGAACCTGGCCGGTCTCCTGCACCAGCTTCACCCCGGTTGCGACTTCCGAGCCCGATTTCGCAATCAGGACCTTGATGTCCTTGGCGGCGCTTGCCGCGCGCTGGGCAAGCTCGCGCACTTCCTGTGCCACCACGGCAAACCCCTTGCCGGCATCGCCGGCACGGGCCGCTTCGACACCGGCATTGAGCGCCAGAAGATTGGTCTGGAAGGCGATCTCGTCGATCACGTTGGTGATCTGGCCGATCTCGCTGGAGGCCTGCTCGATCCGGCCCATGGCATCGACGGCCTTGCGCACGACTTCGCCCGATTGCGCAGCACTCTGCTTGGCCTCGGTGACCATGACGCTGGCTTCCTGGGCCCGGTCGGTCGAATTGCGGACGGCGGCGGTGATCTCCTCCAGCGCCGCCGAGGTTTCCTCGAGTGCCGCCGCCTGCTGCTCGGTGCGCTTGGACAGGTCGTCGGCAGCGGAGCGCAGTTCGGTCGAATTGCCGTTGATGGAGTCCGTCGTGGAGCGCACTTCGCGCAGGGTGTTCTGCAGGGTGGACAGCGAATCGTTGACGTTCTGCTGCAGTTCGGCAAAGGCGCCCTGGAATTTGCCGTTCATATTCTGTGTGAGATCGCCGACCGCAAGGCTGGCGATGACCCGGCGGGTCTCGTTGACACCGCTATCGACACCATCCACCAGTTCGTTGACGCTGGCCGCGAACCGGTTGAGGTCGGCATTGCCATAGTCCTTGCTGATCCGCTGGGTGAAATCGCCGGCGGCAGCGGCCGAGACGACGACGGCAATGCTCGACTGGAGATCGGCGCTCTTTTCCCGCAGCACGGTTTCCTGCGCGTTCAGTTCGCGCACGGCCAGGCCGTTGCGCTTGAAGACTTCGACGGCGCTCGCCATCTCGCCGATTTCATCCTTGCGGCCGGAGAAGGGCACCTCGGCGTCGAGGTCGCCATCGGCAAGCTGCTTCATCGTTCCGGTCAGCTTGAGGATCGGCTGGCTCAGTTCCTTCGTGCCGATATAGAAGGCCGTACCGATGCCGATGACAAGACCGAAGCCGGCAGTCAGAAGAACGATCAGGATCATCTTCTGCTGGATGGCGCTTACCTCCGCCTGGATGACATCCAGCGCGGCACGGTCGGTTTCCACGACGGCGTCGATCTCGGCCTGGAAGGCTTTGCGGTTGGCGCGGTTGAGCTCGTTGTTGCCCTGCTCGTTGGCGGCCTGCGGCGAAACCTGCTGGCTGAGGCGGGCCGTCTCCGTGCGGAACGCACGGAATTCGGCGGCACGCTTGACGACAGCATCGAACGCCGGCAGCTGCTCGGCAGGGACCAGCGGACGCCACGCGGTCAACAGGGTATCGATCTTGTCGAGGTTGGTCATCAGCCCATCGGCGAAGGCTTTCGACTTCTCGGCCGTGGGCGCCGCATAGATGCCGCGCGCTTCCATCACCACCCCGGTGACGAGGCGGTTCAGCCGTTCGCCGTTGAAGGCACGGTCCGAGGCATTGTCGAACTGGACGAGCCTTGCATTATATTGTGTGATCACCGTCAGGGCCATGCCCGTCACGGCCAGAGCGATCAGGCTCATCACGCCGACAATGAGATAAATCTTGCCTCGAATTTTCATGAAATATGTCTCCTCCAAACCGGTAACAGGCCTGAAAGTGGTGGTTTACAGGCGCGTATATTGGCAGGGACACTACGGCCCGGAGGGTTAACGAAACTCTTCGGGGACTTGAACAATTCTAGGGTTACCACTTTAGGCTTTTGTTTATATAATTACATTAACATCTTCTAATTTTCAATTGTGAGTTGAATCTTACAGATATTCGCGGCAAAGCATCGCAAGCGGCCGGGACGGCCGAAAACACGCCGTTCCCAGCTTTTGTGCCCCGGCAATTGACTTTTGCGGGCCTTTCCTCTTATAAGCCGCCCACGTCCGGACAAGTCCCCTTGCCCAGTGCAGTGCCATGTCCGGAACGTAACGCTCCCTTGCTAAGAAGCAAACCCAAGAAGGGCCGCACACCGCGGTATTAAAATAAATGACGAAGCGTACCTATCAACCGTCCAAGCTTGTTCGCAAGCGCCGTCACGGCTTCCGTGCACGTATCGCCACCAAGGGTGGCCGCAAGGTTATCGTTGCCCGCCGGGCACGTGGCCGTAAGCGTCTGTCGGCTTAAGGCCGTCTGGCGCGTGCCGCGTCTTCGCGCACTGACCTTCGCGAAACCTGCATGCGCGGCTTCATGGCGCCGGAGCATCCTGCAAACGTCCGTCTGGACGATGGATGCTCCTGTTCCCGGAAGGAGCGCGGGCGAATGACATCACCCAAGCCTAAATCAACTGCCGGGCGGCTGAAAAGCCGGCCGCAGTTTCTTGCCGTTCGCAAGGGAGAGCAGCGGAAAGGTCCGTTGTTCCTTCTCGAAGTTCTTGATCGCAACGAGCCTGACACCGCGCCACGCGTCGGTTTCACCGTCACCAAGAAGCATGGCAATGCCGTCGAACGCAACCGGATGCGCCGGCGCCTCAAGGAAGCCGTGCGGCTCTCCGCCGGATTTGCAATGAAGCCCGGACTTGACTATGTGATTGTCGCCAGACGCGACCTTTTGAACGCGCCCTTCGAGCGGATCGGCAAGACCCTCTGCGAGCGGATCGAAAGCAAGCAAAAATATTCACGGCCGCCGGCCGGCTCCAGGAAAGAATGATGGAAAAAAACCGCAACTACTTCGTGGCGATCGGCCTGTCGGTACTCATTCTGATTGCCTGGCAGTTTCTCTACGTCAATCCGAAGATGGAGAGAGAACGGATCGTGGCGGAAGCCCAGAAGAGCCAGACGCAGGCCGCGGGCACCCCGGCGGCTACCGGTCAGGCTCAACCGGCACAGGGCGCGGTACCCGGCTCCGTCGAAACCCGCGACCAGGCGATCGCCAAGTCGGCCCGTGTCACCATCGACACGGCTGCACTCAGCGGCTCGATCAACCTGACCGGCGCGCGCTTCGACGACCTGAAGCTCAAGGAATACCACGAGACCGTCGACGACAAGAGCCCGCTGATCACGCTGTTCAGCCCCTCCGATACGCCGGACGGCTACTTTACCGAGCTCGGCTATATCGGCAACGAGGCCAGCGGCACCGTTCCGGGCCCGGCCACCATCTGGACGGTCAAGAGCGGCGACAAGCTGACGACCGCAACACCGGTGGTCCTGACCTTTACCAACGAGAAGGGCGTGGTTTTCACCCGCACAATCTCGATCGACGAACATTTCATGTTCCAGATCGCCGACACGATCAACAACGGCAGCGGCGTACCGGTATCGGTCTCCACCTATGGCCGCGTCACCCGCTTCAACAAGCCGACGACGCCGAGCGTCTACGTCCTGCATGAAGGCTTCATCGGCGTGATTGGCCAGCATGGCCTCAACGAAGTGGCCTATGGCAAGGTGGAAAACGACGTTCCCGCCAAGCATGAGAAGGCAACGACCGGCTGGCTCGGCATCACCGACAAATACTGGGCCGCAACCATCGTGCCGCCGCAGAACCTGGCTTACGAATCCAAGTACGAGCACTTCACCGATGGCCGGCCGCGCTTCCAGGCTGACTACAAGCAGGATGCCGTCAC
Source organism: Pararhizobium polonicum (assembly GCF_001687365.1). Lineage (GTDB taxonomy): Bacteria > Pseudomonadota > Alphaproteobacteria > Rhizobiales > Rhizobiaceae > Pararhizobium > Pararhizobium polonicum. Next base: position 364,921 of record NZ_LGLV01000004.1, read on the forward strand.
GATCGCGCCCGGCCAGTCCACCGACCTGAAGACGCTGCTTTTCGCCGGCGCCAAGCAGGTTCCGCTGGTCGACGGCTATGAGAAGTCCTACTCGATCCCGCAGTTCGACCTCTTGATCGACTGGGGCTGGTTCTACTTCATCACCAAGCCGATGTTCAAACTGATGGATTTCTTCTTCCGTTATTTTGGCAACTTCGGCGTCGCCATCCTTCTGACCACCATCGTCGTCAAGGCGCTGTTCTTCCCGCTCGCCAGCAAGCAATACGCTTCGATGGCGAACATGAAGAAGGTTCAGCCGAAGATGGAGGAACTGAAGAAGAAGCACGGCGACGACCGCATGGCGCTGCAGCAGGGCATGATGCAGCTGTACAAGGAAGAGAAGATCAACCCGATCGCCGGCTGCTGGCCGATCCTGTTGCAGATTCCGGTGTTCTTCGCGCTCTACAAGGTGATCTACGTCACCATCGAAATGCGTCACGCGCCATTCTTCGGCTGGATCCAGGACCTCTCGGCGCCCGATCCGACCTCGCTGTTCAACCTGTTCGGCCTGTTGCCCTACGCCGTGCCGCATGCGCTGATGATCGGTGTCTGGCCGTTGATCATGGGTGTCACCATGTTCCTGCAGATGCGCATGAACCCGACGCCGCCGGATCCGACCCAGGCGATGCTGTTCACCTGGATGCCTGTTGTCTTCACCTTCATGCTCTCCAGCTTCCCGGCCGGCCTCGTCATCTACTGGGCCTGGAACAACACGCTGTCGATCACCCAGCAGGCGTTCATCATGAAACGCCACGGCGCCAAGATCGAACTGTTCGACAATCTGAAAGGATTGTTCTCGCGAAAACCGAAACCGGCCGAATAGGCCGCAAACGGAATTCACCATATAAAAAGCCCCGGTTCACACATGAACCGGGGCTTTTTCTTGCCCGAAACCTGCCCCATTCAAACGGCCGTTCCGCCGCCGCTACAGCATCCGCTGCATTTCCTCGCCGAGCCACTTGCGGAATTGCCGTGTCATGCGGTTTTCGTGGCGCTGAAAGACGACGCGGTAATGGCCGAGATCCACCGGGCCGAAACCGGGCAAGACCACAAGCCCGCCGGAGCGGATTTCGCGCTCCGTCAGGAATGCCGGCGCAAGCACCATCCCCAAACCGGCGGTCGCGGCATGCAGGGCCGCATCGTCGGTATCGAACACATGCTGGATCTGGATGGCATTACGATCGAGGCCCAGCGTGCGGGTCCACAGCGCCCAGTCCCAATTGTCCTGCGAACATTGAAGGGCCGGAACCTTCCCGAGGTCGCCGGTGCCTTCATACCGGACCGCAGCCAGAAGCGCCGGCGATGCCACGGGGCGGCTCATGTCGGCGGCAAGCCACTCCCCCTCCGCAGCCTCCGAACCGGCCCGATAGTAGGAGATGGCAAGATCGCCGGAGCCAAGGGATATGTTGGAGCCGGTCTTCGTCTCGACACGAACGCGGGCCGCCGGGTGGACGGCCTTGAACCGTTCCAGCGCCGGGATCAGCCAGCGAACGGCGAGCGAGATCGAGACGCGGACGACGATTTCGTTCTGGTCGCGGCTGAGCGCCTCCGCCGAACGGTCGATCGCGGCGATCGCGGCGGCGGCATCGTCGTAGAAACGGCGTCCCGCATCCGTCAGCACCAGGAAATTATGGCTCCGCTTGAAAAGCGCCACGCCCAGCTCGCCTTCCAGCTTCTTGATCTGATGGCTGACGGCGCTCGGCGTCACGCCGGCCTCCCCCGCCGCCTGCGAAATGCTCAGATGCCGGGCGGTCAGGACGAATATCCGCACCGCATTGAGCGAGACGTTCCGCTTGTTCTGCATCGAAAATACTCATCCAGGGTTCAAAAATCGAATTTGCAATACAGGCAGCCGATTTGGCAAGACATGCGATGGAAACCGTTGAAAGATAAGGCCTTGCGGAAAACCCTGTTGAATTCGAATGCCGAGGCGATGATCTGGGTCGTGCTCGGTACGGCGTTATTTTCCTTGATCTTCGCATCGGCAAAGTTCGGCGGAGAAAGCGTATCCGTCGTCCAGATCCAGTTTCTGCGCTATGTCAGCGGCTTTGCCACGCTGCTTTGCGTCGTCGCCTGCAAGGGCGAAAGCCTGCGCGCCTACCGCAGCGACCGGCCGTTTTCGCATGCCATGCGCGCGGCTTTCGGTGTGTCCGGCGGTTTCGCGCTGATCTATTCCTCGGCGGCGATGCCGATCGTCGATGCGACAGCCCTTGGACTTCTCTATGTGGTTTTCATCATTCCGCTCGCCGTTCTCGTCCTGAAGGAGACCGTGACGAAACAGCATATGGTCGGCATTACCCTCAGTTTCGCCGGCGCGGGCTTCATCATGGTGTCGCGTGGCGCCTTCACCCAGTTCGAACCGGCCTATCTCATCCCGGCAGCAATCGCCGTTCTCGGCGCCGCCCTGCTGGCCATCGAAGGCCTGATGATCCGTGTCCTCTCGCATGCCGACCGGCCGCTGACGGTGCTGCTCTATGTCAACGGTTTCGGCATCCTCTTCCTGGCTCTGCCGGCGGCGCTCGCCTGGAAGACCATGTCGCTGTCCGCCATGGTGCCGTTTCTCCTGCTCGGGCCCATTGCCGTTGCGGCGCAATATTGCGTGGTGCGCGGCTACCGGCTGGCGTCGCTCGCAATCGTCGGGCCGGTCGATTATGCATGGCTGGTGTTTGCCGCGCTCATCGGCTTTCTGTTTTTCAACGAAATCCCGACCGCGGGCGTGTTGGCGGGATCGGTCATCATCGCCATCGGCGGGATCGTGCTTGCCATTATCAAGCCCGAGCCGGACGCCGCCCATGCCGAGGATCGATGACAGGTGGAATTTGCGACAGGGCCCTGTCGCGGATACCGATGCCCATCGCCCCATTCGCTTTTAAACTGCGCTTACCGTCAACCGGACATCCGTCATGTCGCAGCCGACCGCCCTGCCGCAATCCGCAGCCGCCAGCCAGCACAGCCAGCTCCAGGGCGTCACGCTCGTGCTGGGTTCCGCCATCGTCTGGAGTTTCGGCGGCACGCTCGCCCGCTTCCTGTCGATCGAGGACGGCTGGACCGTCGTCTTCTGGCGTTCGCTGTTTGCCGCACTGTTCCTGACCGGCTTCATGCTGTGGCGTGACGGCCCGCGCGGCACCGTCACGCTGTTTCGCAACATGGGCCTGCCGGGCATTGCGGTCGGGCTGTGCTTTGCCATCGCCTCGACCTCGTTCATCCTGGCGCTCGCCTATACCACGGTCGCCAATGTCGTTCTCATCCAGGCCGGCGTGCCGCTGATCGCAGCGCTGATCAGCTGGATCGTCTTCCGCGAGCGCGTTTCGCTGCTGACCTGGCTTGCCATCGCCGCCGTCATCGCCGGCGTCGCCATCATGGTGTCGGATTCCATGAGCGGCGCGGTTTCGCCGATCGGCGATGCGCTGGCCATCCTGATCGCCTTCGTCTTTGCGCTGGCCACCGTGATTACCCGCCGCTACGCCCATGTGCGCATGACGCCGGCCGTCTGCTTCGGCACCGTCGCCGCCGGCGCGCTGGCGGCCATCATGGCCTCCGGCCTCTCCGTCACACCACCCGAACTCGGCATTCTCGTGACCTTCGGCGCTCTCAATTTCGGTCTGGGACTGGCGCTGTTCGTCACCGGCGCCCGTCTCGTCCCCTCGGCACTCGCGGCCCTTCTCGGCACGGCGGAAACGGTGCTCGGGCCTCTCTGGGTCGCACTGATCCATGGCGAGATTCCCAGCACCAACACCGTCCTCGGCGGAACGGTCGTGCTGGTCGCGCTGCTTTCCTATCTCAGCGTCGAATTGTTGCGCCAGCGGCGTGTCCGCGCCTGAGCGAAAGTTGCTAAAATCGCAACTTTTCTTGACATGAGGGCGCAAAACCTTGAAGTCCTGTCCCAAAGCCAAGGACAGGACCGCCATGACAGACGTTAAGCCGCAGGACGACAAGCCCCTTTTCGGGCGGCCGTGGATCTTTATCCGCGGCGTGCCGTCGATGAAATTCCTGCCGCCGGAAGGTCCGCTGGAAATCGCCTTTGCCGGCCGCTCCAATGTCGGCAAGTCGTCGCTGATCAATGGGCTGGTCGGGCAGAAGGGTCTCGCCCGCACATCCAACACGCCGGGCCGCACCCAGGAGCTCAACTATTTCGTTCCGGACGGTTTTTCCGGCGACCCCGGCGACCTGCCGCCGATGGCGCTGGTCGACATGCCCGGCTACGGCTATGCGCAGGCGCCGAAGGAACATGTCGATGCCTGGACCAAGCTGGTGTTCGACTATCTGCGCGGCCGCTCGACACTGAAGCGTGTCTATGTGCTGATCGACAGCCGCCACGGCATCAAGAAGAATGACGACGACGTGCTGAACCTGCTCGACAAGGCGGCCGTGTCCTATCAGATCATCCTGACCAAGACCGACAAGATCAAGGAACCGGCCGTTCCCCGGCTGATTTCCGAGACGCTGGAAAAGATCAAGAAAAGGCCGGCGGCTTTCCCGGAAGTGCTGGCGACGTCGTCCGAGAAGGGCGTCGGCATGGAAGAACTGCGCGACGCCATCCGCGTCGCCATTTCAACCTGATCGCCGCTATCGCATAGACGTTCAGGCCGCCGATGCCGGCTTGAACGTCATTGCCATGCCGTTGATGCAGTGGCGCATGCCGGTCGGCTGCGGGCCGTCGTTAAAGATATGCCCCATATGGCCGCCGCAGCGGCGGCAGTGACATTCGGTGCGGGTCATCAGCAGCGAGGTATCCTCGCGGGTACCGATCGCGTTCGGCAGCGCTTCCCAGAAACTCGGCCAGCCGGTGCCGCTGTCATATTTCACGTCGGACGAATAGACCGGCAGGTCGCAGCCGGCGCAATGGAATATGCCCTTGCGCTTCTCGGTATTGAGGGCGCTGGTGAAGGGCTGTTCGGTATCCTCGTGGCGCAGGATCCGGTACTGCGCGTCATTGAGGATCGCTTTCCATTCCGCGTCGGTCTTCGTCACCTCGAAGGTTTCGGCGGCAATGCTGTGCTGGGTAAAGCCACGAAACGCCGCCGCAGCGGCAATGGCAACTCCGGAAAGAAGGAAAAAGCGCCGGCTTGTCATGATGGTCTCCCTTATGCCGAATGGCCTCGGCAATCCTTGGCCAAACTATCGCGCCGCCCGCCCCGCGGCAAAACAAATAGCGATCAATCCCGCGTGAGACGTTACTTGAATACGATATAAAAAGGCCACCGGCGCATAACAGCCGGTGGCCTTGAGGCCGGAGAGGATTGCTCCCCGGCCCCGGAGCCGAAAATGTGTCCGAGAACACATCCGGCCCCCAATCCGTGCGGCCTTCGGGCCGATCAGGACTTCGGCAGCAGAACCTTGTCGATCACATGGATGACGCCGTTCGACTGCTTGACGTCGGCGATCGTGACATGGGCGACACCGCCGTTTTCGTCGGTGAGCGTGATCTTTCCGCCGTCGTCCTTGGCCTTGAGAATGCAGCCGCCGACCGTCTTGACATCATGTGTGCCGCCATCGTCCTTGACCATCTTGGCAATGGTCGCCGACAGCGCATCGGCGGCAACGACATGGCAGGTCAGAACCTTGGTCAGCGTCGCCTTGTTTTCAGGCTTCAGCAGGGTATCGACAGTGCCGGCCGGCAGGGCGGCGAAAGCCTCGTTGGTCGGGGCGAAAACCGTGAACGGGCCCTTGCCTTCCAGCGTCTTGACCAGTCCGGCCGCCTTGACGGCGGCAACAAGGGTGGTGTGATCCTTGGAATTGACGGCGTTTTCGACGATGTTCTTGTTTGCATACATCGGCGCACCGCCGACCATCGGATTTTCAGCATGCGCTGCAAATGTACCGGCGGCCAGTATCGATGCGACGGTGACCGTGCGCAGCATGGACTTGAACATTTCTATTCCTTCCTGTTGATCTCGACGACCCGCGACGCGGGCCTCTCCCGATTCTTTTCTGGAATTCATGTTCCCTGCAGAGGACACAGCGATGAACGGGAGGCTTGGCGAAAGAGTTTCAGGAAAGAGAAGAATTATCCAAATATCTGATTTTTTATGTTTTTATGACTGGCCATGGATCTGCGTAAAAAATGCCACGCCCTTTCGAGCGCAGCATTTTGTAACGAAAGACTAACTTTAATACCGGCGACCTATGGCAGGCGCGTCTTACCGACAGCGACCACGGGGCCGGTCGCGGTCCCGGTCGGCGAGCCGCCGAAGGGCTCGATGCTGACAGCAAGCGTCACACCTTCACCCAGCTTGGAGCGCAGCTCCTGTGGAATGACGATCTCGCCCTCGCCGGCCTGCGGCAGGATGCCGAGCGATCTGGCGGGATTGTCGCCCTCGATCAGCCAGAGTTCCAGCGATTTGGCCTGCGCCTGTTTTGCCGCCACGGGCGTGATTTTCAGTGCGCCGCTGCCGGCATCGTATTGCGCCAGAAGATTGATCGTGGTGCTGGCATCGCCGGTCAGTTCGGCCACCAGCGGCCGTGTCTGGCTGACAGGCGTCAGCATGCCGGACGAGAACGTCGCAACGGTCACCATACCGGCAACCGATGCCAGCGTCAGCACACGCCAGACCGCCAGCGAATTCCAGAAGCCGCCCGCAGCCACGGCCGGCTTTGCCTGCTCGGCGAACAGGCGGCGCTCGACGGCGACCAGCACCTGCGGCGGCGGCTCGATCGGCTCATAGTCATCCTCGAAAGAGGAAAGATTGCTCTGCCAGTGATTGACCATGGCCGCGAAAGCACCGTCGAGAACCATGCGCGCCTCGACCTTGCGGCGGTCGTCGGCGGATAGAACACCCAGCACATATTCGCCCGCGATCACCTGGTCGCGACGGGAATCTCCGCTTTCGGGCTTCTGTGTGGTCATCGCTCCATGCACTCTCTCAGTTTCAACAGGCTGCGGCGCAGCCATGTTCGCATCGTGTTCAGCGGAACGCCGAAAAGTCCGGCCAGCTCCTGGTAGCTCAGTCCCTCGACATAGGCCTTGCGCACGGCATCGGCGCGGTCGGGTTCGAGTTCGTTCATGCAAGCATCGATCCGGCGGCCCTCCGCCGTGTTGATGGCGGTTTTTTCCGGATCGGGAGCAGAATCGGCGAGATCATATGCCTCGTCAATGGTGTTTGCCACAGGCTTTCGCGCCCGCAGCGTATCGATCGCATGATTGCGCGCGATCGCCGAAAGCCAGGACATCGGATTGGTGTCGCCGCTCGCATACCGGTCGGCCCGCTGCCAGATCTTGATGTAGATTTCCTGCAACGCCTCTTCCGCTTGCGGCCGGTCCCGCAAGATACGGACACAAATGGCAAAAAGTTTCGGGCTGGTCTGCCGGTAGAGCGCGGAGAACGCGGCGCGGTCCCTCAGCGAGACCCTGCCGATCAGCATTGAAATGTCGTCTATGGCCATCGATGCTTCCGGTCCTCGCCCCGTCAGCGGCGAACATAGGGCACAAGCCCGGGGATAAGAAGGGACGCACGACAGATAAAGCCGGCGACCGCCGCCGATGTCACACCGGCTTTATCTTTACGGCTGATCATTCCCTCCACCGGAAACTTGCGCTAAACAGCACCCGGCTAATTTCGAGGTATTCCCATGTCCGCATCCGAAAGCGAAATCCAGGCAAATCTTCTCGCCAAGGCGCTGCCCTACATGCAGCGCTACGAGAACAAGACGATCGTCGTCAAATATGGCGGCCACGCCATGGGCAATCCCGAGCTTGGCAAGGCTTTTGCCGCCGATATCGCGCTGTTGAAGCAGTCCGGCGTCAATCCGATCGTCGTGCATGGCGGCGGCCCGCAGATCGGCGCCATGCTGACCAAGATGGGCATCGAATCGAAATTCGAAGGCGGCCTGCGCGTCACCGATGCCAAGACGGTCGAGATCGTCGAGATGGTGCTGGCCGGTTCGATCAACAAGGAAATCGTCGCGCTGATCAACCAGACCGGCGAATGGGCGATCGGCCTTTGCGGCAAGGACGGCAACATGGTCTTTGCCCAGAAGGCGCGCAAGACCGTGATCGATCCGGATAGCAATATCGAGCGCGTTCTCGACCTCGGCTTCGTCGGCGAAGTGACGGAGGTTGACCGCACCCTGCTCGATCTTCTCGCCAAATCGGAAATGATCCCGGTGATTGCCCCCGTGGCCCCCGGCCGCGATGGAGCGACCTACAATATCAACGCCGATACCTTTGCCGGCGCCATTGCCGGTGCGCTCCACGCCACCCGCCTGCTGTTCCTCACCGACGTTCCCGGCGTACTCGACAAGAAGGGCGAACTGATCAAGGAACTTTCGGTCGCCGAGGCGCATGCGCTGATCAAGGACGGCACGATTTCCGGCGGCATGATCCCCAAGGTCGAAACCTGCATCGAGGCACTCGCCCGCGGCGTCGAAGGCGTCGTCATCCTCAACGGCAAGACGGCCCATTCGGTGCTGCTGGAGATCTTCACGGAGCATGGTGCGGGAACGCTGATCGTTCCGTGAGGGATGGCAGATAGTTCGGCAGGTGCTGTCGAAATGACGCATCACCGACCTCACTCTCCCGTCATCCTCTCCTCGGGTTAAACCCGAGGAGAGGATGACGGGAGAGTGAGGTTCGCCGCTCCTGCAACCAATTCAGCAAGGCGCCTGCACCCCTCGCAAGCTCATCAACCGCGCTGATAAACCCCGCTCGCCTGCCCCTTCAGCCACTCGATCATCGCCCGGTACGGCCCCGGCCCGTAGCTGACGCGCCCGACGCCAAGTCCGGCAAGCACCTTCACATCCGGCACACCCTGCCGCATCATGATGTTGACCGGCAGCGCGACGGATTCGCAGACCCTTGCGATCAAATCCGGATTCGACAAGCCCGGCACGAAGAAACCGCTGGCGCCAGCCTCGGCATAGGCCGCTGCCCGCTCGATCGCCTCGTCCACCAGCGGCGCATGGCGCACCGGGTCGGAGACCTTCAGGAACAGGTCGGTGCGGGCGTTGATGAAGAACGGGATATCCTTCTCGTCGGCCGTCGCTCGGATCGCCTTGATCCGCGCCGCCTGCGCCTCGAGCGTATGCAGCCCGCTGCCGCCGACCACCTGGTCCTCGAAATTGATGCCGACAGCGCCTACGTCGATCAGCCGCCCGGCATTCAGCGCCGCGCCTTCCGCATCTTCGGCATAACCGCCCTCGAAATCGATCGACACCGGCAGATCGGTCGCCGCCACGATGGCGCGGGCGATATCGACGAGTTGCAGCAGCGGAATGTCCTGACCGTCGCCATAGCCCTTGGCAGCGGCGACAGACCAGCTTCCGGTCGCCAGCGCCCTGGCGCCGGATTCAGCCACGGCCCTTGCGCTGCCTGCGTCCCAGATGTTGTAGAGCACCAGCGGATCGCCCTTGCGGTGCAGTTCCGTGAACGCCTTTGCCTTGTCCGTCTGGTTCATCGCTTTTCCTCCGAAAACGTCTTCCCCTGTCATGCCACAACAGGGACAGCCGGCGCCAGAGCTGGCGATCCGCTTACGTCCACATCAGCAGCAGCAGGATACCCGTCACGATCAACAGGCATCCTGCCGTTTCCATGCGGTTGATCCGCTCGCGGAACAGGAAGATCGAGGCCATGAAGGTGAAGACCAGTTCGATCTGGCCGAGCGCCCGCACATAGGCGACCTGCTGCAACGTCATCGCCGTGAACCAGCAGGCCGATCCCGTCACGCCGGCCAGCCCGACAAGCGCCGACGACCGCCAGGCGCGCGCCACCCGGCCGATTTCGCTTTTGTCCTTGATGATCATCCAGATCAGCATGAACACCGTCTGGAACGTCGTTACACAGGCAAGCGTCACCGCCGCCTGCATCACCGCATTCGGCCCGTCGAGCGATAGCGACGCCGAGCGATAGGCCACCGCCGAAATGCCGAACACCGCCCCCGAGGCGATGCCGATCAGCGCCGTGCGCCCGGTCAACGCCACCATCAGGTTGCGCCAGGACAGCGGCATCCGCGCCACGGAAATCATCATCACGCCGATGACGCCGACGATGATCGCCGCGACGGCACCCGGCGTCAGCCGCTCGCCCAGAAGGATCAGCCCGAAGATCGCCGCCTGCACCGGCTCGGTCTTCGAATAGGCGGTGCCGACGGCGAAGTTGCGTAGCGAGAAGAGATAGACCAGCAGAATGGTCGCAAAGATCTGCGCCAGCCCCCCGAGCACGGCCCAGAACGCAAAGGCGCCGTTCAGCGCCGGAAAGGCATAGCCCGCGAAAGAGTGAAGCCCCAGCACATAGGCGATCGCCAGCGGAAAGCCGAAGCCGAAGCGAACGAAGCTCGCGCCTGTCGTGCCGAGCGAGCCCTGCAGATGCTTTTGCAGCGCGGAACGCAGGTTCTGCAAAAAGGCGGCGGTAATGGTGATGGCGATCCAAGCTTCCATTCCTGCCCGCTAACATGGCGCAACGGCAGAATCCACATCTGTATGCGCGACGGCAGAGATTTGTCGCCTTTCGGTCGCAACGCCGCCGATGTTTCCGCCGGAACAATGTTCATCGTCAGGGCCGCGCGATCGGTGCACCGGCCCCTCTTTCGGTCAGCGCCCCAGAGCGGCCGCAGGACGTTTCAGACCGAATCTTCCCGAGCATCGGGCACAGCCGCGGCCTGGCGGAATGTCAGCGGCGGCGCGTTCTCTTCCGTCTTCTTGACGCGCTGATCGTAGTCCGGCGAGACGGTGCCGAGAACACGGTCCCAGAAGGAAAAATAATTGCCGTAGTTGTAGCGAAACCCGGAGTGGTGCTGGTCGTGAAATGTCGTGCACAGAATCGGGGAGGGATAACGCGCAGTCGAGGACGCGAAATACTCGAACCCGCAATGGCCGAACATGCCATTGAAATGTTCGAACACGCGCTGTCCGATCAGAATGGCCGGCGGAAACGGGACGACCAGGACAATGACCGCCGAAAAACCCTGCAGCAGGAAATTGTCGAGGACATCCTCGGAATAGGTGCTCCAGACCGTCGGCGCGACGCTCTTGTGGTGAAGCGCATGCAGCGGGTAGAGCCATTTCGTGTGCAGCAGCCGGTGCATGAAATAGAACCAGGTGTCGTACAGGAACAGGACGAGAAGGAAGAGCGGCACGGCCGTCCACCAGTTGAAGGCCCAGGGCGTTGGCGCCCAGCCCTTTTGCTGGAGGTAGAGGCCGATCGTCAGCGGCAGGCAGGCGCTGAACATCGAAGCCAGACTCTGCCGGATTTCCGCGTTGCGGCGTTTGCCCGAGCCGCGCCCCTTCTGTATCCTCCGCTCGGGATTGCGGTCGTTCATCCAGGTTATGGCAAAACCGAAGGCGAAGTAGGTGACGACTGACGCGGCATAGAAGCCGCACAGAAACAGCAGATAGAAGAATTCATCCGACATCGGCACCCGCAGCCCCTGCGCCAAACCGCTCCGGCACGAACCGTGACACATCGGCTCGGCAATTCAAGGTGGAAATGCGCGCGGCGCTCACAAAGCCCATTTCCTCGCCACATCCGCCATGGCATAAGGCCTCCATGACCCAGCTCGACCGCCTGCCGACCAAAGCCGATTTCGCCCATGTCACCGATTGGGTGTTCGATCTCGACAACACGCTCTATCCGCATCACGTCAATCTGTTCTCGCAGATCGACCGCAACATGACGGCCTATGTCGCTGCCTTGCTGACGCTGGATCCGGCAGCGGCCAAGACGCTGCAGAAGGAATATTATCGCGATCACGGCACGACGCTGCAGGGCCTGATGATCCATCATGGCATCGACCCCAACGATTTCCTCGAAAAGGCGCATGCGATCGACTATTCCGTCGTGCCTGCCGATCCGGCGCTGGGCGATGCCATCCGCGCGCTGCCGGGGCGTAAGTTCATCTTTACCAATGGCAGCGTCAAGCATGCCGAGATGACGGCGCGGGCGCTCGGCATCCTCGATCATTTCGACGATATCTTCGATATCGTCGCGGCCGATTATGTGCCCAAACCGGCCGGCGACACCTATGACAAGTTCATGAGCCTGCACCGGGTCGATACCAGACGCGCCGCCATGTTCGAGGATCTGCCGCGCAACCTGGTGGTGCCGAAGGCGCTCGGCATGAAGACGGTGCTTTTGGTGCCGCGCAATTTCGAATACGAATTTGCCGAAGCCTGGGAGAAGACCGGCGACGGCGACGCGCAGGCCGACTACGTGACCGAAGACCTCACCGGCTTCCTGACACGGCTTGTATCGGAGCGTTGACGGCGCGTATCAAACACAGTTCCGACACGGAAAAACCTCTTTCCTGTCAAAGACTTAAATTACCAAAGTTTAACTGGTCATCCTGCCGGACCCGTCTATCTTCCTTTCAGGGACAAGGATCGCTGAAAGGATTTTGACATGCGGAAGAACACCCTCATTCTCGGCGTCGTCGCCACCAGCCTCGCTCTGACCGGCCTTGCGGCCCCCACATTCGCCGCCCGGCAGAAGGCGGCGCCGGAGCAGCGCACCGAGCAGATGATCAAGCGCTTCGACACGGATGGCGACAACAGGGTATCGCTGGCCGAATTCCAGGCCGGCGCGGCCGACGCCTTCAAGGCCTATGATACCGACGGCGATGGCCAGGTGACGCGCAGCGAGATCGAAGCCAAGCGCCAGGCCTTCCGCCAGGCCCGCAAGGAGATCCGCACAGCCGGGAAAAAGAACGGCGAAGACAAGACGGCGGTGATGGAGAAGATCGGGGCAATACGCCCGCCCATGCTGCCCGGCATGCGGCCCAAGGCCTTCAAGCAGGCCGATACCGACAAGAACGGTTCGCTCAGCCTTGCCGAAGTCAACGAACAGGCGGCCAAGATCTTCAAACGCCGCGATACCAATGGCGACGGCTTCATCGACGCCGCCGATTTCACCAAGAAGATCTGACTCCAAGTCACGCCCCGACCGTCAATGGCCGGGGCTCCAGACTCTCGGAAACCGTCTATGGTTTGCGAACCATTCGACCTCCCCCATCATGCGCCCTCTGACAGGCCGGTGGCTTCAAAGTCCCTGGCAAGACCGGCATGAGGGTCCGGAGGTGAACTTGACCAGTCTTTGTGTATTGTGGTGTATTGTGTTCATCTATCGCAACCACGAGGACATCATCCGCGACCATGCCTGTAATGGCAATATCGGGACCTCTTGCCAGAACAGGAACCCGACATGAGCCATCCGAGCACCAGCAAGTTTGCCCCGCAAGCCACCGATCGGCCCCCGCTCCGCACCAATACCCTGCCGTTCGGCCAATTCATCGAGCCGGAAACCGACGACGAAATCATCAACGTCCATGCGGTGATCCAGCACATGGACGTACTGCTGCGTGTGCCGACCATCAGCAAGGCCGCGGTCATGCCTGATGCCTGCCCATCCGGCTCCACCCCGGGCACCATTCCTGTTGGCGGTGTCGTCGCCGCCAAGGATGCGATTCATCCCGGTTTTCACTCGGCCGACATCTGCTGCTCCATGGCCGTAACCTTCTTCAAGCGCAACGACGCGGTTGCCGACATGCTCGATGCCTCGGTTGCGTCGACGCATTTCGGCCCCGGCAAACGGTCGGGCAGCGAAGTGGGGAAGAATAAAGAGCTCGCGCAGTTGATCGGCAAATTCGAGAAGAACTTTTTTCTAAAAGGTCTCGAGGCACATGCCGAGCAGCATTTCATGACGCAGGGCGACGGCAACCATTTTCTCTATATCGGAGAAACCGAATCAGATCACCGACGCGCCCTCGTCACGCACCACGGCTCGCGCGGCCTCGGTGCGCAGGTCTACAAGCGCGGGCTCGCCGCCGCTCAGAAGCACACCGCCATTCACGCTCCCAAAGTGCCGATGCACAATTCGTGGATCGACGCCAACAGCGATGTGGGTGCACAATATTGGGAAGCGCTGCAACTGGTCCGCGAATGGACAAAGCTGAACCACTTTGCGATCCACCGCAAGATCGCACTGCGGCTTGGCAATGCCATCACCGGGCAGTTCTGGAACGAGCACAATTTCGTGTTCCTTCGCGATGGCCTGTTCTATCACGGCAAGGGAGCGACACCGTCTTTCAACGGCTTCTCGCCGGATGACACGGGCCTGACCCTGATCCCGCTGAACATGGCCCAACCGATCCTGATTGCATCCCATGCCGACCGCGCCGACGCTCTTGGTTTCGCCCCGCATGGTGCCGGGCGCAACCTCTCCCGCACCGCCCATCTGCGGCGGCTGATGGAAGAGTTCAAGGCCGATGCTCGCGGGCTCAGCCCAAACAATATTGCCGAGATCGTGGCTCGCGAGACGAAGGGGCTGGATATCCGGTTCTTTACCGGCAAGCCCGACATCTCCGAGCTACCGAGCGCCTACAAGAATGCCGAGCAGGTCGCGAGCCAGATTGAAAAGCACAAGCTGGCCCACATCTCCGAGCGCATCATGCCCCTCGGCTCGATCATGGCCGGTGACATGAACTGGAACCGGGCCGGCCGCTGAGTTCCTGATGCCCGGACTCAGAAGGCCTCCAGGTCGCCTCCCTCGGATCGAGGGAGGCGACGGGTCCTTGCCTCACACGTCTGCCGCCGGTGGCGCAAAGCGGATCGCCTGCCGGAAGCGCGGATAGGTCCAGTCCAGCGCCAGCATCACGGCAAGCGAAACCCCGACAAGCGGAAAGAGAATTCCGCCGATCGCCAGAAGCGCGATCAGGCCGCGAAACACCCGTCTGTCCACCGGCATCGGCGGCACGCCGAGCGAACCTTTCGGGCGGCGTTTCCACCACATGATACCGGCCGAAACCGCCAGCAGCACGATGGCAATACAGGCAGCCAGCAGGACAAGCTGGTTGGCGAGGCCGAACTGCTGGCCCAGATGGACGTTGATCCCCCATTCCAACGCCTTGCCGAGCGGACCGTAGTCCGCATAGCTCATGTCGATCAGCGGCTTGCCGCTGTACTGATCCAGATGCACCACCCGCTGTTGCGCAAGATCGTCCGGATAGACGGAGCCGGTATAGACCCCATCGGCCGTCGCCGGGATGTTGACGGCATAGCCGCGGTGCAGGCCGAGCCGGTCGAAGACGGCAACAGCCCCATCAAGCCCGATCGCCGCTGCGCCATCGCCCGACGACGACTGCGGCACCCTTGCCTGTTCGAGCGACCACGACGTCTTGGCAATATGGTCGAGATGCTCGTCGGACATCGGCACGGCGGTGCGCACGCCGGCGGGATAGCCGAAATTGCTGCCATTGGCCCATTCGTTGACCTTGCCGCCCCAGACACCGGACCAGGGCATGCCGGTCACCGCCAGAAAGACGATGAAGAAACCGACGAAGATGCCGCTGACGGCATGGGTGTCACGCCAGAACACCCGCCGCTTCGGCGTGCCGCGAATGCTCAGCACACCGCCGGTCTGACGGCGCGGCCACCAGAGATAGATGCCGGTTGCGACCAGCAGGATCGACCAGCCGGCCGCGATCTCGATCAGCGAGCGCGCGAAAGAACCGAAATATTTCAGACTGTGCAGGGTGCGGATGGTCCACATGATGGTACCGCGATCGGGAAGCGATCCCAGCACCTTGCCGTCATAGGGGTTTACATAGACGGCCAGCTTGCCGGATGCCGGCGTGTTGACGGTGATCTCGGCGGAGGTATCCGAGGATGCCGGATCGGTGAATTTGACGGCCGTGCCGGGATAGGCGGCGAGTGCCGCCGCGACCATCGCCGAAGGGGTGGCCTTTGCGCCATTCTCCGTGATCTCCACGCGCTTGAGATCGGCGTGAACGAGACCGTCGATCTCGTCCCTGAACAGGTAGAGGGCGCCGGTTATCGCCAATGTGACCAGAAAGGGCAGGACAAGCAGGCCCGCATAGAAATGCCAGCGCCAGACGGCGCGGTAAAGGTCGGACGGGGAACGCACGGCAACGGCAGCGTTCGCGCGTCCGATGGTGAAATCGGACATGGGGGTTCTCCAGATGAATGCAATATTGGCCGTCGCGTGGGCGAACGGCCTGATTTACACGGTCACGCGGAGAACAATGGCGGGGCTCGGGCTTCGGCAAAGAAGCTGCGCAGAACGGCGCGGGGAACCCTTTTCGCGGCGAAATAAGCCTCGGCGGTGTCGCTTGCGGCCGCATAGGCGATTTCGGCGGAGCCGCCGGGCAAAGCGGGCGTGGCGCCTGCCGCCAGCTGACAGAGCGTGGCGCACAGATCGTGATGGGCAGTGCCCGGAGCATCGCCGGGCAGCCGCTGTTCAAGGCTGCCATCATGCGACACGCACAGGATATTGAACGGATCGGCGGCAGCGCTTGCCATCGTCCCCTGGGCGACGCCGCCCAAAAGCCCCTGCATGAAAAGCATGGCACCGACCAGCACCGCGATGGCGCCGGCCGACACTCTATCTCTCAGGACAAGCCGCAGGGTTTTCATGGCGGCTCATTGCCACAGCCGCGACGCCCTGTCACTGCGACACAACGCCGGTTGCGCGGAATTTCCGCCGCCCGGGCAGGCCGGTCGTCTCTTACCGGGCGCCCGATGCCATCGGCACCTCGGCCGGATCGACCGTCTCGTAGAATTTCGCGATGATCTCCCAGGCTTCATCCGCCGTTTCGACGAACTGGAGCAGGTCGATATCGTTCGGGGCGATCGTGCCGAATTCGGCCAGCGCCTCGAAATCGATGATCGTGCGCCAGAACTTTTCGCCGAACAGGATCAGCGGCACCAGCGCCATGCGGCCGGTCTGCATCAGCGTGATCGTCTCGAACAGCTCGTCCAGCGTGCCGAAGCCACCCGGAAACACCACGACGGCCTTGGCGCGCAGCAGAAAATGCATCTTGCGGATGGCAAAATAGTGGAAGTTGAAGGACAGCTCCGGCGTCACGTAGCGGTTCGGCGCCTGTTCGTGCGGCAGCACGATATTGAGCCCGATCGAGGGTGCGCCGATTTCGTCAGCACCGCGATTGCCGGCTTCCATCACGCCCGGTCCGCCGCCGGTGGTCACGACATATTCCGTGTAGCCGGACTGGGCCGAATGCAGCGAGCACAGCCGGGAGAATTTCCGCGCCTCCTCGTAATAGACCGAGGCCGCCGTCAGGTTCTTGCGCTGTATCTCGTTCTTCGCCGCCCAGGCATCGCCGCCGGGTTCGGGAATGCGGGCGCCACCGAACATCACCACCGTCGAGTTGATGCCGCGTTCGCTGAGAATCATCTCCGGCTTCAGCAGTTCGAGCTGCAGCCGCATCGGGCGCAGCTCCTCGCGCGCCATGAAGTCGTCGTCCGTATAGGCAAGCCTGTAGGAGGGGGACATCGATTGCGGCGTCTGCGGCACGCCCTCTGCCCGGTGGCGGGTCTGCTCGCTGTCGACCAGCGGGTCCCAGACCCCATCCTTGCGCCGCAAATTCTTCTTCTTCACTCTTGCCATTTCTTCACTCTTGCCATGTCAGACTTTCCCGCCGCAAACCGGCAGCCATTCATCGCTGCCGGATGCTCCTTCCCATGCTATCGCGCGCTACGGATCAAATCACCCGCCGCCATGGCGCCACATACACCTTCATCCAGCGCCGACCGCAACCGAAAACCACTTCAATTTTTCGGGATCATGCACTAGAGCAAGTTACGATAGATGCCGAAGTTTAAGGAATTCCGATGACAGCCCCTGATCTTGCCTCCCTGTCGAAGACCATCGACACCGCTTTCGACAACCGCGATACCGTGACCATCAACACCAAAGGCGAGATTCGCGATGCGGTCGATACCGCGCTCGATCTGCTCGACGGTGGCAAGGTGCGCGTGGCCGAGCGCGGCGAAGATGGCACCTGGACCGTCAACCAGTGGCTGAAAAAGGCCGTTCTGCTGTCCTTCCGGCTGAACGACATGGAGGTCGTCAAGGGCGGTCCCGGCCAGTCGACCTGGTGGGACAAGGTTCCCTCCAAGTTCGAAGGCTGGGGCGAAAACCAGTTCCGCGACGCCGGCTTCCGCGCCGTGCCCAACGCTGTCGTGCGCCGCTCGGCCTATATCGCCCCGAATGCCATCCTGATGCCGTCCTTCGTCAATCTCGGCGCCTATGTCGGCGAGGGCACGATGGTCGACACCTGGGCAACAGTCGGCTCCTGCGCCCAGATCGGCAAGCATGTGCACCTGTCCGGCGGCGTCGGCATCGGCGGCGTACTGGAGCCGATGCAGGCCGGCCCGACCATCATCGAGGACAATTGCTTCATCGGCGCCCGCTCGGAAGTGGTCGAAGGCTGCATCGTGCGTGAGGGTTCCGTGCTCGGCATGGGCGTGTTCATCGGCAAGTCGACCAAGATCGTCGACCGCGCCACCGGCGAAGTCACCTATGGCGAAGTACCGCCCTATTCCGTCGTCGTTGCCGGCTCGATGGGCTCGGGCGCCGTCATGCCGAATGGCCTGCCCGCGCCGAACCTCTATTGCGCCGTCATCGTCAAGCGCGTCGACGAGAAGACCCGCTCGAAGACCGGTATCAACGAACTGCTGCGGGACTGATCGACATCGCGCTCATGGAGGGACAGGAGAGCATGCTCAGGCTGTTCTTCAGCCCCTCCGGCCGCATCGATGGCAAGCTGGCCGGATAGAATACCGCGCCGGTTCTATTGCTGCGGCATATGGAAGGTGAAGCAGGTTTCTTCCGGCGTCGAGGTGACCAGCAGCCTGCCCTTGTGCGCCTTGGCGATTTCCGAGGCGATGTAGAGCCCGAGACCGAGGCCCTGCAGGTTTGCCTTGGCCGAGGCGCGCACGAAGGGCTTGAACAGGTCCTTGATCACAGCTTGCGGAATCGGCTCGCCCGCATTGGTCACCGAAAGCTCGAAGCGCCCGCCCGCGATTGACGAGCGCACCCGGATCGGCGCTTCGGGATCGCCATGCATCAGCGCATTGGCCAAAAGATTGGACAGCAGCTGCCCGATGCGGCCCTCGTCGCAGCGCACCATCGCCTCGGTCAGCTCCGCCTCGATCCGCCGTCCCGGATTGGCCATCGTCAGTTCCGCGATCACCTGCTCCATCACCGGTTTGAGCGGCACCCGGTCCGCCTGCTCCACGGCAATGCCGCCGCCGAGCCGGCCGCGCGCGAAATCGAGCACATTGTCGATCAACCCGGACATGCGCGAAATGCTGCTGCGCATCAGCGCAAGCACGACCTTGCCCTTCTCATCCTCGACCGTGCGCTGCAGCATGCGCGTTCCGGCATCGAGCGATGCCAGCGGGTTGCGCAGGTCGTGGCCGAGCACGGCGATGAACTGCTCGCGCAGCTCGCTGCCCTGCCGCTCCTGGTCGATCCGCTGCTGGGCATCGAGATGGAAGGCGATCAGGTTGGCAAAGAGCTGGAACGCACCGGCGATTTCCGGCGTGTTCAATGTTCGCGGCACCGTGTCGATGGCGCAGAGCGTGCCGAAAAAGGACCCGTCGGCCAGCATGATCGGCACGGAAATATAGCTCTGCAGGCCATAGAACGCCGGCGTATGATGGCTGGCATAGACCGGATCCTCGGCAACATTGTCGATGATGACAGCGTGGCGGTGTTCACGGATCTCGTTGCAGATCGTCGTTTCAACCTTCAGTTCACCGCCCGGCTGCAGGCCGAAGGCGATCTCGTCGCGCACGCTGCAGGCAATCCAGCGATCCGCCGTCACCCGCGCCACCGCCGCAAAGCGCATGCCGGTCATTCTGCAGACCACATCGAGGATGGTCGGCACGGCGCTGATCTGCGCGATGGCGTCAACGGCGGCGGCAGGATTGTCGTTCAATGCGATGCTTCCAGGTTACAGAGACGCGAACAGAGTATCCTTTTTCGGCGGAATAGGCTTCAAATGCAAGTCGCCCGCCGAGCGATACACGCAAAACGGGTACTTACCTGGTGTCAGGCCTTCGCTTCGAACGGCGGCGGGCGTCTGCCTGCGGCTTGCCGGCCGACCATCCAGCCCGGATATTCCGGCGGCAGCGCGCTGACGGCATCGAGCTTTTCCAGATCGCCGGCATCCAGCCTGAGTTGCACGGCCTTCAGATTTTCCTCCAGCTGCTCCACCCGCTTGGCGCCGATGATGACGCTGGTCACGAAGGGCTTGGACAGGATGAAGGCAAGCGCCACTTCGGCGACGCTGGCACCGTGTTTTTCGGCCACCTCGCGCATGGCGGCGACGCACGCCCAGGCCCGGTCCTTGTCGACCGGCGGAAAATCGAAATTGGCCCGGCGGCCTTCGCCGTTGCCCGGCGCTCCCGGCCCGTATTTGCCCGACAGCAGTCCGCCGGCCAGCGGCGACCAGACCATCAGCCCCATTTTCTCCTCATTGAGCAGAGGCACGATCTCGCGCTCCAGATCGCGCCCGGCGATCGAATAATAGGCCTGCAGCGTCTCGAAGCGGGCAAACCCCTTGCGCTCGGACACGCCGAGCGCCTTGGCGATCTTCCAAGCCTGCCAGTTGGAGACGCCGACGTAGCGGACGAGCCCGCCGGAGACGAGATCGTCCAATGCCCTGAGCGTCTCGTCAATCGGCGTGACCGTATCGGTCGCGTGGATCTGGTAGAGATCGATATGGTCCACCTGCAGCCGGTCGAGGCTGGCCTCGACGGAATCCATGATGTGCCCGCGCGAGGCGCCGCGGTCGTTCGGCCCCTCGCCCATCTGGCCATAGACCTTGGTGGCGATCACCACGTCCTTGCGGGCAATGCCGAGATTGTGCAGCGACTGGCCGAGCAGCCGCTCGGAATCCCCGAAGGAATAGACATCGGCCGTGTCGATGAAATTGACGCCGGCGGCCAGCGACCGCTCGACGATGCGGTCGGCCGCGTCCTGATCGACATCGGCGATGCCGCCCCAGATCCCGCCCCCTGCCGCGCCGAAGGTCATGGTTCCCAGGCAGATTTCAGAAACGAACAAACCGGTATTGCCAAGCTGATTGTAACGCATGGGTATCACTCCGTGTTTTCGATGGTCGTCAAAGGCGGGACGCCCGGCAGTGCGGGCGGGAATCTTGAACAGATGTAAGATGCACGACAGGCTTTGCCAGCGGTCGGCCGGCTATTTTTTTGCAGACCGGGCCGATTGGAACAGCAAGGCCGGCTGCGTTATTCGGCCGCCTGCTGTACCCTCAGCGTGGCAATGTCGCGCAGCGGCGACTGGCCATAAAGGCGGGTATATTCCAGCCCGAACTGGGACGGGCTCTGGTAGCCGACCCGGTGTCCGGCCGTTCCCGCGTCCATGTTGTCGACCAGCATCAGGCGCCTGGCCTCGTTGAGCCTCAGCTGCTTCTGATACTGCATCGGCGTCATGGCGGCGACGGCCTTGAAATGATGGTGCAGCGACGACACGCTCATGCCGACATGCTCGGCCAGGTCCTCGATGCGCAGCGGCCTGATATAGTTTTCCCGCAGCCAGGCGATCGCCTTGGCGACCCGGTTTCCCGGGCTGTCGGCCGTGGCGATCTGGATCAGGCGCGGCCCATAGGGCCCGGTCAAAAGACGATAGAGGATTTCCTGCTCGACGAGCGGCGCTACCCCGGCAATATCGTTCGGAGTATCAAGGAGCTTCAGATAGCGCAGTGTCGCATCCACAAGAGCTGGCGAAGCCTTGTGAACGGCAAGACCGCGCATGCCGTCGGCCGTTGCGGCGACGGCGGGAACGGCGATCCGCTGCAACACCTCGCGCAGCCGGTCGGGATTGATCACCATACCAAGCCCCAGATGCGGTTCCTGCGGACTGGCAACGCTGACCCGGGAGATCACCGGCAGATCGAGCGACACCACCACGCAATCGCCAACCCCGTAATGATAGACATCCTGCCCGAGCGTCACGCTTTTTTCGCCCTGGGCGATCAGCGCGAAAGCCGGGCGATGGGCCAGATGGACCGGATTGGTCGGCGCGGTCTGGCGCCCGAGGAACAGGTTTTCGATGGCCGTTTCGACCATTCCCGTTCCCGGCACGTGCCGCGAAATGATAGAAGCAATTTCTGCGTAACTCTCTGCTGGATTGTGCATGGAACGATAGGGCTTTCCGGTTTCCGACGGGTTCGACGCTATCCCCAAATCGCCGTCCAGGGAATGCGCCGGTACCGAGATTTGCAGGATCACATATAAATCTCGGAGGATCGCTGTAACACTCCGCCACTTGTCCGTTGCATGATGGGTTCATCGGACGAACGAGGTCCGGCGAATCAGGGAAGAATGCCCATGACCAGATTGAACGGGAAAATCGCGATTGTTTCCGGCTCCTCCAGGGGAATGGGGGCGGGCATTGCCAGCCGGCTTGCGGCCGAAGGTGCGGCCGTGGTGATCAACGACGCCGCCGATGGCGAGGGTGCTTCGCGCATCGCGGCCGACATCGTCCGGCGCGGCGGCCGGGCTGTCGCCGTCCGGGGCGACGTTTCGAGACCGCAGGACGTCAAGCGCATCTTCCGCACCACCGTCGAGATTTTCGGCCGTCCGGATATCGTCTTCAACAATGCCGGCATCTTCCGGGTCGAACCGGCGGAAACGGAAACGCATGCCAGCGCGCACCGGGCCTTTGCCGTCAATGTCTTCGGCACGTTCCTGATGTGCCAGGAAGCCGCCCGGCAGTTCGGCGACAACGGTGGCATTATCGTCAATATGAGCGCGATGGAAAACCGGGGGGCGGCACCGGACGCGGACGCTTATAGTGCCATCAAAGGCGCCATCGATCTGCTCACGCTCGGGCTTGCCCGCGAATTCGCCGGACGCGGCATCCGCGTCGTCTCGATCGATACGGCCGATTTCGACGCGCAAGACCTTGCCGAACCGGATGTTCGCGAAAAGACGGCACGGCGCTCTGCGGGCCTCACCCCGCTGCGCCGCGGCCGGCTCACCGGCGCCGGTACGGTGCTCGCCTCCGACGATGTCGCCTTCATCCGCAACGAATGCGTGGCCTCGACCGGCTGGCGCGGGTGGTGAACCGCTGACGGGCGATGCCTTGCATTGCCCCTGTCCGCAAACAGCTTCAGCGTCGAAGATAGCCCCGCCGGTTCGACGGGCGGGGCTTCCCGGTCCGGGTCAGTGAAATGCCAACCCTTCTTGCGCGATGGACGTCTTGACCGCATCGCGTTCCCGCATGCGTTCGTACCAGGCCTTGAGATTAAGCAAATCGTCGAAATGAATGTCGGTCATGTAATAGGACTTTAGCCATGGCGCCTGGCCCCAGCTCGTGAGAGCAAACAGGTAGGCATCGGCAACGGTGAACCTGTCTCCCATCAGAAACTCTTTGTCGCCAAGATGCGCGTTGATCCACGCATAGCGTTTTTCAAGTTTCGGCTTGGCGGTCTCGAGGTAACGTCCAGCCAGCCGCGCATAGAGAAGCGGAATGAAACCCTTGTGGATTTCGGTTGAGAGGAAACTGAGCATTTCCTGGAGCTTGTAGCGCTCGAAGGTACCGTTTGCAGCCGCCAGACCCAGCTCCGGCCTCCGGTCCGCCAAGTATTGCACAATGACCGGCCCCTCACGCAATATGCTTCCGTCGTCCAGCTCGAGGGCCGGAACATAGCCGTGCGGATTGACACCCGTGTAACTCTCTCCGGCCTCCGTCGTGTGCTTGCTGTGATCGACCTCCACCAATTCGACATCAAGGCCGAGTTCGTTGATGACGATGTGGGGGGAAAGCGAGCAGGCTGCCGGCATATAATAGAGTTTCATCTGCGGTCTCCATGGTGGATTTCAGGACCGTCCTTCAGCGCGAAAGCCGGCGTCCACCGCATGTAGTCGAGGCGGTATAAAAACGTAAGAACGCAAAAGTTTGACATCTAGGTACATAAATTATACCCCCTCTCCATGAGGCACACGGAATGAAAAAGACCCCGGAATGAAAAAGACAGTGACAGGCTGCTCCGTCGAAGAGGCCATGCATCTGCTTGGCGGACGCTGGCGCCTGCTGATCGTTTCCTATCTTGTCGATGGCCCCAAACGCTTCAACGAACTGCGCCGCCTGATGCCCGGCATCTCGCAGCGAATGCTGACGCTCGATCTTCGCGCGCTGGAGGAAGCCAATCTCGTGACGAGAACGGTGTATCCAACCGTGCCCGTCAAGGTCGAATAT
Source organism: Pararhizobium polonicum (assembly GCF_001687365.1). Lineage (GTDB taxonomy): Bacteria > Pseudomonadota > Alphaproteobacteria > Rhizobiales > Rhizobiaceae > Pararhizobium > Pararhizobium polonicum. The sequence goes on from NZ_LGLV01000004.1 coordinate 388,940, forward strand.
GCCCTGACCGGCGACGGACGCCGGCTGGACAAGGTAGTTGCCGTCGTTCAGGAATTCGGCCTTTGGCTCAAGGCGCGCGACGCGGCTTAAAGCGATAGGGGCTACACCGGACGCCCCCTCGTATTTGATTGCACCCCGCTCCAGACGGTCCATAATGGTGCGGCCTCGCCGGCCGGGGAGGCCTTTCATGGAAGGACAACGGGCATGCCTGGAAACTTCGATGAGATCCGCGATCAGCAGCGCGACACGTGGGACCGTTTTTCCACCGGCTGGCAGAAATGGGACGAGCTGGTTCTCGGCTGGCTGGCTCCGTTTGGTGATGCAATGTTGCAGCGGGCGCGCTTGCGTGAGCACGCGCATGTCCTTGACGTTGCCGCCGGCACCGGCGAACCCGGCCTTACCGCAGCGGCACTGGTGCCGCACGGACGGGTGACCGTCACCGATCTCTCCGGGCGCATGCTGGCGGTCGCGGCTGAGAATGCAGCCCGCCGCGGCCTGTCGAATTTCGAAACCAAGGCATGCGACGCGGGAGCCCTCCCCTTCCCCGACGCACGCTTCGACAGCGTTTTGTGCCGCTTCGGCTTCATGTTCTTTCCCGATATCGCACTTGCCGCCGGCGAATTTGCACGGGTGGCGAAGCCCGGCGCGCGGATCTGCGCGGCCGTCTGGAGCGGACCGGACAAGAACCCGTGGGCAACGACGATCATGTCGGCGATCGCCCGTCATGGGGAAATGCCCGCGCCGCCGCCCGGATCGCCGGGGCTCTTTCGCTGCGCGCCGTCCGGATTGATGCGCGCCGCCTTCGAAGACGCCGGGCTGACGGAGATCAGCGAGGAGGAGGTGTCATCCGTCATGATCCACCAATCGCCCGAGCGATACTGGGACTTCATGACCGATATCGCAGCCCCCGTGGTCGCAGGGCTTGCGAAGGCCGACAGCACGGCACGAGCACACATCCGCGCCGAGGTTCTGGCCTTGGCGCGACAGTCCATGCAGGACGGCCAGGTCCGGCTTCGCTCGACCGCGACCGTCATCGTTGGCACGCGGTAGGAAAGGTCACGGAAGGAGAGATGGACCGCCGGGCGGCAGGAGCAGTCCCTCGTCTCCCGCAGGAAAACGATCGCATGCCCGAGGCATCCGTATGGTGGCCATATGGCCATCTATGCGATGGCGATGATCTCGAGTTCCTGGCTGTCCGTGCCCACGACATCTCCGGCGGCCTTGCCCATCAGAAGCCGTGCCACCGGCGAGACGAAGGAAATCGATCCGGCCTTGGGATCCGCCTCGTCCTCTCCGACGATGCGATAGGTCTGCACGCGCCCGTCGTTGCGGCTGAAGGTCACCGTGCTGCCGAAGGCGACACGGTCGGTCGAAACCGGGTCCGGGACAAGCTCGGCCGTATGAACTCTTGCCGCGAAATAGCGCGTATCGCGCAAGGGGGCTGCCGCCTGCCGACGGCGTTCGTTGACATCTTCAATAGCGTTCGTTGCGTCATAGGCCGCGCGTGCCTGCTGGAGCTGCAATTCCAGAGCCTTCAATCCGGCTTGTGTCACACGGTTCGGGTGCGGTGAAATCGGGCGGTCGGGCAGCAGGATTTCCGCGGCCGTTTCGGAACTTTCTTCCTTGGTGAAGGCTACGCTCAATCTTGAACTCCGTCTCAATGCGGTGCGCTCTTGCGGGCGCCTGGGGTCGATTGCCGACACGTTTGCCAGATGCATGCAGACGAGGACAAGAGACGAACACGCTCGCTTCATCACGCGAAGTCAATAGGGCGCACATTGGCTGAGATGCCACAACCGGCAAGTCCGAGCGCAAAAGAAAGTCCTTTCGACACAAAAATTCTTCCCCGCAAATCCCCGCCTTTGAAACCTGTGTCATCCTGATCTCGTTCCGCCAATGGATACGCTGCCAGGCGTGGCAGTGAGGCGGGGCCGGTGCCGGATGGGGGACAGACGTAAGCCTTCATCCGGTGGATTGGCAGAAAGTGGTTTCCCTCTCGTCTGAAACAGGGCGGGGCGTGCCTGTGAGGCACACATGAGGAGCGGCGACAGGGATTGCAACAGCGATTCCTTTCGTGGCGCCGCGGCAGCCGGAGCAATCCGGCAACCGTCGAGCGTCACCCTGTACCGGAAAAAGGTGCCGCCATCCCCGCAGAGAAACCGGAGTTGCCCGTCGACCAACACTGAACGGGGCGCTGGAAGGCGTCATATAAATTACTTAGTCATCGGCACTTTCCAGCGCCCCGGCCAAGTAAACATCAGGCAAAACCACGGCGGATCTTCCGGGCGTGGCTGAAGGCGTTGAGGGATCTCCCACCTCGCCCTCGAGGGGGGAGGTCGCCGCAACGCGGCGGGTGGGGGTGACCACCGCGAACACAAGAGGCAATTGCATATGCCGCAGATCACCCCACCCCGGAGCTTCGCTCCGACCATCCCCCTCAAGAGGAGGGTGAAGATGTGCTGTCTCCGGCGCCCTCCGCAAAGGCCGGCTAACCCCGTGACAGCCCGGCATGGATCGGCTAAACCAAGCCGGAAAAACAACAGGCATTCCTTGATGACCGCTATCGATCCCGTCGCCAATCTCTCCACCCTGATCCGCTGCCCTTCCGTGACGCCCGCCGAAGGCGGCGCCTTGGCGGCGCTTGAAACCATGTTGAAGCCACTCGGCTTTTCGGTCGACCGGGTGACGGCGCGCGAGGACGGCACGCCGGATATCGAAAACCTCTATGCCCGGCTCGGCACCGGCGGCCCGCATCTGATGTTTGCCGGCCATACCGACGTGGTGCCGGTCGGCGACGAGGCCGCCTGGACGCACGGACCCTTTTCGGCCGATATCGCCGATGGCCAGATGTACGGCCGCGGCGCCGTCGACATGAAGGGCGGCATTGCATGCTTTGTCGCCGCCGTCGCCCGCCATATCGAAAACAACGGCCCGCCCAAGGGCTCGATCTCGTTCCTCATCACCGGCGACGAGGAAGGCCCCGCGATCAACGGCACCACCAAGCTGCTGGAATGGGCAGCGGCAAAGGGCGAGCGCTGGGACGCGTGCCTCGTCGGCGAGCCGACCAATCCGGACCAGCTCGGCGACATGATCAAGATCGGCCGGCGCGGCTCGCTGTCGGGCACGATCACCGTGCACGGCGTGCAGGGCCACGCCGCCTATCCGCATCTGGCCGACAGCCCGGTGCGCGGCATTCTCGCCCTGACGCAGGCGCTGATGGATCCGCCCTTCGACGCAGGCACCGACACTTTCCAGCCGTCCAATCTGGAAGTGACGACGATCGATGTCGGCAACAAGGCGGTCAACGTCATTCCGGCCAAGGCGACCGCGAGCTTCAACATCCGCTTCAACGACACCTGGGACGCCGACAGCCTGAAGGCGGAGATCATCGCGAGGCTCGACCGCGCTGCCGCCGATGGCGTGCTGCGTCCAGGGCGCCAGCCGGTCAAATATGACATCGCCTGGAGCGAGCGCCCGAGCCACGTGTTCCTCACCCGCAACAACGCCCTGATCGCCTCGCTGTCGGGCGCCGTCGAGGCCGTCACCGGCCGCGAGCCGAAGCTGTCGACGACAGGCGGAACATCGGATGCGCGCTTCATCAAGGATTATTGCCCGGTGGTCGAATTCGGCCTTGTCGGCCAGACCATGCACATGGTCGACGAGCGGGTCGCCGTCGCCGATCTCGAAACGCTGACCGGAATCTATGAAACCTTCATCAGCCGCTGGTTTGGCCATGCCGCAGATTGAGGAAATCGGTATCTACATCAAGGGCCTGTGGCTGCTGATCATCGGCGACAGAAGCGGCTTCGGCTGGCTCGACATTTCGGCCGCCGGGGTCTGGCGCTCCTTTGCCGCCTTCCTGTGGTGCCTGCCGGCCATGGCCGTCGGGTGGGGTGCCTGGCGGCTGTTCTACCTCGCACAGATGCCGAGCGGCACCGAGGCGGGTCTCCTCTTCATCCTCAAGCTGTTCCTTGTCGATGTGGTGATTTGGGTCCTGCCGCTGATCCTCATCGCCGTTCTGGCCAAGCCGCTCGGCTATGAGGAAATGCTGGCGCCGCTTGTCATCACGACAAACTGGCTCTCCGTGCCGATGAGCTATGCCATGGCCTTCCCGCTGGCGCTGCGGCTGGTGTTGCCCGGCAGCGAGGGGCTGTCCTCGCTGCTCTCCTTCATTTTCCTGGTCGTCAATTTCACGGCGATCTTCCGGCTGGTGAAGACCATTGCCAACGGCCAGCTGCTGCTCGCCTCGGCGATATCGGCTCTCTTGATCCTGCTGCCGCTGATGCTGAGCGATGTCGTGCCGGAGCTGTTCGGCCTGGTGCCGGTCTACGCCGCCGCTCAGTAATCGACCTGCATGAAATAGAGCCCATCGGGCGGCGCAACGGGACCGCAGGCCTTGCGGTCTCTCGCCTCCAGCGCCACGCGCACGTCATCCGGCGTCCAGCGGCCGTCGCCCACCATCTTCAGCGTGCCGGCAAAGGAACGGATCTGGTTGTGCAGGAAGCTCTGCGCCGTGGCCCGGATTTCGATCACCTCTCCGTCCCGCGTCACATCGAGCCGGTCGAGCGTGCGCCATGGGCTGTTTGCCTGGCAATGGGTGGAGCGGAAGGTGGTGAAGTCGTGATAGCCGACCAGCGTCTGCGCCGCCACGTGCATCGCCTCGTGGTCGATCCTCTTCGAGACCCACCACGCCCGCTTCGCCTCCAGCGCCAAAGGCGAAGGCCGCGAAATGATGCGATAGAGATAATGCCGTCTCAGCGCCGAAAACCGCGCGTCGAAATCGTCGGGCACTTCAGCCGTCTCGATGATCGACACCTGCTCGCCGGCCTGCCCGAGATAGGCGTTCAGCGCATTGCGCAGCGTCTCCGGCTTCCAGGCCCGGGACAGATCCGCATGCGCCACCTGCCCCCTGGCATGCACGCCGGAATCGGTGCGCCCCGCGCCCCGGATCAGCACGACCTCTCGGGTCAGCGCCAGGATCGCCTTCTCGACCGCGCCCTGCACGGAGGGGCCGTTGTCCTGCCGCTGCCAGCCGACATAGTTGGAGCCGTCATATTCGATCGTCATGCGGAACCGCGGCATCAGGCAAGCCTTGTGCCGGCGGCAATGGGCGTGCCGCGCCGGAAATCCTCGGCATTAAGCGCCTTGCCGCCCGCCTTCTGCAGCCGGGTCAGCCGCACCGAACCATCGCCGCAGGCAATCGTCAGATCGTCGAACAGGGCTGTGCCCGTTTCGCCGCCGGCGGTTTCGACCACAGATGACAGCACCTTGATCCGCTCCGGCTTGCCGCCGATCTCCAGCTCGAACCAGGCGCCGGGAAACGGCGAAAGCCCGCGAATGTGATTGTGGACCTCGGTGGCGGTCTTGCCAAAATCGATGCGCGTCTCGGCCTTGCTGATCTTGGCCGCATAAAGCACCCCGTGCCCGGCCTGCGGCGTCAACGGCAGGTCACCACCATCAAGCTTGTCCATGGCGTCCTTCATCAGGCCCGCACCCGCCAGCATCAGCGTGTCATGCAGCTCGCCCGCCGTCGTCTCGCTGCCGATCGCGACGACCTTGGTCAGCGCCACATCGCCGGTGTCGAGCCCCTTGTCCATCTTCATCACCATCATGCCGGTCTCATGATCGCCCGCCATGATCGCCCGCTGGATGGGTGCCGCCCCCCGCCAGCGCGGCAAAAGCGAGGCGTGGCCGTTGTAGCAGCCGAGCCGGGTGCCGCTGAGGATCTCCTCCGGCAGCAACAGACCATAGGCCACCACCACCGCGACATCGGCGTCGAAATCCCGAAACACCTGGCGATCGGCGGCATCCTTGAAATTGACCGGGGTCAGGACCGGAATGCCGAGCAGTTCGGCCGCCTGATGCACCGGCGACTTCTGCAGATCGAGACCACGGCGTCCGCCCGGACGCGGCGGCTGGGTATAGACCGCAGCGATCGTATGCCCGGCCTGCGCCAATGCGGCCAGCGTCGGAACCGAAAACTCGGGTGTTCCCATGAAAATGATGCGAAGCGGCACGGTGCGCGGACTCCCGTTTCTGAATCAGGCCTCTTCAAACGGGTTTACGAGCTTCAAATCAAGCCCCTCGAAGTCTTTTGTGTTGCGCGTCGCCAGCGTCGCATCGTGGGAAAGGCAAATCGCGGCGATCATGGCGTCCTGAACGGAGATCGGACGGCCAACGCTTTCACGCTTGGCACGCAGGCGGCCGGTCAGCACAGGTGTCAATTCCGTAAACTCCAGAACACGGCCGCGAAACTGGGTGGTCAACAGATTTTCCAGTGACCGAATATACCGGTCCGAACCCGTGCGCAGATAAAACCGCTCCGCTCCGAACGATTGCTCCATCACAACAATGGAATTCAGATACAGATTCGATTCAGCCTCACGGCGAAACCATGCTCTGACATTTCGATCCGGGGATGATTTTACGAGTTCCGAAATGATGTTCGTATCGAGGACAATCATCCAAATTCCACCGGTGGGCGGCCGAAGTCTCTTTTCCGCTCCGCTTCCACCTCGTCCAAGATAGCGGCAAAATCGTCGCCCGAACCATCGCCGGCACCAAAAACAGCACGCAAGACATCATAAGCCGACTGCTCTTCCACAGGCTTGATATCACTCTCGGCGATCAACCCTTTGCGCAAAAGCTCCTTGGCTTCATCGGAAAGACTGCGCCCGGTGCGGTCGGCCGCCGCTGCGATGTCGCGCTTCAAGGCGTCGGAAATATTTCTGATCAGCAGATCGCCCATACGCAACCTCCACTATGATATCAGTGATATCATAGTCGCAGGGGCTCCGATTTTCAATGGAAGCGTCAGATCGCCTTGGCACCGCGGGTCTTGGCGGCCTTGGTGAATTTGCGGATCACCATTTCGCGCTTGAGCTTGGAGATATGATCAATGAACAGCACGCCGTTCAGGTGATCGATCTCGTGCTGCAGGCAGGTTGCCAGCAGGCCATCGGCCTCCACGGTCTGCTGCTTGCCGTCGCGGTCGACATACTGGATGGTGATCGTCGCCGGGCGTTCGACCTCGGCGTAATAGTCCGGGATGGACAGACAGCCCTCTTCGTAGACCGAGCGCTCATCCGACGACCTGAGAATCTGTGGGTTGATGAAGACCTGCGGCTGCTTGTCTTCGCCCTCCTTCGACACGTCGATCACCAGCATCTGGCGCGGCACGCCGATCTGGATGGCGGCCAGGCCGATGCCCGGCGCGTCATACATGGTGTCCAGCATATCGTCCGCCAGACGACGGATATCGGCATCGACCGTCTCGACCGGCTTGGAAAGCTGGCGCAGCACGGGATCGGGAAGAATGATGAGCGGCTTGATGGTCATCTGGCTCCCATAACCGATCTTTCGCGCCGATGGAATTCTCGTTTTCAAGATTTTTGCAGCCAATGCAGCCATTTGTATCATTCGATTTACCAATGTTCCCGTTTTGATCTGGCCACAAACCGCGAATCCGCTTAGGCTGCGCCGATGGAACCAGCAATTCTCACGCTCGATCGCCCCATCTTCATTCTCGGCGCCTATCCGGTCACGCTCGGAATGTGCCTGTTCATCACGGTCGCGATCCTGCTGTTTGCGGGCATTCCGGCCGTGCTCGGACGGCGGCGGGACCGGCAGTCGGCACAGGAAGCCGAGCGCCGCATGACGGCACTGCTGGCGGCCCAGACCGAAATGCAGGGCCGCATCGCGGCGATGGCGGACGTTTTTGGCGCGCGCCAGTCCGAGCTCAACCAGTCGATCAGCCAGCGGATCGACGGCATGACGCACCGGCTCGGCACCTCGATCACCGAGCAGACGAAGGCGACGCATGAAAACCTGCGGCGGCTGCAGGAACGGCTGGCGGTGATCGACACCGCGCAGACCAATATCCAGTCGCTGGCGAAAGACATGGCGGGGCTGCAGAGCATCCTCTCCAACAAGCAGACGCGCGGCGCCTTCGGCCAGTCGCGCATGGAAACGATCATCGCCGACGGTCTGCCGATGGGGGCCTATGCCTTTCAGACGACGCTTTCGAACGGATCGCGGCCGGACTGCACCGTCCGCATGCCGAACGGCCAGCCGGTGCTGGTGATCGACGCCAAGTTTCCGCTCGAAGGCTGGAACGCCATTCGCAGCGCCGGCGATCCGGACGCGGCCCGGCAGGCGCAGCAGCAGTTCCGCCGCGACATGGAGGTGCATATCCGGGATATTTCGGGCAAATACCTGATCCCCGGCGAGACCCAGGAGACGGCCTTCCTGTTCGTGCCCTCCGAATCGATCTTTGCCGAAATCCACGAGCATTTCGAAGGCATCGTCCAGAAGGCCCACCGGTCGCGCATCGTCATCGTCTCGCCGTCTCTCCTGATGCTGTCGATCCAGGTGATCCAGGCGATCCTGCGCGATGCCCGGATGCGCGAGCAGGCGCATCTGATCCAGGGCGAGGTGATCCGGCTGATGGAGGACCTGACCCGGCTCGACGACCGCGTGCGCAAGCTGCACGGCCATTTCCTCACCACGCAGAAGGATGTCGACGACATCCTGGTCTCCTCGGAAAAACTCAAGCGGCGCGGCACCAGGATCGAGGCGCTGGATCTTGAAACCGCCGGCGCGTTGCCGGATGCCAAGACGGAGCCAAAAGCCTTCGACAATCGCATGGGACAATTGAAGCTGCGGGTGGTTGACGAGGACTGACCCTCTCGGGCACTGTCCCGCAAAAATCGACTGCCCGGAGACCTCGTCCACATGATTACAGTTTTTGGTTCCATCAATATGGACCTGATCGCCACCACCGCACGCCTGCCGAAGCCCGGCGAAACCGTTGCCGGAACAAGCTTTTCGACCGCAGCCGGCGGCAAGGGCGCCAACCAGGCGCTGGCCGCGCGCCGGGCCGGCGCATCCGTCCGCATGGCAGGCGCCGTCGGATCGGACAGCTTTGCCGATGGGGCGCTGGCCCTGCTGAAACAGGCAGGCGCCGATCTGTCGCTGACGAAGACTGTCGGCGAACCCACCGGCACCGCCCATATTCTGGTTGGCGGCGATGGAGAGAATGTCATCGTCGTCGTGGCAAGCGCCAACGGCGCCGTCAGCGAAGATGATGCGCAGTCCGCCGTGGAAAAGATGGCTGCCGGCGATACGCTGATGCTGCAGCTGGAGATACCGCCCGCCTCCGTCGAGAAGGCGCTCACCGCGGCCAAGAGCAGCGGCATCACCTCGATCATCAACATCGCCCCGCTGACGGCTGATGCTGCCCGCCTGGGGCGGATGGCCGATATTGTCGTTGCCAACGAAACGGAATTCGAACTGCTGGCCGGGCGCGAGGGGCTGTCGGCGGCGGAGCGCGAAGAGGCCATGCAAAAGCTGTCGCGGGAAACGGGGCAAACCGTCATCGTCACGCTCGGCGCCGAAGGCGTGGTGGCCGTTCGAAACGGCGATATCCATCGCGCCAAGGGGCTGAAGATCGAGCCGGTCGATACCGTCGGTGCCGGCGATACCTTCTGCGGCTATCTTGCCGCCAGTCTCGACGCGGGCATCGATTTTGCCGCGGCCCTGCGCCGTGCCGCCGTTGCCGGTTCGCTTGCCTGCCTGAACCCGGGTGCGCAACCGGCCATTCCGCAAGCCGTCGAGGTCGACGCAAAAATCTGATCAGCCAAGATCCACGGATCGGCCGCTGCGCAATCAGAACAGCGCGGCGTCGCCAACACGGCATCCGGGCGTAAATCCCTCGAAAACGGCGGGATTTACGCCTTTTCCGTTGGCCTAATTTTAACAAATCCCGCGCTATTCAAGCAGCTGCAAAGGTCTGTCTTTCCAGATCAAAGACAACCTCCCGATGCCGGTCGGCATCTGGCGCTCCATGAGGGGGCATTTCCCAACAACAGATCGCGTCATTCCGTGGCTTTGAAAATCCGCGGACCTCTCACCATGCGGGGACACTCATGTTCAAGTTCCAGGCCAAATCGCTGGCGACCAAACTTATCGCAGTCACGGGCGGGACCATCGCGCTCGTCCTTCTTGCCTCCAACTATGTGCTGATTTCCCAAACGCAGGATCGTGTCGAAACACTGGTGCTGGACCAGGCGCGCATCGAAGCCAAGGCGATCGCCTCCGACATCGCCAGCAACATCGCCGAACTGGCGGGGGCTGCCCGCTCGACGGCCGGCGTCATCGGACGCGGTCATGAAGGCGGCTATCTCGACCGCAAGGACATCGTCGATCTGCTGAAGGCCAATGTCGAGAAGAATACGTTCGCCTTCGGCAGCTGGTTTGCCGAGGAGCCGAATGCCTTCGACGGCAAGGCCAAGGATTATGCCGGCCAGAAAGAGTTCGGCGCCAGCAAGGACGGCGCGTTCAACCCCTACTGGACGAAGGGCAAGACCGGCATCGACTTCTCGACCTTCAATTCCGATTATGCGGCCGACTGGTATGCGCTGGCGGCCAAGAGCGGCAAGGGCGCGATGACCCCGCCCTATACCGAGACCACGACAGGCGACAACAATTCGATGTCGTCGATCGCCTACCCCATCATGTCCAACGGCAAGCTGCTCGGCGTTGGCGGCGTCGATGTTTCGCTGACCTCGCTTGCCAACAAGCTCAAGGACATTCACCCCTTCGGCTCCGGCCGCGTCACGCTGCTTTCGCAGACCGGGAAATGGCTTGTCGCCCCGATCCCGGATCTCTTGATGAAAGAGTATGACGGCATCGGCGCCGATATCGTCAAGGCTGCGCTGTCCACCGCGCAACCCGGCATGATCCACGATCTGAGCTATGACGGCCGCGAAACCTTCGAGCGGGTGGTCTATCCCTTTGCCCTGCCCGATGTGAACACGACCTGGATCGTGCTGGTCGACGTGCCGCAGAGCGCCATCAACGCCCCGGTTGCCGACCAGACCTATATGATGATCGTCGGTGGCCTGATCGTGCTCGGCGCTGTGCTGCTCGGCCTCTATCTCGCCGTCCGCCGCTTTGTGCAAAAGCCGCTCGCGGGCCTTGTGAGCGATGTGGAGAACCTGAGCAAAGGCGTCTACACCCATGCCGTCTCCGGCCAGGACCGCACCGACGAAACCGGCTCCGTTGCCAAGGCGCTGGAAGGTTTCCGCCATCAGCTCGCCGACAGCAAGCGTCTGGAAGCCGAGGCGCAGCACGAGCGGCGGCAGTCCGAGGAGCAGCGCAACCAGTCCGAAGCCGAACGCACGGAAGCCAACGCCATCCAGCGCGACATCGTCGCCAAACTGGCCAAGGGGCTGTCGCAGCTCTCTTCGGGCGACCTTGCCTATCGCATCGCGGAAGATTTCCCCGGCGAATATGCGCAGCTGAAGAGCGATTTCAACGCCGCCATGGAGAGCCTCGAAGAGACGATCCAGACGGTGAACGGCTCGGTCGTCAATATCGGCTCCGGCACCAGCGAAATCAGCAATGCCGCCAACGACCTGTCGCACCGCACCGAGCAGCAGGCGGCAAGCCTGGAAGAGACGGCCGCAGCGCTCGATCAGCTGACCGCGCAGGTCAATGCCAGTGCCGACAACGCCAAGGTGGCGGCGAAGTCCGTCGAGACCGCCAGCAGCGACGCAGAACAGTCCGGCGACGTCGTGCAGAAGGCGATTGCCGCGATGAAGGGCATCGAGCAGTCGTCCGGCGAAGTCAGCCGCATCATCGGCGTCATCGACGAGATCGCCTTCCAGACCAATCTGCTTGCGCTCAACGCAGGCGTCGAGGCGGCCCGCGCCGGCGATGCCGGCAAGGGCTTTGCGGTCGTGGCCCAGGAAGTGCGCGAACTGGCACAGCGCTCGGCCAATGCCGCCAAGGAGATCAAGACGCTGATCAACACCTCGGCCGGCCAAGTGCGCGACGGAGTCGATCTCGTCGGCCGCGCCGGTGGCGCGCTGCAGAAGATCTCCGACCAAGTCGTTCAGATCAACGGCCTGATCCGCCAGATTTCCGGCTCCGCTTCCGAACAGGCCGTCGGCCTCAAGGAGATCAATACCGCCGTCAACCAGATGGACCAGGTGACGCAGCAGAACGCGGCGATGGTGGAACAAACCACCGCTGCCAGCATGGCACTGAACGAAGAGGCACGTGCGCTGAGCACATTGGTCTCCCGCTTCCACGTCGCCCGCCAGGGCCAGTCGTCCGCCGATATGCTGCGCGGCACGGCCGAGCGGATGCGGGCTCCCGTCAAGGCACCGGCACCGAGCTACAGCGCCCCGGCAAAACCGGCGCCGTTACGTTATGCCGCTCCCCTGCCAAAGGCGGCGCCGCAGGTGTCCGGCAACACGGCGCTGGCAGAGGATAACTGGGAAGAATTCTGAGCCCGCAGAAATCAAAAACGAGAACGGCGCCCCTGCGGCGCCGTTTTTTGTTTGCGTTCGCTGCGGCCGGTCACAGCCGCGCGAGACGTTCCGTCAGAAGGTCGAAGAAGCCCTGATCGTCAACCTCGCGCATGACCCTGGCATTGTGCTTGCGGCCGGTGACCTGCCACCAGTCGACCACGGTCATGCCAACCGTCAGCTCCGACTGTGTCTCGATTTCGACATTGCAGTCGCGGCCCTTGAAGAGATCCGGGCGCAGCAGGTAGGCGATGACCGTCGGATCATGCAGCGGCCCGCCGTCTGTGCCGTATTTCTCGACATCGAAGCGCTCGAAGAATTCCAGCATCTCGGCCATGGCGACGGCGGCCGGCGAGCCGATCGCCTTGATCTTTTCGACACGGACCTTGTAGGTCAGCACCCGGTGGGTGACGTCGAGCGGCATCATGACGATCGGGATGCCGGACTTGAAGACGATATCGGCCGCATCCGGATCGACATAGATGTTGAATTCGGCCGCCGGCGTGATGTTGCCGCCTTCAAAAAAGCCGCCGCCCATCATCACCAGCTCGCGGACGCGCGGGGCGATCTCCGGCGCCTTGTTCAGCGCCAGCGCAATATTGGTCAAAGCCCCCAGCGTGCAGAGCGTGACGGTGCCGGGCTCGTGCGACAGCAGCGTCTCGATGATGAAATCGACGGCGTATTGCGGCTGGAGCGGCATGGTCGGCTCCTCGACCACCGGACCATCGAGACCGGTCTTGCCGTGCACATGTTCCGCCGTCACCAGCTGGCGGACCAGCGGCCGGTCGGCGCCGGCAAACACCTTGACGTCGCGGCGATTGCACAGCTCGCAGATCACCCGGACATTGCGGGATGTCAAGGCGACCGGAACATTGCCCGCCACAGCCGTAATGCCGAGCACATCGAGTTCGCCGGGGCTGCCGAGCGCCAGCATGATCGCGGCGGCGTCATCCTGCCCCGGATCGGTATCGATGATTATCTTTCTCGGCGCAGCCATGCGGGTCTCCCTCTCAAATCAGCGGGCGGACTATGATTTGCCTCCCGGCTCCGCGCAAGCGCCTTGCGCTCGCAACACACAGCTACCATATTGAAGTCTGCGGATGCTGCCTCGCAGGTCCGCAAGAACAGTCGCTTGAAAGCCAAGGACTACGATATGACCCGGATTACGCCCTTTACGAGCCCGCTTCTGCTCGGTTTCGATGCGATGGAAAAGACCCTTGAGCGGATCGCCAAGGGCAATGACGGTTACCCTCCCTACAATATCGAACGTGTCCGCGGCGATGAGCCGGCCGGTGAGCCGGAACGGCTGCGAATCACATTGGCCGTCGCCGGCTTCTCGGACGAGGATCTCGACGTGACGACCGAGGAAAACCAGCTGATCATCCGCGGACGCCAGACGGAAACCGGCGAACGCGACTATCTGCACCGCGGCATCGCGGCCCGCCAGTTCCAGCGCATGTTCGTTCTGGCCGACGGAATGCAGGTTTCCAGGGCCGAATTGAAGAACGGCCTGCTGTCCGTCGATCTCATCCGTCCGGAACCTGTCCGTATGGTAAAGAAAATTAATATTTTGGTCCCAGAGTAGGATAACCGGCAGTGTCTGCCGGCTGCACCAAGCGTTCGGCTGCTTCCCCACAGCCTAAAACTTCCTGCAGTAAATCAATGAGTTGCGGATCGCTTGTGCCTTCATGGCCGGGACATCCGCAAAGCCACGGAGTACGTCTCATGGGATTGAAACACGTCAGCTCACATCTGTCGAAAAACGACCTGGCGCACCTGGGCGCCGGTGAAGTTGGCTATATCCGCAAGATGCGTTCGGACGAAGTGTCGAGGGTCTTCCCGGAAGCCCCCGATATGGAGCCCGGTCTTGACCTGTGGGCCCTGTTCGGCGCCGACGGCACGCCGATTCTTCTCACCGACAACCGTTCGAGCACCTTCTTCAAGGCGGCCGAAGACGACCTGAAGACCGTCAGCCTGCACTGAAATACTGCGTCGCGGCCCATGGCAGAATCCAAGTGGGAGACGGCCGACCGGATGTTCCGGCTGCATTCGGATTGGCCGCAGATCATAAAAGAACTCAGAACAGTTCATGGCATCGGCTTGACCGAAGCGATTGAGGCCGCATTCTCGCATGCCGGTTGTCGGCGCTGGTGCAATCGGCGCATGAATCTGTTCGAGCGATGCCGGAAGCAAGCCGCGCACCATCTGCGCGTCCACGGCAGTGAAGGTCTTATCGTTTACGAGAATGGTCTGTTTCGGGTCCGTTGACCCGGAGAGATCAGACCCGCCGGAACATCAGATAGGCGGATTTGCGCCCTTCCCGCCGCGCCTTGGCCTCGTAGCGCGTGCTCGGCCAGCCGGGATAGGGCGTCAGCCAGTCGGAGGCATTCTGCGCCGTCCATTCGAATGCCGCGTGATCGCGGCAATGCGCGAGCGTCCAATTGACGTAGGTATCGATATCCGAGGCGAAGCAGAACGTGCCGCCCGGTTTCAGCACACGGGCGAACCGGTCGAGATTGACGTTTGAGACGAAGCGGCGCTTCCAGTGCTTCCGCTTCGGCCAGGGATCCGGATAGAGAAGATCGATCTGGTCGATCGAATTTTCCGGCAGCCAGTCCAGCACCTGCGTCGCATCGTCATCGTGCAGACGAATATTTTCCGCGCCACGCTCCTCGATATGACCGACCAGTTTCGCCATCGAATTGACAAAGGGTTCGACGCCGATGAAGCCGGTTGCCGGGTTCTCGACAGCCCGGTGGATCAGGTGCTCGCCACCGCCAAAGCCGATCTCCAGCCTCACCCGGTCGGCGGGATGCCTGAACAGCGTCTTCACATCCGCGGGTGCGGGCGACGCCAGATCGAGCCGGAGCAGCGGCAGCACCGTTTCGAGATGCGTTGCCTGCAGCGCCCGCAGAGGCTTGCCCTTGCGGCGTCCGAAGAAGGCTTCGGTCGAGCGGTTGCGGTGCTGGTCGGTCATGGCAGTGGTCTTTCACGATAAAAGCGGATGTTCCCGTCAGGAAACATCCGCTTTACAGTTTTATCAGTCGATCCGTAAAGGGGCGGATCAGGCTGCCTTGAGGGCTTCTTCCTTCAGGGCATCCTTGAGCGGCTTGACGAGATCGAGCTTTTCCCAGGAGAACGACCCGTCGCGGCCGGCCTTGCGGCCAAAATGGCCGTAGGCGGAGGTCTTGGCATAGATCGGCTTGTTGAGGTCGAGATGGCGGCGGATGCCCGACGGGGACAGGTCCATCGTCTTGCGGATCGCAGCTTCGACCTGATCTTCGGTGATCTTGCCTGTGCCGTGCAGGTCGACATAGATCGACAGCGGCTGTGCGACGCCGATCGCATAGGCGATCTGGATCGTGCAGCGGTCCGCAAGGCTGGCCGCAACGACGTTCTTGGCGAGGTAGCGCGCGGCATAGGCGGCCGAACGGTCAACCTTGGTCGTGTCCTTGCCGGAGAAGGCGCCGCCGCCATGGGGCGCTGCGCCGCCATAGGTATCGACGATGATCTTGCGGCCGGTGAGGCCTGCATCGCCGTCCGGACCACCGATGACGAACTTGCCGGTCGGATTGATGTACCAGTTGCAATCGCTGGCGATGTGGATGTCGTGCAGCGCTTCGCGGATATAGGGTTCGACGACGCTGCGAACCTTGGCCGAATCCCAGCTCTCGTCCAGATGCTGGGTCGACAGCACGATCGAGGTCACCTCGGCCGGCTTGCCGTCGATGTAGCGCACGGTGACCTGGCTCTTGGCATCCGGGCCGAGACGGCCGGCTTCGCCGACGCCCTTCTTGCGGGCGGTTGCCAGCAGATCGAGAATACGGTGCGAATAGTAGATCGGCGCCGGCATCAGCTCCGCCGTTTCGCGGCAGGCGTAGCCGAACATGATGCCCTGGTCACCGGCACCTTCGTCGCCCTGCCTGTCGGCGGCGTTGTCGACGCCCTGGGCGATATCGGCCGATTGCGGATGCAGGAGCACGTCGATCTTGGCCGTCTTCCAGTGGAAGCCGGCCTGTTCATAGCCGATTTCACGGATCGCCTTGCGGGCGGCGGCCTTGAACTTGGCGGGATTGATCAGCGGATGGCCGGCTGCGTCCTTCAGGACGTTGCCTTCCTTGTCCTTCTTCAGGAGGGTATCGGGCACCCGGACTTCACCGGCAATCACCACCCGGTTGGTCGTTGCCAGCGTTTCGCAGGCGATGCGGACCCCCCAGGGATCGACGCCCGTTTTGGCAGCTTCACGGTACACAAGATCGACAATTTCATCCGAGATCCGGTCACAGACTTTGTCCGGATGACCTTCTGCCACGGATTCACTCGTAAACAGGTAGTTAGCGCGCATGCGGGAAGTCCCCTCAAAGAAAAACTGCTTGAAACGTGTTAGTGATTTTGCCACGAAAAAACAAGCACACAAGGACATAAATATATCTTTATATGCGCAAGACGGGAACGTTTTTCCTGGCTTTCGATGCGGTAAAGCCGCACTTTACGGCAGATAACCCGCCCTCGACATCCGGCAACCGGGCACAAAAAAAGCGGCACTGTCCGGCCGCTTTTTTTCAGTTCCGCCTTGCGTCGGCCTTTACTCGGCTTCCGCCTCAGCTGCCAAAGCCTTGACCAGGTCCACCAGCTTGCGGCGCACCTTGGGATCGCCAATCTTGACGAATGCGCGGTTGAGCTGAAGGCCTTCCGAGGACGACAGGAAATCGACCACGTAGTTCGAGCTCGAGGCTTCTGCCGTGCCCGACGCTCCGGTGGACGGATCGCCCGGTGCATCTTCGAAGAAGAAGGATACCGGAACATTCAAGATGCTTGAAATGTTCTGAAGACGGCTGGCACCGACCCGGTTCGTTCCCTTTTCATATTTCTGGATCTGCTGGAAGGTGATGCCGAGGCTCTCACCGAGCTTTTCCTGGCTCATGCCCAGCATGGTGCGGCGAAGGCGAATCCGGCTACCGACATGAATGTCGATCGGGTTCGGCTTCTTCTTGTTTTCTATCATAACGGTTTCCTAATAAGCGAAGTTTCAATTGCTCCATAACCTGGACACCTGTCGAAAGCAGACTACACGCTACGTTGTGTATAGCCGGGCGGAAACCCTCCGGACATGGGCAAGGATCGATGGTGGAGGCCACTATGCAATTTTAGGGGTTTTTGGTCAATTCTCTCTCAAAATAAAACTAGCGCGGGAAAACAACGCCAGACTAAAGAGAAAACATGCAAGCAGCATTCCATTTCTTTCCTGCTCTCCAGGGCTCATAGGCAAAGCAACTTTTCCCGGCAAAATTGTGTCCACAAAGCCCCTTGTGCCGAATGGAAACCCGGTCACCACTTCACCGCGCCCGTTGACGATTGCCGATATGCCGGTATTGGCATCGCGGATCAGCGGCAAACCGGTCTCCACCGAACGAAGCCGGGCCTGCTGAAAATGCTGGTAGGGCCCCGGCGTATTACCGAACCACGCATCGTTGGTGAGATTGAGCAGGGCGTTGGCCGCAAGCGCGTCATTGCCGATCTCACCCGGAAAAATCGCCTCGTAGCAGATCAGCGGATAGAGCGTCTTGCCACCCGGCAAGGTCAGCAGCGAGCGTGTCACCGCCGACGAGAACCCTCCGGGCATGGCCGCGGCAATCGCATTCAGCCCCGCCGCCTTCAGAAGACCTTCCAGCGGCAGATATTCTCCAAAGGGAACAAGGTGCACCTTGTCGGAAGCGCCGACGATCTGACCACGATCGTCAATCACGTAGATCGAATTATAGTAGCGTGGCGGCTGGCCAGCACCGGTGTCCTCGGCCCGTACCGCGCCTGCGATGAGGATCTGGCCATCCTGCAGCACGTCGGAAATTCTCAACAGCGCATCCGGGTTTTCGGTCAGGATGAACGGCACCGAGGTTTCAGGCCAGACGACGATATCGGGTCTTTTGCCACCATCGGCCGGCAGCGCCTGCGTCAACTGGAGATGCTCTTCGAAGATCGCCATCCGCTCGCTGTCATCGATCTTCTTGGACTGATCGATCAGCGGCTGGACGAGACGGACGGTTACGGCGGGATCGGCCGGCTGCGGCAGAGGCTGTTCCAGCCGGTAGAATCCATAGCCGAAATGGGCGGCAACCAGCAGCACGGCAAGGCTCAACCCGGCCCGCAAGCCCTTGCGCGTTCCGATAAGCGCCGGTGCTGCAAAGACAAAGACCGCCAGCATGTTGACGCCGGCAAGACCGATCACGGCGGCCGACTGCATCATCAACGGAACCGGCATGGCCGCATAACCGATGGCATTCCAGGGGAAGCCGGTGAGGATGAAGCTGCGCAGCCACTCGAACAGGCCGAAGGCGAAGGCAAGGGCTGCGATGCGCCCCATGCCGTCCGACCAGAGGATCCGGGCGACCGCGGCCGCGAAGGCATAGAACAGGGCGAGAAACGCCGGGACACCGATCACCGCCAGCGGCAAAGCCCAGGCAAATTCATCGGCTTCGACAAGCAGCGCGTTGCCGAGCCACCACAGGCCGCCGAGGAAATAGCCGAAGCCGAAACACCAGCCGATGAAGAAAGCGGGAAACCGGCGCCGGAGCAGACCATGATCGGGATTGCCCGAGGCACCGTCAATGAGCCAGACGAGAATGGGAAAAGACAGGAACGGTGCTGCGAAAATACCGAAAGGCGGCAGGGCGAGAACGGCGATCAGTCCGGCAACAAAGGCAACCAGAGCCCGGCGGGCTCCCGACAACAGCATGATCCTGCCTGCAAGCCACTCCATTCCGTTCTCCCAATCGGCGCAAACCGCCATCCGGCCAAAGCACGGCGGGCGGCATGGCACAAAGACCATCCATCCGAATCAACGTGTCGGCAGTGTTCCAAAAAAGCGGCGGCTTGTCCTGCACTGAAACGGCGCCTGCGCGCGATTGGCGAATCTCTTATCCGGTTTCGCGCAGGGATTTTTCAGGTGCAGCGGGTGGCGGCACCTCAAGGGAGGCCTCCTCCCCGTCCTTCAGCGGACGGCGGCGGGCCGCCGGCGGACGTTTGCGGACAATCCGCACGCGCTTCACCCGGCGCGGATCGGCATCCAGAACCTGGAATTCGAAGCCGGGTATGGCCTGGACGACTTCGCCACGGGCCGGGATGCGGCCAAGCGCGGCAAAGACCAGACCGCCGAGCGTATCGACATCCTCGAGCTGCTCGCGCACGTCGAAATCCGGGCCGATCGCGGCGGCGATCTCTTCCAGTTCGACGCGGGCATCGGCCACGAACACATCGTCGGATGTCTTGGCGAACATGACCTCTTCGTCGTCATGCTCATCCTCGATATCGCCGACGACCATTTCGACGATATCTTCAAGCGAGGCGAGGCCATCGGTGCCGCCGTATTCATCGATCACCAGCGCCATCTGGATGCGGGCGGCCTGCATGCGCTGCATCAGGTCGGATGCATGCATGGACGGTGGCACGAACAGGACCTGGCGGATGATACCCGCCTCTTCCACGGTCTTGGACAGATCGATGCGGGTGAGATCGAAGCTCGGCTTGGGCTGGCGAACGGCCTTTTCCGGCTTTTCAGCCGCGGTCACCGGCGTGCCGACAGCGCCACGGCTGCCATTGCGCCGTTTGTTGCGGGCCTGCTTGGTGACATAGGAGAGCAAGTCTCGGATGTGGACCATGCCGCGCGGGTCATCAAGACTGTCGCTATAGACAGGCATGCGCGACCGGCCGGATTCCTCGAAGATGACCATCAGCTCGCCGATGGTGATCGACAGATCGACCGCTTCGATATCGGCACGCGGGACCATGACGTCCTCGACGCGAACCTCCCGGAACCGCAGGATATTGTTGAGCATGGCCCGCTCGGCCGGCGAAAAGGCCGTATCGCCCTCCGGGCCACCGGTCATCAGCGC
The DNA here is from genome assembly GCF_001687365.1 of Pararhizobium polonicum. Classification (GTDB taxonomy): domain Bacteria; phylum Pseudomonadota; class Alphaproteobacteria; order Rhizobiales; family Rhizobiaceae; genus Pararhizobium; species Pararhizobium polonicum. The sequence continues at coordinate 409,143 of NZ_LGLV01000004.1, forward strand.
ATCGGCGAGATCCTCGCGCAGGCTGGAGCCGCTGCTGGCACGCCAGATCCGGGCTGCACGGCTCCAGAAGGAGGAACCGGATTTACCGTTCTCAGGTTTCGGAACGGTGCTACTACTGCCCGCCTCGTCCTGACTGGAGGCTTCCGCCTCATCTCTAACAGCCGGTGCCGGCTGTGCTCTAAAATCGCTCATTGTTCCAAACTATCAAACGGGATCACTGTCCCCATAGGGATCAGATAGACCAAGACCAGCCAAAATGCGAGTCTCGAGGCTCTCCATTCTTTCCGCATCGCTCTCATCGAGGTGATCATAACCGAAAAGATGCAGAAATCCATGCACCAGGAGATGGGTGAGATGCGCGTCGAACGGCTTGCCGAGGTCTTTGGCCTCCCGAACCAGCGTCTCATGGGCAAGGATGATGTCGCCGAGCATGGGACCGGGCATCTTGCCCGGCACAACCGGAAAGGCGGGAAACGACAGGACATTGGTCGGCTTGTCCTGGTCGCGCCACTCGGCGTTGATCGCGCGGATGGAGGCATCGTCGGTAAAGACCAGCGACACTTCCGGCGGCATTTTCGGGAATGGCTGCTTCTCTTCCCGGCGCAGGAAATCTGCGCCGGCGCCAAGAACACGCTCGCTCAGGGACTGGAGTTCCGCCTCGGATGGCCATGGGCCTTCCTCGACGCTGATCTGGATATCAAGGCTCGTCATGATTGGCTGCGGCCGCCTCAGCGGTCGCCTTGCTCGCTTTCGTCATGCACGGCGGTCGTCGCCTCATAGGCGCGCACGATACGGGCGACCATCGGATGGCGCACCACGTCGACATCCTTGAAGCGGACGACGGAAACGCCCTCGACGCCCTTCAAGATCTGCAGGGCCTCGACAAGTCCCGACTTGACGCCGCGCGGCAGGTCGACCTGGCTCGGATCACCGGTGACGATCATCCGGCCGTTTTCGCCGAGACGCGTCAGGAACATCTTCATCTGCATGGTCGTGGTGTTCTGCGCCTCGTCGAGGATGACGGCGGCATTGGCCAGCGTGCGGCCGCGCATGAACGCCAGAGGGGCGATTTCGATGACGCCGGCGGTGATCGCCCGCTCGACCTTGTCGCCGGGCATCATGTCGTAGAGCGCATCGTAGAGCGGCCGCAGATAGGGATCGACCTTGTCTTTCATATCGCCGGGCAGGAAGCCGAGGCGCTCGCCGGCCTCAACAGCCGGGCGCGACAGGACGATACGATCGACAGCACCGCGTTCGAGAAGCTGGGCTGCATGCGCCACCGCCAGATAGGTCTTGCCGGTACCGGCGGGGCCAACGCCGAAGACAAGCTCGGACCGCTCCAGCGCGCGCATATAGGCGTCCTGCGTCGGTGTGCGGGCAGCAACGGTCTTCTTGCGGGTGGAAATCTGCGCGAGGTTCAGTTTGGCTTTCTTTTCCATGGTCGGCAATTGTAGCTGGTCATCGGCGGCAACGGCCATGCGGACGGCGCCTTCGACATCGGAGGCCTCGACGGTGCTGCCGTTCTGCAGGCGCCCATAGAGATAATCGAGCGCCCGGCGGGCCTGATTGGTGGCGACCACTTCACCCGAGATCGAAACGGAATTGCCGCGCGGTCGTGCATCGATATGCAGGCGCTGTTCGATCAACTTGAGATTCTGGTCAAACTGACCAAACAACTCGCTGGCGAACCGGTTGTTCTCAAATGTGAGCACGAAGTGATTGACGTCTGTCGCGGATGTTTTCGACTGGCGCGGCGAGGATGAAACCAATTCGTGTCCGTTCAAGCGGTCAGGCTCCTTGAGTTGACGGTCCCTCAGCTTACCACCTCGGCAAACAGACTGTTAGGGCCCGCACCAGTGATTCGTACAGAAACAATGTCACCGATTTGCGATGACTTTGCATCAACATTCACCGACTGCAGCCAGGGCGAGCGGCCGATCAGCTGCCCCGGCATGCGGCCGGGCTTCTCCAGAAGCAGGTCGATGGTCTTGCCGATACACTGTTGGGCAAATGCATTCTGCTGGGACAGCAGCAAAGCCTGCAATCTTTCCAAGCGCTTGGCTTTTACGTCTTCCGGCACCTGATCCTCGAGATCGGCACCCGGCGTTCCCGGACGGGTGGAATATTTGAAGGAAAATGCCTGTGCATAACCGACCGTCTCGACAAGCCGCAGCGTATCCTCGAAGTCCTCGTCGGTCTCGCCGGGAAAACCGACGATAAAATCGCCCGAGAGCGCAAGGTCCGGACGGGCCGTCTTGATGCGGGCAATCAGGGCGATGTACTCGGCCGTCGTGTGGCGCCGGTTCATCGCCTTCAGGATCCGGTTCGAGCCGGACTGGATCGGCAGATGCAGATAGGGCATCAGCTGCGGCAGGTCACGGTGCGCATCGATCAGGCTATCGTCCATGTCGCGCGGATGGCTGGTGGTGTAGCGCAGGCGGGCAAGACCTTCGATTTCGGTCAGGCGATGGAGAAGCTGGCCAAGGCCCCATTTTTCGCCGTCCGGCCCGGCGCCGTGCCAGGCATTGACGTTCTGGCCGAGCAGGGTGATTTCGCGCACGCCGCCATCCACCAGCTTCTGCGCCTCGGCGACAATCTGGGCGACCGGGCGCGACACTTCGGAGCCGCGCGTGTAGGGCACGACGCAGAAGGTGCAGAACTTGTCGCAGCCCTCCTGCACGGTGAGAAAGGCCGTGACGCCCCGCGCCCTGGTCTTTGCCTTGTCGGGGGCCGGCAGATGCTCGAACTTGTCCTCGATGGCATAATCGGTCTCCAGCACGCGCTCGCCGCGCCGGACGCGCTTCAAGGCTTCGGGCAGCCGGTGATAGGTTTGCGGGCCGATGACCAGATCGACAGCCGGCGCCCGGCGCAGTATCTCGTCGCCTTCGGCCTGCGCGACGCAGCCGGCGACGCCGATCATCATCTCGCGGCCTTCGCCGGCCTTTTTCTTCTTCAGGTCACGCAGGCGCCCGAGCGCCGAATAAACCTTCTCGGCGGCCTTCTCGCGGATATGACAGGTGTTGAGCAGGACGAGATCGGCGTCCTCCATCACATCGGTCGAGACGTAACCGTCCTTGGCCAGCGCGTCGGTCATCCGGTCGGAATCGTAGACGTTCATCTGACAGCCGTAGGTCTTGACGAAGACCTTGCGGACGGCTGGGCTTTCGAGAGCCATTTCGGGCTTTGTGGATAAAACGGCGATTTCCTGTGTCATGCCCGGTTCCATAGAGCATAGAGGGGCAAAATTGAAGCCCCAAGCGCTCTTGCTCATTCACCGGCCGCGCAGCTTCAGCGCCAGCATGGAACGGAGGTTCTTCTCGATCTGGCGGCTGACCACCTTGCGATTGCTCTCGGCCGTATAGGTGATCTGCTCGCCATAGATCACATCCACATCGACGGCGCCCTCATAGAGGATACCGAGGAGATGCGGCGCCAGCGCGATATCGCCGGGCCAGGCGGCAACCGGCCGGTGATAGCGCCCCATCGGCATGCCATGAAGGCCGGTATAGGCGATGGCAACGGGCTGAACATGGACGGCCCCGGTCGGCGATAGCGGCACGGCAGCGGCAGCCGCGCCGAACAGCGAGGTCTTCATTTCCAGGAGCCGGTTGCCATCCGATGTCGTGCCTTCGGGAAACAGCACGACGATTTCGCCATCGGCCAGCCGCTTGCCGATCTCGTTGACCTGATTGCCGGTGGTGCGCTTGTGGTCACGGTCGATGAAGATCGTCGCCTGCAGGCGGGCCAGAATACCGAAAACCGGCCAGGCCTTGACGTCGGACTTGGCGACGAACACCACATCGGCGATCGAACCGAGGACGAGGATATCCTTCCAGCTGGCATGATTGGCCACCAGCATCAGCGGCCGCTGGCGGTCCGGCGTGCCATGGACGCGCACGCGAATGCCGACGAGACGACAGGCCATGCGGTGCCAGAGGCGGGGAAGCGTGCGGCGCTGCGGCCTATCCAGCCAGAGCAAGACGATCTGCGCCGGCGCCATCACGAGCGTCGCAAGAACAAGGATCGTCATGCACAGCGTGACACGCAGCCAGTTGATCACGCACACACGTCCCGCATCGGCGGCCGTGCGCCAGCATCCCGTTCATCATACCAGCAGGTCATGTCGGCGTTGCGGCGCAAGCGCTTCCCTCTCTCAAAGCCGATACGGCTAGCCAAGATCGAGGCGCATGACAAGGGCGGCGGTTTTCACGCCGTTAACATCCTGATAATAGGCCCGTCTTTCGCCGACCTTTGCAAAGCCGAGTTTCCGGTAGAGCGCGACGGCTGCGGTATTGGTCTCGTCGACCTCGAGGAAAACCGCCTCGGCCGCCTGATCGCGCGCCTCGCGCAGCGCCGCCCGCATCAGCCGCCAGCCGAGCCCCATGCGCGAAAAGCGCGGATCGACGCCGATCGTCAGGATTTCCGCCTCGCCGGCCGCAACACGCGACAGCACGAAGCCGCCGGCCAAGGGCCGCGCATAGGCATTGCTCTGGCGGGCGATGAAACCGAAAACCGTGTCCTGCACCAGCAGCGCATGCAGTTCGCCATCGCTCCAGGAGGGAGTGAAGCGCAGCTTGTGGATATCCGCCGCCTTCGGCAGGTCGGCCGTTTCCAGAGAAAAGATCTCGAATTCGGGCTTGCGGACGAAATAATCGGTCAGCGACATGTTATGCCCGCGCCACCGCGAAACCGGCCTGCGACTTGACGTCGGGGCCGCGCAGGTAAAGCGGGCTCGGCTTGCCCTGAGAAGGATCGGCAGCAGCGGCAAGCCGTGCGACGATGCGGATATCGGTCATGTCGGTTTGTGCGACGTTTTCCGGTGGATTATCAATCAGATGCTTCGTGGCCGTCCCGCAGATGACACCATCGAAACCGGCAAAGATGCGCCGGGCCTCCGAAAGTTCAAGCATCTGCGGCTCGGTGCGAGCCGTACCATCGGCCTCGAAACTCTGGCAATAGAGCTCATCGCGCTTGGCGTCCATTGCGGCCAGCACCGCTTGTCCGGGATGCGCCTCACGGGTTGCCCCGGCAAGCGCTGCCAGCACGGAAATGCCAATGGCCGGCACGCCGAGCGCCAGCGCGAAACCGCGCGCGGCGGCAACGCCAACCCGAATGCCGGTGAAAGAGCCGGGACCGATGGTGACGGCGATGCGGTCGATATCCGGGAGAGATTTGCCGCTTGCCGCCAGCGCATCATCGATGAAGGCCATCAGCTGCTCGGCATGACCACGGCCGATATCGGCACCGGCAGAGGCCAGAACCGTATCATCGGCGCTGTCATAGACTGCGGCAAAGCAGCCCGTCCCCGCCGTATCGATGGCCAGGACGATCATGATTTCTGGACTTTGATGGACAGTCTCAGCACGGACGAACGCTCGCTCAGACGGCTTCGACCGCCTGCACTTCAGGAATGAAATGATGCAGCAGGTTCTGCACGCCATGCTTCAAGGTTGCCGTCGAGGACGGGCAGCCCGAGCATGCGCCCTTCATGTTGAGGAAGACCGTTCCGTCGCGGAAGCCCTTGAAGGTGATGTCACCGCCGTCCTGCGCAACGGCCGGACGAACGCGGGTTTCCAGCAGTTCCTTGATGGTCGCGACGATCGTTTCGTCGCCCTCCTCGAAGAACTCGCCGTCCTGATCGCTCTCTTCGGCGCGGGTATGGACCGCCATGACCGGCTGGCCGGACATGAAATGCTCCATGATCGAGCCCAGGATGGCCGGCTTCAGGTGCTGCCACTCCTGCGCTTCCTTGGTGACCGTGATGAAATCATAGCCAAAATAGACGCCAGTGACGCCCGGGATCGAAAACAGGCGGGCGGCAAGCGCAGAGCCGGCAGCAGCCTCTTCCTCATCGCGGAATTCCGCCGTGCCGTTCTCCATCACCACCTTGCCGGGCAGGAATTTCAGCGTCGCGGGGTTCGGGGTGGCTTCGGTCTGGATGAACATGTCTTTACTCCGCGTCGGCCGGGATCGCGTTCAACCAGCCTGTTTAGAATTATTCAAAAGAATATAGTCCGTTTGGATCGCAGCTTCAAGATGCATGGGTCAGCGTTTCGGCCGACCCAGGATCAATTCCATTGATCCTGCCATAACGGTGGGGATCAGCTCAGAGCGTCGATTTCCTCATCCGTCAGGAGGTCCGGTATAACCGTTACCGGGATAGGGAACGCCGCCGTCTTGCCGGCGATCGAGGATACCAGCGGACCGGGGCCATCCTTGGCGGAGCCGGCGGCCAGCACCAGGATCGCGATATCGCGGTCTTCCTCGATCAGGCTGTAGATCTGGTCCGTGGCGCCACCCTCGCGGATGACCATTTCCGGCTCGATGCCGATCGTCTCGCGCACCGTCTGGGCGATCTTGGCAAGCGTTGCTTCCGCTTCAGCCCGTGCTTCGGCCCGCATGATGCCCTCGACGCCCAGCCATTGCTGGAAGTCGGCATCGGCGATGACGTAGAGCAGAACAAGACCGCCATTGGAATTTCTCGCCCGCATGCCGGCATAATGGACGGCGCGGCCGCATTCCGGCGTATCGTCGATCACCGCCATGAATTTGCGGCGGTGACCTTCCAGTCTTGAGAGTCGCGGTGAAACCATGGCGGGACTCTTACACCCGATATTTTTGACTGCAAGAGCTCTTTTGCGGCGAATTATTGCAGAAAGCCGACGATCTCGCGAACCTGTTTCATCGTCACGTCCGCCCGCGCCCGCGCCCGCTCGCCACCATCACGCAGGATGCCGTCGATATGCGTCGTGTCATCCATCAGGCGGCGCATTTCACCCGAGATCGGGGCCAGAACCGTCACCGCCAGATCGACCAGAGCCGGCTTGAAGACGGAGAACTGCTGACCGCCGAATTCGCCCAAAACCTCCTGCTTGGTCTTGTCCGACAGCGCCGCATAGATGCCGACGAGATTGTCGGCTTCGGCGCGGCCCTTCAGGCCATCAACCTCGCTTGGCAAGGCGTCCGGATCGGTCTTGGCCTTGCGGATCTTCTTGGAGATCGTGTCGGCATCGTCCATCAGGTTGATGCGCGACAGATCCGACGCATCCGACTTCGACATCTTCTTGGTGCCCTCCCGCAAGGACATGACACGCGGCGCAGGACCGCCGATCAACGGCTCGACCATCGGGAAATAGGCATGGACCGGCTCATCGCCGACCTTGATGTCGATGCCGTAATCGGTCCGGCGGATATGCTCCATGAAATCGATGTTGAACTTCTGGGCGATATCGCGGGTCAATTCCAGATGCTGTTTCTGGTCGTCGCCGACCGGAACATGGGTGGCGCGGTAGACGAGAATGTCGGCTGCCATCAGGCTCGGATAGGCAAGCAGGCCCAAGGACATCTGCTCGGCATTCTTGCCGCCGGACTTGTCCTTGAACTGGGTCATGCGCTCCATCCAGCCGATGCGGGCGACGCAATTGAAGATCCAGGCAAGCTCGGCATGCTGCGGCACGGCCGACTGGTTGAAGACGATGTGCTTCTTCGGATCGATACCGGCGGCGATGAATGCGGCGGCGATCGAGCGGATCTGGCCGGGCATGTCCTCATGCACGAGCTGCGCGGTGATCGCGTGCAGATCGACGACGCAATACATGCAGTCGTTGTTTTCCTGCAGCGCCACGAACTTGCGGATCGCACCGAGATAATTGCCGAGATGCAGATTGCCGGTGGGCTGAACACCGGAAAAAACGAGCGGCTTGAAGTCTGACATCGTGTCCTCATTCGGGCTTGTGGAGGGCCCGGCCTCGTGTTGCTGTTGGCGGGCTTATGCACGCAGGCGCAGCCGTGATCAAGAGGCACGGTGACGGCCATGAAAACCACCATCGAGCCGCCAGGCCGGAATTTTATCCTCTAAATTAACAATGGCATTTAGAGATTAAGGCCAAATTGCGGACACCAATCGCGCACTATAAGCAGATAATTCCATAAAAATGCTTTATTTCGGATGAATTTACCCATCCCATCGAATGCCGGTCATCTGATCCGGCCTCTTTTCAACACGCCATGGTTTCCGAGCTTTTGCCGAACCGGCGATGTCTGCATGCCCACGGCAAATCCGTATCCGCAACCGGCATGCAGCAAAGGGATTGTCATGCGTACCGTTTTTTCGATTGCTCTTGCCTGCCTGCTCGCGGCGGCCTTTCTTCCGACAGCCGATGCCAAGGACAGGCAGCGCAAGGTAAAGCTGCCGGTCCACCGGATGACGGCAGCCTATTCCGTCCAGACCGTTTCCGTTGCGACGGAGTGCTTTTCACCCAAGCTTGAGGGCATCCTGGCGCATATCGCCGCGAAAACCGGGCGCCGCCCTTTGGTGACATCGGGCCACCGTCCCCGCGCGCATCGCGCCGGTTCGCTGCACAGGCGCTGCCAGGCAGCCGATATCCGTGTGCCCGGCGTGTCCGAAAGCACGATCATCGCCGCAGCCAAAACGGCGCCCGGCATCGGCGGCATCGGCCGCTATTGCAACGGGATTATTCACGTCGATATCGGCCCCAGGCGTCAATGGACATATTGCGGAAAATCGGGCGGCGGCATCCTCAGCGCCAAACGCCGGTCGGCCCGGCGGGCCTGAAGCCTCAACCTCCATATCCCCGCCTTAAAGATCGGCCGGCGGTGGCGGCTCAACGGAGGCCTTGCGCTTCATGTTGCGCCGGATCATGCCGAGATCGGCCCCGCCGATCAGGAAGGCAACGGCGAAATAGACGATCATGGAGACGCCGATCAGAAGCCCCAGCGCGCCCAATTTGGTCAGCAGCGGCGAGCCCGAGGCAAGCGAGGCGGCAAAGACGCCACGCAGATAATAGAGAACGCCGCCCATGATCGCCGCTGCCACGACGAGAAGAGCCGCGCGGCGGGCAAGCGCCCAATCCCAGGCAAGATGGCCGCGGCGCAGCAGCGTGACAAACAGCAGGACCGTGCTGATCCAGCCGGCCGTGGCTTCGGCAACCGCGATCCCCGGTGCACCGAAATGGGGAAACAGCGTGATCGCGAGGGCACAATTGACGGTGACGGCGATGGCCGAAAAGCGCATCGGCATCTTGGTATCCTCACGGGCATAGAAACCCGGCTGCAGCGCCTTGATCAGCACGAAGGCCGGCAGGCCGATGCCGTAGATGGCAAGAATCGATGCGACGACGGCGGTGTTCTGCGCATGGAAAGCGCCGCGCTCGTACAGCACGCGGATGATCTCATCGGACAGGATCCAGAGCGCGAAGGCGGCCGGGATCGTCAGGAACAGCACGAACTCGATCGACCGGTTCTGCAGGTTTCCGGCCTCGCGCAGATTGCCGCCCTTCAGCGCGCGCGACAATTCCGGCAACAGCACGACGCCGACGGCGATACCGACGACACCCAGCGGCAGCTGGTAGATACGATCGGCATATTGCAGGGCGGAGATGGCCCCCTCCTGCGCCGAGGCGATCGCCTGGCCGATCAGCTGGTTGATCTGGGTGATGCCACCGGTGATGGCGGCGGGCACGGCAAGGATCAGCAGGCGCTTGACGTTGGGCGTGAAGCGGGGAAACTTGAGGCCGATGCTCATGCCTGCATGAATGACGCCGAAATAGACGACCGCAAGCTGCAGGATACCGGCGACCAGAACACCCCAGGAAAGATACCACGCCGTGGTGAGCGGATCGGCCCCGGTATAAAGCGCATAGAACAGAGCGCCGATCATCACGACGTTGAGGAAGATCGGCGCGACGGCGGCGGCGAAGAAATGGTGCAGCGAATTGAGCATGCCACTCATCATCGCCGTCAGCGACATGCACATGAGATAGGGAAACATCACCATTGCCATGCGCACGGTGAGGCTCGATTTCTCGACATCATCGGCGAAACCGGGCGCTATGACGAAGCGCACCAGCAGCGGCATCGAGAGTTCCATCACGATGGTGATCAGCAGCAGCACGGTGAACAGCACGCCGAAGACTTCTTCGGAGAAACGCTTGGCGCCATCGGTGCCGTTGGCCTCGATCTCCTTGGAAAACAGCGGCACGAAGGCGGCATTGAAGGCGCCTTCGGCAAACAGACGGCGGAAGAGATTGGGAAAGCGGAAGGCCGCGTAGAAGACATCGGCCATCGGACCGGTGCCGAGTGCCGCCGCCATCAGCGTTTCGCGGGCAAAGCCGAAGATGCGGCTGCCGAGCGTGGCGCCGCCCACGGTCATGAACTTCCGGACGAGACTCATGATTCTGCCTTGGCCCTTTTTGCGCCCGTGACCGAGCGCGTATGCTGCGGCGCGATCATGCCCGAGGGCATGCGGTCGCGCATTTCGTCCGCCTCGTCCGACATCACCGCCTTCAGCCGCGCCACGATATTGCCGTGCCGCCCCTCATTGGTGATCTTCTGGCCGACGAGATCGGTGACATAGAACGTGTCGATGACCTTCTCGCCGAAGGTGGTGATATGCGCCGAGGCGATGTCGAGCGAGAGATCGGAGAGCACGGCGGTGACTTCCGAAAGGAGGCCGGTGCGGTCGAGGCACTCGACCTCGATGACGGTAAACTTGTTGGACAGGCTGTTGCTGATGGTGACGGCCGGCGGCACCGTGAAGGCCTTGTTGCGCTTGCGATGCTTGGTGCGGCTGGCAATCACCTCCGGCAGGCGCTTGGTGCCCGACAGCACATCCTCGATCATCCGGCCAATGCTGGCCGCACGGCGCATCTCGTCGTCGTCGACCGGGAATTCGCGGGTAATAAGGATCGTATCGAGCGCCCGGCCATCGGAGGTGGTGAAAATCTGCGCGTCGACGATGTTGGCGCCGGCAGCGGCGCAGGCGCCAGCGATCACGGCCAGGAGGCGCGGATGGTCGGGCGACAGCACGGTGATTTCGGTGATGGCGTGGAACTGATGGGTGCGCACCATCGTCGCCAGCGCCCGGCCGGCCTTGTCGGCCTCGCGGATGAACACGGCATGGCGCAGCTGATCTTCCAGCGGCACGGAGAGAAGATAGGGCTGATAGTGCAGCTTGGTGTAAGTCTTGCGGTCCTTCTGGCTCCAGTCGGGCAGCGCGTCGAAGAGCACGGCGGCGGCGTGGGCGGCGCGTTCCTTGCGCGGCAGGTCGGAAAAGCCGCCGGACAGGAGCAGCTCGGTCTCGTAATAGAGCGTGCGCAGCAGCTGGCCCTTCCAGCCGTTCCACACGCCGGGACCGACGGCGCGGATATCGGCGATGGTCAGGATCAGCAGCATTTTCAGGCGGTCGAGCGACTGCACCTTTTCAGCGAAATCGATGATCGTCTTACGGTCGTTGAGATCGCGCGTCTGCGCGACCATCGACATGGTCAGATGTTCCTCGATCAGCCATGCCACCGTTTCCGTCTGCTTCGGTGTCATGCCGAAACGCGGGCAGAGTTTGCGCGCAACCTTGGCACCGGCGGTCGAATGATCTTCCGGGCGGCCCTTGGCGACATCGTGGAGGAGCACAGCCACGAACAGCGCGGTGCGATCCTCGACCCCCGGCATCAGCTTGACGGCGAGCGGATGCAGCTCCTCGTCGCGGCCCTGATCGATCCTCGACAGGACATCGACGGCGCGCAGCAGATGCTCGTCCACCGTATAGTGGTGATACATGTTGAACTGCATCAGCGAGACGATCTTGCCGAATTCCGGAATGAAGCGGCCGAGCACGCCGGCCTCGTTCATGCGCCGCAGAATCAGCTCCGGGTCGCGGCGCGACGTCAGCATCGACATGAAAAGACGATTGGCTTCCTCGTCGTCGCGCACGGGCTGCGTGATCAGGGCGAGAGAACGGGTCACCTGCTTGAGGGCAGCAGGGTGGAATTCCAGCCCGTTGATATCGGCGACATGGAAGATGCGGATCAGGTTGATCGGATCGCGCTTGAAAACATCCGGGCTTGCCAGCGCGATGCGCCCGCCGTCGTCGACGAATTCCAGCGTTCCGGCAATCTTGCGGATGCGATGGGTGAAGCGGCTGAGCGCTGCGGTAAACCCCGGCAGCTGCTTGGCCTGCTGGTCCTCGAGCGCTGCGCAGAAGATGCGGGTGAGATCGCCGACATTCTTGGCGACCAGGAAATAGTGCTTCATGAAGCGCTCGACCGCCGTCATGCCCGGATGGTCGTGATAGCCGAGGCTTTCGGCGATCTCGCGCTGAATGTCGAAAGACAGCCGCTCCTCCGCCTTGCCGGTGAGGAAATGCATGTGGCAGCGCACCGCCCAAAGAAAATCGTCGGCCTTCTGGAAGAGGTGATATTCCTGCCGCGACAGGACCCCAAGCTTGATCAGATCGGCCGAATCCTTGACCCGGTAGAAATATTTGGCGATCCAGAACAGCGTGTGGATGTCGCGCAGGCCGCCCTTGCCTTCCTTGACGTTCGGCTCGACCAGATAGCGCGTATCGCCGGCCTTGCGGTGGCGCTCGTCGCGCTCGGCCAGCTTGGCGGCAATGAAGTCCGGACCGGTGTTCTTGACGATTTCGCTGTCGAAGCGGGTCTCGAGTTCCTCCGCCAGCTCCTTCGAGCCGCAGATATAGCGCGTTTCGAGAATTGCCGTACGGATCGTCATGTCGCCGCGCGACAGCCGGATGCACTCGTCGATCGTGCGCGTGGCATGGCCGACCTTGAAGCCGAGATCCCACAGGATATAGAGCATGAACTCGATGGCCGGCTCGGCCCAGACAGCCTTTTTGACCGGCAGCAGGAAGAGCAGGTCGATATCCGAGCCCGGCGCCAGCGTGCCGCGGCCATAGCCGCCGACGGCGGTGACGGCGATGCGGGTCCAGGGCTGCGCATTGGCGGCGTTGAAGATCTCGTTCAGAACAAAATCATGCAGAACCGTGATCAGCTGGTCCTGCAGCCAGGAAATCCGCTCGGCACATTTCAGGCCGCTGCCGTCCCGCGCCAACAGTTCGCGCGCCTTTTCGCGGCCGTCGAGATTGGCCTGCTTGAACGCCGCCAACAGCGCCTGGCGCATCAGATCGCGGTGTTCCGCATGGGCCGAAGCGATGAAGCTGCACCGGGCTCTGAGCGCTGCGACATCCAGGATGTCGGGAAATGACGTTTCGTGTTTGGTCATCAAAGGCCGACCGTCTTCCTGTCCGGCGGGCTCTGCGAGCCGCTGCTTGTGCATGCGCTATAAACCTTTTGCCCGAGAATGGACAAGACTTTAGCGGTCAGAAATTGCCAAGTTGTTGCTGCGCACAAAGCAGGGCCAGCACTCGACGTAATGTCCTATCCCCGGATCGGCGCGTTTCAAAACCTCAGCATTCCGGGCATGGGCCATCAAAACCACATCCGACGACGCTCACTGAGGATTGTTTCGTTCTCAACACCACCGAGGTTTGCCGGAGGACGTAAACTACACGCAGCGGCCATCGCCGCAGGGCAGATCTGTCGGGAGATTGATATCCTTGATCGTCAAGAACAGCGATTGTGCCGCCGCTTTGCCCTCGATGAACTGATCCGCCGGCTGGCCCCTGACGAAAACGAAAAGACGCCAGGCACTTCTCCCGACGACAGTCACCGTAATCTCGACATTCGTATCTGCCGCTGTCTTGTGAACCGCGGTGGCCCGTACCGATTTGATGCCGGCAACCTCGACAGGTTTCCATTCCGAAGTGACACGCAAATCTTCGGAGATCACCTCTTGAAGCGCTTCTCCGTACGTGAACGGATCAATGTTATCCTGATCCAAGGGCTCGTAGCCCAACACCATTTCGGCCAACAGGTGGCTCGAAGAGAAATGAAAGGTACTGCCGAACTCGGCTTTCAACTCCTTGAAAGTCCACGTCTTCGAAACGACGGTGCGCCCGCCCGTAGCCGGATTGGTCCACTCCCGCGTGATCTTGACATCGTCCGCTGCCGACTTGTCTATCGCCTCGAGATGCCATGCGGAGAACAATATGGCAGCGAAGGCAAGAGCGGCCACCGAGCAGCGCGCCAGCGAACCCCTGCTCGTCACCTGCGCGACACCCTGATCATATCCAGCTGATCCCGTCTTTGAGATGTGCCGATGCTGGTTGATCATGGTGATGAGATTTATCAAGGGTAGCCCGATTCCGAGGCCGAATATCCAGACCTTGAATTCGCGCTTCAGCAAAAAAGGCAACGTATTGGGTCCAGATAGACGCCGGACCTTTATGCCGACGATAGCCTTTCCGATCGTGGTTCCCGTTATGCGCATGATTGCCGCTGCGGCGAGGCCCGCGAACGGGAGGAATATGATGTCCAGCAATACGCCAGGCAAATTGAAAAATCCGACCAGGAATGACGGCATGTAGAGGTCGGCAAGCACTGCCGCGGCACCTCCCAGGACCAGCGTGAAAATGTAGACATCGAGCAATCTGGCCCAGAGCCGTTCCCACGGGCCAGCCAGTGGCAGATCACGTCCTATAGGGGCGATGTCCGTCAGCATTTCTGGAAAGGATAGCTCCAGCTCGGAGGTTTTGGCTGCCTTTTCCCACGCAGTCATCCCGGCATGCCAGACCAATGTGTCCGGCTTGACCGCGCCCGATTTTGCCAACTCGAGAAGCGCATCCGCAGAAACCGGTCCGGCCTGTTCCGTCCCCAGTTTATAGTACCAGATCGTCATTCGCATCCCCTGATCCCGAAACATAACCTACGGGGGCAGGGGTCGAAATTTCAACCATAAATTTTGACAAAAACGAACGAACGACATTGTTTTTGAAGACAAATAGATGTCTTCATCGGCCGGAGACCTGCGGCTAAGGCTCTATCAATTCCCCAGCTGTTTCTTCAGCGCATAAAGCGCATCCATGGCCTCGCGCGGGGTCATATCGTCCGGATTGAGGCCTTTCAAAGCCTCTTCTACCTGCGACGGACCGGCCTTGGTCCGCTCGTCACGGCGGATCGCCACCTGAAACAGCGGCAGGTCGTCGATCAGCTGGCTGGCCGGGTTTTTGCGGTCCGCATCCTCGAGTTTCGCCAGCACATCCTTGGCGCGAGAAACGACGGAGGCCGGCAGGCCGGCCAGCCGCGCGACCTGAATGCCATAGGAACGATCGGCCGCGCCGGGTCCGACCTCATGGAGGAAAATGACGTCTCCGTCCCATTCCTTGACCCGCATGGTGGCGTTGGACAGCCGCCCCAGCTTTTCGGAAAGCACCGTCAGTTCATGGAAATGCGTGGCGAACAATCCGCGGCAGCGGTTGGCCTCGTGCAGATGCTCGACCGATGCCCAGGCGATCGACAGACCGTCGAAGGTGGCCGTGCCGCGGCCGATCTCGTCCAGAATGACCAATGAGCGGTCGGTGGCCTGATTGAGGATTGCCGCCGTCTCGACCATCTCGACCATGAAGGTTGAGCGGCCGCGCGCCAGATCGTCCGATGCGCCGACGCGGGAAAACAGCCGGTCGACAATGCCGATATGGGCGGACGCGGCTGGCACGAACGAGCCCATCTGCGCCATGATGGCGATCAGCGCGTTCTGGCGCAGGAAGGTCGATTTACCGCCCATGTTGGGACCGGTCAAAAGCCAGATCGCCCCGTCGCCCTCGCCGTCATGCGGCGACAGATCGCAGGCATTGGCAACGAAGGCCGCTCCCGACTGGCGGCGCAGCGCCTGTTCGACCACCGGATGGCGGCCACCGTCGATGGCAAACATTTTCGACTGGTCGACCAGCGGGCGGCAATAGGCCTGCTCCTCGGCAAGCGTTGCCAGCCCGGCCGAGACATCCACCACGGCCAGCGCCAGCGCGGCCGCCTTGATGGCTTCCGCTTCCGCCACCACCGCTGCCGACAGCCTGTCGAAGGCCTCAAGCTCGATGGTCAGCGCCCGGTCGGCCGCATTGGCGATCTTGGTTTCGAGATCGGACAGTTCCGTCGTGGTGAAACGCATCGCATTCGCCATCGTCTGGCGATGGATATAGCGGGCCTTGGCCTCCGGACTGTCGGTCATCGGCCCCGCATTGCCCTGCGTCACCTCGATGAAATAGCCAAGCACATTGTTGTACTTGATCTTCAGCGACTTGATGCCGGTTTCCTCGGCATAGTCGAGCTGCAGGCCGGCGATCACCCGGCGGGACTGGTCGCGCAGCGCCCGCATCTCGTCAAGCTCGGGGCTTGCCCCATCGCGCAGGAAGCCGCCGTCTCGCTTGAGCAACGGCAGTTCGTCGCCGAGAATGGTGGAAAGTTGCTCGACCATGTCGTTTGGCAATGCGCTGACCGACTGCAGCGCCAGGCGCAACTCTTCGGAAAGATCGCCCCGGCCGAGCAAGCCGGCAACCTCGACCGCAGACTGGCATCCGGCAAGGATCGCGCCCAGATCACGCGGGCCGCCACGTCCCAGCGACAGGCGAGACAGGGCACGCGGCATGTCCGGCACGTGCTTCAGCGCCGAGCGCAGGTCACTGCAAAACGACGGCTGGTCGGCAAGCGCGGAGATCGAATCGAGCCGCGCATTGATCCGCTCGGGATCGGTCAACGGCGACATCAGCCGTTCGGCCAGCAACCGGGCACCGCCACCGGTCACCGTCCGGTCCAGCGCCTTCAAAAGCGTGCCGTTGCGGTCACCCGACTGTGTCTTGACCAGTTCGAGATTGGTGCGGGTGGCGGGGTCGATGAACAGCGTCGAGGCCGCACTTTCCCGCTCCGGGGCCCCCAGCGGCGGCCGTTCGGCGAACTGGGTCTTTTCGACATAGGAAATCGCGGCCGATGCGGCGGCAAGCTCGGCGCGGGAAAAACTGCCGAAGCCGTCGAGTGTCTTGACCCCGTAATAGCGGGTGACGCGGTTTTCCGCCGTGGCGCTGTCGAACAGCACGGCCGGCTGCGGAACGGCGACGCGGCCGAGGATATCGATCACCGGCCGCATGTCCGGGTCGTGGAAGACCGTATCGGCAAGGATCAGCTCGCGCGGCTCGATGCGCAGGATATCGGCGAGCAGCCGGGTCTCGGTGGTTTCGGCCAGCCGGAAGACGCCGGTGGAGATATCGATCCAGGCAAGGGCGATGGCCGGCTCGGCACCGCCGCGAATCCTGGCCAAGGCCATCAGATAATTCGATTCGGATGGCGAGAGCAGCTTGTCCTCGGTGATCGTGCCTGGCGTGACGAGGCGCACGACGTCGCGCTTGACGACCGATTTTCCGCCGCGCTTCTTGGCTTCCGCCGGATCCTCGACCTGCTCGCAGACGGCGACGCGGAAGCCCATTCCGATCAGCTTCTGCAGGTAATCATCGGCGGCATGAACCGGCACGCCGCACATCGGGATTTCCTGGCCGAGATGCTGGCCGCGCTTGGTCAGCGTGATGCCGAGCGCCCGCGACGCCTCGACGGCATCCTGGAAGAACAGCTCGTAGAAATCGCCCATCCGGTAGAACAGCAGCGAATCGGGATTGTTCGCCTTGATCTCGATGAATTGTTCCATCATCGGCGTGGCTGTGGCGCGGCTTTCCTCCGTCGCCAGTTGAGCGGCGGTGAGAACCTCGGGATTGCGGGTGATCGGCTCGGCTACAAAAGTCATGCTGGTTCCAAAAAAGTGGTGCCACACTATCCATGCGCGTTTATAGAAGACAACAACAAAGCGGCCCTGGAGAGCCGTCGCCCACAAAAGGTTGGAGGACCCATGCCCGCAAATGACAAACCCGGCCGCAGCTCGACCAGCGTCACGGATCAGGAAGCGCTCGATTTTCACTCGCAGGGCCGGCCCGGAAAGCTGGAGATCTCGCCCACCAAGCCGATGGCAACGCAGCGCGACCTGTCGCTTGCCTATTCGCCCGGCGTCGCCGTTCCGGTCAAGGCGATCGCCGCCGACCCTTCCAAGGCTTACGACTACACCACGCGCGGCAACATGGTGGCCGTCATCTCCAACGGCACAGCCATCCTTGGCCTTGGCAATCTCGGAGCGCTGGCCTCCAAGCCGGTGATGGAAGGCAAGTCGGTGCTGTTCAAGCGTTTTGCCGATGTCGATTCGATCGATCTGGAAGTCGACACGGAGAATGTCGAAGAGTTCATCAACTGCGTGCGTTTCCTCGGGCCGTCCTTCGGCGGCATCAATCTGGAGGATATCAAGGCGCCGGAATGTTTCATTATCGAGCAGCGGCTGCGCGAGATCATGGATATCCCGGTCTTCCATGACGATCAGCATGGCACGGCGATCATCGCCGCCGCCGGCCTGATCAACGCGCTGACGCTGACGGGCCGCGATTTCAAGACCACCAAGCTTGTCTGCAATGGTGCAGGGGCCGCGGCGATTGCCTGTATCGAGCTGATCAAGTCGATGGGCTTCAACCCGGCCAACATCATCCTGTGCGATACCAAGGGCGTCATCTACCAGGGCCGCACCGAGGGCATGAACCAGTGGAAATCGGCGCATGCGGTCAAGACCGACCGGCGCACGCTGACGGAAGCCATGGACGGCGCCGACGTGGTGTTCGGCCTTTCCCAGAAAGGCGCGCTGTCGGAAGAGATGATCCGTTCGATGGCCGACAGGCCGATCATCTTCGCGATGGCCAATCCCGATCCGGAAATCACGCCGGAAGAAGTCGCCCGCATCCGCGACGACGCGATCATGGCGACCGGACGGTCCGACTATCCCAACCAGGTCAACAATGTTCTGGGCTTCCCCTACATCTTCCGCGGCGCGCTCGACGTGCACGCCTCGACGATCAACGAGGCGATGAAGATTGCCGCCGCACAGGCGCTGGCGAGCCTTGCCAAGGAAGACGTCCCGGATGACGTGGCCGCCGCCTACCAGGGCAACCGCCCGCGTTTCGGCCCGCAATACATCATCCCCGTGCCCTTCGATCCGCGCCTGATCTCGGCCATCCCGGTCGCCGTCGCCAAGGCAGCGATGGAGAGCGGCGTCGCCCGCAAGCAGATTCCGAATCTGGCCGCCTATGGCCGGCAGCTGTCAGCTCGCCGCGACCCGATCGCCTCGACGCTGCAGCGCATTTATGAGCGCGTGCGCCGCCAGCCGAAGCGGATCGTCTTTGCCGAAGGCGAAGAGGTGCAGATGATGCGCTCGGCGCTCGCCTATGCCAACCAGGAACTCGGCACCGCGCTGCTTCTTGGCCGCGAGGACCGGATGCGCGAGACGGCGGAACGCGAAGGCATCGATCTCGACCGGCCCGGCATCCAGCTCGTCAATGCCCGCATTTCCAAGCGCACCGGCGCCTATACGGATTATCTCTACGCACGGCTGCAGCGGCAGGGCTATCTGTTCCGCGATGCGCAGCGCCTGATCAACAACGACCGCAATCACTTCGCCGCCTGCATGGTGGCGATGGGGGATGCGGACGGCATGGTGACCGGCATCACCCGCAACTATTCCACCGCGCTCGATGACGTCCGCCGCTGCATCGATCCGAAGCCTGGACATCGGGTGATCGGCGTGTCGCTGGCGCTCTGCCGCGGCCGCACCGTACTGGTTGCCGATACGGCGGTTCATGACATGCCGTCGGCCGAAGAGCTGGCGGATATCGCCGAAGAGGCCGCGGATCTCGCCCGCCGGCTCGGCTACGTGCCGCGGGTGGCGCTTCTGGCCTATTCCACCTTCGGCCATCCGTCCGGCGAACGCTCGGAGCGGGTGCGCGAAGCGGTCAACATTCTCGACAAGCGCCGCGTCGATTTCGAGTATGACGGCGAAATGGCGGCCGATGTGGCGCTGAATGCCAAGGTGATGGAACAGTACCCATTCTGCCGCCTGTCGGGCACGGCCAACGTACTGGTCATGCCGGCGTTCCATTCGGCATCGATCTCGACGAAGATGCTTCAGGAGCTCGGCGGATCGACCGTGATCGGCCCGTTGCTCGTCGGCCTCGACAAGTCGGTCCAGATCGTCTCGATGACAGCCAAGGATTCCGATATCGTCAACATGGCAGCACTTGCGGCGCATAACGCCAACAGTTGACCGACGGCAATACGGAAACGAAAAGAGCCCGCCCGGAAGCCCCGGAGCGGGCTTTTTCATGCGAAATATCGAGCTTGATCAAAAAGATGCGAGTGAATACTTCTTACGCAGTATCGAAGATATGATCGAAAAACATCCATTCACAAGCAAACTGTATTCAATAATGCTGCATCGCGTCAAGTTGTTTCGCAGACGCGAACATTCCATCGGCCGTTTCAGCTTGCGAAACGGCCGGCATCCGCGCCGTAATAGTTCAGGTAGCGGCCGGAGATGTTGGTGATCGGCAAAACGATCAGCACGTCCGTGGTCCGGAAAGCGTGATCGACGACGGCGCCCTTGCCCACCATCGCACCGAGACGCATGTAGCCCTTGATCAACGGCGGCAGGGCCGCAAGCGCCTTGCGCATGTTGATGGCTTCCACCGGCATCAGGTCCATGGTGCGGAACAGTTCCGGGCGGGCCGATACGTCCCATTCGTCGCGCACCACCATGTTGTGATGCAGGAAGGACAGCGCCAGCGCATGCTCTTCCGGAATAACGCCCGGAAACGAGCCGCAGCCGAACATCGCATCGACGCCGTATTTCAGCGCATAGGCCCAGTTGCCCTGCCACAGAAGCTCGACGGTGCGCTTGGTGCGGTATTCCGGCAGGACGCAGGAACGGCCGAGTTCCATGAATTTCTTGTCCGGATGGCGCTCCAGCAGCGAGCCCACCGAAAACTCGGAGGCCGAATAGAAGCCGCCGGTCTGCGCGGCAACATCCTGCCGCAGCAGGCGATAGGTTCCGACGATCTGGTCTTCCGGATCGCCGTCGATCGACGTATCGAGCACCAAGAGATGATCGCAGACGAGATCCCACGCATCGGCATCGCGCTTGCGGCGATCGGCATCCTGCGGGATTTGTGCCTTCATCTCCTCGACGAAGACCTTATAGCGGACGGCCTGCGCCGCATCGATCTCCGACGCATTGCGGGCAAGGCGGGTTTCCAGATTGCCGATACGGCCGAGCACGTCATGCGCGGGGGCATTGACGCCCCGGACACGGGCCTGCGGCTGATCAGCCACGACTACCAGATCCAAAGGTTCGATTGTCATCGCGCGTCATCCTCGTCGCTTTGATCCTATCCGGCTTAAACCATGTTTCTGCGACAGGATAGTGACATTGGAGCTACAAGAAAACCACTTAAAATCAACGATCGAGCAGGCGGTCTATCTCTGCCGTCAGTGCCTTGGGATCGGCGGGTTTGAGCAGCACGGCGCTTGCCCCGGCCGCCATGAGATTCCGGCGCGTGTCGGGCTGGCTATCGGAGGTCAGGACGATGACCGGAACAGGGCCCTGGCCCGAGCGCCGCTCATCCTCGCGAAGGCGCTGCAGCATCGAAAAGCCGTCCCCACCCGGCATATTCAGATCGGTGATGATCAATTCCGGCGCGGATCGGGTAGCGGCCGGCGCATCGAACAGAGCCGCAGCCAATGCTTCGAAATCGCCGACGACGCGGACCGAGTGACCGGCACGCTCCAGAACGGAACGCACCATGAAGGCATTGATCGGGTCGTCCTCGGCCAGCAGCACGCCACCTTCGGCCGGCCTGTCACGCAGGATCGGCACCTCGCGCAACATCGGGCGATTGTCATTGATTGCGTCGCGCACTTCCATTCCCTTCATGCGGCCGCGCAGCACCTCGACCAGTGATTTTTCCCGCAAGGGGCGGATAAGCCAGGCGTGGTAGCCATCCATCTGATTGATCGGCCGGCCGTTGCGCTCTTCGGGGTTGACCAGATAGGTCTTGCGCAGCTTTTGCCGTTCAAGGCCAGGCATCTGCACCAGCAGCCTGCGGAGCTGCCCGGCGTGGCGATGATCGACGATGATATCCGTCAGCGGTGCAGACGTCGACAGCGCCCGTACTGCAGCGGCCTGCGCGTCTTCCACCGTTTCGACGCAGTCGCAAAGGCCGCCAAGCGTCCTGATCGTGGCGGAAAGCGCCCTGGACGCCGGCCCCGCCGGTGCCATGACCAGCACACGGGAGCCGGCCAGCACACCCTTTCTGGCGCGGGCGGCGGCGGCGAGATCGCAACCAAGGGCTGGAAATCGGATTTCGAACGTGCTGCCCTTGCCGGGAACGCTGGAGACCGTCAGCGAACCGCCATATTCTTCCATGATGTGCCGCGAGATCGCCAGCCCGAGGCCGGAACCGCCGGCGCGCTGCGCGATCCCGCCCGCCTGTTCGAACTCGTCGAACACCCGCTCCTGCTCCTGCGGGCTCATCCCCGGTCCGCTGTCGTCGATCCGGATGACGATGGTTTCGCGCTCCACCGAAGCGCTGACCAGCACGCCGCCGGCATGGGTGAATTTGACCGCATTGCCGATGACGTTGAACAGCACCTGGCGCAGGCGGGCCGCATCGAAATCCATCAGGCCCGGCACATCCGCGGTCACGGTGGCGCCGATCTCGATGCCCTTTTCATGGGCCCGGTGCGACAGCATCTCGACGACGCTCTCGATCGTTTCGCGCAAGGGCTCGGGCGCCGGGCGAAGCTGGAACCGGCCGGCCTCGATCGAGGAAAAATCAAGGAGATCGTCGACCAGCTGCACCAGCGCATGGCCCGACTGGCGCATGCCGGCGAGATAATTCTTCTGCTCGCCTGTCAGCCGTGTCTGGCCGATCAGATGGCTCATGCCGAGAATACCGGACAGCGGCGTGCGGATTTCATGGCTGACAGTCGCCAGCAATCGCGACTTTGCCTGACTTGCATTCTCCGCGCGGCGGCGTGCCTCCTCGCTTTCGCGGGCGATCCGGTTTTCTTCGGTCACGTCGCGGGCAATGCTGTGCAGCATGAAGGCGCCGCTTGCCGGCTCGCGGGCGATCACGTCATGCCAGTCGAAGATTTTGACGCCGGTATCGGTGACGATCCGGACGCGGTAGTGATTGGGGCCGGATGCCGGCTCGAATTCGATCCCGAGCGCCTCGCAGGTCATGCCTTCCGGCTTCAACCATCCGGTCAGCCGGCAGAAGACGGAGCTGGCCTGGACGATCTTGCCGCCCGGCTCGCGGATGATGGCGATGTCGCCGAGAGCATCGTGGATGGTGGAGAGCAGCTGCGATGTCTCGCTGCGCTCCCATTGTTTGTCGCTCGCCTTTTCAGCGCGTATGCCGCCCTGGACCGCGACGGGAGCAAGGGAGGAACGGTACCAGTCGCGCAGCAAGAGCGCCGCACCGGTCACACCGGCGATGGCAAGGCCTATGGAGAGCAGGCGGAAGCCCGCATCGATGCCGGTACCGAGGATCGCCGCCGAGCAGAGAAGCCCGGCTCCCGCCAATGCGGGCTTCAGCGCCGGGTATCGCTCCTTCGGCACATCGAAGCCATCGTCCGGCTCCAGCGAGTGGGGATCGTCGTCCGGGATCGTGGCGGACGCGCGTCTCTGGCCCAGCGTGCGGCCCGGCACGCTGAACTCGGCTGCAATCCGTTTTCTCAGGTTTGGCAGGTCGCTCATGACACTTGCCTAGCACGGCAAGCGTTTTGATTGGCTTCAGCCGGTCCGTAAAATTTTAATGGTCCCGCTTTTTCATCTGCAGCAGCTCGTCAAGGATGATGGCGCCGGCGCCGATGGTGATGAAACTGTCGGCGAGATTGAAGACGGCAAAGGACCATGTCGCCGTGTGGAACAGCACGTAGTCGATGACATAGCCGAAGATCAGCCGGTCGACGAGATTGCCAAGCGCGCCTGCAATGATCATCGCATAGCCAAGATGGGCGAAGAACCGGTCCTTTGGCGTGCGGCGCCACAGCCAGATGACGAAGGCCACGACAACCAGGCGCATGCTGACGATGAACCAGCCTTCCATGCCCGACAGCATGGAGAAGGCGACGCCGTAATTATAGGTCCGGTACAGCGC
This sequence comes from Pararhizobium polonicum, assembly GCF_001687365.1. Lineage (GTDB taxonomy): Bacteria > Pseudomonadota > Alphaproteobacteria > Rhizobiales > Rhizobiaceae > Pararhizobium > Pararhizobium polonicum. The sequence goes on from NZ_LGLV01000004.1 coordinate 432,862, forward strand.
CAGCATCGGAATGACCGGCACCGCCTGTTGAAACGGCAGCCACATCTCGACCGCGACCTTGATCGCCTGATCGAGCAGCATGGCGACAATGACGAGCAGAAGGATCGGCAGCGGGCGTGAAAAAAGCGTCGTCTTTTCCATTATGTCCTGTCGTCCAGTGTCAGCAGGTGGCGGCGCGTCTCAAACAGCATGATGCCGGTGGCGATTGCCAGATTGAGCGAATCGGCGCGGCCCTGCTGCGGAATGCGGGCAAGCGCCGTGGCTTCCCGCGCAAGCTCGTCGGGCAGACCTGCCTGCTCGTTGCCCATCAGAAGCACGACGGGTTTCTTGCGGTAGTCGATGGTGCGGTAATCGACGGCGCCGGCAAGGTGGGTGGCGACGAGCTGTACGCCCGCGGCCTTCTGCCATTTGACGAACTCCGCAACGTTTGCCCGCAGGAGCGGCATGGCGAACACCGAGCCCATCGTTGCGCGCACGGTCTCCAGAGAGAACGGATCCGTGGTTTCGCCGACGAGAATGACGCCGGAGGCACCCGCCGCATCGGCTGTGCGGATGATGGTGCCGAGATTGCCGGGATCGCGGACGCGGTCGAGCGCCACATAGGTTTCGCCGAGCGCCGGCTTCACGTCCCTGAGATTGGCATAACGCTGTTCGAAAACGCCGACGACCATCTGCGGATTGTCGCGGCGGGTGATCGCCGAGAGCACCTTCTCGCTGACTTCGAGAACCAGGCCGCCCGTGGCAACCGTTTTCAACGCCACCTGCTCCACCTGGGTCTTGCCCTTGGCCGCCTTGGCATAGACCAGCGTCTTGATCGTCCAGCCGAGATCGAGCGCATCGATCACCAGCTTCAGGCCTTCGGCGATAAAGGAGCGGGTTTCGTCACGCTCCTTCTTGTTGGACAGCGCCTTGATATCCTTGATGATCGGATTGGCAAGGCTGGTGACTTCCTTCACCTGGCCGACGCGCCGGGCACCCTGGTCGCGATGATAGTCATTCATTTCGGCACCCAACGGGAAAAGAGAGACGTGGAAAGCGCCCGGCCCGGCTCGTTGCCGTCAAGGCCGCCTTCGCGCAGGATCAGTTCGCCCGATTCCACCGCGCCGCCGCGCCCGCGCATCGTCTCGCGCATCAGCTCGTGGATGGAATAGAAGCTTGCGCGGATCGAATAGGCTGTCAGCACCAGCCCCCTGGCTTCGGGCGACAGGATTTCGCGGCAGATATCCAGCATCAGGGCGAGATGCTCGAACAGCTGCCAGACCTCGCCATTGGGGCCACGGCCGAATTTCGGCGGATCGGTGAGGATGATGTCGTAGCGGCTGCCGCGGCGCTCCTCACGCTGGATGAACTTCATCGCATCCTCGCAGATCCAGCGGATCGGCAGATGATCGGCGCGGCCGAGCGCCTGGTTTTCCCGCGCCCAGCCGATTGCCTTCTTGGAGGCATCGACATGGGTGACCTCGGCGCCCGCCTTTGCGGCGATCAGCGAGGCGACGCCGGTATAGCCGAACAGGTTGAGGACCTTCAGCGGACGGCCCGCCGTCTCGATCTGTTCCTTCATCCAGCTCCAGTGGGCGAGCTGCTCGGGAAAAACGCCGACATGGCGGAAGGCGGTGAAGCGGCCGTAGAATTCGGCATCGAGAATCTGCATCGGCCAGGTTTCGCCGAGTGCCTGCCTTGGGAAGCGCCAGCGCCCCATGCCGTCTTCGTCGGTATCGCCGGTAAAGATCGAGTCGGCATTGTCCCAGACATGCGCCGGCAGCGTTTTCGGCCAGAGCGCCTGCGCCTCGGGCCGGACGATGCGGTACGGGCCGTATTGTTCGAGCTTGAGGCCGTCGCCGCTATCGATCAGGTGATAGTCGCGCGCGCCCTTTGTCTCCAGAATGATCGGAATACGCTCATCCGGCTTGGCGCCGCTACGAACGCGAACCTCGGCGCGCGGCGCGGCGGCGTCTGCCACCACAGGCCTCGCCACACTCTTTTCCGGAGCGTTTCTTGCCGGCGAACGGCTCTCGCCGCTTCCCGTGGCATAAGGCTTTGCCGGCGGTTGCCGGTTTGCCGTCACCTGCCCGGCGCGGCCCTGCACGCCGCGCGATGACGTGGCCGGTCCGGCTTTGCCCTTTGGCCGTCGATCTTTATCTTTCACGCCGTTTCGTCCGTCAGCTTGTATGGTTCAAAGGCTGCAAATAGCATCGCTCTTTCGGTTGGCAAAGCTGTTTCCTATCTGAGAGACATCGTGCGGCGGCGGCAAGGAGAAAATACCGATGGAAATGAAGGGGGAAGAACGCATCGCAGCGCCCCGCGAACTCGTTTGGGCGGCGCTCAACGATCCTGAGGTACTCAGAGGTTGCATCCCCGGCTGCACGGCGATCGATCGCCTGTCAGCGACAGATTTCACCGCAACGCTCAAGGTCAGGATCGGACCGATCCCGATGTCCTTTTCTGGCAATATCACGCTGTCGAATGTCGATGCGCCGCACAGTTATACGCTCAGCGGCGAAAGTGCCGGCGGCATCGCGGGGCTTGCAAAAGGCCGCGCCGACGTAGCGCTTACGGCGGATGGCGAGGAGACGATCCTTGCCTATGACGCCAGTGCGGAAATCGGCGGAAAGCTCGCGCAACTGGGATCGCGCCTTGTCGGCTCAAGCGCAAACAAGCTTGCGGCGAAGTTTTTCTCGGATTTCAGCAACGCCGCGCTTGCCAAGGCGGCACGATAGGCCTGAGCAACGATTTTATATCGGCACTTATTTGGAAGAGACTGGAACCAGCGTCTGCGAGGCGATGGTTTCGGCGCGGGTGCGATGCTTCTCGGCCTCCGCATGCCATTTGATTGCTTCATGCGCCTCGTTGCGCGCCCGCTTGCGGTATTTGCCCTGGCTGAACCATGTGGCAAACGACCCGACGATCATTCCGAAGATGACCGCGAGAAACAGGAAGACGAAGAAGGGCGCGGACGCGGACAGGACGCTGTCTGTCGGATTGAACGGATTGAGCGCCAGCGTCACCGTCTGTCTGTTGGCCACCGAAAGAACGATCAGAACGATGGCGACCGGAACCAGCACCACGATATTCAACAGCTTCTTCATCATCATTCCGTCTCCGTCATGCCGCCTGCCCGGCGTTATCTGCTGCCGGGCGGATCACCACGGCTCATTCATCATCTTCATCATCGGCGCCAGGATTAAGGCGCTCGCGCAATTCCTTGCCCGTCTTGAAGAAGGGAACCCATTTTTCCTCGACGAACACGCTGTCGCCGGTGCGCGGGTTGCGGCCGGAACGCGAAGGCCGGTTCTTCACCGAAAACGCGCCGAAACCGCGAAGTTCGACCCGGTTTCCCCCGGCCAAGGCATCGGTGATCTCATCGAGAACCGCATTGACGATATTTTCGACATCACGGTGATAAAGATGCGGATTGCGAGCCGCAACAATCTGCACCAATTCTGACTTGATCACTGTCGCCCCCTGTGGTGAATTTACATGTGTTCTTAAAGCGTTAAGCCCAACGGACCGGCTTGTCCACCTATAGTGCGGGATACCATGGCGTTTTCAAGCCTGCGAAAACGGCAGGCAAGAGGTCATCGCGTGCTTTCAATCGCCGCCAACCTGCCAAACGGAAACCAGACCGTCAAGAAACAACTTGTCGTGACCCAATTTTTCGAGGCTGCCAAGATACGGAAAAGCCTCATATCCCAAGGATTTGAGCCACACGGCCGCGGCCGACCCAAGCCCGAACGGCAAGGACGTGCTGGGCGCTTTCCAATCGATCACGTCGAGTTCCCTGCCGACTTTGCGGCTATCGAGGAAGGCGCGGATTTCATCATCGCCGCCAAGCTCGTCGATCAGCTTCAGCTTGAGCGCCTGACGGCCGGTAAAGATGCGGCCATCGGCCAGCTGCAATGCCTCCTGGCGCGGCAGATTGCGGCGATCGGCAACGAGATCGACAAACCAGTTGAAGCTGTCATCGATCATCGCCTGGATCACGGCCTTGGCATCGTCGCTCGGCGGATGAAAGGGTGATGGTTCGGCCTTCAGCGGCGCCGATTTGATCTCCTCCAGCGACACGCCGATCTTGTCCATCAGGTCCTTGACCTGCGGATACTGGAAGATCACGCCGATCGAGCCGGTGATCGAGTTATCCCCCGCCACGATACGGTCGCCGGCGAGCGCGATCATATAGCCGGCGGATGCGGCCAGCGTGCGCACGTCGGAGACGACCGGCTTTTTCTCTGCGACCTTGCGGATCGCCTTGAACAGCACTTCGCCGCCATAGGTGGTGCCGCCCGGCGAGGAAATGGTGACGACGAGGGCCTTGACCGCATCGGTTTCGGCAATACGGTTCAGCCTTTCCAGCAGTTCACGGTCATCCTGGATGATCCCGGAAATATCGACCCGTGCAATATGCGGACGGCTGAAGCCGCCGCCCTGCCCCGCGTCGGAATAAAAATAGGCCGCGATGCCCGCGCAGAGCACGAGGGCTATGGACACGATCCGCCAGAAACCGAGTTTTCGCCGAAGCTGGCGCCGGTCGGCGATGGCGAGCTGATCCATGGTCTTTCCTTCTTTTCACGGGCCGCGGGACGAACCGCTCCTTTGCACCAAACGGACAATTTAATAGCCGCAGCGCGGCCACGTTGTAACCCGGCTTGAACAAAATTCGCGCCTCCATTGTAGTGGAACAAAAAAATCTCCATATTCGCGGTCATTCACATCGCCTGGCAGGCAGAGCGCATGCGCATTTGCGCCGCGATGTATTTTGAACGACAGGTCTATTTCATGCTGAATGAAGTGCAATTCTCCGGCGCCTTGCCGCATTCGGGGCCGATCCTCGCCGATGCCTATTCGATGGCCTCACGCCATTCCCGGCGCGTCAAACGCCTGAAGATCATCCTGCCGCTGATCGCGGTCCTGATCGGCGCGATCTTTGTCGCCGTTTCCGTGGTGCGTGCCTTTTTGCCGGAAAACCTGCAGATCGAGAACGCAACGATCGAAAACGGCAAGATCGTCATGCAGAGCCCGGCGATTTCCGGACGCAACAAGCAGGACATCAGCTACTCGATGAAGGCCGTGCGCGCGCTGCAGGACATCGCCAATCCGGATATCATCACGCTGGAGACGATCCACGCGGAGATGCCCGTCAACGACACATTGATCGCCACCGTCGAGGCGATCAGCGGCGTCTACGACCGGGGCGGCAACACACTGGACATGAACGCGCCCTTCACCATCACCATGAACAACGGCCTCGTCGCCGATTTCCAGGCGGCCGCTCTCGACATCAACGCCGGCGAGATGGAAACCCGGAAGCCGATTGCAATCACGATGAATGGCGGTTCCATTGTTGCACAGTCGCTGAGAATGACGGATAAGGGACGCATTGTTACATTTGAAGGCATGGTCAAGGTCGTTGTCGATCCCAAAACCATCCAGAAAACCGCCAACTAGAAAACCGGTGCACATATGTCGGCCATTTCCGCCTTTTCCTTTCGGCTTGCCGGAACATTCATTCTCTTGAGCCTTTTCACCAGCGCCTCCTTGTCCCCGGCCGCCGCCCAGGCGACCACGAGCAAGATGAAGGGGCTGCAGCTATCCAACGACGAGCCGATCCAGATCGAGAGCGACAAGCTGGAGATCAAGGATGCGGAAAGCAAGGCGCTGTTTACCGGCAATGTGAAGGTCGTTCAGGGAACGACGACGCTGCAAGCCGGCAATATGGTGGTTTTCTACAAGAAGGGCGGCGGCGCGATTTCCGGCGGCAATGCCGATATCGATCGTATCGAAGTCAGCCAGAAGGTGTTCCTCCAGTCGGGCACCCAGCAGGCGACCGCCGATACCGGCGAGTTCAGCATGACGGCGCAGACGCTCGTGCTGAAGGGCAAGCAGGTGGTGCTGTCTGAGGGCAAGAACGTCTTTACCGGCTGCCAGCTGGACGTCCAGATGGAGACGGGCGAAGCTCAGCTGAAGGCCTGCGGCGACAGGGTTCGCATCCAGCTCGACCCGAAGTCCCAGAAAACGAACTGATGCAGACGCCCACGTGAACATTCCCTTTCTTCACAAACGCAAACAGGGCGGCAAGCCCGAAGCGGCCGCCCGTGTCGTCGACAAGGCGCGTTACGAAGGCACGCTGATCGCGCGCGGCCTGACGAAGGCCTATCGGGGGCGCCGGGTCGTCAATGGCGTGTCGCTGGTCGTACGCCGCGGCGAGGCCGTCGGCCTTCTCGGCCCCAACGGCGCCGGCAAGACCACCTGCTTCTACATGATCACCGGCCTCGTGCCGGTCGATGAAGGCTCGATCGAGATCAACGGCAACGACGTCACGACGATGCCGATGTATCGCCGCGCCCGGCTTGGCGTCGGCTACCTTCCGCAGGAAGCCTCGATCTTTCGTGGCCTGACCGTCGAGGACAATATCCGTGCCGTGCTCGAGGTTCACGACAAGAACCGTGAGCGGCGCGAAAGCAAGCTCAACGAGCTCCTGAGCGAGTTCAACATTTCCCACCTGCGCAAATCGCCGGCGGTCGCCCTTTCGGGTGGCGAACGGCGGCGCCTGGAAATCGCCCGCGCGCTGGCGACCGATCCGACCTTCATGCTGCTCGACGAGCCCTTCGCCGGCGTCGATCCGATTTCGGTCGCCGACATCCAGGCGCTGGTGCGCCACCTGACCTCGCGCGGCATCGGCGTCCTGATCACCGACCACAATGTGCGCGAGACGCTGGGACTGATCGACCGCGCCTACATCATCCATGCGGGCGAAGTGCTGACGCATGGACGGGCCAACGACATCGTCACCAACCCGGACGTGCGCCGCCTCTACCTCGGCGACAATTTCAGCCTTTGAGGCGCAAACTTTTGGCAACATGGTAAATGGAAACGGCGGCGGCAGCGAAAATCTGCCGCTTCTGGAACATGCCTCTTGACCGGCTGCCGGATTCGCGCAACTTTTACGCGCTTGGAAAGCGCAGCTGCCGCAAATTTGCCTCAGCAACGGCTGCCCCGAAGAGATCGCCGGTATGCGTCAAACGCGCGAAATATGGCTGATTTTGCCCGTTTCGATCATTTTAGACGCTCACTGCATATTAAAGTGCCCGGCGCGCTCGATATTCATCTTATTTCCCGCGACCGCTTGACCAAACCCCATTAATAAGCAATTTTTGGGCCAATTGAAGAACTGGCACCTTCACCCCTTGAAAAGATGAGGGCCAGCTCGGAGAATTGAGGGGAGTTTCGCGTCCGAATGGCACTTTCAGCCAGCCTCTTTCTGCGTCAAAGCCAGACCCTGGCCATGACGCCCCAGCTGATGCAGTCGATCCAGCTGCTGCAGATGACGCATTTCGAACTGAACCAGTTCATCGAGCTGGAAGTCGAGAAAAACCCCCTGCTCGAATTCGCCGCCAACGACGATACGCCAGCGCTTGCGGACAGGCACGGCAAGGACGAACTGCATATCACGCCGGATGAACGCACCGACCGCGACAATGCCGAGGGCGCCTCCTTCGACCCGCTGGGCGACGTTTACGACAGCACCACTTCGGCCACCGGCGAGCGGATGAGCGAACAGCTCGACGCCAATTTCGAGAATGTCTTTCCCGACGACACGGCACCGCAGCGCGCCGATGCGCCGGAACTGCTCAGCCAGTGGAAATCCATGCCGGGCGGCGGCGAAGGCGAGAGCAGCGACGGCTACGACCTCGACGATTTCGTCGCCAACCGCGTGACATTACGCGATTTCCTCAACGAACAGGTGCCTTTCAGCGTGCATGGCGCCGCCGATCTTCTGATTGCCCAGCATCTGATCGACCAGCTCGACGAAGCCGGCTACCTGCATGCCGATATCACCGAGATGGCCGAACGGCTCGGCTGTGCCAGCAGCGACGTGGCGCGGGTTCTCGACAGCCTGCAGCAGCTCGACCCGCCCGGCGTCTTCGCGCGCACGCTCAGCGAGTGTCTTGCCATCCAGCTGCGGGTGCGAAACCGGCTCGACCCGGCCATGGCCGCCCTGCTCGACCACCTGGACCTGCTGGCCCGGCGCGACTTTGCCAGCCTGAAGCGGATCTGCGGCGTCGATGAGGAAGACCTCATGGACATGCTCACCGAGATCCGCAAGCTCGACCCGAAGCCCGGCACAGGCTTTGAAGCCAGCCCCCTGGAGACGATCACCCCGGATATCGTCGTGCGCCCGGCGCAGGACGGCAGCTGGGCGGTGGAGCTCAACCCCGACACGCTGCCGCGCGTTCTCGTCAACCAGACCTATTATGCGACGGTCTCCCGTCATGCGCCGAAGAACAGCGCCGACCATGCCTTCCTCACCGAATGCCTGCAGACCGCCAACTGGCTGACCCGCAGCCTCGACCAGCGCGCCAAGACGATCATGAAGGTGGCCACCGAGATCGTGCGCCAGCAGGATGCCTTCCTGATGAACGGCGTCGATCATCTCAGGCCGCTCAACCTGAAGACCGTCGCCGACGCCATCAAGATGCATGAATCGACCGTCAGCCGCGTCACCTCGAACAAATACATGCTGACGCCGCGCGGGCTGTTCGAGCTGAAATATTTCTTCACCGTCTCGATCGGATCGGCGGAGGGCGGAGACGGACATTCGGCGGAATCCGTGCGCCACCGCATTCGCAACATGATCGTGCTGGAGAGCCCGGAGGCCGTTCTTTCCGACGACGATATCGTCGATATCCTGAAAAAGGGCGGCGTCGACATTGCCCGCAGGACTGTGGCGAAATACCGCGAGGCGATGAACATCCCCTCCTCCGTCCAGCGCCGCCGGGAGAAACGGGCGATGGCGAAGGTTTCCGCATGACCGATGTGAATGCCCGGCAATAGCCTTTTCGTTATCCCCGTTATCCCGGTCATTAACAGGCCCGGGGCCCGATATTTCAGATTCCTTAACTGTTTTATTGACTTTGACAGCAACCGATAGTATGAGGCGGCCGCAATGGGCACGGGCATAGAGCCTGCCGTAAGCATATCCCTCCAAATCCAGGCCGTTCCGACGCAAAATTCTTTTGCGTGCGTGAAATGCTTGGATGACGGATGCGGTTGGAATAGACTGGCTACGCAAATCACGAAAAGAGAGGAAACTCCATGAGTGTGCGTGTATCCGGTAAACATATGGAAATCGGCGAAACGTTTCGTCTGCGGATCGAAGACCAGATCGAACAGGCCGTAACCAAATATTTTGACGGAGGATATTCAAGCCAGGTCACTGTGGAAAAGTCTGGATCTCGTTTCAGCGCCGATTGCAAGATACACCTCGATTCTGGTGCCGCCTTGCAGGCGAGTGGAGAAGCGAACGACCCGCAAGCCGCGTTTGACGCGGCCTCCGAGCGGATTGCCAAGCGCATCCGCCGGTACAAGCGGAAGCTCAAGGACCACCACAATGGCAATGGCCATGCTGGATTTGCCGAAGTAGCCTACACCGTAATGGATTCCGTGCCCGATGAAGACGATGAGCTTCCGGACAATTATGCACCGACGATCGTTGCGGAGAGTTCAAAACAACTGAAGACGATGTCTGTCGCAAACGCCGTGATGGCGCTCGACATGACGGATGATCCCGTTCTGATGTTCCGTAGTCCTGGTAATGAACAGTTGAATATCGTCTATCGACGCAACGATGGAAACATTGGCTGGATTGATGCAGCCAATATCAAGGGCTGAGTGGATCCGTTCGAGTGCCGGCACGCCGGCATTCGAACGGCCGCTTTTTTCTGGTGGTGGATGCGCGGAAGACCGTTGATGGTCCGCCGGGAAACCGCCGAAAGAACGATGGATAGAGCCGCCGTCCGGCATTTGCCGGGCGCTGCGGTTTCTACCTGCGAACGAGGACAAAAGAATGGCATTGGCAGGCTTGCTGCAGCAGAATGCGATACTTCCGGCCATGAAGGCCAATTCCAAGAAGCAGCTGCTTCAGGAGTTGGCGGCAAAAGCATCCAAGATCACCGGGCTTCCCGAACGGGAAATCTTCGATGTCATCCTTCAGCGCGAGCGTCTGGGTTCGACCGGCGTCGGCAATGGCATTGCCATCCCGCACGGCAAGCTCACCGACCTGTCGTCGATCGTCGGCATTTTTGCGCGCCTTGAATCGCCGGTCGATTTCGAAGCGCTGGACGACCAGCCGGTCGATCTCGTCTTCCTGCTTCTCGCCCCCGAAGGGGCCGGCGCCGATCATCTGAAGGCGCTGTCGCGGATTGCCCGCGTCCTGCGCGATCCGGATATGGTCGCCCGCCTGCGTGCGACGGATTCCGCCACGGCGATCTACGCTTTCCTCAGCGATGACCAGGCCTCCAACGCCGCCTGACGAACAACACCGAACGATATATGGAAGCGCGGCTGTGAGGCTGCGCTTTTTTTGTTTGCCCATGGCGTTTCGCCAGCCTGCGCACTTTATCTGCTCCCGTTCAAAGAGATATCGACACGGCCCCGCGGCTCGACAATACTCCTTCCAACAAACAAGAAGGAGAACGGCAATGGCGGGACGTCTGGCGGGAAAGACAGCGTTGATCAGCGGTGGTGCAGGCGGATGCGGCCTTGCCGCCTCTGAGCTTTTTGCCCGCGAAGGCGCCCGAGTCGGCATTGTCGACCTGCCGCGCAGCAAGGGCGAAGAGCTCGCCGCCGCCATCCGCGCCGAAGGCGGACAGGCAATCTTTGCACCCGCTGACGTTTCCGTCTCGTCCGAGGTCAAGACGGCGGTAAAAGCCGTCGAGGATGCCTTCGGGCCGATCACCGTTCTGTTCAATCATGCGGGCATTCTCGCCGTCGGTCCGTTCCTCGAGACGGAAGAAGACGAATGGGACCGGCTGATGGCCGTCAATGTGCGCTCGATGTTCCTGATGACCAAGGCCGTGCTGCCCGGCATGCTGGCCGCCGGTGGTGGCAGCATCGTCTCCACCTCGTCGATCTCGGCCGTGGCCGCAACGCCGATGGAGGTTCTCTACGACACGACCAAGGGTGCCTGCCACATGTTTGCCCGGGCGATCGCGGTCGAGTTCCGAGACCGCGGCATCCGCTCCAACGCCGTCTGCCCAGGCTTCATCGCTACCGACCACGGCAAGCGCGAACTGGTGGGTCTCGCCAAATACGGCGTCGATGTCTCCGACGCGGCAATCGCCGCCCAGCAGGGCCGCATGTGTGCCCCCATGGAAGTGGCACAGGCTGCCCTGTTCCTCGCCAGCGACGAGTCGAGCTTCATCAACGGCACCCATCTGTTCGTGGATAACTGCTTTACGGCGATGTGAAAAAGGAAGCGCAGTGGCTGGAACTCAGTTGGGAAATTCCCTGGGCATTTTTTTCGCGCTGCTTATCATGATTTTTGGGACCTACATCAGTGTCAGGGCGCGACAGTTGTATTTGCGAGGTAAATGGATCTCGATCGATACTTCGATCATTGATTGCGATGTCCCACCACCTGCAAGTGAAACGACGATCGTTATTACTGTGCGGTTTCAATTGAACGGCGAATTTCATGTTCGCAAGCTCAATACGGGCTCCAACGATGCGATGACATATTCTCGGGGAAACGCCGTTTCACTGCTTGTCAATCCGAACAACCCGAAGAAGTGCCTTCTTGACACCGACTACACGGGGCCCGTCGAGAAAATTGCGATATGGCTGGTGGAGAAAATCCAGGATTTCCAACAATCTGGCAGATTTTTATAAGGAAGCGGAAACATGATGGAAGCAGGCGGACACTGGCGCAACTGGGTCGGCAATCAATCGTGCATCGTCCGGCATAGAGGAGCGCCGGACAGCGAGGCGGCACTGGCCGAGATGGTGCGTGAGGCGACATCGAACGGATTGAACGTGCGCTGCGCCGGTTCGGGCCATTCGTTCACGCCGGTGGCGCTGACCAGCGGGCTGCACCTGACGCTGTCCGGCCTGCAGGGCATCACCCATATCGACACGGCGCGCAAGCGGGTTTCCGTCCATGCCGGCACGACGATCAACACGCTGGGCAAGGCCTTGAAGCGCAGCGGCCTGTCGATGATCAACCAGGGCGATATCGACAGCCAGGCGCTGGCAGGAGCGCTGACCACAGGCACGCACGGCACGGGCATCAAGCTCGGCAACATGGCCTCGCAGATCGTCGGCATGCGGCTGGTGCAGCCGGACGGCAGCATTCTGGCCATTGATGACAGCGAGCCCGACATGCTGAACGCCGCCCGCGTGTCCATCGGCATGCTCGGCGTCATCTCCGAAATCACCCTGCAGGTGATGGACAGCTACAATCTGCACGAAAAGCTCTGGCGCTGCAGCTTCGGCGAATGCATGGAGAGCCACGACGATCTGGCCGCCAACCACCGCCATTTCGGCTTCTTCTGGTGCCCCGTGCCGGAAAGCCGCCATTGCTACTGCCTGCCGGATACATCCTCCGTCTCGACCACGACGAGCCTCTCCGACGTCTGCGAGATGAAGACCATCGACATCACCGACGCGCCGCCGATGGAAAGCGGCTTCGAGAAGATCGCCTATTCCTCGGAAATCTATCCGATCGAATATGTGCCGAATTTCCACGAGCTGGAATATGCTGTGCCGGTCAGATACGGCAAGCAGGCCTGCACCGAAGTGCGCAAGCTGATGCTGGAGAAGCACCCGACCTGCATCTACCCGATCGAATACCGCTTCACCGCCGGCGACGGCGGCTGGATCAGCCCGTTTTTCGAGCAGGACTCGATCACGCTTTCAGTCTCCGGCCAGCCGGGCACGGACTACTGGAACTACCTGAAGGATGTCGACGACATCCTGCGCCAGTTCGGTTCGCGCCCGCATTGGGGCAAGCTGCATTTCATGGGCGCGGAGGACGTGACGGCGCTTTATCCGCGCGCGGGAGATTTCAAGGCTCTACGCAACAGGCTCGATCCGGAAGGGCGCTTCTTGAACGATCACCTGAAGCAGTTGTTCGGGTAACGCAAACGGAGGAATGGTGAAAAACGTCTTATTCATATGCAGCCAGAACAAGCTGCGCAGCCCGACTGCCGAGCAAGTGTTCGCAAATTGGCCCGGTATCGAGACCTTGTCCGCCGGAACGAACAAGGATGCGGAAAACCCACTGTCATCAGAGCAAATCGAATGGGCCGATATCATCTTCGTCATGGAGAAGGCGCATCGCAGCAAGGTCCAGGCCAAATATAGGGCCAACCTCAACGGAAAACGGCTGATCTGCCTGCATATTCCCGATGAATACGATTTTATGGACCCGAATTTGATCGCATTGCTGAAGGCGAAAGTACCGGTTTATTTATGACTCTGGCAGTCAACGCGGTATCAGGCTGGAAGTTCGCCCAGCCTGATACCAGTTCTCATGGAACTGCAAAAAATCAAGCCGCCGGCGTCTCTTCCCCAGCAACAACCTTCGGTCCGCCCTTGGCGACGCCGACCATGGCGGGGCGCAGGACGCGTTCGCCGATGGTGTAGCCGGCCTGAACGACCTGAACGACGGTGTTGTTCGGGACTTCCGTGTTCGGGATTTCGAACATCGCCTGGTGGAAGTTCGGGTCGAACTTCTGGCCGACCGGCTCCAGCTTCTGGACGCCGTGGCGCTCGAGCGCCGAGAGCATGGCGCGTTCGGTCATCTCAACGCCTTCGATCAGTGCATTGAAGCCGGCATCGCCGGACTCGCGGGCCTCTGTCGGAATGGCGTCCAGCGCGCGGCGCAGATTGTCGGAGACGGCGAGCATGTCGCGGGCAAAGCCGGCAACGGAATAGGATTTTGCATCCTTGACGTCGCGGGCGGTGCGGCGGCGCAGGTTGTCCATCTCGGCGGCAAGGCGCAGATAACGGTCGCGCATGTCGGCCGCTTCGGCCTTGGCAAGCTCCAAAGGATCCGGCTCGGAAACGGCCGCATCGACCTGTTCAGCGGCGGCTTCGGCATAGGTGGCGGCAGCTTCGTCCACGTTCGCTTCAGCACCGTGTTTGTTCGTATCGTCGGTCATGACGGTCTCCGGAATGTCAACATGTTTGGATTTGGTGTCGATATCGAGCTTTGAAGCCGAAAAATCAAGGGTGCAATCGAAAGCTGCCGGAAAAACCGGCTTCTTCCCGGGCGATTACCGCGACAAACGCGACATCAGCTGCGCCGTATAGTCCACCATCGGCACGATACGCGAGTAATTCAGCCGCGTCGGCCCGATGACGCCGACGGCGCCGACGATCTTGTCGTCACTATCCTTGTAGGGGGCGACGATCAGCGACGAACCGGAGAGCGAGAACAGCTTGTTTTCCGAGCCGATGAAAATGCGCACGCCCGGCCCGCTTTCGGCAAGATTAAGGATCTCGATCAGGCTGTCCTTCTTCTCCAGATCGTCGAACAGCATGCGCAGCCGGTCGACGTCCTCGGCACCGGCCAGGCCCTCGAGCAGATTGGCCCGGCCGCGCACGATCAACTGCGTCGGCTTGTCGTCCACCTCGCTGCCCGACCAGATGGCAAGGCCACGCTCGACCAGATCCTGGGAGAGCGTGTCGAGTTCGCGGCGCAGGGTTTCCTTGACCTTTTCAAGCTGGCCGCGAACCTCGGGCAATGTCTGTCCGGCCAGATGGGCGTTGAGGAAATTGGCCGCTTCCGTCAGCTGCGAGCTGGTGACGCCGGCGGGAAGCTCGATGATGCGGTTTTCAACCTGGTCGTGTTCGCCGACCAGCACCGCCAGCGCCTTGGTCGGCGCCAGGCGGACGAACTCGACATGCCGCAGTACAGGGTCGTTCTTGGCAGTGATGACAAGCCCTGCCCCGCGCGACATGCCCGACAGCATCTGACTGGCATCGTTCAGCAGCGTTTCGACCGGCTGGTCGCGGTCGGCGCGGCGCACGTGCCGGTCGATCGAAGCGCGGTCCTCCGCCGACAGATCGCCGACCTGCATGAAGGCATCGACGAAGAAGCGCAGCCCCACCTGGGTCGGCAGGCGGCCGGCACTGATATGCGGCGAATAGATAAGGCCGAGATCTTCCAGATCGCTCATGACGTTACGCACGGAAGCCGGCGACAGCGACATCGGCAGAATACGCGACAGGCTGCGCGAACCGAGCGGCTCACCGCTTTCCAGATAGCTTTCCACGATGCGACGGAAGATTTCGCCCGAACGCTCGTCGAGCGCCGAAAGTCTTTCCCGCATTGCAGATTTATCCAGTACCATTCGAACGCGAAAACCCATGTTGTTGAAGTCTATTGAAATATAGTGATCCCGGCCCGGATAGCAAAAGAGAAATTGGCCGGAAAGCCCGCCGTACAGCGCCTTTTGCCTCTCCTCCACTCTTTTAGCGCAAATGATTTCCCTTCCCCCGAACTTAGGCTAGAAGGCTGACAAACATCACAGGAGTTCATGATGCGGCCCTCCGGCAGAAAAACCGACCAGATGCGCAAGGTTTCCTTCGAGCGCAACGTTTCCAAGCACGCAGAAGGATCCTGCCTCGTCAAGTTCGGCGACACGCATGTGCTGGTGACGGCAAGTCTGGAAGAAAAGACGCCGCCGTGGCTGCGCAACAGCGGCAAGGGTTGGGTCACCGCCGAATATGGCATGTTGCCGCGCGCCACCGGCGAACGGATGAAGCGCGAAGCGGCATCCGGCAAGCAGAGCGGCCGCACGCAGGAAATCCAGCGCCTCATCGGCCGCTCGCTGCGTGCCGTGGTCGACCTGCAGGCGCTCGGCGAACGCCAGATCTCGATCGACTGCGACGTCATCCAGGCCGATGGCGGCACCCGCACGGCCTCCATCACCGGCGCCTGGATCGCACTGCGCGATTGCCTCGCCTGGATGGAAGCCCGCAACATGATCAAGGTCGAAAAGGTCCTGAAGGATCATATCGCCGCCATCTCCTGCGGCATCTTCGCCAACCAGCCAGTGATCGATCTCGATTATCTGGAAGACTCGGCGGCCGAGACCGATGCCAATTTCGTCATGACCGGCTCCGGCGGCATCGTCGAAATCCAGGGCACGGCGGAAGGCAAGCCTTTCTCGGAAGAGGAGTTCGGCACGCTGATGGGTCTTGCCAAGAACGGCATCGCCGAACTGGTGGCCCTGCAGAAGCAGACGATCGGGGGCTGAGGAGCTTGCGTTCATGCGATCAATGCCCCTCATTATCGGGCACCTTCTCCCCGTCGTGACGGGGAGACGGACCAGACGGCAATCTCGGTCGTCCCCTCTCCCCGCAGGCGGGGAGAGGGCTGGGGTGAGGGGCAATGCGCATGAGTGAACTGAAATTCGAAGGCATTCTGGAGACGGCGCTCTATGTTGACGATCTCGACCGGGCGGAGGCCTTTTACGGCTTCGTTCTCGGACTTGAGAAAATCAGCCGCGCCGGCAACAGGCATATCTTCTTTCGTTGCGGACCCGGTGTGCTTCTGCTGTTCAATCCGTTGGAAACGGTGAAGCCGCCGCCGGCAGACGGCTTGCAGGTTCCGCCGCATGGCACGCAGGGTTCGGGGCACATGTGTTTGCGGGTGCCGGCCGGACATCTGGATGCCTGGGAAGAAAAGCTGAAGGCCGCCGGCATCGCCATCGAATCCGGTGTGCAATGGCCGTCGGGTGCGCGCTCCTTCTACTTCCGCGATCCGGCGGGAAATAGCCTGGAATGCGCAGAGGCCAGCCTCTGGAATTTGAACTGACACGAATTGGCGAGAAAGACGTAGATGCGCAAGCTTGAGGACAAGACCCTGATCGTCGCCAGCCATAATGCCGGCAAGATCCGCGAAATCCGCGACCTGATCGGCCCGATGGGCTTCGAGGCCAAGTCGGCCGCTGATCTCAACTTCGTCGAGCCGGACGAGACCGGCACGACATTTGAGGAAAACGCGACGATCAAGGCGCTGGCGTCGGCAAAGGCGTCGGGCCTGCCTGCCCTTTCGGACGATTCCGGCCTTGTCGTCGATGCCCTGAACGGCGATCCGGGTGTCTATACGGCCAACTGGGCGGAGACCGCCGACGGCACGCGCGATTTCGCCATGGCGATGCAAAAGGTCGAAACCGCCATTCAGGACGCGGGCGCTACCGCCTTCGACCGGCGCACCGGCCGCTTCGTCTCGGTGCTTTGCCTGGCCTGGCCGGATGGCCATGTCGAGCTGTTCCGCGGCGAGGTCGAAGGCCACATCGTCTGGCCGCCGCGCGGGGACCAAGGGTTTGGCTACGACCCGGTCTTTCAACCGCTCGGTTACGACACCACATTCGGTGAAATGAGCGCTGAGGAAAAACACGGCTGGAAACTGGGCGATGCGGACGCGCTGTCGCACCGGGCGCGGGCGTTCAAGCTTTTTGCCGAGACCTGCCTGAGTGCGTAGATCGAAGGCTCTCCCGAGTGCCGCGAGTGGGTGAGTTGGAGGTTGACTGAATATCTCTCCTCCGTCATCCCTGTGCTAGTCACAGGGATCCAGTGGCGTCGCGTCTGCGACGCTCGGGACTCTTTCACGCGACGGACGTCGCGTGGCTGGATTCCTGTGACGGGCACAGGAATGACGGTGTGGTAAGTTTCCGATCCAACCCGTAAATACCTGCGACCTCGATTACTCTGCGCCAAAGCGCCTGAAAGACCTGAAACAGAATGGCTACTTTTTCTTCCCTCAGCGACAGCAAGGAGCCCGGTTTCGGGGTCTATGTCCATTGGCCATTCTGTGCTGCCAAATGTCCCTATTGCGATTTCAACAGCCATGTCCGGCATCAGCCGGTCGACCAGCCGCGTTTCGTCACCGCGTTTCTGACCGAAATGGCGGCGATGCGGCATATGTCGGGTCCGCGCACCGTCACCAGCATTTTCATGGGCGGCGGCACGCCGTCGCTGATGAACCCATCGACGGTCGAGGCCATTCTCGATGGCATCGCCAATCTCTGGCATGTGCCCGATGGCATCGAGATCACCATGGAGGCCAATCCCTCGAGTGTCGAGGCGACCCGTTTCCGCGGCTACCGTGCCGCCGGCGTCAACCGCGTCTCGCTCGGCGTGCAGGCGCTGAACGACCGGGACCTGAAGTTCCTCGGCCGGCTGCACAATGTCGAGGATGCGCTGAAGGCGATCGGGCTGGCGCGCGATATCTTTCCGCGCATGTCCTTCGATCTGATCTACGCCCGCCCGAACCAGACGGTCGAGGCCTGGGAGCAGGAGCTGAAGCAGGCCGTCTCCTATGCCGTCGATCACCTGTCGCTCTACCAGCTGACGATCGAGGAAGGCACGCCCTTCTACGGCCTGCACAAGGCCGGCAAGCTGATCGTGCCGGACGGGGAGCACTCCGCCGTGCTCTATGAGGCGACGCAGGAGATCACCGAAGGCTTCGGCATGCCGGCCTACGAGGTTTCCAACCATGCCGCTCCCGGCGCCGAAAGCCGCCACAACCTGACGTACTGGCGCTATGGCGATTATGCCGGCATCGGCCCCGGCGCGCATGGCCGGCTGACGCGCGGCCGCGACAAGATCGCCACATCGACCGAGCGCAAGCCGGAGGACTGGCTACAACGGGTCGAGGACCACGGCCACGGCATGATCGACCAGGAAGTGCTCGGCTATGACGAGCAGGCCGACGAACTGCTGTTGATGGGCCTGCGGCTGAAAGAGGGCATCGATCTCGTGCGCTGGCAAAGCCTGTCCGGCCGCGAGCCCGATCCGGACCGCGAGCAATTCCTGATCGAACATGGCTTCATCGAGCGGCTGGGCAATTCCCGCCTGCGCTGCACGCCCGCCGGCATGCTGATCCTCGATGCGGTGGTTGCCGATCTCGCCTGCTGAGGTCTATTCGAAGGCCGCTAGATATTTTCTGAGGACCGCATCCAAAGCTGCCCGCTCCTCCGGATCGATCAGCTCCGTCAGCCGATGCTGGTTGGCGACATGCGCCGTCACCGTGCGCTCGACCAGATCAAGCCCCTCCGGCCTCAGTGCGATCAGCACGCTGCGCCGATCTTGCGGATTGGTCAGCCGCTCGACAAGGCCAGCCTTTTCCAGCTGGTCGATGCGGTTGGTCATCGTGCCCGAGGTGATCATCATCGTCGTCAGGAGATCGCCCGGCGACAGGCGGTACGGTTTGCCGGAACGCCGGAGTGCGGCCAGAACGTCAAAGCTCGCCGACGACAGCCCGCGTTCCAGAAATGTCTTTTCGACTTCACGTCCCAGATAGGTCGATAGCCGGGCCAGCCGGCCCAGCAGCCCCATCGGCGCGACATCGAGGTCCGGCCGCTCCCTGCGCCATTGCGCCAGAATTCTGTCGACGTGATCTTCATCCATGCTTTCGTGGTAGGCAGAAATCATCTTGACGTCAAGATAATCGCCGCTATGCTGATTTTATCTTGAAATCGAGATATTTGATGTGAAGATAAAATCCTCATCGCTCACCGATATCGGCCTGACGGCCATTGCACCCGCCATCTGGGGCAGCACCTATCTGGTGACCACCGAATTCCTGCCGCACGGCTATCCGCTGACGGTCGCCATGCTGCGCGCCCTGCCGGCCGGCATCATCCTTCTGCTCATTGTCCGGCAGCTGCCGCAGGGCATCTGGTGGGCGCGCAGCCTCATTCTCGGCGCACTCAATTTCTCGTTCTTCTGGGCGATGCTGTTCATCTCGGCCTACCGCCTGCCGGGTGGCGTGGCGGCGACCGTCGGCGCCATCCAGCCGCTGATCGTCGTCATGCTGGCGCGCATGCTGATCGGTACGCCGGTGCGGATGCTTGCCATTATCGCAGGCGTCGTCGGCATGGCCGGGGTCGGACTGCTGGTGCTGACGCCCGGTGCGGCACTCGATCCGGTCGGCATCGTCGCCGGGCTGGCCGGTGCCGTCTCCATGGCTTTTGGCACGGTGCTGACCCGGCACTGGGCGCCACCGGTATCGAGCCTGACCTTCACCGCCTGGCAGCTGACCGCCGGCGGCCTGCTGCTGCTGCCGGTCGCCCTTCTGTTCGAGCCCAGCCTGCCGGTGCCGACCACGGCCAACATCCTCGGCATCGCCTGGCTCGGGCTGATCGGCGCGGCGCTCACCTATCTGTTGTGGTTTCGCGGCCTGTCCAGGCTCGAGCCCGCAGCCGTCGCCTCGCTCGGCTTCCTCAGCCCGCTGGTGGCGACGCTGCTCGGATGGGGCGTGCTCGGCCAGAACCTGACGCCGCTGCAGATGATCGGCATGGTCACCGTACTCGTGAGCGTATGGCTCGGTCAGCGGGCGCAGATGAGACCGCAGCCAGTTGCATCCGCTGCGGCGGAATCTGTCAGGCCCTAGCGGCCCATTTCCGTTGCCATTGCACGCCTGCCATCTGCTGCCGGGCGGAGCAAAGTGCCGCCCAGCCAGCCGGTTCCGCCGATGACGCCGACTGTGGTCAAGCCCACTCGCCCTTGCGCATGACCGGCACTTTCGCGCCATCGGCCCGCACGCCGTCGATATCGACCTCGCCGGAGCCGATCATCCAGTCGATATGGATCAGGCTGGAATTGCCGCCCTGCGCCGTGATCTGTTCCTGGGACAGCGAGGCGCCATCGAGGAAGCATTTCGAGTAGCACTGGCCAAGCGCGATATGACAGGAGGCATTCTCGTCGAACAGCGTGTTGTAGAACAGCACGCCGCTGGCCGAGATTGGTGAGGAATGCGGCACCAGCGCCACTTCACCGAGGCGCCGCGCGCCCTCGTCCGTATCCAGAACCTTGTTCAGCACCTCTTCGCCCTTCGAAGCCTTGGCCTCGACGATCCGGCCGCCCTCGAAGCGAACCCGGATATTGTCGATCAGCGTGCCCTGATGCGACAGCGGCTTGGTGCTCGACACATGACCTTCGACCCGCAACGCGTGCGGCGTGGTGAAGACTTCCTCGGTCGGGATATTGGGATTGCAGGTGATGCCGTTCTTCGCGGTCGAGGCGCCGCCGTGCCACTCATGGCCATCGGCGAGACCGACGGTGAGATCCGTACCCGGACCGGTGAAATGCAGCGCCGAGAAGCGCTCGCCGTTCAGCCAGGAGGAACGTTTGGCGAGATTGGCATTGTGTTCAGCCCAGGCCGCAACGGGATCGGCAACATCGACGCGCGAGGCGGCAAAGATCGCATTGGCGAGCTTTTCGACGGCGACGGCTTCGGTATCGCCGGGAAACATCTGTCGCGCCCAGGCGGGGTTGGGATAGGAGACGATGTTCCAGTTGATGTCGAAGTTGGAGATTTTCTCCAGCGCCGGCTTATAGGCCATCGACATCGCCTTGTTGGCGCGCGCCACCTTGGCCGGGTCCTGCGCCGCCAGCATCATCGGGTTGTCGCCGGAAATGGCCAGACGGGCGGTGTTGCTGCCGAAGGCCTTGGCCATGCCGTCGTAAAGCCAGCCGCTCGCCTTGTCGAAGCTTTCGTCCGGCGCATGCGCGTAGCGGGCAAGCGTCGTTTCTTCATCCGAGTAGAATGTCGTCACCAGCCCGGCACCGGCAATATAGGCATGTTTGGTGATCAGTCGCACCAGCGGCAAAGCCGCGATCGGCGCGGTGATCAGCAGATCCTGCCCGCGCTCCAGCCGCAAGCCGACCTTGACGGCGACTTCGGCGAGCTTGTCCAGTTTGACGGGATCGATGGAATGGGCGGGAAAGGTCATGACGTGCCTGTCTGCTGGATTGATATCAAGCGAAAGACTTAGTGCGCTTTGCGGCGAAATTGAAGATGCATTCGCGCCCGCTACAGCGCCGCGCGTCATCCACGACACGCCAAGGTTCACTGTAACCCATTATATCTGCTGCATAATTTCATCCTTAAACCGATTCCGGTTTAAGGAATTATGCAGTGATCATCGCACGGCAGCGATGACGGTGGCGATATTGCGCTGGTGAACCTCCTCATAGGGCGCGAAATAAAGGATGGCGCCCGAGGCGATCTCTTCGGCGGCGAAATCCTTCAGCGAGGGGGTGACAGTGTCTCCCTGCGCAATCGCGCCCGACAGGCGCTCGAGGTAGGTCCGGTTCGCGTCGATCAAGGCCGGACTATATCCGCCCTCAGCAATCCGCGCCCGATCGCCATGGCTCGGCAGGATCCTTGCGATCGGCAAGGTTCGCATGCGCGCCAGTTCGCCGATATGGGTGGCGATCTCTGCGGCCTCGGAAACATAGGTGGCGGTATCTTCCAGCGTATCGCCGGCCAGAAGCAGTTTTTCGTCCGGCAGCCAGACGACATTGCCGTCCGCGCTGTGGATTGCGAAATGAAGCAGCTCGACCCGGCGCCCGCCGACGGTGAGCTCCAGTTTCTCGTCAAACAGCCGTGTCGGCATGACCAGCGGCACAATCGGCGGGTTGGCCGCTTCGATCCTGCCGCGGTTCTCCTCCAGCTGCTGCGCCGTCAACGACAGGGCGATGATCTCGCAATCGGCGAAGACGGCGTTGCCGGCAATATGGTCCTTGTGCCAGTGGCTGAGCACGACGCGGATGGTGCGCACGCCGAGGCCTGTGAGATGCGCGCGGATCGCGGTCGCATGCGCCAGCGAGACATGGGTGTCATAGACCAGCGCTTCACCGCCATCGACGATGGCATAGGAGGCAACACCCAGCGAATAGGCGCCGTCATCCAGCCAGTTGGGGCCATCGCCATGCAGCCGCCTGCCCTCGACCCGCCCGTCATAATAGGCGAAAATTCCGGGATAGGGTTCAAGGATCGAAAGCGTCTCGGTCATCTCAGACATCATCGTCCTCTCAGGCCACGAGCGAAGCCGCGGCGGCATTCAGCGCCTTGCGGGCATCATCGGGGGCCAGCCGTACCTGCAGGCCGCGCTGGCCGCCGTTGATATAGACCAGCGGCTCGGCAAGGGCCTGCTCCTCGATCGCCGTCGGCACCGGCTTCTTCTGTCCGAACGGACTGATGCCGCCGACATGATAGCCGGTCAGCCGCTCGGCCTCGGCCGGCTTCATCATGTTGGCCGACTTGCCGTGAAAGGCCGCCGCCAGCTTTTTCATGCTGACCTCGCGGTCGGACGGGACGACGACGCAGACCGGCTTGCCGTCCACCTCCGCCATCAAGGTCTTCAGCACACGGCGCGGCTCTTCGCCAAGGGCCTCGGCCGCCGCCATGCCGATGCGATCCGCTGAAGGATCGTAATCGTAGGTATGAACGGTAAAGGCGGCCCCGGCCTTGGTCAGCGCAAGTGTCGCCCGCGTGCTTTTCGACATGGCCTATCCCGGAAACGCGCTTTGATAGACATCCGGCTTGAACCCGGCGATCAGCGTGCCATCGCGGTCGAGCACCGGCCGCTTGATCATCGACGGCTGGGCGAGCATGAGCGCGATCGCCTTGTCTTCGTTCAGGCCCTGCTTGTCGGCATCCGGCAGGCTGCGAAACGTCGTGCCGGCGCGGTTGAGCACCGTTTCCCAGCCGAGCGCCGCGCACCAGCGCTGCAGCACCTCTGCCGTGATGCCGGACGCCTTGTAGTCGTGGAAATCATAGGCGATGCCGTGGCTGTCCAGCCAGGTCCGCGCCTTTTTCATCGTATCGCAGTTCTTGATACCGTAGATCGTCAGGCTCATGCTTCATGCCATCCCTTAGCTATCGGCAAGCGGGATAGCATGAAGTGGCAAAACTGCAAACGCCGGGCGAAGCCGCCCGTCGTCAGGCTTCCAGCGTTCCCGGCTTGCGCGCGGCCTTTGCCGGCCCGGCGCAGGCGATCTTCATCAGATTGTCCCGGCGGCGGGCGAAGCGCTGCGACGTGCGGGTGGCGATCAGGCCGGCCTGGGGAGCATGAAGATCGATCGTGCCGCCTTCGGTGCCCGGCGCGGTGATGATCGTGGCCAGCAGATCGCCGGCCGCGACGGTGTCGCCGATCGTGCGGTGAAACAGCACGGCGCCCGGTTCTGGCGCGCGGATCATCTCGATATTGTCGAGCGGTGTCGCCTGCCCCCTGAACGGCTCGACGCTGACGGTGTCATCACCAACGATGCCGCGTCCGGCGAGGAAGCGCCAGAGCCCGTCTGCATCCTTGCGGGCCATGTCTGGATAGACATCGCGCGTGCCGCGCAGTTCGACGGTCACCGACAGACGGCCAGGCAGCCGCGTTGCCTTTTCAGCGGCTTCATATTTCCAGGCATAGCCGACAGCCTCCTCGAAGGCGCTGCTTTCGCCATCGGCGAGGAATACGGCTTCCATGTCGAGTGCCGCGGCCAGATCGGAGGCCTCCGGCCAGAAAGCCTCGTCGATATAGGCATATTGCAGGGATTCGTCGTCGCAATGCAGATCGAGAACCAGATCGGCGCCGAGCGCCATATGCAGCAGCTGGCGCTTCAGCCGCTCGGTCGCCGGATAGCGATCGAGATCATCGATCAGCGTCTGCCGATCGCCGAGCGCGATCAGCGGGAAGTCTCGGTTGAAATTGGTGCGTGAACCGAGATCGAAGCGGCCCTGCAGCTCGCCGAAATGCGATTGCGCCGTGCCGATCGGATTGGCCTGCGGCACGATGGTGATATCGCCACGGATGGCACCCTCGCCCTGCGCCCGGCGCAACCGCTCGCACAGGAAATGCAGGAGTGCTGTCCCGGGCAGCTCATTGGCATGCAGCGCCGCCTGGATATAGACTTTCGGCGCCGCATCGTCGCTGCCCTTGAACCGGAAGATGGGAAGCCGCCACGCGATGCCGGGCGTATCTCCGCTGATGACGATCTCCGAAATTTCCACCGCTTGCTCTTTCCTGAAATGGGCCTAAACGCTGCAACGCTTCTTGCCGGTTCCGGCCCAAACTGCAAGCGGCGAATCATAGCCGCATTACCCCAGAAGCGGCCAGCGCCCGAGATATTCATACTCGCCCCGCCCCACCAGACTATGGATCAGGACGAACTCGCGGACCATCCAGCGAACCGGCTCCGCCAGTTCGCGCTCCGGCACGCTCGCCTCGTCGTATAGCAGCGTCATATGCGGCTTGAAGCGCGGATTGTAGGAAAAGGTCAGTCCGGCGCTCCACATCTCCTTTGCCAGCTGGACATGCAGATCCATCATCTCCTCGCTGCGCACGCCGCCGGCAAGCACCAGCGGCCGTGCATAGCCATTGGCAAAGCTCATGACCCGATCGAACGTCACCTCGAAAGGCATCGCCCTGACGTTCGACATCGCCTCGCACGCCGTGAAGACGACATCTTCGGGCAGGTGCGGATAGGCGCCGACGCCATTCAGCGAGACATGCATCAGCTGATGCGGACGGACATTCCGCGACAGGCCATGTTCAGCGGATATCCGTCTGCCGATTTCAACTGCCTGGAGCGCCGTTTCGCGTTCCGGCACGACGGCGAGAAAGAGATTGCTCTTGACCGTTTCGTCAAATTTCCGCGAGCGCAGGCCGCCCGCATCGCCGAACGCAAACGACTGCTGATTATGGCGCACGACTTCATTCCCGGCTTTTCCCAGCATGGCAGACCTCATCCCTTTTTGAATGACGCCAGTATAGCCAAGCCGCACTCTCCGTCAAGAACAAATCATGAACATATGAATTTATTCCCATAGCTTGCGACCAGTTTCCGCCGGCAACCGAGACGGCTCCGCCGTCTTCGCATGGTTTCAAACACGGCAAGAAACGGGTGGCATGGACGCCGAATCTGGACCAAGATCAGGCATGGCTTATATCTACAAGATCATCGCCTCACCGGTGGGGCAGCTGAAGCTGGTCGCCAGCGGCAAGGGTCTGGCGGCGATCCTTTGGGACAGGGACGATCCGAAACGGGTGCGGCTGGGCCCACTCGATCCCGACCCCGCGCATCCCGTCCTGCTTCAGGCGGAGCAGCAGCTGGGCGAGTATTTTGCCGGCAGACGCACCGGCTTCAGCATCGATCTGGACATGGCCGGCACCGATTTCCAGAAACGCGTCTGGAATGCGCTGCTGACGATCCCGTTCGGCGAAACGCGCAGCTATGCCGATATCGCCCGCCAGATCGGCAGCCCGAAAGCGTTTCGCGCCATGGGCGCCGCCAATGGCCGAAACCCGATTTCGATCATCGTTCCCTGTCACCGGGCGATCGGGTCGGATGGCACGCTGCACGGCTTTGCCGGCGGGCTGGATGCCAAGCGATATCTGCTGGCGCTGGAGCGCAAAAGGGAGATGGCTGCTGTATAATATGCCCGGCAACGGAAACACATGCGCCACCTCGCGGATTCGAACGGAAGGAGCAACGGAATGGCTGAAATAGAACACCGGTATCACATCTTCGAAACCGCCGGCGGCTATTGCGGCATCGCCTGGAGCAGCCGCGGCATATCGCGGTTCCAGCTGCCGACACGCAGCGCCGATGCCACGGAGCGCAACCTGCGGCGGCGCGATCCCACCGCGCAGCCCGCCGATCCGACGCCCGAGATCAGCCAGGCCATCGCTGCCGCGAAGCGCTATTTTAACGGCGAGAAGATCGATTTTTCCGACTTCCGGCTCGATCTCGAGGGGCAGGAGGATTTCTTCCGGCAGATCTACGATGCCCTGCGCCGCGTCGGCTGGGGTCATACCACCACCTATGGCACGCTGGCCAAGGAACTCGGCGCCGGCCCGCAAGCCGCCCGCGATGTCGGCCAGGCCATGGCCAAGAACCCGGTACCGCTGATCATCCCGTGCCACCGGGTTCTGGCGGCCGGCGGCAAGGTCGGCGGTTTTTCCGCACCCGGCGGGGCGACCGCCAAGGTCCACATGCTGGAACTGGAAGGCGTGCGGCTCGCTCCACCGGAGCCTGCGCAGCAGTCGCTGCTGCTGTAGCCTGCCTGACCACAGGACACGGCCAAGCACATCTAGCGGGCGCCGTCGATGATAAAGCCGCCATCCGGCGTGAGGCTCGAGCCGGTGATGAACTGCGAATCCTTGCTCGCAAGGAAAAGGACCACTGGCGCGATATCGTCCTCCGGCAAGCCGTATCGAGCAAGTGCGTTGGTCGGCGGCGGCACGTCGGCCTCCGCGCCCCATGTTTCCGCGACCGGCAGGATATTGTTCACGGTGATCTTGTCGGCGCCCCACTCGCGGGCGGCCGTCCGGGTCAGTGCACGCACCGCCTCTTTTGCCATGTTATAGGGCGCATAGCCCACCAGGCCGATAATCCCGGCGGGCGACCCGAAATTGATGACCCGTCCTTCCCCGCTGGCCTTGAGATAGGGATAGGCAGCCTGCATCATGCGCAGATGGGCGATCGGGCCCGTATCGAAGTTGCGCTGCACCTGTTCCACCGAGAGATCGAGGACAGATGAAAACGGCGCGGATGAATCGAACGCATTGTTCACCAGGATGTCGATCCCGCCATAGGCGGCGGCTACCTTCTCCACTGCCGCCTTGATCTGATCGGCACGGCTGATGTCGCAGACAACGCCCAGCGCGGTCCCGCCTGCGGCCTCGATGTCAGCGACAACAGCGTTCACATTCGCGGGCGTGAGCGAAAGAACCGCCACCTTCGCGCCCTCCGCCGCCAGCAACTTTGCAGCGGCACGGCCGATGCCGCGCCCGGCGCCCGTTATGACAGCGACTTTTCCGTCGAGGCGACCCATGTTCATCTCCATCCGTTGAAAGGTTGTCGGTGTTTTCACAGCGTCAGCGCACAGCCGCCTGCACGTAGGGCGACGGGATTTCGCGGGCGGCATTCTGGGTGACGAAGGAGGCAGCCAGCAGCGCGAGGCCCACCGCAGCCGGCAGAGCCCCGCCAGGCTTGCGGACGCCGATATGTGCAAGGCCTGACAACAGCAGATGATAGAACACGCCGGCATAGGCGAGATCGCTGAGCGCGACACTGACGCGCGACAGAATGGCCGCCACGGCCAGGAATTTCACCGCAGTGAGGATCGGCACGAGATATCCGGGATAACCAAACCCGACGATCGTCTCCCGGACCCATTGTTTTTTTACGATGTAGGTAACCGCGGAAGCCAGATAGAGCAGGGACAACAGCGCCGTGCTGATCCAGTAGACATAATTTTCAGACATAGGATGTTCCTGATCGATGTTGCTTGCGCAACATCTCTTTCATCGACTTTGTTGCTTGATCCGGGCGCATCTATTCGCACGCCCACTGTGCAGATTGAAAATGTCGACTAAGATGGATATATGCAAGTAGGATGAAAAACTTGCGGTAAGTATGGGAAACCAGACCATGGCCCACGACGGGATCAACATGCATGAGGAAATGCGGCGCGCGTTCGCGCTGCTCTCCGGCAAATGGAAGCTGGAAATTCTCTGGCTGCTCAATCAGCGGGTGCACCGGTTCGGGGAACTGCGGAAAGGGATCCCGGGGATCACCCAACACATGCTCACCGCACAGCTCCGGGAGCTTGAGGCAGACGGCCTGATCTCGCGCACCGTGTTCGCGGAGGTGCCTCCGCGAGTTGATTATGAAATGACCTCAAAGGCCCGCGGGCTCGGACCGACGATGGAGGCCCTGACGGCTTGGTGGAGCGAGCATGGAAGCAGCGTACCGCAGAAGCGGTCGGTCTCGAGTGGGCGCAGGGCGAAAGACGTCAAATAGACGCCCCCTCAATTGGACGCATATCGAAGGTGCGAATTCAGAGAGGGGAACCAATCCGCCCGGCATGTTCCAGAAGCCCGATGACCGCCAAATAGTGGCATCTCCAGCCTGCCAAAAGACTGCCAGCGTCGCCGGCAACCTGCCGGGCGTCAGTCGCGCGATACAGACAATCCCGCGAGAAGCGGAGCGTAGGCGGCGAGCCTGTGGGTTACGAACTCGGTGAAGAGCCGGACGCGCTTCGTCTTGCGTGTCTCCCCCTGTGTGAGAAGCCAGAGCGTTCCGTACATGTGAAGGTCTGTGCCCGGCACCCTCACCAGCAGGGGGTCGGCATCTCCGACGAAGCACGGCAGTGTCGTGATCCCGAGCCCTTGCCGGACTGCAACGATCTGCGCCTCGCCGTCCGTGGTCCTGAACGGAACCCCTGTGGTGCGAACCTCGCCCGCGCTGGCCCAGTCCGGGATGCCGTGGATGCTTATGACGATCCACCGGATGGGATCGGGCGCACCCGCACGCCATGCGGCCAGTCGATCGCGGGACATGTAGACGCCGCCGAACAGCTCCGGCCCCTTCAGGCCGTGAAGATTGAGCGGCAGGGTTTTGCGGTCGTAGACGACGCGGATCGCCACGTCGGCCTCTCGGTTGGTCAGATTTGCCAGCTCGCCGGACGACAGGATGTCCATCTCGATATCCGGATGCAGACGCGCGAAATCGGCGAGGTCCGGCATGAGCAGATGTGTCGCAAGGGTCGGAGCCAACGTCACCCGCAGAAGCCCGCGCACGCTCTGGTCGCGCCCGAAGACGCGCGTCTCCAGCTGGTGCGACGACGCTTCCATCTGGTTCGCGAGCTCGAGGACCTCCTCGCCCGCAGCCGTCAGGCGGTAGCCCGAAGGCAGCTTTTCGAACATCTGCGCGCCGAGGCGTTCCTCGAGCTGTGCGATGCGTCGCAGCACGGTCGAGTGATACACCCCGAGGCCCTCGGCGGCAGCCCGCACGGAGCCTCCGCGCGCCACGGCAAGAAAATAGCGAATATCATCCCAGTCGATCATGGTGCAATCCGGCACCACGCGGTGCGCTCTCCAAAACCCGTATTCCCATCCCCTCCTAGAGCAAAACAGGCACTCAGACCAGAATATCGCGTCGGCCGGATCGTTTTCGCACCACCGATGTGCGCGCTTGCGCACTCAACAACCGATGCCGGCGGACCCATTTCGAGCGTCTCGGAGGCAAACGCTGTCCGACACGACGAAAGGAAAGAACATGGGAAAGCTTGAAGGTAAGATTGCAGTCATCACGGGTGGATCGAGCGGCATGGCGCTGGCGAGCGCCAAGCGGTTCGTTGAAGAAGGCGCCTATGTTTTCATCACGGGCCGGAGACAAGAGGCGCTGGACGAGGCCGTCAAGCTGATCGGCCGGAACGTGACCGGCGTGCGCGGCGACGCAGCCAATCTCGGCGACCTCGACCGCCTCTTCGATACAGTCAAGCGGGAAAAGGGCAAGATCGACGTCCTGTATGCGAGCGCCGGCACGGGCGAAGCCGTCCCATTGGGCGAGATTACCGAGCAGCATTTCGATGCCACCTTCGGCCTGAATACGCGCGGCACGCTGTTTACCGTTCAAAAGGCGTTGCCGCTGTTCAACGATGGCGGATCGATCTTCATGACTGGGTCGGTTGCTTCGATCAAAGGGTTTCCTGGCTACAGCGTGTATGCGGCGAGCAAGGCGGCGCTGCACGCATTCGCACGCGGGTGGCTCAACGAACTCAAGGCTAGGAATATCCGGGTGAACGTGCTGCATCCGGGACCGATCGCCACACCGATGCAGGACCAAGTTCTCACCGAGGAGGCGAAGCAAATGTTCGAATCCCTGATCCCGCGGGGAAAGATGGGGCGTCCTGAGGAAATTGCAGCGGCCGCGCTGTTTCTTGCTTCAGACGATTCGAGCTTCGTGAATGGGGTGGAGCTGTCTGTCGACGGCGGTTTCTCGGCCATCTGAAATCGCGCCGGATCGCCGGAAGCGGCCAACCGGCGGGAACTGGCTTGTCCATGGTGGAACGGCTTCCGCGCTGAACGGCCAGTCCAGCCGCGTGGACGTCTTACACGGCGAGACGTCTACGCAAAGCTCGCCACACAGCAGAACGGATAACCCCGCGCCGTCGAACGCCAGGGTTTCAATATCAAAACGGATAGGAGAAGTATGATGAGCTACGCAATCGTAGGATTCGGCAAGATAGGCCAGGCCCTCGCCCACGCCTTCGCCCGTAAAAACATCGACGTGATCGTGGCAAGCCGCCGGCCGCCCGAGAATTTGGCGCCACAGGCTCGGGCGATTGGACCCACGATCGTCGCCAGGTCGCTGCGGGAAGCACTCGAGGCCGACACGATCATCCTGGCGGTCCCGTTCGGGGAGCATCGCGACGTTGCGAAAGCCCTGCCGAGCTGGAAAGGCAAGACGGTCATCGACGCGATGAACGCGTTTCCAGCACCTCCTGAAGAGCTGGACGGCCTCCCGTCCTCCGCCTTCGTTGCGAAATCGTTCGCCGGTGCCAGGTTCGTGAAAGGCTTCAATCACCTGATCGCAGCCACCCTGGCGGCCGATCCGGTCGTCGCGGGCGGCCACCGGGTGGTCTTTCTGTCAAGCGATGACGAGGACGCGATCGCTCCCGTGGCGGATTTGGCCAAACAACTCGGGTTCGCCCCCGTGAAGCTCGGAAAGCTCAACGAGGGTGGCGCGCTGGTGCACGCACACGAGCGCACCTGGGGCCAGCTCATCTTCCAGGATCTGTTCAAGAAGGAGCAGTAATCGATCGACGACCGTGTGATCGACACCGAGAACTGGTCGCGCGCGCTAACGTCTTCGAGCGGCGCGACCGAATACGGTCCTCCCCGTCACTCCCACTCGATTGCTCTAAATCTAGTTAAGACATTGACATCTCTAGGTTTTTTATTCGTTTCCGCGCAAAAAGCCGCCCCATGGGCCGTCAAAACGTTACAGTTTTGATTTCAAAGGGAAAAATAGCACGAAAATTTTTGTGCGGTTTCGGCATCTATCGAAGTCGATCGCTTTTCCGGACCCACTGGCCCTCAGCAAGCGGAGGCCCCGCAGGCGGCAGCGGCGAAATAGTCAGAGCCAGCGGCGAACCTCGGCCTTGTAACGGCGGTAGTCGTCGCCGAACTTCGCTTCGAGGTAGCGCTCCTCGCGGGCGATCACCTGCGTCTGGATTGCGATCAGCACCAACGGGAGCAAGGCGAAGGCGATCGGCCCGTCGAAGCCGATCGCGAGGCCCGCATAGACAAGCGCCATGCCGAGATACATGGGATTGCGAGTCCACCGATAAGGACCGGTCGTCGCGATGAGGGTCGTTGGCTGCGACGGCCGAACATTGGTGCCCAGCCGCCGGAACAGCCCCGCCGCCGCAAGCATCACCGCCGCGCCGGCAACGAACAGCAGCGCGCCTGCTGCGATCAGCGACCGCCAGTCGGTGCCGAAAGAGCGCAGGGTGACGAACCGCTCCGCCGCCAGCCCCAACAGCAGCGCTCCCAGATAGATGAAGGGCGGAGGGAAGCGCACACCCGCGCTGTCCGGTTCGACGGCCATGTTCATCTCCAATCTGCGCTCTCAAACCAGCATCGACTGCTGGGCGAAGATACCCGCCATCGCGCCGTGCGACGATGCTAGGGTGACCGATGGCGGCGTGATGGGGTTGGCGAGGTCGCCGGCGGCGTAGATGCCGGGCATGCTGGTTTCGCGGCGCTCGTCGACCTTGAGGATGATGCCGAGAGGTGTTTTGACCGTGGCGAGCCCCAGTGATTCATGCAGGCTTGCGGACGGCTTGTTGCGCGGATGCGCGAACAGGATGTCGACCGCGACATCGGGGCCGGTATCGAGCTTGACGGTGGCGTTCTGGGCCCCGCGTTGGGCGATCCCAGTGATCCGGCCATCGACGACAGGGACGTTGCGGCGAGCCAGATCGGCCCGGATATCGGGCGGAATGTCGTGACCATCGGCGAAGACCGTCAATCTGTCGGTCCAGTCGTGGAACAGCCTGACCTGATTCATCGACTGCGGGCCGGACCAGACGAGGCCCCAATGCTGGCCGGCGACTTCAAAGCCGTCGCAATAGGGACAGGGCACGATGGACGTGCCCCAGCTTTCGGCAAAGCCCGGAACAGCAGGCATCTGGTCGACAACGCCATAGCTCAGGATCAGGCGGCGCGCGCCAAGGCTTTCGCCATCGCCGGTGAGGACGGAGAAATTGTCGATGGCGCCGGAGATGCTGTCGGCCCGGGCATTGACCAGCCTGATCGCGGGATAGCGCGCCAGTTGCTGCCGCGCCTCGGCCAGGATGTCCAGCGGTGACTTGTGATCGTGGCCGAGCAGACCATGCGAGTGGCCGGCGAAGCGGTTGCGCGGCAGGCCGGTATCGAGAACGGTGACCTTGCGGCGGGCACGGCCGAGCTGCAGGGCGGCGGCGAGGCCGGCAAAGCTACCGCCGATGATGATGACGTCATCCATGGTGATGGGCTCCGTGTTGAGGATGGAGGGGAGTGGGTTTGGTCTGGCGCGAAATCGCGTCCAGCGATACGCGCTCGAGACGGGCAGCGAGCAGGGCTCCGGCATCGCCGAGACTGTCGCCGATCACTGTATTGACCGGCCGGACGATGCCGCATTCGATATCGCCGAGCGGCCTCGGGAAACTTGATTTGGAGGACATTGTTAAAACCCACCCATTGGCTTGCATATTTTGGATACTATATGGTATCGTAATCCAAGAATTGAGATACTGTCAAGGACTGTAATTATCGTGACCCAAAACAGCCAGGCCCGGCGCGGCCGCCCCGCCAACGAGGCGCTTAGCCAAACGATAGTCGACGCCGCATGCGAACTCTTTGTGGAATTGGGTTTTCAAGCGACGACATTGGACAAGGTCGCCCAGCGAGCGAGGATATCCAAGCTCAGCATCTATCGGCACTTCGAGAACAAGGAGGCGCTGTTCAGCGCAGCCATCGCAGCCCACTGCCAACAGTTTGCACCTCAGGCTCTTATTGAAAGCGTCGGCGGTTCGGCAGAACATCAACTCATGGCGGTTGGAACATACCTGCTTCGCACGCTGTTGAGCCCGGACGTCCGCAGTGTCGAAGCCATGATCATGGCCGACAAGACGAATCAAAATTCATTAAGCAAGCTCCATTACGAAGCAGGCCCCGCCTATGTCATCGCCCAAATCGAGGCCCTATTGCGTCAGTTACACGCGAAGGCGGCTCTGAACGTGCCCGATCCTCTCCGGTCCGCCCGCTTGTTTGCCGCGCTTATCAAAGGATCCGATCTCCTGATTATCGCACGCTTCGATCAGGCGAGAGCAGAGGACGACAACGAAATCGAATCCTATTGCCGGTCGGCTGTCGCCATGTTCATCGCTGCGCACGGTGGCAACGACCAGGCTGGCGGATAGCCCCAGCAACTCTCTCGGCAACAGCACGAAGTTCATTTTCGTATTCGACGAGGATCTTCTGCACCCAGCGCAAAATTGAACTTCACTCCCACTCGATCGTGCCCGGCGGCTTGCTGGTCACATCATAGACGACGCGGTTGATACCGCGAACTTCGTTGATGATGCGGGTGGCGGCGCGGCCGAGGAAGTCCATGTCGTAGTGGTAGAAATCGGCCGTCATGCCGTCGACGGAGGTGACGGCGCGAAGGGCGCAGACGAATTCGTAGGTGCGGCCATCGCCCATGACGCCGACGGTCTGGACCGGCAGCAGCACGGCGAAGGCCTGCCAGATGGCATCGTAGAGGCCGGCCTTGCGGATTTCGTCGAGATAGACGGCGTCGGCTTCGCGCAGGATTTCGAGTTTTTCGCGGGTGATGCCGCCCGGGCAGCGGATGGCTAGGCCCGGTCCCGGGAAGGGATGGCGGCCGATGAAGCTATCGGGAAGGCCGAGTTCCTTGCCGAGGATGCGGACTTCATCCTTGAAGAGTTCGCGCAGCGGCTCGACCAGCTGCATGTTCATGCGGGCCGGAAGTCCGCCGACATTGTGGTGCGACTTGATGGTGACCGAAGGGCCGCCGGTGAAGGAAACGCTTTCGATCACGTCCGGATAGAGCGTGCCCTGGGCGAGGAAATCGGCGCCGCCGAGCTTCTTGGCTTCGGCTTCGAA
The DNA here is from genome assembly GCF_001687365.1 of Pararhizobium polonicum. Lineage (GTDB taxonomy): Bacteria > Pseudomonadota > Alphaproteobacteria > Rhizobiales > Rhizobiaceae > Pararhizobium > Pararhizobium polonicum. The sequence goes on from NZ_LGLV01000004.1 coordinate 467,391, forward strand.
CACGTCGATGAACAGACGGCCGATGGTCTTGCGCTTGGTTTCCGGATCGCTCTCGCCTTCCAGCGCATTGATGAACATGTCGGACGCATCGACATGGACCAGATGCAGGTTGTAGTGCTCCTTGAACATGGCAACGACGTCGGCTGCCTCGTTCTTGCGCATCAGGCCGTGGTCGACGAGGATGCAGGTCAGCTGGTCGCCGACCGCCTCGTGGATGAGCAGCGCCGCAACGGAACTATCGACGCCGCCGGACAGGCCGCAGATGACGCGCTTGTCGCCGACCTGGGCGCGGATATTGGCAACGGCCTTGTCGCGATAGGCGGCCATCGACCAGTCGCCCTTGAGGCCGGCGATCTTGTGGACGAAATTGGCCAGCAGCTTGGCGCCATCGGGCGTGTGCACGACTTCCGGATGGAACTGCACGGCGTAGAATTTCTTCGCTTCATTGGCGATGAAGGCGAACGGGGCGTTGGGCGAGGTGGCGACCACCTCGAAGCCGGCCGGGATCGCCGTGACGCGGTCGCCGTGGCTCATCCACACCTGATGGCGGGAGCCGACGGTCCAGATACCGTCATAGAGGGCGCATTCCTTGTCGATCTCGATGAAGGCGCGGCCGAATTCGCGGTGATGGCCGGCCTCGACCTTGCCGCCGAGCTGTTCGCACATGGTCTGCTGGCCGTAGCAGATGCCGAGAACCGGCAGGCCGCTGTCGAACACCACTTGTGGGGCGCGGGGAGAGCCGATCTCCAGCGTCGAGGCGGGGCTGCCCGAGAGGATAATCGCCTTCGGGTTCAGCCGCTTGAAGCCTTCCTCCGCCGACTGGAAGGGCACGATCTCGCAATAGACGCCGGTCTCGCGCACGCGGCGGGCGATCAGCTGAGTGACCTGGCTGCCGAAATCGATGATGAGAACGGTATCGGGATGGACTGTCGCTGTCATGACGCGCTTCCGCTGGCTTGGATCATCTGATGGGGAACTATGGCGTGCCTTTAATTAAAGGCGGCTCCAAGCGCAACGATTACATTGCACCCGGACAATTTTGCGGCTTCAGACGGCGATTTCGCCTGATGCAACGGCCTTTTCCAGCGCATCGATAGCGTCTGCCAGCTTCTCGTCGATCACGTGCAGATACTCGGTCCAGTCGCCGATATGCTTGAGTTCCGCCTTGCCGTCGGAAATGCCGCGCAGACCGATCAGCGGAATGCCGAAGGACTGGCAGGCACGCAGGACGGCGAAGGTTTCCATTTCGACCATATCGGCGGCGATGGTGTCGTAGGTCGCACCGGAAACAACGTTGGCGCCGGTCGAAAGACTTGCCGCCTTCACGCCGGGAATACGCAGCGGCAGATCGACCGTGACCGGCAGATCGAGAAACGGCGTCGCACCCTTTTCAAAACCGAATGGCGAGGCATCCATGTCGCGATAGGCAACCGAGGTCGCCTGATAGATCTCGGCCTGTTCGAGCCGGGCCGACCCGGCCGAGCCGAGCGAGACCACGAGATCGGGCAGGCTACTCCGACCAGATAGTTCGGCCAGCGTGCGCGTCAGCGTCACCGCCGCCTCGACGGGGCCGACGCCGGTCATCAAGGGCGAGATGCGCTGGCGCAGGTGCACACCATATTCCGCATCGGCGGCCATGACATAGAGCAGCGTCCTGCCCGCCACGGATTTCAGTTCGAATGTCATCCTTCAATGCCCTCGCGTCCGCGGATCACCATCATCGTGCCGGTCATCGAGGCGATCAGCTTGGCCGGACCATCCGCCGAGATCGCATAGCCGCGGCCATCGGAGACGATGATCGTCGTGCCGGGCTTCGTCACCTCGCCGCGAAACAGGAAGCGTTCGCCCCGGCCCGGAGACATCAGGTTGACCTTGAATTCGATGGTCAGGATCGAGGCATCCGGGTCGATCACCGAATAGGCGGCATAGGTGCCGGCGGCATCGAGCGCGGCCGAAATGATCCCCGCATGCAGAAAGCCGTGCTGCTGGGTCAGCTTCTCGTCGAACGGAAGCTCGATCTCGACCGAGCCCTGCTCCACCCGCGTCAGTTCGGCGCCGATCGTCGCCATGGCGGCCTGCCTGCCGAAGCTGTTGCGGATGCGCTCGCGAAATTCCACCGTGTGCTCTCTGTCGTCTCAGTTTCTGGTCACCGTTGCACAGACAGTCGCATGGCGGAAAAACAAGGACAAGTCTCAATTCATGAGGAAAATCGATGTGTTGAGCGGCGTGGCCGCAGTGAGGCAGAGTGTTCCGGAACGAATGCCGATTGCGGCGCTTTAAAATTGGACCATACCATCCCCATATCGGTTGCATGCAAGACGGCAGCCCCATCAAGATTAGGCCGGGTACCGGCGACGATCTGTTGATGATCGCCGGGGTGCTGGTCGATACCTGGCGCTCGACCTTTCGCGGATTGTTGGCAGACGCGTTTCTCGACGGCATGTCACGCGAGGAGCAGGCCGTGCGCCATGCGCGGCGCATGGGCCAAGCCGGCGTGTCCTATCTCGTCGCCGTGGAGCCTTTGGCAGGCGACATCATCGGTTTCGCCAATTTCGGACCGGCGCGCGGGGCCGCACCGGCCCATGTCCATGAGCTCTATGCGCTGTATGTCCGGGCGGATTATCAAGGCTTGGGAATCGGCAGCGCGCTTGTCCGCCTAACGGCGAAGCATTGCGCCGGGCAAGGCGCGACATCCCTTTTTGCCTGGGTTCTCGCCGGCAATCCCAATCGGCAATTCTATGAGCGAATGGGAGCAAAGGCGGCCGAAACCAGCAGAATCGGGCTCGGCGATCAGAGTTACGAGCAGGTTGCCTATCTCTGGGAGGACATTGCCGGCCTTTCTCGACAGGCCGGCCATTCAGGATGATTGTCCAGCCATTCATCCTGAATGGTCCGATGTCAGAGCTTGCCGATCCTGACAATATGCTGGTCCCAGGCGACCTTGCTCTGCGTATCGCCGAACTGCCCCGAATAGGACGACGCAACGAAGCCGTGCGGAGATGGCGCGATCCCGGCGGCATCGGCAAGAGCATCCTGCCGGATAACCTTCCCCGTCTTGGCATCGATCGTCACCGCCGTTCCGCCCTTCGGCGATGTCAGTCCGACCAGCCCGTCATGGCGATTGACGGCGATGGCGCCGACATAGTTGGCTAGCGCCATTGTTGTTTCGTCCGGCAACTCGAGAAAGCGAATGTCCTCGCCGCGTGCAAAGGAACCGGCGAGCGGCGGCAGGTCGTTGCGGGCGCCCTCGTACTGGCAGGCGAACCAGACCTTGCCATCGGCATCGATATCGACATGGCGGGTCGAAAGCTGGCGCAGATTGTCCGGCATGGCGTGGCGTTCGATCAGCGCGCCGGTCGCGGTATCGACCAGCGCCAGCGACGGTTCCATGTGATCGAGGTTGAGCTTGGTGCGGCCGAAATCCGGATGGGTCTCGATGCCGCCATTGGCGATCACCAGCATCTTGCCGTCCTGCCCGAGCGTCATGTCGTGCGGGCCGATGCCATAGGACGGAAATTCGCCGATGCGGGCAAAATTGTTGGTACCGTCATAGACGCCGATCATGCCGCGATTGTTGGCGAAGTCGTTTTCGGTCGCATAGAGCAGGCGTCCGTCCGCCGAAAAGCAGCCGTGACCGTAGAAATGCCGGCCTTCGACGGAGGTGATGACGATCGGCTCGACGCTGTCATCCGGCGCAAAGATCATCGCATAGGTGCCAGGACGGCGGGCAAAGGCAACGGCACGATTGGTGACCGGCGACCAGGTCATGCCGTGGGCGCGCGCCGGCAGCGGCACCCGCTCGATGATGTTCCCCGCCTCGCTCAGTGTCGCCACGCCATAGGAACCATCCGGCGCCATGAATGCGGACGCATAGACGGCATCGGTGCGTGACAGCGCAAAGGCGGCTTGCGGTGCAAGGGTGGCTGCCCAGGCGGCGCCTGCCATTTTGAGGAAGGCGCGGCGGTCGGTGGGGGTTTGACCGGTGGGTATATTTCGATATGCCATGAGATTTCCGTCAGCATAAATTGCCGTTGACCGGCTTGGCCCCTCCCTCTCCGTCATTCCTGTGCTTGTCACAGGAATCCAGCCACGCGACGTCCGTCGCGTGAAGGCGTCTTTCGCTCACGGACGTGAGCGGGCTGGATCCCCGCCACAAGTCCTCGGGTTAAACCCGAGGAGAGGATGACGGAGAATGGAGCGACTGATCCATATCATCATAAAATTCTCGGCCTAAAGCCAGCCCCGCCGCTTGAAATAGAGGAAGGGCAGGACCGCCGAAAGTATCATCATGAACAGCGCCATCGGATAACCGAACTGGAACTTCAGCTCCGGGATGGCATCGAAATTCATGCCGTAGATCGAGGCGACAAGGGTCGGTGGCAGGAAGACGACAGCGGCCACCGAGAAGATCTTGATGATCTGGTTCTGCTCGAGATTGATCAGGCCCAGCGTCGCATCGAGCAGGAAGTTGATCTTGTTCGACAGAAACAGCGCGTGATCGCCGAGCGACGCCGCGTCGCGCTGGATCAGCTTGACGCGCTGGCGGCTTTCCTTGACCGCCTTGCGCGTGCCGATGCCATCGAGCGCCGTGTGATAGGCGACGAGGCGGCCGACGCTGACGAGGCTTTCGCGGATGACGCTGAGGAAATCGCCCTTCTGGCCGATCTGCTCGATCAGCGACTGCAGGTCTCGGGTCTTTTTCGTGGCGCTGGAATTGGTCTTGCGGAACACCTCCCGCGAGATGCCGTCGATCTCGTTGCCGATCCGCTCCAAAGCGTCGGCGGTCCGGTCAATCATTGCCTCCAGAAGCCCGAGCATGACAAGTTCGCCGCTTTCACAGGACGCGCCATTCAGGCGCTGCATGCGCGCCGCATAGAGATGAAACGGCTTCGGGTCGGCATGGCGCACCGTTACCAGGGTCGCGCCCTTGAGGATGAACGTGACGGGCACCTTGACCGGATTGTCGCCATCCAGTTCGGTCGCGGCCGTCATCGTCATGAACTCGGCGCCGTCTTCCTGATAGAGGCGGTCGGAGAGCTCGATCTCCTGCATTTCGTCGCGCGTCGGGATTTCGATGCCGAGATGCTGCTCGACGATGCGGGTTTCGTCCTGGGCGGGATTGAACAGGTCGAACCAGACGATCGGCGTGGTTTCCACCAGATCCGTGGCGGTTTCGAGCAGGGCAAGCTGATTGTTCTGGCTGGTGTAGATGCGCAGCATATCGGGTTCCAATCTGGCAGGTCTGCGACCGCCAGGGCAAACCCCTTGCTATCAGGGCCTGACGGTCGAGAAAATCGAAGCACTACTTCGACTGTCGGGGTTCATGATCCGTTGATCCTTGTTTGGCCGTGCCCGCGGATGGAGCACAGCCGATCCCTTGCGCCAATGTTCATTTGTTGTCAACCGCTTGCGAAAGCTCGAAATGGTACCGCCACGCTCAGTCGCCGTCGGCGAAGGAGAAGCCCGCACCAAGCCCGATCGCCGCCCCGAAGTCGAGATTGAGGCGCTGGAGAACGTCGTTGGTGTTCTGCAGGATGCGGTTCAGCCTGCCGCGCTGCTCGTCATCGGCAATCGCCTCGTCGATCGGCAGGTCGATCTGGTCGGCATCGTCGACGATGGCCTGCAGGACATAGTTGACGGCGCTCACCACGGACTGGTCTTCCTTCGGCAGCAGGGCCTGCATGTCGCTGGCGTTGAACAGGGTCTGCAGCGCCGTGAAGTTCGCCGAGATCGCCGGCATGGTGTTGCCGGAGCGCCAGTAGATCGCCATTTTCGGATGGCCCTTGTCAGGCTCGCCCTTGATGATGCCGGCATAGAAGGGCCGCAGCCGCTGGTCCCGGATGCCTTCGACCCCATGGACGAGGATGCCGAGCAGCTCGGTCGCCACCTCCTTGCCGTCGCGGTAGACAGGATTGTCCGGACCGGGCTTTTTCCAGGCGGCCTGAATTCCATCCGGCTTTTCCCAATCGGCATGAAGCTCGGCAGCCACGGACTTCAGATTGTCCGTGATGGCCGCGCCATAGCGGCAACGGAAGCCGTTCTTTTCCGAGGACAGAACCTCCGCATCCGTCCCGTAGAGCACATATTCGAGCGCCCCGAGGCCCTGGGCGGCCACGCTCTTTCCTTTCAGCGTTTCCGCCGAGGTGGCGGTTTCGTCCTTCGCCGCCAGAATGCGCTGCACCTGTTTCAGGCCGGTGCTCTTGCGGTCCGGAAAGAACAGGAACCGCTCGAAACGGTTGCCGTCGACGACCGGTCCGACGCGGACGATCTCGATCGTCGACCATTGCTGGACGACTTCGTCAAAGCTCATCTGCACATCGCCCAGCGTCTCGTCGGACGGCTTCTCGCAGAGCATGTGCGCTGCCTCGGCGAGCGCTTCGGTGCCCTCCGCCAAGTCGCGGTAGCCGGGGCGGATGAAATCGTCGACGGCCTTCTGCATGACGCCGGGGACGGCATCCTGGTTCAACCCGGCGCGCGGCGGTGAAATCTCTTCGGCATCCTGGGCCATGGCGGGCAAGGGCAGGACCATCAGGCCGAGGCTGAAAAGCAGGATATGCCGGTGGCGCATCAAAGAGACTCCAGAAATGTGATCAGGGCTTGTCTATCGGCTTTTTCAAGAGCGGCAAACCGGTCGCGGGCCTTTGCCGCCTCGCCGCCATGCCAGAGAATGGCTTCCGTCAGATTGCGGGCGCGGCCGTCATGCAGGAAGAAGGTGTAGCCGCTCACCACCTTCGTCAAACCGATACCCCAAAGCGGCGGCGTGCGCCATTCGCTGCCCGATGCTTCGCCCACCTGCTGGCCGTCGGCAAGCCCCTCGCCCATGTCATGCAGCAGAAAATCGGAATAGGGCCAGATCAACTGGAACGCATGCGCCGTGTTGGCGGCATCGCGGCGGGTGACGAATTTCGGGACATGGCAGGAGATGCAGCCGGTTTCGTAAAAAACCTTCTTGCCTGCGAGCGTTTCGGGAAAGCTTGCCTTGCGCCGCGCGGGCACGGCCAGGTTTTCCGAGTAGAAGGTGATGAGGTCAAGCACGGGATCGGGCGCCTCCGTATCGCCCAGCCGCGCCTGCACACCATTGGCCATGGCGAAACAGGCGGTCTGGGCGGGCGTGCAATCTCCGTAGTTGCGCTTTGCGGCGGGCGACGAAATGCCGATATCTCCGGCCAGCGCATCGGCGGTCTGCTGGCGCACCGTGGCGCTCTGCGCCTTCCAGCCGAAGCGGCCGAGCACCAGCTTGCCGGACACGGGATCGCGTACCAGCGCCGGCTTGCCGCGAATGCCGTCGCCATCCTTGTCGTCCGGATCGGCATTCGCCATGATATCGGCCGGGTGGATGGCTTCCACCAGCCCGAGCCCGGCCATGGCCTGCGTGACGCGGGGCGACAGCGTCGTCGTTTCATCGAGAGGGCCGTAGCCAAGGTTCTCGACCGTATAGTGCGGCTTGCGCAGCAAAACCGTTTCGCCGCCGGCAAGCTTAACCGGGGTTTCGGTATAGCTGATCTTCATATGGCCTTCAGCGGGCAGGCCGGGCACCGCCCTGTCCTGCAACTGTGCGCCATAGACGGGATCGGGAAAATTCAGGACCTCATGAGCTGCGATTGCCGCCCGCTCGGCATCCGTTTTCGGCGCGCGGGCCAGCCGCAGGAACATCGATGTCGCATCAGCCCCTTCCGGCGGATGCCCGCGGCCATCCCTCACATGGCAGGTCTGGCAGGCACGGGCATTGTAGAGCGGGCCAAGGCCATCGGAGGCCTGCGTCGACGACGGTGACGAGACCCAGAGCTTGCGGAACAGCGCATTGCCAAGCTTGAAAGTTTCTTCCTCGGCAAAGGTGATATTGGCTGAGAACTGCGAGAAACTGTCCCGGTTGACCGACGCGATGGAGGTACCGGCACCACCGGACATGGCCTCGAACGTCTCGGGCTTGGAAAAATGGGTGGCGGGGCGGGTGACGGTTTGGACGCGGGCCCGGTCGGCGTCCGTCAGGTCGTCGCGGCTGGAGGACAGCGGAATTGTTTCCGCAAGGCTTTCCGTTTTTACCGGGGCCTTCCCCTCCTCTGTCCCGGGCGAGAGACTCTCGCCAAAAACGGAAAAGCCGCCCGCTGCGCAACAGAGTGCGACAGCAAGCGGCAATCTCAGACGCGCGAGACCCCAAATACGCATTCAGAAAAAACCGGGCCGCTCACGACACGCGACGGCCCGCCTTTGCTTTCTCATTTGAAGACAGCGTTAGGATTATCCAGGCTGTCGGAACCTTCAAGCTCAATCGCGCCGAGATCCAGTGACGCAATGACGCGCTCGACCGTCTTTGCCTGTGCGACGAGGCCATCGATGGCGGCCTGAACGACGGCATTGCCCTCGGTGTTGCCCTCGCCGATCATCTGGTCATAGGCTTCGACGGTCTGGCCGCGCTTGGCCATGGCTTCCATGGCCGCCATGGTGGTGGCCAGCTTTTCCTTCATTTCCTTGTCGAGCGCCGGATCCTTGGCGGCAACGATTTCCGACAGCGAAGGACCGGTCAGCTTGGTGCCGTCGACTCTGGTATATTCGCCGGTATAGGCGGCCTGGATACCGATCGCATCGTGCAGATGCGAGTTGTAGGTGTTGTCGGAGAAGCAGTCGTGCTCTTCTTCCGGATCGTGCAGCAGCAAGCCGAGCTTCATGCGCTCGCCGGCAAGCTCGCCATAGGAAAGCGAGCCCATGCCCGTCAGGATGGCGCCGAGGCCAGCCTTGGGATCGGCCTCGATATTCTTGGTGGCGGCGCCATCCGGCGTCCAGTTGGCGACCATGTCCTTCAGGTCGGACACCAGGAGATCGGTCGCAGCCTTCAGATAGGTGGCGCGGCGGTCGCAATTGCCGTTGGTGCAATTCTTCGTATCGTAGTCGGTGTAGGGCCGGTTGCCGGCGCCCGGGCCCGTGCCGTTCAGGTCCTGGCCCCAGAGCAGGAATTCGATGGCGTGATAGCCGGTGGCGACGTTCGCCTCGATACCACCAGCCTCCTGCAGCGTGCCCGACAGGAATTCCGGCGTGATGTTGGTGGCGTCGACATCCTTGCCGTCGATCTTGATCGTCTTGTTGGCGATGACGTTGGCGGTGAACAGCGCGTTCTCGTCGCTTTCCGTGCCGTAGCTCGGATCGACGTAATCGATCAGGCCTTCGTCCAGCGGCCAGGCATTGACCTTGCCTTCCCACTCGTCGACGATCGGGTTGCCGAAGCGGTAGACTTCGGTTTCCTGATAGGGATTGCGGGCGGCAAGCCAGGCTTCGCGCGCCGCCTTCAGCGTCGCTTCGCTCGGGGTGGCGATCAGCGCGTCGACGGCCTTGTCGAGCGTCTCGGCGGTCGTCAGGGCGTCCGAATATTTGGCAAACGCCACGTCGGCATAATGCTTGACGACGGCAGCGGCATCGGTTGCGGCCTGCGCTGGCTGCAGTGCGAGCACCGAGGTTGCGGTGACAAGCGCCAGCGCGGCGTTGCGAAGGAATGATGTGGTCATGATCTCTCCTGGTATGTTGCCGATTGAAGTCGGCGTTCCCGGCCGTCCGGTGTCAACGGTCGCGCAAGCCGCGCGGCCCGATCGATGGACGTTGGCTGTTCAGCCCGGATTTCATGAACCAAAACTAAACTTGTGTCAAAGCGTATAGTTTAGAACATTTTCAATGTAGAATCGGATGCGAAGAGCACCGGACGGCATCCGCCATTCAGCCCTTGCGGCCCATCAGACAGAAGAAGAATCCGTCGGTATCGGTGGAGGCCGGCGTCAGCGTCACCGTCTTCATGTCGGCCGACCACGGCTGCTTCTTGTCGGTGCCGAACAGGTCAGCCCAGCTATCGGCTGCGGACAGGATTTCGAATTCCGGATTGTCCTCGCAGAAAGCGTAGACCTGCGCCTCGTTTTCCTCCGGCAGCACCGAACAGGTGACATAGATGAGATGGCCGCCAACGCGCACGAAGGGTGCTGCACCGGCAAGCGCCTGCCGCTGCTGGCCCAGCCGTTCCTCGAGATTCTTCTGTGTCAGCCGCCACTTCGTGTCGGGACGGCGCCGCCAGGTGCCGGTGCCGGTGCAGGGGGCATCCACGAGAACACGATCGAGCCGGCCGATGAGCGGCGTCAGGCCTTCCAGCCGGTCATGGACCTGGACGTTGCGGGTGCCTGCCCGCTTCAGCCGCTCGATGATCGGCGCGAGACGCTTGCGATCGGTGTCGTAGGCGTGGATCTGGCCCTTGTTGTTCATGGCCGCCGACATCGCCAGTGTCTTGCCGCCGCCGCCGGCGCAATAATCGAGGATCTGGTCGCCTTCCTTCGGCATGACGAGATCGGCGACGATCTGCGAGCCTTCGTCCTGAACCTCGAACCAGCCCTTCTCGAACGAGATCTCCGCCGTGACATTGGGCAGGCGCGATGCGCCCTCGCCCGCCTGGACGCGGATACCCTGCCGGGCGATCGCTGCCGGCTCGACGGCGCTGCGATCCAGCGCCTTCAGAACCTTTTCGCGCGTTGCCTTCAGGGTGTTGACGCGCAGGTCGAGCGCCGGGCGTCCGGCCAGCGCCTTGGCTTCGGCGAGCCAGTCTTCATCGAAATTTTCCTCAAAGGACGGCTGCACCCATTCCGGGATATCGCCCTGGACATGCGCCGGCGCATCTTCGAGCTTGCGGCTGGCAAAAGCGGCGATCATCTCGGCTGTCAGGGGCTCAGGCGCAAACTTGTCGCCCTCCAGTTCACCGGCCAGCTGTTCGGGCGAAACGCCCCACTGGCGGAACATCACGGCGTGGCCGAGCGCTGTCGCGCTGTCGCTGTCCATCAGATAGGCGTGCGAGAGCTTCATGCGCAGGGCGTCATAGACGATATTGCCGATCGCGGCGCGATCGCCGGACCCGGCGAAACGATGTGCCAGCCCCCAATCCTTGAGAGCATCGGCAACCGGACGCTTGCGCGTCTCTATATCGGCAAGAACCTCAATGGCTCCGGCGAGCCTGCCACCCAGTCGCATCTTTCAAACTCCATTTTCCGCCGTGGTAGCGGTGATGGCCGTCAAGAGCAAGCCGGGATGCGGCGGACCGTGACGATTGCTGACCGGATGCGAGGCGATGGCCGATGCGGGAGGCGGTCCCTCCCCGATCGTACCGGATCAAACCCAGCCGGAACAAAATCCGGACAGGCACGTTTCGATATCAGCTGACGATGCGATAACAGACGCTCGCAGTGCCGGAATTGATCATGCCGATATGGGAGGCGGCAGCCTTGGAGAGATCGAGAACGCGGCCGCGAATGAAAGGGCCCCGGTCGTTGATGCGAACGACGACGGTCTTGCCGTTGCGCTTGTTGGTGACGGCGACCTTGGTGCCGAACTTGAGATTGCGATGCGCGGCCGTCAGGTAGGAGGCGTTCATCCGTTCGCCGGATGCCGTGCGTGACGACAGCGCGTACCAGGATGCGCCGCCGCAGCCGGTTCCGGCAGCCTGGCTTGGTGTCACAGATGTAAAGGTTGCCCCCACGGCAAAGAGTGCTGCCAGCGCAGCAGACGTGAACTTCATCTTGATCAAACAGATGACCCCTTCGGTTGAAATTTAGTCAATCCTTACGAAGGTCGTGCTTGTCGGGGCGAAAAATGGCGAAAACGTGCCTCAACCATTAACTTTGCATTAGGATATATTGACGATCTACGAAAAACTAAAATTACGAAATGTTGAATTGCTGTCACATATCCGCAGAAATGCTTTGGAATCAGTCGGTAATCCAAGATCGCGCGATCACGCCGCCGTGAACTCATCGGTGCACATAAAAAACGATTCAATTTTTTGAAATTGGCTAAATCTGGCAGATCCGCGAGCTGGAAAACCACATAATCCCGCTTTGGTTGCATTCAATTGGCCAAGTATAGAGAGATATTCTATCCACTTTTATAGATCAAACGACGACTTTTCCGTGGATACTGCGACAGCCGGAAGACCGATCTGTCAGCAATCGTTCATACACTATCGCCGACACGCATTACTGCGAAGATCAACCCCGCCAGTGTCCGCCATTCCATAAATCCGCTAGCGAAATCCGATAGTCCGGAAAGCGAAAGACGAAGCCGAGATCACGCAGGCGTGCATTGGAGACGCGCTTGTTCTCACCATAGAAAGACCGGGCCATCGGCGTGAGTTCGGCGGTCTCGAAGGGGATTTCAGGGGGCGGGGTCACCCCCATCAGGCGGGCGGCTTCCGCCACGATATCCTGCGGCGGCGCCGGCTCGTGATCGGTGACATTGAAGATGCCGCCGATGGCGCGTCCGGACAGGAACAGCGCGGCACCGGCAATGTCCTCGACACGGATGCGATTGAAAACCTGGTTCGGCTTGATCAACCGGCGTGCCGTGCCGGCGGCAAGATTGCAGAAGGCGTTGCGGCCGGGACCGTAGATGCCGGACAGGCGCAGCACCGCGACCGGAATATTGCTCTCCTCGCCAAAGGCGAGCCACGCCTTTTCGGCGGCGACACGCTCCACCGAGCGGGCGGAGACCGGCTCCAGCGACGCCGCCTCCGTGACCCATGCGCCACCGTGATCGCCATAGACGCCGACGGTCGAGAGATAACCCGCCCATTTCAGGTTCGGCATCAGCTCGGCAAGCGGCGGCGTTTGCGGATGCATCATCGGATCGCCGTCATGGCCGGGCGCAATGGACTGGATCAGATGTGTCGTGCGCTGCATGGCGGCCGCAAGGTCCGGCGAAATGCTCACGCCGTCATAAACGAGCGCATCGATACCCAGCTGCCGAAGGCCGGCAATCCTGTCTGGTCCCCGCGTGGTCCCCGTCACCGATTGCGCGAGCGGCAGGAAGGCTTTGGCAATTGCCGAACCGGAGAAACCGGCGCCGAGAGTGAGAACGTGCATCAGACAACTCCTGCCATTTTCCATTCGGCGAGCACCTCGGGATCGGTCTCGCCATGCCGTCTTGCCGCAAAATGCGTAAAATCGCCAGCCGCCATCAGCCGTGACAACGCCCAGATGGCCATGCCGCGCACCGTCGGCGATGTATCCTTCGACAATTCTGCACAGATATCGATCAGGCCGGCATCGCCGGAATTGCCGGCGGCGATCAGACAGTTGCGCACGAACCGGTCGCGGCCGATGCGCTTGACCGGAGAGCCGGAAAAGAACGTGCGAAACGCCGTGTCGTCGAGCGTCAGCAGATATGACAGCGGCGGCGCCTTCAGATCCTCGCGCGCCTGCAGCTTCATCTCTGAGGCCGCCGCGGCAAACTTGTTCCAGGGACAGGCGGCCAGACAGTCGTCGCAGCCGTAGATGCGGTTGCCGATCCGCGCGCGAATGCCGGGATCGATCGGCCCCTTGTGCTCGATCGTCAGATAGGAAATGCAGCGGCGCGCATCGATCTTGTAGGGTGCTGGAAAGGCATCCGTCGGACAGGCGTCCAGACAGGCGCGGCAGGAACCGCAATGATCGCGCTCCGGCGCATCGACAAGCAGTTCGGCCGTGGTGAACAGGCTGCCCAGGAACAGCCAGGAGCCGAACTCGCGGCTGACGAGATTGGTATGTTTTCCCTGCCAGCCGAGGCCGGCCTGCTCGGCCAGCGGTTTTTCCATCACCGGAGCCGTATCGACGAACACCTTGACATCGACGCCAGCCCTGGCTGCGAAACGGGTCGCGACCTCTTTCAGCTTGCCCTTGATCACATCGTGATAGTCACGGTTGCGGGCATAGACCGAGATCGCACCGAGATCGGGCTTGCCAAGGATCGAACGCGGGTCCTCGTCCGGCCCATAATTCATGCCGAACAGCACGACCGAACGCACATCGCTCCACAACACGCGTGGATCGGACCGGCGGGCCGCCGTCTCGGCCATCCAGTCCATCGTGCCGTGATAGCCGCGATCCAGAAAATCGGCGAGGCGTTCGGGGGCCTGCGGGATGGAATCGGGCAGCGTCACCCGGCAGACATCGAAGCCCTTGTCGCGGGCCTCTTCCTTCAGGAAGCGGGTGAGCGTCCGGAGCCTCTTGTCATGCTTCTCCGTGTGGAGCGCATCGCCGGGCACGGACGTCTCCTATCGCTGGAACATGATATTGGCCGAAAACCGCTTCACACTGTTCGGCATCATGCTCTAAAAATCCAGATCGGCGTAATGGGATACGGGCGTCACGCCGCGCACGCGTTCGCCCAGCAACGGCCGGAAGGACGGCCGCGACTTCAGCCGCTGATACCAGTCCTTGACCGCGGGCGCCTCCGACCAGTCGATCTCGCCCAGATAATCCAGCACCGAGATGGCGGCAGCGGCGGCAAGATCGGCATAGGACAGCCGGTCGCCGGCCAGATAGGTGCGCGAGCCCGCGAGCCAGCCCAGATATTTCAGGTGCTGGCGGATGTTGGAGCGCGACGTGCGCAGCATCTTCGAATCGGGCGCACCGCCACCCTGATCCGGCGTCATCTGCAGCTTGAAGATCCGTTCGCGCACCAGCGGCCGCGTCACGTCCGCTTCCATCTTCTGCAGGAACCATTCGACCAGCCTGCGGATCTCGGCGCGCTGGAAGGGGTCCTCGGCCAGAAGCCGGCGATCGCGCTTCAGGACGCCATTGGTCTCATCGAGATATTCGGAAATCACAGTCGCGCCACAGAGTGCCCTCATGCTGTCATCGACATAGACCGGCAACGTGCCAGCGGGATTGAGCGTCAGGAAATCACGCCGCTTTTCCCAGGGCTGTTCCTCCGCCAGTTCCGTCTGATAACCGTATTCCGACAGGATCAGTCGGACGAACCGCGACGAGGTGGACATGGGGTGATGATAAAGTGTCGGCATGGCTGGTCAGGCTTCATCAGTTCGATTGGGAGGAGACGGTTTTGTCGCGGCGGTTACGGCTGGCCACGGTCTACAGGAAAGAGCTATAGGAATTTATGGCCGCGGGCACAAGGTAGCGGCGATTCCACGTTTCTAAACCCAAATTCTTCAGGGATGCTTAACTTATGGGCGATCACTCGATTATCAGCGCAATCCTTCTGGGGATTATCGAAGGCATTACGGAATTTCTTCCGATATCCAGCACGGGCCACCTGCTCATTGCCGAGCAATGGCTGGGGCAGCGCTCCGACACCTTCAATATCGTCATACAGGCGGGCGCGATCCTTGCCGTCACCATCATCTATTGGCAGCGCCTGCTGTCCCTTCTGATCGGCTGGCGCAACCCGGAAAACCGCAGCTACGCCGGAAAATTGATTCTGGCATTTCTGGTGACGGCAATCCTCGGCCTGGTCGTCAAGAAGCTCGGCTTCCGTCTACCCGAAAGTGTCACGCCCATCGCCTGGGCGCTCATCATCGGCGGGCTATGGATGATCGCCGCGGAAAAGATCGCGGCACGGCGGCCTGAAAGCAGCCATGTGAGCTGGACGGTCGCTGTGATCGTCGGTCTGGCGCAGATCGTTGCCGGCATCTTCCCTGGAACGTCGCGATCCGGCGCCACCATTTTCGCCGCCATGATTTTCGGCACCCGCAACCGCGCCGCGGCAACGGAATTCGCGTTTCTGGTCGGCATACCCACCATGTATGCCGCCAGCGCCTTTGAACTGTTGTCGACGATCAAGGATGGCGGTATCGGCAGCGAGGACTGGACGTCGCTGGGCATCGCCTTCGTCGTCTCGACCATCACCGCATTCATCGCGGTCAAATGGCTGCTGAACTATATCCAGAACAACCGTTTCACCGCCTTTGCCATCTATCGCATCATCTTCGGTGCGGCCCTTCTCGGCATGGTGACTGTCGGCTGGGTCAGCTGATCAGGCAACAAAAAAACCGCATGCATCCCGTTTGAAAGGATGCATGCGGTTCCTGGCCCCCGCCATAGTTCGTGCCGCCCGTTTTGAGGCGGAAAATCTTACTTGCCGGCGAGCGTATCGATCGATGCCGTGGTGCAGGGATCGACACCATAGGCCGGCGCGCAACCGCTGTGATTGCTGGCGACCGTCTTCGGCGCAGCGAAGGATCCAGCCAGGATGATAAGTGCCGCGCACGCAAAGAAAATCGCGATCGACTTGCCCATAAAGAATGTGCCTCTCAAGATGATGTGACGGCGCCCGTCGTCCTGATCCGAACGATGCGGCGCGGCTGCTGTCTATGCGCTGGAACCAACGTTATCAATATCGACACATGTTGAATCGACGGTAAATGCCAATCGCTTTTTTAAGTGAGGCAGAACTGCAACGCTTTGTTCAGCGCCGACCAAAAAGAAACCGCCGGTGGATGCCGGCGGTTTTCATTGCAACCAGGAATTTTCGCCTTCGGCCGATGGCTCAGGCGGTGCTGCCGGACCGGGTATACTGGCCCTGCGGGCGGTAACGCACCATGTAAGAGGGCAGAACCGCTTCGACCGACGTCGGCTCGATACCGAACGCCTGCAACGTGCGTCCATCGGCCTGTGCCGTGGCGGAAACGACATTGTCGCTCTTCAGCAGCGTCACCTGATCGACGGTCAGCGGCGGCGTGATCAACGGTACCATCGACGCGACCGAGCCGATCATCGAGGCAATGCCGAAGGGGATCGGCAGCAGCACGCGCTGGCGATCGATGGTCTTCAGCATGATCTCGAGACAGTTCTTGAAGGTGAGGACGTCCGGGCCGCCGATTTCATAGATCCGGCCCCGGGCAATCTTGCCTTCCACCGATTTGGCAACCGCATCGGCGACATCGGTGACATAAACAGGCTGGAACGCCGTCTTGCCGCCGCCGATCAGGGGCAGGACCGGCGAGAAGCGGGACATTTCGGCGAACTTGTTGAAGAAACCGTCCTCCGGACCGAAGACGATCGACGGCCGCAGGATGACCGCGTCCGCAACCGTCTCGAGGATCGCCTTTTCGGCGCGGCCCTTGCTGCGGGCGTACAGCGATTCGGCTGAGGCATCGGCGCCGATGGCGGAGATATGGGTCAGCGTCGCACCGGCACCCCGGGCAGCCTCGGCCACCGCGCGGGCGCCAAAATCCTGCACCGAATCGAAGGTGTTGCGGCCGCTCTCGAACAGGAGACCAACGCAATTGACGACATGATCGGCGCCCTGCACCGCCGCGTCCACCGATTTGCGATACCGCAGATTGGCCTGAACGAAGGAAATCTGGCCGACATTGCCGAGCGGCTGCAGGAAACCGGCAAGATCCGGCCGGCGGACCGCGACGCGGATGCGGAAGCCGCGCCTGGCAAGCGCCCGCACGACATGACGGCCGACAAATCCGGACCCGCCGAAAACAGTGACGAGCGGCGGGAGATTGGACAAGGTCATGGCACAGGCACTCCTGATCTTCAGCATGGTGTATGTGAGCTACATAGCCCAATCATCGGGCGACGGAAAGGCTTATCGCAATGGCTTTTCTGCCACCTTCCGCCGCAGTCCCGGCGGTCCGTCAGGCGCCTTCGACGACGACCATTTCGGCATCGGCGACTTCCTGCCGGATGGCGGCGGCAATCTGGTATTCCGGGGAATTGTAGCAATCGACGGCCGCCTGCAGCGACGGGAACTCGATCACCACGTTGCGGCCGCGCACATCGCCTTCCAGGCGCTGGAATGCACCGCCGCGGGCCAGAAAATTCGCCCCGTATTTCTCGAACGCCGGCTTGGCCGCGGCGACATAGTCCTTGTAACGCTCGGCATCGCGGACATCGACCCGCGCAATCCAGTAGCCCTTTGCCATGACCTTCTCCCTAATTTCGTCGTAACCCGGCAATATTCGTCTGGTTTATTCCGTCAATTCATTTGGCGGGTCAAGCCGCAGCGGCACTCTTTGCAGGACAGTTCCTTCAAACGTGCCGGACAGGACAAACGCTGGAGATCCGGAATGTCAGGTATGATGTCAGCCGCCAAAACGGCAGCGGCAACGAGCGCGGCGGTGCTGCTCTATCTCTGTTCCGGGACTGCGCACCCCGCTCTCGCCAAACCCATGCAATGCGCCCCGGACGTCACCGCGGCCGCAACGGCCCCTGCGACCCCACAGGCTGCAAGCGTAGAGATCCGCTGCGACCTCAGCCTTGCGCCGACGGATGTCATCAGCAAACGCCTGATCTTTTCAGGCGCCAAAGCATCCGGAGCGACGCTGGATTGCAACGGCGCAACGCTGGACGGCTCGCGCAGTACGCTCAATTTCGGCAAGCCGACGGTGCTGATCCGCTCCACCAAGAGCAAGACCGGCGACTGGAGCGTGCCGTCCGACATCACCGTGCGCAACTGCGTCATCAGGGGCTCGCTTCGCCTTCAGGGGCTCGGCACCAACGGACAGGCGAAGGAGGTGCAATTGTCCTCGCTGACGCCGGATCACACGGCGCATGCCCAGGCATCGGCCCCTTCGCATATCCTGCTCTCCAAACTGACCTTTCTCGCCGATGGCAGGGTTCCCCTTTATATCGGCCCCGGCGTGACCGGTGTTACGCTGGAAAAATCCTCCTTGACCGGCAGGACCAACGGCCTTGCCGTCTACCTTGACGCCGAATCGGCGCGCAATACGATCAGCGGAAATCACTTTGGCATCGTCGGCAAGCGCGAGCAGATCGCCATCGACGGTTCCGCCTACAACACGATCTCCGGAAACAGTTTCGACAATCCGATCAGCGGCGGGATTTTTCTCTATCGCAATTGCGGCGAAGGCGGAACGATCCGGCATCAGAAACCGCAGCACAACACCATATCCGGCAACACATTCACCTATCAGATGGCTTACGCGGCCAAGCCCGCCGTCTGGCTCAATTCACGCAACGGCGTCCAGCGTCACTGCTTTCTGGACCCCGCCCATCCCTTTGGCAGCAGCCTCAGCTCGCTGGACTTTGCCCAGTTCAACACGGTCACGGGCAACCGCCTGATCGGCGGCGGGCCATCGCTCATCCGCAACACCGATCCCAGCAACATCGTTACCGGCAACGGCCAATAATCAGAGCGCGCCGGTCATCTCGGCGAGGATGGCGCGCGCCGCAGCACGCGGGTCGGCGGCCTTGACGATCGGGCGGGCGACGACGAGATGGCTCGATCCGGCGGCAAGCGCATCGGCCGGCGTCATCACGCGCTTCTGGTCGCCCCTGTCGCTGCCGGCCGGCCGGATGCCGGGGGTAACGATGGCCATATCCGGGCCGACGATCTTGCGCACGGCAGACGATTCCTCGGCCGAGCAGACGATGCCGCCCATGCCCGCTGCCCGTGCCTGTTCGGCGCGCCGCAGCACCAGCGTGTGCGGATCATATTCGTAGCCGGCGTCGATGACGTCCTGCTCGTCCATGGAGGTGAGCACGGTGACGCCGAGCAGGCAGAGGTCCGATCCCCTGGCCGCCTCCACCGCCGCCCGCATCGCTTTCGGATAGGCGTGCAGCGTCAGCATCGACATGCCCATCTTGACGATATTCTCGACGCCCTTGGCAACCGTGTTGTCGATATCGAGCAGCTTCATGTCGAGGAAGACCTTCTTGCCATCCTTGGCAAGGTCGCGGGCGAACTCCAGCCCGCCGGCGAAGACCAGCTGATAGCCGATCTTGTAAAACAGCACGTCGTCGCCGAGCGTTTTGACGATCGTCTCGGCTTCGCCGATGGTGGGGATATCAAGGCCGACGATCAGCCGGTCGCGCGCGGTCGCAGTCATTGTTGCCATCCTTGCCAGAGCTCCATGGCGGTCCAGTCGCATGCAGGGGACCTGTCTGCAAGAGCAAATGCGAAGAGATTGCCACCGCCCGCCGGCTGGTCGTGGCTGCGCGCGATCGGCAGGCCGGCCAGATGGCATTTCAGCAGCGTTCCGACACCGCCGTGCCCGACAAACGCAATGGGCCTTGCCGGATCGTGCCGGTCGAGCACGGAGGTGACAGCCGTCACGATCCGCTTCTGGGCATCGATGGCACGCTCCCAGCCGTTAAAGCTGTCTTGCGGATTGGCGAAGAACCAGTTCGCCGCCTTTTCGAATTCGTCCGGCACCAGGAAGCCGGTCGCCGACCGGTCGTTTTCGCCGGCATGCGCCAGCACCTCGACCTGAATACCGCCCGCCCCCGCCAGGATCGCTGCCGTTTCCAAAGCCTTGGTCTCGTCGCTCGAGACAATACGGGTCAGCGCCTTGGCCCAGTCACACCGGGCCGCGGCCTCGGAACGGGCTTTGCCGATATCGGACAATCCCCATCGCGGGACCGGCACATCCGGCTCCATGCGGATTTGCGGATGCGTCAGATAGATGCCGAACATCGGGAGGTCTCAATGCGTCTTGCGATAGACCCACAACTGCGCCGGCGGAATGTTGCGGACGACGAAATCATAATGGGAAATCTGGTAACGGTCGGGCATCGCCACGACCGGCGACAGGGGACCGTAGGAAATCTGGATCACCGGACGGCCGACGGGCACCCGCGACAACAGGTCGTCGATCAGCGACACGCGCATATGCATCGGAAAATTCAGGAGGGGGACGGCGGAAATGACGCTGTCGAACTGCTGGCCGTTTCGCGCGCCCAGCGTCTTGTCGAGATCGAAGGCATCGCCGTTGATGAAATCGACGCCGGGATAGGTGCGGACCAGGTGCTGGAAGAAATCGGTGGAAAATTCGACGGAGACCAGGTTTTGAGGCTGCACGCCCTTCTGCAGGATCGCCTTGGTGATGACGCCCGTGCCCGGTCCAAGCTCCAGAACAGGCAGGCCCGAATGCGGATTGACGACGCTTGCCATTCTTCGGGCGGTTACTCCGGATGTCGGCACAATCGAGCCAACCGCCTTCATATTGCTGCGCCAACCCTTGAAGAAGCGAATTTCCTCGTCGAATTTCTTGCCAAAACGCTCTTTCAGACGAAAATTCATGCGTATCTCCACCAAATACGTCGCCGGCGCGCTGAACAGCATATCATGCCTGTCGGCGCAGACGCAGCACCCTAAATTATAAAACGATTATGTGTTGCCAACTGCGACAAAAACAAGTCTTTTCACGCCATTAAATCGACAAGCCAACAACTCCGTTGGCAGGCGTTCCGCCGATACAATTTGTGAAGGTCCCATAACACAGGCGCGGCACCGGGCAGGTACAAAAACGGCCGGAGAATGATCCGGCCGTCGCTTTCATTTGAATGTGGCGTCCTGGCGCCTAAACCCGCATCGGCATCAGCACGTAGAGTGCGTCGTCGCCCGCCATGTCGCGCACCAGCGTCGGCGAACCGGCATCGGCCAGCATGAAGACGGCATCGGTGCCGGAAAGCTGCGCGGTGATATCGAGCAGGTATTTGGCGTTGAAGCCGATCTCCAGCGGATCGCTGTCGTAACCGACCGCCAATTCTTCCGTCGCGCTGCCCGAGTCGGGATTGTTGACGGTGAGCGTCAGCTGCCCCTCGCTCAGGGCCAGCTTGACGGCGCGGCCACGCTCGGACGAGATCGTCGAAACGCGGTCGACGGCCTGGGCGAAGGACTGGCAGTCGATCTTCAGTTCCTTGTCGTTGTTGGCCGGGATGACGCGCTGGTAATCCGGGAAGGTGCCGTCGATCAGCTTCGAGGTCATGATGATCGAACCGATGGTGAGACGGATCTTGGCATCAGACACTTCGACGGTGACGATCACATCCGGATTGTCGACCAGCTTCTGCAATTCGCTGACCGTCTTGCGCGGAATGATGATGCCCGGCATGCCCTCGGAACCCGATGGCGCTTCCAGATCGGCGCGGGCCAGACGGTGGCCGTCGGTGGCAACGGCGCGCAGCTTCAGCTGGCCCTTGCTTTCGATCGTGTGGATATAGATGCCATTGAGGTAGTAGCGGGTTTCTTCCGTCGAGATCGCGAACTGGGTGCGATCGATCAGCATCTTCAGGTCCGTCGCCTTGATGCGGAAGGTATGGGTAAAGGCGCCGGCGGTCAGATCCGGGAAATCCGATTGCGGCAGGCATTGCAGCGAGAACTTCGAGCGGCCGGACTGCACCGTCATCGCCGTGCCTTCGGCATTGGTGGCGAGCGCCACTTCGGAACCATCCGGCAACTTGCGGACGATGTCGTAAAGCAGATGCGCCGGCACCGTCGTTGCGCCGGGCGTCTCGACCTGTGCAGGCGTCGCCTCGGTGATTTCGAGGTCGAGGTCGGTCGCCTTCATTTCAAGGCTTGCACCATCGGAGCGCAGCAGCACGTTCGAGAGGATCGGAATGGTATTGCGACGCTCGACCACACGGTGAACGTGGTTCAGCGACTTCAGAAGATTGGACCGCTCGAGAGTAATGCGCATGGGATGCTACCGCTTTCAACCATCGCCGGGCGGGCCGCGCCTCCCGGCTTGAACTTTTGAAGTGCCCGCTTTCAGACGGGAAAGATGTGGACGGGCAAAATGGCAGAAAAAAGCCGTCGAAAGCAAGGGGTAACCATGGCAGAGCCCCAGTAATGTTTGCTTCTGCCCGATTCCGCCGCTCTTGCCGAAGCGTGAGCGCTCACCCATAAAGAAAAGACGCCGGTTCGACGGCGGGCGAAGGCATAAAGGTAAGCAGTTTTGGAAAAGCAGGCATCGGGCGAAACGCAGACGAACGAGCGGCAGAAGGGCTACCGGCTGCACAATATTGCCGTGCCCGCCCGGCCGCTGGAACCGGCGCTCTATCTCGTCGCCACCCCGATCGGAAATCTCTCCGACATTACGCTGCGGGCACTGGAAACGCTGGCCGGCGCCGATGTGCTGGCCTGCGAGGACACACGCGTCACCCGCGTGTTGCTCGACCGCTACGGCATCGTCAACCGTCCCTATGCCTATCACGAGTACAATGCCAACGAAGTCGGGCCAAAACTTCTGGCCGCGCTCGACGAGGGCAAATCCGTTGCCCTGGTTTCGGATGCGGGCACGCCGCTGGTCTCCGATCCCGGCTACCGGCTCGGCCAGATCGCCATCGAGGCCGGCCACCGGGTCGTTCCCATTCCCGGCGCGTCCGCGCCGCTGGCAGCGCTTGTCGGCTCGGGCCTTCCCAACGATGCGTTTCTGTTCGCGGGCTTTCTGCCCTCCAAGGACAAGGCGCGGCGCGACCGGTTCGCGGAACTGAGCGCCATTCCCGCCACCCTGATGTTTTTTGAATCGCCGCACCGGATCGCCGCGACGATCGTTGCCGCCCATGATGTGCTCGGGCCCGAACGCCGCGCTTCCGTCTGCCGCGAACTGACCAAGACCTTCGAGGAATTCCGCCGCGGCACGCTGGCCGAGCTCAAGGCATTCTATGACGAGGGCGCCACCGTCAAGGGCGAGATCGTGCTTGTCATCGGCCCGCCGGATGCGCCGGCAGCCCCCGAGGCTGACGATGTCGATGCCATCCTGTTGAAGCTGGTCAAGGACATGTCGACCGGCAAGGCGGCAACCGAAGCGGCCAAGCAGACCGGCCTCAACCGCAAGGATCTCTACGACCGGCTGCTGGAGCTCAAAGACCGGAATGAACCGTGAGCCGCCCGACAAGAAGAGACTGAAGGCGCTCCGGCGCGGCGCGCTGGCGGAATATCGCGCCGCCCTTTCGCTGCTTCTCAAAGGCTACCGCATCGTCGCCTTTCGCTATCGCACCAAGCTCGGCGAGATCGACATCATTGCACGCAAGGGCAATCTGATTGCGTGCGTCGAAGTCAAAGCCCGCCGCTCGCTGGACGAATCCGTTTTCGCCGTTTCCGATTTTGCACAGCGCCGCATCCGCGCTGCAAGCGATCTCTGGCTGGCCAGGCAGCCGGATTTTGCACGTCTTTCAATCCGCTACGACATCGTTTCCGTCACGCCGTGGCGCTGGCCGGTCCATCTTCCCGATGCTTTTTGAACAGCTGTGCACAGTTGTAATCGTTCCGACACAAAAGCGTTATCCGCGCGTCACGAAAGGGCTTTAGCCGGTTCCTCACTCTAAACCTGGTGAAAGGAACTGCCATGATCAGGAAATTCACGATGACCGGCCTCGCGCTGGTCTTCTCCGCCACCTCCTCGTTTGCTGCGACCAACATCACCTGGTGGCACGGCATGGCCGGCCGCAACGGCGAAGTCATCAACGAAGTCGCGACCAAGTTCAACGCCGCCCAGACCGCTTGCGCGCTGACCCCGGTTTCCAAGGGCACCTACGAGGAAGCGCTCGCGTCCGGTATCGCCGCCTTCCGTTCGGGCGAACAGCCGAACATCCTGCAGGTGTTCGACGCGGGTGCGGCAACGATCATCAACGCCAAGGGCGCCGTCATCCCGGCTGAAGACCTGATCAACAAGGCCGGTTACAAGTTTGACCGCGACGCCTTCATCGACGGCGTTCGCTACTTCTACGCCGACAGCGACGGCAAGTTTGTCGGCATGCCGTTCAACTCCTCGGCACCGATCATGTACATCAACGACGAGGCCCTGAAGAAGGCCGGCGTCGAAGCGCCGAAGACCTGGGAAGAGTTCGAAGCCGCCGCGCCGAAGCTGAAGGCTGCCGGCTACATCCCGCTCGTCCAGTCGCAGCTCACCTGGCAGTTCACCGAGAACTTCTTCTCGCGCAACAACATCCAGTTCGCCTCCAACAACAACGGCTACGACAGCGTCACCGATACGACGCTGAAGGTCACCGACCCGAACCTGATCATGATGTTCGACAAGCTGAAGGCCTGGAAGGACGAAGGCTATTTCGCCTTTTACGGCGCCAGCTGGAACGACAACCAGAAAATGTTCGAAGAAAACAAGGCTGCTCTGTGGATCGGCTCCTCGGGCTCGTTCGGCGGCCTGACCAAGACGGCACAGATGCCGTTCTCGGCCACCTTCCTACCCTACTGGGGTTCGATCAAGGGCGCCGGCACCTCGTCCTTCATCGGTGGCGCTGCCCTGTTTGCCATGTCCGGCAAGACGGACGCAGAAAACAAGTGCGTTGCCGACTTCTTCCAGTTCCTGACCTCGCCGGAAATCCAGGTCTTCTACCACAAGGCCACCGGCTACGTCGCCATCACCAAGGCGGCCTATGAGCTGGCCAAGAAGGAAGGCTACTACAACGAGAAGCCGGCCGCCGAAGTCGGCATCCAGCAGCTGATGCTGCCGGCCGGCGAATGGTCGAAGGGCTATCGCCTCGGCTTCTATCCGCAGATCCGCGAAATCATGGAACGCGAATACGGCCGCATCTTCGCGGGCGAAGTCTCCGTCAAGGACGCCTTCGACACAATCGAGAAGGAAGGCAACGAGCTTCTCGCCCGGTTTGCCAAGACGGCTGGTTGATCTCTGATCTCCCTCCCCCTTGTGGGGAGGGTGGCCCGAAGGGTCGGGAGGGGTTCTTTTTTAAAATCCCCTCCCCAACCCTCCCCACAAGGGGGAGGGAGCGCCCCTCATCCGGCCTTTCGGCCACCTTCTCCCGTATGACGGGGAGAAGGACAGGCGGCAAACTCCCTCATCCCCTCTCCCCGCCTGCGGGGAGAGGGCTAGGGTGAGGGGCAGGCCTCGCCGCCCGGTGTATTTCAAATCTTGCCCGGTGTATTTCAAATCTTGAAAGTCCGTTCATGACGAACACGCCCACATCTTCGGCCATGTCCGCAACGCTCGCCGCCCCCGCCGCCGGTGGGTTTTCGCGCCTTTTCGGCCCGCGAACCTCCCCGAGCAAGCCGCCGGAAGACAGCGCGGCCAAGCGCGTGCAATTCAGCTCGCCGCTTTTGCCCTATCTCTTCCTTGCGCCGCAGATGATCATCATCGTCGTGTTCTTCTACTGGCCCTCGATCCAGGCGATCCAGTCGTCCTTCTACCTTGAAGACCCCTTCGGCTTCGGCTCCACCTTTGTCGGCATGGCCAATTACACCGATGTGCTGAAATCCGGCGAATATCTGGGCATTGCCCGCTTCACCGCCGTGTTCACAGCCCTCGTCACCTTCTTCTCGCTGGCGATCGGCCTGCTGCTGGCCGTCAAGGCCGATGGCGTGATCAAGGGCAATGCCACCTACAAGACGCTGTTGATCTGGGTCTACGCCATCGCCCCGCCGGTGGCCGGCCTGATGGGGATGATGCTGTTCGACCAGCATATCGGCCCGCTGGTCAAATTCGCCGCCCTGTTCGGCTGGAACATGCAGGTCGGGCTCAACTACAACGACACAGCCATTGCGATGATCATCGTCTCGGTCTGGAAGCAGATCCCCTACAATTTCATCTTCTTCCTGTCCGGGCTGCAGGGCATTCCGGTGTCGGTGCGCGAGGCAGCCCTGATGGATTGCCGCTCCGGCTTTCGCCGTTTCTGGACCGTCATCCTGCCGCTGCTTGCCCCGACCGCCTTCTTCCTCCTGATCATCAACACCACCTACGCGCTGTTCGACACGTTCGGCGTGATCGACGTGATGGTGAAGGACAAGGCCGCCAACAACCCGATCACGCTGGTCTACAAGGTCTATATGGACGGCTTCCGCGGCAACGACCTCGGCAGCTCCTCGGCGCAATCCGTCATCCTGATGATCATCGTCTTCGTGCTCACCATCTTCCAGTTCCGCTTCATCGAGCGGCGCGTCCACTACAATTGAGCGGAGGCGAGACCATGCATCGCACGAAAATCTTCGACCATTTCATCCTGATCATGGGCGTGTTCTTCATGGTCGGCCCGCTTCTGGTGGCACTGATGACGTCCAGCCACGAGGCGGTCGAAATCCACCGCAACGGCTTGCAGATCCTGCCGGGCGGCCATTTCATCGACACCTACACCAAGGTGCTGACGAAAGAGGGCGGCTTTACCGGCAAGATCACCGGGCTTCGGATGATGATGAACTCGCTGATCCTCGGCATCGGCTTTGCCGCCGGCAAGATCGTCCTGTCGATGCTGGCCGCCTATGCGCTGGTCTATTTCCGCTTCCGCTTTGCCACCATCACCTTCTGGATGATCTTCACGACGCTGCTTCTGCCGCTCGAAGTGCGCATTCTGCCGTCCTACGAGGTGATGAACACGCTGCACCTCACCAACACCTATACCGGCCTGATCGTGCCGCTACTGGCGTCGGCCACCGGCACCTTCTATTTCCGCCAGTTCTTCAAATCGATCCCCGACGAACTCCTGGAGGCCGCCCGCATCGATGGCGCCGGACCCTTCAAGTTCTTCATCGACGTGATCGTGCCGCTCTCCAAAACCATGATCGCGGCGATCTTCATCATCATGTTCGTCTATGGCTGGAACCAGTATCTCTGGCCGACGCTGATGACCACCGACGAGAGCTTCTTCACGCTGGTGCGCGGCATCAAGCAGATCCTGCTGGTCTGGGTCGGCTCCAACATTCCCGACTATAACGAGGCCTTTGCCCTGGCGATCCTTGCCATGGTGCCGCCGGTGATGATCGTCATGATCTTCCAGCGCTGGTTCATCAAAGGCCTCACCGAAAGCGACAAGTAGAGGAACGCCACAATGGCAGCGATCAACATCACCAATGTTTCGAAGATCTACGCAGGCGGCGTCGAGGCGGTGAAATCCGTGTCGATCGACATCGATGACGGCGAATTCATCGTTCTGGTCGGCCCGTCCGGCTGCGGCAAGTCCACGCTCCTGCGCATGGTGGCGGGGCTGGAGGCCATCTCGAAGGGCACCGTCGAAATCGGCGACCGGGTGATCAACGATGTCGAGCCGGCCGAGCGCGACATCGCCATGGTGTTCCAGAACTATGCGCTCTACCCGCACATGACCGTCTACAACAACCTCGCCTACGGCCTGAAAAACCGCGGCACGCCGAAGGCCGAGATCGAGGCGCGCGTGGCGGAAGCCGCCCGCATGCTGGAGATCGAGCAATATCTCACCCGCAAGCCGCGCGCCCTTTCCGGCGGCCAGCGCCAGCGTGTGGCCATGGGCCGCGCCATCGTGCGCAAACCCGCGGCCTTCCTGTTCGACGAGCCGCTCTCCAACCTCGATGCCAAGCTGCGCGTTTCCATGCGCGGCGAAATCAAGCAGCTGCAGAAGCGTCTCGGCACGACCTCGCTCTACGTTACCCACGACCAGCTGGAAGCGATGACGCTGGCTGACCGCCTTGTCGTCCTCAACGGTGGCGAGATCGAACAGATCGGCCGGCCGCTCGACGTCTATCACACGCCCGCCTCCACCTTCGTTGCCAGCTTCATCGGCTCGCCGGCCATGAACCTGCTGCGCGGCACGCGTGAAGGCAGGCAGCTGCATTTCGGCAGCCAGGTCCTCGACCTCGGCCGCCCCGCCGCCTTCCCGGGCCAGATCACCGTCGGCATCCGCGCCGAAGACCTGCGGATCGCTAACCCCGGCGAACAGGCACTGACGCTGAAGGTCGATTATATCGAAGAACTCGGTGCGCAACGGCTGGTTCACGGCACCGTCGACGGCAAGAAGCTGACGGCATCGCTGTCTCCCGAGATCGAGATCGGCGAAAGCCTGTCGCTCTCCATCGCCCCGGAACGGCTGCATTTCTTCGACGCCGATACCGGCAAGCGACTGGCGCAACCGTTCGCGCTATCCGAGGGGAAGCGTGTGGAGAGACTGGAGATCGCTGGCGTGTGAGCCGGCAAGGCCGCTTTCGGCCCGGAGGAGAAACCGGCCGGTCAGACATTCGCCGCCGCCCTTTGAACCCGGCGCAGCGCGACGAGATCGTTTCAGAGCCGGCGGGCGTCCAGCCGCCGCTTGTCGCGCTCGACATATTCGCAGCCCAGCTCCGTCAGGCGGAATTGCCGCTTCTGAAATTCCCCTCGGATCAGGATGAAGCCCTGCTCTTCGGCTTCGCTTAAAGTCTTCAGGCTTGTGCCTTTAGGGGGAGACTGCCAATCAGCGCCAGCGGCGCTGTGCAGCAATACCATGATCTTGATAATCTCGTTTCTCCATTGCTGTGCATACCGCCGAAACACATAGCTTCGTGCTTGCGCCGCCGCAATGTCTGCGTCCGGGGTGTCACAGCCGTGGCGTCTCGGCCGCATGGGGCCGAAATCTGCCAAGTTGCTTCAGCAGCGTTGCGCCCCGGAACGGAGGAGGCAGTTCAATTCACACCCGAAGGCAAAGGCTTGGCGTCAGGCCGCGTTAAGGTTGACCACATCAGCCGTGATGCTGTGATCCGTCTGACGTCCGAGCAAAGCGTCACGAAGCCGAGAATGTCACAGTCACGCCACGTTGCCGGAAGTAGGCCTGCATGAGCTTCCTGCCGGAACGATTGTTCTGCACGAGCCTGGCCGGGTCGAACAGGGCTTCTTTCAGACCCGCTCGTGTCAACGCTGCCTTGAGAGTGGCGATATGCACGTCGATGTCGGCATTGTCCGCCTGGAGCGAATCATAAATGCGGTTTGTGGCCTCTGCTACGGTCGGTTCGCTCACTCTTGCACTCCTATTGTTGTCTGGCTGGCGCTTGCTGCATTTTTTGGCTTGACCCTATCGCGGTGAAAAATGCTGAAGTCAACGGGTGACGATGGATTAGAGCATTGCGTCCGCTTTCGAATATGCGGCATCGGAGCAGACCGGCGGGAACCGGCCCGTAGCGGCCACTGATACTCGATTTTCCTACGACAGCTTACGCCCTCGGATCGGTCGTTCGGTGCCGCACTCGATCATCTCTCACGCGGTCGTTCGCTTGGGAATGACCTTAACGTCGCCTTTACCGGGATTATGGCAACCTCTCCGATCATTCGGGCCGGTCCGGATTTTCACGACTGATTGGATGTATGAACTATTACAATGTCATCGGTTTGCTGAACACCAGTATGGCTGCGATATTCTGTATCGCGCTGCTAACGATATGGCGAAACAATCGCGCCCTGAAATATATAAGGGTGCTCGGCCTATCCTATGGGATCCGGTCGCTATGCTTCGGCATTTTCTACTTTGCCTTCTCCCTTGAAAATCCGGCTTTGCGATATTCGGCGAACATCTTTCTCCTGTTCGCGATCATGCTGCTCTCTATCGGCTTGTCCAATCGGCGCTTGCGACAGCCTCGCTACGGCGCTCTCTTGGCTATCGCTGCGGCCACGCTCGGACCGCTCTACTATTATCAGTTCATCGAACCGAACCTGCTCGCCCGCGTCATCATTCTCAATTCCGGGCTGGCCCTGCTCAGCCTCCTGATGTTGTGGGATGTCGCGAGGACGCCGCGCCACTCGCCGGTCGAGCAGGTGCTACTCGGGTTATTGCTCGTATCTTGCGCAGGCTATCTTCTTCGCCCGCTCTTCCTGATCGCGTCAGGGGCCGCCGGCGAGCGGTTCGAAGATTCCTACTGGCTTGTCGTTTCGATTTCCGATGCTCTTATCTGCGCGATGACTGCTGTTGGTGTGCTTGCGGTTATTGCAAGCGACGTGATGGATGAAATCAAGACGGAAGCACTGATCGACACCCTGTCCGGATTGTTCAATCGCCGCGGCTTCGAGCCGCGCGCACTAGGAGCATTAGCGAAGCGGACGGCCGGCAACCCGCCTGCCATGATCCTCGCTGATCTCGACCACTTCAAATCGATCAACGATCTATTCGGCCATAGCGGTGGCGACTTGATCATTCGGAGGTTTTCCGAGGTTCTCAAGCAGAAGGCGCCCGGCGATGCGATCACGGCGCGTCTTGGTGGTGAAGAATTCGCAGTCATGTTGCCTTCAAACGCGAGCGCCTCTGCCTACCAATTGGCGGAAGAGATAAGAACGGCGTTTAAACAAATCGCATTTGACACCGTAGCGGGCGAGGCACACCCGACGGCCAGTTTTGGCGTCGCGATTGCGCGGGAGGATGAAGGCCTCCCGTCTTTGATCGAGCGTGCCGATCATGCCCTCTATAGGGCAAAGGGCAACGGTCGAGATCGCGTTAATCTTGCCGAGTAAGCCACGCTAACATGGCCATCTCAGATGGGCTACTGCAAACGCCGGACCGACTATCCGCGATCGACCCCAATTATGACATTCGTCGCTCGTGGGCCGACGTTTGCTCCTGGCGTAGATCAGCCACTAACGTCATCCGCCCCACCAAAAAATTTCATCCCCGTTCATCCCCGCCCTTTTGTTCCATGCCATCATGACCTTGTTCCGCCGAGGATACACCGGTTAGCGTTGCCGGCGAGGCGGGGCCGGTGCCCGGACGGTTTGGCGAAACGCGCGTCAGATCCCCGGGGCTGCGTGAAAGGCGGTTCTCCTCCGGTTCGTGAAAGCGGATCGGGCGTGCCGGGTAGCCACACCACGGGCGGTTCACCCCGCCGGACGGCTTTGCCGTCCAAGGGTCCAGGGCTAAACCCCGCCGCATTGAAAGGCCCGGCGGATAAGCGGCCGGGCTGGGGCATTGGAGGCTTTTTCCTTCACAAGAGGCAAAAGCGTAGAAGAACCTGAGAAGCGCGGCAAAAGACACCGAAACGGGGCACAGCGTGTGTCACCTAACTACTTTACTCTGAGGCATACGTTGTGCCCCGGCCACTTGCCGCGCTTTTTGAAAGCCGGCGCACGGAGACCAGTTCAAGCCACGGGCGAAAGCCGCCGCGTGACGGAGAAGGCGTGCCCAAATGGAGACGCCGGCAGAAATCTGTATGGTTCCCCGGACGTGATTTGATATAGACAATCCTCGTTCAACGACGCCCACGATCAACAGGAAATGACTCATGGCACGAATCGTCAATGTCGCGGTCCAGATGGATCACGTCTCCGGCATCAACATTGCGGGCGACAGCACCTTCGCCATGAGCCTGGAAGCGCAGGCGCGCGGCTACAAGCTCTTCCACTATACGCCCAACCAGCTGTCGCTGCGCGACGGCAAGGTGATCGCCACCGTCGAGCCGATGACACTGCGCGACGTCAAGGGCGACCACTACACGCTGGGCGACGCCGAGCGCATCGACCTGTCGACCATGGACGTGGTGCTTTTGCGCCAGGATCCGCCCTTCGACATGGCCTATATCACCTCGACGCATCTGCTCGAGCGCATTCATCCGAAGACGCTGGTCGTCAACGATCCGGCCTGGGTGCGCAATTCGCCGGAAAAGATCTTCGTCACCGAATTTCCCGACCTGATGCCGAAGACGCTGATCACCCGCGACCCGGCCGAGATCGCCAGCTTCCGCGCCGAGATGGGCGACATCATCCTGAAACCGCTCTATGGCAATGGCGGCGCCGGTGTGTTCCACTCGACCCGCGACGACCGCAACATGTCGTCGCTGCTCGAAATGTTCGGCCAGATGTTCCGCGAACCCTTCATCGCCCAGGAATACCTGCCGGCGGTGCGCAAGGGCGACAAGCGGATCATTCTGGTCGACGGCGAGCCGGTCGGCGCCATCAACCGGGTGCCGGCCGAACATGACGCCCGCTCCAACATGCATGCCGGCGGCACGCCGATGCCGACGGAGCTGACGGCGCGCGAAAAGGAAATCTGCGCCCGCATCGGACCAGCCTTGAGGGAGCGCGGCTTCCTGCTTGTCGGCATCGACGTCATTGGCGACGTGATGACCGAGATCAACGTCACCTCGCCCACCGGCATCCGCGAAGTGAAGAAATTCGGCGGCGCCGATATCGCCGCCCTGCTCTGGGATGCGATCGAGCGCAAGCGCGCCTGACGGCATCTGAATGCGGACGGGGTGCGGGACGGCTTTGGCCCTTCCGTACCACAACCGCTTTCATCCCTCCGGCCCTTACGGTTGTGCCGCTGCCTTCGCGGAAGAGAGCCTGCCCCGGCATGAGTGATCGGTAGCAGTGAATCTGTTCGATAATTGTTCTTGTTTTATTCCGTTATTCGTGCAAGATTTTCCGCTACAACCGATGAAGGTTGTGGTGGCGGGTTGTCGGCCTGCCTCGCGGCAAGAGGGGCAATCATGGTCGCGCGTGTCAGCACGGTTGCATTTCAGGGCATAGAAGGCGTGCCTGTCGACGTTCAGGTGATGGTCGCGCCGGGCAAGGTCGGCATCCAGATCGTCGGCCTGCCGGACAAGGCGGTGGCCGAAAGCCGCGAGCGCGTCCAGGCGGCGCTGCACGCCTCCGGCCTGTCGCTGCCCGCCAAGAAGGTCACCATCAATCTCGCCCCGGCAGACCTTCCCAAGGAAGGCAGCCACTTCGACCTTCCCATCGCCCTTGGCCTGATGGCGGCGCTGGGCGCCATTCCCGGCGATGCGCTTGCCGGCTACGTCGTCATCGGCGAACTCAATCTCGATGGCACGATCGCTGCCGTTGCCGGCGCGCTCCCCGCCGCAATCGGCGCCAACGGGCTGGGCAAGGGGCTGATCTGCCCGGCCGACAGCGGCGCGGAGGCGGCCTGGGCCGGTTCGGAGATCGACATCCTGGCGCCGCGCAGCCTGATCGCGCTTGCCAATCACTTTCGCGGCACGCAGGTCCTGTCGCGGCCGGAGCCGGCGGTGCGCGCCAGCGCCGCCAACATGCCCGATCTCGCGGACATCAAGGGGCAGGAAAGCGCCAAGCGGGCGCTGGAAGTGGCGGCGGCGGGAAATCATAATTTGCTGATGGTCGGTCCGCCAGGCTCCGGCAAATCGATGCTTGCCGCCCGCCTGCCCTCGATCCTGCCGCCGCTGTCACCCACCGAGCTGCTCGAAGTCTCGATGATCCATTCGATCGCCGGGCAATTGCCGGGCGGCAAGCTGTCGGACCGGCGGCCGTTCCGCACCCCGCATCATTCCGCCACCATGGCGGCGATGATCGGCGGCGGCCTGCGTGCCAAGCCGGGCGAGGCCTCACTTGCGCACAATGGCGTGCTGTTTCTCGACGAATTTCCGGAATTCACGCCGCAGGTGCTCGATGCGCTGCGCCAGCCGCTCGAAACCGCCGAATGCATCATCGCCCGCGCCAATCACCGCGTCACCTATCCGGCGGCCATCCAGCTCGTCGCCGCCATGAACCCCTGCCGCTGCGGCATGGCGGGAGAACCGGGCCATAGCTGCGCCCGCGGTCCGCGCTGCGTCTCCGATTATCAGGGCCGCATCTCCGGGCCGCTGATGGACCGGATCGATATCCGCATCGATGTCCCCTCCGTCACCGCCGCCGACCTGATCCGTCCCGCACCGGCCGAACCGAGCGCCGTGGTCGCCCGGCGGGTGGCGCGTGCCCGCGAAATCCAGGCGGACCGCTTCATCACGCTGGGCATGCCGCAGATCCTGTCCAACGCCCGCTGCTCGACATCGGTGATCGAGACGATGGCCGAGCCGGACGCCGGCGGGCTGCAATTGCTGCGTGACGCGGCCGAAAAGATGAAATTTTCGGCGCGCGGCTATCACCGGGTCCTGAAAGTCGCCCGCACGCTGGCCGATCTCGACGAGAAGGCGACGGTCGGACGCATCCATCTGGCTGAAGCGATTTCCTACCGGATCGCCGGCGAGCGGCTGACGGCGGCGGCATGAGATCGAACGAAAAAGGCCGCCCCCTTTCGAGAGCGGCCGTCGTTGCAAAACCGATACGGACGGGCGTGCGATCAGCCGCCGAGACCCTCGAACAGGGCCGTCGACAGATACCGTTCGGCAAAGGACGGAATGATCACGACGATGGTCTTGCCTTCGTTTTCCGGGCGCTGGCCGATCCGGATGGCAGCCGTCAGGGCGGCACCCGACGAGATGCCGACCGGCACGCCTTCGAGACGCGCCACGTGGCGGGCCGTTTCGATGGCCTCGGCGCTCGAGACGGTGACGATCTCGTCATAAATCTTCGTGTCGAGAATGGCAGGCGCAAAACCGGCGCCGATACCCTGGATCTTGTGCGGGCCGGGCGCGCCGCCGGAGAGAACCGGAGATTCGGCCGGCTCCACCGCGATGACCTTGACCGAAGGCTTCTTCGCCTTCAGCACCTGGCCGGCGCCGGTGATCGTGCCGCCGGTGCCGATGCCGGACACCAGGATATCGACGCCGCCGTCGGTGTCGTTCCAGATTTCCTCGGCCGTGGTCTTGCGGTGGATTTCCGGGTTGGCCGGGTTTTCAAACTGCTGCGGAATGATCGCGTCGGGCAGTGTCGCCGCCAGTTCCTCGGCCTTGGCGATGGCGCCCTTCATGCCCTTCGGACCTTCGGTCAGCACCAGCTCGGCGCCCAGCAGCGCCAGCATCTTGCGGCGCTCGATCGACATGGTTTCCGGCATGGTGAGAATGAGCTTGTAGCCCTTGGCAGCGGCGGCAAAGGCGAGCGCGATGCCGGTATTGCCGGATGTCGGCTCCACCAGCGTCGTCTTGCCGGGCGTGATCTTGCCCTGCGCTTCCAGCGCCTCGATCATCGCGACGCCGATACGGTCCTTGACGGAGGCGATCGGATTGAAGAACTCGAGTTTCGCCAGAAGATTGGCCTTGACGCCGTTTTCCCTGGCCAGCTTATCCAGGCGAACGATCGGCGTGTCGCCGATCGTCTCGGTGATCGAGGAATAGATCCGGCCGCGGCCGGGCTTGCGCTGTTCTGACATGGTGCTTCTCCCTTTTCTCATCAATTGCAGAGAGAATAGGGGCAAAGCAAGCGGCTTGCCAGAGTGCCATTCCCCACCGCTTTGTTTCGATTGGAAAAAACTATTGCAGAACCGCCCGTTGCAGAACGAATTTTTCAGGCGGCCCGCGTGGCGATATAGGCCGCGGTCGTGCCGATAATGCCGGCGGCAATCCGGTTCAGCGACTTCAGCGCGCGCGGCTGCTTGAGCAGCAGACGGGCGCGGGAGGCCAGCAGGATATACGGAATCAAAACCGCCATCAGCACAAGAAAGGTCGCGCCGACGAGCACCGCATATTCGTTGAGGCCGATGGCATGCAAGTCGATCAAGCTCGGCACCAGCGCCACATAGAACAGCATGGTCTTCGGATTGCCGAGCGTCACCAGCAGGCCGGACAGAAAGGACATGCCCATGTTCGTGCTTTTCCTCGCCTGGATATCCTGCGGCAACAGGCCGGCGGTCCAGAGCTTGTAGGCGATGTAGACCAGATAGAGCGCGCCGAGGATCTTGATCACCATGAAGGTCGTGGTGAATGTCTGCGCAACAAAGGCAAGCCCCATGATAACGCCCGTCAGGTAGAGGAGGTCACCGAGCACAAGGCCAAGGCCCATGAAGAACGTCTCGCGGAAACCGGAACCAAGCGCACGCGCCACGATCGCCGTCATGCCGGGCCCGGGGATCACAGCGGCGATGAAAAGCGCTGTGCAATAGGCAAGAAGGGTGGCGAGGCTCATCGTCGGCTCCGGAGAATTTTAAAGGCTGTCTCTAACCGGTTTTCCGGATGCTGGCAATTTCCGCGGCATTGATAGAAGCCGCTGTTCCGGCTAATGCATGATCGCAGCATGGCCGAGACTTTGGCCTTGCGCCACGCGCAGATGGAGATGCCGTTCATGCCCGAAGCAGCCAGCCTTGCCGCCTTTGCCCTTGTCGCGCTGGGCATGGTGCTGACGCCCGGGCCGAACATGATCTACCTGATCTCCCGCTCGCTCTGCCAGGGGCCGGCGGCGGGACTGGTCTCGCTCACCGGCGTCGCGCTCGGCTTCCTCGTCTATATGCTGTCGGCAGCCTTCGGCATCACGGCGCTGCTGTTTGCCGTGCCCTATGCCTATGATGTGCTGCGGGTCGCGGGTGCCGCCTACCTTCTCTATCTCGCCTGGCAGGCGGTGCGTCCCGGCGGACGATCGGCCTTCGAAGTCCGCACCCTGTCGCAGGATCCGCCGCGGCGCCTGTTCCTGATGGGCTTTGCGACCAGCGTGCTCAATCCGAAGATCGCCGTGCTCTATCTTTCGCTGCTGCCGCAGTTCATCAACCCGGCGCTTGGCGATGTCTTCTCCCAGTCCATCGTCTTCGGCATGATCCAGATCGCCACAAGCGTCCTCGTCAACGCCCTGATCGTGCTGACGGCGGGCTCCATCGCCACTTTCCTTGCCGGCCGTCCGGCCTGGCTCTCGATGCAACGCTGGCTGATGGGCGGTGTGCTCGGCGCGCTGGCCCTGCGCATGGCCATGGAAAGCCGCCGCTGAGGCACTTCCATCCTCCCAACACAGATTTGAGATTATCATGACAACAGCGCTGCTCATCATCGATGTTCAGAACGCCATTCTCGATGGCGAGGGCTCGCCCGAGCGCCAGCCGGTGATCGATGCCGCACTCAACGAAACCGTCGGCCGGCTACAGTCGATCCAGGCACGGGCGCGGGCCTCGCATATTCCGGTCATCCTCGTGCAGCATGACGGCGGCGCGGGCGATCCGCTGGCACGGTCGTCCAATGGCTGGGGCCTGCGCCGCGAGATCGCGCCGGTTCCCGGCGAGACCGTGGTCCACAAGATGAGTAGCGACAGCTTCTTCCAGACCGATCTGCAGGAGCAGCTGGCCAAACACGCCGTCACGCATCTGGTTATCGGCGGCTGTCAGACGCAATATTGCGTCGATACGACCGCGCGCCGGGCCGTATCGCTCGGCTATGACGTCACCCTGTTGTCCGACGGCCATATGACCGGCGACATGGGAGAGCTGAGTTTTTCGCAGATCATCGCCCACCACAACCGCCTGCTTGGCGGTTTCCGCGCCGGCGCACAGACGATCGAGTTGC
This sequence comes from Pararhizobium polonicum, assembly GCF_001687365.1. Lineage (GTDB taxonomy): Bacteria > Pseudomonadota > Alphaproteobacteria > Rhizobiales > Rhizobiaceae > Pararhizobium > Pararhizobium polonicum. Next base: position 504,720 of record NZ_LGLV01000004.1, read on the forward strand.
GCCGGTCGAACGAAATCACGTTCTGAGGATTGGTCGAAGCAATCGCTATTCAAACACCGGCCGCATGAAGCTGCGCTCGTAGCTGAGAATGCAGCGGGTCTTCTCGGCAAGCGCGAAAGCCGCCAGGCATTCGGCATCCTTGGCCATGCGCTCGCGATAGCCTTCGTAGGCCGCAAGGCTCGGAAAGCTGAAGAGGGCCAGCGCGATGTTGTTCGCCCCCTCATGCGGCAGGAAATAGCCGTGATGCGTGCCGCCCAGCCGGTTGACCAGCGGGATCCAGAGCTTGGCGTATTCTTCGAATTCGGCCAGCTTGTAGGGGTCGATGACGTAGCGCAGGGTGCAGGTGATCATTGGTTTCTCCATGGATGGTTCAGCCCGCCTGATGCCGCACCGGGCGGGGCCATGTCCAGCCGAAAGTCATGCCGGCCGCCGCGATCAGGATTGCAACCGAGCCGAGAAGTTGCGCCGGCTGCAGAAGATGCCCGAAGGCGATGCGGTCGACGGCAAGCGCTGCCACCGGATAGATGAAGGACAGCGCACCGGTCAGATGGGTCGGCAGCTTCTGGATGGCGCTGTAGAGCAGAATATACATCAGGCCGGTGTGCACCACGCCCATGGTCACCAGCAGCGCCCATTGAAAGGGCTGCGCCGGCAGGCCGGACGACCCGGCAAATGGCGCCAGCATCAGAAGGCCGGTGGCGACCTGGATCAGCGCGATCAGATGCGGCGGCGTTCCCTTCAGTCGCTTGGCGACGAGGGCCGCCAGCGCATAGAAGAATGCCGCACCCAGCGCCATGGCGATCCCCGTCAGATAGTCGCCGCCGGTGAAATCGCCCGCCGGTTTTGCCTCAACGATCGCCACCATGCCGGCGAAGGCAATACCGAGCCATGCAAGCTTGGTGAGGGTGATCTTTTCCCTGAAAAACAGCCCGCCGATGGCCAGCAGCATGAAGGGCTGGGTACTATAAACCATGGTGGCAATGGAAATCGACGAGCGTGAATAGGCGCCGAACAGGAGCAGCCAGTTGACGACGATGGCGACGCCGCCAAGGACCGCAAGCCCGAACAGCCGCCATGTCAGGATGCCGGCGCGGAAATGACCGAGCGAGGCGCAGATGGCCAGCAGCGTCAGCGCCCCGAACAGGCAGCGCCAGAGCACCACATCGATCACCGGCTGGCCGGACGCCAGCACGAACCAGCCGATCGTTCCCGAAATCAGCATGGCAGCGGTCATTTCGATGCTGCCGGTTTTGACGTCCTTTTCCATTGCATCCACTCCTTTGAACGAAGCAGAAGAATAATATGCTGTGACGCGCCGATATATGGATTCTGGAAGGCAGCTGTGATATTTTACCTTATCATGGAAGGCGAATTAGATATTTTCCCTTATGGAGGTTTCCTTGCTCGATGATCTCGACCGGCGCCTGCTCGACATCCTCTCCGTCAATGCCCGTATCTCGCTGAAAGAACTGGCGCAGGAGGCGGGCCTGTCCTCGCCGAGCACGGCCGACCGGCTGCGGCGGCTGGAGGATCGCGGCGTCATCACCGGCTTTACTGTCGCCGTCAATCCGGCTGCACTTGGCTACACGCTGCAGGCAGTCGTGCGCGTTCGCCCGATGCCCGGCATGCTGCATATCGTCGAGAAGATAATCCAGGAGACACCGGAATTCGTCGAATGCGACAAGGTGACGGGCGACGACTGCTTCATCGCCAAATTGCTGGTGCGCGACATGGAACAGCTCGACACGATTCTCGACCGCATCGCCGAGAAATCCCAGACCAATACCTCGATCGTCAAATCGTCGCCGGTGAAACGCAGGCTCCCGCCGCTCGCCAGTGCATAATCGTCAGAATTCGGCCATCGGCGACAGCATCACCGGCCCGGTCAAACGATCGGCAGCATCTCCCCGGACCATCAGGCTGGTATATGAGACAAACGGCTCCGGGGTGCCCTGCCAACCCAGCCGGTCCGGTGGAAAGCAGACTTCAATGCGGCCCGGGCGCTGATCGAGCGCGGCCAGAATGACGGAGAGCGGCGGGATCGTTCTGCCGGCGACATCAAGCAGCTGAAACGCCGCCTCGCCGGATCTCCAGGCAATAATCGCGCCGGATTGCTCGAGATGGGCAAGCCGGATATCCGGATCGAAGTGGCTGTTGAGCAGGAACATCTCCGCTTGCGCGGCAACCGAAAAGGCCGACGAAACCGCGGTCCGTTCACGCAAGACCCGCATGACCAGGGCCAGATCATCCGGATCGTCCAGCAAGAGCGCACGCGAAGACCCCGCAAGTCCGGCATGTGCCGGCGGCGGCCCAGAAAACTGGTACTGCGGCAAGACCTTGAACCCATAGGGCTGGTACAATGCCGGCTTGTCTGTCAGCAAAAGAGCAAGCTCGAAGCCCTGCGTATCACACCAGCCGAACGCGCGGCGCATCAGGTCACGGTACAATCCCCGCCCCCGCCACTCGGGCCGCACCGCGCCGGACTGGAAGCCGGCCGCCTTGACGCGGCGTCCTTCTATCATCAGGGGCATGGAAAACGCACTGAAATTGGCAACGCAGGCGCCGCTGCCGTCGAAATAGCCAAACGGCATGCTGGTCGGATCCGGCCCGCCGAAGCGATCCTGAATGCCGACATCGATGCCGAACGTATCCTGCAGCAGCGCCACCAGCCCGGCCCATGCCGCCGGATCACCGAAATAGTCCTGCCGGAGGGTCAGACCGTGGCTGTCGGCCGCACCAGGCATTCAGACGCCGGTGGAGCCGAAACCGCCGGCACCACGCGCCGTTTCGCTGGTGTCCGCCGTCTCGCGGACGGAAACCTGCGTCACTGGCGCGATCACCATCTGGGCAATGCGCATGCCGCGTTCGATGACGAAATCGGCGTCGCCGAGATTGATCAGCAGCACCTTCACCTCGCCGCGATAATCGCTGTCGATCGTGCCGGGCGAGTTGAGACAGGTGATGCCATTCTTGAAGGCAAGACCGGAGCGCGGCCGGATCTGCGCCTCGTATCCCGCCGGAACCTCGAAGATGAAGCCGGTCGGCACAAGTGCCCGCTTGCCGGGAGACAGCACCAGCGGCTGCCCGGCCTCGACCGCGGCGCGCAGGTCCATGCCGGCCGCGCCGGATGTCTCATAGGCGGGCAGATCGATGCCGGCTCCATTGGGCAGGCGAACAAGGTTCAGGGTCGGGCGGGTTTGTGCGTGCAGGGTCATGGCGCTCATTACTTTGCCGCCGGAGACTGCGGGTCAATTGCAAAGTCGGGCTGAAATCGCTAGATAGCCCACAACTCACAGGAATCTCGACACATGGCCGAAAGTATCGCCGAGGCGGTTTCCCGCCGCCGCACCTTTGCTATTATCGCACATCCGGATGCGGGCAAGACGACGCTGACCGAAAAGCTGCTGCTGTTCGGCGGCGCGATCCAGCTTGCCGGCGAGGTGAAGGCCAAGAAGGATCGCATCCAGACGCGGTCCGACTGGATGAAGATCGAACGCGAACGCGGCATTTCCGTCGTCACCTCGGTGATGACCTTCGAATATCACGGCAATGTCTTCAACATTCTCGACACGCCCGGCCACGAAGACTTCGCCGACGACACCTATCGCACGCTGACGGCCGTCGATGCGGCCGTGATGGTCATCGATGCCGCCAAGGGCATCGAGCCGCGGACGCTGAAGCTGTTCGAAGTCTGCCGCATGCGCGACATCCCGATCATCACCTTCATCAACAAGATGGACCGCGAAAGCCGCGATCCGTTCGAGATCCTCGATGAAGTGGAAGAGAAGCTGGCGCTCGATTGCGCGCCCGTGACCTGGCCGATCGGCCGTTCGAAGACCTTCTGCGGCTCCTATCACCTGGCCGACAACACCGTGCGCGGCGCCGATACGCAGGAAATTCCCACCAAGGTCAACGGCCCGGAAATGGTCGCCCACCGCCTGCCGGAAAATGAGCGCGAGGCTTTCATCGACGAGACGTCGCTGGCCATCGAAGCCTGCAAGCCCTTTAACAAGAAGGCTTTCCTCGAAGGCCATCTGACGCCCGTCTTCTTCGGCTCGGCGCTTAGAAATTTCGGTGTTCGCGACCTCATCAACGCGCTCGGCGACATCGCGCCGCCGCCGCGCGACCAGGTGGCCGACATCCGCACGGTCCACGCAACCGACGAGAAAATGACCGCCTTCGTCTTCAAGATCCAGGCCAATATGGACCCGAACCACCGCGACCGCATCGCCTTTGCCCGCGTCTGCTCCGGCAAGCTGGAGCGCGGCATGAAGGCGCGGCTGGCGCGCACCGGCAAGCAGCTGGGACTGACAGCGCCGCAATTCTTCTTCGCCTCACAACGCCAGCTGGCCGATACCGCCTATGCCGGCGACGTGGTTGGCATTCCGAACCACGGCACCTTGCGCATCGGCGACACGCTCACCGAAGGCGAACAGCTGGTGTTCCAGGGCGTGCCGAACTTCTCGCCGGAAATCCTGCGCCGCGTGCGCCTGGAAGATGCGATGAAGGCAAAGAAGCTGAAAGAAGCGCTGCAGCAGATGGCCGAAGAAGGCGTCGTGCAGCTGTTCTCGCCGGAAGACGGCTCTCCGGCCATCGTCGGCGTCGTTGGCGCGCTGCAGCTGGACGTTCTGAAGGAACGGCTGCAATCGGAATACGGTCTGCCGGTGTCCTTCGACGTGGCGCGCTTTTCCGTCTGCCGCTGGATCTCGGCCGACCAGCCGGCGGACCTCGACAAATTCATCACCGCCCGTCGCGGCGACATCGCCCGCGATCTCGACGGCGATCCGGTGTTCCTGGCGCAGGATTCGTTCTCGCTGCGCTATGAGGCGGAGCGTTACCCGGCGATCAAGATGATCGCCATCAAGGAATATCACGTCGCCAAGGCGGCGTGATCTCTGTCCAGATTTTCCATTGTACGGCGCCCCTGTCGTTCGGGGCGCCATACAGGTTCCGGAAGGCCCGCGCCTACCGGCGATCGGTCAGGGTGATATCGCCGTTTTCATCGACCGAGACTTCGATGCCGATATAGCCGGGGATCGTCTGGTGTGCGGTCTCGAAAGGATGGGTGTGGGTGGCGGTGATGACCATCACGTCCGAACCGGCGGATTCCCCGGCAATCACCCCGGCTGCGACATCCTCGAACACCAGGCAATCCTTGGCATCGAAGCCGACGCGCTTTGCGCCGAGCAGGTAGCATTCCGGGCTCGGCTTACCGCGCGAGACATCCTCGGCGATGACGATGAACTTCGGTTCCGGCAGGCCGGCCGCGGCGATGCGCACCTTGGCGAGTTCGCGCGGCGAAGAGGTGACGATCGCCCAGCGCTCGGGCGGCAGGCTTTTCAGGAACTCGATCGCGCCCGGAAGCGGCTTCACGCCTTCGATGTCGTCGATCTCCAGCTGCGTGATGATCGCGGCCTCGGCTTCCGGATCGACACCCGGCAGACCGAGCTGGCGGATCGTATCGACACCGCGCTTGCCGTGCATGGTCGGCAGGAATGTGGCGACATCCAATCCATGCCGTTCGGCCCAGCTTCCCCAGACCCGTTCGGCGGCTTCAATCGAGCTCAGCAGCGTTCCATCCATGTCGAACAGGAAGGCGGAATATTTCTTGCCGAACACCGGCGATGACGCGGAAGACAAAGGGCGGACTCCTTTATTGATCTGGCTGTCCGCCGGTCTGGCGGCATGCGGTCCTGCCCTTTCGAATAAGGGGATTCCCTCTTGAGATCAAACGGATATCGGCCGACGCGGACGCAAAGCCCGCCGATCACCGTGCAGAGAGCGCAAGCCGCATCCGTCAAACGCTCTTCAATCCCGATCCCGGCCCGGCAGCGCATCGCGCTCGCCAAACCAGCTGGCCGCCGAAGAACACCAGATCTGGCTTTTCGGCGCAAGGTCGCGGCGCTGGCGGATATTGCCCCAGCGGATACCGATCTCTTCGGCGTCCTCGTCGGTACCGGTGGTATAGATCGGCGAGCCGCAGTTACCGCAGAACATCTGGAAGCGGGTGCGGCCGTTGTCGCCGGTCTTGACGTAGGTTTTCGGCTCGCCCGCCGTGATGCGGAAATCGTTTTTTGGCACGGACACCGTGACACGATAGACCGAGCCGGTCAGATGCTGGCAATCGGTGCAATGGCAGATGCCAACCGCGCCCGGATCGATCTCCGCTTCGTAAGCGATCGCGCCGCAATGGCATTGCCCATCGATCTTCATGCGACATCTCCCTTCTCGTGGGAGACAGGATAACCCATCAGACGCCGGTGAACAGCCAGGCATGCTCCTTGGCGTTGTTGAATTTCCACGCCCGCGACGGACCGGCCATGACGTTGAGATAATAGAGATCGTAGCCATGAATGGCGGCGACCGGATGATAACCCTTCGGCACCAGTGTCACGTCGCCGTCCTCGACTGCCATCGTCTCGTCCAGCGACCGGTCGTCGGTATAGACGCGCTGCATGGCAAAGCCCTGAGCCGGATTCAGGCGGTGATAATAGGTTTCCTCGAGGAAGCTTTCGGCCGGCAGATTGTCCTCGTCATGCTTGTGCGGCGGATAGGACGAGGTGTGGCCGCCGGGCGTGATGACTTCGACCACCAGCAGCGAATGGGCCGCGTTATCGTCTTCCGGCATGATGTTGGTGACGTAGCGTGTGTTGGTATTCTTGCCGCGCGTCATCTGCGGATGCCTGCCGGGCGCGATGACTTGGGCCTTGTAGCCCTCGCCGCCCGGGGCGGAGCAGATGGCAAGATCAAGCGCCGTCGTTGCCGTCGCTTCCCAGCGGCTGCCCTTCGGCACATAGACCGCATAGGGCTGGCCTTCGAATGGCGTCATGCGTTCGCCGAGTTCGCCGAAATCCTCGCCATCGACCGAGACCTTTGCCTTGCCGGAGACCAGCACGAGGCAGGTTTCGCGGTCAGCACTTTCGCCCGCCGCCTTTTCGCCAGCAGCCAACCGGTTGAGGCCGAAACCGACATAGGTCCAGCCGGCGGATTGCGGCGTGATGTCGTGGACGAGGCCGCTGGTGCCGTTTGGCTTGACGAGAAGGTTCGGCATGGTGGTGTGCTCCTAATTGTGTTCGAAGGTATTACCCCTCACCAAGTGCGCCCAACGTTCGGCTACGCCTCACGGGGCTTACTATCCTCTCCCGCAAGGGGAGAGGAAGGGTGCCACAAGCGCGGGCCTGTGATTGTGGCACCGGAAATGCCGCGGTCCTACCTCTCCCCTTGCGGGAGAGGATACGAAGGCCGGGTGAACGCTAGTGAACCCTTGGCCGAAGTTGGTGAGGGGTGAAGCCCCCCATCGACATCACCCCTTGGGAAACCCTTCCGTTTCCACCGTATAGCCCGCGGAAGTCATGACGCGCATCAGTTCGACATGGCCGATCTCCGCCATCTTCTGCGGCGGCGACTTGCGCGGATCCTGCTCGGCCTCGACGACGAACCAGCCTTCATAGCCATAGTCGGCGAAACGCTGGACGATGGCGCCGAAATCGAGCGAGCCGTCGCCCGGCACCGTAAAGGCCCCGAGCGCCACGGCATCGAGGAAGGATTGCCTGCTGCGATCCAGACCACTGACAACCGCCTGACGGATGTCCTTCACATGCACATGGTTGATGCGGGCATGGTGGTTGTCGATGGCGCGCAGCACGTCACCGCCGGCAAAAGCCAGATGGCCGGCATCCAAAAGCAGCGGAATGCCCTCACCCGAATTCTTCATGAATGCGTCGAGTTCCGGCTCTGTTTCCACGACGGCGGCCATGTGGTGATGGTAGGACAGCGGCATGCCCTGATCGGCGCACCATTCGCCGAATTCGGTGACGCGGCGGGCATAGGCCTTCATCTCGTCATCGCCCAGGCGCGGCTTGGTGGCGAGCGGCTTGGAGCGGTCGCCCTGGATCGAACGGCCGACTTCGCCATAGACGATGCAGGGCGCGTTGACGGCCTTGAACAGCTCGATCATCGGTGCGATGCGGTCCTTGTTGGCCGACAGTTCCTCATCGACCAGCGTGCCGGAGAACCAGCCGCCGCAGAGCGTCACGTCGGCGGCGCGCAGGATCGGCAGCATTTCATTCGGATTGTTCGGAAAGCGGCGCCCCTGCTCCATGCCGGTGAAACCGGCGCTGCGCGACTGGCGCAGGCATTCCTCGAGCGACACGTCGTCGCTGAGTTCGGGAAGGTCGTCGTTCCACCAGGCGATGGGCGACATGCCAAGTTTGGCTTTCATGAAAATTCTCCCTGGAGGAAGGCGACCGGCCTTCCTTATCATCCAATATTCCCGTCGTCCCCGGCGGGGCCTCGCGGCTGGATCCTCGGGTCAAGCCCGAAGATGACGGCGTTGCTTAGCCCGCGAATGACGGCGTTTGTGATTGCCCGTCCTAACCGATACGCTGGGACGCGAGCGCCTTTTCGTAGCCCTTGCGGGCCTCGTTGACTTCAGGCCGGACGGAGACTTCCGGCACCGCCACATCCCACCAGTTGCCGCCCTCGTCCGTGGTGATCAGCGGATCGGTATCGATGACGATGACGGTGGTGCGGTTTTCGCCGGCGGTTTCCTTCAGCGCGATTTCCAGCTCGCCGATCGAGGCGACCTTGCGGGTCAAGGCCCCCATCGCGGCGGCATGCCCGGCGAAGTCGATGGCCGGCAGCGTGACGTGATGAGTGTCGCGGAGCAGGTTGTTGAAGTTGGCGCCGCCGGTTGCCATCTGCAGCCGGTTGATGCAGCCGTAGCCGGCATTGTCGAGCAGCACGATGGTGATCTTGGCGCCGAGCATGATCGACGAGGCGATCTCGGCATTCAGCATCATGTAGCTGCCGTCGCCGACCATGACGATGACGTCGCTGTCGGGCTTGGCCAGCTTGACGCCGAGACCGCCGGCCACTTCGTAGCCCATGGTCGAGAAGCCGTATTCCATGTGATAGCTGCCGGGCGTTTCCGCCTGCCAGAGCTTGTGCAATTCGCCGGGCAGACCACCGGCGGCGCAGACGAGCGTGGTGTTTTCCTTGCGGGCGCGCTGAACGGCGCCGATCACCTGGGCGTCGGACGGCAGCGCCGCATTGGTCGCCGCGGTCGCCTTGTCTGCTGCCTTCAGCCATTCGGCCTTGCCGTCCACCGCCTTCTTCGTCCAGGCGGCATCGACCTTGTGCGAACCGAGGCCGGCGCTCAGCGCATCGAGGCCAACACGGGCGTCAGACACCAGCGGCAGGGCCTCATGCTTGGCAGCGTCGAAGGCCTGGGTGTTGAGGCCGATGATCTTCAAGTTATCGTTCCTGAACAGCGACCAGGAACCGGTGGTGAAATCCTGCAGGCGCGAGCCGACGGCGAGTACCACATCGGCATCCTCGGCCATCTGATTGGACGCCGACGTGCCGGTGACACCGACCGAGCCCATGTTGAGCGGATGGCTGTGCGGCAGCGACGATTTTCCGGCCTGGGTCTCGACCACAGGAATGCCATGCCTTTCCGCGAAGGCGGCAAGCGTCTTGCTGGCTTCGGAATAAAGCACGCCGCCACCGGAAATGATCACCGGCTTTTTGGCAGCCTTCAGCGCTGTTATCGCATGCGCCAGTTCGTCCGCATCCGGATGCAAGCGGCGGGTGGTCCAGACCTTTTCGTCGAAGAAGTTTTCCGGATAGTCATAGGCCTCCGCCTGCACATCCTGGCAGAGCGACAGCGTCACCGGGCCGCAATCGGCGGGATCGGTCAGCACCTGCATGGCGCGGCGCAGGGCCGGGATGATCTGTTCGGGCCGAGTGATGCGGTCGAAGTAGCGCGAGACGGGGCGGAAGCAGTCGTTGACGGTCATGGTACCGTCGCCGAAATCCTCAATCTGCTGCAGGACCGGATCGGGGCGGCGATTGGCGAAGACATCGCCGGGCAGAAGCAGGACCGGCAGGCGGTTGACATGGGCAAGGGCGGCCGACGTCACCATGTTGAGCGCGCCGGGGCCGATGGAGGTGGTGCAGGCCATGAAGCGACGGCGGAAGCTCGCCTTGGCGAACGCGATCGCGGCATTGGCCATGCCCTGCTCGTTCTGTGCGCGGTAGGTCGGCAGCGTGTCCTTGATGCCATGCAGCGCCTCGCCGATACCGGCGACATTGCCATGGCCGAAAATGGCAAAGACACCGCCGAAGATCGGCGTCTTCTCGCCGTCGATCACGGTCATCTGCTTCGTGAGAAACCGCGCGACGGCTTGCGCCATGGTCAGGCGAACGGTCTTCTGGCTCATTGTTTCCTCCTCGAACGAGGACATTGCCTCGGTTTTCTACTTCACACCCTCCCCTTGAGGGGGAGGGTCGGACCGCAGGTCCGGGGTGGGGTGACTTCCACGACACCCAACGGATCACCCCCACCCGCAGCTTCGCTGCGACCTCCCCCCTCAAGGGGGAGGTGGTGCTCACCGACCGATCAAGCCGCCTTCGTCTCCGCCAACCCGAGCCACAGGTTCACCAGCGCCTCGAACCTGCCCGCCATATCGGCGATCGCCTGTTCGTCGCTGATCTCATCCGCAAGCCAGGACTTGGCTGCGTCTGCAAAGATCGTCCGGCCGACGGCAAAGCCCTTGACCGTCTTCGACGAACGCGCCGCCGCAAAACCTTCCTTCAAAGCCTCGTAAGGCGCCTCCAGCCCCAGCAGAACGACGCCACGGCAGAGCGGGTCGCGTTTCTCGATGACGGCATCGATCGCAGCCCAGGCCGCGCGGCTTGCCTGCGGCTCGAGCTTCCACCAATCGGGTTTCAGACCGGCATCGTAGAGTTCGTTGAGCGCACGCGGGATCGTGTTGTCATCGAGCGTACCATGCTTGCCGGCAATGATCTCGATCAGGATTTCACGGCCGACTTTTCGCGCCGCCTCGAAGGCGGAGCGCAGCTTGGCGATCTGAGTGGCCTTCATCTCAGCCGGATCATCCGGATGGAAGAAGCTCAGGACCTTGATGCAGTGATCCACCGGCCATTCGATGAGCCGACTACCGAGATCCTGGCTGAACTCGAACTGCAGCGGCCGCGAGCCCGGAAGCTCGATCGGCTTGCCGATCCAGAAATTCTTGTTGACCGCAAACAGGGCGTCGCGGCCGTACTTGTCATCGATCAGCATGCCGAAGCCGGGGCGGCCGTTGGCGATACGTTCGGCGGCCTTGACGGCGAGAACCTTGAAGGCCGGGATGCGGGCGAGAAGCTCGGCATTGCCACCAGCCAGATCTTCCAGCTGGCTGCGATGATCGATGGCCAGCGCCATCAGTTGCGGAATTTCGCGGCGACGGGTGGTTGCCCAGTGAACGTGGTTGATCGCCTCGTCCTTGCGCAGCGCCTTTTCGGTGCTGCCATTTTCAAGGAAGAACTGCAGCTCGGTCCAGGTCGGAATTTCCGGCGCGCAGAGCAGGCGGGACACGGCGAAGGCACCGCAGGCATTGGCCCAGGTGGCGGAGGTCGCGTGCGGCTCGCCCTTCAGCCAGCCGCGCAGGAAACCGGACATGAACGCGTCGCCGGCGCCAAGCACATTGTAGACCTCGATCGGGAAGCCCCTGCCGACGATGCCGTCTTCGAGATTGTCGGAGATCGGGCCGTCATAGACGATGCAGCCCATCGGTCCGCGCTTCAGCACGATCGTTGCTTTGGAATTGGCGCGGATGGTCTTCAGCGCAGTCAGCAGATCGCTGTCGCCCGAGGCAATCAGCACTTCCTCTTCCGTACCGACGATCAGGTCGCAATCGGCGAGCACCGTCTTCAGGTGTGCCGAGACCTTTTCGGAGGCGATATAGCGGTTGTCGCCGGCGTCATGGCCGGCAAGGCCCCAGAGGTTGGGCCGGTAGTCGATATCGAAGACGACCTTGGCGCCGCTTTCCTTGGCGATGCGGATTGCCTTGCGCTGGGCGGCATCCGTATGCGGCTTGGCGAAATGCGTGCCGGTGACGAGGATAGCGCGGGCGGAACGGATGAAGTCTTCCGAGACATCACCTTCGCAGAGCGCGCTATCGGCGCAGTTGTCGCGGTAGAACAGCAGCGGGAAGGAATGATCGCTTTCGACCGCGAGGATGGCCAGTGCCGTCAGACGCTCGGGATCGGTGACGATGCCCCTGGTCTCGACGCCCTCGCGCTCCAGCTGCTCGCGGATGAAGCGGCCCATCTGCTCCTTGCCGACGCGGGTGAGAAGAGCCGACTTCAGGCCGAGGCGGGCCGTGCCGACGGAAATATTGGTCGGGCAGCCGCCAACGGATTTGGCGAAGCTGGCGACGTCCTCAAGACGCGTTCCGATCTGCTGGCCGTAAAGATCGACCGAGGCCCGGCCGATGGTGATGATATCGAGCGGCTTGTCTGCCTGCGTCCCGTTGGTCTGGCTCACTGCTTCCTCCCGGCGGGCGCTTGCGTCGCGCCGACATTTTTATTGGCTGGTGGGGTACCACCTTATGAAACATAAATTCCGTCGTTTCGTCAATATGGAATTTTCATTCTATTCACGTTCTGGAGCATTCCGCCGCCGTTTTTCGGCGACCGCCACCGTCAGCGCCATAGCGAAAGCCATGCTGGCCGAGAGCGAGCGAAAGCCGGCATGATCGGCCTCGACCAGCTCAAACCAGACCTTGGAGGATTCCGCCAGGGGTGAAAATGCCGAATCGGTCAGCGACACGACCGGCACCTTGCGGCTGGCGAGCAGTTTTGCCTGATTGACGCTTTCAGAGGCATAGGGCGAGAAGCTGACGGCGAAGGCGGCGTCTTTCGGCCCCGCCATCGCCAGAATGTCATCATCGACGCCGGCGGCCGTTCCAACCATCTGGTATTTGACCTTCAGCTTGCCGAAGGCATAGGCCATATAGCCGGAAATCGGGTAGGAACGCCGCTTGGCAACCAGATAGATCGTCTCGGCACCGGCCAGGATGTTGACGGCGCGCTCGAATGCCTCCGGATCGACCGACGTGGCGATATTATCGAGCGAGCGATGCGCGGCGGCGACGAAACCGTTAAAGATCGAACCGCTTTCCAGCTTGCTGTGATCATTGCCGCTGAGTGCCCGCAGGCGCTCGTCATAGCCCGGCGTGCGCTCGCGCAGGCGGGCCCGGAAAATCTGCTGCAGGCTGGAGAACCCCTCGAAGCCGAAATGCTGGGCGAAGCGGACGAGCGTCGAGGGCTGCACCTCGGCCGAGGTGGCGATACTCGCCGCCGTGCCAAAGGCGATCTCGTCCGGATTATCAAGCGCATAGGCCGCCACCTGGCGCAGGCGCTTGGGCAAATGCGCCTTGCGCTCCAGGATGATCGTCTTCAGACCGTCAAAGTCCTGCGGGATGACGGTGCTGCTTTCCGTTTCGGCCATGTAAGCGGGTCTCTTTCTGAGTTGACGCTGTCGCCAAACCTTATGCGAGGAATGGATCGAAGAATAGAATATCCATTCCATAATTCCATTTTTCTCACCGTTTCGCAATTCGTCTTAATCGTTGCCGATTCGCACCCATTCATTGGTCTTGGCCGATTGATAGGTCGCCGAGACCACTTTCTGAACTTCGAAACCTTCACGGAAATCGGTTCCGGGTCTGGTGCCCGCCGCGATTGCGGCCAGGAATTCGTTCGCCTCGATGGCCTTCAGGTCGTTGAAACCGATCTGGTGGCCGGGCGCAACGCAGAATGCGCCGTAGGGCGGATGCTCGGGGCCGGCCCAGATGGTGCGGTAGCCCCGGCTGCGGATATCGTCGCCGGCCAACCAGAGCTTCAGTTCGTTCATCCGCTCCTGCGTGAAGACGATGCTGCCCTTGGAGCCGTAGATCTCGAAATCATGCTGCATCTTGCGGCCGGTAGCACTCCAGTTGGCTTCGAAGCTGCCGGTGGCACCGCTTTCGAACCGCACGAAAGCGCGAGTGATGTCATCGACCTCGACGGCCCGCATCTCGCTCGATCCGCGAGCAACCGGCCGTTCCGGAACCTGGATGATGGTTTCGGCCAGAACCGAGGTGATCGGGCCGACCAGATGACGCAGCGAGGCGATGATATGGCTGCCGATATCAGCCAGCGCGCCGCCGCCGCTCTTCGGGTCGAGACGCCAGCCCCAGGGGGCGGATGCATCCATCATGAAGTCTTCGGCGTGAATGCCGCGCACCGAGCGGATTTCGCCGATCTCGCCGCTTTCGATCAGATCCTTGGCCAGGAAGATCATCGGGTTCTTCAGGTAGTTGAAGCCGACCTGCGTCACCACACCGGCTTTTTCCGCGGCGGCGACCATCTCGGCGCATTCCGCCACGGTCGGAGCCAGCGGCTTCTCGCAATAGACATGCTTGCCGTGGGCGATGGCGGCCAGCGCCATCTCCTTGTGCAGAAGATTGGGCGTGGTGATGTCGATGATGTCGATATCCGGATCGGTCAGAAGCGTGCGCCAGTCGTCCGTCGCCTTGCGGAAACCGAGGTTGCGGCGAGCCTTTTCCGCGCCGTCGAGCGAGACGTCGGCGACGGATACCAGATCGAGATCGAACGGTTGATCGAAAACCCGTGCAGCGATCGTAAAGCCCAGTGCATGGGCCTTGCCCATGAAACCCGTTCCGATCAAGCCTACGCCGATTCTGCGTTTGCCACTCATGCCTGCACTCCTCCCATAGCCGCGACACGCGGCTTTCGCGCAGAATGAAATGAATTGTGCAAACTTTGTCAATATGGAATGTTTATTCGAATATTTATACACCTCCGTTCCAAAGGGAACAGATCGCACCGTCAAAAATCGCTAGCGTGACCGGCAAGATGTGAAAATGATGCCGTTCGTTAACGTATTTTTACCATGTTCGGCCGGATTATCGGACCGTATTATGGTTAATGAACCATCAAGGCGGGCTATCCCCGCGATCCGGAGTATCCTTCATGTGCCGCTGGGCAGCCTATCGCGGAGAGCCGCTTTATCTGGAAGAGCTGGTATCGTCTCCGGCGCATTCCCTGATCGAGCAGTCCCATTGCGCCACCCGGGCCAAGACCGCCACCAACGGCGACGGTTTCGGCATCGCCTGGTACGGCGACCATCCGGAACCCGGCCGCTACCGCGATATCCTGCCCGCCTGGTCGGACTGCAACCTCAAAAGCATCGCCCGGCAGATCCGCTCACCGCTGTTTCTCGCCCATGTGCGGGCCGCGACCGGTGGGGGCACGCGGCGCGACAATTGCCATCCCTTCGTGCACGGGCGCTGGAGCTTCATGCACAACGGCCAGATCGGCGATTTCGACACGCTGCGCCGGCCGATGGAGGCCATGCTCGACAACGATCTCTACAGCGCCCGCACCGGCACCACCGATAGCGAACTGCTGTTCCTTCTGGCGCTGCAATTCGGCCTGGAGCATGATCCGCTGGGGGCGATTGCCGAGACATTGGCCTTCGTCGAGCGTCTGGCGGAGCATCTGGAGCGCGAAGTCCTGGTGCGCTTCACCGCGGCACTTTCGGACGGCCATGATCTCTACGCCGTGCGCTATGCCTCGGACTGGAAGGCGCCGACGCTTTATGCAGCGCCGATGGGACCGAGCGGCGGTTACTGCCTCGTTTCCGAACCGCTCAACGACGACGACAACACCTGGGTGGAGATCCCTGACGGGACCGCCGTCATCGTCGGTGAAAACGGCGTCGACGTCCGCCTGTTCGGAACAGCGGGGGCTGCCCCGGACACCTCCCGCATGGCGCGGATGTCATCCGGAAAAATGTGAGGCAATCAGCCGGCCGAGCCGTTCGGCGACCGCCTGCTTGTCCATCTCCGGCCAGTCCTCGTCGCCGGATTTTCCGATCACCTTCACCGTGTTGCGGTCACCGCCCATGATGCCGGTATGGGGCGAAACGTCATTGGCAAGGATATAATCCGCGCCCTTGCGCTCCAGTTTCGAGCGGCCGTTTTCGGCGACATTCTGCGTTTCCGCCGCAAAGCCGACGACCAGTTTCGGGCGTTTGGCATGATGGCCGACGGTCTTCAGGATATCCGGGTTTTCGGTGAGCAGCAGCGGCGGCGGCGCTTCGCCGGGCTTTTTCTTGATCTTGTTGCCGGCGGCCGTCGCCACCCGCCAGTCGGCGACGGCTGCGACCATCACCGCGATATCGGCGGGCAGCGCCGCAAGGACGGCATCGCGCATCTCCTCGGCCCGCTCGACATGGATGACGACGACACCTTTCGGATCAGGGATCGTCACCGGCCCGCTGACCAGCGTCACATCCGCGCCGAGGCGGGCAAGTTCGGCAGCGATGGCATGGCCCTGCTTGCCGGAAGAACGATTGGCAATGTAGCGCACCGGATCGATCGGCTCATGCGTCGGACCGGAGGTAACGATCGCCTTCCTGCCGGCCAGCGGTTTCGGGCCCGTGTCGAGCAGCGCTTCGGCCGCGGCGGCAATATCCAGCGGTTCGGCCATCCGGCCCTCGCCCTTCTCACCACTTTCAGCCATCTCGCCGGAGGATGGGCCGATGAAACGGATGCCGTCGGCAACCAGCGTCGCGTGGTTGCGGCGGGTGGCGGCATGCGACCACATCTTCGGGTTCATGGCGGGTGCGGCAAGCACCGGTTTGTCCGTCGCCAGCAGGACGGTCGAAGCAAGATCATCGGCAAGGCCGTTGGCCATCTTCGCCATCAGGTCGGCGGTGGCAGGCGCGATGACAATCAGGTCACAATCGCGGGCCAGCCGGATATGCCCGACATCCTGCTCGTCCTCGCGGGAAAACAGCTCGGTAAACACCTTGTCGGCCGCCAGAGCGCCGACGGCCAGCGGCGTGACGAAGGCCTGCGCGCCTGCCGTCATCACCGGGCGGACGGCAGCGCCGCGCTCGCGCAGGCGGCGGATGAGATCGAGGCTCTTGTAGGCCGCGATACCGCCGGAAATGATGAGGAGGATGCGTTTTCCCTGAAGCGTCATGACGATCCGTCTTTGTGTGTTCTGTGCGGTGACCGTAGCCGAGCCGCATGGTGCGCGCAATCTGCAGCAGCCCGATGCCCCGATCAGTGCGCGTGATGCATGCACTCGGCATGATCGGCAAGCACCTCGATGACCCGGCATTGATCGACCCGGCCATGGCCGCAGCCTTCGACCATCATCTCCAGCTCCGCCTTGAGCGCCGTCAGGCTGCGGATGCGCTGCTCGACGTCAGCGAGCCGCGCCTTGGCAATGGCATCGGCGGAGGCGCAAGGCTGCAGGGGATTGTCCTGCAGGCTGAGCAGCGTACGGATCGCCTCGACCTCGAAGCCGAGTTCGCGGGCGTGGCGGATGAAGGTCAGGCGGCTGAGGTCCGATGGCTCATAGGCGCGCTGATTGCCTTCACTGCGGCTGGGCGCCCGCAGCAGGCCGATGCCTTCATAATAGCGGATCGTCGGCACCTTGACGCCGCTTTGGCGGGCCGCCTCGCCGATGGTAATCTTTTTCATGAATTTTCCTCTTGCACCTCTAGTCGCTAGAGGATGTAGGAAAGATGCTTCAGTTTGACAAGCAAGCGCACACAGGAAGCGGATCATGACAGAGGCGATACAGACACGGTACCGGGTGGAAGGCATGGATTGCGCCTCCTGCGCGGCAAAGATCGACACGGCCGTCCGGCGCATGCCGGGTGTCAGCGACGTTTCGGTCTCGGTGACCGCCGGCACCATGACCGTCAATCATGACGATGCGAGCGACCTTGCCGCCATTGCAAAGAAGGTAACCGGCCTTGGCTATTCGGTCTCGCAGCTGGCGGGCAAGGCGGCGACGACGGCTGTCGAAGACACGCATGCGGGATGCGGCCATGATCACGGCACGGACGGCCACGCGCATGCGGATCACGATCATGCCCGCCATGACCACGCTGGACATGACCACGCCAAGCAGGCCGGGGCGGCCGAAATCGAAGGTTTTCACGGACACGACCATGGCCCGGCGACCGGCCCCTGGTGGGCGAGCAAAAAGGGCAAGCTGACGATCCTGTCGGGTGCGGCGCTTGTCGTCGCCTATGCGATCGGTCATCTCGTGCCTTCGATCGCGTCTTACATCTTCGTTGCCGCGATGCTGATCGGGCTCATCCCGATCGCGCGCCGGGCGATCATGGCCGCCATGGCGGGCACGCCGTTTTCGATCGAGATGCTGATGACCATCGCGGCCGTCGGCGCCGTCATCATCGATGCCGGCGAAGAGGCCGCCGCCGTGGTTTTCCTTTTCCTGGTCGGCGAGCTTCTCGAGGGTGTGGCGGCGGGCAAGGCGCGTCAAAGCATCCAGTCGCTAACGGCGCTGGTGCCGAAGGAGGCGCTGCTTGAGGTCGATGGGCAGACACGTTCGGTTCCGGCCGAAAGCCTTGCCGTTGGCGCGGTTATCCTGGTTCGCCCCGGCGACCGGGTCTCCGCAGATGGCGTGATCCTGTCGGGTGAAAGCGCCATCGACGAAGCGCCGGTGACGGGCGAAAGCACGCCGGTGCGCAAGGGCGTCGACGACAAGGTCTTTGCCGGCACGATCAATGGCGATGCCGCCTTGCGGGTCCGGGTCACGGCGGCCGCCGCCGACAACACCATTGCCCGCGTCGTCAAGCTGGTCGAGGAAGCGCAGGAATCCAAGGCGCCGACCGAGCGTTTCATCGACCGGTTCTCGCGCTATTACACGCCCGGCGTCGTCATCGTCGGTGCGCTGGTTGCGATTATTCCGCCGCTGTTTCTGGGCGGCGCGTGGAGTGAGTGGGTCTACAAGGGGCTTGCCATTCTCTTGATCGGCTGCCCCTGCGCGCTGGTGATCTCGACGCCGGCGGCGATTGCCGCCTCGCTTTCGGCAGGAGCGCGGCGCGGTCTGCTGCTCAAGGGCGGCGCCGTGCTGGAAACGCTCGGTACGATCACCGCGGTGGCGCTGGACAAGACCGGCACGCTGACCGAGGGCAAACCCAAGGTCACCGACATCATCAGCTTCGGCCATTCTGAAACCGAGGTCCTGACTTTTGCGGCGGCGCTCGAAACCGGATCGAGCCATCCGCTGGCCAAGGCGATCCTCGACCGGGCCGCCACCGACAAGATAACCATTCCCTCCGTATCCGATGCCAAGGCGCTGGGCGGCAAGGGCGTAACGGCGACCGTGGACGGCAAGGCGGTCTTCCTCGGATCGCCACAGGCGGCCGGCGATCGTGTGGCGCTGTCGGCCGAGCAGGCGGCACAGATCACCGCGCTGAATGACGAGGGCAAGACGGTGTCCGTGCTGATCATCGGCGAGACACTGGCGGGCGCCATCGCCATGCGCGACGAGCCGCGTGCGGATGCGAAATCCGGACTGAAGGCGCTGACGGATGCTGGCGTAAAGATCGTCATGCTGACCGGCGACAACAAGCGGACCGCAACGGCGATCGGCAAGCAGCTGGGCATCGAGGTTCGCGCCGAACTGATGCCGGAAGACAAGCAGCGGATCGTTGGCGAACTGAAGCAGCAGGGTTTTGTCGTCGCCAAGGTCGGTGACGGGATCAACGACGCGCCAGCACTGGCGGCGGCCGATATCGGCATTGCCATGGGCGGCGGCACCGATGTGGCACTGGAGACCGCGGACGCCGCCGTGCTTCACGGCCGGGTCGGCGATGTCGCTCAGATGATCGACCTGTCGAAGCGAACGATGGGCAATATCCGCCAGAACATCACCATTGCGCTGGGCTTGAAGGCCGTGTTCCTGGTGACGACGATTGCCGGCATTACCGGGCTCTGGCCGGCGATCCTTGCCGATACGGGTGCGACCGTGCTGGTAACGATCAATGCGCTGAGGCTGCTGGCGCCAGTGCGGAACGCTTGAGTTGTTTTGGGGTGGCGGGTGCTCATCGCCACGCCCCTCATCCGCCCCCCTTCCAACAATGAGTGGCGGGCACCTTCTCCCCGTCATGACGGGGAGAAAGACCAAGCCGCATACTCCTGTCGTCCCCTCTCCCGCGAGCGGGGAGGCGGATTACCCCTCCTGCATCTCCCGCCATAGATCATAAAGATCGGCCTCGCCCTGCGGCCGCACCGGATGGTAGGCAAAACTCATCTGCTGTTTGGCCAAGGGTTTTCTGAGGTCGTCATAGAGCACAGCCGAAGTCAGCCCGTAAGGTGCACCGTCCTCGTTGGAATAGGCGTAGAAAATATCGGTGATGCCGGCAAGACGCATGGCGGCGAGGCACATCGGGCATGGGTGGCCGCTGGCGTACATGGTGGCGCCCTTCAGGATGGGCGAATGGCGCTTGATGGCCGCCGCGCGCACGGCGAGAATTTCGGCATGGGACGTCGGGTCATGCGTTTCCACCACACCGTTGACGCCGTGGGCGACGACCTCGCCATCCATGACCAACACGGCACCGAACGGGCGTCCGCCTCTGCGGACATTCTCGCGGGCAAGCGCGATGGCCTCGGTCATGAAGCGATCTGCGTCCGACATTGGGCTCCCTCCTGTTTCGCTTGCACCAGTGGAAACGATCAGAAGACGGGCGTCAACCGGGAGGGAGCTGGACCAGTGATCAGGTCGAGGCCAGCGCCACGGCGGGCTGCAGGCGCGAGGCGTTGTAGGCCGGCAGATAACCGAAGACGAGGCCGGTGAGGAAGGCGCTGCCGAAGGCAAGGATGACCGGCCCCGGCGCAAAGCTGACGGCGATGCCGAAGGCCTGCGCCACCGCGCCGATACTCAAGCCCAATCCCACGCCGATCAGGCCACCGAGGGCGGAGACGACCAGCGCCTCGACGATGAACTGCGTGAGGATATCGCGGCCGCGCGCGCCCGTTGCCATGCGGATGCCGATCTCGCGGGTGCGCTCGGTGACGGAGACCAGCATGATGTTCATCACGCCGATACCGCCGACCAGCAGCGAGATCGCCGCGATGGAGCCGAGGAATATCTTCAGGATGTTGGAGGTTTCGGTAAACGCCTCGCGGATCGCCGCGAGATTGGTGATCTGCGTATCCTGCCGCTTGTGGCGCTCGTCGAGCAGAGCCTGAATCTGATCCTGCGTCACGTTGATGGCGCTGTCGTCTTTCACCTGCACGGTGATCGAACGGACGTTGCGCGCGCCGAACAGGCGCAGATTGCCGGTCGAGAGCGGCACCAGAACCGTGTCGTCCTGGTCGTTGCCGCCGGCGGTTGCCCCCTTTTTCGACATGATGCCGATCACCTGGAAGGGGATGTTCTTGATGAGGATATACTGGCCGAGCGGATCGGCACCGTCGGGAAACAGCGTGTCGGCAACCGTCCGCCCCAGAACGGCGACGGTCGAATAGGCATCCATGTCCGATTTTTCGAGAAAGGCGCCATCCTCCACCGCCCACGACTTGGCCTCGGGGAACTGCGGCACCGTGCCGTTGACGGTGGTCTGCGTATCGAGATTGCCGACGCGCACGGTGAGAGAACTCGACATTTCCGGCACGGCAAAGCTGATGTTTGGCAGGTTGAGAATGGCGTCGGCATCGGACGGGATCAGCGAGACGATGCTGCCCCCCTCACCGCCGCGGAAATTGGCCATGTTGGGCCGCACCACAAGAAGATTGGACCCCATGGCCGCGATGCGGCTCAAGACGGAATCCTGCGCGCCCGTGCCGATCGCCAGCATGGCGACGACGGAGCTGACGCCGATGACGATGCCGAGCAGCGTCAGGATGGTGCGGAACAGATTGGCTCTGAGCGCGCGCAACGACATGCGCACGGCCTCCGCCACATCGGTAACGATGGCG
Source organism: Pararhizobium polonicum (assembly GCF_001687365.1). Taxonomy (GTDB): domain Bacteria; phylum Pseudomonadota; class Alphaproteobacteria; order Rhizobiales; family Rhizobiaceae; genus Pararhizobium; species Pararhizobium polonicum. The sequence continues at coordinate 526,328 of NZ_LGLV01000004.1, forward strand.
GCCTTGCCGGCGGCGCGTGCCGCAAGCGTCGGCTTGCTGCGGCCGATCCGCCGGATATTGCCCGGGATGCGGTCGGCGACGATCAGGCCGTCGCTGATCTCAATGACGCGGTCGGCGGATTCGGCCAGTTCCGGCGCATGGGTGATGATGATGACCGTATGGCCCTCATCGTTCATCTGGCGCAGCGTCGCCATCACCTCCTTGCCGCTCTGGCTGTCGAGCGCACCGGTCGGCTCGTCGGCGAGGATGATCTGGCCGCCGTTCATCAAGGCGCGGGCGATCGAGACACGCTGCTGCTGGCCGCCGGACAGCTGGTTGGGCAGATGATCCAGGCGGTCGCCAAGCCGCAGCGAGCGCAGCAGGGTTTCCGCCCGTTCGCGCCGGTCCCGCGCCGGCATGCCGGCATAGATGGCGGGGATCTCGACGTTTTCCTGCGCGGTCGCGGTCGGCACCAGATTGTAGCTCTGAAAGACGAAGCCGAACATCTGCCGGCGGCGCGATGCCAGTTCGTCGGCGTTCAGACCCGATACGTCCTCGCCTTCGAGCAGATAGCGGCCGCCGGTCGGCGTATCGAGGCAGCCGAGGATGTTCATCAGCGTCGACTTGCCCGAGCCGGACGCACCGACGATGGCGACGAACTCGCCCGGCTGGATATCCAGGGAGACGCCGCGCAACACCTCGACGGCCACGTCGCCGTTGACGAAGGTCTTGCGGATATTCTGGAGCGAGATGAGCGCGGTCATGGCAAGCGCCCCTAGAACATCGGCGGCGGCATGTTGCGCCGCGAATTGGAACGGCCGGAAGACGCGGCCTTGTCCGCCGAGCCCGTTCCGACCACCACGGCATCGTTCTCGTCGAGCCCCCCGGTGATCTCGACGCGAACACGGTTACGGATGCCGGTCTCGACCTTGCGGGTTTCGCGGGCGCCGGACGCGGTGACCACCGTGACTTCGCCGGACTTGCGATCGGCACCCTGGCGAACGGCGGCGACAGGGACCGTCAGCACGTTTTCGGCCGACGACTGAACGAAAAAGACCTGCGCCGTCATGTTCATCATCAACGTGCCTTCGGGATTGGGCACGTCGAACAGCGCGTAGTAGAGGACGACGTTGTTTTCGGTCGCGGGCGTCGGCTGGATCTGGCGCAGGGTGCCGGGATAGCGCTTGCCCGGCTGCCCGAGCAGCGTGAAATAGGCATTCATCCCCACCTTCAGCTTGCCGACATCGGCTTCCGACACCTGTGCCTCGACCGTCATGGTCGAGAGGTCGCCGATGGTGACGATGGTCGGGGCCGTCTGGTTGGCGTTGAGCGTCTGGCCTTCCTTGGCGGATGTATTGACGATGGTGCCGGTCATCGGCGCATAGATCTTGGTATAACCGAGACTGATGCGCGCATCCTTCAGCGTCGCCTGCTGTTTGCGGATCTGGGCTTTCAGCGCATCGACATTGGCCTCGGCCGTCGCCAGCGCCGCGATCGCCGCGTCAAGCGCCGACTGCGCCGCGCCATTGCCGGCCACGAGCGCGCGCTGGCGCGTCAGGGTGGCGGCGGACAGCACAACCTGCGCCGTCTTGTCGATCATCTGGGCCTGGAGATTGGCGATCTCGGCGTCGGCGATCTCGATCTGCGTCTCGATCGACGCGCTGTCGATCTCGGCGATCAGCTGCCCCTGCTTGACGCTGTCGCCGATCTCGACCTTGAGGCTTTTCAGCTGGCCGGAAACCTGGGCGCCGACATCGACATCCTTGATCGGGCTCAAGAGACCCGAGGCCGTCACGCTGTTTTCGATGTCACCGCGAACCGGCGTTTCGGTCACGACGGCGTCGGTGGTGCTCTGCTTTCCGTAGGTCGACCAGCCGTACCAGCCGGCGGCGGCAACCAGAACCAGGGCAGACAGGATCAGCCATCGCCTTCCCGACCGGGTCCGCTTTTTCGGCAGCGGTGCGGGCTGGACGACGGGTGTCTCAGCCGCTTCGATCGCGGGTGGCATTTTTCGGGTGGCATCCGCCATTCAAACATCTCTCAAATCGATTTGGGCATACAGTCATGCAATTTCCGTATTCAACTAGGCGGAGACTACGCCTTATTGAAGTCCAATGGCATGAAATGTTTGTAATGTTTCCCGCTTTTGGTTTCGCAGTGTTTCCATGGACCAGCGATACCGGCAGCGAAAAGGCCGGTGGGAAACCCGCCGGCCTTCGCCAAGGACTGCGCTGCCGGGGAGGCCGATCAGCTGCAGACCCTGATCCGCTTGACGACCAGATTGCCGTAATAATCGTATTGGCGGACCTTCTTGATCCAGCACTGGGGCTCGTAATAGCTCCGCTTGTAGTGGTGGCGTCTGTGACCATAGGAGTGATCGACAGTATCGTAGCCGCCGCCGTAATAGCCATCATTGTAGCCGCCGCCATAATAACCGCCGGCTTCGGACGGGGCTGCGAAAGAAAGAGCCGCACCAGCGGCAACAATGGAGGCGATAATCAGTTTGCGCATGGTGGTCTCTCCTCAGATGATTGGCCGGATGAGCCCGCCTCATCCTTGAAGAGGAGAATGCCGGTGTCCCGGCAAGACCGCAGTTCCCAATGGAACAGGGTGCGGCCGGGTCCTGAAATCAGGCGAGCTTCCAGGCGATGAAGACCAGCGCCAGCGCGATAACCCAGAGAGCAACGCGGCCTGAACGGCTGTGGCGGGCCTCGGAGCGGCCGATCGCCTCGGCAGTCCCGACATCGAAGCGCAGGCCGTTTTCGGCCATCGCCGTGATCTCGCGGGAAAACTTTTCCGTCTTGGCGGCGATCTCGGGCGCGGCCTCGGCAAGACGCAGGGCGGCATGAAGCCCTTCCTTCACATCCCCCAGAATGCGCTTGGGACCGAGATTGTCGCGTATCCAGGCGCCGACCACCGGCTCGGAGGCCTTCCACATGTTGAAACGCGGATTGAGCGTGCGGGCAACACCTTCGACGACGACCATGGTTTTCTGCAGCATGACCAGTTCCGGCCGCGTTTCCATGTCGAAGAGCTCGGTGACTTCGAACAGCAGCGTCAGAAGCTTGGCCATGGAGATCGTTTCGGCCGGCTGGCCGTGGATCGGCTCGCCGATGGCACGGATCGCCTGGGCGAAGCTTGCGGCGTCATGGTGACCGGGCACATAGCCCGCTTCGAAATGCACATCGGCGACGCGGCGGTAGTCACGGGTGATGAAACCATAGAGGATCTCGGCGAGGAAGCGGCGCTCCTTCTTGCCGAGACGGCCGACAATGCCGAAATCGACGGCGACGACCATTCCTTTTGGATCAACGAAGAGATTGCCCTGATGCATATCGGCATGGAAGAAGCCGTCGCGCAGCGTGTGACGCAGGAAGGACTGGATCAGCGTATCGGCCAACGCATCGAGATCATGGCCGGCAGCGCGCAGCCCCTCGACATCCGACATCTTGGTGCCGTCGATCCACTCCATCGTCACGACGTCGCGGCCGGTGCGTTCCCAATCGACCTTCGGTACGCGGAACCCCGGATCATTCGCCGCGTTCTCGCCGAGTTCCGACAGGGCGGCGGCCTCAAGCCGCAGATCCATCTCGATCTTGGTCGTCTGCTCCAGCGTCTTTGCCACTTCGACCGGGCGCAAGCGGCGCGAGTGCGGCAGGAAACGCTCCTGCAGCCCGGCAACGAGGAACATCGCCTCCAGATCATGAGCGAAACGCTGGCGCACGCCGGGGCGGATGACCTTGACCGCGACCTTCTCCTCGACGCCGTCGCGCAGCACGATGGCCGGGTGCACCTGGGCGATCGAGGCAGCGGCGATCGGCTCGCCGAAATGGGCGTAGAGGTCGGCGACCGGACGGCCGAGCGAACCTTCGATGGCGGCGCGGGCTTCCTCCACCGGGAAGGTCGCCATCCGGTCCTGCAGGAAAGACAGATCCTGGGCAAACTCGGCGCCGACGACATCGGGACGGGTGGCGAGGAACTGACCGATCTTCACATAGGACGGACCGAGCCGTTCTATGGCCCGGGCAAGCCGGTCGCTGCGATCCTCCTTTTTCGCACGGCGGCGGGCGAACAGGCCTGCAAAGGATTGTGCCGCCCTGGGCAGCGCCGGCAGGTTTTCCGACGGCAAGGCCGAGACCACGCCTTCGCGCACCAGCACCCAGCCGATCCGGACAAGACGAAGATAGGCTGCGGGCGTGCTCATAGCGGATTACCGCCGCGCAGGGGCAGCCCCTTGGAGCGCTTCGCGAGAATGGGCATCATGCGTCAGATCTTCCAGCCGGAATGCAGCGCGGCAATGCCGGCGGTGTAATTGGTAAAGGTGGCGCGCGCGAAGCCGGCCCTGGTGATCATGGCGGCGAAATCGCGCTGGTTGGGGAACTTGCGGATCGATTCGACCAGATACTGATAGGGCTCGGCATCGCCGGTGACCATTTGGCCGAATTTCGGGATCGCGTTGAACGACCAGGCGTCATAGACCTTGTCGAGCAGCGGCATCTCGACCTCGGAGAACTCCAGCACCAGCAGGCGGCCGCCGCGTTTCAGCACGCGATAGGCTTCCGAGAGCGCCACATCGATGCGCGGCACATTGCGGATGCCAAACGCGATCGTATAGGCATCGAAGGAATTGGCCTCGAAGGGCAGTTCCTCGGCATTGGCCTCGACGAAGGTGAGATTGGGAGACAGCCCCTTTTTCTCGGCCCGCTCGGCGCCGACTGAAAGCATCGAACCATTGATGTCGAGCACGGTGGCATGCGCCATGCGGTCCGACGCCTCGACGATGCGAAAGGCAATGTCACCGGTACCGCCGGCGACGTCGAGAACCTTGTAGTCCTCGGAGCGGCGCGGATTGAGCGCGGATATCATCGCGTCCTTCCAGGCCCGGTGCAGGCCCATGGACATGACGTCGTTCATGATGTCGTAGCGCTTGGCAACCTTATGGAAGACGTCGTTGACGAGCGCCTGCTTCTCACCCTGGCCAACCTGACGAAAACCGTAGGAGGTTTCCATGCCGCCATCGGCAGACGTGCGCTCACCTGTCATCAACAAACACTCCGTTTTATCCTGTCGCGCCGACCATAGCGAATTCGCTTCATCCACGCTATCTCTGCGGCGGACACTCGCCTGCGGCATTCCCGCCCGCGACGAGAGCCGGCCTGCTATAGGATATGTACGTGGCGAATGGAATTGCCAAATAGCCCCGGACGATGGGGCAAGGAGATATGAATGCCGGAACTTCCCGAGGTGGAAACGGTCAGGCGGGGCCTGACGCCTGCCATGGAGGGCGCCCTGCTGGTCCGCGCCGAGCTGCGCCGGCCGGACCTGCGCTTCCCCTTCCCTGCCGGCTTCGCCGCGCTCGTGTCCGGCCGGCGCATCATCTCGCTCGGACGGCGGGCGAAATACCTTTTGATCGATCTCGAGGGCGACGACGTGATCATCGCTCATCTCGGCATGTCCGGGTCCTTTCGCGTGGAAGAAGGCCGGGCATCCGATATGCCCGGCGATTTTCATCACCCGCGCGGCAAGGACGAGAAACACGACCACGTGGTCTTCCACCTGGAAAATGCTGGAGGGCCGGCCCGGGTCATCTACAACGATCCGCGCCGCTTCGGTTTCATGGACATCGCCCGGCGCGATACGCTGACCGCCCACGCCTTCTTCCGCGATCTCGGCGAGGAGCCGACCGGCAATGTGCTGGACGCCGACTACCTGGCCGCCCGGTTTGCCGGAAAGGCCCAACCGCTGAAATCCGCGCTGCTCGACCAGAAGAACATTGCCGGCCTCGGCAATATCTATGTCTGCGAGGCGCTGTGGCGCTCCGGCCTGTCGCCGCTGCGAGCCGCAGGAACATTGGTGGATGCAAAGGGAAAGCCGAAAAAGACGCTTGTGCTCCTGACCGAGGCAATCCGTGCCGTGATCGCCGATGCGATCGCGGCCGGCGGGTCGTCTCTGCGCGACCATATCCAGACCGACGGCACGCTCGGCTATTTCCAGCATTCATTCTCGGTCTACGATCGTGAGGGCGAGCCATGCCGGACGCCCGGCTGCGGCGGGACTGTCGCCCGTGTCGTTCAGGCGGGACGGTCGACCTTCCACTGCCCGAAATGCCAGAAATAGCGTGAGCGACGAGGAAGTCCCACGCGCCGCCTTTTAAAAAATAGCGCGTTGACGCAGGCGGTGTTTAAGGCTATATGCCGCCCACAGTTTGGAAAGCCGCTCCAAGGTTTTCCGATATTGCTCCCTACTTGCTTGGACGACAGGTCGCAGTGACCCGGCACGGCGGTTGAGAGTTTTTGTCAGATTTCGAAGAGAGACACCAAATGGCCAATACAACTTCGGCGAAAAAAGCGACCCGCAAGATCGCACGCCGCACGGAAGTCAACAAGTCCCGCCGTTCGCGCGTTCGCGGTTTCATCCGCAAGGTCGAAGAAGCGATTGCTTCCGGCGACCAGGTTCTCGCCCAGGCAGCCCTGAAGGCAGCCCAGCCGGAACTGATGCGCGCAGCCACTAAGGGCGTGCTGCATGCCAACACGGCATCGCGCAAGGTTTCGCGTCTTGCGAGCCGCGTAAAGTCGCTTTCGGCCTAAGCCGGCTTATTAAAATATCATCAATGAATTAGCCCGGTCCTGCGACCGGGCTTTTCCGATTCAGACTTCAGCCTTCTGGATGGTTAATCCTTGTGCAAATCATTATGTCATCGCAATGACATGATATTTACAGCAAAATCAAATACTTACAGGAGGATACTCGGACCTGCCCTCCTCCAGCCGAGGCCTGTTAAGGTGTGTGGCGAGTCAAGAAATTTTTTATTTTTTTTGTTTTTCGTCAGCTAACTTCAGAGCGAAAATTCAAAGCCCTTGATTCAAAAGCGATTCTCTTCCGCAGGCCTCCGGTCCATGCAGGACACGCTATGAGAGTCAACGCCCAGCTCCTCCCAAGCGCTAAAATTCGCGATTGATCTTGGGTCCCGATCCTGCCTAAATGCCTTTCACAGAAGGCGCAGGATATACCTGTGGATAGAATGGAAAGGCAGCCTTTCAACGGGCAGCACGATCTCACCTAAGCTTTCTGTAACGGGGTGGTTCCACAACGTTCCATCAATCAGAACAGGGCGTTTTCAGCCGTGCAATCTCTTTGCTCGGGACGACGTTCTGCGACTTCTGATTGTGGATGCGCATACCCCCTCGATGCGCCGGACGAGGCGTCACGACGGCTTTTGCCGTCGCGACCCGGAGACGGCAGCTGGAATGCGGATGAGGACGCATTTGCGACGACTGGCCACCCTTCTTTTAACGAGGGTTGGGAAGGCCGGTGAAAGACAGGACGGGCTTTATACGAGGCCTGCCTGGACATTGGACCGTGCAAGCGGGACATCCGTTTGGCTTTCAGCCCAGCGGATTTGTACGGAAACCGTGCCGGCGGAGGGGAATGAGGATTCCTCTGGCGGAACGGAGAGCGTTTGGATTGGCGGCATGCCTTTGAAAAGGGCCGCACGAGACAAACATAAAGGCTGACGCCGGCAGCAATGGCGGCGTCGCGGAATGATATTGGAAGGCGGCAATATGCTTAGTAATTCGGTGACGGCGGCGGGTGCGTTCGAAAATGGGGAGAATGCACGTCAGATCGCGGTAACGCAGTCTGATGTCACGGCGGGGGAAAAAGGCGAGATGATTCATAGCGCACTTTTCGAGCGGGTTAGTGCGCGTTTGAAAGCCCAGGTCGGCCCTGATGTTTTTGCCAGCTGGTTCGGCCGGCTGAAGTTGCATTCGGTCTCCAAGAGCGTTGTGCGGCTTTCCGTTCCCACGACCTTTCTGAAGTCGTGGATCAACAACCGTTACCTCGACCTGATCACCAGCATTTTCCAGCAGGAAGATGCCGAAATCCTCAAGGTGGAAATCCTGGTGCGCAGCGCGACCCGCAGCACCCGGCCCGGCCTTCAGGAAGATGCGCCGCAGGCAAACCGCAGCGATGTCGCGACGCCAGCCTCTTCGCGCCGGTCCGCGCCGCAGACCCTTGCCCATCATGCGGCCGCAACAGTCGGCAATCTTCAGAAACTGCAGCCGGTCGCGGGACCGCTGTTCGGTTCGCCACTCGATTCACGCTACACATTCGAGAGCTTCGTCGAAGGCTCCTCGAACCGCGTCGCCCTTGCCGCGGCCAAGACGATCGCCGAAGCCGGCGCTGGCGCCGTGCGCTTCAACCCGTTGTTCATCCATTCGACGGTCGGCCTCGGCAAGACCCACCTTTTGCAGGCCATCGCCACCGCCGCGATCCAGAGTGCCCGGGCACCCCGCGTCGTCTATCTGACGGCGGAATATTTCATGTGGCGTTTCGCAACGGCGATCCGTGACAACGATGCGCTGTCGCTCAAGGAAACGCTGCGCAACATCGACCTTCTGGTGATCGACGACATGCAGTTTCTGCAGGGCAAGTCGATCCAGCATGAATTCTGTCATCTTCTCAACATGCTGCTCGACAGCGCCAAGCAGGTCGTCGTTGCCGCCGACCGTGCGCCGTGGGAGCTGGAATCACTCGATCCGCGCGTCCGCTCGCGCCTGCAGGGTGGCGTTGCCATCGAGATGGAAGGCCCGGATTACGAGATGCGTCTTGAAATCCTCAAGCGCCGCCTCGAAGTCGCCCGCCTGGACGACGCCTCGCTCGACATTCCCGCCAATATCCTCAGCCATGTCGCACGCAACATCACGGCCAGCGGCCGCGAGCTCGAAGGCGCCTTCAACCAGCTGCTCTTCCGCCTGTCCTTCGAACCGCAGCTGTCGATCGAGCGGGTCGATGAACTGCTCGGCCATCTCGTCAATGCCGGCGAACCGCGCCGGGTACGCATCGAGGACATCCAGCGCGTCGTCGCCAAGCACTATAACGTGTCGCGTCAGGAACTGGTTTCCAACCGCCGCACCCGCGTCATCGTCAAACCGCGCCAGATCGCCATGTATCTGGCCAAGACTTTGACCCCCCGCTCCTTCCCCGAAATCGGCCGCCGTTTCGGCGGACGCGATCATACGACCGTGCTGCACGCCGTGCGCAAGATCGAAGATCTGATCACGGGCGATACCAAGCTGTCGCATGAGATCGAGCTGTTGAAGCGGCTGATCAACGAGTAGGCATCCCCTTCAGGACGTATAGTGATCGAAGCATGGCCCCTGTTCGCGACGGACGGGGGCCATGCTCATATCAAGCGGCGGTCGAAGATCACTTTTTCCCCTTGGCAATCAGATGGTACAGCGCCCGGATCGCCTGCGCCTCTCCGCCAAGCGGTGAATGCGGGCGTTCCGCCGGTGCCCAACCGAAAATGTCGAAATGAGCCCAGCTTCTGGTATTCGTGACGAAGCGCTTGAGGAAAAGTGCTGCCGTGATCGATCCGGCCATGCCGCCGGACGGTGCATTGGTCAGATCGGCGATGCGAGCCGAAATGTCCTTCTCGTAACCTCTATAGAGCGGCATGCGCCACATGGGATCATCGACCGTCAGGCTGGCTTCGTTGAGATCCTCGGCCAGGTCCGCGTCATCCGTATAGAAGGGCGGCAGATCCGGGCCGAGCGCAACACGGGCGGCCCCCGTCAGTGTTGCCATGTCGATCAGAAGGTCGCTCTCCTCCTCGTCCGCATAGGCAAGCGCATCCGCAAGAATCAGCCGTCCTTCGGCATCGGTGTTGTCGATCTGCACCGTCAGCCCCTTGCGGCTGCGATAGATATCGCCCGGACGGAAGGCATTGGCGGAAATCGAATTCTCGACGACCGGGACCAGCACGCGCAGGTCCACCTTCAGTTTGGCATCCATGATCATCAGGGCGAGCCCCATGACATTGGCGGCGCCCCCCATATCCTTCTTCATCAGAAGCATGGAGGCCGCCGGCTTGATGTCGAGGCCGCCGGTATCGAAGCAGACGCCCTTGCCGACCAGCGTCACCTTACGGTGACCTCTCTTGCCCCAGCGCATCTCGAGCAGGCGCGGCGCCTCGGCGCTGGCGCGGCCGACCGTGTGGATCAGCGGGAAATTCTGCTTGAGCAGATCGTTGCCGGAAATGACCGAAACCGTGGCCTTGTAATGGTCGCCCAGCGCCCGGAATGCGTCTTCCAGCGCATTCGGGCCCATGTCGTTGGTCGGCATGTTGATGAGATCGCGGGCAAGAAAGACGCCGGCGAGCTGCCGCTTGATATCGGCGGCATCGGCATCGGCGGGAATCATCAGGGTCGGCGCTTCGCTCGCCGCAGCCTTGTAGCGGTCGAAACGGTAGGAGCCGAGGCCGTAGCCAAGCGCCAGACGGTTTGCCGTCAACGGGGCGGTCTCGATATGCCATTTTCCGGCTGGCAATGTGCGCGCCAGCTTACCGGTCAGGAACGGCGCTTCGGACGGATTGGCGCCAAGCCCGAACAGAGCCCCGCCGAGATGGCCATCTTCCGAAGGGATCAGCAGCACCGCGCCCGACTCGGCCTTGAAGCCTGCCTTGCGCGCCCAGTCGAGCGCGATGGGGTCGATGGCGCCGAGCTCGATATGAGCCGGTGTCACCGCGAAGATCGGCAGGGTCTTGCCAGCGCTGGTGTTGAACGGCGACGGACGGTCGATGAATTGGTAGGCGGCCATGGAAAACCTTCCGAAGGAGCGGTGCAGAATCATGCGATTAACACTCTATTAGGGTTAACAGATTATTGATGGAGTGAAGATTGCGCCGACATGTTGGGGATTGCGTCCGGTGCTTGAACGTATGCTGAGGGGCGTTGGCAATGATTTCACACGGACACATGTCTCTTTCCAGCCGCAGGCTCCTGCGGGGCGCCGCGATGGCGATCGTCGCCTTGTCGCTGGCTGGCTGCGGAACGCAGAAGAAAGAACTGACAACCGGTTCCATTTCCTCCCCCAGCTTCTCCAAACCGGTGCAATCGATGAATGCCACCGAACTTTCCGCCGCGGCGGAAAGCATCGGCAAGGCCTATACGCGCAACCCGAAGGACCGTGCCGCCGGCCTGAACTATGCCAATATGCTAAGGATGACCGGCCGCAATGATCAGGCCCTGGCCGTCATGCAGCAGGTGGCGATCAATTTCCCGACCGACCGCGAAGTGCTGGCGGCCTATGGCAAATCGCAGGCGGCCGCGGGCCAGCTGGAGCAAGCGCTGAACACGATTTCCCGCGCCCAGACGCCGGATCGGCCGGACTGGAAGCTGAAATCGGCCGAAGGCGCGATCCTCGATCAACTCGGCCGCGCGCCCGAGGCGCGCCAGCGCTACCGCGAGGCACTCGACATCCAGCCGAACGAGCCGACCGTTTTGTCCAATCTCGGCATGTCCTATCTGCTTGCCAAGGATTTGAAGACGGCGGAAACCTATCTGCGGTCGGCGGTCAACCAGCCCGGTGCCGATAGCAGCGTCCGGCAGAATCTGGCGCTCGCCATCGGCCTGCAGGGGCGCTTCCCCGAGGCCGAGCAGATCGCCCGCCAGGAACTCTCGCCCGACCAGGCGGAAGCCAATGTCAAATATCTGCGCTCGATCATGTCGCAGCAGAACGCCTGGCAGAAGCTGTCCAAGGAAGACAAGAATACCAACTGACAAAACCGCTGCCGGCCACTGTTGCCGACCGGCGGACCGTCTGCCCTCTGATACCGCACAATGTCAAAGGCACTACCGCATTATCGTGGTGGTGCCTTTGACATTGTGCGGCAATGGTTTTCAGAACTTGTCGGAGACCTGGATGCCGGCCGGGCCAAGGATCACGGCGATCAGGACCGGCAGGAAGAACAGGATCATCGGCACGGTCAGCTTGGGCGGCAGCGCAGACGCCTTTTTTTCGGCCGCGTTCATGCGTTGGTCGCGGCTTTCCTGCGCCAGGACGCGCAGGGCCTGGGCAATCGGCGTGCCGTAGCGGTCGGCCTGGATCAGCGCCTGCATGACGGACTTCACATCATCGATCCCGACGCGCGTCCCCAGGTTTTCAAGCGCGACGCGGCGATCCGGCAGAAAGGACAGTTCCGCCGTGGTCAGAACCAGTTCTTCAGCGAGCGGCGCCGACTGGACGGCGATTTCATCGGCCACGCGCCGCATGGCGAGTTCCATGGAGATGCCCGATTCCACACAGATCAGCAGCAGGTCGAGCGCGTCCGGCCAGGCCCTGCGGATCGACTGTTGCCGTTTGCTCACCGCATTGGAAATGAAGATGTTCGGCGCATAGAACCCGGCATAGGCGATAACGATCACCGCCAGCAGGCGCACCGGCAGCGCCTTGTCGGCGAGATAGCCAAGGACGAAGATGTAGAAGGCGCCGACGGCCATAAACACGAAGGGCAGACAGAAACGCGCGACCAGGAAGGTGTTGAGGGCGTTCTGCGAGCGATAGCCGGCTGATTTCAGCCGGTTGACGGTCTTGTCGTCCACCAGCGCCTTGCGCAGATTCAGCCGTTCGACGACCTGCCGGATCGAGGTATTGTTCTGTGCCCGCAACGATGCCTTGTTGCTCACCGTTTCGCTGTTCAGACGGGCGCGTTCGCGGGCGCGGATCAATTCGCGCTCGGTGGCGACCGATTTCATCCGCTTGTCCAGGTTGCCCTTCTCGAAGAAGGGAACGGCCAGAGAATAGAACGTCGCCAGCACCGCCACCGACACCAGAAAGGCGACGATGATGTTCGGATCGGTCAGGGTATTGATCAGTCCCTCGCTCATGCCCGGCCTTTCCTAGATATCGAAATTGATCATGTTGCGCATGACCCAGATGCCGATGCTCATCCACACCGCCGAACAGCCCATGATGAAATGGCCACGCGGATCGGTGAACAGGATCATCATGTATTCGGGCGATGTCAGGTACACGAGAAGCGAGACGATGAACGGCAGCGCGCCGATGATATAGGCCGATGCCTTGGCTTCCATCGACAGCGCCTGGACCTTGGCCTTCATCTTCTTGCGCTCGCGCAGCACCTTGCCGAGATTGCTGAGCGCTTCGGAGAGATTGCCGCCGGCCTGCGCCTGAATGGCGATGACAATGGCGAAGAAATTGACTTCCGGCAGCGGAATGCTGTTGATCATGCGCGCGCAGGCTTCCGGAATGTTCAGGCCGACCTGCTGCGCCTCGATGATGCGCCTGAACTCGGTCTTGACCGGTTCCTGGCCATCGCTGGAAATCAGCCGGATGGCATCGTTCAGCGGCAGGCCGGACTTGATCGATCGCACCATGACGTCGAGCGCATTCGGGAATTCGTTCAGAAACGCCTTGCAACGGCGCTTGACCATGAAATTGACGAACCAGCGCGGAAAACCGGCTGCACCGACGACAAAGATTCCGCCGACCACCAGCAGGCTGGCCCCGCCTATCAGCGCCAGCAGGCCGACCACAATACCAAAGATCACACTGGCGATATAAAACTGGGCGATCGAGATCTTGAGACCGGCCTGCATCAACCTGATCTTCAGGCTCGGTTTGGCCTTGGCCGATTTTTCCTGCTGCTTTTTCTCAAGATCCTTCAGGGAATCCTGAACGGATTTCCGCCGCTTGGACATTTCATTCATGCGGTCGCGCGCAGCCTTGACCTGAACCCTGTCGGTTTCGGCGGATTTGACCTTGCGGACGCGGCTCTCGGCCTTCTTTTCGGTTTCGATGCGCGTGAACAGAATGCCATAGGCAAGTCCGGCCGTCGCAAGCGCGACGAGACCGACAATCGCCAGAATGGTGACATCTATTCCGAACATGAAGCGCCTCAGTCCTTTTCCATCGCGTCGAGCGTCGCGGCCAGCCGCTTGTCTTCGTTGAAGTAGCGGGCGCGCTCCCAGAAGTGCGGCCGGCCGATGCCCGTCGATTTGTGCCGGCCGATGATCTTGCCGTTGGCGTCCTCGCCGTCCATTTCATATCGCATCAGGTCCTGGGTGATGATCACGTCACCTTCCATGCCGATCACCTCGGTGATGTGGGTGATGCGGCGCGAGCCGTCACGCAGACGGGTGGCCTGAATGATGATATCGATCGAGCCTGAGATGATTTCGCGCACGGTCTTGGCGGGCAGCGAATAGCCGCCCATGGCGATCATCGATTCCATGCGGCTGAGGCATTCGCGCGGCGTATTGGCATGGATGGTGCCCATCGAGCCGTCGTGACCGGTGTTCATCGCCTGCAAAAGGTCGAAAACCTCCGGTCCGCGCACTTCGCCGACGATGATGCGTTCGGGCCGCATACGCAGGCAGTTCTTGATGAGATCGCGCATGGTGATCTCGCCCTCGCCCTCAATGTTCGGCGGGCGGGTTTCGAGGCGAACCACATGCGGCTGCTGCAGCTGCAGTTCGGCCGTATCCTCGCAGGTGATGACGCGTTCTTCCAGATCGATATAGCCGGTCAGGCAGTTCAAAAGCGTGGTCTTGCCGGAGCCGGTACCGCCGGAGATGACGATATTGCAGCGGACGCGGCCGATGATCTGGAGAAGAACAGCACCTTCCGGCGTGATCGCACCGAACTTGACCAGCTGGTCGAGCTTCAGCTTGTCCTTCTTGAACTTACGAATGGTGAGCGCCGTACCGTCGATGGCCAGCGGCGGCGCAATGACGTTGACGCGGCTGCCATCGGGAAGACGCGCGTCGCAGATCGGGCTGGATTCATCGACGCGGCGGCCGACCTGCGACACGATGCGCTGGCAGATCGACAGAAGCTGGGCGTTGTCGCGGAAGCGGACCTCGGATTCGATGGTCTTGCCGTTGACTTCGATGAAGGTCTGTCCGGCGCCATTGACCATGATGTCGGCAATATCGTCGCGTGCAAGCAGCGGCTCCAGCGGACCATAGCCAAGCACGTCGTTACAGATGTCCTCCAGCAGTTCTTCCTGCTCGGAGATCGACATCGCGAAATTCTTGATCGTGATGATATCGTTGACGATGTCGCGGATTTCCTCGCGCGCGCTCTCCGTGTCGAGCTTGGCGAGTTGGGAGAGATCGATCGTGTCGATCAGTGCCGAAAACACCTGGCTCTTGGTGTCGTAATAGTCTTCGGTCCGAACCGCCTTTTTACGAACGGGCGGTGGAGACGCCTGTCCACGGGTGACAGGGATCGTTTCGCGAGCGGGTTCGGCAAGAACGGGTGCAGCCGGTCGCTCGGCGACAGCCACCGGCATGATCGCGTGCACAGGAGGGCTGATCGTGCCGCCCTTTCCGAAGCCTTCGTTTCCTCGTTTACCAAACATGCGCTCAATCCGGTTTTCGTTTGACTGTCAATTACTTGCGTCCGAGCATTCCGAGCATCTTGCCAAGTCCGCCCTTCTTGGCCTTCTTGGCCGTCACCCTGCCCGTCACCAGATGGGCGAGCTGTGAGAAGGTCTCGGCCGTCGGCGCTTTCTTGTCGATCTCGGCGATCATCCGGCCGCTGTTGGCAGCATTTCCAAACAGCACGGCATCGAACGGAATGATCGCAACCGGCTCGATCTCAAGCGAATCGCAGAAGTCGGCCGGCGATATTTCCGGGCGTTTCGGCATGCCGACCTGATTCAGCACCAGATGCGGCATCTTGTCGTTCGGCCGGATTTTCTTCAGCGAGTCCAAAAGGTTCTTGGCATTGCGCAGATTGGCAAGATCGGGGACGGCGGTGATCACGACCTCGTCGGCCTCCGCCAGTACCGTGCGCGTCCAGTCCGCCCATAGATGCGGCACGTCGAGCACCGATACAGGCGCGTTGCGCAGCAGAATTTCCATCAGCGGCTGGAACGCCGCCGCATCGAAATCATAGGGCCGGTCGAGCATGGAGGGCGCCGCAAGCAACGACAGATGCTCCGAGCACTTGGTCAAAAGACGGTCGAGGAAGACTTCGTCGAGGCGTTCGGGCGAAAAAACCGCTTCGGAAATGCCCTGCGGCGGATCCTGGTCGAAATTGATATTGGCCGTACCATAGGGCAGATCGAGATCGGCAAGCACCACCTCGGTCGAAAACAGATTGGAAATGCCCCAGGCGCAATTGTGGGCCAGCGTCGAGGAACCAACGCCACCCTTGGCGCCGATGAACGCGATGCTGCGGCCCAGCGGCTCGGCTTCCGGATCGACGAAGATGGCGGCGATGGCGCTCAGGACATCGGGCATGGCGACCGGAGCGACGATATATTCGGAAATCCCGTTGCGGATCAGGTCGCGATAGAGCGGGATATCGTTGTAACGGCCGATGATGATGACTTTGGTGCTGGGGTCGCAGACCGCCGCCAGCGGAGCGAGCTCTTCCATCAGCAGGCGGGGCTCGGTGGCCGTTTCCAGAATGATCAGGTTGGGCGTCGGCGTCGTCGAGAACATGCTGGCGGCGGCGGCAATGGTGCCGCGGTTGATCCGCAGCGTCACCTTCGTCATCCGCCGGTCTTGGCCGCAACGCTCCATAACCCGCAGCAACCCTTCCGTTTCGCAGAAGGCATGCACGGAAATCCGCGGAAGCGGCCGCAAATGATCGATATCATTCGAGCGGATCGCATCGTTGACGGTGTCCGGTTCGCCGGCGCCGGTCTCGATCTTGTAGTCAATCGTGCTCATGGTGCTATCCCGTCAAGCTGCCCGAATTGGTCATTGCCGCCAATGATGCGCGTCTAGTCTTCACCGGTCGAAATACCGCGATAGTCCTTGATCACCTGACCGCGCCGGACGGCATCGATCGGCGACATGGCGCGCGGACCGATCAGATCCATCGGATTGGCGACCTGTGCGGCAAGGTTGGCCTGGCTGGCGCAACCGAAATTCTCGTAATTGCGATTCTCGACCGTATTGCTGACAAGGTCCTTCGGCCAGTTGCCGCAAGGGGCCGTCGTCGCAGTCACGGCGGTATATGTCAGCCGGATCGGCGCCGCGTCGCCCTGCGGGCTCGCCTGGTAGCTAACCTCGACGAGGCGCGTCGCCGGGATTCCGGTCCCAACCAGTACACCGCGAATTTCCTTGCGCAGCATGGACGCTGCCTGGGCGTTGGCCGAACCGCTCGGCACCAGAATCTGGATCGTGCCCGTCGCGGAATCGTTGTAGGCCGATGCAAACCCGCGGATGACGTCACGCGCGCCCTTTGTCAGGTGCCGATCGCTCGATGCGACCGGCACATCGATCGCATGTTCCGCTTCGGCAATCACGATCGGATGGCGGGTGCGGTAGTCGTCCGGCAAGGCGCCGGTCGACATGCCGTCCCGATTGGCGCAGCCGGCAAGGCTCGTGCCAGCCACCAGCAGGACGCCGATCGCCAGGGTGCGTGCGAGACGAACCGGACCGGTCAAGGTGTTTGGCCACATGGTCGAATGCCTCTTGAGATTGCGGTTCAGGATGATCTTGGTTGCCATGTCCGTTCCCGCCTATTTGTAGATGAAGCCGACATTGCCGTGATACTGCCCAGCGGGCGCGGCCTGACGGTTGCCATAGATGCGATTGACCTCGCCAAGGAAGAAGCTGGAAAGATCGTTGGCAGCGTTGAAATTATCATCCGGGCGCGACAGGGCGGCGCGCGCCACCGGCTGCACCAGATAAGGCGTCGCGATGATGACAAGTTCGGTCTCGTTGCGGACAAAATCCTTGGACCGGAACAGGGCGCCGAAAACCGGGATTTTCGACACGCCGGGGACACCCGACATCGCCTGGCGGATATTGTCCTGAACCAGACCGCCGATCACAATGGAGCCGCCGGAGGGAAGCTCGATGCTGGTCGATGCCTTGCGGCGGCGGATCGACATATAGGTCTGCCCCGGAGCACCGATCCGCAGAGCGCCGGCGTTGCCGCTGACATTGGAGCCTTCGAATGTCGGCTCGGACACTTCGGTGGCGATCTCCAGGCTAATTCGGCCGGGGCCGAGAACGACTGGTGTGAAGTCGAGGCCGATGCCGTATTCCACCGTTTCGGTCTCGCGTGACAGGGTCCCATCGTCGCCAATCTCCTGGCTGGATGGAAGACGATATTCACCACCGACGGAGAAACTGGCCTTCTTGCCGGAAATGGCCGTGAGACTGGGTTCCGCGAGCGTGCGCATCACGCCAGCTTGCTCCATGGCATTGATATAGTTCGATATGCCGGTCGAACCGATCGAAGAGGTGATGACCGAAGAGAACGGGTTGACGGCGCTGCCAAGGTTGGCCGGGTTGGAGAAAAGAATGTTGTCATTCCCCTTGGAGATCGAGCCGCTGAAGCCGAGCTGTTTGAGCACCTGGCGCGAGACTTCAGCCACGGTCACCTTGAGCATCACCTGATCTTCGCCATCGATCCTCAAAAGATTGACGATCTGGGATTGCTGGCGGGTTTCTGCAAAAATATCTGCGGTGCTGCCGGCATTGCCTTCTGCTGTGATGTTGCGGGTTGTCGCTTCACCGCCCTTGATAAAGGCCCGCGCGAGCTCTTCGACGCGGGTCGAATCGAGTGGCGTGCGAACCGTACCGGTCAGGACGATGTTGTCCGAGATGATTTCGACATTGATATCGGAATCCGGCAGGAACCGCCGCAAATTGGCTTGCAGACCAGCGACATCACGCTCGATCTCCAGATCGAGACTGACGATTTCCTCGCCGTTCGGCCCGAAGACGAAGATATTCGTTTGCCCGACGGTTTTGCCAAAGAGATAGATGCGCCGCGAGGTGCGGGTCACGGCATCGGCCAGGCTCGGGTCGGCAACCAGAATGTCATGGGCATCGGCCGGAAGGTCGACAACGATCGCCTTGTTCAGCCCCAGCTTGATGGTCTTTTTCACGCCCGGCCCGCTATCGACGATGCGCACCACCGATTCAGACGCCGCCTCTGCGGTAAAAGCCTGTCCGGGCATGTCGGAAAAGGCCAAGCAGAAGGCCAATCCGATTACGACAGAGCTACGAAATTTGTTTCCGATCCGGTTCACGTTTCGCTCCCGCTCACACATCATTTCGCCAGGCTCATGGTAGAGCCCTCATTGCTCGGGACGATGGAGCCCGATTTGATCACCTGAATGGAGGGCCTCCCATCGCCGCTGAGCAGATAGTCTGCTGCGATCGTATCCGGCTCCTGCGCGTCGGCAACGCTGCGCAGTGCCAGCGACAGGCGTTCGGCCATCTGCTGGGCCACTGTCATGACTTTCGACTGGTCCGGCGTCAGCTCCAGCGTCGCGGTGGTTCCGACCACCGACTTGGATCCATCGTCCTTTTCCTCGACCTGCTGATCGATGGCGAGGACGCGAACATTGCTGAGAACTGTTTCGGTGAGGAAGGAACCACCATCGGCCTTGCGCACCATGATCACATCGACACGGTCATTCGGCAGGATGAAACCGCCAGCGCCGGTGGCGACGGTAATTTCCGTGGCGACGGCGCGCTTGCCGGCCGGAAGCAGCGAGGACATGATCCGGCTCGAGGAATCGGCAATCTTCTCCTGGCGCACGGGTTCGCCATTGAAAATCGGCAGGCGCACGACCACGCCCTGAAGATCCGTCACCGCGTTCGGACGCACCTCCTCGGTGATCAATCCATCGACGATGCCGTCCTTCGGCCAGGAAATCCAGTGGATGGAATCCGGATTGAGCCTTGAACCGACAGGCAGGCTCTTGCTGGCAACCAGAACATTGACGGTCGGTTCGCGTTCGATGACCGGCTCGGCAGTGCTGACAACGGTCTTGCCGCTGGTCAGCTTGAGTGCCAGGAATCCAGCCAGCCCCGCCGACACGACGGCGACTGCCAGAATAATAACACGCACCGGTTTCATGATCGTTCCCTGCAGCCTGAGAATATGCTCACCGCAGAATGACCCGGAATTGGTGTAATTATAGTTAACGGACAGCTTACATTCGTGGTTAACAAATGATTGAGCAATAAAGCCACAACCAGAACGCGGTTCGTTGCACTGAGACCGGCGCTGCCGGGTCAGAATGATGCGAAGCGATTAACGAATCTGCGCGAGTGCGGCCTGCATCAGCGGCGATGCAGGATAGGCGACAAAACCACCGAATGCGATGGCAATGCCATAGGGGACTTTCTTTGCCGTAAAGAGGAGATGCGGCACGCGAAGTCCGGATGCGAGGATGGTGTTTTCATAACTGCGCAGGGCGAGGATCAGCAACGTCAGGAGACCGCCGAAGATCGACACATAAAGAAGGAACTCGAACAGCGCGGCGTTGAAACCGAACCACACCGCACTCGCCGTCAGCAATTTCGCATCGCCGCCGCCCATGATATTGAGGGCAAACAGCGCAAAGCAGCTGAAGAAGACGATCGCTCCGGCCGCCAGATGCATGCCGATCGCGGTGACACCGAGACCTGCCAACGGCGCAACCAGCAGAAAGGCACCGAGCAGAATAATCGAGACCCGGTTCGGGATCGTCATCGTGAACAGATCGGAGAATGCCGCAAAGGCCAGGCAAAGCGGGAAGATAACAAAAATGGCTGCCTCGATCATGCTTCGACACCCTCCGGCCCGGACAGAATCACTGTTCCATCTCATGTTACACAGCAAAGCATTTAGGATTTAACAATCCAACGGCTAAGCCCCTACTCGATTAAATGAAAAAGCCGCCCCAACGGGCGGCTTTCAACGTCAAACTCAGAAGCTTATTACTTGCCAGCGTCCTTGAGCGTGGTACCGAGTTCTGTGAACTTGGCGTCGAGCGCGCTGCCGAGGGCCGTTGCGCCGGTGATCAGGGCGACGGAGATGAGGGCGGCGATCAGGCCGTATTCGATCGCGGTCGCGCCGGATTCATCCTTCATGAAACGTGCGAAAATCTTGGTCATATCATTTCTCCTACTTCACTATCTGTTGTTCAGCACTTCCGCCAACTGTTATCCGTTGATCGGGTAAGCCAAAGCTACACAGCGCGAATTTCAATCGTCTTAAAGAAAACAGTTATCGAAACCTTAACGGCGGCGGGCTGTTTTTTTGGTAAACGCGATGCTAGTTTTGCGTGCATTCAGAGCCATCCCAGCACCTTAACCCTTCATTCACCAAAAACGGCGATACTGGCTTATCCGCATCGTCAGGGAACAGCCATGAATTCGCGAAACACAGCCCCCGGCGCCTGGTTGCTGGCCACGGCCGGCGCAGGCCTTGCCTTGGCCGCTCTTCTCGCTGCCAGCCCCGTTCAGGCTGACGAAGACATGCTGCGCGTCTATATGGACCATGCGCGCGTTCTCAAGCTCGACCGGCCGGTCAGCAAAGTCATTATCGGCAATTCGGATGTGGCCGATGCGACGGTCGCGGATTCAAAGACCATCGTGGTGACCGGACGCAGCTTCGGCACGACCAATATTGTTCTTCTCGATATTGACGGCAATGCCATCGTCGACGAACGCATTCTGGTCTCGATCGACGAAGGCAACACTGTTCGCATTTTCCGCCAGACCAGCCGTTCCGTGCTTTCCTGTACGCCCAACTGCGAAGTTCATGCCGCGCAAAAGACGGCGGCGAGCGACTAGACCAGCCAGCCAAGTCAGAGTCCTTGCCTTCAAAGACGTAAGCTTTGGCACAGTTCGCCAAATCCTTACCGCACCGTAAGCATTTCCATTCAAATCTCCCCTGCTCTTGCATACGAAATATCAACAGTCGCTTTCTAAGTTGCCTCATCGTGTGGCGGCCGGGCGGAATGTACCAAATGTTGAAAAGGCAGAATGAGACCCCCGATGGTGGCATGGCCGGCAATGCGGTTTTCCGGCGCGGCAACGGCTTTCTGCGGCGGCTCATCGGGGACCGCACGGGTGCTGCGGCTCTTGAATTTGCAATATTGGTTCCGGTTTTTCTGATTGCGCTCTTTCCGCCTTTCGAAACATTTACGGCCTTCATCGCCGAGCAGGTTTTCGTCAATGCAACCGATACGATGGCCCGCAGGCTTCGAACCGGCGAAGTTGTGTACACATCGGAAGAGCAATTCAGGCAGGCTTTCTGTGCCGAAATTTCGATCCTGATAACCTGTTCGGCAACAGAGGGTAAAACGGCAAACCGGCTTTTCATCGATGTGCGAAGCGTTGCCGACTTTTCCGAAGTCCGCGCCGGCATTCCCCGGAAAGGCACAACAGCCGGTTCCGATCTTGATACCAGCGGTTTCAAGTTCGCACCGGGCGGCCCAAACACGATCAACGTCGTACGAGCCTATTACCGCTGGCCCGTCACGGTCGACTACTACCGTGCCTATACTACCAATTTGCGTCCCGCCGGCAGCAGCATGCCGAGCGACTATCTTATGGCGGCGACGGCGGTGTTCCGCAGTGAAAGCTACTGAGGGAAATTGCCATGAAAGCAACAGTCCATCGCCATATTGCCAAGTTTTTCGGAAAAGCCGGGATGCTCGAAGCGTTCTGGCGCGACCGGAAGGGCACCGGCGCGATTGAATTCACCATCGTCCTGCCATTGCTGATCGTGGCCTATGTCGGCGCGTTTGAAATCTCCGCCGGCTTCAACATCGCCCGCAAGGTCGCCCGGGCCGCCAGCACGGTCGCGGATATGACGACCCGCGACGACACCGTGCAGGTTTCGGCGCTTGACGGTATGCCGGCGGTCGTCAGGGGCATCATCGATCCCTTTGCGCTGTCTGCGGGGTCCAATCTCAAGGTAACCGGCATCAAAATTACGGCTCCAGGGGTGGGTGTCGTCGCATGGTCGCGTGGCTGGTCCTGGAAGGAGAACGACAAGCTCGATCCTTCGCAGGGCTACACCTCGTCCATGGTCACCACCACGACACCTTACGTAAAAGACTCGACGGTCGCTATTCCCAACGATGTTTCGACCATGAACGCCTTTATCGTTCGCACTGAGCTGACGGTGCCTTACACCGTGAAACTGCTGAACTGGAGTTCCGGTACGGCTTCATCGTCATTCAATATTTCCAAGACCTATTATTTGCGCCAGCGCATCGGCGACCACATAACCTGCAGCGGTTGCGGGACCTAACCGGGGTTCCGGGGCCATCGCTGCGGTTCCGCCATTTGCAATCTGCCCTGCCCCGGAGTATTCCTCGCGCTTTCGTCTCAACCGCCGCAACACCGCGAGAGGCGGACAACAACTGTCCTGTCGCAAGCCGTCTGCCCCATCGCGCCCGGCCCGCGGCAGCATTGCGGGTGATCCATGGCACGTGCCTTTCTGTTCGTTCTTGATTCCTTCGGCATCGGCGGAGCCCCGGACGCTGCCGAATTTGGCGATGACGGCGCCGATACGCTCGGTCATATCGCCGAATTCTGCGCCGCGGGTGCCGGTGACAGGAAGGGCCTGCGCGAGGGGCCGCTGACGCTTCCCAACATGTCGGCGCTCGGCCTGCTGCATGCGGCAAAACTCGCCAACAAGCGTCTGCCCGCCGGCATGCCGCTGCCTGAGAGGGTTTTCGGGCTCTATGGCGCGGCCAGCGAAGTCTCGCGCGGCAAGGATACGCCCTCCGGTCACTGGGAGATCGCCGGCACACCGGTGACCTTCGACTGGGGTTATTTTCCGAACGAAGGCGACGCTTTTCCGGCCGAACTGGTCGAGGCGATCTGCCGCGAAGGCGAAGTGCCTGGCATTCTCGGCAACTGTCATGCCTCGGGCACCGACATCATTGCGCAATACGGCGATGAGCATATGCGCACCGGCAAGCCGATCTGCTATACCTCGTCGGATTCCGTCTTCCAGATCGCCGCGCACGAACATTCCTTCGGCCTGGAACGACTGCTGGAATTGTGCCAGACGGTGCGCCGCCTGCTCGACGATTACAATATCGGCCGTGTCATCGCCCGGCCTTTTGTCGGCACCACGCCAAAGGATTTCGTCCGCACCGGCAACCGCCGGGATTATTCGGTGCTGCCGCCCGAACCGACCCTTCTCGACCGGCTGAAGGCGGCGGGCCGAACCGTTCATGCGGTCGGCAAGATCGCCGACATCTTCGCTCATCAGGGGATCGGCCGGACGATCAAGGCCAATGGCAACATGGACCTGTTCGAAGCGACCCTGAAGGCCATGGACGAGGCCGAAGACGGAGATCTGGTTTTCACCAACTTCGTCGATTTCGACATGCTCTACGGTCACCGCCGCGATGTGCCCGGCTATGCCGCAGCTCTCGAAGCCTTCGATCAGCGGCTGCCCGATCTCGACCGCAAGCTGAAACCCGGCGATATCGTCATCCTGACGGCCGACCACGGCTGCGATCCGACCTGGCGCGGCACGGACCACACGCGCGAGCGTGTACCGATCCTCGTCTTCGGCCCCGAGATCCGCACCCGATCCATCGGTGTCCTGCCGGGCTTTGCCGGGATCGGCGAAAGCATAGCCAAACATCTTGGCCTTGAACCGGGCCTCCATGGGAGAAGTTTTCTGTGACCGCACATCTGAAGAAGGCTGAGCTGCACTGCCATATCGAGGGTGCTGCTCCACCGGCGCTCGCCCTTGCCCAGGCGCGCAAATACAATGTCGATGTCCGCGGCATCATCGAGGACGGGGCCTATGTCTGGGCGGATTTCAGCCATTTCCTCACATGCTACGACGCCGTTGCCGAGCTTTTCCGCACGGAGGAAGACTACGCGCTGCTGGCCGAAGCCTATCTGACGGAACTGGCGCAGGCGGGGACGATCTACAGCGAGATCATCGTTTCGCCCGATCACGGCAACACGATCGGCATCGGCAGCGATGCCTATATCCGCGGGCTTGCCGCCGGCATCGAGGCCGCGAAGGCGAAAACTGGCATCGAAGGCCGGATGATCATCACCATTATCCGGCATATGGGGCCGGAAGCGGCCGAGAAAACGGCTCTTTACGCGGCCAGACGGGAGCATCCGCTGGTGACCGGCTTCAACCTCGCCGGCGAGGAGCGCATGCACAAGGTCGCGGATTTTGCCCGCGCCTTCGATATTGCCCGTGATTGCGGCCTCGGCATCACCATTCATGCCGGCGAGATGGTCGGCGCTTTCAGCGTGCGCGATGCGCTCGACCATGTGCGCCCGTCGCGCATCAGTCACGGCGTGCGCGCCATCGAGGATGCCGATCTCGTCAAGCGGATCGCCGCCGAAGGCGTCGTGCTCGAAACCTGCCCCGGATCCAACGTATCGTTGCAGGTCTTTCCGGATTTCGCCGCCCATCCGTTGCGCGCCCTTTATGAGGCCGGCTGCCGGGTGACGCTCAACTCCGACGATCCGCCGTTCTTTCACACATCGCTGAAACAGGAATACGAGATCGCCTCGCAAGTGATGGGTTTTAGCGACGACGAGATCAACGGCATGACGCGCACGGCGATCGAGGCCGCCTTCGTCGACGAGCCGACGCGAAAGCGCCTGCTCTCAGCGATTTGAGCGCCTGTGGGCTGGGGATGACAGGGCAAAGCGCTGCCGAGGCCTTGCAGCGGTGCGGCTTTCCGTGAAAAAAGGATTTTAAATCCGGTTTCCGCAGGAAGGCTTGGCCATGGACGGCGTTACAGTCATCAATCATCCGCTTGTTCAGCACAAGCTGACCATCATGCGCAAGAAGGAGACCTCGACGGCAGGTTTCCGGCGGCTGCTGCGCGAAATTTCCACCCTGCTCTGCTACGAGGTCACCCGCGATCTCGAACTGACGATGGAAACCATCGAGACGCCGATGCAGACCATCCAGGCGCCGGTGCTCGAAGGCAAGAAACTGGTTTTCGCCTCCATCCTGCGCGCCGGCAACGGCCTGCTCGAAGGCATGCTCGAACTGGTGCCCTCCGCCCGCGTCTCGCATGTCGGCGTCTACCGCGACCATGAAACGCTGGAAGCGGTCGAATATTACTTCAAGGCGCCCGAAAGCATGTCCGAACGGCTCGTCATCGTCGTCGATCCGATGCTGGCCACCGGCAACTCCTCGATTGCCGCCATCGACAAGCTGAAGGAACGCGGTGCCACCAAGCTGCGCTTCCTCTGCCTGCTCGCCGCCCCCGAGGGCATACGGAACTTCCAGGCCGCCCATCCGGATGTGCCGATCTATACCGCCTCGATCGACAGCCACCTCAACGAACAGGGCTATATCGTTCCCGGTCTCGGCGATGCCGGCGACCGGATGTACGGAACGAAGTAGGTTCGCCGTACAGGCAGACCCAAATCTTGCCGATTCCTTAACCAGATTTTCACATGAACCACCGGCCGCCGGAAAATCCGGCGGCTTTTTGCATCCTGTTAGTGGGCTTCATGCTTAGCTGAACGCTGTTTCCATAGCCGGGATAGGACAGGATGCTTTTACGTTTGGCCGTCTTTGGCGGAGGTATGGTCCTTGCCGCCATGTTGCTGCCGGGTCTTGCCACGTCCTATCTCAACCGCGCGCCGACCGACGACACGCCAGCCAAGCCCGCGCAGGCGAGCCCGGCGAAATATGCCGGCGGCAAGGGTGTGCTGCTGGAGGCTAGTGCCGGCGGGCATTTCTTCGGCACGTTCACGATCAACGGCCGCAAGCAAGATGGCCTGGTGGATACCGGCGCCAGCGTGATCGCCATCAACATCTCGACGGCGCGGCGGCTAGGCATTTCCACTGGTTCGCTGTCCTTCAGCGCACAGGTCAATACGGCCAATGGCGCGATCAAGGCCGCCCGTGTCGTGCTCGATCGCGTCGAGATCGGCACGATTGCCGTCAGGGACGTCGAGGCCATGGTGCTACCGGACAAATCCCTGTCCGGCATGCTGGTCGGCATGAGTTTTCTCAACAGGCTTTCGTCCTACCGGGTCGAAAACGGTGCGCTGCACCTCACCCGCTAATTCTGGACCCGCTAACCTTGGACACAATCACCGGACGCTCGGGCGGTGCTTCGTCGCCGATCGCATAAATCTCCAGAAGCCGGGCGCGTGATGCCTCGGCCTGATCGACACCGGCTGCATGGACGAAGGCGATGGGCTCGCCTTTTTCAAGCTTCGTGCCGAGCGGCTTCAGGCCGCTGAAACCGACGCGGTGATCGATCGGTTCGTCCGGCCGGGTGCGGCCGCCGCCAAGCGCGATCACTTCCATTCCGACATCACGCGCATCGCAGCTCTGCAGGAACCCATCCTGCGGCGCTTCGACAGCGAGAATGACGGGCGCCTTGACCAGATAGGCCTGCGGCCGCTCCACGAAATCGGCGGGGCCGCCGAGGCTGTGAACCATGCGGCCAAAGCGTTCCAGCGCCGCGCCGGTCTGCAGGGCTCGCCGGGCGAGATCGGTTCCCTCCGTCGGACTTGCCGCAATACCCGAAGTCATCAGCATCTCGGCCGCAAAGGACATCACCACCGCTTCAAGGCGGGTCCCGGCTTTCTCCCCGCGCAGGAAGGCAAGGCAGTTTTCGATTTCGACGGCGTTTCCGGCCGCATCCGCCAGCGGTTCGTTCATGTCGGTGATCAGGGCGGTCGTCTTCACGCCTGCGCCATTGGCGACATCGACCAGCGAACGGGCCAGCGTCTCGGCTTCCTTGAGCCCGACCATGAAGGCGCCGTTGCCGATCTTGACGTCGAGCACCAGCGATTGCAGGCCGGCCGCAAGCTTCTTCGACAGGATCGAGGCGGTAATCAGTGGCACCGAATCGACGGTCGCCGTCACATCGCGAATGGCATACAGCCGCCTGTCGGCCGGTGCGAGATCGGCCGTCTGGCCGATGATGGCGCAGCCCGCCTCCCGCACCGTCTGCCGAAACAGCGCGGCCGAGGGCTTGATGTCATAGCCCGGGATCGATTCCAGCTTGTCGAGTGTGCCGCCGGTATGCCCCAGCCCCCGGCCGGAGATCATCGGCACCGCGAGACCGCAGGCGGCCACGATCGGCGCCAGCATCAGGGACACGTTGTCGCCGACGCCGCCGGTCGAGTGCTTGTCGGCGATCGGGCTATCGATATCCGCCCAGGACAGCACGTCGCCGCTGTCGCGCATGGCAAGCGTCAGCGCGACGATCTCGTCAAGGTTCATGCCGGAAAACCAGACGGCCATGGCAAAGGCCGCCACCTGTCCCTCGGAAATCGCCCCATCGGCAAGGCCGTGGACGAAGGCGGCGATATCCGCCTTCTCCAGTGCTTCACCGTTTCGCTTCCGGCGGATGATTTCCTGCGGGATCATGATCAGTAAGCCGTCGCGCCGGCGACCGGTTCGCGGTCTTCCAGCACGGAGAGGATGTCGTCCAACAGGCCGGAGGCGCCGAAGCGGAAGGTCGAGGGCATCGGCCAATCGGGGCTATGGATCATGGCGGCAAGATTGAGATAGAGGCGGGCGTCACTGATGGTGCGCACACCGCCGGCCGGCTTGAAGCCGACCTTGCGGCCACTTTCGCGAATGCAGGTCAGCATGATATCGGCCGCCTCCAGCGTTGCATTGATTGCCGCCTTGCCGGTGGAGGTCTTGATGAAATCGGCACCTTCCTGGATGGCGATGTGCGAGGCGTTGCGGATCAGGCCGCGATCCTTCATTTCACCGGTCTCCAGAATGACCTTCAGCAGGACAGGCGACGGGCAGGCCTGCCGCACCGCCGAGATCATCGTGCGGACCGCCTGCTCATCGCCGGCCATGAAGGCGCGGTAAGGAATGACCAGATCGATCTCGTCGGCACCATCGGCAATCGCCTGCTGCGTTTCGGCGACGACCGTTTCGACCGGCAGCTCCCCGGCGGGAAAATTGACCACGGTCGCGATCTTCACCGCGCTGTCGGCCCCAAGGATCGACCGGGCCTGGGCGACGAAACGCGGCCAGATGCAGATCGCGGCCGTATGACCATGCGGCGTGCGAGCGGAAGCGCAGAGATCTTCGATCGCCTGTGGCGTGCAATCGTCGGTCAGATCGGTGAGATCCAGCAACGACAGCGAAAGCGCGGCTATCTGGCGATTGTTGACTTCGAGCATCATGGGGTCCGTCCATTTCCTTGGTCGCAGTGGTTCGTGACCGAGGCGGCGGCCGGTCACGAACGGTTGTTCTATACGCTTGAGGCGATCACGCAAAGCCGTTGCGCGCGGCGGCGCAAACCGGGCGGGCCGGTCAGGCTTCTGACGAGATCATTTCGGTGAGGATGGACGCAAGCCGCCGGCCGCCGATCGGCGCCATGTCCTTGGTCTCGTGATGGCTGAGTTCGCCGCCCGTCATGCCGGCACCAAAATTGGTGATGACCGAGGCGGCCGCGACCTTCAGGCCGAAGAAGCGGGCGAGAATGACCTCCGGCACGGTCGACATGCCGACCGCATCGGCACCAAGAATGCGGGCCATGCGGATTTCGGCCGGCGTTTCGAAATTCGGACCGGAGAACCACATGTAGACCCCCGAACCCATCGGAATATCCAGCTTGGTCGCCGCAGCACGCATGCGCTCGGTCAGTTCCGCATCATAGGCAGAGGTAAGCCCGACGAAACGATCGTCGCTATCGACGCCGATCAGCGGGCTGACGCCGGAAAAATTGATATGATCAGTGATCTGCATCACCGAGCCGGGCGGCAGGTCTTCGCGCAATGACCCGGCGGAATTGGTGAGGATCAGCGTCTCGACACCCAGCGCCTTCAGCGTCTCGATCGGGCCGCGCATCGCATTGGCGTCGCCGCGCTCGTAAAAATGGACACGGCCGGACAGGACGATGACCGGGACGCCGCCAATCTCTCCCGCAACCAGTTCACCGGCATGGCCGGAAACGGCGCTGACCGGAAAGCCCGGAATATCGGCATAGGAAATCCGCACCGGATCGCTCACCGCCTCGACCAACGACCCGAGCCCCGAGCCCAGCACGATGCCGTAACGGGGCGAGCGGCCGGCAAGCCGGCTCCTGAGCATCCCGGCAGCGGCGGTCATCCGATGACCTCGGTCTCGAAGGAATGCGGCAGCAGATCGGAGAGAGCGAGCGTCTTTTTCACGCCGGTCTCGTCGCAGAGATAGATGCGGGTGCTGGCTCCGGAAAACTCAGCCAGCCGCTGGCGGCAGCCGCCGCAGGGCGGGCAGAGCGCCAGCTTTTCGGCGATGACCGCCACCTCAACGATCTTGCGCTGACCGGCCATCACCATATGGCTGATCGCGGTCGTCTCGGCGCACCAGCCTTCCGGAAAGGACAGGTTTTCGATATTGGCGCCGGTGTAGATCCTGCCGTCTTCGGCGCGGATGGCGGCACCGACGGGGAACTTGGAATAGGGCGCATGCGCCTTCGCCATCGCCTCGCGTGCCGCTTCGAAAAGTTCGTTTTCCATGGTCAGCGCTCCTTCACATAGGGTACGCCGCCGGCCTTCGGCGGGATCGCCTTGCCGATAAAGCCGGCAAGCAGGACGACGGTCAGGATATAGGGCAGCGCCTGCATAAATTGCACCGGCACCTGGCCGATCAGCGGCAACGGATTGCCCTGCAGGCGGATGGCAAAGGCATCGAGGAAACCGAACAGCAGGCAGGCCAGCATGATATTGACCGGCCGCCATTTGGCGAAGATCAGGGCGGCGAGCGCGATATAGCCCTTGCCCGCCGTCATGCCCTTGACGAAGCCGGCATTCATGGCGAGCGACAGATAGGCGCCGGCAAAGCCGCAGAGGATACCGGCGCAGATGACGGCGCGATAGCGCAGCCAGATCACCGAGATGCCGGCCGTATCCACCGCACCCGGGTTTTCACCGACGGCGCGCAGGCGCAGGCCGAAGCGGGTGCGATAGAGTATCCACCAGCTGATCGGCACCATGGCGAAAGCGAGATAGGTGAGGATGAAATGGCCGGACAGCAGATCGGAATAGATCGGTCCGAGGACCGGCACCTCCTTCACCGCATCCGCAAACGGAAATTCGATCGTCTGGAAGCGGGCGTCGCCCGACAGCGCCGGCGTGCGGCCGCCCTGGCGGAACCAGGCTTCGCCGAGAATGACGGTCGAACCGGCAACGACGAAATTGATGGCGACGCCGGAGACGATCTGGCTGCCGCGCTGGGTGATCGAGGCATAGCCATGCACCAGCGCCAGCAGAACCGAGATCAGGATACCGGCGAGAAGCCCCGCCCAGACGGAGCCGGTCACGGCGGCGACGGCGGCTGCGGCAAAAGCCGAGCCCAGCATCTTGCCTTCGAGACCGATGTCAAAGACCCCTGCCCGCTCCGTGAACAATCCGGCAAGGGCGGCAAAAATCAGCGGCACCGAGACGCGGATGGTCGATTCCAGGAGCGCGATGATGGTTTGGAAAAGGTCCATGGCTCAGGCTCCCCGTGTCTGCGCGGCGGCGGCAGAGCGGCTGCCGATGGCTGCAAATGCCCGTCCGATCGCGGGGCGGAACATGTTTTCGAGTGCGCCGGCAAACAGGATGACCAGACCCTGGATGATGACGATCATGTCGCGCGAGATGGACGGCATTTCGAAGGCGATTTCGGCACCGCCCTGATAGAGCATGCCGAACAGGATCGCCGCCGGAATGATGCCGGCCGGATGGGAGCGGCCCATCAGCGCCACGGCGATGCCGACGAAACCTGCGCCCTGCACGAAATCCAGCTGCATGCGGAACTGTTCGCCCATGATCGGGTTCAACGCCATCATGCCGGCAAGCCCGCCGGAGATCATCATGACGATGATGGTGATGCGGGTTTCGCTGATGCCCGCATAGCGCGCCGCCGAAGGGCTATGGCCCATGGTGCGCAACTCGTAGCCGAACCGCGTGCGCCAGATCAGCACCCAGACGCCGAAGGCGGCGAGCAGCGCCAGCAGGAACGACACGTTGAACGGCGCATTGCCGACATTCAGTCCGAAGATCGCCAAAAGCCAGTCCAGCTTCGGCAATTGCCCGCCCGCCTCGAAGGTGCGGGTCTGGGTGGCCATCGAGCCGAGCGGCTTCATCACCTTGGTCAGAAGATAGACCATGATGCTGGAAGCGATGAAATTGAACATGATGGTGGTGATGACGATATGGCTGCCGCGCTTGGCCTGCAGCCAGCCGGGCAGGAAGGCCCAGAGCGCGCCAAAGGCGGCGGAACCGATGATCGCCACCGGAAAGACCACGAACCACGGCATGGTCCGATCGAGCCAGAGACAGGCGAGCGCCACACCGATGCCGCCGATATAGGCCTGCCCCTCGCTGCCGATATTGAACAGACCGGCATGGAAGGCGACGGCTACCGAGAGGCCGGTGAAGATGAAGGTCGTGGCGTAATAGAGCGTGAAGCCGATATATTCGCCGCGGCCGAAGGCACCGTTGATCATGTGATAGGCGGCTTTGAGCGGATTTTCGCCGACCAGCAGCACAACAAGGCCGGCGACCAGGAAGGCAACGACAAGGTTGACCAGCGGGATCAGGCCATATTCGGCCCAGGCCGGCAGTTTCGCATATGGATTGCTCATTCGGCGGCCTCCTTGTGGCCTTCGACCCCGGCCATCAGCAGGCCGAGTTCCCCTTCGGTCGCATCCGGATCCCGCTCGCCGACAACGCGGCCGGCGAACATCACGACAATGCGGTCCGACAGGGCGCGGATTTCATCAAGTTCGACGGAGACAAGCAGCACAGCCTTGCCCTGATCCCGCATCTCGATGATCCGCTTGTGGATGAATTCGATGGCGCCGACATCGACGCCGCGTGTCGGCTGGCCGATGATCAGCACATCCGGATTGCGCTCCATCTCGCGCGCCAGCACGATCTTCTGCTGGTTGCCGCCGGAAAAATTGGCGGTCTTCAAACGCGGATTGGGCGGGCGGATATCGTATCTCTTGATTTTTTCCTCGGCGTCGGCCTGGATCGCCCGGGTGTTGAGAAAGACGCCGTTCAGATATTTCTTGTCCCGATGATAGCCGAGAATGCCGTTTTCGCTCTCCTCGAACTTCAGCACGAGGCCGACATGATGGCGATCTTCCGGCACATGGGCGAGGCCTCTCGTGCGCAAACCGGCGGGATCGGCATGGCCGGTGACATCGACCGCTTCGCCATTCAGAAGCACTGTGCCAGAGATTGCCTTGCGGATGCCGGAGATCGCCTCCAGCAGTTCCGACTGGCCGTTGCCGGCAACACCGGCGATGCCGACGATCTCGCCGGCCCGAAGGTCGAAGGAGACATCGTCGACCATGGTCACGCCACGCCCGTCGCGCACGGTCAGGTTCCTGACCGACAGCTTCACCTCACCCGGATTGGCCGCACCCTTGTCGACGCGTAGCAGAACGCGACGGCCGACCATCAGCTCGGCCAGTTCCTCGACGGAGGTTTCACGGGTGTTGCGCGTTGCCACCATCTCGCCGCGGCGCATGACGGAGACCTCGTCGGTGATCGCCATGATCTCGCGCAGCTTGTGGGTGATGAAAATGATCGTCTTGCCCTGATCCTTCAGCTGCCCGAGGATGCGGAACAGGTGATCGGCTTCCGGCGGCGTCAGGACGCCCGTCGGCTCGTCGAGGATGAGAATATCGGCCTTGCGATAGAGGGCCTTGAGGATTTCGACGCGCTGCTGCAGGCCGACCGGAAGTTCCTCGATCAGCGCATCCGGATTGACCTCCAGCGCGTATTCGCGCTCCAGCCGCTTCAATTCGACCCGGGCCTTGGAGATGCTGGCATTGAGGATCTGGCTGTCTTCGGCGCCGAGCATGACGTTTTCGAGCACCGTGAAGTTTTCGACCAGCATGAAATGCTGGTGGACCATGCCGATACCGCTCGATATCGCCGCATTCGGGTCCTTGATCGTTACCTTGCTGCCATCGACGACGATATCGCCGCTATCGGCCTGGTAGAAGCCGTAGAGGATCGACATCAGGGTCGATTTGCCGGCGCCGTTTTCACCGATGATGCCGTGAATGGTGCCCTTGCGGACAGTCAGGTTGATGTTCTTGTTGGCATGGACAAGGCCAAAGCTCTTGTCTATGCCACGCAACTCGATGGCAATATCGCTCATATTGACCCATGTTCCCCGAAGCTCGGCCCGGTTTACTCCACTTTGACAGCAGTAGTCCCGGCATCGATTTTTTTACCAATTGGTATAAGTTTAGCATCGAAATCCGGGCGCGAAAGCCCAAAAATCGAAAGCCCATCCACTCTTCCCAGTTCATTGGAGAGAGTCCAGCGCCATTTACATCCGCAGAGTTGCGTGCGCGAGTGGAATTACGGCACATCGCCTGCATAATCGCAATCGATGTGATAAACGAGCCGCAAACGCGAAACCACAGCGCGGCCGCAGGAGACAAACATGAGCGAAGCACGCATCACCCGGCTCGAAGAGACGATCGCCCACCAGGCGAAAACCATCGAGGAACTGTCGGACCAACTGGCGGAGCAGTGGACGGTTGTCGAGCAGGTTCGCGCCAAACTCGACCGTCTGACGGAGCGGTTTCTCAACCTCGAAGAACAGAGCATCGAAGCGCCGGCCAATACCCGGCCGCCGCATTATTGAGCCCGCCCGGTCCACATCTCGAGCAGACAGGAAAAAACCGCCGGCCTTCCACAGACCGGCGGTTTCTTCATTCAAACCCCAAGGGATCAATAGGGGCAGGCTTCGTCCGACATATAGTCGTGAACCTGGACTGTGCCGGCGATGATATCGGCCTTGACCTTATCGACAGCGGCCTGCATTTCCGGCGTGATCAGCGCCTTGTTGTTGTCATCGACCGCATAGCCGACGCCATCTTCCTTGAGGCCGAGATTGGAAATGCCGACGGTGAACGTGTCGTTCTTGGCCGACGAGAAGGCGTCATAGACGGCGACGTCAACGCGCTTGAGCATCGAGGTCAGGACCTTGCCCGGCTGCATGCCGTTCTGGTTGGAATCGACGCCGATACCGAGCTTGCCCGCATCGGCTGCTGCCTGCAGCACGCCGACACCGGTGCCGCCGGCCGCATGATAGACCACGTCAGATCCCTGATCGAATTGCGACTTGGCAATTTCGCCGCCCTTGACCGGATCGTTCCAGGCGTCCGGCGTCGTGCCGGTATAGGCTTCCAGAACCTTGACGTCGGGACCGACGGACTTGGCGCCGCCGATGTAGCCACAGGCAAACTTGTGGATTAGCGGAATATCCATGCCGCCGATGAAGCTGACGGTCTTGGACTTCGAAGCCATGCCGGCCAGGACGCCGACGAGGTAGGAGCCTTCCTGTTCCTTGAAGACGACCGACTTCACGTTCGGCTTGTCAACGACCATGTCGATGATGGCGAACTTGATATCCGGATATTCGACGGCGACCTTTTCAAGCGCCGCGGCCCAGGAAAAGCCGGCCATGACGATCGGGTTGTTGCCGTCGCCGGCAAAGCGGCGCAGCGCCTGCTCGCGCTGCGCGTCGTTGGCGATTTCGAATTCGCGGTATTCGATGCCGGTTTCCGTCTTGAACTTCTCAGCGCCATTGAAGGCTGCCTCATTGAAGGATTTGTCGAACTTGCCGCCGAGATCATAGATGATCGCCGGCTTGATATCGGCGGCGAGCGCCGTGGCCGACATCATCGAGAAGGCAAGGAGACCGAGGAGGGTTTTTTTCATTGTGCAGCCCTGTTGTTGCTATTGATCTTGTTGGGTCCTCCCGCAAGCCCCTCTTTCGGGAGCATGTCTGCGGAACCACCACTCCCTTTTCAAGGGATATGTCTGGCTGGGGCGCATCCTTGCATGCCTCAAATCAAAATTCACTCAAAATTTTTCAATTGGTAAAAAAAGGTAAATGGCCCAAAAAGACGGCAAAATCAGTGATTTTCGAGGCAGAATCGGAACATTAAAACGGCAAAAGGCCGCGGCGCTCTTGCGCCACGGCCTTTATAATACGGGACTGTTTCAGCTTACCAGGATTTGCTGAGCTTCAGCGTTACCGTCCGCTGATCGCCATAGCCGCAGGTGAAGGTGCCCTGGCAACCCTTGACATATTCCTTGTCGAACAGGTTGGTGACGTTGAGCGCAGCGCCCCAGCCGTTCTTTTCGTAGCGGATGGCAGCGTCGGCAACCAGGGCGTCGGGAACCTTGGCCGTATTGGCCATATCGGCATAGGATTCGCCCTGGTAGCGCAGGCCGCCGCCAACACTGACGCCTTCCAGCGCACCGTCCGTCACCAGATATTCAAGCCAGAGTGCCGCCTGATGTGTCGGGATCAGGTAGGGCCGGTTGCCGACCAGCGCCGCGTTGAGGTCCTCGGCCACTTCCAGGTCGTTGTAAGTGTAGGAGCCGAGCAGCCTCCAGTTCTGATCCAGATTGACCTTACCCTCCAGCTCGAGGCCAGTGGAGCTGACTTCGCCGAGTTGTTCCTGCAGGAAGTCACGACGTGTCAGCGCCACGTTCTTCTTGACAATGTGATAGACCGAGGCGGTGAACACGCCGTCAATGAAGGTCGGCTCATATTTGATCCCGCCTTCGAACTGGTGGCCCTCCTCCGGCTTCATCGCGCCACCGCCAACGACAGTGCCGACCAGCGGATTGAAGAAGGTAGCAGCGCTGACGTAGGGCGTTAAGCCATTATCGAATTTGTAGGCAAGGCCCACTCGGCCGCTGAGCGCGCTGTCGTTCGATTCATAGGAGCCCGTCGCAAGCCGGGAGTCCACGTCGGTTTTGACATAGTCATAACGGCCGTTCGCCGTCAGCAGCCAGCCATCGCCGAACCGGATCTGGTCCTGCGCGTAGACACCGACCTGCTGCATGCGCGTGACGCTATCGATATAGGGATCAGCATAAATCAGCGACCCGCTGCCATAGACCGGGTTCTCCGGGTCAAGATCCGATGCCGGCCAGGCGGATGCCTGTGTCTGGTCGATCTTATAGTTCTTGTAGTCGAGCCCGAGCAGCAGCGAATGGTCGAGCGGACCGGTGGAGAATTCCTTCTCGGCGCGATTGTCGACATTGAAGCTATCGACGCTGGTATCATGCTTGAAGCCGAGGCGAGCGAGATCGTTGGTCGCCGTATAGGCATAGGGATAGACCAGTTCCTCGGCCTTATCGAGATGGCTGTAGCGCAGGTTCTGCGAGAGCTTCCAGCCGTTGTCGAACTCGTGCGAGAACTCGTAGCCGAGCATCTGCTGGTCATAACGGCCGTAATCGTGATCCGGCTCGCCGAAGAAGAAATCGCGGTCGATCTTGCCGCCAAATGGGCCGTCAACCACGGTGCCTTCATAAGGCAAAAAGCCGTTGCCGACATGGGTCTGGTCGAGCGCGGACGCGATGGCATAGACCGTCAGCGAGGTCGCATCATCCGGCGCATAGGTGATCTGCGGCATCAGGAAGCCGCGCAGGTCTTCCGAATAGTCCGAGTAATTGTCGCCGCCGGCGATCTTGCCGGTGATGCGGTAGGTCAGCGTGCCGTCGGCGTTCAGCTTGTCGTTGGCATCGAAGCCGAAGAAGGCGTTGCCGAAATTGTTGATGCCGATCTCGGTGGAATAGGCAGGCTCGGCCTGCGGCCGCTTGCGGACCAGATCGACGATGCCGCCGGGATTCGAGCCACCATAAAGAACCGAGGCCGGACCTTTGAGCACCTCGACACGCTCCAGCATATAGGCATCCGTCTGGAAGCCGCCGAAGCCGTAGGAAAACAGATTGAGGCCATCGAGGAACACACCGGTCTGCGTCGCGTCGAAACCGCGGATGTAGAACCAGTCGGTATCCGGATCGCTGCCGAACGGTTCGGTCGAAACGCCGGCGGTGTAGCGCAGCGCCTCGTCGATCTTGGTGACGACGCCGCGATCGTCCAGTTCCTGACGCCCGATGACGGATACCGACTGCGGAATTTCGGAGACCGGCGTCGCCGTCTTGGAACCGGTGCCGGTGGATTTTGCCACGTAGCCGTCAACCGGCCCTGTGGCCTGCCTGTCCGTGTCCTTGCCGCCTTCGATCGTCAGGCGCTCCAGCATCGTCGCATCGCCCGTTGCCGCATCCTGCGCCTGCGCCACCTGCGGGACGGCCATCGCCACGATCGCCGCGCTCGCCATCCATACCCGGTAGAGATCCGTCCCCTTGATCCGCATCACTTCGCCACCCCGCTCAAAACCGGGCGTTTGCGCCCCCGTCGGCGGCACGCGATCCGGCATTTCCATGAAAATAAGCTGAGTGTTTAGCTCAACTATATGCGGCCGGGATTGTCTCTGACTGCGGTAATTGAACGATTCTGGTCCATATTCCGCATTGCACCCTGGCAAGGTGCCGAGGCTCAGACCCTCTGGCTTTTCGCCCAGGTCGCCGGCGTGGCGCCAACCGTCTTGCGGAAGACGCGGGTGAAATGAGCCTGGTCGGCAAAGCCGGTTTCTGCCGCAACCACGCTCATCGGCAGCTCGCCCTTGAGCATCAGCTGCTTGGCGCGCTCGATGCGGGCCTTCATCTGCCATTGATGCGGTGGCAGGCCGGTGGAAGCCTTGAAGGCATGGCTGAAATAGGACTGCGACAGGCCGGTCAGCGCTGCGAGCTCCTCCAGCCGGATGCCGCGCAGGCAATTGCTCTCGATATAGTCGATCGACCGGCGCAGCTGCCAGGCGGCCAGTTCGCTGCGCTTGCGCGACCTGACAGGACCCAGCCGCATGACATCGACGAACAGTGCCACCGAAAGCCCATCGCCATAGAGATCGTGCAACGGCTGCGGATTGATGCATTCAGCCGCGATCAACTCGGCCAGTGCCAGGAAGCGCGGCTCCGAAAACATCAGCCGCGGCACATCCAGCTTGCGCCTGTCGAGGTCTTCCATCAGACGGCGGCTGAGGATCTCGGCATTGAAATGCAGATCGAGATGGCGAACGTAATGGACATCGACCATTTCCGCCCAGAGTTCCATACCAGCAGGAATATAGGAAATGACCTGCCGGCGGCTGTCTTCGGCAACGGCCTGCCGGGTCTGACGCAGCCGGATATTGCGCCGGTCGCCACCCTTGGCATCCAGCACGATGAACAGCCGCGGGTCGTCGGCCACATAGAAGCCGCCGGCGGCCGGCGCACATTCGACATCCCAGAGATCGGCGACAATGCCGTTCCACGCGCGCCGGTTCAGCCCGCCGATGACGGAAAACCCGGAAATCCTGTTGTTCATGCGCGGCTGGAAGGTCATCCGGTGTCTCGGCGGCGCAGCTCAAGCTGCCTGTCTAAAACTTTCTTTTTATAGTCAAGTTTAACTAGCCCCAAATTCCCATCTTTGCAATTGCTGAAATGCCCGCAAAGCCAAGCTTTCCCGGCTGTTGTGACCTTTTCGCCATGCCCGCCCCCGGGCGCTTATCTCCCATGCCGGCAGCACGCGCAAAAATGCCGCGCCTATTCGGGGCGCGGCAGATCAAACGTGCCTGTCACAGATCAGGGGCAACCTCGCCTGCGGCCCGTCCGCCGCCTCAAATGGCGCAACTGACGCCGGTGCCGCGCAGACCGCAATAACCGTTCGGGTTTTTGGCCAGATACTGCTGATGATCCGCGTCGGCGAAATAGAAGAGGCCGGCCCGGGCGATCTCCGTAGTGATCCCGCCATTGTGTCCCGCCGCCTTCAGGGCCGCCTGGAACGCATCGCGGGCCGCAATGGCCTGCGCCAGCTGTGCATCGTCCTCGACATAGATCGCCGAGCGATAGGTGGTGCCGATATCATTGCCCTGGCGCATGCCTTGGGTCGGGTCATGCTCCTCGAAGAACACTTTC
Organism: Pararhizobium polonicum; assembly: GCF_001687365.1. Classification (GTDB taxonomy): domain Bacteria; phylum Pseudomonadota; class Alphaproteobacteria; order Rhizobiales; family Rhizobiaceae; genus Pararhizobium; species Pararhizobium polonicum. Next base: position 565,618 of record NZ_LGLV01000004.1, read on the forward strand.
AGCAACGCAGGCAACGACACCTTGACCGGATCATAGACGACCAGCACGACTTCGGTATGACCGGTGAGGCCCGTCGTTGTTTCCTGGTAGGTGGGGTTCTTCGTGAAGCCGCCGGAATAGCCCGCGGCCGTCACGTAGACGCCCGGAATCTGCCAGAGCAGCCGCTCCGCACCCCAGAAGCAGCCCATTCCCAGCAGCACCTGCTTGTAGCCCGCCGGATACGGTCCCTTGAGCGGATGACCGTTGACGAAATGGGTGGCGGATGTCGGGATTTCGGCTTCGCGGCCCGGAAGGGCGCTCTGCGGATCCGGCATCACGGTCTTCTTGTTGAACATCTCGGTCAGGAACATGACCCTCTCCTTTTCGCTTTTTCGCTCATTTCGATCGGGCGGATAAGTCCGCCGCCGACCGGTCGCGCCGGTCTTGGGGCCGGCACCGCATGCGTCAATCCGTCAAGGGGCGCGGCGAATGCCGCACGCGCTCAGGCCGAGAACCGGCCCGCGACCGGAGGCCGCTTGTAGCCGATCATCCACAAAAGCAGCGCGATCAGCAGGAAGAAGGCAAAGGCCGGCTGCTGCAGCGACCATCGGATTACCGGATCCAGAAACGCGCCGCTCGCATGCGGCGCTTCCAGCGCCTGCACCAGAGACTGCGCCGAGGGACCACCCGCCGCAAGCACCGTTGCCAGCGGTGTCAGCACCGGTTGTGACGCCGACACCGACTGGATGGCATCCACCGAGGCCACCAGGACAGCGACAACGAGCGCCAGAAAACTCGCAAACCGCAGCAAAAACCGCATTCCGCCTCTCTCCACCCCAGCCCGCCTCCGCGCCGGCCGGACTGCATTTTACCAACTATAACAAGACATAGGCACAGGCCTGGAGAAGTGCAATGCCGGCCTTTCACAGGCCCGCACCATAAGAAGTCAAAAAACTGTCAGAAATCAGTTGATCCTGCGGAGTTCATCGGTATATATCGCGCCGGTCCGCAGGTTTTTCAACTGGCGGGCAACCCGGCTTGGCAGCGCCGAACGGGTTTCAGGAGAAAGCAAGCGCTTGTCTCTGATCCACCGGACCCAACCGCCGGTGCGATTGACAAAACGGACAGGTGGCCGAGTGGTTGAAGGCGCACGCCTGGAAAGTGTGTATACGTGAGAGCGTATCGCGGGTTCGAATCCCGCTCTGTCCGCCATTTTCCCTGATTACGCAATGTTCCGCACGGCAAGTACGCAAACGCCCTCGATTGCCGCCGCAACAGACTCAGGTACTTACCCAATAAATCGTGAACGCATTCGATCCGGCGGATTTGCATCGGAGGCCGCTCACATCGTGCGCCGATTGGCGGTGCGGTTGCACACCAAGTTAAAGACCCATGCGGGCAAGCGTATGAGACGTCAGGCAGCCGGTGACCGTTCGATGGCCTGTTGCGTCAGCCATTCGGCGGGCAGTGTTTCCCAAAGAGCCTGCCGGATGATCACGGCCAGATGTGCGGTCAAGGGGCTGGGCTCCTTTCCGGCGTGAAAGAGCGCCAACCCGAGCGACGGCAAGTCTGGCAGGCCGTGAGATCGCGGCTCAAGCTGGCGGATGGATTGCGGTCGTCCAACGGGCGTGCGCAAAGCGATGCCCAGTCCCGCAGCGGTGGCAGCCCAAAGTCCACCGAGGCTTGGACTGACAAAGGCGATACGCCAGGCAAGGCCCTGCCGGTCGAGATGCTCGCACGCGATGGTGCGCAGGAGGCATGGAGCTTCCAGGGCAGCGAGCGGCAGTGGTTCACGGCCATCTGGAAGCCATGCAGGCTCACGGCCTGCCGCGCCCAGCCAGCACAGCGGTACGGCGGCGATCCGGTCGGCGGTGGCGGCGAATGGGGAGCCGTCGTCCCAGGCAAGCGCGAGATCGAGATGCCCTGACGCGATCCTATCCTTGAGTTCGCTGTTGCGCGCGATCCGTCCTTCGATCCTGACTTTGGGATGGGCGCGCGCGAAGCGACCGAGCACCTCCGGCAGAACGGTTTCACCGAAATCCTCTTGAAGTCCGAACCTGATCCAGCCCTCCAGTTCCACGCCCCTTACAGCGCTCATCGCCTCATCGTTGAGGTCGAGCAGTCGCCGTGCATAGGACAGAAGGACTTCGCCGCTATCGGTCAGCGTCAGTCCGCGCCCTGCCTTGCGCACCAACGTTACGCCGGCCTGCTCTTCGAGTTTCTTGAGTTGCGCGCTGACCGCCGAGGTCGACCGCCCCAGCCGGTCGGCAGCCTGGGCAAAGGACCCGGCCTCCATGCCGATGGCGAAGCTGCGCAGGGCGTCCATGTCCAAGTTGGTAAGGCGCACGTCAATCATCCTGTTTAACAGGATTATTAGTCCTGAATAATTTGATTTTCAGGATTATTTTGGTGCCCGATAATGTGCATGTCAATCACCCTCACGGAGTCTGCCATGCCCTTCACCCGAATATCCCTGCTCGCGGGAAAGTCTTCCCACTACATTTCCGCTGTTTCCGACAGCCTCGACCGCGCCCTTGTCGAGTGTTTTGACGTGCCGGAAAATGATCGTTTCGCGGTGTTCCACGCGCATCAACCCGGAGAGCTTGTGTTCGATCGCACCTATCGTGGCGGTCCGCGCTCGGACGACTATATGATCTTTCACATCACTACGGGAAAGAACCGCTCTGCGGAAACCAAGGCGCGATTTTTTCGCCGTCTGGTCGATAACCTCGCCGAAGCGCCGGGCGTCAGGCCGGAAGACGTAATGATTGTGATCGCCAACTCGACCTTCGAGGATTGGTCTTTTGCTTCCGGCATTTCGGCCGCCGCGCCGGCACGGGACGGCGACTGATGAGCAATCCATTCGACATGGAGACCGTCTGCCCGCAGGCAATGACCATCGTGCGCGACAGCGTCGGAATCACGCTCGCGCCGGAGAGTATCGCAAGCGGCCCGTTCCGCGTGCAGATGCTGCTTTCAAGCAGGGCCGAGGGCGAGATGACGGCCATGCGCGCCTTCATCGACCCAGGTGTCGTCACCCATTGGCACAGCCATCCGCGCGGACAGCTTTTGTTTGTCTTGGACGGCGTTGGCCTCGTCCAGCGCGACGGCGGCGATGTCGTCGAAGTCTGCGCGGGCGACTGCATCTGGTTTGGTCCCGGCGAACGCCATTGGCACGGCGCGGGCCCTGCCAGCCCTTTCGGTTATATCAGCGTCCAGCCGGTGAAGGATGGAACCGCCGTCCACTGGATGGAGCCGGTCGCGCCTATGGCGGAATGCTCATGATCGCGATGCAATATAGCTTCGTCCTGCCGGCTGACTACGATATGACGATCATCGACCGGCGCATCCGCGACAAGGGGCCGTTGCTCGACGGTTTTCCACGCCTGCGATTCAAGGCGTATCTCTCTGCCCGCAAGCACGACAGCGACGTCACAACCGCGGACAACCTTTATGCGCCGTTCTACCTCTGGGATCAGCCGGAAGGGCTCGATGCGTTTCTGACCAGTCCTGGCTTTGCCGCCGTGTCACGGGATTTCGGATGGCCAAGTGTGCGGACATGGGTGGTCTGGCACGCCGAACTCCAGCCCAACCTTGGCGAAGCGCGGTTCGCGACCCGCGAGATCGTACCGATCCTCCCTCATTCCGATCTGGCGTCATTGCGAACCGACGCCGTCACTGATGCACAAACGGCGGTTCACGGTGGCGCGCTCGCGGCTGTTGCGGCTTTCGATCCAACCGGTTGGACAGTGGTGAAGTTTCGGCTTTGGCAGGTCCCGCCGGAAAGGCAAGATCAGGGAGCCAAAGACGTCCAAGCCTATAGGGTCGGACATCTTTCCTTGCCCCGAGACGAAGGCCCAAGCCCGCCGGACCGCGATCGGTCGTAATCCACACCCAAGCATCGTTTCAACGGCACATATGCTGTATAACGGGGCGATCCGGCTTATAACGTGCCGGTCCGCCATAGCCTCGATGTTCCCGCTCAAGGAGACATGTGCATGACCTATGTTGCATCCCCCAAGCGTCCGATCGGCGACGCAGACCGTGCACTCGATTGTGAAGAAGCGCTCGAAACGGCGCTCCGGCACCTGTCGGAGGACGAGACGCTCAGGGAAGAGGATATCGAAGCCCGGCTGGTCCAGGGCGGTCTGGCTGCAGGCTGGGAGGAGGAGGAACTCCGCACCGCGATCGCCGACCTGCGCCGCAATGCGGCGCTGGGATTGCAGGGCCTGTCCGGGTAAACGATCCGGCTGTTCCTTGTCTGCACCTCGGCCCGGCCGGTCTTTCCCCGGGCGACCTGCCCCACATTGTTCCCGCTCGACCGGAAACTTCCAGCCGCCGATCAATATCCGGCCGCGGCAGCGGAAAAGCCGCCAGAACGACGCTCGTCGGCTGGCAGGCTGTGTCAAAAATACAATAGCAAGCTGCGTCATGGGCCGATCCGTCCGGCGAAGTTGCAGACGCCGGACTTGACGGCGGCAGCCGACTATGGGCGGAGTCGCGCTCGCAATTCCGGCCTGTTTCGTGACGTCCTGTTTTCGTTGGAAGCCTATCCATGACCCCAGTATCGAACGGCAGGCCCGTCACGCCGGCATCGCCGGGATCTCTCCGGCGCATGGCCGTCACGCTGCCGCTCGTCCTGGCGCTCAGTGCCTGCGGCGGCCATGTCAAGGGCGTCATGCAGCCGCTTGACCTTGCCGCCGAACCAAGGGGCAATGCCGTCGTCGACATGCTGGTGGCGACCAGCCGCCAGCCGTCCGACAATCCCGCCACCCTGTTTTCCGGCGAGCGCAGCGCGCTCCCGTCGATCACCGATGTCGCCGTCTCCATACCATCCGGCAAGGTGCGCGCCGCCGGTACCGTGCAATGGCCGAAAAAACTGCCGCCCAATCCGGAAACGGATTTCGCCGTGGTCCGGGTGCAGCCGCTGGCAACCGCGCAGCAGGGCCGCGACTGGGTGCACCGGCATGCCTCCGGCGGCCATGCGATGGTGTTCATCCACGGCTTCAACAACACCTATGAGGATTCGGTCTTCCGCTTTGCCCAGATCGTGCACGATTCCGGTGCCGATGTGACGCCAATCCTGTTCACCTGGCCATCCCGGGCCAAGGTGTTCGACTACAATTACGACAAGGAAAGCACCAACTATTCGCGCACCGCGCTGGAAATGACGCTGAAGGCGCTGGTCGAAGACAAGAATATCAAGGACATCACCATCCTCGCCCATTCGATGGGGACCTGGCTGGCAATGGAATCGATCCGCCAGATGGCGATCCGCGACGGCAGCCTGCCGAAGAAAATCGAGAACGTCATCCTCGCATCGCCGGATATCGATGTCGATGTGTTTTCCCGGCAATGGAGCGAGCTGGGCGACAGGAAGCCCAACTTCACCATCTTCGTCTCGCAGGACGACCGGGCATTGGCCCTGTCGCGCTATATTTCCGGCGACGTGCAGCGGCTGGGGCAGATCAATCCGGCGGAAGAACCCTACAGGACCAAGCTGGAGAATGCCGGCATCACCGTCGTCGACCTGACCAAGGTGAAATCCACCGACCGGCTGAACCACGGAAAATTCGCCGAAAGCCCGCAGATCGTGCAGCTGATCGGCCAGCGGCTGGTTACCGGCCAGACGCTGACGGATTCCGATATCGGCGTCGGCGACGGCATCACGGCCATCGTTGCCGGAACCGTCAACACCGTCGGCAAGGTCGCGGCAACCACGGTGGCAACGCCGGTGGATCTTCTTTCCGGAAACATCCGGCCGCTGCCCAAAAAGAAGCCCGCCGATAGCGGCGCAACGTTCCAGAGCGAAAGCGCGCCGCTGAACTGAGCCGCCGGCCCATTCGGAGTGCGAGGCCTGTCTGCAGATCGGCTACACCTTCCGCGCTTCCAGCCGGTTATCGATGCGATGCACGCCGACCACCGCGGCGGCGGCTTCCCCGATACAGCCGATCTCGCTTTCGCAGGAAACATGACCGCTGAGCACGACGATGCGGCCGAATGCCATCACCGACAGGCCGGACGTATCGATCAGCGTGGCATAGCGGAGATAACGCAGCACCTTGCCGGCCAGGTCATCACCGGCAAGATCCGGGTGATCGTCCCGGTGAATGTAGATCTGCTTGTGCATGGCCATGGTGTCCCTTCCAGGACACAACGCAAGCTTTCCGCGAATGTTCCGCCTTCTATGCTCTCACATGGATGAATGCCTCGACGGCCGCGGCGATGAAGTCCTGGCGGGCGTAGTCGACCGGCTGTTCGCCGCGCAGCACGTGGCCGCACATCCGGATTGCCGCCTTGTAGGCGTTGCCGTCATGAACGGGCCATGTGTCGAGAAGGCATTCCGCCGCTTCGCGCGTATTGCGGATGGTTCGGTATTTTCCTATCCCGTCGAGTTCAAGGACGACAGGTTCCTGCCACCATTTTTCAATCATCGGGCCACCTCCTGTCGCCATTCTGTCACATGAGCCTTGCGTGAAATATGCGTCCTGCCCGGCACTTGGCATCGTCTCGGGTTGCGGCATCCCGCCGAATGGGTCTATGGCGGATACTCCTTTTGCCACAAGGCTGCGCCTGATGTCCGATGTCTTCCTGAATGTCGTGCCGATTTTCGTGCTGATCCTGCTTGGCTGGCTGATCGTGCGGATGAACTATCTGAAGGCGGCGGTCGGGGACGGGCTCGGCGATTTCGTCTTTCGGGTCGCCGTGCCGGTGCTTCTGTTTCGCACCATTGCCGAAGCCGATTTCCGCGACGGTTCGCCCTGGCCGCTCTGGGTCGCCTATTTCTCCGGCGTCGCCGTCACCTGGACGCTCGGACATCTGGCCGCGACGCTGTTTTTCAAGAAGGATGCGCGCGTCGGCGTGCTTGCCGGCGTCTCGTCCGCCTTTGCCAACACCGTCTTCATCGGCCTGCCGCTGGTCTCGAGCAGCGTTGGCGAGGAAGGTGTGGTGGCCCTGTCCATCCTGCTGTCGGTGCATCTGCCGGTGATGATGATCACCGGCACGATCCTGATGGAGCGGGCCGAACGCAAGACCAGCGGCAAGCCCGGACAGAGCCCGCTCAGACTGCTGAAAGGCATCCTGCGCAATCTGGTGCGCAATCCGCTGGTCATCGGCCTGGTGCTCGGAGCGCTGTTCCATCTGATCGGCGTGCCGCTCGGCGGTCCGGTCAAGATCGTCGTCGACCAGCTGGCCGGCGTGGCAGCCCCGGCCGCGCTGATCTCGATCGGCATGGCGCTCGATAAATACGGCCTTGCCGGCAATACCGGCCTTGCCTCGATCACCAGCGCCCTGAAGCTGATCGTCCTGCCGGCGGCCGTCTACGGCGCCTGCCAGCTGCTCGGCCTCAACAGCCACTGGACGGCGGCGCTGGTTCTGACCTCATCGGTCCCCACGGGCGTCAACGCCTGGCTGATCGCCAATCATTTCAACGTCGGCCACGGGCTCGCCTCCTCGACGATCACCCTCACCACCGCGCTCGGCGTCGTCTCGGTTTCCGCCTGGGCCTATCTCCTGCTGTAGCAAACGGCGGCCTGAACGCGGACATGAAAAAGCCCGGCGCATGGCCGGGCCTGGTTCTTTCAACGGCCTCTGGAGGCCAGCTTTTATTGAGCAGGTGCTGCCTCTGTCGCCGGCTTTGCAGCCTCCCCTTCCGTGGCAGGCTTGGCAGCTTCGCCTCCGGCGGCAGGCGCCGCGGCTGCGGATACGTCGGGCAATGCGACCGGCGAATCGGACTGTTCGCGCAGCCAGGCAATCAGGTTGGCGCGTTCATCCGGCTTCTTGACGCCGGCAAAGCCCATCGCGGTGCCGGGAACATGCTTCTTCGGCGCTTCGACGAAGAAGCTCAGGTGATCGTAGGTCCAGGTCTTGTTGGCTTCGGCGAATGTCTTCATGCCGGCCGAATAGCTGAAGCCTTCATGCGAGGCGATCGGCCGCTCGACGACGCCCCAGAGGTTAGGGCCAACCTTGTTGGGCCCTCCCTTCTCGGCGGTGTGACAGCTCGCGCATTTCTTGAACACGGTCGCGCCCGCGGTCGCGTCGGCTGCCGCCAGCAGCGGCTTGATATCAACCTCGACTTCGGCCTGCGCATCGCCGCCCGCTTCGGATGCGCCTTCCGCGGCAATGATGGCAAAGCCTTCCTTTTCAGGAACTTCCGAATGGAAAATGCCTTCCGATGCGATCGACACGGACATCAAAACAAAGACAGTACCAAGAAAGGCACCCACGCCCATGTTCACATATGAGTTCATCCGCCAATGCTCCCCTTGCAACCGGCGCGAACAAAACGCCAGCCTATCTTGAAATCGCGCGGAACCTATGTCTTTTGGCTTTACGTTGCAACAGACATTATAAGCCCCGGCCTTGAGTCCTTTTGACACTTTTCCGGCGCGTTTTGAAGGCCTAAGCATGAATAGCGACAATTTGGACAAAACCCTCATTCTCATTCCCGCGCGCATGGCCTCGACGCGACTGCCGGGCAAGCCGCTTGCCGACATTTGCGGCCTGCCGATGATCGTTCAGGTTGCCTTGCGGGCACGGGACGCACAGGCCGGACGGATCGTCGTTGCGGTGGATCATCAGGACACGTTCGACGCGGTCACCGCCGCCGGTTTCGAAGCCGTGATGACGCGGGTCGACCACCAGTCCGGGTCCGACCGCATCTACGAAGCGCTGCTGAAAAGCGACCCGCACGGCAAGGCCGAAATCATCATCAACGTGCAGGGCGATCTTCCGACCATCGAACCGGAAACCATCCGCGCCGCCCTGCGGCCGCTGGAGAATCCCGCGGTCGACATCGCCACGCTGACCGTCGAAATCGAAGACGAGGACGAAAAGACCAATCCGAACGTCGTCAAGGTCGTCGGCGCGCCGCTGTCCGAAACGCGGCTGAAGGCCCTTTATTTTACCCGCGCCACCGCACCGTATGGCAAGGGGCCGCTCTATCACCATATCGGTCTCTACGCCTATCGCCGTGCCGCGCTGGAAAAATTCGTGTCGCTGCCGCCCTCCGTGCTGGAAAAGCGCGAATCGCTGGAGCAGTTGCGGGCGCTGGAGGCCGGCATGCGCATCGATGTGGAAATCGTCCAGTCCATACCGCTCGGCGTCGATACGCCGGCCGACCTTGAAAAGGCCCGGCGCCTTCTTTCTGCAAAAGCATGATCGGAACTGCAATGACCACCAAGACCAACCGGATTTCCTTTCAGGGCGACTATGGCGCCAATTCCGACATGGCCTGCCGCGACATGTTCCCGGACATGGAGCCGCTGCCATGCCAGACCTTCGAGGATGCGTTCCTGGCGGTCGAGAGCGGTGAAGCCGATCTGGCGATGATCCCGATCGAGAACACGATCGCCGGCCGCGTCGCCGATATCCACCACCTGCTGCCCGAGTCGCGGCTGCACATCATCGGCGAATATTTCATGCCGATCCGCTTCCAGCTGATGGTGCTGCCGGGCGTTTCGCGCGACGAAATCCGCACCGTGCACAGCCATATCCATGCGCTTGGCCAATGCCGCAAGATCGTGCGCGCCAATGGCTGGAAGCCGGTGGTGGCGGGCGATACGGCGGGAGCCGCCAAGCTCGTGTCCGAAATGGGCGACCGGTCGATGGCAGCCCTTGCCCCCAGGCTTGCCGCCGATCTCTACACGCTCGACATCATCGCCGAGAATGTCGAGGATACGGAAAACAACGTGACGCGTTTCGTGATCCTGGCGCGCGACCCGAAGACCATCAAGCGGCAGGCGGAAAACGACGTCATCGTCACCACCTTCGTTTTCAACGTCCGCAATATCCCGGCAGCCCTCTACAAGGCGCTCGGCGGCTTTGCCACCAACGGCATCAACATGACCAAGCTGGAGAGCTACCAGCTCGGCGGCAAGTTCATCGCAACGCAGTTCTATGCCGATATCGAAGGGCATCCGGACGATGCGCATGTCCGCCAGGCGCTGGACGAGCTGCGGTATTTTTCCGAAAAGGTCCGCATCCTCGGTTCCTACGCGGCCCATCCGATGCGGCTGGTCCTTTAGGGACACCACAACGATCCGAATGGGCTAAAACTGGCCACTGGAAATTCTGACCGGAAAATGGTTGTCTTGCGGCGGACCTTCCGCAAGGCACCGCGTTCAGATGATTCGGAAATGCGTCGTGATTTCCGGCAACAACAACGGCGCATGCCGGCTTTTGCGGCGGTGCGCAGCAAAGGTTAGCCCATGACAATCAAGATATTCCTTCTCGGCTCGACAGCAGCATTGATGACTGTGACGGGCGCCCGTGCGGCCGACGCGATTGTCGCGGCGGACCCTGAACCCCTGGAATATGTCCGCGTCTGCGATGCCTTCGGCAAAGGCTATTTCTACATTCCGGGCACGGAAACCTGCCTGAAGATCAGCGGCTACGTGCGCTTCGATTCGAACTATGGCGAAAGCCCGTATACGGGCGAAAGCAACGGCTGGGATGCCTTTACGCGCGGAACGATCATGTTCGACGCGCGATCCGACACCGAATACGGAACATTGCGCAGCTTCATCGAACTGCGCAGCGATGCAAACAACGTCACCGACACCAATACCTATCTTAACGCCGCCTATATCGAGATCGCGGGCTTCCGCGCCGGCTATGCCGATTCGCGCTACGACACCTGGCTGAATTCTGCCGGCAACATCATCAACGACGATGTGATCGACTATACCGGCGACCGGACCTCGCAGGTCAGCTACGTCTATGGCGGCGACACGGGATTTGCGGCGCTGATCGGCCTGGAGGAAGGCGCCGGCAGCTATGAGACGGGTTTTACCGCCGTGCCGGAGGTCTCCTATCGCGGCAACGACTTTCCGCATGTCATCGGCGGGGTCAGATATGTGGGAGACTGGGGCGAAATCGCAGCGATCGGTGGCTACGACACCCGGGCCGACGCCTTCGGCGGCAAGGTCCGCCTCGACGTCAAGCTCAACGACAAGGTCTCGGTCTTCGTGATGGGCGGCTATCAGTCGGATTGGGACAATGACAAGGGCCCCGGCGGCTCGCGCGAACGCAACTACTATGGCCCGTGGGATGGCGACTGGGCCGTCTGGGGTGGGTTTGCCGCGCAAATGACGGAAAAGGCCTCCCTGAACGTGCAGGCGGCCTACGAGGAAGACGGAACTTTCGCCGGCGCCCTCAATGTCGACTACACCGTTGTCGACGGCCTGACGGTGCAGCCGGAAATCAACTATACGGATTTCAGCGGCGTGCGCGGAAAAGGCAGCGCCATTGGCGGGACCATCCGCTTGCAGCGCAATTTCTGACCTGCCAAACGGCTGAAACCGAATCGGCCGACGTCCGCCATCAGCGGACGCCGTTTTCGTTTATTTCGGCCAGTCCAGCCAGTCGCGCATCAACTGATGGGCGATGGCGCCTTTCGGCGGGGGACCGAGTTCGCCCGCCGCCAGCGTCACACCGGTGTTACGGGCCAGCATTGCTGCTGTTTCCTCGCGCGTGAACCAGCGGCAATCCTCCAGTTCCTGATCATCGCGGTGGATATCGCGGGACTTGGCCTCGGCATAACAGCCAATCATCAGCGTATGCGGCATCGGCCAGGGCTGCGAGGCATGATAGCGGACGCGGCCGAGGCGGATGCCGGATTCCTCGAGCGTTTCACGCCGGACGGCATTTTCGATCGTTTCCCCCGGCTCGACGAAACCGGCGAGGCAGGAATACATGCCTTCGGGGAAATGCGGGCTGCGGCCGAGCAGGCAGAGGTCGCGCTCCAGATCGATGGTCAGCATGATGACGACCGGATCGGTGCGCGGGAAGACCATGTGGCCGCAAGCGGTGCAGACGCGGCGGTAGCCGCCGGCCTTGCCTTCCATGGCCGAACCGCATTTGCCGCAGAAACGGTTGGTCGCGTTCCAGCTGATCAGGCTCGACGCCTGGGCGAACTGGCCGAGCAGCTCGTCGGTCAGCATCTGCTGGCGATAGAGCGTGCGGCCATCGGCCAGCTTGAAAGGTTCGGGCAGCGTTTCCTCGGTGAGACCGATGGGAACGGCCAGCCGCGGCTCGCCATTGGCGAGGAAGCCGAGCAGGATGGCATCGTCGAGATCGGGTTCGAGGCCCGCCAGCTCATAGGGGGCAAACAGCGGATCGATGACCTTCTCGTCGTGCTTGACGACCAGCTTGCCGCCGGAGAAGGCAAAGACATGGGCACCGGCCTGGCGGAACGCCACCTCCAGACAATCGTCGGTACGGTGTTCGGACTGCCTGTCGAGATGATTTTCCGCGAATGCGACGAGCGTACTCGGCTCGGGATGCGGGCTGTGCAGGTCGAAGATCGATGTCGTCATGGTCAGAGATTTTCCACTATCCGTGCTGCGAATGCCTTGCGCTCGTCATCGCTCCAGGGGTCGGCCGAACCGAACCCCCAGACCGGCCCCGGCCAGTTGGCATCGCCCTCGCTGCGGGCGATCACATGGACATGGAGCTGGCGGACGATGTTGCCAAGCGCGCCGACATTGATCTTCGTCGCCCCCGTCACCTTTTTCAATGCCGAACCGACCATGTTGGTCTCGAATGTCAGCATCGTCTGGTCGAGCGGCGTCAGATCGAAGACCTCGGACACGCCATCGCGCTGGGGAATAAGCACCAGCCAGGGCCAGCGGCGGTCGTTCACGACACGAAGCTGGCAAAGACCGAGCGTGGCGACGAGCAATCCGTCGCGCTGAAGGCGTTCATCAATCTCGAAGGCGGGCAAGCAGGTCTCCCATAGACGGTGATTTTTCGTTTGTTTGCACATCGATAGCAGTTTTTTGAAGGCTTGGCTTGCATTTGGTTTCGATATTGCCGATATGAGAACCGGGAGGTTGGTGGTGGACGAGCCACTCGCCAACCGGGTCAGGTCCGGAAGGAAGCAGCCCCAACGAGCCAGGCACGGGTCATCGTGCCAGCCTCCCACCCTTTTCCTTCTGTCCGGTCTGGACACGATTTGCAGCCAAGCGGCCCCGTCTTGGGGAAAAAAAGGGCGATGAGCGAAGATATCTTGATCCCGACATCCGAGAAGCCCGCCGCCTACCGCGTGCTTGCCCGCAAGTACCGGCCGAAGGATTTCTCCGACCTGATGGTCGGCCAGGAACCGATGGTGCGCACGCTCACCAACGCATTCGAGACCGGCCGCATCGCCCAGGCCTATATGCTGACCGGGGTTCGCGGCGTCGGCAAGACGACCACCGCCCGCATCCTTGCCCGTGCGCTGAACTACAAGACCCCTGAGATCGACAAGCCGACCATCGACCTGCGCATCCCCGGCGAGCATTGCCAGGCGATCATGGAAGGCCGCCATGTCGACGTGATCGAGATGGACGCCGCCTCCCATACCGGCATCGACGATATCCGCGAGATCATCGAGCAGGTGCGCTACCGGCCGGTTTCGGCACGCTACAAAGTCTATATCATCGACGAAGTGCACATGCTCTCGACCCAGGCCTTCAACGGCCTGCTGAAGACGCTCGAAGAGCCGCCCGAGCATGTGAAATTCATCTTCGCTACCACCGAAATCCGCAAGGTTCCGATCACCGTGCTGTCGCGCTGCCAGCGCTTCGACCTGCGCCGCATCGGCGCGTCGGATCTGGTCGGCCTGTTCACCACCATTCTCGGCAAGGAAGGCATTTCGGCCGATCCGGACGCCATGGCGATGATCGCCCGTGCCGCCGAAGGCTCGGCTCGCGACGGCCTGTCGCTGCTCGACCAGGCGATCGCCCATGGCGGCGGCGTGGTCGAAGTCGAAGCGGTGCGCTCGATGCTCGGCCTTGCCGACCGCGCCCGCATCGTCGATCTGTTCCAGCATATCGTCAAAGGCGATGTTGCCGCGGCCCTTGAAGAATTCGCCGGGCAATACGAGGCCGGCGCCAGCCCCTCCGTCGTGCTGACCGACCTTGCCGATTTCACCCATCTCGTCACCCGGCTGAAATATGTGCCGGATGCCGCCAGCGACCAGTCACTGAGCGAGATCGAGCGCACCCGTGGCGCCGAATTCGCCTCTGGTATCGCCGTGACGACGCTGTCGCGCATCTGGCAGATGCTCCTCAAGGGTATTCCGGAAACCGAAAGCTCGTCGCGCCCGGCCGGCGCCGCCGAAATGGTGCTGATCCGGCTTGCCCATGCCGCCCATCTTCCCTCGCCGGAAGATGCCGCGCGGCGGCTGCTCGAACTCTCCAGCGGCGACGCTCCGCGCCAGCCCTCCGCCCCGAATGGCGGCAATGGTGGCGGGGCTCAGGCCGCGATGACCGGCTCCGTGCAGGCGCGTGGCAACGACATGGCCCCGGCCCAGCGCACCACCGGAAACGGTGCAACCATGCTGCGCGCGGTACCCGACGTGGCGCCGCTGCAGGCGATGCCTGTCGGCAGGATCGAGGAACGGCCGGTCGAAGTTGCCAAGGCCGAGCCCAAGGTGGCGCTGCGATCGGTGAGCGACATCGCCGAGCTTTGCGGCACCAATCGCGACATCAAGCTGAAGACGCTGGTGCGCGGCTTCGTGCGGCTGGTCAATCTCGAACCCGGACGGCTGGAAATCAACCTGCCGGAGGATGCGCCGAAGACGCTGGTTGCCGAGCTACAGAAGAAGTTGGAAGACTGGACCGGCATGCGCTGGATGGTCATCCTCAGCCGCGAGCCCGGGGCACCGACGCTGATCGAAGCGGAAACGCAGGCGCAGGAAAAGCGCGTCAGCGATGCGCGCCAGGACCCGGACGTCGCCGCCATTCTCGCCCGTTTCCCCGGCGCCAAGATCACCGACGTGCGCATCAAGGGACCGGAGCCGGAGGAGGAAAACGAGCCGGTGGCCGTGGCCGCCGCCGAATCCGATGAAGGCGACATCCTTCCCGGCGACGATATCGAGCACTAGGTTCCAAACACGACCACAGGATACAAAGAGGAGACGACGATGCGCGACATCATGGGCATGATGGGCAAGGTCAAGGAAATGCAGGCCAAGATGGAGAAGATGCAGGAAGAGATTTCTGCGCTCGAAGTCGATGGCTCGTCCGGCGGCGGCCTCGTGACCGTTCGCATGGACGGCAAGGGCAATCTCAAGGGCATCAAGATCGACCCGTCGCTGTTCAAGGAAGACGATGTCGAAATCCTCGAGGACCTGATCGTCGCCGCTCACAAGGACGGCAAGGACAAGGCCGAGGCCATCACCGCCGAAAAGACCAAGGCGCTTACCGCCGGCCTGCCGATCCCGCCCGGCATGAAGCTGCCGTTCTAAAGCGGTTCATCCGGCGGCTCGTTAGCCCGGGCCGCTTCCCGCCCGACTTTCTCATTCCTCGGGAAGGAAAGGCGGGCCGACAATGCGGACCTTTCTTTCCGGAATGGGCGCGAAGCTGGCCATGCCCCGAAAATCGGCATCCACCGGGCTTACCACCTTCGCATCGGCCTCATCGGCCGATGGCACGGTTTGCCGCTTCACCGTCGGGGCAGACGCGCCTTTCTGGGCAGATGCACGGGCCTCCGCCATTTTTGCCAGCACGGTCTTGTGGAAACGGGCCATGTCGCAGGCCTTGAACGGCACCGCGTCACGATAGACACCGGCACGGGGCAGATCCGCATAACGCGCGCCCGTCGTCACCGACACCATCTCGTCGGCATTCCGATCCTCACCCGTCATCCGGTAGACTTCCATCGCCGGATCATCGCAAATGAACCTGCATTGTGCGGCGATCACATCAACGTCCTTTTCGGTATTGTATCCGGAGTTCGGCGTTGGAAAATAATAGCCGTCCGAAAGCCGGACACAACGGGTCTCGATCTTCGCGGCAAGGCGCGGCAATGCATCTGCAGCACGGCGAGGCGGCGCGCGCTTGGTGACCGCCGGTTTCCAGCAGCTCTGGCCTGACGCAGCCAGACTGGCAAGACGGGTACTCACCTGCGCGATACGGCCGGCAATTTCACGGCATGCGAACGTCGATCCCGTGGCGCAGCTATACTTCACCTGCAAAGCCCGGTTGGCCGCGATCTGACGCTGAAGGGCGGCCATTTCGGCGCCGGCCTTGTTCGACACGCAATCGGCCGCCTCTACGCGACCGCCAAGGGTCACGCTCACGAACGCCACCAGCAACATGGCGCCCATTTGGCCGATACGGGCCGCGCGTCGCGGAATTCCATGCATGATGGCAGCCCCTCCCGGCAAACAGCCGCAAGCTCCCTGGCGTACTTGTCCTCGCAAGGACTCACCGGTTTCAAGTCGTCTGCGCAATCATCAACGTGATGCGGCACCCCGAATGCGGTGGCGCCCACAACAAACTCACTCATAGGTTGAACAAGATCCGGAAGAAAGTGAAATTTATGTGAATGGTTAATTCCACCGATTGCAGGCCGCCCACGATACCCGGGAACAGGCCCGCAAACCTCACATGCTGGTGAGCTTTGCCCTCAGCTTGTGATGGATAGGCGCTGCGAGATAGCGGGACCGATCCTCGCCGGACAGATTCCGGCCAAAGGTTTCCAGCATTTCCGGCATCAGCACCGGCAGGCCGGTATAGGCGTGATAGGTCACGGCATCGCCCGCCTTGACGACGCCGTCCTTGAGCACGCGGCAATAAAAGCCCGGCCGTCCGGCCCTGGCGAAACGTCGTGCAAAGCCCGGATCGCCCATCCGGGACGCCAGCGTCGCACACGGAATGCGCGCCGAGGTGACTTCGAGCTCGACCGCCTCTGTCGCAAACCGGTCGCCAACCGAAATCGTCCGGCTATCGGCACCATCGATCACCAGATTGTCACCGAAAAGACCGGGCTGCAGAACCCGCCCCAGCTCCTTCGACCACCAGTCGAGATCGGCGGAACCCAGAGCATAGACCGCCTGGTCGGGTCCGCCATGGTGTTTGCGGTTGCAGATCCTGTCGCCGACCAGCCCTTCGCGATCGATCATCACGCCGGCATCGACCGGGTGCTTGAAAATGCCGGTCCTGTAGGATTTGCCGGGCAGGATTTCGGCGCTACCGGTGCAGACGGCCAGGATTTTCATGGGCAACACCTTCCTTTCAGCGATTCCGTTCCCCGCAGATATGGAGTAGAAACGCCGCATGGCAAAGCGAGTCACCGGCCCCGAAATCGAAAAACTCATTCAGCTCCTGGCGAAGGTGCCCGGGCTCGGGCCCCGCTCGGCCCGGCGCGCGGCCCTGCATCTCGTCAAGAAGAAGGACCAGCTGCTCGGCCCGCTGGCCGATGCCATGGGCGAAGCACACCGCAAGGTCCGCATCTGCTCGTGCTGCGGCAATGTCGACACGATCGATCCGTGCAGCGTCTGCTCCGACGACCGGCGCGACAATTCCGTCATCATCGTGGTCGAGGATGTTTCCGATCTCTGGGCGCTGGAGCGGGCCAGCGCGATGAACACCGCCTATCACGTGCTCGGCGGCACGCTGTCGCCGCTCGATGGCGTCGGGCCGGACGATCTGAACATCAAAGGCCTCGTCGAGCGCGTGGCGAAGGGCGGCGTGCGCGAACTGATCATCGCCGTCAACGCGACTGTCGAAGGCCAGACGACGGCCCATTACATCACCGATCAGCTCGACGGTCTCGGCGTCAAGATCACCCGGCTGGCGCACGGCGTTCCCGTCGGCGGCGAGCTGGACTATCTGGACGAAGGCACGCTGACGGCAGCATTGAGGGCGAGGACGGCGATTTGAGGAAGAACGCGTTCGTGAAAGACAGTCTCCACGCTACGGAGTTCAAGGCAACCACGGCAAACACCGGCAGGAACTGGAAAGCCGCAATACTCTCTTCCGTCATTCCTGTGCCTGTCACAGGAATCCAGCCACGCGACGGACGTCGCGTGAAAGAGTCTCTTGCGCCATGGACATGGCGCAGCTGGATCCCCGCCACAAGGGCGAGGATGACGGAGTGTGAGGAGACGCCACGTCGAACGTCAGCCAGCAAGGCGCGTCATATTCTGTCGCTGATCGCAGCCGCCTTCATCACCCTGACACCACTGCCCGCCCTCGCCGCCTCCAAGGCCGACACCGAGGCGCAGTTTCGCCAATGGCTGCAGACCGACCTCTGGCCGCAGGCGCAGAAATCCGGGATTTCCGAAAAATCCTTCAAGGCCGCCTTTGCCGATGTGAAGCTCAACTGGGATCTGCCGGATCTCGTGCCCCCGGGCACCAAGCCGCCGAGCGAGCGGAAGCAGAGCCAGGCGGAATTCTCCTCGCCCGGGGCCTACTTTTCCGAGCAGCGGCTGCAGGGGCTGGCGGCGACCGGCCGCAGCCTTGCCAAGGAAAATGCAGCGACGCTTGCGCGGATAGAGAAGGCCTATGGTGTTCCAGGCCCCATCATTCTTGCCATCTGGGGCCGCGAATCCGGCTTTGGCCGGGCGAAAATCCCGCATCCGATCATGGACGTGCTTGCCACCAAGGCCTTCATGTCGACGCGCGGCGACCTGTTCACGCGCGAACTGATCGCCGCCCTGCATATTCTCGACAGCGGCGACGTGCGCGAGGCGGATATGAAGGGCTCCTGGGCCGGCGCCATGGGCCAGCCGCAGTTCCTGCCGACCAGTTTCCTGAAATATGCCGTCGATTTCGATGGCGACGGACGCCGCGACATCTGGAAATCGACGCCCGATACGCTGGCCTCCATCGCCAATTACCTGGCCAAGAAGGGCTGGCAGCGCGGCCGCGACTGGGGCTTCGAGGTCAACATTCCCCAAAATGTTTCCTGCGCGCAGGAAGGCCCGGATCTGGCCAAACCGATCGCGCAATGGGCGTCGAGCGGCATTACCCGGGTTTCCGGCAAGGCCTTTCCGTCCGGTGAAGCAAAAGCGGATGGCATGATGCTGGTGCCCGCCGGCCGCCACGGGCCGGAATTCATCGTCACGCCGAACTTCTACGTTATCAAGGAATACAACAATTCCGACCTCTACGCGCTGTTCATCGGCAATCTCGCCGACCGGATTGCATCCGGCGGCGGGGCCTTCAAGGGTCAGTTCGGCGATGTCGGCAAGATGCTGCGCTCGGATGTGCTGAAGATGCAGAAGACGCTGGAAGGCCAGGGCTACGATATCGGCAAGGCCGATGGTCTTGCCGGCTACAAGACGCGCCGCTCGCTCGGCGCCTGGCAGGCAAAGAACGGCCTGGCCCCGACCTGCTATCCGCAAGAGAACCTGATTGGAAAACTCTAGCCTACCGGGCGAAACCCTGCCGGATTTCACCCGGTCCAATGACTGGTTTCAGGCAAGGATTTCTTCGAGAGCGTCGAGGATCGCGTTCCATCCACTTGTATGGCCCTGCCTTGCCTCCTCACTCTTGAATTTCACCTGTTTCAGCGTGATTTCGGTCGTGCCAGCATCCACTTCCGTGAGATCGATGGTCACCACGCTATCGTCGAGCGAATAGGGCGATTCCCAAGTGAAGGACAGGCGCGAATAGGGATCGATCTCGAGATAGGTGCCGGCATGCGGAATCTCCTTTTCGGCCGTCACCATGACGATCGAAAACCGGCCACCCTTTACCGGATCGTTTCTGACCTTGGACAATTCGGTGCCGCCTGAAGGCACCGCCATGAATTTCGCCAGCATTTCAGGCGAAAGCCAGGCATTGAACACTTTCTCGCGTGACGCTGCTATTTTGCGGTTCACCATCAGTTCAAGCTCATTCATCTCTTTCATCCTTTGAAACGAGTAGGTTCTCCAGCGCCGCAAGGCGCAGCTCCCAGATGGACTTCAATTGCGCGAACCAGTTCTCGGTCAGCTTCAGCGGATCGAGCTCGGCCGCGATGAAATGTTCGCGACCCAGGGTCCGGCGGGTGACAAGTCCTGCTTCCTCCAGCACCTTGATGTGCTTGGAGACGGAATTCAGCGACATGTCGAAATGGGCGGCGAGCGCCGTCACTCTCAACGCCCCCTCCTGAACGAGCAGCGTCAAGATTTGTCGCCGCGTCGTATCACCCGCGGCTTTCAGAATTCGTGACAGATCATCATCGTCCATTATTCATCCCATTGGTTGAATATATAAATTACAGCCAATAGTCAACCATATGGATGAATACTTTTGAACGGGCAAACTCCATCCTCCCCGGAAACTTTCGCAGTGCCGGTGGAATTGCTCGCGATTTGAAGAAAAATACAGGACGAAGAAGACGCTCAGTGCATGTCCACCTGCTGCTTGTAGCGCTCGTAGTCGTAGGGAAGGATGGTCTGGCGTTCGATCATCCGGTGGACGCGCGGTGCCGCGTCGCCGCGATGCAGCGCCGTCAGACGGTCGCCGATTTCGGCATCGGCCTGCGTGCGGCGCTGGTTGTGGCGGACATATTCGACCCAGGTCGGCACATGATAGGTCTCCGTCCACACCGTCGGGTTTTCCAGATCGCGCATCAGGCCCCATTGCCCGGCACCGTCACGAATACGGACGCGGCGGCGCTCAGCCATGGCGGTGAGGAATTCGGGCACGTCTTCATCGGCAATCTCGTAATCGATCATCACCACGATCGGCCCGCTGCGCGGCTTGAGATCGAGCTTCAACAGCGGCTCGGAGAAACGGTTGAGCGGATCGAGATTGAGCGACTGGAATTCCGGCAGCGGCAGGCGAAGGCCGATAGCGGCGCCGACGATCATCAGCAGGGCCGAGGCGATCAGCGCATTGGCCGGTCCGTAATTTTCCGCCAGTTGCCCCCACATCCAGCTGCCCGCGGCGATACCGCCGAAGGTGGTGGTCTGGTAGAGCGACAGCGCCCGGCCGACGACCCAGCGCGGCGTGGACAGCTGCACGGTGGTGTTGAACAGCGACAGCGCCAGTACCCAGCCGGCGCCCGACAAAAGCAGCGCCAGGCTGGTCAGCCAGCCATAGGGGCTCAGCGCCGTGATCAGGCTCGAGACCGCGAAACCGGCAAAGGCGATGCGGACGACCCACTCGCTGGACATATGCTCCCGCAGCCGGGCGCTTAAAAGCGCGCCGCCGATGGCGCCGAGGCCGAAGGCACCGAGCATGATGCCGTAGGTCAGCGGCCCGCCGGCGACGAGATCGCGGGCGACCAGCGGCAGAAGGGCGAGGATGGCGCTGGCCGACAGGCCGAAGACGAAGCCGCGAAACAGCACCTTGCCGATATTGGGCGACATGGCGACATAGCGCAGGCCCGCCGAAATCGCCCGGCCCATCGATTCGCGCGGCAACTTGCTCAGCGTCTCCTCGCGCCGCCAGCGGACGAGCGCGAAGATGATGGCGAAATAGCTGAGCGTATTGGCGGCGAAGGCCGCCGCCGCCCCGGCGCTTGCGACGATGGCGCCGCCGATTGCCGGGCCGACCGAGCGGGTGATGTTGAAGCCCATGCTGTTGAGGGCCACCGCGGCGGGAAGCACCTCGCGCGGCACCATATCGCCGACCGAAGCCTGCCAGGACGGATTGTTGAGCGCCGTGCCGCAGCCGATGAGAAACGTGAAGAACAGAAGCAGCCACGGCGAAATGAAGCCGAAATAGGCGCAGACGGTCAAAAGCGCAGAGACGAAAAGCATGAAACACTGGGCGATCAGCATGATCCGCCGCCGGTCGAAATTGTCGGCGAGCGCGCCCGAGACCAGCGAAAACAGCATGATCGGCAGCGAGGTCGAGGCCTGCACCAGCGCCACCATGTTCACCGAATCCGTGATCGAGGTCATCATCCACGCGGCACCCACCGCCTGGACGAGGCCGCCGAAATTGGAGGCAAGGCTTGCCACCCAGATGATCCGAAACGTGTCGTGCTTGAACGGCGCCAATGGCGATAATCGATGCGGCAAGCGCTTTCCCACCCTGTCTGTCTTTCGAGTCGTCTTTGTGATGCCCAATCTAGGCCAGACGATCTGCCGGGCAAGCAAAAGCACTGACGCCGGCATGATTTTGTCACTTCAGCCATCACATCCGGCTTTTGCGTGGCGAATGGCGTCATATCTTGCATTTGCGGATGATCGAGGGTATATGACCCTCAAATTCTTGATCGGTTGATGAAGAGTGGGCCCGTCAGGACCCGCTCTTTTTTATTACCCGATGTTTTGGGAGAGCATCGTTTGTCCGATACGACAGCGGCAGAAAATACACAGGAACCACGCCTGATCACCGAGACCGGCATCGACCGGCGCATCGCCGACATCATCGAGCCGGTGCTCGTTCCGATGGGATACCAGCTGGTGCGCGTCCGCCTCTCGTCGCAGAACGGCGCGACATTGCAGATCATGGCCGAGCGGCTTGACGGCACGATGACCGTGGAAGATTGCGAAGCGATCTCGACGGCAATCTCGCCAGTCCTGGATGTGGAAGATCCGGTCGATCGGGAGTATCATCTGGAAGTGTCGTCGCCCGGCATCGACCGGCCGATGGTGCGCAAATCGGATTTCAGCCGCTGGAGCGGCCACCTGATCAAGTTCGAAACATCGGTCCTAGTCGATAACCGCAAGCGGTTTCGCGGCAAGATCGTTTCGGCGGACGACGAAGGCTTCACGATCGAGCGCGATCAGCCGGCCGCCGGCGAGGAGCCGCGCGTGGTCATCCCGTTCACGGCGCTGGCCGAGGGCAGGCTGATCCTCACGGACGATCTGATCCGCGATGCATTGACAGCAGACAAGAAGGCGAAGGCGGCACAGGCCGCCAACGAAAACTTCGAAGACGAAGATTCGCCGATCAATTGAGTTTATGGGCGCGGGACGCCTCGATACGAGGCCCCGGCAATCAGACGGAGACTTGAATATGGCAGTGAGTGCTAACCGGCTCGAACTTCTGCAGATCGCGGATGCCGTCGCGCGCGAAAAAGTGATCGACCGCGAAATCGTTCTGGCCGCCATGGCCGATGCGATCCAGAAAGCGGCGCGCTCGCGCTATGGTTCGGAGAGCAACATCCGCGCCGACATCAATTCCAAGACCGGCGAAATCCGGCTTCAGCGCCTGCTCGAAGTCGTCGAGGTCGCCGAGGACTACTCGACGCAGATCCCGCTGGAACTGGCCCGCGACCGCAACCCCGACGCCATTCTCGGCGACTTCATCGCCGATCCGCTGCCGCCGATGGATTTCGGTCGCATCGCTGCCCAGTCGGCCAAGCAGGTCATCGTCCAGAAGGTGCGCGAAGCCGAGCGTGACCGCCAGTTCGACGAATTCAAGGATCGCATCGGCGAAATCGTCAACGGCACGGTCAAGCGCGTCGAATACGGCAATGTCATCGTCGATCTCGGCCGTGGCGAAGGCATCATCCGCCGCGACGAAATGATCCCGCGGGAAAACATGCGCTACGGCGACCGTGTTCGCTCCTATGTCTACGACGTGCGCCGCGAACAGCGCGGCCCGCAGATTTTCCTGTCGCGGACCCATCCGCAGTTCATGGTGAAGCTGTTCACCATGGAAGTTCCGGAAATCTACGACGGCATCATCCAGATCCGCTCGGTTGCCCGTGACCCGGGCTCGCGCGCCAAGATCGCCGTGATCTCGAACGATTCGTCGATCGATCCGGTCGGCGCCTGCGTCGGTATGCGCGGTTCGCGCGTTCAGGCCGTTGTCGGCGAATTGCAGGGCGAGAAGATCGACATCATCCCGTGGTCCCAGGACCCGGCATCGTTCATCGTCAACGCGCTGCAGCCGGCCGAAGTTTCCAAGGTCGTTCTCGATGAAGATGCAGAACGCATCGAAGTCGTGGTACCGGACGAGCAGCTGTCGCTGGCCATCGGCCGCCGCGGCCAGAACGTCCGCCTCGCGTCGCAGCTGACCGGCTGGGATATCGACATCATGACGGAAGCGGAAGAGTCCGAGCGCCGCCAGAAGGAATTCAACGAGCGTACCAACCTGTTCATGGAAGCGCTCGACGTCGACGAAATGGTCGGCCAGGTCCTGGCCTCGGAAGGCTTTGCCGCCGTCGAGGAACTTGCCTATGTCGAGCTGGACGAAATCGCCTCGATCGAGGGTTTCGACGAAGACACGGCCAGCGAACTACAGACCCGCGCCCGCGAATATCTCGAGCGGCTGGAAGGCGAACTGGATGCCAAGCGTGTCGCGCTCGGCGTCTCCGACGAACTGCGCACCATCAACGGCATGACCAGCCAGATGCTGGTGGCGCTGGGCGAAGACGGCATCAAGACGATGGAAGACTTTGCAGGCTGCGCCGCTGACGATCTCGTCGGCTGGTCCGAGCGCAAGGACGGCGAAACGAAGAAGTTCGAAGGCCTGTTCTCCAAGCTCGAAATCTCGCGCGTCGAAGCCGAACGCATGGTCCTGCAGGCGCGTCTTGCCGCCGGCTGGATCACGGAAGAAGATCTGGCGCGTGAAGAAGAAGCCCTCGAAGTCGTGGAAGGCGCGGAACAGGACGCCTGAAGGCGTTCTGTCCGTGAACCAGGCTGATGCTGCTTGAAGACCGCCATGTTGACTGAAGACAAGGACCCTGCCGGGGACATTGATGGTGAAGCAGTGAACGGCCGCATGTGCATCGTGACACGGCAGAGCGGAACGCCGGAAACGCTGATCCGCTTTGTCGCCGGTCCGGACGGCCGGGTGGTGCCCGACCTGAAGAAACAGCTGCCCGGACGGGGCTGCTGGGTGACGGCCGAACGGGCGGTGCTGGAAAAGGCAATCGCCAAAAAGCTGTTTGCCCGCGGCCTCAAGAAGGCGGATGTGACCGCCGGACCGGAGCTTGCCGACGAGGTGGACCGGCTGCTGTCGAGCCAGCTTGGCGGCATGATGAACCTGGCGCGCAAGGCCGCGCAGTTCGTCAGCGGCGCCTCGAAAGTCGAACAGGCGGTGCGCGGGCTTGCGGCGCTCGCCACCTTCCATGCGGTGGATGCCGCACCGGACGGGGTACGCAAGATAGACCAGGCGCGCAAGGCGATGAGCTTTGTCGTCGATGACGGACAGGAAATACCCTCCTTCCGCTTCTTCACCGAAGCGGAAATGGAAGGGCTTTTAGGCCAGAATGCTTTTATCCATGCTTGCGCGCTTGCAGGGCAGGCGGGTGAGGGTGTAGTGAAGCGCGCAAACATGCTCGAAAGATACCGGGGAACCGTCCCCGCTCGAGCCGTTGGCGCCGAAACTGGCTTGCCGACACAATGACGCGGGTCACCGGCGCAGGCCGGCACAACCGCGATTGCAAAACAGAAATTGAACGGCGGGGTCTGGTGATACGCATCCGGCCCTGATCTTAGGAACGGAACGGAATGACCGACAACAACGACGACAAGACATTCGGCGGAGCCAAGAAGACGCTGACCCTGAAGCCCTCCGGGGTCAGCCAGGGAACTGTTCGCCAGGACATGGGTCGCGGCCGGACAAAGGCAGTCGTGGTCGAGACGCGCAAGCGGCGGCCGATGCGGCCGGAAGACGAAAAGCCGGTCGTTCCGATTGCAACGCCGGCACCTGTGGTCCGCGTTGCCGAGCCGCAGCGCCCGGCGCCGGTCCAGCAGCAGCAGCCATCACGCCCTGCCCCGCAGCAACAGCAGCCGCGCCAGCAGGACAATCGCCAGGACAACAACAATCGCCCGCGTGTCGGCGTGGTTCTCAACCAGCTGTCGGCCGGTGAGATCGACGCCCGCCGCCGTGCGCTTGCCGAAGCCCAGATCCGCGATGCCGAAGACGCCAAGCGCCGCGCCGCCGAAGAGGCCCGCCGCGCCGCCGAAGAGGCAGAGCGTCTGAAGGCCGAGCAGGCTGAAGCAGCCCGTCTTGCCGCGGAAGAAGCCGCCCGCACGCCTGCGGAACGCGAAGCCGAGAAGGCAGCCGTCGAAGCGGCCGCTGCCGCGGAAGCCGAAGCGGCAGCCGTTGCTGCCCGCAAGGCGGAAGACCAGGCCCGCGCCCAGGCAGCAAAGCCCGCAACGACGCCATCGACGGTAACCCCGGCACTCGGCGCCCGCCGCAAGGCGGAAGGCGAAGAGGAAGAAGCCCGTCCGAACCGTGGCGCCACCGCACCGGTGCGCGGCAAGGTCGTTCGCCCGGAACCTGCCAAGGCCCCTGCCCGTCCGAAGACGGAAGAAGAACGCCGCAAGGGCAAGCTGACGCTGACGGCCGCTCTCGACGACGACGGCAATCCGCGCGGCCGCTCGATGGCCGCCATGCGCCGCCGCCAGGAAAAGTTCCGCCGCAGCCAGATGCAGGAAACCCGCGAAAAGGTCATGCGCGAAGTGATCCTTCCGGAAACCATCACCATTCAGGAACTGTCGCAGCGTATGGCTGAACGAGCCGTCGACGTGATCAAGTACCTGATGAAGGAAGGCCAGATGATGAAGCCGGGCGACGTCATCGACGCCGACCTTGCCGAACTCATCGCCGGCGAATTCGGCCATACGGTCAAGCGCGTTTCGGAATCCGACGTCGAAGAAGGCCTGTTCAACACCAACGACGATGGCGATATGCAGCCGCGTCCGCCGATCGTGACCATCATGGGTCACGTCGACCACGGCAAGACCTCGCTGCTCGACGCCATCCGCAAGACGCACGTCGTCTCGGGCGAAGCCGGTGGCATCACCCAGCATATCGGCGCCTATCAGGTGGAGCAGAACGGCCACAAGATCACCTTCATCGATACTCCCGGCCATGCCGCCTTTACGGCCATGCGTGCCCGCGGCGCCCAGGCGACCGACATCGCGATCCTCGTGGTTGCGGCCGATGACAGCGTCATGCCGCAGACGATCGAATCGATCAGCCATGCCAAGGCTGCCGGTGTGCCGATCATCGTAGCGATCAACAAGATCGACAAGCACGAAGCCGATCCGCAGAAGGTGCGCAACCAGCTGCTGCAGCATGAAGTGTTCGTCGAAACCATGGGCGGTGAAGTGCTCGACGTCGAAGTCTCGGCCAAGACCGGCCTCGGCCTCGACAAGCTGCTCGAAGCCATCCTGCTGCAGGCCGAAATCCTCGACCTGCGTGCCGATGCGGATCGCACGGCAGAAGGCACCGTCGTCGAAGCCCAGCTCGATCGCGGCCGCGGCGCCGTTGCCACGGTTCTCGTTCACAAGGGTACGCTGAAGCCCGGCCAGATCATCGTTGCCGGCGACCAGTGGGGCCGCGTTCGCGCGCTCGTCAACGACAAGGGCGAACACGTCAAGGAAGCGCCGCCGTCGATGCCGGTCGAAATTCTCGGTCTGTCCGGTACGCCGCAGGCGGGCGACAAGTTCGCCGTCGTCGAGAACGAAAGCCGTGCCCGCGAGATCTCCGAGTACCGTCAGCGGCTCACCCGCGACAAGGCCGTTGCCCGTGCATCCGGCCAGCGCGGTTCGCTCGAGCAGATGATGATGACGCTGCAGAATACCGGCCTGAAGGAATTCCCGCTGGTCATCAAGGGCGACGTGCAGGGCTCGATCGAAGCCATTGCCGGTGCCCTCGACAAGCTGGGAACCGACGAGGTTCGCGCCCGCATCGTCCATTCGGGTGCCGGTGGCATCACCGAGTCCGACATCTCGCTGGCGGAAGCCTCGAATGCGGCGATCATCGGCTTCAACGTCCGTGCAAACGCACAGGCGCGGACCGCCGCAGAACGCGCCGGCATCGAGATCCGCTACTACAACATCATCTACGATCTGGTGGATGACGTGAAGGCAGCGATGTCCGGTCTTCTTTCTCCAGAAAGACGCGAAACCTTCCTCGGCAATGCCGAAATCCTGGAAGTGTTCAACATCACCAAGACCGGCAAGGTCGCGGGTTGCCGCGTCATCGAAGGCAAGGTCGAACGGGGTGCGGGCGTCCGCCTGGTGCGCGACAACGTCGTTATTCACGAAGGCAAGCTCAAGACCCTCAAGCGCTTCAAGGACGAAGTCTCCGAAGTGCCGATGGGCCAGGAATGCGGTATGGCCTTTGAAAACTACGAAGACATCCGCGCCGGCGACACCATCGAGTGCTTCCGCGTCGAGCACATCACCCGCACGCTGTAACGGCGGCCGGGCTGACAGAGACACTATCCAGAATGGCGGCTTCAGCCGCCATTTTTCTGTCCGGCTTCCTCGCAATATAAAAAGCCCGGAAAGAAGCAAGGCTGCCTTCCGGGCTTATCGGTTTGTATTGTCCGTTCTGAGACGGATCAGATCTGTTTGCCGATCTTGGCGTCCACCGACTGCGCATTCGATCCGCGAACGGCAAAGAACAGGAAGATCGCGGCCCAGAGGATCGATTTTTCGGCACCGGCAAGGCCATCACCCGTGACGATGCCGTGGAAATAGACCGTCACCAGCAGGACGATCATCGCCGCGAAGGCGGCCGGGCGGGTGAACAGGCCGATCGCGACCAGGATGCCGCCGAAGAATTCCGTAGCCGCCAGCAGTGGCGACCAGAAGACGCCGGGATAGAAGCCGAGACCTTCGACCATGCCGACGGCGCCGAAGGGATTGATGATCTTGCCGTAGCCGTGTGTGACGAGAAGAACGCCGGCGATAACCCGCAGAAGCGTTTCCACCGTGGTATCGAACGGCAGGTAGAGCCGCTGCAGGGCAGGCACCATGGCTGGCGGCCGAGTTGATGTGAGGTCGGTCATGTCGTCTCCTGTGTTTTTTTCGCAATGCAGCATTCTCTTGCGGCTGACAACCGACGGGACAAGACGCATCGCCGTAAAACCTGATAAATTTAGTTAACAATTTCGTGAACACTGCCGGTCATGCCCGGTTGCAGCCCCGGTCAACGGACGATAACGTCCGCGCGACCGCAAATCGCCACGGAAGCCGACATGACAGACAAGCCACGCATCGCCATCCTCTATTGCACCCAATGCAACTGGCTGCTGCGCGCCGCCTGGATGGCGCAGGAACTGCTCTCCACCTTTGGCGACAGTCTGGGTGAGGTTGCCCTTATTCCCGGCACCGGCGGCAATTTCGAAATCCATGTGGGCGAGACGCTGATCTGGGAACGTAAGCGCGATGGCGGCTTTCCGGGGCCCAAGGAGTTGAAGCAGCGCGTGCGCGACGTGATCGAACCCGGGCGCGATCTCGGCCACACCGACCGGACCTGAGATTTTGACGGCAGGGCTTCTTTTCGGCGTTTTCAGCGCCGCCTTCCTTTCGGCCACCTTGCTGGTCGGCGTCTCCGAGGCGGCATTGATCCTTGCGGCCGGACAGCCGGACGCGCCGTTGCTCGAGCTCTTCCTGGCCGCGACTGCGGGCAATGTGCTGGGAGCCGTGGTCAATTTCGTGCTCGGCCGCTTTCTGCTGCGCTTCGAGCATAACCGATGGTTTCCCGTCAGCCCGGCCAACCGGCAGAGAGCCGAGGCGCTGTTTAACCGCTATGGCCGGCTTGTCCTGCTTTTCTCGTGGCTGCCGGTGATCGGCGATCCGCTGACCCTGGCGGCCGGGTTGCTGCGCACCCCTCTTCCCGTCTTTCTGCTCTATGTGACGATCGGCAAGGCGGCGCGGTACGCCGTGCTGCTCTGGGCATACACGACACTGGCAGGATAAGCTTTTTCACGCAGACATGTCTGCAAAGACAAACGGCGGGGAAAATCCCCGCCGTCATCAGACATGAAACGCCTGCTCACCGGTAAGGCGAGCGGCAAACCCTGTAGACGCCGCCATAGGCCAGGAAGCGATTGGTCGACGGATTGTAGGAGCGATACCGGGACAGGCACCACTGCACGTGGGAGCCACCGTAACGCCGGTGAACGACCGGTGGTGCGATATAGACGCGGTAACCGGGGCGATAGTGGCGCCGGTGGCCATAATGGGGCCGGTAGTGCGGGCGCGGCCGGTAGTGGGGCCTTGGCCTATAGTGACCGTGGCCGCGACGATGGACGACCGTCTGCACATCGGATTGCTGCGCCACCTTGACGTCCGGAACCGCCAGAGGCACCGCTTGCGCGGAGACCACAGGTGTCATGATGGAGGCCGCACTCAGCACGCAGCCAATAACGAAACGTCGAAATCCCGCCATTTGTTTCCTCATTTCTCCCAAAAGGGTTTGCTTCGGTTGCTGTCCCTGTTTCATATTACGATCAGTGTTTTCGTTTTATTCGTGTTTTCGTTGATTTCCCGACTGTAAATCTGGCGTCATTTGATATCCAGCCCCTTCCAAACCGGCAGAATGCGCCAATATTCCCCGCAAGTCACTCTCCCGGTTATCAAAACCCTGTCAAGCAGACGGAGGATAGATTGAGTCTGAAATTCGGCACCAGCGGCCTGCGCGGCCTTTCCACGGACCTGAACGGGCCTGCCGCGGCCATCTACGCGACCGCCTTTGCGCACTACCTGCTGTCGTCCGGCCAGGCCGGACCTGGCGATCCGATCCTGCTCGCGCGGGATTTTCGCCCTTCCAGCCCGCAGATTTCGGCCATCTGCGCCGGTGCTTTGACCCGCGCCGGTCTAACCGTTCTGGATTGCGGCCCCGTGCCGACACCGGCACTGGCGCTCTACGGCCTGGAAAAGCACGCTGCAGGTTTGATGATCACCGGCTCGCATATCCCCGCCGACCGCAACGGCATCAAGTTCTATCGGCCGGACGGCGAGATCGCCAAGGCCGACGAGCAGGCGATCGGCACTGAGGCCGACCGAATCAAAGCGCAGCCCGTGCCGATCGACGCAACGCCGGGGACTGCCGCCGATCACTCCAAGCAGGCGACGGCACTTTTCCTCGCCCGCAACACGGCGATCCTGTCCGCCGGCGCATTGTCCGGGTTGAAGATCGGCGTCTATCAGCACAGCAGCGTGGCGCGCGACCTGTTCGTCGAGGTGCTCGCCCACTATGGCGCGGACGTGGTCCCGCTCGGCCGCTCGGCCGATTTCATTCCGGTCGATACGGAAGCCGTTCCGCCGGCAACGATCGATCTGCTCAAGGGCTGGGCGGAGGAATACGGCCTCGATGCGATCGTCTCGGCCGATGGTGACGGCGACCGGCCGCTCGTCAGCGACGAAACGGGCCTGCCGCTGCGCGGCGACCTGCTGGGCCTGATCACCGCCCAGTTTACCGGAGCCTCGGTCGCCGTCACGCCGGTGACCTCCAATTCCGGCCTGGAGCGCCAGCAGGGCCTTTCCATCCTGCGCACCCGTGTCGGCTCACCCTTCGTCATCGAAGCCATGCAGGAGGCCGTCCGTGGCGGCACGAAGGGCGTCGTCGGCTTCGAGGCCAATGGCGGCACGCTGACCGCCACCGACTTCACCCTCAACGGCACCGTGCTCAGGGCCCTGCCGACGCGCGACAGCTTCCTGCCGGCACTTGCCGTGCTGTCGCTCGCTGCCCGCAGTGGTGAGCCTCTCTCGGTGCTTGCAGCGAGCTATGCCCTGCCGGTGGCGCTGAGCGACCGGATCGAGAATTTCCCGCTTGAGACAAGTGCCGCGCTGATGGCCTATCTGCGCGCCGGCACGGACAATCTCTCCGCCTTTCTTGCTTCGATCGGCAAGCCGGAGACCATCAGCGACATCGACGGATTGCGGGTAACGCTGACCGACCGGAGCGTCATTCATTTCCGCCCGTCGGGCAACGCGCCGGAGATGCGCTGCTATGTCGAGGCGGAAAATGCCGGTCAGGCACAGGCGCTTCTCGAACAGGGGCTGGACCGCATCCGCGCGTTTGCGCAGCAATCCGGGTGAGGCCGATGGGCGGCCGTGAGAGCCGCTGAATTCGTTTCCGTGGAAAACCCTTGCGATCCAACAGTTTGCTCAACTTTCCGGCACATTTTCAAGAAAACTTCAAAAACCCTGTTGACACAAAAGCGCGAGCCCCGTACATCCCCGCTCGTCGCCCAGATGGCGGAATTGGTAGACGCGCCAGCTTCAGGTGCTGGTACTCGAAAGGGTGTGGAGGTTCGAGTCCTCTTCTGGGCACCAAATTCCAAAAAGCTCTGCAATCCCAAAAGGATGCAGAGCTTTTTCATTTTTGGCGGATCACACGCCATCACGATGCGAACACCGGGCACAGCAGCGATCCCTTCCGGAACCGGATGATCGATAGACCACCCGAGCAAGACCCTCCCCGAACCTCGACATACCCTTTCCAGAGCAATTACCCATTCCGCGACAAGCAGGCTCTGCGCGCCGCCGCCTGCGCGGATACACCGGGCGAAGAATTGCCGATCCCGCCCGTCACTCCTTGCGCCGCAGGCAAAAATATACACGGAGGGGCCTCAATATGAGTAACTCGCCTATTGAAATGGCTTTTATCAAACCCTATCTGCTATTGGTACCGGCTTTCGACGTGAAACCGGGCAACGCTTGGCGATGTGATCGACGATCAGACTGCGGCAGGCTTTGTTCTACTGGTGACTTTGCCCTCTGGCTCTCAACTGCCGGAGAGTTTTTCTGTGTCTGCACTTAGCGTCTGGCTTTTTCAAAAGCCTGCATTAGTATGCGTCCCCATGATGGACACACGCTTCTCTTCGGCTCTGCAGATCATTATTACAGTTGCCGTCAATGAAAAGAATAGCACGCGCTCAACGAGCGATGTATTGGCAGCGAAACTCGATGCCAAGCCCAGCCTTGTGCGCAAGCTGGCTGCGCCGTTGATGCAGAAGAATATCCTCGTGTCGTCCGAAGGATATCAGGGCGGCTACCGGCTCGGCAGGCCCGCCAATGCGATCTATTTGAGCGAAATCTATCTTGCCGTGACGCCAGACAAGAAAATCTGGGGTACGCGCGACGACATTCCTGCCGATTGCTTCATTTCCAGCAATATGAACGAATGGTCGGCGCAACTCAGCAAGGAAGCGGAGCGGGCGCTTCTGGGGCTGCTGGGCGAAAAGTCCGTGGAGGATGCCATTGCAGAACTGGCGACCATCGATGGCGGCAAGTGCCCGATGGGAAGAACGCTCACTGCCTGAGATGGAAACTCTCAGGCAATGCGGGACGGCCGGCAGGGAGCCGGACCGCCCCCGTCACTGATCGGAGGTCAATCAAATCCGTGACGAACCATGGGCTGGCCGCCTAACAGCGGCCAGCCTTATCTCTGCGAGATGACTTAGAAATCGCGCTGAAGACGCAGGAAGCCGAATACTTCGTCGTCGGCATTGTCTACGTCCTGATACTGGACGCTCAGCTTCGTCTTGAGACCGTCGGTGATCTTGTAATCAACCGTGACGCCGGCTCTCCACGCGTCACCGCCGCGGAAACCTTCGCCGTTATCGCTGAGGGCGATTTTGCCGAAGTACTGGAAGCCGGGGGTGATGGCGAACTTGTCGTTGACCTTCAGTTCGTACTGAGCGCCGGCAGTCCATTCGGATTCTTCGTAATAGTAGTTGGCACCGGTGGCATAGGCACCATAAACGCCGAGCTGGCCCGGTCCGATATCGGCATAGACGATGGCGCGGATGGCGCCTTCTTCCGTATCGGTATCATAACCGCCAAGCAGGTAAGCGCTGACGCCGCCAACAGTGCCGGAAATCTGCCCGGTTACACCGACGTTGTTCGGACCTTCGCCCCGCTTGGTGGCGTAGGAATCTTCCAGTTCTTCCACAGCGATACCGGCCTTGAAGGCGTCGGTCTCGTACTGGTAGCGAATAGCGTTGTGGCGAGTCTCGTTGCTGGCAATGAAGTCGGTCTCGCCGCTCAGATCGTCATCCCACCAGCTGTACTGCATACCAACGCGGAAACCGGCGATCTCAAAATAGCCCTGATCGAGGAATGTGTCGTTGGCCGAAGAGCCGGAGGAATTACGGGCGTTCGTGCGCAGGGCGACGAGGCTCGTCAGCGTGCCGAATTCGGTATCGTTCTTTGCCGTGAACTCGAGCTGCGCGCGGGTGAACGTGTTCCAGTCGGACGTGCCGGACTGATCACGGCCGAAGTCGGTCTGGAAACGGATGTAACCGCCGATCTTCAGGCAGGTTTCCGTGCCGGGGATGTAGAAGTAGCCGGTGCCGAATGCGTCGCACACGCGAACATATTCCAGCGGCTCCGGTTCAGCCGCGACGATCGCGTCGGCGGCAACTGCGCCGCTTGCCGTGCTCAGCGCCGCAGCGGACGCAAAGAGAAAAGCCTTTATAGTCATTTCGGATCCAATCAAGTTTCGATTGGGCGCAGGTTTCCATGGCTGAAAATCAGCATCCCCCACCCCAAATATCGATTCAAGCCCCAATGGCAGCGGTCAAAACCGCACGTTCAGATTACATGGGGAAAAGACTGTAACAATAAGAATCACAGTCTTCTTTCGTCATAATCGCATGTTGGGATTTTCACTGTTGCCGAAACGCAACGGCCCTCGTGGGGCAAGACAGACCGGGACTCAACGCCTCCGCCAGCCGACATGACGGCACATCCTGCACACAGGGTGTGACCGGTAACATATCTGCAGATCAAATAGTCCCGGTTCCGCCAAACAGCAAGTGGGGTCCTCTGACTATTTCGTGAAGAACGTCAAATTGACGCAGCCAGGCCCGGCGAATCACACGCGACGGCAATCGTCTGCCCATACGTCAATCGCACTCCCGGAGTAAGCGGATAATACCTTTACTCCAGCCACTTGCGCGATCGGCGATTTCCTTCGATCCCGTTTCCGGCTAAGCAAGATGCAGAGACGACGGGAGGCCACATGCGCAATATCATCGAAACCGTGGAGGCGCGACGCGCCGAAGCGCGTCTTGGCGGTGGGCAGAAGCGCATCGATGCCCAACATGCAAAGGGCAAGCTGACGGCCCGCGAACGGATCGAGGTCTTGCTCGATGAAGGCTCGTTCGAAGAATACGATATGTACGTCACGCATCGCGCGGTCGATTTCGGTATGGCTGAACAGAAGGTCGCGGGCGACGGCGTCGTCACCGGCTGGGGCACGATCAACGGCCGTCAAACTTACGTCTTCTCCCAGGATTTCACCGTGCTCGGCGGCTCCCTCTCCGAGACGCATGCGCAGAAAATCTGCAAGATCATGGACATGGCAGTGCGCAACGGCGCGCCCGTCATCGGGCTGAACGATTCGGGCGGCGCCCGCATCCAGGAAGGTGTGGCCTCGCTTGCCGGCTATGCCGAGGTTTTCCGCCGCAATGCCGAGGCCTCCGGCGTCATCCCGCAGATCTCCGTCATCATGGGCCCCTGCGCCGGCGGCGCTGTCTATTCGCCGGCGATGACCGATTTCATCTTCATGGTGCGCGATACATCCTACATGTTCGTGACCGGTCCGGACGTGGTCAAGACCGTCACCAACGAGATCGTCACGGCCGAGGAGTTAGGCGGTGCCGGGACCCATACGAAAAAATCCTCCGTTGCCGACGCGGCCTATGAGAATGACGTCGAGACGCTGGAGCAGGTGCGCCTGCTGTTCGATTTCCTGCCCGCCAACAATCGCGAAAAGCCGCCTGTCCGCCCCTTCCACGACGATCCGGCCCGTATCGAGATGCGTCTCGACACGCTGATTCCCGATTCGTCGGCCAAGCCCTACGACATGAAGGAGCTCATTCACGCGATCGCCGACGAAGGCGATTTCTTCGAGCTGCAGGAGGCCTTTGCCCGCAACATCATCACCGGCTTCATAAGGATCGAAGGACAGACAATCGGCGTTGTCGCCAACCAGCCGACGGTGCTGGCCGGCTGCCTGGATATCGACTCATCGCGCAAGGCCGCCCGTTTCGTCCGCTTCTGCGATGCCTTCTCGATCCCGATCCTGACGCTGGTCGACGTGCCCGGCTTCCTGCCGGGCGTGGCGCAGGAATATGGCGGCGTCATCAAGCACGGCGCCAAGCTGCTGTTCGCCTATAGCCAGGCAACCGTGCCGATGGTCACGCTGATCACGCGAAAAGCCTATGGCGGCGCCTATGACGTGATGGCGTCGAAACATATCGGCGCCGACGTCAACTATGCCTGGCCAACCGCCGAGATCGCCGTCATGGGTGCCAAGGGCGCCACCGAAATCCTCTACCGTTCCGAACTGGGCGACCCGGAGAAGATCGCGGCGCGCACCAAGGAATATGAGGAGCGCTTCGCCAACCCCTTCGTCGCTGCCGAACGCGGCTTCATCGACGAGGTGATCATGCCGCATTCGTCGCGCCGCCGCATCGCCCGGGCCTTTGCCTCGCTCAGGAACAAGCGCAAGGAACAGCTGTGGCGCAAGCACGATACGATACCGTTGTGAGCGGTATCCTCGCCCGATCGACTGGAGAAAACGGATGTCGGTACAGACAAGCAAATTTCTGAGCTATGTGCTGCGCCATGCGCCGGAAAGCATCGGTCTGACGCTTGATGCGCAGGGCTGGGCGGATATTGCCGAACTGATCAGCAAGGCAAACGCAGCCAACCACGCGCTCGATGTGGACACGCTTCACGCCGTTGTCGCGGACAGCGACAAGAAGAGATTCACGATATCCGAGGACGGGAAACGTATCCGGGCGGCCCAGGGACATTCCGTATCCGTGAAACTTGGTCATGCCCCTGTTGCGCCGCCGCCAATCCTCTATCACGGCACGGCGACCCGTTTCCTGGAGAGTATCCGGGCACAAGGACTTCTGGCCGGTGGCCGCCAGCAGGTCCATCTCTCATCCGATATGCTCACCGCCAAGACGGTTGGACAACGTCATGGCAAGCCCGTTGTGTTGACGATTGATGCCCAGAAGATGGCCGCGGCGGGCTTTGCGTTCTTTCGGGCGGACAATGGCGTCTGGCTGACCGATACGGTTCCTCCCGCCTATCTTGCCGTTGCGCCAGACGGGGAATATTGATGACCTCCAGAACTCTCGCCATCGCTTATGAGGAAATTTGTCGTTGACCCGGCAACAATGCGCCCGACCGGTTCCTATATCCTCCCTGTCGCATTTGACCTTTCAAGCGCTCCCAATATCAAGGACCAACACGCATGACCGAAAAATCCCCCGCCAACAACTTTCCCGCCGGCTACGAAGTTCCCAAGGTCTGGACCTGGGAGAAGGGCAATGGCGGACAATTCGCCAATATCAACCGGCCGATCGCCGGTCCCACCCATGAGAAGGAGCTGCCGGTCGGCAAACATCCGCTGCAGCTCTATTCGCTGGCGACGCCGAACGGCGTCAAGGTCACCATCATGCTGGAGGAGCTTCTGGCTGCCGGTCACACGGGCGCGGAATACGACGCCTGGCTGATCAAGATCGGCGATGGCGACCAGTTCGGCTCCGGCTTCGTCGACGTCAACCCGAACTCGAAGATCCCGGCCCTGATGGACCGCTCCACACCGGAGCCGACCCGCGTCTTCGAATCAGGCTCGATCCTGCTCTATCTTGCCAACAAGTTCGACGCCTTCCTGCCGAAGGACCACAAGGCGCGCACCGAGACGATGAACTGGCTGTTCTGGCAGATGGCGTCGGCGCCCTATCTCGGCGGCGGTTTCGGCCATTTCTATGCCTATGCGCCGATGCATATCCAATATGCGATCGACCGCTTTGCGATGGAGGTGAAGCGCCAGCTCGACGTGCTCGACCGGCATCTTGCCGACAACCGGTACATGGCCGGATCGGACTATTCCATCGCCGATATCGCCATCTGGCCCTGGTACGGCAATCTGGCGCTGGGCAAGCAGTATGGCGAATCCGGTACCTTCCTCGACGTTCAGAGCTACAAGCACCTGCAGCGCTGGACTGCCGAGATCGCAGAGCGTCCGGCGGTCAAGCGCGGCCGCATCGTCAATCGCGTCTTCGGCGAACCATCCGAGCAGCTGCACGAGCGCCACGACGCCTCCGACTTCGACACGAAGACGCAGGACAAGATCGCTGCAGCCGGCACAGCCAAGGCGTAAGGAGACCAGGATGGCCAAGCGGCCCGAGATGACAAAACACAGGGGCTTTCCCTCCGGCATGCCGGGCCACGGCCATCATTTCACCATCCGGCGGGCGAACGAGAAGGGGGTGACGCCGCTCAAGCCCTTGCAGCGCCTCGCCCGCCCGAACTCGATCGAGGCCAAGGTGGATGCAGCCTTCCTGCATGCGCTCTGGCACCATTTCGGTGCCGAACCGTTCGAACGCGGCAACCTCGATGCCGGACGATTGAACCTGCTGTTCGGCCGCGAGGTCGTGCCCGGCGAAAGTCCCTTCGACCCGGCCTCCTATGAGGCTTTGCTGCAGATCGACGAAAGGGTGGCGCGAAAGAGCTTTCCGGAATCGTTCGAAGACGTGTTTGAGGTGTGACGCCATGGCCAAAACCCCTGAAATGCCCAAGCATCGCGGCTTTCCACCCGGCCTGCTCGGAACCCAGTGGCAATTCACCCTGCGCCGGGCCAATTCCAAGGTCACCCCGTTGACGGCCTGGCCGCGGCAACGGACCATGGATCAGACGGTCGCGCTGGCCGACATCGGCTTCGTGCAGGCCCTCTGGCAATATTTCGGCACGACGCCGTTCCAGCGCGGCAATCTGGACGGAGAACGGCTGTGCCGCCTGTTCGGGCGCGAACTCCTGCCGGCGGAAAGAGGCTTCGATCCGACCTCATACGAGGGGCTGCTGAAACTCAACGAGGCCTTGGCCCGCAAGAACTTCCCGCAGGCTTTCGAGGATGAGAAGAAGGATGCAGGCGCTTCGCGCAGTACCGGGAAATCGCGCGCAGAATAACGGTCCGGCCGGTGCGAGCCTTGCGGTGGACGCGTTGATCCTGGAGTTCGAGTAGAGCCAGTGGTGGGGGGGGAAGTGAGCCCCTCACCTATAAAATCTGGACCTTAGCTTCAGCCAAGTCTTAGATTTTGTTGGTGAGGGGATCGGGGACGCAAATCCCGGTCTCCCTGAGAGAAAACAACAACTTACCGGACATCGAATATTTTTTCATCCCCGCCCGTGGCATTCGTGCCATCCTTGTTTCCGTTCCGCCCATGGATACGCTGCCAGGCGTGGCAGCGAGGCGGGGCCGGTGCCGGGTGGAAGAGAGCGACGCAGGCTCTTTCATCCGGGGTCAGCAGAAAATGGTTCCCCTCCGCAGGCTGTCGCGGCTGCGGACGTGCCTGTGCGGCACAGAAGATGGGCGGGAATGCCATCGCAGAGGAACCGGAGTTGCCGGCAAAAACCACCGAACGGGGCGCTGAAAGGTGTCATTTTTCCAACTACCCAATACGGCAGCTTTGAGCGCCCTGTCCTTTGCATGCACCACCCCACGCCGGTAACCCGCGCGTGGACGAAGGCGGTGGCGACGTCATCGAAGGAAAAATCCGCAACATATGAGAGAAGCCGAAATACCCTCATTTATGACGGTTGAAAATTTATGCTTCCGAATTGGCGGAAAAGTCGCATTCTGTTCACACGTTCAGGTGATTCGCCCAGGTGCCCGCGTTCAGGCCGGATTGAGAGCTGGACGGCAATTTAGCTGTGGGGGCAAGCGCAATGCGGAAGCGCGACGACGTCGAGAACTGGGCAGTCTACAGGGCACAGGAAATTCTGATGCGTGAGGGCATGGATCTGGCGCTCTCCGCCCGGGATTTCGACAGCACGACAATCCGGGCCAAGGGCAAGCTGCTGGCAATGGCCATCGCTGCCTCGCTGGTCGAGGCATCCGCCGTCAGGGCCGAATAACCCGGGAAAAGGTTGTCCGGCTCACAATCCAATTGCAGCGCTCCGGCCCGACCTCCGGCGCGTTTCCCCTTAAATTTGGGAATTGTCAACGAATTGAAAGGCTTTACACTGTCGTGACAAACCGGGTGTGTTTGGAACGATGGGGTTGGAGTAATGTCGTTACTATCGGACATGGCCTTGAACCAGAATGATATCGAAACGGTCTGCGGCGCACTTGAGGAATGGTGCAAGGAAACACGCACCGCCCTCAACAGCGATGACGGACGCGATGCCGCCGCCGTGATGCTCGGCCTGTACAAGACCGGCCATGAAACCAAGGGCTCCATTCTCGAAGCCATGCGCCGGGTCAACATCGGGTAGCCCGGCTTACATTGAGTGAGCCCGGCCTGCATCGTGCAGACCCGGCTTGCATCGTGCAAGTCCCGGCTCTACATAAGGGCCATGCAGCGCAAGAGCTTCGATGACATGGCCTGTCCGATTGCCCGCACCCTCGACCGCGTCGGCGAATGGTGGAGCATTCTCATCCTGCGTGATGTCTTCTTCGGCCGCACCAAATTCGATGAATTCCAGAAAAGCACCGGCATCGCCCCGAATATCCTGACGCGGCGACTGAAGTCGCTGGTCGAAGCAGGTTTGCTGGAAAAGCGCGCCTATCAGGATCGCCCCGTCCGCCACGAATATCTGCTGACCGACATGGGCCGCGAGTTGCAACCGCTTTTGATCGCGCTCTCGATGTTCGGCAATCGCCATTTCGCCGATCGCGGCGTGACGATGCGGATCACCGACCGGGAAACCGGAGACGTTGCCAAGCCGGTCTATGTCGACAGCCTGACCGGCAAGCCGATCGATGCCGAAAATTTCTCCCTGACATCAATCCGCCAGTCGTGAATTTTCCCCGGTCCCTGAGACTGCGGTAGACTCCTCTGAGATTATCAGTGGAGTTCATTTCTTTGCGCTTTCCGCTCCTGCAGTTCTCGAGACCTTTTACCGTCGCGGCGGCCCCCCGGACCGATCTTCCTCGCTCCGCCGGCAACTTGCATAATGAAAGCTTTTACATTAGTGACTTGCATGTCGATAGTTACAAGACCCGCATCGCTTCTGATGCAGGCGCCCGTTGAGAACCCTGCCCATGCTCTCCACAACGCTTTCCAGACGGCTTGAACAACGAGAAATCCACTATGGCTGGATCGTTGCCGCCACGGCATTCCTCACCATGCTGGTCACCGCCGGCACCATCGGCGCGCCGTCCGTGCTGATCCTGCCGCTGCAGAAGGAATTCGGCTGGGAGGCAACGGAAATCTCGGCAGCACTGGCCATGCGCTTCATCCTGTTCGGGCTGATGGCGCCCTTTGCCGCCGCCCTGATGAACCGTTTCGGCATGCGGTCGATGGCACTCACGGCGCTGACCGTCGTCTTCACCGGCATGGGGCTGTCGCTGTTCATGCGCGAGGTCTGGCAGCTGGTGGTGCTCTGGGGCTTCGTCGTCGGCACGGGTACAGGGCTGACGGCCATGGTGATGGGCGCAACGGTCGCCACCCGCTGGTTTACGGCCCGGCGCGGCCTCGTCGTCGGTCTTCTGACGGCCAGCACGGCAACGGGCCAACTCGTCTTCATGCCGCTGATCGCCGCCCTGACGGAGGCTTACGGCTGGCGCGCGGCGATCCTGTTCATTCTCGGCATGCTGTTCGTTTCTGCCGCTGCCATGCTGCTGTTCATGCGCGACCGTCCGTCGGATCTCGGCCTGCGGCCCTATGGCCAGGTGGTGGACGATCCGCCCGCGACCAGTACACTCAAGACCAATTCCCCGATCGACACGCTGATCGAGGCATCGAAAACGCGGATATTCTGGGTGCTGTTCCTGTCGTTCTTCGTCTGCGGCGCCTCGACCAACGGCCTCATCCAGACGCATTTCGTCTCGCTCTGCGCCGATTACGGCATGACGGCGATCACCGCGACCGGCATTCTCGCCATGATCGGCCTGTTCGATTTCGCCGGCACCGTCGCCTCCGGCTGGCTATCCGACCGCTACGACAATCGCTGGCTGCTGTTCTGGTACTACGGCCTGCGCGGCCTGTCGCTGCTCTGGCTGCCCTTCACCGGCTTCGAATTCCTCGGCCTGTCGATCTTCGCCATTTTCTATGGGCTCGACTGGGTGGCGACCGTTCCGCCGACGGTGAAGCTCACCGCCCGGCACTTTGGCCGCGAGCGGGCCAACATGGTGTTCGGCTGGGTGTTCACCGGCCACCAGATCGGCGCCGCCTTCGCGGCCTTCGGCGGCGGCTTCATCCGCGACACCTACGCCAGCTATCTGCCCGCCCTGATGATTGCCGGTGCGCTTTGCCTGATGGCGGCCCCTCTGGTGCTTTCGGCCGGCACGACAAAGCTGAAACCGGCAACGGTCAGTTGACGCTGGTCAATTCACGCTGACGGGCTTGGAACGCATGCGCGACACGGTCTCGCGCTCCGCCCGCTTGCAGCGCATCGGTGGCAGGTTGCGGTCCATCAGGTCCATGTCCTCCAGCACCATGTCGCCCATCTTCTTGAAGGCGCTGTCGAGCGCGCCGGCCCGGTGGGCAGAACGCAGGAAACCCTTGAGGCTGCGGACAGGATGATCCAGCGGAAGCGGCTCGTCGGGATAGACATCGCTTGCCGCAACGATATGGCCACTTGCAACCGCCGCCATCAGCGCATCGAAATCAACGACATTGGCGCGACTGAGCAGGATGAAGGCAGCCCCCGGCCGCATGCTGGCAAAGGCGTCAGCGCCAAGGAAATGCTGGTTCTCGCTGGTGACGGCCGCGACGACGAAGATGAAATCGCTCTGCGTCAGCACCTCTTCCAGGCTCGACGGCTTGACGCCGTTGTCGATCAGGATCGAGGCCGGCATCCAGGGATCGTAGACGCGGGTATGGGTGCGGAAGCCGGACAGCACGCGGTTCAGCGCCTTGCCGAGATCGCCGAAGCCGATGATGCCGACATCGGCGCCGGAGAGCAGCCGCGCCCCGGCATTGCCCTCGCCGCCCCAGAGCTCGCGGCCCTTACGAAAATCGACATCCGCATCGACGATGCCGCGGGCGATGTTGAGTGCCATGGCAAGACCCATCTCGGCAACGGGCTCGGCGAAAACCTGCCCCGTCGTCACCACATGGATACCGCGGGCAAACAGCACCTCATAGGGCATGTTGTTGATCAGGTTGCTCTCGACATTGAGGATGCAGCGCAGCTGCGGCATGCGGGCCAGCGTTTCGGCACTCAAAGGCGGCTGGCCGATGATGTAACGCGCCTGTCCCAGGATTTCGTCGCCGAGACTGGCAATGGCGCCCTCTTCCGCTTCGATGATCCGGTATTTCGCCTTCAGGGCATCCAGCGCCGCCGGCGTGAAGATCAGATCGAGCGTGCGCGGCTCCGGCGCGCAGATGACCAGGGGTCGTTGCGTTTCAGGCATGATATCGTCTCCCAGGCCGGGCATGGGAAACCCGGCACTCCTCGTTGCGGGAAGTTGTATTGATGATCCGGCAATTTGCAAGGAGGCCGATCAGCCGCGCAGGCTAATAGTCCAGTCCGCGCAGCTGGCGCTCGATCGACCGGGGCGTGCCGGGCGACTGGAACACAGGCCCGTTGCCGCGGCGGCAGTTGTTGACGGTGCGGTAGCGCGGCGCAAAGGTGGGATGCCCCTCCGCCTTGATGACGGATTGTTCGCAGAATACCCGCTTGGCATCCTCCG
The DNA here is from genome assembly GCF_001687365.1 of Pararhizobium polonicum. Taxonomy (GTDB): domain Bacteria; phylum Pseudomonadota; class Alphaproteobacteria; order Rhizobiales; family Rhizobiaceae; genus Pararhizobium; species Pararhizobium polonicum. The sequence continues at coordinate 608,619 of NZ_LGLV01000004.1, forward strand.
CCTCCTCCGGCGTCTTCACGCCGGGCAGATCGGTATAGACCTGGGCAAGCTGCACCGGCGCCGGCAAAACCGCGACGGGAGGGATGTCGGCGGCGATCAGCGCCATGGACAGGAGGACGGCCTGTGGGATCAACATGTGCATTCCATAACGTTTGCCCGATACAGACATCATAACGCGCATCCGGGCATGAGACACGGTATCGTTTCCGGCAAAGTTGCGCTATAGCCCAACACCTTGAACCAACGCGCGGCACCTGCCCGGCTGATGTGGGGATTTCCATGGCAAATACAATACGGTTTCACCAAGGTGATATCCCGGCGGCGGACGCTGCACGCTACAAGGGCGCGATCGCCATCGATACCGAGACCCTCGGCCTCATTCCGCGCCGCGACCGGCTCTGCGTCGTCCAGCTTTCGCCGGGCGACGGTACTGCCGACGTGATCCAGATCGCCAAGGGCCAGACACAGGCCCCGAACCTCGTCGCCATGCTGGAGGACCCCACGCGCCAGAAGATTTTCCACTTCGGCCGCTTCGACATCGCCGTGCTGTTCCAAACCTTCGGCGTCACCACGACGCCGGTGTTCTGCACCAAGATCGCTTCCCGCCTGACGCGGACCTATACGGACCGGCACGGGCTGAAGGACAATCTGAAGGAACTGCTCGACGTCGATATTTCCAAGCATCAGCAGTCTTCCGACTGGGCAGCCGAGAAACTGTCGCCGGCGCAGCTGGAATATGCCGCGTCCGACGTGCTGCATCTGCATGCGCTGCGCGACAAGCTGACCGCCCGCCTCATCCGCGACGGCCGCAACGACCATGCCGACGCCTGCTTCGCCTTCCTGCCGACGCGCTGCAAGCTCGACCTGCTCGGCTGGGACGAAACCGACATCTTCGCGCATAGCTGATGCGGCCAGCCGCAGATCACCAGACCGGCCCGTTCCTCGAACCGGTGCGGGTGTTTATCCGCCGGCTGCTCAAGAGATTGCCGCCGGGTCTGGCCGAATTCGTGCTTTTCGGGCTGAAACAGGCATGGGCCTGCCTCTTCGGCGCGCTTGTCCTGTTCCTGATCATCGTTACCAAGCTCGTCTGGAACGCGGAATGGGCGATCAATCGCTATGACGCGCTGTTTCTGATGGCACTGGCGGCGCAGATCGTCTTTCTGCGGCTGAGGATGGAGAGCTGGGAAGAGGCAAGGGTCATTCTGATCTACCATGTCACCGGCACCTGCATGGAAATCTTCAAGGTCCATATGGGATCCTGGGTCTATCCCGAGCATGCGCTCTTCCAGATTGCCGGTGTGCCGCTGTTCTCCGGCTTCATGTACGCCTCCGTCGGCAGCTACATGGCACGCGCCATCCGCATCTTCGACATGCGGTTTACCCGCTATCCGCCTGTCGCGCTGACCGCGCTGCTGGCCGTGGCGATCTATGTGAACTTCTACAGCCATCACTATATGGCGGATATGCGCTTCGGGCTTTTCGCCGCCACGCTTCTGCTGTTCGGCCGGGTGCGCATCTATTTCACGGTGGAGCGCAAAGCCCGCTGGATGCCGCTGGTGCTGGCCGCCTTCTTCACCAGCATCTTTCTCTGGATTGCAGAGAATATCGGCACGGCAACGGGTATATGGCTTTATCCCGGCCAGACCGAATGGCACATGGTGTCGCTGCAGAAGATGGGGTCGTGGTATCTGCTGCTCTATGTCAGCTTCGTGCTGGTAACGCTTGTCTGCAAACCGAAGCCACCGGAAGGCTGGGCCGCCCTCGCGACGCCGGCGCGCTGAGATAACGCCTCGACCGCATGGGGGATACGTGAAGGTATCCTAATGTTTATACAATCAAAAACCGGTTAATCATGCTTTAACGGTTGCCGATCGATAGTGATCGATATCCCACGTTGCAAACCGCGCGGAGCAGCCATGATTACCCCCCTGCAGACGAGTGCCGGAACCGTCAGCACCACCCTTATGCAGTCGATGATCGACCAGGCGGAAGAAAACCGCATCGAGGACGAAAAGAAGGCACGTAAGGAGACCAAGGAGGAAGACATCCTCAAGGCGCGCGTGTCGGCGAGCAAGAGCCATGCGGCGCTGAACGACAAGGTCAACGCGCATTTCTTCGGGGCCTTGAAAGGCGACGACAACGCCGTAGCCGAGCTGATCTCGCGTTTCTTGAACATTCTGGGCGTCACCCGCGACGAGGGTGAAACCGATGCCGATTTCGGCACCCGCATTGCGGATAGCCTGACGCTGATCTCGATGATCGGCAAGGATGAAGCCAACCTTCCCGTTACCTCGTCCATCCCCGGCAGAGAGCAGAACATCACGCTGGCCCGCTTCCAGGTCAGCGTCGATGGCATTGATGCGGTGCTGGACGGCTCCGCCGAACAGCCGACGGAAATGACGAAAATGGCGGCCCGCTTCGTCACCCGCTACGGGCTGACCCAGAACGAAGACGAGAGCGATATACAGTACAGCAAGCGCATCGGCGAGACGATGGCGAACGTGCGCAAGTCGATGCCGGCCAGCATCGCGGTGCTTGAAACCAAGGCGGGTCTCAGGGATCTCGGCCTGACCGCCGCCCAGATGGTCGAGGCGATCAAAAACCCGTCCGGCACGCAGATGAAAATCATCCAGGAAGTCCTTGACGACAAGGCGCGCGCCGACGGTATCTCGACGCAGGACGCACAGATTGCGATCCAGCGGCTGGAAGATATCGCCAATCCGAAATCGATCGCAGAACTCAAGCTCGAACGAACCCACCAGCCGGATCCGACCCGCGTCGAAAACGAGGAAACACGCAAGGAGCGCGAAGAGGATATTCACAAGCTCGAAGCGGCCGAGAAACTCGAGGATGTCAAGGACGTGCAGGAAACGATCGCCAAGGTCAATGAGGCGATCCTCAACACGCCATCCGCCCCGGCCACCGGCACCACGGCCGAAGGACAGCCGGCCGCTGCCGCCGTCACATCCGGCGATCTGCTGGTGACGCTGGCCGCCGGCGCCGAAATGGCTGAGGTGGTCGAAAAAGCGGAAAGCACCGCCGCCGATGCCGGCGCGGCACGGATCGAAGCCATCGATACGGACGCAGGAACGACCGAGGTCTCCCAGGAAGCCAGGGACGAGGCCGATGCGGCCGTCCTCCTCGCGCGTTCGGGCCCCGGCGATGCGGCGGCACCCGTGGGTGAAGATGCAGCGGCGAGCGGCATTTTGGCCGTCGGCATCGACGAAAACGGAATTTACGAAATTCTCAAGCGCCAGTCCGAGGAGACGCGCGCGCTGGCAGCCTGACCGGCAACCGGCGTCGAACGACAAAACTGTGCGTCTTCCATGACGCCTCTCCGAAGTGGATCGATTTGACATGCTGCTTCCCACACAGCAAGCCGGCTTCACTGCCGTCACATCCCTCATGCAGTCGGTCATCGACGACGCCGAAAAGCGCCGTATCGAGGAGGAGGAAAAGCTCAAGGGCAAGAAGGAAGACAAGGTCCTCAAGGCAGGCCAGCGCACAAACGAGGCGCAGCGCGCGGCCAATGAGAAAATCAACGCGCATTTTTTCAACACGCAGGGCCTCGACGTCAACGAGCTGAAGGTCAACCTCATTCTATCGCTCGGAAAGATGCTCGGCATCGAAAAGCAGGAGGGGCAGTCCAGCTTCGGCTACGGACGGCAGCTCGAAAATGCGATCGCCCAGCTCGATTCGAAAGGGCTGTTTGCCCTCAACGAGGCGCTTGGGCTTGTCGATCTCAAAATTTCCGTCGGCGATCTCATCAAGGCGATCAAGAATCCCTACGGCGAGGAAGACGACAAGCTCGAGGCCGCGCTGGAAGAACGCGCCACCGGCATTGCGGGAACCGCCCAGTCACGAACAAAGGCTTTGCAGAGGCTGGAAACCGTTGCCGATCCCAAGACACTGGAGGAGCTGAAGCTCGAACGTGCCGGCAAGACCAGCGATCCGACAAAGATCGAGGATGCCGAAACGAAGGCGGAGCGCGAAGAGGAAATTGGCGCGCTGGAGGCCAAGGAAAAGCTGGAGGACGTCAAGGACCTGCACGCAATCGTGAAAGCCCAGAACGAACAGGCGCTCGGATCAGGGGCGGCCGAAACGGCAACCGCCGAAAACCCGGCGGACATGGCGATCAAGACGATACAGGTTCTGGCCGCGGGCGCGGAGGCGATCGACATGGCTGAAGCTCCGGACACGGCAGGAACCGATGAGGGCCTTGCCAGCGCGATGGCCGACAGAGGTCCGGCGGGCGCCAATGGCAAGAACGATATCTCGCTCAGCGAGGAGGAGGAAGTGTACCTGCTTTCGACCAACGGCCCCGACATGACGGATACAACCGGCACGCCCATTCTGGCCATTCAGGTTGATGAGAACGGCATCTACGCACTGCTTGCCAAGAAGCAGGCCGCCTGACTATGGCGTGCGCCTGACGATCCCCAGGCGCGCCATCACTTCCTTCGGGATGCCATACCGCTGGACGGCATCGCGATTGGAACGCAGGCCGCAGATTTCGCGCTGGATGAAGAAGGCCCAGACGACATCGGCGGCATCATCGAGCAACTGCTCGCGCCGCGCCGGCGTCATCTCCACATCCTTCAGCGCACCGAGCGCCGCGATGGCCTTCTCGACCTTCAGACCGTGCCGCCCGAGCGCATCCGCCCGCTCCGACATCAGCTCGTATTCCAGGAGGTTGAACCCGATATCCCTGGAAAAGGACGGGGACAGCGATTGAGGCGGGCGAACGGTCATCGGCGGCTCCGGTATAAACCGGAGCAAGGATGGGACGGAGCCGACGCTCAGGCAAGCGCTATTTTGCCCGGGCGCGAATGTCCTCGAAACTCCAGTCCCTCAGCAATTCGCCATTCCTCCAGACCGTTTCCAGATGATTGCGGCGGTCCTTGAGCTCATCGAGACGGGCCGCTTCAAGGCCGCCGAGACCGCTGACAACCGCTTGACGGCCTGCCTTCGATGCCTTGACATTCATGGTGGCGGGGCGCTTGAAGACATCGTGCCATATGCCGGTCTCATCCAGCCGGGCATTGGTCTTCATGGCGAAGGAATAGGTATCGCGGTTGACCTTCTGCAACAGGCCGCCGCCCATGCCGAAGGCGATGTTCTCGGCGGAAAAGCCGAAGGCTTCCAGCCGGCCGAGGATCTGGCCGATATCGGCATTGGAGATACCGTCGCCCTGGATGACGCGGACGGATGTATCGAGCACCTTGTAGCCCTTGCCGTTCAGCGTCGAGCCGAAGTGGTAGTCGAGTTGCTTGACCACATGCACCGGCGTCTCGATCGGATCGCCACTGTCGGGCCGGATGACCACGGTGCCGCCGCTGGCCCTGACCTTCTCGCGCAGCTGCTGGCCCCAGATTTCCGAGACCGCGTAATTGATGTCGTAGCTGTCGGAGACGACGGCGAACATGCCGCCGGCGGCGAAACGGTCGATCATATTGGAATAGGCCTCCGCCTCCCGCTCGACGCCCCATGCGGTCATCGTCGAATGTTCGGACGCGGGAATGGAGAAACCGGCCATGTCGGCGCCATAATAGCGCCGGGCGTAGAGCACGCCGGTCACGGTATCGGTGCCCATGAAATTGACCAGATGGGCGGCCCCGCCGATGCCGGCCTGTTCGAAAGCGCCGACACCGCGGGCGCCGAAATCATGCAGGCGGAAGGGCAACACGGCCTCCGGATCGTCGCAGGTCTTTTCGAGCATCGGCCGGATGATCTGTTTGACCTTGCGGGCATTGCTGGCGACGGAGGACGGATACCAGACGGCGCGCAGCAGCGCAGTCTCGATATAGGAGGTCAACCAGAACGATTCCGGATCGGTATTGACCACCTGTACCATCGGCACGCCACGGCGCAGCAGGGTGCCTTCCGGCAGGGCCTGGATCTCAAGCGGCAGGTAGCCGCCGAAATGCTCGACGATGCGCATCCAGCCAACCCGGTTGAACGGCAGGCCATGGGCAAGGACAATCGCCTCGGCCTCATCGACATCGGCCCGCGTCACCGGCTTGCCGAGATATTCCTTGAGGAACATCTGCAGGCCGAAGAACAGCACGTCGGCCTGATCCGGATGCCCGCGCGTCTCGATATAGGCGGAGATACCCCGCGTGCCCGGCGGATACTGGAGGAAATGGCTGAACTTGTAGCTGTCGGTGTTGAGGATCAGATTGGCCGGATTCATCGCATTCCCCCCGAAAGCAATTCCATATCTGCGCTGCAACGACGGCAGCGCAGCCTCAAGATGTACGCGACCGGCAAAAAGGCGGCAAGCGCAAATGGTGTCCTGCGGCTGCGGCACCCAAGCCGGTCCTACCTTCGGTATGGTTAACATTCTATCAATCATTCTGCCCTAGTCTTGATGGATAAGATGCTCGGCCACCTATGGTCCCGCAGCAGCCGCCGCAACCTGGTCTGGCCTTGAACGAGCCGCCCGGCATGCGCATGAAGCGCCCTCATCCTTCGATAGACACTTGGCCCCATGACCGGCATGCCGGAATGCATAGGCCCCTTTGACCTCAACCGAACCTGACGGAGATTGCGATGCTGATGCCCATTCTCACAGTCAAGACGTCCGTCGCCGCCGCGCAGGCGGCTGCCGTGGTGGAGATCGTCACGCCGAAGGAACGCGCGCCGGTACCGGTGCGGATTTCGGGAAACCAGTCTGAAGCGGTGCTCAAGATCCTGGAAACGCTGAACCGGCATCTGCTCGGAAGCGAGCCGCTGCCGAAGGAAGCGCTGATCCGGCTGCTCGACACGCTGGCGAAAATCCTGAAATTTCCGCCGCTGCCGCAGGAGACCCTGCGCGATTTCAGCAAGCGGCTGGCCGTGTTTCTCGAAACGCTGCCGCCGGCGGCCCGTCTGGCGCTGGAAAAGCAGCTGGGGCAGCGCAATCTGGCCGTCTCGATCCGCATCCTCGCCGAGGTGCTGAAAAACCCCTCGGTCATCGACGCGCCGCGCCTGCTGGACAGGCTTTTCACAGCTACCCCCATCACGCGATCCTTCATCGGCCAGACGGATGCAAGGCCGGTTCCGCCGCTGCCTGCGCCGCACGGCCAAACGACGGTTCCGGGCAGGCAGACGACATTGCCGCCGCCTCAAGCGGTAACCCAAATGCTTCCACCCGGGACGGCGGTCGTGCCCAGCCCCGGCCTGTTGCAGGCAGCCTTGAAAAAGGCCTTCGGCGATGACGACGACATCGCACCAGCGATCATTACAGCAGACGGGAACGAACCGGAGCAAAGTCCGGTGACGACGACGCGCCGGGACGATCAACCGGCAAAGGCGCCGACAGCGCGCGGCAACGACACTGCCGCTGCGAACATGCAGCCGCAGCAGCCTGCCAAGGCCGGTGCCGAGACGATCCCTCTGCTGCGCGCCGCAGCCGCATTCCTGGCGGCCGATCCGGAGGCATTGTCGCTGGTTGCCGCGATTGCCACCGGCGATATCGATAGCCGGCTCAAGAGCGAGCTGGAGCAGGAACTGGGGCTCGATCTTTTCGAGCCAACGGAGCCGCTGGAGCAGCCGGCACAATCGGAACCACAGAAGCCCGCCGAGCATTCGGCAGCAGAAAACAGGCCGGCCCCCGAAACCCGCGCGGACAACGGCAAGGAACCGGCGACACTTGACAATCGGTCCACCGGCGCACGCGACTTGCCTCTGCCGGAAGACTTTCCCTCGCTGGAAAACTTGCCTCCGCGAGAAGAATTGCCTTCCGTGCAAGACCTGCCTTCGCCGGACATCGACGCCGAGCCGGCGAGCCTTGTCTCCGCCGATATGGAGGATGTCTCCACCGATATCGAGGATGGGGCAGAGCCCCCCGTTTCCTCCGCCAGACCACCGCTTGCCCGGACGGTCAATGAGGTCAATGGCTTCAAGGGCCATGATCTGGGCGAATGGGAGCTGGAAACCGAGGTTGAGGGCCGATCCGCAACGGTTGCGGAAGAGATCCCGCTTCCGGCGGACGAACCCGAGATGAGCCGCCCGGAAAGGGCTCTTGCTCAAACGCTGAAGGCACTGGTCGAAGCCAGCCTGCCGCTGCCGGGAGGAGCCACCGGTGGCGCCGATACGCTGTTTGCGGCGCTGGCCGGCGAGACGGCGGATATGGGCGCCGAAATCCTGTTTGCGCAGCTTGAGGCCGCTGACGATGCCGGTGCGCTGCCGGACAGGGCGCTGCTGACCGGCGATATCGGCGACCCGGCGGACCTGCCGGGCCTTGAAGCCGAAGCCTGGAGCGCAATGCTGGACGGACCGGAGGAAAACACCGTCAACCGGCAGGTCCTCCCGCGTCCCATCGCTCCCGAGGAGGCCGCGCGCGAACCGCAAATGCCCCGGCTGCCGGATACGGCCATTGTCCGGGATATTATCCCGTTCGCGATGATCCCCTACCTGCCGGCAAAGGGGCAGGATACGCGAACCGCAAAGGCTGAAGACGAGGAGCAACCGACGTTTGCCAACGACGAGGACGAAGGCCAGCGTGGAGAAAGTGGCGATCAGCCGGAGAACCGCGACAACGGTGCCGCTGCCGCATCGCAGCCAGAAGCGGACGAGAGCAACACCGACGTCGCCTACGATCTCTACCGCCGCATGGGCGGACTTGGCTGAACGGACGGGCCGTCACCGGCAAGGACAAGACAAACAAAAGCCCGCGGAAATCGCTTTCCGCGGGCTCTTTCATTCCAACGGCTAAGGCTTATTCGCCGCCGCGGTTCTTCAGGGCTGCGCCCAGGATGTCGCCGAGCGAAGCGCCCGAGTCGGACGAACCGAACTGTGCGACGGCTTCCTTCTCTTCAGCGATTTCCAGTGCCTTGATCGACAGCATGACCTTGCGGTCCTTCTTGGAGAAGTTGGTGACGCGGGCGTCGACAACCTGACCAACGGAGAAACGCTCCGGACGCTGTTCGTCGCGGTCACGCGACAGATCGGCACGGCGGATGAACGAGGTGAGGTCTTCGTGGTTGACGAGCTTCACTTCGATGCCACCGTCGTTGACGGCCAGGACTTCGCACGAGACAACGGCGTTCTTGCGCAGATCGCCCGATGCAGCGGCGTCGCCGACCGCATCCTTGCCGAGCTGCTTGATGCCGAGCGAGATGCGTTCCTTTTCGACGTCCACATCCAGAACGACAGCCTTGACGACGTCGCCCTTGTTGAACTCTTCGATGACCTGTTCGCCCGGACGGTTCCAGTCGAGGTCGGAGAGATGCACCATGCCGTCAACGTCGCCGTCGAGACCGATGAACAGGCCGAATTCGGTCTTGTTCTTGACTTCGCCTTCAACTTCCGTGCCAGCCGGATGGCTGTGCGCGAATGCCTGCCACGGATTCTCGAGCGTCTGCTTGAGGCCGAGCGAGATGCGGCGCTTGGTCGGGTCGACTTCGAGAACGACAACGTCGACTTCCTGCGTCGTGGACAGGATCTTGCCGGGGTGTACGTTCTTCTTGGTCCAGGACATTTCGGAGATGTGGATCAGGCCTTCGATGCCCGGCTCCAGCTCTACGAATGCACCGTAGTCGGTGATGTTGGTGACGGTACCGGAGATCTTCTTGCCGACCGGGTACTTGGCACCGATGCCATCCCAAGGATCCGACTCGAGCTGCTTCATGCCGAGCGAGATGCGGTGGGTTTCCTGGTTGATGCGGATGATCTGAACCTTGACCTGCTGGCCGATGTTCAGGATTTCCGACGGATGGTTGACGCGGCGCCATGCCATGTCGGTGACGTGCAGCAGGCCGTCGATGCCGCCGAGGTCAACGAACGCACCGTAATCGGTGATGTTCTTGACGACGCCGTCAACAACCTGGCCTTCTTCGAGGTTCTGGACGATTTCCGAACGCTGTTCAGCACGCGATTCTTCGAGAACCGTGCGGCGCGAAACCACGATGTTGCCGCGGCGCTTGTCCATCTTGAGGATTTCGAAGGGCTGCGGGTTGTGCATCAGCGGGGTGACGTCGCGGATCGGACGGATGTCGACCTGGGAGCGCGGCAGGAAGGCAACGGCACCATCCAGATCGACGGTGAAACCACCCTTGACCTGGTTGAAGATGACGCCTTCGACGCGTTCGCCGGCTTCGAACTTGACTTCGAGACGGATCCAGCTTTCCTCGCGGCGAGCCTTCTCGCGCGACAGAACAGCTTCGCCCATCGCATTTTCGATGCGCTCGACATAAACTTCGACTTCATCGCCGACCTTCAGCGTGCCGTCCTTGGCCTTCGCGCCGAATTCCTTCAGAGCGATGCGGCCTTCGACCTTGAGGCCGACGTCAACGATTGCGACGTCCTTCTCGATGGCCGTTACGATACCCTTGGTGACGTAGCCTTCGGCAAGATCCTGCGTGGCAAAGGATTCCTGCAGCAGCGCGGCAAAATCGTCGCGGGTGGGGTTAGCTTGAGACATGAATACTCCTGATGTGCCTTCATATGGGGCACAGGCGCCGGGGGTTAGCGTTGACAGGTCCGAAAACCATCCGCTCCATTCAGATGAGGAGCAAATCCGGCGCGGGGATGGTGGTTCGGACTATTTCATTATTTCAATGCGGCATCGATGATGGTCTTTGCCGCCAAGAATGCGGCCTCTATACTCATTTCGGACGTATCTAGCAAGTGCGCATCGGCGGCCGGGCGCAGCGGGCTGTCGGCCCGTCCCATGTCGCGCTCGTCGCGCTTGACGATATCGGCCAGGACCTCGAGAAAATCAGCCGGCGTGCCGTTGCCGACGATCTCGTCGAAGCGGCGGCGCGCACGCACCTCGGCCGATGCCGTGACATAGAGCTTCACCGGCGCATCCGGGCAGACGACCGTGCCGATATCGCGGCCGTCGAGCACCGTTCCGGGCGCACGGACGGCAAAGGCGCGCTGGGTTTCGACCAGAGCCTGACGCACCAGCGGCATGACCGCAATCTTTGAGGCCGCCTCGCCGATCGAATGCGCCGACAGCACGCCGCGGTCGAGCCCGGCAAGCTCCACGTCCCGCGCCATCTGCTCGGCAATGGTTTCGTCGTCGAGCGGCAGGCCGGCATCGAGCAGCGCCTTGGCCGTGGCGCGATAGGTCAGGCCGGTGTCGAGATGATGAAACCCGTATTCCCCGGCGATCCGGCGCGACAAGGTCCCCTTGCCCGCCGCCGCGGGTCCATCGATGGCGATGATCATGGAATGTCCTTCAGAACTGCTCTTCTCAAATATCCGGCACAGTTAGCGGAAACTGGCGCGAAATGCCAATGCAGCAAGAGCAACGTCAACAGCCCATACCCGCCCCCTCTCGCACATTATAGAACATCATGCCGATCATTGACCTTCTCGCGCACGCACCCCAGGTACAGGCACAATATCGGGCTTTGCATGGTAAAAATGACCATCCGGCAGCCCTCTTGCCCGCGTGGGCGGGAGATCGGAAAGTTAGGCTTTGACAGAACAGGCCAAGACCATTATGGGGACCGGCTAATTCTTTTTACGTTCAACGCCGGTATTCCGGCAAATGCCGGTAACCCCGGCCATTCAAGAGGCTTTGACTGTGGCAAAAGCGGAACTTGGAACAAAACGCATCGATCCGGAGACAGGCCGTAAATTCTACGACCTGAACAAGGATCCGATCGTTTCTCCCTATACCGGCAAATCCTATCCCCTGTCCTTCTTCGAGGAAACATCCGTCGCCAAGGTCATGGAGAAGGCTGCCGAGGAGGACGAGGTCCAGGAAGTCGACGCGGAGAACACCGAAGTCGAACTGGTTTCGCTCGAGGATGCCGACAGCGAAGCAGCCGGCGGCGACGACATTCCGGATCTGGGCGACGATGACGTCGAGATCGAAGGCGACGACGACGACACCTTCCTCGAGGCCGATGAAGACGACGAGGACGGCCTGTCCGACCTGATCGGCGTTTCGGACGACGACGACGAGGTCTAAACCTCTCATAAATCACGCAAATGGCGTCCGCGCGGGGTTTTCTCCCATCACGCGGACGCAAGGCTCCGGGCTCACTTCAGAAAAATTTCGCCCTTTGTCTTTTTCGGCTTGCCATCTGCAGAAAGCAGACGTATGAAGCCGCCACCCGACCGGACGAACAGTTCGGACGGACTTCCCGGAACCGGCACTGCCGGACCCATAATGGGGCTATAGCTCAGCTGGGAGAGCGCTTGCATGGCATGCAAGAGGTCAGCGGTTCGATCCCGCTTAGCTCCACCATTACTCTTCTCTCTTTTTGTTTTTACCGGCATTGAACGCGTACCGATTGTATTCGGGCCATTGACTAATGGCCGCCTGCGCGCTCCAAACGTCGCCTGAATCATCGACATTGAGAAGAAAATCATGGATCTCGGGATCAACGGTAAACAGGCACTCGTTCTCGGCGGCAGCAAGGGGTTGGGGCGCGGCATCGCCGAGGCGCTGGCCGCCGAAGGCGTTGGCGTCATCCTGACCGGGCGCGATCAGGCGACGGCAGAGCGGAGCGCGGCGCAAATCGGTGATTCGGCCAAAGGTCTGGCGCTGGATCTTGCAGATGCTGGCGGCATCGATCCGTTTCTGGACCAGCTGGCGAGCGGCTTCGGCGCCATCGACATCCTGGTGCTGAACGGTGGCGGACCGCCGCCCAGTCTTGCGGCAGAAATCGACCCGGCCTTCTGGCGGGCCCAGTTCGATACGATGGTGCTGGCGGGCATGCGCATCACCAACAGGCTGCTGCCAACCATGCGGCAGCGTGGCTGGGGCCGGATCATGGCTGTCGCCTCCACCAGCATCCGCGAGCCGATCCCGGGCCTGACCGCCTCCAATGCCCTGCGTAGCGCCGTTGCGGGCTGGATGAAGACGCTGGCCCGGGAGGTGGCGGCCGACGGCGTGACCGTCAACATGCTTCTCCCCGGCCGTCTGGCAACGGACCGAACGCTCAGCTTCGACCGGATGGACGCCGAGAGCGAAGGACTGAGCCTGGAAACGGTTGCGGCGCGCAGCCAGTCGGACATTCCGATCGGCCGCTATGGCACTCCGGCCGAGTTCGGCGCGGCGGCGGCGTTTCTTGCCAGCCGTCAGGCGGCCTACATAACCGGTGTCGCGCTGCCGATCGACGGCGGTCTCAGCCACTCGATGCTTTAGGCTGATCGCCGCTCCTCAGCGATGCGCCGCCCAGGGCACGAACCAGCGCTCCAGCAGCCGCGCCAGGATTTCCAGCAGGAATGCGATCGCGGCTATCACGATGATGCCGGCGATGACGATGTCGGTGACGAGAAACTGGGCGGCCGACTGGATCATGAAGCCGAGGCCGCGGCTTGCCGCCACCAGTTCGGCCGCCACCAGCGTTGACCAGCCGGCGCCGAGCGCGATGCGGGTGCCGGTCAGGATCGAGGGGATGGCGCTGGGGAAAATCACATGCAGCAGCACCTGCAGCCGGCTGGCGCCGAAGGAGCGGGCGGCGTTGACGAAGTCGGCGGGTGCCGATTTGACGCCGGCAGCCGTCGACAGGATGATCGGCGGCAGCATGGCGAGCGAGATGACGGTGATCTTCGAGGCTTCGCCGATGCCAATCCAGATGATGATCAGCGGCAGATAGGCAAGCGGCGGCAGCGGCCGCAGGAACTCGACGATCGGATCCAGGATGCCCTTGCCGATGCGGCTGGCGCCGAGGGCAAGGCCAGCCGGAATGCCGATGACGAGCGAGGCGGCAAGGGCTGCGAAGATGCGCAGCAGGCTGGCGAACGTGTGCTGCGCCAGCGTCGAATCGACGAAACCGTTGACCGCGACATTGTAGATCGCCTTCAGCACGATAAGCGGCGACGGCAAAAAGAGCAGCGAGACGACGCCGTAGGCCGAGGCCAGGCTCCAGGCGGCGAGGATGACAGCGATCGTCGCCAGCGAGATCGCCAACGTGCCGCGGCTGCGCCCCGACTTGCCGGCTTCAGGCTTGCCGGCGTCAGACTGGATTTCGACCGGCGCTGTGGGCGCGATGATACCGGCGTCGATGGTCATGCCGCATCCTCCTGCGCATCCGCGTGGATGAGCCCGGTGAGCCCATCATGCAGACGCCTGTATTCGGGTGTATCCTTGATGTCCTGTACCGATTTGCCTGACAGCAACTGCCGGCCGAAGCCGGCCGGGATATCGGCGACGATCCGGCCGGGATTGGGCGCCAGCACGACGACGCGGGTGGCGAGCAGCATGGCTTCCTCGATGCTGTGGGTGATCAGAAGTGCGCCCGTCTTGCTGTCCGACCAGACCTTGAGCAGGAATTGCTGCAGGCGGGCGCGGGTCAGCGCATCGAGCGCGCCCAGCGGTTCGTCCAGCAGCAGGAAACGCGGATCGGAGGCCAGCGCACGGGCGATGCCGACGCGCTGGCGCATGCCGCCGGAGAGTTCCCAGATATTCTTGGCGCCGGCGTTTTCCAGACCGACCTTGGCGAGCAGATCGTCGGCCCGAAGCCGGCGTTCACCCTTGGCGATACCCCGCAGCTTCAGCGGAAAGGCGACATTGTCGCGCGCGTTGAGCCAGGGGTAGAGCGCATCGTCCTGGAACACCACGGCCCGATCGGCACCCGGCCCGGTGATGTCCTCGCCATCGACGGAGACACGGCCGGATGTGGGCTTCAGGAAACCGGCGGCGAGATTGAGAAGGCTGGTCTTGCCGGAGCCGGAACGGCCGATGACGGCGATGAACTCATCCGAGGCGAGATGCAGCGTGATGCCATCCAGCACAAGCCGCGTCTGACTGATATCGCGGTCGACCGGAAAGGCAAGGGAGACGGATTGCAGCGACAGCACGCTCATGATCACACCGATGGTTTGAAGCGCTGGAACGCCAAAGGGTCCAGCGCTTCGTTGGTTAGAGACGCTTTGCTGGTTAAAGACCGGCCTTGGCGGCTTCGACGACCCAGCGCGAGGAGACGTAGGGCGAATAATCCGACAGGACGGCCGGGATCTTGCCCTGCTCCAGCAGGAAGGCCGAGGTTTCGGCCACTGCCTTTGCCGTGCCACCACCCAGGAGATCGGCTCCAGCCTGTTCTTCAAGCGACGGGAAGTGATAGCCCTTCAGGAGCGCCGGCACTTCCTCGGCCTTTGCGCCGGTAAGCTTGGCGATCTTTTCGGCTTCCGGCGACGTGGCATTCCAGCTGTCGGGATTGGCGAGGTAAGACGCATAGGCCTTGCCCGTCACCTGAACGAAGCCGGTGACGATATCCGGGTGTTCTTCGGCGAACTTCTTGCTGACGATCCAGGCATCGAAGGTCGGTCCGCCCCATGTGGCGACATCGGCCGAAGTGGCGAGGACGGTGCCGGTTTTCTTCAGCTGCGACAGGACCGGATCCCAGACATAGGCGCCATCGATATCGCCGCGTTCCCAGGCAGCGGCGATTTCCGGCGGCCGCAGGTTGAGGATTTCGACCGACTTCGGATCGACCTTCCAGTGCTTCAGCGCCGTCAGCAGGCTGTAATGGGCGGTCGAGACGAAGGGGGTGGCGATCTTCTTGCCGGCGAGGCCTTCCGGCTTGTCGATGTCCTTGACGGCCAACGCTTCGGCTTCCGAAATCAGGCCGACGACGAAGATCGTCTCGATCGGGATTTCACGGCTGGCGGCGGCGGCCAGCGGCGATGAGCCGACATAACCGATATCGAGCGAACCGGAGGCGATCGCGGCGATCACATCGGCACCGCCGTCGAATTTCTGCCAGTTGATCTTGGCGCCGGTGACCTTTTCATAGGTGCCGTCAGCCTGCGGCACGCGCGACGGCTCGACGATCGGCTGATAGCCGATATTGACGTTGACATCGGCGGCGTAGGAAAAATTGCTATAGGTGGTCAGGGCGAGAACGGCCAAGCTGGCAGTTCCCAAAAGGCGGCGGCGGTTAATTGTCATGTCCCTCTCCCGGCAATGGTTCAAAGAGCATTCCGCCCCGAACTGTCCGGTGGAATGTTGTATAATCATTGTAAAATTCATAGAATTTATAGAGATAAAAAATTCCCGATTTCTGCATACTTGCGTAATGTCGTTCTAAAATACGATACAGCTCGGGTCGTTTCTCGGTCGATGCAGGAATGGACCTTCGGTGAGCTCGAAAGACATGAGGACGGCAGGATGAAGACAATGCAGATCTACGCCTTCGACATGAACTGCGTCGGGCATATCAATCACGGGCTGTGGACGCATCCGCGCGACCAGTCGATGCGCTATACCGATCTCGACTACTGGACGGATCTGGCCATGACCGCGGAGCGCGGCAAGCTCGACGGGCTGTTTCTGGCCGATATCGTGGGGGTCTATGACGTCTACAAGAAAAGTCCGGCACCGGTGATCGAGACGGGCGCACAGATCCCGGTCAACGATCCGCTCATTCCAATTTCCGCCATGGCACATGTGACCAAACATCTCGGCTTCGGGGTGACGGTCAACACGACCTATGAACAGCCGTTCCTGCTGGCGCGGCGCATGTCGACGCTGGATCACCTGACCAAGGGGCGGATCGGCTGGAACATCGTGACCGGCTATCTCGACAGTGCAGCCCGCAGCATGGGGCTGGAACGCCAGCCGGAGCATGACGCCCGCTACGATGCGGCGGAGGACTATCTCCAAGTCCTCTACAAGCTCTGGGAAGGCAGCTGGGACGACGACGCGGTGCTGCGCGACAAGGCGGGGCGGATGTTTGCCGATCCCTCCAAGGTGCGTGCCGTGAAGCATGACGGTTCCTACTACAAGATGGAGGGCATTCACCTGAGCGAGCCCTCGCCGCAGCGCACGCCGCTGCTGTTTCAGGCTGGCGCCTCGGCACGTGGCCAGGACTTTGCGGGAAAACACGCCGAATGCGTGTTCATTGCCAGCGCCACACCGCAGGCGGCCAGACCGATCGTCGACGGCTTGCGCCGGAAAGCTGTGGAGTTCGGCCGGGGTGGCGATGCCTTGCGCATCCTCAACCTTTTGACGGTCGTCGTCGGACGGACGGAGAAAGAAGCGCAGGACAAGCTGGAGGACTATCGCCGTCATGCCAGCATTAAGGCTTCGCTGGCGCATTACTCCAGCTCGATCGGTATCGATCTTTCGACATACGGGCTGGATGAGCCGATCGGGCAGCTGACCACCAATGCCAACCAGTCAGCCCTGGCCGTGATTACCGGACAGGCGGCGAAACCTGTGACGGTGCGGCAGATCACCGAACAGATGGTGCTCGGCAGCCGGATAAGGCCGGTGATCGGATCGCCGGAACAGATCGCCGATCACCTGCAGAGGTGGATCGACGACGCCGGCATTGACGGCTTCAATCTGGCCCGAACGGTGGCGCCCGAAAGCCTGAGGGATTTCGTCGATCTGGTGATACCGGTGCTGCAGGAGCGCGGATTGTTCAAGGCCGATTACGCAGAGGGGCCACTGCGGCAAAAGCTGTTCGGCAGCGAGAACGGGAGACTGCCTGCCTCACATCCCGCCGCCGCATTCAGGTTCCGCAACGCTTAGCCGGCTATCGACGATCCAGTCTGGCGACCAGGCGGTCGCCGAGCCATTGAATGCCGCAGACGAGGACGATCAGCACGATCACCACGGCGATCATCACCGTCGTCTCGAAACGCTGGTAGCCATAGCGGATGGCGAGATCGCCGAGGCCGCCGGCCCCGATGGCACCGGCCATGGCGGATGCACCGATCAGGGTTACCAGCGTCACCGTGAAGCCGGCGACGATGCCCGGCAGCGCTTCCGGCACCAGCACCTCGCGGATGATGGTCCAGCGATTGCCGCCCATGGCGCGCACGGCATCGATCAGGCCGCGATCGACCTCGCGCAGCGACACTTCGGCAATGCGCGCGTAATAGGGCGTGGCGGCAATGGCCAGCGGTACGATCGCCGCCCAGGTGCCGAGCGCCGTGCCGACGATCAGCCGTGTCAGCGGGATCAGCGCCACCAGAAGGATGATGAAGGGCACCGAGCGGAAGCCGTTGACGATGGCGCCGAGCAGGCTGTTCAGCCAGGGCTTTTCGGCAATGCCGCCACGGCTGGTGGCGACCAGCGCCAGCCCCAGCGGCAGACCGGCCACCAGCGAGATGAGGCCGGAAGCGGCGGTCATCAGGATCGTTTCCCAAAGGGAGCGAAACAGCAGTTCAAGCATGATCGGTGTCATAACCAAGCACCTCCACCCGCGCGCCGCGGGCTTTCAGAAATTGCTGGACCTTTTCCGGCAGCGTGGAATCGCGCGTCGGAACGGCAATGAAGAACCGCGCCACCGGCTGGTTCTGGATGTGATCGATACCGCCATGGACGAGGCGGAAGGACTGCGGCAACGCCTGCGAGAGGTCGGCGAACAGCGCGCCTTGCGCTGCCGGGCCGGCCATGTCGACGCTGAGGATCTGCTCAGGCCCGGATAGCGGCGACAGCCGTGCCGCGATATAGTCGGGCAGCTGCGGGCGGATGCCGCCGAGCAGGCTTTGGGTGATCGGCGCCTGCGGATCGGCAAAGACCGACCAGACCGGCCCTTCCTCGACGATGCGGCCGGCATCGATGACCGCGACGCGATCGGCGACGCTGCGCACCACTTCCATCTCATGGGTAATGAGCAGGATGGTGAGACCGAGCTTGCGGTTGATGTCCTTCAACAGCGCGAGAATCGACCGCGTCGTTTCCGGATCGAGCGCCGAGGTGGCTTCGTCCGACAGCAGCAACGCTGGTCTTGCGGCAAGCGCGCGGGCGATGCCGACGCGCTGCTTCTGGCCGCCGGAGAGCGACGACGGATAGGCCTTGGCCTTGTCTGCAAGCCCCACAAGTTCGAGCAGTTCGGCGGCGCGCTTCAGGCGTTCGGCCTTGCCGAGGCCTTCGATCTTCAATGGCAGTGCGACGTTTTCCTCCACCGTCTTTGCCGACAGCAGGTTGAAATGCTGGAAGATCATGCCGATGCGGCGGCGCAGCGGCTGCAGGTCCTTTTCGCTCAGGCCGGTGATCCTGCGGCCCTCGATATGGACTTCGCCGCTATCGGCCTGTTCCAGACCATTGAGGCAACGGATCAGCGTCGACTTTCCAGCGCCGCTGCGGCCGATGAGCCCCAGGATCTCGCCCTTGCGCACGGTCAGCGATACGCCGTCCAGCGCCGGCGTCGTTCCGAACCGGCGCCGGACGTCCGTCAGACGAACGACCTCCTCGGCCTCCGCTTCTGGCGGCACCGCGATCGTTGACGCGGAAACAAAAGAATTCATGCCATGTCCCTCGCTTGGTTTTGGGCGCTTGATTTTGGGCGCTTGGTTTTCAGTGTTTGATTTTCGGCGCCCCTACCAACGCCCAAGGCGGCCCTGGCAAATGAATGCCAGAGCCGCCCGGTTTTGGTAACCCTCAATTCTGAGCGAGATGCCGATCAATAGGCGCTGATGCCGGTGCCCTTGTAGACCTTGTCGAACTCCGCCTTGACAGTATCGTTCTGATAGGAAGAGACCAGCGTCTTCACCCAGGCTTCGTTCTCGTTGCCGGCCTTCACAGCGATGAAGTTGCGGTAAGGATTGTCATCGACCGGCTCCTGGGCGATGCGCTCGGCCGGCGAAAGTCCGCTCTTCAACGCCCAGTCGGTGTTGACGACGGCGGCGTCGAGGTCCTCGATCGCGCGGCCGACAACGCCGGCGTCCAGTTCCTTGATTTCGACCTTCTTCGGATTTTCAACGATATCGGCGATGGTCGCCAGGATACCGGTGCCGTCCTTGAGCTTGATGATGCCCTCGTTCTGCAGCACGCGCAGCGCCCGGCCCTCGTTCGACGGGTCGTTCGGCACGCCGATCACGGCCCCTTCCGGCAGCTCGGCGATTGTCTTGAACTTCTTGGTGTAAAGGCCGATCGGCCAGACGCCGGTATAACCGACCTTGACGATATGATAGCCGTGCTGCTTGATCTGGTTGTCGAGATAGGGCTGATGCTGGAAGGCATTGGCATCGACTTCGCCGCGTTCCAGCGCCTCGTTCGGCTGGGTGTAATCATTGAAGACGACGGTCTCGATCGTCAGGCCCTGCTTGGCGGCTTCCGCGGTGACGACGCGCCAGACATCCTCGTCCTCGCCGCTGATGATGCCGACCTTGATCGACTTGTCTTCGGCAAAGCTTGCGGACGGCGCAGCAAAGCCGGCGATGGCAGCTGCGGAAACGGCAAGAGCGGTCAGGGCCGCGCGGCGCGAAAGGGTGTGAAAGATGGTCTTTTTCGTCATTGTCTGTCCCGTCCTGTTCTATGAGGCATCGCCCCGGAGTAGGAGAACTATCGCAAAAACAATCGCGGGCGGCGAAGTACGAACGCCTCTCATCGGATGACGTGCGGGAAAACTCTTGCAAGGGGCCGGCGGTTTTCGGACACAAATTTCCACAAAAACGATAGACTAATGAATTCGGCCGGTTTTACCCTCCTGACGACACCGGCATTGCCTTCAATGGAGGCAAACTCCATGTCAGAATGATGATTTGATAGGCAATGCGAGGATAAAGATGGCAGACGTGAAGACGAAATCGAGACCGACGGGGGCAACCGCCATTCTGGGCCGGACCGGATTTCCCCATGTGACGTCGGCAACCGGAGGCGAAATTCAGATCGTCACGGGCCCATCGCAACCGGGCTTCAACCCGCTCGATCTGCTCTACGCATCGCTGTCGGCCTGCCTGACGATGAGTGCCCGCATCGCCGCGAGCCAGATGGGCGTCCTCGACAGGCTGAGCGAAATCACCGCCGAGGTCACCGGCGAAAAGGCCACCGAGGGCCTTTCGAGGATCCGGAACTTCAATATCGTCTTCACGATCAGGGGCGATATCGATGACGATACGCGCCACGCCATCGCCCGCGCCGCGGAAGACGAAATCTGCACCGTCAGCAACACGATACGCGGCAATCCCGATCTCTCGACGACGGTTCGCGGATAGATCGCCGGCAAGCCACTTTTACATGCGGCATTGGCAAGGCGCCCGTGTTTGACTATGGATGCCGCCACGCGCGCTCCAGGCCGACATGAAAATGGGCCAATATGAAACTGGGCCGGTATGAAACCGGATGCGCGTGCGCGATGTCATTCTGGAGTGTGTCATGAAAATCACGATGATCGGTGCCGGTTATGTCGGTCTTGTCTCCGGCGTTTGTTTTGCCGATTTCGGCCATGAAGTCGTCTGCATCGACAAGGACGCGGGCAAGATCGAGGCATTGCTGGCCGGGCGCATCCCGATCTTCGAGCCCGGCCTCGAGCAGCTGGTGGCCGAGAACGTCAAGGACGGGCGGCTGAGCTTCACCACCGATCTTGCAACCAGCGTCTCGCAGAGCGACGTGATCTTCATCGCCGTCGGCACGCCTTCGCGGCGCGGCGACGGCCATGCCGACCTTTCGTATGTCTACGATGCCGCCCGCGAGATTGCCGCGCATGTGACCGGCTTCACCGTCATCGTCACCAAGTCGACCGTTCCGGTCGGCACCGGCGACGAGGTCGAGCGGATCATGCGCGAAACCAATCCGGACGCCGATATCGCCGTCGTCTCCAATCCGGAATTCCTGCGCGAGGGTGCCGCCATCGACGATTTCAAGCGGCCCGACCGCATCGTCATCGGGCTGAATGACGAGCGCGCCCGGGGCGTGATGACCGAGGTCTACCGGCCGCTCTATCTCAACCAGTCGCCGCTTCTCTTCACCACCCGGCGCACCTCCGAGCTGATCAAATATGCCGGCAACGCCTTCCTCGCCATGAAGATCACCTTCATCAACGAAATGGCGGACCTTTGCGAAAAGGTCGGCGCCAATGTGCAGGAGGTTGCCCGCGGCATCGGTCTCGACGGCCGTATCGGCGGAAAATTCCTGCATGCCGGTCCGGGTTATGGCGGCTCCTGCTTTCCGAAAGACACGCTGGCGCTGGTCAAGACCGCGCAGGACCATGACAGCCCCGTGCGCCTGATCGAGACCGTCGTTTCCGTCAACGACAACCGCAAGCGCGCCATGGGCCGCAAGGTGATCGCCGCTGCCGGCGGCGATGTGCGCGGCAAGAAGGTGGCCGTGCTCGGCCTCACCTTCAAGCCCAATACCGATGACATGCGCGACAGCCCGGCCATTGCCGTCATCCAGGCGCTGACCGACGCTGGCGCCATCGTCACCGGCTACGATCCGGAAGGCATGGACAATGCCAAGCATGTGATCGACGGTATCACCTATGCCGGCAATCCCTACCAGGCGGCCGAGGGCGCCGATGCGCTCGTCATCGTTACCGAATGGAACGAGTTCCGCGCGCTCAATCTGGATCGCCTGAAGACGCTGATGAACACGCCGATCCTCGTCGATCTCAGAAACATCTACCAGTCCGGCGAAGTGACGAAACACGGCTTCACCTATACCAGCATCGGCCGGCCGGAATAGGCAGCGACAGGTCCCGGTTGGGGGCGGACAAGACAAGCAAGGAGCCGGTATGCGCTATCTGATCACGGGAACGGCAGGGTTCATCGGATTTCACCTGGCCAAACGGCTGCTCGACGACGGCCATTTCGTGACCGGCTTCGACGGCATGACGCCCTATTACGATGTCCGGCTGAAGGAACGCCGCCACGCGATCCTCGCCCGCTCGAACGGCTTTAGGCCCGTGATCGGCATGCTGGAGGACAGAAGCGCGCTGGAAAAGGCCGCCGAAATCGGCGAACCCGACGTCATCGTCCATCTCGCGGCGCAAGCGGGCGTGCGCTACAGCCTGGAAAATCCGAAGGCCTATGTCGATTCCAACCTGATCGGCTCCTGGAATATCCTGGAACTGGCCAAGGCCGTGCAGCCGAAACACCTGCTGCTTGCCTCCACCTCCTCGATCTACGGCGCCAACGAAAAGATCCCGTTTGCCGAGACCGACCGGGCCGACGAGCCGATGACGCTCTATGCCGCCACCAAGAAATCGAGTGAACTGATGGCGCACAGCTATGCCCATCTCTACGGCGTGCCGACAACGGCCTTCCGCTTCTTCACCGTCTACGGCCCCTGGGGCCGCCCGGACATGGCGCTGTTCAAGTTCGTCGATTGCATCCTCAACGGCCGGCCGATCGAAATCTACGGCGAAGGCCGCATGAGCCGCGACTTCACCTATATCGACGACCTCGTCGAAGGCATCGTCCGGTTGATGGACGTGGTGCCGGCGCAGGACAACCGCGTCGAGGCAATCGATACCCTCTCGCACCATGCGCCGTTCCGCATCGTCAATGTCGGCGCCGGCCAGCCGGTCGAGCTGATGCGTTTCGTCGAGACAGTCGAGGCGGCTGTGGGCCGCCCGGCGATCCGCGCCATGCTGCCGATGCAGCAGGGCGACGTTCCGCGGACCTTTGCCGCCCCCGAACTGCTCAACGCGCTGACCGGCTTTACGCCATCCATCTCGGTGGAAGAGGGCGTGAAACGTTTCGTCGACTGGTATCGCGCTGAAATAACGGCGGCCTGACCAGGACGGGCCTGGCCAAGACTGGCCGGCCCGCTTTCAAGCATATCCGCCGCGTGTATTTGACGCCGCAGAAAGGGTGTCGCCGTCTTGCATCCGGCCCGGCGCACTGTGCATCGCACACGCTGCCGTTGCTGCAATGCACAATTCAACGGCGTTCGAAGCCAATTTGTCAGTCGCGTCCGAGCGTTATCCGGATAACGCCTTGACATCGGCCATAAGAAGATCCTAATGTGGTTAGTATATATTTAATGCCATAGCGATCTCCAATTTCATTCCATTTTTATAGGGGTTCATAATGCTGAAACGGTCTTTGTTGATTTCGACTCTTGCGCTTTGCGCTTCTCTCTCTTTTGTCCCGGCGCAGGCCGCACCGTCGACCGCGGCAATCTCCGGTCTCGCCAGCTGCTCGAGCGCCTGCGTTGCGCAGGCTCAGGCTCTTGTTGCTGAAATCAATGCGATGCCGGCCGGCCCCGCCAAGGACAAGCTGCTTTTGGCGCTGGTCAAATCGATCGGCGCGCTCGCAATCGCAAATCCTCAATTGTCGGTGGCGCTCGCCAGCGTGGCTGAGGATGCCAAGGCAGGACTCAGCGCGGCAGCCGCCGCTGCCATCCCCTTCATTGATCAGGTCGTCGCCGCCCTGGCGGCAGGCACCCCCGGTGCAGCTACCGCCGCTCTGGGCGATGCCGGCTTCGGTGACGATCCGGCCAGCTGATCTGGCGTCCCTTCAGGAGAAGGCGCCCTTCCCGGGCGCTTTTTTTATGCCGTTCCTTTGCCACCCGCGCGGACTGCCCGTACTGGCTTGCGCACTGCAACGGAACTGTGGTTACCTTGGCTGACGCCAGATCGTGCCGGACATCGAAATATACGATGTCCGGTAGACGCCCTCGAATACAATTGCAGCCATATTTCCAGCCCGACCGGCCGTCCCGACGGCGCAAGCGTCAACCCGCGATCCTGATTTGGCAGGATCCGGTGTCCATTGTTTTTTAAGAAGAAGCAGGGTTTTTCCGCTGCAAAACATCCATCTGAGCGGTATGAATGACATCTCTAAGGCCCGCCAGAAACGGCACTCCATGGTAAAGCAGAGAAAATGGATCGCGATGGCCTGCTGCCTGCTGAT
Source organism: Pararhizobium polonicum (assembly GCF_001687365.1). GTDB lineage: Bacteria > Pseudomonadota > Alphaproteobacteria > Rhizobiales > Rhizobiaceae > Pararhizobium > Pararhizobium polonicum. The sequence continues at coordinate 633,099 of NZ_LGLV01000004.1, forward strand.
TTCGGTGGCAAGCGGCTACGGATTGTGGCGCGAACTGGCACCGTTTCTGGCCAAGCCTATCGAGCAGGCGCTGGCCGCGGATGACTTTTCCGGTGAAAATTTTGATTTCGGCCTGTCCTCCTATTCGAAGACGCTGGCGATGAAGGACTGTTTCCGCATCACCATGGCCTATAGCAACCTCGACATGATCGAAGAACCGACGCGCAATGTGGTCTCGACATGCGCCAGCCGAGCCGCCGACATCGTTGCCACGACACCGACGGACTCCTTCGCCTGGCTTACGCGTGCCGCGGCGTCCGCCCGCCTGCTTGCGGATAAGGATTTCAACGACGCCCTGCAACAATCGCAGCTGACGGGACCCAACGAGCAATGGATCGCCCGGCTTCGCGTCAATCTGGCGGAAACCTATTTTCCGCAGTTGAACGCGCAGTCAGTGAAATCGGAAGAGGCCGATCTGCGGCTGCTTGCCAGCAGCGAAAGGGGCGTTCAACTGATCGCTCAGCGCTATATTTCCAATCCGGATTTCCGGGCGCGGATCACGGCGGTCGTCGAGCAGATGCCACAGGACCGGCAGATCGTCTTTCTGAAAACCGTCAAGAAATCGATGGGCAAAGGATGATCCGGCTTTACGCTCGCCACCCCCGATCGCGGCCGGACATCGGGACTGCGCCAGAGATCAACGCCGAAGACCTGCAGGGAGGCCTTCGCGCCGGCTCTGCGCGGACGGGCCCGAGACCATGAAGAAAACGGCACGCTACCATTCCGACCGGTTCCGGCTGAACAACCAGATGATGTGGCCGATCCTGCTTGTCGTCTTCCTCTCGCCGCTTGCCTTCGGCAGCACCAAGCCATCCTTCTGGCTTTTGTGGTCGATGGTGATCTCGCTCTGCGGAGCCGTTCTTTTCGGCCGCATGGCGGCGTCCGGGGCCCGGTTCCGGATCGCGCCCCGCAATCTGCCGGTGCTGTTTTCTCTCTTTGCCGCTCTCGGCGCCTATATGGTTGTTCAGGTGCTTCCGCTGGGCGCCTTCTCTCCGGCAGTTTCCAGCGTGGCCGATCCGGATACCGCCATTGCCGTCAACACGATCAGCCTGACGCCGCACGATACGATCCTCGCGCTGACGCGCTGGGGGACCTATGGCCTCCTGTTTTTCCTGGTGCTGCAAATCACCAGCAATCCGCAGCGCGCCCGCACCTTCATCAACCTGATCTATTGGGCCATCGTCATCCACGCCATTGTCGCGCTGCTGTTTCTGCTGCAGTTCGGCGACACCATCCTCGGCATTCCGAAATGGAAATATTTCGGCTCGGCGATGGGCGGCTTCATCAATCGCAATTCCTTCGCCACCTTTCTCGCCTTCGGCAGCGTGCTGGGCATCAACCTGATGATCGAACGGATGACCGAGAAACCATCGGGAAAAGGCGACAGCTCCGTCCTGGGCATCTATCTCGGCAAGGGCGGCGTCGTGACCATCGGCCTCGGCTGGCTGATCCTCGTCATCGCGCTTGTGGCGACGAACTCGCGCATGGGCCTGTTTGCCGCCTGCTGCGGCATGATCGCATCCATCGTCCTGGCGCTTGCCAAACGGACCGCCAACGGCAATAGAGTCGGCATCTGGGTCCTGCTGCTGGTCATCCCCGTCTTCGTCGGCCTAGGCATGTTCGGCTATGGCGCGGTCTTTCTCGAGCGGCTGGGCACGGTCGGCGAGGCCTCCGACGTCAGAATGCAGCTCTACGAGCAGGTCGTCCGCATGATCCAAACCCGCCCGCTGCTCGGCTTTGGCGGCAACAGTTTCGAATATGCCTATCCGCTGTTCCATCAGGCACCGGTCAGCTTCGATCTCGTCTGGGACAAGGCCCATTCCACCTATCTGGCGCTGTGGGCCGAATATGGTCTTATCTTCGGCAGCTTGCCGTTGCTGATCGTCGGGATCATTCTGTGGCAACTGACCACCGCCTATATGAAGGCGCCGGGCCAGGACATGCTTCTGCGATGCGGGCTCGGCGTCGTGCTTGTCGGGGCCGTGCATTCGCTGGTCGATTTCAGCCTGGAGATCGAAGCCGTGACTTTTGCTTTCGTCGCCATTGTCGCCACCGCCTGGGCGCGGCAGTTCGAACTTGGACAGTCCGGCGGCAGGGATGCGCCATGATCCGCAGCATTCTCGATTTCCTGCGCGGCGGCGTGGCCACACCCGTACCCCCACAAAGACAGAAGCTCTTCTTCGAAGGCGGCCCGGATCACATCTATGCCATCGGCGATGTGCACGGCTGCGACGACATTCTCGGCCGCCTGGAAAATCGGATATTCGAAGACAGCCGTAAGCGTGCCGGCACCAAATGGCTGATCATGCTCGGCGACTATGTCGACCGTGGACCCAAATCGGCCGCCGTGCTCGATCGACTGACAAGCAAACCGCGCGCGGACATCAAGCGCTTCTGCCTTGCCGGCAACCATGAAGAGGTCATGCTCGATTTCCTGCGCAATCCATCGTCCGATCATCGCTGGCTGGAGTTCGGCGGACTGGAGACGCTCTATTCCTATGGCCTGCACAAGCTGCCAGCCAATCGCCAGGCCCTGAAGAACCTTTTGCAGGCGCGCATTCCCGGCGAGCACATCGCCTTTCTCGAATCCCTGCCATCCTTGCTGAGCATACCCGGATTTTGCTTTGTCCATGCCGGGCTTCGCGACGGTGTGGCACTCACGGAGCAGGAGGACGCAGACCTTTTGTGGCTACGCCCCACCACGTCGGCAAAAGCCGTGGCTACACATGGCGTCATTGCCATCCACGGCCACACGCCCGTGGCGGGTGTCGAGATCGGACGGGCACGGATCAACGTCGATACCGGTGCCTATATGAGCGGCATCTTGTCCGCAGTGCGTCTTTCTCGCCGCAATGCGCCAGAGATCATCCAGTGCAGTTAAGCCTGTTTGAATTTCGCAATTGTCGCCCGGCCTGAATCTGGTAGAACTTGAGATATTATACCGCATAGCAGCATATTTAAATTAAAACTCTATTTTCACAATAACGGCGCAAGCCGTAAAGATAATGGTTGCACGATAATGGATGCAGAAATTGACCTCAAAGGCATTCTTGGGTTGATACGTCGGCAACTTTGGCTGATACTATCAACGATAGCCACCCTACTTATCCTGACGCTCATCCTTACATATTCTTTGACGCCGAAATACACCGCTACATCTCTTGTTCTTGTCGACACCAGCACAAAAAATCTTCTTGATTCCCAAAATATACTATCCAACCCGAATGCCGACAATTCCCGCGTCGAAAGCGAAGTCGGCATTCTGAAATCGGATCGTATTCTGCTCAATGTCGTGCGCGAGAACGACCTTGTCTCCGACAGCGAGTTCGGCATCAAGGTTTCCCTCAAAGACAAGGTCCTCAGCTGGCTGCGCATTCCGCTCCCACCGCCTCCTACCGGCGACGAAGCGCTTTCGCGCGTCCTCAACGCCTTCAAGTCCGCCGTGACGGTCAACCGCAACGGCCTGACCTATCTCATTACGGTCGGTGTCGTTTCGACGGATCCGGCCAAGGCCGCAAAGCTCGCCAATGCAATGAGCGAGACCTATATCAAGGAGCAGATCAACGCCAAGGTCACCGCGACCTTGACCAATCGCGATACGATCCAGAATCGCGTCGCCGCGGCCAATGCGGCGATCGTCGAGAACGAGAAAAACTTCGATTCCTACATTACCGACAATATCGACAGGCTGGAAAAACAGACCAATTCGCTTGGCCTGACCAACCTGCGGGCCGAGCTTGAAAAGGTCAACAGCGAGCGCGCTACAGAGCTGAGCCGCATCGACACGCTGCAGCGATCGCTGCAATCGCAGGATTTCTCGACACTGGTGACGCAGCTCGGCTCCGATGCACTCAACGAACTGCAGAGCCAGCGCGAAAAGCTCGCCACCCGCATTGCCTCGAGCGCGGATAACAGCGCCGAAGCCATCAGCCTGCGGGCGGAACTTGCCAAGATCGACAATTCGCTGGCAAGCGCCGCCACGCAGGAGGTCAACAACCTGCAGCAGACGGTGGCGGGCTACCAGCAGCAGGCCAATGACGTTCGCCAGAAAATCCGCAGCACCGTTCTGCAAAGCAACCTGCCGCCGGAAGTGCTGACCGCAATCTACAGCCTTCAGCAGTCGTCCGAGATCGCCCGCAATCAGTACCAGAATCTTCTGTCCCGCTTGCAGGAACTGGATGCGCAAGCGTCGCTGCAGCTGCCCGACAGCCGTGTCGTTTCGGCCGCCCTGGTTCCGACCTCGGCCTCTTTCCCCAACAGCAGGCTGATCCTGTCACTGGCGTTCGTGGTGGCTGTCGGCCTTGGCATCGGTCTTGCGGTGCTGCGGGAATATTTCATCGGCGGTTTCGTCAGCGAAAACCAGATCGAAGCCGTGCTGAAAGTGCCGCTCTCGGCCATTGCGCCACGGCAGGCGACCGGCGACGAGCATCACAAGCTGGCAAGCCCCACATCCAGCCTCGCCGATCTGATGGTGACGGCGCCGCTCTCGCTGTTCAGCGAAAGCGTGCGGCGGCTTCGCCTGACACTCGACCAGCAGGAGAGAAAAACCCCCGTGCCCAGGCGGCAGGACAGCGACGAGGGTGCCATCATCATGGTTTCGTCCGCTCTGCCTGCGGAAGGCAAATCGACCATGGCGCTGTCTCTGGCCCGGGCCTATGCGCTGACGGGAAAGCGGACGCTGCTGATCGATTGCGACCTGCGCAAGCCGAGCGTCAACAAGCACCTCAACCTCGAGCCGAACCACGACTTCATCGACTATCTGCGCCAGGACCGCAGTTCGGCGACCCTGACGTCGCTGATCATGCGCGATCCCCTGTCCAGCCTGACGGTGCTGCTCGGCGGACGGCGCAGCGATATCGCCACCGACGAACTGGTGATGAGCGACAAGATGGGCCGGATTCTGGCCAGCGCCCGCAAGCATTTCGACTACGTCATTCTCGACACGCCACCGGTCGAGCCGGTCGTCGATGGCCTCTATCTTTCCCGCCACGCCGACATGATCGTCTTCGTCATCAAATGGGCGAGCACCTCGCAGTCGAGTGCCAAGCGGGCCGTGGCCGCGCTCAAGGAAAACAAGAACCCGAATGCCGGCATCGTCACCCTGCTCAACCAGCAGGACCGCGCCAAGATGTCGGGCAACTACAGCTATTCCGGTTACTACACCGAATAATCCTTGCGGGCAGCAGGACCGAAGGGGCCGTCAGCGACCCCTTTTTGGCACCCGGAAACCGGCAAAGCCCTATGCCACAGGCATTTGCGCTCGAAAAAATTCGAAGTCGGTAAAATTGTATCTTTCCATTTAAGCGCGCCGAAAAATGTCGCTGTGTATCGTGATGATACAGGTGGATGAAACGGGCAACCTCCGTTTCGCAGCATGATGCGCCCTCCGCCTGATCCGAAATGAATTCGGTCCCATAACAAAGGCCTTGGACAGAAGGCTACGGACAACAGGGACACGGGATCATGTTCAAGAAAGCAATCATCGCGCTGGCGGCCATCGCCGCCCTTGGCGCAGCCAGCATTTCCTCTGCCTATGCCATCAATCTCGGCTCGGCGCGCGGCACTTACAAGGCGCAGCGCCAGACGTCGGTGGCGCCGATCGCCTTCTCGCTCTATTGCCTCGATCATATCGAGGAATGCACCAAGAGTTCGAAGTCGCAGGTCGCCTATACCTCGAAGCTCCGCGGGCTGCTCGCCTCGGTCAACCGCTCGGTCAACCGCAGCATCCGCCCGCTGAACGAGCGCCGCGACGTCTGGTCGCTCAATCCGGCCTATGGCGACTGCGACGACTACGTCATGACGAAACGCAGCTTTCTGATCCGCGCAGGCATCCCGACCGGCGCACTGCGCGTCGCGGTGGTCCGCACCCCGCGTGGCGAAGGCCATGCGATCCTGCTGGTCAAGACATCGGCCGGCGAATTTGCCCTCGACAACCTGCGCAAGACGATCGTCAAGCGCAACCAGACCGGCTACCGCTTCCTCAATGTCGCGTCAGCCGATCCGACCCGCTGGACGGCGCACTGACGGCAATAGAGCGGTAAACCACCGCTCTTTCGATGAGAAAAACATGCCGGCAGGGAAAGCCCGGGCTCTCCCTGCCGGCATTTTCATACGATCGTATCCGTCAGATCAATCCGCGCGCGGCAAGATTGCGCATCAGCGCCGAAGGACCGAATGTCCAGGGCGGGCATTCCGTCGACAGGCGCACGGTGTTGGTGAGCGATCCCAGCTCGGCATTCGAGATGGTCACGACATCGCCGATCTTGTGGGTGAACCCCTGCCCCGGCGCATCGCGGTCCTCGACGGGGGCAAACAATGTGCCCATGAACAACATGAAGCCATCGGGATACTGATGATGGCGGCCGATCGTCTGGGACACCAGATCGAGCGGATCGCGGCTGATTTCCCGCATCGTGCTGGCGCCTTTCAGCACGAACCCCTCCGGGCCGCTGATGGTCAGCGACAGGTCGGCATTGCGCACGTCATCGATCGAATAGCTGTCGTCGAACAGCCGGATGAACGGGCCGATGGACGAGGAAGCGTTGTTGTCCTTGGCCTTGCCGAGCAGCAGCGCCGAGCGGCCCTCGACATCGCGCAGGTTGACGTCGTTGCCGAGCGTCGCACCCTTGACGCGGCCCCGGCTATCGACGGCCAGCACGATCTCCGGCTCCGGATTGTTCCATCTGGATATCGGATGCAGGCCAACCGAGGCACCCCAGCCGACGGAAGCCAGAACCTGCGCCTTGGAAAACACCTCCGCATCCGGACCGATACCGACTTCGAGATATTGCGACCAGACGCCCTCCTCGATCAGCGCCGCCTTCACCCTGGCTGCCTCCGGCGATCCCGCCTTCAGGTCGCGCAGGCTGTCGCCGATAATGGCGGTGACCCGCTCGCGCATCTTTTCGGCCAGCGCCGGATTGCCGGCCGCCTTTTCCTCGATAACCCGCTCGATCATCGAGCGGGCGAAGGTGACGCCGCAGGCCTTGACCGCCTGCAGGTCGCATGGCGCGAGCAGATGGAGGATCGAAAGGTGACCGGCGGCTTCCACCGAGCCGGCCATGACGGTTTCCAGCGGGGCGAGGCGCTCGCCTTCCCGGCCCGACAGAAACCCGGCCGGATCGTCGAGCTCCAGCAGGTCGCGCATCGTCGGCACCTCTCTCGAGGTGATGTCGAACAGCGCGCCGCCGCGCAGCACCACCAGCGCCGGACCTGCGGCATCGGGCCGCCAGACGCGCCCCACGAACGTTCCCGTCTCAAAAGCCTCAGTGATCGCCATGCCGCCCCTCCCAACCCTATGCTGCCGCCGCAAGATAGCCGCCGCAGGCTTGCGGGCAAGGTGCGAAATGTAAGAACTATGCTGCTTGCCGGAAGCGAATGCCGCGAAATCGCACGAAATGCCCCAAAGAGGGTTCACCGCGGCGACGGCGGGTATATTTCATTTGACTGATTTTCTGGTAGCACGGGTGAACGCGAATAAGCGTGCCGGCCCGGCCGTTAACCGGCTGGCATCAGATGGGGATTGAGGGACATGAGCTTTACCGAAACAACAGCGACATCGTGGTTTTCGCGGCTGAAAAGCGGCCTTGCCGGCCTCCTCATCGGCCCGCTTCTCATCATCGGGATGATCTGGCTCTTGTCCTGGAACGAAGGCCGCTCCGTGCAGACCTATCGGGCGCTGGCCGAAGGCGCCGGCATCGTCGTTTCGGTCGATAACGGCACCGTCGATCCGGCCAATGAGGGCAAGCTCGTCCATATCTCCGGCCCGGTCAAGCCGGACGGCACGCCCGAGGACCCGACGCTCGGCGTTTCGGCGCAAGGGGCCGCCGGTATCGATCGCAAGGTCGAGATGTACCAGTGGGTGGAAGACAGCAGCAGCGAGACAAAGAAGACGCTCGGCGGCGGCGAGGAAACCGTCACCACCTATTCCTACAAGAAGGAATGGCGCCCGCGCCGGGTCGATTCCTCCGATTTCAAGCAGGGCGACCAGCACCAGAACCCCGACATGCCGATCGAGAGCGACCGCTTTACGGTGGAAACCGCAACGCTTGGGGCGTTCACAGTCGATGGCAAGGCTGTTGCGGATCTCGGCACGGACAGCCCGGTCAAGCTCTCTGCCGATGTCATCGGCCAGGTGACATCGGCGATCGGCTCCGACAAGCCGGTCAAGGCCGATGGCACGACGATCTACGTCTCGCAGAACCGGCAGAACCCGGCCATCGGTGACCTGCGCATCAGCTTCAGCCGCGAAGATATTTCCGAGGCCAGCTTTGTCGGCGCGCAGAAGGGCACCGATATCGCCGGCTACAAGGCGTCCAACGGGCGCGAACTGTTCCTGAGTGCTGCCGGCAATGTCGATGCACCGCAGATGTTCGAGGCGGCCCAGAGCGAAAATGCGCTGATCACCTGGCTCATTCGCGGCGGCGGCCTGCTCGGCATGTTCATCGGCTTCGTCATGATGCTGTCGATCCTCAGCATCATCGCCGACGTCATCCCCTTCATCGGCTCGATCGTCGGCTTCGGCACCTCGGTGATCGCCGCCATCCTGACGCTGATCCTCGGGCCGCTGGTCATTGCCATCGCCTGGATCGCCTACCGCCCGGTGCTGGCAATCGCGATCGCCGCCATCGGCATCCTGCTCGCCGCCGGGCTGATCTATCTGAGGCGCAACAGGGCGCAACCGGTCCAGGCACCCCCGACCCTCGGCCGGGCCTGATACAAAAGCGGCGCATGGATCGGCGCTACGCGCCTCCTGTCCAGAAAAGCTGCCTCGTCATGGACGCCGCAGCGGATTTGCCCTATCCGATCCCGCCGGTGGCTTCCCCCGCCTTTGACTGCTACCGTTCAGTCATGCCCCTTCAACACCGGACGATATGATCGCAGCCCCTCATGTTTCTCGCATCCAAACTGCTCTGGCTGCTTGCCCAGCCACTGTCGCTGATCTTCATTCTGCTGATCGCGAGCTACATTGCCGGTGGCGCCGGCTTCAAGCGGCTGTTCGGTTTTCTGTCCGGGCTGGCGGCAACCTTATTCTTCTTCACCCTGTTTACCAGCACCGGCGGCGTCCTGCTTCAGGGGCTGGAAAACCGGATTGCGCGGCCCGCAAGCCTGCCCGCCGATCTTTCCTGCATCATCATCCTCGGCGGCGCCTTCGAGAACGAGGTGATCGCCGCACGGGGCGGTATCGAATTCAACCAGGCAGCGGACAGGTTCGTCGAGGGACTGAGATTGGCGCAGTCCCACCCGGCGGCGCGCATTCTGGTGTCCGGTGGCGACGGCTCGTTCAGTGGCCGGTACGAGGGCGACGCGCACGCGGCCGAAACCTTTTTTTCGACCTTCGGCATCGCACCCGAGCGCCTGATCCGCGAGGACCGATCCCGCACCACATTCGAGAACGCCACCAATACCAAGGAGCTGCTCGAGGCTAACGGGCTTTCGGACTGCGCCCTCATCACCTCGGCCTTCCACATGCCGCGCTCGGTCGGGCTGTTCCGCAAGCTCGGCATCGCCGTGACGCCCTGGCCGGTGGACTATCGTACCAGCGGACGGCTCAGCCTCAGCCCCGATTTCAGCCAGCCGTCGCTGAATGCCCAACTGACGACAACGGCGATGCGCGAGTGGACAGGGCTGATCGCCTATTATCTCAGCGGCAGGACCCACGTGCTTTTCCCGCAATAGCGCAGTCCGTTGACGCGACCGCGCTGTTGTGGTCCTTCTCGATGGTCCGATGGGGTGTCTGACGGGGAGACCAATGCCGATCCTGGAAATTCTCGATTATGCCGGGGTGGCGGTTTTCGCCGCGACCGGCGCGCTGGCGGCCTCGCGCAAGCAGCTCGACATCATCGGCTACGTCTTCCTCGCCGCCGTCACCGGCATCGGCGGCGGCACCTTGCGCGACGTCATTCTCGGTGCAACGCCGGTCTTCTGGGTTCAAAACCCGATCTATCTGATCGTCTGCGCCGCCGCCGGTCTTCTCGTCTTCTTTTCGGCGCATAAGATGGAATCGCGCTACAAATTCCTGGTCTGGCTCGATGCCATCGGGCTTTCGGCCTATAGCGTCATGGGTGCCGCCAAGGGGCTGGCCGCCACCGGATCGCCGATCGTGGCCATTGTCACCGGCATGCTGACGGCGACGTTCGGCGGCATCCTGCGCGACCTGCTTGCCGGCGAACCCTCGGTGCTGCTGCGGCCCGAGATTTACGTGACGGCGGCTCTTGCCGGCTCAGGCGTCTTCACCGCAGCCAGCTTTTTCGGTGCACCGCTGCTCATTGCCTCAAGCCTGGGCGTCGCCACCGCCTTTGCGGTGCGCGGCGGGGCGCTGAAATACGGCTGGACGCTGCCGACCGGCGACCCCCGGCCGGGTCGTCATCCCGACGACGTGATGTGATGTAGAGAAAAGATCAGCCGCGCTTGCGGCGCAGGCGGATCACCACGTCGACATGGGCGATTTCCATGCCTTCCGGCGGCTCGGGCAGATTGCCGATGGTGATGCTGCTGATCGGAATATCGAGCACCTCATTATGGCCCTCGACGAAGAAATGGTGATGATCGGAGACGTTGGTGTCGAAATAGGTCTTGGCGCTTTCGACAGCGAGAACGCGGATCATGCCGGCTTCGGTGAACTGGTGCAGCGTGTTGTAGACCGTTGCCAGCGACACAGGAACGCCAGCGGTGACAGCCTCCTCGTGCAGCTCTTCCACCGTCAGGTGGCGATCGCCCTTGGCGAAGATCAGGTCGGCAAGCGCCATGCGCTGACGCGTCGGCCTGAGGCCGGAGCGGCGCAGGCGTTCTTCCGAACAGATCTCGATGGCAGTCGTCATACGGACGGGTCCAGACTTTCAGGCTATTGCAGAATACACTTCCAGAGCCGATATAACTTTTGCTGTGATTGCTTTCAATAGTGCGCAGCGCGCCTCAAGGCACCAGGACGTTAAAAACCGCCTGATTCTTGGGGCAAAAGCCAATTATCACTGGCTGTTGCAGCGCCCATCATGTATGCGACGGCGGAAATAGACCTTGTGCTTGGCCGGACATGAGCGCGCGAACAGACTTGAATCCGTCATGCCGACGCTTCAAATCGCGCCTATCTTGCTCTAAACCAAGTCAACGAAAAACGGATGTAGCGGGGAAACCACAGTTCATGACGACCAGACAATCCAGCTTCAACTATGAAGAGATACTGACCTGCGGTCGTGGCGAACTGTTTGGCCCGGGCAATGCCCAGCTTCCCCTGCCACCGATGCTGATGGTTCATCGCATCACCGACATCTCCGAAACCGGAGGCGCATTCGACAAGGGTTATATCCGCGCCGAATATGACGTGCGTCCCGATGACTGGTATTTCCCCTGCCATTTCCAGGGCAATCCGATCATGCCGGGCTGCCTTGGCCTTGACGGCATGTGGCAGCTGACCGGGTTCTTCCTCGGGTGGCTTGGCGAACCGGGCCGCGGCATGGCGCTTTCCACCGGTGAAGTGAAGTTCAAGGGCATGATCCGCCCCGAGACCAAGCTTCTCGAATACGGCATCGACTTCAAGCGCGTCATGCGTGGCCGCCTTGTGCTGGGGACCGCCGATGGCTGGCTCAAGGCCGACGGCGAGACCATCTACCAGGCGACAGACCTGCGCGTCGGCCTGTCGAAGGAAAAGGCTGCCTGAACCGCGGTCCAGGCCGCACTCAGAGATACAATAAGAAGAGGTCATCGACATGAGACGGGTTGTTGTCACGGGTCTGGGTATTGTTTCCTCGATCGGGAACGATGCACAGGAAGTCACCGCGTCGCTGCGCGAGGCAAAGTCCGGCATTTCGTTTTCCAACGATTTTGCCGAACACGGCTTCAGGTGCCAGGTCTGGGGCGCGCCCAATCTCGACACGACCGAGCTGGTCGACCGCCGTGCCGCGCGCTTCCTGTCGCAGGGCGGCATGTGGAACCATGTCGCCATGAAGCAGGCGATCGCCGACTCGGGTCTTGAAGACAGCGATGTCGGCGGCAACGAGCGCACCGGCATCATCATGGGTTCCGGCGGTCCCTCGACGCGCACGCTGATCGACGCGGCCGAGATCACCATCAAGAACAATTCCCCCAAGCGGATCGGCCCGTTTGCCGTACCGAAGGCGATGTCCTCGACGGCGTCGGCAACGCTTGCCACCTGGTTCAAGATCCACGGCGTCAACTACTCGATTTCCTCGGCCTGCTCGACCTCGGCGCACTGCATCGGCAACGCGATGGAGATGATCCAGTGGGGCAAGCAGGACGTGATGTTCGCCGGCGGCCACGAAGACCTCGACTGGACCATGTCGAACCTGTTCGATGCCATGGGCGCCATGTCGTCCAAGTACAACGACACGCCCTCGTCCGCTTCGCGCGCCTATGACGTTTCCCGCGACGGCTTCGTCATCGCCGGCGGTGCCGGTGTACTGGTTCTGGAAGAGCTGGAGCATGCCAAGGCCCGCGGCGCCAAGATCTACGCCGAAATCACCGGCTATGGCGCCACCTCCGACGGCTACGACATGGTCGCTCCGTCGGGCGAAGGCGCCGTCCGCTGCATGCGCCAGGCACTGGCGACGGTGAAGGGCGAGGTCGACTACGTCAACACGCACGGCACCTCGACGCCGGTTGGCGACTCGAAGGAAATCGGCGCCATCCGCGAAGTGTTCGGCGACAAGATCCCGCACATCCAGTCGACCAAGTCGCTGACCGGCCATTCGCTGGGCGCTGCCGGCGTGCAGGAATCGATCTATTCGCTGTTGATGATGCAGGCCGGCTTCATCGGCGAAAGCGCTCACATCACCGAGCTCGACCCCGAATTCGACGGCGTGCCGATCGTGAGCAAGCGCATCGACAATGCGACGATCAATACCGCGCTGTCCAATTCCTTCGGCTTTGGCGGCACCAATGCGACGCTCGTTTTCCAGCGCTACAACGGATAAACCCATGAATGGTCTGATGAACGGAAAACGCGGCCTCATCATGGGGGTTGCCAACAACCATTCCATCGCCTGGGGCATTGCGCAGGCGCTTGCGGCGCAGGGCGCGGAGCTTGCGTTCACCTATCAGGGCGAGGCGCTCGGCAAGCGCGTCAAGCCGCTGGCCGCCGAGCTCAAGTCCGATCTGGTCGTGCCGTGCGACGTCGAGGATATCGCCTCGGTGGATAGCGCCATTGCAGTGATCAAGGAAAAATGGGGCAAGCTCGACTTCATCGTGCACGCCATCGGCTTTTCCGACAAGAACGAGCTGAAGGGCCTGTACGCCGACACGTCGCGCGACAATTTCAGCCGCACCATGGTCATCTCCTGCTTCTCGTTTACCGAGATCGCCAAGCGCGCCGCCGAACTGATGACCGATGGCGGCACGATGCTGACGCTGACCTATGGCGGCTCCGTGCGCGTCATGCCGAACTACAACGTCATGGGCGTCGCCAAGGCGGCGCTTGAGGCCTCGGTGCGCTATCTGGCGGCCGATTACGGTGCGCGCGGCATCCGCGTCAACGCGATCTCGGCCGGTCCGATCCGCACGCTGGCCGGTGCCGGCATTTCCGACGCGCGCGCCATGCTCTCCTGGCAGCAGAAGAACTCGCCGATGCGCCGCACCGTGACGATCGAGGATGTCGGCAACTCGGCGCTCTATCTGCTCTCCGGCCTGTCGCGCGGCGTCACCGGCGAAATCCATTACGTCGATTCCGGCTACAACATCACCTCGATGCCGGCGCTCGACACCCTGCGCACGGCGGACGCGGAGTAACATCCGGCCCGCCTGCCCTTTCCGTGCCTCTTGAATTTTGCATCTGCACTTGCCAGTTCAGAGCGCGCAAACCATCCAGAATCACGCTGAGGACAGACACGCATGAGCAATGCCGCTGAAAAACCCGTCGAAAATCACGTCTTCGAGGCCGATGTCGCACGCCTGCTGCATCTCATGGTGCACTCCGTCTATTCCGACAAGGACGTGTTCCTGCGGGAACTGATCTCCAACGCCGCCGATGCCTGCGAAAAGCTGCGCTACGAGGCCATCAGCGCGCCGGAACTGCTTTCGGACGATCCGGCACCGCGCATCACCCTGACAGTCGACGCCGACAGCAACACGCTGGTTCTGGAAGACAACGGTATCGGCATGAGCCGCGACGATATGGTCGAGGCGCTGGGCACCATCGCGCGCTCCGGCACCCGCGCCTTCATGGAGCGCGTCGAAGCGGCCAAGGCCGGGGACGGCACCCAGCTGATCGGCCAGTTCGGCGTCGGCTTCTATTCCGCCTTCATGGTCGCCGACAAGGTCGATGTCATCTCGCGCCGCGCCGGCAGCGGCCACGCCTGGCTCTGGTCGTCCGACGGCAAGGGCAGCTACACGGTGTCCGAAGCCGATCTGGCGCAGGCCCCAGCCCGCGGCACCCGCATCACCCTGCACCTGATGGACGATGCCAAAAGCTATACGTCGAAATGGAGCGTCCAGAAGATCGTCAAGGACCAGTCCGGTCACGTTCCGGTTCCGATCGACCTGATCGAGAAGCCCGGCGCCGAGGCGGAGCGGATCGGCGACGGCACGGCGCTGTGGACGAAATCCCGCAGCGACATCACCAAGGAAGAATACGCCGACTTTTACCGTGGCGTGTCCGGCCAGTATGACGAACCGGCACTGACCGTGCATTTCCGCGCCGAGGGGCGGCATGAATATACCGGCCTTGCCTTCGTGCCGGAATCCAAGCCGCTCGACATGTTCGACCCTTCGGCCAAGGGCCGGATGAAGCTCTACGTCAAGCGCGTCTTCATCACCGATGACGCCGAGCTTCTGCCGCGCTACCTGCGTTTCGTGCGCGGCCTTGTCGATACATCCGACCTACCGCTCAACGTCTCGCGCGAGATGATCCAGGAAAGCCCGATCCTTGCCGCCATCCGCAAGGGCCTGACCAACCGCGTTTTGACCGCCATCGAGAAGCTGGCCGACAGCGACAAAGACGCCTTTGCCAAGCTTTGGGAGGCTTTTGGTGCCGTGCTCAAGGAAGGCATCTACGACGATTTCGAGCGCCGGTCGCAGCTGATCGCGCTGTCGCGCTTCCGCACCACGACGTCGGACGAGGCGACCCGGTCGCTGGCCGACTACGTCAAGGACATGAAGGACGCGCAGGCGGCGATCTACTATCTGACCGGCGACAATCTCGACCGGCTGAAGGCCTCGCCGCAGCTCGAAGGGTTCCGCGCCCGCGGGATCGAGGTCCTGCTGTTGACCGATTCGGTCGACAGCTTCTGGGTCACGGCTGCGCCAGATTTCGAGGGCAAGCCGTTCAAGTCGATCACGCAAGGGGCAGCCGACCTCACCCAGGTGCCGAAGGCGGACGGTGAAGCGCCGGCCGCGCCGGAGACCACCGAGGCCGTCACGGACTTCATCGCCTTTGCCAAAACGACGCTCGGCGATGCCGTTTCCGACGTGCGCGCCTCCGACCGCCTGACCGAAAGCGCCGTCTGCCTGGTGGCACCCGAGCAGGGCTATGACCGCCAGCTGGAAAAGTTGCTGCAGGGTTCGGGCAGGCTGGACATGATTGCCAAGCCGATCCTCGAGATCAATCCCGGCCACGGGCTGATCTCCGCTCTTGCATCGGGCGGCAATACGGAATTCCGCACGGATGCCGTCCAGCTGCTGCTGGATCAGGCCCGCGTTCTCGACGGCGACAAGCCACAGGACCCGCGCGCTTTCGCCGAACGGCTGTCACGGCTGTTTGAGCGGGCTCTGAAGGGCTGAGTTCATTTGCGCTCCGGCGCGATCACGCCAATATTGCATCAAGGCTCGATACGCATTATATTGCGCATTGAGCCTTGATGGATTGCGCGCGAATGGAGCGGGACAGTAAAGCGATTATCAAGCGCCTCAAGGCCGAGGGATTTGAGATTGTGTCTGTCAGCGGCTCACATCACAAGCTTCGCAAGGGTGCAAAGACAATCATCGTGCCGCATCCGAAAAGGACCTGCCGACAGGAACCGCGCATGCCATCGCGAAACAGGCCGGATGGATTTGATTATGAAGCACTTCATCGCTCTCGTTCATAAAGAAAAAGACAGCGCCTATGGCGTAACATTTCCGGACCTACCGGACGTTTTCTCCGCTGCGGATGATGAAGACGATTTGACCGCAAATGCAGTGGAAGCAATCCGGCTATGGGCTGAGGATCAACCGGTACCGGCCCCCTCCTCCCATGACGAGATTATGCACCGGGAGGATATTCTCAGTGAACTGGCAGCGGGCGCCTTCCTGATGCGCGTTCCCTTCATCGAGGATAGCACCCGGACCGTGCGCGCCAATGTCACCTTCGAAAAAGGTATGCTGGACGCTATCGACATGACAGCCCGCGAACGGGGCCTGACGCGTTCGGCTTTTCTCGCCAGTTGCGCCCGTAAGGAAATCGAAGCCGCCTGAAGGCTCAGGCGGCCCACCAGATCACCAGCAGCAAGGCCAGCACCCCCAGAGCGAACGCGCCGAACATCGTCATCTGCTTGCGGGTTTGCCCGAGAACGGCCGGATCGACGGGCACACGGCCGGTCTGGAAGGCCAGAGGCACTTCCGAGGTCGCTCCCCGGCCTTCGCCGCTCTTGATATCTTTGATCATCACCTCGGCGACGCCCTCGGTGACGGGCGGGCGGTGTCCAGAGCTCGAAACCATCGGCACACTCCATCGGCGCTTCGCATGATCTCACGCGACCGCGAGGACCTCAGCCTGTACCCGTTTCACCGAGAATGCAATTATAAAAGCAAGCGCCTCAGCGCTTGCCCCAGAGCACCTTGAAGCGCGCATTGCGGCAGGTCTCGCCCCATTCCTTGAAGGTCTCGGGCATCACCGTCTCATAGGGCAGGCCGCGATTGGCAACCAGCATCAGCCGTCCGCCGATCTTCAGCGCCTTGGCGGCCGCCTTGATCATCGCAGCGCCCAGTGCCGGATCGGCAGCCTGCGTTTCGTGGAACGGCGGGTTCATGACGATCAGGTCGTATTTGTCGCGGGTTTCTTCCGAGGTCAGGTCCTGCCAGAAGAAGCGGGTCGGTACATTCGGGCAATTGGCCTTCAGGTTGGCCCGCGCGGCTTCCAAGGAATGATAATCGGCCTCGAACAGGTCGATTCCCTTCAGGTTCGGTGCCTTCTCGGCCAGCATCACCGACAGATAGCCCCAGCCGGCGCCGAAATCAGCGGCATGGCCCTTGAAATCGTCGGGCAGGCGCGAGGCGAGCAGTTCGGAGCCGGCATCGATGCGCTCGTGCGAGAACATGCCGGGTGCCGCATCGAAACGGCCCTCGACGCGAACCGGCTTCTTGGAAAATTTGGCGATGACGTCGCTGGCGTCTTCCGGACGGCCGAACCAGAAGGCGATGCCATGATATTTCGGCAGGCTGTCGCCACCCCAGCCGAGCTGGTTGACGCGCTTGCGCAGCGACTGGATGCCGTCATCCTTGCCGCCGGCGACAACGATCAGGCCGCCGACCTTGACGCGCTTCAGCGCTTCGGCGATCCGGTCCTCGTTCTCGCCCTTGTGCTTGCCGCAGAGGATCAGCGCGGCATCGTAATCCTCACCCTCGACAAACGGCGTCACCGGCGCCCTGGCGGCTTCCAGAGCCCTGTAGAGCGGCTTTGATGCCTGCACGGCGGCGATGGAGCCTGTAAATTCCGCCGGCAGCCGGTAACCGGCTTCCGCGCCGAGAAACAGTACGCGTTCGCCTTCGCCGGGTGCCGGAACCACGCCGGTATCAAAAGGATGGAAAAGGGTCTTCAGCGTGTCGCGGCTCATGGTCGTGTCCTAGCGGGATAAAATAACAAAGGGCGCGGAACGATCCGCTCCGCGCCCGTAGTCTCTCAAACGGCCGAGCGCTTATTCAGCAGCTTCGCCGTCAGCCTTGGCGACTTCCTTGCCGGTTGCCTGATCGACAACCTTCATGGAGAGGCGAACCTTGCCGCGCTCGTCGAAGCCCATCAGCTTGACCCAGACCTTGTCGCCTTCCTTGACGACGTCGGAGGTCTTGGCAACGCGCTCGGACGCGAGCTGCGAGATGTGCACGAGGCCGTCGCGCGGGCCGAAGAAGTTGACGAAAGCGCCGAAGTCGGCGGTCTTGACAACCGTGCCTTCGTAGATCTGGCCGACTTCCGGTTCCGCAACGATCGAGTGGATCCACTTGCGGGCCGCTTCGATTTCCTTGGCGGAGGACGAAGCGATCTTGATCGTGCCGTCGTCTTCGATGTTGACCTTGGCACCGGTCTTTTCGACGATTTCGCGGATGACCTTGCCGCCCGAACCGATGACTTCACGGATCTTGTCGACCGGGATGTTCATGACTTCGATGCGCGGTGCGAATTCGCCGAGCTGCGAGCGGCCTTCGGTGATGGCATTGGCCATCTCGCCGAGGATGTGCTTGCGGCCACCCTGTGCCTGGCTGAGCGCGACCTTCATGATCTCTTCGGTGATACCGGCGATCTTGATGTCCATCTGCAGCGAGGTGATGCCGTCGGCAGTACCGGCGACCTTGAAGTCCATGTCGCCGAGATGATCTTCGTCGCCGAGGATGTCGGAGAGAACGGCAAAGCGCTCACCTTCGAGGATCAGGCCCATGGCGATACCGGCAACCGGCTTAGCGAGCGGAACGCCGGCATCCATCAGAGCGAGCGAGGTGCCGCAGACGGTTGCCATCGAGGACGAGCCGTTCGACTCGGTGATTTCCGATACGACGCGCAGCGTGTAGGGGAACTGGTCCGCAGACGGCAGCATCGGACGGATGGCGCGCCATGCGAGCTTGCCGTGGCCGATTTCGCGGCGGCCCGGGGAGCCCATGCGACCGGTTTCACCGACCGAGTAGGGCGGGAAGTTGTAGTGCAGCAGGAACTTTTCCTTGTACATGCCCGTCAGCGAGTCAACGTACTGTTCGTCTTCGCCGGTGCCGAGCGTGGCAACGACGATTGCCTGCGTTTCACCGCGGGTGAACAGGGCCGAACCATGGGTGCGCGGCAGGATGCCGACTTCCGAGACGATCTTGCGAACGGTGTCGAGATCGCGGCCGTCGATGCGGCTCTTGGTGTCGAGGATGTTCCAGCGAACGATCTTGGCCTGCAGGTGCTTGAAGACGGCACCGATGACTTCGGCAGTGTACTTCGGCTCAACGCCCTCGGGCAGGAAGTGTGCCTTCACCTTTGCCTTGACGGCGTCGACAGCAGCGTAGCGCTCGGCCTTCTGGGTGTTCTTGTAGGCGGCGCGCAGCTCGGTTTCGGCGATCGAAAGCATTTCGGCTTCGAGTTCCGAATGATCTTCCGGGGTGAAGTCGCGCGGTTCCTTGGCAGCCACTTCGGCAAGCTTGATGATCGCGTCGATGACCGGCTGGAAACCCTTGTGACCGAACATGACGGCGCCGAGCATGACGTCTTCGTTCAGTTCCTTGGCTTCCGATTCAACCATCAGGACGGCGTCCTGCGTACCGGCCACGACGAGGTCGAGGATCGATTCCGGCATTTCGTCGAGATGCGGGTTGAGGACGTACTGGCCGTTGATATAGCCGACGCGAGCGCCGCCGACCGGGCCCATGAAGGGAACGCCGGAGATCGTCAGGGCAGCCGATGCTGCAACCATCGACAGGATGTCCGGATCGTTTTCGAGGTCATGCTGGACGACGGTGACGACAACCTGGGTGTCGTTCTTGTAGCCTTCCGGGAACAGCGGGCGGATCGGACGGTCGATCAGGCGGGAAACCAGCGTTTCCTTTTCCGACGGGCGGCCTTCGCGCTTGAAGTAGCCACCCGGGATCTTGCCGGCGGCGTAGGTCTTTTCCTGGTAGTTGACGGTCAGCGGGAAGAAATCCTGGCCCGGCTTCGGCGACTTGGCCGAAACGACGGTGGCGAGAACGATGGTCTCGCCGTAGGTGGCGAGAACGGCGCCGTCTGCCTGACGGGCGATCTTGCCGGTTTCGAGCTTGAGCGGGCGGCCTGCCCATTCAATTTCGACTGTGTGGGTATCGAACATTTTTTGTCCTTCGTGTGCGGCAAGGCCGCGCCGCAGCCAGTGTGGCGCGGGCGGCAATGGTTCCGCTGATATGACACATCACGGGCAAGACAGCGGGAGGCTTCCAAATGGCTGGCGCTCGTTCCGCTCCCTGAAAGCCTGATGCTCCGGTTGCGTGGAAAATGCGCAAGCGCCGAAGCATCCTGCAATCCTGCCCCATGACAGGTCATCGGTTGGTTCCGCAGAGCCGGCCCATCCGGTCTGCTGGGGTGTCCGCTTCAATGGAAGCCGAATTGGCTTTCTTGAAAGCGCAAACGCGGGACGATCCCGCAAAAAACGAACCGGCGGGCCCCTTGTCGAAGGGTCCCGCCGGTGTAAGGCTTAGCGGCGAATGCCGAGAGCAGTAATCAGCTTGGTGTACCGCGCCTCTTCCTTGCCCTTGACATAGTCAAGAAGCGAACGGCGGGTGGAAACCATTGCCAGAAGGCCACGACGCGAGTGGTTGTCCTTCTTGTGGCCCTTGAAGTGATCGGTCAGGTTGTTGATCCGCTCAGTCAGGATCGCAATCTGGACTTCCGGAGAACCGGTGTCGCCTTCGACGATTGCGTATTCCTTGATAAGCGCAGCCTTGCGCTCTGCAGTGATCGACATCGTGTCATCCTTTCAATGTTTAGGATTTCGGGTCGCCAGCAGCCGGGATGTCGTCTAGCTGCGGCCATGAAGGCACAAGTCCGCAGTGAGCGGGGTCTGATGCTGGCGCTGCCTATAAACCATCCGGCATCAAAAAGAAAGAGGGCGGATAAAGGGCGCCATGACGCCTCCATTTGCCGTTACGGCGGCGGCGTGCGCGGGTGCATCGGGGCGGACTTGCTCTTGCCGTCAGCCGCGGCACAATCGAGATAGGCGGCAAACACCCAGCCGAGCGCCTTGCCATTCCTGGCCACCTTTGCCCACCGCTTGCCGCCATGCGCGCGCTCTTCGACCACTTGCACAGCCGTGCCGTTGCCGAGAACGGACAGGACCCTGCCCTGTGGCTCGGCGCGCACATTGAGCGGCGTCGCAGTCGGATCGGCGACGATACAATCGGCACCGGACGCGGACTGCGCGGCAGCGGCGAAAAGCGTAACAGCCGCGATGCCCACGGTTACGATACTCTTCATTCGAGACATCTGCCCTCCTCCACGACGCGGCAAACCCACTCTGCAACACACCATGACAGCGCGATAGACCGCGCCTGCGGTCACACCGACAGATTGGCACTCAGCTTTTCACTCGGGATTTTCACCCGCCATTCGATGCCGTCTTCGTGCATGATCCGCTCCAGCTTCGCGTCCAGCGCCATGCCGAGCATACGCTCCAGCACCATGGTACCGAAACCCTTGCGGACGCTTCCGGCCGCGGCGGGTTCGATATCGGCGCCCTTTTCTCTCCAGACGACCAGAAATGTGCCGTCGGCGACCGACCATTGCAGGTCGACGATACCGCCGCCATTGGCAAGCGCGCCATATTTGGTGGCATTGGTGGCAAGCTCGTGCAGCGCCATGCCCAGCGTCTGCGACACCTGCGCATCGAGCCGCACCGGCGGGCCAAAGAGGCGGACCCGGCGCGGATCGTCGGGAATGAACGGCTGCAGCTGGTTCTGCGCCAGCTCGCGGAAATCGACGCCCTGCGCGGCATTGGCAATCATCAGGTCCGTCGAGCGGGCAAGGCCGGTGATGCGCTTGCGGAAGGCTTCGGCGAAATCCACCCGGTTTTCCGCCGCATTGAGCGACTGGTTGAGCATCGACTGGATGACGGTGAGCTGGTTCTTGGAGCGATGCGCCACCTCGCGCATCAGGAAACGGATTTCGTTTTCCGCCTTTCTGCGCGCCTGCGCCGCTTCGGCCAGTGCTGCCGATACGGTTTCGATCTCGGCGATCATATGCTTGCGCGGCGCGATCGGCCGTCCTGCGCCCAGAAGATGCGCATCCCGCGCCAGCAATTTGACACCCTGCGCCAGAAGCCGCGCAATGGTGGCAGACCCGGCGATGGCGATACCGGCAAAGAGAAGCCCGCCCAGCGAAAGCCAGAGATAGGACCAGAGCGCCGGTGCATCGACATCGGAGCTTTTGGCCCAGGCGACGATTTTCCAGCCGGTGAGCACGGAAAACTCCGTGACCGTGCGGTATTCCACGCCGTCATTGACCGCCTCGCCGACACCGACGCGCAAGGCCGGCACGATCGCCATGAAGAACGGCTGTCCAACCTCCAGTGCCTTGTCGGACGAAGCGATCACATTGCCGGCCCCATCGAGCAGGGCCGCGTTCCAGCCGGGTGACAGGACATCACGATTGACCGCCTTCAGCATATTCTCGGCGTTCTGGGTCAGGGTGAGCAGATAATCGCCGTTGCCGAGCGGCGTGGTGATCGGAAGATAGACGTTGAACACCCACCTTTTGGCCGTCTGGCCGAAGAAGACGTTCGAAACCAGCGGCCCGCCGTTTCGGAATGCCTGATCGATGGAGGTCGGATCGGATGCCTTCGCCAACTGGGCTCCGAACGGTACCCGCGTATTGAAAAGCTGATTGTGGCCGCGATCGATCACCAGAAGGTTGGTGTCCGTGTCCACCAGCGAAGAGCGGGCACGCTCGTAGAATTGCTCGAGATTGTTGCTGTCGATGCCGCCGGCCGTGGACAGCACCTTGAGCGTGGTCAGCATGCCGTCGATTTCGCGCTCGACGACGCGCGTCACCGATCCGGTCGACGCCTTGAGAAGCGCGGTCACGACCCGCTCCTGCTCGTCGGTGCTGCGCTTGAGGATGATCATCGAAAAGACGAAGGACGGGATGATGGCGACAAGCAGCAGGACCGTCAGATAGAACGACAGTGGGCGCCTCAGCCGCGAACGCAGGCGCATCGCCCATGCGGCACGCTGCTCGCTCCTTTTGTCCTGTGCGTCGATCAAGCGTCCCTCATCCACCATCCCCGGTCCGCAAATCAGGGCAATACGTCGGCATTATGTCACGCCACACCACGTATCACACCCGCAAGCGTCCGCGAATCCCGATCCCAGACAGGAACATGCGCCAGCGATTTTACGAAAGCAACCGATGCGTGCACCGAAATCGACGGGACGGCAGCCAGGTTTCAGCTGGTGACGAAGACACGCTTCGGCCGGAATTCACCCTCGCCGATCTCGCCGATGGCGACCAGCTTGCCGCGCGAAGTGGCATAGGCTTCCGGCTCCGCCATCGGCGCATCGCGTCCGCGCAGGATGATCGGATTGCCCATTTTCAGGCGGTGGGCCTGATCCTCGGTGATGGCGATATGCGGCAGGTTCGACAGGGCTTCGCCGGTATCGATCAGGAAGGCATCGAGCGCTTCCAGCCGTTCGTCGTCGCTCTCGATCTTTTCCAGCGCCACCAGCTCGGCCAGCGGCACCATGGTTTCCTCCGCGAACGGCGCAACGAAACTGCGGCGCAGCGAAGCGATATGACCGAAGCAGCCGAGGTCGCGACCGAAATCGCGGGCCAGCGAGCGCACATAGGTACCCTTGCCGCATTCGATCTCGAAATGCGCGAGGTTTTCCGTGCAGCCGAGCAGCGACAGGCGGAACACCTCCACCTCGCGGGCCGGAATATCGACGGTTTCGCCTTCGCGGGCCAGATCGTAGGCGCGGTTGCCGTCGATCTTGATGGCGGAGAACTGCGGCGGCACCTGGCTGATGACGCCGGTATATTTCGGCAGCAGGGCGCGGATGTCTTCTTCCGTCGGACGGCTGTCGGACGACTGCGTCACCTCGCCCTCGAGATCGTCGGTCGAGCGTTCTTCACCCCAGGCGACAGCGAATTCATAAATCTTGCGGCCGTCCATCACATAGGGAACGGTCTTGGTCGCATCGCCCAGCGCGATCGGCAGCATGCCGGAGGCCAGCGGATCGAGCGTGCCGGCATGTCCGGCCTTCTGGGCCTTGAACAGCCACTTGATCTTCGACACGGCTTCGGTCGAGCCGAAATCCAGCGGCTTGTCGAGAATCAGCCAGCCGGAAACGGCACGGCCCTTGGGTTTGCGAGGTTTTGACATTCTTCGGCTCTTTTTGCTTCAGGCTCTTTTTTTGCGAAACGTCGCGGCGGTTTTGGCAACGCTGCCATCGGGCATTTTCTGGCCGTTGCCTTTTTCGAATCCCAGGGCATAGAGACGCCTGGCGATCAGATATCCGGCCGCGATGGTCGCGCCATTGTCGGCGCGGTAATCCTCGCCAAGCCCTTCAACCATCAGGGGCTCGATGGCGCCAAGTGGCGGTTTGCCGGATGCGGCGGCTTCCAGCAGCAGCTTTTCATTGTAGGGCGAGGAGACGATGGCTTCCAGCGCCTTCATCTCGCGGTCGCCATGGGCGATTTCCTTGCCGTGGCGAAACGGCAGGCCGGAAGCGACCAGCATTTCGACAAGCCGCACCGCCTCTGCATTGTCGAAGCGGGCAAGACCGTTGCGGTAGAATGTCTGGCGCTGATCGAAGGTCCAGGCGTTGAGATCGTCCAGAGTGATATGCTTTGCCATCACGCCCCGTTTTTGTCTTCCGGGCCGTCTTCATCCTTCAGGTCGCGCAGGACTTCCGGCGACCGCAGCAGCTGGTCGATCTTCTTGTAGTTGTCGAAGCTGGTATCGTCCTTGAAGCGGACTTCCGGCATGTATTTCAGCTGGCGCAGATGCGGCGTCAAGCGGCCGCGAATATATTTGGCATGGCGGTTCAGCGCCTCGATGATATTGGCGTGATCGGCAACGCCGAGCGGCGTCACGAAGGCCGTGGCGACGCGCAGGTCCGTCGACATGCGAACCTCGGAAATCGAGATCACCGTCGTCTCGATCAGAGGATCGCGCACTTCTCCGCGCTGCAGCACCTGTGTCAGGCCTGCACGAACCTGTTCGCCGACCCTCAGCATGCGCTGCGAGGGGGCAGAGGATGTCACTTTACTCATGGCTTTTCCGCTGTCTGGCGTTTCAAGGAACGCGACCAAGGCGGTCCAATGCTACTTTCAGGCCCAAAGGTCAAGGCTTGTCGGCCATTCGGCCCGCCGGGCAAGCGGCCGAATCGGCACAAAACCCACTTGAAAGCATGCGTACGGCATGATCAATCTGGGCAAAACGGTGAGCGAGCGGAGAGACGATGCGGGTTCTGGTGGTGGAAAACATGGCCCAATCCGACCTTGGACAGGTGGGTGTGGCGCTACAGGAAGCGGGTGCGCAGATCGACCGGCGCCGGCCATTTGCCGGCGAGGCGCTGCCCGGCGACGTTCACGGGCATGATGCGCTGGTGGTGCTCGGCGGCGAGCAGAGCGCGATCGACGACGCGCTTCACCCGTACCTGCCGGAACTGGCCCGCCTGATGCGCGCATTCACAAACGCGGACAAGGCCGTGCTCGGCATCTGCCTTGGCAGCCAGCTTCTCGCCCGCGCCCATGGCGGCGACAATCTGCTCGGCAAGACCCGCGAATTCGGCTGGCACGGCGTTAAACTGACGGACGAAGGCGAGCGCGACCCGGTACTGAGCGCGGCCGGCAAGGCCTTTACCAGCTTCGAATGGCATTCCGACAGTTTTACCCTGCCCGAAGGCGCCGTTCATCTCGCCACCAACCCGGCGGTTACCAACCAGGCCTTTCGCATCGGCCGCGCCGCCTATGGCATGCAGTTTCACTTCGAGGCCGGCACCCGCGTCGTCGAGGACTGGAACCGCATTTTCGAGGGCCAGATCAGGGGCCTCGACCCGGACTGGCTGGCGCAGTATCCGCAGCATGCGGCATGCCATGCCGGACCGGCGGATGCGGCCGGCCTGGCGCTCGCCCGCGCCTGGGTCGGCACGATCCGGCCCCACGAAACCGGCGGCAACGGCATGCGGCAGATGGCGGATATCACCGCCTGACAGAGAAAATATCACCTTCTATTTGCGGCCCCGGCCAGCGATCCTATCTATTAAAACATCGGCGGCTATAACGAGCGCAACAGGAGCTTGCCCGGTCTTGGCGAGCTTGGAGCGGAAAAGCGGAGCAATCGGATGACAATCCATTTCGACAAGCAAGCCGGCCATCCGGCACCGGAAGACGGGATGCGCGCGGCATCCCGGCCGTCTGCCCTCGGCCTGCTGTCGGCCGTTGCTCTCGCGATGTCTGTCGCAGCCGCCTCGCCGGCCGCTGCCGCCTATTGCAGCAGCGTCCCGGCGCCGGGGCTCGACTGGAGCCAATGCACCAAGAAAAACCTGATGCTCCCTTCCAGTTCGCTGGAAGGGGCGAACCTCTCCGGCACCGATTTTTCACTGACCGATCTCAGTGGATCCAACCTGGCTTCGGCGAACCTGGAAAAGGCCACCCTCGTGCGCGCCTGGCTGGCCGGCGCCAAGGCTGAAAAGGCGAATTTCGCCCGCATCGAAGCCTACCGGTCGAGCTTTGCCAATATTGCCGCCAACGGCGCCTCCTTTGCCGGCGCCGAACTCCAGCGCGCCGACTTCAGCGGCGCCGACCTGACGGGTGCCGATTTCGAGAAGGCCGAGGTGGGGCGCGTCATGTTCAAGGGCGCGATCCTGACCGGCACGCGCTTCTCGCTCGCCAATCTCTCGCGCGCCGATCTGAGCGGCGCCATCTTCGAAGGGCCGATCAATCTCGACCAGGCCTTCCTGTTCCTGACCCATATCGAGGGGCTGGACTTGTCGGCGGCAACGGGCCTTCAGCAGGCGCAGATCAACCTTGCCTGCGGCGATGACAAGACGAAGCTACCGGCAGGACTGACCGCGCCTGCCGGATGGCCCTGCGGATCGGATTGAGCCGGCTAACGAAAATCCGTTCCGGCGGATCGATGCTCCCGTCTGCGGTCATGCGCCACATTGGACATTGGCCGCTCCTCCGCTAGATTTGATCCGAACGACGGGAGGGAGCAGATCATGAGCAAACCGAATCTACCGCTGGAGGGCGGCTGCCGTTGCGGGCAGGTGCGGCTGAGGATCAGCGCACCGCCGCTCCTGACCATGGCCTGCCATTGCACCGGCTGCCAGAAAATGAGCGCCAGCGCCTATTCGCTGAGCGCCGCCATCCCCGCCGACGGATTTGCCGTCATCGACGGCGAACCGGTGATCGGCGGCCTGCACGGCGCCTCGCGCCACTATTTCTGCCCGCATTGCAAAAGCTGGATGTTCACCCGCCCCGAAGGCGTGGACTGGTTCGTCAACCTGCGCCCGACCATGCTGGACGACGCCAGCTGGTACTCGCCCTTCATCGAAACGTTCACCCGCGAAAAACTGCCCTGGGCAACGACTTCAGCCGTGCACTCCTACGAGACATTTCCACCGATGGAGGCCTATGAGGGGCTGCTGAAGGCATTTGCGGCGCAGGACTGATACGCGTGTAGCCAGGCCCCTCTCAAAACCCTTGAAAGAGGAAATCCGTCGCCGCCGTAATGACGTCCGCATGGCGGGTGACGTCGGCCACATGCTGCCCAAGCTCACTGACCGGGATAACGCCGATGAACTGCGTCGCCATGACATAGGGTTGCCCATCGATTTCAAATCTCGGATTGAGGCGGCCTATCAAACGAGGAATATCGACCGGTAAAAGAAGCGGTACGACAGTACGGGTTTGAAGATCAGACAGAAGATCAGCCTGCAAATCGAGAGCCAGTGCGCCGCCGTGCTTCAAACGATAGACATGAAATCGCCCCATCAGAATTGGCGATATTTCGCAAATGGCAGGCCGTGTTCCTCGACATATTTATTGGAAGCAGCAATCGCCTCGGCATTCTCGATCCGCCACAGGCGCTCCCGCTCGGCCTTGACGGCGCGCTCGATCCCGTCTTCGGCGGCCCGAGACAGATTGATCTTCAGATCACGCGCACGGGAAATCAGATCGCTATCCAGCGATAGATTGGCAGATTTGCGGGCAGGCTGGGACATTGCAATCTCCAGAGGTCATGCGCGGAGTATATGCGCATAACCTCTGGAAGAAAAGATTACTCGTCGCCCATCTTCAGCGCTGCGATGAACGCTTCCTGCGGGATTTCCACCTTACCGAACTGGCGCATGCGCTTCTTGCCGGCCTTCTGCTTGTCGAGCAGCTTGCGTTTACGCGTGGCGTCGCCGCCGTAGCACTTGGCGGTGACGTCCTTGCGCAGCGCCGAGATGGTTTCGCGGGCAATCACGTTGCCGCCGATGGCGGCCTGGATCGGGATCTTGAACATGTGCTTGGGAATCAGCTCTTTCAGCTTCTCGCACATGTCGCGGCCGCGCTTTTCGGCCGCCATCCGGTGCACCATCATCGACAGCGCATCGACCGGCTCGCCGTTGACGAGGATCGACATCTTGACCAGATGGCCTTCCTGATGCTGGGTGATCGCATAGTCGAACGAGGCATAGCCCTTGGAGATCGACTTCAGCCGGTCATAGAAATCGAACACGACTTCGTTGAGCGGCAGGTCGTAGGTCAGCATGGCGCGGGTGCCGACATAGGTCAGTTCCACCTGGATGCCGCGGCGGTCCTGGCAGAGCTTCAGGATACCGCCGAGATAATCGTCGGGCGTCAGGATCGTGGCGCGGATCCACGGCTCGTGGATTTCGGCGATCTTGACGACATCCGGCATATCGGCCGGATTGTGCAGCTCGCGCTCGGTACCGTCGGTCATGAACAGCTTGTAGACGACAGACGGGGCGGTTGCGATCAGGTCGAGATCGAACTCGCGCTCAAGGCGCTCCTGAACGATTTCGAGATGCAGCAGCCCCAAGAACCCACAGCGGAAACCGAAGCCGAGGGCGGCGGACGATTCCATTTCGAAGGAGAACGACGCATCGTTGAGGCGCAGCTTGCCCATGGCGGCACGCAGGTCCTCGAAATCGGCGGCATCGACCGGGAACAGGCCGCAGAACACCACCGGCTGGGCCGGCTTGAAGCCGGGCAGCATGTTGGCGGTCGGGCGCTTGTCCTCGGTGATGGTATCGCCGACGCGGGTATCGGCCACTTCCTTGATGGAGGCGGTGATAAAGCCGATCTCGCCGGGGCCGAGCGCCTCGACGGTGACCATCTTCGGCGTGATGACGCCGACGCGCTCCACCTGATACTTGGCATCCGTGCCCATCATGCGCACGGTCTGGCCCTTCTTCAGGACGCCGTCGAGAATGCGCACGAGAACGATGACGCCGAGATAGGTGTCGTACCAGCTGTCGACCAGCAGCGCCTTCAGCGGCGCGTTTTCACCGCCCTCGCTCTTCGGCGCAGGCAGTTGATGGACGATGGCTTCGAGCACGTCGGGAATGCCCAGACCGGTCTTGGCCGAGATCAGCACGGCCTGGCTGGCATCGATGCCGATGACTTCCTCGATCTGCTCGCGGATGCGGTCTGGTTCGGCGGCCGGCAGGTCGATCTTGTTGAGAACGGTGACGATCTCATGGTTGTTGTCGATCGCCTGATAGACGTTGGCGAGCGTCTGGGCTTCGACACCCTGCGAGGCATCGACGACCAGCAGCGAGCCTTCGCAGGCCGACAGCGAGCGCGAGACTTCATAGGCGAAGTCGACATGGCCGGGCGTGTCGATCAGGTTGAGGACATAGGTCTCGCCATTGTTGGCGACATAATGCAGGCGGACGGTCTGCGCCTTGATGGTAATGCCGCGCTCTTTCTCGATATCCATGTTGTCGAGAACCTGCTCCGACATCTCGCGCGCGGCAAGGCCGCCGGTCGACTGGATCAGCCGGTCAGCCAGCGTCGACTTGCCATGGTCGATATGGGCGACGATCGAGAAATTGCGGATATGCGACAGGGGCGTCTTTGAAGGTGTTGTGCTCATGCGCCCGCATACAATGGAACCTTAAAAACTGCAAAGAATTTTACCGATCGCGGCCGACGAAATGCGGAGAATGCCGGCTATCCGCCGTAAGGCGGCTGCAAAAACATCAAGCACGCGATCAACCGGATGCGTCTTCTCAGACGATCAGGAAATCATCGGCCGTGAGTTTGAGGTGGCTGTCGAGCTGTGCGATCTGGATCGCAGCCGCCTTGCCCGTCCCATCGGCGTCGTAAAAAAGCGTGCCGGTCCGGCTGTCATAGACGATCCGGTCGCCGGCATCCGCCGCCTTCGCGCCAATGACGAAGGCCGAGGCTTTCAGCGCGCCGGCCGGCAGTTTGGTAAAAATGTCGTGGTCCAGCACAAGCCGGTCATCGACAACGCTGAAATCCGTGATCCTGTCGATATTGCCGGCCGCGGGCTTGGTGTCGAAGATAAACTGATCCTTGCCGCTGCCGCCGGTGAGGGTATCCTTTCCGGCTCCGCCATAAAGCTTGTCATTCCCGGCCCCACCGGAGATCCTGTCATTGCCGGCACCGCCCCAAAGCCTGTCGTTTCCGGCGCCACCCGACAGCGTATCATTGCCGTCGCGCCCGCTGATCTTGTCGTCGCCGCCCAGACCGTCGATCGTGTCGGCAAGCTTCGAGCCGCGCAGCGTATCCGCCTGCGCAGTGGGTTGGATATAGGCGGGGTCGCCGTCATAGGTGCCGATCAGCCTGTCGAGATCGCGCTCAGGTGCTGCGAACGGAATGAAACCGTCCGCCAGGACCATCTTGTTGAAGGCGGCGACGCGCGCGCTGCCGCTGATGTAATCGACCACGAAGACCGGGATGCCCTTGTCGACGAAATCGCGTTTCAGGATGGCGATCGTCTCTTCGTCCGGCTTCAGCACATTGTTCTCGTCCTTGTCGCCGCGATAATAGAGATCTTCGACCGCGATGCCGCCGATGGCATCGAGATAGGCCTGCTTTCGCACGCTGTCGCTGCCGAGATCGTTGAGAATCCAGGCGCCGTTCTGGGGGATGACGAAAAAGTCTGGATTGGTTTGACGGGCATGGTCCGTCAGGGCGACGACAAAATCGACCATGCGCTGCGCGGCCTGTTTCTGATTGACGGGATCGCCGGCCTGGCGGTCGGCCTTGGCAACTTCGGCGCCCCAGAAATAATAGGCGTCGATGATGTCGAGATAGGCCGCATCGAACCCGGCCTTGACGATGGCGTCGAGATCGCCGGTCTTCCTGTCGTTGAACATGGTGTTCTGCCAGTCCGGATCCCAGTAACGCACCTTGCGGCCTTCGGGCCAGTCGGGATTGACAGGCCCGAGCCAGTCCGGCGCCACGTCGGTCAGTTTGCCGGTGGCCTTGCCCGTGGTGGTCCAGTCCTTGTCCCAGTAGTCGCGAAAATCGGACGCCTCGCCGATGGAGATATAGGAGACAACCACGGACCACCCGCCCATGCCGTCTTTCATGCGGGTCACTTCATCAGCGGTGAACCGCCCGCTGTTTGTGCCGTCGCGCGAGGAATCGATGACGAGCAGATCATGGGTGGCCGAGACCAGCAGGTTCACATTTTGCGGATCGCCGTTCAGCCCCTGTAGCTGATAGCCCCAGTTGTCGACGGCAACGGTGCCGGTCGATGTCTTGAACTTGAGCATGCGCGGCTCCGTTTTGCTGTTTCCAGTGAAATGAATAGGTGATTTCCGGCCGGCAGGGATAGCCGGAATATGGAGATAACCTCAACGAAGTCTTCACATCCCGCATTCGGTGCGCGGCGCCGTTTCGTGGAATTTCAGCCGCGCGGCAAGAAAACAGCGGCTCCCGCGTTGACTCCACTATAGGATCATATAATTCTCTTATAATGGAAAATTCGAATGACTTCGAAACCGATATTGCCGAACGGATGAAATCGCTGCGGCTGGCACAGGCGATGACGCTTGACGATCTGGCGACCCGTGCCGGCGTCAGCCGGGCAATGATTTCGCGCATCGAGCGCGGCGAGGCAAGCCCGACGGCGCAGCTGCTGTCGCGGCTCTGCAGCGCGCTGGGCACCACGCTGTCGCGCTTCTTTGCGAGCGCTGAGCAGACCGCAAGCCCGCTGTCGCGCCGCGACGGGCAGCGGGTCTGGCGCGATCCGGACACCGGCTATCTGCGCCGTTCGGTCTCGCCCGACGGCACTGGGTCGCCGGTCGATATCGTCGAGGTCGAGTTTCCGCCGGGCGCCCGCGTCGTGTTCGAACGACAGCAATTCGACGCCGGCCTTACCCAGCATCTCTGGCTGTTCGAGGGAAAGCTCACCATGACCGCCGGCGATGAAACCCATGTGCTGGAAGTGGGCGACTGCCTGTTCATGCGGCTCAACGACGCCCATGCCTTTCACAATCCGCATGGCAAGCCGGCCCGCTACGCCATCATTCTCAACCGCAGCAAAGTATAGTCCCGATGCCCCAGATCACCACCCGCACGCTCACCCCGTCCGAAACCACGGCGGCCCTTGCCGCGCTGGCCGACATCCTGTCCGACTGCGTCGAAGGCGGTGCGTCCGTCGGCTTCCTGTCGCCGTACACGCCGGAAGATGCACTGCCCTACTGGCACGGTGTTGCCCGCGCGGTGACCGAGGGGGACACGGTCCTGATCGTGGCGGAGAAAGACGGCGACATCCTCGGCACGGTTCAGCTCGGGATCGGCACAATGCCCAACCAGCCGCACCGCGCCGACCTGAAGAAGCTGCTCGTTCACCGCAAGGCGCGCGGGCTTGGGCTTTCGCGGCTTTTGATGGACGCCGCCGAACGCGCGGCTGCCGATCACGGCCGGCATGTGCTCGTTCTCGACACCGCAACCGGCAGCCCGGCGGAATCCATCTATGAGAAATTCGGCTGGCAGCGCGTCGGCGTCATTCCGCAATATGCCCTGATGCCGGACGGCAGCTATTGCGGCTCGACCTTCTTCTACAAGTCTCTTTCCGGCGCCTGATACACATCGGCATACATATCGGCGACAGCCACACGCCCCTGCGATTACCACCAAAAATGGCCATATCCTGCGGAAAAAACAGCGAATTTCGCCATTCCGCATCCCTGATCCTCGTGCTAGCTGAATTTCAGCCGCAAGGCCGATATTCTTAAGGGGAACCCATGAAAACCATTCGTCAACGCGCGAGCCTGGCCGTGCTGTCCATCCTTCTGGCCCTCGGCAGCGTATCCGCCGCCACGGCCGCCGATGTGACCTTCCAGATGAAGAACAGCCATCCGAACGCCGTCGAAGTCGAGCTTTACAGCCAGGACCGCGACCATGTCTGGCCGGGCAATAACCAGGTTTACCTGCTGGACGACGGCGAAACCAAGGAAATCCCGCTGTCCTGCGACCAGGGCGAAAAGATCTGCTACGGCGCCTGGATTTCCGGCGACAAGGAAACCTATTGGGGCACAGGCCCGGACAACGCCGAAACCTGCACCGATTGCTGCTACACCTGCCAGGGCGGCAGCACGGAAGAGATCGACCTGACCGAATAGAAAACGCAAGAGCGGGAACGGTGCCTTGCGCCCGTTCCCGCGTCAATCGTGACCGGTATCGGCACTGTTTGAGCCTTCTATCCTTTTAATGTGCCTGTCCTCTTCATCTTCCTGCCGCAATCGGTAGTATGAAGCAGAGTGAGCACCATTGAGGACCTTTGATTCCATGATCAAGAAAATCGCCGTTCTGGCCATCGCCGCCGTCTATCTGTCCGGCTGCACCACCACCGACCCGTATACGGGCCAGCAGAAAATGTCGAATACGGCCGGCGGCGCGCTGATCGGCGCGGGGCTTGGTGCGGCCACCGGTCTTCTGGTCGGCGGAAGCTCGGCGGGCCGGCGCGATGCGGCCCTGGTCGGCGCCGGCATCGGCGCGCTCGGCGGCGGCCTGATCGGCAACTACATGGACAGCCAGGAATCGGAGCTGCGCGCACAGCTGCAGGGCACCGGCGTTTCGGTCACCCGCGTCGGCGACCGCATCATTCTCAACATGCCGTCCAACATCACCTTCGCCACCGATCAGGATCAGGTCAACACCGGCTTCTATCCGACGCTGGATTCCGTGGCGATCGTGCTGCGCAAGTTCAACAAGACGCTGATCGATGTCGATGGCCATACGGATTCGACCGGCAGCGCCAGCTACAACAAGGGCCTTTCGGAGCGGCGTGCCGTCTCCGTCGCCAACTACCTCGGCTCGCGTGGCGTCGATCAGCGCCGCATGTCGGCTGTCGGCTACGGTCCCGACCGCCCCGTCGCATCGAACGGCAGCCCGGACGGCCGCGCCCAGAACCGCCGCGTCGAAATCTCGATCGCGCCGATCAAGGAAGGCTGATCCGACAGCCCGGGTTTCAAAAGGCCGGCCACCGCGTGAACGGCCCCCAGACGTTGACGTTCAGCGTTCGGGGGCCGGATCATGCGGTGGCCGGTTTTTTATGCGCGGCGTGCGAGCCGGGATGCCGCATCGCACAAACTGCGACGCTGCCTGCGCGTGAAAGCCGGGCGTACACCATTGACGCGAAGCGCGATCCGAACCTAAAGTCGGTTATTGCGAACGTGAGCAGATACGAATGCGCGTCGACGCCGAACTCCTCTCTCAGGCATTGGACCGGGTCCAGACGGCCGTTTTCGAGCCGTCGCTGTGGCTGCCGACGATCGAAGCCATCGGCAGGGCGAGCGGTGCCTTGGGCGCCAACATCATGGAGCCGGCCGGACGCGGTGCCTTTGGCGCGGCACTCAGCACCGAAAATCTCGACGGCCTCCTGGAAGGCTATGTTCGCGAAGACTGGGGCACACGGGATTTCCGGGCGCAACTTCTGCCACCACTCCTGCGCGCAGGCGTGGTGCTGGAGGCGAACTACGTCTCCAGGGAACAATTCGACCACCACGAATATTACAAGTTCATGCGAAAATACGGGGTCGGCGATTCCGTCCTGATGAATATCTCGTCGGCCACGGATGAGCTGTATTTCGTGCTTCAGAACAGCGTGGCAGAGGATTCTCCCCAGCCCGACGACATGCCGCATTTCCACGCCATTCGAACCCGGCTTCAGACCGCTTTGCAGCTCGCCCAGCATATCGATGCAAGCAGGGTCATGGGCATGGCGGCGGCCTTCGAGACCTCGAATATCGGCTGTATCTTCTTTAACCGCAAAGGCCTTGTCACGCTGACCAACCCGAAGGCCGACGCACTGTTTACCGGTGATTTGCGGATTTCACGGGGAGAGGTCCGGGCTTTTTCCGCGGCGGAAACCGCCCGTTTCAACCGCGAACTCAAAATCGCCATACAGGCTCCCGGACAATCCATCGATGCCTTGTCTGCCGTTCGCTTGTCGCGCCCCGGCAAACGGCCGCTGATTGCCCGGTTCGAACGGTTCGGTACCCATCTCGCCGATGTGTTTTCACATTCCTGCGCCATGGCCCTGATCGAGGATCCCGACGAGGATGTACAGCTGAAGCCGGAAACGCTGATGGCGCTGTTTGACCTGACGCCGGCCGAAACGAGGATATCGCTTCTTGTCGCCAGCGGCATGAGCGCCGTCGATATCGCCTGCCGGCACGGGATCGGCTACGAGACCGTCCGAAGCCATATCCGCTCGATTTTCCGCAAGACGGACACCGGCCGGCAATCCGAACTCAGCGCCCTGTTCGGCCGTATTCGTCTCTAATCCTGCCCTGCGACGACAGGCGGATAGGCGTGCGTTTCGCCATGAAAATCCGAGACCGTATAACAGCCGCCGCCATTGTCCTCGATGGTCGCGGCACTGATCACCGTCTTGCCGTGGCCGCCGGGAATATCGAGGATATAGGCGGGCTGGCAGAGACCGGAGACACGGCCGCGCAGGGACGCGACCAATGCCTGGCCCTCCTCGATCGTCAGGCGGAAATGGCTGGTGCCGGGGGCCAGATCGGGATGGTGCAGATAATAGGGCTTGATCCGGTTTTCGACGAAGGCCCGCATCAGGGCGGCCAGCGTATCGGCATCGTCATTGACGCCCTTCAACAGCACCGACTGGCTGACCATGACGATGCCGCTCTCGACCAGACGGGCGCAGGCGGCGCGGGCATCGGCCGTCAGTTCGCGCGGATGATTGGCGTGCAGCGCCAGATAGGTGGTCTTGCCGCTGGCCTTCAGCGCGGCGATCAGGGCAGCATCGACGCGCTCCGGCTCGACGACCGGCACGCGGGTGTGGAAGCGGACGATCTTGACGTGATCGATCGCCGCCAGCCGCTCCATGATGGCGGCAAGCCGGCGTGGCGACAGCACCAGCGGATCGCCACCGGTGAGGATCACCTCCCAGATTTCCGTGTGGGCGGCGATATAGGCAAAGGCATTGTCCATCGCCTGCGATGCAAGCGTGCCGAGCCCCTGCGGCCCGACCATTTCGCGGCGAAAGCAGAAGCGGCAATAGACCGGGCAGACATGCACGGCCTTCAGCAGCACGCGATCGGGATAGCGATGAACGATGCCTTCGACAGGGCTATGCGCGCCGTCGCCGATCGGATCCTCGCGCTCTTCCGGCAGGCGGACGAGCTCGGCCGCATCGGGCACGAACTGGCGGGCAATCGGATCGTTGGCATCGTCGGGATCGATCAGCGCCGCGATCGCCGGCGTGATGGCCACCGCATAGCGGGCCGCGACATCGTCCAGTCCGGGGCGCCGGGCTGCGGCAACCAGCCGCGCCTCTTCCAGATCGTCGATGGTTTTCAGGGAGCGAAGCGCGGTCATGGGCGATCCTTGCCCATAGGGTCGGTTTCGGCCACCGGCGCCCAGATGACCTGATCGATCCGCGATGCGCCCGTCGCCAGCATCACCAGCCGGTCGAAGCCGAGCGCGCTGCCGCTCGCCTGCGGCATGATTTCCAGGGCTCTCAGAAAATCCTCGTCCAGCGGATAGGTTTCGCCGTAGACGCGGCTTTTCTCGGTCATCTCCATTGCGAAGCGGCGGCGCTGTTCGCGCGCATCGGTCAGTTCGCCGAAGGCATTGGCAAGCTCGACGCCGCAGGCATAAAGCTCGAACCGTTCCGCCACCCGCGCATCATGCGGTGCTGGCCGGGCGAGAGCGGCTTCGGCGACCGGATATTCGTACAGGACCGTGGCGCGGCCGAAACCGAGGTTGGGCTCGACCTTCTCGACGATCACCCGGCTGAACAGATCGGCCCAGGTATCGTCCCCGGCGACACGCAGCCCGGCGGCGCGAAGGGTCTCCGCCAGACGGTCCCGATCGGTCTCGCCGTTGCGGTCGATGGAGGCCAGAAGATCGACATCGGCAAAACGCGCGAAGGCTTCGGCGACGGTGATGCGCTCGGGCTCTGCGAAGGGATCGGCTTGTCCGCCACGATAGGTCAGCTGCTTTGCCCCCACCGTTTCGGCTGCAAGGCCGAGAATATCGGCGCAATCGCGCATCAGCGCATCATAGGTTTCGCCGGCCCGGTACCATTCGAGCATGGTGAATTCCGGATGATGCAGCGGCCCGCGCTCGCGGTTGCGATAGACATGGGCGAAGCAGGCGATCCGCTCCTCGCCGGCCGCCAGCAGCTTTTTGCAGGCAAACTCGGGCGAGGTGTGGAGATAGAGCAGCGCGGCACTCCCGTCGTGATGGATAGCCTGCGTTGCAAAGGCATGCAGATGCGCCTCGTTGCCGGGCGACACCTGCAGCGTCGCGGTATCCACCTCGATGAAATCGTGCGCAGCGAAAAAACCGCGCAGGGCGGCCTGAATCCGGTTGCGGCCGAGGAGGAAACCACGGCGGTCGGCATGGACATCGGGGGTCCACCAGGGGGAGGCAGCGGGCATCAAGGTCCTGTGTCCTAATTACCGGATCGTCCGATCCTTCGCGCAATTGCACGGTTTCTTCGAGCCGGATCCGCCGTCACACTGGCAATTTGCCGAAATATAGGATAGGTGCGGCCCGAAAACGCATTCTGGCGTCTGTGACGCGCATATTTCGTGCGCTCCTCTACGACGCATCAAGCTCAGTTACAAGGAAGACTTATGGTCAAGGTAATCGCCTCCTCAGTCCGCAAGGGCAATGTTCTCGAAGTCGACGGCAAACTCTACGCTGTTCTGACCGCCGCGAACTTTCATCCCGGCAAGGGCACGCCGGTCACCCAGGTCGACATGCGCCGCATTTCCGACGGCGTGAAGGTTTCCGAGCGTTGGCGCACCACCGAACAGGTCGAGCGCGCCTTCGTCGAGGACAGCGAACACACCTTCCTCTACGAGGATGGCGAAGGCTTCCACTTCATGAACCCGCAGAACTACGATCAGGTCGCCGTTTCGCCTGACGTCGTCGGCGACGACAAGGCCTATCTGCAAGAGGGCATGACGGTTCAGCTGAAGATGTTCGAAGGCATCGCGCTGGCGCTGGAACTGCCGACCCGCATGACGCTGGAAATCGCCGAGACCGAACCGGTCGTCAAGGGCCAGACGGCCTCATCTTCCTACAAGCCGGCGATCCTGACGAATGGCGTGCGCACGATGGTGCCGCCGCATATCGGCGTCGGCACCCGCGTCGTCATCCTGACCGAAGACGCGTCCTACGTCGAACGCGCCAAGGACTGATCCTGACATCAGGCACGACAACGGGCGCGGCTTCAAACCGCGCCCGTTGTCGTTCCCGCCTCACAATGCGACGCTAGTGCTTCAGTTCCGGATAGGCCTCGGACACGTCGCCGGCGTCGCCATGCGTGTCGTCGTAGCCTTCCAGCGTCACCGAAACAGCGTCATCGACATCCAGCCCGCCTTCCCGGCGCACGGCGATGCGTGATCCGTTTCCCCGGACAAGGATGGCATCGCCATTGAAGCCCTGCTTCAACAGCCAGTCGCGCGGCGCATTGAGCCGGATGCGGACCTGCTGCCTATCGTCGTCCTCGCGGGCCACGACCAGTTCGTAGGAGACCGGCTGGGAATTGCCATTGATCTCCAGCTTGCCCTGGCCGTTGCCTTCGGCTGCGAATGTCAGCATGTTTTTCTCCTTCAGTGAACGTTATCGCCTGACGGCCCGTCCGACTGCGATGAGAAGGCAGGCACCGATAAAGCCGATGACCAGATAGGCGAGCCAGCCCGTGAACCCCATTCCGGCAAAGGACAGAATGGCATTGAGGACGACGGCGCCGAGAATGCCGAGAATGATATTCATGAACAGGCCCGTGTTGGACTTCATGAACATTTCTGCCATCCAGCCGGCAAAGCCGCCGATGATGATTGCTGCGATCCACCCTACACCATTGACACCCATGTCTTGCTCCTTGATTGAAACGCAACTGCTGCTGCAACCATCATAACGGCTTTGTCGCCATTATGTTCCGGGCCGGACGGGCGCTCTATCAAATGCCCTGATGTTAACCCCCACAAATATGAATTTGCCGATCACCCCCGCCTTCGGTAGAGCCGAACACGGACGATCGGTATCGCCCTTGGAGGATGGCATCTTGGATCAGCAGACAGCAGCACCGGCCTACCGGAACGATGGACCCATTCCGCCGGCGCACGTGCCGCCGGGTGCCGGCTCAACCGCTGCCCTCACCGGTGGCCTGATGTGTCTTCTGTCG
The DNA here is from genome assembly GCF_001687365.1 of Pararhizobium polonicum. Taxonomy (GTDB): domain Bacteria; phylum Pseudomonadota; class Alphaproteobacteria; order Rhizobiales; family Rhizobiaceae; genus Pararhizobium; species Pararhizobium polonicum. The sequence goes on from NZ_LGLV01000004.1 coordinate 672,440, forward strand.
ATGTCGAGCGTGCAATTCGGCTCTGCGTTTTCGGCACCGGCGATTGCCGCCTATGGCCCTTTCGGCACCACCTGGCTGCGGCTGATCTGGGCAGCCCTCCTGCTTGCCATCATCGTCCGGCCGCCGGTCCTGCGCTATTCGCGGGCGCAGTGGAAGACGGCGGGGCTGCTTGGCGCATCCATGGCGGGCATGACGATGTGTTTCTTCGCGGCGATCGAGCGCATTCCGCTCGGCCTTGCCGTCGCCATCGATTTTCTCGGACCGCTTGCCGTCGCCACCTTCGCCTTCGGCCTTGGCTGGCGGCTCGTCTGGCCGCTGATCGCCGGGGCCGGCGTGCTGCTGCTCGCCCATGACGGCAACGGCTGGGTCGGTGATCCCACCGGCATTCTCTTTGCTTTTGGCGCCGCCACCGGCTGGGGGCTCTATATCGTCCTGATGAAGAAGGCCGGAAGCACCTTCGAAGGCCTGCAGGGCCTGTCGATGTCGCTGATCGTGGCGGCGATCGTTGCAACGCCGTTCGGGCTGATGGAGGTCTCGCGCATGACCGTTGAAGGCGTCGTCGCCGTCGCCGGTCTCGCCCTCCTCGTGCCGCTGATCCCCTATGCGCTGGAAATGATCGCGCTGCGCCGCATGAGCACGTCCTCCTTCGGCATCCTGATGAGCCTGGAGCCGGCGCTCGGCGCCATTGCCGGTTTCCTCGTTCTCAGCCAGCCGATGACGGCGCTGCAGATCACCGGCACCATACTCGTGGTCACTGCAAGCGCCGGAGCGACCGCCACCGGCCGTTGAATTTTCACGAAATAGTGCCGCGCTTTTTGCAAACCCGGTGATAGAGTGCGGCTTCGTAAGCGTCGTTTTATCCATCGAGGTATGCATGTTTCCACTGTCGCATATGATGAAAGCCTTCATCCGCAAGGGCCAGCTGACCGTTATCGACGCCGATGGCAAACCGCATGTTTTTTCCGGCGAGCCCGGCCCTGAAGTGACCATGCGGCTGACCGATCGCAAGCTTTACCGCAGCCTCGTCTTCAATTCCGAACTGGCCGCCGGCGAAGCCTATATGGACGGTACGCTACGCTTCGAGGAAGGCTCGAACTTACGCGATTTCCTGACGCTGTTTTCGATCAACCGGCTGTCGCTCGGCTCCTATCCGATCCAGAAGGCGCTGCGCGCCATCAAGATGCGCTTCCGCAAGCGCCAGCAGTCCAACGTCAAGGGCGAGGCGCAGCGCAACGTCGCGCATCACTACGATCTCGGCAACGATTTCTACAAACTCTTCCTCGACGAGCACATGCTCTATTCCTGCGCCTATTTCCGCGAGCCGGACGAGACGCTGGAGCAGGCGCAGCGCAACAAGCTGAGGCTGCTGGCCTCCAAGCTCTGCCTGCGGCCGGGCATGAAGGTACTCGATATCGGCTGCGGCTGGGGCGATCTGGCGCTCTATCTCGCCCAGCTCGAGGATGTCGAGGTGCTGGGCGTGACGCTGTCGAAGGAACAGCAGGCGCTGGCGACGCAGCGCGCCAAGGATGCCGGGCTCGAAGGCCGGGTCCGCTTCGAGCTGCGCGACTACCGCGAGGTCGACGAGACCTTCGACCGCATCGTCTCGGTCGGCATGTTCGAGCATGTCGGCGTCAGCCACTACGACGAATTCTTCAAGAAGCTGAACGCGCTGATGCCGGACGACGGCATCGCCGTGCTGCATTCGATCGGCCATATGAGCCCGCCCGGCATGGCCAGCGCCTGGCTGCGCAAATATATTTTCCCCGGCGCCTATTCCCCCGCCCTGTCCGAGGTTTTCGAGGTGGTGGAGCAAAACCATCTCTGGGTGAGCGATCTGGAATTCCTGCGGGTCCACTATGCGACGACGCTCAAGCACTGGGTCGAGCGCTTCGAGAAGAACCGCGCCAAGGTCGTCGAGATGTATGACGAACGCTTTGCCCGCATGTGGGAATTCTACCTGATCAGCTGCGAGATGATGTTCCGCACCGGCAGCCAGCTGGTCTTCCACATGCAGCTGTCACGTTCGCGCGATGCCGCGCCGATCGTGCGCGACTACATCACCGACCGGCAGAAGGCCTATATCGTGCGGGAACAGACGCTCAACATCACCCTATGAGCGACTGATCGCCGTCCGCCTGCCATTGCAGCCGCTTGTAGTCGAAGCCGTATTCCAGCGTCGGCTTCACCACGGCGAAATAGGGCGAGAGATCGAAATCGCGCGGCGTATAGAGCGAGTGATGGCGGATATGCAGGATCTCGGCGCGGGAATAGGACGACGTTGCCGCAGCCCGGCCGGGCGCGCGGGTGATCTCCGGCAGGATCGGATAGCGGATCTGCTCGAAGGCCTGGGCGATCAGCGTCGAGCAGATGGCCCGCGTCGGATCGCCGGACCCGAAGGCCAGCATGCGGCGGCGAAAGCGCACCGGCACCGGCGGTGTCGGCATGAAGAAACGCAGCATGTCGAGGATGTTCTTCATGTCGTATTTCAGGCCCAGCCGTGAGATCATGAACGACAGGACGGCGTTGCGGTCGTCCGGCGTCAGTCCGACGGGCCGGCAGATGCGGGTGTTGTAGGTCGCATATTTGCTGAGCGGCACCGCGACGCAGCCCTGCCCCAGATTGACCTCGATGAGCTGCGGCCGATCGATCACCGGCAGCGTTGCCTCGTCCAGCGTCAGCGGAATTTCGTCGCCGGCGAAGAAGGCGGCATGCGACCAGGTCGACTGGGTGAGATATTTGATCGCCGCCGAGACCTTGTGATTGCCTTCGATCAGGAGGATATCGCCCGGTCTCAGCGTCCGCGCCAGGGTTTCGGGATCGGATGGCGTGTAGGGCTCATAGCCGGATGTCTTTGCCGTCAGTCTTCCCGCCAGCGCCATGCCGACACGGTCGAGAAACGTATCCTTGCTGGTGAGGAGCGGGTTCATGCGGAAAGCGGCTTTCGCAGAGGCGGTTCGTCGTTCTGTTTATGTAGGAAGTTATCCGGCTGCCTGTCGAGTCCTGCCAGGGTTCAGCCGCGCGTGTTTCGGCTTGACCTTTTCGTGATGGGCTCCTATTTTTAGAATAATTCTAAACTAGGTCCCTGCCGTCATGTTTTCCCGCCTGTTTTCCGCTTTCAAACGCTCTCTCTCCTCCCTCTCCGAACAGGAGGTTCTGGCGCTTGCCATTTCATCCGAGGAAGACGACAGCCGCATCTATCTCGCCTATGCCGATGCGCTGAAGGACAGATATCCGGATTCCGCCAAGGTTTTCGAGGACATGGCCGAGGTGGAAAACACCCACAAAAACATGCTGATCGACATGCATCGCCGGCGGTTCGGCGAGCGCATTCCGCTGATCCGGCGCGAGCATGTCAGCGGCTTCCTGACCCGCCGCCCGGACTGGCTGCGCCACAACCAGTCGCTCGACGCCATGCGCCAGGAGGCGGAGCTGATGGAAACGCAGGCCTATAACTTCTATGTCGAGGCGGCGAAGAACACGTCGGATGCCGCGACCCGGCAATTGCTGGGAGACCTGGCCCTGGCCGAACAGGGGCACGAGGACATTGCCCGTATGCTGACGGAAAAGCATGTGCCGGAAGATGCGCGCAAAAAGGAGGACGAGGCCGCGCACCGCCAGTTCCTGCTCACCTATGTACAGCCGGGCCTTGCCGGGCTGATGGACGGCTCGGTCTCGACGCTCGCGCCGATCTTTGCCGCCGCATTCGCGACGCAGGATACCTGGCAGACCTTTCTGGTCGGCCTTTCGGCCTCGGTCGGCGCCGGCATATCGATGGGCTTCACCGAAGCCGCCCATGACGACGGCAAGCTTTCGGGGCGCGGTTCGCCGATCAAGCGCGGCCTTGCCTGCGGCATCATGACGACACTCGGCGGGCTGGGCCACGCCCTGCCCTATCTCATCCCGCATTTCTGGACGGCGACGATCACCGCCGGCATCATCGTCTTCTTCGAACTCTGGGCCATCGCCTTCATCCAGAACAAGTACATGGAAACACCGTTTTTGCGCGCGGCGTTCCAGGTGGTGATCGGCGGCAGTCTGGTGCTGGCGGCGGGTGTCCTGATCGGCAATGCCTGACATCGATCGCAACCAGAGCTGCCGGGATCTCTGACCCGGCTCTTGATCAACCCGGCCGCTGCACGGAATTGTCTGAAAGCAAAAACACAAGGCAGCTCATGTTCTGTTGAACCTGAGCTGCCTTGTGCAAATCCAGACAAAAACCACCTTCATCGCTGGCCTTGCAGCCGGCAATGACTACAGCGACGTCGGCACTTCGCCGCGATCGACCTTGCGGGAAAACTCGGTATCGATCCCTTGCGCCAGCTTGGCCGCCTGGCTGACCCAGTGTTCGCGCTCGATCCGTCCCGGGAAGGCGAGGTAGGAGCCGACCCATTCGGCATTTTCATCCGTCCAGGCGGCAATCTGGCGGAAATACCAGATGCCGAGTTCGTTGAGCTTCTCTTCATTGACATGGCCGATGCCGGCGACCCGCTTGAGGTTGTCGGGAGCAGTCGCACCCCTGGCTTCGGTTTTCGGGCGAATGCCGGGATGGCCGTCGCTGCCAACCGGCGGCTGCGAGACCGCCGCGACGGCGGCGGGCGCAGCAGCGGTGACAGGCGTGGCGGCGGCAACCGGCGCCACGGAAGGAGCCGCAGCTCTTACCGGAGCCTGTGCAGGGATGGGAGCCGCCGGGACCGGTGCAGCCGATGCGAACCGCTGGCTTGGGGCCGCCGCTTCGACTTCAGGCGCCCGCAGGCTGGCCAGCCAGCTTCCGGCAAAACATCCGACGATATAGCTGCCGACAAACAGCAGCGCCGTCTCCAGATAATGGCCGATCGTGCCCGGCAGCAGTTTCAGAACCGCCACCGCCACGCCGACGATGAAAGCCAGGGACAGAAGCTTGAACCAGCCCGGCCATGCGACCGACAGCGCGCCGCTGCCGGTCCGCAGGAAGCTGGAAAAGCCGACAATGCCGCCGAGGATGAGCGCCAGCAGCATCCAGAGCCAATAATGCGAAAGCAGATACATCATGATTGCACACTCCCTATTTGCCCTATTTGATTATTTGACAGAAAATTCAATGCGGCGGTTCTTCGTGCGGCCCTCTTCCGTGTCGTTTGACGCGACCGGACGGGAAGAGCCGTAACCGAAGGCGGCCAGGCGGCCGGGCGAGACACCGGCATCCTGCAGGTAGGCGACGACCGACTTGGCGCGCTGCTCGGAAAGAGCGACATTTGCGGCTTCGTCACCGGTGCTGTCGGTATTACCCGACACTTCGATCGTCTTGTTTTCCGGGCAACGGCCAACCGTGGCGACGATCAGATCGAGCAGGCCCTTGGAGGCAGACGATATCTGTGCCTTGCCGGTTTCAAAATTGATCGTCGCCGTGCTCAGCAGGGAATTGAGCGTTGTCTGGCAGCCCGCCGCATCGACGGCCGGTTCGGCGGCGCGCACCGATATCTCGACCGGTTGTGCGGTAAAGCCGGTGGGCAGCGCCGCCGCGAAGCTCTCTTGAATGCTCCCCACGGCCTGCTGATACAGGGCCTCGCCGGAAAGTTTGGCGTCGGTGTTCGACAGGGACACAGCGCCGCTGGCCAGCCGCGACAAGGCGCCAAGCGCCGCCACGGCCGCATCACCGAAGCCGGCCGGCGCGCCGGTTGCCGCCGTCAGCTTGTCGGCGATAGCGCTCCCCGCAAACAGACCTTTGACCGCATCGGCGATCTTGCTGTGGGTGTCTTCATCCGGATAATTGCCGGTGAGCGTCAGCGTTCCGGCATCCTTGGTCGCCGCGAAGGCGTAGCCGGCGGGTACGGCAGCAACCGGGACTGCGACGGCAACCGGAACGGCGGCCGGTTTGGCAGGTGCCACGACATCCGACTTGGCCAGCGTGAATCCCTGCGGCAGGGCTTTCAGCCCGGCGGCCACCTGATCGTAGAGGTCCTGCGTCGCGGCGTTTCCGGAAAGCGAAAGTGCCGTGTCGGAAAGCGAAACCCCGCCGCCCGTCAGGTGGCCGAGCTGTTCCAGGCCGAACAGCGCAGCGATATCGTATCCGGCCGGTGCACCGCTGGCATAGGTCATGTCATCCTTGATGGCAGCGCCGGAAAAAGCCGCTTTGGCGGCAGCGACGATTTTATCGCGGATGGACGGGTTGGGTACATTGCCGGTCAGGCTGACGGCTTCTCCGTCTCGCGTAGCGCTCCAGTCAAAAGGCGCTGCGACGGCCGGTGTCCTGGCATCACTGACGGCTTTGCGGACACCCCATACCGATGCGGCGGTACTGGCAGTCTTGGCCGCGTCCTCGGTGGAAAACGTCATGCCTGAAATGGAGACATCACGGCCGGCAACGGCAATGGCCGGGTCTGCGATCGACGACCCGAGCGCGGCGGTTGCCCGGTCGCGGAGATCGGCAACAATGGATTTATGCACGACACCCGTGGCCACGAACCACAGGAGAACCAGCGGGAGCAGACCCCACCACCATTTTGACGGCTGACTCATCGACTTCTCCTTAAACTGAAAACAAACAATTCAAGCATGACGTGTATTGACGAAGATTATGCATGAGCACGGGATTTCGACCTCCGATAGTATCGGACTGGCTACTACAACGGCTTTCCCCGCAAGAAGTTCCGTTGGCGCAACGGCTTTGTTGCGCGGGCGCCAAACGCCACAATCCCAGCATCCGCACGAGAGACAGGCGCGGCGCGTGACGCTGGGGAGGGGGCAATCGTACCGGGACGATGTTGCGGCGCGTTTTATGCCTTGCGCGGAACCTTCTCCGGCAACCGGTGCAGCCTATACGTTTATCTGTGGAGCGGCCGATGGCCGGTGCGCGCGGCCGCTAGCCGAGGTCGCTATTCGCTTGGTGCACCCTGCGGGTCGGGGACCAAACCTGAAGATGTGCGGACGTAGGCTGACCCAACGGGAGCATCCAGTAGCGGGATGATCTCGGGGTCGTAGTTGGCAATTGTATTCACGTCATAGATTGCGTGGTTGTTGACCTCGGCCATGTAATCATCGCTCTCATCACCCGCGAGAAAAGCCCACCCGCTATCGATGTCGTTAAGGGGCCGAGTGCGATACATATAACCTACAGGGCGACCATCGACTGTTATCCGATCGCTTGCAATCGCCCCACCGCGCCCCTTTGCTAGCGGCCGGATTTGATTTGCGGACAGCTTGAAATCTTTGCTCACTGACGTTTTCCTGCTTTCGAATTTAACCGGAACACCAAAGCCCACTACGGTCAAGGTCAAGACCAAGTGCAATGTACGGAGGGAGCGCATTCGCGTATCGTATCGAGATCATTGTCTCGGTCGTTCCCGAGGCGGGCTCACGACGAAAATCCATGCGGTCGTTAATGGGCAAGGCCTCCCGATCCGGCTGAGCCTGACGGCTGGGCAAAGCCATGACGGACAAGCTGTCCGACGATTTGCTCGACCACGTTGCTGCTGGAACAATCGTCGTCGCGGACAAGGCTTACGAAGCCGATCGCATCCGGGCGTCTCTCCGTGGCAGGGGCGCGTGCGCCAATATTCAACCCAAGACCAACCGCCGGTCAAAACCGTACTTCAGCACTTGGCTCTACCGCGAGAGCGGAACCTGATCGAGCGCTTCTTCTCCAAGTTGAAGCACTTCCGACGCGTTGCCACCCGCTACGATCAGCTGGCCGAAAACTTCATTGCCATGATCCAACTCGCCTGAATGCGCCTGTGGCTCCGCGTTTATGAGTCTACGGCTTAGTTCCCGACCGAACCAACCAGCACTTCCGCGCCGTTTTCGATCGTGACCCAGCGACCGGTGTTGAAGGTGGCCTGGCGCTTGAGGAAGCGGTAGGGCGTCTTTGTCCAGAGCTTCACCTCGTTGTCGAGATTGTCGAGGATGAAATCGCCCTGCGCCGTGCGCACGGTCAGAACCGCGTGGCCTTCGCCATCCGGCTTGCGGACAACGGTGATCAGAAGATCGGACGGGGAGAAGCCCTTCTCCATCAGGCGCTTGCGCTTCAGGAGGACGAAGTCCTCGCAGTCGCCGGCGCCGGCATCCGGATAGGCCCAGACCTCTTCCTTGCCGTAAAGCTCCATATCCGTCATCGGCGTGATCTCGCGATTGACGGTGAGGTTGACCTGACGGATGACCGACCAGCCAAAATCGGTGACGCGCGGCGCAACCGTCGACTTGGACTTGATCTCGCATTCGGCGCGATGGGTCTGGCAGAATTCGTAATGGCCGATCGGCTGGGAGGTGATGGCGCCGGTCTGCATCGAGAGCGCGGTCACCGTCGGCGCCGGGATTGCCGCGCCTGCCGATGCGAAAACAGCCGCAAGTGCCACGACCACTTTCCTAATCCCAGTCAACTGCGCCATACAAGTCCCCTGTGACGGGGCTTTCTTCCGGAACAGTCCCGAAGAATCCCCGCGAAAATCTGAAACTGTCGTCAGCTTTCGCGGTCAAACTCCGCCGCAGGCTGCTCTAATCGTTAACAAAGAGTTAACAGCGCGCCCGAAACGAAGTCAATCTGGAGAATTGGGGATTACCGGATATGGTTAAGATGCGCGGCAAATGCGCATCACGCCCGGTTTTCGAGGGGGTTCAGCCCGCCGCCACGGCATCGACGGCGGCCAGAATCCGCTCGATATCCTGTGGCCGCGACAGGCGATGATCGCCATCGCGGATCAGCGTCATCACGACATCGTCGGATGGCAGATGCTCCATCAGCTTCAGCGCATGGCCATAGGGCACGTCGGGATCCTGCATGCCCTGCAGGATATGCACCGGGCAGCCGGTCTCGATGATGCCGGTGAGCACCCGGTTCTGCCGGCCGTCCTCGATCAGCCGGGCGGTATAGATATTGGGATCGGGACCATAGGGCGTCGGCTCCTCGAAATAGCCGCGCTCGGCCAGCGATGTGCGCTCGGCCTCCGTCAGGTTCGGCTCGATCAGGTCGCTGGTGAAATCGGGCGCCGGCGCGATCAGCACCAGACCGGCGATCCGGCCACCCTCGCCGCGGGCGCGCAGCTCGGCGATCAGCCGCAGCGCCACCCAGCCGCCCATCGACGAGCCGACGAGGATCATCCGCCCGGGGCCGACATGATCGATGACCGCAAGGCTTTCCTCCAGCCAGCGGGACATGGTGCCGTCGGCAAAGGCGCCGCCGGAAAGGCCATGGCCGGAATAGTCGAAGCGGATGCAGGCGCTGCCGGATGCCGCCGCATGACGCTCGAGCTCGACGGCCTTGGTGCCGGCCATGTCTGAGCGGTATCCGCCGAGCCAGACCAGCGCCGGCCGGCTGTTTCCGTTTTCCGCGGGCAGGATGCGCATGGCGATGCGGCGCGATTCGACACCGCTGCCGACATCTAAAGTGTCGGGCGTGGCGTCCGAGATTGGCAATGACATGCAACTTTTCCCTGTTTTGAGCGTTTGCCGCCGATTTTCTTTCTAAAACAGATTCTCCGAATGCCTGACAGGTGGTGATTTTTGCAAAGAGCTGTGTTATTGACTTTTCCGCAGCAATTTACACATGAAGACCAAGCGGCAGTTGAACGGCACGTTTGCCGGGACATAGCGCTATCATCCGACATTGCAGACTTAACAGCTCGAGGAGAGTACGACCATTCGCAGACCGTTCAAAACGGACGCCCCGACAAAAGACGGGCCCCGCTCTAACAAGGAAATCCGGTCCCTCCGGGTTCAGCTCATCGACGCCGAAGGTGTCAACCACGGCAGCATCCCCACCGATCAGGCGCTCCGCATGGCGGAAGAACTGGGTCTCGACCTCGTCGAGATCTCGCCGAATGCGGAGCCGCCGGTGTGCAAGATCCTTGACCTGGGCAAATTGAAATACGCCACCCAGAAGAAGGCGGCGGAAGCACGCAAGAAGCAGAAGATCATCGAGATCAAGGAGATCAAGATGCGTCCCAACATCGACACGCACGACTACGACGTGAAGATGCGGGCGATGAACCGCTTCTTCGAGGAAGGCGACAAGGTCAAGGTGACGCTGAAGTTCCGCGGCCGTGAAATGGCCCACCAGGAACTCGGCATGAAGCTTCTGCTTCAGGTCAAGGAAGACACCGTGACCATCGCCAAGGTCGAAGCCGAGCCCAAGCTCGAAGGCCGTCAGATGATGATGGTGCTGGCACCGCGCTAAACACCTGTTTTCAGGATCGCACCTGATGAAAGCCGCCAATCCGGCGGCTTTTTCATATGGACGGCTTTCCTATCGAAGGCTGGCAATACGGAAATATCGGGGCGTTTCCCGAATCCCATTGCACTTTGCGGGCGCTTCGGTTACAAGCCCCCGTCCGAACGGTCCGGCAGGGCATGCCGTGGCCGTTCTTTACGCTGGAGACGACCTCGTCAGTCGATCTCGAAATCAAGAAAAATGGAGTAGCAAAATGCCCAAGATGAAGACGAAATCCTCGGCCAAGAAGCGGTTCAAGATCACCGCCACCGGCAAGGTCATGGCAGCTGCCGCAGGCAAGCGCCACGGCATGATCAAGCGGTCCAACAAGTTCATTCGCGATGCGCGTGGCACCATGGTGCTTGCAGAGCCTGATGGCAAGAAGGTCATCAAGAACTACCTGCCCAACGGTCTCTAAGACGTCTGGCACTTTTGGATTTTTAAGGAGATCATGACATGGCACGTGTAAAACGCGGCGTAGCAGCTCACGCCAAGCACAAGAAGACACTCAAGGCAGCCAAGGGCTTCTACGGCCGCCGCAAGAATACCATCCGCGCCGCCAAGGCAGCCGTGGATCGTTCGAAGGCTTTTGCCTATCGCGACCGCAAGGTCAACAAGCGCAACTTCCGCGCTCTCTGGATCCAGCGCATCAACGCTGCCGTTCGCGAACATGGCCTGACCTACGGCCGTTTCATCGACGGTCTGTCGAAGGCTGGCATCGAAGTCGACCGCAAGGTTCTGTCCGACATGGCTATCCATGAGCCGGCAGCATTCGGCGCGCTCGTCGCCGCTGCCAAGAAGGCGCTGGAATACCTCAAGGACGCAGGCACCACCAACGAGTTTGAAAGCGCGGTTCGTTAAGACCAGCGCTTCCCAGCCTTTTGGAATTTGAATTGGGAAACCCGCGCTGGCACGGCTGGCGCGGGTTTTTCTTTGACCGATCACGGGATGAAACCGGGAAATAAACGATGTCCGATCTGGAAGCACTGAAAGAGAACCTGCTGGCCGAAGTGACCGCTGCCGGCGACGAGGCCGCCATCGAAGCCGTGCGTGTCAACGCGCTGGGCAAGAAGGGCTCGATCTCCGAGCTGCTGAAGACGCTCGGCACCATGACGCCGGAAGAGCGCCAGACGCGCGGCGCCGCCATCAATGCGCTGAAGACCGATGTCTTTGCCGCGATCGCCGCCCGCAAGTCGGACCTCAAGGACGCGGCGATCGCCGAGCGCCTGGCCCGCGAGACCGTCGATATCTCGCTGCCGGTGCGCTCCTCGCCGGCCGAGCGCGGCCGCATCCATCCGATCAGCCAGATCATCGACGAGATCAGCGCCATCTTCGCCGACATGGGCTTCTCGATCGCCGAAGGTCCGGATATCGAGACCGACTACTACAATTTCACCGCGCTGAATTTCCCCGAAGGCCATCCGGCCCGCGAGATGCACGACACGTTCTTCTTCAATCCGGACGACAAGGGCGAGCGCAAGGTGCTGCGCACGCATACCTCGCCGGTGCAGATCCGCACGATGGAGGCGCAGAAGCCGCCGATCCGCATCATCATCCCCGGCAAGACCTACCGGCAGGACAGCGACGCGACGCATTCGCCGATGTTCCACCAGGTCGAAGGCCTCGTCGTCGACACCAAGTCGAACGTCGCCAACATGCGCTGGATTCTCGAAGAGTTCTGCAAGGCCTTTTTCGAGGTCGACGATGTGACGATGCGGTTTCGCCCGTCGTTCTTCCCGTTCACCGAGCCGTCCTTCGAGGTCGACATCCAGTGCGACCGTTCCTCCGGCCCGATCGTCAAGTTCGGCGAAGGCACCGACTGGATGGAAATCCTCGGCTGCGGCATGGTGCACCCCAACGTCCTGCGCGCCGGCGGCCTCGATCCCGACGTCTATCAGGGCTTTGCCTGGGGCATGGGGCTGGACCGCATCGCCATGCTGAAATACGGCATGCCGGACCTCAGAAACTTCTTCGACGCCGACGTCCGCTGGATGAGCCATTACGGTTTTCGCCCGCTCGACATGCCAACGCTGTTTGGCGGTTTGAGTTCTTAAAAGGAATAAAAAATATGTTTAGCGAAGAATACACTAAATTTCTAACCACGTTTATGCCGGTAATTGCCGCAACACTTGTAACAATATTTGGTATGATCGCATTTTATTACCAGAAATCCCTTGAAAGAAAATTCAAATACAACGAATCCATCCAAAGTAGGTATGAGAATTACATTCATTCCATTTTCGATGTAACCGCCAACCCAAGTTCCGCAGACGCCAACGCGAAATTTCAGCAAAGCCGAGCGTCACTTAGACTTTTCGCACCCACTAACGTTTTAAATGCCGCCAAAGTTTTCGAAGACCACATTACGGGAGTAGAGCGCTCTAATGACGCCCAAGAGATGGCGGCCATACTACTTCATGCAATGCGCCAAGATTGCTTACCCGGTTTTCAATTCAGTGAACGTGTTGATGTCACGGAAATGAAGCGCCTGAACTCTTTCAACGTCAACTAGATTGGCTTCTTAGATGAAATTCACACTCTCCTGGCTGAAAGATCATCTGGAAACGGATGCCACCCTTGAACAGATCTGCGAGCGCCTGACGGCGATCGGGCTGGAGGTCGAGGATGTCGACGACAAGGCCGCGTTCAAGCCCTTCGTCATCGCCAAGGTCGTCTCGGCCGAAAAACACCCGCAGGCCGACAAGCTGCGGGTGCTGATGGTCGATACCGGCACGGGCGCCCCGATCCAGGTCGTCTGCGGCGCCCCGAATGCGCGCGCCGGCCTGATCGGCGCCTTCGCCGCCCCCGGCGCCTATGTTCCGGGCATCGACGTGACGCTCGCCGTCGGCACCATCCGCGGCGTCGAGAGCCACGGCATGATGTGCTCGGAAAAAGAATTGCAGATGTCGGACAGCCATGACGGCATCATCGACCTGCCGGAAAACGCCCCGGTCGGCACGAGCTTTGCCGCCTATGCCGGGCTCGACGATCCGCTGATCGAGATCAACCTGACGCCGAACCGTCCGGACTGCACCTCGATCCACGGCATCGCCCGCGATCTCGCCGCCTCCGGCCTCGGCACGCTGAAGACAGCGCCGCAGCCGGCCTTCAAGACCGAGGGCGAGACCACCACCAAGGTGACGCTCGATCTCGGCGAAGACGCGCATCTTTGCCCCGGTTTCGCGCTCCGCCTGGTGCGCGGTGTGAAGAACGGCCCGAGCCCGAAATGGATGCAGCAGCGGCTCATCGCCATCGGCCTTCGCCCGATCAATGCGCTGGTCGACGTCACCAACTACATGACCTTCGACCAGGGCCGGCCGCTGCACGTCTTCGATGCCGCCAAGGTCAAGGGCAATCTCACCGTCCGCCGTGCCGTTGAAGGCGAAAAGGTTCTGGCGCTCGACACGCGCGAATACACGCTGTCGCCGGCCAATGTGGTGATCTCCGACGATAACGGCATCGAATCGATCGGCGGCATCATGGGCGGCGAGCATTCCGGCTGCGACGAAAACACCACCGACGTGCTGATCGAATCGGCGCTCTGGGACCCGATGAACATCGCCAAGAGCGGCCGCTCGCTCGGTATCATCACCGATGCGCGCTACCGTTTCGAGCGCGGCGTCGATCCGGAATATATGGTTCCCGGCATCGAGCGCGCCACCCAGCTGATCGTCGACATCTGCGGCGGCACGGCGGCGAAGACCGATATCGTCGGTTATGCCGGCTATACGGCCAGGACCGTCGATTTCCCGGTTTCCGAGGTCAAGCGCCTGACGGGCCTTGATGTCAGCGCGCAGGAGAGCCTCTCGATCCTCAAGGGTCTCGGCTTCGGCGTCACCGGTTCGGGCGAACGTGTTTCCGTCTCCGTTCCCTCCTGGCGGCCGGATGTCGATGGCAAGGCAGACCTTGTCGAAGAAGTCATGCGCATTCACGGCGTCGACAATATCAAGCCGCAGCCGATCGAAAAGCTCGGTGCCGTCAATGGCAAGATCCTGACCGTGCTGCAGATCCGCACCCGGCTGGCCAAGCGGGCGCTGGCATCGCGCGGCATGCTGGAGGCCGTCACCTGGTCGTTCATCTCCAAGGCGCAGGCCGAGCTTTTCGGCGGCGGCGCAGCGTCACTCTCGCTGGCAAACCCGATCGCCGCCGACATGTCCGACATGCGGCCGTCGCTGCTGCCCGGTCTCCTGACCGCCGCCCAGCGCAATGCCGACAAGGGCTTTGGCGATGTGGCGATCTTCGAGGTTTCCGGCATCTATGAGAACGACACGCCGTCGGGCCAGCGCCGGGTTGCCGGCGGTATCCGCCGCGGCACGGCATCGCTTGCAGGTAGCGGCCGCTCCTGGTCGAATGCGGCCAAGGGCGGCGGCAAGCCGGTCGACGTGTTCGATGCCAAGGCCGATGCCATTGCGGTTCTGGAAGCCTGCGGCGTGCCGATGGGCAATGTCCAGTTCGAGGCCGGTGGCCCCTCCTGGTATCATCCCGGCCGCTCCGGCACGATCAAGCTCGGCCCGAAGATCGTGCTCGGCCATTTCGGCGAGTTCCATCCGAAGGTGCTGGAGGCGCTCGACGTCTCCGGCGCGCTCGCAGGCTTCGAAGTCACCATCGATGCCATGCCCGAGCCGAAGAAGAAGGCCACCCGCACCAAGCCGGCGCTGGAGCTGTCGCCCTTCCAGGCCGTCAAGCGCGACTTCGCCTTCGTGGTCGACAAATCCGTTGAAGCCGGCGCGATCCTGAAGGCCGCATCGAGCGCCGACCGCAAGCTGGTCACCGGCGTCAACGTCTTCGACATTTTCGAGGGCGCATCCGTCGGCGAAGGCAAGAAGTCGGTCGCCATCGAAGTCGTCATCCAGCCGGCCGAGCGCACGCTGACCGACGAGGATTTCGAAGCCTTGACCGGCAAGATCATCGCCAATGTGGCGAAGAACACCGGCGGGGTTTTGCGGGCTTGAGAACACAGATACCGAGAGGGCGGCTTTCACCCCTCTCGGTATTCTGATCACCACTCGCCGCCATGTTGTCGCGATGGACGCGGGGATGGGTCTGGTTTGCGTCAACAGTGGTCATCCCCGCGCCCTGACATCGAGTGAGACCGGCTGGGCTTCGCGCCATTCGTGACCTTAGCGACCTACGCTCGCAAGGTGCGGAGCCGGTTCGCAGTACTCAATCAGCAATTCGGTAAGGACCCGTATCTTCCGTGCGGGATGCTGACCTGGCGGGCGGATGACATATGCACCGGCCGGGGGTGGTGGATGGCGCGTCATGACCGGCACAAGCGCGCCGGAGGCTATATGTTCATGGGTCAGGCAATCAGGCAGGTAGGCGATCCCGAGCCCCGCTATCGCGGCGGCAACGAGAGCTGCGCCGTTGTCGGCCTTGAAGCGCCCTTGCGGACGAACCGTGATGATCTTGTCGCCATCCATGAGCTGCCAGCTTTCGGTACCCTGCATGAGAGCCTCGTGAGCGACGAGTTCCTCCGGCGTCTCGGGCGACCCATGCGCCTTGATGTACTCCTGGCTCGCGACGAACTTCCCATGGATTGGTCCGACGCGTCTTACGATCAAGTTGGAGTCCTGAAGATAGCCAACCCGGATCGCACAATCATAACCCTCCGCGATGAGATCGACGAAGCGATCACTGTAGCACGTGTGGATTTGGAGCTGGGGGTGGCGGCGCGCCATTTCCGCGAGGATGGGAGCGAAGTGAGTCTGGCCGAAAGAAAGCGGCACGGCAACGCGCAAGCGACCGCGAAGCTCACCGGCGGGTAGGATCGTTTCCCTGGCCACGTCGATCTCGGCGCAGACCCTGGCTGCATAATCTCGGAACGTGGCCCCTGCTTCCGTGAGAGCTGCGCCCCGGGTGGTCCGTGCAAGAAGCTGGACGCCAAGCTCCGTTTCAAGCCGGACGAGCCGCCGACTGACGATTGACTTGGAGACGCCGAGCCGCAGCGCAGCGGCCGAAACGCCCCCGGCATCGGCCACTTCTACAAATGTCCGCAGCTCTTCGATATCCATTTCGCGTTCCTCTTTCCGCGACACAGCTTGCCATAAAACGGTACTACCGCATCACGAACTGGAATGACAGTCTCTACGGCGTCGACGGCGCCGCTGTCAGCGCACGCGTCTCGGCAGATCAACCTCACAGACAAATGACAGCAGAGGAAATATTCATGACCTTTCGTAATGGCCTTGACTCACTTCTCCGCCCCGAAGACTCCGTCCTCGTTCTGATCGATCATCAGCCTTACCAGCTGGCGAACCTGAACAGCCATGATCCTCATATGGTGGTCAACAACACGACCGCGCTGGCGAAGCTGGCAAAAGCCTTCAATGTTCCGACCATTCTCACCAGCGTGATTGCGGCGCGCGGTGGACTTCTCTTTAAGCAGATCACCGACGTGTTCCCTGGCCAGGAAGTCATCGATCGCACCTGGGTGAACACCTGGCAGGACGAGAATGTGGTGAGCGTCGTCAAGGCGACTGGCCGCAAGCAGTTGATCATCGCCGGCCTGTGGACCGAGGTCTGCGTCGCAATGCCTGTCATCCAGGCCGCCGGCGAAGGCTGGGACGTGACCGTGATCACCGACGCGTCGGGCGGGATTTCGAAGGAGTCTCACGAAGTTGCCATCCAGCGAATGATCGCGGCCGGCGCGAACGTGATGACCGTGATGGCGCTCGCCGGCGAATGGCAACGCGATTGGGCGCGCACCGAGCATGTCGAGGAACTGACCGAGATTCTCATCCAGCACTTCGGCGGCAGCGGTATCGCGTATCTTTGGGAGCAGCAGTTGCTCAACACCCCGGTGCCGAGCAAAGTGGGCTGATTCGAGCAGGGATGACGAGACGATGAAAAGCTCCAGGCTCGTCATCCCCATTCGTTGGACGCGAAGATTCGATGGCTCGTTTGTATCGACTGCGGACGAACGCCTGGGTCACAGATCGAATGGTGGATCTCCACCCGACGCAACTCGCAACCGCGTTAATCTTGGAAGCCTTGATCGCTCGAACGGCACGGGTGCATTCGAGGACTGTCGAGGGAAGATTGCGGGAGGCGCAGCCCCTCCTTCATGGAAAAATCATCCCCGTAAATCCCCGCCTTTGAAACCTGTGTCATCCTGATGTCGTTCCGCCAATGGATACGCTGCCAGGCGTGGCAGTGAGGCGGGGCCGGTGCCGGATGGGGGACAGACGTAAGCCTTCATCCGGTGGATTGGCAGAAAGTGGTTTCCCTCTCGTCTGAAACAGGGCGGGGCGTGCCTGTGAGGCACACATGAGGAGCGGCGACTGGGATTGCAACAGCGATTCCTTTCGTGGCGCCGCGGCGGCCGGAGCAATCCGGCAACCGTCGAGCGTCACCCTGTACCGGAAAAAGGTGCCGCCATCCCCGCAGAGAAACCGGAGTTGCCCGTCGACCAACACTGAACGGGGCGCTGGAAGGCGTCACATAAATTACTTAGTCATCGGCACTTTCCAGCGCCCCGGCCAAGTAAACATCAGGCAAAACCACGGCGGAATTTTCCGGGCGTGGCTGAAGGCATTGAGGCAGCCTCCCACCTCCCTCTTGAGGGGGGAGGTCGCCGCAACGCGGCGGGTGGGGGTGACCACCGCGAACACGAGAGGCAATTGCATATGCCGCAGATCACCCCGCCCCGGAGCTTCGCTCCGACCCTCCCCCTCAAGGGGAGGGTGAAAACACCCTACCGATGCAGATGATACAGCTTGTTGACGATCACCCAGCGGCCATCGATCTTCAGCAGCGACAGATAGTCGGTAAAGCGCGTGCCGGCGAATTCGTCGGTGACCTTGACGAAGGCGGCATCGCCCTCGATGTCGGTGATCTCGATATCCATCAGCGGCTGGGTGCCCGGAGGGGCCGGCGGTTTGGCGAGGATGGCGGCGATGAAATTGTCGCGCGACATCCATTCGACCGCGCCTTCATAATTGCCGATGATCTTGGCATCGGGGTGGAAGGCCTTGCGCAGCGCCGCTTCGTTGCAAAACGCCATGCCATCGACATAAAGATGAACGACTGCGCCGATTGCCTGCTGGTCGGACATTGTGCGGCTCCCTTTATCCTCGCCCTATCCTATCACGGCAGCGGAAGGGAACAAAGACGAAGCGACGTGCACCGTTGGATGGCGCAATGCGCTCCGCCCCGGGCGGGCGAAGCGCGAATCGGATCCGGAGATGAAGGCCTAACGGTTGGTCAGCGCCAGCGACGCCTCCGTGTAGCGCTTGCCCGAGACCCGCACCGGCGACAGGGCATCACCCAGCGTGGCCAATTCCTCTGCCGACAGAACGATCGCGGCAGCGGCGGCATTCTGCTCCAGATGGGCGAGCTTGCGGGCACCGGGGATCGGCACGATGAAATCGACCTGATGCAGCACCCAGGCCAGCGCCAGCTGCGCCGCCGTCACGCCCTTGCCAGCGGCAATTTTCTGGAGCTTTTCGACAAGCGCGGTGTTGGCATCGATATTATCCGCCTGGAAACGCGGCAGGCTGCGGCGGAAGTCGTCTTCGCCGAGATCGTCCAGCTTTTGGATAGCGCCGGTCAGCATGCCGCGTCCAAGCGGGCTGTAGGGCACGAAGCCGATGCCGAGTTCTCGGCAGGTCTCAAGCACCTCGTCCTCCGGATCGCGGGTCCACAGCGAATATTCGCTCTGGACGGCGGCGATCGGATGCACGGCATGGGCGCGGCGGATGGTGGCGGCACTTGCCTCCGACAGGCCAAGCGTGCGCACCTTGCCTTCGCGCACCAGCTCCGCCATGGCGCCCACCGTTTCCTCGATCGGCACGGCGGGATCGACGCGATGCTGGTAATAGAGATCGATGACATCGGTGCCGAGCCGCTTCAGCGAGGCTTCGGCGACGGCCCTGGCATTTTCCGGGCGGCCGTCGATGCCGGTGATGGTCTCGCTCACGGGTTTTCCGGTGGCGATACGGAAGCCGAACTTGGTGGCGATGGTCACCTTGCCGCGGACGTCCCTGAGCGCCTTGCCCAGCAGGATTTCGTTTTCATAGGGGCCATAGACTTCCGCCGTGTCGAAGAAAGTGATGCCGAGATCGACGGCGCGGTGCAGGGTGCGGATCGATTCCGCCTCGTTCGATGCGCCATAGGCAAAGCTCATGCCCATGCAGCCAAGGCCGACGGCCGAAACGGTGAGGTCTGTTCCCAGTTTGCGGGTTTTCATAGAGGTTGCTCCTTCGTGAGCCGGATTGGAAACGCAGACTGCGAAAGGCATCTGCGGTGCATCCTCAAACTAATCTGCGCCCGACCGTTTGATAACGGCTGCAAATCCCAACAGGTTGTTCTATCATTTCGATCAATGAACCGGAATCAGCTCGCTCAACTCGCCGTTCTCGCCACCGTTGCCGCGCATCGCAGTTTTCGCGCGGCAGCAAAGGAGCTCGGCATCGCACCCTCGGCCGTCAGCCATGCCGTCTCGACGCTGGAGGAAAGCCTGGGCGTGCGGCTTTTGGCGCGCACCACGCGCAGCGTCGCGCCGACCGAGGAAGGGATGCTGCTGCTGGACCGGCTGCGCCCGGCACTGGAGGAGATCGGCGTGGCGCTCGCCGCCGCCGTCGAGGCGAAAGGCCGGCCGTCCGGCAATCTGCGCATCACCGCCCCACGCTTTGCCGCCGACCTTTTGATCGCACCGCGGCTTGGCGCATTCCTTGGCCTTTATCCGGATATCACGTTGGAGATCGCCGACGAGGATGGCTTCGCCGATATCGTCCGCGAGGGCTTCGATGCCGGCATCCGGCTGGAGGAAAGCCTGGAAGCCGACATGATCGTGGTCAAAATCGGCCCGCCGATGCGCGGCGCCATCATCGCCTCGCCCGGCTATTTCGAGCAGTTTCCGATCCCGCTGCATCCGCGCGATCTGCTGCGCCACCGCTGTATCCGCCGCCGCTTCTCCGACGGCACGCTCTACAACTGGGAATTCGAGAAGGACGGCCAGGAACTGACCATTCCCATCGAGGGACCGCTGATTCTCGGAGAGGACCGGCCGATCATCACCGCGGCGATCGGCGGTGCCGGGCTGGCCTATGCCTTCGAGGCGCGCGTGACCGGGCATATCGAAACGGGACGGCTGGTCCGGGTTCTGGAGGACTGGTGCGCGCCCTATCCCGGCCCCTATCTCTACTATGCCAGCCGCCGGCAGATGCGCCCTGCCCTGCGCGCCTTCATCGATTTCTTCCGCTCTTCCGGCTGAACGCAAACGGGTGGCAGGGGACTTTCCGGTGGCATAGTCTTGAGAAAAACGGAGAACGCGCATGAAAAAGCCGGGATCGATGAAAGCGCTGGAGGACCTGGGCCGCGCCCGCCTGTCGGAGAATTTCTTCCTGCGCGACTTCCTGCATTCCGAGATCGCCGATTTCTACAGCATGCCGAATATCCCCGACGATCCGAATCTGGCGATCGCCGCGGGCACGAAACTCTGCGAGGAATTGCTGGAGCCGCTGCAGCGGACATTTGGCCGGCTGCATGTCCGCTCCGGCTACCGGTCCCGCTCCGTCAACGGCTTCGGCAACCGCAACAAACTCAACTGCTCGACCAATGCCGCAAGTGCCGCCGATCACATCTGGGACATGCGCGATGCGGATGGATGCATCGGCGCCACCGCCTGCATCGTCATCCCCTGGGTCTGGGACCGGCGCGCGACACTCGGTGGCTGGCAGTCGCTGGCCTGGTGGATCCACGACAACCTGCCCTATGCGTCGCTCTGCTTCTTTCCCAAACTCTGGGCCGTCAACATCCAGTGGCACGAACGGCCGCTCCGGCGCATCCGCAGCTACATCGCCCCCGCCGGCCTGCTCACCAAGGAAGGCATGGCCAACCATTCGGGCAGCCACGCGGAATTTTACAAGGGCTATCCGGCGCTCGTTCCGCGTTCGAAACTGATCCGGTAGCGAACGTGACCGTCGGCCTCGGTATACTGGTCATAGAGCTTGCGCGCCGTGTCATTGCCTTCGTCGGTGTGCCAGTACAGGCGTGCCCAGCCATGGGATTTGGCTTTGCCGACGAGATCGTCGAGCAGCGCCTTGCCGATACCCTTGCCACGCGCGGCCTCGTCGAGGAACAGGTCCTCCAGATAGCAGACCGGCTCCTTGACCCAGGTCGCCTCATGCAGCAGGCAGATGGCGAAACCGACGACATGGCCGTCCACAGCGGCGACACGCATGAACAGCGGCGTGGCCGGATCAAGGATGCGCGCCCAGGTCGTCGCCGTCACCTCCGGGGAGACCGCCACCCTGTAGAAGGCGACATAGGCAGCCCAGAGGCGCCGCCAGTCCGCCTCGTCGCCGGCAGCCGTGTCGCGTATCTCAACAGTCATCTATCTTCCCTCCCGCCAAGCCTATTCGCTGGCATCATTGAGCAGTTGGCAGGCCTCATCGGACAGGGTGATCGAGGCCGATTTCAACAGGCTTTCCAGCTGCGTCAGGTTCGTGGCGCTGGCGATCGGCGCCGTCACGCCCTTGCGCCCCATGATCCAGGCCACCGCAATTTCCGCCTGGGTATTGCCGGTATCGGCCGCGACCTCGTCCAGCGCGCCGAGAATCCGCATCCCACGTCCATCAAGATACTTGCCGACACCGCTGCCGCGTGCCGAGCCCTCCAGATCCTTGTGCGAGCGGTACTTGCCGGAGAGAAAACCCTTGGCAAGGCCGAAATAGCTGATGACGCCGATCTCCTCGGCGATGCAGAGGTTTCTGAGCGGGCCATCGAACGATGCCCGATCATAGAGATTGTATTCCGGCTGCAGCACATCGTAACGCGGCAGGTTCTTTTCTGCAGACACATCCAAAGCGGCCCGCAATTGCGTGGCATTCAGATTGGATGCGCCGATATGACGGACCTTGCCCTGCTCCAGAAGCTTTTCATAGGCACCGAGCGTTTCATCGTAGGGCGTTTCGTCATCCGGCCAATGGGAGAGATAGACGTCGATATGATCGGTCTGAAGCCGGCTCAGCGAATCCTCCACGGCCTGCGCAATCCATCTGGCGGAGAGGCCCTTCCTGCCCTGCCCCATCTCGGAGCCGACCTTGGTGATGATCACGGCCTCGTCTCTGGCCCGGCCGGACCGTTTCAGCCATTTTCCGATGATCGTCTCGGATTCGCCACCGCTATTGCCGGGAACCCAGGAGGAATAGACATCGGCGGTATCGATGGCATTGAAGCCCGCATCGAAGAAGGCATCGAGCAATTGAAAGGACGTCTTTTCATCCGCCGTCCAGCCGAAGACATTGCCGCCGAAAACCAGCGGCGCGATCGACAGGCCCGTGCGGCCGAGTGTTCGCTGTTGCATGGGGTCGCTCCAGATTGTTGGGGGATAAATCGCTCGGGAGATAGGAAGTCTGCCGCAAAGACATAGGTGCGGTACAGCGTTTTTACATGCGCCGCGGCATTTTTATTCCCACGCGAACGTCTTGATGGGCACGGACCTCGCGGCTACTGTGCCGCCAAAATGGAGAGGATACATCATGTTGCGCTTTGGTATACTATCGACAGCCAAGATCGGCCGCGAACTCGTGGTTCCGGCGATCCAGGACGCGGAGAACTGCGTTGTCACGGCCATTGCCAGCCGCGATCTTAGCAGGGCGCGCGATATGGCCGACCGCTTCTCGGTGCCGCATGCCTTCGGCTCCTATGAGGAAATGCTGGCCTCCGACCTCATCGATGCCGTCTACATTCCGCTGCCGACCTCGCAGCATGTCGAATGGACGATCAAGGCCGCCAATGCCGGAAAACACGTGCTCTGCGAGAAGCCCATTGCCCTGAAGGCATCCGAAATCGGCGCCCTGATCGAGGCGCGCGACCGCAACAGGGTGCTGATTTCCGAGGCCTATATGGTCACCTACAGCCCCGTCTGGCGGAAGGTCCGCACGCTGCTGGCCGAAGGCGCGATCGGTACCTTGCGCCACGTGCAGGGCGCCTTCACCTATTTCAACCGCGATGCCGGCAACATGCGCAACATGCCGGAACTCGGCGGCGGCGGATTGCCCGATATCGGCGTCTATCCGACGATCTCGACGCGTTTCGTCACCGGCAAGGAGCCTATCCGCGTCCAGGCAAACACCGACCGCGATCCGGAATTCGGCACCGACATGTATTCGAGCGTGCGGGCCGATTTCGGCGATTTCGAGCTAAGCTTCTATATCTCCACCCAACTCGCTGCCCGCCAGGTCATGGTGTTCCACGGCGACAAGGGCTTCATCGAGGTCAAATCGCCGTTCAATGCCGATCGATACGGCGCGGAAGAGCTGGAACTCACCAACCAGAATCATTCGCAGTCGCAACTCTTCCGCTTCCAGGATGCCCGCCAGTACAGGCTGGAGGCCGAGGCCTTTTCCCGCGCCGCAAAGGGTGAAAAAGAGGAGATCGTTACGCTGGAAAGCTCGGTGAACAACCAGAAGCTGATCGACGCCATCTACCGCGCCAGCGACAAGGACGGCTGGGAACCGGTCTGAGCTGATCCCATCAAATGAGAACCCGCCAGCTGACGGGCCGGCAGGTTCTCATGGACAGTGTACGGGAATCGGATCGGCTATGCCTGATGGCGCGGTGCACGAACAAGCGCCATCAAAAGCATCACTGCGATCCCCACATTGTAGGAAAGCAGTGCAAGGGCGAGTGCCAGAATGGAGACGGTACCGGACGAAACCATCGCGGCCAAAGTAAAGACAGCTACGATCAGGCAACCGGCCAGAGCACAATATACAGCCGAACGCAGGCTCGCAGATAAAAGTCCGATTGCAAATGCGGTCACGGTTACCATCCGACCTCTCCCACCAACAGCAATATCTGCAAGGATTTTGCACGAGGCTCGCTAAAATTGGCTTAATCCCCCGAAGATTGGAAACGACGCGGCAGAGGAAAAGAGTCCACCAAACTTTAAGTTTTCTCCGGCGCTCGCCCGACTTTCCGTCGAGCCATTCGAGAGTTCGGTCAGGAATAGGCCAATGATTTCGCCTGGAGCGCAGCGTTGGTCGCACGAAAAGGCCAGATCACCAGACTATCATAGCGGCCAGCGGCAAAAAGGCCGGTCTGGTTTCTGCCGAGATAAACTTGTCCGGCCATCGTGGGTACGGTTGCTTCAGAATTAGCGACAGTACCATTGTAACTCCCGCTTCGCCCCGAGGCGTTCCAGCCGATACAGACACCACAGGCGGGAAGCGGCACCGTTAGATTCGACAAAGCCAGTGTAGCTCCGGTGAGAATACTTGTTTGAGCGGTGTTTAGCCGGATGACTTCATCACCTACGCCGACGAGGCGGCCGAGGGAGCCGGTGAGGCCCTGCGCCCTAACCGACAGAGTGACGGCACTTTTCTGCACCAACGCCTCTCCAATGGGGGAAAGGCGGCAGCTATCGGCACTTCGCGTTGCCGACACGGCTCCCGTCTGCACGAACGAGCTGGCAACCGCTCCCGTTTCCACCTGCGCACGGCTGAGCACCTCTGAAACCGTCAGTGTCAGGCTGGCGCTGGAGGCCGTAAAGGTGAGAGGCGTGCCTTGCGTCACGGTGCCCGTCGCAGCCCCAGACAGTACCAACGAGCCGGACCCGCGGCACGAGACAGTGTACTGCGACCCATTGACGATAGCGATCGTCTGGGTTGCCGGAGCAAACGCATTCAGAAAGAGGTTGGTCGCCGGACCTTCGAGAAGCAATTGCCGATAGCCATTGCGGTAATCGAAGCGTGGCACATCCGACGCCGCTTGCAGTGGCATCCCTACCGCATCGACGTATTCGGCGACCGAACCGCGCGTAAAGGAAAACATGTCTGAAAAAGCGACGGATTGCGGCACGACCAGCGTATCCACCGCGGCAGATGCAACGCTGGCCAAAGCAACCGACGTCAAGGCATGTCGATCCCTGCGGAAATCGGCGATGAAGGCAGGCAACTTCGCGATACCATCGCTGATGTCCACCGCGGCAAAAACCGGATTGGCAAACCATGGATTGGTCGCGCCTGTCAGGGCAAGACCCGAAATGAAACCGAGCGACACCATCAGACGAGCCCCACGAGACTGCCGGCGGTCGTTCCTGTTGCCAGGATCCGATCGGCGCGCACCGGCAGGATGCTGCCGGCGGCAAGCCCGGCGAAGGTGATGGTCTGTCCCGATAGCAGGCGCAGCGCAAGCGCGCCGCCGGAACCGACATAGATCGCCCGTGTCGCCTCGGACAGATCGAGCGTGTCGCTCGGCGTGACAACAAAACCGTGCGTGGCGGGGCTGGTGAGAGACGGAATATTGCTGGAGAAACGGTCTGGCATCGGTGTGATCCTTTGTAACGATTGGTACTGCGGCAATGATACGCATGGTTTTCCAGACCGGGGACGAACGGGGATGACGAAAGCTGTGTTGAGCGCGGCAGCAAAGGCTGGCTATCCGCCGCAGGGCGCGGCAAAATAGGCTTATGAGCTCGTTTTTCGATTCCGATTCGCCCTCCAATCTGACCGAGTATTCGGTTTCGGAGCTGTCCGGCTCCATCAAGCGTACCGTCGAGCAGGCTTTCGATCAGGTGCGGGTGCGCGGCGAAATTTCCGGTTATCGCGGCCCACATTCCTCGGGTCATGCCTATTTCTCCATGAAAGACGACAAGGCGCGGATCGACGCCGTCATCTGGAAGGGCACGATGAGCCGGCTGAAGTTCCGGCCCGAAGAAGGCATGGAAGTGATCGCCACAGGCAAGATCACCACGTTCCCCGGCTCGTCGAAATACCAAATCGTCATCGAGACATTGGAACCGGCCGGTGCCGGCGCGCTGATGGCGCTGATCGAGGAGCGCAAACGCAAGCTCGGTGCCGAAGGCCTTTTCGATCCGGCGAAAAAGCGGCCCCTGCCCTACATGCCGCGTGTCATCGGCGTCGTCACCTCGCCGACCGGTGCGGTCATCCGCGATATCCTGCACCGGATCTCGGACCGGTTTCCGGTGCACGTCATTGTCTGGCCGGTGCGCGTTCAGGGTGAAGGTTCCGGCAACGAGGTGGCGGCGGCAATCGAAGGGTTCAATGCCTTCGCGGCGGATGGCCCCATAGCCCGCCCCGACGTCTTGATCGTGGCGCGCGGCGGCGGCAGCCTGGAGGATCTCTGGAGTTTCAACGACGAGGCGGTGGTGCGCGCGGCGGCGGCTTCGCGGATTCCGCTGATCTCCGCCGTCGGCCACGAAACCGACTGGACGCTGATCGACTATGCCAGCGACCAGCGGGCACCGACGCCGACGGGGGCGGCCGAGATGGCGGTGCCGGTGAAAGCCGATCTGGAGGCCAGCGTTTCGGCGCTCTCCGCCCGGCTGAAAGCCGCCGTGGGGCGACAGATGGATAACCGCCGGCAGACTGTCCGGGCGCTGACCCGCGCCCTGCCCTCGCTCGATCAGTTGCTGGCCCTGCCGCGCCGCCGTTTCGACGAGGCATCGGCCGGGCTTGGGCGTGGGTTGCAGATGAACACCGCCAATAAGCGGCGCACGTTCGAGCGCACCGCCGCGCATCTGAGACCCGATATGCTGTCGAATCGGATCAGCGAGCGGCGGCAAAAGCTTGCCGAGCGCATGGTCCGTGCGGAACGCATCGTCGAGCGACTGATCCAGCGATCCGCCTCGCGGGTATCCGCTGCCGATGCTTCGCTCAGAACTTTGCCCGCCCGGTTGCTGAGCCAGATTCAACGCTCTCAGGATCGCCTGACAGGCCTTTCCGGCCGCGCCGATAGTGCGCTTCTGGCCGACATCCGGCGCCGCCGCAGCACGGTGACGGCGCACGACCGTATCCTGCAATCGCTGTCTTACCGGAATGTCCTGAAGCGCGGCTATGCACTGGTGCGCGATGATGCCGGCTTGCCGATCAAGTCCGCCGCCGCCCTTGCGCAGAACCAGGCCATTGCCATTGAATTCGCCGACGGCTCGATCAATGCGCTAACGACCGAAGGCGACGCATCACCGCCACCGCAACCGGTTAAGAGACGTGCCGAAAAGGCTATGGCGACCGCGCCACCGAAACAGGGCAGCCTGTTCTAGGATGCGCATTCTCATCGTTATCGCCCATCCCCTGGCTGACAGTTTTACCGCGAGCGTTGCCGCAACGGCGAAAGTGGCGCTTGAAAGGAACGGTCACAGCGTCGATCTGCTCGATCTCTATGTGGAAGATTTCGATCCACGGCTCAACGAGAGGGAGCGGAGCGGTTATTTCGATATTCCCTACGACACCACTGCAGTGGATGGCATCGTCGCGCGGCTGCGGGCAGCGGATGGGCTGATCCTCGTCTTTCCGCAATGGTGGTTCAATTTCCCGGCCATTCTCAAAGGTTTCTTCGATCGTGTCTTTGCCCCGGGCGTCGCCTTCGATCACGAGCGATCCGGCGGCCGTATTCTTCCGCGGCTGACCAACATCCGGCTGCTCTGGGCGTTGACCACGACAGGCTCGCCCTGGTGGGTCGTCCAGTTCTACATGGGCAACCCGGTCCGCCGCCTGTTGAAGCGCGGTATCGCCGCCTTCTGTGCCAAGGATGTCAGCTTCCGGATGATCTCGCTGCACGATATGGATCGTGTAACGGCCGAGCAACGCAAGGCGCATCTGGCAAGGATCGAAAAGGCCGTCGCGCGGATATGAAGGTGGGAACGGGCATCGCTGAAAGAAACGCTTCCGTAACGGTCATGGTCTAAAATATCCGGCAATTGAACCGAAGGGCGCGCCGGATGCCGGTCGAACTCACAGCCTCGCAGGCACTGAACCTCTGGCACGGCGTTTCGCTCGAACAGGTGCGGATCGACAATCGTGACCTGACCCTTCGGCAGATTTCCATTCTGCTGCATATCTATCTCGTTCCCCCACCGCATACGGTGCGCGGACTGGCCGGCATTCTGGGCGTCACCAAGCCGGTGATCACCCGTGCACTCGACACGATGGGCGATCTCGGGCTTGTAACCCGTAGCCGCGACGAGCGCGACAGGCGCAATATGATCATCAAGCGCACGGTCGATGGTGCGCTTTATCTTGAAAAACTTGGCGATCTGATCATTGATCAGGGACGCAAACTGTCTATCTGAGACCCTATGCTTGATCTTCCAGACCGCCGGCTCAACGCCTACCGCACCGATCTTGCCGAGGAACGCCTTCGCGGCGTCGTCGAGGCCAACAACTATGTCAGCGGCTCACCGGGCCTGATCTGTGTTCCCGTCGTGCAGTTGCGGACAAGACCGGAACTCGAATGCGGCACGGACACGGAGTTGCTGCTGGGCGAAACGGTTCGCGTTCTCGATACCGACGCCGGATGGGCCTGGGTGAAAGCCGATTTCGATGATTATGTCGGCTATATCCCGGATTACGCCATCTCGCCTGTGGTCCGTAGCCTGACCCATATCATCACTGCGCCGCGGACCTTCATCTATTCCGGCCCGGATCTGAAGTTCCCGACCGTGCAGGCATTGTCGATGGGCAACCGCATCGCTGTCATCGATGAACGAGAGACGCGCGGCACACGCTATTTCCTGCTGGAAGGCGGACAGGCCGTCATCGCCAACCATTGCGCCGAAGTCGGAGAGCCATTGTCCGGCGACTACGTTACGGTGGCGTCGCGCTTTCTGGAAACTCCCTATCTCTGGGGCGGCCGCTCCGGCTTCGGCATCGACTGCTCCGGCCTCGTGCAACTGTCGATGATGATGACCGGCAAAAACGTGCCGCGCGACACGGATATGCAGGCCAACGGCCTTGGCACCGGCATCGACCGCGGCGACCTGCGCCGCGGTGATCTCGTCTTCTGGAAGGGCCATGTGGCGATCATGGAAGACGAAAAGACGCTGCTGCATGCCAATGGCCACACGATGACCGTTTCGCATGAGGGGCTTGAGGATGCGATCCGGCGCATCGGATGGCTTTATCAGCAGCCGACGGGTTACCGCCGGCCCTGATCAATAGCCGGCCTTGCGATCCACCAGATATTCCAGCGGCAGCCCGCTCTCGAAACGAGCCATCTGCTGCTCGACATGCACAAACAGTGCCTTGACGTCCGAGGATGCCGCCACATGCGGCGTAATGTAGACGTTTTCCATGTCCCAAAAGGGACTGTCCTTCGCAAGCGGCTCCTGCTCGAACACGTCGAGCGAAGCGCCGCCAAGGGTGCCTGATTCCAGCGCCGTGACGATGTCGGCCCCCACTTGACTGCCGCCGCGGCCACCGTTGATGAACACCGGTGCGCCGAACGGCCCGTTGCGGCTAAGCTTCGAGAACAGCGCGCTGTTGAACATAGCTTTGGTTTCCGCCGTCAGCGGCAGCAGGCCGACAAGAAAATCGGTCCGCGCCAAAAAGGCGTCCAGTTCTTCGCCGGCGAAGGTCTCGACACCGTCGATCGCCTTCTTCGAACGCGACCAGCCAATGGTCTTGAACCCCATGACGCCGAGTTTACGGATGGCATCCAGCCCGAGCAC
Organism: Pararhizobium polonicum; assembly: GCF_001687365.1. Classification (GTDB taxonomy): domain Bacteria; phylum Pseudomonadota; class Alphaproteobacteria; order Rhizobiales; family Rhizobiaceae; genus Pararhizobium; species Pararhizobium polonicum. The sequence continues at coordinate 702,034 of NZ_LGLV01000004.1, forward strand.
GCCGAGCCCCATGACGCCGACGGTGATATCGGCCGCCTCCGGCTGGCTGAGGTCTTCCCAGACATGCGCTCTGGCCCGTGTTTCGTAGGCGCTGTGCTGGCGCAGATGCAAAAGGCAGTTCATCATCACCCATTCGCTCATCCGCGTCGTCAGGCTGCGATCGACGAAACGGACCAGCGGCACATCGGGCAGGCCCGGCAGCGTCAGCACATGATCGACGCCGGCGCCGCCGGAAAACACCACTTTCAGATCCGGTGCGCGCGAAAACAGGTCCGGATCGGATTTCCAGACGACGGCATAGTCGATACCGGAGAGATCGCGGCCCTTGTGGGCGGGATCGGCAAGATTGAACACCTCGCGGCCGGTAAAAGCGCCTTTCAGGCCGTCCTCCACCTCACGCGGTATGAACTTCAGATCGACGATGACGGGGCTTTTGGACGGCATGGATCAGAACTCTATTGACGGATGGCGGGCACATCGACCGCCTCCATATTGAAGGCGGCAGCCATCAGCGCCTTGGTATAATCTTCCTGCGGTGCCGTGAAGATGCGTTCCGAGGGGCCTTGTTCGACGACCTTGCCGAGACGCATGACGATCATGTCGTTGGCAAGAGCGCGGACGACCTTGAGGTCATGGCTGATGAAGAGATAGGCGAGCGCGTGCCTGGCCTGCAGGTCGCGCAGGAGATCGACCACCTGTGCCTGTACGCTCATATCGAGAGCCGATGTCGGCTCGTCGAGCATGACGAATTGGGGCTTGAGGACCATGGCGCGGGCAATGGCGATGCGCTGGCGCTGGCCGCCGGAGAATTCGTGCGGATACCGCCAGCGGGTTGCCGCATCGAGGCCGACCTCCTCCAGTGCCGCGGCAACACGGGCATCGCGTTCCCTGCTGGAAAGGCCCGGTTCGTGCACTTTCAGTCCTTCGGCGACGATATCGCTGACGGCCATGCGGGGACTGAGCGAGCCGAACGGATCCTGAAAGACGATCTGCATGCGGTTGCGCAACGGGCGCATCTGCGTAAACGAATAGCCGGCTATCTCGTTGCCGATGAAGCTGATGCGGCCCTTCGATGAAATCAGCCGCGTCAGCGCCAGACCCAGCGTCGTCTTGCCGGAGCCGGATTCGCCGACGACACCGAGCGTCTGGCCGGCCCGCAGCGTCAGGTCGATACCGTCGACCGCCTTGACGTGATCGACCACCTTGCGCAGGAACCCGGCCTTGATCGGGAACCAGACCTTCATGTCCCGTGCTTCGATCACCACCGGCTTCGAGGTGTCGGAGACCGGCGGCACACCCTTCGGCTCGGAGGCGAGCAGATGGCGGGTATAGGCGTGCTGCGGATTGGCGAAAATCTCCGCGGTCGGCCCGGTCTCGACGATCTTGCCCTTGGTCATGACACAGACCCGGTCGGCGATCTTGCGGACGATGCCGAGGTCATGGGTGATGAACAGCATCGACATGCCGTGTTCATCCTTAAGCTTTTTCAACAGCTCGAGGATCTGCGCCTGCACCGTCACGTCCAGGGCGGTCGTCGGTTCGTCGGCGATCAGCAGCTCCGGCCGGTTGGCGAGCGCCATGGCGATCATCACACGCTGGCGCTGGCCGCCGGACAGTTCGTGCGGATAGGCGGCAAGCCGCTTTTCCGGCTCGCGGATGCCCACCTGGTTAAGCAGTTCCAGCACACGGGTGCGCGCGGCGGCACCGGTGATACCCTGATGCAGATCGAGAATTTCGGCGATCTGCCGCTCGATCGAGTGCAACGGATTGAGCGACGTCATCGGCTCCTGAAAGATCATCGTGATATCGTTGCCGCGCACCTTGCGCAGTTCCGCATCCGAAACCGTCATCAGATCCTTGCCGTTGAAGACAATCTCGCCGCCCGGGTGGCTGGCTGCCGGATAGGGCAGAAGCTTGAGGATGGAATTGGCCGAAACGGATTTTCCCGAACCGGATTCGCCGACCAGTGCAACGACTTCGCCGCGCTTGATATCGAAGGAGACATCGTCAACGGCAGTGGATGTCCTGCCGCCCTGATGGAAGGCGACGGAGAGGTTTCGTACGGAGAGAAGAGTGTCTGTCATCTTTGCGCTCACCGGAACGTCTTCCTTGGATCAAACGCGTCGCGGGTCGCTTCGCCGACGAAGATCAGCAGCGACAGCATCACCGACATCACCACGAAGGCGGTAAGTCCGAGCCACGGCGCCTGCAGGTTGGACTTTCCTTGCGAAATCAGTTCGCCGAGCGACGGCGAGCCGGGCGGCATGCCGAAGCCGAGGAAATCCAGCGAGGTCAGGGTGGTGATCGAGCCGGAGAGAATGAACGGCAGGAAGGTCAGCGTCGCCACCATGGCATTGGGAAGCAAGTGGCGGAACATGATCGTCCGGTTGTTGACCCCGAGCGCGCGGGCGGCGCGCACATATTCGAAATTGCGCGCGCGCAGAAATTCGGCCCGGACGATGCCGACGAAGCCGACCCAGGAAAACAGCAGCATGATGCCGAGCAGAATGAAAAAGCCGGGCGGCAGGATCGCGGCGATGATGAGCAGAATATAGAGCACCGGCATCGACGACCAGATTTCGATGAAGCGTTGCAGCAGCAGGTCGGTCCAGCCGCCGAAATAGCCCTGCACGGCTCCGGCGGTGACGCCGACGACGGCGGAGGCGATCGTCAGGACAAGACCAAACAGAACGGAAATACGAAACCCGTAGATGATCCGCGCGGTCACGTCCCTTGCCTGATCGTCGGTGCCCAGCCAGTTGAGATTACCCAGCGTGCAGCCCGGATCGGCATCGCCTTGCGGATAGCCGGAGCAGCGCTCGGCTTTATCCATCAGCCAGAAAGGCTTGGTCGGCGCAGAATGCGGAATGTAGGAGTTGGCCGTCTGGTAGGAATAGCGGATGGGCGGCCAGATCATCCATCCGTTGGCGTTGATTTCGTCGGAGATCTCAGGCGATCCGTAATCGGTGACGGCGAGAAATCCGAGATCGCCAAGGAATTTCTGCTCGGGATATTGGACCAACGCAGGTACCAGAATCTCGCCCTTGTAGGACACCAAGACCGGCCTGTCGTTGGCGATGAACTCGGCACAGAGGCTGAGGCCGAACAGCACAAGGAAGATCCACAGCGACCAGTAGCCGCGGCGATTGGCCTTGAAATTTTCCCAGCGGCGGCGATTGACCGGTGACAAACGTCCAGGCGCGCCGGTGACCGGTCCTGTGTTGGCAGCGATGTCGGCCATCAGACATCCCTCCGGTCAAAATCGATGCGCGGATCGACCCAGGTGTAGATCAGATCCGACAGCAGGCTGACGAGCAGGCCCATCAGCGAGAAGATATAGAGCGTCGCAAAGACGATCGGATAGTCGCGCTTGACGATGGCGTCGTAGCCAAGCCGGCCGAGGCCATCGAGCGAGAAGATATATTCGATCAAGAGCGACCCGGTGAAGAAGGCGGAGATGAAGGCGGCCGGAAAGCTTGAGATGACGATCAGCATGGCGTTGCGGAAAACATGTCCATAGAGCACCTGCCGCTCGGTAAGCCCCTTGGCCCGCGCCGTGGTCACATATTGCTTCTTGATTTCATCGATGAAGGAATTTTTGGTCAAGAGCGTCGTCGTTGCAAAGGCAGAGATCAGCAGCGTGATCAGCGGCAGGGTCATATGCCAGAAATAATCGAGAATCTTCTGCCACCAGGTCAATTGGGCGAAATTGTCCGATACGAGACCGCGCAACGGGAACCAGTCGAAGAAGGATCCCCCGGCAAACACGACGATCAGCAGGATGCCGAACAGGAAGCTTGGAATGGCATAGCCGACGATGATCAGGCCCGATGTCCAGACATCGAAAGCAGAGCCGTCCGAAACGGCCTTCCTGATCCCGAGCGGAATAGAAATCGCGTAGGAAAACAGCAGGATCCAGAGACCGAGCGAAATGGACACCGGAATCTTGTCGAGGATCAGGTCGATGACCGACGTGTTGCGGAAAAAGCTCTCGCCGAAATCGAAGCGGATATAATTCCACATCATCAGGCCGAAGCGCTCGAGCGGAGGCTTGTCGAAGCCGAACTGCTTTTCCAGCTTCTTGATGAAATCCGGATCGAGCCCCTGTGCGCCCCGATACCGGCCGGAGGATTCGTCGGAGAACGACTGCCCGAGATCGCCACTGCTCCCGGACAACCGGTCGCCGCCCTGCTGGCCGGTCAGATCGGAAATCACCTGCTCGACGGGTCCACCGGGCGCAAACTGGATGACGGCGAAGGAAATGGCCATGATGCCGACGATCGTCGGGATCATCAGAAGAAGACGGCGAAGAATATAGGCACCCATCAGCGCTGCTCCCGCCTGCCGCCGTTTCCAGCAACACGATCCGATCCGCAAGCGGCCTGCCACCTGTTTTCAGTCAATCCGTTCGTCTCCTTGAAGACACCCCTGCCAAACCGGCCAGGACGCCCAAACTGATTCGCATATGTGCATTTGGAGTACATGGTGAGCCGTGCGCAAGGCTTTCATGGGGTTCCGGCAGGCTTCGACCACCAGACATTCGGAAATCCCAAGCCGTAATAGGGCAGATCCGCCGGATGTGTCAGATGGTTCCAATAGGCGATGCGCTGAGCCTTGGCATAAAACAGCGGCACGACATAGTGATGCGCCAAGAGCACGCGGTCGAGTGCCCGTGTGGTCGCCACCAGTTCCTCACGGTTCGGCGCGAAAATGATCTTGCGGATGAGTTCGTCGATCGCCGGATCGGCAATGCCCGCATAGTTTCTCGAACCCTGCTGATTGACCGAGGCCGAACCCCAGTAGTCGCTCTGCTCGTTGCCGGGCACCAGCGACTGCGCCCAGATGCCGTAGATCATGTCATAATCGAAGCTGCGAATGCGATTGGTATATTGCGAGTCGTCGACGGTGCGCATGCGTGCATCGATGCCGATCTTCTTCACACTGTTGACGAAAGGCGAAACCGTCCGCTCGAAGGACGGATTGGACAGGAGAATCTCAAAGCCGAAAGGCTCGCCGGTCTTTACGTTCACCAACTGACTTCCCTTGAGCTCGTAGCCGGCCTCCTTGAAGAGCGTGAGCGCAGTACGCAGGTTTCCGCGCACCTTCTGCGGATCGCCGTTGACGGGATTGGTGTAGGGTGTGGTGAAGACGTCAGCGGGAACCTTGTCCTTCAGCGCTTCCAGTATTTCCTTTTCGCGGCCCTCGGGAAGACCGGACGAGGCAAGCTCAGTGTTCCAGAAATAACTATCGACGCGTTGATAGGCGTTATAGGCAAGGGTGCGGTTCAGGTCTTCAAAATCAAAGGCGTAGTTCAGCGCCTCGCGCACCTTTTGATCCTTGAATTTTTCGCGGCGCAGGTTCGGCACGAAGGCCTGCATGATGCCGGTGGCACGCAGCGGGTTCTGGATTTCCGCGCGAATCACCCGGCCATCCTTCGCAGCCGGGAAGTCATAGAATGTTGCCCAATGGCTGGCGCTATTATCCTGATAGAAATCGACATTACCGGCGCGGAACGCCTCGAACTCAATCGTCCTGTCGCCGAAGAACGTGTAGGTGATCGCACCAAAATTGTTCTGACCGACATTCACGTTAAGGTCCTTGCCCCAATAGTCGTCACGTAGCTCGAAACGGATCGAGCCGCCTGCCTGGAAGGAGGCTATTTTATATGGCCCCGAGCCCATGACCGGTTCCAGCGTGGTGCGGCTGATATCGCGCTTGTTGCCCTTCGCATCCTGGCCTTCCCACCAGTGCTTCGGCACGATCGGAAACTGGCCGAGAATGTTCGGCAGCTCGCGATTGTTCTTCTCGTCGAAGCGGAAGGTAATGTCGCGCTCGCCGGTCTTTTCAGCCGAGACCACATGGCGGTAGTAGTTGGAGAGAAGGGGATTGTGTTCCTTCGACATGTCGAAAGAGAAGATGACGTCCTCCGGCGTCACCGGCTTTCCATCCGCCCATTTCGCTTCAGCACGCAGCCGGAATGTCGCGGAGGAAAAATCGTCGGGATAGGAGACGCCTTCGGCGAGCAGCCCGTAGGAAGCGGTGACTTCGTCTTCGGCGGACTTCAACAGCGTATCGAAAACGAGCGATGAGACGCCGGACGCCGCCTCGCCCTTGGAAAGGATCGGATTGAACGTGTCATAGGTCCCTATTGTGGAGAGCTTCAGCTCGCCACCCTTGGGCGCATCCGGATTGACATAATCAAAGCGGGCAAAGCCCTCCTTGTATTTCAATTCGCCGATCGTGGAGAGGCCGTTGTGCCAGACCGGTTCCTGGGCGATCGCCACCCCGCTGAACGAAAGCAACACCGTCGTCGCCAAAGTCGCCACGCTTTTGAAATTCATGCCCATTCGCCCCATGCGGTTTTCCCTTTTTTCCCTGCTTGAACGACAGAATAGGCAAAATCCGGGCAAATGACAGAAGCTGCCTCAAATCGGACCGTTTTTTTGGGTCACGGTCGCGTGTCCCGCAAGGCTGACACAAAGACGATGTGTCAGGATCGGCCGGACACATCGCTGCTGGGCATCGTCTAAGCGCGAGTCACTAGGCATTATCGGGAAACGGACGGCACATGACTGGGACGAAGGCGGGCTTCATTCGGCATATGGGATCGGTCGCACTGGCTGCGCTGATCGGCTTTGGCCTCGTTGCGGGCGAAGCTGCATCGGCCGACGACACGCCGGCCAAGCAGATTTTCGGCAAGGTCCAGCTTCCGACCAATTCCGCGCCCAATCCGATCGGCTTTTATGCCAAGGGTTGCATGGCCGGCGCCGTGGCAATTCCGACGGACGGGCCGACCTGGCAGGCGATGCGGCTGTCGCGAAACCGCCGCTGGGGCAATCCGGCGATGATCCAGCTGCTTGAAACCTTTTCGCAGGATGCGGCCAAGCTCGGCTGGGGTTCCGGCATCCTGATCGGCGACATTTCCCAGCCGCGCGGCGGACCGATGATCACCGGGCATGCGTCCCACCAGATCGGGCTGGATGCGGATGTCTGGTTCACACCCAAGCCGGCGCAGCCGCTGTCGGTGCAGGCGCGCGAGGATCTGCCGTTCACCTCGATGCTCGACAAGAGCAAATTCCTGACCGTCAATGCGACGCGCTGGACGCCCACCCACGCAAGGCTTGTCATGCAGGCGGCGAGCTATCCGCAGGTGGAGCGGGTGTTCGTCAATCCGGCGATCAAGAAGAAGCTGTGCGAGACCTGGACCGGCGACCGCGCGCTTCTCGGCAAGGTGCGCCCGGTCTACGGCCATGACGAGCATTTTCACATTCGCATGCACTGCCCGCCCGGCACGCCGAGCTGCAAGGCGCAGGCGCCCGTCACGGCAGGCGACGGCTGCGACAAGTCGCTCGCCTGGTGGTTCACCAAGGAGCCATGGGCCAAACCGAAACCAGACGACAAGCCGGTGAAGCCGAAATTCGTCACCCTTGCCGACCTGCCGAAAGCCTGCACCGCGGTGCTGGCCGCGCCGGCCGCCTCGGAGCAATCGGCGACCTTCGGAACGGCCTATGTCGCGCCGCAACCGCAGGCCGGCGAGGCCGCCGTCGAGCCGGCGATCAATACCGCAAGCGGCGATCTGCCGGATGGTGGCATTCCGGTGCCGCGCTCCCGCCCGGCCCTGCAATAGCCTGAAGAGCGCCATGGCTTTCGGTGCTTTTCAAGCACCGAACTGTGCTGTACAGGAATTCAAATCGATTTAATTCGAGACCGTCATTGGTCGGCGTGACGCCGGGAGATCTTGCGATGGCCAATCCAAAATGCGTGGCGCTGATTGCCCACGACCTGAAGAAAGACGACATGGCCGCATTTGCAAAGGCCAACGAAGCCGTGCTTGCCGGCTGGAAGGTCGTCGCGACCGGTACGACCGGCGGCCGGGTACAGGAAGCCTGTCCAAGCCTCGACGTCATCCGGCTGAAAAGCGGCCCGCTCGGCGGCGACCAGCAGATCGGCGCCATGATCGCCACCGGTGACGTGCACATGCTGATCTTCTTCATCGATCCCTTGAGCGCCATGCCGCATGACGTCGACGTCAAGGCGCTGACGCGGCTCGCCACCGTCTACGACATTCCGATGGCGCTGAACCGGGCGACGGCGGAACAGTTGATCGACTTCAATCATCCCTGATACAGCTCTCGCCGAGCCCTCAGTCCGCACGATCACAACGGAACATTTCATGCCCACAGACACCGAAAGCGGCCTTACCTTTCCGATCCTCATCGGCGATATCGGGGGCACCAACGCCCGGTTCGCGCTGCTGCTCGATGCCTTCGCCGAGCCGAAGATCTTTCCGATCATTCCGACAACCAGCTATGCCAGCATCGAGGAAGCGCTGCAGACGAGCATTCTCGACAAGACCTCGGTGCAGCCGCGCTCTGCCATCATCGCGGTGGCCGGGCCGGTCCAGGGTGACGATATCCCGCTCACCAATGCCGGCTGGATCATCCGGCCAAAGGACATGCTGACGGCGCTGTCGCTGGAAGACGTGATCATCATCAACGATTTCGAGGCCCAGGCGCTCGCCATCGCCTCCATCGGCGACGAAGGCCGCGAGCAGATCGGCCCCGGCGCCATTCTCGAATCCGCTTCGTGCGCCGTGCTTGGGCCGGGAACGGGCCTTGGGGTTGCCGGCCTTGTCCATGCCCAGCACACCTGGTTTCCGGTTCCCGGCGAAGGCGGGCATATCGATGTCGGGCCGCGCACCGAGCGCGATTATCAGATCTGGCCGTTTCTCGAGCCGATCGAGGGACGCATTTCGGCGGAGCAGCTGCTGTGCGGCCGCGGTATCGTGAACATCTACCGCGCCGTCTGTTTTTCGAAAGCCCAGGATCCGCATCTGGCCGATCCGGCCGCGGTGACGACGCATGCGCTTGCCGGCAGTGATGCCGCGGCGATCGAAGCCGTCTCGCTGTTTTCCACCTATCTCGGCCGCGTCGCCGGCGACATGGCGATGATCTTCATGGCACGCGGCGGCGTGTTCCTTGCCGGCGGCATCTCGCAAAAGATCCTGCCGGCGCTGAAGAAGCCCGAGTTCCGCCAGGCCTTCGAGGACAAGGCGCCGCATTCGGCGCTGCTGAAAACCATCCCGACTTTCGTCGTCACCCATCCAACGGCGGCCCTTTCCGGGCTTGCCGCCTATTCGCGCACGCCGTCGCGCTTCGGTGTGGCAACCGAGGGACGGCGCTGGAGAACTTGAGCGGCGAATTGCGCGGCAGACTCGCCAAAGAGGGATCAAGAGACTATAGAGCCCGAAAGAATGGGCGTCTTCCAGAAGGCGCCGGGCTTTAAGGAAACCAGCTTGAAACAAGCCAAGACAAAGCTGCCTGCCGTCGATCGCGAGACAATTACCAGCGTGCTCAAGCGGGTCATCGCCGAAAACGGACGCGCCCACCTGCGTGGCTATATCTTCGCGATCGCCTGCCTCGTCGTCGTTGCCGGCACCACGGCCTTTACCGCCTGGATCATGGAATCGGTGGTCAACGAAGCCTTTGCCAACAAGCGGGCCGACATCGTCGTCTATATCTGCGGCGCGATCTTTGCCGCTTTCGTGCTGCGCGGTTTTGCCACCTACGGTCAGGCCGTGGCGCTGTCCAAGATCGGCAACAACATCGTCGCCAGCTATCAGCGCCGGCTCTATTCGCACCTGATGGCGCTGAGCGTCGGCTATTTCAGCGAATCCCGGTCTGCCCGCATCTCCGCCCAGATCAGCCAGAACGTTTCAGGCATCCGCGATGTGCTGAACATGACCGTAACCTCGCTGGCCCGTGACTTCCTGACCCTCATCGCACTGATCGGCGTGATGATCGGCAAGGACTGGCTGCTGACCGTGATCGTCTTCGTCATCGCGCCGCCGCTCCTGATCGGCCTTCGCTATATTTCGCGCCGGCTGAGGCAGGCGACGCGCGAATCGGTCGAGATCAACAGTCACGTGCTCGGCGCCATGCAGGAAACCATCCAGGGCATCACCATCGTCAAGGCGTTCACGATGGAAAAGCAGCTGAAGACCAAGGTCGAGACGATCATCGACCGGGCCGAAAACCGGGCCAACCGCATTGCCCGCCTGAGTGAACGCACCGCGCCGATGACGGAAACCTTCGCCGGTTTCGCGATTTCCAGCGTGCTGGCCTATGCCGCCTTCCGGTCGATTTACGGCGACGTGCAGCCGGGTGCCTTTTTCGCCTTCGTGACGGCACTGCTGATGGCCTATGATCCGGCCCGGCGTCTTGCCAGGCTGCAGGTTTCGCTGGAGCGCGCCGTGGTCAATGCACGGATGATCTACGAAATCCTCGATACCGTGCCGCATCAGCGGGACCTGCCGGACGCCCGCGATCTGGCGCCGGGGCCAGCCGCAATCGAATTCAGGAACGTGCGCTTCAGCTATGCGCAGGGCGACGATATTCTCAAGGGTGTCAGCTTTACCGCCGAAGGCGGCAAGACGACCGCGCTGGTCGGCCCCTCGGGCGCCGGAAAATCGACGGTCATCAGCCTCATTCCGCGGTTCTACGATCCCTCCAGCGGCGAGATCCTGATCGACGGGCAGGATATCGCCCACGTGACCAAGCAATCGCTTCGCAACGGGCTCGCCTATGTTTCGCAGCAGCCCTATCTCTTCGAAGGCTCGATCCGCGACAATATCCGCTATGGCCGCCCGGAGGCGACGGACGCGGAAGTCGAGGAAGCCGCACGGCTTGCCTATGCCCATGACTTCATCCTGATGCAGCCGCAGGGATACGACACGTCGGTCGGCGAAAACGGCGTGACCCTGTCGGGCGGCCAGCGCCAGCGGCTGTCGATTGCCCGCGCGCTGGTGCGCAATGCCCCTATCCTGCTTCTCGACGAAGCTACATCTGCACTGGATACCGAATCGGAAGCAGCCGTGCAGAAGGCGCTTGACCATGCCATGAGCGGCCGCACCGTGGTGGTCATCGCCCATCGCCTGTCGACCGTCGTCAATGCCGACAAGATCATCGTCATGAAAGACGGGCTGGTGGTCGAGGAAGGTACGCATGAGGCGCTTGCGCAGCGCAGTGACGGCCTTTACGCTCGCCTGCACAATCTGCAGGGCAATGCGGCATCGCAACCGATCGCGGATGCCGAAACTTTGATTTGAGGGAAATGAGGCAGGCATGAGCGGGACGGATATGAAACTCGTGGTGGTGGGCGCCGCAGGCCGGATGGGCCAGACGCTGATCCGCACCATCCATGCCATGCCGGGCGCGACCGTCTTTGCCGCCGTTGAGCGTTCCGGCTCGGCCTTTGTCGGCCGCGATGCCGGCGAGATTGCCGGTCTCGGACCGACCGGCGTTGCGATCACCGACAAGCCGCTCGAAGCCTTTGTCGAGGCCGAAGGCGTGCTCGACTTCACCTCGCCTGCCGCATCCGTCGAGTTTTCCGGGCTCGCGGCGCAGGCCCGCATCGTCCATGTGATCGGCACCACCGGCTGCTCGGCGGACGACGAAACGAAATTCAAGGCCGCCGCCCGCCACGCCCGGATCGTCAAATCCGGCAATATGAGCCTCGGCGTCAATCTGCTCGGCGTGCTGACAGAGCAGGCGGCACGGGCACTCGGCCCGGAAAGCTGGGATATCGAAATCCTCGAAATGCACCACAAGCACAAGGTGGATGCCCCTTCCGGTACGGCGCTTCTTCTGGGAGAGGCTGCTGCCAAGGGCCGGGATATCGGTCTTGCCGAGCATTCCGTGCGGGTGCGCGACGGCCATACCGGCGCACGCGTCGCCGGTACGATCGGCTTTGCCACATTGCGCGGTGGATCGGTGATCGGCGAGCACTCCGTCATCCTTGCCGGCGAAGGCGAACAGGTGACGCTGTCCCACTCGGCCACCGACCGTACGATCTTTGCGCGCGGCGCCGTCACCGCGGCGCTCTGGGCGCGCAGCCAGAAACCCGGCTTCTATTCCATGCTCGACGTGCTCGGGCTGTCCTGATCCCTAAAACTCCCCGGAGGAATTTCTATGAGCGGCACCCTCGTCCTTGTGCGTCACGGCCAGAGCGACTGGAACCTGAAGAACCTGTTTACCGGCTGGAAGGACCCTGACCTGACGGCACTCGGCATCGAGGAAGCCAATGCCGGCGGCAAGGCTCTGGCCGATTACGGCATCAAATTCGACGTCGCCTTTACATCGGTGCTGACGCGCGCGCAGCACACGCTGAAGCTCATCCTCGACAATGTCGGCCAGCCCGATCTGGAAACGATCAAGGACCAGGCGCTGAACGAGCGCGACTACGGCGATCTTTCCGGCCTCAACAAGGACGATGCCCGCGCCAAATGGGGCGAGGAGCAGGTGCATATCTGGCGCCGTTCCTACGACGTCCCGCCGCCGGGCGGCGAAAGCCTGAAGGATACCGGCGCCCGCGTCTGGCCCTATTACATGACGGATATCCTGCCGCGCGTGCTGGCGGGCCAGAAGGTGCTGGTCGCAGCCCACGGCAACTCGCTGCGCTCACTGCTGATGGTTCTCGATCGTCTCGACCGCGAACAGATCCTCTCGGTCAACCTCGCGACCGGCGTGCCGATGGTCTACAAACTGAAGGCCGACTCCACCGTCGCGTCCAAGGAAGTGCTCGGCGACATGTCCGGCGCGCACTGAGCGCATTTTCTTCTATCGAAGGTGATTTGGGCCGCATCCGCGGTCCTTTTTGCGTCAGACCTTGCCCGCTTCCCAGCCGAGCATTGCCCGCTTGCGGGTGAGCCCCCAGTGGTATCCTGTCAATGCGCCGCTCTTGCCGAGCGCCCGGTGACAGGGCACGACGAACGAGATCGGATTGCGGCCGACGGCCGCACCGACGGCGCGGGAGGCGGTCGGCTGGCCGATATCACCGGCGATATCGGAATAGGTGACGGCCTTGCCCATCGGGATTTTCAGCAGTGATTCCCAGACGCGGATCTGGAAATCGGAGCCAATCAGCACCACGCGGAGCGGCTCCTCGCTGCGCCATTCCCTGGCATCGAAGATGCGGGCGGCATAACCGGCCGTCGCCGCGCTATCCTCGACATACTGCGCGTTTGGCCAGCGGCTGGCCATATCCTCGAAACTGGCCTTTTCGCCGCCGGCATCGTTGAAGGCAAGGCCGGCAAGACCGCGATCGGTGATCATGACCAGCGCCACGCCGAACGGGCATGGATGGAAACCATAACGGATGGTCAGCCCGCCGCCGCGCAACTTCCATTCGCCCGGCGACATCGCCTCATGGGTGACGAACAGGTCATGCAAGCGCGAGGGACCGGACAGGCCAAGCTCGAAACTGGTTTCGAGCAGCGGCAACTCCTCCTGGCGCAGCAGGCGCTTGGCATGATCGAGCGTCACCGCCTGAAGGAACGCCTTCGGCGACAGGCCCGCCCAACGCGTAAACGTCTTCTGCAGCTGTGTCGGCGACTGGCCGAGTTCACCGGCGATAGTCTCCAGCGAGGGCTGATCGCGATAATTCTCGGTCAACAGCTCGACGACACGGCTGACGGTTTCATAATCGCTGCCCTGCGGCGTGATATCGGCCGGAATGGAAGTGGTGATATTCATCATCGTCTCTCCTTGCGGCAGAGATAATCACTGGAGCGCGGGCTTCGCCACCCGATTCTTGCCCTATCGGCGTTTCACCGTTGCCAAGGCGCCGGAAAAGGCGGCGGCGAAGGTTTCGCGGTCGTCGCGGTTGAGGAAGGAACCGATATCGGTCGCCCGCCGCCGGTCGCTGATCTGCATGGAGACGATGCCGATCTCCTCGTGGCGGGAAATATTGAACCGCGCCCAGAAGGGGTTGAAACGATGCTCGGTCATCCGGCCGGCCGGCGTGAACTTGCGCACGGAAACGCCGGTGCGCGAGACGCTGACCTCCTCGCGAGCCCGGGCGGAGCGGTAGTTCAGCCAGAAGGCGCCAAACAGCAGCAGGAAATCCAGCCCGAAGAAAAAGACGATCGGCCAGGCGCCGATGACGACAAAGACGAAGATATGGACGAGGCTCATCAGGCCGGCGATCAGCAGGAAGATCTTGAAGCCCCTGACACCAAGCGAACGGTACGGCGTCAGCTCGGCTGCGAAAACCGGCTGCTCTTCTCTCGATATCTCGGCGTTGCCATCGTTCATGACGATTGACTATAGATGCATCATGAAAAACGTGAAGCCAGAATCATCGATCAAGCCGGCGAAAGCGAAAACCGCGACAACCGGCCGCGCCGGAACCCGACCGAAGACCGCCTATAGCAAGGCTGAAATCGAGGAAATTTTCCGGCGTTTCTCGATCCAGCGGCCCGAACCGAAAGGCGAGCTGGAGCATGTCAATCCATTCACGCTGGTGGTGGCCGTGGCGCTTTCGGCGCAGGCGACGGATGTCGGGGTCAACAAGGCGACGCGGGCGCTGTTTGCCATTGCCGACACGCCGGAAAAGATGGTGGATCTGGGCGAGGAGCGGGTTCGCGAGTATATCAAGACGATCGGGCTCTACCGCAACAAGGCCAAGAACGTCATTGCGCTCAGTGAAAAACTGATCGCCGATTTCGGCAGCGAGGTGCCGAGGACACGCGAGGAACTGATCACTCTGCCGGGCGTCGGGCGCAAGACCGCCAATGTGGTGTTGTCGATGGCTTTCGGGCACGCGACCATGGCGGTCGACACACACATCTTCCGCATCGCCAACCGGCTCTGTCTGGCGCCGGGGAAAACCCCGGACGAGGTCGAGGACCAGTTGATGCGGATCATTCCGGATCAATATCTCTACCATGCGCATCACTGGCTGATCCTGCATGGGCGCTATTGCTGCAAGGCGCGCAAGCCGGAATGCCAACACTGCGTTATCGCCGATATCTGCAAGGCGGCCGAAAAGACCAGCGAGATGCCGGCACCGCTGGTTGAACTGCCGGCGCAGATCATCTGACGAATATGCCGTCGATCAGCGTGGCGATCGCCTTCTCATAGTCCTGGCGGCTGGCCCCGGCCTCGATTGCCAGCGCTGCCCGGTCGAAAGACGCGGACAGAAGCTCCGTGAAGGCGTCGAGCAGATCCGCGGACTTGCCGCTTGCCGCAAACAGGTCGGCCAGCCCCGCCTTCAGGCGACTTTCCGAATGTTCGGCATCGAGCACTTGCAGACGATGCGCCCCAAGAATGGCGGGGCCGTCGAGCAGCAGCAACCGTGTGCGCCCTGGCACCGCCATGGCATCGAAATAGGCCCGCGTACCGGCGAGAATGGCTTGGCGTGCATCCTTCGATACGGCGGCGGTCTCGATCTCCTGACCCACCTGCCGCGCTTCTTCTGCGACGATGGCGGCAAAAAGCGCCCTCTTGTCCTCGAAGTGATGATAGAGAGCGCCGCGCGTTACACCGGCGGCACTGACGATCTCCGGGGTTGCCGTCTCCGCATATCCGTTTTCGACGAAAAGCGCCCGTGCAGCGGCCATCAACGCAAGGCGCATGCTTTCGGTTCGTTCCTTGTTGCTGCGTCGCATTTCTCACCTTTACATACAATCTGTATGCATGTAATTACAAAAACATGCAGACTGTATGTCAATTTCGAGAGGAGGAAAAGGCATGAAAATCACCAGCTATTATCCCGTCATCATGACTGGGGATGTCCAGGGCACGGCCGATTTCTATATCCGGCATTTCGGCTTTAAGCCGCTGTTTTCCGCCGACTGGTATGTGCACCTGCAATCGCCGGAGAACGAGCACGTCACGCTGGCCATTCTCGACGGCAGCCACGAGACGATCCCCGAAAGCGGCCGCGGTACCGTCTCCGGGCTTCTGCTCAATTTCGAGGTTGAGGACCCGGATGCGCTCTACGCGCAGTTCCGCGCTGCCGGCCTGCCGATCCTGAAGGCGATCTGCGACGAGGATTTCGGCCAGCGGCATTTCATCTCCGCCGATCCGAACGGCGTGCTGATCGACGTGATCAAGCCGATCCCGCCAACGGCGGAATTCGCCGCGCAATACGATGCGTCCGCCCTGCGCGTCTGATCGCGCTCAGCCTGCAACCGGCTTGCGCTCCGTCAACGAATAGAGGAGGCCGCAAGCCGGCAGCGCAAGGCCGAACATGGACGCTGCCCACCAGCCGCCCTCCGCATAGAGCCAGCCGCCAAGCGCCGAACCGATGGCACCGCCGGCAAAGAAGGTCGCCATGTAAAGCCCGTTCAGACGGCTGCGGTATTCGGCGCCGAGCACGAAGATGGCGCGCTGGCCAAGCACCAGATTGGTGGTCACGCCGAAATCGAGCAGGACCGCGGCAAAGGTAAGAAGGCCGAGCGCCAGCAGCGATCCGGTGGGCGCGACATGGGTGATGAGGAAGGCAACCGCGACGGAGATCATCGCAAGCCGGGTCGCCAGATAGCTCCAGCCTTTATCGGCCAAGCGGCCTCCGATCGGGGCGGCGATGGCGCCGGCGGCACCGGCCAGCGCGAACAGCGCGATCTGCCCCTGCGACAGGCCGAACTCCGGCCCCGAGAGCAAAAGCGGCGTCGTGGTCCAGAACAGGCTGAAGGCGGCAAACATGCAGGCCTGATAGAGCGAGCGGCGGCGCAGGATCGGCGTCGTCACCACCAGACGGCCCATCGAGGCCAGCAGCCTGCCGTAGCTCAACCCGGTTTGGGGAATACGCGGCGGCAGGGCGCGGGCAAGAACCATAGCCAGGATGACGAGGACCACGGCCGAGATGAAAAACACCATATGCCAGGGCAGGAATTCGGCAATGAAGCTGGAGGCAGGCCGCGCCAGCATGATGCCGACCATCAACCCGCTCATGACATTGCCGACAGCCCGGCCGCGATGCGCTTCCGGCGCCATATGCGCCGCATAGGGCACGATGATCTGGATGGCGACGGAGCCGAGCCCGATGAAAAACGCCGAGGCCAGAAACGGCAGAGGCGTCGAGGCAAGGCCAGCACCGACCACGGCGATGGTTCCCAACCCCATGACCGAAAGGATCAGCTTGCGGTTCTCGAAGAGATCGCCCAGCGGCACGATGAACAGCAGGCCGAGGCCGTAGCCGATCTGCGTCAGTGTCACGATCAGGCCGGCCGCCCCCGGAGACAGGCCGAGCGACGTGCTGATCGGGCCGATCAGCGGCTGCGCGTAATAGAGATTGGCGGCAATCAGGCCGCAGGCGGCGGCCAGCAGCAAGGTCATCGCCGATGACATCGGCTTGGGTTCGAACGTCATTTCGCCCGGTGCTGTGATACTGGTCACGCTCGTCTCCAACGGTATTTTCAAGGGTGCAGGGCTCAATCGAGCAGCTTCATCGCCACATCGGCGACCGCGATCATCTGTGTGCGGCTTCGGCCGGTTTTGCCAACGACGCGCATACCCTGCAGCAGGCACAACAGGGCGCGGGCGGTGTCTGAGGCATCGATGCCGGCGGAGATCGACCCGTCTGCCTGACCGAGCAGGATGCAATCTTTCATCACGGCCTCGTTTGCCGCGTGGGCGGCGGTCACGCGCTCCGCCACCACGGGATCGGCGGCGGCCAGTTCCGTGGCGGTCGCAACGACGAGACAACCACGCTGCCCGAGCGCGCCGTGAGCGGCCTCGGCATAGAACGTCAGGGCGGCCCTGATCTTGTCCCGCCCGAGCGGAAAGGGTTCGATCGCCGTCCTGAGCTTCGTGCTGCGCACGACCCGGTAACGGGCGAAGGCGGCGAGCAATATGCCACGCTTGTCCGCGAAGGCCTTGTAGATGCTGCCGGGCGTCAGCTGCATTGCTTCGGCAAGATCGCCGATCGATGCGCCGTGATAACCCTGCGCGCTGAAGACGTCGATGGCCCGGTCCAGCACCATATCGGCATCGAATGCGCGCGGGCGGCCGCGCATGCGCGGTTCCGGGGAAAGATGGTTCTCGATTTCCATGAGCTTGATATAGGAAATGATCGTTTCCTATATCAAGTAAAATCTGCGTGTCACCGTTCTTTTCCGCCTCCCTCTTCCAAAGTCCCGGAAATCCGCTATTACCGGACACCGGCTGACACAAACATTCCAGGCGGTTCCGGATGACAAAATTCGACGTGCTCACGATCGGCAATGCGATTGTGGATATCATCGCGCGCTGCGACGACGCCTTTCTCGTTCACAACGGCATCATCAAGAGCGCGATGAACCTGATCGACGCCGACAGGGCGGAATTGCTCTATTCGCGCATGGGACCGGCCCTGGAGGCTTCCGGCGGCAGTGCCGGCAATACCGCTGCGGGCGTTGCCAGCCTCGGCGGCAAGGCCGCCTATTTCGGCAAGGTCGCCAATGATCAGCTCGGCGAGATCTTTACCCACGACATCCGGGCACAGGGCGTGCATTTCGAGACGAAGCCGCTGGAAACCTATCCGCCGACGGCCCGCTCGATGATCTTCGTCACCGAGGATGGCGAGCGCTCGATGAACACCTATCTCGGCGCCTGCGTCGAGCTTGGCCCGGAGGATGTCGAGCCGGCTGTCGTCGCCGATGCGGCCGTCACCTATTTCGAAGGCTATCTGTGGGATCCGCCGCTTGCCAAGGACGCGATCCGCGAATGTGCCCGCATCGCCCACGAGAATGGCCGCGAAGTGGCCATGACCCTCTCCGACAGCTTCTGCGTCCATCGCTACCGGGCGGAATTCCTCGACCTGATGCGCTCGGGCACCGTCGATATCGTCTTCGCCAACCGGGCCGAGGCCCTGGCGCTGTACGAGACGGACGATTTCGAGCAGGCGCTGTCGATGATCGCCAAGGATTGCAAGCTGGCCGCCGTGACACTGAGCGAAGAAGGCTCGATCGTCGTCAGGGGACAGGAGCGGGTCAAGGTCGAGGCGACGCAGGTCAACCGTGTCGTCGATACGACCGGGGCCGGCGATCTCTATGCCGCCGGTTTCCTGCATGGTTATACGACGGGCAGGACGCTTGCCGATTGCGGCAGGCTGGGAAGCCTGGCGGCCGGCATCGTTATCGAACAGGTTGGCCCGCGCCCGATGATCTCGCTATCGGCGGCGGCAAGGGAAGCCGGGCTTCTCTGAGCCCCGGCTTGCGGGAAAACCCTATTTGAAGGCTTCGCCGGGATAGGCACCCCAGATTTCGACCTGCGAAATCCAGCCGTCCGTGCCCTGGGCGTTGGCGCGGCACCATTCGCCATTGCATTCGCCGACATGCACGACGACGCCCGGTTCGATCCGCGCGATGATGGCGCCGCCCGACTGCGGATCGCGGCGCATGTTGACGAAGACGCCCTCGCCCTTGCCGCGCATCCACGGTGCGGCCACCGCCGTGCGTTCACCCGAGAGCAGCGCCTGATTGACCCAGCCTTCGGTGCCGTCGGCATCGCGGATCTTGCGCCAGTTGTCATATTCCTGGGTGACCTCGACCGGGACGCCTGCCCTCAGATAGCGCCAGGCAACCGCATAATCGACGCTCGGGCCGACGCGCAGGTTGACGCTCTTGGATTTGAGGCTGACGAAGCGTGGCAATGGCAGCCCGCTTGCCCCCTTGGCTGCCTGGGCATAGACAGGCGCCGCGTCGAGCACGGCAAGAGACAGGGCGGCTGCGGCAACGAAAGCGAGCCTGGAAAGGAACTGACGCATGACGAAATCCGTTTTCCAAAAAGATTCAGAAGCTTGCAGTCAAATTTCTGGCCGGCCCTGCCGAAGACAGGCAAATCGTCAGGGAACCTCCAGAGTTTTGTTTGTCTTCCACACCGGGTCTGGTAGAAAATGAACTGCAGGGAGAACGATCACTCATCTTGGTTAAGAACCCGTCAACAAGGCTCAGCAAGCAGCGATGACACACAAGAAAAAGCCCAAGGTCTATATCACCCGCAAACTGCCCGATGTCGTCGAGACGCGCATGCGGGAGCTGTTCGATGCCGAACTGAACATCGACGACACGCCGCGCAGCCAACCGGAGCTGGTGGCCGCGGTCAAGCGGGCGGACGTGCTCGTTCCGACGCTGACCGACCGGATCGACGCGGCGCTGATCGAACAGGCCGGACCGCAGCTGAAATTGATCGCAAGCTTTTCAAACGGTGTCGATCATATCGACATCGACGCGGCCGCGCGGCGCGGCATCACCGTCACCAACACGCCGAACGTGCTGACGGAAGATACGGCCGACATGACGCTTGCGCTCATTCTGGCCGTGCCCCGCCGCCTGACCGAAGGCGCGCGAATCCTCACCGACAGGAAAGAGGAATGGGCCGGCTGGTCGCCGACCTGGATGCTCGGGCGGCGGATTTCCGGCAAGCGCATCGGCATTGTCGGCATGGGCCGGATCGGCACCGCCGTTGCCCGCCGCGCCAAGGCCTTCGGGCTTTCGATCCACTATCACAACCGCAAGCGCGTCAGCGCCGAGACCGAGGAAAAGCTGGAGGCGACCTATTGGGACAGCCTCGACCAGATGCTCGCCCGCGTCGATATCGTTTCGGTCAACTGCCCGTCGACACCCGCTACCTATCATCTGCTCTCGGCACGGCGGCTCGCGCTGATGCAGCCGACCAGCTACATCGTCAACACGGCACGCGGCGGCATCGTCGATGAGGCGGCGCTGATCAAATGTTTGCGCGAAGGCAAGATCGCCGGCGCCGGGCTCGACGTGTTCGAAAACGAACCGGCGGTGAACCCGAAGCTCGTCAAGCTTGCCAGCGAGGGCAAGGTCGTGCTGTTGCCGCATATGAGCTCGGCGACGCTCGAGGGCCGTATCGACATGGGCGACAAGGTGGTGATCAACATCCGCACCTTCTTCGACGGACACCGCCCGCCGGACCGCGTGCTGCCCGGCAGGGCCTGATCCTCAAAGCATCTTGCGCATCTCGATATAGGTCGGACGCGAGAAGCCGGGATGGGCCGCCTGCGCGGTCCTGACAAACCCCCATCGCGCAAAGACGCGGTGGTTTTCCGCAAGCTCGATCCGCGTTTCGAGACGAAGGCTGGAGAAGCCGCATTCGACGGCATGGTCCTCAGCCGCCTGCAGCAATATACGCCCAACACCCTTGCCTTGTGCCTCCGGAGCGACGGCAAGCTTGCCTATGTACAGACAATCGGGCGGCTCGGGCTTGCAGAAAACGCAGCCGAGCAATCGCCCGCTATCGACCGCCGCATAGGACTTCTCCGCCCTGGCCTTCTCCTGCAGGGACTGACGCGTCAGCCGCAGGGCCGACGATGGCGGATCGATGCGCGGGTGCATATAGGCGAATGAGGCAAGGATGAGAGCCAGAAGCGCATCCCAATCCGCAAACGCGTCATCGATCGGCAGGAGGTTCATCGAACTTTCCGGCTGTATTTGATGGTCTCGAACCGTGCCGCCAGCCCATCATACATCAGGAGACGGCCGATCAGCGGCTCTCCTGCCCCGGTGATGATCTTGATGACCTCCATAGCCTGCAATGTACCAAGCACGCCCGTGAGCGCGCCGACGATACCGGCCTCGGCGCAGGAAGGAACGACGCCGGGCGGCGGCGGTGCCGGAAAGAGATCGCGATAGCCGGGGTTCAGACTCCCGTTCGCAGCCACCTTCCACGGCTGGAGAACCGTGAGCGAGCCATCGAAGCGGCCAACGGCGGCGGTCACCAGCGTGATCTCCAGCCGCTCCGCCGTATCGGCGGCCAGATAGCGGGTTTCGAAATTATCCGAACCGTCGACGATAATGCCGTAGCCGTGAAAGAGTGCCTCGGCATTGGCCGCGTTCAGCCGCTCGATATGGCGGATCACCTCGACATGCGGATTGATACGTTGAATGGCATCGATGGCGCTGTCGGCCTTGGCGCGGCCGATATCCGGCGTGCCATGGATGATCTGCCGCTGCAGGTTCGACAGGGAGACCGTGTCGTCATCGACGATGCCGAGCGTGCCGACACCGGCGGCGGCGAGATATTGCAGCACCGGCGCACCGAGGCCGCCGGCACCGATGACCAGAACACGGGCTGCCTTCAGCGCCTGCTGCCCGGCCCCGCCGATCTCGGGCAGGATGATGTGGCGGGCGTAGCGCTGCACTTCTTCGGGGTTCAGAGGTTGTTTGCTCATGATGGGACTGTCACCCGGAAACGGTGCCGTTGGCAACGGTGAGATAGCGTGCCCGATCGCCAAGGGCTGAGAACATCGACCGGTCCGTACCGGTCATGAAGGCCTGACCGCCGAGATCATCGACCAGATCGAAAAGCGCGGCACGGCGCCCTTCATCGAGATGGGCGGCGATTTCATCAAGGAGAAGGACCGGCGCATGGCCGGTCATGTTGCCGACGAGACGGGCATGGGCAAGGACGAGGCCGACAAGCAGCGCCTTCTGCTCGCCGGTCGAGCAGCGCGCGGCTTCCATGTTCTTGGCGCGGTGGCGGATCAGGAGATCGCTGCGGTGGGGGCCGTCAAGCGTGCGGCCGGCAGCCGCGTCGCGGTAACGGCCGTTCTTCATCATATCCAGATACTGTTCTTCCAGATCGAACGCCGGGCGGTGCCACTCGCCGTCGAGAAATCCCGACAGGGCCAGATCGGCGGCCGGAAAGACGCCACCTTCGTGGTTCTTCTCCACCAGACCGGCCAGAAGACCGAGCATTTCCTGCCGGGCCAGCGCCATGGAGATACCGAGTTCGGCCATCTGACGCTCCAGCCCGGTCAGCCAGACCGGGTCCGCCCGTCCTTCGGATAGAAGCTTGTTACGGCTGCGCATGGCACGCTCGTAATCGGTGGCGCGCCGGCCATGCTCGGGGTCGAGCGACAGGACCAGCCGGTCGAGAAAGCGGCGGCGGTCGCCCGAGCCGCCCGTGAACAGCCCATCCATGGCCGGTGTCAGCCACAGCACGCGCAGATGATCAAGCAGTTCGTCCACCGTCTTTGCCGTCGTGCCGTTGAGGCGCAGCCGGCGCGTCTGGCCTTCTTCCGCTCCGGCCGTGCCCGTGCCGATTTCGACCGGACCATCCATGCCCTCCAATTCCGCAAACACGGAAAATCCGGTTTCGGCGCCGACGCGCGCCACATCGGCATAGGCAGCCCGGCGCAGACCGCGCCCGGGAGACAGGAAGGAGACAGCCTCCATCAGGTTGGTCTTGCCCGCGCCGTTCTCGCCGGTCAGCACCACATGGCGGTCATCGAGATCGAGCGACAGTCCCGCATAGTTGCGGAAATCACTGAGCTTCAGACGGGAAAGGGAAACCTTGTGCGGCATGGGAAATCCGGTTGCGTTGGGGTGAGAGCTAAGCCCAGAGGACGCCGATGGCAAGACGGAACATCGGTCCACATCAATCAGGAGGCAGCGGATACGCACATCACCGAACTGTGACAGAAAATTTGCCGCAGCGCACACATGTCCGGTTGCGCAGGCATGAATACTAAAATAAGATTGCTTATCTTATGCATGCTAATCATATGGCACTCATTCCATGAACCTCGCCCCCAATCTGGGCTTTTTGCTTCACGACGTCGCCCGGCTGCTGCGCAAGCGCTTCGAGCAACGCGCAAAGCATATGGGCCTGACGCGCTCGCAGTGGCAGACGATTGCCTATCTCTCCCGCAACGAAGGCATTCACCAGAGCGGCCTTGCCGAGTTGCTTGAAATAGAGCCGATCACCTTGATGCGGGTTCTCGACAAGCTGGTCGAGCGTGGTTTCATCGAGCGCAAGCGGCATGAAACAGACCGCCGTATTGCCCTTTTGTACACGACGGAAAGCGCCCGTGCCCTGCTGTCCGACATGCGCGCCATCGGCGACGTAACGCGCGGCGAAGCACTTGACGGCATTCCGGACGACGACCGCGAAAAGCTCGTCGCCATTCTCGACCTGATGAAATCCAACCTCCTGCAGGCCTGCCGCGCGCCGGCCGACAAAGAAACGCACCATGGCTGACACATCCTCCCTTCGCGTACCCGCCAATGCCAATATCACTGCCCTGGAGACATCCGAGGGCGCGACGGCCGAAGCAAAGATCGCGGCGCCGCCTTCGACCGAAGCGGCCCCCGTTGCCACAGCCGGCACGGCCCGCCGCCGCAGCCTTACCCGGCCGATCCTGTTCGCGCTGCTGCCCGCCGCGCTGATTGCCGGCGGCTATTTTTATGTGACCGGCGGCCAGATCATGGAAACGGACAACGCCTATCTCCAGGCCGACATGGTCGGCGTCTCGACCGATGTTGCCGGCATCGTCGCCTCCGTCAATGTGCACGAAAACGAAGAGGTCAAGGCCGGCCAGGTGCTGTTCCAGCTGAAGCCGGATTCCTTCCGCATCGCGCTGGACGGTGCAGAAGCCAAGATGGCGGCGGCACGCAACCAGCTCTTGAACCTCAAGGCAAGCTATACGCAGACGCTGGCACAGATCGCCCAGGTCGAAGCCGACATCCCCTACTACCAGACGGTCTTCGACCGGCAGCAGACGCTGATTTCGAATGCCGCCGCCTCGCATGCGGCCTATGACGATGCCAAGCACAATCTGGAAGCGGCAAGACAGAAGGTTACCGTCGCCAAGGCGCAGGCCGAAGCGACGCTGGCACAGCTTGGCGGCGATGCCGCCCAGCCGATCGAAAACAACCCGGTCTATCTGGAAGCCAAATCGGCGGTGGACAATGCCCAGCGCGAACTCGACGATACGACCGTGCGCGCGCCGTTCGACGGTGTCGTCACCAATGTCAACGCGCTGCAGCCCGGCAGCTATCTCGAGGCCGCGCAGCAGGCCTTCTCGCTGGTCTCCACCAGCAATATGTGGATATCGGCCAATCCGAAGGAAACCGAGCTTACCTATGTGAAACCCGGCCAGCCGGTGACGATCACCGTCGATACCTATCCGGGCGTCGAGTGGAAGGGCAAGGTCGCCAGCGTCAGCCCGGCGTCCGGCGCCAGCTTCGCGCTGCTTCCGGCGCAGAACACATCCGGCAACTGGGTCAAGGTCGTACAGCGCATTCCGATGCGCGTGACGATCGACGATACCGCCGGCAAGCCGCCGCTTCGCGTCGGCATGAGCACGCTTGTCGCGGTCGATACCGGTCACGCCCGCGGCCTGCCGGAATCCATCGAGAAACTTTTCGGCCGTTCGACCGCGAACGCCCACGAGTAACACGCCATGAGCAGCATCCCATCCGCGGCAACGACCCCGGTCGCCAATCGCGGCGCCATCACGGCCTGCATCATCCTGGCCGTGATCATGCAGGCGCTGGACACGACGATCGCCAATGTGGCGCTGCCCTATATCCAGGGCAGCGTGGCGGCGAGCGCCGACCAGATCAACTGGGTGCTGACTTCCTATATCGTCGCGGCGGCGATCATGACACCGCCGTCCGGGTTTCTGGCGGCGAAATTCGGCCGCAAGCGCGTTCTCCTGGTGGCGATCGTCGGCTTCGTCGCGGCCTCGGTTCTGTGTGGCCTGGCGCAATCGCTGCCGCAGATCGTCGGTTTCCGGCTGCTGCAGGGTCTTTTCGGCGCAGCGCTCGTTCCCCTGTCCCAAGGCATCCTGCTCGACATCTATTCGACCGAGGAGCGCGGGTCGGCGATGGCGCTGTTCGGCGTCTCGGTCATGGTCGGCCCGGTGCTCGGGCCTGTCATCGGCGGCTGGCTGACGGAAAACATCAGCTGGCGCTGGGTGTTCTATATCAACGTGCCGATCGGCGCCCTTGCCTTCGCCGGCATCAGCATCTTCGTCAAGGAAACCAGGCTGGATACCCAGGCAAAGCTCGACTGGTTCGGTTTCGGCATGCTCAGCCTCGGCATCGCCTCGCTGCAGCTGTTTCTCGATCGCGGCGGCCAGTTGGACTGGTTTTCATCCGGCGAGATCCTCGTCGAGGCCATCGTCTGCGCCAGCGCCTTCTACCTTCTGGTGATCCACACGCTGACGGCCGAGAAATCCTTCATCAATCCGCGCCTGTTCCTCGACCAGAATTTCGCCGTCAGCATGCTGTTCATCTTCGTCGTCGGCGTCACCTATCTGGCCTCGCTGGCGCTGATGACGCCCTACCTGCAGTCGCTGATGGGCTATCCGGTCGTCACCGCCGGCATCGTCATGGGGCCGCGCGGACTGGGCACGATGGTCTGCATGTTCGTCGTCGGCCGCCTGATCGGCAAGGTCGACACCCGCATCCTGCTGTTCGCCGGTCTCGCCATCACCGCCTGGGCGATGTACGACATGATCGGCTGGACGCCGGACGTTTCGCAGTGGACCATCATCTCCGTCGGCTTCATACAGGGCGCCGGGCTCGGCTTCCTGTTCGTGCCGCTGACGACGATCGCCTTTGCCACCCTGCCCGCCGAGATGCGCGGCGACGGCACCGGCCTTTACAATCTCTCGCGCAATATCGGCTCCAGCGTCGGCATCGCCGTCGTCTCGGCCCTGCTGATCGAGAACACGCAGATCAACCACGCTTCGATCGCAGCCTATGTGACGCCGTTCAACCACGCCTTTCAGGCGCCGGCAGCGGCAGGGCTCGATCCGATGACGGCCGTGGGCCGCGCCTCGCTCGACAGTATCGTCACACTGCAGGCGACGATCATTGCCTATATGGATGATTTCAAGCTCCTGATGATCATGTCGCTCGCCGTCATGCCGCTGGTCTTCCTACTGCGCAAGCCAAAGGCGCCGCCGGCGGTCGATCACAGCGTTGCGATGGAATAGGCCGGTCTTATGACCGGTCAAGCTCCGGATAATACCGAAAGATCCCCTGTTCGTTGAAGGCAAGGCGGCGTTCCGAGGCAAGATAGGCCTCGATTCGCGGCAATTCACGAACCTGGGCGTTGAGCGCAACAAGAAGCGGATAGTCCGGCTCTGCCGCAGTCATCGCGCGTGGGAAAGCATAGTGCAGACCTTCGACCAGATGAAACAGCGACAGATCGACATAGGTGAGCGTATCGCCGAGGGCATGGACCTGCCCTTGCGGCTTCTTCACCAGCTGTTTTTCGAAGTAGCCAAGGAATTTCGGCAGCCGTTCATCAAGAAAATTTTCGGTGCGCCGCAGCGCTTCGTCCTTTTGGTCTTCGTAATAGAGCGACACGCCGATCGGATGATGGGTATCGTGGATTTCGGCGACGAAATCGGTGATGCAGAGCTGCAGCCCATGCGCCGTTATCCGACCGGCTTCATCCTCGGGCGCGAGACCGAGCCGATTTCCAAGGTAAAGCAGAATATTGGCGGCGTGGGAGATGACGAGCTCTCCGTCTTTCAGGAAGGGCGGGGCGAGCGGAGCGATGCCTTCCGTCCTGTTCTTCATCATCGCCATCATGCGGGCCATACCGCCATCATTGCGGGCGACATCGATGTAATCGGCGCCGGCCTGTTCCAATGCCAGACGGACGAACTCCCCCCGGCCGGGGATGCCATCCCAGTAATAGAGTTCATAGGTCATCGGCGCTCCTCCTGAAGGCGAGGCCTCAATGGTGTGCCATGCGCATGGCCAATGAAAATGGCCGAAAGCATCGCTGCCTCCGGCCTAGATATATTGCGGATCGCCGGTTCGACCAGTCGCCGATTGCGACGATCACTCGATGTCGAAGAAATCCTTCATGCGGGAAAAGAAGCCCGCCGATTCCGGATTGTTTTCCTTCGACGACAGTTCCTCGAATTCCTTGAGAAGTTCGCGCTGGCGCTTGGTGAGCTTCTGCGGCGTCTCGATACCGATCTGGATATAGAGATCGCCGACCTGGCTGGAGCGCAGCACCGGCATGCCCTTGCCCTTGAGGCGGAACTGCTTGCCGGCCTGCGTGCCTTCCGGCACTGAAACACGGGACTTGGTGCCGTCGAGCGTCGCCACATCGAACTTGCCGCCGAGCGCTGCCGTCGTCATCGAGATCGGTACGCTGCAATAGAGATCGGCGCCGTCGCGCTGATAGAACTCATGCGGCTTGACCGACAGGAAGATATAGAGATCGCCCGACGGCCCGCCGCGCAGGCCCGCCTCGCCCTCACCCGACAGGCGGATGCGCGTGCCGTCTTCAATACCGGCCGGGATGTTGACCGAGAGCGAACGCTCTTCGGTGATGCGGCCGTGGCCGTGGCACTTCACGCAGGGGTCGGCAATGGTCTGGCCGCGGCCGTGGCAGGTCGGGCAGGTGCGCTCGATCGAGAAGAAGCCCTGGGCTGCGCGCACACGGCCGGACCCCTGACAGGTGGCGCAGGTGGTCGGCTTGGTGCCGGGCTTGGCGCCCGAGCCGGTGCAGACGTCGCAGGTGATCGAGGTCGGCACGCGGATCTGCGCGGTCTTGCCGGCATAGGCCTCTTCCAGCGAGATTTCCATGTTGTAGCGCAGATCGGCGCCGCGCTCGCGGCCACCGGACGACCGCCGCTGCCGGCCACCGCCCATCATCTCGCCAAAGATGTCTTCGAAGATATCGGAGAAGCCGCCAGCCCCGCCGCCCATGCCGGCACCGCCGCCACCCATGCCGCCCTGCTCGAAGGCCGCATGGCCATAGCGGTCATAGGCTGCCCGCTTCTGCGGATCCTTGAGCATCTCATAGGCCAGGCTGATCTCTTTGAAAGTCTTTTCCGCTTCCGCGTCGCCGGGATTCTTGTCCGGGTGATACTTCATCGCCAGTTTGCGGAAAGCGCTCTTGAGCTCCTTCTCGTCCGCTGTTTTCGCAACGCCGAGCGTTTCGTAAAGATCACGTTTCATGCTTGCAGATTGTCCTGTTGAATAGGCGCGTCAAAACCGGCTGCCCGGCGGTCGCCAAATTTCCTTGCAACAGGATTTAGTAAACCTTCAAGCGCGATACCATAGGCAATACACTATCTCGGCCGCTTTTTGTCAGAAAAGCACAGATTCAGGCGGCCGAACCTTCGGTCTGCGCCTTATGGGAGCGCCGGTCCCAGCCGAAAAGCCGGTTGATCCAGTCGCTGACCGGCTTTTCGAAGTATCGATCGGAAGCGATCGCCACCAGAACCGTCGCAATCATCGGCACGATCATGAATTGATAGAAGCTGACAATGCCAAGCGGGGCAATACCATGCCGCCAGACGACGGCGAGAAGGACGGTCTCCACCACCGGATGCCAGAGATAGATGCCGAACGAGACGCGCCCGGCCGGCGAAAGCACTGCCAGGAAGCGGGCACCGTCGGGATTGTTGCGCTCGACCACGGCGGCCGCGAACATTGCGAGCGCCAGCAACCCGACCAGAAGATAGGACGGCCACAGCATCAGCATGCCGGCCAGCGCCAGGGCAAAAAGCCCCCAGGCCAGGGCATGCGAACGCAGCTGCAGCTTGCTTTCGCGTGCCAGCATCATGACGACCCCGCCGATGGCAAAGTCGGCAAAGGCCCGGTAGGCACCCCACGTATCCGCCTTCAGCCAGCTGTCGAACGGGATGGCGCCAGCCTTGGTCGCCACTTCCAGCAGGACGACGCTGGCGAGGGCCAGCAATGCCAGCCCCTTAACGCCCGCGCGGCGAATGACGAAAATATAGACCGGCAGCAGCAGATAGCAGAACCATTCGGCCGACAGCGACCAGGACACATAGTTGAAGCTCAGCTCCGCCGTTGTTCCCCAGGCCTGCAGCAACAGGATATTCTGCGGCAGGATGCCGAAATCGTAGCGCTCTGGCACCGTCGATGCGACAAGACCGAAATGCAGCGCGACGCCGACGGCAATGAAAAACGCCAGCGTCACCAGATACAGCGGATAGAAGCGCGCAAGACGCCGGACGATAAAGGATTTGTAGCTCGCCCAGTCCTTCAGCTTGTCGCCATAGCGCAGGAGGATCAGGAAGCCGGAGATCATGAAGAACATGTCCATCAGCGGCAGCAGCCGCTCGAGCACATGGCTGACGTCGTATTGAAGCGGGTCACCCGAGCCGAACCGCAGGAAATGATAGGCCATCACCAGAATGGCCGCCAGAAGCCGCCAGGATTCGAAGATTCTGAAATGCATCCCGCAATCTCCGCTGGCGTTTCATGGCCGGGTGACGTCAGCGCGCTTTCGCCGACACGCCCAGCAGGACCATATACTCATCATGCGAATCATCCGTTAAGCCGAGCGGCAACTTTGAAGGGATCACCGAAAACGCAAAAAGCCCAGAGCGTCGCGGCCCTGGGCTTTTTCGATTGATCCGTCGACGACGGTTTATGCGGACTTCTTGCGATCGTCCTCGTCGTTGACTTCTTCGTAGTCGGCATCGACGATATCGCCGTCGCGTGCGGCATCGGCCTGCGCGTCAGCATGGGCAGCGTCCGTCTGCTGCGATTCGTACATCGCCTGACCCAGCTTCATCGAGGCTTCAAGAAGCGTCTGGGTCTTGGTCTTGATGTCTTCAGCATCCGGCTCGGAGGCTTCGACGGCGCTCTTCAGGCTAGCGATCGCATCGGAGATCGCGGTGCGCTCGGCTTCCGTGACCTTGTCACCGAACTCCTTCAGCGACTTCTCCGAGGAGTGAATCAGGCTTTCGGCCTGGTTCTTGGCTTCGACACCTTCACGGCGCTTCTTGTCGGCTTCGGCATTGGCCTCGGCGTCCTTGACCATCTTCTCGATATCCGCGTCGGACAGACCGCCCGATGCCTGGATCCGGATCTGATGTTCCTTGCCGGTGCCCTTGTCCTTGGCCGAAACCTGCACGATGCCGTTGGCGTCGATATCGAAGGTGACTTCGATCTGCGGAACGCCGCGCGGTGCCGGCGGAATGCCGACCAGGTCGAATTGGCCGAGCAGCTTGTTGTCCTGGGCCATTTCGCGCTCGCCCTGCGACACGCGGATGGTCACGGCATTCTGGCTGTCTTCGGCCGTCGAGAAGGTCTGGCTCTTCTTCGTCGGGATCGTCGTGTTGCGTTCGATCAGGCGGGTGAAGACGCCACCGAGCGTTTCGATGCCGAGCGACAGAGGGGTCACGTCGAGGAGCAGAACGTCCTTGACGTCGCCCTGCAGAACGCCGGCCTGGATGGCGGCGCCCATGGCGACCACTTCATCCGGGTTGACGCCCTTGTGCGGCTCCTTGCCGAACAGCTGCTTGACGACTTCCTGCACCTTCGGCATGCGGCTCATGCCGCCGACCAGAACGACTTCGTCGATCTCGGCTGCGGTGACGCCGGCATCCTTGAGGGCTGCCTTGCACGGCGCAACGGTGCGCTGAACGAGATCGTCGACCAGGCTTTCGAACTTGGCGCGCGACAGCTTCATCGTCAGGTGCTTCGGGCCGGTCGCATCCGCCGTGATGAACGGCAGGTTGATTTCGGTCTGCTGCGAGGACGACAGCTCGATCTTGGCCTTTTCGGCAGCTTCCTTGAGGCGTTGCAGGGCAAGCTTGTCGCTCTTCAGGTCGATGCCCTGGTCCTTCTTGAATTCGGCTGCGAGGTATTCGACCAGACGCATGTCGAAGTCTTCACCACCGAGGAAGGTGTCGCCATTGGTCGACTTCACTTCGAAGACGCCGTCGCCGATTTCGAGAACCGAGATATCGAAGGTACCGCCACCCAAGTCGTAAACGGCGATGGTCTTGCCGTCCTTCTTGTCGAGGCCGTAGGCCAAGGCAGCTGCCGTCGGCTCGTTGATGATGCGCAGGACTTCGAGACCGGCGATGCGGCCAGCGTCCTTGGTTGCCTGACGCTGGGCGTCGTTGAAATAGGCGGGAACGGTGATGACGGCCTGCGTGACCTTTTCACCGAGATAGGATTCGGCGGTTTCCTTCATCTTCTGAAGGATCATGGCGGAGATCTGCGACGGGGAATAGCCCTGGCCATGGGCTTCGACCCAGGCATCGCCATTGTCGCCCTTGACGATCTTGTAGGGAACGAGGGCCTTGTCCTTTTCGACGAACTTGTCGTCGTAGCGGCGGCCGATCAGGCGCTTCACGGCAAACAGCGTGTTTTCCGGATTGGTGACAGCCTGACGCTTGGCCGGCTGGCCGGTCAGGCGCTCGCCGTCGTCGTTGAATGCAACGATCGACGGGGTCGTGCGTGCACCTTCAGCATTTTCGATGACCTTCGCGTCCTTGCCGTCCATGACGGAGACGCAGGAGTTGGTCGTTCCCAAGTCGATACCGATTACTTTAGCCATGTCGTTCTCTCCTTGCAGCGGACTGTCAGAACCCGGTCAGGCATTCATGGGACAGTCCCTAACGGGATGGTCAGTGGAATATTCGCGGCGATAGCCGTGGTGATGGGGCGTATATAAGGAGCAGCGTTTCCGACTGCAAGGCATCTTGAACGGCGAAAACACGCAAAAACAAAGCGGCGCGGAGCAAATAAGCGGAAAGATCGGCCTGTTTCAACGGCAGACATTTTCCGCTCAGTCCATTTTCGGAGGCGACGCTCTTTGACCTCCAGCACTTCTTTCCTGTACCGCCGAAGGTAAGAACGAAACAAGGGCTGGTCAACCGCCCGTCAAAATATCGAACAGCGTGGTTCGCCGCGTCGTCCCCGTGGTTTCGCCGACATTGGCCGGTGGCGTCAGCCCCGAATTCGCGGCTTCCGCCGGCTGTTCCAGACCTTGCTGGCCCGCCACCTGGCCGTTGGCCACCGGCGCCTGCGGATATTGGTCTACCGCCTCGTTGCCGAACGTGCCGGAAACAACGCCGCCGTCCGCCTCCGGCGCCGTCATATTGTCATCGAACGTCGGCTGGATGCCTGTGGTGCCAAAGATCGGCGACGGCGGCAGGCCTTCGTGCGCGGCCGTCATATAGTCGTGCCAGGCCTTGGCCGGGAGACCGCCGCCGGTGACCTTCTTCATCGACTTGCCGTCATCGTTGCCGAACCAGACACCGGTCGTCAAGTTGCTGGTGAAGCCGACGAACAGCGCGTCGCGGAAGGATTGCGTCGTGCCGGACTTGCCCGCCGCCTGCCATCCCTTCAGCCGGGCAGCCTTGCCGGTGCCGTGCTCGACGACGCCGACCATCATCTGGTTCATCTCGCTGACGACGGCCGGGTCGAGCACGCGCGGCGGATTGTCGTAGGTATTTTCATACAGAACCGTACCGTCCGCCGTCGAAATCCGCCGGATGATGTGCGGCGTCGCCTTGAAGCCGCCATTCATGAACGGTGCATAGGCCGACGTCAGCTCGACGAGGCTCACCTCCGACGTGCCGAGCGCGATCGAGGCATTGGCCTGCATTTCCGATTCGATGCCGAGCCGGTGCGCCAGCTTGATGACATTCTGCGGCCCGACTTCCATGACCAACTGGGCAGCGATGGTGTTCAGCGAATTGGCAAGGGCTGTGGCAAGCGACACTTCACCGCGATATTTCTTTTCGTAATTTTCCGGCGTCCAATTGCCGATCCGGACCGGCGCGTCGTTCCTGATGGACATCGGCGTTCGGCCGATCTCCATAGCGGCGGCATAGACGAAGGGTTTGAAAGCGGATCCCGGCTGGCGCTTGGCTTTCACCGCGCGATCGAACTGGCTGTCGGCATAATCCCGTCCGCCGACCAGCGCGCGAATGGCGCCGGTGCCGTCGATCGAGACAAGGGCAGCCTGGCTGACGTCCAATTTCTCGCCGGATTCGGCAAGGCTGGCGGCAAGCGTGTGCTCGGCTTTCTTTTCGAGATCGAGATCGAGCGTCGTATCGACAATCAGGTCCTGGTTGATCTCGCCGACCATGCCCGGCAGCTGGTCCATGACCATATCGGCCGCGTAATATTGAGCCCCGGACCAGAAGCTCTTGGCCTTGGTCGGCGGCTGCGACATCGCCGTCTTGATCTCGCTGTCGGTGATGAAACCTTCCTCGCGCATGGTGCCGAGCACGACCTGGGCGCGCTCTTCGGCAGCCTTCGGATCGCGCGCCGGAGACAGGCGTGACGGCGCCTTCAGGAGGCCGGCGAGCAAAGCCGCTTCGCCAAGGTTCACATCACGCGCCGATTTGTTGAAATAGCGCCGCGACGCCGCTTCGACGCCATAGGCGTTCGATCCGAAGAACACCCGGTTCAGATACATCGCCAGAATCTGGTCCTTGGTGTATTTCTGCTCCAGCCAGATGGCGAGCAGCACTTCCTGCACCTTGCGCTCAAGCGTGCGCTCCGGCGAGAGAAACAGGTTCTTGGCGAGCTGCTGGGTCAAGGTCGAGCCGCCCTGCACCATGCGCCCGGTGGTGATATTGGTCAGCATCGCACGCGCCAGACCAAGCGGATCGACGCCGAAATGCGAATAGAAGCGCCGGTCCTCGATGGCAATGACGGCCTGCGGAATATAGGGCGACATGTTTTCCAGCGACAGCGCCTCACCGCCGGTGGCACCGCGATTGGCAATGATATCACCGCTGACGGCCATGATCTTGACGTTTGGCGGCCGGTCCGGAATGGCCCAGCTGGTCGCGCTCGGCATGCGCGCACCGTAATAAAGCACCAGCCCGCCGATACCGATGGCGCCCCAGATACCGAGAACGACGCACCAATAGACCAGCGACCGGATCAGGCCCGTCAGGCCACCACCGCCACGCGAACCGCCGCGGCCGGAGCCCTTCCCCGAACGGATTTTCTTCGCCGCGGGTCTGGCACCGCCGGATTTCTTGGTCCCGCCGCCGAAGCGCTCGCCCGCATCCGCCCGCAAATCGCCGTCATCACGTTCGCCTCCCCCCTCGAAGGAAGGCTCTATCTTCTGCCGTGATGAACGATGTCCTGCCATGTCGGGATGGGGGTACTCCGGAGGGACGTTTCGAAAGCGCAAACGGACAACTCTGTGCCGCAACGCCGATTTCGCAGTGCGATGAAGTGTAAATGCGGCGATTTAAGGGGGCGTTAAAGACGGGAGCTGCCGCGCGTGCCCTTTGGGGGGGCCTTAACGTGGTGTGTCCAGGATTGCAATTCCATACACGACGATCCCAAGCGATCTGCATCCAAAAGCGACACACGAGCGGCGCGAATGCGCACCGGCGAGAGCCGTTTCGGGTCAGAAAAACTGCTGAAGGCCGGCGGATGGAACAAGATAAAATCCAACGAATTCAGTTCATTCCGGAAAACAAAAATAATAAAACTTGACTGTGCAGCCGCCGTAACCTATCTGAGTTTTGGTCGATATTTGTTAGATGACTTTGGTTTTTGCGACTTAGCGCGCAATCGGACGAACTTTCCTTCAGATTCGAACAAAAGCTTTTCCGTAACGTTTGCGGAATGGTTCAACATAATTTGCTAGAGAAAGGGATCGTTATGGCCACTGGCACAGTAAAATGGTTTAATTCCACAAAGGGCTTCGGCTTCATTCAGCCTGACGACGGCAGCCAGGACGTATTCGTACACGTTTCTGCTGTTGAGCGCGCTGGCATGCGTGGCCTCAATGACGGCCAGAAGATCAGCTTCGAGCTCGTCAAGGACCGCAAGTCCGGCAAGATGTCTGCTGACAACCTGCAGGCTGCCTAATACCAAATCTGGCGCGATAATCCGCGCCGGAGAAATGCGCTTCCGCGGTTGACCACGGATGTACTGGCAGGAGTGTCGAAGCGCGTTGTGAAAGGTCGGGTTTTCCCGGCCTTTTTGTTTTTTCGGGCTTGTTCGCTCTGCCCCCGATGTCCGGCTGCGTCGCTTTTGTTGAGATAAGGCGCCCTACATCTTCAAATCGCCCCATCGATATTGAACTCTCTGCGCTCGAACAACGCGGGAGCAATGCGCATGAAAATGATCCTCACTTCATTTCTGACCGCCGCAGCCCTGACCGGCTCCTGCCTTGCCGCATTGGCGCAGGATCAGGCCTATGTCGACGACCGCTCCGATGGTGCGGCGCTGATCCGCTCGCTCTATAACGCCATCAATCGCCAGGAATATGCGCGCGCCTACAGCTATTTCGGCGAGGAGAAGCCGCCGGGCGACTACCGGTCCTTTGTCGAGGGCTACGCCAAGACCGTGGACGTTCAGGTCATCACCGGCACGGTGACGACGGAAGGCGCGGCAGGCAGCCTCTATGCGCCGGTGCCGGTCGCGGTCAAATCGACAGAAAAGGGCGGCAAGGAGCATGTCTTTGCCGGCTGCTACATCACCCGTATCGTCAACGCCGCCATTCAGGAGCCGCCGTTCACGCCCCTGCACATCGAGAGCGCCGAGCTGGAAGAGGTCAAGGGGCCGTTGGAAAAGGCACTTCCGAAGGTTTGCCATTCACCGTCGTGAACATGGACTATCCTGCGCCGTTCCTCTTGCCGGCCTCGAACTTGCGCCCCGCAAGAAACTGCGAGCGTTCGAAAATCACGACGACCGCAAGCGCGATCAGGAACGGCACGATCAGGTAGAACAGGCGGAAGATGGCAAGTGCCGCCAGAACGGCGGCCGGATCCATTTCCGGCAGGGCCGCGATGAAAACCAGCTCCAGCACACCGAGCCCGCCCGGCGCATGCGACAGGAGCGCTGCCGAAAACGAGGCAAGGAAGACCCCGAGGATGACCATGTAGCCGGGATTGCCGGCCTCCGGCAGGGCGAAATAGATGATCGCCGCCGCCGCGATCAGTTCGACTGGCGCGATGAACAGCTGCCGTAAGGCCAGCGACGGCTTTGGATATTCAAGCCGAAACCAGCGGGTCTGCAGCGGCCGGAAACCCACAAGGCTGCCGACGACATAAAGCGCGATCAGCGCCAGAATGATCAGCCCGGTGGAGATGGATGCGCCGATCGGCAGGAAGGTGGCGAAACGGGCGGTGATTTCCGGCTCGACCAAAAGCACGATCGCCGACAGCGTCAGCGTTCCCAGAAAAAAGGTGAAGGAGCAGAAGGCGACGAGAATGCCGGTTTCCGCAGCCGAAAGCCCCTTGGATCCATAGGCACGATAGCGCACGACGGCACCGGAAAACACCGACGCGCCGACCGTGTGCGACAGGGCATAGGCCGTGAAGGAGCAGACGGTGATGAACCAGAGCGATATCCTGCGCCCGAGGTGCTCAAGCGCCAGATGATCATAGGCCGCCAGTGCCGCATAGGCTGCCAGCGTCGCGCAGCCGGCGAGAATCCAGCCCTTCAGCGGTACGGCTTTCAGGCTCTCCAGGAAATCGTCGGCCGAAAGGCCGTGCAGCTCATGATAGAGGCCGTAAAGCGAAAACAGAATCGCAGCCAGCCCAATGACCGGCCATGCAAATTTGCGGACCGTTCTCATGAGGTAATCATTCTCAAAGTCTGTAGCTGGCAAAACGTCATCTTATCGATGAGACCACCCCCGACCTGTCCGGTCAAGGGTGCTAACCGTTAACCCTCGCCCTCAAGCGGCAAGCGCGTCGAGAATCCGGATCCAGGAACGGATACCCTTGTGGAAGGACTGCAGCTCGTATTTCTCGTTCGGCGAATGGATGCGGTCGTCCGACAGGCCGAAACCGACCAGCAGCGATTCCATGCCGAGCATCTTCTGGAAATCCCCGACGATCGGGATCGAACCGCCCATGCCGATGACGACGGCCGGCTTCGGCCATTCGTCTGACAGGGCCGATTTCGCGGTGTTGAGCAAAGACGAATCATAGGGCAGCTGGATCGCCGGCGAACCGCCGTGCTTGTGGAACTCGACCGAGCAATCCGCCGGAATTTTCGAGGTCACATAGGCCCGGAAGGCCGCGCGGATCTTGTCGGGGTCCTGTGCGCCGACCAGGCGGAACGATACCTTGGCGGAAGCCTGCGCGGCGATCACCGTCTTGAAGCCTTCGCCGGTATAGCCGCCCCAGATGCCGTTCACTTCGGCCGTCGGGCGGGCCCAGACCAATTCCAGCACCGAGCGGCCCTTTTCGCCTGAGGGAATGGACAGGCCGATTTCGCCGAGGAACGTCTCGGCGGTCTGGCCGAGCGTTTCCCAGGCGGCCTTGATCTGCGTCGGCGTTTCCTCGACGCCATCGTAAAAGCCGTCGAGCGTGACGCGACCGGTCTCGTCGTGAAGGCCGGCAAGAATCTTGGTCAGGATATGAATGGGATTGGCGGCGGCACCGCCGAACATGCCGGAATGCAGGTCGCGGTCGGCCGCGCTGACGACGATCTCTTCGCCGACAAGGCCGCGCAGACCCGCGGAAATTGCCGGCGTATCGCGATCCCACATGCTGGTATCGCAGACGAGCGCATAGTCGGCTTTCAGTTCGGCGGCATTGGCTTCCAGAAACGGCTTCAGCGACGGCGAACCGGATTCCTCTTCGCCTTCGAACAGGATGGTCACTTCGCAGGGCAGAGCGCCGTTGATCTCCTTATAGGCGCGGCAGGCTTCGACGAAGGTCATCAACTGGCCCTTGTCATCGGCCGTTCCGCGCCCGGTGATCACCTTTCGGCCGCCGTCCAGTTCCTTGATCGACGGCTCGAAGGGGGCCGTGTCCCAGAGATTGAGCGGATCGACCGGCTGGACGTCGTAATGGCCGTAAAACAGCACATGCGGCGCACCCGCCTTGGCGGCCGCGTGGTGGGCGACCACCATCGGATGACCGGGCGTGTCGCGCACCGAGGCTTCAAACCCCAGGCTCGTCAATTCGGCAACCAGCCATTCCGCCGCCTTGCGGCATTCTGCCTTGTAGGCCGGATCGGTCGAGATCGACTGAATGCGCACCAGATCGAAAAGCCTGTCGAGGCTGCCTGGAAGATTTTCGTCTGCGCGGGTAAGAATGCTGGCCGTCTCTGTCATATCCGAATCCTTGCGTTGTGGAGCGGAACCTAGACAAAGATCGCGGCGGCTTTAAGCGAAATATTTTGATCGATCGATGATGACCGGCGCAAGCCGTCAGCTGCGCGCGCCGTTGGCAATCGCCTTGCGCATATATTCGAGCAGCAAGGCGCGCTCGAAATGGCGGAAACCGGACAGCAGCGACTGATCGGCGGCCAGCGCTGCCTGCTTCGCCTCCTCTTCCATCTCCCGTGCCTTGGCGGTCAGGAAGATCTGCTGGGCGCGCTTGTCGGTCGGGTGTTTTTTTCGCAGGATCAGTCCGTCACGCTCCATCCGGGCCAGAGTGTTGGCCATCGTCGCCTGCTCGATATCGAGACGGTCGATCAGCTGCTTCTGGGTCAGCGCCTCCTCGCTCCATAATTCCAGCAGCACCGGAAACTGACCGGGTGCGAAGCCGAGCTTGTGGCCTCTCTCCTGCAGCGCGCGGGAGAAGCTTTTCGCCAGGAGGCTAGCCAGGTATGTCGCAGAATCCATACGGTCGAAGGCCATGGTTATGGGTACCTCTCGCCAAGCTGGAATACAAGTTAGATTGCAGGCGCCGGCCCCCCGCACAGCCGCGTTTCAGGCGCGAGTGATGCCTGAAAACACACAAACAAAAACCGCCATGGCGGAGGCGGGGCCACGGCGGTTTTTGTTAGAAGTTGGACAAAGGCCCGGAGAGGGGGGGATAGGCCTTTGTCCTTACATCTGGCTTCGGCGGGGGACAGGCCTGTAACCAGATGACGGCGTGTTCAGGTGCCGTTGGTTATCATTTGTGGTCGCAAATGTGGCTTTTCAAGGGAGGCATCTCCCGCGGCCGCATTACAAATTGGTAACATTCCCGTGAGGGCCCTCAGTTTCTATTTGGTACAAAAATGAACCCGTGCCGGAATGAAATATGGACGCCCATCGCGGCCCGCGCTATCCCTTGTCGCCATGAAAAAAGGTGATCATCTCTTCCTCGTCGACGGCTCCGGATTCATTTTCCGGGCGTTCCACGCCATCCCGCCGCTCAACCGGAAATCGGATGGCCTGCCGGTCAATGCCGTCTCCGGTTTCTGCAACATGTTGTGGAAGCTTTTGACCGACGCGCGCGACACGTCCGTCGGGGTGACGCCGACCCATTTCGCGGTTATTTTCGACTATTCCTCGAAGACCTTCCGCAATGAACTCTACGACCAGTACAAGGCGAACCGCACGGCACCGCCGGAAGACCTGATCCCGCAATTCGGGCTGATCCGCCACGCGACCCGCGCCTTCAACCTGCCCTGTATCGAAAAGGAAGGTTTCGAGGCCGACGACCTGATCGCCACCTATGCGCGGATGGCCGAGGCGGAGGGCGCAGATGTGACGATCATCTCCTCCGACAAGGACCTGATGCAACTCGTCACAGCCAATGTGTCGATGTACGACAGCATGAAGGACAAGCAGATCTCGATCCCGGAAGTGATCGAGAAATGGGGCGTACCGCCGGAAAAGATGATCGACCTGCAGGCGATGACCGGCGACAGCACCGACAACGTCCCCGGCATTCCCGGCATCGGCCCGAAGACGGCGGCGCAACTCCTGGAGGAATTCGGCGATCTCGACACGCTGCTGGCCCGGGCCGGCGAGATCAAGCAGCAGAAACGCCGCGAAAACATCATCGCCAATACCGAGCTTGCCCGCCTTTCGCGCCAGCTGGTGACGCTGAAGACCGATACGCCGATCGACGTGCCGCTTGATGATTTCGAGCTGCATGCGCAGGACGGGCCGAAGCTCGTGGCATTTCTGAAGACAATGGAATTCACCACGCTGACCCGCCGCGTCGCCGCTGCGACCGAGACCGACGCGGATGCCGTAGATGCCGCCTTCGTTCCCGTCGAATGGGGTGCGCAGGCGCATGGCCCGGATCTCGACAAGGGCACGCCGTCCTCGCCACAGTCCGCGGCTTCATCGGCAAACTCGGCGATCTCTGCCGACGCCACGGACGCCGCGGCCTCTCCCGCCGGCGCTCAGGACGGTGATATATCCGTCGCGACACCCCAGATCCTGGCACAGTCCCGCGCTGGAATCTTTGCCACCGCCAAGATCGATCGCAGCGCCTATGTGGCGATCCGCGATCTTGCCATGCTCGATGACTGGATCGCCGCGGCACGCGAGACCGGACTTGTCGCTTTCGATACGGAAACGACCTCTCTCGACGCGATGCAGGCCGAACTCGTCGGCTTCTCGCTGGCGATCGCCGACAACAGCAAGAATCCTTCCGGCACCGATATCCGCGCGGCCTATGTGCCGCTGATCCATAAGACCGGCGGCAACGACCTGTTCAGCGACGGGCTGAAGCTGGCGGAAAACCAGATCCCCGTTGCCGCAGCACTGGAGCGGCTGAAAGACCTGCTTGAGGATCCATCGGTTCTCAAGGTGGCGCAGAACCTCAAATACGACTACCTGGTGATGAAACGCCACGGCATCAGCATTGTCGGCTTCGACGATACGATGCTGATGTCCTATGTGGCCGATGCGGGTGCCGGCACCCACGGGATGGATGCGCTGTCGGAAAAATGGCTCGGCCATCAGCCGATCCCCTACAAGGACGTCGCCGGCAGCGGCAAGTCCTCCGTCACCTTCGATTATGTCGATATCGACAAGGCAACGGCCTATGCGGCCGAGGATGCCGACGTGACGCTGCGGCTGTGGCAGGTTTTGAAACCCCGCCTGGCGGCCAAGAACCTCAACACGGTTTACGAGCGCCTGGAGCGGCCGCTGGTGCCGGTTCTGGCGCGGATGGAGGAGCGCGGCATCACCATCGACCGGCAGATCCTGTCGCGGCTGTCGGGCGAGCTGGCGCAGGGCGCGGCCGGCTACGAGCATGAAATCTATGCACTGGTCGGCGAGAGCTTCAACATCGGCTCGCCAAAGCAGCTGGGCGACATCCTGTTCGGGCGGCTGGGGCTTCCCGGCGGCGCCAAGACCAAGACCGGCCAATGGTCGACCTCGGCCCAGGTGCTGGAAGATCTGGCTGCGGAAGGTCACGAACTGCCGCGCAAGATTGTCGACTGGCGGCAGCTGACCAAGCTCAAATCCACCTATACCGACGCACTGCCCGGCTTCGTGCATCCCGAAACCAAGCGTGTGCACACCTCCTATGCACTGGCCTCGACCACCACCGGCCGCCTCTCCTCGTCGGAACCGAACCTGCAGAACATTCCGGTGCGCACCGCCGAAGGCCGCAAGATCCGCACCGCCTTCATCTCGACGCCGGGGCACAAGCTGGTTTCGGCCGACTACAGCCAGATCGAGCTGCGCGTGCTTGCCCATGTCGCGGACATCCCGCAATTGAGGCAGGCCTTTTCCGACGGTATCGACATTCATGCGATGACGGCATCGGAGATGTTCGGTGTGCCGGTCGAAGGCATGCCGAGCGAAATCCGCCGCCGTGCGAAGGCGATCAACTTCGGCATCATCTACGGCATCTCGGCCTTCGGCCTTGCCAACCAGCTGTCGATCGAGCGTTCGGAAGCCGGCGACTACATCAAGAAATACTTCGAACGCTTCCCCGGCATCCGTGACTATATGGAAAGCACCAAGGCGTTCGCCCGCGA
Organism: Pararhizobium polonicum; assembly: GCF_001687365.1. GTDB lineage: Bacteria > Pseudomonadota > Alphaproteobacteria > Rhizobiales > Rhizobiaceae > Pararhizobium > Pararhizobium polonicum. The sequence goes on from NZ_LGLV01000004.1 coordinate 744,008, forward strand.
GAACGGCTATGTCGAGACCATCTTCGGCCGCCGGGCGCATTATCCGGATATCCGCTCGTCCAACCCCTCGCAGCGCGCCTTCAACGAGCGCGCGGCAATCAACGCCCCGATCCAGGGCTCGGCCGCCGATATCATCCGCCGGGCGATGGTCAAGATGGAGCCGGCGCTGGAACAGGCGGGGCTGTCCGAGCGCGCCCGGATGCTGCTGCAGGTGCATGACGAACTGATCTTCGAGGTCGAGGATGCCGATGTCGAGCGCACCATTGCGCTGGTCGTCTCGGTGATGGAGAATGCGGCCATGCCCGCGCTCGACATGAAGGTGCCGCTGAAGGTCGATGCCCGCGCCGCCCACAACTGGGACGAGGCGCACTGAGGGCTGAAAGCCGCGACGCGCATCGCGGCTTTCAGGCTGCATCATCAGATATACCATTCCGCCCGGAGCCGACCCGCATGTCCAAGCTGCAATTTCCCGTCTTCGATCTCGGCGCCTTTGAACAGGCGGATGACGCCGGAAAACGCACGCTGGGCAAACAGGTCGACGACATCTGCCGGTCCACCGGATTTCTGGCGATCCGCAATCACGGCGTTTCCCAGGCCGTCATCGATGCCGTCTGGAGCAAGGCCCAGGCATTCTTCGACCTGCCGCCCGAGGAAAAACAGAACGCCCGGGCACCCTACAAGGGCTATCCCTACGGCTATCTCGGTCCCGAACTGGAAGCACTGGCGAAATCGCGCGAGATCGACAGCCCGCCGGACCTGAAGGAAAGCTTCAATGGCGGACCGCTGAGACAGCCGGCATCCATCACCGATCCGGAAGCGCTGGCCTTCTGCTATGCGCCGACCATCTGGCCGGACAGGCCGGACGGTTTCGTCGAGGCCTGGAAAACCTATTACGCATCGCTCGAAGACCTTGCCGCCCGCATCATGCGGCTCTTCGCCGTGGCGCTCAACCTGCCTGAGACCTATTTCGAGGGCTTCATCGATGCCCCGATCAGCGCGCTGCGTGCGCTCAACTATCCCGAACAGAACGTGCCGCCGAAGCCCGGCCAGTTGCGGGCCGGCGCCCATACGGACTATGGCAGCCTGACGATCCTTTTGCCGCAGGAAGGCTCGAAGGGACTGGAGATCATCACGCCGGACGGACAATGGACGCCGGTACCGCCCGTTCCCGGCGCCTTCGTCATCAATATCGGCGACCTGATGGCGCGCTGGACCAACGATCGCTGGGTTTCGACCCTGCACCGCGTCGTCAATCCATCGCCACAGGACGGCGGCATGGCGCGGCGGCAGTCACTTGCCTTTTTTCATCAGCCCAACTGGAATGCGGAAATCAACGTACTCGATGCCTGCCTGGGCGAAGGCGAAACGGTTCAATACGGGCCGGTGCTGTCTGGTCCCTATCTGATGAGCAAGTTCAAGTCGACCGCTGCCTGAGCCAAGAGGTGCGATGCAAGAATCCCTCATCGCGCGGCTTGTTTGACGCATCAATCTTGCATTTTTATCCGTCAATCCTCTTCCCGGACCACCGATCTCTCAGAATGAGAGAAACCGCGTCTCTACACCAATGAAGCGGTTGTGACAGCCGATACACCGCTGTACCGGGCTGCAGCGGCTGGACGATACGAAACCCTTCTCCTCCCGCAGCAGATCTTTTGGGAGGAAATCATGGCTTATCAGACTTTCATTCTCGTCCTGTCCTGTGACGACAAGCCCGGCATCGTCGCCGCCGTGACCACGGAACTGGCCGCCGCCGGTGCCAATATCGCCGAAAGCAATCAGTTCCGCGACGCCCAGACCAACCGCTTCTTCATGCGCATCGCCTTTCAGGCGCCGGATACCGTTTCGCGGGATGATCTCGAACGCGCCCTCAAGGCTCCCATTGACCGCTTCGGCATGACGATCAGCATTGCCGACGGCGGCCGCAAACCCCGCATCCTCATCCTCGTCTCGAAATTCGATCATGCGCTTCTGCACCTGATCTACCAGATCCGGGCCGGCTGGCTGAACGCCGAGGTCGTGGCGATCGTTTCCAACCACAATGACAGCCGGCGCACGGCCGATCTGGAGGGCATTGCCTATCATCACTGGCCCGTGAGCAGGGAAAACAAGGCGGAGACGGAGGAAAAACTGCTGCAACTCGTGCAGGAGACCGGCACCGATCTGGTGATCCTCGCGCGGTACATGCAGGTCTTTTCCGACACTCTGTCAAAGAGGCTTTACGGCAAGGCGATCAATATCCATCACTCGTTCCTGCCCAGCTTCAAGGGCGCCAAGCCCTATCATCAGGCCTATGAGCGCGGCGTGAAGCTGATCGGGGCGACCGCCCACTATGTCACGCCGGACCTCGACGAAGGCCCGATCATCGAACAGGAAACCGAGCGCGTGACCCATGCCATGAGCGCCGAGGACTTCATCGCGGCCGGGCGCGATATCGAAAGCCGGGTGCTGGCGCGCGCCGTCAAGATGCACGTGGAAAGCCGTGTCATGCTCAACGGCCACAAGACCGTGGTCTTCCGCTAGATGTGGAGTACCGTCAGGAAGCGGGCGAGGCGTCGACGATGTCCGCCGACGGGCGAAAACTGCCGAACAGCCGCTTCAGCCCTTCCTTGCCTTCGGCGACCAGGTCGAAGCGGCGGCCGAACAACAGCCAGTCGCTGCAGAGCCCGCCCATCATCCACCACAGCGCCTTGGTCGCCGATTGCGGCGTCCAGTTGGCATTGAGATAGCCCTCGCTCCTTGCCTTGGCGAAGGCATTTTCAAGCAAGGCGACGTGCCTGTCATCGACCTCCTGCTGCTTTTCGAGAACCGGCAGGAGATCGTCGCTATAGGCGCAACGCAGCAGAATGGTAAAGATGCGCTGGCGATGCTCGTCCCCGGCCAGATCACCGAGCCAATCGCCCGTCGACTTCTCGATGTAACAGAGCACATCGGAATCCGGCGCTTCGATCTCGCGGGCGATCATATCTTCCAGCGGCATCGAAACGGAATTGTAGAGCTCCAGGAAAAGGTCGGTCTTGTTGGAAAAGTGCCAGTAGATGGCGCCGCGCGTCACGCCGGCGGCATTGGCCACATCCTCGAGCGTCGCGTTGGAGACGCCCTTTTCGTAAAACACCCGCTCCGCCGCGCTGATGATGCTATTGCGGGTCTCTTCCGCTTCCGCCTTGGTTCTGCGCATGGGTCTGCTCCTCAGGGGAAAGGGCCCGCCTAGCGGCGGGCCGCATCCATCATTCTGCCGGTGTGACGGCCGTGTCCGCGCCGATCGGCTTCAACGTCGTTCTTTTGAAGAGCTTCATGATGAAGACGAAGAACACCGGGACGAAGAAGATCGCCAGAACCGTTGCCGAGATCATGCCGCCCATCACGCCCGTACCGATGGCGCGCTGGCTGCCCGAGCTTGCGCCGGTGGCAATCGCCAGCGGCAGCACGCCCAGGGTGAAGGCCAAAGAGGTCATCAGGATCGGGCGGAAGCGCAGGTGCGCCGCCTCGATGGTGGCATCCAGCAACGGCTTTCCGGCCTCCATCTGCTCCTTGGCGAACTCGATGATCAGGATCGCGTTTTTCGCCGATAGCCCGATAATCGCGATCAGGCCGACCTTGAAGTACACGTCGTTCGGCATGTCGCGCAGCGTGACGGCCAGCACCGCGCCGATGACGCCGAGCGGCACCACCATCATCACCGAGACCGGAATGCTCCAGCTCTCGTAGAGTGCTGCAAGGCACAGGAAGATCAGCAGGCAGGACAGCGCCACGAGAAGCGGTGCCTGTGTGCCCGATGCGATTTCCTCACGTGACTGCCCTGTCCATTCATAGCCGAAGCCGGGCGGCAGCTGTCTGGTGAGGCGTTCCATTTCCGCGATCGCCTCGCCGGAGGAATAACCGGCATTCGCCTGGCCGCTGATACGGACAGAAGGATACCCGTTGTAGCCGATCGTCTGGGTGGGGCCGCTTTCCCACTCGATGCTGGCAAAGGCCGAGATCGGCACCATGCCACCATTGCTGTTGCGCACGTTGAGCTTCAGAAGATCGGCCGTCTGCATGCGCTTGTTCTCGTCCGCCTGCACCGTCACCCGCTGCAGACGTCCGGCATTCGGGAAGTCGTTGACGTAGGACGAGCCGAGATTGGTCGAGATCGTCGAGTTGATATCGGCAAACGCAACCCCGAACGTATTGGCCTTTTCACGGTCGATGATCAGATTGACCTGGGCTGCATCCGGCAGACCATCGACGCGAACGCCCGAGATGATCTGGCTTTGCGCGGCAAGGCCCAGAAGCTGATCACGCGCGGCCGCAAGCGCTGCTGCGCCCTGTCCGCCGCGATCCTGCAGGCGGAAGGCAAAGCCGTTGGTGGTACCGAGACCCTGGATCGGCGGCGGCGACAGCGCAAAGCTGATCGCATCCTTGATCTGGGACATGGCGCCCGATGCCCGGCCGGCGATGACGGCAGCGACATCATTGGGCCCGCGCTCCGACCAGTCCTTCAGCGTCACGAAGGCGAGGCCGGCATTCTGGCCGGTACCCGAGAACGAGAAGCCGCTGATGGCAATGATGCGCTCGACAGCGGGCTCCTTGCTGAAGATCGCTTCCGTCTGCTGGATAACCTCGGTGGTGCGGTTTCCGGTGGCTTCCGACGGAAGCTGCATGCTGACGATGACGAAGCCCTGGTCTTCATCCGGAAGGAAGGAAGACGGAAGCTGCATGAACAGATAGACCAGCCCGCCGAGCAGCAGGACATAGATCAGCATGAAGCGGCCCGTGCGCGTGACCATGCCGGCGACCCAGCCGCTATAGCCATGCGAAGCCTTGTCGAAGCCGCGGTTGAACAGCCCGAAGAAGCCGCGCTTGGTATGATGGTGGCCCTTGGGAACCTGCTTGAGGAAACTGGCGCAGAGCGCCGGTGTCAGTGTCAGGGCAAGCAAAGCCGAGAACAGGATGGAGACCACCATGGTCAGCGAGAACTGCTGGTAGATGACGCCGACGGCGCCGGGGAAGAAGGCCATGGGAATGAACACGGCAGACAGAACCAGCGTGATGCCGATCACCGCGCTGGTGATCTGTTTCATCGCCTTGCGCGTCGCTTCCTTCGGCGTCAGCCCTTCCTCGGACATGATACGCTCGACGTTTTCGACGACGATGATCGCATCGTCGACGAGAATACCGATGGCGAGCACCATCCCGAACATCGTCAGCACGTTGATCGAGAAACCCATGGCGAGCATGGCCGCGCAGGTGCCCATCAAGGCAACCGGCACGACGAGCGTCGGAATGATGGTGTAGCGGATGTTCTGCAGGAACAGGAACATCACCAGGAAGACGAGCGCCACAGCTTCGAGCAGCGTGTGCAGAACCTTTTCGATCGAGATCGCCACGAAGGGCGACGTGTCATAAGGCACGGCATATTCGACGCCCGGCGGGAAGAATGTCGCCAGCTCATCCATACGCGCCTTGATGGCCGTGGATGTGGCAAGCGCATTGCCGGTCGGCGTCAACTGCACGCCGATAGCCGCTGACGGCTTGCCGTTCAGGCGGGTCGAGAAGCTGTAATCCTGGCCGCCGATCTCGATCCGCGCGACATCGCGCAGACGCACGGCCGAACCATCCGGATTGGCACGCAGGACGATCGCCCCGAACTCTTCAGCCGAGGTGAGCTGGCCCTTGATCAGCACAGGGGCACTGATCTGCTGGGTGATCGGGTTCGGCTGGGCGCCGATGCTGCCCGAGGCGACCTGCGCGTTCTGCGCCGCGATCGCCGTATTGATGTCACCCGCCGTCAGGTTGAGACCGCGCATCTTGTCGGGATCGAGCCAGATGCGCATGGCGCGCTCTGTCGCAAACAGCTGCGCACGGCCGACGCCTTCGACGCGCTGGACTTCGTTCAGCACGTTGCGGCTGAGATAGTCACCGAGCGATACCGCATCCATGGAACCATCCGTGGATGTGAGCGCGATGATCATCAGGAAGCCGGAGCCCGCTTCTTCCACCTCGATGCCCTGCTGACGCACGGCATCGGGAAGGCGAGCCTCGACGCGGCGAACACGGTTCTGGACGTCGATCGAGGCATCGCCCGAATCTGTGCCCGGCGCGAAGGTCACATCGATCGTCACACGGCCGGCAGCGCTGGACGTGGATTCGAAATACTGCATGCCTTCGATGCCGTTCAGCTCATTTTCGATGAGCCGCGTGACACTCTGGTAGGTCTCTTCCGAGGATGCGCCGGGATAGCTCGTGTTGACGGAAATCTGCGGAGGCGCAACGTTCGGATACTGCGAAATCGGCAGCAGCGGCAACGCGATGATACCGGCGATCATGATGAAAAGAGCGACGACCCATGCAAAGATCGGCCGGTCGATAAAGAAACTGGGCATCGATCAGATCCTCACTTCGCCTGTTCGGCGGGCTTGGCGTCTTCAGCCGGTTTGGCAGCAGCGCCGTCGGTGGTCGTCTGGTCACCGGCCGCCTTATCGGCCGCTTCAGCCGGCTTGGCGTCTGTCGCAGGCTGGGCATCGGCCGGCTTCCAGTCGGCGGGAACGACCGGAGCACCCGGGCGAACCTTCTGGAAGCCTTCGACGATAATCTTTTCGCCGGCCTTCAGGCCATCGCGGATGATCCAACGGTCGCCCAGAACCTGGCCGGCGGAAACCGTCCGCAGTTCGGCCGTATTGTCGTCCTTGACGACATAGACCTGCGCATTGCCCGACGTATCGCGCTGCACGGCCTGTGTCGGCACCGCGATGGCGTCTTTTTCAATGCCCTGTTCGATCAGGACGCGGACATACATGCCGGGCAAGAGGTCGCCGTCCGGATTGGGGAACTCACCGCGCAGGGTAACCTGCCCGGTGGTTTCATCGACGGCCGCTTCCGAAAACAGCAGCTTGCCGGCATGCGGATAGGGACTGCCGTCATCCATGACCAGATTGACCTTGGCTTCGTTCTTGCCATCCGCCAGCGCTCCATCCTGCAGCGCCTTGCGCAGCCGGATAAGATCGGTCGCAGACTGGGTGAAGTCGGCGTAGACAGGATCGAGCTGCTGGATCGTCGCCAGATTTTCAGAGCCGTTGGCGCTGACAAGCGCGCCTTCGGTGATCAGCGCGCGTCCGATCCGGCCGCTGATCGGCGCCGTCACATTGGTGTATTGCAGATTGAGCTTGGCAGTGGCGAGACCCGCCTCGGCAATCGCCACGTCGGCATCGGCCTGCGCCAGCAGCGCGACGGCATCATCCAGATTCTGGCCGGTGGCCACATTGGCCTTGCGCAGCTGCTCCTGGCGATCCGCGGCCTGCTTGGCCTGGAGCTTGACAGCCTGCGCACGGCGCAAGGTGCCTTCGGCACTTTCGACCTGAACCTGGAAAGACGCAGGATCGATCCGGTAGAGCACGTCGCCGGCGTTGACATAGGAGCCCTGCTCGAACACACGCTCGATCACGATGCCGGTCGCGCGCGGACGCACCTCGGAAATGCGCGTCGCAGCAATTCGGCCCGGCAGATCGTTGGTGATCGGCAGCGATTCGGTCTTCGTGGTGATCACGGAAACCTGCGGCGGCGGGTAGGACGGAGCCGCCTGCTTCTCTCCATCCTCTTTCTGGCAGCCCGAAATAATCATCAAAGCAGCCACTGTCGCAGCCAGTATCGGTCGGTTCATCCGCATCTTTTGTTCCATACGCAAAGACCGGCCACACGGCTGATCGTCTTTTATCAAAGACATCAGTCACGGCCGGACGTTCATGAAAATCAATGTGATACGAAGACCTTACCGGGATAGTCCTGCCTGCGCATCAATTATACAAACAGATACGTATGTTAAAATCGGAGGTAGCGCAAGCCGATGATGCGCCGCACAATAAAACGTTACCGAACTGCAACGTTCATCATCATCCGGAGACAAATCCGGTTTTTGGATCAGCGCAGAACCCGGTCGTCGGCACCGAAACGGTGCATCCCGGCCTTGTCCGGCGTCGCATAGACAATGTCATCGACATCGTATTGATGCTCACCGAAGAGACGGACCGTCAGCAGGCCGGTGACCTCGGTTTCCAGGTAGAGGATCGTATCGGCACCCAGATGCTCGACATGGATGACCTTGCCCTTCCAGTCGCCGTTTTCGCGCGACAGGGTGATGTGCTCGGGGCGGATGCCGACGGTCTTGGCCTCGCCGTCGCTGAGCCTGCTGGCCTCGATGAAGTTCATCTGCGGCGAGCCGATGAAACCGGCGACGAAGGTATTGGCCGGCCTGTTGTAGAGTTCCATCGGCGAGCCGATCTGCTCGATCTGGCCGGCATTGAGCACGACGATCTTGTCGGCAAGCGTCATCGCCTCGACCTGATCATGCGTCACATAGATCATCGTCGCCTTCAGGCTGCGGTGCAGCCGGGCAATTTCAAGGCGCGTGTTGACGCGCAGCGCTGCATCGAGATTGGACAGCGGCTCGTCGAACAGGAACAGCTTCGGCTCGCGCACGATGGCGCGGCCGATGGCGACGCGCTGGCGCTGGCCGCCGGACAGTTCGGCCGGGCGGCGGGCGAGATAGGGTTCCAGCGACAGCATGCCGGAGGCTTTGGCAACCTTGGCATCGACCTCGGCCTTGGGTGCGCCCATCTGCTTCAGGCCAAGCCCCATATTGTCCTTCACCGTCAGGTGTGGATAGAGCGCATAGGACTGGAACACCATGGCGATGCCGCGCTTGGCCGGCGGGGTGTTGATGACCTCCTGCCCGTCGATCTGGACGCTGCCGGAGGTCGCATCCTCGAGCCCGGCGATGACGCGCAGAAGCGTGGACTTGCCGCAGCCGGAGGGGCCGACGAAAATGACGAACTCGCCGTCCTTCACCTCAAGGTCGATGCCCTTCAAGACCTCATGGGTACCGAAGGCCTTGCGGATGGATTTCAAATTCAGTGATCCCACGTGAGGCCCCTTGTTCGTTGTCGCATATGCCCTTCATTCTGCTGCCACGCAGCCGAACGGAACAGGCTTCGTTAGAGTTTGACCGGCTTGCCGGTCCGCACGCTCTCATCGGCCGCAAGGCAGATGCGCAGCGACTGGACGGCATCGTCCATATGCCGTTCGAGATCGATGTTTTCGGTAATGGCTTTCAGCACATAGGCCTGCTCGAGATCGCAGAGCTGCTGATGCCCCGGCTCGCCGTCCATCTTCAGGTCTTCGTCCTTATGGACGAATTTTCCATCTGCGCCGGTTTCTGCCTTGTGAATGCGAATGACGGCCGTCTTGGTATGCGTGTCGATGTCGTCGGACTTGGCATTCGGGTCCATGACGATCGAAACCGAGCCGTTCGGCGTCATCACATCCTTCACGAAGAAGGCGGTTTCCGAGATCATCGGCCCCCAGGCGGCTTCATACCAGCCGAGCGAGCCATCCTCATAGAGCACCTGCAGATGGCCGTAATTGTACATGTCGGCAGCAATTTCGTTCGACAGCCGCAGGCCCATGCCGCGCACTTCGACGGCTTTGGCATCGGTGATCTGGCACATGACATCGACATAATGCACGCCGCAATCGACGATCGGCGGTGTTGTCTGCATCAGCGACTTGTGGGTCGACCAGGTCGGACCGCTGGACTGCTGGTTGAGGTTCATGCGGAAGACATAGGGCCCGCCGAGCTTGCGCGCCTCGGCGATCAGCCGCACCCAGGACGGATGATGACGCAATATATAGCCGACGACGAGCTTCTTGCCCGCTTTCTTCGCAGCCGCCACCACCCGTTCGGCGTCGGCAACCGTCGTCGCCAATGGCTTTTCGACGAACACATCGCATCCGGCCTCGAACGCCATGACGGCATAATCGGCGTGGCTGTCGGAATAAGTGCAGATCGAGCAGAGATCGGGCTTCAGCTCCTGCAGCGCCGCCGTGAAATCCGGATGGATCGTGTAGCCCTGAAGCTCGGGCGCGAGATCGGCCTTCGAGCGATTGACAAGGCCGACGATCTCGAAGCCGGGATTGTTGTGATAGGCGAGCGCATGGCTGCGGCCCATATTGCCGAGACCGGCGACGAGAACGCGGATGGGTTTGCTCACTTGACTGCTCCTGCGGTAATGCCGCGGATCAGCTGCCGCGAGAAGATCACGTAAAGAATGAGAACCGGGAAGATCGCCAGCGACAAGGCGGCGAGAACCGCGTTCCAGTTGGTGACGAACTGGCCGATGAACACCTGAGAGCCGAGCGTCACCGTCTTGGTGGCTTCGCCCGGTGCCAGGATCAGCGGGAACCAGAGATCGTTCCAGATCGGGATCATCGTGAAGACCGCGACCGTCGCCATGGCGGAACGGACCAGCGGCAGCACGAGGCGGAAGAAGATCGCATATTCCGACAGGCCGTCGATGCGGCCGGCATTCTTCAGGTCATCCGACACCGTGCGCATGAATTCCGACAGGATGAAAATAGCGAGTGGCAACCCCTGCGCGGTATAGACGAGGATCAGCGCCGTCAGCGTATTGACCAGACCGGCGGCGACCATGCCCTGCAGGATGGCGACCGTGCCGAGCCGGATCGGGATCATGATGCCAATGGCCAGATAAAGCCCCATCAGCGTATTGCCCTTGAAGCGGTATTCCGACAGCGCGAAGGCCGCCATTGCACCGAACAGAAGCACGAAGAAGATCGAGACGACGGTGACGATCAGGCTATTCTGGAAATAGCCGACGAAATCCCCCTGTTTCAGCACGGTCGCATAGCCGACCAGACTGAATGTCTCGGCCGTCGGCGGCGCCAAAGGCGTGCGGAAGATCGCATTCTTGTCCTTGAACGAGTTCAGGATCGTCAGGACGACGGGAAACAGCGCGATGACGGTATAACCGGCCAGCGCCAGGTGCACGAAGCTGGAACGCAGCGGCGACATGCGGGCTTTGGACATGGATCCGTCTCCCTTAGAACTGATAGCGGCGGACGCGCCGCTGGATGCCGAAGAGATAGAGCGAGACGCCGGCGAGAATGATCATGAACATCACCGTGGCAATGGTGGCGCCCATCGAGCGGTCCCCCAATTGCAGCTGGAAGCCGAAGAAGGTGCGGTAGAGCAAGGTGCCGAGAATATCGGTCGCCCCGTCCGGTCCGGCCAGCGCGCCCTGCACCGTATAGATCAGGTCGAAGGCGTTGAAATTGCCGACGAAGGTGAGGATCGAGACCATGCCGATTGCCGGCAGGATCAGCGGCAGCTTGATCTTCCAGAACTGGCTCCAGCCGGTGACGCCATCGCATTCGGCAGCTTCGATCACCTCGTCGGGAATATTGAGAAGGGCTGCATAGATCAGCATCATCGGGATGCCGACATTCTGCCAGACGGAGATCAGCGACACCGCGATCAGCGCCGAGCCGGGCTTGCCGAGCCAGGGGCCGAAGAAAGCCTTCAGACCGACGAGGTCCATGAAGAACGGCGTGATGCCCCAGATCGGCGACAGGATCAGCTTCCAGATGAAGCCGACGATGACGAAGGACAACAGCGTCGGCAGGAAGATGGCGGTACGGTAGAAGGTGGCAAGCCGCAGCTTGGGGATCGACAGCATGGCGGCAAGCGCGATACCGAGCGGATTCTGGACCAGCATGTGGATGATGAAGAACACGAAATTGTTCTTCAGCGCCCGCCAGAAATCCGCCGCCCAGCGTTCGTTGCCGAACAGCACCTGGAAATTGGCAAAGCCGACGAAGGTCGATTGCCCATCCACGGTGTTGAACAGCGACAGGCGCAACGTTTCGATCAGCGGCAGGATCATCACGGCGGAATAGACGATGAAGGCCGGCAACAGGAAAACGAGGATGTGCCAGCGTTTCGGCCGTGCCGACGTTTGAAAGCTGTCCTCAGACGATATGGCGCTGCTCATGGCTTCTGCCGCTCCGACCCGTTTCCGTCAAGCGCCGCGATATGCGGCAAGGCGCTGCGCCGCCGGCCCCCGCCGCGCATGCCTCAACCAGCAAACCCGAAGGTGCTGGCGAAATTCGATTTCAGATTACATGTTTTCGGCTGGACGCTTTGCATTTTCGCAGAAGAACGTCCGGCATCAAGTGCTGCCCCTCATCCGCCCTTTCGGGCACCTTCTCCCCGCTTGCGGGGGAGAAGGGACAAGCCGCAAACTCCGATAATCCCCTCTCCCCGCATGCGGGGAGAGGGTTAGGGTGAGGGGCAGTTCCCCACAACCCCAATTTTACTTCGCAGGCTTGTACCAGCTGTCGAGGCCCTTCTGCAGCTTTTCGGCGGCGACTTCCGGCGTATCGGTGCCGTTGATCACGTTGGCCGATTCGACCCAGGTCTCGTTTTCGAGGTTCGGGGTACCGCGCGACAAGATCTGGTAGGTCGAGCGGATCGTCGGCTTGCACTTTTCACGCCAGGAGACGAATTCCTGGGCGAGCGGATCGGCCATCTTCACCGGTGTCGAATTCAGGCTGAAGAAGCCCGGCAGCGAATTGGCATAGATGTCGGCGAATTCCGGCGAGGCGATCCAGGAGAGGAGCTTCTTGGCTTCTTCCGGGTGCGCGCTCTTGGCATTCAGGCCAACGCCGATATCGTTGTGGTCGGAGATGTAGCAAGCGTCGCCTGCGGTCTTCACCGGCGGCGGGAAGGCGCCCATCTTGAACTGCGCCTGCGTGTTGAACAGGCCGATTTCCCACGAGCCAGCCGGATAGATGGCGGCGCGGCCGAGCGTGAACAGGTTCTGGCTGTCCGGATAGGTCTGGGCTTCGAAGCCGTCGCCGAGATAATCCTTCCACTTGGCAAGAACCTTGTAGGGTTCGACCCAGTCGGCGTCGGTCAGCTTCTGCTCGCCCTTGATCAGAGCGGCGCGGCCTTCCTCGCCCTTCCAGTAGGTCGGACCAATGTTCTGGTAGCCCATGGTGGCGGCTTCCCAGAGGTCCTTCGTGCCCATGGCAAGCGGGATATAGGTGCCGTCAGCCTTGATCTTGTCGAGGGCCGCGAAGAAGTCGGCTTCCGTTGCCGGGATGGCGATGCCGAGCTTGTCGAAGGCGTCCTTGTTGTAGATGAAGCCATGGATGACCGAAGCCATCGGCACGCAGAACGCAGCCGAACCGTCGTCCGTCGTCCAGGCGGCCTTGGCGACCGGCGAGAAGTTCTCCATGCCCGGCAGGCTGGTGAGGTCAGCCAGATGCTTCTTGTTGTAAAGCTCGAGCGAGGCGTCGAATGGACGGCAGGTGACGAGATCGCCGGCCGAACCGGCATCGAGCTTGGCGTTCAGAGCCGCGTTGTATTCGGTCGGCGCGGTCGGCGCGAAGACGACCTTGATACCGGGGTTCTTGGCTTCGAAAGCCGGGATCAGCTTTTCCTGCCAGATGGTCAGGTCGTCGTTGCGCCAGCTTTCGATCGTCAGGGTAACATCTTCCGCGTGCGCCAGCCCGGCGGAGCCGAGGATGCTGGATGCAAGCAGCAGGCCTTTCAAGGTAGTGCGGGTCATTACGTTCTCCCTTTTATATGCGCCGGTTCGACGCGGTTTTAAAACCCAGATCAATGTGCCGCGACACCAGACAAGGCACGGCGCAAGCTTTGACCGGCTTCGGTCAGCGCTGCTTGTGCAGCCGCCACATCCCTTGCCCCAGCAGCAAGGAGAATGGCTATCTTGACCGAGCCCGACGATGTGTTGAGATAGCGGTCGGCTTCCGTCGCACTGACCCCGGCAATATCGGAGACGATGCGGATGGCGCGGCCGCGCAGTTTCGCATTATCGGCCTTCAGGTTGACCATGTGTCCGTCATGGACATGGCCGAGATGGATGCCGACAAGCGTGGAAAACATGTTGAAGGCGATCTTCTGCGCCGTGGCAGCACCCATGCGTGTCGATCCGGAGATGACCTCGGGCGGCGTTTGCAGAAGAATGGCCACGTCGGCATTCTGAAAGAGCAGAGCACCGGGATTGTTGGCCATGGCGATGACCCGGGCACCACGTTGCCGGGCTTCGTCAGCGGCAGCCAGCGCATAGGGCGTCGAACCGCTGGCGGAGACGGAGATCAGACAATCGCCCTTGCCGATGCCGGCATCGCGCACATCGTTGCGCGCCAGCTCCATGTCGTCCTCATAACCGCCGGCAAGATCGCTCAGGCTTGCGGCACCGCCGGCAAGCAACACGACGACCTTGTCGAGCGCAATTCCATAGGTGCCCGGCAATTCCAGCGCATCGGCCATAGCCATCAGACCCGAGCTGCCGGCGCCCGCATAGGCCAGGCGGCCACCACTTGCCAGCGCCTCGGAAGCAATCTGCGCCGCAGCGGCCAGTGGTTCGATCGCAGCATCGACAACCTTCGCCGCGGCCTGCTGGCCGGACGCAAGCAGACGAAGCGCCAGCGCCGGATGCATCACATCCAGTCCCATCGCCTTGTCATGACGCTCTTCGGTCTTCACTGACGGCATATGCTCGATCTCCCTCGCCGCAAATTAATGCCAAAAAAATACCAATTGTCTAGGGAAAATTAACTTCTGTTCGAAGAAAAATCCTTACCAGCAAAATAATCAATATTTTTCAGCATGTTAATCGATAAATCCAATTAAAGACCAAATCCCCCTTGGTTAATGGTATTTTTTTGGTATCATTTTTCCCGGAGGTATCCATGCCACATTACATTCTGGGAATCGACGGCGGCGGCACGAGTTGCCGCGCGGCTGTAGCCGGTGCCGAAGGGCGTATCCTCGGGCGGGGCAAAAGCGGCGCGGCCAACATTCTGACCGATCCCGACAATGCCCTGATTCATATTATCGGCGCAGCCACGGCCGCATTCGAGGAAGCAAACATCGCCCCTTCGGAGATCGGCTCGGCCCGTGCGGTTCTCGGCCTGGCCGGCAGCAATGTCGGCGATGCCGTTCATTACGTGAAGGAGCGCCTGCCCTTTGCCAGAGCCGATATCGAATCCGACGGGCTGATCGCTCTTCAGGGCGCCCTGGGTGATGGCGACGGCGCCGTCGCCATCCTCGGCACCGGATCGATCTATATTTCCCGGCAGGCGGATGACATCCGCTATATCGGTGGATGGGGATTCCAGATCGGGGATCTCGGCAGCGGCGCCCGCCTTGGCCACGCCCTTCTGCAGGAGAGCGTGCTGGCCTTCGACCGAATTCATCCCTCCTCGCCGCTGACCGATGCCGTCATGGCCGAGTTCAACGACGACCCGCGCGACGTGGTGGAGTTCGCGCGCGCTGCACGGCCCGGCGAATTCGGCCGCTTCGCCCCCAAGGTTTTCGACCACGCCGGCCGCAACGATCGGGTGGCGATCGCGCTGCTGCGGGCATCCGCGCAAACCATCGACGAAGCCCTCGACGCCGTGGTGGCACAGGGCAGCCACAGGCTCTGCCTGCTCGGCGGACTGGCGCCGCTTTACCGCCCCTGGCTTGCCGAGCGGCATCAGCCCTTGTTCGTGGAGCCGGAGGCAGACGCGCTGACCGGCTCGGTCGCGCTTGCTGCCAAACGTTTTCCTGCCGATGCGGGGGCACAATCATGACCCAGCATCTCGAGGCCATCCTGCCGCTGGAAGGACTTCAGTCCGGAGGATCCGGACCACTGTACCTGAAACTCAGACAGTCTCTGGAAGAGGCGATCCTGTCCGGAAAGCTCAATCACGGCGATGCGCTGCCGCCGGAGCGGGATCTGGCCGATTATGCCAGCATCAGCCGTGTGACGGTGCGCAAGGCCGTCGACGATCTGGTCAGGGACGGCCTGCTCGTGCGCCGTCATGGCTCCGGCACCTTCGTCGTCAAGCCGGTCCACCGCGTCCAGCAGTCGCTGTCGCGGCTGACATCCTTCACCGAAGACATGGCGCGGCGCGGACTGACGACGACGGCGCAGTGGATCGAGCGCGGGCTGTTTCATCCTTCGCCGGATGAAATGATGGCGCTCGGCCTGCCGGCGGATGCGCTTGTCGCGCGCCTTGGCCGCCTGCGCATCGCCGACGATATGCCGCTCGCCATCGAGCGGGCGAGCATTTCCGCCGAATTCCTGCCGGATCCGATCCGGATTGGCACCTCGCTCTATGCCGAACTCGACAAGACCAAGTCGCGGCCGGTACGCGCCGTGCAGCGGATTTCCGCCTGCAGCCTGAAGGACCCGGATGCGGCGATGCTCGGCGTGCCGTCAGGATCGGCCAGCCTTTCCATCGAACGCATTTCCTACCTCGCCTCCGGCCGGGTGGTGGAATTCACCCGCTCGCTCTACCGGGGCGACGCCTACGACTTCGTCGCGGAACTGACCCTGTCGGATTCCTGAGCGGCACAAGCTAGAAAGACAAGACCATGCTGACCAACATGCGGCGCGAAATCGACGAGATCCCGGAAGCCGCCGCCCGCCTTCTCGATCAATCGCGCTTAGCCGTCAAAGCGACCGGCGCGGCCCTGCGTGCGAAAGACCCGGCCTTTCTGGTAACGATTGCCCGCGGCTCATCCGACCATGCGGCGCTGTTCCTGAAATATGCGATCGAGCTTTCGACCGGCCGGCCCGTTGCCTCTCTCGGCCCGTCGCTCGCCTCGATCTACGGCGCGAAAATGCATCTTCAGGGCGCCGCATCCATCGCCATCTCGCAATCCGGCAAGAGCCCGGATATCGTTGCCATGGCTGAAGCCGCGACCAAGGCGGGAGCGGTCACGATCGCGCTCACCAATACCCTGCCCTCGCCGATCTCCGAGGCCAGCACCCATCCGCTCGATATCCTCGCCGGACCGGAAATCGCCGTCGCCGCCACCAAATCCTATGTCAATTCGATCGTCGCCGGTCTTGCCATCCTTGGCGAATGGACTGAAGACGCTGCCCTGCAGCGGGCCGTCGCCGACCTGCCGGTACAATTTGCCAAGGCCGTGACGCTCGACTGGCAGGCGCTGGCCGACGAGCTCGGCGAGGCGGAATCGCTGTTCGTGCTCGGGCGCGGCCCGGCCCTTGCCATTGCCAGCGAAGCGGCACTCAAGTTCAAGGAAACCTCGGGCATGCATGCCGAAGCCTATTCGGCGGCCGAAGTGCTGCATGGGCCGGTGGCGCTGGTCGAAAAGCGCTTCCCGGTCATCGGTCTTGCCGCGCGCGATGCGGCCGAAGGCTCCGTCACCGGTATTCTCGACAGCCTCAGCGCCAAGGGTGCGCTCGCCTTCGTCACCTCCACGGAGGCCAGATCGGCAAGGGTTCTTCCGTTTGTCGAGACCGGCCATCCGATTACCGATGCGCTGACGCTGATCCTGCCATTCTATGGTTTCGTCGAATCCTGGTCGCGCTCACGCGGCCTCAACCCGGACGCCCCTGTCGCCCTCAAGAAGGTAACGGAGACGAGATGACAGTCCAGACAGCCATCGTCGAAGCCCGGATTTTCGACGGCCAATCGTGGCACGACGATCACGCACTGTTGCTGGACGGCGCAACGATCGCCGGCATTCTACCGAGGAAGAACCTACCTGCCGGCACCGAAACGATCGCCGCCAGGGACCAACTGCTCGTGCCCGGCTTCATCGACCTGCAGGTGAACGGCGGCGGCGGCGTGATGCTGAACGACCGGCAGGACGCCGACGCCATCCGCACCATCTGCGCCGCGCACGCACAGTTCGGCACCACCGCGCTGTTGCCGACGCTGATCACCGATACGTTCGAGGTTCGCGCCAGAACGATTGCCGGCGGCAGGCAGGCCAAGGCCGAAGGCGTGCCCGGCTTTCTCGGGCTACATCTGGAGGGGCCGCATCTCTCCGTTGCCCGCAAGGGCGCGCATGATCCGGCGTTGATCCGGCCGATGGATCAGGCCGATCTCGACGCCATGCTGGACTGCGCCGATGCGTTCGATGCCATGATGGTCACCGTCGCGCCGGAAAATGCCACGGCCGCACAGGTGAAGGCTCTCGCCGATGCCGGCATCGTCGCCAGCCTCGGCCACACCGATACCGGCTACCAGACGGTCCTTGCCTATGCGCAGGCCGGCGCACGCACCGTCACCCATCTCTTCAACGCGATGAGCCCGCTCGGTCACCGCGAGCCGGGCGTTGTCGGCGCGGCGCTCGATATCGGCAGCCTTTACGCGGGGATCATCGCCGATGGATTCCATGTCGATCCGGTATCGATGGGCATCGCGCTGCGCGCCAAGAACGGCCCCGGCCGGATCTTCATCGTCACTGACGCGATGTCAACGATCGGCTCCGACCAGACCAGCTTTTTCCTCAACGGCCGTGAGATTTTCCGCAAGGACGGCCGCCTGACGCTGGCCGACGGCACGCTGGCCGGTGCCGATATCGACATGCTGTCTTCCGTGCGTTTCGCACATGAAAAGCTGAACCTGCCGCTCGACGAGGCCCTGCGCATGGCATCGGCCTATCCGGCCGACGCCATTGGCATTACCGCGCGCAAGGGCCGGCTTCTTCCGGGCCTCGACGCCGATTTCGTGCTGCTGACGAAAGGGCTGGAGATGGCTTCGACCTGGATCGGCGGCAGCTGCGTTTTCCAGGCGTAGGGCTTTATAGCACGGCTTTGAGCCGTGCTTTCAACGCCCGGACCAGCACCGTGTCGGTCCTGCGCGCGCTCGGTGCCACGAAACCGAGCGAAACGAGTCGGGGATCATGAGCCGGCTCATCGCGAGAGCAGGACGAATGCACTTCCGACAAAGGAAGCCGCGCCAGAAGCTCGCCGACACTGCCGAGCGTAACGCCCGAGCCCGGCATGATGGAGATCCGGCCATTCGCGCTCGCGATGATCCCGGTCAGCGCATCGATGGCGCCCGGGGCAGTCTTCGCACCGCCCGATGTGAGGATGCGCTCGAAACCGAGATCGATCGCAATTTCCACGGCGCTGACAAAATCCGGCACCAGATCGAAGGCGCGATGCAGCGTCAGGCCCAACCCGGCGGCATGGCTCGTCAAGAGCTCCAGCGTGGCCACATCAAGGCTGCCATCCGAAAGGCTCGCCCCGAGCACGACGCCGGCAAGACCGGCGGACCGGGCAGCATCGATATCGCCGCGCATGACGTCGATATCGTTCGCGTCGAAGACGAAATTGCCCGGGCGCGGCCTGATCATCGCATAGACGGGGATATCCAGCCGGCCCGCCATAACCATCAGCCCCGGCGAGGGTGTCAGGCCGCCGACGGACAGTGCCGAGCAAAGCTCGATACGGTCGGCACCACCTTCGATCGCGCAAGCCAGCCCCACCGCATCCTCGACGCAGACTTCCAGGAGAATACCGGTCATCGCGTTTCTCCACCAAGCCCCAGAATGGCCGCGCCAATCAGTCCCGGCTCGACGCGGCACTCTCCGGGCACGACCAGCGGACGATCAAATTTCCGCAGGATGCGCGAGCGCACCGCCTTGTCGATCTCGGCAATCAACGGTGAAACGTTGGCAATCCCGCCACCGACCGGGACAATCGTCGCGCCGGTGATATTGACCGTCAGCGCCAGGGGTGAACTGACGAGATCGACAAGCACATCGACAGTCCGGTCCGCTTCGGCATCGCCTTCCAGCCAGAGCGTGGTGATCGCTTGGCTGGTCAAGGTCTTGCCATGCAGTGTCTGGTGCAGCCGCTCCATGCCGCGGGCGCCGCCGATCGTATCGACGCAACCGCGCTGGCCGCAGCCGCAGTCGAAGGCAGGGATGGCAACCGGCGGTGTACCGGCCATTGAGGCGACCGCCGGGCCATGGCCCCATTCTCCGGCAAACCCGCCATCGGCGTTGATCAGCTTGCCGTCCACCACCAGCCCGCCGCCGACACCCGTGCCGAGGATGGCGCCCAGCACGATCCGATGGCCGCGCCCGGCACCGGCGCCCGCCTCCGCCAGCGCGAAACAGTCCGCATCATTGGCAATCAGCACCGGCAGTCCGAGGCTGGCAGACAGTTCGTCGGAGAGCTTGCGCCCGTCGATGCAGGGAATATTGGCGCATTTGATCGCCTGCGTATCCGGGTAGACGACCCCGGTGATCGATATGGCGACACAATCCGGTTTACCGCCAGCTTCAGCAAGGACATCGCGCAACGTTCCGACAAAGGCGCTGAAATCGTCAAGCGGCGTCGGCCGCCGGCCGAGCGGCTCGATCCGGTCGGCGGAATGGGCGATGGCTCCCTTGATCGCCGAGCCGCCGATGTCGAAGCAGACGATCATGCATCACCGCGAATGACGGTTTCAGCCGAAAGCGCCGCCGACAAAAGGGTTTCATCCTCGTTTCGCTGCCCCGACAGCAGGAAGCCGACCGGCATGCCGGCATCGCCGGTACCACAGGGGATGGAAATGCCGCAACCGTCGAGAAAATTGCCGATCAGGGTATTGCGCAGGGTTTTGCCGTTGATCTTGAAGAACAGCTCGTCATCGGCAAGCAGCGGCGCGATCGGCGGCGCGACATGCGGCAATGTCGGATGGGCAAGCAGTTCGCCCGGCTGCAGATCATCCGCAAAGCTGGCAATCAGACGCTGGCGGGCCTCGAGAATGGCAATGTAGTCCGTCATGCCGGTCTTTTCGCCCAGCCGGGCGCGCGCGACCACGCGCTGATCCATCCGTTCGGCTTGCGGGCCCTCAAGACGCTCCTTGTGCACGGCATAGGCTTCCGCCGTTACCAGGGCGCCATACCGCGTCATGAGCGCAAAAATCTCGGCAAAGACCGGGAAGACGCGCCGGGAGATCCGGGCTCCGGCTTTCTCCAGCCGGGAGACCGCAGCCTCGAAGGCGGCAACGACAGCCGGTTCGGCATCATCGAAAACCACGGTCTCCGGAATGACGAGCTTGAGGCCGCCAAGATCTGTCCGGCCGAGATCCGGCGCGCTGCGGCCGCGCATGGCGGCATCGATCCAGACGGCGTCCTGCACCGTGCGGCACAGCGGCCCGAGCGAATCGAGGCTCTTTGCCAGCGGAAAGATGCCCTGCATTGCATAGCGGCCGCGCGTTGCCTTGTAGCCGACGATGCCATTGAAGGCCGCGGGAATACGGATGGACCCGCCCGTATCGGTGCCGATCGCGGCAGGCACCAGACCGGCGGCCACAGCCACGCCGGAACCGGACGAGGAGCCACCCGGAATGCGCGGCACATCGCGCGAAGCGGCGTTGTGCGCCGTTCCGTAATGCGGATTGATGCCGAGGCCGGAAAACGCGAATTCGCTCATATTGGTCCGGCCGACACTGACCATGCCCGCACCCGCCAGCGCCTTGACCACGGCCGCGTCAGCCGCAGCCGGCGCATGATCCGCCAGCACGGCCGAACCGGCCGTCGTCACCGATCCCTTCGTATCGAACAGGTCTTTCCATGCGACCGGGATACCGTCGAGCAGACCGAGGGACCGCCCCGAGCGAATGCGCTGCGCGGATACCTTCGCTTCCGCCAGCGCGCGCTCCTCAAGCGTCGCGGTGAAGATCGACTGATCCGGGTAGCCGGCTATCTTTTCCAGTGACGTCTTTGCCAGTTCCACCGGGTCGAGCGTACCGGACTGGAGCAGCACCGAGAGGCCCGCAACCGACATGTTTCCGTTCACTCCGTCCATCGCCTCGTTACTCCACAGCTGCGTTATTGGCGGTACCATATCGACGCAGCAATGGATTTGGCAGAGCTTTCCGCTCCATGCGCACATGATTTTCGTCCGACTTTCCCCGGTCAAAGCCGGCCGGCCTTGCCCGGTAGCGGTGGCCGGCCTACATGCGGCTCAGAGCGGCAATTTTCGCCCGACAAGGAGATGGTGGATGATATTCGACGCAGCGCGGCTTTCCTTTGCCAATCTCTTCGCGCCGGAAACGCGCTCCGTTTTCTGGAAAGTCCTGGGGTTGACGCTTCTGGCGCTTGCCGGATTGTGGCTCGCCCTGCGCGAGCTCTTCGTCTATCTCGCCTTGCCGTGGCTCGACGCCCTGATCCCCGGCACACCCGGCTGGGCAGGCTGGCTCACCTTCATCATCGGCATTTTTGCCAGTTTCGGGCTGGCGCTTGTCCTGGCTTTGCTGCTGGCGCCGGTCACCGCGCTGATCGCCGGCTTCTTTCTCGATGATGTCGCCGACGTCGTCGAGAAGCGCGATTACCCACAGGAGCCCGCAGGCAGGCCCCTGCCGCTGGGCGAAGCGATTGCCGGCACGTTGAAATTTCTCGGCGTCATCATCATCGGCAATATCATCGCGCTGTTTCTTCTGCTCATCCCGGGCATCAACCTGATCGCCTTTTTCCTGGTGAACGGCTATCTGCTGGGCCGTGAATTCTTCGAATTCGCAGCGATGCGCTATCGCCCGCCGGCGGAAGCCCGGCTTTTCCGTGCGAAACATGCCGGTACGGTCTTTCTGAGCGGCCTCGTCCTTGCCGCCTTTCTGGCCGTGCCGCTCCTCAATCTGCTCACCCCGCTCTTTGCCGCGGGCATGATGGTCCATCTGCACAAGAAGCTGTCCCGGCGCGATCCGGAGTTTCGGCAGAAACTGGGTTCACAGTCACAATAGATTTCCATTTCGTCAATATTGACAAATTGTCAAATCGTGCGGATAAGACGGCATGTCTCATCCGCTGACCCCTTTCATTCCCGTCTGCGAGGCCGTCGCCACGCTGTTTTCGCCGCATGTGGAAGCGGTCCTGCACGATCTCGAATCGGGGCTGATCTTCCATATCGCCAATGCCTTTTCGAAGCGGCGCCCGGGAGACAGCTCGCTCAACGAGGCGGGGCTGGCATCGACCCTCGATGAGGACGTGATCGGCCCCTACGGCAAGTCCAACTGGGACGGCCGCAGGCTGAAGGCAATCACCTCGGTGCTGCGCGACGCCGATAGCAAGCCAATCGGGCTGCTGTGCATCAACCACGACATCGAGGCGTTTGCCGGGGTCCTCGACCAGTTGAAATCGATGATCGATATCGCCACTCCCATGCCGAAGACCTCGGCGCTGATGGCGGAAGACTGGCGCGAGGCGGTCAATTCCGTGATCGGCGAATTCCTCACCACGCACAGAACCAGCCTCGCCGGGCTGACCGGCACCGAGATGGACGATCTGATCACGCTGCTCGAGATGCGCGGCGTCTTTGCCATCCGCAAGGCCGTTCCCTACGTCGCGGGGATTCTGAAGCTGTCGAGGGCAACGATCTACAACCGTCTGGGCGCCATTCGCCAGAAGCAGGAAACCACGTTTCAAGGAGAGCCGCGATGACAAAGCCGATGCGGGATTTTGTCCTGGAAACCTACATGTCGAAGTGGGAATTCACGGCGAAATACAACATGACCGCCTCCGACGCGGAAAGCATGCGGCTGCCGGAATTGCTGGCCATGGCCAGCGACGAGGATCGCACCGATTTCGAAACCTTGAGCCTCGGTTATACCGAGACGTTTGGCGCGCCCGCACTCCGGCAGGAAATCGCCGGAACCTACGATACGGTCCTGCCGGAAAACCTGATCTGCTTTGCCGGCGCGGAGGAAGCCATCTATGTGGCGATGAAGGTACTGCTGACACCGGACGATCATGCCATCGTCATTACGCCCAACTATCAGGCCGCCGAAACCATCCCGCTCAGCATCTGCGCCGTGACCGGCGTAGCACTGGATATCGGCAACGACTGGAGTCTCGACGTTAACCTGGTCGAGGCGGCGATCCGGCCGAATACCAAGCTGCTTTCGATCAATTTTCCCAACAATCCCACCGGCAAGATCCTGCCGCGCGCGATCTTCGATAGGCTCATCGATCTCTGCCGCAAGCATGGCATCTGGTTGTTCAGCGACGAAGTCTACCGGTTGATCGAGCGCGATGAAGCGCTTCGCCTGCCGCAGGCGGTGGATGCCTATGAGCGCGGGATCTCGCTCAATGTCATGTCGAAGGCTTACGGCCTGCCGGGGTTGCGGATCGGTTGGCTGGCCTGCAAGGACCGCGACTTTCTGGTGCGCTGCGAGCGCTACAAGCATTTCCTGTCGATCTGCAATTCGGGACCATCGGAAATCCTGGCCCGCATTGCACTCAAGAGCCGTGACCAGATTCTGGCGCGAACACGGAAAATTGTCCGCAGAAACGTCACGGAGCTGAACACGTTCTTCGCCGAATTCCCGCATCTGTTCGACTGGCGCGAGCCGGATGGCGGCTGCGTCGCCTTTATCCGCTACAAGGGACCAGAGGGCGTCGAGGAGTTTGCGCGGCGCGCAGTGGAAGAGGCCGGCGTGTTCTTTCTGCCGTCGAGCGTCTATCGCTCGGAGCTGACGCCCGTGCCGGAGAATTGCCTGCGGGTCGGCTTCGGCCGTCTGCATGTGCCGGAAGGTATCACCGTTCTGCGCAACTGGCTGAATCGCAACGGCCTGTAACATTCGTCGGAAGCTGGCTAAATGTCGGCCTCCCGCAGCCGGTATCCGACGCCGGTCTCGGTGGTGATGTATTGCGGCTGATCCGGCGTCAGCTCGATCTTCTGGCGCAGCTGGCGCACATAGACGCGCAGATACTGCACGTCGTCGGCATTGCCCCAGACCTGTTTCAACAGGAACTGGTGCGTCAGCACCCTGCCGGCATATTGCACCAGGATGCGCAGGATGTCGTATTCCTTCGGCGACAGTTTCACCTCGCGGCCATCGACCCTGACGAGGCGCTTGACCAGATCGACCGACAGGCCGCCGGTCTGGAACAACGGCTTTTCGCCCTGCTGCTGCAGACGATGGCGCAGGGCCACGCGGATGCGCGCCACCAGCTCGTTCATGCCGAAGGGTTTGGTCACATAATCGTCGGCGCCCAGTTCCAGCGCCCTGACAATTCCTGCCTCGTCGGTGCGGCTCGACAGGATGACGATCGGCAGCGTCAGGCCCTCTTCCCGCCAGCCGCGCAGCAGATCGTGTCCCGCCATGTCGGGCAGACCGAGATCGAGCAGGATCAGGTCCGGCGGATCGCTCCTGACGCTCTCCCGCGCCGCCTTGCCATTGCCCACTTCGCTGACGGCATAATCCTGCGTCGCCAGGCCGACGCGCAGCAGCCGGCGAATGGGCGGCTCATCATCGACGACCAGGATCTTGACGGCCGAAAGGGTCATGTCATGTCCTTCAGATTGGGCGCATCCGGCAACAGAGGCAGACTGATCGTGAAGACCGCGCCCAAGCGGTCCGTCCGGTTTTCCGCCGATATGATCCCGCCCATCGCCTCGACGAAACCGCGGCAGATCGACAGGCCGAGCCCGGTTCCGGCCCTGACATGATCGCTCTTGCGCACCCGGTAGAACGTATCGAAGACGCGTTCCAGATCGCCCAGCGGGATACCCGGCCCTTCGTCGGCAATCCTGAGCAGGACCCGCTCGCCATTGCTGTCGGCTCCAATGCGGATCGTCGTGCCCCCGGGCGAATATTTGGCAGCGTTGTCGAGCAGATTGAACAGCACCTGCTCGAACAGCACCGGATCGACCCTGACCATCGGCAGATCGGCGGGAACCTGAACATCCACCAGATGACCGGCCAGGATCTTGCGGGCCCTGCTCAAGGCGCTTCCGACGATATCGCCGATATAGTGAAAGGCCGCATTCGGCTCCATGGCGCCGGACTCGATCCGTGTCATGTCGAGGAGATTGGCGATAAACCGGTTCAGCCGTTCGGATTCGTCCATCACCGTCGTCAGAAGTTCGGCCCGGTCTTCTTCCGGCAGGGCGGAGCGGTAGTCCCGCAGGGTACCGGCGGCCCCCATGATGGCGGCAAGCGGGGTCTTCAGATCGTGCGAAATCGACGTCAGCAGCGCCGAGCGCAGACGGCCGGCTTCCTCGGCCAGCCGCGCATTATCAACATCGGCGACAAGCTGCACGCGCTCGATGGCCAATGCCGCCTGATCGGCAAGCGCATCGAGCAAGCGCTGCTGATCGGGGCTCAGGAGCGGACCCTGCCGGTCGTTGTCGAGACCGATGACGCCAACGGCGGTACGGCCGGTGCGCAAGGGCACGTAAAGCCGTTTCGCCCCCGGCAGCGTATCGGCACCGCGCCCGGCGGCACGGTTGTGCTCCCAGGCCCAGCGCGCGGCAGCGATATCGGCGTCATCCAGCGTATCGTCCGGCGGATATCCGGCCTTCACGACGATCGTGTCTTCTTCCGGCAAGAGCAGCACCACCCGCACCTTCAGCATGGAGGCGAGCTGGAACGCCGTTGCCCAAAGCACGTCGTCCAGCGTGCCGGTGCCGGCCAGCTTCTTGCTGAAGAGATAGAGGTCTTCCGTGGTGCGCGCGCGCAGGCGGGCGGCGGCGGCCTGCCGCTGCACGCTGGCGGTCAGATTGCTGGCGATAATTGCCACCACGAAGAAAAAGCCGAAGGCAACGACGCTTTCCGGATCGCTGATGACAAGCGTATGGAGCGGCTGCAGGAAGAAGAAATTCAGGGCGAGCGCGCTGACGGCACTGGCGTAGAGCGCCGGTTTCAATCCCTCGCTGACCGCGACGCCCAGGACCGCCATCAGGAAGACCAGCGCGATGTTGCGCACATCGAGCGACTGGTCGAGCAGGACACCAACCCCCAGGGCACAGCCGACATAGAATGTCGCCAGCACATAGGGTTTGATCTTGAACTGGGCCGCAACCGGCACCGTCTTGATGCCCGCCGCGACGGATTGGCCCTCCCGGTCGTCACCGGCAACGACGTGGATGCTGATATTGCCGGCACGTCGAATCAGGCGGCTGGTCACCGAGCCGCTCAGCCATTCACGCCATCGGGACGTTTTCGGCGTACCGGCGATGATATGGGTGACGTTGCCGGATGCCGCGACGCGGACGATCTCCTCGACCTCGTCCGAGCCCGGCCTGGTCATGGCTTCGGCGCCCAGCCGTTCGGCAAGCCGGAGCGTCGCGGCAATGCGGTCGCGCGCAGCCTCTGAGTAATGTACCGATCGCGCCGTCTCCACATGCAGCGCCATCAGCGGCGCGCGCAGGCGATCTGCCATGCGGGCGGCATACCGCACGAGGGAGGCACTGCGGGGCTGGTCATCGATGCAGACCAGCACCCGGTCGCCGGCCGCCCAGGGACCGGAGATCGCATGCGCCTGCATATGGGTCAGCAATTGCTCGTCGACCCGCTGGGCCGTCTGTCGAAGGGCGAGTTCGCGCAGCGCCGTCAGGTTTCCGGGCGAGAAATAATTGTCCAAGGCCCGCTGCGCCGTCTTCCGGATATAGACCTTGCCGTCATGCAGCCGCTTGATCAGGTCTTCCGGTGTCAGATCGATGATTTCGATATCGTCTGCCCGCTCGATGATCGAATCGGGGACGGTTTCGCGCACGCGGATACGGGTGATCTGGGCAACGACGTCGTTGAGGCTTTCGACATGCTGGACATTGAGCGTCGAATAGACGTCGATGCCGCGCGACAGCAGCTCCTCGACATCCATGTAGCGTTTGGGATGGCGGCTGTCCGGCGCATTGCTGTGCGCCAGTTCATCGACGAGAACGAGGCCGGGGCGCCGGGCGAGAATGGCGTCGAGGTCCATTTCCTCGAGATGGCGGCCCTTGTAATCGATCACCGAGCGTGGAATGACCTCGAAGTCCTCGGCCAGCGCCTGGGTTTCCTGGCGGCCATGGGTCTCGACCACGCCGATCACGACATCGACGCCATCGGCCTTCTTGGCGTGGCCCGAGGTGAGCATTTCATAGGTCTTGCCGACGCCGGGTGCCGCCCCCAGAAAGATCTTCAGGCGGCCGCGCGTTTCCCGCTCGGCCCGCTGCAGCAGGGCGTCGGGGGATGGCCTGCCATCCATATCGCGGCCGTCATCTCGCATCGATCACGTGATCTTTCTCCGTCAGGGCCGGGACGCGGCGAACCGCCTCCCGGCCGCAGGACCCCATCAGGGTCAGACAGCTTTATCAAGCGCCATGTTCAGCGCCAAGACATTGACGACAGGCTCGCCCAGAATACCGAGTTCGCGGGCTTCGACCGCCTGATCGACGAGCGCGCGAACCTTGCCCTCATCCATGCCGCGGGCCTTGGCAACGCGCGGTACCTGGAAATAGGCCGCTTCCGGCGAAATATGCGGATCAAGGCCGCTGCCCGATGCGGTGACCAGATCCATCGGCACGGCAGCACCGGGATTGGCGGCCTTCAGCGCTTCGGCTTCCGCCTTGATCCGGTCGAGCAGCTTCGGATTGGTCGGCCCGAGATTCGAGCCGCCGGAGGCGGCGGCATTGTAGCCATCGCCGGCAGCCGATGGACGGCCGTGGAAATAGGTCTCGCCGGCAAAGACCTGCCCGATCAGCGTGGAGCCGACAACGGCTCCGCCCTTTTCGACGAGGCTGCCATTGGCCTGATGCGGGAACAGCGCCTGGGCGATGCCCGTCATGCCGAGCGGATAGGCAAGGCCGGTGATGACGGTGATGGCGACGATCATGACCAGGGCCGGTCTCAATTGTTTCAGCATGTCGAAAACTCCTTAAACGAGGCCAAGGGCGGTGATGGCCAAATCGATGGCCTTGATGCCGATGAACGGCACGATAACGCCGCCGAGGCCATAGATGAGCAGGTTGCGCGACAAAAGCGCGCCGGCGCCGACGGCGCGGTATGTGACGCCCCTCAGCGACAGCGGGATCAGCGCGACGATGACGAGCGCATTGAAGATGATCGCCGACAGGATGGCGCTTTGCGGCGAGGCTAGCCCCATGACGTTCAGCGCCGAGAGCTGCGGATAGAAGGCCAGGAACATCGCCGGGATGATGGCGAAATACTTGGCGATGTCGTTGGCGATCGAAAACGTCGTCAGCGCGCCGCGGGTCATCAGCAGCTGCTTGCCAATCTCGACGATCTCGATGAGCTTGGTCGGATCCGAATCCAGATCGACCATGTTGCCGGCTTCGCGGGCGGCGACCGTGCCGGTGTTCATCGCGACGCCGACATCGGCCTGGGCGAGCGCCGGCGCATCGTTGGTGCCGTCGCCGCACATGGCCACAAGCTTGCCCTTGGCCTGCTCCTCGCGGATCAGCGACAGCTTGTTTTCCGGCGTTGCCTGGGCGAGGAAATCATCGACGCCGGCTTCGGCTGCAATCGCGGCTGCCGTCATCGGGTTGTCGCCGGTGATCATCACGGTGCGGATACCCATGCGGCGCAGTTCGGCAAAGCGCTCGCGAATGCCGCCCTTGACGATGTCCTTGAGATGAACGACGCCCATCAGGCGGCCGTCGCGCACGACGGCAAGTGGTGTACCGCCAGACTTGGCGATCTCGTCGGCGATGGCCTGGATTTCTCGGACGGTTTCGGGACGCGCCGACGAGTTGATGCCGCCGACATAGGTAAGGACGGCTTCGACCGCGCCCTTGCGGATCGACGATCCGTCCAGATCGACGCCGCTCATGCGGCTCTGCGCCGTAAACGGAACGAAGGTCGCGTGCAGCTGCGCCATGTCGCGGGCGCGGATGCCGTATTTTTCCTTGGCAAGCACGACGATGGAACGGCCTTCCGGCGTTTCGTCAGCAAGCGACGCCAGTTGCGCGGCGTCGGCCAGATCCTGCTCGGATACGCCTGCAACCGGACGCAACTCGGTCGCCTGACGGTTGCCGAGCGTGATCGTGCCGGTCTTGTCGAGTAGCAGCGTATCGATATCGCCGGCGGCCTCGACGGCACGGCCGGACATGGCGAGCACATTGAAACGCACCAGCCGGTCCATGCCGGCAATGCCGATGGCCGAGAGCAGCGCGCCGATCGTCGTCGGGATCAAGGTCACGAACAGGGCGACGAGGACGATGACTGGAATGGAGCCGCCGGCATAGGTGGCAAAGCTCGGGATCGTTACGACAGCCAGCACGAAGATCAGCGTCATGCCGGCAAGAAGGATGTTGAGGGCGATCTCGTTCGGCGTCTTCTGGCGCTCGGCGCCTTCGACCAGTGAAATCATCCGGTCGATGAAGGTCGAGCCGGCGGCGGCGCTGATGCGTACCCTGATCCAGTCCGACAGGACCTGCGTGCCGCCGGTGACAGCCGAGCGATCGCCGCCGGATTCACGGATAACGGGCGCCGATTCGCCGGTGATCGCCGCTTCGTTGACGGAGGCGACACCTTCGATGACTTCGCCATCGGAGGGAATGATCTCGCCCGCTTCGACGAGCACGATGTCGCCGACCTTGAGGCTGGTGCCGGGAACCATCCTGAAGCTGGCCGGATCCGTGCCCGTCAGCAGCTTGGCCTGGGTTTCGGTGCGCGACTTGCGCAGCGATTCGGCCTGCGCCTTGCCGCGCCCTTCGGCGACAGCTTCGGCGAAATTGGCAAACAGCACCGTGAACCAGAGCCAGATATTCAGCTGCAGCGAGAAACCGAGGCCTTCGCCACCGGTGACGAGATCGCGCAGGAACAGGACAGTCGTCAGCGACGAGACGACGGCGACGACGAACATCACCGGGTTCTTGGCCAGCGTGCGCGGATCGAGCTTGACGAAGGCGGAGCCGATCGCCGGGATGAGGATGCGAGAGTCCATGAGGCTCGCAGATTTGGACTGGCTCATGAGAGAACTCCAGTTTCTTTTGTGTGTGACATCACGGTGACCGCGTCAGCCGTGGAACAATTCGGTAAACGCATGGGCAAGACCGCCAATCACCAGCAGGACCAGCATAAAAACGATGATGATGCTGGTTGCCTGCGGAGGAGCCGCTCGCGGCGGATCACCGTCGCGAGGATTGAGGAGCTTTTTGAACGTCTGCTGAAACAAGCGGTTCATGCCGGCACCTAGAAGGTTTGACCTGATATCATTGCCAGATGTTCGACGATCGGCCCGAGCGCCAGCGCCGGGAAGAAGGTGAGACCGCCGACGATCAGGATGACACCGCAGAGCAGGCCGACAAACAGCGGGCCATGGGTCGGAAAGGTCCCGGCCGAGGCGGGCACGGTCTTCTTCATCACCAGCGAGCCGGCGATGGCAAGTGCCGGAATGATCACGAGGAAACGGCCCATCAGCATGGCGATGCCGATGGTGATATTGTACCAGGGCGTGTTGCCGCTAAGACCGCCGAAGGCCGAGCCGTTGTTGGCGGCAGCCGACGTATAGGCATAGAGGATTTCCGAGAAACCATGCGGTCCCGGATTTCCGATAGACGCCACGCCGGTCGGCAGAATGACGGCGATCGCCGTGAAGATCAGCATGGCCGTCGGCAGGATGAGGATGGCGAGAACGGCCATCTTGACCTCCTTGGCCTCGATCTTCTTGCCGAGATATTCCGGCGTGCGGCCGACCATCAGGCCCGCGACGAAAACGGTCAGGATGACGAACATCAGGATACCGTAGAAACCGGCGCCGACGCCGCCGACGATGACCTCGCCGAGTTCCATGTTGATCAGCGGGATGAGGCCGCCGAGCGCCGTGAACGAGCCGTGCATGGCATTGACCGCGCCGCAGGAGGCGGCCGTGGTGATGACCGCGAAAAGCGAGGAAAGCACGATGCCGAAGCGGGCTTCCTTGCCCTCCATATTGCCGCCATCGATCCCCATGGCATGAACCAGCGGATTGCCGGCAGCTTCTGCCCAATAGGTGATCACGACACCCGCGACGAATAGGACACCCATCGTCGCAAAGATCGCCCAGCCCTGGCGCTGGTTGCCGACCATGCGGCCGAAGACATTGGTGAAACCGGCGCCGATGGCGAAGATCGCCACCATCTGGATGAGGTTGGAGATCGCATCCGGATTTTCGAAGGGATGGGCGGAGTTGGCGTTGAAGAAACCGCCGCCATTGGTGCCGAGCATCTTGATCGCCAGTTGCGAGGCGACCGGGCCGAGCGCGATGGTTTGCTGCGCCCCCTCGATCGTCGTTGCCGTCACATAGGCGCCAAGCGTCTGCGGCACGCCGAGATAGACGAAGACGACCGTCAGCACGATAGAGATCGGCAGGAGGATGTAGAGCGTAGCCCGGGTCATATCGACCCAGAAATTGCCGATCGACTTGCCGGAGGCGCGTGCGAAACCGCGAATGAGAGCGACGGCGATGGCCATGCCAGTTGCCGCCGAGGCAAAATTCTGGACCGTCAGACCGGCCATCTGCACGAGATAGGACATCGTGCTTTCGCCACCGTAGTTCTGCCAGTTGGTGTTGGTCACGAAGCTGGTGGCGGTGTTGAAGGAAAGCTCGGAGCCAACGGCCGTCATCCCGGCGGGATTGAACGGCAGAGCCCCCTGAAACCGCTGCAACGCATAGAGAACGACGAAGCCGGCAAGATTGAACATCAGCAGGGCGAACACATAGCTCGTCCAGTGCTGCTCCTCCTTTTCGCTGGTGCCGGAAAGCCGGTAGAGTCCGCGCTCGACCGGAACGAGGAGCGGCGACAGGAGTGTGCGCTCACCGCCAAAGACGCGCGTCATATAGGCGCCGAGTGGCTTGACGAGCAAAATGACGATCCCGCAGAAGATGAGGATCTGGATCCATCCGTTGAGTGTCATGGCAATCACTTTCCGAACCTGGCGTGTTTAGAAACGCTCAGGGCGAATGAGGGCGTAGGTCAGATAGACAAGGAGAAACACGGTCACGCCGCCTCCGAGCACATAATCGACAAGCATTTTCTGCATCCTTCGAATTTAAAGACGGTCGCAGGCCCTGGTATAAGCAAACGACAGCGCGAAAAACAAAACGCCGATCCCGATCAAGACA
This sequence comes from Pararhizobium polonicum, assembly GCF_001687365.1. Classification (GTDB taxonomy): domain Bacteria; phylum Pseudomonadota; class Alphaproteobacteria; order Rhizobiales; family Rhizobiaceae; genus Pararhizobium; species Pararhizobium polonicum. The sequence goes on from NZ_LGLV01000004.1 coordinate 776,439, forward strand.
ATATCCATCATCGATCCAGGCTCCTTCTGTTGAGTTTCATCTTTCCCTCTTCTTCAAGGGAGGGAGGCGACGCGAAAGAGACCCGTTCGAACCTGCTCGACACAAGATCCCGGGTCTGAACTCCATGCTTAGTATGCCGCCAAACAGCATAAGGGTTCGAGACGGGCGGCCAGGCAGAGATATAAAAATCTCATAGGAATTTCGAAACGTTAGAACGGGGTCGAAAGGGACATCTGCGAGCGAGTCCGCCCTGATATTTCTTCCTATGGTAGAAGTCAGTCTACACTTTGCTTGCGGTTTGAATAGATGCCCGCCGGTGAACGTCTTTCCAAAAGCTGCAATCGATCCCTCATCATGTATCGTTGGGAATACCCATCCATGTTTTATTGTGTTTCTCTATTCCTACACTCTCTCCGCAAAGCAACGCGAGAACGCTTGTCCGGCTTGACTTTTGGAGTGACCAAATCCAGTGATCATCTGTGCATTGTTGGGGAAACTGCATGAAATACGCATCCGCGGGGATTGCCTTGGGAGCGCTCTGTCTCGCCATACCGGCGCAGGCCGAGCCTTTGCCGCGCCCATCTCCCGCCGCCGGATCGGTCATTGCCCGCAAATCCGGCGAGGAAGTGCGTTTCGTCGATATTTCCGGCTGGCGTTATGTCGATCTGAAGCAGGACCTCTTGAGCGGCGACGTACTGCGCACCAACGCCACCGGCCAGCTCGCCGTCCTCTTCTCCGATCGCACCCAGGTCCGGCTTGGCCGCAACACCTCGCTTCTCGTCAAGCAGATGGGCGGCGGCGATACCGGGCTCGAGCTGCAATCCGGCACGATCTGGGCCCGGGCCGAGCGTGGCGGCCAGGGCGTGGTGATCGATACGCCGGCGGCCGCAGCCGCCATCCGTGGCACCGACTGGACAATGACGGTTGGGCCCGACGGCAAGACCTCGCTGATCGTGCTGGAAGGACTGGTCGAACTCAGCAACGCCTATGGCAGCGTCAAGGTCGCGCAAGGTGAGGGTGCGGTCGCCGCGATCGGCAAGGCCCCCTCGAAGATCGTCATTGCCAAGCCGAAGGACAGGGAACAGATGCTGTTCAACCTGTCGCTGCGCACCGCATTCCAGTGGATGCCGGCAACGCCGCTGATCGTGCCGCAGATGCGCACGGAACGGCGCCGTATCGAGGCTACGGCACCCGGCGCCCGCTCGGCGGAGGACTGGCTGAGCCTGTCGGAAATCTATCTGGCTCTTGATGGCAAGGAAAAGGCGAAGGCAGCGCTCGATGAGGCACGGGTACGCGGCCTGGGCGCCTCTCAGACCGCGCGTGCCGACCTGATCGACGCCCTGATCGCCGGTTCGGAAAATCGCTATCGGGACGCAGCCGTGCTGTTTGACAAAGCCCGGCCACGGCTCGACGCCAAGCGCGGCGCGATTGCCGCCTATGGCGGCTATTTCGCGCGATCGCTTGCCGATCCCAACCATGCAGAGGAACCGCCCCGGCTCGCCAATAGCGGCTACGGCGCCATGGCGAAAGCCTGGACCGCCGGTTTTCGCCAGGACATCCCGGCAGCCATTGCTTCCATCAGGGAGGGCGAGCGCAATACACCCGGCGATCCGGCCTTGCCGGCCGCGCGCGCCCTGCTCGGCATTCTTCTTGCCGATGAAAAGCAGGTTGTCGACGGGTTTGAACGGGCTTTGGCGATCGACCCCGAAGATCCGACCGGACTGGAAGCACGGGCCAACTACAAGCTCTATATCCTGAACGACCGGCAGGGCGCTCTCGACGATCTGAACCGGGCATTGAAAACCGCACCCGGCTTCAGCTCCATCTGGAATACGATCGGGCTTGTGCATAGCGCCCGCGATGCCAACAGGGAAGCAGAGGCTGCCTACAAGAAAGCGATCGAACTCGATCCGCTCGATCCCGTCAGCCATGCCAATCTCGCCTTTCTCTATCTCGTCGAGATGCGCATGACGGAGGCCAAGCGCGAGATAGATGAGGCATTGAGGGTCGATCCATCCTTTGATATCGCGCTGGTGGCGCGCGGCCGTTACCACCTGCAGACCGGCGAGATGGATAAGGCGGTGGAAGACCTGCTGGCTGGCTCGACCGCCAATCCCGGCTATTCGCAGGGACAATTGATGCTGGCGGCGGCCCATTACGAGAAGGGCGACCGCGTGCCCGCCGCCCAGGCGCTCGACAATGCCGAGCGCCTCGATCCCACCGATCCCGTCATCCCGGTCGTCCGCACGGCCATTGCTATTGACGAGTATGACGCGGACGCCGCGATCCGCAATGCACAGGAAATCATGCGCCGGACGCGCGCGCGCGGCGGCGACTATGCTCCGCTCGGAGCCAACCAGCAGGCAGGCTCGACCCTGAACGACGCTTTCCGACTGCAGGGGCTGGATGCATGGGGGCAATATTACGGCGACGTGGTCTTCAATCCCTTCGCCGGATCGAGCTATATCGACCAGGCGGTGCGCGGCAGCGTCGATCCCTTCATCGGCGCCTATAGCTATGATGGCAAGATCCTTGAAAACAGTACAAACGACTCATCCTATTCGTCGTTTATTCAAGGACTTCTCCTCGATCCTCATATGCTTGCCAGCCGGGACCGGGCCGCCAATCTCGTCCAGAGACCTTTTATCGAAGCATCCATCGGCGGTGGCCTTGTCTCCAACAACGGCGATCGGGGCTATACCGGAGAAGCGGAACTTCGCGGATTTGGAAATACCATCTTTCCCGTCAGCGTCTATGGTACCTTGGCGTGGGAAACGACGCCGCAAAAACGCGATTATGATATCGTTGGCAGCCATTTCAATTCGGAAACCGAGCTTCTCTCCGGAAACGGTTATCTGACGGCCACACCGAGCCCCGATGATCGGTTCGTCTTTTATGCCAATTATGCGCGAAACGACCTCTGGCTTGATGACAGCATCCTTTTTTCAACGTTGAAACGCACCAGAGACGTTTCTGCGGAGACGCTGAACCTGGGCGCCGCATGGAGCCACACCATTGCCTATCACAACGTCGTCAACGCAGGCCTCTTCTATTCGTCCAGCCAGGCGCGAATTTTGGACAACAGCTTTCTTTTCGGGTTCCCGTTTCTCGACAGCACAATAGAAGGTGAAAAAACCAGCCTCGTTGCTGCCGTTAACCATTTATATGAGGACGGAAACCTGACCTTTCGCTATGGCCTTGAAGCCGGAACGCTGAAACTGAAGTCGCACTTGGTTTATGGCAATATATTGCCTCCAGAGGAGTTCTACGACATTTCCTCCACGGAAACGTCGCCTCTCGGCAAAGCGTATGCCTCCGTACTCGCCGAAATAACGCCGTCCTTGAAGGCAGAGGCCGCCGTGTTCGCCACCTACCTTGAGAGTGATGGCGACGCCATCAACCGGCTGGATCCCCGTCTCGGGCTCGCCTGGAGCCCATTCGAGGGGCAATGGCTAAGAGCCGCCTATTTGCGTGAAGGTGCCGCCTCGGATACCCCCACGCTGGCGCCGGTCGGCGTACTTGGCATCCAGTCGAACCAGCTTGACCTTGCTATGGACGGCAAAGCCGATACCTACGCATTGCGATGGGATGGGGAGTGGACCGACAATCTCTTCACATCGGTCGATTTTCAGCATCAGGAATTCGACTCCATTACAGCCAGCTTACCTTACACGATCAACACGATCGCTATTGACAAGGGGCGGCTGGATCGGGCCAGCGCGACGGCAAACCTGCTGCTCGGCCACGGCTTCGGTCTTTCGGCCACCGCTGCCATCAATGAATCCAGCGGCCACGGCACTGTCGTCGGCGACGCGTTCGAAGGCGCCCTGCCTTTCGTTCCCGACACGGCGGGGCGTGTTGCTCTGACCTGGGTCAACACCAACAACATCCGCGCAACGCTTGCGGCGAACTATACCGGCGACCGCCTCGACAATGCGGGAAGCCGTCTGAAAGACTATTGGACGCTGGACGCCAACCTAAAATGGGAATCCTTCGACAAGCGCGTGGAGGTCAACCTGTCGGGCTTCAATCTGCTGGATGAGGACTTTTATGTCGCCGAGGCCATTCCCGGCTGGGGGCCGACCTTCAAGGGGACGGTGAAAGTGCGCTTCTGATGACAGCCATCAAAACGCGCCGCCCTTCAGCAATCGGCTTCCCGGGCGAGACGGCAGCCCGGCGCACGCAACGCCGCCGCCTGGGCCTCGTTGCACTCGCCGCATCCGTAACCGCCCTCCTCTCCCTGGCCTCGCTAACGCCCGCCTGGTCGCTGATCGAATTGCGCAACTTCGACTATCTCTCGACCTTTTCTCCACCGCCCCGGCCGGAAGACGGGCCGGTTATCGTCGCCATAGACGAGCCCTCGATGGCCGAAATCGGTAGCCAGTGGCCATGGCCACGTGCGCTGCATGCCCGGCTGATCGAAGCCCTGCGCGACGCCGGGGCAAAGGCCATCGGCATCGATATCATCTTTGCCGAGCCTTCGGCTGCACCGGAGAACGATGCCGCCCTTGCCGCGGTGCTGGGCACGGATGTCGTCCTGGCGGGCGACGAAACGCTGATCGAGACACCGCAGGCAGACCAGTTCGTCCGGACGGAGCCTTTGGACGCGTTTGCCGCGCGCGGGGCACGAACAGGCATCGCATCGGTGGCCTTGAGCGGTGACGGTACATTGCGGCAGGTACCGGCCTATGCCGACGGTTTTGCCGCGCAACTGGCGCAGACCGCCGGCCGCCGGCAGTCTCCCGTATCCGGCGTAGCCTTGCTGCAGACGTTTGGCCCGGCGCGGACCTATCCGACGGTGTCCTACTATCAGGCGCTTGAGCCCGGCCAGCTGCTGCCGGAGGGTTTCTTCCGTGACCGGATCGTCATCGTCGGCCTCAGCCTGCAGAACGCGCCAACCCTCAGGGCCGGCGGCGCCGATGCCTTCGCCACGCCGTTTACCGTTCACACAGGCCGTCTGGTAGCCGGCGCCGAACTGCAGGCAACGATCTTCGACAATATCACCCATGATCTGTTCATCCGGAAGGCCGGGCATCCGGTAACAATCACCGCGATCGTGCTGGCTTCCGTGCTGGCGGCAGCCGCGGTGCTCCGATCGACGGGGTGGCGGACGGCGGCCCTGAGCCTCCCGATTCTGCTCTTCATCACTGCTGCAAGCTACGCGATGCTGCGGCTTGGCCATGTCTTCATCTCCCCGCTTGGCCCCACGCTCTCCTACCTGTCCATCGTCGCCGGTCAGTCGGCTTTCGACTATGCCGCCGAGCGGCGCGACCGCCGCGATATCACCCGGGCCTTTTCGCGTTATCTGTCGCCCGCTCTGGTCGAGCGCCTTGCCAACGACCCATCGCAGCTGAAGCTTGGCGGCGAGCGGCGGACGCTGACGATCCTGTTTTGCGACGTGCGCGGTTTCACCACGATTTCCGAGGCCCTGAAGGACGACCCCGAACAGCTGACGACGCTGATCAACCGGCTGCTGACGCCGCTTTCCGAGATCGTGCTGGAAAGCGGCGGCACCATCGACAAATATATCGGCGATTGCCTGATGGCGTTCTGGAACGCACCGCTCGACGACCCGCGCCATGCCAGCCACGCCGTCGGTGCGGCGCTTCGCATGCTGGATGCAATCGACCATCTGAATGCGGAGCTTGGCCAGGAAGCGGCAGCCCTTGGCACCGAGCCGCGAGTGCTGAAGATCGGCATCGGCATCAATACCGGCGATTGCGTCGTCGGCAATATGGGCTCGTCGCGCCGCTTCGACTATTCGGTGCTGGGGGATTGCGTCAATCTGGCCTCGCGCCTCGAAGGCGAATCGAAGAACTACGGGGTGCCTTTGCTGATCGGCGAACAGACGGCGCAGCTGAGCGCGCCGGATTTCAGGATCGCCGAACTGGACAGCATCACAGTCAAGGGCCGTACGACGCTGTCGCCGATCTTTACGGTACTTCAGCCGGTCGAGGCGTTGGCGCTTGAAAGACACCGGCAGCTCATAGCAGCCAAATATGCGGGGGAGCTGCACAGCAGCGATGCGGCTTTCGCAGAACTGGAACGCGCCATTCCGCAACTTGGCGGTTATTATCGCCTGCTGCGCCAGCGTTTGTGAGCCGGCGGCTGATACGCGTAGGCATTACCGGTTTCCGGCTGATTGAGCGTGCGAGCACGTAGGTCAGACAGTTTACCGGCCCGTGGGGGCAACGCAAAAAGGCGCCCCTGAGGACGCCTTTTTGAAGCTGAGTATCTTTAAGTTTTTGGTTGCGGGGGCAGGATTTCATCTTAACTTGCGATGTTCAAAGCCAGCGGATCCATTGCTTATGCTTCTGGATGCCGAGAACCGGATGGGCCTATTTCGTAGTGCTGCGTAGAGTCGGCATCGTAGACCAGCTTCAGCTCTCCCTTGAAATAATTGCTATCGCGGCCGCCCACAGCTTCGAGCGCCGATCCGACCTGGTAATGAACAGCCTCCAGCGACCCTGTGAGATTGGGATTGAAGCGGTAGTCGGCCTTGACCTGCAGATAAGCTCCAGTCCATGCCGGCCCCCTACCCGCTGTGCCAGCGACGGGAACGCTTGGTAGGGTGTAGATGGCGTCCTGTGTCGTCTGGCGCCAGAGCAGTCCGACCCCAGCCATTAAGGTCAGGTCTTCTGCCGGCTGAATGGTGACCGATGGTTTGATGTGAACGAGGTTGGCGTATCCGGTGTGACCGCCGAGCGAGAAATAGAAGCCATTCGGAAACAGCGGATTGAATGTGCCGAGCGTGCCGTCAGTTGCGGCTCGGTCGCCCGATGCCACATCGAACTGCAGGCCGATCCGTGGTGACCAAGTGAGATCCTCTAAGGTGTAGCCGGTCCTCGCACCCACGGCCCAGGCCAGGATATTGGCTGAGCCGACCTTGCCAACCTGTCCCATCGCTTCCGCATCCCAGTCGAAACCGGCATATTTGCCGGCCGATCGGATATCGAAAACGTGCCTTTCCTCTTCACCCGACGCGGAGAGAAAGGTTGCGTCCTGGCGCCGATAAAGCGCGTAATAGGCGGAGGCCTCGATCTCTGGCGAGAGCTGCCACTCCACACGGCCCCCGCTGAACATTGCGCCGCCGCTCGATCGATCATCGAAAGGATCGTCATTGCGATACTGAACAGGCTGGCTTACAAGACCATAGAAGCGCCATGCATTCGTCTCCCATCCGGCCCAAATCCCATCGAAAGACTGGCGGACATTCGGCCCATCGCGCGTCGAAACGAACCGCTCCAGGTCAAACGCGAAGTCCTGGCGGCCGACCCTTGCCCTGAACGTTCCGGCGTCGGCCCCCTGCGAATAGCCGATGAATGCTTGCCGAAGGTCAAACCGGTTTGCGTCGTTAGGGCCGACCACCGTCTTGTCGAACGCACGCACATCCTCGAACTGCGTGAACAATTGCCAGTTTTCATTCAAGTGAGCATCGATATGGAACTGCGCGCGCTGTAACCAGTATGAGTCTCTGGGGTTCGCAGGCACGGTTTCGAAAGCCGGTGCATCACTGACTTCGAAGATCTCACGTAGATTGAACCCTAACGAGATGTAGCTGTCGGGATTGGAGGGAAACAACGGAATGTATTTGAGACTATCCAGCGGCTCAGTCCGCAGTTTCGGATCCGCGAGAAGCGACCAGTCCTCCTGCGACCGGTCGGCTTTTATCAAGGGCCTCTTCTGCTCCAAAAGAAGATCATCCGCCGCCAGGGCTGACCGGTAGTCCCATTGAGCAAAGGCGAGGGCGGCAAGCGTAAGCAGGAGTGACTGCGCGTACGGAGCGGATCGAAGGCAAAACGCCAATGATATACCGGGAATGACGTATTTCTTCTGGCCGATCATCGGCTCTCTTTCGGGCTTTCGCCACATGGCAACGTCCTATGTCGTCTTTTGTGGGTGATCGCGGCCAACCACCACTAATCAGGCGAAGCACGGGGCGCACGCGGCGATCCCAGCTACCTATATCGACCGCCTGAAGGTGGGATCCCGTACCCGACGGGTTGGTTTATGGGTGAAATCGTTTTGGATTCGTTCGCGAGGCTATGCGCGGCTGCGCGGCTGGATGACTTCGGCAAATTCAATCACGTTCCCGAAAGGATCGGCGACGAAAGCGATCTTGCAGCTGATCTCATCCACCTGAAACGGTTCGATGAGGATATTGACGGCGCGGCGGCGCAGCTCGTCCGTCGTGGCTTCGATATCGGTAACGGTCAGGCAGAAATGATGGTAACCAGCGTATCTCAAGCTATCGGCCAGATCCTTGTAAGGCGGTAGCGGGTGCGGGCTCGGGTCGCCACCGGCAAGCAGTTCGACCATGAACCGATCGTCATCTGGCGGCGCGAGAAAGGCGAGCTGTTGGTCACCATAAGCCCACGTGTGGACGACGCGCCAGTCGAGCTTATCCTGATACCATTTTATGGCGACATCCCCATCAGTAACACGGATCGCAACGTGATGTCCGCGCACATCGGCGAAGAGCGATGATGTTCTATCACCCTGCGGATTGAAGTCAGCCAATTGTTATTCTCCTAAATGTGACCATAGACACCTTGTCGCGCGTAGTTCCCAAGCGGGATGAGAATTCCCTGTCAATGTCGGCGCGGTTCGGTATGGCGTTGAAGCCTCGGTCCAATGACCGTTCAGGGAGGCGCGGAGAACCTTTCCGCCGGGTTCATTTTTCCCCGTAATAGGTGCCGAAATATTTCACGGGCGACCAATCCGGAAGGATCGCGGGCAGTTGTGGCGATAGATCGCTATAGTCCTGTGCACCAAACACGATCCTGCCGTCCATGACGGTCAGAACGGAAGAAACGGATTTGATCTGATCCTCCGGTACCGAAAAATAATCCCTGTCGAGAACAGCGAAATCCGCGAGATAGCCGGGGGCGATCAGGCCCATTTCGGATTCCGTGTTCATGAACCACGCTGCGCCACTGGTGAACAGTTTCAGTGCCTCCGTGCGGGAAAGGCGATTGTCGCTGGCGAGAACTTCGGATCCGGACACGGACTTCCCAGACACCATCCAGCTTAAAGCGACCCACGGATTGTACGTCGCTGCCCGGAAGGCGTCGGTAGTCATGGCCAGCGGCATACCGCTATCCACGAGCTTGCGCAGGCGCGGAGTCTGCAGAGCCTTCTCGCGATTATAGGTCTTGATGAAACCATCGCCGTGCAGCGCCATTTTGGCGTCCAGGGCTATGCCGCCCCCCAGCTTTTTCACCCGAGCGATGTTCTCCGGACTGATGGTCTCAGCGTGCTCGAGACTCCATTTCAGGCCACCGAGCGGGATCGTCTCGTTCACCTTTTCCAGCGCGTCGAGAAAGGGGGAGATGTTCTCGTTGTAGCTGACGTGCATGCGGAACGGGATGTGCCGCTGGACCAGCTTCAGCACATCTTGCTCGACGAAGCGCCGCATCTTCTCAGGCTCAATGATGACGGCCGGACGGTCGAAGTTCTCATGATCGTGCACTTCCCCACTCAGAACCTCCCCGGCACCTCGATATTCGTGGCCATGTGCTAGGGTGGGGTGGAGGTTTTGCCCTGGACTTATCGGCGCCGTTTTCGTGATCGCCTCGATTTCCAGGTCCACCATGTTTACCGGCCCACCGTCACCGAGTTGCAAGTCCACAAAGGGCATGCGCACGTTGAGGCGGTTGTCTCGTGCAAGCACGGCTACCCTCGCCTGGGCCTCCGGGTAGGGCCACCTGCCGCCGTTATCGATGATCGAGGTCACGCCGAACCGGTTCAGACCGTGAATACTATAGATCAACGAACTCACTTGTTCGTCGAACGTGGGCTGCGGCACCATGGCCTCTAAAGCAAGGAACAGCCACGTGTATCCGTGGACCACACCCGTGGGATTGCCGTGGCTGTCCTTTTCGAACTCGGTGTCCGGCACCTTCGGGAACCGATCGGTACCCACGCCAAGCGCCTCCATCGCCTGCTTGTTCAAGAAGGCTTGGTTATAGGCATATTGCACGATCACGGGACGATCGGGCACGGCTTCGCGCAATTCGTCCAACGTCGGAAAACGCTTCTCCTCAAATTGATAAGGCGACCAGCCTCCGATCACTTTGACCCATTGGCCCTCCGGCGTGCGTGCGGCCTGCTCGTTCAGCATCGTCAACGCTTCACGCAGCGTCTGTACGCCATCCCATCGAACATTGTAGTTATAGGCCAGATCGTTGAGAACATGGATATGGGCGTCGACAATGCCGGGGATCAGTCTGCGGCTGCGAGCATCAATAATCTCGGTGTTGGAGTTCTTCAGACCGAGAATCTCCACATCAGAGCCGACGGAATAGATACGGCCTTTCTTGACCGCCAAAGCCGAAGCTTCCGGTTGCGCACGGCTGCCGGTGAAGATCTTTGCGTTGATAACGATCATATCAGCGCCGGGCTGTTCCTGCGTCGTTTGTGCCTGAACTGCAGAGAAAGAAAAAGTTGTCACCAACGCGATGAATATCTTTCTGATCATTTTACCCTCGTTCGACTGATTTTACGAAATGCGGTCGCTCGGAGCCGGTGCCATGCGGATGCGCGCAATAGGCGAAGAAGTGAGTCCAAGCTGTCGCAAAAGGTCATTAGTTTTTTCGCACGCCGCCGTTGAAGGCCGACTTGTCGGAAGACAAAACCCTTGTGAAAACGTCCAAGTGGACACTGCCCTTGCAATTTCGGCTACGGTAGCCCATCAAAATGACACACTATGTCGCCGAAAAGGAAACACCAATGGATATTGAGGAACTGCGTACCTTCGTGGAGGTTGCTGATGCCTCCGGCGTCACACACGCAGCGCGCCGGCTTGGCGTTTCCAAATCGCTCGTCAGCCGACGGCTCGCTCGGCTTGAGCAATTTCTGGGCGTCCAATTGCTCGCGCGAACAACGCGCGGCGCTTCCTTGACCGAAGCTGGCGCGACGTTTCGCGAGCACGCAGCAAAAATCTGCAATGAGTTTGATGTTGCAAGGGACGCCACTCTTCCCTCAGGCGATCTTCGCGGTCGGTTACGTGTCGCTGCACCGCTTTCTTTCGGCCCGACACATTTTGCTCCCGTCCTCTCTCAAATGGCGCGCAGTCATCCGCAATTACAAATCCTTTCTTCCTATACTGATCGTTTCGTCGATCTCGTCGGAGAGGGTTTTGACTGCGCCATTCGGCTTGGCCATCTTCAAGATTCTGTCCTGGTCGCAAAACGTGTCGGATCGATCTTCGGCATCCTGGTTGCGAGTCCCGAATACATAGACGCTCACGGCGCTCCGTTAACACCGGGCGAAATAGCAAATCATCAAGTCGTCATGCGAGACGACGAAAGGTGGCAATTCATGGATGGCGACGGGATCGTTACGGTGCGCCCCCAGGGGCGCTTCGTAGCCGATAGCGGAATATCGCTCGTGTCTGCCGCTCTGGATGGCATTGGGATCGGCTACCTGCCCGAACCGCTTGTCGCAGCTCATATTAGCTCGGGCACTTTGGTGCCAATCATGACGCGCTATCCGATTCCGCCTGCCGGCATCTTCGTCGTAAGGCCACCCGGCCAACATCCCTCGCGAAAGGTGAGGATACTCACTGAGATGCTCATCGAACGTTTCGGGACCGCGTCCGCCAAGGACGGCACGACGACCATTGGCAAGCTAGACGAGCGATCAGCTTGATTGTAATCGCAAGCTGCAGATCGACCGGCTCTTTCATACTCTGCAGCGTCGCAAAATAGATCGCTGTGTCTGAAGTTAAATCGAGTTCTCCGATCAGCGATCGCGAATGAGGCAAAATCCTCACCAAGATTGCCGTTGAGCTTTCTTTTATCGCCAAGTTCATCAGCAATTAAGGAACCGCCGACGCAATAACTGCGCGATACTGGATGTCGATGAACAACCGAACGCTATTTCGGTGGATACGGCTGAATGTCAGCGGACCAATAGTGCTTGGCGATATTCTGGGAATTACGGATGACGTGATAGGCAGTTTCAGGGTTTCCCCCTTTGAAGGTATCCGGGTCCGCACCACACATGAGACCGCGGCAGCAAGAGTCTTGTCAGTGCGACTGATGACCTCGACAATCTGGCGCTCTGCCAAAGTTAGATCAGGAGTGTTTTCGGCCATTGTTCCTCTCTCTGGTAGCAGCTTGAAGGACCTGCTTTGCTTCGAAGCAGAGAGATGCTCTTCCCCATAACATTCCCCATCGCCGGCTCCGGTTCTGTGTTCGGCAGAATTTTCACTTTCTCAAAACATCCTGCCATTCCAGATGGCGCTCTATCTGCGCTTTCGCGAAGGGGCAAAGCGGTATGATCGTAATACCTTCCCGCCGAGCGTCCTCTACCACTTGCCGGACCAATTGCCCGCCAATTTTTCGGCCACGCAACGCAGCAGGAACATCCGTGTGGTCGATAATGATCAGCTTTTGACCCGCCCGGCTGTACGTCATCTCGGCCTCATGCCCATCCACAACGATCCGGTAGCGTCCCTTTGACGCACCATCTTCCCGTTCAACCTCTTCGCTCAACGCATTTCCTCCGTCATCAATACCGTGTTTAACGTGCCGATCCGACCCATCCATAGATGGTCTTCTAATTGGGGCCGATCAGCAGAAATCAATCGGGCAAGGGAATGTGCTCATCCCTGTCGTCGGCTGGAAGATCGAAACGCCCCTCTCCCCAGTTTCCGGCACGCCATTCGGCTTTGGCTTCTTCGATGCGCTCCTTCGAGGATTCGACGAAGTTCCACCAGATGTAGCGCGGCCCTGAGAATGTCGCGCCGCCGAGGGCCATCAGCCTTGCACCTCGGCCGCCGGCCGTTACCGTGATCCTGTCGCCTGGACGAAACACCATCATCTGCGGCGCTTCGAAATCCTGGCCTGCGATCGAGATCGAGCCTTCGACGATATAAATCCCACGATCCTCGTGATCGTCCGGCAGTGGCAGGCGAGCGCCTGCTTCCAGCGTGACATCGGCGTAGAAGGTTTCGGAAAACATCGTCGCAGGAGCGACCTCGCCATAGGCGTTTCCCAGGACAAGCCGAACCGTGACACCGCGATCCTCGATCACGGGCAGCGCCTGTGTTCCATGATGTTCGAACATCGGCGCCATATCTTCATAGTTGTCGGGAAGCGCTACCCAGGTCTGGATCCCCAGCAGGCTTTGCGGCGCGCTGCGGCCCTCTGGCGTAGTGCGCTCGGAATGCGTGACACCCCGGCCCGCAACCATCCAGTTCAGGGCTCCGGGGCGAATGATCTGGTCGGCACCTGTGCTGTCGCGGTGATGGAATTCGCCGCGATAAAGATAGGTGACGGTGCCGAGGCCAATATGGGGATGCGGCCGCACATCAATGCCCTGCCCGGTCAGAAGTTCCGCAGGCCCGACTTGATCGAAGAAGATGAACGGTCCCACCATCTGGCGCTTCGGCGCAGGCAAGGCGCGCCGAACTTCGAAGCCACCGAGGTCGCGCGAACGTGGAATGATGAGGGTGTCGATCGCATCGAGGCCGATCTCTTCAGGACAGGCTGGTGCAATGGTGGGATTCCAACTCATGCTTGCTCTCCACTGGACAGGCGCCGCTCGCCTGCCCTTTCGATGTGCTACCCGATCGGCCAACACCGCCACCGAAGCTAGAAAGCGACAGCAGCCGCGACTAGCTGCGGGGAACGCTACACTGTGTTGCGGCAAGCGGAACGCGCTGTATACGATATCAACGTCCGGCGCCCCAAAGATGCGCGTCAGTCTCAAAGGATTCGATCAACAACTCCGAGAGGACGCGCACTTTTCGGGACGGATGCGGGCTGGGAGGCCGGACGACATAGACACCGCCGACCGGCAGCGGAAAACGGGTCATGATCGGAACGAGAGCCCCTGACGCGAGATAATCATGGGTGACACAATCGGGAAGCCAGGCGATGCCGAGCCCCTCGGCGGCTGCGCTCGCAAGCGCCATGCCGTTGTCGGTCCTGAAGCGGCCCCGCGGCTGCACGGTGATGATCTTGTCGCCGTCCATGAATCGCCAGGTCTCCGCACCAACCAAAGCCTGGTGGGACGCTATCTCTTCGGGCGCATCCGGCGAGCCGTGCAATCTTATGTAGTCCGGGCTCGCCACCAGCTTGCCGCAAATCTGGCCGACTCGTTTTGCCATGAGATTCGAGTCACGCAGGGCACCGACACGGATTGCACAATCGAACCCGTCGGCGATCAGGTCGGCGAACCGGTCGCTATAGTCGGCATGGATCTGAAGCTGCGGGTGGTGGCGCGCCATTTTGGCCAGAACCGGTGCGAAATGGACCGGACCCGATGTCAGCGGAACCGCAATCCGTAGGCGTCCACGAAGGTCACCTTGCGGCAGTATCGCCTCGCGCGCAGTGTCGATCTCGGCGCAGACCCGTGCTGCGTGGTCTCGAAACAAGACCCCGGCTTCCGTCAGACCGGCTCCCCGTGTCGTTCGTGCAAGAAGCTGAGCGCCGAGCGCACCCTCGACCCTGGTGAGAGCGCGGCTGACCATGGACTTGGAGACCCCGAGTCTACGCGCAGCCGAAGTGATACCTCCCGAATCGGCAACCTCGACGAATACCCGCAGATCTTCGATGTCCATTTGGCATGCCTCCGTTGCGACGCCGTGGATATCCGTCCTATCGCGCCGCCCTGATGATCGAAGCGACCTCCGTGCCCAGAAGCTCGATCGACTGCTTCATCGCGGCCGTTTCAAGCGAAGCCGTACTCATCTGGAAGGTGATGCGCGAAAGGCCACCAAGCGTTTCACTTGCCCGCAACATCTTGGCGGCAACGGCTTTCGGATCGCCGACAAGGAATGCGCCGTCAGGACCCGTCATGATCTCGAACTGCTGGCGCGTCGGCGGCGACCAGCCGCGCTCACGACCGATCTTCGTCGTCAGATGCGCCCATCCAGGAAAAAAGGCATCCTTTGCAGCCAAATCGGTCTCGCCGACAAAGCCCATCGCGTGGACGCCCACCTTGAGATTTTGAGGGTCATGCCCGGCGCGTTGGCCGGCTTCGCGGTAGAGATCGACAAGTGGCCGGAATCGTTCGAAGTTGCCGCCGATGATCGCCACCATCAAAGGAAGCCCAAGTGCACCGGCGCGAGCGAAGGATTCCGGCGAGCCGCCGGCGCCGATCCAGACCGGAAGCCGCAATTGATGGGGGCGCGGAAAGACGCCCTGCCCTTTGAGTGGCGGCCGGAAGCGACCTTCCCAGGTGATGTCGGTCGCCTCACCGAGCTTGAGAAAAAGGTCAAGCTTTTCGGCAAAGAGTTCGTCATAATGCCGCGTATCCAAGCCGAACAGCGGATAAGCCTCGACGAAGGAGCCCCGACCAACCACGAGTTCGGCACGGCCTTTGGAAATCAGGTCGAGGGTTGCGAATTCCTGGAAGACACGCACCGGATCGGCGGCACTCAGGACCGTTACCGCGCTCGTCAACCGGATGCGGGAAGTACGGGACGCGGCTGCGGCCAGAATGACGGTGGGTGCGGAATCGAGAAATTCACCCCGATGATGCTCGCCGATACCGAAGACATCGAGCCCGACGCGATCAGCGACAACGACCTCCTCGATAAGCTCGGCCATGCGATCCGACGGTGACGGGAGCCTGCCCGTTTTGGGATCAGGAAGGATGGCTGCAAAACTGTCGATACCTATTTCCACGCGTGGTCCTTCCAAATTTCGCCGGGTTGTCGCCGCACTTACGAGGCCAGTTTCATCTCCGCCGTCGGATAACCGCCGTCACGATGGGCGCAGGCACTTTTAACGTCTGTGTGAACATGCTTGAGTGGGGACGGCGAGGCTCGACTTGAGGGCCTTAGCGGCGGCATCAATTCGAGATTCGCCATCCCGGTCGCTTTTACAGGCCCGCCTTGCTGGCCGCCTGTACGGGAGTGTTGAGAAGCTGCTGCTCCCATAGGTAAGCGATGCCGCTGCCGCCGGCATGATCGACGATAACGTCCGTCAGTGCTGCCGCGGTCTCCTCACGCGCCCAATCGCGCTGCCATTCGGCAGCGATCGCAAGCCAGGTCATCATGTTGATGCCGGCCCCGATCATCCGCTGGATGGCGACCTGATGCGCTTCGACCGAGGTTCCGCCTGATGCATCGGTAATCACCGTAACGTCCCAGCCCTCGCCGGCAGCCTGGATTGCCGGCATGGCAACGCAGACTTCGGTCCAAAGACCGGCAATGATGAGCTGCTTGCGGCCGGTGGCTTTCACCACATCCACCACTTTCGAGTCCTGCCAGGTGTTGATGAACGTGCGGTCGATTACCTCCTGTCCCGGAAACACATCGGTGAGGTGCTTGAACAGCAATCCGCCGCGACCGGCAATCACGCTTGTCAGGATCGTCGGGACGTTGAAAACCTTTGCCGCTTTCGCAAGCGCCGTCGTGTTGTTGACGACCGCCTGTGGATCGTGGCTGTTCACGTTTGCGAGCTGATAAGGCTGATGGTCGATCATGACGAGCACGGAGTCTTCGGGGCGAAGGAGTGAGCCAAGGCCGTTACGAAAGGTCATACTTGTATCCTATGTTGGCGGTTGATTGAGACACTGCTGGAGGGGCAAGCGCTCTCCGAAGCGCTGTCTGCGAAATAACCTTGTCATTCCCGATTTCGATGCGGTAGTCATCGTTTGTGCCGAACAGTGTCGCGGAATGGGGAACGCAGCATGGACATCGAGGATTTGCGGACGTTTGTGGAGGTAGCGGATGCGGGCGGCGTAACGCCCGCCGCGCTGAGGCTGGGCGTTTCCAAGTCGATGGTGAGCCGGCGGCTTGCACGGCTTGAGGCAGAGCTCGGCGTGCAACTGCTCGCAAGATCCACTCGCGGGGCGTCCTTGACAGAAGCGGGTACCACTTTCCGGGACTATGCGGCCAGGGTCAGCGCCGAGATCGATATCGCCAAAGATACAATCCTGCCCGCCGGCGAACTGAGCGGTCGCCTGAGAGTTGCCGCGCCCCTGTCGTTCGGGCCCACCCACTTTGCATCTGTCCTTGCGGACATGGCATTGCGCCATCCGCAACTGCAGATCCAGACAAGCTATAGCGACCGTTTCGTAGATCTGATTGCGGAAGGGTTTGATTGCGCGATCAGGGTCGGCACACTTCAGGATTCCAATCTCATCGCGAGACGCGTTGGCCCCCTTTACGGAAAATACGTCGCCAGTCCCACCTACATCAGGGCCTACGGGTCCCCGGAAACACCGGAGGAGCTCGTGACGCATCAGGCGCTGATGCAGGGGATGGAAACGTGGCAGGTGATGGACGGCGATAAGATTCTGACCATTCGCCCGCAGGGCCGTTTCAAGGCTGATAACGGGGCGGCTCTTGTCGTCGCTGCCGCGGCCGGTTTGGGTATCGCCGCGCTCCCCGATGGCCTCACCCAGGAATATCGGGATTCCGGGGCGCTGGTGACAGTCATGAAAAATCATCCGCCGCCGCCGGCCGGAATCTATGTCGTTCGCCCGCCGGGACAGCACCCCTCAAGAAAGGTCCGCGTTCTGACCGAAATGCTGATCGAGTGTTTCGGCAGCGACGGGCAACGAACCGACTAACGGCATCGCTAGCCGGCTTGCAATACATGCAGAATGGCCGGCGCCTTCGGCGACAAAAGTCCTTTTCGCTGAACGGAGAGAGATCGAACAGACGGTGGCCAGCCTCGTATCGACCGGTGGCACCGTGGCGACCTCCGCTGATAACCTGAAGAGACTGTATCAGAAGCTCAGGAACAAGATTGAAAGCGGCGAAGCCAAGAAGGTTTTGCTCGTTCGCACTGCTGCTTGGGATCGACAAAACAAGTGCCGGATATGAACGGGTCTCATCAAAACCCGTCGGCAGATGGACATTCGCAGCAACTGTTCCTCAACGAGGTCCGCTCCATGCCGGCGGCTTTCCTGCCGCCAGATCAGTTTTTCGACGCCTCTGCGTCAGGGTGTCATCACGACGCGGCCCAACGGCTTTGCCGTTTCGGCATATTCATGAGCTCTTGCTGCCTCTCGAAGCGGAAAGACCTGATCAATGACCACGTCCAGCCGCCTTTCCGCAGTGGCATTCAGAAGTTCGTCAACCGTCCGATGCACAGCAGGCCGTTCGAACAGCGGCCCCATGAAAACGCCGTGAAGCGTCTGATTGTTCTGCATGGGCGACCAGAGATCGACGTCGAGACCGTCACCGCCAGCGTTTCCGACGAAGACGAGACGTCCCTCGACGGCAAGCGCGGAAAGAGAGGCTTGCAAGGTCGATCCAACGGGGTCAATCACGAGATCAACTCCCCTGCCATCGGTCAGCCGACGGGCTTCCCCAACGACATCCTGCTCAAATCGATCAATGACATGCGCGGCTCCAAGTGCGGTCAAACGCGCTTGTCGTTCGCGACCACCGACGACCGCAACGACCGTCGCCCCCGCTTGACGCGCCAGCTGAATGGCCGCCAGACCAACGCCGCCAGCGGCCGCCTGGATCAGAACCGTCTCGCCTTCATTTAGCCGGCCCTTGGTGATGACACAGTGGCGGGCCGTCCCGAAGGAGATCGGTAGCGCCGCGGCTTGCGCCATGCCGACGTCATTCGGGATCAACCATGTGCGAGAGACGGGCACGGACCAGAGTTCGGCATGCGATCCCTGCATGTCGAAGGCCGTCACCCTTTGACCAACGCGTCGGTCCCTCACATTTTCGCCAACTGCAACAATGATCCCTGCAGCCGCATAACCAACGATCCAAGAGGATCGCTGTGGTGTCGAGCGCCGGTTGATCAAGTCGCCACCCTCAATCGAAATCGCCTCGACGGCAATCAGGACGTCCTGCGGCCCACAGACGGGATCGGGCACATCGGTATACCTCAAGACTGTCGGCGGACCGGGGTTGTCATAGACTGCAGCTTTCATGCGCTGTTCCTTTCCCGCTGGGGGCCTCTTGCCTTGAGTGGTAGCGGTGGCTATATCGCCCGATTTTCAGACCGTCCTTACCGCCAGGATATGTTCCAGATCCTTCAACGCTGCGGCGGCCGTCGCAAGCGGCTCTTTTCCAGACCCAATTGCGAGCGTCTCGCCCATCGCATCGGTGACGATGCGGATCGCCTTGTCCTTGCCGCGGATATTCGCGAGAGGATCGGCAAGCGGATAGGTCCGGATGCCGACCTCGGCGCGGATCGCACCGTTTTCGCGCCAAAGGCGGCCAACGAGTTTCGGAACCAGCCCCTGCCCGCGCCAGGCCTCGATCCGTTCCGCGGTGACCGACTGGATACCCGCTACGGTCAGATCGCTCATCGTAAGGTCAGCACCCAGTCCGAAATTGGCGAGGATCAGCAGCTTGCAGGCGGTATCCCAACCGTCGGTATCATTGCGCGGATCGGCCTCGGCGAAACCGCCAAGCTGTGCCTCCCGCAATGCCTCCTCGAAGCCGATTCCGCGTGTCGTCATGGCATCGAGCAGATAATTGGTCGTGGCGTTCAAGATGCCGTCGACCTCGAGCACCTCGCAGCCTTTGAGACTATGCTCAACCAGATCGAACGTCGGCAGCGCGGCCGCGGCGGCACCGCTGAGCTTGAGCATCGCGCCGGAGCCTTTGGCAAGCGCCCGCAGTTCCCGCCCGCTATGAACCAGCGCGCCCTTCGATATCACGATCGTGTCACGCCCGGCCGAAAGCGACGAGTGAAGATAGCCAAGCCCCGGGCCACCGGTGCGGAAGTCGCTCGGGCCTGCCTCGATCAGGATATCAGCGCCGCTTTCTTCGATGAAGGCCGGGCCCGAGAGCCCGTCTTCGAGCGTGGAGAGTTGCTCTTCTTCCAGTCCATCAGCGCTTTTTACACCGGACCGGGATCCGCAGACGGCCACGAGCCGCATATCCGTGCCGTAAACTTCGCGATAACGCTCCCGCCGGGACAGAAGCAGGCTTGTTGTTGCCCGCCCCACGCCGCCGAAACCTGCTATCGCAATCCTCGATGTCTTCATCGTATCGGCTCTTCCGCTACTTCGCTGCCACACCGCTCAGCGGCTCGGGAACGGGTCCGAGATGCAGGTGATCCATGCCGGACATGGCGTCTCCCTGTACCTGTTCGGACAGCCGCTCATTATCCCGCCGACGAACGTCCTCTGCCGCCTCCTCCACGTCAAGCTCGGCATAGCCCAGGGCGCGCAGGCCTTCCGCGCCCATCCTATAGGCGGATTCGACCGTTTCGCGGATCTGGTAATCGACGCCAGCGCGGATCAGGTCCACGGCATGGCCGCGATCATAGCTGCGCACCAGAATCTTGGCCTGTGGGAATTCATGTTGCGCCAGTTCCACGATCTGCAGGGCGGCCTTCGAGTCGTTGATGCAGATCAGCAAGGCCTCGGCCGAACCGGCGCCGGAATGGTGCAGCGTGTCGAGACGCGTGCCGTCGCCGAAAAACACCTTGAAACCGAAGCGTCCCGCTTCACGGATACGGTCGGGGTTCATATCGATGACGGAAAGGTTCACGCCCTTCGACAGAAGCAGTTGCGAGGCAATCTGGCCGAAACGGCCGAAGCCGATGATGAGCACTCTTCCGCTGAGATCACGCGCCGCCTCGACACCCTCCATCGACGCTTCGCTGCGCAGTAGACGGTCTGCCGCGATCATCAGCAGCGGCGTCAGCGCCATGGAGAAGATGATGACGGTGGTGAACAGCGCATTTTCGCGCGGATCGATCACGCCGCCGGCGGTTGCGGCGGCATAGAGCACGAAGGCGAACTCGCCGCCCTGCAGGAACATCGAGGTACGATGCAGGGCCTGGTGGCTGGAGCCGCCGAACAGGCGGGCAACCGCATACACAATAGCGCCCTTGGCTATGGTGAAGGCGACCAGCATGGCGAGCAGAAGCCCCCATTCGACTGCCACCACGGCAAGGTCCAGCGACATGCCGACGGCCATGAAGAACAGGCCCATCAGCAGGCCGCGAAACGGCTCGATATCGCTTTCGATCTGGTGCCTGTAGCTCGAAGTCGACAGCATCACGCCTGCAAGGAAGGCGCCCATCGCCATGGAAAGCCCGGCACCCGCCATCAGCAAAGCTGCTCCCAGCACCACCAGGAGCGCGCCGGCCGTCATCACCTCGCGGGTCCTTGCCCGCGCCAGGAGGGCGAAGAACGGGTTTAGCCCCCATTTCGATACGGCGAGAAGAACGAGCAGCGCGCCGAGCGCCAGGAGAACATCCATCCATCCCGACTGACCCTGCGACAGTGGCGACAGGAAGGCGACGACCGCCAGAAGCGGCACGATCATCAGGTCTTCGAAGAGAAGGATGGACACGGATTTCTGCCCCTCCGTGCTGGAAATCTCGCCGCGATCCTGCAGCACCGACATGATGACGGCCGTCGAGGAGAGCACGAAACCCGCGCCTGCAACGAAAGCGACCGTGGCAGGCAGACCGAAGACCAGCGTGCCTGCCAAGGACAGGGCAGCAGTCGCCGCCGCAACCTGCACGAGGCCAAGCCCGAAAATCTGGCCGCGCATGGCCCAAAGCTTATAAGGCCGCAGTTCCAGTCCGATGACGAACAGGAACATCACAACGCCCAGTTCGGAGAAATGCAATATCGACGCAGCATCGGTAAACAGCCCGACAACCGACGGCCCGACAAGCACGCCGGCTGCGAAATATCCGAGAACCGAACCGAGGCCTAACCGCCTAAACAGGGGCACCGCGACCACGGCCGCCCCCATCAGGACAATCGCCGGCCCAATCGTCTGCCCCAAGCTCGCTTCAGCCATGCACTCACATCCCCGGTCTCTTGTTTTAGAGCGGCCGGCAACAGGCCTTGCTTGGCCGATCCGCCTCTCACTGAGTTTGGTATCGTTGCAGCACTGGCACGAATAGTCGCAGCATCGGCAAAACTCTGTCGCCAAAAGAGGAACGTGAGTTGTATGGCTGATTCGCTATTGGCGAAACGAAGGTTGCCTGATTTCAGTCGAACAACCATCAGCCATCACCAAAGACTACGCAAGAGCCCCACCGTCCACCGTAAGGATGGTGCCGGTAATCTGTCGGGCGGCCGGCGTTGCCAGGAAAGCAACTGCAGCCGCGACATCCTGCGGCTGGTTGAAGCGACCGAGTGCGCTGAGACTGCGCTGGTAGTCGGCGAATTCGCCCGTCTCCGGATTCGAGTCCGTGTTCGTCGATCCCGGTTGCACGAGATTGACCGTTATGTCCCGAGGGCCTAATTCGCGCGCAAGACCGCGGTTAAATGCCTGGAGCGCGCCTTTGGTCATGTAGTAGACCGTGCCAGGTACTCCTGCGATACGATCCGCGCCCGCCGATCCGATGGTAATGATGCGCCCGCCGTCCTTGAGGTGGGGAATTGCAGCCTTTGCAGCGAGAACCGGCCCGCGTACGTTAACGGCAAGCAGTGCGTCGATATCCTCAACTGTGAAATCTGCAATCGTGTTATATCGCGCGACCGCCGCATTGTTGACGAGAATATCGAGACCGCCCAGCGCACGGACGGTTTCATCCACTGACCGCTGGATGGCTGCAGGATCCGCACTGTCGGCCTGTATCGCGATGGCCTTGCCGCCATTCCCTTCGATAGTCCGGACAAGTCGCTCCGCGCTGTCTACCGATCGCTCGTACGTTATCGCGACGTTTGCACCCTTCTCGGACAGCGCAATCGCAATCGCCTCGCCGATGCCGCGCGACCCGCCGGTCACGAGCGCATTCTTTCCAGCCAGATCATACATAATGATACCCTTTGCTTTCTCTGTCGCCATATTACCGATGTCGAGGTCCATTCCTTGGCACTGGTCGCTCCGGCAGGCTTTTCGTTCAGCCTCAAGATAGGCAATCACGATGCAGACAACATTCCCGATTTTCCCAGACACTTGCCTGATCCTACCAAATCACTACATGCTGACACGATGCTAGACTTGGTGATGCCGACCACACGCCTGCTGAACGATGTCGCTCCATTTATCCCGGAGCAGGGAGGAACAGTCGGCCTTCCAACGCCCGTTCCGCGCCTGACACTCTGGACGAGCACAAGGGTCACGTCGCCCACTCCGGCCGTGTTCGAACCCATGTTCTATGCGGTCTTGCAGGGAACAAAGGTCTTGATCATGGGTGCAAATCGTTTCGAGCTAACAGCGGGTGCCTGTGCAGTCTCGTCCTTCGGCCTGCCCTACAGCCACCAATTGACCGGGGCCAGACCCGGTCTGCCTTATGTCGGCATCAGCCTTCATCTTGATACCGACATCCTGACGCGCGTCATGCTCGATATGCCCAAACGCGAGGATCGCTGGACGTGCGCAGTCGCCGCAGGCAATCTCGACGGATCGGTCGGCGATGCATTCACTCGCCTAGTTGGGTTGCTGAACGAGCCAGAGGATATCGGCGCGCTGGCACCACACTACGAGTTCGAGCTTTATTATCGCCTTCTTCAAAGTTCGATGGGCGATACCCTCCGACAGGTTGGCAAACGGAACGACCGGTTCCAGCAACTCAAGGCAGCAGCCGATTGGCTCGCCGTCAATCACAGCGAGGTTGTCAACATTCCTGAACTGGCAGCGTCATCTCATATGAGCGCCACAAGCTTTCACAGACATTTCAAGGAAGTTACGGGTTTCAGCCCACTCGCCTTTCAACGTCATATCCGCCTGCTTGAGGCACGCAAGCTTCTTGCCGGCGGGAGCACCAATGTGTCGCGCGTGGCATACGAGGTGGGTTATAAAAGCCCTTCACAATTCAGCCGCGAATACAAGAGCATGTTCGGCAGCGCGCCGACGGCTGATCTGCAGCGGTAAACTCACTCGTTTCCCGCTGCAGATGAAGAATTGATCGGAAGGATCTTGGCCGGCCACACAGGGTGGGGAACAGCACTCAACATCTCCGCTGAGATGTTCGAGCTATAGCACGTCTTGAGCTACGCGATGGATGGCAGGCTTTCCCACCCTCCGTCGCCATATGCTGGCCAGATGCGCTTACCGCATCTGCGATCAGACATTAACCAAGGATTGCCGTCACGCGAATTTCGATACGCATCGTTGGAAGTCCCAGCGCCTCGACACCGGTTTGTGTCCAGATTGGGGCCCGATCCGGCATATACTCACGGTAGAGACGGCTGATGGTCTCATTCACGACCGGCGGAAACCCGCCCACGTGATAGGAGTTCACGTGCACGACATCCTTCCAGCTAGCGCCGGCTGTCGCCAAGGTGCGCTCCACGTTCTGAAAAGCCTGTTCGATCTCGACCTCGATCGTCTCCGGGATCTCCAGATCGTCGTTCCAGCCGCCTTGCCCGGATATTTCAACACGATCACCAATCTTCAGCGCTTGTGAATAGTGGAGAAGATCACGCAGTTTAGGTCCGTACCCGGGTGTAACGAAAACCTCAGCCTTAGGCATGGCTCATTCCTCTCGATTAGAAGTTGCTTGGCCGCAATAACATACGCAGCGTATGCTAAATGATGACATACCTCGCGTATTTCAATGCCAAGCAAAGTGGGCGAGGCAGTTGGGAAGGCTTGACCTGTTACGGTGATTGCTTATCGCTGGTGGCTAGGCAGCCGGAAGCAAGGCATTCGAATGCCGTGACAGCCTTTGGAAGCGTGATGTGTGGCTCCGAGCTTGCTGCTACCCAGATGGCCCCCGTGAGAGCAGCACCGTTGAGCAGACGTGCGAGGGCCTCGATATCGACCGCCTTGACATGGCCGTCATCCGCCAAATCCTGCGGCGTCGATATCGTGGCCTACAGGCACCGTCCTTGGCTTGGCCACGGGGATGGATCCCCGAGAACGGAAGGGCCGTCTAGCAGGACAATGCGCCGCACGTCAGGTTGAAGCGCCATCTCGATATAGGCTGCCCCTTCGGCAACCAGCCCCGCCCCTCCTCCTCCAGCAGCCTTCCCGGCTTCCACCGCGCTTTCTGCCATCGCGCTATCGATCTCGTCCACAATTGCGGCGAACAGTCCGCGCTTGTCGCCAAAATTGTGGTAAAGCGCACCGCGGGTCAGCCCTGCGTCTGCAGTCATGTCGTCCATCGAGGCGGCAGCATAGCCGTATTTAGCGAAAGCCCGCCGAGCTGCAGCCAACAGCTTTGCAGGCGCCTCTTCAACCATCTTGGCTCGCGCTCTCGGAGGCATTGATTGTCTTTCCGTTTCCGCCGTTTACGACACCGCGTTTGGAAAAGGCTTACGGAGAAGAACAGGTTGACCAAATCCGAGAGCCAACCGACGCGACGTCGGGCATATATCGCCGACACGTTCGCCCTGATTGTGTTCTTCACCACAACGGGTGTCATCAATGAACGTTTCATTGCGGGGATGACGTGGGAACAGGTTATACAGGCGCGCTTAATAGGTGCCTTACTCATGGTTCCGATCGGGCGCCCCTATGGCCTATGGCGGGACTGGATGATGAGCCACGCAAGCGAGACCGGTGTTTCACGCCTGACTTGGGACAGTCTCGCACTTCTAACCTTTCAGGCGCCACTCTACACCGCGATCATCTCCTTCAGCGGTGCCACCGGCAGCGGCCTTGTCCGAGGGGTCATTGGAGCCGCGGAGATGATGCTGTTGCTCGGGCGACCCTATGGTGCATTCCTCAATTTCGTACGCAGCCTCTTCAGTCTTCCCTCGGGCGGCTCGAAGCCCATGTCACTCAACACCTGAGCGGCTATGCCCCTGTCCGGCTGAAATGATCCGATTGATTGAAACAGAACGCTCGCAAGAAGCGAAACGCGTTTGCGTTCCGCTTCTTGCGACACACCTTTGCACGAAAGCGGCCTATCGGTTCGCGTCTTGAGATGCCATCAAGTCTCAAGACGGCTCGGAACGGGTGCTCCAACGAACCTGCAAACGCAAGTTTTTGAAAGAACCAAACTCCTGATTGTCAAGGTGTGGGTCCGAGTGCTCTTGCCAACGCCGCAACGGCCACAAAGCGGAAATTGTTCTGCAACGCCAACTGCATTTTATCAGACCGAGGGACAAGCCTATGCATCGCCATTTTAGTCTGGACCTGCCGCTCAGTCGCCGCGAGGTCCTGACTTCCGCAGCAGCCGTTGCTGCCAGTTCAACATTTTGGCCACGCCATGTGCGAGGCGACGAACCTGCCACATTCAAACCATCAGAAGGAGAGCGCAACATGGGCTTCGTGACCACAGACGACGGCGTACAGATTTTTTACAAGGATTGGGGCCCGAGAGATGCCCAGCCAATCTTATTTCATCATGGCTGGCCTCTATCGTCCGACGATTGGGACGCACAGATGCTTTTCTTCCTATCGAAGGGATTTCGCGTGGTCGCGCATGATCGGCGCGGGCACGGCCGTTCGGAGCAGGTTGCCGAAGGGCACGACATCGACCATTACGCAGCCGACGCTTTTGCCGTCGTCAAGGCCCTGGACCTGCGGAACGCGGTTCACGTTGGCCATTCCACAGGCGGCGGCGAAGTGGCGCGATATGTGGCGCGGTACGGCGAACTGGCCGGTCGTGTGGCGAAGGCCATTCTGGTCGCCGCCATTCCGCCGCTGATGCTGAAGACCGAGGACAACCCCGAAGGCACACCGATGGAGGTCTTCGACGGCTTTCGGTCGGCACTGGCCAGCAACCGTGCACAGTTCTTCCGCGACGTTCCGTCAGGCCCGTTCTACGGCTTCAACCGCGAGGGCGCGACGGTCCATGAAGGCGTCATCCAGAACTGGTGGCGGCAAGGAATGATGGGCAGCGCCAAGGCGCACTATGATGGCATCAAGGCCTTTTCGGAAACCGACCAGACGGAGGACCTGAAAGCCATCACCGTTCCGACGCTGGTGCTGCACGGCGAGGACGACCAGGTCGTTCCGATTGCGGCATCAGCTTCAAAGGCGGTCAAACTGCTTAGGAATGGCACATTGAAGACCTATCCCGGGTATTCACACGGAATGCTCACGGTCAACGCCGATGTTCTGAACGAGGATATCCTGGCTTTCATCGCCAAATAGCAGGCTCCATCAATTCGGGCCGCCGCGTCACGAACAGTCGCGCGGCGGTCACGCTATCGACCCATCAATCGCTCGGTTCCAATCTTCAGGAGATAGTCCATGACTGTTCACAAATTCGCCATTGCCGACGCGGTGTTTGAACGGTCGCCGGGGCAGGAAGGTGAGATCTACACCGGCAACCTGCTCGACCAGCGCCACGGCGGGCCAGTGACCATCGGGTTCGGGCGCTACGGCCCGAACCAGGTTCTCCAAGAGACCATACCCGTACACGACACGATGATTGTGCTGGAAGGACGCATAACGGTCTCAGATGCGCACGGATCGCAGACAGCGGGGCCAGGCGAAATCATTGCAATGCAGACAGGCGACAAGGTCACCATCCGTTCTCATGAGACTGGCGCCATGACCGCCTATGTGACATTTCCTCATTGGCAGCAGCCAGAACCCACATCATCGAGCTCAACGTGATGTGGACGATTGACTCTGCCGACCTACCGTTGCGTCTTTCGGCGTGGGTCATTTGCGTTGGTTCGGGTAGTTGCACGCCAAACCACGTGTGAACAGGAGTGCCCGCTTGAAGAACGAACAGAATCTCTCCCCCGTGGAAGGTGTATACGTCAGCGAACGTATCATTCCTGTTCCAACGTCGATCAGTCAGGAAGCGCAGGCCATGCTGCGCGCAGCCGTACAATATGACGGCACACCACACAATGCGCTTTATCCAATACCAGCACCAAACGATCGGGCAGCTTGGCGTCAGTTGCAGGCCGCAGCCGAAGCCCATTACGCCGCGGCTCTCAATGCAGTAACGAATGAAACAAGCACCGAGATCGAAACGCGGCGCCTGGGCACAGCGACTGTCCATATCACGTTACCGGAAAGCCCGCGCCTCAAAGACTGCGTTTTCATCGACCTGCATGGCGGCGCGCTCGTATTCGGTAGTGGCGATACCTGTCGCGAGAGCACACGGCTGCAGGCAAACCGACTCGGGATGACCTGCTACGGTATCGACTACCGGATGCCCCCGGACCACCCCTATCCGGCAGCACTCGACGACTGCCTGGCAGTGTATCGGCACGTGATCGATCACTATGGGGCCGATCGCGTCGTACTTGGCGGTCGCTCGGCCGGTGGCAATCTTGCCCTCGCCACCATCCTGCGGGCACGCGATGAAGGCCTGCCGTTTCCGGCAGGCGTCGTATTGCTGTCCCCGGAGCTGGATCTGACGGAGTCGGGTGACAGCTTTCAAACCAACCGCACCATCGATGTCGTGCTTCCCAATCCCCTGATGTCAAACAATCTGCTCTATGCGGATGGAGCGGTCCTGTCGCATCCGTATTTATCCCCGCTGTTCGGAGAGATGTCAGCCGCGTTTCCGCCGATATTCGTGCAGAGCGGAACGCGTGACCTGTTCCTCTCCAATGCGGTGAGATTGCATCGCAAGCTGCGACGCGTGGGAGCACCGGTTGAACTGCATGTGTTCGAGGCGATGCCGCATGGAGGCTTTTCAGGGTCTCCGGAAGATAAGGAGCTCGCGGAGGAAGTGGCCCGTTTCGTCACCGAATGTCTCCAGGCATTCGTTCCCTGACGATCCAAAGCTTACTTCGATGGATCGAAACGGCGATCTGTTGCGACCGAACCAACAGCGACATGATGTGGAGGCGCCCCTCAATGCGGGCTTGTTTCGGTCGCAACCGGATGATAGCACTGACAATATGAACAAAAATGCAACCAACGCCACGATGATGATGCCGCGCTCCTAGCGTGGCGGATTTTGTGCGCTTGTAATGCACCTTAGACCGCCCTTGAGGCGGTTTTTTCATTGGTCGATCCGCCTTGAGGGAAATGCAACCTTCACAAGGATATCCCGATGAACAGCACGAAGACTTACATCACCACCTCGATTCCATACGTCAATGCCGCGCCGCATGTTGGTTTTGCGCTCGAACTCGTGCAGGCTGATGCTTATGCCCGCCATTCTCGACTTCTGGGCAAAGACATTAGATTTCAGTGCGGTACGGATGACAAAAGTCTCAAAAACGTTCGCGCCGCGGAAGCAGCAGGACGTCCGGTGGCCGACTTCGTGGGAGAGAACGCAGACCGCTTCGAACAGCTCGGCAGGCACCTCCAAATTTCGAACGATGCATTCGTTCGCACATCCACGGATACGAGACATATTACCTGCGTTCATTCGCTGTGGAACGCGTGCGCCAGGAATGGCGACCTCTATCGAAAAAACTATGAGGGCTTTTATTGCGTTGGCTGTGAGCAGTTCTACGAACTCACGGATCTGGACGACGGAAGATGCCCGGAGCACGGTATCCCGCTTGAGACCGTGAGGGAGGAAAACTGATTCTTTCGCCTGTCTCGATATGGCGAGCGCATTCGACATCTGATCGAGACAAACGAGATCGAGGTCGTCCCGGTTCACCGGCGAAACGAAATACTCGCCCTGCTTCGGCGAGGACTCGAGGACATCAATGTGTCGCGCAGTGCTGAAAGAGCACGCGGCTGGGGCGTGCCCGTGCCGCGGAGCGACGAAGTCGTCTATGTCTGGTTCGATGCTCTCGCGAACTATCTCACAGGCCTCGGCTACGGTTCCGACGAAAGCCTGTTCCAGCGTTATTGGTCGCAACAAGGCGAACGCATCCATTTTGTCGGCAAGGGAATTTCCAAGTTTCACGCGATTTACTGGCCAGGGATACTCCTGTCTGCCGGAGTGCCGCTCCCGTCCTCGATCTTCGTTCATGGCTACCTAACCCTGGACGGAGGAAAAATCGGAAAGTCGGCCGGCAATGGCGTCGATCCCGAGGTCTTCGTGCAGCACTACAAGACCCCTGACGCATTGCGCTATTACCTGCTACTCCACATCCGTTCCGCGGATGATGGGGATTTCTCTAAAGAACGGCTTGAGGCCGCATGGTCTGGAGAACTCGGCGGGCAGTTGGGAAACCTTGTCAATCGGGTTCTCACGTTGCTGGCATCCTCCTTTTCAGCAATGACACCATCGGTTCCGGACAGCGCTCTTGTCCGCGAAGCAACCATCCTTCCCGAAAAAGTCTTCCATTCGTTTGACAGATACGAGCTCCATATCGGCTTAACAGAAATCTTTTCCTACCTGGGGTCCGCGAACAGAGAGTTCACGCGAAAAGCTCCCTGGTCTGATGCCAAAGTCTTGGCAGGAAAACTCGACAGAGTGGAACGACGAATAATTTCCGATCGCCTCGGGGCTACACTGGCAGAACAGGTGTATGGTCTCGCCACCGTCGCTCGCTGTTTGCTCCCGTTCTTGCCTGAATCCGCTTCCAGGCTGCACACGATGCTCGGAATACCCTGCCCGGCGCAGTATGATTTTCGAATATCCATTACCGGAGTGAAGACATCATCTGGAGAAATCCTCTTCCCGCGGCAGACGGCGGTGCGAATGAAGTGATGATTTTTGGCGCCAGCGCTTGCAATAGCGCAGGCGTGCCCATCAACGGCTGAAACCGCTCCACGACAGCTCGTTGGAGCGATTCCGCTATAGTCTGATCATTCACACTTCACATATTCAATGCACGCAGCAAGCTTTCCAAATTTCTCTCACCTTCCTTAGTCTGTGCTCCTGCTTTCAATCCGCCGCGGATGAGCTTTTCGGCGGCGGGGCGCTCGAACAATCCTGCCCAGGCCTCATGCTCGCGCTTAAAGCCATCCCGCAGATCTTCAAGAAGCAACGCCCTCTTGGCCGCGGCGATGACGCCTTCGGGCAAGGCGGCGATATTGTGCGCCAACCGGTCGACGAAGCCATCAAGCTCCGAGGCAGGCAGCGCCCGGTTGATCCAGCCATAGCGTTCCGCCGTCGCCGCATCAATGAGATCGGCGCCAAGGATCACTTCGAGGGCGCGGCCGCGCGTCATCCGGCTGGACAGATATTGCGTGGCGCCGCCGCCGGGCGTGATGCCCATCAGCGCTTCGCATTGGGCGAGTCCCGCCCGCTCTTCGGCGGCAAACGCCATGTCGGCCGCCGCGACGAATTCCGCACCGCCGCCGCGCGCCAAGCCGGCCAGCTTGACGATCGTGACCTGCGGCTGTTCTCGCAAAAGTTCCCCGAGCGCCTGGAAAGGATTGAGGCCCTCCGGAGCCTCACGAGCAATTTCGTCGAAGGCGTGCGGTTCATCGATCAATGTCATGTCGACATGAGCAATGAAGAATTCCGGGTCTGCGCTCTGGAAAACGAGGACGCGCGTGTCCGGGTCATCGCGAACGGAAAGGAGAAAGCGGCGCATCTCGCTCATCAAAGGAACATCGAGAACGTTGACTGGAGGATTGTCGATCGTGATCGTCGCGACGCCGTCCGCCAGGGAAACTAGAATCTTGCGGAAATCTGTGTCTGTCATCTGTAAGATCTCTGTTCTTCGGGAAATTCTGGCGCTGGTTTGGCGCCATTGACCCTAAAGTATTCATCGGACACCTAGCGTCAATTACGCACCCAAAGCATCCCAGGGATGCCGGAGGATACCGATGGATGAACCAACAAGTGAAAATGACCCGGTTTACCGTGCCGACTGCCCGAGCCGGGTGATCCTCGACCAGATCGCGGACAAGTGGTCGATGATGGTGCTAGCCGTATTGAGCGAGCCCCGTCGCTTCAACGCAATCAAGCGTCGCCTGGATGGCGTAACCCAACGAGTGCTCACACAAACGCTTCGAAAGCTTGAGCGCAATGGCATGCTGACGCGCAGGATCTTGGATGGGCGTGTGCTCGGGGTTGAATATGCCTTAACGCCCCTCGGCAGGTCGCTGCAAGGTCCTTTCGCGATCCTATTCGACTGGACCGTCGAGAACATCGAAGTGATTCAGGACTGCCAGCGCCGCTATGACGACGCGTCACTTGACACTATATAATGCTTGAGGTTGTGGCAGCTCTGCCGTCTCAAGCACCGGACGGCTACGGCCTCCGTACCGACTGGAAGGATAGCAGTTGCTCGCCCGAGACCGGGGCAGAGCGGGCTTGGACCCCACCACCGACAGGTTTCGCGACTTGGCGATCCCGACAAAGCTAGCAAATAAGGCTACTTCGGCTTCGCCGCACCATAACGCAGGCCATCCAGTAGCAGCATGAGCATTCGTTTGGTGTGCGAAGGCCCGTCCTCCCCCGAAGCTACAGCGAGGTTCCCGATCGCGCGCAGCAGATCGTAGGGAGCGACATCGGCACGGACTTCCCCTGCATCCGCAGCGGCTTTCAGTAGTATCGACAGAGCCGGTTCAAATCGGCTTCGGAAATAGTCCGGCAAGGTGGCGAATGCCGGATCGCCGGAATGGAGCGCCGCGGCCAACCCCTGTTTGGTGGCGAGGAAGCGCGTGTAGTGCTTCAGCCAAGCTACCAGCGCGTCGACTG
Source organism: Pararhizobium polonicum (assembly GCF_001687365.1). Lineage (GTDB taxonomy): Bacteria > Pseudomonadota > Alphaproteobacteria > Rhizobiales > Rhizobiaceae > Pararhizobium > Pararhizobium polonicum. Next base: position 808,721 of record NZ_LGLV01000004.1, read on the forward strand.
GCCGGTGCTCAGCGGCAAGCAGCACTGCCGCATCGGCGCAGGCATCAACCTCCCGGCGGAACACCGCGGCAACCAAGTCGGCACGCGTCGGGAACCGGCGGTAGAGCGTACCCAGCCCTACGCCCGCTTGTGTCGCAATCTCCCGTATGGGCGCATCGACCCCCGAACGGGCGAACACGATCTTGGCGGCTTCCAAAACTGCTTCCTCATTCCTGCGGGCATCTGCACGCATTCGCGATGCCGGTGCTTCGGCATCGCCAGGAGCCGGTGACGCGGCCTCGACCGCATTCCGGAATTTGGTCGGCAACATTTTACGTGATCCTTCTTGCTAAGCGGATCATTGATCCGTATTTACAGCATAACGGATCAGTGATCCGTTTGCCAGTTCGGAGGTTCGCAGTCCCATGTCCAGCTCGTTCACAGAAAACCGCGCGCTCACCGCGGGCTTACCCACTATTGTCTCGATCTCTCCCATTACCTTACCGTCGCCGGGACGAGGCGTTGACGTGCAAGTTCGGGTCTCCTTACCGATCGCAGGTGACACGCTGCCCGTCATCATCTTCTCGCATGGCAATGGCCAGTCATTTCACGCCTATGGCCCCCTTGCTGATTATTGGGCAGCACATGGCTTCGCCGTGATCCAGCCAACACACCTGGATTCGCGGATGCTCGGCCTTGCTCCGGACGATCCTCGTCGCCCCCAATTCTGGCGCTACCGTGAGCAAGACCTTGCCGCCGTTCTCGACGGGCTCGAGCGCATCGAGAACGAGGCAATGATGATCCGGGGTCGGCTCGATCACTCGCGTATCGCGGTTGCCGGCCATTCGTGGGGCGCGCAGACCGCCAGTACCTTGCTTGGCGCCACCCATCCCGATCCGGACGACGGATCGATGGTCAACAGGAAGGACAACCGCGTGAAGGCGGGCGTGTTGCTGGCGGCGCCGGGTCGAGGCAATGACTTGACCGAATACGCAGCCCATACCTACCCATTCATGTATCCAGATTTTTCGGCCATGACGGCGTCGACCCTGATCATCGTCGGCGACCATGATGTGGGCAGGCTTTCAATACGTGGCGCCGGATGGTGGCGCGATGCCTACGATTTGAGCCCCTCACCCAAGACATTGTTCACGGCCTTTGGCGGCGAGCATGCTCTTGGCGGCATCCCCGGTTACGAGGCACGAGAGACGACAGACGAACGGCCGCAGCGGGTCGCCGCCATCCAGCGCCTTTCAACCGCCTTCCTCCGCAGCGCGCTCTATTCCGGCGATCCCGCCTTCTCAGTTACGGTCGCGGCCCAGGCGGCCGACGCTGCGCCGGAAGGCAGCGTCGAGACGAAGTAGGTCCCCGGACACCTTTTCCGTCCGCGCCTTCCAACGTTGCGCAAAATCACCACCACAGACAGGAGATTCACATGAACACCATCCTCATCACCGGATGCTCATCCGGTTTCGGGCTTGAAACTGCCCGCTATTTCCTTGATCGCGACTGGACTGTCATTGCCACGATGCGCATGCCTCGTGGGGATCTCTTGCCCGTATCCGACCGGCTGCGCGTCGTTGCACTCGGTGTGACCGACGCTGCAAACATTGCTCGTGCTCTGGAGGAAGCATGACCGATCGACGCCCTGGTCAACAATGCCGGTGCGGGTCTGATGGGGACGCTGGAAGGCGTGTCGACCGACGCAGCACGCCAACTATTCGAACTGAACACTTTCGGCACAATGGCAATGTCACAAGCCGTACTGCCCGGCTTCCGCGCGCAAGGGACGGGCGTGATCGTCAACGTGTCGTCCGCCGTGACACTAGCTGTGAGCTTTCAGCAGGTTGTCCATTCGGAGCGGATTTAGGAGACTGGAGTTACCACACCTCAGCTTCCAGGATCGCTCCGAATGGACAACCTGCTGAAAGCTCATACCTAGGCGCTTGCGCTTGGCATCCTCCGCTGCAATCGCGACCTCCTCTGCTTCAATTCGTTTAACGACACAGACCCCGTCATCGTCGGCAACGATGATGTCGCCGGCCTCGATGAGCGCCCCCGCGCAGACGATCGGAACGTTGACTGATCCAAGCGTCTCCTTGACCGTGCCCTGCGCGGAGACCGCCTTCGACCAAACGGGGAACTCCATTTGGGTCAGATCGCGGATGTCACGGACTCCCGCGTCGATTACGAGGCCTTGGCACCCTCTAGCCCGTGCCGAAGTCGCCAAAAGGTCGCCGAAGTAGCCGTTGTCGCAAGGAGACGTCGGGGCAAGCACCAGTATGTCGCCCTCTTGGATCTACTCTATGGCAACGTGGATCATCCAATTGTCGCCAGGAGGCGCCGAAATCGTAACCGCCGATCCGGCAATCTGCGCGCCGTGATAGATCGGACGCATCGTACTTGCGAGCATCCCCTTGCGGCCCTGCGCTTCGTGAACGGTCGCCACGCCCGCGGCAGCAAGTCTCTTGATGATCGATTGATCGGCGCGTTCGATATTCTGTACGACAACAGCCACATTAATCTCCTTTGAACTGCACAGGCGGCGTGCCATGCGTGTGGAAGGTCTCGATCGTTCTCAGCCCCCAGGCCTGCCCCTTCCTGCGCTCTCCTTCAGTCCAAATGACCGGCTCCCAGTCCGGAGCCAGTATGAGGCGTGCGCCAGCATTTGCGAGCTCCACGCGGTTCCCGGCTGGTTCCCAGACGTAGAGAAAGAAAGTGCCCTGGATGGCGTGTTTGTGCGGCCCTGTCTCGATATGGACGCCGTTCTCGAGAAAAATATCTGCCGCCCTTAAGATGTCTTCGCGGGTGTCGGTCGCGTATGTCAGATGATGCAGCCGTGCAGCGCCACGGCCATGCTCTTCGGTGCAGGCGAGATCGTATCCCTTGTTGTTGATAGTGAACCAGCAGCCGCCGACACGCCCGTTGTCGAGTGCGATCATCTCTGTCACGCGCGATCCGAGACATGTCTCCATGAATCGCCTGAACTCGGCGACATCGGAGGCAAGCAGATTCACATGATCGATTCGACGTGGATGACAGCCGTGCCCGTGAAACCGCGAAGCGATGTTTTTCAGCGCCGGCTTTTGATCACCGGTCGCCGTGAAGCGCACTGTGTCGTAGTAGATCTCAAAAGTATGTCCAAACGGGTCTTGAAAACGGAAAGCCCGTCCATGACCCAAATCTCCGTCAACCCAGCCAAGTGTTTTGTAGCCGCTTGCCATGATGGCGTTGACGCGCCGATCGAGCGCCTCCGGCGAGGACGCCCTGTAAGCGATGTGCCCCACACCGGTCGTGTGATGGCGAGTAAGCTTGAGAGTGTGGAACTCGTAGTCGTCCCATGCTCTCAGATAGGCTGAATTTTCGTCTTGTCCGGACAGCGTCAGTCCATAGACTCGAAGGAAGAAGTCAAGACTCTCCTCGAATTTATTCGAGTACATCTCAACGTGCGCCAGGTGTGCGATGTCGAAGCAGGGCTCCATTTTATTCTCCCAGAGCCGAATTCATAGCTCATCGACTGTTCGTGGAAAGATCGACTGGTATCCTTCGGCATATTTCGAAGCACGCCCCCCTGACTGACCGCCCGAATTGCGTTGGAAGTGGTTGGCGCGATTCTGAGCCACTCTGGTGTAAAACTCCCAGAGATGCTCCTGCCCTTCCATGCATTCGATCGCAGCACGCTTCTTGTCCCATACCGACGTGATGTCGAGGAACACATCTGGCTTCCATCCCATCTGCTCGGTCTGATGCGGCTCGAAGAGATAGAGTTGCGGCGCGCCAAGCACCTTCTCACCGGGATTGTGGCCCCAGGCCTGGGCAATCATGCGCGCCTCGAGCGCAACCTGCGTGGCATACATGTGATCCGTATTATAAGGATCATATTGCGAGTGGCTCAGCATGAAGGCCGGCTGGACTTTGCGGATCACGTCAACGAGACGATATTTGTCGTCATCGGTCAGACGGAGCGGGTAGTCTCCGAGGTCGAAACTAACCAGTTCGTGGACGCCGAGTGCCTGCGCTGCTCTTTCGGATTCGGCGCGACGGGCGGCCTTCACCTTTTCCAACGTCATTGCCGGATCTTTCCAGAGTTTCGCCGATTCACCGCGCTCGCCGAACGATAGGCATACCACGGTGACCTCGTAGCCCTTGTCGGCATGCAGAGCTATCGCGCCCCCGCATCGCCAAACGAAATCGGCCGCATGGGCGCTGATCACAAGTGCAGTCTTTTTCTCTGACACGGATATGTCTCCTTCCATTCAATGGTCAGCCCGCGCCACGCCGGCCGACAGGATAAACGCTCATCCGGCCTTGAGGCCGTTCAACGAATTCCCAAGTTTGATGCCCGCAATTTCCTTTGGCAGATCAACGACGTAGATTTTCCACGGACGCTTCACCATGTCCTGCTTGTTCCCGAAAAGCCTTGTACGTCGGGATTGGGTGACCGGGATGTAGAGCTTACGATCGGCGGAGATGAACGACCCGTCCGGACTGATGAACTCTTCGTCCGACGTCACGACGGCTGTAAGTCCGTCGGGCGTCAGAACCGTCACCCGCTTGTTGTCCAATTCGGAGAGGTAGAGGTTGCCGTTCGTGTCAAGCGCGCATCCTCCGCTTCGCGCGATCGCGGCGTGTTCCACGACCTGACTTGCAAGCGCTTCGTCGTCGATCGACGGGTCACGGACCGCGGAAGCCTTGACCTTGATGAAGGGCCCCGTCGGAGCGGCGGCGAAAACCCATTCGCCATCCTGGCTGACCTCGATCATGTCAATCTTCGGCGTCTTATGATTGCCTTGCTGAAGCTTGGGATCTTCCTTGGCCTGCATTTGTGGAAAACCCGACATACGCCGAAGTGTCTGCCCGCTCTTGAGGTTGTGGTAAATCAGGGCGCCGAGACCGGAATCCGTGACATATATGTGCTCACCATAGACCCGAAGGTCATTCATCTTGGCACCCCTGGGGAGAATGCTTTCGTCGAAGCGCAAGACTTGCAGCACCGCGCCAGTATCAGGATCAAGTTGCACGAGCTTCTGCGCGCCCGGGCGTGGTTCCGACAACTCTGGCGGATAGGAATCCGCGCGCAACGCTCCTTGATCGACTACCCAGACGGTATTGTCTTTGAAGATGTGTATCGAGTTGACGTAAACGAAACTCTCCCGCCCGTCGTCGCCGGGCTTCCATTCGTTCCAGCCGTTGCCTGGAAACGCCACCGGCTTCCCGTCAGAGCCGCGTTTTGCCAGGGAAGGCGTCTGATCGTAATCGGGATACCGCGGCAGCCCGAAAAACATGTCACCGCTGGTCGTCAGTGCGATCTGGTTGCAAAACCACGGTACTTCTGCAGCAACCGTGTGCAGCAGCTCGTTCGCCTCCGCCATTGCACGTCTCGTCGGGTTCAGTCCGGAAGCCACGGCAATTCCAACCGCAGCCATGAAAGTACGACGCCCTAGTTTCATCACATCCTCCGCGTGATAGCAGCCACATATTTGCGACGCCGCAGGACCTTGTGGACAACAGAACGCGCCATCGCGGCTCGATCGCGAGACGGATGTCACTGTAGATTGAAGGAGCGTCGCACTGGACCAGCCATGTTCCTCCGCTGCTGGACCGCTCCGCCAAGGTAGATGAATGGTGGCTGGTTGCTAGTTATCTCGGCGGAATATCAGCCTTGCCGTTTTGTTATGGACACGGTCGATCCAGACAACCGTGCGATAGGAACGGCATGTTGTGACCGGAACGCCGTCGCAACTCGACGCCGCAGTTCAAACGCTCGTGAACCTGTGTCGAGAAAGAGATATGCCGAAATGGCATTTCTGAAAGGCAACTCATAAATCTGGTGATAGCTGGCAGGGGTGTTATGGTCTCGATGCGGCGGGAGTGAGTAGTCGCGTGGGAGTTACGCTCACAATTATGACAGATCGGCAGTCCGGCAGGGGCGAACATGTTCGCTCGTTTGCGCCGGCTCAGGAGGTTTTATGGTGTCGACACGAAACTGGAAAGTGGCGCTGGCGGGTGAATGCATGGTGTGTCGCCCATTTGCGATGCATGATGAACCTCAATTCAACGAGGTTTGGGATGTCCTCAGGGACGCTGACGTGACGTACGGTCACTTGGAAATGAATTTCGCCGATTACGACGAACTGAAATGGCCCGCCCGCGGCCAGGGTATCGGCAGCTTCATGATGGCGGATCCGGAAATCGCCAAGGATTTGAAGTGGGCAGGGTTCGACATCATGTCGACCGCGCACAACCACAGCTTCGACTTCGGCGCAGAAGGTTTGTTCGCGACGAAGAAGCACATGAAGGCCGTCGGCATCGTAACGGCCGGCACAGGCGCTGATCTCGAATTGGCTGGCGAACCAGGCTATGTCGACAAGAAGAATGGACGGGTCGCCCTCGTCTCCGTGAGCTCCGGCAACCAGCACTTCATGTGGGCGGGCATGCCGAAAGGAGCCCTGAAAGGGCGTCCGGGAGTGAATCCACAGCGTCTTACCTTCGAATTCATGGTCGATGAGCAAACGGCTACGAACCTCAAGGAATTCGGCGAGAAGTTCAACTTCATGAAAAAGCCGAAGCATGGTCGTGAGGGATCGTTCGGCATTCAGATCCCCGGCGCGCAGCAATGGGGTGACCCGGAGTCCTTTTTCGTCGGCGACAAGTGCGAGATCATCAGCCGCTGCCACAAGCGCGACCTCGATCGCAACCTTCGCTCGGTACACGAAGCGCACGCCATGGCCGATCTCGTCATCGTCGCGCACCATTTCAGCGTCTCCGACGGCCCTCGCGGCGACACGCCTCCTGGCTTCGTCAAGGAATTCGCACATGCAATGATCGATGGCGGCGCCGACATCTATGTAGGCCATGGCTGGCACAGGACGCTCGGCGTCGAAATCTACAACGGAAAGCCGATCTTTTACGGCATCGGAAACTTCTTCGCCCAGTCGGAGTTCATTCAACGCGTGCCGTTTGACAGCTATGATGCATGGGGTCATGACGTCGACCGTCTCTCAATGTTGACACCAGCCGCCCATCCGCTTCATCCGGGTCTCGACACTCCAACCGACACCTGGTGGAGTTCGGCTGTCATCAAACTTGAAATGGACGGCGACAAGGTGCGGCGCGTTCTTCTGCATCCCGTGGAGATGGGCCGCGACACCTCGCCCGATGTGAAGCAGACGCGGCGTACTGGGAAGGGCGAACACCATAACACCGAGGGTCGGCCTATGATGGCGAAGGGCGAGGATGCGGTTCGCATCATTGATCGCTATCGTCGCTTGTCCGAGCCATTCGGAACCCGGATCGAAATCAAAAACGGTGTAGGCGTTATAGAGCTATAGCCTGCCCCCGCCTGCCGCGGAGAGGACCGCGTCAGGCACCGACTGCACAAGACTGTGTTCCTGTCACATCAGGCCAGACATTCGAAAGGGAGGAGACGAATGCTATATGTCAACGGCACTGTCGCTGGTGGCGAAGCTGCGTCGATCGCCGGGAATTCCAAGTCTCTGCTCGCCGTGAAAGACCTGAAGGTCTCCTTCCCTGGACCACAAGGGCCAGTGAACATCGTGCGGCGGTTGAGCTATCAGATCCCGCGCGGGGAGACGCTCGGAATCGTGGGCGAAAGCGGTTGTGGCAAGACGATGACCTCGCTTGCTCTCCTCGGGCTTGTCGCCGGTGGCGGAAAGGTAGAGGGGACCATCGACTTCGGAAATCGCGACCTTGCCAAATTCGATCAGCGTCAATGGCAGACGGTCAGAGGTCGAGAGATCGCTATGATTTTTCAGGAACCGATGACCGCAATGAATCCTGTCATGTCGGTTGGACGACAAATCGCCGAAGTCCTGGTGAAGCATGAGAAGATCGGCAAGGCAGCGGCGCATGGCCGCGCGATCGATCTGCTGGCTCAGGTGGGGATTCCATCGCCGGCCAGACGCGCTGAAGACTATCCTCATCAATTGTCCGGGGGCATGCGCCAACGCGCTATGATCGCCATGGCCCTCGCCTGTCGTCCAAAACTGCTGATCGCCGACGAGCCCACGACCGCCCTCGACGTGACAATTCAGGCGCAAATCCTTGATCTGATGCTGACGCTTCAGGAGGACGCCCAGATGTCGATCCAGTTCATCAGCCACAATCTGGCGGTCGTTTCCGAAGTCGCTCACGCGATCATGGTCATGTATGCGGGCAAGGCCGTCGAGTATGCCCCCGCTGACGAATTGTTCGACAATCCCCTTCATCCATATACCCAAGGCCTTATTCAAACGCTGCCGGATCCAGACAAGCGCGTCGAGCGCCTGTACGTCATCCCGGGCCGTGTCACGACCGACATCGCGGCCGGCTGCCGGTTCGCCCGACGCTGTCCGTTTGCAGACGACGTCTGTCGGGCCGTCGAACCGGAGCTTCTCGAAGTTTCTCCCGGCCATCAGGTCGCCTGCCACAAGGTAAATCCATGACGGAACTCCTGACCCTCGATCGCATCAACGTCGATATTCCGATTGGCGGCGGTTTTATGAAGCCGGCGACTTTGCTACAAGCGGTCAACGACGTCTCGTTGACGGTATCTACGGGTGAGACACTGGCTCTGGTCGGCGAAAGCGGCAGTGGCAAATCGACGCTCGGATATGTCGTTGCCGGCCTGCGAAAGCAAACTTCCGGAACAGTGACATTCAAAAGCGGGCGAGGTGGCGAGAGTGACCATACGCCCGTACAAGTCATCTTTCAGGATCCCTTCTCCGCGCTGGATCCGCGCATGGTCGTCGGCGAGATTGTCGCGGAGCCTTTGCGGCTCAAAGGCGTTCCAAGCGAAAAACGCCAAGCGCGTGCGGTGGAGGTGCTGGGGCAGGTTGGGTTGCCGCCTGAAGCCGCACGTCGCTATCCTCACCAATTTTCTGGGGGCCAGCGCCAGAGGATCGCGATCGCGCGGGCATTGATCGCGGAACCCGAGATGATCGTTGCCGACGAACCGCTTTCGGCACTCGACGTTTCGATCCAAAGCCAAGTTCTCAATCTGCTCGACGACATAAAGAAGCAGCACGGGATCAGCTACCTGTTCATCAGCCACGATCTCGGCGTTGTGCGGCATCTCGCTGACCGCGTTGCCGTTCTCTATCTGGGTCGTCTCATGGAGGTCGCGGCTTCAGAGGACGTCTTCCAGACTCCGAGCCATCCCTACACGCAGGCGCTATTGGCAGCCGTGCCTCGCATTGGCCGCGGGCGACGGAAGAAAGAGGAGCTACTTCGAGGCGAGATCCCCTCGCCGCTTGCGCCTCCATCGGGCTGTGTTTTCCATACGCGCTGTCCGAAGGCTCAGGACCTCTGCAAGGCGGAACGACCTGCCCTACTGCCAGCACCCGGTCGACCGACCCAGCTTTCCGCCTGTCATTTCAAGGATTGAGCCATGTTGAGATACACGACTTCACGTCTCCTCCAGGCAGTCCTCGTCACCTTTGTGATGTCGCTTCTGCTGTTTATGCTGATCGGCCTGATGCCCGGTGATCCTGTTGAGAACATGCTTGAGGGCAACCCATCGCTCACCCCCGAGACGATGGCGCAAATGCGAGCGCTTTATGGCGTCGATCAGTCGCTTTTCGCCCGCTACGGGCATTGGCTGTATGCGGCGCTGCACGGCGACCTCGGTTACTCCAGCGTTTACTTCAAACCCGTCCTGGAAATCCTCGGCCCCGCCGTCATCCAGACAGCCAAGCTCCTCATCGCGACCGAACTGATCAGTATACCAATTGCGATGGTCCTCGGCGCCCTCGCAGCCCGCAAACCCGGCGGTTGGGTTGACAACCTCATCAGCCTTCTTGCCTTTGCAAGCATATCGTTGCCTGGCTTTTGGACTTCACTCATCCTGATCATCGTTTTCTCTGTGAAGCTGGGCTGGCTTCCCGCAAGCGGTACGCCACTGTTGGCTGACGCACCGATCGGCGACCAAATCGTCCACATGATCCTTCCCATCGTCGTTTTGACGTTCTTCCACGTTGGACCTTTGGTGCGCTACGTCCGGGCCTCGATGATCGAGACGTTGAATTCCGACTTCGTTCGAACTGCTCGGGCAAAGGGTCTCTCGGAAACGACTGTCGTCATGCGCCATGCGCTGCGCAATGCGCTTATCCCGATGGTGACGGTTCTCGCGCTGGGATTTGGTTCTCTTTTCTCCGGCGCACTCGTTGTGGAGACGATCTTCGGCATGCTGGGCATGGGAAAGGTCATCTACGATTCAATCAGCAACATCGACTTCAACCTCGCGCTGGTCGGACTGCTTCTCGCGACCATCGTCACGTTGTTTTCGAGCCTTCTCGCAGACCTGGCCTATGCATGGCTCGACCCGAGGATCACACTTAAATGACCATCATCACAGCCGACACAGCACCCGAGCGCGCGACTAATAACTCTGTCTGGAGCAAGCGCTGGGAGCGATTCCGCCACAACAAGCTCGCGATGATCTCACTGGTTTTCCTGATCATCCTGACGCTTGCTTGCGCCATGGCGGGACCGATCGCCCATCTAACGGGGATCGACCCCAACGCAACCAATCTGCTTCGCCGCTTCAAGCCGCCGACCGCGCAGCACTGGCTCGGAACAGACGACCTTGGACGCGACGTGCTCCTTCGTCTTCTTGGCGGTGGGCAAGTCTCGATCGCCGTCGGCTTGCTCGCCACGTTCATCACCGCAATTATCGGCATCTCGGTCGGCGTCACCGCCGGCTACATCGGAGGAAAGTTCGACAACATTCTCATGCGCATGACGGACTGCATCATCGCACTCCCGCTGATCCCCGTACTGATCGTGCTCGGCGCTGTCGATCTCACCAAGCTCGGTCTCAGTCAGACCGCAGCGACGTCGCCAATGGCAGTCTTCTTGCGTATTGTCATAATTATCGCGCTCGTCGATTGGACAACGATCGCCAGAATCGCACGGGCGGGGACGATCGGACTAAGAGACGTGGACTACGTCCGGGCGTCAACGGTCAGCGGGGCAAGGGGCAGCTACAACGTATTTGTCCACATTCTGCCGAATATCGCGACGCCGCTGATCGTCGCAATGACATTGTCGGTCGGTCGGATCATCCTGTTTGAATCAACCCTGAGCTTCCTTGGATTCGGTATTATTCCGCCAACGCCAACATGGGGCAACATGCTGACCAACGCCCAGCAGCTCATCATCTCCGCACCAATGCTTGCCGTCTATCCGGGCCTCCTAATCTTCACCACCGTGATGGCTGTAAATTTTGTGGGCGACGGCGTTCGCTCGGCATTCGATCCGCGGTCAGAAACGCGCTCCGGATCACACTAAGAGTTTCGAAAATAACCAGAAGTCTGATGGAGGATAAAATGACGTCTGTAGGAAAGAGAATTAGATCGTTCGTCAGCATGGCGCTTGCGTGCGCCGCCGTGGCTTCCTTGTCGGGGGGCAGTGCCGCTGCTCAGTCGAAGGACCAGTTGGTGGTGGGCCAGTTGCAGTTCCTAACGAACTTTCATCCGCTTGTGCAGGTCAACAACACGAAGCGGCTGGTCGTCAACTACTCGCTCCGTCCGATGACAGCGTTCGACGAAAATGTCGTCAATCACTGCATTCTATGCGAAACGCTTCCGACGATCGAGAATGGACTCGCCAAGATTGTCGACCTCCCGGACGGCAAGAAGGGAATGAAGGTCGTCTTGCAGCTCAGGGCTGGGCTTGCCTGGGGTGACGGGGTGCCAGTGACCTCGAAGGACATCGAGTTTACCTGGAGGATGGCGAATGATCCCAACATCGGCTTCTCGAACTACAATCCATGGACACGCGCTTCCGAGCTGAAGGTTATCGACGAACGCACCGTCGAGCTGACGATTCCACAGATCATTTCGAGCTACAACTCATGGGACCAGGTCATTCCCGAGCATCTGGAAGGACCAGTCTACGCCGCCAACCCGACGCTCGACGCATATGTCAAACAGTCGCTCTACAACACGCAACCGACTAATCCAGGTCTGTGGAACGGCTCCTATCTCCTCAGCGACTATCAGATCGGAACACGGATCGTCTTCACTCCCAATCCGAAGTGGCCTGGCGAGAAGCCTCATTTGCAGCGGATTATCCTGAGCTACCGCGACAATTCGTCTTCTCTTCTCCAGAACCTGCTCGCCGGTTCGGTTGATGCCGTGCCTGTCAGTCCTGGCGGGATCAGTTTTTCGCAGATGCTCGACCTCAAAAACCAGCAACCTGACAAGTTCACCTATCACCTTGCCTACGGTACGAACGTCGAGCGCATAGCTGTCAACTTCGACAACCCGATCTTGAAGAACAAGTCGGTGCGTCAGGCGCTTCTATACGCGATCGACCGCCAGGCCATCAGCGACGAACTGTTCGGAGGCCTGCAGCCGGTCGCCAACGGGATTCTCAGCACGGAGAACGTCTACTACTCCAAGGACATGACACTCTACAGTTACGACGCCGAAAAGGCGAAGGAGCTCTTGTCCAGCGCCGGATGGACACCTGGCGACGACGGAATCTGCATCAACGACAAGGGCGAACGGTTGTCGCTGGAGCTTGTTTCTACTGCTGGCAACCAGACGCGAGAACAGATCGCCCAGGTCATTCAGAGCCAGTTAAAGGACGTCTGCGTGGAGATTACCAACAACTTCGTGCCGTTGCAGGAGTTCAACGGCGTGATGGCGCGCAAGCGGAAATTCAAAGCGCTCATGATGTCCTCCATCGACTTCTCCCCCTCGGTCTCCCCTAAGATTGCCTTGGGGTCGGATTCCATTCCAAGTGCCAAAAACAATGGTGTCGGCAACAATTTCTCCGCTTACTCCAATCCGGAGATGGACAAGGCCATATCCGAGCTGGAGACAGCGCTTGATCCGGAAACGGCGAAGCAGAAATGGGCTGACGTTCAGAGGATCTTCGCAGAAGATTTGCCGATGCTACCCCTCTACTTCTATCCACGAGCCTACGTGACCGTGACAGATCTGACCAATTTCCGCCAAGGAACCCTGGACCCGCTCCAGATTTGGTCGGAGGAATGGCAGCGGCAGTAAGTGAAGCCGGCCCAGGACAGTCGATCTGAAATTCTATGCGCGGGATCAAGTATGAAAATGAACGTTGCCATTCTTGACGATTACCTGGGCATCTCCCAGGAGGTCGCCAACTGGGAAAATGTGAAGTCCCGCGCAAACATCGTGGTCTTCAAGAGACCACTGTCTTTACTCGACGAGGCGGTACGGGAACTTGCCGAGTTCGACATCGTCTGCACTCTCAGAGAAAGGATGCCGATATCGTCGGATCTGATCTCGCGCCTGCCCCGGCTGAAATACATCGTCGTGACAGGGAAGCGATATGATACTGTCGATGTCGCTGCGGCCGCCGCCCGTGGCATCCTGGTCTCGAACACACCCGTTACCGGCAAGGGCGCCGGTGGTGTGGCTGAGCTTGTCTGGGGTCTGATCCTGTCCGTTTCGAGAAACATCGCAGCGGAAGACCATGTGATGCGCAATGGCGGCTGGCAAACGCGTGCCGGCACCACCGTGGGGGGCAAGGTTCTTGGCATCCTTGGTCTCGGCGGACTGGGCAAGCGTGTCGCAGAAATCGGTCACGTCTTTGGGATGAAGGTTCAGGCATGGAGCCAGAACATGACGCCCGACCAAGCGGAAAGCGCCGGGGCTAAGCTTGTCTCAAAAGAGGAGCTTTTTGCAACGAGCGACGTCGTAACGGTCCACCTTGCCCTCAGCGAACGCACACGTGGAATCGTGGGTTCTACGGAATTGCGAACCATGAAGAAAAGCGCCTACCTGATCAATACTGCGCGCGGCGCCATCGTCGACGAAATAGCTTTAATCGATGCTCTTCGCTCGCACGCTATAGCGGGTGCAGGGCTCGACGTCTTTGAGCACGAGCCTCTTCCAACCGACCATCCTTTTCGGAGCCTGTCCAACGTCGTTATAACGCCGCATATCGGGTACTTTACCCGCGACATGCTGGGCACCTACTACGGGGATGCTGTCGGCCTCATCGAAGCATTTCTCAACGGACGGCCTCACCGCATCGTAAACATGGATATGGCCGTCGGGACCTGATGTGTCGCTGTTCCGATCACCACTGAAATCACGGCTGGTAAGACTGTTGGCCGGAGGCCAGTTCGCTGCCTATACGGCAGGGAACTGCCTTTCGCTCCTTGGCACTTGGATGCAGCGAATAGCATGCAGCCTCCTGGTGTGGGACATGACGCACTCACCGTTGTGGCTGGGTATTCTTGCCGCGGCCGACCTCCTACCAACTGTCCTGATTGGGCCAATTGGCGGCCTAGCTGTGGACCGATGGGATGCGCTGAAGATCAACCGCCTCTGCCAGTTCGGTCTCGCGGCGATCGCGGCATTGATGACGGCGTTGATCTACTTGGACCTTCTCAATCTTGGCCTTCTGATTTCGATCATCGCGATACAAGGCTGCGTTATCGCCCTTGGACAGCCAGCACGGATGACCATTGTCCAGGAACTGGTACCACGCGACGACGTGCCAATGGCGGTCGCCATCAACTCGATGAACGTTAATCTGGCGCGGCTCGTTGGACCCGCCCTTGCCGGGCTGATGATCGTGATGGTCGACGTCTCGCTGGTCTTCCTTTTTAACACGGTCGTGACTTGCCTCTTCGTCGTCGTTCTCCAACGCATCGCTCCGCAACAGCGCACATCCAAGACACGAGCAAGCAAGAGCGTCACGGCGGAGATCATGGAAGGATTCGGCTACGTTATTTCCAATCCCGGCATGCGGCTGATGTTGGCGCTCCTCCTCGCCGGAGGCGTGTTGATCCGCGCAATAGCCGAGATGCTGCCAGCGTTCGCCGCAAACCTTTCGAGTGTGCCGGCCACCGGCCTTGCTGTGCTGACGTCATCCATGGCGTTCGGGTCGGTTATCGCGGGGCTCACGATGAATGCGTACGTATCGACAGTGCGGCTACCGTTCCAGATCACCGTCGCCTGGGCTATGTCAGCATGCGCTGCCGGCTGCTTCATTCTGGCTGACACAATCTTGACGCTTGCGATCTTTGCGATGCTGATGGGCTACCTGACGTCGGTGAGCATGATTGCAACACAAACGTACGTCCAGCTCGGAGCGCCTCCGTCGATTAGAGGGAGAGCGCTCAGCGTCCATGGTCTCGTCTTCCGTGCAAGTCCTTCGCTCGGCGCGGTGGTTCTTGGGTTGAGTTCGGACGTGCTTGGGCTGCGCGTGCCGATTATCTGCAGCGCAGCAGCGATGTTGATCGTCACGCTTGCTCTCCTGCCGAAGGTATCGCGAATGGAGTTCCGGCCCGACGAGAGCTGACTCCGTGATTTATTTTGTCTGCGGCTTCAAGAGTTCGATGCTGAGATCGCGAAGGATTCGAAATGCCGCCTCGTGCAGGCGGTTTGGAAATCTTCGTGCCGGTCGAACGAGTTGAACGGAAAGAATGAGTTCCGGTCCAACGATTTTCCGGAGTTCGAGGCCCTGGCTGGCATCGGATCCTTTGGACTCGAGTGTTCGGATGGAGGCGACCGTGTAACCGTACCCATCCCTGACGAGGTCGAACATCGTATCAAGAGGGTCAAGTTCGAAGACGATGTTCAGCTTCTGACCAAAGCGCGCCAGCTCCGAATCGAGGAGGACGCGTGTGCTATTTGGCCGGCAGGCGATAACCATCGGCACGTCGGCCAATGTTTCGAGGTGAATGGGTTCGTCATCCGTGAAAGCGCCTGTTCGACCGATCAGGTGGAGATTTTCTTTGACCAGGTCATCGATCTCCAACATCGGAGACGATGGCGCGTCGTACATGATTGCCATATCGAGGCGACCGGACAGGATCCACTCTTGAAGTTGGTTGGAACGACCGTGAACCAGCATGACCTGCGCATCGGAGAGCTCCTCACGAAGCTTGCGGATCAGTGCCGTCGCGATCGCGGTAGATATCGTGGCCGGCAAGCCTATACCCACCTTGCCCGCCTTGCCTGTCCGAGCATTTTCGATGTCTTCGTAGGTGCGTTCTATTTGCCGAAGGATACCGCGTGCATTGTCCAGAAGTCGCTCCCCGGCCTCGGTCAGTTCCACTCCGCGCCCATTACGAAGAAGCAGCGGCTCCTTGAGTTCAGTCTCAAGGTTGCGAACCTGTCGGCTGAGAGCCGGTTGGGCGATATGGAGAAACGCCGAAGCGCGGCTAAAACTTCCGAGTTCCGCGACTCTGACGAAGTAGGATAATTGCCGGATGTCCAAGTCCACTCCTCCTGAGATATGCCGATTTGCTATGACTGATAGCATCGCAGAACATCTGGCGATAGCGCGAACCATCAAGTAGCCTGAGAAATGACAGGATATGGGAGGAGGCTTAAATGGTTGCGGCCGCTCAAGTCGCCGATCGAGGCGACTTCAAAATATGGCAGTGCGTTCTCTGTGCCTACGTCTACGACGAGGCGTTGGGCGACCCCGATGGCGGAGTAGAACCTGGAACCCGCTGGGAGGACGTGCCCGACGACTGGGTTTGCCCGGAGTGTGGCGCTCGCAAAAGCGAGTTCGACATGGTTGTCGTCGGATGACAATGAATGGATTGGTAGAGCCGTCATGCCCGGTATCTTAATCATTGGAGCGTCCCACTCCGGAGTCGCCGCCGCGGCCGCTTTGCGAAGCGCGAAATACGAGGGCGACATCACGTTGGTGACGGAAGAGACAGTCCTTCCCTACCATCGCCCTCCGCTGTCGAAGGACGCGCTATCCAAAGACGGTTATTCTCCAACGCTTCTGCGGCCTGAAAGCTTCTATACCAACAATAGGATCGATCTTCGCCAAGGATCGAAAATCGTCAGTGTGAACACGGCGGAAAACTATGCACTTTCAGCGGACGGGGTACGGTTCCCATACGAACGACTGATACTGGCCTGCGGAGCGGAACCTAGACGCCTGCCACCGCAGATCGATCCCGACGGCGTTGCTCACTACCTGCGTACGCAAGACGACCTCACCACTATGAAAGCTCCTCTGGCCAAGGCCAAATCCGTAGCGATCATAGGCGGCGGTTTGATCGGCATGGAAATCGCGGCAGTGGCTTTGGCTCAGGGTCTTCAGGTCACCGTGATCGAGGCTGGCCAGAGGCTCATGGAGCGCACGGTAAGCAAGTCGATCGCGGGCTATGTGCTGGACCGTCATCTGAACAAAGGTCTTGAGGTGCGCTTTGGGGCCATGGTGACCTCGGTAATGCACGACGATTCCCGGAACATCGACATCGTAACTCTTGGCGATGGAGGAGAAATCGTGGCGGATATCGTCGTTGTAGCGATCGGTGCCACGCCGCACGAAACACTTGCGCGCGAGGCTGGCCTAAATGTTGAGAACGGCATCCTCGTATCGGAGTGCGGCCTCACTTCAAATCCTGCGATATTTGCCATTGGTGATTGCTCCGCCTGGTACGACCCGGATCTCGACCGCTACATTCGAAACGAGGCCGTGAATCCCGGACAGGACCAAGCGAAGATCGTGGCATCGAAGATCGTTGGCCTGGAGATGCCTCCTCGACGCCTACCTCGCTACTGGTCGCACCAGGCTGCCATCCAGATACAGATGTCGGGCGATGTAAACGGGGCCGACATGGAGGCAGTTTTGAACGCGCCGGCAAGTGGGGCATTTTCGGTGCTGGGCTTCAACAGCGATTGCCTCGTCGCGGTTCAGACAATCAACGCACCTCAGCAGTTCGGGAAGCTGCATGACATGATCGGCATGAAACGTGAAGAGATTGCCACGGTTCTTGACGTCGAGTTCCCACCGCCCCACCACCATTGAATAGCGCCGAAACAACGGCTTTAGGAGGACCATTCCGATGCAAGCTGCATCTTATGCGGAGAAGGAACCGGCAAGATTTCGCCGCGGTCAGTCTTGGAAAATTAACATGTTCGGGAAGAATTCCGACATCGCGGCGCCGGACCCCCAAGCATTTCGTCTTGACTTGAACGCCAATCAAAAGCTCGATTCCCATTTTCATATCGTCGATCAGTTTCAGGTATTCATTGCCGGCAGCGGCACGATCGGTCGAGATGAAGTACGGATCGTGACGGTCCACTATGCCGATCACCACACGGGATACGGCCCACTCATTGCGAGCGAACTGGGTCTGTCCTATCTGACGCTACGGAGCAAGACTGACGCCGGGCTCGTTTACCTCACGACTCCAAACGTTCGCGAGAAGCTCAAGCCGACCAAACGGCGTCACAGGACGTCAGAGGCAGTAGCCTTGTCGACCGAGCCCGTTCTGCGGAATCGGACTGAGATAACGGTGGACACCGTCATTGAGGAACGACCGGGTGACGACGGGATGAACTGCGCGGTATTTCGGTTGGGGCCAAACATGACGGTTCAAACGCCCGATCCAAGCACGGGGGGCGGACAGTATCTCATTGTCCTCAATGGAAGCTTGGCCTACGAGGGACAGACATACGACCCCTTCTCGCTTCTTTTCGTACACTTCGATGAGAAGGCTCCGACGCTCACGGCCGGCGAAGACGGCGTTGAGCTGATGGTGACACAGTTTCCTGTTGAAGACGAATGGATGAAGTCGATCTAGTCAACGGTCGACAAATTGGAGGTGAGACGATGTCGGACTTCGACGTCAACGCGATAAGAGAGGAAATTGCACCCTCCGGAACGCTGGTGTGTGCTCTCAACCACGGTAACGTGGTCCTCGTACGACGCGGTGAAACTGATGAGAACCCAACGGGCGTGTCCGTAGATCTCGCAAGGGAGTTGGCGCAGACACTATCGCTTCCGATCAGATTTAGGCACTACGACAAGGCTGGCGACGTGTCCGCGAGCGCAGGAACAGGTGCGTGGGACATCTGCTTTTTGGCAATCGATCCAAAACGGGCAGAACGCATCACTTACAGCTCACCGTATGTCCAGATCGAAGGGGCGTTTGTCGTCGCTCGAGCCCGGCAGGCGAAGATGGCAGCGGACGTTGATCTGATGCGGTTGAGAATTGGTGCCGTCAAAGGAAGCGCTTATGAACTCTTCCTATCGCGAAACGGCGGCGCGGGAGACCTTGTTCGCTTCGACAGTTTTCCCGAGGCGACGTCGGCTTTGGCGGCGGGAGAATTGGACGGACTCGCCGGGGTTCGACAAGCAATGCAGAAGGTGGCAAACGAGATGTCAGATTTTGAAATAATTCCAGAACCCTTCATGGCAATACAGCAAGCCGTTGGCTTGAGTTCTGAACGCCGACTAGCCTCTGACTTCGTTTCAAGTTTCATTGACAGGAAAAAGGCGGATGGTTTCGTACGCCGGTCGCTAGATGCTAGCGGGCACGCTGATGTGGTGATTCCAGACTGACCCTCGAATGAGTGCAACGAACGAGAGCGTGTTGAAGTGAAGCCATTCAAGCCACAGTCGGCAGTCAAAGCCCCTACGTTAGCCTCTCAACGTGCGCCAGTGCAGGCACCTCCAACACCGACAAGTCAGGTGACCGTTTCAGGCACTCCGATTGCTTAACATCGTCCCGCTCGCAAGGGCCTGCTAGGATGGCTGCTCGGCAAGTAAAGCAATTGTACGCGACGCACGTTGAAGGCCAGCTTCGCACTATTGCCTGTGAGAACGAATCTGGAACTGCTTGAATTTTGAGCGAACCAGTTACCGGCGCCGCAACATCTTTCCGGATATGCCGGTCCCGCAATGAAACATTGAGGGTGGCATGCGTACCAAATCGGAAGCACTGGCTGCTGCAAAGAAACGGATGCTCGAACTGCAATCGCAGATGACCAGTAGGATCATATCGTTAGCTGGGGAAGTTGCAAAGCTGATGGAAGTCGTTCCCGAGCGCGATGCTCGCGAATTCTTGCGTGTTAAATGCAATTTTCCGTCCAGCGAGCTGACGACATACGCAGCATTCAACTGATCTCTCCAAGGTAACGAAAAACTCCTCGAGAAGTCGCGTGTATCATTTCCAGTCTTGAAGGCATTAGTCGCCGCCAATCCTGAAACGCGCAACGAGGTCGTCACCGCGACGGGCGTTCGAAGTTTGTCGGCACATGGTCGTGGTCGAACGCAATCGGTTCGAACACGAGCCAGTATGAGATTAGCCAAGGCTACGCCGAGACCAAAGAGTTGGCAGTCCTTGCGACTGAGAACCACGACCGAAACATGATCAAGCTACGAGATCTGAAAAAATGACGTTTCCCAAGGGGATATCAAGCAGTGGCAATTTTCGGCAAGGTCAAGGTGGAGCATCAACATGAGCTCAGATTGGCCGTCATTTTCGGATTGTTCTCGTTTCCGATCGGCTACCTTTTCGCATTGATGGTATCGTCAGGCTGGCTCGGCCCCCAAAGATTGGTTGAGCTGCTCACCGCAATTATATTGGGAACATTCGGCATTATCGTCGGCAGCATCGTAAGGGCTAGAATGGACCGCGCATCCGAAAAGCGCGCGCAACCAGCAAAACAAGCAGTCATCCACGGGACGGGAACACTCCACATGGTAGGCGCGTCGGCGGAGATTGCATCGCATCCAGGACGGCGCAACGGTCAGGGCGGGCCGGGGTGGTCCGCTTCGAGACGACACGTGGCCTCTGTACAACTCTCAAACACGAGCGGCCATTGCCCGCTGTTGTGCCGACATAGATGCACCCCGTTGCCGTGGATGTTTGATTGGAACCTAGTTCAACCGTTCTACCATGGAAGGAGCGACGGGCATGCCTGGACACCTCGATGATATCCGCAAACAGCAACGCGACACATGGGATCGTTTTTCCGCCGGCTGGAAGAAATGGGACGAGCTGGTTCTGGGCTGGCTTGCCCCGTTGGTGATGCAATGCTGCAGCTCGCGAACTTGCGCGAGCACTCGCATGTCCTTGACGTTGCCGCCGGCACTGGCGAACCTGGTCTCACTGCGGCAGCGATGGTGCCGCATGGAAGAGTGACGGTAACCGATCTCTCCAAGCGCATGCTGGCGGTAGCCGCTGAGAATGCGGCTCGCCGTGGCCTGTCAAATTTCGAAACCAAAGTGTGCGATGCGGGCGCGCTGCCATTTCCCGATGCACGTTTCGACAGCATTCTGTGCCGCTTCGGTTTCATGTTCTTTCCCGATATCGCAGTCGCCTCTCAAGAATTCGCGCGGGTGGCGAAGCCAGGTGCATGCATCTGCGCGGCGGTCTGGAGTGGGCCGGACAAAAACCCTTGGGCAACGACGATCACTCGTCATGTGGAGATGCCTGCGCCACCTCCCGGATCGCCTGGGCTCTTTCGCCGCGCCCCGTCTGGATTGATGCGCAGCGCCTTCGAAGAAGCAGGTCTGAAAGACATAAGCGAGCAGGAAGTTTCATCCATCATGACCCACAAGTCACCGGAGAGATACTGGGATTTTATGACAGACATTGCAGCCCCCGTTGTGGCGGGACTTGCGAAAGCCGACATGGCGACGAAAGCGAGAATCCGCGAAGAGGTCCTGGTTTTGGCGCGACGGTCCCTTCAGGACGGACAGGTGCGGCTTCGTTCGACCGCATCTGTCATTGT
This sequence comes from Pararhizobium polonicum, assembly GCF_001687365.1. Taxonomy (GTDB): domain Bacteria; phylum Pseudomonadota; class Alphaproteobacteria; order Rhizobiales; family Rhizobiaceae; genus Pararhizobium; species Pararhizobium polonicum. The sequence continues at coordinate 830,191 of NZ_LGLV01000004.1, forward strand.
TGGTACGCGATAGATTGTCGCTCGAGAGCTTTGGTGGATGGCTGCGGAGATTTGGCCAGTTCGACCACGGCGATTTTGGACGCTATCGCCGGCAGTGCCGGACTCCAGAATTTCCGCTGCCTCGTCCGACCTGATCTCGCGATTCCGATTCGGCTGTCTGCAACCTGTGTTGCATGGTGGTATCGGCTCGTGCCCCTCAAGGAACGGACGATCCAAGTCCGCGCAGCGTGGGCGCAATGTCGTCCCAAAGGGCGGCATCAATCATGAAACCGGGTAGAAGTACCATCGCTTGGCTCGCCTCCGCGCCGTCTGGTTAGCACTTCAACAGGCTATCAGCAAATCTCGCTAGGGTAGAAAGGGTTTCTTTGGCCAACGATGAGAGCTTCGCTTTTGGCTCGTTCCGGACGTGGCCACACTAGCGAAGCAGACGGACAAGCTTTCAGGAAGTTCAAAAGGTGGTGTGACGGACGGCAATGAAGGCGCGAAGCGGTAATGAATTCCGCTCTCCGGCCCGAAGCGGGAGGCCAGGGGAGTGCTGGATAGAGGCTTGAGGCGCAACATAAGAGAGATGGCGGTTCACTGTGTCGTCGGGGAAGACCTCCCGGCAATGAGCATCTGCGATGATCTGGACGCAATGCAGTTGCCCCGGAACCGTACAGGAACAGGCTTCTATGTGACGATCCAGAAACGCACCTGCTGGCCGGAAGGAAGATCGCCAGATGTGCTACAGCTTGAAATTCTTCCGGTCGTACGCGTGCTGGAAGCCCATTTTCCTGAGGTTGTCATAGGAGATATTGGGTTTGTCAGTTGAAGGTACTTCTGTTTCGACGGCGAACGTCAAAACGCCTTGTGCGATACCGCAGTCGGTGCGAGCCTGGATGAGCGCCTTTTGAACGCCCCGGTTCCGAAACTCGGGGACTGTGGTACCGCCACCCAGCCACGCATATGAACCCGAGACGTACATGGCCCCGGTGCCGATAGGCGTTTCATCATCAAGAGCGAAAAAACACGACCAGCCCTCTTTGCCCACAATGGTTGACCAGAGGGCGGCCAAGCTTGGCGGGAAGTTGAATCCCTTGCACATCATCGATCCGAAGAGCAGGGATTCGTCGCCTTGAACTCTTCGGGCAAGCACACTCACCGGCGCATCGAGGTTGCTAAAAGGCGCGCTGCGGGTAAGCTTTGCCCATCCGGGACCGTGCTCAGGCAGACCCTTGGTCTGGATCCAGTTTCTCACCTCGTCCGAGACAGCGTCCATATTCAATTGCAGGAAGCGGTTCCCCGCCCTTGCTCGCATCCATTTATATGCTTTGTCCAGATCTTCGACAGAGCCCAGCCCCAGAACACGATTTAGGCCGATCGCTGGTGCGCTTGGCAACGAGATCGCGCATCCGCCGTTGATGACAAGGCATCCGAAATCCTCCTCAGCCCGGAGATGTTCGGGTGAAAGCCTGTGCAGGCTGACGAAGGCCGCGGCCTCAATGGCGTCTTCGTGCGTCGGGAAAATGCGTTCTGAAAACCGAGGATTCAAGACAGATTCCTGAGCCGCAGCCGTTGGCGGCAAAATACAAAGAGAGATTGGCTGGGTTCGACTAAAAACCGAGTTCGCTGAGACTGGGATGATCATCTGGCCTGCGGCCAAGCGGCCAGCGGAAGCTGCGGTCGTCGGCCGGAATAGGCAGGTCGTTAATGCAGGCATAGCGCCTTCGCATCAGGCCACGATCATCGAACTCCCAGTTCTCGTTCCCGAACGATCGGAACCAGTTGCCACTGTCGTCATGCCACTCGTAGGCAAATCTGACGGCGATCCGATTGCCGCCAAAAGCCCACAGCTCCTTGATCAACCGGTAATCCAGCTCTCGCCGCCATTTTGCCGAAAGAAACGCAAGAATTGCTTCCCGCCCGGTCACAAATTCAGCACGGTTTCGCCACTGGCTGTCTGCGCTGTAAGCCAAAGCGACCCTGCCAGGGTCGCGGCTGTTCCAGCCGTCTTCGGCAAGTCTGACTTTCTCGGTTGCGCTCTCGAGTGTAAAAGGGGGAAGAGGTAATCTTTCAGCTTCGATCATGGGTCATCGCTCTCCAGACGTGCGCGCAAGGTGGCGTTCTCGGTTTCCAGTCGCTGCAGCCGCTCACGAAGAGGAGCGACCGCCTGTTCGACCTGTTGCTCGGTGTAGCGCGGGATGATGTGCTGCGGGCAGTTCCAATCGAACGCCTCGAGCCGGAGCTTGAAGATCCGCTCCGCCCTTCCTTTGTACGTCGGGTCGGACACGAGTTCCGTGAGTTCCTGGTCAGCATCAAGCGCCAATCGTTCCACATAGGCATAGATTTTGAGCCAGGCCCGCCGCACATAATCCATCAGAAACAGGCAGACCCGCTCGTTAGCAGCAAGATTGCCGGCGCTGATGTACTGACGGTTACCTCGGTAGTCGGCGAAAGCCATTGTTCGCGAATCTATGACCTTGAGGAAGCTGACGTTCCCTCCACGATGCTGAACGTATGGCCAACCCGTTCGGAGACCGATGCCATGTAGAAGCTGTCACGTGAGGCAATGAAGGCAATCTCGTCTTCGGTGAGGGTGTCTGAAGGGCGGCTGTCACGGCCCAGCCAAATCTGGTCCACGCCCATCTCCGCCTGAGCGGCTCTGACGCTAGGCGTCACGGCAACCTCAAGGAAATGATATGGCATGCCCAATCTCCTTGCTCAGTCAGGCTTGCATGGGCATCCCCCCGCGAGAGCCTGAATCTACTATTTGGCCAGCCGAAGTCTGGGCTTGTCAATCTCTACCTTCAAAGCCGCCAAGTGCGGACGTCAGTCCTGCAAGGCCCAATCTGCGACCTCCCAACGCATCTGCCCGCGATCGGAGACGACACGGCCGAGCCCAGGAAACGGCATGTGCGTGGCGGCGATGAGCGCTCCCTCCGATGCGGCACGCGGAAAGAAGCGATCGCGCATGGCCTTCGCAGCGGTACGGTCCTGCTCGAACAGGAAAAACACGTCGGTCGCGGCCGGATGCACGACCGGGAAAATCATGTCTGAAACCATGATCAGGCTCTTGCCGCCGTCTTCAATCCGCACGCCGATATGGCCGGGTGTATGGCCGGTCAGATCGACAGTCGAAACGCCCGGCGCGATCTCCCGCTCTCCGTCGATCGCCTGGAGTCTGGGATATAGCCGCACGACCTCCTCTGCCATTCTAAAGCTGGTCTGCAGAAAGTCAGGCGCTCCGTTGCGTTTGGCCGGATCGGTCCAATGAGTGACGTCGCGACGGTCGATATAAAGCTCGGCTTCGGGGTATTGGTTCTTGCCTCCCAGAACCAGCCCGCCCATATGGTCCTGGTGCATGTGCGTCACGATGACAGCGTCGATCTGAGCAGGCTTCAGACCGAGCGCAGCGAGTGCCTGAGGTAACTGTCCGGTCTGTCCGATCGAGCCGGCCGCACCAGCATCGATCAGGATGCGGCGCTCGCCATCCTCGACGAGATATTGGTTGAAGAGGAACCGAACCCCACTCGGCCGGGCGGTAAACTGTGCGCTTGCCGCCGCTTCGACCTCGGGCGCCGAGCGTCCCGGAAAATAGTCATAGGGCATGTCGGCGTACCCGTCCGTCAGAGCCGTCACGGTGAACCGTCCGAGGCGGATCTGTGCGAGCGGAGTCACCGCAGCAGGTGCGCTTGCAGCCTCCTGCGTCGCCCCATGGGCAGAGGAGGAACTTATTAGACCTCCGCCGAAGAGGCTCCCACCGATGAGGCCGATGGGCAGGGTGCCGAAGGCGCGACGTGAAAGTTGAGGCATGCTTGTTCCTCCAGAACGATCGACGATGTTGGCGGCGGTGGCCAATGTGCAGGAATGGCTGCTGCAGTCGGAAAAAGCGCTTTGACCATGGCTGGGATAGACGATCCCTTTGGGTTCAACCACTTGCTTTCCTTATGAATAGGTCGGTTCAAGTCTGCTCTCAATTGCGATCTAGGTCACATAAAACTAGACCAAGGCAGTACGAAAATAGACCTTCGTCTATCAATCTCGCCTAACGCGGTGGCGCGAAACCGCGTAACCTGGAACAGGGCGGCTGCGCCGCATACACTGGTGGGGGACGACGTTGGACAAGCACGAGGAAACCGATGCGATCATTGATTTGATCCCGGCAATGGCATGGTCGACTACATCTGACGGCATGCTCGACTTTGCCAGTCAGCACTTTCTCGAATATGTCGGCCTGCCGCTCGCAGAGATCGCCGGGGAGAATATCTATCGGCTGTTCCATCCGGCCGACACCACCCGTCTGGCCTTCGAATGGCGCAGCATCATGGCTGCCAAGACGGGAAGGGAAGTCGAGGGTCGGCTCAGGCGTGCGGACGGCGAATACCGCTGGTGCTCCCTCCGGCAAAGACCTCGGCTGGATCCTGAGGGGAACGTCGCCAAATGGTACGGGGTCGTTCTCGATATAGAAGATCGCAAACGCGCCGAAGATGCACTCAGGGAGACAAAGTCTGCGCTTGCGGCAAGCGAAGAGAACCTCAGCCTCATCATCAACTCGCTTCCGGTGCTCGTCTGGTCAGCGCGCACGGATGGAAGCGCCGATTTCGTCAACCAGAGTTGGCTGGACTATGCCGGGTTGCCTGCCGACCAGATCCTCGAATGGGGGTTTCTGGATCTCTATCATCCCGACGATATTCCCGAGATGGTGGAAATCTGGAAGCGCGACCTCGAATATTCAGATCATACCCGGTTGAAAGGGCGCATTCGGGGTGCCGATGGGCAGTACCGCTGGTTCTATTTCTCTGGCCGAAAGCTGACGGATGCGAATGGCGTCGTGCGCTGGTTCGGTGTCAATATCGATATCGAAAATCTGCAGCGGGCCGAGATCGCCCTGAGAGAAAGTGAGGCGGCGCTGAGGGAGAGCGAACACAAGCTCAAGCTCATCATCAACACGATCCCCGCCATGGCTTGGTCATGCACGCCCGACGGGCAGCTCGAATACTGGAACCAGCATCTCACCAACTTTGTCGGACTGCCTTTCGAGGAGATTGTCGGCTTTGGCTTCTATCGCATGTTTCATCCCGATGACGTTGACCGGATGCGTGAGAGTTGGGAACAGGTCGTTGCGACGAAGCAGCCTAATCCAGTGGACGCACGTATCAGACGATTCGACGGCGAATACAGGTGGTTCAACCTGCAACAGAGTCCGCTTCTCGATCCGGAAGGGAATGTCGTGCGGTGGTACGGCGTCGTTGTCGATATCGAGGATCGCAAACAGGCGGAAGAATCTCTTCGCCAGAGCCAGAGTCACCTTGCGCATGTTACACGACTGACGACCATCGGCGAACTGGCGGTCTCCATAGCGCACGAGATCAATCAGCCGCTCATGGCGATCGTGACGAATGCCGGAACCTGCCTTCGCTGGCTCAAGGATGGACATAGGGATCTGGAGCAGGCTCGCCTGGCCGCTGAACGTGTCGTGCATGATGGGCATCGCGCTGGCGAGATCGTCGCCAGCATACGCGCGATGGCCCAGAGATCGCCGGTGCGGATGGAAAGGACCGACTTCAAACAGGCGCTACATGATGTGCTTTTTCTTCTGCGGGAAGAGCTGCAATCGCGAGGCTTGCAGGTCGTCACGGACCTTATGCCAGAACCCGTCGATATCCTGGGTGACCGCACGCAGCTACAGCAGGTTCTTCTCAATCTGATCATGAACAGTGCTGAGGCAACACCTCGTGGTGCAGAAGCCCTCGTGACGGTCAGGTGCAGGCAAGTTCCAAAAGGCGAAGTCGAGGTCAGTGTTTCCGACACTGGCCAGGGGATACCGCCCGAACAGCTCGAGCGGGTGTTTGAGCCATTCTATACCACGAAGACCGACGGGATCGGGATGGGCCTTTCTATCTGCCGCTCCATCGTTGAAGCGCACGGGGGGCGCATCTGGGCAACAACCAACCACCCTCGCGGAAACTCATTCACCTTCACGCTCTCGCAATTCAAGGATGCAGCCGTTGATCGATGACAGGAAGAATAAGCAACCCACTGTCATCGTCATAGATGACGATCAAAGCGTGCGCGAAGCCCTGAAGGGCCTCTTCGAATCCGTCGGGCTCGCCGCTGAGGCACACGGCTCGGTTAAGGATTTCATAGCCGCAGACGATCCCGAAAAGGCCGGATGCATCGTCCTCGACATCCGCCTTCCCGGTCAAAGCGGACTGGAGTTTCAGGAGGCGTTGGCAAAGAGCGATCTTCCTCGGTCCGTCGTCTTGATCAGCGCCCATGTCGATGTGCCCATGGCAGTGCGGGCGATGAAGGCGGGGGCCATAGACGTTCTTAGTAAGCCGGTCCGTGAGCAGGATCTGCTAGACGCAGTCAACCGCGCAATCGCCAATGACACCGCTCGCCGAGATGAAAAAGCAGCGAAAGCTGCCACCCAAACAAGGTATATGACGCTGACTGAACGCGAGCGACAGATTATGACATTGGTGATCGCCGGTAAACTGAACAAGCAGATTGCAGCAGAGCTGCAGCTTGCAGAGCCAACGGTGAAGCTACACAGAGGCCACATGATGCGAAAGATGAAGGCAACATCAGTCGCCCACCTTGTCAAAATCGCTGGTGGCCTGTTGTAGGTGAAATCGATGGCCGCTGGCTCGCGAGATGTTGTCATTTTCGCGAGCGACTGCCGTATATATGATTTCCTTTGTCGCGAAGGCGACAGGGCTCCTTTTCCAAAACGATGTCTGCTTCCAGGCAGAGGCAACGACTTGCCTTATGACTGTTAAGGTTAAGGGTTTCGGGTGCCGTCAGGCGTACGAAAACCTCTCATGCAGGAACCCGCGGTCGGCGTTCTCTGAGCTATGGGGTTTTGTGTATCGGATCTTCCGGCGGACCGCCGATCGCAGCGGCGTTTGTTCGTCCCGGCGGGCCGAAATTGGTGTTTGCAAGCGTGATCGCCGAGATTTTCTTGGTGCTTGGGAGCGCGTTTGTCCGGCTTAAAGCCGTCGCCATTCGAACTGGCGCAGGTCCTCCCGTTGGCCGGCTCTGCTTTGAGCAAACCATATGAATGGATCTGCCATGCCGGGTCATAACGCGCTCTCCCGGTTCGTTGTCGCCATGTTTGGCGGTCCGCGTGGCTGATGCCAGCATTCGAACACCTTGATGACGATCATGCGTCCGCCGCAACATGGGCATGGCGGGCGGATCTCGATTGGCTCGTTGGCAGTGTTGTCGACAGGCGGCAGGGCAGCGTTCAGGAGCTCGCCGGCGCGGGTGATGCTAGTCTTTCGGGAACTGCTGGCGAGCTGGCCGTAATGCTGGACGCGGTGGAACCCGCGCGGGAGAACGTGGAGCAGGAAACGTCGAATGAACTCGTCGGGGGCAAGCGTCATGACCTGCTGCTTGTATTCGGCAGGGCTGAACCATGGGCGGTGAACAATCTTCCCCTGCGTCTTGTAGGGCGGCGACAGGTCGGGCAGGTGCTGGAGCCACTTATGGCGGATGGCGGTTTTCAAGACCTGTCGCAGCGTGCCCACCTCGTCATGCAAGGTGCTCCGTGCCGGAGCCTTACCCGTCGTGGAGGTGGCGATGCGGTGTACGCGATAATCCTGAACCGTGCCCGCATTGATTTCCGAGAGGCCCATCTTGCCGAAGAACGGCACCAGATGGAGCCGAAGGCGGATGCTGTGGCCCTCGACCCATTTGGGGCTACGCTCCCCCTCGGTGATGGCCGCATATTCCTGCTCGAACTTCTTTGCGGCTTCCGCAAAGGTCGTTTCGGTCTTCAAAATCCCCGCCGCCAGCTTACCGCGCAAGCCAAGTAACCAATCCTCCGCGAAGGCCTTGGCTTGCTCAAGGCCGGTTTCCTTGGTGCTCACACGATACTGGCGGCCCTTTAGGGACGTCGAGCAATGCCAGACGCGGCCCCCGCGCCGGTAGATTTGCACCAATCCTCCAAGGATTTCATGGCTTGGCATGACGGCCTCCCACTTCGCTTATTGCTCGATATGGGAAGAGGGAATCACACCATCAAGCCTCCCGTCAAACGGGTGGGGCGTGTTTGTGCTGACTGTGTGCTAGGCGTAAAAACGACTTCGGCCCCCCGAAGGAGGCCGATTAAAGTCTTGATAGTCTTGGAATATTTTGGTTGCGGGGGCAGGATTTGAACCTGCGGCCTTCAGGTTATGAGCCTGACGAGCTACCGGGCTGCTCCACCCCGCGGTATTATTGTACAGGAAGAAGGCCGCTTTAGGCGGCCTTTTGTTTTGGCCCATGGCCTTGCGTGCTTTGAGAAGATGATTTTGGAATTTTCTTGCCTTTAATAGACCTGGCAGCGACCTACTCTCCCGCGTCTTAAGACGGAGTACCATTGGC
>NZ_LGLV01000005.1 GCF_001687365.1 Pararhizobium polonicum
AACCCCGCCGATCGGGATCGGCGGGTACGTTCATGTCAGGACAGGTAGCCGTGGGCTTACTTCGTCTTGTCGCCGGCCAGGAATTCGTCACACCAGCTTGGGCCGGTCGAGGACGCGCGGTCGCCGAGAACCTGAACCGAGCGGATGACGTAATCGGAGGAGACGTTGAGCTGGACCGAGCAGCTGAGGAATTCGGTGCGGGCAGACGCGATCTTCTTGCCCTTCTTGCCGGCGTCGCCGTCGGCATATTGCGCCGGGATCGTCCGCTTCTTGTAGCCGCCCTTCCAGGAATAGACGGTCATGTCGCCGCTTGCGACGTCCGACTGCGGCGGTCCGTAGGCGGCGAAGAAGGCGCCGGCCGGCTGGCCCTTCCAGCGGGCTTCGACGGCATTTCTGGTCGGTCCCACGGTGGTGCAGCCGGCGAGCGCCAGCGCGAGGCCGGCCACGGTCATCAAGCGGAAATTCATCTGATCAAGTCCCTTTGGCGTTCGTTCTGAAACAGGTGCGTGCCAAGGCGGCGCAACACGCGGACAGCCAAGGCTTTCGCCCCTGCCTCTAGCGCTAAACCGATTGAATGAAAATCGGCAGAATGACTTATATGCACGGTTTCGCGCATAAATTCGCAAGCGTTGCCGAAAGGCCCCAGCGACTGGATGTCCCGTTATGGGAGACCCGCGGGGCCCTGGCACGCCGGGATAGGCGGGCCACCGTCGCCCGCCCGGAGATGGGGATGGTTGCGGCGGGAACGCCGGCGGTGGTTGCGAAAGACGAGTTATCCCGTTGTTTTCAGTCGGCTTGCCGATTTTTCCAATTTGCGTCTTGTGGAAAGGAAAATGCTGTTCTATAGAGGCGCCGCTGGTCACGGAGTGTAGCGCAGCCTGGTAGCGCACGTCGTTCGGGACGACGGGGTCGGAGGTTCGAATCCTCTCACTCCGACCAGCTTGAAAGCTTGATTCGAATTCTGAACATCGAGCGTTAATTTCCTGAAATCCAATCGTATCTTTCGGCCTCTGCCTGACCGCTATCGCGGTTCCACACGTATTTCCCTTGAAATACCTCATGATCCGCCGCTGCCTTTGTATAGGCCGGCAGTCTTTCTTGACCGAAAAACCAAAGATGACTTACAACGGCTGATAGCTGCAATTCCCGCAGATACCCATCCTATTCCGTGCCCCGTCATCTTTTCCGGCGGCCGCGCCCGGCCCACCGAGCAGGAATCCATATATGTTCGATATTCTATGGCGTAGCGTGGCGATCGGCGTTGGCGGCACCGTCCTGATGGACCTCTGGGCGATCCTGTTGTCTTTCCTGCCCGGCCAGGGAAAGCCGAACTGGGCGCCGATCGGGCGATGGTTCTGGCACCTGCGCTCTGGCAAGGTCTTTCATGACGATATCGGCAAGGCCGAGCCCTACGCGCATGAGCTGGCGCTCGGATGGATCGGCCATTATGCCGTCGGCATTCTCTACGGTATCCTGCTGATCGTCTTTACGGGGCCGTCCTGGCTTGCCGCACCGACATTCCTGCCCGCCTGGATCCTCGGCATCGTTACCGTCGGTGCCGGCTGGTTCCTGCTGCAGCCGGGCATCGGCATCGGCTGGGCGGCCTCGAAGCTTCCCAATGCCAACAAGGTGCGGTTTCTCAATCTTGTCGCCCACACGGTTTTCGCAGCCGGCATGTACGGGACGGCGCTTCTCATCCGCTAAAGACGGTTCTTGCCGCGGCGGATACCGTGCTATGGCTTTGGCGCACCGCCGTTCGAGGACATGTTTTTGAAAAAGATAGACGACCTGATCGCTTCCGCGACGAGTATCCACGACCGCTACAAGGCTGGCCGCATGGAGCGCGAAACCGTGCGCGAATGGGTGCTTGGCCTTGGCGGATATCCGGCGCCTTATGCCGAACCGCTGAGCGAGGCCGCCGCGTGGTTCAGGCCTTTGCGTGATCTGGAGCCGGATGCGCTGAAAGTTGTCGATCTGGAAAAGCTGAAGGCGGTTGCCGATGCGGGAGCGGTGGATCAGCGGATCGATCTGTCGCTTGGCCGGTCACGCTAAAACCGGAGAGCGGGAATTTTCGGCTCAACGAATGAAGGGGCCTTTCGGCCCCTTCATCGTTTCAGATCAGCTCCCGGCCTCAACCATCAATCCCGTCAAGCACTTCGGCGGCCTTGCCGGCCGAGACGCGGCGGATGTCGGCTTCTTCGCGGCGGGCGGAGAAGAGTTCGGTCGCCATCAGTTGATCGGCGAGATCGGCCGGCAGCGAGAGGATGACGCGGCTATCTTCCGTGTGGATGCCGGAAAGCGACGAACGCTTGCCGGTGATCATGCCGCCGGCCACCGTGTTGTTGGTGTCGGGGTCGATCAGGATGAAGGCGCCGGTGGTGCGGTTCTGCTCGTAACTGTCGAACACGGCCTGTTCGTCGAAGGCGAGGTGAACCTTGCCGATGGCATTCATCGCAAGGCCGTCGGTGTGGTGGTTCCACTTGCCGCTCTTCAGGTCCAGCAGGCTCGACGGCTGCACGGTGACGCGCTGGCGGCGCGAGCCGCTCTTCAGCCAATAGCGCTTGCCCGGCTGGATGCCGTCCAGCTGCAGGGCGACCAGCTGCGCGTCGAAGGCAAGGCCGGTCTGCGGCTGGCTTTCGAGCGAGACGATCATGTCGCCGCGCGATACGTCCACCTGACGGTCGAGCACCAGCGTGATCGCATCGCCGGCAACGGCGGCATTGCGCACGAGATCGAAGGTGACGATCTTGGTGACGTTGGCAACCATGCCCGACGGCAGGATGACGACGCTGTCACCCGGCTTCACCGAGCCACCGGCAACCGTACCCTGATAGCCACGAAAACTTTCGCCGGGACGCGAGACGCGCTGCACCGGCAGGCGGAAGCCGACGGTCTGGGCCGAGCGAACCGTTGCCAGTTCCAGCACTTCGACCAGCGTCGGGCCGTCATACCAGGGCATCGAGGCCTTGCCGTCATAGACGACGTTTTCGCCCTTCAGCGCCGACATCGGTATGGCGGTGATCTGACGGACGCCGAGCGACAGCGCCAGTTCGCGGAATTCATGGCTGATCTGGTCGAAACGGGCGCGATCATAGCCGGTCAGGTCGAACTTGTTGACGGCCAGAACGAACTGCTTGATGCCCATCAGCGTGGCGATGGTGGCATGGCGGCGGGTCTGCTCAAGCAGGCCGGTGCGGGCATCGACGAGAAGCACGGCGAGGTCGGCGGTCGAGGCGCCGGTTGCCATGTTGCGGGTATACTGTTCGTGGCCGGGGGTGTCGGCGACGATGAAGGAGCGCTTGTCGGTGGCGAAATAGCGATAGGCGACATCGATGGTGATGCCCTGTTCGCGTTCGGCCTGGAGACCGTCGAGCAACAGGGCGAAATCGGGCAGGCCGAGATCGTTCTGCTTGCCACTGTCACGGCGCAAGGTCGCTGCCTGGTCTTCCTTGACCGCCTTGGTGTCCCAGAGCAGCCGGCCGATCAGTGTCGACTTGCCGTCGTCGACGCTGCCGCAGGTGATGAGGCGCAGCGGGCGCGTGTCGCGCGGCAGGCGCGCGGTCTCGATCGCCGGAAAGGCGGTCACGGTGCCAGTGGCTGCGGTCTGTGCGATTGCGGAAACGGTCATCAGAAATATCCTTCGCGCTTCTTCTTTTCCATCGATCCGGACTGGTCGCGGTCAATGGCGCGGCCCTGCCGTTCGGAAACCGTGGCGATTTCCAGTTCGGCAATGACCTCTTCGAGATTGGTGGCCTCAGACGGAATGGCGCCCGTCAGCGGAAAATCGCCGAGGGTGCGGAAACGGATCGAGCCTTCCTGGATGCTTTCGCCGGGCAGAAGCTTCAGACGTGGGTCTTCGGCGAGAATCATCATGCCGTCGCGCTCCACATAGGGGCGCTTCTTGGCGTAGTAGAGCGGCACCAGCGGAATGTCTTCCACCTGGATGTAGCGCCAGATATCGACTTCGGTCCAGTTCGACAGCGGGAAAGCGCGCACGCTTTCGCCCTTGCGGATCATGCCGTTGTAGATGTTCCAGAGTTCGGGCCGCTGCGCACGCGGGTCCCAGCGATGCTCCGGCGTGCGGAACGAATAGATCCGCTCTTTGGCCCGGCTTGCCTCTTCGTCGCGCCGCGCGCCGCCGAAAGCCGCATCGAAGCCGCCCGCATCCAGCGCCTGGCGCAGCCCCTCGGTCTTCATGATGTCGGTGAACAGCGCCGAACCATGGGTGAACGGGGTCACGTTTTCGGCCGCGCCGCGCGGATTGATATGCTCGATGAAGTCGAGATCGTATTTCTTCACGATGTCGTTGCGGAACGCGATCATCTCGGCGAATTTCCAGCCGGTGTTCACGTGCAACAGCGGGAAGGGCACGCGGCCGGGATAGAAAGCCTTGCGCGCCAGGTGCAGAAGGACCGAGCTGTCCTTACCGACGGAGTAAAGCATCACCGGCTTGTCGAACTCGGCGGCCACTTCGCGGAAGATATGGATCGCTTCGTTTTCGAGCGCCTTCAGATGCGGGTCGAGCGGCGTTTTTGTCGTCTGCGGATTGTGCAGTTCCGTTTCCGGAAGGGTACTGGGCATTTCAAGTCTCCGGGAGTGTCTGTGGTGCGAGCCTGCGCGGATTATCGCGCAATGCTGCTGGAAAGGGGGCTGCTCGAAATTGATGTGGCTTGCGGGATGGTCGAGGCGGCGGCCTCTGCGACATGAAGACCGCATTCGCGCTTCTCGTCGTTCTCCCACCACCAGCGGCCGGCCCGCTCGGGCTCGCCCGGCTTGATGGCGCGGGTGCAGGGCTCACAGCCGATCGACGGATAACCGCGCGCATGCAGCGGATTGACCGGGATTGTTTCCGCTTCGACATGGGCATGGATCGTCTCGATGTTCCAGTCGGCCAGCGGATTGATCTTGATCAGGCCACGGTCGAGATCGGCTTCGGCAAACGGCGTATCGGCACGATTGCCCGACTGGCCGCGGCGCAGGCCGGTGATCCAGAAGGATGCCCCTTCGAGTGCGCGCGCAAGAGGCTTCACCTTGCGCGCGCCACAACAGGCATGCCTGGCTTCGATACTGTCGTAGAAGCCGTTCATGCCGTATTTGGCGGCGTAGGCGTCGATATCGTCCTGCTCGGGATAGAAACGCTTGATCAGGATGCCGTAGGTTTCTTCTGTTTTGTCGATCAGCGCCACGGTCTCGTTGAACAGGCGGCCGGTTTCGAGCGTCGAGACTTCGATGCCGAATTTGCCTGTGCCGATGGCGGCGGTGATGACCTGATCCTCGATGCCGAGGCTGGTGGTAAAGACGGACTTGCCGTCGAGCGCGGCGACCAGCGCCAGCCGGCCGGAAAGATCGAGGCTCTCCAGTTGGCTGTTGAGCGCTGTGGCGCGATTTTCGAGCGATGCGGATGTCATGGGAGGAAATCCTGATTTTGTTGCCCGGAATATCGCAGCCGTGTGTGACAAAAGACAGAAAAACGGATTTCTAATGTTGGCGGATCAGAGCAAATATCTCTCCGATCGGCAAAAAACGCAGAATAGTGGGCGAAAAGACACGGTTTAAAGCTAAAATCCATCGATTTTATGGGTTATTTCTTCCAAAATCCCGGTTTTTGCATCGCGCTGCGTGCCACTCGTGATCCGCGTGCGGCGCCACCTCCGCGCCGGCGCGTTGAAATCGTCCCCTGCATTTGTTATGCTGCATCGCAATTGCAACGCGCGAGGCACGCCATGAAAACCGCTACACTTCCTTCGCTGAGGGTCGATCCGGAACTGAGGGCCGCCGCCGAAGGCGTGCTGCAAAAGGGTGAGACGCTGTCGGCCTTTGTAGAAAATGCCGTCAAGGCGCAGGTGCATTATAGAAAGACACAGGCTGAATTCATCGCCCGTGGTTTGGCATCACGCGAAGAAGCAAAGCGCACCGGAATTTACTATAGCGCAGAAGAGGTCCTCGGAGAGCTAAAGGGAATGCTTGAGGCCAAGCGCGCTGAAAACCGTTCGAAATGAGCTATTCTGTTAAGCTGACGGCAAAGGCACGGGAGGATATCAAGCGGCTCTATGCCTATCTGCTGGATCGCGATGAGCCGGCAGCAGGGCGTGCCCTCGATGCGATTGAAAAAGCGGTAACAGTGCTCGAGAGCTTTCCGTTCAGCTGCCGGCAGGCGCCCGGCGACAATTCATTCTTCCGTGAACTCGTCATTCCTTTCGGCTCATCGGGCTATGTTGCGCTTTTTGAAATCGAGGACAGCGAGACGGTCACCATTCTGGCCGTCCGCCATCAGCGCGAAGATGACTATCACTGAGCCCTACCGGTCACTGGTCTCCCAGCGCGGGTTGATCCACGGTTCCTGATTTGAGCGGGGCAGGGGCTGCTTGCCGAGGATATGGTCGGCCGCCTTTTCGCCGGTCATGATCGAGGGGCCGTTGAGGTTGCCATAGGTCACATGCGGGAAGATCGAGCTGTCGGCAACGCGCAGACCATCGACGCCGATGACGCGCGTTTCCGGATCGACCACCGCCATCGGGTCGTCTTTGGCGCCCATCCGGCATGTGCCGCAGGGGTGATAGGCGCTTTCCAGGTGCTCGCGCAGGAAGGCATCGATCTGGTCGTCGGTCTGGACGTTTTCGCCCGGCTGGATTTCCGGACCGCGATACTGGTCGAAGGCCTTCTGACCGAAGATCTCGCGGGTGAGCCGCACGCAGTGGCGGAACTTTTCCCAGTCTTCCGGATGGCTCATATAGTTGAACCGGATCACCGGGTCGGCCTTCACATCGGGAGAGCGCAGCGTCACCGACCCGCGCGATTTCGAGTGATTGTAGCCGACATGCACCTGGAACCCATGGCTCTTGGCCGCCGCCTTGCCATCGTAGGAAATCGCCACCGGCAGGAAGTGGTACTGGATATCCGGCTGCTTGACGCCCGGCGCCGATCGCAGGAAGGCGCAGGATTCGAACTGGTTGGAGATGCCGAGCCCGGATTTGGTGAACAGCCACTGCGCGCCTGCAACCCCCTGCCAGAACCACGGCAGCCAGGAATAGAGCGACACGGGCTTGGTCGAGACCTGCTGGAAGTAGAATTCCATATGGTCCTGCAGATTGGCACCGACGCCCGGCCGGTCGGCTTTGACCTCGATGCCCATCTCCTTCAGATGCGCCGCCGGACCGATGCCCGACAGCATCAGCAGCTTTGGCGAGTTGAAGGAGGAGGCCGAGACGATGACCTCCCGGTTGGCCTTCACCACCTCTATTTTGCCGCCGCGCTCGATCTCGACGCCAACGGCGCGGCCGTTCTCGATAACGACGCGGCGGGCATAGCAGCGGATGATCTCGACATTCGGCCGTTTCAGGGCCGGCTTCAGATAGGCCGAAGCCGCCGACCAGCGCCGGCCGTTATGCACCGTCTGCTCCATCAGGCCGAAGCCCTCCTGCTTGGAGCCGTTATAGTCGTCGGTCAGTTCGAAACCGGCCTGTTGCCCGGCATCGACGAAGGCCTTGAACAGGGGGTTCTTGTAGGAGCCGCGCTTGACATGCAGCGGCCCGTCGGTGCCACGCCAGCCATCCTCGCCGCCATGGGAATTTTCCATGCGCTTGAAATAGGGCAGCACGTCCGCATAGGCCCAGCCACGCGCGCCGAGCTCTTCCCATTCGTTGAAGTCGCTCATCGAGCCGCGCACATAGACCATGCCGTTGATCGACGACGAGCCGCCGATGACCTTTCCTCTGGGGGCTGTGATGCGCCGGTTGTTGAGGTTTGGCTCGGGTTCCGAAAGGTAGCCCCAGTTGTAGCGGTTCATGCTCATCGGCCAGGCAAGCGCTGCCGGCATCTGGATGAACGGCCCGAAATCGGAGCCGCCGAACTCCAGCACCAAGACGGTGTTTTTTCCATCCTCGGAGAGCCGGTAGGCAAGGGCCGAGCCGGCCGAGCCGGAACCGATGATGACGAAATCTGCTTGCTGCATGGTGGTGTTCCCAAGAGTTTTAAAGACTGCCCCTCACCCTAGCCCTCTCCCCGCAGGCGGGGAGAGGGGACGACGGAGGTTGCCGCTAGTCCCTTCTCCCCGTTCACGGGGAGAAGGTGGCCGATAGGCCGGATGAGGGGCCTTGTTCACCCTCCCCTTAAGGGGCAGGGTCGGCGCGCAGCGACGGGGTGGGTGATCCCTTGTGCGGCCCTGACCATCACCCCCACCCGCGGCGCCCCCCTCAAGGGGGAGGTAAAGATCAATACGGCGACTGCACCGGCCCCATCGCCACATAGACGCTCTTCAGCTCGGTATAGTGGTTCAACGCGGCCAGCGAATTCTCCCGCCCGAAACCGGACTGCTTGGAGCCGCCGAACGGCACCTCCACCGGCGCCAGATTGTAGGTGTTGATCCACAATGTGCCCGCCTCCAACCGGTCCGCGACGCGGTGGCCGCGGGTGAGGTCTGCGGTAAAGACACCGGCCGAAAGCCCGAATTCTGTGCCGTTTGCCCGGGCGATCACCTCGTCCTCATTGTCGAAATCGAGCACGCACATCACCGGCCCGAAAATCTCCTCGCGGCAGATGGTCATGTCGTCGGTGACATCTGCGAAAACGGTCGGCTGGATATAGGTACCCTCAGCCGGCACATTGTTGGGAATGCCGCCGCCGGTGACGAGCGTCGCGCCCTCGGCCTTGCCCTTCTCGATATAGGCAAACACTTTGTCGAGCTGGGCACGCGACACCATCGGGCCGAGCTGGGTTTCCTCGATCATCGGGTCGCCGATGACGATCTTTTCGGTGCGCTCTTTCAGGCGGGCGAGGAACTGCTGCTTGATCTTCCTGTGCACGAAGACACGGGTGCCGTTGGAGCAGACCTGGCCGGTCGAGTAGAAATTGCCGAGCATGGCCCCGCCGATGGCGCTTTCGATATCGGCATCCTCGAAGACGATCAGCGGCGACTTGCCGCCGAGTTCCATCGTCACATGCTTGAGGCTGGAGGCCGCAGCGCCCGCCACCTTGCGGCCGGTCTCGACCGAGCCGGTCAGCGACACCTTGGCCACGTCCTTGTGGTTGACCAGCAGCGGCCCCGTCGTCCGGTCGCCCTGGATAACGTTGTAAAGCCCTTTCGGCAGGCCTGCCTCATGCAGGATTTCGGCAATCTTCAGCGCGCCGAGCGGGGTGTTTTCCGACGGCTTGAACACCATGGCATTGCCGGAAATGAGCGCCGGTGCACCCTTCCAGCAGGCGATCTGCTGCGGATAGTTCCAGGCGCCGATGCCGACGCAGACGCCGAGCGGAACGCGCTTGGTATAGGCAAAGTCGCCGCCGAGCGGGATATAGTCGCCGTTGAGTGCGGCTGCTGCCACGCCGCCGAAGAATTCGAAGGCGTCGGCTCCGGAGGTCGGGTCGGCGACGATGGTTTCCTGGATCGGCTTGCCGGTGTCGAGCGTTTCAAGCTCGGAGAGTTCGCGGTTGCGCTCGCGCATGATGTCGGCGGCGCGCTTGAGGATGCGGCCGCGCGCGGTCGGGCTGAGGGCCGCCCATTCGCCTTGCGCGCGCTTGGCAGCGGCGATCGCCTTTTCGACGATGGCAGGCGTTGCGGCATGCAGCCGGGCGATGACTTCGCCGGTGGCCGGGTAAATGCTGTCGAAGGCGGCGCCTGCGATATCCTCGACATATTCGCCGTCGATGAAGTGGGAGGCTGGCGGTTGGGCTTTCATCTTATTCCCCTCGCGGAAAGCGTTTGGATTCTTCGAGATTGTCGAGATTCATGTGGTTGCGCATGTAGCGCTCGGATGCCTTTTGCAGCGGCTGGTGATCCCACGGATAGTAGGCGCCGTTGCGCAGCGCCTCGTAGACCACCCAGCGCCGTGCCTGACTTTCGCGCACGGCGGAATCGAAGGCCTCCATGTCCCAGCGGCTATCGCGCATCGCCTGGAAGGCGCGCAGCGTCGGGGCATGGGCGGGCACGCCGGCAAGGTTCGTCAGCTCCAGCGGATCGGCTTCGAGATCGTAGAGCTGGTCCGGATCGAGTGCGCAATGAATGTATTTCCACTTGCCCTCGCGGATGCCGACGAGCGGGGCGTAGGAACCTTCGGCGGCATATTCCATCAGCACCGGGGCGATGCGCTCTGCGCCGTTGATGACGGGAAGAAGGCTTTCGCCGTCCGTCCACGGCATGATCTCATCCATGGAAATGCCGGCAAGATCGCAGAGCGTCGGGGTTACGTCGAGATTGGAAGTGGGCGCCAGATGCAGGCCGGGCGTGACGCCGGGACCGGCGACCATCAGCGGCACGCGGGCCGACCCCTCGAAGAAATTCATCTTGAACCACAGTCCGCGCTCGCCGAGCATGTCGCCGTGATCCGAGCAGAACAGGATCAGCGTATCGTCCAGCATCCGTGTCCGGGTCAGCGTATCGATGAGCTCCCCGACCTTTTCGTCGAGATAGGAAATATTGGCGAAATAGGCCTGCCGCGAGCGGCGGACATTCTCTTCGGTCACCGAGAAATTCTGGTAGTCGCAGGCATGGATCAGGCGCTGCGAATGCGGGTCCTGATCTTCCAGCGGGATGTCTCCGACTTCGGGCAGAAGCTGGTCGCAATCGTTGTAAAGATCCCAGAATTTCCGGCGTGCCACATAGGGGTCGTGCGGATGGGTGAAGGAGACCGTCACCGCCCATGGGCGCCGCACCGCATCGTCCTGCTCGCGGGAAAGGTGATAGAGCTTCTGGTTGGCCAGAAACGCCACCTCGTCGTCATATTCCATCTGGTTGGTGATCTCGGCGATGCCGGCGCCGGTGACCGAGCCGAGATTGTGATACCACCAGTCGATCCGCTCGCCCGGCTTGCGATAGTCCGGCGTCCAGCCGAAATCGGCGGGGTAGATATCCGTTGTCAGCCGTTCCTCGAAGCCGTGCAGCTGGTCCGGGCCGACGAAATGCATCTTGCCTGATAGAGCCGTGTAGTAGCCGGCGCGGCGCAGGTGATGTGCGAAGGTCGGGATCGACGAGATATATTCGGCGGCATTGTCGTAGACCTGCGTGCGGCTCGGCAATTGCCCGGCCATGAACGAGGCGCGGGCAGGGGCGCAGAGCGGCGAGGACGTATAGTTGTTGCGGAAACGCGCCGAGCGCTTGGCCAGCGCCTTCATATGCGGCGCATGCAGAAAATCCGCCGGGCCGTCGGGAAAGAATTTCCCGTTCAGCTGGTCGACCATGATGATGAGAATATTCGGCCGGCCTTTGGTCATGCGGCGTTTTCCCGTGTCGAAAGAGCATCGAGGTTGAGCGTGATGTAGTCGTCGGTCAAAAGGATCGAGGCCTGCGCCGTCACCGGCGAAGAGCCGAGCGAACGGCGAATATACAGGCCGTCGATCATCGCGGCAGTGCCTTCTGCGATGCGCTGCGCATCATCTGCGACACACAGGCTTTTCAGGCTGGCGACGAGATTGGAATGCAGCCGGCGGGCATAGATCACCAGGAAACGCCGGGTCTCTTCGGAGCGCTGCGCTTCGGAATAAAAGGCGAGCCATGCGGCGATGGTTTCCGGCGCGAACTGGTCGGCCTGGAAGCTGACGCGCACGATCGCCGACAGGCGTTCCCGCGGCGACCCGGCCGCTTTCAGCGCCGTCACCGTATCGTCGCGCAATTGCTTCAGAAGGGACCGCACGGTTTCGACCAGCAGCTGCTCCTTGCTGCCGAAATAATGATGGGCAAGGGCCGCCGAAACGCCGGCATGCCGCGCGATGTCGGACATGGTGACGGACAGCGTGCCCTGATCGCCGATGACATGCAGCGCTGCATCCACGAGCGCCTTGCGGCGCACCGGCTCCATCCCGATTTTCGGCATTCTTTGTCCCCTTGTTGTCAGTAGTGTATTTTTGATTGATCCATCAATCAATAAAAAACTGCAGTCACGGACGAGGATTGTCTTGCCATCGAAACGGTCTCCGCTTCAACTGGAGGCCGGTGGCCGGTGTGCCTGCAGCGAAAGGAAATTTCCAATGAAATCCCTGTTTCTCTCATGGCAGGCCTGGGCGCTTCTGTCGGCGGCCTTTGCCGCGCTCACCGCCATTTTCGCCAAGGTCGGTATCGAGAACGTCAATTCCGATTTTGCCACATTCATCCGGACGATCGTGATCCTTCTGGCCATCGCGCTGATGCTGGTCCTGACGGGAAACTGGCAGGCGCCCGGTACGGTGTCCGGCAAAAGCTGGCTGTTTCTCGTGCTGTCGGGGCTGGCGACCGGAGCATCCTGGCTCTGCTATTTCCGTGCGCTGAAAATGGGAAATGCGGCGCAGGTCGCACCGGTCGACAAGCTCAGCGTCGTGCTTGTCGCTGTCTTCGCCGTGTTCTTCCTGGGCGAGAGGCTGTCGCCGGCCCATTGGGCCGGTGTCGGCATGGTCGCCTGCGGCGCGGTCCTTTTGGCCATCAAGATCTAGCAATGGACGGTTATTGCTCTATTTACGATTATATGATCATGTAATTGTAATTGGAGGTTGTGTCATGTCCCAGGCATTCGATCCCGATGCCAAACCGGTTCTGCATGAGAAATGGGGCTGGTTCGTCGCGCTCGGCGTGGTGATGATCATGGGCGGCAGCATCGCTTTCGGCAACGTGCTCGCCGCCACTGTGGCCTCGGTCTATTCCGTCGGCATCGTCATGCTTCTCGGTGGCATGATGCATCTGATGCAGGCGCTTCGGGTCAAGAAGTGGGAAAGCGCGTTCTACTGGAGTTTCAGCGGTTCCTGTTACACCTCCGCCGGCATCTTTGCCTTTCTCGATCCGCTGCTGGCCTCCGCGACGATCACGGCCCTGATGGCCATTGCGCTGATTGTCGCCGGCGCCTTCCGGATCTGGGTGGCGTTCAGGTTGAAGCCGCTCGACGGATGGGGATGGATCGCGCTCGGCGGGCTCGTCACGCTCGTTGCCGGCCTTGTCATCGCCGCCGGCTGGCCGGTCAACAGCCTGTGGATTCTCGGGCTGCTGCTGGCGCTTGACCTCGTCATGCAGGGGCTGGCGCTCATCGT
This sequence comes from Pararhizobium polonicum, assembly GCF_001687365.1. Classification (GTDB taxonomy): domain Bacteria; phylum Pseudomonadota; class Alphaproteobacteria; order Rhizobiales; family Rhizobiaceae; genus Pararhizobium; species Pararhizobium polonicum. Next base: position 12,985 of record NZ_LGLV01000005.1, read on the forward strand.
CTTCGGTGTATTCGCCAAGGGATAGACGGCCGGCGACACTTGCCGAAACATGGTTGCATTTTATGCTAACTCACGGCAGTCATTGAACTTTCATCAAACTGTCATGCTGGGGAAACGGAAAATTCAGGTCTGCGGAACGATCTTTCGCGCGATCTCATGTCCGTTTCCGGAGTTCCCGCATGTCCGCCGCGCCGATTGCCGCCCCTGCCGAAATGCTGTCCCTGCGCCGCTTTGGTGACGATCAGATCGTCACGCTTGCGAAACTCGCCATCGAAAATGCCTTCCAGCCGATCGCCGAGATCTCGACGGGCGCCGTCTTCGGTTACGAGACGCTGATGCGCGGCTATGAGCGGCTGGGTTTCAAATCGCCGCTGGATCTGCTCGACAAGGCGGAAGAGGCGGGGCAGCTGCTGGCGCTGGAGCACATGATCAACACACGTGCCTTTGCCGGCTTTGCCAGCCTGCCGGATTTTTCCTCGCGCACCCTGTTCGTCAATTTCGACAGCCGCTTGATCGGTCTCGAAGGCGATGTCGTCGAGCGGCTGGGCCACCATCTGAAACGCTCCGGTATCCCGCCATCGTCGATCTGCTTCGAACTGTCGGAACGCTTCGACAGCGGCACGATGCCGGATTTCTCCGACCTGGTAAAGCGGTTGCGGCTGGGCGGCTTCAAGCTGGCGATCGACGATTTCGGTGTCGGCTTCAATGGACTGAAGCTGCTCTGCGACCAGCCGGTGGACTATGTGAAGATCGACCGGCATTTCATCTCCGGCATCGAGTCCAACGCCCGCAAGCGTCATATGGTCCGCCACACGGTCAACACGGCGCATGTTCTCGGCACGCGGGTGATCGCTGAAGGGGTCGAGACGGAGGCCGAATTCGCCACCTGCCGCGATCTCGGCTGTGATCTCGTCCAGGGCTATTTCGTCGCCCGCCCGACGGTGCATTTCGCCGATCTGCAGCCGGCCTATCCGCATCTGGAACAGTCGGCCAGCGCGCGCCGCCAATCGACCTCGCTTGACAGCATCCTCATCCGCAAGCAGATCGAACAGGTGCCGGCGCTGCGCGAAAACGACGATTTGGATTCGGTGTTCGAACTGTTTCGCCGGTCGCCGCAGCGCAGCTTCTTTCCGGTTCTGAATGCCAATGGCGAACCGCGCGGCGTGCTGCATGAATATCACGTCAAGGAGATGATCTATCATCCCTTCGGCCGCGACCTCCTGAAGAACCATCTGTACCAGCGCCATATCTCGCATTTCGTCAGCCCGGCGCCGATCGCCGATCTGGAAACGCCGGCCGACGAGATGCTGAAGATCTTTGCCGGCATGGATGGCAGCGATTGTGTCATCCTGACGGAGAACATGCGCTATGCCGGTGTGCTGTCGGCCGCGTCGCTCCTGAAGATCATCAGCGAAAAACAGCTGAAGACCGCGCAGGAACAGAACCCGCTGACCGGCCTTCCCGGCAACCGCGCCATCCGCGATTATGTGCAGGGTGCGGTGCTCGATGCCGATGCGGCGCGCACTTTCTGCTATTGCGATTTCGACAGCTTCAAGCCCTTCAACGATCATTACGGCTTCCAGAAGGGCGATCTGGCGATCTCGCTGTTTGCCGCGCTGATGCGCCGGCATTTTATCGGCGAGGAAAAGTTCCTCGGCCATGTCGGCGGCGACGATTTCTTCATCGGTGTCGCCGGCGTGACGCGCGAGGAGATGGCCGCTGTGCTGACGCGCCTCCTGTCCGAATTCCGCAACGATGTCCGCCAGCTCTATTCGCCGGAACATCGCGAGGCCGGCTACATGACCGGCCATGGCCGCAGCGGCGAGGCGACGATCTTTCCGCTGATGCGGTGCTCGATCGCCGTTCTCATCCTGCCGGAAGGTTTCGTCTTTTCCGACGCCCAGGCGGTCAGCGCCCGCATCGCCGAGATCAAGAGCCGCGCCAAGGAAAGCGACGATGGTCTGGTCTTCGATACGTTCGGCGGCTCGAACTGAAACGGCAACGGGCTGGAATCCATGACGGATTCCAGCCCGTTTCGGGTATGCTCGTGCGCGACGGCAGGGCTGTCACGGCACCAGCGGCGTGACCATCGTTGCCCGGCGTTTGTCGCCCATTGTCTGATAGGTGACCGCCACCCTTTGGCCGACCTTCAGGCCCGGGTCCTTGAACCCTCCCGGCAGCAGAAATTTCGTGCCGTTCTTCAGCGTCAGGGTCATCGCCTGCGGGTTGTAGTCGCGGATGTTGCCGGTTGCGGTGCTGGCAGCAAAGGCGGCGGACGACAGGGAGATTGCCGAGAGAATGGTCAAAGAGGCCAGAAGAGCACGCATGGCGTCGTCCTTGTTGGGTCCGTACAGCCGGGACCGATCGTTGTAAAACCGTCCGGAGCTCATCGCGGCTGGGGAACCGCCGGTGTCTCCCGGTTTCGAGGCGACGCTAGACGCGGCTTTTTTCGATTTCAAATTAAAGAAACTTAATGTTGGCAAGGGCTTGGGTGGCCCAATTTCGCCACGATAGGCCGCATCAATGCCTGCCTTGCTGGGATTTCGCCGCAATCCGCAACGGTCCGCGCATGGCGGTATGGCTGTTGATCCGGAGGAAAACACGGCTTTGCCGATTGCCTTTGGCGCGCTAGATAATCGGCCATCGTCCATCAAGGAGAAGACCGTGACCCTGCCGAGCGAAATGACCTATGTCGACCTTCCGTCCCCCGGGGGGCCGGAAAAGATGGTGCTGGCACGCGGACCGCTGCCGGATCTGAAGCCCGGCGACATCCTGATCCGCGTCGAAGCCGCCGGCGTCAACCGCCCCGACGTGCTGCAGCGGCTCGGCGTCTATCCGCCGCCGCCGGGCGCAAGCCCCATCCTCGGGCTGGAGGTTGCTGGCGAAGTGGTGGCCATGGGCGAGGGGGCCGAGGGCTTCATCGTCGGCGACAAGGTCTGCGGACTTGCCAATGGCGGCGGCTATGCCGAATTCTGCGCCCTGCCGGCGACGCAGGCCATGCCCTGGCCGAAGGGCTATGATGCGGCGCGTGCCGCAGCGCTGCCGGAAACCTTCTTCACCGTCTGGGCCAATGTCTTCCAGATGGCCGATCTGGTCGAGGGCGAAAAGATCCTCATTCATGGCGGCTCCAGCGGCATCGGCACCACCGCCATCCAGCTTGCGCGCGCCTTCGGTGCCGAGGTTTTCGTGACGGCTGGAAGCAAGGACAAGTGCGACGCCTGCGTCGCGCTCGGCGCCAGGCGGGCGATCAACTACCGGGAAGAGGATTTCAAGGCGGTTATATTGGAAGAAACCGGCGGCCACGGCGTCGATGTCATCCTCGACATGGTCGGCGCCCCCTATTTCGACCGCAACATCGCCTCGTTGGCCAAGGACGGACGCCTGTCGATCATCGCCTTCCTCGGCGGTGCCTCGGTGGAGAAAGCCAATATCGCGCCGATCCTGGGCAAGCGCCTGCATGTCATGGGCTCGGCGATGCGGCCGCGCACGGCCGTCGAGAAGGAAGCGATCCGCGACGATCTGGAGGACAATGTCTGGCCGCTGCTGGAAGATGGCGACATCGCGCCGGTCATGCATGCGATCGTACCGTTTTCCGAGGTTGCCGAAGCGCACCGGCTGATGGAGGCCGGAGACCACATCGGCAAGATCGTCATGACGTTCTAAAGTCTAAAGCTGGCGGCTCTTGCAATCGGCAAGAATCGGACTACCTTCAGATCAGCTTCAACAGAACGAAAGGAAGGTGATCCAGTGTCTAATGAGATTTCGAACCTCGTAACGGGCATGGGAGTTGTGATGGTAGGAACGAGGCAGCCCTCGATCTGAACCACCCTTCCTGCGGGTCGCATCGTGGATGCGGTCCGGGCCCTTTACCTGGCCAAAACTCATGGAGGGCGGCCTTGTGCGGCCCTTTTTGTTTGTCTGCTGCAATGTCTGGGGGATCGTGTTTCGGCGCCTATTTTAGATTGCCGGGATCAGGCAGGTCGGCAGGTGCCAACGGATATCGTTTCGCACTGTAGACCCGCAAAATGAAGATCGTATCGTCGATGACGGTATAGGGGATGATAAACCCATAGCGGGGCTCGACAAGCTCGCGGATGTCCTCCCGCACGGTTTTGCGCCCAATGGCTTGATGCTTGGCAACGGGCTGGATGGTTTTGGAAATCTGGCTTGCGACCGATCTGAAACCGGCGGGATTTTTGAGGCGGAGCCGTTCTTTGAGATCATCGAGATCGTGCATGGCATGAGACGTAAACCGTATCCGCATCGGCAGGTTTAAGCCTTTGAAAGTTTGGGTCTGGCCTTTTCCGCGCCGCTATCCCAACTTTCCAGCCATTCCAGCACTTCGGAGCCGTCATAGGACTGGCCCGCTTTCGCATCTCCGATGGCGGAATCCATCTCGGTAAGCCAGCGAAGCTGATTGTTGACATAGGTGCCGATGGCGTCGTTGACGATCAATGAGCGGGAGCGCCCGGTCTTTTCGGCCAGGGACGCGATTTGTGCTTCCAGACTCTCCGGAAGTTCGACCGGTGGTCTTTTGAGCGGCTGCGACATCTTCGTCTCCACGCGAATTCCATGCTTCATTCTAACATAGTTTTTTCCGTCTGCATCCGAAAGCGCCGTGGCGTTAAACCCCGAACCGCCCCAGCGCCGGTATCTTCACCGCCGGGCGCATCACGTCGAAGCCGGCGACCAGCCCCATGAAATGCACCTCCAGCCCGCTACGCATGCCGGCCGAAACCCCCAGCAGCCCGTAGAGCGTCGCGTGCATGTCCAGCCCGTCGGCATCGACCGAAAAAAGCTTGCCCTCCGGCAGGTAGTCACGCCCGACGGCGTCGGGCGGCAGCACGGCGCCAAGCTCCGGCACCGAGCGCAGCACATGGGCGACGAAGGTGTTGGAGTTCGGCCCCGGCCAGATGCGGTAGGCGCCGGGTTTCGAATAGGGATAGGACTGGATCGCCTGCTCGATCTTCGGGATCAGCCGGGTTGCTTCTTCCCCCGTGACGCTCACCACCAGATGCGGCGTGTTCGAATACCAGCGCGCGTCGGCCGGATAGCCGTTGCGGCGGATCGGCGAACCCCAGCCGACCTTGTCGTAGCGGTTGTAGGTGGCATCGCCCTGTCCCTTGGTGACGATCCAGGAATGGCTGGCGACGGCCCCCTTCATGCCGCCGGTGGTGGCGGAAAAAATGTAGATCGCCGCCGTCTTGTCGTCTGCGGGTTTCGGCAGGATGTTTGCCGAAGACCAGTCCGCCTCGCGCCAGCTTGCCGGCCTTTCCTTGACATACCACCATCCGGCCGAAGCGAGTGCCGGCAGGAGATAGACGAACAGGATGGCGAGCAGCAGTCTCTTGAAAAATTTCATGGAATGGCCCGGGTTTTGTGTTGCGTGATCTTGGGCTAAAGACACGGGCAGAAATTGGATTTTTGAGGGCAGAAGCATGTCGAACCCGGTACTTGTCGAAGTCACGCGCGGAAATCTGGTCGAGAGCCGTCATCGCGGTCTGGTGATCGCCGTCGATGCCGACGGAAAAACCGTGTTTTCGCTCGGCGATACCGATGCCGGCGTCTTCCCGCGCTCGGCCTGCAAGGCCATGCAGGCACTGCCGCTGATGGAGACCGGCGCCGCCGACGCCTACGGGTTCGGCAACAGGGAACTGGCGCTGGCCTGCTCCTCGCACAATGGCGAGCCGGAACATGTGGCGCTGGCCGCTGCGATGCTGGCGGCGGCGGGCAGGGACGTCGCCACGCTCGAATGCGGCGAACACTGGTCGTTCAGCCAGGACACCATCATCGGCCAGGCCCGCACGCTCGACCATCCGTCTCAGTTGCACAACAACTGCTCGGGAAAACACGCGGGCTTCGTCTGCGCCTGCTGCCATAGCGGGCAGGAAACGGCCGGCTATGTCACCTACGACCATCCGCTGCAGCGCGAAATCCGCGGCGTGATGGAAAGCCTGACGGGCGCGGCGCTGGCGCACGACAATTGCGGCACCGATGGCTGCTCGATCCCCACCTACGCCGTGCCGCTGAAGGGTCTTGCCCACGGCTTTGCAAAAATGGCGACCGGTACCGGGCTGGAGCCGGTCCGCGCGAAGGCCTCGAAGCGGCTGATCGAAGCCTGCATGGCCGAACCCTTCTATGTCGCAGGTTCGAAGCGCGCCTGCACGCGCCTGATGCAGACGGCGCCCGGCCGCATCTTCGCCAAGACCGGTGCGGAGGGCGTGTTCTGCGCCGCCATTCCGGAAAAGGGCATTGCGATTGCGCTCAAATGCGAGGACGGCACCACCCGCGCCGCCGAAGCCATGGTCGCCGCCACGCTGGCGCGCTTCTTCACGGACGAGCCGGACGTGCACGCCAGCCTGATGGCGCAGGCCAATCATTCGATGAGAAACTGGAACGGTATCGCCGTCGGCGATGTCAGGGTGACGGACGCATTCGCCGCCTGATCCTGCGCTTGAAGACTATGACGCAACGCGTTATAGTCTGTTATGATCAAGAGCTTTGCCGACCGCGAAACGGAATGCATCTGGTCCGGCCGGCGCAGCCGCAGGCTGCCTGCCGAGATTCAGGCTATCGCGTTGCGGAAGCTGCGATTGATCAATGCCGCAAACAGCCTGAACGACTTGCGTGTTCCGCCCGGAAACCGGCTCGATATGCTGAAAGGCAACCGCTCGGGTCAGCACTCGATCCGGATCAACGATCAGTGGCGCATCTGTTTTTCATGGCAGGAAGGTGAAGCGAACAATGTCGAAATCACAGACTATCATTGATGCCGATCTGCTGGCCAACCCGCATCCCGGTGAAATCCTCCTTCACGATTTTCTGGTGCCGATGGCCTTGAGCCAGAATGGCCTTGCCCGCGCCATTCATGTGCCGCCGCGCCGCATCAATGAAATCGTGCTCGGCAAGCGGATTGTGACGGCGGATACCGATCTGCGGTTGGCGCGTTATTTTGGTCTCTCCGAGGGTTTTTTCCTTCGGCTGCAAACGGACCATGACCTTATGGAAACGCGGCGGGAGCTGGGCGGCGCGCTCGATCGTATCACGCCGCGGGCGGCCTGAACTGTCTCAGGCCTCGATGATCTGCAGGCCTCTGTCACGATAGGGCGCGGTAACGTCCTGCGCCATACCGGCGGGCACGATCAGGCCGGCCATCTCCTCGGCGCCGGCAATATGATGCGGCGAGACGGCGTTGAATTTCTCTTCCGTCAGGAGGGCGATGGTCTCTGTCGATCGGGCCGCAATGGCGCGCTTGACGGCCGCTTCCTCGTAGTCGCCGGTCGAAAGCCCGTGGGCGGGGTGGATCGCGGTTGCCCCGAGGAAGAAGATGTCGGGACGCAGCGTACCGATCGCCGCCAGCGCTGCCGCGCCCGTTGCCACCATCGAGTGCTTGTAGAGACTGCCGCCGATCAGGATCACCTCGGCCCGGTGCTTTTCCAACAGGGTTGCGATCGCCGGGCTGTGGGTCGCGATCGTCAGTTTCATCTCGCGCGGCAGGGCGCGAACGATCTGCGCATTGGTGGTGCCGCCGTCGATGAAGACCAGTTGCCCTGCGTGCAGCAGTTCGGCGGCCTTCTGCCCGAGCCGCTTCTTGATATCGGCGGAGATCGTCTGGCGGGCTTCCAGGTCCGGAAGCGGCGGCGTGATCGGCAGCGCGCCGCCATGCACCCGCTTCAACAGACCGGCCGACGCCATGTCGCGCAGATCCCGCCGGATCGTGTCTTCCGACAGCTTCAGTTCGGCCGCCAGTTCCCCGGCAACGATCTGGCCGTCACTGGTGAGGCGTGTCGAAATCAGCGCCCGCCGCTGCGAAGTCAGCATTTCAGTCTCCAAAACAATTCTTGACTCTGCACGATATTGCATGATTTATCATGAATATCCAGATTTATCGGGATAATTCATGCAATTTATGGAGAAAACCATGCTGATTTTGATTGCCGGGCCTTATCGATCCGGCACCGGCGACGATCCGGAAAAGATGGCGGCCAACCTGAAGCGGCTGGAGGCGCCGTCGCATGCGCTGTTCGAGGCGGGGCATGTGCCGATGATCGGCGAATGGGTGGCGCTGCCGGTCTGGCATGCCGCCGGTGGCCGTGAGATCGGCGACGATCTCTACGAGCAGATCTTTCATCCCGTCGCCGGGCGGTTGCTGCAGCTTTGCGAGGCCGTCCTGCGCTTGCCGGGTGAGAGCAAGGGGGCGGACAATGATGTGCGGATCGCCAAAGAACGCGGAATTCCAGTTTATTTCCGGCTGGAGGACGTGCCGGGCTGCGCCGCCGTCATGGTGGCGTAACCGGCCCTGATCGCGCTGGCAAATATCCGGCGCGGTTGGTATCACTTGCGCCGGACCCGCCGGCCGTGGCCGGTGCAGAGATGGAGAGCCGGAATGCTGAAACTCTATGTCACGCCTGCAACCTGCTCGCTGGCATCGCAGATCGCGCTGGAGGAGGGCGGTGCGGTCTATGCGGTCGAGAGGATCGATTTTGCCCGGCAGGAGCAGCGTTCTCCCGATTTCCTGCGCGTCAATCCGAAGGGCCGCGTGCCCGCGCTGGTGACGGATCGTGGCGTGCTGACGGAAACGCCGGCCATCCTCGCCTTCATCGGCCAGAGTTTTCCCGAAAGCATCATCGGTGTACCAAAAGACCCGTTCGAATTTGCGCGGATCCAGTCCTTCAATGCCTATCTCTGCTCGACCGTGCATGTCGCCCATGCGCACAAGCGCCGTGGCAGCCGCTGGGCCGATGATCCGGCGGCGATCGAGGCGATGACGCTGAAGGTCGCAAGCAATATGGGTGATTGCTTCGAACTGATCGAAAACACCATGTTTGCCGGCCCGTGGGTGATGGGCGAAACCTATTCGATCGCCGATCCCTACCTGTTCACGCTGGCCGGCTGGCTGGAAGGCGACGGCGTCGATCCCGCGCGCTTCCCCAAGGTTCTGGAACACCGCCAGCGCATGGCTGATCGCCCGGCGGTCAAGGCGGCTCTGGCTGCCGTGCAGGGCTGATCCTAGACCCGGCAGGCCTCGCCTGAGCGTTTTGGCTTGATGCGGACAACGGAGCCGGGAAAGGGCAGGTCGCCCAGTTCCCGTGCGTCCATCCGGGCGATGTCCGGATGGCGCAAAAGGTCGCAAACCCAGGGTGTGTCGGATTCGCCCTCCGCGCGGGCGGCAAGCAGGTGGTCGAGTATGGAGAAAATCTTCAACATGGCATCACCATCTTTCGTTGATGAAGCCATCATCCGCCTTGCCGCCGGGTTTTTCAATTGAGATTGCTGCGGCAGTGCTATAGAAAAACTATATGAAAGATCTGAATACCGTTCATCTCAATGGCCTGCGTGCGGTGGAAGCCGTCGGCCGTCTCGGTTCGCTGCAGGCTGCCGCGGCGGAGTTGGGCGTCACCATCGGTGCGGTCAGCCAGCAGATCGTCAAGACGGAAAAGCAGCTCGGCCGCGTGCTGTTCGAGCGCAGCCCGCGCGGCCTTGTGGCAACGCCGTTCGGCGAGAGCATCCTGCCGCGCCTGACCGGCGGTTTCGAAACGCTCGATCAGGCGGTAGCATTGGCCAGGAGACGGGACGAGACGATCCTGACGATCTCGGTCGCCCCGGTTTTCGCGGCGCGCTGGCTGGTTCACCGGCTGGATCATTTCACCGAGAAACACCCTGATATCCGCTTGCGCATCGATGCGACGACGGCGCTGGTCAATCTAGAAAGTGCCGGCGTCGATGTCGGTATCCGCGTCGGCGCGGGCAACTGGCCGGATGTGAAGAGCGAACTGCTGCTGGAGCAGGAGGTCTTTCCGGTCTGCTCGCCCGCCATGGCGGAGAACCTGAAAGAACCGAAGGATATTCTCGGTCTTCCGGCCGTCATCGACGGCCGCTCGATGTTCAGCTGGGAGACGTGGCTGCGCGAGGTCGGTCTTTCCGGTGAGACCATGACGGCGCGGCATGTCTTCAACGAAGCCTCGCTCTGCCTCGATGCGGCGATCGCCGGCCAGGGCGTCATGCTCGCCTGGCAGACGCTGGCCGGTTATTCCATCATCGAGGGGCGCCTGGTGATGCCATACCCCATCCGTGTGAAGACGGGTTTTGCGCACTACTTCGTCACCCCGCCGTCGCGCCGTGAAAGCAAGACCGTCTCGGCCTTCAAGCAATGGGTGCGCGCGGAAATCGCCGAGAGCATGCGGCGTCTCGGTTTCGCCTGAGCCGGTGTGCCGTTTCAGGCCGCAGCCGCTTCCTTGCGCCGTCCGGCCATCATCGCCTCGAAGGCCGGCCGCGCGTGGCAGCGGGCAAGCCAGCTTTTGACACGCGGGTGCCTGTCGAACAGCTCTGTCTCGCTCATGGCATAGCGCAGCACTTCCGCCAGGTTGAGATCGGCGACGGTGAAGCGGTCGCCGACGAGATAATCCTGTGATTGCAGATGCGCCTCCAGCCGCGCCAGCGGCCGTTCCAGCCCCTTGACCGAAGCCGCAATCACAGCCTTGCCGTCGGGCGTGTTTTCCGCCGCATTGTCATAGGTCAGCACGATCTTGACCGTGTAGGGCTCGACCTCGGTCGCCGCCCACAGCGTCCAACCGGTGATTTCGCCCTCTTCGCGCACATCCGCACCGGCAAGCGGCCCGCCATGCTTGCGGGCGAGGTAGAGGTTGTTGGCGAGCGATTCCGTCAGCACCAGCCCGTCATCCTCGATCGCCGGAATGAGACCCATCGGGTTGACGGCGAGGAACGAGGGTGACCTGGTGTTGAGCCGGGCTTCAGTGGCAAGCGGATCGGCCAACAGCCGCGCCTGGATGACCGGCACGGATTGGAAGGGAAGGCCGAGTTCTTCCGCCATCCAGTAGTTGCGCGAGGCGCGCGAGCAGTAAACGCCATAGATCGTCAGCATGTTTGTTCCCCTTGACTGGATTTTGGGCTGGATTTCGCCGCACGCTAGGGCAAGCATGGCGAGGCTTGAAGCCGGGTGCGTTGATGTCAGCCATGAAATGTTTTGATGTGACGGGTTTTAAGCAATGCGATTGCCGGAAAGTGTCAGATGGGCGAAAGCCGCGCTGCCGCCATCGATGAGATCGCCCGTCGCCTTGTCGTTCCAGCGATAGCCGAGAATGGCACCGTTCCTGACGTCCTGGAACAGGTTGTCGGCAATCAGCGCCGTGCCCGCGCCTTCGACCACCGTGACGGCACAGCCAGCGCCGGCGCCGCGCACCAGATTGCCGGTCGCCACGATATTGCGCATGAAGGGTCCCCAGCCGAGCATCAGGCCCCATTTCGGCGCGTTCTCGATGATATTGCCGGTGATCACCGTATCGGCCTCCGCCGCGATGCCGAAGCCGAAACCGGCGCCGTCATGGTGATAGGGGCCGTTCAGATGCAGGTTGCGGACGATGTTGCCGCTGACGGTCGCCAGCCTGCCGCCCGCGTCGAAATTGACGATCAGGATGCCGTTGGCAGCGCCGTCGATCAGGTTGCCGGTCACGATGGCCCCCTGGAATCCGAATTCGGAATAGAGAGCCGTCTCGCCGGAGCGCAGGCACTGGTTGCCGGATATCTGCACGTTGGTGGCGCTGTTGGCGCGGATGGCGGAGAAGGCGCAGTCAGAGACGTGGTTGTCCGTCACCATCACATTCCAGGCGCGGAAAATATTGATGCCGTTGCCGTTTTCGCCGGTGCCGCCGTCCCTGGCGGCGATGCGGAAGACGCGGTTGCCGCGCACCATCGTGCCGTCTTCCGCTCCTTCCCAGCGGTGCACCAGGATGCCGCCATTGCCGCAGTCGAACACCGTGTTGGCGGTGATGGCTAGCCGGTCGCTATCGACCGCGTAGATGCCGGCGGCGGCGGCCTGCGAAATGCTGTTGCCGTCGATCCGGCCGCCGCAGCGCTCGGCATGGATGCCGTGCTGCGACGAGCCGGTGACGGTGCAGTTCTCGATGGTGAGATCGGCGATGCCGCGCAGGTTGAGAAGCCCATCGGCATCGCCGCTCAAAGATTTGCCGCCGCCGTCGAGAACGAGGTCCGACAGCGTCAGCCGGCCAAGCCCTTCGCCGGTGAGAAAGGGGCCACCGCCGGCATGGATCAGCCGTGTTCGGCCGGGAACGCCGCTCAGCCACAGATTATCAGGCAGGGTAATGCCGGAGACGCGATAGTCGCCGGCAGGCAGGAAGACCGGCAGCCCCTGTCCGGCCGCCTCCCTGAAAAGCCGGGCGATTGCCTGGCTCTGGTTTGAAGCGGTGTCGGGGCCGACACCATAGCCGGAAATATCGATCGTGCCGCGCAGGCCGTCCGGCTTCAGTGCCGCCGCCGCGCAGACACGGGCGGTTGCGGCACAGAACCCCAGTGAAGCGATCGAAGACAGAAGCAAGCGTCTGTTCAGCATGGTAAACCCTTTGCATCGCCCAGGCATGGGATCGCACCATTACCGGTATGCCGGAATGACACGCAATGTTATGTTCGGTTGCGATCAGGCGTTGCGGCAAAGATGAACGGCGGCTGGTACACCTATATTTGAAGCTGTTGTCTTTAGGGAAGAATAACTTCTGGCTGCTAGAAACCAGCATGAAAGACAAGGAAGAGACGGCTCGAACGGACCATCCATCCCTGGAGGCTTGCTTGACGAAGAGTTTAGGCCGTTATCGGCGCGATAACGGAGCCAAGACTGCCGGCGGTGATACGCAGAGGCTGTTTGCGGCAAGCCAGCGGCTTGCTGCCGAAGTGTCCCGCATGTTCGGCCCCGAACCAGACATCGCCGATCGCCATTATTGGCTCGAGACGATGATGAACCACATCCCCGATTATATCTATGCCAAGGATCTCGAAGGCCGTTTTCTCATCGCCAATCGTGCCACGGTTGCCGACAACGGCTTTGCGGAAATGAAGGATATCATCGGCAAGACCGATTACGACCTGCATCCGGCCGAAATGATCGGCCATATGGCGGCGACGGAGCGGCAGGTCATCGAGACGGGCCAGCCGATCTTCGGAATGGAGGAGCGGGCGTTCGTCAGCAAGGGCTACGAGCGCTGGCTGATGACCTCCAAGGTGCCGTTGCGCAACAAGCAGGGCGAGACCATCGGCATCGTCGGCATCTCGCGCGATATCAGCGATCGCAAGAAGGCGGAGCGTCTGCTCGTCGGCCAGGCCCGGCTGCTGGAAATGATTGCCACGAGCACGCCGCTCGCCGATTTCTTCAACGAGCTGATCCTGATGATCGAGGCGCATCTGCCCGGCATCGTCGGTTCGATCCTGCTCCTGTCGCCGGACGGGAGACAGCTTCTGTCCGGCGCTGCCCCGGGGCTCGACGAGGCCTATTGCTCTGCGATCCACGGCCTGGCCATCGGCCCCAAGGCCGGATCCTGCGGCACGGCCGCCTGGCGCGGTGAACCGGTCGTCGTCGCCGACGTCCTGAGCGACCCCCTGTGGGAGGATTATGCCGGGCTGATCAGGCCCTTGGGTTACCGGTCCTGCTGGTCGACCCCCATTCAATCCTATCAGGGGCAGGTGCTCGGCACCTTCGCCCTCTATTCGCGGGACGTCGGTGTTCCCTCCGTCGAGCAGAACGACATGATTTCGATGGCGGCGCATCTTGCCGGCATCGCCATCGAGCGGCGTCAATCGGAAGAGCGCATCCAGTTCATGGCGCATCACGATGCCCTGACCGGCCTGCCCAACCGGGTGCTGTTCGATGAGCGTGTCGCCAGCGCCCTGCAGCAGGCGCGCGTCAGCGGCCAGTGGGTGGCGCTGGCCTTCCTCGATCTCGACAATTTCAAGCTGATCAATGACACGCTTGGCCACAATGCCGGCGATGAGCTGCTGCGGGTCGTTGCCGGCCGCATGCTGGCCTGCGTGCGCAAGTCGGACATGATCGTGCGGGTCGGCGGCGACGAATTCATCATTCTCCTGAACGGCCTGCCGCCCGAACGCAGCATCGTTCTGTCCCGGCTGGAGGATATCCGCGCCGCCATCGGTGCGCCGCTGGTGCTGGGCGGACGCAGCCTGCAGGTCAGCTGTTCGATGGGGGTCGTCTGTTATCCCGATCACGGCGAGACTGCGAGCGAACTGCTGGCCAATGCCGATTCGGCCATGTACCGGGCCAAGGAAATCGGCCGCAACAATCTGCAGCTGTTCGATGTGGAAATGGCCTTGAAGGCCCATGAGAAACTGCGGCGTCACGAGGAGCTGCGCGATGCGATTGCCCGCGGCGAATTCGTGCTGCATTACCAGCCGCAGATGAACCTGAAGACGCAGAGGATTTTTGCGGCTGAATCGCTGCTGCGCTGGCAGCATCCGCAGCGCGGCATGGTTTTGCCGGGCGAGTTCATCCCGCTGGCCGAGGAAACCGGCCTGATCGTGCCGATCGGCGATTGGGTGCTGAACGAAGCCTGCCGCCAGAACAAGGCCTGGCAGGATGCGGGCCTGCCGTCGATCGTCGTCAGCGTCAATGTCTCCGCCCGCCAGTTCAAGGAGCGCAACTGGGTGTCGCGGGTGGCCGAGGCGCTCGAGGTGAGCGGGCTGGAAGCGCGCTATCTCGAGCTGGAAGTGACCGAGAGCCTGATCATGCAGGATGTCGTCACGGCTGTTGCCACCATGCACGAGCTTGAGGCGCTCGGCGTCCATCTTGCCATCGACGATTTCGGCACCGGCTATTCGAGCCTCAGCGCATTGAAGAGCTTTCCGGTCCGCCGCCTGAAGATCGACCGTTCCTTCGTTCAGGACATTCCGGACGATGCCGACGACATGGCGATCACCGGCGCGATCATCTCGCTGGCGCAGAAGCTGCAGATGCAGGTCATTGCCGAAGGCGTGGAAACACAGGCGCAGGTCGATTTCCTGGCGGCCAGCGGCTGCGACGATATCCAGGGCTATTTCATCAGCCGGCCGGTGGGGGCGGCGGCGTTTGTTGCCTTGCTGGCGGGCTAGCGCGCCCTATGTCTGTGCTGTTTTTGCATCGCTGAAGCGGTCTTGCGCCGTCGTGAACATGCTTGGCTGGCGCAAGCCCTGTTCCAGCCGCAATTGCCATACTTGTGGCAGAGACCGGTATATGTGCCCGGGATGCAATGCTGCGTGGCCCTGGGTTACGCATTCGCCAATCCGCGTCAACGGAATATAGAGTTCAATGACCCTCTCCAAACCTCTCTCCCGCCGGCAGTTTCTCAATATGTCCGGGCTTGCCGTCGCCTCGGCCGGCCTTGCAGGATGTACGTCCTCGATGAATACGGACCGCTTCCGCGCCGAAACCGCGCCCTATTTCCGCAATCCGGCCATGGAAGGCCGCTTCAGCGATCCGCGCTACGGCGCTGAGCTGGAAGGCCCCGTCGATGGCGGTGCGCCGCCGAGCGGCCTGCCTGCGCAATCGGCCTATTACGCCGAGATGTACGGCCCCAAGATCGATGACGGTTTCAACATCCCGGCGGTGCCCTATCAGCAGATCGATGCGCGCTTCTATCGCCAGCAGGTCGAGAATACCTTCGGCGAACGGCCGGGCACCATCATCGTCGATACCGGCGAGCGCTTCCTC
The DNA here is from genome assembly GCF_001687365.1 of Pararhizobium polonicum. Lineage (GTDB taxonomy): Bacteria > Pseudomonadota > Alphaproteobacteria > Rhizobiales > Rhizobiaceae > Pararhizobium > Pararhizobium polonicum. The sequence continues at coordinate 28,490 of NZ_LGLV01000005.1, forward strand.
TACCTCATTCTGCCCAACGGCTCGGCCATGCGCTATGGCGTCGGCATCGGCCGCGAGGGGTTTGCCTGGTCGGGCAGGGGCGTGATCCAGTGGAAGCAGAAATGGCCGCGCTGGAAGCCGCCGAACGAGATGGTCGCCCGTCAGCCGCATCTGGAACAATATTCGATCGCCAATGGCGGCATGGCTCCGGGCCTCAACAATCCGCTCGGTGCGCGCGCCATGTATATCTTCCAGAATGGCCAGGACACGCTCTACCGTCTGCACGGCAATCCGGAATGGCAGTCGATCGGCAAGGCCGTATCGTCGGGATGTGTGCGCCTGATCAATCAGGACGTCATCGATCTCTACGATCGCGTCCGCCCCGGCGCACCTATTCTGGTGATCTGATAGGTTCCGGCGCGTCGTTGTCGATGCGCCGGACTTTGTCCGCGGGGAGGCCGGCGCGGCGGCTGTCCCTCAAGCTCCGTGTTTCCCGTCTCCCAGAAGCACGGCCATCGCCCGCAGGTTCTCCGGCGTCAGCGGCTTTTCGAAATAGCTGGTGACAAAATCGTAGTGCAGCGCCCGCTCACGGTCGGCGGCGTGGTGCGAGCTGGTCAGCATGGCCACCACCGGCGCATGCGTGGCAAACTCCTCCCTGTAATGCTCCAGGAACTCGAAGCCGTTCATGACCGGCATGTTGATGTCGAGGATGATGACATCGGGCGTCGTGGCTTTCAGCAGGGTCAGCGCCTCCAGCCCGTTCATGGCCTGCAGCACCTTGATCCCGGGATCGAACCTGTGGATCGTGTAGGTGCAGATGAACTGGTCGTTCTCGTCGTCATCGACGGTCAGTATGGAGTGCATCCTCATCTCCCTTTGTCCTCCTCCGGCAATGTCACTGTGAAAATGCTGCCCTTGTCCTGCCGGCGGTAGGCGACGGTGCCGCCGAGATGCTCGACGCTCTTGCGCAGGATATAGAGCCCCAGCCCGCTGCCGGGGGCATGTTGCGGGTGGAAGCGCTTGAACATCTGGAAAAGCTGCGGTTCGCTGCCCGGCGGAATGCCAAGCCCGTTGTCGGCCACCGACAGGACGAACCGTCCCTTGACGGAGGAGGCGCGCACGAAAATCTCGGGCAGGGCCTCCGCCGGGTCGTGATACTTGATCGCGTTCGACAGCAGGTTGTCGACGATGATCTGAAACCGGCTCGCCTTGCGGCGCACGACCATCGTGTCGGGAATGTCGATATGGACGGCGGAACGGCGGCTGCCATCCATATGGCGCAGCCGGTCGAGCGTATCGCGCACGGTGCGGGCGACGGGGATCGTGCTTTCCGGCTCGTCCATCACCTTGGTGCGGGTGAGAAGGATGATATTCTGGATGAGGTGGTCGAGCTTGCGGAAGCTCTGGTCGATCCGTGAGAGCACCGGTTGAAGCTCGGATACGTTCGCACCCTGCCGGATCATGTCCTGGACGATCGACATCAGCCCAAGCGACGAGGCGATCGGCGAGCGCAGGTCGTGCGACGTCCGGTAGGAGAATTCCTCCAGTTCGGCATTGGCATCGAGGATATCGCGCTCATAGGCCTTGCGCCCGGAGATATCACGCACCACGCCGCTGTAGAGCACCTGATGATCGAGATCGATCCTGGCGACCGAAAGCTCGGCGGGAAAGGTCGAGCCGTCCTTGCGCTGGCCTTCCGTCTCCCGGCCGGCACCGGTCACGCCCTCCATGCCGGTGTTCGCGTCGCTGTCCGCATGGGGAAGCGCCCCGCCGCCACGCGGCATCAGCATCGCGATATTCCGGCGCAGCATCTCGCCGGCAGGGTAGCCGAAGATCGTTTCGCAGGCCGGATTGACCGACAGGATCGTGCCGCGCTCGTCGATGGTGATGAAGCCATCCGCCGCTGTATCGATGATGGCCGCCAGCCGCTTGCGGCTTTCGCGCAGCTGCCTGGCCATCGTCTTTGACCGTTCGGCGCTGCGAAAGGCATAGACGATCAGGCAGGCATAGACCGCCCCGGACAAAAGCAGCACGGCCAGCAGCGTCGAGCGCGCATTGTTGTGTTCGCCTGCCGGAAGTTCCTGCGTAAACCGGGCTTCCTGGCGCAGCATCTCGATATAGGTGATGCTCAGCAGCAGGAGATAGGTCGCCGCCGCGAGCGTCGCTGCGACCACCGGCAGCGGATAGCCGAGCCGTTCGACGCCGCTAAAGATCAGTCCCGCCGAAAGGCTGAAAAAGCAGAATGCCGTCTGCGGCGACATGCGCGCCAAAGGCAGCCAGTCGCGCGCGGTCGAGATGCTGAGAAGATAACCGAGCAGGGCGCTGGCCGCGATCATGAAGACCAGCGCAGCGAGAACGACCCGGATGGGGAAGAGGCGGCCGGGGGCACCGCCGAGCAGGATCGCCGCATTGATCAGCACGAAGCAGAACGCGACATTGGGCGCCATGCGGCCTGGAAGACCGGTGCCAACAGTCACGAAAGGCGTGATGAACAGCTGGCCGAGCGCAAGGCCGATCGGGAGAATATATTCCGCCAGGCTCACCACGGCAAACAGGGCGGCAAGGCCGGCAAGCGCCATGGACATGCGCCGCGCGCCCGCCGCCAGCAGGCAGGCTGCACTGCCCGAAAGCACGAAACAGAGCGCCGTATTGAATTGCATCGCAAAGAGAACCGGTGCTGCCGGCACGAGCGTGACAGGCCGGGCCAGCCACAGTGCCATGACCGCCATACCGACGGCGATGCTGATCCATCCGGTCAGCATGCCGGACGATCTGGCTATGTGGTCCTGGCGCAAGAATTCCGCCTCCCAGCGACGAGACATCGCTCCGGACAAAGAGTAGCGCGGCGGTTGTATATTGGAAGGCTGATACGGCGTTTTAGGGTGGTGTTTTAGCCGTTCTGGTTCTCGTCGAGATGCGTGCCCAGGTCATGAAGGGCAGAGCGCAGGGCGGCGGCTTCCTCCATGCTGCATCCGGTCGCCTTGCCGATTTCCATCAGGATGCCGAAAGCATCCGTCTTCAGCGCCACGCCCTTGGGCGTCAGCGTGATGATGACCTGGCGCTCATCACTCTTGTCGCGGATCCGGCTGACGAAACCGGCGGTCTCCAGCCGCTTGAGCAGGGGCGAGAGCGTACCGGAATCGAGCCCCAGTTCCTCGCCGATGCCCTTGACCGTCATCCTGTCCTTTTGCCAGAGCGCCAGAAGCACCAGATATTGCGGATAGGTGAGGCCGAACCGGTCGAGCAGCGGCTTGTAGGTGCGGTTGAAGGCATGCGCTACCGAATAGACGGCAAAGCAGAGCTGCTGGCCGAGCGCCAGCGCCTCGCTGTCTTTCAGATCGTCCTTACGCATGTCATTATCGTGGGTCATGCTTGCATTCTCGCAGTTTTAGCGACGTTTTGCAATTTGCAAAATTATATTGCGTACAATTGAATTATGCGCTATTAAAAATCCGGACAACGCATTGCCCCCGCAATCAACTGCCCAGAAGTCCAAAAACCAAGGAGACAGACAATGCCCATTCTCTACACAGCCAAGGCATCCGCAACCGGTGGCCGCGCCGGCCATGCTGCCAGCGACAACAGCGTTCTCGACGTCACCCTCACCGTCCCGAAGGAACTGGGCGGCGATGGCGCCACCGGCACCAATCCCGAGCAGCTGTTCGCCGCCGGCTATTCCGCCTGCTTTCTTGGTGCGCTGAAGTTCGTTGCCGGCAAGGAAAAGGTGAAGATCCCCGATGACGCGACGGTCACCACGACAGTCGGTATCGGCCCGCGCGAAGATGGCACCGGCTTCTACATCAGCCCGTCGGTCTCCGTCAGCCTGCCGGGCATCGACCGCGAAACCGGCGAAAAGCTCGTCGCCGCCGCCCATATCGTCTGCCCCTACAGCCACGCGCTGCGCACCTCGACCGAAGTCTCTGCAAAGCTCGCCTGAGACGGGTCCATTCAATCTGCATAGAGAGCCCGGCGGAGCGATCCGCCGGGTTTTCCGTTGCTGCGGGAGGCATGTCGACGTCAGTAATACCGGATCGTGCGATCAGGATAGCGTGGCGCGTATTGCGGTGACGGCGGGCGGGTTTTCGCCGGCAAGCCCCGCATCCATTGACGTCTCCCTCTTTGTCATCAAATTTTTTTCTCGCTGCAATTGTTTCCGTTGCAACCTTCGCTATAAATTGCTTCGCCCATCGAAAATGGAAGGGCGCGGCGTAACGGCCTGATATTTTAGCAAAATTGAATGGATGGGTGTTCTATGGCGAGAATTGTCGGTGTAACGCGAAACAAGGAAACGCTGACCGGCGGCGGCGGCAGCGACACGCTGGTTGGCGGCGCCGGCGAGAATATCCTTCTCGGCAAGGGCGGTGCCGATACGTTCGAATCGAGTGCGCGGGTCGCGCACTATACCAGCGAAAGCTACGATACGATCGGCGACTTCGAGGTTGGGGTCGACAAGATCGATGTTTCCGCTTTCGGCATTTCGAGCTTTGACCAGCTGAAGTTGATCCTTGAGACGAAGAATGGCACCGACGCCTATTTCAACGCCTATTATTACGGCTACGCCCATTCGGTCCAGTTGACCAAAGTCGCCCCCAGCAAGCTGACATCCGGCGATTTCATCTTCGATACGCAGGGCGCCAAGAGCGAAACCGGCACCGGCGGCAACGACCGGCTGTTCGGCAGTACCAAGAATGACACCCTGGACGGCGGGGCCGGCAACGACCAGCTGTTCGGCGGTGGCGGCAACGATACTCTGATCGGCGGTACCGGCACCAATGTGCTGTATGGCCAGGCGGGAGCCGATACGTTCAAATCGATCGAGCGGGCGGCGCACTATACCAGCGAGAGCTTCGATACGATCGGCGACTTTGTGGTCGGTACTGACAAGATCGACGTCTCTGCCTTCGGCATTTCGAGCCTCGACCAGCTGAAGTTGATCTTCGAGACGAAGAATGGGACCGACGCCTATTTCAATGCCTATTATTACGGCTACGATCATATCGTCCAATTGACCAAGGTCGCGGCCAGCAAGCTGACATCCGGCGACTTCATCTTCGATACGCAGGGCGCCAAGAGCGAAACCGGCACCGCTGGCAACGACCGGCTGTTCGGCAGCAAGGGCGGCGACACGCTGGACGGCGGGGCCGGCAACGACCAGCTGTTCGGCGGCGGCGGCAACGATATCCTGATCGGCGGCACCGGCACCAACGTGCTGTATGGCCAGGTTGGAGCCGATACCTTCAAATCGATCGAGCGGGCGGCACATTATACCAGCGAGAACTCCGATACGATCGGCGACTTTGTGGTCGGCACCGACAAGATCGACGTCTCGGCCTTCGGCATTTCGAGCTTCGACCAGCTGAAGCTGATCTTCGAGACGAAGAACGGGACCGACGCCTATTTCAACGCCTATTATTATGGCTATGCCCATTCGATCCAGCTGACCAAGGTCGCGGCCAGCAAGCTGACATCCGGCGATTTCATCTACGATACGCAGGGTGCCAAGAGCGAAGTCGGCACCGGTGGTGCAGACCGCCTGTTCGGCAGCAAGGCGGGTGACACGCTGGAGGGCGGGGCTGGCAACGATCAGCTGTTCGGCGGTGGCGGCAACGATATCCTGATCGGCGGCACGGGCACCAACGTGTTGTACGGCCAGACGGGCGCCGATACATTCACCTCCATCGAGCGGGCGGCGCACTACACCAGCGAAAGCTACGATACGATCGGCGACTTCCAGGTCGGCGTCGACAAGATCGACGTCTCTGCCCTCGGCATTTCGAGCCTCGCCCAGTTGCGGCTGATCCTGGAAACGAAGAACGGCACGGATGCCTATTTCAACGCCTATTACTACGGCTACGATCACGTCGTTCAGCTGACCAAAGTGCTGCCCGGCAAGCTGACATCCGGCGATTTCATTTATGATACGCAGACGTTCAAGGATCTGGTTGGTACAAATGGCTCCGACCGTCTGTTCGGCAGCAGGACGACGGATACGCTGGACGGCGGCGCCGGCAACGATCAGCTGTTCGGCGGCTCTGGTGATGATATCCTGATCGGCGGTGCGGGGAGCAACGTCCTTTATGGTCAGGCCGGTGCCGATACCTTCAAGTCGATCGAGCGGGCGGCGCATTATACCAGCGAGAGCTACGATACGATCGGCGACTTCGTGGTCGGCACCGACAAGATCGATGTGTCTGCCTTCGGCATCTCGAGCTTTGACCAGCTGCAGCTGATTCTGGAAACGAAGAACGGCACGGATGCCTATTTCAATGCCTATTTCTACGGCTATGACCACGCGATCCAGCTGACCAAGGTCGCGGCCAGCAAGCTGACAGCCGGAGATTTCATCTTCGATACGACCGAATTCAAGGATGAGACCGGCACCAGCGGCGCCGACCGGCTGTTCGGCAGCGCCAAGGCGGACACGCTGGACGGCGGTAACGGCAACGACCAGCTGTTCGGCGGCGCCGGCAATGACCGGCTGATCGGCGGCGGCGGCAGCAACCGTCTCTATGGCGGCAGCGGCACGGATACGGCGGTTTTCAGCGGAAACCGAAGTGATTACGTCATCGTCCGCAATGCCGACGGCAGCGTCAATGTCGGTTCCGACGTTCTCTTCAGTGTCGAGAAGATCGAATTTGCCGACACCACGATCACCACGCCGGCAAACCGCGTGCCGACCGCGCCGACGCTTTCCAAGACTTCCGTGGCGGAAAATACGGCGGTGGGAACGACGATCGGCGTCTTTGCCTCCACCGACCCGGAAGGCGGCGCCGTCACCTACCGGCTGACCGACAGCGCCGGCGGCCTGTTCAAACTGTCCGGCAACAAGCTGCTGGTCGGCAAGGCGCTCGATTATGAAACCCTGCAGAACGACACGATCACGGTCGAAGTGACGGATCTTGCCGGCAAGAAGACGATCAAGACCTTCACCATCTCCATTACCGATGTGATGGAGACGATCAACGGCACGGAAAATGGCGAGACGCTGAAGGGCGGCATCGGTGCGGACAAGATCGTTGCCGGTGCGGGCAATGATACGCTGTACGGCTATGGCGGCAACGATCACCTCTATGGCAATGCCGGTGACGATATCCTCTATGGCGGCCTCGGCGCAGACACGCTGACGGGCGGCCCGGGCAAGGATGTGTTCCTGTTCAAGGCGCTGTCGGATTCCACCGTGGCATCGAAGGGCCGCGACACGATCCTCGATTTCTCCGGTGCAGGTGGCGACCGCATCGACCTTTCCGCCATCGACGCCAGCACCAAAACCGCCGGCAACCAGGCCTTCTCCTTCCTCGGCACCGCCGCCTTCAGCGGCAAGGCCGGCGAGCTGCGCTATGACAAGAAGACGTCCGATACCTATATCTACGGCGATGTCGACGGCGACGGGAAGGCCGATTTCTCCATCCATCTGGATGACGCGCTGACGCTGTCGAAGGGATATTTCGTGCTGTGAGGCGTCCCATGAATGATCGCGCCGCCCGTTTGCGGGGCGGTGCGGTTTTCAAATGAGCAGACATGAAAACGGCGGTCCGCGTGGGGCCGCCGTTTTTCGTTTCACAGCCTTGCGGGCTTTATCGCTTCAGGCTGCCCAGAATGCCGCGCACCAGGGCGCGGCCGAGCGAGGAGGCGACGGTGCGGGCGACGGTTTTCATCGCGGCTTCGGCGACGGTTTCGCGCTGGTAGCCGGCGCGGGGTTTCGAATTGGCGGGGGTTGCCGCCGCATCGTCATTGCCGAAGCCGGGCAGGGTCCAGCGGCTGCCGCCGGGCGCGTCCGGCGGCGTCGGTGTGCCGTCGGCCTGGGGCGCAGGGGCTGCCGGCTGTGCCGACTGGCCGGCGCGCTTGGCCAGGATCTCATAGGCCGATTCCCGGTCGAAGTCCTCGTCGTAGAGGCCGGCGACCGGGCTGATCTTCATGATCTCGGCGCGTTCTGCATCTGTCAGCGGGCCGACGCGGCTGGATGGCGGGCGGATCAGCGTGCGCTGGACCATCGAGGGCGCACCCTTGCCCTCAAGCGTCGAGACCAGCGCCTCGCCGGTGCCCAGATTGGTGATCACCGTCGCGCAGTCGAAATCCGGATTGGGGCGGAAGGTGTCGGCGGCGGTCTTGACCGCCTTCTGCTCGCGCGGCGTATAGGCGCGCAGCGCATGCTGGACGCGGTTGCCGAGCTGGGCCAGCACCGTTTCCGGCACGTCGAGCGGGTTCTGGGTGACGAAATAGACGCCGACGCCCTTGGAGCGGATCAGCCGGACGACCTGCTCGATGCGTTCCAGCAGAACTTTCGGTGCATCGTTGAACAGCAGATGCGCCTCGTCGAAGAAGAACACCAGCTTCGGCTTGTCCGGATCGCCCACTTCCGGCAGTTCCTCGAACAGCTCCGACATCAACCAGAGCAGGAAGGTGCCATAGAGGCGCGGGTTCATCATCAGCTTGTCGGCGGCGAGCACCGAGATGGCGCCACGGCCGTCGCGGGTCGTGCGCATGATGTCGGAGACTTTCAGCGCCGGCTCACCGAAGAAATGCACGGCGCCCTGCTGCTCGAGGATCAGCAGTTCGCGCTGGATCGAGCCGACCGAGGCCTTGGAGATGAAACCGTATTTGTTGGAAAGCTCGGTGGCGTTTTCGCCCATATAGGTGAGCATCGCCTGGAAATCCTTGAGATCCAGAAGCGGCAGCCCGCCCTGGTCGGCGATCTTGAAGGCGATGTTGATGACGCCTTCCTGCGCATCCGTGGCGTTCATCAGGCGCGAAAGCAGCAGAGGGCCCATCTCCGACATGGTGGCGCGCACGCGATGGCCTTTTTCGCCGTAGAGATCCCAGAAGATCACCGGAAATTCCTGAAAGGCAAAATCGGTAAAGCCGATCTGCTCGGCCCGCTTCGTCACCCAGTCCTGGGCCGTGCCGATGGCGCCGATGCCGGAAAGATCGCCCTTCACGTCGGCGCAAAACACCGGCACGCCGGCATTGGAGAAACTTTCCGCCAGAATCTGCAGTGTCACGGTCTTGCCGGTGCCGGTGGCGCCGGTGATCAGGCCATGGCGGTTGCCGAACTTGAAATCCAGATATTCGCCCTTGTTGATCGTATCGTCCGGTTTGCGGCTGGTGCCGATATAGAGCTTCCCGTCTTCAAGCATGTGGGCCTCGTCTCCATTTTTGTCATGAAATGCCAACTGTTCGTCAGCCTTCATCGCATTGTTTCCCATACCTGTTATAGGAGGAGTGCCGGTCACCGGCAACAGCCGGATTGCGGAACAAAGGACGCTGCGCGGGCCGGATGGTCACATTGTAATTACCACCAAGGCGTGAGAAGATAATCGCATTCGCGTTATGGATACGCGATCCGAAGGGCGATTGAATTCCCATCCGAGATCAATTACCTTGACGTGCACGTCAAAAATAATGAGGAGAATCACACATGGAAGAACTGATCACCCGTGTCGCGCAAAATGTCGGTGTCGACCCGGCGCTTGCCGAAAAAGCCATCGGTATGATGCTCGGCTTCCTGCAGCGCGAAGCTGCCGATGGCCCGATCGCCAAGATGATCGATTCCATTCCCGGCGCGTCTGAGCTGGTCGCCCAGTACAATGGCGAAGGCACAACCGGTGGCGGCGGCCTGTTGGGCGGGCTGCTGAATGCGGTTGGCGCCGGCGGCGGCGTCATGGCGCTTGGGCAGCAGCTGATGTCGGAAGGTCTCGGCATGGGCCAGATTGCCTCGCTTGCCAAGGAAACCATCGCCTTTGCCAAGGAAAAGGTCGGCGCCGATGTCGTCGACGAAGTCGTCGCCTCGGTTCCGGGCCTCAGCCAGTTCGTCTGATTGGGTAAATGTTTCGACATGGCAGGGGAGATCGTAACCGACAATCTTGCCATGTTCCGGATCCTGGAGGAACGGCTCCACGATCCGGCGGTGCGCCGGTCTGCCGATTTGGCCGGCGCTCTTCTTGACGAGGATTTTGTCGAATTCGGCAGCTCGGGGACCATCTACGGACGCGCCGCGATCCTCGAAGCGCTTGGTCAGGAAGCGGACGGCGCCGATTCCCCGGTTTCTGCGTCGGACTACGCGTTGACATGGCTGTCGCAAGATGTGGCGCTTTTGACCTACCGCTCAAAACGCGGTGCGCGGCATTCCCTGCGCTCCTCGATCTGGCGTCACCGGGACGGGCGCTGGCAGATGGTCTTTCATCAAGGCACCAAAACCGCTGGGTAAAACCGGCTGCTACAACGCGTATAAGCTACGCTTTTGCCGTTTTCCCGCGTGCCAGTATCGCCGTGAAGCAAAGCATGACAAGCCCGACGCCGACCGGTGCCGCATAGGGGCCGAGCAGGTCCATGACCGCGCCGGTGGCGCCCGATCCGGCCCCGCTGCCAACGGCATAGGCGAGCGAAAAGGCGGCACTGCCCGCCACCAGCATGCCGCCGCGATACTGTTCGCCCAGCATGGTCAGCGCGCAGGTGTAGAGCGAGAAGCTCGCAGTTCCCAAAAGCGCGAAATCCATCAGAATGGCGACCGGCGAGGTCAGGAACGGAATGACGAGGAAGGCGATGGCGCCGATGCCGGCCATGGTGATCGCCACGCGCCGGCGCGGCAGCCTGTCGAGAGCCATGCCGATGAAGGGCTGGGCCAGCGCAGTCGGTAAAGCCAGCGCGGTGACGCTGAGGGCTGCGAAGGCCTCCGAATGGCCGGTCTTGACGAAATAGACCGGCATCACCGAGATCGCGGCGATATCGGAGAAACCGAAAGCAAGCACCATGGCGACGAGCAGCGGTGCCTTGGTGAAGAAGACGAAGACGTCCCGGGTCGACGAAGCCTCCGGCGTGGTGCGGGTCGAGAGCGTCAGCACGGCGGTGGCAAAGGCGACGAGCGCCACATAGACGGCGGTGAGCGCGAAGCCGAAACCACCCTCGGTCCCCAGCAGCGGAATGACCAGCGGGCCGGCGGCAAAACCGCCACAGATGCCGGCGCCGTAGAGCCCGGAGACGCGGCCGCGCAGGCGGTCGGGGCAGGCGGCGTTCATCCAGGCTTCGCCCAGCAGGAAGATCAGGCTGGCAAAGAAACCGAGCAGGAAGCGGGCGAAAAACCACACCGGCAGCGACGTCGTCGCCGCGAAGGTCGCCAGGCACAGCGAACAGCCGACGAGGCTGACGATGATCAGCTTGTCGGTGCGCAGCCGCGCCGTCAGCTGGCCGAGCAGCAGTGTCGAGGCGGCCAGGCCGAAGGCAAAGCCGACGGCGTTGAGGCCGATCATCGCCGGCGTCACGCCGCGGCTTTCCAGCGTCAGCGAGATCAGCGGATAGGTGATGCCCTGCGCCACCGAAAAGGCGGATGCGCCGAGAATGACGGCGACGATCGCCGCCCAGTCGGGCATGAAGTCGGCTGTTGCCTGTGATGAATGCATGAGACCCTCGCGGCCGTCCACCGGGGCCTGCGTTCTCTTACAACAACATCGGTCAAGGTGAAATGGGCGAAACGCCGATCGACGGAACAGTTCTGAAATATTCTAAAATGCTTATTTAATACAATAGGATGGGTTTTAAACTTGGCGCCATCCCTGATTTTCGGGGAATCAAGAAGACTTTTCTCCGGAATTGGACAATATTTCTAAAGAGTAGAGAACAATGCAAATTTATCCAGTCTTTTAAGCGAGGGTTTTGCAATGGCGTCCAAGATTTTCAACGTCGACTCCGTCGGAGCGGCGGCTCAAGCTTCGCTGCTCGGCAACGAGTTTGTTTTTGTGGGGGTTGGCGTCTCGGTCGGTGCCACCGCCGATTCGGCCATCTACGGAACCGGAAATTTTTTGACCGCGACCATCAAGGGATCGGTCATTGGTGCGAGCAGCGGTATTTATTTTGACGGTGCGGCGAACTCATGGAGCAAGGTGCTTGTCGAGAAAACCGGATATGTCGCCGGCTTCTATGCCGGCATTACCATGAACACCTATGGCGGCACGATCGACAATCGCGGTTCCATATGGGGTAACGATTTCGGCATTCGGCTCAATGCGCAAACTGCGGTCAATAACACTTACCAGACGAAGATAATCAATAGTGGGACGATCGAGGCAGACACTGCGATCGAACATCGCGGGACGGATCAGCTTTACCTCGTCAATACCGGAAAGATCATCGGCAACGGCACGGCCTTTATGTCTTACGATTCATCCATCGACAGGATCGTCAACACGGGCACAATGGTCGGTTATATCTCTCTTGGTGCCGGAAATGACAGCTATGACGGCTCGCTTGGCATTCTCGACGGCGCAACCGGGGTCGGTACGGGCTTCGTCTCCGGAGGCGATGGCGAGGATGATATCCTTGGCGGCAAAAGAGCGGAGAATCTTTCCGGCGGCAATGGTGACGACGACATCGATGGTGGTGCCGGCAACGACCAGATTTACGGCGATGCCGGCAACGACCAGCTGATCGGCGGCAGCGGAAACGACTATATTTACGGTGGGGCCGACAACGATATCCTCGATGGCGGCTCCGGAATTGACTATCTGTCCGGTGGGACCGGCGGCGACCTCTATCTTGTCGACAATATTGCAGACAGGGTCATCGAGGCGGTTGGCGAAGGTCAGGACTTTGTCTTTACATCTGTCAGTTATACGCTGGAGTATGGCCAGGAGATTGAAGCTCTTGTCTATTATCCGATCTCGACGACAGTAAAATCGGTCACGCTGACAGGCAATGCGTTCGCCCAGTCGATCACGGGGGGGAGCGGCAACGATACCCTCGATGGTGGTGGCGGAAGCGATACATTGACCGGCGGTTCGGGCAACGACACCTATATCATCGATGGCGGGGATCGGATTATCGAGGACGGGTTGGGCGGAACCGATCTCGTCAAGTCGAGCGTCAGCTACACACTTGCAGCCAACGTCGAAAATCTGACGCTGACCGGATCGGGCAATATCTCCGGCAAGGGCAATGGCCTGGCAAACACGATTGTCGGCAACAGCGGCAAGAACACGCTTTCTGGCGGCGCGGGCAAGGACACGCTGTCGGGCGGAAGCGGCGATGACAGCCTCAATGGCGGTCTTGCGGCCGATAAACTGACCGGAGGGGCCGGCAAGGATGTCTTCCTGTTCGATACGGCGCTGGGCGGCGGCAATATCGACACGATCACCGATTTCAGCGTCATCGACGACACGATCCATTTGCAGAACTCGGTGTTCACCGCCCTGACCAAGGCAGGCGCCCTGTCTTCGGCAGCCTTTGCGTCCAACACAACCGGGCTTGCCGGCGACGCCAGCGATCGCATCATCTATGAAAAGGATACCGGAAAACTGTTTTACGATGCCGATGGAACGGGCTCCGCCGGTGGGGTGCAATTTGCCTTGCTCGCCAAGGACCTGGCATTGACCGCGGCGGATTTCATCATCGTCTGAGGAACACGAACGTCCATAAAAAGGCCGCCGTCCTCCTCCCATCCCTTTACGTCGCTGATAGTGAGTGCCCTGCATGGTCGATGTGTTGGCAGTTTTTTGCCTTAGCTCACCCCTGGTGCAGGAAAGAGGGTGGGAAGAAACCTTGTGCAATCAGCCAGTCACCAAGTTCGATCGTGAGAATGGCGATGAAGGCGACGCCACCGATAAATGCGACCCAGCTGACTGTGGCGCGCTTCCAAGGCCGCGTTTGATAAAGATAAATCGCAAGCCCAACGGGAGCGATCAGAATAGTCACGACTCTCGCCACCGAACTGCGTCGAAGGTCCCTTGTTGCAGCATCCTCTGCCTCCCACCATGAAAACAGGGTGATGATACCGATCATCTGCACCAGATCGTTTGCAGTGAGGGAACTTGGTGGGCCAGCGGCCCAGAGAGCTGCGTCGATAAGAAGCCCAAAAGACATGAAGGCTAACAGGCCAATATAGATGCAGTTACGTTTCGTCATGTCTGCAGGTTCCGCTGAAAATATGCGTTGTCGTTTGAATGAAACAGCGGCAAGTATCACTGTGGGTGAATTAAATCAAAGGTTGTTTTGGATATCAATAGGCCTTTATATTCAAGGCTTTGCAGGTGCGAAATCGGCGATGTTTCAATTGGGGCAGAAAATGGCCTTCGGATGTCATTTCGCCCCTACCGGAACGGACCTCAGGACAGCTATGCATTCTGGACGACGCTTCTTTTTTGAGCGTCCACGCCCCATCCGGTAATGCACGTCATGCGGGGGTTGGATATTGCCCCCGCAGCGTCTCGTCATCCCAAAGGGTTTGGGATCATCCGCCCGGTCCCAGTCCGCTTCCACCAGCCGTATCGTCGTCGGCACAAACGGCGTCGTCCCGCCGATCTGAGGTCGTCTCGCAAAACAGCGCGTGAAGGAACGGCGGTCGGTTACGGCTGCCCGCCGGGTTTGGGCGTCCGGGTCACCTCGGCGCCATAGGCATCGCGCAGTTGGCTTTCCTGTCCGGGTTGCCGATCGGCGGCCTGATGGAGCAGCGTCGTCGTAAATCCAGCGAGGAGTGTTCCCTCGATCACGATGACATCGGCGTTGCCGGGGTTGTTGGAGCGCTCGAACCAGTCGACCGAATGATGCAGCACGTTCATTTCGAACGCCCGGTTGGTGACGCCGTGGCCGACGATGACAAGCGTGTCTTCGCTGCTGTCCGGCTCCTGCATCACGGTTTGCAGAAAGAGGCGGACGCGCTGTGCGACATCCGCCCGGCTTTCCCCGTCCGGCGGCCGTGCGTAGAATTTTCCGCTGTTGTTCCTCAGTCTCGCCCAGCGCTCGAACTCGTCGGGAAATTTCTGCTTCTGTTCGGCCTGATCGTAGATCTCGGTGAAGAGACCGAAATCCTGCTCGCGCAGCAGGTAATCCTCTCTTACGGCGCCGACGATCCCGGGCGGCAGAGCGTCCAGCAAGGCATCCTTGCTCTGCCGCGTTCTCAGATAAGGGGAATACCAGACTTTAACCGGACGGACTTCCGGGCGCGGCAATGCGTCCAGATAGGCGGCGATGGTGTGGCCGGCCGCCGTCATCTGCCGTTGCCCCCACTGGGTGAGAGGAACGTTGTGATCGCCGAATTGCCGGTAGGCCCGTTCGTCGAGGTTGCCAAGCGATTCGCCGTGGCGGACGAGAAAGATACGCATCAGCTATCCCGCGCTGTTTGACTTGGAGTAACGCGCATCGCCGGTGCCGTCAAACGCGGAGGAAACAGACCCGTCGCATGACGGGTCTGGATGGTATCCGTCAGTCCGCCCGATCCCAGTCGGGTGCCAGACCGCCGGGGCTGACGATGCGGCCGTTCGGGCGGGCCAGCTTGTGGATCGCGGCCATCTCGTCACCGGTGAGATCGAAATCGAAGATGTCGAAATTTTCCGGCAGGCGGCTTTCGGTCGCCGTCTTCGACAGGGTGATCACATCCTTCTGCTGGATCAGCCAGCGCAGCACCACCTGGGCGGCGGTCTTGCCGTGCTTGGCGGCAATGTCCTTCAGCAATGGCTCGTTCGGCACCTTGCCATCGGCCATCGCATAATATGCGGTGATCGACATGCCGGTGGCACGGGCCGCCTCCAGAACCTTCGTCTGGTCGAGATAGGGATGATATTCGATCTGATTGGTGGCAACAGGTGCTTCGCTCAGCGCCACCGATTGCGCCATCAGCGCGGTGTTGAAATTGCTCACGCCGATATTCCTGACCTTGCCGGCCTTTTTCACTGCGTTGAGTGCGCCGATCTGCTCGGCCAGCGGCACGCCGCTGCTGGGCCAATGGAGAAGCAGGAGATCGACATAATCGGTGCGCAGCTTCTTCAGGCTTTCATCGACGGAGCTCAAGAAATCGGCGTGTTTGTAGTTGTCGACCCAGACCTTGGTGGTGAGAAAGATATCGCCGCGGGCAACGCCCGACGCTTCGATGGCCTCACCGACCTCGGCCTCGTTGCGATAGATCTGCGCCGTATCGATATGGCGGAAACCGAGCTTGATCGCCTGCGGCACGATGCGCAGCACGTCCGGGCCGGGCATGCGGAAGGTGCCGAAGCCGAGAACGGGGATATTGGCGCCATGGGCGCTGACTGTCTGCATGGGATTGTCCTTTCGGAGAGAAGACCCGGCAGGCGGCCGGGTCTGGAATGGTTATTTATAGATGTGGCGTTTGCCGTCCGGGTCAAGTCGCTTGAGTCAGACCGCCTGGGCAAGAGCTTCCGGCTTGCGGTCCAGCATGCCGCTGATGATGGTCAGAACGAGAGCGCCTGCCACCAGGATCGCACCGACCCATGGCGTTGCCTGCAGGCCGAGCGGCGAGGCGACCACCAGGCCACCGATCCAGGCGCCGGCGGCGATGCCGAGATTGAAGGCGGCGATGTTGAGCGCCGAGGCGACATCGACGGCGCCGGGGCGGTGCTGCTTGGCCAGCTGCACCACATAGATCTGCAGGCCGGGCACATTGGCAAACGACAGGAAGCCGAGCGCTGCAAGCGTGATCAGCGCGGGGACCGGCGAAACCGAGGTGAAGGTGAAGATCACCAGCACGGCTGCCTGCGCGGCAAACAGCCAGGTCAGCGCCTTCACCGGATTGCGGTCGGCAATGCGGCCGCCGATGATGTTGCCGGCAGCGATCGCCAGGCCGTAGAGCACCAGCACGAGGCTGACGGAGGAGGCAGCAAAGCCGGTGACCTCCTGCAGCATCGGCGCAAGGAAGGTGAAGGTGACGAAGGTGCCGCCATAGCCAAGCGCCGTCATGCCGAAGACCAGCAGCAGGCGGCCCGAGCCGAGCACGCGGACCTGATCGAGCAGGCTGGCCGCAGGCGCCTTCGACAGGGTCGAAGGCAGCAACACGGCAATCGCGGTCAAGGCAACGGCGCCAAGGCCGGCGACGGCCCAGAAGGTGGCCCGCCAGCCGAATGTCTGGCCGATGAAGGTGCCGAGCGGCACGCCGGTGACGATGGCGACGGTCAGCCCCATGAACATCAGCGCGATGGCCGAGGCGCGGCGATTTTCCGGCACCAGATCGGCGGCGATCGTCGCGCCGACGGAGAAGAAGACGCCGTGGGCGAAGGCCGACAGGACGCGGGCGACCAGCAGCGTCTCGTAGGAAGGGCTGAGTGCTGCAAACGTATTGCCGGCGATGAACAGCGCCATCAGGCCGAGAAGCAGCGGCTTGCGCTCGATCCGGCCGGTAAGCGCAGTCAGGATCGGGGCGCCGAAGGTGACGCCGAGCGCGTAGATCGAGACGATCAGCCCGGCCAGCGGCAGGGTGATGCCGAGATCGGTGGCAACGGTCGGCAACAGGCCGACGATGACGAATTCCGTCGTTCCGATCGCATAGGCCGCGATCGTCAGTGCAAAGAGGGCAAGAGGCATGGAAGCACCTTTGTCGCCGGTGGGAGGCCGGCGTGTTGGTGGCGGCAGGCCGGAGATCCGGGCCGTCAATGGGTTTCGTTGAGCGGAATATGGGCCAAAGGCACTTGCGCGATAATCCATAGGAATGGATAAATACTTGTGAAATGAATTCACAAGGAACGCCATCATGGACAATCGGGCAGGGGAGATGGAGGTCTTCGTCGCAGCGGCGGAGCTGAAGAGCTTTTCCGCGGCCGGCCGCCGGCTGCGGTTGTCGCCGTCGGCCGTCAGCAAGCTCGTCACCCGCATCGAGGACCGGCTGGGAACACGCCTTCTGGTGCGCACCACGCGGTCGCTGCTTCTGACGCCGGAGGGCGAGGTCTATCTCGGCCGCGCCCAGAGGATACTGGCGGAGATCGCCGAAACGGAAGAGCTCGTGGCCGGTGGCGGCCGGGCGACGCCGCGCGGCCTGCTACGGGTCAATTCCACGATCGGTTTCGGCGAGCGCTACATCGTGCCGCTCGCCGGCGAGTTTCTGGCGCGTTATCCCGAGGTGAGGCTCGATCTGTCCCTGAGCGACGGCATTATCGATTTGATCGAGGAGCGCACCGACATCGCCTTCCGGACGGCGCCGATGCGGGATTCAAGCCTGATGGCCCGGAAGCTTCTCGAAAGCCACCGGATCACGGTGGCGACGCCGGACTATCTGGCGCGGCGCGGCACGCCGAAGCACCCGGACGATCTCGCCAACCACAATTGCATCACCTTCACCTTCGGGCGAAATCCGGGCGAATGGCCTTTTCGCGATCCGCAGAGCCGTTCGGTGTTTTCGCGGCCGGCGCCCGGCAACGCGCAGGCATCGAGCGGCTCGATTGCCCGCACGCTTTGCCTGACCGGGCTCGGTATTGCCCGTATCGGCAAATTTCACGTCGAGCCGGATCTCGAAAAGGGTACGCTGGTCGAGGTTCTCGAAGACTATAATCCGCAGGACCCGGAGCAGGTTCACGCGGTCTTTGCCGGTCACGAACATCTCGCCGCCCGCATCCGCGCCTTCATCGACTTCCTCGCCGAAAAGATGGAGTAGGCGGGTGGACCCACCCGCTCACCCGAAGACAACCGGGCTTACTCGGCGGCTTTCAGCGAGGCGATCATCGCCTGCAGTTCCGGTCCATGTTCCTCCTGCATGCCCTTGGTGCCCCAATAGGTGATCACCAATATCTTGCCGGGCTTCGGCGACAGGAAGGTCAGGCTGATGCTGACGTCGCCGTCATTGTCCTTGCCGTCCCAATCGAGGCTCGTCGCCTTCATGCCGTTGAGCTCGCCGTTCGATTCCTTCTGGGTAGCGAGATCGACGGTGACGCCGCTTTTCTTGAGGAACTCGACGCAGGCGTCGATCACCTCCTTGCTCCCTTCCTCGTCCGTCACATCGATGGAAAGATAGATGGCATCGTCGCCGGCATTGGCCTCGATGCCGGAATCGGTTTCCTTCGGTCCCCAGCTGTCGGGAATGGTGATCGAGGCGACCGGTTCGTCGCTCGGAAAGTCCAGCGTTGCGGCATAGGACGCGGCGGGCAGACATGCGGCAAACAGCGCCGCGGCGATCAGTCTTTTCATGATCAGTTTTTTCATGGGGGTTACCTCCTCATTGGATCACAACTTTAAAGAATGGCTGTCATCGGTTTCAGCACGGCAAGACAAGCCGGCCGGAACCGGCATCGGGATGCGGGCTTCAAAAGATCGCCGGGGGCATCCGGGCTATGAGAAATACCTGAAATTCCGGCGGGCCGGGCGTCCAAATTTGGGGGAAAGCAGCGCCTGCCGCCGCTTGTCCGGCGCGCTGGTCAGTGGCGCCCGCGCTGTTTGTGCGGCCAGATCGCTTGACTGGCGGGATCGCTCTGGCAATTTGGCAGGAAAGGCCTCACATCTTTCTCCTGATAAACCCCAGCCGAGACCCCTCCATGCCTGAGCCACGAGAAATGTCCCTGACACCCGATCTGGTGGCGCTGTGCCACAGGGATATGATCGATCAGGGCCCCGACGGGCCGTGGACGGCGATCAGCGACGCGCAGTACCGGGATCTGGCTGAAAAGCTGGAGAGGGAAAGCCATGGTGAGCCGCTTTGGGTGTTTGCCTATGGTTCGCTGATCTGGAAGCCGGAATTCGAGGCGATCGACCGGCAGCGGGCGACGGCGTTCGGCTGGCACCGGTCCTTCTGCCTGCATATCAACCGGTGGCGCGGCTCGCACGAGCAGCCGGGGCTGATGATGGCGCTGGAGCGCGGCGGGCGATGCGACGGCGTCATCTACCGCCTGGCGGACGGCAACCGCGCCGCCCAGATCGAGCGCATGCTGCGGCGTGAAGTCAGCGCCGTCGAGAATATCGATGCGGTCCGGTGGCTGCCGGTCAAGGCCGAGAGCGGCCCGTGCCGGGCGCTGGGCTTCTGGGTTGGGGCGACCGGGGAGCGCATCCGCTCCCGCCGGCCGCTGGATGAGGTCGCGGGCATTCTGGCGCGGGCCTGCGGGCATATCGGGTCCTGCGCCGAATATCTCTACAACACCGTCGCGCATCTGGAGGATTTCGGCATTCACGACCGCAATCTCTGGCGCCTGCAGAAGCTGGTGGCCGACGAAATCCGAACGATCCATCGGCAGGATGCCGCATTGCAGGCCTGCTGTCAGGGTTAAAAGAGCTCCGTCCGGTGGCTGGCCGGTACAACGTCTTGAGATGATGGAAAATCCTGGAAGGCAGTCTTGGAAGAATGCCCGGTCTTGTGTGCAGTCACCGTGCCGGTTCGCTGGGCGTAAGGGACAGCAATCGCACCCCGTAAGAGATCAATTATCCTCGGAAGACGTGTCCTGTTCGTCGGCCTGTTTTTCCGGCCAGCCAAGCAGCGTGCAGGCAACCAGACAGAAGCAGCCCCAGACGATGGCGACGGTTGGAAACCACATGAATGTGGTGTTCTCGATGATCTCGTGACGGATCAGTTGATGCCATATCGCCATAATGGAATAGGCGCCGGCAAGGGCCAGCACCGGCAGCGCAAGCATCCGTTTTACAAAGGAAATCCACGTCATACTCTCTCTCCGATCTTGGCGAGAGAGTATGTGCGTTGCGGAAATACGCAATACCCTAGATTGTATTATGGTAAAAATGAAACCGGAGATGCAGGCCGCCGAAGGCCAGATATTCCTCCCCGCCGCAGAGGCGAAAATGGTGACCGCGAGGGCTCCAGACGGCTCCAACTGGCCTTGTGCGAACCGCCCGGTTTACCGCTTGACTGCCACCAGAAACAGCCTTGGAAATTTGAGCAGCACGCGCCCGTCGGCCAGCGGCGGATAGGCCTCGCGAATGCGTTCGAGATAGGCGGCAAGATAGGTTTCGCGCAGCTCTGCCGGCAGTGCGTCGAGATAGGGGCGAAGACCGGTGCCCTTCACCCATTCGACGATCGCTTCGGCATTGGCCAGACGGTGGTAGTAGATCGTGTGCCAGACGTCGATCCGGATGGATTTCGCCGTCAGCCGGTCGAGATAGACGGCCGGCGCGGGCAGGCGCGCACGGCGGCTGCCATCCGTATAAAATCTGGAAAAGCGTGCGTCTTCCGTGAGATAGCGCATCGAGGCATGTGACGGTTCGTCGAGATTGTCCGGCATCTGCACGGCAAGCGTTCCGCCGGGAATGAGCTGGTCCATCAGCCGGTCGAGAATGGCCAGATGGTCCGGCAGCCATTGAAAGACGGCGTTGGCGAAGAGCAGAACGGCGGGCTGGGGCGGCGCCCATTGCGCCAGATCGCCCTTTTCAAAGCGGGTATTCGCCATTCGCCTGCGGGCCGCCGTCAGCATGTTTTCGTCGCTGTCGATGCCGGTCAGGAGATAGGCGGGAAACCGGTCATGGATCAGCTCCGTCGAATTGCCGGGCCCGCAGCCGAGATCGTAGAGCGGACCGTCCGGCAGGTTCGGAATCTGGTCGAGCAGATCGCGGGCCGGCCGTGTCCGTTCGTCCTCGAATTTCATGTACTGTTCGGCAGACCAAGACATCTCTTGTCCTTCTGTGATTAGAGGCTTTCCAGCGACGGCAGGATCAGCGACGGGCCATAATCGGCATATTCGTCCGGCATGTTGCCGCGGTTGATCCAGACGGTCCGGAAACCGAATTTGGTGGCACCGGCGATGTCCCAGCGGTTGGAGGACTGGAAGGATACGGCGTCGGGATAGAGCCGGTAGGTGGTCGTCACCATGTCGTAGACCGCAGGCGCGGTCTTGAAGGATTTGACCGTCTCGACCGAGAAGATATCGTCGATGATGAGATCGAGCCCGGCCTTCTTCACCGCCGATTGCAGCATCTGCGGTGTGCCGTTCGACAGGATGGCGATGCGCGCGCCGCGATCCTTCAGGTGTTTCAGCACGCCGGGCACTTCCGGATAACAATCGAGATGCCAGTAGGCGTCGAGCAGGGCCGTTTTCAATGTGCGGTCGGCTGAGGGAAACCGGGCAAAGGCATAGTCGAGCGACTGTTCGGTCAGCGTCCAGAAATCGGTATAGGTGCCCATCAGCGTCCGGATCCAGGAATATTCCAGCTGTTTGGCCCGCCAGAGATCGGAAAAGGCCTGGCCGTCGGCTCCCATCGCCGGGGCATGCCTGCGCACCGCCGCATGCACGTCGAACAGCGTGCCATAGGCATCGAACACATAGGCCGCATGAGACATAAAACCCTCCCGTCATTCCCTTCGCGCCGGATCTCTTTCAACATGGGAAAAAGAGATGGCAGCGCCTTGATCGATCGCATTTTTCCGCCGCCGGGTCTTGCCGTCGGCAGACATCATACGATCACCGTATGAATACGGTTCTTTCGCTGGGATCATGTCAAAAATTTGTGCGATGCACAATGATTCCCGGCAAAACCCGGATCAACTCTTGGTGGGTTTCCAGACCTTGGCGGGAAAACGCAACGCCTGCCGGGCGAGCTTTCCCTTGAGGCCGAGTGCGGTGTCGCAAAGGCCGGTCACATGCCGGTTCGGCTTGGCCTCGGGCCGCAATGCGTGCAGGGCAGCCGCAGCCTCCTCCGGTTGCATATAGCGGGCGAGGATGCCGAGCGTCAGCGCCGTCGAGCGGCCGATGCCGCGCAGGCAATGGATCAGCAGATGCGCATCCTCCGGCAGGCCATCGATGAAAGCAAACGCCTGTTCGATATGTGCCGCCCGCGCCGCATCCGGCTCGTCGGGGTCGGTGACATCGCCGAACAGCAGTTGCAGATGCCGCTCCGCCGGCAGGTCGATCATCGACAGAAGCTTGGTGCCATCCGCCCGGATCGAAATCAGATGGCTCGGCGCGTAGATCGCCCGGTTGTGCCGCGCCTCGGTCTGCGAGGCGACGATCATCCGGACCGGCCAGCCGTTCGGATGGGACGGATTGGTGCCGAGCAGCGGCACATAGAGCGCATCCGCCTGCTTCTCAGCCGCCTGCCTTTCGGCCGCAAGTGCCATGGGTCGCCTCGTGATTCCGTTGCCTTGCCGGCGAAAATATCAGCGAGGACGGGGGCGGGGGAAGAGGGTTTTTTAACAGGCAGGGCAGGACGGCGCGGGTCCGTCCGGGTGCGGCAGTGGCTCCAGCCTCAAATGACAAGCTTCGTTATAATGTTTCCACGAAAACATTATAACCGACTCGATTGCCGCAGCCGGTGGTCCGGCAAGGCCGCAATCGTCACTTCTTCTTTTTGGGTGCGGCCTTCTTCACCGGCTTTTCGTCCACGCTTGGCTGCTGGCCGAGCCGCAGGGCTTTCAGCATGGCCGTCTTCTTGTTGCGCGCCACCAGTTCCGCGTTGATGATGCCCAGCGCGGCGGCGGACGTTTCGTCCTGGCTGCGTCGCACTGTGACCTTTGCAGGCGCCTTGGCATCGTTTTTATCGGTCAATGTGATGAACTCGCTCTGAAATTTCCAGGATGGGTGGCGGCGGGAGATTGCTCTCCCGTGCGCATGTTAAAACACGGCGAGATATTTCAGCAGTGAAATAATGCCGATGATGATCACGATGATCCGGACGATCTGCTTGGCGCGGCCGTCGATCGGCAGCCTGGCAACAAGATAAAGAACGAGCACGATAACGAGAAACGTGATCAGAATACTGATCAGCATGGATGATGCCATTTATTCCACTCCATAAAAGAACGACGCTTTTCAGCGGTTAAGGCTGAAATAGGGCGCGTCGTCCTGAATGGAAGCATGGCAGGGTGGAATAAATCTGTGCCGCAAAGCGGGTTATAGTGTCACGCGCTCCGCTCCGGACCATCATGGAGAGAGGTTGGTGTGCCCTAGAACCGGGTGATGACGCTGATCCCCAGATCCTGCGCGGTATCCATCGTCGTCAGCGCCGGCACGGCCTCTTCCAGGCTGATATGGCGGCCGATCAGTTTTTGCGGGTTGAGCTTGCCGGTTTCCAGCATCGCCATCATTTCCTGGTAGCGCCAGGCCTGCATGCCGTGGCTGCCGTAGATTTCCAGCTCGTGGCCGATCACCTGGCTCATCGGGATCTGCGGGCTGGCATGCTCGCCGAGCATCAGGCCGACCTGCACATGGCGGCCGCGGCGGCGCAGGTTCTTGATCGAGTTGAAGCAGGTGACGGGCGAGCCGAGTGCGTCGATCGAGACATGCGCGCCGCCCCTGGTGATCTCGCGCACGGCTTCCGCCACATCGCCCGTAACGCTGCCGTCGATGGTGGCCACCGCGCCGATCTCGCGGGCAAAGGAGAGCTTGGTCTCGGAAATATCGATGGCAATGACATTGGCGCCCAGCGCCGTGGCGATCATGATCGCCGACAGGCCGACACCGCCGCAGCCATGCACCGCCACCCATTCGCCGCCGCGCACCCGGCCCTGATCGACGATGGCGCGGAAGGATGTGGCAAAGCGGCAGCCGAGGCTGGCGGCCGTGGCATAATCGAGGTTCTCGGGCAGATGCACGAGGTTCTGGTCGGCAAAATCGATGGCGACATATTCGGCAAACGAGCCCCAATGGGTGAAGCCTGGCTGAAACTGGTTGGCGCAGACCTGCTGATTGCCCGAATGGCACTCGCCGCAGCGGCCGCAGCCCGACACGAACGGCACCGTCACCCGGTCGCCGATCTTGTAGCGCAGCACGCCTTTTCCGGTGGCCGCCACGGTGCCGGCCAGCTCATGGCCCGGCACATGCGGCAGGGCGATATCGGCATCATGGCCCATCCAGCCATGCCAGTCGCTGCGGCAAAGCCCGGTCGCCTCCACCTTGATGACGACGCCATCGTCGCTGGGCGTCGGGTCCGGCAGCACGCGGATATCGGGTGTCTTGCCGAAGACGTCGTAATACATGGCTTTCATCGAACGGGTCCTTTTTGCTTGCGGCGGCAGACTATGCGAGCCGTCCTTTGCGATCCAGATTGGACGGCATGACTTTTTTTGATGTACCTATTTACCCCGTTTCTCGATTTTCCGGTTATGCCGGATACGACAAAGACAAAACAGGAGACCGTCATGGCCGTCGAGACTTCCCCGCGCAGCACAACCTGGACCTATGTCGATGGCGAATGGCTTTCCGGCAATCCGCCGCTGATCGGCCCGACCTCGCATGCCATGTGGCTCGGCTCGACCGTGTTCGACGGTGCCCGCTGGTTCGACGGCATTGCGCCGGACATCGATCTGCATTGCCAGCGCGTCAACCGCTCGGCCCTGGCGCTCGGCCTGAAGCCGGTGGTAACGGCCGAGGATATCGAAGGCCTCGCCTGGGAAGGTGTGAAGAAATTCGACGGCAAGACGGCGATCTATATCAAGCCGATGTACTGGGGCGAACACGGCATGCCCGGCAGCGTCGTCGCGGTCGATCCGGATTCGACCCGGTTTGCGCTCTGCCTGTTCGAAGCGCCGATGGGCGAGGGGCCGGGTGGCCAGTCGCTCACCGTCTCTCCCTTCCGCCGCCCGACGATCGAATGCATGCCGACCGACGCCAAGGCCGGCTGCCTCTATCCCAACAACGGCCGCATCCTGATCGAGGCGCGCAAGCGCGGCTTCTCGAATGCGCTGGTGCGCGACATGCTCGGCAATATCGCCGAAACCGGCTCGTCCAATGTCTTCATGGTGAAAGATGGCGTCGTCTTCACGCCCGCCGCCAACCGCACCTTCCTCGCCGGCATCACCCGCACCCGCGTCATCACGCTGTTGCGCGACGCCGGCTTCGATGTGGTCGAGACCAGCCTGACGCTTGCCGATTTCGAAGGCGCCGACGAAATCTTCACCTCGGGCAACTATTCCAAGGTCGTGCCCGTCACCAAGCTCGAAGACCGCGACCTGCAACCGGGCCCGATCGCCGCCAAGGCGAAGGATCTGTATATGGATTGGGCGCACTCGGCCGCGTCGGATTTGTGAGGCAAAGGCGCAGGTCGCCGCAATGTCCTTCGCCCCGCTTGCGGGGAGAAGGCGGCCGACAGGCCGGATGAGGGGCTGTACCCGGGCGCACCTGGTTCATCCGTCTTGGCTGGAAAGCGGCGTTACCCGTTGAAAGGAATCGCTTCTTTCAACGCCTCGGAGGCCGCACTTTCATCCTTATCCTCGATGACGGCCGCCACCGGGTGTCGCTCATTGCGCGCCCGAGGCGACGCGACGTCCCGCCAACCTCACAGCCCGGCAGACAACCCTGCGCTTCCCGCGCGGCGGTGCATCAGCCAGGCCTGAAGACAGATGCCGGCAAGGAAGATCACCGCCCAGATGGCCGTGACCGTCTGCACCGGGGCCGAATCGGGGCCGTTGCCGATCGGGCTGGATGGCGGCAGGCGTGACAGGGTTTCGTTGATGCCGGGGATCATCAGCAGGAAGAAGGTGAAGGACAGCGACAGTGCCTGCAGGTAGCGGTTGAGGCGGCCGAACCAGCCGAGCCTGGCCATGATCAGCGAGAAGACGACGGCGAGAATGGCGAGGATGCCGATCGCGTGCCCCGCATTGAAGCCGCCGGTGCTCGACAGGCCGAAGGATGTCACCGCCGACAGGATCAGCGTGATGATGTAGATCCGGCCCGAACTGGATGTGGGCACGATGGCCGCGTATTTCGAAAAGGAATAGAGACCGGCCACGATGGGCGCGATGCTGATGACGGTATGGACGATGCCGAGCGTGGACAACGGATTGGCCATGGAAATTCCCCCTGAGTGATGAAAATCGATGCGCAGAAACTGTCAGCCCGTCCGCCGCCTGCCGCTGTCTGGCAGAAATATTGCCATTTGGCCGCGAACCTCGTGGGGATTTTGATATGTTAGGGATGACTGTGCAATTGAATTCGGATAAGGGTGCGCCGCAAAATGGCAGCGTGCCGGCAACCATCGCCCCGTGTGAGGCGATTGGACCGGCGCATTCAGGCCAACCGAAAAAGGATTTCGTTTCATGCTGAATGGTCATGGTGCCGGCGTATCGCGGCAGTTTAACGGGCGCGATAACGCGCCGGCTGCGCATCTTCAGCCCGCTCCTGCGCGGGAAGACACCGCCATGTTGTTGCGTCTGAGCGCCGTGGCGCTGCTGACTGTCGGTGCCGCCGCTACTCTGATTGCCTTCGTACAATAGGCGTTCTGTAAAAAATGGGCGCGGACTTCTGAGCCGCGCCTGCCGGATATCCGGCATTCCTCGACACCCTGATTCGTCCCGATGATCTGACCGTTAGACCGCCGACAGGCTGTCGAGCGCTGCCGTTATCCTGCGCCGGTCGGCCGGGGTGAGCGGCAAAATCGGCCGGGGTGGATCGAAGCGGCTGAGATCGAGCAGATTGGCCACAGCGTGCACGACGCGGTAGCTGCTTAGCTCGCGAAACAATGTCCACAACGGCTCGAAAAGAGCATGGATGCGCTGTACCTCGGCGCGATCGCCGGCTTGGGCCGCCCGCATCAGCTTGACGGATGGTTCCGGCAAGATCCCGGCAATGACGCTGTACCAGCCAACGCCGCCGGACAGGATGGCCTCCGCCGCCAGCCAGTCGCCGCTGTAGCCGATGGCGAAACCGGCGGGAACGGCAGCCTGCGTTGCGCGATGGGCGGCGGGCATGCTTGCGGCCGCCAGGGCCGGATTTTTCACCGCGACGATGGTCGGGATGTCCGCAAGGCGGGTCAGCAGCGCGTCGCTGATGGAAAAATGCGTCGTGCCCGGGTTGTTGTAGACACAGAGCGGCAGCGCGGTCGCTTCCGCGACGGCGGCGAAATGCGTGAACACCTCATCGTCACCGAGCGGCGTGTAGGAGACCGGCGCCAGCAAAAGCCCCTGCGCGCCGGCATCGCGGGCATCCTGCGCCAGCGCGATCGATTCGTCCGTGCGCAATGCACCGACACCGACGATAACGGGCGTGCGCCCGCCGAGGCTCACGGCGGCGGTCTCGATCGCCCGCCGCTTCTCCTGCCGGCTGAGATACATATAGGAACCGGTGCTGCCCAGCAGGCCGACGGAATCAGCCCCGGCCGTGCCGATGCGCGTCAGAAGGGCGCCCAGCGCTTCGGTATCGACGCGTCCGTGGCTGTCGGCGGGTGTGATCGGAAAGGCGGACAGGCCATGAAACAGCATATCGGATCTCTGTTCTGGAAAAGGGGTTCTGGAAGGCGGCTACTGATCCCGGCAAGCGTGATCGTTGGGCGGCCGAAGGTCAACGCCGGGATTGTCCCTGTATCATTTTATCGGGTGTCATTTTGCCGGCGCGTTCAGCATCTCGTCCGTCAATTCGCCGCCCAGCTCCACAGCTTTGGTCTGCTTGTTGTAGACGCAGATCTGCGTGATCCGGCCATCCGCGCCCTTCGGCTTGCCGCTGACCAGCGCCAAGCCGAAGTTTTCCGAGCCGAAGGGAT
This sequence comes from Pararhizobium polonicum, assembly GCF_001687365.1. Lineage (GTDB taxonomy): Bacteria > Pseudomonadota > Alphaproteobacteria > Rhizobiales > Rhizobiaceae > Pararhizobium > Pararhizobium polonicum. The sequence continues at coordinate 56,579 of NZ_LGLV01000005.1, forward strand.
CGACGACGGCTTGCGGCGTTTCGATCGATCCGGCTGCAGCCTCCAGGCATTTCACAGAGACGTCGGCGCGCAGGGCATCCCATGCATCGTCCGAAGAGGCGGCGGCGGCGACAGGCATCAGCCCGGCGGCGAAAACGGCGATCAGGGCGGTGCGGCGGTGAAAAGACATCTGATTTCCTTGCCTTATTGCGGATCGAAACAGTCGGCGACCCTGCCGGTGCATCATGTCCATTCTGTGCCCATAACGGCACGAGGAACAACTGCTTGGCGAAAGTATTTTCCAAGCCTGTAGCGAAATTTGGCATGACGGCAGTTGCCTGTTGGGGCCGTGGTGCCTATGTTCCGCCTCATCGATTTCCTTCATGAATTCCATTCGGATTTCATGAACCCCGCCAGCTAAAGGAGAGACCATCATGGCTTTCGAATTGCCGAACCTGCCTTACGACTACGATGCACTCGCGCCCTACATGTCGCGCGAGACGCTTGAGTATCATCACGACAAGCATCACCTGGCTTACGTGACCAACGGCAACAAGCTGGCAGACGAAGCCGGTCTCTCGGCCCTGTCGCTGGAAGAGATCGTCAAGAAGTCCTACGGCACCAACCAGCCGCTGTTCAACAATGCCGGCCAGCATTACAACCACCTGCATTTCTGGAAGTGGCTGAAGAAGGGCGGCGGCGGCACACAGCTTCCGGCCAAGCTCGATGCGGCCATCAAGTCCGATCTCGGCGGCTACGACAAGTTCCGCGCCGATTTCATCGCTGCCGGCGTTGGCCAGTTCGGCTCGGGCTGGGCCTGGCTCTCGGTCAAGGGCGGCAAGCTCGAAATCTCCAAGACCCCGAACGGCGAGAACCCGCTGGTGCATGGCGCATCGCCGATCCTCGGCGTCGACGTCTGGGAACATTCCTACTACATCGACTACCGCAACGCCCGTCCGAAGTACCTCGAAGCCTTCGTCGACAGCCTGATCAACTGGGATTACGTGCTCGAGCTTTACGAAGCCGCCGCATAAGGTTTTCATCCCTGCGATGACCATCAAACCCGGCAGCGATGCCGGGTTTTTTGTGGGAAAAATCCGTCTCCGTCAGGGGCGGGACGCCGCAGTTCCGGCTACAAACGCGGTCAGCAGGTTGCGCCCATGCGGCCAGTCGCCAAGGCCGCTCTGACCGTTGATATGTCCGGCCGCGCCGATCTCGACAAGGCCGCTGCCCCACGCCTGTGCCCGTTCTCTCTGATAGCCGATCGTGCCATAGGGATCGTTGCTGCTGGCGACGATCAGCGACGGCATGCGCAATTGCCCGGCCGGCGGATCGGCAAAGTCCCGCGCCTCCTGCGGGAATGCCCCGGAGCGGGGATCGGGAACGGCGGCCAGAAACGCTCCGGCGACGGGCAGGGTGGAGACTTTCTGCCAATGGGCGACAAGAAGGCAGGCGAGGCTATGGGCCACCAGCAGCGGCGGGCTTGCCGAGCGGCCGACGTCGCGCTCCAGCGCGGCAATCCAGTCCTCAAGCTCCGGCCGGTCCCAGTTCGATGGCTGGAAGCGTCGCATCCGGGCGTCCGCCGTCTGCCAGAGCGTTTGCCAGTGGCTTGCGCCCGATCCGCCGATCCCCGGCAAAATGATGATGTCCGTCATGGTCTCTCCTGAAAATACCGTCAACGCTGCAAAGATGATGGACATGGCTGCGGTTTGGAATGAGAATTCATCGGAAAACACAGCGTGTTGCCGATGGATTGAAGGTGAAACATGGGAATTGCAGACACGGACCGGCCGATGCTCGATCCGACCGATATCGCCATTCTCGAAGTGATGCAGGAAAACGGCCGCATCGCCATTTCGGAGCTGGGACGCCGGGTCGGTCTCTCCCAGCCGGCGACATCGGAGCGCGTCAAACGGCTGGAGGAGAAAGGCATCATCTCCGGCTATGGCGCGCGCATCGATGCCGCCGCCATCGGCCTGGGGATGATGGCGGTCATCCGCCTGCGCACCACGCATGAGCATATCCGCGCCTGCCTTAAACTGTTTTCCGAAATGCCGCATGTCATGGAGGTCCTGCGCCTGACCGGCGAGGATTGTTTTCTGCTGAAGGTGCTGGTACCGACGCCGGGAGAGCTGGAAACGATCGTCGACACCATCGCCCGGTACGGGGCGGTGACCACATCGCTTGTCCTGCGTAGCGAACCGCCGAAAGCCATCGGCCGTGCCTTGCTGCAAAGACTGTAAATCACGGAGCGGATTTCGGATTGCCACATGGCTCCGTGTCACCGCTGCGTCACAGTGCTGAATTAAGCAGCGGTCATGTCCGATCTATCCGCCCCCATCCTCCGCTTCGGCATCGTCGCCGATCCGCAATATGCCGATATCGCGCCGAATGCGGCGCTCAACCGATACTACGCGGGAAGCCTTGCCAAGCTCGCTGAAGCCGTTTCGGTGTTCAATGCGACGGAACTCGATTTCGTCATGACGCTCGGCGATGTCATCGATCGCGACTGGGCGAGTTTCGGCGATATCCTGCCGGTCTACGAGACGCTGCGCCACAAGCGGCTGTTCCTGCTCGGCAATCACGATTTCGCGGTGGCGCCGCAGCATCTCGGCGAGGTATCCGCGCGTCTCGGCATGCCCGGCCGCTATTATGATTTTGCCATTGGCAACTGGCGCTTCGCCGTCCTCGACGGCAGCGATGTCAGTGTCTTTTCCACTCCGTCAGGCGATCCGCGCAATGCACTCGCCACCGAACGGTTAGGCGCCTTGCAGGATGAAGGCGCGATCAACGCGCACACATGGAACGGCTCGCTCAGTGACGCGCAGTTTGCCTGGCTCTCCGGCGTTCTGGAAAAGGCCAAGGCCGATGGCGAGGCCGTTCTGGTGTTCGGCCACTATCCGGTCTTCCCGCCCAACGCGCACAATATGTGGGACAGCCAGCGGATCATCGATCTGCTCACCGGCTTTGCCTGCTTCAAGGGCTATTTCTGCGGCCACAACCACGATGGCAATGTCGGCGAAGTGGATGGCCGTCCATTCGTCACCTTCAAGGGCATGGTCGATACACGGCACGAAAACACCTTTGCGATCGTCGAGATTTTCGAAGACCGGATCGCGATCGAGGGTTTCGGCCGCGAAGACAGCAGGATCCTTCCCATCCGCGCATAGCGGAGGGGAAACGGTGATCCCTGCGGCTCAGGCGTCGTGGTAACCCAACGCGGCAAACTGTTCCTTGAACCACCAGAAACCGGCGGCGGTGACGACGAGGACCACGGCGAACAGCACCCAGCCGAGCGGCTTCAGGGTATTGCGCTCCGCATCGCGGTAATCGAGGCCGGTGCCGAACAGGGTAAAGGCCAGCCCGAACACCACGCAGAACGGCACCAGGAAAAAGGCTTTGAGCGAATAGCGCACTTCCGGTGCGCCGGCCTTGGCCGCCTGAAGCGGCTCGTACAGAAAATACCATCCGATGGCTGTACCGACGGCAAGGATGAACAGGCCGCCGAGGCGATATTTGATATTCTGGAGCAAGAGAGCAGTCCCCGAATGAAGTGCAGATTCGCGCAGTCTGCCTCATTCCGGAAAGGATTTCATCCGTGATTGCTGATATTGCCGGGGCCTGCCGCGAACACGGGCGGGACGTGAGGTTCAGGATGGGGCGGCTGTTGGCCGGTTGCGGACCTTGAGTGACTGTGGTGTTCTGCCGTTGCAAAGGCCTTCAGATGTTCAGCAGGTGCGCAGATGTCAAACACAGTTTCGGAAATTTTGCTTCGCTTCGATAACTTCAACGACTCCGTTCTCGAAGACATATCTATTAGTTACGCTCGTGGCCCCCGTCCCGATATTCAAATTGTTCTGAATTGTCAGGACGACCTCAACCCTCAAACGACCCGAAGACAGTGTTTCGTGAATTTTCAGGACGTGGAGGAGTTCAAGCTTGAACAGCGCCTTAAGACGTCATCAATCGTCGTGTCTTTCGGAATCGCGGTCATTATGGAGGCCGGATTGACCTATGTGGATTTCGCCTGTGATGGTTTTTTGGATCGCACGATCCAGGAAGTTCGCGCTGGTGGCTTCTATATTGGAGCCAGAAAAGTCGATTTTACATTGCCGTAGGCGTGCCATGCGGCGAACCTTTATTGGCACGAAATAGCCACCGCACCTTCAGCCGAGGCTAACACGGCGCAAGCGTAAACGGCCTACCCGACTCAACATCACTCTACGCTCTCTCCGACCGCCACGCTATTCACCTGCCATCCCCTGATCCACAAATCCCGCAACCCGTCGCCTTCGCCGCGAAAATGCGCCTGCGTGGCTTCGCAGCTTTCCACCCTGTCGGCACGAAAATTGCGGATGGCCTGGCGCAGCTCGCACCAGGCGACCACCACGGCCGTGGCTGAGTAGTAGATCAGCGCCAGCGGCCGGATGGTGCGCTGGCTGGCGCGTCCTTGTTCGTCGCGATAGTCGAGGACCAGCTTCTGTTCGTCGCGGATCGCCCGGCGCACCAGCGCAAGGTCCAGCCCGGAGGGTGGCGGCGCGATGGCGCCCCAGGCATGCAGGGCGTTGGCGCGCAACGCCTGGCGCAGCGGCGCCGGCATGGCGCCGGCGATCTTCTGGTTGACGCGCTTGGCGGCATCCTTCAGTTCGGCGTCGCCGGTGCGCTCCAGAAGCGCCAGCGCCAGCACGATCGCCTCCGTCTCCTCGATCGAGAACATCAGCGGCGGCAGGTCGAAGCCGGGGCGCAGGATATAGCCGATGCCGCGCCCGCCCTCGATCGGCACCCGCATCGCCTGCAGCGCTGCGATATCGCGGTAGATCGAGCGCACGGTCACTTCGAGGGTCTCGGCAATCTGCGCCGCCGTCACCGGCCGTGTCGCCAGCCGGAGAATCTGGATGATCTCGAACAGTCGCGATGCCTTGCGCATGGGGTCTCTTTTCGTGTCCAGGCGAAACGCTCCTGCCAGAACCCTGTCAGTTGGGTGGCGCTATAGCATGTCCGAAAGCACTTGAAAAACAAGCGCTGTACCGATTGCGGCACTCTCTGGAAAGACGGACAACTGACATGACCTATGCGGAAAACCTCTGGCTCTTCTTCACGCTCCTCTTCGGCATCATCATCGTGCCCGGCATGGACATGGTCTTCGTCATGGCCAATGCGCTGACCGGCGGGCGGGCATCGGGATTGACCGCGACGGTCGGCATCATGGCGGGCGGTGTCTTTCACACGCTCTATGCGGCGCTGGGCGTCGGCTTCCTGTTGCATCTGGTACCGCAGCTGTTCAACGTGCTTTTGCTGGCGGGGGCTGCCTATATCGCCTGGATCGGCCTGTCGCTGGCCCGCAGCAGCATTGCGATTGCTTCGGTCGAGCCGGGTGCCCGGCTGTCGCTCTGGACGAGCTTTAGGCGCGGCGCGCTGACCAGCATCCTCAATCCCAAGGCCTATCTGTTCATGTTCGCCGTCTATCCGCAGTTCCTCAAGCCCCAGTTCGGCCCGCTCTGGTCGCAGGCGCTGATCATGGCCATCATGATCTCGGTGACACAGCTTGCCGTCTATGGCGGCCTGGCGCTGGCCGCCGGCCGCAGCCGTGACGTCATCGTCGCAAGCCCGCGTGCGACCGCCATCGTCGGCAAGACGGTCGGTATCGTGCTGATCATCGTCGCTGTGCTGACGGCCTGGGAGGGGTGGCGGACGCTGGCATAGGCTCAGGACGGGATGGTCCTGAGCCCGGCATGTTGAGCGTTCAGATCCCCGTTTGGCGGCAGACGACAACGCGCCAGCCATCCGGATCCGCATAGGTGAAGCTGCGCCCGAGCCAGTACGGATTTTCTGGCTCGACCGGCGCATGGCCCATCCGCTGCATGCGGGCGTTCAGCCGGTCATAGGCGGCGATATCCGTCACGTAGAGGACGATGAGGTTGTCGAGGCTGGGGGCCGGGCAGGGGCTGCCGGCGCCATGATGGGTGAATTCAAGATGCACGGCCTTTCCGGGCAGTCCCAGCATGACGCCGTCATAGTTGTTATGCGCTTCGAAGCGGGCAAGTTCCGGCAAACCGAGGCCATCCCTGTAGAAGGCAATCACATCGTTGAACTTGTCGGTTGGCCGGGCGATCCGCACCTGGACGGGCACCGCGTTTTCGCCGAGCGTATATTCGGCCGTTTGCGTTTGAGTGATATCGGTCATGCGGTTCTCCTTTTTTCAGTTCTGGATGGACATGTGCGTGCCGGACTGGATGAGCCGCCAGAGGCCTGGCCCCTGCATGACAAGCACGCCCAAGACGACGAGAGCGGCACCAGCGAGGCGGGGGCCGGTTATCGATCTGGCCTCAAATCCGACCAGACCATAATAATCGATGGCCATCGAGGCCAGGATCTGGCCGGCGATGACGGCGGTCATGAAACTGGCGGCACCCAGCTTCGGCGCCAGCAGAAGTGCCGCGGTGATGTAGATCACCCCGACGATACCACCGATCCATATCCATTTGGGCTGGCTGGCCAGCCCGGCAAACGACGGGCCTGAAACCCGAAGCGCCAGGAGGACCGGCACGACGCAGATGGCGCTCACCGCCAGCGATATCATCGTCGCCCAGAGCGGATGTCCCAGGGCCCTGCCGAGGGCCGCATTGGCGCCGGCCTGCAGGGGGACGAGCGCCCCGGAGATCAGCGCGGCAACAAGAAACGTGATGGATTGCATCGAAAGCCCTTTCTCATATGAACAGGCCTTCCTTCTAGCTATCCATGCCAGCCATTTGAATTTCGTATTTCCTCACATATTATGCGCCATATGAATAATCTTCGCGGAATCGACCTCAACCTTCTTGTCGTCCTCGATGCGCTGCTGGTCGAGCGGCATGTGTCGCGCGCGGCGCTGCGCCTGAACATGAGCCAGCCGGCCGTCAGCCACGCGCTGGCGCGCCTGCGCTCCCTTCTCGGCGATCCGCTGTTGACCCGGCAGGGCGGCGGGCTGGCGCCGACCATCCGGGCCATGGAGCTGTCGAAGCCGCTGGCCGAGGCGCTGGCCCAGATCCGCACCGTGCTGGGGCCCGACGGTTTCGAGCCGGGCCGCACCCGGCACACGTTCCGGCTGGCAATGTCCGACTACGGGGCGGAGATCGTCTTGCCGAACCTGTTGCGCGAGCTTCGGCGCTCTGCTCCGGACATCGATCTTGCCGTCATGCAGTTGAGCCGCGAAGGAATGATCGCCGGGGTCATGGATGGGGATATCGATGTCGGGCTGGGTGTGTTTCCGTCACTGCCCGAACCGATCCTGCCGGAACATTTGCTCAACGATGACTATGCCTGTCTGGTCGACCGCGCGACACTCCCCCCATCCGCGCAGTCGATCGACTTCGAAAGTTACCTTGCCCGCCCGCATGCGCTGGTGGCTGTTCATGGCGAGGCGTCCACCGAAATCGATGCGGCGATCCATGCGGCGGGATATGCGCGGCGTGTTGCGCTGATCATCCCGCATTGGAGCGTGGCGCCCAAGACGATCGCGGGAACCGATCTGGTTCTGACCGTGGCCCGCACCAGCCTGAAATCCACCTTGCAGGACGACCGGCTGGTCGTTCTTCCTCCGCCGATCCCGCTTCCCACCATTCCCTTCGGCCAGATTTCGCACAGGAGGCGCCGGAGCGATCCGGCCCTTCGCTGGCTGCGGGAGATGATCGTCGCATCCGTTGCGGCCGCTGCCCCGCTCTCCGGATTCGGGTGATTGCACAAATATGAGTAATATAGTCTTGTTTAATCAGGCGGTTACGACACTGAAAAGACATCCGTTTCAAAAAAATGTTACTTCCCTCGAGGCGCTAAAATGCAATCATGCCCGCGCATCGATAGAGAGGCGCGCTTCGCCAAGCCGGCGGCGCCTCGCCAGAGCTGGAGACTTTGATGAAGCTGAAAACGATACTGACGGCCCTCGTGATTGCAGGCTGCGGCGTAAGCGCCGTCATCGCTGCGGATGATCCGGTCAAGGTCCGCGAAGGGCTGATGAAGCAGATCGGCGGATCGATGGGGGCGCTTGCCGGGATCGCCAAGGGCGAGAAGCCGTATGATGCCGATGTCGTCAAGACGGCGCTGACGACGATCAGCACCAACATCAAGGCCTTCCCGGATCAGTTCCCGGCCGGATCGGAAGCCAATTCCGAGGCCAGTCCGAAAATCTGGGACAACATGGACGATTTCAAATCCCATGCCACCAAGCTCGGCGCCGATGCCGATACGGTGCTCGCCCAGCTTCCGGCGGACCAGGCCGGCGTTGGCGCAGCGCTCGGCGTCATCGGCAAGAGTTGCGGCGACTGTCATCAGCTCTATCGCGTCAAGAAATAGCGGTAGGGCACACCATTCCAAACATTCGATCAGGCGTGCCGGCATTTGCCGGCGCGCCTGATCCCGTATCCTGGACAGGAGGAAATGGCGATGGGCGCACGTGTTCGAAAGCTGGTATCGGCGGTGGTTGTCCTTGGCGTCGTCGCCGGTGGCGCCGCCTGGTGGCTGACCAGGCCCGATCCCTGGCCGGCCGCGCATTGGGATGGGCTTGGAGCGCCGGATGTCGCCAATGGCGAACAGCTGTTCTGGGCGGGGGGCTGTACCAGCTGTCACGCGGCGGCAAAATCGGAAGGCGATGCCAAGCTGGTTCTGTCCGGCGGATTGCCGCTGAAAAGCCCGTTCGGCACCTTCCATGTCCCCAATATCTCCCCGGACGAGACGGCCGGCATCGGCGGCTGGACGCTTGCCGATTTCGGCAACGCGATGACGCGCGGCGTCGGCAAACAGGGCGAGCATCTCTATCCGTCGTTCCCTTATGGCTCCTATGCCCGGCTGACATCGAAAGATATCAACGACCTCTGGGGTTTCCTGAAAACCCTGCCGAAGAGCGCCAATGTCGCGCCGCCGCATGACCTGCCGTTCCCGTTCAACATCCGTCTCTCGCTCGGCGGCTGGAAGCTGCTGTTCTTCACCGACAAGCCGCGGGTGACGGTCGATACGTCGGATCCGAAGATCGCCCGCGGCCAGTATCTCGTCGAAGGTCCCGGCCATTGCGGCGAATGCCACACGCCGCGCAATGCGCTCGGCGGCTTCGAGGCGGCTGAGTGGCTGGCCGGTGCGCCCAACCCGGAGGGTGAGGGCCGCATTCCCGACATCACCCCGGGCTCGAAAACCATCGGGAGCTGGAGCGAAAGCGATATCGCCAATTACCTCGAAACCGGCTTCACGCCCGAGTTCGATTCGGCCGGCGGCTCGATGGTCGAGGTCCAGCAGAACATGGCCAAACTGCCCGCCAGCGACCGCGAGGCGATCGCGGCCTATCTGAAGGCGGTGCCGGCGAAGTGATCGTCTGGCGGGGTAAGCATTCTGCAAAAATCGGCGATTTAACGTTATATCTCGGCATATAACGTTAAATTAGAAAATCTCCGTGTGTTTTTGTTTACTTTCCAATTTTGTCGATTACTTATCATTTCAGTAGGCGATAAATGAGGAGCGGAAGATGAACATGCTGCATCTCTCGATCCGGCCCGGATCGGAAAAGGCGCGGATCTGGCAGATTTGCGATGAACTTGTGTCCAGAAATGGCCTGCTGCCGTCAGGGCGCGATGTTGTTGACATCTATGTTGCCGAAGGCGGTCATTCGGGAACGGGCTTCACACAATATTCCCATTGGAAAAAGGCGTTTTTGTCGCAGAAACGGCAAGAGGATGACGCCGGGGGGATTGATCCGGCTATGGAAGAACCGTCGCTTGGCTCGGTGGCATTCCGGTCCATTACGATTTCGGCCGAAGGTCATCTGGTTCTGCCGAAAGACATGCGCCGGGCCATGCTGCTGGATGGCGATGGCCGCGCGACCATTTCGGTGGTCGATGGCGAGTTGCGCATCGTTTCACCGCGCGGCGCACTTCATCGGCTTCAGCGCCGGACGCGCGGACTGGCCACGCCAGGCAGTCTGGTTTCGGAAGAGCTGATCACTGAGCGCCGTGCCGAGGCAGATGCCGAATGAGCGGTGCGATCTTCGATGCCTCGGCTCTTCTGGCCATGGCGTTTGCCGAGCCGGGTGCCGCTCAGGCGGCTGCGCACCTGTCCGGCGGCCGCGTTTCGGCCGTGAATTATTCGGAAGCAGGCGCCAAGCTGATCGACAAGGGCATCGATGCCGGGGAGGCTTTCGCTCTTCTCGGCGCGCTTGGGCTGGAAATCGTGGCCTTCGACGCCGCAGCGGCCGCGACGGCTGCCGGCCTGCGCGCGAAAAGCCGGGAGTTCGGCCTGTCCTTTGCCGATCGCGCCTGCCTGGCTTTGGCCGTGGCCGATCGGGCCCCGGCTATTACTGCTGACCGCGTCTGGTCGCGGCTTGACCTTCCATGTGTGGTCATCGTCATCCGCTGAGGCGGCGTGCGCTCCCTCACGCCAGCGTCTGCAGATAGCGCATGCCGGTTACCGGGCCGGGGGTGAAGTTTTCCGATTCGTAGAAACGGTGCGCCTGGAAATTGCCGGTGGCGGCGCTGACGGAAAGGTAGGTGGCGCCGGCCATGCGGGCCTGCTCGCGGGCCTTGGCGACGAGATGGCGGCCGATGCCGGTGCCGCGATGGCCGGGACGGACATAGAGATGGTGCAGTTCCATGCCGCGCACACCCTGCTGGGCGCGGTAGAGCGGAACGAGAATGGCGTAGCCGATCAGTTCGCCGCCGGCTTCGGCCACCAGCGCCGTGATCCAGGGCATGCGGCCGAACAGGTCGCGTTCCAGGTTTTCCGGGGTGACGGCGGCGGCATCGCCGTGATGGGCGGCAAGCTCGGCGATCATTTCGCGCAAGGCCGGAAGGTCGCGCTGCTTGGCGGTGCGGATGGTGACCATCGGTGCGCGCGTGGCGGGATGGAGAAGCGGTGTCGGGGTGGCAGTCTGCAGCATGTCGAGGCTCCTTATGACTTTCCCGCCATCAGGTGCCGTTCAAAAACAAAAGCCGCCTGACGGCGGCTTGTTTGAACGAGATCAGACAGCCGCACCTATGGGAGCAGCGTAAAATACCAACGGTTGATGTTCGCGGTTCTGATCATGGCGGGCAATTTCTCCTTTTCCCGGATTTTGTCAATCGGAAATTGCACCTCGATTCATTTTTATGGTCGAAACAAGATCCGTGAACGCCGCTTTTCCGGCCAAGACCGGCCACAATCTCTGCCTAGGGATGATCGCCGGCGCCGGTCGCCGTCATTTGGAATTGTCTCATATTGATCATTCCGCTCAAGGACTTGCCGGCGCTTTTGGATTCATCCTGGGAGAGGTCACCATATGCTGTTCACACTCAATCGCCGGTCCTTCATCATCGGTTCCAGTCTGCTGCTGCCCGCTGCCGGCTTCAGCGCCGGAGCCGCCTTTTCCGCCGAAAACGACATCGACAAACAGCTTGCGGCGCTGGAAAAGCGCACCGGCGGGCGCCTCGGCGTCTTCGTCGTCGATACGGCAAGCAATGCCTCCTTCGGCCGCCGGCAGGACGAGCGTTTCGCCATGTGCTCGACCTTCAAGGCGCTGGCGGCAGCCTTCGTGCTGGCGCGGGTCGACAAGGGCGCGGAAAAGCTCGACCGGCGCATTCCCGTCGCAAAGACGGACCTTCTGTCCTATTCGCCCGTCGTCGAAAAGCAGGTCGGCAAGGGCATGACGGTGCGCGAACTCTGCGATGCGGCCGTCACCTATAGCGACAACGCGGCCGCCAACCTGCTGCTGGCAAGTTTCGGCGGCCCGTCACGGCTGACGGCGTGGCTGCGCGCGATCGGCGACGAGGCCACCCGTCTCGACCGGATCGAGCCGGAACTCAACGAAGCGAAAGTCGGCGATCCGCGCGACACGACGACGCCTGCGGCGATGACGCGCACACTCGGCAAGCTGCTGCTCGAGGGTGTGCTCTCACCGGCCTCGCGCGATCAGTTCGCTGCCTGGCTGGTGGCCAACACGACCGGTGGAAAGCGGCTGAGGGCAGGGCTTCCCGCCGGCTGGACGGTCGGTGAAAAGACCGGCACCAGCGGCCACGGCGAAGCGGGCGATATCGGCTTCATGCGGCCGCGCGCCGGCCACACCATCCTGGCGTCCGTCTACATCGCCGAGGGCAAGAAGCCGATCAGGGAACTCGAGCCGGTCTTTGCCGCAGTCGGCAAGCTGATCGCCGCCATGGCGTAAGGCCGCCGCTTCCTCGATACCATCATGAACGCCCAGACACAGCCGGCGCCGGTCCCGTACCGCCGCCGGCTGTGCTGATTCAACGGTCCGGTCGTGTAGGCCGATGCCGTCTTGTCGCATCCCGTAAGATATACTATACCCCCCTATAGTATCAGCGAGATCACCATGTCCCATACCATTCGTGAAAAGACCAAGCTTCTGGCGCGCGTGCGCCGCCTGAAGGGCCAGATGGAGGCCGTCGAGCGGGCGCTGGAGGTGGAAACCCCCTGCGGCGATATCCTGCAGCTGCTCTCCTCCATTCGCGGTGCGCTGAACGGGCTGACGGGCGAGGTGATGGAGGATCATCTGCGCGAGCATGTGCTTCTGGCGGAAAGCGACGCGGAGCGATCGAGGGCCGTCGATGAATTGTCCGCCGTGCTGCGGACCTATGTGCGCTGAACGGCGCGCTTCAACCTTGAAAGGATCGCGCCATGGCGCTGCCGACGGAGAAACTGGTTCACGAACATGTCTATCTCGGCGCCGGTCACCAGCGCAATGAACGCCGCGTCTGGCTGGTCATCGCGCTGACGGCGACGATGATGGTGGCCGAGATCGCCGCCGGCCACCTCTACGGATCGATGGCGCTGGTGGCCGACGGCTGGCATATGTCCACCCATGCCGGCGCCATGCTGATCACCGCGCTCGCCTATCTCTATTCGAGACGGCAGGCCCGCAATCCACGCTTCACCTTCGGCACCGGCAAGCTCGGCGATCTCGCAGGTTTCGCCAGCGCCATCGTGCTGGCCTTGATCGCCATGCTGATCGGCTGGGAAAGCCTGCTGCGGCTCGCCAATCCGGTCGCGATCAGCTTCTCGCAGGCCATTGCCGTGGCGGTGGCCGGTCTTGCCGTCAATCTTGTGTCCGCCTTCCTGCTGAAGGACGACCATCAGCATCACGGTCATGCCGGCCATGCCGGCCATGCCGGCCATGGCCATCATGGCCACCACGGCAGCCACCAGCACCCTGCCGGCGGACACCCGCATCACGACGATGCCGCCCACAGCCATCACGATCACGGCCATGATCATGACCACGCGCACGGTCATGCGGCTCGCGCGCCCGCCGCCGACAACAATCTGCGTTCGGCCTATCTGCATGTGATGGCGGACGCGCTGACATCGGTGCTGGCCATTGTCGCCCTTGTGGCGGCCAGCATCTATGGCTGGCTGTGGCTCGACCCGCTGATGGGCATCGTCGGCGCGCTGGTCATCGCCCACTGGTCATGGGGGCTGATCCGCCAGACCGGCCTGATCCTCATCGACGCAACCGACGCCGTCACCGGCCTGCAGACCGAAATCCGCGAACGGATCGAGACGCCGCAGGAGACGATCACCGATCTTCACGTCTGGCAGGTCGGCCCCGGCCACAACGCCGCAATCGTCGCCATCGCCAGCCAAACCCCGCATCCGCCGGCCTTCTACAAGGAAAAGCTGGCCGCACTGACCGGCCTGTCGCATCTGACGGTCGAGGTGACGCCGGTCGCGGCATAGGCGGGGAGGGGAAAACGGCTGGTCGGTGTTCTTTGCCGGCCGGTTCGTAAACAAGATGCCGCCAGATCCCTCCGCAGCTCACTGAAACGGGGGCTGTTTTCTCGAGCAAAAGCCGTTCGCAAAAAACTCAGTTTCGCTGGGGATTTTACCGCCGGGTTTACCCGAAATTTCAGAAATAACCGGTCAGTGCCCGCCAGCCCCGAACTGAAATGTGGCAAACAAGTATCTTCTGATGCAGGGTTCGGTTGCGGCACGGGCGTTGCCGACAGCTTATCTTGCTGTAGATATTTCCGTGAAGCATTCCCTTCGCCTGACCGTCGTATAACATCCAATTTTGCGGCGTTTCAGCAAGATAGTTGTATTTTGAGGTCGAGGAAGAAGGCGCAATGTGCATGCGCATAACGGTTATCAGCGGCATTTGCGCCGGATTTTTCAATATTGGAACTGCCACGGCGATGCCGGTGGACATGACGGTAGACCGCCTTCTCAATATCTGCGAAGCGCCCACTGTGCAGGCAGCGATAGTGAAGGGCGATGAACTTGGCTGGCCGCGCCTAACCAATGCAGAAACAGAGGAATGGCGAACTCATTTCGTTGGCTACAATGGTGGCTCCGTGGAGGTCGTGGGCTGGCGGCGTGATAATACGGATGGAGCCGAGGCCTTGTCTTTTTGGGTTGCTGTCGGTCCAAACGGACACAAAGCATGTGCATATTCGGCGAGGAAACCTGCCGGATTGCTGGATGCATTGTCGCAGCGGCTTGGTGCACCCGACAATCTCGACAAGGAGGACGCGATAGAAATGATATCGGCTTCGTGGAAGCGAGGTGCAGTCGAATATTCCTTTACTCAGGTAGGTTCGTCCGCTGTAATCAATATCGGACCGAGCCAATGAGGCGGTGACGAATGCCTTTCCGTTGATTGTCGCGGAAATCTCACGGTTCGCGACAAAATCGCCACCGCAGGCAGTCCGATTTCACATTTGATTATGGCCGGCGGGTCACCCCACCGGCCATCTTAGACTTTGCCGCCAGCCCGTTACTTCGGCAACGTATAGGCGATCACGTAATCGCCCGGCTTGGTGCCGACGGAGCCATGGCCGCCGGCGACGATCAGGACGAATTGCGTGCCGTCATCGGTGGCATAGCTCATCGGTGTCGACTGGCCGCCGGCCGGAAGCCGGCCTTCCCAGAGCACCTTGCCGCTGGTCAGGTCATAGGCGCGGATATAGTTGTCGACCGCGGCACCGAGGAAGGCAACGCCGCCCTTGGTGATCATCGGGCCGCCGATGCCGGGAACGCCGACCTTGAAGGGCAGGGGCAGCGGCGTCATGTCGTGGACGGTGCCGTTCCTGTGCTTGTAGGCGGTCTGGCCGGTCTGCAGGTCGACGCCGGTGACATAGCCCCATGGCGGCGCCTGGCAGGGAATGCCGAGCGGGCTGAGGAAGGGGCCCATGACGACGCCGTAGGGCGCACCGTCATTGCGGTTGAGGCCCTGTTCGGAACCCTTTTCGTCCTGCCCCTTCGGCGGGATCTGCGCGCGCGGCACAAGCCGGGAGGTGAAGGCGAGATAGGTCGGCATGCCGAACATCACCTGCCGCTCCGGATCGACCGCGACCGAACCCCAGTTGAACGTGCCGAAATTGCCGGGATAGATCAGGCTGCCCTGCAGCGACGGCGGTGTGTAGCGGCCCTCATATTTCAGCCGCTTCAGCTCGATCCGGCAGGCGAGCTGGTCGAACATCGTCACGCCCCACATGTTCTTGCCCGTCAGCGGCGGCGGCGAGAAGGTGAGGTCGGAGATCGGCTGTGTCGGCGCGGTGAAATCCTCGGGGATTGCGCCGGTCGGAGCAGGGATTTCCCTGATCGGGATGATCGGCTCGCCGGTCCTGCGGTCAAGCACGTAGAGATCGCCCTGCTTGGTCGGGCCAACGAGCGCCGGAACCGGCTGGCCGTCCTTGCCGTTGATGTCGAGCAGCACCGGCTGGGCCGGAACGTCCATGTCCCAGAGGTCGTGATGCACGGTCTGGCGCACCCAGCGTACAGCACCCGTGGCAAGGTCGAGCGCGACGATCGAGGAGGAATATTTCTCCACATGCTCGCTTCTGTTCATGCCGAGCTGGTCGGGCACCTGATTGCCGAGCGGCACGTAGATCAGCCCGAGCTTCTCGTCGACGCTGGAGACGGACCAGCTGTTGGGCGAGTTGGTTGTATAGGTCTGGCCTTCCGGCAGCGGCGTCGTCACGTCCGGATTGCCACTGTCCCAGTTCCAGATCAGCGCGCCGGTGTTGATGTCGAAGGCGCGGATGACGCCGGACTGCTCCTGCGTCGAATAGTTGTCGTTGACGGCACCGCCGACGATGATCTTGCCCTGCGTGACAACCGGCGGCGAGGTCGAGTAATAATAGCCGGCCGGATTGTATTTCATGCCGGCTTCCAGATGCAGTGTGCCTTGATCGGCAAAGCTCGTGCAAATCTGGCCATTGGCCGCATCGAGCGCAATCAGCCGCGCGTCCGAGGTCGGCAGGTAGACGCGTTCGGCGCAGGGGCTGCCGGCCACGGCCGCCGGATCGGCATAATAGCTGACGCCGCGGCAGGTCTGGTGCTGCCGGTCCGGGTTCATGCCGGAGTTGGAATCGTATTTCCACTTTTCCTTGCCGGTGGCCGCATCGAGCGCGATGGCCCAGTTGTGCGGCGTGCAGAGATAGAGCGTGTCGCGCACTTTCAGCGGCGTCACCTGATAGGTGGTCTCGCCGACGTCATCCGGCTTCTTCACGTCGCCGGTCTGGTATTGCCAGGCGACCGCCAGTTTGCCGACGTTTTCGGGCGTGATCTGGGCGAGCGGCGAATAGCGCTGGCCGTAGGGGGTGCGGCCATATTGGTGCCAGTCGCCGTCGGGCATGTTGCCGCCGAGATCCGGCGTCGCGGTCGCGGCGGCGGTCGGCAGGTTGCCGATATGGTCGAGCGGGTCCTGCGTCATCGAATAGCCGGCAACCACGATCGAGGCGAGGACCGCCACCGACAGCGGCAGGGCGCTCGGCCGGTAGGCCTCGCCCGACGGGCTGGTAAAGCCGAGGCGGCGGCGGATGGCCGGCAGGAGCAGCCAGAGGCCGAGCAGGATGATGACGCCGCCGCGCGGGCCGAGCTGCCACCAGTCGAAGCCGACCTCCCAGATCGCCCAGGCGAGCGTCGCGACAATGACGATCGCATAGACCGTCAGTGCGGCGCCACGCCGCGCAAACAAAAGGAATGCGGTGAGGAGAAAGCCGATGCCGGCCAGAAGATAGTACCAGCTGCCGCCGAGCACGATGAGCCAGAGCCCACCCGCGCCGAGCGCGAGCCCGATCAGTGCAAAGACGGCGGCCGTCAAGAAAATCAACATGAAGTATCTCCCGTTGTGGAAAGCCGCGTCCGCTCAGCAATCTTGCTTCCGGCGGCGTGGCACTTGGGTCCAAGGCCTCAGGGAAAGGCATTCCGGTCTGCAGGCTGGCCATCGCGCCGGATCGTTCTGGTGCGCGGTGATCCTTCGTCGGGTGGACGGGCGGCATGGAAAAGACCCAATCGCCGCGCGTGTCGTCACCGAACATAACGCAGCGTGCCTGCCTTTCAATGGCCACATTTCGGCACAGCCATTAAAATTATGCAGGGCAGGTGGGCGGTTAGCGCGCGGCAGGCAGGGCGGGCGGTGCGAAAGGATTTCGGCTGGGGGCCGAAATGAGATAATGGATCGGCATCCCGAATCGCAACGAGGCTGAACATGAAGAAATTACTGACTGTCCTGCTGGTCGCGATCATCGCGGTGGCCGTCGTCATCGGCGGTCGCTGGCTGCTCTATGTCACCAATACCAGCGATCCGCTCGACGAGGTCGGCATCGAGCTGAACCTGCGCATGCCGAAACCCTTGCGCCAATGGGGCTGCGCGCAGCTGAAAGCCAATTTCGCCGACCGCCTGCCGCCCTATGGCTGCACGGCGGCCGACGGCAGCGGTGATTGGGAGTAGGTTTTTAGGAAAGAGACCCGCTGATCAAAAGTCAGAACAGATAAGTAATAAATAATTGATATTAAATAGTAAATTTCATCATCGTTGTGACTGTGTGTATCTGTGTGCGCGTGAGCGATGCCTTTAGTGGCCTTCGTGGCGGTCTGGCAACTGCTCACGTTTGCGTGATTAGACGAGCGGGAGTTGCCGCAAACCTTCCTCATGTTTCCGCCATTTACAGGAATTTCCCGCCGCGTCCAGGTCGGCGGTGACGTAGGCAAGCGGACCGCCGCCTGCGCGACACGCGATGGGTCGGTGAAGTGTGAGAGGTAGCCGGTCACGGGCAACGCGCAATGCTCCGGTTGGATGGTATTGAGGATCAGGCAACTCGGGCAGTAAAAGCCCGCGCACCGAGGGGCTGGCCCCTAAGTCTGGATATTAGCAAATATTCGTCCAATCAGATTTGCGCCCGCGTCGCCGTACTTGCGTTGATCATTCACAAGCCCGAGTTTCTTCAATCTAATTTCCGTAGCTTCTCTCGAAACGCGAAAATACTGGGAAAGGTCTGAAATCAGCTGATTGTAGGGTTGATAGGTCCAAGGATTGTCATCAACGTAGATGCCGCCAAAACCGATATCTCGCATATCTAGCCTTTTACGACCGACCTCGACAGCTATCCGGAAGACCTGATCAGGAAGAATGATCTCCGATGCGAATAGATTAGCTTGCACTTCCAACCGTGTAATGTCGAAACTCTCTGACGCCTCCGCATCTACCAGCAAGTCCCGCTCAATTACCGTCTCTGAGCGCAGATAACATCCGTGCCCAAGACAGAAGTGGCCGATTTCATGGCCGATGGTGAAGCGCTCTCGAAATCCGTTGTCGTGAGCGTTGATTTCAATCGAGTTGCGGTCGAAATTTGCCGAACCTAAAATCAACATACCATCTTCATCGAAGACATTCTTTCGGCTGAACTTAAGTTTCAGGGACATCGCCGCGCATACTGCCTTGAGATCGACTGCGCCCGCTTTGTAGTCGACCCCCTCCAGAACCTCAGTGGCGAAAGCCCTGATGTCGTCCGGGGAAATATATGGCACGGAAACTCTGCTTACCCCACTTGACTGCTTGCCGTCTGCATCACGCCCAAAGCATTCCAACAACTGGCCTATGCTGCTGAAAAATCTCCCGTCAAAATAAGCTGAAAATTTCAGAGATTTGACGTCATTTTCCCCCTCAAAAATCTGAGATTTCACAAAGGCGCTTTCGACGGTCTGCCACTGACGGCGATCTGCCACAACGTCCAGTCCGGTGTCGTTGAGCTTCACGATGCCCATTGACCTACTTCTAGCGATGTTTTCCGCACCCGATTGCAAGCGCGTTGACACAACGAGAATACCTTTGACCGAATGCCCGAATATGCGCCCCATTTTGTCTGAGAAATCAGTCACCCGGCTTTCTGGAATGCCGGACTTGTAGTTTTTGCATTCAAACACGACGTAGGAATGGGGCGTCTTTCTGCCCTCGCGGTAAACCTCGATGACCACATCAAATTCGACTGGCTTCTTTCTCTCCGGGCAATCATACTTCGGCTTCTTGCGAATTTTGCATAGGTCTGAGGGATACAAATCATAGACACGATCTCCCCTATCTTTCTGATCAATCAGATATTTGAACAACTCGTCTTCGAGCTTATTGCCCTTGGCAGTGGAATTCACGAGTGATCCTCGACAGCATAAACCAGCCAATAATGATCCAATATTTTCTTATTTTCCGCTACTTCTAAGTGATAGCGGCCAACTTGCTTCCCCATCTAGCGCTGAATATGATCTCCAGTGTCGGCGGCCACCCGGATTATACGAGGTCGCTCCTACAGCGTATCTTGTCCGTAATCGGAGCATTCATGAATATTGACGATATTTTCTGGTCACAGTTGGACCCGCTGTATCATTTGAAACAAGCGAGTTGCATCTACTACGCTGATAATCTTGACCAACATTTCAAAGTCGGCGGCCTCGCATCGAAAGACACCGATTTTGGAGAGGATTTTCTTGAAGGCATGAAGGAAATGAAAGCGTCGGCGCTGCGTTTCATCCGCTTCCATGCCGCCGAGACGCTGCTCACTGCCCTCTTGGGAAGTTACCCGCACGGCCCGGTGCCGCGCTTTGCAAGAATATACTTTGGCCCGCGTTTCAATGGCGCGGTGGAAAGTGTTGCGCGACAGGAAATTCCTGCGGAATTGCCGCTAAAAGGCGTTACAGATTTTGGTGAGTGGCTATCGCAGAAATTCTGGGTATATGGCTCGGCATCAGAGCCCTTGTCGGAAGATGTGGTGAAATTCGTCCGTGTGCAGTCTTCCCTGCTCGCCAACAAAACCGTCTATAATGCTTTCAAGCATGGTTGCCGCATTGGCAGTTCATGGCCGACGATGAGCATGAAAGATGAAAAAACCGGCGAATGGCTGCCCTTTCTGGACATCAAATCCGGTGTTGGTTGGCTTCACTGGGATGAGAAACGTGGCAGGAAGACAAGCATCAGCTTCGGGGCTATGGAATGCAATCCAGCCGATGACCACGGTGCAATCGCCATTATGGCCCTTTTGGTGCGCGCCATGAAAAAACTACGCCTCGCCAAAAAAGGAGAGAGCGTTACGGTCAATTTGCCGAATAACATCCAGGCGGGTCTGCACGTCCCGGCCAACATGAACGTCAATATGACGCTTTCGTAGAGCGGATGAGCAATTCAAGCTGCACGCCAAGGGGGTGCCCCCTAAGCTTCAAACGCCAGATTTAATAACCGGTTACACCAATGTTACATGCACGAGGTTTTGAGGGTTGAGTTCTATTTAACCCATTGAAATACTGGTCGGGGTGAGAGGATTTGAACCTCCGACCTCTTCGTTCCGAAACTGTGCGAGAGATGTGCGGGGCTATTTAGCGATTTTCTGGAATTTTTAAAGGCTAGCCTTTGATTTTGTGGTGAGAGCGCAGGGCTTCGAACCCCAGACCCGCTGATTAAAAGTCAGCAGTTCTTCGTCACGTCCCGCAAAACGTCCGCAGCACCCGCTCGTCGGGAAGCGGCGGCTCTGCCAGGGGGGCAAACCCCGGCTGGTCCTCGTATGGCTTTGCCAGCACCGCGACCAGCGCCTCGAACAGCGAGAAATCGCCGTCGTCCTCGGCGGCGCGGATGGCCTGTTCGATGCGGTGGTTGCGCGGGATGAAGGCGGGGTTGACTGTCCGCATCGCGTCCGCCGTCTGTGCGTCCGAAAGGGTTTCGCGGCCGGTGCGCTCCCGCCAGGCGACAAGCCAGGCATCGATATCGGCGGGATCGGTGAAGAGGCCGCGCAGCGCTGCGTCACCGGCGGTGCTTTCGGCCGCATCGCATAGCCTGCGGAACGTCAGGGTGAAATCGGCTTCGTTGCGGTGCATGGCGCTCAACAGGCCCTGCACCAGATCGAGATCGCCGTCTTCTTCGGCGTAAAGCCCGATCTTGGCCTTCATGCCGGCCAGCCAGTGGTTCTGGAACCGCGCGCCGTAACCGGCGATCACGTCATTGGCGAGATTGACGGCCTCCGACGGTTCGGGGTCGAGCAGCGGCAGCAGGGTTTCGGCCAGCCGCGCCATGTTCCACTGGCCGATCGCCGGCTGGCTGCCATAGGCATAGCGTCCGCCGCGATCGATCGAGGAAAACACTTTGGCGGGATCATAGGCATCGAGAAAGGCGCAGGGGCCGAAATCGATGGTCTCGCCCGAGACCGCGCAATTGTCGGTGTTCATCACGCCATGGATGAAGCCGACGGCAAGCCAGCGGGCAATCAGCGAAGCCTGCCGCTCCACGACCGCCTCAAGCAAGGCCAGATAGGGGCGCTCGCTGCTTTTGATGTCCGGATAGTGCCGGTCGATGACATAGTCGGCCAGCACCTTCAGGCCATCGGTATCGCCGCGCGCCGCCAGAAACTGGAACGTGCCGACGCGGATATGGCTGGCCGCCACGCGGGTGATGACGCCGCCGGGCAGCGCCCGTTCGCGGTAGACCGGTTCGCCGGTGACGACGGCCGCAAGCGCCCGTGTCGCGGGAATGCCGAGCGCATGCATCGCCTCGCTGACGATATATTCGCGCAGCACCGGCCCGAGTGCTGCCCGCCCGTCGCCACGCCGCGAATAGGGCGTCTTGCCGGCCCCCTTCAGCTGGATATCGCGGCGCTTGCCGTTCCTGTCGATCACCTCGCCCAAAAGGATCGCCCGCCCGTCGCCGAGCAGCGGCACGAACTGGCCGAACTGGTGGCCGGCATAGGCCATGCCCAGCGGTTCGGCACCATCGGGGATCAGGTTGCCGGAAAAGATCGCCGCCCCCTCGCGCTCCAGCGCATCCGCATCCAGACCGAGTTCCGCCGCCAGCGGCCGGTTGAACGTGATCAGCCACGGCTCGGAAACGGGCGTCGGATCGGCACGCGCATGGAAATGCGCCGGCAGCCGGGCATAGCTGTTGTCGAAGGGGATGGGGCCTGACGGCATTCGTGCGGAGAGCGTATTCATATCCCCAAGGTAGGTCCTTGCGTTGCAAACGGCAACGGCCAGACCCGCCGTAATAAAAAATCCAACGGTTTGCCTGCGTCGCGGTACCCCGATGGAGAGGATTGGACGCATGGCGAACGGCCATATTGACCGGCCGTCGCCGAGGTAGTAATGATACAGACCTGTCTCACCTCTTGGTTCAAACTCATGCCATCGTCCGAAAAAATCGACAAGCGTCAGCATATCGTCGCAACGGCCTATGCCCTGTTCAAACGCCACGGCTTCCACGCGACCGGGATAGACCGGATCATCGCCGAGGCTGATGTTGCCAAGATGACGATGTACCGCCACTTCCCGGGCAAGGACGGCCTGATCGTGGAGGTGTTGAATGTCCGGGCCAGCCGTTTCGAGCGGCAGCTGGACCGCCTTTCGAACGAGGCGGCGACGCCGGAGCGCAAGATCGCGACAATCTTCGACTGGTACGAACGCTGGTTTCAAGCCGCAGATTTCCACGGCTGCCTGTTCGCCCATGCGCTTGCCGAATTCGCCGATCCCGGGCATCCGGTCTTCTCGGCCGTTGCCGAGCAGAAAAACGGCCTGAAATTGCGGATGCAGCGGATCCTCGAAGACGCCATGCCCGCAGAGCAGGCCGAAGCCGCAGCGCTGGCGCTGCTGATGCTGCTCGAGGGAGCGACCCTCATGGCGCAGATGGGGCAGGGCGAAGCTGCCATCGGCGCGGCCAGGAAGGCGGCATCGAGCCTCGTCTCCAGACCGGCAATGCCGCAATGACCGCGACCGTCATCGGCCTTGCCCTCCTTGCCGCAATCCTTCACGCGACCTGGAATGCCTTTCTGCGCAGCGGTGCCGACAGGCTGTGGTCCGTCACGGTCATGAGCTTCTCCAGCACGATCGTCGCCATCCCCTTCGCGCTCATCCTTCCGCTTCCGGCTCCTTCGGCATGGCTCTACGTGGGTCTCTCGGCCGTCCTTCAGGTCGGCTACAGCGTCTTTCTGGTCGCAGCCTATCGCAATGGCGAGCTGGGTCAGGTCTATCCGATCATTCGCGGAACCGTGCCGCTGCTGGTCACTGCCGGCGGGTTCTTGTTTGCCGCAGATCGTCCCACCGCCTTTCAGACGACCGGCGTCCTCCTCGTTGCGCTCGGCATCATGAGCCTTTCGCTTGGAAAAGGCAGGGCCGCAACCGCATCGATCCTGTTTGCCCTGGCGACCGGAGCGATCATCGCCGCTTATGCCACTGTGGATGCGATCGGCGTCCGTGAGGCTAGCCATAGCGGGGCCTACATCGCATGGGTTCTTGTTCTCTACGGCGCCCTGATGCCGGCAGCCTATATTGCCTTTCGGGGAAAGCTGCGCGTGGATATCCGCGCACCGGAAACGCTGAAAGCGTTGGGAGGAGGGATTGTCGCGCTTTCGGCCTACGGGGTTGTGGTGGCGGCCTTCGCTCTTGGGCCGGCCGGTCCGATCACGGCGCTGCGCGAGACCAGCGTGGTTTTCGCCGCCCTGATCGGCTGGCTGTTCCTCGCCGAAGCCCTCACCGCCCGCCGCATCGCGGCCTGCGTGATTGTCACGATCGGCGCCATCTGCCTCGGATATACGCCGTGACGGCGACGGCGGCCGGCGTTTCGCAATCAGACGCTGAGGCTGGTCGTCGCAGCCGCACCGGTTTCGCCGCCCATCTGCCGCATGATCGCCTCCTTGATTTCCGCCTCGATGGCGGCGCGCTTGTCCCCGGTGTGTCCGTGGGCGCGCTGCCCGCTATCTGGCTGCCGTTCTGCCGGCGGTAATAGTTGCTGATGCTGTCGCCGATTTTTCCTGCAGGGTCGCAGGGGTGAATCAGGTTGCAAGACATGCGCGGGGCTTGCACGTGGAGGCGATGTGGCCGAATTTCAGCCGGAAGTGGGGAACCGTGGCGTTCCGATCGAGACCGGAAGAAGACGAATGACGTTCACATTGCTGAAACTGGAAGGTGGCAATCGTTCGCTGGAGTTTGACGAGGCGGATCTGCCGGTTCTGGCGGCGTTTCTGCAACGCAATTTCGCAGAACCGGACATGCAGGAGCAGGCCATTCACACGAACCTCGTCATCGCCGGTACCCGCCTGATGTACTACAACGAATGGGGCGATCTGTGCCTGATATGGCTGGATGAGAAGGGCGCCCTCCTTCTCGATTCCATCTTCACCCGCCTCTCAGCGGGTGAAGCCTGATCTGACAAGGGCGGCAGCGCGCCGATTACATCTTCCCCGCCACCTTGATCGCAAACGCATATTCGAATGCGATTTCCTCCAGCCGCTGGAAGCGCCCGGATGCGCCGCCGTGGCCGGCGTCCATGTTGGTCTTCATCAGGATCGGTTCGTTGCCGGTGGTCTTTTCGCGCAGCTTGGCCACCCATTTTGCCGGTTCCCAATAGGTGACGCGCGGGTCGGTGAGGCCGCCGAGCGCCAGGATCGCCGGATAGGGCTTTTCCGAGACGTTGTCGTAAGGGGAATAGGCAGCCATGCGCTCGTAGGCTTCCTTTGAGTCGATCGGATTGCCCCATTCCGGCCATTCCGGCGGCGTCAGCGGCAGCGTGTCGTCGAGCATGGTGTTGAGCACATCGACAAAGGGCACGGCGGCAATCACGCCCTTGAATTTCTCCGGCGCCATGTTGGCGATCGCCCCCATCAGCATGCCGCCGGCCGATCCGCCTTCGGCGATAATGTTCGCGTAGGATGTGAACTTCTGTTGATTCAGATAGTCGGCCGCCGCGATGAAGTCCTTGAAGGTGTTGGTCTTCTTCTCCATCTTGCCGTCTTCGTACCATGCAAAACCCTTGTCCTTGCCGCCGCGGATATGGGCGATGGCATAGACGAAGCCGCGGTCGGCGAGCGACAGGCAATTGGTGTTGAACGAGGCCGGAATGGCGATGCCATAGGCGCCGTAGCCATAGAGCAGGCAGGGGGCAGAGCCATCGAGCGGGGTGTCCTTGCGGTAGAGCAGGGTCACCGGCACCTCGGCGCCATCCCAGCCGGGCGCCATGACGCGGCGCGTCACGTAGTCGTCGATGTTGTGGCCGGACGGCACTTCCTGCGTCTTCAGGAGCGTGCGCTCGCGCGTCACCATATTGTAGTCGTAGAGCTGGCTCGGCGTCGTCATCGAGGAATAGGAAAAGCGGATGACGTCGGTATCGTATTCGGCAGCGCCCGATAGCCCGAGCGAATAGGCCTCCTCGGCAAAGGCGATCGAATGCTCCTCGCCGGTCTTGCGGTCGCGAATCTTGATCTGCGGCAGGCCGTTTTCCCGCTCCAGCCAGACGAGATGACGGGCAAAGGCCATGTGGCTGATGATCAGCCGGCCCGGCGTATGCGGCACGACGTCCACCCAGTTTTCCCGCCCTGGTTTGTCAACCGGCGTCTGCATGATCTTGAAATCCTTGGCGCCATCGGCATTGGTCAGGATGTAGAAGACATCGCCGCCTTCGGAGAGCGAATATTCCAGCCCGGTTTCGCGCGCGGCCACCAGCTGCGGCTTGCCCGTCAGGTCGGAGGTCGGCAGCAGCCAGTATTCGCTGGTCTCGTGGTCGTGAATATCGATGTAGATGAAATCGTCGAGCATCGAGCCGCCGACGCCCATGAAGAAGCCCGGATCCTCTTCCTCGTAGACCAGCCGGTCGTCGCTCTGCGGCGTGCCGATGACGTGGTGGAAGATTTTTGAAGGCCGGTGGTTATCGTCGAGCACGGTGTAGAAGAAGCTCTTGCCGTCCGGCGCCCAAGCGCCACCGCCGCCGGTGTTTTCGATGATGTCGGTCATGTCCTCGCCGGTGGCGAGGTCGCGGACGCGCAAAGTGTAATATTCCGAGCCCTTGTCGTCATAGCTCCAGATGCCACGGCTGTGATCGGTCGAATGATCAATGCCACCCAGCCGGAAATAGGCCTTGCCTTCGGCTTCCTTGTCGCCGTCGAGCAGCACGCTGCGCTCGCCGCCATCGCGCGGCGTGCGGAAAAAGCGCGGCTGCTCGCCGCCGGTGACGAAGAAGGTGCCATAGGCGAACGGGCCGTCCTTGACCGGAACGGAGCTATCGTCTTCCTTGATACGGCCCTTCATCTCGGCAAACAGCGTCTTTTGCAGAGCGTCCGTATCAGCCATCGCCGCCTTCAGATAGGCGTTCTCGGCGTCGAGATGCGCGCGGATGTCCGGATCGAGGATCGAGGGATCCTTGAACATCGCCTGCCAGTTGTCGGCCCTCAGCCAGGCATAGTCGTCGGTGCGCGTGATGCCATGGCGGGTATCCGTCACCGGCTTTTTCGGGGCGACGGGAGCGGCGGGCAGGTTCTTGAAGATGGACAAGGATGTCTCCGGGGTCGATGTGGTCGGAGACAATGAGATAGAGAGCCATGCCGTGGCGATCAAGCGGAAAGGCGAGGGAGGCCGGTTATGCCCCGATCCACGCTTGCCGCCCCGGCCGGATCAGGCGCCGCTCCAGCGTCCCTTGAGGTTTTGGACCATGTGATCGATGAAGGCGCGGATTTTCGGCGTTTGCGCGTGGCGATCCAGATAGCAGGCGTAGAAATCAAACGGCGCATGCCCGGTGATCGCCGTATCCGCACCCGAGGACGGGCCGAACAATGGGACGAGAAGGCCCCGTTTCAGCAGGGGTTCGACGATGAAGGCGCCGAGCCGGGCGATGCCGGCGCCGGCCATTGTCATTTCCGTCAGCGTGTCGATATCGTTGCTGACGATGCGGGCATGCACCTCCGGCTCGAACAGCAGCCCGTCGCGCAGGAAGGTCCAGCGGAACAGGCGTCCGTGGGCGGCAAACCGGTAGATCAGGCAATCGTGATGGATGAGATCCTCCGGCCGGGCAGGGCGGCCCTTGCGGGCAATATAATCCGGCGAAGCGCAGATCATCATCGGCACGGTGGCCAGCTTGCGCGCCACCAGCGAGGGTTCGAGCTGATCGGCAAACCGCACGCTGACATCGATCCCCTCGGCAATATGGTCGGTCACCCGGTCGGTGATCACCAGTTCGATATCGACTTCCGGGTAGCGGGCGGCAAAG
This sequence comes from Pararhizobium polonicum, assembly GCF_001687365.1. Classification (GTDB taxonomy): domain Bacteria; phylum Pseudomonadota; class Alphaproteobacteria; order Rhizobiales; family Rhizobiaceae; genus Pararhizobium; species Pararhizobium polonicum. Next base: position 83,784 of record NZ_LGLV01000005.1, read on the forward strand.
GCGGGGACGAGCGGCGCCACGACATGCCGCCCGAAGGCGACGGAGGCGGCGATCTTCAGAGGTCCGCGCGGCGTATCCTGCAAAGAGGAGATCGCGGTGGCGGCAAGCTCGAGATCGTGGACGATATGGCGCACCCGGTCGAAATAGACCCGGCCGCTCTCCGTCATGCCGAGTTTGCGGGTGGTCCGCTGCAGCAGCCGGGTGCCGAGATCGCGCTCCAGCCGGGCGATGTTCTGGCTGGCGGCTGCCGGGGTTATGCCAAGCCTGCGGGCGGCGGCGGCGATGCTGCCTTCCTCGACGCTGCGGATGAAGCTCTCGATGCCGCGCAGGGTGTCCATAATCTTTTCGCCCGAATGATTTGATCCATTCGATAGTTTAGCTTGGTACTGCGTGAAGCCGCAAGCGTCTACCGGCACCGTGGCCACCCGGCTAGAGATCAACGCAGTGCAAAGCCATCGCCGATTTCCGCATCGCTCAGAATGGAGAGTTTCATGCCCCAGACAATCGCCACCGAGGCGCCCAGAGCGCGCAGCCGCAAATTGCCGATGCGCGCCGCCCCGGTCGTCTTCGCGTTCTTCATGGCCCTGATCATGGCCTTCCTGATGTCCTGCGTCATCGTTGCCGCATCGGACGGCATTTCCGCCGGCTATGTATCCGGCGTCCTCAAGGCCTACAGCCTTGCCATGCCGGCCGCCTTCGTCTGCGTCCTGATCGTGCGGCCGCTGGTTGTCCGTCTCGTGCCGGTATTCGTCCAGATGCGTTAGGATCAGGCTCATACCAAGTCCCGATCTTTTCTGAAAAAAGTTTTGTGATGATGTCGATCGCAGGCGGGCTCGTTCGTCGTATGATCGGGAAGGCCGATGTGGCTTTCGCCAATCAGAGGAGAAGACGATGCGTGTGATGGTGATTGTAAAGGCGACGAGGGACTCGGAAGAGGGCATCATGCCCACGAGCGAACTTCTGGAAGCCATGGGCAAGTATAACGAGGAGCTGGTCAATGCCGGCATCATGATGGCCGGCGAGGGCCTGCACCCGTCGGTCAAGGGCAAGCGGATCGCCTTCGATGGTCCCGGCCGCACCGTCATCGACGGCCCGTTTGCCGAGACCCGCGAACTGATCGCCGGTTTCTGGCTGTGGGAGGTCAAGGACATGGCCGAAGCCATCGAGTGGGCAAAACGTTGCCCCAACCCGATGCCGGGCCCGGGCGAGCTGGAAATCCGTCCGGTCTTCGAGATGGCCGATTTCGGCGATGCCGTGACACCGGAGATCGCGCAGCAGGAAGAGCGGCTGCGTGAAAAGACCGCCAAGCGTTAAAGCCGTCCTCTTGCCGTGAGCCGCCGTGGCTTGACGCGGCCCTTGCTCCTCCCATAATCGGGAAGCATGGCGGCAACCGGCACCCATCAGGCAATCGAGACGGTTTTCCGGATCGAACAGGCAAGGCTCATCGGCGGCCTTGCCCGGATGGTTCGGGATGTCGGGTTGGCCGAAGAGCTGGCGCAGGACGCGCTCGTCACGGCCCTGTCCGAATGGCCGAAGACCGGGGTTCCGAACAATCCCGGCGCCTGGCTGATGGCGGCGGCCAAGCGCCGGGCCATCGACGGGTTCCGCCGTAAAAAGATGCTGGCGCGCAAGCATGCCGAGATCGGCCGGGACCTCGAAGACGCGGGCGAAAACCCCGTCGAGGCTATCGAGGCGGCGCTGGACGACGACCTTGGCGACGAGCTTTTGGGCCTGATCTTCACCGCCTGCCACCCGGTCCTGTCGCCCGAGGCGCGCGCGGCACTCACCCTGCGGCTGATCGGCGGGTTGACGACGGACGAGATCGCCCGGGCCTTCCTGTCCAGCGAAACGACCATTGCCCAGCGTATCGTCCGAGCGAAGAAAACCCTTGGCAGGGCCGGGCTTGCCTATGAAGTGCCGCGCGGGCCGGAGCGGCAGCAACGCCTCGCCTCGGTGCTGGAAGTGATCTACCTGATCTTCAACGAGGGCTATGCGGCCACCGCCGGCGAAGACCTGATCCGCCCGGCCTTGTGCGCCGAGGCGCAGCGGCTGGGCCGTATCCTCGCCGGCCTGCTGCCCGGCGAGCCCGAGGTGTTCGGCCTGCTGGCGCTGATGGAAATCCAGGCCTCGCGGCTCAATGCCCGCGTCGCCCCGGACGGCTCGCCAGTCCCGCTCACCGAACAGAACCGCGCCCGCTGGGACCAGCTGCTGATCCGGAGGGGGCTGGCAGCACTTGAGCGCGCCGACACCCTGGGCGGCGCCGACGGCCCCTATGCGCTTCAGGCAGCGCTGGCCGCCTGCCACGCGCGGGCACGCAGGGCGCAGGAAACGGACTGGACGAAGATGGCGGCGCTCTATGACAGACTGCGCGCGGTCATGCCGTCGCCAGTCGTCGATCTCAACCGCGCCGTCGCTTACAGCATGGCCTTCGGTCCCGAGGCCGGCCTGACGCTGCTGGACGGGATCGATCCGGCGGGAGCCCTGGCGGGCTATGCGCCATTGCCGGCGGCGAGGGGGGATTTCCTGTTCCGGGCGGGCCGCCTTGCCGAAGCCCGTGTCGCCTTCGAGCAGGCCGCCACGCTCAGCCGCAATGGCCCCGAAAAGGCTTTCCTTCTCAAGCGGGCAGCGGCCTGCGGCGGTTGATCGTATTTACGGAACCCGCCTGCCTGTGAGTGGCACGCCCATCAACTCCATCGTTTCAGCCTGATCCGCGTCTGCGCACCCTCGAACCGTGCGCCGCTGTGGAAACCCATGATCCGCAACCGCCGATGCGCATTTTCAGGGTGGACAAGGAAAACGTAACTTTATAACAAACGTAACGTTATTACATTTAATTCCGCAGGAGAACTTCATGTCGATCCATCTTGGCAAGCCGATGCAGATTGCCGTCCTTCTGGCGCTGACGGCGCTATCGCCCCTTCCAGCCTTCGCCGATGACCATACGGAAACATGGCGGCTGTTCGTCGCCGATCATACCCGGCCGGTGGTGCGGGCGCTGGATGCGGCCAGCGGCAGCGAGCTCGGCCGGTTCGATCTCGCCGGCTTTGCCGCGCTCTCGCTCAGCGATACCGGCAAGACGGTGTTTGCCGTGCAGGGGGACAAGGACACGGTGCAGGTGATTTCCTCCGGCATCGTCCTTTCCGATCATGGCGAGCACCGCGATATCGAGGTGTCCGAGCCGAAACTGCTGCCCGGTATGATCAATGGCAGGAAGCCGGGCCATGTCGTGACCCATGGCGACGATGTGGCCATCTTCTACGATCGCGGCGGCAAGACCGATCTCTTCCAGGAGAGCGCGCTGCTTGACGGCAAGGGCGATGCCGCCAGCATCGATACGACAGCGCCGCATCATGGCGTGGCGGTGCCGATGGGCAGGAACATTCTGGTTTCCGTGCCCAATATGGAGGCCGAGGTGAAGCCGGACGAGCTTCCGCCCCGGCTTGGCCTGCGCGTGGTGGACAGGGCAGGCCGGCAGATCGGCGATATCGCCCCCTGCACGGGGCTGCATGGCGAAGCGACATCGGCGCGGCTTGTCGCCTTCGGCTGCCAGGAGGGGGTTCTGGTTGTCCGGCCGGGCGGCATCGACGGGCCGAAGCTTGAGATGATCGCCTATGGCGATGATCTGCCGGACGGCAAGGTCTCCACCCTGCTCGGCGGCAGGTCCATGCAGTTCTTTCTCGGCAATTACGGCGAGGACAAGGTCGTGCTGATCGATCCGGATAGCGCCACACCCTACCATCTCATCGATCTGCCCACCCGCCGCGTCGATTTCATCCTCGATCCGGCCAATGCCCGCAACGCCTATATCCTTACCGAGGACGGCAAGCTGCATCTGCTCGATACGGTCAGCGGCGAAATCACCCGCTCAGTGGCTGTCACCGAGCCCTACAGCAAGGACGGACATTGGCGCGATCCGCGCCCACGGCTGGCGGTTGCCGGCGATCGCATCGCCATCACCGACCCGCGCCACAGCCTTGTCCGCATGATCGACAGCGGCACCTTTGCCGAGACCGCGACGATCCCCGTCGAAGGCCAGCCCTTTGCCATCGTCGCCGTCGGCGGCTCCGGGGCAACGCACTAATCTTGTATGCTGGCGGCGTGGATGCTCTACGCCGCCAGTTTCAGGCCGATGCCCCATGGGTCAATCAGGGACACGATCTCGCCATTGCGCGTCACCGGGATTTCCAGCTCGTCGAGTTTGGCGATGGCCTTCTGCAGCTTGGCCGGATCGTTGAAATGCACGGTATAATCGGCAAGGCCGGTCATGTTGGCCTGCCGCTTCGGGGCGCCGCGCGAATTCCAGATATTGGCGCCGACATGGTGATGGTACTTGCCGGACGCAAAGAAGCTGGCGCCGGGATAGGTGGCCATCAGGTCGAGCCCCAGCACATCGCCGAAGAAGGCGTTGGCCTGCGGGATATCCGAAACCTGCAGATGGATATGGCCGATCGCGGTGCCGTCGGCCATGCGCTCCCACTTGTCCTTCGGGGCTTCGTCGTACAGCGCCTGCAGGTCGAGCGGCAGCGTCGCCATCTTGATCATGCCGTCATCGACATATTTCCATTCGGCGCGCGGCCGGTCGCGATAGACCTCGATGCCGTTGCCTTCGGGGTCGCCGAGATAGATCGCTTCCGAGACCAGATGGTCGGAGGCGCCCTGCAAAGGCACGTTGTTATGGGCGATATGGGCCAGCCAGCGGCCAAGCTCGGTGCGGTCGGGAACCAGAAATGCCGTGTGGAACAGGCCCGGCGCGTTGCGCGGCGCAGTCGCGGCATTGCCTTCCGTCGTCAGCGTCAGAAGCGGCCGGCCGGCAACGCCGAGTGTTTCGCCGCTTGCCGTCTTTTCGATCGGCGAAAGCCCCATGATCGTCTGGTACCACGATGAGACCATCGGCAGGTCGCGCACCACCAGATGCGAGTGATCGACATAGGCGGGCATGCGGATGGCGTGGGTGGCGGCTTGCTCGGTCATATCAGGGCTTTCTGCCTTGGCTGTGGTCGCTGCGGCTCCGGTCACCAGGGCCGTTGCCGAAAACTTCATGAACGTGCGTCTGTCGAGGCCGGTCATGGCGCGCTCCCGTTGAATGCTGTTGCCAACCTATATGACGCGCGTGTGGCGTTCACGGTAGGTGCCGTATTGAGGATGTACTGTTCTCCCTTCGTTGACAATCGTGTGCACGCGGCATGGCAGGCTGTGACTTTTCCATCGGCATACCTATATTGTATCAAGCCACGCAAGACAGCGAGGGTTGGTGAAGACAACGGCCCCCGTGGCGGAATATCCCGCCTCCTGGCTGGCGTGGCGAACCCGAGGAGACCGTCATGTATTCGAAAATCATCGTCCCGATTGCCATGGACCAGCTGGAGCACGGCGAGAAAGTGCTGGAGCGCGCCCAGTCGCTGCTCGACGACGGCGGCGAGATTATTCTTCTCAATGTCGTCGAGGATCTGAACGCCTATGCGCAAGGCTATATGATCGTCGATTTTCCGCTGGAAATGATCGAGGCCTCGCGTGCGCATGCCAAGAAGACGCTGACCGACCTGATGGAAAAACATGGCATCAACGGCCATGTCGAAATCCGCATCGGCGGGGCGGCGGGCGTGATCAACGCCTTTGCCGAGGAGGTAAACGGCGATCTGGTGATCATCGCCTCGCACCGGCCGGGGCTGATCGACTATTTCATCGGCTCGACCGCCAGCCGTGTCGCCAGCCATTGCAAATGTGCGGTGCTGATCGACCGCTGATACGGCCAATCAGCCGGCGATGCGTTCGGGCCGGGCCCCACCGTGTCTCTGCCGCGCCGTGGCGGCAGGGCCGTCTCGCGGCCACGGCCATATTGCCGTGGCGAACGGCCCATGACCCGCTTGAACGCCGTGCTGAAACACACCGTTTTGCATCGTTCTCAGGCGAAATGTCAGTCTGTCGCAATTCTTTATTTTTGCGGCCCTGTTTCCGCCCTTAACCCTGTGTCAAATTGCCGTGCCTCTGAGGCTTGCCGTAGCTCCACGTTGCCGGCAGACTGCGGCGGGTCTGCCGGCAAGCGCCGCCGGGCCGGAATTGAAGTGAAGCATCGAGAGGCTGTCTTGGAGATCAAGGGCATCAAGTGGAATTACGATCGCTCTGAACTGATCGCCGATGGCGTCGTTCATGGGGTCGGTCTTGCCTTCGCGCTGATCGGCGTCACCGCGCTGATCTTCTATGCCAGCGTCTGGAGCACGTCGGGACAGCTGGTGGCCGCCTGGATCTACGGCGCCGGGCTGGTGGCGACGCTGTCGATCTCCTTCCTCTACAATCTCTATCCGGTATCGCGCACCAAATGGTTCCTGCGCCGGTTCGACCATTCCTCGATCTTCGTGCTGATCGCCGCCACCTATACGCCCTTCCTGCAGCGCGGCTGGGACGATCCCTATCTGTTCGGCATGCTGATCGGCATCTGGTCGATCGCCATTGTCGGCGTGCTGATCAAATGCGTCTTTCCCGGCCGGTTCGACAAGCTGGCGATCCTGCTCTATCTCGCCATGGGCTGGAGCGGCGTCTTTGCCGCCGGTCCGCTGCTGTCGGAGCTGACGGAAACGACACTGGTGCTGATCGTGATCGGCGGCGTCATCTATTCCTGCGGCGTGATCTTCCATGTATGGGAAAAGCTGCGCTACCAGAACGCCATCTGGCACGGCTTCGTCGTCACCGCCGCTGCCGTCCACTATTCCGCCGTTCTCGCCTGCATCAGTAGCGCCACGACCTGACCGCCTGATTTTTCGAACGCGACGGGGTGCCGTTGTGGCCGGCGGTATCCGTTTCGCGCAGCCCCCGGCGGCGCCCGCCTGCATCCTTTCGCAGGTCGCAGCGTTTCTCAAGAGCATCTCCTGCTGACAGCTTGCCGTACATAACCACAGAGAGCATCGCTTCCCGCGTTTCAACCCGTTAACGAACTATTAGCAATTTTGACACGCCCTCGAAAAAATCGCTATGCTGGGTCAAACGGTGGAAAAACAACGCCGGGATGGAGGAAGAATGTCAGAGCAAGGCAATTCCGCAAGCCGCAACGGCACAAGCCGGCGTCAGGATTCCGGTGGGCGTGGGGATTATGGCGTCGACGACAGGGGCGTTCCCCTGTGGAGCGAGGCCGATGCGGCGGAGACGTCTGGCCGCAACTGGTCGATCATCCTTGTCTTCGCCTTCGTGCCGCTGATGGCGCTGATCGTGCTGGCGCTCTGTGTCTACGCCCTGTTTACCCATGTCTTCGGCACGCCGCAGGCGCCGGAGACGGTGATCGAAAGCACCCATCAGCCATCCTGAATGGCCGCCGGCGCGGTGTCCTGTCCGCGCCCGGCCGGCATCATTCTGTTCGCCCGCTTATGCCGGCTCGCCAATCATTCCTGCTCGCCAATCATTCCTGCTCGAATGTCAGCGCGACGCCGTTCATGCAGTAGCGCAGGCCGGTCGGCGGCGGACCGTCGGGAAAGACATGGCCGAGATGCGCATCGCAATCGGCACAGCGGATTTCCGTCCGGCTCATGCCGTAGGAGTTGTCGTGATGCTTCACCACCGCGTCACTGGAAATCGGCTCGTAGAAGCTCGGCCAGCCGGTGCCGGAATTGAACTTTGCCTGTGAGCGATAGAGCGGCCGGTTGCAGCAGACGCAGTGATAGACACCCTTCTTGCTGAGATCGAAATCCGGGCTGGAAAAGGCGCGCTCGGTGCCGTGCTGGCGGGTGATGCGGTACTGGTCCGGCGTCAGCTGTTCGCGCCATTCCGCATCGGTCTTGATCACTTTCAAGGTGCTGGTGTCGTTCATCGGTCTCTCCTCGAGTTTCAGCAGATATAGGAAGGAGTTCGGCATCCGGCAATCGCCGTTTGAGCCCCGGAGCCTTTCGATATCAAATTAGCCTGTCGTGGCGGAAGCCGCCGTCCTGAGCCTGGGATGGCTCCCTATAATCTGTATATCCTTGCCCAACCTTGAGTTTACCTGTCGCTTGGCTTATCCCGAAGAACAGCCACGGCATCGGCCGCTGGCAGGCCCGTTTTGCGCTGCTGCAACATGAGAAAGGAACGACCGGACCGATGAATGTCACCGATCTGACATTTCTGGCCCTCTGCCTTCCTTTCCTGGGCGCGCTTGTCGCCCCCTGGCTGACACGGGCGCTCGGCCACAACGCCGCCTGGGTGCTGGCCCTCATTCCCGTTGCGGTCTTCCTGCATTTTACCGGGTTTTCGGCTGAGATCGCCAACGGCGGCACCGTCACCGGCGGCTATGCCTGGGTGCCGTCTTTCGATGTCCGCTTTTCCTGGCTGATCGACGGGCTGTCGTTGACCTTCATCCTGTTGATTTCCGGCATCGGCGCGCTGATCGTGCTTTATGCCGGCGGTTACCTCAAGGGCCATCCGCATCAGGGCCGGTTCTTCTCGTTCCTGCTGATGTTCATGGGCTCGATGCTCGGGCTGGTGGCTTCCGACAGTTTCCTGATGCTGTTCGTCTTCTGGGAGCTGACCTCGATCACCTCCTTCCTGCTGATCGGCTTCGATCATCAGCGTGAAGCGGCCCGCCGTGCGGCGTTCCAGGCGTTGGTCGTCACCGGCGGCGGCGGCCTGTTCCTGCTCGCCGGTCTGATCGTGCTGTGGAATATCTCCGGCGTCGCCCAGTTTTCAGGCCTGGCGTCGCTCGGCCCGCTGGTCAAGGCCAGCCCGCTCTATCTTGCCGCCCTGATCCTCGTGCTTGGCGGCGCCTTTACCAAATCGGCGCAGTTCCCATTCCATTTCTGGCTGCCGAACGCCATGGAAGCGCCGACGCCGGTGTCCGCCTATCTGCATTCGGCCACCATGGTGAAGGCCGGCGTCTACCTGCTGATGCGGCTCAACCCCGTGCTCGGCGGAACGGTGGAATGGCAGATCATCCTGCCGGTGTTCGGCGCGGCAACCCTTCTCATCGGTGCGCTGCTGGCGGTGCGCCAGACCGACCTCAAGCTGATGCTCGCCTATACGACGATGTCGTCGCTCGGCCTTCTGGTAATGCTGACCGGCTTTGGCGCGCCTTACGCGATCGAGGCGGCGGTGCTTTATCTCGTGGCGCATTCGCTGTTCAAGGGCGCGCTGTTCATGGTCGCCGGCGTCATCGATCACGAAACGGGCACGCGCGACGTCACCCGGCTGGGTGGCCTGCGCTCGGCGATGCCGCTGACCTTCGCGATCGCGCAGGCCGCCGCAATCTCGATGGGCGGCCTGCCGCCGTTCTTCGGCTTCCTCGCCAAGGAGGAGGTTTATGCCGCACTCTCGGTCTTCGATCCGCGTTCGATCGCCTTTGCAGCGCTTGCCGTTATCGGCAATGCCCTGATGTTCGCCATCGCCTTTGCCGTGGCGCTGAAGCCGTTTATCGGACAACCCGTCGCGACCCCGAAGCATGCGCATGAAGCGCCGCTGCTGCTCTGGCTTGGCCCCGCCGTGCTGGCGCTTGCCGGACTTGCCGCCGCCGTGCTGTCGGGCACCGTCCATGCGCTGATCTCGTCGCCGATGGCTTCGGCGATTGCCGGCGAAGCGCGCACCGTCACCCTATCGCTCGAACCGCATCTCGGCGTGCCGCTCGCCCTCTCGGCGCTCACCGTCGCTGCCGGTATCGGTTTCTATCTCGGTCTTGCGCGCCTTCGGGCCGGTATCGCAGCGGTTCTCACGGCCATCGGCTGGGGGCCGGATCGTGGTTTCGACCAAGCAATCCGCGGCCTGCTTCGCCTGTCCTTTGCCGTGACGCGGCGGCTGCAGAACGGCAGGCTCGACACCTATATGACCATGACCTTCGTGATGGTGGCCGTCGTCCTGCTGGTGCCGCCGTTCCTGTTCGGCGAGCTGGCCCGGCCGCCGATCTTCCCGTCCATTCCGCTGCATGAACTCGCCATCATGGCCATTGCGGTGATCGGGCTTGTCGCGGTTCTTCTCGCCAAGGACCGGCTGACGGCGATCGTCTCGCTGGGTATCCAGGGTTTCTCGGTCGCGGTCATCTTCCTGCTCTATGGGGCACCGGACCTCGCCTTCACCCAGTTCATGATCGAAACGCTGGCCGTCGTCATCCTGGCGCTGGTGATGACGCGGCTGCGGCTGTCGCCGTCCGACCGCCGCCCGCTGCGCCAGACCCTGCCGGATGCGGCCATCGCGCTTGCCTGCGGGCTCGGCGTCACGTTGCTGCTGCTCAAGGTGACGCAAGGGCCGTTCAACACCGCGCTCACCGATTTCTTCAACCAGTATTCGAAGACCATCGCCCATGGCGGCAATGTCGTGAACGTCATCATCGTCGATTTCCGCGGCACCGATACGCTGGGCGAGATCGCCGTGGTGATGATCGCAGGCCTCGCCGTGCTGTCGCTGGTGCGGCTGCGGGCTGGCTCGATGCGGCGCATCGCCGACAATGATCCGGACACGGAGGAGGCCGGCCGATGAAATCGCTGATCTTGCGCACCGCCGCCCCGCCGATCGTCGGCGTCATGCTGCTGTTTTCGATCTTCGTGCTTCTGCGCGGCCATAACGAGCCGGGCGGCGGCTTCATCGGCGGGCTGATCGCCGTTGCCGCCTTGTCGATCTACGGCATTGCCTTTGGCGTCGAAACCGTGCGCCGGGCGATCGTCTTTCATCCGCTGGCGATATCGGGGGCGGGGCTGCTGCTGGCAACGCTGTCGGGCCTGCTGTCGATGCTGTTCCATGTGCCGTTCATGTCCGGGCTCTGGGCCTATCCGGTGATTCTGGGCGAGGAGGTGCCGCTGTCGAGCGTCATGACCTTCGATATCGGCGTCTATCTGGTCGTCGTCGGCGCGGTCACCTCCATCGCCCTGTCGCTCGAGGAAAGGGGAGAGGATTGATGGAACCGGTTTTCGCCGTTCTCACCGGTATTTTCCTCGCGGTCGCCGTCTATCTGCTGCTGTCGAAATTCATCATCCGCATGCTGCTCGGCGTCGCCATTCTCGGCAATGCCGTCAATCTGCTGATCTTCACCAGCGGCCGCATCCTGCGCGAGGTGCCGCCGGTCATCGGTGCCGGGCTCGACGTGCCCGCCGGGCCGACCGCCAATCCGCTGCCGCAGGCACTGATCCTGACGGCAATCGTCATTTCCTTCTCGTTCTTCGCCTTCCTGCTGGTGCTCTCCTGGCGGGCCTATAGCGGCCTTGGAACCGACAACACCGACGCGATGCGCGTGGCCGAGCCGGACGATGCCCGGCTGCCGCCGCTTGGATACTGACAGACATGGCCGCTTCCTCCTCTCCCGCCGATCTCTCCGCAGCGCTGGTCCTCCAGCCGGTGGCAGCACTCGACTGGCTGGTGATCCTGCCGGTCGCGTGGTGCATCGGCATTGGCGCCGTGCTGATGATGGTCCGCCACAGGGGATGGCTCCACCCGCTGATCGCCGTGGCCGCCCTTGCCGTTCTCGTCGGGCTCGATGCCGCGCTGTTGTGGCATGTGGCCGGAAACGGCCCGGTGACGATGGTCATGGGCCGCTGGCTGCCGCCCTTCGGCATCGCCTTCACGGTCGACCTGACCGGCGCGCTGTTTGCTCTCACCGCCGCGGTCGTGGCGCTCGCAGGCGCTGTCGCTGCCATCGACGATATCAATGCCAGCGGCCGGCGCTATGGCTTCTATCCCTTCCTGATGCTGTTGATGGCGGGCGTCAGCGGCGCCTTCCTGACCGGCGATATCTTCAATCTCTATGTCTGGTTCGAGGTGCTGCTGATCTCGTCCTTCGGGCTGCTGGTGCTCGGCAGCGAGCGCGAGCAGATCGACGGGGCGGTGAAATACGGCTTCCTCAACCTGGTCGCCACCACGCTGTTCCTGATCGCCACCGGCTATCTCTACGGCATCTTCGGCACGCTCAACATGGCCGATATCGCCCGCAAGGCACCGGGCCTGCGCGACACCGCGCCGCTGGTGACGCTGACGGGCCTCTACATTCTCGCCTTCGCGATGAAGGCGGCGGCCTTCCCGGTGAATTTCTGGCTGCCCGCCTCCTATCACACGCCGCGCATCGTCGTCTCCGCGCTGTTTGCCGGCCTGCTCACCAAGGTCGGCATCTATGCGCTGATCCGCGTCTGCGTCATGCTGTTTCCGTTTGCGCGCGAGCAGTTGAGCCTCGTCATCGCCATCGTTGCCGCACTGACCATGCTGACCGGCGCACTTGGGAGCCTGGCGCAGACCGATACCCGCCGCCTGCTCGGCTATCTCGTCATCTCCGGCATCGGCGCCATGCTGGCCGGTATTGCCATCGGCGGGGCGGATGCCATCGGCGGCGCGATCTTCTATGCGCTGCATTCCATGCTGGTGATGACCGCGCTCTATCTGGCGGTCGGGCTTGCCGCCCGGCTCGGTGGCGGTTTTTCGCTGAGCACCCTCGGCGGGCTTTACCGGGGGCATGCGCTGTTTGCCGCGCTGTCGCTGATGCTGTTCTTCTCGGTCTCCGGCCTGCCGCCGTTCTCCGGCTTCTGGCCGAAGGTGATGCTGGTCAAGGCAGCGCTCGACAGCGGTGCCGGCTGGCTGGCGGGCGCCCTGCTGCTCACCGGCTTCCTGACGATGATCGCCACCGGCCGGGTGTTCCTGCTCGCCTACTGGCGGCCCGCGCCGGAAGGTCAAGCCGTGCAGCAGGCGGCCTTGCCGGTCACGGCCCTGTTGCCGCTGCTGGTAATGACGGCGCTGAGCGTCCTCATCGGTCTTTTCCCCGAAACCCTGCTGGCCCTGATCAAGACCGCCGCCTTGACGCTCGATGCGCCGTCGGCCTATCTGAATTCCGTCTTTCCGGCGGGGAGCGCGCCATGACGTTCATTGCCGTCAACCTGATGCTGACCCTGATCTGGGCCGCCGTTTCCGGCAGCTTCAGCATCCACAATCTCCTGCTCGGTTTTGCCGCCGGGGCACTGTCGCTGTGGCTGGTGCGCGAACACCTCCCGGCCAGCCTGCACCGGGTCCGCCCGGTCAAGCTTCTGTTGCTGGTGGGCCTGTTCGTCAAGGAACTCGCGCTCTCGGCGATCAAGGTGGCGATCATGGTTCTCAAGCCAGACATGCGGCTGAAGCCCGGCATCTTCGCTTTTCCGCTGACGCTGACGCGCGATTTCGAGATCACGCTTCTGGCCAACCTGATCACGCTGACGCCGGGCACGCTGTCGGTCGATGTGTCGGAGGATCGCAAGACGCTCTACGTGCACGCGCTCGACTGCCATGATCCGGCCGCCGAAAAGCGGGCGATCTCCAGCGGCTTCGAGCGCCGCATCCGCGAGGCTTTTCCGCTATGAGCGCATCCGTCCTTCTCTCGTTTTCCACCGCCTTCGCGCTGATTGTCCTGTCGCTCGGCCTGCTGTTGACGGTCGTGCGGATACTGCGCGGCCCAACGTTGCCCGACCGGGTGCTCGGTCTCGACATGCTGGTGGCTGTCGCCATCGGCTTCATCGCCGTCATCGCCATCCGCAGCGGCTACACCCTCTATATTGATATCGCCATCGCGCTCGGCCTCGTCGGTTTTCTGGCAACCGTCGCCTTCGCCCGCTTCATTCTGGCGCGCGGACTGTCGCCGGAAACGCAGAAGGGGGCAGGACAGGATGTGCCGGCAGCGCCAAAGCCCAATCGCGGCAAGCCTAGCCGCGACAAGCCTGCACGCCGCAAGCACAAGGGAGCCCGGTGATGGCCGATGATGTCGATATGCTCACCGCCATTGCCGTCAGCGTCCTCCTGGTGCTCGGCTCGCTCTTCAGCCTGCTGGCAGCGCTCGGGATCCTGCGCTTTCCCGATCTCTACACGCGCATGCATGCGGCCTCCAAGGCGGGCACGATCGGCTCGGGCCTGCTGCTGCTCGCCGCCGGTCTCCATGCGCTCGATGGGGCCATCCTGCTGCGGGCGCTGGCCGGTTTTGCCTTCTTCGTGCTGACGGCGCCGATTTCGGCCCATCTCCTTGCCAAGGCCGCGCATCAGGCGGGCTACAAGCTCAGCAATCTGTCCGTCACCGACCAATTGCCACAGTCAAAGCAGAAATCCGGCAATATTTAGCGCGCCGTGCCTTTAATCGAACGCATTCTGCCGTAAAGCATGCCGCCGAGCGGTTCGCACGAAACCGGCCAGCTGTCGTGAGACGGCAGGAAGCGTACTGTTGAAGGCTCGATGCTTCTGTTTGCGGAAGCATTTCCGGATGTTCGAAGTAGACTGTCGCCGACTTCCAGCGCAGTGCAGCGTTTTCCGGTAGACGTATCGTAATGTTTCCGCCGACACGGCGGTTTCCCCCGCCTATCAAGATCAATAGGCTAGATCTCGCATAAAATATTATTGGACTTTTGTTCGATCAATGTTAATCGAGTAAAGGCAAAGTGTCCGTTTCTATTTTACTTCGATCTGAGATTCCAGCATGGGTTGTGATTGTTGATTGTTGCTTTGAAGTGCCGGATCCGTCCAGCGCTTTGGCAACAGATTCCGGCCCTGGAATTGGGAGTATTACAAGGTTGTCGCGGTTTTCGGTTGTGATCGGGGGTAAATCCTTCAGGTTCGGCGTTAAACCACGGTTTTCGGACACTTTCTCAGCATGTCTTGGTTGTGCTCGCGATAAACCCGTCGCGGGCATGTTTGACGAATTCCGATAGGAGAAAGAAAGAATGACGGATCTACCGCTTGGCTCGGGCCACGATCTTCTGGTTGAACTCACCGCAGAGATTGTCGCTGCCTATGTCAGCAATCACGTCGTCCCGGTTGCCGAACTCTCGACGCTGATCGGCGACGTCCATGCTGCCTTGAACAATACCAGCAGCCCGGCTCCGGTCGCTGTCGTGGTTGAAAAGCCGAAGCCGGCCGTTTCTGTCCGCAAGTCGGTCCAGGATGACCAGATCACCTGTTTGGAATGCGGCGGTACCTTCAAGTCGCTGAAGCGCCACCTGATGACACATCACAGCCTGTCGCCGGAAGATTATCGCGAGAAGTGGGACCTGCCGTCCGACTATCCGATGGTGGCTCCGGCCTATGCCGAAGCGCGTTCGCGCCTGGCCAAGGAAATGGGCCTCGGCCAGCGCCGCAAGCGCCGCGCCAAGTAATACCGGGATTTGGTATAAGCTACGGCTGGGTTCCAGCTATGAAACATCAAAACCGGCCTGGCATTGTCAGGCCGGTTTTTTGTTGTCCGATGCCCGTTGCCGGAATTGATGCCGTTTCCGGAATGAGGAAAATATACCTATTTTATTCCGGAGAATTCGCAAAAACGCCGAGAAAACAAGGAAAGGTTGCGAGGCCGGCCTTTTCTTTATCCCCGCATTTGCACTAGGGTGTATGAATTAATTCCTATTTTAAGGAGTGTGTTCATGCAAATCATCAGAACATTGTATCTGCATTCGTCCCGGAAAAAGCCCCGGCCGCCCGCTGCCCGCGGGCGGCGGCCAAAGTCCGTGCTGCCGCCCAAACCGCCACTCGCCTCCGGCAGCCCGGACGAGCCGTGGGGGCCGGTCCTGCCGGTGGCCGCCCATCTGCGCTGCCGTGTCGTGCGCCAGGTCACGGCGGAAATGGTGATGCTGGTGGGAGAGCGCGTGCCGCTCCGGCGCGACCGCCGCCGTATCAACTGCCATGTCAGGCAGATCTCCATGTATGTCTGCCATGTGGTCCTGCAGATTTCGCTGACCGATATCGGCTATTCCTTCGGCCGCGACCGCACGACCGTCGGCCACGCCTGCAATGTCGTCGAGGACCGCCGCGACGATCCGGCCTTCGACGATTTCCTCACCTCGCTCGAGCGCGTCGTCACCTCCGTCTTCGGGGCACCGGGAGGGCGCGAGCATGCGTGACGCGGCGATGACAGGTAACGCGGCGGGGAATGCCGCCCATAAGGACATCGTCCGTCTTGTCCGCTATGTCGCCAGCCATGCCCCGGTCCGGCTGCAACTGGCGCAAACGGGTGTGCTTCTGTGCCCCGGCGGGGTCGGGCCATCGCGGCAGGTCGCGCAGGGCACGTTCGAGCGGGCCTGCTCGCTGGGGCTCGTCGTTTCGGATGCGGGCGGCGTTCGGGCAACGGCGCAGGCGCCGGCCTTCCTGCGCCGCGCCCTTCTGGCACCCGAAGAGGCGTTTCAGGCGCAGCACCGTGATATCGAAAACCGTACCGTCGTCGTCGAGGGCATCCGCGAAACCGTCCGGGTCAACCGGCTGGAATCGCCGCTGGGTGCTGCTGCCCGCCTGAAGGAGAAGTCCGGCGCAGCCCTCCTGCCGCCCGAGGCGATTGCGGCCGGCGAACGGCTGCATGCGGATTTCACCCGGGCGCACTTGCAGCCGCGCCTCACCATGAGCTACGAGCCGCGCCTGTCGGCGAAAACGAAGGGCAGGGCGGGCGGCACCGCCGATCTCTGCGACACGGCGCTTGCCGCGCGCCTGCGGGTCGGCAAAGCGATGGAGGCGATCGGGCCGGAACTCTGCGGCGTCGCGCTCGACGTCTGCTGCTTTCAGAAGGGACTGGAGATTGTCGAGCGGGAGCGGCAATGGCCGGCGCGCTCCGCCAAGCTGATGCTGCGCACCGCCCTGATGGCGCTGGCCCGCCACTATGCGCCGCCGCCGCGCGGGGCAACGCGGCAAAGCCATGCCTGGGGAGCGGAAGGTTACCGGCCGGATGGCAGCGGTCTGGTGACGACGGCTATTCCGACAGCTGCCGGGCAGCCTCGTCCTTGATGCGCTTGACCATCGAGCGCAGGCCGTTGGCCCGCTGGGCGGTCAGGTATTCGATCAGGCCCATCCGGTCGAACAGGTCGATCGCATCGGTCTTGATGATGTCGGAGGCGTGCTGGCCGGAAAAGATCGACAGCACGATGGCAACGAGGCCGCGCACGATATGGGCATCCGATTCGCCCTCGAAGGTGAGGATCGGGTCGCTCACGGCATCGCTCGTATGGGTAACCAGCCAGACCTGGCTGGCGCATCCCTGCACCTTGTTTTCCGATGTGCGCTTGTCTTCCGGCATGTCCGGCAGCTTGCGGCCAAGCTCGATGACATAGCTCATCCGGTCCTGCCAATCGTCCAGATAGGCGCAATTGTCGATGATCTCGGCAAGCGGCGTGATCGCCGGTGTGTGGGTCTGGTTCATGGCGTTCATATAGGCGCGATGCCGAAAGGTGTGAAGCGGTTTTCCAACAAAACCTTGCCGTATCGATGGTCGGGAAGGGATTGGAAGACGTTTCTGTCCGGCGAGGTTGGGGGGGGGCAAGTGTATTGTGGTTTGGGCAATGGTTTGACGTTCGCGGCGTACTGAATTAATCTGTATTACAAATTCAGGAGAAAATCATGCCCAGTCAGCGAGATCTATCGGATCCTCTCACAATGCGGCTGCCCTTGGATGTCCTAGTCGAAATCGAGGAAATTGCCGCGGTTTGCGAGCGGTCGCGCAGCTGGGTGTTTGTGCGGGCGCTGAAATCGTATCTTGCCGCGGAAGGCAAGGAAATTCTCGACATTGCAAAAGCACGCAAGGAGATGGCCGCAGGGGACGCTTTTGACCTGGATGACGTCGCCGCCGAGGTCGAGGCCATCGTCAAGGGTGCTGCTGCTTGAGGATTCGGTTCTCGCCCGATGCCCGGTCCTATGTAAAGTCCGAGGCGTCCTATCTGCGAGAGCGAAGCGTTCTGGCGGCGCAAAGCTTCAGCGACAACCTGAAACGTCTGAAACTCAATCTGGCCCGGTTTCCCAAACTTGGGCAGGCGAGCGACGAACTGCCGGTCCCCGGTGTTTTCAGGTTCGTGATGGGTGATTATCTGATCGACTACGAAATCAGGGGCGATGTGATCGAGGTTCTCGCTGTTCGCCATGGGCGCCAGCGCCCGCCGGATCGGCTCGATGATGACTTCGATTTCGAAGCTGTGGAAAATTAGCGGCGGATGGGCTCCGGCCGGTCTTGCATTCCATCAACCGTCTATCGCGCAACCGCGGCCTTCGGCTCGAGGCGTTTTTCCGGTACGGGGATCTTGTTGAAGAGCGGTTCGGCCTGTGCAGAAACCTGCTCGGCAGCCGTGACGTCGACGGCGGGCTGCTCCGTGGCAGCGACCGTTCCGGTCGTTACGGCGTCGCTCGGTTCGGCGAACTGCTGGTCGAGAAACAGATAGGCGATGCGGGCGCCTTCACGGGCCCGGTGGCCAAGTGCCACGAAGGTCTCCGTGCCCTTGATGCAGACATCCGGCTTCTCGGTGCAGAGGGCGCTGATATAGCCGAAGGCCTCGGTCGCGGCCGACACGGTGTCGCCGACATCGACTTTCGGGCCTTTTTCGAGTGTCGAGCTGCTCGACGGATCGAGAAACGGCAAGAGCACCAGCACCAGCGAAAACCAGAATGTTCCCTTGATCAGAAACCACATTGTCTTGCCCATCCTTTGGTCAGGCGCTCAAACCTGCGTCCGGTCTCTGCCGGGTTCGCTCCCTTGGCGCCTTGTCATCACACCTTAGACGCGGATTCGGAACATGCCTTTGCCAAAACCGATGGCATTTGCACTGTCTTTTCATAAAATTGGAATTATCGGCATTTGAATGGCATTTGCAGCGTATTTTAACGGATGCCATTAAGGTTCAAGGCAGACCGGGACGCGGCGGGGCCGCAAACGCGGGTTTCGGAGTGGGGTGGCGCTGCCACAAAGGTTAACGCGCCGGCAAAAACCGCCTGAAATCCGTCGCTTACGCCCCATTAACCACAAAAGACAAAGCCCCGGGGATTTGTCCCGGAATGGGATTTTCGGACGGTTTCACCGGATTTGTGGCAATTTCATTTATCCTTTCATTAAGCCGCCGGTGCGAAATTCGGATATGCGACGCACTTGTCCCAAAAAGGCCTGCTTGGCCCTCTGGATAGGCGCTTCCATATAAAGGCGGGACCATGACGGGTTCTGGAAAAAGAACGAGCGTACAGGGTTAAGCGTTGAGCGTATTGCGTAACATGGCTGGCAGGATGGCGTCCCGCGTGGATGACGTCGCGCGCCTGTGGTTGCCCCGCCCGGTGGCGGGCGAGCCGGAGGCAAGCCGCGAGTTCGCCGTCGTGCGCGCCGTCGCCGCCACGGCCCTGGTTGCCTTCCCGACGGTGCCTCTGGCTCTTTCCCTTGCCTTGCCGGTGTCGCTGGCGCTGCCGGTCGGTGCCGCCCTTGTCGCCGCTGCCGCGCTGATGACGACGGTCGGCGGCATTGCCTATATGCGCAACCGCAAGACGGTTTTGCCCGTCGCAGGCGCCCCGGCAGTTTCTGACGGCAACGGCGCGCGCCATTATGATTGCTTCGCCGGTCTGGTCACCCTCCATGACATCAGGGGCTCGGTCACCGCCGTTTACGGCCGCGATGCGGAATCCTATCTCGGCTGGATGCGCAATCCGGGCGGCCGCGGCTTCATCGAGCAGATCCACGTGTCCGACCGCATCCTCTTCCTGCAGGCGATCGACCTTCTGCGGCAGGGCAGCCGCCAGGCAACCATCGATATCCGCATGGAACGGCCCAACGTCTTTGCCGAAGGCGAGCAGTTCGTCCATATGCGCTGCGAGATGACCGCGCTTGGCGAAATCGACGGAGAACTTTCCATTCTCGTCCAGTCGCGCGATGTTTCGGAAGAGGCGCGGTTGCGCGCGGAAGCCGCCTACAAGACGAAGCTGGCCGAATCGGCCAACGATGCCAAGACCCGGTTTCTCGCCGCCGTCAGCCATGAGCTGCGCACGCCGCTCAACGCCATTCTCGGCTTTTCTGACATCCTCTCCGGCGAATATTTCGGCAAGCTCGAAAACGACCGCCAGCGCGAATATGTCTCGCTGATCAACCAGTCGGGCGCCCATCTTCTGTCGGTGGTCAACACCATGCTGGACATGAGCAAGATTGAGGCCGGCCGCTACGAGCTGATCCCGGAGCCGTTCCGGGTGGCCGATGTGGTCAATGCCTGCGAAGCGATGCTGAGCCTGCAGGCGCGCGAAAAGGGCGTGCAGCTGACCAGCCGGATCATGCGCACTGTCGGCGAGGTCAATGCCGATCAGCGCGCCATCCAGCAGATCCTGATCAACCTCGTCGGCAATGCCATCAAGTTCACCGATCCGGGCGGGCTGGTGACCATCGATGCGGAAGTGACAGGCCACGATCTCGACTTGATCATCAGCGATACCGGCATCGGCATCGCCGAAAACAAGCTGGCGACGCTGGGCGAGCCTTTCGTGCAGATCCACAACGACTATACCCGCAAATACGAGGGGACCGGTCTCGGCCTGTCGCTGGTCAAGGGGTTGGTGGCGCTGCATGGCGGCCGGTTCGAGATCCGCAGCCGCGCCGGCGAGGGAACGGTCATTACGGTGACGATCCCGCTCGACGGCTCGGGCATCCGTGCTGCCGGCGAGCAGGAATCAGTGGAACAGACAATGGTGGAGTTTCCTCCGCGCCTGAAGGAGCGTACTCGGGAAAAGACAAACGATCAGGCCCATGCGGAGACGGGCCGGGCGAACACCAGTGGAATGAACGGGGGTGCAGGCCATGACGGCTCGCAAGCGAAAACAGCCTGAGAAGAAAAAGAAAGCGCAGCGCGGCCCCGGTCTTGTGACCGTCGGCCTTGCGATGCGCGGTCTTGCCTTTGCCGGCCGTATCGCGTCGCGCAACCCGCGCAGCTTCGGCGGCTCGGTTGCGTTTGCCGTCGTTTTCAGCTTCGTCGCGGGAAATGCCATGTGGTATCAGCATGGCGCGCATCCGTCGCCGTTCCTGCGCACCCGCCTGCCGTTTACCGATCCGCAAGCCGCCCGGCTCGGTGCCGCCGAGGAGGCCGACAGCCTGTCGCCGCGCAAGGTGACGACCTTCGTCATCCAGCGCGAGGAGGAGCAGGAGCCGGAGGCGCAGACGGCAAGCACCGAGCAGCCAGAAGCACAACCGGTGCCCGAACTGGCCGAAAGCCAGCCGGCAACGCCGCCGGTGACGGGCACGGCCCTGGTGACCGGCATCCAGAAGGAACTGGCGCGGCGCGGCCTCTATGACGGCCCCGCCGACGGCAAGACCGGCCCGAAGACATCGGCCGCGATCCTGCGCTTCGAAAAACAGGCGGGCCGGCCGGAAACCGGATCGCCGAGCGATGCGCTGCTGGCCGCCCTGCAGGGTACGGCAAGGCCGCAGGGCAATAGCCAGCAGGGCAACAATCAGCGGACCGGCACGCTGGCCGCGGCAAAGCCCGCCCAGCGGCCCTATGAAAACATCAAGGGCGGCAAGGGCGAACTCGACCCGGTGGCGGCGGCGATCCGCAACGCCGAGATCGATCCACAGTACATCCCGAAAGCCGATATTCCCGCCTCCAGCGAACTGGTGATGAACATCCAGAAGGGGCTGAGCAATCTGGCCTATAGTGACGTGTCGATCGACGGCGTGGCCGGCGAACAGACCCGCTCGGCCATCCGCCATTTCGAAAAGCACTACCGCCTGCCCGAAACCGGCCAGCCGAGCGACAAGGTGCTGAAGAAGATGAAGGAAATCGGCGCGCTCTGAGAGCCCGACCGAAAAAGAGTTGAGTGAAGTCAGCCAGTTGTGATTCTGCTTGTTTTCTTAGGCGACTGGAGATCGCAATGGGCTGGGCCGGTTTGGCGTCTCACTCAATGCTTTGGGATAGCCCAACGGCTATGTCAAAGCTCATTCTCCTCAACGTCTTCTTGCGATCAGAATATTGAGGATTACAATTCCGATTGAGAAGAGAATTGCCGTAGCTATACCGTATTTGTAAAGATCCGTCGTTGCGGCCAGATAAAATATCAAAAGCCCGAATGAAAAATATATAAAGCGAATTATTTTCAAGCGGGTATCCTTTTATTTCAATTCAGCCAGTTGCAATTCTTTTCATCTGTTTAGGAAGTGCGTAGATCACAACGGGTTGGACAGATTTCCCCTTCAGCAATATGCCCGACCTGCAATACGGTATGCAAGTGACCTGACGGGCCGGGAATGGGGATTGATGTCGCCTTGTCGGCCTAGACCGAGGCGATCGTCACAAGACTGTCCGATACCTGCCTCCCGCTTGCGATTTGCGCCCCGGCCCCGCCCGGTGTATCAGCCGTTCATGCGCCTGAAATCCGATATCTTCGTTTCCGCCCTCGTTCGCCGGGTCTTTGGCCTGGGCGGTTATGCGGCCGTGCTGCGCAAGGGGGCCGAAGAGGCCGGCGCCATCTTCATTCGCCAGCGCTCGCGGCTCGGCACCGAAACCTTCTATGCCCCGGCGCCGCAGAGTTTCTTCGACGATCCGGCGCCCGGCCGGCTGTTCGAGATCCGGCTCGAAGGTGTCGATGGCGAAGCGGTCGATCAGGCGGTTGCCCGCGAAATCCGCTTCGATCCGGATTGCTGGGTGGTGGAGATCGAGGTCGATGCCCGCGGCGATCTGTTCGAGGTCGCGGCCGAAAAAGACAGCTAAGTCTTTCAGATCTCAGTGTGTCCGGCCGTAAGCCGGTTTCTGCGTGATATCCTTGGCGCTGCGTGCCGTCTCCTGCCGCTGGGGGCTCTGGCGTGGATCGTTGCTGCGATCCGGGGCCAGATAGGGCTGGTGCGTGCGCGTGCCGGCCTTGTCGTCCTGTTCCGCCTGCAGCCAGGACTGAACGCGGGCGCGGCTTGCCTGCGGGGTGAGGGCGGCCAGCAGCGCATCGCCGCGCGTGGCGCCGCCGAGGCGTTCGGCAAGGTCGGGATAGAGCGCCGAAAGGATGAAGAGGCTGTCGGCCGGCGGCATCTCCATCGCCGTCAGCGCCGTGGCCAGCTGCTGGCCGGAAATGTCGAGCAGGATGCGCTCGCCAAGCTCGAGGCTGGAGGAGAGGGCGGCGGCAAGGCTGGCGGCGAAGAGATTGGCCTCGCCGGACCGGGCAAAGCGGACCAGAAGCGCCGCATGCAGCGCATGGACGGGCTCGATGACCGGTTCGGCCGGTGGCGCCTGACCGGCCGGCGGCACCTGTCGGGAGGTGCGGGCCAGCGATTTCAGATCGCTGCGCAGTTTTTCCTCGCGCAGCAGCTTGGCGGTGGTCATGTCCTCGGCGGCGGTCTCGGTCGGGCGCTGTTGCGGGGCGGGCGCTACTGGCGCGGGCAGGGCGGCCTTTTCCGGTGCGACGGCCGTCTGGCGGCGCTCGACAAGCGCATCGACCAGATGCACGGACAGGTTTTCGCGCCGGGCAATGGCAGTGGCGTGCGCGGGGCTCTGGGTGCGGATGATCTGCAGCAGCGTTGCGTCGTCGATCGCGGCCGAGCGGGTGAGGAAAATCGCGGCAATCGAGATCGGCGCCTCGCCGATCCGCAGCGCCACCGATTGCGGCACATGCTGACACTGGGAAAGGGCGGCGGCGGCCTGCCGGCGGGCCTCGTCGCTGGAGGCGGAAAACAGCGGTTCGAACAGTTCGGAAAATTGCTTGAGGTCGGTTTTGCGGGGATGGCGCAAACCTTCGAAACCGGTGACGGTCGCCATCAGGACGACATCCTTCAGCCGCCCTGTCTGCGGTCTTTCCAACTCACGAAACCGGTCCGCCACGGATACACCCACTCACACGCAAAACGCCCACATTCCCGATTTCGGACACCCGGGTTGTACCGGTCATCCGAAGGGGTATCGAAATTTCAGGCAAAGCTCGGAGGGCACATCGCCGAACGCCGCTGATGGCGCCGCTGTCAGGAGCGCTAAAGCGCTGAAAACATTGGTACCGGCGATGGCGATGTCGACCCTGCCGATCATGGCTGAATGATCATGTCAGAGTAGGGCGACGTGGTTAACAATCCGTTTACCCGGGCAGCCAGGATGTGTTTCGCGGTGATACAAGCCGCTTTTGCACAGGTTCTTTCCGCAGCCGGCGGGCGGATCGGCTTTTTTCGGCCGACAAGGGGCCTTTGAAGTCCCGCTGATATCGGACGGCGGGCGTCGGCGGCGTCAGGCGGGGAGGTGGCGGTTGTATCGGTTTCTGGTGTGGAAAACACGGGTGGCCATCGCGCTGCGCGCCAGACTGATGACAAAGTTATCTTCTCATTATTGGGAGGTCATTGGGGGGTAAGGGACAACCAAAACCTCCGTCATCCCTGTGCTTGTCACAGGGATCCAGCCAGCCCAAGTCCTTGGGCTAAAAGGTCTTTTGACCCGACGGACGTCGGGTCGCTGGATCCCCGCCACAAGTCCTCGGGTTAAACCCGAGGAGAGGAAGACGGAGAATGGGATGCCGCTGTCGTCAAGCCGCCGCTTTCAGGGTTTGTCAGCAAACGAAAACGGGCGGCATTGCGCCGCCCGTCCTGTCAAATCCGTTCCTGCAAGAGGCCGGATCAGGTGCAGTTGTCGGAGCCCGGAAGGCAACGCGGACGGCGGTTCTGATCCCGGTTTCCGTCGTTGCCGTCACGGTTGCGGCCCGCGTTCGGACGGTCGCGATTGTTCGAGCGATCACCGTTGTTCATACGATCATTGTCGCGTCTTTCGATGCGCCGGTTGTCGTTGTTGCGGTCGCGATTGGGGCGTTCAAACCCCTGATCGCCGGCGCGGTTGCGGCGTTCGATCCGCTCGCGATCCCGGTCGCGCCGGTTGTCCTGATCGTTGCGGAACTGCCGGTCCATGTTGTCGCGGCGGCGCTCGATGCGTTCACGGTCGCGGTCACGATCGCGGCGTGGGCGTTCGATGAAGACGCCATCGTCATTGTTGCGGCGGGGACGGTCGAACGTATTGTAATCGCGGCCGGGGCGGCGATCCGGCACAAAGACCCGGTCCCTGTCGCGGTCGCGGCGGTAATAGTCACGCTGGCCATAGAAATCGCGGTTGCGGTAATTGCGCTCCCAATAGTTGCCGATTTCGAAGGTCACCATGGGAATGCCGAGCGGGCGGTAATACTCCGGCTCCACATAGACGCGGCGCTGCTGGTACTGCGCCTGGACATAGCGCCCGGCGACCCAGCCGCGGCCGTCGTAGAAGGAAACGTCGCACCAGGGAAGATCGGCAAGGCAGCCGTGAATTTCGAGCGGCGTGCCGACCGGAATGACGGTGACCGCCGGGTAGCGCGTGCTGGGGCCCGAGCGCATGTTGACATTGGCGGTGGAAAAACCTTCGGCCGCCTGCGCGGCGGCCGGCAACAGAAACGCCGCGGCTGCGGCGATCGCCAGCAGCGCGGACTTGAGTGAATATCGTCGCGGTATCGTCATGAGTGGTTCATCCCTGTTCTTCCGGCGCGTCTTGGGATCAGCGCCCTATTGTACACACACCGTTGTTTTTGTGTCTTTTTTGAGATGACGTCATGTCTCAGACACGTCTGTTCCGCGGCGTAAACGCGAAGGAGGCCCGCTTTGTTCCACAGGCATCCACATGACCGCCTGAACGCCGCATGGCCGATAAAACCGGGCATGAAAAATTGCCGGTGGCGGTGATCCGCAACCGTCGAAGGGGGAACCAAAGCCAGGCTAGTGCGTTGATGAGGGATTGCAAAAAGGAGCTCTGAATTATGGTCGAAAAGAAATTCGCAACCGTGCCGAACGAGGCGGAAACCGAGGCAAGCACGGCGAAGGCCGATCTCGACAGCCAGATTGCCGAACTGCGGGCGGAGATTGCCCGGCTGACGGAATCCGTGTCCGCCATCGGCACAAGCGCCAAGGCTGTCGTGACATCGGAAGCCGAAGTGCTGACCGAACGTCTGCGCGATCGCATTCGTGACGAGCCTGTTTCGACATTGCTGGCGATTGC
This sequence comes from Pararhizobium polonicum, assembly GCF_001687365.1. Classification (GTDB taxonomy): domain Bacteria; phylum Pseudomonadota; class Alphaproteobacteria; order Rhizobiales; family Rhizobiaceae; genus Pararhizobium; species Pararhizobium polonicum. The sequence goes on from NZ_LGLV01000005.1 coordinate 109,400, forward strand.
CGGCGTATCCTTCGTGGTCGGCCTGCTTGCGCGGCGCTGATCTTTCAACAGCTTGCGCGCTTCCGTTTGGACCTGTTCCATCCGGAACTGCGCGGGCGGCGGTGCTGATCTATCGTGGTTTGATGGAGATGATTTGACGGGAGATTTTCTCAAAATACAACCTAATCGGGAAAATCGACGCGATCATTAATGGGCTGTTAACTATCGTATGGCTCAATCGAACGGAAGGGGCGGATGGCCAGCGCTCCGGCGGTTCAGGCCGGGAATGGCCGCTTGCCGAACTGGTATGAGCCGAACTGGTATGAAATGACTGGCCTGAAATGACTGGCATGAAAATCCGGGGGTTCCGGAAGAAGGAGTAAACGAGAAAGGCGCAGATGTCCCGGGGCGGAAATGCCGGGGATGCGCCAGCCCGTAGAACGGGCAGGGTGAAATCGTTACGGTCGTTCATCCGTCTCAACCACGTTTTGGAGACGAGCATGGCAGAGGTTATCAGATTAGAGGACCGCCTCACGCGGGCACCGCCAAAACCGTCCATGGGGCCGATGGCGCCGGGCAAGGCCGTGATCCTGCTGTTTACCGGCATCCGCTACGAGCGGCTGGACGGTCATCCGGGCGACGCGCCGGCAAAACCCGCTCGCGGCCCCGCTCAGGACAAAGCCAAGAAACACTGACAGATTGATTGGACCAGGTTCGCACCGGTTGAAATCAGCGGCGGAAGGGCTCGCAGCTCGATTCGGCCAGGAAATTGCGCACACTCTCCTCAAAACTATCCATCGGCGCCAGCGCGCGCAGGACGGCATAGCCCTCCTCATCCGGCATTTCCACCATGATCGACTGGGCAAGGTTTTCCGGCGGCGTCTTTCTCAGATCGACGAGCTGGATCGGCGTGGCCATGACCAGATCGAGATTGCCGTTGACGGCCGTATGGTCGTTCATGCTGAAAATCTCGTTGGAATCGGCGTCATAGATCGACAGCGACCAGAACGGGATGGCGCCCTTGGCCACGAAGCGTGCCGGCCCGCCCGAGACCGAGAAGCCGCAGACGGCGACGCGCAGGTACGGATCGTCATTGGCAAGCCCCGTCGGCCCCGGCTCGCTGGTCAGCGGAAAGAAGCTGTCCATTTCGTAGAGGCCGAGCACCCGGCTATAGGCGTCCTTGCCGGTAAACTGCGGCAGGGTCAGGATGATGACGATATGCAGCAGCGCCGCGCCGACCAGGCCGACCAGGATGGCAAAGAGCAGGCTACGCATCCGGGCATCCCGTCTTGACGATCTTCGGCATGGTGAGGTCGATCAGGCCGGAGGAGCCGGCCGTCGGCGTATCCAGCAGGGTCAGCACCAGCTTGAAGGAGCCGACGCGGCTGAGCGCCAGCCAGTTGTCGGGCTGGGCGACCGGCGACACATGGATGATGAAGGAACTGTCGGGCTCGCGCAGGACCGTCCAGGCATTGGTCGCGGCCGGCAATCCCGGGCCGGGCTTGATCGGCTGATCGTTGGCATTGGTGGCGTAGAGCGTCCAGAAGCGGGCAGGCGGGGTGGTGCCGGCGATGTCGTAGGTGCAGCCGGACGACAGCGTGCCGCCGGCGCTATCCACGGATGCGGTGAACTGCAGCCCTTCGGCCCCGCCATACAGGAGCTTGCCCGCCCGCGCCCGGTGCGCCTTGGCATAGGGATCGGTATTCTCCGTCTGCGCCTCGGGAAAGGCCACCCAGGGGCCGAGCGCGATCGACCCGAAACCGACCGTCGCCTTGAGCGCCGATACGGTCGAGACGATGCCGACGCCGAAGGCGACGGACAGGGCAATGGCAACGAGGAGAGGGATGCGGAACAAGAGGACTACCGGGGATTCTGGGGGATGGATGAGACAGCGGTGAGTTTCGATAATGCCGCAGCATACCCCCCTCTGTCACTCCGTGACATCTCCCCCTCAAGGGGGGAGATTACCATAACCATCATTGGCCACCTTACAAAGCAGGCATTGAATTCTCGGCCGATCTCCCCCCTTGAGGGGGAGATGTCCCGGAGGGACAGAGGGGGGCGACTGGGCGAGAGACCCGTGGCTGCCATCACCATGCAAGCACCTCACCGTCCCGCATCCCGGCCTCCCTTGACGATCGTGCCTGTCGGTTGCGGGTCGAGTTCGGCGACCTTGCCGGGCAGTTCGGCCGGAACCTTGAGCGGCGGGGCGGTGTCGAATTTTTCGCCGATCGATTTCAGCAGGCGGGTGACCTCGGAGGAGAGCGAGCGGGGGCGCACCAGCGGCGGCAGGGCGTTTTCGTCGGTTGGCTTGGCGGCGGCGACCGCGGCATCCTTCTTTTTCTTGTCCGGGCCCGGCAGCGGGTTGTCGATTCCGGGGATCGGCTTGTGCTCGATACCCTGCTCGGCATAGTCCATCAGCCGCTTGAAGGCCATCGCCGGCAGCGAGCCGCCGGTCATGTTGTGGGTCGAGGTATAGTCGTCGTTTCCGAACCAGACGGCGGTGGTGTAATCGCCGGTGAAGCCGATGAACCAGGCGTCGCGATAGGCCTGCGTCGTGCCGGTCTTGCCGCCCGCGACGATGCCGTTGTCGAGCGCTGCCTTGCGGGCGGTGCCGATGATCGGGATCTGGGTCAGCATATAGTTCATCTTGGCATTGGCCTGCTCGCTGACGACGCGCTTGGCCGGCGGTTCGTCGCGATTGAAATCATAGAGGATATCGCCGTCGTAATTGAGGATCTGGCTGATGCCGTGGCGGCGTGATTGCATGCCGCCGGCGGGGAACACCGCATAAGCCGTCGCCTGGTCGAGCACGGTGACTTCCGAGGTGCCGAGCGGCATGGTCTTGTCGGTGCGGATCGGGGTTTCGACGCCCATCTTCTTGGCGGTTTCGGCGATGACCTCGGTGCCGAGCACGTCCTTGGCAAGGCGCACCGGCACGGTGTTGATCGACTTGGCAATGGCGGTCAAAAGCGTGACGCGGCCGGAATAGCTGCCCTTGGAATAGTTCTGGGGCGACCAGCCGCGCCAGGTGATCGGCGCATCGCTGATGGTCGATTCCGGCTTCAGGCCCGTCTCCATCGCCGCCGTATAGGTATAGACCTTGAAGGAGGAACCCGGCTGGCGCAGCGCCTTGGTGGCGCGATTGAACTGGCTTTCGCCATAATCCCGGCCGCCGACCATGGCGCGCACGGCGCCGCCGTTCTCGACCATGACCATGGCGCCCTGCTTGACCTTGTAGGTCTCGCCATACTGCCGCAGGCTGGATTCGACGGAGTCCTCGGCCGCCTGCTGCAGGCTGGTGTCGATGGTGGTGCGCACCACCAGCGAATGCTGGGCAAAGGGCCCGGCGATGCGGCGCGTCTCGTCGAAGGCCCAGTCGAGGAAGAAATCCGGGGCGCGGACTTCGGCGCGGTCGATCACCGTTGCCGGATTGAGCCGGGCGGCGATCACCTGGCCCTCGGTCATCAGCCCGCCCTGGACGAGATTGGTCAAAACCTCGTTGGCGCGCGCGCGCGCGGCCGGCAGGTTGACATGCGGGGCATAGCGGGCCGGCGCCTTGAACAGGCCGGCCAGCATGGCGCTTTCGGCCAGATTGATATCGGTGATGTTCTTGCCGAAATAGAACTGCGAGGCGGCCGCCGCCCCGAACGTGCCGCCGCCCATATAGGCGCGGTCGAGGTAAAGCCGCAGGATTTCCTTCTTCGACAGGTTGCATTCCAGCCAGACGGCCAGGAACGCTTCCTTGATCTTGCGCTCGATGGTGCGCTCGTTCGACAGGAACAGGTTTTTCGCCAGCTGCTGGGTCAGCGTCGAGCCGCCCTGGACGACGCCGCCGGCCCGCGCATTGACCGTCATGGCCCGGGCAAGGCCCAGGAAATCGATGCCGTAATGATCGAAGAAACGGCGGTCTTCGGTGGCCAGCACCGCCTTGACCAGCGTGTCCGGCAATTCGTCGACCGGCACCGAATCCTCGTGGATGATGCCGCGATGGCCGATCTCGTTGCCGTAGCGATCGAGGAAGGTGACGGCGAAATCGCTCTGCGCCCGCCAGTTGCCCTTGGTGTCTTCAAAGGCCGGAAGTGCGAGCGCCAGCATCAGCACGGAACCGGCGGTGCCCCAGGTCATGCCTTCGCCCAGCACCTCGAAAACCGCCTTCTTCCAGCCGCGCACGCGAAAACGGCGGAAGAAGATGGTGATGTCTTCCCACCAGACGCCCAGCCGGAAGCCGGCATTCCAAACCGTTGAATCGATGAGGGAATCGATGCGCAGCAGGATATGACGCTTGCGCGGGCGGTCGTCCTGCGGGACGCCGTTTTGCTCTTTCGGGCTGTCGTCTTGGCTTGGATCCTGCAACTTTGTCGCGTCCTGATGGCTACACGTCCCGGCCAATATTTGCATGGGCCGGGTTTCTATTCTACGTCGATATCGGTAATGAGCCTTAAAAATCCGGCAATGTTTTGTAAAATTGTCGTCAAAACCCAACAAATGGAAGAATGATGGCCATGGGCGAACAGCCCTTCTGGAAGACGAAATCGCTGGCAGAGATGACCAACGTCGAGTGGGAAAGCCTCTGCGACGGCTGCGGGCTCTGTTGTCTCAACAAGCTGGAGGACTGGGACACGGGGGAAATCGCCTGGACCAGCGTCGGCTGCACGCTGCTGGACGGCCAGAGCTGTCAATGCAAGGACTATCCCAACCGGCAGGCAACGGTGCCGGACTGCATCCAGCTGACGCCGCATGAGGTGGAGACGCTGAGCTGGCTGCCGCCGACCTGTGGCTACCGGCTGGTGCGCGACGGGCTCGACCTCTACTGGTGGCATCCGCTGGTTTCCGGTGATCCGGAAACGGTGCATCAGGCCGGCATTTCGGTGCGCGGACGCACGATCTCCGAGGACGATATCGATGTCGAGGATCTGGAGGATTACCTGGTGACCTGGCCGCTGACGGTGGGGGAACGCGGGGAGCGATAGATATTCAGTGGAGACTGGGCTGCAGATGGCGGTTTTCTGCGCTTCCGGTGCTCACGTCCCTGAATGTACGCTCCGCTCCGGTTCTCGAAAACCACCATTTTCGCCTCAGCCTCGGCCGAATCTGGCTCAGTCCCCGGCGGTGGTTTTGATCAGGGTTTTGGGCGCGACATTGCGCCAGGCGGTGTCCATCACATGGCCGATGATATCTTCGTCGGCATCGGCGAAATAGACCGACGTCCAGCCTTTCAGGCCCCAGCCGCCGGGTACGGCGGCACAGACGCCGGGTTCGGTTTCGAGAAACAGTTTCTGCTGGTCGGGGGTGAACTTGACGACGGCGCGGCCGGCTTCCGGCAGCGACATGAAGATGCGGTTGCCGACGCGAAAATCGCGCTTGCCGAAATGGGCGCTTTCAACAGCACCTGGCAGGCCCAAAGCCCGCTTTTCCAGGTCCTCGGTTCTCATGGGCAAAAGTGTAACACGCATCGATGAATGCGCAAATTCAAGAAAATAATCCTAATAGGAAAATAATCCTTGACGCCGTGACGGTGGTTTGATAGGGTTATGGCACAGTCGGAAAAGTGGGTGAGGCGGGATGCTTCGCCGCTGTTGCTGTTTGAGCATTTCGGCGGGCGCGGCCCCTCATCCGGCCCTGCGGGCCACCTTCTCCCCGGGGGAGAAGAGGGAGCAAGCCGTTCGCTTCGCAGTTTCAGTTCCGGCTGCTGATTTCAAAGGACATTGTGATGACGTCTGATCTGGATTTCGATCCGGCGCTCTTTGGTCTGTGGCCGAAGGCGCCGGTCTATGACGGCTGGCCGCGGCAGGCGGCGGATGCCAGGCTGGAGGAGATCGCCCGGCGGGTGATCCTCGAGACCAAGGCGGTCTCGCCGCTGGATGACCTGCAGGACATGCTGAACGGCATGACGCGGGAATTGCGCGAGCAGATGGAGCAGTTCCGGCGGCTCAGGCGCATTGTCGACGAAAAAGTGGAGGCTGCGGGCGAGGAGATCGACCGCAAGGCGATCCAGGCCGACGCCAAGGCGAGCATCGACGCGATGTCGGTGATCGTGCGGACGCTGGAGAAGATCGACAGCCTGCAAAGGACGATTGCGCATGACCGGCAGGTGCAAGCAGAAACCACCTTTGATGAGGGCAGCTACAAAGCCTTCGTTGCCGAAATCGACCTGCGCGTTGAACGACGGGCAGGGGAACTTGCAGCCAGAATCATCGCGGATGCCGAGCGGCGTGGCGAGGCCAACAGTCGTGATGATGGCGATGGCGGAGCAACAGACGGCAACGGCGCCCCGCGAGGATCGCCGGAAAACTGAAGCCGAGCTTCGCCGCCTGGAAAAGAGGTACCGGAAGCAAAGAATTCGCATTGGGCGCATGAATGCAGCGCGAGCCGAGGCCGCGAGGGAAACAGGCGTATTGCTGCGTGATCTCCAAGGCACGACGGCCGGTGTCGAACTTCAGACACCTCTGAACGTCGAGATCTCCGCCGGATTTGCACGGGATCAAGACGAGCGCACGCTGTCAGGCGATCCGAAATCACAGGCCGCACTCACGGAGATGTCGGAAGGGCTGGCCGGAATGCCGGCCCCCAGCCTCAATGTCTGCGGCTCCGGAAATGGTTTGGTCGAGGGCATTTTGGCTTCGGATGATGCGAAACGCCTTGAGTGGTTTCGCAACGCCGCCACGTTTGTGCGGGATTGGACTGGAACGCGCCGCGATGATCAAAAGCCGCCCAAGGGCGACTGGCGGGTGTGGCTTTTGATGGGCGGGCGCGGGTCCGGCAAGACGCGGGCCGGTGCCGAATGGGTGCAGGAGCTGGCGGCAGGCAAGACCGCAAGGCCCGGCCTGCGGATCGCGCTGGTGGCCGAGACGCTGGGGGATGCGCGCGAGGTGATGATCGACGGGGTTTCCGGCATCTGCCGGATTGCGCGGCAGGGACGTCCCGATTTCGAGGCTTCCCGCCGGCGGCTGGTCTGGCCGAATGGCACGGTGGCGCAGATCTTTTCCTCGGAAGATCCCGAAAGCCTGCGCGGGCCGCAATTCGATTATGCCTGGTGCGACGAGCTGGGCAAATGGAAACACGCGCAGGAGACATGGGACATGCTGCAGTTTGCGCTGCGGCTCGGGGACACTCCACGAGCGCTGGTGACGACGACGCCACGGCCGGTGCCGGTGCTCAAAGCGCTGATCGCCGATCCCGGCACGGCGACGCGGCGGATACGCACAGCGGACAACAGTTCGAACCTCGCTCCGGGGTTTCTCGCCGCCATGGCTGAGCGCTACGGCGGCACGCGGCTCGGGCGGCAGGAACTCGACGGCGAGATGATCGAGGACCGAGAGGACGCGCTGTGGTCGCGCGCCCATATCGAGGCCTTGAAACTGCGCGATGCCGGGCCGCTCGGCCGCATCGTCGTGGCGGTCGATCCGCCCGCCGGCGGGGGCCGGGAATCCTGTTGTGGTATCATTGTGGCCGGCCTCGACCGGGCAGGGCGCGGCGTGGTTCTGGCCGATTGTTCGGTGGAGGGCGCAAGCCCGGCCGGATGGGCGACGGCTGTCGTGCGGGCCTACAGGCGGTTCGACGCCGACCGGATCGTCGTGGAGGTCAATCAGGGCGGCGATATGGTTTCGGCGGTGCTGAAGGGGATCGACGCGCAGCTGCCGGTGACGGCGGTGCGAGCATCACGCGGCAAATGGCTGCGGGCCGAGCCGGTGGCCGCGCTCTACGAGCAGGGCCGGGTGGTGCATGCCGGGTCGTTTCCGGCACTGGAAGACCAGATGTGCGATTTCGGACCGGACGGATTGTCGTCAGGACGCTCGCCGGACCGGCTGGATGCGCTGGTCTGGGCGCTGACGGCGCTGATGCTGGAAGGCAGCGGCGAGCCGCGCGTCAGGGGGATTTGAAGGGTTGCTGATGGAGCGGGGCATCACTCCATCCGGAGGCTTGCACTGTCCCCTCAAAGGAAGGGACCAGCCGTCCCCCCTCATCTGTCCTGCGGACATCTTCTCCCCGCCGGGGAGAAGAGGGGCCAGCTGAAAAGCCACGCGCAGTAATCCTGCCCTCGAGGGGCAGGGTTATTGGCGGCATCTGTGCCGGATGGCTGGTCTTATTTGCTCGATGCAGCGACCGATGGCTTCGGTGCTGCCGATGCGCTTTCGCGCATCTTGCGCCATTCGCTTTCGAGGCGGTCGAACTGGGCCTGGGGAATTTGCTGGGTCGTCATGGGCGATCCTTTCTTTCACGTCTGCAACGTTCGACAACGCGGTTGGAGCCGGAAGGTTCCCCGGGCGGTTTTGAAATGTCCGGGCGTTGGCGGGCCAAAAAATCGGGATGGGCGGTCAGCGCTTGTCGTCGCCGGTATGGAACGATTTGGGCGCGCTCGAGGCATTGGCACGCATCTGGTGCCACTCGTTCTCGATCCGGTCGACGACGTGCTGGGGTATCGTGGAACGGGTGGTGTCGGACGGCTGCTTAACTTCTGCGTTCATTCGATCCTCCTCGATCAAAGGCAATATCATCTTGCTGTTTTCAGTTTCCACATCCCAAAGACAAAGTAAATCAGGGTATTAAACAGTTTAAACGATTGAAATTGCTTAAATCGATTTAGAGTCACGACATTTTTCAGGTGGCGTGGCCGGAAATGGAGCGCGGATGACCTTCGATCGGACGATCTTCTTCAAAACGGTCCGTTCATCGCTGTTCGACGGGACCTTGAGACAGGGCCAGGTCGAGGGGATAACGGCGATTCTCGATCGCTGGGCGCGGACGCCGGCAACGGCTGTCAGGCCGATGCCGGCAATGGCGGACAGGCGCTGGCTGGCCTATATGCTGGCGACCGCGCATCACGAGACCGGCCGCACGATGCAGCCGGTGCGCGAGACCTTTGCGGCCAGCGACGACCGGGCAATCGCCATTCTCGACGCGGCCTTCCGGCGGGGCCGGCTGCCCTCCGTGTCTGTGCCCTACTGGCGGCGGGATGCGGATGGCAAGAGCTGGCTGGGGCGCGGGCTGGTGCAGCTGACGCACAGGGCAAATTACGAAAAGATGACGGCGGCGACGGGGATCGATCTGGTTGCCCGCCCGGATCTGGCGATGGAGCTTGCCGTTTCCGTCGATATTCTGTTTGCGGGCATGGAAAGCGGCGCCTTCACCGGCAGGAAGCTCGGAGACTATTTTTCGGCCACCAAGGAAGACTGGACGGGGGCGCGGCGGATCATCAACGGCCGTGACAGGGCGGCGCTGGTGGCGGGCTACGGCAAGCGGTATCTGGCGGCGATCCTGCAGGCTGGCGGGTGAACCGGCAGGGTCAACGTATCCTTTCCCCGAATAGCCCCTCACCCTAGCCCTCTCCCCGCAGGCGGGGAGAGGGGACGACAGAGGTTGCCGCATATCCCTTCTCCCCGTTTACGGGGAGAAGGTGGCCCATAGGGCCGGATGAGGGGCCGATGTCGACGCATTTGCTGACCGCAGACAATCAAGGGACGTGATCTGATGAAAAACCCATTCCGTCTGCCGTGGCATCGCCCGGCGGGACACGAAGCCTTGCGCGAAACCAAGGCGGCCTCCGGCTTCATCGCGATCGCGCATGAAGGCCGGGCGCACTGGACCGGCCGCTCCTATGTCGCCCTTGCCCGCGAGGGGTTCATGCGCAATCCGGTGGCGCACCGGGCGGTGCGGCTGATTTCGGAAGCCGCGGCAAACGTACCGCTGCTGGCCTATGAGGGCACGCAGGAGCGCAGCGATCATCCGGTATTGGCGCTGCTGGCCCGGCCGAACGGGCGGATGGGCGGACATGACTTCCTCGAGACGCTGTATGGCCATCTGCTGCTCTCGGGCAATGCCTATGTCGATGCGGCCGAGATCGGCGGCGCGGTGCGGGAGCTGCATCTGCTCAGGCCCGACCGCATCCGCATCCTCGAAGGCCGCGACGGCTGGCCGGAAGCCTATGAATACCGGGTCGGCAGCCTCGTACGGCGGATTACGGCGGGCGAGGAGGGGCTTCTGCATTTGCGGCTGTTTCATCCGCTTGACGATCATCTCGGCTTTCCGCCGCTGGCGGCCGCGCAGATGGCGCTCGATCTCTCCAATGCGGCGGCGACCTGGAACAAGGCGCTGCTCGACAATTCCGCCCGGCCTTCCGGCGCCTTGGTCTACCAGCCGAAGGAGGGCGGCAATCTGTCGGCCGACCAGTACGACCGGCTGAAGACGGAGCTGGACGAGGGCTATTCCGGGCCGATGCGGGCGGGCCGCCCGCTGCTGCTCGAAGGCGGGCTCGACTGGAAGGCGATGGGGCTCTCGCCCAAGGACATGGATTTCGTCGAGGCGAAGAACGGGGCTGCCCGCGATATCGCGCTCGCCTTCGGTGTGCCGCCGATGCTGATCGGCATTCCCGGCGACAACACCTATGCCAACTATCAGGAGGCCAACCGCGCCTTCTACCGCCTGACCGTTCTGCCGATGATCTTCCGCACCGCCACCGCACTGTCCGGCTGGCTGTCGGGCCGGTTTGGCGAGACGGTGAAGCTGGTGCCGGATCTCGATCAGGTCACCGGTCTGACCGGCGAACGCAGCGAGGTCTGGGCGCGGATGAAGGAGGCGGATTTCCTCACCGACGAGGAGAAGCGGCAGGCGGTGGGCTATTGAGGGACGGGCGCATTGCTGGTATTTTGTTATACGGCGTATAACAAAAGGATGCGATGATGACCAAGCCCGTTCTCTCCGATCCGATCGCGCTGCGCGTGCCGGTGGATGTGCTCGCCGATATCGAGGCCATCGCCAAAACGGCGGAGCGATCCCGCAGCTGGGTGATGGTTCGGGCGATGCGGTATTATCTGCTCAACGAAGGTGCGGATATTCTGGAGACTGCGCAAGGGCTGCAGGATGCCAGGGACGGCAGGCTGCACGATCTGGATGCTGTTCTGAACGAACTCGACCGGCTTGCTGAAGACGACGCTGCCTGATGAAGGTCCGCTTTTCCGACCGGGCTTTGGCCTATCTCAGATCGGAGCAGGCTTATCTGGCCCGTTTCGACAGGCGGGCGGCGCGGGCAACGGCCCGGCAGATCAGGAAGGCCGCGGAGATCATCGCAGAATATCCGCAGGCGGGGCAGACCGTTCCGATGATACCGGGTGTGCGGCGTTATGTGTCGGCACCCTACATTATCGACTATATCGAGACCGGCGGCGCGATCGTCGTCCTCGCCATTCGGCACGGCCGGCAAAGCCCCCGTGTTCCAGATCAGGACGATGCACTTCCCGACACGTTCGAAACGTAACGAACCCAGGATTTTCAACGACTTGACCGCGCAACGTGATGACGGATGCGCTCGCCGTTGAATCAATATCTGAAGCTGTTGATTCAACGTCACAGCATTCAGTCCCAACCGATTCAAAAGATTCAGAGAAGTGCCCGCCTGCCGCACCGTCAGGCCGCGCCTCACCGTGCGGCAGATGGCTGCGGCCGGGTGAGCTCTATGCAATTCCAACAATAGCATCAAAGGCTTAACAAATGGCTGATTTCGGCAATGACCCGGGCCTTTGGGCTGCCAAGGGTATCGGCTCGCTGGCGGGCGCTGCCGTATCGCTCGTCTATATGCTGCCCAGGGGCAGGCGCGAGGCGGTTTCCCGTTTCTTCACTGGGCTGATCTGCGGCCTGATCTTCGGCGGTCCGGCGGGGCTTTGGATTGTCGCCAGGCTCGGCATCGGCGGCAGCCTCTCGGGCGCCGAGGTGATGCTGACCGGATCGGCCGCCGCCAGCCTTTCGGCCTGGTGGGTGCTGGGCGCGGCGGCACGCGTGGCGGAACGGTGGAAGCGGTGAGCAGGAGGTCACGAAAAGCACCGAACGATCGCCACTAGAAAACTACTCACTACTCACTGCTTCCCCTCAAAATTCGGAGACATCTCATGACGACCGACAGCTTGCCTGTCTGGCGAACGAAGAAGTTTGCCAATCTGACGCTGTCCGGGGTGACCGGGCAGGGGCGTTTTTCCGGCTATGCCAGTGTCTTCGGCGAGGTCGATCTCGGCAAGGACGCGATTGCGCCCGGCGCCTTTGCGCAGTCTCTGGCCCGGCGCGGCGCGAGCGGCGTGCGCATGCTGTTCCAGCACGATCCGGGCGAGCCGCTGGGGGCCTGGAAGACCATCCGCGAGGATGCGCGGGGGCTCTACGTCGAGGGGATACTCTCGCCCGGCGTAGCGCGGGCGCAGGAAGTGCACATGCTGATGAAGGCGGGCGCGCTCGACGGGCTGTCGATCGGCTTCCAGACCGTCAAGGCCAGGACCGACGGCAAGACCGGCGTGCGCCGCATTCTCGAAGCCGACCTCTGGGAAATCTCGATCGTCACCTTTCCGATGTTGCCGTCGGCAAGGGTTTCGAACGTCAAGAATGCGCGGTTCTTCCGCGACAAGGAAACGGAGCTCGTGCGCACCATGCGGCGGGCGGCCCGGATGATGAAGCTGTGAAACAAGGATATGCCAATGACCGAGACCAAGAGTATGGCGCCCGAGATCAAGACGGCACCGGAAACGATGACATCAGCCTTCGAGGATTTCATGGGCGCCTTCGAGGCGTTCAAGGAAACCAACGACCGGCGGCTGGGCGAGCTGGAAAGCAAGCTGACCGCCGATGTCGTCACCCGCGACAAGATGGACCGCATCACCCGCACCATGGACGAGCAGAAGCGGCTGATCGACCAGATGGCGCTGAAGAAGGCGCGGCCGGCGCTCGGGCGCAGCGGCGAAACCAGCCTGGAGGCGATGGAGCACAAGGCGGCCTTCGAAAGCTATATCCGCAAGGGCGACGAACAGGCGCTGCGCGAGCTGGAGGCCAAGGCATTTTCGATCGGTTCGGCGAGCGACGGCGGCTATCTGGTGCCGAACGAGACGGATACCGAGATCGGCCGACGGCTTTCGGTGGTCTCGCCGATCCGCGCCATGGCGACGGTGCGGCAGGTCTCGGGGGCGGTGTTGAAGAAGCCGTTCGCGCTGGCCGGCATGGCCACCGGCTGGGTGGCGGAAACGGCGGCCCGGCCGCAGACGGCGACGCCGCAGCTGGCCGAACTGTCCTTCCCGACCATGGAACTCTACGCCATGCCGGCGGCAACGGCCGCCCTGCTCGACGACGCGGCGGTCGATATCGAAAACTGGATCGCCTCCGAGGTCGATATCGCCTTTGGCGAACAGGAAGGCACGGCCTTCGTGTCCGGCGACGGCACCAACAAGCCGAAGGGGTTCCTCAGCTACACCAACGTGGCGGACAGCGGCTGGAGCTGGGGCAATATCGGCTATATCGCCACCGGGGCCACCGGCACCTTCCGGGCGAGCGGTCCCTCCGATACGCTGATCGACACGATCTATGCGCTGAAGGCCGGGCACCGGCAGAGCGCGAGCTTCGTGATGAACCGCAAGACGCAGGCCGAAATCCGCAAGTTCAAGGATGCCGACGGCAACTATCTCTGGCATCCGCCGGCTGCTGCCGGCCAGCAGGCTTCGCTGATGGGGTTCCCTATCGCCGAGGCCGAGGACATGCCGGATATCGCCGCCAGCAGCATGGCCATCGCCTTCGGCAATTTCGCCGCCGGCTATCTCATCGTCGACCGCACCGGCGTGCGCGTGCTGCGCGATCCCTATTCGGCAAAGCCCTACGTGCTGTTCTACACAACCAAGCGTGTCGGCGGCGGGGTGCAGAATTTCGAGGCAATCAAGCTGATTAAATTCGCGACATCTTGAAAAAGCGTAAGGCAGCCCTTTCTCAAGGGTATGACCATTCGTGCCGGCGGTCCTTGCGACTGCTGCGCATGAGGGCGGACGCGGCCTCCCTCCCTCCGCGTCCGCCTCTTTTCCTGTCCTTCGACGGAGACTTTCATGACCATCACCGAACTGACGCCGCCGCTCGGCGAGCCGCTGACGCTTGCCGAAACGAAGGCGCATCTGCGCATAGACGGCAGCGCCGAGGACGATCTGATCGCATCGCTGATCCGCACCGTGCGGGAGCACATAGAGAGGGAAACGGGGCTGGCGCTTCTCACCCGGACATTCCGGCTTTATCTCGACGGCTGGCCTTGCTCCCGCGTGATTCAGATTGGCAGAGATCCGGTGCAAACGATTGAAGCGGTTACGGTTTACGATGCCGATGGCATTGCGACGGATATCGATGCGTCCGGTTTCGTACTCGACGGGCAGGCGCGGCCGGCAAGGCTCGCCCTGCCGCGGCAGCCGGAGCCGGAGCAGGCGATCAACGGCATCGAGATCGATTTTTCGGCCGGCTTCGGGGCAACCGGCACTGACGTACCGGACACGCTGAAACGGGCGATGCTGTTGCACGCGGCGTTGCTCTACGAATTTCGCGGCGCGGTGGCGCCCGACAGCCAGCCGGCGGCGGTGCCTGCCGGATACGACCGGCTGATCGCGCCGTTTTGCCGGCGGGGGCTTTGATCATGGGTGCGGTCGCTCTCGATCCCGGCCAGATGTCGGCCCGGCTGGACCTGGAAATGCGCGACGATGCGCGCGACGGTCAGGGCGGTATCGTGGCGGGATTTGCCGCCGTCGCATCGCTCTGGGCGCGGATCGAGCCGGTTGCACTTGCCGAGGAGGAGCGGGCGGATGCGGCGGTGTTCACCGTGACGCACCGTATCTGGATCCGTTTTCGCGAAGACCTGGCCGCCGGCATGCGGTTTCGCAAGGGTGGCCGGATTTTTACCGTCCGGGCTTTTTACGATCCGGACGAGACAGGGCGCTATGTCGTTTGCCGCTGCGTGGAGGAGCGGCCATGAGCGCGGCCAGCGCCTTGCAGAAGGCGATCTTTGCGGCGCTCTCCGGCGATGCCGCACTGACGGCGATGGTCGGAGCCGATGGGATCCATGACCATATGCAGACACGCTCCCACCGGCCCTGCATCTTCATCGCGGCGATCGAGAGCCTCGATGCGTCAACCGCGAGCGAGGCAGGCGAGGAGCATCTGCTGACCCTGCAGGTTCTGGCCGCAGAGGGCGGCAACCGGGCAGCGCAGGAGATTGCAGCGCGCGTGCGGGCTGTGCTGGATGACGCCGATCTCGCACTCGACGGCTTTGCGCTGGTCAGCCTGCTTCACCGGCGCACCCGCACCGGCCGCGATGCCAGGACCAGGGGACATGTGGCGGACATGGTGTTTCGGGCGGTGACGGAGTGACGCCCGCTTGTTCGAGCGGTGATTTCAACGGCGTCCCTTGCGGGCGCCTTTTTCGTTTCGGAAAGGACAAAAGCATGGTGGCGCAGAAGGGGAAGGATCTTCTTTTGAAGATCGACAATGGCGGTTCCTACGTGACGGTGGCGGGGCTTCGTTCCAAGCGGCTGGCGTTCAACGCCGAGACCGTCGATGCGACCGACGCGGAATCGGCGGGGCGCTGGAGGGAGCTTCTGGGCGGGGCCGGTGTGCAACGGGCGTCTGTCTCAGGGGCCGGCATCTTCAAGGACCAGAGTTCGGACGCGCTGGTGCGCGCCGCCTTCTTCAATGGAGCAATCCTCAACTGGCAGATCGTCATTCCCGATTTCGGCACGCTGACCGGTGCCTTCCAGGTAACGGCGCTGGAATATTCCGGCCAGTACAATGGCGAGATCCTGTTCGAAACCGCGCTGGAATCGGCCGGCGTCCTGACGTTTGCGGTGTTGTAGCCATGGCGCAGCACAATGTGGCTACGGGCCGGGCGAACCGGCATCGCGGCGAGGTGGAGGCGGTAATCTCCGGCGAGCGGCGCATCCTCTGCCTGACGCTGGGCAGCCTTGCCGAGCTGGAGACGGCCTTTGCCGCCGACAATCTGATGGAACTCGCCGCCCGTTTTTCGACCGGGCGGCTGAAGGCGGAGGATATGATCCGCATCCTCAGCGCCGGTTTGCGCGGCGGCGGCAACCTCATCTCCGACGAGGATGTCGCCGATATGAGCGTCGATGGCGGCATTGCCGGCCTGGCGCGGCTGACCGGCGAACTTCTGGCCGCGACCTTCGGCGGCGCGGAGGACGGGCCAAACCCTTGAGGGCCGCAGCGGGCGACAGCGGCGGCCTGCCGCCGCCGTTTCCCTGGGGATCGGCGATGCATGCCGGGCTTTGCCTGCTGCGGCTTCCAGCACGGGATTTCTGGGCGATGACGCCGCGCGAGATGCAGGCGGCTATGGGCGGCTTGCGGCCACGCAACGCCGTGCCGGACCGGACGGGACTGGAGGCGTTGATGGGGGCGTTTCCGGATTGAGAGAGGCAGTAGGCATACCGGATCGATGCGAAAACCGAATACTGCCGTTGCCCCAAGAAGGAGAGCCAGCATGACCGACGAAACGGATTTTGCGGCGACCACCGACGATGCCGAGGCGTTGAAGGATGTGCTCGACGATCTGGAGCAGCGCTCGCGCTCGTTCGGCTCGGCGCTGACAGGCGCGCTGGCTTCGGCGACGCGTGGCGGCAAGGGGCTGGAGGACGTGCTGCGCAGCGCCGGCCTGCGGCTGACGGAGATCGCCCTTTCGGCGGGACTGAAGCCGCTGGAGGGGCTGCTCGGTTCGGCGATCTCGGGCCTGGCCGGCAGCCTTGGCGGCGCGACGGCCTTTGCCGATGGCGGGGTGCCCGGCAGGGTGACGCCCTTTGCCGCCGGCGGTGTGGTTTCGACGCCCACCTATTTTCCCATGGACGGACAGACCGGGCTGATGGGCGAGGCGGGGCCGGAGGCAATCCTGCCGCTGAAGCGCGGTGCGGATGGCGCGCTGGGCGTGGCCTCATCCGGTGGCGGCGCGGCGATGAACGTTGTCTTCAATGTGACGGCGCCGGATGCGCAGAGTTTTCGCAAGTCGGAGGGACAGATTGCGGCGATGCTGACGCGGACGGTGGGGCGCGGGCGGCGGGGGATGTGAGGGTGGGGCGGTCTTGTCTAGGGGGCCTATCGCCCCGGGACACCCTTACCCAAAAACAAGAGCCGCGCTGTGTTTAATTGAAAGTTCACAACCGCGGATCAGACGCACAAGACCAAACGCTTCAACACCATACACCTGCCAGAGTCTTCCTTCCGCAGACGGGTTGTCCGCGTTTTTCCAAATTTCTTCACTCTCAACGCCGATGTCCTTCGGAAGTTCAATTAATGCAGCTAGTTCAATGCATTCTTGCAGAAGCCGGGGTGAAGAACCGATCATTCCTCCAATGCCATCTCGCTGAGGCTGTGCGTTGTCGAAAACAACGTGCTGGAAGTCGTATGGCAGATAAAACCCCTCGCAGTCCGAATGCAAAAGTAGATGCTGAAATTTTGGAATTGAGCGGCGAGCTGACATCCATCTTTTTAATAGTCCGCCGTTTCGCCTATCGAGGCTTCGGAGATGCTCTTGGTCTAGGCGCTCTATTACGGGATCGCTGACGTAATCTTCATAGCTTCCTTGAGGCGGAAGACGCCCTTCACAAACGTGATATGCAGCCAAGCGCCGAATCGCATGCAGTCCGCCATAGCCCCACATTTCGGCTTCAAACACCTCATCACTTGGCAAATCATGAGGCTCATGATGTGGAGCCATGCCCGCTTCTGAGAGCACTTCGTTCAGCATATCATAAGGTTTCCGAAGCTCAGCGATATCGCCGCCGTCCTCCTTTAAGTCCCTCGCCAGCCAACCGACGCCGATTGTAAGCCCCATGTCCCCTCCAAAAAGCAGGATTGAGAGAGCAACAGAACACTGAAGTCAAGGAGCAACGAGTCGCACAAAGCGTACTTATCGCGAGGGGGAAGACGATCGAGGCTGCAGCCTTCCCATAGGCGGAAAGAAGGCCGACTGAATGTGCCGCTTCCCCTTCGTTCCACTTGCAGGATACCCGGCAAACCGGATGAGCCCTCCACTTCCGCGCATGCAGCAACGCCTGAACACCTCCCACCAACCACATCCCCACACACGGAACATCACCATGCCAACAGGCTTCCACGAAGTCCGGTTTCCCTTACGCCTGGCTTTAGGCACGAGCGGCGGGCCGGTCAGGCGGACGGATATTGTCAGTCTTTCGAACGGGCGGGAAAATCGCAACCGGCGCTGGCGCGATGCGCGCCGGCATTACGATGCGGGCTCGGGCATCAGGTCGATCGGCGATCTCTATGCCGTGCTCGAATTCTTCGAGGCGCGGGCGGGGCAGTTCTATGGGTTCCGGTTTCGCGATCCACTGGATTTCCGGTCCTGCGCGCCGGAGGGGACTGTCAGTGCCGGCGATCAGGTAATTGGGACGGGGGATGGGGTGACGGCTGCGTTCCAGCTGATCAAAACCTATGGCGATGCGGGTGGGGCTACGATTCGTGAGATCGCCAAGCCGGTGGCCGGGACGGTGGTGGTTTCGGTCGCTGGCGTGGCCGTGGCGCCGGCGGATTTTGCGCTGGATGCGGCGGCTGGGCGTGTGACCTTCGTGCCGTCGAAAATTCCGGCAGGCGGCGCGGTGGTGCGGGCGGGTTACGAATTCGACGTGCCGGTGCGCTTCGATACCGACCGGATCGATGTCGATCTGGCGCAGTTTCAGGCCGGGCGCATTCCGTCCATTCCATTGGTGGAGATCAAGCCATGAGAACGCTTCCGGCAGCGCTGGCCGCGCATCTTGCGGGCGACGTCACGACGATGTGCCATTGCTGGCGGGTGACGCGGCGGGATGGCGTCGTGCTCGGCTTTACCGAGCACGACCATGATCTGCGGTTCGACGGGACGGATTTTCTCGCCGCCAGCGGTTTCCAGGCGGCCGATAGCGAGGCGGCGAGCGGGCTTTCCGTCGAGGCGGGCGAGGTTTCCGGCGGGTTTTCGAGCGCTGCGATCAGCGAGGCGGATGTGTTGGCTGGGCGCTACGACGGCGCCAAGGTCGAGGTGTTTCAGGTCAACTGGCAGGCACCGGATGAACGCATCCTGCTGCGGGTGCAGGAGATCGGCGATGTCGTGCGGGCGGGCGTGGCGTTTCGCGCCGAGTTGAGGCGCCTGACGCACCGGCTGGAGCAGGTGCAGGGGCGGATTTACGGGCGGCGCTGCGATGCGGTGCTGGGAGACGGGCGGTGCAAGGTCGATCTGGGCAACCCGGCCTATCGTGGCAGCGGCACGATTTCGGCGGTTCTGGCGGAGATGCGGGTCAGCGTCTCGGGGCTGGGTGCGGCCACGGGGTTCTATCGATATGGCGTCTTCACATTCACGAGTGGCGCGAATGCCGGGCATGTCTGCGATATCGAGGATCACCGCAGGGAGGACGATGCGGTGACGCTGTCGCTCTGGCTGCCGCCGCCCTTGCCGCTGGCCGTGGGTGATACGTTCACGGTGACGGCCGGGTGCGACAAGAGTTTTGGCGCCTGTAGCGAAAAGTTTGCGAACCCGCTGAATTTTCAGGGATTTCCGCATCTGCCGGGAACGGACTTCGCCTTCGGTTATGCGGATGGCGATACGGTGCATGATGGGCGGCCGTTGTATGAGTGACGACAGTGTTGCTCCAAAGGATCACCCCACCCCGGCGCTTTGCGCCGACCCTCCCCCTCAAGGGGAGGGTGAAGGTTTCGTGTTCACCGCGCAGATTGTCGCTGCCGCGCAGAGCTGGATCGGCACGCCGTACCGGCATCAGGCGAGCCTCAAGGGCGTCGGCTGCGACTGTTTGGGGCTGGTGCGCGGCGTCTGGCGCGAGCTCTATGGCACCGAGCCGGAATTGCCGCCGGCCTATCAGCCGGACTGGGCGGAACGCAGCGGCGAGGACCGGCTGCGCGATGCGGCGCGGCGGCATTTCGGGGTGGAGTTGCCTGTTGCGGAGATGCGGCCGGGCGATTTGCTGCTGTTTCGCTGGCGGCCGGACCTGCCGACCAAGCATGCCGGGATTCTGTGTGCCGACGGCCGGTTCATCCATGCCTATGAGCAGGCGGCGGTGATCTCGTCGGCGCTCGTGCCTTCCTGGCGGCGCCGGATCGCCGGGGTGTTTCGCTTTCCTGAAAAGGACTGACAGTCATGGCAACCATTCTCCTGCAGGCGGCGGGCGCGGCCCTTGGCGGCGTTTTCGGCCCGGTCGGGGCAGCACTCGGGCGTGCGGCCGGTGCCCTGGCCGGATCGGCCATCGACCGCGCCCTCATCAACGGTAGTACGACGATCACCGGCGCCCGGCTTGGCGATGCGCGCATACCGGGGGCGGAGGACGGCACGGCGATCACGCGGGCCTATGGCACGGTCAGGATCGGCGGCACGCTGATCTGGGCGACGCGGTTCGAGGAAGAAGTGCGCGTCGAGCGGCAGGGCGGCAAGGCGAGCGGGCCGCGGGTCGAGACATTCCGCTATTATGCCAATTTTGCCCTGGGGATCTGCGAGGGCGAGATCGCCAGCGTGCGGCGGGTCTGGGCGGATGGACGCGAGATCGATCTGACTGGCGTCGAGATGCGGCTCTATCGCGGGACGGGCGATCAGCTGCCCGATCCGCTGATCGAGGCCAAGCAGGGCGCGGGAAAGACGCCGGCCTATCGCGGGCTGGCCTATGCGGTGTTCGAGCGCTTTCCACTGGATGGTTATGGCAACCGCATTCCGGTCATCCAGTTCGAGGTGCTGCGGCCGGTGGGTGTGCTGGAAAAGGCGATCCGGGCAGTGACGATCATTCCGGGTTCGAGCGAGCATGGCTACGACCCGGCGGTGGTTGCCGAAAAGACGGGCGCCGGCGCCAGCCGGCTGATCAACCGCAATGTCTTTCACGCCCGTTCCGACTGGCAGGCGTCGATCGACGAGTTGCAGGCCTTGTGCCCCAATCTCGAACGCGTGGCGCTGGTGGTCTCCTGGTTCGGAACGGACCTGCGCGCCGGTCGTTGCCGGATCGTGCCGGGTGTCGAGACGCCGGTGCGCGAGGGTGAAGGCCGGGCCTGGTCGGTGTCCGGCCTGTCGCGCAACGAGGCGATGCTGGTCAGCCGCAATGGCGGCGGTCCGGCCTATGGCGGTACGCCGAGCGATGCAAGCGTGGCGGCGGCGATTGCCGATCTGAAGGCACGCGGGCTGAAGGTCTATCTCTATCCCTTCGTGATGATGGATATTCCGGCCGGCAATACGCTGCCCAATCCCTATGGCGGCACGGGGCAGCCGGCCTATCCCTGGCGCGGGCGCATCACGTCGCATCCGGCGCCGGGATTGGCCGGGAGTGTGGACAGGACGGCGGCGGCGCGCACGCAGGTTGAGGTATTTTGCGGCACGGCTGACGTTGGGGATTTTTCGGTTTCCGGCACGGCGGTGACGTCGGCCGGGGCTGACGACGGCTATCGGCGGCTGGTGCTGCACTACGCGCTGCTGGCCAAGGCGGCGGGCGGGGTCGACGGCTTCATCATCGGCTCCGAGCTGCGCGGGCTGACGCAGCTGCGCGACGGGGCGGGGGCGTTTCCGTTTGTCGAGCAGCTGATCGGGCTTGCCAGCGATGTCAGAGCCATTCTCGGTGCCGGTACGAAGCTGACCTACGGAGCCGATTGGAGCGAATATTTCGGTTACCACCCGCCGGATGGATCGGGCGAGGTACATTATAATCTCGACCCACTCTGGGCGTCGGCGGCGATCGATGCCGTGGGGATCGACAACTACATGCCGCTGTCCGACTGGCGCGACGGCGACCTTTCACAGGGCAATCCGGATGGCTTCCGGCTGGCGGAAGACGCGGACGCGATGCGGGCGACGATTGCCGCCGGTGAGGGCTATGACTGGTATTATGCCA
The DNA here is from genome assembly GCF_001687365.1 of Pararhizobium polonicum. Lineage (GTDB taxonomy): Bacteria > Pseudomonadota > Alphaproteobacteria > Rhizobiales > Rhizobiaceae > Pararhizobium > Pararhizobium polonicum. The sequence goes on from NZ_LGLV01000005.1 coordinate 131,023, forward strand.
GCGAGGCCGATCGGCAAGGCCGGGTTCGCAGCCCGATTGCCGATGGGCTGGCCGGAAAGCCCTGGGTCTATCGCTACAAGGATATCGCCAGCTGGTGGGGGCGGGCGCACCACAACAGGATCGGTGGCGTCGAGCAGCCGGCGCCAACAGCCTGGGTTCCGGCGTCCAAGCCGGTCTGGTTCACCGAACTCGGCTGCCCGGCGATCGACAAGGGGGCGAACCAGCCGAATGTCTTTACCGATCCGAAATCGTCGGAGACGGCGGTTCCGTATTTTTCGAATGGCGCCCGGCGCGATGCCATGCAGCGCCGGTTTCTGGAGGCGCAGCACCGGTTCTGGCAAGGGCCGGACGCACCGGCCTGCCTCGATCCCGACCATATGTTCGTCTGGACCTGGGATGCGCGGCCGGTGCCGGCCTTTCCGGAAAATACCGGCCTCTGGTCCGATGGGACCAACTGGCAGACCGGCCATTGGCTGAACGGGCGGCTTGGCGCTTCGACGGCGGCCGATGTGATCGCGGCGGTGCTGGCCGATCATGGGTTTGAGGGCGGCGATACCAGCCTCGTCAGCGGTGATCTCTGCGGCTACGTGCAGTCGGAACAGGCCAGCGCCCGCGATCTGCTCGAACCCTTGATGGCGGCCTTGCAGATCGACGCGGTCGAGGACGGCGCCACACTGCGGTTCCGCTCGCGGATGAAGCAGGCGTCGGCACCGCACATCGTCTCCGTGCTGGCGGATCTGGACAATCAGGCGCTGTTCGAGGAGGCGCGCGGTCACGACAGCGATTTTGCCGCCGAGGCCATTCTCGATCATTTCGATCCGCAAAACGCCTATGAGCGGACGACGGCTCGTTCCCGCCGGGTATCGCCGGCCAATGACCGGGTGCTGCGGCTATCCGTGCCGGGTGTCCTGCATGAGGGTGCTGCGGCCGGTGCCGTCGAGGATGCGCTGCGGGATCATCAGGTGTCGCGCAGGAGTGTCCGGTTTTCCCTGTCTCCGGCAGAACTAAAGCTGGAGCCGGGCGATGTGATCGCCTTTGAGGACGAGCCGGCGGGTCATTTTATCGTCGGCCGGATCGAGGACGGTGCCGTGCGCTCGGTCGAGGCACGGGCGTTCGTGCCATCCGGCGGTGGTGGAGCGGACAGGCAATCGCGGTCTGTCGATCCGCCGCGCGTGCCGTCGGACGGGTTTTCACCGATCGTGCATCTGATGGATCTGCCGCAATACGAGGCGGGCGAGGCGAGCACGTTTGCACGCGGCGCGGTGTTCGCGCGGCCCTGGCATGCGGTGACGCTGTCGTCGTCGGCGACGACGGAAGGTTATCAGGCACGGGTGAGGCTCGACCAGCCGGCGCAGACCGGTGTTCTGGCCGAGCCGCTGGAGGCGGGGGTGACCGGCAGGTTCGACGCTGCCCGGACGATCACGCTCGATCTGCATTTCGGCGGACTGTCCTCGGCAGGCCGGTTGCCGGTGCTGAACGGCCAGAACCGTATCGCCATCCTTGCCGGAAACGGCGTGTGGGAAATCATCGGTTTTCAGGTTGCCGAGGAAATTGCTCCCGGTCGCTGGCGGCTTTCGAAGCTTTTGCGTGGGCTGAGCGGTACCACGGATGCGATGCTGGCGGGGGCCGTGCCGGGTGCGCCGGTGGTGGTGCTCAACGCGGCCGTCAAGCCGCTGGGGCTCAGCATCGACGAGGCGGGGCGAGTGATCAACTGGATCGCGGAAGCGGGCGGGCAGACCGCCGCTCCCGCCGGACCTTTCGCCTTCTCGGGCGGTTTGAGGGCGGAAACGCCGGTCGCGCCGGTGCATCTGCGCGCCCGTCGGCTGGAGGTCGGCGGCATCCGCATCAGCTGGATCCGCTGCGCCCGCCGCGACGCGGACCACTGGCTGGACGGCGATATCGCGCTTGACGAGGCCGAGGAGCGCTATCGCGTCGACATTCTCGACGGAGGAGCCGTCAAGCGTTCCGTCGATGTCTTGGGGCCGGTCTTCGACTACGCGGCGAGCCTGGAGATCGAGGATTTCGGCATGCCGCAGGCGGCCGTGTCGGTTCGCGTGCGGCAAAGGGGCCGGAAGGTTGCCTTCGGCGTGGCCAAGCAAGCCCTGCTCGATCTGTAAAGCCTTGCAAACGATCCAAACCGGATGAAGCAAACGAGGAGCATCGGATGAACGATTTGAAGAACTGGTATCTGTCGAAGACCGTCTGGGGCGGTGTGGTTGCAATCCTGGCCTCGTGTGCCAATCTGCTTGGACTGGATATCACGCATGAGGAGCAAAGCGGGCTTGTCGACGGACTGACGGCTCTTGCCGCGGCGGCCGGCGGTCTTGTCGCAATCTGGGGCCGGATTTCGGCGCGGGCGCGATTGCGCTAGGATATTGTTCAAGGCCGTGCAAAACGCGGTGTTTTCAGGACATTCATTTGCCATTCAGACTGTATCGTTTATTGAATTTACAACGATGCTTCCCAAGTCGCCAATATTGTTTTCAAGCCGAAAGTGCGTTCATGTCCTCACCCTTGATCATAGCAACGCTTGCAGCGGGTCTCTCCGGATTCGCGCCGCTGGCGATTGATGTGCCATCGATGGTTGTCGCGGTGGACGGCGATTGCGGCCAGGCGGCGGCCGAAGTGGTGGCCAAGACCGGTGGCGAACTGCTATCCGCGCAGCCGACCAGCGACGGCCAATGCGTCGTCACGGTGCTGATCCCGGGCAATGGCGGCCGCCCGAAAAAGGTGACGATGCGGGTGCCGATGTAGCCGCTGCCGGATGCTTGCCGTCAAACATTCTCCAACCGGAAGAAATAGGGTAAGCAGTAAGTCTCGTTTTGCAGCGCGACGGCGAATCCGAGGGGATGCCGGCGCGGAAGGGAAGAAAGTCTGTTCATGCGCATTCTGGTGGTCGAAGACGACGTCAACCTCAACCGTCAGCTGACGGACACTCTGAAGGAAGCGGGATATGTCGTCGATCAGGCCTTCGACGGCGAGGAAGGCCATTATCTTGGCGAGGGGGAACCCTATGACGCGGTGATCCTGGATATCGGCCTGCCGGAAATGGACGGCGTCACCGTACTGGAAAAATGGCGCGGTGCCGGCAAGACCATGCCGGTGCTGATTCTGACCGCCCGCGACCGCTGGAGCGACAAGGTCGCCGGTATCGACGCCGGTGCCGACGACTATGTGACAAAACCGTTCCATGTCGAGGAAGTGCTGGCGCGGATCCGTGCGCTGATCCGGCGCGCAGCTGGCCATGCCAGTTCCGAAATTGTCTGCGGGCCGGTGCGGCTGGATACCAAGGGCTCCAAGGCGCTGGTCAACGGCGTGGCGCTGAAACTGACCTCGCATGAATTCCGGCTGCTGTCCTATCTCATGCATCACATGGGGCAGGTGGTGTCGCGCACGGAGCTGGTCGAGCATATGTACGATCAGGATTTCGACCGTGATTCCAACACGATCGAGGTTTTCGTCGGCCGCCTTCGCAAGAAGATCGGCAATGACCTGATCGAAACCGTGCGTGGCCTCGGCTATCGCATGCAGGCACCGGGCCTGGTCAACAAGGACGCAAAAACCTGAGCGGGATCGACATGATCAGATTGAGAGCTCAGCCGTTTCTCCGCGCCGGACGCAGTCCGGCCGTATCGTCCTTCCTCCATATTCGATCGTACCCATGATGCTGCGCCCGCAATCGCTCACCGCCCGCGTGTTGCTGGTCTCCACCATCTGGGCCGTGGTTGCGCTGGTGGTGATCGGCGTGGTGATCTCGACGCTGTACCGGCAGGGCTCGGAGCGGGGCTTTCAGGACCTTTTGCGGGCGCAGCTCTACAACGTCATCAATTCGATCGTCGTCAACGACAAGTCGGTGCTGGCCGGCAGTCCGCAGCTGGGCGATCTTCGCTTCTCCCAGCCGCAGACGGGCTGGTACTGGATCGTCGAGCCGATCGGCGAATTCAACACGCCGCCGCTGATCTCGACCTCGCTCGGATCGGGCAAGCTGCCGATCGCCAGCGTCGATGAAGTTCCCTTCGATATTCGCTACGAGCGCTTCTATACCACCGTCGATTCGTTCAACAACGAGGTCGAGGTGGCCGAGACCGAGGTCGTGCTCGATATTCAGGGGCATACGGCCCGTTTCCGGGTTGCCGGCAATCGCGACGTGCTGGAAGCCGATATCGACAGCTTCAACCGCAATCTCTACCTGGCGCTGTCGATCTTCGGTTTCGGCGGGCTGGGCATGAACGCGCTGGCCATCCTCTTCGGCCTGCGGCCGCTCGATCAGGCGCGGCGGTCGCTGGAAAAGATCCGCGGCGGCGAAAGCGAGCGGCTGGACGGCGAGTTCCCGCGCGAAATCCAGCCGCTGGCCAGTGAGGTCAATGCGCTGATCGACAGCAACCGCCGCATCATCGAGCGCGCCCGCATGCAGGTCGGCAATCTCGCCCATTCGCTGAAGACGCCGCTTGCCGTGCTGATCAACGAGGCGCGGATACTCGAGGCGCCGCATGGCGACCTCGTCAAGGCGCAGGCGGATGCGATGCAGATGCAGGTCCAGTCCTATCTCAACCGGGCGCGGATCGCCGCGCAGCGGGAATCGGTTCTGGCGCGCACCGAGGTGGAACCCGTTCTGGAACGGCTGGTCCGGGTGATGCGCCGGCTGCATCCGGAAAAGACCTTTCTGCTGACCGTATCGCCGCCCGGTCTGATTCTGGCGATGGAGCAGCAGGATGTCGAGGAAACGGTCGGCAACCTGCTGGACAATGCCGCGCGCTATGCCGCCGACGAGGTTCGCCTGACGGCGCAGATCGCGCCGGAGGGCGTGCAGGGAAAAGACCCCGGACGGCGCAGCTGGATCGCCATCGACGTGGATGACGATGGCCCGGGCCTTGAGCCAGAGCAGATCACCGTTGCCATCAAGCGCGGCAAGCGGCTGGACGAAAGCAAGCCGGGGACGGGATTGGGGCTGTCGATCGTCAGCGAGATTGCCGGCGAATATCAGGGCACACTCGGGCTGTCGCGCGGCGACCGGGGCGGGCTGAAGGCGATGATCGTCTTGCCGGCTGTGTCATGATGGGACGCATTTTGTGCCGTTGCGTGACTTTTTTGACAGATGCGCAGGCAAAATTCCGCAATGGCACGGCTTTGGCCTCTCCGATGTTGCCTGCTCAATCACGGAATGTAAAAAGATAGTGAGCCATGGAATCGGCATGACGCCGCCCATGACTGCCGATGCAACGGAAATCGCGAGAGCTGCCCGACACGATGAAGAACCAGGCCCGTTTCCCGACCATCCTCTCCGCTTCTCCCATCGCGTGCCTGATGGCCGCGTCGCTGCTTCTCGCCGGCTGTGGCACCACCTCGCGCGGTGGTCCCGGTAAAATCGGCGGTCCCGTTACGACCAATACTTCGGCTTCCTATATCGCAGCCCTTGGCGGTGGCGTTATCGGCCGCCAGGCGGGACTTGCGATCAGCACGGCGGACCGTCAGCGCGCACTGGAGGCCGAGTATCGCGCCCTGGAAGTGGCGCGCGGCGGGCAACCGGTGGTCTGGCAGGGATCGGGGATCAGCGGTTCCGTCGTCGCTGCCGCCCCCTATCAGGTCGGCTCGCAGAATTGCCGCCAGTACAGCCATACGGTAACCGTCAAGGGGCAGGATAGCGTCGCGCGCGGGGCAGCCTGCCGCAATGCCGACGGCACCTGGACGCCGCTGGGCTGAGGTTTCGCCGCATCGTTGCGGCCAAACGCCTCAAATTTCCGTCATTTCCGGTTTTCCGATTGGAATGGCGTGCGCGGCATAGTAATTGAGCGCACATGCTGTTCTGGATCCTAGTTGCCACCCTGACGGCGGCCGTCGCCGCTGTTCTGCTGCTTCCCCTGCTGCGCGCCGCCGCCAGCACGGAAGCCCCCCAATCCCATGACGTCGAAGTCTACCGCGACCAGCTCGAAGAGCTGAAGCGCGATGAGACGAGCGGCCTGATTTCCGGCGAGGATGCGGGTTTCGCGCGCGCCGAAGTGGCCCGCCGCCTCCTCGTTGCGACCGACGCGGTGAAAGCGGCCGGGCCTGCTCGCGCGGTGCGGCGTTCCAACCGTCTGGCGCAGCTTGCCATTATCCTCATCCTGCCCGCCGTCGGCCTCTGTCTTTACTTGCGCACCGGCAGTCCGGATATGCCGGATGCGCCGCTGGCTGCACGCCTGGCAAATCCCGGCAACGACATGAACATCCTGATCGCGCGGGCCGAACAGCAGCTCGTCGCCAATCCGGACGACGGGGCGGGATGGGACGTTCTGGCGCCGATCTATTATCGCAGCGGCCGTGTCGAGGATGCAGCGGCGGCATTCCGCAACGCGCTGCGGATTCTGGGCGCCACCCCGGCGCGGCTGGGCGGCTATGCCGAAAGCCTGATCGCTCTATCCGGCGGACTGGTGACGACCGAGGCGCAGGACGCCCTGCAGAAATCGCTGGCGATCGAGCCGAACGATCCGCGCGCGCAATTCTATCTGGCTCTTGCCCTGAAACAGGAGGGCAAGGCGCCGGAAGCGCTGGCGGCGTTCCAGCAGATCGCCCGGACATCGCCGGCCGGCGCCCCCTGGCTGCCGCTGGTCAATGAACATATTGCCGGCCTCACGGCCGCCGCCGCGCCAGCCGGTCAGGCGGCAGCAACGCTTGGCAACCCGACCGGCGAGGACATCGCCGCGGCGCAGGAGATGAACGCCGGCGATCGCACCGCGATGATCGAGGGCATGGTCGGCAGCCTTGCCGAAAAACTGAAGGAAGACCCGAAGAATTTCGAAGGATGGATGCGCATCATCCGTTCCTATTCGGTACTTGGCCGGAAAGATGAGGCCGCCGATGCCTTGAAACAGGGACTGGCTGCCTTTCCGGCGGATAGTGACGAGGGCAAACAGTTGCTGGCTCTGGCAGGCGAACTTGGGTTGACGACCGATGGAGGCGCGCAATGACCCGCAAGCAGAAGCGTCTGGTGATCATTGCCGGCGGCGTGAGCTTCATTGCCGCCGCCGTGCTCCTGGTAATGGTCGCGTTCAGCCAGGCAATCGCCTATTTCTATGTGCCCGGCGATCTCGCCAAGGTGCATCTGGCGCCGGGCACGCGCATCCGGCTCGGCGGTCTGGTCGAGAACGGTTCGCTCAAGCGCGGTGACGGCATGACCATCACCTTCGCCGTCACCGATACGCTGGACCGCGTGCCGGTGACCTATACCGGGATATTGCCGGACCTCTTTCGCGAGGGGCAGGGCGTCGTTGCCGAGGGCAGCTTCCGGGATGGAAGCCCGGTTTTCGTGGCGGACACCGTGCTTGCCAAGCATGATGAAACCTATATGCCGAAGGATGTGGCAGACCGTCTGAAAGCGCAGGGCGTTTCTCTCGGCGGCCAGGAGACTATCCGATGATCATCGAACTCGGCCACTACGCTCTGGTTCTGGCGCTTGGCGTCTCCCTGCTTCAGGCGGTGCTGCCGGTCATCGGCGCGCTGCGCGGCGACCGGGCGTTGATGGAGATCGGCACGGTCGCGGCCAAGGCGACGTTCTTTCTCGTCGCCATTTCCTTCGCCGCCCTGACCTATGCCCATGTCACATCCGATTTCTCCGTCCAGAACGTCTGGGAGAATTCGCATTCGCAGATCCCGCTGATCTACAAGTTCTCCGGTGTCTGGGGCAACCATGAAGGCTCGATGCTGCTCTGGGTGCTGATCCTGACCTTCTTTTCGGCGCTCGTCGCCCTGTTCGGGGACAATCTGCCGGAGACGCTGAAGGCCAATGTGCTCGCTGTGCAGGCCTGGATCGCGGCGGCCTTTTCGCTGTTCATTCTCCTGACCTCCAATCCCTTCAACCGGCTGCTGGATGTGCCGGGCGAGGGGCAGGACCTCAATCCGGTGCTCCAGGATATCGGCCTCGCCATTCATCCGCCGCTGCTCTACCTCGGCTATGTCGGCTTTTCCGTCTGCTTCTCCTTTGCTGTCGCGGCGCTGATCGAGGGGCGGCTGGATGCGGCCTGGGCGCGCTGGGTGCGGCCATGGACGCTTGCCGCCTGGACCTGTCTGACGGCCGGCATCGCCATGGGTTCCTACTGGGCCTATTACGAACTCGGCTGGGGCGGCTGGTGGTTCTGGGACCCGGTCGAGAATGCCTCCTTCATTCCATGGCTTGCCGGAACGGCGCTGCTGCATTCGGCGCTGGTGATGGAAAAACGCGAGGCGCTGAAGATCTGGACGGTGCTTTTGGCGATCATGACATTTTCGATGTCGCTGCTCGGCACCTTCCTCGTCCGCTCCGGCGTGCTGACCTCGGTTCACGCCTTTGCCACCGATCCGACGCGCGGCGTCTTCATCCTGATGATCCTCATTCTGTTCATCGGCGGTGCGCTGTCACTGTTTGCCTTCCGTGTCGCGCATCTGAAGGCCGGCGGGTTGTTTGCGCCGATTTCGCGCGAAGGGGCGCTGGTTTTCAACAACCTGATCCTGACGACGGCGGCAGCCACCGTCCTGATCGGCACGCTTTATCCGCTGGCGCTGGAAGCGGTGACCGGCGCGAAGATTTCCGTTGGCCCGCCCTTCTTCAACATGACCTTCGGATTGCTGATGCTGCCGTTGCTGCTGGCCGTGCCGTTCGGCCCGCTGCTGGCCTGGAAGCGCGGCGATCTGCTCGGCGCCGGACAACGGCTGTTTGCCGCCGTGGCGGTCGGGCTCGTTATCGGTGTCGCGATCTATTACGCCTACAATGGCGGGCCGGTCATGGCGCTGTTCGGTATCGCGCTCGGTGCCTATATGATCGCCGGATCGCTGACGGAGCTTTACCTGCGCTCCGGGCTTGGCAAGGTAACGGGCGCCGTTGCGCTGCGCCGCCTGTCCGGACTGCCCCGTTCGGTTTTCGGGACGGCGCTGGCGCATATCGGGGTCGGCGTGACGCTGATCGGCATCGTTGCGGTCACGGCGTTCGAGACCGAGCACATCATCGAGATGAAGCCGGGAATGACGACGGATGCCGGCGGCTATACGCTGCGCTTTGATGGATTGCGCAACGGCAATGGCCCGAACTACAGCGAGGAATCCGGGCATTTCACCATCAGCCGGGCTGGTGTCGAGCTTGGCGATGTCTGGTCGTCGAAACGTTTCTACACGGCCCGTCGCATGCCGACCACCGAGGCCGGAATCCGCACGTTCGGCGTGAGCCAGCTCTACGTGTCTCTGGGCGACAGCATGACGGATGGCGGCGTGGTCGTGCGGGTCTGGTGGAAGCCGATGATCCTCTGCATCTGGGGCGGCACGCTGTTCATGATGGCGGGCGGCGCCGTTTCGCTCAGCGACAGGCGATTGCGGATCGGGGCTCCCTCGAAAGCGAAGAAACAGAAGAAACCGGCTCTGGAGCCGGCGCAATGATCCGCCGGCTGCTGCTCATCGTGGTCCTGCTGCTGTCGGCATCGCCGGTCTTTGCCGTCAATCCGGACGAGGTGCTTGGTGATCCGGCGCTGGAGGCGCGGGCGCGGGCGCTGTCGGCGCAACTGCGCTGCATGGTGTGCCAGAACCAGTCGATCGACGATTCCAATGCCGAGCTTGCCAAGGACCTGCGCCTGCTGGTGCGCGAACGGATCACCGATGGCGATAGCGACGAGGCGGTCATTTCCTATGTCGTTTCGCGCTACGGCGAGTTCGTGCTGCTCAATCCCCGTTTCGAGACGAAGACATTGATCCTGTGGGGGGCACCGATCGTGCTGCTTCTCGCCGGCGGGGCCGCCATGGTGATTGCGGCCCGGCGCCGGACGGGCAAGGCGACGGGAAAGCCTTTGACCGAAGCGGAAGAGGCCAGACTGGCGACAATTCTTGGCGAAACTGCGCCCGATCTTGATCGTTAAAGCACCTGCAGGCCGAAAAGCTTTGCCATAGGCTCGAAGTCCCGGTCGTCATGAAGAAGATGATGGTGCCGTTCGATGCAGAACGTCGCGATGATCATGTCGACCGTTTTGCGCGGTGTTCGTCCGGATTCTCGTAAAAGTCGGTAATAGCGTGCGGCTTGGACCGCGATGGCGTCATCCAGCATCCGCTCGACGGAAAATTGACGCAGGCCGTGCTCGATCTGAACGGCGTGCCGCTCGTTGCGCGCGCCTTGCAGTACCTCAAGCAAGATGAGGTCGCCAACCAGTATCTCGTTGGTGTTCTCGATTGCCTGAAGTTTTCGCACGGGGATCGTGTCGAGGCCGCGCAGGTTTGCGATCCAGACCGAACTGTCGACGACAATCATGCCGCGTACCGATCAGGCGGATTTATCAAGGCGCATCGTCTCGAGATCGCCATCCCACCCCAGTCCGTTCATGTCGCTGATGGCCTTGCGCTGCAAAGTGTTGCGGACAAGAAATCTCAGTGCATGTTCGACCGTCGCCTTTTTGGTGGCAAGCCCGGTGACCGCCATGGCCTGTGACATCAGGGTGTCGTCAAGATCGATATTGGTGCGCATGACCGGCCTCCATGTGTGTTGAATTCGAAGTCTATACACATCCAGCCGTCTTGCAAAGACGGCTAACATTACCAAAAGTTCATGTTGCGGACACAAGTCAGTAATGTGCATTCGACTATTCCTTTCTCATCGGCTGTTCCTCCAGTCCAGCCAATGCACATGAAGAGAAAAGGCAAATCGGATGTTCAAGACAAACACACTGCGTCCTTCCCTCAAGACCGTTTTGAAGGCATCGACTGTCGCCGGGCTCGCGGCCGTCATGCTGTCGACCGGCATCCCTGCCGCCGTCACCTATTCCTTTGCCGCTCCCGTCAAGATCGAGGCACCGCAGGTTCCGAGTTTTGCCAATGTGGTCGATGCCGTTTCGCCGGCGGTTGTCTCCGTGCGCGTGCAATCGCGCGCCAACCCCGTTTCCGATGATGCCAGCAACGGCTTCAGCTTCGATTTCGGCGGCCGTGGCCTGGACGAACTCCCCGACGATCACCCGCTGAAGCGCTTCTTCAAGGAATTCGGCGGCCCGAACGGCGGCAAGCGCGCCGACCGCGACCGTGGCCCGCGTGACGGCAAGCCTGGCCGTCTGCACCCGACATCGCAGGGCTCCGGCTTCTTCATCTCCGAAGACGGCTATCTGGTCACCAACAATCACGTCGTTTCCGACGGCTCGGCGTTCACCGTCATCCTCAGCGACGGCACCGAACTCGATGCCAAGCTGATCGGCAAGGACAGCCGCACCGATCTCGCCGTGCTGAAGGTCGATGACAAGCGCAAGTTCACCTATGTCAGCTTTGCCGACGACAGCAAGGTTCGCGTCGGCGACTGGGTGGTTGCCGTCGGCAACCCCTTCGGTCTCGGTGGCACCGTGACCGCCGGTATCGTTTCGGCGCGTGGCCGCGATATCGGTTCCGGCCCCTACGACGATTACCTGCAGGTCGACGCGGCGGTGAACCGTGGCAACTCGGGTGGTCCGACCTTCAACCTCAACGGCGAAGTGGTCGGGATCAACACGGCGATCTTCTCGCCATCGGGCGGTAACGTCGGTATTGCCTTTGCCATTCCGGCCTCCGTCGCCAAGGATGTCGTGGCCGATCTGATGAAGGACGGCTCGGTCTCGCGTGGCTGGCTCGGCGTACAGATCCAGCCGGTCGACAAGGATGTGGCAGAATCGCTCGGTCTTGCCGAGGCAAGCGGCGCGCTCGTCATCGAGCCGCAGGCCGGTTCTCCGGGGGAAAAGGCAGGCATCAAGAAGGGCGACGTGATCACCGCCGTCGACGGCGACCCGATCAAGGGGCCGCGTGAACTGGCCCGCAAGATCGGCGCGATGCGTCCCGGCACGAGTGTCGATGTAGCGCTCTGGCGTGACGGCAAGGCCGAAAGTGTCAAGCTGGAAGTCGGAACACTGCCGGCCGATACGAAGGATGCATCCGCCGGCACCGACCAGCAGCCGCAGCAGGAAGAGCAGCCGTCGAGCGAGAAGGCCCTTGCCGATCTCGGCGTGACCGTGACCCCCTCGGATGACGGCAACGGCGTGACAATCTCCGCGGTCGATCCCGACTCCGACGCCAGCGATCGCGGCCTGAAGGAAGGCCAGAAGATCATTTCGGTCAACAACCAGCAGGTCAAGTCTGCCGATGACATCCTCAAGGTCATCGAGGCTGCCAAGAAGGACGGGCGCACCAAGGCGCTGTTCCAGATCGAGGCCGACAACGCCAGCCGCTTCGTGGCACTGCCGATCAGCCAGGGCTGACGCGGTTCTACTGAACAACCGGGCGCCGCGGACCTTCCCCAGGGTTTCGCGGCGTTCGGCGTTTCAGGGCACGGCTTCTCTGCGCAACCGGGCAGACGGGCGTGATTTCACAAGGGTAAACCGGTTGTAGAAAGTACAGGTCCAGGGCTATGGTTACGCGCATGAAGATTCTGATCATCGAAGATGACCTCGAAGCCGCTGCCTATCTGGCCAAAGCCTTTCGCGAGGCTGGCATTGTCTCGGATCATGCCAGCGACGGCGAAAGCGGCTTGTTCATGGCGAGCGAGAACAGCTACGACGTGCTCGTCATCGATCGCATGCTGCCGCGCCGCGACGGGCTGTCGGTGATCTCCGAGCTGCGCCGCAAGGGCGTTCATACGCCGGTGCTCATCCTTTCCGCGCTCGGCCAGGTCGACGATCGTGTCACCGGCTTGCGTGCCGGTGGCGACGACTATCTGCCGAAACCCTATGCCTTCAACGAACTGCTGGCGCGCGTCGAGGTGCTGGGACGCCGTAAGGGCGCTCCCGAACAGGACATGGTCTACCGCGTCGGTGATCTGGAGCTCGATCGGCTGTCGCACACGGTGCGCCGGCAGGGCCGCGAGCTTCTGCTGCAGCCGCGCGAATTCCGGCTGCTCGAATATCTGATGAAGAACGCCGGTCAGGTGGTGACGCGCACCATGCTTCTGGAAAATGTCTGGGACTATCACTTCGATCCCCAGACCAATGTCATCGATGTGCATGTGTCGCGGCTGCGCGCCAAGATCGAAAAGGATTTCGATCAGCCGCTGCTGCGCACCGTGCGCGGTGCCGGCTACATGATCAAGGAAGACGGGCGCGCGGACGCATGAGCCGGTTGCGCGTCCTCTTCCGCACGACTGCCGTCCGCCTTTCGGCGCTTTATCTCCTGCTGTTTTCGCTCTGCGCCGCGATCCTGGTGTTCTACGTCACGGCCATGTCGCAACGGCTGCTGGAACAGCAGACCAAGGACGCAGTGGCGGCGGAAGTTGCCCAGATCGAGCAGATCTACGGCCGGGCAGGCGTCAACGGTCTGCTGCGGACGCTGGAGCGGCGGGCACGGCAGCCGGGCGCCAATCTTTACGTGATTGCCGGACCGACGGGCGAAATCCTTGCGGGCAACGTTGCCTCGCTGCAGCCGGGCCTGCTCGACAAGGAAGGCTGGACCGGCGAAGCCTTCAGCTATCAGCGCTATACCGATGAAAGCCGCAAGGAAACCCATGTCGCGCTGGCGCATGTGCTGGTGCTGGACAACGGATTGCGCATCCTGGTCGGGCGCGACCTGCAGGAGCCGGAGAAATTTCGCGTGCTGGTGCGCCAGGCTCTGGTCGTCGCGCTGGGGATCATGGGCATCGGCGCGCTGATCATCTGGTTTGCCATCGGCCGCAATGCGCTGAAGCGGATCGACCGCATGTCGGACGCCAGCACGCGGATCATGGCGGGCGATCTCTCCCAGCGCCTGCCGATGAGCGGTTCCGGCGATGAATTCGACCGCTTGTCGGAATCGCTCAATGCCATGCTCGGGCGGATCGAGAAGTTGAACGAGGGCCTGCGGCAGGTTTCCGACAACATCGCCCACGACCTGAAGACACCCTTGACCCGCCTGCGCAACAAGGCCGAAGCGGCGCTGGCCCACAAGGCGACCAATTCCGGCTATCGCGCCTCGCTGGAGGAAATCATCGGCGAATCCGACCAGCTGATCCGCACCTTCAACGCTCTCTTGATGATCTCGCGCGTCGAAGCCGGGGCAGCGGCGGCGGAGATGAGCGACGTCAATCTTTCGCAGAGCGCTGCCGACTGCGTCGAGCTCTACGAGCCGGTGGCCGACGAACAGGCGCTGAAACTGGAGGCCGATGTACCTGCCGATATCCATATTTCGGGCAATCGTGAGCTGATCGGGCAGGCGCTCGGCAACCTGATCGACAATGCCATCAAATATTCCGACGGCGGCGAAAATCCGCTGATCAAGGTCAGCCTCGTGAGACGGGACGGGGCTGTCGTTCTTGCCGTGGCGGATCATGGCCCCGGTGTGCCGGCCAACAGGCGCGAGGACGTGGTGGAGCGTTTCGTGCGGCTGGACGAAAGCCGCAGCAAGCCGGGAACCGGACTGGGCCTGTCGCTTGTCGAGGCGGTGATGGAGATGCATCAGGGTTCCCTCGAACTGAGCGACACGGTTGCGGATGCTGAAAACAATCGTGGTTTGACCGCCAGCATGGTTTTCCCTTTCCGCGCGGCCTGATAGGCATGGGGCAGCCGAAATCGGGAGCGGCGGGGGAGAGGTCACGATGCAGACGGATACGCGGCGTTTAACGCAGATCGGCGCATGCGCCATCCGGCCGATGAGCCAGACGGATGCCAAATCCGTTCTGTCCGGTCTCAAGGATATGGCCAGGAGCCATCCGGAGATTGCCGATCTGCTGGCCACGGAAACGCCGCTCAAGGACTTCATCGTCGCGGCTTTCTCGCTTTCGCCCTATCTGCGCGATACCGCCGTTTCCCATCCCGCGGTGCTTGTCCGGGCCCTTGCCGGGCCGCTTGTCCCCTATCTGGAAACGTGTATTCGGGCCGCGCGCGAGGCCTGGAAAAGCGGAGAGACGGCCAAGCCTCTGTCCGATGCCGAGATCATGACGCGTCTGAGGCAAGCCAAGCGGGACATGGCCTTTGCGCTGGCGCTGGCCGATCTCTCCCGGCTTCTCGATGCGCGGGAAACGACCCGGTGGCTGAGCGAATTTGCCGGTGCGGCCGTTTCCGCGACAATCGACCACCTGCTTCTGAGCGCCCATGACAGCGGCAAGCTCAATGTCGTCGACGTCGAACACCCCAGCGAACAGTCGGGTGTCGTTGCTCTCGGCATGGGCAAGCTGGGCGCCTTCGAGCTGAATTACTCCTCCGATATCGATCTGGTGGTGTTCTATGAGCCGCAGGCGCCGCTGATCATCGATCCGGAAGAGGCGCCGGAGACCTTTGCCCGGCTGCTGCGCCGGTTGATCCGCATCCTGCAGGAGCGCAGCGGCGACGGTTATGTTTTCCGCACCGACCTGCGTCTGCGGCCCGATCCTGGCGCGACACCGCTCGCCATCCCGGTCGAGGCGGCGATGCTCTATTACGAGAGCAGGGGGCAGAACTGGGAACGGGCGGCGTTCATCAAGGCGCGTCCGGTCGCCGGTGATATCAAGGCCGGCGAGGCCTTTTTGCGCGACCTGACGCCGTTCATGTTCCGCAAATATCTCGACTATGCGGCGATTGCCGACATTCATTCGATCAAGCGGCAGATCCATGCCCACAAGGGACATGGCGAAATCGCGGTCAAGGGCCACAACATCAAGCTTGGCCGCGGCGGCATCCGGGAAATCGAATTCTTCGTCCAGACGCAGCAGCTGATTGCCGGCGGGCGGATGCCGGAGCTGAGGTTGCGCGCCACCGAGCCGATGCTGAACGGCCTTGCCCGGGCAAACTGGATCGATACGACGACGGCCGAGGAGCTGGTGTCCGCCTACTGGTTCCTGCGCGATGTCGAGCACAGGGTTCAGATGGTGCGCGATGAGCAGACCCATGTGCTGCCGGCCACCGATGCCGAACTGAAGCGCATCGCCTATATGATGGGCTTTGCAGATGCCGCAGCGTTTTCGGCCGAACTGTCGCGCGTGCTGAAGACGGTGGAGCGGCGCTATGCCCAGCTCTTCGAGCAGGAGGCGAAGCTTTCGACCGAGACCGGCAATCTGGTTTTCACCGGACAAAGGGACGATCCGGATACGCTGGAGACGCTGAAAAAGCTTGGGTTCGAACGGCCGCAGGATATTTCCCGCACCATCCGCACCTGGCATTACGGTCGTTATCGGGCCACGCAATCGGTCGAGGCGCGCGAGCGGCTGACCGAGCTGACGCCCGAACTCCTGCGCGTCTTCGGCCAGAACAAGCGCGCCGACGAGGCGCTGTTGCGCTTCGATCATTTCATCGCCGGTCTGCCGGCCGGAATCCAGCTGTTTTCACTACTTGGTAACAATCCGGGGCTCCTGTCCCTGATCGTCAACATCATGTCGTCAGCGCCGCGGCTGGCCGACATCATTGCCAGCAAGCCGCATGTCTTCGACGGCATGCTCGATCCCCGGCTTCTCGCCGAGCTGCCGACCCGGGACTATCTGGCCGACCGCATCAAGGGGTTTCTCTCCGGTGCAAGGCACTATGAGGATATTCTCGACCGGCTGCGGATCACCGCGTCGGAGCAGCGGTTTCTGATCGGCATAAGGTTGCTGACCGGCGTCATCACCGGTGTGCAGGCAGGGCATGCCTTCACCGACCTCGCCGACCTGATCATTACTGCGGCGCTGGATGCCGTGTTGCGCGAGGTCGAGACAGCGCATGGAAAATTCCCGGGCGGGCGCGTGGCCGTGATCGGCATGGGCAAGCTCGGCAGCCACGAACTGACCGCCGGTTCCGATGTCGATATCATCCTGCTCTACGACCATGACGACGAGGCGGCAGAATCCGATGGGGCAAAGCCGCTCGATTCCATCCGCTACTTTACCCGCATCACCCAGCGACTGATCGCAGCGCTTTCGGCGCCTACGGCCGAAGGTGTGCTCTACGAGGTCGACATGCGGTTGCGGCCGTCGGGCAACAAGGGGCCCGTCGCCACTCGCATCAACGCCTTTGCAAAATACCAGCGCGAAGAGGCCTGGACCTGGGAGCATATGGCGCTGACGCGCGCCCGTGCGCTGTGCGGCGAAGACAGCCTGATTGCGCAAGCCGGCACGATTTTCCGCGAGGTCCTTGGCCAGACCCGCGATATTGGAAAGATCACGGCGGATGTCGCGGAGATGCGCAGGCTGATCGACAAGGAAAAACCGCCGAGCGATGTCTGGGATTTCAAGCTCATTCCCGGCGGGCTGGTGGATATCGAATTCATTGCGCAATACCTGGCCCTGATCGCGCCTGCGCGCGGCGTCGCGCCACCGCCTGGCGGTACATCGACGGCGGATGTGCTGCGGCTTCTCGGCCCGGCGCTGATGGTTCCCGGTGAACTTGACACAGTACAGGACGCGCTGGCGCTGTTTACCGATCTGTCGCAGATCGTGCGTCTGTGCATCGAAGGGGATCTGGAGGCAAAGGACGCACCGGCCGGACTGATCGAGCTTCTCTGCCGGGCGGGCGATGCGCCGGATGCCAAGGTGCTGGAGGCCGATATCCGGCGGCTTTCGAAAGCGGTGCGCCGGATCTTCCAGACGATCGTCAAGCCTCAAGCATAGACGGGATTGGCCTTCGTCTCGCAAACGGCACGCGGAACCGTATCGGGGATGCGCAGGGAGATGATCGTGCCGACGTTTTCCTGGGAGTAGATCTTCATGGCGCCGCCGTGCAGGTTGGTCAGCGACCGCGAGATGGCGAGACCCAGGCCGGAGCCGCCCTTGCTCTTGGCGTACTGGCTCTGGACCTGCTCGAACGGCTGGCCGATCTTCTGCAGCGCGACGCGTGGAATGCCGATGCCGGTATCGGCGATGGTCAGCGTCACGGCGCCGGCGACCTTGCGGGCGCGCAGCGAGATTCTGCCGCCCTCGTTGGTGAATTTGACCGCGTTCGACAGGAGGTTCAGCAGCACCTGTTTCATGGCGCGGCGGTCGGCGGTGATCGTCAGGCCGGAGGAGATCTTCTGGTCGACGCAGATGTTCTTCTGCTGCGCCGGGATCGTGGTGAAGCGTAGGGTTTCCATGATCAGCGGCGCGAGATCGATGGTTTCGCGATTGAGCTTCATCTGGCCGGCCTCGATCTTCGACATGTCGAGGATGTCGTTGATGACATTGAGCAGATGTTTGCCGCTGTCGTGGATGTCGTGCGAATACTCGTCGTATTTTTCCGAACCGAGCGGACCGAACATCTGGTTCTGCAGGATTTCCGAGAATCCGAGGATGGCATTCAGCGGTGTGCGCAATTCGTGCGACATGTTGGCAAGGAACTCGGATTTCGCCCGGTTGGCGGCTTCCGCGCGTTCCTTTTCCGCCTGGTAGTTGGCATTGGCGACGGAAAGTTCGGCCTTCTGGCGCTCCAGCGTGATGCGCGAGGTGGAGAGATCGCCGATGGTCGCCATCAGGCGGCGTTCGGATTCGCGCAGGCGCACCTGGTGCCGCTTGAGCAGGGTGATATCGGTGCCGACGGAAACCAGACCGCCGTCGCGGGTGCGCCGGTCGTTGATCTGCAGCCAGCGCTGGTCGGAGAGTTGCACTTCCGAGGTCTGCGAATGATTCGAACGGTCGGGATCGGCGATCCGCCGCTCGATGATCGGGCGGGCCGCGGCCGCGTTGACCACGGAGCGTTCGGTGCCGGCAACGAGAACCCGGTCGGGCAGCTTGTAGGCCTGCTGATAGTGGGTGTTGCACATGACAAGCCGGTCGTTCTTGTCCCAGAGCACGAAGGCCTCGGAGGTACATTCGATGGCATCGGCCAGACGCTGGTCGGCTTCCGCATAGCGCTGGGCGAGCCGGTGCTGTTCGGTAACGTCCATGGCGATCCCGATCAGGTGGACGCGGCCGGATGTGGTGCGGATCACCTGCGCGCGGGCGCGCATCCAGACATAGTGGCCATCGGCATGGCGCATCCGGAAGATCTGGTCGATCTGGCGGGCATCGCCCTTGGCGATGGTGCGGGCGACCTTGTAGATGCTGCCGTCATCCGGGTGCATCAGCCGGGCCGCATCGCCGAACGAAAGCACGCTGCTTTGCGGCGGCATGCCAAGCATTTCGTACATCGAGCGCGACCAGAACAGCCGGCGGTTGGGCATGTCAAAATCCCACAGGCCGCAGCGTCCGCGCGAAAGAGCCGTCTCGACCCGCAGGTTGGATTCCGCAAAGATCTGGTCGGCGTCACGGGCGCGCTTGGCCTGGATGTAATAGGCATAGAGCACGACCAGCAGGATCGCCGAAATGCCGGCGAAGAGCGTGACGTTCAGTGAGACCTCGTCGCGCCACAGCTTTTCGATCCGCGCCAGCGGCGTTGCAACCAGCAGCGTTCCGGCCCCGCCGGGCACCTGCATCAAGGCGACGATATGCTCGGCACCGCCGATGAAGGTTTTCATCACCGTCGAGCGTTCGCCGAAATACTGGAAGGCCGCCACTTCCGGCGCCACGGCGGTCAGCGTCCGCCCGGTATAGACGGAGCCTTCCGGGGTGCTTGCGAAAATCCGGCCATCGTTGCGCACGGTGAGAACGAAGGCGCCGGCCTCCAGCATGTCGGGGGATAGGAAGGTGTTCAGCCGCTGCTCGACATCCCATTTCTGGGCCTTGTCGAACAGAGCCACCCCGTTTTCCTGAAGCGCCGCACTTGCGGTCGCTGCGGCAAGCATGGTGACCTGGCGGGAACTGGCCTCCATGCGCGCATATTCGACCATGATGCCGCTGACGCGGGAAATGGCGACGACGAGAAGAAACGCGGTGATCAGGATCGGGATCGAGCGCTTCAGCAAGGGCTCTGCCTGCGCCAGGCGCAGAGAGGCCGGCTCGGTAAAAATCCGTGCGCGCTGGAGGACATCCCTTTCCAGCTTCGAAAAGCCCGGAAATTTTGGATGCAACCGCTCACCGGCTGCGCGTCCCCGCTGCGCTTCCGCCATCTTCGTCAAATCTGTAAATCCTCATGTGATTCGATGCGCCGCTCGCTCGAACCTGGCCCAATGAATCAATTGTGATTCGCCTTGTCCAGAGGAAAACGTAAAACTTTGTTAACCATTTATCGCCATTGGAAAATCATACTGCCGGCGGCGGCGTGCGGCCGGAAACGGAAAAACCCCGCAATTGCGGGGTTTCACGGGCATTTCCTCTTGATATTTTCTATCCTTTGAGCATGCGCTCGACGATGTCGCTGACATCGGCGGACAGCTTCTTGCCGGCCGTGATGTCGCGCAGCGCGTTGCGGGCATGCCCGGCGCGGACGTCTTCGAGCGAACGCCACGACCGCATCGAGGTGAGGATGCGCGCGGCAAGCTGCGGATTGCGCGTGTCGATATCGAGGATCTGGCGGGCGAGGAAGCGGTAGCCTTCACCATCGGCACGGTTGAACCCGGTCGGGTTCGAGAAGGCGAAGGTGCCGACAAGCGCCCGGACCCGGTTCGGGTTGGAGCCGTTGAACAGCGGATCGGCCATCAGCGCCGTGACACGGTTCAGCGCTGCCGCACCGGGGATGGTCGCCTGGATGGTGAACCACTTGTCGATCACGAGCGCATTGTCGGCAAAGCGCGCCTTGAACGTGGCAAGGGCCTGCGCCGCCTCGGCCGATTCCGGGAACCGGTGCGCCAGGATCGTCAGCGCCTGGCTGAGATCGGTCATGTTGTTGGCGGCGTTGAAGGCATCCACCGCCCGGGCAGGCTGGTTTTCGGCATAGACGAGATAGGAGAGGGCGGTGTTGCGCAGCGCCCGGCGTCCGGCGCTGGCCGCGTCCGGGCTGAACGGACCGGAAACCACCATCTCGTCGGTGAGCTTTTCGAAGATCGTCTGGCCGGCTTTCGCGATGGCCGACATGATCTGCTGGCGTCCTGCGTGGATGGCGTCCGGGTCGTTGTTGCCACCGATTTCGCGGGCGATGTCGGCTTCGCTCGGCAGGGACAGTGCCTGTGCCCGGAAAGCCGGTTCGAGATCGCCGTCGGCGGCTGCGGCCAGCAAGGCGTCGATCAGCGACGCATCGCAGTGCACGGGCTTACCCGCCTTTGCACTGGCGGCGGCGGCGACCAGATTGGGAAGAGCAAGATCGTTCAGCGCCTGCCAGCGGGCGAAGAGATCGCTTTCGTATCTGGCGATATGGGCGCGATCGGCCGGTGTCTGTTCGAAATGCAGGTTGATCGGCGCAGAGAAGCCACGGTTCAGCGACAGGACGGGCCGCGAGGTGATGCCGGCGAAGACAACGGTCTGCTTGCGCTCGACGAGATGCAGCACGTCGCCGGTCATTTCGGCGCCGCTGACCGAAGTCACCTGGGCCTCCGTGCCGTCTTCCAGCAAAAGCCCGATGCGCAACGGAATATGCATCGGTTCCTTGCTGCTCTGTCCGGGCGTCGGCGGCACCATCTGCTCGAGCGACAGCGTCAGGGTCTGCCTGGCGGCGTCATAGGCTGTGGAGGCGCTGACGAGCGGCGTGCCCGCCTGATGGTACCAGAGCGAAAACTGCGTCAGGTCGCGTTTGCTGACCTCGGCAAAGCAGGCGACGAAATCCTCGATCGTTACCGCCTGTCCGTCGTGGCGCTCGAAATAAAGGTCCATGCCCTTCTTGAACAGGTCCGCGCCGAGCACCGTGGCGATCATGCGGGTGACTTCGCTGCCCTTTTCATAGACGGTCGTCGTGTAGAAGTTGTTGATCTCGCGGAATTTCGTCGGCCGGACGGGGTGGGCGAGGGGGCCCGCATCCTCCGGAAACTGCTCGGCCTTCAGATGGCGGACCTCGGCGATGCGCTTGACGGTGCGCGAGCGCTGGTCGGCCGAGAATTCGTGGTCGCGATAGACCGTCAGGCCTTCTTTCAGGCAAAGCTGGAACCAGTCGCGGCAGGTGATGCGGTTGCCGGTCCAGTTGTGGAAATATTCATGCGCGATGATCGCCTCGATATTGGCATAGTCGGCATCGGTGGCGGTTTCCGGATCGGCAAGGACATACTTGTCGTTGAAGACATTCAGGCCCTTGTTCTCCATGGCGCCCATGTTGAAATCGGATACGGCGACGATCATGAAGATGTCCAAGTCGTATTCGCGGCCGAAGCGTTCCTCGTCCCATGACATCGATCGCTTCAGCGCATCCATGGCATAGGTGGCGCGTGGCTCCTTGCCGTGCTCGACATAGATTTTCAGCGCGACCTCGCGGCCCGACAGGGTCGTGAACGTGTCCTCGACGACGCCGAGATCGCCGGCGACCAGCGCAAAAAGGTAGCTTGGCTTGGGATGCGGATCGAACCAGGCGGCGAAATGCCGGCCGTCGCCCATACCGGCGCCGCCGAGATAGTTGCCGTTGGAGAGCAGAAGCGGCGTGCTTGCCTTGTCGGCGATGATGTTGACCGTGTAGACGGCCAGCACATCCGGCCGGTCCGGGAAATAGGTGATGCGGCGGAAGCCTTCCGCCTCGCACTGGGTGCAATAGACATTGCTGGTGCGGTAGAGCCCCATCAGCGTGGTATTGGCCTCGGGGTTGATCTGCGTGGTGATGGTGATCTCGAAGGGCGCTGCCGCCGGCAGATGGCGGATGGTCAGCGTGTGTTCGGCCGCATCGTAATTCGCAGCCGCGATCTCTTCCTGGTCGAGCAGCAGGCCGGTCATCGTCAGCTCGTCGCCGTCCAGTACAAGCGGTGCGTCGGCGCTGACGCCTTCGCGCCGGTGAAAGATCAGCCGGGCTTCGACCTTGGTTTCCGTGGGATCGAGTTCGAAGGTGAGATCCACCCTCTCAAGGACGAAATCCGTCGGCCGATAGTCTTCCAGATGAATGATTTCGCCCGTATCTGTCCGCATTGTTCATCCCGCTTGCGTCGCCCGCTGCGTCAGGACGCCAGGGTGAGGCTTGGTCTTGGTGAAGAGGCTGCGCTGATAACGCGGAGCTTCCGGTGTGATCGCGAGGCGGTTTTCGTTGGGGCACGCCGTCTTCCGGCGGGCCTGATCCGTCCCGTTGCTGTGCTTGCACCAGAGACTTACGAAATCCGCCCTAACAATATTTAAACCGGCCGTGTATTTTTGGCACAGCTTATGCAATTTTCCGGCTTGCCGTCCCTGCCGTGGAATGGAGCGGTGAGCCGTCCCTCCTCGACACGCCCCAACCGTTATGGCCCACCGTAGGGTATCCGTGTGGCGGCATCAAATATTTCCCCGGTGCATCACGAAAATTGATCCCTTTTTTGAGGATCGCACGCTAAGGTGACGGGGTCTTGGCGACGGATTCTCCGATCGCATTTTCCCCGCAGCCCGTCGTTTGCATCGATTTCCGGCCCGCTGCCGTCAGTCCGATGAGTGCGACCCGCATGGATTCCGAATTTCCCCACCCGATGAAGGGCATTTCCCTCAAGGTTCTGTCCGTGCTGGTTTTCGTCTGCATGTCCACGCTGATCAAGGCGGCGGGAACGGATATCGCCACCGGCCAGATCACTTTTTATCGCTCCGCTTTTGCGATGGTGCCGATCCTGGGTTATCTGGCGGTCAAAGGACATCTGCGCACGGCCTTTCACACCAAGGATATTTTCGGCCATCTGGCGCGCGGTTTCATCGGTATTCTGGCCATGAGCTTCGGCTTTTATGGTCTCGTGCACCTGCCGTTGCCCGAGGCGATCGCCATCGGCTATGCCATGCCGTTGCTGGCCGTCGTCTTTGCGGCTGTCTTTCTCAAGGAAACGGTGCGGATCTATCGCTGGTCGGCGGTGCTGGTCGGACTTGTCGGCGTGATGATCATCACCTGGCCGCGCGTGACGCTGTTGCGTGACGGCGGTTTTGGTTCGCAGGAGGCACTCGGCGCCCTGGCCGTGCTCCTGTCGGCTGCTCTTGGCGCCATCGCCATGGTGCTGGTGCGCAAGCTGATCGCCAAGGAGCGCACGCATACGATCGTGCTGTATTTCTCCCTCTCGGCCTCCTGTTTCTCGTTGCTGACGCTGCCCTTCGGCTGGGAGCCGCTGCCGTGGAATTCCTTCCTGCTTCTGATGGGGGCCGGATTTTGCGGCGGTGTCGCGCAGATCCTTTTGACGCAGAGCTATCGCTATGCCGACATGTCGACGATCGCGCCGTTCGAATACACGTCGATCCTGCTTGGCCTGCTGATCGGCTATTTCCTGTTCGATGAGGTTCCGACCGGCGTCATGCTGATCGGCACGGCGATCGTGGTTGCGGCCGGCATCTTCATCATCTTCCGCGAGCATCAGCTGGGACTGGAGCGCATGGGCGCCCGCAAGCACGTGACGCCGCAGGGATAACGATCGGGATCACCACCGGTTTGGCGGGCGGTGTCAGGACGATTGGGGCGGAGCCGTGTCGTCTTCGACCCGTTCGGACGGGCGCACCGCCTGGTTCATGGCGTTGACGGCTTCGGTTCCGGGCGTCGGCACGGTGTTGGCCTGGAAATCGGATTTTGAAACGAGCCCGTCGGTGTGGCCGCGCTGGGCGATGCGCCAGGCCGCATAGGCGGCGTAGAGCGCGAAATAGACGGCGATCACCATGAACAGCGAGGCGGGACCGAACCGGTCCATCACCGGGCCGACCATCAGCGGCCCCGAGATCGTGCCGATGCCGTAGGTGATCATCATGCCCGAGGAGATCTCGACATATTCGTTCGGCCGGGCGAGGTCGTTGGCATGCGCCACGTTGAGCGCATAGATCGGAAACAGCACCGAGCCGACGAAGGCCGCGATCACATAGAGCACCAGCGGGCTGGAACCGGAGAAGGCGACCATCGCCAGGCAGGAGACGACGCCGGCGATGCCGCAGCCGACCATGACGATGCGGCGGTCCATCTTGTCGGATGCCCGCCCGATCGGGATTTGCGAGATGGCGCTGCCTGCGAGCAGCGCTGCCAGGAGCGTGGCGCCCTCGGCGGTCGAAAGGCCGATCTTCTGGGTAAAGACGCCGCCGAGATTGAGCCAGGCGCCGGACATCGCGCCCGCAAGAAACGCGCCGACGACGGCAACCGGCGAGCGGCGGAACAGCCCCGGCACATCGAAGCTCGCCTGCACCGGTGGCGCGGGCATGGCCGAGGAAGACAGCGCCGTCGGCAGCAGAGCCAGCGAAAAGAGTACGCCGCACAGAATGAACAGCGACGAATTGGTGGGGTCGCCGAGCGGCACCAGATACTGGCCGCCGATGGTGCCGACCATGGTGGTGATCAGGTAGCACGAAAACAGCATGCCCCGGTTTTCATTGGTCACCCGCTCGTTGAGCCAGCTCTCGATGACCAGATAGCTTCCCGCAATCGCAAAGCCGGAAATGGCGCGAAAGACGATCCAGGCCCGCCAGTCGATCACCAGCCCGCACATCAGGATGGCAATGCTGAGCAGCGTGATCAGCGCGGCGAACACCCGCACATGGCCGACGCGCGCCACGAATTTCGGGGTGATGATGCAGGAGAGGGTGAAGCCCAGCGTATAGCCGGTGGCGATCAGCGAGATGGTCAGCGTCGACCAGCCTTCGATGACCGAGCGCACCGGCAGCACATAGCTTGCCAGCCCGAAGCCGACCATCATCAGCAGCGTCGAGAGCATCAGGCTGAACACGGATCTGAGGCTGGCCAGCATGAAGGCTCCGGATGCGCGGCCTGCCGGATGCTTGAAAACGGTCAAGCGGTCAGGGATGCGCTGAAAAAGGTTGGAGCGGATTGCACGATCTGGGAAACGCCCGGCACGCCGCTCTTGGAATCAAAGAACGAGTGTCGCTTTAACCAATCTCTCCTGCGCTGTCGATTGCGACAGGGCGTGGCGCAGAACGGGGAAATGGCCGCGATGCGGCCGCGAGACAAGAATTACTTCGGCAGGAAACCGCTGACCGCCTGGCGGTCGGCATTGGCCGCGGGGGCTTCCCGGCTCAGGCGCGTGTATTCGCGCGAGGCGCGCACGGCGGTGCCGATGTCGTCGAGGAGGACCCGGAGCGAGCGGATGGATGCTGACATGATCGGATACCTTTGAGAAAGCGGTGACAAGAACAAGGGTGCGCGAGCGCGCAAACCCTTGTTTTTTAACGCTGGATGAATTCCGCGAAAATCTGGGCCGGGCGCGTCGTGCGGCCGTAGCCTGCGGCAGTCATCTGTTCGTTTGCTGCCGAGCCGAAGCTGTTGAACGGCGTGCGAAGGGCCGAGCCGGCGTGGCGGAGCGTTTCGAAACTGCTGTGCAGAGGGCGAAAACGGGCAGTCATGGTTCAATTCCTTAATTCCAGTCCCCCCGTTGCTTTATATTGCACCGCAGCATCGATTTCACAACGGATGCATTCGCGTTGCTGGTATGCGCAATCCGCATGGCTTTCTTCATCGTTTGTTTATAAATCGGGCAGGAGCAGCGTTCAGCCGGTTTTAACCACGAATCCGGGCGCGAAATGCGAGAAGATCCTGCCAAGCGAGCCGCTTGCTGGCGGGCGCCGAAATCAGGTCCTGCGGGTGCAGGGTGGCAAGCGCCGGAACCGTTGCGCCACCGGCCGGTCCGCCGACCGGAATATCGCGCCATTCGCCGCGCATATGGTGGATCATCTCGTTGCCGCCAAAGAAAAACCGGGCGGCGAAATTGCCCAGCACAAGCAGGTGCCGTGGCTCGGCCAGCATGATCTGGCGCTCGATGAACGGACGGCAGATATCGGTTTCGCGCGACGACGGCGGGCGGTTTCCGGGCGGCCGCCAGGGAATGACATTGGTGAGCAGCACCGACGAGCGGTCGAGCCCGATCGCCGCCAGCATCCGCTCCAGCATCTGGCCCTGCTTGCCCGAAAAGGGAACACCCTCGCGGTCGTCGTCACCGTTCGGCACAGGGCCGATCACCATGATGCCGGCCGACGGGTTGCCATCGGCAAAGACCATGTTGCGGGCGCTGTTTCTGAGATTGCAGCCGGAAAAGGCCTCCATGGCGCTTTTCAGTTCAGGCAGGGACCGGGCGGAATCGGCCGCAAACCGCGCTTCGGCAATGGCTTGCTCGTCGGGAATGGCCATTTGCGGGGCGGCGGCGGGTGCCGCGGGCGCCCTGCTGGCGGTGCGATTGCCGCTTTCCCGGGCGACCGGCGCACGCGACGCATCGTTCTGCTCTGAGCTGTGCGTTTTTTGCATGGCTTGCGGCGCGCCATTGCCACGCGACGCCTTTGCCTGCGCGAACTCCGCGAACCGGTCGACGGGCTCCTCTTCCAGCAGCCATTCCACCCCGGCTTCCGCATGGAAATGCAGAAGGGCGGCAAGTTCGGCCGGGCTCATGGTGTCTGTTGAGATCATGATTGTCTTGTACAGAAGCTTGGGGAGGCAGGGAAGCCTCCTCGAACGTCACGCCGCCATTGCCGTCCAGCGCTCGATATCGTCGCGCTCGCCGATCAGCGCCAGCCCGTGGGCGATCGAAAGCAGTTCGCCGCCGCTTTCGATGCGGTCGGCCGCGAAACGGTTTTCGAAGATGCGGCGGATGGCGGGCACGAAGGATGTGCCGCCGGTGAGGAACACCTTGTCGATGCCGTCGGGCAGCGTGTTGGTTGTGACCAAGACCTCGTCCAGCGCTTCCTCGATCCGGGCGAGATCGGGTGCGATCCAGCTTTCGAAATCGCTGCGGCGCACCGTCTGGCGGCTCTTTTCGCCAAGCGGTGCGAAATAGAACTCGGTTTCCTCCGCGTGCGACAGCCGCATCTTGGTGGCCGAGATCGCCTGATAGAGCGGATAGCCCTCGTCGTGATCGACGAGATCGACGAAGGCCTCGAGCTTTTCCGGCTCGACGGCAGAGCGGACCAGCTGCTTGAGATCGGTAAAGTCCTTCAGCGTCTTGAAGATCGACAGCTGGTTCCAGCGGCCGAAATTGGCATAGTAGCTGGAGGGAACGTCGAGCAGCTTGTCGAAGCTCTTGAACTGGCTGCCCTTGCCGATCAGCGGCGAGACCACCGTGTCGATGATGCGGAAGTCGAAATGATCGCCGGCGACGCCAACGCCGGAATGGCCGACCGGAACGGCCGTCAGCTTGCCCGCGTGGCTTTCGAAGCGGATGATCGAATAGTCGGTGGTGCCGCCGCCGAAATCGGCGACCAGCACGGTAGCGTCCTTCTTCAGGTTCTGGGCGAAATAGAAGGCGGCTGCGACCGGTTCGTAGACATAATGGATTTCCGGAAAATCGAAGGACGACAGCGCCCGGCCGTAGCGCTCCAGGGCTAGCGTCTCGTCCGGGCTGGTGCCGGCAAAACGCACCGGCCGGCCGACGACGATGCGTTTGTAGTCCTGAGCCCAGCCATCACCGGCATAATCGGCGATCCGGCTGAGGAAGGAGCGCATCAGGTCCTCGAAACTGTTGCGCCGGGCAAAGATCAGCGTGCCCTGGAACAGGGGACTGGCGGCAAAGGTCTTGATCGACTGCAGGAAGCGCGCTTCGCCCGGATTGTCGATGAACTGCTGGATCGCCGCCTGGCCTGCCTCGATCTTGACGGCGGCGGCGCCCAGCTGCGCATGTTTCATGAACGACAGGGCGGTGCGCATCGAATCGGTGGTGCCGGCCGCGCTGGTAAAGCTCAGCGACTGGGTGGTGTCGCCCTGCGAAGCGGCCAGAACCGAATTGGTGGTGCCGAAATCGAAGCCGAGTGCTTTTGCCATGTTGGTCTCCAGTGGTCATGCGTCCGTGCCACGCGCCAGGGTGCCACGGTGTCATGTGGCCCTATGTCGCCTATAGGTGGTCGGGATTGCTGCTTTTCGCGGTTGCTCGCGAATGCGATTGCGTGTTTTGAAGGGCGCGTCCTCGCATAGGGACTGGTCAAAAGCAAGGCGGCCATGATCGTTGGGGCATCGATTCCACCTGCGTGGCGCAACCGGTGCCGGCGACAACTTCTGCAAGTGGCCGATCCCAAGATTATATGCGGCTGCGACGATATATTACGTTTACGTGCACGTAATATATTTGTATCCTGCCGCATGATGTCATGCGCAAATGCGTAAGGCTGTCGTCGCAGATCGGCTCGACAAGTCCTGCCGTATTTGCCATGACGGAGATCAAGAATTGGGAACAAAACCGGACAAGAATTCCGGGATATGACTGGAGACGATGAGATGAGCGAGCCACAGGACCTGCCCGAGCGCGAGAGCATGGACTTCGACGTTGTGATCGTCGGCGCCGGTCCTGCGGGTTTGGCTGCCGCCATCCGTCTGAAGCAGGTCAATCCGGAGCTTTCGGTGGTTGTTCTGGAAAAGGGTGCCGAGGTCGGTGCGCATATCCTGTCGGGTGCGGTGGTCGATCCGATCGGCATCGACCGGCTGTTGCCGGGCTGGCGTGAAGAGGAGGGGCATCCCTTCAGGACCGAGGTCAAGGACGACCAGTTCCTGCTGCTTGGTCCCGCCGGCTCGATCCGCCTGCCCAATTTCGCCATGCCGCCGCTGATGAGCAATCACGGCAACTATATCGTCTCGCTCGGCCTCGTCTGTCGGTGGCTTGCCGAAAAGGCCGAGGCGCTCGGCGTCGAGATCTATCCGGGCTTTGCCGCCACCGAAATGCTCTACAATGACGAGGGCGCCGTCGTCGGCGTTGCCACCGGCGACATGGGCGTCGAGAAGAACGGCGAGCCGGGCCCCAACTTTGCCCGCGGCATGGAGCTGCGCGGCAAGTATACGCTGATCGGCGAGGGTGTGCGCGGCTCGCTCGCCAAGCAGCTGATCGCCAAATTCGACCTGCAGAAGGATCGCGAGCCGCAGAAATTCGGCCTCGGCATCAAGGAACTCTGGCAGGTCAAGCCGGAGAACCACAAGCAGGGCCTCGTCCAGCATTCCTTCGGCTGGCCGCTCGGCATGAAGACCGGTGGCGGTTCCTTCCTCTATCATCTGGAAGACAATCTGGTCGCCGTCGGCTTCGTCGTCCATCTCAACTACAAGAACCCCTACCTCTATCCGTTCGAGGAATTCCAGCGCTTCAAGACGCATCCGGCGATCCGCGGCACCTTTGAAGGCGGCAAGCGGCTGACCTATGGCGCCCGTGCGATCACCGAGGGCGGCTGGCAGTCGGTGCCGAAGCTGTCCTTCCCCGGCGGTGCGCTGATCGGCTGTTCGGCCGGCTTCGTCAACCTGCCGCGCATCAAGGGCAGCCACAATGCGGTTCTGTCGGGCATCCTCTCGGCCGAAAAGATCGCCGATGCGATCGCGGCCGGCCGCGCCAATGATGAACCGGTGGAAATCGAGAACGGCTGGCGCGACAGCGCCATCGGCCAGGACCTGAAAAAGGTGCGCAACGTCAAGCCGCTGTGGTCGCGGTTCGGCACGGCGATTGGTGTCGCCTTGGGCGGTCTCGACATGTGGACCAACACGCTGTTCGGCCTCTCCGTCTTCGGCACGCTGAAACACGGCAAGACCGATGCGCAGTCGCTGGAGCCGGCCGCCAAACACAAGAAGATCGATTATCCGCGTCCGGACGGCGTGCTCACCTTCGATCGTCTCTCCTCGGTGTTCCTGTCGAACACCAATCATGAGGAAAACGAGCCGGTGCATCTGAAGGTCAAGGATATGGCGCTGCAGAAGTCGTCTGAGCACGACATCTATGCCGGTCCCTCGACCCGCTACTGTCCGGCCGGCGTCTACGAATGGGTGGAGAAGGACGGCGAGGACGTCTTCGTCATCAACGCCCAGAACTGTGTCCACTGCAAGACCTGCGACATCAAGGACCCCAACCAGAACATCAACTGGGTGCCGCCACAGGGCGGCGAAGGGCCGGTTTATCCGAATATGTGATGGAGATGGGCAAAAGGCCGCTGCGTTATACGGCGTCGTTGCGATCGTTCTTGCTGAGCGGAGAATTGGGGCCGCTCAGCCTCGGTCTCACCATGCTGGAAATTTCCGCACTTCTCGGACCGCCTGACTGGTGGGTCACCGACGCATATGATGAACCGGTGCCACTGTATTGGGGATACTCCCGTCATCTGGAGATCGGGTTTGCGCCTGAGCCGCCTTACCGGCTGCAAAGCTTAAAACTGCGTAATTTGCCACCACAGGACAAGAAGTTTGTCGGGGTTTGCCGGACGTTGCGCGTGGCCGGCGACTGCCTGCACGAAGATATGACGCCAGCTCAAGTGCTGCGAAAGCAGGTATGGAACTGCGACGACGTAACTGTCGGCGTGTGCCAAAGCTGGAACCCAGTCATCGACATATGCACTCCTTCGGTCAGGTTAGTCTGGTCCATGGACAGCGAAGATGAGCGGTCTTTCGAGGCACTTTCGGGTTTGTCCGATGCTCAGAAAATTGCCGTGCGTGAGCAGCTGTCGACGGGTTTCTTTGGGGTCTATTCCCTTGCCCGCCCCAAAGAAGATCGCGTGCCTCAAGAGGCTTGGGAGGATTTCACGCCTGCCGAGTTCCTGGCGTTGATTGACGAAGGGGATTACGATCCGCGAATAGCGGGTGTAATCAAATAATCGACAAATGGTTTGAGCGTCATACTCAAACAGGCACTTGTTGACCAATCAGGTCCGCAACCTTAACCGGCTATTAACCATGTTTTCCTTAATTTCGGTTGCATCAACCCGATGTTAAGGAACCGCTTATGTCGCTCTCCCGCCGTGGCCTGCTTCTCGGGCTGTCTGCTCTTCTTGCCGGCTGCTCGACCAATGGCCCGAACCATGCGGCCAACTATGCATCGCTGCCGGACGAGAAGTTTCCGCTGCCTGCCATGCCGCTTGAAAAGATCAAGCCGGAACTGCGGCGGCAGGAGGTGGCCTATGCGACGCCATATGATGCGGGCACCATCGTCGTCGATACGCCGGCGCGGCGGCTTTACCATGTTCTGGGTGAAGGACGGGCCATGCGCTACGGCATCGGCGTCGGCCGCAACGGTTATGCGCTGGCAGGCTCGGCCTATATCGGCCGCAAGGCGGAATGGCCGTCATGGACGCCGACGGACAACATGATCCGCCGCGATCCGGACCGGAACCTCAAATATGCCGGCGGCGTTCCCGGCGGGCCGAACAACCCGCTCGGTGCGAGAGCCATCTATCTCTATCAGAACGGCAACGACACGATGTTCCGCATCCACGGCACCACGCAGCCCTGGTCGATCGGACAGGCGATGTCGAGCGGCTGTGTCCGCATGCTCAATCACGATGTCGTCCACCTGTTCGAGCGCGCCACCGTCGGCGGCCGCGTCGTCGTGCTGCAGGCCTGATCGCCGCCCGATACCACCGGAACCGGGTTGACGAAAAGCACCCGCCGGAGGCTGTCCGGCAGGTGCTCGCTCGTGTCCGTGCTGGCAATGCTACGCGTTGATTTCCGCAAGGCCGGCGCGGGTGGCAGGGACGGGGGCACGTTCAGGTGCCGATTTCCACGCGACCACCATCAGGCCGCCGATCACCGTGATGTGCTCCATGACGACATAGAATTCGAGTGTCTTGATCGGCTCCTGCATGGTCCAGAACGTGTGGGCGATCGGGATGGTGAGCAGGGTGAAGACGGCAAGGGCGCCGGCACCAAGCCAGGTCCAGCGATTGGCGATGACGAGGGCCGAGCCGCCGAGCTGTGTGATGATCACGGCGATATTGAACAGCGGAGCCGGTTCGAGCCCGAAATGCGCCATCTCGGCTGCGCCGGCATTGAAGTCGATCAGCTTGGCAAGACCGCTTGCCCAGAACATGTAGGTGAAAACGGTGCGGGCAAAATAGCCGAACGCGCGGGAACTGATAAGGGAATCGATAAAGGAAGGCATTTTTCTCTCCGGTGGCAGGTGATGAAACTGCCCCGGGAACCGGTCCCTGTTGCGGGGTCTGGGCCGGTTCCCGGGGCAGCGCAGCAACACCGGTTTGGGAGATTGGGTTCGATGTGCCGCGCCGTCTCCTGTTTATGGGGAGCGCAGACGGCGGGAGGTTCCCGGGGGAACTGCACAAAAGCCTCGTTTTGCCGGGGCCGGACGCTTCAGAAACCGGCGAGCACCAGCTTGCCTCTGGTCCGGCCGGTTTCGATCAATGCATGCGCCTTTTTCAGGTTTTCCGCGTTGATCGCCCCCAGCGTCTCCGTCAGCGTCGAGCGGATCTTGCCGGTATCGACCAGCCGGGCGACCTCGTTGAGAATCCGGTTCTGCTCCTCCATGTCCTTCGTCTTGAACAGCGAGCGGGTGAACATCAGCTCCCAGTGAACGGAAACGGCCTTGCGCTTGAACGGCACGACATCCAGCATCTTCGGATCGTCGATCAGCCCGAATCGGCCCTGCGGTGCGATCAGCTGGATGATGTCCTCCAGGTGGTCGGTGGTGTTGGTGGTCGAAAAGACGAAGGCCGGCGCGCCGAGCGCCAGCTGGTCGATCTGGTGGGCCAGCGGCTTTGAATGGTCGAGCACATGATGGGCGCCGAGATCATAGGCCCATTTCTGTGTCTCGGGGCGCGATGCGGTGGCGATCACGGTGAGGTTGGTCAGGGCCCGCGCCAGCTGGATGGCGATCGAACCGACGCCGCCGGCACCGCCGATGATCAGGATCGCATTGGAGGCGCCGGGCACCGGATCGTTGACCTTCAGCCGGTCGAACAGTGCTTCCCAGGCCGTGAGCGAGGTCAGCGGCAGGGCGGCGGCGGCCGGAAAGTCCAGCGTTTTCGGCTTCTTGCCGACGATGCGTTCATCGACCAGATGGAATTCCGCATTCGAGCCTGGCCGGTCGATGGCACCGGCATAAAAGACCGCGTCACCCGGCTGGAACAGTTTCACACCCGGGCCGACCGCCTTGACGATCCCGGCCGCGTCCCAGCCGAGCACCTTCAGCTGGTCGGGTTCCGGCTTGGCGTTGGCGCGGACTTTGGTGTCCACCGGGTTGACCGAGACGGCCTTGATTTCGACCAGCAGATCCCGGCCTTCCGGCACGGGGACGGGCAGCTCCACATCGAGCAGCGAGGTTTCGGCTGTGATGGCCTGGGGGATCTTGTAGGCGATAGCGCGCATGGCAGGCTCCTTCATGTTTGAACAGAAGCTAGATGCGCATTATGTTCCGAAGGCGCAAGAATGCACAGGAAGTGTACAGAGTACACAAAAGGATACCGTGAATGCCGCGTGTTCGCCACAAGCTGCTGACCTGTTCTCCCGGCTGCCCGGTCGAGGGCGTGCTTCACCTGATCGACGGCAAGTGGAAGGGTGTGATCCTCTATCATCTGCTGGACGGCACGATGCGCTTCAACGAAATCGGTCGCCGCCTGACGACGATCACCCAGCGGATGCTAACGAAGCAGCTGCGCGAGCTGGAGGCTGACGGACTGATCGAGCGAACGGTTTTTGCCGTGGTGCCGCCAAGGGTCGACTATTGCCTGACGCCGCGCGGCCGCAGCCTTGAACCCGTCATCATGGCGATGAAGCGCTGGGGCGACGAGCATATCCTGCCGCAGGCGGCCGAGTAGCCGGTCTGCCCGCGCCGATTTCCCGGCCGCGAATATGAAACATTCGTTATTTTACCAAGACCTGCTGAAAACCGGTCCGTGCCGCTCCATATGTCCCCAGACAAGCGGCAAGGAGCACGAATGAAAATCAAGGCCATATTCAATCGCGACGGCGGAACGTTCCGCACGACCGATATGGAGGCCTATGGCAGAAAGGCCGAAGAGGTCTTTCACGCTGCCGGGCATGACATCGAAATTGCGGTCGCGTCCGGAGACGGGTTGGCCGAGCTCCTCGAGAAGACGGCCCGCCGCGACGATCTGGATGCGATGCTGGCCGGCGGCGGCGACGGAACGATCTCGGCGGCGGCGGCTGTCGCCTGGAAGAATGGCATGCCGCTCGGCGTGGTTCCGGCCGGAACGATGAATCTGTTTGCCCGGTCGTTGAAATTGCCGCTGGACATCTGGAAGGTGCTGGATGTGCTGGCTGACGGCCGCATCGTTGAGGCCGATATCGGCAGCGCCGATGGCCGGGCGTTCGTCCACCAGTTTTCCATGGGGCTGCACGCCCGCATGGTGCGCTATCGCGAATCCTTCAGCTTTGCCTCACGGCTGGGAAAAATGCGCGCCAGCACGCGTGCGGCGCTGGGGGTGATGTTCAATCCACCGGAATTCGAGATCGAGTTCGAGGTGGACGGCGTGCGCGAAAAGCGCAGCGTGTCGGCCATCTCGGTGTCCAACAATCATTTCGGTCCCAACGCGCTGATGTATGCCGATGACGTGACCGGCGGGCATCTGGGTTTCTATACAGCGCCGCCCTTGAAGCCGTCCGGCGTCGCCAAGCTGACATTCGACATCATGCGCGGCAAGTTCCGCGAAAGTGCGCTGATCACCGAAATGAGCGTGTCGACCGTGAACCTGCATTTCCCGAAGGCGCGTCACAACACCAACTGCGTCATCGACGGCGAACTGCTGCCGGTTGGCCGCGACGTCGCTCTGCGCGTGCATCCGGGCGAACTGAAGCTTCTTGTCGGCACGTGACCGGGCAGGCGGTAGGCTTCAGTTACCTTTCTGCGGCAGCCAGAGATAGCCGAAGCCGTAGCGGTCGGCCTCCTTGCCGAGGTAATAGGACGGTGCCGCGTAGAGCGGCTTGATCTCTTCGCTCGCCACGCCGCCTTCGCGCAGCTTCTGTGCGAGGCTTTCGGGAAACGCCGGCTCCAACGCGCCGTTGCTGCGCCAGATCACCAGAACCGGCCCGGCCGACCTCCAGTCCGCGGCCAGCGGCGTTGGCGGGTCGGAGGGCATGATGACAGGGGTATGCGGCAGCTGCAGCCGTGCATTGCCGGCAAGATTGGTGTCCTCGGTAATCAGCAGCGCAGGCTGAACGGAGCGGTTGTTGGTGATCTCGCTGATGAAGGCGTCATAGGGAATATTGAGTTTGTTGTAGGTTCCAAGCATCTGCGATGTCACGACCCGCGCGGACACGCCGATAAGCACCGCGACGATCATGATGAACAGCGGGATGGCGAAGCGCTTCAGCCTGCCTGTCATCTCGATGCCGGCCGCATCGATCTTCAGACAGAGGTAGATTGGCCACAGCACAAGGAACAGCGCCAGCCATTTCTCGCGGATATTGGTGGCGCCGAGGCCGAGAACGATCAGCAGTACGGCAAGCACGCACAGAACGATCATCCGTCCGGTGATCCGGGTCCATTGGCTTTCGGCGCGACAGATGCGCTTGATGTCGAAGGGAAAAACCACGGCAAAGAACACGAGCGGCAGGACGCTGCCGCTGATGAAGGCCGAAAGCAGCGAGAAGGTTCCCTGGAACGCCTGGGTCAGCCGTCCGCCGGACATCCCCTCCTTCATTTCCTTGATCGTGCCGGCGGAAGCCCATGCCAGGTTGTGGACAATCCAGTAGGCGTGCGGCAGGACGATCGCGCCGGCGACGGTAAGCGACAGGAGGATCCGCCAGTCGAAGATGCGCTGGCGCAAATCCCGCTCCGGCAGGACGGCAAGGATCGCGGCGACCGGCACAAGCGCGAAATTGTATTTGGAAATCAATCCTATGCCGACCGCAATCCCGGTCACGAGATAGGAAAAGGCACTCGGACTGCGCATCGTCCTGAAGAAGCCGTAGAGAAACAGCGACACGGCAAACAGGGCGGAGACCGTGTGCGAGAGGTCCCGTTGCGCCAGCAGAAAGACCGGCGGCAGGGTGAGCACGCCGAGCATGGCCATCGTTGCCAGGGACCGGTCCTTGATGACGATCCTGGCGGCGAGGCCGTAAAACAGGCAACAGAGGAAAAGCTGTACGTGCTTGACAGCCGTCAGCGCCGTCAGCGAAAGACCGAACGTCTCCACCACCGCATATTGCAGCCAGTTGTAGAAGGGCGGCTGGCGGCCGTATCCCAGCGCCAGAAACTGCGAGACGAAGGCCTGTTCGCCCTCGTCGATTTCGAGCGACGATGAGACGAACACCCGAATGGCCACACACAGGATAAAATAGGCGGCGACCGCGTAGATCATCGCGTCATAGATTATCGGGTCGGCGCGGCGGGAAGCGACGTTAGGCATCGGATCCTTCCCGATCGAAGACCTTGCGCACGATATAGGGCGGGGTGTCGTTCTCGCCCGAATAGAGGCGTGCCATCATCTCGGAGAGAATGCCGGTGGTGATCAGCTGCACCGAAGAGAGGAACAGCATGACCCCGACGATCAGCATCGGCCTTGTGCCGATATCGTTGCCGAGCACGAACTTGTCGATGAACAGGTAGAACAGGATCAGAGCGCTGAGGCCGCCGGCCGCCAGCCCGATCGAGCCGAAGAAATGCCCCGGCCGCGCCTTGTAGCGCATGAAGAACAGCACCGAGAGCAGATCGAGGATCACCCGGAAGGTGCGTGAAATGCCGTATTTCGAGGTTCCATGCTGACGCGCATGGTGGGTGACCGGCATTTCGCCGATACGGCTGCTTGGCACGACACCTGCGACCCAGGCCGGAATGAAGCGGTGCATCTCGCCCATCAGCTTGACCTGCTTGATGATCGAGGCCTGATAGACTTTCAGACTGCACCCATAATCGTGCAGCTTCACGCCGGTGATCTTGCCGATCAGATAATTGGCGCACCAGGACGGGATCTTGCGCAGGAACAGCCCGTCCTGCCGGTTCTTGCGCCAGCCGACAAGAAGATCGAGCTCGCGTTCCTCGATCGCGGTCACCATCGCCGGGATGTCACGCGGATCGTTCTGCAGGTCGCCGTCGAGCGTGGCGATCAGCCGGCCGGCAGCGATGTCGATACCAGCCTGCATGGCGGCGGTCTGGCCGAAATTGCGCTGCAGCTCGACGATTTTCAGCCGCAGGTCGCCAATGGCAAGTTCCTTGCGCGCATTGACCAGCGTCGCGTCGGTGCTTCCGTCATTGACGAGGATGAGTTCCCAGGGCTTGCCGAAATCCGCCATGGCTTCGCGGATGCGCGTGACCAGCGGGCGCACGCTCTCCTCTTCATTGTAGATCGGCACGACCACGGACAATTCGATGGACACGGCGGTGCCGGTCTCTGCCCTGTTTGCTTCCAAGATGGGATCCACTATCAAAGCCTCTAAATCGCCGCAGGTTCTCTCGTTCGGGTTATCGTGATAACCAGCCTTGATCCCATAGCACCGGACAGGAAAGTAGCAAATATATGAATGCAGAAGGGGATGCCAGCCGGGTTTCATGGCTTGTCCGCAACCGGATGACCGTGCTGTCCTTGAGCGCCGTGGTTGCCTACGCCGCATTCGTCCAGTGGATCTGGGGTTGGCCGGTGCTCTTCCGGCAATGGGCTGAGATTGGCCTCATTCCGGTGCTGTCGGCACTGGCTCTTCTGGTCGGCACCTATTTCATCCGCTGCTACCGGATCTACGACTATTTCCCCACGGAAACCCGGGGCCGGTTCCTGACGCTCCTGCGGGTGACGCAGGTTCACAATCTTCTCAACATCATGCTGCCCTTTCGTGCCGGGGAAACCAGCTTTCCGATCCTGATGCGCTCGGAATTCGCGGTTCCCCTGGCACGCAGCACGTCGGCGCTGCTGCTGATGCGGCTGCTCGACCTGCATGCGCTGTTTGCCGCGGCCGGCATCGGCCTCGTCATCGCGCGTGATGATCAGGCGCTTGGCTGGCTGCTGTGGGGGCTGTTCCTGGTGTCGCCGCTGGCGCTTTTTCTGCTGAAAGGCAGCATGCTTGCTCTTTTGCAGCGGCGCCTGCCGGAAAAGCTAGGCAAATTGCTGGTCGAGGTGGAAGCCGGCCTGCCGGCCAATGCGCTGGTCTTCGTCCGCGCCTGGCTGATGACGGTGCTGAACTGGTCGACGAAGGTGGCGGTGCTTGCCTGGGTTCTGGCCACCATGGGCGTGCTGCCGTTCGCCGCCTGTTTCGGCGGGGCCCTTGGCGGCGAATTGTCGTCGGTCCTGCCGGTCCATGCGCCGGCCGGTGTGGGGACCTATCCGGCAGGCATCACTGCTGGCGCGATCTCGTTCGGCGCACCGGCAAGCGGCAGCGCTTTCGATCTGCTGGCCAGCGCCAGCGTCAACGCCCATCTGCTGATCATCGTTTCGGCGGTAGCCGGAACCTTGCTGTCGGTGCTGCTTTCACCGCGTCGCTGAGGTTTATTGAAACGCCGTTTCGAAGAAGCTGCGCAGCTTGCGCGAATGCAGCTTTTCTGGCGGCATGGCGGCCAGTTTCTGCAGCGCCAGAATGCCGATCTGCAGATGCTGGCTGACCTGCGTCTTGTAAAAGGCCGTGGCCATGCCCGGCAATTTCAGTTCGCCATGCAGCGGCTTGTCGGAAACGCAGAGCAGCGTGCCGTAGGGCACGCGGAAGCGGAAGCCGTTGGCAGCGACGGTGGCCGATTCCATATCGAGCGCGATGGCGCGGGACTGCGACAACCGCTTGACCGGGCCGCGCTGGTCGCGCAGTTCCCAGTTGCGGTTGTCGATCGTCGCGACCGTTCCGGTCCGCATGATCCGCTTCAGGTCGTAGCCCTCATAGCCGGTCACTTCCGCTACAGCGTCCTGCAGCGCCACCTGAACCTCGGCCAGCGCCGGGATCGGGATCCACACCGGCAGGTCGTCGTCGAGCACGTGGTCCTCACGCACATAGGCATGCGCCAGCACGTAGTCGCCCAGCGTCTGGCTGTTGCGCAGGCCGGCGCAATGGCCAAGCATCAGCCAGGCATGGGGCCTGAGCACGGCGATATGATCGGTAATCGTCTTGGCGTTGGACGGCCCGACGCCGATATTGACGACGGTGATGCCGCCATGGCCTTTCTTCTTGATGTGATAGGCCGGCATCTGCGGCAGGCGGGCAAGCGACAGGTCCGTTTCCGGCCTGTCCGATCCGGGCTGGGTGATGATGTTTCCCGGTTCGACGAATGAGGTATAGCCATTGCCGCCCTCGGCCATCTGCTGGCGCGCCCAGGCGCAGAATTCGTCCACATAGAACTGGTAGTTGGTGAACAGTACGAAATTCTGGAAATGCGTGGCGCTCGTCGCCGTGTAGTGGCTCAGCCGCGCCAGCGAATAGTCGATACGCTGCGCGGTGAACGGCGCCAGCGGCGAGGGTTCGCCGGGGCCCGGCTCGTAGGAGCCGTTGGCAATCTCGTCGTCCGTGGTCGTCAGGTCCGGCGTGTCGAACAGGTCGCGCAGCGGAATGTCGATATTCTCAGCCATCGCCGCCTCAACATAAGCGCCTTCGCCGAAGGCGAAATGCAGCGGGATCGGGGTTGCCGATTCGGACACGGTGACGCCGACGCCGTGGCTGCGGATCAGCAGGCCAAGCTGTTCTTTCAGATAATGCCGGAACAGCTTTGGGCGGGTGACGGTGGTGGTGTAGACGCCGGGTGCGCTGACATAGCCGTAGGACAGGCGCGAATCGACATGGCTGAAGCTGCTGGTCTCGATGCTGACCTGCGGATAGCAGGCGCGATAGCGCGAGGTCGGCGTTCCCGTGCGGCCAAGCTCGGTGAAGGCATCGACCAGGAATTTCGTGTTGCGTTCGTAAAGCGCCGACAGGGCATCGACCGCCGCGGCGGGATCATCGAACGTCTGCGGCTCGAAAACGTCGGGCGTGGCGATGGAAAGGGCGGAAAGGGAAGAGATTCGTTTGCTCATGCGGCATTATAGGATGCCGTTTTTTACAAGCAAACGACAAGATTTGAATAGGCTGCAACCCGTCGGGAAAAGTGTGCTCAGCGCGGTCCTGCCAGAATGATGACCGTTCCGGCCAGGGCAAGCGCCACGCCGGTTGCGTCCCACCGGTCCGGGCGGACGCCCTCGACAATCCACAGCCAGGCAAGCGACGCGGCGATATAGATGCCGCCATAGGCCGCATAGGCGCGTCCGGCCGCGGCCGAATCGATGAGGGTGAGGAGCCAGGCGAAGAGCGCGAGGCTCGCCATGCCCGGAATGAGCCACCAGATCGGCTTGTCAAGCTTCAGCCACGCCCAGAAGGAAAAGCATCCGGCGATTTCCGCAACAGCGGCAAGAGCATAGATGGCGAATGCGGAGATGGGCATGGCGTTCCTTCCTTGGCAATCCATAGGAAGGCAGCGGATTCAAATGCGCAAGTATTTTACGCGCGCCTGCGGCGTCAGCTCATCGACTGGCGCTGCAGCGTCACGAACAGCACGAGGCCTGCACCCTGCTTGCCGATACCGTGGCCGGAAGCCTTGCTGTAGGCGACGGCCCCCATCGGGGCCATCAGGAGGCTCGCCAATGCGAGCATGCGCAGTGCAACGGTCGCAGAGGTGAGCATGGTGGACATGGCTTGTGACCTTAAAGCTTGGCTTGTTCGCAGAATTTCGTGGTGTGCACGGTGCAGTCGGCGATCGAACCGGCATAGTTGTGGCGGCGGCGCTCTGTATCTGCGCTGACGGCGGCTGCGAGCGTCAAAGCAAAGACGACCATAAGCATGCTGATGATGGTGAGGCGGCGGGCGAGAATGTCCATGGCTTTGTCCGTTTTTGCTTCGTGTGTCGATCGGGGTTCAACGCGATGATGACCTTTTCGCACATGCAAACTGAACTCTTCCTGAGACCCCGGTTCATCTCCCGTTCATCTTCGCAGCGAGCGGTCGTGCAAACGGGGCGCTGAAGGTCTCGACTGGGTTCCCCAGCAGGAAAGAACCGATGATCGGCGGGCCCTGAGCGGCTGGAAATAACGCTTATGTTCACGGAATGCGGCATTCCCTGCGAGGTGACTATCTCAAGATGGGCAGGGGTGGGCGCTTTGCGCCGGCGGGACCGCTCCGGGCAATGTGTGCCGGCGATCGCAGGCCCGGAACATTCTGTTTGGCCGGACCGCCCAGCGAAATGGATTGCCGGCTGAAAAAGATGGGAGTTGAGCCCGGCGGGCAGGGCCCGCCGGAACGAGGACCTGACTACATCCGGGTCCAGGTCTGCGACTTGCAGAGTACCTTCAGGACGCAGCCCTGCATCTTCAGCGAACTGCCCGAAATCGATGCCGATCCGCTATAGGTCTTGTCATTGGCCGGGTCGGTGATCTCACCGGAATAGCTGTCGCCGCTGCCGGCCAGGTTGCCGATGCGCTTGCCGGCATGCTTTCCCGTCTTCAGCGTGATGCAATAGCTGCCGCCGCAGGAGGCGATGGCGGCCGTCTCGCCGCTCGCGGTCTTCCAGTTGCCGACGATCGGCTCGGCGGAGAAGCCGGAAGCCGTCGTTGCCAGCGTCATCGCCGCGGCGAGAATGAATGTGCGGATCATGCTGTTCCTCCCATAGAATATCGCCGGATATCGCTGCCTTGCCGCATGGTCCGGGCGAAATGTTGCCAGAGCCGGTCTCCTCACCGCTCAATGCGCGGAAATTAGCTTACGCGGACGTAAACGTAAATATGTGTTCACGCTGTTTTTCGGAGAAAATTCCGGGTGAAGCACGGCTTGCAGCCCGGCGTTTTCCCCAGGGCGCCGCGCACCACCGTTTTGTGTGGTTAGCGATTGGTTGAAATCGGCACCTGAATTTTCCGTAAAGATTGAGGCAAAAGCCAGCGTTTGACGGCAGTCGGATGTTTAACAAAAAGCCAAGTTTACCAATCGTTTGAACTTTGTTCGTTTCACATTAATCATGCATTTTAAGCGTGTATTGAAACCCCTGCTGCATACTCCAACCCATAAGACGAGCAGGGGACAAACACCCCGCCGGAACCCTTCGAGGGGCGAAGCCGCACAAGACGGCCGTCCCTCTAAGGAGCCTGAAAAAGGCAGATAAAACAGGGACTGCAGACGGTAGAAACCAGGCAAACAGGGACATAGACAATGGCACGCTTTGACATTCAGAATGCTTCGGATGCCGCGATGGGTGGCGAAAATCGCGCGGACGTTTTTTGCGAAATGGGTTTGATGTATGCAACCGGACGTGGCTGCGACATCGATCTCGTCGCCGCCCACAAATGGCTGAACATCGCCGCAATCAAGGGCTCGGACCGGGCCGCTGCGCTGCGGGCGGAGCTGACGATGACCATGTGCAAGACCGATCTCGCCACGGCCCTGCGCGCCGCACGCGAATGGATGACAATGCATTGAAATATGATCGCATCGCCGACAGGCGGTAGAGGCCGAGACCTCCGAAGATGGGGCGCGGTCTCTACTGCCTGCCGAGCGATTCAATGACCTTCGGAAGAGCTTCCTCCAGAAGCATCATTTCCTCCTCCGGCCCGGTACTGATCCGGATGCACCGGTTGAGAGGAGCAACACCCGGCATGCGGATGAAAATGCCGTGGTCGGCCATCAGCCGGTCGACGATCGCCCGCGCAAAAACCGCGTCCTTTCCGCAATCAATGGCCACGAAATTCGTTGCCGAGGGCAGGGGCTTCAACCCGTTCGCGGTGGCGATCCCGGCGATTCTCTTGCGGGACGCGGCGATTTTCCCGAGCACATCGGCCAGATAGTCCTGATCCGCGAGCGCTGCCAGTGCTGCTGCGGTGCCGATCCTGTTCATGCCGAAGTGATTGCGGATCTTGTCGAACGCCTGAGCGGTTTCCGGCGTGCCGATGACATAGCCGACGCGGGCACCCGCCAGGCCGTAGGCCTTGGAAAAGGTGCGGGTGCGGATCACGTTCGGCATGCCGATCAGGGCGCTGATCGCGGGGATGGTGCCGGCCGGCGCCGTCTCGCCATAGGCCTCGTCAAGTACGAGCAGACATGTCTGCGGCAATGCCCGGGCAAAGGCGACCACGCTATCGGCATCCCACCAGCTCCCCATCGGATTGTCCGGATTGGCAAAATAGACCAGCGGCGCATCCTCGCGTCTGACCGCCGCCAGCAGTCCGTCGAGATCTTCGCGGTCGTTGACATAAGGCACCGTTACCAGCCGCCCGCCATGACCTGCCACGTGAAAGTTGAATGTCGGATAGCCGCCGAGCGAGGTGACGACGGGCAGGCCGGGCTCGATGACCATGCGAACGATCTGGCCGAGCAGGCCGTCGATACCCTCGCCAATGGCAAGATTGGCCGGCTGCGTGCCCAGATGGCGGGCCAGCGCCTGCTTCAGCTCGAAATTTTCCGGGTCATTATACTGCCAGATCCCCGTTGCCGCCGCGCCCATGGCCGACAGAACCGACGGCGCAGGGCCGAAGCCGCTTTCGTTGGCGCCGATTCGCGCCGCGACCGGCCGGCCGCGCTGGCGCTCGATCGCTTCAGGTCCGACAAACGGAA
Organism: Pararhizobium polonicum; assembly: GCF_001687365.1. Taxonomy (GTDB): domain Bacteria; phylum Pseudomonadota; class Alphaproteobacteria; order Rhizobiales; family Rhizobiaceae; genus Pararhizobium; species Pararhizobium polonicum. Next base: position 174,891 of record NZ_LGLV01000005.1, read on the forward strand.
TGGTGGAGGGGAGCGACTGGACAAGCGGCGTAAATCTGGAAAATGCGGACATTGCTGGGGATCGAGCCTGACGATGGATGAAATCGCCGCAGAGACTAGAGTATCCGCGCGGCAGGTGCCAGCCGGTCAGTGCTTCTTCTTCAGCTCACTCCCGGTGAAGAATTCATAGCGGACGATCTGGTGCAGGAATTCCTCGTCGATCGGCTTGATGAAGTGCACCTGGATACGGTGGTCGCTGCGGTAGATCTCGGCGCAGCCGATTCGCCTCTTGGTGCCGACAATAGTCAGGTAATAATGCTGCGGCAGGCCGATCGTCGTATTGACGGTAAAGGCAGCGCCGCCGCGTGAGATTTCCAGCATCTTGCAGGTGCGGGTCGAGACGCCGCCCAGCGCCGGCCGCACGGCCATCAGCGTGCCCGCCTGTCCGATGATGAAGCGCTCGAAGCGCTGCTCGTACAGTTTGGAGCTGACCACGGAGTACATCGTCGAGTTCTGCATCATCACTTCCTCGATAGCGATGGACGGTGGATCCGTGATCCAGGGCTGTCGCACCGTTTGCGCTCGTCGCGTGTTGTCCTCCTCCTGACGGCAGCAGGCGACAGGATGCAGAATCGTTGAGGAAGATTGCAATCCGTTGAAAACAGTCCTTAAAAATTTAATCAGGGCATCAATCGGCACCAAACAGTATGTCCGGATAGCCGTTTCAGGGTGTCTGACCTGCAAAATGGCGGCTGGCAAGGAGGCCGCAGCCTGCCGAAAACGCCGTCACGAATGCGCCTCATGGCGTATCGGCCAGATTGACGGCCAGAGGCCAGCCTTTCGGTGTCGCCAGATTGGTGATGTCGTCGGTTCCGTAAGCGATGAGAGCGAGAACGGCGCTATAACATAAGGCCGTGGCGAGATCAGATCATGCCGCTGGTAAATGCCATCCGGATGAGGCGGCTGATAAATTCCGGCGCCAGCTGCATGTTGAAACGCACGCCGAGTTCGGTTCGGTGCCGATACACCTGCGAGCAGCCGATCTCCTCGCGAAAACCGTCGATTTCCAGGAAGAAATGTTTCGGCAGCAGGATATTGGCGTTGAAATCCACCATCGCGCCGCCGACCGAAATATGGCGCAGCAGGCACTGATATTTCGTCTTCGCCTTCAAATGCTGCCCGACGACCAGGATGCGGCAGGGGCGCTCTATATAATAGTGCTTGTGGCTGGTGGTCAGTTGACCCGGCTTTGCCTCGGCGAGATGCATCACCATCGACATGGGAAACTCCGGAAAATCCGCGGCGGCTGGCCGTTTCGGCTGGATGTTGCAAGGTTCGATCAGAACACGCGCTGCGTTTGGATCGCGCCCGTGTCCTGCCATGATAGCAGTTTCCGTCGCCAGCCTTGCTCTGAGCTTGTGTCTTCCCCTGCCTCTCTAGAGCCTTGCTTAAAAAAGCATAAAGGCGGACATTGAAACGGGGTAGGCCATACGTAATACTTTCATGCAAAGCGCGGTGAGGATAAGAACCTCGCGCAACAGGGATCATGTTCATGTGGTGAGCGGGGGCGCAAAGCGTTCCGGCCCGTTGCGCGAGCGCGGAGGGAAAATCATGTTCAGGGGTTATCCAAGGGGTTGGGTACAAGGTTGGCTGCCGATCTTCGTTCTGGCGCTGTCGATTGCCGTGTTTCAGGCCGGTGCTGCCGAGGCGGCAAAACGGGTTGCCCTGTTGATCGGCAACGAGAAATACGAGGCGACATCGCAGCTGAACAACCCCGCCAACGATGTCGAACTGATGAAGACCTCGTTCGAGGATGCCGGATTCGATACGGTGACCGCCGTTCACGATCTCGGCCGCGCCGCGATGGTGCGCGCATTGCGCGATTTCGAGGACACCGCCGCCGGCGCGGATGTCGCCATCATCTACTATTCCGGCCACGGCATGGAGATGAATGGCCAGAATTTCCTCCTGCCTGTGGATGTCAGCCTGAAGACCGACAAGGACGTGGAAGACGAAGCGATCCCGCTCGACCGCGTGCAGCGCTCGCTGGAAGGTGCGACCAAGCTGAAGCTGGTCATCCTCGATGCCTGCCGCAACAATCCCTTCGAGCAGTCCATGACCCGTTCGATCTCGACCCGGGCCGTCAGCCGCGGCCTGGCGCGTGTCGAGCCCGAATCGGCCGATCTGCTGGTTGCCTTTGCCTCCAAGGCCGGCACGGTGGCGATGGACGGGGAGGGCAAGAACAGCCCGTTTGCCACGGCGCTGTCGAAATATCTGACCGAGCCCGGCGTCGATGTCCGCATCGCGCTCGGCAAGGTGCGCGACGATGTGGTGACCGCCACCAACCGCGGCCAGGAGCCGTTTGTCTACGGCTCGCTCGGCGGCGCGCAGATCTTCCTCAATATCAAGGAAGTGAATATCAACATCACCAACAACGGCAACACGCAGGAAGTCTCGCCGACCGGCCAGTCGGAAGCGGCCGCCGACTGGCAGAATATCCGCGATCTCGCCGACAAGGACCTGATCGAGGTGTTCCTTGCCAAGCATGGCTCCGATCCCGTCTACAGGATGCTGGCCGAAAAGAAGCTGAAGCTTCTGGCCGAAGCCGCGCAGACATCGACGACGAGCCCCGACGAAATCGCCTGGGATGCGCTGAAGCAATCGACCGATGGTGCGGCGCTGACCCGCTTCATCGAACGGTATCCGGACAGCAGGCACAAGGCGGAAGCGGAAACCCAGATTGCCGCGCTCGAGCCGAAGAAGGGGCTGAATATCTCGCAGACCGGCAAGGACACGCAGGCCTCGCGCGACTGCTACCTGCTTGCGGGTGAGCCGCAGTCGATGCCGGGCTTCCTCGGCGTCAATTTCCTGAAGATCGATTCGGCGCGCGCGCTCACCGCTTGCGCCCAGGCCGTCAACGAGAATCCCGATGACATGATGCTCGTCAATATGCTCGGGCGGGCGCAGGATGCCGGCCGCAACTATGTCGAGGCCCGCCGCAACTACCAGAAGGCGGCAGACGGCGGCAATATGTATGCGCTGACCAACCTTGCCTGGTTCTCTATCTATGGCACCGACGGCCCCGTCGATACCGACAAGGGCAAGCGGATGTTCGAGCATGCCGCCAATAACGGCAATTCCTACGCCCAGGCGTCGCTCGGCTGGCTCTATCGCGAAGGCTATGGCGGCGTGCCGCAGGATTTTGCGGAATCGCTGAGATGGTACCAGCTCTCGGCCAATCAGGGCTATGCCAACGCAATGGCGACGCTCGGCTGGTTCTACCGCGAAGGAAACGGTGTCGCCAAGGATTTCGGCCAGTCGCTGTCCTGGTATCAGAAGGCGGCCGAAGGCGGCGACGCCAACGCGATGTCCTCACTCGGCTGGGCCTACCAGAACGGCCTTGGCACGGCGCAGGATTATGCGCAGGCAAAGACATGGTACGAAAAGGCCGCCAATGTCGGCGATGCCTATTCGATGGCCTTGCTCGGCTGGTTCTACGATGACGGCAAGGCCGTGCCGCAGGACTATGCGCAGGCGCGCAACTGGTATGAGATGGCGTCCAATGCGGGCAGCGCCTATGCCATGGGCAATCTGAGCCGACTCTATGACTGGGGGCTCGGCACCCGGGCAGACCCGAAGGAGGCGGCGCGCTGGGCGGCGGCGAGCATCGAGGGCGGCGATCCGTCGAAGCTGCAGGAGATGAAGACGTCCCCGGACAATTTCACGCCCGCCTTCCGCAAGGAAATCCAGGCGCTGCTCAAGGACCGTGGCTATTACAGCGGTCCGCTCGACGGCGATTTCGGTGCAGCGACCCAGAATGCGATAGACCGGCTGGCCAAAAGGAGCTGAAGCTCACCGGCTTTAAGCCGCGAAATGAAAGGCCGGACCTGTGGCAGCAGGTCCGGCCTTTTTCGTTTTGAGGATCTGGATTAGCGGTTGTTTTCCAGCGCTTTAAGGGCGGCCTGTCCGGCGGCATGCGCTGCAAGCTGGCTGGTGAACTGGCCGTGGGCCGGATAGACGACCGTTCCGCGTTTCAGAACGAAAGCCCATCGCCCATTGCGCAGCTTCTCGATGGTGACCTGGATTTCCGGTTTGCTGTCATTGCTCATTGTCTGTTTCCGAACCCGTCGTTTTCTGCCGCCCGGAAAATCGGGCGGGACAGCTTTTCAGGCAAAAGGATTAGCGCAAGAGCGCTGCGGCGGGCAATCGCCAATGGATGCCGATTGCCCGATCTCGCGGCCGCCAACCCGTTTTCCATCCGCCCGTGCCGGGCCGGAGGCGTATGGAAAATCAACTTTGTCACGGGAAACCGCAAAAACTCCTTGCAATGGAGGGCTCCTGACTCTAGTCAGGCGCTAACGGAGAGGTGGCCGAGTGGTCGAAGGCGCTCCCCTGCTAAGGGAGTATACCCGGAAGGGTATCGTGGGTTCGAATCCCATCTTCTCCGCCATTATCCCTTTATCGACGCATCGTTCCGCAATCGCCGACGATTGCCATACGGACGACGCGGGCAGCGATCTCCATTTCCGCTACGAATAGCGTCCGAACCATCCGTTTATCTGAGCAGCTTCGACATCACCGCCGTGGTACATGCTTGTGCGGCTATGGTGCAGGGTGCCCCTTATGGGCAGTAGCGCCATCAAGCGCTCCGTCATGGGGTTGACGATCACATCACGTGGATGTTCGATAAAGCGGGTTGTGCCTGCAGAATGCATCGGCCTGTGTAGTGTGTCGGAAGGAGCCGAGCGATGAAACGAACAAGGCTTTTGATAGCGGGAGTTCTGCTGATGGCAGCGGCGAATGGAGCAGCGATGGCGCAAACCGGCTTGCCGGGTTATGCGGATGGCGCCCAGGTGATGCGCGTCGACGTGACCAGGGGGCAGATCGATACGATCGGCGGCGTGATCTATTCCCAGGTGAAGGCGACGCGCTCCGTGCGCCAGCTCCGGATGACGGTTCTGGTGCCCCGGGCGAACGATCTGAAGCCGGCGATCGTCTATTTTCCCGGCGGCGGCTTTATATCGGCGGAATATGAGAAATTCACCGAGATGCGCACGGCCTTGGCGCAAGCTGGCTTCGTCGTTGCCGCAGCGGAATACCGCGTTGTACCGGACCAGTTTCCGGCACTGGTGGAGGACGGCAAGGCCGCCGTCCGATATCTGCGCGAACATGCGGCGGAATACGGCATCGACCCGGCACGGATTGGCGTGATCGGCGATTCGGCCGGAGGCTATGTCGCGCAGATGCTTGGAGCCACCAATGGCGAGAAGACCTTCGACACGGGGCAATTTCTCGACAAATCCTCCGACGTGCAGGCGGCAGTGACGCTCTATGGGATTTCCGACCTCCGGAGTATCGGGGAAGGCTTTCCTGAAGCAGTGCAAAAGGTGCACCAGTCGCCGGCGGTAACGGAAGCACTGCTGTTGAATGGTCCTGCCTTTGGAGAATTTCCGGGGGCCACGGTCACCGCCAACCCCGAGCAAGCGCTTGCGGCAAGTCCGATCGGTCACGTCAAAGGCGAGAAGCCGCCTTTTCTGATCATGCACGGCAGTGCCGATACGCTGGTATCCCCAAGACAGAGCCAAAAGCTTTACGAAGCACTCAAGGCGGAGGGAAACAAGGTTGACTATGTGCTGGTGGAAGGCGCTGGACATGGCGATCTCCGCTGGTATCAGGGCCCCGTCATCGACCGGGTGGTGAGCTGGTTCAAGCAGACACTGGGAGAGCCCATCAAAGGCGCTGCCAAAGCTTCGGGTCCCGACGCCAAGCTATAAACCCTGGCTGGCTTGGTGCCGGATACCGGCGCCAAGGTATGTGATCAGCACGCCGCACCTGTCCGATGTTGCTCGCGGCGGTCAATCCGTGTGGCGTTAGCGGGCTATAGCGTAGACAGAGTACTCATCTTTGTTGGCCGTGGCTCCACCCCCGCTTTCTGGCCCGGCTTTCTGGAAGGTCCGGCAGTCTTCCCGAACATATAAGCAAGGGCCGCACAGTTTGAGCGTCCGTCTGGGCGCAAATCAAACCCGCGCTACGTCAAAGGGTAAATAGAGACGCCGGTATGTTTTCTGTCATTTGGCCACCCGTTAAGCCTTTCCATCGCCGCTGACGAAGATGCCTTCGCCAATGTCCCGTTGATTGCTGAACGGGACGGGGCGGGCCGCTTCCTTCTTATGGGGTGCGAAAGGGCGGGGTGAGCGTCTGTTTGCCGCGCCCATCGAAGCACCGCTCGAATCAATAACGAAGCCATTGCGACGCGATTCTGTGATTCTCCCCGCTTGTTCCGTTCGGATGCAGCGTGATTCCGTTTCGCCGGTGCCTGTGATTGTCCGCGCGGAAATCGCAGCCGGGCCTGCGCGACGCGGCGAATCCGCCTTTCTATCGCGGTTTTGCCCCCTTTCTGCCTCGTTATGACACGGAGAAGGCACGCAAGGCATCCGCTAAACCCCGATGAATAAAGGGTTTTCTTAACCTCTTGTTAAGAACCTCCGCCCGCTTACGGCAGTTTTGTGTCGTTTCAGCAACAGCGCAGGGGGAAGGGCGGGCCAAACATGGCGAACTCGCAAGTTGGTGATTGCGCCGACGGTCCCGTCTTGTATTTTCAACTCCGGAAGCAAGGGCGGTTGATCGTCCGACTTCTTAAATGTTGGGGATGGGGCAGGGAATACTGTCCTTCAGTATAATACCCAGACCTGTTTGAAACTTTTGACTGGAGGTCAGAAATGAACATCAAGAGCCTTCTTCTCGGCTCCGCTGCAGCTCTCGCAGCAGTATCCGGCGCCCAGGCAGCTGACGCTATCGTAGCTGCTGAGCCGGAACCTTTGGAATACGTTCGCGTTTGCGACGCTTTCGGCACGGGCTACTTCTACATCCCGGGCACGGAAACCTGCCTGAAGATCGGCGGCTACGTCCGTTTCCAGACCAACTTCGGTCCTAACGTTGGTGGTTTCTCCGACTGGAACACGTTCACTCGTGGTCAGCTGCAGTTCGACGCCAAGAACGACACGGAACTCGGCACGCTCGAAAGCACGATCGTTCTGCAGACCAATGCTAGCCAGGCTGGCAACAGTGGTTCGACCTTCCTTGATACAGCTTCGATCGCGATCGCTGGCTTCAAGTTCGGTTACTACTACAGCTGGTGGGATGATGGTATTGCCGGCGAGACCGACGTGCTTCAGACCAACTCCCTGTTCAACTCGATCTCGTACACCTATGATGGCGGCGCATTCAAGGCCGGCGTTTCGGTTGACGAGCTTGATGGCATCACGACTCACCCGAACGGTGTTGGCGTCGCTGCTATGGTCTCCGGTTCGGTCGGCGGTGTAACCGCTACATTGCTTGGTGGCTATGACACAGAGCGTGAAGAAGGCGCGATCCGCGCAATCTTGACCGCTGAAGTTGGCCCGGGCACCTTCAACCTTGCTGGTATCTATGCAAGCGACCCGAACGCTTACTACAGCGAATCCGAGTGGACCGTTGCAGCATCGTACGAGTTCAAGGCTACTGACAAGCTGACGATCACGCCCGGCGCTCAGTACTTCGGCGACTTCGCTTTCATCAATGGTATTGATGCTTGGCGTGTTGGCCTGACGGCTGGCTACCAGATCACGGACGGTCTCAAGGCTCTCGCCTACGTTCAGTATCAGGATGTTGACGTCATCGGCGACCAGACCACTGGTTTCCTCCGCCTGCAGCGCGACTTCTAATCTCTGGCTTCATGTCAGTGATGGAAAGCCCGGTCGAAAGACCGGGCTTTTTGCGTTTAGTCCTTTTTCAATGTAGCCCTGTCAAACCTTTGACGAACGACCATATTTCACCGAGCCATCCCTGTGTGTGCGGCGATCAAGCATTGCTTTGGCAGTATGCGGCGACGGATATTGCTTCCGAATATGGCTGCTGAATTCCGGGTTTCAGGATCCGGATTCTATTCGGCGAGAATCAATACCCGGCGAGTGCCCGGTTATGCAGACGACCGCAATTCTTGGAAGCCATTTGCTTCGTATGCCGCAATCTTCGCAGGCTTCCCTCCCAAACACCGGCAGACTGTTCTGTCCGGACAGGCCTGACAAGAATCCACAGGTGTCTCCAGCTCGCCTTGGAATAGCGCTGACCAGTTATTTCGCCGATTCCGGCTGTGTCATTGCCTGCTGGCTGGCCGCGAAGAATTTTCAGATCACATTGTAAACAAAGGGTTCTTAGAGGTGTGCCACCGCCGTCGCGCGCTTTGAGGCGAAATTGTGGCATTCCTGCAACGTCATACAAAGAAGGCCTGTCGCACTGGATAAATGGGCCGGTCTGTCATTCTGCCGAATCCGCGCCCTCGTAATTACCCTCCCGGAAGCTCGGACGATAGGTCGCCCGGCTTCTTGTGTTGGGGATGGGGGAAAAGAATACCGTCTTCAGTATGACACGTGGCTTTATTTTAAATTTTTGACTGGAGATCAGAATGAACATCAAGAGCCTTCTTCTCGGCTCCGCTGCAGCTCTCGCAGCAGTATCCGGCGCCCAGGCAGCTGACGCAATCGTAGCTGCTGAGCCGGAACCTATGGAATATGTTCGCGTTTGCGACGCTTTCGGCACGGGCTATTTTTACATCCCGGGTACGGAAACCTGCCTGAAAATCGGCGGCTACATCCGTTTTCAGACCAATTTCGGTCCTGATCTGGACCTTCGCGGTAAATCGCGCGGCCGTGGTACGTCCGATTGGGATACGGTTACCCGTGGTCAGCTGCAGATCGACGCCAAGAACGACACGGAACTTGGCACGCTTGAAAGCACGATCGTTTTGCAGACCAATGCCGATCTCGCCGGCAATGGTGGCGCGACCAAGCTTGATACGGCTTCGTTCAAGATTGCCGGCTTCAAGTTCGGCTATTACTACAGCTGGTGGGATGACGGTATCGCTGGCGAAACCGACGTGCTTCAGTCCAACTCCCTGTTCAACTCGATCTCGTATACGTACGATGGTGGCGCATTCAAGGCCGGTATCTCCGTTGACGAACTCGAGGGCATCGGCCGTACGGCTGCTCTGCCGGCCTTGCCGAACGATTTCCTTCTTGAGGACAACGCCTTCGGCGTTGCTGCCATGCTTTCCGGCTCGGTTGGCGGTGTAACAGCGACCGTTCTCGGTGGTTATGACAATGACCGTGAAGAAGGCGCCATCCGCGCTATCCTGACCGCTGCAATCGGCGCCGGCACGCTGAACCTTGCTGGCATCTACGCAACGGACCCGAACGCATACTACAACGAATCCAAATGGACCGTTGCAGCATCGTACGAGTTCAAGGCAACCGACAAGCTGACAATCACACCGGCTGCTCAGTACTTCGGTGACTACGCGTTCATCGATGGCGTCGATGCCTGGCGTGTTGGCCTGACCGTTGGTTACAAGATCACGGCTGGCCTCAAGGCTCTGGCGACTGTCCAGTACCAGGACGTCGACAAAACGGCTACCTACAAGCAGGTCGGTGGCGACGAAACCACCGGTTTCCTGCGTCTGCAGCGCGACTTCTAATCTCTGGCTTCATGTCAGTGATGGAAAGCCCGGTCGAAAGATCGGGCTTTTTCCGTTTGATGGTGTTTTTTCGGCGTGCCGCGGCAGAAGTGCACTCCTATGAAATCCCGTCGATGAATGCGGTGATCTCGGCAAACAGATCGGGGCGATGTAACAGGGGGGCGTGACCCTGGCCGTGGGCGATGACCGAGGTCATGTCCGGATGCCGCAGCGCCATTTCCGCGAAGGTTGCCGGCGATAGGATGCTGGAGTTTTCTCCCCGGATGGCCATCAGGGGCATCGTTTTGAAACCGTCGTACAGCGCCCAGAGATCCGGCATCGGTGTGTTTGCATCCATGCTCCGGAGCGGTTCGATCAGGGCGGGGTCGAAATCTGCAATGATCTTGCCGTCCTTTTCCCGGAAGATCGCCGTTGTCATATCAGCCCAGTCGGCGGCGTCGAGTGCCGGGAAGGCCGTTCCGTGCACGCACCGCAGGCTTTCGGTCGCCTCTTCCCAGCTGGACAGAACCTGTTGTGCCTCCAGATACTGGCGGATCAGAAGCAGGCCGGCGATTTCGATGACCGGTCCGATATCGTTGAGCACGATGCCGCCGAGCAATGCCGGGCGCATGGCCGCGAGAAGATGCAGGATCAGGCCGCCGCGCGAGGTGCCGATGAAAATCGCCCGGCCGATATCCAGAACCGCGCAGGCGGTCAGCACGTCACTGGCTTCCACCGGCAGCTGATAGTGGCTTTTGTCGGGATCCCAGGATGAACATCCGCGTCCGCGATAATCGAGCGTGACGACGCGGCGTGGCCTTTCCGGCTGCCTGGTGAGCTGCGTTGCCAGGAGATGAAAGTCGCGGCTGTTGCGGCTGAGGCCGGGCAGGCAGACGATCGGCAGCGATCCCCGCGTTTTCGGATCGTCATGGCCGTAGTCGCGGGCATAAAGCTGCAACCCGTCGCTGGCTGAAAAACGACGCTCCTCAAAGCTGGTCCCGATGGTGTTCGTCACGCGCTCTTCCTCCACTCACAGTAGGAGAACCATAGCGAATCGAGGCGGCACGGGAAGAGGGCGGCCGGACTTTGTGCGGCCGGACAAGGCCGGTATTCGTTCCAGCTGGTTTGCAGGCCTGCCTTTGGGTCAGCGGCCCATGCGCAGATCGTGGACGATATCGGCCGTCTGCCCGAGCCGGGACTTGTAGACCTGATAGTTCTCCATTACCCGCTGCACATAGTTGCGGGTTTCGGCGAAGGGAATGCGCTCGATCCAGTCGACGACGTCGTCGATCGATTTGCCGCGCGGATCGCCGTAGCGGTTGATCCAGTCCGGCACGCGGCGGGGGCCGGCATTGTAGGCGACGAAGGTGAGGATATAGGAGCCGCCGAAATCGTCGATCTGTTCGCCGAGATAGTGCGCGCCCAGCGTGGCATTGTAGGCGGTATCGGTCGTCAGCCGTTCCTGGGAATAGGCAAGGCCGTGGCGTCCGGCGACCCCTTTGGCCGTACCGGGAAGAATCTGCAGCAGCCCGCGCGCATTCGCAGGCGAGATGGCAGCCGGGTTGAAGGCGCTTTCTTGGCGGGCGATGGCATAGGCCAGCGCCTTGCCGGAACCGCTGATATTGGCGCTTGCCGGAATGACGCCGATCGGGAAGGCGAGGGCCGCCACATCGATGCCGCGGCCGAAGGCAATCTTGCCGATCTGCAGCGACAGCTGGTGGCCTCCGGTCTTTTCCGCCCGCGCCGACAGCATGGCAAGCTCTCCGGGGCTCGTCATCTCCTCGGCAAGTGCCCGGTAGAGGCTGTCTGCCCGCCAGCCATGCCCGGCATCTTCCAGACGCGCAATGGCGCGGACCGCCTCGCGATTATCGAAGCGTGTCCGGTCGTCGGCCGTCGGCGATGGGTAGGTGACATTCAGGCCCGTGCGGCCAAGCTTGGCCGCTGCAAGCTGGCCATAGAATGTGCCGGGAAGGGCCGCAGCCTTGGTGAAATACTCGGTCGCGTTGCCGGGGGCACCGGCTTCGGCGGCGCGGCCCATCCAGTACCAGGCGCGCGAAACCGAAATCGGCCTGTTGGACGCCTTCAGGATGCGCTGAAAGTGCTGCGCGGCAGCCGGCGCGTCTTCAAGTCCGCGCAAGGCAAACCAGCCGGCATGGAATTCCGCATCGACGATATCGGCCGGGTCGGACGCGACATGGTTGGCCGCAATCGTATAGGCAGCCTTGAACTTGCCCCGGTCCAGCAATCCCCGGCTGATGATCCGTTGTTCCACCCACCATTCGCCGGTGTTGACGAGTGCATCCTTGTCTTTCGGCAGATTGGCCAGCAGCGCGGCCGCCTCTTCGTATTTCTCCTGCTTGCGCAGATACTCGATGCGGATGAACAGGTAGGCCGGTTTGCTGTGCCAGGAGGGATCGACGGCAGCGATCAGCGCTTCCGCATTGCCGGCTTTTTTCGCGACCGCGACCCACGCCCGGTAAAGCGACTGGGCCTTGCCGAGATCGGCAAAGCGCGCGGCCTGATCCAGACGGCTGCGATAGAGCAGCATTTCCATGCGGCGCTGATGGTCGGCGGTGGTCAAGAGGTCCGGAAATTCGGCGAGGATTTTGGTTTCGGTGTCCTTGTCGAGGGTGTCTTTCACCCAGAGGCCACGCAGCAGTTTGCCCGCTGTGGCCTTGTCTCCGTTCGCCTGCAAGGCGCGGGCAAGGATAATGGTGCCTTCGGGTGTTTCCGGCCGTGTGGTTCCGAAAGCCGATAGAATGTCGGCGGCCGGTGGGTTTTCGCGATACAGGGCGCGTTCCGAATTGGCGCGCAGCGCGCCAAGGCCCGGCCAGCCCTTCAGTTCCTGCTGGGCGCTGGCGATCTCGTAGGAGGGCACGCCCTTCTGCCCGGAAACGGCAATGGCCCAGGTGAGGATATGGCGGTCGAGCGTGCCTTTGGTCATGGTGTCGCGCACCGCAATGGCCTTCCCGGCATCCTTGTTGGAAAGCGCATCCAGCCCGGTCTTGAGGTCCGAATTGATCGGCACGACGGCGGTGGCGGAGACGATCGAGCCGGTGACTTCAGGGGAGGGCGACCTGTCCGTTTTTGCCAGCGTCTGCGGCTTGAACCGGGGGAGCGGAATCGGGGTGTCCTGCGCGACGGCGGCAAACGACGACAGCAGCACCGCCGACGCGCCAAGAACCGCGATCATCCGGCGAGAGATATGTCCACGCATCAAGAACCCCACGCTTCCCCGTGCCAGTGCCTCATTTGGCGATGCAATTGTTAACGAAAGGTTACCCGTTTCCATTCAATCCCATAAATATCGGCGCGTCCACGCCGGCGGATGGTTTCGCCCCGAAATGCATGAAACGCCGCTGATGCCGGAGGATTACACGGAAACCGGCGATGAATGGCGCGATAGAGTGCTTGCCGCAGGCACCTCACATGATTATGGTGCGCCAGTTTTCTAACCATGAAATGCGGCCAAAGCGTGGGTTGGTTTCTAGCTTCCCGGGCGCCGTCAGGAGTCGTGCATGTTCAAGGGATCCATTCCCGCTCTCATCACCCCGTTCACCGCTTCCGGAGCCGTGGATACGGATAGTTTTGCCGCCTATGTCGAATGGCAGATCAGCGAAGGCAGCCACGGCCTCGTGCCGGTCGGCACCACCGGTGAATCGCCGACCCTGTCGCATGCCGAGCACAAACAGGTGGTGGAACTCTGCATCGAGACCGCGGCAAAGCGCGTGCCGGTCATCGCAGGTGCCGGGTCCAACAACACGACTGAAGCCGTCGAGCTGGCGCAGCATGCCGAAAAGGCCGGTGCCGACGCTGTTCTGGTGGTGACACCCTATTATAACAAGCCCACCCAGAAGGGGCTTTTTGCGCATTTTGCGGCGGTTGCCGAAAGCGTGAAGCTGCCGATCGTCATCTACAACATTCCCGGCCGTTCGGTCGTGGATATGAGCGTCGAAACGATGGCCGCCCTGCACAAGGCCTATCCGTCGATCATGGGCGTCAAGGATGCGACCGGCAAGATCGAGCGTGTTTCCGAGCAGCGCATGGCTTGCGGTACAGGTTTCGTCCAGCTTTCCGGCGAGGATGCGACGGCTCTGGGTTTCAACGCCCATGGCGGCGTCGGCTGCATCTCCGTAACCGCCAACGTGGCGCCGCGGCTTTGCGCCGAATTCCAGGAGGCGACGCTGGCCGGCGATTATGCCAAGGCGCTCGACTATCAGGACAAGCTGATGCCGCTGCACAAGGCGATCTTCATGGAGCCCGGTCTCTGCGGCGCGAAATATGCGCTCAACCGCCTGCGCCAGATGAGCCGCACCGTGCGCTCGCCGCTGTTGTCCACGCTCGAGCCGGCCACGGAGGCCGCCATTGACGCAGCCTTGCGCCATGCGGGGCTGATGAACTGATGGCACCCAAAGGCAGCCAGCGCGTGGTCAATAAAATTGTCGCGGAGAACCGGAAGGCCCGCTTCAATTACGAGATCATCGACACCTACGAGGCCGGTCTGGTTCTGACCGGCACCGAGGTCAAGTCGCTGCGCGAAGGCAAGGCCAATATCGCCGAATCCTACGCCACCGACGAAGGCGGCGAGATGTGGCTGATCAATTCCTACCTGCCGGAATATCTGCAGGCCAATCGTTTCAACCACGAGCCGCGCCGCCGCCGCAAGCTGCTTCTGTCGAAACGCGAGGCGCACCGGCTGCAGAACGCCATCAATCGTGACGGCATGACGCTCATCCCGCTGAAGATCTATTTCAACGATCAGGGCAGGGCGAAGCTGGAGCTGGCGCTTGGCAAGGGCAAGAAGCTGCATGACAAGCGCGAGACCGAGAAGGAACGCGACTGGAACAGGCAGAAGAGCAGAATTATGAAGGATCACCACTGACGCGGGTGACGCGGGACAGCCGGAACGACGAAGAAAAGGACCAGCCGAAACCCGGCCGGTCCTTTTTCATATTCAGTCGTGGAATTCGTCGTGGACCGGTTCGGTCACGCGGACCGGGCGCTCGGAGGGGTCGCGGCCGACTTCGGCCTTGAGGCTGACCAGTTCGATGAAGTGATCGGCCTGCCGGCGCAGATCGTCGGCGATCATCGGCGGCTGGGTCGACATGGTGGAGACGACCGAGACCTTGCGGCCCTTGCGTTGCAGCGCTTCCACCAGCGTGGTGAAGTCGCCGTCGCCGGAGAAGATCACCAGATGATCGACCGTTTCGGACTGTTCCATCGCGTCGATGGCCAGTTCGATATCCATGTTACCCTTGATTTTGCGCCGTCCGAGCGAATCGGTGAACTCTTTCGCGGGCTTTGTCACGACCTTGTAACCGTTATAGTCTAGCCAGTCGATCAGCGGCCGGATGGAGGAATATTCCTGGTCCTCGATCAGCGCCGTGTAGTAGTAGGCGCGCAGAAGGTAGCCCCGCTTCTGGAAGGCCTTGAGCAGCTTGCGGTAGTCAATGTCGAAACCAAGGCTTTTCGACGCGGCATAGAGGTTGGCCCCATCGATAAAGAGCGCGATTTTTTCGCGTGGGTCGAACATCGTATTTCCTTTTTGTTGTCTCAATGTTTTTGATTTTTCAACCTGACCGAGCAGAAAAGTCGTCAGTGTCGGAACGGTTCGATTACATTAAGATTTTATTGTATTCCAGCTCTCTAAGCCAGCATTCGCTTTAGTCTAAGAAAATTCCAGTTGGAATAGCTATTTCTTGCAGTTTTTTGTTCAAAATAAGAAATATCTACCTTTGTTTAGGGATTCTTTGCCAACAGGTAGAGGAGGTCCTGTTCGTTGCCGATATCTTCTCTCTCCCCAGAGCGGCAACAGGGCTAGGCGGGCATTCAATCATCATTTGTACGGATGTCAAAGCCTATCGATTTGCCACGGCCTCCGCCGCCGCTTTTTTGTCGAGCGATCGAGCCCCGCTTGAAATTGCCCGGATATCTTTTTGCGCAATGCAGGAAAAACTTGAATTTGTGTGGTTTTGATTGTATCGGGCAGGTTAATTCCTGAAATCGGAGCCGCGCATACCGTCAAGCCGACGGCTGGACGGGTTCCGGTGTTGTTAATCAGCGCAGCGACCGGGACGTCTTACGGCATCCGCGATTGAAACTGCGCTCTTGAGATCCAAAGGACAGGCAATGGCCCGCGTCACCGTTGAAGATTGCATCGACAAAGTCGATAACCGTTTCGAGCTCGTGCTTCTCGCAAGCCACCGCGCCCGCCTGATCTCGCAGGGTGCCTCGATCACCATCGACCGCGACAACGACAAGAACCCGGTCGTCGCGCTTCGCGAAATCGCCGACGAAACGCTGTCGCCGGGCGATCTCAAGGAAGACCTGATCCATTCGCTGCAGAAGCATGTCGAAGTCGATGAGCCCGAGCCCGATCCGGCTTCGATGATCGGCGGCGACGCTGCCACGGTTTTTGCCGACCAGTCGGGCGAAGACGACGATCAGCCGGAAGTCGTGACCTTCGACCGCATGTCGGAAGAAGAGTTGCTGGCCGGTATCGAAGGCCTGGTTCCGCCGGAAAAAAGCGACGACTATTGAGCCGATGCCGTATCCGGCCCATCGCCGGATGCGACGCTCTGATGCAATGCCGCGTTTTCGTTCAGAATTCGCGTAACACCGGT
This sequence comes from Pararhizobium polonicum, assembly GCF_001687365.1. Taxonomy (GTDB): domain Bacteria; phylum Pseudomonadota; class Alphaproteobacteria; order Rhizobiales; family Rhizobiaceae; genus Pararhizobium; species Pararhizobium polonicum. Next base: position 190,983 of record NZ_LGLV01000005.1, read on the forward strand.
ATTTGCAAAGCAGTGCGCCACTCCTATGATTGGCGCACTTTTTCTTTTCCGGTTCTGTCCGGATCTCTCCTGGAGCCTCTAGCGGATGATGCGCCAATACGAGCTCGTTGAGCGCGTTCAAAAATACAAGCCCGATGTAAACGAAGCGCTTCTCAACAAGGCCTATGTTTACGCCATGCAGAAGCATGGCCAGCAGAAACGGGCGAGCGGCGACCCCTACATCTCCCATCCGCTTGAAGTTGCAGCCATCCTCACCGAGATGCATCTCGATGAATCGACGATCGCCGTGGCGCTGCTGCACGACACGATCGAGGATACGACGGCGACGCGTGCCGAAATCGACGATCTGTTCGGCGAGGATATCGGCGCACTGGTCGAAGGGCTGACCAAGATCAAGAAGCTCGATCTTGTGACCAAGAAGGCCAAGCAGGCCGAAAACCTGCGCAAGCTGCTGCTGGCAATCTCCGACGATGTGCGCGTACTCCTCGTCAAGCTTGCCGACCGTCTGCACAACATGCGCACGCTCGACCACATGTCGGCGGAAAAGCGCGCCCGCATTTCCGAAGAGACGATGGATATCTATGCGCCGCTTGCCGGCCGCATGGGTATGCAGGATATGCGCGAGGAGCTTGAAAACCTCTCCTTCCGTCATATCAATCCCGAAGCCTTCGAAACCGTCACCAAGCGGCTGGAAGAGCTTTCGACCCGCAACGAAGGCCTGATCAAGAAGATCGAGGACGAACTGGGCGAATTGCTGCAGGCCAGGGGCCTGACGGGTCCCGTCGTCAAGGGCAGGCAGAAGAAGCCCTATTCGGTTTTCAAGAAGATGCAGTCGAAGTCGTTGTCCTTCGAGCAGCTGTCCGACGTCTGGGGTTTCCGCATCATCGTCGCCGATATCCCCGATTGCTACCGCGCGCTCGGCATCGTCCACACCCGCTGGCGCGTCGTTCCCGGCCGATTCAAGGATTATATCTCGACGCCGAAGCAGAACGATTACCAGTCGATCCACACGACGATCGTCGGCCCGTCGCGTCAGCGCATCGAATTGCAGATCCGCACCCGGCTGATGCACGAGATTGCCGAATACGGCATTGCTGCCCATACTCTCTACAAGGACAGCGTCGAGCCGGTGGGCGAGGTCAAGCTGTCGCCGAAATCCAATGCCTATTCCTGGTTGCGCCGGACCATCGAAAGTCTGGCCGAAGGCGACAATCCGGAAGAATTCCTCGAGCATACCAAGCTCGAACTCTTCCAGGATCAGGTCTTCTGTTTCACGCCGAAGGGCCAGCTGATCGCGCTGCCGCGCGGCGCGACGCCGATCGACTTTGCCTATGCGGTGCACACCAATATCGGCGATACCTGCGTCGGCGCCAAGATCAACGGCCGCATCATGCCGCTCGTCACCCGCCTCAACAACGGCGACGAAGTCGAGATCGTCCGCTCCGGTATCCAGGTGCCGCCGCCGGCATGGGAAGAGATCGTTGTGACCGGCAAGGCCCGCGCCGCGATCCGCCGTGCCACGCGCGCTGCCGTCAGGAAACAATATTCAGGCCTGGGCTACCGCATCCTCGAGCGCACGTTCGAACGGGCGGGCAAGTCGTTTACCCGTGAGGCGATGAAGCCTGTTCTGCACCGCCTCGGCCACAAGGAAATCGAGGATGCGATTGCCGCCGTCGGCCGTGGCGAACTTTCGTCGCTCGATGTGCTCAGGGCGGTCTTTCCCGATCATCAGGACGAGCGCGTTACGGTCAAGCCGCAGGACGAGGGCTGGTTCAACATGCGCAGCGCCGCCGGCATGGTGTTCAAGCTGCCCGGACGTCCGAAGGACATGTTCGATATTCTTGAGGGCGAAGGCCCGGAGGCCCTGCCCATCCGTGGGCTGTCGGGCAATGCCGAGGTGCATTTCAGTCCCTCCGGCGCCGTGCCGGGCGACCGCATCGTCGGCATCATGGAAAAGGACAAGGGGATCACCATCTATCCGATCCAGTCCCTGAACCTGCAGAAGTTCGACGAGGAAACGGAGCGCTGGATCGATGTGCGCTGGGATCTCGACGAGGCGAACAACACCCGCTTCATGGCGCGCATTCAGATCAATGCCTTGAACGAACCGGGTACCCTTGCCGAAATCGCCCAGGCGATCGCCACCAGCGACATCAACATCCGCACCCTGTCGATGGGGCAGGTGGCGGCGGATTTCAGCGAATTCCAGCTGGATATCGAGGTCTGGGACCTGCGCCAGCTCAATCACCTGATCACCCAGATCCGCGACCTGCCGAGCGTCTCCACGGTCAAGCGCGTCTTCGAGTAGGGCTGTTTCGCGGCCTTGCCGTCTCATCTGCGGAAAACGCCGATCCTGTCCACGTCTATATTCGGCCACGATTGGCCGTCTTTCCGCATAGCCCGGCAGCAATTGCACTTCGATTGTGCATTCTCTGGGGCAGAAAGGTGGAGGCCATGCATCATGTGCATGGCTGCCGCCTCTTTGTAGCTCTGGTGAAGAAGCGCCGCCTCGACTATCTTCAGCGTCGGGAGGTAAACAAAAGAGGTTTACCATGTTTAAGCAACTGAAGAAAATCACCCGCGCCCTGCGCGTACCGACTGCCGAAGAGCGTGAACTGAACTATCTCAATGGTTCGCTCGACCGTATCGACCTGGAATACCGTCAGCGTCAGATCGATCGTGGCCTGTTCCGCAACTCGTTCTAAGCCACGCCATCGTCCGGCTGCCTGTATCGACAGGCTGCCGGGACCTATGCAAATGGCGTATAGCGGGTCCGCTCTCTGCGCATGATGCGCAGTCTCCGCTGAGCGCATGGGCATGAACGCCCGGTATGCGGCATATTTGTGCTTCAAACGCGGGAAATGCCGATTTTCGCGTCTCTGCCATTGAACAGCCATATCCGCATCGTCTATCAGAGCATCATGTTGTTCAGACGCAAGAAGCCGGCCACTTGGTCGGGAAAGCTCCGTGAGTTTCTTTGGCCGCGAAAGGGTTTTTCGCGCGGGCTTCGTTATCTGTCGATCCGCGTGCTCAGGCTGGCGTCGTCACCCCATTCGATCGCGGTCGGCGTTGCAGCCGGTGCTGCGTCCTCGGCAACTCCGTTTGTCGGCTTTCACATTCTGATTGCTCTGGCCGTTGCCTATCTCCTGTCGGGAAATCTGATCGCCGCCGGCATATCGACGGCACTTGCCAATCCCCTGACCATCCCGTTCATTCTCGCGGCAACCTATGAGGTTGGCCTCATCGTTCTTGGGACGGGAGGAAGCGGCGCTCTGGCCGGTCAGGACATTCTCCACATGCTGCGTCATCTCGAGCTCTCCCATCTGTGGGAACCGGTCCTGAAGCCGATGCTGATCGGTTCCGTGCCGGTTGCCGCCGCCAGCGCCGTTGTGTTCTATGTGGCGGCTTTCTATGCGGCCAAGCTGTTTCAGTCCCGCCGGCAGCTGCGTCGTCAAAGCAAGCTGCAGACACACACGGCCGGATGAACGGGCGATCTTTGGTTTCTGTCGAAATTTTAACTTGGCAGGCGGCAGACTGTTTGCTCTTGTCGCAGCTGTTGCGCATGAACTCTCACTAAGGTGTTTTCGTTTCGATGATTATCGGCATCGGCAGTGATCTGATCGACATCAGGCGCATCGCGAGTTCCCTCGAACGCTTCGGCGAGCGCTTCAGCCAGCGCTGTTTCACCGATATCGAAATCCGCAAATCGGAAGGCCGGAAAAACCGCGCCGAGTCCTATGCCAAACGTTTCGCGGCCAAGGAGGCCTGTTCCAAGGCGCTCGGAACCGGATTGGCGCAGGGCGTCTTCTGGAAGGACATGGGCGTCGTCAATCTGCCGGGCGGCAAGCCGACCATGCAACTCACCGGTGGCGCCGCCGAGCGGCTCGCGGAAATGCTGCCCGCCGGCCACCGCGGCGTCATTCACCTGACCATCACAGACGATTTCCCGCTGGCGCAGGCCTTCGTCATAATTGAAGCTCTGCCCGTTGCCCCCGATTGAGGAAGCGTTTAGAGCATGTCCGGATGAAGCGGACCGCAAAAGCGGGCTCAAGTTCATTTGAAAAGACGGCGCCGCGCACGATATGCGTCAGGCAGCCTCCGATCGGATGCTCCGGCAGGATACGGAACCGCAAACGATACATCCGCTCGAGACTTTGAAGGTCCGCGCGGTGACCAGATCAAGGAATAAGTGGCGTGGCAGACAATATCGAAAAGAAGCAGAGCGACGGCCTTTGGGAAAACGTCAAGGTCATCATCCAGGCGCTGCTCCTGGCTGTGGTGATCCGGACCGTGTTCTTCCAGCCCTTCACCATTCCGTCGGGCTCGATGATGCCGACGCTGCTGGTCGGCGACTACATCTTCGTCAACAAGTTCGCCTACGGTTATTCGAAATACTCGCTGCCGTTTTCGCCGGACCTGTTCAGCGGCCGCATCTTTGCCAGCGAGCCCAAGCGTGGCGATGTCGTGGTGTTCCGCTTCCCGCCGAACCCGGATATCGACTATATCAAGCGGCTGGTCGGCCTGCCGGGCGACAGGGTCCAGGTTCGCGACAGCATTCTCTACATCAACGACAAGGCCGTGCAGCGCGTGCCGGATGGCATGTTCCGCGCCGACGATCAGTATGACACCGGCGCCGATGTTCCAGTCTACCGCGAAACGCTGGATAATGGCGTCAATTTCGACACGCTCGACATCGAGCAGAATTCGCGCGGCGACAATACCCGCGAGTTCATCGTTCCCGAAGGCCATTATTTCATGATGGGCGACAACCGCGACAACTCGGCTGACAGCCGCTTCGATGTCGGCTTCGTCCCGGCCCAGAACCTTGTCGGCCGCGCCTCGATGATCTTCTTCTCGCTCGGCCACGACACCTCGTTCGCGCAAATCTGGAAGTGGCCGGCCAACCTGCGTTACGACCGTCTTTTCAAGAGCGTCGAATGAGCAAGGGCCGTTCGCTGAACACGGAGGACCGGGAGCGGCTTGAGGCGGCGATCGGTTACAGCTTCGTCCAGAAGGAACGGCTCGACCGGGCGCTGACGCATGCCAGCGCCCGCAATGCCAGAGGTTCCAATTATGAGCGGCTGGAGTTTCTGGGCGACCGGGTGCTCGGGCTCTGCGTTGCCGAACTGCTGTTCCAGACCTTCAAGGATGCCGACGAGGGCGAGCTGTCGGTTCGCCTGAACCAGCTTGTCAGTGCCGACAGCTGCGCGCTCGTTGCCGATACGCTGTCGCTGCATCTGTTCATCCGCACCGGCGCCGACGTAAAGAAGCTCACCGGAAAATCGATGCTCAATGTGCGCGCCGATGTGGTAGAGTCGTTGATTGCCGCGATCTATCTCGATGGCGGGCTGGAGGCGGCGCGTGGATTCATCCAGCGTCACTGGGCAGCGCGGGCAAGCCGTGTCGACGGTGCGCGGCGCGACGCCAAGACCGAATTGCAGGAATGGGCACACGCCAGGTTCGGGGCGACGCCAAACTACCGGATCGACGATCGCTCCGGCCCGGACCATGATCCGCGCTTCACGGTGACGGTCGAGATCCCGGGCATTGCGCCGGAAACGGGCATCGACCGGTCCAAGCGTGCCGCCGAGCAGGTGGCCGCCACGAAAATTCTGGAGCGCGAAGGCGTCTGGAAGAAAGCGACGACGGCCTGATCTGTCCGGAGGCAGTTTCCTCCCGAAAGATCAGGCAATCCTTTGACAGACAATGCGATCTCGCGCGCCTGACCGGCGCCCGGCCGCCCAATCGGAAATTACGGATATTATGAGCGAAACAGAATCAACCGCAGCAGAAACCGAAAAAGGCCCGACCCGGTCCGGTTTCGTCGCCCTGATCGGCGCTACCAATGCCGGCAAGTCGACGCTGGTCAACAAGCTGGTCGGCGCCAAGGTGTCGATCGTCAGCCACAAGGTGCAGACGACGCGCGCCATCGTGCGTGGCATTGCCATCCACAACAATGCGCAGATCGTTTTCATGGACACGCCCGGCATCTTCAAGCCGCGCCGTCGCCTCGACCGCGCCATGGTGACGACCGCCTGGGGCGGCGCCAAGGATGCCGACGCGATCATGATGCTGATCGACAGCGAGCGCGGCCTGAAGGGCGATGCCGAGACCATTCTCGAAGGCTTGAAGCATGTCGAACAGCCGAAGATGCTGGTTCTCAACAAGATCGATCAGGTCGAGCGCGAAGATCTTCTGAAGCTGGCGACCGCCGCCAACGAATTCGTCGATTTCGAGCGCACCTTCATGATCTCGGCGCTGACCGGCTCCGGCTGCGACGACGTGCTCGACTATCTCGCCATGAAGCTGCCGGAAGGTCCCTGGTATTACCCGGAGGACCAGATTTCCGATCTGCCGATGCGCCAGCTTGCCGCTGAAATCACCCGCGAAAAGCTGTTCCTGCGCCTGCATCAGGAACTGCCCTATTCGTCGCATGTCGAGACGGAGAAGTGGGAAGAGCGCAAGGACGGCTCGGTGCGCATCGAACAGGTCATCTATGTCGAGCGCGACAGCCAGAAGAAGATCGCGCTCGGCAAGAACGGCGATGCGATCAAGGCGATCTCCATGGCGTCGCGCAAGGAGCTGTCAGAAATCCTCGAACAGCCGGTGCACCTGTTCCTGTTCGTCAAGGTGCGCGAAAACTGGGGCGACGACCCCGAGCGTTTCCGCGAAATGGGCCTGGAATTCCCGAAGTAAGTGGAAGGCGCTGGAAACGGCGCCTTTTCTCTATCTCATAGGCTCTTCAGGTTGACGCGCTGTTCGAGCTTTTCAGCCTCTTCCTTGCGCTCGCTATAGCGGTCGGTGAGAGTGCCGGAGACATCGCGCGTGATCAGCGTGAACTTGACCAGTTCCTCCGTCACATCAACCACCCGGTCGTAATAGGCGGACGGCTTCATCCGGCCGTCCGCGTCGAATTCCTGATAGGCCTTGGCGACGGAGGACTGGTTGGGAATGGTGATCATCCGCATCCAGCGGCCGAGGATGCGCATCTGGTTAAGGGCGTTGAAGCTCTGCGAGCCGCCGCAGACCTGCATGACCGCCAGCGTCCGCCCTTGCGTCGGGCGCACCGACCCGACCGACAGCGGGATCCAGTCGATCTGCGCCTTCATGATACCGCTCATGGCGCCGTGCCGCTCCGGGCTGACCCAGACCTGGCCTTCCGACCATAAGGACAGGTCGCGCAGTTCCTGGACCTTCGGATGGCTGGCCGGCACCGCGTCGGGCAGGGGCAGGCCGTCCGGATTGAAAAACTTCACCTCCGCGCCGAAATGCGTCAGCAGACGGCCCGCTTCCTCGGCAAGCAGGCGGCTGTAGGATACGGTCCGGAGCGAGCCGTAGAGGATGAGAATGCGCGGCGGGTGGCTGGAGAACGGCGCACGCAATGCGTCCATGTCCGGCTGCCGCAGATGGGTAAGGCTGGCTGCGGGCAAATCAGACAAGACGGTTGCCCTTTTCATCAAGCACCTGTTCGCCGTCTTCCTTGGCAAAGGCGCTCTTGTGCGTCTGCGGCAGGATATCGAGCACCACCTCGGAGGGACGGCACAGCCGTGTGCCCAACGGCGTGATGACGAAGGGCCGATTGATCAGGATGGGGTGCGCCAGCATCGCGTCCAGAAGCTGGCCGTCACTGAGCGCGGGATCGCCAAGGCCGAGTGCGTCGAAGGGCGTGCCTTTCTCGCGGATCGCCTCGCGGATGCTGAGGCCCGCATCTGCGATCATCGCCTTGAGTTCGTCGCGGCTCGGCGGGTTTTGCAGATAGTCGATCACGGTTGGCTCGATCCCGGCATTGCGGATCATCGCCAGGGTGTTGCGGGACGTGCCGCAGTCGGGATTGTGGTAGATGGTGACGGTCATGATGGGTCTCGCAGGTCAACGTTGGTGGAGGGCTGCCGCAGCAGCCAGCTCATCAGGGCAAACGCACACAGCGCGCCCAGAAATTCGGCGATGACGAAGCCTGGCAGGTCGAGCGGCCGGATGCCGGAGAAAGTATTGGTCAGCGATCTCGCCAGCGCCACGGCGGGGTTGGCAAAGGACGTCGACGCGGTAAACCAGTAGGCGGCGGTGATGTAGAGCCCGACCAGCCATGCGACGGACCTCTGTTCGAAACGGATGCCGGCGAGGATCGTGGCAACGAGGCCAAAGGTTGCCACCCACTCGGAAAACCATTGCGCACCGCCGGTTCGGACCTTCAGCGACGCCTCGATGATCGGGAGATCGAACATCAGGTGCGCCGCTACCGTTCCGGCAATGCCGCCGACAATCTGTGCCGCGACATAGAACCCGAAGTCGCGCCACGGCAGATCGCCCTTCAGGACGAAAATCAGCGATACGGCCGGATTGAGATGCGCGCCGGAGATCGGTCCGAAAAGGGTGATGAGCACCACCAGTATGGCGCCGGTCGCAAGCGTATTGCCAAGCAGCGCCAGCGCCGCATCGTTCGTCAGCGTATCGGCCATGATGCCGGAGCCAACCACCGTTGCAACCAGCAGGCCGGTTCCAAGCGCCTCGGCGACGATCCGCCGTCGCAACTGGATGTCTGGAGAACGCCGCTGTTCCACACCGTCAGACATGGGTCTTTTCCCGTGGCGGGCAGCAGGGGACGAGGTCTGCGATCAACGGCGCGCACAGATCGGGATGGCCGGCGCAGCAGTCTTTCAGAAGGAACGTCACGACATCGCGCAGGCTGTCGAGGCTGGCGCGGTAGACGATGGAACGGCTCTGCCGCTCGGCGGTGATCAGGCCGGCCCGTTGCAGCGTCGCCAGATGTGTCGACATGGTGTTGTGCGGAATGCCGAGCAGCCGGGCGATTTCACCGGCGGGCAATCCATCGGGCTCGTGGGTGACGAGCAGCCGGAAGGCATCCAGGCGCGTGGTCTGGGCGAGGGCTGCAAGAGCGGTGACGGTGGTCGTATTGTCCATATGTCGAGAATTATCGACATAATATCATCCCGTCAAGACGGGGCTGCCTCCGCCGGTTGGCGGTACCAATCATCGAACAGTCTGTTGAAGAGGCGGCGGCTTGCCGTCTGCGCGCGCGCGTGAGATTCCAGAGCGGCATGAAGCGTCCGGAACATCCGGGCCCGGACAAGGACAGTGACGATGCCGCAGCTGGTCGATGGGAAGTGGGAAAAGGGCGAGGTTGCCGCCAGCGAGATGAAGAACGGCGCCTTTCATCGCGAACCGACGAGCTTCCGCAGCTGGATCACGGCCGATGGATCACCGGGACCGGACGGGCAGGCAGCATGTCCCGCCGAGGCCGGCCGCTATCAGCTGTTTGTCGCCTTCATCTGCCCCTGGGCCTCGCGCACGTTGATGATGCGCAATCTGAAGGGCCTGCAGGATATCATCTCCGTATCCATTGCCGAGCCGGAACTGGGCGAAAACGGTTGGACCTATGCCGAGCCGCAGGATGCCGGTTCACGCACCGGCAAGATCCGCTATCAGCATGAACTCTACACGGCATCCGATCCGCATTATACCGGCAAGGTCTCCGTCCCCGTACTATGGGACCGCAAGGAGGGCCGGATCGTCAACAACGAATCCGCCGATATCATCCGCATCCTCAACACGGCCTTTAATCATCTGACGGGCGATACGCAGGATTTCTATCCGCAAAGCCTGCGTCCGGTCATCGATCGCTGGAACGCACCGATCTACGACAGGGTCAACAACGGTGTTTACCGGGCCGGCTTTGCCAGGACGCAAGGCGCCTACGAGGAGGCCGTCACCAGCCTTTTCGGCATGCTGGACACGCTCGAAACGCATCTGTCGCAGAACCGCTATATCGCCGGAACCCACCTGACGGAGGCAGACATCCGCCTGTTCGTCACGCTGATCCGTTTCGATGCCGCCTATCACGGCGCTTTCAAGTGCAATCTGCGGCGGCTGGAGGATTATCCCAACCTGTCGAACTATCTGCGCGAAATCTACCAGTGGCCGGGTATTCGCGAAACGGCGCGGATCGATCATATCAAGCGCGGTTACTATTCGATCGCTCATATCAACCCGACCGGAATTGTTCCGCTCGGCCCTGTACTCGACCTTGACCGTCCGCATGACCGCCGCCGTCTTGCGGGAGAGGGCGTGGTTACTCTCTGATACCCGGGATTTGCTAAGTAAATAAATCTTTGAGGGCCCCGCAAAGCCATTGCGGATTGGCGAAACGGCGCTAGTTTAACGGGTGTTCTGATGGATAGAGCTCCCGGATAGGGGCGCCCAGACGATCTGCCCGGCAGCCGGATGGCAACCGCTCTAGCGAATTGCCCACATCCCGTCTTCCCGGACGACGCCGACGGCGCTCCAGCTGCGGTTCTCCTCGTTTCCTGACGTCCGGCAAAGCCAAGGCCGGCGGCACGTGACCATTCACCAGAATGCTGTGCATCTGTGGTCGAGGTCCGGAATGAACACGACATTTCTGAAAATGCTCCGCCGGCTGGTTCAAAAAGGCAATCTGACACTCATCCTCTCATCTGGAGAAAGAGCCATTCTCGGCGACGGGTCCGGCGTTCCGGTGACCGTGCGGACGCTGGATGAGGAAGCTGAAAAGGCCATTCTGCGCGATCCGGGCCTCCGGTTCGGGGAAATGTATGTCGAGGGTCGCATCGTCATCGACGACGGCAATATTTTCGACCTGTTGTCGATGGTGAAGGCCAACGGCCTGGAAAAGGCGGCAACGATCAGCAACACGGCGACGGCGCTCCTGCATGTGGCCGAGCAGCAGATCAAAAGCCGCCTGCCGGTCAACCGCAACAGGCACAATGTCGCCCACCACTACGATCTCGACGGCAAGCTGTTCGACCTGTTCCTCGATCAGGACTGGCAATATTCCTGCGCCTATTTCGATCCGCCCGGGATCGGCCTGGACGAGGCGCAGGCGGCGAAGAAACGCCATATCGCCGCCAAGCTTCTGCTGGAGCCGGGCCAGACGGTGCTCGAGGTCGGCTCCGGCTGGGGCGGCATGGGAATGTATCTGGCCGAGTCGTCCGGCGTTGATGTCACCGGCATTACGCTGAGTGAAGAACAGCTGAAGGTGTCGCGCACCCGGGCGCAAAAGCGCGGGCTTGGGGATCGCGTCCGGTTCGAGATGCAGGATTACCGGACGATGGTCGATCGCCAGTTCGACCGCATCGTTTCGGTCGGCATGTTCGAGCATGTCGGCATGGCGAACTATGGTCATTTCTTCACCAAGATGGCAGGCCTCTTGGCGCCCAAGGGCGTGATGGTGCTGCATTCGATCGGCCAGGCGGAAAAACCCTGGGCGACCAATCCCTGGATCGAGAAATATATCTTCCCCGGCGGTTACATGCCAGCGCTGTCGGAAGTCGTCCCGGCCATCGAGAAGGCTCGGCTGGTGATCCGCGATATCGAGATATTGCCGATGCACTATGCCCATACGTTGCGGGCCTGGCGCGAACGGTTCACCGCCCGCAAGGAGGAAGCGGTCCGGCTCTATGACGAGCGGTTCTTCCGGATGTGGGAATTCTACCTGGCATCGTCGGAAACGGCCTTCCTCTATGACAAGCTGTCGATCTTCCAGATCCAGCTGTCGCATGAGCTGGAAGCGGTACCCTATACGCGCAACTATATCGGCGAGCGGGAGGAGCGCCTGCGGCAATTCGAAAAGATCCGCCCACCGTTGGAGCCGGTGGAATTCTGAGCATCTCGCCAGCCACCCGGCATCCATCTGTGGACGCCCGGTGGCTGGCGGGCGCCTTCACTTGGCCTTGAAGGCATGTACATCTATGGTCCCTGCCAAATCACAGCAAACCACGGAATGCCATGTCCCTGCCATCAAAGTCCATCGCCGTCCTCATCGCCCAGGAAATCAAGGCCACGCCCGCTCAGGCGATCGCAGCCATCGAGCTTCTGGACGAGGGCGCGACCGTTCCCTTCATCGCGCGCTACCGCAAGGAAGTGACGGGTGGGCTGGACGACACGCAGCTGCGCAATCTGGCCGAACGGCTGGTCTACCTGCGCGAACTTGAGGCCCGCAGGATCTCCATCCTCGATTCGATCCGCAGCCAGGACAAGCTGACGGCCGAGCTGGAAACCAAGATCGCTGCTGTCACCACCAAGGCGGAACTGGAAGACATCTATCTGCCCTACAAGCCGAAGCGCCGCACCAAGGCTGAAATCGCCCGCGAGCGGGGGCTCGGACCGCTGGCCGAAGCCATTCTTGCCGACCGGATCATCGCGCCGGCAGACCGCGCCACCGCCTATATCACCGCCGATGTGCCGGATGTGAAAACGGCGCTCGACGGCGCCCGCGACATCATCGCCGAAGGCATCAGCGAAAATGCCGATCTCTTGGGCCGGTTGCGCGCCCATATGCGCCAGGCCGCACTGATCCGCTCCAAGGTTGTCGAGGGCAAGCAGGAGGCCGGTGCCAAGTTTTCGGATTATTTCGATCATTCGGAAAAATGGGCAACCGTTGCCGGCCACCGGGCGCTTGCCATGCTGCGCGGCTGGAACGAGGAATTCCTCTCCGTCGATATCGTCGTCGATCTCGACGACACATCGCCGGTCAAGCCGGTGGAACGCACCATCGCCGCCGTCTACAGGGTCGGCGGCACGCTGCCGGGCGACAAATGGCTGATGGAGATGATCGGCTGGACCTGGCGCGTCAAGCTGTCCATGTCGCTGTCGCTCGACCTGATGCGCGAGCTGCGCGAACGGGCCGAAGAAGAGGCGATCCATGTGTTTGCCCGCAATCTCAAGGACCTGCTGCTCGCAGCTCCGGCCGGATCGCGTGCGACGATGGGGCTTGATCCGGGCATCCGCACCGGCGTCAAGGTGGCCATCGTCGATGGCACCGGCAAGCTGCTCGAGACCACGACCGTCTATCCGTTCCCGCCGAAGAACGATATTCGCGGCACGCAGGCCGAGCTCGCAAGCCTGATCCGCAAGCACAAGATCGAACTGATCGCTATCGGCAATGGCACCGGCAGCCGCGAGACCGAGCGTCTCGTCGCTGACATGCTGACGCAGCTGCCGGCTGGCCCCAAGCCGACCAAGGTCATCGTCTCGGAAGCCGGCGCCTCGGTCTATTCCGCCTCGCAGGCCGCCGCCGATGAATTCCCCGGTCTCGACGTCTCGCTGCGCGGCGCCGTCTCCATTGCCCGCCGTCTGCAGGACCCGCTTGCCGAGCTGGTGAAGATCGAGCCGAAATCGATCGGTGTCGGCCAGTACCAACACGATGTCGATCAGGGCCGTCTCAATCGCTCGCTGGAAGCTGTCGTCGAAGATGCGGTGAATGCTGTTGGTGTCGATCTGAACACGGCCTCGGCGCCACTGCTGGCCCGCGTTTCCGGCCTCGGCAAATCCTCGGCCGAGGCGATCGTCGCCCACCGCGATGCGACCGGCGCCTTTACCAGCCGCAAGGACCTGATGAAGGTGCCGCGCCTTGGCGCCCGCACCTTCGAGCAATGCGCCGGCTTCCTGCGCATCCGCGACGGCAAGGAGCCGCTCGATGCCTCCTCCGTGCATCCCGAAGCCTATGGCATCGCCAAGAAGATCGTCGCCGCCTGCGGCCGTGATCTGCGCGCCATCATGGGCGACAGCGCCGCGCTGAAGCAGCTTGACCCGAAAACCTTCGTCGACGAGCGCTTCGGCCTGCCGACGGTGAAGGACATTTTCGCCGAGCTCGAAAAGCCCGGCCGCGACCCGCGCCCGAGCTTCAAGACCGCGACCTTTGCCGACGGTGTCGACGACATCAAGGACCTGAAGCCGGGCATGCTGCTCGAAGGCACCGTCACCAACGTCGCCGCCTTCGGTGCCTTCGTCGATATCGGCGTGCATCAGGATGGCCTCGTGCACGTCTCTCAGCTGGCCGACCGCTTCATCAAGGATCCGCATGAGGTGGTGAAAGCCGGCGATGTCGTGCAGGTGCGCGTCACCGAGGTGGACGTCCCCCGCAAGCGCATCGGCCTCACCATGCGCAAGGACGGTGCCGCCGAGTCAGGCACCCGCGAGATGAAGAGCGATCCGAAGGCCGCCCATCAGGCCCGCCAGACGCTCGCCCGCACCCAGCAGCAAAAACCGCAGGCGCCGTCCCAAGGTGCCTTTGGCGCCGCACTGGCCGAGGCGATGAAGCGGAAATAGCACGCCCACCGTCTGGAGATTGGGTTGCCGGTCGCCTCGGCCACCGGACCCAGGCTACTCAGCCTTGGTGAGCGAAAGGCGGCAGGTGACACCTTCCAGCGGAACGATGCCGCGCCAGCGGATGCGTTTGGCCTCGACCTTTTTCCCGAAGGCGGGCGAATACCATCCGCCTTCGCCGATCCCACCGCCCGCCTTGATGGTGATATCGCCCGGCTCCTGCCAGGACAGCACCGCGACGGTCTTGCCGCCGCGGGCGATCAACACCTGTCCATCTTCCATTGCGGCATCGCATTCGGGCGAAAGCTGGAAGACGATCTCGGCCGTGTGGCTGCCGATCCCGGTCAATTCGTCACGGATGGCAAAGCCATCCTGCGTCGAAAACAGGGTGCGGCGATGGACCACGCCAAAACGCTTTTGATAGCCGTCATGCGCCGCAGTCACTGACCAGGCCTCGCCGCCGGCTGCAGCTTCCAGCGTCGTCACGGCCTTGTGCGACCAGTTGAAGGCACCGGACATGATGCTCTGGTCGGCACTGCCGATATTCAGCGTGTTGTGGGCGCGTGTCCCGCGAAACCAGTCCCGCCATTCTCCGCCCGAATGGTAGAGATAGGTGCCGGGATCGACGAACAGCGGCTCGCCATCGAACGTGACGATCACCGACAGCGCATCGGCATGGCCATGGGCGGCAATCGAGAGATAGCCGAGCGGCGCATGATCGAAGACGATCCCGAGATCGCGGCCGCGTTTCGCTTCGCGGATCACCGTATAGCCACCCTCGGCAAACGTTTTGAACCCGGAGGGCGCAGGACTGCCGGCCAAAGCCGAACCAAACAGCGCGTCGCGCAAATCCATCTCCGGCGGACGAGGCCCGGCCGGTCGTTCACCGAGATAACCGGCGATCGCGGCGCAGACGGAAGCAGCATAGGCCGGCTCGTGCCGCGCAAGCGTCAGGACGCGCCCTTCGTCGTCATCGCAAATGCCTGGCACGCGCCCGTCGTCGCTGGACAACCACGCGATATGGATCGAAAACAGCCTCAGCCGCGCGTCGATCCTGGATGCCAGCGGCCTCCCGGCCTCCCGCGCCACGAAGCTGCAGAGGAGAATGAATTCAGCGGTAAACGCCCCATAGGTCGGCGACTGCTCGGCGCCGACGCCGTCGTTCAGGATCTGCCTGTTTGCCTCTTCGACCAGAATCCTCCGGCCCTTGGCTTCAAGCTTGGCAGACAGAGGCAAGTCCGGCATGGCAAGCGCGATCAGCAACTCCCCCGCGACCTCCGCGACCAGATGATTGTTGGCGGAGGAAAAGCGCGACGGGTACCGCGCCATCCAGACCATGTGGGCATGCAGGATCGCGCGGATCCTGTCGACCGTCGTTGCCGAGAGAAGTGTGCCGCACAGGCTTGTGACGATGAGAAGGCTGATGGCGCGCAGCCCAAGTTCGATGCCTGAATTCCAGCAGATGCCCCGGAAGGGCGGATTGGCCGCATACCAGCTTTCAACCGCCGCTTCGATCACCGCAAGGGCCGCTTGATTGCCGGTCAGCGCCGCATCGGCCGCGAGCGGCTGCAAGAATTGCAGCCGGTTGAATTCCCAGACATATTTGACATCGCCAAGCACCCGCTCGTGCCGATACGGAATGTCAAAACAATATTTGTCCGCCCCCGGCCACAACCCGCCGGTCACGGGATCGAACCGCCAGATCTCCGCCGGGAACAGACTTTCCGGTGCCCTCGGCGGCCAGTCGGCGCCCAGAGCCTCGAAACGGCCCGACAGGATGGAGGCACTCGCCTCGATGATCTCACGCTTCACCCGCTTCGGTGCAGCGGCGAGATTTTCGCGCAAGCCCGGAAGACGGGGCAGGGGACCGGAATCCCGATACCGCTCCCACCCCTCGATCCGTCCCTTGGCGCGCGACTTTTTGGCCTTCTCGGCAATGCGATGCGCGACCTCGGCGGGGCTCATTGCTCGCAGGCGGTTGATGTACCAGGAGGGCGGCACGGGTTAGTTGTTTCCTTGCTTCAATATTCCTGACAGCACGTCGTAACCGGCCGAGGTCAGATGCAAACTGTCGTCGCGATAATTGGCGCATTTGTCGGGAAAATAATTGGGAAACCAGGATTGCATTTGATCTGTTCCTCTCATTCCACAAGCGATCAGATCATCGAAACCCGTAACTGTTCGCACATAGCTGTTTTGAGACGGCATCGTCTCAATGAAACTATTGACAGCCTGGCGGTCAGCCTCAAAATCGTTAAAGATTTTGCCGCGCGGAGGAATCGTAAACATGTAGATGACGGCCTGCGGCCAGATTTCGTGCAGCTTTTCGACTGCTTTCGTTAGACCGGCTTCTATTGCGCAGGGCTTGGAGCGTGCCTTTAGATTGTTGGTGCCTAGGATCATCACAATCGTTTCAGGAGAAATCTCGGAAACCGGCATCTGTTCAAGACGCCAGAGCGCGTTTTGAATGAGATCGCCGCCGACGCCGAGATTGCCGATCGCCTTGCCTGGGAAAATCGATCTGAATGATTCCGTCGGCCAGCCTTCTGCCAGGGAATCCCCGAAAAGGATAGCGTCAGCCTTCGTGGGGAATTTTGCCAACATAGCATCGTAGTTCTTATATGTTGGCCCCCATTGCGGAGGAGCCGGGGTTGTAACGACTCGAGTTTCGTAGACATCGCAATTATCTGCTGCGTGACTCGGTCGGTGGCTCAGAAAAATGCCGGCGAGCAATGTTGTGAAAACAAGAATTGCATATTTTGACTGCTGCAAAGAAAGGTGAGTTTGAAAAGCACTCATTGGTCTCTCCTAGAGAAATTATGAATTCAATATGTCAGAATGTTTCCCGAGGCACGGCAGTCTGGCCAACGGGCTCTGGCTGCGTGTTGGATATTCCTACGACGGTATGGGATCCGAAATTAGCCCTAAACCTCATTACGGGTTTGGCGATGTAGCGATAGGATAGCCAGGCCACAGCAAACGTGCAGGCAAATCCTGCTACTGCAAATGGAAGTCTCTGATGTATAGGCAGGGCTACGGGCGTAATGTTGAAAAAATGATGGGTAAGGCGCAAAAACTCCAGATGCCAAAGATAGGCACCGTAGGATAAAACGCCGCCAATGCGAAGCGGCGTGAACTCTGAAATCCGGGTGAGCCAACTCGGACTTGCTGACAGATACATATGCGAAAAAACAAGAAAAATCCCGATGCCTTGAAGGCTGTATCTGAGAGTTTCGCGGAAAAATTCATCACGTACAATTAGGCATGCTAATAAGAGGATCAGTCCAGCAACCAACGTCGTGCCGCTTGCGGAAGAAGACAGACGCTCCGGTCTCTGCGCTACAAAAGCAAACAACGCACCGTAAGCGATCGAATCGAAACGTGTCTCGGATGCAAGATAGCCGTACGCATGTTGCCAATCGATTCCGGAAATTTCGTTAACAATGACAAAATACCGCCAAACCAGACAGCCGAAAAGTGACACGAAAAAAAACAACAAGAGGAGTTTCGGACCTTTGAAAATCGGCCCGAATATAAGTGGGAATGACAGGTAATAATGCTCTTCGACGGCAAGTGACCATAAATGGGGCCACCACATGTGGGCGACTCCGTCAGAGGCAACGCTTTGAAGGTAAATAATATAGTAATTTGTCGTATATGTGAGAGCAGCTACGATGTCTCCGAGCGAAGGCGAAAGGCCTATCGATTGGGCGATGGCGGACGATCCAATGAGAAGAATGATCATTTCCGGAGCGAGGCGAATAAATCTCCTAATATAAAAATTGCCAATCGAGATGGTGCCTTTCTTTTGGCTCTCCTGGATCAAAAGTGTCGTGATCAGGAAACCGCTCAGAAAGAAAAAGATGGTGACACCAAAGCCGCCGGGTATCCATTTGCCAAAACCGAAATGTGACATCAACACTATGCTGACGGCGAAGAACCTAATTCCATCTAGTCCGGGTATGTATTTTATATCTTTGAAATCATAGACCATTCTGGTCTCCATATGGCCGCCGAAAATTGTTATGCCCAAATTTTTCTCCTGTCCAAAGATCAATAAGCTCGGCAAAATACATGCCAATTTCCAGCCGCTCCCTGTGCAGGCGCCTAGCCTTTTCTCCAAGGGCTTCGCGTGCCTGCGGCTGATCGAGAAGAAACTGGATCGAAGCAGCAATTGCCTTCGAATCTCCGGTGGGGACGAGCAGACCGGTTTCTCTGTCGATAATGATATCCTCGACCGCGCCGACCGGTGTTGCAATGACCGCGAGGCCTGCGGCCATGCCCTCAATGACCGACATCGGCAAGTTTTCGTCAAAGGACGGCAGCACGAGAACATCCGACTCGGCCAGTAGTTTGGCCACGTCATCCGGCCCAACCCAGCCCGGCAGTGCGACCAGATCGCTCAGGCCCCGTCGCTCAATCTCCTGACGCATTTCTTCTACGTCGCCATCGCCGGCAATGGTTGCACGCCAGTTATCATTTTTCGGAAGCATAGACAGCGCCTCGACAAGCTGCGGTACACCTTTTCGAGCGCCGACGCGGCCAAGGAACAAGATTCGCAGGCGGCCTGTTTCGTCTTCCACATGAGAAAGCCGGGGCGTCGGCGTCGCATTGGGAATGATGACGATCCGGTTGATGGTGTCGGGAACTTTCTCCGCTACAAAGGATTTCCAGATATTTCCGAGAACGACAATACGAGAAGCCGATGCGAACATTTCTACGATTGCGCTTGCAACGCTCGGCGTGCTCTCATTCCAGAATCGCCGGAAGCGGGATCCATGAAGATGAACGATGTAGGGTATGCGCAAAATAGCTGACCACCGTGCAACGATGATCTTGCGCCGGGTACTTCCATGGCTGGACAGGTTGATATGCAGGACGTCGATTTTGCCCAGAGCCTTGAGCAGCGCCATCCTTACGAGAAACCAGGCAAGATAGAACGGAGAGAGCGCTATACTTCCCTGGCCGCGCGTTGCACCAAAGGAAATACTGACGTATTCGAGGGGCATCAACCGTGCTATCTTGCGTACCTCATCCATAATACGGTCAATGCCACCCATTCCCCCTTCGCCAAGCGGGGTGGCAATCAAGACATAGGTGGGGCGACGGGGCATGTCGAAAACTCTTTGCAATTGCAGAAACTGTTAAAGCTCTGCCGCTTTGGACAGCGCGATCTGAGGTGCATCGTGCCGGTACATTTTATTGTCGATATCGGAACGCTTGACGACAGCCGGAACGCCGGCAACAAGACTATTCGGTGGCACGTCCTTAGTGACCACGGCATTCGCGGCCACGACGCTTCCTGCGCCGATGCGTATCGGGCCGATGATTCTCGCGCCTGCGTGGACGATCACCCCTTTTTCAAGGTGAGGAGCGCCTATAGTCGGAGCCTTGCCGCCCAGAACGACATGGACACCGATCTCACAATCATCCTCAATCACCGATAGGCGGTTGATGACCACGCCGAGGCCGCTGTGGTGGAAGAAAACAGACTTCGCGATCTGTGCACGGGCTGGTATAGACGCCTGGAATAAAACGCGAATTACGCCTTCTGCCGCTCGTGATAGGAGGCGGAGACGCTTGTGCTCGAAAAACTGTCCTAAGTTGATGATCTTACTGATAGCGGGCATTTAAATATCCATTTGAGAATACATAATGGGTTCCATTCGTATGGAGTCATGAATTTTTAGGTGTATCTGTTTTTTTGCAAATTTTTTAGATTTATATGAGTTGGAAATGGAGAATGTAAAAAATACAGTAATAAGGAACGATAAATATTCCAGTATAAATGACTCTACGAAGCTAATTTGTATTGTGAAGATATATATAGTAAATGTAGAGATCAATATATTTAGGTTTTCCTTTTTATTTAATATTTTGTACATCCTCAAAAACTCACATACCGAAAATAAAACCAACAATCCCACACCAAGATACCCAAAATAAACAAACAGATCGAGATACGCATTCTGGCTGTTCGGCAGTGTTGCCAGTTCGTAGCCGAGATTGGGGCGGACCCATTGGAAGAAGCCGGCGACATAGCCGTATCCCAGCCAGTTGTCGGGGCCGAGGATGTTCAGGATCATCTGCCAGAGGGGGGCCCTGCCTGTCAGGTCGGTGGATTTGCCGAGGACGTCGAGCGTCGCGTAAAACAGGCTGATGCCGAAGAACAGGACGATGGTTGTTGCGAAAAGGATGGTCAGTGTGAAGAGAAAGCGATTGTCGCGTTGGTAGAAGCTGCGCGCCACGAAGCCGGCGATCAGGCAGACGACCAACGAGATCAGCGCTCCGCCGGAGTTCGACATGATGATGCATGTCAATGCGCCAAGGCCGATCAGGATGCGGCTGGCGATGCGGAAGGTCGGTGCGCCGCAGAAGAAGAGAATGGCGACATAAAGCGCGGAAAACTGTCCGAGCTTCGTCCTGTGATCGAAAACACCCCGCCAGGATCCCGCATGCACATACTGCACCGCGTCGCTCTGCTGATGAATACCCATCTCCGGCAAGAGAACGACCGTGGCAATCGACAGCAGGATGAGGGTCGCACCGACTTTGAGGTAGAGGTCGAGAATGGCGTCGCCCGATAGCCGGAGCGTGATGGCCAGTGCAAAGACGTAAAGGCAAAAAAGCGAAATCGACCAGGTGATGGTCATATAGCGGTCCACAGACCATAGGGCAGACAGGAAGCAGAGGCAGACAAAGAGAAAATGGTACTTTGACCGGATGATCAGAGTGAGCAGGGATCCCGATCGCCCGGCGATAAGGAGCACGGAGATCAGCATGATCAGCAAGAGCAGATAGCGCCGGATATCCGTCGTGCTCTCCGGTCCCCGCGTGATCTCGATCGGATTGAAGTAAAGGCTGTAGGCGCCGCAAAGGAACAGAAGCGAGATGAAAAAGAACATGTAGGCCAACGTGCCCACAGGTTTTTGCGAGGGGGCGGTCTCAAGCATCATTCATCGGGCTCCGGTACAATGGGCGCGGTAGGCATCCGTGACGAGGCCGGACAGGACGCGGTAGGAGCGGTTGTTCTCAAGCCAATGTTTGGCCTTGGAAATATCCTCCGGCGAAGGCTCGCCCGCCTCGAATGCGCGTTGCAATCCGGCTTCGAAACCCTCTGCCGTGAAATCCGTGACAACGCCCAATCCGGTGTGATCGAGCAGAAACACCTGATCCGGGTGCGCATTGGCGACGGTCCTTTTTCCCATGGCCAGATATTCGACCAGCTTCGTCGGCGTGGCCGAGCGCAGCATCCTCGAGTAAACCGGGTAGGGGGCGAGGCAGACGCTGGCATGCTTGACATGCGACAGCATGTCTTCCAGCGGCATATGGTCGAGAAGGACGAGGTGATCTTCGACGCCGTGCTGGCGCATGGCACGCCGAACGACATCGCGCTCTGCCGGCGTTGCCCTGCCGGCGATCACGAAGATCATGTCCCGATGCCGTGCGATGAAGCGTGCGACGCCCGCAGACGGGACTTCCATGGTGCGGGAAGGATCGAGCGTGCCGGAATAGAAGACCGATTGACGATTGCCGTAGATAGGGTCGGTGGACGCGGGGATCGTATCGGGATTGAAGCGGTCGAGATTGATCCCCATCGGTACGGCGGTGATTTTGGTTTCGTCTATGCCGAGTGCAGCGACGTCCTTTTTCATCTGGTCGCTCTGGACGAAAATGTGGCGGGCCAGACGCAGGACGATCAGATAGAGGCTGACAAAGCCCAGGCAGCCATAGCCGAGCTGCAGCAGCCCTTTCCAAGGCGCCCGCCGGGAAAAATAGATCTTGGCCCTGTGGAGATTGCCGAGCTCCATCGGAAACGACATCCAGTAAACGAAGGGGCGCCGTATCAGCAGTGCAACAAGGCTATAGACCAGGGCCAGAAACATGGTGTCGCGGCACTGGATAATATCGGGCCGGTCGCGCAGAATTCGTTTTATGCCGGCGATATGCAGCCTGAAGCCGCTCAGAAACCGGCTCATCCGGCCTCCGGTATGTGCTGGCGGCAGCAGATAGTCGACATTCGCATTGGGTTGCGGTTGCGGGCGGGAATCCTCATCCCGCCGCATCACGAATGTCAGCCGGTAGTCGCGGGAGAGATACCGCAGATAGAGCTCGGTGATATCGACCCGGAAGGGGGGATATTTGTCCTTGGTGACGATGAAGATGGATGTCCGGGTGTCGTTCATGGCGTGCCACCCGTCGCAAGGACCCGTGAGGCAAACGGTATGCGGGCCAAAAGCCGGGCGGGGATTTGGCTGTGCAGGACCCGTTTTTCCGGCTCGGCCAGCGCATTCCTGAACAGCAGGACATAGGCGATCAAGGCCATCAGGACGACTTGCACGGCGAGGTCCGCCGGCAACGAGGGGGATCGGGCGAAAGCGTAGGTCAGCAGTGCCGCGCTGATGGCGCTGGTCCAGCCCAGAAATTTCAAATCGAGAAAGGCCCGGTTTTCCCGTGGGATTGTCAGATAGATGACGGCTGCGCGAACGATGCTATCCGCCACGGGGATCATCATGATGACCGGCGCGCTCAGGCGGCCGGCGAACAACAGAATGGCCGAGATGGAGATCACGCTGACCAGCGCGGACAGGTTCTGGCCCCGGTAGGATCCAGAGAAACTGGCGATCACCTGCAACACCGCGACGCTGATGGCAATCGTCGGCATCATCAGCAGGATGGGGAGAAAATAGCCGAGCCCGGCAAACCGGTCGCCCGCGAGGATATGCAAGATCAATTCGCCATGCGGGGCAACGATCGTCAGCACCAGCAGAATGAGGATCGCATCCAGCTTGATCAGCAGGGAAAACAGCGTGCCCCCCCTCTGGACATCAATCAGCCCGCTGTCGGCGCGGTAGTTTGCGGCCCGCGCTTCCACCAGCGGAAAGATCATGGCGCCGGGCGCATAGCGGATCAGGCTGCTGACGAGAGACTGGCAGAAGATCAGCGCGGCCAGCTGCTGCGTCGTAAATGCGCCGACCACCAGAAGCCGCAGCATGGCCGGCGACGTGGCGAGATAGGCAAGGCCGGCGATATACCCGGCCAGCCCGGTTGCGAAGACATCAGACAATGCCGTGACTGGGGCCGTGGCCGGGAGAGTGCGTTCCGCCGCCCGCCGCCTGATCAGCACGCGCAGGCTGTTCGCGCCGAGAACAAGGCAGGCGATGCCCTGCGTTGCCGCCATCACGGCAATCACCACCGTGCTGTCGAGCGGCGCATGCAGGACGTAGAGGCCGAGGATGATGAGAACGCGGATCGCCGGTTCACCGAGCGCGATGATGCGCGATATGCGTTGCTGGTCCAGCGTCTGCGATACCGCTTCCGTATCCAGGTACAGGCAGGAGGCAATGCAGTAAAAGGCGATGATCCAGGCACTGCTGCCGGCGATCAGCATCGCGATTTCCAGATCCGACCCTTGCGCGGCGGCAAGGCAGAGGGAAAGGACAATGGCGATCGCGGCATATTTTCCACCCAGGATCGCCAGGATGGGACGAAGCGACAGGTTCGAAAACGAGACCGCGGGGATGTATTTCGGAATGATGCGCTGGGTTCCCGCAGACATCAGCGTGCCCGTCAGAGAGGCGAATGCAAAGACGATGCCGACGATCGCGTATTCGTGCATGTCCAGATGCCGGACAAGGAAGATCTGAAAGAAAAATGTGATGAACAGCGCCGGGATACGGCCCGAGAGATAGAGGATGAACCTGTTCATGGCCGGTCTCCGGCCGTGGCCGCCTCGATCTGCCGCAGAAATTCAGGCTCGATATTCCTCCAGAGATAATGTTCCGACCTCGAAAGCGACCGCGTTTTCAGGTGCGCGATTTTTTCCGGATGCCGGGTAATTTGGGCCAATGCCTGCAAAAGCGATTGCGAATCGTATTCGAAGATGACGCCGTTTTCGCCGTTGTCGATGAAATGCGTGTGGGTCGCGATCGTGTTGGCGAGGACCGGAAGCCCCGCGACCTGATATTCGAACAGTTTCGTCGGTGGATTGAACCGGTAATATTCCTTGTCCGCCCAGATGCAGATGCCGAAATCCTTGTCGCGGAGATGGCCGATCACCTCGGCGCCGGAAACCCGGCCAAGCACGGTAATGGTGTTTTCGGCGCCGCGCTGCCTGATGAAATCCTGGCAGTATTGCCGCTGTGCTTCGACGGCGCCGACGATGGTCAGGTGAACCGGAAGCCCCTTGTCCTGCGCGCTGCAGAATGCATCGAGCATGATGTCACGGCCGCGATCCGGCTCGACGGAACCGGCATAGACGAAGCGAACCCTGCCGTTGACGGCGGGTTCGCCGCCTGTGGTGATTGGCCGGAAGGCATCCGAGACGCCCATCTGGATGAGCTGCGTTTTCTGCGCCTCAACGCCGTGTGCGAGCAGGTCCTGGCGATGCGCTTCGCCGATCGGCATGACGAGATCGGCTTTCTTAGCCCCCGCATAACACAGGCCACGGAGAATCTTGCGGATCGGCCGCATCGGCCGCAGGCGGCTCGGTCCGAAGAAATGGGACGGATGTTCGTTCCAGTAGAGTGCAATACGCGCTGTCCTCGGCAAGGCCGGAACGAAGGCGCTGCCCTGGCTTCCCAGCATCACGACGAGATCATAGGCCTTTTTCCGGATAAGACGTGTGACGCGCATGAAATAGTCAAGCTGCGACAGAAGCCCTTTGAATCTGGGTAGAACGACGATCTCGTCGAAGCGGGAGGTGGCAAACTCCTGCCGTTGCCGCACCGAATACCGGCAATAGAGATCGACGTCTGCAATCGTGCCCAGCGCAGCCACCCGGTAGGAAAAATCCATGAAACCGGTGAGATTGTCGTGAAAATAGGTGACGACAGCGACCTTCATCGTGGAAGCCTTGCACATATGCAGGGCAGGGCTCCACCGGCGCCCGGCAATCGCATGTCGGCGCGGTGGGGTTTCAAACCTGCGATTACGTCCTTGATCGCCATCCATCAACCTGTGCAACATCGCTTCAAACATACCGGCGGCCCCGCGAAACAGCGTCGTAGCGGGCCTAGGGGCATGCATTCCTGTAGGCATCGATCAGCTTGGGCACCTCGTAGCTCCAGGCCATCTGCGTCTCGACGCGGTTGCGTCCGAAAGCGCCCATCCGGGCGCAGCGATCGGGATCGGCCAGCAGCTCGGCGATCTTGCCGGCAAAATCGACGGGATCGTTCGCCTTGGCGTAGAGCGAGGCTTCCTGGGCGCTGAAGCGGCCCTCGGTGACGTCGAACTGGACGATCGGCTTGCCGACGGCCATGTATTCGAGGATCTTGTTCATCGTCGATTTGTCGTTCATCGGATTGACGCGGTCTGGGTTGACGCAGACATCCGCCGTCGACAGGACTTCGAACAGCGTCTGGTCCGGTGCGCGGCCGGTGAAGGTGACGTGGTCCGCAAGTCCCATGCTGTCCGACATCGCCTGCAACGCCGCAAGGCTCGGGCCGCCGCCGACCAGCACGAACTGGATGTCCTGCCGGCCGAGATCGTAGACCAGATTGCGGGCCGCCTCGAGCAGCAGGTCGATGCCTTCCTGATCGCCCATGACGCCGACATAGCCGACCAGAAACGCACGGCCGTTCTTCAAGGCGGGATTCGGCGGCACCGCCTTCACGCGCGTCAGGTCCGGGCCGCTACGGACGACGAAGATGTCTTTTGCCTTCTTGCCGCCGCGCTCGATCGCGATTTTCTTGTAACTCTCGTTGGTGGAGATCACCGTGTTCGCCGTCTTGAAGGTGAGCCATTCGAAAAGGCACATCAGCCGCCAGAAGAAACCGCGTTTGTTGAACTTGGCTTCGTAAAGCTCCGGATTGATATCGTGGTGATCGAAGATGTAGCGCTTGCCGATCAGCTTGAACTGCCAGGCGATCAGGAAGATCAGGTCCGGCGGATTGCAGCCGTGCAGCGTGTCAAAGCCGTGGCGAAACAGGATTTTCCAGGCAAGCAGCGTTTCCCAGGTCAGTGCCGCGCCATATTCCAGCAGGTAGCCGAGCGCACCCCCGGCATCGAGCGGCAGCGGATGACGGTAGATGTGGATGCCGTCCAGATGCTCGTAGCGCGCGGTGTAGCCCTTGCCGGTCGGGCAGATGATGGCGACTTCGGCGCCGGCGGCGCGCAGGGTTCTCGCCTCCTGCCAGACGCGGCGGTCGAAGGGCACCGGCAGGTTTTCGACGATGATCAGAATCTTGCGGCCTGAAAGCGCGCCGGAAATGGCCGTGCTCCATGTGGTTGCGCTGGCGTCGGCGGTTTGAACTGTCGTGTCCATCGCGGCGGCCCTCACGACAACGCATTCAGATTGACGACATCGCCATTCTTCTCAAGGTTGATTTTCCTGTAGGTAAGGTTGGTGGTGATGACGCGGTCATAGGCCCTGGCCTCCGCCGTCTCCTTCGAGACCAGCAGGTGCGACAGCGTCGGGATCTGGGTATAGGCATAGCCCAGATTGGCGCCGACAAGCTTGGTCGCGTCGATTGCCGGATCGAAGATCGACAGTTTGTAGCCCTCGCGCAGCAATCCGCGCGCCAGGTCGATATTGGGACTTTCGCGCAGGTCGTCGGTGTCCGCCTTGAAGGCAAGCCCGACGAGCAGGACCGTGGCGCCGGGCGCCAGATTGCGCGTCACATGCTGGAAAAGCCGGTATTTATGCGCCTCGTTTGAGCGCAGCAGCGCATCGACCAGATGGGTATGGGCGCCGCAATCGGCGGCGATATATTGCATCGCGCGCACATCCTTGGGCAGGCAGGAGCCGCCGAAGGCCCCACCGGGGCGGGTATAATAGGGCGAGATATTCAGCTTGGTATCGGAGACGAAGATCTCGTGCACCTTGGTGGCGCTCAGGCCGAGCTGCAGGCAGACACGGCCGATCTCATTGGCATAGGCGACCTTGACCGCATGCCAGGTGTTGTCGACGAACTTGGTGATCTCGGCCTCGCCCAGATGCACATAGAAGGTCGGGGCCGCGATATTCTGGTTGAGCCGGTCCATTCGCGCGTTCGGCTTGCCGTCGACCGTTCCGATGACGATCTTGGGCGGATCGAAGTAATCCTGGATCGCCGAGGATTCCCGCAGGAATTCCGGGTTGTAGACGAGCTCGACGCTCTGCTCGAACGCATCGCCCAGTTCGGCGGCAAGGATGGGGGCGATCAGCCCCTCGACCGTTCCCGGCCGGATGGTCGAGCGATAGACGACGGTCAGCGGCGACGGTCTGTTCCTGCCGACGGCGGCGGCGATCTGGCGTGTGACTTCGGCGATATAGGTCATGTTGTGCGAGCCGTCGGGCGCGCTCGGCGTGCCGACGCAGACGATCGCCATGTCGCAGTCCTGAAGATGCTGCCTGATCTCGGTATGGGCGGAGATCCGTCCGGCCTCAAGACCTTCCCGCAAGAGGGCTTCGACCCCCGGCTCGGTGATCGGCGCAGTCCCTTGATTGATCTGGTTTACTTTTTTTTCGCTGACATCGAAGCCAACAACGTGATGGCCTTCTTTTGCGATGCAGCACATTGCGGTGAATCCGACGTAACCCAAGCCGAAAATCGCGATTTTCATGCAATATGTCCTTTAGGTCTAACAATTCGTAATCAAAATAGTCAGGCGCGATCTCGTCGAAAAAAAACGAAATGCGATTATAAAACAATGGTATGCTTGATCTCTGTCGCTGAAAATACCAGCCTTGAAGGACAGAGCCTGCTCATTTATACGTATATAATATGCATATTCTAACAGGCCGGAACGACTTAAAATTGACCTCTTAGATCAAGGTCGTCGTCGCTTTTGGCTTGTTTTGGTACGAATGTTTTCACATACTTCAATTGAATTTCATAGAGGCTTTCGCAGTTGCGAGATGGAATAGTTAAGGCGCGTTTCTTTGAGACGCGGGCTGGAGACAGCCTGAAGGTTATGCATATTCTGAAAAGATAGATGTACGGTTGTCATTGCTTGATATGTGTGGTGCTCCGCGCGCTGCGACGGTGTGTTGTTTAAAGCAGGCCGGATAAAAAAATAATACAGATCGATTTTCGCAGCATGGTTGCTGGACATATGTTCGTTCGATGCCGATTTCTGCATCAATAAGGTAATTTCACGTCAAAATTATATTTTATCTCAATAAACCAGTGGGATTTTATCATGAAACTGGGTCATAAGTCCGCTTTTTTTTATTGCGCACTGGGTTTGGCTGTATTGAACGCCTCTCCTTCCTTTTCACAGCAGGCCGCTGGCAGCACGGACCAGAAAGCGCCGGAGACGCCGCAGCAGCAGGCGCTAAAGGCGCTGCTGGCGACGATAAAGGCGGCAAAGCCGGGGGATGATCTCTCATCCGCTGTTGCAGGCATCGAAGCCATGGCGCAGCAAGGGGATGCGACGGCACTGCAAGCGGCAGGCGATCTCTACCGAGACGGCAAGGTTGTTCCGCAGGATATCGCCAAAGCGGTCGATTTCTATACCGAAGCCTTCGCGCAGGGCGGGGTCGCGGCAGCAGGCAAGCTCGGCGATCTCTATCGTCAGGGCCAGACGCTCGGCCTCGATCCCGCCAAGGCTATCGGCTTTTACGAGCAGGGTATAGCGGCTGGCGATGCCGGGGCAAAAGCCGGGATGGCAAGCCTTTATGCAGACGGTGTTCTGGTCGGACGCGATGTTCCGAAAGCGGTTGCTCTCTATGAGGAAATCATTTCCGCGGGCGGCACATGGGCAGCCTCATCGCTGGCCGGGCTCTATCTCAAAGGGGATGAGGTCGGTCTCGATCCTGCCAAGGCGGTTGGCTATTACGAACAGGCGGTTCGGGCCGGTGATGCCGGCGCGATGATCAGCCTTGGCAACATCTATCGTGACGGCAAGGTGGTTGCGAAGGATATTCCCAGGGCTGTCGATCTCTATGCGAAGGCGCTTGAGGCGGGCAGGTTGGCGGCTGCCGCCAAGCTCGGCGACCTCTACCGTCAGGGGCAGGCCGTCGGTCTCGATCCTGCCAAGGCCCTCGGCTTTTACGAGCAGGGGATAGCGGCCGGCGATGCAGGGGCAAAGGCGGGGATGGCGAGCGTCTATGCCGAGGGCGTTCTTGTGCCGCGCGATATTGCCAGGGCGGTCTCTCTTTACAAGGAGGTTTTGTCCGGCGGCGGCACCTGGGCAGCCTCGTCGCTGGCGGCGCTTTATCTGAAGGGCGATGAGCTTGGTCTCGATCCCTCCAAGGCGATTGGCTATTACGAACAGGCCGTCCAGTCCGGCGATGCCGGGGCAATGATCGCCCTTGCCGATCTCTATCGCGACGGAAAGATCGTTGCGCAGGATATGCCCAAGGCCGCCGATCTCTATGCGAAAGCGCTGGAGAACGGAAAGATAGCGGCGGCCGCCAAGCTTGGCGCTCTCTACAGTCAGGGCGAGGCGGCGGGCCTCGATCCGAACAAGGCAGCCGGCTTTTACGAGCAGGGCATTCAGGCGGGCGATGCCGGGGCAAAGGCAGGTCTGGCCAATCTTTATGCCGAGGGCGTCGCGGTCCCGCGCGATGTTCCCAAGGCCGTCGCCCTCTATGAAGACGTCATTGCCCATGGCGGCACATGGGCGGCCTCGTCACTGGCAGCACTCTATCTCAAGGGCGATGAGCTTGGCCTCGATCCCGCCAGGGCCGTTGGCTATTACCAGCAGGCCGTGCAGGCCGGCGATACCGGTGCGATGATCGCCCTTGGCAATGTCTATCGGGATGGGAAGCTGGTTCCCGCGGATATTCAAAAGGCGGTCGACCTCTACACCAGGGCGCTTGAGAACGGCCGGATGGCGGCGGCCGCCAAGCTGGGCGAGCTTTACAGCCGGGGCCGGACCGTCGGCCTCGATCCGGGCAGGGCGGTCGGGTTTTACCAGCAGGGCATTCAGGCCGGCGATCCCGGCGCCAAGCTGGGCATGGCGGATCTCTATGCGGGCGGTGTCCTCGTTGCGCGCGACATTCCCAAGGCGACCGCTCTCTACGAGGAGGTCCTTGCCGGAGGAGGGACATGGGCCGCCTCGTCGCTGGCCACGCTCTATCTGAAGGGCGCCGATGTCGGTCTCGATCCCGCCAAGGCGATCGGTTACTATGAACAGGCGGTGCAGGCGGGCGATACCGGTGCGATGGTCGGCCTTGCGAAGGTCTATCGTGACGGCACCGCCGGTGCCAAAAACGTCTCCAAAGCGGCCGATCTGTATCAGGAAGCCTATCGGGCCGGCCGGAAGAATGGCTTGGCGAGTGCCGCGAGCGTGCTGCTGGCCGGAACGGCAGCCCAGCAAAAACAGGGGCACGCGCTGATTGCGGAAGGGCAGCGGGAGGGCGCTCCCGGTATTTCCTCTGTTCTCGCCTATGCGGTGCTCGACGGAAAGGGTGTGCCGAAAAACCCGGCCCGGGCGATCGAAATCCTCAAGACGGCAAGCGCCAAGGGCGATGCCACTGCGGCATCGACGCTCGTTCAACTCTACGCCCAGGGCCGGGGCAAGGATATCGTCAGGAATATCTCTCTGGCCCGGTCAACGCTTGCGCGAGCGGCCAGCCAGATGCCGGAAGAGCAGCGAAAAAACGAGGAACTGTTCATCGAGGGGGCCGCTGCCGATTCGATCCGGGAATATGCAGCCTTCGCAGAGAAGATCGCGGACCTGCAGCCAGGCGCAAAGGCCGATCTGGTCGGCCGTCTCGTCGGCGCCAACGGCAATGCCTATGTCTACATCCTGCAGAGCGAACTCAGCGGTGCCGGCATCTACCGGGGCAAGGTGAATGGTGCGTTGACCGGAGCCACGATCCGGGCGTTCAACCAGTTGTGCGGCCAGCGCAACAAGGCCGCACTTTGCCGGACAGGGCCACTCAGCCGGCCGTCGCGCGACGTGTTCCTCGATTTCATGCGCGAAACCAATTCCTGAGACTGCGCGAGGGAGAAAAGGGCTGGCGATCGAGGCCGGGCCGCCAGCCCTGCCTCGATCGCACCGCTCAGTTGATCAGGCTTGCGCGCTTGGAGAGGTTGTCCGTCGTGGTGACGACATCGCGGTATTCGACCACCGCGTCAGCGTCATCACGGCTGCGGTAGATGCCGAATTTCCAGTATCCAGCCTCGGCATGATCCCAATAGCCGAGCGGGCCGTCGAATTGGACCACCTGGCGGCCGTTGAGCCAGATGTTCAACAGCCCGTCCGTCGCCGAAACCTTGTGTTCCATGACGATGTTCAGCCATTCGCCGCGCGGGACATCGTGCATCCGGTACATTTCGCTGCTCGCCGGCTTGCCGTCCTTGATATAGCGCCGGAGGAAAACCAGATCCTTGCCTTCGACCTGAGCGGCGATATAGGGCGAGCGCTTGTCGTCCTTGCTGCCGTGCCACTGGCCAACGATGAACCAGGAATGTTCGCCGTCGGGTATCGAAAACCCGTCGGCGATCTTCACGCGGTAGGCATTCCAGACGATCTCGTCCTTCGGGAAGTTGATGCTGCTGGTGATTTCCGAGCGGTCCCTGTTGTCGCCGTCGAAACTGGCACGCTCGCCGGGACGCACCTCGAAGCGCAGGACCAGATCGTTGTTGGCACTGCGCCGGGCGCCGATGGAATAATCCTTGCGGGCGGACTGGTTGCCGTATTCGCCGTCCCTGTACAGAAAATCGCCGGGAAGCGGGGTGACGGCCGACGACGAGGCGGACGTGTCTGCGTCCAAAGCCGTCCGTCCGGTGGCGTGCGTGACATCCGGCGGGAGGCTGACGGCGGCGGCGATGACAAGAGCCGCACAGGAAAGAAAACGGGTCTGGTGATGGAAAAACCGCATCATTGTGATCGCTCCTTTAAAGTTGCTGCGCCGTAAAACCGGCAAAATACATCGCTGGAAAACTGCTCATCGATCGCCTGCCGGCCCGCCCTCAGTTTCCAACCGCATGGGATAAGAAAGCGTTTCGGACCGGTGAGTGATGTTGAAGGCCGATTCTAGCGCGAGAATGCGCGTAGAACGTGGCAATCCCGTACACGCAAGGCGGTGCAACGGCGCAAATCAGCGCCTGTCTCGAAGCGATGATTGTTTTCACCCTTCGTCGCAGGTAAAACTGCTGTCATGCAATGGAGCGATCAGGCCATCATCATCGGCGTCAAGCGGCACGGCGAAACCTCTGTCGTCGCCGAGGTCATGACGCTTGCGCATGGACGCCATCTCGGGATGGTGCGGGGTGGCCGCTCGCGGACGATGCAGCCGGTGTTGCAGCCGGGAAACGAGGTGGAGGTCACCTGGCGGGCACGGCTGGACGAACATCTGGGGGAATTCCGCATCGAGCCGGTCCGGCTACGGGCGGCGCGGCTGATGGAGGCGGCAACCTCGGTCTATGGCGTTCAGGCCATGGGGGCGCTGCTGCGGCTTCTGCCCGAACGCGATCCGCATCCGCATCTCTATGAAGCGCTCGACGTCATCCTCGAAAACATGCACGATCCGAGCGATGCTGGCGAACTGTTCGTGCGTTTCGAGATCGCGGTTCTCAATGATCTCGGTTTTGGCCTCGATCTGGCGGAATGCGCCGCGACCGGCACACGCGACGATCTGGTCTACGTTTCGCCGAAATCCGGCCGTGCCGTCAGCCGCGCGGCGGGTGCGCCCTATGCCGGCAAGATGCTGGCGCTGCCGGGGTTTCTCGCCGGTCGCGGTGCCGCCGACTATGACAGCCTGGCCGCGGCCTTCCGCATGACGGCCTTTTTCCTCCACCGCCATGTCTACGAGCCGCGCGGTATCGGCCTGTCTGCTGCCCGCGACGGTTTCGTCCAGGCGGCGCTCAAGGCGCTGAAGCGGCAGGACACGGTCGCCCATCCATAAGGAACCCTGAAAGAATGACCGTCGAGCTCTACCCTGGAATGACCGTCTCCGGCATCGGTACGGTGCCGCTGGAAGCCGTTGCGCGCGATGGCGGTCTGAAGGCGATGCTGGATCTTCTGGCCGGCATTCATCCCGCACCGCCGATGGCGGCGACACTCAAGTTCGGATTGAGCGAAGTCGAGGAGGGCAGGGTGATGTTCAAGGGCCTGCCATCGGCCGAACATCTCAATCCGCTCGGCACGGTGCATGGCGGCTGGGCGGCAACGATCATGGATTCCGCACTCGGCTGCGCCGTCATGACCACGCTGAAGCCGGGCGAGGCCTATACGACCGTCGAGTTCAAGGTCAATCTGGTGCGCCCGCTTTTGCCCGGCATGGGCGAGGTGTCCTGCGAAGGCAGGATCGTCCATCGCGGTCGGACGCTGGCAACCTCGGAAGCCTTTCTGAAGGATGGGAATGGCAAGCTGCTGGCGCACGGCACGGAAACCTGCGCGATCTTTCCGATCGAGAATTTGATGCGGTGAAGCCTATCACTTGTCAGTTTTCACATAGACGTGGTTTCGATCACGCCGGCCAACCGCAATGACCAGAACGACGACCTCAAGGTCTCTGACCTCGTAGACCAGACGGTAGCCCACGGCACGCAATTTGATCTTGTAGCGGTCCCTGGAGCCCGACAATTTTGCCGCGGGAACGCGCGGCGTCTCAAGGCGCTCCGCAAGTTTCTTCTTGAACTGTTCGCGCGTGCGGCTGTCCAGCTGATGCCATTCTTTCAGCGCCGGTGCCAGAAACGCCAGTTTATAGCTCATCGATATCAACGGGTACGACGGCTTCACCGGCGCGCGCGTCGGCCAATGCGTTCAGTTCCAGATCTTCAAGACGATCGAGCATGGCTTCGAACGCCACAGCAGGGACGCAATAAAATGCCGGCTCGTTGTGGTTGAGAATGGCAACCGGGAATCCTTCCCCCGCAGCCACGGTCCCCATCGGATTGCGCTTCAGTTCGGAGATGCTGGCGCTGGTCTCCGCCAAAATTCTGCTCGCCATGCGTCTTCCTTTTCGTATTTTATTTGGCAACAAAAATAGCACCTTTTTGAGGTTCTTGAAACGAAAAATGGCGCCGCAAATGCAGCGCCATGTCTCAGTTTCGTGATATGGCGTCAGCCGATCTTGCCGCCGCTCTGTTTGGTGATGGCGAGAACGGCCGGACGGACCGGCATGTCGGCCTTGAAGTCCGGCCAGCGCGTCGCCGGGTTCTCGAAAGTTGCAAGACCTGCGTCGCCCGGATGCTGGACGGCGACGAAGAACGTGTCGGAGGTCGGGTTGAAGCTTGGGCCGCACATTTCGGCGCCGACCGGCACCCGGAAGAACAGCTTCGACGTGCCGCGTGCCTCGCCTTCGGTGTCGATGGCCCAGATCCCGTCGGTGCGTCCGGTATCCTTCTCGTTGTTGCCGTCGGTCGCCACCCAGAGGCGGCCGTCGGTATCGATGGCGCAATTGTCCGGCATGCCGAACCAGCCGTTCTTCGTGGTGGCGGTCGAGAAGGACGCCCCGACATCGGCCACCGACGGATCGCCGCATTTCAGCAGGACGTCCCATGTCGATTGGGTCGATGCGAAATCGCCGTCCGTTTCGGTGATTTCGACGATATGGCCAAAGGCATTCTCGGCGCGCGGATTGGCGGCATCGATCTGATCCGCCTTGCGCTTGGTGTTGTTGGTCAGCATCACATAGACCTTGCCGGTCTTGGCATTTGGCTGGATGTCTTCCGGGCGGTCCATCTTGGTGGCGCCCAGCGCATCCGAGGCAAAGCGGGTGTTGATCAAAAGGTCGGCCTGGCTTGCAAAACCGTTGGCAACCGTCAGCGGGCCTTCGCCGTGGATAAGCGGCATCCATTCGACCGTGCCGTCGGCATCGAATTTCGCCACATAGAGCGTGCCCTCGTCGAGCAGATCCATGTTGGCAGCGCGATCGTTCGGGTTGAACGTGCCTTTGGTCACGAACTTGTAGACATAGTCGAAGCGCTCGTCGTCGCCGCAGTAGAACACGACGCGGCCGTCCTTGTTGACCACCGATTCGGCGCCCTCATGCTTGAAGCGGCCAAGCGCGGTGCGCTTCTTCGGCACGGAGGTGGGGTCCATGACGTCGACTTCGACGATCCAGCCGAAGCGGTTGGATTCGGTCGGCTCCTTGGAGACGTCGAAGCGGTCGTAGAATTTCGACCATTCATATTGTCCGCCCGGAATGCCGAGACGTTTCATCTGCGCGAATTCCGGATGGTCCTTGGCCATCTCGCCGCCGAAATAGCCGTTGATGTTCTCCTCGGCCATCACATAGGTGCCCCAGGCGGTGACGCCGCCGGCGCAGTTGTTGATGGTGCCGAAAACCTGTCTGCCGGTCGGATCGGACGGTGTCTTCACCCGCTCATGGCCGGCAACCGGGCCGGAAAGCTGCATCTCGGTCTTGGCGGTCAGGCGGCGATTGTACTTGCCGTCGAGCACCGGTTGCCACTTGCCGTCGACCTTGCGGATTTCGATGATCGTGCCGCCATGGGCCGCCATCTCGATATCGACGAGGTCCTTGGTGTATTCGCCGAGCTTGACCTTTTCCTCCTCGACCTGCTTGCCATCCTTGATGACCGGCTGGCCGTCCTTCATCACCTTTTCCGTCACGACGGTGGCGAACTTTGGAAACATGATTTCGGCATTGGTATATTCGTGGTTGACGACCAGCAGGCCGTGATCCGGATTGCCTTCGAGCGGGATGAAACCAACATAGTCGTTGTTGTAGCCGAACAGCTTTTCCTGGGCCGCTGCCGTCTGGTTCAGCGGATCGAAATCCGGGCTGTCGGCAAACAGCTTGTCGCCCCAGCGCAGCAGGACATCGGCATCATAGCCTTCGGCGACATGGTGGGTCTCATCGATACCAACTTCGATTTCCTTGAAGTCGAAGCTCGACATGTCTTCGGCGCGGGCATCGTCCGCCGTCAGGATCGCCAGCGGGCTGACGGTGGTGGAAATGGCCGCGACGGCAAGCGAACCTGCGATGAACGACCGGCGGGAAAAGCGGCGATTGATGATATCGCCCATGGTCGGGTTGGTGGAACAGTTCTGGCCGATGTCTTCAAGCTCCTCACGGCGGTCGGTCAGCGTCTTGAATTCGGTTTCGGCTTGGGTGTCGGCAAGATGATCCATGGTCCGTTTTCCTCTTTGTCCGGGTGTAGCGCGGCAGGCGCGTCGGCCCATCCATAACCGCTGCGCCATGACAGGTTCGCGACAATCCGGTGAGGAGATTGCGGTGCAGCAAGGTCTTCGATTTTGCCTGCGGACGAAAAGCTGTATGGTCTGCGCGATTGCGCCGCTGCCGGCGCCGGGGAGAGAATATGATTGAAGTCATTGCTTTCGTTGCTTTTGCCATTGCGCTGGCAGCATTTCTCAACGGACGCAAGACTGCCGAGCGGCTTGAAATCGAAGTGGCGGCATTGAAGGAGGAGCTGAAGCGGATCGAAGCTCTGCGTTCTGGTTCTCCTGCGGCGGTTATCGCAGAGGAAGCCGCCGATCCGATCGCGGCCGTGGAAAACACGCCTCAAACGGTGAAGACGGTCGAAGCCGAGCCAAGGCATCGCGCCGATATCAAAAAGGGCGATGCGATCTTCGGCGGACCGCCGCCGCCCAGCCAGGATGCGGTCGAAAAGGCCTCACGCGGCGAACCGGTGGCGGCGCGGGCTGCCTCAGTCACGGCGATCGATGCCGTTGCCCCACGGCCGAAGGAAAGCCTCGAAAGCCGCCTCGGCGCGCGCTGGGCCGTCTGGGTCGGCGGTGTCGCTCTGGCATTCGGCGGCATCTTCATGGTCAAGTATTCGATCGATGCCGGATTGCTCAGTCCGGCGGTGCGGCTGTTCATGGCGGCTGTCTTCGGTCTCGTTCTGATCGGCATTGGCGAATTCGTTCGCCGCCGCGCCATGCCGCTGGTCGCCGATGCGTTCCAGAATGCAATGATCCCCGGTATCCTGACGGCGGCGGGTGCCGTGACGCTATTCGGCGTCTGCTATGCCGCCCATGGCGTCTACGGTTTCATCGGGCCGGTAACGGCCTTTGCGCTGCTGGCGCTGGTTTCTCTGGGCACAGTCGGTCTGTCGCTGCTGCACGGGCAGGCCCTGGCCGGGCTCGGTCTTCTGGCATCGCTGCTTACCCCGGCCTTGGTATCGTCGCAAAGCCCCAGCCCCTGGAGCCTGTTCGGCTTTCTCGGCATTGCCTGGATCGCCACGCTGCTTGCGGCGCGCATCCGCCGCTGGACCGTCGTGCCGTCGATTGCCAATATCGGGCTTTGCCTCTGGGCACTTGCCTATATCGCCTCGTCGACGCCGTTTGAAACGCTGCCCGTAACCCTTGTCATGCTGGTGATGATTGCTGGCGTAGCGCTTGTCTGGCCGGGCCGGTCTGTTGACGATATCGCGGCTGTCCCGCAGGAAACGGCGGACGGCCAGCCGGTTGCCGCACCGCGAACGCCCTGGCAGCGCGTCATGGCGCCGCCCTTTGCCGCGATCACGGTGACGGCGAGCGTGTCGGCGCTGCTGACGGCGCTTGCCATGATCAGCCCTCTGGCCACGGCATCCGGCTATCCGGTCACCGAGTTCGGCCTGATCGTTGCGGCGCTCGCGGCTCTTGGCGCCTTGCGCGCCTATGCGGTCTATCCGGCCTTGCTCGCAGCCTTTGCCGCTGTTGTCGGCGTCTGGAGCATGACGGCGCTGAGCGGTCTGCTCACCTTCATCGATCCGGCGATCCCCGGCCATATCGCAACCCTGGCTGTCTCCGGCCAAACGGCGATGCTGACCAGCATGGCGCTCTCGGTCGTGTTTATTGCGCTCGGAGCCGTGGCCAATCACCTGCATCGCACAGGCCAGCCGCCTCTGGCGACGATCTGGGCTGCGATCATGGCGATCGTGCCGTTTGCGCTCACCGGCATGTCTTTCCTGATGACTGGTAATCTGACGTTCGATCTGCCGCACGGGCTGTTTGCAATCGCGGCAGGCCTCGTCCTTCTCGGTCTCGCCGAATGGTTTTCGCGCAGCAACGTCTCTATCGAAAAACGCGATCTGCCCCAGGCGTTTCTGGTCGCCGGCTCCCTTGGCCTCTTCGTCATCGCCCTGCATGCGCTGACCGATGGCGTTGCGACGACGATCCTGATCGCGCTGCTGGGGGCGGCCTATGTCGCGGCGACGCGTCTGCGCCCTTGGGTGGCGCTGCCCTGGATGATGGTCGGTGCGGCCATCGTCGTGCTGGCCCGCATCGCCTGGGAACCGACCATCGTCGGGCCGCAGAATCTGGCAACGACCCCGGTCTTCAACGCGCTTCTCGCCGGTTATGGCATCCCGGCGCTGCTGCTGGTGCTCTCGGCTTTCGAGCTTCGGCGCTGGCCGGACCTGCGCGTGCGCAATCTGCTTCAGGCACTGGCCAGCCTGTTTGCGCTGCTGACGGTTGCCATCCTGGTGCGCCATGCCATGAACGGCGGCGTGCTCGACAGTGCGGTGCCGACGCTGGGCGAACAGGCGATCTACACGCTGCTCGCCATCGGCGCCTCCAGCATCATGATGACGCTCGACCGCAAGTCGCCAAGCCCGGTCTTCCGCTATGGCAGCATGGTGATCGGCGTGCTGTCGATGCTCTCCATCCTCAGTGCCCATCTGTTCGGCCTCAATCCCTATTTCAGCGGCGAACTGCTCGGCTCCGTGCCGTTCTTCGATTTGCTGCTGATCGGCTATCTGCTGCCGGGATTGGGCTATGCGGGGTTGGCCTGGTATGCGCGCGGCAAGCGGCCGGTGCCCTATGTCACCGCGCTCGCAATCGCCGGCGCCGTGCTCGTCTTCGTCTGGGCGACGCTGTCGGTGCGCCGCTTCTGGCAGGGGCAGAATATCGCCGACTGGAAAGGCTTCCTGCAGGGCGAAACCTACACCTATTCGGTGGTCTGGCTGCTGCTCGGCGTGTTGCTGCTGGTGCTCGGCTCCCGCTTCAATGCCAAGAGCATTCGCATCACCTCGGCGGTTCTGGTCTTCGTCGCGGTGCTGAAGGTGTTCCTGATCGACATGGCCAATCTCGAAGGTTTCCTGCGGGCGTTGTCCTTCATCGGGCTTGGCGGCGTGCTGATCGGCATCGGGCTGTTCTACCAGAAGGTTCTTTCCGGCAAGGCGGGTGCTGAGCCTGCCCCCCAGGTGGATGCCGAAGCGGAACCGGGGCAGACAGCCTGACTGTTTTGATGTCCGTGCTCTCTTTTTTTATGGATTTGACATGAGCCATACCGCTTCGCTTGCCGCCGCCTTTGCGCCTTACGAGGCCCTGGCGGAACAGTTGCTGCCCCATGCCGTCTCCGGCAATGACGGCTCGCATGATGCCGCCCATCTGATCCGCGTGTGGAAGAATGCGCTGCGGATCCATGGCTCGGAGGGTGGCGATCTGCGCATCATCGCCGCCGCCGTGCTGCTGCACGACTGCGTCTCGGTCGAGAAGAATTCGCCGCATCGCGCCCAGGCCTCGCGGCTTGCGGCGGAACGGGCGTTCGAACTGCTCGACGAGCACGGCTGGCGCACCGCCGAGATCACGGCCGTCGCCCACGCGATCCTGACGCACAGTTTTTCGGCCAATGTCCCGCCGGAAAGCCTCGAGGCCAAAATCCTGCAGGATGCCGACCGCCTCGACGCCATCGGCATGATCGGTGCGGCCCGCTGCTTCTACATTGCCGGGCGCATGGGCAGCGGGCTCTACGATCCGCTCGACCCTCTGGCGGTGGACCGCCCGCTCGACGACAAGGCCTATGCCATCGATCATTTCGAGACCAAGCTGTTCAAGCTGACGGACGGTTTCCAGACGGCGGCGGGCAGGGCGCTTGCCCGGCAGCGGCAGGAGCGGCTGCGTGCGGTGCTTGGCATGCTGATCGAAGAAATATAGCGAAGACAGATGTTTGCGAGAATTGCTGGAATCAGTCTGCAATGATCTTGAATCACAATCTGAACGCCTGGGAGTGACGACATGAAGGTGACCGGCCTCAACATTCACCCGCTGAAAAGCGGCCGTGCCATCGCGCAGACCTCCGTCTCGGTCCGGTTGGATGGCCTCGCCGGCGACCGGCGTTTCATGCTTGTCGATCCCGATGGAAAATTCATCACCCAGCGGGAACTGCAGGCGCTGGCGCAGGTCGAAGCCACGCATGTGGCCGGCGGCGTCCATCTGAGAATGGGCGCCCGCACGGCTACAGTGTCCTTTGATCCGGAAAGGCGGCTGGATGTTCGCGTCTGGGACAGCGAGGTCAATGCCGCCGTTTCTGACGACGGCGCCAGCACGACGCTCTCGGACTGGTTCGGCCGCCCGGTCAAGCTGGTGCATATGGACGCCGCCGCCGGGCGGGTGGTCGGCGAAGAATGGGCCGACGAGGCAGCGCCTGTCGGTTTCGCCGATGGATTTCCGGTGCTGATCACCACCACGGCGTCGCTTGCCGATCTCAATGTCACGCTGGTTTCCAAGGGGCAGGAACCGGTCGGCATGGACCGCTTCCGCACCAATATCCTGATCGACAACGACAACCCTTGGGAAGAGGATTTCTGGGAAAGCGTCGAGATCGGCGGCATCGTCTTCGACCTCGTCAAGCCCTGCGCCCGCTGCATCATGACGACGCAGGATCAGGTGACCGGCGAGCGCATCGGCGGCAATCCGATCCAGGGCCTTGCCGAAAAACGCATGTCCGCCGACCGCCGCGTCCCCGGCGTCCTGTTCGGCTGGAATGCCGTGCCGCGCGGCGAGGGGACGATTGGTCTCGGCGATGAACTGCGCGTGGTCAAGGCGCGGGAAGAGCGCTGGCCGATGAAGATCAGGGCCTGATCCCGCGCAAGCAACAGGTTTACTGTCGTTGCAGAGCCTGTTCCACCGCTTCCATGATCGAAGGCGACAATGGCCCCTTGTCCAGCGCCCCGGCATTTTCCTCGACCTGTTTGACCGTGCGAAAACCGGGGATCGGCAGCGTGTTCGGCGAGCGTGCCCAGAGCCAGGCAAGCGCGCCCTGCGTCAGCGTCCGGCCGTCCGAGCGCAGCAGGTCGCGGATCGAATCGAGCCGTCTGGAAAACGCCGGATCGACCGCGCCGTCGCGGAAATACTTCATCCAGTCGAAATCGGCGCTGCGCACGTCGTTTGCCGCCAGCCGGTCGCCGGACTTGAACTTGCCGGAGAGCAGGCCCATGGCCAGCGGGCCGCGATTGATCGAGATGAGGCCGGTCTTTTCGATGAGCGCGATCATCTCCCGCGCCGGCTCGAAAACATTCATCGTATGCTGGACCGAGACGAAACCGTCGCGTCCGGCAAAGCGCGCCGCCCGTTCCGGCCAGTCCGTGCTCCAGCCATAGGCGGTGATCTTGCCTTCCGCGCGCAGGGCGTCAAGCGTATCGAACACCGCGTTGGCTTCGATGAGATCGAACTCGTTGAGATGGAACTGGAGGAGGTCGATCCTGTCCCGATTCAATCGCTTGAGCGATGTTTCCAGCGAGGCACGGATAAAGTCCGGCGAGGCAAAGGCGCCGGTTGCCTGCTTGGTCGCATGGTCGGTAGCAAAGCCGAATTTGGTTGCCACGACGACATCGGGATGGGAGGCAAGCGCTTCGCCCAGAACCTCTTCGGAATGCCCGGCGCCATAGTTCGACGCCGTGTCGAAGAACCGGATGCCGAGATCGATGGCCCGGTGGATGGCACGGATCGATTCCGCATCATCGACATCACCCCAGCCGAGCGGCACGTCGCCGGCATAGAACGGCCCGCCGATCGCCCAGCATCCCATGCCCAGACGCGGGATGGTGCGCCCGTCCCAAAGCGTGATGCCGGTGGATCTGGTTTTGTCGAGCATGGTGGCCTCCCTGTGGTTTCAGGCCGGAAGCTATCAGCCGTTTCGCGGGTGACATAGAGGCAGTCCCGCAGTGCATTTTTCATTTTTGAAAAATAGACCGCGCCAGCGGTCTCCGATTGCGGCAAAGCCGGTTCGGCCGTCCATTCACGATTTCGACAGCGAGGATGCCGCGCTTTTATCGGCATGGTTCCCGAATTCCGCGCCGAACCATGGCATTCATCCATCAATATGGCTGATCGCACCGTGATTTTAATTCGCTTTTTTGGCGGCAGCTCCCGGCGTAGATTGGCGCACCAATCATCTGGAGTCGCTGAATGTCCGCCGTTTCATCCGCCGCCACCCCGCGAGCGCCCGCCACCAGTCCGGGTTTGCCCTGGCTGATCATCGTTGCCGGCTCTCTCATTGCCGTGCTGACCTTCGGGCCGCGCTCGGCCATGGGGTTCTTCCAGCTGCCGATGCTCGCCGATACCGGCTGGGACCGCACCACCTTCGGTCTGGCCATGGCCTTCCAGAACCTCGCCTGGGGCATCAGCCAGCCGTTCTTCGGCGCGATCGCCGACAAATACGGCTCGTGGCGGGTACTGGCCTTTTCCGGCCTCGTCTATGCCGGCGGCCTGATCATCATGGCCTTTGCAAACGCGCCGATCTGGCTGCATATCGGCGGCGGCGTGATGGTCGGTCTCGGCGTCGGCGCCGGCTCCTTCGGCATCCTCCTGTCGGCCTTTGCCCGCAACGTTACGCCGGCGCAGCGCTCCATGGCGTTCGGCATCTGCACGGCGGCCGGTTCCGCCGGCATGTTCCTGTTTGCGCCGCTGAGCCAGCGGCTGATCTCGACCTACGGCTGGTCCGACAGCCTTGTCTATATGGCCCTGCTGATGCTGCTGGTGCCGCTGTTCGCCATCCCGCTGCGCGGCAATTCGTCGTCCGGCACCCAGAAGGAAGCGCTCTACAAGCAGTCGATCGGCGAGGCGCTGAAGGAGGCGCTCGGCCACAAGAGCTACCTGCTGCTGATCTCCGGCTTTTTCGTCTGCGGCTATCAGGTGGCCTTCATCACCGCGCATTTCCCCGCCTATATCAGCGATATCGGCATCGACGCGCGCTATGCGGTGATCGCGCTGGCCCTGATCGGCTTCTTCAACATCATCGGCTCGCTCGCCGCCGGTGTCATCGGCCAGCGCTATTCGAAGCCTTATTTTCTCGCCTATATCTATATCGCCCGCTCGGTCGTCGTTTCAGCCTTCCTGCTTTTGCCGCAGTCGCCGACATCGGTCATCATCTTCGCGGCTGTCATGGGGCTGCTCTGGCTGTCCACCGTGCCGCCGACCAATGCGCTCGTCGCCATCATGTTCGGCACGCGCCATCTCGGCCTGCTTGGCGGCGTCGTCTTCCTGTCGCATCAGGTCGGCTCGTTCCTCGGCGTCTGGATGGGCGGTTATCTCTACGATCACTTCGGTTCCTATGATCCGGTCTGGTGGCTCGGCGTGGCGCTCGGCATCTTCGCGGCCATCGTCCATTGGCCGATCAAGGAACAGGCCGTGGCCCGTCCGGCGATGGCCTGAGCGACCCGCAAATTCTTGCCCTCCCGCTGAAAATAGCGGGAGGGCATTCTTGAAAACTGTCACAAAACTTTCTAAGTCTCATCCACCGGCCCTGCCGGTTTTGTTTTGATCCTGTTATGCTCATGTTGAGCAAAACAGGTTTGCCGCCGGAGGGGCGGTGAGAGGAGCAGTTCGATGACGATCGCACAGAACCCGGCGGCCATTCAGACTTCCGGCGCGCTGAAAACCGCCGCCGAGCGTTTCGGCATCCTCGAAAGGCCGGATCTGACGTTTACGCCGGAAATCGCCCGCGAGACGGCGCATCTCTACGAGCGCGTCAAACAGTTCGTTCCCGCCTTCGAATGGCCGGTCTATGCGCCCTATGTGCATGCCATCAACCGGCTGAAGAAGGAACGCGGCGCCGTCATCCTCGCGCACAACTACCAGACGCCGGATATCTTCCACTGCGTCGCCGATATTGTCGGCGACAGTCTGCAGCTGGCGCGGGACGCCACCAGGGTCGATTCCGAGATCATCATCCAGTGCGGCGTGCACTTCATGGCCGAGACCTCCAAGCTGCTCAATCCGGAAAAGACCGTGCTGATCCCGGACGGCAAGGCCGGCTGCTCGCTGTCGGAATCGATCACCGGCGCCGATGTGCGGCTGCTGAAGGAGCGCTATCCCGGTGTGCCTGTCGTCACTTATGTCAACACGTCGGCCGATGTGAAGGCCGAGACCGATATCTGCTGCACCTCATCGAATGTGCTCGCCGTCGTCGAAAGCCTGGAGAGCGACACCGTTC
Organism: Pararhizobium polonicum; assembly: GCF_001687365.1. Lineage (GTDB taxonomy): Bacteria > Pseudomonadota > Alphaproteobacteria > Rhizobiales > Rhizobiaceae > Pararhizobium > Pararhizobium polonicum. Next base: position 235,084 of record NZ_LGLV01000005.1, read on the forward strand.
TGTGCATCCCGGATGAATATCTGGCGATGAACGTCGCCAAGCAGACGAAAAAGAAGATCCTCACCTGGAAGGGGCACTGCGAGGTGCATGAGCGCTTCACGGCAGCCGAACTCCTGGCCTACAAGGAAGCCGACCCGACGATCGAGATCATCGGCCACCCGGAATGCCATCCCGACGTCATCGCCGTCTGCGATTTCGCCGGTTCGACCGCTGCCATGATCAACTATGTCAAGGACAAGCGTCCGCCCCGCGTGCTGCTGGTCACCGAATGCTCGATGGCGTCGAACATCCAGGCCGAGGTCAAGGGTGTCGATTTCATCAAGCCGTGCAATCTCTGTCCGCATATGAAGCGCATCACGCTGCCGAAGATCCTCGACAGCCTGCTGTTCATGACGGAGGAGGTTCTTGTCGATCCGGCGATTGCCGGACGGGCAAGGCTTGCCGTCGAGCGGATGGTGAATTTGAAGCAGTAGAGGGCAAGCCCCTCCCCCTTGTGGGGAGGGGTTGGGGGAGGGGACTTTCTTTCAAACAAGGAAAAACCCCTCCCGGCCCTACGGGCCACCCTCCCCACAAGGGGGAGGGAAAGTGCCGCGCCGGAGGAGGAATACAATGCTGACCGACCATTTCCGCCCGCAGTCCTTCAACGGCATCGACGATATCGTCATTGTCGGCGGCGGGCTTGCCGGCCTTTTCTGCGCGCTGAAGCTCAGCCCCCGGCCGGTCACGGTGCTGGCCGCCGCCCCGATCGGGTATGGCGCTTCGTCCGCCTGGGCGCAGGGCGGCATCGCCGCTGCCATGGGCCTGGGCGATACGGTCGACAAGCACGTGGCCGATACGCTGATTGCCGGTGCCGGCATCGTCGATGAGAAGATGACGCGGATGATGGTGGCGGAAGGCCCGGCCCGCATCCACGATCTGCTGGGCTACGGCGTGCCCTTCGACCGCGATCTGGAAGGCAAGCTGCTCTTGTCGCGCGAGGCCGCCCATTCCGAGCGCCGCATCGTCCGCGTCAAGGGCGACATGGCCGGCAAGGCCATCATGGAAGCCCTGATCGCCGCCGTCCGCAACACACCCTCGATCCGGGTGCTGGAAGGTTATGTGGTCGAGGAATTGGTGCGTCAGGGCCGGTTCATCTCCGGCGTCATCGCCCGTCCGGATGCAGGCCAGTCGAAGAAGCGCGTGTCGTTTCCGGCGCGCGCCGTGGTGCTTTGCTCGGGCGGTGTCGGCCATCTGTTCTCCGTCACCACCAATCCGACCGAGGCCTGCGGGCAGGGCGTCGGCATGGCGGCCCGCGCCGGCGCGATCATCGCCGATCCGGAATTCATCCAGTTTCACCCGACGGCGATCAACATCGGCCGCGATCCGGCACCGCTGGCAACCGAGGCCCTGCGGGGTGACGGCGCACACCTGATCAACTCGGCCGGTCATCGCTTCATGCTCGATATCCACCCGGACGGCGAGCTTGCCCCCCGCGATATCGTGTCCCGCGGCGTCTTTGCCGAAGTGCAGGCCGGACGCGGCGCTTTCCTCGACTGCACCAAGGCCGTCGGGGCGCATTTCCCCGAAGCATTCCCCACCGTTTATGCCTCCTGCCTGTCGGCGGGCATCGATCCGGTCACGCAGCCGATCCCGGTCGTTCCGGCTGTGCACTATCACATGGGCGGCGTGCTGACCGATGCGGAAGGCCGTACCTCGATCGACGGGCTCTGGGCCGCCGGTGAAGTGACCTCCACCGGTGTTCACGGCGCCAACCGGCTCGCCTCCAATTCGCTGCTCGAAGCCGTGGTCTTTGCCGCCCGCATCGCCGAAAACATCAAGGGCATGCTGCCGGAACCGAAGATCACCGATTGGGGTGACAATGCCGGCGAGAATGATGATCCGGTAACGATCGAGGACAGCCCGCCGCTGACCGCCCTTCGCCACATCATGAGCGAGCATGTCGGCGTCATCCGTTCGCGCGATACGCTGACCCGGGCCATCCGCGGCATCGCCAACCTGGAGCGCCAGAACACGCGCATGCGCTTCAGCAACATCGTCACCACGGCCAAGCTGATCGCCACCGGCGCCTATCTGCGCACCGAAAGCCGGGGCGGCCATTTCCGGTCCGATTGCCCCGAACCACGGCCGGAATGGAAGCACCGGACGTTCCTGACGCTCGCCGAGGCCGACCGGGTCGTGGCTGAGGTCGCGGAGACGGAAAGCGTTTAGGGCTGTCTACCAACCCGCTTGCTCCGTCACCCTCGGGCTTGACCCGAGGGTCCAGAGACGGGCGGCATGGATCCTCGGCTCAAGGCCGAGGATGACGATTAAAAGGGCCGGTTTGAGAAAGCTGGAGCCTTCGCACTACATCCTTGAGGACCCGCCTATGACCTTGACAGCCCTTCGCCCCGAACTGCCCGCCCTGATGGTCGAAGAGCAGGTCCGTTTGGCCCTGCTGGAAGATCTCGGCCGCGCCGGCGACATCACCACCTATGCGACCATCGCGCCGGACAGGACCGCCACCGCTGAAATGAACGCCCGCGAAAACGGCGTCATCGCCGGCATGGAACTGGCGCGCACCGCCTTCCGCCTGATCGATCCGGCGATCCGCTTCGAGGCCCTGGCGGCGGATGGCGACCGGATTGCGCCCGGCACGGTTCTGGCGCGCATCTCAGGCCCGGCACGCGGCCTGTTGTCGGCCGAACGCGTCGCGCTCAATTTCCTCATGCATCTCTGCGGTGTCGCCACCTATACCTCGAAATTCGCAGCCGAAATCGCCCACACGGGCGCAAAGGTCTGCTGCACCCGCAAGACCCTTCCCGGCCTGCGGGCACTGGAGAAATATGCGGTGCGCCTCGGCGGTGGCTCCAACCATCGCTATGGCCTAGATGACGCGATTCTGATCAAGGACAACCATATCGCCGTTTCCGGCGGTGTCGCCTCTGCCGTCCATGCCGCGCGCGCCTATTGCGGCCATCTGGTCAAGATCGAAGTCGAGGTCGATGGGCTCGACCAGATGCGCGAGGCGCTGACCGCCAGCCCGGATGTCATCCTGCTCGACAATATGGGGCCGGACGTCCTGCGCGAGGCCGTCGCAATCAACACCACCCACTGGCAACTTTCAGCGGAAGCCTATGCCGCCGATCCGCGCCGCACCAAGCTGGAAGCCTCCGGCAACGTCAACTTCCAGACCATCCGCGCCATCGCCGAAACCGGCGTCGATTACATCTCGACCTCGAAGATCACCATGGCTGCGCCGACGCTGGATATCGGGCTGGATGTGGTGATCGGCTGAGGCCCAACAGTGACGGTCGTCACGCGCCGGTGATTGCCCTGCGCCGTTTCCATTCGTCGGCCACGTCGCCCATCGTCTTTGCCGTGCCATCCTTGATCCACGCCATGAAGGCGCGGTCGAAGGAAAAGCTGTCGCCGCATTGCGCGGTGAGAAAGCGGCGGACATTCTGGGTATTCCGGTAGGTTGGCGTGACCGCGGTATCGCGGTCGATCGGATCGGCGTGCCAGTCGAAACCTGTCATCTCTGTTTTCCTGTCGTTGCAGCACAAGCGGGTGGACCAGACGTGCATCGATCGTCAGTGTCCTGCCGCAATCGTAGTGGTAGATCTCGAACCGCCCGGTTTTGCCATCCGCACATTGATTTCGGAACCGCATGCCCCGTGACACGTTGTCCTTAACGGACATCCTATTCACTGGAGACATATCCCATGAAGCGCCTGATCACCACGCTCGTCCTGGTTCTCGCGACGGCGACGGCCGTCTATGCGCAGCCATCGTCGCAGACGGCCATCGCCAATTTCATCGGCAAGGACGGCAAGGAGACCGGCCGGGCGGCACTCACGCAGGGCAAGACCGGCGTCCTGATCGAGGTGGAGGTGACGAACCTGCCGCCGGGCCAATGGGTGGCGTTCCATATTCATGAAACCGGCAAATGCGATGCCGCGCACAATCACGAATCGGCCGGCAAACATTTCAATCCCGGCAATACCGAGCATGGTTTCCTCGCCGCCAACGGTCCGCATGCGGGCGATATGCCCAACCAGTATGTCGGTGCCGACGGCGTTCTGCGCGGTCAGGTCTTCAACAGCATGGTCGTGCTCGACAACGCTGAAAACGGCATTCGCGGCCGGGCGTTGATGATCCATGCGAAATCCGACGACAACCGCAGCCAGCCTTCCGGCGATGCCGGCGAGCGGCTTGCCTGCGCGGTGATCGAATAATCCAGCAACGGCGGCGGCCCGGTCGCGCCTACCGGCCGCCGACCTTCAGGCCCGGGGCCGGGCGCTCGTCGAGTATCTGCCGGCGGAAGCGGAAGAGGGCGGCGGGCCGTCCGCCGGTGGCCGCCGTCAGCATGCCGGTCGGCTCGACAAGCTCGGCGCCTTCGACGAGACGGCGGAAGTTCTGCTTGTGCAGATGCCGGCCGGAAATCGCCTCGACCGTCGCCTGCAGGTCGGTCAGCGTGAATTCCGGCGGCATCAGTTCGAAGATCACCGGCCGGTATTTGATCTTGCCGCGCAGCCGGGCGACGGCGGTGGCGACGATGCGCCGGTGATCGTGGCGCATGGTCAGCCCGATCGGCGGTGTATCCGCTGCAACCGCGCGGCCATCGATCACGGCTTCGCCGACAAGACCGGCCTCATAGAGAAGTTCGTAGCGCTCCAGCACGCGCTCCTCGTCCCAGGGAAAATCATCGAGCCCGAAGGCAAGCCGCATGCGGGTGCGCCGCTGCGGCAGGCCCATGCGCTCGTCCTGCTGACCGCTCTTTTCCCAGAGCCGCAGCGCCGGCAGGATGAGCTGGTCGATCAGGGCGGGCCTGCCTTGCCGCCAGTCTTCCCATGGCAGGTAGCTGTACCAGTCGCGCCAATGGGCGCCGGCGTCTGCCAGCCGCGCATTGTTTTCGGCGTCGGTGCGCGTCAGGGCAAGATAACCGACCGAAACCATATGCTTGCTCGTTTCGCCGGCCGAGCGGTGGCGGCCCTGATCGCCGAAGGTGTAAAGCTGCTCGATATAGCCGAGATCGAGTGCCGTCTGCTGCTCGACACTGGCTCTGAGGCTGGTTTCGAAGGTGCGGTGAAGGGCAGGATCGAAAGGACCGAAAGGCAGGCCGTCGCGGCCGTCATCCGTCCCCTCGCTGACGGCAAGGATGCGCGGAGAGCGGTTCGTCACCGCGACGATCGCGGCGTTGAGGCCGATCTCGACGGTGACGGTTGCCTCGTCAACCGGCATGGACGGCAGGCTCCGGCAGCGGGGAGAAGACGAAGGGCACGTTGCCATCGGCATCGGCACCACGGCCGATCGCCTTGATCGCCGCCACCAGCCGCCCGTTGCGCGACAGCAGGCGGTCGCCGATCTCGATCAGCCGGGAATTGGGGGTGACATAGGCGGAGGCGGCCCGCAGCCGTCGCGCCAGCTCGGTTTCGTCCTGATCGGGTTCTACGGCCAGGGCTGCGATGGCGGCAGCGGCGGGCGAGCGCGAAATGCCCATCCAGCAATGGATCAAAAGCGGGGCCGAACGGTCCCATTGCCGCGCAAATTCGATGATCTGCAGCACGTGTTCTTCGCCCGGTGCCACCAGTCCGGCATTCCCGGAAAACGTGATATCGTTCATCGAAAGCAGCAGATGCCGGTCGGCCGCGATTACCGCCGGACGATGGAAGGTCTGCTCCTTTGCCATCAGGCTGATCATTTCGCTGGCGCGGTGGCGCACGGCCATTTCGGCGATGCGTGACAGGGGCGAAACGACGATCACCGGCATCTCAGGAGACCGCCCGTGCGCTCAGGCGTTCGGCTTCGATCGCCTCGAACCGTTCGGCAAACAGTTTTTGCGCTTCGATCGCCGGCAGCGGATCGATCAGGATCATCTCGCGGGTAATGCCGCGCGGCTGGCCGAAGAACTTTTTGGCTTCCTCCAGCGAAAATCCGGCCAGCACCGTCGCCTCGAAATAGGCGGCGATCTGGTCGGCCTTCTTGATCCTGCGTTTCAGTTCGGCCGGCATCGTGGATGGAAGCCCGAAGCGCAGGTGAATGGCGCCCTCCAGCCGTTTCTCCACCACCTTGTAGCCGCCGCCAACCACCGCCTTGAACGGCGAGATCATGTCGCCGATCACATATTCCGGCGCATCGTGCAGCAGTGCCATCTGGCACTCCTCGGCGCTGCCGTCATATTGTCGGCGAAAGATCTCCTCGACCACCAGGCTGTGCTGGGCGACGGAAAAGGCATGGTCGCCTTCCGTCTGGCCGTTCCAGCGGGCAACGCGGGCAAGCCCATGGGCGATATCGGAGAGTTCGACATCGAGCGGCGAGGGATCGAGCAGATCCAGCCGCCGTCCGGACAACATGCGCTGCCAGGCGCGGGCAGACATCAGGCGCTTGCCTCGTCGGCATTCGCCGGGAAATCCAGACCCGTCCAGCCGGGCAGGACGAGGGTGACAGGTATCTCGCCGGCCAGGATCGGCTCGCCCGATGCCATGGCCTCGCCGGCCTTGTCGATGCGCACGATTGCGAGACCCGAGGAGCCGATGACGCTGCCAAGCGCACCGATCGTGCGGCCCTTGGCGGTCAGCGCGGTTCCCGTGTCGGGCAGGGCGGTATCGGCCGCGACGATGACGACGCGGCGGCGTGCGGTGCCGCGATGCTGCATGCGCGAGACGACCTCCTGGCCGACATAGCAGCCTTTCTTGAAAGAGAGCGCACCGTTCTTGTCCATCAGCACGTCATGCGGAAAGGCGTCCTGCAGAGCGTAATCGGGGCCGGAGACGGCAATGCCGCTGGCGATGCGCAGGCGCTCGTATTCATCCGTGCCGGCCGTCTCGCCAGTGGCGCCATAGGCGCGGTAAACGACCCTGTCGGCCTTGGCAAAACGGGCATCGCGGTAAGCACCGGATGTGTCTTCGAAATGGATGGTCACAGCGGCCGGTGCCGTCAGGGACAGGGTAATCGGTGCCCGCAGCTTGTACATGGTCAGCCGCTTTAGCAGCGCCTCGGCCTGATCCGCACCGGTTTCAAGCCGGATCGAGGTGCCGTCGCGCGTCACCATGAAATCGAACAGGATCTTGCCCTGTGGCGTCAAAAGCGCGCCGGGTTTGGCTTCGCCGTCGTCCAGCAGATCGAGATCGGTGGTGATCAGCGCTTGCAGAAACTCCTGCGCCTCCTGTCCCGACACGGTGACGATGGCGCGATCTGGAAGAGCGATGGGCTGCATGGCGTTTGTCCTGTTCATCAAGTGAAACAGGTAGGATTTCGCAAGCGTCGCGGCAAGCGCTTTGCGACGCCCGTCAGTCTCCGGCCACGAAAAATTTCCACTGGCCGTCCGGCGTGATCCCGACGCGGTAGAAATTATAGTTGCCGGCTTCCTCCATCTCGGCGAAATCGCCGGCGGTCACCAGCCGGAAGAGATCGACCTTTTCCGGTGGGGTGAGCGAGGACAGGGGCTTTTCGGTGAAGTAGGGCCAGACATAGACTTCGTCCGGCGTACCTTTTTCGGTGAGTACGAAACCGGTCGACAGGACGTCGAGCAGGATCGCCAGGATTTCAATGCCCTGCGGATCGCCGGAAAGGCCCTTCAGCGTCTCGACGGGATCGGCGTCATTGCCGCTCACCTGCGTCTGGGTCTGGCCTTTGCCGAGCAACGGCCGCAGCCGTTCGATATCTCCGGAGGCCGCCGCCTCGACGATCAGTTCGCGCATACGGGCGACGGGTTCGGGGATCTTCGAAACATCCGACAGCACTTCCACCGGCTCGGCCGGTGTCTGGTCCTCGACCGAATCACTCTTGGTATCGCGGGCAGGTTTGTGGACCAGGGGGTCCGGCATCGGAATCTGCATCGGGCCTTCGTCGGCAGGCTCGTCGTCTTCCGGAACGTCCCCGGTCTTCTTGTCCGGGCCCGCTTTGTCCTGGCTCGTCTCCGCGGGTAACTGTTTCAGCTCGCTGAGCGCGAGGGCGGAGTGGGGCAAAAGCAGGGATGTGGCAAACACGCTGGCAAGCAGCAACGCGGAAAGGCGAACCGCACGTGTCCGGTTTGCTGATAGCTGGCGTTTCATGGCGGCCTCGAGGCTACTGCAGGGTGCGTTCCGGTGAGAACTCGCCGGCCAGCATACGCTCGCGAAGCGAATTCAACATGGCTTCGGCCCCATCTTCGCCGTGGATACGGATCGTCTCGCGCATGGCAAGAGCAATGGCAGCGTCAGCGATGATCTCCGGCTCGATGCCATCGGCCATGCCATCCGCCCAGGCTTCATTCTGGTGTTCCAAGGCTGCCTGCATCTTCTCATGAACAATCATGTCGTCGATGTCATTCAGACGTGGTTCCATCATTCGTTCCATGCCGTTTCACACTCTTTACTTGGCATCCAACTCGAGCCGATGCCACTTCTTACCACTCTCTTAACAACCTTAGCAGCCTTTTCCCAAAACGACACGGGCTCCTGAAGAAAGAGGTTAATTTCCCATTAATTTCCGAAGCGGGCGGTTATTTCTGAAGCAAGTGTTGCTCCTTCAGCACGGTATCGCTCGTCGGCGAGAACGGCGGGCGGCGTGCAGGCCGTATAAACGGAGGCAAATGTGCGGTAACCGCGGTTGAAGGCGGCGGTCATGCGGGCACGCCTCTGGACCTCGCCCGGCGCCTCCTTGTCGAGCAGATCCTGCATCGATTGCCGCCAGCTGTCCGCTGCGGCATCCTTGCAGAGCATGCGCAAATAGTGAACGGATCCAAGGATTTCCGAAAGCCGGAGCAGCCGCGCATCATAGGGCGCAGCCTTCTCTGCCGTATCGGTGGGAATGCCGGACGGCGTGGCCGGCTGCGCCTGGACGCTCGGCGGCAGGGCGAGAAAAACCAGCAAAAGAGACGGTCGGATGGCTGGAAAGCGGATCATGTTTCTTTCAAGCCCCGAATCACGTGCGCGGGCAAGTGGATTTTCACCGGCATGGTTACCGGCGGGCAAGCGCCTCGAGTTTTTCCACGCATTCGCGCACACTCTCGGGGATGGGGAGATCAAAGATCTCGGCCGCCGTATACCAGCCGATCCCGGCCGCATCGTCGCCGGCGATCGCGACACGATCCGGATCGGCCTCGACCGTGAAGACCGAGAGGAAAAAATGCCGGGCTCCGGCCCCGTCCGATTCGCGTGGCGGCAGGTCGTAGGTTTCAAACAGCACGGGATTGCGCGCCGCAATGCCCGTCTCCTCGTGAAACTCACGCAACGCCGTTTCCGCCGGCGTCTCCCCGGCCTCCGCCCGTCCGCCCGGGAAGGCATACATATCCGCGGACGGTGGATTGGCGCGCCGCACGAGCAGATAGCGCCCCTCGCGTTCGAGAATGGCGGATGAGGCAAGTTGGGGAGAGGATGTCATGTTCATGAACCAGGCAAGCATCGAAAATCTTGACCCACATTAGGTGAAGTGCGATTTGAATGCCATGTGCGGACGATTTTCGCTGACGGCGACACCGAAGGAATTGGCTGACGTCTTCGGTCTTCTGGAAACGGAGGATTTTCCGGCGCGTTTCAACATTGCGCCGACGCAGCCGATCATCATCGTCATGTCTGGCGAGCGCCAGCGGCCGGGCAGCAATCTGCCGGACCGCAGGGCGCTTCTGGTGCGCTGGGGGCTGACGCCGTCCTGGGTCAAGGATCCGCGTGATTTTCCGCTGCTGATCAATGCCCGCGCCGAAACGGCGGCCGGCAAGGCATCGTTCAAGGCGGCGATGCGCCACCGGCGCATTCTCATCCCGGCCTCCGGTTTCTATGAATGGCATCGGCCGTCGAAGGAAAGCGGAGAAGCGTCACAGGCCTATTGGATCCGTCCGAGAGACGGCGGCATCGTTGCATTCGCGGGCCTGATGGAGACCTGGTCTTCCGCCGACGGATCTGAGGTCGATACCGGCGCGATCCTCACCACCCATGCCAATTCCAGGATAGGCGATGTGCACGATCGCATGCCGGTGGTGATCAAGCCGGAGGACTTTGCCCGCTGGCTTGATTGCCGGACGCAGGAGCCGCGCGATGTCGCGGACCTGCTGGCGCCAGCGGACGACGATTATTTCGAGGTCATCGCCGTATCCGACCGGGTGAACAAGGTGGCCAATACCGGCGCCGACCTCCAGACCCCGGTACACGTTGCCGCAAGACCCGCCGCAAAGCCCAAGGAGCCGCCCGCCAACCCCCAGCTGTCGCTCTTTTGAGCGATCAGGCCGGCTGCTTCGGCAAGGCGGGTTTTTTCACCGGCTTCGGCTTGATCTGCAAAGCGGCGGCAAGCACGGCCTTCAGGCCGAGCGGACGGTATTGCTCGACGAGATTGGCCGCCGCTCGCGGACTGTTCTTGTCGGTTTTTGGACCAGGCATTTCAAATTCTCCTCAGGTGCTGTCCCTAGCTGGAAACGCTTCGACCGGTGTGTTGTCCATCGGAATGGCGTTCCTCGTTGTACCCCGGGAAACAGGCTTTAATGTGCAAGTGCCTGAAAGCCTTGATTCCCCCGGGTTCCGGCGTCTCCAGATAAGCCCAATCATGACAAAACAATGACGTATGATCCAGTATTCCAACATATCACGCTGGAGCGCGGCTGACCTCTTGACCGGGCGTAAACGAAGCGCGATAAAGCTGCCCATGAAAACGGTTATCTGCATCACCTGCCGGATTATTATTCGCTAGCCCCAAAGCTGGCCTGGCCGTTTTCGTCTCCCAAAAATCAAGATGACAACGCGAAGGTCCAGCCGGGCGGCTGTGTGTATTCGGTGGCGTGCGGAATGGGAGATGGAACATGGGCGGACAGCCGGCATTGAAATTGTACAACACGCTGACACGGGAGAAAGCCGATTTCGCGCCGATCGACCCGCAGAATGTCCGCATGTATGTCTGCGGCCCGACGGTCTATGATTTCGCCCATATCGGCAATGCCCGCCCGGTCATCGTCTTCGATGTGCTCAACCGGCTGCTGCGCCATGTCTACGGCGACAGCCATGTCACCTATGTCCGCAACATCACCGACGTCGATGACAAGATCAACGCGCGTGCTCTGCGCGATTTCCCCGACCTGCCGCTGAACGACGCTATCCGCGCGGTGACGGAAAAGACCGAGACGCAGTTCTTCGAGGATGCGAAGGCACTCGGCTGCGTCGAGCCGGACGTGCAGCCGCGCGCCACCGACAATATCCCCCAGATGATCGAGATCATCGAGGCGCTGATCGCCAAGGGCCACGCCTATGCGGCTGAAGGCGAGGTGCTGTTCGATACAAGGTCGATGGCGGACTACGGGCAATTGTCGAAGCGCAATCTCGACGAGCAGCAGGCCGGCGCCCGCATCGCCGTCGATGTGCACAAGAAAAACCCGGGCGATTTCGTCCTCTGGAAGCTCTCCTCCAACGAAGAGCCCGGCTGGGAAAGCCCGTGGGGCAGGGGCCGCCCCGGCTGGCACATCGAATGCTCGGCGATGAGCCAGCGTTATCTCGGCGAGACCTTCGATATCCATGGCGGCGGGCTTGACCTGATCTTCCCGCACCACGAAAACGAGATCGCCCAGTCGCGCTGCGCCCACGGCACGGAGGTGATGGCCAATGTCTGGATGCACAACGGGTTTGTGCAGGTTGAAGGCCGCAAGATGTCGAAGTCCGACGGCAATTTCGTCACCATCCATGAACTGCTGCACACGGAAACCTTTGGCGGCCGCACATGGCCGGGCGAGGTTTTGCGGCTGGCCATGCTGATGACGCATTACCGCGAGCCGATCGATTTTTCGATCAAGCGGCTGGAAGAGGCGGAGCGATTGCTCTCCAGGTGGCCGGCGGGCAAACCTGGCGATACCGCGCCGGACCTTTCCGTCATCAGTGCGTTGGCCGACGACCTGAACACCGTTGCGGCTGTGCAGGCCCTGCATGCTCTGGCTTCGGCCGCCAACGCCGACGCAGCAGCCTTGCCGGTTTTCGCCGCAAGCGCTGCTCTGCTCGGTGTGCTGCCGAAGGAAACGGAGGTTGATGAAGCCGTTGCCTCCGCGGTCGAGGCGCTGGTGGCGATGCGCCTCGAAATGCTGAAAGCCAAGAACTTCGCGGAAGCCGACAAAATCCGCGACGACTTGCTGGCCAAGGGCATCCAGCTGAAAGACGGCAAGGATGCGGCGACCGGCGAGCGTGTGACCACGTGGGAGGTCAAGCGTTAACTTGTCTATTTGAGTGTGGTGGCATATGTTTAGGCATATGCCAAAGGAGGCCGCCATGACTGTGATCCATGTTGACCAGGAGCGTGAGGTGAAGCTCTTTCGCAACGGCCGCAATCAGGCCGTTCGCATTCCCGTGGAATTCGAGCTTCCGGGAAACGAGGCGATCATGCGCAAGGAGGGCGACCGGCTGATCATCGAGCCGAAAAAGAAAAGCGGTCTGCTGGAATGGCTGGCCACGATCGAGCCTTGGGACGAAGAGTTTCCGGATGTTGATGACGGGCAGTTACCGCTCGAGGATGTCGATCTGTGAGCACGTGGCTCTATATGCTCGACACGAATATTGTGTCGCATCTGATCCGCGCTCCGGGTGGTGTGGTTGCGCGCCGCGTTGAAGCCGTTGGAAGTGACCAGCTTTGTATCAGTGCGCTTGTCGCGTCTGAACTCCGCTATGGCGCGGTGAAAAAACGATCGGAGCGCCTGTCGTCGCTGATCGAAAACGTCCTCGAACGTTTGGACGTCCTGGCCTATGAAGTTGCGGCTACCGTGCACTACGCAGACATTCGAGACCAACTCACCCGCGATGGTAATCTCATTGGCCCCATGGATCTTTTGATCGCGGCACATGCCCGCGCTTTGGACCTGACTTTTGTAACGGACAACACCGGCGAATTTTCGCGCGTGACTGGCCTCAAGCTTGAAAACTGGCTCGTAGATCAGGAGATGGTGCCATGACCGCCTCCATCCAGACCGGCGGCTGCCAGTGCGGCGCGGTGCGCTTCCGTGTCGATGGCGCGCTTGGCGATGCCTCCGTCTGCCATTGCCGCATGTGCCAGAAGGCGTTTGGCAATTTCTATGCACCGCTGGTTTCCGTCCGCCAGGCAAAGCTCGTCTGGACGCGGGGAGGCCCGAAATATTTCCAGTCTTCCAATGCCGCCAAGCGCGGCTTCTGTGGGGATTGCGGCACGCCGCTCTGTTATGAGGCGCCGGATGGCGTTGCCCTGGCGATCGCGGCTTTCGATAAACCCGCAGGCATCGTTCCGAAAATCCAGTGGGGCATCGAGGCCAAGCTGCCTTACGTCGATCACGTGCCGGACCTGCCGGGCGAAGACACGATGGCCGATCAGGATGCCGTGTCCTTTCTCGCGCATCTCGTTTCCTATCAGCATCCCGATTACGATACAGATCATTGGCCAGTGGAGAACCCGACATGACCGAGACCATTCGAACCGGAGGCTGCCAGTGCGGCGCCGTGCGTTTCAAGATTCACGGTGCGCTTGGCCGCCCGTCGATCTGCCATTGCCGCATGTGCCAGAAAGCCTTCGGCGGCTTCTTCGGCCCGCTCGTCACCGTCAAGGGCGAGACGGAGTGGACGCGCGGCGAGCCGAGCTATTTCCAGTCCTCCGTCAACATTGCCCGCGGCTTCTGCGCCGCCTGCGGCACGCCCTTGACCTACAGGCATCCGGGTGGCCTCGAAATCGCCATCGGCGCCTTCGACGACCGCTCCGATCTCGCCCCGCAGATTCAGGTGAATTTCGAAGCCCGCAACCCGTGGGTCACGACCATCTTCGATCAGCCGGTGCATCAGGATCCCAACTATTACATGCAGCAGGAGCAGATCATTTCCTTCCAGCATCCGGACCACGACACCGAGGTCTGGCCGCAGTTTCCGGATGCCTGAAGCCACAGGCGGGCATTGATCTCTATTCGACCAGAAAGCAGACAGGCATGACCGAAATTTTCCGCACGCTCTATCCCGAAATCGAACCCTATGCCTCCGGCCATCTCGATGTCGGCGATGGCCACACTATCTATTGGGAAAAGTCGGGAACGCCCGGCGCCAAGCCGGCCGTGTTCCTGCATGGCGGCCCGGGCGGCACGATCTCGCCCAAGCACCGCCGCCTGTTCGATCCGAAGCTCTATGACGTCACCCTGTTCGACCAGCGCGGCTGCGGCAAGTCGACGCCGCATGCGGAACTGGAAGCCAACACCACCTGGCATCTGGTCGCCGATATCGAGCGGCTGCGCGACATGGCCGGTGCCGAGCAATGGCTGGTCTTCGGCGGCTCATGGGGCTCGACGCTGGCGCTCGCCTATGCGCAAAAACATCCCGAGCGCGTGTCCGAACTGGTCGTGCGCGGCATCTACACGCTGACCAAGGCGGAGCTTGACTGGTACTATCAGTTCGGCGTCTCGGAAATGTTCCCGGATAAATGGGAACGCTTCATCGCACCGATCCCGGAAAACGAGCGCCACGAGATGATGCTTGCCTATCACCGGCGGCTGACCAGCGCCGACAAGGCGACCCGCGTTGCCGCGGCCAAGGCCTGGAGCGTATGGGAAGGCGAGACCATCACGCTGCTGCCCGAACCTGCGACCTCGACGCCCTTCGAGGACGAGGAATACGCCCACGCCTTCGCCCGCATCGAGAACCATTTCTTCGTCAATGCCGGCTGGCTGGAGGAGGGGCAGTTGTTGCGCGACGCCCACAAACTGCACGGCATCCCCGGCGTCATCGTCCACGGCCGCTACGACATGCCGTGTCCGGCAAAATACGCCTGGGCGCTGCACAAGGCCTGGCCCGAAGCCGAATTCCATCTGATCGAAGGGGCAGGGCATGCCTATTCCGAGCCCGGCATTCTCGACAGGCTGATCCGGGCGACGGACCGGTTTGCGGGGAAACAGTAAGGAGCTGCCCCTCATCCGCCCTGTCGGGCACCTTCTCCCCGTGAACGGGGAGAAGGGATCTGCGGCAAACTCTGTTGTCCCCTCTCCCCGCCTGCGGGGAGAGGGCTAGGGTGAGGGGCCTTTTTCAAAAGAGTATTTCGTTCCTCTGGAGGGAACATCGATGACCCGCGAACGCATTCACCTCTTCGACACCACGCTGCGCGACGGCCAGCAGACGCCCGGCATCGATTTTTCCGTCGAGGACAAGATCGCCATCGCCACGATGCTGGACGATTTCGGCATGGATTATGTCGAGGGCGGTTATCCCGGCGCCAATCCCACCGATACGGAATTCTTCAGCGAGAAGCGCACGAAGACAGCCCGCTTTGTCGCCTTCGGCATGACCAAGCGCGCCGGTGTTTCCGCATCCAACGATCCGGGGCTGACAAGCCTTTTGCAGGCCGAAAGCGACGCGATCTGTCTTGTTGCCAAGAGCTGGGACTTTCATGTCCGCGTCGCTCTTGGCTGTTCCAACGACGAAAATCTCGAATCGATCAAGGCCTCGGTCGAGGCCGTCGTCGCCGGCGGCAAGGAAGCGCTGATCGACTGCGAACATTTCTTCGACGGCTACAAGGCCAATCCGGCCTATGCGCTGGCCTGCGCCAAGACGGCCTATGATGCCGGTGCCCGCTGGGTGGTGTTGTGCGACACCAATGGCGGCACGCAGCCGCCGGAAATCCGCGATATCGTCGCGGCCGTCATCGCCCATGGTGTTCCCGGTGCCAATCTCGGTATCCATGCGCACAACGATACGGGCCAGGCGGTCGCCAATTCGCTGGCCGCCGTCGAGGCCGGCGTGCGCCAGATCCAGGGCACGCTGAACGGCATCGGCGAGCGCTGCGGCAATGCCAATCTGATCACGCTGATCCCCACGCTGGCGCTGAAGGAAGCCTATACCAGCCGTTTCGAAACCGCGATCGACCCGGACCGGCTGCAGGAACTGACCCAGCTCTCGCATTCTTTCGACGAGCTTCTCAACCGCTCGCCGGACCACCAGATGCCCTATGTCGGCGCTTCCGCCTTTGCCACCAAGGCCGGCATCCATGCCTCGGCATTGCTGAAGGACCCGCGCACCTACGAACACGTCACGCCCGAAAGCGTCGGCAACCTGCGCAAGGTCATGGTGTCGGATCAGGGCGGCAAGGCCAATTTCATCAATGCGCTGAAGCGCCGCGGCATCGCCGTCTCCAGGGACGATCCCAAGCTCGACAAGCTGATTTCCATCGTCAAGGAACGCGAGGCGACCGGCTATGCCTATGAGGGCGCCGACGCCAGCTTCTTCATTCTCGCCCAGCGAACCCTGAGTTCGGTGCCGGACTTCTTCCATGTCGAAAGTTTCCGCGTCATGGTCGAGCGCCGCTTCGATGCCAACGGCAATCTGAAGACCGTCTCCGAAGCGGTGGTCAAGGTCTGGATCGATGGACAAGCCACCATGTCGGTCGTCGAAGGCCATGGGCCCGTCAACGCGCTCGATCTGGCGCTGCGCAAGGATCTCGGCAAATACCAGTCGGAGATCGAAGATCTCGAACTGGTCGACTACAAGGTCCGTATCCTCAACGGCGGCTCCGAGGCCATCACCCGCGTCCTGATCGAATCCGTCGACGGCTCAGGCGCCCGCTGGTGGACGGTCGGCGTCTCCGACAACATCATCGATGCGTCGTTTCAGGCGCTGATGGATTCGATCGTGTTCAAGCTGTTGAAGAACAGGGATCAGGTGGGGCTGGCTGCTGCGGAATAGGGGTATCCGTGTGAATTTTACGCATTGAGGACTGATACGACCTGCTGACCCGTCTTCCCATTCTTTGGTACGGCCGGTTTTAGAGTCGAAAGATTATTTTAATCAGTAGGTTAGATGGCGACGAATACTTCGCTAAAAGCGCATTTTCTCGAGTTGGATTTCGGGAAAAAAGACGTTTCTGAGATGGGAATTGCCTATGCGTACATTTCTGTCTTCGACCACTGGCTCTCAGAAGAGGAGGCTGGAGCAAGTCCCCTGATGACCTACTCGCTTGCCTTGCAGAAGGGCAGACTGGACGATTACCTCGCCGGCGAGCGTAAATTTCTCGAACTATATCGTATGCTCGGGCGTCATGGAACGATCTGCAATCGTCCCCGCCCGGTTCGAAAATTTGAGACCGTTGATGTACGTCTTGAGAAGGTCATGGTGGATAGTCTCCGCGAGAAGCGCTTGATGGACATTTACTTCAGCGATTTCGGAGTGCGCGTATTGGGCGGGTACGATCGTACCGACCTGCTGATCGCGGAGACGCTGCAGAAACTTGAACTGTTGCTCTCCCAAGTTAATCAGTTTGGCCTCTTTGTCTTGCCAAACCCATAAGTCGCTATCCGGTGGACGGTCGGCGTATCCGACAATATCATCGATGCGTCGTTCCTGGCTTTGATGGACTCGATCGTGTTCAAGCTGTTGAAGAACAGGGATCAGGCGGGGCTGGCTGCGGCAGAGTAGGCCGGATTTTTTGGGGCAACCGATGGAGATGGAAAACACTTGTAGCGGCCGATGCGATGGCAAAAGTTGGGTCTTGCCCAGGCTACGTGTTTCTCGTAGGAAGATACACGTATTCGGGGAAATGAGGACATATTGTGAGAAGAATTATTGCCGCAGCACTGTGCATCGTACCGCTTGTCGTGTGTGGTTGCAGCACGCCTAAGACTGCAACAGTCGGAATGCGCACTGATGCGAATGGCAGGCACGTCAGTACCTTCATCAAAAATTCTTCGGGAAACGAAGAGGCCGACAAAGTTGCCGTGCGGGCTGCTTCGCTGAATTTCCGAAGGCAGGTCAAGAAGCCGCTCAAGAACCATAACTACGTGATCGAAGTAAATGTTCTTGAGATGGCTGATCCTGCATGGGGCAGTGATAAACCCAAATGAGCACCGTGTTCAGTCTTTGACGCCGTCAGGCGGATTTGCGTTCGATTGCCGGGTTTTTAAGCCCTTTGCTCCCCATCACCTGATCTTGGGTGGGGAGCATTGCACAGCCTCGGAAGCCTCAGCTCACAACACCAGTCGAAACTTCGCAAACCCATCCGCGCCATCGCCGGCGTCCTCGATCTTCACACCCTTGACGTCGGCAATCAGCCCGCGCGCCTTCGGTCCACTGTCGAATACCGCCGTCGCGTCTTTCACCGGCGCAAAACTCCAGTTGCCGTCGGCCGAAGGGTTGATGGTGCCTTCGGCGATGATGTAGCGCACGATCACGTCGCGGTTGGTGTCGGGGGCGGCGAAGACCACCTTGTCGCTGGTGATCTCCGGGAACTTGCCGCCACCGCCGGCGCGATAATTGTTGGAGGCGACGACGAATTTCTGTGCCGGATCGATCGGCTTGCCTTCGAATGACAGGTTCTGAATGCGGTTCGAACCGGGATTCACCGCATTGCCGTCGCCATCGTATTTGGCGGGTTGAGAGAGATCGATCTGGTAGGTGACGCCATCGATGACGTCGAAATTGTAGGAGGGGAAGGCGGTGTTGAGAAGCGCCACATCCTTGGCGCCGGGGGCGACGGTATTGAACATGCCAGCCGACATTTCCAGCCAGTTCTTCACCTGCGCACCGGTAATGACCACCGCCTGCACCGTGTTCGGGTACAGATAGAGGTCGGCGACGTTCTTGATGGCGATGTCGCCTGCCGGAACATCGGTATAGTAGTCCGCGCCGCCGCGTCCGCCCGCCTTGAAGGGAGCTGCCGCCGATAGCACGGGCAGGTCCTTGTATTCCGTGTCCTTCAGCATGTCCCTGATGTACCAGGTCTGCGCATTGGAGACGATCTGCACGGACGGATCGTCGGCCACCAGCGCGAAATAGGAATAGAGCGGCGCCGTGGTCTTGCCGACCGGTGTGCGGATATAGGCGAGCGTCGCCTCATGCTCGGCATTGGCCGCGCTCAGGATGTCGGCGCGATCCGGTACGTCGGCCACCACCTTCTTGTCCTCGCGGTGATAGATCGGCCGCGCTTCGGTGGTGAAGTCGACGATCTTCCAGCTTTTGCCGTCCTTCTCGATCAAAAGATCGATCAGGCCGAGATGCGAGCCCCAGAAGCCGCCCATCACTGCCGGCTTGCCGAGCAGCGTGCCCTTGACGGGATCGACACCCTCGATGCCGTCAAAACTCTTCGGGCCGGGGAAGACGAGATGCTGGTGGCCGGTAAACACCGCGTCGATGCCCTCCACACCGGCGAGATAGAGTGAGGCATTCTCCATGCGCTCGCTCTGGCCTGAGCCGTCGATGCCGGAGTGCGAAAGCGCGATGATGATATCGGCCCCGTCCTCCTTCATTGCCGGTATCCAGGCCTTGGCCGCCTCGACGATATCGCGCGTCTGCGCCTTGCCTTCGAGGTTCTTGATGTCCCACAGCATGATCTGCGGCGGCACAAAGCCGATGATGCCGATCTTCAGCTCGCTTGCGGCGCCCGAGCCGTCGGTTATGGTTTTCTCGACGATGGTGTAGGGTTTGAAGAACAGCTCGTCGTTCTTGGGATCGGAGGCCAGCTGTCCCTTGGTCAGGTTGGCGCAGACATAGGGGAAGTTCGCACCGGCCAGCACCTTGAACATATAGTCGAGGCCATAGTTGAATTCGTGGTTGCCGAGTGTTCCCGCCTCGTAACCAAGCACGTTCATCGCCTTGATCACCGGATGCACGTCGCCGTCCTTCATACCGTGCTGATAGGCCATGTAGTCGCCCATCGGGTTGCCCTGCAGGAAGTCGCCATTGTCGACCAGGAAGGAGTTGCCGGCCTCGGCACGGACGGCATCGATGATCGAGGCGGTGCGGGCAAGGCCCAGCGTGTCGTTCGGCTTGTCGCCATAATAATCATACGGGAAGACATGAACATGGATGTCGGTGGTTTCCATGATGCGCAGATGCGCCTGATTGGCAGATGCGCGGGCGGCAAAGGGATGCAGCAGAATGAGCGCGGAGGCAGCTGCGGCACCGCTCAAGAGCGAACGGCGGGTTATCGGATGAAGCGCGAGGATCGATGACATCATGAAATCCTTATCGTCTGACCGGTCATGGTCTGGAAAGAACCTAGGACGGCAGACCACGGAATGCACCCCGTAAAATATCAGGTATTGCCGCCTCTGCCGTGATGGCTTGCATCAGCTTTGATTGAAGCAAGGTTCACGGAAATGAATTGGTTGATCAAGGGGCTTTGGAGTAGGACGGCGCGAACAATATAAAAATCTGAACGGGATGAAACGCCATGGCTGATGCGAAACAAACACCGGTGGTGCAAAACGGCGATTCGCCGCGCGGCTTCGCCTTCGCGCTTGCGGCCTATCTGCTCTGGGGTGTCCTGCCGTTCTTCATGAAGGCCGTCGCTCATATCCCGGCTTCTGAAGTGGTGGCCCACCGGATCGTCTGGTCGGTGCCGCTTGCGGGCGCCGTGCTGATCCTGCTTGGCCGTATGGATGACGTGAAGGTGGCTCTGCGGTCGCCACGCATGCTGAAGATGGCGATGCTGACGGCTGTGCTGGTCACGTTCAACTGGGGCATCTATGTCTGGGCGATCGGCGCCGGGCGGGCGCTCGAAACCGCGCTCGGCTACTATATCAATCCGCTGTTTTCGATTTTCCTCGGGGCCGTGCTTCTGAAGGAAAAGCTCAATCCGGCGCAGATCGTCGCGATCGTGCTGGCTGCCGTCGCCGTCGTCGTGCTGGCTTTCGATGCGGGCGGTCTGCCCTGGGTTTCCATCGGTCTGGCGCTGTCCTGGGGGCTGTATGCCTTCTTCCGCAAGACGCTGCCGATCGGCCCCAATCAGGGCTTTTTCCTGGAAGTGCTGCTGCTCAGCGTTCCGGCGCTCGGCTATATCGCCTATCTCGAAATCTCGGGGCAGGGGCATTTCACCGATACGGGCTGGGCCGATGTCGGCTGGCTTTTGGCCTGCGGCGTGGTCACCGCGGTGCCGCTGATGATCTACGCCAACGGCGCCAAGCTGCTGAGGCTCTCCACCATCGGCATCATGCAGTATATCGCCCCGACGATGATCTTCATCATCGCCGTCTTCGTGTTTCACGAGCCCTTCGGCACGTCGAAACTGATCGCCTTCATCCTGATCTGGGCGGCGCTGGCGGTCTATTCGACATCGATGATCATGGAAAGCCGCGCCCGCCGGGTGGTGGTGCCGGACCCGGCGGAATAGACGCTGCCCGATCAAAGACGCGGGCTTTAAACATCCTCTGGCCATTCACGCGCACCATGCTGCACGAAGAGGATTTCGACCTGTGTGTCGCGGACACGATAGGCAACGATATATGGTGTCCCTGGAATGACCAGCTCCCGCGTTCCGCGAATATCGCCGTTGCGCCCGATGAAAGGGTTGGCGGACGGCAGTCTGTACGTTTTGGCGTGAATATCGTTGACGAGGCGTGCCGCCGCGCGCGGATTGTGTTGGCCGATATAGTCGGCGATGCCGGCAAGCTCTCGCAGATAGCGTCTCGTCCAGACGATCCGCACCGGTGTCAGGTCTGGCTGTACTTGTTGAGGACGGCGGCGATTTCATCGTCGGTCGCGAAGTCGCCGCGATCAGCCTCCTGGAGGCCTTCCTGTACGCCGCTAATCCATCTTTCTTGCCAGGCAAGGGAACGGCCGTGAGACAGCGCATCCTCGATGATCTGCGCACGCGTTAGGGTCGAACGGGCGGCCAGTCTGTCGATACGCCGGCTGAGATCTTCGGAGATTCCGTTCTTGTCATCCATGGAAGTCGGCATCCTGCCCGGTCATGTACCGCCACGATATTATAACGTGACGGCACAGCGATCAATATCGTGCAATTCGGGCCGGACGCTTTTACAGCTTGGAGATGATCCCGTCATTGCCGTCGCGATCGACCTGGCTTGCCCAATGGGCAAGCAGTGCCGGAACCACGTCTTCGGCAGCGTCGATGACAAGCGGCTGGACCAGGTGGGCGGTGTGGATGAAGCCGGCATCCGCCATGTGATGGATCAGCGTCATCAGCGGATCCCAGAAGCCGTTGATGTTGACCAGCACGATCGGCTTGCGGTGACGGCCGAGCTGCGCCCAGGTCATGATCTCGACGATTTCCTCCAGCGTGCCGATGCCGCCGGGCAGCGTCACGAAGGCATCGGAGCGCTCGAACATCTTGTGCTTGCGGTCGTGCATGTCAGGCGTGACGATCAGTTCGCTGAGCTGCCCCAGTGAATGACGGGTGGCCTCCATATCCATGAGGAATTCTGGTATGATGCCGGTAACGCGTCCGCCATGCGAGAGAACGCCGCTTGCGACAGCACCCATGATGCCCTTGGTGCCGCCGCCGTAGACGAGGCGCAGGTGATTTTCGGCGATGGATTTGCCCAGCGCGCGGCCGGCATCGATATAGGATTGGTCGCGTCCGGACTGGGAGCCGCAGTACACGCAGATGGATCGAATCGGGGTATTTTTCTCGGTCATGCCCCAAAGAGACATCGCAGGGCGGTAAGCGTCAAGAAAAATGACGGAAAAGAGAGCTGTGGATAGTCCTGAACATGCGGCGATGCTTGTGGAAAGCGTAGGAAATCGTTAGCAATTTTTAGGAATGACGTGACGATATGTGCAAGGCCGATTCCGTGGGGTGACGCAAACGGGAAACGGCACGCATAGCGGGCTTGGGAAGGGCTGTCCTTTCGCGTTCATGTCGAACGCAGACGGTTCCGGGCCAATTGGAGATGTGCATGATGAAGAACAAGGCCGGCTGGGTGGCCCTTATTGTCCTGGCAGCAGCATCCTTGCTGATGGTTTTCTTTGTCCTGCCCAATATCAACAGCGGCAAGGATACGGTGACGGCCGACGCTCCGGCGGACAATGCCGTGAAGCCTGCGGATACGAAGGGTGCGCGGCCGACGGCTGAAAGCGAAACGGCTGCTGCCGCACCCGCCGAAACGGATGCCAAGCCTGCCGATGCCAAGTCTGCCGATCCGGCAGCCGCGTGGACGGTGCCGGGCTTCGATGTCCTGCGCGTCGAACCGGACGGCTCGACCGTGATTGCCGGACGCGCGCAGCCCAATACCAAGCTTGAGATCGTCAACGGCGAAACGGTCGTCGGCAGCACGGATGTCGGCGCGACCGGCGATTTCGCCGCGATCTTCGACAAGCCGCTTCCGGCCGGCGACTATCAGCTGACGCTGCGCAGCGTCGGCGACAACGGCGTGACCAAATCCTCGGAAGAAGTGGCCACCGTCTCGATCCCCAAGGACAAGGCCGGCGAGCTTCTCGCCATGGTCTCGAAGCCGGGCGAAGCGAGCCGCATTATCACCAAGCCGGTGGCGGAAGCCGCCGGTCAGGCCGCCGATACGGCAGCTGCTGCCAATGAGGTGGCGGAGGTTGAACAACCTGCACCCGCCGCATCTGCAACCGACACCGCAAAACCGGCCGATACGGCAGCCGCGACACAGACCCCGGCAACGGCTGACGCAGCTCCGGTCCCTGCCGCAGGCGACAAATCGGCCGTTGCCGTGTCGGCGGTCGAAATCGAAGGCAAGAAGATCTTCGTGGCCGGCAATGCCAAGGCCGGCGCGCTGGTGCGCATCTATGCCGACGACGCGCTGGTCGGTGAAACCAAAGCCGATGCGGAGGGACGCTTTGTCGTCGACGGTACGATCGATCTTCCCGTCGGCAATCACACGATCCGGGCCGACATGATGGGTGCCGATGGCAGCAAGGTCGAGCTGCGCGCTGCCGTGCCGTTCGATCGTCCTGTGGGCGATCAGGTGGCAGCGGTTGCGCAGGGCAACGCACAAGGTTCCGTCGTTCCGTTCGAGGGCGGCAGTTTTGACGGTTTGAGGCTTGAAGCGACCAAGGCACTCGGCCTGCTCAAGGGCCTGTTTGCCGATGGTAAGGTCCCCTCGGACGAGGAACTGGCCGCGGCGCGCTCCGCCACCGAAATCGCCCTGAAGTCGCTTGCCGATTTCAAGGTTGCCGACAACCTGGATGCCAATGTCAAGGAAACGGCGGCAAAGACGGCCAAAGCCGCCACCGAGGCGCTGGCCATGCTGAAGGGGCTGCCGCATGACGCGGCTAGCGTTTCGGCGTCGCTCGGCAAGATCGAGGCCGCCGTTGGCTCGGCGCTGATGCCGCGCACCGACGGGACCGGCAACAACGCGGTTGCCGCCGAAACGACGACGCCGGCACCGGCAGGGGACAACACCGCCGCTGCCACGACACCGGCTGTCGGCGATGTTGCAAAGCCTGCGACGGAGACGGCGGAAAAGCCGGCTGCTGAACCGGCCACACCTTCCGCGGAGTCAGGCGCTGCCGCTACGGCAACCGGCAACGCTGCTGCCGCGACCACGCCGGCAACGGGGCAGGCCGCTGCCGAGCCGGAAACCGTCCAGCAGGCGCCGCTCAAGCAGAGCAAGACCTCGGTCATCATCCGCCGCGGCGATACGCTCTGGCAGATCTCGCGCCGCGTTTATGGCGCGGGCGTGCGCTACACGACGATCTATCTCGCCAACGAGGACCAGATCACCAACCCGGACCGTATCCTGCCGGGCCAGGTTTTCGGCGTGCCGGACACGGCGATGTCGGAGACCGAATCGGAAGCGATACACCGCAAGCACGTGAAGCATCAGCCCTGACGGCTTTTTGCGGCGCGCTCCATTGCGGCGGGCGACGATGAGACCTATCTGAACCATCAAAAGCGGCGCCTTGAGAAAGGCGCCGCTTTTGATTGGAAAATTGCATGCACGTCTTTCGTTTCGATGTCTTCAGTCGCATGACATTGCGAGCGTGCATGACGGCTGACCCCTGTCCGTAAGACGGGCGGCCACGAACGACGGCGGGAAACAACGTGACAGCACAGAAGAAGACGGTATCGGCGGATGCGGGCAATCCGCTGCAGACGATCATCAACCTCTGGCCCTATATGTGGCCGAGCGACCGTGCCGACCTGAAGATGCGCGTCGTCTGGGCGACGGTCATTCTGCTGATCGCCAAGGTCGTGCTGCTGCTCGTGCCCTATTTCTTCAAATGGTCGACCGACGCGCTGAACGGCAAAACCGATCTCGTTGGCGCAATGCCTGTGGTCTTCACCGGCGCCGTCATGCTGGTGCTGGCCTACAATCTGGCCCGGCTGCTGCAGGCGGGGCTCAACCAGCTGCGCGACGCGCTGTTTGCCAGTGTCGGCCAGCATGCGGTGCGCCAGCTCGCCTACCGCACCTTCGTCCACATGCATCAGCTGTCGCTGCGCTTCCATCTGGAACGCCGCACCGGCGGCCTGTCGCGCATCATCGAGCGTGGTACCAAGGGCATCGAGACGATCGTCCGCTTCACCATCCTCAACACCGTGCCGACGCTGATCGAGTTCCTGATGACGGCGATCATCTTCTGGTGGGGATACGGCTTCAACTATCTGCTGGTGACGGCCGTCACCGTCGTCCTCTATATCTGGTTCACCATCAAGGCGAGCGACTGGCGCATCGGCATCCGCCGCGCCATGAACGACAGCGATACCGATGCCAACACCAAGGCGATCGATTCGCTCCTGAACTTCGAGACCGTCAAATATTTCGGTAACGAGGAGATGGAGGCGAAACGCTTCGACCAGTCGATGGAACGCTACGAGCGCTCGGCGACGCAGGTCTGGACCTCGCTCGGCTGGCTGAACTTCGGCCAGGCGGTGATCTTCGGCGCCGGCACGGCGATCATGATGGTGATGTCGGCCCTGGCCGTGCAGCGAGGCGAGCAGACGCTTGGTGATTTCGTCTTCATCAACGCCATGCTGATGCAGCTGTCGATCCCGCTCAATTTCATCGGCTTCGTCTATCGCGAAATTCGCCAGGGCCTGACCGATATCGAACAGATGTTCGACCTGCTCGAAGTCGAGGCCGAGGTCGTGGACAGACCGGACGCGGTGGAGCTGGTGATCGACAAGGGCGCCATCGCCTTCAAGGACGTGCACTTCGCCTATGATCCCGCCCGGCCGATCCTCAAGGGGATCAGCTTCGAGGTGCCGGCCGGCAAGACCGTCGCCGTCGTCGGCCCATCCGGCGCCGGCAAGTCGACGCTGTCGCGGCTTCTCTATCGTTTCTACGATGTGCAGGAAGGCGCCATCACCATCGACGGTCAGGACGTGCGCGGCGTCAGGCAGAAATCCTTGCGCGCCGTCATCGGCATGGTGCCGCAGGATACGGTGCTGTTCAACGACACCATCGCCTACAATATCCGCTATGGCCGCACATCGGCCACCCAGGCCGAGATCGAGGCGGCAGCCGACATCGCCCAGATCGGCGGCTTTATCAAAAGTCTGCCGGAAGGCTACGGTGCCATGGTCGGCGAGCGCGGCCTGAAACTGTCGGGCGGCGAAAAGCAGCGCGTGGCGATTGCCCGCACCGTGCTGAAAAGTCCGCCGATCCTCATCCTCGACGAGGCGACCTCGGCACTCGATACCCGCACCGAACAGGAAATCCAGACCGCACTCGATATCGTCTCGCAGAACCGCACGACACTGGTCATCGCCCACCGCCTGTCGACGGTCATTCATGCCGACGAGATCATCGTCTTGAAGGACGGCGGTATCGCCGAGCGCGGCACGCACGGAGAACTGATCGACCGCGACGGCCTCTACGCCTCCATGTGGAACCGCCAGCGCGAGGCGACGCAGGCCGAGGAAACGCTGAAGAAGGTGCGCGAGAACGACGATCTGGGTGTCGTGGTGCGCGGCGCTGCGGCAGTCTGAACGGGAGCGCTGAGCGATGAGTGAGCAGTGGATAGTGAGCTTTCTTGGAACTTCTCGCCGATCACGACGCACTAACGACTACCAACAGGGGCTTTTTCCCTGTACGTCCTAGCCGAACGAAAATCTGGAGACGTGAGTTCATGAGCTTGATCAATACAGTGCGCAACACGCTGGTGCCGGTGCATAAGGAAGGTTACCCCTTCATCGCCGGTTTCTTCGTCGTTTCGCTGGTTCTCGGCTTTCTCTGGGAGCCGCTGATGTGGATCGGCTTCATCCTCACCGCCTGGTGCGCCTATTTCTTCCGCGATCCCGAACGCATGACGCCGCTCGATGACGATCTGGTGATCAGCCCGGCCGACGGCCGTGTCTCGTCGATCGCGATGATGACGCCACCGGAGGAGCTTGGGCTCGGAACCGTGCCGATGCTGCGTATTACCGTGTTCATGAACGTGTTCAATTGCCATGTGAACCGCGCGCCCGTGCGGGGAACCATTCGCCGCATCGCCTACCGCGCCGGCAAGTTCGTCAACGCCGAACTGGACAAGGCAAGCCACGAGAACGAGCGCAACGGTCTGGTCATCGAAACCACCCATGGCGAGATCGGCGTCGTCCAGATCGCCGGTCTTGTCGCCCGCCGCATCGTCTGCTGGTCGGTGCCGAACGATGCGCTGCAGGCTGGCGAACGCTTCGGCCTCATCCGCTTCGGTTCCCGCCTTGACGTCTTCCTGCCGGAAGGTGCCGAGCCGCGCGTCAGCCTCGGCCAGACGGCGATCGCCGGTGAAACCGTGCTGGCCGAATTCGGTTCGGCCAAGGGCCCGGTCATCAGCCGCCGCGGTTGATGACACCAGCGAAACAGGAACAGGAGCAGCCCATGGAAACGCCCTTTCCGTCCTTTGAACCGAACGGCCCGAATGACGAGGCGCGCGGGCCGCGCCTGCGGGAAATCCCGCTGCGGCTGATCGTGCCCAATGTGATCACCGTGCTGGCCATCTGCGCCGGCCTTTCCGGCGTCCGGCTCGCCTTTGAGAACCGGTTCGAGCTTGCCGTCGCCATGGTTCTGGTTGCCGCCTTCCTCGACGGCATCGACGGCCGCGTCGCCCGCCTGATGAAGGCGACGTCGAAGTTCGGCGCCCAGATGGATTCGCTCGCCGATATCGTCAATTTCGGCGTTGCACCGGCGCTGGTGCTCTATGCTTTCGTTCTCGACCAGGCCCGTTCGCTGGGCTGGATCGCAGCGCTGATCTATGTGATTGCGGCCGGCCTGCGCCTTGCCCGCTTCAATGTCATGTCGGAGCGCGAGGTCAAGGCCACCTGGCAGTCGGAATATTTCGTCGGCGTACCGGCGCCGGCCGGCGCCATGCTGATGCTGCTGCCGATGTATCTGGGTCTTCTCGGGCTGGTGCCGGACCGTACGGTGGCGATCATCTCGTCGGGCTATACGGTGCTGATCGCCTTCCTGCTGGTCAGCCGCCTGCCGGTCTGGTCGGGCAAGTCGGAAAATCGCGTGCGCCGCGATCTGGTCCTGCCGATCATCCTCTTCGTCGTCCTCTATGTTGCGACGCTGATGAGCTTCACCTGGGAAACCATGGTGGTCACGGCGGTCGGCTACCTGCTGAGCCTGCCCTTCGGCGCGCGCAAATGGCAGAAGAAATACGGCGGCTGGCCGCTGCATCCCGATCACCCGACGCCGGTCGAGGATGGATTGCCGGGCGATAATAAGTAGCTTCGGGTTACCAGAAAAAGCCGCCGCGATCAATTTCGCGGCGGCTTTTTTGGGGATATTGAAGGCTTCAATCCCGGTAGACGATAACCCAGTATCCGGCTTTCCCGCACGATGAACTGCTTGTCCGTCTCGGCCTGACCGGGGCCGGCCGGCGGCTTTCGGCGGTTTGATCCGGTAAGTTGCAACAGCTGTTTCCTTCGCCATCCGCCTCAAAACCGCGCCATGGCCGTTCTTGACATATCTTCGGACAGGCCTTTAGAGTTCGGCGCGCGTCGCCACAAACAACCGGTGGCCACGCCGAACGACTGTAACGAGCACGGAGAGGTTCCCATGCGCCGACTCATTTCTCACGAAAATCACATTCGAAATTCTGAGAAATCGAGGGCACATGCGTATTTTGAATCTGGGCATCCTCGCCCATGTGGACGCGGGCAAGACTAGCCTTACGGAACGACTGCTTTTTGATGCCGGCGTCATCGACACGCTCGGCAGCGTCGATACCGGCAACACGCAGACGGACAGTCTCGAGCTTGAGCGGCAACGCGGCATTACCATCCGCGCCGCCGTGGTGTCTTTCACGATCGACGATACGGTCGTCAATCTCATCGATACGCCCGGTCACCCGGACTTCATCGCGGAAGTCGAGCGGGTGCTTGGATTGCTGGACGCAGCGGTGGTCGTTGTTTCGGCGGTCGAAGGCGTGCAGGCACAGACGCGGGTACTGGTGCGGGCATTGCAGCGTCTTGCCGTTCCGTTCGTGTTCTTCATCAACAAGGTCGATCGTCTCGGGGCGCGATACGACGACGTGCTGGAGGTCCTTGCCAGCCAGCTGCCGGTTCGGCCCATCGCCATGTCGGCGATCAACGAGGCCGGCAGCAAGCTTGCTCAGGTGGAAGCACACGATCCGGGACGCGAACCGCTTTTCACAGCCCTATGCGAGACACTGGCGGAAAACGACGAGGTATTGCTCAGCGACTATGTCCTTGCCCCCGATCGCCTGACCGCTGAAAGACTTCAGCGCTCACTGGCAGATCAGGTGGCTGCTGGGCTGGTGCATCCGGCCTTTGGCGGAGCGGCGATGACCGGCGCCGGCGTGCCGGCCCTGACTGCGGCCATTGCAACGATGCTGCCCTGCCGCCGCCGCGATCCGGACGGGCCGGTTGCCGGGAAAATCTTCAAGATCGAGCGCGGATGGGGCGGCGAAAAGCTGGCCTACATGCACCTGACATCCGGCACGGTCCAGCTCCGGCAAACTCTGGACCTGCCCAAAGGCCCGGCACGGGTGACTGCGATCCATGTTTTCGAAGAAGGCCGGGTCCGCAACGTTGCCAGCGTCCGCGCCGGGCAGATTGCCCGTATCAGCGGTCTCGGCGGCGCCCGGATCGGGGATGCGGTGGGCACCGATCTGCTCCTGGGCGGCCGGTCTCACTTTGCCCCGCCCACCCTTGAAACCCGGGTCCTGGCCCGCCGACCGTCCGACAGCGCAGCGCTCTGGCTGGCGCTGAACCAGTTGGCCGAGCAGGACCCTTTGATCAATCTGCGCCGCAACGAGGAGGCGGGCGAAGTCTTCCTGTCCTTGTATGGCGAGGTGCAGAAGGAGGTCATCCAATCGACCTTGCTGACGGATTTCGGCCTGGAAGCGGCGTTTGAGGAGAGCACCGTCATCTGTGTGGAGAGGGTTATTGGTGCCGGTAGCGGCCTTCAAACCATCTTCAAGGAGCCCAATCCGTTCCTCGCCACCGTCGGACTGCGCGTCGAACCGCGGCCGCACGGGGCGGGCAACAGCTTCGCGCTGGACGTGGACATAGGCCAGATGCCGGCGAGCTTCTACCGGGCGGTCGAGGAAACCGTCTTTGAAACGCTGAAGCAGGGTTTCTTCGGCTGGCAGGTGATCGATTGCCATGTGGCGATGATCGCTGCCCGCCACAGTTCCCCGTCCAGTACCGCCGCTGACTTCCGGCAGCTGACACCCCTGGTGCTGGCAACCGCCCTGTCAGCCGCACAAACCGTCATATGCGAGCCCATCGACCGCCTTGACATAGAAACCCCTGCGGAGACCTTGAACGGCTTGCTGACCTTGCTTGCGAAATCCGGCGTCGCGATGACGGACTCGGTGATCGCCAATGGCGTAGCTCGGCTGGAAGGCACCGTGGCATCTGCGGCGGTCCAAGGCATTCAGCAGCAATTGCCGGGGCTGACGAGCGGCATGGGGACGATGGAGGCGTCTTTCGATCACTATGCGCCAATGGCCGGCGCCCCGCGTTCACGCCAACGTTCGGGCGCCGATCCGTTCAATGGGAGCGAATATCTGTTGCGCATGCGCCGAAACTCCGCCGGACCTGATCCGGTGCGGGAAAAGGGAGGTTAGCCGCTTTTGGGTTCCGGTTTCCGGCGATCAGTCCGGCAGGCGATAATCGACGATCCGGTTTTCGCGGACGATGAAAAGCTTGCCGGTTTCGGTCTGATCGGGGCCGACCAGCGGCAGCAGTTTTTCAGCCACCTCCGAAGGATGCGGCAGGGTCTGGGGATCTTCGCCGGGAATGGCCTGCGCCCGCATCGCGGTGCGGGTCGCGCCCGGATCGACCGAGAGGATGCGCAGCGGCAGGCGCTGCGTTTCGCCGGCCCAGGTGCGGGCCAAGGCTTCGACCGCAGCCTTGGAGGCGGAGTAGGGCCCCCAGAAGGGCTTGCACTTGTGTGCGGCGCTGGACGACAGGATGAGCGCGCGTCCGGCATCCGACTGCTGCAGCAGCGGATCGACCGAACGGATCAGCCGCCAGGTGGCGGTGACGTTCACCGTCATCACCTTTTCGAACACCTTGGCCTCGACATGGCCGATCGGCGAGATGACGCCGAGAACGCCGGCATTGGCGACGAGGATATCGAGCTTGCCCCAGCGCTCGTGGATGGCGCCGCCGAGCTTGTCGATCGCCGTCATGTCGGCAAGATCGAACGGGACCAGCGTTGCCGGCAATCCGCCCGCGGCCTTGATGGCATCGTCAAGATCTTCGAGGCCGCCAACGGTGCGGGCGCAGGCGATCACCTGCGCACCGGCCTTGGCCAGCGCGAGCGCGGTAAAATAGCCGATGCCGCGCGACGCGCCTGTGACCAGTGCTATGCGGCCGGTGAGATCGATCATGTCTGGATGGCTCCGGAATTCATTGGATGCGGGCTTGCTGCCACAGGTTCAGGCGAATGCGCAAGCCGCACAGCAGGACTTTGAACAGGCGAGGGGCTTTCCCCCGAAACGTTTCCGATTCAGGGGGCTCAACCCTTGCTGGCGAGCATCGACAGCTTGGGGCTGGTGTTGTCGCCATTCTTGTCGAGAAGGCGCGTCGGATAGTCGCCGGTGAAGTAGTGGTCGGTGAACTGCGGCCGGGCCGGATTGCGTTTTTCGCCGCCGACTGCGCGGTAAAGGCCGTCGATCGACAGGAACTCCAGCGAGTCGGCGCCGATGAAGCGGCACATGGAGGCAAGGTCGGCATGCTGGTTGGCCAGAAGCTTGTCGGCGTCCGGCGTGTCGATGCCGTAGAAATCGGGATGATAGATCATCGGGCTGGCAACGCGGATGTGGACCTCGCGGGCACCGGCTTCGCGGATCATCTGGACGATTTTCAGTGATGTGGTGCCGCGCACGATCGAATCATCGATCAGCACGACCCGCTTGCCCTCGATCATGGCGCGGTTGGCCGAATGTTTCAGCTTGACGCCGAAGGCACGGATCGACTGGGTGGGCTCGATGAAGGTCCGGCCGACATAATGGTTGCGGATGATGCCGAGTTCGAAGGGGATGCCGCTTGCCTGGGCAAAACCGATGGCCGCCGGCGTGCCGCCGTCCGGCACCGGAACCACGACATCAGCCTCGACCGGCGATTCCTTGGCAAGGTTGATGCCCATGTTCTTGCGCGCCACATAGACGTTGCGGCCGCCGACCACCGAATCGGGCCGGGCGAAATAGACATATTCGAACAGGCAAAGGCGTTCCGGCTGCGGATTGACCGGCTTGCGGGCATCGATGGAGATCGAACCGTCCGGCTGGATTTCGCAGATGATCACTTCGCCGTTTTCCACGTCGCGGATGTATTTGGCGCCGATGATGTCGAGCGCGCAGGTTTCCGAGCAGAAGATCGGCTTGCCGTCGAGTTCGCCCATCACCAGCGGCCGGATGCCGGTGGGATCGCGCGCGGCGATCAGCTTGGTGCGGGTCATGGCCAGCATCGAATAGCCGCCTTCCATCTGCCGGATGGCATCGATGAAGCGGTCGGCCGTCGAGGTATGGCGCGAGCGGGCGATCAGGTGGAGAACGACTTCGGTATCCGATGTCGACTGACAGATGGCGCCGGTGGCGATGATCTGGCGGCGCAGTGTCAGGCCGTTGGTGAAGTTGCCGTTATGGGCTATGGCGATGCCGCCGACTTCAAGCTCCGCAAACAGCGGCTGGACGTTGCGCAGCGCCACTTCGCCGGTGGTGGAGTAGCGGGTGTGCCCGATGGAAATGGTACCGGGCAGCTTTGCCAGCGTTGCCGGGTCGGTATAGTGGTCGCCGACCAGGCCCATGCGCTTTTCGGTGTAGAACTGCTTGCCGTCGAAGGTGACGATGCCTGCCGCTTCCTGGCCGCGATGCTGGAGCGCATGCAGGCCGAGCGCCGTCAGGGCCGCGGCGTCCGGGTGTCCCAGAATGCCGAATACGCCGCATTCTTCGTGCAGCGTATCGCCATCGATTTCGTCTTGAATCTCTGCGGATCGCAAATGGGTCATCGCTGCTGGCCTTTGTGTTAACGGCTGGAACGCGTTTGGCATATCGTATCGGGTCTTTGCGGCGCTGCACATCATTCATGACGCGCGGCGCTGTAGTGTTTCGATGGGCGGTATAATTCTTAAATCGGTCTCGATCTAAGAATTATACCGCAGGCCTTCAAGCCGGGAAGACCTGAAGGTTTCATATCTCATCATTGCAAAATGGACAGAGCCCGCCAAAGCGGGCCCTCATTCTATCATGCGGCCTTAGCCGTTGGTTGCCGCGCCATTGGTCGCAGGCGTTTCGTCGGCCGGGGGCTGGGTGGTCGTGCCGCCCGTGCCTTCGCTCTCACCTTCGCCGGTCGCGTCCTTGCCGCGCAGGCGGTCAAGGATCGTGGCATCGGCATTTTCCGGCAGGAGCGCGATCAGCTTGCCGCCGAGATTGTCGAGCAGCGGCTTGGACTTCGCGGTCGTGACCCAGACCGGCTGCTGCGCGGGCGCCACCAGCCAGTTGAAGAACAGCATGGCGACGACGACGAGCAGGACGCCGCGCGCCGCGCCAAACAGAAAGCCGAGCGTGCGGTCAAGCGCGCCGATACGGCTGTCGATGATGAAATCGGCGATCCGCATGGTGATGAACGAGACGACGATCAGGGCGACGAGGAAGACGACGCCGGCCGAGCCGATCATCGCCACCGTGTCGCTGCTGGTATAGTTCTTCGCGTAGGGCAGGAGATAGGGGTAGAGGAAATAGGCGGCGGCCGCAGCGCCGAGCCAGCTTGCGACGGACAGAACTTCCCGGGAAAAGCCGCGAACCATGGCCAGGATGGCCGAGAAGAGCGCGACGCCGAGAACGATACCGTCGAGAATTGTAATGGGCATATTGTCCTACTCCGAAACCGCCTTGAGGCGACCCCACGCTGATTTTCCGCGAACCATATATCATCACGCCGGAGGCGTCTTTCGATGGTCCGCGGTTGAACACTGTTTTCACCGGAATTCGCCGTTTTTTATCCGGCGGCTTCCTCAATCATCGTTGTCTGCCTGCTTCAAGGCCCCCTTCGAGCCGGCAATGCGCGCCACCAGATCCGGCAGGCTTTCCATCTCCGCCCAGCTCATGCCGTTGCCCTTGGGCAGGTCGGCGGAGGCGGCAGGCAGGACGGCCTGTGAAAAGCCGAGCTTTTCGGCTTCTTTAAGGCGCTGGGCGGTATGCGCGACCGGCCGGATGGCCCCGGACAGACTGACTTCGCCGAAATAGACGCAATCGGAGGGAAGGGCAAGACCGGCAAGCGACGAAACCAGCGCAGATGCGACCGCAAGATCGGCCGCGGGCTCGGTAATGCGGTATCCGCCGGCAATATTGAGATAAACGTCATGCTGGCCAAGCCGCACGCCGCAATGCGCCTCGAGCACGGCAAGGATCATCGAGAGGCGGGCACTGTCCCATCCGACGACGGCGCGGCGCGGTGTTCCGAGCGAGGTCGGGGCGACCAGCGCCTGCACCTCGACCAGCACGGGCCGGGTTCCTTCCATGCCGGCAAACACCGCCGCACCCGGCGATTTCGAGTTGCGCTCGCCCAGAAAAAGCTCGGATGGATTGGTGACTTCGCGCAATCCCTTGTCCGACATCTCGAACACGCCGATCTCGTCGGTCGGGCCGAAGCGGTTCTTCACCGTGCGCAGGATGCGGTAATGGTGGCCGCGGTCACCCTCGAAATAGAGCACGGCATCGACCATGTGTTCGACGACGCGGGGCCCGGCGATCTGGCCTTCCTTGGTAACATGGCCGACCAAAACGATGGCCGCACCCGTCTGCTTGGCAAAGCGGATCATCGCCTGCACGCCGGTGCGCACCTGCGTTACCGTGCCGGGTGCCGAATCGGCTGTGTCGCTCCACAGCGTCTGGATCGAATCGATGATGGCGAGATCCGGCCGCTTGCCTTCGCCGAGCGTTGCCAGGATATCCTCGACATTGGTCTCGGCCGCCAGAAGCACCTCGGTATCGGCGGCGCCCAGCCGCTGGGCCCGCAGGCGAACCTGCGCGACCGCCTCTTCGCCCGAGACATAGATGATCCGGTGTCCCTGCCGCGACAGGGCAGCGGCCGCCTGCATCAGCACCGTCGACTTGCCGATGCCCGGATCGCCGCCGATCAGCACCGCCGAGCCACGCACGAAGCCGCCGCCGGTCGCCCGGTCGAGTTCGGAAATACCAGTCATGATGCGCGGCGCGTCCTCGATCTCGCCCGACAGCGTCGTCAGCGCCACGGGGCGGCCCTTCTTCGGCGTCCGGCCCGGACCGCCGCCGATCCCGCCCATCGGGTCTTCCTCGACGATCGTGTTCCACTGGTTGCAGCCCTCGCATTTTCCCACCCAACGGGCGTGAACGGTACCGCAGTTCTGGCAGATGAATTGTGTCCGGGCTTTCGCCATCAAATTTCGCTTTCGGGGAAGTCTTTGGAGGATAAGTCCTGGCGGCCGTGGAAGATACGGACAATGAGGAGGTGGGAAGCTGTGACACGGAAATAGATCAGATGATTTCGGAAAAGGATCACTCGCAAATCCGGTCTCATATCGTCCCGTGAGGTGCCGGTAAGACCCAAAGCGGCAATCGACCTGATCTTGGCATTTATGCTATCGACGACGCGTCGCGCGGCATCTGGATTAGTGTCCGCTATGTAGTCATGAATGGCGGTCAAATCATCAGCGGCCTGCTCCGACAGGCGAAAGCGCCGTCGTCGCATCAGGCGCGGCGTGCCTTCGAGCGTGCGACGATAAACTCAGTCAAATCGTCGTCTTCGCCAAATTCGTAGAACCGCCCGGCCGCGATATCATCCTCACCTTCCTGAATGAGCCGCTTGAGAGCCGCTTCGTCGCGCTGAAGCGCCTGTAGCCCCGCATGGACAACGTCTTTAACATCCTTGTAGGGGCCAGTTCGAACGCGTTCTTCAATAAACGCCTGGTCTTCATCACTCAATTGGATAATCGCCACAATGATCTCCTTTTGTTCTAATCTATAACATCGTTTTCCCGATTCCAAGTCCGCAATTTCGACAAGCTGTCACGCCTCGATATAGGCCCGCTCGTACCGGGCTCCAAGGCTGGTCAGCATCTCGTAGCCGATCGTTCCGCCCGCCCGCGCCACGTCGTCGATGGCGATCGTGTTGCCGAACAGTTCGATATAGTCGCCCGGCCGCGCGGCGTTTTCCGGCAGGTCGGTAACGTCGAACAGGCTGAGATCCATGGTGACGCGGCCGAGGTGGGGAATCTTCTGGCCATGCAGGAAGCCGAAGGCGCCCGAAGGGGTTGCCTGGCGCAGGGTGACGCCGCCGCCGGAGACCGAGCGGTGGTAGCCGTCGGCATAGCCGATGGCGACGATCGCCACGCGGCTGTCGCGGGCAAATTGCGCCGAGGCGCCGTAGCTTGCCGTCTCGCCGGTCCGGACGCGGCGGATCTGCAGGATGCGCGCTTCCGCCGTCACCACCGGTTTCATCGGGTTGACCATGCCGTTGACGGCCTCTCCGCCATAGGTGGCGATGCCCGGCCGGGTGAGATCGAAATGAAAATCGGGGCCAAGGTGGACGCCGGCCGAATTGGCCAGGCTTGATTCGATGCCATCGAAAGCAGCCGTAACCGTCCGGAATGATTCAAGCTGCCGCCGGTTCAGCGGATGTGTGGGATCGTCGGCGCAGGCAAGGTGGCTCATCACCAGGATGGGCGAAAAGCTGGCCGGGCGGGCCGGGTCGCCCGCCAGCGCCAGCGCTTCATCGGCGCCCAGCCCCAGCCGGTTCATGCCGGTATCGACATGCAGCACGCAAGGATGGTCGCCGCGTTCCGACAGCGCCGACATGAAGAAGGCCAGTTGTTCTTCGGAGTTGATGATCGGCACCAGGCCATTGTCGAAGAACAGCGGTTCGTTGCCGGGCCACATGCCCGCTAGAATATAGATCCGGCCATCCGGCACCAGCGGACGAAGGGCGGCACCTTCCTCGGCATCGGCAACGAAGAAATCCCGTGCGCCGGCGGCATAGAGCGTCTCGGCTGCGGGCTTGACGCCGATGCCATAGGCATTGGCCTTCAGAACCGCCGCTGCCCGCGCCTTGCCGGACAGCTTGTCCATCCTGCGCCAATTGTCGGCAAGGGCGCCGAGGTCGATGGTCAGGCGGTTGGATGCAGCCTCGAAGGCCGGGGAAGCGAAAGGGGGATGTTGCGATATAGCCATGGACAAAGAGATACAGCCAAGCGGCAGCGGCGGCAATCGTCTGCCCCTCTTGGCCGCTCGATCCGCAACCGCTTTTTGACGCCATGGTGTCCGGTGGCAGGCGCGTGATCGCGCCGCCTGTCACCGTCCGGCCGGTTACCTCAGCGAGGCGGTGATGAGCGGTTCGACTTCCATGAAGCCTTCGTAGATCATCTTCAGGGCGACGAAGAGAATGATGGCAAGGCCGAGATAGGAGACCCAGGGGAACCTGTGCAGCAGCTTGGCGATGAACGAGGCGGCAATGCCCATCAGCGCCACCGATACGGCGAGGCCCAGGATGAGGATGTTCGGATGCTCGCGTGCGGCCCCCGCAACGGCCAGCACGTTGTCGAGCGACATGGAGACATCGGCGATGACGATCTGCAGGGCCGCCTGTTGCAGCGTCTTGCGCGGTGCTGCGTTGCCGACCGCGCCGCTCTGGTCGAGATCTTCACCGGTCAGCGTTTCCAGCCCGTCGGCCGCTTCTTTTGCCGTGGTGCGCAGCTCGCGCCACATCTTCCAGCAGACCCACAGGAGCAGCACACCGCCGACGAGCAGCAGGCCGAGGATTTGCAGCAGCTGGGTGGCGAGAAGGGCGAAGATGATGCGCAGGACGGTCGCTGCCGCGATCCCGATCAGGATCGCCTTGCCGCGCTGTTCCTTTGGAAGGCCGGCCGCCGCAAGACCGATGACGATGGCATTGTCGCCTGCGAGTACGAGATCGATCGCAAGCACCTGCAGCAGCGCGATAAAGGCTTCCATGAACAGATTTCCCCCCAAGGTCTATACCCGTACGCGGCATCCGTTGATGCCGCGCGTGGTTTGCTAAATTTCTCTTCGCTTATCCGCAAGCCCGGCAATTTGCAACGTGCCGGGCCGTGGTGGCGCGTGGAAGGGCGATCTTTACCGGTCAGTGTTCCTCGTATTGCGTGAACGACGGATCGGCGAGGTCGGTAAAGCGGGTGAACTCCGACTGGAACGCCAGCTTGACCGTGCCGGTCGGCCCGTGACGCTGCTTGGCGATGATCACGTCGGCCGTGCCCTTGACCGATTCGAATTTCTGCTTCCACTCTTCGTATTTCGGGTCGAATTCGTCGCGTGGCTCCATGTTCTTGACATAGTATTCCTCGCGGAACACGAACAGCACGACGTCGGCGTCCTGCTCGATCGAGCCGGATTCACGAAGGTCGGAGAGCTGCGGGCGCTTGTCTTCGCGGCTTTCCACCTGACGCGACAGCTGCGACAGCGCGATGATCGGCACGTTCAGTTCCTTGCCGAGCGCCTTCAGGCCCGTAGTGATCTGGGTGATTTCCTGCACGCGGTTGTCGCTCGATTTTCCCGAGCCCGTCATCAGCTGGATATAGTCCACCACAAGGCAATCGAGGCCACGCTGGCGCTTCAGGCGGCGGGCACGGGCCGACAGCTGGGCGATCGAGATACCACCGGTCTGGTCGATATAGAGCGGTGTCTTCTGCATCGTCTGGGAAAAGCCGACCAGCTTCTCGAACTCGGCTTCGGAAATGTCACCGCGCCGGATCTTGGATGACGAGACGTCGGTCTGCTCGGAAATGATACGCGTGGCCAGCTGTTCGGAGGACATTTCCAGCGAATAGAAGCCGACGACGCCGCCGTTCCTCGCCTTGAACGATCCGTCGGCCTGAACCTCCGGTTCATAGGCATGCGCAACGTTCCAGGCGATGTTGGTGGCAAGCGAGGTCTTGCCCATGCCCGGACGTCCGGCAAGCACGATCAAGTCGGAGCGCTGCAACCCGCCCATGCGGGCATCGAGCGAATGGATGCCGCTGGAAATGCCGGACAGATGGCCGTCGCGCTCGAACGCCTGGCCGGCCATGTCGATCGCCAGCGCCACGGCGTCGTTGAAGGCCTGGAAGCCGCCGTCATAGCGGCCGGTTTCGGCCAGTTCGAACAGGCGGCGTTCGGCGTCTTCGATCTGGCTCTGCGGCGGCATGTCGAGCGGCGCGTCATAGGCGATGTTGACCATGTCCTCGCCAATGGTGATCAGCGAGCGGCGCAGAGCCAGATCGTAGATCGCCCGGCCATAGTCTTCCGCATTGATGATCGACACGGCTTCGGAGGCGAGGCGGGCGAGATACTGGGCCACCGTCATGTCGCCGACCTTTTCGTCGGCTTTCAGGAAGGTTTTGATGGTCACCGGATTGGCAGTCTTGCCCATGCGGATGATGTCGCCGGCAACCTCGAAGATCTTGCGGTGCAGCGGTTCGTTGAGATGCACGGGCTTCAGGAAGTCCGAGACGCGATAGAAGGCATCGTTGTTGACGAGAATGGCGCCCAGCAGAGCCTGCTCGGCCTCAAGGTTGTTCGGTGCCTCGCGATATTGTGCTTCGGCCTGTTCCTTGGCGATGGGGGCAAGTCTGCGCGCGATCTCGTTCATGGCGTCCCGTCTCTGTCTTACGTCGTTCTTTGATAGGATATCGGTTTGCGGTCACCACAGCGCTGGGTCAAGGCTTTCCATGCAACAGTCGCGGCCGCATTTCATCCGGCGGCAAGCCGTCACCGTTGTTCACAGGGCCTGAGCGCAGAACGCGAAAAAACTGTCGACAGCGGCATTTGTCCTTGACCGGGTTTCACCCGAATCGGCTGCCGGTCAAGGCCTCCCACTATTCTATCGCGGCTTGCCGGGCTTGGCAGGGATTTTTGTCCCGGCGCACCTTGCGGCTTGAAAAATGAGCCTCCGTCAACTAAATAGGATCGAAATAATTAGCGTACTACCGATATGAAAAGAGACGAGATGCTCAATTCCGCCGTCAACCGTGAACTGTTCGACGCGCTGTCCTCGGTGAACCGCAAGCTGCGGGCACTGTTCGACGCGCGGGTGAAGGAGCGGGGGCTGACGCTGTCGCGCGCCCGGGCCCTGTTCGCGCTGTCGAAGCGCGACGGTCTCAACCAGCGCGAACTGGCCGACGAACTGGGCATCGAGACGCCGACCATCGTGCGCCTGCTCGATGGCATGGAGAAACAGGGCTTCATCGAGCGTCGCGTCGAGGCGAGCGACAGGCGTGCCAAGCAGATCCACATGACCGCGCATGGCCGCGACATCGCCGGCGAAATCGACAAGCTTGCCTGCGAAATCCGCGAGCAGGTGCTGGGTGGCGTCGATGCCAGGGACAAGGCGACGGCGCTGCAGGTGGTCAGCCTGATGGCCGGCAACCTCATTGCGATCGGCAAGGATTGAGCGGCCAATGAACACGGCGGCCCCGCGCATCGCAAATGACAATCGCAGCGAAAACGAAATGCCGGCGGCGGCGGCCGTGCCGCAACCGGTCCCACCGCCGCCGGCGCCGATGAGCCCTGCAAGGGCCGCCGTCTACATGGCGTCGTCGCTGCTCCTGTTTCTGACCCAAGGCCTGGGCATGAACCTGCTCAACGCCAATATCTACCAGCTGCAGGGATCGCTGTCGGCAACGACGGTGGAGATCGCCTGGCTCTCGGCGGCCTACATGGCGCCCTATGCGTCGATGTCGATCGCCCTGTTCAAGATCCGCTCGCAATACGGCCTGCGCCGTTTCGCCGAGCTCAGCATTGTCTGCTTCGTCTTTGCCTCGATCCTCAATATCTTCGTCTCCGACCTGCATTCGGCAATCGTCGTGCGCTTCATCAGCGGCATGGCGGCAGCACCCTTGTCGACGCTCGGCTTCCTCTACATGCTGGAAGCCTTTCCGCCCGCCCGCAAGCTGTCGGTGGGGTTGAGCCTTGCCCTGATGAACACGACGCTGTCGGCGCCACTCGCCCGCATCATCTCGCCGTCCTTGATGGACCTCGGCGGCTGGCAGGCGCTCTACACCTTCGAGATGGGCTTTGCGCTGATGGCGCTGCCGGTCGTCTATCTCCTGCCGCTGACCGCGCCGCCGCGCGCGAAGGTCATCCAGCGGATGGATATTCTCAACTATCTGCTGCTCGCCGTCGGTTTCGGCTGTCTGGCGGTCTTCCTGACGCTCGGCCGTCTTTACTGGTGGTTCGAGGTGCCGTGGCTCGGCGTTCTGCTGGCCGTGGCGATCGTTGCCCTGACACTGATGGTCGTTCTCGAACTTCCCCGCAAAATGCCGCTGATCGACCTGCGCTGGGTCTTCTCGAAAGAGAATATGCACGTGGCCGGCATTCTTCTCCTGTTCCGTGTCGTCAGTTCGGAACAGACGACGACGGCGGCGAATTTCTACATGCAACTGGGCCTGCTCAACGATCAGACCCAGACGATGTATGTGATCATTCTCTTGGCCTCGATCGCCGGCGGGCTTGTCTGCACGGTGCTGATGCTGACGCGCTATGTCGAGACCGCGCATGTGCTGGCGCTGATGCTGATTGCCGGCGGCGCCTTTCTCGACAGCCAGTCGACCAGCCTGACCCGGCCCGAGCAGATGTATCTCAGCCAGGCGATGGTGGCGGCGGGGGCTGCGATGTTTCTGCCCCCCGTCATGGCCAAGGGCTTTGCCGCGGCGCTGGCCAGGGGCACCACCTTCCTTGTCAATTTTCTGGTGATCTTCCTGTTTACCCAGAGCCTCGGCTCGCTTCTCGCACAGGCGGCGCTCGGCACCTTCGTCACCATCCGCGAGAAGTTTCATTCGAACGTGCTGGTTGAACATATCCTGCTGACCAACCCCTTCGTCGCCCAGCGCGTGTCCCAGCTGTCGGCGACCTATGGCAAGGTCATCACCGACAAGTCACTGCTGAATGCGGAAGGTCTGGTCCTGCTCGGCCAGCAGGTGACGCGTGAGGCCAATATTCTCGCCTATAACGATACGTTCCT
Organism: Pararhizobium polonicum; assembly: GCF_001687365.1. Classification (GTDB taxonomy): domain Bacteria; phylum Pseudomonadota; class Alphaproteobacteria; order Rhizobiales; family Rhizobiaceae; genus Pararhizobium; species Pararhizobium polonicum. The sequence continues at coordinate 277,111 of NZ_LGLV01000005.1, forward strand.
GGTTATTTCCATCGCCGCCGCCATCGGTCTCGTCCTCTTGCTGGGACATCTGGCCTGGTTGCGTCTCATTCCGCACAAGACAGCCGCGCCGGCGGTTGCCGCTCAATCCTGATGAGTTCAGAGTTCATGCCATGCTGAAGACACTTCGTTCCCCCGCGACCATCCTGACGCTTCTGGCCGGCTTTGCCGGCGTGCTGCTGGTTCTCTACGCCTGGCGGTTGCCGCCATTCGCCACGAGCGTCGAGATGACCGACAACGCCTATGTCCGCGGCTATGTGACGATCGTCAGTCCGCAGCTTTCCGGTTATGCCGCTGCGGTTCCCGTCAAGGATTATGAAATCGTCAGGGCAGGGCAGGTCCTATTGAAGATCGACGACCGGATCTACGCCCAGAAGCTGGCGCAGGCGCAGGGAACGCTGGATACCCAGAAAGCATCGCTGTCCAATTCCTATCAGCAGGAGCTGTCGGCAAAGGCCAGCATCACCGCCAGCCAAGCCGCGCGCGACAGCGCCGTTGCCACACTGACCCGCGCCCAGCAGTCCTGGGACCGCATCCGGCCGCTGGCCGAAAAGGGCATCACCACATCCAGCGATGTCGATACCGCCCGGGCCACCCTTGAGCAGGCAAAGGCCGGTGTCGCGCAGGCGACGGCCGCGATCGAGGTTGCGCAGCAGAATCTCAACACCACGATCGGCTCGCGCGCCGGGCTCGAGGCTGGCGTGCGCAGCGCCGAGGCGGCGGTGCAGCTGGCGCAGATCGATCTCGACAACACGACGGTGACGGCACCGCAGGACGGAACGCTCGGCGAAGTCGGTGTGCGGCTCGGGCAATATGTGACGGCCGGCACGCAGCTGATGGCCATCGTGCCGAAGGATGTCTGGATCATCGCCAATTTCAAGGAAACCCAGCTCGACGGCATGAAGATCGGCCAGCCGGTGGTCTTCAACGTCGATGCCCTGAACAAGGCGCGGCTGAACGGCCATGTCGAGCGCTTCTCGCCGGCTGCCGGTTCCGAATTCAGCGTTATCCGCGCCGACAATGCCACCGGCAACTTCACCAAGGTCGCCCAGCGCGTCGGCGTGCGGGTCTCGATCGATCCCGGCCAGCCGCTGGCCGGCCAGCTGGCGCCGGGCATGTCCGTCGAGGTGCGCATCGACAAGGCCGCCGAGCCGCAGCTGGCGGAGTAGGGCTCACACGCCATTCCTGAAACGCGAAAGGCCCGCGACGGAAATCGCGGGCCTTTCGTTTATGTCTGTTCGGCAAGCCGGGCGCCGTATTGGCGCCCGTCGCTGTGACGATTACTCGTCTTCGCCTTCGAATTCGGCTTCCGGGTTGAAGAAGTCTTCCGGCTTCAGGGCATCTTCGTCAACGCCGTAGATGGCGTCGGCCGATGTCAGGCTTTCGCCCTTGAGCTGGCGTTCTGCTTCTTCAGCCGAACGGGCAACGTTCATCTGAACCTTGATTTCGACTTCGGCATGGAGGTGCAGGACAACGTCGTGCAGGCCGATGGTCTTGATCGGGTTGTTGAGGTCGACCTGGTTGCGGCCGATGTTGAAGCCTTCAGCGGCCAGAACGTCGACGATATCGCGGGCAGCGACCGAACCGTAGAGCTGACCGGTTTCGCCGGCCGAGCGGACGACGATGAAGGACTTGCCGCCCAGCGTTTCGGCAACGGCCTGTGCTTCGGACTTGCGCTCGAGGTTGCGGGCTTCGAGCGTCGAACGTTCGGCTTCGAAACGCTTCTTGTTGGCTTCGTTGGCGCGCAGCGCCTTGCCGAGCGGCAGCAGGTAGTTACGGGCAAAGCCGTCGCGAACCTTGACGGTTTCGCCCATCTGGCCGAGCTTGGCAACGCGTTCGAGAAGAATGACTTGCATGGGATAGATCCTTTCGTGTGTCTGTTCAGAGGTCTTTTGTTTCAGTGTCAGTGGTTTTCCCCGCCGGCGACAGCGCAATGGCGCGCCGCGTGTCCATCAGACCCGACAGGAGAAAGAAGAATGCCGGGATCGTGAAGACGAGGACCGACAGATAGCCAAGCCACAGCACGGGCAGCCGCCAGGACTTGCCGCGTGTGCGGAAATGGAAGACGGCGAAGCCGGACAGCAGGAAGCCTGCGCCGAAGGTGCCGCAGACGAGCGCGCCGACGATAGCCGGGGCGCCGCCCATGAAGGCCAGAACCAGGCCGCCGAGGAAGGCGAAGATCGCGAAGCGGTGCATGCGCAGCGTCGAGGGCATGTCCTCGCGCGGACGCAGGCTCTTGCCCGACGTCTGGACGATGCGGGTGGCGACGTAATAGGCGGCAAACAGCATCAACACCCAGATCGCGCCCTGCGCCATCGGCAGGACGACGCCGAAGATCGACTTGATCTGGGCGATCGAGGCCGCATCCGGATTGTAGAGCGGCTGCTGTTCCTTGAGCGCCGACATCACCAGGTCGATCATCTGGTCGGACATCGTGCCGTCATAGCCGATGATGGCGCCGACGACGATCATGGCGATGGTGACCAGCACGGCCAGATGGGTGAGGATATCCGACAGCGGATACCAGGCCAGCGCCCCATCGGGGCCGCCCAGTTCGGATGCCGGCCGCGCCAGATTGGCAAGGTGGCTGAGCCAGGCGGCGGGAATGAGGGTGATGACGGCAATCAGCAGCGCAAACCAGGGCGAGACGATCGCGGCGCTCGTCAGGGCCGCAACGACGACGGCGGCGATTGCCGCTGCATTGCCCCAGCCGAGGCCGGCAATGAGGATGGGCAGGGCGGACGCGGCATAAAGCACGATCGCAAACGACGACTGCGTGTTCGCGCCCAGCGTAAGCAGGGCGGCGGTCACGCCGGCGAGGGCGCCGGTCAACAGCGATGTCTTGTTCAGGTTCTTCACGGTCGCTGTCCTGCTTTTCAAGCAGTTAGAGGCAATTCTTGAATCAAGAACGGAGCCCCAACATGGGTTTGAGCGCATGTGCGCCGGTGTTTCCGATCCGCGCCCAACGCGGAAGGGAGAAGGTGAGGCGATGCCGATGGCGTTTCGCCTCACCTTGAGTCGACCTACGCAGAGTCAGGAGACCTGCGCAGAACCATGCATTAGGACATGACGTAAGGCAGGAGGCCGAGGAAGCGGGCGCGCTTGATGGCCTGGGCCAGTTCGCGCTGCTTCTTCTGGGACACTGCCGTGATACGCGAAGGAACGATCTTGCCGCGCTCGGAAATGTAGCGCTGCAGCAGACGGATGTCCTTGTAGTCGATCTTCGGAGCGTTGGCGCCGGAGAAGGGGCAGGTCTTGCGGCGGCGATGGAACGGGCGGCGAGCCGGAGCGGATAGTGTATCAGCCATAATTTCTCTCCTTATGCCCGGTCTTCGCGCGGACGGCGCGGACGGTCTTCACGATCACCACGGTCCGGGCGCGGACCACGGTCGCCGAATCCGCCACGGTCAGGACGGTCGCCATCGCGGCGCGGACGGTCGTCACGGTCGCGCTTCTGCATCATGGCGGACGGGCCGTCTTCATGCTTTTCAACAGCGATGGTCATGTAACGAAGAATGTCTTCGTTGATGCGCATCTGGCGCTCGATCTCGTGAACGGCCGGTGCCGGAGCATCGATGTCCATCAGAACGTAGTGAGCCTTGCGGTTCTTGTTGATGCGGTACGTCAGGGACTTGAGGCCCCAGTTTTCGACGCGCCCGACTTTTCCGCCGTTAGCTTCCAGTACACCCTTGTACTGTTCGACGAGAGCGTCGACCTGCTGTGCGGAAATATCCTGCCGGGCAAGGAATACATGTTCATAAAGAGCCATGAGGCTTTGCCTTTCTTGCGTTAATCGTCACCCGGGCCCTAGCGGCTAAGCCTCAACGACTGTTCCAGTGGCTGCAGGCAGCCGGCAAGAAAGTGTTGTTTCGAGACGGTCGAGAGCGGAGACACGGGAGGCTGGACCCCTTTAGGTCCTGACAGGTCTCTTACGGGAGACCGGCCCTCCGTTCAGCCACCAGCCAGAAGACCGGGTGTTGCGAACAGCGCGCTTATACGCATTTTCGCGCCGGAAGCAAGGGGCGAGGGGAAATTTGGAGCGAGGTACGGCGTGCCCGGTCTTTCCCTCCCCCTTGTGGGGAGGGTGGCCCAACGGGCCGGGAGGGGTTCTTCACCCTCCCCTTGAGGGGGAGGGTCGGAGCGAAGCTCCGGGGTGGGGTGATCTGCGGCATATGCAATGGACTGTGGCGTGCGCGGCGGTCACCCCCACCCGCCGCTTCGCGGCCACCTCCCCCCTCAAGGGGGAGGTGGGTGATCCACAACGTCCCGTAGCCACGCGCGAAACATTCGCCGTGGGTTTTCAAAGAGCAGGTGGCCGGGGCACAACGTATGCCTCAGAGTAGAATAGTAGGTGACACACGCCGTGCCCCGTTTCGGTGTCTTTTGCCGCGCTTCTCAGGTTCTTCTACGCTTTTGCCTCTTGTGAAGGAAAAAGCCTCCAATGCCCCGGCCCGGCCGCTTATCCGCCAGGCCTTTCAATGAGGCGGGGTTTAGCCCTGGACCCATGGACGGCAAAGCCGTCCGGCGGGGTGAACCGCCCGTGGTGTGGCTACCCGGCACGCCCGATCCGCTTTCACGAACCGGAGGAGAACCGCCTTTCACGCAGCCCCGGGGATTTGACGCGCGTTTCGCCAAACCGTCCGGGCACCGGCCCCGCCTCGCCGGCAACGCAATCCGGTGTATCCTCGGCGGAACGAAGTCATGATGGCATGGAACGAAAGGGCGGGGATTTGCGGGGATGAAATTTTTCTGTGAAAGGCCGTGCCCAGCCCAATGCGGTCATTCGAGGTGCGAATTGCTGTCTTAAAACTGCAAGAATGGGAGTGATATTGGTTTCCGGTCGCGATCGGAACGAATGTATGGACAAGTCTGGATCAGAGGCGAGGGTCGTGTTGCCCTTGATCGTCCTCTCGGTCGCCCAGTTGATTGGTTGGGGCACGGTCAGTTTTTCGGCTGTTGTCAGCCGGGAAATGGCGGCGGATCTGAACGTCGATATATCGACGATATTTGCCGGAACCACCGTTTTCTACGTCACGATGGGCGCTTGCGCTCCTTTGCTCTCGCGCCTTTTGACCAGTGCTGGTGCGCGCCGGGTCATGATCGGCGGAACGGTGTTTTCGGCGTGCGGCTTGGCCGTTCTGTCATTCTCGCATTCGCCCATCACCTATTTTCTGGGGTGGCTGGTTCTCGGTGCTGCGGGAAGCGCTACGCTCACCACGCCAGCCCACATCCTTCTCAACGAGATCGCCGGCCGCAATGCTGCGCGCGCGATTGCCACCTTGATGCTGGTCTCCGGCCTGTACGGCACGGTGTTTTGGCCTCTCACCTCGTTCCTGTCGGAGGAAATTGGTTGGCGCGGCACGTGTGAAGCCTATGCCGTGGTCATGATCGTGGTTTGCCTGCCGCTTTACAGCTTCGGTTTGCCGCGCAGGAGCAAAGCCCCACTCGATATCAACGCGGCAACATCCCGGAGCTCGGCAAAGCCGTATGATCCGACATTCTATCTCATCGTCACTGCCATCGCGCTCAATGCGTTTATCACGTTTGGTTTTAGCGCCATTTTGATCGAGTTGCTGAAAGCGGAAGGTTTAAGCGCTTCGCAGGCTTTGGCTTTCGGTTCTGCGCTGGGAATCGTGCAAATTGGTGCCCGAGGGCTGAATATCATCGTCGGAAGACGATGGGATGGCGTGACGATGGGAGTGGTCTCGTCGGCAATTCTGTGCGTATCGCTCGCCGTCCTTCTGGCAGCTCAGGGCTCAACGGTGGCCATCGCCGTTTTCCTGGTGCTGTATGGCATAAGCGGCGGGGCGCTCGCCGTTGCAAGGGCGACCATTCCGCTTGTCTTCTATGACAAGGGTGAGTTTGCAAAAGCGCTGTCGCGGATCGCGCTGCCATTGAACTGGATATCGGCGATCTCTCCTCCGGTATTAATTTCGCTGATGACCAATCTGGGGAGCAGTGCCGTGTTGATCGCATGTCTGGTTTGCTCTTGCAGCGCCATCCTCGTATTGTTTTTACTCAGGAATCGCCGCCCCATAAGCGAGGCCGTCGTCGGCGCATAGACGTTGAAGCAGTGATTGTAGTCCAGTTTCGCAAAGGCAACATCGAAATCATGAACGAGATTGCCCTTGCCGGGTTTGGTCGCCTTGCGTTTGCTGCGGCTGTCGGAAATCAAATTGCATTGGCTATATCAGCGTTTTGCGGCTGGGAAATTACGCCGCTGATATCGATTGTCGGAATCGCCGTATATGTTTATTGGGATTGGAATTATGCAGACTGGACGATGTCGCTGACCCCGGGTCAATCAAACTTCACCAGGGAAGATAAAAAGCAGCTGTATATTTCGTCTTTTATCTTTGCAGTGCCACTTCTTTGGCTGGCGATTCCTCATAGCCTAAACGGGATAGGTTCCGAATTTTCGTTCTGGTGGGCGGCGAATGTTGTCAATCTTGCCGCGATCGTTGGCGCAAGTTTGCTTCAGCTGTTCAAACACTACAAGATTTAGGACATCTCGGCGGGCTGGCCAAGCTGGTTGCGCCGAACCGTCAATCCAGTCGAGGGACGCTGCTCGACCGAAGCGCCACCCCAACTCTCATCCCTCAAATCGGTGCCGGAAACGCCCTATGCAGCCGTGCAATCCCCTGCATCACCTCGGCCGACAGCACCACGTCCTTCGCCCCGATATCCGTCTTCAGCTGCTCCATGCTGGTCGCGCCGATGATCACCGCGGTCATGAAGGGGCGGGTGAGGCTGAAGGCGAGCTGCATCTGGGCGAGGTTGAGGTTGTGGGTCTTGGCAAGATCAGCATAGGCGCTGACGGCGGCGTTCTGGTACTCTGTATAGCGGCCGCCGAGGTCGCCGTTGATGGACAGGCGGGAGCCGTCCGGGCGGGCGCCGTTCAGGTATTTGCCGGACAGTAGGCCGGCGGCAAGCGGCGAATAGGCGAGCAGGCCGACATTTTCATGGTGGCTGACTTCGGCAAGGTCGAGGTCGAAGGTGCGGTAGAGGAAATTGTATTCGTTCTGCAGCGAGGCGATGCGCGGCAGGCCGTGTTTCTCGGCGAGATCAAGCATCTTCATCGTGCCCCAGGCGGTGTCGTTCGACAGGCCGATGGCGCGCACCTTGCCTTCCTTGACGAAGGCGCCGAGCGTTTCGAGGATGGCAAGCAGGTCGTCGTGAACGGCGGCGGTGTCCTGACGCGAGGGATCGTAGTTCCAGGACTGGCGGAAATGATAGTGGCCGCGGTTCGGCCAGTGCATCTGGTAGAGATCGACATGGTCGGTCTGCAGCCGCTTCAGGCTGGTCTCCAGCGCCTCGCGCATGGTTTTGGGGCTGGCCGGCGCGCCATTGCGGATATAGGGGCGGCCGGGACCGGCGATCTTGGTGGCGACGACGATGTCATTGCGCTTGCCGCTTTTCTTCAGCCAGGTGCCGATATAGTCTTCGGTCAGGCCCATCGTCTCCGGCCCGGCGGGCGTGACGGGGTAAAGCTCGGCGGTATCGAAGAAGTTGACGCCCTGACCGACGGCATAATCCATCTGCTGATGGGCTTCGGCTTCGCTGTTCTGCGTGCCCCAGGTCATGGTGCCCAGGCAGATTTCCGAAACTGTGATGCCGGTGCGGCCGAGTGTGTTGTAGCGCATGGGGGAGGTGCCTCGATCTTCGTTCGGCGGCGAATGTAGTGGCTGTTTGCTGCGGCGCAAGAGAAAAGCGAATGCCGTGCACAGGCAGCGCTTTGGCGGCTCAAAGCTTGACTCCGCCGCAAGGAATGTGAATGGAGAGGAAAAAAGCACTGGACCCGCTGTTGTCTGCGGGCGAAGGCTTTGTAATGAAACGGCGTGGCATGGCTGCGCATGACGAGGGAAAAACCTCATGGCAATCGCATTCACCTTTCCAGGACAGGGCAGCCAGGCGCTCGGCATGGGCAAGGATCTGGCCGACGCTTTTCCGGAAGCAGCCGCCGTTTTCGCCGAAGTCGATGACGCGCTCGGCGAAAAGCTTTCCGACATCATGTGGAATGGCCCGGAGGAAACGCTGACGCTGACGGCCAACGCCCAGCCGGCGCTGATGGCGGTGTCGATCGCCGCACTGCGCGTGCTGGAAGCCAAGGGCCTCGACCTGAAATCGAAGGTTTCCTATGTCGCCGGCCATTCGCTCGGTGAATATTCCGCGCTCTGTGCCGCCGGCACGTTTTCGCTGGCCGATACGGCGCGGCTGTTGCGCATCCGCGGCAACGCCATGCAGGCGGCGGTGCCCGTCGGCAAGGGCGCGATGGCGGCGATCATCGGGCTGGAACATGGCGATGTGCAGGCCATCTGCGACGGCGTCGGTGATGTCGGCGCCTGCCAGATCGCCAATGACAATGGCGGCGGCCAGCTGGTGATCTCGGGCGAGAAGGCGGCGGTCGAAAAGGCGGCGGCTCTGGCAACGGAAAAGGGCGCCAAGCGCGCCATCCTTTTGCCGGTCTCTGCGCCCTTCCACTCGACGCTGATGGCGCCTGCGGCCGATGCGATGCGCCAAGCGCTTTCGACGGTTGCCAAGAGCAATCCGGTGGTGCCGCTGATCGCCAATGTGCGCGCAGCCCCCGTCACCGATGCCGGCGAGATCGCCAACCTTCTGGTCGAGCAGGTCACCGGCCAGGTCCGTTGGCGCGAGACCGTCGAATGGTTTGCCGCAAACGATGTGACGACGCTGTACGAAATCGGCTCCGGCAAGGTGCTGACCGGTCTGGCCCGCCGCATCGACAAGACGGTGACCGGCATTGCCGTCAATTCCCCCGCCGATATCGAAACGGCGCTTCAAACTTTGCTCGGCTGAATTGGGGAGAGTGATTAGCGAACAGAAAAGCTGACGCGACGATCGCTCCGCCCTACTTGCTAATCGCCACTCACTATTCGCTACTGCCTAATTCGCTCCAAAAGAGGAAACCAACCATGTTCGATCTGTCTGGCCGCAAGGCTCTTGTTACCGGCGCATCCGGCGGCATCGGCGAAGAGATCGCCCGCATCCTGCACGCACAGGGCGCAACCGTCGGCCTGCACGGCACCCGCGTCGAAAAGCTCGAAGAGCTGGCCAATTCGCTGGGTGAGCGCGTCCATCTGTTTCCGGCAAACCTGGCCGACCGCACTGCCGTCAAGGCGCTCGGCGAAAAGGCGGAGGCCGAACTCGGCGGCGTCGATATTCTCGTCAACAATGCGGGGATCACCAAGGACGGCCTGTTCGTGCGCATGAGCGACGAGGATTGGGACGCCGTTCTGGAGGTCAACCTCACCTCGGTCTTCCGGCTGACCCGCGAGCTGACGCATCCGATGATGCGCCGCCGCCATGGCCGCATCATCAACATCACCTCGATCGTCGGCGTCACCGGCAATCCGGGCCAGGCCAACTATTGCGCCTCCAAGGCCGGCATGATCGGCTTTTCCAAGTCGCTCGCCCAGGAGATCGCCACCCGCAACGTGACGGTCAACTGTGTCGCGCCCGGCTTCATCGAAAGCGCCATGACCGGCAAGCTGAACGACAAGCAGAAGGACGCCATCATGGGCGCCATCCCGATGAAGCGGATGGGAACGGGTGGCGAAGTCGCCTCGGCCGTTGCTTATCTGGCTTCCAACGAGGCCGGCTACGTCACCGGCCAGACCATCCATGTCAACGGCGGCATGGCGATGATCTAGGATTGGGTGGGCGCTGGGCAAATGCCTGCGCCGCCGCGATTTCGGGTCTATGCCAGACGCGGGACGCAAATACCGGGAATTGCATGTTGACCAAGCCAACCTCTGCCATTTTCGGACTTTGCGACAGACTTAAACCGTGTTAAGCGGGCCATGACTGTGCGCAGTCGATCGGAAGATACGCGGCAAACGCCAGGCTCTGGCGGGCGTGAATTGCCCTCTTGCGGTTGAAGGAATTGCCGGGCGGATCGTCTTGATCTACCAGGCGTCAATAAGGTACCGATGTCAGAACGGCATCGTTGAGAAAAACAAAGGTCGAGGATACCGACATGAGCGACGTAGCAGAACGCGTAAAGAAAATTGTTATTGATCATCTTGGCGTCGACGCCGAAAAGGTTACGGAAGGCGCAAGCTTCATCGACGACCTGGGCGCAGACTCGCTCGACACCGTCGAACTGGTCATGGCATTCGAAGAAGAGTTCGGCGTCGAAATCCCCGACGATGCAGCGGATTCGATCCTGACTGTCGGCGACGCCGTCAAGTTCATCGAAAAGGCACAGGCCTAATCCAGGCCGTGTTGAGGCGGGGCGCCCTGCGGCCCGCCTTTCGTCCCTTCAAGGGACTGTCTCCCCATTTCGGGAGCAACGGGTGATCGAGGAAAGCGTCTTTGCTTCCGTACCTGAGATCACGCGATATCGCATCACGGAAAAGGATGTACGGATCCGGTTTTTTAGCGCGAGGTCCGGTCCGGTTCTGAACTAACAGGCAGGGTGGATCACGGGTTATGAGACGTGTCGTTATCACCGGTACCGGCATGGTATCTCCCTTGGGTTGCGGAACCGAGCTCACTTGGTCGCGGCTCATCGCCGGAGACAATGCCGCCCGCAGGGTTACCGAATTCGAAGTCGACGACCTGCCCGCGAAGATCGCCTGCCGCCTGCCGTTCGGCGATGGCACCAATGGTACCTTCAATCCCGACAACTGGATGGAACTGAAGGAACAGCGCAAGGTCGACAGCTTCATCATCTATGCGATGGCCGCAGCCGACATGGCGCTGGCCGATGCCGATTGGCATCCGAAGACCGATGAGGACCAGATCGCCACCGGCGTGATGATCGGCTCGGGCATCGGCGGTCTCGAAGGCATCGTCGACGGCGGTATTGCGCTGCGCGACCGCGGCCCGCGCCGGGTCTCTCCCTTCTTCATTCCGGGCCGCCTGATCAACCTTGCCTCCGGCCAGGTGTCGATCCGCCACAAGCTGCGCGGCCCCAATCATTCCGTCGTCACCGCCTGTTCGACCGGCGCCCACGCGATCGGCGATGCCGCGCGCTTCATCATGATGGGCGATGCCGACGTCATGGTGGCCGGCGGCACGGAATCGCCGATCTCGCGCATCGCGCTGGCCGGCTTTGCCGCCTGCAAGGCGCTGTCGACGCAGCACAATGACGACCCGACCAAGGCATCGCGCCCCTACGACAAGGATCGCGACGGCTTCGTGATGGGCGAGGGTGCCGGTATCGTCGTTCTCGAAGAGCTGGAACACGCCAAGGCGCGCGGCGCCAAGATCTATGCCGAAGTCGTCGGCTATGGCCTGTCCGGCGATGCCTTCCACATCACCGCCCCTGCCGAGGACGGCGACGGCGCCTATCGCTGCATGCAGATGGCGCTGAAGCGCGCCGGCCTGACGGCCGCCGACGTCGATTACGTCAATGCGCATGGCACCTCGACCATGGCCGACACGATCGAGCTTGGCGCGGTCGAGCGCGTCATGGGCGACCATGCCGGCAAGGTCTCGATGTCCTCGACGAAATCGGCGATCGGCCACCTGCTCGGCGCTGCCGGTGCGGTGGAGGCGATCTTCTGCGCGCTGGCGATCCGCGACAATGTCGCCCCGCCGACGCTCAATCTCGACAATCCGTCGGTCGAAACCAAGATCGACCTGGTGCCGCATGTGGCGCGCAAGCGCGAGATCAACGTCGCCCTGTCGAATTCCTTCGGCTTCGGTGGCACGAACGCATCGCTCGTTCTGCGCCGCTACGCCTGATGCCGCAGCCGGCGCCCACGGGTGCCGGCGCTGTCTCTAAACACGATAATTCCTCCCGTTATCGTGGTTTTGCCGCATTGCTCAGTTCAAACGTGGCATACGGGCGATTGTGACTGCAGCCTGTCGAGCCAAGGCTGGTCCGGGACCATGCCGGCACAAGGCGAAAAGTGTAAGGTCGCTGCAATCGTGTTGAGATGATTCTCTTTCCTGTTTCTCTTCTGGAGTTCGCATCAGGGATTGAGACGTGCATGATGCGAACTCCAGAACCAGGACACCTGTGAACGACGCAAACGAAAACAGCCCAGTGCCTTTCGGCCGTAACGAGGCGGGCAATACCGGCCCGATCATTCCGAAATCGGCGAGCGAAGCCCTTCGTCCGGAAAAAGTGCCGCAGCCGCCCAAGCGGTCGCGCAAGGCCAAAAGCCAGGTCGTCATCTTTCTGAATTTCGTGATGACCGTCGTCGTCTGCCTGACGATCGCCGCCGCCGGTACGGTCTATTATGCGATGTCGGCCTACGAGGAGAAAGGCCCGCTGACGGCAAACACCAATTTCATCGTGCGCAACGGCGCCGGCATCCAGGAAATCGCCAGCAGCCTCGAGCGCAGCAATATCGTCACCGACGGTCGCGTTTTCCGCTTCATGTCCGAAGCCTATCTCGAGGACAACGATACGCTGAAGGCCGGCGAATACGAGATCAAGGCCGGCTCCTCGATGCAGGAAGTCATGCAGCTGCTGAAATCCGGCAAGTCCATTCTCTATTCGGTCTCGCTGCCCGAAGGCCTGACGGTCAAGCAGATGTTTTCCAGGCTGAGCACCGATCCGGTGCTGGAAGGCGATCTTCCGGCCCAGGTGCCGGCGGAGGGCAGCTTGCGGCCGGATACCTACAAGTTCTCGCGGGGCACCAAGCGGGCGGAAATCATCGCCCAGATGGCGGCGGCGCAGAAGGTGCTTGTCGACCAGATCTGGGACAAGCGCGATCCGAACCTGCCGATTTCGAGCAAGGAGGAGTTCGTCACGCTGGCGTCGATCGTCGAGAAGGAAACCGGCATTGCCGACGAGCGCTCGCGGGTCGCCTCCGTCTTCATCAATCGTCTTGAAAAGGGCATGCGGCTGCAATCCGATCCGACGATCATCTACGGCATCTTCGGCGGCGACGGCAAGCCGGCCGACCGGCCGATCCTCAAGTCGGACCTCGACAAGAGCACGCCCTACAACACCTATCTGATCAAGGGCCTGCCGCCGACGCCGATTGCCAATCCGGGCCGGGCGGCGCTGGAGGCGGTCGCCAATCCGTCGCGGACGTCGGATCTCTATTTCGTCGCCGACGGGACCGGCGGGCATGTGTTCGCAGGCACCCTCGACGAGCACAACAGCAATGTCAGGCGCTGGCGCAAGATCGAGGCTGAAAAGGCGGCTGCGGCGGCAAAAGCGGCCGAGCCCGCGCCCGCGCAGGAGTAATCGGCCCGAATCTGCTATTCCGGTTGTGGATGATACGGCTCCGCTACGCTTGACCCTTGCGGTCGACCGTGCCGGGGCCGTACACGTTCAGATATCAAGTCAATGTTCCACAGCGTCTTTTGCCCGCCGGCTGGCGCGCAGACGGTGTGGGGGCAAGGAGAAAACGATGCCGCTGCAATCCATGACAGGATTTGCCCGCCGCGAGGGGACCTCCGGGCGCTACCGCTGGGCATGGGAATTGCGATCGGTCAACGGCAAGGGCCTCGATCTCAGGCTGCGGCTGCCGGCCGGCACAGAGCATCTGGAGACCGAGCTGCGCAAGCTGGCGGCAGAGAGCTTTTCGCGCGGCAACATGCAGGTCAATCTGACCGTCAGCACCAGCGAGGCCGGCGTCGAAACGATCGTCAACCAGGCGGCGCTGGCCGCCGTGCTGTCGCTGCGCGAGCAACTGCGCGATGTGATCGACCCGGCGCCGCTGCGCCTCGACACGCTGCTCTCCATTCGCGGCATTGTCGACTTCCGCGAGCCGGAAGAGCAGGAGGGTGAGCGCGCAGCGCGCGACGCGGATCTCCTGTCGGGCCTGCGGCTGGCGCTTGCCGACATGGCGTCGATGCGCGAAACCGAAGGTGTGGCCCTGCGCCAGGTTCTGCTCGACCAGATCGACAAGATCGAAGCCCTGACCGGCGCGATCGAGGCCGACCCGTCGCGCAGCGTCGCTGTGATCACCGCCCGCCTTGCCAGCCAGGTGGCGCTGGTGATGGACGGCGGCTCGACGGTCGATCAGGATCGCCTCTATGGCGAGGTAGCGCTGCTGGCGGCCAAGGCCGATATCCGCGAGGAAATCGACCGCCTGCGCACCCATGTGGTGGCGGCCCGCGATCTTTTGCACAAAGGCGGCCCCGTTGGCCGCAAGCTCGATTTCCTTTCTCAGGAATTTAACCGCGAATCAAATACCATCTGTTCCAAGTCGAATGCCGCGTCGGTGACCGCCGCCGGGATCGAGCTGAAGGTCGTTATCGACCAGTTCCGTGAACAGGTCCAAAATCTGGAGTGACCATGAGCCCCGCGAGCCCGCCATCTTCCAAAGCCATTCAGCGCCGCGGCCTCATGCTGGTGATTTCCTCGCCATCGGGCGCGGGAAAGTCGACGATTGCGCGCAATCTGCTCGAAGCCGATCCGCATATGAGCATCTCCGTCAGCGTCACGACGCGCAAGCGCCGCCCGAGCGAGATCGAGGGGCGCCACTATTTCTTCAAGTCGATCCGGGAGTTCGAGGGGCTGCGCCAGACCGACGCTCTCCTGGAATGGGCCGAGGTTCACGGCAATTTCTACGGCACGCCGCGCGATGCGGTGGAGACTGCCATGTCGGAAGGGCAGGACATGCTGTTCGACATTGACTGGCAGGGCGCCCAGCAGCTTCAGGAAAAGATGGGCGGCGATGTCGTGTCGATCTTCATCCTGCCGCCGACGATGGCCGAACTGCAATCGCGCCTGCACCGCCGCGCCGAGGATACCGAAGAGGTCATCGCCACGCGGCTGGCCAATTCGCGCTCGGAGATCGAGCACTGGCTGGAATACGACTATATCGTCGTCAACGAGGATCTGGACAGCGCCTTTGCGTCGGTCCAGGCCATCGTCGAGGCGGAACGCCTGCGCCGCGACCGGCGCCCCGGCCTGTTCGAGTTCGTCAACGGGCTTCTGACGGAAACGCCGCAGCTCTGATCCCGTCTCTCGATGACAGGAGCCTGTCCTATAGGTCCCTGTCATCGAAGCTTGGTGTCAGACTTCAGGGAATATAGAGCAGCGTTGTCAGATAACCCGTGGTGTGCAGCTTCTCCAGAAGCTCAATGGCCGGAAACAGCGCCAGCAGGCAGATCGCATCGCGAAAGGTCGTCGCCAGCGCGGGTGTCGAGAAGGTGACTTCCGTTTCGCTCCGGTAAAGCCGCAGATCCGGCCAGAGAAGCGGCGTTTCGGTTGCATAGGCGTCGTAGTCGGCGCCGAACTTGGCGCGCAGATAGGCGGCTTCCCGCAGCGAGGTGGCGCGAAAGATCAGGAATGCCACACTGGCAAGTGCCGCGGTGATCAGCAGCGAGCCGAACATCAGGCCGATACCGGCCACTCCGATCAGCGAGAAAAGATAGAGCGGGTTGCGGCTGACGGAATAGGGACCGTCGGTCACCAGCCGGCTGTTCTTGTGCGATCCGATATAGAGGATGCTCCAGAGCCGCCCGAGGATCGCGGCGAAAAGCAGGGTGACGCCCGACATCTCGATCGGTTCATGCAGCCCGCTCTCTCCGCCCAGAAGCGGCATGCTGACGATGAAGATCGACAGAAAAGCCACGGCGAGGAGCCAAAGCGCATGGATGCGTAATTTCTGGTTGAAGGCTGCTGGCTGAGATACCGTCGTCATGCTCGAAATCCCCTTTTGCACGCAGATCGAAAGTGCGTGGAGATGTTTCTGGCTGACTTGTTTAACAGGCGTGCGACGGCCGGTCAGAGGCAGTTGGCAATCCGGCAGAATTCTTCCACGGACAGCGTTTCGGCTCGCCGCTGGGGATCGATATCGGCCTTGGCCAGCAGGGCTTCGCCGCCGATCGACTTGACGCTCTGGCGCAGCATCTTGCGGCGCTGGCCGAAGGCGGCCATCGTTACCTTCTCCAGATTGGCGGCTGAGCAGGGGATCGGGTTTTCGCGCGGTTCCAGATGGACGACGGAGGAGGTGACCTTCGGCGGTGGGGAGAAGGCCTGTGGCGGCACGTCGAAGGCCATGCGCGCCTCCGTCCGCCAGCCGCAGAGCACGCCAAGCCGGCCGTAATGGTTGTCGTCGGCATCCGCCACGATCCGCAGGCCCACCTCGCGCTGGAACATCAGCGTCATCGACTGGTAGAACGGCGGCCACGCATTCGGCAGCAGCCAGTTGACCAAAAGCTGCGTGCCGACATTGTAGGGCAGGTTGGCGATGATCTTGACGGGGCCTTCGGTGGCCAGCGTCTCGAACGGCGTCTTCAGCGCGTCGCCCTCGATGACGTCGAGGCGGCCGGGATAAAAATCGGCGATTTCGGCAAGGGCCGGCAGGCAGCGCGCATCGCGCTCGATGGCAATGACCTTCTTGGCGCCAAGCGACAGGACGGCGCGGGTCAGCCCGCCGGGGCCGGGACCGACCTCGATCACCGTCACGCCGTCGAGCGAACCGGCGGTGCGGGCGATCTTCTGGGTGAGGTTGAGATCGAGCAGGAAATTCTGGCCGAGTGCTTTTTTGGCGTCAAGACCATGGCGGGTAATGACGTCGCGCAGTGGCGGCAGGCCGTCGATCGCCGCCATCAGCTCTTTCCTTTCGAAGCATTGCGGCCAAGCTGCTGCGCCATCGTCAGAGCTGCCAGCAGGCTGTCGGCACGGGCGATACCCTTGCCAGCCAGAGTGAAGGCGGTGCCGTGATCCGGCGAGGTGCGGATGAACGGCAGGCCGAGCGTGACATTGACGCTGTCGTCGAAGCCGAGCGCCTTGGCGGGGATCAGCGCCTGATCGTGATACATGCAGATCGCCACGTCATAGGTCGCGCGGGCGCGGTCGTGGAACATGGTGTCGGCGGGCAGGGGGCCGGTGATATCGACACCCTCGGCCCGCAGCCGCTCGATGACGGGGCGGATGACCGCGTCGTCTTCCAGCCCCAGCGCACCGTTTTCACCGGCATGCGGATTGAGGCCGGCGACGGCGACACGGGGAGAGGCCAGCCCGAACCGGTCGCGAAGGTCGCGCACGGTGATCGCGCAGGTCCGGTAGATGAGGTCCGGGGTCAGTTGCGCCGGCACGTCCTTCAGCGGGATGTGGATCGTCACCGGAACGGCCATCAGCTTCGGTCCGGCCAGCATCATGATGGGCAACAGTTTCTCGCCGGTCAGCCGTTCGCCGATATCGGCGAGAAATTCGGTGTGGCCGGGAAACCGGAAGCCCGCGTCGTAGAGCACGGATTTGGCGATCGGATTGGTGACGATGGCAGAAGCCGTCCCCTCCATCGTCAGCCGGACGGCCGTTTCGATGGCGCCGGTGATCGCGCCGGCATTGGCAGAATCCGGCTGGCACGGGGTGACGGCTGCGGTGCAAGTGAGCGGCAGGACCGGCAGCGCCTGTTCGAAGGTGTCGATGGCTCCCTCGCAATCCGTTTCGCGGATCGCGACATCATGGCCGAGAAGACGGGCGCGATCGGTCAGTGCTGCCGGATCGCCGATCAGGAGGAAGGGCGGGGTCCGCCAGGTTTGTCTGTTCATCCAGACGGCCAGGCTGATGTCGAGGCCGATCCCGGCCGGGTCGCCCATGGTCAGGGCGAGCGGCCTGTCGCGCATTGGAGGCATGATGCGGCTACTTTTCGACGATCTGCGCCTTCTTGCGCAGTTCCTCGATATAACGCTTGCTGTTGGCGTCTTCGCCTTCCTGCTTCTTGCCGAGGTCTTCGGCACGGAAGACGATTTCGGCGGCGAGGTCGTCGGAAACCTCACGCTTCTTGCAGATGGCGAGATATTCCACGCCCCGGTCGGTGACGCGGGTTCCGGTCGTAATACCGTCGCCGGCCTGTTCGACCAGCGGCTTCCAGTCGGCGGGAATTTCCTGGGCCATCATCCGGCCGAGATTGCGCACCGAGACATCCCGCATGGTGGCGGCAAAGACCTTGGCCTGATCGCAGCCCGGATATTTCGCGCGCGAGGCATTGGCTTCCGCCTGGCGCTTGCCGATGATGGCGTTACGCTTGGAGGCCGGCACGACGAAAATGACTTGCTGCAGGAAATATTCCGTGGTCACCGGCTTGGTGCCCTTTTCCTGCATGCGCCGGACGAGATCCTCGTTGGAAAGGCGCCCGCCGCCACCACCGCCGAAGCGGGCGTTGACGACACGCGGCCAGCTCATGGCAACGGCGACATAATTGCGGAAGTGATCGAGACCGACACCCGCCTGATCGAGAACGTGCGACAGCTGTTCGACGGTCAGCTTGTTGCCGGCGGCAAAGCGCCCGACGGCACCATCGACATCGGTGGTGCTGACGGAGGCACCGACCCGGAGAACTTCCTCGCGCTTGAGCGCTTCGTCGATCAGCTGCTCGCGGGCGGCTGCCGTGCCGCCACCCTGCTTCTGCAGGCGCATGAAGGCGGCGCGCTTGGCGATGTCACCGGAGGTGATGGGCGCACCGTTGACGACGGCGACGACCTTGCTTTCGGCGTAGGCTGCAGGCGCTGCGGCCAATGCCAGGCCGCAGGCCAGGATCATTGCCGAAACCGTGCGCGTGATCGAAAGTTTCCCGCCCATTTCTTATCCTTTTCATTTTCCGCTGAACTGACGTGTCCGCGGATCAAGGTCTTTGTGCCAAGCGCAATCGTCCTGCGCATTTCTTTGCAAGGATGCATAATACATGCGGCCGAACAATGACAAGACCTGCCGACCGCTCCAAAACACGGATTCGGCTGCCGTTTACCTGCGGCAATGCTTTTAGGGCAGGATTGCCGCAGGATTAAGGAGCGCGCTGCCGAAACGGCGCGTCTCAGTTCAGGCCGTCGAACTTCGTATCGCCGACGTCGATATCACCCAGCGTGCGGAAGCTGATGCGTGCGCCGATCGACCAGTCGTTGGCGACGGACTGATCGGTATCGCGTTCTTCCTTGTAGACGATCGAGAAGATCGTATCCCGGTCGTCATAGGTGACGCCGAACCCGTTGCGCGTCACGAGGTTGCTGTTCAGATCGTAGGTGACCGACCCGAACACCGACCAGTAATCGGCGAACTTGTAGGCCGCCGCCGTCTGGATTTCGTCCTGGTCGCGGACCGAGCCGTAGAGCGGCTGTGCCTTGATGCTGGTATAGGTCACTGCCGTCTGCCACAGGATGCCCTGGTAGCCGAGCGTCGCATCGGCACGGCGCAGATCGAAATTCTTTTCGTCCAGGCGGCCGCTGAGGCTGGCCGTGATGCCCGATGGCGCATCGATGCCGACCATGCCGACATAGTCGGAGCGGTTGGTTTCAAGACCGGAATTGGCGCCGGCCTGGACCAGGTCGTCGGTCGCAAACGAATTCAGCCCGCCGAGATGGAAGGACTGGCCGGCAATCGCCCGAAGGGCATAGCCGTTGCCGAGCGCGCCGGTATAGCGGACGCCGAGATTGGCCCGCGTGCCGCCTTCGATGCGGTCATAGCCTGAAAACTTGTCGCGGTCGAACAGCGTGGTCGCATCGAAGACGAAGCTCTGTGCGTCCTCGTTCGGCAGGCCGCCGGCATATTCCTCGTTGGGACGGGCAAAGATCTGGGCGATCGGCTCGATGATGTGGCTGCTGTAGTCGGTCGTCAGCAGGATGGGATAACGCGCGTCGATCCCGGCCGTCAGCATGCGCCGGGTGGCGGCGTCGCCATTGTCGAAGTTGCCGGTATAGTCGTCGCCCGGATCGGACATGGAGGATCCGATCGCATCGCCGCGGGCGGCAAGGATCGGCGTCAGCGACAGGCCGCCCGGAATGATGAAGTTGCGCTTCCATTCCAATTCGGCGCTCAGGCGGTGATACGTGCCGTCGAGACCGGGAAAGCGGTTGACGATACCCGGTACCGACAATTCGTCCTGACGGTTGCGGTTGATATTGGTCATGTTGATGTCGGCGGTCAGCTCGCCGCCGAACACCGGCTTGGGCGCGGTATAGGAATAGTCGAGAACCTGCGCTTCGGCCTGCTTGTTTTCGGCAATGCTGTTGGGATCGGCATCCTGGATGTCGAAGTAGAAGGCGCGCATGTCGAAATAATTGCGCTTGCCGAGACCGGTCAGGTAGGCCTGGTTGGTATAGGTCGTGCCGTCGAAGGTCGACAGTTCGTAGGTCTTGGCGAAGTTGTTGTCGCTCTGCACCAGCACGTTCCAGCCGAACGTCCAGCGCGGATTGATCTCGAACTTGCCCTCAGAGGCAATCATGCCGCGGGCTTTTTCCTGGGCATCGACGGTGCCGGCGGTAAAGCTGCTCCGGTTCATCTGGTCGATGCCGGCCATGGTGAGGATATGCTGGCCGTTTTCGAAGCGCTGGCGGAATTCGCCGGCGAGCAGGAAACCCTGGCGGGTCAGGCCGGTTCCCGTGACGGTCGCATCCATATAGGGCGAGATCGCCCAGTAATAGGGGACGCTGACACCGGCGCCGAGCTTCTGGGTGTAGCGGAAACTCGGAAACAGGAAGCCGCTCTTGCGCTTGACCGTCTGGTCGGGAACCTCGAGCACAGGCAGATAGAGGATCGGCTTGCCGAACAGCTCGAACCGGGCCTTCTCCATGCGGATCGTATGGGTCTTGCCGTTCTGGACGATCCGCTGCGCCTTGACGTGCCAGAGCGACTTGTGGTCGGGATCGGTGGCGCAGGGCGTGCATGCGGTATAGACGGCATTGTTGAGGATCATTTCCTCGCCGTTGCGCCGCTCGCCGGTGACGGCGGCAAGCTTCGTCAGGTCGGTCGTTTCGACGCGCAGCCGCTCGATGAAGCCGTTGCCGAAATCGTCGGTCACGTCCATCTGGTCGGCATAGACCTTGTTGCCGCCGGGCTCGATCAGCTCGATTTCACCGGTGGCGATGATGCGCCCGGTCTTCTGGCTGTATTCGACCTGCTGGGCGACCATCTGGTAGCCGCCATAATTGATCTGCACGGCGCCGCGCACGATCACGCGCTCCGCGTCCTTGTTATAGACAAGCTCGTTGGCCGACAGAAGCATCTTGGCGTCGTCGGGGATGTTCGGCTTGAACGAATCGATATTGGTTTCCTGCGCCCATGCGGGGGCGGCGGGAGTAAACGTCTGGAACGCAACGCCGGAAAGCAGAATGGCCGTCAGCAGCCTGATATGTTTGCGGTTGCCTGCCGCCACTAGCCGTCCTCCTCATGCAATAGAATCGTCGAACCCAGCGCCATCGCTACAACAACTGGCAACCAGGCTGCAACGAACGGAGGCACAATGCCGCTGCTCCCGAATGCTTTTACAAGCACGGTGACGACATAAAGCACGAAGCCCGACAGGATTCCACCGAGAATTACCGGTCTCGATTGGTTAAACCGGCTAAATTTGAGCGAGACGCTTGCAGCGATCAACGTCATTGCCACCAGAAGCAGCGGAAGCGAAAGCATCGAGTGGAATTGGGTTTCCATGGCGTTGGTCGGGAAGCCGAACGATTTTGCCACTTCGATCTTGTGCTTCAGGTCGAAAAACTGAATGGAATCAGCCTTCGCCAGTGTTTCCTGGACGAATTCCGGCTTGAGATGCGTCGGCAGCTGTACCGTTGCGAGACGGCGCGGCAGCTCTCCGTTGCGCGTTTCCGTCACACCGTTCAGAAGCCAGTAACCATCTTCCAGTTTTGCTGTTGCCGCGTCCTGTCTCGAAACGATCGTGCCAAGCGGATCGAAATGGATCACCGTGACGTTGACCAGCGTCCTGCCTTCGTCCTGAACGGACCGGGCGCCGATGATCGTGTCGTCCTTGCCGTAGATCTGCCGCAGCCAGGGGATCGAAATCGCCGATTTGGCCGAGGACGAGCTTCCCCATTCCGCTTCCAACGCTTCGGCCTTCTTGGTGCCCCAGGAGGCGATCGGATTGAGCGCAATCACCGTCAGCACGCCGAACAGGAAGGCGCCGATGACGAAGGGCTGCAGGAACTGCCAGACGGAAATGCCGGCGGCGCGCGTCACCACCAGTTCGTAGCGGCGGTTGAGCGAGATCAAGGCCGCCATGCCGGCAAACAGGGCGACGAACGGCACTGTCTGCTGCAGGATCATCGGAATGCGGAACGTCGTCATCAGCAGGGCGCCGGCCACCGAGTATCGCGGCAGCTGCGACATCCGGTTGGCAAGCTCGCTGAAATCGATGATGAAGATCAGCGCGAAGATGCCGGCGAGGAACCAGAAGGTGGTGATCGCGTATCGCCTGAAAAAATAACGCCCGAGCGTGGTGAAGATCATGGAGCCGTGTTCCCGTCAGATGCAGGCGCGGCCTTTGTCAGGCGCAGGCGAACCAGGATCTCGTTGACCTTCTGCTCCAGGGTGAGCGGAATTTCAAGCCGCCTGTTGCCCATCAGCTGCCGTATCGCCAGATAACCGGTGAGAAGCGGGATCAGATACATGATCAGAATGAAGGCGCGCGATTCCTCCGCGCTGTTGGCGGCGTAGAATGTCAGCCAGCGGATGAACAGGCAGGTCAGCATCGCCGCGATCATCGGATGCACGCGTGCTTCCCGGTGCGAACGGGCGTCACTGCTGACAACCAGCGTGACCAGGGCGAAAAGCAGGGGATAAGTCCATTCGGTGAACCGGCGATGCAGCTCCGCCGTGAAGGGCATCGGGTTCTTCGCGTAAACCGGGTCCTTCGGATCCGGATTGATGAGGAAGGGCA
Organism: Pararhizobium polonicum; assembly: GCF_001687365.1. Lineage (GTDB taxonomy): Bacteria > Pseudomonadota > Alphaproteobacteria > Rhizobiales > Rhizobiaceae > Pararhizobium > Pararhizobium polonicum. The sequence goes on from NZ_LGLV01000005.1 coordinate 299,676, forward strand.
GGTCCCGGTCCTTGGCGCGAATCGTCGCTTCGCCCGCCGATTTCGTCATGTCGGTCAGGTCGAAGGCGTAGCTGTCGAACTTGATGATCGAGACGTTGCCGTCAGGCAGCTTGCGATGCACTTCGCCGTCCTTCATCACCAAAGCAGATCCGCTTTCGTCGACGGCGCCTTCGCGGGCGTAATAGACGAGCTCATAGGCGGGATCGCGCGAATCGGCGACGAAGATGCCGTGCAGAACGCCGCCGCTGCGCCGCGATGCGACCTGGACATAAAGGCCGTCGCCGATCTTGCGGAAGGTGTTTTCCTGAACGATCGACGACAACAGGTCGGCATGGGCTGTGGCGATCATCTTGCGCACGGCGATGCGCGAATAGGGTTCGACGAAATTGTCGACGGCAAACGAGACGACGCTGAGCGCGATGCCGAGATAGAGGATCGGGCGGATGATCGTCATGCGCGAGGCGCCGGCGGCGTTGAGAACCGTCAGCTCCGAATCGGAATTCATCGCCGTCAGCGTCTGCGCCACGCCGATAACCAGCGCGAAGGGCAGAATGAGCGGAATGATCGTCGGCAGGATGAGCGTTGCCAGGCGCATGAAGGCGAAGACCGACTGGCCGCTGTCCGTCACCAGATTGACGCTCGTCAACGCCTGAGTCGTCCAGACGATCGCCATCAACGGCAGAAGCGTGACAAGGAACATGCCCGTCGCCCGCTTCAGGATATAACGCTCGATCAACTTCATGCGTGGTCCTGGCTCATCTTCCCGCCGTTCGCCCAGTCTGGCGCCGCCGATAGGTATCGGCCCGGTCCGCGAGTTCCTATTGCGCTGATCGAACCGGTTTGCAAGTTTTTCACGACAACCAAATTGTAAAGGGGCAGGGCTAAGGCTCAGCAAAGAATGATAGTTAACGGCATGTAAACACAAGGGTGCGTCTTGCCAAGGGCATCAAAACCAAGAAGGGTGGGTGAACCTGTTTCCGGGCTTGCAGTTGATGGCGAATGTTTGCCACTGTAGCCGCGATGTAACATACCGGCGTCCGCCTGGGGTCATTCTGGAGTCTCTTCATGTCATTGAAATTCGAAATCGGTTTCAGCAAATCGGCACGCCTGTCCGGTGGCCTGGCGATCCTGCTCAAGACTCTTGACGGAAAAGAGGCGGCGGGAGCCGCGGAGGCCGATCCCGAGGCGATTGTCGCCAAAGCAGCCCGGATTGCGAAATTCAAGGCCAGGTCGCTGAGCACGCTCGATATCGTCGCGCCGCATGGCGCGCCGGTCGACCGTATCCTGGTTCTCGGCATCGGCGATGGCACAGGCCTTGCCGCGCATGACTGGCTGAAGGCCGGCGGCGCGGCGGCCTCGAAGATCCGCGGCGCCGACAAGGTGGCGATTTTCCTCGATGCGCCGGGCCTTGAGGTTTCGGGCAAGGCGGCTGCCGATTTCGCGCTTGGCATGGAGATGAATGCCTACAGCTTCGATACCTACAAGACGACGAAGAAGGACGACGACGACCAGAAAGGCCCTCCGAAGCCGGTGAAGGTCACCATCGTCACGGGCGCGGTGGTCGCGGCAAAGAAGGCGGCGGTGATTTCGCAGGCGGTGGGGGAAGGCGTCTTCCTGGCGCGGACCCTGGTCAACGAACCCGCCAACGTGCTCGGTCCGGTCGAATTCGCGGCCAAGGCCAAGGAGCTGGAAAAGCTCGGCGTCGAAGTCGAGATCCTGACCGAGCGCGAGATGAAGAAACTCGGCATGGGCGCGCTGCTCGGTGTCGCGCAGGGCTCGGTGCGGCCGCCGCGCCTGGCGATCATGCAGTGGAAGGGCGGAAAACCGAAGGACAAGCCGGTGGCCTTTGTCGGCAAGGGCGTCGTCTTCGACAGCGGCGGCATCTCGATCAAGCCGGGCGCCGGCATGGAGGAGATGAAGGGCGACATGGGCGGTGCTGCCGCCGTCACCGGCCTGATGCATGTGCTGGCCGCCCGCAAGGCGAAGGCCAATGTCGTCGGCATTATCGGCCTTGTGGAAAACATGCCGGATGGCAACGCCCAGCGTCCGGGCGATATCGTCACCTCGATGTCCGGCCAGACCATCGAGATCATCAACACCGATGCCGAAGGCCGGCTCGTGCTCTGCGATGCGCTGTGGTACTGCAACGACCGCTTCAAGCCGCAATTCATGGTCAACCTGGCGACGCTGACGGGGGCCGTCATGGTGGCGCTCGGCAGCCATCATGCCGGCCTGTTCACCAATGACGACAAGCTTGCCGGTCAGCTGACGGCGGCGGGACTGATAACGCAGGAGCGGCTGTGGCGCCTACCGCTCGGCAAGGAATACGACAAGATGATCGACAGCAAGTTTGCCGACATGAAGAACACCGGCGGCCGCTATGCCGGCTCGATCACCGCGGCCCAGTTCCTCAAGCGCTTCGTCAAGGACACGCCCTGGGCGCATCTCGACATCGCCGGAACCGCGATGGGCTCGCCGACCGACGAGATCAACCAGTCCTGGGCCTCCGGCTTCGGCGTGCGGCTGCTGGATGAGCTGATCCGCGCGAACTACGAGAGCTGATCTGAGACGTGACGGAAATCCTGTTCTACCATCTGACCGAATCCAAGCTCGAAGACGCGCTGCCGCCGCTGCTTGACCGCTGCGTCGAGCGCGGCTGGCGCGTCGTCGTGCAGACGGTGGCCGAAGAACGCCGCGACATGCTCGACAATCATCTCTGGACCTACCGTGACGACAGCTTTCTGCCGCACGGCACCGATGCCGCCGAATTTGCCGGCGACCAGCCGATCCTGTTGACGGCCGGCGCCGACAACGGCAACGCCGCCACCGTCCGCTTCCTGATCGACGGCGCCGAACCGCCTCCGGTCGCCGGCTACGAGCGGGTGGTGTTCATGTTCGACGGCTATGATCCTGCGCAGCTGGAAGGCGCGCGGGCGCACTGGAAGGTGCTGAAGGGCGAGGGGCATACGCTGACTTACTGGCAGCAGAATCAGGATGGACGCTGGGTGAAGAAGGCGTGATGTCTGTGGGGCCGCATCAGCATCATGCCACACAAACCCTCGTCGTGACGATACCAACCGACAGAATTGTCGATTGGGACAGCTTCCACTCGGTGTTCAAAGAGGTGTTTGGGTTCCCGGAGTTCTACGGCCGGAACCAAGATGCTTGGATTGATTGCATGGGCTATGTCGATGATCCGCAGAGCGGCATGACAAATGTCTGCATCGCACCGGGAAATGTACTTGCGCTTCGCATCGACGATGCAGTTGATTTTAAGCGCCGTTGCCCGGAACAATACAGCGCTCTCATCGAATGTGCCGCTTTTGTAAACTATCGTCGCTGGAACGCGGGCGAAAAGACGCTGCTAACGCTGATGCTTACGGGACATTTTTGATGCTGCCGGAGGTGGAGATAAGCACGGCGACAAAAATGAGCGGTAGGTATCGATATTGAGACGAGAAGAGTCAGTTTCTGTGCGCGGATGTACTGGAAGAGGCTGAAAGGTCAGGGGCACACGCTGACCTACTGGCAGCAGAATCAGGATGGGCGCTGGGTGAAGAAGGCTTAGCTTGAGGGGCAAAGGTGTCGACGGAACGTATGGACGAGAAATCTTGGCGAGCGATTCCCGGCGGCGAAGCGCTGATCGCCTATTTCGGGCATGTTCCATTTTTCCATGATGGCGAGATTACGCAGGTGGTTCTCAATCGACGCTCTACCAGCACGATCTCAATTCATATTTGGGGAATGGATCCCGTCAAGCACGCAGTGGTGACGTTGTTGATCGATGATATCATCGATCTCGAGCTCGAAAACTTCAGCCCGCAGAATGTCATCGGCGATTTGATCATTCGCCCGTTGCCTGAACGCGACGACCGCAGGGATTATTATCCCAGAAGTCAAACAGAGAGTGATGTCGAGATCGTATTTGTACCGATTTACGGGTTGGCCGGTGTTCTTCGCGCAGGCTCGGTCTCTCTGACGTTCGTCCCGGGAAAACCCCGGGACGCTTAGATCAGGCCGAAAACTCAATCGAAAAACGCATCCACGAACTTGCGCCGTCCGAGCATGAACGCATCGGCCACGTGGCGCAGCGGTGCCAGATCGACGTCGGATTTTTTGGCTTTGACGATTTCGGCGAAGCGGGCGTAGAGGGCCGGGTATTCCTGTTCGGGCTCGTCATGCACCAGCTTGCCGTCGATCGACAGCTTGGCGCCGCCTTCGGAGAGAACCATCATGCCGGCGTCGGTTTCGGCGACGATATCCCAGCTCTGGTGGCCGGTCTGGCGCCAGTCGAATTCGGCCGAGACCGGCAGGTTGTTGGCGTCGCTGAAGACGATCGAGGCGGCGATCGGGGCGTCGCGGTTTTCCGGGAATTCCAGCGTCGCAGAGGTGATGAACAGCGGGTTGGGCAGGATATGGGTGACGATCGACAGGGCGTTGATGCCGGGATCGAAGACGCCGAGGCCGCCGGCGGCCCAGATCCAGTCCTGGTTCGGATGCCAGTGGCGCACGTCTTCCTTCCATATCACCTTGACGTCGTTGATCTTGGTGGAGGCGAGGAAAGCCTTTGCGGCTTCGACGGCCGGCGCATAGCGCGAATGCCAGCTGGCAAACAGCGACAGGCCTTTTTTATCGGCGAGCGCCTGCAGGTCGGCCACTTCGCTCAGCGTCGCGCCCGGCGGCTTTTCGAGGAACACATGCTTGCCGGCTTCGAGCGCGGTGCGCGCGGCCGCATAGCGGAACTGCGGCGGCATGCAGAGCGAGACGGCGTCGATGGCCGGTACCGCTTCGAGCATCGCCTCGATCGACTTGAAATTGTCGATGCCATCGACGACGCCGTGGCGGCTGGCGGCGGCGATCAGCGTGTAGTCGCTGTTCTTCGCAATGGCAGGAAGATGCTGGTCGCGGACGATCTTGCCGACGCCGACGATCGAGATATGGATGGGGCTCATGGTGTTTCGCTCGATTTGTATGACTTTATGACGGGCTTTGTAGCAGAAAGAGAGGAGCGGGCAAGCGGCTGCCACGAAGCATAAACGATGACGCGCGGACAATCGTGGGCGGGGGTGGTGGACAATGGCCATGCCGCGCTATTTGGATAGGCTGCCACGCAGAACAGGAGTGCCCATGTCCCCGATCATTCGAAAAGCCAGCCGCGCCGATCTCGATACGCTGATCGACTGGGCGGCCAGGGAGGGCTGGAATCCCGGTCTCGACGACGCGCCGGCCTTCTGGGCGGCGGATCCGGACGGCTACTGGATCGCCGAGGAGGATGGCAGGGTGGCGGCGGCGCTGTCGCTGGTGCGCACCGGCGAAGATTATGCCTTCCTCGGTTTCTACATGGCCCATCCGGATTTTCGCGGGCAGGGGATCGGGCTCATGCTCTGGCAGAGGGCGGTGGCCGAGGCGGGTGGTCGCACGATCGGGCTCGACGGCGTGGTGGCGCAGCAGGACAATTACCGCAAGTCCGGCTTCGTCTATGCCCATGCCAATTTCCGCTATGGCGGCGAAGTCCAGTGCACCGAGCCGCCCGGCACGGAACTTGTGTCCGTCTCTCCAGTGCATGTGCCGATGCTGGTCGATTATGACGCGAGGTTCAATCCCGCCCGGCGCGATGCCTTCCTGCACGAATGGCTGAAGCCGCTGGAAACGCGCGAGAGCTTTGCGCTGCTGCGCAATGCCGAGGTGCTTGGTTACGGCACCATCCGCGCCTGCCGCGAGGGTCACAAGATCGGCCCGCTGTTTGCCGATACGGAAACCGGCGCCGACCTGATTTTCCGCAAGCTGGTGACCAGCGCCGGCGGCGGTCAGGTCTATCTCGATATCCCCGAGCCGAATGCGGCGGCGCGGGCGCTGTGCGACCGCTACAATCTGAAGCCGGTGTTCGAGACGGCGCGGATGTATCGCGGCCCGGTGCCGGAGCTGCCGCTCGGGCAGATCTACGGGATCACCACATTCGAGCTGGGATAGGGGGCGGTCGGCGGCATCAGGTCCAGGCGAGAAGGGTGTGATGGCCGCCGATGATGACGATGCTGGCAAAGACGCTGATCACCAGAAGCACGACGAGAACCCAGAACAGCCGGCCGGACGGCGCAGCGTCATCGGCGAAAACCGGATCCGTGTTGCGCAGCGCGTTCATCGCGTGCCGGGGATTGCCCCATTTGACGCGCCGGAACCGGAAGGCATTGTGCGGTTCGTGTTTCATGGCAGCGAATGGTAAGGCCGCCATTTGAACGATAGCTTAAAGGTTTTGTTAGAAGTTTAGCTTTTCCTTTTGGATGGGGCGAATACCCGGCGGGCAGATTTCGACACTTCGCCCTTCATCGAAGCATTCCGCGTGCCATGGGCGATAGAGCAGGATGGAATTTGGCAATCCTCCTGATATGAGACGATCATGACACCGGACACTATCAATCTGAAAAAGGAACTGGCGCTGCTGCTGGCGCTCGCAACGCTCTGGGGCGCATCCTACACCTTCATCAAGATCGGCGTGGAAACCATCCCGCCGATCACGCTGATTGCGGCGCGCACCCTGATCGCCGGCCTGCTGTTGCTGGCGGTGATCCGGTTTCGGGGGCTGACCCTGCCGAGGGATATCGCCACCTGGGGCCGGTTCCTGTTTCAGGCCTGCCTGAACAGCGCGATCCCCTTCACGCTGATCGCCTGGGCGGAAAAGACGGTCGATGCCGGTCTGGCCGCCATCCTGAATTCGACGACGCCGATCTTTGCCTTTCTGCTGACCGCCGTTCTGAGCCGCCACGAGCCGGTGACGGGCCGCAAGCTGTTCGGTGTCATCGCCGGGATTACAGGGATTACCCTTGTCGTCGGCCTGGAGGCGCTGAATGGTGCCGGTGACGCATTGCCGGCGCAGCTTGCCATCGTCGCCGCGACGCTATGCTATGCGGGCGCGGCCATTTTCGGCCGTGGTTTCAAGGCCCTCGATCCGATGATGCCGGCGGCGGGCTCGCTCATCTGCGGCGCGGTGATCCTCGTGCCGCTCAGCCTTGCGGTTGACCGGCCCTGGACGCTGGCGCCGTCCATGCCATCGCTTCTCGCCCTTATCGGCCTCTCGGTCTTTTCGACCGCACTTGCCTTCGTCATCTATTTCCGGCTCGTGCATACGCTCGGCTCCGTCGGGACGACGGCGCAGGCCTATCTGCGCGTTCCCATCGGTGTGGCGATCGGCGTCGTCTTTCTGGGAGAGAGCGTCAGCAGCACGGCATTGGTGGGGCTTGCCTGCGTCATCACCGGGGTCGCGGCGATGACCATTCCGGTCCGCCGACGTGCCGTGACCGGTTGAGGGCAGGTGCGATATCAGCCTGTCCCGGCCTCGCTGTGCAGCCAGCTGACGAAACTCGACGCCAGCGGATTTTGCATCGTCTCCAGCGGAGAGACGACAAAATAGGCGAAATTCGGCGGGCCGCCGATCGACAGGGCAAACGGCCGCACCAGCCGTCCTGCGGAGAGGTCGTCGGCCACCAGAGCCTCGTCCCCAAGGGCGATGCCTTGCCCGTCTATGGCAGCCTGAATGGCATGATGGGTATCGTCATAATGAAGCCCCGGCTTCGGTTCGAAACCGTCGACGCCGGCCGCCTGCATCCATGCGCGCCAGTCCGGCCACACGACGCCTTGCCCGCTCCATGATTGCTGGATCAGCGTGTGGCGGAGAAGGTCTTCCGGCGCGGCAAGGGGCTGCCCGCCCTCCAGCAGCCGGGGGCTGCAAACCGGATAGATCACATGCTCGAACAGCCGTTCGACATAAAGGCCGGGATAGGTTCCCGGGCCGAAATGAATGGCCACATCGACCTCGTCGCGATCGAAGTCCTGCATGGCGCAGGAGACGGTGAGGCGGACATCGGCATTCGGCTCCTTCTTCGCGAACCGGTCGAGCCGGGGCACCAGCCATTTGGCGGCGATCGAGGTCGATGCGTTGACATTCAACCGGACCCTTGTTTGCTGCCCCTGACTCCGTCTTGCGCGGACAGCGGCATGGCCAAGGGCGCCCAATGCTTCCGACGCCGCCGCATGCAGGATTTCTCCGGCCTGCGTCAGCTGCAGCGCGCGGCCCTTGCGGGCAAACAGCACGACGCCGAGCTGCGTCTCGAATTCCTTGATCTGGTGGCTGATCGCAGCCGGAGTCAGGTTCAATTCCGTTGCCGCATGGGTGAAATTGAGAAGCCGTCCGGCCGCCTCGAGCACCCGCAGGGAACGTGTACCGGGAATATGTCGGGCCATGGCGAGAGCTTCAAATAAAACTAACAGATACAGCCAAGATTATTTGCTTCCGCAGGCTGCGGCAATGGCCAATAGCTGTGGGCCAAACAGCGCTTCAAATTTTCTTTGACAGAGGCAGAATGCAGTCCCGCCCGTTCGACCGTTTCTCATTCGCGTTCACAGCCGCCTGCGTGGCGATGACCAGCGTTACCTATGGCATGGGGCGCTATGCCTATGGCCTGTTCCTGCCGTCCATCCGGCAGGAATTCAATCTGAGCACCTTCGATCTCGCCTTGATCGCCAGCCTCAACACGGCGGTCTATCTGCTGGCGACGGTGATCGCCTCGGGAATAGCCATCTATTTCCGCCCGCGCACATTGATCGTGGTTTCAGGGCTCGTCACGACGTCGGGCCTTCTGATCGCCGGACTGGCGCCGAGTTTTCCCGTAGCCGCGGGCGGTATCATTCTGGCCGGTGCCGGCGGCGGCATCCTGTCGCCGGCGATGTTCGAGGCGATCGAGGCGTGGTTGTCGGCGGGCTGGAAGGGCCGTGCGATCGCCGTGGTGAACGCCGGCGCTGCTCCCGGTCTCATTTTCACCGGTCTGGCCGCCTATTGGCTGCAGGCGTCCTGGCAGCAGGCGTGGATCGCCATGGCCGGCATCGGTCTCGCCGTCACGCTCTGGAACGCGTGGCTGCTTCCGGATCGGCGGCTTGTCCAGGCGCACGCGAAACCGAAACTGCCGCTTCGCCCCGCGCTGTTCCTGCGGGCAGAGTGCATGCCGCTCTATCTGTCGCTGTTCGTCTACGGATTGCTGTTCAGCACCTATCTGACCTTCGCCGTCGATCTGATCCTCTCGACCGGCGGCATGGCGTTTCCGGCGGACCGGCTGTTCTGGGTGCTTCTGGGCCTTGCCGGCCTGCCGGCGATGTTCACGGGCAGGGCCGTCAGCCGGTTCGGCGTCCGGGGGCTTCTGGCCGTGAGCATGCCGCTATGCGGCCTTTCATATGCCCTGCTGGCCATGGCGCCCGGCAATCAGGCCGTCGTTCTGATCTCCGCCGTCCTGTTCGGCGTCTCGTCGATCGCGCCGGGAAACGGCTTTCTGGTGTGGGGGATTTCGCTTTTCCGCGACCGGCCATCGGCAGCGACGGGTGCCGTGTTCGTCGTGCTGTCGCTGGCCATCATCACCGGTCCGATCCTCGTCGGGCTGCTGTCCGCCCGGATCGATCTGTTGTCCTTCTTCTACGGCGTGGCTCTGCTGTCGGTGCTGACCATCCCGCTTTTCCCGCGCCGGATTTTCGGCACGGAGGAAACGATGGCCGGCGAGCCGGGACTGCCCGCCGGCGCTCCGGGCGGATGAGGGCCGATCAAGCCCCTACATCCGGGGGCAGGCCTTGCATGCCGGCGACGGTGATAGGCTCGCCGGATTGAATTCCAAGTGATTATGATAGGTTGAGACGTTCGGCTGCCCGTTCCGTCGCCGCCCGTCGCCTCGCCAAAAAAGCCGCGATCTTTCCGCGAACCTTGGCCACCAGCTCCGGTGATGCGGTGCGCGGCGAACCACAGGGATAGGGAGGTTCAGGATCGTATTCCATTTGGAGCTGAAGTTCTCTGGCCACGTCCGGACCGGCCAAGTCCGCTACGACGGTCAACGCGAAATCGATACCGGACGTCACTCCTGCACCGGTGATACGGTTGCGATCCCGAACCACCCGTTCAGGGACAGGTGTCACGCCCAACATCGCCAGCTGATCGATCGACGACCAATGGGAGGTGGCTCGATAACCCGTCAGCAAGCCCGCAGCCCCAAGAACAAGAGATCCCGTGCATACGGATGTTATCAGCCTGCAGCCAGGGGCAATGCGCCGAAGAAAAGCGAGGACCTCTTCGTCATCCATCAAGGCGATTTGGCCTGGCCCACCGGGAACACAGATCACGTCAAGATGGTCGCAATCATCGAACCGCTCCGTAGGAACGATTTGGATTCCCTTATCTGATGGTACTGGATCGAGTGATTTCCAGAGAAGCGCGACTTCGGCTCCTGGCATCCGGCCGAAAACTTCTACAGGGCCCATAAGGTCAAGCTGCGTCAGCTGTGGAAACAAAACAAGGCCGATACGGACGACGCTGGCTTCAGTCTGCATGGTACATCCCTCTGATATTCAATCGGGTATCCGGGCGCGCGGCTAAAAAAATCGATGCTCCCCGATGGTGTTCCATTCTCGTCGCCAGTCGCACCGACAACGAAAAGATAGCAAACGCGGACCATCCACAAGCTTGCGAGCGCGTTGGTTTTCGGAACATTTCCGTGAGTTCAGCGCGTCAATTCAACTTTGCGCAAGCGTGGGCGCTTGAGCTGGCCGGTCGTAAAACACCTCCGGCCGGCTCGGCACAAGCATCGATCAGCCCGCCATCGCCTGTTCGTATTCGTCGGACAGTGTCATCCACTGCTCTTCGGCCTTGCTCAGCTTGGCCACCACCTCGGCGCGTTCCTTGACCTTGGCGGCGGCCTTTTCCGGGAATTTGTCGTAAAGGTCCTGGTCTTCAAGCTCCTTGTCGAGGGCCTGAATCTGTTTGTGCAGTTTTGCCGTCAAGGATTCGACATCGTTGATCTTTTTCTTCAGCGGCGCGAAGGTGGCGCGCTTGTCGGCATTGGCCTTGCGCTGCTCGGCCTTGCTGAGCTGCTCCTCGCCGCCATTGCCCTTGTTCTTGCCGCCCTTGCCCCTGGAGCTCTGGACGATGGTCGCGCGGTAGTCCTCGAGGTCGCCGTCATAGTTGGAGACGGTGCCGTCCTTGACCAACCACAGCCGGTCGGCCGTCGCCTCGATCAGGTGGCGGTCATGCGAGATCAGGATGACGGCGCCGGTATATTCATTCAGCGCCTGGATCAGCGCGTTGCGGCTGTCGATATCCAGATGGTTGGTCGGTTCGTCGAGGATGAGCAGGTTCGGTGCGTCGAAGGCGGCAAGGCCCATCAGCAGGCGGGCCTTTTCACCACCGGAGAGGTCCTTGGCAGGCGTGCTCATCTTGGCGGTCGCAAGGCCCATCTGGGCGACGCGGGCGCGCACCTTGCCTTCGGTGGCACCGGGCATGCGCTGGCGCACATGCTCGACGGCATCGTGTTCGGGGATCAGGTCGTCCAACTGGTGCTGGGCAAAGAAGCCGATCTTCAGGCCCGGAGCGACCTGCACCGAACCGCCGGTAGCGGGCAGGCGGCCAGAGATCAGCTTGGCGAAGGTGGACTTGCCGTTGCCGTTCGAGCCGAGCAAGGCGATGCGGTCATCGGTGTCGATGCGCAGCGACAGGTGCTGCAGGATCGGCTTGCCGGGCGTATAGCCGACGGTGCCGCTTTCCAGCGCGATGATCGGCGAGGCCGCTTCCTTTTCCGGATCGGGAAACTTGAAGCCCTGGACGTGATCCTCGATGACCGAAGACACCGTGCCCATGCGTTCCAGCGCTTTCACGCGGCTCTGCGCTTGTCTTGCCTTCGAGGCCTTGGCCTTGAAGCGGTCGATGAACGCCTGCAGATGCTTGCGGGCCGCATCGTTCTTGACCTTGGCCTTGGTCTGCAATTCCATCGCTTCGGCGCGCTGGCGCTCGAACTGGTCGTAGGAGCCGCGATAGAAGGTCAGCTTCTGCTGGTCCAGATGGATGATGGCGTTGACCGCGGTGTTCAACAGGTCGCGGTCATGGGAGATGATGATGACCGTATGCGGATACTTGCTGATGTAGTCCTCAAGCCACAGCGTGCCTTCAAGGTCGAGATAGTTGGTCGGCTCGTCGAGCAGCAGCAGGTCCGGCTCGGAAAACAGCACGGCGGCCAGCGCCACGCGCATGCGCCAGCCGCCGGAAAACGACGAGGCTGGGCGCAGCTGCGCTTCGGCATCGAAGCCGAGGCCGGCCAGAATGCTGGCGGCACGGGATTCGGCCGAATGCGCCTGAATATCGGCAAGCCGCATATGGATGTCGGCGATCCGGTGCGGGTCGGTGGCGGTCTCGGCCTCTGCCAAGAGTGCCTCGCGCTCCTTGTCGGCTTTCAGCACGATCTCGATCAGCGGCTCCTCGGTGCCCGGCGCTTCCTGCGCCACCTGGCCGATGCGGGCGTTCTTCGGGATCGAGACCGAACCAGTCTCCGCCTCCATGTCGCCGGTGATAATCTTGAACAGGGTCGACTTGCCGGCGCCGTTCTTGCCGACAAGGCCAGCTTTGATACCCGCCGGCAGCGCGACGCTGGCCTGGTCGATGAGAAGGCGTCCGACAATGCGGGCCGAAAGGTTGTTGAGCGTGATCATGGCCGCGTTTTGGCGGAAGTCTGGCGATAAGGCAAGGGTTTGCTGCGGCGCACCCTGATCAGGCGGCGTGCGGCGCGTATGTTTTCGCCGTCCGGCCGCCGATCGCCGCCGAAAAGACCAGCACGCCGGGTTTTTCCCGCACATGCACCGCCCGCAGCGCCAGTTCCGCCTGGGTGAAGAGATCGGCGCTGCCGGAGGCGGTCAATGCCATGGCGATGCCGGTGGAGAGCGAGAGGGTTTGGGTCGTGAACGTCCGGTTCGGCAGCGCGATCTGCACGTCTTCGACGGAAGCGCGGATGCGCTGCGCGATTGCCTCGGCATTCTCGGCCGAGACGTCATGGAAGACGAAGGCGAACTCGTCGGTGCCGAGGCGGGCGACGAAATCGTTCTTCTTGACGGATTTGCGGAAGACCGGCGCCAGCTTCTTCAATGTCCTTTCGGCGACGGCCGCGCCGTGGCTTTCGGCAAGCGCGCGCAGGCCATCGACCGTGACCAGCGCCAGAGCCGCCGGGCCGCAGGCATTGCCGTCGTCATAAAGGGCTGCGAGCTTCGCTGCAAAGGCGATGCGGTTGGCAAGGCCGGTGACGGGGTCGCGCATCGATGCCTTGCGCATGGTCTCGATATCGTTGCGCAGGTTGCCGAGTTGCGCCGCAGTTTCGTTCATGGTGGCGGCAAACGCCCGTTCCTCCCGCTCAAAGACGGAGACGGCATCGCGCAGCCGCCCGGCATCGTCGGCGAAATCCGACATGCCGGCGACGGGATCGCTCTCCAGCCGGCCGATGAAATCGCGCAGCAGCGCCGCGAAGGCTTCCGTCTTGGCAATGCCCCCGTTCAGTGTCTGGCTCATCGCGGCAATCGAGCGTGCCGTATCGGCGCGGATCGCGTCGGCCGCAATTGCGGTAAAGCCGGTGAGGTGATGTTTGACACCAATCTGCTCGATCTGGCTTTGCGTGGGCTGGTTGCCGAGAGCGGCTGCGTCGCGCGTCAGGGCGGGATTGTGGCCGCAGAGGGCCTCATAGAACAGCTCGTAATTGCGCGGGAAGGGGGCGATACCCAGCTTCGCCATGGTCTGCGCCACCTTCAGCAGGATCGCGGCGTTCTGCGCGCCGTCGTTCTGGAACTTGTCCGTCATATCCGCACCCCTCACACAACCGCCGGAGAGGCGATCGATTGTCAGGAAAACGGATAGCGCATTGGAATTAAAAGACCGTCAAAGAGGCAGGGAAAACCCTATAGCGCCTGCGCGACGATCTGTTTTGCGCTGTCGGGCAGGGCCGAAAACAGTGAGGACAGGTCCTGCCAGCCGTCCGGCCTGCGGCCTGAGACGTTTTCCGGCCAATGGCAGATGCCGTCGCCATGGATATAGCCGACCCAGCGCTGTTCGTTCTCGTTTTCAAAATGCAGAACGGCAAGCTTGCCAGCCTCCAGGGCTTCGATCGGATACCAATCCATTGTGCGTCCTCCTCCGGAAAATCGAACCGGATATTGCAGCGCCTGACTTGCTTCAGCCTTGCGCCGGTATTTTCGCAGCCGGGAAGATGCAAATGATTTCCGTTGGTTGAGTCACTCCGCGTAGTGCCTGCCCTCCGGCGCCCGCAAAAAATAGCTCATATCCAGCGCAAGGCTCGGGCCTCCCAGCGCCGTCAGCGTCATGTGGCACTGGCCGCGATGATGGGTCTGATGGTTGAAGACGTGGCTGAGCGGCGGGGCGAGGCGCTGGGTGACGGGGACGGGATGGCTGACCGGGGTGTAGGTGAAGCGGCCGGTCAGGTCGGCTTCGGTCAGGCTGCCGATCCAGGCGATGATGCGCTCGTCTTCGGCTGCCCGCGCTGCCGACAGGCTGGGCAGGTCGGCAAACAGGATGGTGTCGAGCGCGGCGGGCGCATCGCCGGTGCCGCTGAAGCGTTTCATCCAGATGCGGTCGGCGGCCAGCACATGATTGAACGTCGCATGCAGCGAGCCGAAGAAGGCGCCCTTGTCCTCGCGGTACTGTGCATCGGTGAGGTTTCCGGCCGCCGCATAGAGCAGCCGGTTGGCCCAGCGGTTGTAATCGGCGAACATCCGGTAGTGATCGAGCATTGCATTCTCCTTCGATAGGGTTTTAGCCTATCTCAAAATCATATCGCGGTGGGTGATGCGATCGATGAAATTCCCTGATCGGATTGCCGCCTGCTTTTGGGTGCCACGCTGAAGGCTATTCTGAAGCGCGTGGATGCGCTCGCGGACGGGTTTGGGCGCTGCCGGGATCGCCGGGATGGCGCGGGCGTTGCGTGACGGCTGTGTGAAACTTCCGGCCCGCTGGGCGAAAACGCTGGGGTTCCCCCTTGTTTTGCGCGGCATTGGCGGCTATTGAACCGCCAAATTCACGGAAAAACCCACGAAAAACCAAGGGAATTGAGACAATGGCGATTGAACGCACCTTTTCGATGATCAAGCCGGACGCCACCAAGCGCAACCTGACGGGCGCCATCACCAAGATGCTCGAAGACGCCGGCCTGCGCGTCATCGCTTCCAAGCGCGTCTGGATGAGCAAGCGCGAAGCCGAAGGCTTCTACGCCGTTCACAAGGAACGCCCCTTCTTCGGCGAACTGGTTGAAGGCATGACCTCCGGCCCGACCATCGTTCAGGTCCTCGAAGGCGAAGGCGCCATCCTGAAGAACCGCGAAATCATGGGCGCGACCAACCCGGCCAACGCCGACGAAGGCACGATCCGCAAGACCCATGCCCTGTCGATCGGCGAAAATTCGGTCCACGGTTCGGACGCTCCGGAAACCGCTGCCCAGGAAATCAAGTACTGGTTCTCCGACACTGAAATCGTCGGCTGAATCAATTCTTGAGGGTTTCGGCCCGAAGGATTTGAAAAGACTCAGGAAAAGCCGGGGCGGAAACGCTCCGGCTTTTGCGTTGTGGAGGTATCGAAGACCGCCCGCCTAGGCCGGGCAGGCCGCCGTTGCGAAATGCTCGGGCGTCTTGCCGCCCTTGAAGACGTCCGGGTTCTTGTCATAGGCGGGGCCGACGACCAGCGCCTCTGCCGGCATGATGTCCTGGTCGAGGTTGGAGGTGACTGCGGTCTTCAGCGTCTGCAGGACAGCGCCATCCGGTCCCTTGACCTCGATCGTCACCGCATAGGGCTTCTGCTTCTTCACGCAGGTGACGTCGGGGCTTTCGAGCACGATCTTGTCGAGCTTGGCAAACAGCTTGCGGTCGAGCGTCAGCGGCGGCCCGCCGGCAGGGTTTTCGAATGTGGCCACAACGGTACTGCCGTCCGGAACCGGTTCTGTCTTGGTCAAGGTGATCATGTAGGTGGCATAGGCGAGCCGGTAGTTGAAGATGAACATCTTGCCGGTGAGTTGCAGCGGATCGGGGCCGGTCTCGCGCTGACAGGCGGAGAGGACCGACAGGGCTGCGAGAACACCGGCGGCGAGGGCAAGCCGTCTGTTCATGCGGTCAACTCCTTCTTCTGGCGCTGGTAGTGGCGGCTGGCCTTGGCGCGGTTGCCGCAGACGGTCATGTCGCACCAGGTGCGGCTGCGGTTGCGGCTGCGGTCGAGAAACAGCCATTGGCAATTGGGGCAGATCTTCAGGCGTTGCGGCTCGCTGGCGGTGGCCAGCATCAGCGCCGAGCGGGCCGTGGCGGCGTCGAGCGCCGTGCGCGTGGCTCCGGCCGGATGCCGGCGGATGATGACGGAGGCCGCATCGAGCAGGTCGGCCAGCCCTTCGCTGGAGGAGGCCCCCAGCACCTCGGCCCGAAAATGCCGGTCGGTCGCCTCGCGCAGCGCCAGAAAGGCATCGTGATTTTCAGGCGCAACGGGCTCCAGCGGCCCGAACAATGCCTTCTCCGCCGAAAACCGTGTCGCCGCGGCGGCAAAATCGCGCAGTGCAACCGGATCGGCATAGCGGTCGATCCGGCGCTGCGGGTCGAAACGCAGGATCACCGAATTGGCGACATCGAGCGCCAGCGCGCCACCGGAAAAACGATGTGGGGTCCAGGAAAATGTCATGCGATACCCTAACTGGTAAAACACATTTTACCAGTTATAATGACGTTGTCATCAGTGGATGTTCCATGGCCTATTTTCTCCAGCAGCTTGCCAGCGCTCTGCCCATCGCCGCCCTCTATGCGCTGCTGGCCTTCGGTTATTCGATCGCTTTTTCCGTCACCCGGCGGGCCGATCTCACCTATGGCGCGCTGTTCGGCTTCTCCGGCCAGATCTTCCTGCTGTTTTCCGATTTTGCCTGGAACCGGCTGTGGCTGGTTTTGCCCGCGGCACTCGCTGTCGGGGCCATTTCGGCGCTGGTCTATGCGCTCGGTGCCGGGCTGTTCATCGGCCGTTCGATCATGCGCAGGCTGGTGGTGACCTCGGCCAATACGGTGGTTGTCGCCTCGCTGGGTGTGGCGCTGGTGCTGATGGAACTGTCGCGGATCGCGGCTGAGACCCGCAGCCTCTGGCTGCCGCCGTTCCTGAATATGCCGCTCACGCTCTGGCCGGACCCGCAATTCCCGGTGACGCTGACGGTGATCCAGCTTCTCAATACGCTGCTGATGCTGGCTCTGGTCGGGGCAGGGCATGTATTTTTGGCGCGGTCCGCCTGGGGCCGCGCGTGGCGGGCGGTGTCCGACGATGCGGGGGCGGCGGCGCTCTGCGGCGTCGATGGCAGCCGGGTGTTCGTTGCGGCCTACGGGCTTTCGGCGCTGCTGGCCGCTGTCGCCGGCATCCTCGCCACATCCTACTATGGCAACATGGATTTTGGCGCGGGCCTGGTATTCGGCGTCAAGGTGCTGTTCATCGCCGCGATCGGCGGCCAGACGGCGCCGGTGCTGGCGGCGCTCGGGGCGGCGGCGATCGGCCTGAGCGAAACGCTGTGGAGCGCCTACGGCCCGATGCTCTGGCGGGATTTCGCGATCTTCTCGTTTCTGGTGCTGCTGCTGGTGCTGACACGCAAGGAGCAATTCCAGCCGTAATCAGTCCTTAGTATTGGACCAGCGATCCCTGGCGCTGTCGTCTTCATCCTTGGCGCTGACCCAGCCGCGCTCCTTGCCATCCACCGCATGTTCCTTCTTCCAGAAGGGGGCCGAGGTTTTGAGGAAATCCATGATGAAATTGGCGCCGTCGAAGGCCGCCTGCCGGTGCGGCGAGGCGGTGACGACGAGGACGATGTTTTCGCCGGGAAGGATTTTTCCATGCCGGTGGATGGCGCAGACGGCCTGCAATCCGAAACGGGTCACGGCCTCCTTGCAGATGCGGGTGATCTCCGCTTCCGCCATGCCCGGATAGTGTTCGAGTTCGAGCGCGCTCAGCGAGCCCGCCTCATCGCGGCAAAGACCGGAAAAGGTAACGACCGCGCCGATATCGTGGCGGCCGGTCGAGAGGGCCTGGACTTCGGCGGCAAGGTCGAAATCCTGCCGCTGGACGCGGACGGTGACAGGCACGCCGGTCACGGTCTCAGCCTCCGGTCATCGGCGGAAACAGCGCGATCTCCCGCGCCCCGGCAATCGGTTCGTCGTGATCGACATGTTCCTGGTTGATGGCGACACGGATGACGTTCTGGTGCTCCAGCGCTGCCTCGTATTCCTCGCCGAGCGTCTTCAGGTGGGCGAGCAGATCGCCGGCGGTCACGACGGTACCGGGAAGCTCGAGTGTTTCTTCGCCCTTGCCGATCCGTTCGCGCACCCAGGCGAAATAGACGAGGTTGACGCTGGCCATCAGTCGATCATGTGCTTGAGGCCGGCGCGGAAATAGTCGTAGCCGGTGTAGATCGTCAAAATCGCGGCGATCCAGAGCAGGCCGATGCCCATCTGCGTCGTGTAGGGCAGGACCTTGTCGCCGGCCGGGCCTGCGAGCAGGAAGGCAATGGCAAACATCTGCGCCGCCGTCTTCCACTTGGCAATGCGCGTCACCGGCACGCTGACCTTCAGCCCCGCCAGATATTCGCGCAGGCCGGAGACGAGGATTTCGCGGCACAGGATGATGATCGCAGCCCAGAGCGACCAGCCGGCGATAGTCTTTTCCGTATCCGCCGCCATCAGCAGCAGGGCGGTGGCGATCAGCAGCTTGTCGGCGATCGGGTCCAGCATGCGGCCGATATTCGAAGTCTGGTTCCAG
This sequence comes from Pararhizobium polonicum, assembly GCF_001687365.1. Taxonomy (GTDB): domain Bacteria; phylum Pseudomonadota; class Alphaproteobacteria; order Rhizobiales; family Rhizobiaceae; genus Pararhizobium; species Pararhizobium polonicum. The sequence goes on from NZ_LGLV01000005.1 coordinate 318,283, forward strand.
ATCCGCGCCAGATAGCCATCAAGAAAATCCGTGATCGACGCCACGACGAAGATGCCGAGCGCGGTCCATCGGGCGAAATCGGAGCTGTGCAGCTTGCCCTCGATGAAGAAACACAGGACGATCAGAGGCACGGCCAGAATGCGGCCGTAGGTCAGAAGATTTGGAATATTGTAAGCGGCAGGCGTGGTGGACATCGATTCGGGTTCTCTGCGGGTTCTTGGCGACAGATGAAAGACTTTGTGACAGCGGCGTCAACCGGTCATTGAGAGATCGGCCTGAATTATGGCGGAATTCGTCTGAACGCATGGTGAACCGGATGAGATGCGTCTTCCCCCGAGGGAGATGCTCCTCTTCCACCTTGGTTTTGGGCGCTACTTCGCGCCGTCCTCGTGGAAATGATCGTAGACGATCCGCGCGACGGCTTCCGAAATGCCCTCGACCGCGATCAGGTCGTTGATCCCGGCGCGGGAAACCGCCTTGGCGGTGCCGAAATGGTGGAGCAGCGCGCGCTTGCGCGTCGGGCCGATGCCGCCGATCTCGTCGAGCGGGTTCTTGACCATCTCCTTCTTGCGCCGCGCCCGATGCGAGCCGATGGCAAACCGGTGCGCCTCGTCGCGCATGCGCTGGATGAAATAGAGCACGGGGTCTCGCGGCGGCAGGGTGAAGCCGTCGCGGCTGCCAGCCGGCGGGAAGAAGCGCTCGCGGCCCGCCTCGCGGTCGACGCCCTTGGCAACGCCGATGGCGACAACACAGTCTTCGATATCCAGCTCCTTGAGGATCGCCCGCACCGCCGTCATCTGGCCCTGTCCGCCATCGATCAGGATGACGTCGGGCCAGGCCGGGAAAGCGCTATCCTCGTTGGTCTCGATGCTGCGGTCGGGTTTTCCCTCTTCCTTCAGCAGGCGCGAAAACCGCCGTGTCATCACTTCCTTCATCATGCCGAAGTCGTCGCCGGGGGTGATGTCGGTCGATTTGATGTTGAACTTGCGGTACTGGCCTTTGACGAAGCCGTCGGCGCCCGCCACCACCATGCCGCCGACGGCATTGGTGCCCATGATGTGCGAGTTGTCGTAGATCTCGATCCGGCGCGGCGTGCGCTCCAGCTTGAACGTCGTGGCAAAACCGTCGAGCAGGCGCGATTGCGAGGCGGTCTCGGCCAGCTTGCGGCCATGCGCCTCGCGGGCATTGGCAACGGCGTGATCGACCAGATCCTTCTTCTCGCCGCGCTGGGGCACCAGGATCGTGACCTTGTAGCCGGATTTTTCGCTGAGCGCCTCGCCGAGCAGTTCCTGCTCCTCGACCGTCTCGCACAGCAGGATCTGCCGGGGACAGGGCTTGTCGTCGTAGAACTGGGCGAGAAACGCGCTGAGGACCTCGGCGGAGGTCAGGGTCGGATCGGCCTTGGGGAAATAGGCGCGGTTGCCCCAGTTCTGCCCGGTGCGGAAGAAGAACACCTGGATGCAGGAGACGCCGCCTTCGTGATGGATGGCGAAGACATCGGCTTCCTCGACCCCGGCCGGATTGATGCCCTGATGGCTCTGCACATGCGACAGCGCCGCCAGCCGGTCGCGGTAGAGGGCGGCCCGTTCGAAATCGAGATTGTCCGACGCCTCGCTCATCGCCGCGGCAATCGTCGCCTTCACTGCCTGGCTCTTGCCGGACAGGAAGTCCCTGGCTTCGGTCACCAGTTCGGCATAGTCGGCGTCGCTGACCTCATGGGTGCAGGGGGCGGCACAGCGCTTGATCTGGTGCAGCAGGCAGGGGCGGGTGCGGCTTTCAAAGACGCTGTCGGTGCAGGTGCGCAACAGAAAGGCGCGCTGCAGCGAATTGATCGTGCGGCCGACGGCGCCGGCCGAGGCGAAGGGGCCGAAATAGTTGCCCTTTCGGCTGCGCGCGCCGCGATGCTTGTAAAGCGCCGGCGCCCTCGAGTCGCCGGTCACCAGAATATAGGGAAACGACTTGTCGTCGCGCAGAAGCACGTTGAAGCGCGGCCGCAGGCGCTTGATCAGATTGGCTTCGAGCAGCAGCGCCTCGATTTCGGTGCGCGTCGTCACGAATTCCATATGGGCGGTTTCGCGCACCATCTTGGCGAGGCGATTGGAATGAAGCCGGCCCTGCGCATAGTTGCTGACGCGCTTCTTCAGGTTCCTGGCCTTGCCGACGTAGAGAACGTCGCCCGCCTCGTTGAACATGCGGTAGACGCCGGGACTGTTGGGCAGAAGCTTGACGAAAGCCTGGATCAGCTCCGCGCCGCGCAGACCGTCGGGAATGGCGCTGGTCTCCGCCCAGTCGAGGATCGGCGCCGGCGCAGCCGCGTCCGGCACCTCGATCAGGTCATCGTCGTCCTTGGCGTTCTCATCGTAGAGAATGCCGCCATCATTGGGCACGCGCCCGTTCATTCCACAATCTCCAAAATATCCGGCGTTTCCCAGGCAAGGTGCTGGCCGCCGTCAAGCGCGATCATCTGCCCGGTCACCGAGGGCGTATCGAACAGAAACCGGATCGTCGCGCCGAATTCATCGAGCGCCGGCCCCGTCTTCAGGATCAGCGCCTCGACCTGCCGATCGAAATCGTCGCGGTTCTGCCGTTCGTTGGGCAGGGTCGGGCCGGGGCCGATGCCGTTGACGCGGATGGCCGGTGCCAGGGCCTGCGCCATCGTTCCGGTCGCTGTCAGCAGCGCCGACTTCGACAACATATAGGAATAAAATCGCGGATTTGGAGCCCAGACGCGCTGATCGATGATGTTGACGACCAGCCCGGAATGTTCCGTCGGCAATTGCGCCGCGAAATCGCGGGCCAGCAGCGACGGGGCTTTGACATGCAGGGCGAAATGTTTGTCCCAGACCGTTTCGTCGAAAGCGTCGAGGCTGTCCTTCTTGAACAGGGATGCATTGTTGACCAGCAGCCCGATCGGGCCGAGCGCTGCTCTTGCCTTGTCCACCAGGGCCGAGGTCGACGCCGTGTCGGCAAGGTCGGCCACCACGGTCGCTGCTCTCCCGCCTTTGGCGCGGATGCCGGCCGCCAGCGCCTCGGCTTCCGCCAGCGACGCATTGGCGTGAATGGCGACGGCAAAGCCATGGGCCGCCAGATCCTCGACGATGGCCTTGCCGATGCGCCGGGCGCCGCCAGTCACCAGTGCTGTTTTCAGAGGCGTCCTCAAATCTATTTCCCGCCGTGCGATTCGAATTCCTGTTGCCGGCAAGGATATAGGAGGAGGGGGCGGATTGCGAAACGGCCTGCGGGTATTCGTTTCGGAAAAATTAACGCCGAGCGGGTAAATTGAATTGTTTTCGATACTTATAGTATATATTCCGTTATTGTTGATTTGTGGTTAATAATTACCCTGTGGCGGCAAAGCAACATCGCATTTCGGTCATGGTGCTGCCACTAAAATTTCACAATTTGGCTCTTGTGAATCCGCAATTGACCGCCAATTTCATATCAACCGGGCGGGGTTAATTGCAATTTGTCCGATGTATCAGTTTAGGACCGCGAGGGTCCGGAACATCGGTTCGAAAGGAGACTTTAATGCGTACTCTCATCACCACCCTTATGGCATCTGCCGTATCCCTCATCGCCTTCACTTCCGTTCAGGCTGCTGATGCGATCGACGAAGTTCCGGCTGCGCCGTCTGCCGATTACAGCCAGCCGGCGATCAAGAACTGGTCGGGCGCCTATGTCGGTGGTACCGCCAACTGGGGCCATGGCCAGTATGACGCAACGGGCGGCCGTGGCGCTGCCGGTTTCGGCGGCGGCCTCTATGGCGGCTACAACATGCAGAGCGGCAACATCGTGTATGGTGCTGAAGCCGATATCAACTACGGCGACAACGACACCAGGAACTCGGCTCGCAAGATGGAGCAGGGCGTCAACGGCTCGGTCCGCGGCCGCGTCGGTTACGACCTGAACCCGGTTCTCGTCTATGGTACGGCCGGTGTGGCTGCATCCAGCGTCAAGGCAACTGCCAACGGCGGTGGTTCGGACAAGAACACGCTGCTCGGCTGGACGGCTGGTGCCGGTGCCGAAGCCTTCGTGACCGACAACATCACGGCGCGCGTCGAATATCGCTACACCGACTACGGTTCGAAGGACTTCAGCCTGCCGGGTGGCCGCGTTTCGTCGGGCTACGACGAACACAGCGTTCGCGTCGGTATGGGCGTCAAGTTCTGATCGATCGGAACATCGTGAATAACAAGAAGGCCGGAGCGATCCGGCCTTCTTGCGTTTTTACAGCCTACTTTCGTTGGCAGCGCCGGACTGTGAGGCGTCAGAGCTTGAACTGCGCATAGTCCGGGAAGAACTTTTCAAATTTCTGCGGCCAGTTCTTCAGCTTCGAGCGGCCCTTCTGCCATTCGCCGGCGAAGCGGAGCTCGATATAGCGCAGCATCGCGGCCAGCGCGAAATGGCCGGCATGCAGCTTGGCGCCGGTCTTCGGCATGTTGGCGTTGAGATGATCGAGGCCACGTGCCACCTTTTCCCACTGCCTGTCGATCCAGGGCTGGTGGACCTTTTCCGGCGGGTGGAAGCGCTTTTCGTAGACGATGGCCAGCAGGCTGTCGCAGATGCCGTCGCACAGCGCCTCCAGCATTTCCACATCGGTGCGCTTTTCCGCGTTGCGCGGGTAGAGCTTGCCCTTGGTCTCGCGGTCGACGAAATGCATGATCGCGCGGCTGTCGTAGATCGCCTTTCCGTCCGTGGTGATCAGCGTCGGGATCTTGCCGAGAGGGTTGCTGGCAATCAGCTCCTGCGGGCTGCCGCTGGTGTCTGTCAGAACGCTTTCGGCGGATATGCCGGCGTAACGCGCGGCCATGCGCACCTTGTTGGAATAGGGGGAGCTGGGGGAATAGAGGATCTTCATGCGAGGTTTCTTTCTCTTGGTGATCAGGGCGTGGGCGGCAGGCTGAGGCTTTTGACCTTGCAGCCGGCGCGATCGATCTCGCCGCAGGCGCGGAAGCTGAGATCCTTGTTGAGGCAGATACGGACTTCATCGACGCGTCCGGCCGCGCAGGTGACGGCCATGGCGTCTGTCCGCAGGCCGGGATTGGCTGTGGTCAGCGCGGTTTCGATGTCGGCGGCACTGGTCCGCTGATGCGAGGCCACCGATTGCAGCGCCGGCGGTATCGCCACCCTTTGCCAGGCGGCGCGGATGACGGCAAAATAGTCCTTCTGGCTGAGGCCCGAGCAGGAGCCGTGCTTGCGCCATTCGTGGCCGATCAGGCCCATCGACGGCATGATGTCGAACAGGGTCCGCCCCAGCGTCTCCGGTACCCGGTCAGGTTCGCGCGTCCGGCAGAATTCTGGATAGCCCTGTTCGTTCTGCGGCCACAGCCCGTGGACGATGAAACCATGGCTGTTGCCGGGGTCGCATTGTTCGGTGCGGCCGGACGGATCGTTCTCGATGCACCAGCTCGGCGACCATGAAAGCGACAGCACATAGAAATCGAAACCGCTGCCAAGCGGAACGGGTGGCAACCGGGATGGCGTTTGGGTGGAATTGCCGGCGATCGGGGTATTGGCGTTCTGTGGCGCCTTCTGTGCATCGCTTTCGCCATTGCAGGCGGCAAGCAACAGGGCTGCGAGCAGCGGCAGGGCGATGCGGCGGAAACCGGAGATCGCGCCCGTCACCGCAACGAGGCCCATTGCGTGTCAGACCATATGCCGCCGATCGCGGCGAGGGGGAAGAGAAGGGGCGGGGCCAGCATTCCTGTCATGATCGTCTCCCGAATTCCCCTCAAGCCGAAGTTTCGTCAGATTGCGTCTCTTGCAGCCGGACCGTCAAGCCCCGATCAATCCCGCTCGGGCATCTCCTCGCCACGCAGCCAGAAGGCGCGGGCCGATGCATGGCGATCCTGCTTCAGCCGGTCCTTGAGGAAGGGCAAGAGGATGTCGAGTTCACCCTTCAGCGTGAAAGGCGGGTTGACGATGATCAGGCCGGAGCCCGAAAGGCCGGTCGTGTCGCGGTCGCTGCGCACCGACAGCTCGGCGCCGAGCATCTTGGGGATCTCCAGAGCCTTCAGCGCCTCGTGGAAATCGGCGATCGGCGCACCCTGTTTCAGCGGATACCAGAGGCAGAAGGTGCCGCCGGAAAAACGCCGGTACGCCTTGTGCAGGCCATCGACCAGCCGTTCGTATTCACCGGCGATCTCGAACGGCGGATCGACCAGCACGAGCCCGCGCTTTTCCTTCGGCGGCAGATGGGCGCCGAGCGCCAGCCAGCCGTCGAGTTCGGTGATGCGGCTCTGGAAATCGCCGTCGAACAGGCGGTGCAGCGTCTCGTAGTCGTCGGGATGCAACTCCATGGCCGACAGCCGGTCCTGTGGCCGCATCAGCATGCGGGTCAGTTTCGGCGAGCCGGGATAGAGCGTCAGGCCGCCATCGGGGCTCCGGCCGGGATTGAGGTCGCGGACGGCCGTGAGGTACGGTTCGAGGATTGCCTTGGCCTTGGCCGGAATATCCGCATCGAGAATGCGGCCGATACCGTCAACCCATTCGCCGGTTTTCTGCGCTTCCTCGCTGGAGAGATCATAGAGGCCGATGCCGGCATGCGTGTCGAGCACGCGAAACGCCTTGTCCTTCTGCGTCATGTAGACGACCAGACGGGCGAGCACCGCGTGCTTCAGCACGTCGGCGAAATTTCCGGCGTGATAGATGTGACGGTAATTCATTCGCGTCCCTGATCGTTCGGATGAAATGTTGGAATGCATGGCGATCGGGACTTTGAGACCCTTGCGCGATGCAATATAGAAAAGCCATGAACGTTGCGACCCCCATCAAACCAGAAAAGTCCGTCGGCCACACTGTCTGTCCGCACGACTGTCCCTCGGCCTGCGCGCTGGAGGTCGATGTCACGCCTGAAGGCCGGATCGGCCGGGTGCGCGGCGCCTCCGCCAACACCTATACCGCCGGCGTCATCTGCGCCAAGGTCGCCCGCTATTCGGAGCGTATCTACCACCCCGGCCGCCTGATGGCGCCGCAGCGCCGCAAGGGCGCCAAGGGCGAGGGCAACTGGCAGGCGCTTTCCTGGGAAGACGCGCTGGACGAAATCGCCGGCGCCTTCGTCAGGGCCGAGCAGCAATACGGATCGGAAGCCGTCTGGCCCTATTATTATGCCGGCACGATGGGGCAGGTGCAGCGCGATTCGATCGACCGCCTGCGCCATGCCAAGAAGTATTCCGGCTTCTTCGGCTCGATCTGCACCAATCTGGCCTGGACCGGTCTGGCGATGGCGACCGGGTCGCTGCGCGGGCCCGATCCGCGCGAGATGGCGAAATCCGATTGCGTCGTCATCTGGGGCACCAATGCGGTCTCGACCCAGGTCAACGTCATGACCCACGCCATCAAGGCCCGCAAGGAGCGCGGCGCCAGGATCGTCGTCATCGACATCTACGACAATCCGACCATCAAGCAGGCCGATATGGGGCTGGTGCTGAAGCCCGGCACCGACGCGGCACTGGCCTGCGCCATCATGCACATCGCTTTCCGCGACGGTTACGCCGACCGGGCCTATCTGGCTGAGTATGCCGACGATCCGGCAGGTCTGGAAAACCACCTGAAGACGCGCACGCCGGAATGGGCGTCTGCCATCACCGGGGTGCCGGTGGACGAGATCGAGGCCTTCGGCAAGCTCGTCGGCACGACCCCGAAAACCTATTTCCGTCTTGGCTACGGTTTTACCCGCCAGCGCAATGGGGCAGTCGCCATCCACGCCGCAGCCTCGGTGCCGACCGTGCTCGGCTCGTGGAAGCACGAGGGCGGCGGCGCTTTCCACACCAACAACGATATCTTCAAGTTCGACAAGCGCGAACTGGTCGGCTCCGCCATGCTGGACCCGGATATCCGCATGCTCGACCAGTCGCAGATCGGCCGGGTACTGACCGGCGACGCCGAGGCTTTGCGCCATCGCGGCCCGGTGACGGCGATGCTGGTCCAGAACACCAATCCGGTCAACGTCGCGCCGGAGCAGCGGCTGGTGAAGCGCGGTTTCCTGCGCGACGACCTGTTCGTCGCGGTGCACGAGCAGTTCATGACCGATACGGCCAAGGTCGCCGATATCATCCTGCCCGCCACCATGTTCCTCGAGCATGACGATCTCTATCGCGGCGGCGGCCACCAGCACATCCTGCTCGGCCCCAAGGTCGTCGAGCCGCCATCGACCGTGCGCACCAATCTCTTCGTCATCGAGGAACTGGCCAAGCGGCTCGGTGTCTCGGACAAACCCGGTTTCGGCTTGAGCGAGCGCGAGCATATCGACCATATCCTGGTCAACTACGGCATCGGTTACGAGGGGCTGAAGCGGGAGAAATGGCTGGATGTCCAGCCGGATTTCGAGACGGCGCATTTCATCAAGGGGTTCGGCCATCCCGACGGCAAATTCCGCTTCAAGGCCGACTGGACCGGCACGCCAGCACCGAACCGCCCGCCCAAGGCCCTGGGTGTCTTCGGCCCGCATGCGCAACTGCCGGAGTTTCCCGATCATGTCGATCTGATCGAGGTGGCCGACGACGCACATCCGTTCCGTCTGGCGACATCGCCAGCGCGCTCGTTCCTGAACTCGACCTTTGCCGAAACGCCGTCTTCCATCCAGAAGGAAGCCCGCCCGGAAGTGATGATCCACGCCGACGATGCGGCGGTGCTCGGCGTTGCCGAAGGCGATATCGTCCGGATCGGCAACGAGCGCGGCGAAATCCGCCTGCACGCCAAGCTTGGCGGCGGTACGCGGCGCGGTGTGGTGATCGCCGAAGGCCTCTGGCCGAACGACGCGCATCTCGACGGCGAGGGCATCAACGTGCTGACCGGCGCCGACGCGGCGGCCCCCTATGGCGGGGCGGCGTTCCACGACAATCACGTATGGCTGCGCAAGGACTGATCTGGACAGGGACTGAACTGGAAATGACGAAATTCGAGAATGCGAAGGTCGAAATCCTCAAGGACGAGACGCTTTCGAAAAACTGGTACCATCTGCGCAACGTCACCTTCAATTATACCGGTTCGAACGGCGTCACGAAGAAACTGAAGCGCGAGGTCTACGATCGCGGCAACGGCGCGACCATTTTGCTTTACGATCCCGGGCGTGACAGCGTCATCCTCGTGCGGCAGTTCCGCATGCCGGCGCATCTGAACGGCCATTCCGGCTGGCTTCTGGAAACGCCGGCGGGCCTGCTCGACGGCGATCACCCGGCCGAGGCGATCAAGCGCGAGGTGATGGAGGAAACCGGCTATCTGGTCACGGATGTGCAGCCGGTCTTTCAGGCCTTCATGTCGCCGGGCGCAGTGACCGAGACCATCCACTTCTTTGCCGCGATCATCGATGTGACGGTCCGGGCCGAAGACGGCGGCGGGGCAGCCCACGAGGACGAGGATATCGAGGTGCTGGAAGTGCCGCTCACGGACGCCATGGCGATGATCGACAGCGGCGCAATCTGCGACGGCAAGACCATCATGCTGCTGCAATGGGCGATGCTCAACCGGGAGCGGTTGGGCAAGGCCTGATGGTCAGAATTTTCCCTTGATGCCGAGACTGACTGATTGCCGATTGTGTTACTTCGTCGCCTGGGTGCGCGCGGTGAGCTTGTTTCCGTCCGGATCGCGAAGGTAGGCGACGAAGGCTCTGTTCGGCCGCTCGCTGGGTGGGCTCTCGATCGACGTCCCACCATGCGTCGTACCGGCCTTATGCCACGCGAGAACATGGTCACGGCTCGCAGCGGCGATACCGATCGTCCCACCGTTGGCCGCGGTCGCCGGATTGCCGTCGATCGGCTTCGTGATCATCAGCCGACTACGCTCGTGGGCATAGATCAGCCTACCTCTGGCATCGATCTCGCCAGGCTCGCCTCCTAACGCGGCGAATGTGGCGTCGTAGAAATCTCTAGCCCGCTCCAGGTCGTTGCTTCCGATCATGACGTGAGTGAACATGTTTTTAACTCCAAAGAGGGCCTGTAATCGGGAGCTGCTCGGCTAACCAAATGCTTTCAACCCCGCGCCACACGCTGCTGTATTAAGCTTGCGGTCCAGAGTAACCAGGGCGGTATTTTGCGCCACGGCAAGGGCAAGATAGGTTGCATCATAGTCCGAAAGCCGATGCTCTCTGGCCAGTTGCAAAATTCCGAGATCGTCCTTCATGCTGATAATGATGAGCGGAACTTTCCGGAGTCCCATCAGAAGGCTCGCAGCTCCGTCAGCCGTGACGCGATTGCGCCTTTCTGAAACGACAAGGATATTGCGAATTTCATGCAAGAGTAGATCGGGAGCAAGGGTTTCAACAGGATAAGAATGATCGTGAAAAGGGTCAAGGTGATGACCGGATTTACGATAGGTCTCGCGTGAGGCCGCCTTCGTCACGCAAAGTCCGCCCGCCGTTCATCCGCACCTTGCCCTCGGCCACCAGTCTCAGCGCCTTCGGATAGGCCTTGTGTTCCTCGACCAGCACTCTTGCCGCAAGGTCGTCCACTGTATCGCCCGGCAGCACCGGCACGGCTGTCTGCAGGATCACAGGGCCCTCATCCATGCCCTCGGTGACGAAATGCACCGTGCAGCCGGCTTGCGTCATGCCGGCATCGATCGCCCGCTGATGGGTGTGCAGGCCCGGAAACAGCGGCAGCAGGGAAGGGTGAATATTGATGATCCGGCCTTCGTAGGCGTTGATGAAGGTGGCGCTCAAAAGCCGCATATAACCGGCAAGGCAGATGATGTCGGGGGAAAGGCTTTCGAGCGTCGAGAGGATCGCGGCTTCGTGGGCGTCCTTGCTGGCGTAATCCTTGCGCACGAACGAAAACGTCGCGATGCCGAGCGCTGCCGCTTTCGCCAGCCCGCCGGCATCGGCCTTGTCCGAGATCACGGCGACGATATCGGCCGGAAAATCCGGTTCGCCAGCGGCCTTGACCAGCGCCAGCATGTTGGAGCCGCCGCCGGAAATGAACACCACGACCCGCTTGCGGGCCGGTTTCACCGTATCGTTCATAGAGCCAGCGTGCCCTTGTAGATCGTACCGGCCGCGCCCTCTGCGCGGGCGACCATGCGGCCGAGCGCAAACACGGTCTCGCCTTCGGCTGTCAGGACCGACGTTACCGTTTCGGCGTCTTCCGCCTTGACGACGGCGATCATGCCGACGCCGCAGTTGAAGGTGCGCAGCATCTCGTTGGCGGCAACGCCGCCGGTTTTGGCAAGCCAGGAGAACACCGCCGGCGCCTTGATCGCATCGAGATCGATCTCGGCGGCCAGATGCTTGGGCAGCACCCGCGGAATGTTTTCGGGAAAGCCGCCGCCGGTGATATGGGCGAGCGCCTTGATCTTTCCGGTCTCGCGGATCGCCTTGAGCAGCGGCTTCACGTAAATGCGCGTCGGCGTCATCAGCACGTCGGCCAGGGTCCCTTCGCCGAACGGTGCCGGCGCGTCCCAGGCAAGGCCGGAGAGCGAGACGATCTTGCGCACCAGCGAGTATCCGTTGGAATGCACGCCGGAGGAGGCGAGGCCGAGGATCACGTCGCCCTCGGCGATATCGCCGGCCGGCAGCAGTTGCCCGCGTTCGGCGGCACCGACCGCAAAACCGGCGAGATCATAATCCCCGCCGGCATACATGCCGGGCATTTCGGCGGTTTCGCCGCCGATCAGTGCGCAGCCTGCCTCGCGGCAACCGGCGGCAATGCCGCCAACGATCGAGGCGCCCTGATCCGGATCGAGCTTACCGGTGGCGAAGTAGTCGAGGAAGAACAGCGGCTCGGCGCCCTGGACGACCAGATCGTTGACGCACATGGCAACGAGGTCGATGCCGACCGTGTCGTGCTTGTCGGCGTCGATGGCGATCTTGAGCTTAGTGCCGACGCCGTCATTGGCGGCCACCAATACCGGATCGGTGAAGCCCGCCGCCTTCAGGTCGAACAGGCCGCCGAAGCCGCCGATCTCGCCGTCAGCGCCCGGGCGCCGCGTCGAGCGCACATGCGGCTTGATCTTGTCCACCAAAAGGTTTCCGGCATCGATATCCACACCCGCATCGCTGTAGGTGAGACCGTTCTTTCCTGGCTCGCTCATGGCTTGATCTCCGCCGGCTCGTCATATTTGGATTGCGATTGGCATGGTGCCGCTGCAAGTGCAAGCATATTGCCCCGGATACTCCCGCTTTTTTGACGTTTTGCCCGCCATTGTCGGCCGTTTCGCGCCACAGGCTTGACCATGGTCGGTACCACATCCTATCTCCAGCACTGGAAGCAGCGCGGCGGAGCGCCAGCGACAACGCATCGGAACAGCGGCATGGTCAACACATTGAGCGGCAGCGGGCTGCAGCGCCAGATCATCTTCTGGGCACTTTTCCTGGCCGGCTTCATCGCCTTCCTGATGGTGTTTTCCACCATTCTGCTGCCGTTCATCGCCGGCATGGCGCTCGCCTATTTTCTCGATCCCGTCGCCGACCGGCTGGAAAGGCTGGGCTTGAGCCGCCTGATGGCGACGGTCGTCATCCTGATCGGCTTCATCGTCGTCTTTGCCCTGTCGCTGGTCGTCATCATTCCCATCGTTTTCACCCAGGCGTCCGAATTCATCCAGAAGATGCCGGGTTACGTGTCCAAGCTGCAGGAGTTTCTCACCAGCCCGGATGCCGCTTGGCTGCCCGACTGGATTTCCGGGCAGATGGACACGATCAAGCAGAACTCCGCCAAGCTGCTCGAACAGGGCGCCGGCTTCCTCGGCACGCTGTTCCAGCAATTGTGGAATTCGGGCATGGCGCTGCTCGACATCATCTCGCTGTTCGTCGTCACGCCCGTCGTCGCCTTCTATCTGCTGCTCGACTGGGACCGGATGGTCGACAAGGTCGACAGCTGGATCCCGCGCGATCACGTCGCCACGGTGCGCCAGATCGCCCGCGACATGAACACGACGATTGCCGGCTTCGTGCGCGGCCAGGGCTCGCTCTGCATCATCCTCGGCCTGTTCTACGGCGTCTCCCTGTCCTTCGCCGGCCTGAACTTCGGCCTGCTGATCGGCCTGTTTGCCGGCATGATCAGCTTCATTCCCTATGTCGGCTCGATGGTCGGGCTGGTGCTCGCCCTCGGTGTGGCGCTGGTCCAGTTCTGGCCCGACTATATTCATATCGGTATCGTCGCCGCGATCTTCTTTGCCGGGCAGTTTCTCGAAGGCAACATCCTTCAGCCCCGGCTGGTCGGCAAGAGCGTCGGCCTGCATCCGGTCTGGCTGATGTTCGCGCTTCTGGCCTTCGGCGCGCTGTTCGGTTTCGTCGGGCTGCTGGTCGCCGTGCCGTGCGCGGCCGCCATCGGCGTGCTTGTCCGCTTCGGTATCGGGCGTTACCTTGACAGTGCGCTCTACCACGGTCACCGCCACATCCTGACGATCGAGCAGGAACACAGAGCTCCAGACGACAAGCTTCCAGAGTAAACAGCGTATGGTCCGTAAGTTCGAACAATTGCCGCTCGTTTTCGAGCACGAACCGCAGACGGGTCGTGATGACCTGCTGGTGTCCGAACGGCTGAAGGCGGCCGTTTCCATCATCGACAGCTGGCCGCGCTGGCCGTCGCCCGTCGTCATTCTGGCCGGCCCCGTGGGCTCGGGCAAATCGCACCTTGCGGCGATCTGGCGGGAAAACAGCGCGGCGGTTGCCATTCATCCGGCGGCCGGCAGCAATGCGGCCGAAGTGGCGGCATCAAGCCCTGTGCTGTTCGAGGATGCCGATCGTGAGGGGTTCGATGACCGGGCGCTGTTTCACGTCATCAACAGCGTGCGGGAAAACGGCACCAGCCTCTTGATCACCAGCCGGCTCTGGCCGATGTCCTGGCCGGTCGAACTGCCCGACCTGCGCTCGCGCCTGAAGGCGGCGACCGTGGTCGAGATCGGCGAGCCGGACGATGAGCTGCTGGCCCAGGTTCTGGTCAAGCTCCTGGCCGACCGCCAGCTTGCCGTCGATGATCGGCTGATCGGCTATATCGTCGCCCGTATGGAACGTTCGCTCGAATCCGCCCAGACCATCGTCGAGCGGCTGGATCATCTGGCGCTGGCGCGCGGCACGCGCATCAACCGGGCACTGGCGCTGGAAGTTCTCAATGCCCTTGGAAAGCCACGCGAAATCGATTGACTGTCACAGTTCCGTCGTCAAACTGCGCTAGCTGCTTCGAGAAAAGCAAAAAGGCGGACTGGGGACAATGGACACTGTGACATCTGCAACGACTGCAAACACGCCGGTGGCCGATGAAATCGATCTCCTGACCAGCCCGGAACGCTTCATCAACCGCGAATTTTCCTGGCTGCAGTTCAACCGCCGCGTTCTCGAGGAAACCCTCAATACCGCCCATCCACTTCTGGAGCGCGTGCGCTTCCTGTCGATTTCGGCGGCCAATCTCGACGAATTTTTCATGGTCCGCGTCGCCGGTCTCGAAGGCCAGGTCCGCCAGGGGGTCGTCGTGCGCAGCCCGGACGGCAAGACGCCGGCCGAGCAGCTGGAAGATATCCTCAAGGAAATCGACAATCTGCAGATGGAGCAACAGGCCTCGCTGGCCGTGCTGCAGCAATATCTTGCCCGGGAAGACATCCTCATCGTCCGCCCGGTGTCGCTGTCGACGCAGGACCGGACGTGGCTGGCCAACGAATTCGAGCAGGCGATCTTTCCGGTGCTGACGCCGCTGTCGATCGATCCCGCTCATCCGTTCCCGTTCATTCCCAATCTCGGCTTCACCATGGGCCTGCAGCTGACCAGCAAGCACGGCCGCGAGCCGATGACGGCGCTGTTGCGCCTGCCGGTGGCGCTTGACCGCTTCATCCGTCTGCCCGATGCCAAATCGGTGATCCGCTACATCACGCTGGAAGATGCCGTCAGCCTGTTCATCGAGCGGCTTTTCCCCGGTTACGAAGTCAAGGGCTCCGGCACGTTCCGCATCATCCGCGACAGCGATATCGAAGTCGAGGAAGAGGCCGAGGATCTCGTGCGCTTCTATGAGACGGCGCTGAAGCGCCGCCGGCGCGGCTCGGTCATCCGTATCGAGATCGATTCGGAAATGCCGCTTGAGCTGCGCCATTTCGTCGTCACCGAGCTCAACGTGCCGGTCAACCGCGTCGCAGTGCTGCCCGGCCTTCTGGCGCTCAACACGCTCTCCGAGATCACAAAGGCGCCGCGCGACGATTTGCGCTTCGAGCCGTACAATGCGCGATTTCCCGAACGCGTCCGCGAACACGCCGGAGACTGCCTTGCCGCCATCCGCGAAAAGGACATGGTGGTTCACCATCCCTATGAGAGCTTCGACGTGGTGGTCCAGTTTCTGCTCCAGGCTGCGCGCGATCCGGACGTTCTGGCGATAAAGCAGACGCTCTACCGCACCTCCAACGACAGCCCGATCGTGCGCGCGCTGATCGACGCGGCCGAAGCCGGCAAGTCGGTGACGGCGCTGGTCGAGCTGAAGGCGCGCTTCGACGAGGAAGCCAATATCCGCTGGGCACGCGACCTTGAACGCGCCGGCGTGCAGGTCGTGTTCGGTTTCATCGAATTGAAGACCCATGCGAAGATGTCGATGGTGGTGCGCCGCGAGGACGGCAAGCTGCGCACCTACTGTCATCTCGGCACCGGCAACTATCACCCGGTTACGGCGAAGATCTACACCGACCTGTCTTTCTTCACCTGCAATCCGAAGATTGCCCATGACATGGCCAATATCTTCAATTTCATCACCGGTTATGGCGAGCCCGAGGCCGGCATGAAGCTGGCGATTTCGCCGCACACGCTGCGCCCGCGTATCCTCCAGCATATCGACGAGGAAATCGCCCATGCCGAGGCCGGCCGGCCGGCCTCGATCTGGATGAAGATGAACTCGCTGGTCGATCCGGAAATCATCGATGCGCTCTATCGCGCCAGCCGCGCCGGCGTCGAGATCGATCTGGTGGTGCGCGGCATCTGCTGCCTGCGGCCGCAGGTTCCGGGGCTGTCCGACAAGATCCGCGTCAAATCGATCGTCGGACGCTTTCTGGAGCATTCGCGTATCTTCTGCTTCGGCAACGGCCATGGGCTTCCATCCGAGCACGCGCTCGTCTATATCGGGTCAGCGGACATGATGCCGCGCAATCTGGACCGGCGGGTGGAGACCCTTGTGCCTCTCATCAACCGGACTGTGCATGAACAGGTGTTGTCGCAGATCATGCTGGGGAATCTCATCGATAACCAGCAGAGCTACGAGATCCTTGCCGACGGCACGTCGCGGCGCATGGAAGTCGCCCGCGATTCCGAGCCGTTCAATGCGCAGGTCTATTTCATGACCAATCCCAGCCTGTCCGGGCGGGGAGAGGCCTTGAAGTCCAGCACGCCGAAGGTAATCGCCGGCTGGGACAGCGGCCGCAGAAGATAAAACTGGAATTGCATGGTAGAATCTGAAGCCCAGGGGCGTTTGCCTGGAATTGCCCCGGTCTCCGTCGTGGACATTGGGTCGAACTCGATTCGGCTTGTCATCTATGAGGGGCTGAGCCGTTCTCCGGCCATTCTGTTCAATGAAAAGGTCATGTGCGGGCTTGGCAAGGGCATCGATGCGACCGGCCGGATGGACGCCGAAAGCGTCGAGCGGGCGCTGAAGGCGCTGCACCGGTTCCGGGCCCTGTCGACGCAGGCGCGCGCCTCCACGGTCTTCGTGCTGGCGACCGCTGCCGCCCGCGACGCCTCGAACGGCCCCGATTTCATCCGCCGGGCCGAGATTATACTGGGCCAGAAGGTGCGGGTGCTGACGGGCGAGGAGGAGGCCTATTTTTCCGCGCTCGGCATCATCAGCGGCTACCACGATCCGGACGGTGTCGTCGGCGATTTCGGCGGCGGTTCGCTCGAACTCGTCGATGTCATCGGCACCAAGGTCGGCAGGGGCATCACCCTGCCGCTCGGCGGCATCCGGCTGTCGGAACACGCGGAAGGCTCGGTCGTCAAGGCGCGCAGCCATGTGCGCGGCTATGTCAAGGGCGCGCGGGTCCTGCAGAACGTTTCGGGCCGCACCTTCTATGCCGTCGGCGGTACCTGGCGCTCGATCGCCAAGCTGCACATGGAGACGCGCAATTATCCGCTGCACATGATGCAGGGCTACGAAATCTCCTATGACGAGGCCATGGCCTTCCTGCCCGAGGTGATCGAGCCGAAGGATGTGAAGACGCCGGCTTATGCCCACATCTCCAAGAGCCGCCGCGTGCTGCTGCCGTTCGGGGCGGTTGCGCTGCAGGAAGTCATCGCCCAGATGAAGCCGGAGCGTATCTCGTTTTCGGCGCTCGGCGTGCGCGAGGGCTACCTGTTCTCGCTGCTGTCGGATACCGTGCGCGCTCACGATCCGCTTCTGGCGGCGGCGCGCGAAATCGCCATCCTGCGCGCCCGCTCGCCCGAGCATGCGCGCGAGCTGGCCGACTGGAGCGGCAAGATGGTGCCGCATTTCGGCATCACCGAAACCGAGGAGGAGGGGCGCTATCGCCAGGCGGCCTGCCTGCTTGCCGACATCAGCTGGCGCGCGCATCCCGATTATCGCGGCCTGCAGGCGCTCAACATCATCGCCCACAGCACCTTTTCCGGCATCACCCATGCCGGCCGCGCCTATATCGCACTGGCCAACTATTACCGCTTCGAGGGTCTGAACGACGACGGCGCCACCGGGCCGCTGGCGGCGATTGCCACGCCGCGCATGCTGGAACTGGCCAAGCTGCTCGGCGGCCTGCTGCGTGTGGTCTACCTTTTGTCGGCATCGATGCCAGGCGTCGTGCGCAACCTCGATATCCGCCCATCGACATCAGCCGATCTCGACCTCGAATTCATCGTTCCATCGGCCTATTCGGAATTTGCCGGCGAACGGCTGGATGGCAGGCTGCAGCAGCTCGCCAAGCTGACGGGCAAGCGGATCGCCTTCCGGTTCGAGTAGGCGGCCCGCCGTCCACCTTGATGGCGTCGGGATGCTGAGTAAGGGCTACTTCATTCTCTAAGCACGGCTCATTGTGACAACAAGCAAAAGGCCCCGCAGTTAATCATCCTGCGGAGCCTTTTTTGTTTTGATGCCGATCACTTGGCGTTCAAAAACTCGCCAACTTCGAGCAGGACGAACTCGTTGTCGTCGGCCTTGTCGAGCGAGCGGCCGGCCGAGAACGGCAGGTTGTTGTCGTTGCCGACGATGATGTGGGTGTCGTCGACGCGGTCGACATTCTCGATGGTGACGAAGGGCATGTCGTAGAAGCCTTCGCCGCCGCCCTGGCGCTTTTTGTTGTCCGGATCGGCGATCTTCAGGAGATCGATATGGCCGATCTTGCGCACGGCCTTGCCGGCGTTCTCGTCGGTCATCTCGATCTTGTAGATCCGCTTCACCTTCGAGCCGACGGCAAAGCAATCCGGCTTCGGGGCCTTCGGGTCGGCGCAGGCCTTGTCGACCGTGCCGGCGCCGTTGTCGCGCTCGATCACCAGTGCCGTCTTCTCGTCCAGCATGTTGAAATCGCCGATCGCCTCGCCGCCTTCAGCGAGCGGATAGAGCCAGCTGCGGCCGGTCCAGGCCTTGGATGCGACGTCGAGCTCGATGATCCGCAGCGCCGGGCGGCCGTCCGCCTGCTCGACGGTTTCGCTGTCCGTCCAGAGCGGGCCTTCAAGCAGGCCGTAGAGCTTGGTGCCGTCCTTCGACAGGGCGAGACCTTCGTAGCCGCCGGAGCGCTTGACGTTGATTGCCGGCATCGGCTTGGAAGGATCAGCCTGCACGGTCAGCGTCGGGTTGTCCGGCGACATCACCGGCTTGCCGTTGACGGTGGTCGCAATGACGTCGGTCAGCTGGCCTTCGAGATCGAACTTCAGGATGTAGGGACCGAACTCCTCGCCGACCCAGAAGCCATCGGCAACCGGCTGGATCGATTCGACGTCGAAATCGGCACCGGTCAGGTAGCGCTTGGCAGCACCTTCCATGACGATCGGGAAGGGGGCCTTCTTGTCGGGATCGGACAGGAACACGGTCTTCAGCGCCTCGACCTTGCCGCCATCCCAGTCGATCCTGATGTTGTGCAGCATCAGCATCGCGTCCGTCGAGTTCAGCTTGTTGCCGAAACCATTGTCCGACAGGCTCCAGAACGTGCCGTCCGGCATGGTCTTGATGCCGGAGAAACCCTGCATCGGCTGGCCGTCGAAGGGCAGCGACAGGCCGGTGGGGCGGACGCCATCCTTGCCGGGCACGGTGCCGAGCGCCTCGGTGCGCTTGCGGTCGGCGGTGGTGAACTTGCCGGAGGTCTTCAGATAATCGGCAGCGTCGGCAGGTGCCGCGATGATCGTATTGGCTGGCAGGATGGCGTGTGCCGTGAGCTTGGCCGGGAAGACCGTGTCTTCGGCAAGAGCGGCGGATGTCATCAGAAGGCCAAGTGCGACGGAAGCAAAGAGAGCGTTTTTCATCATGTCCCCATTCGAGCGGTTGCTTGAGCTGTTCCGCTTAGCAGGGCATCGATGTCGGAGAATTGACGTCTGGATGAAGCTTTGGTGACGGCCGCAGGAGCAGGCCGCTTACTCGGCGGGAATGCGCAGTTCGAAGGGGGCAAGGATCTCCGCTTTCGCCTGTTCGGCCAGCGCCATGACGCCGAGCGTCTGGCCGCGCCCCTTGACGGCATGCATGCCCAGATCCTCGATGGCGATGGTGTCCGGCAGCTTGATGCGATGGGCAAGCTCGGACGAGATCAGCACCGTCTTGTCCAGCGTCTTGCACAGCGATTCAAGCCGCGCGGTGGTGTTCACGGTATCGCCGAAATAGGCGATCTTGTGATGGTCGACGCCGATTTCCGCGGTGATGATGAAGCCGCCGTGCAGGGCGGCGCGCAGCCGCGGAACCTGGCCGAAATTCTTGCGCCAGCTATCCGCATTGGCCTCGATCTCATCGAGAATATCGAAAATGCAGCGGATGCAGCGGGCAAACTTGACGCCCCTTTCCAACGGCCAGGTGACGATGGCGGCGTCGCCGACATAATCGTCGATCGCGCCCTTGTAGCGCCGGACCGGTTCGGCAAAGGCGGCAAACAGGGCCTTGAGAAATTGCTGCGCGCGCAGATCGCCGTGCTGTTCGGCAAAGGAGGTCGAATCGGCGAGATCGATGAACAGGAAGACGCGCTCTTCCTTCACCGGCCGGCGATAGCGGCTGATCAGCATGCTGGTGAATACCTCGCGCCCCAGCAGGTCGCGGACGCGCAGGATGAAGACGATCAGTGCGCAGACGGCCAGCGCGTAGAGGAAGACGTTGAAGGGCATGACGATGATGTCGATGAGCGACTTCGGCTTGATCAGCTGCAGCCACCACAAAAGCACGGCCGCCAGCGAGTAGCCGGCGCTCATCAGGATTTCGTAGATCACCAGCGCCGAAAGGATGAACGCAACGGTGGGAAACCGCTCGATCCGCCGGTAGAGCGGACGAAACAGGATCCGGCGCTCGAAGGCAATCATCGGCACGCCCATGAAGGCGGCGAAGACGGCGCCGATGATCACCGGCTCGCCGGGATAAACCACCAGGCCGTAGATGACACCGCTCAACGCCATACCGAGCGTGATCACCAGCCAATTCTCTGTCGGGGATATGTCTCTCATGAATCAGCTCCGCTCCACCCCGGTGCTTGCAGGCATTGTTGCCCTTGGCCGCTGTGGGTCAAGCGATTTTGTGTATCAATTGGTCGCAGTTTGATACCGGGTCTGGATGATCGGACCATCCTGTTGGTCCTGTCATCCAGACCTGGTTTAAGCCCGGCTGCGAAGATTTGCCCAGCGGCCGGGTGTCATGCCGTTGGCTTTCTTGAAGTGTCGGGTGAAATGCGCCTGATCGGAAAAGCCGGTTTCGAGGGCGATATCGACGAGGCTTTTGCCGCTGCCGATCATGCCGCGGGCCCGTTCGAGCCGGCGCATGACGAGATAGCGGTGCGGGCTGGTGCCAAGGCTTGCGCGGAATTGCCGGGCAAGGGTGAACCGGTCGAGACCGCTCACGGTTTCGAGTTCGTCCGAACTCACCTGCCGGTCGAAATGGGCCTGCAGGAAATCGCAGGTCCGGCGGATGGCCGCCTGGTCGTAGTTCCGGCCCGGCGCCATGCCCGCGGCATCCGCATGCCGCCCCAGCGCATCGGCGATGCCAGTCAGCACGTCGTCCAGCTGCAGAGTGTCGATCGCTCCATCCAGATCGCGCATCGCGTCGCCAAGGCTTGCGGCAAAGGCGCGGTCGGCAATGACCGGCGAGGGCACGAAGGGCAGGCCGCGCCGTTTTTCACCCAGCGCGCCGATCAGCATCTCCGGCGGCAGATACAGCATACGGTAGCGCAGGCCTTCGTCGGTGCCGGCCGCGCCGTCATGCAATTCGTCCGGATGCAGCACGATGACATTGCCGGGCTGGCTGTAGCGCACCAGCCCGCGATACCAGAACGACTGGACGCCCTGAAGTGTGAGGCCGAGCGCATAGGTGTCGTGGCGGTGCGGCTCGAAGGCATCGCCGTGAAAATGCGCCTCGATCCGCTCGATGCCGCCGGACGCGGGCGCGACCTTGATGCTGTCGGAAACTGCGGATGTGCACGAACGTTCAAGATCGCCGCCGCCGGTCGGGGCTATGGAAGCCTGCGACGTCACAAGCGTCCTGTTTCCAAGAATGGAGTTGGCATTCATGTTCGATACCAAATTTGCAATCGTGCTGCGCGAGGACCTCGCCGTCTGGCAAAAGCTCAACGTCACCGCGTTCCTGACCAGCGGCATCGTTGCGGAAAAGCCCGGCATTATCGGCGAAGCTTACCGCGATGCCGATGGCAACGTCTACAATCCGCTGAGCATCCAGCCTGTCATCGTGCTTTCCGCCGACGAAAAGACCATCGGTGCCATCCACCGCCGGGCGGTGGAGCGCGAGGTGAAGACGTCTCTCTATGTCGAGGAAATGTTTTCGACCGGCCACGATACGGCCAACCGCGAGGTGTTTGCCCGGTTCGGTCCCGGCAATGCCAAGGTCGTCGGCATTGCACTTCATGCCGACAAGAAGATCGCCGACAAGATCACCAAGGGTGCAAAGATGCACCCTTGAATCCGGGCCGTTTAGAGTTCGACGGCTTCGATCTTGCGATCGACGAAACGCAGGGCGACTTCGCCGTTGATCAGCTTCAGCGCGGTGTCGCCGAACAGTTCGCGGCGCCAGCCCTTCAGCGCGCCGACGTCGGCAGCTGAGCCTTCGGAGGCGATGCGCTCGAGATCGTCGCTGTTGGCGATGATCTTGGCGGCGACGCCCTGCTTTTCCGCGATCAGCTTCAACAGCACCTTGAGCATCTCGCTGGCGGCCTGCGCGCCTTCCGGCGACGGGCTCTGGCGCGGCACCTTCGGCATGTCGGCCTTCGGCACTTCGAGGGCGGCGTTGACGGCCTCGATGATCGCCGTACCCGCCGCCGAGCGCTCCCATCCCTTGGGGATGGTGCGCAGGCGCGAAAGCGCTTCCATGTCCTTCGGCTGCTGCTGGGCGATCTCGTAGAGACCATCGTCTTTCAGGATGCGGCCGCGTGGAACGTTGCGGCTGCGTGCTTCGCGCTCGCGCCAGGCGGCGACCTTCTGCAGGACGGCGAGTTCCACCGGCTTCTTCAGGCGCATCTTCAGGCGCTGCCAGGCGTCGTCGGGGTGGATGTCGTAGGTTTCCTTGGCCTCGAGAATGGCCATTTCCTCGGTCAGCCACAGCGAGCGGCCTTCGCGCTCCAGCTCCTGCTTCAGATGCTGGTAGACGTCGCGCAGATGGGTGACGTCGGCCAGCGCATAGTCCAGCTGCTTTTCCGTCAGCGGCCGGCGGCTCCAGTCGGTAAAGCGCGAGGACTTGTCGATGTGGACGTTCTTGATCCGGCTGACGAGCTGGTCATAGGAGACGCTGTCGCCGAAACCGCAGACCATCGCCGCGACCTGGGTGTCGAAGATCGGATGGGGGATCAGCTTGCCGAGATTGTAGATGATTTCGATGTCCTGGCGCGCGGCGTGGAACACCTTGATCACGTTGGTGTTGGCCATCAGCTCGAAGAACGGCGCAAGATCGATGCCCTTCGCCAGCGGGTCGACGATGACGGCGATGTCCGGTCCAGCCATCTGGATCAGGCACAGCTGCGGCCAGAACGTCGTTTCGCGGAGAAATTCCGTGTCGATAGTCAGGTATTGCCCGCTGGCCAGCGTTTCGCAGGCGGCGGCAAGTTCGGCGGTTGTCTCGATCATCAAACTTCAATCACTGTGGCGGAAATGCGGCCGTTAAAACTCACCCGATGTATCCCTTCATGCCCGGTGTCACAATGAAAAAAGCTCAAACGACGCGGAAATATGCCGACATTCCCGTCTTCTGATGCTCGATGATATGGCAATGCAGCAGCCAATCGCCGGGATTGTCGGCAACGAGACCGAGTTCGGCCTGTTCGTCCGGCAAAAGCAGGATCGTGTCGGTCGGTGGCGGCAGGATCGTCCGCTTGTTCGAGCTGAGGATGCGGAAGCTGAGGCCGTGCAGGTGGATCGGATGCGCATGCGGCGTCCGGTTCCGGACCTGCAGCACATAGCTTTTTCCGAGCTTCAGTTCCGAGACCGGCGCCCCCGGATCGGGCGTGTCGCCCTGCCACGGCACCTTGTTGATCGCCCAGAACGTATAGCCGAGCGTGCCGCAGATGCTGGGAACCGGCGCATGTTCGGCCGTTGCGGTAAAATCGAGCGGAATGCGCACGGCTGACGAAAGGTCGGCTTCTGCGATCGGATTGGCCGGCAGCGGCTTCACGTCGCGGATGTCACGCTTCAGCGAGGTGCCGGTGGCGCGCAATGTCGCGATGGTGAAGGGGCTCGAGCCGCGGAAATTGCCGAGCTTGACCACGGCGCCTTCGTCGTCGGGCATGCGCATGATGAGTTCGACGCGCTGGCCAGGCCCGAAATCCAGAAGGTCGAGCGGGAAGGGCGCTTCGACCGGATTGCCGTCAAGCGCGATGACCACGGCAGCAGCGCCGTCTGCCCCCAAGGTATAGATGCGCGTCACGTCGGTCGCCGCCAGCCGGATGCGCACGAGGCCGCCAGCCGGCGCGTCATAGGCGGGCGCCTGTTGCCAGTTGGTGGTGCGCACCGTGCCGTAGGTGCCGCCACGGGCGGCATCGCGCGGCTTGAAGGGCGCAATGAAGGCGCCGTCGGCACCCAGGCGCCAGTCGCGCAGATTGAGCACGATCTCCGAATCGTAGACGGGATCGTCGGGATTTTCGACAACGATGACGCCGGTCAGCCCGTGGCCCATCTGCGTCAGCGTATTGCAATGCGGATGATACCAGAAAGTACCGGCATCGGGCGGCGTGAAGGCATAGTCGAAGCCGTCGCCGGGATAGACGTAAGGTTGGGTCATCTCCGGCACGCCGTCCATGGCGTTGACGATGCGCAGGCCGTGCCAGTGGACGGTGGTGGGTTCATCGAGCGCATTCACCAGCCGCGCGGCAAAGGGCTCGCCCTTCTTCATCCGCAGGACCGGCGGCATGCCTGTCGCGGCGGCCTCGCCCGTCCCGTAGGTCATCACCTTTGGCGTAATGCCACTCGCGGCAAGAGATGCTTCGGTGAACTGCGCCTTGAGCAGCAGCGGGACGGGGGCTGCCGCCCCGCGTCGCGCCGCCAGTCCTCCACCAACGGCGAAGGAAGCCGCCGCTGCGGCCGATCCCTTCAGAAGCGTGCGGCGGCTGATAACGGGCATGGCAGGTGTTTCCGGACGTTGAGATGCTTCGGTTTAAACTTGATGAAGGCGTTCAGCAATTGGCATCTGCGCGCATCTTGCCGCAGCCGCTGTGCTCATGACTTCTTCCTGCCCGATGGCGTCTTGTCCTCCGGCGTGGCCGCCAGCTTGTTGAAGAAGGAAGACGTGCGCAGCAGGTTGCGAAAGCGCATCGAGCGTTCGCCCGCAGGCACCGCGCGCCGCGCCGCCATCCGCTGCAGCGTATAGAGCATGAAGGCGGCCAGCACGACGGCGGTATAGATGAACAGCGCCTGCGGCCCGAAAATATCCAGCAGGAACGAGGCAAACAGCGGCCCGATGATGGCGCCGCACGACCAGAAGAACAGCATGCCCGCCGATACCAGCGCATGCTGGCCCTCGGCGGCGTGGTCGTTGGCATGGGCCGAGCAGAGCGAATAGAGCGGCATGGCGAAGGCGCCGAAGATGAAGATGCCGATGAAGTTCAGCCATTCGTCGCTGCCGGCGAAGAAGGCGAGGTAAAGCCCGGCGAGCAGCGAACCGAACGTGGCAAACAGGATGATCAACCGCCGGTCCAGCCGGTCGGAATAGATGCCGAGCGGATATTGCAGCACCACGCCGCCGATGATGCCGACGCTCATGAAGGTGGCAATCGCCGTAATCGACAGGCCGATGCCTTCCGCATAGATCGGCCCGAGCGAGCGGAACGTCGAGTTCGTCAAGCCGACGACGATGCAGCCGATGGTGGCGAGCGGCGAGATGTTCCACAGCGCCCTGATATCGAACTTGATCGCCTCCGGTGCACGCGGGCTGGAGCGGTCGGCAAAGGAGATCGGCACCAGCGACAATGTCAGCGCCATCGAAATGATCGCAAACAGCTGGAAGCCCTCGATGCCGACGGTGGGGATCAGATATTGCGCCGCCGTGACCGAGCCGAGATCGACCAGCCGGTAGAGCGACAGCGTGCGGGCGCGGTTGGCATTGGTCACCCGGGCGTTCAGCCAGCTTTCCACCGTGGCGAAGAGGCTGGCAAAACAGATGCCGGCGATCAGCCGCATCAGGAACCAGAACCACGGATCGATCCACAGCACCATGGCGATCGATGCGGCGGATGCGATCGCCGCCATCGCCGAAAACGTGCGGATATGGCCGATCGAGCGCAGGATGCGCGTCACATAGATGCAGCCGATGGCAAAGCCGATATTGTAGCCGGTGCCGACAAGGCCGATCAGCGATGTCGAAAAGCCCTCCTGCAGCGCACGCAGCGAAATATACGTCCCCTGCAGCCCGTTGCCGCCGATCAGGATGCCGGCGGTGATGAGAAGGGGGATGAGCGGGCGGATCTGGGACATGAAGCAAGGGTATCCGGACGGACGCGACTCTATGTCTGCGTGCCGAGCCACATCAATAGACGGAGCGGATCGGCAAAAACAGTCACGAAAATTGATGGTCTATTCAGCGTCCCGCATGAATGGGAGGTTTCCGCTACGCCTTCCGCTGATGCTCCTGTATGTGCCTGTGGCCGCACGCACGCAGTCCCGGCCTTGACAAATCGGCCCCACCATGCGCTTTTCCGCCCGATTTTGACGCTGCCGCAGCGCGCTTTTGCGTGGCTGCGCGCCACCTTGGTTCCAGGATAATATAATGCACCGTTACCGCAGCCACACTTGTGCCGCTCTCCGCAAATCCGACGTCGGCCAGACCGTCCGTATCTCCGGCTGGGTTCATCGCGTCCGCGATCACGGCGGCCTGCTGTTCATCGACCTTCGCGACCACTACGGCATGACGCAGATCGTCGTCGATCCCGACAGCCCGGCCTTCAAGACGGCGGAAACCGTGCGCGGCGAATGGGTCATCCGCATCGACGGCACCGTCAAGGCGCGCTCGGACGAGACCGTCAACAAGCAGATGGCGACCGGCGAGATCGAGCTGTACGCGCAGGAAATCGAAGTGCTGTCCACGGCCAAGGAGCTGCCGCTGCCGGTGTTCGGCGAGCCGGATTATCCCGAAGACATCCGCCTCAAATACCGCTTCCTCGACCTGCGCCGCGAAACGCTGCACAAGAACATCGTCAAGCGCAGCCAGATCATTTCCGACATGCGCCTGCGCATGAATTCGGCCGGCTTTGCCGAATATTCGACGCCGATCCTGACGGCGTCGTCGCCGGAAGGCGCGCGTGACTTCCTCGTGCCATCCCGGATTCATCCCGGCACGTTCTTTGCGCTGCCGCAGGCGCCGCAGCAGTACAAGCAGCTTCTGATGGTGGCCGGTTTCGACCGTTACTTCCAGATCGCGCCGTGCTTCCGCGACGAAGACCCGCGCGCCGACCGCCTGCCGGGCGAATTCTACCAGCTCGACGTCGAGATGAGCTTCGTCACCCAGGAAGATGTCTGGGATACGATGGGGCCGCTGATGACCGGCGTGTTCGAGCAGTTCGCCGAGGGCAAGCCGGTCACCAAAGACTGGCCGCGCATTCCTTATGACGTCGCGATCCGCAAATACGGCTCCGACAAGCCGGACCTGCGCAACCCGATCGAGATGCAGGCCGTCACCGAACATTTCGCCGGTTCCGGCTTCAAGGTTTTCGCCGGCATGATCGAACGTGATCCCAAGGTTGAAGTCTGGGCGATCCCGGCCAAGACCGGCGGTTCGCGCGCCTTCTGCGATCGCATGAATGCCTGGGCACAGTCGACCGGCCAGCCCGGCCTCGGCTACATCTTCTGGCGCAAGGAAGACGATGGCACGACCGCCGGCTCCGGCCCGCTTGCCAAGAACATCGGCGAGGAGCGCACCGAGGCGCTGCGCACGCAGCTTGGCCTCGAAGCGGGCGACGCCTGCTTCTTCGTCGCCGGCGATCCGTCCAAATTCTACAAGTTCGCCGGCGAAGCCCGCACCAAGGCCGGCGAGGACCTCAACCTCGTCGATCGCGACCGCTTCGAGCTGTGCTGGATCATCGACTTCCCGTTCTATGAATGGAGCGACGAAGACAAGAAGGTCGACTTCGCCCACAACCCGTTCTCGATGCCGCAGGGTGGTCTCGAGGCGCTGCAGACGCAGGACCCGCTGACGATCAAGGCCTACCAGTATGACGCCGTCTGCAACGGCTTCGAAATCGCTTCGGGCTCGATCCGCAACCAGTCGCCGGAACTGATGGTCAAGGCGTTCGAGCTTGTCGGCCTGTCGCAGACCGACGTTGAAGAGCGCTTCGGCGGCATGTACCGCGCCTTCCAGTATGGTGCCCCTCCGCACGGCGGCTGCGCCTTCGGTATCGACCGCGTCGTCATGCTGTTGCTCGGCGCCAAGAACCTGCGCGAGATCACGCTGTTCCCGATGAACCAGCAGGCGCAGGACCTGCTGATGAACGCCCCGGCGCCGGCCATGCCCAAGCAGCTCGCGGAACTGTCGCTGCGGGTCATTCCGCCGATGAAGAAGGACTGAGCGACAACCGATAGAGAGGCATTGCGCCTCACCGGAAAGCGGCGGCCAGGAGGCCGCCGTTTTGCGTTTTGCACGATCCGTAACGCGGGCGTTTCGTCACCAAACTGTCATGAAAGTTTCGTGTTGGGTTGAGCTTTGTTTAATCGTTCGAGGTGTCTAACCGGGCTCGTATCAGTCTTGCCGGAGCCGGTTCTTGTCCTTGCTTTCAAATCTCAAAATTTCCCAGCGTGTCATGCTGCTGGCCATCGTCGCTTTGGCCGGTATCCTGGCGATCGCGGCGATATTCCTTGTCCAGCGGAGGGTGGAAGCCGATTATCGCGCCGCTGCTGACCAGCTGACGCAAAGAGAAGCCGATGTCGCCGGCATGATGGCCGACTTTCGCGATACGCTGCTGTGGGAACAGGATTTCCTGCTGAACAGGGATACGGCCTCGGTGGAAAAATTCGCCGCCGCGCATCGCAACGCCAAAAGCGTTATCGACACGCTCCGCGCGACGGCAACGGCTGAGCAGGCTGGCGAACTGGAGGCCGTGGCGGCGGGGCTGGATGTCTATGCCGGCGCATTTTCAACCCTTGTCAGAAGCAACGAGGAGCTTGGTCTCGATGCGTCTCAAGGGTTGGAAGGCGCCATGCGCGAGGCGGTCCATTCGATAGAAAAGCAGCTGGAATCCGTCGAGGACGCCGAAATCCGCGCCAGCATGCTGATGATGCGCCGTCACGAGAAGGACTTCATCCTGCGTCGCGACGGGCAATATATCGACAAACATGCCGAGGAGGCCGCGCATTTCACCACGCTGGTGAAACAGGCATTCCGGCCCGGCGTTCAGCGCATGCGTGTCATGGATGCGCTCGATGTCTATACCAATGCGTTCCGCTTTTATGCCGAGGCGAGCCTGAAGGAGGCCGAGGCCCGCAGGGCGGTTTCCTTGAGCTATGCGGCCGTCGAGCCGGTCGTGGCACGGGTTCTGGCCGGCTATGGCGCTGAAAAATCCGCGACCGTCGCGGAAAACCGGCAGGTCGCGCAACGTATCATCGCCATCGTGTTCGGGCTCATCGCGGCCTCGGTTGCGATCCTGCTGGCGGCCGTCTGGGTGATTGGCCGCTCGATTGCACGGCCCGTCGTGACGATCACGTCGGCGATGCGGGCGCTTGCCGACGGCAAGACGGCGATCGCCGTTCCGGGACTTGGCCGCCGCGACGAATTCGGCGCAATGGCCGAGGCTCTCGAGGTCTTCCGGCAATCGGCTCTTGCCAACCTGCGGCTTGAACAGGAGGCCGAGGCGGCACGGGCGCGGTCTGAAGGCGAACGCCTGCGGATGCAGGAGGAGGCCGAGGCGAATGCCCGCGAACGCCTGATGCAGGCGACCGGCGGTCTGGCCACAGGCCTGCAGCGGCTGGCGGCGGGGGATCTGTCTTTCCAGCTCTCGCAACCCTTTTCGCCGGATTTCGAGGCGTTGCGCGGCGATCTGAACACAACGCTGCGGCAACTGGGCGAGGTCATGGGCGAGATTTCCCGGTCGACCGGCGCCATCGACAGCGGCAGCCGGGAAATCAGCGAAAGTGCCGGTGATCTGGCGCAGCGCACCGAGCGGCAGGCGGCATCGCTGGAAGAAACGGCAGCGGCGCTCGATGAAATCACCGCCAATGTCGCCAGCGCTTCCCGGCGCGCGCAGGAGGCCCGCGAGGTGGCGCTCACGGCCAATGCGAGCGCGGCGCAATCGGCCGTGCTTGTCAGCCAGGCGGTCAGTGCGATGGAGCGGATAGAGCATTCGTCCGGGCGGATATCGAGCATCATCGGTGTCATCGACGAGATCGCATTCCAGACCAATCTTCTGGCGCTCAATGCCGGGATCGAGGCGGCGCGGGCGGGGGATGCGGGCAGGGGCTTCGCCGTGGTTGCCCACGAGGTCCGCGAGCTGGCCCAGCGCTCCGCCGCGGCGGCCAGGGAAATCAAGGAGCTGATCCGCAGTTCGAGCGCGGAGGTCGAGGATGGCGTGCGGTTCGTGCGCGATACCGGCGCGGCGCTGACCGGGATCGCCGGTCATGTCGAGGCGATCAACAGGCATATGGAGGCCATCGCCATTTCGTCGCGTGAGCAATCGCTCGGGCTCGCCGAGGTCAATACTGCCGTCAACCTGATGGATCAGGGCACCCAGCAGAATGCCGCCATGGTCGAGGAAAACAACGCGGCCAGCGCGGTTCTTGCGACGGAAGCCGACCGCTTGCGCCAGCTGGTTTCGATATTCCAGCTCGCCCAGACGCAGGACCCGGCGGAGGCGGGCAACACGCAGCTGCGCGTCTTTGCCGGCGGACGCCGGTAACGCGCCGGCACCATCCGGGAAATCCATAAGAAAAGAGGCCCGGTGTGCGCAACGCCGGGCCTCTTCGTATTCAGGGCTGATCCGTTACGGATCAGTCGTTCGCCGTCACCTTGACGCCGAGCACGCTCGGGATGGTGTTCGGAGCGCCCATGGCGGCGCCGAGGATCATCGGCAGGGGAACCGGGCTGGCCGGTTCGGCCGAGATCGTCAGGCTCTTGGGGGCATCGAGATAGCTGTTGACCGCGGTCGAGACCTGGTTCTGCAGTTCCGGCACATTGAGTTGTGCCATCATCAGCGGCACCATGCCCTTGAGCGACTGCGCCAGCTGATCGCCGGTCACGCCCTGCTGGGCGCCGATATAGTCGAGCACGCGCTTGGTGATCGTCGCATCGTCAAAGCGCAGCGAGGCGCTGTTGAAGGTCAGCTGCTGGATCAGGCCCATCATCGACAGGCCCATGGCCTGGTTGGCTTCTTCCTTGTTCGGATTGGTTTCGGCGGCCTTCATGGCTTCCTGTACCGACTTCATGAATTCCAGCGTGTAGCCGGAAAAATCGAGGGACAGCGCCAGGCGGCCGACATTGGTGAAGTCGAAGGCATATTCCTCGAGCGCGACATTGCCGCTGGCAACTTCCCAGCTGCCCTTCATCGTCATTTCGCCGGAAAGCGTCGTCAGGCCGAGCTTTTCGATCGCGTCCTTCGACTTGGCATCCTCGACATTGGAGAGGTCGGCCTTGATGCCGGAGAGCGTCGCGTCGAAATCGAAGCCGGCGTCGCTTTCCTGCTTCGTCAGGTTGGCGGCCGATTCCTCCATCGAGAACACCTGCTTGCCCTTGACGCTGACCGTCACGGGGCCGGCGCCGGCCGATTCGTAGAGCACGATATCGTTGATCGTGCCGCCGGCCGGATTGCCCGGAATGGACAGGCCGCCAATGGTGATGTCCTTGGCCGTGACGGCGGTGTCTTCTTCCGTGACGTCGACATCCGGCAGCGTGACGGTTTCGACGTAATAGCCGCCATTGTCGCTTTCCTCGACGCCCTCGAGCGTCACGTCGCCGACCTTGAAGGCCTTGTCCGGGGCAGCGGCCGATTTGACGCTGACGCCGGTGAGCGTCACGGTCGAGCCGTCCACCGCAACATTTTCATAGGCGACGGTGGCGCCGCTGGGCGCATAGGCGGCGTTCAGCTTGGTGACGAGGTCCGCGCCGTCGAGCGCGAAGGCCGGGCCTGAAAGGCCGATAAAAGCGACGCTCGCCAGCATCAGACGGAGGTTGCGGTTAGGCAGCATGGAGTGTTTCCTTTGTTGTAAAGGTTTAATTTCGAAGGCATTTCTAATACGGATTAAGGCCGAAATATATTCGAATTGCAGTCGGGTGTCATGTTTCGTGCCCGCGTCCATTTTTGGGATGAAAATAGCCGTTCCGGCTATTTCACCACCACGTCGACCGAATCCTGAATGTACTTGGTATCGGAGCGGTTCTCGTAGCGCTGCATGCTCATGCCGAAGGTGAAACTGTCCTTGCCGCGAAAGCCGGGCTGCGGCGTAAACAGGATCGCCATGCCCCATGCAGGCTTTCCATCGCAGAGCCTTGAGATGTTGCCGATCTTGTATTTGGTCCATTGAAACCGGACGCTGCCATGCGCCGGCTCCTTGACCACCTTCATCTTCGGCTTGCCGATGTTGCGGCAACTGGGGGTAACGCCGGTCACGAAATTGATCGCGCTTTCGCGGTTGGCCGGAATGCTGATTTCGGCAGCATTGGCGTTTTGCAAGGGAAGGAAGGCGAGGCTGGCGGCGAGGGCAATGCATTTGAACGGGATGCGCATGAAATGACCTTTGTTCTGGAATCGCTTTGACGACCGTCATCGGCGATTACCACGGATGCAACCATCTGTGGTAGGTGTTCGAGGGAATTACACGGAGACATCCAAGCCCCGAGCAAGGCTGCTTCAGCCGCAGGTTCTCCACAGCGCAATGCCCTGCAATCCTTGCTGTTGATGGCGTGTTGGGGTAGCAAGAAACCATGGGACAAAGCCTTTTGCCGCCGTCGGGCGGAGACGATCACATTCTGCCTGTTGACCTCAAGGCGGCGCTGGAAGAGCGCTACCTTGCCTACGCGCTGTCGACGATCATGCACCGGGCGCTGCCTGATGTGCGCGACGGCCTGAAGCCGGTTCACCGCCGCATCGTTCATGCGATGAGCGAAATGGGGCTGCGCTCCAATTCGTCGTTCAAGAAATGCGCCCGTATCGTCGGCGACGTCATCGGTAAGTTCCACCCGCATGGCGACCAGTCGGTCTATGATGCGCTGGTGCGCCTGGCGCAGGATTTCTCGCAGCGTTATCCGATCGTCGACGGGCAGGGCAACTTCGGCAATATCGACGGCGACAGCGCCGCTGCCTATCGTTACACCGAAGCGCGCATGACCGATGTCGCCAGTCTTCTTCTGGAGGGCATCGAACAGGATGCGGTGGATTTCCGCCCGACCTATAACGAGGAAGACCAGGAACCGGTCGTCATGCCCGGCGCCTTCCCGAACCTTCTGGCCAACGGCGCCTCCGGCATTGCCGTCGGCATGGCGACCTCCATTCCGCCGCACAATGCGCATGAACTCTGCGATGCGGCCCTGCACCTGATCAAGCATCCGGATGCGACGGTCGAGGACCTGATGTCCGATCCGAACAATCCGGCGCGCGGCGGCATCGAGGGGCCGGATCTTCCGACCGGCGGCGTCATCATCGACAGCCGCGAGAGCATTATCGAGGCCTACAAGACCGGCCGCGGCGGCTTTCGCGTTCGCGCCAAGTGGGAGGTCGAGGATACCGGCCGCGGCGGCTATCAGATCGTCGTCACCCAGATTCCGTTCCAGGTGCAGAAGTCGCGGCTGATCGAGAAGATCGCCGAACTGCTGATCGCCCGCAAGCTGCCGCTGCTTGAAGACGTGCGCGACGAATCGGCGGAAGATGTCCGCCTCGTTCTGGTGCCGAAGAGCCGCTCGGTCGATCCGACCATCCTGATGGAATCGCTGTTCAAGCTCTCGGAGCTCGAAAACCGCATTCCGCTGAACATGAACGTTCTTTCCATGGGCCGCGTGCCCAAGGTGATGGCGCTGAACGAGGTTCTCTCGGAATGGCTGCATCATCGCCGCGAAGTCCTGCAGCGCCGCTCGCGCTTCCGGCTGGCAGCCATCGACCGCCGGCTCGAAATTCTCGGCGGCTACCTGATCGCCTATCTGAACCTCGATGAAGTGATCCGCATCATCCGCGAGGAGGACGAGCCGAAGCCGGCCCTGATGGAGCGCTTCACGCTCACCGACCTGCAGGCCGAATCGATCCTCAACATGCGCCTGCGCTCGCTGCGCAAGCTCGAGGAATTCGAGATCCGCACCGAGTTCGATGCGCTGTCGAAAGAGAAGGCCGAGATCGAGACGCTGCTCGCCTCCGACGACAAGCAGTGGCAGACCGTCGCCTGGGAAATCGGCGAGGTGAAGAAGAAATTCGCCAAGGCCACCGAGATCGGGCGCCGCCGCACGCTGTTTGCGGATGCGCCAACGGCCGATATCGAGGCGATCCAGCAGGCGATGATCGAGAAGGAACCGATCACCGTCGTCATCTCCGAAAAGGGCTGGATCCGGGCGCTGAAGGGCCACATCTCCGATGTCTCGACGCTGCAGTTCAAGGAAGGCGACGGCCTGAAGCTGTCCTTCCCGGCATCGACCACCGACCGCATCCTCGTCGTCACCACCGGCGGCAAGGCCTATACGCTGGGTGCCGACAAGCTGCCGGGCGGACGCGGCCATGGCGAACCGCTGCGCATCATCGTCGATATGGAAAACGACCAGGATGTGCTGACCGCCTTCGTTCACGATCCTGCGCGAAAACTGTTGATCTCGTCGGCTGCCGGCAACGGCTTCGTGGTATCGGAGGCCGAGATGGCCGCCAATACCCGCAAGGGCAAGCAGATCATGAACGTCGCCATGCCGGACGAGGCCAAGCTCGTCATCCCGGTCAAGGGCGATCACGTCGCCATCGTCGGCGAAAACCGCAAGATGCTGGTTTTCCCGCTTGCTCAGATCCCGGAAATGAGCCGCGGCAAGGGCGTGCGCCTGCAGCGCTACAAGGACGGCGGCATCTCCGATATCCGCTGCTTCACGATAGCCGAAGGCCTCACCTGGGCCGACAGCGCCGGCCGCAGCTTCTCCAAGACCAGCGACGAGCTGATCGAATGGCTGGGCGACCGGGCAACGGCGGGCAGGGCAGTGCCGAAGGGCTTCCCGAGGAGCGGCAAGTTTACGGGGTGATGGATGTGCGGGGGGATCAACCCGCCCGCTTATCTGTTTTCAGATGGAGCGGTGACGTCCCGCAGGAAGCGGATGGCCCCGTTTTCGTCGATCTCACCAGCTGCGACAAATAGGACGAAGCTGAAGAGAAGGCTGTCGCTCGTTTCGATCTCGTAACCATTCTCCATCAGGAAAACAGCAGCTGCAACAATGGCAATACGCTTGTTTCCATCAATAAACGCATGGTTCATAGCAAGACCGAAAAGATACGCTGCGGCGAGTTCAACAACATCGTCGCAACCGTAATGGGCTTTGTTGACCGGCCGGGCCAGAGCCGACTCCAGTGCGCCTTCGTCTCTTAAACCGAAAGCGCCACCAAAGCGCTCGATCTGGATAGTTTGCAATGCCTCAATGAGAGGCCGCTCCAGAAAAACGAGATCCCTCATTCGGCCAGCTTTTTCAGGGCGACCTTGTATTTGTCCATGAAGCGATTGGCGTGTTCGAGTTGACGCTGAAATGCTTCCTCGAGCGGCTGCATCTGAAAGCCGCCATCTTTTGCGGTGAATTGCATCTGATCGCCTGCCTTCAGGCCATATCGTTCAAGCATTTCCTTCGGAATGATCACGCCTTCGGAATTGCCGATCTTGCGGATGGTGATGTTCATGGCAGAACTCCAATGTTATAATTGCGTTATAACATTGATTTTGCTCCCCAGCAATTGGTGGGGAGCCTCACCCCGTAAATGGAAATTCGCTCGACGCATCCGCTGCCGATTTCTGCCGTATCTGCCAGAGCGAATGCCCGACCAGCGCTAAAATCAGTACCGCGCCACCCAAGAGCGTCTGCATGGTCGGAACTTCGGTAAAGACGATCCAGATCCAGATCGGCGCGAGGATGGTTTCGAGCAGGTAGAACATGCCGACTTCCGGCGCCGAGAGATAGCGTGGGCCGGTGGCGAGGCAGAAGAAGGCAAGCGGGATCATGATCAGGCCGTCAAACATGATCCAGCCGGGATGGGCGATGACAAGACCCTCGGAGGGCGACAGCAGATAGCCGATGGCGCAGGGGAAGATGGCGGTTGCCAGCGGCACCAGCCCCATGTCCCTGCCGCTCGCCCGGCTGACGGTGATGGCCAGCGCCAGCAGCAGCGCGGAGCAGACCGCCATGGCATCGCCGAAGACATTGCCGCTTTTCAGCCCGTCGTGAACGATCAGCCCGACGCCGAAGACCATGACCGCCATGGTCACCAGCGTCGCGTTGGACGGGCGTTCCTTGAGGAAGATCCAGGAGAGCACGGCGGCGAACATCGAGGTGAAGGCAACGATGAAGACGACATTGGCCGTTGCGGTGTGGAAGACGGACAACAGGAAGGTGAAGGTGCCAAGCCCGTAGAACACGCCGGCCAGCAGCCCCGCCTTGCCGGGGATCAGCGCGATCCTGCGGCCGAGGAATTTGTTGAGCACCACCCAGGCGACCAGCGCCACGGCGAAGGTGCACAGGCTGCGCAGGGCCAGCAGCGACCAGACCTCGCCCTGCGACGAGCGGATCAGCGGGATATCGAAGGAGAGGGCAAGGCCGCCGAGACCGGTGATCAGGAGTGCGCGGCGGTGCTGGGCGACGTCGATGGCTTGGCTCAAGATTCAGTCCGATTCGGTAACGGTGCCTTCGCCTGTATACCGTTCCCAGCCCTGCGCCATAAGGTGCTCCTGCGGCAGAAACTTTGTTTTATAATCCATCTTGCGCGACCCCTTGACCCAGTAGCCGAGATAGACATGCGGCAGGCCGCGGTCGCGTACCTTGCGGATATGGTCGAGAATCATGAAGGTGCCGAGCGAGCGGTCGGACAGTTCCGGGTCGAAATAGGAATAGACCATCGACAGGCCGTCGCCCATCTTGTCGGTGAGCGCTGCCGAGATCAGTGGCCCCTTGGCCGCGCCGATGCCGTCGCCCTCGACCTTCAGCCGGTATTCGATGATCTTGGTGTTGACGTGGGTGTCCTCCACCATCATCGCATAATCGAGCACCGACATGTCGGACATGCCGCCCTTCTGGTGGCGATGGTCGAGGTAGCGGCGAAACAGGCTGTACTGCTCGCTGGACGGCTCAGCCGGATATTCCGTCGACACCACGTCGCTGTTCAGCGCCAGGATACGCCGCATCGAGCGGGTGGGGGAAAACTCGCCGGCAACGATCCGCACCGAGATGCAGGCGCGACAGCTCTCGCAGGCCGGCCGGTAGGCGATGTTCTGCGACCGGCGGAAACCGCCCTGGGTCAGGAGATCGTTGAGCTCGGGAGCCCGCTCGCCCACCATGTGGGTAAACACCTTCCGCTCCATCTCCTGCGGCAGATACGGGCAGGTCGCCGGCGCGGTCAGGTAGAATTGTGGAGACGGTGCAGTTTGCGTGTTCATATGCTGCGGGGGTCGCTCTTCTTGGCCGCTTGGAAAACATCAGCATGGCGCAAGAATGAAAAAGGTCAATCGCGACTTTTTGAACTGTCGGATTGCGATGCGATAAATCTGTGATTCAGGGGCGATCGGCGGGCGGGCACCGAAGGGATGTCACAAACGCATCCCTCCGGCATCGGCGAATCAGTAGATGTCGCGGCGAACCGTGACCGTGCCGATCAAAAGGTCATGCAGCAGGCGGCCGCGATCGGTAAACAGGCCGACCAGCAGGACCAGCGGCGTGAGCAGCGCATTGGCGATCCAGAAGATCACCAGATGCACGATGGCGGTGAGGAAATCCATCGGCCGGCCGTCGGTGCGGGCGATCGCCAGACCCATCATGTTCATGCCGGGCGATGCCTGCTTGGCGCCGCCGACCGTCACGCCGAAATAGAGCATGGCGAGACCGGCAAACAGCACCGGGTACAGGTAGAAGCCGAGGCCGAATGTCAGGAGGCCGAGAAAGAACACGACCACGGCGGCCGGGATCCACAAAAGCGCGACGATGGCATAATCGATGACGAAGGCGACGGCGCGACGGCTGAGCACGCCCCGGTAGGCCCGCCAGTCGCTGCTGGGGATTCTCACATTGTCATCCTGCACACTCATTGCCGTTCTCCGTTCTTCAACAGCAGAGGATATGGGAAGCATGGCGCGAAAAATCAAACGACGCGCTGAAATATCGGGAAATCCGGCGTTTTATCCCCGGGCAACCGCCGTCTTATGATCCCCGGCTGATCGCCGTCACATGCAGCCAGCCCGTTTCCGCGCCGTCATAACCGCGTCCCCTGTTTTCATCGACGTCGATACTCATCCAGTTCAATGGTGCGTATTGCGCCATCAGCCAGTCGCGGGAGGGATAGTTGTAGTAGCGCTGCAACCCATCGCGGCCTTCGACTGAGCCCGCCTTGAAGCTCGCATAGAAAATCCCGCCGGGTTTCAGCGCCCGGTGGATGCGCGACAGCACCGCGGCCAGTTCCGGCCTCGGCACATGCAGCAGGCAGGCGTTGGCCCAGACCGCATCATAGGCGGCCGTTTCGCTCAGCTGATCGAAGGCAAGGACGGCGACCGGACGCCCCAGCAGCAGGCTGGCCTGCGCAGCCATTTCCGGCGAGCCGTCGGTGGGCGTGACGTCGAAACCCCGCGCCAGCATCGCCTGGCTGTCCTGACCGCCACCGCATCCGAGCTCCAGAATTCTCGCGCCTGCCGCCAGTCCGGCCAGGAAGCTGTCAAGCCGCGCGTTCTTCACCGTGCGGGCACGCCGCGCATAGACTTCGGCTTCGCTCGCATAAAAACGCAGGGTCTCGGTATCCACGCTGCTCATCGTCATGCTTCCGTTGAACAAGGAGCTTCAGCGTTTCGCCAAAATCCGTGCCACGTCCATGGCGAAATAGCTGAGGATGCCGTCGCAGCCGGCGCGCTTGAACGACAGCAGGGTTTCCAGCATGACGCGCTCGCCGTCGATCCAGCCGTTGGCGGCGGCTGCCTTGATCATCGTGTATTCGCCCGACACCTGGTAGGCAAAGACCGGCAGGCCGAAGGCTTCCTTCATCCGCCAGCAGATGTCGAGATAGGGCAGGCCGGGCTTGACCATCAGCATGTCGGCGCCTTCCTCGACGTCGAGGGCGGCGTCGCGCATCGCTTCGGTGCCGTTGGCGGGATCGATGTAATAGGTCTTCTTGTCGCCCTTGAGCAACCCGCCGGTGCCGATCGCTTCGCGGTAGGGGCCATAGAAGGCGGAGGCGAATTTGGTGGCATAGGACATGATGCCGACATTCTGGTGGCCAGCGGCGTCGAGGGCCTGGCGGATGGCGCCGATCCGGCCGTCCATCATCTCGGAGGGGGCAATGATGTCGGCGCCGGCATCCGCCTGCAGCACGGCGGCCCGGGCGATCTGGGCCACCGTCTCGTCGTTGACGATCTCGCCGTCGCGCAGGATGCCGTCATGGCCGTGACTGGTGAAGGGATCGAGCGCCACGTCGGTGATGACGCCGATGTTCGGCACGGCTTTTTTGATGGCGCGCGTCGTCTCGTTGATCAGGTTGTTGGCGGCAAGGCTGTTGGAGCCGGTATCGTCGCGCAGCGACATGTCGATATTGGGGAAGGTGGCCAGCGCCGGGATGCCGAGATCGGCCGCTTCCTTGGCGGCCTCCACCGCCTTGTCGACGCTCATGCGGCTGACGCCCGGCATCGCCTCGACCGGCTCGACGATACCGGAGCCGGGCACGACGAAGATCGGCCAGATCAGATCGTCGACCGTCAACCGGTTTTCCTGCACCATCCGGCGCGTCCAGTCGGCCTTGCGGTTGCGGCGCATGCGGCGGTGGCCGGTGATGAGGTCAACAGGGCTGGTCTTGTCGGTCATTGCGCGGGTCTCTCGGTCCGTTCCATTCGTTGGGTCGCGGTTTATCATGCGACGCGGGCAAAAGAAAATGGTTGAGGTGCGGCACGTTTACCCTGTCCTTGAGTTCACCCTCCCCTTGAGGGGGAGGGTCGGAGCAAAGCTCCGGGGTGGGGTGACCTGCGGCATATGCAATTGCCTCTTGTGTTCGCGGTGGTCACCCCCACCCGCCGCGTTGCGGCGACCTCCCCCCTCAAGGGGGAGGTGGGAGATCCCTCAACGCTTTCAGCCACGCCCGGAAAATCCGTCGTGGTTTTGCTTGTTCATTCACTTGGCCGGGGCGCTGAAAAGTGCCGAGGACAAAGTAAAATATAATGACGCCTTCCAGCGCCCCGTTCGGTGGTCGTCGGCGGCAACTCCGGTTCCTCTACGGCCGACATTCGCGTCAACCCTGTGTGCTCACAAGCACGCCCGCAGCAGCTTCAGCCTGCGGAGGGGAACCATTTTCTGATCGCCCACCGGATGAAGGCCTACGTCCTTCCCGCACCCGGCACCGGCCCCGCCTCACTGCCACGCCTGGCAGCGTATCCATTGGCGGAACGAGATCAGGATGACACAGGTTTTAAGGGCGGGGATCAGCGGGGATGATTTTTTTGGGTGATCGATCGTCCGGTGCAAACGGTGGTGCATTCAGTTGAGCGTCAGCTTGAGGAGCCACATGCTGCGTCCATGATGTCACGGAGACGCTGAGATGAGTGCTTCCTTCCCGCGCGGATATTCCGCCTTGCAGATCTGTCTTCACTGGGCCGTGGCCCTTCTTGTCCTGTTTCAGCTGTTCTTCGGAGAGAGCATGACGACGGTGGTGGAGGCCGCCGAGGAGGGCGGGCAGGCCTCGGCCCAGGACCAGTTTCTCGCCTCGGCCCATCACTGGGCGGGCTGGGCCATTCTTGGGCTGGTCATTCTGCGGCTTGCGCTGCGGATTTCGGCCGGCGCGCCGAAGGCTGCCGGCGCGGCGGACTGGATGTCGCGGGCCGCCACCGTGTCGCACTGGCTGTTCTATGCGCTGCTGATCGCGATGCCGGTCACCGGTCTTCTGACCTATTTCGGTCTGGCCGATCTGGGCGAGGTGCACGCGCTCGGCAAGCCGGTGTTCATCGTGCTGATCGTGATCCATGCCGCCGCCGCCTTCTTCCACGCGGTCTTCCTGAAGGATGGAACGCTGCGGCGGATGCTGGTGCCTGCGAAATAGCAGGCCGCGCCTGCGCGTTTGCAGGACGCTGCCCCTGGAAAAAATCCCCATCTGGCAAAGCGCGTCCGCGCCACGTATCTTCATCGTCATGGCTCTTGATTCTGTAAAAGTCCCCAAACTCTCGCTCATCGAAACGGTCTTCGGGCTGTTTTTGCGGCTGGTGTCGGTTTCGTGTTTCTGGTTCGGGCTCAATTATTGGGCGATGCTGATCGGGTTTTCGTTTGGCGGCGGCGGGCGGTTCGATCTGTTGCCGGTTCCGTGGCGGGTGGCGGCGACGGCGCTGGCCGTCGTCTATCCGGTCGCCGCACTCGGGCTGTGGCTGCTGGTCTCCTGGGGGCCGGTGCTCTGGGT
Organism: Pararhizobium polonicum; assembly: GCF_001687365.1. Taxonomy (GTDB): domain Bacteria; phylum Pseudomonadota; class Alphaproteobacteria; order Rhizobiales; family Rhizobiaceae; genus Pararhizobium; species Pararhizobium polonicum. The sequence continues at coordinate 359,344 of NZ_LGLV01000005.1, forward strand.
GGTGGCGGCAGGCGCGGAAGTGGTCATGTTCGCGGTCTATCCGCAGATCTTCGGGGAGAAGCCGCTGCTGCTGATCCTGCATGGATCGGTGGCCGTCACCTTCGTGCTGTTTCGGGCGGCGATCTTCCACCAGCGGGCCAAGCAGGCGCGGGCTGCAAGAATTGATTTACCCTGACACAAGGGGTGTGGATAGTAAGGCGCTGTTAAGGCTGTAGTTTAAGTCGAATTTTATACGTATTCGATAGTGTCTACCTCAAGGCGGGAAGAGATACATACACCGCCAAACAAAACAGTGAGGCAGTCATGATGAACACCAAAATGAAACCGCAGGTCGTTGCCGTCAAAGATCCCCACGACGATGCGATCCGTTCGCTCTACATGGAATCCCTTCACCTCGTCGAACGTCTTCACCGTCGTCTGCTCGATGTCATCAAGGACGAATTCGACCGGTCGGGCCGCTCCGACGTCAACGCCGTCCAGGCGCTTCTCCTCTTCAACATCGGCAATTCGGAACTGACGGCCGGTGAACTGCGCTCGCGCGGTTACTATCTCGGCTCCAACGTATCCTACAATGTTAAAAAGCTGGTTGATCTCGGCTTCATCAACCACCAGCGCTCGCGCATCGACCGCCGTTCGGTCCGCATCAGCCTGACCGACGACGGCCAGGAAATCGCCGAAACGGTCGCCAAGCTCTATGAACGCCATATCGGCTCGATCCAGAAGGTCGGCGGCATCGGCACCGACGAGTTCGGCCAGATGAACAAGCTCCTGCAGCGCCTCGACCGCTTCTGGAACGACACGATGCTGTACAAGCTCTAAGCGCGATAGCTGTCGCCAAGGGACTGGCGATTGCGATGGATTGCTGACGGGTGCGCTAAGGCGCACCCGTTCGCGCGTTTGGGATACGGCAGGACCGGCTACCCGGCTGTGGCGATGTCCGGGGTGCTGTCTTGGGACACGATGGAACACCCGCATCCGGGTGTGGCCGAAAGCCCGCAACCCTCGAAACGACGCGGCTCCGGCAGCCGCAGCGGGTGGCACGCGACACGAATTGGCCATATTACTATGACAGCGACGAAGGTACGAGAATGCGGGCTTTGCGCTGTGCCTGTTGCCGATATGCGACGGATGGCAAACAGCGTTCACGATCTCACGAATGTGAACTGCGGGCAGGGGACTGCACGTGTAGTTTGCCTTTGTTAACCGTATTCGTGGTAGCGCAGTGTCTTGCGCCGCAGCATTGAATGGTAGGGACTATGTCGAAGAAAAACGGAATTGATGCTTTCTCCCGTCGTGGCTTTCTGGCCTCGGCCGCCGCTCTCGGCGCTGGTGTGTGGGCCGGCCGCGCTTTTGCGCAGGACGCGCTCGACGAGATCATCAATGCGCCGCGTCGCGGCGCCTGGGACGACCAGTTCGACGCCAAGGCTTCGCGCAGCGCCACCGCCGTCGTTTCCAATACGCCGATCTTCGGCATGAACACGCTGGCCAACACGCAGAACGCCATTGCCCAGTATCAGCAGATCGCCGCCGCCGGCGGCTGGCCGCAGGTCAATTCGTCCGTCCGCCTGGAGATGGGCGTGTCCGATCCGTCGGTGCAGGCCCTGCGCCAGCGGCTGATGATCGTCGGCGACCTGCCGCGTTCGGCCGGCATTTCCAATTCCTTCGACAGCTATGTCGATGGCGCCGTCAAGCGCTTCCAGGCCCGCCACGGCCTGCCGGCCGATGGCGTCATGGGCGACTATACCGTCAAGGCGATGAACATTTCCGCGAATATCCGTCTCGAGCAGCTGAACACCAATGTGGTGCGCCTGCAGTCGATGTCGGGCGATCTCGGCAGCCGCTACGTGCTGGTGAACATTCCGGCCGCCTATATCGAAGCCGTCGAAAACGGCCGCGTGGCGCAGCGCCATACGGCGGTCGTCGGCCGCATCAGCCGCCAGACCCACATCATCAACTCGAAGATCTACGAGGTCATCCTCAACCCGTACTGGACATCCCCGCGCTCGATCGTCGAAAAGGACATCGTTCCGCTGATGCGCAAGGATCCGGAATATCTGCGCAAGAACTCGATCCGCCTCATCGACGGCAAGGGCAACGAGGTTTCGCCCGAAACGATCGACTGGAATGCCGACAAGGCGCCGAACCTGACCTTCCGCCAGGACCCCGGCAAGACCAATGCCATGGCGTCCACGAAGATCAACTTCCACAACCCGAACAACGAATACATGCACGACACGCCGCAGCAGGGCCTGTTCAACAAGCTGGCGCGGTTCGAATCGTCGGGCTGCGTGCGCGTTCAGAACGTGCGCGATCTGGCCACATGGCTCTTGCGCGACACGCCCGGCTGGTCACGCCAGCAGATCGAGGCGACGATCCGTGCCGGCCAGAACTCGCCGATCAAGCTGGCTGTCGAGGTTCCCGTCTACTTCAAATACATCACCGCCTGGGCGGCGACCGACGGTATCGTGCAGTTCCGCGACGACATCTATCAGATGGACGGCCAGCAGGAGCTGGCGTTGCAGACCACGACCGGCATCGAGCAGTCCGCCGGTTCCGTCGATCAGGACATGCTGCCGCAATAAGCCGACCTGTCCCAATCGTATCAGCAAGGCCGCCTATCCTCCCGGATGCGCGGCCTTGTCGCATTCCGGCTGCCCTCTCATTCGGGCATCTGTCGCATTCCCGGCGCGGCAGATGGGGGAAATGGCGCAAATCGCACAGCCCGTATTGCCCTTGCCATGCGAGGACGGTAAACACCGTGCCACCGCCTCTTAAGGAGCTTTGAGAATGAGCGTTTCTTCCGCTGCCACCGACGTATTCTTCAGCCGTTCTCTCGCCGACAGCGATCCGGATATTTTTGGCGCGATCGAAAAGGAACTGGGCCGCCAGCGCCACGAGATCGAGCTGATCGCTTCCGAAAACATCGTCTCGCGCGCCGTTCTGGAAGCGCAGGGCTCGATCATGACCAACAAATATGCCGAAGGCTATCCGGGCAAGCGCTATTACGGCGGCTGCCAGTTCGTCGATATCGCCGAGGAACTCGCCATTGAACGCGCCAAGAAGTTGTTCGGCGTCAATTTCGCCAACGTCCAGCCGAACTCGGGTTCGCAGATGAACCAGGCCGTGTTCCTGGCGCTGCTGCAGCCGGGCGATACCTTCATGGGCCTCGACCTCAATTCGGGCGGTCACCTGACGCATGGTTCGCCGGTCAACATGTCCGGCAAGTGGTTCAACGTCGTTTCCTACGGCGTGCGCGAAGGCGACAACCTGCTCGACATGGATGCCGTGGCCGAATCGGCCCGCAAGCACAAGCCGAAGCTGATCATCGCCGGCGGCACCGCCTATTCCCGCATCTGGGACTGGAAGCGTTTCCGCGAGATCGCCGATGAAGTCGGCGCCTGGCTGATGGTCGACATGGCCCACATCGCCGGTCTCGTTGCCGGCAACCAGCATCCGTCGCCGTTCCCGCATTGCCATGTTGCCACCACCACCACGCACAAGTCGCTGCGCGGCCCGCGCGGCGGCATGATCCTGACGAATGACGAGGATCTGGCGAAGAAGTTCAACTCGGCCGTGTTCCCCGGCCTGCAGGGCGGCCCGCTGATGCATGTCATCGCCGCCAAGGCGGTTGCCTTCGGCGAGGCGCTGAAGCCGGAATTCCAGGATTACGCCGCCCAGATCGTCAAGAACGCCAAGGCTCTGTCCGAAACGCTGGTGGCCGGTGGCCTCGACATCGTCTCGGGCGGCACCGACAACCACCTGATGCTGGTCGACCTGCGCAAGAAGAACGCCACCGGCAAGCGCGCCGAGGCAGCCCTTGGCCGCGCCTACATCACCTGCAACAAGAACGGTATCCCGTTCGACCCGGAAAAGCCGTTCGTCACCTCCGGTGTCCGCCTCGGCACCCCGGCCGGCACGACACGCGGCTTCAAGGAAGCCGAATTCCGCGAGATCGGCAACCTGATCGTCGAAGTCCTCGACGGCCTCAAGGTCGCCAATTCGGATGAGGGCAATGCTGCCGTCGAAGCCGGCGTTCGCGAAAAGGTGGTCAAGCTGACCGATCGTTTCCCGATGTACCCCTACCTCTGAGCCCATACGTCTCATAAAGGAGCCTTGATGCGCTGCCCCTATTGCGGATCGGAAGACAGCCAGGTGAAGGATAGCCGTCCTGCAGAGGACGGCGCCGCCATTCGCCGAAGGCGTATCTGCCCGGATTGCGGCGGCCGCTTCACGACCTTCGAGAGGGTACAGCTCCGGGAGCTGATGATCCTGAAGAAGACCGGCCGCAAGGCGCCGTTCGACCGCGACAAGCTGTTGCGGTCGTTCGAGATTGCGCTGCGCAAGCGGCCGGTCGATCGCGATAGGATCGAGCGGGCGGTGTCGGGCATCGTCCGGCGGCTGGAAAGCTCCGGCGAGACGGAAATCCCGTCCGAGGAGATCGGCTTGCAGGTGCTGGAAGCGCTCAAGGGCCTCGACGATGTCGCCTTCGTCCGCTACGCCTCGGTCTATCGCGATTTCTCCCATGCGGACGATTTCGAGAAGGTGATCGCCGAGATCAGTGCCAAGATCGCGCGCGATCCCGGCGCCTGATCGCCATTCAAGCTGACGCCGCCGAAAGGCGGCGTTTGACGTTTTGAGGATCGGGAACGGAATGGCGTTGAAATGGTAGACAGATCGGAAGACGAGCGGTTCATGGCGGAGGCGCTGCGCTTTGCGCATCGCAATCTCGGTGCGACGGCGTCCAACCCGTCCGTCGGCTGCGTCATCGTCCGCAATGACGGCGCCGGGCCGAAGATCGTCGGCGCCGCGGTCACCGCGCCCGGCGGCAGGCCGCATGCGGAGACCGGCGCGCTGGCCGTTGCCGGCACGCTGGCGCGCGGCGCCACCGCCTATGTGACGCTCGAACCCTGCTCCCACCACGGCAAGACGCCGCCCTGCGCCGATGCGCTGATCGCCGCCGGTGTCGCCCGGGTCGTCGTTGCCATCACCGATCCCGACGAGCGGGTGGCCGGGCGCGGGCTCGAGATGCTGCGCGCTGCCGGTATCGAGGTGGTCACCGGCGTTCTGGCGCAAGAGGCCGAACGGGAGCTTGAGGGCTACCTCATGCGCAAGCGCAACAACCGGCCCTATGTGACTCTCAAGCTTGCCGTTTCCGCCGATGGCATGATCGGCATCAAGGGGCAGGGGCAGGTGCGCATTACCGGCGCGTCCGCCCGCGATTACGTCCAGCGGCTGCGGGCCGAGACCGATGCCATCCTCGTCGGCATCGGCACGGCGATCGCCGACGATCCGGAGCTGACCTGCCGCATTCCCGGACTGGAAAACCGCTCGCCGCTGCGCATCGTCATCGACGGCGATCTCGATCTGCCGGTGTCCTCGAAACTGGCGCAGACGGCCCGAACCGTGCCGGTTCTCGTCGTGACCGGGGAGGAAGACGGTTCGGTCTCTTTCGACGAGCGGCGCCAAGCGCTGGAAGCGGCCGGCGTCGAGGTCGTGGTCTGCGATCCGGCGGCACCCGGCGATCTTCTGGCGGCCCTGGCAACGCGGGGCGTGTCCTCGCTTCTGGTCGAAGGCGGCGCGCGCACGGCGCAGCGATTCCTCAATGACGGGTTTGTCGACCGGATTCTGCTGTTTACCGGCCCGGCAGCCCTTGGCGAAGAGGGGGTGCCATCCCCACTTGAACGCAACCTGATCCCGGTCGGCTTCGTCCACAGGCGGACGGACACGTTTGGCGACGACCTTCTCGACACCTACGAATACGAAAGAACCCCCTGATGTTCACCGGCATTATCACCGATATCGGCACCGTCGAAACCATCACTGCCCTCGACGAGGGCATCAAGCTGCGCATCGCCACCGCCTATGATCCCAAGGGCATCGATATCGGCGCCTCGATCGCCTGTTCCGGCGTCTGCCTGACGGTGACGACCCTGCCGGACGAGGGCGCCAACGGCCGCTGGTTCGAGGTCGAGGCCTGGGAGGAGGCACTCAGGCTGACGACGATTGCGGCCTGGACAGCGGGCCGGAAAATCAATCTGGAACGCTCGCTGAAGATCGGCGACGAACTCGGCGGCCATCTGGTCTCCGGCCATGTCGACGGCAGGGCGGAAATCCTCTCGGTGGAGACGGAAGGCGAGGCGACCCGTTTTCGCCTGCGTGCGCCGGAGCATCTGGCGAAATTCGTGGCGCCGAAGGGCTCCGTGGCGCTCGACGGCACCTCGCTGACGGTGAACGCGGTTGATGGCGCTGATTTCGACGTGCTGCTGATCCGCCATTCGCTGGAGGTGACGACCTGGGGGCAGCGCAAGGCGGGCGATTTCGTCAATTTCGAAGTCGATACGATGGCGCGCTATGCGGCGAGACTGGCGGAGTTTCCGGCGCCGAAGGCGGAGGTGTAGGACCTCTCCCCGGCGTGTGGGGAGAGGCCGGCTTTCAAGTGGTGGTTCAGCGGACGTAGAATGTCAGCCCGCCGTCAGCGGCCTGGCTCGCGCCGATCACGTTGGCAATCGAGACGCTGTGAGCCTTCAGCTCCTTCGTCAGTGTCCGGTTGGATGCAAGGGCTTTCTGGAAGCTTGCCTGCTCGCTTGCCGACGTGTTGCCAACCCATTCGCCGGCATCCAGCGTATTGGAATGGACGATGTTGAAATTGTTGCCCTTGTAGGTGGCGACGGTCTGGTCGATCTGCTGCGGCCAGTTCTCCTGCGTGCCCGCGGCGTAGGATGCGCCGGCGAGCGGGAAGGCGGTGAGTGCGACGATTGTGGAGAGCTTTGCGATGCGGTTCATGGTTTTGGCTCCATAGGATGCCTGCGAACCGAGTGTTCGGCGGCCGCAGGACGGGTCTCCGTGACACGGTGCGCGCCACGGAAGGCCTTGGGTTGCGATGATCGGCCTTGCATCGTGCCGACATTTTCGAGGTAGCCCCGAAAATGGGCGGGAAAAAGTCACAAGTCACTGAAACCAAATTACAAATTGTTCATCAAAATTTAGGCTGGGGTGGTGAAATTCCGGTCCCTACCGCTCCAGCAAAATCACCTGCGCGCCGTGATAGACTGTCCGCCGCGTTTCCTTGAAATTGAGCTTGGAGGCGACCCGGAGCGAGGCGAGGTTGGCGGTGTCGATGATGCAGGTCTTCTTCAGCGACGGAAACTGCTGGTCGCCCCAGCGCAGCACCGCACCGACGGCCTCCGTTGCAAGGCCGTGGCCATGCGAGCGGGGCGAAAGCGCCCAGCCGGTTTCCATCGTGCCTTCGAGCGACGGGGTGATGACGCGGTGCAGATCGTGAAAGCCGGCTTCACCGATGAACTGGCCGGTCTCGCGGTCCAGCACAGCGAGGAAGCCGAAGCCGAAATAGTGCCACATGCCGACCTGCCGCAGGAAGCGCGTCCAGGCCTGCTCGCGTGAAAACGGCACGCCGCCGATGAAGCGCGTCACCTCGGCATCGGCAAACAGCGCGCTATAGGGGCCGAAATCGTCGCGGCGGTAGGGGCGAAGGATCAGGCGTTCGGTCTCGATGGTGGGAACAGTGTGCATGGGAGGCGTTCAGTCCGTTTGACAATGCGATTCCGTCATTCGATCAGATTCCCGGCTCTCCGTCCCAATAATCGACTTCGCTGTCGCGTCGTCCGACGAACCGGAACACCGGCTTGCCGCCCGGCGCTGCGCGCGATTTTGCCAGGAACTTGCCGGAATCCGGATATTCGACGATTTCGGCTTTCGCATTGGCCGAAATCGACAGGTAGGTGAGGGGAACGGTACCGGTGTTGATCAGATGGTGGGCGGTCTCCGGTCCGCCGGCAGGAGCGCCGAGTATGTCGCCGGGGCGCACGGCATAGCGATTGGCGCCGAAGCGGTATTCGCCTTGCCCGCTGAGGATGACGAACAGCTCTTCCTCGATATGGTGATTGTGGAACGGGCAGCTGGCTTTGCCCGGCGGCACCTCGCTATAGCCGACGCCGAGGTCCTTGAGGCCCAGCTGCGCGCCGAAAGAGGCATCCCTGGATTCGAAAAATGTTCCCTCCTGGCCATGATCCAGGTGCAGATCGGCGGGGTTGACGATGGGTTTCTTCATCTCTGTCATCCGTTTGTCCATGCAAACTGAATGTGTACAGAGACGCCGTGCGATTGGAAAGACGTGGCCAATTTCAGCATTTCCGAATGCAATCGCCGTCAAACGTTCCGCCAAATCGGGCTTGGAAGCGAAAAATGCTTGCCAACCGGGCGTTGGCATGGTTTGACCGCCGCCTGCGCCGGAGATGTCCGGCCCCAAATTTCAAACGGGTGAAAAATGGCCGAAACATCCAAACCACATATTCTGATTGTGGAAGCGCGCTTCTATGACGACATGGCCGACGCTTTGCTCGACGGCGCGACATCGGCGCTCAAGGATGCCGGAGCGACCTATGACGTCGTCACCGTCCCCGGCGCGCTGGAAATTCCGGCCGCGATCGCCATGGCGCTCGACGGCATCGACAATGGCGGCACCGAATATGACGGTTTCGTCGCGCTCGGCATGGTCATCCGTGGCGAGACCTATCACTTCGATATCGTCGCCAACGAATCCTCGCGTGCGATCATGGACCTCACCGTCAGCGAAAGCCTTGCCATCGGCAACGGCATCCTGACGGTCGAGAACGACGCGCAGGCCTGGGCCCGTGCGAAGAAGTCCGAAGGCGACAAGGGTGGTTTTGCCGCCCGCGCCGCGCTCACCATGATTGACCTGAAGATCAAGCTGGGCGGCGAACAGTGAGCGACATTCCGACCAATCCGCCGGCCGACCAGCCGATCAAGCAGGCAAACCAGCGTGGGGCTGCCCGTCTCGCCGCCGTTCAGGCGCTTTACCAGATGGATGTCGGCGGTACCGGCGTGCTGGAAATCGTCGCCGAATACGAAACCCACCGGCTTGGCCAGGAAATCGACGGCGATACCTACCTGAAGGCGGATGCCTCGTGGTTCCGCTCGATCGTTGCCGGTGTCGTGCGCGACCAGCGCTTGCTCGATCCGCTGATCGGCACCGCCCTTCAGGACGACTGGGCATTGTCGCGCCTCGATTCGACGGTCCGCGCCATCCTGCGCGCCGGCACGTTCGAACTGCGCGAGCGCCGGGACGTGCCCGTTGCCGTCATCGTTACCGAATATGTCGAGATCGCCAAGGCCTTCTTCGAAGACGACGAGCCCAAGCTCGTCAATGCCGTGCTCGACCGGATCGCCCGCACGATCAGAACCGACGTCAAGAAGTAAGGTCACGCGATGGCGGGGCAGGCAGGCGAGGTGCGGGGCATGGATCATGAACTGCACGGTGCCCGCCGCAACGTCTATCTGCTGACCGCGGCTCAGGCCATCCTCGGAACACTCGGCCCGATCGTCTTTTCCGTCGGCGGCGTTGCCGGCTATCAGCTGCTCGGCGACGACAAGTCGCTGGCAACGGCCCCTTTGACCGGCTTCAACGTCGGTGTGGCGCTCGGCGCTGTTTTCGTCACGGCCATGTCCCGCTTGCTCGGCCGCAATGCGGCCTTCATGGTCGGTGCGCTGCTGGGCGCCTGTGGTGGCGCGCTTGCCGCCTATGCCCTGTTTCACAGCGATTTCTGGCTGCTTGCGCTGAGCCTGTGCATTTGCGGCATGGCCGGCGGCTTTACGCAAAAGCTGCGGTTTGCCGCGGCCGATGTTTCCCCCGCATTCTACAAGCCGCGGGCGATTTCCTGGATCCTGGCCGGTGGCATCATTTCCGCCGTGCTCGGGCCGCAACTGGTCATCCTCACCCGGGACATGCTGGCGCCGGTGTTTTTTGCCGGCGCTTTCATCGCGCTCGTTCCGACCTGCCTGGCCGCCATCGTCATCCTGGCATTCCTGCGGCTGCCGGATCTGCGCCCGGTCGCAGGGGCGGCGCCAATGGGGCCTGTTCGGCCGCTGCGCGAGATCGTGCTGACCCAGCGTTTCATCACCGGCATGGTCTGCGGTATCTCCACCTATGCGCTGATGACCTTCATGATGACGGGCGCGCCGATCGCCATGGTCGTCGGCTGCGGCTTCTCGCAGGATCTGGCGACGCTGGGCATCCAGTGGCACGTGCTGGCAATGTTCGCGCCGAGCTTTTTTACCGGCATGCTGGTCAGCCGCTATGGTGCTGAAAAGGTCGTGGCCTGCGGTCTGGTCATTCTCATGCTCTGCGCCATCGTCGCCCATGCGGGCATTGCGCTGTGGAATTTCTGGGGCGCGCTGATCCTTCTGGGCATGGGTTGGAATTTCGGTTTCATCGGCTCCACGGCCATCGTCGCCTCCAGCTACAGGCCGCAGGAAGCCGACAAGGTGCAGGGCTTCCACGACATCATCCTGTTCACCACGGTCGCGTTGGCGTCCTTCGGTTCCGGCAAGGTCCTGACGGCCTATGGCTGGGATATGCTGAATGCTGTCGTCTGGCCGGTGACGGTTTTCTGCCTTGTTCTGCTGTTTTTGCTGTTTCTTGCCGAAAAACGGCGGACCGTCTGAAGTTTATCTCCAAAAGTGGTCGTCCAGACCGGTAAGCCACCGCCAACATACCGAAAAACGTGGGTTTTTCCGATTGTGGCGGCTTGACGATACCGATTCGTCCCCGCACTCTGCCACCCTGTACGTGGCCGTTACCTGAAGAGGAGGAGCGGTTCGCTGCGTTTTTGGGGGTCTGTGGAACGGAGTGAGCCCGCAGGCTTAAATGGAGGAATGAGCGAAATGACCATACTTCTGGGCGTTATCGCATGTGGGTTGCTTTCGGTGGTCTATGCCATCTGGGCGACCAGATCGGTGCTGTCTGCCGATCAGGGCAATGCCCGCATGCAAGAGATTGCAGGCTTCATACGCGAGGGGGCGCAGGCCTATCTCACACGTCAATATATGACCATTGCCATCGTCGGTGCCGTCGTCTTCGTCGGTGCCTGGGTTCTTCTCTCCGTGACAGCCGCCATCGGCTTCCTGATCGGTGCCGTTCTGTCGGGAGCTGCCGGTTTCATTGGCATGCACGTTTCGGTGCGGGCCAACGTGCGCACGGCGCAGGCGTCTTCCGTCAGCCTTGCCGCCGGCCTCGATATCGCCTTCAAGTCCGGTGCGATCACCGGCATGCTCGTCGCCGGTCTGGCGCTTCTGGGCGTCACGATCTACTACCTCGTGCTGACGGCCGGCCTCGGCCTGGCCGAAGGTTCGCGTGAAGTGATCGACGCGCTGGTGTCGCTCGGCTTCGGCGCTTCGCTCATCTCGATCTTCGCCCGTCTCGGCGGCGGCATCTTCACCAAGGGTGCGGATGTCGGCGGCGATCTCGTCGGCAAGGTGGAAGCGGGCATTCCGGAAGACGATCCGCGCAACCCGGCCACCATTGCCGACAATGTCGGCGACAATGTCGGCGACTGCGCCGGCATGGCGGCCGACCTGTTCGAGACCTACGCGGTGTCGATCGTCGCCACCATGGTTCTGGCCGCCATCTTCTTTGCCGGCGGCGCCAACCTTGCCGTCGTCATGTCCTATCCGCTGGCCATCTGCGGCGCCTGCATCATCACCTCGATCATCGGTGCCTTCTTCGTCAAGCTCGGCTCCAATGGCTCGATCATGGGCGCGCTCTACAAGGGGCTGATCGTCACCGGCCTGCTGTCGATCATCGGGCTGGGAGCTGCCACCTCGCTGACCATCGGCTGGGGCTCGATCGGCGTGGTCGAGGGCAAGGACATTACCGGCACCAACCTGTTCATCTGCGGTATCCTCGGCCTCGTGGTCACCGCGCTGATCGTGGTGATCACCGAATATTATACCGGCACCAACAAACGGCCGGTGAACTCGATCGCCCAGGCCTCCGTCAGCGGCCACGGCACCAACGTCATCCAGGGGCTCGCCGTGTCGCTGGAATCGACAGCGCTTCCGGCCATCGTCATCGTCGGCGGCATCATCTCGACCTACCAGCTGGCAGGCCTGTTCGGCACCGGCATCGCCGTTACCGCCATGCTCGGCATTGCCGGCATGATCGTCGCGCTCGATGCCTTCGGTCCGGTGACCGACAATGCCGGCGGCATTGCCGAAATGGCCGGTCTTCCCCCGGAAGTCCGCAAGTCGACCGATGCGCTCGACGCCGTCGGCAACACCACCAAGGCCGTCACCAAGGGCTATGCCATCGGTTCGGCCGGTCTCGGCGCGCTGGTGCTGTTTGCGGCCTACTCGAACGACCTGAAATACTTCGTCGCCAACGGTGACAAGTACCCGTACTTCGCCGATGTCGGAACGATCTCGTTCGATCTGTCCAACCCCTATGTCGTCGCCGGCCTGATCTTCGGCGGTCTCATCCCCTATCTGTTCGGCGGTATTGCCATGACGGCCGTCGGCCGCGCGGCAGGGGCCGTGGTGGAGGAAGTCCGCCGCCAGTTCCGCGAAAAGCCGGGCATCATGGCCGGTACGGACCGTCCGGATTACGGCCGCGCCGTCGACATGCTGACCAAGGCGGCGATCCGCGAAATGATCGTGCCGTCGCTGCTGCCGGTGCTGGCGCCGATCGTCGTCTATTTCGGCGTGCTTCTGATCTCCGGCTCCAAGGCGTCGGCCTTTGCAGCACTCGGCGCCTCGCTTCTCGGCGTCATCGTCAACGGCATCTTCGTCGCCATCTCGATGACCTCTGGCGGTGGTGCCTGGGACAATGCCAAGAAGAGCTTCGAGGACGGCTTCGTCGACAAGGACGGCGTTCGCCATGTGAAGGGGTCGGACGCGCACAAGGCCTCCGTCACCGGCGACACGGTCGGCGATCCCTACAAGGATACGGCAGGTCCTGCCGTCAACCCGGCGATCAAGATCACCAACATCGTCGCCCTGCTGCTTCTGGCGGTTCTGGCCTGACGAGCTGTCTGCGGCATCCCTTGCGATGCCGCAGACTTGGAGAAGACCGGTCAAAAGAAAGGCCCGGCTGACATGGTGTCAGCCGGGCCTTTTATGCGAGATCGGGCGTTGCGGCCGCAGGCCTATCAGTTGTTGCTGTTGCCCAGCACCGACTTTGCCATGCTCTTGCCGATGCCGTTGCCGGATAGCAGCTGGCCGAGGAAGGTCATTTCCTTGCCGCCGGTCGGTGTCGTGCGGGAAATCATGTCGAAGACCTTGCCATCCTGCAGCGTGTAATGCGCCAGCTGCGAGACGACGCCGTCCTTGTCGAAATAGACAGCGAGGATGCTCTGGTCGACCAGCTTCGGCTTCATGAAGGCGACGGGACGCTGGCGCTTCTGCGAAATGTAGTAGAACACCTCGTTGTCGAAGGTTGCCGTGGTCGACGGCGTGCCGAGCGACAGAAGCACCTGCTCGCGGCTGGAACCGACCGGCGCCAGCGCCAGCGTTTCCTGATCGACGACGTAGCCCTGATTGAGGGTTTCGCTGGTGTTCAGCATATCCGCGGTTTTGCAGCCGGACAGGGTCGTTGCGCAAATGGCCAATGTAAAAGCGACGTTGCTCAGAAATTTCATGTCTGACTTGAAATACCGTTTCGTCAACGACATCCCCCTCAAGGTAACGCTGGCAGATGCGCCATTGCATTTCGTGCCTGCTTCGGTAAACCAGCTTCGGCGATCATGCAACAACAGGATGCGCGGGCTCGCGTATTTTGAAGCGGTCAAACTTGGGCTTTATGATGATATTCGGACTGTTCGGCAAAAAAAATAGCAATGCGGCCATCATTGCGCGCCAATATGACCTTCTGACCGCCGCTGCCCGCCGCCCGTACCTCTATACCGACCTTGGCGTTCCCGATACCGTGATGGGCCGTTTCGAGATGCTGTCGGCGTCGCTGATCCTCTATTTCCGCCGTACCCGCAGCGCGCAGCGCGCCGGCCAGGAGATCGCCCAGGAGATCATCGATGCCTTTTTCGAGGATGTCGATCATTCGATCCGCGAACTCGGCGTCGGCGATGTCGGCGTGCCGAAGCGGATGAAGAAGCTGGCCGCGATGTTCTACGGCCGCCTCGAAAGCTATGCCGCAGCTCTCGAAAGCAAGGACCGCGACGCATTGGCGGCGGCGCTGAAGCGGAATTTCCATCCGCAAACCGAGGATTTGTCGCTTTCCATGCACGGCCTTGCCGACTATCTGCTGGCCGCAGAAGCGCAGCTTGCGCTGCAAGGCGAGGATGTCGTAGAAACCGGCCAGATCGATCTGCCGCACGCGGCGGCCTGAAGCCGTCTTGCAAGATGCGGCACCAGAGCCGCGATGACGGCTTGAAGCACTATCCTGGGCGGCGGCGCCGCCCGAAAGGACCTGACAATGAACCACGACGAAAAGCCCGCGTTCTCCTATCCGGTCAAGGTCGGCAATATTTCCGCCAATGCCGTGACGGTTCGTCTCGAGGCGAATGAGGCGGAGCGCACGGCGCTGCGCGATCTCTGGAGCGTCCTGGAGGTACAGTCGCTCAAGGCCGAGCTGCAGATCGCCCGCTGGAAGCGGGACGGCGTCAAGATCAAGGGCCGCGTTCAGGCAAAGATCGTCCAGGCCTGCGTCGTGACGCTGGAGCCGGTGGAATCGGAGATCGACGAGCCGGTCGAGGCGATCTTCGTGCCGGAGGGCTCGCGGCTGGCGCGGATCGCGGCCAATGACAGCGGCGAAATGATTCTCGATCCGGAAGGCCCGGACCTTCCCGATACCTTCACCGGCGACACCATTGATGTCGGTCTTGCGGTCACGGAACACGCGGCGCTGGCAATCGACCCCTATCCGCGCAAGCAGGGCGCGAGCTTTGGCGAGCGGATCGAAAGCAGCGACAAGGACGATATCCGTCCAAACCCCTTCGCAGTGCTCAAGGATTGGAAAAAGGACTGAGTCCGAAAAGCCGTGGGGCACAATTCGGTTGTCACGTCAGCGAAAAACGGTATTTTGGCCGAAATCCAGCCCGTTGGGCCGTTTGTCCCGCAAGCGGGACTGTTGCGTCTCAAACGTCATGAAAACACGTGTGTCTCCATCGCTCAGACTGATTGCGCCGGGACGAAACATGCAGTGTGGCAGGAATAAAGGATAAGGCACGCGTGGTCAGAATTTCTCTTGATGTGATGGGCGGCGACTTCGGTCCGCAAGTCGTCATCCCGGGTGCCGCCAAGGCGCTCGAACGGCATCCCGATATCCGTTTCGCACTTTATGGGCTTGAAGACCAATGCGTCCCCCTCCTGGACAAGTATCCCAAGCTGAAGGCGAACAGCACTTTCCATGCCTCCGAACTGGCGATTGCCATGGACGAGAAGCCCAGCCAGGCGCTGCGGCGCGGCCGCGGCAAGGCCAGCATGTGGCAGGCGATCGAGGCCATCAACAAGGGCGAGGCTGACGTCGTCGTCTCCGCCGGCAATACCGGCGCGCTGATGGCGATGTCGGTGTTTTGCCTGCGCATGATGCAGGGCATCCAGCGCCCGGCGATCGCGGCGATCTGGCCGACGCTGAAGGGCGAGAGCATCGTGCTCGATGTCGGCGCGACGATCGGCGCCGATGCGCAGCAGCTGATGGATTTCGCGCTGATGGGCGGCGCCATGGCGCGTGCCCTGTTCGAGGTCGAGCGTCCGACGCTCGGCCTGCTCAATGTCGGCGTCGAGGAGATCAAGGGCCAGGAACAGGTCAAGGAAGCCGGCCGGCTGTTGCGCGAAGCCGGTCTCGACAGCATCGATTACTTCGGCTTCGTCGAAGGCGACGATATCGGCCGGGGAACCGTCGATGTCGTGGTGACGGAAGGCTTTTCCGGCAATATTGCGCTCAAGGCGGCCGAAGGAACGGCCCGCCAGATCGCCGAATATCTGCGCGCGGCGATGTCGCGCACGCTGCTGGCCAAGATCGGTTATATCCTGGCCAAGGGCGCCTTCGACCGGCTGCGCGAGAAGATGGATCCGCGAAAGGTCAACGGCGGCGTCTTCCTCGGCCTTAATGGTGTCGTGATCAAGAGCCATGGAGGAACCGACGCGGAGGGTTTCGCAGCCGCGATCGACGTCGGCTACGACATGGTCCGCAACGGGCTGAAGGCCAAGATCGAAAACGATTTGCAAAAATATCATGCCTCGCGCCCTTCCGAAGGTGCGGCGAGCGGCATGGCTGACGAGGTTTGAAGAGTATGATCCGTTCTGTGGTTCGCGGTTTCGGGGCATCGCTCCCGAAACGGGTGATGACCAATCGCGAAATGGAAGAGAAGGTCGATACGACCGACGAATGGATCGTGCAGCGCACCGGCATTCGCCAGCGTTACATTGCCGGCGAGGGGGAAACCACCGCTTCGCTCGGCGAGGCAGCGGCCCGCGCGGCGCTTGAAAACGCCGGCCTTGCGCCCGCCGATATCGACGTCATCATTGTGGCGACATCGACGCCGGACAACACCTTTCCGGCAACGGCCGTCAACATCCAGAACCGCCTCGGCATGCACCATGGCGCCGCCTTCGACATGCAGGCGGTCTGTTCGGGCTTCGTCTACGCGGTCGCCACGGCCGACGCCTATATCCGCGGCGGCCTTGCCCGGCGCGTGCTGGTCATCGGCGCCGAGACCTTTTCGCGCATTCTCGACTGGAACGACCGCACCACCTGCGTGCTGTTCGGCGACGGCGCCGGCGCCATCGTTCTGGAAGGCCAGGAAGGCAACGGCACCACCGCCGATCGCGGCATCCTGACCGCGCAGCTGCGCTCGGACGGCGCCCACAAGGAAAAGCTCTATGTCGATGGCGGCCCATCGACCACCGGCACGGTCGGCCATCTGCGCATGGAGGGCCGCGAGGTCTTCAAGCATGCGGTGGGCATGATCACCGACGTCATCGAAGCCGCGTTCGAGGCCACCGGCACCACCGCCGAGGATCTCGACTGGCTGGTGCCGCATCAGGCCAACCGCCGCATCATCGACGGTTCGGCCAAGAAGCTCGGCATCCCGCTCGAAAAGGTTGTGGTGACTGTCGACCTTCACGGCAACACGTCCGCTGCCTCCATTCCGCTGGCGCTGAGCGTCGCTGCATCCGACGGCCGGATCAAGAAGGGCGATCTCGTCCTGCTCGAGGCCATGGGCGGCGGCTTCACCTGGGGTTCGGTGCTGCTGCGTTGGTAAAAAAATGTGATATGGTGCAGACGCTTGACCGGAATGGACAAGGGCAATACTCTTTCCGGGCTAATCGATACTGCAAGAAAATCGGTGGGGGAAGATGAGCGGAAAAACGGTGACACGAGCAGACCTGGCCGAATCGGTTTTTCGCAAGGTCGGTCTTTCGCGAACGGAATCGGCCGAGCTGGTCGAAACGGTGATCGATGAAATTTGCAACGCCATCGTGCGTGGCGAGAGCGTCAAGCTCTCCTCCTTCGCGACATTCCAGGTGCGCGACAAGAACGAGCGCATCGGCCGCAACCCGAAAACGGGCGAGGAAGTGCCGATTTCTCCACGCCGCGTCATGACATTCAAGGCCTCCAACGTGCTGAAGCAGCGTGTTCTCAAGGCGCATCTGTCGCGCAAGGCCAAGCTGAAACCGCAGTCTCCGGCCACCTGACGCGACCATCCATCATTAAAGCGGTTGAAAACACCTGCATAAGCCGTTGAAATGCGCATGATTCGTGTAATCATCCGTATGGACGGCGGTGTTGGTATGCGGTGATAGCCGCGCGGTATCGAGCCGGACGTGTTCGACGCGAAATGGGGAAGATATGGACAAGAGCCCGGATGCGTTTCGCACCATCAGTGAAGTCGCCGACGATCTCGACCTGCCGCAGCATGTCCTGCGTTTCTGGGAGACGCGGTTTCTGCAGATCAAGCCGATGAAGCGCGGCGGCGGCCGCCGCTATTACCGGCCGGAAGACGTCGATCTGCTCAAGGGCATCCGCCATCTGCTCTATGATCACGGCTATACGATCAAGGGCGTGCAGAAACTTTTGAAAATGAACGGCAACAAGTTCGTCGCGGCCATTGCCAGCGGCGATCTGGCGACCGTCGAGGCGCTGGCTGCCGCCAATATCGAGGAGCCGGCCCAGCCCAAGCTCGGCAATCCCGATGAAGACCAGATCGTCGGCCGCGCCAAGGCACCGGCCAGCCGCCGGTTCTTCTCGTTCGTCGGCGGCAATGACGATGCGCCGGAAATTTCGGTCGGCAAGACCTCCGTCGGCAAGGAGGACCGGGCGCTGCTGCAGGAGGCGCTCTACGACCTGCTGGAATGCAAGCGCCTGCTCGATCAGGTGCGCTGACGCGGCAACAGGTTCCGCCGGTTTATTCCGCTTTCCTGTCGTGCCGCTATCCCTGTTCATGGTAACAACCCGGATCGAATTCTGCGCAAGGCAAAAACACATGGAACAGCCCTGGACGAAAAGCGTGACGCTTGCTCTGGAGGGACCGGGCAAATACGTGACGATCTCCAACACCACCGAGGCATCCTGGGCGATGATCGAGGACTGGCCGCTGGAAGACGCGCCGGCTCTGGACCGCGCGCTCGATATCTGCGCGCAGGTGGTCGAGGGCAAGAGGCCGGCGGAGGATGCGCGAAAAGCGTTTCTGGCTGCTGCCGCCGAAGCGGAAATCCCGGTTCAGGCGTGACGGGCTGTCTTGGGGCCTTGGCGCAGGTGCCCGGCATCCCCATCTGTCCGTCGCCCGAACGAAGAAAAGCCCGATGAAGAAACGCGCGACATGATCAAGACCCTTGCGGCGAAATTTCACGGCGAGATGCTCGCCCTCTACGACCACTGCGCGCGCTTCGGCTTCCGCCCGGTGCTGTTTCGCCGTCTCGTCATCCTCAAGGGCGGCGTCGAGGCGGCGAAGGAACTGGTGTTCAAGCCCGGCACGACCGGCCTGGAGCGCCTGGTCGAGGCGAAGAAGACGGAACTGTCGATGGAGGCTGCGATGATGCGGCCGGAATACCGCACGCTGTTCACGCCGCTCGAACTCAAGGAAGCAGCAAAACGGCTCGAGGGCAGCGCCATCCGCGAACGCTCCAGGGGTCGGCTCACCGCCACCGTCACCAACACTGTCACCAACACGAAACAGGCCTGACGACCATGACGAAGAAGCAGAAACTCGAACATTCCGATTTCGCCGGCGAATTCACCGAAGACGGTGTCACGGTGCTCGTCGATATCTTCCGCAAGGAAGGCAGCACCGATGGCTGGACGCTGGAGGTGATCGACCAGGAGGAGGGGCTGACCGTCTGGGAAGAGCCCTTCGCAACGGACAAGGAAGCCTTCGAGGAATTTCTCGCCACCGTCGAGCGCGACGGCATCCATTCGTTCCTGGACGAGCCGGAGACCGACGTCTCGGTGCATTGAGGCCCAACCGCCGCGATCTGCGGCGGTTTGATATGACAGGGACTTCAAGGAGAAAAATGGTCGGAGCGGCGGGATTCGAACCCACGACCCCTTGACCCCCAGTCTTAATATACCGCTTTTATAGCCATTCATATCGTTGCACGTGAACACCTAAATCAGCTGCAATGCAAGGCTATCTAACCTATGCCCTCTTGACTAATATGCGCTGCCATCCTAAACGCTGGCTACAGTCTGGCTATAAATTTGGAGGGCACCGTGAAGCTGACCGCCGACAAAGTAAAGGAAATTACGGAATCCGATCCGCCCAACAAGACTAAATTTTACTTCGATGAGGATTTAACCGGCTTTGGCCTTTACCGCACGACCACAGGCACAGGGACGTGGTTTGCAGAATTCCGGCCTGTAGCTGGTGGCGCTAAAAAACGCATGAAGCTGGGCCGTGTCGGCATCCTCAAGGCAAACGAAGCACGTGAGGCCGCCCGAAAGGTAATTGCGCATGCCGGTCTTGGGAAGGACCTTGCCAAGGATCGTAGCGACGAGCGCGCGAGTGTCACAGTGAAGGCGCTAGTGTCAAACTACGTCGAAGGTTTCGTGGCGGCGAATAAAAAAGCGTCGTCAGCCGAATTCTACAGGACGATGTTGCGGAAACATATCGAACCCCGAATCGGGTCGACCAAGGCTGTGGCACTGACACGGGTTGACGTTCAGCGGGCTCACGCATCAATGTCCAAGGAAGCGCGGATATCGGCCAATCGTTCGATGAAACTACTTGCTGCGGCGTTTGTGTGGGGTGCAAAGAACGGTTTCGTGCCCGATGGCGTTAACCCCGCCAAGGGCATTGATCTGAACAAAGAGACTGGCCGGGAGAGGTTCCTCACCACGGACGAAATGCAGCGCTTGGGCGACGCCATGATTGAGGCGGAGACGCTTGGATTTGAAGTCAAAGCTGGTAACGCGAAGCATGCGCCAAAGGGGCAGCGGGTAAAAGTTCACCCATCTGTCACTGGAGCGATTCGACTCCTGATGCTGACCGGCATGCGGCTGCGCGAAGTCCTGAACTTGAAGTGGGACGAAGTTGACCTTGACCGAGGATTCCTGTTTTTGCCCGACTCCAAAACCGGTCGAAAAACTGTCGTCTTGTCAGCCCCAGCGGTAGATGTTTTGAAGTCGCTGCCGCGGATCGGGGCATACGCTATCGCTGGAGAAAGCGCTGGGCTGGATGGTGAAAAGCCGCGCGCTGATATTAAAAGACCCTGGGCCACTATAACAAAGCAGGCCAAATTGGACGGCTTGCGACTCCATGACCTGCGCCACAGCTTTGCTAGTGTTGGTGCGTGGTCGGGGCTGGGGCTGCCCGTCATCGGCAAGCTACTTGGTCACAGCGATGCAAAGACCACACAACGCTATGCGCACGTCGATGTTGATTCATCGCGCCGGGCTGCGGATGCCATCGCTGGGCAGATTTCCGCAGCGATTGGAGGCAAATGATGGCGGTCGAAGAAGAACAGGGTTCCGACGCATGGAGGCAGCCCCTGAGTCGCCCGCCGATTGAAGTCACCGAACATACGACCGAGGACGAACTAGCCGCCGAGATGGCAGAGCGTCTAAACGCACTCTTGCAAGATCACAACGGGCTGGAGCCCACGGCCGAGGGTTGGCGGCAATTGGCCCTAGAACTGGCACTGAAATACGTGCCAGCATTCAAAATTGAGACGCCTGTTGATCGAACTGGGCCAAGTGGACTCGGCGGTCGGCCAGTCGGCATGGGTAACCATATTTTGCAGTCTCGGATGAAGGCTGAGATGCGCCAAGGGAAATCCCAAGCAGCGGCGGCGCGGACAATTAATAAAGAATCTGGCGGCGCTATTGCCGTCAAGACGGCTCAGAATGCCCTATCTCGCGAGTCTCAACCACCTGACTTCATGCGTCTGAGACGATACAAACGGAAAGCCGCCAGAGCGATAAAGGCAGCCGCCGACAAACTGTCCCAACAATGACTCTATGTTCTTGGGACAAATGAAAAGCCATCTTTCTCCATGCAAACACAAACATGGAGAACAAAAAAATGAGAAACCTTAGAGCACCACAAGCTGCCGCTTACCTTGGCATTTCCAAGTCCCTTCTAGACAAACTCCGATGCTATGGCGGCGGCCCGGCTTTCGCAAAGCTCGGCTCCAGCGTCATTTATTCAACGGAAGACTTGGATGCGTGGATCGCGTCCAAGCGCGTGCCCGCCCGCCCGGCGCTCGCGGCTTGAAGCGGCACAACCCCAACAGCAAAGGAAAGGCGGTGCATTCCGTCTACATTTGGCCCCCCAAGGAGCGCTTTCGTGCGTCTGCCTTCCAGCGCACTTGCGAAAAAACTCGAGAAAATTTGATGGGAGTGATTGGTTCGCTATTTGGCGGGTATTACATTGGGGGCGTCGAAGATTTCTGAAACTTTTAAAAAGGAGAATACAAATGAAGGAGACCGCAAAGGACACCGTAACTGGTAACAACATCGGCCTAATCACAGGTGCGGCTAATATTGGCAATGAAATCGGCATGTCTGCAACTCAGGTATACTCGGCTTTCACTGCCGGACATCTTGGCCCGGTATTTAAGCTTGGCGGAAAGCTTGCTGTTCGCCGGTCTAAACTTGAGACGTGGATTTCTGCCCTCGAAGCAGCCTGACATGGGTACCGAATTCAAGTACACGCGAAGCAGGGGCAAAGCCGAACGCTATCCGGCTGACGAGATTTTACCTGAGAATGATTATCACGCCGAAGATAGGCGGGAAGTACCCGCTTTAGCGGGCGCAGAGACGGCCCCGGTTTTCGATGGCAATAATGTCCAGTATTTGTGGGCCGACGACGGTATCTATTCACCCACGGCTGGCCTGACGTTTGCGGACGATCTAATCGAGGGGCTGCTTCCTGAAGTGGGCGTTGGGCTTTTTACTGGCGCAAGCGGTGCATACAAGACGTTCAACGGGATCAGAGTTTGCGTAGACATTGCTACGGGGCGAGAATTTGCAGGGCATAAAGTCGAGAGACCGGGTGGCACGCTTTATCTCGGTTATGAAGGGTTCAATACTATCGAGCCACGTCTATCAGCAGCACTTATCGATATCGGACAGGACCATAAGAAATGGCCCATAGCAGTCCCGCCAAACCCGGTACGCTTCAATCATGCTACGTCATATGAAGAGCTTGAAAATTCGCTGGTACGGCTTGACGATAGGTTTAGGCGCGATTTTGGGGTGCCGCTGGTCTTTGCCTGCATTGATACGGTGGCAGCTTCCGGGTTGATCGAAGACGAATACAATCCGGGACAGTGGCAGACAATGATGTCGAGACTGTCTGACATTTGCCAGTACATGAGGATGTCAATTGCTGTCGTTGCTCATGCCGGTAAGGATGCCTCAAAGGGTGCTCGTGGATCGTCCGCCAACTATGCGGCTGCTGATTATGAGATTAGTTTCAGCGCGGCGCAGGATAAAATCACAGGCGAGACATCGGGTAGACTGATGTCCCTAACTAAGTCCAGAGACGGGCAATCCTTCCCGATTGCTGCAATGTCGGGTGAGCCGATCTTTGTGGGCAAGACTGAGAAGGGCAAGCACAAGTACGCCATGGCGATGCGCTATGACACGTCTCCAGAAGCCATTGCGACCGCAAAGGCAGAGCAGGCGCAGTTTGCTGCAAAGTCTAGCGGACAGGCCAAATCCAGAGCAGACAAGCCCCTGACGCATGAGCAGAAGGTGCACAAGCTGCTTTCGGAAACTATCGATAGTGGCGAGGGCATCTATTTCTTCTCGGAGAAAGATGGCCCTAAGACGTTCCTGTCCGAGACATGGCTTCAGACCGAATACATGAAAATGGAGGGCATAACGATGGATAGCCCGTCCATCGCCCGTAATTCGGTGTCCAAAGGCTTCAAACGAGCCTTGACAAGGTTGCAAACAGATAAAAAAGCAATCGTTGATGGTGGCTCGATTAAGCTACTGAAATCATACGATTAAAATCAACGCGGACATAGACATAGACATGTCCGCAAGCGATGTCCCACGAGACATAGACATGCTCCCCCTAAAGGGGGAGAGCATGTCTTGTCTACGGTCTCAGCGCGCAACGAAACAAAGGAGAATGAATATGGCAAAGAAAAAGAAGAAGCTAATTAAGCGGTGCATTGAAACCATTCGGTCGATGCCTGGGATTGATATGAGCGATGCCGCCCAACTGAAAAAGGCAATCGAGTTTGCAAAGACTGTGAAGCTATCGCCGGATGACATTCACAAGATGATCTACAAGGCAGGCGATTACTGCCCCCGGCGATACGACTATTGGGGAGAGGTGTTCTACGTCGCCAAGAATGAGGAGGCGCGCACGGCTCGCGGGCTTGAGTTGATGCGCCTGTAAGGCCAGCAGAGCCAAAGAGCGCATGGACGAGGATGCGGCGTGCGTTGCACGCTACTTCCCGCCATCCGCATACGGGACGTGCTCTTGCCATTCGAGGGGCAAGGCGATGGGCCATACTCAGGGAGGGCCTTGGAAATGTGAAAATGAAACAGAAGGAGAACATAAATGAACGCTCAGATAGACAAGAAATTTTATGCGCTGAAAGGGCCTGCGGATCGTTCCCTTTGCGGAACCGCAGCCATCCCGCATTGGAGGTATCCCGGAAAGACCCTGCCTTGGAATGCAAGCTGCAAGTGCTGGATCGATATGCACGAGTACAACCGCACCCAACAGATCGGCCATCTTTACGTGATTGGACATACCACGGACATGGAAGGCGTTATTGCACTGTTCCAGAATATCGATCCAGCAGTGCGCGGCATCATGACCTACTCGGAGGGCATGCGCGATACCCTTTACCGGCTCGATGACGGCAAGTGGCGGGCCTTTGATATTCGACAAGAGCGCAAGGCAGCGTAACCAGTTTGGGCTGTGCGCTTGGGCCGTTTTTGCTTCCCCAATGAGAAGAACGGGCAGAAACAAGCCCCTTGGGGCGCGTAGGCATCCTTTGCCCATCGCGTAGCATCACTAGAATTCAGCGAACAATCACACAATCCTGAAGGGCTCTGCTGAAGAGTCTGCCCTTGCGCATGATGAGTGCAGCACTGGAGACGGATTAAAACAATGAGAGGAATATGACAAATGACTAACAAAGAGAAGATCGCCGCCTTAGCTGAAACCTATACTGATACCGTAATTCAATTTTACCGTGACAAAAGGAACTCTGGAATTACGCCAACCAACTCCGAAATATTGGCAGCTTGCTCGCTCCCGACAAACTTAGGGAATGTTGAAAATGAGGCCGCCCTGATCATCTTCACGGTCACGCAGCTTGTCGATGCTGATATGAACACTGCCCCCAAAGCTGAGAACACTGTCAAGTCAAGCGATGAATGGCAACGGCGCAGGGCTCGGCTAGCTGAGATTGAAACGAAAGCAACAGAAGCACGTCGTCAGGCCCGCATCAAAGAGCTTCGGGCTGACAATGAAGCGCAGGCCAGACAAAAGGCGGCTGACCTCAAGATGGCTGAGCACTTAGAGCAAAGCAGACAGAGGCAGGCAGTGGCCGCAGAGAGGGCTAAGCTCGATGTACAGCTAGCGGCGCAGCAGAAATTACGGATGCAGTCTTTCCCGATCCCGCGAGGCTGATGCTTCTTTAATGAATGAAAATGCTAAGGGCTGCATCGAAAGGTGCGGCCTTTTTTTGTGCGTCCGGTCGAATGCGAAAGGATCATGCGTCACGCAAGCAAAGTTTACATTAGCCTCATCTAAAGGGGGCGGGCCTTTTGATGTCTGGCGAGATGCGTTTCCCGCATACCGGCGGGACTGCTAATTAAGCATTCCTGCATAATGGAAAGATTTCGTATAACGATTTGTAATAATATTACGTCTGACAGCTTTCAGGGTGTCGGTTTGCCCCATCTGAGCGAGCTGTCAGCTCAATAGGGGGTGCTTTGACACAGCGTTGCCCTACAGCACGTTCTGTAGCGCGAAATGATCCATGCATCATGCCAGCCCAGACGACTCTCCGCGACTCTGTGGCGGTTCACTGATATAGGCCGTCTGTATAAGCGCCCTGCATCAGAACACTGTTATGCCACTTGACGTAACATACGTAAGGACATAAGTTATCAGCGTTCCCACTAGCTGGGCTTGAGACTACCGCACCCCCGGCAGGAAACTGCGCGGGGGTTTTGTTTTAGATCAGCAATGCATGTTTGACGCAAGCTTTCACAATTGCGAAGTCCTCAGCCGTTAGGCTAGGCGACAGAAACTTTCCCTTCAGCTGAACCCGATCCAGTCTAGCGTAGCTAACCGTGGTAACCATGTCGCCCTTTACCCACGAATGCTCATCGCCACCCAGAAACGGGTAAGTACCTGCTAAAATGCAGTGGTGGTGATTTTTGGCAGGCTTTGGCTCTTTTGTACTTAGCGGAACCACCACGCAAGTGCCGTACTTGCTGACGCCGGGAGTCATCACAATTACGAACCTATTCTTGGTCATCTCCGGTGCCACCGATAGCGGCCCCGCCATCACTCCCGGTGCGACAATATCAGTCAGAACTGGCCCGAAGTTGCACATCAGTACCATACTAGGAACGGGTATGAATGTTATTGCCATGAAGTACTCCGTAGCCGCCGCTCTAATCCTCCTCTGTCGGTCACCGATGATGAGTATTTTGAGGTATTTTCGAACAGTTAAATGAAAGGGAGTGGTCGTTTTGATTCCGTAACTTGTGCAAATTCTGCGTGCAAACGCTAAATATAGTATCAACAACTTGCTTACGTCCGCCCACGCATTGAGTGGGCATATCGGATCGAGTAGGGCCAGTTTGACTCAGAGCCGCTCGCGGGCGCGAATTCAGGCGCGAGATGATCAATCCATCATGCCAGCCCAAGAAGGCTATGTGTGAGTCTGTATGGCGATCTATGCAATGCGGGGGGTACCCTTCCCAGATAGCCAGTTTGAAAGCCAATCGCAGCAAATCGACTTCCTAAAAATTAGAGCCTGAATTTCAAATCCGAGTCCAGCTCTTCGAGCCGGGCTTGAGCCATCACCCAAGATAGCGATAAACGCTAGCTCGACCGATGCCCAACTGAGCGGCAATGGCAGAAGCACCCATCCCCGTCGCGGCCAGTGCCTTGACCTGATCAGCGTCAATGCTGGCTTTCCTGCCCTTGTAGACGCCTTCAGCCTTTGCCTTGGCAATCCCTTCAAGCTGGCGCTCTTTGCGGATGGCGGTTTCAAACTCAGCGAACACGCCAAGCATCTGAAGAAACGCACGGCCAGCCGGGGTCGAAGTGTCGATAGGCTGCTCGGTTGCCTTTAGGGCGATGCCCTTGCTTTCCAGCGTCTGAACGATTTTAGAAAGGTCAGCAATTGAGCGGGCAAGACGGTCAATGCGCGTCACCATGATGGTGTCACCGGATCGGGCAAAAGAGATCAACGTCTCCAATTCGTCGCGGCCTTCGGTTGTTGTGCCAGATTTCTTTTCGGAACGGATGACGGTTGCCCCGGCAGCGCGAAGGGCGTCTTCCTGAATGCGCAAATCCTGATCTGTAGTCGATACTCGCGCGTAACCGAAAATCTCTGTCATGTTCTTTGCCCTCGCTTCGCGTGTCTCATTTGCCTCTAGACCCTTCCTTGGTACTGTCTTGCAAATAAGAAAGCAATCCTATTGAGACGGGAAAAGTGTCTTACGGAAATGTTTTGTGGGGGTATACCTGAATGAGACACGGAAGTGACTGGCGGGGTTAGGCGGATAGCCGGGCTAAGTTCGCAGGCAAGCCCCTTGAGGCTCGGCGTCAGCGGAAAGGGCCGTTTCGCGCCTCGTCTGCCCGATCTTGTTCAAGCGCGTCCTGAAAGCGCTCTTCCGCGCTCTGAGGCTTAGCGAGGATTGGCGATATGGCGGTGTCCCAAACATATTTCTGCTTTGGCGATAAACTGGCTATCCCGTGATCGACAACAAACAGTGCAATGCCAAGCTCCTTCTCTTTTTCATCAAAAAAGCCTAGGTCGCGGGCATTCTCAATCCGACTGTTCAACTCGAAATCGATGTGGTCATTTGATCCCATGATGCTCTCCAGATGCCAATATGCGAGTCGCCAGCATCCTATTGAATGACTCCGCGCGCAAGGTGACCGGAAGGCGTTTAAGCGCGTCATCAAACGCTACACTGCGGACGGCAATCCAATCGGAGGATGGAGAGGGCGGGGAGAGGCAAGCCTGAAAGGCGCGGCAGGCATCCTTGGCCGTGCTCCGCGTGGTCTCTGCGCCCGCTATCGCGTGGGAGCTTCCCGCCCGTTCGGCAGCGGGCTTTTTCAATCTGCTTTCATGCAGGCGAGATAAGACGCTCTTGGCTACAGTGTGGCTATAATTTTTATAGCCAGTTCACTCATTGGGGGCTAAGTGATTGAAAGTAATGGTCGGAGCGGCGGGATTCGAACCCACGACCCCTTGACCCCCAGTCAAGTGCGCTACCGGGCTGCGCTACGCTCCGAACCGAAAAGAGCCGTATATAATCGGGACTTGAGGCGCAAGCCCTGATTTTGGAAAAGGTGAGAAATCGGCGGAAAAAGCGGGGGAGCTTTGCGCTGCGGCCGCTCGCGGCGCAATCGGTCCGGCAGCGACAAATTTTCCCGGGCTTAAAGTTTTCGGCAATCCCTTGCCCCGATAATGCGGTGGCGAATCAGGGATGCAGACGATGGCGAAGACAGCGGCCAGAAAAGGCCAGAAGCGGCGGACAAGCCGGAAGCAATCGAAGGGCAGCATGTGGCCGTGGTATCTGGCCGGTGTGCTGTCGATCGGCGCGGCGGTCGGCTATGAGCACCGGGCCGAGATCATGCCGATGGCAGCCCCCTTTTACACGGCGTCGATCGCCAAGCCGCGGCCTGTGGAAAAACAGCCGGCTGTGGAAAGACGTGTCGAGAAAACCCAGCCAGTCGCAAAGCCCGCACTGGCGATGCCGGCGATACGTCCGGCCGGGCAGCCGCCTGTGGATGTGGCTTCGCTGAAAACCGTTGGCGAAGAGAAGGCTGTTGGCGGCAAGCCGGGCGCTTTCTACTTCTGCACGGAGACGTTGGAAAATTGCGTCGTCGATGGCGGCACCTTCTGGTACGGGCGGCGCAAAGTCCAGATCGCCGATATCCAGGCGCCGAGGATCAAGCAGGCCAAATGCGACAACGAGCGCAAGCTCGGCTCACTGGCGAAAAAGCGGCTGTGGGAAATCCTCAATGCCGGCGATGTCCAGCTGGCAGGCGCCTCGGGCGCGGATGCCAGGGTGACGGTCGGGCAGGGGCGCTCGATCGGCGATATGCTCGTTTCCGAGGGGTTAGCCCACCGCCGGGCGGACGGCAAACAGGGCTGGTGCGCGCAGGGCTGATTGCAGCGTTGTGCCGGGCATCCGACGTGTTGCCGCCGTCTGGATGAGAATGCGCCGGCAGGGCCTCGAAGGTTGCTGAAAAGAGGGGCGGGTTATCGCGTTGCGACAAGCCGCCGGTAGACCGCCTCGGTCTTGTCGATCATCTGTGCCATCGAGAAATTCGCCATGCGCGCCTGTGCCACGGCGATCATCTGGCGGTGTCGCTCAGGATCGGCGCTTTCGACCATGGCATTGGCCAGTTTGGCCGTATCGCCGTCATTGGCGACGATCAGGCCGCTTCTGTCCCTGTCGATCGCCATCGTCGCGCCGCCGACCTCGGTGGAGACGATCGGCTTTCCGGCGGCGGCCGCTTCCAGCATGACATAGGACATCGCCTCGTAGCGGCTCGGCATGACCAGCACGTCGAAGGCGGGAACCGCCTGCGGGCCGGTGAAGGCCGAGGTCAGGCGGATGCGCTTCTGCAGGCCGCTCTCGGCAATGGCCGTGCGGATCGCCGGTTCGAGTTCGCCGGCACCCACCATGATCAGCTGCGCCTCCGGCAGCCGCGAGGCGGCATTGCGGAAAGCCTCGATCAGCCGCTCGGGCGCCTTCTGGTGGGACAGCCGGCCGACGAAGCCGAAGACGAAGGCCTCATCTGAAATGCCGAAGCTGGCACGCACCGTCTTTGCCATGTCGAGCGGTGGCGGCATCACGCCGTTGACGATGACCGAAAGTTTTCGCGCGGGCATGCCGAGCGAGCGGGCATGGGCATGCTCGTCGTCGGAGACGCAGATCAGGTGATCGGTGAACAGCTGGGCAAGGATGGTCTCGATGCCGCCGAAAATCAGCCGTCCGGCCCTGCCGAGGGTCGGGTCCATGGTGCGAAAGGCATGCGGGGTGTAGACGCGCGGCGCATGCGAGCCGGGCAGGCGCAGGCGGGTGAGCGCGCCGGCCTTCGAGCTATGGCCGTGGACGATGTCGAAGGGAATGCCGCCGTTGATGATACGGCGCAGGGCGCGAAAGGCGGCAATGTCGGAGAGGCCGGGAGAGCGCCGCATGGCGACGGCATGGACGGCGGGCAGGGCGAGCGATTTCAGCTCGCGGACGAAGGCGTCTTCGGCCCTGACCGGCGAATAGACCGCCTCGACATGGTGGCCGCGCTGCTTCAGGCCCCGGCAGAGGTCGAGGAAATGGCGCCCCGAGCCGCCGCCGCTCGGCTCGAGAACCTGGAGAAGGCGCAGGCTGCTGTGAGCTTCGGCGATGGAGGGGTCGATGTTCATTCAGGACAATCCGCAGCCGGTCCCGACATGGAACCGATCCATATTCTTATGTACAGGATTGACGTTAACGCAGCGTTGGCGCGGGCTGGCTGCGGCGCTTTTGCGTGGCCGGGATCTTGCGCCGGTGGCGGTATTCCAGCGCGCCGCAGCCCCAGATGACGCCGAGCAGCAGGAAGAAATGCCGCCAGTGATCGGTGTCGATGACATTGCCGATGGCGGCGTGGCCGATCAGCACGATCCACGAGATCATCAGGTAAGGCTGCCAGGGGCGGTCGAGCAGAAGGAAGCGAAAGCCCATCGTCAGCGTCCAGAGGATCAGCGTGACGTAGGAGACGAAGCCGAGCCAGCCGTAGGAGGTCAGCGACTTCAGCCAGATATTGTGCTCGTCCTCGGGAAACATGGTGCTGAACACCATCGGTCCGATGCCGAGCGGCTTTTCCATCGACATCAGGAAGCCGATCTTGTGGCGGTCGAAGCGGCCGAGATGACCGCCGTCATAGTCCTGCACCAGCTGGGTGCGGTTGGAGAAGAGGTCGGCGACCTGCGGGATCTGCAGGGCGACGGCAAGAGCCGCGATCATCAGCAGTGCGCCGCCCAGCGCCAGAACGAGGATCTTCAGCCGGAAGGCGCCGGTCCGCTCCTTGAGCAGCATGACGAGCACAAGCGCGCAGGCGCAGAACAGATAGAGCCCCCAGGCGGCGCGGGAGAAGGAGAGGAACAGGCCGAGCGCCATGACCAGGATGGCGGCCGCCTTTACCGGCGCGGTCGCGATACGCTCGGTCAGCAGCCGGTACATGAGATAGATCGACGGGGCGACCAGAAACGGGCCGAAGACGTTGGGATCCTGGAACGCGCCCTTGGCACGGTCGTAGAGCGTAAAATTCGAGGCTCCGGGGATTGCGCCGAAATAGCCGAGGATGCCGAGCAGGGAGGTGAGAACACCGGCAGCGACCCAGGCGTCGAAGATCAGCTTCAGCCGCTCGTGGCGCGCTTCGATGATGGCGGCGTAAAACACCGAGGATAGGCAGAGGAAGCCCGATACGGCCATGTACATCGGCGCCGTGGCGAGGTCGCTCATCACGGTCAGCGACAGGATGCCGCCGGTCATGAACAGGATCAGCAGGGCCAGAAGCGGCGCGACAGAGCGCGAGATTTTCAGGCCGAAGAGAAACCACAGCCCGATCAGCGCCGCCATGAAGACTTCGTAGGGCGCCGGTTCGGCAATGACGAAACCCGACAGGAAGACGCCGAACGTTACCATTGCCGAGCCGAGGATCGCCACGGCGGCTCGCTGCGGGTGAAAGCCCGCGGCAGACGTGGCGTCAAGCGTGCTCAATAGGCGTTTTCCGTGTTGAGAAGCCGGACCGGCGTCAGGAACAGGATTTTCAGGTCCAGCCACAGCGACCAGTTCTCGATGTAATAGAGGTCGAAGGCCGTGCGGAACTTGATCTTGTCGTCATTGTCGATCTCGCCGCGCCAGCCGTTGATCTGGGCCCAGCCGGTGACACCCGGCTTGACGCGATGGCGGGCGAAGTAGCCTTCGACGACGTCGGAATAGGTGCGGTCGGCGGTCTGGGCGAGAACGGCATGCGGCCGCGGCCCGACGAGCGACAGCTGGCCCCTCAGCACGTTGAAGATCTGCGGCAGCTCGTCGATCGAGGATTTGCGCAGGAAGCGGCCGACGGGGGTGACGCGCGGATCGCCCTTGGTGACGGCGTTGCGGGCGGTCGGGTCGCTCATCTCGGTATACATCGAGCGGAACTTGTAGACGTCGATCGCCTCGTTGTTGAAGCCGTGGCGCTTCTGCTTGAAAATGATCGGGCCGGGCGAACTGATCTTCACGGCAATCGCCGCACCGATGAACACCGGCCAGAGCAGGGCGAGCGCGACGATGCTGAAGAACACGTCGAAGATGCGCTTGGCGACCGAATCCCAGTCGGCGATCGGCTTGTCGAAGATGTCGAGCATCGGCACCTGGCCGACATGCGAATAGCTGCGCGGCCGGAAGCGCAGATTGTTGGCATGCGCCGCAAGGCGGATATCGGCCGGCAGGATCCACAGCATCTTCAACAGTTCGAGGATGCGCTGTTCGGCCGTAATCGGCAAGGCGATGATCAGCATGTCGATGCGGGTGAGGCGGGCGAAATCCACCAGTTCGGCAACGGTGCCGAGCTTGGGGTAGCCGGCGATGATGCCGGGCGAGCGGCGCTCGTCGCGGTCGTCGAAGATGCCGCAGATGCGGATATCGTTGTCGGTCTGCTGTTCGAGCGAGCGGATCAGATCCTTGGCCGGCTGGCCGCCGCCGACGATGACCGCGCGGCGCTCCATGATGCCGTTGCGCGCCCAGCGCCGGATCGAAAAGGCGATGAAGGCGCGTTCGGCAACGAGGAAGACTGCACCCAGCACGTACCAGCCGCCGAAGGAAAGCCGCGAAAAGGTTTCGCCGGTCTTGAGGAGGAAGAGCACCAGGGTCATCGAGGCGAAAGCCAGCGTCCAGCAGCCGATCAGCCGGGGAAGCATGCGGGCGGCGGAGCGCAGCGTGGGAACCTGATAGCCGTCGCACAGCTGCAGGAACACCACGGTCAGCGCCGAGCCGCCGGCGATCAGCCCGCAATAGCCGAGCAGTTCGTCGAGCGGCGGCGCGACGTAGAGCATATGGATGGCATAGCCGATGGCAAACAGCGCGGTGAATTCAAACAGCCGCATCAGGCCGACGATCATGTTCGGCGAATAGGTATCGGTGCGGAATTGCGACGCGATGCGGCGTGCGAGCGGGTTGAGTTCCCGCTTGGCTTCGTCGCTGCGTTTGTCGCCGGGCGCAAGCGTCCGGATCTCCGAAATCTTCTTGCGCAAAGCGTCAGCGTCGAAAGCTTCCGGTTTGTTGATCTGGTTCATGATATCCGCCCGGGCCGTTGTGTCCTTCCGGGATAGCAGAAAGCCCCTAAGAAACGCTTACGAGCGGTTGGCCGCGGGAGCGCGTTTGGCGGCCTGTTCCGGTACAAGCTGGCGGTAGAGCCGCATGATGCTGCCGGCCATCGTCGATGTCGAGAACGCCGCCTTGAAGGCGTCCGCATCCGGCATGACCCTGATGGACCAGCCGGGCTCGGTCATCGCTGCGGTCATGACGCCGGCGAGTGCCTGGGCATCGTCCGGCGCGGCAAGTGCTGCACTTTGGGTGCCGAGAACCTCCGGAATGCCGCCGACCCGCGAGGCGATCACCGGCTTACGGGCGGCCAGCGCTTCAAGAACGATATAGGGCATGGATTCGGCGCGCGAGGGCACGACGACATTGCGGGTAAAGGCAAAGGCATCGCGGGCCTTCATCGCCGGCAGCATGGCGATACGGCGGCCAAGGCCGCGCTCCAGCATCATCTGCTCGTATTCCTGCCGCTGCGGTCCGTCGCCGATCATCATGGCCGCGAGCGGCCTGCCGATGATCCGTTCGGTCTGCGCGAAGGCATCGATGAACAGGTCGGGTCCCTTGAGGTCGCGCAGCATGCCGATATAGAGGAAGTCCACGGCATCCGGACGGGCATGGACGGTCTCGAAATCGCGATCGTCGATGCCGTTGTAGATCAGTTCGCTGCGGGGCCGTGGCTTGCCGACCTTGGCCTCGTAGGTCCGGCGTTCGAAATCGCAGACGAAGACGATCGCGTCGGTCAGGTGCTCCTGCAGGCGTTCGAGGAAAAACACCGTTTTGCCGGAGAGCGTTGCCTTGTCATAGTGCAGGCTGCCGCCATGCGGCGAGTAGAGGCGGGCAACGCAATACCTGTTCACCCGCAAGGCTGAGCCGATGATCCGGGCCAGAGCGCCACCCTTGGCGCCGTGACCGTGCAGGATATCCGGCTGCAAACTTCTGATTTCCTTGTAACTGCTCCAGAGGGCTGCCAGATCGGTGGGGCCGATGGATCGGCGGATCGGCAGGCGGACGAGACCGAGCGCCAGAAACGGCCTGATCTCGTCGAAAAGCGCGTCTTCGTAGCTGCCGCCCGTCGTGCTGTCGCAGATGATCCCGACTTGATGGCCCTGCTTGGCATGGGCTTCCGCCAGATCGCGCACATGGCGGAAAATTCCACCGATCGGCGAGCGAAAGCAATGAATGATGCGCAGCGGGCGGGGATCATGCATGGCTGTCAGAACAGCCGCTCACGCACATAGATGGTGTCGCCGGCCATGATCGGGTCGGAGATGGAGACCCGGCCGGTGAGCACGCGTCCGTTGATCTTGCGGGTGACATCGACATTCGCCTGGTTGGCGCGCGGCGAGTAGCCGCCGGCAACGGCGATGGCGTTCTGGACCGTCATGCCCGGAACATAGGAATATTGCCCGGCCTGGCCGACTTCGCCCATGATGAAGACGGAGCGGTAGCGATCGACCTCGATCGTCACGTCCGGATCGCGCAGATAGCCTTCGCGCAGCTTGCTGGCGATGGTCTTTTCCATTTCCGGCAGGGTATGGCCGCGCGACGGCACGGCGCCGATCAGCGGGAAGGCGACATAGCCTGCCTGATCGACGGTGTAGCTGCCGGTGAGGCCCGCCTGTTCGAAAACGCTGATGCGCAGCCTGTCGCCGCTATCCACCCGGTAAGGCTGGATGGAGGCCTCATGGAAGGCCTTGGGCGCAGGCTGGTAGCTGCTGCACCCTGAGATTGCAAGACACAGAGAGAGTGCGGCCAAGGCAGAACCTGTTTTCAATCGTGCGAATGTCATCGGGCTCTCGGGCTCCAGAAACCATGTCATGGCCTGATGTTATCACTCCATTAAGGTTAATAGCCGGTAAAGGCGGCGGAAAAATTCGCGTTCGACGTTATGTTTATGCATTCTGCAATCGTCCCGAGCCTGTTTCGCAGGCCTCAAGCCGCATTAACCCTTGCGTTACCATGTTTGTTTACTGTGACGTCAGGTTGTGTGAAGGTTCGAGGTAAAGGGCATGTCGAGCGTCAACGACGGTCAGCAGGATGTGGATATCGATCTCGGCGGGCTGTTCCGCGCCATTTGGCGGCGGCGGAGCAGGGTGCTGTTGGCGACGGTGGTTTTCGCCGGCCTCGCCTTTACCGGCGCCAGCCTGATGTCTCCCGAATATCAGGGCGAGGCCCGCCTGCTGATCGAATCGCGCCAGGCGGAGTTCAGCGGCGCCAATCAGGTCCAGCCGCAGACGGCCGACAGTCCGTTCGACGAATCGGGCATCTCCAGCCAGGTGCAGGTCTTGCGCTCGGCCGATCTGATCAAGCAGGTCGCCCGCGAGATGAAGCTGCATGAACGGCCGGAATTCGATCCGACGGCCAATCCCTCGGCGATCTCCGACATGCTGGTGATGTTCGGCATCAAGAAGAATCCTCTCGATCTGGCGCCGGAAGAACGGGTGCTGAAGGAGTTCGAAAAGAAGCTGCAGGTCTATCAGGTCGAGAAATCGCGGGTGATCGCGATGCAGTTCACCTCGGAGGATCCGCAGCTGGCGGCCGCCATCCCCAATGCGATGGCCAAGGTCTTCCTGTCGCTGCAGAGCGGCGCCAAGCTCGATTCCAATTCGGAGGCCAGCCGCTGGCTGGAGCCGGAGATCGCCAATCTGCGCGAAAAGGTGCGCGAGGCCGAGGAGAAGGTTGCCAATTACCGCTCCTCTTCCGATCTGCTGCTGACCGGCGAAACCGGCGGTACCTTCGCCACCAAGCAACTGAACGATATTTCCACCGAGCTTGCCCGGGTGCGCGGCGAGCGCGCCAATGCCGAGGCGCGGGCCGAGAATGTCCGCACGGCGCTTGCCAGCGGCCGCGCCGTCGATACGCTGAACGATGTCGTCGCCTCGCCGATGATCCAGCGTCTCAAGGAAACCGAATCCAATATCCAGGGGCAGATCGCCGATCTTTCGACCACTCTTCTGGATGGACATCCGCGCCTGAAAGGCCTGAAATCGCAGCTTCAGGGCATTCGCGCGCAGATCATCGGCGAAACCAAGAAGATCCTCGGCAGCCTCGAAAACGAGGCGAACGTCTCGCAGCTGCGCGAGCGCCAGCTGGTGGCCCAGCTCAACACGCTGAAGGCGACATCCGCCAAGGCCGGCGAGGACGAGGTCGGCCTGCGGGCGCTGGAGCGGGAAGCGACCGCGCAGCGGCAGCTGCTCGAAACCTATCTGGCACGCTACCGTGAGGCGACGTCGCGCAGCGGCGAGAACGCCGCCCCCGCCGATGCCCGCGTCATATCCCAGGCGGTCGAGCCGACCGAAGTGAGCTTCCCCAAGGTGCTGCCGATCACCATCGTTGCAGCCCTCGCGAGCTTCCTCGTCAGCTGTGTGATCATCATGCTGTCCGAACTGTTCAGCGGCCGCGCCCTGCGCCCCGTCGGGCAGCGCCGGGAGCCGGACGTCGAAGAGGAACTGCTGGAAACGCCGCTGGCGCAGGACGCCGTGTCGCAGCCGATGGTCGAACAGGCAACCCCTGTTGCCGCTTACGAATCCGTCTTCGTGGAGGCTGCAGCGCCCGAGATCGCAGAAGCGCCCGAAATTGAGGAAAGGCCGGAGATCATGGAAATGGACGATGACATCGAGCCGGAAGAGGACGATTTTTCGATCGAATCCGTTGCCGACCACCTGTGTGCCGACGATATTCGCGTGGCCATCTCCGTATCGCCGGCCGGCGATGACGGTTCGGTCAATGCGGTGGCGCTGACGCGGCTGGTGGCCGAGGAGGGGCGCAAGATCGTCCTGATCGATCTGACCGGCTCGGCCTGCCCGACGCGCCTGATGACGCAGTCGACCGATCTTGCCGGCATTACCAATCTGCTCGTGGGCGAAGTTCCCTTCACCGAAACGATCCACGCCGACCACCTGTCGGACGCGCATATCATCCCGCAGGGCGACGCCGATCCGGTGCTGGCCATGCGCGGTATCGAGCGGCTGCAGATGATCATCGACGCCCTGTCGAACGCCTATGACACGGTGCTGGTCGAATGCGGCCCGGCCGATGTCAATGCGATCCGCAAGGTAACGCGGTCGAAGGATACGCAGATCATCATCTCCGCGCCTGCTGTCGGCAACGAGGAGATCATCGACCTGATCACGGATTTCGGAGCGGCCGGTTTCGGCGAAATCGTGCTGATGACCGGGACGGGCTATCCGCAGCCGGGAGATTCCAGCCGCCGTGCGGCTTGAGGCGCAAAGGAAACCGGCTCAGTCGCCGTCGGTTTCCGCAGTGCCCGGTGTTTGCCGGCCCTGCCGCAGGCGCTGCACGAAGGCATAGACCTTCTTGTTCTTCTTGATGCCAACCTTCAGCCAGACCGCTGTGTGATGGGCCGCAGCCGCCAGACGCCCGCGCAGGGTCAGCGGCAGGACGATATCGCGCTGCACGGTCTCGACCGTGCACCAGGAGCGCTTATAGGCCTGATCGCCGATGCCGAAATCGAACAGCGTCATTCCCTCGGCATTGTATCTGCTGATGATGTGGTAGAAGAGCAGCTCGCCCGGGCTGGCTTCCGCGCCAAGATTTTCGTCGATCGATCCGAACTGGCAGATCACGTGGTCGCCCTTGCGCGACAGGGCGGCGATGGCAACGATGCGGCCGTTCTGTTCGCCGCGCAGGCGGATCGCGTTGAGTTCGAGAGGCTGGCCTTCCGCCGTCGGCTCCACCGCCGCCAGCGCATGGAAGAAGGCCTGCGTCTCTCTGTCCTGGAAAACGTTGGGCAGGCCGAGCGCCTTGAAGCGGATGGCTTTCTGTTCGAAGAACAGGTCGAGGATCTGCCGCCGCTCCTGCGGTGTCTTGGCTATCACGTATTCGTAGCCGCCGAGCGCGTCCAGCCGCCGTTGCGAAACACGAAATTTCTTGCGCCGCCGTTTGGCGTTGAGCTGGGCCAGCGTCGCTTCGAAATTGGCAAGAAGTGGCAGCTGGAAGGACGAATTCTGGTTGCGGACTGCCGGAAGCGAGGTGAGCGGATGCGGCGTCCCGTGCCAGTCGAAGGGCATCTTGTCCAGCGTCACGATATCGGCGACGCGCGACAGCTTCGCCGAGAGTTCGGCGATCAGGGACGAGGCCAGCTGTTCGCAGGTGAGGGGATCGATATCGGTGGCGAAAAGCCCGGTATTGAGGTTGCTGTGCGGCGAACCGATAAACCGCGCAGTGCGGAAGAGCCGGCCGCGCACCAGTTCGAGCGGCAGGATGAACAGCGTTTTCGGTCCGATGCTGCCACGCACGAGCAGCAGCTGGCTGGAATGGGTCGCAGCCCAGGCGGCGCACCAGTCGAAGCCTTGATGCAGGGACGTCGCGCTGGATGCCTCCAGCGCCCGCCAGTCGGCCTCCAGCGCGTCCATGCTGACATGGACGGTCAATCGGAGGTCCCGGGCGGCCGCAATATCCTGTGCCTTTTCGCGACGGGCGTGCCAGACGCGACGGCGAGCCTTGCTAACAGGCATCATGTTGAGGTCCACGTCCGTCATGATCGCTTGTTGTTCCGGGAACTGGATGTCGTTACATCTAACGCGAGCATGCCCTTATTTTCATTTAAACCGGGCGGATGACGGATCGGCTGCCGCGGATTTCGGCAAATGCGGTTACTGAATGGCTAAGACGATGCTCGGGGGCGGGCTAGTCGCCGAGCCAGCCGCTGGCGAGCGCGCTGGTCCATTCCTTGTTTCCGCGCTCATGGGCCAGCCGCGACATCGCCCTGTGATCGTAGGCGACGCGGCGGAACGTCACGTCCCAGCGGCCGTCGGCTTTCGAAAGGATGGCGTAGGCGGCATCGGGCGAGCCGGTTTCCACCTTGTGGAACACCGGTTCGTCGTCGTCATAACCGGGGCAGCCGACGCTGCCGGGATTGACGATCAGCCGGCCGTCGGCAAGGTGCACGGCGCGGGGAATATGGGTATGGCCGCAGAGGATGACCGGCTGCTCGATACCGGCGGCGAAGCCTTCGATGCGCCGGCGGGCCGACATGTGCACCACGCCTTCGGGCGTCAGGTCTTCCAGCCAGTAGATGAGATCGTCCTGCGGCGTGCCGTGGCAGAGAAAGAGCTCCTGCCGGTGAACGAGCGTCGGGGGCAGGGTACGCAGCCAGTCAAGATGATGCGGCTGCAGCTCGTCATGGGCGGCGCGGTCCCAGCGCCCCATGTCGGCCGGTTCCTTGGTGATCAGCCAGCGGTCGTGGTTGCCCCGGATCGACGGAAAATCGCGCGCCATCAGGATATCGGCCGTGCGGGCGGCATTGAGCGGGCCGCTCAGGTGATCGCCGAGATTGACCACATCGTCGATGCCATGTGAGGCGATGTCGGCGAGCACGGCTTCGAGCGCCAGGTCATTGCCGTGGATATCGGCGATCACTGCGATTTTCATGATGTTTTCCTCGAGGGTCAGCGCGGCTTGGCGGGCTTTTCCATCCACTTGATGATCAGCATGGCGGGCAGCACCCAGAGCAGGCCGGTGAAGAAGAAATAGGCGAGATGCACCCACCAGGGCGCGGTGCCGAGAAGCAGCGAGGCAAAGGTGGTTGCCACCAGCGCATAGACGATGACGAGGACGACGATCAGGACGGTGCCGATCAGTTTTCTGAGGCGTTCGGGCATTCAGGTCTTTCCGGTTGGCGGGTTTTGCCGCGCACAGGCACTGGGCCGCGACGGCATGCCGCAAAGGGATAAGTCTTGTTTTGCATGCTGCTCTGGTGCAAATCAACGTTTTTGATGCATGGGTCTTGAGACAAATCGCCCTCTCGGGCAGCACCTGTGTGTTTCGACAGTGGAGTCCTCGGATGGCAAGCACGGATTTGGCAACGGAACAACGTCTTTTGCGCGAGATCGATACGGTCAGCCATAACCGGAC
The DNA here is from genome assembly GCF_001687365.1 of Pararhizobium polonicum. Lineage (GTDB taxonomy): Bacteria > Pseudomonadota > Alphaproteobacteria > Rhizobiales > Rhizobiaceae > Pararhizobium > Pararhizobium polonicum. The sequence continues at coordinate 399,005 of NZ_LGLV01000005.1, forward strand.
CCAGGTCAGGATCTGGCTGGGTGTGGTCGTGCTGGCGCTGTTTGCGCTGGTGCTGGTCGGCGGCGCGACGCGGCTGACCGAATCCGGCCTGTCGATCACGCAGTGGAAGCCGATCCATGGCGTCATTCCGCCGCTGACCGCCGCCGAGTGGCAGGAGGAGTTCGACCTCTACAAGCAGATCCCGCAATACGAACAGCTCAACAGCGACATGACCGTCGAGGGTTTCAAGACCATTTTCTGGTGGGAATGGGCACATCGGCTGCTCGCCCGCTCGATCGGGCTGATCTTCGCGCTGCCGCTGGCCTTCTTCTGGATCCGCGGACAGATCGAGCCGCGCCTGAAGCTGCCGCTGGTCGGCCTTTTGGCGCTGGGCGGATTTCAGGGTTTCATCGGCTGGTGGATGGTGTCGTCCGGCCTTGCCGACCGCACCGAGGTCAGCCAGTACCGGCTTGCCACCCATCTTGTCATTGCCTGTCTGATCTTCATCTCCTGCGTCTGGATCGGCCGCGGTCTGGCGCCGCATGCGGATGATCCGGCGCCGACGAAAAGCTCGCGCAAGATGGCCGCGATCATCGTCTGCATGGCCCTGTTCCAGATCTATCTCGGCGCACTGGTCGCCGGTCTCGACGCAGGCATGAGCTACAACACCTGGCCGCTGATGGACGGTTCGCTGGTGCCGGGCGACCTGTTCATCCAGCAGCCGGCCTGGATCAATGTCTTCGAAAATCCGAAGACCGTGCAGTTCGTGCACCGCATCGGCGCCTATGTGCTGTTTGCCTTCGTGCTGATGCACATGATCGCCTCGCTGCGCGCCGCGCCGGAGACGACGCATGCGCGCCGCTCCGTCCTGCTCTTCGTGCTGGTGACGCTCCAGGCGATCATCGGCATCACGACGCTGCTGCTGCAGGTGCCGGTCGGCTGGGGCGTGGCGCATCAGGGCGGCGCGCTGATCGTGCTCGGCTTCGCCGTCGCCCACTGGCGGGCATTCGTCGGCGAATATCCGCGCCCGGTGGCGATCAAGGTGCCGGACTGATCAGCGCAGCAGCATATCGAGCGCCGGCATGCCGAGCACGGCGGAGGCGCCGATCAGCGTGTAGCAGATGATCCGGAACGTCGCGGGCCGTGCAAGGCCGAACAGGCGGGAACCGACATGGAGGCCCCCCGCGTAGAGCGGCAGGATGACCAGCGTCAGGGCAAAGACCTGCTCGACGAACAGGCCGCCGACGAGATAGCTGACGGCGGTCAGGGCCGACGAAATCGCGAAATAGAGCATGATGTTGGAGCGGATGACCAGCACGTCGCTGGCGCCGCTCAGCCAGTAGGCAACGACGGGCGGGCCGCCGAGCTGTGCCGCGCCGCTGAAGATCCCGGCAATGCCGCCGACGCCGGCCGTCAGCGGCGCACGCGGCTGCCCGTGATAGCGCCAGCCGGAGACCAGCAGGATCAGCAGACATGCCGAGACGATGGTGATCGCCCAGCGCAGGTAAAGGGGATCGGCCAAAGCCAGCGCCGCCGTGCCGAGCGGCACGCCGATCAAGGCGCCCGATGCCATGGTGAACACCTCGCGCCGGTTGGCGGCTCGCCATGCGGCCGGCAGCATGCCAGCAGCAGCGATGGTGTCGATCACCAGAAGCACGGGCGAGATGATTTTCGGTCCGACGATCGATCCGCCGATCGGGATCAGGATGAGGGCGGCGCCGAACCCGGAAAAGCCGCGCGCCATGCCGGCGATGAAGGTGCAGACCAGCAGCGGATAGAGGCCATGTTCGGGCAAGGAGGCTGCGACCCTTGTCAAAAGGGTCGCGAGAAAACCGGTATCGCCCATGTCAGGTCAGTGCCTTTCCGCCATGGCGGGCAGGGGCGGCAGCAGGCCACCCCCTTGGGGATCGTCTCTCAGGCCGAGAGCATCAGGTCCATGTTCTGGACCGCCGCTCCCGAGGCACCCTTGCCGAGATTGTCGAGCAAGGCGACGAGATTGACCTGTCCGCCACCGGCCGAGCCGAAAACGTAGAGTTTCATCGTGTCCTTGCCGGCCAGTTCGACGGCATCGACGCGGGCTATTGTCGCGCTCTCCTCGAGGGGAACGACCGTGACGATCGACTGACCGGCATAGTGGGCAACGAGGGCGGCGTGAATGCTTTCGAGCGTTGCGCCATCCGTCAACTGATCGAGGAACAGCGGCACCTGGACGATCATGCCCTGCGGGAAGCGGCCGACCGAGGGCGAGAAGATCGGGGCGCGATCGAGCATGCCGTGGATCTGCATTTCCGGCACATGCTTGTGCTTCAGCGTCAGGCCGTAGAGGAAGTTCGGCGAATCGATGTGATCCGGATTGGCCGGGTCTTCCATCTGCGCGATCATCTGCTTGCCGCCGCCGGTATAGCCGGAGACCGCATTGACCGTCACCGGATAATGTTCCGGCAGGATGCCGGCCTGACGCAGCGGGCGGATCAGGCCGATGGCGCCCGTCGGATAGCAGCCGGGATTGGCGACGAGGCGGGCATCACGGATTTTTCCGGCCTGTGCCGTGTCCATTTCGGCAAAGCCATAGGCCCAGTCCGGTGCGATGCGGTGCGCCGTCGAGGTGTCGATGATGCGCACCTTGTTGTTGCCTTCCAGCATGGCGACGGCCTGCTTGGAGGCATCGTCGGGCAGGCAGAGGATCGCGACGTCGGCGCTGTTCAGGAGATCTTCGCGGATGGCGGCATTGCGGCGTTCCGCTTCCGGAATGGAGAGAAGCTCCACATCCGAGCGGCCCGCCATGCGGGTGCGGATCTGCAGGCCGGTGGTGCCGTGTTCGCCATCGATGAAAATCTTCGGTTTCATGATTTTATCCTGTCCTGCCAGATGATTAGCGGTGCTTCCGGAATCACTTTGGCATGCAATTGAATCAGTTTGACAACAGGCCGGCAGAGACCGTTATCCGCGCCGTTCCGCCAGCTGTTCGGCATGAAGGCCGAGCATATACATCGCGATGGTGGAGCCTGCAATGGCGGTGATATCGGCATGGTCGTAAGCCGGCGCCACCTCGACCACGTCGGCACCCTTGATCACCAGCGCTCCAAGCTTGCGGATCACTGACAGGATCTTGGCCGAGGACGGCCCGCCGGAAACCGGCGTGCCGGTGCCGGGCGCATAGGCCGGGTCGAGGCAGTCGATATCGAAGGTGAGATAGGCCGGGCGGTCGCCGACATGGTGGAGGATGACGTCGGCGATCTCACCGGCGCTCATCTCTTCGATGTCGTAACCGTAGAGAATGCGGATGCCGCAATCGTCGGGCGCATGGGTGCGGATTCCGAGCTGGATCGAGCTTGCGGTATCGATCAACCCTTCGCGGGCGGCGCGGCCGACGAAGGAGCCGTGGTCGATACGGCCCTTCTCGTCGGCCCAGGTATCCTGATGGGCGTCGAACTGGACGAGGGCGAGGGGGCCATGGAGGGCGGCATGGGCGCGCAGCAGCGGCAGCGTGACGAAATGGTCGCCGCCAAGCGTGAGCAGGAAGGCGCCGCTCTTGAGGATCTTCGCTGCTTCCCGCTCGATGGTCGCCGGCGTCTTGCCGTGATTGCCGTAGTCGAGCAGGCAGTCGCCGTAGTCGATCGTCGCCATGTCCTCGAAAAGATCGCGTTCGAACGGGTACTGCGGATCGTTGTCGAAAATGGCGGACGCCCGGCGGATCGCCTGTGGCCCGAAACGCGCGCCGGGACGATTGGACGTCGCCGCATCGAAGGGGATGCCCCAGACGACGGCATCGACGCCCTTCAGGCTCTTGGTGTATTTCCGTCGCATGAACGACAGGATGCCGGCATGGGTCGGGTCGGTCGCAGCACTTTTCAGCGATGTGGCGGTGATCGCGTGGTCTATCGTCTTGTTGGCCATGATCCGTCTCGTCCGTTGTGTGACGCGACGTTGGACAATCGGCCGAAGGAAGGCAAGACCCCTATTGTGGCCGCTGCCGGATAATCCGTCTTTCACGAGGCCTTGGCTTCGAAGGTGGGGGCAAAATCACCCAGCGCCTTCGCCTTCAGGATCATGCCTTCGATGTCCTGTTCGACGATCGCTTCCAGATCGGCGAAGCTGTCGATGACATAATAGACCGGCTGGACGATATCGATCCGGTAGGGGGTTCTGAGCACACTCAAGAGGTCGAACGGCCGGAATTCGCATGCCGTGCCCTCCATCGCAGCCTTCGCTTCGCTCGGCGAGGAGACGATGCCTGCGCCGAAGCAGCGGCGGCCCTGCGGCGTGTTGATCAGGCCGAATTCCACCGTGAACCAGAAGATGCGGAAGAGGTGCCAGGAATAGCCTTTGCCGAGGCGCACGGCGGCTTCGCCGAAATGGCGGACGAAATTGGCATAACTCTGATTGGTGAGCAGCGGGCAGTGGCCGAACACCTCATGGAACAGGTCCGGTTCCTCGATATAGTCGATATGCTCGCGGCGGCGCAGGAAGGTGGCGAGCGGAAACTTGCCCTGCGACAAAAGCTCGTAGAAGCGTGAGGGTGGAATAAGGGCAGGCACGCCTTCTACGCCGAAGCCGGTGGTTTCATGCAGGCGACGGTTGACATCGGCGAGTTGCGGGACCTTGTCCGGCTTGAGGCCAAGCGTCTTGACGCCGTCCAGATAGTCCCGGCAGGCCATGTTTGTGAGCAGCTTCATCTGGCGCTGATAGAGTTCGCCCCAGATCGCATCTTCCTCGGCGGTGTAGGCGTAAAGCCCGTCCGAGCCGGGCAGTTTGGCGGTGTAGCTGCTTTCCTTGGTCATGTTCCGATCCTCCCGGGTGCGGTGACATCTGTGCAATTATGCCCCTGAAACGGCGAATTTTCCTTTCTTTCCTGCTGGCGGGCGCCATAATCCTGGCAGGATTTTTCGGAAGGTTCTGGGAAAATGAAAGAAACCGGGAATTTTCACCGCAAGCTGCTGCAACTCGTTCAGGCCGATGGCAGCCTGTCGCTGGCGGAACTGGCGGAAAAGGCCGGCATGTCGCAAAGCTCGGCCTGGCGCAAAATTCAGGAGCTGGAGGCGGATGGCGTCATCCGCAAGCGCGTGACGCTGCTCGATCCGGGCAAGCTCGATCTCAAGCTCTGCGTCATTGCGCATGTAACGCTGGAGGATCACCACGAGGAAGCGGTAGCGTCCTTCGCCTCGGTGGTGCTGGAACGGCCGGAAATCATGGAGTGCTACGCACTATCCGGCGCCTTCGACTACATGCTGAAGATCCGGGCGAGCGATGTCGAGAGCTACGAGGCGTTCATGACGCGCTATCTGATGCGCAATCCGCATGTGCGCACCGTGGTCTCGAGCTTCGTGTTGCGCGAGCTCAAATTCTCGACGGAACTGCCGATCTGATATCAGCGCATAGAAAAAGGCGGGACAAAGCCCGCCTTTTCCAAATCGATAGTCCGGAAACGATTAACGCTTCGAGAACTGGAACGAACGGCGGGCCTTGGCCTTACCGTACTTCTTACGCTCGACGACGCGGCTGTCGCGGGTCAGGAAGCCACCCTTCTTCAGGACCGGACGCAGGCCCGGTTCGAAGTAGGTGAGAGCCTTCGAAATGCCATGACGAACGGCACCGGCCTGGCCGGAAAGACCGCCGCCTGCAACCGTTGCATCGATGTCGAACTGGCCGTCACGGGCAGCTGCGAAGATCGGCTGGCGCAGAATCATCTGCAGAACCGGACGCGCGAAGTAAGCTGCGAATTCCTTGCCGTTGACGGTGATCTTGCCGGAGCCCGGCTTGACCCAGACGCGGGCGACGGCGTTCTTGCGCTTGCCGGTCGCATAGGAGCGGCCCTGGGCGTCGACTTTCTTGACATGAACCGGAGCCGAAGCGGTTGCTTCAGTCGCCGTGCCGAGGTCTTTCAGAGAAGAGAGATCAGCCACGATTAGGCGCTCCTTACGTTCTTGCTGTTCAGCTTGGCGACGTCGAGGACGGTCGGCTGCTGTGCTTCATGCGGATGATTGGTCCCGGCGTAAACGCGCAGGTTCTTCATCTGGCGACGGCCAAGCGGGCCACGGGGAACCATGCGCTCGACAGCCTTCTCAAGAACGCGCTCCGGAAAGCGGCCTTCGATGATCTGGCGCGCGGTGCGCTCCTTGATGCCGCCCGGGTAACCGGTGTGCCAGTAGTACTTCTTGTCGGTGTACTTCTTGCCGGTCAGGACTGCCTTCTCGGCGTTGATCACGATGACATTGTCACCATCGTCAACGTGAGGAGTGTAGGTGACTTTATTCTTGCCGCGCAGGATGTTGGCGATAATGGAAGCGACGCGACCGACAACGAGGCCTTCGGCGTCGATGAGGATCCACTTCTTCTCCACCTCTGCAGGCTTCTGAACGAAGGTTGACATGTTAAAACTCTTTCGTTTGAACCCGATGCGTTGCCGCCGGGCGTTTCTTGTTGCTTGAATTGACGGACCCGAAAGTCAGCCAAAAATGAAAGCGGCCCCGAGGGACCGCGATCTGGTGCGGCTTATACGCAAGCGATGAAATGCCGTCAAGATCGCCGTTTCGAGCGGTTTGAAAAATTTCCTATATAAAACATATGGTTAGATATGAGGTATTTTAATACCACAAATTATCTGGGTGGAATCGAATAGGTTGCGGTCGCGTGGGCGACCAGTTCTTGAGCGCCAAGCGCGCTGATCGCGGCATCGAGCACCGCCAGCCGCTTGCCGAGTTTCAGGATGCGGCAGGTGCATTGCAGGGGCTCAAGCCTCGGTTTCCGCAGGAAGTTGATGTTGAGATTGGTGGTAACGGCAAGCGCCACCGGGCCGATATGGGCAAGCAGGGTGATATAGGCGGTGACGTCGGCAAGGGCGAACAGCGTCGGCCCGGAAACCGTGCCGCCGGGGCGCAGGTGCTTGTCCTGCGGATCGAGCCGCATGGTGGCAAAGCCCGGGCCGGTGGCGATGACCTCAAAGATCCTGCCATCGGTATGCACCTCGGAAAAATCCGTTTCGAGGAAGCGGTTGAGGTCTTCGACGGTGAGGATCGGTTCCAGAGACATGGCGTGCTCCCAAAAGACAGGACTGCTTTACAGACCGGCAGCCCGCCAGGGCAAGCTGGAAGAAAGTCTTAAACTCTGTCGTGCGCGCTTGAAACGGCGGTTGCCGCGGCGTACCAAGCGCTGATGTGGCCGACCCGGCAAGAAGTTTGACAGAGGAAAAAGACATGGCGGACATCGTTCCCTTACACAAGGAAGAACCCCGCGGCCTGCTGCTGAGTGAGGTTTCCGGCGCCGTGCTGCGGCTGACGCTGAACAATCCGCCGGCCAACGTATTGTCGATCGGGTTGCTGGAAGCGCTGTCCACGGAGCTGGATGCCGTTGCCCAGTCCGAAGACATCCGGGTTGTCATCCTGGCAGCGTCCGGCACGCTTTTCTCGGCGGGGCATGACTTGAAGGAACTGACGGCGCACCGTTCCGACGAAGACGACGGGCGAGCCTTCTTCGAGAAAACGCTGCGGCTCTGTGCCGATCTCATGCTGAAGATCGGCCAGCTGCCGCAACCGGTGATCGCCGAAATCGATGGGCTGGCGACGGCGGCCGGTTTGCAGCTGGTGGCGAGCTGCGATCTGGCGATCTGTACGGATAGTTCGACTTTCTGCACGCCCGGCGTCAATATCGGCCTGTTCTGCTCGACGCCGATGGTCGCCGTATCGCGCGCAGCCCACCGCAAGCAGGCGATGGAAATGCTTTTGACCGGCGAAACCATCGACGCCTCGACGGCAAAGGATTTCGGCCTGATCAACCGCATCGTGCCGAAACAGTATCTGCAGCAGGTGGTCAACAAATACGCCGCCGTCATCGCCTCGAAATCGCCGCAGGCACTGCGGATCGGCAAGCAGGCCTTCAACGCTCAGGCGGACATGAGCATCGCGGACGCCTATGATTTCGCCACGGGTATCATGGTGGAGAACATGCTCAAATCGGATGCGAAAGAGGGTATCGATGCGGTTCTGGGCAAGCGGACGCCGGAGTGGGAAGGCAATTGATCTAGTCGTAGTGCGACCGGCAGGCTGCGACTTCAAGCAATTGTAAATCGCCACTGCCGGACACGCGGTAGATCAGACGATGTTCCTGGTTGATGCGGCGCGACCACCATCCTTTGAGTTCGTTCCGGAGAGGCTCTGGTTTACCGGTGCCGGTAAAAGGCGTTCGCTGGCATTCTTTCAGCAGCAGGAGAATGCGCCCCAGCATTTTTCGGTCCTGAGCGATCCAGTATTGCAGGTCATCCCAGGCATCGGCCGAAAACTGGAGCCTCATTCTTGCGCAAGCAACGCGTCAAAATCGACTTCGATGCCCTTGCCGGCATCCAGCTCGGCGATTGAGCGAAGAAGGCGTTCCCTATTGACGGGATTTGCCGTCAGGTACATCGTTTCCTTCCATCCTTCGAAATCGCTGAGCGACATGACGACCATGGGCTCGCGGTTTTGCCGCGTCACGATCAGTTCGTCGTGATCCTGTTCGACCCGGTCGAAGTGCTTTGCCATGTTGGCGCGAAGTTCGGATAGGCTGATGACGTTCATGATGGGATCCTCTGTACGTGATCCTGTACATACGTGATTTTACCGGATTTCTCAAGCCAGCTTGAGCATCAGCGCCCCGAGCGCGATCAGGCAGGCGGCGGCGATGCGGAAGATGCTGACGTGCTCTTTCAGGAAGACGATCGAGATGACGATGGCAAACAGGATCGATGTTTCGCGCAGCGCGGCAACGGTCGCGACCGGCGCTTTCGTCATCGCCCAGAGCGCCAGGCCATAGGCGCCGATCGAGCCGCCGCCGCCGATCAGGCCGCGCCACCATTGATGGCGGACGTGGAAGAGCACCGGTGCGAAGCCGCGTGTGGCGAAAGCCCAGGTGAAGAGAAGTACCGGCGGCAAAAGCGCCATCCACAGCGTATAGGAGATGGGATTGAGCGCCAGCCGTGCGCCGATGCCGTCGACATAGGTATAGCAGGCGATCACCACGGCATTGGCAAGCGCTAGCAGAATGGCGCGCTTGCCGCCCTTGCGCGCCTCGAAGGCGAGCGTCAGCACGCCGGTCGAGATCGTCAGCACGCCGGCGATCGCACCAGTGGACAGGTTCTCGCCGATGATGGCGCCGCTGGTCGCGGCCACCAGCAAAGGCGCCACACCGCGCATCAGCGGATAGACGAGGCCGATGTCGCTCGCCCGGTAAGCGGCGGCGACCAGCTGGAAATAAGCGAACTGGAACAGCGCCGACACCAGGATGAACGGCCAGGCGTCGGGATGCGGCAGCGGCATGAACGGCAGGAAGGGCAGGGCGACGACGGCAGCACCCAGCGCGATCATCGCCGCATCCAACGATTTCTCCGATCCCGCCTTGACCAGCGCGTTCCATGTCGCATGCAGGAGCGCCCCGAACAGAACGAGAGCGATGACGTCGAGAGGCACGGGAAACCTTCAGGAAATGCGAGGAAAACGGCGGAGCAGTTGGGTTTTGAAGGCCGCCACCGCGAAAAGCAACTCGATTTTCCGCAAAGGGCCAATTTTGGCCACCCGTTGCGATCCACTTCGCTTCGGGAATCGGGCATGACCCGCATCTGATCGGTTGACAGCGGGGAGAGCTGTCTCAATTATCGCCAACAGCGATTGTGCAGCGCGGAATTCGATGATGAATCATGACGTGTATCCCGACTACTACCTGTCCGACATTCTGCGCTCGACGAAAACCATTGCGCTGGTCGGCGCATCGCCCAATGCGGAGCGGCCGAGCCATCGGGTGATGGCGTTCCTCCTGCGCAAGGGCTACACGGTTTTTCCGGTCAATCCGGGCCAGGCAGGCAAGGAAATCCAGGGCCGGACGGTCTATGCCCGGCTTGCCGATATCCCCGAGCCCATCGATATGGTCGATGTGTTTCGTGCCGCCGACGCGCTTCCCGCACTGGTCGATGAAATCCTGGCGCTGGCCGTGCGCCCGAAAGTCATCTGGGGCCAATTGTCGGTTCGCGATGACGAAGCGGCGGCAAAGGCCGAAGAAAACGGCATCCAGGTGGTGATGGACCGCTGCCCTGCCATCGAATATCCGCGTCTTGTCGGCTGATCTTCCCTTGTCGGAAACGGAGATTGAAACACCGGGAATGTCGTGCGGGAAAATCGGTCAAAACAGTCTTTGACCGCAGGGGCCTGCCTCTGAAATAGTGCGCCGAACTTGATCAAGGGAGGACACACCGGTGAAGAACAATCCAGGTTTCAACACGCTCGCCATCCATGCGGGCGCTGCGCCGGACCCGAGCACAGGGGCACGGGCGACGCCGATCTACCAGACGACCAGCTTCGTCTTCAACGATGCCGATCACGCTGCCTCGCTGTTCGGCCTGCAGGCCTTCGGCAACATTTATACCCGAATCATGAACCCGACCCAGGCGGTGCTCGAAGAGCGCGTCGCAGCGCTTGAGGGCGGCACGGCGGCGCTGGCCGTCGCGTCGGGCCATGCGGCGCAGCTGCTGGTGTTCCATGCCATCATGAGTCCCGGCGACAATTTTCTGGCCGCGCGCCAGCTCTATGGCGGCTCCGTCAACCAGTTCGGCAATGCCTTCAAATCCTTCGACTGGCGGGTCCGCTGGGTCGATACGGCGGATATTGCCTCCTTCGAAAGCCAGATCGACGAGCGGACCAAGGCGATCTTCATCGAGAGCCTGGCCAATCCCGGCGGCACTTTCGTCGATATCGCTGGTATCTCGGCGGTCGCCAGGAAACACGGCCTGCCGCTGATCGTCGACAATACGATGGCAACGCCCTACCTCATCCGACCGATCGAGCACGGTGCCGATATCATCGTGCATTCGCTGACCAAGTTCATGGGCGGTCATGGCAATTCGATGGGCGGCGTCATCGTCGATGGCGGCACGTTCGACTGGTCGAAATCCGGCAAATATCCGATCCTGTCGGAACCGCGTCCGGAATATGCCGGCATGGTGCTGCATGCGACCTTCGGCAATTTCGCCTTCGCCATTGCCTGCCGGGTTCTGGGTTTGCGCGATTTCGGTCCGGCGATCTCGCCGTTCAACGCTTTCCTACTCTTGACCGGCATCGAGACCCTGCCGCTGCGGATGCAGCGCCATTGCGATAATGCGCTTGCGGTTGCCACGTGGCTCGGTACCCATGACAAGGTCGCCTGGGTCAATTATGCCGGTCTGGAGAGCAACGCCAATCACGGCCTGCAGCAGAAATACGCGCCGAAGGGGGCGGGTGCGGTCTTCACGTTCGGCCTGAAGGGCGGCTACGAGGCCGGCAAACGTTTCGTCGAAGGGCTGGAGATGGTCTCGCACCTCGCCAATATCGGCGATACGCGCTCGCTGGTGATCCATCCGGCCTCGACCACCCACCGGCAGCTGACGGAGGAACAGCAGACGGCAGCCGGTGCCGGCCCGGAAGTCGTGCGGCTATCCGTCGGCATCGAGGATATCAGCGACATCATCGCCGATCTCGAGCAGTCGCTTGCCAAGGTTTGATGAGATTCACCAGGTATCTTCGATTTGCGTCAAACAACACTTGGCGCAAATCGGCTGCTTAATCATCATCTATAGGATGGGTATTATACTCAATAATCAGGAACTGTAGGGCGGTGCAGATGAGCGTGGAGACAGAGCAAATAAAATGATGTTCGAAATCCATAGCCATCAAGGGGTTGGAGAAATTCGGTTTGGTATGACTCGAAGCGAAGTACATGCAGCACTTGGTGTTGAGTTTGAGAGTTTCAAGCGAAGCTCGCAGGACGCACATCCCAGCGACCACTTCATTGGGCTTGGATGTTTTGTCTACTATGGCGACAGTGGCCGGGTAGATGCTGTTGAGTTTTTAGAGCCTGCTGAGCCAACGCTAAATGGGGTAAACCTACTCAGTTTTGGTTTTACAGATTTAATCCGGCAAATAACGAAGATCGATCCTGACGTGTCAGTTGAGAGTGATGTGAGACTGAAGCCGATTGCTGACTAGGGTGGTCGGTGCCGAAACGCGCTCAATCATCTATAGGATGTGGTGAAATACCAAAAGGTTGTGGCGACCGAGAGGAAATAACCGCATGAATCAATACGCCCTCACCAATCATTTCTGACGTTCCACATTTAACACATCGGCCGTTTCGCCTATGGAGCCACTATGACCCACGCACTGACATTCGATCCGTCGTCGCTTGAACCCGAGATCGGCGGGCCCGCACCGGAGCGGCTGATCTCGGGGACGCCGGAATTCCGCACCTGGAATTTCGAGGAAGCGGAAGGCGGCATTTATGCCGGCATCTGGGAGGCGACGCCGGGCAAATGGCGCATCGTCTATGACGAGTGGGAATATTTCCACATCCTGTCCGGCGTTTCCGTCGTTACCGAGGATAACGGCGCGGTGACGCATCTGAAGGCCGGCGACAGCATGATCCTCAGACCCGGCTTCAAGGGAAGCTGGGAAGTGATTGAAACGACTCGCAAGGACTATGTCATTCGGGTGTGACGCGAAATAGCCGGGCGATTGCCCGTCCGGCTGCTACCACTCCAGGTCCAGCCTCTCCAGGCCGTGGAAATGATAGCTGTCCTTCACCTGCGGCGTGCCCTTGAGCCGCAGCCCCGGCAGGCGTTCGAACAGGATCGGCAGCGACAGTTTCAGTTCCAGCCTCGCCAGCGGTGCGCCGATGCAGAAATGCAGGCCGGCGCCGAAGGAGGTGTGTGCGCCTTCGTTGCGGTCGGGACGGAAGGTGAGGGGATCGGAGAATTTCTTCGGATCGACATTGGCGGCGGCCAGCAGCAGGCCGATCTTGTCGCCCTTCTTCAGGCTGATGCCGTCGTCCAGCTCGATGTCGGAAAGCGCGTAGCGCTGGAAGATGTGCAGCGGCGCCGCATAGCGCATGCATTCCTCGATCGTCCGCTCGGTGGCGGTGTCGCTGGAAAAGGCCACGTCGGCAGGCGTCCCGGTTTCGAGCAGGGTGCGCACGGCATTGCCGAGCTGGTGCACCGTCGCCTCGTGTCCGGCATTGAGCAGCAGCACCGCCGTCGAGATGAGTTCGTCGTCCGACAGGCGTTCGCCGTCCTTCTCGGTGGTGATCATGTGGGTCAAAAGATCGTCGGAGGGATTGCCGCGCTTCCAGTCGATGATGTTCTTCAGATAGGCGCTGAACTCGGCCGACGCCTGGTTGGCATCGAGCTCGGTCTCAAGCGTCGGGTTGAACATGTACATCTTCACCATGCGGTGCGACCAGTCGAGCAGCTTTGGCGCCATGTCCACCGGCACGCCGAGCATGCGGGCGATCACCGTCACCGGGACGATTTCGGCATAGGTCTTGAGCAGCTCGACCTCGCCGTCCTTCTCGAAACCGTCAATGAGGGAATGGGAAAGCGCCGCGATTTCCGGTTTCAACTGTTCGATCTGGCGTGAGACGAAGGCGCGGTTGACCAGCGTTCGCAGCCGCGTATGCGCCGGCGGTTCGAGTTCGAGCAGCGAATAGGCCTCCAGCCGGTCGAAATCCTGCAGATGCGGCTTGGGATCCGCCAGGCCCAGCTCCTCGCGGGTGGCGACATGCAGGATCTGCCGGCCGAAGCGGCGGTCGCGCAGGAGGCCGTTCACCTGGTCGTAGCCTGCGAAATACCATTGCTGCTGCTCTTCCCAGAAGAAAGCCGGACATTGTTCGTGCAGCTTTGCGTAGGAGGCGAGCGGATTCTTGTAGAAGCCGGGATTGCGCACGTCGATGCTGGCGGTACGGCTCGAGGCGGCGACGGAAATGGCAGGGGATGCGGGCATGTGGTATTCTCGCTGGATGAAACGGCGTGTCTATGTTTCTGATCTACGGCGAGGACGCCATGGCAGACAAGGGGGCGGCAGGAGGATTGTCGTGTCCATGGTGGATATTGCTCCCCTGAAAATCGCGGTACCGGCATTGAAAAGCACGCATTTGCCGGATGCCGCCTTGCCTTGCGGTATGACATGTCTATTTCATGGGCGATGAATGGCAACGACCAGAGAGGGATTATGGCTTCGTCGCATACCAGCCTGTCAGCGGGCATTCTGGCGGCCATCCGCGGCAAGCGCGTCTCGCTTGCAGGCCGGGATCCGGCGGGCCAGCGCGGCGACACCGTCATCGCCTCCTACAACATCCACAAATGCGTCGGCACCGACAAGCGCTTCGATCCCGGCCGCACCACGGACGTGATCAGCGAAATCGGAGCGGATATCATCGCCCTGCAGGAGGCCGACCAGCGCTTCGGCGAGCGGGCGGGCCTGCTGGATCTCGAGCGGCTGCGCCGTGACTGTCATCTGATCGCGGTGCCGATCGCCGCTTTTTCCGCCAAGGGGCATGGCTGGCACGGCAATGTGCTGCTGTTGCGCGAGGGTGCGGTTGCCAAGGTGCATCAGCTGAAGCTTCCGGGCGTCGAGCCCCGCGGTGCGCTCGTCGTCGATCTCGACCTGAAAGCCGGGCCGCTGCGGATCATCGCCGCCCATTTCGGCCTGCTTCGCCATTCCCGAACCCGGCAGGCGGAGGCGATCATCGCGGCCATCAGCGCCGCCGACGAACGCCCGACGCTGCTGATCGGCGATCTCAACGAATGGCGAACGGGCCGCCGCTCAGCGCTCAGCTTCCTCAGCCCCGTCTTCGATCATGCCGCAACAGCCGTGCCGAGCTTTCCCTCGCGATTTCCGCTTCTGGCGCTCGACCGGGTGATGGGCAGCCCGCACAATCTGGTCACCGCCGTCGAGGTGCACAACACGCCGCTTTCCCGCGTGGCTTCCGATCATCTGCCGATCAAGGCCTATATCGACCTCAAGGCGGCGCTCTCTGGCGGTGGTGAAAACCCGGTCAAAGCGGTTTCCGCCGCTCAACCCTGATGGACGGATCGTCGTTTTCATGCGCGCCTCCATCATTGCCCTGTCTGTTTTTGTATCCGGCCTGTTTGTGGTGTTCGCCGTCTATGCCTATGGCCGTTTCGGGCGCAGGCTGCAGGGGCCGGCATCGGCGGCACTGAAGCCGGAAAGCGGCCAGACCGAACTCGACCGGCTGGCAGCCCCCTTGCTCGAGGCGCATGCGGGTTTCAACGGCATTGCGTTGATCTCCGACAATATGGCCGCCTTCACGCTCCGGGCCCTGTCGGCGCGCAGGGCAGGGCGCAGCCTCGATTTGCAGTATTATTACTGGAAGAACGATCTGACCGGGCGGATGCTGACACGCGAGGTGCTGGCGGCGGCCGATCGCGGTGTGCGGGTGCGCCTGCTTCTCGATGATATCAATGCCGGCCTGCACGACCGCATGTGCCTGTCGCTCGATGGCCATCCGAATATCGAGGTTCGCCTGTTCAACCCCAGCCGGGCGCGCACCGACCGCTTCAAGCGCGGCTTCGAAATGATGCTGCGGCCCTTTCGCGCCACGCGGCGCATGCACAACAAGCAATGGATCGCCGATGGCCGTCTGGTGATCGCCGGTGGCCGCAACATCGGCGATGCCTATTTCGACGCGGACGAGCAGTCGAACTTTCGCGATCTCGACGTCTGGATGCTCGGCCCTGTCGCTGATGACGCGGCTGCGGTTTTCGACCGCTATTGGAACAGCCCCGTCGTCGTGCCGATCGGCTCGCTGCGCACGCCGCGCATGCACTATCTGCCGGCATTCAGGACGAAGCTCGAAAGGATCGCCGCGACATCCGGTGGCCGGCATTATCTGGCGCATGTCGAAGCGGCGATAGAGGATGGCGCCTTGCTGCCTGCAAAGGTGGCGCTTCACTGGACCGGCGCTGCCAGGCTGGTATCGGATCCGCCCGAAAAGGCATTTCTGCAAAAGCGCGACAACAACTGGATCATGCGGGAACTGATGCCCGTCCTGACATCGGCGCAACGGGACGTCCGGGTGATTTCGCCCTACTTCATTCCGGGAGCGGTGGGCATCGCCGAAATCGGCAGGCTGGTGAAGCGGCGGGTCAAGGTCGATGTCCTGACGAATTCGCTGGCGGCAACCGATGTCGCGGCGGTTCACG
Organism: Pararhizobium polonicum; assembly: GCF_001687365.1. Classification (GTDB taxonomy): domain Bacteria; phylum Pseudomonadota; class Alphaproteobacteria; order Rhizobiales; family Rhizobiaceae; genus Pararhizobium; species Pararhizobium polonicum. The sequence continues at coordinate 414,975 of NZ_LGLV01000005.1, forward strand.
GCGCCTATGCCAATTACCGCAAGGCGCTGTTGAGAAGCGGTACGACATTGTTCGAGCTGAAGGCCACGCACGCATCCGGCGATCCGCAAAGGATGTCGCTGTTCGGCTCGCGTGCCGCCAGCCTGCACACCAAGGCGTTTACCGTCGATGGCCGGACCGGTTTCGTCGGGTCGATGAATTTCGATCCGCGCTCGGCGTCGCTGAACACCGAGATGGGGGTGCTGTTCACCCATCCGGGGCTGGTTGCGGAGGTCGAGGCGATCTTTGCCGAGGAAACACGTCCGGAAAACAGCTTTCGCCTGTCGCTCGACAAGGGCCGTCTTCGCTGGCACGACCGGCAGGACGAGGAACCCCGCGTCCTTCGCCGCGAACCGGAGGCGGGTTTCTGGCGCCGCCTGACGGCGGGGGTCATCGGCGTCCTGCCGATCGAATCGCAGCTCTGAGCGGATTTACCTATTTTTCACCCTGAAAACGGCAATGCCTGTGGGCCACGGCGCAAAAACGGCCGGTGCCGCTCATGCCCGCTGGAACCCGTTAAGAGATAACCGCTACATCCACCGGATCGGCAACCGATTTGCTTCCGGCGGCGTATTAACGTTATGCAGAGTTCGCGACTTGAAGTGGGGGTGTGGGACACTCTATGTATGGACAAGAGATATTCCCGATGATTCCCGGTGCGCAAAAGGGTTTGCGCACCAGCTAGACAAAGGTTTGACATGAGAAATCCCGTTGATACCGCTATGGCTCTGGTGCCGATGGTCGTTGAACAGACCAATCGCGGCGAGCGCTCCTACGATATCTTTTCGCGCCTCCTCAAAGAGCGCATCATCTTTCTGACGGGTCCGGTGGAAGACCACATGGCAACGCTGATCTGCGCCCAGCTGCTGTTCCTCGAGGCTGAAAACCCGAAGAAGGAAATCGCCCTCTACATCAATTCGCCGGGTGGCGTCGTCACCGCCGGCATGGCGATCTACGATACGATGCAGTTCATCAAGCCTGCCGTTTCGACGCTGTGCATCGGCCAGGCCGCCTCCATGGGCTCGCTGCTTCTGGCCGCCGGCCACAAGGACATGCGCTTTGCCACGCCGAACGCCCGCATCATGGTTCACCAGCCGTCGGGTGGCTTCCAGGGCCAGGCATCCGACATCGAGCGTCATGCCCGCGACATCATCAAGATGAAGCGCCGCCTGAACGAAGTCTACGTTAAGCACACCGGCCGGACCTATGAAGAGGTTGAACAGACGCTTGATCGTGACCACTTCATGACGGCGGACGAAGCCTTGAGCTGGGGCGTCATCGACAAGGTCATCACCTCACGCGAGGCCCTGGAATCCGCTGCTGAAGCGTGAATTCAAGCTTTTGTGTGCGGATAGATGCATTTGTGACACATTTGTAACCGTCATAGGGCTTTATCCGCAGACCAAAGCCGTTAATATCGACCGTTAATGCTATGTTGAAGTTTGAAGTCCTAGCATTCGGTATTCGGTGGGAGATTCGTTGCTGCCGGACATCAAACATGGTTGTTTGAAGCCGGTTCGTACTCCCGAAAGCGCCGTCATTTTGCGCATGAACGCGGAAAGTGTGCGGAGCGGGTTGAGTAGTCCGTGTCACCTTGCCTCAAGGTGTCCGGCGTGCTGGAAGGAAAGTGATATGAGCAAGGTCAGCGGTAGCAACGGCGGTGACTCGAAGAATACCCTATACTGCTCCTTCTGCGGAAAGAGCCAGCACGAGGTCCGCAAGCTGATTGCCGGACCGACAGTGTTCATCTGCGATGAATGCGTCGAACTCTGCATGGACATCATCCGCGAAGAGAACAAGACATCGATGGTCAAGTCCCGCGATGGCGTTCCGACGCCGCAGGAGATCATCAAGGTTCTCGACGAATACGTCATTGGCCAGCAACAGGCCAAGCGTATCCTGTCGGTCGCCGTCCACAATCACTACAAGCGTCTGGCGCATTCCGCGAAGGGAAGCGACATCGAGCTTGCAAAATCGAACATCATGCTCGTCGGCCCGACCGGTTGCGGCAAGACCTATCTGGCGCAGACCCTGGCGCGTATCATCGACGTGCCGTTCACCATGGCCGATGCGACGACGCTGACCGAAGCCGGTTACGTCGGCGAGGACGTCGAGAACATCATTCTCAAGCTCTTGCAGTCGGCCGACTACAATGTCGAACGCGCTCAGCGCGGCATCGTCTATATCGATGAAGTCGACAAGATCTCGCGCAAGTCCGACAATCCGTCGATCACCCGCGATGTCTCGGGCGAGGGCGTGCAGCAGGCGCTTCTGAAGATCATGGAAGGCACGGTCGCATCCGTTCCGCCGCAGGGTGGCCGCAAGCATCCGCAGCAGGAGTTCCTGCAGGTGGACACGACCAACATCCTGTTCATCTGCGGCGGCGCTTTTGCCGGCCTCGACAAGATCATTTCGGCGCGTGGTGAAAAGACCTCGATCGGCTTCGGTGCTTCGGTGAAGTCTCCGGAAGACCGCCGTGTCGGCGAAGTCCTGCGCGAACTGGAGCCGGAAGATCTGGTGAAGTTCGGCCTCATCCCGGAATTCATCGGCCGTCTGCCCGTTCTGGCGACGCTGGAAGACCTGGACGAGCCGGCGCTGATCCAGATCCTGTCGGAGCCGAAGAATGCGCTGATCAAACAGTACCAGCGCCTGTTCGAGATGGAAGACGTGGAACTGACCTTCCACGAGGACGCGCTGCGCGAAATCGCCAAGCGCGCCATCATCCGCAAGACGGGCGCCCGCGGCCTGCGCTCGATCATGGAAAAGATCCTGCTCGACACGATGTTCGAGCTGCCGACACTGGAAGGTGTCCGCGAAGTGGTCATCTCCGACGAGGTGGTCAAGGGTTCGGCCCGTCCGCTCTACATCTATTCGGAGCGCTCGGAGGAGAAGGCCAACGTTTCGGCCTGACCGGATTGCAACTTTTTGGAAAGGCCCGCCATGCGCGGGCCTTTTTTATGCGGCAAATTCCGGGCACGGCTCGTAATATCCCGCGATGCGGAGTAAGGCAGGCAGCCTTGCGAGGGGTGCGAATTTCACATGGCTTCAATGCGTGTGGATTTTGGCTTCAAGGCGCTGCTGTCGAGGGATATCGGCAGAATCCGCGATTGCTAAAAGCGACCAACAACGCAATTATGCAATGATTCTGTGTCGGCAGGTCCTGATACGGATCGTGTGCGTTAGTTTCGCGGCAAGGCCCGCAACAGTCAGATGCCGTTTAATATCCGATTACCACCCCTCCCAGGTCGGTAGTCGGCAAAGGGTTGAAAACAGACGTCACACACTCCACCTGACAGTGGAAAGAATGAGGACCGGAAGCGCCCTTGAACGCTTCGGGTAACGGGCCCGGAAACGGGACGGAAAGGAAATGACATGACGAGTAAAACGTCTCCGGCAGTCGAGAGCGCCACCTATCCGGTGCTGCCGCTGCGCGACATCGTGGTGTTCCCGCATATGATCGTGCCGCTGTTTGTCGGCCGTGAAAAATCGATCCGCGCGCTGGAAGAAGTCATGGGGACCGACAAGCAGATCATGCTTGCGACCCAGATCAACGCGAGCGACGACGATCCGGAACCCGCGTCAATCTATCAGATCGGCACCATTGCGAACGTGCTTCAGCTGTTGAAGCTGCCCGATGGAACCGTCAAGGTTCTGGTCGAAGGCCGTTCGCGCGCCGAAATCGATGGCTACACCGCCCGCGAAGAATTCTACGAGGCGATGGCCCACCCGCTTGCCGAGCCGGAAGAAGACCCGGTCGAGATCGAGGCGCTGAGCCGTTCGGTCGTCTCGGAATTCGAGAGCTACGTGAAGCTCAACAAGAAGATTTCCCCGGAAGTGGTCGGCGCCGCCAGCCAGATCGAGGATTATTCGAAGCTTGCCGATACAGTCGCTTCGCATCTCTCCATCAAGATCGTCGAAAAGCAGGAAATGCTCGAGACGACCAGCGTCAAGCTGCGCCTTGAAAAAGCGCTCGGCTTCATGGAAGGCGAGATCTCCGTTCTGCAGGTCGAAAAGCGCATCCGCTCGCGCGTCAAGCGCCAGATGGAAAAGACCCAGCGCGAATATTATCTGAACGAGCAGATGAAGGCGATCCAGAAGGAGCTCGGCGACGGCGAGGAAGGCCGCGACGAGATGGCCGAACTGGAAGACCGGATCACCAAGACCAAGCTCTCCAAGGAAGCCCGTGAAAAGGCCGACGCGGAAGTCAAGAAGCTGCGTCAGATGAGCCCGATGTCGGCGGAAGCCACCGTCGTGCGCAATTATCTCGATTGGCTGCTCGGTATTCCGTGGTCGAAGAAGTCGAAGGTCAAGACCGATCTCAACCACGCCGAACAGGTGCTGGAGCTGGATCACTTCGGCCTCGACAAGGTCAAGGAACGGATCATCGAGTATCTGGCGGTGCAGGCGCGCTCGCAGAAGATCAAGGGACCGATCCTGTGCCTCGTTGGCCCTCCGGGCGTCGGCAAGACCTCGCTTGCCAAGTCGATCGCCAAGGCGACCGGCCGCGAATATATCCGCATGGCGCTCGGCGGCGTTCGTGACGAAGCTGAAATCCGCGGTCACCGCCGCACCTATATCGGCTCGATGCCCGGCAAGGTCATCCAGTCGATGAAGAAGGCAAAGAAGTCCAACCCGCTCTTCCTGCTCGATGAAATCGACAAGATGGGCCAGGATTTCCGCGGCGATCCGTCGTCGGCTCTCTTGGAGGTGCTGGATCCGGAACAGAACTCGACGTTCATGGACCACTATCTGGAGGTCGAATACGACCTCTCGAACGTGATGTTCATCACCACGGCGAACACGCTGAACATCCCTGCGCCCCTGATGGACCGCATGGAAGTGATCCGCATCGCCGGCTACACGGAAGAAGAAAAGCTGGAAATCGCCAAGCGGCACCTGCTGCCCAAGGCGATTGCCGACCACGCGCTTCAGCCGAAGGAGTTCTCGATCACCGATGGTGCCCTGTCGGCGATCATCCAGACCTACACCCGCGAAGCCGGTGTGCGTAGCCTTGAGCGCGAACTGATGAAGGTCGCCCGCAAGGCCGTGACCGTAATCCTCAAGGGCCGGACCGACAAGGTCGAGGTGACTGCCGAGAACATCAACGACTATCTCGGTGTTCCGCGCTATCGCCACGGCGAAGCCGAACGCACCGACCAGGTCGGCGTTGTCACCGGTCTTGCCTGGACGGAAGTCGGCGGCGAGCTTCTGACCATCGAAGGCGTCATGATGCCCGGCAAGGGCCGCATGACGGTGACCGGCAACCTGCGCGACGTGATGAAGGAATCGATTTCGGCGGCGGCCTCCTATGTCCGCTCGCGCGCCATCGACTTCGGCATCGAGCCGCCGCTGTTCGACAAGAGCGACATCCATGTGCACGTGCCGGAAGGCGCGACACCGAAGGACGGTCCGTCCGCCGGTGTGGCCATGGCAACCGCGATCGTGTCGATCATGACCGGTATCGCTGTGAACAAGGACGTGGCGATGACGGGTGAAATCACCTTGCGCGGCCGTGTCCTGCCGATCGGTGGCCTGAAGGAAAAGCTGCTCGCAGCGCTTCGCGGCGGCATCAAGAAGGTGCTGATCCCGGAAGAAAACGCCAAGGATCTGGCGGATATTCCGGACAACGTGAAGAACAACATGGAGATCATTCCGGTCTCGCATATCGGCGAAGTCCTGCAGCATGCGCTGCTGCGGGTTCCGGTGGCGATCGAGTGGGATCCAGCCAAGCAGGTGGTGCCGATTGCGGCCGTCGATCCGGCCGATGATGCCGGAGCGTCGATTGCCCACTAGGCACTTGACTTGAACCCCAACCGGTGCCTGCCATGGGGTGAGTGCCGATTTGGAACGGAAACAGTGGAAGACCGGCATTTTTGCCGGTCTTTTTTATGTAAAACGTCGCGCAAAGCCTTGCATTCCCGGGCATTCGGAGCGATTGGGTTTGCCAAGGCGGGGGTCGCGCGTATGCTGCTCCCGGCTTGAAAATTGAGTCGTTTCGAACCAGTATTGAAAGGGGTGGAAACATGAACAAGAATGAGCTCGTGTCCGCAGTTGCCGAGAAGGCCGGACTCTCGAAGACCGACGCATCTTCTGCAGTTGATGCAATCTTCGACGTTATCCAGGCAGAACTGAAGAACGGCGGCGACGTTCGTCTCGTCGGCTTCGGTAACTTCTCTGTCAGCCGCCGCGAAGCATCCAAGGGTCGCAACCCGTCCACCGGCGCAGAAGTTGATATCCCGGCACGCAACGTGCCGAAGTTCTCTGCCGGCAAGGGTCTGAAGGACTCCGTGAATTAAGTTTCATGTTTCATCTGCAGCACCGTGGCGAAGACGCTGACGGTTCGATAGCAGGTTGATTTGAGGCCCGGGTTTTCCCGGGCCTCTTTTCGTTTGGGGGCATGGTTTCCACCCAGTTTGCGACCGCTTTCTAATATGCTCCGGCTGTCATGCGCGTGTTACACAGCACGATCACAACCCCTCCGTATTCTATTCATCAGGAGGGACATCCCGTGAAGACATTTTCGCTCACCGCAGCCTTCGCTGCCGTGCTTGCTGCCTCGACCGCCTCGGGCGTCAGCGCAGAACCGGTATTCAATCGCATTGCCTCTTTTGCCGTCGCCGACAACTTGCCTGAAGGCGTCGACAAGAAGTCCGTGACCTCGGCTGAAATCATCACCGCCAGCGAGGACGGCAATACGCTCGTCTATTCCGACAGCCCGCTGAAGGCGATCGGCTTTATCGACATCACCGATCCGAAAGCCCCGAAGGCCGGCGGTATCCTGTCGCTCGAAGGCGAGCCGACATCGGTTGCGATTGCCGGCACCAAGGCGCTGGTTGCCGTCAACACGCGCGAAAGCTTCGTCAAGCCGTCCGGGTTCCTGGCCACGGTCGATCTGGCGACGAAGACGCTGGAAGCCAAGTGCGATCTCGGCGGACAGCCGGATTCGGTGGCTGTCAACAAGGACAGGACGCTGGCGGCCATCGCCATCGAGAACGAGCGTGACGAAGAGGTCAACGACGGCAAGCTGCCGCAGCTGCCGGCCGGCGATCTCGTCATCGTCTCGCTGAAGGATGGCGCCGCCGATTGCGCCTCGATCAAGCACGTGACTCTGACGGGCCTTGCCGAAATTGGTGGTGACGATCCGGAGCCGGAATTTGTCGCCTTCAACGGCCAGAACGAAATCGCCCTGACGCTGCAGGAAAACAACCATATTGTCATCATCGACGCCACGACCGGCACGGTGAAGACGCATTTCTCGGCAGGCACTGCCAATCTCACGGCCGTCGATGACAAGCGCGATGGCAAGCTGTCCTTCACCAGCGACCTGAAGGACGTCAAGCGCGAGCCTGATGCCGTCAAGTGGCTGGACGACAACCGGCTGATCGTTGCCAACGAGGGGGACTATGAAGGCGGCTCGCGCGGCTTCACCATCTTCGACAAGACCGGCAAGGTCCTGTTCGAATCGGGTTCGAGCTTCGAGCATGCCGTTGCCGCGATCGGCCACTATCCGGAGAAGCGCTCGGCCGCCAAGGGCGTCGAGCCGGAAGGCCTGGAAACAGCCACCTTCGGCGACGACAAGCTGTTCTTCGTGCTGGCCGAGCGCGCGTCCGTCGTCGGCGTCTACAAAGACACCGGTGCCGAGCCGGAACTGCTGCAGCTCCTGCCGTCGGGCATCTCGCCGGAAGGCGGCGTTGCCATTCCCGGCCGTAACCTCTTGGCGACCGCCAACGAGGTCGATCTGGTCGAGGACGGCGGCGCCCGCTCGCATGTGATGATCTATGAGCGGGCCGAGGGCGTGGCCGCCTATCCGCAGATCACCTCGGCCGTCAAGGATGGCGTTCCGATCGGCTTTGGCGCACTCTCCGGTCTCGCCGCGGTCAAGGATGAGCCCGGCAAGCTTTATGCGGTGAGCGATTCCGTCTATTCGGCACAGCCGCGCATCTTCACCATCGACGCCACGCAGAAGCCGGCGCTGATCACCGAGGCGCTCACCATCACCCGTGATGGCGCTCCGGCCCAGAAGCTCGACATCGAGGGCATCACCACCGACGGCGAGGGCGGCTTCTGGCTGGCCTCCGAGGGCGATGCGGCCAAGCTCTATGCAAACGCGCTGATCCGTGTGAACGCCAAGGGTGCGATCAAGAAGGAAATCGCCATTCCGGAAGAACTCCGCGCCCATGAAACGCGCTGGGGCTTCGAAGGCATCACCAGTGTTGGCGAAGGCGATGCCAAGACGCTCTGGATGGCCGTGCAGCGTCCCTGGAAGGATGACGAGAAGGGCTTCGTCAAGCTCGTGTCCTACAATCCGGCTTCCGAAGAATGGGGTGCGGTGCGCTATCCGCTCGAAAAGACCGAAGAAGGCTGGGTCGGCCTCTCCGAAATCAGCGTCCACGGTGATCACGCCTATATCATCGAGCGCGACAACCTGATCGGTCAGGCGGCCAAGCTGAAGAAGATCTACCGCGTCGCGCTTGCGGATCTGAAGCCGGCCAAGCTGGGCGGCGAGCTGCCTGTCGTCAAGAAGGAAGAGGTTCGCGATCTCCTTCCGGACCTGAAGACGCTCGGCGGTTATGTTGTCGACAAGGTGGAAGGCTTCACCGTCGATGCCGCCGGTAACGGCTATGTCGTCACCGACAATGACGGCGTCGATGATTCCTCCGGCGAAACGCTGTTCTTCCCGATCGGTACGATGAACGCGATGTAATCGCGGCGGTACTGGTAACGGAAAAGGCCGGGACATGATGTTCCGGCCTTTTCTATATGGATGTGATGTGCGGGAAGCGGGTGCTATTCGGCGGCGGTTTCGCCGGCCACTGTACCGTCTTCCTTGCGCTTGCGGATTTCGTCCGCCTTGGCAACCAGACGGCTGACGATCTCATGCATCTGGTCGAGCTGTTCGTCGCTGAGTGCAGAGAAAATTTCCTCGATCAGCAGTTTTCGCGGATGTTCGGCCGCTTCCATCACCACGCGGCCAACCTCGGTAATCGAGACGATCTTGGCGCGGCGGTCTTCCGGATCAGGCTTGCGCAGGACGAGCTTGTCGCGCTCCAGCCCGTCGATGGCTTCCGTCACCGTGCGTGGGGCGAAATTGAGCGCTTCGGCAATGTCTGTCGATCGGCACGGGCCAAGCTTGCTCAAAAAGAACAGAAACTTGCTGCGCGCCAGCGACACGCCCTGGTCCCGCATCGACTCGTTTACGAGGCGATGGACGCGATGGTAAAGCTCAAATAGCTTGTCGGAGACTTCAATCGTGGATTTCATCGGTTTCATATGGATATTATGAGGTGCCATGTCAAATGACGGTAAGAGTGGGGCCATAGTCAAGTATAATCCTTGATCATCGGCGCTGGATTACACATCTCCCCAACAATGTCCCCAAGAGCGAAAGCGCTGAATAGCGCTGCGGGCAGGCGAGCAACAGCATTGACGCGCCCCCGCAGCGCAGGCCATGGTCCGGCATGCCATTCCGTTTCGTTCATACCGCCGATCTTCATCTTGATTCTCCCTTGCGCAGCCTGGCGCTGAAAAATCCGGACCTTGCCGAGCTGGTGCGCGGCGCGACCCGGACGGCGCTCGCAAGGATCGTCGATCTGTGTCTGGCGGAAAGCGTCGATGCGCTGCTGATCGCCGGCGATCTTTACGACGGATCGCAGACATCGATGAACACGGCGCTCTATTTGGCCGGCGAGCTGCGGCGGCTGGAGGCTGCCGGTATCCGCGTGTTCCTCATCCGTGGCAACCACGATTCGCAATCGACCATGACCCGGGAGCTGACCTTTCCGGCCAACGTCCATGTGTTTGCCGGCCGGGCAAAGCCCGTGCACGCAAAGACGCTCGGCGACGGCCGCGAGGTTCATATCCACGGCATCAGTTTTGCCAATCCGCATGCGCCAGACAGCCTGTTGCCGTCCTTCCAGCCGCCGGTGGCCGATGCCGTCAATATCGGCATGCTGCACACCAGCCTGGCGGGCACGCCGGGGCATGATCCCTATGCGCCGTGCAGCGTTGCCGAGCTGGCGCGGCATGGTTTCGACTACTGGGCGCTCGGCCATGTCCACCAGCGGCAGGTTCATTCGCAGGTGCCGTTGATCGTCATGCCCGGCATGCCGCAGGGGCGCGATATCAACGAAGCGGGGCCGAAGACCGTCACGCTGGTGACCGTCGGCGACGATGGCCGTCTCGAGCACAGGGAACACCCGATCGGGCAGGCCGTCTTCGAGCGCGTGACCGTCGATCTCGGCGGCGTACAGGACTGGCGGCAGATGCTGGAGGCGGCGGGAGAAACGCTGTCGGCGCAGAGACACGGGTCAGCCGCAGATCATCTCATCCTTCGAGTGTCGCTGACCGGCGCGACGCCGCTTGCCTGGAAGCTCCGGCGCGATCCGGATTTTCTGGCTGCCGAGCTTTCCAATCTGGCTGCGGGCCTCAGCGGCTGCTGGATCGAGAAGATCGATATCGAATGCCGGGGCATGGAGGCGGGGACAGCGCTTTCCGGCCCCGACCCGGTCGAGGAGCTGGCCGCCCTGATCCGCTCCGACGTGCTGCCGTCGCATGCTTTCCGTCAGGAGGCCGGCGCCATGCTGGAGGAACTGCTGCTGCAGCTGCCGCGCGAATTGCGCGACAGTCTGGCCGGTGATGAGGAGACCGCGGCACGCTTCGCAGACGCGATCGCGCAGGGCGGAAGCGACGACGTGCTGGCCTATCTGCATGGCGGGGAGATCGACCGCTGATGCGTCTCAATCGTCTCGATCTCGTTCGCTACGGCAAGTTTACCGGACGCAGCCTGGATTTTGGTGAAGCGCGTGCCGGGCGTCCGGATTTCCATCTCGTCTATGGACCCAACGAGGCCGGCAAATCGACCTTGTTCTCCGCCTTTCTCGACCTCCTGTTCGGGATCGACAACCGCAGCGCCTATGGCTTCTTGCATCCTTACGAGACCATGCGTGTCGGCGGCGTGATCGAGACCGGTGGCAGGACCCATGCCGTTGGCCGAATCAAGCGCAAGCAGAATTCGCTTCTGGGACCGGACGACCAGCCGGTGCCGGACAATCTGTTTTCGGCCGCCCTCGGTTCGATCGACCGCGCAACCTACCAGATGATGTTTTCGCTCGACGACGACAGCATCGAGAAGGGCGGCGAAAGCATCCTCAAAAGCGAAGGCGAGCTCGGCGCCCTGTTGTTCTCCGCCAGCTCCGGCCTGCCTGATAGCAGCGCCATCCTCTCCGGGCTGAAGGCCCAGGCCGATGCCTTCTACAAGCCGCAGGGCAGAAAACATCGGCTGGCGGAGCTGAAGGCGGAGCTTGATGCTCTCAAGGACGAAAAGAACGCCATCGACGTCAATGCGCGTGAATTCGCAAGCCTGCGCAAGGCGCGCGATGCGGCGGCCGAGCGGCACGAGACTGCGGTCAAGGCGCGGGCGGAGCTGCGCGTCGCCCTCGATCACGCCCGCGACCGCATCGAAGGACTGCCGCTGCTGGCCCGGCTGCGCGGGCTGCGCTCCGAACTGGCCGGCTTTGCCGACAAGCCCGAGCCGCCCGCTGCCTGGCATGCCATGCTGCCGCAATTGCAGCGTGAGGAGGCCGAACTTGGCGCCCGTCTGGAGCAGCTGGAAGAGGATATCGGCCGCAGGGCCACCGACATCGGCGCGATTGCGCGCGACGGCGCTGTCCTCGCCCTTGCGGCGGATATCCATGATCTGGAGCGCTCGGGGCTCGAAGCGCGTTACAGGACGGCCGCGAGCGACATGCCGAACCGGCTCGACGAACGAGCCAAGATCAGCGCCGATATCGCCATGTGTCTGGCGCGGCTGGACCGGTCCGGTGTCGCGGATGCGCGAACCCTCGTTCTGCCGGCCGCCGTTACCGGCCGTATCCAGGATCTGGCGCAGACTTATTCGGCGTTGAACGAGCGGTTGGTCACGGCCGCGCGCGAGCGGCAGCTTGCCGTGGAGGCCGATAGCGAGGCGAAGAACGTACTGGCGGCACTGCCGGAATCGGACCGTGCTGGGGGCGACCCGGCGCCTCTCGCCGATCTCCTGCAGTCGCTTCGGCAGAACGATTGCCTGTTGCGGCAGCAGGCGGCGAACCGGCAGAGTGCGGCGCTCGCCGATCAGCTGACAGATAGGCTTGCGGCACTGGCGCCCGCGCAGCCGGATGCCGACAGCCTGGCGGCCCTGGCCATCCCCGAGGAGGCCGAGATTGCCGAGTGGACGGCACGGCGAACGGCACTCACCGAACAGTTGAAGCGGCTCGACGACCGGATCGCCGACGAAACTGCCCTGACGGCGGCGGAGGAAGCCCGGCTTGCGGAGCTGACGCGGACCGGCGGCTTTGCCGGCGATGACGCGGCGCTGAGCCTGCGGCAGGAGCGGGATCGTGCCTGGCAGGCCCATGCCGAACGTCTGGACGGCGAAACGGCGCGCCTGTTCGAGGCCGCACTGAAGAGCGACGACGCGGCGGCGGCATTGCGGCTGGCACGCGCGCAGGACCTTGCGCAGGCGAGGGGGCTTTCGCTCTCCATTGCCGAGCGCAACGGCAGGCTTTCGGCCATCCGGCAGCAGCATCAGACCGTGCTTGAAGACATTGCCGGGCTCAGGACGGAGATTTCAGCGGCGGCTCGCCGTTGCGGCCTTTCCGAGGAGACAAAGCTGAACCAGCTGGTGGCGTGGTTGGCTCGCCGGGCAGCGGCGCTGGAGATCCGCAACGGGCTTCGCACGGCGCAGCAGGATTTGCGCCAGGCAAAGGCGGACGAGGAAAAGGCGCTGGAGCGTCTGGGGCGGATGCTGGCAGAGCGCGGCCTGAAAAAAGACATGCCGCAGCGCCTGGACGATGCGATCGCCCTTGCCGAGCGCACCATCAACAGCCTGCAGTCGGCCCATCGCGCCCATGCCGCAGCCACCGAGGCGATGGAGCGGGCGAAAGCGGCTTTGCGTGCGCGCGAGGCGGCGTGGTCCGCGGCTGATGCCGACATGTCGCACTGGGCTGCGCGGTGGGATGAAACGGTCGGAACGACATGGCTGGCAGGGGGCGGAGCGGTCTCGTCTGCGCCGGAGATCATTCCGGTGCTCGCCGTCCTGCAGGACCTGGACAAGCTGATCCAGCGCAAGGCGGATCTGGATCATCGTATCGATGGCATGCGCCGGGACCAGACGGCCTTCGCCGCCACCGTCGGCTCGCTCACGGACCGGCTCTCCCTGCCGGGAGCCGATGAACCGCTGGCCGTGTTTCAGGCCATCCGCGAGCGGCTTGCCGGGGCCGAACGGCAGGAGGCCCTCTTCAGGCGGCTTTCGGACGACAACGAGGCGCGCACTGGCGAGCAGGAGGCCCTGGTCGAATCGCGCCAGCGCCACGATGCGCAGAAGCGCGGCATGCTCGACCTGTTCGAATGCACCACGCTGGCCGAGGTTGGCGTGCATCTGGAAGCGGCCAAGGCGCGCGGGCGCCTGCGCGAGCGGATCGCCGAAGCGGAGACCGATCTGGCCGCACGTTTGGGTGTTGGCCGGGCGGACGAGGCGGAAATGATTCTGAGTGCCGTCGATGAGGAGGGGCTGCGACTGGAAATGGCGGCGCTGCAATCGCGATGGGAGCAATGCGACAGGGATGCCAGCGAATTGCATGCCGAGCGGCGGGATGCGGACAAGACGCTTGCGGCGGTCGGCGGCGGCGATGCGGCCGCCCATATCGACGAACGCCGCCGCACGGTGCTGGCCGAAATCGAGGAGCGTGCCACCGCCTATCTGCGGCTGCGGGTCGGCATCCTTGCCGGGGAAACGGCGCTCCGGCTCTACCGCGAGCGCCATCGCAGCGCCATGATGCAGCGCGCATCCGCCGCCTTCAGCGCCATCAGCGGCGGGGATTACGAGGGGCTGACGACGCAAGCCGAGAAGGGCGAGGAATTCCTGATCGCCAATGCTGCCGGCGGCGGATCGAAACTGGCGCGCGATCTCTCCAAGGGCACGCGGTTCCAGCTCTATCTGGCGCTGCGCATGGCCGGCTATCACGAGATCGCCGCGACGCGCGAATCGCTGCCGTTCATCGCCGACGATATCATGGAGACCTTTGATGACGGCCGCGCGCAGCATGCCTTTTCGCTGATGGCGGATATGGCCGGTGTCGGGCAGGTGATCTATCTCACCCACCACCAGCATCTCTGCGACATCGCCCGCCAGGCCTGCCCGGACGTGGCGATTCATACGCTGTGAGTGTCACGGCCACAGCCAGACTCTGCGTGAATTCCGCGACCGGATACCATTTTTGGCCCACGTCCTGCGGGACATCGGCCCGCAACGCGCTATGTTCTGTCCTTCCATTCCGCCCGCTGCGTGTTTGCGGCGGGTCTTTACCCCAAGGAGCCATTGTCATGGACATCAAACCCAGTGGATCGCGCCCGTCGATTCGCCCTCCGGCGGACTATTTTACCGGCAGCGTCCGGCAGGACCCGATCCTGGAAGCGCCAGAGCCTGCCCGCGTCCGCAGCACATCCGTCACCTTTGAGCCGGGCGCGCGCACGGCCTGGCATACGCATCCGCTCGGCCAGACGCTGTTCGTCACCGCAGGCAGCGGCCTTGCGCAAACCTGGGGCGGGCCGATCCGCGAGATCAGGGCAGGCGATACCGTCTGGTTCCCGCCGGGCGAAAAGCACTGGCACGGCGCCACGGCGACCACAGCCATGACCCATATCGCCATCCATGAGGCGCTCGACGGCAAGGCGGTGGACTGGCTGGAACATGTCAGCGACGAGCAGTATCACGGGAAATAAAGGGCGACGGCCGTAAACAGCCACCGAGCAGGGGTGTTTACGGCCGCTTCATCGTTGCAATGGACGGCTGAACACAGCTATCTGGAGACGAGGGTTTACGGTCTCGACGGTTTTTCACCGGAGACTGCCGCTTGAGGGGTTCGCCGATGTATAATTTCCATGTTGGACAGAAGGTCGTCTGCATCGACGACAAGTTCAAGAATGTCTCGATCGACCAGGGCATCCGCAAGGGCCAGATCTACACGATCCGCTGGGTCGGCCCCTACAAGCACTATATCGACGGCGAGTTCATCGGTGTGAAGCTGGCGGAAATCCACCGCGGCAATGATGATGGTCCGGAAGGCTACGGCGCAGCCGACATGCCCTATCGGGCAACGCGGTTTCGCCCGTTGCTGAAGGACCGCCTGTCGGCGCTGAAAAGCCTGCTGGCACCGACGCCGAAGGGCGAGAAGCCCCATGTGCCGGACGCACCGGAAGAGCCGAAGCGCAAGGCGCCGGTGCGCAAGAAGGAAACCGTCTGATACCTGGAATCAAAACCGCGCCTCCGGATGGAAGCGCGGTGGCGATGGGGCAGGTCTGCTCAGTTTGGATCGACGATCTTTCCCCGGCGTACCAGTCTCAGCGACCGGTCGGGCTGGATGATATAGGTTTCCTCGGCCGGATGGCCGTATTCGTCGTTCAATTGATGATGCAGCACGCTGCCGACGGGAGCCTTGGTCAGCTTGGTCGCAGGCTGGCCGTTATAGGTAATGCTGCCGGGAATGGGCTTGATTTCCGGCATGGCGGTACAGGCGGCAAGGCCTGCGGCAAGCATTGCTGCCAGGATGGCTGTCCTCATGTCGCGTTTCCCTTTCATCACCGCGATCGGCGACCGTAAGTCTCCACGGGCTGGAGTACGGATCGACTCGTGTTTTCGTTCGCCAAGAGATGGCAACGCCGCTGCCGCATGGCAAGAGGATACGCATCGTCGCAGCCACGAAAAAACCGCAAACACACATGCGATGCGATCGACAAAAGAGAAACTTGACGGAGGAGAAAATGGTGGGCGATGACGGACTCGAACCGCCGACATCCTCGGTGTAAACGAGGCGCTCTACCAACTGAGCTAATCGCCCTTCGCGAAGCAGAAGCAATGTCCGCCGCGTCGGTGGCCGTGATCTATGCGTATCGGCGAAAAACCGCAAGGGTGTAACGGAAGATTTTTCGATTTTTTTTGTGGAACCACCGGCAAAGCCTTCAAGAGGTGGAGAAGTCGGGCAGACTATCCACAGGCTCCGGGTGATGGTTGGTCTCTCGAAGGTCCATTCGACTTATAGAGGCCACTCGTTTGAAGGGGCAGGGGCAGAAAATCTGGACAAGTGCTTGAAATATCGATGGTGGCCTGCCGGCTTGTGGACAGTCTGAAAATCTTAAACAGCGAAAACCCCGGCAAATCGGGGTTTCAGCCCGGGATCGCACAAGAATTTCCGAATTGTCATCATTTTGTTTTTCAACGCGCTTGACACTCCCCATCGAACCCCTTAATCAGCCGCTCATCGGACGGCGCAACGCTGCTCCGACACACAAAGAGGCACCGCAAGGTGGTTCTTTTGGAAGATGCGCGGGTGTAGCTCAGTTGGTTAGAGTGCCGGCCTGTCACGCCGGAGGTCGCGGGTTCGAGCCCCGTCACTCGCGCCATTTTCCAAAACGATTTCAGTAAAATATGCCATTTCGGTGAAACGGTATGGACGCCGGACCGGTTTACGGTCTTGCTTCATCGGATGTAGCAGTGCTGCTCCGAGACGCAAAGAGCGCCGCAAGGCGGCTCTTTTTGGAAGATGCGCGGGTGTAGCTCAGTTGGTTAGAGTGCCGGCCTGTCACGCCGGAGGTCGCGGGTTCGAGCCCCGTCACTCGCGCCATTTTCCAGAATGATTTCAAGCGATCAGATGTGGTTTGAAGCGGGTGGGAAGCCAAGCTCCTGTCACGCGTGCAGGACTTTCTCGATCACATAGCCGGATTGTCCGCTGCCGTCGCCCAGTTCGCAGGCACCTGTTTCCTCGATCTGGCGGCAGACGAAGCTCACTCTTTCCGCGTCGGGGCCCAGCGCCAGCAGCAGCGTTTCACGCAAATCGGCCGCCGTAAGAAGTCTTGGCTCTCCGTCCCGCTTTCCTGATCGCAGTGCGCAAATCCGCGCCATGACCGGCATTCCGGTGCTGCCTGCATGGGCCAGCCACGCATCGTCCGGAAATGATTCCGGTTCTGTCGCCGCTCTTGAAGGCCTCGGTCCCTCGGGAAGGGGGTATCGATGGTGGGCCATCTTCTTCATGGCGTGCAGGCTTTCCTCTGTTCCGTTGCGGGCGATCCTGAAGGCGCCGGATTCTGGGGCTCGGCCTCCTGTGATGCATCAGATGCTGATCGATCGCGGCTTGACGTAGATATGCGCTTCGATAGCTGCCGCGATCAGGTCCTGCCGTACGAGTTCCGGCGGCTGCTTACCCTGAAAGGAAGCGAGGCACGTCATGACCGCGAGCTTGTAGCTTGGGCCGCGTTTCGTCGGCCATTTGTTCAGGAGCAGGTCGGCCGCCTCCAGTGAGCTGGAGACGGTAACGATCTCCTGGCGGTCGTTCAGTTCGAACAAAACACTCTCATGCCAGAAAATGTCATCCATGAGTTCGCCCTCTATTAGGGGTACTGTGCATAAGAAAGCTTGTGCCACGGTTGCGTGACAGTCTTTATGGTTGTGCCCGATTGTTTTCGTACAACTCGATGTGTTACCGCGGGACTCAGGCACGTGTCCCGGGCCGCCCACCCATGCAAATCGCGGATGGGGGCCATGCACTCCTGTTGCAGCTCGAGAGGGTGGGGATATCGCCGCCGCTCGTCTCATTTCCAGCGGTTCACCGATCTATTTCAATCGATTTTAGCGAGCGCGACCATATGTCTCCGGGGTTGCTGGGCAGGGGGCTCTGCCTCTGTTGCGCCTGCCCCTGCGGGCGTTTGGCGGGATTTGCGCGCGGTCGCCGGAGATGGTAGCTTTCGGCCGGTCTTCATTCCGCCCAAGGAAGGGGATGAAAACCGTTCTGAAGGCTTGCACAGCGGCGCTGGCTGCGCTAACCACTCTGGCGTTGCAACATATTTTTCGGCCTGTGAGCCTTTGTTTTGCGCTTCCCCAGCGCGCCTCGCAGGCAGGGACGGATACAATGACAGACCTTCTCGGCTCCTACATTCCGATCGCGATTTTCATCGGCATTTCGCTGGTTATCGGCCTGGCGCTGCTGATCGCGCCGTTCGCCGTTGCCTACAAGGCTCCTGACGACGAAAAGCTGTCGGCTTATGAATGCGGCTTCAACGCATTCGACGACGCCCGCATGAAATTCGACATCCGATTCTATCTCGTGTCGATTCTCTTCATCATCTTTGACCTCGAAGTGGCGTTCCTGTTTCCCTGGGCGGTATCGTTCAAGGAAATGGGCTGGTTCGGTTTCTGGTCGATGATGGCGTTCCTCGGAGTGCTGACCATCGGCTTCATCTATGAATGGAAAAAAGGAGCGCTGGAATGGAACTGACCTCCGGCACCACGCTCGTTGCGCCAAAGCCGAAGGGGATCGTCGATCCCTCGACCGGCAAGCCGATCGGCAGCAATGACAAGTATTTTGGCGAGATCAACAATGAGCTCGCCGACAAGGGCTTTCTGGTCACTTCGACCGACGAGCTGATCACCTGGGCCCGTACCGGCTCGCTGATGTGGATGACCTTCGGTCTTGCCTGCTGCGCGGTCGAGATGATGCAGATGTCGATGCCGCGTTATGATGCCGAGCGTTTCGGTTTTGCGCCGCGCGCCTCACCGCGCCAGTCGGACGTGATGATCGTCGCCGGTACGCTCACCAACAAGATGGCGCCGGCTCTGCGCAAGGTCTACGACCAGATGCCCGAGCCGCGGTATGTCATCTCGATGGGCTCCTGCGCCAATGGCGGCGGTTACTATCACTATTCCTATTCGGTGGTGCGCGGCTGCGACCGCGTCGTACCGGTCGATATCTATGTGCCGGGCTGTCCTCCCACGGCAGAAGCGCTCCTTTACGGGGTGCTGCTGCTGCAGAAGAAGATCCGCCGCACAGGCACGATCGAACGGTAAGGGCAGGGGACCTGAACAATGAGTGAAGCCCTGAACGGACTTGCTACCTATATCCGCGAGACGCGCGGTGCGTTGATTTCCGATGCCGTCATCAGCTTTGGCGAGCTGACGCTGACGGCGACGTCGGACAATCTGATTGCCCTGCTGACCTTCCTGCGTGATGACGCCCGCTGTGGCTTCGTCAATTTCACGGATATCTGCGGCGTCGACTGGCCGCAGCGTCCAGACCGTTTCGATGTCGTCTATCATCTCCTGTCGCCGAAGCAGAATCTGCGCATCCGCGTGAAGATTGCGACCGGCGAAGATCAGCCGGTTCCGTCGGCCTGCGCCGTCTATCCGGGTGCCGACTGGTTCGAGCGGGAAGCCTACGACATGTACGGCATCCTCTTCACCGGTCATCCGGACCTGCGCCGCATCCTCACCGACTATGGTTTTGAAGGTTACCCGCTGCGCAAGGACTTCCCGACGACCGGTTTCGTCGAGGTTCGCTACAATGACGAAGCCAAGCGGGTGGTGTACGAACCGGTTGAACTGAAACAGGAATTCCGCAATTTCGATTTCATGTCGCCCTGGGAAGGAACGGATTACGTTCTGCCGGGCGGTGAAAAAGCAAACGCGAAGTGACGATGAAGGCCGAGGGCTCGCAAACATGCGGGCTTGTCCGGCTTGGAGCAAGCGGCAATGAACGAACATAACGTTCGCAATTTCAATATCAATTTCGGACCCCAGCACCCTGCGGCGCATGGTGTTCTGCGGCTTGTTCTCGAGCTGGACGGTGAAATCGTCGAGCGCGTCGATCCGCATATCGGCCTGCTGCATCGCGGCACCGAGAAGCTGATCGAGACCAAGACATATCTGCAGGCGGTGCCCTATTTCGATCGGCTGGATTATGTCGCACCGATGAACCAGGAGCATGCCTATGCGCTGGCGGTCGAGCGGCTGACCGGCACCGAAGTGCCGATCCGCGGCCAGCTGATCCGTGTCCTCTACTCGGAAATCGGCCGTATCCTGTCGCATCTCCTCAACGTCACGACTCAGGCCATGGACGTCGGCGCGCTGACGCCGCCGCTCTGGGGTTTCGAAGAGCGCGAAAAGCTGATGGTGTTTTATGAGCGGGCCTGCGGCGCGCGCATGCACTCGGCCTATTTCCGTCCGGGCGGCGTGCATCAGGACCTGCCGCACGAACTGGTCGAGGATATCGGCAAGTGGATCGATCCGTTCCTGAAAACCGTCGACGATATCGATGAGCTGCTCACCGGCAACCGTATCTTCAAGCAGCGCAACGTCGATATCGGCGTCGTGACGCTGGACGATGCCTGGGCCTGGGGTTTCTCCGGCGTCATGGTGCGTGGTTCGGGTGCTGCGTGGGATCTGCGCAAGTCGCAGCCTTACGAATGCTATGCCGACATGGATTTCGACATTCCGATCGGCAAGAACGGCGACTGTTTCGACCGTTACCTGATCCGCATGATAGAGATGCGGGAATCGGCCAAGATCATGCGCCAGTGTGTCAATCGTCTTCTGGGCGATGCAAAGATCGGTCCGGTCTCCTCGCTCGACGGCAAGATCGTGCCGCCCAAGCGCGGCGAGATGAAGCGCTCGATGGAAGCGCTGATCCATCACTTCAAGCTCTATACCGAAGGCTATCACGTCCCCGAGGGCGAGGTTTATGCGGCGGTGGAAGCACCGAAGGGCGAGTTCGGCGTCTACCTGATCTCCGACGGTACCAACAAGCCGTATCGTTGCAAGATCCGCGCTCCCGGCTACGCTCACTTGCAGGCGATGGATTATATCTGTCGCGGCCACCAGCTGGCGGACGTATCCGCCATCCTTGGCTCGCTCGATATCGTCTTCGGTGAGGTGGATCGCTGATGCGTTCGATTGCCCTGGCACTGTTTGGATTGATCCTGGCCACCGCGCCGGCTTTTGCGCAGCAGGCTGCCCAGAAGTCCGAAGCGATGGGCTCGGCCGATGCCGGCAGCAGCATGGGCAAGCTCCTCTCCCAGGGCTACGAGATCAGGGCCGCTGTGCCGAACGGCACGCGCTACATCGTATTTTTGCAAAAAGACCAGTCAGCCTATGCCTGCGAGTTCGTCTCCCTGACGAAATCGCGGTGCGGTTCGATTAACTGATAAGGTGCGGGAAGAATGTCCGTTCGTCGACTAGCCGAAGAAAACGTCCAGCCAGCGGCCTTTGCGTTCAGCAAGGACAATGCCGTCTGGGCCAAGGCCACGATCAAGAAATATCCGAAGGGCCGCGAGCAATCGGCGGTCATTCCGCTGTTGATGCGGGCACAGGAGCAGGATGGCTGGGTCACCAAGGCGGCGATTGAAAGTGTCGCCGACATGCTGGATATGCCCTATATCCGCGTGCTCGAAGTTGCCACCTTCTACACCCAGTTCCAGCTGAAGCCGGTCGGCACACGCGCCCATGTCCAGGTGTGCGGCACGACGCCCTGCATGCTGCGCGGCTCCGAAGAGCTGATCAGCCTTTGCAAGAAGCGCATTCACCCCGACCCGCTGACGCCGAACGAAGCGGGCACCTTGTCCTGGGAAGAGGTCGAGTGTCAGGGGGCCTGCGTCAACGCGCCGATGGTAATGATTTTCAAGGATACCTATGAAGATCTCACGGTTCCGCAGCTGGAATACATCATCGACCGTTTCGATGCAGGCAAGGGCGCCGACGTCAAGCCGGGTCCGCAGATCGACCGTATTTTCTCCGCCCCCATCGGTGGACTGACGACGCTGCTGACGCCGGAAAAGAAGCCGGCCGCGCCGCGCGCCAAGAAGGCCAGTGACGAGGCCGCCGTCAGCGTGCCGCCGTCGAACGCCGCACGTGCGAAGACCGATGCGCCGGAAACCGATGCCGCATTGAAGACGCCGGTCACGGCAAAGTCGGAATCGGCAGCGAACGACAAGGTTGCCGGCGACACCAAGGCTGAGGGCGATAAGGCCGCCAAGCCGGTAGCCGCAGCAAAGCCGTCGCTCGAGGACAAGAACCGTCCTGCCGGCATTGCAAAGCCGGCAACCCTGGATGACCTCAAGCTGATCGCCGGGGTAGGCCCCAAGATCGAAGGCATTCTGCACGAACTCGGCATCTTCACCTTTGCGCAGGTCGCAGGCTGGAAGAAGGCCGAGCGCGAATGGGTGGACGGCTATCTGAATTTCAAGGGCCGCATCGAACGCGACGATTGGGTCAAGCAGGCCAAGGCGCTGGCCAAGGGCGGCGAAGCCGAATACATCAAAGTTTTCGGCAAGAAGCCGCGATAAGTTAGGTGAACCATGCTCGACGATAAAGATCGCATTTTTACCAATATCTACGGCATCCATGACAAGTCGCTCAAGGGCGCCATGAGCCGTGGCCACTGGGATGGCACCAAGCAGATCCTGGAAAAGGGCCGTGACTGGATCGTCAACGAGATGAAGGCTTCCGGCCTTCGTGGTCGTGGCGGTGCTGGCTTCCCGACGGGCCTGAAGTGGTCCTTCATGCCGAAGGAAAGCGACGGCCGCCCGCATTATCTCGTCGTCAACGCCGACGAATCCGAGCCCGGTACCTGCAAGGACCGCGATATCATGCGCCACGATCCGCATACGCTGATCGAAGGCTGCGTGATCGCGAGCTTCGCCATGGGCGCGCATGTCGCCTATATCTACGTGCGCGGCGAATATATCCGCGAGCGCGAAGCGCTGCAGGCGGCGATCGACGAATGCTATGACGCCGGTCTTCTCGGCATCAACAACAAGCTCGGCTGGGACATGGACATCTACGTCCATCACGGCGCCGGCGCCTATATCTGCGGCGAGGAAACAGCCCTTCTCGAAAGCCTCGAGGGCAAGAAGGGGCAGCCGCGCCTGAAGCCGCCGTTCCCGGCCAATATGGGTCTCTACGGTTGCCCGACGACGGTCAACAATGTCGAGTCGATCGCCGTTGCGCCGACCATCCTGCGCCGTGGCGCTTCGTGGTTCTCGGCCATCGGCCGCCCGAACAATGTCGGTACCAAGCTGTTCATGGTGTCCGGTCACGTCAACAAGCCGTGCACGTTCGAAGACGCCATGGGCACGCCGTTCCGCGAGATGATCGAACGCCATTGCGGCGGCATTCGCGGTGGCTGGGACAATCTTCTGGCCGTCATCCCCGGTGGTTCGTCCTGTCCGGTGGTCAAGGGCGAGCACATCATCGACGCGCCGATGGATTTCGATGGCATGCGCGACGTCAAGTCGTCGTTCGGGACGGCTGCCATCATCGTCATGGATCGCTCCACCGACATCATCAAGGCCATCTGGCGTCTCGCAGCTTTCTACAAGCATGAGAGCTGCGGCCAGTGCACGCCATGCCGCGAAGGCACTGGCTGGATGATGCGCGTCATGGAACGCATGGTTCAGGGTCGCGCCCAGAAGCGCGAGATCGACATGCTGTTCGATGTGACGAAGCAAGTCGAAGGTCATACGATCTGCGCGCTTGGCGACGCAGCCGCCTGGCCGATCCAGGGCCTGATCCGCAATTTCCGTCCAGAGATGGAAGCGCGCATCGACGAATACACCCGCAACGCCTCGTCGCATGGCGCGGTGCTGGAAGCGGCGGAGTAACACCGATATGGCCAAGCCGGATCAGGAAACGGGGAAGGGGACGCAGGCGGGATCTGCCGGATCTTCGACCGTGCCCCCGGCTGGCAACGATCCGCTCGGCCTGGCCGAATGGCTGAAGGATATGCCGAAGGTGCCGCTGCATCCACTGATGCAGCACCCGGCGGCAGCTTTTGCCGCGGCAACGGCGATCGGTCTTGGTATGACCAGCCATATCGCCGGCTTCATGCTCGGCGCGATGCAGGGACTGGCGGAAACGGCGCAGAAAACCGGCGTTGCAGCGGATGAAAAGCCTGCGGCAAAGGCGGCCGGACCGGTGGAAACACCGGTTGCTGCTGCAAATGCTCAGCCGATTGTGAAGCCGAAGGCGACTACTGCCAAGGCTTCAAGCAAGGCTCGGCCGGTAAAGGCCAAGCCGGTGGCTGTCGAATCTGTCCCGGTTGCTCCGGTCAAGGCCGAAAAGCCGAAACGGCAGAAGGTTGCGCGCGTTGTTCAGACGCAGGCGGACGACCTGAAGCGGATTTCCGGCATCGGTCCGAAGCTGGAGCAGGTTTTGAATGGAATGGGCGTGCGCCGTTATGCGGATGTCGCGTCGTGGAGCGATAAGGACGCGCAGCGTTTCGACGACCAGCTCGGCTTTGGCGGGCGGATCGCGCGGGATGGCTGGGTCGAGCAGGCAAAGGCCCTCCTGAAGGGTTGAGATTGAAGTTTCGGGCGGAGACCGGACCGGTTTTCGTTCAACAGGTTAGCGTGCCTTTATAATATCTGTTCGCCGCTTTGCTGGCGAATGAACGACAGGATTGAGTGCGAAGATGGCAAAGCTGAAAGTCGACGGAAAAGAGATCGAGGTCCCGGATCATTTCACGCTGTTGCAGGCGTGCGAAGAGGCCGGCGCCGAAGTTCCGCGCTTCTGTTTCCACGAGCGGCTGTCGGTCGCCGGAAACTGCCGCATGTGTCTGATCGAGGTGAAGGGCGGGCCGCCGAAGCCGGCTGCGTCCTGCGCCATGGGTGTGCGCGACCTGCGTCCCGGCCCGAATGGCGAGGCGCCGGAAGTCTTCACGACCACGCCGATGGTCAAGAAGGCCCGCGAAGGCGTCATGGAGTTCCTGCTGATCAACCATCCGCTCGATTGCCCGATCTGCGACCAGGGTGGCGAATGCGACCTGCAGGACCAGGCCATGGCCTTCGGCGTCGATTCGACCCGCTACAACGAAAACAAGCGCGCCGTCGAAGACAAGTATATCGGCCCGCTGGTCAAGACCGTGATGAACCGCTGCATTCACTGCACGCGCTGCGTCCGCTTCACCACCGAAGTTGCCGGCATCGCCGAGCTTGGCCTGATCGGACGCGGCGAGGATGCTGAAATCACCACCTATCTCGAACAGGCAATGACCTCCGAGCTGCAGGGCAATGTCGTCGATCTCTGCCCGGTCGGTGCCTTGACCTCCAAGCCCTACGCTTTCAACGCCCGTCCGTGGGAACTTGGCAAGACCGAATCGATCGACGTCATGGACGCCGTCGGCTCGGCGATCCGCGTCGACACGCGCGGCCGCGAAGTCATGCGCGTCATGCCGCGTGTGAACGAAGAGATCAACGAAGAGTGGATTTCCGACAAGACCCGCTTCATCTGGGATGGCCTGAAGACCCAGCGTCTGGATCGCCCTTACGTGAAGAAGGACGGCCGCCTGCAGCCGGCCAGCTGGAACGAGGCTTTTGCCGCGATCAAGGCAGCCGTTGCCAAGACCAGCGGCGACAGGATCGGCGCGATTGCCGGCGATCTGGCTTCGGTCGAGGAAATGTACGCGCTGAAGGAACTGATCTCCTCGCTCGGCTCGAAGAATATCGACTGCCGCCAGGATGGCGCAGCGCTTGATCCGTCGTTCGGCCGGTCGAGCTACCTCTTCAACCCGACGATCCAGGGCATCGAAAACGCCGATGCGCTGCTGATCATCGGCTCGAACCCGCGCTTTGAAGCCTCCATTCTCAACGCCCGTATCCGCAAGCGGTTCCGGATGGCCAATTTCCCGATCGGCGTGATCGGCGAACAGGCCGAGCTTCGCTATTCCTATGAGTACCTCGGTGCAGGAACGGATTCGCTGGCCGAACTGGTTGGCGGCAAGGGCAAGTTCCTGAGCGTGCTGAAGAAGGCCGAGCGTCCGATGATCATCGTCGGCCAGGGCGCAATCTCCGGTGCCAATGGCGCTTCGGTTCTCGCTGCTGCTGCCAAGCTCGCCGGTGTTGTCGGCGCTGTTACCGCGGACTGGAACGGCTTTGCCGTCCTGCACACGGCTGCCGCCCGCGTCGGTGGTCTCGATCTCGGCTTCGTGCCGGGGGAGGGGGGCAAGACTGCCGCCGAGATGTTGACCGGCACGGACGTTCTGTTCCTGCTCGGTGCAGACGAAATGGATTTCTCCGGCAAGACCGCCGGCTTCACCGTCTATATCGGTTCGCACGGTGACGAGGGCGCGCATGGCGCCGACGTCATCCTGCCGGGCGCGACCTATACGGAAAAGTCCGGCACCTGGGTCAACACCGAAGGCCGCGTCCAGATCGGCAACCGCGCCGGTTTCGCACCGGGCGATGCCCGCGAAGACTGGGCGATCATCCGCGCGCTGTCCGACGTGCTCGGCAAGAAGCTGCCGTTTGATTCGCTGGTCGAATTGCGCGGCAAACTCTATGCGGCACATCCGCATTTCGCCGACGCCGACCAGATTGCAGCCGGCGCAAGCGGTGAAATTGCCGCACTTGCACAAAAAGCCGGTGAGATGGCCAAATCGGCGTTTGCGTCTCCGGTCAAAGACTTCTATTTGACGAACCCGATAGCACGCGCGTCCGCCGTCATGGCCGAATGTTCGGCTTTGGCACGCAACAACTTCAAAGCTGCGGCGGAATGAGCGCGAGGGAATAAGACACAATGGACGCTTTCATTTCGACCTATGTTTGGCCAACGGCCATCATGATCGGCCAGTCGCTGCTGCTGCTGGTCGCGCTTTTGATCTTCATCGCCTATATCCTGCTTGCCGACCGCAAGATCTGGGCGGCGGTGCAGATGCGCCGTGGACCCAATGTGGTAGGCCCCTGGGGGCTTTTCCAGTCCTTCGCCGATCTTTTGAAGTTCGTCTTCAAGGAACCGGTCATTCCGGCCGGCTCCAACAAGGTGCTGTTCCTGCTGGCGCCGCTGGTTTCCGTGACGCTGGCGCTCGCGGCTTGGGCGGTTATCCCGCTCAACGCCAACTGGGTGATGGCCAATATCAATGTCGGCATCCTCTATGTCTTCGCCATCTCCTCGCTTGAGGTTTACGGCGTCATCATCGGCGGCTGGGCATCGAATTCGAAATATCCGTTCCTCTCGGCGCTGCGCTCAGCTGCCCAGATGGTCTCCTACGAAGTTTCCATCGGTTTCGTCATCGTCACCGTTCTGCTCTGCGCCGGTTCGCTGAATCTCACGGATATCGTCGATTCGCAGCGTGACGGCCTCGGCACGATGATGGGCCTGCCGGGCTCCTTCCTCGACTGGTACTGGCTGCCGCTGTTCCCGATGTTCATCATCTTCTTCATCTCGGCGCTGGCTGAGACCAACCGTCCGCCCTTCGATCTGGTCGAAGCGGAATCGGAACTGGTCGCCGGCTTCATGGTCGAGTATGGCTCCACCCCGTACATGATGTTCATGCTCGGCGAATATGCCGCCATCTGCCTGATGTGCGCGCTGACGACGATCCTGTTCCTCGGCGGCTGGCTGCCTCCGGTTGACGTCTGGTTCCTCAACTGGGTTCCCGGCATCATCTGGTTCGTCCTGAAATCCTCGCTGGTGTTCTTCATGTTCGCCATGGTGAAGGCTTTCGTGCCGCGCTATCGCTACGACCAGCTGATGCGGCTGGGCTGGAAGGTCTTCCTTCCGCTGTCGCTCGCCATGGTCTTCATTGTTGCAGTCACGCTGAAACTGGTGGTGTGGGCCTGATGTTTACCCCCCGTTTCGCAAAATCAGCCGGTGGCTCTCAAGCCGGCACGTTTGGAGGTTGATGATGGCAAGTCTGTCGCAAGCCGTCAGTTCGCTGTTCCTCAAGGAATTCGTCAACGCGTTTTTCCTGTCGATGCGGTATTTCTTCGCGCCGAAGTCGACGCTGAACTACCCGTTTGAAAAGGGGCCGATCAGCCCGCGCTTCCGTGGCGAGCATGCGTTGCGCCGTTATCCGAACGGTGAAGAACGCTGCATCGCCTGCAAGCTGTGCGAGGCGATCTGTCCCGCTCAGGCGATCACCATCGAAGCCGGCCCGCGCCGCAACGATGGCACGCGCCGCACAGTGCGTTACGACATCGACATGGTGAAGTGCATCTATTGCGGTTTCTGCCAGGAAGCCTGTCCGGTAGACGCGATCGTCGAAGGCCCGAACTTCGAGTTCGCCACCGAGACGCGCGAAGAGCTCTACTATGACAAGGACCGGCTGCTGGCCAACGGCGACCGCTGGGAACGCGAAATTGCCCGCAACATCGCAATGGACTCGCCTTACCGCTGAGACCGCTGCAACCGGACTGCGCCCGCCACTGAGGCGGGCGCCCATCAGATTTAGGGCGTTGGCCGGCAGTTCCGGTGCGCCAGTGGGAAGGGTGGCCTTTTGGCCATGCCTGCCCGGGGAAGACGAAAAAGGCACCGATCATGGGTCTGCAGGCTCTTTTTTTCTATCTTTTTTCATTCGTCGCGGTTGCGTCGGCGTTCATGGTGATTTCTGCGCGGAACCCTGTTTATTCCGTGCTGTTCCTGATCCTGACGTTCTTCAACTCGGCCGGTCTGTTTCTTCTGACCGGCGCCGAGTTCCTGGCGATGATCCTGCTGGTCGTCTATATCGGCGCGGTGGCGGTTCTCTTCCTCTTCGTGGTGATGATGCTCGACATCGACTTCACCCAGTTGCGGTCGGGCGTGCTTGAATATGCGCCGGTCGGCGCGCTGATCGGCCTTGTGCTGGCGGCCGAACTGATCATCGTGGTCGGCGGCAGCTCGGTCTCGCCGGAAATTGCCAAGACGATTTCGATGCCGATCCCGGCAATCGCCGATCGCACCAATACGGCAGCACTCGGCGACGTGCTCTACACGCACTATGTCTACTTCTTCCAGATTGCCGGCCTTGTTCTGCTGGTTGCGATGATCGGCGCCATCGTGCTGACGCTGCGTCACCGCGACAACATCAAGCGCCAGGATATTCCCACACAGGTTGCCCGCACGCCGAAGACCGCTGTCGAAGTGGTCAAGGTGAAGTCGGGGCAGGGTCTTTAAGACGGACGCGAGGTCAAGGAACAAACATCATGGAAATCGGTATTTCCCACTATCTGACCGTCAGCGCCATCCTGTTCACACTGGGCGTCTTCGGCATCTTCCTCAACCGCAAGAACGTCATCATCATTCTGATGTCGGTGGAACTGATCCTGCTTGCGGTGAACATCAACATGGTCGCCTTCTCGTCGTTCCTCAACGACATCACCGGCCAGGTGTTCGCCCTGTTCATTCTAACCGTCGCGGCCGCGGAAGCCGCCATCGGTCTTGCAATTCTCGTCGTCTTCTACCGCAACCGCGGCTCCATCGCCGTGGAAGACGTCAACATGATGAAGGGCTGAGCGGCCAATGAATACGATTATTCAAGCCATCGTCTTCCTGCCGCTGATCGGCTTCCTGATCGCGGGCCTGTTCGGCACCTCGATCGGCGCCAAGGCATCGGAATATGTCACCAGCGGTTTCATGATCATCGTCGCGGTCCTGTCCTGGATCGTCTTCTTCGACGTCGCGCTCGGCGAGACGGAGATGATCAAGGTCACGGTGATGCGCTGGGTCCAGTCCGGCAGCTTCGATGCCGAATGGGCTTTCCGCGTCGATACGCTGACGGCCGTCATGTTCGTCGTCGTCAACACGGTGTCCTGCCTGGTTCACATCTACTCGATCGGCTACATGCATCATGATGCGAACCGGCCGCGTTTCTTTGCCTATCTGTCGCTGTTCACCTTCGCCATGCTGATGTTGGTGACGTCGGACAACCTGCTGCAGATGTTCTTCGGCTGGGAAGGCGTGGGCCTTGCGTCCTATCTGCTGATCGGCTTCTGGTACAAGAAGCCGTCGGCCACGGCTGCGGCGATGAAGGCCTTCATCGTCAACCGCGTCGGCGACTTCGGCTTCGCGCTCGGTATCTTCGGCGTCTTCGTGCTGTTCGGTTCGATCAGTTTTGAGACGATCTTTGCCACGGCTGCCAGCTATCTGCCGGCCGAAGGGGCTGCTGAAGGCGGCGATGCCGTCATCACCCTGTTCGGCATGCATCTCGACAAGGCACATGCCGTCACCGCCGTCTGCCTGCTGCTCTTCATGGGCGCGATGGGCAAGTCGGCGCAGTTCCTGCTGCACACCTGGCTGCCGGACGCCATGGAAGGCCCGACGCCTGTGTCGGCTCTGATCCATGCCGCAACCATGGTCACCGCCGGCGTCTTCCTCGTCGCCCGCATGTCGCCGCTGTTCGAGCTGTCCCATACGGCACTCGTCGTCGTCACCGTGGTCGGCGCGATCACCGCCTTCTTCGCGGCCACCGTCGGCCTCGTGCAGAACGACATCAAGCGCGTCATCGCCTATTCGACCTGTTCGCAGCTCGGCTACATGTTCGTGGCCCTCGGCACGGGCGCCTATGGCGCGGCGATCTTCCACCTGTTTACGCACGCCTTCTTCAAGGCGCTGCTCTTCCTGTGCGCCGGCTCGGTCATCCATGCCGTCGATGGCGAGCAGGACATGCGCCACATGGGCGGCCTGCGTAAGCACATCAAATGGACCTACCGGATGATGCTGATCGGCACGCTGGCGATCACGGGTGTCGGCATTCCGTTCACCTCGTTCGGCTTCGCAGGCTTCTTCTCCAAGGACGTGATTATCGAGGCGGCCTATGCTGCGCACTCGCCGGTTTCCGGTTTCGCTTTCACGATGCTGGTCATCGCGGCGCTGTTCACGAGCTTCTACTCGTGGCGCCTGATCTTCATGACCTTCTACGGTAAGCCACGCGCGAGCCACGAGGTCATGCATCACGTGCATGAATCACCAATGGTGATGTTGGTGCCGCTGTTCATTCTCGGTGTCGGTGCGGTTCTCGCGGGTGTGGTGTTCGAAGGGCACTTCTTCGGTCATGAATATGCCGAGTTCTGGCAGGGTGCGCTCTTCACTGCGCCGGAGAACGAAATCCTCGAGCATTTCCACCACGTTCCGGCGTTGGTTGCCTTGAGCCCGTTCATCGCGATGATCATCGGCTTCGTTCTTGCCTGGTACATGTATATCCGCTCGCCTGAGACGCCGAAATATCTGGCGGAGCAGCATCGCGGTCTCTACCAGTTCCTGCTCAACAAGTGGTACTTCGACGAACTCTACGACTTCCTGTTCGTTCGTCCGGCCAAGCGGATCGGCACCTTCCTGTGGAAGGAAGGTGACGGCAGGGTCATCGACGGCTACGGCCCGAACGGCATTGCCGCCCGCGTCATGGACGTCACCGACCGTGTCGTTCGTCTGCAGACCGGTTACCTCTATCACTATGCTTTCGTGATGCTCATCGGCATCGCGGCGCTCGTTACCTGGATGATGCTCGGGAGCTCCTTCTGATGACCGATTGGCCCATTCTCTCCGCGGTCACCTTCCTGCCGCTGGTCGGTGTTGCTCTTCTGCTGCTTACGCGTGAAGACAGCGCTTCCGGCCGCCGCAATATCCTGAACATCTCACTGCTGACGACGATCGTTACCTTTCTCGTGTCGTGCTGGATCTGGTGGAATTTCGACAAGTCGAACCCCGGCTTCCAGATGGTCGAGAAGCATGCCTGGCTCGGGACCGGTATTTCGTACCATCTCGGTATCGACGGCATTTCCGTGCTCTTCGTCGTCCTCTCGGCCTTCCTCATGCCGTTCTGCGTGCTGGCAAGCTGGGTCTCGGTCGAAAAGCGCCTGAAGCAGTACATGATCGCCTTCCTTTTGTTGGAAGTGTTCATGATCGGCGTCTTCGTGTCGCTCGATATCGTGCTGTTCTACGTCTTCTTCGAAGCCGGCCTGATCCCGATGTTCATCATCATCGGCGTCTGGGGCGGCAAGGACCGCGTCTACGCATCCTACAAGTTCTTCCTCTATACGCTGCTCGGCTCGGTGCTGATGCTGCTCGCCATCATGGCGATGTACTGGCAGGCCGGCACCACGGATATCGCCGAACTGCTCGCCTATCAGTTCCCGCGCCAGATGCAGACATGGTTATGGCTGGCCTTCTTCGCCTCCTTCGCGGTGAAGATGCCGATGTGGCCGGTCCATACCTGGCTTCCCGACGCACACGTTCAGGCGCCGACGGCAGGTTCCGTCATTCTGGCAGGTGTTCTCCTGAAGCTCGGTGGCTACGGCTTCCTGCGCTTCTCGCTACCGATGTTCCCGCTGGCATCCGAATATTTCGCGCCGTTCGTCTTCACGCTATCGGTCGTCGCGATCATCTACACCTCGCTGGTGGCGATGATGCAGTCCGACATCAAGAAGCTGATCGCCTATTCGTCGGTCGCCCACATGGGTTATGTGACGATGGGGATTTTCGCGGCCAATACGCAGGGCGTGCAGGGTGCGATCTTCCAGATGCTGTCGCACGGCATCGTCTCCGGCGCGCTCTTCCTTTGCGTCGGCGTCGTCTATGACCGCACCCACACCCGAGAGATCAGCGCCTATGGCGGTCTCGTCAACAACATGCCGAAATATGCGGTTGCCTTCATGGTCTTCACCATGGCCAACGTCGGTCTTCCCGGCACCTCCGGCTTCGTTGGCGAAATCACCGTGCTGGTCGGCGCTTTCCGGGCCAACACCTGGGTTGCCTTCTTCGCGACGACGGGTGTCATTCTGTCCGCGTGCTACGCGCTCTGGCTTTACCGCCGGGTGATTTTCGGTGCATTGGAGAAGGACAGCCTGAAGTCGCTGCTGGATCTGTCCGGCCGTGAAAAGGCTCTGCTCTATCCGCTGATCGTGCTGACCATCTTCTTCGGCGTCTATCCGGCTCCGGTGTTCGATGCGACGGCAGCCTCGGTGGACGTATTGGTAAACAACTACACTGCGGCCGTGCAGGCAGCGCATGACGTTGCGCTTTCGGCGAAATGACGACAGGACGGGATTGAAATGACTGCTGAAACATTCCTCGCTAGCCTGCACCTGTCGACGCCGGAGCTGATCCTCGCGGTTGGCGCCCTGGTTCTGTTGATGATCGGGGTCTTCTCGGGCGAGAAGTCGTCCGGTCTGGTCACCGGCCTTGCCGTCGGGCTGCTCGCCGTGTCCGGCGTCTGGCTGATCTGGCAGACCGGCGACGGTCAGGCCTATAACGGTGCCTTCCTGTCCGATCCGTTCGCCAAGTTCATGAAGGTGCTGACGCTGGTCGGCTCCATGGTGGCGCTGATCATGTCGGCGGGCGAGGCGCGCTCGACCGGTATCGACCGGTTCGAGTTCCCCGTCCTGATCGTGCTGGCGACGCTCGGCATGCTGCTGATGATCTCCGCCAATGACCTGATCTCGGTCTATCTGGCACTCGAACTGCAGTCGCTGGCGCTTTACGTCGTTGCCGCGATGAACCGCGACAATCTCCGCTCGACGGAAGCCGGCCTGAAATATTTCGTTCTCGGCGCCCTGTCGTCGGGCATGCTGCTCTATGGCATGTCGCTGGTCTACGGCTTCACCGGCCATACCGGTTTCGAAGGCATTGCCACGGCCCTGTCGACCGAAGGCCGCTCGCTGGGCCTGATCTTCGGTCTGGTCTTCATCCTTGCCGGCGTCGCCTTCAAGATTTCCGCCGTTCCCTTCCACATGTGGACGCCGGACGTTTATGAGGGTGCACCGACACCGGTGACGGCGTTCTTTGCTGCCGCTCCGAAGGTTGCGGCGATGGCAATGCTGATCCGTCTGGTGATCATGCCGTTCCAGTCGATCGTTGCCGACTGGCAGCAGATCGTCGTGTTCATCTCGATTGCCTCGATGCTGCTCGGTGCTTTCGCTGCCATCGGCCAGAAGAACATCAAGCGCCTGATGGCCTATTCCTCGATCGGTCACATGGGCTATGCGCTGGTGGGTCTCGCCAGCGGCTCGATGGCCGGTGTGCGTGGCGTGCTGATCTATATGCTGGTCTACATGGTGATGACGCTCGGCACGTTCGCCTGCATCATGGCGATGAAGCGCAAGGACGGCAATCACGTCGAAGAGGTCGACGATCTCGCCGGCCTGTCGCAGACCAATCCGTTCATGGCCACCGTTCTGACCGTCATGATGTTCTCGCTGGCCGGTATTCCGCCACTGGCAGGCTTCTTCGCCAAGTATTTCGTCTTCATGGCAGCGATCGAAGCGCATCTCTACGCGCTGGCGATCATCGGCGTTCTCGCCTCGGTCGTCGGTGCCTACTACTATCTGCGCGTCATCAAGCTGATGTGGTTCGATGATGCCAAGGGCGAGTTTGCCCGTCCTTCGGGCGTATTGCGCCTCGTCTACGGGCTTTCCGGCCTGTTTGTTCTCGCCTATGTGCTGATCGGTGGACCGATCGGCACGGCGGCCGAAGTCGCAGCGCGGACCTTCTTTTGACAGGACCGGACCGGATCGGCAGGATCGCGCTCGATGACTTCCGGCATACGGCCCTGGGCGATGTCGGATCGACGAACACGGAATGCCTGATCCGGGCGCGTGCCGGTGATCCGGGATTGCACTGGATCACAGCGGCGCGGCAGGTTTCCGGCCGGGGGCGGCGCGGCCGTGCCTGGGCGTCGGAACCGGGCAATCTCTACGCCTCGCTGCTTCTGATCGATCCGGCGCCGATGGAGAAACTGCAATCCCTGCCGCTCGCGGTCGCGGTTGCGGTGCACCGGGCAATCCAGGCGGTGATGCCGCCGGGCTCTGATCCGGTCTCGATCAAATGGCCGAACGATATTCTGATTGCAGGCAAAAAGTGCTGCGGTATTCTGCTGGAAGGCGAAGGGCTGCCGGATGGGCATCATGCGCTGGTCATCGGCTGCGGCATCAATGTCGCGCTGGCACCGGACCATGGCCTCTATCCCGTGACCTGCCTGCAGGCGCAAGGTGCTGCCGTATCGCCGGATGAACTGTTCGCTCATCTGTTTCGCAGCATGGGTGAGACATTGAGCGTCTGGAACCGCGGCGAGGGCATCGCGGAGATTATTGCACAATGGCGCTCCGCAGCAGGCGGAATCGGCCAGAAGATTACGGTCAACCTGCCGGATCGCTCGCTTTCCGGGCGGTTCGAAGGCATAGATGAAGACGGCCGGCTGATGCTCGATATCGGAGCAGGCACGGTTCAGCGCATCGCCGCGGGCGATGTCTTTTTTGGATGAAACAAGGCGCAATCAATCAATGAGTAAACAAGACGAACTCGTCTTCCTGCCGCTGGGCGGAGTTGGGGAAATCGGCATGAACCTAGCCCTTTACGGCTACGGTACGCCCGCCCACCGCCAGTGGATCATGGTCGATTGCGGCGTGACCTTCCCGGGCCTCGATCTGCCGGGCGTGGATCTGGTGCTGCCCGATATCCGGTTCCTGGCCGAAGAGCGCAAGAACCTGAAGGGCATCATCATCACCCATGCCCATGAGGACCATTACGGCGCGCTTGCCGATCTCTGGCCGGGCCTGAATGTCCCGGTCTATGCCTCGCCGTTTACCGCCGGCATGCTGGAAGCCAAGCGTTCCTACGAGCGTAGCCGTGCCGAGGTGCCGATCACCATCTTCAAGGAAGGCGACCGCATCAATGTCGGTCCGTTCGAGATCGAAGCTGTCGGCGTCAACCATTCGATCCCCGAGCCGATGTCGCTGGTCATCCGCACGCCGCTCGGCAATATCGTCCATACCGGCGACTGGAAGATCGACCACGCGCCGTCGCTTGGACCGTTCACCGATGAAGCGCGCTTCCGTGCGGTCGGCGACGAAGGCGTGCTGGCGCTGATGTGCGATAGCACCAACGCGATGCGCGACGGCGTATCGCCGTCGGAAGAGGAGGTTTCGACCAGCCTCACCAAGATCATCGAGGATGCCAAGGGCCGCGTGGCGATCACCACCTTCTCGTCGAATGTCGGCCGTATCCGCTCGATCGCCAAGGCATCGGCCGCCGCCGGCCGCGAGGTGCTGCTTCTCGGCAGCTCGATGAAGCGCGTCTGCGACGTGGCCCGCGATGTCGGGCTGATGGAGGGATTGAACCCGTTCATCGCCGAAGACGAATTCGGCTATATCCCGCGCGACAAGGTCGTGATCATTCTGACCGGCAGCCAGGGCGAATCCCGCGCCGCGCTGGCAAAAATCTCGCGCGACGAGATGCGCAACGTGGCGCTGACGGCCGGCGACACGGTGGTGTTCTCCTCACGCGCCATTCCCGGCAACGAGAAGGCGATCAACGATATCAAGAACGGTCTTGTCGAGCAGGGCATCAATATCGTCACCGACAGCGAAGCACTGGTTCACGTTTCCGGCCATCCCCGCCGCAACGAATTGCAGCAGATGTACCAGTGGACACGTCCGCAGATGCTGGTGCCGGTGCATGGCGAGGCGGCCCATCTGACGGCGCAGGCCGAGCTCGGTCTGCAATCCGGTATCAAGACCGTCCCGCGCGTGCGCAACGGCGATATCCTGCGGCTGGCGCCGGGACCGGCAACGGTGATCGGCACGGCACCGCATGGCCGGATCTACAAGGACGGCAGCCTGATCGGCGATTTCGAGGAAATGGGCATCGGCGAACGCCGCAAGCTCTCCTTCGCCGGCCATGTCTCGGTCAACGTCGTTCTCGATGCCCGCTATGATTTCGCTTCCGACCCGATCGTCGTACCGATCGGCCTGCCCGAATTCGACGACGAGGGCGAAGACATGAACGACACGCTCTATGACGCCGTCCTCGGCGCCGTCGAAAGCATCCCGCGCGGCAAGCGCAAGGATCTGGCGCTGGTGACGGAAGCCGTGCGCCGCGCCGTCCGTGGCACCGCCAATGAGGTCTGGGGCAAGAAGCCGGTCGTTACCGTCTTCATCAACAAGCTCTGACCGGCTGAACGATCACGCGAAAGGCGGGCCCATGCTCGGACGTGTCAATCATATCGCTCTCGCCGTGCCGGACCTTGGCCGCGCGGTGGAGCAATACCGGTCGATGCTGGGCGCCTCGGTCACGGAGCCCGAAGCCCTGCCGGAGCATGGCGTTCGTGTCGTCTTCGTCACCTTGTCCAATACCAAGGTGGAATTGCTGGAACCGCTCGGCGCGGATTCGCCGATTTCAGCCTTCCTTGCGAAAAACCCGGCCGGCGGCATGCATCATATCTGCTATGAGGTCGATGATATCCTCAGCGCGCGCGACAGCCTCGTTGCCGCCGGGGGCAGGGTGCTTGGCGACGGCAACCCGAAGACCGGCGCGCATGGAAAGCCGGTGCTGTTTCTTCACCCCAAGGATTTCTTCGGCACGCTGATCGAGCTGGAACAGGTGTGACACAAGGGCGCGAGCCCGGTGTTTGCCCGGCGGAGCGTTTGTCGGGCGGATGCAGAAGCGCTATAAAGCAGCTCCAAAGCGCAATGCCACGGGGAGCAGCCATCTCCCTTCGCAACGAGAGACCACAATGCCGATTTTTTCCGTCTTCGCGATCTACTTCATCATCTGGTGGTTGACGCTGTTCATCGTCCTGCCGATCGGCTTGCGGACGCAGGCGGAGGAAAACGAGGTGGTGCCGGGCAGTGTCGAAAGCGCGCCGGCCCGCTTCCGGGCGCTGCGGGTATTCCTGACGACATCCGCGCTTGCAGCCGTCATCCACCTCGTCTGGTACATTCTTTCCGCCCGTCTTGGCTTCGGCCTCGACGCGATCCCGCAGTTCGCTCCGAAGTTCTATTGAGGCCGAACAGGCGTGTTGTGCCTGCGGCATCCGCCGGTGTGATGGCGACGGCTTACCGAGAGTCAATCGATACGGAATGAGGTACGTGCCACATAATCGACACGATTCAGTCTTTGTTTGTTTTTCTGTGAGGGGGAGACTGTATAAAAATCAAAAAAAAACAAGGCCAGAAGCCTTGTTCTTTAAAGTATCGCGTGATCCTTATCCGTTACCGGTGGCTGCGTGTAAACGCGCCTAAGATCTTATCCTCCCAAGACTTGACCGCGAAATCGACAAGAATTTAATCTCCCTGCCTCTTTTGTGGGCCAAAACTAGCTCAAACATTATGCGTTGTCACTCGATTTTTTTGCATTTTTGCTACACTTGGATTAAATTTTTCCGTTGACAACTTCCGTCAAAATCCTGTTACTACCGTGCTTTTTTGACGCAGGTATTTTCCTGTCTCCGGCCTTGAAATGCCCGGCTTCCCAAGGCGTAGCGCCCGCGAAGATGACGGGTTTTCTTCCTGCCCCGAAGCGTCTATGAACGCTTGAGCGCGGTGCATCTTCCTTGCGGAATCAGCTGGCCGGATCGTCGCGGCAAACAGTTAAACGGCAGTGTCCGGTTTGCGCGCGTGGCGCGTGTGCGGCCTGCAAGCTCAACGTTATTTCGCCCGATTCCAACGATAGTGCGAAGTGCTTTTAAGTTCTGGAACCCGTTATGCGCCTGTCCCGCTTTTTCATGCCTATTCTGAAGGAAACCCCCAAGGAAGCGGAGATCGTCTCGCACCGGCTGATGCTGCGTGCCGGCATGGTGCGCCAGCAGTCCGCCGGCATCTATACATGGCTGCCGCTCGGCAAGCGGGTTCTCGACAAGGTGACCAGGATCATCCGGGAGGAGCAGAACCGCGCCGGCGCCGTCGAGCTTTTGATGCCGACGCTGCAATCGGCCGAACTCTGGCAGGAAAGTGGACGTTACGACGCCTATGGCGACGAAATGCTGCGGATCAAGGATCGCAACAAGCGCGACATGCTGTATGGGCCGACCAACGAGGAGATGATCACGGACGTGTTCCGCTCCTACGTCAAGTCCTACAAGGACCTGCCGCTCAATCTCTATCATATCCAGCTGAAGTTTCGTGACGAGCGCCGTCCGCGTTTCGGCACCATGCGCTCGCGCGAATTCCTGATGAAGGACGCCTATTCCTTCGATCTCAACCGGGAAGGCGCGGTGGACAGCTATAACCGCATGTTTGCCGCCTATCTGCGCACCTTTGCGCGCCTCGGCCTGCGCGCCATTCCGATGCGGGCCGATACCGGCCCCATCGGCGGCGATCTCAGCCACGAATTCATCATCCTGGCCGATACCGGTGAATCGGAAGTCTTCTGCCACAAGCACTTCCTCGATTTCGACATTCCGGCCGACGACACCGATTTCTGGGACGCCGCCGCGATGAAGGCGATCTTCGACAAGTGGACCTCGCTCTATGCCGCCACCTCGGAGATGCATGACGAGGCGGCATTCAACGCCATCGATGATGCCTCGAAGGTTTCGGCGCGCGGCATCGAGGTCGGTCACATCTTCTATTTCGGCACCAAATATTCCGAAGCCATGGGCGCCAAGGTGCAGGGGCCGGACGGCAAGGAACACACGGTGCACATGGGCTCCTATGGTATTGGCCCGACCCGGCTGGTGCCCGCCATCATTGAAGCCTCGCATGACGAGAACGGCATCATCTGGCCGGCGTCGATCGCGCCGTTCGATGCGGTTGTGATCAACATGAAATCCGGCGACGAAGCCTGCGACGCGGCGTGCGAAACCATCTATGCTGCGCTCAACAACGCAGGATTCGATACGCTGTACGACGACAAGGACGACCGCGCCGGAACGAAGTTTGCCACCGCCGACCTGATCGGCGTGCCGGTACAGATCATTGCCGGCCCGCGTTCCGTTGCCAATGGCGAGGTCGAACTCAAGGACCGCAAGACCGGCGCCCGCGAAACATTGACCATCGAGGCTGCCATCAACAAGCTGACCGCCTCGAAATAAGGGACCAGGGCATGAGCGCCGCGACGCTAGAACAGGATAAGGCAGCGGCTGCCCAGCCGCCGTCGAGCCGTCCGTTTTCCACATTCGAGCGCATGGTGGCCTGGCGCTACCTGCGTTCGCGCCGCAAGGAAGCGTTCATTTCGGTGATCGCCGGATTTTCCTTCATCGGCATCATGCTCGGCGTCGCAACGCTGATCATCGTCATGGCTGTCATGAACGGTTTTCGCACCGAGCTGATCTCGCGCATTCTCGGCATCAACGGCCACATGATCGTCCAGCCGCTGGACGGGCCGCTCGACAATTATGCCGACCTGGCGACCAAATTTTCCGGCGTCAAGGGCGTCACCATGGCGATCCCGATGATCGAGGGGCAGACGCTGGCTTCCGGTCCCGGTGGCGCCGGAACGGGTGCTCTGGTGCGCGGTGTGCGCGCCGACGATCTGGCCAAGATGAAATCCATTTCCGATCACATCAAATCCGGCGATCTCGTCGGCTATGCGGCCGGAACCGGCGTCGCGATCGGCTCGCGCATGGCCGATCAGCTCGGCATTACCGCCGGCGGCACGATCACGCTGGTGGCGCCGGAAGGCGACATCACGCCGATGGGCGTCAATCCGCGGGTCAAATCCTATACCGTCTCGGCGATCTTCGAGATCGGCATGTCGGAATATGATGCGTCGATCATCTTCATGCCGTTGGAGGAAGCCCAGCTCTATTTCAATGCCGAGGGCATTGCGCAGTCGATCGAGCTGTTCGTCAGCAATCCGGATCTGGTCGACGATCTGCGCGCGCCGATCGAGGATGCGGCCGGCCGTCAGGTGCTGATCAGCGACTGGCGCGACCGCAACAAGACGTTCTTCTCCGCCCTTCAGGTCGAACGCAACGTCATGTTCATGATCCTGACACTGATCGTTCTGGTGGCGGCGCTCAACATCGTCTCCGGCCTCATCATGCTGGTGAAGGACAAGGGCAGCGACATCGCCATTCTGCGCACCATGGGCGCCACATCTGGCGCGATCATGCGGATATTCTTCATGACCGGGGCGGCGATCGGTATTGTCGGCACCCTGGCGGGCGTTTTGCTCGGGGTCATCGTCTGCCTCAATGTCGAATCCATCCGCCAGTTCTTTTCGTGGATTTCGGGCACGACGCTGTTCAATCCCGAGCTCTATTTCCTCAGCCAGCTTCCGGCCGACATGAACCTGGGCGAAACCACTTCGGTCGTCGCCATGGCCATCGGCCTGTCTTTCCTCGCCACGATCTTTCCGGCCTGGCGCGCATCGCGCCTCGATCCGGTTCAGGCTCTGCGCTACGAATAATTAAGGATTACAGACACGATGAATGCGCGCGTGGCACTGCAGCTTTCCGGCGTCGAACGTCATTACAACCAGGGCGAC
This sequence comes from Pararhizobium polonicum, assembly GCF_001687365.1. GTDB lineage: Bacteria > Pseudomonadota > Alphaproteobacteria > Rhizobiales > Rhizobiaceae > Pararhizobium > Pararhizobium polonicum. Next base: position 455,740 of record NZ_LGLV01000005.1, read on the forward strand.
GAAACCCTGTCGATCCTCAAGGGCGCTGATTTTTCGCTGCATGGCGGCCAGACCGTGGCGCTTGTTGCGCCGTCCGGTACCGGCAAGTCGACATTGCTGCATCTGGCAGGGTTGCTTGAGCGGCCGGACGCGGGCGAGGTTCTGATCAACGGCCAGTCCTGCGGCACGCTTGGCGACGAGCAGCGCACGGCGATCCGCCGCAACGACATCGGTTTCGTCTACCAGTTTCATCACCTGCTGCCGGAATTCACGGCGATCGAAAACATCATGATGCCGCAGCTGATCGCCGGCCTTGCGAAGGGAGAGGCGCGCGAGCGCGCAGCCGCCTTGCTCGATTACATGCGCATCGGCCACCGCGCCGAACATCGCCCCTCGGAGCTTTCGGGCGGCGAGCAGCAGCGTGTCGCCATCGCCCGCGCCGTCGCCAATGCGCCGCTGGTGCTTTTGGCAGACGAACCGACGGGAAACCTCGATCCGGAAACGGCAGGCTACGTCTTCGAGGCGCTGGAAGCGCTGGTGCGCCAGTCAGGCTTGGCGGCGATGATCGCCACGCACAATTACGAGCTCGCCTCGCGCATGGACCGCCGCATCACGATCGAAGACGGCAGGGTCGTCGAACTTTAGAGGCTACCCGCCTATCTCGGTTTGAGCCGCCTAGCGGTTGCCGCAGGCCGCCTGACCGCGATCGTCATTCCAGTCCTTGAGAAAGATCAGTTCTCCGGTGACTGCGACGGGCTCGTCGTTGCGTTTACCCTTGCCGGTCAGCACGTTGAAATCGCAATGCGTTGTATTGTCCGGGATAAGCGTATCGTAGGACGTGTAGGTATAGCCGGCAACCGCGAAATCGAAATTGCGATAGGCGATGGTCAGCTTCTGCTCCCAGCGGTCGCGGCCGACGGCATCGTTGCGGGAGGTGATCAGGATCGAACCGTTCGGCAGGGCGGTGATCGACGGCACCTGTCCAGCCATGGTCAGGTTTCCCCAGACCTTGTTGGTGGCCACGGTCTTCAGCGTTAGCCGCCCGGTATCGCCGTCATTGAGGTAGACATAGACCGCATGATCCTCGTCGCTGCCCGCCGGGGCGGCCACCAGCATGGCAAGATCCGTATTGCCGTCCTTGTCCCAGTCGCCCGTGGTGGCAGAAATGACGCGATCCGGATCGATGGCCTGCGCCGCCTGTGCTGAAATTGCGGATAGGCCGGAAAACACCGTCATGACGGCCAGCGACATCTTCATTCTTCATCTCCCTGATTGCATTGGGTGGCAGACTAGTCGGCCGGCCAGCAGGCGTCCAGATGCGATCTGCTCTTGCCGAAAGGGCCGATAGAAAGTGTTTACCATTTCCACCGCACTCGGCAGAAAGGTCGGCGATTGTTGCTTGACGCATGAACGAAAATAGAACAATATAAGAACATAACGGAAAAGGGAGCCTGCCAATGACTGACTTTATTCGTGACCTCGCTGCATTCACTTCCATCGCCATGTTCGTCGCCAGCCTGTCGATTATCGCTATCGGAATGTGAAGAAGGTTGCCCCTTCGCACATCGCCGCCGGATTCGTCATGGTCCGCAAGCCGAACCGGCCCGGGCTGTGGACAATCCGGGGCGGGCATGAAAATGCCGCCCTGTGGCGGATGAAATCTGGACATCTGCGGACGGAAACAGGATATCCTCGGGCCTTCACGGGAATCGGGGTGTGTCATGGCGGATGCGGTAAACGACAAGCGACAGGATAGCGGCGCCTCGCGTGAGGCGTCTCCCCAGTTTGTCCATCTTCGTGTTCATTCGGCATTTTCGCTGCTGGAAGGCGCGCTGCCGATCAAGAAGATCATCGGCAAGGCCGTGGCCGACGGACAGCCGGCGATCGGTATCGCCGATACCAACAACCTGTTTGCCGCGCTCGAATTCTCGCAGAAATGCATGGACGATGGCCTGCAGCCCCTGATCGGCTGCCAGCTGTCGATCGACATGGAGGATGAAGGCGAGGGCGAAAAACGCGGCCATGCCCAGCATCTGGCCAAGCTGCCGGCAATCGTGCTGATTGCCGCGACGGACGAAGGCTATGTCCGCCTCGTCGATATCGTCAGCCGCGCCTATCTGGATGGCGAGGGCAACCAGTCTGTGCGCATCGCGCTTTCCTGGTTGAGCGAAGGCGGAGCGAATGGTCTGATCGCGCTGACCGGCGCATCCGGCGGGCCGGTCGATATGGCCGTGAAGTCCGGCCATCACGCTTTGGCCGAGGCGCGCCTGAAGACGCTTGCGGCGATTTTCGGCGACCGCCTTTACGTCGAGTTGCAGCGTCATGGCAAATATGACCGCCGCCACGAAAACCGGGTCGTCGATCTCGCCTACAAGCTTGAGTTGCCGATCGTGGCAACCAACGAACCGTTCTTCCCGTCGCCGGCCGAATTCGAGGCCCATGACGCGTTGATGGCTGTCGCGCACAACGCGATGGTCTCGGATGACAGCCGTTTTCGCCTGACACCGGACCACTACCTGAAGAGCCGCAAGGATATGGCGGCGCTGTTTGCCGACCTGCCGGAGGCGCTGGACAATACGCTCGAGATCGCCCGGCGCTGCTCCTTCGTGCTGAAAACGCGCGGGCCGATCCTGCCGCGCTTCACCGGAGCTTCCGACGATCCGAAGGAGGCCGAGCGCGCCGAGGAGGTCGAGCTGCGCCGCCAGGCCGTCGAGGGGCTGGAGGACCGGATGCAGAAGCTCGGCCTTTCGCCCGGCTATACCGAGACGGATTATCGCGAGCGGCTCGATTTCGAGCTCAGCGTCATCGAGAAAATGAAGTTTCCGGGCTACTTCCTGATCGTTGCCGACTTCATCAAATGGGCGAAGCTGCAGGATATTCCGGTCGGTCCGGGCCGCGGTTCGGGTGCGGGCTCGCTGGTCGCCTATGCGCTGACCATCACCGACGTCGATCCCTTGCGCTTCTCGCTGCTGTTCGAACGCTTCCTCAATCCGGACCGCGTCTCGATGCCTGACTTCGACATCGACTTCTGCCAGGACCGGCGGGAAGAAGTGATCCGATATGTGCAGCGCAAGTATGGCCGCGAGCAGGTGGCGCAGATCATCACCTTCGGATCGCTGCAGGCGCGCGCGGCACTCCGCGACGTCGGCCGCGTTCTCGAAATGCCCTATGGCCAGGTCGACAAAATCTGCAAGATGGTGCCCAACAATCCCGCCAATCCGACCACGCTCGCCAAGGCGATCGAGGAGGAGCCGCGTTTCCAGGAAGAGGTCGACAAGGAGCCGGTGATCGGCCGGTTGCTCGATATCGCCCAGAAGATCGAAGGTCTCTACCGCCACGCCTCGACCCACGCCGCCGGCATCGTCATCGGCGACCGGCCGCTGTCGCAGCTGGTGCCGATGTACCGCGATCCGCGCTCCGACATGCCGGTCACCCAGTTCAACATGAAATGGGTGGAGCAGGCCGGTCTCGTCAAGTTCGACTTTCTCGGCCTGAAGACGCTGACCGTGCTCAAGGTCGCCGTCGATTTTCTCAAGAAACGCGATATCGAGGTCAAGCTCGAAGCGCTGCCGCTCGACGACCAGAAGACCTACGAGATGCTGTCGAAGGGCGACACGGTCGGCGTGTTCCAGGTGGAAAGTGCCGGCATGCGCAAGGCGCTGATCGGCATGCGGCCGGACTGCATCGAGGACATTATCGCGCTGGTGGCGCTCTACCGGCCCGGCCCGATGGAGAACATCCCGGTCTACAATGCCCGCAAGCATGGCGAGGAAGAGATCGAATCGATTCACCCGAAGATCGACTACCTGCTGAAGGAAACTCAAGGGGTTATCGTCTACCAGGAGCAGGTGATGCAGATCGCCCAGGTCCTGTCGGGTTATTCGCTCGGCGAAGCCGACCTTCTGCGCCGCGCCATGGGCAAGAAGATCAAGGAGGAGATGGACAAGCAGCGCGCTCGTTTCGTCACCGGCGCCGTCGACAATGGCGTGTCGAAGCCGCAGTCCGATCTGATCTTCGATCTCTTGGCCAAGTTCGCCAACTACGGCTTCAACAAGTCGCACGCAGCTGCCTACGCCATCGTTTCCTACCAGACCGCCTATCTGAAGGCACATTACCCCGTCGAGTTCCTGGCAGCGTCAATGACGCTCGACATGTCGAACACCGACAAGATCAACGATTTCCGCCAGGACGCGATGCGGCTCGGCATCGAGGTTATCCCGCCATCGGTGCAGACCTCGTTCCGGCGCTTCGAGACCGGCGACAACCGCATCTATTATTCGCTTTCGGCCATCAAGGGTGTGGGCGAGGCGGCGGTCGATCATATCGTCGAGGTGCGCGGAGACGAGCCTTTCGCCAATCTCGAGGACTTCTGTCTCCGGATCGATCCGAAGCTCTTGAACCGCCGCGTCTTTGAAAGCCTGATCTGCGCCGGCGCCTTCGATTGCTTTGGCTACGACCGGGCGGAACTGGTCGGCGGTCTCGACCGCATCCTCGGTTTCGCGCAGATCGCCCAGGCCAACAAGGTCAGCGGCCAGAGCGACATGTTTGGCGCGGGGGCTGCGACTGGACCGGAGCGGATCAGCCTGCCGGCCTATTCGCCGTGGCTGGCGTCCGAAAAACTGCACCGCGAGTTCCAGGTGCTCGGCTTCTATCTCTCCGCCCATCCGCTCGATACCTATAATGAGCTCTTGGCCAAGATTCGCGTCCAGACCTTTGCCGATTTTGCGGCGTCGGTGAAAAAGGGTGCCGCGGCCGGTCGGCTGGCCGGAACGGTGACCTCCAAGCAGGAGCGAAAGACCCGCACTGGCAACAAGATGGGCATCATCGCCTTTTCCGATTCCACCGGCCAGTTCGAAGCTGTGCTGTTTTCCGAAGCGCTCAACCAGTACCGCGATCTGCTGGAGCCCGGCAAATCGCTGGTCATGACGGTGCAGGCCGAAGAACGGCCGGAGGGTATCGGGCTGCGCATCCAGACGCTGCAGTCGCTGGAAGAACGGTCATTGCAGATGCAGAAGGCGCTGCGCGTCTATGTCCGCGACAGCGGCCCCTTGCGCTCCGTCGCCACGCATCTGAACACGCGCGGCGATGGTCTGGTGTCCTTCATCGTCATCAAGGACAACGGCCAGCGCGAGATCGAGGTCGAGCTGAACGAGAAATACCGAATCTCCCCCGAGATCGCCGCTGCGCTGAGAACGGCTCCCGGCGTCATCGACGTCGAGCTGGTGTAGCCGGGGTTCAGGATTTCGGCTTGGTCTGGGTGATCGTCACGAAATCCGTGCCATCGCCGGTTTCCTGTCCAAGGCCCATGTCGGATATGGTCAGCGACGAACCCTCGGCCAGAAGCCCGTTGATCCGCTGGCGTGCCTCGTCGGGAAGGGTGATGCGGCTCATGCTGCGTTGCGCGGCGTTGAATGCCGTCGCATCCTCTTCGACGGTGATCCCCAGCCGCTTTTTCATCGGGCCAGGCAGGGTATTGTCCAGCGTGACGGCGAACCACTCGCCCTTGCCGGTTGAGGCATCGACATTCTGGAACTGCAGGAAATGCGTGCCGAGCGCGATCTCCGGCCTGTCGATTGTCACCGGCGTTTCAAACAGCGGTGTAAAATCGCGGCGCACGAGAAGCTGGCCGTTCGGCGGCTTGCCCTTGCCGGCCTTGGCATAGAGCGCTTCCACGAAGGCAGGTGTCATCCTGCCGTCCACGGTCAGTTTTTCCGCCGTCTGGAAGGCCGTGATCGCCTCTGCCGTTTGCGCACCGGCATAGCCATCCGCAACGCCGGCGGCATAGCCCAGCTGATTGAGCAGGGTCTGGATATCGAGCGTGATCTCACGCGGACCGCGATGGGTGATCAGCATGCGGATCGGCGCTTTTTTCTCGGCTTCGACGGCAGCCGTCGTGGCGGGCGGTGGCTCGATCGTCGCGACTTCGACGGATTTCGTCTGAATCTGCGAGACGCTCGGCCGCAATGTCGCATCCGAAAGCAGTTCCGGCTCCTCGGGTGTCGGCTGAAAGAGGAACGGATCGGAAATGGCGGCCGGTGTCAGCTGCCGATCGGCGATCAGCACATGCAGGCCACGGCCGGTCATCTTGAACAGCTGCTTGGCAAAAGCATCGGGCAAACGCACGCAGCCGTGGGAGGCGGGATAGCGCGGGACGTGATTGGCGGCATGCAGCGCGATGCCCGACCAGGTCAGCCGCTGCATGAAGGGCATCGGGGCATCCGAATAGATATTCGACTTGTGGAAGCGGCGCTTCTCCAGAATGGAGAAGATTCCGGTCGGTGTCGCATGGCCGGCCTTTCCCGTCGAAACGTTGGACGTGGCAACGACCGTGTCGCCGTCATAGACCACCAGCGACTGCTGATCCCTTGAGACGACGATCTGCAGAGGGGCCTGACCGCCGGCGCCAAGCGCGGTGCTGGCAGACAGGGCGAGGGCGAAGCCGATACCGAAGGCAAAACGCAAAACCATGAGAACATCCGGATACAAGAAATCAAGGATGAGCCTAGTCTGAGAGATTTAACGAAGCTTTGCTGTTTCGCGGGGAACACAGGCCGGAACACGGGAACGTGAAGCCGGCTACTTTCGTCCGCCCTTGCCGAAGGTATAACCGGTCTCGACCGTCGCCTTGCCGAACTTGTCGCGCAATGTGTTCATCGCAGCCTCCGCCGCCGCGCGCCGCGTGGCCTGCGCGTCGACCAGATCGGGCGGATCGGCAAGATCGGGATTGGAGAGGTCGGAGACACCGATGCCGATCAGGCGGAATTTCGTCCCGTCGGTTTCCTTGTCGAGAAGCTGCATGCCGGTGCGGAAGATGCGGTCGGCAAGCCGGGTCGGGCTGTCGAGACGGCGGTTGCGCGTCCGGCTCTTGAAATCGGCGGTCTTCAGCTTCAGCACGACGGTTTGCCCGGCAATATCGGCCTTGCGCAGGCGATGCGCCACCTGTTCGCTCAACCGGCGCAGATGCGTCACCAGGTCGTCATAGTCGCACAGATCGTCGTTGAAGGTGGTTTCCGAAGAAACGCTCTTGGCTTCGCCGTTGATGTCGACGGTGCGTTCGTCCTGTCCGCGCGACAGCCGGTAGAGGCGCTGGCCCATCGTGCCATAGCGCTTCATCAGGTCGGTTTCCTCCATCGTCTGCAGCTGGCCTATGCTGCGGATGCCGTCGCGCTCCAGCGTCGTTGCAAAGGCCTTGCCGACGCCCCAGATCATCGTGACGGGCCGCTCCTTCAGGAAATCCAGCGCCTCGGCCGCGCCGATCACGGAAAAGCCGCGCGGCTTCTGCAGGTCGGAGGCGACCTTGGCGAGAAATTTGCAATAGGACAGGCCGACCGAAATGGTGATGCCGATCTCCGTCTCGATGCGGCGGGCGAATTTTGCCAGTGTCCGGGCAGGGGGATCGTGATGCAGGCGTTCGGTGCCTTTCAGCTCGAGAAAGGCTTCGTCGATCGACAGCGGCTGCACCAGCGGCGTCAATTCCTGCATCAGCATGCGCACCTGGCGGCCGACCCGCACGTATTTCTCCATGTCCGGCTTGATGACGATAGCCTGCGGACAAGCCTCCAGCGCCTTGAACATCGGCATGGCGGAGCGCACGCCGTGGATGCGGGCGATGTAGCAGCAGGTGGAGACCACGCCACGCTTACCGCCGCCGATGATCACCGGCTTGTCGGCCAGTTCCGGATTGTCGCGCTTCTCGACGGATGCATAGAAGGCGTCACAATCGATATGGGCAAGGGTCAGCTGATAGAGTTCGGCGTGATAGAGCAGGCGCGGGCTGCCGCAGGCCCGGCAACGGCGCATGCCGGCCGGCTGGCCCGTCAGGCAGTCTCGGCAAAAGCCCGGAAATTGCTGCGCGTCTGTTTGCATCGATCAGAACAAAAGTTGAACATTTTCACGATACGCCCTAAGCTGCCGAGTCTCAAGCCATGGCGGCGGCAATCCCGATTCCCTTCGCCGGAAAGGTGATCTTGACTGGAGTTTCTGCCCATCAGCTGTTTAGCGGCGGGCGATCAGCGCCGGAAATGCCCGCGGATGATCTCTGCCGCGTCCGTCCAGCTGTCCGCCTTCAGGATACCGTCGCCCGGATCCGGCGCCATCGCCCGGAAATCGGCGTTCGCCATCAGGTTGACCAGCAGGCACTCCGGCGCATGGGTGCGCACCGATTGCAGGTTGCGCAGGATATCGTCGATGAACACCAGCGGCACGTCGCGGGCGTCATGCAGGCGCTTGATGATCGGTCCCTTGGGTTCTTCGCTGGCCAGCAGCGGGTAATGAAGGCCGTGCCGGTCGAGCAGCGCCCGTCTGACGCCGGTGTGGCGCGGCGGCATGGCGGTGAGGAAGATGATGTCGGCATCTGCAGAAAGCGAGGCCAGGGTCTCGACAACGCGATCGGCCGGCGTCTGCCAGGCATCCTGCTGGACGAAGAATTCCTCCAGCAAATCCGTCGTCATCTGGTCGGCGACGGGCTCGCCGCTGTCCCGTTGCACGACATTGCCGTGCAGACGGAAGGAGCGCGGCAAAAGATCCCGGCCGGACGCGCGCAGGAAATCGCGGAACGGCGTCAGGAATTCCAGCACCACCTCGTCGATGTCGCAGACGATCAGCGGCCGGTCGGACAGGTGGATATGGTTGAGGTCGAGCACATCCGTCACTATCAAAAGTCCCCGGGATTGTCCGGCCCCGACAGCACGGCATGCGCTCGCACGACATCTTCGGGCCGCGTGCCGGTCGCCGCGCAGAACGCCAGCAGCGTCGGCTCGTGGCCCATCAGGAAATCGACGACGCCGGCAAGGAAGCCCGGATCGGCGGCCGCATGGCGCAGCGAGGACGGATCGGTGCCGGTCAGCGCCAGGAAGCGTCCAAGCAGCTCCGGCTCGTTTGCCAGCCATCCAAGGATGGCGATCGCCGTTTCTTCGGAAGAATTCACGTGTACGCGTCCTTATTGCATTCGGGTAATTTTTTCACTGAATATTACCTGTTTTTCAACCAAATAGGCTTAGTCTCAGACTTCCGGGAGCCGTGAACTCGACCGCGCCGCAACTTATAGGGATGCGGCCGGCTTGCAAGCCGGAACCGCAAAACAAGGGATCGAAATGCCCAAACAGGTGATGATTGTTGAAGATAACGAGCTGAATATGAAGCTCTTTCGTGACCTGATCGAGGCATCCGGTTACACGACCATCCAGACCCGAAATGGCATGGAAGCGCTTGATCTTGCGAGGAAACACCGCCCGGACCTGATCCTGATGGACATCCAGCTTCCGGAGGTTTCCGGGCTCGAAGTGACCAAGTGGCTGAAGGAAGACGACGAGTTGCATGTCATCCCGGTCATCGCCGTGACGGCGTTTGCGATGAAGGGGGACGAAGAGCGGATCCGGCAGGGCGGCTGCGAGGCCTATGTGTCCAAGCCGATCTCGGTGCCGAAATTTATTGAGACGATCAAAACCTATTTGGGCGATGCATGACGCAGAGCTGCGGGCAACTGTAGCAATTTCGCTCTGAACTATATTCTTGCGCTTGATGCAAATTGGGGGGAATCCACTCTCTGTTTCAGGCGCTCATTGGCAGGAAAGATTGCATGACTGCGCGTATTCTTGTCGTCGACGACATCCCGGCCAACGTGAAGCTGCTCGAGGCGCGGCTTGTGGCCGAGTATTTCGACGTGCTGACGGCGGCCGATGGTTATGAGGCGCTGGCGATCTGCGAGAAGCAGCCGGTCGATCTCATCCTGCTCGACATCATGATGCCCGGCATCGACGGGTTCGAGGTTTGCGAACGCCTGAAGTCGAACCCGCGCACCGCGCATATTCCCGTCGTCATGGTAACCGCGCTCGACCAGCCGTCCGACCGGGTGCGGGGCCTGAAGGCCGGCGCCGACGATTTCCTCACCAAGCCGGTCAACGACCTGCAGCTGATGTCGCGGGTCAAAAGCCTGGTGCGCCTGAAGAATGTCAGCGACGAACTGCGCCTTCGCGCCGAAACGGCCCATAGCGTCGGCCTGCAGGATCTGACCGCGACGGACCGGCCCGACGAGTTCGGCAAGGTCCTGCTGGTCGACGGCCGGGGCAGTTCTCAGGAGCGCATGATCCGGGCGCTGAAACCGGTGGCTGAAGTGACGGCGATGTCCGATCCGCAGGCGGCGCTGTTTGAGGCGGCCGAAAACAGCTTTGATCTGGTCATCGTCAATTCGAATTTCGACGACTACGACCCGTTGCGGCTCTGCTCGCAGCTTCGCTCGCTGGAGCGCACGCGCTACATTCCGCTCCTGATCATCGCCGAGCAAGGGCATGAGGAGATGGTGGTTCGCGCGCTCGATCTCGGCGTCACCGACTATCTGATGCGGCCGGTCGATCCCAATGAACTGGTCGCCCGCAGCCTGACGCAGATCCGCCGCAAACATTGCAACGACCGGCTGCGCACCAGCGTCAAGCAGACGATCGAGCTTGCGGTCACGGATGGGCTGACCGGGTTGCACAATCGCCGCTATCTCGACAACCATCTGAAACTGTTAATCGATCGCGCCCTTGTCCGCGGGCGGCCGCTGTCGATCTGCATCACCGATATCGATCGCTTCAAGAGCGTCAACGATACCCACGGCCATGACGCAGGCGACGAGGTTTTGCGCGATTTCGCCCATCGCGTCCGCTCGACGGTGCGCGGTGCCGATCTCGCCTGCCGGTTTGGCGGCGAGGAATTCGTCGTGGTGATGCCGGACACGCCGGCCGATATGGCGGCTGCGATTGCCGAGCGCCTGCGCATGATCGTCGAGGGCAGGGCGTTTTCCCTGCCGAACTCCGACACGCTTCTGTCGATCACGGCGTCTCTCGGTATTGCCACGCTCAACCCGGCGGGCGACACGCCGGAAGCTTTGCTGAAGCGCGCGGATACGGCACTCTATCAGGCCAAGAACAATGGCAGAAACCAGGTCGTTGCCGCCGCCGCCTGATCCACTCTGGCACAGAACTCCCATCTTTTAGGCAGTTTTCCACAGGGATGCGTCATATCTTGTCCGGAAAGCGTGTTCGGCGCGGCGGAATCGCGCAATGGTGGTGGTTCCGAGCCGCGATATCAGTCGTCAAATTGGGCGTTGAAACCGTATGCAAATTTATTTTCTGGAATAATACTGTTAAATCAGTTGGTTAATGCGGCGGGAGAATTCGTCTGGATTTTCCAGATTGCCATTCCAGCTGTTGATGAAGCTATAATACGCCTTTCAGAAAACGGGCATTCGGGGGATCTGCAACCGGGAATCAGGGCTGGGCGTCTATAAGGCAATGGTGAAGTTAACCATGTCTGGGTGCATCCATGTGCCTTGGTTAAGAATTCATTGATTTTTTTTTATTTTCAGTCAATTCTTAGAGGTAAGGGAGAAACGAGCTCCCGCCGGTTACCCCATGATGTCAGGTCCGCCGCATCTCCTGGGTCGTGGGGTTTGTCGGCTGATTTGTAACCAATGCGGTTCCTCGTGCCGCGGTTGCGGTCAGCCGACGCCCATCAAAACGCCGTCCTGTCATGGGGCGGCGTTTTTTGATTCCCGGCATGGGCGGGGTCGCCGCGAACTGGATCAGCGGCCGGGCACGGGCGTCTACAGCAATTACAAAAAAAAGCGCCAGACCTTTCGGTCGGCGCCTTCGTATTCCTAGAGGGAACCCGATCTTACTTGATCTTGGTTTCCTTGAATTCGACGTGCTTGCGCACGACCGGGTCGTACTTCGTGAAGGCCAGCTTGTCGGTCTTCGTGCGGCTGTTCTTGGAAGTTACGTAGAAGAAACCCGTGTCGGCCGTCGACAGCAGCTTGATCTTGATTTTTGCAGCTTTCGCCATGGTCGTCCTGCCTTTATAAAAAACAAAGCCGCGGACTTCCAAGGGAAGGGTCCCGGCAAACTTGGCGCGAAACTACAAATCGCGCCCGAAAAGTCAAGTCCGTTTTGGATTGAAAACGATTCTCACCACGGAAAGTAGCACATAAAGCCCGAAGAAACCGGCAATCGCCCAGGCAAAACCGTCATTACCGGCAATATCCATGGCTGCGCCGATGGCCTGCGGCCCGGCCACCGTTCCGACGGCATAGGAGAAGATGAAGGCGGCGTTGGCGGCCGCCAGATCCGCACCTGTCAGGCGCGAGCCGAGATGGCTGAGGCCCACGGTATAAAGGCCGGAGACGCTTCCGCCCCAAAATAGCAGCACGATCGCCATCAGCCACCAGTTGCCCTGCAAGAGCGGCAGGCAGAGTGCGCCGATCAGCCCGACGACGGTCATCAGCGCCAGAAGATTGCGCCGGTCCTTCATACGGTCGGATAGCATGCCCAGCGGAATCTGAAAGATCACATTGCCGATGCCCATGACGGTCAAAAGCAGGGCGGCCTGCGATTCGGTGAAGCCGCTGCGGGTTCCGTAGATCGGAAAGAGCGACAGGCCCCCCGATTCGACGGCGCCGAAAATGAACACGGCGGCGGTGGCGGTCGGAACCAGGAATACGTAGCGCATGAAATGCAGCTCCGGCTTCTCGTCGAGTTCGGGGCTTTCGTTGCGGGCAAGGAAGATCGGAATGGCCGCCAAAAGGATAACGCCTGCGCCGAACGCGAACGGCAGGATGCCGTCGCTGCCGAGGATGGAGAAGAGCAGGGGGCCGGTCGCAAACCCCAGCGACAGAACGGTGCCGTAGATGCCGAGAACGAGCCCACGGCGGCTGGGCGGGGCCGTGGCATTGATCCAGAACTCGGACAGGACGAACAATACGGTGATGGCGCCGTGGAAGACGACACGGAGCGGAAACCACAGCCAGAAATTCTCGATGTAGTAGAAGCCGAGGGCGCTGATCGCAGCAAAGAGGATGGCGAGCAGCATCGTGTTGGCGACGCCGTACCGGTGGGCGATTTTCGCCGTCACGGTGGCTGCCGCCATCGAGGCCAGGCCGGCCATGGCCGAGTTGAGACCGATCATCGTGGAGGAAATGCCACGCTTCTCCATGATGATGCTGAGCAAGGGCAGACCGAGGCCGATGGCGATGCCGACAGCGGTAATGGCAGCGATGGCGGCGATCAGCGATGGCCAGTGTATCTCCTCAACCGGCGCAGGCGTGCCGGACGGCGGCTGTGACATGCAATGAAATTCCTTAAAGGAGGTCGCGGACAAATCGCCCATGACGCGTGTAGTAGAACGGCACCGGCCTTCCAAAGGGCAGAGACGCATCGGATTGAAGGCTTGCCCTCAAATCACCAAGGATGATCCCGGTGATGTCCGGCATCCGTACCGCAGACACATCGTTCACATCGATCCATCTCAAATCTTCGAGCTCCTGGCTGTCGCGGATATCGCCCGGCTCCACGCCCGCCTCATCCGTAAACAGGGCGAAGAAATGGGTGTCGAACCGGCGCGGATGTCCCGGAGGGGTTATCGCCCGTGCCATATAGCGCAAGTTTGTCAGATCGGGAAGGAAAGGTAACGTTGTGTTTCCGCAGCCCCTGGCGCCGATCGCGATGCTCGCCTCCTCGTGCAGTTCGCGCAGGGCGGCAAGGGCGATGGCACGAAGCCTGCTTTCGGAGGCGCGTGGCCCGCAGGCGGTTTTCAGGCGCGCGAGCACCGCCGGATGGATATCGCCGTTCCAGGCAAGCCTGTGGTCGTCCCTATCCCTGCGCCCGCCGGGAAACACGTGCAGGTCCGGCATGAAGACATGCGCCTTGTTGCGTCTGCCGACCAGCACGCGCACGCCACCCGCTGAGCGGTCGAGCAGCATGACCGATGCCGCCTCGCGGGGCCGGGGTGTGCGAGGTTTCTGCATGCCTGGAAGGGGGCTGCCGGGCGGCCCGTTGCCGGTGCCCGTCACGCAGGACGATCCGTTTCTGGCAGAACGTCTTCCGGCTTGTCCTCGTGATCGCCGAAACCGTGCATCCGCAATGCCCATTGCAGGCCGATGACGCCGCCCTTGACCGGCTGCATCAGTGCGAGCGAGCCGAGGATGGTGATCGGCACCCAGATGGCGAGATGCCCCCAATTGGAGAGCGGCAGGATCATTTCGGTCATCATGAAACCGGCCAGAACCACATGGCCCATGATCGTCACGACGATATAGGGCGGGAAGTCGTCGGCTGCGTGCCGGTCGAGATGTTCACCGCAGGACGAACATGCTTCGACGGATTTCAGGAAGCGGCCGAAAAGCCTGCCCTCGCCACAGGCAGGGCAACGGTTCAAAAGCCCGCGCTTGATCGAGCGCCAGACCGGACGGTCGCCCTCGCGTGACTGCTCGAAGCGGATGGTTTCCGGATTGCTGCCGGTTGCCTGCATGTCCATATCCTCAACTCTGTGCGGACGGCGGCAAAGCTGCGTCCTCTATCGCCTGCCGCGCGGTGGCCGTGTTCCCGGCATCTTGTGAGCACCGCGATCCCGGCGGCCGGACTTGTGGAAGGACCGTGTTGCCGTCGGCATCTTGCGCCCTTCGCTGATCATCTCGAAGCGGAGCGCGCCGGCGAGCGGTACGGCTTCCACCAGTTTGACCCGGATCTGATCGCCCAGGCGGTAGCCAAGCCCGGTCTTTTCACCGGACAGGGCCTGATGGGCCTCGTCATAGATGAAATAGTCGCGGCCCAATGTCGATATAGGCACGAATCCATCCGCACCATAGGCCGGAAGAGTGACAAATAGTCCGGCCTTGGTGACACCCGATATGCGTCCGTCGAATTCCTCGTTGACGCGGCCGCTCAAATGATGGGCGATCAGCCGGTCGACGGTGTCGCGCTCTGCGGCCATCGCCCGGCGCTCGAAGGTGGAAATCTCCGCCGCGATATCGTTGAGCGCGGCTTCCTCGGTCGGCGTGATGCCGCCTTCGCCAAGGCCCAGCGTGCCGACCAGCGCACGGTGCACGATCAGGTCGGCGTAACGGCGGATCGGCGAGGTGAAATGCGCATATTTCATCAGGTTGAGGCCGAAATGGCCGATATTTTCCGGGCTGTAGATCGCCTGGCTCTGCGAACGCAGCACCATCTCGTTGACCATGGTCTCATAGGGCTTGTCCACAGCCTGCGACAGGATGCCGTTGAAATGGTTGGAACGCAGGTTGCCGCCCTTGACCAGCGACAGGTCGAGCGTGGCCAGAAACTCGCGCAGGGTTTCCTGCTTGGCCAGCGACGGCGCGTCGTGGACGCGGTAGACCAGCGGCTGGCGCTTGATCTCCAGCGTCTCGGCGGCGGCCACGTTTGCCTGGATCATCATCTCCTCGATCAGCTTATGGGCGTCGAGACGGTCCGGCACAAAGACCCGGTCGACGGTGCCGTCGGGCTTCAGGACGATCTTGCGTTCCGGCATGTTGAGTTCGAGCGGCTGGCGCCGGTCGCGGCCGCGCGTCAGCGTCGCATAGGCGGCCCACAGCGGCTTCAGGATCGGCTCCAGCAGCGGTCCGGTCTGATCGTCGGGATTGCCGTCGATGGCGGCCTGCGCCTGATTGTAGGAGAGCTTGGCGGCGCTGCGCATCATGATGCGATGGAATGTGTGGCCCGCCTTGCGGCCTTCCTTGGAAAAGCGCATCCGCACGGCCAGCGCTGGCCGGTCGACACCCTGCTTCAGCGAGCAGAGCTCGTTGGAAATGCGTTCCGGCAGCATCGGCACGACACGGTCGGGGAAATAGACGGAATTGCCGCGCTTGGCCGCCTCCTGATCGAGCGCCGATTTGGGCCGCACATACCAGGAGACGTCGGCGATGGCGACGGTAACGATCACGCCGCCCTCGTTGTCGGGTGAGGGATCGGGCTCGGCATGAACGGCGTCGTCATGGTCCTTGGCGTCGGCCGGGTCGATGGTGATCAGCGGCAGCGAGCGCCAGTCCTCGCGGTGCGACATGGTCGCAGGCCCTGCGGCATCCGCTTCCTTGATGACGCTGTCGGGAAAGATATAGGGAATGCCATGGGCGTGGATGGCGATCATCGAGATCGCCTTTTCGGTGGCGACCGAGCCGATGACGGATTTGACCGCCGCGCGCGGCAGGCCGAACCGGCCGGAACGGACGATTTCGACTTCGACGAGATCCCCATCCTTGGCCGGTCCCCGATGCTCCGCATCGACCTGCATTTCCTCGCCGCGTTTCTCGATCGGCATGATCCGGCCGCCGCCATCTGCGGATGCACGGAAGACGCCGAGAGCGGCGTTGTTGTTGCGCTTGCGGTCGAGAACCTTGATGATCCGTGCCGTATAGGCCGGGCCGCCGCGATCCTTGGCCGGGAAGATCTTGGCGAGAACCCGGTCGCCGATGCCGCCGACGGGCATCTTGCCCTTGGACTGGCCGACGCTCGACTGGCGGATCGAAACGGCCGGCGCCACGCCTGCGTCCTCGGGCCATTCGGCCGGCCGGCCGATCAACTCGCCGTCCTTGTCGCGGGTGGTGATGTCGAGAACGGTGACCGGGGGCAGGGCGCCGGGGCGCACCAGCGAATTGCGCTTCTTTTCCAGAAGCCCGTCCTGTTCCATGTCGCGCAGCAGGGCCTTGAGCTCGATGCGCGTTTCGCCCTTCAGCCCGAAAGCCTTGTAGATCTCGCGTTTCGAGGCCTTGTCCGGGTTTTCCGAGATGAAGCGCATCAGCACGTCGCGCGGCGGAACGGCACCGTGAATGATCACGGTGTCATCGGCGGCAATGATGGCCTTCTTGCCCCCGCGTCCGATCCGGACTGCGGGTTTACCGGGCCGTTCGGGTCGATCGCGTGGGGTTCTGGTCACGTTCAGGCCTTCTTGGCTTTTGCAGCTGTCCTGGGCTTGGCGGCTGCCTTGGGTTTGGCCGCCGCTTTCGGCTTGGCCGATTTGGCAGCCGTTGCGCCGGTTTTCGCCGCGGCCTTGGGCTTGGCGGTCTTGGTCGCCTTGCCCTTGGTGGTCTTGATCCCGCCCTTGGCAATGCGCTCAGCGATCAGCAGGAGCGATTCCTCCAGCGTCACCGATACCGGATCCTTGCCCTTGGGCAGGGTCGCATTGACCTTGCCCCAGTTGACGTAGGGACCGTACTTGCCGTCCTTGACGGTAATCGGTCCGCCGTCCGGATGGTCGCCGATTTCCTTCAGCGGCGCGGCAGATGCACCGCGCCCGCCCGGCCCCTTGGCCTGCTTGTCGGCAAGAACGGAGACGGCCCGGTTGAGGCCGATGGAGAAGACGTCCTCGATGCTTTCGACATTGGCATATTTGCCGTCATGCAGGATGAACGGCCCGTAGCGGCCAAGGCCGGACGAGATCATCTTGCCGCTTTCGGGATGCGCGCCGATATCGCGCGGCAGCGACAGAAGGGCGAGTGCCTTCTCGTGATCGATCGATGCCGGTGTCCAGCCTTTGGGCAGGCTGGAGCGCTTGGCTTCCTTGCCGTCGCCGCGCTGGACATAGGGTCCGAAACGGCCGGAGCGCAGGGTGATTTCCTCGCCCGTATGCGGATCCTTGCCGAGCGCCAGCGGCTCGTTGGAAACGGATGCTTCGTCGCCGTCCTTGCTGTCGGAGGAAAGCTGGCGGGTGAAGTTGCATTCCGGATAGTTCGAGCAGCCGACGAAGGCGCCGTATTTGCCAAGCTTCAGCGACAGCTTGCCGGTGCCGCAGACCTGGCAGATGCGCGGATCGCTGCCATCCTCGCGCTTGGGGAAGACCAGCGGTGCCAGTTCCTCGTTCAGCGCGTCGAGCACGTTGGTGACCCGAAGCTCCTTGGTGTCTTCGATCTGGGCGAAGAAATCCTTCCAGAAGTCGCGCAGAACGTCCTTCCAGTTCAGTTCGCCGGCGGAGATCTGGTCGAGCTTTTCTTCAAGCGACGCAGTGAAATCATATTCGACGTAACGGGCAAAGAAGCTTTCGAGGAAGGCCGTCACCAGCCGCCCCTTGGCTTCGGGGATCAGCTTGCGCTTGTCGTTGGAGACATATTCCCGGTCCAGCAGCGTCGAAACCGTCGCGGCATAGGTGGACGGCCGGCCGATGCCGAGTTCTTCCATCTTCTTGATCAGCGATGCTTCCGAGTAGCGCGGCGGCGGCTCGGTGAAATGCTGGGTCGAGTTGATCTTCTGCTTGGCGAGGTTTTCGCGCGCATTGATCTCTGGGAGACGGCCATCCTCATCGTCGCTATCGCTCTGCTCGCCATCTTCCTTGGCATCCGTATAGGCAGCGATGAAGCCATCGAAACGGATGACCGAGCCGACAGCCCGCAGGCCGGCTTTCTCGCCCTTGTTGTCGGCGGTAATCTCAGCGGTGGTCCGTTCGATTTCAGCCGACGCCATCTGGCTGGCGATGCCGCGCTTCCAGATCAGGTCGTAGAGACGCAGCTGGTCGGCATCGAGAAACTTGCGGACATGGTCGGGAATGCGGGTGAAATCGGTCGGGCGAATCGCCTCGTGCGCTTCCTGGGCATTCTTTGCCTTGGTCGTGTAGATACGGGCCTTGTCCGGCACATAGCGGCTGCCGAACTGGTCGCCGATGGCGCTGCGTGCCGCGTCGATCGCTTCGCCGGCCATCTGGACGCCGTCGGTACGCATATAGGTGATCAGACCGACGGTCTCGCCGCCGAGATCGACACCTTCATAGAGCTTTTGCGCGACCTGCATGGTGCGCGAGGCGGAGAAACCGAGCTTGGAGGAGGCCGCCTGCTGCAGCGTCGAGGTGGTGAACGGCGGCGAAGGGTTGCGCTTCACCGGCTTGGCTTCGATGCTTTCGACCGTATAGGCGGCACCTTCCAGCAAGGCTTTCAGCTTGCCGGCGTCCTCACCATTGGTCACGCCGCGCGGTGGCAAGCGGTTGCCGCCGGCCGACACCAGCCGCGCCTCGAATTCATCGCCGCGCGGTGTCTTCAGCAGTGCGGAGAGGTTCCAATATTCTTCGGAAATGAAGCGTTCGATTTCCGCTTCCCGGTCGCAGACGAGGCGAAGGGTGACGGACTGCACGCGACCGGCCGAGCGGGCGCCGGGCAGCTTGCGCCACAGCACCGGCGACAGGTTGAAGCCGACCAGATAATCGAGAGCCCGGCGGGCCAGATAGGCGTCGACCAGCGGAATATCGATGTCGCGCGGATTGGCCATCGCGTCGAGCACGGCCTTCTTGGTGATGGCGTTGAAGACGACACGCTGGACAGGCTTGTCGCCGATCAGCTTCTTCTTGCGCAACAGATCGAGCACATGCCAGGAAATCGCCTCTCCCTCGCGATCCGGGTCGGTTGCGAGAATGAGGCCGTCGGAGGATTTCAGGGCATCGCCGATGTCTTTCATGCGCTTGGCGGACGCGGTGTCCACCTCCCAGAGCATGGCAAAGTCGTCGTCCGGAAGGACGGAACCATCCTTGGCCGGCAAGTCGCGGACATGGCCGAAGGAGGCGAGCACCTTGTAGCCGGGACCCAGATACTTGTTGATGGTCTTCGCTTTTGCGGGCGATTCCACGACGACGACATTCATGGTCATATTCTCAAAGCAACCGTTCAAAGCTGTGCCATGCCGGGAAGAGGCGGCACATTGGGAGATATCGATGCCCCGACATGGACAGGGATTCGTCTGCGGTCAAGTGCCGGGCCAAAAATAAGCCCACACAATGCGGCGCAATCTATAGGAGATTGTGTTTTTCCTGCAATTGACGATAGACGCGCTGTGGGCTTTGCCATGGCCCTCCGCGTCCCGTTTGGCGAGCGGCGGCCGTCAATCCTCGGCACTGAGGGAGACAAGACCGCCGGCATGCCGGTGCAGCCGTCCGGCCAGGTCCAGTTCCAGAAGGACAAGATAGGTGGCCGAGGCGGAAAGCCCGGTATGGCGGATGATGTCGTCGATCTCGACAGGCGTCGGCCCAAGCGCATCGGTGATCCGCACGCGATCGCCCTCCTTTGGCGGCGGCGCCATCGGTCCGGCATCCTGTGTGCCCGGTTCCTCCACCCGTGGCGGCGTGAAAAGATCGATGCGGCTGAGCGGCGCCAGGGCCTGCAGGATATCCTGCGTCTCTGTCGTCACGATCGCCCCGTCCTTCAAAAGCCCGTTGGTGCCCTGGCAGCGCGGATCGAGCGGCGAGCCGGGGACGGCAAAGACCAGCCGGCCGAAATCGGCGGCATAGCGCGCCGTGATCAGCGAGCCGGAGCGGGAGGCGGCCTCGACGACGGCAAGCCCGAGGCTGACACCGGCGATCAGCCGGTTGCGGCGCGGGAAATCGCGGGCGCGCGGTTCCCAGCCGAACGGCATTTCGCTGATTGCCAGACCATTGCCCTCGGTAATCTCTTTCAAGAGACCGATATTTTCCGGCGGATAGGGTTGGTCCAGACCGCCGGCCAGCGCGGCAATCGTTCCGGTCTCGAGACTGGCGCGGTGCGCCGCCGTGTCGATGCCGCGTGCAAGTCCGGATATGATCGAATAGCCGGAGCGCCCGGTCTCGCGTGCGATCATCGCGGCAAATTTCGCGCCGCTGATCGAGGCATTGCGCGAGCCGACGATGCCGAGCGAAGGCACGGTGCCAAGGGCGGGATTGCCCTTGACGGCGAGCAGCGGCGGTGCGCCGTCGATCTGGCGCAGGGCCGGCGGATAGCCGGGTTCGCCGATGCCGACGAAGCGGGCGCCGAAACGATGGGCGCTCTCAAGCTCCCTTTCCGCTTCCGCCACCGAAGCGACGCGGATCGCGCGGGTGGAGCCGCCACGGCGGGAAAGTTCGGGCAGCAGTTCGATCGCCGTCTCGGCGGAGCCGAAATGATTGATGAGATCGCGGAAGGTCGCAGGTCCGACATTGTCGCTGCGGATCAGCCTCAGCCAGGCAATTCTTTGTCGTTCCGTCAGCGCAATCCCGTTTCGTCCTGCGCCGGCGTTCGACATGTTGCCCTATCCTTTTTCCCCGATCCGGCCTTCCGTGCCGGCCAACAGCCGCTGGATATTGGCCCTGTGCTTGATCCAGGTGATGACGCTCATCACCACGAAGAGCAGGCCGATTTTGCCGTAGCCCGCGGCCAACAGTACAACCGGAACGACAAGCGTTGCAACCAGCGCCGAGAGGGAGGAGTAGCGGGTGAGCTTGGCCATCGCCAGCCAGACCGCCGCGAACACGAGAACGATGACGGGGGCGAGCCCCAGCAGCACACCGATATAGGTGGCGATGCCCTTGCCACCCTTGAAACCGAGCCAGATGGGGAAGAGGTGGCCGAGGAAGGCAGCGAAACCGGCGGCAACGCCTGCCTCTATCCCCCAACGTGAGGCAACTGCCGCGGCGGCAGCTCCCTTCATGGCATCGAGCAGCAGGGTGGCAGCGGCCAGTTTCTTGTTGCCGGTGCGCAGCACATTGGTCGCGCCGATATTGCCGGAGCCGATCGAGCGGATGTCACCGAGCCCGGCCATGCGGGTGAGGATGAGGCCGAAGGGGATCGAGCCGAGCAGATAGCCGAAAATCAAACAACCGAGTGTCAGCGGCAATGCGAGCTGCCAGGAAAATATTTCGGACACGTACTGCCTCCCCCAATTCCGTCCGGACGGACGTTTGCCCCTCACCCTGGCCCTCTCCCCGCAAGCGGGGCGAGGGGACGACGGAGTTTGCCGCAAATCCCTTCTCCCTGCTTGCGGGGAGAAGGTGCCCGATAGGGCGGATGAGGGGCAGCTTCGTCGTTTAACTACAGCGAATGGACCAGTTTTCCCGCAACATAGGTTTGAACGGCCCGGCCGGTAAAGCGGGCATTTTCGAACGGCGTGTTTTTCGAGCGGGAGACGATCGTCTCCTTGGCGTAAAGCCACGGCTCGTCGAGATCGATCACGGTGATATCGGCCTTGGCGCCCGGCTTCAGCGTGCCGGCATCGAGCCCGAAGATCTGCGCGGGCCGTGTCGACAGCGCATCGATCAGGCGCATCAGGGGCACGGTGCCGTTGTGATGCAGGCGCAGGGCGGCCGGAAGCAATGTCTCCAGCCCGATCGCGCCGTCGGCGGCGTCGGCAAACGGCAGGCGCTTGGTATCGACGTCCTGCGGATCGTGCGACGAGACGATGATGTCGATGGTGCCGTCGGCCAGCGCCTGCGTCATGGCCACCCGGTCGTCTTCGCCGCGCAAGGGTGGCGACAGCTTGAAGAAGGTGCGGTATTCGCCGATGTCGTTTTCGTTGAGTGTCAGATGGTTGATCGAGATACCGCAGGTGACGTTGGCGCCGCGCTTGCGGGCGGTGGCGATGGCTTCCGCCGATTCGGGTAGCGAAATCTTCGCGGCGTGATAGGCAGCCTTGGTCAGCCCGGCGATGCGCAGGTCGCGCTCGAGCGGAATGATTTCGGCTTCGCGCGGCACGCCCGACAGGCCGAGCCAGCTGGCGAGCAATCCTTCGTTCATGACGCCGTCGGCGCCCAGATACTTGTCGCGGGTTTCGAGCGAAATGACCGCGCCGAATTCGCGGGCGTAGGTCATGGCACGGCGCAGCACCAGCGTGTCGTGCACCGGACGGCGGCCATTGGTGAAGCAGACGGCGCCGGCTTCGCGCAGCAGGCCGAATTCGGTCATCTCCTCGCCGTCGAGATGCTTGGTGAGCGCCGCTGCCGGATAGACATTGACGAGCGCCTTGTCGCGTGCCGTCTTCTGGACGAACTGCACCAGGGCGATATCGTCGATCACCGGATCGGTATCCGGCATGGTGATGATCGAGGTGACGCCGCCGGCAGCCGCGGCCCGCGAGGCGGATTCGATGGTTTCGCGATATTCGCCGCCGGGTTCGCCGACGAAGACGCGGGCATCGACCAGGCCAGGCACGGCGATAAGGCCGTTGCAGTCCTTGACGATTGCCCCCTTGGGCGTGCCCTGGTTCTGCTCTGTCTTGCCGGCAGCCAGGATCACGCCGTTTTCGACGATGATGGTGCCGATTTCGTCGAGGTTGCGCGAGGGGTCGATGATGCGGATATTTTTCAGGACGAGGGAGTTGGTCATGCGCGGGGCCCCTGGTTCTGCGAAAGAAGAAGCGTTTCCATCACCGCCATTCGCACGGCGACCCCCATCTCGACCTGTTGCTCGATGACGCTCTGCGGTCCGTCGGCGATCTCCGAGGCAATCTCGACGCCGCGGTTCATCGGGCCGGGATGCATCACGAGGGCATCCTCCTTGGCCGCTTTCAGCTTTTCGGCATCGAGCCCGTAATAGCGGAAATATTCGCGTACCGAGGGCACGAAGGACCCGGCCATGCGCTCGCGCTGCAGGCGCAGCATCATCACCACATCGGCGTCCTTCAGGCCTTCTTCCATCGAGTGATAGACCTCGGCACCCATGTCGGCGATGCCGGAGGGCAGGAGGGTTGCCGGAGCGACCACACGGACGCGGGCGCCCATCTGGTTGAGGAGCAGGATGTTGGAGCGGGCGACACGCGAATGCAGCACATCGCCGCAGATGGCGACGATGATGCGCGACAGCTTGCCCTTGGCGCGGCGGATGGTCAGCGCGTCGAGCAGCGCCTGGGTCGGATGCTCGTGCTGGCCGTCGCCGGCATTGATGACGGAGCAGGAGACCTTTTGGGCCAGCAGGGCGGCGGCACCGGCAGACGAATGGCGCACGACCAGTACATCGGGGTGCATCGCGTTCAGCGTCATCGCCGTGTCGATCAGCGTTTCGCCCTTCTTCACCGACGAATTGCTCACCGACATGTTCATCACATCGGCGCCGAGCCGCTTGCCGGCAAGTTCGAAGGAGGATTGCGTCCGGGTCGAGGCTTCGAAGAACAGGTTGATCTGCGTCAGGCCGCGCAGCGTCGAGGTCTTCTTTTCTCTTTGGCGGGAAATCTTGACGGCTTCGTCTGCCCGGTCGAGCAGGACGGTGATGTCCTGTTCCGTCAGGCCCTTGATGCCGAGCAGGTGGCGATGCGGAAAGAAATCCATGGGGAGCCGCCTCATTTTTTCAAAGTTGCGTGGGTCTATAATGACTGTCACGCAAACCGGCAAGGCGGCAGCAGTGCAAACCGGGTGCATCCCCATGCTTTTGTGCCGGCTTTGCGGCCTTGTGCAAATTGTTGCGGGAAGCGTCGTTTATCCCGTGCCGGTGCTGTTCCTAAGCATCGGGACTTGGGTTAGAAACGCCACATGACTCTGAACCGAAATGAACAGAAACTCGCCGATCTGAACCAGCCGAAACCCTGGTCGGGGATCAATGCCTTTCGCTCCGATCCGCTGGTGGTCGACATCGCCGCGTCGATGCCGCGTCCGTTGCGCGACGACTTCGAAACGATCGGCCGCTACGTGACCTCGCCGGAGGCCCAGGATCTGGCGCGCATGGCCAATGAGGGCGTGCCGAAGCTGCGCACCCATGGGCCGCGCGGCGAGCGCCTCGACGTGGTCGAATTCCATCCCGCCTGGCATGCGCTGATGCGCCGCTCGATGACATCGGGCCTGCATGCCTCCGCCTGGGAAAACATCGCGGACGAACGCGGCCGCTCGCACAAGGCGCGCGCCATCCGCTTCTATCTGACGGCCCAGCTCGAATGCGGCCATCTTTGCCCGCTGACCATGACCAGCGCCTCCGTGGCGGCGATCTCCGCGTCTCCGGCCGTCCAGAAGGAATGGGCGCCGAAAATCCTGTCGCGGAAATATGATTCGTCCAATCGTCCCTGGATGCAGAAATCGTCGGTCACCGTCGGCATGGGCATGACGGAAAAGCAGGGCGGCACCGACGTGCGCGCCAACACTTCGACGGCGGAGCGGGTCGGCGAGGGCATCTATCGCCTCAACGGCCACAAATGGTTCATGTCGGCGCCGATGAGCGACGCCTTTGTCATGTTGGCGCAGACCCGTGACGGTCTCGGCTGTTTCCTCGTTCCACGCCTGCTGGAGGACGGCTCCGCCAACGGCTTGCGCTTCCAGCGTTTGAAGGACAAGCTCGGCAACCGCTCGAACGCCTCCTCGGAAGTCGAATTCTCCGATACCTTCGGTTTCGTGCTGGGGACGCCGGATGGCGGCATCCGCACGATCCTCGACATGGTGACGCTGACGCGGCTCGATTGCGCGCTGGCGTCAGCCGGCATGATGCGTGCCTCGCTGGCCGAGGCCGTGCATCACGTGCGCGGCCGCAAGGTCTCCGGCAAGCCGCTGATCGCCCAGCCGATGATGACGCGGGTGCTGGCCGACATGGCGCTGGATGTCGCCGCCGCCAGCGCACTCTCCTTCCGTCTTGCCGAAGCCTTCGACAAGGCGCGCGACAGCGCCGAAGACGCGGCCTATGCCCGCATCATGACGCCGGTTGCCAAATACTGGAGCTGCAAGATCGCGCCCGCGCTGATCTATGAGGCGATGGAATGCCTCGGCGGCAGCGGCTATGTCGAGGAGCGGCCGATCGCCCGGCATTATCGCGAGGCCCCGGTCAATGCCATCTGGGAAGGCTCCGGCAATGTCATGGCGCTCGACGTGCTCAGGGTGCTGACGCGCGGCAAGGATCTGTTCGAACTGCTGTTCCAGGTGATCAGCCGCGATCTTGGCCCATCCGCCAAGAAGACCGTCGATGTACTGAGGGCGGCGATGTCGCTCTGCGAGCGTGACGAGGGTGCGGCCCGCATGCTGGTCGAGCAGCTGGCACTGGCTGCTGCCGCTGCCGAACTCTACCGGCTGGGGGCAGGGCGCATTGCCGATGCTTTCCTCGAATCCCGGCTGGCCGCCGGCTGGCGCTCGACCTATGGCATGCTCGATTCACGCTTCGATTCCGCCTATATCGTCGATCTGCTTTATCCTGCCGCGATATAGCCGGTGAGGGTCAACACCAGCGGAATGGTGAAGAACGAGACGACCGTCTGGACGGTGGCGACGGCTGCGTAGAGCGGCGCGTCGCCACCCATCTGTTTGGCCAGCAGGTAGCCGTTCATGGCCGTTGGCACGCTGGCGCCCAGCGCGATCACCAGCAGGCTGTCGCCGCGAATGCCCAGCAGGTAGGCCGTGCCGACCATGAAGACCGGCATGATGATCAGTTTCAGGAAGACGGCGAGAAGGGCGACCAGGCTGGGTTTCAGCGCGTCCGACACTTTCAGTCCCGCGCCGACCATGATGAGGCCGAGGCTGAGCGATGCGCTCGCCAGCATGTCGATGGCGCTGAGCACCGGGCCATAGACGGTGACCCCGATGTAATTGAGCACGATGCCCAGCATGGCCGCGACGATCAGCGGATTGGTGACGATCTTGAAGGCGAAGAATTTCAGGCCTTTCGGCCCGCCATTGAACCAGACGAGCAGGCCGACGTTGTAGACATTGATGGGGATGATGATCAGCGTCATCACCATTGCCGTCAGGCTGAGACCGATCGGGCCGTAGAGCTTCTGCGCGATGGCGAGCGCCATGAAGCCGTTCCAGCGCGTCGCAGTCTGGAAGATCGAGGTGAAGGCCGCCGGCGAAACATGCCGCGCGCGCAGCAGCGGCCAGAGCGACAGGAGCGCTGCCGACATCAGTGTGATGCTGCCGATCGTCGCCAGTGCCGTCGAGTCGGGTTTCATACCCGCGAAATCCGCCGTCGCCAGTGTCGAGAACAACAGGGCGGGGAACAGGACGTAGTAGCCGAGTTGTTCCAGCCCCTCCCAGAGCGTGAGGTCGATCAACGGGGATCGCTTCAGCCAGACGCCCAGCGAGACGAGCAGGAAGATCGGCAGGATGCTTTCGAAGATGATGGTCATGGGGGAAGGCCTGACGGAGGGTGCGTTTCACCGATAGTCTCTTGTCCACAGGCCGGCAACCATGATCGGCGGAAATTAACCTTAACAAATGGTTTACGTTGCGCTGTCAGGGTTAACGGACAAGAGTAGGGCGTGAAGAGAAACTAGCGATTTCCGGAATGGAGCACGTTCGGTGAGAACTGGCTTGACGATCATCATGATGATGTTTTTTTCGAGCCTCGCGCTCGATCTGGCTGTGCCCACGCTGATCCTTGTGGGCCTGCTTGCGCTGGAGTGGGCATCGGCCCGGATCAAGGGCGGCATTCTCCTGCAGGGGAGGCCGGCATGAAGTGGTTCCTGATCCTGTGGGCATGCCCCATCGTGATTCTTACCGGCTGGTACGGGCTTTCCTACTACGACATGAGCTTCGGCATCTTCATGCTGACGCGCCAGGCGCACGATCTCGTCTTTGCCGTCTATGGCAATGTGCTTGGCCTGCCGCCTGAAACCATTCCGCCGCTCGTCGCCCGTGCCATCGCCGTCGACAGCCTGATCGTCTTTGCGATCATCGCCTACCGCAAGCGCCGTGAAATCCGCGCCTGGTACGGCAGGCGCTTTCCGGCGGTTCAACCATCGGAGCCCAAGGCTGCGCCTTTCGCTAAAGACGCCAACCTGTCCAGCGCGCCTTGAAGAATGAAGGAGGCGGCGGCCGAATCGATCCGGTCGGCCCGCTTCTTGCGCGATACGTCCATCTCGATCAGCACGCGTTCCGCCGCCACCGTTGACAGCCGTTCGTCCCAATAGATGAACGGCAATTCCGTCTTTTGCTCCATGTTGCGCACGAAGGCGCGCGTCGCCTGGGCGCGCGGTCCTTCCGAGCCGTCCATGTTGATCGGCAGGCCGATGACGAAGGCGGCGATCTTTTCTTTCGTGGCCATGGCCAGCAGTGCCTGCGCATCGAGGCCGAATTTCACCCGCCTGATCACATCGCGCGGGGTGGCGAACCGCAGCCCGAGATCGGACACGGAAATGCCGATCGTCTTGGTGCCAAGATCAAGGCCTGCGATGGCCTGGCTGGGCGCCAGAGTGGAGGCGAGGTCTTCGATGGTGAGAACAGCCATGTGATTTGCCGATCGGGTCTTTTAGGATTAATCGGGTGATCCATATCCGTATCCCGTCGACAAATCATCCCCGCCGACACATCAAGGAGTATTTTCATGAAGATCAAATGGCTCGGCCACTCCGCCTTTCATCTTGAAACCGCCAAGGCGAAAATCCTGATCGATCCCTTCTTCACCGGCAATCCCTCCTTCGACGAATCGACCCGCAAGGATGCGGCCGCCGGGCTCACCCATATTCTGCTCACCCATGGCCATGGCGACCATGTCGGCGATACCGTTGCGCTCGCCAAGGAAACCGGTGCCACCGTCGTGGCCAATGCCGATCTGGCGGCATGGCTCGGGTCGAAGGGCGTCAAGGCGCTGGAAATGGGCAATACCGGCGGTACCATCCATCTCGGCGGCTTTTCCACCACCTTCGTCAACGCGCTGCATTCCTCCGCCCAGTTGACGGAAGACGGCGTGTCGCATTCGCTCGGCAGCGCCAATGGCCTGGTGCTGCATTTCGAGGACGAGCCGACGCTCTATCACATGGGCGACACCGACATCTTCTCCGACATGGCACTGATCCACGAACTGCACCAGCCGGAAATCGGCCTCGTGCCGATCGGCGACCGTTTCACCATGGGCGGTGCCGTGGCGGCATTGGCCTGCCGGCGCTTCTTCAAGTTCGGCACCGTGCTGCCCTGCCATTACGGCTCCTTCGGCATCGTCGACCAGACGCCGGAGACCTTTGTCGCCGGCATGGACGGCGCATCGACGAAGGTCGAGACCCCCGCTGTCGGCGGTATTGTCACGGTCTAAACGGTTCAGGATGCATTCCCCCGTTGCGTGGCAGCAATCCGGCCATTATAGCGGGGGAAAGTTCCTAGAAGACCGGAGACACCCATGTCCGTAGACATCGCCACCGTGAAGCGCGTCGCGCGCCTTGCCCGCATTGCCGTCACCGAAGAAGACGCACAGCGCATGACCGGCGAACTGAATGGCATCCTCGGCTTTGTCGAACAGCTTTCCGAGGTCAATGTCGATGGCATCGAGCCGATGACGTCGGTGACGCCGATGGCGATGAAGAAGCGGACGGACGTCGTCACCGACGGCAACAAGGCCGACGATATCGTCGCCAATGCGCCCAACGAGGACCGGAATTTCTTCCTCGTCCCGAAGGTTGTCGAATAAGCCTTATCGCCGCCGCCGCCCGAACGCCCCCGATTGTTGAAAGCCTGCCATGACCGACCTGACCCGCCTGACCATCGCCGAAGCGCGCACCAAGCTGAGCTCCAAGGAAATTTCTGCCGTCGAACTGACAGAGGCCTATATTAGCGCGATCGATGCGGCCAATGGCGCGCTGAATGCCTATGTCGTCACCACGCCGGACAAGGCGCGCGACATGGCAAAAGCGTCTGACGCCCGTATTGCCGCCGGCAAGGCCGGTGCGCTGGAAGGCATTCCGCTCGGGATCAAGGATCTGTTCGGCACCGAGGGCATCCACACCCAGGCCTGCAGCCATATCCTCGACGGCTTCAAGCCGAAGTACGAATCCACCGTCACCCAGAACCTGTGGAACGACGGTGCCGTCATGCTCGGCAAGCTCAACATGGACGAGTTCGCCATGGGCTCGTCGAACGAAACCTCCTATTACGGCCCCGTGATCAATCCGTGGCGTGCGACGGGCTCGAACCTCGATCTGGTACCCGGCGGTTCTTCTGGCGGTTCGGCCGCAGCCGTCGCAGCGTTCCTCTGCGCGGGTGCGACCGCCACCGATACCGGTGGCTCGATCCGAGGGCCGGCCGCCTTCACCGGCACCGTCGGCATCAAGCCGACCTATGGCCGCTGCTCGCGCTGGGGCATCGTTGCCTTTGCCTCCTCGCTTGACCAGGCCGGTCCGATCGCCCGCGACGTGCGCGATGCGGCCATCCTCCTGAAATCCATGGCCAGCGTCGACGCCAAGGATACGACATCTGTCGATCTGCCGGTTCCGGACTACGAGGCTTCGCTCGGCCAGTCGCTGAAAGGCCTCAAGATCGGTATCCCCAAGGAATATCGCGTCGACGGCATGCCGGAGGAGATCGAAACCCTTTGGCAGCAGGGCATCGCCTGGCTGAAGGATGCTGGCGCCGAGATTGTCGATATCAGCCTGCCGCACACCAAATACGCGCTGCCGGCCTACTACATCGTCGCGCCTGCCGAAGCCTCGTCCAACCTTGCCCGCTACGACGGCGTTCGCTATGGCCTGCGCGTCGACGGCAGGGATATTGCCGACATGTATGAGAAGACCCGTGCGGCCGGCTTCGGTACCGAGGTCAAGCGCCGCATCATGATCGGT
The DNA here is from genome assembly GCF_001687365.1 of Pararhizobium polonicum. GTDB lineage: Bacteria > Pseudomonadota > Alphaproteobacteria > Rhizobiales > Rhizobiaceae > Pararhizobium > Pararhizobium polonicum. The sequence continues at coordinate 485,694 of NZ_LGLV01000005.1, forward strand.
ACCTATGTGCTGTCGGCCGGCTATTACGACGCCTATTATCTGCAGGCCCAGAAGGTCCGCACGCTGATCAAGCGTGATTTCGAGCTGGCCTTCCACGCCGGCGTCGATGCTATCCTGGCGCCTGCCACCCCATCCTCCGCCTTCGGCATCGGGGACGAAGACTTGGCGTCGGATCCGGTCAAGATGTATCTGAACGATATCTTCACGGTTACTGTCAATATGGCCGGTCTGCCCGGCATCGCCGTTCCCGCCGGCCTCGACCACAAGGGCCTGCCGCTCGGTCTTCAGCTGATCGGCAAGCCGTTCGAAGAGGAAACGCTGTTCAAGACCGCGCATGTCATCGAGCAGGCCGCTGGCAAGTTTTCGCCCGCGAAGTGGTGGTAATCCCATCAGCGCTGCTGGCCAAACAGCAGCGCTGATGCTCTACTTGCGGTGGACAGGAGACGCCGCATGATGATCGTCCGCCTTGCGCGCGAAGATGAAATTCCAGCCCTTGCGGCCATCGGGCTCGATGCCTGGGAACAGGCCATCACCGGCCTTGCCGACGCGCAGGGCATGCGCCGTGTCGCGGAACTGTCGTTTCTGTCCTTCCTCAGATCGCGCTGGTTCTCCGTCAGCGTCATCGGCAATGAGGGCAGTGTTGCCGGTTGGGCCGCCCGTGAAGACAATGACGGGACGATCTCCGATCTCTGGATAAGGCCCGCGCTGCAGCGCAGCGGCTTCGGGTCCCTCCTGCTCACCGAGGTCGAGCGCCGGATACTGGCCGAAGGCTTCGAGGCCGCCACCATCAAGACCCATGCCCAGAACGCCCAGGCCATCGGATTCTTTCGCAAGCACGGATATGCGATCAGCTCGCTTTCGACGGCCTATGCACCGAAGCTCGACAGGGATGTCGAGTCGATCGGCATGACGAAGCTGCTGGAGGCACCTGCCGCTCCAGCCGACCGGCAATGGTTCTGACGGCCCATCTGAGAAGAGTGCGGTGATATCCGGCGAGAGCGTTCACCTGCTCTCGCCGGATGTTCGTCAGCGGTTGTTCAGCTGCGCTCTTACGAGAACGAGGCCGCGTTGGGTGATCCGGTAGGGTTTGCCGCCGGAGGAGGAGATGGCCTTCTTTCGCTTCAGCTTGCGAAACAGTTCCAGCCCGAAATCGGGATAGAGCCAGCCGTCGCGGGTGAAGCATTTTGCCTCGCCGATCGTTTTTCCGTTGGAGCGGATGATTTCGATGCGGCCGCCCTGGGCCATGAGGTGAAGAATACGCTGTTCGTCGCGTGAAATGTCCATTGATGGTGAGATCCGAAAGGCGTTCGGTTGAACGCATGAAAACGGGTCTGGCGTTCTGTCGAACGTCAGGGCTTCGTTTTCCGGCCCGTGCGCGCAAAAGGAAATTTGCGGGCAGGGCCCTCAGGCAATCTCAGACAAGGAGAACATAAAAACTCCATAAGGACGGCTACTTTTTAAGCGAAAGAGGAGTGTGCCGTCAAGAACGCGCTGAGAACATCAGCGACTGATGAAGCCCCAGCCCGGCCGTCACGCCGTCGGCGGAAACGAGCGTGATATTGCCGAAGGCGCGGGCAATGTCGCCGGCGGCATAGACCCCTGCGATGCTGGTGGCCTTCATGGCGTCCGTGGCGAGGATCTTGCCGGCCGCACTTTCCTCCAGCGCGCAGCCGAGGGTGTCTGCGATGGTGCCGCGGATATGCAGGTCCGGTCCGACGAACAACGCCTTGACCTCGACGCTTCGCCCATTTGCCAGCCGGACCCGCAGCATGTTGTCTTTGCCCGTCTCGATGGCGCTGACAAGACCCGCCTGCAGGCTGACCTTGCGCCTTTCGAGAAGGGCGAAGGCCGCCTCGTCCGGCTCCGGCATGCCGTTGGTAAACAGGGTGACGGTACCCCAATCGGCAACCACGGCTGCCTGATGCGCCGACATCGGATGTGTTGCCAGTACGCCGAGCGGGCCGCCGCCGATTTCGTAGCCATGGCAATAGGGGCAATGCAGCACGGTCTTTCCCCAGCGTTCCTTCAGGCCCGGAATATCGGGCAGGCGGTCTTCGACCCCACCAGCCAGAAGCAAACGGCGCGTGGCGATGCTGTCCTGCCTCGCAATACGAACATGGAAATCGTCGATCACGCCTTCCGCAGCGAGAGCCTCGCCTTCGATGAAGGTTACGGTCGGATAGGCTGCCAGTTGCGCCCGCGCCTCAGCGAGAATCTCTCCTCCCGATTTGCCATCATGGGCAAGCACGCCATGCGAATGCGCGGCAAACCGGTTGCGTGGTGTTCCACTGTCTATGATCGTCACGCGCCGCCGTGCGCGGGCCAGAATGTAAGCGGCGGACAATCCGGCAAAACCGCCGCCGATGATGATTGCGTCCTGTTGCATGGTCTTTCCTTTCATGGCTTCGCCGGCCGGAAGCCCGAGAGGGAAGCCGGTGAGCGAACGACGAGGGATGGCAAATGTCAGCCGAGTTGTTTCAGTGCGGCTCTATGCTCGGCAAAGCGCCGCTTGAAGTCTTCTGCAAGCATGGCAAGCGTCACTTCGCCCAGCCGCGCGATCAGCATGGCTTCGGCATCACGAAAGGCGTCGTCCAGGGCGTGGTTGACCGCCTGCTCGACGAGGCAGCCGGGGCTTTCGCTGACATTGCCCATCTGGAACAGCATGGGTTCGCCAAGGGCTGCATAGATGTCGCGCATGGTGACGTCTTCGAGTGTCCGGGCGAGCGTCCACCCGCCGCCATGGCCACGGCCGGAGGTGACGAGCCCGGCTTCGCGCAGCCCGGCCATGGTGCGCCGGACGACGACGGGATTGGTGTGGAGGCAGGCTGCGAGCTCTTCCGATGTCATCGGGCGATCGCGCTCTGCCATATGCAGCAGCGCATGCAGCACTGCGGAAAGGCGGCTGTTTCTTTTCATGTAATAATAATAGTTACGAATAGGGTTTCATGTCAAGCCGGATGAAACAATCAGGAGGCTGGGGGCCGCGATTACCGCACGAAAGCGAGGGCGTATGGAAACCAGAGAGGGGCTGAAAGCCATGCCGCAAGCCCGGCGATATGAAGGGTGACGATCAGCATGAGCTCGGTGCGGAACGGCTCTTTCCGGGTTTTGTGGCGAAGCAACTGTTGTCCCGCGACAGCGCCAAGGCTGCCGCCGATCAGCGCCAGGCCGAGCAGTCTGCTTTCGGGCACGCGCCAATGTCCTTCACGGGCGGCGTCCTTGTCCCACCAGAAGGTGCAGAAGGTGATGATGTTGATCAGCAGAATGATCAGGACGATGGTCTGGCTTGTTGTCATGGTTTCAATTTGGCAGGCAGGTCTGAACGGACTGCAAACGTGCGGTCCTCGCCGGGTTTGCATGGCCATCGCGTGCGACAAGCCTTGCACGCCATAGCCAATTGTTCTACCCAGAGAAACACGATTTTAAGCTTACAGAAGAGCATTCCATGACCCTCGTCGACGTCCGCATCTCCGAACCGAAACGCTATATCCCAGGCGCCACCGGCGATTGGGAAGTCATCATCGGCCTGGAAGTCCATGCCCAGGTGACGAGCAATTCGAAGCTGTTCTCGGGTGCGTCGACGACGTTCGGTAACGCGCCGAACTCCAACGTCTCGCTGGTCGATGCGGCCATGCCCGGCATGTTGCCCGTGATCAACGAGGAATGCGTCAAGCAGGCGGTGCGCACCGGTCTTGGCCTGAAAGCGCAGATCAACAAGCGCTCGATCTTCGACCGCAAGAATTATTTCTATCCGGACCTGCCGCAGGGCTACCAGATTTCCCAGTTCAAGGATCCGATCGTCGGCGAGGGCAAGATCGTGATTTCGGTCGGTCCGGATCGTCAAGGCCAGTTCGAGGATATCGAAATCGGTATCGAACGGCTGCATCTGGAACAGGATGCCGGCAAGTCGATGCACGACCAGAGCCCGACCATGTCCTATGTCGATTTGAACCGCTCGGGCGTGGCGCTGATGGAAATCGTCTCCAAGCCGGACATGCGCTCCTCCGATGAGGCCAAGGCCTATGTCACCAAGCTGCGGTCGATCGTGCGCTATCTCGGCACTTGCGACGGCAACATGGACGAAGGCTCGATGCGCGCCGACGTCAACGTCTCCGTGCGCCGCCCCGGCGAGGATTTCGGCACGCGCTGCGAGATCAAGAACGTCAACTCCATCCGCTTTATCGGCCAGGCGATCGAATACGAAGCCCGCCGCCAGATCGGCATTCTGGAGGATGGCGGTTCGATCGATCAGGAAACCCGCCTGTTCGATCCGAACAAGGGCGAGACCCGTTCGATGCGCTCCAAGGAAGACGCGCATGACTACCGCTATTTTCCCGATCCGGACCTTTTGCCGCTGGAATTCGACGATGCCTTCGTCGCGGCGCTGAAGGCCGATCTGCCGGAATTGCCCGACGACAAGAAAGAGCGCTTCGTGCGCGATCTCGGCCTGTCGATCTATGACGCTTCCGTGCTCGTCTCGGAAAAGGCGATCGCCGATTATTTCGAGGCTGTGGCTGCCGGACGCGACGGCAAGATCGCCGCCAACTGGGTGATCAACGACCTGCTCGGTGCCTTGAACAAAGCCGGCAAAGGCATTGAAGAGACTCCGGTTTCTCCCGCTCAGCTGGGTGCGATCCTCGACCTTATCAAGTCCGAAGTCATCTCCGGCAAGATCGCCAAGGACCTGTTCGAAATCGTCTGGAACGAGGGCGGTGATCCGGCGGAGCTGGTCGAAACGCGCGGCATGAAGCAGGTGACGGATACCGGCGCCATCGAGAAGGCTGTGGATGAAATCATCGCTGCCAACCCGGATCAGGTCGCCAAGGTTCAGGCCAAGCCCTCACTTGCCGGCTGGTTCGTCGGCCAGGTGATGAAATCCACCGGCGGCAAAGCCAATCCGCAGGCCGTGCAGGCGCTGGTCAAGGCCAAGCTCGGCATCGAGGACTGAGCAATTCCAGGAAAAGTGTGAAGCGGTTTTCCGTCCGGAATTGCGATTGAAAGGCCCAAACCATGTTCTTTGTCCGCACAGCCACCGAGCGCGATCTGGCGAAAGTCTCGGCGCTTCTGGGCGAGACCGCGCACGCGACCTATGACGCGCAGTACGGTGTCGAGAAGATCAACGAGATGACGGCCAAGTGGCACTCAGTTGCGGCGCTGAAGGCCAATCTCCAGCGCAAGAACGGCGAATTCCTCGTTGCCGACGACGGCAAGGTGATCGCCGGCATGGGCTTTGCGTCCATGTCCGAAACCCTGCACGAGACGGCGGTGCTGCATCAGCTCTATGTCCTGCCGCAGTTTCAGCGGCAGGGAATTGCCCGCGATATCTTCGCCGAGCTTGAAACCTGCTTTCCCTATGCCGGCACGATCCAGGTCGAGGTCGAGGAAAACAACGCCAAGGCCATCGGCTTTTACGAAGCGCATGGCTTCGTCAGAGCAGGCGCCGGTGCCGCGACCTGGGGCATTGCCACCATCGTCATGGAAAAGCCGCTCGGCTGAATCTCGGGCAGCCGCAATACCGCACGTTGTCACATTTTCTTCTTCATCCGCTGGCAAGCCTCGGGACGAAACGGGGAATCCAACGAAATGCGCGAAACAGAATTGGCGGTGTCGATCAGGACGGCGGAGCGGGACGATCTGCCGGATGTGATCGCGCTGTTCGCAGCCGATACCATTGGCGGCCACGGCGATACCAATGACCCGGCTGCCTTCGCCGATTACCTCGCGGCATTTGAGCGCATCGCGGCAACGCCCAGCGAGACGCTGTATGTCGCAGAGCTGGACGGCGAGGTCGTCGCAACCTTCCAGACCACCATCCTGACCACGCTTGTCGGCCGCGGCAGCTCGAACATGATGATCGAGGCGGTGCAGACGCGCCAGGACATGCGCGGCAGGGGGATCGGCGAGGCGATGATGCGCTTTGCCATCGGTGAGGCCCGCCGCCTGGGGCTTTCGAAGGTGCAGCTGTCGTCGAACAGGGAGCGCCGGGATGCACACCGCTTCTATGAACGTGTCGGTTTCGAACCTTCCCATCTCGGCTTCAAGATCCGGTTGAAATGACGCTCCGGCAACGGAATCACTGGACAATCCGCAGGCCGCGCGGCATAAGCGGATCAGATCTTTATCGTACCCGCTGCCGTTGGCGCAGCGGCCAAGGACGGACATCATGAAGTCTCTGCTGCAGATTTTTACCTGGTGGAATGGACAGACGATCGGCACCCGTTTCCACACGTGGCGCTTCGGCACGCGTGTCGGTTCGGATGATGCGGGCAACGTCTATTATCAGGGCGGCAAGGATTCCGAAGGCCGCACGCGCCGCTGGGTGATCTACAACGGTTATGCCGACGCGTCCGCCATCCCGCCGGGCTGGCACGGCTGGATCCATCACCGCACCGACGTTTCGCCGGCCGATGAAAGCTACAAGCCGCGCGAATGGCAAAAACCGCATCAGCCCAACGGTACCGGCTCGGCCCAGGCCTACCGGCCGCCGGGCTCGATCAGCGGTACCGGCGAGCGGCCGCGCGTCACCGGCGACTATGATGCCTGGACACCGCGCTCCTGAGCCGAATTTGCACACAGGGTCTTTTCCGGGCTTGTTGATTGCACCGCAGGCATCATGCCTCGGCCACATTTGATGTTTAGCGCCTGATACCCGGCACTGTGATCGGGAATCGCGCGGGAGACGGGCGTTAATGGTAGTTTCAAGTCAGCGAATTCAGATGCGCCGGATGTTTGCGGCAGCTGCCCTGTTCGCGATTGCCGGTGCCTCGCTTCTCTCCACGACAACGGCTGCGGAGGCTGCGCGGATCAACAATCCCGTCGCGGTTTTCTCCGGCATCGACAAGATCACCGGCCGCATCACCACATTCGACGTCTATATCGGCGAAACCGTCCAGTTCGGCGCCCTGCAGGTGACGCCACGCGTCTGTTACAGCCGCGACGACACCGAGGCCCCGAAGACGGACACGTTCGTCGAGGTCGACGAGATCACCCTCGACCGCAAGATCCGCCGCATCTTCACCGGCTGGATGTTTGCCGACAGCCCGGGCCTCAACGCCGTCGAGCACCCGGTCTATGACGTCTGGCTGAACAGCTGCAAGGCAAAGTCGGACCTGCCGCCGCCGGATGCGGCTGCCAAGCAGTAAAGGTTTCGGGATCGCCGTTGACCATCGAGCTGCGCACCGATCCCCTTGCCTGTAGTGACCAGGTGAATGCGCTGTGGGCCGCTGCTTGGGGCAAACGCATACCCAGCGATTTTTCGGAATATCCTGTCGCGCAGCCTTGCCCATATCGGCGCCTATGACGACGGGCAGTTGATCGGCTTCCGTCAACGTTGCCTGGGGCGGTGGCATCCAAGCTTTCATTCTGGATACCTGCGTGCATCCCGCCAGGCGCCGCATGGCACCCGGCTGGTAAAGGCGGCGCAAACGCTTGCCCGCGAGCGGCGCGCCATGCTGCGTTCTATCGCAACTGCGGTCTTGGGGGAGACTGAAGCGGGTTTGATGAAGCTGCGATAAAGCTCGAGATATTTTCCGCTGGGTTGCCCCTCACCCTAACCCTCTCCCCGTAAACGGGGAGAGGGGACGACGGAGTTTGCCGCTGGTTCCTTCTCCCCGCAGGCGGGGAGAAGGTGCCCGACAGGGCGGATGAGGGGCCTTTGTCATATGCGGGGGATGAGTGTCGCCCGCCTATAGCGACACGGCTGCTTCTCAAAACTTCAGATGCGGTGACGCAATCGCCCGCGCCAGCATTTTCTCATAACGCGCCTTCGGCACGTCGATCGCTCCAAAGCTTTTCAGGTGCTCGGTGGTGAACTGCGTGTCGAGCAGTTTGAAACCGCGGGCGCGCAGGCGCTCGACCAGATGCACGAGGCAGATCTTGGAGGCATCGGTGCGGCGCGAAAACATGCTCTCGCCGAAAAAGGCCGAGCCGAGCGAGACCCCGTAGAGCCCGCCGACGATCTCGCCGCCGTCCCAGGCTTCGACGGAATGCGCGTGTCCCATGCCGTGCAGCGTCGCGTAGAGCGAACGGATACTGGCGTTGATCCAGGTGGTCGGGCGGTCCGGGGCAGGGGCGGCGCAGCCTTTCATCACCTCTTCGAAGGCCGTGTCGTAACGGATATCGAAGGGCGCGCGGCGGATGGTTTTCGCAAGGCTTTTGGAGATGTGGAAATCGTCGAGCGGGATGATGCCCCGCAATTCCGGCTCGACCCAGAAGAGTTCCGGATCATCGGCGCTGTCTGCCATCGGAAACAGGCCGATGGAGTAGGCCCGCAACAGCAAATCCGGTGTAATGTCCGGTTGCCTGCTGCGGGTTCCCTTCATTTAGAGCCTCATTCCTTTAATACGATCCATTCTGTCGGCTCAAAACGGCCGTTCCACAAGAAGGACGGCGCAGAGTGATGCCGACACCATCGGTCAAGCCATCCGACGCAGTGGACGGCCGTTTTCAGCTGACCCGAAGGGCTGGATGAATTTTGGCTATTACCGGCGGCTGCCGTCTTGACCGCAGCTTTTGCTGCGCTCTTCACCAGCCGCCTTGGTCCTAGCCAAAACTCCTTCCAGCAGAATGGGTCGTATTAAAGGAATGAGGCTCTAAAACCTCATTCGGCCGGTTCGGCCAGATAGTTTTCCAGCCAGTGGATATCGTAGTCGCCGTTGGCGATGTCCTGGTTGTTGATCAGGTCCTGGAACAGTGGCAGCGTCGTCTTGATGCCGTCGATGACGAACTCGTCCAGAACACGGCGCAGGCGCATCATGCATTCGACGCGGGTGCGTCCATGCACGATCAGCTTGCCGATCAGGCTGTCGTAGTAGGGCGGGATTTTGTAGCCCTGATAGACGCCGGAATCGACGCGAACGCCAAGACCGCCGGGCGCATGGAAATGCGTGATCGTACCGGGCGAGGGCACGAAGGTGCGCGGGTCCTCGGCATTGATGCGGCATTCGATGGCATGGCCGGAAAAGACGATCTCGTCCTGCGTCACCGAAAGGCCGCCGCCGGAGGCGACACGGATCTGCTCGTGCACGAGGTCGATGCCGGTGATCGCTTCGGTGATCGGATGCTCGACCTGCAGGCGGGTGTTCATCTCGATGAAGAAGAACTCGCCGTTTTCGTAGAGGAACTCGATCGTGCCGGCGCCGCGGTATTTCAGCTTGCGCATGGCGTCGGCGCAGATTTCGCCGATCTTCATCCGCTGCTCGACATTGAGCGCCGGTGAATTGGCTTCTTCCCAGACCTTCTGGTGGCGGCGCTGCAGCGAGCAATCGCGTTCGCCCAGATGAATGGCATTGCCTTCACCGTCGCCGACGACCTGGATTTCGATATGGCGCGGCTTGCCGAGGTATTTTTCCATATAGACGGCATCGTTACCGAAGGCGGCCAGCGCCTCGGAACGCGCCGTGGACACGGCCTCCGACAATTCCTCTTCGTTCTTCGCCACCTTCATGCCGCGTCCGCCACCGCCGGCCGTTGCCTTGATGAGGACCGGGAAACCGATCTCACGGGCGATCTCCAGCGCGTTCTCGGGCTTTACCTCGCCGGCCGAACCGGGCACGACCGGAATACCGAGCGATTTGGCGGTTTCCTTGGCCGTGATCTTGTCACCCATGATGCGGATGTGATCGGCGGTCGGTCCGATGAAGGTAATGCCATGCGCGTCGAGAATATCGGCGAACTTGGCATTTTCCGACAGGAAGCCGTAGCCCGGATGCACGGCATCGGCGCCGGTGATCTCGCAGGCTGCAACGATCTGGTGGATGTTCAGATAGCTGTCGCGTGACGGCGGCGGGCCAATGCAGACGCTTTCGTCGGCAAGCCGCACATGCATGGCATTGGCGTCGGCGGTCGAATGAACCGCAACCGTCGCGATGCCGAGCTCCTTGCAGGCGCGCAGCACCCGAAGGGCGATTTCGCCGCGATTGGCGATGAGGATCTTTGAAATCATCTGTGCGGCCTATTCGATGACAACGAGCGCTTCGCCGTATTCAACCGGCGCGCCGTCTTCAACGAGGATTTCGGTGACCTTGCCCGAGCGCGGCGCCGGGATCTGGTTCATCGTCTTCATGGCTTCGATGATCAGGATGGTCTGGCCTTCCTTGACGGTGGCGCCGACTTCGACGAAGGGACGCGAGCCGGGAGCCGGCGAAAGGTAAGCAGTGCCGACCATCGGCGCGGTAACCGCGTTCTTCGACGTTCTCGCCGTTTCCGCAGCGGAGACCGCGGCAACGCCGGCGGAAGCGGCCTGAACCGGTGCTGCGACCGGAACCGGAGCCGACACGTATTGCGGCGTACCGGCACGCGAAACGCGGATACGCAGGTCGTCCTGCTCCACTTCGATTTCGGTCAGATCGGTTTCGTTCAGGATGTTGGCGAGATCGCGGATCAGCGTCTGGTCGATACCGGGTTTCTTGTCAGCCATGGATGTGAGCCTCGTGTTCTTTTTATTTCGTGTGTTTCGTGAGTGTCTTTAGCGCATTGAGCGCGAGAATGTAACTGTCGGCGCCGAAACCGCAGATCACGCCCTTGGCGGCGGGAGCCAGCATCGATTTGTGCCGGAATTCCTCGCGGGCATGAACATTGGAAAGGTGCACTTCGACGACCGGAATGCCGATTGCCTTTGCCGCATCGTGCAGCGCGATCGACGTGTGCGTATAGGCACCGGCGTTGATGGCGATGCCTTGAGCCACATTGCCAGCCTCATGGAACCAGTCGACGAGATCGCCTTCATGGTTGCTCTGGCGGCAGACGACCTCGAGACCGAGCGTCTTGCCATGTTCCACGCACATCGCCTCGATGTCGGCCAGCGTCTGCCCACCATAGATACCGGGCTCGCGTTTGCCGAGCGCGTTGAGGTTGGGGCCGTTCAGCACGAAAATAGTCGATGGCATAAGGGATCGGGTCCGATAATCGAGCGTTACCTATAGACGGATGGCCTGCCAAGGAAAAGCCCTTTGGCCACCCGGGGAATTTGTCCACAAGCGATAACCGGCTGTATTGCCGGAAAAAGCGGGCTCAGCAGACGGTCTTGCCGCAGGTGCGGACATTGGTGACCTTGGTTTCGATTTCCTCGGCGCCGACGGCACCGTAAACGGCTTCCTTGCCGACGACGTATGAAGGCGTGCCGGTAATGCCGAGACTGTTGGCAAGCGTGTAGACTTCCTTGACCGCGTCGTCCTGGGTGTTCTCGGCCATTTTCTTGCGCATGTCCGCCTCGGACACGCCGAGGCCGGTGGCAACGGCCATCGCCGTCTCTTCGTTGGCGCGGTCCTCGCCGCCGAGCAGGGCGCGATGGAAGTCGCCGTATTTCTCAGGCGCAATCGCCCGGAAGGCGGTGCTGACCTTGTGCGCGGCCATCGAATCCGGGCCGAGGATCGGCAGTTCCTTCAGCACGAAGCGGACGTTCTTGTCCTTTTCGAGGATGGTTTCCATGTCGGACAGGGCGCGTTTGCAGTAGCCGCAATTGTAGTCGTAGAACTCGACGATGGTGACGTCGCCATTGGGGTTGCCGAGCGTGACGTCGTAGGGCGACTGGAAAATGAATTTCTCATTGTCGCTGATGGCGGCTTCCGCCTGCTGCAGCTGCGCGTCGGCCTGCTTCTTCTTCAGCGCTTGCTGGGCTTCCAGCAGGATTTCCGGATTGGCGACAAGATATTCCTTGATGAAATCGCCGATTTCCTGCTTTTGCTTGGCATCCAGCGCATAGGCCGCCGGAGAAGCAGCAGCGCTCGCCGTCAGCAATACGAGCGAAGCGGCGATGATTTTGCGAGCATTGAATGCCATGATGTCCTCGTTGTCTTTCGTTGGTGCAGTCTGTCGTTCAAGTGCTAAGGCCGGGTCAACAGGCTTGTTTGAAAGACAACAGAATTTCTCCTGCAAGCATAAGGCGGCACAGCGCCAAACGAAACTGCAAAATCGGCGGAAATGCGGCGCTCTCGGACTTGTGAAGGCCTTTGCGATCAGGCACATGCGCTGACATGTCGAAAACACCGAGGATATGCCGTTGAAGCCGCTTTCTGCCCGCAGTTCCGTCGAACCCTTTCATGCCATGGACGTTCTGGCCGAAGCCACCAAGCGCCGTGAGGCCGGATATCCGGTGATCTCCATGGCCGTGGGCCAGCCGAGCCATCCGGCACCAAGCGCGGCGCTCGAGGCGGCACGAACGGCGCTCGGTCACGGCCGGTTGGGGTATACCGATGCGCTCGGCACGTCCTCTTTGAGGGGGGCGATCGCCCGGCACTACCGGACGCGTTATGGCGTCGATATCGACCCGCAGCGCGTTGCGGTGACGACCGGCTCGTCGGCTGGCTTCAATCTGGCCTTTCTGGCGCTGTTTGATCCCGGCGATTGCGTTGCCATCGCCCGGCCGGGCTATCCGGCCTATCGCAATATCCTGGCAGCGCTCGGTCTGACCGTCGTCGAAGTCGAGGCGAATGCCGAAAGCGGCTTCACGCTGACGCCGGAAAACCTCGAGGCAGCGGCGGCAAAAGCCGGCAAACCGCTGAACGGCGTGCTGCTTGCAAGCCCCGCCAATCCGACCGGAACCGTGACGGGCAGGGCGGGGCTGAAGGCGCTCGCCGATTATTGCCATGATCGCGGCATCGCCTTCATCTCCGACGAGATCTATCACGGCCTGACATTCGCGGGCGAGGAGACGACGGCACTTGCAGTGACCGACGAAGCGGTGATCATCAACTCGTTCTCGAAATATTACTGCATGACCGGCTGGCGGATCGGCTGGATGGTGCTGCCGGAAACGCAGGTACGCGCCTTTGAGCGCATCGCCCAGAGCCTCTACATCTCGCCGCCGGAACTGTCGCAGATCGCGGCGGAAGCAGCGCTTGGCTGCGAGGCCGAGCTTGACGTCTACAAGGCGTCCTATGCCGCCAATCGCGACCTGCTCTTGAAGCGTCTGCCGGAGATCGGCTTTTCCATCGCCTCGCCGATGGACGGTGCCTTCTACGCCTATGCCGATGTCAGCCGCTTCACCAATGACAGCATGGATTTTGCCCGCAAGATGCTGGCCGAGATCAATGTTGCGGCAACACCGGGCCTGGATTTCGATCCGCTGGAAGGACACCGCGCCATGCGGTTTTCCTATGCGGGCGCGCAAGCCGACATGATCGAGGCGATGGACCGCATTGCCCGCTGGCTGGCGTGATCCTTCAGCGATATCAGGTTGTTGAAGGATTTTCCGGATTCGGTCTGTTACGGTTGTGAATCGGATTGAGAGGTGGATCGGTGGTGATCCGCCGGTGTTTCATGCGCGCCCACCGGACGCGCACGCCTGCAGCATAATGTCGAACCAATTGCCTTAGCGGCAGGTTCGAATCTTCCTGATGACGGGGTTGCCGCGCTCGTCCGTCTTGCGGACTGTCCTGGCCACACAAACCGGTTCAAAGGCCGTGTCATAACTGCTGTAGTAAAAGTCATTGTAGCGCTGGCGGCTCCTGCCGTCGGCCTGTGATGCTGTCGCAAACGATATCGTTGGAATGGCGACGAGCGCGGCTGCGATAAGGAAACGTCGCATGATTGCCTCCTCTGGCTGGCGCTGGGCGAGCCCATCCCGTCCAGCGAATGCATTTTGCCGCAGCCGTGGTGTTTTCACAGTTCCTGACGGAACAGGTTTCAAAACGAAAAAACCGGCCAATCGCTTGGCCGGTTTTTCAATGTGTCGGTTTTCAGATGCGGCTCAGAAGAAGCCGCGCTTTTGCCACCAGCCGCCCTTCTTGGGCTTTGCCGGTTCGCCGTCGCCATCGTCCTTCTTGACGGTGGAGGACTTGACCACCGGTTCGCTGGCGATCGTGTCGATATCGCGGTTGGCACGGACCGGCTTCGTTGCATCGAGGTCTGCGGCAGCCGCTTCGACGGCTGGTTCTTCGACGACGGCAACCGTTTCCGGCTTTGCTTCAACAGCAGCCTGGGCTTCCGCATCGGCGGTCGCGGCAGGCGCTTCCTCGGCAACGGCCACTTCGACGGCGGCTACGGCCTTCTTGCGGCTGCGCTTCGGCTTGGCAGGCTTCACCTCTTCCTCGGCAACAACCGGGGCTTCAGCGACTTCCTCGACAGCAACAACGGTCTCGGCTGGAGCGGCAGCAACAGCTTCGGCTTCCGGTGCATCGGCCGAGGCTTCTTCACCTGCGGCTTCGCCATCGGCTGCCAGGTTTTCACCTTCTGCCTCGTCCGGACGGTTGCGGCGGCCACCGCGCTTGCCACGGCGGCGGCGCTTGCGCTTCTGGCGTTCTTCTTCGCTCAGGCCTGCATCCTGTGCATCTTCGGAAACGGCCTGTGCTGCAACGTCGTCGGCTTCGTCCTCATCGCCATCCTCATCGGATGTATCCTCGGAACGCGCACCGGCTTCGGCACCCTGCTCGCCACCCGGGCGGCCACCACGCCGACGCCGGCGGCGCTTGCGCTTGCGGTTGCCCTGTTCGTCACTCTGCTCGGCAGGGGCGCGTTCGCTGCGCTCGGCCCGCTCGGCGCGTTCCGGCTTGGCTTCCGTCACGACTTCTTCGTCGTCTTCGATATCCTCTTCGATGACGATATCATCGTCTTCATCGATTTCAGGCTCGAACTGGATGATCTGGTCGATCTTGACCGGGTTTTCAACGGCTTCGCCACGATCGATGGCAAAATGCTGCGCGCCGACATGGGCATCGGCTTCGATGATGATCTGGACGCCGAAACGTTCCTCGTAATCAACGATCGTGCCGCGCTTGTGGTTGAGCAGGTAGAGCGCGATATCCGGCGTCGTGCGCACGGTGATGTCGTGCGTGGTGTTCTTCAGCAGATATTCTTCAACGCCGCGCAGGACATGCAGGGCGACGGAGGACTGCGAACGGATATTGCCCGTGCCGTTGCAATGCGGGCAGGTCTGCATCGTGCTTTCGAGCACGGATGCCCGGATGCGCTGACGCGACATTTCGAGCAGGCCGAAATGCGAGATGCGGCCGACCTGGATACGGGCGCGGTCGTTCTTGAGGTGATCCTTGAGGCGCTTTTCGACCGAGCGGTTGTTGCGCTTCTCTTCCATGTCGATGAAGTCGACGACCACGAGGCCGGCAAGGTCGCGCAGACGCAGCTGGCGGGCGACTTCTTCGGCGGCTTCCAGGTTGGTCTGGAGGGCCGTGTCCTCGATCGAGTGCTCGCGGGTCGAGCGGCCGGAGTTGACGTCGATCGCCACCAGCGCTTCGGTCTGGTTGATGATGATATAGCCGCCGGACTTCAGCGTTACCTGCGGCACCAGCATGCGGTCGAGCTGGGCTTCGATGCCCGAGCGCGAGAAGATCGGGTGCACGTCGCGGTAGGGCTGAACCACCTTGGCGTGGCTCGGCATCAGCATCTTCATGAAAGCCTTGGCTTCCTTGTAGCCTTCTTCGCCCGCAACGATGATCTCGCTGATGTCCTTATTGTAAAGGTCGCGGATCGAGCGCTTGATCAGGCTGCCTTCCTCATAGACGAGGCAGGGCGCGGTCGAAGACAAAGTCAGCGTGCGGACGTTTTCCCACAGGCGCATCAGGTATTCGAAGTCGCGCTTGACCTCGACCTTGGTGCGGTTGGCACCGGCGGTGCGCAGGATGACGCCCATGCCCTGCGGCACGTCGAGCGCGCGGGCGATTTCCTTCAGGCGCTTGCGGTCCGGCAGATTGGTGATCTTGCGGGAAATGCCGCCACCGCGCGCCGTGTTCGGCATCAGAACCGAATAGCGGCCGGCGAGCGACAGGTAGGTGGTCAGCGCCGCGCCCTTGTTGCCGCGTTCTTCCTTGGCCACCTGCACCAGCAGGATCTGCCGGCGCTTGATGACTTCCTGGATGCGGTACTGCTTGCGCGGGCGGCGGTTGACCTGCCGGTCCGGCACTTCTTCCATAGCGTCTTCGGCGCCGACGGATTCGATGACTTCCTTTTCTTCGTGATGACCATCGTCATCATCGTCGTCATCGTGGCCGCGGCGTCCGCCGCGCGTGTCTTCCGAAATGCTGTCGGTATCGACCATCGCGGCCATTTCGCCGCCGGAGCTTTCTTCGCCATCGGCGTCAGCGGCCGTTTCGGCAACCTCGGCTGCGGCCTTCTTGGTCCGGCGCGGGCGCTTCGGCTTGGCTTTCGGCTTTTCCTCAGCCTGCACGGCAGCTTCCACCGCCTCGACCGGCTCAGGTGCGGCCTCGATAACCTCGACAACGTTTTCATGCGTTGTTTCGACGGTTTCGTCTTCGGAATCCGGGCCGAGGTCCGTGCCGGTCTCGACATGCTCGATGTCGTCGTCGCGGCGCGCTTCCTCGGCTTCCTGCCTCAGCAGGGCCTGCCGGTCGGCGAGCGGGATCTGGTAATAGTCGGGATGGATTTCGGCGAAGGCCAGGAAGCCGTGGCGATTGCCGCCGTAATCGACGAAGGCGGCCTGCAGCGACGGCTCCACGCGCGTCACTTTCGCGAGATAGATATTGCCGCGGATCTGCTTCTTGTGTTCGGATTCGAAGTCGAATTCTTCTATGCGGTTTCCGCGGACGACAACGACGCGCGTCTCTTCAGCGTGAGACGCATCGATAAGCATTTTCTCTGCCATGTAGGTGGTGCTCCTCGGCGTACCCGTGAAGCGGCAGGAAAATAGCGTCCCGAAGGAGACTTTCCATACAGCTCAGGTTGATCGCCGGATGTGAATGTTCCTGTGAGGTCGGGGAGATGGTCCAACAGCCAGACGGCAGCCGGAACGATCTCGTTCCGGGGCCTGTTTACTTCTGACCGATACTGCTGGGACAACGTCAATGACCAAACAAGAATGCCAATGTACTAGGCCCTGAAGGCCCGATGAATGTGCCCGGTCACGGGCCTTCGGTGATCGTCACCATAAACGCTCCGGCCACCGCCGGAATTTCACGATTCAGCATACGAGGAAAAAGTGGAGCGACGGCGGATGAAGCGCGACTGCTTGTCCGAACATGATCTGCGTTGAAGCGGTTTTACCCGTCCCGATCACGCTCTGGCGCCAGGGCTTTGAAAAACCCTTTGGCTGCCGGTCGTCGATTCTATCCCGTCAACACTTTCTCCCACTGAAGCTTTTATGTTTTCTATGTCACAATGGCAAGGGAAAAGCCGGAACGGCCATAATATTGATTGATTCGCTTGTCGGGGTGTGTACTGCCGGGGTGCCCGTTCCGGGCTGCTGCGATGCGTATTTCTTGCGTTGAAAGAGCACTGCGGACGTCGCTTGGGCGCGGCAGGCAAGGTTCGGTTAACCATATGGCGTCATGGATAGTCCAAGCGGCAGTTCGTCATGCGTGTTGGCCATGCCTTGAAACGGGGCGATGCTTCCGGATTATCAATGATGTGTTATCGGGCGTCCGATGAAACGCCGGCAGCAAGCGCCGGCGACAGGGGGAAGCGGATTTGATCCTATCTGCGATGATGCGGCGATGCCTGCTTGGCTTTTTCCTGCTGTGTTCCACGTTGAGCGCCCACAGCGCGGATGCGCCGTTGCTGGCCTATGGCGCGCGGATTGCCGGCGATGACGGCCGTACCAGAGTGGTGATCGAGTTTGATCGCAAACCGGTGTTCTTCGTCCATTACGTCGCCAATCCCGCCCGCGTCATCGTCGATCTGCCGGAGACGTCATTCGGATTGAAGCCCGAAGACCTGCAGGCGAGGGGGCTGTTTACGGAAATCCGCTATGGCGCCATGGGGGCCGGCAGCTCGCGGATCGTCCTGACGGCGAAAAAGCCGGTGGCAATTACTGTCGCCGACGTCAAGGCTGACGAGGGTGGCAAGGGATTTCGCCTGGTGCTCGATGCGGAGCGGGTGACCGAGGAGCGTTTTTCCGCTCTTCTCGAAGAGCAGAAATGGACCGGCACGGTCACATCAACGAAAACCGACCGCCTGGTCGAGCCTGCGGCCGCGGGCTCGTTCGTCGTCGCTGTCGATGCCGGACACGGCGGGATCGATACCGGCGCGATCGGCAGCGATACCAAGATGGAAGAAAAGAACGTCACGCTCGCCTTCGCCGGCGAACTGGTCGAGACACTGAACAAGGAGAGCGGCATCAAGGCATTCCTGACACGGGACAAGGACGAATTCCTGTCCTTGCCGGAGCGGGTGCAGATCGCCCGGCAACACGGCGCCAACCTGTTCATCTCCATTCATGCCGATACGCTGAAGCAGCGCGACATTCGCGGCGCCACCGTCTACACCATTTCCGACAAGGCATCCGACCATCTGGCCGCCAATCTTGCCGAACGCGAAAACCTGTCCGACGAGATTGCCGGCGTCGCCTTCAAGAGCGAGCCGGCCGAGGTTGCCGGTATTCTCATCGATCTGACGCGCCGCGAAACGCAGGCCTTCTCGGTCAATCTGGCCCGCTCCGTCGTCTCCTCCTTCGAGGGGCAGATCAACCTGATCAACAATCCGCACCGGTATGCCGGCTTCAGGGTTTTACAGGCGCCCGACGTGCCGTCGATTCTGCTCGAGCTCGGCTTTTTGTCCAACAAGGAGGACGAGAAGCTGCTTGTCGATCCGGCCTGGCGCCGCAAGGTCGCGGGTCTTCTGGCTGTTGCCGTGCGCAATTATCGCGGCGGAGCGGTGGCGAATGGCGGCTGAACGCGGCTTTTATGGCCGTTTCCTGTCGTCATTTCCGGGTTTTGACAGGCAATAACGCCTGTTGTGATTTGTGTCGCCGGGGTAACAGCGATATCGTTTTCAACGGGATGGCATGTGTTTAATACGCCGCAAGCCCTATTTTACTCACAATCCGGTCGCTATCCGGAAACCTGAATTGGCGATGGGTGATCCGAAAACAGGGTGACCGGTCGTAAACGCGTAACGCGCAAGAGGTGTGGCCGGCGATCCGGCCGCGGCTTCATTTGCGGTTTAATTCGTCGGCGTGATTGCATTCGGGCGAGGTGCGGGTTAGGCCCCACCGGAACGTGTGCTCCGCACAGAGAAACGACAACAAGGTACCGGTATCTGGCTGATGATCAGACTGATTGGATATTTCTTCGGCATTGGCGCATTTCTGGTGCTCGGCGTTGCCGCGGCCGCGGCCATCTACCTCGGCCACGTGACCAAGGATTTGCCAGACTATGAGGTTCTCAACAGCTATGCGCCGCCGGTAACGACGCGCGTGCATGCCGGCAACGGCGCGCTGATGGCCGAATATGCGCGCGAGCGCCGCCTCTATCTGCCGATCCAGGCCATTCCGGATCGCGTCAAGGCCGCCTTCATCTCCGCCGAAGACAAGAACTTCTATCAGCATCCCGGCGTCGATATCACCGGCCTTGGCCGCGCCATCTTCGTCAACCTGCAGAATTTCGGCTCCGGCCGCCGCCCGGTCGGCGCCTCGACGATCACGCAGCAGGTTGCCAAGAACTTCCTGCTTTCCGCCGACCAGACGATCGACCGCAAGGTCAAGGAAGCGATCCTTTCGTTCCGCATCGAGCAGGCCTACAGCAAGGACCGGATTCTCGAACTCTATCTCAACGAGATTTTCTTCGGCCTGAACTCCTATGGCATCGCAGGCGCAGCACTCACCTATTTCGACAAGTCCGTGACGGAACTGACGATCGCAGAGACGGCCTATCTGGCCGCGCTGCCGAAGGGACCGTCGAACTATCATCCCTTCCGCCGCGAAAAGGCCGCGCTTGAGCGCCGCAACTGGGTCATCGACCGGATGGTCGAGAATGGCTATGTCACCAAGAGTGACGGCGAGGATGCCAAGAAGCAGCCGCTCGGCGTCAGCGTCCGCCGCGGCGGCTCGCATCTGTTCGCGTCGGATTATTTCGCCGAAGAGGTTCGCCGCCAGATCATCCAGCGCTATGGCGACAACGCCCTTTACGAGGGTGGCCTGTCCGTTCGCACGTCGCTCGACCCCAAGCTGCAGGTGGATGCGCGCCGGGCACTCCAGAATGCACTGGTCTCCTATGATGAACGCCGTGGTTTCCATGGTGCCCTCAAGACGATCGAAATCGGCGGCGACTGGGGCGAGCCGCTCGGCAAGCTCGAGGCGCTCTCCGACGTTCCCGAATGGAAGCTCGCGGTCGTACTCTCGGTCAACGACAGCGGTGCCGACATCGGCATCCAGCCGGACAAGGATGGCGCCGGCAAGGTTGGCCCCGATCGCCTGACCGGACATATCTCCGCAAAGAACATGCAATGGGCCTATCGCTCGTCGGCCGCAGACCGCAAGTCGGCGAAGTCGCCGGAAGGCGTCGTCGGTCCCGGCGATGTCATTTATGTCGAGGCGACCGCGCAGTCCGGCGAATATCGCCTGCGCCAGCCGCCGAAAGTGCAGGGCGGCCTGGTCGCCATGGATCCGCAGACCGGCCGCGTGCTGGCCATGGCTGGCGGCTTCTCCTACAGCCAGTCCGAGTTCAACCGCGCGACGCAGGCGATGCGCCAACCGGGATCGTCCTTCAAGCCATTCGTCTATGCGGCAGCGCTCGACAACGGCTATACGCCCGCATCCGTCATTCTCGACGCACCCTTCGAGCTTGTCACCGGCGGCCAGGTCTGGCGTCCGGAAAACTATGGCGGCGGTACGGCCGGTCCATCGACCCTGCGCCTCGGCATCGAAAAATCGCGCAATCTGATGACCGTGCGGCTTGCCAACGACATGGGCATGAACCTCGTTGCCGAATATGCCGAACGCTTCGGCATCTACGACAAGATGCTGCCGGTGCTGGCCATGTCTCTCGGCTCGGGCGAAACGACGGTTCTGCGCATGGTGTCTGCCTATGCCGTGCTTGCCAACGGCGGCAAGCAGATCAAGCCGTCGATGATCGACCGGATCCAGGACCGCTACGGCAAGACGATCTTCCGTCACGAGGAGCGGACCTGCGACAATTGCAATGCCGCCGATTGGGAAGATCAGGAGGAGCCGGTTCTCACCGACAACCGCGAGCAGGTCCTCGATCCGATGACCGCCTACCAGATCACCTCGATGATGGAAGGTGTCATCCAGCGCGGTACGGCTGCCGGCAAGGTCAAGCTGGACCGTCCGGTTGCCGGCAAGACCGGCACGACCAACGATGAGAAGGACGCCTGGTTCGTCGGTTATACGCCGGACATGGTGGCCGGCCTTTATCTCGGTTTCGACAGCCCGGCGCCGATGGGGCGCGGTGCGACCGGCGGCGGTCTCGCGGCTCCCGTGTTCAACGACTTCATGCAGGCGGCGATGCAGGGCACACGCCCGGTCAAGTTCGTCGTACCGGAAGGCATGAGCCTGATCCCCGTCAACCGCCGGACCGGCATGGCGGCAGCCGACGGCGACCCGGACACGATCATCGAAGCCTTCAAACCGGGAACCGGCCCGGCCGATACCTTCTCGGTCATCGGCGGCGCCGACCAGTATATCCCGCCGGAAGACATCCTGAAGGCTTCGCCGCAGGCAAACGACGCGATCAACCGCGGTTCGAGCGGGTTGTTTTAATCGAGAGCAGCGGAACCTTTCATCCATCGCCTTTCCCGACGCCTGCCGGTCTTTACATAACCGGCGGGCGTCGTTATTCACGGCGCACATTCCATCCGAGCAAGAAGCAGGACAATGCGGACTGAAATCGAGAATATTGTCGACGAAATCAAGCAGGCCATAAGCCTGCTGAGGAGGCATCTTTGACTGGGATCAGGCGGTAAGACGACTGGACTGGTTGAACAACAAGTCAGAGGATCCGACCCTCTGGAACGATGCGGCCGAAGCACAGAAGCTGATGCGCGAGCGCCAGCATCTCGACGACGGCATCAACAGCGTGCGGGCTTTCGAGCAGCAGATGCAGGACGCCATCGATCTCATCGAGTTGGGTGAGGAAGAGGGCGATGCCGATATCGTCAAGGAAGCCGAAGACGCGTTGCGCGTGCTGCGAACCGAAGCGGCCCGCCGCCAGGTGGAAGCCATGCTGTCGGGCGAAGCCGACGGCAACGACACCTATCTGGAAGTCCATTCCGGTGCCGGCGGCACCGAGAGCCAGGACTGGGCGAACATCCTTCTGCGCATGTATACCCGCTGGGCCGAACGCCAGGGCTACAAGGTCGAGCTCATGGAAGTCCATGACGGCGAAGAAGCGGGCATCAAGTCCGCGACGCTGCTGGTCAAGGGGCACAATGCCTATGGCTGGCTGAAGACCGAATCGGGCGTCCATCGCCTGGTGCGGATTTCGCCGTTCGACAGCAATGCCCGCCGTCATACCTCGTTCTCGTCCATCTGGGTCTATCCGGTGATCGACGATTCGATCCAGATCGACATCAACGAGAGCGATTGCCGCATCGACACCTACCGCTCGTCCGGCGCTGGCGGCCAGCACGTCAACACGACCGATTCGGCCGTGCGTATCACGCACATGCCGTCCGGCATCGTCGTGCAGTGCCAGCAGGAGCGCTCGCAGCACAAGAACAAGGCCAAGGCCTGGGACATGCTGCGCGCCCGTCTCTACGAGGCGGAACTGAAGAAGCGGGAAGAGGCAGCCAATGCCGAAGCCGCGTCCAAGAGCGATATCGGCTGGGGACACCAGATCCGTTCCTACGTGCTGCAGCCCTACCAGCTGGTCAAGGACCTGCGCACCGGGGTGGCGAGCACCGCTCCGGACGATGTGCTTGACGGTGATCTCAACGAGTTCATGGAAGCGGCACTCGCCCACCGCGTCAATGGCGGCGCCGATGCCGTGGTCGACGATCTGGCCTGAGACCGGGGCTGACATTCTCTAATGCGACAAAGCCGGGTGACATCGATCGCCCGGCTTTTTGTTTGGGTGCTTGGGTGCTGCCGGTCAGTTCGTTGCGCGCTCGACCTGGATATCGCCGACATCGTCGATCAGCACGGTCCAGGTCTCCGGCTCCGGCGCGGCCGGATCCGTCTTCAGATAGACCGTCGCAAACAGCCCCGGCTGACTGGAAACACCATCGGATGTTTCAGGCCGGATGTCGGTGACATAGGCCTTCATCGCGGAAAATTCCTCCAGTTCCGCCGAGGAGATCACTTTCGGGCCTGCCGCCTCAAGGGCGACCTGCTGCAGAAAAATATGCGCGTTGCCCTCGGGCTGACGCACGGCGACGAGCTTGTAGTAGCCGCGCTGTGCCGGTGAATTCTGTGCCGACGGAGTGTCGGCCGTCTTGCCGCCGCTCGGATCGAGCACGTTCGGCGGATCGCCGCTTTCTTCCCAATAGCCGGTGCTGGTCACGAAAATGATATTATCTGGCATGAGTACAGTGTCGTCCGCGCGGGCCGGAGATGCGGTGGTAAGCATCAAGACCAGCCAGCCGGCAGCCAGGGAGCGGGCAGCTCGATGGGAGATAGAAAGGGCTGCGGGCCGGCCTGGAGCGGCGGCCGTTCGCGAGGCCATCCGGTGGTCAGGCGACGTGCCGGCCGTACTGTAACGTCGAATGTGGGGCATCGTCTCTGCCTTGGTGAGATCACTGGGAAGCCGGATCTTGTGCTGCCCGCATTCCTCGCGGGCAGCACAAGATAGCGGATTTCGGTACGATTTTCGGCCGAAATCGATTCCAGTTCAAGGGAATGCGGAAAAGAGCGGCGGGGAGCGGGCGTGTCTAGTTGGAGAATTGCTCCGCCAGAATGCGGTCCGACCAGGAATAGTCGGGATCGGAAAGGATATGCGCCGTGATGTTTTCCGATTCGGCAATGCGGACCTTGGCCACTGATTTGACCTCGACATGATCAGCCACCGCATTGACCGGGCGCTTGTCGGATTCGAGAATGTCGATATCGACGGTGACCTTGTTGGGCAGCAGCGCACCGCGCCAGCGGCGCGGCCGGAACGGGCTGACGGGCGTCAGGGCCAGGAGCGGCGCCTCGAGCGGCAGGATGGGCCCGTGGGCAGAGAGATTGTAGGCTGTCGAGCCGGCCGGCGTGGAGAGCAGCACGCCGTCGCAGATCAATTCCTCAAGCCGAACCCGGCCATCGACGACGACCCGGAGCTTGGCCGCCTGGTAGGACTGGCGAAACAGATAGACCTCATTGATGGCAAGCGCCCGGAAGTGGTTGCCGTCCGTATCGACGGTCTGCATCTCAAGCGGCCGGAACGTATTCTCGACGGCCGCCGCCAGCCGCTCGCGCAGATTCTCGACGCTGTAGCGGTTCATCAGGAAACCGATCGAGCCGCGATTCATGCCATAGACCAGCTTGCCGGAATTCATCGTCCGGTGCAGCGTCTGCAGCATGAAGCCGTCGCCGCCAAGTGCGACGATCACATCCGCTTCGTCAGGATCTTCCTGGCCGTAGAGCGCGATCAGTTCGTCCGCAGCCTTCTGGGCTTCGTCCGTGGCGGACGCGGCGAAAGCGATGGTTTTGAACGTGCGAGCCATGAAATGCCTGTCTGTTTATGGGCTGGGCCACCCCACACGGGAAGACCCGGACTATGGTCCGTCAGGACGTCCGACAGAAGGCGTCGCGGCTGACAATACAGATATTATCATGCACAAAAGATCCCGGTGCGAAAGGGAAGATTGCGGCCCGAAGCGCCCCCCAATACGGAGCATGGCTTTGGAAGAGCCACGGCACAGCCCCGCGAAACGGTCATTCCCGCCAATGGTCGGCCACCCATGGAGTTGGGAGAATATATTGACGAAGGTAGCGCAGCGGTGCTTTTCCCTTCCGCCGGGCGGGGTCGAAGACCCCGCGGATGTGCTCGAGCGGTGTCGCGACACGCCCCTTCAAGCCGAATTGCCCGTCGATCGCGTGCTGCGGAAAAAAATTGCGCGGGAACAGGATGACCCGCGCGTCGGACGGAAGACGCGGCGGCAGAAAATAATTCAACGGAATCGGCCAGCGGCAATCCTGTTTGAAATGCAGGACCCAGCGGCGCGGGAAAAACGTCACCCCGCCGGGGGCGTTGCGGGTCACGAAGCGCTGTTCGAACTGATACTTGTCGGCAACAGCCTGTGGATCGGCCCGGAATTTCTCCAGCAGGGGAACGAGCTTGCCAACCGGAAACCGGAACAGCGAGGTCTGGCCGAGCCGCTCGAAGGGGGTGGTCTGGTTCCGCGCGATCATCACGTCGTCCGGCCCCCCCGCTTCGAAGAAAGCGTCAAGGGAGCCCACGATCACCAGATCGAGGTCCAGGAACAGGACCGGGCCGGTAAGGCTGCCCAATGTCGGCCCCCACAGCCGCGCCTTGGGCCAGATGCCCTTGGTATTGACCGGCATCTTTTCCACATCCAGCGGCGGCAAGTCCTCCAGAAGGATTTCCGGGCGCAGACCATCGCGGTTGTCGGTAAAGCAGGTGAAGGTGAAGGGCGGCGTGATGTTGCGCGCCACCATCGCATAGAGCCGATTGATAAACGGGGCTCCGTATTTTGTCCCCCAACTGATGCAGATTACCTGTTTAACACCGCCGCTCGCAGCCAGAACGCCTGCCGACATCGTTTGTCATTCCCCGTTTCGCACCGATCGGCGGTATCGAGCCTCCCGGCATTCAATTCCGCTCATATGGCATAGCAACTGGATATACGAATAGCCATGCCAATTCGGAAGGCCTGACGCGCTTCGCGCCAACGCACGGCATCAATTATCCACGAAGTTTCGCATATGCCGAAATACAGGAAGGGATTGAACAAGGAAAAATGGTGCCCCCACCAGGACTCGAACCCGGGACCCCCTGATTACAAATCAGGTGCTCTACCAACTGAGCTATAAGGGCAGCACTTGCGGCAGGGAGTTAGCATATTCTCATCCTGTGTAAAGTGAAAATGCAGTTTTTGATATGCTTTTCCCGCCTTTCTGCAGGGGATGATGACGCAGGTTTTGCAGGCTGCCGGATTTGAAGGGGACGTCACACGGGCAGTTTTCAATGGGCTTTCACCGGCTGGGGCGTTGACCGGTGGGCGAGCCGTCGCTGGAAGCGCGGTGGAATGAAGAAGGCGAGCAGTGTGAGCATGGCCGAGAGGGCGCAGATCAGCCAGAGCACATCACTCCCCATCGCCCGCTCGAGAAAGGCGCCACAGACGCCGCCGGTCGCCATTCCGATCCACGGAACGATTTGAAGGCCCCACGCCGACCGCGGCGTGCCGACGATCCAGCTGCCGATCCCCTTGCCGAAGCGGGAAAGGGCGCCCGTCACATAGGTCAGTCCGATCGGCAATCCGTCGATATGGTCGACGGCGGCATTGACGAGCCCCATGGCAAGCACGATCCCGTAGAATTGAAGCGTCGCGAAATCCGGGCCGCTGATCGCAGCGGAAAACACCAGGATAAGGGTTACCGTGATGAGGACGCGGAAAGCGCGCCGGGCGGCATTGTGGGCAATGATGGTGCCGAGCGCGTTGCCGGCGACGAACATCAAAAGCGCACCCAGCAGGATGATCGCGTAGGCCGGTTTCCCATCGCTCAGCGCGACGGCGGCGCGGGTGGTGTTGCCGCTCATGAAGGAGACGAAGCTGCCCGCAATCAGCAGGCCGGCGGCATCGGTCATGCCAGCAAGAAACGAGATTGCGGCGACAAGAACGATACCGATGGTGGTTCGCCGCCTGCGAATGATGTACCGCCGCCGTTGCCGCGTCATAATTGTCCTTTCCGCCTGCCGGCCCTGATTCGGTCGTTTGAAACGCCCGTCATCATAGCCCCGCCAGCCGGAGAGGTGCCGTTTATTCCGCCGCTTCCAGCATCGCCGCCGGTGGGTCTATTTCCGTGCAGCGCGACATTGCCCCGGGCAGATTGTCGGCGAGGAAATCGATCAGCGCGCGAACCGAGGGCAGCATGCCGTGGCGTGACGTAAAGACCAGATGGGCGATGGTGGCGTCCGAGGACCATTCGGGCAGCACCGGCATCAGGACGCCGGTGCGAAATCCCCGGCCGCAGATATGATCCGGCAGCAGTGCAATTCCCACCCCTTCGATTGCCGCACGCTCGAGGATGCCGAAATCGCCGCAGCCGATGATCGGCTGGTGGGGAATGTCCCGCTTCGTTCCGTCAACATGGTTCAGCTGCCAGGTATCGGAGAGATGCTGCTCGTTCATCGATAGCGTCGGCATTTTGTCGAGCGTATCGATCGTCACATTGCCGATCCGCGCCATCAGCGCCGGGCTGGCGGCGAGAAACTGGCGGGCTTCGCCCAGCTTGCGCACGATCAGATTGTTGTCGGAATCCAGATGATGACGTGCCCGAAGTGCGATATCGATGCGTTCCTCGACCAGATCGATCCGGCGGTTGGTGGTGGTGATCAGCAGCCTGACCTCCGGATAACGCCGGTGAAAGGCGGGCAGGATCGCGCCGACCATGGGGGTAAAGCCGATCGGGCAGGCGAGGCGGACGATGCCGGAGGGCTCGCTCTTGGCCGCGGCGACCACTGCTTCGGCAGCGTCGACGCCTGCAAGGATCGTTTCGCAACGCTCATAGAAAGCCTGGCCGATCTCGGTGACGCGCAGTTTGCGGGTCGAGCGCTCCAGCAGGCGGACGTCCAATTGCTGTTCGAGCCGCGCGACATGCTTGCTGAGTTTGGATTTCGGAATGTTGAGAGCGCGCGCAGCCGCGGAAAATCCCTTGTGCTTCACGACGGCTGCAAACAGCGCGATATCGTTCAGGTCCTGCATGTTACACCTTCGTTTCGTTCAAGGCCGATCGCTCCATTGTTTCTATCAGGAAACATGCTGTCGAAAAAGGGCTGGCTTATCGGCTGATTGTTTTAAATTCATATGTGATGCACCCCAAGACCACGCAACCCCATTCGAAGGTGCCATCATGAACATTCTCCAAATCGACTCCGGTATTCTCGGAGATCATTCCGTCTCCCGCCGCCTGACGGCATCGATCGTCGCGCGGATCAAGGCCGAGCGCCCGGATGACAGCGTCACCTACCGCGATCTCGCCGCCCAGCCGCTGGCGCATCTGAACGGCTCGCATCTGATGGCGGCATCCGCCAATCCGGAAGGTCTGGATGCGGCGCTGGTTTCCGAACTCGATGCCGGCCGCGCCTCGCTCGCTGAATTCCTGGCGGCTGATGTCATCGTCGTCGGCGCACCGATGTACAATTTCGCCATTCCGAGCCAGCTGAAGACCTGGATCGACCGCATTCTCGTTGCCGGCACCACCTTCCGCTATACCGAGTCCGGCGTCGAAGGCCTGGCCAAGGGCAAGAAGGTCATCGTCGCTTCGACCCGAGGCGGTCATTATTCCGGCACGTCCCCGATCAGCGCCATGGACCATCAGGAAACTTACCTGAGCACGGTGTTCGGCTTCATCGGCATCACCAATGTCGAGTTCGTTCGCGCCGAAGGTCTGTCCATCAGCCCGGATTCGAAGGAAGCGGCGATCACCGTTGCCGAAAAGGCCATTGCCGACCGCGGTCATTTCGATATCGCCGCCTGAACATTCTCGCGGGTTGACAGAGCTGAAAGCCGGGCACGACATGTGTCCGGCTTTTCTGTGTCTGAAAACCGGATAAACCGGCGCCTGCCGTCTTCGGGATGGAGGCCGGCCTTTCGTCCGTCGCAGGCTGGACAGGCCCGGCGCGAGGCGGTAGAGCCCGGGCCAAGAGCCTTCGGGCCGATAGCATACGGATTGGAACGAAAATGACGGATGTCAGGGACAGCAACGGCACGATTCTCGTCGAGGGCGACAATGTCACTTTGATCAAGGACCTGAAGGTTAAGGGGACCTCCGAGACCTTGAAACGCGGCACGATGATCAAGGGCATTCACCTGACCGGTGATCCCGATGAGGTCGAATGCCGCCATGCGAAGATTAAGGGGCTGGTGCTGCGTACCGAGTTCCTGAAGAAGGCCTGATCCGGCAGGGCAGTGGCCTGCAGGCCAGTCCGGCGCCGGGATTCCTGTGAGGGCTGGACTGCCTGCTTTTTTGTATTACACTTCGCTTATGAAAAGCGTTCCGGCATTTTTGATGATCGCGCTTGTTTCGGTCTTTGCCGGAACCTCTCCCGGTATGTCGCTGGCGGCCGACGCGATGTGCACCTGCCGAAACCGGGATGGTTCGAAGCTTGAACTGGGCCAGACCACCTGTATCCGCGTGGGCGATATCGCCTATCTGGCGCGTTGCGAAAAAGAACTCAACGTCATGACATGGCGCAAGCTCCGGGACGAGTGCCCCGAAGCGCGATTGTCGGTGGCCGTACTGCCGTTGACGCAGTAGTTGTCGCTCAGGCCTTGGTCAGATGACCGCGTGCCGCATACATGGCGATGGCGGCGGCGTTCGACACGTTCAGCGATTTGATGGCGCCCGGCATGTCGAGGCGGGCGAGCGCGTTGACGGTCTGGCGTGTCTTCTGCCGCAATCCCTTGCCTTCGGCGCCGAGCACAAGGGCGATCTTCTCGCCCGACAGCGTCTGTTCGAGCGGTGCGGGACCTTCCGAATCAAGCCCGATCGAGACGAAGCCGAGCTTGTGCAGTTCTTCCAGCGCATCGGCCAGGTTGGTGATCTGGATATAGGGGATCATTTCCAGCGCACCGGAAGCGGATTTGGCCATTACACCCGATTCGGTCGGGCTGTGGCGCTGCGTCGTGATCAGCGCGCCGGCATTGAAGGCGACGGCCGAGCGCATGATGGCGCCGACGTTGTGCGGATCGGTGACCTGATCGAGAACCAGAATCAGCGGGCTGTCTTTCAAAGCCGACAGCCGGCGGGCGGGCAGGGGCACGGTTTCCAGCATTGCGCCCTGGTGGATGGCGTCGGGTCCGAGAATCTTGTCGAGGTCCTGCGGCGTGACGATCTCGACGGGGAAACCGAGTTCTTCGATAGGCCCGGTTTCCAGCCGGATCAAGGCATTCTGTGTCACCGAAAGCTTGGTGATCTTGCGCTCGGGATTGTCGAGCGCTGCGCGCACCGTGTGGATGCCGTAAAGCTGCACCTGGTCGGGTGCCAGCTGGGGGGCTTTCCAGTCCGCGGCGGCGCTCTTCTTCCGCTTGTCCTGGACAGGCGTCGGAATCTCGCCGCGTTCGCGTCGTCCATCGCGGTGGGCGCGGCGCAGAGTGGCGTAATGGGTGTCTTTGGCGTTCTTGTCGCCCGGATTATCTTTGCTCATGCGCGTCTTATACTGAGGATAGGGCGCGCGTGGAACCGTTTTTCGCGAAATCGGCCGCCGGCGATCTTTATGGCGAATTTCGCAACTTTTTCTGAGACCCCGTGTTGACAGGACGAAACGGGGCCGTCATATACCCGGCGCAGATTGAAGGGCTGACTTGCCCCGGCAGACAACGCTTCGATCTGAAATGCTTGGTCGCATGATCCCGACAGAATAATGGAGGGATGCCCGAGTGGTTAAAGGGGACGGACTGTAAATCCGTTGGCTCAGCCTACGTTGGTTCAAATCCAACTCCCTCCACCATTCTGTCAGACGGATCGTGACCCGCGGGTATAGCTCAATGGTAGAGCAGCAGCCTTCCAAGCTGAATACGCGGGTTCGATTCCCGCTACCCGCTCCAGCAAAGCTCAAAATTATCATCAGGTTCATCGGTTTCCCGCACTGCGTCGCTGCAAGTCTTTGATTTGTCGCGATTTTAGCGTTCGCAAGCGTTGGTATTGGAATTGCGCCCGGCGATCCCCACATAGGCCTCAGAAACGGGCCGAGGGCTTGGCGACGCGCAAAACAATTAAGTCTTGCGCAATTCTTCCGAAACCCTTAAACGCCTCCCCAAACCGGCGCCGCCGGTATGGTGCATTCTCATTGATCACAGGAAACTTGACCCCATGGCAAAGAGCAAATTTGAGCGCAACAAGCCGCACGTTAACATTGGCACGATCGGCCACGTTGACCATGGCAAGACGTCGCTGACGGCAGCGATCACGAAGTATTTCGGCGAGTTCAAGGCATACGACCAGATCGATGCCGCTCCGGAAGAAAAGGCGCGTGGTATCACCATTTCGACGGCGCACGTCGAATATGAGACGCCTGCCCGTCACTATGCGCACGTCGACTGCCCCGGCCACGCCGACTACGTCAAGAACATGATCACCGGTGCTGCCCAGATGGACGGCGCGATCCTGGTTTGCTCGGCTGCCGACGGCCCGATGCCGCAGACCCGCGAGCACATCCTGCTTGCCCGTCAGGTTGGCGTTCCGGCAATCGTCGTGTTCCTCAACAAGGTCGACCAGGTCGACGACGCCGAACTGCTGGAGCTCGTTGAGCTTGAAGTTCGCGAACTTCTGTCGATGTACGACTTCCCGGGCGACGACATCCCGATCATCAAGGGTTCGGCTCTGGCTGCTCTTGAAGATTCGGACAAGAAGATCGGCGAAGACGCGATCCGCGAACTGATGGCTGCTGTTGACGCCTACATCCCGACGCCTGAGCGTCCGATCAACCTGCCGTTCCTGATGCCGATCGAAGACGTGTTCTCGATCTCGGGCCGTGGTACGGTCGTGACCGGCCGCGTCGAGCGTGGCATCGTCAAGGTTGGCGAAGAAGTCGAGATCGTCGGCATCCGCGCGACCTCGAAGACGACGGTTACCGGCGTTGAAATGTTCCGCAAGCTGCTCGATCAGGGCCAGGCTGGCGACAACATCGGCGCGCTGGTTCGCGGCGTTACCCGTGACGGCGTCGAGCGTGGCCAGATCCTGTGCAAGCCGGGTTCGGTCAAGCCGCACAAGAAGTTCATGGCCGAAGCCTACATCCTGACGAAGGAAGAAGGCGGCCGTCATACGCCGTTCTTCACCAACTACCGTCCGCAGTTCTACTTCCGCACGACGGACGTGACGGGCATCGTGTCGCTTCCTGAAGGCACGGAAATGGTTATGCCTGGCGACAACGTCACCGTTGCCGTCGAGCTGATCGTTCCGATCGCCATGGAAGAAAAGCTGCGCTTCGCAATCCGCGAAGGCGGCCGTACCGTCGGCGCCGGCATCGTAGCGTCCATCGTCGAGTAATTTACTCGGTTGGGAAGCGGCGCGTCATAGGCGCCGCTTCCTCGATCAATTTGTTGGTCGAAGCATGCGGGTAAAATCGTATGCCTCTCGAATTAACGGAAGCGCGAAAAAATCGTGCTTCCGTAGGCGTTCGGTCATTGTGTCGGACGCCGATTCCGTATATGTGGCGGGTCGAATTGCAGAAACGGACAGAGAGTGATTTGCTCTTTGTGCTCTTTGAAGCATCAGCACCCGGAAACGAATGACGAATTGCCTCATCTGGGGCATTCCGCTTAACAACAACAAGGATAACTCGAATGAACGGCCAGAATATCCGTATCCGCCTCAAGGCGTTTGATCACCGGATTCTTGATGCCTCCACGCGGGAAATCGTTTCGACGGCCAAGCGCACAGGCGCTTCGGTTCGTGGTCCGGTGCCGCTTCCGACGCGGATTGAAAAGTTTACTGTCAACCGCTCGCCCCACGTGGACAAGAAGAGCCGCGAACAGTTCGAAATGCGTACCCACAAGCGCCTCCTCGATATCGTCGATCCTACTCCGCAGACCGTTGACGCGCTGATGAAGCTCGACCTGGCTGCCGGCGTAGACGTGGAAATCAAGCTTTAAAAACAAGGAAGGTACGTGGGCTTCGGCTCAACGGCTTCCAAAAACGGGCGACCCTTCGATCGGATGATCCTGCTGGATCGGATGAAAAAGGGGAGACCTTAAACCAGAGATGCAACGGGGTTTGCCCCGTCGCTAACTCTTAAGAGGAATGAACCAATGCGTTCAGGTGTGATTGCACAGAAAGTTGGGATGACCCGCGTCTATAACGACGCTGGTGAGCATATCCCGGTTACAGTATTGCGGATGGAAAACGTACAAGTCGTTGCCCACCGCACGGAAGACAAGAATGGCTACACCGCAGTTCAGCTCGGTGCAGGCCAGTCCAAGGTCAAGAACACGAGCAAGCCGTTGCGTGGTCAGTTCGCTGCCGCCAACGTAGAGCCGAAGGCCAAGGTCGTTGAGTTCCGCGTTTCGTCGGACAATCTGATCGATGTCGGCGCTGAGCTCACCGCAAACCATTTCGTCGCCGGCCAGCTGGTCGACGTTACCGGTACATCGTCCGGTAAGGGTTTTGCCGGTGCCATGAAGCGCCACAACTTCGGCGGTCTGCGTGCAACGCACGGCGTGTCCGTATCGCACCGTTCGCATGGTTCGACTGGTTCCAACCAGGATCCGGGCCGCGTCTGGAAGGGTAAGCGCATGGCTGGCCACATGGGTCAGACGCGCATCACCACCCAGAACCTGGAAGTGGTCTCCACCGATGAAGACCGCGGTCTGATCCTCGTCAAGGGCGCCGTACCCGGCTCCAAGGGCGCATGGATCGTCGTTCGCGACGCCATCAAGTCCGGCACTCCGGCTGACGCTCCGCGTCCTGCCGCTGTGCGCGCAGCCAAGTAAGGGGGCCAGATCATGGATCTCAACGTCACCACACTCGAGGGCAAAGAGGCCGGCAAGGTTTCCCTGTCCGACGCGATTTTCGGTCTCGAGCCTCGCGAAGATATCATTGCCCGCGTCGTTCGCTGGCAGCTTGCCAAGAAGCAGCAGGGCACGCACAAGGCCAAGGGCCGCGCGGAAGTTTCGCGCACCGGCGCCAAGATGTTCAAGCAGAAGGGTACGGGCCGCGCTCGTCACCATTCGGCTCGCGCTCCGCAGTTCCGCGGCGGTGGTAAGGCTCATGGCCCGGTTGTTCGCAGCCACGCTCATGACCTGCCGAAGAAGGTACGTGCCCTCGGCCTGCGCCATGCGCTGTCCGCAAAGCTGCGTGCCGAAGAGCTGATCATCGTTGACAGCCTGGTTGCTGCCGAAGCCAAGACGAAGACGCTGACCGGCGCATTCGCAACGCTCGGCCTGACCAACGTGCTGTTCATCGGCGGCGCCGAACTCGACAGCAACTTCAAGCTCGCAGCCCAGAACATCCCGAATGTGGACGTTCTGCCGGTTCAGGGCATCAACGTTTACGATATTCTGCGCCGCGGCAAGCTCGTCCTGTCCAAAGCTGCAGTTGAAGCTCTTGAGGAGCGGTTCAAATGACTGATCTTCGCCACTACGATGTGATCGTTTCTCCTTCGATCACCGAAAAGTCGACGCTGGTTTCTGAACAGAACCAGATCATTTTCAACGTCGCCAAGGATGCGTCGAAGCCCGAAATCAAGGCTGCAATCGAAGCTCTGTTCGGCGTCAAGGTTACGGCTGTGAACACGCTGGTCCGCAAGGGCAAGCTGAAGCGCTTCCGCGGCTTCGCTGGCCGGCAAAAGGACGTCAAGAAGGCTATCGTCACGCTCGCTGACGGTCAGACCATCGACGTCTCCACCGGACTCTGAGGAATAGAACAATGGCATTGAAAAGTTTCAATCCGACCACCCCGAGCCAGCGTCAGCTGGTCATCGTCGACCGGTCCGGCCTGCACAAGGGCAAGCCGGTCAAGTCGCTGACGGAAGGCCTGTCCTCCAAGGGCGGCCGCAACAACACCGGTCGCATCACGGTGCGTTTCCAGGGTGGCGGTCACAAGCGGACCTACCGTCTGATCGACTTCAAGCGTCGCAAGTTCGACGTTGAAGGCACGGTCGTGCGTCTCGAATACGACCCGAACCGCACAGCGTTCATCGCGCTGATTTCCTATGCGGACGGTCAGCAGGCCTACATCATCGCTCCGCAGCGTCTTGCTGCCGGTGACAAGGTGATCGCCTCGGAAAAGCAGGTTGACGTGAAGCCGGGCAACACCATGCCGCTTCAGTACATGCCGGTTGGTTCGATCGTTCACAACGTCGAGATGAAGCCGGGCAAGGGTGGGCAGATCGCTCGCTCCGCCGGCGCCTACGTCCAGCTGGTCGGTCGCGACCAGGGCATGGCGATCCTTCGCCTGTCCTCCGGCGAACAGCGCCTGGTACACGGCTCCTGCCTGGCAACGGTCGGTGCAGTTTCCAACCCCGATCACGGCAACATCAACGACGGCAAGGCCGGTCGTTCGGTGTGGCGTGGCAAGCGTCCGCATGTTCGCGGCGTCGTCATGAACCCTGTTGACCATCCGCACGGCGGTGGTGAAGGCCGCACCTCGGGTGGTCGTCATCCGGTGTCTCCTTGGGGCAAGCCCACCAAGGGCAAGCGCACACGTTCGAACAAGTCGACCGACAAGTTCATCATGCGCTCGCGTCATCAGCGTAAGAAGTAAGAGAGGAAGTCTCCAATGACTCGTTCAGTATGGAAAGGTCCGTTTGTTGACGGCTATCTTCTCAAGAAGGCTGAGAAGGTTCGTGAAGGCGGTCGTAACGAAGTGATCAAGATGTGGAGCCGTCGCTCCACCATCCTGCCGCAGTTCGTCGGTCTCACGTTCGGCGTCTACAACGGCAGCAAGCATGTTCCGGTCAGTGTCAACGAAGACATGATCGGCCACAAGTTCGGTGAATTCTCTCCGACCCGGACCTATTACGGTCACGGTGCGGACAAGAAGGCAAAGAGGAAGTAATTATGGGCAAGGCAAAAGCCGAACGCCGGCTGAAGGATAATGAGGCGCAGGCAATTGCGCGCACGATCCGCGTCAGCCCCCAGAAGCTCAACCTGGTAGCTGCGATGATCCGCGGCAAGAAGGTCGACCGGGCTCTGGCCGAACTCGAGTTCTCGCGCAAGCGGATCTCGGACACTGTCAAGAAGACGTTGGAATCCGCGATCGCAAACGCGGAAAACAACCACGATCTCGACGTCGACAGCCTGATCGTCGCCGAAGCCTACGTCGGCAAGTCCATCGTCATGAAGCGTTTCCACGCTCGTGGCCGTGGCCGTGCATCGCGTATCGAAAAGCCTTTCGCGCATCTGACGATCGTTGTTCGCGAAGTCGAAGCCAAAGGGGAGGCCGCATAATGGGTCAGAAGATCAATCCAGTCGGCTTCCGCCTCGGCATCAACCGCACTTGGGACAGCCGCTGGTTCGCGGATAACGCCGAGTACGGTCAGCTTCTTCACGAAGACCTGAAGATCCGTGCCTACGTCATGGAAGAGCTGAAGCAGGCCGGTATCGCCAAGGTGATCATCGAGCGTCCGCACAAGAAGTGCCGCGTTACGATCCACTCGGCTCGCCCGGGCCTCATCATCGGCAAGAAGGGCGCAGACATCGAAAAGCTGCGCAAGAAGATTGCCGAGATGACGAAGTCGGAAACGCACCTCAACATCGTTGAAGTGCGCAAGCCGGAAGTCGACTCGACGCTCGTCGCCCAGTCGATCGCCCAGCAGCTCGAACGCCGCGTGGCTTTCCGCCGTGCGATGAAGCGCGCTGTTCAGTCCGCAATGCGTCTTGGCGCCGAAGGCATCAAGATCACCTGCGGCGGTCGTCTCGGCGGTGCTGAAATCGCCCGTACGGAATGGTACCGCGAAGGCCGCGTGCCGTTGCACACGCTTCGCGCCGACATCGACTACGGTGTGGCTGAAGCCAAAACCGCTTTTGGTATTTGCGGCATCAAGGTCTGGATCTTCAAGGGCGAAATCCTTGAACACGATCCGATGGCCTCCGAGCGTCGTGCGTCCGAGAGCGATGCTCAGGGCCCCAGCAGCAACAACCGTCGTCGCGAAAACGCGTAACAGTCGTTCCTGGCAGCTAATATCGGAGAATTAAAAAAATGTTGCAGCCAAAGCGCACTAAGTACCGCAAGCAGTTCAAGGGACGCATCAAGGGCGTTGCCAAGGGCGGTTCCGACCTTGCTTTCGGTGAATTCGGCCTGAAGTCTCAGGAGCCGAACCGTGTGAATGCACGTGAAATCGAGGCGGCTCGCCGCGCGATCACGCGTCACATGAAGCGTGCGGGTCGTGTATGGATCCGCGTATTCCCAGACGTACCGGTCACGGCGAAGCCGACCGAAGTCCGCATGGGTAAAGGTAAGGGTTCGGTTGAGTATTGGGCTTGCAAGGTCAAGCCCGGCCGAATGATGTTTGAAATCGACGGCGTCAGCGAAGAACTCGCCCGTGAGGCGCTTCGCCTTGGTGCTGCGAAACTCTCTGTCAAGACGCGCTTCGTTCAGCGCATTGCAGAGTAAGGAGTAAAGCCCATGAAAGCCGATACCGTTCGCGCGCTCAGCGCCGATCAGCTCAACGAAGAGCTTGCCAAGCTGAAGAAGGAGCAGTTCAACCTGCGCTTCCAGAAGGCCACAGGCCAGCTCGAAAAGTCGTCGCGCATCAATGAAGTCCGCAAGGACATTGCGCGCGTCAAAACCATTGCCCGCCAGAAGGCGGCAGAAGCCAAGGCTTAAGGATCTAAGAATATGCCAAAACGCATTCTGCAGGGCACAGTCGTCAGCGACAAGAACGATAAGACCGTCGTGGTCCGTGTCGAGCGTCGTTTCGCGCACCCGATCTTCCAGAAGACCGTTCGTCGGTCCAAGAAGTACAAGGCGCATGACGAGAACAACCAGTACAAGGTCGGCGATCAGGTTTCCATCGAGGAATGCGCGCCGATCTCGAAGGACAAGACCTGGACGGTCGTTTCCGTTCAGGCCTAATTCTTAAGACTTTCTCGTCCGGCCCTTGCGTCGGCTGAGAAAATCTGTATGAAGCAGCGCAAGGACGCTCGAACACGAGCGTTCTTTTGCTTTGAGCGCACGGAAGGTCCTGTTTAGGAAACCACCCTGGCAACGATCGATCCCGCGCGAGAACAGAAATTTAGAAGCTGGAACAGGGGGCCCTCAATCTGATGAGGTTGGCCCAACCGGTCCGGTCACAACAAGAAGGCGACCTGACATGATTCAGATGCAAACAAACCTCGACGTGGCGGATAATTCCGGCGCACGTCGTGTCATGTGCATCAAGGTGCTGGGCGGTTCCAAGCGCAAGTACGCTTCGGTCGGCGACATTATTGTCGTTTCGATCAAGGAAGCTATTCCGCGCGGCCGCGTCAAGAAGGGTGATGTGATGAAGGCGGTCGTCGTACGCACCGCCAAGGACATCCGTCGTCCGGACGGCAGCGTCATCCGGTTCGATAACAACGCAGCTGTTCTTATCGACAACAAGAAAGAGCCGATCGGCACCCGTATCTTCGGACCGGTTCCGCGCGAACTCCGCGCCAAGAACCACATGAAGATCATCTCGCTGGCTCCAGAAGTGCTGTAAGGAGCGATTGAGATGCAAAAGATTCGCAAGGGCGACAAAGTCGTCGTATTGACCGGCAAGGACAAGGGTCGCTCTGGAGAAGTTCTCCAGGTGCTGCCGAAGGAAGACCGGGCCGTTGTGCGTGGCGTTAACATGGTGAAGCGTCACCAGCGCCAGACCCAGGCCCAGGAAGCCGGTATCATCAACAAGGAAGCGTCGATTCATCTGTCGAACATCGCGATCGCCGATCCGAAGGACGGCAAGCCGACCCGCGTCGGTTTCAAGATCGACGGCGACAAGAAGGTTCGCGTTTCGAAGCGTTCGGGAGTGTCGATCGATGGCTGACACCAAGAAGTACGAGCCCCGGCTCAAGGTCGATTATGTTGAGCGTATCAGCAAGGCGATGCAGGAGAAGTTCTCCTACTCCAACGTCATGCAGATCCCGCGCCTCGACAAGATCGTGATCAACATGGGTGTTGGTGAATCGACGGCTGATTCGAAGAAGCCGACGGTTGCTGCAGCTGACCTGGCTGCGATTGCCGGTCAGAAGCCGGTCATCACCAAGGCCCGCACCTCCATCGCCGGCTTCAAGCTGCGCGAAGGCATGCCGATCGGCGCAAAGGTTACCCTGCGCGGCGTTCGCATGTACGAATTCCTGGATCGCCTGATCAACATCGCGCTTCCGCGCGTTCGAGATTTCCGCGGCCTGAATCCGAAGAGCTTTGACGGCCGTGGCAACTTCGCCATGGGTGTCAAGGAACACATTGTGTTCCCGGAGATCAACTACGACAAGGTTGATCAGATGTGGGGCATGGACATCATCGTTTGCACGACGGCAACCAACGACGACGAAGCACGCGCTCTGCTCACAGAGTTCAACTTCCCGTTTCGCCAGTAAGCCGTAACGACAAGCAGAAGGATTAAGTTGAATGGCGAAGACGAGCGCAATTGAAAAGAACAATCGCCGCCGTAAGTCGGTTGCCCAGGATGCGTCCAAGCGCGCAGCCCTGAAGGCAACCATCATGAACCAGTCTCTTCCGATCGAAGAGCGCTTCAAGGCAACTTTGAAGTTGGCGAGCCTGCCGCGTGACGGTTCCAAGACCCGCGTTCGCAACCGTTGCGAAGTGACCGGTCGCCCGCGCGCATATTATCGCAAACTCAAGATGTCGCGTATTGCGCTTCGTGAACTTGGCAATTTCGGCAAGGTGCCGGGCATTGTTAAGTCGAGCTGGTAAGGAGACGGGCACATGGCAATGACTGATCCGCTGGGCGATATGCTCACCCGTATCCGCAACGGTGCTGCACGCCGCAAGTCGAGTGTTTCCACTCCGGCTTCCAAGCTGCGCGCACGCGTTCTGGATGTCCTTCAGGCTGAAGGCTACATCCGCGGTTATTCGGAAACCGAATTTGGTAACGGCAAGGCCGAGATCAATATCGAACTGAAATACTACGAAGGTGCGTCGGTGATCCGTGAGATCGGCCGCGTATCCAAGCCGGGCCGCCGAGTTTATGTCTCGGTCAAGTCCATTCCGCAGGTCGCGAACGGTCTCGGTATCACTATCCTTTCGACTCCGAAGGGTGTGATGGCCGATCATCAGGCACGCGAACAGAACGTTGGTGGCGAGGTTCTCTGCTCCGTATTCTAATACGGTAGCAGTGATCTCCATAACGGACAGACAGGTTATAAATATGTCTCGTATCGGTAAAAAGCCCGTTCCGGTTCCTGCAGGTGTCACGGCCACGGTTAGTGGCCAGACGGTGACTGCAAAGGGCCCGAAAGGCGAACTCTTCTTCGTTGCTAACGACGAAGTCGTCGTGAAGCTGGAAGACAACAACGCGGTGTCGGTGACCCCGGTTGACCAGTCCAAGGATGCACGGTCGAAGTGGGGCATGTCCCGCACGATGATCGAAAACATCTTCAAGGGCGTCAAGGACGGCTACGAGCGCAAGCTCGAAATCAACGGCGTCGGTTATCGCGCGTCGCTTCAGGGCAAGAACCTGCAGCTGGCGCTCGGCTTCAGCCACGACGTGGTCTACCAGACTCCGGAAGGCATTTCGATTGCTGTGCCGAAGCCGACGGAAATCGTCGTCACCGGCATCAACAAGCAGCAGGTCGGCCAGGTTGCCGCGGAAATCCGCGAATACCGTGGTCCCGAGCCCTACAAGGGCAAGGGCGTCAAGTACGCCGGCGAGCGGATCATCCGCAAAGAAGGCAAGAAGAAGTAAGGATCACGCGAAATGGCTACAAGGAAAGATACACTTGTGCGCCGCGCCAGCCGCGTGCGCCGTCAAGTCAAGGCAGTGGCCAATGGCCGTCTGCGCCTGTCCGTTCATCGCTCGTCGAAGAACATCTACGCACAGGTTATCGATGATGTTGCTGGCAAGACCGTTGCGTCTGCCTCGACACTCGACACGGATCTGCGTTCGTCTTTGAAGACGGGCGCTGACACGGCAGCAGCTGCTGCCGTTGGCAAGCTCCTCGCAGAGCGCGCCTCGAAGGCTGGTGTCAAGGACGTTGTCTTTGACCGTGGCGCCTTCATCTATCACGGCCGCGTCAAGGCGCTCGCCGAGGCAGCCCGCGAGGGTGGCCTGAACTTCTGATGATATCTGTCCGGACATGTCTGGACGGATCATCGAAACGCTTTTATAAGCGCGTCGCTTCCGCTCCCTGAAAGGGGCGGGGCGACTTTTTGTCAATCTGCCGATTGCACCCGGAAAAGAAAAAGGAAAAGGACAATGGCACAAGAAAAAAGAGGTTCTCGCGACGATCGCCAGAACCGCGAGGAGCGCGACAGCGAATTCGTTGACAAGCTCGTAGCAATCAACCGCGTCGCAAAAGTCGTCAAGGGCGGCCGTCGTTTCGGCTTTGCTGCTCTCGTCGTCGTCGGCGACCAGAAGGGCCGCGTTGGCTTCGGTCATGGCAAGGCACGTGAAGTGCCGGAAGCCATCCGCAAGGCAACCGAGGCTGCCAAGCGCGAACTGATCTTCGTTCCGCTGCGCTCTGGCCGCACGCTTCATCACGACGTTCATGGCCGTCACGGCGCAGGCAAGGTTCTGCTGCGTGCCGCCAAGGCCGGTACCGGTATCATCGCCGGTGGTCCGATGCGCGCCGTTTTCGAAACGCTCGGCATGCATGACGTCGTTGCGAAGTCGACCGGTTCGTCGAATCCGTACAACATGATTCGCGCCACGTTCGACGCTCTGAAAAGCCAGATGCACCCGAAGGATATCGCAGCTCAGCGCGGCATGAAGTATGCCACTCTGCAGGGCCGCCGCGTATCCGCCGGCGTTGCTTCCGAAGAATAAGGGAGCTTGAAAACAATGGCTAAGAAAGAAGTTGCACAGAAGACGGTTACGGTCGAACAGATCGGTAGCCCCATTCGCCGCCCGGCCGTACAGCGCGCAACGCTGATCGGTCTCGGTCTCAACAAGATGCACCGGGTTAGCACGCTGGAAGATACCCCTTCCGTTCGTGGCATGATCCGGGCCGTCCAGCACCTCGTTCGCGTCGTCGACGAGAAGTGAGGGGGATACCATCATGAAACTGAATGAAATCAAAGACAACGAAGGTTCGACCAAGAACCGCAAGCGTCTCGGCCGTGGTATCGGCTCCGGATCCGGCAAGACTGCCGGCCGCGGTGTCAAGGGTCAGAAGGCTCGTTCGGGCGTTGCCATCAACGGCTTCGAAGGCGGCCAGATGCCAATCTACCGCCGTCTGCCGAAGCGCGGCTTCAACAACATCTTCCGTTCGGATTTTGTTGTCGTGTCGCTCGGCCGCATCCAGACCGCCATCGACGCCAAGAAGCTTGACGCTTCCAAGGCTATCGATGCGGCTGCCCTGACGGCTGCCGGCGTTATCCGCCGCGCCAAGGACGGCGTTCGCGTTCTGGCCGACGGTGAACTGAAGGCAAAGGTAACGATCGAAGTTGCCGGCGCTTCCAAGCCTGCGATCGAAAAGATCGAAAAGGCTGGCGGTTCGATCAAGCTGCTTTCGGGCGCTGCTGAATAATTGTTGCTGATGAACCGCCCGGGGTGCTTCACACCGGGCGGTTTTGCTCCCATATGAGAGCCTGACGGTCCATATGATTCATGGGCGGATTGCGCGGCCGGATTTGTCCGGCGCAGAATATTGAACGGGAACCACGGTGAGGCGCTTGATTGCAGATGCAGTCGTTTCCAAACCGGTTTTCATAAAAAGAAGATAGCTTTTTCCGGATCTGACCGGGTTTTGTCCCCGCGGGTTTCGAACTGGCTACGCGGAGAATTGCATGGCTTCTGCAGCGGAACAGCTCGCCTCCAACCTGAATTTTGCGACTTTCGCAAAAGCGGAAGATCTGAAACGGCGCCTCTGGTTCACCCTGGGCGCCCTCCTGGTTTATCGCCTCGGCACCTATATCCCGCTGCCAGGCCTCAATCCGGAAGCCTTCGCCCAGGCATTTGCCGGGCAGAGCGGCGGCATTCTCGGTCTTTTCAACATGTTTTCGGGCGGCGCCGTCTCGCGTATGGCGATCTTCGCGCTCGGCATCATGCCTTACATTTCCGCCTCCATCATCGTTCAGCTGATGACCTCCGTGGTTCCGTCGCTCGAGCAGTTGAAGAAGGAAGGCGAACAGGGCCGCAAGGTCATCAACCAGTACACCCGCTACGGCACGGTGCTGCTCGGCACGCTGCAGGCCTATGGCATCGCGGTCGGTCTT
Source organism: Pararhizobium polonicum (assembly GCF_001687365.1). GTDB lineage: Bacteria > Pseudomonadota > Alphaproteobacteria > Rhizobiales > Rhizobiaceae > Pararhizobium > Pararhizobium polonicum. The sequence goes on from NZ_LGLV01000005.1 coordinate 528,295, forward strand.
GAGAGCGGCAATGGCCTGGTGGGAGATCCGGGCTGGTTCTTCCGCATCTCGACGGTGATTTCGCTTCTCGGCGGCACGATGTTCCTGATGTGGCTCGGCGAGCAGATCACCTCGCGCGGCATCGGCAACGGTATCTCGCTGATCATCTTCGCCGGCATCGTCGCGCATCTGCCGACGGCTCTGGCCGGAACGCTGGAACTTGGCCGCACCGGCGCTCTGTCGACTCCGCTGATTCTGGCCATCATCGTCATGGTCGTCGCGGTCATCGCGCTGATCGTCTTCGTCGAGCGTGCCCAGAGGCGGCTTCTGATCCAGTATCCGAAGCGTCAGGTCGGCAACAAGATGTTCCAGGGCGACACCTCGCATCTGCCGCTGAAGCTCAACACTGCCGGCGTCATCCCCGCGATCTTTGCATCGTCGCTGCTGCTTCTGCCGGCAACGCTCGCAGGCTTTGCCAACAGCGCATCGATGCCGGCCTGGGCCACGACCATCGTGACTGCGCTCGGCCATGGCCAGCCGCTCTACATGGTGCTCTATGGCGGCATGATTGCGTTCTTTGCCTTCTTCTATACGGCGATCGTCTTCAATCCGAAGGATACGGCCGACAATCTGAAGAAGCATGGCGGCTTCATCCTCGGCATTCGCCCGGGCGAGCGCACCGCCGAATACATTGACTACGTGCTGACCCGCATCACCGTGATCGGCGCAATCTACCTGATGTTCGTCTGCATTCTGCCTGAAGTCATGATCGCGCAGACCGGTGTGCCATTCTACCTTGGTGGTACATCGCTTTTGATTGTTGTCAGCGTGACCCTTGATACTGTAGCACAGGTACAGGGTCACCTGATTGCCCAGCAGTATGAGGGGCTGATCAAGAAATCAAAGCTGCGTGGAGGGAAGAGGGGCCGATGAGACTGATATTTTTAGGACCGCCGGGAGCTGGCAAGGGTACACAGGCCAAGCTGCTGACGGAGAAATACGGTATTCCGCAGCTTTCCACAGGCGATATGCTGCGGGCCGCCGTTGCTGTTCAGAGCGACGTCGGCAAGCGCGCCAAGGCTGTCATGGATGCCGGCCAGCTGGTTTCGGACGAGATCGTCAACGAGATCGTCTCGGATCGGATCGATTCGGCCGACTGTGCCAAGGGGTTTATCCTCGACGGTTATCCGCGCACGGTTCCGCAGGCCGTTGCCCTGGGCAAGATGCTCGCCGGCAAGGGGTTGCGGCTCGATTCGGTCATCGAGTTGAAAGTCGATGAAGATGCGCTTGTACGGCGCATCGAGAATCGCGTAGCAGAAACCATTGCCGCTGGCGGCACGGTGCGCTCCGACGACAATCCGGAAGCCTTCAAGAAGCGTCTTGTCGAGTATCGGGAAAAGACGGCGCCTCTGTCGCAGCACTACGCGGCAACGGGCGAGCTGAAGACGGTTGATGGAATGGCCTCGGTGGAAACCGTAACATCCGAAATCAACGCAATCCTGGCATCGGCTTCGGCCGACGCTTGAATAAGGTCAGTTCTTGAAAAAGGACGGCCGGGGAGTTGACTTTTGCGGTCGATTCCTTCAAAGACCGCGCTAACTCGCAACATGCAAGGGATCGGCGCGGATTTCAAAGACGAAGTCCGGGCGCGATTCTTTTGACGTGTTCCGAACAGAACTTTCACAGTCGGCTCTTTCAAGGGCTGAATAACGAAGCACCTATTGCCGGATGGCAACTGGAAGCAAGGAGAACAGGCGTGGCACGTATCGCTGGCGTCAACATCCCGACGAGCAAGCGCGTAGTAATCGCGCTTCGCTACATTCACGGGATTGGAGCGAAGTTCGCACAGGAAATCGTCGAAAAGGTCGGTATCCCGGCTGAACGTCGTGTGCACCAATTGACGGATGCTGAAGTTCTTCAGATCCGCGAAACCATCGACCGCGATTATCAGGTTGAAGGCGACCTGCGTCGCGAGACCTCGATGAACATCAAGCGTCTGATGGATCTGGGCTGCTACCGCGGTCTGCGTCATCGCCGCTCGCTGCCGGTTCGCGGTCAGCGCACGCACACCAATGCCCGCACCCGCAAGGGCCCGGCAAAGGCGATTGCAGGCAAGAAGAAGTAATTTCCCTGAAATGGGGAATGCAGAGGCTGGCGCTCGGCGCCGGCCTCTTTTGTGGTTTCGGAAGGGCGCATCGCGCCCCTCCGGTGGAGCTGCTGGAACTACGGCAGTGACGATATCGCCGCGCGGTCCGGGTTTATCCGTCCGCGTATGACTGAAAATTCAGGGCAGGGGTTTTTCCTCTTCCCGGTGGAGCCGCTGGTACTACGGCGGTGCAGAGATCAACGAAAGGTATACCATGGCCAAGGAAGCCACACGCGTTCGCCGTCGCGAGCGGAAAAACATTTCCACGGGCGTCGCGCACGTCAACTCGTCGTTCAACAACACGATGATCACCATCACCGACGCACAGGGCAACGCGATTGCCTGGTCTTCGGCTGGTTCGAAGGGCTTCAAGGGCTCGCGTAAGTCGACCCCGTTCGCAGCCCAGATGGCTGCTGAAGATGCGGCCAAGAAGGCCCAGGAACACGGCATGAAGACGCTCGAAGTCGAAGTTTGCGGCCCGGGTTCCGGTCGTGAATCGGCTCTGCGCGCCCTGCAGGCTGCCGGCTTCATGATCACCTCGATCCGTGACGTGACCCCGATCCCGCACAACGGTTGCCGCCCGCGCAAGAAGCGCCGCGTTTAAGCATACGCATTCATCCAGCCGGCGAGGGGTAACCTTGCCGGCGCTTCAAGGCTCGGTTGCCACGATTGGATGGTGGCAACGAACGGAAGGCAAAACATATGATTCAGAAAAACTGGCAGGAACTGATCAAGCCGAATAAGGTTGAGTTCTCCTCTACCGGCCGCACCAAGGTTAGCCTTGTTGCCGAGCCGCTGGAGCGTGGCTTTGGCCTGACCCTCGGCAACGCGCTTCGCCGCGTTCTTCTGTCGTCGCTTCGCGGCGCTGCGGTCACCGCAGTGCAGATCGACGGCGTTCTGCACGAGTTCTCCTCGATCCCGGGTGTGCGGGAAGACGTGACGGACATCGTGCTCAACATCAAGGAAATCGCCATCAAGATGGATGGCGACGACGCAAAGCGCATGGTTGTGCGCAAGCAGGGTCCGGGCGTTGTAACCGCCGGTGACATCCAGACGGTTGGCGATATCGAAATCCTCAACCCGAACCATGTGATCTGCACCCTCGACGAGGGCGCTGAAATCCGCATGGAATTCACCGTCAACAACGGCAAGGGCTACGTTCCTGCTGACCGCAACCGTTCGGAAGATGCACCGATCGGCCTCATCCCGGTCGACAGTCTGTATTCGCCGGTCAAGAAAGTGTCCTACAAGGTGGAAAACACCCGTGAAGGCCAGGTTCTCGACTACGACAAGCTGTCGATGCAGATCGAGACCGATGGTTCGGTCACCGGTGAAGATGCAGTCGCTTTTGCGGCCCGCATCCTTCAGGACCAGCTCGGCGTTTTCGTCAACTTCGACGAACCGCAGAAGGAAGCCGAAGAAGAAGCCGTTACCGAACTGGCGTTCAACCCGGCACTGCTCAAGAAGGTCGACGAACTGGAACTTTCCGTCCGTTCGGCCAACTGCCTGAAGAACGACAACATCGTCTATATCGGCGACCTCATTCAGAAGACCGAAGCCGAAATGCTTCGCACTCCGAACTTTGGCCGCAAGTCGCTGAACGAAATCAAGGAAGTTCTCGCTTCCATGGGCCTGCACCTCGGTATGGAAGTACCGGCATGGCCGCCCGAGAACATCGAAGATCTCGCCAAGCGTTACGAAGACCAGTATTAACAATTAAAAAGGCAGGTTAACCCTCTGCCTTTCCCCGTCAAACAGCAGGCTCCGCGAGGAAGCCTGTATGTGCCAGGAAACGGCAGGCCCAGACAACGAAAAGGGCACCTGCATTTAAAGGAGAATAGCAATGCGCCATGGTGTAGCCGGCCGCAAGCTGAATAGAACTGCAAGCCATCGCAAGGCAATGTTTGCCAATATGGCTGCTTCGCTCATCGAACATGAGCAGATCGTAACGACCTTGCCGAAGGCAAAGGAAATCCGTCCGATCGTCGAGAAGCTCGTCACGCTCGGCAAGAAGGGTGACCTTCATGCCCGTCGTCAGGCCATCTCGCAGATCCGCGACGTTGCTGTCGTTGCCAAGCTGTTCGATGCCATCGCAACGCGTTACGCAACCCGCAACGGCGGCTACCTTCGCATCATGAAGGCCGGCTTCCGTCACGGCGACAATGCGGCTCTCGCCGTTATTGAATTCGTCGACCGCGACACCTCGGCCAAGGGCGCCAAGGACATCGCACGCGTTGCCGCCGAAGCAGAAGCTGCGGAAGCCGCTTAATTTTCCGATTTTTCGGAAGAGAGAAACAGCCGGGCCAAAAGCCCGGCTGTTTTGCGTTTGGGCATGGCCGATCGTGTTTTCACGGTTCCGCCGTCTTTGCTTTTTATGCCTGACATCCTATCTGTCTAACCCAACGACCCCTTTCGGCAGGATGCCCCGCATGATCCGTTCCCCCCGTATTCTCGTTCTCTCCACCATGCTTGGGCTGACGCTCTTTGCCGGCGCCGTGCATTTCGGATTTGCCGAAAGCCAGCCGTCCGACGGCGTGGAAAATATCAAGACCGGCGCAGTCGTGGCACAGGCACAGACGCCGAAAGCGCTGCCACAGAGCAAGACGGAGATGCAGCTGTCCTTCGCGCCGCTGGTCAAGCAGACGGCGAATGCCGTGGTCAACGTCTATGCCGAAAAGACCGTCCAGAACCGTTCTCCTCTCGCCGACGATCCGTTCTTCGAGCAGTTCTTCGGCCAGCGCATGCCCAATCGGTCCGAAAAGCAGTCCTCGCTCGGCTCCGGTGTCATCGTCGGCAAGAACGGCATCGTGGTGACCAACAATCATGTCATCGCCGATGCCGACGACATCAAGATCGCGCTGGCCGATGGACGCGAGTTCGAGAGCACGGTCATGCTCAAGGATGAACGGCTGGATCTCGCCGTGCTTAAAATCAAATCCGATGGTCCCTTCGATACGATTCCGCTTGGCGATTCCGACGCGGTCGAGGTCGGTGACCTCGTGCTGGCGATCGGCAATCCCTTCGGCGTCGGCCAGACGGTGACCAGCGGCATCGTCTCGGCGCTTGCCCGCAACCAGGTCATTTCCGGCGATTTCGGCTTCTTCATCCAGACCGACGCGGCGATCAATCCCGGCAATTCCGGCGGCGGCCTGATCGATATGAACGGCCAGCTGATCGGCATCAACACCGCGATCTTTTCGCGCGGCGGCGGCTCGAACGGCGTCGGCTTTGCGATCCCCGCCAATCTCGTCAAGGTCTTCGTGGCATCGGCCGAGGGTGGCAATGGCAGCTTCACGCGACCCTTCATCGGCGCCAGCTTCGAGCCGGTGACATCCGAAGTTGCCGACGCGCTCGGGCTCGACCGCGCGCGCGGCGCATTGGTAAGCTCCGTCATCGAGGGTGGACCGGCCGAGAAGGCCGGCATGAAGCCGGGCCAGGTGATTACCGCCGTCAACGGCATCCCGGTGGAGCATCCCGATGCGCTGGGATACCGCCTGACCACCGTCGGCATCGGCCATGTCGCCAAGGTGACGGTGATCGACAACGGCAAGAACCGCGATATCGAACTGACGCTGGCGGAGGCACCGGAAACCTCGCCGCGTGATGAGCGGCTGATCGAAGGGCGCACGCCCTTTTCCGGCGCCGTGGTCGGCAATCTTTCGCCCCGCCTGGCGGATGAGCTGCATATGTCGACCGCGTCGCAGGGCGTGGTCATCACCCAGATCAACCGCGGTTCTCCCGCCGCCCGGGTTGGCTTCCAGCCGAAGGATATCATCATTGCGGTCAACGGCACGCCGATCGACAAGTCCACGACGCTGGAGGCAATCGCCAAGGACAATCCATCGCTGTGGCGCGTCGAGATCGAACGCGACGGCCAGCGTATTCGCCAATTCTTCCGATGATCGATCTGCTAGTCTCATCTCAATCAAAAGGACATGGCCGAATCGATGACAGTCTTGCTGCGACCGGCCTTTCGCAGCGGAGGAGCTGGCTGTGACGCTATTCGATGAGACCACACACCGACCGCTGGCGGACGCGCTGCGTCCGGAAACGCTGGAGGAGGTGATCGGCCAGGATCACCTTCTGGGCGAGAATGGGCCGATTGCCCGCATGGTGTCCGGCGGCACGGTCGGGTCGTTCATCCTGTGGGGACCGCCGGGCGTCGGGAAGACCACGATCGCGCGGCTGGTGGCAAAGTCGGCGAAAATGGAATTCGTGCAGCTGTCCGCCGTCATGTCGGGCATTGCCGATCTGCGCAAGGTCTTCGACACGGCCAAAAGCAACCGCACCATCGGCCGGCAGACCATCCTCTTCGTCGACGAGTTGCACCGGTTCAACCGGAGCACCCAGGATGCGCTGTTGCCGCATGTCGAAAACGGATCGGTGATTCTGATCGGCGCGACGACGGAAAACCCGAGTTTCAGCCTGGTCGCGGCCTTGTTGTCCCGACTGAAGGTTTTCACATTGAATCCCTTCGATGCCGCTTCCTCGGAATTGCTGCTGGCACGGGTCGAGAACTTCGTCGGAAAGCGGCTGCCGCTGACCGCCGATGCGCGCACCGCCCTGATCAACATGGCGGATGGCGACGGGCGCTATCTGGTCGGATTGGCCGACGATGTCTTTTCGCTGGATGAAGCCGAAGATCTCGATATCGGGCGCCTGTCGAAAGCGCTGCAGAAGAGAATGCCGGTCTACGACAAGGCGCAGGACGGCCATTACAATCTGCTGAGCTGCTTTCACAAGAGCCTGCGGGGCAGCGATGTCGATGCGGCCCTGTACTGGGGCGCGAGAATGGTCGATGCGGGCGAAGATCCGATGACGTTGTTCCGGCGTCTTTCCTGCGTGGCCAGCGAAGATGTCGGCATGGCGGACCCCAATGCCCTGCCGCAGGTGATTGCGGCTTGGAGCGCGTTCGAGCGGATCGGCTGGCCGGAAGGCCGGCTGTTTATCGCACAGGCGATCGTCTATGTCGCCACCGCCCCGAAATCCAATGCCAGCTACCGTTCCTTCGACGCAGCACTGGAAATGGCGCGGCAGACCGGCTCCATCCCCCCGCCCAAAAGCATCCTCAATGCGCCGACAAAGCTGATGAAGGAACTCGGCTATCACGAGGGCTACAAATACGATCATGATTATCCGGATGCCTATTCCGGACAGGAATTCTTTCCCGAAGAGCTGCGCAGCAAGGACACACGATTCTATCAGCCGCAGGAGCGGGGCTTCGAGCGCGAGACGTTGAAGCGGCTGGAGTTCTGGCAGCGGCTGAAGCGGGAGCGCAAGCAGGCGAAATAAGATGGTTCGCTGTGGTAAGCGCATGCTTGGCGACCTGTTCCGCCAGCTTTAAGAATGCTTCTAGGCTGCTCGACCGCAACGTGTATATCAGCCATGCATGGCAGGCTCTTGTCACCGCAAAATCGGGATGGCATAGAATAGGGATGCAGACGGCTGCACGGGACCGGGACTTATCATCCGGCACCCGAACATCCGCGGGGACGGCCTCGCTCCATCGAAGGAGTTAAATCATGGCCTGGATTATTCTGTTTCTCGCGGGACTTCTCGAAATCGGCTGGGCGATCGGCCTCAAATATACCGAAGGCTTCACCAAGCTGGTTCCGACGGTTTTGACCGGCGCGTCGATCGTGGCGAGCGTCGTTCTTCTCGGGATTGCGGTCCGCACCCTGCCGCTCGGCACGGCCTATGCGATCTGGACGGGTATCGGCACGGTCGGAACCGTCATCCTCGGCATCATTCTCTTCGCCGAACCGGCGACCGCGGTGCGCCTCGGCTGCATCGCGCTGATCATCGCCGGCATTGCCGGTTTGAAGCTGACCGCCTGACCATTCTGGTATCTCAAAAGAAAAACGCACCGCGCAGGTAACCGCGCGGTGCGTTTTTGGATGCCGTCACCTGTTCGGGATGATCCGGTTCAGCGCAGGGCGTCGAGGGTCGCCGTTGCGGCCTGCATTTCCCGCCAGCGATTTTCGCGGCGCTGGAAGGCTTCGTCGTCTGTGCCCCAATGCTCGATCTGCCAGTCCTCGTCGAGATGGGCGAGCGCCCAGGCCTCTTCGCCCGAAAGCTGCTTTTCGGCAAAGGCAATGGCGAGCAGGGCAGAGCCGGTGAGGGTGGTGATCGTATGCAGGCAGGCAAGGCCAAGCGGCGTGGCATAGGCGCGCAGCGCCTCGGCAACGCCGTTGATGGCCGCACGCGGCTGCTCCTGATGCACGACGCCCTCCACGAGGATGAAGCGCGCACCGAGCGTCTCCGCCGCCCAGGTGATCACCGGGTCCCAGCGTTCCGACTGCCGGACGACCAGGCCTTCCGGCTCGCTGGCGCGGTAGCACAGGAGATCGGTTCCGGCAAAGCTCAGGATATCGTCGAACACGGCGCGGATGTCCTTTGAGACACCATCGATTGCCGTATTGGCCAGCCGGGTGACCGGCATTGTCGCCGGATCGATGCTTTCCTTCTGCGCATCCCATTCGGCGGCAAGCAGCGCGGCGGCGGCTTGGGTCGGCACGGTCAGCGCCTGTTTTGCCGGCGTACGAACGGTCCTGCCGTCGAGTAGGATCGCATGGCCGCCGTCTTCCGCCGGACCGATGCTGACGGTCGTATAAAACCGCTTCGGCAACGGCTTGTGCATCTGGATCTGCGCGCGGCGCACGGGATCCGGGTCGCTGAGAGCAGCAGACAGATCGTCGCGAATATCAGGCATGATGTGTCTCCATCCAGTCCAGAATATCATGCGGGCTGCGGGCGATGTAATCCGCTCCGGCCTCGATGAGCTCGGGAACGGAGGCATAGCCCCAGGCAACGCCGATCGCGGATGCACCGGCGCTCTTGGCCATCTGCATGTCATAGATGGCGTCACCGATGACCACGGTGTCCTTCGGGTCGATCCCGGCTTCCGAGCAGCATTCCGTTACCATGGCCGGATGCGGCTTCGAAGGGCAGTCGTCCGCTGTCCTTGAAACGAAGAATGTCTTTTCATACCCGTGGCTTGCACAGATCTGATCAAGCCCGCGCCGCGACTTTCCCGTTACGGCACCCAGGAGCAGTTCGTCACGGGTGGAAAGTGCCGACATCAGCGACGCGATGCCGGGAAACAGCGGTTCGCGAAAGTTCATCTCGGCGCGGATGCCGCCATAGATTTTCTTGTAATGCGCGGTCATGGCCTGGGCACGGTCATCGACATGCGGCTGGTGCATCAGCCGGGCGATGGCGATATCGAGCGTCAGGCCGATAATGCTTTTGGTGGCGTCGAGCGTGACGCGGACCAGACCGAAATCCTCGAAGGTGCGGGCCATGACTTCATGGATCAGCCCGGCGCTGTCGACGAGCGTGCCGTCGCAATCGAAAAGAGCAAGTTTCATCAGTCGTCGGCTTCCTCGGCGCTGGCCATGTCGAAACCGATCAGGTTCCAGCTTTGGATCATATGCTGTGGCATCGGCGCGGTGACGACGAGCCGTCCGCCGTCCGGATGGGGAATATCGATGCGGCGGGCGTGCAGGTGCAGCTTGTTCTGCATGCCGCCCGGGAAGGACCAGTTGTGTTCGGCCTCGAAATATTTCGGGTCTCCGATGATCGGATGGCCGATATGGGCGGCATGAACGCGCAGCTGGTGGGTCCGGCCGGTATAGGGCTCCATCTCCAGCCAGGTGAAATTCTGGCCGGCCTGCTCGATGATCCGGTAATAGGAAATGGCGTGGTCGGCGCCATCGTCGCCATGCTTGCCGATCCGCATGCGGTCGCCGTCGGGGGTCTGTTCCTTGACCAGCCAGGACGAGATCTTGTCTTCGCGCTTGCGCGGCACGCCCTTGACCAGCGCCCAATAGGTCTTCTTGGTGTCGCGTTCGCGGAAGGCGGCGGTCAGCTTCTGCGCTGCGCCGCGGGTGCGGGCGATGACCAGCACGCCGGAGGTGTCCCGGTCCAGCCGGTGCACCAGACGCGGCTTTTCACCTTTGGGGCTGGTCCAGGCTTCGAGCATTTCGTCGATATGGCGGTTGATGCCCGAGCCGCCCTGAACGGCGATGCCGGCCGGCTTGTTGAGAACGATCACCTTGGCGTCTTCATGCAAAAGCATGCGCGACAAGAGTTCGTGGTCCGACGCGTGGCGCAGGTCGCGCCCGGCGATCGGGCCGGTCTTTTCCTTGGGATCGACTTCCATCGGCGGAATGCGGATGACCTGGCCCGGCTGGATGCGCGCATCCGATTTGACCCGGCCGCCGTCGACGCGGACCTGGCCGGAGCGCAGCAGCTTCTGCAGCGGACCGAAGCCCAGACCCGGATAGTGCACCTTGAACCAGCGATCGAGCCGCATGCCCGCTTCGTCGGATTCGACCTGCTTGTGTTCAATGCCCGCCATTTTGCTTTACCTGCATCCAATTGCCATAGCGCCTCGACAATGGTGCCGACAGGAAACCCGTGCGCAAACTGATATGACAGAGCAGGCCGGTCCAGGGGACACACGGCGCTCTGAGAGGGTCCCTTTAGACTATTGCGCGCATAAGGGCCAGCCCGGCAAACACCGCGATTGCCGAAAGAAGCACGCTGGAGCCCACATAAATCGCTGCGATCACCGGCTCGCCGCGTTCCACGAGTGTAATCGCATCGAGCGAGAAGGCGGAGAAGGTGGTGTAGCCGCCGAGAATCCCGGTGATCAGGAACACCCGCATCTCCACTGACGCGCCGAATTTTCGCGCAATGGCTTCGGCAAAGACGCCGATCAGGAATGATCCCGTCACGTTGACGATCAGTGTTCCCCAGGGGAAGGACGGTCCGAAACTGCGCAAGGTCCACAGGCCCAGGAGGTAACGGAGCACGGAACCGAATGCACCACCGAAGGCAACGAGGAGAATGTTTGTCATAGGAAAATGCAATAGCCGAAACCCGAACAGCTGGAAAGCCGATTGCCCGTTTGGCGCAGTTTGTAAGCGTAGAATGCGGGCTGACGGGGCGGCGAAAAACCATTCTTTAACGCGCAAACCCTAATATGCGGGCTCCCGGCAGAGAGCAGCTTTTACGTGGCCTCGACATGACGAAACTGAAGTTCACCTTCACCCACTACGACCTCCAGCAGCAGCGGGCTGGTGTGACCATCGAGATCGCCCTGTCGGCCGTCGCCAACGTCCGGCTGATGACGGACAACAATTTCCAGCTCTACAAGGAAGCGATGAAGCACCAGTTCGTCGGTGGCGTGGCGCGCAAATCGCCGATCCGGCTGGTCATTCCGCAATCCGGCCATTGGCATGTCGTCGTCGATATGGAAGGTCATCACGGCCAGACAGAATCGAGCATCCGTCTCGTCGAGACCACAGCGCCGCCGCGGTTCCAGTCCGCATCCTGAGAAAACGAAAAAACCGCGCCATGCAGCGCACGACGCGGCTTATCAATCCGTCTGTCTGATGTTCAGCCCAGCCGTTCCGCATGCCATTTCAGATGATCGTCCATGAAGGACGAGATGAAGTAGTAGGAATGGTCATAGCGCTCGTGCATGCGAAGCGTCAGGCCGATATCCGTTCCCTTGATCGCGTCTTCGAACAGCCATGGGCGCAGGCCGGTTTCCAGAAAGCTGTCGGCCTTGCCCTGATCGATCAGGAACCCCGGAAAGCGGGCGCCGTCCTTGACCAGCGCGCAGGCATCATACTGACGCCATGTGGCCTTGTCCCCGCCGAGGTATTTTTCGAAGGCGCCGGTCGACCAGTCGGCGGTCGACGGCTCGACGATCGGTGCGAAGGCCGAGCAGCTTTTGAACCGGCCCGGATTTTTCAAGGCGATCGTCATGGCGCCATGGCCGCCCATGGAATGGCCAAAAATGCCCTGGCGGGTCATGTCGACACGAAAGTGCTGGGCGACGAAGGCGGGCAGTTCCTCCGTGACATAGGTGTACATCTGATAGTTCTCGGCCCAGGGCGCCTCCGTGGCATCCAGATAGAAACCGGCACCCTTGCCCATCTGCCAGTTGGTCAGCTCGTCCGGGATGTCGTTGCCGCGCGGGCTCGTATCCGGGCAGACGATAATCAAGCCGAGTTCGGCGGCCATGCGGCGGTATTCGCCTTTCTCCATGACGTTGGCATGCGTGCAGGTGAGGCCGGAGAGATACCAGACGACCGGGCAGGGCGCGGTGATCGCTTGCGGCGGGATATAGACCGCAAAGGTCATCTCGGTCTTGCAGGCCAGTGAATCGTGCGAAAACACGCCCTGCATGCCGCCGAATGCGGTGTTCTGGGAAAGGACTTTCAAGCTTTGCTCCTTTGAAGCTGAAGACGATCGTTGCCGGCCGGTTACACGGGATGCGGCGGAAAACCGCTTCACCCGTTTCCTGATCCGGCCTTATGCCAGCGACACCGCCGCGTTGACCGCGGCTGCCACCAGCACCGTGTTGAAGAAGAAGGACACGATCGCGTGGACAAGGTTGACCTTGCGCATGCCGGTCGAGGTGACGGCAGTGTCGGAGGTCTGGGCCGTCATGCCGATGACGAAGGCGAAGTAGAGGAATTCGTAGACGCCCGGCTCTTTCGTGCCCGGAAAATCGAGGCCGCGGTTGTTCCCCTCTTTGCCGCCCATCTGTGGGCTCCAGTACCGGTGGGCATAGTGCATCGCGGCCATCGTATGAACGGTCGCCCATCCCAGCGCGACGGATGCAAAAGCCAGCGCAATCTCGACGCCGGTTTCCTTGTTGCTCGTATTCATGGCCATGAACAGCGAGACGATCGAAATCCCGGCGGCCGCCAGCGTCACGGCGAAGATGACGATCGCCGGCTCGTCGGTGCCGGCTGCATTGCGCTTCAGATAGGCCGCGGTGAGTGTTGGCAGCCTTCGCGCGATCAGGACCAGATAGACGAGGAAGAAGATCACCGCAGAAAGGATCACGGCCAGTTTTGGCGCGATGAACAGACAAAGTGCAAAAGCAATCACCGCGCAGATGCCGCCGGCATAGAAGGGCGTGTGGCGGCGGTGGACGATCTTTCTGTCGCTGATGCTCATAATGGCTCCCCTGTGCCCTTGCTCTACTACCGCTGTTTGACGCGGCGGCAAAGCCTGTCGAGCGTCTCGAGGAAAGCGGAACGGTCGCGCGGCGAGAAGGCGGCGTTGTATCCCTTGCTTTCGCCGGTCTCGCGCAGGTGCGCACCGAGATCGCGCATCGCCGTCGCCATGCCGATATTGGCCTTGTCGAAAATGCGGCCCGTCGGCCCGGTCACCTGCGCACCGGCGGCAACGCAGCGTCCGGCGAGCGGCACATCGGCGGTGATGACGATATCGCCGTCATGCGCCCGTTCGGCAATCCAGTCGTCGGCGGCGTCGAAACCGGCCGAGACGATGACGTTTTTCACCATCGGGTCCCGCGAGGGGCGCAGGCCGGAATTGGCGACCAGCACGACGGGCAGGCCGTGGCGTTCGGCAACCTTCAGGATCTCCGGCTTGACCGGGCAGGCATCGGCATCGACGTAGATGGTGCTGGTGTGAGGTTCTTGCCCGGACATGGCGGTCTACAGCCGATCTGCTGTTGGCATGGCGTGACCGGATTGCCGGACCGGATCGGCCGGCATAGGGGTGGAGGAGGCGAGGTCCTGAAACAGGCAGGCAATGATGCCAAAACTGTGTCTGATCATTCCACCCCTCGCACCGTCATTTTTTATACCATTTTTCGGTCGTTGCCTTGGTCGATCCGCCATAGGTCCATACACCTTCCCAATGCCCGTCCGGCTGCTCGAAATACATGGCCACACCGAAGTTGTCCTTTGCGACATAGCCCACAGACAGGGCGATGTCATCCGGCCCGGCGACGCCCATCTCGAAGCGCGTCTCGCTAACGAACTTGGCGCCGAGGCCGGTGCCGATAAAATTGCTATCGCCGATGTTCCAGGTGACGGAGTAGGTGTCGCCTGTCCTTTTGACTTCGGCGGTTCCCCGGTATGCGCTGCCGTCATCGGGATTGTTTCCCACGACGTCATACAGTCCGACCGGATCGGCCATGGCGGCCATCGGCGACAGAGCAAGCAGGCCTGCGGCAATCAAAGAACGCATCGGCATAACGATCCTCCCTGGTGTGGATGACCACCGCGCCCTTGAGCGGACGCGGCGCCGTTATGATTCTTATGCTCCCCGGCGTTCGGAATCGAAGTCGATTTTTGGGGTAATGCTAGTAGATGACCACGCTACGGATGCTTTCGCCGGCATGCATCAGGTCAAACCCCTTGTTGATGTCGGAAAGCGGCATGGTGTGGGTGATCATCGGGTCGATCTGGATCTTGCCCTCCATGTACCATTCGACGATCTTGGGCACGTCGGTGCGGCCGCGCGCGCCGCCGAAGGCGGTGCCCATCCAGTTGCGGCCGGTGACCAGCTGGAACGGGCGGGTGGAGATTTCCTGGCCGGCACCGGCGACGCCGATGATGACAGACTTGCCCCAGCCGCGATGCGAGCTTTCCAGCGCCTGGCGCATCACCTTGGTGTTGCCGGTGCAGTCGAACGTGTAGTCGGCCCCGCCGATCGTGTCGCCGTTGCGCTTGGTCAGGTTGACCAGATAGGGAACGATATCGTCGCCGACTTCCTTCGGATTGACGAAATGTGTCATGCCGAACTTTTCGCCCCAGGCCTTGCGGTCGTTGTTGATGTCGACGCCGATGATCATGTCGGCACCGGCAAGGCGCAGGCCCTGCAGCACGTTGAGACCGATGCCGCCCAAACCGAAGACGATCGCCGTCGAGCCGACTTCCACCTTGGCCGTGTTGATGACGGCGCCGATACCGGTGGTGACACCGCAGCCGATATAGCAGATCTTGTCGAAGGGGGCGTCCGGGTTGACCTTGGCCAGCGCGATCTCCGGCAGCACGGTGTAGTTGGCGAAGGTCGAGCAGCCCATATAGTGGAAGATCTTGTCCTTGCCGATCGAGAAGCGCGAGGTGCCATCCGGCATCAGGCCTTGCCCTTGCGTGGCGCGGATCGAGGTGCACAGGTTGGTCTTGCGCGACAGGCAGGAATAGCACTCGCGGCATTCCGGCGTGTAGAGCGGAATGACGTGATCGCCCTTCTTCAGCGAGGTGACGCCCGGTCCGACGTCGACGACGATACCGGCGCCCTCATGGCCGAGAATGGCCGGAAACAGGCCTTCCGGATCGGCGCCCGAAAGCGTGAACTCGTCGGTGTGGCAGATGCCGGTCGCCTTGACCTCGACCAGCACTTCGCCGGCGCGCGGGCCGTCCAGCTGAACGGTCATGATTTCCAGAGGCTTGCCGGCCTGAACGGCAACAGCGGCGCGTACGTCCATGGTTGTTCTCCTTGTATATTTTGCGCCACAATCGCAGAGTGGGTAGCAGCGCTCAAGCCGGAATCGGCTTGCAGAATCGGTTGGTGATCTATTGCATGTCCTGTAGGACGCGGTTGATCTCCATCTCAAGGGCGCTGATCGCTTTTCCGGTCTGTTCGTGCAGTTTCTTGACCTGCGCCAGCTGATCGCGCAGCTGGTCTGCAATGGTGTTGGAAAGGTCGTCCTTCGGCGCTTCGCCGATGCCGGCGATCAGCCAGGCCGGGCTTACCCCGAGCACGCCGGCCAGCATGAAGAGCCGGTTGGTGCGTGGCTCCGAGCGGTCGCGTTCCCAAGCGGAGATGGTGTCGATGCGAACGCCCAGCCTGTCCGCCAGCTCCTTTGCCGAGAGGTTCACCGCGTCGCGCGCCCGCCAGATGCGGCCTCCGAGCGTATCGTTGTCGCTTGGCTGGCGAATCATGGCTAGAACGGTATCGGTCGATAAACGCATCGGTCTCTCCTGTGTGCCTTTTGGGCTTGGATGGGTCGAGTTCCGGGGCGGCCGCTTGGGGTGCGGTCGGGTGGTTCAGAATAACAGTTTATATGGCCTCAAATCCGATTGGGCACCCTTTCACGTCAAAAATGCCGCCAAAAGCGCCTTCGTTACACCGATAGAAAATGGAAAACCTGCCTTGAACACCGCATCCCGCCCGCCTGCCAATACCGTCATGCAAGGTCTCGCGATCATGCTGTTTGCCATGATCATCCTGCCCTGCATGGATGCGATCGCCAAATATATGGCGGTGTATCAGGACATGTCGCCAGGGCAGGTGACGTTCTACCGGTTCTTCTTCCAGCTGGTTTCGGTCCTGCCGCTGCTGCTTTCGACGGGCGGCCTGCGTGGGCTGAAGCCGAAGCGGCTCTGGTTCAATCTTCTGCGCGGTGTCCTGCTGGCCGCTGCCGCATTGCTGTTTTTCGTCTCGGTAAAATACATGCCGCTGGCCGATGTCTTCGCCATCTACTTCGTCGAGCCGTTCATCCTCACCTGCCTTTCGGCCCTGATCTTGCGTGAAAAAGTCGGCTGGCGGCGCTGGATGGCGATTTTCATCGGCTTCGGCGGGGCGATGATCGTCATTCAGCCGAGTTTCGAGATCTTCGGATTGAAATCGCTGCTGCCGGTTTTCTGCGCCTTCCTGTTCGCCTGCTATCTCCTCCTGAACCGGCTCGTCGGCGATGCAGACACGCCTTTGACGATGCAGACGATCGCCGGTATCGGCGGCTCGCTGTTCATGATCGTGGCGATCGCCATCGGATACAGTGCCGGCTCGCTGGATTTCGTGCCGTCACTGCCGCATTCGACGCTCGGCTGGGTTCTGGTCGTCGTTCTCGGCACGATCTCGGGCTATGGCCATCTTCTCGTCGTCAAGGCGTTTCAGGCGGCCCCGGTATCGCTGCTGGCGCCGTTCCATTATCTGGAGATCATCACCGGCACCGCGCTGGGCTTTCTGATCTTCGACGAGTTCCCGACATGGTCGAAATGGCTTGGTATCGCGATCATCGTCGGCTCCGGCCTTTTCATGATCTGGCGGGAACGCCGGGCAGGGCTAATGTTAAAAATGGATTGAATCCATCAAGTCGCTGCTAACACTCATTCTTTCCGGATTGGAAAGAGCTTCGGCCTAGGCTCGGTCCAGTTTCATGATGAAACGGGAGAGAAAAGATGGGTGAACTTCGTCTGTCTTATCCGGCATGTGTGATCGCCGGGAAGATGCGCCTGACGGCCGATGATATCGGCATTCTGCGCGAGCATGTTTTCGTGGGAGGGCTGGCGTCGTCGCAGGACGCAATGATCCTGCTGGCGATCAACACCTCGTGCAGCGAAAAATGCTCGCAATGGCATCACTATTTCATCGAAACCATGACGGATTTTATCGTTCGCACCTGCTATCCGCAGGGCGCGATGGACGAATGGAACGCCGATTGGCTGATCGCGATGATCTCGACGCGCGGCGTGGTGAATTCACGCATTGAGCTCGACCTCCTGTTTCACATCATCGACATCTCCGCGCATGTCCCCGACAGCCTGTCGATCTTCGCGCTGGAGCAGATCCGCGTCGCCATGGTGGAGGATGCCGGCATCTGGGCCGGGCTGCGCGACAGCCGGCAGCATGGGCTGCAGCGGGCCGATGTGCTTCTGATCACGAGGGTGATGAGCGCCGTCGCCCGCTCGCGCGGCAGTCACCTGACGGCGCGCGAGCGCCGGATGCTCGACCAGATCGGCGTCCTGACGGGACTGCCGGCAGATCATGCGGCGGCGGCCTGATCGTCCGGAGACTTGGAGAGCCGGATGTCGCCGGCTTTCCGCACGATTTGTTCATGCTCTGCGGCTAGCGTTCGGCTGACGATAACTGGGGAACGCTCATGGCGACGCATGCACCGGCGATCGCGCTTCTGATTATCAACATCGGCCTGTTATGGCTTCTGATGGCGGCCCCGCTCGGGGTTCGCACCGTGCGCGTCCGCGCGGCGTTCCGGGCGGGGGTGGACAAGGTGTGGAGTGCCGTCTCACCGCTGGGCACATCCGCCGACTGGCACCATTCCGTTCTTTCCAGCCGCGTGTTGCCTGGCAGCGGCAACCGGGTACAGCAGACCTATACCCATCTCGACCGGCACGGCCAGCCGATCGTCCGCTCCCTTGAAATCACCCAGAAGGCAAGCGGTCACGAATATGATGCCCGCATCCTCGACGACAGCGCGCTCGATGCGTCGTTCTGGAAGGATTTCGGCGAGCGCCGCCGGCTCGTGGAAGACGGTGGCATGGTGCACCTGACGATCGAGCAGACCGATCGCTACCGCGGTTTCGCCTTTCTGCTCTTTCGCTTCTTCGTCTTGCGGCGCGAGATGAAAGCGCTGCGTCAGTGGCTTGAGACCGGGCAGAGCAAACCCGCGCGGGCCGTCTTCGAGCATCCGCTTGTCCAGTGCGCGCTGGCTCTTTTGTCGACGCTGCTGCTGTGGCCGTTCTTTGGCCTCACGCGTTACGGCCTGATGCTGTCGTCGCTGTTGACGCTGGTCGTCGTGCTGCATGAGCTGGGCCACATGGCCGCCTATCGTGCCTTCGGCCACAAGACAGTCCGGATGATCTTCGTGCCCTTGCTTGGCGGCATCGCCATCGGCGGCAGGCCTTATAACTCCCTGTTCGAGGTTGCCACCTGCGCCCTGATGGGGGCCGGCATGTCGGCATTCTTCATTCCCGTGGCCATTGCCCTGCATGAGGCCGGCCTTGATGGCGTACCGGCCTTCGTATCGGGTCCGGCGGTGCTGATCTTCCTGCTGATCCTCGGTGCGTTCAATCTGCTCAATCTGCTGCCGATGAACCGGTTCGACGGCGGCCAGGTGCTGCGGCAGGTGTTCCGCTCGCGCGTCAGCCTGATGACGGGAAGTTTCCTCGTGACGCTGGGCATCCTCGCGGTCGGATGGCGCATCGGCCTTCCATCGCCGGCACTGCTCGCGGGGCTTGCCGTGTTTGTGCTGCTGAGCATGATGGGGCAAGGCGGCGTGAAACCCCGCCATCGCCTCGACGAGATGACCGGCGGCCAGCGGATTGTCAGCGGCCTTGGCCTGTATGCGGCATTGGGCCTGCACGGCTATGCCATCGTCTATGCGACCGACCGGCTGTTTGCCTGACCGGCTGACCGACAGTCGTCTTCATTGAGTGTCGGGCCGAAAATATCCTCGAACGCCTGGCGCAGCTTGACATCGACATCGGTCATCATCACCGGCAGGCCGAGATCGACCAGGCTGGTGACGCCGTAGCCGCGAATGCCGCAGGGCACGATGCCGTCGAAATGATCGAGATCCGGATCGACGTTCAGCGACATCCCGTGGAAGCTCACCCATTTGCGCAGGCGAATGCCGATGGCGGCAATCTTGTCCTCCGCCATCGAACCGTCGGGCAGGGCGGGGCGTTCAGGACGCCGTACCCAGACGCCGACGCGGTCCTCGCGCCGCTCGCCCTTCACGTTCATACCGGCGAGCGTTTCGATCGCCAGGCTTTCGATTGCGGCCACGAAGGCGCGGACGTCCTGCTTGCGGCGCTTGAGGTCGAGCATGACGTAGACCACCCGCTGGCCGGGACCGTGATAGGTGTATTCACCGCCGCGGCCGGTCTGGAAGACCGGGAACCGGTCGGGCATGACCAGGTCGGCGGCATCGGCGCTGGTGCCGGCGGTATAGAGCGGTGGATGCTCGACGAGCCAGACCAGTTCGTCCGCTTCGCCGGCGGCGATGGCAGCCACCTCGCGCTCCATTGTTTCGACAGCCTGCTCGTAATCGACGGGCGAGGGGGCGATTCTCCATCGGACGGGGGCAAAACCGCCGGCAGCGAAGAATGTTTTCTCAATGTTTTCGCGTTGCATGGCTAAGGCAATCCCGTTGATTTGTTTTCTAAATGGTACGCAACAGGCCAAGAGTCCAGCATTCTCAGGGGCGCGCGAAGCAGCCTGTTGAAATAGTTGATACGGTTGTCGATTTTCTGTCATCCTGCCCTTGTGCACCCCAAATGCTTTTGCTACATGCAGCCCCGCCGGAGCAGTTCGGCATCTACCACGATGCGGTCGTGGCGGAATTGGTAGACGCGCAGCGTTGAGGTCGCTGTGGGGCAACCCGTGGAAGTTCGAGTCTTCTCGACCGCACCATTTGGCTTTCGGGCCAAACAAGAAACCCGCTTTTGGCGGGTTTTTTTGTGTCTTCAGCACAGAATAAACTGTTGTTTTCTCCTGCCTATCCTCCTGTCTTCCCCAGTTTCGCGAAGCGCTTGATCGCCCGTTCGCGCTTCAGGCGCGACAATCGCTGCAGCCAGAAGATGCCGTCGAGCTGGTCGATTTCGTGCTGGAGGCAGATGGACAGAAGGCCGTCGGCTTCTTCTTCCATCACATCGCCGGCAAGCGTCTGGTAACGGACGCGGATCCGGTGGGGCCGGACGATGTCGTCGGTTATTCCCGGCATCGAGACGCTGCCTTCGGCATGCGAAATCGTTTCCGTCGAGGACCATGTGATCTGCGGGTTGACGTAGGTTTTTACACCGGAGGCGGCATCGAGCTCAATGACCGTCAGGCGCTGGAGAACGCCGACATGCGGCGCCGTGATGCCGATCCCCGGTGCCGCCCGCATGGTGTCGAGCAGGTCGGCTGCAAGTGCTGCGAGATTTGCGCCGAAGTGCTCGACGGTGGCTGCCGGTGTGCTGAGCCGCGGATCGGGAAATCGCAGGATCGGTCGTATGGGCAAGGGCGAGCTCCGTGTTTTCCAGCTGCGCCAGAGCTAAACAATTCATATGAATTTGCAACAGCTTGGGTAAAAATCATGGCACTATCGGTCCGTGGATGCATCGGGCGGTGGACCTCACCGGCCTGTTGGGCTAGCAGGGAGCGGCGGTTTGTTTTTTCAGGGCCGCCGCGATCACCGGTTTATGACATCGCCTTCCTGCTCCCGCCCGGTTTTGCACCGGCGTCTTGGATGGCTGCAATTCTTTCGAGGGCGGGCACATGAGCAGTACCGGCGAGCAGGACAAAGACCGCAATCCCTCCGAAGCCGCCGCCTATGACGGCGCGGATATCTATGCCGAGGACGGCTCGGTGCGCTCGGATTACCTGATGCATGTCGGCGCAGCCATTGCCGACCGCGATCTTCTTTATCTGCGCCAGCATGTGGCCCGCCTGCACGCCTCCGAAATGGGCGACCTGCTCGAGGCGATCCAGCTTGATCAGCGGCGGGCGCTCGTTTCGCTTCTCGGCGACGATTTCGACCTTTCGGCGCTGACCGAAGTCGACGAGGCGATCCGTCTCGATATCGTCGAGCACCTGCCGAACGAGCAGATCGCCGCTGCCCTTGGCGACATGGATTCCGCCGACGCCGTCTACATTCTCGAAGACCTCGACCAGGAGGATCAGGAAGAGATCCTGTCGAAGTTGCCGTTCACCGAGAGGGTGAGGCTCAGGCGCTCGCTCGACTATCCCGAAAGCACGGCCGGCCGCCGCATGCAGACGGAGTTCGTCGCGGTGCCGCCGTTCTGGACGGTGGGCCAGACCATCGACTACATGCGCGAGGACGACGATCTCCCCGAAAGCTTCACTCAGATTTTCGTCATCGACCCGACCTTCAAGCTGCTCGGCGCGCTCGATCTCGATCGGGTCCTGCGCGCCAAGCGCTCGGTCAAGATCGAGACGATCATGCGCGACACCAACCACCCGGTGCCGGCGGAGATGGACCAGGAAGAGGCGGCCCAGCTGTTTGAGCAGTACGACCTCCTGTCCGCCGCCGTGGTCGACGAGAACAGCCGGCTGGTCGGGGTGCTGACCATCGATGATGTCGTCGACGTCATCCAGGAGGAAGCGGAAGAAGACCTGATGCGCCTCGGCGGTGTCGGCGATGAGGAGCTGTCCGATTCGATCGCCAGCACGTCGCGCTCGCGCGTGCCGTGGCTTATGGTCAATCTGCTGACGGCCTTTCTCGCCGCCTCGGTCATCGGGCTGTTCGAGGCGACGATCCAGCAGATCGTCGCCCTTGCCGTGCTGATGCCGATCGTTGCCGGCATGGGTGGCAATGCCGGTTCGCAGACGATGACGGTGACGGTGCGTGCGCTGGCCACCCGCGATCTGGATATTCACAATGCCTGGCGCATCGTCCGCCGCGAAGCGGGCGTCGGCCTGTTGAACGGCATGCTGTTCGGTGTGCTGATCGGCATCGTCGCCGGTGCGTGGTTCCTGGACTACAATATCGGCGGCATCATCGCTGCGGCCATGCTGATCAACATGATTGCCGCGGCCCTTGCCGGCATCATGATCCCGTTGCTGCTCGACCGCTTCGGTGCCGATCCGGCAGTCTCCTCGGCGGTTTTCGTCACCACCGTGACCGACGTCACCGGGTTTTTCGCCTTTCTGGGGCTTGCCAGCTGGTGGTTCGGCGTCGTGTGATCGGTGCGTGGAAAATTTGACTTTTACGTCAAAGTCAATCAGACTGGCCTTCGATATCGTAGCGGCCTCGATTCAGGCGAGGTGACCGGCGCGACACTTCAACCGCAGCTGCATTTTCCGGCGCTTCATGGCCGATGTGCCGGGCTGTGGTTCCAGGCGAGGCAGGCGTGAACAAGTATTATACCATTACGGAGCTGACACGGGAATTCGGGGTTTCGACCCGCACGTTGCGCTTCTATGAGGATGAGGGATTGATCCATCCGGAGCGGCGTGGCCGGACAAGGCTGTTCCGCTCGGCCGACCGTCGCCTGATCATGGAGATCCTGCGCGGCCGCCGCATCGGCTTCACCATTGCCGAAATTCGCGAAATCATTCAGGTCTACCGCGATCCGCCGGGTGAATCGGGCCAATTGCGCTTGCTGATGAAGCGCGTCGAAGAGAAACGCGACGAGCTCAACCAGAAGCGCAAGGACATCGAGGAAACGCTGGAGGAACTGAACAATGTCGAGGAAGCCTGCCTGACCCGGCTGGCCGAAATCGGCGTCGGCACCTGAGCATTCGGCCGTCTTCAAGCCAGGCTTGAATTTTTCCCACCATTCCTGATTCCGCTGGCCCGCCGGGCTTGCCCTGCGCGTCACAGCACGTTCACGGCTGCATGCAATATCGCCTTCGTCACACAAATCGGAGGCTTGCATGTCTGATCGCCAGAAAACCCGCGCCCGGCCGAATCCGCGCCGCGCCTTTTCCTCATCCTACGGTGAAATTCTCGCAGAAGGCGTCAATCGCCGCACTGTCCTCAAAGGCCTTTTCGGGGCGGCGGCGATCGCTGCCATCGGTCATGGCTTCTCCGCCAGCCCGGCGCAGGCCGCCGCGGCATCCAGCCTGACCTTCAAAGAGCTGCAACGGGTGCGCGATACCGCCGACCATTGGCCGCAGGGGTATGGCCGCCAAATTCTCGCCCGCTGGGGCGACGCGCTGTTTCCCGACAGCCCGGCTTTCGACATTGCCAGCCTTGACGGCAAGGCCGCCGAACGCCAGTTCGGCTACAACAACGACTTCACCCAGTTTCTGCCCTTGCCGCAGGGCTCAACCGCGTCGGATCGCGGATTGATGGTCGTCTCCCATGAATATGCGACGCCTTTCCTGATGTTTCCTGGCCTCACCGACGAGGATTACCGCGAGAAGCTGACGGACAACCAGATTCGCGCTTTGATGGGCTGTCTTGGAGTAAGCATCTTCGAAGTGGCGAAGACCGGCCGCGATTGGAAGATCGTGCTCGACAGCCGATATAACCGCCGTATCCATATGGGCACCCAGATGGACATCTCCGGCCCGGCCGCGGGTGACGACCGTTTGAAGACCAAGGCAGACCCGACCGGCAGGACGGTATTCGGCACGATCTCCAACTGCAACGGCGGTATCACCCCCTGGGGTACGATGCTGTCGGGCGAAGAAGGGGCGATGGACGTCTTTGCCGGCGATTACAAGACACTGCCCAACCAGGAGCTGGTCGAACGGCAGGGCTGGGACGAAGACGAGAACGACATCTACTCCGTCAGCCGCGTCGATCCGCGCTTCAAGTTCGAAGAGGAACCGAACGAGTGGATGCGGTTCGACTGGGTGGTCGAGATCGATCCCTTCGATCCGCAGGCCATGCCGGTGAAGCGGACATCGCTCGGCCGCATGACCCACGAGGGTGCGCAGGTTACCGTCGCGCCGGATGGCCGCGTCGTGGTGTTCATGGGCGACGATGACGATTTCGAATATCTCTATCGCTTCGTCACCCGCGATCCGTGGAACCCGGCCGACCGGGCGGCCAACAAGGACCTTCTCGATAACGGCACCTTGTCGGTCGCCAAGTTTTCGAGCGACGGAACGATGACATGGTTGCCGCTGGTGGCCGGCCAGGGGCAATTGACCGCCGAAGCCGGTTTCGCGACCCAGGCCGACGTCGTGCTCAACACGCGCGCCGCAGCGGATCTGGTGGGCGCGACGCCGATGGATGCGCCGGAAGGGTTCGTGCCGCATCATGGCACCGGCAAGCTCTATGTGGCGATGACGGAGAACGAGGACCGGCTGGCGGCAGGCAAGGGGGATGAGCGCGAGACCGTCAACATTGCCAACCCGCGCGGACCGAACCCGCATGGCCACCTGCTGGAACTGGTTCCGCCCGGTGCGCCGGATAAGCCGGATCATGCGGCGGATACCTTCAAATGGGACGTCTTCGTGCTCTGTGGCGATCCGGCCAAGCCGGAAGATGAGGCGATGTTCAATCCAGGTACGACGGCATCCGGCTGGTTCACCGATCCGGATAATCTCGGTGTCGATCCGGCGGGCCGCCTCTGGGTGACGACCGACGGCCCGCCGCCGGAAGGCATTGCCGATTCGATGTATGTGATGGACACGGAAGGTCCGGGCAGGGCGTTGCCGAAACTGTTCTATATCGCTCCGGTCGGCTCGGAATGCTGCTCACCGACGTTCACGCCGGATGGTACGGGCGTCTTCGTCTCCGTGCAGCATCCGGGCGAATTGCGGATGTCCGACAACGAGGATGCGACGACAATGGCGGACGCCGGCACGGCCTGGCCGGATTTCGCCGATGGCATGCCGGCCCGCCCGTCGCTGGTCGTGATCACCCGTGACGACAATGGCGTGGTCGGAAATTGAGACTTGTGAATTGCCGCAGCCGGTGGGGTCAGATCCACCGGCTGGTGGCGCGGCAGTAGCGTTCGAATTCGAACCCGAAGCGCGACAGCAGATGCCGTTCCTCGTTGCGGACGGCAAAGGCGGTGGTGACGGCCACGGAGGCGCTGGCCATGATGAAGAACCAGGGATTGAGGGTGATCAGGCCGAAGCCGACCGTCATGATGGTATAGCCGAGATAGATCGGATTGCGGGTGTAGCGGAATGGTCCACAGGTGACGAGATGCGAGGAGCATCGATGCGGCAGAACGGCCGTGCGCCGCTCGATCAGCGTCTTCACCGCCCAGACGTCCATGAAAACCGCGACGACGATCAGCACCGCGCCGGCAAGCCAGGGGACCCAGCCATGGCTGTGGGACACGGAAATCGGCTGCACGCGTCCCAAGGCCACCGCCCCCAGGATCGCCGCCACATAGAGAAGTGGCGGCCAGGGGTAGGTCAGCGGTCTGGCGCGATAGGCGTTCATGTCCTATTCCTCGGCCTTATGGCTTGGTCCTATTGTTTGGCTTGTGCGTCCATGGTGCACTGACCGGCGATTCGCGCAATGCGTTCATCCGTCTTGACGTCGATTTTGCCTTCGTTCAGCGGCTCGAACAGGTTTTCTTCCATCAGCTTGTCCAGCGTGCAGCCGCAGAAGGTCGTGCAGAACGCGGCGGGGTCCTGCAGGCTGCATGATGCTATGCAACTGACCCGGGTGGCTTCGACGGGATCGGGCTTGGCCGCCGGAAAGCCGAGCGAAAAGACGTAGACCAGCGCGAACAGCAGCGGCTGATGCAGGAGATAGATGATCAGGCTGTGACGGCCGGCTGTGGTCAGCGCAATTTTCCAGCGCGCACTGCCATCGCTGCGCAGCTTTTCGAACCATCCGAACCGCAGCGCGATGCGCGCTACCGCGATGCCGGTCAGGAACGGCGCCAGCCAGGGAAGCAGCGGCACGTAGTCGTTCGAGCGCGGCACCGTTTCGGACAGCCCGACCCACCAGAGCGCCGGTGCGTCGAAAACCGCCGAGCGCAGGTAGTCCGGGGCGGCAAAGGCCGCGGCCGCGATTGCCAGCGTCAGGATAGCGGGCAGGCGCAGGAAGATGAGGCCGATCAGGCTTGCGGCGGCGATCGCATGCAGGATGCCGAAGAAGATGAAGCTGTCGGGAAAGATAAACCATGTGGCGATGGTGATGACCAGCGCCGCCGCGGCAATCTTGGCAAAGCGGATGGCGAAGGCGCGGGGCTTGAAAGCGGGGTAGTGTCCCAGCACAAGGCCGATGCCCGCGAGGAACAGGAAGCTGCTGGCGATCAGCCGCGCATAGATCTTGAAGCCGCCAGCCCCGACGGTGCCGGGGTCGATATAGCCGAAATATTCCAGATCCCAGGAGAAATGATAGGTCGCCATGGCAATCAGCGCAAAACCGCGCAACGCGTCGATCGCCCAGATGCGGCCTCGCTTGCCGGTGTTGTCCGGCGGCGCTGTCCCGGTGTCGCTTTCGGTGACGGCGGTGGTGGTCGACATGGCTCTATCTCTTCCGATCATGGCACGATAGCGCAGCGAGCTTGCGCCAGGCGCAAGGCGTCACCGCGATATGGCGAGGATTTCAGGGGTTTGTGTCGTCAAGAAGGGCCTGGCGCGCTTCCGAATAGAATTGCCGCCGCGTCAACACGAAGATGACGAAGGCCGTCAGCGCCATGAACACATAGGGGCTGACGAACCAGCCGAGATAGCCGATCGACAGGAAGATGCTGCGCAGGCCGGCATTGAAATGCTTGGCCGCGAGAATGTTCATCTTGACCGCGCGTCCGGCCGCGCGTTCCGCCCCGGCGCGGTCCTGCTGCATGTCCGACATCATCGGAATGCCGCCGATGAGAATGGAGCAGTAGTTGAACAGCCGGTAGGACCAGGCGAACTTGAAGAAAGCATAGGCAAACAGGCAGGCAAGGCCGCCGACCTTCAGCTCGAAGGCGCTGCGTCCGCCATGAAAGACGTAAGGCAGGTCGTTCATGATCGCCTGGACCCGGTCCGTCGCGCCGAGCAGGGCAAAGCAGCCGCCCAGCGCAAAGATCGTCGTCGAGGCGAAGAATGCCGTTCCCGCCTGCAGACCGGCAACGATCTGCGTATCGATCATCTTCAGGTCGCGGTTCAGCGAATTGAAAAGCCATCGGCGCCGGTTTTCCATCATCAGGCGCGACAGGCTGATGCGGTTGAGCCGCACCTTGCCGTCCGTGGCCCAGTTGTACCCGGTCCAAAGCAGCGCGAAGACCGCCAATGAGATATAGTCCGTCAGTGTCATGCTTCGTTTTTGGCATGGTTTGCCGAAATTGCAAGGCATCGCGAAAGTTTACCACGCCCCTTGAAATCACCGGTCCAACATGGCGACTTATCAACGAGGAAACGTGATACAGCCCTATGGCGGCCGCTCGTGTCGCACGCGCGGGAGCGAATGTCGGTTGATCGCCTGATGACGGATGCAGGATAGCCTAGTTTCGATGCAATGATTGTGGTCCGGCAATGTTGCGCGGCCATCCAGACCCCCAATCCAGTCCCCAAGGGCGGAGTTCGAATGTTTCTTTCGGTTTTTGATGTCTTCAAGATTGGTATCGGTCCTTCCAGCTCGCACACGATGGGGCCGATGTCGGCGGCGAACCGCTTTCTCGACCTGATCCTGTCGGCCGACTGGCCGCGTCCGGCCAATGCCGCCGTGGCGTCGATCAAGTCCAGCCTGCACGGCTCGCTGGCCTTTACCGGCATCGGCCATGGAACGGGCAGGGCGGTGATTCTCGGGCTGATGGGCGAGCGCCCGGACCGCGTCGATCCCGATCGCATGGATCCGATCATCGAGGAGGTCGAGCGCACCGGCCGCATCACGCCGGCGGGGCATCCCGCCTACGAGTTCCAGCCGAAGACCGATCTGGTGTTCGACAAGAAGGTGCCGTTGCCGGGCCATGCCAACGGCATGTCCTTCTCCGCCTTTGACAAGGACGGAAGGCTGCTGCTGAAGCGCGTCTACTATTCCATCGGCGGCGGCTTCGTGGTCACCGATACCGAACTCGAAGCCATGAAGGCCAGCAAGACCAAGCCTGGCGGCGTCAAGGTTCCCTATCCCTTCTCCACAGCCAGGCAGATGCTGGAAATGGCGGAGCGTTCCGGCCTGTCGATCGCCCAGATGAAGCGGGCGAACGAGGAATGTTCGATGTCGGCGCAGGAGCTTGACGAGGGGCTCGACCGCATCTGGGCGGCGATGAAGAGCTGCATCGATCGCGGCCTGACGGGCTCCGGCATCCTGCCCGGCGGCTTGAAGGTTCGCCGCCGCGCCGGCATGATCCACGACAAGCTGCAGGACGAATGGCGCTCCAACAAGGTCAACCCCCTGCTCGCCAACGACTGGCTGAGCGTCTATGCGATGGCGGTGAACGAGGAGAATGCCGCCGGCGGCCGTGTCGTCACCTCGCCGACCAATGGCGCTGCCGGCGTGGTGCCGGCCACCATCCGCTATTATCTGCATTTTCACGAGGACGCCGATCATCACGGCATTCGCGACTATCTGCTGACCGCGGCTGCGATCGGCGGTATCATCAAGTTCAATGCCTCGATCTCCGGTGCCGAGGTCGGCTGTCAGGGCGAGGTCGGTTCGGCCTCCGCCATGGCCGCCGCCGGCCTTGCCGCCGTGATGGGCGGGACCCCGGAGCAGATCGAGAACGCCGCCGAAATCGCGCTGGAACATCACCTCGGCATGACCTGCGACCCGATCGCCGGCCTCGTCCAGGTGCCGTGCATCGAGCGCAACGCGCTGGGCGCGGTCAAGGCCGTCACGGCGGCCTCGCTGGCGATCAAGGGCGACGGCCAGCATTTCGTGCCGCTCGACGCCTGCATCGAGACGATGCGCCAGACCGGTGTCGACATGCACGACAAATACAAGGAAACCTCGACAGGCGGCCTTGCCGTCAACGTCGTCGAGTGCTGACGGCTGCATCGACCTGTGGAGCGGTCAAGGAACAGGCTTGACCGCGACCGCCTCACGGGTGTTCAACTCCGGCCATGGCCCTGCATCTCATCAAGCTCTGCGTCGGAGCGGATTCGATTGACGATCTTCGCGACTGGGTGTCGCGCAAGGCGATGACGGCGATTGCCGCCGGTCTCGAGCCGCATTCGTATCACACGACCCGGATGGTGCCGAAGCGTACC
Organism: Pararhizobium polonicum; assembly: GCF_001687365.1. Lineage (GTDB taxonomy): Bacteria > Pseudomonadota > Alphaproteobacteria > Rhizobiales > Rhizobiaceae > Pararhizobium > Pararhizobium polonicum. Next base: position 557,504 of record NZ_LGLV01000005.1, read on the forward strand.
GAGGAACTGCTGGATGGCGGATCGCTCTATTGGGTGATCAAGGGGCAGGTTCAGGCCCGCCAGCGCCTGACCGGCATCGAGACCTTTACCGACGGCGAAGGCATCGGCCGCTGCAATCTCATTCTGGGACCGGAAGTGATCGAAACGGCCTATCAGCCGCGCCGCGCATTTCAGGGCTGGCGCTATCTCCAGCCGAATGAAGCGCCGCGCGACCTGTCGGCGCTCGGAGCCGGAACGGCCGAAATGCCGCTGGAGCTGCGCCGCGAACTTGCCGAACTCGGCCTTCTCTAAAAAAGACAGCCCATGAAAAAAGCCCGGCATGACCGGGCTCTTGATCGTTCTTGGCGATGGTGCGGCTCTTACCGGATCCGGATCCGGATCGGATAGCGCCCGGATGGCGATGTGACATGCACATGGATCTGTGCATCCGGCTGGGTCGAGCGCCAGGCGCGTGCCCCGTGCGTCAGGAGCAGCGTCACCAGATCCTTGGTCTTCGATCGCGGGCGGCTGCCGAGTTCGGCGATGCGCATGGCTGCTTCATGCAAAGGATGCAGGGCAGACCGTGGCGACTTCCGCTTCTTGTCCGGGGCGGGCGTCATGCCCGGACCATTCTCATTCATTCCCATAACTGACCTCGTTACGCAAAACCAAATCCGAGGAGGACCACCGGCAAATACGCGCCGCTGATCGAAACTTGAGTATGTGCCTGTTACTGCAGGCTTGCCCAGCAGGCGAAGCCCTTGCTCTTCAGGGTCTTGCAGGCGGAAACCGCCTTGTCCTGGTTGGAGAAGCCGCCGAAGCGCGCCCGGTAGAGATGACCGTCGCCGCTGGCAAAGGCCACGGTGAAGGGGGTTGCGCCGTTAAGCGCCTTGCCGCCCTTGTCCTTGGCGTTTTCAAGCATCTTCATGGCCTGGCCCTTGTCCGGCGTCGCACCGATCTGGATGACCCAGCCGGCAGGCGCGGATTCGGCCGCCGGTTCCGTTTCGGCTGCTGCCTTGGCAACGGAATTGGTGATCTGGTTGTCGACGTCGGCAGCCGGGACCGGTGCCGCCTTGGCGAGCTTGCGGCTCTGCGCCTGAAGCGTGTTCGGCATGACTTTGTCGTTCAGGACCGGGTTGGCGCTGGCCTTGACCGGCTCGGCATAGGCGACTTCGATGCTCTGGGTGGTTTCGCCGCTGTAGCGGAAGTCCGGAACGGGGCCGTTGCTCGGCAGGTTGAAGCTTCCGCCTGTCGCGGCAACGGCCATTGCCGCCACCGGCTGTTCTGCAGCCTTGACCTGCATGGTCGGCGCATCGGCGGTCTCAGCCACGATATTGCCGCCACCGCGGCGCGACGAGGCGGCCGGCATGTATTTGGCAACGAGGGCGCGCATCTGTGCGTCGCGGGCACCGCCGGACTTGCCGCCCATGACGACGCCGACGATGCTGCGGCCATCGGCCTGGGCCGAGGTCACCAGATTGAAGCCGGCTGCGCGCGTATAGCCGGTCTTGATGCCGTCGACGCCGCGGACATTGCCGAGCAGCCGGTTATGGTTGCCGATCGTCTGCTTGCCGAACTGGAAGCTGCGCGTGGAAAAATAGGAGTAATACTGCGGAAAATGCTGGCGAAGCGCCATGCCGAGCCGCGCCTGGTCGCGTGCCGTCGTCATCTGTGCGTCGTTCGGCAGGCCGTTGGCGTTGCGGTAGGTGGTGCGGGTCATGCCCAGGGCACGCGCCTTGTTGGTCATGATCCGGGCGAAGCGTTCTTCCGAACCGCCAAGCATCTCGCCCAGTGCGGTTGCCGCATCGTTGGCCGAGCGGGTAACCAGAGCCATGATCGCCTGTTCGACGGTGATCGAATTGCCGGGGCGCACGCCGAGTTTCGACGGCGGCTCGGCCGATGCGTTCTTGGAGAACGGAACCGGGGTGTTCTTGCTGATCTTGCCGGCTTCCAGCGCCTCGAAGGTCAGGTAGAGCGTCATCATCTTGGTGAGCGAAGCAGGATAGCGCAGGCTGTCGGCATCTTCGCTGTACAGTACCTTGCCAGTCTTGGCGTCAACGACGATGCCGGCATATTGCGCGGCAAAGGCGGCAGGGATGGCGGCAAGCGAGGCTGCCATCGATACCAGCAGCACCCGGCAGGCCTTCTTGAAGAATAGGACAGGGGCGTATGGAGCGGAGCCGAGAATTATGGATTTGGACACTACACTACTCTTCATTCTTTTTCACAGATGTCGTCCGGGCGTGGCCTCCAGAACCGACCGTTCCGAAAACTCTATCGGCATAGCGTTACCAATCGGTTTATGATGAATGATTGGTTTCTATAATCCGTCGTCTTCTTTCGCATTTCGATACAGCCGACCGGCTGGTGCCAACGTCAAAAAAAGTGGCGTGTGGCTCACGGTTCGGGCGATGTCAGGGGACCAGCCGGTCGTTCATGAATGTCACGACGGCGCTGTCGATGGCTTGCCATTGTGGCAGCAATTGGCTGGAAAAGCGGTAAAGCACAACAAGATCGCGGCCCGCATGAATATCGCGCTGGCAATCGGCGCTGGTCGACAGGTCGGGCGTGGCGGGCAGAATGCAGCGCACGGCATAGGGCGTGTCGCTGTCGCGGTTCGCCGTGAAGAACACTTCCTGGCCGTAGCCGGAGTTTGCCTTCATGTCGTGACGCACCAGTCCGGCCGGGCCGGGCAGGGGGGCACCCTCGAAAAGATGCTGGTAGATCGGCTCGATCCGCCCGGACATGTCGCGTGACATCGTGCTCTGGGAAATATCGAGGAAGATCAGCGATTCCGGATGGTTGACATCGTTGAAGCGCGCGCGCGTCTCGTCGGTATATCCCTGCAGTCCCGGCCAGGTGAGATAGAGATCGGCACGCTCGGCGATGCCGGTTATGCGCTGCTGCTCGAAGCGGATGACGTTGGACGGCAGCCGCAGATGATCCTGCCCGATGAAGATGTCGTTGGCCTCGGTGCTGGTCGTATGCCCGGCCAGCGCCAGCCTGTCGCCGTACCAGCGCCCGGCAAGGCTGATCGCTGCGGTCAAAGCCGCCAGTCCGACAATCACCGCCGTCAAGCCGTAGACGAAACGGGCCGAGATCAGCGGGCCATGGTCTTCGTTGGTTTCAGCTGTGGAATCGGCTGTCATGGGTGGATCGCAGTGTTGCCGTCGTTAACGGGAGGTATAATCTTCGGATGCGCGCGTCCCGAAATGAAGCAGCCTGGGCGGCACGGAACTTGCTGGCCGAAACAACAACTGCAACGCTGCGTCAACATGGTTAATTTTCGATGAATATTGCCGCACTCTTCATGCTGCTCCTCGCCGGCTTCGGCGTCTCATTCGTCGTGCTCGATGTCAGCCGCATCGCCGCGCCGCGACGCTGGCCGTCGGCCCGTGTTGTGATGGCCGACAATTTCCGGCCCTTTGCAATCTTTCTGGCGCTGTTTGCCGGGCCGGCCCTGTTCGTTCAGGCTCTGTGGCGCATACGGGCGTCGGCCGGGCTGTCTTTGATCGACACTATGCTTGCTGCCGTGATCGCCGGCGGGTGGGCTCTTTGCTACGGTCAGGTCGTCATGCAATGCGCAGGAATGCTGGGGCTGCGGGTCTCTTGAGCTGCGGCAGGATTGCGTCGCGCATGAAAAAGGCCGGCTCCGGGGACAGCGGAACCGGCCAGCAGGGCCTTGGTCGGGGACGGGGATTGGGGACTGACCGAAGCCCTTTCATGCGCGGCCCGGGCATCCTGAGCCGGACCGCGTATGTCTCTTGTCTCTGAGCGTTACTGGGAGACGCTACCGACAGCCACCGTGCGGCCATCCTGCAGCTTGACCCAGCGGCCGGCATTCTCGATCGATTGACGCTTGAGATAGGTGTATTCGGTTTCCGACCACAGCAGCACCTTGTTGCGCATGTTGTCGAGGATGAAATCGCCGCGATCCGTCCTGACCGTCAGCACCGCATGGCCTTCGCCATTGGGCTGCAGGACAACGGTGATCAGCAGGTCGGAGGGCGAAAAACCGGCTTCCATCAGGCGCTTGCGCTTCAAAAGCACGAAGTCCTCGCAATCGCCGGCCTTGTCGGGATAGGCCCAGTATTCTTCGACGCCGTAGATCTCCATGTCTGTCATCGGCGTGATCGTCTCGTTGACGTCGTAGTTGACCTCGAGAATCTTCTTCCACCCTTCGCGGGTCAGCGTCACCGGCGCAGAGCCGCCGAGAGGATTGGCGCGGCATTCCTGTGGCAGCCTGCGGCAGAATTCATAATGCCCGACAGGCGGATTGGTCGCGCCATCCGTGGTCATGTTGGCAGGAAGGGCAAGCGCGGAATAGGCCGTTATCGCGGAAAAGATGATACCGAGCAGGCCGGTCTTCAGGAATGTTATCGTTGTCATGTCTGTCTCCCCGTTCTGGTTTGACAATGACACCGAGTTTTTTATCGCTCGCGAAAATTGGAAGTAAAATAAAGTACAAAAGAAATTTGAATAAGTATAAAATTAAAAATAAACTTGAATAAAATTTGAGGCAGATTTGATTCAAATGCATCTCAATTTTTATGCATTCCCATTCCGGCACATCGTCGTTAAGCAGCGGGAAACCATCTATCCCATGGGAAAGTCATTCGTTTTTCGTATCGGAGCGTGGTTTTCGCTGCGCCATTGCGATGCCGCCCCAAGGCTCCCGCACGCGAGGGAGCGTTGATCTGTCGGTCCGTTTAGACTTGGTTTACCAGTAGAAGGACGGATTTCAGCCGAAAATCATTGAAAGAGCGACGGAAATTATTTTTTCTCTGGCACAAAAATAAGAGGCCGGATTGTGTTTTCCTTGAACAGGATTCATCGTCGTCCGAATCTGTATCGAATTGGCGCACCCGGGCCGTCGCCTCATGTGTCGATACTGGCTTTCGGTGCCTGTCCCGAATGACGAGAGGCAGCCGGCTCGGCCTCGGAGAATGTCGTGCCTTGAGATGAAACGCATCCAGTCCTGGGCTGTAAGCCGGGACCAGAAAGACAAAGGCGATTGCCGTGCTGAAAACCGACCTCTGCGAAGCCTATCGCGGCTATATTGCCTGCCTGAATGAGCAGGATTGGACGAAGCTGGCGCAGTTCGTGGATGATGACGCCTTCTATAACGGCAAGCGGATCGGATTATCGGGTTACCGCGAAATGCTGGAAAGAGACTTTCGTGACATTCCGGATCTGCAGTTCAACATTCAGTTGTTGATATCCGATCCGCCCCATATCGCCGCCCGGCTGGCCTTCGACTGTACGCCGCGCGGGAAATTCCTCGGCCTTGACGTCAACGGGAGGAGAATTTCGTTCACCGAGAACGTTTTCTATGAGTTTCGGGACGGGAAGATCGTCAGTGTCTGGTCGGTCATAGACAAGGCTGCCGTCGAGGCACAGCTCTAAACGCGGAAATGTTTCCGATGGCCAGCGTGCCTAGAGAAACTCTCTGAGCGCCTCGCGCGATTGAATTCCGAGGAATTCGATGGCCACGCCTTCCTGAAAATGGCGGACGACGCGGCCCTTCATGCTGCCGAGCAGGAGCGCTGTTCCAAGCGGCAGGCGGGTCTCCATGTCGACGGCGGCGCCGGACAACGACAGGTCGATGATGCGGCAGACATATTTGCTGCCGTCTTCCAGTGTGATGTCCGTGCGGGTCTTGCGCGGTGCAAGGCGGTCGTGACGCCGGTCTTCCGGCAGGCCAAGCTCGTGCTTGTTGGCGATCCAGGTCAGCTGTGCCGCGAGCTTTTCGCGCTTGCGGTCGGTCGCATTGATCTGGATGACGAAGGCGTTTTCGGCAAGGCGCGAAACGGTACCTTCCAGACGGCCGACATGATCGACATAGGCGATGATGCGTTCGCCGGCGCGGGGCCGCGCATCGCAGGTGAAAAGAACGTCACCCGGCGACATATCGATCGCGGTGCATTCGAATTCGTCATGGTTCGCAAGCATCAACCGGCCGGTCAGATTCACCGAAACGCGTTGAAACGCACCTTCGTTGTGCTGTTTGGGGCCGGCAGACTGTGCTTGTTGAAACGAATACATGACCACACTTGTGCGATGTCCATCCAAATCACAGCTTTACCCTCTTCCGGTTAACAGAAGGTTTGTTGTTCATTTGTGAAGGACTGAGGCTAATCTTGGCGGCCGCCTTCGAACACCCGCAGATGCAGAACGCGGCGGATGGCTCCGGCAATGCCTTGCTCGCTCGGATGCGGCGCGCGGGCGGGCAGGGGGATTTCGGGCCGGTTCTGCAGAAACAGATTGGTCTTTTCGATGTCGAGCACGCGAATTCCACCAAGGTCGAGAAAATTGACGGGCGTTGCGTCAAGCCAGTGCGGCCGCGAGAGCGGCGCCAAAGCACCGATGATCCGGTCGACGCTGCCGTCGGGTGATCTCAGCGGCAGAAGAATGATCTCCGTCGGCAGGCGATCGGCCGTGCCGGCGAGGGCCGAGGCCGAGAGAACGACCGGTGCTTTCTGTGTCATGACGTCGGCAGCGATCCGCGCAAGACGGCCGGTCTGTTCGGCAAGCCAGAGCGCATCGAATGTCGAGCCGCGCAGCTCCCGTGCAAACAGCGCGCAGACGCGTGTGCCGGCAAGCCGGAAGCGGATGTCGCCACGCGGTGTTTTCTCCAGGATGAAAAGGTCCGCCAGAATGTTCCGAATATGGGCAGGTTCGATCTGGCTGCGGGCCGGCACGTCACGGTGCCCCCGAAGCTCATCCCAATAGGCGTAAATCTCGATAGCGGTCTTGCTGCGCATGCTCTCATTCCATTTGAAACGCTTCTGTGCCGCTTTGGCACATTCGGCCGGGAAAAATGGTCCCGTACCGATTGCACAGCGATTTCCGTGCCAGCCGGATATTAAGGTTAATGTTTGGTTTAGATTGAACCCGGACGGCGGCGGTGGCATGGAAGAACATCACTTCACGAAGGGTTGCCTTCGGCACACTGACTTGAGGGCTCGGGGTTTTTGGGGTCTCACCGGCCGTTCAGTTTTTGACTGGACGGCCTCTTTTTTGCCGGCAAGGTGCGGTGTCCTTCCCATATCCGGTTGCCCGGTCTCCATGCGAACAAGTGCCGCGCATCTCGCCGCTTTTGAGGCGGGCATGAATCGTATAGAGCGAAGAGATAATAGAGGCGGCAGCGGATGACACCGCGGAAGGAATTGTGAAGAGCATGACAGACCAACCGGACGGTGCGACACCGCCGCAGGGCGATGATGCGGACAACGCGGTGCGGGTCAGCGAGCCGGCGTTCAATCTGCCTGCGGGTCTTGTCGGTATCCTGGCCGTGCTGGTGGCCATTCATGCCGTGCGCACCTATCTGCTGCCGTTCGCCGTGGACAATGAACTGATCCTGAACTTCGCGTTCTGGCCGGCGCGCTACGATCATCCGCTGGCGGACCAGAATTTTGCCTGGCTGTGGAGCCCCGTCACCTATTCGTTGCTGCACGGGTCCTGGGAACACGTCATTTTCAACGGATTCTGGATGGTGGCCTTCGGCGCGCCGGTTATTCGCCGTATCGGCGCGGCGCGGCTTGCCCTGTTCTGGTGCCTTTCGGCAGTGGCCGCCGTCGCGTTGCACGTGGCGTTTCACTGGGGTGATACCTCGTTCGTGGTGGGAGCCTCGGGCGTCGTCTCCGGTTTGATGGGGGCCGCCGCACGGTTTGTGTTCTCTCCGAGCGGCCGTATCAGCCGGCAGTTCGCCCATCTCAACCGCCGCCTGACGATTGCCGAAGCGCTGTCGAACCGGTCGGTCGTGGTCTTCGCCGGCATCTGGTTTCTGACGAATTTCCTGATCGGCCTCGGCATGTTCGCCTTCGGCGGCGCCGGCGGCATTGCCTGGGAAGCGCATATCGGCGGCTTTCTGTTCGGCTTCCTGCTGTTCGGTCTTTTCGATCCCCGTAACTGAGCCTCGAAACATGGGCGATCTTTGCGAGAGTGCTTGATTTTCGCAAGGCTGTAGCGCACCATTCCCGTCCGAAGGCAGGAAACCGTGAGGAGTTCGGTTTGCTGCCGATGGACAAGGAACGCGACAGGAATGATGTCTGTCTTGCGGATTGGTCCACAACCGGAAAGTGTCGTATGCGCTTTGCGGTTCGCCAGTTTCCCGGTCAGACGCAGGTCGCTGAAACGGGAGGGTTCGAATGTCTGTTAAGGCAATACTGAACGAAAAAGGCCGTCAGGTGGTGACGGTCGATCCGCAGGCGAAAGTCCGGCAGGTGGTCGTCCTGCTGCATGAAAATCATATCGGCGCTGTCATCATCGTCAAGCCGGGCGACAGGATCGCCGGCATATTGACGGAGCGCGACGTGGTGGCCGCCATGGCCAAGTTCGGCGCCGACTGTCTCGACAAGCCGGTTTCCTCCGTCATGTGGTCGAAAGTTCACTGCTGCACGGAAGACATGACCATCGATGACATCATGGAAATCATGAACAACATGCGCTCGCGCCATCTTCCGGTGGAAAAGAACGGGCGCCTTGTCGGCATCGTCTCGATCGGCGATGCGGTGCGCCATCATATCCGGGCCATCGAACACGAGGCCGAGCAGATCAAGGCCTATATCGCCGGCTAAAGCCTGACATGCACATGCCGCGCTGCCGTGAAGGCCGCGCGGCAGGACGATCGGCGTCAGGCGGCGTTAACGCAGCATGACGTCCTGGAGCCGCTGCAGTTCGCTGAGCTTGGCCTTGGTTTCGTGATAGCCGCGGTCGATTGCTTCGCCGGCGCGATGAAACTCCGACAGGCCGATATCGTTGAGCTTGGGATGCAGCGCCAGATCCGGCGGATCGCCGGCAAGGCGAGCGCGGGAAATGCGGTCCTGGATGATGTTGAAGGCCTGCACCATCACGCTGGTCATGCCCAGCCGCCCGGCCTGGCCTTCGGGATGTTTCGGCATCGGCGGCTGTACGGCCGTCGTATTGCTTCCCGCATTGTGCTTGATGACGGCGGAGCGGCCATAGAGGTCGTAGTTGAGGTTGACGGCGACGACCAGCTGCTGCTCGTGGGCGCGGCAGACCGAGACGGGAACCGGATTGACCAGCGCGCCGTCGATCAGGGTGCGATTGTTGCATTTGACCGGCTCGAAAATGCCAGGCAGCGCATAGGAGGCGCGGATCGCGGTAATCAGCGATCCCTGGCCGATCCAGACTTCGTGGCCGGAATTGACCTCGGTCGCCACCGCGACGAACGGCCGGTCGAGATTTTCGATCACCATGTCCTGCAGGTGTTCCTGCATGCGCTTGGTCAGCCGCAGGCCGCCGAACAGGCCGCCGCCGCCGATGGCGAAATCCAGCAGGCCGGCGATGCGCCGCATGGTCAGCGAGCGGGCAAAGGCCTCCAGCTCGTCCAGCTTTCCAGCCAGATAGCAGCCGCCGACGAGCGCGCCGATCGAGGTGCCGGCGATCATGCCGACTTCGATGCCTTCCTCGTCCAGCGCCTTGAGCACGCCGATATGGGCCCAGCCGCGCGCAGCACCGCCGCCAAGGGCAAGGGCGATCTTCGATTTCGCCGGTTTGATCTCTATGGGAGGAGGGGCGTTCAGCGCGTGGGACGGGCCGCCGGGCGCCGATGCATCTGCGGTCATGCCGCTACGATTGAATGTCCAGTTCAACATCCGGCACCTCCATGCCGCAGAACACGCTGTTACAGATCGTCATGTCTCGCATTACTGCTGTGCAAGGGCATGGCGTAAGACACAATCTACATCAAACCATTCCGTGCGGCTGTTCCCGGCGGAACGCATCCTGGTTGCCGAGATTACGCTCCCAGTTTGGTTGTTAAATCATGAATCCACCGAAAAGCTGAGCCAAAAAGCTTCAGATGCTTAATTTTTGCCGTAGACGTCGTCCGGATGGAAATGAATTTCGGTGTCAACGATGTTAAGAGACGTGACGCCGTCCTTGGCATCGACGACGCGATAGAAACAGGAGCGACGGCCGGTGTGGCAGGTCGCATCATGGCCGGCAACGCGGACCTTCAGCCACAGGGCATCCTGATCGCAGTCGGTGCGGATCTCTTCGACGCTCTGGAGATTGCCGGATGTCTCGCCCTTTTTCCAAAGGCTCTTGCGTGAACGGCTGTAATAGTGGGCGATGCCGGTCTCGACGGTCAGCGCCAGTGCCTCGGCGTTCATATGCGCCACCATCAGCAGCGTTCCGTCTCCGGCGTCGGTGACGACGGCGGTGATCAGTCCGTTGCTGTCGAAACGCGGGGTGAAGGCGGAACCGGATTCCAGTTCCGCCTTGTCGGCGGGCGGGTGGGCGAATTCAATTGTCATCGGAAAGGCTCCGGCTGACGGAGCTTACTTGAAGCCCCGCAGCATGGTCATGAAGCGGGCCTGTTCGGCGGGCTCGGTCTTGAAGGCACCGGTGAAGGTGGTGGTCAGCGTCGTCGAGCCCTGCTTCTGGACGCCACGCATCGCCATGCACATATGTTCGGCTTCGATCATCACGGCGACGCCGCGCGGTTGCAGCGTGTCGTCGATCGCCTTGGCGATCTGGGCCGTCATGGTTTCCTGCGTCTGCAGGCGGCGGCCGTAGATATCGACGACGCGGGCGATCTTCGACAGGCCGAGAACCTTGCCGTTGGGCAGATAGGCGATATGGGCCTTGCCGATGATCGGCACCATGTGATGTTCGCAATGCGAGAAGAACGGAATGTCCTTCACCAGGACGATATCGTCATAGCCGCCGACTTCCTCGAAGGTGCGGCCAAGGACGTCTTCGGCTGCGAGATCGTAGCCGGAAAACAGTTCCTTGTAGGCTTTGGCGACGCGCGCCGGCGTATCGAGCAGGCCTTCGCGCTGCGGGTCGTCACCGGCCCAGCGCAGGAGAACGCGAACGGCGTCCTCAGCCTCTTTCTGGCTCGGCCGGCCATCGGTGGCAGGCAGGGCGGGAAAATTCTTGACTATGGCATCCATAATGGCCTCTTGGCGTAACGTGCGTTACTTGACGTTTATCTTTTCGGACAACTCGCCACTGGCCATTGACCTGACGTTTTCAGGCCTGGTTTCCGTCGGCGGGCTCCGGGGCTTTCAGATTTGCAGAGGTTAAGGGCTCTGGATCATCCGGCACGGTTTCCCAAACAACAGGCGACTGTTCGCTCTTGCGAACCTGTCGCCCCCACACGACATACCATATAATAGGCGGGGATACATGTGAAAGGGGCGCAGGTGGAGACAGTGTGTTTTTTTCTCAGATACGATAGAAAATCATGCGCCGTTTGTCTGAAAGCGCGCAAAAATGCATCGGATCGCGTCGAATGATGGATGAAATCTACAACAGCCGAATTCTGGAATTCGCCGGGAATATCCCGAAAAGCGGCCGGCTCGAAGACGCCGACGCTGAGGCCGGCGCGCATTCCAAGCTCTGTGGCTCGAAGGTCCGCGTCTATCTGAAGATGGATGGAGACACGGTGACCGACTTCGCCCATGAGGTGAAAGCCTGCGCTCTCGGTCAGGCATCCTCGTCCATCATGGCCCGCCACGTGGTCGGTGCCACAGCGGCCGAAATCCGCCAGGCGCGGGAAGACATGCTGGCGATGCTGAAGGCGGACGGCGAGGGCCCATCCGGCCGCTTCGAGGATATGCGCTTCCTCAAACCCGTGAAGGATTACAAGGCCCGCCACGCCTCGACCATGCTGACCTTCGATGCGGTGGTTGACGCGATCGGCCAGATCGAGGCTTCGCGTCCAGTCAAGGCTGTCGGCTGAGATGTGCGGCGAGTCGGGATGTCAGGGGCATGAGAGACTGGGGCATGAAGCCGCCAGTACCGTACGGCCCTATTCAGGCCGCAACTATGCGGGACCCTTCCGCAAGACACCCGGACGGCTGTTCGGCATGGCCTTCATCCGGCTCTATCAACTGACGCTCTCCGGTTTTATCGGCAATTCCTGCCGTCATATCCCCACCTGTTCCGAATATGGCTACGAGGCGATTGCCCGCCATGGCTTCTGGCCGGGCGGCTGGATGGTGCTGTTCCGCTTCATGCGCTGTGGCCCGGGCGGCACCGGTGGGCTCGATCCGGTGCCGGAACGTCTTGCGCCGTCGAAGCACTGGTACACGCCGTGGCGTTACTGGCGGCCGGGTGCCGCCGTCAAATGACGATCTATATTGCCTTGCTGCACAGCATCGTTCTCGGTGCCGGCCGCCGCGTCGTCATGGCCGATCTGCGCGCGACTGCGGAGCGGATCGGGTTTCGATCGCCGCGCACGCTGGTGGCGACCGGAAACCTGGTCTTTGAAGCCGACACCGAAAATGTCGCCGACGTGGAAAAGGCACTCGAGCAGGCCTTCGCCGCCGATTTCGGCAAGCATGTCGATATCATTGCGCGAAACGCCGGCGAATGGCGCAGGCTTGCCGCGGGCAATCCGTTTCCGGATGCCGGCGTGGTGGAGGCGGCAAACATCGTCGTGCGGGTGATGCGGACGCCATTGAGCATGGATGTTCTGCCGGACTTGCAACGGCGGTGTCGCGACGGCGAAAAAATCCATATCGTCAACGGCGACCTCTGGATCCATTTTCCGGGCAAGCCCAGCACATCGAAACTATTGTCGGCGCTGACCTCCAGACGGCTCGGCCCCGGCACATTGCGCAACTGGAACACGGTGCGCGGTCTCACCGCTATGATCGAGGCCTGATCAAGCCTGTTCTTTACTCCGCCGCAAAAACGCTCTATCACCCGCGCGTCAATTTGCCGGGTTGCCGGCCATTAAAAACCACCCGCATTCGTTGGCGGGACTGGACAAGGAAGAAATCATGTCTGACGCTGTTTCCCTTACATTTCCCGATGGCTCCGTCCGTGGTTATGCCGCTGGCACGACGGGCCGCGAAGTCGCCGAATCGATCTCCAAGTCGCTTGCAAAGAAGGCCATCGCGATTGCGCTGGATGGCGAGCTGCGCGACCTGTCCGACCCGGTCGTCACCGGCAAGCTTGAGATCGTCACGCGCGAAGACGCCCGCGCACTCGAACTGATCCGCCACGACACGGCCCATGTGATGGCCGAGGCCGTGCAGGAATTGTGGCCCGGCACGCAGGTGACCATCGGCCCGGTGATCGAGAACGGGTTCTACTACGATTTTGCCAAGACCGAGCCTTTTACGCCCGACGATCTGCCGAAGATCGAAAAGCGGATGAAGGAAATCATCCAGCGCAACAAACCATTCACCAAGGAAATCTGGCCGCGCGACAAGGCGCGTCAGGTTTTTGCCGACAAGGGCGAGGCTTACAAGGTCGAGCTGGTCGACGCGATCTCTGACGATCAGGACCTGAAGATCTACTATCAGGGCGACTGGTTCGATCTTTGCCGTGGGCCGCATATGGCCTCCACCGGCCAGATCGGCAACGCGTTCAAGCTGATGCGGGTGGCCGGCGCCTATTGGCGCGGTGACTCGAACAATCCGATGCTGACGCGCATCTACGGCACGGCCTGGCGCACGCAGGAAGAACTCGACCAGTATCTGCACATTCTGGCCGAAGCCGAAAAGCGCGACCATCGCCGCCTCGGCCGCGAAATGGACCTGTTCCATTTCCAGGAAGAAGGCCCGGGCGTTGTCTTCTGGCATGGCAAGGGCTGGCGCATCTTCCAGACGCTGGTCGCTTATATGCGCCGCCGTCTGGCCGGCACCTATCAGGAAGTCAATGCGCCGCAGGTGCTCGACAAGTCGCTCTGGGAGACCTCCGGCCACTGGGGCTGGTACCGCGACAACATGTTCAAGGTGACGGTTGCCGGTGACGAAACCGACGACGAGCGCGTCTTCGCGCTGAAGCCGATGAACTGCCCGGGCCATATCCAGATCTTCAAGCACGGCCTGAAGTCCTATCGCGAACTGCCGATCCGGCTTGCCGAGTTCGGCAACGTCCACCGCTACGAGCCTTCCGGCGCGCTTCACGGCCTGATGCGTGTGCGCGGCTTCACGCAGGACGACGCGCACGTCTTCTGTACGGACGAGCAGATGGCGGCGGAATGCCTGCGCATCAACGACCTGATTCTGTCGGTCTATCAGGACTTCGGCTTCAAGGAAGTCGTGGTCAAGCTCTCAACCCGTCCGGAAAAGCGCGTCGGCGACGATGCCCTGTGGGATCGCGCCGAAAGCGTCATGATGGATGTCTTGAAGACGATCGAGGCGCAGTCGGAAGGCCGCATCAAGACCGGTATCCTGCCGGGCGAGGGCGCGTTCTACGGACCAAAATTCGAATACACCCTGAAGGACGCCATCGGCCGCGAATGGCAGTGCGGCACGACGCAGGTCGATTTCAACCTGCCGGAACGCTTTGGCGCCTTCTATATCGATAGCAATTCGGAAAAGACCCAGCCGGTGATGATCCACCGCGCCATCTGTGGTTCGATGGAGCGCTTCCTTGGCATCCTGATCGAAAACTTCGCCGGCCATATGCCGCTGTGGATTTCGCCGCTGCAGGTCGTCGTCGCCACGATCACATCGGAAGCCGACGACTACGGCCGTGAAGTGGCCGAGCTTCTGCGCGATGCAGGTCTTGAGGTCGAAACCGACTTCCGCAACGAGAAGATCAACTACAAGGTCCGCGAACATTCCGTGACCAAGGTACCGGTGATCATCGTCTGCGGTATGCGCGAAGCGGAAGAGCGGACGGTCAATATTCGCAGGCTCGGCTCGCAGGCGCAGACGCCGATGACGCTGGACGAGGCAATCGCGTCGCTGGTGTCGGAAGCGACGCCGCCGGACGTGAAGCGCAAGGCGGAACTGCGGAAAAAGACTGTCGCCTGAACAACGGACAGAGCATGAGATGATGGCGGGGGGGCGTGTCGAGCGCCCCCCGGCCTCGTTTCAGTCCTGTGCGTCGGTCGCGCCGGAAGCGGGCTGCGCGGCCTTGTCGTTCAAGAGAACCTCGACATCGGTGTTGACACCGGCTGTGACGGTAAAGTCCCGCTGGAAAATCTTCTCGTTGTTGCGGGCGATCGCGGTATAGCTGCCTTCGGCCAGAACCAGTGTCGGAAAGGCGCCGACGCTTTCGCTGACGACGTCGCCGGAGGATGTCAGGATCGACCAGGCGGTGTCGGCGATGGCTTCGCCCCCCGGCTCGGACACCAGCTTCAGCGTCAGTTTGGCGGCGCGGTGCTGGATCGTCGCTTCCGTCAGCTTGCCGGCTTCCACCTGGATATCGGCGCGAATCACGGCATTGACCGAGCCATAGTTGGAGACGACATGGTAGGTGCCGCTGTTCAGCCTGATCACCGTGTTCGGCTTGACATCGGCGACCACGAGCGCGCGCTCGCCGTCTTCCTTTGCATCCGACGAAAAAATCGAAAAGCTGAGTTCGCCGGGCGGAATGCGCACGTCGCTGCCCGATATGGCATTCAGCATGACACCGCCGGCATCAAGCACGAGAACCTGTTTTTCGACCGGTCCGGTTTCCGCCACCCTGATCTTCCGTGTCGCCCCGGCGCGTCCGAAGGCGACGTTGACGAAATACTCGCCGGGAACGAGCTGGAACGCCGCCGATCCGCCTTCCGATGTCGCCAGAAGCGGCAGCTTGCCGTCTGCGCCGGGAATGGGGCTGAAGACACGCCAGGTCAGGCCCTGTTCGACAGGCTTGCCCTTTTCGGTCAGGTGCGCTTCCAGCTCGATATCCTTCGCCGTCGGTCCTTGCGTCGTGATATCGGGGATCTGCGGATTGAAGCTGTTGAGCTTCGGCATCTTCTTCTGCGGCGTGGATATCGCCGGGAAGCTCTTGAACGGGTCGGCGAGCTCCTGCGCATGCAGCCCGCAGCCGCCGGTCGCGACGAGAACGAGCGCTGTGATGACTGCGCGAAAGGGACCGGCTGTGATGCGCATGAGACGGTTGACATCCTGAGTGTGTGGCTCCACTTGAAGCGCCGATATGGCGATTTCGTGGCTGGCCTTTTTGGCGGTGAAGCGCGATGGCGAACTGCGGTGGCAAACTAGTGGAAATGGACGGCGATGAAAACTGAAATCAGTCTGCGTGATTATCTGGCAACCCGCCGGTCGATTCCGGCCTTTCAGATGGGCGGCCCCGGCCCGGGGACGGCGGAGATCGAGGAGATGCTGAAACTGGCATCCCGCGTGCCGGATCACGGCAAGCTCGCCCCGTGGCGTTTCATCGTCTATCGCGGGAGCGAGCGGGTGCGGCTCAGCACGGAGCTGGCGAAGATGGCGCTTATTGCCAGGCCAGACCTGTCGGAAGAGATGATCAAGGTGGAAAACACCCGGCTGACCCGCGCACCCGTCGTCGTCGCCGTCGTCAGCAAGGCGGCCCCGCATTTCAAGGTGCCGGAGTGGGAGCAGGTCATGTCGGCCGGTGCCGTCTGCCTCAACCTGCTGATGGCCGCCAACGCCCATGGCTATGCCTCCAACTGGCTGACGGAATGGTACGCCTTCGACGAAAAGGCCTATCCGCTGCTGGGCGTGCAGCCCGGCGAAAAGATCGCCGGTTTCATCCATATCGGCACGCCGCAGGTTCCGCCGACCGAGCGCCCGCGGCCGGAGCTTGCGGATATCGTGACCTGGGTTGGCGAGGACGCCTGATGTTCTACGCCACCGCCGACAACGCCCATGGCCTTGCTCACGATCCGTTCAAGGCGATCGTTTCGCCCCGGCCGATCGGCTGGATCGGCTCGAGGGCAGGTGACGGCAGCCTCAATCTGGCGCCCTATTCCTTTTTCAACGCCATCAGCGATGCGCCGAAGCTGGTGATGTTTTCCTCGTCCGGCCGCAAGGATTCCGTCCGCAATATCGAGGAAACCGGCGAATTCACTGCCAATTTCGTCAGCTTCGACATCAGGGATGCGATGAATAGGACATCCGCCCCGGTGCCGCATGGCAAAAGCGAGTTCGCGCTTGCCGGATTGACCGCCGTCGAAGGGCAGTTCGTGCGTGCGCCTTTCGTGGCCGAAGCCTATGCGGCGCTGGAATGCAAGGTGACGGAGATGTTCCGGCCAAAGACGCTCGATGGCACCATCTCCGACAGCCACGTGGTCATCGGCCAGGTCGTCGGCATCCACATCCGCGAGGAGGCGATCCGTGACGGACGCTTCGACATGGCCAAGGTCCGGCCGGTCGGGCGGCTCGGATATATGGATTATTGCGACGCCGGCGACGTTTTCGAGATGCTCCGGCCGAAGCGGTAAGGCAGAAGCGTTGTCACGCGCGCAGCGCCGCCAGCTGTGCGGCGTTGCGCGCAATCACCCCGGAAAAACCATCGGCCAGGGCGATGTCGCGCGCCGTTTGCGGATCGCCGTGAGTGTTCTCTTGCAGCAGTTCATAGCAGGGCAGGCCCGCCTGTCTTGCCGTGATGACGGCTGTTGCACGCGCAAGTAGCAGGGGGGCGCCGGCTCTTGAGGCAGCCGTGTTGAAGGTCTGGCTTGCTGTTGCCTGCGTCAGGCTCGCGCCGTCGAAAACGATGGCTGCCAGCCGGCGGGATACGTCTTTCAACGGTAAAGCCGATAGAACAAATGCCGCATTCTCGCCGACCTCGGCGACAAGGGCAATCGATCCGGCCTCGATCCCGTGTTCGGCCTCAGTCACCCGCAGCATGACGTCGAATGCCTGGATATCTGCGACACCGCCACAGCCGGAAAGCACAAACCCGTCCGGCCGCAGTGCCGCCAGCCGTTCGAGCGCATGCTGGCCGGTCTCGCCGTCCGGCCTGCCGACGCGAAGCAGTGTATAACCTGCGGTTGCCTGCCGGCGGGCAAGTACCGATTGCACCTCGTCGGTCGCGCGCTCCGTTGCCCAGTCTGTGCGGATATCGGCAATCACGGTCAAAGCACCGTTCAGAGCTGTATTTTCCGCCATAAGTGCATCCGGCGGCGCGCAGAGCATCAGGGTTGTGCGTTCGAAGCGGTTAACGGACATGGTGAACCAATCTTAAACTTTTGATTGCTAACGTGGGAAACACCGTGATTGGGCTGGTTGGTGTGTAGTGAGGCGTCCGTGATCATTCAAGCATTTCTTCGTTGGGTCGAAACCGCGAAAACTGGCGACCGGGTCCGGGCGGCGGAAGCGCTGGGCCGTGCCTATGTGGCGGCGGAGATGAACACGCTCGATTATCATGCCGCCGAAATGGCGATGACCTTTCTGCTCGACGATCCGTCACCGAAGGTCCGGCTGGCGCTGGCCGAGGCGATCGCCGATTGCGCGCGCATTCCGCGCTCGATCGTCCTGTCGCTTGCCGAAGACCAGCCAGAAACCGCCTATGCCGTCATTTCGCGTTCGCCTGTGCTCAACGATATGGATCTTGTCGATCTCGCTGCCAAGGGCACGCCGGAAACCCGCGCGGTGATTGCCGCCCGCCAGGCCATGTCACGCCCCGTTGCCGCCGCCATCGCCGAAATCGGTGGCGAGGAAGAAGTGCTGATCCTGCTCGAAAACGAACAGGCCAGATTTTCCTGCCGGACATTGAAGCGTCTGAGCGACCGGCTCGGCCATCTCTGGTCGGTCCGCAACTGTTTGCTCGACCGGGACGATCTGCCCGCCGACGCCCGTCATGCGTTGGTCGAGAAGGTCGGCGCAGCCCTTTCCGGATTCGGTCTGGTACAGGCGGCGATCGGCGAACGGCGCGTCGAGCGGATCACCCGCGAAGCCTGCGACAGGGCAGCGGTCGGCATGGCCGGCGCGGCGCAAGCCGATCAGATCCCGGACCTTGTCGAGCATCTTCGCGTCACGGGCCGCCTGACGCCTGCCTTCCTGCTGCATGCGCTCTGCTCCGGCAAAGTCGATTTCTTCGCCGCCGCCATCGTCAACCTGTCCGCGGTGGCCGACAAGCGGGTGCGCTCGATCCTGTCCGATGGCCGCATCCATGCCATTCGCGCCCTGTTCGAAAGTGCCGGCCTTGGCCGCGACGTCAGCGCGCTGTTTGCCGAGGCGGTGCTGATCTGGCGCAAGGAAAACCGTTCGGGTTCCGCGGGCATGACCGCCACGATTTCCGCCATTCTGTTGTCGAAACTGCGCGGCAGACGCCAGACCTCGGACGCATCCGGCGGGCTTGCCGATCTCATCGAGAAACTGTCGATTGCCGAGCAGCGGCAGACGGCCCGCGATTATGCACTGCTGGC
The DNA here is from genome assembly GCF_001687365.1 of Pararhizobium polonicum. Classification (GTDB taxonomy): domain Bacteria; phylum Pseudomonadota; class Alphaproteobacteria; order Rhizobiales; family Rhizobiaceae; genus Pararhizobium; species Pararhizobium polonicum. The sequence continues at coordinate 576,540 of NZ_LGLV01000005.1, forward strand.
CGCGAGGGAAGCCGCCTGACGTTTCAGGCGGGCCGCGTCGAAACGTCGAGCAGGCGCATCAGGGCCGCCAGCCGCTGGTCCAGTGTCTCAAGTCCGTTCGGGGCTTTCTTGATCCCGTCCAGACAGACATAGAGCAGATCGGTCAACGTCTCCGCCGAAAGACCGGTTGCCGACAGTGAAATCTCGCCTTGCGAGACTGCCGTTGTCACCGCGTCTTGCATGCATGCGCGCAGCCGAAGTGAGGTCGCCGCGGTGATGTCCTCGGCCAGCATCATGTTCGCCTCGAACAGTTCCAGGCCGTGGGGGCTTGCCTTGACGGGGGCCATGATCGTCATGGTGAAATCCGTCAGCGCGGCTTCCATCCGCAGAATGAAAGGCCGGCCGGATGTAAAGGCCGCCTCCGCCGCCTTCAGCGCTTCGTGGTGATGCCAGACCATCAGCGACCGGAAGAGATCGTCCTTGTTTTTGAAATGCAGGTAAAGGGCTGCGCGCGACATCATGGCGGCATCGGCAATGTCCTGCATCGATGCCTTCTTGAAGCCGTAGCGGCTGAAGACATCCGCCGCTGCCGTCATGATATGCTGCTTCTTTTCGTCCATTCCTGTGAATTGACACTTTGGACTAAAAATGTCAAACTGACAAAATAGACTGAAAATGTCAGAATGACAGGGCAAGAGGTGTGACGATGGACAAGGATGCAAACCGGCTGGTTGCCGTGACCGGGATCGGCGGTTTTCTCGGCCGCCATGTCGCGGCGCAGTTGCTGCGAGCCGGATACGAGGTTCGCGGAACCCTGCGGTCGATGAAGAAGGCCAAGGCCATCGAGACGGCAATCCGCTCGGTGGACGGCACGTCCGAGGGAAAGCTCTCCTTCGTTGTGGCGGATCTGCTCTCGGACGACGGGTGGGCGGCTGCATTTTCCGGGGTGACGGACGTGATGCACACGGCATCTCCGTTTCCCTCCAGCGTTCCCAAGGATGAAAACGAGCTGATCCTGCCGGCACGCGAGGGAACGTTGCGGGTGCTGCAGGCTGCCAGAAACGCCGGTGTCCGCCGCGTGGTTCTGACCTCCTCCATCGCCGCCGTCAGCTATGGACCGGGCAGGGCGCCCTTTACCGAGGATAACTGGACCGACGTCAACGGGCCGCTTGCCACACCCTATTACAAGTCGAAGACGCTGGCCGAGCGCGCCGCCTGGAGCTTTGCGCAGGAAAACGGGCTTGAGTTGGCCGTGATCAACCCCGGCATGATCCTTGGTCCCATCCTTGGTGCCGATACGGGAACTTCGGTCGGGGTCGTGCAAAGCCTGCTGAAAGGCCGCTATCCCGCCACGCCGGATTTCAGCGTGCCGGTGGTCGATGTGCGCGATGTCGCCGAGGCGCATGTTCTGGCCATGACGGTCCCGGAGGCTGCCGGCCAGCGTTTCATCATTGGCGGCGCGGCACTGTCGGTCAAGGATATCGCCGATATTCTGAAACGCGATTTTCCGGCTTACGCGAAAAAAATGCCGAAATTCGTGCTGCCCAACTGGCTGGCGGGACTGGCCTCGCGGTTCGATCCCGGCCTGAAGCTGATCGTCGGCGAGCTTGGCCGCGATGCGCGCATATCCAACGACAAGGCGCGGCGTGTGCTGGGCTGGAAGCCGCGCTCCGAGGAGGACGCGATCCGCGCCAGCGCCGAAAGCCTGATTGCCGCCGGGCTGGTCTGACCGGTTACTTGGTGAATTTTCGCGCCACCCAGGAATAGCCGTCTTCGATATAGTGAACGGGCTTGGTCACGACGTTACGCAAGGCCGACCTGTCGGGCAGGGCGCCGGTGATCATCGCCAGTGTCCTGCGCGGCAGGCTCGGTTTTTGCTGTTCGGCGGTAGGCGGCGTCGGGACCGGATCCGGGGTGACGGGATGTGTCTCATCGAGCGCAGGCTGGGCCAACGACATGGGCGCCGGGTCCTTTGCGTTCGCCATCTGCTCGCCGGATTTCTCGCAGACCGCGACGATCACCGGGTAGTTGCTGTTGGAGAATTTCGGTAGCTGCTTCTGCGATTCCGCGTCGCACGTGGCAATGGACTGCCAGGTGCCACTTACGGTCGAGACGTAGTGGCACTGGGTGACGCTGTCGTCGCAGCCGAGGATTGTCATGACGATCAGGGCAGGAACCATCGGGAATGTGTCTCCAGTCGGATTTCGGAATCGGCCGCGCGGGGCTCGGTTGCAAAGTGTGCCGAACTAACTGTTTGTTTGCTCCGAAAGTAAGGCGAAGCGGCAACGGGTACGAAACAAATTGTTTCCGGCTGTTTTTCAAGGAAGCTGGTGATTGCCGCTCCCCGTCAGGAATTGCAGTCTGTCGTTTGCGGCAAACTGCTTCTAATGTCGGCTGCAAACCGCCGGAATCGATCTGTGAAGGAAGAGCGTCAAGTGTCAGTCACCATTGAAAAAGAATCGCCCCGCCAGCCGGGTGTCCTGCGCCTTCTCGAACAGTCCGACGCCTATGCGCAGTCGCTCTATCCAGCCGAAAGCAACCATCTGGTCGATGTTTCGACGCTTGAAAAGCCGTCCGTGGCCTTCTTCGTTGCCCGCCATGAGGGCGCGATCGTCGGCTGCTGTGCTTTGGTGGATGCGGGTGACGGTACTGCCGAGATCAAGCGCATGTTCGTCGATCCCAAGGCGCGCGGCCTGAAGATCGGCCGCAGGCTGCTGGAACATGTCGAGAGCCATGGCCATGATGCCGGGCTGTCGGCTATCCGGCTGGAAACCGGCATCTATCAGCCCGAGGCCATCGGTCTCTACAAGAGCGCGGGCTATGCCGAGATCGGCCCGTTCGGCGCCTATCTGGCGGATCCGCTCAGCCTGTTCATGGAAAAGAAGATCGGCTGACACAGCTTCGGTCAATGCCGGAAAATCGTTTCCGCTCCGTGTGTTGGAGCGGAAACGTGAATCAATTCAACAACGTGTTGAATCGGCGTGCGAACGGACTGGCTAGATATCCAGGTTTTCCGCAAACACCGCGCGTTCCTGGATGAAGCGGAAGCGGGCATCGGCCTTGGTGCCCATCAGATTGTCGACGGCCTCGCGCGTGCCTTCGAAATCGATCTCATCGATGGCGACCTTCAGCAGCGTGCGCTTGGCCGGATCCATCGTGGTTTCCTTCAGCTGCGCCGGCATCATTTCGCCAAGGCCCTTGAAGCGGCCGATCTCGATCTTGCCGCGGCCGTTGAACTCGGTTTCCATCAGTTCCACCCGATGGGCGTCGTCGCGCGCATAGAGCGTCTTTGCCCCTTGGGTGATGCGGTAGAGCGGCGGCACGGCCAGATAGAGATGGCCGCCCCGGACGAGTTCCGGCATTTCCTGGTAGAAGAAGGTGATCAGCAGCGAGGCGATATGGGCGCCGTCGACGTCGGCATCGGTCATGACGATGACGCGCTCATAGCGCAGGTCTTCCTCGCGGTACTTGCTGCGCGTGCCGCAGCCGAGCGCCTGCACGAGATCGCCGATCTGCTGGTTGGCCCCGAGTTTTTCGCGGCCGGCGCTGGCAACGTTGAGGATCTTGCCGCGCAGCGGCAGGATCGCCTGGTTGGAACGGTTGCGCGCCTGCTTGGCCGAGCCACCGGCCGAATCGCCTTCGACGATGAACAGTTCCGCGCCCTCGGCCGAATTCTGCGAGCAGTCGGACAGTTTGCCGGGCAGACGCAGCTTGCGCACGGCGGTCTTGCGGCTGACTTCCTTTTCCTTGCGGCGGCGCACGCGCTCGTCGGCACGCTCGATCACCCATTCGAGCAGCTTGTGCGCTTCCTGCGGGTTGTCGGCGAGGAAGTGATCGAAGGGATCGCGCAGCGCGTTCTCGACGAGGCGCTGCGCCTCGACGGTCGCCAGCTTGTCCTTGGTCTGGCCGACGAATTCCGGCTCGCGGATGAACACCGACAGCATGCCGGCCGCCGAGATCATCACGTCTTCGGTGGTGACGATGGCCGCCCGCTTGTTCTGCGTCAGTTCGGCATAGGCTTTCAGGCCCTTGGTCAGGGCGATGCGGAAGCCCGCCTCATGCGTGCCGCCTTCGGGCGTCGGAATGGTGTTGCAATAGGAATGCACGACGCTGTCGCCGCCATACCAGGTCACCGCCCATTCCATCGCGCCGTGGCCGCCGGTCTTTTCCGTCTTGCCGGCGAAGATCTCGCGGGTGACGGTGAATTCCTTGCCCATCGTCGCCTGCAGATAGTCCTTCAGGCCGCCGGGGAAATGGAACACGGCCTTGTCCGGCGTGTCGGTGCCTTCGATCAGCGAGGGATCGCAGGACCAGCGGATTTCGACGCCGCCGAACAGATAGGCCTTCGAGCGCGCCATGCGGAACAGCCGGGCCGGCTCGAATTTCGCGTGCGAACCGAAAATCTCCGGGTCCGGATGGAATTTGACCTTGGTGCCGCGCCGGTTCTGGACATCGCCCAGTTCCTCCAGCCCGCCCTGCGGAATGCCGCGCGAAAAGCGCTGGCGGTAGAGCTTGCGGTTGCGCGCGACCTCGACTTCGAGGATGTCCGACAGCGCATTGACGACGGAAACGCCGACGCCGTGCAGACCGCCGGATGTTTCATAGACCTTGCTGTCGAACTTGCCGCCCGCATGCAGGATGGTCATGATCACTTCGAGCGTCGATTTGCCCGGAAATTTCGGATGGTTCTCGACCGGGATGCCGCGGCCGTTGTCGGTGACGGAGAGGCAGCCTTCGGCATCGAGATGAACGTCGATGAAATTGGCGTGGCCTGCGACCGCTTCGTCCATCGAGTTGTCGATGACTTCGGCAAACAGGTGATGCAGCGCCTTTTCGTCGGTGCCGCCGATATACATGCCCGGACGGCGGCGCACCGGCTCCAGCCCTTCGAGCACCTCGATCGCGGATGCATCGTAATCGCCGGTGTCGGCCTTCAGCGTTGTTGACGCGCCGTTGCGCTGTTCCGCCACCGGGGCGGCGGCGGGCGCGGCAACCGGCTTGGGCGTCACGGGGGCCGCCGCAGGCTTGGGGGCCAGGGGCAATGCAGAAAAGAGATCGTTGCTGTCGGTCATAGTCTGTTTTGATGTCTTTCCGTAGTGGCTCTTCTCGGCCCGGCCGGCCTTGCGGACGGAACCATCCTGAATGTCTGCGCGAATCGCCAGATTTCTGCCAGACTCAATTCTGCCAGACTCTTGGCGTGAGAGCGACCATGCGCCATGTGGCTCTGCCGAACGCCCGCACATACGCCGCGCCTTCAATAGCCTCAACTGTTGCGTTGCGGAAGGTCCGATGGCAAGGCTTGGACCAAAAGAGGAACATTCCGAATGCACATGTCCACAGCTCATTTGATTTTTCGCGGTCTTTTTGCCTGTGCCGTCACCGTTGCCCTGGCGTTTTCGGCGCAGGCGGCGCCATTGAAGCCGTTCAAGGATGAGCTCTTTTCCTACGGAACGGTTCTGGAGACGGCCGATGGCGGCGACTACCGCGTTGTCGATTACCAGGAGATGCGCGATATCAATGGCCGCGACCAGGTTCCGGAGCGCCGGGCAAAGCGGGCCTATGTGTCGCTGGGCGCAAAGAGCCAGCAGGCCAACGAGACGATCGATGCCGCAGGCCGGCCGCTCGATGTCACCCGCGTTGGCGCGGCGCGCGGCGCGGCATTCTCGGTGATCTTCATTCATGGCCGGGGAGGCGACCGGCGGCTCGGCGCCAACGATTGGTCCTTCGGCGGCAATTTCAACCGGCTGAAGAACCTCGCGGTGGAAAACGGCGGTGTCTATTATGCCCCCAGCGTGCGTTCCTTCGACGATGCCGGTGTCGCCGATATCGCCGGGCTGATCGCCTATGCGCAGCAGCAGTCTCCGGGTCGCCCTGTGGTACTCGCCTGCGCCTCGATGGGCAGCTTCATCTGCTGGGGCATCACCCGCAATCCGCAGGCGGTGGCGGCCCTCAAGGGCATGATGATCATGGGCGGTCCGGCCGATCCCACTTTCAGCAAAAGTGCCGCCTATAAACGGAAACTGCCGGTGTTCTTCAGCCATGGCAGCGCCGACAGCGTTTATGCCGCCGCCGACCAGATCGCGCTCTACCGCGCGTTGAAGGCGGCGCATTATCCGAGCCGCTTCGTGCTGTTCCAGACCGGGTCACACGGGACCCCGGTTCGCATGACGGACTGGCGCGATGCGCTGAACTGGATCGGAGTGGATTGAAACCTCTACTCCATCCGGTATTCATTAACCACCGCGGCAATTTTGAGCTGTAAAGCCGCCATTGTTTTCTTTTTCGAAAGCTGATCGTGGGACTGTACCGGCTACGGTATATCGGGGTTTGATCTTATGGATGCTCGAACTGAAACGCGGCATATTCCGCTGTGCGTCGATCTCGACGGCACGTTGCTTGCCGCCGACACGCTCTGGGAGGGCGTGGCGATCATTCTCTTGCGCAATCCCCTGATGCTGTTTGCCATCCTGTTCTGGATGTCCAAGGGCAAGGCCCGGCTGAAACATGAGGTGGCGGCGCGCTCCGGACGCCAGGCGGCCGACTGGCCCTATCGCGATGCAGTGCTGAAGCGCCTGGCGCGTGAGCGCGAAACCGGCCGGCAGGTCATTCTCGTCACCGGTGCCGCCGAAAGCGTGGCGCTTGGGGTTGCGGCCCATACCGGTCTTTTTTCCTCCGTTCTTCACAGCTCGACAGAAATCAATCTCACCAGCCGCCGCAAGCGCGAAAAACTGATCGAGCAGTTCGGCGAGGGTGCTTTCGACTATATGGGCAACAGCCGCGACGACGTGCCGGTCTTCGACGCCGCCCGCAAGGCGATCGTCGTGGCGCCGGATGCGGCCGCTGAAAAATGGCGGCGTGCCCATGATGCCGAGCGGCTCGATACCGGCAGGACCAGCCGTTTCGCCGCGCTCAAATCGATCCGCGTGCATCAATGGGCAAAGAACGTGCTGATCGGCGTGCCGATGGTGCTCAATCACGACATCCTGCAGCTGGATGCGGTGGTCAACGTGATCATCGCCTTCTTCGCTTTCAGCTTCCTCGCCTCGGCCGTCTACGTCATCAACGATCTGTCTGATCTCACCAATGACCGGCGCCATCCGACCAAGCGCAACAGGCCTCTGGCCAGCGGCCAGATGTCCGTGCCGATGGGACTGGTGATCGCGCTCTGCCTGCTGGTCGCCTCGCTGTCGCTGACCGCCGTGCTGCCCTCGGATTTTGCCCTCGTGCTCGGCTTTTATGCCGTGGCGACAACGGCCTATACCTTCGTGCTCAAGCGCAAGCTGCTGGTGGACGTCTTTACGCTGGCGGGGCTCTATACGGTGCGCATCATCGCCGGTGCCGCCGCCACCGATACGGCGCTGTCCTTCTGGCTGTTGTCGTTCTCGGTGTTCTTTTTCCTCAGCTTGGCGCTGGTCAAGCGTTATGTCGAGCTCGACGATTATGACGGGCGCGACGGCAATCAGGTGCCGGGGCGCGGCTATCTGGCCGTCGATTTCGAAATGGTGGGGCAGGCGGGCATATCCTCCGCTTTTGCCTCGGCGCTGGTTCTGGCGCTCTATATCCACAGCAAGGAAATGCAGGAAATGTACACGCTGCCCTGGGCATTGTGGCCGCTCTGCCCGCTGGTACTGTACATGCTTTTGAGAATCTGGATGCTCGCCCGCCGCCGCATGCTGCATGAGGATCCGGTCGTGTTCATCATGCGCGACTGGCGCAGCCTTGTGACCATGGCGATCGGCGCGGCGCTGGTGCTGGCCGGTACATTGGGACGATGATGACTGCTGCTGACTTTGATAGCTGGGGCCGGATCGACCGTCAAACGCGGCAGGCCGTGTCTCCGGATGCCTATGAGAACCTGCGCGAAACGGCAACATCAGGCGCATTCCTGCCGTTCGGCAATGGCCGCTCCTATGGCGACAGCTGCCACAACGACCAGGGCAGGCTGATCGACGGCCGGCTGCGCTCGCGTATCCTCGGCTTCGATCCGGGCACCGGAATTGTCTCCTGCGATGCGGGCGTGACGCTCCGTTCCATCCTTGAGCAAGCAATCCCGCATCGCTTCTTCCTGCCGGTCACACCGGGAACCGCCGCGGTCACGGTGGCGGGTGCGGTCGCCAACGACGTCCACGGCAAGAACCATCATGCACGCGGCACCTTCGGCAAGCATGTCCTCAGCCTGACGCTGCTGCGCTCCACCGGCGAGCTGCTGACCTGCTCGGCGACGGAAAACCACGACCTGTTCCACGCCACCATCAGCGGCATGGGGCTGACGGGACTGATCCTGTCGGTCGATGTGCAGCTGATGAAGGTTCCATCGGCGCATATCCAGCAGCACGCCATCCGTTTCGACCGGCTGGAAGACTATTTCGGCATGGTCGAGGCGGTCGACGGCGAACATGAATATTCGGTCGCCTGGATCGACCAGCTGGCGACCGGCAGGCGGGCGGGCAGGGGCGTTCTGCTGGCCGGCGACCATGCCGATGCGTCCTGCGAATTTCCGGACATGCCGCGCTCCCTGAAGCTGTCGGTACCGCTGTCGCCGCCGTTCAACCTGCTCAACACGGTAACGCTGAAAGCCTTCAACGAAGTCTACTTCCGCAAGGAAAAGCGCGGCGAGACGGTGACGACGGTCAAGTGGCCGGGCTATTTCCATCCGCTGGATGCGATCGGCCACTGGAACAGGCTGTATGGCCCCAAGGGCCTCTACCAGCACCAGAGCGTCTATCCGGCGGATACCGCGCCTGAGCTGACGGCACGGCTGCTGGAGACGGCCCGCAAGGCAGGCCATGCGTCCTTTCTCACCGTGCTGAAGAAGTTCGGCGGGCAGAAATCGGCCGGGCTTTTGTCCTTCCCGCGGCCCGGCTTCACGCTGACGCTGGATTTCGCCAATCAGGGTGAACGGACCCTTAAACTTCTGAATGTGCTCGATGCGATGGTGATCGAGGCCGGCGGCGCCATCAATCCCTACAAGGATGCCCGGATGAGCCCGCAAACCTTTGCTTCTTCGTTCCCGCAGTGGCGGAAACTGGAAGAACTGCGCGATCCGGCGATGGTTTCCAACTTCTGGAAGAGAACCGCCCTGGCTTTGCCGAAATGAGACTCGTTACAAATTGAATTAAATAAACACGGGAATTTCACGAAATATACCGCTCTTGCGTGTAGGTGTCTGGATGGGAACAGGGAACATCGACATGAAGTATATTCTATTCATTCTCTTCACCGTACTGACCAACGCGGCGGCACAGGTCATGCTGAAACAGGGCATGCTGTCGCTCGGACCGTTGAGCTTCACGGCTGATACTGTCATTGCCCGCATCTTCCAGGTGGTTTTCAACCCCTGGGTCTTCGCCGGACTTGCGACCTTCGTCATTTCGATGGTTTCGCATCTCTACGTCCTGTCGAAGGTGGAACTCTCCTTTGCCTATCCATTCCTCAGCCTCGCCTATGTGGCTGTGGCCGTCTTTGCCTATTTCGTCTTCAAAGAGGATCTGAATGCCTGGCGCATCGCCGGCATCGGCTTCATCTGCGTCGGCACCATTCTCATCGCCCAATCCGGCATGTCTTCACATGACGACCAGCCTTCGATTGAAGCCTCGGGCGCAAAAACAGCAAAAATCGGGAGCGCATCATGAAACATATCATTTTCGGCGGCGACGGTTTCGTCGGCCGTCATCTGGCAGAACGTCTCGTCAATGATGGCGAGGAGGTCCTTGTCGCCGACATCGCCAAATCCGACCTGCCGCACTATGCCCGTGCCCGTTTCGTCCATTGCGACGTGACCAATCCGGACGACGTGATGAAGGTCGAGATCGGCCCGGACGACATGGTCTACAACATGGCGGCCAAGATGCTGTCGCCGCTGCAGGTGCGCGCCAAGCGCTGGGAGTTCTTCTGGCCGGTGAATTATTACGGCGCCGAGAACATCATGAAGGCGACGGCAAAGTCCGGCGCCAACCGGCTGGTGCAGTTCACCACCGACATGATCTACGGCCACACGGTCATGTCGCCGCAGACCGAGGCGCATCCGGCCAAGCCGCTCGGCGAATATGGCAAGTCGAAATGGGCGACCGAGCAGCTCGCCGCCGAATGGCGCAAGCAGGGCATGAACATCTCGATCTTCCGCCCACGCCTGATCATCGGGCCCGGCCGTCTCGGCATTCTGGAAAAGCTGTTCAAGCTGATCGACGCCAACCTGCCGGTACCGATGATCGGTTCGGGCAAGAACCCGTACCAGTTCATCTCGGTGTTCGATTGCGCCGAGGCTGCCCGTCTCGCCTGGAAGGGCGGCGTGCCGAACGAAGCCTACAATCTCGGCTCCGACAATCCGCCCTCGGTGAAGAAGCTGCTCGGCGACCTGATCGTCCATGCCGGCTCCAAGTCGTTCCTGCTGCCGACGCCGGCCTTTGCGGTCAAGGCGACGCTGGCGGCCTTCGACTTCATCAACATGCCGATCATGGATCCGGAACAGTACCTGATCGCCGACGAGATGTGTATCCGCGAAACCGGCAAGCTGAAGAGCGAGCTCGGCTGGAAGGCTGAGTACAATGACGGCGCCATGCTGATCGCGGCCTATGACGAGTACCGCGCCAAGAAGGCCGGCAAGGTCTATGCACACACATCCGCCGTACCGGCCGAATGAACCAGGGGACAACGACAATGCTCGATCAGCCAGCTCGCGTCGCCATTGACGCACCCGCCCTTGCCGGCGGCATCGCCAAGCCTGACCTGATTACCGTAGAACAGGCCAAGGCCATGAGCCTTGCCGACATGACGACGCTGTTCAAGGATCACCTCAACCCCGGCCAGCTTCACTTCATGAAGCTGCTCGGCTTCAACAAGGTGAAGGTCGAAAGCGCCGAGGGCATGTATTACACCGACCAGAACGGCCGCAAGATCCTCGATTTCTTCGGCGGCTTCGGCTCGCTCGCCTTCGGCCATAACCATCCCCGCATCCTGTCGGCGCGTAAAAAATTCCAGGACGAGAACCGCCACGAGATCGCCATCGCTTTTCTGTCGCAATATGCGGCAGCGCTGGCCAAGAATCTTGCGACGATTGCCCCCGGCGATCTCGACATGGTGTTCCTCGGCTCCTCCGGTTCGGAGGCCATGGAAGCGGCCCTGAAAGTTGCCGAACGCGCCGCCGGTCCGAAGCGCCCGCGCATCGTCTATGCCGAGAATTCCTTCCACGGAAAGACCAAGGGTGTCCTGTCGATCACCGACGGCCCGCTCTATCGCGGCGAATTCAAGCTGCTCGACAACAACGTCAAGGTGCCGTTCGGCGATATCGATGCCATCCGCAACGCCTTCGAGCGCGATCCGACGATCGGCGTGCTGGTTCTCGAGACCATCCAGGGCGGCGGCGGCATCGTCCAGGCATCGCCGGAGTTCTGGCGCGAGGTTCGTGCGCTCTGCGACAAGCACGGCGTCATCTGGGTTGCCGACGAGGTTCAGTGCGGCATGGGCCGGTCCGGCCGCTTCTTCGCCTTCGAACATGCCGGCGTCGTTCCGGATGTGACGGCACTCGCCAAGTCGCTCGGCGGCGGCAAGTCGGCCATGGCGGCGATGATCGCCCGGCGCGACGTCTACATGAAGGCCTATGGCACCAAGAACACGGCGATGATCCACGCGCATGCCACCTTCGGCGGCATCGGCGAGGCCTGCATCACCGCGATCGAGGGTCTCAACATCATGTATGACGAGGACCTGATCGAAAACGCCGCCGTGCAGGGCGAATACCTGCTCGAACGGCTGAATGCGCTGAAGGCGAAATATCCGAAGATCATCAAGGATGTTCGCGGCCAGGGCCTGATGGTCGGTCTGGAATTCCAGGATTTCAGCCAGACCCTGCCGATGGTGCTTCGCCCGGTCGTCTCTGTTCTCGACGACAAGCTGAAGGGCTCGCTGTCCGGTTTCATCGGCGCGTTGTTGCTGCGCGACTACGATACGCTAGTTGCCTTCACGGAATACAATCGCAACGTCATCCGCCTCGAACCGCCGCTGATCTGCGAACGCCAGCATGTCGACCAGTTCGTCGATGCGCTGGATGCGCTTCTCGGCCGTGGCATCATCCGCATCGTCAAGGATTTTGTCGGCAGCCAGATCGGCTGACAATCGTCTGCGAAAAAGCATCTGCGAAACAAGGGGTATGGCGTCGCAAACGCCGTGCCCCTTTTGATTCGGCCCGTCCGGATGGTGCTATTTCAGCGTGGAGATTTCGACCCGGCGGTTGCGGCCATCCTCGGGATCATTCGGGAAGAGCAGGGCGGTTTCGCCGAAAGCGCGCAAGACCAGCCGTCGCGGGTCGATCTTGTAATGGGTCAGCAGATACTGCGTCGTCGAGGCGGCCCGCGCCCGGCTGAGCTCGAGATTGTCGCTGTCGGTGCCAGCAGCGTCCGTATGGCCGCCGATCAGGAAACGGTAGGGGGCAAGGTCGTTTGATTGCAGCGCTGTGCCGACGCTGTCGAGCAGGCGCTGTGCCTGCGGCGTCAGTTCGGCCGAACCGAAGTGAAAGTTGACGGCGAGATTGACCGTGGCAGCGAGTTTGTCGCCATAAGCGTTGATCGTCTCCAGGTCCTTGGCGCCAATGATTTTCAGGCCGCGCGTCTTTTCCTTCTGCACGATCGCCGGATCGAGCGAGCGGACCAGCAAACCGGGCGTTGCCGTGGTCAAGACTTCCTGCGCGCGCGCGGCGATCGGAAGGGTGTTGAGAGATAAAATCAGGGATATGAGAAAATGATACTGCATCTGTTCGCCCCGGATCTCCCAGGCCATGAATGAAGTGAAAAATATGCAATGCCCGCAAAGATTAGGAGCGCATGGATACGCGGTCAATTCCCGGGCGGGCAAAGCTTTTTCTTTCAGCGCATTATGGTCGTGGATGGGGATGCAGGCGTGTTCCCGCAGGAACAGCATTGCGGCTGGCGGCACGATAGGGCTGTCGACTGCCTTTGCGCCGTCCCGTTGTCCTAATGCTTTTGTCCGTTCACCGTCATGTCGAATTGCACGATGTTGGAATAGATCGGGATTCCGACCGACATGTCGTAGCGGGTGCGGTAGACACCGCCCTGGATGTGAAAGCTGATGACGCGCCGGTTCCATTTCGTCAGCTTGGCCTCGAAATGTTCGGTTCTGGTGGTGCCCTTTGCCGTCAGGTTGCCCTCGATCTCGGCCGTGTCGTCGCCCGTCTGGGTGATCTTGGTCGAGCGGAAGGTGATCTTTGGGTGGTTCGCGGTATCGAAGACGGCGCTGGAGCGCAGGAAGTTCTCGATGCGGGGCTCGCCCGTCTGCACCGTTTCGGGGAACAGCGCGAATTCGACGACGGAGCGGCCGATATCCTGTCCATCCAGCTGGAACGTGCCGGAAAATTTGCCGAACTTCCCGGAAATGCCGCCGCCGCCGACCTGGCCGACCGAGAAATTGATCTGCGAGGATCCGTCGATGTCATAGCGGCCCGCCGCATCGTCGAGGCTCGGTGCCTTTGCCAGCGCTATGGCCGGCTGGATCGAAAAACCGGCCAGTATCGCGGCGGCGGCGAACACGAAGGGGAAACGTAGGGGCATGGGCTTTCTTTCCGGTTGCTTGGGTCCTGTTGTCGTGTGACGCAGAATGCTGCCGGAATATTCCTATCTCTGACGCCGCTCGCTTCGCAGCATCCGTGCGAGGACCATGTCTCGCCGCAGGACGTGATGGAAGAGGGCTGCTGCCGCATGCAGCAGGACGAGACCCGCCAGCCCATAGGCGAGGATTGCATGCGCGTTTGTCCAGAACGCCTCGGCACCAGCCGATTTTTCCATCGGCAGATGCGGAATGACAAAACGATTGAAGAACAAGGTCGGGATGCCCAGCGTCGAGGTCGACGCCAGCGCCCAGCCGGCCAACGGCACGGCGATGGTCAAGCCGATGAGCAGCCGATGAGTGATGGCGCTTGCGCGTTTCTCCAGCGTGGAGAGACCGGCAACCGGCGCCGGATGTTTGTTCGCCAGCCACCAGATGACCCGGATGACGGAAAGAGCCAGCGCCGTGAAGCCGAACGACTTGTGCCATTGGTAGAGGTCGAATTGCAGCGCCGGATCGATATTCGGCCGGGTCATCACATAGCCGAGTACGATCAGTCCGATGATGAGAAGAGCAATGGTCCAATGCAGGGCGATCGTGCCCCATCCAAAAGCGTCCCGCCTGTTGCGCAGCATGAAGGTCTCCCCGGTCGGTTCGGATAAGTCATTCTCGCTTGGACGCGCCTGAACCAGCATTTAGTCCCTCACGGTTTCGCGATGGCTGCTGCCGGACGCGCTTTTCTTTGCCCGGCTTATTTGCTAGGGCCTAGCCTGGGAAAAGGACAACACCCTTGAGGAGACGATATGACGCCCGAAGTCAGGCCGCTTGTTGCTGGAAACTGGAAAATGAACGGTCTGCGGGCTTCGCTCGATCAGATCAAGGCAATGGCTGAGGGTGTCAAGACGAGCCTGTCGGACAAGGTCGAAACGCTGATCTGCCCACCAGCGACGCTGCTTTACGTGGCAACCGCGCTTTGCGACGACAGCCCGCTTCTGATCGGCGCGCAGGACTGCCACGAAAAGGTCTCCGGTGCCCATACCGGCGACGTCTCGGCTGAAATGATCGCGGATTGTTTCGGCACCCACGTCATCGTCGGCCATTCCGAGCGCCGCACCGACCATGCCGAAACCGACGCTCTGGTGCGCGCAAAGGCTGAAGCCGCGTTTGCGGCCGATCTGGTCGCCATCATCTGCATCGGCGAGACCGGCGATGAGCGCAAGGCAGGCCAGACGCTGGACGTGCTGAAGCGTCAGCTGGCCGGCTCGGTTCCCGACAGCGCTACCGCTGAAAACACCGTCATCGCCTATGAGCCTGTCTGGGCGATCGGTACCGGCCTGACGCCGACGGCGGCCGATGTCGAGGAGGCCCATGCCTTCCAGCGCAAGGAGTTGATTGAGCGCTTCGGCGCAGCCGGCGCCAAGATGCGCATTCTCTATGGCGGCTCGGTCAAGCCGGGCAATGCGAAGGAGCTGATGGGCGTTGCCAATGTCGATGGCGCACTGATTGGCGGCGCAAGCTTGAAAGCCGACGACTTCCTCGCCATCTACCGGGCGTATGAAGAATTGACGGCTTAGGTTCGCCGACCGGCGGCCGCTGCATAATTTATGCAGCATCTTCAAAGTTCTACAGCGCCTTTTGCGTGTCATGTTCGACGCGCGGCGCTGTAGGGGCTTTTAATGCGCGGTGGCTTGGTATATGCAGCCGCAACACTAATCTTTGCCGCGTGGAGCGGACGCTGAAACGTGCCTTGGCAATTTCGCTGCGTCTCCCATGCCGGACGATCACTCGATCGCGTGTCTGATCTTGGCTTTCTGACAAGCCGGACGAAGCGTGGTCTAAGGCAGGACTGGACAAAATGCAGACCGTATTGCTTGTCATCTATCTCATGGTTGTGCTGGCGCTGATCGGCGTCGTGCTCATTCAGCGCTCCGAAGGCGGCGGCCTCGGCATTGGCGGCGGTTCGGGCTTCATGTCCGCGCGCGGCACGGCCAATGCACTGACCCGCACCACGGCGATCCTTGCGGCCCTGTTCTTCGTTCTGGCGCTTGGCATGGGCATTCTGGCCCGCTACCAGCCGAGTGCGACCGACGTTCTCGACCGCATCCCCGGCACGACCAACAACGGCAAGGGTGTGCTTGATTCGCTCGGCGGCGGCACGACGCCGCCTGCTGGCGAAACGCCTGCCCAGACACCGGCGCAGTCCGGCGCCAACACACAGACGCCGGCAACGGCTCCGGCCACCCAGACGCCTGCCACGCAGACCGAGACCCCTGCGACACAGACGCCGGCCACGACCGAGACGAAGCCGGCCACATCCGGCTCGGACGTTCCAAGCGGCCAGTAAGGTCACGTACAGATATAATCGCCGGCGGAAGCCAGTCTTCCGCCGGTTTTCTTTTGTTTGAATTCCGGCTGCCTGAACCTTTTGAACGAAAAAATTCTGGAAGATGAATTTTTCGGTGGCGGAATCATTTTTGAAACGGTATCCGGTGAAGCCCATGGCGCGATATGTATTCATCACTGGCGGCGTGGTTTCTTCCCTTGGAAAAGGGATCGCCGCGGCTGCTCTCGGAGCATTGCTGCAGGCCCGGGGCTACCGGGTGCGGCTTCGCAAACTCGACCCCTATCTGAACGTCGATCCGGGCACCATGAGCCCGACGCAGCACGGCGAAGTGTTCGTGACCGACGACGGCGCGGAGACGGACCTCGATCTCGGCCACTACGAGCGCTTTACCGGCCGCTCGGCGACCAAGACCGACAACATCACCACCGGCCGCATCTACAAGAACATCATCGACAAGGAACGCCGCGGCGATTATCTCGGCGCCACCGTTCAGGTCATTCCGCACGTCACCAACGAGATCAAGAATTTCGTCACCGAAGGCAATGACGACTACGACTTCGTCATCTGCGAGATCGGCGGCACCGTCGGCGATATCGAGGCCATGCCGTTCATGGAGGCGATCCGCCAGCTGAAGAACGATCTGCCGCGCGGCACCGCTGTTTATCTTCACCTGACGCTGATGCCTTACATCGCAGCTGCCGGCGAACTGAAGACCAAGCCGACCCAGCATTCGGTCAAGGAACTGCAGGCGCTCGGCATTCACCCCGATATTCTGCTGGTGCGCGCCGATCGGGAAATCCCGGAAGCCGAACGCCGCAAGCTGTCGCTGTTCTGCAACGTCCGTCCGTCCGCCGTCATCCAGGCGCTGGATGTAGCCTCGATCTATGACGTGCCGATCGCCTATCACAAGGAAGGCCTCGACAACGAGGTTCTGGCCGCCTTCGGCATCGAGCCGGCCCCGAAGCCGCGCATCGGCAACTGGGAAGAAGTCGCCAACCGCATCCGCACGCCGGAAGGCGAGGTGACCATCGCCATCGTCGGCAAGTATACCGGCCTCAAGGATGCCTACAAGTCGCTGATCGAGGCGCTGTACCACGGCGGCATCGCCAACCGCATCAAGGTCAAGCTCGAGTGGATCGAATCGGAAGTCTTCGAACAGGAAGATCCGGCACCCTATCTTGAGAAGGTCCACGGCATTCTCGTTCCCGGCGGCTTTGGCGAGCGCGGATCGGAAGGCAAGATTCAGGCGGTCCGGTTTGCCCGCGAGCGCAAGGTGCCCTATTTCGGCATCTGCTTCGGCATGCAGATGGCGGTGGTCGAAGCGGCCCGCAATCTGGCCGGCATCGAGAAGGCGTCGTCCACCGAATTCGGCAAGACCGAGGAACCGGTCGTCGGCCTGATGACCGAATGGGTCAAGGGCAATGCGCTGGAAAAACGGGCAGCCTCCGGCGACCTCGGCGGCACCATGCGTCTCGGCGCCTACAAGGCAAGCCTCAAGAAGGGCACCAAGATCGCCGACATCTACGGCTCGACGGAGATTTCCGAGCGCCATCGCCATCGCTACGAGGTGAATGTCGACTACAAGGACCGCCTGGAAGCCTGCGGCCTGGATTTCTCCGGCATGTCGCCGGATGGCGTCCTGCCGGAAACGGTCGAATACCCGGATCACCCGTGGTTCATCGGCGTCCAGTATCACCCCGAACTGAAAAGCCGCCCGCTCGACCCGCATCCGCTGTTCGCCAGCTTCATCGAAGCGGCGCTCGAGCAGAGCCGGCTGGTCTGAAGAATGGGAGGGCCGGTGCCATCCGGTCCCGTCCTGTCTGCCGACCATTGATCATCACAAAAGAAATCGCCCGCAGAAGCCAGGCTTTTGCGGGCGATTTTTATGATGGAGACGCCTGTCGCGAATTTTGGCAGTTGCGTGTCAAAATGACGAGACCGTTGCGGGAAAACTGGTAGAGGTCGAGGCCAATCCTTTTCGGTGCACATAGTCCATGACATCTTCCATCAGTTTTCGCGAACGCATTGCCCTCTATGCCCTTCTGACCTCGCTGACCTCCGTCAGCATCGACGCGCTCCTGCCGGGATTGCGCCAGATCGGGGAGGAGGTCGGCGCAGCACCGCCGCTCTCCACGCAGCACATCATATCGCTGTTCATTTTCGGCATGGCGTTCGGCGAACTGCTCCTCGGGCCGTTGTCCGATGCGATGGGGCGCAAGAAAGCGCTGGTCCTCGGCCTTGGCGTCTATGCGATAGGGACCGTCATTGCCATGCTGGCTGGATCGCTCGAAATGGTCATCCTTGGCCGGTTCCTTCAGGGCGTCGGCGTCTCCGGTCCGAAGATCGCGACGCGCGCCATGATTCGCGACCAGTTCGAGGGTGATGCGATGGCGCGTGTCATGTCCTTCATGTTCACGCTCTTCATTCTCGTGCCGATGCTGGCTCCGGCCCTGGCGCAGGGCGTGATTTCCGTTGCCGGCTGGCGCAGCGTCTTCGGCATCTATCTTGTCCTGGCGGTGCTGCTGGGCCTTTGGCTGATGCTGCGGCAACCGGAAACATTGCCGGCCGATAAACGCATCTCCTTCCGGCCGAAACTGCTGCTCCAGAACGGCCGGCGCATCCTGTCGAAACGCCGTGTGACATTGCTGATCATCGCGACCGGGATCGTCTTCGGCGCGCAGCTCCTCTATCTCAGCACGGCCGCCGATCTGTTCTTTGACGCCTATGGGATCAGGGAAACCTTCCCCTTCTATTTCGCCGTCCTGGCCACAGGGATAGGGCTTGCCTCCTTTCTCAATGCAAAGCTGGTGCAGCGGTTCGGGATGGATGCCATGGCACGGGCCGGCTTCATCGGATTGGCATCGGTCGGTTTTCTGATGCTGCTCGCCTCCATCTTCTGGGGCGGCCGCCTGCCTCTTGCCGCTCTGATGGTGTTCATGTTCTCGGCCTTCTTTGCCATCGGCGTGCTGTTCGGCAATCTCAATGCCATGGCGATGCGCTCTCTCGGCCAGGTGGCGGGGCTGGGCGCATCGCTGATCGCGTCGGGATCGAGCCTCGTTGCCACCCTGTTTGCGATCGCAATCGGCAGTTTCTATGACGGTACGGCCATGAATTTGGCGGCGGGCTTCTGTGTCGCGGGCATCAGTTCGCTCATTCTGGCGGAACTGGCAGTGCGGGCCGACGCCTCGCCGGTCGAAGCAGCGCGATAGGCCTGCCTGCCTTGATATTGGACTCATGTAACTTTATATGTTACATGAGTCGAAATCATCGTTTGCAGGACATGCCGCATGAAACCACCCGCCTTTGACGCAGATGCCGCCGGTTCTTACGCGGAGGGGCCGCCACGGCAGGTTCCGGGATATGCCAGCCTTCACCGCATGGTGTCGCTGTTGCTGGCGGAGCGCACCCCGCCGGATGGCCGGGTGCTGATCCTGGGGGCAGGGGGCGGACAGGAACTCAAGGCGCTTGCAGAGGCGCATCCGGGATGGTCGTTCGATGGCGTCGATCCATCGGCCGATATGCTTCGGCTGGCCAAACAGGTGGCGGGTGCGCACGCCGCGCGCATGCGGTTCCACGAGGGTTATATCGGCGATGCCCCGGAAGGGCCTTTCGATGCGGCCACGGCCATTCTGACCTTCCATTTCATCCCTTATGACCACCGCCTCGAAACCCTGAAGCAGATCCGGCGCCGCCTGAAGGCCGGTGCGCCCCTCATCCTGGTCCATCTCAGCTTCCCGCAGACGGAGCCCGAGCGGTCGATATGGATCGCCCGCCATGTCGCCTACGGCCTCTCGAATGGAACGGACCCTGCCCATGCGGAAAGCGCCCGTCAGGCGATCGGTAGCCGGCTTACGATCCTGTCGCCGGAGGAAGAGATGGCCATGCTCGCCGATGCAGGATTTTCCGATGCCAGCCTGTTTTATGCAGGGTTGAGCATCAAGGGCTGGGTCGCTTATGCCGGATAGGTCCGTGCCGCGAGGGCATGTATGTGTCGGCTATGGGGCAGGCGAAAAATCCGCCGCAAAAATCGCCCGTGGAGCGTCCGAAGCTCTATCGAAACCGCTGATGATCAGATGCGTTCCGTGACGTAGCAGGGATAGCCTTTCTGATGCTCTTTGACAGAAGCAATATCAAGATCGATCACGACAAGCGGGTTTTCCGGAGACGTCATGCCGATCAATTCTCCATTGGGTCCGCACGCGAACCCTTTCCCTCCAAACGTCGGCCCGTTTGGTCCTTCTCCCACGCGGTTGGGACTGACGACATAGCAGCCCGAAACAATCGCCGCCATCGCACCGGCGGTCAGGAAATCATGCACTGGGATTCCCGTGGCTCTGGGGACAACGATCAATTCGGCGCCTTGTTTGCGGTAATGGCGTGCATGTTCGTTGAACATCACTTCCGTGCACAGCAGAACCCCGACGGATACACCGGCAACCACGGCCGGCTCGAAGTCACGCGATTGGGTCGCGTACCAGTTCGACTCATGCCAGCCCGGCTCGGCGGGAAAATACTGTTTTGTGTGGAGATGTTTGACTCTTCCGCCTTCCAGGCTGAAAGCCTCATTTGCAAGCCGCTGTCCCTCCCAAACGGGCCGGGAAGAGATGATTGCCGGAATATTGAGCCCTTTGAGCGCCTCCAGCCCCGCCCGATGGCACGCAAGACTGAACTCTGCCGCTTCAGGGTCAAAATCCGGAACCGATGCAATCCAGGGACCGAAAGGCAGCTCATTCGTGACCAGTATGTCGAGTTTGACCTTGGAGAGATCGTCGGCCAATTGAACCCACTGTTCGCTGTCGGCAATCAGGTTTTCCGGCCACTCAACAAATCCCACACGCATGGCATATCCTCATTGAATCGAGACTCCGGGTTACATGAGATGCCTGCCGGTCGCCAGTGAAAAACCAACACGTATTCTCGGTGTATTTCCAGGGAATCGAGGCTTGGATATCCGTTGGTGTCCATGGATTGAACGCCCGTGATGGGATTTTCCAAGGTACATTCATCAGGAATTGATCGCTTCCAAATGCTGCTTCTGCCGGAAGCTGTTGAGGATTATATCGGTTCAGACAATTCGTTTCGGATGGAGCCTGCCGCAAAACTCAGGGGGCTTTTGAAAACCGGCGGAGGAAAAGCCTTCCGTCGATGATGATCAGACTGGCGCTGACCGGGACCAGCAATGTGACGAGCGATGCGTTCGTTGCGCCGGCCGAGGCGATCAGATTGAAATACAAGATGAAAGCGAAAGCCGTGGTGAAGACGGCAAGGGCAAGAACGGCCATCCAGACAGGGACGCTGGCTGTGACAATATTCGCAGGATTGTAGAGAGCAAGGACGATCGGCAGCATGAGAACCGTTGCGCCGGTCAGTTGGCCGGTGGCGACAACCGTTGGGCTGATGTCTTTGAATCGCTTCGCGTATACAACGGCAAAAGCGTAGGAGATGGCTGCTCCGATGACCGCGAATTTGGCCCATGCAGGGCCGCCGAGGTTGGAGAGCAGGCCCGGGCCGATCATGATCGCGGCGCCAGCCACCCCCAGCGCCACCCCGGCCAGTTTTGCGGACGAAAGCTTTACCCTATGGGCGCTGGCTTCGGCACTCGAAATTCCATTCAGTTTTCTGTTCGAAGGCGCGTCGTCTCATAGCCAGTTGATCAGGGCTGACGAGGGGGTGAAGCTCAATTCCGACAGCTCCGACTTTTCCACCGTCCTTCTCAGCAAATGCCCTCCCGGCTGCCGGCGCGATCTTTATCGTATTGTCCTCCGGCGGGGATCGGTACGCGATGCGGAACCCCATTCCAGGGGGACCGTCGAGCATGTCGTCGTCATCAGCGGATCGGTTCGCTTGGGGCCGGCAAGCGCGACCGAGGAGATCAGTCCCGGGGACTATTATCGCTATCCGGCGGATGGCCCGCATTCCTATGAGGCGCTCTCTGCAACCGCAGTCATCCTGGTTGCGATAGAAAGCGCTCGTTAGTCTCCGGGCTATCGAGCCGGAGAGGGCCGATCGATCTGTGCCGCGGCAGAGGCGTTGTCATGTTTCTCCCCCAAAAAATCATCCCCGCTGATCCCCGCGTTTCCATCCTGTGTCATGATGGCAACGTTCTGTCACGGATACACCGCAAGACGTTTGCGGCGAGGCAGGGCTGGCGCTCCACGTTAAGC
>NZ_LGLV01000014.1 GCF_001687365.1 Pararhizobium polonicum
TGATTGGAATATAGGCGTTTCAATCGGTTTAAACTACGGATAATCCCTCACGCCACCTATGCACCTGACGCAGGGGTTCTGTGGCTCCTTTCAGAAAAACGCCCAAACCCGCGTCATATCTCACGCTGCACGTCCCTTTTTGATATTTGTGCCTGTCGAAGAACGGGCCACGCCTATCATCAACATGAAGCACAGCATCTCCTGCCCAGAATCCGCACAGACGGGCTCAAGCCGACTACTCCAGCTGAACGTAACCACGTGCCCCCGCTGCCCCTGTGCGCAGACGGAGTGGAACACTCACCGACACATGCGATTTATGTTGCAATCGCCACATTTTTAATGTTGGAATTCCAAAACTCTGACCAATTGGAATGATAAAGTGTTGTACGACGCAGAATTTCTCTCCAGACTCACAAACGGCGTCAAGAACCTGATGCCAATCTGGAACATTTCACTGAATGCCGACGTCACGCTTCTGACCATCTCGGAAAACGCGACCTTTCGTGTCCAGGATAAGACGCCGGGGCGGAACCTCATCGTGCGGGTCCACCGGCCTGACTATCATTCGGAATCCGAAATCCTGTCCGAGCTTGCCTGGATCGAAGCCTTGCGACGGGATGGAATCGTCGCGACACCCCAGCCGATCGCATCCCGGGATGGCAGCTTGCTGCAAAGGTTCTCCGACGGCGAAACGGTCCGTCATGCCGTCGCCTTCGAATACATGCCCGGCCGGGAGCCGGACGCTGAATCCGATCTGGCGAAATGGTATGGCATGCTCGGCGAAATCAACGCCCGTCTGCATGGCCACAGCCGCGACTGGAACCGTCCGGAAGGCTTCATCCGCAAGACCTGGAACTTCGACAGAATTCTCGGCGACGGCGCCTATTGGGGCGATTGGCGCGCCGCGCTGGGATTGACGCCCCAGGGCAAGGAAATCCTTGAGCGGACACATGCACTGCTCGAAACCCAGACCGCAGCCTATGGCTACGGCGCCGATCGCTTCGGCCTCGTTCACTGCGATATGCGCACTGCCAACCTGCTGGTCGAGGACAACCGGCTTGGCGTTATCGATTTCGACGATTGCGGCCTGTCCTGGTTCGCCTATGACTTCGCCGCCGCGATCAGCTTTATGGAACACGAGCCGTTCATTCCCGATCTCATGGCCGCCTGGCTCGAAGGCTACCGGCGCATCGCTCCGCTCGATGCCGAACACGAGGCGGCGCTGCCAATGCTCATCATGCTGCGCCGCATGCAGCTCACCGCCTGGATCGCCTCGCATGTCGAGACGCCGACGGCCCAGTCCATGGGCACCGCCTATACCGACGGAACCGTGGCGCTCGCCGCGCGCTATCTGGCCGAACACAGTTGAGGAGAATTCTATGAGCGTCGCCACCAAGGAAATTCTCGACCTCAACCGGTTCGATGCGACCCGCACCGAGGGCTTCCCGCCCGAACTGGCTGAGCGCGTCGCCAAACGCCAGGCCAGCCTCGGCGCCTCGTCCGTGCTTTTCTACGAGCAACCGATCGATATGGCCTCCGCCAAGGGCGCCTATATGTATGATGTCAGCGGGCGCAAGTATCTCGACGTCTACAACAACGTACCGTCGGTCGGCCATTGCCATCCGCGCGTGGTCGAGGCGATCGCCCGCCAGGCCGGCGAACTCAACATCCACACGCGTTATCTGAACCGCGTCGTCGAAGCCTATACGGAAAAATTGCTCTCCAAATTTCCGGAAGACTTGAGCAATGTCGTTTTGACCTGCACCGGCAGCGAGAGCAATGATCTCGCCATGCGGATCGCCCGCATCGCCACCGGCGCCGAAGGTTTCATCGTCACCGAAGCCGCCTATCACGGCAACACCGCCCTTGTGACGGAGATTTCGCCTTCCTCGCTGCGCAAGCGCAAGCCCGCCCCTTTCGTCTGCACCATCGCCGCGCCCGCCGCCCGCGACGGCATGAGCGTGGAGGCGAACTTCGCAGCCTCCATCGAGCAGGCGATTGCAGAGCTGAAGTCGCGCGGTATCGGTCTTGCAGCGTTGATCATCGACACGATCTTCTCCAGCGACGGCATCTATGCCGATCCGGCCGGTTTCCTGAAGGCAGCCACCGATGTCGTGCATCGCGCCGGCGGACTTGTGATCGCCGACGAGGTCCAGCCCGGCTTCGGCCGCACAGGAGGGGGCTTGTGGGGCTTCGAGCGCCACGGCGTGACGCCAGACATCGTCACCATGGGCAAACCCATGGGCAACGGTTTTCCGATGGGTGGCGTCGTCACCCGGCCGGAACTCCTGAAACGGTTCTGCGAGGAGACCGGCTATTTCAATACGTTCGGCGGCAATCCTGTTGCCGCGGCGGCCGGCCATGCCGTTTTGCAGGTGATCGAGGACGAGGGACTGATCGAGCGGTCCGGCACGGTCGGCAGCCATTTCAAGCGGTCTCTCCAGGCCTTGCAGGCGGCCCATCCCGAGATCGGCGACGTGCGTGGTGCCGGCCTGTTCATCGGCCTCGATTTCATCGCCCCGGAAACGGCTGAGCCGGACGCGGCGCTCGCCAGCCATGCGATCAACCAGCTCAAACAGAATGGCATCCTGATCGGCGCGGCGGGAAAATACGGCGCAACCCTGAAGATCCGGCCACCGCTCTGCTTCTCCAGCGACGATGCGGACTTCTTCACCGGCACGCTCGACACCATTCTCAAGGCGCGCCGGGGCGCCTGAGCACATCGGAAAAAGCCGGGCGCGACGATCCTGCCCGGCTTTTCTGTTTTCAGCCCATGGCTTCCAGCGCACCCAGTGATTCCGGCAGAATCTGGCCGCCATCGACGACGATCGTCTGGCCGGTGATATAGGCAGCCTCCTCCGAGGCGAAAAACAGGGCGGCATTGGCGATATCGGCCGGCGTTCCGAGACGGCGCAGCGGCACCGAGGCCTCCATGGAGGCGATATAGTCCGGCCCGTTCCCCTCAAGGCCTTCCGTCATGATATTGCCGGGCATGACCGCATTGACGGTGATCCTCTTCGGCGCAAACTCGATCGCGGCAGTGCGCATGAAGCCGAGCTGGCCGGCCTTGCTTGCCCCATAATGCGACCAGCCCGGATAACCGGTGATCGGTCCGGTGATCGACGAGGTGATGATGATGCGCCCGGAGCCCGCCCTGGTCATTGCCGGCAGCACCGCCGAGACGCTGAGGAATGTACTCCTCAGATTGGCCGAGATAACGTAATCGAAATCGGCCGCCGTCATATCGCCGAGCTTGGCGGCCGGAAAAATACCGGCATTGGCGCACAACACATCGACGCCGCCGTAGCGGGCAACAGCGGCCTCGACCATCGTCCTGCAGCCCTCTTCCGTGCTGACATCGGCGGCAAAGCCCGATGCATTGGGGCCGATCTCGGCGGCAACCGCATCGGCGTCCGCCTGTCCGCGCGAAACGACCAGGACGTTCAGCCCCGCCTCCCCGAAGCGCAACGCGATGCCCTTGCCGATTCCACGGCTGCCACCTGTGACGATAACTGTTTTTCCTTGCAGTGACTTCAACATTTCTTGCTCACTTCATTGCTCTCAACCAAGGGGCTCGGCTGCCAAATTTACCCGTTTTCTACGCGGGATCAAAACCTGATCACTTCCACGCCGGCGACTTTCGGAAAATAATACGAAGTAATTATAATATATTAGGCGAAATTCGACAGCAGGCACCGGAGGCGCGCGAGCGTCGATACGCCGACCACGCCTCCATTTTGCAACGCACAATGGCGAAGAAGTTTACTGATGTAAACAACACATTTTTACGATAGACTTCCAACATTGAAATTCGGCCGCCACCAGGCGGAAGCATGAGGACAACCGCATGAGCTGGGAGACGGTGCGACATTCCTTCTATTATCAGGACGAACTGATCGACGATCTGCAGCCCGTGCAGGAAGGAGACAACCGGGGATGGCGAGCGCCTGAGACTTGTTCCGGTTCGCCGTTCCTGACACAACTTGACCAATGAAAGCGCCCGAAATCCTCTGTGCCGACAAGACCCTTGCCGTCCGCTTCGCTGCCGAACAGGCCGTGTTGAGCTGGTCCCTGACGCGGCCAGGCTTTACCCGCGCCGCGACCGTCGCCTGGCTGGAGGCGTCCGAAGCGGACCTGCCGGTCGGCGTCGATCCGATCGCCCTGCTTCGCGATCGTCTGGCGGCGGCCGGCTACGGCGATGCCGTGCAACTGATGACATCGCGTGACGTGAGGAAACATCATCAGGCCGTGCGCCACAGCGGCGATGCGACGGCCTTCTGCCTGGCGACCGTCGGCCTCGCCAATGCCGGCCGTGTGGGCACATGCACGCCTCCGACCGGGCGTGCGGGCACGATCAATCTTGTGGTCCATATCGACCAGCCGCTCGACGAAGCCGGCCTGATCGAGGCCCTTTCGATCGCCACGGAAGCCCGCACTGCCGCCATAATGGATCTCGGCTGGATAAAGGACGGTCTGGTCGTCACGGGGACCGGCACCGATTGCATCGCGGTCGCCTGCCCCATCGCCGACAGACGCCAGACCTATGCCGGGCTTCACACTGATATCGGCGCAGCGATCGGCAATGCCGTCTACGACGCCGTGCAGGCCGGCGGCAGTGAATGGGTGGCAGAAAAACGGGCGCATTGCACATGAGCGGGGAGCGATGAAAAAACCGAAGAGCGCACGCCAGGAGCGGATCCTGACCGAACTCAACAGAGCGCCGAGCCTGCGCGTGGCGGAACTGGCCCGCCGGCTGAACGTCTCGACCGAGACCATCCGCCGCGACCTCGACGAGATGACCGAACAGGGCCTGCTCAACCGGACCTATGGCGGCGCGGTGCGCTCGCTCTCCACCGAACCCCCGGTCACCGAGCGCCACACCCTGTTCGTCTTGGAGCGCGAGCGGATCGCCAAAGCGGCCGTGCAACTCCTGAAAGGCGCCCAGGTCCTCATGATCGGCTCGGGTTCGACGACGGTTCACACCGCACGGCGGATCGCCGTGGAAATGAAAAACATCACGGTCCTCACCCATTCCTTTGGCGTGGCAACCGTGCTCGCCATCAATCCGACCATCAAAGTCGTCATGTTGCCCGGCGACTATCACGCCGCCGAGGGCGCGACGGTCGGCGCGCACACGGTCTCCTTCCTCAACGCCTTCTACGCCGACTTTGCCATCCTTGGCGCGAGTGGACTTGGCCCGGACGGCCCCTCCGACGCCCTTCTCGAATGCGGCGCGGTCTATACCGCCATGGTCGGGCGGACCGCGCACACCGTCGTCGTTGCCGACCACTCCAAGCATGACCGGCTCTTCCCCTCGCGTTACGCTCCCTGGCGCGACATCAGCCATGTCGTCACGGATCAGACGCCAGGCGACGAACTCAAGGGGAACCTGGACATCAACGGTGTGAAGCTGACGGTGTGCTGAGAAGGACAGTCTAAAAAGGTGACAACCATCTCCGGGTCATACCGACCGTGGCCCAGTCCAGACGCCCGCGACAGGCCGGGGCATCAAGGACGCTTTTCCCGTTCGAATGTGTTCGTCATCAATTGTCTTCCTTCTCAGGACCCCGCGCGGATATGGCAGGCAGCTTCCCGTCCCGCGCCGGTGGAGACCAGCGGCGGATGGGCCGCGTGGCATATGTCCGCCGCCAGGGGACAGCGCGTCACGAACTTGCAGCCCTTGGGCGGATCGGCGGGACTGGGCAAATCACCCTTCAACACGATCCGCCGGCGTTGCCGTTGCGCCACCGGATCGGGAAGCGGCACCGCCGACAGCAGGGCTTCCGTATAGGGATGGACGGGGTTGGCGAACACATCGCCTGTCCGGCCAGTCTCAACGAGATGGCCGAGATACATGACCGCCACCCTGTCGGCGAAATGCCGGACCACGGACAGATCGTGGCTGATGAACAGGTAGGACAGGCCGAAACGCTTCTGGAGATCGAGAAGCAGATTGAGAATCTGCGAGCGGATCGACACGTCGAGCGCCGACACCGGCTCATCGAGGATCAGCAGTTTTGGATTGAGCGCGAGCGCCCTGGCGATCACGATGCGCTGGCGCTGGCCGCCGGAAAAGGCATTCGGCTTGCGGCCGGCGTGCTGCGCATGCAGGCCGACGAGCCCAAGAAGTTCGGCGACACGCTCCTTGCGTTCCGCTGCGTTGCCCACCCCATGAATGGCAAGCGGTTCGGCAATGCTTTCGCCGATCGTCAGTTTTGGATTGAGAGCGGAAACCGGATCCTGAAAGACGATCTGCACATCCCGCGACAGGGCGCGCATGGCGGCGGCCTGTCCGTGAACGATCGGCTTGCCTTCGAAAAGGATGCTCCCGCCCGATGGCTTCGTCATGCCCAGAATGGCGCTGCCAAGCGTGGATTTGCCGCAGCCGGATTCCCCGACAAGCGCCACGCTTTCGCCATGGGCTATATCCAGATCGATGCCATCAACGGCTTTCACGAAACCTGTCGGTCTGCCAAGCAGCCCGCCGCGTATCGGAAAATGCACCTTGAGGTTGGACAGCGAAAGGAGCGGTTCCATCATAGCATCTCTCCGACGCGGTCCGTGTGCCAGCAGGCGGCATTGCCCTGATCAAGGCGGGCGGCAAGCGGCGGAATTGTTTCCAGACAGGGCTTGTCTGCGAGTGGACAGCGCGGGCTGAACCGGCAGCCGACCGGCCAGTGGCCGATATCCGGCACCAGTCCCTCGATTGTCGGTAGCAACGTTTTGGGCTGGCCGTCCAGACGCGGAATGGTGGAGAGAAGAAGCCGTGTATAGGGATGTTCCTGACGCGCGAAAATCGCATCGACCGGGGCTTCCTCGATCACGCGGCCGGCATACATGACGGCGACGCGGTCCGCCATGTCGGCCACCACGCCCATATCGTGGGTGATGAGAAGAATGGCCGTTCCGGTCTCGTCGCGCAGCCGTTTCATGAGGTCGAGAATCTGCGCCTGTATCGTCACGTCGAGCGCCGTGGTCGGCTCGTCGGCAATCAGCAGTTTCGGCCCGCATATCAGCGCCATGGCGATCATCGCCCGCTGGCACATGCCGCCCGAAAGCTCGAAAGGATATTGCCCGAAACGGATTTCCGCTTCCGGGATGCCCACCTCTTCGAGCATGGAAATTGCCGCCCGGCGGGCCGTCTTGCCCTCAAGGCCACGATGCACGATGAGGCTTTCCTCGATCTGCCGCCCGATCTTCATCAGCGGGTTTAGCGAGGCGACAGGCTCCTGGAAGATCATTGCCAGATCGTTACCGCGCAAATGCCTGCGCCCGGCCTCCGGCAATGTCAGCAGGTTCTTGTCGCCGAAAAGGATGCGGCCGGCATCGACCCTGGCGACCTTTGGCAAAAGCCCCATGACGGAAAAGGCCGTCATGGATTTGCCGCAGCCGGATTCGCCCACAACGGACAGGATTTCACCCTGACCGACATCGAAGCTGACGCCATCGACGACCGGCTGTCCGGCGATGGAGACCTTGAGGTCGCCTACCCTGAGGACCGGTTCGCTCATGCGCGTTCCGCCCCGACCGCCGCCAGCGGATGGTTCGGATGGGCCATTCCGACATTCTCGTTGCCGTCGCGCATCACCGCCGAGGCAATGGCAAAGCTGACGGGATAGAGCGTGTCGGCGATGATCTCCACCGGGAATTCCTCGCCCAGACGCGACGCCACATCGGGTCTTGCCTTCTCGTTGACCCGAAGTTTCACGCCGCTGGCATCGATCCGCGGTGCATGCAGGGCGTCTTCCAGCGACAGGCCGAAGGCAGCGACATAGGAGAGGATCTGCGTCACCGCCGGCATGATCTGCCGCCCGCCCGCGGCCCCAAGCGCCAGTTTCGGACGGCCGTCGGCGGTGGCGATGATCGGGCACATATTGGCCAGCGGCCGCACGCCGGGTGCGATGGAATTCGGTTGGCCGGGACGCGGATCGAACCACATCATGCCGTTGTTCATCAGCATATCCGTCGAAGGCAGCACAACTTTCGAGCCGAAGCGTGACAATAGCGTGTTGGTCAGCGAGACCATTGTTCCGTCCCGGTCCACAACGCTGATATGCGTGGTGCAGCTTTCGCCATTGCTGCCATGGCCGAGCGTCCGCAACCGATGCTCGGAGGCGCGGCGCATGGCGCGGGCGAAGGCAAGCGCGGTCTTGCCGGAGAGAGGACCGTCGACGGGAAGCGATGTATCGAGTTCCGACAGCGCGCCGACTAATGTTGGCCCGCCGGAAAGGCCGGGCATGGCGTTGATCGTCAGGCCACGATAATCGGCCTGCAACGGCGCATGCCATTGCGGTTCGTAGTCGCGCAGTTCGGAGAGGTCGATGCGCGAGCCGCCTGCCTGAAGATCGCGGACGATCAGGGCGGCAATTTCGCCTTCGTAGAAATCGCGCCCGCCCGCTTTTGCCAGCCGTTCCAGCATTGCCGCCTTGCGCGGCATGGGAATGGTGCTGCCGGGGCCGATTTCCTGCACGCGCGGCGCGCGGCCATCCTTCAGGAAGAGTGCAGACGATGCCGGAAAACGGCCAAGGCCTTCGGCATCGATGGCAAGACAGAGCACGGTGAACCAGTCCAGCGCCAGACCCTTGCGGGCATGTTCGATGGCCGGCTGCAGGGCGTCGGCGAAGCTGATCGTCCCGAAACGTTCGAGCGCTGCGACAAGACCGGCGATCGCACCGGGGACACAGATGGAACTGTAGCCGATCAGGTTGCGATCTTCGCGGACCTGCGGCCAGTCGAACCAGTCTCCGTCACGGCCGGGCAGGACGGGATAGCCGGCGGGATCGATGTTGCGCGATGAGCGCACGTTGAAATCGAGGGCATCCACCTGCCCGTCCCGCCCGTCGGCGCGCAGCAGAAAGCCGCCGCCGCCCACGCCCGAAAGCCATGGCTCGACGACACTGAGGGTCAGCGCCGTCGTCACCGCCGCATCCATGGCATTGCCGCCGCGTGACAAGACCGCAGCGCCGCTTTCCGCCGCCAGCCAGTTCTGGCAGGCGACAAGACCGCCTGCACTGCGCACTTCGCGCTTCCGGACCACCCAGTGCTCACCCATGATCCTGCCCGAACCTCCGCTTGCCGATGGCGTCAGGCACCGTGCCGTCAACCGCAAAGCGGCCGGCATTCACCGATCCGGCATGATGGGCGGCGATTTCGGCGGCGGTTGCGATCCAGGTGCCATTTTCGGCGGTGATCGTGTCCAGCAGTTCCTCCAGCAAGGCGATGCGCTGGGCACGGCCGGAAATCCAGTCGTGGACCGTCAGCGTGAACAGACCGCCAAAACGGTGCAAAGCGCGCCATTCGGAAATCCAGTCCTGCAGGACCGCGCGTCCCGACTGGTAGGGCCATTTGTCCCGCCCGCCCCCTTCGAACTTGAAGAAGATGGCATCGTCAATCGCCCATTGCACCGGTATCTCGACCACACCGTCGATCTCATAGGGATGATCGAAACCGGAGAGCGAGGAATCATAGGCAAGCTCCAGCCGCCGGACCTCGCGCAGCATATGCGGTGTCATTTCCCAGGCGGGTGAGCGGAATCCAACCGGCTTCGCCCCCGTCTGCCTGATGAAAAACGCGATACTGGCTTCGAGTGCTCCGGTGAATTCCTCGTCGGAAACCTCGGAGACGATTTCATGGAAATAGCCGTGCAGCCCGATCTCATGCCCGCCTTCCAGAATGGCGTCGAGGATTTCAGGACTGGTTTCGGCAGTCAGCGCAGGCACATAGAAGCTCGCCTTGGCGCCATAGCGGGCAAAGAGGTCCAGCAGGCGGTAAAGCCCGGTCCGGGGGCCGAAACGGCGGATTTCCAGCGTACCGAGACGATCGGGAATATGATCCTTGTGCGCCCACATGAAGGGCACATGCGCATCGACATCGATCGAGAGCAGCACTGCCGATTGTTTGTTTTCCGGCCATTCATAGGAAGGCCACGGAGATTTTACGTGCAGGGGCGGAGACATGGAACCTCGCTTTGCGAACGCTTCAAAGCGCCTTTTTCTTGGCCTGGAACACGACCTGGGAGCCGATGGAATTGCCGCCATCGACCGTCAGCGTCGCGCCGGTCATGTAGGAGCCGCTGGACGATGTGACGAAAAGCACCGCCGAGGCGACATCGGGAGCCGACGACGTTCTGCCCAGCGGAATGGATGCGGTCACGGTATCGATATGCTCCTGCGCCAATGTGCTGACATCGCTTCCGGCGACGAAGCCCGGCTCCACGGCATTGACGCGGATGCCGTATTCGGCGAGTTCCAGCGCAAAGCCCTTGGTCAGGCGGTCGAGCGCGGTCTTCGAGGTGCAGTAGGGAACGACCGTCGTGCGCATCTTGCGGGCAGCACCTGACGAGATATTGACGATGGAGCCTGCCTTGCCGGCCGCGATCATCTGCTTTGCGAAGAGTTGCGACAGCAGGAAGGGGGCGCGCAGATTGACGCCCATAATGTCGTCCCAATCGTCGATCGAGATATCGAGCAGGAAGCCCGAGGGATAAATGCCCGCATTGTTGACCAGGATATCGGGTGCGCCCCACATCTCTGCGACCTTATCGGCGAGAGCCGCGATGGACCCGGCATCCGTCAGGTCCGCGGCGATTGCCAGATGGCCTGCCCCTGAAAGCGTTGCGCGCTTCGCCTCAAGTTTGCCGGCGTCACGGTCTGTCAGGCACAGTTGCGCGCCCTCGCAGGCAAAGGCCTCGGCAATCCAGCCGCCGATAATGCCGCTGGCGCCGGTGACAATGACCTTCCTGCCTTTGAATTCATTTTCGAAATTCATAAAAACTCCTATCGTGCACGCGGGTCGAGGCGGTCGCGGAGATGATCGCCAATCAGATTGATGGAAAGAACCAGTAGGAACAGCGCCAGACCGGGAAAGGTGGCGATCCACCAGGCCGTGCCAACGTAATTGCGCCCGGTGGACAGCATTGCGCCCCAGCTCGATGTCGGTGGCTGGACGCCGAGGCCGAGGAATGAAAGCCCGGCCTCGAACAGCACCATCAGGCCAAATTCCAGCGTGGCGACGACGATCAGGCCGCCGGCGATGTTCGGAAGAATATGTCGCCACAGCAGCCTGAACCATCCGGCACCCATGAAGCGCGACAGGCGCACATAGGGCATATTGGCCACCGACAGCGTTTGTCCGTAGGCGACGCGCGCATAACGCGGCCAGCGGGTGAAGGCCAGAACGATGACGACATTGGAGAGGCTCGGGCCGAGCACGGCAACGGTAATGATCGCCAGCAAAATCGCCGGCACCGACAGCACGATGTCGACCAGCCGCATGATGATGGTTTCGACCCAGCCGCGATAGAAAGCGGCGATCATGCCAAGCACGCTTCCGAAGATGCCCGAGAGGATCACGGAGGCAAACGCCACCAGAAGCGAGACCTGCGCGCCATAGATCGTCCGGCTCAGAACATCGCGGCCCAGCTCATCCGAGCCGAGATAATAGACGATGCCCCGGCTCTGGAAACCGGGTGCCTTGAGGCGGGCCAGAAGGTTCTGGGCATTGGGGTCGAGCGGTGTGACCAGCGGCGCGAAGACCGCCATCAGCACCAGACCGGCAAGGATGGCCGCAAAGAGCAAAACGGCCCATGGAATACCCCGCGAACGAGGCGTTGCGCGGGGCGCGGAGGAAACGGCTGCCATCAGGCGCCCCCCTCGATCCGTATGCGCGGATCGATGATGCTGTAGAGCAGATCGGCGACAAGATTGAGAAGGATGGCAGTGACGGCTCCAAGCAGCACAACACCCTGCACCAGCATGAAATCGCGGGCGCTGATGGCCTGAACGGTCAGTTGCCCCAGCCCCGGCCAGGCAAACACCGTCTCGACAATCACCGCGCCCGCCAGCAGATTGGCGATCTCAAGGGCGGCAACCGTTACGACCGGAATAGCGGCGTTGCGCAGCAGATGGCGCATAACGATGCGGATCATCGGCAGGCCCTTGGCGTGGCCGGTGCGCACGTAATCCTTTTCAAGCTCGTCCAGAACGGCGGTGCGCGCCACGCGTGCGAATGTCGCCATCGACAGCAGCCCGAGGGCGATGGAGGGCATGATGAGGCTTGGCCAATCACGCGCGCCGGATGGCGGTAACCAGCCGAGCCAGACGGCAAACACCATGATCATCAGGATGGCGCTCCAGAAGGTCGGCATGGACTGGCCCGCCAGAACCACGGCCATCATCGCCTTGGCCTCAACCGTTCCACGGCGCACAGCCATGGCGACACCCAGCGGTATGCCGACACCGAAAGCCACCACCAGCGCGCCGCCCGCAAGCATCAGCGTATAGGGAAGACGGCTGGCGATCAGGGTCCAGACAGGCACGTTCTGGACATAGGAGCGCCCGAGATCGAAGGTCAGCAGACCCCGGAGATACTCGACATACTGGACCATCAACGGGCGATCGAAGCCGAGCGACACGCGCATGGCTTCGATATCCGCTTTGGTGGCATTTTCCGGCACGAGCAAAAGCACGGGATCTCCCGCAAGCCGCTGCAGAAAGAAGATCAGGGTCATCACGCCGACGATGGCGATGAAGGCCTGCAAGGCGCGCCTGAGGAAGAATGCCGTCAAGACTGCAATCCACTTCGTTGTTTACGGAAGAACCGGCCCCGCAAGGAGGCCGATTCGATGGAACGGGATCAGTCGGCCCACTTCATCCGGTTCAAAAACAGGCTCTCATTCGCCGTCGGCTGCCACTGAAGATTTTTCGCGGCACCGTAAATGATCGCGGCCTGGTAGATCGGCACCAGCGGGACGTCTTCAGCGACGAACGTGCTGACGGTTTTGTAGTCTTCCAGACGCTTTTTCTCGTCCAGCGTATTGCGGGCGTCTTCCAGCAGCTTGTCGATCTTCGGGTCGGAGACATTTGCCCACGCGCTGGAGGAATGCAGCAGCGAGAACAGCACGCCATCCACATCCTGGCAGGCGCAGGACCAGCGGCCGAAGGAGATCAGCGGCTGGCTGGCCGGCGCGCTCTGCACCTTCTTCAGGTAGGTCGCCATATCCGTCATTTCGATATTCACGGTCAGGCCCGTGTCGCTGATCATCTGGGCCACGGCCTGAACGATGCGCTGGTCGAAGGTCGGAGCGGTGGCGAAAGCGATCGGCTTGCCGGCCGCTCCGGCTTCCGTCACCAGACGCTTGGCCTCGGCGGGGTCGTATTGATACCCCTTCAGGCCGTCCACGTAACCGAAATGGGCGGATGTCGCCATCTGGTCCAGCGGCCTGTCGACGCCACCGAGCAGGCCGTTGACGATGGCGTCCTTGTCGATGGAACGCGCAATCGCTTCACGCACGCGCTTGTCGTTGAAGGGCGGCAGATTGGGGTTGAGCTTCACGTAACCGATACGCTCGGTCAGCACCGAGAGAGGCTTCGCGGCCGCCGATGTCTTGAGCTGCTCGGCAAGATCGGCATCCAGCCCGACGACGAGATCGCTGGCTCCGGCCTCAAGATTGGCAATGCGGGTTGCGGCGTCAGGCACAGCCCGGAATTCCACCGTGGGGAACGCGCCCTTTTCACCCCAATAATCATCGTTGCGCGCCAACGAGACCGAAACGCCACGCTGCCAGCCGGTGAATTTATACGGGCCGGAGCCGACCGGCGCGGCATTGAAGCCATCGTTGCCCTCGGCCTCCACGGCATGCTGCGGCACGATGGAAAGCTTGACCAGCTGGGCCAGGAGCACCGGATAGGCGCCATCCGTTTTCAGCGTCACCTCATGCTCGCCGGTCGCTTCGGCAGAGAGGATCTTGTTGAACTGGCCAAGCTGCGGGCTGGCGAACGTCTTGTCGATAATGCGATTGACGCTGAAGGCGACGTCTTTTGCCGTCAGCGGCGTGCCGTCATGGAACTTGACGTCGCTGCGGATCTTGAAAACCACCTCGCTGTCGGAGAGATATTTCCATTCGGTGGCGATCTGCGGCGCAATCGCGCCTGCATCGTCGCGCGTCACCAGATTGTCGAAGATGTTGCGATAGACATAGTAGCTGTCCGGATTCCACTGCTTGTGCGGATCGAGCGACGAAGGCTCGTTCACGAGATCGACCACAAGCTGATCCTTCGCCAGGGCTGGCACAAGAGCGAGCGGCGAACAGGCCAGAAGCAGGCCTGCCAGGGAGGAACGGATCGAACGGCTGACGATCAACATCGTTATAAAGTCCTTATTCTACCAATCGGTGGCTGAGGTCGCGGAGTGCGGCCCGGTTTATCGTTTTTTGCGGAACGACGAGCGGACTTGCCGCCAACCATCGCTTCCGATTCCAGAAAGCGGTCGAGAAGATAGGTTTCGAGCGCCGTATTGGCGGCGGCGAGATGTTCGAGTGCATCAGCCTTGCGCCCCTCGACAATGGCATCCACCAGCCACGAGCGGTTTGCCGGAACGAGCTTGATGCGCCCGGTCCCCTCGAAGAAATTCACAAGACGGACCGAACGGTCCCAGAGATCCGAAAGCCAGCCGGAAACGATCGGCATCCCCAGCCTGCCCGCCAGAAGCTCCAGCATGTCGCGCTCGCAACGGCGAATGGTCGGGATCAAGTCGCCGCCAAGCTCCTGCCGCTGCGTCAGTGCCATATGCATTTCCGCCAGCGCCTTCAGGCGTTGCTTGTAGGCGTCCTCGAGCACGGCAGAGCACAACAGCGGCTCGAGATGACGCCGCGCCGCGCTTAACTCGCGGATTTCATTCGCCGAGATGGGGGCGACCTCCCAGCCGCTGCGCGCACTGGACGACACAAGCCCGCTCGCCTTCAACCGCGCCAGGGCAGCGCGCACAGCACCGCGCCCGAGCGCAAACTCCTCAGCCAGCGCCGCCTCGGACAAACGCTCTCCGGGAGCGAGAACGCAACCCACGATCGCGCTCCTCAGCGCCCTTTCCGCCAGCTCTGCCTTGCCTTCCGGGGGAACGGGAGATGCGTATGCATCATTGTCCAACATTTCCAGTTAACCTTTCAGATTTGAATTCTGACATCTCATATCGGATAGAGAAAGGATAAATATTCTTTTCACGAAACCCGAACAGAAGAAATTATCTCATAAACAGTATGCGAAAGGAATGAAAAGAAATTGGCGACACATAATTGTAAACAAACAATTTTTCCATGAACCTGGAAAATAGAATGACTTTCCCCGCACGCGCTGTGTTTTGGAACAAGGGACAATTGCGGAGGCTCAACGAGCATGCCAGAATGCATAAATGATATCGTAAAAAATAAAACTGAGATGTCAATATTGCAATGCTGATTTCGGGCGAAATTCGCTCTGGAAGCCTGCTGGTCAGCCTGTCGTCAGGGACCCGGCACATTTGTTGGAACCGCCAATTATCGGAAGAGA
Source organism: Pararhizobium polonicum (assembly GCF_001687365.1). Taxonomy (GTDB): domain Bacteria; phylum Pseudomonadota; class Alphaproteobacteria; order Rhizobiales; family Rhizobiaceae; genus Pararhizobium; species Pararhizobium polonicum. Next base: position 15,321 of record NZ_LGLV01000014.1, read on the forward strand.
GATAGCCCCATGCGCCTGAAAAATCTTGTCCTTGCCGCCATGCTCGCGGCTTCATCGCTCGTCGCAGTTCCCTCATTGGCCGCTGCCAAGGATCTGCTGGTCGTCGATTTCATCGCCGAACCGAGTTCGCTCGATCCGCATGTCCAGTGGAATACCGACAGCTTCAATGTCTACCGCAACATTTTCGACAATCTACTCACCCGCGATGACAAGGGAGAAATTGCGCCGCAGATCGCCACCGAATGGAAATATCTGTCCGATACTGAAGTCGAATTCAAAATTCGCAGCGATGTGAAGTTTCACGATGGCAAGCCGCTGACGGCGGAGGACGTGGCGTTCAGCGTCAAGCGTATCACCGACAAGGCGTTCGCCAGCCCGCAGATCGGCCAGTTCAACCAGATCAGCGATGCCGTTGCCAAGGACGCAACCACCGTCATTCTGACAACGAAGGGGCCGTACCCGGTTCTGCTCGCACAGCTCACCAAGCTTTCCATCGTGCCGAAGCACGTGGTCGAAGCGGTGACCAAGGATGAGTTCAACCTCAATCCTGTCGGCAGCGGCCCTTACAAGTTTGAAAAATGGAATCGCGGCGTCGAAGTCATCGTTGCGCGCAATGACGACTACTGGGGCAAAAAGGGCGTCTTTCCGAAGGTCGCCTTCCGCGCCGTTCCGGATGGCTCCACCCGTATCGCCAACCTGCAGGCAGGAGCCACCGATCTCGCCAGCAACATGAACAATGACCTGGCAGCGCAGATCGAAGGTTCCGGTGGCAGCAAGGTGTTGCCGGTTCGCGGTGAGCGCCTCGCCTTCTTCAGCCTCAACGTCAACAAGCCACCGCTGAACGACAAGCGCGTGCGTCTGGCCATCGCCCACGCCATTGACAAGCAGGGCATTGTCGAGGGCATTCTCGGCGGCTTCGATGCACCTCTCGACGAGCTGACTTCCCCGGTTTCGTTCGGTTATGTCGAGGGCATCAAGGCACCGGAATTCAATCCGGAAAAGGCAAAGGAGATCCTCGCGGAAGTCGGGGAATCGGCGAAAACCGAGTTCTCGCTGCTGACCACGCCGACCTACGACCAGCGCGTCGTGCAGGCCATCCAGCAGATGCTCACCGATGTCGGCCTGAATGTGACGATCCAGAGCACCGACATGGGCAACTGGATGCAGCAGATGCAGTCCGGGCCTGAAACCATTCCGGCCAGCTCCTTCGGACGCTGGAGCTGCGGTTGCCAGGATGCCGACGGCACGCTCTATCCGCTGCTGCACTCCTCCAGCAGCTGGTCGAACATCAAGGACGAGCGCATCGACAAGGCGCTGGACGAGGCGCGTGCGACCATCGATCCGGCAAAGCGGCTTGCGCTTTACAAGACGGTCCACGAAATCGTCGCGGAGGAAAACTACATCATCCCGCTTTACCAGGCGTCGGTGATTTACGGCGCGGCGAAGGATGTCGAATTCTCGCCCCTGCCGAACGAGAACCTGTTCCTCAACCGCATCGGCTGGTCCGGCAAGTAACATCGGAAAACCCATTGAGGCCGGGCGCTTGTCGCCCGGTTTTCGTCGTTTTCGACACAGGAATAAACAGAGGACCAGTCCGTGATTACCATTCTTGAAAATGCCAATGTCGTCGATGTGGAGTCCGGCACGATCCACGCCGACCGCCACCTGATACTGGAAGACGGAACCATCCGGGAGATTGCCGAGGGCAAGGCTCCAACGCTGGACGCGCAACGCATCGCCGTCGACGGCGGCTTCGTCATCCCAGGCTTGATCGACGCCCATGTGCATGTCACGGCCTACACCGCCAATCTCGGCGAACTTCCCCGGCAGTCTCCAATGTATGTCGCGGCCCGCACTGCCCAGGTGCTCAAGGGCATGCTCGGACGTGGCTTCACGACGGTTCGCGATGTCGGCGGTGCGGACTTCGGCATTGCCCAGGCCGTCGAAGAGGGATTGATCCCCGGCCCCCGGATTCTCTATGGCGGTAAGGCGCTCTCAGCCAGCGGCGGCCATGGCGACCATCGCTCGATGGGCATGGACCGCACCGATGAGACCTATGCGCAGGTCAGCCTTGGCCGGCGTTGCGATGGTGTCGATGCCGTACGGCTTGCAGCGCGCGATGAAATCCGCCGTGGCGCGCATCACATCAAGATCATGGCCAATGGCGGCATATCATCGCCGACGGACCGCATCACATCCGATCAGTTTTCCGAAGCGGAAATCGCCGCGATCGTCGATGAAGCCAACATGGCCGATCTCTATGTCGTTTCCCACACCTATACGGCCCGGTCCGTGGCCAGAGCCGTGCGCAACGGTGTGCGCTCCATTGAACATGGCAACCTGCTGGATGAGGAAACCGTCGCCCTGATGAAGGCGGCGGGCAGCTATCTGACGCCGACCCTCTCCTGCTTCCGCGCGCTTGCCGAAGTCGGAGCCGAGAGCGGCTTTCCGAAGGACAGGATGGACAAGATACGGCTCGTTCTGGATTCCGGCATTCGCGCTGTCGAGCTTGCCCATCGCGCCGGCGTGCCGATGGCTTACGGCACGGATCTCATCGGGCCGATGCATGCGCGCCAGCTTCACGAATTCGCGCTGCGTTCCGAGGTCGTGCCGCCGGCCGATCTACTTCGGGCCGCGACCAGTACCGCGGCAAAACTCGTCCGGCTCGAAAACGAGATTGGCCATGTCAGGGAAAATTACCGCGCCGACCTCAATGTGCTGACAGCCAATCCGCTGGACAAGGGCGTTCTGGACGGTTTCGCCGCCCATCTTCGCCTCGTGATCAAGGGCGGCATCGTCCAGAACTGATGCCCCATCTCAACCGGAGCGGAAGGCGATCTGGCATTCCGCCTCCACCTGCCGCTGCCATTCGGCATGGTCGAGACTGGCCAGCGGCAGGATGCGCTTTGCACGTTTGGTGAAGGTAAAGTTGCGCGCATCGGTCGAGGCATAACCGCCGCTATCCACCACGAACACCCCCTGTTCGGCCAGCGGCGTGAAGGATGTGCGGAAGTGGTTGCTGGATTTGACGTGGATGATCGCCTTGCTCTCCAGATCGATCCCCTGGCTACGGAACGCCTGGGTATCGTAGGCCTGGATACGCTCGGTGACGATGGCGATGTGTCCGGCCGCGCCGACGCGCAGCACTGCGCCCAGGCCACCCTCAAGCAGTTCTCCGAAAAGATTAGCGCCCTCGTTGCGATAACACACCTCATCGACACGCTCGATGAGGGCATCGGCGATAAACGGCGTGCCGTCCTGCATGCGCCCCATGGGAACGCGTCCGCGATTGCCAACACCGATGGATTGGGCGGCCAGCACCGCGTCGCCATCGACCATGAACCCCGCTGCAAAAGGCAGGTTCTGGGCAGCGAGTGCTGCAAAGATATCCGCGACATTGGCAACCCCGCCGGAGCCGGGATTGTCGCCCGCATCGCCGATCACCACGCGGCCTTTCGCGGCACGGGCAAAAATATCCGGCGCAGCCTCTGTGAAGGAGGGTGCCGAACGGACCATCGCCTCACGCCGCTGCCATACGGCATCGGCCATATCGCGATAGGCTTGGCGCATGGCATCCTCGTCGGTGCCGGTGATCAGCACGGAGCTGCCCACCTCTTCGGAATCGACATAGGGAAAGCCGCCCATCACCACGACATCGGCGAGCCCCGCGCGTTTTTCCACCGCGTCGGACAGAGCGACAAGCTCCGAGAAAGGGGCGGAATAGCTGGTCTGTGCGCTCATGGGCGCCGCCAGGGGCAGCCGGAAACGGCGCGTGCGCCATGCCACAGGATCGAGCGCCAGCTGCATCAGCTTCTTGCCGCGCGCATGCGTATCGGCATGCGGATAGAGCTTTCCGCCGATGATGACATCGACGACATAAGGCAGTTGCGGCTCGACATTGGCGTGAAAATCCAGCGGCACGGCAATGTGCACGCCAGGCCCGACGATGTCGCGCACCTTGCGCGCCAGATCGGTTTCCGGCGTGGCAACCCCTTCAACGGCAAGGGCGCCGTGCAGAAGCAGGGCCACGACGTCAACCGGGCCGCTTGCGGCAATGTCCTTCAGCGACTGAATGATTTCGACAACCAGCCGGTGGTAGCTTGCGCTCTCGAGCGTGCCGCCCGGAAGGCAGCCGGTGCAGACACCGTAGGCAATCTCGTAACCCGCCTCGTCCAGTGCTTGCGTCACGCCGCCCAACCAATTGCTGGTCGAGCCGAACTCGCGCCTGACATCCTCACCTGAAAAATACTGGGCCGACAGAAACCCGTCATAATTTGCCTTGACCGGCGTGAAGGCATTGGCTTCGTGGAAAAGCTGGATGACGGCGGCGCGTGGCATTCCTGTGTCCTTTTGACTGGCTAAACTGGTCAGCGCTTCGAGCATTGCTGCAGGTTTCATCGCCGCAAAACGGCTGCCGCAGGCACAATGATGCGGAAAAGCCCATTTCATCCGCGATGAAAACTGCAAATGCCCGCCTGCCCGAACGAAACCGCGAAGATCGAACTGCGCTGGGCAAGGGTCTTATAAAGCGAACTCGCCATACCAGTCACGGTCAGCGGCAGCAATCCTTCTGCCTTACGCGCCGCACATCAGGTCAATCTCCGATAAACCCGATGCCGTTGCCAATGCCGGCGGGTTCGAAGCGGGTTGCCGATACGGCGCTCATCCATATTGAATGAGGATTTGGGTGTGGCATACTTGATGAGAACGCCCCGCAACCGGGTTGGAGATATGTTACTGCCACGGCCCCGTGAAGCAAGCTTCCGCGAGAGGTCGCCGTTCCGCCGCCAAAAGGCCCCGGCGCCCTCCCCTCCGTAGGAGCCCCCGCGGATCTAAAACGGTTGCCGTTCGTTATTCCGCCGGAAGGCCGGAAGCGGCTTTCGATCCTTTACCCAAAACCGAGATCTTGCCATGACCAAGAAACGTCCGGATGGAATAGAGACCTACACGGCACCAGCTGGAGGCTGGGGTGCACTGAAAGCGGTTGCCAAGACACTCGCGCACCAGCAGATCGTCGCCCAGGGGGCGGCCACTCTTCTGAAGGCGAACCAGCCGGAAGGATTCGATTGTCCCGGATGTGCTTGGCCGGATCCCAAACACACATCATCGTTCGAATTCTGCGAGAATGGCGCAAAGGCGATCACATGGGAGTCGACGGCCAAACGAGTCGGCCCCGCGTTCTTCTCGGAACACAGGGTATCAGACCTTTACAACTGGACTGACCATGCTCTGGAAGACCAGGGCCGTCTGACGCATCCCTTGATATACGATCGTGCAACGGACCAGTATCAGCCGATTGCATGGGATGAGGCCTTCTCTGTCATCGGATCTAAACTGAAGGCGCTCCCCGATCCGAACATGGCCGAATTCTACACATCCGGCCGGGCTTCCAACGAAGCGGCGTTCCTCTTCCAGCTTTTCGTTCGGGCATACGGAACCAACAATTTTCCGGACTGTTCGAATATGTGTCACGAAGCGACGTCTGTCGGGTTGCCGAAGTCGATCGGGGTCGGCAAGGGAACCGTGACGCTGGAGGATTTCGATCTCGCCGATGCGATCTTCAGCTTCGGCCACAATCCGGGAACCAACCATCCCCGAATGATGACGACCTTGCATGAGGCTGCCCGCCGCGGCGTGCCCATCATCGTGTTCAATCCGCTGAAGGAGAGAGCGCTTGAGAAGTTCGCCGCACCGCAAGATCCGGTCGAGATGGCCACCCTGTCGTCCACAAGGATTGCCTCGAGCTACTATCGGGTGAAACCCGGCGGCGATCTTGCCGCTTTGAAGGGCATGATGAAACGGATATTCGAACGCGACGATGCCGATATTGCCGGCGGCGGGGACGGGTATCTCGACAATGAATTCATCCGGACGCATACCGCCGGTATCGATGCCCTGAAGGAAGATGTCGCCAGTACGTCGTGGGACGAAATCGAGAAGAAGTCCGGGTTGACGGAGGCGATGATCGACAGCGCCGTTGATGTCTATCTGAAAGCCAAGAACGTCATCCTTTGCTATGGCATGGGCATAACCCAGCACAAGCATGGCACCTCGACCGTTCAGCAGATCGCCAATCTTCTCATGCTGCGGGGAAACATTGGCAGGCCGGGCGCAGGGATCTGTCCGCTGCGCGGGCACTCCAACGTCCAGGGCGATCGGACGGTCGGCATAACGGAGATTCCGAACCCGGCGCTGATTGACGGTATTGAAAGAGCCTTTGGCTTCCGGGCACCCTCCGAAAAAGGTCACAATGCGGTCGAAGCGGTTGAGGCGATCATCGAAGGGCGGTCGAAAGCCCTCGTCTGCCTCGGCGGCAACCTCGCGGTCGCGATGTCCGATCCGCAGGCGACCTTCGCTGGCATGCGACGGCTCGAGCTTGCGGTTCACATTGCCACCAAGCTGAACCGATCGCATCTGCTTACCGCCCAAACGTCGATCATCCTGCCGGTTCTCGGACGCACCGACAGCGACATCCAGGCTTCGGGCCAGCAGGCCGTGACCGTCGAGGATTCGATGTCGATGGTCCACTCGTCGCGGGGTTTCCTCAATCCTCCCGGCGAACTCCTTAAATCCGAGCCAGCGATCATCGCTGGGATCGCCAAGGCGACACTCGGCTCCCTCCATGACATCGACTGGGACGGAATGGTTGGTGACTATAACCGCATACGCGACAAGATCGAGATCGTGTTTCCAGACTTCCACGACTTCAACGCGCGGATCCGGCAGCCGGGAGGATTCCGCCTCGACATCCCCGCCTCGCACCGTCAATGGCGGACAGCAAGCGGGAAGGCGGAGTTTCTTGTGGGACAGGCCTTGGGGGGCGAGGAGGCCGATCCCGACATGCTGATTCTGACCACGCTGCGGAGCCATGACCAGTATAACACGACGATCTACGGCCTCGACGACCGGTACAGAGGCGTGTTCGGTCGTCGCGATGTGATCTTTATGAACAAGGATGATCTCGCCCGCCGAGGACTGGCTGATGGCGACCGGATCGACGTCACGTCGGCAGCAGGAGGAAACACGCCGCCGCAGACGGTCCGAGGCTATACGGTCGTCGCCTACGACATCCCTCAGGGCGCTATCGCCGGATATTACCCTGAGATGAACAGGGTCATCGGCCTGTCGGACTATGACAAGAACTCGGGGACACCATCCTACAAATCCGCTCCGGTCATGGTCCATCGCTCGGAGAGCCTCCACCCGTCGGAGGCTCTCGGTTAAAGAGCGGCCTTACCCAACGCGACCATCAGGCCCGCCTAGACGAAGAGTGACAACAGCAGAATAAAAGCGAGGCCAACGACGGATATGATGGTTTCCATCATGCTCCATGTCTTGAAGGTCTGGGCGACCGTCATGTTGAAATACTGCTTGACCAGCCAGAAACCGGCATCGTTGACATGGGAAAGGATCACCGATCCTGCGCCTGTTGCCAGCACCAGAAGTTCACGGTTGACGCCGGGAACGAGTGAGATGACCGGCACGACAATGCCTGCGCCGGTGATGGTCGCAACCGTCGCCGAGCCGGTGGCGATCCGGATAACGGCTGCGACGAGCCAGGCGAGCAATATCGGCGATACGGACGCCTGAACGGCCATGTTGCCGATGACGTCGCCGACGCCGCTGGCAACCAGCATCTGCTTGAAGCCACCGCCGGCACCGACGATGAGCACGATGGATGCGACCGGTGCAAGGCTGTCATTCAGCAGCGCGACAATCCTGTCGCGTGAGAAACCGCACTGGGAGCCAAAGGTGTAGAAACTGACAAGCAGCGCCACCAGCAATGAGGTGATCGGATGGCCGATCAGGTCCATCCAAACGCGTATGGTATGGTGTTCGGGAAGGGAGATATCGGCCAGCGCTTTCAGCAGCATCAGAAAAACCGGCATCAGGATGGTGACCAGTGTTATCCCGAAGCTCGGCAGCTTGGTCGTGTCCGCATCGTCACGCACGAACTGCTCCATGAGTTCCGGCGAGGCTTCGCCGGGAATTCTCTTGGCAATGAAGGCGCCGTAGATCGGCCCTGCGATTGCGGCTGTCGGCAGGCCGACGATGAGACCATAGAAAATTGTCTTGCCGATATCGGCGCCAAAGACGCTGATGGCCAGAAGCGGTCCCGGATGGGGCGGCACCAGGCCATGGACGACCGAGAGCCCAGCCAGAAGCGGTATGCCGATCTTGACGATCGATACACCCGAGCGGCGCGCGACGATATAGACCAACGGGACAAGAAGTACGAAGCCGATTTCGAAGAAGAGCGGCAGTCCGACCAGAAAGGCGGCCAGCATCATCGCCCAGTGCACCCGTTCCTTGCCGAAGGTGCGGATCAGCGTTTGGGCAATCTGGTCCGCGCCGCCGGATTCAGCCATGAGCTTCCCCAGCATGGTGCCAAGCCCGAGCACGATACCCACGAAGCCGAGAACCCCGCCGAACCCATCCTGAAAGGACTTCATCACCAGTTCCGTCGGCATGCCGGACGTCAACCCCAGAAAGCCGGCGGCGATGGTCAGGGCGATGAACGGATGCATTTTGAAACGCGTGATGAGAAGGACGAGGCCTACGATCGTCACACCGGCATCGAATAGGAGATAGGTATCCCGTGTCAGTCCGAACATTGAAATTCCTTCCGTTATCGGATCTCTGTGAGGCGCGCGCCCGCGCGGCCTTACAGTGTGTCTATGCTTTGAATGTGTTGCTTCAGCCGCTTGCGGAATGTAGCGGCTTGCTGTCGCCAGGCATCTTTTCCCACCACGCGACCGCACGAGCCGCGATGTCTGCGATCGGCAAGGTTGCGTCGACCGAGAAAACATTGGCTTCGCCATAAGGTGGTTCAAGAGTTGCAAACTGGCTGTCGATGAGACTGGCGGGCATGAAGTGACCGGGCCGGTGGCCGACGCGCGCACCTGCCACATCCCTCGTCAGTTCCAGAAAGACGAAACCGAGGCCGGGTGTCTTGCTTCTCAGGATATCGCGATAGCTTTCTTTCAGTGCTGAGCAGGCAAGGACCGGACGTTCAGCGTTGTCTACCGCCTCCGCCAGGATGGTCGCAAGCCGGGCGAGCCAGCCAACCCTGTCCGCGTCGACAAGCGGGTGGCCCGCGCTCATCTTTCGGATATTTTCTTCCGGATGAAAGGCATCGCCTTCAATCATCCTACCGTTGATGGCGTCCGAAATGGCTTTCCCGACGCTGCTTTTGCCACAGCCCGAAACACCCATGACAACGAGGGCCGGCATCCTGTTCATGTATTTCTCCTCCGAGATAGCGCTATCTCACTCCCGCGCCAGACAATGCCGGTGGACGCCTCGTCACTTCAAGTCAGGGCCTGAGAGCCGACGCTGGTTTCCTCCCGCAAAGACGTCAAAACGACTTTGAGATAGCGCTATCTTAGTAATCGTTGTAGGTTTTGGCAAGTCGGAGGGGATTTTATGAAACACACTCGATCGCGGGCCACCGGCCGGACGACGCTTGCGCAGGTCGCAGCCCTGGCGGGCGTGTCACAAATTACGGCTTCACGCGCTTTGCGCTCCATTGCCAGCGTCGATCCGCAGCTGGCCGCCCGCGTGCACGATGCCGCCAAGGCACTGGAATATGTGCCCAATCCGGCCGCCCGCGCACTCGCCTCGGCGCGCAGCCAATCGATTCTTGTCCTTATTCCCGCCCTGTCGAACCAGCTGTTCATCGAGACCCTGGAGGCTGTTCAGGGCATCCTGCGCCCCCGTGGATTCGAGGTCCTGATTGGCAACTACCACTATTGCCAGGAGGAGGAGGAAGAGCTCATTCGAAATTATCTCTCCTTTCAACCACGCGGCATTCTGCTGACCGGCTTCAATCGGAGCGAAGCCGCGACACAGCTTCTGGCAAAGTCCGGCGTACCCTGTGTCTACATGATGGAACTCCGGCAGGAGCACGGCATTGTCTGTGTCGGATTCTCGCAAGAGGAGGCCGGGGCCAAGGTTGCGGACCATCTCCTGTCGCGCGGACGCAGAAAACTTGCCTTTGTCGGAGCCCAGCTTGATGCGCGCGTTCTTCAACGCCGCGATGGCTATCAGCAGGCAATTGCGACGGCCGGTTTTGCTCCGGCCCTCGAAATCATGACGCCCGAACCGTCCTCGGTGGAACTCGGTGTCGATCTCTTCAACCGCATTTTGATGGAGCATCCGGAAATCGACGGGATCTTCTTTTGCAACGACGACCTCGCCTTCGGCGCGTCGTTCGAGGCGTTGCGCAAGGGCGTGAAAATTCCTGCGCAGATTTCGGTGGTTGGATTTAACGATCTGCCGGGGGCCAGCCAGATGGTTCCACGGCTGACCTCGGTTCGCACACCACGCGCCAGCATCGGAGAGCAGGCCGCATCGAGCCTTCTTAGGCTCCTTGATGGAACTGGCCAAGACACCGTGACGGTCGATCTGGGTTTCGAGCTGGTGGTGCGGGAAAGCAGTTGACGTAGCCCCGGAAGCTTATCAGTTACTGACCTTACGACCAGCCGGTCACACTTTAACCGCACACGGCGTCAAAAACCCCACCCGGTGCCGGGACAGATAGCGCACAGGGACATCCTGACAGCTCCACCCGTGCTCAGGCAGACGAAAGACAGCGTGAGGAATAGATGTCAGCTGAGGTCAGACGAAAAGCTGCGGAGAATGCGTTTCAACGCGCGCGGCAGGCAGGACACACCGTTGAGCAGGACGGCCGTTTCCACGCGTGGATTGAGGAATGGATTGCCGGGCACATCGATATGCCGGAAGTGACCAGGCGCTACCGCTCCCTCGTCAGCGAACGATCCGCCATGCGGCGCGTCCGCGCCACTGCTGCTACAGCAGCAGAAAATATTCCAGACGCGAGCGACGCTGAAACCGAACAGCCATTTGACCTGGAAACCGAGATCAATCGGCTGCTGGATGAGGACAAACAAGGTCCGAAAATTTAAATATCCTGGGGTGCGGGTATCATTTCGGGTGTAATCATAAAAAATGTTGTGCTACCCGCTAGCAAAGTTCGGCGAAAACGATAGATTGCCGCCGCTCTCTTGCGGAATTGCAAGTGTCGAAAGGTTTGAAATGCAGGTATTGGTTCGTGACAACAATGTTGATCAGGCGCTTCGCGTTCTGAAGAAAAAGCTTCAACGCGAGGGCGTCTTTCGCGAAATGCGATTGCGGGAAGCCTTCGAGAAGCCATCCGTGAAAAAGGCGCGCGAGAAGTCTGAGGCCATCAGCCGCCAGCGCAAGCTTGCCCGCAAGCAGCTTCAGCGAGACGGTCTCCTGCCGGCTCCCAAAAAGAAGCCGCGCGTTTAAGCGATACCGTGCAGCGGCCATCAGCTTCTTTCAGGCGTGACGACACTGGATCGTGGAATCCGTCGTCCCGCCTGCATTTTTTTGGCAGGCGCCAAGCTTTACTGTAGCTGGGGCTTTTTCAGGAAGCTATCGCGATCGGCCGATTTGACGCGAAGCCAGGCTTCGCGGCCGTCGCGCAAGATCCTGACGGGAATTTCCGATCCCGCCGGGCCGCTCTTCCAAACTTGACGGTAAAAATCAGCAAGACCGGCGATCTCGCCGTCGCGAACCTCTGCGATGACGTCCCCTCCCCGCAGCCCAGCCTGTGCCGCCGGTCCATCAGCCGCAACGCTGACGACCACCACATCGCCATTGTTCTCTGCAGTGATGGCGCCGAGCCACGGGCGCGGCGGCTTGTTCACTTTTCCCAGCGTGAGCAAATCGTCGAGAATCGGCGGAAGCAGATTGATCGGCACAATCATATTGATGTCGGAACTGGTTCCGTTCCTGCTCATCACCAATTTAAGAGAACCGATCCCCAGCAGCGTGCCATCCTGGCCAACAATGGCGGCACCACCCCATGACGGGTGGGCCGGCGCGACAAAGATTGCTTCGTCCAGCAAATATTCCCAATATCCGGCGAATTCCTGTTTCGCCACGACATTCGTCTGCAACGACCGGCCAAAGCCATCGGCAAAGATGACAGGATCGCCAATGCGTGTTTTCGACGCGTCGCCAAGAACCAAGGCCGGGCAGTCCAGCGCGCCGAGCGCCTGAATCAGGCCAAGTCCTGTCTCCTGATCATAGGCAAGGGCATGCCCGGGAACGACCTTTCCATCTGCCCTCGTGAGCCAGACTTCGTCCGCTTCCGTTATCAAATAGCCAATTGTGAGCACCAGGCCGTCCTCGCGAATGACCACCCCACTGCCCTCCCGAACGGTGCCAAGCGACCGGGCCGTGAAGGCGTCGTCGGGGATAGAAGTGCGAATGCCCACCATTGAACGGCTTACTGTGTTTGGGTCCATTTTTCATTCTCGACGGGTGGTTTCGGAGACTTATTGTCAGGTAAGCACGCCGATGACGCCCTGCAAGACTGAAGACAAATCTCCGGCCTGTGGATGCGACAAAACCTAGGGCAGTTGAACAGTCCCCTTGAGATACGTCACCGCTTTGCCGATGATGCGAACACGATCCCCATCGAATTCGCATTCAAGATGACCGCCCCGGCGTGAGCATTGAAACGCGGATAAGCGGTTCTTATCGAGCTTTCGAGCCCAATAGGGCACCAGGGTCGAATGGGTCGATCCGGTCACGGAATCTTCCGGCACGCCTGCACCGGGTGCGAAATGGCGCGATACGAAATCGTGCCTTTCTCCCTCAGCCGTCACGACGAAGCTCAAGGGATGAAGCATCGCGATCTTTTCCAGGTCCGGCGTGAAGCCCCGAACGGCCTCTTCGCTCTCAAGCACGACGATCCAGTGTCGCGTTGTAACGAAAGCCTGCTGGCGACGATCCCCGACAATATCTGCAATAATGGGCGGCACCTCCATGACAGCTTCCGGGGGAAGGCTTGGGAGATCGAGTGCATATTTGTCCTCGTCACGGCTGACCCGAAGCAGGCCCGCCAGCGTATCGAATGCAAAATCTCCAGCAATTCCTCTTTCCGTCGCCAGAACATGTGCCGTTGCAAGGGTGCCATGCCCGCAAAACGAAGCCTCCATTGTCGGCGTAAACCACCTGAGAGCCCAGTTATCGCCGTTCGGCCGGACAAAAGCGGTGATGGCTATGTTGTTCTCTTCGGCGATGGCGAGCATGTCATGGTCGGAAAGCCACTCATCGAGAACCAATACGGCCGCGGGGTTCCCTGCGAAAGGTCGAGATGCAAAGGCGTCGACTTGGTAGAGGGGGAGTTGTTGCACGCGCGACCCTTCGAATTTCTCTTTTCGTGACAGCACCTTAACCTATCGCCGGATAGGACAATCGTCCAACGCTTATCACTCACCAGCTGTGCACGGATTTTTCAACGTCGATTAGGGCGATATCCGCTTACCGCGTCATTTCAGTCCGTCCCGGAACCGACTCCAGTCCGGCAATAACCGGATGAGACGTGGGATGCCTCAACGATATGAAGACCGATCGGAAAACGAAAATAACGCCAAACGGCATCGGCAATTATTTCTGCGGGAACGGTGGCGACGATAAAGGCGACCACGGCAGGATCCGGTCATATCACCGGATCCAGTGTCCTTGCTCGATCTTCGGTTGGCGTTCTATCCCCGACGATTTCAAGCCTCGAAGCGGGCAATCTCGACGCCGGCTTGCAGATAGCTACCGGTTTCCGCCTTGATCCGGATCTTGCCGGCGCGGGATGCCGTGACCTGCGTTTCCATCTTCATCGCTTCCATGACCGCGATCAGATCGCCTGTCGCGACCTCTGCACCATCCTCGACCTTGAAAGCCTGCAATGTACCGGAAATCGGCGCCGTCACGCTCAGCGCATCCTCCGTCTTGGCGGCAACGGGTGAGCCAGTGCCATCGACCGCAAGCCCACCGAGACCGGCGAGCAGGGAGGCGGGGATGCCGAGTTCGTGGCGCTTGCCGTCGATCTCCACATGGGTCCGGATCAGCGAGGCATCCGCCGTTGGGACCGGACGGGCTTCCGCCTCGAGCCGGCTGGCAAAATCGGTCTCGATCCAGCGGGTGTGAACCTTGAAGCCGCTCTCTCCGGTGAAATCCTCTGTCTCGATCGCGGCGCGGTGGAAAGGAAGCACCGTGGCAATGCCCTCGATCCGGAATTCCTTCAGCGCCCGCCGCGCCCGCTTCAGAGCGTCCTCGCGGGTGGCGCCCGTGACAATCAGCTTGGCCATCAGTGAATCGAAAGTGCCGGGCACGGTCGAGCCGGAAACCACACCGCTATCGAGACGAATGCCAGGACCGGAAGGGGCATCGAAGGCGGTGATCGTGCCCGGTGTCGGCAGGAAGCCGCGGCCGGGGTCCTCGGCATTGATGCGGAACTCGATCGAATGGCCCCTTGGTGCCGGTGTCTCGGTAACCCGCAGCGGCAGACCGTCGGCAATGCGGAACTGTTCGATAACGAGGTCTATGCCCGTCGTCTCCTCGGTGACCGGATGCTCGACCTGCAGGCGTGTATTGACCTCCAGGAAAGAAATCGTGCCATCGACGCCCAGCAGGAACTCGACCGTGCCGGCGCCGGAATAACCGGCGGCGGCGCAGATCTTTTTAGCGGCGTCATGGATCGACTGGCGCTGGGCGTCGCTGAGGAAGGGAGCCGGGGCCTCTTCGACAAGCTTCTGGTTGCGCCGCTGCAGTGAACAATCGCGGGTGCCAAGCACCAGCACATTGCCGTGTTTGTCGGCGAGAACCTGCGCCTCGATATGGCGCGGCCGGTCGAGAAAGCGTTCAAGGAAACACTCGCCTCGGCCGAAAGCGGCCTTGGCTTCACGCACGGCCGATTCATAGAGTTCGGCGATCTCTTCCATCTTCCAGGCGACCTTCAACCCGCGGCCACCGCCGCCATGGGCGGCCTTGATCGCGACCGGCAGGCCGAATTTTTCAGCAAATGCGATGACCTCGGCGGCCGTATCGACGGGACCGTCGCTGCCGGCAACCAGTGGAGCGCCGACGCTCTTGGCGATCCGCCGTGCCTCGACCTTGTCGCCGAGCGCCTCGATGACATGCGGCTCGGGGCCGATCCAGATCAGGCCGGCATCGATCACGGCCCGGGCAAACTCCGCCCGCTCGGAGAGGAAGCCATAACCGGGATGAACCGCATCCGCGCCGGATCGCTTGGCGATGCCGATAAGCTTTTCGATATCGAGATAGGTTTCCGCCGGACGCGCGCCCGCAAGCCCATAGGCCTCGTCGGCGAGCGTGACGAACAGGGCATCCATATCCGGATCGGCATAGACGGCAACGGATTGCAGGCCGTGATCGCGGCAGGCCCGAATGATCCGCACGGCGATCTCGCCGCGATTGGCGATCAGAACTTTTTGCATGAAGGTCTCCTCATTGTTTTCATCGGCCGACGTCTGCGATTTCAGCCCTTGGAAGGCTGGATATCGGCGAAGGTCGTGACCGGCCGGAAGCGTATGCGGGCATTGACCGGGATTTGCCCGGCAAGATCGAGATGATATTCGGCGACCGTACCGATGACGGGATAACCGCCCGTCAGGGGATGGTCAGCGAGAAACAGCACCGGCTGGCCGCTATGCGGCACCTGGATTGCGCCGGTGGCCGTGCCTTCGCTCGGTAGCTCTGCCTTGTCCCTGCGTTCCAGCGCCTGTTCACCGGCAAGGCGAATCCCGACGCGGTTTGATTGCGGCGTCACTGTCCAGAGCTGCTCCGACAGCGTCGCAAGACCCACCTCGGTGAACCAGTCGCTGCGTGGCCCCATGATCACATCGAGCGTGACGATCTCGCCTGAGGCGGGATGATCGAAGGCCGGCGTTTCATCAAGCGAAACGGCCGACAGCCCCCTGGTTTCGCTGTTGACCGTCAGTACGGTACCAGCAGTGACGGGATCTGGCCCCACGACAGCCAGCGTATCGGTCGAGGCGCTGCCAAGAACCGGCCTGACGGCAAATCCGCCGCGCACGGCAAGATAGCTGCGCATTCCGATGGGCGTATGCCCGAGCGTCACGATATCTCCGGCCTCAAGCGCGATCGGATGATAGGTCGAAGCGCTGGTCGTGCGGCCGGACATATCACGGATACTGACAGGGCAAGGCGCACCGGTCAGGGAAATGACGGCGCGGCCGGAAATCTCGAACGAAAACCCGCCAAGGATAATTTCCAGGCACGGCATGCCAGCGGTATTGCCGACCACGCGATTGGCAGCTTTCAGCGCAGCCTGATCGAGCGCACCGGAGGCCGAGACACCCTGACCAGTCTGGCCAAAGCGGCCAAG
Source organism: Pararhizobium polonicum (assembly GCF_001687365.1). Classification (GTDB taxonomy): domain Bacteria; phylum Pseudomonadota; class Alphaproteobacteria; order Rhizobiales; family Rhizobiaceae; genus Pararhizobium; species Pararhizobium polonicum. The sequence continues at coordinate 31,519 of NZ_LGLV01000014.1, forward strand.
ATCCTGAAACAGCGCCGGCATCGGCGTTGCGAGGACCCTCAGTGTAACGCTGTCAGCGGCGGTATCGGCCGCCTGGATCTCCGGAGCTATCGCTGTGGCTTGGACAACAGGCGCGGTTTTCTTCGCCAGATCGAAGAAACGGACGCGATATCCCGGCTGGAAGAGGGCCGGCGGATCGCGTGAGAGGTCCCACATCTGTTCCGGCGTCGTGCCGATGATCTGCCAGCCGCCCGGGCTTGCCTGCGGGTAAACGCCACTGAAGGCCCCTGCCAGGGCAACGGAACCGGCCGGAATCTTGGTCCGCGGGCTCTGACGGCGCGGCACCTGCAGAGCCGGATCGCCGCCGACGAGATAACCGAAGCCGGGTGCGAAACCACAAAAGGCAACGGTGAATTCGCTGTCGGTGTGGCGACGGATAACCTCTTCGACCGAAAGGCCGGTCAGACCTGCAACATCCGCCAAATCTTCGCCGTCGTAACGGACGGGAATTTCCACGAGCTTGTCAGACGGCGCGATACGGGCGGAGAGATCACGGGTGACGATACGGGCGGCCAGTGTTTCCGCTGTCAGCTTTTCCGGCTGGAAACGGATCATCAGCGTGCGGGCAGCGGGCACCATATCGGTAATGCCCTCCACCGGATCGGCTTCGAGCGACGCAAACAGCGCCAGCGTCTCGTCGAGATCGGCAAGTTCGACAGTAAGGGTCGTCAGGCTGACGGGCAGAAATCGCATCGTGACCTCAGGCGTGGTACGCTGAATCGGGAATATCGGTGATGAACATGTGCCCAGGCGCATGGGTAATGGCAAAGGGGACGCCCGATGCCATCACGGCTGCCTGGGGCGTGACACCACAGGCCCAGAATACCGGCACTTCGCCGGGCTCGATGCGCACGGCATCGCCGAACTCCGGCTTTGACAGATCCCTGATACCAATCTCTTCCGGTGCGCCGACATGCACGGGCGCGCCATGTACCGCGGGAAAGCGGCCGGAGATCGTCGCCGCATCGGCGACGCGCGAGGCAGCGATCGGCCGCATCGAAACAACCATATTGCCATGCAGGCGTCCGGCCGGACGGCATGGCTTGTTGGTCAGATACATCGGCACATTGGACTTGTCGGTAATATGGCGGATCTCGATACCGGCTTCGGCCATCGGCGTTTCGAAGGTGAAGCTGCAGCCGATCAGGAAACTGACGAGATCAGGGTGCTCGGCCCACGCAGCGGTCGCGTCCGCAGTCTCTTCGGACAGCTTGCCGTCGCGCCAGATGCGATAGAGCGGCAGGTCCGTGCGCAGGTCGGCACCCCGGGCAAGCATGGTCGCGTGCGAGCCGGGATCGGACACATCAAGCACCGGGCAGGCTTTGGGGTTGCGCTGCGCATAGAGCAGGAAATCGAAGGCCCAGTCGCGCGGCAAAACGATCATGTTGGCCTGGGTGAAGCCCGGCGCGACGCCGGAGGTCGGCTCAACGCCGCCGGCGCGATAGCGTTTACGGGCGATGCGTGCCGGTTCGGCGTCGACGTGGCGAAGATGGTCTGTCGAGATCATGGTTTCCCCAAAATGCCGGTCAGGCGGACAGGAAAGAACGGATGGTGATGCCGTCGGCCTCAAAGGCACGGCGGATTTCCTGCGCAATGGCTACGGCACCGGGGCTGTCGCCATGGACGCAGATCGACTGCGCATCGATCTTGATGGTGGAACCGTCGATGGCTTCCAGCGTGCCGTCATGGGCAAGCTGCAGCATCCGTTTGGCGATCAGCTGCGCGTCATGCAGAACCGCGCCTGCTTCCCGCCGCGAAACGAGCTGGCCATCCGGCGTGTAGGCGCGGTCTGCAAAGGCCTCCGCGACAACGTTGAGGCCCGATTTGCGGGCAAGCTCAAGGATCGGCGCATTGGCAAGCCCCATCAGCGTCAGCGATCGATCGATCGCCTTGATACCGTCGATCACCGCCTGGCCCTGTTTCGCATCATTGGCGATACGGTTATAAAGCGCGCCATGCGGCTTGACGTAGCCAACGGAAACGCCGGCAGCGGCGGCAATGCCTTTCAGGGCACCGATCTGGTAGATCACATCGGCGATGAGTTCGCTGCTGGTCACATCCATGTCGCGCCGGCCGAAGCCGACGCGATCCGGATAGGAAACATGCGCCCCGATCGAAACACCCTTCTCGGCTGCAGCCTTGACAGTCTTCCAGATACCGGCGGGATCTCCGGCATGGAAGCCGCAAGCAACATTGGCGCTGGAGACGATGGCAAGCATGGCCGTGTCATCGCCCATGCTCCAGGCGCCGTAGCTTTCACCGAGATCGCTGTTCAGATCGATGGCAGTCATGTCTTCTCCTCCTCAGGCGCCCGCCGACAGCAGGGCGAAGATCGGGCCGATCGACTTGTAGCCCATGTACCAGGTCAGCGCGCAGGTTAGCGCGCCCAGCACCAGCAGCCAACGCGGATAACGATAACCTGCCATCAGATCCGAACGGGCCCAGGCGGCATAGATGAAGATCGACAGACCGATCGGCAGGATGAGGCCGTTCAGGCCGCCAACAAAGACCAGCATCTGCGCCGGAGGCGTGGTGATGACCACGTAGAAGAACAGCGAGATGGCGATGAAGATCACCGTCGCGATGTTGCGGGCGCGCTCGCTGATGTCCGGCTTGAAGACGGTGATGAACGATATCGAGGTGTAGGCGGCACCGATAACCGAGGTGATGGCAGCAAACCACAGAACGGCACCGAAAATGCGGAAACCAACATCGCCAGCCGCCGCCTGGAAGGCCTGTGCAGCCGGATTGGCGCCCTTGCCGGAAATATCGATGACAACACCGCTGGCGACCACGCCGAGAATGGCAAGGAACAGCACGTAGCGCATCAGGCCGGTGACCGCGATGCCGGTCAGGGCCGCGCGGTTGACGGCACCAAGGTTCTCGATACCGACAGTGCCCTTGTCGAGCAGACGGTGCGCGCCGGAATAGGTGATGTATCCACCGACCGTACCGCCGACGATCGTCGTGATCGTGGCAAAATCGATTGTGGACGGCAGGAATGTCTGGAACAGCGCATCGCCGACTGGCGGGCCCGAGACGATCGCGACATACAGTGTGAGCAGGATCATCAGAATACCGGCGACGACGATCAGCCGGTCAATGGCAATGCCCGCACGCTTTGAGCTGAAGATACCGATGGCGATCAGCGCACTGATCGCGCCGCCCCATTTCGGATCAAGACCGAGCATCGCGTTGAGGCCGAGACCCGCGCCGCCGATATTGCCGATGTTGAAAAACAGGCCGCCAATGATGACGAGGATTGCCAGCAGATAGCCGGTGCCCGGAATGGCAGCGTTGGCAATGTCGGACGCACGCATCTTGGTGAGCGTCACGATCCGCCAGATATTCAGCTGCACGATGAAATCAATGAGAATTGACGCGAGAATCGCGAAGGCGAAAGCAGAACCAAGCTTGGTCGTGAAAGTGGCGGTCTGGGTGATGAAGCCCGGGCCGATGGCGGATGTTGCCATCAGGAAGATCGCGGCAATGAGTGCGCCGCGCCGCGCCTTGACCGACATGCCCGAAGCATTGGCCGGCACTTCACGGCCGGTTGAAATAGGTGGCTGTTCCATGAACCCTCTCTTATGTGCGGACGCCCTCAATTCCTCGGGTTGGCCCACCTGAATTTTATTGACAGCCGCAACCTTGCCGCATTTCATAATCCTGTCAATATTGTTCAACGATTTTCCATTATCGTTCCATCATATTTCCGACACGCTGAGCTATTCACGCCTGCTTTTGCCCGAAAATGACTTGTTTGAAGCGCTCTATGGCTCCTTCTTCGCCGTGGGGTTTGTCCGGCTCGTCATCGAAAGCGGTAAAGCCGTGATCGCGAGACCTCCAGAAAGCTGGCGCCGTTCACCGATCCACAGCAAGCCCATTTGCAAGCGGAGAAAACCGCGATATCGGTTGTCGCAACGAGGCGATCTTTACCTCGAATGAAGGACATGCATGGCTGAACAGGATACCACATCGGCGTTGGCGCCCCGGCTGGCGGAGACGATCCGCAACAAGCTGATCGATGGCAAGCTGAAGCCCGGCCAGCGCCTGTCGGAGCCGGCATTGAGCGCCGATCTACAGGTTTCGCGCAATTCGTTGCGCGAAGCATTCCGCCTTTTGACCAAGGAAGGATTGCTGCGCCACGAACCGAATCGCGGCGTCTTCGTCGCCACGCCGAGTATGGCCTCGATCATCGATATCTATCGGGTGCGGCGCATTATCGAATGCCGGGCCATTGCGCAGGCCTACCCCAAACATCCCGCCGTCGGACGCATGCGCGCCGCCGTCGAAGAGGCACGCACGGCCTGCGGCAGGAGCGATTGGGAAACGGTCGGCAGTGCAAACATGCTGTTCCATGCCGCAATCGTCGATCTCGCCGATAGCCAGCGTCTCAACGCTTTCTATATCCAGATCGCCGCCGAACTCCGTCTGAGTTTCGGCCTGCTTGACAGTCCCGAGCTTCTGCACGCGCCCTATATTGAGTTGAACGCCGCTATTCTCGAAAAACTCGACGCGGGCAAGACGCAAGAAGCCGCCGCCGCTCTTGAGGCCTATCTCCTCCAATCGGAACGCACTGTCCTGGCAGCCTTCTCCCGCATCCCCGACAAGGCAAAAGGCTGAGGCTGTCGATTGCGGCGCGTTCCCATAGGTGTCGCCATGGCGGCGCATCTGAAGATGAGCGCCGACTCGGCGTTATCGGTTCGCAGATGCTCTCGCAATTTCCATCGGCGCACTGACCGACGGCGTCTTCCGAACCAGCGTGCCGTTTGATGCAGGTTTGCGGCGACCGCGCCCCGGTTCCACCAAGCCTCCCTTGCCGCTTTCACACAGCCAGCGGGCAATCGCATCAAGACCGGGCTGGATGGCACGCTTGAGGGCCGGGGTCAGGACCTCACGCAGGTCGCAGGTGGCGGCGATTTCCTGCCAGTCCAGATTTCCGCTCTTTGACGGAGGGACCGTTCGAAATGCAATCAGGTTGAGCATGTAGCTTCGAATGTTGTCGAAAGCACGCTGCGAGGTGACCGGAGCCACCCGGACCTGGCAGAATTCGGAGATTTTACGCTGGAAGAGTTGGGGTGAGGCAGTTTGGTTTTTCATCGGCCATTCGCAGTTGATGGAACTTGTCCTGACTCCTTGAGCCGGGCGCCGCCTGCTAAAGCGAAACCGTTAATGAAGGGTAATTCGCGTTCATTTGGATGAAATCTTTGGCGCACCCGCAGCCGCCGCGCTCGGCTTACCCCGCCTGTCCTGGCGATACGAACCAAGGATAAGCTCTTGTCCTGATCTAAAGTAACCATTACCCCATACATAGACCGGAAAAAGAGGAGAGATTGCCCATGCGAACGACCAAAGCGCCGGACCGCAGAGCGATCATCGAACAGGCAGGTGAACTGTTTTATAATCGGGGTACTTACCTCGTCGGAATGGCGGAGCTTGTGAAGGCTCTCAATCTCACCCGCGTCGCATTCTACGGCCTGTTCAAAGGCAAGGAAGAACTGATCGTCGAATATCTCAAGGCGCGCGATGAGGCTGTGCGCCGGCAACTGGAAGATGTCGTGGCAGGAAAAAGCCACGGTACCGAGGCCATTTTCGCAATCTTCGATAGTCTGCACCGGAAAACCACATCGGACCGGTTCCGGGGCTGTGCCTTTCTCGCCGCAACAATCGAGAACCCACAATCCGAAGCCATCCGTCACGTTGCCGTGGCTCACAAGGATTATCTGAAGCAGCTCTTTGCCCGTTTGCTGAACTGTTCCGCGGCACAGGATCCCCGGCCCTTGCAGCTGCTCGTCCTGTACGACGGCGTACTCGCCGGATCGGTGTTTCGACCGGATGGTTCCGCTGCAAGAAGCGCAAGGGCCACTGTCGAAGCAATTTTCAGCGCTCATGGTGACGCTTCAGCCGACGACTCCATGCCCCAACGCGAGAAACGCGCTTAACGGAAGGCGTTTGCATGGCGACCCGCGCTTGGGCAACAGCGTAAAGAGCCCGACTGATGCTTCCGCATCTTCTCCTGCGCCCGATCTGAGCGCAGGAGCATGAACGCCTGTAAAAGCGTAGCGCCTGTTTTGGTCCGCGATCAATCGAAGTGATCTGACCACCCGGCCCTCAATCTTGCGGCAGCATTTTTCCGGGGTTCATGATGCCCAGGGGATCAATCGCATTTTTGATGACCGTCATCAGATCGACGGCAACTCCATGCTCTTCGCGCATATAGGCGATCTTGCCGGTTCCCACGCCATGCTCACCGGTGCAGGTGCCACCGACGGAGATCGCCTTTTTCACCATCTTCTTGTTGATGAGGCCGACCTCGTCCATTTCGGCGGCATTGGCAGGGTCTATGGCGAAAACGACGTGATAGTTACCGTCGCCGACATGCCCCAGAATGGCGGCCGGGACGCTGCAATTCTCCAGAAGGCCACGTGTGTAGACGATGCATTCGCTGAGCTGCGACACCGGGACACAGACATCGGAGGACCAGCCCTTGGCATTCTCGCGCTGGGACACGACAGCGTAAAAGGCGCTGTGCCGCGCTTTCCACAGACGATTGCGCTCCTCTGGCGATGTCGCCCATTCGAAATCCTTGCCGCCGTGCTCGATCACGATGTCACGCACCATTTCCACCTGCTCGTTGACGCTGGCAGGCGAACCGTGAAACTCGAAGGCAAGCGTATCTGCAAGCTTGAGAGATGTGCCGGAATAGGCGTTGACGGCAGCAATCAGGCCGCGATCCATCAGCTCCATACGGGCAACAGGTATGCCCAGTTGCACGACGGAGATGGCGGCACTGACCGCACTCTCGACGCTGTCGAAAGAGCAGAGGGCCGCCGAGATGGTTTCCGGTATTCCGTAAAGCCTGAGACTGACCTCGGTGATGATACCGAGCGTGCCTTCCGATCCGACGAACAACCGGGTCAGATCGTAACCCGACGACGATTTGCGCGCCCGGCTTGCCGTCTTGATGATGGTTCCGTTCGGCAGAACGACTGTCAGGGACAGAACGTTCTCGCGCATGGTGCCGTAGCGGACCGCGTTGGTGCCGGACGCGCGCGTGGCCGCCATGCCGCCAATGGATGCGTTTGCACCGGGGTCGATCGGGAAGAATAGCCCCTGGTCGCGCAAATGAATGTTCAGCTGTTCGCGGGTCACACCGGCCTGTACCGTGCAGTCGAGATCTTCGGCGCTGACCCGCAGGACCTGGTTCATCCGTGACAGATCGATGGAGATACCGCCACGAATGGCCGCCAGGTGTCCCTCAAGCGAGGTGCCGGCACCGAAAGCGATGACCGGGACACCTCTCTGCGCGCAAAGCCGCACGATCTGCGCGACCTCTTCGCTGGTTTCTGCAAACACCACCGCATCGGGGATGGCTGTGGTGTGGTGGGATTCACCCTTGCCGTGCTGCTCGCGCAACGCTTCGGAAATGGAGAACCGGTCGCCGAAAATTGCCCGCAAGTCGTCGAGGAAAACGGTGTCGACAGCGCTCATTTCCGGCCCTCCGGTTTGTCAGATCCTGTGTTGACCGGTGTTTCACCCGGGAGGGAAACGCTCATGATTGCTTCCTTTCTTTCGGCTTATGCGGGCAGCTTTTCGCCGTTCAGGTGGCGTTCCAGAAATGGCAGGCTGTCTTGGCCCCAGTACAGCTCGCCATCGTAGCGATAGGTCGGAAAACCGAAAACCCCGGCCGCAACGGCCAGATCGTAATTGTCCTTGTAGGCTTTCCGCACATCCTCATCCTTTTCCCGGGCAAGCAATGCTTCCCCGTCAAAACCGGCGGCTGTTGCGGCGGCCTTACGCACATCGGCATTGCCGATATCTTCGGCCCGTAGCCAGAATGCCTCCTGCAGGGCGCGCGTCAGCCCGAACCAGTCCTTGCCGTCCCGCTGCGCGGCGATGACCATCAGTGATGCCGGCGTCGGATCGGAAAGGCCGGCGCGATTGTCGAAGGCAAGATCCTTGCCGCGCAGCGCAGCCCAGCGTTTCAGATCCTTCGTCCAGTAGGCGCGGCGCGGCTCCGGCCGGTTGCGGGAGTAGATGGCACCGTTTTCTTCCACCAGCGGAATGACAAAAGGCTGGATTTGCGCATCGGCTTTCGTCGCCAGCGCCAGGAAAGGATCGAGACCGATGAAGGCCCATGGCGAGCCGATCCCAAAAAAATATTCGATGACTTTGGTCATGTGGCTATTCCCCGGAAAAAGAGCTGATGGCTTACGTCCGATCCATTGCGAACAATGTCACAGCGATAAGATGGTGCGAGTGGACGTAGGGAGCGATGGGTTGCACAGGGGCAGACAAACCGCCCCTGTGCCGAAGATGCATCGGGACAACCGATGCAAATGGCCGCTTACTTTGCGATGGCCAGACCCGCATCGCGGATCAACTGGCCGAATTGCTGGTTGTCGTCGAGCGCGCGCTTCTTTACGCCGTCCAGCGTTTCGATCCCCGGGATGAGGCCAAAAGCGATGATCTTCTCACGCACATCCGGTTGCCGCAGAATGTCGTTGATGGACGTGTTGAGCTGCAGCTTGATCTCTTCGGGGACCGTCGCTTGAACGGATACCGTATGCCAGCTGCGCGGGGCCCAGCCTTCGATTCCGGCTTCCACCGTGGTCGGCAGATCCGGCAGCTTGTCCCAGCGCTTGTCGCCGAGCACGGCGATGCCCTTCAGCGTGCCGGCAGCGATGTATTCCGCACTTTCAGGTCCGAAAAGGATCTGCGCTTCGTTTGCAAGAACGGCCTGCAGTGCTGCGGGCGTGCCGTTGTAGGGGATATGCAAAAGCTTGATACCAGCCTTTTTCTGCAGCCATTCGCCGCTCAGATGACCGACCGTCCCCTTGCCGGACGTGCCGAAGGCCAGAGCCTCCGGATTGGCTTTGGCATAGGCGATCAGCTCGGACAGCGTGGTTGCCGGGACCGAGGGGTTGACCGCGATGACCATCGGCGCATCACCGATCAGGGCCAGCGGCACGAGATCCTTCAGCGGGTCGTACTGCACCTTCGTGACCAGCGGAATGATGCCGTAGAAGCTGTTTGTCGACTGCAGCAGAGTGTATCCGTCCGCCGGTGTCTGCATGAAATAGTTTGCGCCGATCGCGCCGCCCGCGCCCGGCTTGTAGTCGTTGATGACCTGCTGGCCGGTGAGTTCGGTCAGCTTCTGGCCCAACAGCCTCGAAATATTATCGCTCATGCCGCCGGCATTATAGGGAATGATGTAGTTGATCTGCTTGGATGGATAGGGCTGCTGCGCAAAGGCCGAGGGGCCGGCAAGAACCATGGCCGAAACGCCTGCAGAAGCAATAAGGAAAGCACGTCGCGTCAACGGATACGTCATTTCTGGAGTCCTCCTTGTTTGTTTACTCGGCAAAAGCCTTCTGCCGGAATTTCTGGATGAAAGGGAAAAACATGCTGGCCAGCAGCAGAACGACCATCACCAGCATGACAAGGCTGATGGGGTGATTGATGAAGATGCCGAGATCGCCCCGCGCCACCAGCATCGACCGGCGGAAATACTCTTCCATCATCGGGCCCAGCACGAAGGCAAGAATCAAAGGTGCCGGCTCACACCGCCACTTATTGAGGAAGTATCCCAGCAGCCCGAATATCGCCGTGAGATAGACGTCGAATGTCGTGAACTCGACACCGTAGATGCCGACGATGCTGACAACGAGAATCGTGGGGAACAGATACTGGTAGCGGATCTTCAGAAGCTGCACCCAGATGCCGACCAGCGGCAGATTGATGACCAGCAACATGAGGTTTCCAATCCACATGCTGGCAATCAATCCCCAGAAGAGATCAGGCTGATTGGTCATGATCCTGGGTCCCGGAACAATCCCGTGCACCATCATGGCTCCGACCATTAACGCCATGATCGCATTGGAGGGGATGCCAAGTGTCAGAAGCGGCAAAAAGGCTGTCTGCGCGCCGGAATTGTTCGCAGCTTCGGGCGCTGCGACACCTTCCACCATGCCTGTTCCGAACTTTTCCGGCGTTTTCGATAACCGCTTTTCGGCGCTATAAGCCATGAAGGAACTAAGCAGGGCGCCACCGCCCGGCAGCAGTCCGAGAACCAGGCCGATAAAGGTTCCACGGATCGTTGCAGGTGTTGCCTGTTTTGCCTCCGCTTTGGTCGGCCAGAGGCTGCTGATCTTGAGGATCGCAGGCGGACGTGCATCTTTGGCGGCCTTTTCGAGAGCCACGAGAATATCGGCAACGCCGAAGAGCCCGACAACGACCGGAACGAATGGAATGCCGTTCAGCAATTCGATGAATCCGAAGTCATAACGATATTGCCCGGAATTGATATCCGTGCCGGCAAGACCGAGCAGCAGACCAAGCATGATCATCGCAATGGCGCGCAGCACCGATCCCTGCGCGAGAACCACCGATGTGATCAAGCCGAGAAACATCAGCATGAAATATTCCGGCGCGCCGAACTTCAGCACGGCCACCGACAGGACCGGCGCGAATGCAGCCATGAAGAATGTCGCGACCGTTCCGGCAAAGAAGGACGCAATGGCCGCGATCGCCAGTGCAGCGCCGCCACGGCCGTTGCGCGTCATGGCGTGCCCGTCCAGCGCAGTCACGACCGACGACGCTTCCCCTGGCAGACGCAAGAGGATCGACGTGGTCGAACCGCCATATTGCGCGCCGTAGTAAATCCCCGAAAGGGTGATGAGCCCGGTCACGGGTTCCAGCCCGAAAGTCATCGGCAGGAGGATCGCTATCGTCGCGGTCGGCCCGAGGCCAGGCAGAACGCCGACCAGCGTTCCGACAAGGCAACCGATGAGACAGAACAGAATGTTGGTCGGATCCATCGCGACTTGAAGGCCAAGCGCAATGCCACTGAAGATATCCACGCCACCGATCATCGCAGCAACTCCGGCAGAACAGGAATCTGCAGGCGCAGCGCATAGGCAAACAGCAGCGTTGCAACCACTGAAAGCACGATGGCTGTCAGCAGAATGGCGGCGGGTCGTGTGTCGCTGCGTGCAAGACTGGCGACCAGCACCATCAGAAACGTCGAGACGGGCAAACCGAGGCTCATCAGGGTTACCCCAAACAGCACGATAGAGCCGATGACGCAGCAGACGATCCGCAGCAACTCCCCGATTGCAAGCCGGGAAGTGGCATCCTCATCCGGCTCCGGCAGATCACGTCCGCGCACGATCAGAATGGCCGCGCCGAAGGCGAGCAGGAGACCGGAAACGGCTTTTGGGAAAAAGCCCGGGCCCATGCTGACGACGGTGCCCGTTTCATAGTCGCGCGCGATCCACATCGCCACCGCGCCTGTCAGAATGCAAAACAGTCCCAATGGGATATGGGTGGTGTCAGTGCGCCTCTTGTCAGTATTGGTTATCATCTTACGCCCTCAGTAGCCGCGGCCGGCAACGACCACATCGACCAGCGGCTCGCCAGCCAGAAATCTGTCGAGATTCGCATGCAATTTTGTCGCGATGCGCTCCGCATTGTCCTCGGATGTCCAGGAGATGTGCGGCGTCAGGCGAATGCCGGGGTGGGTGTAAAACGGATGCCCCGCGGGCAAAGGCTCAGGTGCGGTCACATCCAGCGTTGCCGCCGCAACGCGCCCGGCTTCGAGAGCCGCCAGAAGATCGTCATCCCGGATGATTTCGCCACGGCAAATATTGACGATGTGCAGCCCGGGTTTTGCCGCAGCGAGAATATCGCTGTTCAGCGCATGCCGGGTTTCGGACGTCAGCGGCGTTGCCAGGACGATATGATCCACCTCCGCGATCATCTCGCGCAAGGTCGGGTACCATCGGATATCCCGGTCGCCCGGCTCTGGCGCTCCGCGGCGCACAGCGCTGACGTGCATGCCAAGGGCCGCCGCCTTTTGCGCCGTTTTCCGGCCAATTGCGCCATATCCGAAAAGACCGATCGTCTTGCCCGAAACCAGACCCAATGTCCGCTTGATCCACCGGTCCGCAGAATGCACGAGAAAATCGTCAAAAAGCATTTTCTCATGTGCGAAAATAGCCGCTATCACGTATTCGGCGATCGCCTCTGCCGAAATGCCGCGTCCGGTCGTGACCACAGGCCCCTCAAAAACCCACGGCGGAAATGCGTCGATACCCGCAGCGGCGATCTGCACCCATTTCAGATTGTGCGGCCAGCCCTCCGGCTTTTCCTTCGGGGCGCCGCTCCACCCTTTGAAAAAGGTGAAGAGATAATCCGCTTCCGGGGGAACATCCCAGACAGACATCGTGTCGCTATAAGGCAGCACGATCGGGTTGCTCACATGCGCCTGCAACCGCTCGACCTGTTCGCCGTCCAGATTGGTGGCGATGACCGGCCGCGCTCCCGCGAAGCGCCGGTTATTGATCTCTGTCATCGTCTTCCTCCCGCAGTGTTTTACAATTATCCCGGTTCATTGAGCCGCACCGTTTTTCGCCGCACCTTGCCGACGTCTGATCCTTGTTAGCCGGTGGTGCTATAGAATCGCGAGCGATCTTCGAAGCAAGAAAAACCTAATTTTCCATCTAGCATTAGAACGGTCGTTCTATATTACAAGAGCCACCGTGCTACATAGTCGGAAACCAACCGGGGCAAGCCTGTCACGCAATACCAGGATCATCGGAAACCAGATGTTCTTGCCTTGTGACGTTGAGAGGCCTGGACTAGTTTCCGTCGCAACGAAGACGATGGAAAACGGCTTTACTCGTTCGGGCTGTCCTGAGCCGACAGCCAATTGTGAGGATTTTTAAATGCGTGTGGTTGCCTGCGGTGATGCTCTTTTTTCCGGCGGAAATCTCTCCGAGAGGCTCGATCCCGCCTTGCTCGAGAAACTGGGCGATTCGGATGCAACCTTCGCCAACGCGGAATTCATCTGCCCTGCCTATGGCACGCCGCCCGCCCCGCGCCGGTTCATGACGGCAGTCGGCTTCGATGCCGTCGAGGAACTGACGTCGATCGGCATCAATCTGCTGTCGTTTGCAAACAATCATACGGGCGATTTCGGCATGCAGGGCGTGGTCGATACGATCGAGGCCTGTGAAGCGCGCGGGATCATTCATAGCGGTATCGGCCGCAGCCTGGAGGAAGCGCGCGCGCCGCATTTTCTGGACACTACCAAAGGCCGCATCTCGCTGATTTCGACAAGCACCACCAGATCGGCCGAGTTCGCAGCCAGTTCCTCCGGAACGGGGATTGCAGCGCGGCCAGGGCTGAACCCGCTGCGTTGGGGCCGCGCCTATGTTCTGCCGGAGAAGGAATTCCAGCAGATGCGGCAGATCGACGAGATGCTGGGTATGGCGGCCAGCCGCAAGGAGGTCATGGACGTCGAGGTCATGCCGGATCCCGGCGAAAACCGCCTGCCGTTCGGCTCGGTCTTCGAAGGTTCGTTGCAATTCGAGCGCGGCGACCATGCCCATATCCGCTACTATGCCAATGAACGGGATGCCAAGGCCATCCTCGACAATATCGAGGACGCCGCCAATCGCTCCGAATGCGTGCTCGTCAGCCTCCACGCCCATGAGGGCACCGAGGAAAATTGGTATTCGCCAAGACCGGCTCCCTTCCTGGAGGAATTTTCACGGCGCGCCATCGATGCCGGCGCCACAGCCGTGATCGGTCATGGTCCGCACATGCTGCGCGGCATCGAAATCTATAAGGGCAAGCCGATTTTCTATTCGCTCGGCAGCCTTCTGATGGAATTCGAAGCCGGCATGCAGAAGATGACGCCGGAAATGTACGAGGCCTACGGGTTCACCAAGGATGCGCTTCCGTCGCACCTGCATAAGTCGCGCGCCCGCAACGCCGAGGGTAAGCCGATCGGTTTCAACGCCGACAGCCGGTTCTCCAAATCCTGCATCGCGCTTTGCGATTTCGAAGAGGATGAAATCCGGATCAAGATTATTCCTGTCGACCTCGATCTCAACCGCAAGCGCCCCTCGGAGCGCGGCCTCCCTGCCTGTGCAGGCCCGGAACTCGCCCGTGAAATCGCCGCCGATCTGGCCGAAATGAGTGCGCCCTACGGGACCCGCATGGTCTACAATGAAGCAGACGGATCCATTGATATCGTGATGTAACCGCCGCGGCGCAGTGCCCCATGTTTCAAACGCCAAGCAGGGTCGGCAGAAATCTCCTGGGACGGAACGCCTCGGGAGATCTCTGTCAACCTCTGCTCACGAACTAAAGGATAAAGTCACCCTTCGCCAGATCGATGATACCGGTGAGCTCAATCTGAAAGTCGGCGCGCCCATCAAGATCGACATCGCCATAGACGATCGTCTTGTCGTTTGCCGTACCGGTAGCGTCGAACGTGCGATAGATCAACTCGCCCGCATTGCCCGAAAAATTGCCCGCCCCCTTCCAGACGAAGGCCTGATCGCCGGAGATCTTCACATTGGCGTCGATCGTGGACAGATCGAGCCGGTCCTCGCCGCGCAGGAAATCAACGATGATGTCGCGCTGTCCAGCACCCGAAAGCGGGTTCAGCGCGCCGTTGCCGATGAGGCCGGAGAAGCCGGGGGCCGAGTCCTGTGCCGTCTGGAACACGAACACGTCCTTGCCGGCCCCGCCATAGAGCGTGTCAATGCCGGTGCCAGCGATCAGGATGTCGTTACCAGCCACACCCTTGATGATGTCGTTGCCGCCCTTGCCGTCGAGAGTATCGTCGCCGCTCGTGCCGGTCAGGATGTCGTTGCCGGAGGTGCCGGTCACAATCTCCTGCACGTCGCTAACCGTGATCTTGAGCACCTTAGAGACTTCATAGCTCGTGCCGATTGTCGGATCGTCAAGACGAATGATGACGTCGAGAACAGGGTTGGTTTCGAAGTCGAGCGCCACGCCGGCTTTCAGCCACAACGCGCCATTCTTGATTTCGAACAGCTTCGCATCCGTGCCCACGAGCGACAACACATTGTTGCCGCCATCTGCATCGATGATCGTGAGATCCGCGACCTTGCGCGCCGACACCATCGAAGCATTCTCGGCGATCACCGCCAGCGTCTGTGTCACGTCGAGGGCCGGTGCATCGTTGACCGGTGTGACGTTGATCGTCAGCGTGTTCGCAGTCGGATCGAGATTGATGCCGCCATTGGCCGTGCCGCCGTTGTCCGCCACCTGGAAGGTGAAGTGGGCATAGCCGCTGCCATTGGCATTGCCGGCCGGTGTGAACGTCAGCTTGCCCGCTGTGATATCGGCGATCGACACGAACTGGCCTGCCGTTACCGCGACGCCGTTGTTGCTCAGCGTCCCGGCGCCGGGCAGCGTCGTGATCTTCACCCGGGCAAATGCATTGCCGTCGACATCGCTGAAACCAAAGTCCGCCGCCGTCAATGCACGCGGCGTATCCTCAAGCGTGCTGATCGTCTTGTTCGTGCCGCTCGGCGCATCATTGACCGGTGTGACGTTGATCGTCAGCGTGTTCGCAGTCGGATCGAGATTGATGCCGCCATTGGCCGTGCCGCCATTGTCCGCCACCTGGAAGGTGAAGCGGGCATAGCCGCTGCCATTGGCATTGCCGGCCGGTGTGAACGTCAGCTTGCCCGCTGTGATATCGGCGATCGACACGAACTGGCCTGCCGTTACCGCGACGCCGTTGTTGCTCAGCGTCCCGGCGCCGGGCAGCGTCGTGATCTTCACCCGGGCAAATGCATTGCCGTCACTATCGCTGAAGCCGAAGTCCGCCGCCGTCAGTGCACGCGGCGTGTCCTCAAGCGTGCTGATCGTCTTGTTCGTGCCGCTCGGCGCATCATTGACCGGTGTGACGTTGATGGTCAACGTGTTCGCAGTCGGATCGAGATTGATGCCGCCATTGGCCGTGCCGCCGTTGTCCGCCACCTGGAAAGTGAAGTGGGCATAGCCGCTGCCATTGGCATTGCCGGCCGGTGTGAACGTCAGCTTGCCCGCTGTGATATCGGCGATCGACACGAACTGGCCTGCCGTTACCGCAACGCCATTGTTGCTCAGCGTCCCGGCGCCGGGCAGCGTCGTGATCTTCACCCGGGCAAATGCATTGCCGTCGCTATCGCTGAAGCCAAAGTCCGCGGCCGTCAGTGCACGCGGCGTGTCCTCAAGCGTGCTGATCGTCTTGCTGGTACCGCTCGGTGCATCGTTGACCGGTGTGACGTTGATGGTCAACGTGTTCGCAGTCGGATCGAGATTGATGCCGCCATTGGCCGTGCCGCCGTTGTCCGCCACCTGGAAAGTGAAGTGGGCATAGCCGCTGCCATTGGCATTGCCGGCCGGTGTGAACGTCAACTTGCCCGCTGTGATATCGGCGATCGACACGAACTGGCCTGCCGTTACCGCAACGCCATTGTTGCTCAGCGTCCCGGCGCCGGGCAGCGTCGTGATCTTCACCCGGGCAAATGCATTGCCGTCGCTATCGCTGAAGCCGAAGTCCGCCGCCGTCAGTGCACGCGGCGTGTCCTCAAGCGTGCTGATCGTCTTGTTCGTGCCGCTCGGCGCATCGTTGACATTGACCACGGCGGCGGTGGGCGCGCTGGTGGCACTTTCAGCAAAGCCCCGGCCGTCGGTATAGCTGACCACCACACGAACCAGGCCGCCAACGTCGGCGTCGCCCAAAGTATAGATCGCCTGGTCGGTGCCGACATTGACATAGCCGCTACCGGTGTTGCGTTGCCACTGATAATGCAATGTGCCCAGGCCGTCGGCATCCGCCAGGGTGGCGGTGTTGGCGGTCAGCACCCGGTCCTCGGTTGCCGTGCCGGTGATCGACGCACCACCGGTATGTGGATCGTTGACGGCGGTGATGGTGACAGTGCCGGCGCTGGTCACGGCCTCGGCCGTGCCATGCTGGTCGGTGTAGCTGGTGACCACGCGGATTGTGCCGCCGACGTCAGCGTCGCCCAAAGTGTAGGTCGCCTGATCCGTGCCGACATTGACATAGCCGCTACCGGTATTGCGCTGCCACTGATAGTGCAGCGTGCCCAGGCCGTCGGAGTCAGCCAGCGCGGCGGTGTTGGCGGTCAAAACCTGGTCTTCGATCGCCGCGCCAGTGATCGATACGCCACCGGTCGGTACATCGTTGACATTGATCACTGCGGTGGTGGGCGCGCTGGTGGCACTCTCGGCAAAGCCCTGGCCATCGGTGTAGCTGAGAACCACACGGACAGTCCCGCCGACATCGGCGTCGCCCAAAGCATAGGTCGCCTGGTCCGTGCCGACATTGACATAGCCGCTACCGGTATTGCGCTGCCACTGATAGTGTAATGTCCCCAAGCCATCGACGTCCGCCAAGGTCGAGACGGCGTTGAGCACCTGATCCTCCGTCGCGGTCCCAGCAATCGACGCACCGCCTGTATGCGGATCGTTGACAGCAGCGATGGAGGCCGTGCCGGCGCTGGTCACGGCCTCGGCCGTGCCATGCTGGTCGGTGTAGCTGGTGACCACGCGGATCGTGCCGCCGACATCGGCGTTTCCAAGCGTGTAGGTCGCCTGGTCGGCGCCGACATTGACATAGCCGCTGCCGGTATTGCGCTGCCACTGATAGTGCAGCGTGCCCAGGCCGTCGGCGTCTGCCAGGGCGGCGGTGTTGGCGGTCAGAATCTGGTTCTCGGTCGCCGTACCGGCGATCGACACGCCGCCTGTCGGCACATCGTTGACGTTGGCGATCGTGGCGGTGCCGGCGCTGGTGCTGGTCTCCGTGAAACCCTGGCCGTCAATATAGCTGACAACCACACGGACCGTACCGCCGACATCGGTGTCTCCCAAAGTATAGGTCGCCTGATCCGTGCCGACATTGACATAGCCACTACCGGTGTTGCGCTGCCACTGATAGTGCAGCGTGCCCAGGCCGTCGGCATCCGCCAGGGTCGAAACGGCGGTGAGCACCTGATCCTCCGTCGCCGTGCCCGTGATCGACGCACCGCCTGTATGCGGGTCGTTGACGGCGGCGATCGTGGCGGTGCCGGCGCTGGTGCTGGTCTCCGTGAAACCCTGGCCGTCAATATAGCTGACAACCACACGGACCAGGCCGCCGACATCGGCGTCGCCCAAAGCATAGGTCGCCTGGTCGGCGCCGACATTGACATAGCCGCTGCCGGTATTGCGCTGCCACTGATAATGTAATGTCCCCAAGCCATCGACGTCCGCCAGGGTCGAAACGGCGGTGAGCACCTGATCCTCCGTCGCGGTGCCGGTGATCGACACACCACCGGTATGCGGATCATTGACGGCGGCGATGCTGGCCGTGCCGGCGCTGGTCACGGACTCTGCCGTGCCTTGCTGATCGGTGTAGCTGACCACCACACGGACCAGGCCGCCGACATCGGCGTCGCCCAAAGCATAGGTCGCCTGATCCGTGCCGACATTGACATAGCCGCTACCGGTATTGCGCTGCCATTGGTAGTGCAGCGTGCCCAGACCGTCGGCATCCGCCAGGGCGGCGGTGTTGGCGGTCAGAATCTGGTTCTCGGTCGCCGTACCGGCGATCGACACCCCGCCTGTCGGCACGTCGTTGATGTTAGCGATGGAGGTTGTACCAACACTGGTGCTGGTCTCGGTGAAACCCTGGCCGTCAATATAGCTGACAACCACACGGACGAGACCGCCGACATCAGCATCACCCAAAGTATACGTCGCCTGGTCGGTGCCGACATTGACATAGCCGCTACCGGTATTGCGCTGCCACTGATAATGTAATGTCCCCAAGCCATCGACGTCCGCCAGGGTCGAGACGGCGGTCAGCACCTGATTTTCGGTCGCTGTGCCGGTGATTGACACGCCGCCGGTATGCGGATCATTGACGGCGGCGATCGCTGTGGTGCCGGTGCTGGTGCTAGTCTCGGAGAAACCCTGGCCGTCGGTATAGCTGACCACCACACGGACCTGACCGCCGACATCGGCGTCGCCAAGCGTGTAGGTCGACTGGTCGGCGCCGACATTCACGTAACCCGAACCGGTGTTGCGCTGCCACTGGTAGTGCAACGTGCCCAGGCCGTCGGCGTCCGCCAGGGTCGAAACGGCGGTCAGCACCTGATTTTCGGTCGCTGTGCCGTTGATTGACACGCCGCCGGTATGCGGATCATTGACCGCAGCGATCGCTGCCGTGCCCGCGCTGGTCGCTGCCTCGGCCGAGCCTTGCTGGTCGGTGTAGCTGACCACCACACGGACCACGCCGCCGACGTCAGCGTCGCCCAAAGTATACGTCGCCTGGTCGGTGCCAACATTGACGTAGCCTGAACCGGTGTCGCGCTGCCACTGGTAGTGGAGCGTGCCCAGACCATCGGCATCCGCCAGGGTGGCGGTGTTGGCGGTCAGAATCTGATCCTCGGATGCCGTGCCGGTGACCGACACTCCACCGGTATGCGGGTCGTTGATGTTGGCGATCGCGGCTGTACCGGCGCTGGTTACACTGTTGGCAAAACCCTGACCGTCGGTATAGCTGACCACCACACGGACCACACCGCCGACATCGGCATCGCCCAAAGTATACGTCGCCTGATCGGCAGCACCGATGCTGACATAACCCGAACCGGTGTCGCGCTGCCAGTCATAGTGCAATGTGCCCAAGCCGTCCGAATCGGCCAAGGTCGCGGTGTCGGCGGTCAGTATCTGGTCCTCGGTCGCAGTGCCGGTGATCGACGCACCACCGGTCGGGGCATCGTTGAAGGCCGCAACCATGTCACTGGCCGTACTCGTTGCCGATTCCACAGTGCCGCCAGCATCCGTGTAGTAGATGACCACGCGCACCACGCCACCGATGTCGCCATCGCCGAGCGTGTAGGTTGCCTGGTCAGCGCCAACATTGACATAGCCGCCGCCGACGTCACGCTGCCACTGGTAATGCAGCGTGCCGATACCGTCGGAGTCCACTAGGGTCGAGACGGCAGTGAGCACCTGATCCTCAGTCGCCGTGCCGGTGATTGACGCGCCGCCGGTATGCGAATCGTTGACGGCGGTGATATTGACTGTCACCGAGCCCCCTGCGGTGGCGCTTCCGCCCGTGCCCTGGCCGCTGCCGGGCGAACCATCGTTCAGCGCATAATTCAGCGTCACGCTTGAGGACGGCGCATCGCTGACATTTGTATAGGTGATGTGGTTGATGACATCATTGACCAGCGCCTTCGTCGCGGTGGCGGCGGAGCTGGTGAAATTGATGGTCAAGACGCCGCCCGAGCTGCTGAAGGTGGCGAAAGTCAGCCCTCCCACCTGCAGATTGCCGCCACTAACCGTGAACGCTCCACCCGAGGCAAGGGTGAAGGTGTCCACGCTGTTGGCCGAGGCACGCTGAACGCTAAAGCTGGCGCCGCTGTAGTCACCGGCGCCGGCATTGCGGGCGTCGAGGTCAACGTCCGATACCGTCACTGAGCCCAGCAAGGTTGCCGCCGTCTGTTCCGTAGCGCCGACCGTCGTGGCCAAGGCCGGGACGACGGGAGTGTCATTGACAGCCGTGACGCTGGTGCTCAGCGTCGTACTGGTATCGCTGAAGCGGGTCTGGCCGCCATTGACGCTGACATCGAGCAAAGTGCCAGTCGTCACGGCACCGCCGGAACTGTCGATCAAATAAGCTGTCAGGGCAGGAACCGTGCCGTTGAAGTTGGCAGCGGGCAGGAAGCGAACCAGCGTGCCGGCCGCCAGTACAAGCGCAGCACTCTCATTGGGCACCCCGATCGTGGTCCAGGCGCCGTTGAAATACTGCCACACCCCTTGGGAGCTGACGGCATTGCCGGTAATAGCCACCCCCGCCAGGCTGTCGCCATCAGCATCGCTGAAATGTGAACCGAACAGGGCCGAGACGGTCTGGCCGCCCGGTGCGGCGGTGTCTTCGTTGACTGCCGTCAGCGCGGCCGTGCCGGACACCACCGGCGCGTCGTTAACGGAGATGACCGTGATACCCAGAGTCATCGCCGTGCCATACTGCGTCGAGCCGCCGGTGGTGGACAGATCCGCTGTCGTACCGGTGGTCACCGCACCTGACGAATCTTCAATCATATGGACAATCAGGCCGGGCGGGGAGCCGGAATAGTCGGCGGCGGCCACGAACCGCAGCAAGGTGCTTGTGTCGAGGATAAAGGCGCTGGAGGTCGATACGGCTGGCAGATCATGCCACGAACCGCCCGAGAAATACTGGTAGACGCCTTGACCGGCAGTCGCAGCGTTGGTGGTCACGGCCACGCCGGTCAGGGCATTGGCGGACGAGCCACCGGAAACCTGGTCCTTGGCGTCGGAGAAATGGCTGGCAAACAACGACGAGATCGTCTGTCCGGCGCCCGGTGCGGAATCCTCGACGATGGTCGTCAGGGTAACGGCCGCGCCGCCCGCGGTGACAGGCGCATCGTTGATCGCGGTGACCATATGGTCGAGCACCACGGTACCGATACTGTAGGGTGTCGAACCTCCGCTGGTGGTGACGTTGACGATGGATCCGTTGGTCAAGGCTCCGCCCGAGGCATCAACCAGCTTGACCGTCAGGGTTGGTGCCGTGCCATTGTAGTCAGCGGCAGGCAGGAAGCGCAGCGGTGCACTGGCTGCGATCAGCACCGACGCCGCAGTCGAGGCAGCGCCGATCGTGACCCAGCCTGCGCCATTATAATATTGCCACTGGCCCGTGCTGGCAGAGGAGCCGTTGGCGATGACGGCGACACCTGCGAAGGCGTTCGCCGACGAACCGCCCGACACCTGGTCGGCGCTGTCGCCATATTGGCCGGAGAACAGTGCCGAGACCGTGTTGGTCAGGGCTGCATTGGCGATGTCCTCGTTGGTGGCAGCGAGGGTTTCCGTGCCGTCGCCGACAACGACAGGCGCGTCGTTAACCGCGTTGATGGTAATGGTATAGATGTCGGTATCGCTTTGGGCACCGCCTGAGCCGGCATTCCCGCCATCATTGGTCACCACCGTCAGGCTATCGGTACCGTTGGTATTGGCATTGCCGGTAAAAAGAAGCCCGTTGGACGCTGCCAGAGTCGCGTTGATCTCGTTGAGGGTGCCGGTCAGCGTCACCGTGGCCGTACCGTTGCCCGAGATGCCGCCGCTGATCAGGCCACCGGAAACGTTGGTCAAGAGCGTCAGCACACCCTTGGTCACCGACAGGGTAACGGTGATATCCGTGATCGCTGGATTGGCGTCAGCGTCACTGATCTGCAGGCCGGTGACGGCAATGCTGGCAGCATCCTCAATGCCGCTCGCGCTGGTCACCGTACCGTTGACCGGCGCGTCGTTAACCGCCGCGATCGTGATCGTTGTCGTGCCGCTGTTGACGGCACCGGCCGGAATGTCGGGCGTGCCGTCGTTGACCGTCCAGGTGATCGTGCGGTTGGTGTTGAGCCCGTAGTTGGTCGGGTTGTCGCCGGTGCCCCAGTAGGTGATCGCACCGAGGACTGCCCGGTAGTTGGCGATCGTGTCGTAGCCAGAGAGTGTCAGACTTTCGGTCGCAGCGTTCCAGCTGACCGTGATGTTGGTGCCGCTGATCAATCCGGAAATCTGTTTGGCAGCGCCGTAACCGAGGTGATCGTCACTGTTGCTTGTCTCGTTCGACGAGAACTTGCCGCCGGTGATCTGCACCGTCGCTCCGGCCAGATGGTTTCCGTCGAAATCGGTGATCACAGGCGCCCCGGCTAAGAGCGTCGTTGCAGCAGCCTGCTGTTCCACCACCACGGCTGCCGTGCCGTTGAGAGCGTTCAATTCCGCAATCTGCGAGAAGGTCATGCCCTGAATATTGGCGCCGCTGTTCGTGAGACCCGGATTGATCGTATTGATGAGGGTCGCGGTTGTGCCGGCGCCGTCAAGCTGAAAGACGTAGATGACATCGTCGCTGTCAATACTGCCGCTTTCTTCGGATTCGACGTAGAGCTGGCGCGTGCCTTGGTCGAATGTCATGTCGCCCGGGTAGAAAAGATTCCCACCGGGCAAGCCGACCAGCGATACCTTCACGGCCGTGCCGTTCGTCGCATTTTCGCTGATGTACCAAATGGCATTCTGCGCCGCGTTGTAGCCAGCGTCAGGCGATGGATATTGCGACTCGGTGGAGAAATAGACGAGGTCGGTCGTTTGATCCACCTCAACGTCGATGATGTAGCCGTTGCTGCCGTCGTCGGGAAATTGGGCCTGGCTGACAAGCTGGGTGGTAGCGTTCGGATTGCTCAGGTCCAGGCGGAACAGGCCGGTTGCATTGACACCGCCCGTCAGAGTCTCGGTGTAGAAAAGCCGGCCGATGGAGGAATCCAATGCGAAGTCGCGCGGGTCGAGAATGTCATATCCACCTTCTTGACCACGGGAATCGGTGGCGGCCGTCACCAGGAAACCTTGATCTGTCAGCGTACCTGTCAGCGGATTGTAGTCATAGACGCGGATGCCAGCAGGAACCGCAGTCTGACCATCCATATAGCCGGCATAGATTCTGTGGTTGATTGCATCGACCTGTATCGAGTTGACGATGATGTCATCAGGGAAATCGATAACCGTCGTGGGGGTTGCGCTGCTACCGATGACGCCGCGCACGAGATACGCGTGATCCCCTGAAGGGCCACCGTTCAGAACACCGAAATAAAAGCCGGCGGCCGTGTCCAGACCGACGTCGGCCGTGAACGAACTGACGAATTTGTCATCGCCGACCCCCACTGCTCCATTATCGACGGCTGTGGTCAGCGCGGAACCGTCGTTGTTGATGTGAACCAGCCGGGTATCAGCGTCGCCGCCCTCTGTCATGAACCACAATTGACCGGTCGGCTTCACGCCGAGGACGCTGACCCCGTCATCGCTAGAACCTGCGCCGATGACATAGCTTGTACCGCCGACGGTTACGGTATGCACTTGCGTCGTGCCCGCCAGCTCCCTGGAGCCACCGTCGTCAATATTGTCCATGAAAGTCAGCGTGCCGCCGGAATCAACCCTGAATATGCTGACGCCATTTTCCGAGCCACCGACCGTCAGATACGTGGTCGAGCCCATGACAAAAGTGGACAGGCCCGTGGCGCCGGCCAGACGCAGGCTGGCAGTATCGGAGACATTGGCGACATTGGTCAGGATGCCGGAGGAATTGACCGAAAAGACGCTGACGCCATTGTCAGCCGTGCCGGTGGCGAACACATAAGTAACGCCGCCGACCACCGCGGTGGTCACGTCGGACGCCCCGTCAAGCTTGAGCGTGCCGTTGTCCGTGACCGAACTCGTGTGGGTCAGGGTACCATTGGCTGCGACCTGAAAAACGCTGAGGCCGTCGTCAACCCCGCCGGCCGCGAACAAGAACGTGTTGCCACCGATCACGGCAGTGGTCAGCCCTTTGACGCCGTCCAGCTCGAACGTGGCATTGTCCGCGAGATTGGCAACCGCGGTCAGCGCGCCGTCGCCCGCGACGCGAAAGACGCTGATGCCGTCGTCATTGGTGCCGGCTGCGAACACATAGGCATTGCCGCCGACCGTTGCCGACGTCACGCGCGACACGCCGCCGAGGTTCAAGGCGCCACCATCGGCGACGTTGTCGACGCTGGTCAGGGCGCCACCGGTGCTGACCCGGAATACGCTCAGCCCATTGTCGCCCGCTCCCGCAGCGATCAGATAGGTATTGCCGTTCGACGTGATCGTCGACAGGCCGCTCACTCCGGTCAGGTTCAGGCTGCCGTTGTCCGTGACATTGGAGACGTTGGTCAGCGAGCCATCAAGGCCCAGCGCGAATACGCTGATCCCGTTATCGGCAGCGCCTGCGACGAAGACATAAGTCGTACCGCCAACATCCGTTGATGTGATGAACGACGCACCGTCGAGTTCCAGCGCGCCGCCGTCGGTTTCATTGTCCGGATTGGTGAAATTGAACATGCGTCATCCCCCCCTAGCTCATTCAGCCGTATGGGTCACGTTTCGAACGGACCGAGGCCGTGTCGTTGTTTTGCTGCGCTGCTGTATGGTCACCACGCCAGAACGGGCCTGCCGGGTTTGGAAATTTAGTGTGCAGAAATTGCTAAGCCGGGACGCTCCCCCGGGCAGACCACAACACGCAGATGACACCTTCGCCTGCTTGCTGCCTGCATCCATATTTATCATTCACAATGAAGGCGCCCTGCCCAAGGAGGCCGGAAGAATTCGATGTCGATGCGGCAACCAGCAGCATCGGCAGCATCGAACGCCATTACATTCGCCATTTCAACCCGATACGAATGACATCGGCATTGATGTCATTCTCGTAACGCGGGAAAGCCCCCACCGGGTCGATGGCCGCGCCCGTAGCAGTCACAGTGCCAAAATCATAATGAAGATATTCGAGACCGACCGACCAGTTCGGCTTGAAGCGCCATTCGACACCTCCGCCTGCGACCCAGCCCGTTTCCGTGCCGCCACCCGAAACGTCCATGACACCCGGCGTTGGCGGCAATGCGCTTCGATCATAGGCGCGAACATTGATATCGGCGAATGCCACACCGCCTGTGACGTAGAAAAGCATATCGGATGCGGCAACGCCGGCGCGCAGACGCGCGCTCGCGGCCCAATCCAAATCGAAGCTCGTATGGGTATCGGCCGCACTCGCCGAGGTGCCGGTCTCCCCGAAGTTCATCAGCGAGAAATCAATGACGCCGCCAAGCACGAAGGCATTACCACCGATATCGAACTGACGATCGCAACCGGCCTCGACACCGCCGGTTAGTCCGTTGCCGTCCATACCAATCGTTTCGTTGAGTTGGTTCCACACATTGCTCGGTCCGGCGAAGGGGCCTTCACGGAAGGGCGAATCGATGGCATCCGCATTCACACGGCCATAACCGGTATTGGCACCGACATAGCAACCCGACCAGATGGGGGCAGTCGCTGACGGGGCAAACATGTCACCGGCAACAGCAGGCCGAAGACCAAGCATCAATACCGTAGCGATCGCGGTACAAAAGATATTGCGCTTCAAAATATGCCCCCCAGCAATCGAACGCCCGAGGGGCGTTTATAAGCTTCCTCTTAAAATTGATGTATAGGCGCCTTTCGTTCTGTCCGCCAGTCGATTTTCTTCCATCCTCTGTACTACAGAGTGCAATACAACCTTTTGAGATAGAAATATCACAGGTCGTTTGAGACGGTACAGGACCTTCATCCCGAACGGGTCTTCCGACTATTTCGAAGCGCTTTGCAAAGAATATCGCGATTGCCATAGGGGTAAGGCCAACCCCGATGATGGAGCTGGAAAATTGCTCGGTATTCTTCATGATGATTTACGCTCATTATTGCCATTCAATTCGATCTCCATGATCCTGCCGTTTAGAATTTTCACACCGCCGACTCGGACCACACATGGCGTTCGTTGCAGATGAGGGCCGCCATACAAGTCTAGGGATGTCGCGTCGCAGTTGATCGAGCGATGAAATCCACCAAAGTCCTGATATTGCGTGACGGATTGCTGCTCGCCGGCCAGAGAAGACGAAGAACACCCGCTTCCCTCACCCCATCCTGCAGCAGAGATACCAGCCGGCCATCACCGACATGCGTTTCGACGGAAACAGAAGGAACGCAGGCGATGCCCGCACCTTGCTGCGCCAACTCTATTCTGGCTTCCACCGTGTTGACGACGGCGGTGACCGGCAGATCGAGCTCAATGTCCACGCCATCCCAAGAAAGGGGCCATGTGTCGATCCTGCCCGTCTCCGGATGCCGGCGATGCAGGCACAGGTGACCAAGCAGATCGTCGGGAGACTGTGGGATACCATGAGCAGCGAGATACGCGGGTGACGCGACGAGCGCATGCCGGAACCGCCCGATTGTACGGCTCATCAGGCGGGAGTCGCGCACATCCCCTGTGCGGATCACCAGGTCGTAGCCTTCGTCGATCACGTCGACCAATCGGTCGGTCAGATCGAGCTCCAACCGTGCCTCGGGGTAAACCTGCATGAAGCGACCAAAGATGGGCATGAATATCATCGCCCATGTTGGCAAGCTGACGCGCATCGTACCGCGCACAACCATGCTGGCCTGTGACATTTCCTGTGCCGCGAGTTCCATTTCCGCAAGAATGCGCCGGCATCGTTCGAGGAAGATCGCGCCTTCGGGCGTCAGGTTTATGCTATGGGTATTGCGGTGAAAAAGCCGAACGCCCAATCGTTCTTCGAGGCGGGCGACAGCCTTGCCGATCGCCGATGCCGAAAGGCCGATTTGCCGCCCGGCTTCCACGAAGCTGCGCGTTTCAGCCGCGCGAACGAAGACTTTAAGCCCGCTGAAGTTTTCCATGGATCCGCCTCTGTTGCGGACAGATTAGTCCGCACAGACCGGAAAACCAGCACCTTTCGCTGGTATCCGAAAAAACCATCATTGCATGATGATCCAGTTCTTCAATTTATCAGCCGCCCGAAATCATCAGCGGCGAAGACCGCGCCATCCGTATCCGTTGGACTTGCACCGGGCCGGCCGTTCGAGGGCCAAAGATGCGTAAATGGGGAAGCCGGGATGCGATCATGGCGCTGTCGGCCGGTATTGTTCTTGCTGTTATGACCGACTGGAACAGTCTTCTTGCAAGGCACAGTTCTCCGCTTTTTGCATCATGGACCGCGCATGGCGTGGGGGCCATGGCCAGCCTCGCCCTTGTCGGGCTTTTGTCTTTCCGGACAGAAGCGGCACCGGCCAGCCCACGTCCACAAGGACGATGGCCGCTCTGGTCATATCTGGGGGGCATACCGGGTGCCTTGACCGTGCTGCTTGCGGCTGTCACGGTCAACAGCGCTCTTGGGCTCGCCGGCACCCTGGCGCTCATGCTGATCGGGCAGATGGCCTTCGGCATTGTGGCCGATACGTTCGGCTTTTTTGCTTTGACACGCAAGCGCCTTGGACTGCGGGAACTATGCGGCATCTTCCTGGTCGTGTCCGGAAGCATAGCTATCATCCTGGCGCGGAGCTGAGCGATGCTGTGGTTCGTCTGTCTTGCCTTGCTGAACGGTGTCCTGATCGGAACAGGCCGCGCGATCAACGGGCATCTTGGAAAGAAGATCGGAGCCATCCGAACGGCCCTTTGGGTGCACGCCATCGGCTTTGCCTTCCTCTCGCTCCTGATCGGACTGGTCTACCGCGACGATATCGCGGTGGGGCCGGATGTACCGGCGAGCGCGTGGCTTGGGGGCATGCTGGGCGTGATCTTCGTCGCGCTGAACAGCCATGTGGTTCCCAAGTTGGGCGCAAGCCGGACGGCAAGCCTCGTGGTCGCAGCCCAGATGATTGCCAGTGTCACCATCGACAGCGTCAGCAGGCCGATTTGCGGCATGACATGGATCGCGGCGGGAGGCGCGATCATGATCGCGACCGGCGTGTGGCTATCCACCTCCCCTGCCAAATCGTGAGCGGTAACAGAAACACCGCTCGTGTGAGAACAGGCAATTTCGCTTCAGCCAGCCGCAACGGGATCGCGCCATTCCGCGAGCAGATCCACGGTCAACGTACACAGCACGAAAGCGGCCGCGGCAAAGATCGTCGTGCCGATCACCACCGGAAAATCACCATCCAGAGCGGCGGCGATTGCCATGCGCCCAACACCGTCCAGCCCGAAGACGGTTTCCGTGACGATCGCGCCGCCCATGATTACCGCCAGTTCGAGACCGCCCAGCGTCAGGATGGGGTTGAGCGCCGCCTTCAATGCATGATCGAAATAGACCCGGTTTTCCGAGACGCCCTTGGCGCGGGCTGTGCGGATATAGTCCTGGCCGAGCACGTCGAGCATGCTGGCGCGCACCACGCGCTGGAAAATCCCGATTTCGGCGATGGCCAGCGTCAGCCACGGCAGCGCCAGATGACGCGCCCATTCGAACGGGTCTTCGACAAGGGGCACATAGCCACTGCTCGGAAACCAGTGAATGCCGATGGTCGATAGCTGGAAGAACAGAAAGAAGGAAATGAGGATGCCGCTGAGAAATGTCGGAATGGAAAGCCCGACATAGGCGAAAAATGCGAGTGCATGATCTATGAACTTGCCTTGCCAGCGCGCAGCGACGACGCCGCTGACGATCGCGATACTCATCCAGATGACAACCGCGCCGAGCGCCAGAGAGAGCGTAACCGGAGCCTTGGCAAGGATCAGATCCGTTACCGGCGCCTGCTTGCGAAACGAATAGCCAAGGGCGGGCGGCCAGTGCGCCAGTCCCATAGGCGCGCCCTGAATGTCCGGACCGCGAAACAGGTAGTACCAGAGCTGCAGATACCAGGGTTCGTCGAGCCGCAACGCCCGCGCAACCGCGTCGATGGTCTGCTGGGTAGCATTGCGCGGCGCCAGCATGGCGGCCGGATTGCGATAGGCGATCCGCGTGATGAAGAACGACAGGACCAGAACGATCAGTAGTGTCGATGTTGCGCGCAGCACGATGGAAAGCAGTCTTTTGGTCATGTCTATGTCCGGTGATGGGGATCGAGCACATTGCGCAGACCGGCGCTCAGGGTGTTGAAGGCTGCAACCGCGAGGAAGAGGGCAAGTCCAGGCCCGGCCAGGAACCAGGGCTGATCCTGATAGAGCGAGGTGCGCTGCGCCTCGGCGATCATGTTGCCCCAGCTGGGCATCGGTGCCTGGATGCCTACGCCGAGAAACGACAAGGTCGCTTCGGCAATGATGTTTGCCGGCAGTTGCACCGCCCAATAGACGAACACGACGGGCAGGATATTGGGCAGGATTTCAAGCAGGATGATCCGGCGGCGTGATGCGCCAATCGTGCGCGCGGCCTCCACCATTGGGCTGGTGCGCATCGCCAGAACGAGACCGCGCGTCAGCCGCGCGAAATACGTCCAGGAAAACAGCGCGATGATCAGAATGACGACGAGAACAGGCGGAATGATCGGCTCGCCGGTGCCACCACGATTGAGGGAAAGCAGGCTGAGCGCCGTCACCACGAAGGGAAAAGACAGCGCCACGTCGATCGCCTGTGAAATGATGCGATCGACCCTGCCGGCGAAGAAGCCGCTGACGAGGCCGATGGCCGTTCCGATGATCATGGCCACCGTTGTGGCGGGGATGCCGACGAGCAGCGAGATGCGTGCGCCGTAAAGGGTCCGCACGAAAACGTCCCGTCCGTTGCCATCAGCGCCGAGCGGAAAGGCGAGGCTCGGTCCGATAGGCAACCCCATCTCGTCCATCGCCGTGTCGCGGAACTGGTCCGTCGGGCCATGCCCGAGAAGCCATGCGACGGCAGGCGCCAGCAGCGCGGCAAGGATGACGAGCACGACCAGCGCGCCGCCAATCCGCACCGCCTTTTCGCGCCACAGGTTGCCAAGAACAAGCGAAAGCATGGAGGGCGGAGCAGGAAACACTTCTGCCGCCGTTACCACATGGATGCGATCAGACATGCGCTGCTTCCCTGATACCGGAAAGGGAAGGTGCACGCCTCTGGCCGGGGATCGAGGCAATCAGCTGGCGCGTATAGGCATGCTCCGGCCGATCGAAAACGCGGCCTGTCGGGCCGGACTCGACGATGTGCCCCTTTTCGAGAACGATGACGCGGTCGCAGAGTTCGCTCACCACACCGAGATCGTGGGAGATGAACAGGAAGGAGACGCCCAGCCTGTCGCGCAGCCGGCCAAGCAGCGCGAGGATCTTGGCTTGTGTGGTGATGTCGAGGGCGGATACAGGTTCGTCCGCCACGATCAGCGACGGCTTGAGCGCTATCGCCCGGGCGATGGCGATACGTTGCCTTTGGCCGCCGGACAGTTCCGAAGGGTAACGTTGCAGGATATCGGCCGGCAGTTCCATATCGTTCACGAGGTGGCGCACCCGCTCCCGCAGGACAGCCTTGTCGCTTTCACCATAAATGATGAAGGGATCAGCGAGGATGGCCTCGATCCGGCGTCGCGGATTGAGGCTGGCATAGGGGTCCTGGAACACGACCTGAATGGCCGCGCGCAGATCCGGGGCGATCCGCAGTCCGGTTGGACCCGGCTGGGCATAAATTTTCCCCTGAAAGGAAATCATGCCCGCATCAGGACGATCGAGCCCGGCGATCAGGCGCCCGATCGTGGATTTCCCCGATCCGGATTCACCGACCAGACCGAGGATTTCGCCTTTGCCGATCGAAAAACTGACATTGTCGAGCACCGGCCGTGTCGTGCCGAAGGAGCGGCCGAGATTGCTGACGGAAAGGAGTTCGGGGCGATGGGGCTCAGCCGAAATGCTTGCTGCCCGTTGTGGTCGCCCAAGCCGCGCGGCCCCCAGAAGCTCGCGCGTGTAGCTCTGCTGCGGGCGAAGATAGATATCGGTGGCCGGGGCCTTTTCCACGACATAGCCGTCACGCATGACGACAACATCGTCAGCGATATCGGAGACGACAGCAAGATCGTGGCTGATGAAAATCAGCGCGGTGCCATGTCGCTCCTGCAGTTTTTTGAGAAGATCGAGGATCGCGGCCTGAACGGTGACATCCAGCGCCGTCGTCGGCTCGTCGGCGATGATCAGTGCAGGGGTCAGCGCCATGGCCATGGCAATCATGACCCGCTGTCGCATGCCGCCGGAAAGATGCCGGGGGTAGTCCTTAAGCCGCGATGTGGGGTTCCCGATACCGACATCATCGAGCAGTGCCAACACCTGCTCCTCGCGCTGCCGGCCACCTACCCGGCGATGGGCGGTGATCGCTTCACCGATCTGCTGGCCGATCGTTTTCAGCGGATGAAGGTTGCTGAGCGGGTCCTGAAAAACGAAGCCGATTTCAGCACCGCGGATTGCGCGCAGCGCCTTGCGGGAAGCTCCCAGAATTTCCCGGCCACGGTGGAGGACGCTGCCCTCCACCGTGGCCGACTGTGGCAAAAGACCCGTCGCCCCGAGAACGCTGGCGCTCTTGCCGGAGCCGGATTCGCCGACGATAGCCAGCGTTTTACCGGCTTCGACACCGAATGAGACGCCGCGCACCGCCTGGATATCGCCGAAGCGAATCCTGAGATCGTTGACGGAGAAGACGGTCATGTCGTCCTCCACGGGCTCAGTTTTTGACGGCGATATTGGTGATATCGGCCTGTACCGCCAAGGATGACCAGGCCCAATGGGTGATGCGATCCGACGTGAGCGCGATCTTGCGTTTTTCGAACAGCGGGATCCACGGCAGGTCTGTGGAAACGAGCTTGTCCGCCTTGGCCCAGATCGGACCCGGATTGTCGGACGGGAAGGCTTCGGCAGCCAGCTTGTTGAGCTCCGGATTGCTGTAGCAAATCGAGTGGACATTACCGGTGCCGCAGGGCGAGGCGTCGGAATTCAGCCAACCGCCGAGCAGCATGCGGGTGCTTGGCCCCTGCCAGTCAGGAGAGAATTGCGAACCGAGCGAGATATCCCAGCGGCTGCTCGGATCCTGAATGAACGCATACCATTGCGTGGCCGGCACGGCGATGAGATTGAGTTCGATGCCTGCGGCAGCGGCGTCTTCCTTCACGGTAACCGCGATGGTTTCGAACTGGGCCGTGGTGCGATAGGCAGCGTCAAGCTTCAACCCGTTCGGATAGCCGGCCTTTGCCAGGAGTGCCTTCGCTTTTTCAGGATCCCCCTTGTTGCCGTCAGTCGGATAGGGATCGAAGGGTTCGTGGCCGAGGATCGTGGATGTGATGATCTGCGAGAGCGGCACGGCGGCAACCGGTCCGCCCTGCGACTGGACAAGATGCGCGCGGTTCACCGCATAGGTCAGCGCCTGGCGCACTTCCGGTTTGCGCAGTGCGTTTGCGCCTTCGCTTTGTGCTTCGGGACGGGCATTGAAGGTGATGAAGTTCGCAGAGCCGCTGTTGGAGGCATAGATTTGCGAATCCCTGTCATTCTGGAACCGGCGGATAGCGCTGCGTGGCGGAACTTCGAGATACAGTGACAGGTCGGCTTCGCCGGCCTCGATCTTCTGCACCACACTGTCTTCGCCATTGGCCGTGAAATCGACCTGGATCTCGTCGACATAGGCCTTGCGCGCCTGATCGCTTTCCGGCTTGAAATTCTTCGCCTTCTTCAAGACCAGCTTCTGGCCGTCCTGATAACTCTCCACATAATAGGGTCCGCTTGACGGGAAATTTTTGCGGAACTCCGCCGAGTCCGGGAAGTACCTGGAAGCGATTTCCGACGGGACCGGCGATACGAAATTCATCGAGAGGATATTGAGGAAATCGTAGTTCTTCGTGTCCGACTTGATAACCAGCGTCGCTGCGTCGGGAGCCGATACTCCGGAGATTTCGTGGCTGTCGATGAAGGCCTTCGTCGCCGCGAGGTCGCCGGTCGGCACCTTGGCGAATTCCTTGCAATAGTCGACGAAGCCGGAGATCGCCAGATTGAAATAGTTGATCGCCGCAACCTGCTTGTTCGGATCGCAGAAACGTTTGATGCCGTAAACGAAATCGGCGGCGACGATCTTGCGATCGGTCGGACCGGAAAAGAAGACGTCGTCCTTCAGATGAAAGGTGTAGGTCTTGCCGTCAGGGGTCACATCCCAGGATTTGGCGAGGTCGGGCACCAGATTGGTGTCGTCCTTGATGTCCGTCGTCGCACCCGGATAGGTCACCAGCTGGCGGGTTACGGCGCGCAGGATTTCCCAGGAATCGACGCTGTAACCCGTCAGCGGGTCAAACGCATCGAGGTCGGGCTGCAACGAAGCGATCCGCAACGTACCGCCGAATTTGGGCTCCTCAGCCATCGCCGGCGCCGTCAATGCCGTGCATGCTGCCAGGATCGGGAGCGTCAGCCGCCTTGCGGCGCTCCTCACGTGATTGAACATGGATCAATGTCTCCTTGAGTTATTATTGGCTATAATTTCTATAGATATTATCTATTATGGAAACGGATCGAATTTCGAATTCCGGCATCGACGGGGAAATTTCGCACCGCCAACCGCCTTCCCGTCAAAAAAAACGGTTCGTCTGAACGGTAAGCCACTTTGAACCTATGAAGGGCATGCACTCGGGAGATGGTCGCTTTTAAAGCCTGCAGGACCTTCGGCGATCAGGCGGATAGCGACAAATATTTTCTAAGACGGAGGCTAACTTTGGAATGGATCGACCGCGCCATCGCGGAATTTCCATTGCATAACTCTGCTAAATCTATGGATTTTATAAATTGGAGCGCCATCGTGCTGAAATTCCTATCTCGCATTCGCGCACTACGCATAGTCATCGGCGCGCTTTTGGGGCTCGCGATGGCATCGGGCGCGGCAGTCGCAGCCGAGAAGGGCGGCGTCCTCAACCTCATCGTTCAGCCCGAGCCGATCTCGCTCAATCCGGGAATCAACCGGCTCGGCCCGGCTACCTTCGTCGGCTACAAGATCTACGATACGCTGGTCGCCTACGATCAGAAGGACCTGTCGCCCCAGCCGCGCCTCGCAACGAGCTGGAACGTGTCTTCCGATGGCCTTACCTACACGTTCAAGCTCCGCGAGGGTGTGACGTGGCATGATGGCCAGCCTTTCACCTCCAAGGATGTCGCGTTTTCCTTTGGGGAATATCTTCCGGCGCAACATGCCCGCTCGCGGGACCTGCGCGCCGAGATCGACCGGATCGAAACACCTGACGATCTGACGGTGGTCTTCGTGTTCAAATCACCCTACCCGGCCTTCATCCGCTCGTTGAATGTGCCGATCGAGCCGGCCCATAAATATGTTGGCGTAACTGATTTCCGCAACGCTCCGGCCAATGCGGAGTTCATCGGCACAGGCCCCTTCAAGTTCGCGGAATGGAAAAAGGGCAGCCTGATCCGCCTGGTCCGCAATGAAAGCTACTGGGACAAGGGCAAACCCTATCTCGATGAGATCGTTTTCCAGGTCATTCCCGATGCCAATTCCCGTGCGATCGCGTTCGAGACCGGCAACGTCGATGTGCTGCGCGCGGGCGATGTGGAAAGCTTCGATGTCGCACGTCTGGCGGCGCTCGATGGTGTCAAGATCCGCGAAGATGGCTGGGAATATCTGCAGCCCGTCGGCTACATCCATCTGAACAACCGCAATCCCGTGCTGAGCAACATCAAGGTTCGACAGGCGATTACCCAGGCGATCGATCGCGATTTCATCATCAACACGATCTTCGCAGGCTTCGGCAAGCCGATCAACGGCCCATTCTCCAGTCAGTCGATCTTCAAGGATACCGCGGTCGAAACGGTCTATCCCTATGATCCGCAACGAGCAGCGCAATTGCTGGACGAAGCCGGATTCAAACCGGACACCAATGGTATCCGTTTCGAGGTCAGGCTTGTTCCACTTCCCTATGGCGAGCTCTGGTCGCGTCAGGCGGAATATCTACGCGAAGCGCTTGGCGCCGTCGGCATCAAGGTCGATATCGTTTCCACAGATGTGGCCGGCTGGGCCAAGCGGTTGACCACCTTCGACTACGATCTTGCCCAGAACTTCGTCTACACGACGGCCGATCCGGCGATCGGCATTTCCTATGGCTACAAGACCGTCACTGGCGACAATGCCGGTACGACCGGCGGCAATGTCAACGGCTACTCCAACAGGGAAGTCGACGCGCTGCTCGATCAGGCCGCCCACGAGCCCGATCAGGACAAGCGCAAGCAGCTCTATTCGAAGGTCCAGCAGATCATCTCCCGCGAGGTACCGCTCGTCTGGACGCATGACATCGTTTTCCCGACGCTACACCGGGCGAAGGTCCATGACCTCATCGTTTCGGCTCTGGGCACAGACGACAACTTTGCCTCGGCCTGGATCGAAAAGTGACCACGATTCTCAAGACGGAAGGGGAGCCGCTAAGCACGCACGCCATTGCGGGCTTCGGACCCGTTGCATGGTGGCTCGGAAAGGCTGCGCTTACCCTCTTTTCGGTGATCGTCCTGAGCTTCGTCCTGATCCGTCTGGCGCCGGGCGATCCGGCGCTGCTGCTGGCCGGCGATCAGGGCGCAGGCGACGCGGCCTTCGTCGAGGAGATCCGACATCATCTCGGCCTCGATCAGCCGCTCGCCATTCAACTGTGGAGCTATCTCAAGGCCGTTGCGTCGTTCGATTTCGGCATGTCCTATCGCGACCAGCGGCCGGTCATCGACATCGTTTTGGAAAGGGTGCCGGCGACTCTGCTGCTCACGGTGACGGCTTTCGTCTTTTCCATCATTGCCGGCGTCACGCTCGGTGCTCTCGCCTCCCGGCGTCCGGGCTCTGTCACCGATGCAGTGATCACTACCGCGTCGGTGGCCTTCTTTGCCATGCCGATGTTCTGGATCGGTCTCGTCTTCATCATCCTTTTCGCCGTCAAGCTCGGCTGGCTACCATCCTATGGCATGCGGAGCGTAACGGCCGAAGCGAAAGGTGGCTGGGCAGGATTTGCCGATCTGCTGGCCCATCTGATCCTGCCCGTCCTGACGCTCGGGCTTTACTACATGTCGATCCATGCGCGGGTCAGCCGCGCGGCGTTGCTGCAGATCACCGGCCTGGATTTCATCCGCACGGCGCGCGCCAAAGGCCTGGCGCCCGCAATCATCTGGCGGGACCATCTGCTGCGCAACGCATTGCTGCCGACGATCACCGTCGCCGCCATGCAGGCGGGACACCTGATCGGCGGCTCGGTACTCGTCGAAACCGTGTTTGCCTGGCCAGGGATTGGCCGGCTGGCTTTCGATGCGCTGATGAGCCGCGACTACAACGTCCTTCTGGCCGTGTTCATCCTGTCCTCCTTCGGCGTCATCGTCATGAACCTGTTGGCCGATATGGCTTACGGGCTCATCGATCCGCGGATCGATCGGGAGGCCTCGGCATGAGCAGCCGTGTCACCCATCCCTTGCTGCGCCCGCCGGTCCTCTTCGGTTTCCTCATCTTCGGCGCGCTGATCGTCTGCGTCGTCTTCGCCGACGCGCTCTACCCCGGCAATCCCTGGCGCATGGTGACGCGGCCCAACCTGCCGCCGCTGTCGCCCGGATATCCGGCCGGGACGGATATGCTCGGCCGCGATCTCGCCGCAGGCCTTGTCCACGGCGCACGCGCTACTCTTTCGGTTGCCCTCAGTGTTGTGGGTTTGGCCGTCAGCCTCGGTGTCGCGCTCGGCCTGGCTGCCGGTTATCTCGGCGCAGCGGTCGATGAGGTGCTGATGCGTGTCACCGAATTCTTCCAGACCATTCCCGGCTTCCTGCTGACGATCATCGTGGTTGCCATCCTGTCGCCGACACCCCTGAATATTGTCTTTGCCATCGCCCTTATTTCCTGGCCGCCGGTCGTGCGCGTGGTGCGGGCGGACGTGCTTTCGCTTCGCCGTCTCGACTGGGTGCGGGCGGCGCGGGTCAGCGGCCTGTCGCATGTCAGGATCGTCTTTTTCCATGTGCTGCCCAATGTTCTGCCGCAGATCATGATCCAGGCGTCTCTGATGGTCGCCGGCGCGATCATGATTGAATCGGGCATCAGCTTTCTCGGGCTCGGCAGCCGCGACTATATCTCGTGGGGTTTTCTGCTTGGCTCCGGGCGGACATCGTTCAACATCAACTGGTGGCTTTCGACCCTGCCGGGGCTGGCGATTTTCCTGACCGTTCTCGCCTTCAATCTCGTCGGCGACGGCCTCGAGCGCTGGCTCCATCCGGACAGCGGCGGCGGGCGGGGGCAATGACCGTGCAGGACACATTTCCGCTGGTCACGATCCAGAACCTTGACGTCGCATTGCCCAAAGGCAGCGACCGGCACCTTGCCGTTGCCGATGCGTCGCTGACCATTGCGCCCGGCGAAGTGGTTTGCCTTGTTGGGGAAAGCGGCTCGGGAAAGTCCGTTCTGGCGTCCGCGATCGCCGGGCTGTTGCCGGATACGCTGCATGTGACGCATGGCGCGCTGCGCTTCGACGGTGTGGACGTGCTGAACCTTAACGAGGCCGGGCTCCGGCGCCTACGAGGGGCACGCATTGGCTATATCTTCCAGGAGCCGATGGCCGCGCTCAACCCGCTGCTGACCATCGGCCATCAGATCGCCGAAGCACTTACGGCCCATGGGCATCCTGCGCCACCGGAGAAGATCGCCGATCTGCTGGCGGCGATGCGTCTGCCTGAGCCGGACACCCTTGGACATCGATATCCCCATGAGCTTTCCGGTGGCCAGCGCCAGCGCGTGGCGATCGCCATTGCGGTTGCCTGCGAGCCTGATCTGCTGATCGCCGATGAGCCGACCACGGCCCTTGATGTCACAACCCAGGCGGAAATCCTTCGTCTGATTCTCGATCTGCGCGCCAGCCAAGGATTGGCCGTCCTGTTCATCACCCATGATTTCGGCGTGGTCAGGGAGATCGCCGACCGTATCGTCGTCATGCAGAATGGTAAGATCGTCGAGGAAGGCCGTGCTGCGCAACTGCTCGCGTCCCCCGCCCATCCCTACACCAGGCGCCTGCTTGCCGCCGTGCCGCAACTGATTGCCGCCCGGCCGAGCCTGCCGAACGGGCGAGCCGTGCGTCTCGAGCTTGATCAAATCCGCAAGAGCCACGCAGGCCACCGCCGGCTGTTCGGGCCTCGCCAGCCGGAGACACAGGCGCTGCGAGGCGTCGACCTGACGCTCCGGGCTGGTGAAACGCTGGCCCTTGTCGGCGAAAGCGGGTCCGGCAAATCCACCCTCGGCCAGATCATCACCGGCCTTGCCGAGCGCGACGATGGGACATTCCGCCTGCTCGGCAACCCGATCGGCAAGGCGGCGGACCTGTTTTCGCGGTCGTTGCGTCCTACCGTGCAGATGGTGTTCCAGGACCCGAAATCGTCGCTCAATCCGCGGCACAGCGTCCGCCGGATTTTAACCGAACCGCTCATACAGACCGGCGTTTCGAAGGGCGAGGCCGAACGGCGAATGAAAGAACTCCTGCCGCGCGTGGGCCTCGATCCTGCCGTTGCCGGCCGCAAGCCCCATGCCTTTTCCGGAGGGCAGCGACAGCGTATCGGCCTCGCCCGCGCCTTGATGTCGCGTCCAAAGCTGCTCGTTGCCGACGAACCCGTCTCGGCACTCGACGTTTCGGTACAGGCACAGGTCCTGGAACTGCTGGATGACCTGCAGCAGGAGCTGGGGCTCGCCATGCTGTTCATCACGCACGACCTGCGCGTCGCGGCTCAAGTCGCGGACCGGATCGCCGTCATGCAGCACGGCCTGATCGTCGAGGTCGCTCCCGCCGCTGAACTGCTGAGAAATCCGCATTCGAACTATGCCCGGTCGCTTCTCGACGCCATTCCCGGACACCACGCCGTTCGCGACCTTTCCGCAGCCTCTTCATCGCCTGTTCTGGAAAAGATACCCCATGAGTGACACGACCAGCAGCGCAAAGCCGCGCAAACCGCTTCTTCTCAACGCCTTCACGATGAATGCCGTCAGCCACGTGGCCTATGGTTTGTGGCGGCATCCGCGGGATCAGCACTATCGCCATACCGATCTGGACTATTGGCAGGAATTCGGCCGGCTGCTGGATGGATCCGGGTTCGACAACCTGTTCATCGCCGATGCGCTCGGCCTGCTTGACACCTATGCCGGCAATGCGGGGGCATCGCTGGCGCTTGGCGTGCAATCGCCCCTGACGGATCCGCTGCTTATCGCCTCCGGCATTGCGGCGGTCACGCAAAAACTCGGGATCACCATCACGGTCTCCACCACCTATGAACACCCCTGGCTTCTGGCCCGCAAGTTCACAACACTCGACCACGTGTCGGACGGGCGGATCGGCTGGAACATCGTCACCTCCCAGCTCGAAAGCGCCGCGCGCAATCTCGGTCTCGACACCCAGCTCGACCACGATCTCCGCTACGATCGCGCCGACGAGTTCCTCGACGTGGCCTACAAGCTTTGGCTGTCGTCCTGGGAAGATGGCGCAGCCGTCCGCGACAAGGGCAGCGAGGCCAACCCCGAAGGCCTGTTTACCGATCCGGCCAAGGTCCATCCGATCGATCATACCGGCCGCTTTTTCAGCGTGCCCGGTCCCTTCATCGCGGAACCAAGTCCGCAACGGGTGCCGCTTCTCACACAGGCCGGCGGCTCACCGCGCGGCACCGCGTTTGCCGCCCGCCATGCCGAAGTGATCTTCGTCGTCGGCGCCGACGACGCGGCGCTCAAGCGGAATATCGAGCGCGTCAAGACCCTGGCGGCAGCCGAAGGGAGAGCGCCGGACGCCATCAAATTCGTCACGGTCGTATCCGTCGTGACCGGGGAAACAGACGAGGAAGCCGAGGCCAAGCTCGAGGAATATCGCGGCTACTTCGATTTCGAGGGGGCCGTCGTGCATTATGCGGCCTCTACAAATGTCGACTTTTCCGTCTATGGCCCCGAAACGCCGATCCGCTATATCGACACCCATTCCGGCCGCGGATTGCTCGGCATGTATGCCAAGGAGGAAACCGGACGCGAATGGACGCTGCGCGACGCGCTGGCACCGGCCCACGGCCTTGGCCGCGCCCGGCTTTTCGTCGGAAGCGGCAAGACGGTTGCGGACGCGCTGGACCGCTGGATCGATGCGACGGGCCTCGATGGCCTCAATATTCTGCATATGGTGAGCCCGGACACGTTTTCCGATTTCATCACCCATGTCGTTCCGGAGCTGCGCAAGCTCGGCCGCATACGGCCTGATGACGGCCCCACCACCTTGCGCAGCCGGATGTTCGGCCAGGAAAGCGCGCTCCCTGCGGCGCATCATCCGGCACACCGTCTTGCCCGAACACCGGCGGTCGATAGGCGCGATCCGGCTCCTTCCAAGGGAGCAGCAGCGTGACCGACCAGAATATCAAGACGACGGCCGGCAACCTGACCGAATGGCTGGCCCGCACCGCGGCGGTTGGCGCGGAACTGGACAAGACCGCGGTGGAGCGCGACACAGCCGGTCGTGACCCCGTTGCCGAAATCGAACTGCTGCGCCGTGCCGGACTGCTGACCATTGCAATCCCACGACGGTTCGGTGGCGGCGGTGCTACCGCCTCGGACATCCTGCGGGTCATCCGCC
Organism: Pararhizobium polonicum; assembly: GCF_001687365.1. Lineage (GTDB taxonomy): Bacteria > Pseudomonadota > Alphaproteobacteria > Rhizobiales > Rhizobiaceae > Pararhizobium > Pararhizobium polonicum. Next base: position 72,307 of record NZ_LGLV01000014.1, read on the forward strand.
AGCTGGCCGAGGCGGATACCTCGATCGCACAGATCCTCGCCTATCACCTGTTCGGCAGCCGCATCGGCCTCGAAGGGGAAAACACAGCCTTGCGCGATAAGCGTCTCGAGGGGCTGCTCACCAAGGGCTGGTTTCACGCCGGCATTGCCCAGGCCGCCTATCCGCCTCTCATCGAAGCCAAGAATGAGGGCGATGCTTTCGTGCTGAACGGCACCAAATCCTTTACCTCCGGTGCGGCTGTAGCCGACAGCTTGCAGGTCTGGGTACGCTTTGCCGCGGGCACCGTCGTCGATGGCGCGGATGTCTCGCATTTTATCGGGCAATTCATTGTCGACAATCCGACGGCCGGCCTGACCTTCGGGGGCGACTGGGATTCGATCGGGCAACGATTGACCGTCAGCGGCTCGGCACGGCTGGACAATGTCCGCGTCACCCGCACCGATCTGGTCGGTTTCTATTCCGAAGAGACCAAACAACCACCCAACGTCACAGTCCACGTGCCGGTAATCCAGCTCGCTTTTACCGAGCTCTACATCGGCGCGGCCAAGGGCGCGCTGAAGGCTGCGCGCAACTACATCCGGACGGAAGGCCGCCCATGGGTCACCTCGGGCTACGAGCGTGCCGGCGATGACACGCTGATCATGGACCGCATTGGAACGCTTTCCGCCCGGCTCGCTGCGGCAGAGGCGCTTGCCGATGCCGCCGGTGTCCGTTCGGATGCAGCCATCGCCCAAGGCAAGGAACTGACCGAAACCGGTCGCGGCGAAGTTGCCATCATCGCCTATCAGGCGAAGATCATTGCTCACGAGACCGCGCTGGACGTTACCTCACGCGTCTTCGAGTTGATGGGCGCGCGTGCCGCCGCGCGCAAATACGGCTTCGACCGTTTCTGGCGCAACGTGCGCACCCATACGCTGCACGACCCCATTCATTACAAAGTGCAGGAGGTCGGAGATTTCGTCCTCAACGATCGTTTCCCGCAACCCGACTATTATCGCTGAGAGGCCGGAAATGAGCCAGTCGCAACAGAAAAAACCTATCGTCCTCAATGGCTTCGCGATGACGGTGCCGGCCCACGTCTCGGCCGGCGTCTGGCGTCATCCGTCCGATCGATCCCATGACTACACCAAGCTCTCCTACTGGACCGGGCTTGCGAGGCTGCTCGATGAAGGCGGTTTCGACAATCTTTTCATTGCCGATGCGCTGGGACCGCTCGACGTTTTCGGTGGCACCCCCGATGCTGCGCTGCGGACCGCCGCGCAGCAGCCGCTGAACGACCCCCTGGTTCTTGTCGCCGCCATGGCAGGCGCAACACGCCGTCTTGGTTTCGGCATAACGGTCTCCACCACCTACGAGCAGCCCTATCTTCTGGCGCGCAAGTTCTCGACGCTCGATCACCTGACCAAGGGCCGCATCGCCTGGAACGTCGTGACCTCCATTCTGGAATCGGCGGCGCGCAATCTGGGCCACGACCAGCAGATGGAGCACAACACGCGATACGACTATGCACAGGAGTTCCTCGAAGTTGCCTACAAGCTATGGGAAGGCTCCTGGGAAGACGATGCTCTGGTGCGCGACCGCAAGGCCGGGCTTTACACCGACCCGAGCAAGGTTCATCCCATCTTGCATGAAGGCAGGTTCTTCAAAGTGCCGGATGCGCATGTCACCGCACCCTCGCCGCAGCGTACACCGCTGATTTTTCAGGCCGGTACCTCGCCCCGCGGGCGTGAATTCGCGGCACGCAATGCCGAGGTGGTTTTTCTGGGGGGCACCAATCCCGCGCAGATCCGCGCCTCGGTCGACGCGATCCGTGCACGCGCCGTCGAACTCGGCCGCAGGGCGGACAGCCTGAGATTCATCACCGCTATCGCGGCAATTCCCGGCGAGACCGAGGCTGAAGCCCAGGCGAAATACCAGGACTACCTGAAGTACACCAGCATCGAGGCGGCACTTGCGCTCTTCTCGGCCTGGACCGGCGTCGATTGGGCGCAATACGATCTCGACCAGCCGCTGGAATATATCGAAACCAATGCCGGACGTTCGGCTCTGCGCGGTTTGACCGCGAAAGACTCGGAGCGCCGCTGGACGGTGCGCGATATTGCCGAGTACATCGGGGTCGGTGGCATCCATCCGAAGCTGATCGGCACCGGCGCACAGATCGCCGACCAGATGGAGGAACTGGCTGAAGCGGCCGGCGTCGATGGTTTCAATATCGCCTATGCCGTCAGTCCCGGTTCGTTCGAGGATTTCATCCGCCATGTCATTCCGGAATTGCGCGCCCGTGGACGTCTGACGGCGGAAGGTTCCGGGCGGACGCTGCGTGGCCGCCTGATCGGTACCGATCGTCTGGGCGAAGATCACCCGGGGGCCGCCTTCCGTTCGATCCGCAACGGACCTTCGGTGCTCGACCAGGACTACCGCGCAGCGACGGCCAAGGAGCGGCAACCGGCATGAGCGGCGCTATCCGTTGCGGTTTCGATCACGTCATCCTGCCGGGCCAGCCTCATCCCGAGGCGGTCCGGCATTTTGGCGAGGGGACTACTGCGCGGTTGCGCACCGACGGCCGTCTCGCACCATTCTCCCCATGAACTCCAAGGACATTCCAATGACTTCGCAAAATACAGGCGCCCATGCGGCGGACCTCTATGCCGGCATTCCCGAAGCCGAATTCGACCTCTGGAAGGCCAAGGCGCGCACGGTGGCAGACGAGCTCGCCCGCACCATCATTGCGCGCGATCAGGCCAACAAGGACCCGCACGAAGAAATCAAACTGCTGCGCGAGGCCGGGCTGCTCGGCCTTGCCGCGCCGCGCTCGCTTGGCGGCACGGGCGCAAGTCTGCTGCAGGCCATGGAGATCGTCCGCATCATTTCCGAGGCCGATGGTTCCATCGGGCAGCTCATCGCCTATCACTATTCGAATGGCGTCTGGACATATATTCTCGGCACGCCGGCGCAGTGGAAGGACACGATCCGTCATGTGGCAAAGGACGGCTGGTTCCAGGGCGGGGTTTCCAACCCGCGCGACCAGTGGTCCGAGATCGAGACGCGTGACGGCCGTTGGTTCATCTCCGGCAAACGCACCTTCGCGACGGGCACCGCGATTTCCCAGATTATAACGATCAGCCTCTGGCATCAGGGTAAACGGGTCCATTACCAGGTCCCGACGAACCGTGAAGGCATCTCCTTTGGAGACGACTGGGACAATCTCGGCCAGCGTCTCACCGCCTCGGGCTCGGTCACGTTCAACGACGTCGAGCTGTTCGAACACGAGCGCCTCTCCGGCCTCGACGACTGGCCCGGCGATGCAAACCAGCGCGACGGTCTGCGTCCGATCTTCAGCCAGATCATTTTCGCACACTTCTATCTCGGCATCGCCGAAGGCGCGCTGAAGGCGGCCGAGGCCTATGTGCGCGAGCAGGGACGGCCCTGGCCGGAATCCGGCCTGCAATCTGCCGTCGACGACCCCTACAATCTTGCCATTCTCGGCCGTCTTTCCGCCCGTATCGAGGCCGGCATTGCCCTGGCTGATCGGGCAACGGCCGCCTTCGAGAAAGCCCTGTTCCAGGGTCCTGCCCTTGCGGTCGAGGCTTGGGGCCGCCTTGCCGTGCTGATCGACCAGGCCAAGGTCGTTGCAAACGATGTCACGCTGGAGACCACTGCAAAGATCTTCGAGGTGACGGGCGGACGCTCCACCGCCAACAAGTGGGGCTTGGATCATTTCTGGCGCAATGCCCGCACCCATACGGTCCACGATCCGGTCTCCTATCGCGCCCGCGAGATCGGACACGCCAGACTGACTCAGTCCTGGCCGCAGCCGCGAGTTTACACCGAGCCGCCAAAGGCCAAGCCATGACGATTTCGCCCGCGGACCTGCAGATCCGCACGATCGAAAGTCTGGAGGAGCGGCGCCAGGCCTTTGCGCTCTTCCGTCAGGCCATGCTCGGTATTGGGGATATCGGGCGTACCGATCCCGATGCCGAAGCACGCTATCTCGGTGACGGTCAGCTGTTCGGGGCATTCGATGGCACGGTGCTGCTCGGCACGGTCAACGGGTTTGATTCCGGCATCGCCGTGCCGGGCGGCAAGCGTCTTCGCCATCTCGGCGTAACCCATGTCGGCGTCGCCCCGCAGGCGACCCGCCGGGGCGTTGCCCGCCAGTTGCTTGTCACGCAGCTGCGGCATGCTCGCGCTGCAGGATATGCGGTTGCGGGTTTGCGCGCCTCAGATGCCCGTATTTATGAACGTTATGGTTATGGGGTGGCGTCCTGGTCGGTGCGTCATGAGCTTGATCTTACCCGCACGGAACTTGCGGTAGGCACGCCACGCGAGGAGCTCCGGCCTGTCGATGCCACCGAAAGTTTCCCGCTGTTCCGCCGTATAGTCGACAGCGAGCCCTCCCCGAGGGCCGCAACGGTGACGCGTTGGGACGGCTGGTGGACCATCCAGGCGTTTCGAACGCGACATGGCGCACTCCCCCATCACGCGGTCGTTTACGGCGCGGAAGGCAGCGAACGCGGTTATCTGCGTTTTCACACCGAAGCCTCCGACAACTGGTTCACCTCGCAATCCAGAACCATCATCGTCGACGATCTTGTCGCCCATGATGGGGAAGCCTGGCGGGCCTTGATCGGCCACCTGTTCGCACAGGACATTCTGCATCGCGCCATTTTCCCCTCGCGTCCGGTCGATGATCCGTTGCCTCTGTTGCTCAAGGATCCGCGTGCGCTCACGGTTTCCGGCCTGCGAGACGAAAGCTGGGTTCGTCCCCTCGATCTCGAAACGCTGCTTGCCGCCCGTCCGCTTGCTCACGGCCGCCCGGTGGTGATCGAGGTGCAAGATCCGATCCTGCCCGAAAATTCAGGGCGCTGGCTCCTTGGCGATGGGCATCCTGCACGCAGTAACCGGCCAGCGGATGCGCGTCTTGCGATCGGCGATCTCGGCGCCCTCATTTTCGGCGCATACACGCCGGCGGCGCTTGACGCGGCGGGCCGTCTCCAGGGAGCATCGGCGGAAACCATCGCGGCACTCGAGGATTTGCTTCACGTCGACCGAAAACCGCATTCGGGTATTACATTCTGAGGCCGGATCCTGGTTGCGACGGGGAGACCGGGATGAGATCGACCATGCTGACCGGGATAGCCCATGCGGTGGAAGCCATAACCGCTTCGTTACGGCACAGCCGTTCGAAGGCGGCTCTCGATCAGCAGCCCGCTCGCATCCATAATCGGGTGCGCCACAGAGACGATGTGCGCATTGATCCGCTTCAAGTCCCGAAGTATGTCGAGATGAAGCGAGCTGGTCTGCAAACTATCCGTCCTGCCGTCGCGCAGGCGCGCGAAATGGCGTTCGGAGGATTGTTTCTCAAGCAGACGAACCTCGACCTTCACCTCCATCAGCTGGCGCGCAAGATCGGCGTCGCGCGTAACGAAGATCGTCTGCGCAATGCGCAGATTGTCAATCGTCATCTCAAAAAGCGTCTGGAGCTCCAGATAGCCGGCCTCGGAGAATTTCAGGCCAAGCGAAACCTTCTTGTTAACCTGTTCCAGCAATCCCTTTTCGATGATGTCGCCGATATGTTCCAGGTTGATGGCATAGTCGATGATGACGATGGAGCGGCGGCCGTTGTCATCGTCCAAACCCTGCCGGCCCAGTTTTGAAAGATAGATCTTGACCTCCTGTTGCAGGCCGTCGACGCTTTTCTCGAGGGCTGGTATTGTCTTCAGCCGGGTGAGATCATTCTGCTGAAAAGCATCGGAAGCCCGGGTCAGCATACGTTCGATAAGATCGCCAATGCCCAAAACCTCGCGGGTCGCATTTGCCAGCGCAACGACCGGGGCCGAAAGTGCCTGTTCATCGAGATATTTGGGCCCGTTGTCCTGCTGCGGGGCGTCCGGCACCAATCGCGGCATGAAGGCGGCGAGCAGCCCGGTCAACGGCCAGGCGACCGCCGCGAGCAGTATGTTGAAGATCAGATGCGCCTCAACCGGCAATTTGGCCGGTGACAATGGCAGCGTCCCGAGCAGATCGGCGCCGTAGCCCGCGAGCGGCAGGGCAACCAGACAGCCAATCGTCCGCACGATGAGATTTCCCAGCGTGATACGCCGCGCCGAAGCCGCGCCATCCAGCGTCGCCACGACGGGCGCTATTGCGCCGCCGAGATTGGCACCGAGCACGAGAACGATGATCAGCCCCGCGGACAGAATACCCGTGGCGGCAAGCGACAGGATGAGAACGACGACCGCCAGGCTCGATGACGACACGAATGCGAGCATGGCCGAGAAAGCCAGCGCGACAGGCCAGGCATTATCAAGCAACCGGATGAACGCCGCCAGCGCCGGAGAAGCCCGCATCGGTTCCGTCGCATTGCCGAGAAGATGAAGGGAAAGCAGCATCAGGCCGATCCCGATCAGCGCCGTACCGCCGCCTTGCCGCGCGCTGGTGGCACCCCGATAGAGAATGATGCCCATTAGAATGGCAAGCGGCGACAGCCATTCGATGCCGGTTGCAACGATCCACGCCGTAACGGCCGTGCCGATATTCGCGCCAAGAAGAACGATCTGCGCCATGCGCGGCTGGACTAGGCTGCGCTCGACGAACGACGCCACCATGAGCGCGGTCGCGGTTGAACTTTGAAGCGCGACGGTTGCCACAAAACCGGAGATGAAGGCGCGCAGCCCGCTGCGCGTGCCGCTTGCCAGCCCTGTGCGCAGGCGCGCGCCGAAAGCACGGGAGACACCGTCCTTGACCTGCGCCAGGCCGAACAGGAGAAGCGCCACAGCCCCGAAAAGGTTGATCATGACAGCAATGGATTGCATGGAACGTCCTTTATCCCCGGCGAAGGCGCGGGTCAGCAACCGCTATTCGATGTGCTTCTGACTGTTGGCTGCCCGCCGCAACTCCTCGCGAAAAAGCCGCCGGTATTCCGAATATTGACGGAAGCCCAGGGTCGCGATCAGCCGCATGACCGATTGCGGCGAAACCCCGGCCTGCACGGCAACGCGTCGTGCACTTGCAAATGCCACATCGTAAGGATTGGACAGGCAATAGAGCAGGACCTTGCCGAGACAGCCGCGGGGATCGATGCCCTGCCTGTACCACGCATGGTTCAACTCGATCAGATCCGAAGGCGGCAAACCGTCGCCCGGTGCGTCGAACGCCACGATCAGACCTCCTCCAAAACAGTAGCGACAACCGTTGCCTGCCTGCATTCGGCATTGCCGGCGCGCTCCAGCGACCGCCCCAGAACGGCGAAGAAATTGATGGCAAAGGAGGTAAGCGAAACAGGCGCCGTGGCAGGCACGGCCCCGCCGAATGTCTGCGCAACGAAACGATAGATCTCGATCCGCTGCGGCAGGATGAATGGCAAGGCAAGTGCCCCGCCCTGCCGCAGGCAATACCAGTCAGTGACCAGCTCCATCATCGAACAGGCGCGCAGGGCGCTGATCGAAAGTCCATATCCTGTCGCTTTCGCATCGAGGCGTGCAACGGCATCGGCCGGATCACCGGTCATCGCCAGGCAAATTTCCGCCACATCGGCTGTTGCGAAAACCTCGGCGATATCAAGCGGCCACTCCTTGGGAACATAACGATGTTCGACCAGGGCTCGCGTGTGTGCGTAAAGGAACGCGCCATAGCTCTTTGCGTCGAAAGCCGCATCGGGCGCCGCGCCGAGCGTCTTGCATTCCCGACGGTACAACGAAACGATGCGGGGATCGGGCAACAACACGGAAAGCCCAACCGTTTCGACATCCGGCACGCTCTTTCCCGGGCGAACGATTTTGAAGGCTGGAGGAAAGGCCACAAGCGAGGGCACCGCGATATTGCTCAAGGTACCGCTTCCGGCCTTGCGGTGCGTTGTGCCATTCACGTGCAGATGACCGCTGAAATGCGCCGTCATGCCGGCACCGATCAACGCTTTCGCAACGGCGGCACCCGGTCTGCGTTTCACAACATTGGTATCGCCGAATAAGGCCGCTTCGGACCCGGTCGTATCATCGAATGGGTCGATGACGGGATAGTGGGAAAATGCCAGCACGGTTTTTCCGAGCTGTTCGGCTCGCCTGTGAACATCCGCGATCCAATCGATGAGAAAGGGTTTCAACCGGAGCACGGCATTCCATCCGGCAGCGGTACTGTCGATGAAGGTCTCTTCCCGCAAAGGGTCCGTCTCCCCATTGCGCGGTTCGAAGACATTGGCGTCGATCATCAGCAGCCAAAGGCCATCTTCCGGCTCGACCAGGTAGGACGCATCCATCAGGCTGAACGTGGTTTTTCCGTCCTGCGACGAAACGGTGTACTGCCGTGCGGTGACACTGTCGGATGGACCGAACGGCGTTTCCCAGTGCAGATATTCGGAACGGCGGAACAGGCCAAAACCAGCCATCGGCAACAGGCCCGCGGGATAGCCCTCGCAATACATCCTGTCGCTCAGGACCGATGCCGTTGGATTGTGTGCCGCAACAGTTGCATCGCTGGTCACGGCGACCAATGCGCCAGCTTCTGTCAGAAAGCCTTTCGACTGATGCCGGCCGTGAGGTCCGAAGGCATCGTGATTGCCCGGAATGGCGTAAAAAGAAAGTTGATGCCGTTGCCGGTAAGTTTCCAGCAGATGGACAACGGCAGCCGTCGTCTGCCGTTGTCCATCGTCGGTATAATCACCGAGCAGAACGACATGCCGGATGCCACGGCTGGCGATGTCATCGAGTGCGGCCCGGAGAGCCCGGAAGCTCTCGTTGAAAACGCGGGTCGAGGCGCGGGTCTCTACCCAGCTGCGAACCGTCAGCCTCTGCCCGGCAATTTGGGCGCCGGCGAAACCGTAGTCGCCCTCGAGATCGTGAAAATGCGCGTCGGCGATGACTGCCACCGCGGGCAGATCAGTGGCCCCCATCGGCCGCTCTCCTGCCCTCGATGAGATCGATCCAGTCGGATGCCCGCCTTGCCGCATCGTAGAGCATCGGCTTGGGCGTTTCGAACCATTCGTCCTGCCGCAATTCCCGCTTGTCGCGGATATGAGCGATCGCCGCATCCAGCGTCGGGAAAAGATCGGGCTGCTGCTTGTGCAGGAACAGGCCGACCAGCGAAACGGACCGGCTGCGGCCGCTGCGGCAGTTGACCAGCACGTTGCCGCCGTCCTTGAACGGATAGGTCTCGCGCTTGGGGAGCTGCTGGTTGAGCGCTCCGTGTAGAATGTAATAGCCACCCAACATCATCGTGTCCGGGCTGCCGCCGCCATCGATCATGCCGAGCTTGTAGTATCGGATATCCGAATAACCGCTGGCGCAGCGTTCGCCTTCTTCGGGCATGCTTGGATTTCGCACGAAGTTGACGTCGAGGTTGATCGCGCAGTTGACGACGATACTGATGCCGTGCGCCTTCAGCAGCCCGAGATCCCGCGCACCGTCCAGCCCTCCGATGTAGAGAGCGGAATTGTGCGGCGAAAGGCCTTCGGTGATCAGGCTGATTGCCGGTCGAGCATATACCGGAGCGTCCATGTCCATTCCTTTTTCCGAAAGGCACCGGCCTTCGTGCCGGTACCCTTCTGTATCGATCTTGTCTGGTGGATCTGCGTCTTCAGGCAGCGTTCGAGCGCATTTTGGCATCCACCGGCGTGTTGATGATCTTTCCCGTATGCGGGTCGAACATCATGATATTTTCCGGGTCGAATTCGAGCCAGATCTTGCGGTTCGGCCAGCTTTCGACAAAGCGCGGGATAAGAGCTGTTATCGGCATCCCGTGCGCCGACAGGGACAGGATGGTCTGGGACCCTGTCGGCTGAACAACGTCCACTTCTGCCGGAAGCGCGTTCACCGCCGGCGCGTCGAGCAGATTGAGGCGCTCCGGCCGGATTGCGAACTTGATCGGCCCTTCCGCCCGCGCGACCTGATGCTTCAGGACAATCCCCGTTTCGTGAATGCGGATGATGCTCTTGCCGTCGCGCTGTTCGAGGTTGCCGTCGAAAACATTGATGCGAGGATCGCCGATGAACTCGGCAACGAAGAGATTGGCGGGCTCGTGATAAATCTCATAGGGGCTGCCGATCTGCTGGATCAGCCCGTCCTTCATCACCACGATGATGTCGGACATGGTCAGCGCCTCGACCTGATCATGCGTGACGTAGACGGTGGTGGCCCCGAGGTCACGCGATAGCCGCTTGAGCTCGGTGCGCATCTCGGTGCGAAGCACGGCATCGAGGTTGGAAAGCGGTTCGTCCATCAGGAGAATGGAATTGCGGGCCGCAATCAACCGGGCGACGGCGACCCGCTGCTGCTGGCCGCCGGAAAGCTCGGACGGAAAGCGCCCCTCATAGCCTTCCAGCTGAACCTTGTGCAGCGCCTCGCCCAGCCGTTCGGCGATCTCGTCCTTCGGGCGTTTGGCCTGATGCAGCGCCAGCGTGATATTCCTGTCGACCTTCATGTTGGGCCAGAGCGCATAGCTCTGAAAAATGAAGCCGAGGCCACGTTTTTCCGGCGGCACGAAATGTCCGCCCCGTCCCGAATAGACCGTCTTGCCGGCGAGCGTCAGCTCACCGGACGACGGCTGTTCCAGGCCTGCGATGATCCGCAGCGTCGTCGTCTTTCCGCAGCCCGACGGCCCCAGTAGCGTGACGAATTTTCCCTTCGGGATCTCCAGGTCGAGCGGCGGAATCGCCAGATGGGAGCCGTAGGACTTGGTTATGCCTTTCAAGGACACTTCGTTCATTTGAATTCCTCCCTAAGGGGACCGGGCCTCGTAAAGCGACCCGGTCTTTTGACGTCTATTGGCTCGTTTCGACGACCCAGAAGTCGTTGACGGCTGCAACATTGTCGCGCTGATACTCAGCCGATCCGAAAATCTTGCGGACATTCGGCCAGTTCTCGCCGCCCTTGGGCAGGGGAACATCCGTGCGCGGCGAAAAAGTGCCGACCTTGAAATAGGCGGCCATGCCCTGAAGCTTCTTCAGGCTCTCGCCTTCGCGATAGGGCTTTTCGAGCTTGGTATCAGGCGTCAGGTCCTTCGAGCCCATCTGGAACGCGATGAACAGCTTTGCCGCGTTGGGATGCGGCGATTGGCCGGCGATCGATACGTAGGTCGAGTAGGCAAAGACACCCGCGGGATCGATATCGTAGAGAATGGCATTGGCATAATCGTCGCTGCCATTCTTGTTGATATAGTGCATGCTGGAGAAGGTCACCGGCGGCTTTGCCTGCCCCTTGAGGCCGGAAGCCGTCGCCAGCTTGGAGCCGGAATCGTAGATGACGAGATCGTTCTTCAACAGCCGGTGCAAGAATTCGTAGCCCGCATTTTCCATGCCGTCCGAAAGCTCCAGCGGTTTGCCGGCGTGCTTTTCATAGGCCTTGGTGAAGTCATCGCCATGCTCGACGATGGAGGTCAGAAGAGCGAGCGACGTCAGCGACCCCAGCGGGCTCTTCATGGCAAACCGCTTGTTCCATTCCGGCTCCGTCAGTTGCCAGACATTGGTAACCGGCGGCGCGTCCTTGTAGGTGTCGGCATTGTACATCAGCACGGTGGCTTCGATCACCTGCGTCAAAAGCGGCTCGCGCAATTCGGCGGGGATCTTGTCCTCCAGGTAACGCGGCACGTAATTGACGATCCGGTGGTTCGGCAGGAGATCGTAAAACATCTGCGCAGTTCCGGCCGTGTTAACGACATCGACCGTGTAGATCCCCGCCTGCTGCTCACGGACGACCTTCTCGATCGTCTTTTCCGAGCCGAGGTCATAGGCGTTGACCTTGATCTCCGGGTAGAGCTTCATGAAATCCTCAGCCAGGGCGTTGACGGTCGAGGCAGACGAATAAATCGTCACCTCGCCTTCGGCCTTGGCCTTCCTGATGATCTCATCCCAGTTCTCTTCCCGGGGCTGGTTTGCGCCGAGTTCGGCGGTTTTCAGCCAGCTGTCGAAAGCGGCATCCTGGGCATAGGCCGTGGAGCCGATGATCCAGGCCGTCGCGGCGATCACCACGTGCCTCTTGAACATTCCCATACGAATTCCTCCTCCTTTTTCGGGTTGCCTCCTCAAGCGAACCCCATCTTCGTGTTTCGAAAAACCAGCCGGAACAGGATGTTGCAACCCACGACCAGCGTCACGAGCAGCAGGGTTGCCGCGCCGATCAGCTGTGGGACGTCGTCCGTCTGATAGGTGTAGATCACGCTTGCAAGGACCGCCGTCGATGGCGTCACCAGAAGGATGATCAAGGAAAGCTCGCGCATCGTGCCGATGAAGCTGAGTAGCATGCCCGATACCAGGCCGGATGCGGCCAGCGGCGCGACGATACGGCGAACCCGGCCGAACCAGCCGATCCCCTGTACCCGAGCCGATTCCTCCAGAGACTTGTCGATCTGCAGCATGGCGGCGATGCCGGTGCGCGATGTGTATGGCAGGTTCTTCACGGCGGCGATCAGCACGAGCAGCGCGAAGGTGCCGTACAGTGCGGGGATCGGCCCGACGGGCTGCGAGAACATGCCGATATAGATGGCGCCGAAAGCGACGGCCGGGAAGATATAGGGCAGGAATGCCGCCAGTTCGAGCGCACGTGACGACAGGCTGCCGCGGGTCCTGACCACGACGTAACCGATCAGAAAGCCGAGAATGCCGGTAGCAATGGCCGTAAAGAACGCCAGTCGAAGGCTGTTCCAGGCGGCGTGCAGGATCTGCGGGTTCTGGAAGACCCCCGCATAGAGCGCATTCACCCCGCCGCGAGCGCCGATCCAGTAGTGCAGCGTCAGGTTTGACAGATCATAGTTTCCGGCCGTGCGCGAAAGCGACTGCAGAATCAGCAGGCCAAGCGGCAGGACGACGGTCAGGCACATCAGCGCGACGACTAAGGCGAAGACCAGCCATCGCGCCCGCCCAAGGTCGATCTCACGCCGGCGAAACCCCTTGCCCGACATCGTCACGAAGCTCTTGCGCGCACCGATCATGCGCTGATTGATCCAGATGAACAGGATCGCCATGACGACAAGCACGAGAGCCAGAAGATAGCCGTCACCGACATTGCGCGAGCCGATCGCCGCATAGATCTGCGTCGGCAATACGAAATAGCGGATCGGCATTCCCAGAACGGCCGGCGTCCCGAAGGATCCGATAACACGGATGAACGTCATCACCACGGCGGAACCAACAGCCGGCAGAACGAGCGGAGCAGTGATCGAAACGAACTGCCGGAACCGTGACATACCCGCGATAGCGCCGGCTTCCTCGAGCTGACTGTCGACGGTGGCAAGCGAGCCGGAAATGATCAAGAAACCGTAGACATAATAATGGAGCGACAGGCAGATGATGATCGGCACGCCGCCGAACGCAATCCAGTCCGGGGGTTGGACACCGAAGAGATAGGCGAACACGCCGGAGGCACCACCGACGCGGTCGTTCTTGAAGAACGTGACCCAGGCGAGCGCCATCACCCATGACGGGAGCATGTAGGGCAGAATGACGGCTGTGTTGACGAATTCGCGAAATGGCACATTGGTGCGCACCACCACCCAGGCGAGTAGCGCTCCCAGCGTGAGGCAGATTGCTGTCGCCCCGAAGGCCGTGATCAGGGAATTGATAAATGGCTTGTAGAAGAGCGCCCAGGACATGCGGCTTCCAAAGACGCGCTCGTAGTGAAAAAGAGTGAACTCACCCTGCTGCCGTCCCGGCAGATAGGCAGAATCATAAGGCTGGACGGTGATCGTTTCCCGCACCAACTGGAACAGCGGCACGATCACCAGCAGTCCCAGAATGATCGCCATGCCAAGCGCGATGAGACGCTCGGGGGCGGAAATGAAATGCACCAGACGCCGGGCAAACCGTGCGCTGCCTCCACTCCCTGTTTCCGTGATGACTGCCATTGTCTCTCCTCCCGCGCGGCGCTCCAAGCCGCATGTCATTCCAGGACCGTCGTGCCGGCGGCCCCTCCTCCCTAATGGTTCAAGCCGCCTCGGTACTCGCGCGTGCGCCTGGCTGCTCCGCAAGCGGAATACGCACGGCCTCGCTGACACCGCCGGCAATTGCCGGAGCCGACGCCAGAACCGCGCCGCCCTCCTGCAGCGAACCGATCTCAAGAAAGGGGCAGACACGGCCGCCGGCTTCCGCCACCAGCAGAAGGCCCGCAATGCAATCCCAGGAGTTCATGTGCAACTCGACATAGGCATCGGAGCGGCCATCGGCGACGTAAGCCAGCGCCATTGCACCGGACCCGCTGCGGCGCACATTGGCGCCTTTGGCCAGCAAATTGCGCATGGCGTCGACATAGGCCTCGTTTGGAATGCGCGTAGACCAGCCAAGCTCGATGGATGCAGCGTCGAAACGGCTGGTCCGGGCTGCGGAAATCGGCCTGCCGTTGCACGTGGCCCCCTGCCCCGCACGCGCGAAATAAAGCTCGTCGAGCGGCGGGTTGTAGATCGCCGCCAGCTGCGGCACACCGTTTTCGAGATAACCGATCGAAATGCAGAAATGCGGGATGCCCCGGGCGAAATTTGCCGTTCCATCAATAGGATCGACCACCCAGACATTATCGAGGATCTGCCCGCCACTCTCTTCGCCGAAGAAACCATCCTTCGGGAAAGCCGCCTTGATGCGGTCGCGGATATGCGCCTCGGAAGCGGCATCGGTTTCCGTCAGAAAGTCCTGTGGACCCTTCATTGAAAAGGCGGCGGCGGAGCCATGCTGAAATCCTTCAAGGGCCAACGCACCGGCGGAAAGAATAACGTCGCGGCAAAGCGCTTCGCGGCCGTCGATATCGTCTGAATAGGCACGGCCTGCAGGCATCTGCGATTTTCTCCCAATGAACACGTGTGCAATATTGCACACGTGTTCATTGCGGACAACAGAAAAACGCGGCCATGCTGAAATTTGATTCATCTCTTTGAATACATTTAAAATTCAGCGCCTGACGGTCTGCCGCTCAACCAATGTGACAGGAACATTCTGGATAACCGACTGCCCATCTGCATGGTCAAGCGCTGCGAGAACCGCCTCCGTCAGCACCTCGAACGACTGAGCGATCGTCGTCAACTCGTAGCTCTTCCAGGACGCCTGCGGAATGTCGTCAAAGCCGATGACGGACAGATCGTCCGGAACGCTGCGCCCCATTTCATGTCGCGCCGCATCGAGAAAACCGAGGGCCATGAGATCCGTGACACAGAAGGCGCCATCGATCGCAGGATCGGCAAGCAGTTCGCGGGCCGCTTTCAACCCGGTTTCATAGGTTGTCGGGCCATCGTGCCAACCGACGACATCGATACCATCGTCTTTCATGATCCGGCCGAAGGCTTCGGCACGCCGGATCTGCGTCGGGGTTCCGCTGCCACTCGTCACCACGGCAACCTTGCGGCAGCGCGCATCCGTCAGCCGCCGGGCAGCCAGCGTCGCGCCCAGGATATCGTCACTGAGGATTACATCCGTGTCAGACCGTTCGAGCAGCCGGTTGATGACAATGAGCTTGACGCCGTTGGCAAGACATTCATCGACGATCGATGCGGGCGGCTCGCCAGAGAGAACGACGATGGCGCGGGCGCGAAATTCAAAGATCAGCTCGATCAGCGGAGCGATATCGCTGCGCGCGTCGGCGGCGTTCAGCAAAAGGCATTGCTGGCCCCGGCGCAACAATCCGAGACTCAGCATGTCGAGTTGCTTTGCGATGAAGGGGAGCGAAAGATTTGCTCCGACAACACCGACCAGGTTCGAGCTCGCATTGTTCAGGCCCTGGGCAAGCCTGTTCACGCGATACCCAAGCTCCTGCGCCGCCTTCAGCACCTTCCTGCGGACCTCGGGAGAGACACTTGCCCCTTCTGTGAACGTTCGTGAGACGGCAGAGCGTGACACGCCCGCTCGCTGGGCAACCTCAACGGATGTTACAAACGATTTTGCCATGGGGCCCCGACAGTGCTGCGCTCTTACTCGATACCGTCACTGTCACTAAGCCATCCTGCAACAGACTTCAATGCACACGTGTTCAGCGAGCATCGTAAACTTAACGTTGCGAGCACGAGATTCGAGAGGAGCGCTTTGGTTGGGCGTGCGATTTGACGCCGGACAGTGGGCTCAGCACAGGATCGGCGGATATCGCTCGGGGCGCGGCAGTGTCGAGACATCCTCGCCGCTTGCGGCGGCATTCTGGCACCCGAGGTACAGCGACTGAGCAGCAACACAGGAATGCGCACGTCATTTACCGCGATATTGGTCCAGAAACTTGAAATGGGGTCGCTGAGGGCCTGATTGCGATGATGCTTGCAGCCTTGGCGATCCTCCGTTGCGGTTCAGATCAAACGATCGGCCAGAATTGAAACGAAAAAATACGGAGTGGTGCTCGGCAGCTAGAACTAATGAACCGGTGCGGATTTTCTATGCGTTTCCTCCATCGCTGACATCTTAAAAACGGGGCGGAAACAGCCCGTCAAACGAGGAGAAAAACATGACCGCCGCCGATCCGGACCCGGGTGCCAAGGAGGCAGCTCCGAATGCCTCCCTCTTGGACCTGACGATATCCATCCGCACATATCCCTACACCAAGGCTCTGAAGTCGGGAGCGATCAAGGCGAAGGGCGTCAATCTCGATTTCATCGAGGTCGATCCGCAAATCGCCGCTTTCCGGCGCATGGTTCGCGACGTCGAGTTCGATATCTGCGAACTCGCCCCGACGACCTATATCATCGCCCGCGCTTACGGAGCCCCCTTCAAGGCCTTGCCGATCTTCTTCGGCCGCCGCTTTCACCATGACGGATTGATGGTGCGTCCGGACGCCGGCATCAACGCGCCGAAGGATCTCGAGGGCAAGAAAGTCGGCGTAAGGGCCTATTCGGTGACCACAGGCGTTTGGACCCGTGGTATCCTGGAAAACGAGTATGGGCTCGATACCTCCAAGGTCACCTGGTATGTCGATGACGAGGAACATGTAAGGGAGCTCCGGCTGCCATCCAACGTGCTCAACGTGCCGCCGGGCAAATCGCTGGCATCGATGATTGCCAGCGGCGAGCTCGACGCCGGTTTTAGCGGCAATGCCGGCATCGGACGCGAAGGGCCGCCGGTCGAGGGCTGGGGTGACAAACCACAGCGCGAGAAGCCGGTCTTACACGACCTGATGCCGAACGCAGCCTCCGAGGCCGAGGCGCACTACAAGCGCACCGGCATCTATCCCGTTCACAGCACGCTGGTGGTCAAGGATGAACTTCTGAACGCCCATCCGGATCTTGCGAAAAACCTCTACGACGCATTCCTGAAGGCGAAACAGGATTATGTCGCACAACTGCAAAGCGGAGCGGCTAGCGACAAGAAGGACAAGGAGTTTATCGACCTCAGCCGCATCGTCGGCGACGATCCCTTGCCCTACGGGCTGAAAGCCAACCGGCCGACGATCGAGGCGCTGATCGAATATGCTTACCAGCAGAAACTCATTCCACGCCGGATGGCTGCCGAGGATGTATTCCTCGACGTCTGAGAAGCCGAACGGCAGGCGGCCTCTCTCAAGGTCGCCTGCCGCCAACACTGCGTCCGAACATTCTGCGACAGGATGGGATACGGCCCACAGCCAAATCTGAGCTGTGCGCCTGACATGACCTCGTCACGAGGATGTCGCGCCGCCAATCCGGTTAAGGCAGCTGTAGAAGCGGACGCAGGGAGCGCACATCCGGTAAGGCTTCGATCGTCTGAAGTGCGTCAAGCAATGTGCTTGTCTTTGCCTGACCGAGAACGGGCTCCATCAATCCGCCAGCCTTCACCAGCAGCTCATCGCGCGTCATCGGATCCTCCGGCTGGCCACGCACATTCTGCGGGTTCCTCGTGAAAACGCGGCCGTCCCGCAATGTCAGCGTAATGATCGCATGTTCGCGCCGGTGCGCGCCCGGGCGCGGCTCGATGCGGATGCGGCTTCGCAAGGCCAGCACTTCCGGATCGGCCATGCGGTCGTTGTCGTGTACCGAGGCAAAGCTCACACCGCCGTCGATGATGAAGATCGACAGGAGATGTGAGAGATTGAGGTTCGGAACGGTGCTGTTGACGATAAGGACGCGCCGCTGCGGCAACGTCACAAGAATATCAGCGACATCATCAGCCGAAAACCGGTGTTGCCGCAGCAAGTCCTCAATAGAATCCAGCGCCGCCTGGGCCGGCGAACCGACGCACCACTTCTTGATGGCGGTGCGGGTGATCTCAAATCGCTCACCGAGCGCCTCGATCGCCAGGTCCGGTTTCGAGAATTCCCCATAACCGGAAAACAGTCCCGGCACGCCCTCCAACGGGGCGGTCGAGGCCGGTATGCCAGTGCGACCAAGCATGGCTGCCTTGACGCCATTGTGTGCCGGCAGCCCGCCGAAGACGAAGCCCTTCTCGATATGGGCGGGATCGCGCACCCAGCAGGTACTGCCAGAAGCCAGATGAACGGCGAAGGTGATCGTTCGCGCGCAGCCGGCGGCATCGAGCCCCATCAATGCCGCCGATGCCGATGCCGCGCCGAAAATGCCACCGAAGGAACAGTGATGGTAATGCTCCATGAAGCCGCCGCCGCCAAGCGCCATCGCGATGCGCGTGCCGACATCGTAGCCTGTCACGATCGCGCGCAGGAAGTCGGATCCCGAACTTCCCTGGACCTCACCGATCGCCAGCGCTGCGGGGATGACGGAGCAGCCGGGATGGGTAACCGAAAAACCGTGCGAATCGTCGGATTCATCGGCATGCGCAAACATTCCGTTGGCGAGAGCCGCAGTTTCAGCTGAAGCGACGAGATCTGTTGCAATCACCGTCGACTGCGCTTTGCCCGACAACTCGCGTACAAAAGCAATCGCCGCCGGTCCGGCCTCAAGCGTACTGCCGGAGACAATGGCTGCAACCGTATCGACAAGATGATGGATTGCGGCCTCGCGCACCGCTTCCGGCAACGGGCGTCCAGCAGAGCCGGCGATATAGGTTGCGATTGTGCTGGTAATCATGCTGGATTCCACGAATTTGAGTTTGCGCGACATCAAACCTTGCCTGCGTTTGGCGGTCGGCCTGCCGCGTTTGCTTTCGAGTTGGGTGAGGCTGATACCCGCGGCCAAAGGCACTTGGCTTGCCGAATGACCCGCGGAAACCTGCAGGAAATGCACTGCCAATTCGTCATGGCTTGATTTCCCGGATACGGCGCGAGCGAATGGATATGGTCGTGGCAAACAGGACAATCACCAGAGCGGTACTGGCCACGGCATAGGGAGCGCCTATCAGCCCGGCGAGAGCTGCAGACATCGCAGCCCCCAGCTGGACGAGACCGCGGTTAAGCAACAGCATCGACATAACCCGACCGCGCATATGGTTGGGCGCGCGCATCTGCAGGATGGTGTTGTTGGATGCATTATAGGCGATCTGCATGGCGCCAACGCCCAGGAGAAGCACCGGCGCCAACGCCAGGATCGGGTTCAAGGCAAACGCGCAGAGCAGCACGCCGAACGCAACCAGAAATCCCAGCATGGCCCGCCCGGAGGCTGCGACCTTCGGCAGGGAGGCAAGCATGAGCGCGCCACAAACGGAACCGGCCGCCGCGCAGGAGGTCAGCAGCCCCAGTCCCTCGGGGCCGATGTGAAACACGGTGTGGGCAAAAAGCGCCAGGAGCGTGAGATAGGGTTGGCCGAAGAAGGTCGGCACGAGTGCTATGAGGAGGAGAAGGAGCATGGTCCTGTCCTGCCGGACGTATGCGATCCCCTCACCGATGCTTTGCCGAAGCGATAAATCCGAGACCGCGCGCGCAGCGGCCGGAAACTGCATCGCGCTCAGCGTCCACAACACCACCAGGAAACTGAGCCCGTTGAATAGAAAACACGCACCCGTTCCCAGCCAGGCAATGATCAGTCCGGCCAATGCCGGGCCAATGATCTTTGTCGTGTTCATTGTCAGCGAATTGAGCGCCACCGCGTTCGGCAGGTCGGCTGCGGGCACCAACTCGGGAATCAGCGAATGGCGTACCGGCAGGTTGAACGCGATGACGATTCCCCGCGCCGTGGCCACCGCCAGAATCGCCGGAATGCTCGCCTGCCCGGAAAAGATCATGCCGGCCAGTACGAATGCCAGCAGCATGGCGCAGCTCTGCGTCACCATCATCAGCCGCCGCCGCTCAAGCCTGTCAGCCATCGCGCCTCCGACAAGGGTAAAGATGAGAATCGGCAGTCCCCGACACAAATTGACCAGCGCAAGCTCGAACGGCGAGCCGCTGGTGACAACGACAAGCCAGTTGAGTGCGATCTGATCCATCCAGTCGCCGGTATTGGAGATCAGAGTACCAAGCCACATCAGCCGGTAATTGCGATGCGACAACGCAGAGAAGGTCTGCCGCCGCCACCGGGCCGTGAAATCCTTCACTTATCCCTCCGCCATTTCGACCCCTGCGGTAGCACCCGCCTCAACAGCCGGCAAAGGGTCCATCGTCATGCTTCCGGCGGCAAGGTGCTGCCGCAGGCTTGATTTCTACCCACCGGATCACCCGGACGTCACACGAGCCTCGAGCGCATACAAGGGGTTGCCGGTGTCCGGCATCTTCATGCAATTTTCAAGGCGTTCCCCATTCGGGGGCCAACTGCCGGTGCAGGAACAGCTTGGCCGTTCGCAAGGGCCGCGATTTAACGATCAAGCTTTGAAGATGGAGCAAGACGGACACATTTTCAGCTTTCTACGCCCGCCCTGCAAGTTTTTTCCCGGCTTCGAGCGCTGCGAACGTTCTAACCGGGGATGCCAGCAGGATACTGTACCCCTCTTCGATGACACGCTCGACATTCTTCGAGCCGACATGCGGATGGCCGACCGGTATGCCCCGCGCCTTGCAGGTCCGCACGATCTCGGCCATGGCCTCGATCACTTCTGGATGCTCGTACTCACGCGGATGTCCCAATTCCTGACTGAGGTCACCCTCGCCGATCAGCACCGCACCGATGCCCGGCACCTTCGTTAGCATCTCGTCGAGATTGGCGATGCCCTGCAGGTCCTCGATCATCAGGATGACCAGGATCTCGCCTTCGGGCGCGAGTGGCCATACATCCGCCCGGCGGTAATATTCCTTCGTATCTATGCCCCAGAAGCGTGCGGCGGTGCCGGGGCTGTCGCCGCGGATGCCGGAGGGTTCGAAAATCGGTGCGGTGTTTCGGCGCGGATAACGGCAGGCGGCAACGGCGTTATAGGCTTGCTCGGCGGTGCTGACATGCGGCCAGACGACACCGAATGCGCCCATATCCAGCGCCTGCTTGGCCATCCACTGATTCATCTCGCCACCATTGGCCGGAATCCGCACGATCGGCGTGACGCCGGGCGCCGGCGAACCGATGGACAGGATCTGCTTGCGGTTGAGCATGTATTGCAGCGTGTCGCGCAGCAAAGCTGCATCCCACGGGCGATGCTCCATCTCATAGATGACGCCGTCATAGCCGGCGGACGACACCCACAGGGCCGATTCCATATCGGCCGGTGCAAAGGTCCCGAATGCTCTTTGGCCCTGTTCCAGCGCCCCGATCACTCCGTTCAGTCTCGTCATGGTCTGTGACCTCCCTTCACCGGTGAAATTCTCTTGCCCGCGGGCATCAATTTGCCCCCACCAGCGCCTTGTCGAGACGCGGGAATACCTTGCGCGCGTTGCCCTCGTAGATCTTGTGGCGGTCCTCTTCCGACAGATGCGAAAGTTGGTCGACATAGCGCTTGGTGTCATCGAAGTGGTGACCGGTTTCGGGATCGACACTGCGCACGGCACCGATCATTTCGGATGCGAACAGAATGTTGTCGACGGGCAAGACGTTGGCGAGCAGTTCGACGCCTGGATAGTGATAGACACAGGTATCGAAATACACATTGTCCCGGATCATTTCCGCAAGCGGCGGCCGTTTCAGGTCTTGCGCCAGGCCCCGGTAGCGCCCCCAATGATACGGAACGGCACCACCCCCATGCGGGATGATGAAGCGAAGCGTCGGAAAATCCTTGAACAGGTCCGAGAGTATGAACTGCATGAATGCCGTGGTATCGCCATTGAGATAGTGCGCACCGGTGTGGTGGACGGCGGAGGTGCAGGACGAGCTGACATGCACCATCGCAGGCACATCGAGTTCGACCATCTTTTCGTACAGCGGATAGAAGGAGCGATCTGTGAGTGCGGGACCCTGCCAGTGACCGCCGGATGGATCCGGGTTGAGATTGCAGCCGATGAAGCCAAGCTCCGTTACACAGCGCTCGAGTTCAGCGACACAATTGCCCGCCGGCACGCCCGGCGACTGCGGCAGCTGGCAGACGCCGACGAAGCTCTTCGGAAACAGCGCGCAGACCTGGTGGATAAGATTGTTGGAGAGCCGCGACCAGCGTTGGCTCATCGCCTCGTCACCGAGGTGATGCCCCATCAGGCCGGCGATCGGTGAGAAGATCGTGACGTCCGTTCCCCGCTCCTCCTGCAGGCGCAGCTGCGCATCGACCAAGGTTTCGCGGATTTGGTCGTCGGAAAAGACCGGCTCTTCGGGCTCAGCCCCACCCTTCTCGAAGGCTTCGATCTGCGCTTTGCGGAAGTCGCGAAGCTGCTGCGGTGCCGTCGTGTAGTGTCCGTGACAATCAATGATCATGATATATCTTCCTGCCTCAATTGCCGAGGGCGCGCGTGGTGTCGTCAAAAAGCTCATCGACCGACATCTTTCGGCCAATGATCTTCTGCTGGAACGCATAGGTGATGATCGTCTCCAGCGCCGGGCGAAGTGCTTCGGTTCCAAACGGCCGCATCTGCAATCCGTCGACGGGCTTGGTATCGAGATCGCGGCTTTCCAGAAGCATGCGGTAGAGTTCACGCACCACGTCCGGCCGCTGCCGGGCAAGATCTTCGCTGACGACCGCCATGTGGTTCATCGGAATGACGTGGCGCCGCTCGTACCATTCCAGCGCATCCTTCTTCGGATTCGGGATCACGGTCTTCAGGCGTGGATCGTTCGGCATGTCGCTGCCAAGCATGGCCGCGTCCAGGTCACCGTCGAGCAGCATCTGCGAGAGCTTCTTGCCCTTCTGGGCGCGCTCCACGTTGGACGGATCGCTGAACTCGGCCAGATGCGCGTCTTCGAAACACACCCAGTGGACGGTCGCCGGATCGACGCCGTATTCGTTCTGCAGGATGCCGCGCACCCAGGCGCCGGTGGTCTGCGTATAGGACCGCACGCCAATCCTCTTGCCCGCGAGCTCACCCGGCGAAAGCGTACCACGGTCGGTGTTGTAGGCGATGCACTGATGCTGAAACCGGCCGCCGATGACTGCCGGTAGCAGGACCAGCGGCTTGCCGTAATACTTGGCCTGCAGGAACGTGACGATCGCCAGCTCGCCCCAGTCGAACCGGCCCTCCCGGACCATCGGCTTGAAGGAATTGTGAACCAGTTCCTGCTCCTCGTCGAAGTCGAAACTGACCAGATCGCTGCGGATAGCGCCGGACTTCAGGGATTTGGTACTGACATTGTCGGCCATCAGCGTATGAAGCTTGACAGGCCCGCTTGCGGGAAAATTTTTCGGCATGGGAACAGCTCCGACGGTTAAGCGAGTTTGGGGTAGAGAACCTCGGCGGTACCGCCCAGGATCCAGTTCTGGTCTTCTGCAGTCAGAGACTGGAAGTTCTCCCGCGCCCGTTCGACGATCTGTTTCAGCGTCCCCGACGAGGCAGGATAGTTCGATCCGAACGCGATGCGGTTTGCACCGAACTCGGATACCAGCCGCGGGAAGAATGTTTCCGGCGACGCCTTGCCGGAAGAGGCCAGATCGAAAGAGCGCGGGGTGACCTTCAGGTAGATGTTGGGATGGGCAGCAAGAGCAAACAGCGGTGCGGCGTTCGCATAGGGGGGCCCGTCCGTCGTGTCCATGCGTGCGAGATGGTCGAGGATGATCCGCGTGCCGGGGAACCGCTTGGCCAGCTCAACCAAAATCGGGAAGGCCGGGGCACGCCCCTGTATGCAGATCGGAGTGCCCGTCTCGCCGGCATAGTTCCAGACCGGGTAGGATCGCGGATCGTCGAGCCAGCTGAAGTCGAACTCCAGTTTGCTGCCGCCGGTGTAAAGGCGAAGCCCCGTAATGCCCCGCTTCATCCAGCCCTTCATCACGTCCACTGCATCGGGCGCAAGGACGTCCATGGTTCCGACGCCGGTGAACCGGTCCGGATACCGACTAACCGCGTCCGCGACGTAGGAATTGTTGTATCCATAGCATGTCGCAGCCTGCACCAGGGCGGAACTGGCAACGCCGGCCTCGTCCATCGCGGCAACCATGTCTTCCACCGTGACATGATGCTCCTTCGACCAATCCGACTGCATGCCGCCTATCGGCGAGCGCGGATAGCGGCTGTCATCGTCGGATATGATATGGGGATGGATGTCGTGAACCTTCTGAGGCATGGCCTTCGATCCTGTTGTCGTTTGCTCAATGATGGGGCGTCAGGGGCGAGGACAGGATCGCACGAGGCCGATACAACCTGCGCGCGCCATGTTTGACTGTGGCAAACATTGAACCTCCCTGATTTTTTGGAGTATGCCGGCCTGCAGATCACCACGCGCGACGGCGTCGCGGGTGGTGCCAGGATGACGTAACCGTTCCTTTTGAAGAATTTCTACACGTCCAGCCCGGAGAACAGCCAATCGGAACCGCCGCGATCTCCATAAGAAAATGCAAAAGGTCCGATCTGCGCAATGGTCCGCTCGGCACCGGGGAGGCGCAAAGCCGCATGAATTCAATGTGGGGTGATCCCGGGAAACGAACGTGAAAAAGCGCGTGTAAAACGCCGCGCGGGGCCGGTGGTGGTGCGGTAAATGCAGGTTCTAAGCAGCCGACATCACTGCAATCGGGATTCCACCAAATGGTCTCGCTGTCGCAGTCGCGGGAACATAAGCGCCCAGGCTACAGAAATGGCCACAGTGCCCAGCCCTCCCAGCAGAATCGCCGGAACGAGCCCAAAAAGCGCGGCGGTGATACCCGATTCGAACTCGCCGAGTTCGTTGGACGCACCGACAAACAAGGAATTGACGGCGGCGACCCGTCCACGCATCGCATCCGGAGTATCGCTTTGGACAAGTGTTTGACGAATCACCACGCTAAACACATCGGAGGCCCCGATCAGCCATAGAATAGCAAGCGAGAGGTAAAGGTTGGTCGACAGGCCCAGAGCGATCGTCGCCATGCCGAAAATGGTTGTCGCGGTAAACAGCTTCATCCCCGCGTGCCGCTCGATCGGCCTGTAGGACAAAAACAGGCCCAGCATCATGGAGCCCAGCGCTGGCATCGACCGCAGGATTCCGAGGCTGAGAGGGCCGGCATGCAAGAGTTCACTCGCAATGATCGGAAGCAGTGCGGTTGCGCCTCCCAGCAAAACAGAGAACAGATCCAACGATATCGCTCCCAGGACGACAGGCCTTTGCCATATGAAAACCAGTCCGGAAAAGACATCCGACAGCTTGACGGGATCTCTCGGTGGCCCCTCGGAAGGTCGACGGATCATGAGATTTAACCCGCTTGCCACGAGGAAAAACAGAGCTGCACAGGCAAAAGGGGCCCATGGTCCGGCGACATAGAGGAAGCCACCCAATGCAGGTCCCCCGACCGCGGCAAACTGTCCCGTGGTGGAGGACAGCCCGACCACCCGGCTGAATTGCTCGCGACGGACCAGATTGGCGACCATGGCCTGGGCCGCCGGCCCGGCAAACCCTCTTGCAACGCCCGATACGATGAAAAGAGCATAGATGGGGGTAACAACAACACTCGGCAAAAGGACGATATAGACAAGCCCCAAGGACGTCAGACCGTTGACAACCAAACAGACTGCCATGATCACGCGCCTGTCATAGCGGTCGGCGGCGAGACCGGAGACCAATGTCAGCAGCAGTTTGGGCGCAAAGGCAGCAAGACCAACCAGGCCAAGCGCCCATGCGCTCCGCGTCACATCATAGATCAGCCAGCCAACGGCAACGTTGCCGATCTGGGTCGCAGAAACCCAGAGGAAGCGGCTTATCAAAAACAAGACGACATCTGGATTGGACAGCGGCGAGAGGTTGACTGGCAGAGTATCGCTCGCATGGTCCGACAATTCGTTCACCTGTTCAGCAATCCTTGTTGCGCATCGGCATCGAACGCCTATCCACGCCGTTGGCATCAACAATAATCTCATACCAACGGACTGTTTACATCGATGGAACCACCTGCAGGATTGGGATCAGCTGGCCGAAATACGTCTGCGGCCAAGCCAATGCCAGCAACTGGTCGAAAACGACATAGACGAACAGTGTCATACCTGTCGCCATCGCCAGCACGAGGCTCCACCGTTCCCGTGCCTCCAGCCGCATGAAGGAAATGACGAACAGCGGGATGGTCGGCAGGATGCCGATCAATGCCATCGAGAACAGGAATGACAGCAGCCATGCACCGAAACGAAGGGCCCGACCCAGAATCTCCATATTGGAGAGACCTTCGTTTTCCTCGACAATGTCCATATGGAGAGCGGCACCAACATCGGCTTTGGCATCATCGAGCCCGGACGCAGGACGTGCACCGCGCCGAAACACCGCGTTCAGCAGGGAAAGACCAACTGCGGCAAGGGCAGTTCCCGTAACGATCCTGGGAACGAGCGATGTGGTGGAGGGCCAACCGACGGTCATGAAGATCAGATAGACGAGCCCGCAGATCAGGAGCAGAGGGAAAAGATCGGAGGGCGCGAAGCGGGCGCGTCCAAGTGCCGGCCCCTGCTGACCCTCGCCACGACGACGATCAAGCAGTGTGCGGATGAAAGGCCGCAATATGCCCAGCAGTGCGATCCCGAGGATGACGGCCACCATGGGATGAAGCAGCCAGTCGGCACCATAGAGACGGATCGAAATAAACAGCTGTCTTTCGATGGTATCGCCGAGAACGACGCCGAGGATGAGCGGCGCACGCGGCCACCGCAGTCGCTTCATCGTCCAGCCGACGGTCCCGAATACCAGGAGCGCGATCAGGTCGCCCCACTGGCGGGACCCCTCAAACGCACCGATGAAAATGATGCAGATGACGATCGGCAGGATCAGCGTGTAACGAAGCGTTGCAAGCCTGGCGAACTGGCTGCTGAAGGCGTAGCAAAGTCCGGCGCCGACGATATTGGCAATCGCTATGCTCCAGACCATGGAATAGGTGATGCTAAGGTTTTTCGTCAGCATGTCCGGGCCAGGGACAAGTCCCTGCGACAGGAAGGCGCCCAGAATGATGGCCATGCCGGCAGTACCTGGAATGCCAAAGGCGATCATCGTGATCAGCGACCCGCCTTCCTTGGCGTTGTTGGCGCTCTCGGACGCGATGACGCCCCGCACATCGCCGGTTCCAAATGTTTTCTGTCCATCCTTGACCGAGCGTGCAGCGTGGGCGTAGGCGACCCAATCGACTACAGCTCCGCCAATACCGGGAATCGCGCCCAGCGACGTCCCGATCCAGCTACAGCGAAGGATAAGCCACCAGTTTCTGAAACAATCGACCGCTCCCTCCCAGATCTTGTGGTTGACGTCGTGTTTCGGTTTACCCTGCAGGGAATGCCTCGCGATCGCCATGTCGCACAGTTCCGGAAGGGCGAAGAGGCCGAGCGTCAGCGGCACGAGTGGGATCCCCTCCCAGAGGTAAAGGCTTTCGAACGTCCAGCGAAACGTGCCGGTCCGCGGCTCCGATCCGATCATTGAAATCATGATACCGATCGACGCTGCGGCAAGGCCGCGTAGTGGCGTGCTGCTGCTGAGTGCAGCGACCATGGAGAGGCCGAGGATGGAAATGGCAAGCATCTCCGGTGTGCCTATGTAAAGCATGATGGGACGAAGCACAGGAACAGCGAGGCCAAGCAACGCGGCGCCGAATAGCCCTCCCATCAGCGACGACATGTAGGCAGCGCTCAGTGCCCGGCCGGCCTCGCCGCGCTTGGCCATCGGCAAGCCGTCCAGCACCGTCGCGGCCGATCCGGCTCCCCCCGGCACCCCGAACAGAATGGCAGGGATAGGATCGCCGGTGGATGTCGTCGCCCCAAGCCCGAGCAGAAATGCGAAGGCGGTGTAGGGATCCATGGTGAACGTAAAAGGCAGCAACAACGCCGTTCCGGCCAATCCGCCAATTCCTGGAATGATCCCCAGAATGACACCCAGAAATGCTGCGAAACACAGGATCGCAAGACGCATGGGATCCATAATGATGATCAGCGCGTCCCAAGCCGCGGCCAACATACTGACACTGGTAGTGGCATCCATAATCAAATCCTTGACTGAAAATACTGCGCAAGCTCGACAGTGCCGCGTTCTGACGAGACGCCGGGCCGCCAACGGTCGTCCGGCCGCAATCGCCGGCCGGACGTTGGCTGGAGCAATCAGATTACTGCGGCTTCAGGAGAGTCTTGACCGACGCAACGACATCCTCTGGTGCGCTGTAAAGCTTATCGACGATGTCCTTGATTTCCTCGCCCTTCAGCAATTCGACCGTCGCATTCTGTTTGGCAAGCTCGGTCTTGAACTCCGGGTCCAGCGCTGCCGCTTCGAATGCGGTCCGCAGTGCTTCAAGGCGGTCGGCTGGAACCTCTGGCGGGGCAGCAACAGGCCGACCGGCCTGCAATGGAAGGAACATAAACTCGAACAGTGCCTTCGCCTTCGGATCCTTGACATAGTCGAGGATCATCGGGACATTCGGGATTGCCTGGTTCCGCTCCACGCCCATCTGGGCGACAACGTTGATCTTGCCGTCGCGAAGCCAGCTGGCGTCGTTGCCGCTCAACAGGCTGGTGACCGTCAGGGCTCTGCCCTGAACCTCGCCACGCTCCATCGCCAAAGCGATCTCGTCATTGCCCTTGTAACCCGGGACGATGTCGATCTTGCCGCCGAGATACTCGTTGATGATGGCCGGGAACGTCCGGTTCTCGTTGTTGAAGGATGTGGCCCCAATAGTCATCGGCTTGGTGAACAGGTCATCGATCGTCTTGACCTGCGCATTCTGCCACGTCACGAGCGCATAGGATTCCTTGTTCAAACTTCCGAGCCAGCTGACAGCCCGAGGATCGAAGGCGATTTTCTCCGCCGAGACCAGCGGCAAATACAGGTTGTTCCGCTGCAGCACGGCAACGACTGTCCCGTCGCGTGGTTCGCTGTTCTGCAATTGAGCCGCTGCTGCCAAGCCCCCCGCGCCCGGAATATTTGACACGATGACATTGGGTTGCCCCGGCAAGTGCTTGGAAAAATATTTGACGAAAGACCGCGCATAAAGATCTGCTCCGCCACCCGGCGATGCGCTGACGATCAGGGTGACGGTCTTGCCCTTGTAGAATTCCTCCGGATTCTCGGCGTGACCGGTACTCATGCAGAGCATCGTTGACATAAAAACCAACGCAGACCTGCCTACAGTTTGTAGAAACCTCATTTCATTCCTCCCTGTTAAACACGACTGGCATCAAGCAGCCTACCGGCTGCTCACGCCCTGGCGTGGGATGCTATCATCCCCATGATCGGGGTGATGGACGTCTGATGACGCAAGTCGAGCAAAGCGTCGGCGAGACGGGTCTGCTCCTCGCGATTCATGAATTCACTGGTGATATTGACGAATTTCTCGATGACGGGACCTTGGTTCAGTCCACGATCCGCAAACGAGTGCCCTGGCGGGAAAAGGCACTCGGTCTCGACTGTCTCGCCGCCCGCGAGGTGGACCTTGAGCTGGCACGGCATCGCGCCGGGCGCCCGTTGGCCAAGTTCTTCGGAAACCGAGAGCCTGACCTTGGCGGTCAGCGCTTTGGTCGCCGGCTCGTTCCAGCGCTCATTGGCGAATTGCCTGGGCGTAAGCTCGCCATCGATCAATACCACCGCCGGCAGGAACGTAAAACTGTGGTCCGCCGTCTCGCGGGTCGATGGGGTCAGCCTGGGAACTTCCGCCTGCTGCTTCCTGATGATGGGCAGGTCGGCCATGATAACGTCGATGGCCTCAATCCGGTCTATGCGGTCCTTCAGTCTTGCATGCGCATCGAGTGCTGCGACCACCTCCGATTGGGCCGTGCCGATACAGGCGAAAGTCTTTACATGGGAATTCATGATGTAAAGCGAATCCTCGACGGGTGCCCACAGGCCTGCAAGACCGCGCGACGGATCGAAGACCGACTCCAGGCCCCATTTGTGGTCGAGAATCTGCCTGGGACCGGTCATGCCCTTGGCGGCCAAAAGCGCGGACTGCACACCCTGCTGCGCCGTAAAGGCGCCGACCATGTTCTTTGCGCCCGAAAGTTCGCCGTAGCGCACGATCGACGGGGTCACGCAGCGCGCTGCCGCAAGGGCCAGCGCGTTTGTCTGCTGAACGGTATCGAGTTTCAAAAGGCGGCCAGCCATGGCCGCAGTAACGAGCCCCGAGGCACTGGTCCCATCCCAGACCGAGGAATAGGGCATGAGGTTGCGCAGCCGGCGGAACAGTTCATACCCCATCATGATGGCGGTGAGCACGTCACGGCCGGGAGAGCCAAGCATCTCGCCGACAGCAAGTGCCGCCGCGAGGCTGTCGCTGCAATGGCCACCGACATGCAGTTTACCTTCCTTCATGATAAACTGGACGTCATTAAAATCGAGGGAGCGCACCAGCGCGCAGTTCAGCAATGTCGCATTGAGAACCGAGGTGCGGAACGGAAAGCCGATGGCGGTGCAGGTCGGGTTGCCGCCCAGTTCCTGAACCAGCTCGGCGACGCGAAGCGGCGAACCGGCATCACGACTGGCAAAGGCGCAGCCGATCGAATCCAGAGTGATCAGTTCCGCCTGACGCAAGGCAAGGTTTGTGACATAGGCGTCTTCGGTCTTCAGCGTCCAGGCGGCCAACCTGGCAATGGACGAGGCCTCAAGCTTTGGTGTGTGTTCGTTCATAGACTTCTTTCGCTTTCCATTTTAGGCGCTTGCAGCACCAATCGAGTTTCCAAAATGTTGGATCATTTGTGAACGTGAGCCCGCATAACGGGCGTCGTCACGTTGTCGGCAATATGGATGTCCCAGAGCTCGGCCTGATCGGCGGTTCGGAACGCTTCGAACAATGCCGGAAACTGATCGAGCTCATGGATCTTTGCACCGCGCAGGCCAAAGCCGCGCGCCATGGCGGATAGATCACCGCGACCGAACACGGCGCCCTCATCGCTGATACCATCCGCCCGCATCTTGTGAATTTCGGAACCGTATGCCCCGTCGTTCAGCACGCATATCAGCAGCCTGAGGCCGAGCCTGCGGACCGTTTCGAGTTCCTGCGCATGCATCATCAAACTGCCGTCGCCGTCGATCAGAACGACCGTCTTCTCCGGCTTGGCAACGGCAACACCGATGGCATAGGAAAGGCCGTTTCCGATCGCGCCGAATTCCCGGATGACATTGAAATTCTCGGGCTTCCGGCCGCGCAATTGTGCCGCGAAATATGCGCAATGCCCCGAACTGTTGACGATCTCCCAATCCTTTGGAATGACCATATCGATTGCGGCGACCGCATCGCGTGGGTCGATGAGACCAGGTTGGGTCGCAAACTCGGTGCCGTCCGCCGTCAGATCGGCGATTTCGGTCGCGATCGCAGCAGTTCGCCAGCCGGGATCGAGGCGATCCGAAGGCAAACGGTCGATAATGGCGCGCAGACCTTCTCCCGCATCGGCGTGCAGGTAGATATCCGCGGCTTTGCGTCCATGTTTCAAGCCGACCGGTCTCGTATCGATCTGGATCACCTTCGCATTCTGGAACAGCCTGCCGCTGTCAGCCGTAAAATAGCTCAGGCTGGCGCCGACGCAGACGAGAAGGTCCGTCTCGTGAAGAAGCGTCTTGCCGGCCGCTCTGGCATAGCCGCCGGAAATGCCGATGCCGAAGGGATGATGATCGAACATCCCGCGCGTCGGCAGGGTCGTCGCCAGCATGCCGCCGCAAGCGTCGGCAAGCTCTTCGCACGCCGCGCGCGCGCCAGCGTGCAACGCGCCCTTGCCTGCGAGGACCACGATTTTCCTGGCTGTTGCTATTGCAGCAACTGCTTTGCCGACGTCCTCGGGATTGGGCAGAATTTTCGAGAAGTGGGGGATAAAACCTGCGGATGGTTTGTAGGAGAATGATGCGCCCAACGACTGCTGCTGAAGGTCCAGCGGAACGCCGAGAACCACTGGCCGGCGTTCTGTGCGTGCGACAAAGAACGCATCGCGGACGTAGTCGGTCATGCGCGCCAGACTACGCCCGGCGATATAATGCGCCCCTGTCGCCGTGACCAGCGGTGCCTGGTCGATAGACTGATTGTAGAAAGCGGCCTTGATCGGCCCTTCGCCTGCAAACACCACCAGAGGCACGCGAGCCTGAACCGCCGTGGCAAGAGCCGTCATCGTCTGCGTCAGGCCTGGGCCACACGTGACAGACGCGACGCCGACGTTGCCGGTCGCATTGCTGTACATGGTTGCCATGGCGCAGGCACAATGCTCGTGCCGGGCATAGACGCCCCGCACACCCAAGGTCGTCAGGCTTGCTGCCCAGTGCATATTGCCGTCGCCAAGCAGGGCAAAAAGCACATTCGTTCCCTCCGCGTGAAACGCCGATGCTAGCGCTTCGTACACGAACGGGTACGGAGAAATATCACTTGGTCGGGTCATTGTGCTCCATGCTCCGAAGATTGGCGGCGCCACGGGATAAAGGGGATGGCGAAAACCAGAACACTGAGAAAAAGCAGGCTTGCCGCGATGGGACTGCCTACCAGGAAGCCGAGATCGCCCCCCGAGATAGTCATCGACTGGCGTAGGGATTTTTCCAGCAGGCTACCCAGAATGATGGACAGAACGAGTGGCGGAATCGGAATACTCAGCTTGCGCATGACGTATCCCAGCGCTCCAAACCCCAGAGCCAGGTAAAGTTCGACCATGCTTTCATTCAGCGAATAGACGCCGATGCCGGCAACAACGAGGACGAGCGGCATCAGGATGCCAGCCGGAACATAGAGGATGCGTACGAAGAGCATGATCAGCGGCAAGTTCAAAACGAAGAGGATGACGTTGCCGATATACATGCTGTCGATCAGCCCCCAGACGACGTCGGGGTTCTTCGCGAACAGTTCGGGGCCGGGCTGGATACCATAGATCAGGAACGCGCCGAGCAGAATGGCAGTCGATGCGGACCCGGGCAGCCCGAGTGCCAGGAGAGGCACGAAAGCGCCCGTGGCGGCGGCGTTGTTGGCCGTTTCAGGGCCTGCCACGCCCTCGATCATTCCCGTACCGAATAGTTCCGGCTGTTTCGATAGCCCACGCTCAAGGCTATAGGACAGGATGGTGGCTATGGTAGCGCCACCGCCCGGCAAGATCCCCTTAAAGAAACCGATGAGACTGCCTCGCAGGATCGGCATGCGGGAACGGCGCCATTCTTCACGGGTGAGCCATAACGAACCGCTGACGCCGACAATCTGGGTCTCGCCCTTCATCACCTGTTCCAAGGTAACGAGAACCTCCGAAATAGCGAAAAGGCCCACTGCTGCAACGATGAAGCCGACACCGTCCTGCAGTTCGAGAACACCAGCGGTAAAACGCGCGGTACCGCTCTGCAAATCGATGCCGATGGACGAAAGCATCAGGCCGAGAAAAACCGCGAAGGCCGCTTTCGGCAGCGATGATCCCGTCAACGACGTGACCGACGCCATCGAGAACAGCAATAGCGCGAAATATTCGGCCGGGCCGATCTTCAAGGCAAAGTGCGACAGCGGCACCGCCAGCAAGCTCAACAAAATGACGCTGATCGTTCCTGCGATGAATGAACCGATCGCCGATACCGCGAGTGCCGCACCGCCACGGCCATTCTGGGCCATCCGGTAGCCGTCCAGCGTCGTCATGATCGACGAGGCCTCACCCGGTGTGTTGATCAGGATGGAGGTGGTGGAACCACCATATTGCGCGCCGTAATAAAGACCAGCCAGCATGATGATTGCCGATGCCGGCTCCATGCCGAACGTTGCCGGGATAAGCAAAGCCATTCCCGCTGCCGGGCCAAGGCCAGGCAACACGCCCACCACGGTGCCCATAATGCAGCCAAGGAATGCGTAGCCCAGATTGACAGGGGCGAGCGCAACCGCAAAGCCATCGAGAAAGGACGTAAAATGCTCCATATCATCTATCCCATTGCCAGGATGCCGACAGGCAGCCTGGCCCCAAGAAGCGTCGCGAGCAGCACATAAGCAGCGATCGGAAAGAGGGTCGCGACAGCCAGGTTCACCAACCAGCGTCGATGATTCGTGAACGACAGGAAAGCCAAGAGAAATAGGCCCGTCGACAGAATAAAACCCAACCGCTCAAGCAGGAGGTAATAGCCAGTGAGGAGACACAGCGTCAGAACGGCAGTGCCCGTTAGTCCGCCGTCAGCGTTGCGGGTCTCTGTCGAAGAAACGTCGGCATTACGCCTTGTTTGCACGATCACATGTTCGAACAGGAGCGCGATACAAGAAAGACCCAACCCCGCCGCAATGAGATAGGGAACCGCGCGCGGCCCCATGGGATCGCTAAAGGCCGGTGTCCGGAGCTGTGAGGCCAAAACTGCATAGCCGACAACAAAAATGCTTCCAACAGCAGCTAGGATTAGCCGCGATCTCCCTGCCATCATGGACATTGCCGTTCACCGTATTCGTTGTGGGATCGAGGCTTATTTCGATTCCATCCCCAAGAGCTTCAGATAGTCGCGAAATTGCTGATCCATCTGGGCCAAGAACGTCTCGCTGCCAACGGAATCGAGATAGCGCGCCGTGAAGATTTCCTCTTCCGCACTCTTCTTGTAGGCATCGGACGTCATGAAATCTGCAAAGGATTTCTGCCAGAAGTCGACCTGTTCTTTTGTCAGTTCGGGCGGTGCGATGATCCCACGCCATGCAGAGACAGACACATCGTACCCCGCCTCTTTCCATGTCGGTACAGCCGCCAGAATACCGCCGGCGCGGTGATCTGCAGCAAGCGCGATAATCCGTAATTCCTTCGATCTGACGAATTGCATCATTGAGCCGGGGGGCGTGACGACAACTGCAACATGTCCGCCGAGTGCGGCCGTGATGCCTTCGCTTCCAGACTCGAAGCTGACAGCCTTCAGCGACTGAATATCGGCACCAACGGCCTGCGCGAGCAGAACCGCCGCCATATGGTTGGCCGTTCCCAGGCCACTCGATACCGAAAAACTGACTGACGATGGATCGCTTTTAAGCCTGCTTGCCAGATCGGCCGCATCCTTGATCGGAGAATCGGACTTCACCGCAAAGACCATAGGCTCTTCGTAAAGGATCGAGATTGCGCTGAAGTCCGTGTACTTCAATTCCGACCTGCCAAGCAGGTTATTGGAGATCAGCAGCGTATTGACCGCCATCAGATAGTGCGGGTCTGCCGCGTGGCTCTTGACGTAAGCGAGCGCCACGGCATGCCCGCCACCGGGTTTGGGCAGAACAATACTTTCATTGGCGATCAGCCCCGCCGACTTCAGCCAGCCTTCGGCAAGCCTTGCCATCCGGTCCATTGCACCGCCGGGTGCATTGCCGATGACGATTTCCACCGGCTTGTCAGGCTTCCAGTCCTGCGCGATCGAGGCGCCGGCCGTCACAAACAGACTGGCAATGGTCACGGCACCGAAGGCAAAGCTCCGGGCCTTGTGCTTCAAAAGCATCTCCAAAATCTCCTCCCGTGATGGTCTTTTGCCTCGAATGCAGAACATCCGGTGAGGAACTAGCCATCTGGTGATCAATCAACCTCCGGACCATTCATTTCGCAAATTCAAACTGCGTGGCAGCATATAAGAAAAAGCTTCAGGGTTTTTCTGCCGGGTTGCGGACCAGGCTTCTTTGGGTCACACTTGGAATGGACAAACGCACCATCAGGGCCAACGTTCGGGAGGACACAGGCCGGAAAGTGGCAATCGCGCAGCCTATGGATATGAGGATCCTGGTGTGGTGGCCATAACTTAGGCGTGTGTGGGAGGAGGGTCGTGGTATTGGAATTATCTGATGGTCACCGTGAGTGACGAAGAAAGCGGTGTGTCCGAAATCTTCTCGGTTCCGAATATCCGCCATCTCAGAATAATGGAATCCGTCGCCCGCAACGCCAGCATCAGTCGCGCGGCTATCGAAGTGAGTTTGTCTCAACCCGCAGTGACGCAGGCCATCGCAAAGATGGAGGCTTCTGTGGGCAGGCCGCTGTTCGATAGGGCCGCGAACGGCTCTTATCTGACCGCTGCGGGCGATGTGTTCTTGCATCGAGTCAAACGCTTCCTCGACCAAAGCGACCGGGCCATCCGCGACCTTCATCCCGGGGACGGCGATCGTGCCTCTGCCAGACACATCACCAGCACACAGATTCGCTGCCTGCTCTCTATTGCCAGAAGCACATCGTTTTCCCAAGCGGCACGTACCGTTGGCATCTCGACCGCCTCGCTGCACAGGGCAGCACGGGAGATGGAGGCAAACGTCCGTAAACCGCTCTATAAATCGTCGAAATACGGTTTGACGCTGACCAGCGAGGGGGCCGAGCTGGCCCGAAAGCTGGGCCTTGCCACACGGGAGATCGAAGCGGCCGAAGATGACATTCGCTATCTGGACGGCGTCGAGAGTGGCAAGATCGTCATCGGCGCGCTGCCGATGTCGGGCGCTTACCTGATCGGCGCCACAATAGCGGATCTGACCAGCCAGTTCCCGGAGGCTCGCGTCTATGTCACGAACTCACCCTACGGTGTCCTCCTGAACAGCCTGCGAACCGGCGCGATCGACATTATTTTCGGGGTTCTTCGACGGCCGGAATGGGCTGTCGATCTCGAAGAAGAAGCACTTTTTTCCGATCCGTACTGTATTATCGGACGGGCAGGACACCCGTTGGCGTCGCAAGCAGCAGTTTCCACGTCTGATTTGCTCGACTACGAATGGATCATTCCGGGAGCGGGCACACCACGCAGAAGACAGTATGACGCGCTGTTCGACGATATGCACCGACGCCCCCGGATTACCCTGGAAACGAGTTCACTTTCGACGATTCGCTCCGTTATTGCCTGCAGCGACCGGCTGACTTTGGTGAACAGGCATGAGGTCGAAACGGAGGAGCGGTTGAAGCTTCTCAGCGTTCTCCACTGGACCTCCAATTTTCCACCGCTGGCCAAAGGGATCACGACCCGCTCCAACTGGCTGCCAACCCCGATACAACAGCGTTTTATGAACTTGCTGCGCATGCGTGCAGGTCAGGCACCGGTTTAGCTTCCGGACAGTTCACCGCGATTATCCAAAACGCGAAGGGACTATTCCCCGCAACCGGCAGGCTGCCTGCGTGCCCCTGGAAAATTCATACCTTGCGGCGATGAGCGCTCTTACAACTTGGCTCCCGGTCTACAGCCACGAATGCTCGCGACAACAACAGCAGGATCAGGAGTAAAGCGTGACCAAAATCGCCCATGCCGCGCGGACGGCCTGCCTCGACATAAAGCGCAGGCAATCGTTTTATGCCCCGGCGGCAAAGACCAGAAGCCCATGTAACCTGGCGTCGGCAACCGCGGCACGCAGGGACGGAGCAACCGTTTTGGTCATTGATGCAGACATGGCTGTATTCTCAGCCGGCATCACGGGATTCGGAGCGATCCTGAACAGCTGAGGCGCGGTAACTCCAGTCTCCTAAATCCGCTCCGAATGGACAACCTCCGAAGAGCTCACACCTGGAAAGTCGTTACTCGCTTCCAGCCTGAACCGGATTTGGTCGCCTCTTCTCGATCGCGTGTTTGAGCAATGCCGCGCAGCGGAACACCCCGTGGGCGAACTTGCCGTAAGGCAACGTCACGAACAGACCCATTACAAAGCCCAGATGAACGGCAAGAAGGAGCGGCATAGCCGCGCTCTCGCGCCATGCCAATAAAATCAGGCCGGTCAGGCTGACAAGAAAGAGAAGTGCAATGAACCCACGGTCCATGGACTTCTGTGTCTCATCCGTTTGCATCGGATTTCTGCGCAAATGCAGCCACATGAGACCTGCAGGACCGACAAGCAGGCCGACACCTCCAGCCGTGCCTAACAGCACCGGAGCGCTGAAGATGGGGTAAGGGGCTTCCATCGCAAACAGGTAGTGATAGAGCGTCGCGATGGAGGTCGATGCGAAGCACAACATGAAACCGTAAAACGTGAAATGATGGAACCGTTTACGCCATAGGGTGAATGCGTCGTCCTCATTGTTGCAACCGTCGCGATGACCGCCGTCAAGATATTTCAACGTCAGCGCGGACGTCGCGGCCTCGCCGAAGGCACTGGACAAGGACACCGGCCTTCCCGGCTCGGAAACCTCTCGCCAGAAGCGAACGACACCGATAGCGAGAGCCAGAATCGAAAAGCCGCTGGCCGCTCCAAAAAGGACGGCAAGCAGATTGTGCGGGAAAATTGCATAGAAATCCGCTTCGAGTGCCGGGACGAAAAGGCTGCCCTTCATGAGGATCGCAGCGATGAGAAATGCCGCAACGCCGAGGCTGACCGCCAGCGCGACGGTCAGGCCATTGCGCTTGTAAAGCTGACCAAATGATTTCGGGAAAGCATATTTGATATAGGTATCTTTTCTGACCCGCGCCAACGCCTGGGGGACATTCACCCCAAACTCATGCGGTGGAGCATACTGACAGGCGTAAAGGCAGGCCGAACAGTTATGGCAAAGGTTGGCAAGATAATGTGCGTCGGCCACATTGAAGTCGAGCCGGCGTGTCATGGCCGGAAAGACGGCACAGAAACTCTCACAATAGCGGCACGCATTGCAGATATGAAGGACGCGATCGACCTCCGCCGCATTCGCATCCAGCTCGCTTTCAGCCTGGGCTGCAAGGTTCATCAGATCGTCAATGACGGCCATAGTTTTTGCCTCTCATGAGTGACCTGCCCTGTGCCGCAGCGGCGGCGCTCGTCCCAGCTATGCGGCCGAAAGCCGTTCCGATGCTCATGCCGACGCCGGCGGTGTAACCCTTGCCAAGCACATTGCCAGCCATCATTTCACCGGCCACGAAGAGGTTCGGACTTGCGCGATCGGCGAACCGCACAGCGGCTGTCTCATCGACTTTCAGGGACAGGTAGGTGAAGGTGATGCCGGGGCGTAGTGCATAGGCATAGAATGGAGGCGCATCGATCGGCAGCGCCCAATGCGTCTTTGCCGGTTGGATGCCCTCGGTCCGGCAATCGTCAAGGATCGTATGGTTGAAGCTCCCCGGTTTGCAGGCAGCGTTATAGGCATCCAGACTGCGCATGAAAGAGTCTACCGGCAATCCGAGCTTTGCCGCCAATTCCGGCAGGGTTGCGGCCGTCACGCCCGGAAAGACCGGCGGCATGAAGCGCCCGATGACCTTCCTGTCGATGATCGAATAGCCGATTTGCCCAGGCTGCTGGGCAACCAGGCGCCCCCATATGGCGTAGCGTTTGGGCCAGAAGTCCTCACCCTCATCGTAGAACCGCTCGCCATGCTTGTTCACGACCACGCCAAGCGACACGCAGTCGATGCGCGTACAGATACCTCCGTCGTAAAGCGGCGCACGGGCGTCGATCGCGACGCAATGACCTTGCGAGGGATCTCCGATCGTATCGGCACCCGCTTTCATCATCTCTTTCAGGAGCGCACCCTGATTGTAGCGTGTCCCGCGAATGAGAAAGTTGTCGGCTGGCCATTCTCCAAGGTCATTACGGCCCCACGCCTCGCGCAGCCAAGCGCGGTTCGATTCGAAACCGCCGGAGGCGATCACGCACGTCTTGGCCGTAAAGCGTTCTCCACCTTCCGTGATGGCGGCCACGAACCTGTCGCCGTCCAGTTCCATCGTCGCGACGGGTGTTTCATAGCGCACCTTCACGCCAAGCTTTTCGGCGCTGCGATAATAGGCATTGATCAGCGCCTTGCCGCCGCCCATGAAGAATGCGTTGGTTCGCGCGGTGTGAAGCGCGCCGGACAGGGACGGCTGGAAGCGCACGCCGTGGCTCCGCATCCAGCCCCGGCAGTTCGACGAGGCGCGAATGATGAGACGGGCGAGATACTCGTTCGTCTCACCTCCGGTAACCTTCAGAAGATCCTGCCAGAATTCCTCTTCCGGATAGGCTTCCACCAGCACATCTTGCGGAGCATCGTGCATGCAGCGCAGATTGCGCGTGTGCTGGGAGTTCCCGCCGCGCCATTCCTTGGGCGATGCCTCCAGCATCAGAACCGAAGCCCCCGCTTCACGGGCCATGAGAGCCGCACACAACGCAGCGTTTCCGCCACCAATGACCAGTACGTCGTACACGACCCGTTCCTCCCGTGGATTCGAGCAATCCTTAGAGAAGCGAAGAGACGGTGGCCATCGTGTCAGCCTGAAGAGGCCTTCATGATTCGTGAAGGGTCGTGCCGAGCCAGCGGCCTTCGCGGACCAACCAGCCAACAGTCTTTCGCAATTGTGCACGCAGGGCGAGAGCGGCAGGCGACAGCTCATGTTCAGGCAGGCTTGCCAGTAAATTCGTCCGGTAAACACTCTCATCCGCGACCGGCCGCACATTAAACACACCCACTGCCGAGCGAGAGAGGGCCGCGCCCGGCTGTATCGTGTAACCGAGCCGGTTCGACACCGCCTCCATGATAACAGCCAGCGAGTCGATTTCCATGATGATACGAGGACTGACATTCGCACTGGCGAAGGCACGGTCGAGGCTTACCCTGAGACCGTGACTTCGGCTGGGGAGAATGAGCGGCAGCAAGGCCGCTTCCGCAAGCGTGACCGGGCTTTTCGACTGCGACACCTCCATCGTATCAATCGAGTTCGCGACGGCGCCGAACAGGAACAAGCTTTCATCGAGCAGCGGGATCGCCTCGCTGCGGGCAAAGGTGACGGATTCGGTATTGAAGAGAACGGCAAGGTCGATCTGCCGCGCCTTCAGCATCCCGGCGAGGTGCCCGGACATTCCTTCGACCAGCTGTAGCCGGATAAGCGGATATCGCCGCGCCATCGCTTCGATCAACGGCATCGCCAGGACAGAGGCCGTTGTGGGCGCAAGGCCGAGCGCAACGACCCCGGTCAGACGCGCGCCCTGTGCGGCGGCCGAAGCCGCATCCACGTGACGCAAGGCCAGCATCGCATGCTGGCAGAAAGCGGCACCCGCCTCGGTCGGCGAAACCCCGCCAGCTCCGCGCACCAGAAGTCGCGTGGAAAGTTCACCTTCCAGACGGCTGATCTGCTGGCTGAGAGCCGATGTCGCCATGCCCAGTTCAGCGGCGGCCTTGCCCATGCTCCCGCACTCAATAGCCATGACAAGATACTTGAGCTGTCTCAGTTCCACCCCATTCTCCTGACGACATCACCTCAAGCGTCTTTAACGCCTTGGTTGCGGTATTACGAACAAAATCGCGAAAGTGTCTTGGCCGATTTGAAACTCTTCGACGGCACAAGCATGGTCATCCCGAGAGACCGGGCCGAAAATCTTTTGGATCTGTTGTGGAACCAAGGGCCTTCGCCGCATGGTGGCAAAGGCACTTGCTGTCGTCAATCTCGGGCGGACAACGGCGCCGGCAGGCCAGGAATGCCGAGCGCGACGATTTCCTGCACCCGGCGCTCCACGTCCTCGGCGCTGACTTCCACCCGCGGCGCGCGGACATGCCCGCCCGGAAAACCGAAGGCGTTCATCAGGGGCTTCATCGAGCGATTGTTGCCGCCACCGGACTTGTTGAATATCTCCGCCAGCCGCATCAATTGGCTATAGGAAGTACCGAAGAGATCGTAGTCCTTTGCCTGCCACCCGGTAATGACCGACTGAACCAAGCTCGGCATGAAATTACCTTCGCCGCCCATGAAACCGTTGCCGCCCATAGCCAGGGTATTGGGCGCAATCGCAGGACCTGCATTGTGGATCTCCAGCCGGTCGCCAAGGCGATGGATCAGCTGGGCATGATAGCTCATATCCAGACCGCCATAGGCAATGCCGGCGATCTGCGGAAACCGATTGGCCAGTTTTTCGATCAGGCCGAGTGGCAGTG
The DNA here is from genome assembly GCF_001687365.1 of Pararhizobium polonicum. GTDB lineage: Bacteria > Pseudomonadota > Alphaproteobacteria > Rhizobiales > Rhizobiaceae > Pararhizobium > Pararhizobium polonicum. The sequence goes on from NZ_LGLV01000014.1 coordinate 114,201, forward strand.
AATAGCCGGCGGAGCGCGGATGGCAGGACAGATAGATATTCAGAGACGTCGCCTCGATCACGGTGGAGTAATAGAGTTCAAGCTCGACCTCGCTCGGCTTCGAGCCATGCCCCATGTCGAGCGAGAAGATCTGGGCGTTGGCGATGCCTGATTTTTCGACCTGGCGCATGAATTGCACCATTTCGCCGGACTTGCGCGGTTCGCATCCCATGGCGCGATAGGAAACCTTCCCCTCCAGTTCCTCATAGGAAATGGCAAGCACCCGATCCAGCTCTTCCGGGGTCAGCGTATAGGCTTCGCTGCTGGCGCTGCCGGCGACGTAAACCGCACAACCGGCGTCGCTGAGCCGCCTGAGCTGCGTGCGGTAGCCCTGTTCGTCGATGCTGCCATCTTCGTTGAACGGAATGCTGCTGATGACGACGACGCTGAGTGTCTTGCTCATGAATGACTGATCCTGTCTGATATCCGGCTGGGCTGGAACTGCTGGCCGGGGATTACGGTGTGAAAAATTCTTCGAGCGTTATCTGCCGACCGGAAAGCCCCTGGCCGTAATGGTGACGCAGGAAGGTTTTGAGCGACGCCTCTTCACCTTTTCCAAGTCCGTACAGCGGCACGACCGGAACCTTGTCCTGCGGCGATCGCGGCTGCCATATCTGCCGGGTGCCACCGATCGCCGCGACCAGAGCCTGCGTCAGCGAGCGGGCAAGATCGGGATCGTTGCGGACGAGTTCCTTGCGCACGCCGAAGACGTGCTGGATAGGGCATATATCCGTCTTTTCGAAATAGTCTCGTTCGACCGCTTCGTGGTTGGCGATGAGGCGCCGGACTTTGCCCGGATGTTCGACGAAACATCCCGGCTTGTGCGGATTGATGAGAACATCGATCTCGCCGTCGAGAAGCATGGTGGAAAGGTCTTTATCCGGCGCGGCATTCTCCAGCGCCACATTGGACGGCGGCTCGAAAAAATGCCGGATCGGCGACTTGGAGCTTTCACGCTTGGCAACGATCCATTTTACCGCGGAGGGCGCAATGCCATATTCGTCTTCAAGCAGGGCACGTGCCCAGGTATGACCTGTATGATCGTATTCCGACATTCCGATTGTGCAGCCGGCGATCTGCGACGGGTTCTGAAATGGCGAATCTGAGCGGACATAGAAGGTCGGATGCGGAAAGACACGCGAGAAATAATAGGGGATGGCAACGAGATCGCCTTCACCTTTCGCCTTCATCCTGACGTAGCGCGCGATGGACATTTCAGCGGCATCGAGCGTCTCGTCCTCGAACGCCCTGGAATACATTTCACCGGGCGCTAGAGGATCGAGCATCACATCATATCCCGAAAGCTTCAGGCCGCTTGAGAAAACGGCCTTGTGCGGGGCGGTATCGCTGAGAGCAATTTTGAGAGGAATGAATGTTCCCATGTAAACTCCGAGAAAATTGAGCTGTTACGGTCAGTTGGCAGGCATAGGAATGACGTCTTCCGGCGCCACCCGCACAAATACATTGGCGCCCGGCTCTAGCTCGAGCTGGGACCGAGAGACGATCCTGGTCGGCCCGACATCGATGGCATATTCCGTGTGCTCGCCCAGATAGATGAGATTCGCCACCTGCCCCCGGACCTCGTTTGGAGATCCTGTCGGCGCTCTGGAAAGCTTCACCCGTTCCGGCCTGATCGCAACCTGCGCGGCCCCCTTGGACGCACTGAGCGGCAAACTCGAACTCAGCTTGAAACCATTGCCCAGATCGATCGTGGCCCCCTCTGCGGCATTCTCGGTCATGGTACCGTTCAGAAAGGTTGCGCTGCCGATGAATTCGGCGACCGCCCTCGTAGCCGGACGCGCATAGATCGTTCGGGGCGCTGCTTCCTGCTCGATCTTTCCATTTTTCATGAAGATGATCTTGTCGGCGAGCGCCATCGCCTCCGACTGGTCATGTGTGATGTAGACGGCCGTCATGTTCAGTTCCTTGATCAGCTTGCGCAGCTCGTTGCGCATCTGCTCGCGCAGCTTGGCGTCGAGATTGCTCAGAGGTTCGTCGAGGAGGATCACCTTCGGCCGTGCTGCCGCACTTCTGGCAAGCGCGATGCGCTGCTGCTGTCCGCCGCTCAACGTGGAAGGATAGCGGTCCTCCGTTCCGGACAAACCGACCAGCGCCAGCGCATCGCGCACTTTCCGACGTTTCTCGTCGTCGCTGAGTTTGCCCAATCCATAGGCGATGTTTCCGTACACGGTCTTGTGCGGCCACAACGCATAGGACTGGAACATCATGCCCAGGTGGCGATGCTCCGGCGGGATATTGACGTTCGCATCGAACATGGTCTTGCCGTCGATGACGATCGATCCGCTCGTTGGCTGCTCGAGCCCCGAGATACAGCGCAGGGTTGTGGTCTTGCCGCAGCCGCTGGCGCCCAGGATAACCAGAATCTCTCCTGGGGCGACCGTGAAAGAAACGTCGTCGATGACATTGGCACCACCGAATGTCTTGATGAGAGACGTTACCTTGATATTTGACATTGGGTTTCCGCTACTTGTTGATGGACGCGCGGACCGTTCCGAACAGGCGGTCGGCTGCGAACAACACGATGAAAATGATGGTGGCTTCGAGAACCGCGACGGCAAAGGCTTCTGTCACCTGCCCACCGTTCATCTTGGTCCAGAGATAGATCGGGACTGTCATGGAGGATGGCGTGTAGAGCACGACCGTCAGGCCCACATCCAGGAAGAACTGGACGAAGACGACCGTCCAGATCGACATGACCGCAGGCTTCAGCGCTGGCACCACGATGTCCTTGAAGGTTTTGACCGGGCCGGATCCCGAGACCCGCGACGCATCGACCAGATCACTGGAGATCTGCAGGATTGCCGACCGCGATTGGCGCACGCCAAGGCCAATGCTGCGTGTCAGCAGAGCGATGAAGATCAGCCAAACCGTCCCGTAGAGCGGCAACGGCAGGGACACATAGGCCCAGAGAAAACCGATCGCCAGCACAATGGAGGGTGTGACGGTCGGCACGATGGCGGCATATTCAGTGACTTTGGCAAGCTTCGAGCGGGAGGTGCTGAGCAGATAGGCAAGAAAGAAGTAGAATGCCACCGCGATAACACCACCGACGACAGACAGCATGAACGAATTCTTGATCAGATGCAGAAAGGACGGATCGAGCATTTTCTCGTAGTTGCTCAGCGTCCATATGCTCATGGAGATGCGCGGTGTCACGAAGCGCATCAGCGAGGCCATGATCAGGGCGCAGTAGGGAAGGATGACCGAGATGAACAGGTAGCCGAAGATCACCGCAGACGCGACGTACTTCCACCGGCCGAGATCCGTAAGCCGCTGCCGACCACCCTTGCCACCCACCGTCACGTAGCGTTTGGCATTTGACATGATGCGCCGCTGCCAGAACGTGCCTATCAATGCGATCAGAAGCAGCAATGTGCCAGCCGTCGCGGCAAGGCCCGGTTTTGCCGGTGTGTCGGCAACGGCGTTGTAGATCTGCGACATCAGCGTTTCGTAACCGCTCGACGTGCCCAGAGCGAGCGGAACGGCAAAATTCTCGGACACGAACACGAAGACCAGCAGAAAAGTCGAGGCCAGCGTCGGAAGGACCAGCGGCAGCGTCATGGTGAAGGCCGTGCGCAGCGGGCTGATGCCCAGGATGTAGGACGCTTCTTCCAGATCGGCATCTATGGACTTCAAAGCGCCGTGGATGGCGATGAAGGCAAAGGCCGCGTAGTTCAGGACGAGCACCCACACCATACCGGTAAAGCTGTAGATGTCCAGGATGCGGCGGATGCCGGTGATATTCGAGATGAGGAGGTTCAGGAAGCCGGCATTGGGCGCGGCAAGCGCAATCCAGGCCAGGGAACTGACGAGGCTCGACATCATGATGGGAATGACGAGGAACGGGGTCGCGGCACGGACGCCCGGCGCATTGGTGCGGCTGACGATCCAGGCGAAAATTGCGCCGAGGACCACCGACAGCAGCGCCACCGTCGCCGAAAGCAGGATCGTATTCCAGAAGCGACTGAGGAAGACGCTGCCTGTGTAGACCTCCTTGTAGTTCTCCAGGGTGAAGTGTGCACCCTCCTTGCCGCCGTCGTCGGAAACCAGTGTCCCGTAGAGCAGGTAAAGGATCGGCATGGCGACGAGGACAAGCGTGAGACCGAACATCAGCCAGCTGGGGGCGGCAAGTCGTTCGGAACGTTCGGAAACGGCTGCGTCAATGGTTCGTCCGTGCGCATCTTGAACGGCCATAGATAAACTCCTTCCATGTCCGGCCCCGATAGGCCGGACAGCAATATGGTCACGAGGTGGGGTTACTGGCTGAGGTTGAACCAGACGTTGTTTTTCGCCAGGAAGCTCTTCTTTTCGCTATCCATCTGGCGTGGATCGACGTCCGCAAAGGAAGACGGCAATTTGTACCAGCTCTGCTGCGCGACATCGCGCGTATCCTTGAACCCGGTCATAGCCGGCGCGCCGCCGGTTTTATTCCAGGCGCCGTAGCCTTCTTCGCTGAACGAATATTCGTGATAGAGCCTGGCCGCATTCGGATGGGGAGCATGGGCGCTGATGCCCTGCCCCGTCGCAAGGCCCAGGCCGGGATCCGGCAGCGACCATTCGATCGGAGCACCGGTTGCCTGAAGCGGGACGATGCCGGTCTCGCTGATCGCCAGCGCGACATCAATGTCGCCGGAGGCAAGCGCGCCTGCGAGCGTGTTGGCGCCACTGAAATTGCGCGGCTCCTGCGCTGCGAACTTCGTCATGAACTCCTCGCCATACAGCTTGTAGAGGGCATAATACGGATAGAGGGTCGCGCCACCGGCCCCCGACGCACTGATCGAAATGCCGACGCGACCCTTGAAGCGGGGGTCGATGATGCCTTGCCATTTGGACAGGATCTCCCCTTCTTCGGGCGTAACGCCGTCGATATTCCAGGCGTTCCCCGCCAGTGCGATGCGCAGCGGATACCAGAAGCCGGGGTTCTTGACGTTGTCGGCGAATTTGGCGTCCGAACTGATCTTGTAGGAGGCGAGATAGCCATCCTTCGCTTGTGCATCGAGAACGCCCGGATCTGTATCCTGTACGATGTCGGTGACATAGCGCCCGGCCTTCGTCTCCGTGACGAACCGTTCACGGCGCTCGCTTGTAGGAAGCTCGAAATTCTCAGCCTCGACACAAGGGAAGCGCTGCTTGAAGGCGGTAATCTGCGCCTTCTGCGCATCCGTCCAGGTCCCGTTGTAGATCATGAGCTTGCCTTCCTTGCAGGCGCCCGCAAGCACCTCGTAGGGAACGCCCGGCATGGCTTCCTGCATGAAGGCCCACGCGTCGGCATGTTCGGGAGCAATCGTCTGGGCACCTGCCGTGCCGACAAGATTGAGCAAGACGAGCGCCGTGAGTGTTGGAAGCAAAGTTTTCATTGTGTTCCTCCCTTTTTTGATTATTGCAGTTCCGGTAGCTATCGGACGAATAGACGTGTTGAAACGCACTCTGAACAGAGCTTCGCCTGCCGATCGGTTCGATGTATCCTCCGCCGCAGGTTGGAAATGCCCGCTTCGCTGGCCTCACCACCAGCTCACCTCCACGCGACATTTCACTACAGCCTCAGGTCTTCACTTAGCCGGACAAAGGCTATGAGCGGAATAATATTTTACGGGGCAGTTGTTGCGTGAAACGGGACAATCGAGGCAAATCGAGCTCACAAATGGGAACAATCCGACGCAGACTTGTAAGGGAACCGATCTTCAGGAAATCCGATGCAGGATTGCGTTGACACGCGCAAAGAACCCGATCCGATTCAGCAATGCCCAGATGTGCAGCGCCAGTCCGTTGAGCAGAATGGACCGGATAATGTGGAACGCAGTGACGAGTGCGACGTGAAGGTGCAGCACCTGCGCCGTAATCACCATTTCCGCAAACCCTCCCGGCGCAGTCGACAGCATCATGTCGGAAAAGCTGATATCGGCGAACGCCGTCACCATGAGGGAATAGGCCGCCATCAGCAGGGTCAGGAACAGGGTGAAAGCCATGCTGATGGCACTGAGGCGGGCAAGGTGACGCAGGATATCGCCTTTGAATCGGGCACCGATCGCGATGCCAAGAAAGAACTGACCGGCATTGACAAGGGAAAGCGGCAACCGGCCGGCGACCAGCCCTGCTGCGGTCAGGGCGGCAACTCCGATCAACGATCCAACCATCCAGGGGTTCTGAAATCCGATCCAGCGAAAAACGATCGTGCCTATCCCTCCCGCGGCAAGGACGAACGGCAAGCTGCCCCATGAAACCTGTGGCTTTGCAGCCCAGGCGCCGAGATCGACCGAATCGCCGAAAAAGATGAGTAAGGGCGGCAAAAGGCATACGACGAGAGCAACCCGTAATGCCTGGCTTAGCGCGATCGGCTCGGGGCGGGCACCTTCTGTCGCGCCGATATTCGCCATTTCCGACATGCCACCCGGCATCATGGCGAAAAAGGCTGTGGCCTGATCGATCCTGGCAACTCTCGCGAAAGCGACGCTGATTGCGGCCGCAAACAGGATGCCGATCAGCGCCGTCACAAAGAGCAGCGGAAGCCAGCCCGTCAGGCTGACCAGAACGGTGGCCGTCAGATTGAGCCCAACGGAGGCGCCGATGATCAGTTGCCCAAGCCGTCGCCCCGCCAGTGGCGCGAAGACGGAGATGTTTGCCATGCCAAAAGCTGCAGTGACAAGGAGTGGCCCCAACACCCAGGCGAGCGGAAGACGGAAATAGGAACCAAAAAAACCTGCTGCGACACTCAGGAGGACACAGAGGATAGTTCTGTAGTCAAAGCGCTCTTTCAGCATGCGGTCTCTCTTGCATCTTCTACACCTTCCTTAATCTGAGTATTCCCACTCACGGTGCTGCAGATGTCATAGCGCGCAGCGCGTGCGATCAGCCGAAGTTCGAGCGCGGAAAGGAACGGCATCCGCGTGATGAATTAACCGAACACGCTGGAGCGGTGTGACTGACGCGTATTCATTGCGGCAAATCTAAGCGGCTACCGCAGCGGCACTTTGTTGCCCAAAGTAAACAACATCGTCTGGATTGACCTGCACGAACACGGCTGCGCCAACCGGAAAATCGAGCCGGCTTCGCGCCTTGAGGATCACCCCACCATAGGTGATCGAATATTCGATATGGTCCCCAAAAAAGATGCCGGAGCTTATTATCCCTTCCAGAACATTGGTGCCCTCTGGCCTGCGTGCATAGAGGTTGAAATTCTCCGGTCGGATCGCCACGGTCACTTTGCTCCCGGAGCCCACAGACGTGGAAATGGACGAGAGAAGCTGATCGCCATTGGTCAGCACAATCCGGTAGCTGCCGTCCAGTCCTCTCTCGAGACATTTTCCGTCAAGAAAAGTGCTGATCCCGATGAAATCCGCGATGAACCGGCTCGCGGGGCGCCGGTAAAGATCGCGTGCCGACCCCACCTGCTCGACCTTGCCGTCACGCATGCAGATGATCCGGTCCGCCAAGGCCATCGCTTCGGTCTGATCGTGCGTGATGTGAATTGCCGTGCTGCGGATCTTCGTGATGAGATAGCGCAGTTCTTCGCGCATCTGCTCACGCAGTTTTGCGTCGAGATTACTCAAAGGCTCGTCCAGCAGGAGGACGCGGGGTTCAGAGACGGCGCACCGCGCCACCGCAACACGTTGCTGTTGCCCGCCACTCATCGAGGATGGATACCGGTCGCCCATTCCTTTCAGGTCTACCAGCGCAAGAGCCCGATCGACGGCTTTGCCAATCTCGGCCTTGGCTGTGCCGCGAACAACCAGACTGTAGGCAATGTTTTCCGCCACGGTCTTGTGCGGCCAGAGAGCATAACTCTGGAACACCATGCCGATGCCACGCCTCTCCGGCGGCACGAAGACACCGGGACCGACCATCATCCTCCCATCGACGGTGACGGTGCCCGAGGTCGGCTCGGTCAGCCCGGCGATACAGCGCAACGTCGTCGTCTTGCCGCACCCACTTGAACCGACGATGACAAGGACTTCACCTTCATCGACATCAAAGGAGACATTATCGACGGCGGCACGCCCGGCAAATACGCGCGACAGATTTCTAACTTCAATGACTTTGGACATAAATTGCCTCCCGGCTTTACTTATCGAGCGTGTTTTTAAGGATGCCCCACCGCCAGTTGGCGGCAAAGATGATGGTGAAAATGATCACAGCCTGAAGGACTGCGATGGCGAAAGCGCGTGTCTGGTGTCCCGACGCCATGTCGTTCCACAGCGCAATCGGCAGTGTCACCGTTTTATAGTTGTAGAGCAGGATCGTCAGGCCGAGTTCGGTGAAGACATTCATGAACAGCATGGTCCACAGCGCCAGCAGGACGGGCTGCAGGATCGGAACGGTCACGTCACGAAACGCCCGCATGGCCGTTGCGCCGTTCATCTGGGCCGCTTCCGTCAACTCATCGGAAACCTGCACCAGCGCGACGCGTGACTGCCGGACGCCGTAGCCGACATTTCTGGAGAGGTAGGCGATGATCAGGATCGCGGCCGTGCCGTAGATAGGCAACGGCAACCCGACGAAAGTCCAGAGGATACCCAGGCCCAGCACCAAGCCCGGAATGGCCGTCGGCACGATGACCGCGTACTCCATCAGACGACCTGAAGTGCCGTGGGACCGTTTGATGCAATAGGCCAGAAACACATAGAATAGGGTCATGAATAGCCCGCCGAACACCGAATAGAGCAGCGAATTCCGCGTCGCAACGAAGGTATCAGGGGTAAACAGCCGCAGATAGTTGTCCAGCGTCAGGAGCTTCATCGTCAGGCGAGGCGTGAGAAAACTGAGGAAAGATCCCAGAACCAGAGCGCAGTATGGGATGACGACAGCGATCAGGACAAACAGGACGAGGCCGCCGGAACAGACCGCCTTGCCGGTTCTGCCCAGTTCCGCGATGCGCGGACGGCTGCCCTTGCCGGTGATTGTCACGTAATTCTTGGCCCTGGCTATGGTCTTGCGCTGCCAGAATGTCCCCAGCAAGGCAATCCACAGCAGCATCGTCCCGGCGGCCGCGGCAAGCGTCGGTTTCGATGGCTCGACGGTCATGTCGTAGAATATGCGAGCGGGAAGCGTCTGGAAATTGAATGGCGCACCAAGAAGCGTCGGCACGGAGAAGTTTTCGGCTGCAAGAACGAAAATGATCAGGGTGGAGGATATGATCGTCGGCCAGACCAACGGAAGCGTCATCCGCCATGCAGTCTGGTAGGTACCGGCGCCAGCCATGGCGGATGCTTCCTCCAGTGAGCCGTCGATGGAACGAAGGGCCGCATACATCGCGACAAATGCGAAGGATGCATAGTGCGTCACGAGAACGAGAGCGATCCCTCCGAACGAGTAGATATTGAAGATTGTGTTGACGCCGAAGAGGGCACGCGCGGCTGCATTGATGAATCCCGCATTCGGTGCGGCAAGTGCGATCCACGACAACGTGGTGATGGTATTCGACAGCATCAAGGGGATGACAATCAGCAGAGCAAGCGTATCCTTGCCCGGCGCATTCGTGCGTGCAACGACCCAGGCCATTGCCCCACCGACGACGAGTGACACAACAGAAGTCACCGCGGACAGGGAAATAGTGTTCAGAAAGGCCGTGATGTAGAGCGGGGACGTATAGACCGTAATCCAGTTGTCCAAAGTCGGATGCGCATCTGGATGCCCAATGACCTCGGAGCTGAAGGAGCCTATCAGCAGGTAGATCAGCGGGGCAAAGATCAGAAGAGACGTCAGCAGAAACATCAATGTCTGCACTGTTATCTCACTCGCGAAACTGAAACGTGCCGACCTTGGCTTGCTGTCTGCAATCATGGGAATGGTCATAAGGACTCCACAAATTCGAAAGGTGACCGCAGAGCCCTCCTCCGCGGTCACGGTTTTGGCGAGAGCTATCTGCGACCGGCAGCAACGTTCTCGTTGAACAGCTTAACCACGTCCTTCACGGCTGCGGTTGCATCCTCTTCGGAATATTCGAAGATCTGTGTGGGAACCTTGTACCAGGGCTCCGCTGCCACATCGCGCGCATCCTTGACCCCCGTCATCGTCGGGACACCGCCCAGCTTCTGGAAGAGCGCATATCCTTCGGTGGTGAAAGAGTATTCCTGATAGAGCTTGGCGGCATTGGGATGGGGAGCGTTGCCCGTCACGGCCTGTCCCGTCAAAGGACCGACACCGGGAGACGGCAGTGTCCATTTGATCGGGGCGCCCTTTTCGAGCAGCGGAACAAGAGCCGTTTCGCTGGCATTGAAGACGATCTGCACGTCGCCGGAAGCCAAAGCCGCAGCCGCATTATTGGTGCCGCCGATATTACGAATGTTCAAGCTACCGAGTTGCTTGATGAAGTCGTCGCCATAAAGCTTGCGCCATGCATAGAAAGGTAGATAGGCCACCCCACCGGCGGAAATGTCACCGACGGCTGCGACATCCTTCCAGCGCGGATCGAGAATCCCCTTCCATTCATTGAGCTTGGCAGCTTCCGCATCGGTCACCAGATCTGTGTTCCACGCTATGCCTGCCATACCACGGCGCATGGAATACCAATTGCTGGTGCTCTTCGTGTTGTCCTTGAACTTACTGTCGTTAGAAATGACGTAATTCGTCAGGTAGCCAGCCTTCGCGTGGTTGTCGAGCACATTGGAATTGCTGTCTTGGACCAGATCGGCGATACGCTGACCTGCCCGGAATTCCGCGAGATAACGCTCGCGAATATCGCTCATGCCGCCACCTTGCTTTCTCACCTGGATGCAGGGAAAGCGCGCGGTAAACCCCGCGATCTGGGCATCTTCGGCATCCTGCCAGCTGCCATGATAGATCATCACTTCGCCTTCCTTGCAGGCTTCGGTAAGAAGCGCATAAGGAACGCCCGGCATCTGCTCCTGCATGAACGCCCAGGCATCCTCAAGCTCGGGGTCGATGGTTTGCGCATGCGCAATGGACGGATGCAAAGCAACGCCGACCGCCACCATAGCGATCATTCCGGATATTTTTTTCATGAAACCCTCCCGGTTGTCACAAACGCGGCACCCAAGGCAATCTAGCCTGACGTGCCGCATTATGAAGACGGTTCTATCGGTGCCGGCCCGTAACATTAAGTCTAATTATCGGGTCAATTGGTGCGCAAAACGGGACAATATCCAGGCATCATTTCGCGTAGCAATGAACGGGGCGGCAGGTGACCCTGGCTAGCATGAAAACTGGTTCATAATTGCGTTATCGGCATCCGATCCGACCTGGCACTCGCTATTTCCACAAGCGGATTCCCGTCGGCGGCAATCGATCTACCCATTAGTGCAGAAACTGGAATTGTCGTTGCTTCAACTGCGCTTCCACCCAGCAGAGGCTTGACCCATGGTGCGCGCATTCAAGCAACCACGCGACAGGAAACGACATTGAAAATTCATAAATCCAGTCTTCCGGACCTCCCTCGAAACCTGGAGGATTTTATAGCGAAGCGGCGGACTGCTGTCGTGCTCTGGGATCTGCAGAACGGTCTAGCGGGCAAGGCCTATAATGTGGATGAGGTGCGGCAGAACGCGTTGCGCCTGATCGAGGCTGCCGACAATGTAGGTGTACCGGTGATCTGGAGCCGGCATATCCTGCCGCTGATCGAATACACCACCGGCCCCTTTTTGCTCTTCCTCATGAAGAAACAGAAAGTTGACGATATCGCCCTGTTGAAGCCAACGATGCAGCCCGGAATGCCTGATACCGACTTTCTGGAAGGATTGAAGCCGGCTCCGCATCACATCGTCCTTGAGAAAAGCCAGCCGTCTCTTTTCGTCGATACGCCGCTCGATCTGCGTTTGAAAACGCTGAAGGTCGAAACGGTGATCTTTGCCGGCGTCGCAACGGATATCGGCATCGAGTTCAACGCCCGCCACGCGGCCTCTTACGGTTATTACCCCGTCGTCGCAGCGGACGCTTGCGGAGCTTACAGCACCGAGTCCCATGAACGCAGCCTGTCTTTCCTGCAGAGCTGGATCACGCCGGTCGTGACCACGAGCGAAATTTGCGACGTGTGGGCGAGTCATTCCAAAATCTAAACCTTCCGAGGGAAACATGCCTAAGAAACTTAGTGTCGTCGTCGTCAGCCTCACGCCGTTCGACGATCAGCTTAAACTGGACGAACCGGCGTTTCGCACCCATTTGCGCAGGCTGAAGGAAGCCCGCGTATCCGTCTATGTGGGTGGCAGCGGAAGCGGCGAAGGCTACTCTCTGTCGGTCGCGGAGCGGGACCGCGTTCTGGCTATCGCTGTCGAGGAGCTAAAGGGCCATGTGCCCTGCCGGGCGATGGGCTGCGAGCCCCGCACGGCCAACGAAATGGTCGAGTTCTTGCGCGCCGCGGAACGGGCTGGCGTGGATGCGGCCCAGATCTTTTCCCTGGATATCGGACATGGCTCGAAACCGAGCATCGCCGAACTGGAGCAATATTATAACACCACCATCGGTTCCGTCTCCCTTCCAGTCTATCTCTCCAGCCACCATGCTGCAGGCTATTACGTTCCACCCGCTCTGATCGAAAAGCTGGCCAACCGCTTTCCCAACCTCGTCGGCATAGCCTATGGCGGTCCGAGCATTCCATACCTTGCGGAATTGATCGAACGCCTCGGCGACCGTATGGAAGTGCACTGCGCCGGGCCTGGCAACGGGCTTTCCGTGCTCGCCATGGGCGGCAACGGATTCATGGGTGGAGAAGGAAACCTAACGCCGCGTCTCGTACAGTCCGTCATCGACGGCTGGTCATGCGGAGATTACGACAAGGCCCGTCTATCTTTCCTGAAGCTCATGGAGTTCGAACGGGCCTATACGCTTTACAACGGCGGAAGCTCGATGCGGTCGATGAAACCGCTTATGAACAAGTTTGGTCTGCCTTCGGGTAAACTGCGGGCGCCGCGTCTGCCGATCAGCGACACCGAGCTGGGTGATCTCCATGCCGCTGTGATGCGCATGGAACTCCCCATCTGAAGTCCGGTGTCGTCGGCAGACGAAACGAGAGAGCGGCGAACACACTGAGCTACCGGTCGCCGAATTGAGTCCAAAGCTTCGGTCCAAATATGTGGAGCTGATCGAAACGACAAAGGCGGCATCACTGCCGCCTTTGTCGTCGTTCGGGTTTTCACAGTCGATTATGCTGACATGGCCAGGGTTTGGGGTGTCCGTTCGCGGCCGAGCTGTGGCAGTCTGATGAAATCGCATACCTGATCGGCAAGAGCTGTCAGGCGCGAGCCGACGCGGGGGTCGGAGCAACCGTTGCTCGTAAAATTCACCTCTGCGGTATTGATCCCCACGCCGAGAGGGCACGGCCAGCCGCGCAAGGCGTGCACAATGTTGCGGAGCGAGCTGAGCACCATTCCCGGGCCCTGATGACCAGCACCTGTCGCTATGCAGCCGACCACGAGGCCGTGGAGGTATGGGCGGACATCCCTGTTCATCTCCTCCGTATAATCCAGTGCATTCTTGATAAGTCCGGATATGCCGCCATGATAGCACGGAGATGCAAGAACGACGCCGTCTGCCACGCGCAAAGCCTCGATCAATGCATGCATTTTGGGCGTGAGCGGCGCACCGAAATCGTACGCTGGCGCATCCAGGTCCTGCCCGGCAAACATCACGGCACGACCACCGCGTGCCTCAACTGCGTCGAGGGTTAGTCGAAGCGCACGCTCCGACGACGACTCCGGCCGGAGCGTTCCTCCTATGCCGATGATAAGGGGTGTAACGTTCGTCATGGCTAAACTCCTTCAAGCCAGTAGCTAAGCATTGCCTCGATAATTGTCATATCATGGATTTTTTTATAGATTACTGCAGATATTGAAATTGCCGTTGCCGAAAGGCCAAACGGGCAAGGCATAACCAAGCCTGGTCAAAGCTTGCCGCACGTTTCTCAGGTATGGATTGACGGGCGTAAACTCTCTGATCGGGACCGGAATTCATTGCAAAACGGTAATATTTATGCAAATGATTGCAGTATGCGCATTAATTACGAAATTTCCGAGCTTGTCGCTTTCTTGGCCGTCGCTGAACGATTGAGCTATGCGGCAGCGGCCGAAGAGCTCAATGTGTCACCCTCCTCGCTGACAAGGCGGGTGCAGAGACTGGAATATGCGCTGGAATGCAAGCTGTTCGAACGCACGACGCGCGAGGTTAAACTGAGCCTTGCCGGCAAACAGCTTTTTTCGCGTGCACGCGAGATCGTCGAAACACTTTCCGAAGTTCAAGCCTCGTTCAAGGGCGTCCCGAATTTCCGTTCTCCGACACTTACGATCGCCTGTGTACCGTCCGTCATCCGGGAACTTATTCCCGTTATTCAGGACGATATCCTGCGGGCTAACCCTCATGCCAGAATCCGCATATCCGACCTGTCCTCCAACGAAACCAATGACGCCGTGCTGCGCTCCAATGCGGATGTCGGCGTCGGGTACCTGGATGGCCACACCGAAGGCTTGGACGGCGTAATCTTGCGCGAAGAGACATTCGTCCTGGCGATGAGAAAAGGGCATGAATTTTCTGGCCGCAACAACGTCTCGTGGCGCGAACTACTCGCCCAGAGGGTCATCGGACCTGTCCGGGAGTCCGGGATCCGGATTCTCATCGATAGTGCCATGGCAAAGGAAGGTGTGACGTTAAAATGGTTCCACGAAGTGCGCCATACCGATACCGCGCTGTTGATGGCGGAAGCTGGTATTGGCGTGACCGCGGTGCCGAAATCCATTTACGAGGAGAGCAAGAACCCAAATCTGGTGGCAGTCGGCCTGATCGAGCCGGAGATCAAGCGGCGGATTGGTGTTCTCAAACGGCACGGCCAGCCATTGAGGCCGCTGGCCAGAGAGTTCTGGAACGCCCTTGTCGGCCCGAATGCTCAGCTGGCACCGTCATAATTCAGCATAGAAAGGCTTCACCGCGCCCAGGCATCCCCCGACATGTTTATCTCGAACGGTGGATTTGCTCCACCAACGGCTTGGTCAATGTTTCCAGCAGGAATTCGGCTCCCTGCATCAACACGACGCGCATGCCGTGGTCGTAGAGCCGTCCGACACGCCCAGCGATGGCATCAACCGTCGTCAAGTCATAGCCAGTATTGGCGACAACCAGAATGCCGCGCGAGCGCGCCTTGTCGCTGATATCGCGGATGGCTTTCCATACGGCCGGATGTTCGTACTGAAAGGCATAACCGATTTCTTTACTGAGGTCGGTGCTCCCAAACTGAATGGCACGCAGCCTCGGCATTTCGAGAATTTCATCGATCTGGTCGATTGCCGTCTTGCTCTCGATCGCGGGCACGACCACCGTTTCTTCGATGACCTGCTCGCGCTGGCCGGAAAATGTCTCGCTGGAGTTCGGATACTCGCCAGCGCCCGAGCGGTGCCAGTCCTTAGCTACATCGACCAGCGCCCGCACCCGAACCGCCGAGGCCACCGAAACGTGAACGACCGGAACGCCGAGGCTGAATGCGTGTGGCATCGACCGTGACCTGCAGCGCCGTTTCGCCACCGAGCCAGAGATTGGACGGGATACGCAGCCACGTTGCCATCCCTACCGATTCCGCCGTGCGGTAGACGTGGTCGAGCTCCTTCCAGTCCAGCGCCGAAAACATCATGTCCGGCCGAACGAAATCGAAACCGGCCCTGGCCAGCGTCGTCACCAGATGCGGTCCACCCTTGATCCAGACTCCGAGCGCCAATTCATCCTTTGCAATCTTCGCGAAAAGCCTGCTCATATCCCAGGTCCCCCCAACCATGCTTTTGAAAATCATGCCCCCCGGCTCGCTGCCTCCTGAGAGCGGATCGCAGCGAGTGCCGTAACAAGACCTGCGACATCATAGGCCTCGATGTTCTGAATGATGGCCGCCAGGCGAGCGAAATGTGCATTGTTGATGTTTAGGTTCACCAGGCTTGCTGCTTTGTGTGACACTTGGCGCCAATCGAGTGGATCGGAGGGATCGCCGCGGGCACCTGCGTCTTGACCGACAAACACTCGCCCGTTGTCCAGCGCGACTCTGATCCGGCAAGCATAACGGGAAAGCGCGTCGTCAGGCCTGACGATGATCTTTGGCATCCAGCACAAGATTGCAGGATCGAGGGTGTCCGCTTCAGTCACATCGCGAACCACGACATTGCCTGCCGCCAGCACCAGCGCCGCGTTATATTGGACGCTAAGGCGTGCATCGATCAGGCTTTCAATGAGCGGGATATCGTTGTCACGCGCCGGCAGGGAGTTGAGGCTGATTTCAATACTGGCGACATCCCGCACCGGAATCTTTTCCGACTTCAGGATATCCGCGAGTGCAATGGAGGTCGATTTTGTCGAGTTGCAGCCGAAATTCGGACGAAGGCTGGTCTCATCGATCATGAACTTTCTGCCGAGGCCGTTCGAGATTTCAATGGTATCGGCACTGGAAGACATTGCCACGAAGAATCCCTGGATGCCCTCCAGAACGGAATGCGGTCCGGTCAGCCCGGCATCGTTGAGCATGTTGGCTTCGATACCGTTCTGTGCCGCCCGCCCGGCATGATAGACCATGGTCGTCGAACCGGTCTGATGAAACTCGTAAAGCCCGGAAGCCTGGCTGCCTGCAATGCCGAGGACATTCAAATGGCCTTCCTGATTGCGACGTCTAATCTTTGCGGCAGCGGCGGCTGATCCGAAACTCCCGCAGGTGCCGGTGGGGTGAAAGCCACGCTTGCGGTGCCCCTGTTTGACTGCGCGACCGATCCGTCCGTTGACCTCATACCCAACGACAAGTGCAGTCAGGAGATCGGCACCTGATACCCGCTCTTGTTCTGCCATAGCCAAGGTGGCCGGAATGATGCAGCCGCCCGGATGCGTACCGGAAGGTTTGTGGATGTCGTTGAGGCCGACGCTGTAAAGCGCCATGGCATTGGCATAAGCAGCGTCCCGCGTCGCTAGCTGGCGTCCGCTTGCAAACGAGGTTGCCTGTTCAATGCCCCCCAGTTCCTCAACCATCTTTCCGGCGCTGCGGCCAAGCGGTCCGTCGCAACCAGCGAGAAGGCATGAAAGCCCATCGAGCAAGACGATCTTTGCCTGAGCACGGGTCGCCGCAGGGATATTTTCGAACGTGAGTTCCGTGGCGAATTCCGCCAGGATGCGGGTCTCGCTCATTGGAGTTACCTTATAATGCGCAGGGTGATACTGCCTGTCGCAGCCAGATCGCCGTCAGCGTTGCAAATCCTCACATCGACGAAGGAGGTCGAGCGCCCGGCTTTCAGAACGGTGGCGCGAATGGTGATATCACCCTGCGCCGGTGCGATGTAATTGGTCAGCAGGGTTACCGTCGAGACCCCCTTCAATTCTCCGAGGCTGCGAGTCGCTCTGCTAGCGGCCAAGTCGATGAGGGAGGCCAGCACGCCTCCGTGAATATCGCCTTTGCGGTTCGTCAGTTCCGGGCGGGAGCGGAGGGAGATTTCCACCTCGCCCCCCTCCTCCCTGAGAACTTTTATGCCGAGGAAGTCGGAAAAGGGCGCGGAACTGGACCAGGTTGCGGATGCGTCGTTCATGCTGCAACCCCGAAAATCCCGCCCGCCGTCTGCAAGGCGCGCTGCTGCTCAGGTGTAAAGCCCAGTTCGGCAAGCACCGTCCCGGTGTCGGCACCCAGCGCCGGAGCATCGCCCTTGAGTTCCACGACGATGTCTGAGAACGCTCCGGGAAACGCCCGGACCTTGGTCTGCCCGCCGTGATCCGGCACCTCCACCACGATACCGAGCGCCTTTGTCTGCTCATGCTCCAGCGCCTCAACCGCGGTTGCATAGACGGCGGCGTTGGCGCGGTGCTTGTGCATGGACGCGACCAGCTCTGCGGAGGTCTTGTTGGCGAAATACTTTTCATAAACCGGTCGCAAGCGGATTGCCTCGCTGCCATGTCCGGTCGAGGCCTTGCCACGTTTATCGAAGCGGCTGTCGCTGAGCAGTTCCGACATGCCCATTTCTTCAACGAACTGCT
The DNA here is from genome assembly GCF_001687365.1 of Pararhizobium polonicum. Lineage (GTDB taxonomy): Bacteria > Pseudomonadota > Alphaproteobacteria > Rhizobiales > Rhizobiaceae > Pararhizobium > Pararhizobium polonicum. The sequence continues at coordinate 132,183 of NZ_LGLV01000014.1, forward strand.
CCCAGCCGGCACGTCCTGTCGCACCGACGGAACCGCCAAAGGCGAAATAGATAGGCTTGTCTGCAGTCTTCCAGCCTTGCTCCACGGGCTCGTGCGGACCGCCTACTCGAGGGCCTTTGTAGGCGTCCGGATCGGACTGGGCAGCCAGATGGATACTCTTCATACTGAGCAAGGAATTCAGAATTGAGACGCTAATCCGCTGGCCACGCCCCCCGTCGTTCCTGTGGAGCAGCGCCGAAAGCGCCGCCTGCACGGCAAAAATGCCTGTGCCTATCGAACCGGCATCAGAGCCGAGCCGCCGAGCCGGCAAACCGCGTCGCCCGAGATAGCGGGTATAACCCGCCATGGCTTGAGCCGTCAGTTCCGAGCCCTGCAGGTCCGCCATCGGACCTTTGCGACCCCAGGGACTGATATCGACGACGATCAGGCCAGGAAAACGATTAGTAACATCCTCAAGGCCGAGGGCAGTGATCTCTTCCTGGCTGCGATCCAGAATCAGGACGTCAGCTTTCGCGAGGAGCGCATCCACGGCAGCGGTCGCCTGTTCGAGCTTTTCGCCCAGCTGCACCGATTTCTTGCCACGGTTCAGTTCGAAAAATGCCGCGCTCATGTCGCTGCCAACCTTGGCCGGAGAGGCTTCGCGCATGAAATCGCCTTCATTAGGCTCGACCTTGATGACTGTGGCACCGAGATCGGCCAACCGGACGCCGGCCAGCGGCCCAGCGATGCCTTCGGCAATTTCCACGACGATCAGATTGGAAAGGTTGGTCATGCGATATCCTTCAACAAAGCAGGTGCTGTGTCCGAAAGTGGCCTAAGAATTTCATCGGTATCGGCGCCCGGTTCGGATGGCGCCCGGACGCTGCAGGGTGTTCCTTCGAAATGCCAGGGAAGTCCCCCGACCGAGACGTCGCCCCATTGCGCGGTCCGCACTTCGGCAATCATTTCATTTTCGACGATCTGCTGGTGATAGCGGAAGCTTTCGTAATCATGCGCGACGACGCAGGGAATGCCGGCTCGCTTCAAAAGCCGCAGCCACCAGACGGACGGCTTGTGGACAAAGATGCCTAAGAGGATCTCATCCAGAGCGTCCCGGTTCGCGCATCGGGCACGGTTGTTGACGAACCGGTTGTCGGACAGGAGATCCTCGCGTTCGAGCGCCTTGCAGAGAGCCTGCCATTGCCTGGCACGCGTGACGCTGACGAAAATCTCCCGGTCCTCGGCGATATAGGCGCGGTCGGGCGCAAAGGCCGGATTGGCGCTGCCCGAAGGCGAGGATGCCTGTTGGGCTCCAAAAAGTTCGGAGATGCGGGTGAATTGCATTTCCATCGCCGCTTCGAGCATCGACAGATTGATATCCTGCCCCCGGCCAGTCTCCTGCCGCCAGACCAACGCCGCAAGGATATCCTGGACCGCGATCGCTCCTGTCGACAGGTCGAGGAAACCGGTGAAGCGGAAAGACTCCGCAAGATCGCCTTCGGCCCCATTTTGCGCCGCAAAGCCGGAGAATGCCTGCATGATCGGGTCGCCGCAGCCTACCGTGGCAAGCGGCCCCATGTGGCCGAAGCCGGAAATAGAGCAGTAGATGAGCTTCGGATTGATCGTACTCAGGACATCGTAGTCGAGGCCTAGCCGTTTCATCGCACCGACCCGGAAGTTCTGAACAAAAACATCGCAGTCCGCCGCCAGAGCCTTGGCGTAAGCCGCACCTTCCTCCGTCTTGAGGTCGAGCATGATGTCCTTCTTGTTGACATTCATGGCGATGAAGTTCGTGCCCATGCCGCGCTGCGTCGGCAATGCCCAGCGGGTGCCGTCGCCTGCCGGCGGCTCGACCTTGATCACTTCTGCCCCCAGCATGCCGAGGATGGCAGTCGTCCATGGACCGGCCGCCATGATGCTGACGTCGAGAACGCGTATGCCGGCCAACGGACCCTTGTGCGTGGTCTCACTCATTGTGTTGCCTCCTGCACCTGCACTGAAAACTGCACGAGCGTTATCGTGCCAGTCACGTCTTCGAAGACGACCTTCACCGGCATCCCGATCCGAACCTCCGACGCCGGCAGGCCAAGAATATTCGTCGTCAGTCGGGGGCCTTCCGCAAGTTCGACCTGAACGACGGCATAGGGCGTCTTCGCCTTGAGATAGTCAGTCCAGCCCTTGTGATAGATGACGTAGTTGTGCACCACGCCAGCCCCCGACATCTCCTCCCAGGAGGCCTCGTCGGAAAGGCATTCGGAGCAAAGGGGGCCGATCGGATAACGCACATGCCCGCAATGGCCGCATTTCTGCAGAACGAGGCGATGTTGCTTTGCCGCCTCCCAATAGGGCTTCTCGATGTCGTGGATGATGGGAAGATACCGTCCCGTTTTTTCGTCAACCCGTGGGTCAGCCATCTTCTATCTCCTGAAAATAATCGCTTCGCCGAGGAAGCCGCCGTACTGCACAATCTCGAGGTCCTTGACCTGCCGCGCACCGCATTCGTGGCGAGCCTGCCGTATCGCTTCGATGATCAGGTTCCAGCCGGAGACATGCCCCTCCGACAAAAGGCCACCTGACGTGTTCACCGGCAGTTCCCCGCCGAGTTCGATGCGACCATCGCGGATGAAGTCCAGACCTTCCCCCGGTTTGCAGAAGCCGAACCGCTCCAGTCCGAACAGTACGAGCGGCGTGAATGCGTCATAGGTCATGACAGCATCGATATCCCTCGCGGTGACCCCGGCCATGCGATGGGCGTGCAGGTCGGCGGCCTGCGGCTCAAAGCGGAAGACTTTCTGCTGCGCCACGCCGAGGCCGGGAAGGGCGAGGTTGTGATATTGCGGGCCGGCGTGAACGCCCTGCACCCCGGATATATAGACCGGCGGCTTTGCAAGATTGCGCGCCCGCTCCGCCGAGGTGACGATTACGCAGGCGCAGGCCTCGTTGACGAGGCAGCAGTCGAGAAGACGCAGCGGCTCGACGATCCAGCGCGAATTGACGTAGGCTGCGTGATCCATCGGCTCCTGCTTGAGGGCGATGGGATTGAGCGCCGCATGTTTGCGAGCCGCGATAGCGATGGGCGCCAGCGCGTCCGGCGAGCCGCCATAAAGGTGAAAATAGCGCTGCATGGAAATCGCCGCGCCGAAGACGGGAGCGACCGCGCCATAGGCCGGGCTTTCGCCATGCGGCCCCTGCCCCTGGCGCCACATTTCCCATTGATCGGTATTGCCGTGCTGTCTCTTCTTGCGGGCAAAGACCACCGCGACCGCCTTCGCCTGGCCGCTTGCCACGACCATGGCGGCGTGCTGCAGCGTCGGAGAAACGAAACGACCATGCGTCCAACCCTGGAACGCGAAGCGGACATCCACGCCCCAGCTTTCGAGCACGCGATCATAGTCGGCACCGAAGGACGGCGCGATAAAACCATCGATATCCTTGGCCCTCAGTCCGCTATCTTCCAAGGCAAGCTTGAACGCATCGCCGGCAAGAGAGAGTTCGGTACTGCCGGGCGTCGGACCTATTTTCAGGCCCACGCCGCAGACCGCCGTTTTGTCTTTGAGGTCAAAAGCGCCGTCGATCATGCATCATTCCTTTGAGACGTCGCGTCGGCCTTCGCGCCGTATGCGACACCAATTTGATGCGTTTTGGTATAGCAACATGCCCACGAGCTGGAATTGCAAACGGCGCAACAGTCATTGCAACCGCATCGGCAACATGCGCGGCGAAATATTGCCGCCGCTGCGAAACATCACGCCTTTTCAGACTCTTTCACAGTGATCGGCAGGACAGATCTTTATCGGACGGGAAAGGTTCTGCAGCGATCCGCAGGCTTGATGATCGACGACAAGCTGCATTGAAGGTCACGATCTTGTCATGACGGCAATATAGCTTCTATAAGTGCCGGATGCGTATAAATCTCAACATGGATGATCTCCACGCTTTCGCCGAGGTCGCACGGAAACTCAACTACAAAGCTGCTGCTGATACGCTGCACATCTCGCCGTCCGCGCTCAGCAGACGGATCCAGAAGCTTGAAGAAAGCCTCAACGTTCAGCTTTTCGTTCGAACCACGCGCGACGTGAAACTGACGCCTGCGGGTAAGGAGCTTTTCCGCTCGGCCCAGGATATCCTGTCTAATGTCGAGGAGATGCTTTTCGCCATGCGCGGCGAGGGGCATCGCTATTCGCGTCTGATCCGCGTCGGATGTGTTCCGTCCGCTCTGCGCACGGTCCTGCTTCCGGTCCTCAACACCGTGATTGACCGCTACCCTTCGGCGCAGGTGAAGATCGTCGATGCGACGGCGGTTCAACTGCTCGATGCTCTCTACCAGCAAGAGATCAGCTTTGGCATTAGCTACATGGGCAAGAACGAGAGTGGAATCGATTTCGAACCACTGATGGAAGACCCGTTTATCGTCGCTGTTAGGGACGATCATCCCTTCGCATCGAGGAGCGAGGTAAGCTGGGACGAAGTCAGCAAGCAACGAACCATCGCCGCCCGTCACGGTGCCGGCCTCAGAATGCTCATGGATCTGCGGCTTGCCGAATCCCGCATGCGCATAAACTGGGCCTACGAGGTTCAGCATGTGAATTCGGCGCTATCGCTGGTCAACGAAGGTTTGGGCGTCGCGGTGGTGCCCCAGGTCTGTATCTGGGCGGCCAATTACGAGCGCGTCGTCGCCGTCCCCTTCGAAGACACGAAGATCAGCCGTACGCTGGGTCTGATAAAACTCAGCAACACCGAACTGCCACCGCTTGCCCAACATCTTTGGAGCATGTTTACGCGTATCGAGGTGTGAGCGTTTCATGTTTTGATGGAAGCCTAGCCTGCATTTCTGAGATAGTTTGCGCATTCTTCTGGTTGGATGGTTTGCACCAGTGTTCCGACGTGTTGGCATGTGTCCTTGATGGTCCGCTTCTGTGCGAGCCGCATCCAGTGCTTGATCTTGGAAAAGGCCTGCTCGCTCGGGCTGAGATCTGGTGAGTATGGCGGCAGGAACAAGAGCCGTGCGCCGGCCGCCTGGATGAGCTGGCGCACAGCCGCCGCTTTATGGCTGCCGAGATTGTTCATGATGACGATGTCGCCGGGTTTGGGAACGGTACAAGTTGCTGCTCGACATAGGCAAGGGAGCACTGACCAATGATCGGTCCATCGAAGACACAAGGGGCGGTCAGCCGGTCGCAACGCAAAGCACCCAGAAAGGTCAGCGTGCGCCAGTGACCATGGGGAGCAAAGGCGCGCAGTCGCTTGCCCTTCGGCCCCCAGCCTCTGATCGGCGTCATATTGGTCTTGATCCAGGTCTCATCGATGACGACGAGGCGCTCAGGGGCGAAATGATGCCGCAAAGCCTTCCATCGCTCACGTCTTCGGGCAATGTCGGCGCGGGCCTGTTCAAGAGCAAACAGTGTTTTTTTTGAAGCCCAGCCCCTCGCGCCGGATGAACTGCCAGATCGTGTTATGGGAGACGGTGATGCCGCGTGAGGTCAGTTCGTCCTTCAAACCATGCAGCGTCAGGTGCGGGTTCTGCGTAAGACGCTCGATAAGGAAGTTGCGGTGCGGTTCCAGAACGCGTTTGCGGTGACCGCCCACTTGCCGGGTTGAACCGAGCCGGTTGTGCGATGGCGCTGAGACTATTTCACCACGGACGAGACGGCAACGCCGAAGCGTGCCGCCACCGTCCGACTGCTCTCGCTATTCAAGACAGCCGCAACAACGCGCTCGCGAAGGTCATTCGATAAAGGCTGCGTCATCCGATGTTGGCCTCCTTCCAACCAGCATCTTGAATCACATCAAAACCGATTTCGGATTCAGCAATGTTTCAGACAAATGAGGAAACGCTCTAAACTTCTTTCTCACCAAGCTCGCTCGTTTAGGCGGTTACCTTGCAAGAACATCAGACCCGCCACCAGCAAATACGATCGTCTGGCGCAGCCTCAGCCGGCTGACAGACATTCGCCTTGGAACTGAAACAGCAGCGGCACTCAGATGTGGGTAATCGCAGGCTTCACCGGATGCTTACATCTCATGGAACGCGACGACATCTGAATTTGGGCGCCGTTACCAGTGCGATTTTCGAAGCGCTGGCCGGCTTTTAAGTTCAGGCCAGGAATATGTCGATGTTCGCGGTTGCCAAATAATTTAGGAACGGCGATCCCGGCGACAGGGTTAGAACACTGAACAATGCTTTGATCACAAATCTTTGAGACAGGCAAAATATACCGTTGCGGTCGCCGGTTAGACCGCTGAATTCAACCAAACCATCCACTTTTCCTTTAATTCCCACCTGAAAACATCTGAAGGTAAGCAACTAAGTTCTCCAGATCGTCTGGCTTGGTTATCCCGGCTACCGCCATCTTATTTCCAGGAATTTTTTTACGGGGCGCTGAAAGAAAATCTCGCAATTCCTCGATCGTCCAAATCTGTCCGGCAGCGCCAGCTTCCTTCATGGCGTTCGAATAATTATAGTCCGTCGCGGTGCCGGCCGTCCGGCCAACGACCCCGTTCAACTGAGGGCCGATCTTGTTCTTCGCACCCTCGCCGATGGCGTGACAGGCACTGCACCGTTTGAACAGCGCCTCACCTTTGGCCGCATCCCCATCCGCCAACGCCGGCACGGCGTTGAGCACGAGCATTGCAGCGGCTATCCTAACAATATTGCGCATTTTCAAGTCCTCAATGTCTCGGAAACAGTTGCGAAGTCGACCCGCCCGTCACAGACGCGCGGGTCGACTCGGTGTCTGGCTCAGGTTGTCGCCCAGGCGGGTTTGCCCTTCACATAGGGAACGCAGGCCTCGAAACCACCCGGAATTTCGTCGTAGGCTAGGACCTCGGTCGCCCCGATTTTCGAGGTGAAGAAGCCCATGAGGGTGAGCTGCTTTATCATGGTGAAGTAATGCGGCTTGTCCGTTGTGGCGCTGGCCCGCGCTTCCTTGTCCAACGCTACGACAAGTTCATGCCGTTCCTCTGGCGTCAGTTGCAACAACTCTTTCTTGTAGCCTTCCTGGCTACGCCGCTCGATGTCGGGCAGAGCTGAGAGGAAAATTTCCCGCTGCTCCGGCGTGTAGCAATCCGCGACGAACACGGCCATAAAGGCCCCAACCGCTGCGTCCTTTGCCCCGGCGGTGTCGGTTCGCGGAATAATCGTCTCCGCCACCTCGTCCAGCTTCTGTATATCAGCTGGGCTGAACGCAGCGTTGACATCTGCTGTCTTGTTGGCGGGCTCCTGCGCGCTAATCACGCCGCCGCCAATCAAAGACATGCCGGTTGAAGCGGCGATCAGCTTTAACAAGTCACGTCTGTTCATCGCAGGTTCCCCTTCTTGAGCTCTGCAACTGCAAAATCCGCAGCACGCGCCGTAAGAGCCATATAGGTCAAAGATGGATTGACGCAGGCCGATGACGTCATGCAGGCGCCGTCAGTGACGAACACATTGGGAGCGTCCCAGACCTGATTGTTGCCATTCAGCACCGAGGTTTTGGCATCACGTCCCATGCGTGCGGTACCCATCTCATGGATACCCATGCCAGGTGCGTAGCTGCCACGGGTTGCCTTCACATTTTTAATGCCGGCCGCTTCGAACATCTCAACGGCGTCATTCACCATGTCCTCACGCATATCGAGCTCATTCTGCTTCATCTCGACATTCATCGAAAGCACGGGCAGACCCCACTTATCGGTCGTGCCGCGATCCAGTTTCGCCTGGTTCTCGTGATAAGGGAGCATTTCTCCAAACGCAGTCATGCCGATGGTCCAACCGCCCGGTTGAAGCACTTCGTTCTTGTAGTCGGCGCCGATATTCAGTTCGGCGATTTCCCGTTCCCAGCGGGTCCGGCTGGCCGAGCCCTGATAACCAAAGCCGCGCAAATAGTGCCGCTTGTCGTCTCCGACGTTACGGAACCGCGGGATGTAGAATCCGGCCGGGCGGCGCCCCTTGAAGTAGGTGTCTTCAAATCCCTGTACCTCTCCGGTCGCCCCCATACGGAAATGGTGATCCATAACGTTGTGGCCGAGCTCGCCGGAGCTGCTTCCAAGACCGTCCGGCCAGATGTCCGTCGCGGAATTCATCAATATCCAGGTCGAGTTTAATGTCGACGCATTGAGGAAGATGACGTCAGCCGTGTATTCGTAGGTGAGATTTGTCTCGGCATCGATGATCTCGACACCGCTCGCCCGCTTGCGGTCCTTGTCATAGATCACCTGCTTGACGATCGAGAATGGACGAAGCGTGAGGTTACCGGTGGCGACCGCCGCTGGAAGGGTGGAGGATTGGGTGCTGAAATAGCCGCCGAAAGGACAGCCCAGCCGACACTTGTTTCTGTACTGACAGCGTACACGGTCCTGATCAGGCAATTCCTGGGTAATATTGGCGCAGCGCGAATTGATCAGGTGACGCTTTCCGCCGAAAGCTGTTTTCAGCCGGCGCGCGACATCCTCTTCAACACAGTTCAGCGGAATTGGCGGCAGGAACTCCCCATCTGGAAGGATATCCAGACCTTCCCGGCTACCCGAAATACCAGCAAAGCGTTCGACATAGTCGTACCAGGGAGCAATATCCTCATAACGGATCGGCCAATCGACAGCGACACCGTCCCGGGCATTGGCTTCGAAGTCCGTTTGCGACCAACGATAGGTCTGACGTCCCCACAACAGAGAGCGGCCGCCGACATGATAACCACGGAACCAGTCGAAACGCTTTTCCTCAACATAGGGCGTTTCCTGTTCGTTGGCCCACATGCCCAACGTCGCTTCGTCCAACAGGTAATCCCGGCTGAGGACCGGAAACTTCTTTTTCATCTCCTGCGTCGCACGGTTCCGGTGCGGGAAATCCCAAGCCTCTTTATCGGCATTCTGATAGTCGCTGATATGCTCGATGTTTCTGCCACGTTCCAGCAGGAGAACCTTGAGGCCTTTTTCCGTTAGTTCTTTTGCGGCCCAGCCGCCACTAATGCCCGAACCGACGACGATTGCATCGTAATGATTGTCTGCCAAGATGACACCTCCAATTGTAACCATAAGCCACTGGCGAACCAGTCTGCTTACCTCCATAAGCGAAGTACCTACGGCCCTCTGGCTGCGGCCAACTCTTCGCTCTCCAGCTAGCACGGGGATATTATCCCCATGCCGGGGGCACCCCCTCAGCGAAAAGAGCCGAGGGAGTACCGATGTCTTAGTTGTTTGCAGGCAGGTGCTCAGTCAGGAAGGCGTTGCCCTTGGTCAGAACATCCTCGGCATTGATCGGCATGTCATGCTCGAGAATGAACCACTTGGCTCCAGCTTTCTCAGCTGCCGGCAGGATGGTCTTCCAATCAAGCACGCCAGTTCCAAGCGTTGCAAAACCACGCTCAACTTCGGCCGTGCCGGCAGGAGCGTTGTCTTTGGCATGGATTGCAAAGAGACGGCCATCGAGATGGCTCAGGAACTCGGCCGGGTCATTGCCGCTGCGTGCGACCCAGGCGACGTCAAGCTCGCTTTGCAGCGCGGGTCCAGCCGCATCGAGCAGGATTTCTAGCGCTGTCTTGCCGTCGAACTTGACCAGCTCGAAATCATGGTTGTGATAGGCCATGCCTACACCCTGTGCGGCGAGTTTATCGGCATATCCACCAAGTTCCTTTCCGAAGGCGGCCCAGCCGTTGGCGTCGGTTGGACGCTGTTCCGGCTTGAGGAAAGGCACGGTTACCACGCTATTGCCGACAGCCTTTTGCTCGGCGATCACGACGTCGAGGTCGCCGCGCAGCTTATCGATGGGAACATGCGACGAAATCACCTTGATTTTGTGCTTTTCGAGCAGCGCTTTCAGTTCTTCGGTACTGACCTTCTGCATATCGACGGTTTCCACATTGGAAACACCCGCACGATTGAGAATGGCGAATTGCTCCTCGAGCGTTCCAGCGTCACGCAGAGTGTACATCTGCGCTGCAATCGGAAGCGATTTGGTCTCGTCGGCCAAAGCCGGGCTTGCAAAACCAGCTGCCAATCCGAGCATGACTGCGATGCCCGACAGTTTCATTTTAAGAGATTTCAAACGATTTACTCCTCTTTCCGTTTGATGGATCCGTGACAGCTGGCCTATCCATGCCGGCCGCCCGATGATGTGGAGCCAAACGGCTGCGATCCGTTTGTGTGCCCTCTGTTATGTCTGCTCTGTCCGGTGTTCCTGCGGCTAGATGTCGAGTTTGACCCAGGACGACGTGCGGCTGGACTCAACCGCTGCATCGATGAAGGCAAGCCCCGCAAGGCCTTCCCTTATTCCAGGATAAGTCACGCCCTCCGCCGGTTTCTTTCCCTCCCTCGTGGCAATGATTGTGTCTGCGGCCTCGCGGTAAATCGTCGCAAAACCCTCAAGATACCCCTCCGGATGGCCGGATGGTACACGGCTGACCCGGTTGGCGGCCGCGCCGGCACCTGCGCCATTGCGGGTTATCAATCGCGTGGGTTCACCATACGGGGTGAACAAAAGCTGGTCGCAGGAGTGGTGGTGCCATTCCAGACCGCCCTTGTCGCCGTAGATCCTCAGGGACAGCGCGTTCTCGTTGCCCACCGCAATCTGGCTTGCCCACAAAATGCCCTTTGCGCCGCTGGCATAGCGCAGCAGGATGTTGGCGCTGTCGTCGAGCTTGCGGCCCGGCACAAACGAAGTCAGGTCGGCCAGAAGCCGTTCCGGCGTCTCGCCCGTCACAAAAGCCGCAGCGTTGAAAGCGTGCGTGCCGATATCGCCGATCGCTCCGCCAGCGCCCGATCTCGCCGGATCGGTGCGCCATTCCGCACCCTTGGCACCAGTGGCCTCGACTGCTTCTGTCAGCCAGTCCTGCGCATATTCGGCTTGCACATGCCGCAATTTGCCAATGGCGCCACCCGCCACCATCTCCCGCATCTGGCGGATCATCGGGTAGCCGGTGTAATTGTGGGTGAGAATGAAAAGCTTGCCGGTGTTCTCGATGACCGTGGCGAGCTCTCTCGCTTCCTGCATGGTCGCGGTGACAGGTTTGTCACAGATCACATGAATGCCCGCCTCCAGAAAGGCCTTCGAAGGTGCAAAATGCAGGTGGTTCGGGGTAACGATGGCCACAACTTCGATGCCGTCGTCACGGGCTGCCTCTGCAGTCGCCATCGCATTGAAGCTGGCATAGGAGCGGTCTTCGGCAATGCCGAGTTCCTGCGCCGAAGCCGCTGCGCGGGCCGGGTCCGATGAGAGTGCACCGGCGACCAGCTCGTAGCGGTCGTCCAACCGAGCAGCGATCCGGTGAACATTACCGATGAAGGCGCCCTGCCCCCCACCAACCATGCCAAGACGGATACGACGGCTGTTGAATTTTCCACTCATGATTTACCCTTTCACAAACCGAGAAGGCGACGGTTGGCCGCATCGTCGACACCGCTTTTGGCAAAATCGTCAAAAGCGCGATCCGTGACACGAATGATGTGATCGGTGATGAACTGTACACCTTCGCGTGCGCCGTCTTCCGGGTGCTTCAGGGCGCATTCCCATTCGAGCACTGCCCATCCGTCGAAGTCGTATTGGCTCAGCTTGGAGAAGATCGCGCCGAAATCCACATGACCGTCGCCGAGCGAACGGAAGCGGCCAGGCCGGTCGATCCAGCCCTGATATCCGCCATAAGCACCCGAGCGTCCGGTCGGATTGAACTCGGCATCCTTGACGTGAAACGCCCGGATACGGTCATGATAGATGTCGATGAAATCGAGATAATTTAGCGCCTGCAGCACGAAATGCGACGGATCGTAGAGAATGTTTGCCCGCTTATGATTGCCGGTCGCGTCGAGAAAATGCTCGAATGTCACGCCGTCGTGCAGATCTTCCCCCGGATGCAGCTCGTAGCAGAGATCGACGCCACTCTCATCGAAGGCATCGAGAATAGGCGACCATCGTTTGCCCAACTCCGAGAACGCCTGCTCCACCAGACCCGCCGGCCGCTGCGGCCAGGGATAGATAAAGGGCCAGGCCAACGCGCCGGAAAAGGTCGCATGGCTTTTCAGTCCAAGATGCTGCGATGCCTTTGCAGCACATTTGAGCTGGTTGACCGCCCACTCCTGGCGTTCGCGCGGCCTGCCTCTGAGATGCGCGGGCGCAAACCCGTCGAACATCTCATCATAAGCGGGATGAACTGCGACCAGCTGCCCTTGAATGTGCGTGGAAAGCTCGGTGATTTCGATACCGTGTTCGCCCAGGCGTCCCTTGATATCGTCGCAGTAGCCCTTCGATGCCGCGGCCTTCTCAAGATCGAACAGATTCGGATCAGTCGGCACCTGCACACCCTTGTAGCCAAGCGATGCAGCCCAGCCGACGAGATGGTCGAGCGTATCGAAAGGTGCCTGCTCGCCGACGAACTGCGCGAGAAAAATCGCCGGGCCCTTGATCGTCTTCATGGAAGTTTCCTCTTCATCACGTCTGGCTGCGCCCGGGCGCGCAAGGCGCAACCGACCCACGAATGACCAGTTCCGTTTTCAGTTCGATTGTTTCGTTGGTCTTCTGGCCGTTCAGGCGCTCCACCATCAGCGCCATCGCCTGCCGCCCCATTTCCCGGCGGGGCTGGCGCACGGTGGTCAATGGCGGCTCGATGGCATTGGCAAAAATGATATCGTCGAAGCCTATCACCGACACGTCATCCGGCACGGCGAGGCCGTGGCTTCGCAATTCACTGATCGCACCGATAGCCATCTGGTCGCTCGATGCAAAAATGGCGGTGAAGGCCGATTTCTTCGACAGCATGCCGAGCACGGCATGGCGGCCCGCTTCGATACTGTAATCTCCGCTCGTGACCAGATCCTCGTTATAATCGATACCTGCCTCGGCAAGCGCCTGCCGGTAACCTTCGAAACGGTCAGCAGCCAGGTTTTCTGGCAATGGGCCAGCAAGGTGGGCAATGCGTCTGTGTCCAGCATCGATCAAATAACGCACAGCGTCTTTCGATGCCGTCTTGTTGTCGACTTTGACGGTTGGCAAATCGAGGCCAGGCACCGTTTCCGATGCCAGCACGATCGGCGGCAGAAGATCGAGCCGTTTGGCCTGTTCCTCCGGGAAATGCCCCGTCATCAGGATCAGACCATCGGCCTGTTTCTGCCGCACCATCTCGATATAGTTGGCAACACGGGTTTCATCGTTGCGCGCGTCGCCCATCAGCACCTTGTAGCCGGCATCGCTCGCCGCCTCTTCGACCCCTTTGTAGATTTCGAGATAGAAGGGGTTGCCGATGTCGCGCACCAGAAGAATAACCGTCTGGTTGGATTGCTGACGAAAGCTGCGCGCATGGGCATTCGGACTGAAATTGATCTTCTCAACGGCGTCGAACACCTTCTTGCGCGTTTCGGCACGCACCTTGTCGGGCTGCTGCAAGGCACGCGACACCGTCGCAGTCGACACCCCGGCCAGCGCCGCAACTTCCCGGATATTGGAGACATGGTCTTTGTTCATTTTTCAAACACGCAACTTTTTCTGCCGCCCATAGAGAAGCATGAGGGCCAGTAAGGTGACACCGAAGATGATCTGACGTGCCCACACGTCGAGATTGAGGGTGATCAATACGCTTTGAAGGATAGTCAGGGCAACGGCTCCAGCCATGGTGCCTATGTAGCCGCCGGCACCGCCTGCGAGTGATGTTCCGCCAATGACGACGGCGATGACCGAGGGCAGCACATACTGATCGCCAACCGATATGAACGAGGTGCCGGTATAACCGATGACGCAGACGCCGGTCAGTCCTGCAAAAAGGCCGGAGAAACCGTAGATCAGCGTGCGGATCAGCGGGACGGGCAATCCCACCAGCGTGGCTGCGCGTTCATTGGAGCCGATGGCATAGATGGCAAAACCGAAAGCCGTGCGCCGCAGCACGAACAGCATGACCGCAGCGATCCCCACCCACACGAAAAGGACACCGGGAATGCCGAACAGCAACGGGCGATTGATAAAGCCCGCCAGCAGAGGGGCAGCGGCTCCGGAAGGCACGCCTTGCGAATAGACCACAAGCCCGCCCTGAATGACGGCGGTCATGCCGAGCGTCATTACCAGCGGAGGAATGCGCACAAAAGTGACGCCAATGCCGTTGATCAACCCGATCAGAAAAGGAACCGCTCCAGCGACCAGTATGGCCAGTGGAATGCCGCTGTTTTGGCCGCTCATCATATTGCCGGCGAGAACAGCGCCAAGCGAGATCATCGCACCGACGGAAAGATCGATCCCTTCCCTGCCTCCGAGGATCACCAGATTCTGGCCGGCGGCAACAATGCCAAGGATAGCAGCGACGGTCAGCAGCTTGACGATCTGGTCACCCTGGGCAAACCCGGGGGACAAGGTCTCGCCAACGAGAAGCAGAATGACGGACGCACCGATGGCGATTGTCAGTGGATCGGTCACAAGAGCCGTGATGCGGGATGTCATGGTCGTCATATCAGCGCCTCGTCACGAAAACGCCACCGGCAAGCGCGGTAAGCACGATAAGGCCCTGTACCAGCGTCTGGTACTCGAAGGACAGGCCAGCGAAAAAGATTACATTGCCGATCATGCCGAGAACGAGGGCACCGACGATCGAGCCGGCTGAACTGCCAAAACCGCCCGAGAGTGCCGTCCCGCCGAGGACCACCGCAGAGATGGAGGAAAGCGCAAGACTTGCACCAAGCAGTGGATCACCCGATGCGGTTTCACCGGTCAGACACAGCGCTGCCAGTGCTGCAAAACATCCGGAAATCACATAGGCCCCGATACGGATACCGCCGAGACGCAAGCCCGTCTGAAACGCGCCGGTGCGATTGCCGCCAACGGCAAGCAGATGCACATGGAAGGGTAAACGCGACACCAGCAGTGAAAAGGCGATACCGGCAACCAGAACCCAGGCGACCACCGGTATTCCCAGCACGTTTTCCGAATAGGTCTGCCAATAGGCTTCAGGCACCGGCAGGCCGGCTTGCGGCATCACCCAAATGGCAAGGCCTGCAAAGATAATGCCGGTCGCAAAGGTTGTGACGATCGGCTGAAAACGCAGGCCCGAGATAAACAGGCCATTGATCAGCCCGCAGATAATACCGACCGCCAAACCCGCGCCCATACCGGCGAAGATCGCGGCAAGCGAACCGTCAAGCGCCGAGATAACGGTGGCCGTCACGACATTGGCAAGAGCCACGATGCTGCCCACCGACAAGTCGATATCGCCAGCCAGGACCACATATGTTTGACCGATCGCCACCAGGATCAATGGCAGGAATGTCGTGAGGTTCGATTGCAGCACGCTCGGCTCAACGAAACTGGGCTGCAGTGTCGTGTTGACGACGGCAAGCACGATCAGGACGAAAAGCGTTATCAACCAGGGCTGCTTACGCAGCAGTGAAAGTGCAGTCACGCGGCATCTCCAAAGGCCGCTCGCGTCATGTTCACAGATGTCATATTCGCGCCGGTCAGTTCGGCGGAGATACGGCCTGCGTTGAAGACGAGGATGCGGTCGGCATAGTCGAGGATTTCAGAATCTTCGGATGAATAGAAAATGATGGTCGCGCCCGCCTCGGCTTGTTGCCGCATCAAAGCAAACAGATCCGCTTTGGCGCCAAGGTCGATGCCTTTGGTCGGATCGTCCAGCAACAGCAATTTCGGCGATGTCGCCAGCCACCGGGAGATGAAAATCTTCTGCTGGTTGCCGCCCGACAGGGTGCCTATCGGCATGTCGAGACCGGCGAATTTGGTTTTCATGTCCTGAGCGACCTTGTTGACCCGCGGCTTCAGCGTCGCCGGGCGAACGAGTTTCATCCTCTCGCGCACAGTCAAAGCCGCGACAAGGTTCTCGAATATCGACCGTCCCTGAAACGCCGCATCGCGCCCACGGTCACCGGAAACATAGGCAAAGCCTTGAAAGACCGCATGCGAAGGTTTGCGAATATTGAGTTTCGCATTCTCGAATTCGATTGTTCCGGAAAAAAACGGCTCCGAGCCGAACAGGCCCTTCAACAGCGCTGATTGCCCCTGCCCCTGCAATCCCGCCAATCCGAGAATTTCGCCGGCATAGGCATTCAAGGTGACACCGCGCACCGCGCCGCTTTGCGCATCGGTGACGCTGAGGCTAGGCAGCTGACGCGCCGATGTGACAGACTTTGCGGCAGCCGCACGCACGTCACCTACCATGGCATGAACCACGGCTTCGCGGGTCGTCGTTGCGGTGTCGAGTTCGGCAATCGTCATGCCATTGCGCATCACGGTAATGCGATCACATACCGCAAACACTTCATCCAAACGATGCGAGATCATGATGGTGGAAATGCCTTCGGCCTTTTTTGCCTTGAGGATATCGAAGAAGCGCTGCGACTGGCGACCGTCAAGCGCGGCGGTCGCCTCGTCCATGATCATCAGGTTGGCATTCTGCGCAAAGACCTTGAGGATTTCGACGATCTGGCGCTGGTCTGGCGGTAACTCACCGGTGATGGCATCAGGAACAAGACCGTCACCCGCGACACCGTCGAACAGTGCGATCAGCCCGGCGGCCAGAGTGTTGAGTGCCTTGCGATCCACGAACAGGCCGCGTTTTGGCTCGCGTCCGAGAAGAATATTGTCCGCGACGGAGAGTTGCGGAATCAGGCTAAGCTCCTGGTAGAAAAGCGCGACACCGGCACGCTCGGCGTCGCGAGGACTGCGAAAACGCGCCTCTTCGCCATTGAGGTGGATCACCCCGCTGGTGGGCGCAACGGCTCCGGCGACGATCTTGCAAAGCGTACTCTTGCCGCAGCCATTGGCACCGAGCAACGCATGAATTTCTCCCTTGGCAACCGTCAGCCGGGCATCGGCCAATGCGCGCACCGCGCCAAAGATCCTCGTGATGCCGGCCGCCTCCAAAGCGTTCGCCATTGCTTGCCTCCGAAAGATGCTGTCTACTGGCTGGACGCGGACATTGGCCGCCCGTCCCGCAATGTCTTCGAATGGTTGGCTGGCAACAATTTTGCCAGCCAAATCAGACTCCGATTGAAATTCGAAATCTTACTTGAAAAACTCCGCCGCCTGCTCCGGGCTGACCGTTGCCGTCACAGACCAGTATCCTGGCTTGCCTTCGGCGTTCTTGAGGTTTTCAGAAAGGTTGTCACCGCTGACGAAGGGAATGGGAATATAGATGGCGTTGCCGTAGGTTCCGCCGAAGATCCCATCCTTGAATTCCTTGCCCTGCAACTTCAGCACGGCAACATTCAAGGCGCTGGCCATAACGCCGGGAGGATTGACCGATGCAGCCGAATTGAATTTTTCAGCATCCCAGCGACTCATGAAGTCCTTGCGGATCTCGCCCGTCGCAGCAATATCCTTGACCTTGCCGGCGGCTTCGATTGCGCGCCACGCGCCATCAGCCATACCATCCTGAACCCAGACGCCGTTGATGCCGGGATAGGTCGCCAAAAGGTTCTGCATGGCCTGCTGGCCCTGCGCCTGATCCCAGCTGGCATTGGCTTCGTTCAGCACCTTGATGTCAGGGTACTTGGCGAAAACTTCCTTATATCCTGCAACACGCGCCTCGTTTGCCGGATTGCCCGCGATACCATTGATCGCGACGACATTACCCTTACCCTCGAGTGCGTCGGCAAGCCACTGCGCCGATTGCGCCGCCCATGCCTTCTGATCGATGCCAACATAGATGGCGTCCTTGGACGACACTTCGGCATCAGTCGCAACCACGAGAATGTTACGCGCCTTGGCCTGCTTGAAAACCGGATCGAAAGCCGTCGGGCTGCCCGGATTGATTAAAATGGCGTCGACGCCCTGATTGATGAAATTGCGGATGTGACCGATCTGACCTTGAACATCAACATTGCCGCTCTGCACGACAACTTCAACCTTCACGCCCTTCTCTGCCCAGGCTGCGGCTGCGGCCTGCGCTTCCTCAATCATTTGGGTGCGCCACTCGCTGCCAACGAAACCGTTTGAAAGGCCGATCTTGAGCGTCTTTTCCTGGGCATACGCCCCAGCCGAAACACCAGCCGCCAGCATAATCGCCGCCGTCAACACCTTAAACATACAGGACTCCTCCTCCGAGGGTTACTCATACAATGTAACCGTTTACATTTTCATTATGTAACCGGTTACATCATGTGTCAAGCGGCGGATTAAAATTCACATGGCAATCGCTTCAGCCTTGCTGCATTTGGATCGCGATGGGCGCATGAACAGTGTTTCATGAGAAGATTCGTCTTGACCAAGCGTTCATGCGCCTGCCCTTTCCGCGTCCACGGCAGCCCGCACGGTGATCTCTACAGCGTTGATTGCCACCGAGAACTGACCCTGTATTGGACAATATGGCACAACGGTGCTGGTTGCGGAGACCGTCTACCTCATTACTCCAATACAGAGTCAGTTCTCAATGGCAATCAACAACACAAGACAAACATCGGCACCCGAGAAGCGTCAATTTCGCGGTTCAATGGCGGGCCTACACACTCCCCTGTCAACACTTCACGCACAGCCTCACAACTGCCCGCGCATGACCCGGGGTCAATGTGGATCGCTACTCCTTCATTGCAGTGGACTTGCACCATCTACTCCTTGCCGGTTTCTACCGGCGTACTTGTTCTGTCCCCCTAGGCAAACATTCGCGTTGTTTCAAAGAGATGCGGTTATTCCTCCATCAACGTAAAGGATGTGTCCGTTGACGAAGGAGGAGGCATCTGATGCGAGAAAGACGCAAGCGCCCGTCAACTCCTCGATCCTACCCCACCGGCCCGCGGGGGTCCGTTTCTCAAGCCAGCTGGAAAAAGAGAGGTCATTGACCAGTGCGGCGTTCAGCGGCGTATCGAAATAACCAGGAGCGATGGCGTTGCACTGCAGTCCGTAACCCGCCCAGTCAGTCGCCATCCCTTTTGTGAGATTGGCAACCGCGCCTTTTGTCGCGGTATAGGGAGCGATACCCGGCCTTGCCAAGGCCGATTGCACGCTGGCAATGTTGACTATCTTGCCCATACGCCGCGCGATCATATGCCGGGCGACCGCCTGTCCTACGTTAAAGACGGACGCGACGTTCGTCTTTAACAGTTGCTGGAAAGCGTCTTCTGGAAAATTTTCAAGCGGTGACCGGTGTTGGATACCGGCGTTGTTGACCAGAATATCGATCGCACCGACCTCCCGTTCGAAGCTGTCGATGGTGCATCTCGCTTCAGCGTAGTCCGTAACGTCAAAAGCCAGCTGACGCGTTTTCCCGCCCATGATGCTCGTCACTTCGGCCAGCTTTTCGCGGTTACGACCGTTAAGAACGATCTCTGCCCACCTCCCGCCGTGCCGATCAGGCAGACATTGAACGTCGCATCCGCGAGATCTGCGAAACCTGTGTCCGCTACGGCTATCGTCGCATGCACGTGCTGCTGGAACGCGAGGGTTGGGGCACCAACATCAAGCGAACCTATCGGATTTGCGGAGACTTGGGCTGCAGTTGCGGAACAAGACACCCAAGCGCAGGGTGAAAGCCAAACTCAGGGAGGATCGACAAATGGCGGTTGGACCGAACGATGTCTGGGCAATGGACTTCGTCCACGATCAACTTGCAACTGGCAAGAAACTGCGTGTGCTGACGGTGGTCGCCACCCTCCCCCGCTATGTGCCGGTGCTTGACCCAAGCCATAGCTATCGCGGCGAAGACGTTATGCAAACTCTGGAACGTGTGTTCTCGAAAACTGGCTAACCGAATACGATCCGTGTCGATCAAGGGACGGAATTCGTGTCGCGTGATTTGGACCTCTGGACCTATTCCAAGGGCGTTACATTGGATTTCTCTCGCCCTGGCAAGCCAACCCATAACCGCCTTTATCGAAGCGTTCAACGGCTGCTTCCGTGCCGAATGCCTGAACCAGCATTGGTTCCTGACCCTTGCGGATGCGCGCGAAAAGATGGAGGATTGACGTAGATACGACAACGAAGAACGATCGCATGGTGCGATCGGCAACAAGGTGCCGATCTCATTGATAAATTCGGGGAGCGCAACCAGCCCGCTCCGCTGAAAAAAGCCAAACCTCCAGCGTCCCCTGGTCCAACGTTTGGGAGCGGTTTATCCTGAATGGCCGCATGATCGAACCGATCCGGATAAGGAAAACCAGCTTTTGAACTGGAGCGCGTAGTTCGAAGAGCAGATTTGGACCCGATCCGCAGATCACCGTACCGGCCAGCGGCTTCTGATAGCAAGTAAAGGCCTGACAGAAGACCACACTCGATCACATGTCAAAAGGTCAGAAACGACTTGCGCAGCGGACGGCAACCACAGAAGTTCAAAATCCTTCCTGTTACTGGGCAGAGCCAGAACCAAGAGACTTTAGATAGGCGATGATGTCCTGCCGGTCCTGACCGTTGGCGATCCGCACCGTCATAGTCGTTCCCCGGACAAGCGTCGCAGGAGCCGCCAGGTAAGCATCGAGATTTTCTTCAGTCCAGACCAGCCCTGACTGAGTCAGTGCTTTCGAATAGCGCGCACCTTCAACTGTGCCGGCTTTACGGCCAACGACGCCCGAGAGTGATGGGCCAACCCTGTTTTGACTATTCACCGTGTGACAGCCGCTGCAGCGGTTAAAGATTTTTTCACCGCGCCCGGCATCGCTTTCTGCAGCGGCAAGGGAGGGACAGAGCGCCAAGCCAAGAACGCAAAACGTGGCGAGTTTCATTCTCTTCATCACTTGGGTGTCCTTTCAAGGATATGCTTGAAGACCATGCACAGCTTATTCACGCAAATGACCATGCCTCATGACAATCGCGAATAACTTCAAGCCTCCTGCAACCGATAGCGATAATCAAATCAGGGCGGTAGCTCGATTCTGCGTCATTCTTGCCTAATTCTATTGGTATCAAAATAATGTGATAAGCTCTCGGCATGAAATAGCGATAAAGGTCAACCGGGATCGATGGATGAAATGAACAGGACAATGCCTCAGAAACGGGATTTGCGCGAAGAAACAGCCGGCCTTCGCGAACGCATCCTCACCAAACTTTCGCACCTTCCATGGGATGGCATCAGCTTCAAGCATAACGTTCCCGGACTGTCGCTTTACCGCATCATCGAACCGGCTGGCCCCTTTTTCACCGTCTACGAGCCCAGTTTGTCGCTGATCATCAAGGGAAGCAAACACGTCACTGTTGGCAATGAAACGCTCGTTTACGACGAATCGTCTTTTTTCCTGACGGCCATTGGGCTGCCCATGACAGGACAAATCTGCGCAGCCAGTGAAGGCGAGCCTTATGTCGCAGCCATGATACGTCTTGACCTCGAGAGGCTGCGACGGATCATTGCGGATTACGATATACACCCGACAGATATGCCTGAGCGTGACCTTGGATGCGTCGTTGGCCCATCCACGCCGGAATTGTTCGATGCTCTCTTGCGGTTGATTTCTCTTGCCAGCTCGCCAGATGACATCCCCTTCCTGGCCAATCACATCCATAATGAAGTCCTTTATAGGCTCCTTACGGGGGAGCAGGGTGCGCCGCTCCGGCGCTTTGCGCTTGCCGGAACGAACAGCAATCGCGTGGCCAGGGCTGTTGCATGGCTGAAGGAGAATTATACCCGGCCTCTGCGGGTTGAAGAGCTGGCGGAGGTGGCCAATATGGGGGTCTCTACTTTGCACCATCATTTCCGAACCATGACATCCATGAGCCCGCTACAGTTCCAGAAACATCTGCGGCTGCACCACGCAAGGGAATTGATGCTTTCGGAATCTCTTGACGCTGCAACCGCGGCGCTGCGCGTGGGCTACGAGAGCCCAACGCAATTCAGCCGGGAATATCGAAGAACGTTCGGCCATCCGCCGCTGCGCAACATCAAGTCGATCTTGAACTCCGACGGTGCCACCAGACGCAATTCCGTCGGCTAATGCTGTGGCCATCCGACATAGGGTGAAAAACGGCGCTTCCCAATAACGTGATATCGCCAACAGACAAATTTCGAGCAAGCCGGGACAAATAGGCAATAATGCGAGAGGATTGAATCTACCCATTTTGCAGATGGGCCGCTAAGCTAACGGGGATATCTGGCGAACGGTCGGGATGCTTTAAACCGTATATTTGACACAGCATTTCTGCAGCCGTGCGATAACCCAAGGAGAGCGTCATGGTGACAGTAACGATCAATGGCACCCAACACACAGTCGAAGCGGAGGCGGATATGCCGCTTCTCTGGGTCATCCGTGACCTCGTCGGGCTAACGGGCACAAAGTTTGGCTGCGGCATGGCGCAATGTGGCGCCTGTACTGTCTTTTTGGACGGCACACCGGTGCGGTCGTGTCAGACTTTCATCGGCGACGTCGCAGGAGCGCAGGTGACCACCATTGAAGGCATCAACGGCAAGGTTGCTGAAACGGTCCAGGCGGTTTGGGCTGATCTTGACGTTCCGCAATGCGGATACTGTCAGTCCGGGCAGATCATGTCGGCAACAGATCTGCTCACGACCAACCCGAAACCCACAGACGCAGATATCGACGCTGCCATGGCAGGCAATCTCTGTCGATGCGCCACCTACCAGCGGATTCGCGCTGGTATCCATGAAACCGCGAAGCGTCTGGAGGCCTGAGACATGATCCCGAACCTGATGGAATCAATCATCGTTCCTGCCGTAAAGGCTCAGGCCTCCCGCCGGCAGTTCCTGATCGGCGCATTTGCGACCAGCACGGGCCTGGCAGTCGGTTATCATCTGCTATCCGCATCGCCAGCCGCTGCCAGTGAGACAGCGACAGTAAGCGATACGCATGCCTTTTCGCCCTATGTAACGATTGACGTGGATGGAAAAGTCACCGTCCTTTCATCGCAGTTCGAGATGGGGCAAGGTTCGTATAACGGCATTGCCACACTCGTTGCGGAAGAACTCGAAGCAGACTGGTCGACCATCGATGTCAAGGGCGCTGCAGGCGACGTAAAAGCCTATGGCAACGTTGCCTTTGGTGGTGCGTTACAAGGAACCGGCGGCTCCACATCGATGCTCACCTCGTGGGATCGCTATCGCAGAGCGGGTGCAGCAACCCGCGTCATGCTCGTCGCAGCAGCCTCTGCTGAATGGGGTGTGCCTGCGGCTGAAATCACCGTTGAGAACGGCATTCTCTCGCATCCGTCGGGTAAAAGTGGCGGGTTCGGTATGTTTGCCGCCAAGGCAGCGACGATGCCAGTGCCTGTTGAGGTGACGCTTAAGCAGCCAAACGAGTGGAAACGCATCGGCAATGCCGGATTGAAGCGTTTCGACAGTGCCCGCAAGGCAAATGGAACGGAGCAATATACGATCGACGTCAAGCTACCAGGCATGCTGACGGCGGTGATGATCCATCCTCCATTGTTTGGAGCAAAGGTTAAATCCTTTGATGCCTCGGCGGCCCGCGCCATCAAAGGCGTCGTTGACGTCGTTGAAATACCGCGCGGCATCGCAATCGTCGGAGAAAATATGTGGGTGGCGCTGAAGGGACGCGAAGTCGTTACCGTCGAGTGGGACGAATCGGCGGCGGAAAAGCGCGGCACGCCCGCACTGATGTCCATGTATCGCGATCTCGCGGCCAAGCCTCCCGCGGCTATCGCCCGCAAGGACGGTGACGTCGAATCGGCATTTGCAGCAGCTGCCAAGGTGATCGAAGCAAGCTTCGAGTTTCCCTATCTGGCACATGCGCCGATGGAGCCGCTGAATTCGGTTTCGCGCATGAACGCGGATGGCACGCTCGAGATCTGGGGTGGCCACCAGTTTCCGGATACCTATCAGGCACTTGCCGGCGAAATCGCCGGGATCGCACCAGGCAAAGTGATCTTGCATGTCATGAAGACAGGCGGCAGCTTCGGCCGGCGTGCTGTGTTCGACGGAGATGTGGTCGTCGAATCGGTACACGTCGCAAAGGCTCTCGGCTTCCGGGCACCCGTGAAGGTGCAATGGACACGCGAGAACGACATGCGGGGTGGCCGCTATAGGCCTGCTTATGCGCATAGCCTCAAGGCCGGCATCGACGAGAACGGGAAGCTCGTTGCCTGGAGCAACCATGTGGTTGGCCAATCCATCGTGTCGAATACAGCCTTCGCCGGGATGGTTCAGAATGGAGTGGATCCCACCTCCATCGAAGGTGCGAACAATCTTCCCTATGCCATCCCCAACCAGGTGGTCGGCCTGACGACGACGGAAGTCGGGGTTCCGGTTCTATGGTGGCGCTCCGTCGGGTCGACACATACCGCATTCGCAGCCGAAGCCTTTCTTGATGAAGTCGCCGAAGCGGCCGGGAAAGATCCTGTCGAGTTCCGCTTATCCATGCTTGAGCCGGAGTCGCGCCATGCAATCGTCCTCAAGCTCGCGGCAGAAAAGGCGGGATGGGATAAGCCCGTTCCGGAGGGGCGCTTCCGGGGTGTTGCCGTTGCCGAAAGCTTCGGTTCGGTCGTCGCGCATATCGCGGAAGTTTCGCGCACGGAAGATGGGCACATCAAGGTTGAACGCATCGTCTCAGCCGTGGATTGCGGTCTGGCCATCAACCCGGATCAGGTCCGCTCTCAAGTCGAGGGTGGCATTGGCTTCGGGCTTGGCGCCATATTGGGCGAGGAAATCACCTTGACAGATGGTCAGGTCGATCAAGGCAATTTTGACCTTTACACACCGCTCAGGATCGACGCGATGCCAATGGTCGAAGTCCACATCCTTGCTTCGGCCAATTCGCCTTCCGGTATCGGTGAGCCTGGGGTTCCTCCCGTCGGCCCCGCAGTTGCCAACGCTGCATACAAAGCACTCGGCAAGCGTATCCGCATCATGCCCTTTGCAAAGTCACTCAATGTGTAATCTCGCATGCCCGGCGGACCGGAAGGTCCGCCGGGCATGCTTTCAACACTGAGGATTGAACCAACACAGACCGATGCTGGATCAGGATGTCTGCACAAACAGGCCAGGACATGACTGCATCCCTTGAAAGCGATGGAAGTTACAATGCGTTCCGTGGAACCAGAACCGTATCTGCAGGCCCCGCAACGCGCATTCATGACAGACAACCCTGTTGATATCATACGCTTTGCCGCCGATACGTTCGATTCAGGCGCCGGCTGCGCCATCGTCACGCTGACGGAGATCAGGGGTGGCGCATTTCGGGCACTCGGCTCCCAGATGGCCGTCCGGGACGACGCGGCCTATTGCGGATATGTGTCGGGAGGATGCGTCGAGGCGGCGGTCGCAGCAGAAGCGGTGGCTGCCATCGGCACAGGACGGGATCGAATGCTCCATCTCGGCGAGGGCTCGCCATTCTTCGATATCGTGCTTCCATGCGGCGGTGGCATCATCCTTTCGATCCACGTTCTTCGCGAGAGCGCCAGCTTGCGCCGGGTGATGGCGTCGCTGGATAATCGCGCACCATGCAGCCTGAAATATGATCCCGGTCTGGAAACCATCGCGTTCGGGGATTGGCCGGGTGGCACGGGCTGGACAGATGATTGCTTCCTGCGTTGCTACCGGCCGCAAACCCGTCTTCTGATCTACGGGCGATCCATCGAGATGGAGGCAACAGCCGGTCTTGCCCGCATAGCCGGCTACGACGTGCAAGCGAGCGACGACTGGAGAAAGCCTTTCTCCGGGATTATCGATGCCGATACCGCAGTCGCCCTGCTGTTTCACGACCCGGAACACGAGATCCCCGCCCTGAACGCGGCGCTGAACGGCACGCCATTTTACATCGGCGCTTTAGGCAGCGCTCGGACACATGAGCGGCGCTCTGAAAAATTGCGGGCGCTGGGCTATCGCGACCATGATATCGACCGGATCAAGGCGCCGATCGGTCTGTTCGGCAGGGCACGCGATGCCAACACCCTGGCCCTGTCGGTCCTTGCAGACATCGCTGCCGCACGTACGGCGGCCGACTGTCCGGCGATCTGACCGTGTTCAAGGAACAATCAATGGGAATGCGGCCCGTTCCAAGCATGATCGACCCCTTTGGGCGGGCCGTGACCTATCTGCGGGTTTCGGTGACGGATCGCTGCGACTTCCGCTGCACCTATTGCATGGCGGAAAACATGACGTTCCTGCCAAAGAAGGATCTGCTGACGCTGGAGGAGCTGAACCGGCTCTGTTCCGCCTTCATCGCCAAGGGCGTGCGCAAGCTGCGGCTGACCGGCGGCGAGCCGCTGGTGCGCAAGAACGTCATGTTCCTGGTGCGCGAACTCGGCAAGCATGTCCATGCCGGTAGACTTGACGAACTGACGCTGACCACCAACGGTTCCCAGCTTGCGAAATATGCCGCCGAGCTTGCCGATTGCGGCGTCCGCCGCATCAACGTCTCGCTCGACACGCTCGATCCGGACAAATTCAGGCAGATCACCCGCTGGGGCGACCTCTCCAGGGTCATGGAAGGCATCGACGCGGCGCAGGCCGCCGGCATCCATGTCAAGATCAATGCCGTGGCGCTGAAGGATTTCAACGACACGGAAATCCCCGCCATGCTGCGCTGGGCGCACGGGCGCGGCATGGACCTGACGCTGATCGAGACCATGCCGATGGGCGAGATCGACGAGGACCGCACCGACCACTACCTGCCGCTCTCGGAAATGCGCGACCGCCTTGCCGAACAGTTCAGCCTGTCGGACATCTCCTACAAGACCGGCGGCCCGGCCCGCTATCTGACCGTCGCAGAAACCGGCGGCCGTCTCGGCCTGATCACGCCGATGACCCATAATTTCTGCGAGAGCTGCAACCGCGTGCGCCTCACCTGCACCGGCACGCTCTACATGTGCCTCGGCCAGAACGACGCCGCCGACCTACGCACGGCGCTGCGCGCTTCCGAAGACGACGCCTATCTGTCCACCGTCATCGACGAGGCGATCACCCGCAAGCCCAAGGGCCACGATTTCATCATCGACCGCACCCGCAACAAACCGGCGGTCGCAAGGCATATGAGCGTTACGGGCGGTTAGGTCTCGCGCATACGAACCGCGGTGTGGAGATGCCATCACCCTTCGTGACAAGAAACCCTTTCCAACCGTATATTGAATCTGGTGAACGTGTTCCGCTCCAGGAAAACGTTCTCCCGCCGCTCCTGACTTTCCTCAGCGTCGCAACACGGCACCGAAAATGCGGGGCTTGATCACGTATGTCCGGCTATGTATTTGGCTCGCCATCTATAAAGATGCACCGTGCTCATCCGGCGTGCCCAGCAGAATTCAGGCACAGAAACCGCTGCTTCGCGCCCGGCAAAGGATCTTAAGGATTTGCGGCTCGCCAAATCTATTCGCCTTCGTCAAAATCTCCGCGATCATGTTGCCAAGACAATTCTACGTTTGAACCCGATTCATTTGTGGGGGATTACCGATACCTGAACATCGATCTTTCACTTCTCACCAGGATATCGCAGTCCAATCTGCCTGCGCACCTCGTCCAACGCGGCCATGATATCGACGGATTGCGAAGGTGGCATGATCTGGCCCGCGATCAGCCCGCCAGTGATCAGGCGCTCAGCCTCCTGGGCTTGAAACTGCATGCCGCGGGCTTCGATCGAACCGTCGAACGTTTCAAGAACGTTGTTTTCATTGTCATATACCCGGAATGTAGTCGGCGCATACCACACGCGGTCAATCTCGATCCGCCCTTTCGTCCCAACCACACTCGCCCGATTCGGCCCTGCACTGTCGCTTGAGGACAGGGTGGTGGCGATCGCGCCCGATGCATAGTGAAAGAGCGTCGCGACCTGCGCGTCTGCCCCGGTGTCGCGGAACGTCGCTGTCGCCTTGATCGACGCAGGTTTGCCCAGAATGTCCCAGGCAAACGAAATGGGATAGATGCCCAAGTCCAGCAAAGCGCCACCGCCCAAGTCCAGCGCGTTCAGACGATGCTTCGGATCATCCGGAAGCTTCTGGCGATGATCAGCGGTGATGGAACGAACTTCCCCGATGGTACCGTCAGCAATGATCTCCCGGATGCGGCGCATGTGCGGAAGAAAACGGGTCCACATCGCCTCAAGCACGACCAGACCTTTGGCGCGGGCAAGGTCCACGATTTCGGCGGCCTCCCCGGCATTGAGGGTGAAGGGCTTCTCGACAAGAATGTGCTTGCCAGCATTGAGCGCGAGTTTCGCCGCGGAGACATGCTGGGGATGCGGGGTAGCAATGTAGATGATATCGACATTGGGATCGGCCACCAGCGCCTCGTAATTGCCATGCGCCGTTGCGATGCCGAAAGTCTTTGCAAAGCGATCCGCGCTTTCCTGCGCACGGGATCCGACCGCCGCCACCGAATGACCCGCATGGATCAGGTCCTTGACGAACAGATCCGCTATCCAGCCTGTCGCCAAGATTCCCCATCGTATCGTTTTGGCCAATTGCCTTCTCCCCTGAATTGTTTTTACCCCTGTCGGGGATGCTTCTTGCGCCAACGGATGAGAGGGATCAAATGCCCGTCAATGACCCAAGGTCAATAGCTCCCGCAGCGCATTTGTCACGAGCAGATGATCCTCCAGGTCGGGAAGCCCGCTGACCCCCACCGTACCGATCATGGTGCCGCCCCTCAACATCAGCGGAAAGCCGCCCCCGCTGGCCGCGAAGCCGGATTCCGGCAGTCGGAAACGACTGTTGAAATCATATCCACGTTGTTCGGCTTCTAGGTGTTTGATCCCGGACCTTGATCGTGCGATGTTATCCATTGAATGGAGGGAGGCACTATGGGCTAGGCTCTTCACAGGAGCGCCACCACGACAGAGGCAATCCGTCGATACAGCATAGTCAAGAGAGCCTGAGATCGCTTGCCAAGCGCTACGGCATAAACCAGAAGACCGTTGCCAAATGGAAGAAGCGAACCTCGGTTGCAGAGCTGCCGACCGGCCCAAGCGAACCGAAGTCCCATGACAATCCTTCTCGTGGAGCAGCGCATCCAGAGCGCGCTTGATTTCGCAGAAAAAGTCGTCATCCTCAAGCGCGGGCACGTGGCCTGCAGCGGAACTCCGCAGGCGCTTTCAAATGATCAGCAGGCGATAGAACGTTTTCTCGGTGTCGGCGGTCTTCCGTGAAGCGTTCTTGAGAGATTTGCGGTGTAATATATATTATTGAAATATTACGGAAATCTGGTTGATGCGCCCTTATTTTCTCAACTAGCCAAAAGCCAGAATTTTCTCGGGTTTAATCATCGAGATCATGCTGCCTTTTCGGCATCGAATGGCACTGACTTAGTTTCGCGAGCTTCGATCAACGCCATTTCGATCAAGTAAGACAATATATTGTCGTCATTTACATTAGCTACATTAGCCAAAATCTTGGCACTTTCAAGAAGATCAATGATTGTATTCGACATGTTCAACTCCTCTATCGGGAGCTAGAAGTCTGAGTCCCGATGGTTAACGAAATCCTATTAAATAGCCGTTTGAGTTCTCCCAGGTGCGCCATTTTTGGGGAAATCAGCATTCAAGGCTGACTCATCAACGCCTTTAATTGTTGAGGTTCAGCGTCACATCGAAGCCG
The DNA here is from genome assembly GCF_001687365.1 of Pararhizobium polonicum. Taxonomy (GTDB): domain Bacteria; phylum Pseudomonadota; class Alphaproteobacteria; order Rhizobiales; family Rhizobiaceae; genus Pararhizobium; species Pararhizobium polonicum. Next base: position 161,533 of record NZ_LGLV01000014.1, read on the forward strand.
CGATTAGCACGATTTATTGAACGCATAAATGTGCAGTTGATGCCGCTCCCGCTTGAGGTGCCGATTACGCTCGACGCATTCCAAACAAACATATCACTGACGAAAGATTGGGGCCGCACGATCCGAAACTGGCAACGAAGTGTAATTGCCCGAACCTGCAAAGCGACCCTAGCGACGATCGCTACAACGTAGGCACAAGCTCGCGCCGGTACCCGCCGTCTGTCTCTCATGATAGTCGCCTTGAAAGGAAGCAAACCGGCGACACGGGTTAAATTCCCAAAGAACTGGCCTAAGGCACTGGCATTTTGGCCTTTTAGCCTTTTAGGCATAAGGCATATTTATGAAACTCCCTCGGGAAGGGAAGGAACATGGCTGTTGATTTGAAATGAAAGCAGACCCGGTATTTACGCAGACTCAGGAACTGCTCTGTGGTGTCGTAAGCCTGCCGACATGTCGGTGGTGTAATAGACTGCGAGGTGTTCGGACATAGTGTTACCTCTTGCGAAAGCTCGCCCTCGGGGTTTTGCGCGGCTGGAGGTGATGACAGGTCATCGACTGGGTACGATCAGAACGGCCCACCGAGATTGCGGGTGGCGCCGTCGGCGGCCTGAGTGTGGGCTTTTTTTCCACACCGTGTCCGTGCGACACGCCCGAAACCAGAGCGGACTTGCCGCAAAGGCGCAACGGGACGAAAACTTCGTCGATCATAGATTTGGCTCCGTAAATGTGGGCCTGTTTTTCCCATTGCTTTCTACTTTAAGCCTCTGCTTCGGCCTTTGTGTTTCTATCCGGCGGGCAATAAGCCCGGATCTATCCCGGTCATCGCAATCGAGACGTCCCAGAGACGCTTTGCCAGGGCTAGGTCCTGGGCATGCGGGGCACGTTTTGCTTCGCCGGATGGCCCGCGGATTCCACCAAATCCGGTTGGCCCGTAGTAGCCACCCGGCTTCACCTTGCCTGTTGCCGCCTGCAGCGCAGGCCAGGCGCCCTTTTGCGCGCTGTTGAGGAGCAGCCCGACGATTGGACCGGCGAGCTGCAAGATCCCCATGTGGCGTCCAAGACTGGTACTCGCTACGCCCGGATGGCACCCGACAGCTGTAACTGGAGAATCTGCAGCCCGCAGGCGCCGATCCAACTCGAAGAAAAACACTGCATTTGCCAACTTGCTGCCGCCGTAGCGCTCGCTCTTGTTGTAACTTTTTTCGGCGTTGAGGTCGTTCCAGTCGATCTTCCCTTTCAGGTGCGCGATACTGGATGTCACGACGACGCGCGATCCCGGCGTTTGAGCCAGCTTTGGTAAGAGTAATGTTGTCAGCGCAAACACACCGAGATGATTAACGCCGAACTGGGACTCGAAGCCCTGCCTGGTGCGTGTCAAAGGTGGGTTCATGATGCCTGCATTGTTGATCAACACGTCAATACGCGGCTCTCTCGCAGCAATATCAGCCGCAGCGCGAACGTTGTCGAGATCGCCCAGATCAAGCGGCAACCAGACCAAATCAGCCCTTGGCGCGATACGCCTGATCCGCGCTATTGCCTGATCTGCCCTGGTGCGCTCCCGGCATGCCAGTAGCACACGAGCACCTCGTGCGGCTAACACTCGCGAAATCTCAAAGCCGATACCTGCGTTGGCACCTGTGACGATGTAGGTCTTCCCCGACTGTTCGGGAACATTCTTTTCAGTGAAACCAGTAGAGCCGGACATGTTTATTCTCCTATAAATGAGCGCCTAGACACTCAATAATTCTCCAAATTTTATGCAGCAGTGCCTTTCCACAGCAGGTCGAAACCAGACTGGCGGATGTTCTCGTCCTGTTTCGGGTTGGCGGCTATAGCATTGATCGTGATTTCGGCGAGACCGAACACGATCGTATCGATATAGAAGTCAATCCTTTCAGGATCGGCATGACCGGTAAGACATGCTGCGACGATCGCCCGTGCATCGTGGACCATGGCTTTGCTTTTCTGTCTGCTCTGCGCGGTTACCCGATCCGAAACCTTGAGTTGCCTGACAGCCTTTCGAGCTGTCGAATTGGTCAATCCCCAATCAACCAGGCGGTCCCACACGCGTCTCAGCCTGTCGCGAGGTGCGTCCCCGTCCGAATATGGAGCAAGCATTCGCTCCATCAGATCGGTCTCAATCGCAATGAAGAGCTGATTGAGAAGATCGTCCTTGGTTGGAAAATATGTGAACAGCGTTCCCTCCGAGACGCCCGCAGCCTTTGCAATTTTCGCGGTCGACGCCTCAGTTCCCAGGCGGGCCACAAAATCGCATGCCGCCTCAAGCAAGGCTTGCCGTTTTTCTTCGCTTAGAGGGCGCGCCATATGACCGAGCTCAATTGAGTGAGTTATTACTCATCTAAATAGGTATCCCATTTTGAGAGTCAAGAGGATTTATTGGCCAGTGGTTAGAACAGTGGCAGCTCTTTTGAACACCTCTCTGTGCTGCTAGGCTCAGGTCCTACCCAGAGCTCTCAGAAAGAAGTGGATCTGGTCACGCAGACCTGTTTCGGTGTCTTCACCATTTCGGACTCGCTGTTCAACGAGGACGGGATGGTAGAATGGCGTGAAGGCGTTCATCACACTTCGGGCGGCTTGCGCGGCGTCTTCAAACTCAAACTCCCCCGCTTCAATGCCCTCCCTTACGATCGTCTCGATGATCACCACGATCTGGTCACCATGGGCTCTGATGATCGCCCAATTCTTCTCTGTTGCGGCAACGATCAGATCGTGGACCGGCTTCTCCTTGATGAAGGTCGTTTTCCTTTTCTGATGGAGGATCTTAAAAAGATCTGCGAGCTTCTCATGGGCCGGCGCTTTCATCCGTGCGATCGATTCTGCCAACTGAGCCGTTTCCGCGAAGAAACGGCCACAGATCGACTTGTTGATTGCCGCCCGTGAGGGAAAAAAACGATAGATATTGGCGCTGCTCATTCCGAGGCAGGATGCAATGTCGGCCACCGACGTCTTTTGGTAACCGATGCGGCGAAAGTGCTCTTCCGCCACATCCAGAATGCGCTCCCGCGAGAGGTCAATGTCGATCTCTGTAGGGGTACGGCCGCTCATGACGTCCCCAGCGTGGAGTTTTTAACCAACTGATGTTCGTCCTACTCGGCGGCCATTGTCATCGGTGGCTCCAGTTCTTCAATCGTTTCTCCGTGGTTGTCTTCTCTGGTGGGCGTGATCCTGAACCACACAGCATACAGCGCCGGAAGGAAGAGCAGGATCATTACGGTGCCTGCCGCCGTTCCACCAATCAGTGTGTAAGCCATCGACCCCCAGAACACCGAATGGGTCAAAGGTATGAAGGCCAGGATGGCTGCAAGTGCGGTCAAGATGACAGGGCGTGTCCGCTGCACAGTCGCTTCAACGACAGCGTGATAGTCATCCAGACCGGCCGCCTGGTTTTCCTTGATCTGCTCCGTCAGGATCAGCGTGTTGCGCATGAGGATGCCGGCCAATCCTATCAACCCGAGAATGGCGTTGAAGCCGAACGGCTGATTGAACAGGAGCAAGGTCGGAACCACACCCGCAAGGCCAAGGGGTGCGGTCAGCATCACCATTGTCATTGTCGACAGGCTGCGCACCTGCAGGATGATGACGATCAACATGGCCGCGATCATCAGCGGGAAAACCTGGGCCAGTGCAACATTGGCTTTCAGGGATTCCTCGATGTTGCCGCCCATCTCGATGCGGTATCCGACGGGGAGCGACGCGATCAGCGGCTGAAGCGCTTTCATGACCTGTTGCGAAACCTCAGGAGGTTGCGTCGCCTCGTTGATGTCAGAGCGTATCGTGATCACCGGCATCCGGTCGCGCCGTTTCAGGATCGGTTCCTCGAAGCGAATTTCGGAATGTCCGATCTGATCCAGCGGAACCTGATGACCATCCCTGCTCATCAGCGAGAAGTCGGCAAGCCGCGATGGATCGAGGCGGTTTTCGCCAGCGCTGCGTGCAACAACGGGCACGTTGCGGATGTTGTCACGCACCTGCGTGACAGGGATGCCGCTGAGCAGCAACTGCATCTGCTGGGCTGCCTCCGAAGGTGAAAGACCAATCAGATTGAGTCTTTCCTGATCGGGAACAAAGCGCAGCACCGGGGTGCGGTTGCCCCAATCGCGGTTGGCCTGCCGGACATCGGGAACACCCTTCATGATCGCCAGAGCTTGCTCGGAAATCTTGTAGAGTTCATCCTGATCAGGCCCCATGATCCGGAATTCGACCGGAAATGGCGTGTAGGGACCAAATACAAGCTGGGTCACACGCACGGATGCCTCGGGAACAAGGCCGTCCGATATGGCGGCACGAAGGCGGTGCTTCAATTCTTCTCGTGCATGGGCATCAGGCGTGAGCACGACCACCTTGGCGAAGGCGGGGTCGGGCAGTTCGGGTGCCATGGCAAAGAAGAACCGGGGCGCGCCCTGCCCTATATAGCTGGTGACGATTTTCGTTTCCGGCTGGGTCTGCAGCCAGCCTTCGACTTTCTCCACTGCTGCCGTCGTTGATTCGATGCTCGTACCCTCAGGCATGCGAACTTCGACCAGCACCTCCGGACGATCCGATGTCGGGAAGAACTGCTGCTTTACGCCACCCATCCCGACGACCGAAACAGCCATAGTGATGCCGACCACGGCACAGGTCATGAATTTATGGCGAACCGCAAACTCGATGAGCGAGCGCAGGCGGCGGTAGTTCGGCGTATCATAGATGGCGTGGTGTCCACCCTCGACCGGTTTGATGTCAGGCAGCATTTTAACGCCAAGATAAGGTGTAAAAGTCACCGCGACGATCCAGGAAACGATCAGGGCGAAACCCACGACCCAGAAGATGTTGCCGGCATATTCACCGGCAGTCGACTTGGCGAAACCAACGGGCATCAGTCCGATGAAGGTGACGAGTGTGCCAGACAGCATCGGCGCCGCCGTGTGGCTCCAGGCATAAGCAGCCGCCTTGATGCGGTCCATGCCCTCTTCCATCTTCACCACCATCACCTCGATGGCGATGATGGCGTCATCCACGAGAAGGCCAAGCGCAAGGATCAAGGCGCCGAGCGTGATGCGGTCGAAGAACCGGCCGGTTTCCAGCATGATAAGAAAGACGACAGCGAGCGTCAGCGGAACTGCGAGCGCGACAACAATGCCGACACGCCAGCCGAGTGCGACAAGACTCACGAACAGCACGACGCCAAGCGCCATGGCGAACTTGAGCATGAATTCGCCGACAGCCTCGTCGATGTTGACGGCCTGGTCGCTGACTTTGGTCAGCGACATACCCAGCGGCAGTGTTTGCGCGATCGTGGCGGACCGTGCTTCAAGCGCTTTGCCGAGTTCAAGACCGTTCCAGCCCGCCTGCATGACCGCGCCCAGCATGATCGTAGGCTCGCCCTCATGGCGGATGATATAGGTCGCGGGATCCTCATAGCCTCGTCGTACATCCGCCAGATCGGAGAGTTTCAGCGTCCGTCCACCTGCTACGATCGGCGTGTCGGCAATGGCCTGCACACTGTTATAGGCTCCGTCGAAACGGATGAAAACCTGCGGCCCGCGCGTGTCGATCGAGCCCGCGGGTGTCACCGTGTTCTGTCTCTGCAAGGCTGCGGCAATATCCTGCGCCGATATCCCAAGTGTCGCCAGCTTGGCATAGGAAAATTCGACGAAGATCTGTTCGGGGCGCTCCCCCAGGATGTTGATTTTCTTGACGCCGGGAACATGCAGGAGATCCTGACGGATAACCTCCGCCTGCCGCACGAGGTCGCGCATCGGCATCCCTTTTGCCTTCAATGCATAGAGGCCGAAGCTCACATCGGAATACTCGTCGTTGACAAACGGACCAATCACGCCTGGGGGAAGATTTCCGGCTTCGTCGCCGAGCTTCTTGCGTGCTTGGTAGAATTCCTCTTCGACGGCCGACGCTGGCGTACTGTCCTTGAGGGTGACTGTGAGGAATGCGTAGCCAGGCCGCGTTGTCGTCTCGACACGATCATACCAGGAGAGTTCCTGGATGCGCTTCTCAAGAGGCTCGGCGACAAGATCCTGCATTTCACGAGCAGTGGCGCCTGGCCAGACCGACGTGACCGTCATGGTCTTGATGGTGAAGGAGGGATCCTCGGCGCGGCCTAGTTTGACGAAGGCGTAGACCCCGGCAGCGGCCAGCAGGACAATGAAGAACAAGGTAACGGCGCGTTCGCGGACCGCGATGGCGGAAAGATTGAAGTTCATTATTTTGCCACCTCTTGCTGCACGCCAGTCCTGACGACATCGCCATCCTCAAGGAGATGCGCGCCGAGGGCGACAACCTGCTGACCAACCTCGATTCCGGTAATGGTGGCTGTTTCCTCGCCGATCCGCTTTACGGCAATCGGTGTAAACTTGATGGCCGAGGATGCTCTGTCGATGACCCACACACCTGTCCGGCTGCCATCGTCCAGGATGGCACCGACTGGTACGGCGACCTCTGACTGCCGGTTCGCGTCCAGAATTTTGATCGTCACCGTTGAGCCGAGCGGGGCGGAGGCAGCTGCGCCTCCGAGAACATAACGCGCCTCGTAGGTCCGGGTTTGCGAGTCGGCAGAATCGGAGATCTGTCTCAGCGTTGCATTCCCACTGAGCCCATCTCTTCCGTAGACACTGGCCTGTGCTTCGGATCCGACTTCAGGTCGCAGCGTCTCAGGCAGCCAGATGACCGCTTCACGAGGCCCTGCCTTTGCCAGTTGAACAACAGTCTGGCCAGCAGCAACCACCTGTCCCGGATCTCCGAGCGTATCGACGACCGTTCCATCCGAGTCTGCAAGAAGAACGCTATAGGAGGAGGCGTTTTCCGCAACCTCGGCGTCCGCTTCAGCCGCGGCAAGCTGTGCCGAGGCCGTATCGAGGGCCGCCTTAGCTTGTTCATAACGCTGCGGAGTGGCAGCCAATCCATTTTTGACCAGTGCGGCATAACGTTTCTCGTCTGCCTGTGCCTGGATCAGGACAGCACGCGCCGCGGTAACCGTGTTGCGCTTGGCTGTCAGCGCAAGCTGGAGATCGGTCTCATCGATCCGCATCAGGGCCTGGCCTTGCTTGACCTGCTGGCCGGCGTCCACCATCCGCTGAACGATCTTGCCCGGAACCCGAAAGCCGAGGTTGCTCTGTACCCGCGAAGCAACAGTGCCGGTAAACGACCGTTCCGCCGTTTCGGTCCTTGTCGCCTCTGCCACCTTCACCAGTGGTGAAGCAGTCCTTGGGTCTGCAGCCTCGGCTTCCCGTTTTGGCGTTTCGAAAACAAGCAAGAAGGCAGCGGCACCCGCCGCTGCCACGAGACCCACGAAAGTCAGGACATGTTTGCGTTTCATTTTAAGTTCTCTTCTTGACCAGCGACCTGGATGATTTAGATTGCGATCTAACTCTATTTGAGATATAGATGTCAAATGAAATCTAATCGGAGATCGATATGAGAGTGAGCCGCGCACAGGCCGAGGAAAATCGGGAAACGGTGATCAACGTCGCCAGTCGTCTGTTTCGAGAGCACGGCTTCGATGGTATTGGCCTCAAGGATCTGATGAAGGGGGCGGGCCTTACACAAGGCGGGTTCTACAAGCAGTTCTCGTCCAAGGACGATCTTGCTGTCCAGGCATCAAGGCGCGCAATGGAAAGCGCTACACGCCGATGGTCGGCGGCAGCGGCAGACGACTCTGATCCCCTCGAAGCGGTGATAAAGTTCTATCTCTCAACGGACCATAGGGGAGAAAAGGCAGAGGGTTGCCCTATAGTCGCGCTAGGATCTGATGCCACGCGGCAGAGTGCCGAGGTGAAGCGCCCCTTTGAGGACGGGATCCGAGCCCACTTCGAGGTTCTGGATGAACTGATGACTGATGCCAAGAGCTCCAATCCTAGCGGCAAGGCGATGGCGATACTCTCCCTTATGGTGGGTGCCGTCACACTCTCGCGCATTATGGACGACGAGCGTTTGTCGCAGGGCATCCTCGATGCAGCTGCCGGCGAAGTCAGGCGCATTGCGCGCGGTGATAGTATCGCCTGAAGGCTACCGCCGGGTTCGATGACCCGGTGCGGATGAGGGCCCGAGCTGAGCTGCCGCCCGAATGTGCGGGCAGCGGCGCCGTTTGAACCCTCGTGCAAACTTCATGTTTTGACAATGGGCACTGGTCGTATCGCCGGCCGGCACGCTCCAGGCATGCCTATTTTTAATGAGAAGACAGGTGGAAAACAGATGCGTCGTATCGTTGTAACAGGAATGGGAGCTGTCAGCCCCCTTGGTGCGAATGCCGGTATCTCCTGGTCGCGCCTCCTTGCGGGTCAAAGCGGCATTCGCCGGCTGGCAGACGATGTCGTTGGAGACCTCCCCTCGAAAATAGGCGGAGTGGTCCCCTCATCAGCCGAAGACCCTGAAGGTGGCTTCGATCCGGACACGGTTCTGGCTCCGAAGGACCAACGCAAGGTCGACCGGTTCATCATCTTCGCACTGGCGGCTGCGGAAGAAGCGCTCGCACAGGCGAAGTGGAGGCCGGTTTCGAATGATGACCGGCTGCGAACAGCAACGATCATCGCTTCGGGTGTCGGGGGCTTTCCGGCGATCACCGAGGCGGTTCGCACCGTCGATCAACGGGGTGTCCGTCGTCTTTCGCCTTTCACCATACCGTCGTTTCTCGTCAATCTCGCAGCCGGACAAGTCTCGATCCGCCATGGCTTCAAAGGTCCGCTTGGCGCACCAGTCACGGCGTGCGCTGCCGGCGTTCAGGCGATCGGCGATGCCGCCAGACTGATCCGGGCAAACGAAGCAGACATTGCCGTGTGCGGCGGAACCGAAGCCTGCCTGAACATCGTCAGCCTTGGAGGCTTCGCAGCGGCCCGATCTCTTTCGACCGGCTTCAACGAAACACCGGGCGAGGCATCGCGGCCGTTCGATGCGAGGCGTGACGGCTTCATCATGGGAGAGGGAGCCGGAATCCTGGTGATTGAATCCCTGAGCCATGCGCTTGCCCGCGGCGCCACGCCCCTTGCCGAACTCGTCGGATACGGCACGACAGCCGACGCCCATCACATCACCTCCGGCCCGGAAGACGGAAATGGCGCGCGCCGAGCCATGGAGATCGCCATCGCACAGGCTGGGATTGCGCCGCGTGAGATCGGTCATCTGAACGCGCACGCCACATCGACACAGGTCGGGGATCTGGGGGAAATCAGGGCTATCAAAAGTGTTTTCGGTTCCGAAAAGACCGTCGCCGTCAGCGGGACGAAATCAGCGACAGGACACCTCCTCGGCGCCGCCGGGGGGCTGGAAGCCATCTTCACGATCATGGCGCTCAGAAACCAGATCGCACCACCAACCTTGAACCTGAATACTCCGGATCCGGAAGCCGCCGGTATCGATTTCGTCGCGCATAACGCTCGGCACGTAGACACTGAATACGCCATATCGAACGGCTTCGGCTTTGGCGGCGTCAATGCAAGTGCACTTTTCAAGCGTTGGCCAAGTGGAAGCCTGGGTCGCGCATCTTCGCCCCAACCACGTCATGAAATCTTGTCCGGGAGCTGACCTTCTATGAAATCGACGATGGTTGGCATGTGTCGAGCGCGGGGCTGGCTGGGCCAAGCTGACGAAGACTGGCCGCATGGCTTTCCAGGCCGCCAGCGATCTCGCGCAAACTCACGGCCTTTGCCAATTGTCCGTACAGGAGGGCGGTCAGCTGGGTCTTCGTCGACAACCGCCGGATATGTTTGTCGGCCCCGTGCTCGTCCACTCGCCTAGCAAAGACAGCTCATGGAACACTCTTCGAGAGATCATAAAGGACGCTCTTGTGGTGCTGCACGGAGTTGCTCCTCTGTCGTGTCCGGGATCATCGCCAAACGTTCGAATACGAGTAGAATCAACACCCTGCACCGTGTCCACTCAATTTAGACCAGACAGCGATGGCATGTCCGCGAGCATGACAAGCACACCCTCGGCTTTGCGTACATCGGGCGGAGAAGCCGGCAGCCAGGGGGACGATCGCGACGGATGCCTTATCGTCGAGCAAGCCTATGTGCACCAACCGGCTGCTATTGCGGATCGATCTCTATCGGAAACACTCCGGTCGGTTCTGGTATGGTGCCCTGGCTTTCAACTGTCCTGTTCATCCTCTTCCGCGATCTTGCGCAGAAGGTACAGCAGCGCCACCCGTTCGGCCGGGTTGAGACGGCGCATGGTCTTTTCACTGATGAGATGGCCTTGCGGATACATCTGCTCAAGCACCGCTTCGCCCTTTGGCAGAAGCGAAATCACCACCTTGCGGCCGTCGGCCTCATCTCTGGAAAGATCGATCAGGCCCCGCGCCTTCAGTCTTTCGACGATGCCGCGGATCGTTGCCTGATCGACCGAGGTGGCCTTGACGAGTTCGACCTGCGAGCTGGGGCCAAGGTCGTGCAGGGCACAGAGCGTCACGAATTGCACGGATGTCAGGTCGGGGTCGCTCGCATTGCTTTGGAAGATGGCAAGATGCCGCTGATAGGCTTTGCGCAGCAGATGGCCCACCTGCTCGGTGACCAGATAAGGGTCCCGCCGGCCCAAGTCCTTCCTGTCATCGCCGCCAGTCATTGTTGTCACGCTCGCTCCCATTTCAGATCTGTCTTCTTCCAAAATGCTGCAAATCGCAAGCGGGTCGATCGTCATGACCGGGCTGACACGAGCGGTTGTGGGTGATGGCAGGGTCTCGTAGCGTACTGTTGACGTGCCGCGAGACTGAAGGTGATTTACTCGAGGACACGATCCTTCGATTCCACGTTGATCAGCCAGACGCTGACGGCAGCGACAACCAGCAGGCCGGAAATCGCCCCCAAGGCAAGGCCGAAGTTCGAGGTCATCAAAGGCGCCACGATAGAGGGTGCCAGGAGACCGCCGAAACGGGCGACCGACCCGGCCATGCCCATGCCGCTCGCTCGAAGCGTCGTCGGGTAAATCTCGGGCGTGAAGGCATAGATCGCACCCCATGTGCCCAGAAGTGCAAAGCTCAGCAGCAGCGTCGCGGCCACGATGATCTCTGCCGTCTGCCCCAGCCCGTAGGCAAGCGTTCCGATGGCGCTGAGCAGAAGGAAGCCGATCAATGTGGGCTTCCTCCCCCATTTCTCGACGCCATAGGCAGCAAGCGCATAGCCCGGCAGTTGGGCGATGGCCAGAATGACGAGAAACACCTGGCCGCGAACGAAACCGAAACCATCGGCGGCAAGCTTGACCGGCAGATAGACGAACACGCCGTAATAGGAGACCGAAATCAGCATCCATGCGAGCATCAGGAAAATCGTCCGGCGGCGCAGGTCGCCGGAAAAAAGCGCTGATATCGACTTGCGTTGCGGCTTCTGCTGCACGAGTGGCGGAATTTCAACATTCGTGCCATTCGCCTTTGCGACCGTCTGCAGGACTTGCCGTGCCTGTTCCGAGCGTCCCTGTTGACTGAGGTAAAGGGGTGATTCAGGAACGTAGAAGCGCAGAACGACGCCGATCAGAGCAGGAAGACCTGTCACGAAGAAAATCGTCCTCCAGACCTCCCCCCCTTGTGTTCCGGCGCCGAGCGCGAGCAGAGCCAAAGCGACGGTGCCGACAGCCCAGAAGCCTTCGAGCAGAACCAGCCAGCGGCCGCGCCGGTCCGAGGGAAGGAATTCGGCCATCATCGCGTAATCGACCGGAAGCGTGCCGCCAACGCCAAGGCCCGTCAGGAACCGCGCCAGGAGCAGCCATTGAAGATCCGGGGCGAAAGCCGAGGCAACCCCGCAGATCGCATCGAGAATGATGGCGATGAACAGCACAGGCCTTCGGCCGATCCTGTCTGCCAGCCGCCCGAAAACGAAGGCACCGATGAGCATTCCGAGAAAAAACAAAGTGCCGGTCTGCAGCGCCTGCGGAACGGTAATGCCGAAGCTGACGGCAATCGACGGAGCGCTGAACCCTATCGCCAGAACCTGCATTGCGTCCGCAGCCCAGACCAGGCCAAAAATGACGAACAGACGCTTTTGGAAAGCGCCGACATCAGCCATTCTGAGGCCGTCTTCAACTGTAATTGGTGACTGCATGGTACCCCTCTTTTTTTAAATCATGCCGGTCGCTGTGGTTCAAGAGCGGTGGTCTTTGCCACCTTTTAGCTCTCGACAGTGAACGCACGGGTTTGCCGTGTCCTGGCCGCCACTCACGGCGGCCAGGACTCCGGAAATAACTCCGTCTCTTCGATTACAATTCGGCCGGAAGCCGAAGAATCAGTCGAACTTGTACTGCATGTCCTTGACAGCGATGTCACCATCCAGAACCATCGGCTCGTCGTCCAGGAACAGCGAGCAATTGCGCATCGGTATGTCCAGATGGCAAGCCGTGTCGTTCGGTCCGCCCAACTCGTTGTTGGGGCCAGTCGAGAACATCACGTTGCCATAGAATGAGCGGGCCTCCATGCCCATGCCGCCCGGGAATTCACCAGGCACCATGCGATGCCATTTGGCGTTCTGATTAAGGCCCCAGCCGACATGACTCATACCCATGCCGCGCGGATCGTTGAAACCGGCCATGTAGGATTTGACCAGCTCAGCGTCGAGGCCGCCGCGAATGTCGGTGATCCAACCGTTTTCGATCGTATAGATGATCGGGTCGCGCACGTAGATATTCTGCGGCAGCAGGATATCACCGGGAGCAACGACGATCGTACCGTCAACACCGTTGTCGTCACCACCGGTGAACACGAAGCCAGACGGCCAGTGGTCCCAGCGGCCCGGCTCGTCGGTGCACGCATATTCCGTAATGGCGGGATAGGTGTTGAGCTTGTAGGTCACGTCGGTGCCATGCGCCGAGGTAATTCGCATCACCTTCGCCTTGGAGAGCAGATCGCCGGCAAATTCGACGCGCTCGCGCAGTTCCTTTGTCGGCAGCATGCGGGCGAGAAGCTCCGGCGGTTCCACTGCGGTCAGAATACGCGTGCCGGACGCCTGGATCGCCATCTGTTCCGGGCTGAAGAGCAGAAAGATGCAATCGATCAACATATCGGCCGCCTTCAGGGCCTCGACCGCTTCCGGCATGGCTGCAAGGCCTGTCTGGCCGACTGCCCATGCACCGGCCGGCGGCACCGGCGGCAAACGCATGTGATACATCTTGGCGCCAAGGCGCATGCCCGCCGCCATGAAGGCGTCGGCGTAATCGAGGCGCTCGTTGCCCTGGGTCAGGACGATAAGTTTTTCGCCCTCGTGGACGCCCGACATCTTCAACTGATGCAGGCAGATTTCCGTGAAGCTGAAGTGATCCATGCTTGTTCCCTTATATTGATTCAAGGCGTGGGTGTTTCGTCCCGTGACGGACAGCCGAACTTGACCTTGGCGATTTCGGCAATCGCTTCTTCCTTCAGGACGACATCGCCATATTTGCTGTCGATATCGAAGAGGTTGGCATTGTGCGGGTCGGGATGCCGGTCGCCGACGCAGTCACGCACGACGATGGGCCTGAACCCATATTGAACCGCATCGACGGCACTTGCCCTGATGCAGCCGCTGGTCGAGCAGCCCGCCATGATAACCGTGTCGATGCCCTGCGCGTGCAGATGCGACGCCAGGCTGGTGCCGAAGAAAGCGCTGGCATATTGTTTGACGATGACAAGCTCCCCCTGTTCGGGCTGCACCTCGTCGCAGAACTCGGCAAGCACGTTGCCCTCGACCATCGCCTTCATGACGGGCGATTTCTTTACCCACATGCCGCCATCGGCGCAGTTTTCCGCCAGGTAGAGAATGCGGGTATGGATGACGGGAATGCCGGCGTCGCGTGCCGCGCGGATCAATTCGGGCGCCTGCGCGACCGCATCGACCACGCCGGTTGCATAAAGAGGCGCGCCCTCGATCGTATAGGCTTTCAGGAAGTCGATAACGAGAAGAGCCGGACGCTGGCCAAACCCGATCCGGTTGCCCCACACACCCTGATAGTTCGTTTCGGCGCTTTGCACGATGGCCTCCCTAATAGGCACCGGACAGAAGCGCGCCGGCACCCGGCACGACCGCTTCCAGACCGAGCGATTTCAGCATGCAGTAAGTCGTGGCGACTGCGGCCGTCAGAACCGGCTTGCCGGTCATGGCCTCAACCTTGGCAATCACCGGCAAAGACGGCATCTGCACACAGGCCGAGAGCACGATCACATCGACATCGGTGAGATCGAGCGTCTGTACGATGGCCGGCAGGTTATCGGGATCGTGGCGCGCGACATCGAGATTGTCCGGAATTTCCAGAGCACGCCAATCCACAACCTCGAAACCTTCTTCGCGGATGTAATCGACAACGAGTTCGGTGAGCGGCTTCATATAGGGGGCCACGACGGCGATCTTCTTCGCCTTCATGACCTTCAGCCCTTCGATCAGGGCGCCGGCGCTGGTGACGACCGGAATATTCGTGCCTTCGTCGATTGTGCGACCGGTCAAGCGCTTTTCGGACTGGCGATGATATCCAAGCCCCATCGCCATGATCGCTACGAGGCAGGCGTAGCCCAGGACATCGACGCGGGCGTCGGACAGTTCGACCGCGCAACGGTCGGATTCCGCATCCATGGCCGCCAGTTCTTCCTTGACGACCTTCTTCATGCGCATGCGGCTGGAATGGAAGGTAAAGCGTTCCGGGCGGATGGACTGCCGCGCCGTCAGCATGGCCGGGATTTCGGTTTCCATGGTGGTGTTGGAACTGGGTACGATCTGACCGATACGGTAGTATTTTTGCACGGGATGACATCCTCTGCTTCACGAACAATGGCAAAAAGAAACAGCGGCGGAACGAGCGATCCGCCGCTGCCGGTCAGCGGGAGAGAAAATCTCCAAGGGCTGCAAAGAACCCGTCAAAATCATCCCAGGGGATCATGTGCCCGGCGTTCGGCACCCGGACGATCTCCAATGCTGGATAGCGCGAGAGTGCTTCGTCTTCGTCCACCTGCTCGATCACACCGCCGCGGCCTGCCACCATCAACAGGGCGGGTTGCTGAAGCTTCGGCAGATCCGGAAAGATGTCGTCCTTGTGGAAATCCTCGAACGCAGTGACGATCGCCGGCTCATAGCACGTGTGCAGCCATTCGGCCCGCAAAGAGAGCTGTTCATCGGTCCAAGTCGGGCAGAATGCCTTCATACCCTGCGCATCGATACCCTTCATGGCAAGCCGGATGCTATCGACATACCATGGCAGCTTGCTCGGATAGGCCCGGCGGCCGGGTCCGGAAACCGGCGGATCGATCAGCGCCAGGCGCGAAAAGACCGTCGGAGCGCAAACCGCCGCACGGATGGCTATGCGCGCGCCCATCGAATGACCGAGCAGCGCCGGCCCGGAAAGCCCGAGTGCCGACGCAAAGCCGACGACATCGGCTGCCATGGCGTCAAGACCATAGTCTAGATCCGGGCCGGTCGCGGACAGGCCACGTCCGCGCACGTCAAGCACATAGACATCATATCGTTCGGCAAGCCGCTCTGCGACGAAGCCCCAGGTGATTGCCGGGCTCGTAATGCCCGGGATCAGGATAACGGCAGGGCCTTTGCCGCCATAGCGCAGGTAGTGCTGGCGAATACCGTTGGCGAAAACATTCGCGCCGTACGGCGCCGGCCCGCTCATGCCGCGTTCTCGCTCTTCAGCGGCTCGGCATAGATGTCGTAGCCATAGACCCAGGAAGGATCTTCCTGGTTCAGCAGGAAGGTATTGGCATTGGAAACGGTCTGCACACGCGTCGCCCGATCGCGACGGTTGGCCTCATAAAGCTTGAAGGCCGTGTTGAAATCACTGATGCCCGTTTCCTGAAGGCAGCGCGTCAGCATGGCCGCGTCTTCGATGGCCATGGCCGCCCCTTGCGCCATATGCGGCTTCATCGGGTGGCAGGCGTCGCCGAGCAGGACCAGGCGGCCCTTGCTCCACAAAGGCAAAGGATTGCGATTGAACAGCGGCCACTTGGTCACCGTATCGGTGCTATCGATCAGCGCCTGAATGATTGGGTGATATCCGTCGAAGGCTGCCGCCATCTCCTCACGGCTGCTGTCGACAAATGCGGAGTCGAACTCCCAGGCCGGATGCGGGACGCCCGTGACATAATAATATTCGTCGCGCCGTGCCGTTGTATAGTAGACCATCATGTGACGGTCAGGACCCCACCATTTGACGCAATCTTCAAAGGTCAGATCGAATTTCTTCAGCTTGTCGGAGGAAATCAGCGCGCGGTGTCCCACCCAGCCGCTGTAGTTCGGCTTTTCTTCGCCAAGAAGCGTCTCGCGTACCCTCGAATTGATACCGTCGGCACCAATGACGATATCGGCGCGAACCGATGTTCCATCTTCGAATTCAATCAGGACATCCGTGCCGTTATCATCGACGCGCGCCAGCTTCTTGCCAAAATGCAGAGTGCCGGGCTGAAGCGCGTCACACTGGATCGCCTGCAGATCTCCGCGATGAACCGTGCAATAGGTTGCGCCATATCCCTCAAGCGGAATGCGCGAGCGATAGTCACCGGTCATGCCGTCGCGGCTGAACCAGTGGGTCGGTGTGCTGCTGATATCGATGACCTGCCTGTCGACGCCGATGCGCTCGAAAATCTTCAGGACATTCGGGCCCATATGAATACCGGCACCGAGGCGGGAGAAGCTGGGCGCCTGCTCGTAGACATTGACGTCGAAGCCGGCATGCTGAAGCAAAGCACCAGCAACGGCGCCGCCGAGGCCCGCGCCGACAATCGCGATCTTTTCATTTTCCCTGGACATGGCGACCCCTCTATCCGTCTTTCGACGTGTTGTTCTCAGAATTGGATGATCGGCATAATTTCTAGCGTATACGCTTTAAATGGCAAGCGCTCAGCATCAGTTTTGTCAGCTTTTGCGATTACTAAATCAAAGCCTACCGGGTTTCTCGCCGTTTGCAACGGTAAAATTTGGCTTGCCAGCCCATCACATGAAGCGTATACGCTTTTTATATAAAAATAAGGGGCAGCAGATGCGTGATGTCGGTGACAGTCGCGTCGTTATGAGGAACAGGCACCGCGACGGGGCCAGCCGCATAGCGATCCGTCCGGTAGCAGAAGGCTTGGGCTTGACCGCCTGTGCGGCGCTGGAGCGGCGGCCTTGACGCGACCCGTTTCCGTTTCACTGAATGTAAACGACGCCCTCTGGCACGTTGACGCAAAGCCGGAAACACCCCTCCTCTATATTCTGCGCAATGACCTTTCCCTGAACGGCCCGAAATATGGCTGTGGCCTGGGCGAATGTGGCGCATGCGCTGTTCTGGTTGACGACCGTCCGGTGCGCTCCTGTACGGTGCCGCTCGGCGCAATTGGGACACGGCGTGTAACCACGCTTGAAGGGCTTGCAGCGGGCGGACATCTGCACCCGGTTCAGCGGGCCTTTATCGAAGAAGCGGCGGCGCAATGCGGCTATTGCCTCAATGGCATGATCATCGCTACGGTCGGACTGCTCAAGCGCAATGCCGATCCTGACGAGAGCGATATTCGCGAGGCTCTGCGGCACCATCTTTGCCGGTGCGGCACGCATCTTGAAATACTGGCCGCCGCGCGGCGTGCCGTTGCCTATGCCAAGGCGGAACAGCCACACACGACACGAACAGACGGCACGACGGAGGTTTCGCCATGACCCTGCACCGCGAAACACCCAAATCGGCCTATATGGCCGCCGCCGATACGCTGCTGATCGTTTCCGATGCCGAACAGGGCGACACGGCCGAACTCTTCATCGCTATCGGCACGGATGGCCGCGTCATTGCGTTCAATGGTCATGTCGATCTGGGAACCGGCATCCGGACGTCGTTGGCGCAGATCGTTGCAGAAGAGCTTCATGTCCCGTTCGAGCAGGTCGACATGGTGCTCGGGGCAACCTCGGCCGCCCCCAATCAGGGCGCGACCATTGCCAGCGAAACCATCCAGATTACTGCCGTTCCCCTGCGATATGCGGCAGCGACCGCACGCCGTCACCTGCTTGCCAAAGCATCTATGCGGACCGGCATACCGCTTGAAAAGCTCATCCTGGAAGACGGGACCATTCGCGCCGGTTCCGGTGAAAACTGGAGCCTGAGCTTTGCCGATCTCGTCGCCGGCGCGCATGTGCGCCTGTCGATCGACACCGGCGCCGAACTTAAACCGGCATCTGCCTATACGATTGTCGGCTCCTCGCGTCCGCGCGTCGATATTCCCGCAAAGGCGACTGGCCGCTGGACCTATGTGCACGACGTACGCGTGCCCGGCATGCTGCACGGCCGCGTCATCCGTCCGCCCTATGCCGGCTTTGATCATGGCGAGCATGTCGGCAACAGCCTGATCTCCATCGATGAGACATCAGTCGCCGGTATCGAGGGCCTGGTTGGCGTTGTCGCCATCGGTGACTTTGTCGGTGTCGTCGCCACGCGCGAGGAAATCGCCATCAAGGCGGCAAAGATCCTCAAGGTGGTCTGGCGCGCAGCGCAGGAACGCCCCGACCTCAACGCACCGGAAGCCGCGCTACGCGCCAATCCCGCGACCCCGCGCAAGCTTGCCGATCGCGGCAATGTCGAGATGGCGCTCGCAGGCAGCGCCCAGCCGATGAACCGAACCTATGTCTGGCCCTACCAGATGCACGGATCGATCGGGCCGTCCTGCGCCGTGGCAGACTATCGTGACGATGGCCTGACCGTCTGGTCCGGGACGCAGAACCCCTTCCCCATGCGGCGCGATCTCGCCTTGCTTATGGATATGCCCGAAGACTTGATCCTTGTCGAACGGCTTGAAGCAGCCGGATGCTACGGCCGAAACTGTGCTGATGACGTGACCGCCGATGCAGCCCTCCTGTCGCGCGCAGTCAATGCGCCGGTCAGAGTGCAATTGAGCCGCGAGCAGGAACATGCCTGGGAGCCCAAGGGCGCGGCACAGATTATGGACGTGCGCGGCGGCCTCGATCTGGAGGGCGGCCCTTCCGCCTATGATTTCGAAACACGCTATCCCTCAAACCTCGCCCCGACCCTGCCGCTGATTCTCACCGGCAAGGTGCCGCCGGTCTCGGATGTGGTGCAGATGGGCGACCGCACCGCGATCCCGCCCTATGCCTATGGCAATCTTCGCGTCACCGTGCACGATATGCCGCCAATCGCTCGCGCTTCCTGGTTTCGCGGTGTTTCGGCCATGCCCAACACCTTTGCCCATGAATGCTATGTGGACGAACTGGCTGCCGCTGCGGGTGTCGATCCGATCGAATACCGGTTACGCTATCTGCAGGATCCACGCGCGATCGATCTGGTCAAGGCGCTGGCCGAGCGGGCAAACTGGGTACCGCACACCACATGGGGCACGCTTGGCGGCGAAGGCGATCTTCTCTACGGGCGCGGATTTGCCTATGCCGTCTATATCCACGGCCCCTTCCCCGGCAAAGCGGCGGCATGGGCTGCATGGGTCGCGGATGTCGCCGTCAACACCAAGACCGGCGAAGTGGCGGTCACGAAAGTGACCTGCGCCCAGGATTCCGGGATGATGATCAATCCCGATGGCGTCCGCCACCAGATCCACGGCAACATCATCCAGTCCACCAGCCGGGTGCTGAAGGAAAAGGTGGAATTCTCCTCAACAGCCGTCACCTCGAAGGAATGGGGCGGCTATTCGCTCATCACCTTCCCCGAAGTTCCCGATATCGACGTCCTGATGATCCCCCGGCAGGACGAGCCGCCGCTGGGCGTCGGCGAGTCCGCATCCGTGCCTAGCGCCTCGGCCATCGCCAATGCCGTCTATGACGCAACCGGCATCCGGTTCCGTGAATTGCCGTTGACGCCGGAACGGGTGCGGGCCACCCTGAACGGCGGGAAGAACGAGGCATCGCCCGCTGAACCCTCAAGGAAACGCAATTGGCGGACGATCGGCCTGTCCGCCGCGGGGGCCGTCGCCGCCCTTTCGGGGATCGTGACGATGGCCTCGCCATGGCGCCCCGCGATCGGCACGATCCCGACACCCGATGCCAATGTCTATAGCGCCGTGACGATCGAACGTGGACGCATGGCCGCTGCAGCCGGCGCCTGCAATGTCTGCCATGCCGGCCCCGACGGAACCCCATTTGCTGGCGGACGGCGTTTCGACACACCGTTCGGCCCGGTCTATGCCACCAACATCACCCCCGATGCGACAAACGGCATCGGCGCCTGGTCCTATCCCGCCTTCGAGCGCGCCATGCGCGAGGGCGTGAGCCGCGACGGCCATCACCTCTATCCCGCCCATCCCTATACATCGTTTGCGGGGGCGGAGGATGCGGACCTCCAGGCGCTCTATGCCTATATGATGACGCAAAGTCCTGCCGCCGAAAAACCACCGGAAACCAAGCTCAAGTTTCCCTATAATATTCGCGCGATGATGGCTGGCTGGAACGCCCTGTTCCTGACGGCCGATCCGTTCCGCTATGTGGAGACGCGCGACGCGCAGTGGAACCGCGGTGCCTATCTGGTCGAAACCCTCGGCCACTGTTCGGCCTGCCACACACGGCGCAATGTGCTGGGTGCGGAAAAGACCGGCAGTGCCCGTTTATCCGGGGGATTTGCCGATGGCTGGGAAGCGCCCGCGCTCAACGCCTTTGCCAAGGGCCCCGTCGGCTGGACGGCAGACGCCTTCTACGACTATCTGCGCACCGGGCATTCGCGCGACCATGGCAGCGCGGCCGGCCCGATGGCGCAGGTGGTCAACGTCATGCAACCGCTTCCCGACAGCGACATCCGCGCCATGGCCACCTATCTGGCAAGCCTGAATGGTGGAACAGAACCCGCCGTCGCGGCCACCCAGAGTCAACACGCTATTGCCGCAAGCGAGACGACCAAGGCCGCCGCTGCACTTCTGTCGCCGAAGGGCGAACGGATCTTCAACGGCGCGTGCGCGACCTGCCATACCGGCAATACGATCCTGCCGTCGCTCGCGCTCAACAGCAATCTGCATGCCGATACGCCTGATAACATTCTCCAGGTGATCCTGAACGGTGTCGAGGCACCGGCGATCCTTGCCAAAACCACCGGTCGCGATGCGCCGGAAGTCATGTCCATGCCCGCATTCAGCGAGACGTTGAACGAAGGGCAGATCAACGACCTTGCAACCTATCTCCGGGCGCGTTTTGCATCGGACAAGCCGGCATGGACGGACACGACGAGCGCCATGAAGCGCGTAACGGCGGCGAGCCACTGAAGGAGCGATTGTGGGGCAGTTTGAGACCGGCATCACCGCACGTGCCCTCTTCGAGAGCGAGAGCATTTCCGTCAGCGGCAGTCCGCTCCGCTCCATCATGTCGGACACGCGATCCAATCGTGAGATCATCCCCGTCGCCCCTTTCTGCATCGGTGCCCTCGGCAGCAAGCGCACGCATGAGAGGCGCCGCGAAACCTTGCAAAAGCACGGATACGCTGATCACGATATCGATCGTATCAAGGCCCCGATTGGGATGTTCGGACCGGCCCGTGATGGAAACGCATTGGCGCTATCCATTCTCGCCGATGTCTCTGCCGCACGCTCGATCATGAAGTTCGACGGCAATGTGTGATCACGTCCATTCGCAAATCACAAACCGCGCGCTGTTCGAAAACCCGACGGCGGCTTTTCGTCCCTCAGCCTATTGGTTCTGGCATTCCATTCCCGATGAGGCCACCTGCCGTGCACAACTGGCCGACTTCCGGGCGAAAGGCATCGGAACCATCCTCATCCAAGCGCGGCTCTCGCTGCCGCGCGAAAACTATCTTTCGCCCGCCTATCTCGCCGCCTATCGCCTCGCCGCCCACATTGCCGGTGATCTCGGCCTGAAACTGGGCATCTATGACGATTACAACTGGATCAGCGGCCATGCCGGGGGGCGCACAGTTGATGGCTGCGATGCCCTGCGCGAGCGGCACATGTTCTGGTCGTCAAAATCCTCATCTGAAGGCTCGATCACCGGCATCCACCCGCCGTTCGTCGAGACGATGGGTCCGGATATTTTGAGGTGGCAATATGAGGCAGGCAAGGTCGAATGGTGCGACTGGACAGTGGAGGCCGCCGTCCTTCACCCTCTTTCCGGCATTGAAAACCTGGACGCGGTATCCGATGTGACGGCGCAGACCAACATCACAGCAAGAGATGCCGTATCCTGCAGCTACGCCTTCGACGGTCACGTCAAGGCGGGTGAGGCACTCACCGTCTTCATCAGCGCCCGGTCCTCGACATCCCGGTTGATCAACTATCTGCTGCCGGAAGCGGCTGAGCGCTTCATAGACGTCGGGCTCAATCCGCTGCTCACGGCATTGGAGGGCCTGTTGCTAGACCCTGCCGGCTTCGTTTTCTACGATCAGCCTGCCGCGGGGTTCTATCGCTGGGACCAGATTTCTGGCGATCTGGGCAATAGCCTACTTTTTGCATCGGCGTTGCAGGAGACAACGGTGCAAAAAACAGGCGCACCCTTTGCCAAAATTCTCCTGGCACTGCTGCAGAATATCGGCCACGACACGCTGCGGCTACGGGCACAATTTTATGCCGGATATTCGGCTTTGATGAACGAAGCCTTTTTCGGCACGTTGCGTAGATGGTCCGACGTGCACGGCATTTTACTGACCGGGCACGAAATCCTCCCGCATATCGCTTCATGGTCGCTGAACGGCGGCTTTACCAGCATCGATCCGCGCGTGGCGCCAGCTGTCGATTTCTTCGGGATCGATGCCTACCGGCATGAAACCGCCGTGGATTCCAACAATTTCAGCGCGCAGCTGGCGCCGAAGCTCGGCGATTCCGTTGCGCGTTCCAACGGGCGTAGCCGCTGCATGGTCGAAACCTATGCCAGCGCGGAACGGACGCCCCGGCGTGCCGCCGGCCAATGGGAACTGACGCTGGAGACAGCCCGTGCCCAGGCAATCCGGCTTCATTGCCTGGGCATGCGGCAGTTCATCTGGCACGGCGTTTACCAGACCGATGGCTGCGACGGCGAACCGGCATTGTTCGTCAATCCAAGGTTCGATTTCGCTCCCGGCATCAATTTTGAGCCCTGGTGGAGTTATCACGACCTTTTCGCCGACGAGACGGCCCGGATTTCCGCTTTCATCGAACCGGCCAAACCCCACACACCCATTGCCATTCTCTACCCGCTCTACACAGCCTTTGCACAGGGACCGCGCCATGGCCATGCCACGCATATCGGCGCATGGTGTGAGCATCTTCTGACGCAGGGATGTGATTTCATGTTCGTCAGCGAGGCCGATCTTGCAGGGGCGACGATCGAAGACGGGAAGCTTATGGCATCGGGGCTGGTTTTCGATGCCGTCGTACTACCCTGCGTGACCGTATTGGAAACGGTGAATACCCTGCGGGCACTTGAGGCCTTCAAGACAGCCGGCGGCGCGATCTGGTCCTCCGGCAAACGCGTATCCGTTATCTGCGACAACGGTGCGCCGGTGACATTCCCAGAGATTTCCACCCATATCGAAGGGCATCCGGAAAGCCGGGATATCGCCACCCTCGTATCATCCCTTCCCTCCTGCGGTCCGCAGATCAAGAGCCGTTCCGGCGGCAAGCCATGGCGGTGGATCGGATATGAGGCGGACGGCTGGTGGAGACTTGTCCTCTTCAACGACGGATCGGACGACCTTGAGGTCGAAATCTCATACGGCCGTGGGTTCGAGTACGAGGAATGGTCGCCGGCGGATGGCGCGATCCATGCGGCAGTCATGCGTGAATGGTCTCTGGCAACGCTTCAGCCACACGAGGTTCTGTGCATACGGGTACGCAAGCCATTGGCGGCCGTGGCAGGTCAGGGCGCCGTACAGACTGTGCGTATCATCTCCGCTGCCGCGGAGACGGTATTGCTGGAGGGCGGATGGAGCTTTTCTCCTGGACATGATGGGGATTTTCAATCGATTTCAGTCGATGCCGGCTGGGAAACACAGGGTTTCGCAGACTTTTCCGGCACGGGCATCTACCGGTGCCAACTGAAGATTGCGACGCAGGCCGATTGGCTTCTGGAATTGCCGAAGGTCGAGACAGCCGTGACCGCGTTTCTCGACGGCCGTGAGATCGGTCGGCGGGCCTGGCGGCCCTACCGGTTTGCGCTCGGCACTTTAAGCCCCGGCACGCATAGGCTGGAGCTTCACGTCGCCAACACAGCGGCAAACCGCTATTACAGCAACACGCCTTATCTCGGTGGCACCGCCGATAAAAGCGGATTGACTGCCGCGCCGAAACTCATCCCGCTTTCAAGCTGACCGGATAAACAACCATGCCAAAACACTCAACGATCCCCCTGATGCGCGCCTGGAACAGCTGGTCGGACCGGCCGGCCGAGATGGTTTTCCTGCCGCTCGGGGTGCGGATCACGCCGGTACTTTATTCCACGCGCAGCAAGACGACGTCGGCAATCGAGCCGCGGCACAATCCCGCCCGTCTCGGACGCCACGCCATCGACGGCTCGCTGATCGAACTCGAAACGGATCACACCGGCACGACGGTCGCCTTCTCCACCACGAAAACCGATCCGTTCGCAGTTTGCGGAAATTGGGAGGGAACGGTATCGGCCGAATGGGGCTTGCGGTTCTGGCTGACGCTGGCCGTATCGGCTGATGGCGGCGAGATCGGTGTCTATGACGGCGGCAGCAATACAACCCTCTTGAAGGTCGGCACCCGGTTCGTCGCGGTGGTGACGGCACAGGCTCCGGTCCACGTGACCGGCCATGCGACGATCGAAGCGTTGCGCGCCGATTTCGAGGAGAACGGATATTTCTACACAGCGACCCGCAGCGACGAGGCGCCTGTCATCGCACTGCGCTTCAATCTCGAAATGATGCGCAAGGGCGGCTACGCCGCCGCTGTCGCCGACAGCGCTGAACTCGCCATCGCAAAAGCACGCGCCTGCCTTGTGGAAGATACGCCGGCGCAGATACCCTATGCACAGACGGGCCTGTTTCCAGGATCGCTCGATGCGGTTCGGGATGTGGTCGCCTGGAACACCATTTGGGACGACACCAATGCGCGGCCCTATACGGCGGTGACCAGAATCTGGAACCTCGGAAAATTTGCGGTCTGGTACAACGACCAACTTTTCGCAGCGCTTCTTTCCTGCGTTTTCGACGCCGACCTGGCGCGCGAAAACATGGCGACAGCCATGGCCAGCGCCACGCCGCAAGGCAACATCGCCTGCATCGTCACCTCCAACGACGCCTGGGTCGATCGCAGCCAGCACCCGAACGGTGCGCTCGTCGCCTGGCAGCTTTACCAGCGTACCGGCGAACGCTCGATGCTAACAGCAAACTATGATGCCCTAGCCCGCAATCAACGCTGGTGGTGGGAAAACCGCGATCCCGGCGCCTTTGGTCTCCTGTCCTGCGGAACCTCCGATGTCGGCGAAGGTCTTTACAAGGGGACTGCCTTTGGCGCCCGCAACGAAACCGGAATGGACAATTCCGCAACCCATGACGAGGCGATCTACGATCCAGTCACCCGCACCTTGTCAACCTTCGATCTCGGATTGAACTGCGCGGCTGCGCTCGATGCCGAAATGCTGGCAAACATGGCGACGGTGCTTGGAAAGCATGCGGACGCGCAGGAATTTACCCATCTTGCAGACCGCTGCCGGACGTTGATTTCCGAAACTTTATGGGATGAGAGCCGCGGTCTCTTCGCCAACCGCCAGCGCAATGGCGGGTTCGTCCGCTCGCTTTCGCCCACCAGTTTCTACCCGCTCCTTTGCGGGGCTGCCACGCCGGCGCAGGCCGCCAGATTGCTGGAGCACCTCAGCGACGAGACGACGTTCGGCGGGGATTTCGTTCTACCCAACGCAACGCGCAACGACCCAGCCTTTGCCGACAACATCTACTGGCGCGGGCGCATCTGGCCGAACGTCAACTACATGGTCTGGCTCGGCCTGCGCCGTTACGGCTTCACGGCAGAGGCAAGCAAGCTCGCCAGCCAGAGCTATGCACTCTTCATGTCATCCTGGAGCAAGGATCGCATCGCCTCCGAAAACTATAATGCAGTGACCGGCGAGGCGATGGACCAGGGCGATACCGATCCGTTCTATATCTGGGCCGCCCTGCTCCCGCTGATGGCGGCGGGCGAGATCGTCGATTTCGATCCATGGTCCGGATGGACTGTGCGCAATACGGGTCAGGACCTGTCGATCGGCCCCATGCTGTCGCCGGCTGGAACATTGCATATCTCGGTAGATGCTGCCGTTCTTTCCATGACGATCAATGAAAAGCTCGTGCTGCAGACAGACCTGCAGGCGGCCTTGTCACAGATCGATATCGGCGATGGACGGTTTGTATGCTCCATCGCGCCCGTTGCCAATGATGGCTTCATTGACCTTCCCGGTATGACCGCAGGCACCGTCGCCATCGCCCGCCTGGGCGGAAACGACATTCGCCATGACACAAGCGCTGTGGGCATTCGCGTGGAGATCGCCAAAAGCGCGCAATCGCAGCGTCTGGAGGTCTATTTTTCGTCTCAGGACGCGCAGATGGCACCAAGAAGACCTTGACAGGAAAAGATTCATCAACAATAGTTTGTATACAAATAAAAAATGAAAAGACTGACACTAAGATCAGAGGGTTTGAACTGAGGACTAAATTGGGAAATCCATGTTTTCCAGACCAGTCCCGCATCGCGACTTGAAATGCATCGCTGGGTTAGACATCCTGCTCCGCTGTTGTTCGGGGCACGCTTTTGCTCGCACTGACATAGACGCCGCGACCGTTGTGATTCCTCCTGATTTTAATTTGTATACAAACTATTATGGCGTGTTTTACGCGCTTCCATTTCGGTTCTGCCGATCCCGTGGAGGTCGATGACTGCGGTCACGATCACCTGCAACTGTGTATTTCAAGAGGGGTGCCAAAATGACAGAGATCACAAGACGCAATACTTTGAAACTGATGTCCACAGCGCTGCTTTTAGCGGGCGCCGGCTTTTCCAGCTTGCCAGGCAAGGCCTTTGCGGCCGGCACCATCACTGTCCTGAACTGGCAGGGATACGGCACCGACGAAGCCTGGTCCGTCAAGGCTTTTACCGAGAAGACCGGCATTGAAGTCGTGCACGATTATTACAGCTCCGAATCGGAAATGCTGACAAAGCTGCGCACCAATCCAGGCACTTACGACCTGGTCGTTCTAAATGCCGCCCGCTGCGCTCAGGCCGTCGCCGAAGATCTGCTTCAGCCGATCGATTTCACCAAGGTCCCGAACGCTGCGACCGTCGATGACAATCTCCTATCCAATCCGAACTTTAGCAAGGACGGCAAAGGCTACGCGGTTCCCTGGGTCTGGGGCATGACGTCGCTCGCAATTCGCGAGGGCATGCCTGTGCCCGATAGCTACGCAGCTCTGGCCGATCCGGCTTACAAGGGCCGTGTCGCCATGGACGATGACGCGATCATCAACGTGGGCGTCGGCGCCCTCATGAGCGGACAGGACATCAACGATCCGAAGGATCTAGCTGCCGTCACCGCAGCGCTGAAATCGATCAAGCCGAATGTAAAGCTCTTGTGGTCGACAGAAGATCAGTGGAACAAGTCCTTTGCAGCCAAGGAGTTCGACCTGTCACTGTTCTGGTCTGGCGGCTCCGTGCGTTCCAAGCGCAACTCCAAGCTGCCGGTGACCTTCGTCGTTCCGAAGGAAGGCGGCATCGGCTGGGTCGATGGGCTCGGCATTCCGGCATCGGCTCCGAACGCCGAGGGCGCGCTTGCCTTCGCCAACTGGATGATCGATCCGGCATTCTACGTCGAATGGGCAACAAAAGTCGGGGCACCTGCCTCCTCCAACTCCGCCGCTCTGGAAGCACTTCCCGCTGATGACCTCAGCCGCCAGGTGCACAAGCCGGAATATCTGAAGACGATGGGCATCGTGTCGGGAATTCCGGACGACCGCCGCGAAGCCTTCAACAATGTCTGGCAGGAAGTGAAGGCTTTCTATGCAGAATGATCAGCTGACATTGGCGTCAGCGCGCGGACCTTCGGGTCCGCGCAGTCGGCGCACGCTCCCATCCTGGGTCTCGACGACGGCCCTGCTCATGCCAACATACGGCTGGCTTACGATTGCAGTTTTTCTGCCCCTTTTGACAATGTTCGCCTTCAGCTTCCTGTCGGCGACGCCGATGGGCAAGGCGCCGATCGTCTTCACGCTCAAGCAGTACCGGGCCTTCATCGACCAGCCCTATCTGGTCGGCATCGGCATCACATCGCTGCTGATCGGCTTCTGGACGACGCTTTTTTGTGCCATTCTCGGTTTTCTGGCAGCCGTCGCGCTGGTGCGCTCGACCTTCGGCAGAACACGCGAAATGCTGCTGATCCTTATTCTGCTACCTTTTTGGACGAACGGTCTGGTGCGCGTCTTTTCATGGACGATGGTCCTTCGCGAAAACGGCTTTCTGGACAGCTTGCTGCACATGGTGGCGCCCGAAGCCGGATCGATCGGTTTTCTTTACACGCGCTATGCCATCGTCGTCGGCCTCGTTCATGGCTATCTGCCCTACATGATCCTGACCTGCTATATCGCGCTCTCAACAATTGATGACGCGATCATCGAGGCAGCCGCGAGCCTTGGTGCGCGCTGGTGGACCATCCTTTTCAAGATACTTTTGCCTCTGGCGGCTCCCGGTCTGATTTCCGGCGCGGTACTGACCTTCATTCCGGTGATTGGCTCGTTCATGGAGCCGCGCATTCTCGGTGGCCGTGTTGGGGTAACCATGGGAACGGTGATCGAGGACCAGTTCACGCAGGCGTTCAACTGGCCGCTCGGCGCATCCCTGTCATTCACACTGCTCGCCGTGGTGCTTGCCATTTTCGCAACTTTCTCCGGCGTCCTGCGCCGTGGCACGGCATTGTGAGGAGACGCCGATGACATCGCTTGGCCGCTTCTATCTCATCGCCATCCTGGTTTTCCTCTACACGCCCATCCTCGTCATGATGGCGATGGGCTTCAATGCCTCTCCACTCTATGAGCTGCCCTTTTCGTTTTCGACCCAATGGTATGAAGCGCTCTGGAGCAACACGGTGCTCCTGAAGTCGGGCATGAACAGCATCATCATCGCCACCATCACCGCCGTTCTGGCAACGACGCTTGGGACGATGGCATCGGTGGCCCTGTCGAGGCGCACCTTTCGGGGCAAGAGCCTGCTGCAGCTGATGCTGCTCCCGCCGATTGCCATTCCATGGCTGATCACGGGCACCGCCATGCTGATCTTCTTCTACTGGAGCGGGATCGGCCGCGGCATGCATGCGCTGTTGATCGGCCATGTCGCGCTTGCCATCCCCTATGTCGTCCTCGTGGTCGGCACGGGCTTCAAGACGATCCGCGCCGATCTTGAAGAAGCTGCCATGAGCTTAGGCTCGACACCGGTCCATGCCTTCTTCTCCGTGACGCTACCGCTGCTTTATCCCAGTATTCTGGGGGCCGCGCTCTTTGCCTTCGCGGTTTCGCTCGATCAGTTCGTGATTTCCTACTTTCTCTCAACGCCCGGCTACACGACGCTGCCGGTGCAGATCTATTCCTCGATCCGCAAGGGCTTCACCCCTGAAATCAATGCGATCTCGACCGTGCTCCTGCTCGGCTCCATGACCGTGATCCTGATTTTTGCGCGCTTCGCCAAGCCCGGAGACACAAGTGACAAACGTTAAAGTCGATTCCGTCGCCAAGACCTATGGCACCACACCGGTTCTCGCCGATATCACCACCGAATTCACCGAAGGCTCCTTCACCAGTCTTCTGGGACCATCAGGCTCTGGCAAGACCACGCTGCTGCGCATCATTGCGGGCTTCATCAAGCCGGACCACGGCGTGGTGATGATCGGTAACAAGGATGTCACCGATGTCCCGGTCTGGGGCCGCAATATCGGCATGATGTTCCAGTCCTACGCCCTGTTTCCGCACATGACGATCGCCCAGAATGTTGCCTTCGGCCTGGAGCGACGCGGCATCAAGGGAGCCACCGCCCGCAAGGAAGTGGACCGCGCCCTTGAGATGGTGCGCCTTCCCGGCTTCGGCGACCGCACGCCCAAGCAATTGTCCGGAGGCCAGCAGCAGCGCGTCGCACTGGCACGCGCCATCGTCATCAAGCCGAGCGTGCTTCTGCTTGATGAACCGCTATCGGCGCTGGACCGCAGGCTGCGCCAGGAAATGCAGGTGGAATTGCTGCGTATCCAGCGCGAAAGCGGACTGACGACCATCTTCGTGACGCACGACCAGGAGGAGGCCCTGACGCTGTCGGACAAGGTGGCCATTCTCGACAAAGGCCGCATCGTCCAGATCGGCGAGCCGGAAACGGTCTATGAAAAACCACTGACCCGCTTTGCAGCCGAATTCCTTGGTGATTCCAACTTCCTCACTGGAACGGTCGAAAACGGCGCCGTTCGCCTGGCTGACGGCTCTCTGGTCAAAACCACGAGCGCCTTGCCATCCACGGGCTCCACCGTGACGCTTGCCATACGTCCGGAGAAGATGTCGATCTCGCCGGATCTTACCGGTGAAAACACCATGAAGGCACGCATCACCACCGTCATCTATGCAGGCCCCGTGCTGTCCTATCATCTGGAGACGGCCGATGGCCTGCCGCTCAAGCTGTTCGCGCAGAACCGCGACGGCACCGTGCTCAGCGAAGGCGACGACATTACCTTGAGCTGGGCTGCAGACCATACTGTCGCAGTCACGGATTGACCATGGAAACGCGGCCGGTCTCAAAAAATGCGTTGCACGTCGTCATCGATATGCAACGCATCTTTGCCGAAGAAACGGAATGGCATACGCCGGCGATTGCTGTCATCCTTCCAAACGTCCTGAAACTCACCGAGTCCAGGTCATCGGACACGGTATTCGCGCGTTTTGTTGTTCCGCAAAATGCCGATGCTGCAAAGGGTGCATGGAAAAGCTACTATCGGCGGTGGTCATCCGTTACCCTGGATGTGATCGATCCGGCGATGCTTGATCTCGTCGCGCCGCTTGCGGCAATAGCGGATGAAAGCTCCATCATCGATAAGGAAACCTACTCGATTTTCGGCACGGAGGGTTTTTCCAAAAGACTGCAGGCCGCAGGCATCGATACACTGATTTTCTCCGGCGTCGAGACCGATGTCTGCGTCTATGCCAGTGTGCTGGATGCAGTCGATGCAGGCTACCGCGTCATTCTCGCCGCCGATGCCCTGGCAAGCAGCAACGCGCAAGCGCATGACGTTGTTTTGGAGACCCTGGCTCCCAGGCTTTCGGAACAGATCGAGATTTTATCGACGGATGCTATTTTAAAGTTGTGGCGGGCTTGACGTTCAAAATGGCCATGGCTTCGTGGCACAGCACGATTTGAGGGATCCGGATGGATGTTCCGCTAAAAGACAATGTTGACTTGCCCGGCGACGCGGCGCCGTCAAGCGCGAGGACCAATGGCCGCCAGACGCAATATACGCTCGGAGAACAGATCGGTTTTTATCTGCGCCAGGCCAACCAGCGCCATGTCGCCATCTTCGCGAGCCTGATTTCGGAGAAGCTGACGACCACCCAGTGGGCAGCGCTCGTGAGGCTCAAGGATTTGCAGCCATGTTCGCAAGGCAATCTTGGACGCGAGACGGCCATGGACATGGCGACGATCAAGGGTGTCGTCGACCGCCTCGTCAAGCGCGGCCTCGTCCATACGGAACCGGATCCGACCGATGCGCGCCGGCTGGTTTTGACGCTGACGGCCGAAGGCGATGCAACGGTTGAACGCAATCTCTCGATTGCCTTGGAAATCTCGCAGCAAACACTGAGCACCCTGACGCCGGCAGAGCGGATGATGCTGATGGAACTGCTTCAGAAGATCTGTTGATAACAGCCGGAATTTAAAGAGACTTCAATGGTTCAGGATACCCATGATGACATGACGCTGCTCGTCGATCAGATGACGGCTGCGGAAAAGGCCGATCTTTTGAGCGGCCAGGGCCTATGGAAAACGGCCGCCATCGAGAGGCTCGGCATCCCGTCAATCCTAATGACCGACGGCGCCTACGGTGTTCGATACTCAACCACGCAGATCAATGCCGGCGATAGCGACGACAATAGCCTTCAGGGGTTTCTAGCTCTGGTCAACCAGCAGGCCGATGAGGCGGGCACCATGTTCGGCACCACGCGGCCGGCGACGTGTTTTCCAAACGGCAATCTGCTCGGCTGTTCCTGGGATATAGACCTTGCTTACCGCATGGGGGCTGCCCTTGCGGCAGAGTGCCAGAACTTCGGCGTCCATTTGCTGCTCGGGCCGGGGATCAATACGCGGCGCACACCGCTTGCCGGCCGTGCCTATGAATATTATTCCGAGGACCCGATCATCAACGGTGACCTTGCCGCAGCCTTGATCTGCGGCATGCAGGACAACGGCGTCGGCGCATCGCTGAAGCATTTCGCCTGCAACAATTCCGAGATCGAGCGCACCACGACCAGCTCAGATGTCGATGAGCGCGCCCTGCGCGAGATTTATCTTGCCGGCTTCGAGCGGGCGATCGAAAAAGGCCGCCCATGGACTGTCATGAGCGCCTATAATCCGGTGAATGGCATTCACGCGACGCAGAACGCCTGGCTGTTGACGACGGTGCTGCGCGAGCAATGGGGCTATGACGGGCTCGTTGTTTCCGATTGGCATGCGATCAGGGACAGGCCGGCTTCTCTTACAGCCGGAACCGATCTCGACATGCCGGAAAGCAAACCGCGCAAGGCGCAGCTTCTTACGGCAATCGAAGGCGGCGGGATCGACCGGGAAACCATCGACGCGTCCTGCAGAAGAGTGCTCGATCTGGTTCAGCGCTGCAAAGCAAACGAGAAGCCGGGCACTCCAGCCGACCTCGAAGATCACCACGTTCTGTCCCGCCAGATCGCTGCAGAATCGATCGTTCTGCTGCGCAACGAAAACGCGGCTTTGCCGCTTGACGCCTCCGCCTCACCGCGCATCCTGGTGGTCGGCAATGGAGCGGTCGCGCCGGTCATTCAAGGCTCCGGCTCGGCCACCACCAATCCTTACCGGGTTGATATACCCTTCGAGCAGATTTGCAAAAGGGCCGGTGAACACTGCACCATCCGTCACATGCCGTTCGATGTTGAGACCACCGCCGATGCGGCTTCCGCGATCAACACGGTTTTGCACGCGGCAGCAGATTGCGATGTCGTCCTTGTCTTCACCGAAAACGAAAAGAGCCGCAACGGCGAGGGCAATGATCGCGATACACTGAAGCTGGTCAAAGGTCACGATGATCTCATCGGCGCATTGGCGGCTGCAGGCCGCCGCGTTGTTGTTGTCCTTTCGATGCCGGATACGGTGGAGATGCCCTGGCTTCATAAAGTGGATGCGGTTCTCGCCTGCTTTTTCCCAGGCCAAGGCGGTGGCGAGGCGATCGCCCGCGTGCTTTTCGGCGACCAGAATCCTTGCGGCAAGCTCTCCACCAGCATGCCCGTTCGCATCGAAGACATTCCAGGTTGGCACACCTATCCTGGCGAACATGACCACCATATCTATAGCGAAGGCGTCTTCGTCGGATACCGCTACTACGACCTAAAGGCTATTGCACCGGCTTTCCCCTTTGGACATGGCCTGAGCTACACGGACTTTTCCTATGAAAACCTGTCTATCAACAGGGAGACGATCGCGCCGGGTGAGAGCTGCACCGTTACCGTCACGATCCGCAATACTGGGAAAATCGCAGGCAAGGAAATTGTTCAGCTCTATGTGCGGCCGGTCAGGCCCGGGTTGAAGCGCCCGATCCGGGAGTTGAAGGCATTTTCCAAAGTGCACTTGGAGCGCGGAGAAGCAAAAACGATTGACCTCTTGCTGCACCCGCGCGACTTCCAGCATTTCGACGTATCACGCTCCAATTGGGTGCTGGATGCAGAGGCTTTCATCATCGAGGTAGCATCATCTTCACGCGATATTCGTCAAAGCAGGAACGTTGCCTGTGAACGTCAAGTCTTTCCTCTGAAAAAACTCTCCACACGGTCTTCGCCATCGCTCATTTTTTCCCATCCTCAAGCTGAAAATGCTCTAAAATCCTTCCTTGTCGCGAAATTACTGCTTTCGAAGGAGGAAGCGGTGGCTATTCTCGATCAAGTGCGCAAGTCTTTCCTTGGCTTCTACGATACGCTGAGTTGGTACGTGGGCGACAGCGTGCCGGAAGCTGAAATAGCGGCCGTTCTTGATGAACTTAACCAGACTGAAGAGTAGAAATCAGCGTGCGTCCCTATCGCTGGAGTGAAGCTTCAGTCGGATCGCCTTGAAGGGATCTAAGCCAGCGGCCATGCCACACAGATTCGAGGTCGAGCTCAACGATATCTGGGCCTCCGTATTCCGCGCAGGGTAAGGAATACTTGGCAGTCGGGATCCGACAAGCAGCCTTCGCAATTTCCAGTCGCACCCATGTATATCCCATCGATATATCCCTCCTTTCAATCTAGCACTACTTTGGCAGATTAACCTCGGTTAATGATGATCGGCCATCTTTGCACTTCCATAGGGGTGCGAAGAATGGCAGAGCAGGATGTTGCACTGACGGAATGTGAAGCCGTTCGTTGAGACGCTTGGCCACAAGAAGCGTCGGCAGATGTGCCCGATCTATGTTTCTGGCCTGATCGAGCCGGGAGATCGCAAGAGTATCGAGCCGATGGCGGAGCGCCTGGCACCTGAGCGCTATGACCGCCTGCATCATTTCATCTCGGACGGAATTTGGGACGCCGGTCCGCTTGCGGCGGAATTGGCGGTGCAGGCTGACAGAATAGTTGGGGCTTCAGATGCTTTTCTGGTGATCAATGATACAGCTCTTCCGAAGAAGGGCGACCATTCTGTTGGAGTCGCACCGCAATATGCATCGATGCTGGGCAAGCGAGCCAACTGCCAGACGCTGGTGTCATTGACGCTGGCACGCGCCGAGGCTCCTGTCCCCGTTGGCCTGCGGCTGTTCCTGCCCGACAGTTGGACCAGTGATCAGGATCGGATGGCAAAAGCCGGCGTTCCCGAGCCAATGCGCCTATCCCGCACCAAACCGGAGATCGCGCTTGACGAGATCGATCGGCTCATTGCCGCGGGCGTGCGATTTGGCACCGTGCTTGCTGACGCAGGTTACGGTCTGTCGGCCGCTTTTCGCCAGGGGTTGAGTGCGCGGGGTCTCACCTGGGCCGTCGGCATTCCCAAGCATCAGAAGGTGTATCCCCATGATGTCGCGTTGATCTTTCCTGTTGCTGGCCATGGACGACCGCGCAAGCATACAATCCCCGATACGCTGCCGACCGCAGCCGAAACGATCCTTGCGGCATCGACATGGAAGACACTCAGCTGGCGGCGTGGCACCAAAGGCCGATTGACCGCGCGCTTTGCTGCCCTGCGTATTCGAATTGCGGATGGCAGCCCGCAGCGTATCCTCGACAAGGGACAACAGCACATGCCGGGCGAAGAGGCGTGGCTGGTTGGCGAGTGGCGCTCAAACGACGAACGCAAATATTATCTATCCAATCTGCCCGCCGCGGCGACATTGAAACAACTCGCGGCGACCATTAAAGCTCGTTGGGTCTGCGAGCAGGCGCATCAGCAGATGAAGGAAGAACTCGGCCTCGATCACTTCGAAGGCCGATCATGGCAAGGCCTCCATCGACACGCACTGATGACCATGATCGCTTATGCCTTCCTGCAACATCAGCGCCTATACAAAGCAAAGCGGGAAAAAAAGGAACAGACGCGGCCCGCCTAAACCGACATTGCCAGCTATCCGACGCGCCGTCATAGCCGCGCTCTTAAACCACCATCCACCACAACGATGTCCACACTGCCGTATCAGCTTCCAAATGACCCCAAAATCAATTCTGCCAAAGTAGTGCTAGCCCTGGCAGGCATAGAGTCCCAATTGACCCGAAAGGGTTTACATGCGCGAGGCCGCTATTCTTGCAATCTCGACCGTTTTCTCGAATCCGATGCCGTTCGTCGTGATCGTGACGTTGTCCTTACCCTTGAAAAAAAGGACCGTGTAGTAATCCGTCGTGTTGTCGGCAATTTTTACTCCCCACGCGACATCGCCAACACCAGGCACTTCGACGACCTCTCCAGGCTTTTTTTCCCGCTTCGTATATTCGATGATCCCATCGAAATAGGTTCGCTCCATCCCGGCAGGAAGGCCATTGGTTTCACCCGTAAAGTACATGACCTTCGCGTAGGCATCCGGTGTGCTCCCTTCCCAGGCACAAAGGCCGTCATTGGTCGTCTCGGTGATTCGCGCGGGGGCGCCGACGAAGGCTCCCATCTCGTCCGCCGTCACCGTCTTACAGGCGACGATGCTCGGGTCGATGGTAATTGTTGGCGGCATTGCCCCATCCGCTGCGAGTGCAGGTCCAGCCATGCTCAGGGCCAGCATTGTAAATCCGATGTCGAGTCGCACGATCTTCCTTTCGTCCGGTTTCGTTGTTGAGCCGACGACCAACTCGCCGGCAAGGTTAGCGATCAATGCCGGCAAGTAAATGATATTGACCTGCCACTGAAGTTTCATCCGGCTGCGATTAGGGCGTCGGTGGTTATGAACCGCCCCCAACATGGTAGAGGTCGGAACAGCAGACGAAGTCTTATTTCTCGGAAGCCATCTTACTCTTGGCTCTTCCTGACGCAGAATTCATCCAGAACCTTGCCGGCATCGCTGCATATTGATGCCGGCGACGCCGGCTCCAGACAACGGGTTGTCCCCAGCCATTATCAGGTTGGCGATAGTGTATCGCAACCATATGCTGATGCCGGGTGGGGTGATACGAGTTTGTCTCCGCTTCCGAACAGTTTCTGGCGCAATGTGCCTTCGCGATACTGCGTCTTGTAGAGCCCCCTCGCCTGCAATACCGGGACGACCAGGTCGATGAAGTCGCGGAACCCGCCGTCCATGATGGCGTAGGAGAGATTGAAGCCGTCGATGCCGGTTTCCTGCGCCCAGTCGGCCAGCGAATCAGCCACGTCCTGCGGATTGCCAACTGACACCGGGCTGAGGCCGCCGATTCCGCACCATTCGGCGATCTCGGCCGCAGTCCAGGCACGCGACGGATCGGCAGAACTCATTGCTTCCACCGCCGTGCGTATGGCCTTGCTCTCGACATGCTCGAAGACGTCGTCGGGCGCGAACTGGCTGAAATCGACACCCGTCCAGCCAGACATCAGGGTGAGGGCGCCTTCACGCGAGGCATGCTGCCTGTAGGCCGCATGCTTGTCCTCGGCTTCCGCGGCGGTCGGCGCCGTGATGACGGTATGCTCGGCGATGATCGCGATCGACGCTGGGTCCCTGCCCGCATCCGCAAAGGCCTGCCGCAACTTCCTGACGCTGCCGGCAAGAACGGCCCTGGACGGCGCGCCGACGAAGACACATTCTGCATGCCTCGCGGCGAACGGCCGGCCGAAAGAAGATGCCCCGGCCTGGAACAGCACCGGCGTACGCTGCGGCGAAGGCTCGCACAGATGCGGCCCTTCCACGGAGAAATGGGGCCCGACATGGTCGATCCGATGGATGCGCGCGGGATCTGCATAGATGCCGCTGGCGCGATCGGCCACCACGGCGCCGTCCTCCCAGCTGGCCTCCCAAAGCTTGTAGCATAGCTGCATGTATTCCTCCGCCCGATCGTACCGCTCGGTATGGGACAGCTGTTCGCGCATGCCGAAATTGCGGGCTGCGCTTTCGGATGCTGAGGTAACGATGTTCCAGCCGATCCGGCCGTCGGTCAGGTGATCGAGGGTCGACAGCCGGCGCGCCAGCGCAAATGGCGGCTCGTACGTCGTGGACATCGTCACGCCGAACCCGAGATGGCGCGTCGCATGCGCCATCGCCGACACCAGCAGCAGCGGATCGTTGCGCGGAATCTGCACGGCGTTGCGGAAGGCCTGAGCGGGCGATCCCTCGAACACATCGTAATGACCGTAGAAGTCCGCGATGAAGATGCCGTCGAAGAGCCCGCGCTCCAGCAGGGTTGCGAATTCGACCCAGAAGGCCAGCGATTTGTAGCGGACGGAGCGATCGTCCGCATGCCGCCAGAGCCCTGGCGACAGGTGGCCGGGGCTGTTCATGACAAAGGCGTTGAAGATCAATGGCGTCATCGAAACTCTCATGAAATACGAAGGGAACCCTGTTTCACCGGAAAACGAGACATTGTCTTGTTGGGTACGAGCATGGCCTCCGGCTCGGATAACGTAGAAAAAAATACCTCACTTATCTATATAAAAAACATATATTTTATATATTTCTATCATTCGACTCCGTAATTTCCCCGCACGATGATCAGGCATGTTGCCGACGCTCACCGCAAGGAGAACCCATGGACCGCAGAAGCTTCCTTCAGGTCGGCATTGCCGCTACCGCTGCCGCAGCAACCATCAGCGCACTCACAACGCCTGCCGCCGCACAGGCCGACAGCGCGCCCGCAGATCTTCCGTCACTGAAGGGCAAGACGATCGCCGTCAGCATCGTCGGCACCGATCACTTCTTCGACCTGAAGGCCTACCAAGCCCAGATCGCGGAGATCGAGCGCCTAGGTGGAACGGTGATCGGGCTCGACGCAGGCCGCAACGACAAGAAGCTGGTCGCGCAGTTGCAGACCCTCGTCACCCAGAAGCCCGATGCCGTGATCCAGACACTGGGGGCGCTGCCGATCGTCGATCCCGGCCTCAAGAAACTGCGGGAAGCGGGCATTCCCGTTTTCACAGTCGACGTGGTGACGGACAACGCCATCAATAACTCGACGTCGGACAACTTCTCCATCGGCGCGCAGCTTGCACTACAGCTCGTCTCCGACATCGGTGGCAAGGGCAACATTGCCCTCTTCACGGCTATCGAAGGCGTCGTTCCCTGCGAAATCCGCCTCGAACAGTTGCATGCGGTGCTGAAATACTATCCCGATATCAAGATCATACAGCCGGACCTGCGCGAGATCGTCCCGAACACGATCCAGGACTCGTTCCAGAAGGTGACTGCCCTTCTTAGCCAGTACCCGGAAGGCCAGCTTTCCGCGATCTGGGCGTCGTGGGACATTCCGGTTCTCGGCGCGACCCAGGCGCTTCTTGCAGCAGGCCGCAAGGACGTGTTGACCTACGGCGTCGACGGAACGCCCGAATACGTCTCCCTCGTCGCCGATCCGAATGCCCCGGCCGGTGCCGTTGCCGTGCAGCAGCCAGAACTGATCGGCAAGACCGCAGTCTGGAACGTTGCCCGCCACTTCGCCGGCCAGACGGTCCCGGCCACCAGCTTCGTGCCCGGCGTCCTCGCAAACAAGCAGAACGCCCGCGAGATCCAGAAGCAGGTCGGCCAGGCCGGCTGATCCGGCCCGGCATGCGCGCAAGGGCGGGCGCACCGGGCGCCCGCCCGCAGACGTTGCGGTTTCCCTGTCCCTTTGATGATTGACCCCTGATGCCCCAGACCGACCTTGCCCTCGACCTGCGCGCGATCGAAAAGCGATACGGCCCCGTTGCCGCCCTTTCCGGCGCAAACCTCAGTGTGCGGCGCGGCGAGGTCCACGGGCTGATCGGCCAGAACGGCGCCGGAAAATCGACCCTGATGAAGATCTTGTCCGGCCTTGAACATGCCGATGCCGGAGACATCGTCATCCAGGGCGAGCGGGTCGATCGCCTGACGCCCGGCGACGTGATCGGCAAGGGCATCGGCATCATCTACCAGGACCGGATGACGATGCCTGCCTTCACGGTGGAGGAGACCCTGTTCTACGCCACGCGCGCGGTCTCGCGGAACGGTGTGATCATCGACCGGCGCGGCCTCCGCCAGAAGGCGCGCACCATCATTCACCGTTATTTCCAGACCGAGCTTCCTGCAAAGGCGCTGATGCGGGACCTGTCGACGGCGCAGCAACAGATCGTCCATATCACGCGCACGCTCCTGCTGGACCCGCGTGTTGTCGTACTCGACGAGCCGACGGCGGCGCTCGCGAAGCAGGAGGTCGACAACCTCTTCCGCGCGATCCGCGCGATGCGCGACAACGGCATGACCGTCATCTACATCTCGCACTACCTGCGGGAAATCCGCGATATCTGCGACCGCGTCACCGTACTGCGCAACGGCCAGGACATCGCGACACTCGATGCGGCGGAAACCAGCATCGATGCGATGACGGAACTGATGATCGGCGTCGACATCGGCCGCCTCTTCCCCGATCGGAGCGCCTCCATCGGCGCGCCCGTCCTTGTGATCACCGGCCTCTCGCACAAGACAAGGTTCGCGAATGTGGACGTGACTGTCCGGCGCGGCGAAATCCTGGGCGTCACGGGCCTGATCGGTTCGGGCATCAAGGAATTCGCACGCGTACTATTCGGACTGGAGCGTCCGGAAAGCGGCACGATGACGCTTGCGGGCGCTCCCTATGCACCACGCTCGCCGCGCGAAGCCCTTTCCGCCGGATTGGCACTCGTTCCCGAAGATCGCCGCACCCAAGGCGTCGGCCTGACACTCAGCTTGAGGGAAAACATCGTGCTAGCGAGCCTTGACCGCTTCAGCTGCGCGGGTTTCATGCGCCAGCGCGCCGAAGGCGGTCGCGCGCGAGATTTCCTCGGCTCCCTGCGCATTAAAGCGCCGGACGAGACGGTGCAGGCCGGAAGCCTCAGCGGCGGCAACCAGCAGAAGGTTGCGCTGGCGAAGTGGCTGTGCCGCGAGGCAGACCTCTATGTTCTGGATGAACCGAGCGTCGGCATCGATGTCGCAGCCAAGGCCGAGATCTATCGCATCCTGCGCGACCTTGCCGACAACGGCCAAGCGCTGATCGTCGTCTCCTCGGATCTCGACGAGGTCCAGGGGCTGTGCGACCGCATCGTCGTCTTTCACCGCGGGCGTATCGCACTTGACCAGCCGGCGGGATCGGTGACATCCGCGAAGCTGCTGACCGCAGCTGTCGCCGGCAAGCACGGGAATACACATGACGCCTCTGCCCATTGAACAGGCCACACCGCAGGGTTTTCGGCGGCCGGATTTGGAAACCCTCCTCCCCTCAGTTCTGCGCGCGGGCGCGCTGCTGCTGTTCGTTGCGATCTTCCTGTTTTTCGCGGCAAGTTCGCCACTGTTCCTGCTTCCCGGCAATCTCTTGTCGATCGCCTCCCAGTCGGCAATCCTCGGCGTGCTTGCCTTCGGCCTGACGCTTGTCGTGATCGCCGGTGGAGACAATGCGCTGGCCGGCGGGATCGACCTCTCGCTGCCCGCGACCATGGGGCTCGCCGCCGCGATCTATGCCAGCCTGTCCCAGGCGGGCCAGCCCGAAGCCGTCAGCATCGGCGCCGCGTTGGCGGCCGGCCTTGGCATCGGGATCGTCAATGCATTTTCCGTGACGCTGATCGGTATGCTGCCGCTTCTAGCAACGCTCGCGACCATGACGATTGCGACCGGCCTCGAGCAGATCGTCACCAAGAACGCCACCATCCTTGTCGAGACACCACTGACCACCTTTCTCGGCGGAACGGACGGGTTCGGCTTTCCCATCCTTGCCTATGCGCTGCTGATCACCGGCGCCGTCCTCATCTTGGTGACGCGTCACACGCCGCTCGGCCTGAACCTGCATGCGGTAGGCGGCAATCCGCTGGCAGCGCGCGCAGCGGGGCTAAACGTCTCCGTCCATATCGCTGGTGCCTATATAGCAAGCGGACTTTCCGGCGCCGTCGGCGGCCTGTTCTCGATCGCATTCCTTGGCGCAAACTCGAACGGTTCGAGCGAAATGCTGCTGCCCGTCATCGCCGCGACCTTTCTCGGCGTCATCTTTTCCCGCCGTCTGATCGCGACGATCGCCGGGACGCTGCTGGCGAGCCTCTTCATCGGCATGCTCACCAACGGGTTCCAGTTGCTCAACGTCTCGAGCTACTGGGTCAGCGGCATCCAGGGCGCGCTGACCTTGCTCGTCGTTGCGGTAACATCGGTCAGGAGCAAGGTATGAGCATCGCCAGCCTTTCCGCAATCCGGACCGGTGCACGCGCGCATTCCGCCGTGCAGTTGCTGACCCGCCTCGGGCTGCCGCTCGCCGTCATCGTCGCCTTCGTGTTCTTCGCGACGCTCGCACCCGGCTTCGCAACCGCCGGCAACATCCGCAACCTGCTGATCAACAATTTCGCAATCCTGTCGATCGCGGCGATCGCCTTGACCATCGCCGTCCATTCCGGCGGCATCGACCTGTCGGTGGCCGTGGCCATCGACTTTGCAAGTCTGTCGTTCGTAGCAGCGATCGCCGCTGGATTTTCCGTGCCGGCCTCCATTTTCCTCGGTCTCGCCGCTGCGCTCGCTGCGGGTATCTTCAATGCTTTGCTGATTGCCGTGCTGGCGATCACGCCATTTCTGGCGACACTCGGCACGCTGTTCATCGGCCATTCGGTACAGCAGTTGACCACGAGCGGCGGCAATCCGCTCTACATCCCCTACAACACGGTTCCGGCCGCACTGCCCTTTCTCGCACGCGGACCGGTGCTGGGACTACCGATCCCGTTGCTGGTGGTGATCGTGCTGGCGCTCGCCGTTCATCTTCTCCTCGAAAAAAGCAGGCTCGGCCGCCAGAGTGCCGCGATCGGGGTGCAGCCGCTGCTGGCGCTCTACTCAGGCATACCCATCGGACTCACGCTAGCAAGTATCTACATGCTAACGGCGACGATCGGCGGCATATCGGGCATCTTTCTCTCCGCGAACGTCAACGCCTACATGCCCTTTTCCGGCAATGCTTTTCTGATGAACGCCATCGGCGCCGCCTATATCGGCACGACCATGAGCGGCCGCAGGGGCCCCAACGTGCTGGGCACGCTCACCGGCGTCCTGTTCCTGGCGATCGTCGCCAACGGCCTGCTGCTGATCGGCTGGGACTTCTACTGGCAGCAGTTCGGCTCCGGGGTCGCGATCTTCCTCTCTCTCGTTTTTACCTACGGCATCCGGCGCCTGAGATCCTGACCGGATGGCGCTGCTGCCCATCATCCACGGAGAATGACATGACGCGCATAGACCAGGCCTGGGGCGCAGGCCCGACGAACCGCTACGACGAACTCGCCGCCCGTTTCCGCCCCGTTTTCGACCGCATTGCGCGTGGTGCAATCGCGCGCGAGACGACACGCGGCCTGCCGGCCGATCCGATCGCCTGGCTGAAGGAATCCGGCTTCACACGCACACGCCTGCCGCAAAATGAAGGTGGATCGGGTGCGACGGCAGCGGAAATTTTTGCGCTTCTGATCGAGCTTTCGGAAGCCGATTCCAACGTCACGCAGGCACTGCGTGCGCACCTCGGGTTCGTCGAAGACATCGTCGGCCTGCCTTTCGGCGCGCGGCGGGAACTCTGGGCGCAGCGCATCGCCCGCGGCGAAACGGTCGGCAGCGCCTGGACCGAAATCGGCGAGGCGCCGATGGACGGTTTTGCGACACGGCTGAGCCGCAGCAAGGACGGCCATGTGTTGAACGGTGCCAAGTTCTACACGACCGGCTCTCTGTATGCCGACTGGATCGACGTGGGCGCCACCTTGGACGAGGATGCCACAACGGTGGCCGTCTCGGTGCGACGCGCAGCCGCCGGGGTCAGCGTCATCGACGACTGGGACGGGTTCGGCCAGATCGGTACTGCAAGTGGCACGGCCCTCTTCAAGGATGTACCGGTATCGGCCGACGACTTCGTCAAGGAGGAAGGCCGCTTTCTCTATTCGCCCGCCTTCTACCAGCTCGTGCACCTTGCAACGCTGGCCGGCATCGGACGCGCTATCATCCGCGACGTGTCGCAGATCGTCGCCACGCGCAGGCGCACCTACAGCAACGCCGCAGCCGACCTGCCGCGCGCCGACCCGCAGGTCCTGCAGGTTGTCGGACGCGCCCGCTCTGCGGCCTATGCTGCTTCCGCCATCGTGCTACAGACTGCCCGCGCGCTGGACCGGGCAGCGGTCTCGCGCCTCGCCGGGGACGAGGCCGCCTATCGCGAGGCTGTCGACCTTGCCGAGCTCGAGACCTGCCAGGCGCTGCCGATTGTGTCCCAGCTGATCATCGATGCCGCCTCGCAACTGTTCGACGCGGTCGGCGCATCGGCAACCCGCAAGGGCTTGGCACTCGATCGCCACTGGCGCAATGCCCGCACGCTGGCATCGCACAATCCCCGCATCTACAAGGACCGCATCGTCGGCGACTACGCAGTCAATGGAACCGCACCTCCGCAACAGTGGCAAATCGGCGTTGCCGGGGCGTAAGGACAATGCCCCGCTCACTGGCCTATATTTTCAAACTGCCACTTGTCGGCAAAACTTCCCCTGGATCGACGCCGGATGGAGCCGGTGTATTTTCGGCCGAACTGGGCAGCCCATTCCGCTACAGTCTGGAACGAGACTTCGATGCCGCGCTCAGCCAGCAGATCTTCTACATGACGCAGGCTTAGCGGAAAGAGAGCCACACTGCATACGCTGTGATCTCGGCGGGAAAACGATGACGCTTATATCGCGGAGTCGTGACATTGATCGATGGGTTCGGGCTCATGCCGGTAAATACCGCCGTAAATGTTGGGGCGACACTCCAGAAAAGGCATCTGGATCACTCTTCCCC
The DNA here is from genome assembly GCF_001687365.1 of Pararhizobium polonicum. Taxonomy (GTDB): domain Bacteria; phylum Pseudomonadota; class Alphaproteobacteria; order Rhizobiales; family Rhizobiaceae; genus Pararhizobium; species Pararhizobium polonicum. The sequence continues at coordinate 205,971 of NZ_LGLV01000014.1, forward strand.
TCTAAATAATAGCTTAAAAACGCAGCACATTCGAAAAAATTATGTCTATTTTCCATGCAATTACTGGATGTCTAGTCTTTATTTCGCGGCGCAGCAAAATAAGGGCACTAATCTGTTGACATGGCGTCAGGCGCGGCACTAACCTCAATTTATCCGATATGTATACGAATTGAGTGCAGGATGTCGACTTTAATTCAGGTGACGGAAATAGACCCGAAAACGGTGGCATATCTCGCACGGTTACCAGTGCCGACTTTGGCTGCGGTCCTGTTTCGCAAGGGATATGAAAAACAGTTCGTGACCGGCCTTATGCCACTGTCCACGCGGCGCTTTGCCGGCCCCGCCTACACTTTACGCGCGATCCCGACCCGACCCGATCTGCGGACGGCTGTCGCATCCGGAACCGTACCGAACCTGCACCGTCAGGCTCTACGAGAGATCCCGGCGGGAGGGGTTCTGGTCGCGGATACCGGACGGACGACCGGCTGTTCGGTGCTGGGCGATATCCTGGCCGAAAGCCTGATTGTGCGGGGCATTGCTGGGGTGGTGGTTGATGGCGGGGTTGCCGATACGCAGCGCCTGGCAGAACTCGACCTGCCGGTGGTTTGCACCGGGTCCGCTCCGGTACCATGGCCTGGCACGCTTTACATCGCCGACCTTCAGGTTCCCGTGAATCTCTGCGGCGTGGCCGTGTTTCCCGGCGATATCATCGTGGGCGACGCCTGCGGAGTGATCGTCATCCCTGCAGCGCTGGCCGCAGAGGTGGCGCATGAGGCACGGGAAAAGGAAGAAATGGAAATCTTCATCCTGGAACGTATCCGCGCTGGTGCGCCTCTGGATGGTACCTATCCACCCAATGAGGCCGCGTTGGCGGACTATGCTGCCTGGCGAGAGGCACAAAAAGACAAGGCAGAGTGACGTGACTGAAACGATTCCTCCCCGGGCCTATATCCATGAGGCCAGCGCAACGGTCGTCCCGCAGGGCAAGCCTGGCGGCGATCCGGCTAACTGGTTGCGGCTTAACGCAAATGAATCGAGCTATGGAGCCAGCTCCGAAGCGCGCAAGGCCGTCGCTGATATGGCCAATACACTGGAGCGGTATCCCGACCCATCCTCCATCGCACTGCGCACTGCGATTGCAACCCATTTTGGCCTGCCTATCGATGAGCTGATCTGCGGAAACGGCTCCGAAGCCGTGGTCGAAACCATCGCCCGCTGCTATGCCCGGCCGGGTGACGAGATCCTGTTCGGCCGCTATTCCTTCATCCAGTACAAGATCTTTGCCGAACGCCTTGGTGCCACGGCGGTCCTGGCCGAGGAAACCGGTTTTCGCACAGATATCGACACCCTCTTGGCTGCGGTGACGGAACGGACAAAGATTGTCTTCATCGCCAACCCCAACAACCCGACTGCGACCCATGTGCCCGCAAAAGAGTTACGCCGCCTGCGCGATGGGCTGCGCAAGGATATCGTGCTGGTCATCGATTCCGCCTATGCCGAGTTCGCGAATGCCGGGGATTATTCCGCTGGGCATGAGCTGGTCGCAGGCACGCAGAATGTGATCGTCGCCCGCACTTTCTCCAAGGCCTATGGGCTGGCAGCACTGCGAGTGGGCTGGGCGCATGGCCCTGCCAGCCTGATCCGCGTGCTGAATCGGATGAAGCAGATCGGCAATGTCAATGTTCTGGGTCAGGCCGCTGCCATTGCCGCGCTGGGGGCGGTTGAGCATCTGGCGGATGTGGTGGCGAAAACCATAACCACCCGCCGTCGCACAACCGGAGCGCTGACTGCGCTTGGCCTTGATGTCTTGCCGTCACAGGGGAACTTCCTTTGTGTCCGCTTCCCCCATGGTGTTAGCGGATCGCGCTCCGCCTTTGATCAGTTGATGGCGAAGGGAATCATGGTCCGCAAGATTGAAGATTACGGCCTGCCCGAATTTCTGCGCATCAGCATCGGCACCGACGCCGAGATGGACCGCGTGATCGCGGCCTTGTCCGACTATGTTCAAAGTACCGCAGCCTGAGGCGCGTGTTTTCAGATCAATTGCAATTGCCAACAGATAGCCGTGCCGCGCTTTAGAAAACAGGAGAGATTTCACATGGGGCTGGGCAAATTCGGAAGACGTGATCTGCTGAAGGGTTTGGGCACGGCCGCCGCCGCCATGGCACTTGACCTGCCCTATCGCGCCATGGCGCAGACGACGGGCGCAGCGCCGCTGCGGGCGGCGGTGCTGGGGTCGATGGCCAATCTGCATCCTTGGCAGGTAATGAATGTCGAAGCGTCGGGAATGATCAATCTGCTTTACAGCAACCTCGTGCGCACGCTTCCTGATGGCTCCATCGTACCGGATGTGGCTGTGGCCCTGCCGAAGATCTCTAATAACGGCCTGACTTACACGTTCGAGCTTCGCAAGGACGTTACCTTCCACAATGGCGACAAGCTGACATCACGCGATGTGCTCTATACTTGGGAGCAATTCCAGGCGACGGCACGGCGCAAGGACAACTTCACCAGCTTCATCCGCGAGATCGTCGCCGAAGGTGATTATGGTGTGCGCTTCGAACTCAAGCGCCCGAATTCCGGCTTTCTTTACTCTCTGAGCTATGAGGCAGGCATTGTCCGCGCCGGCACCGATGTCGTGTCGAACGAGACGGGCAAGGACAATCTCTATCTCGGCAACAACGGCGCGGGGTCCGGGCCCTACATCCTGACCAAGTTCGAGCCAGATGCCGTGGCCGAATTCGAGGCTTTCCCCGGTTATTTCGGCGGCAAGGCACCACAGGAAAAAATCATCGTCACCCGCATCCCCGACCCTTCCGCACAACTCGCCGCAATCCTCTCCGGCAGCATCGACATCGCGTCCACGGTGCCGCCCAAGGATTTCGGGCCGGCGCTGGAAAAGCCTGGCATCAAGGGTGCCATGCGCCCCAGCACCGGCATCTTCTATTCGCCGCTAAACCGCAAGATCGCCCCCTTCGACAATGTGCATCTACGCAAGGCCTTTGCCTGCGCCATCGACCGTGATTTCATCTGCAATGACATCTATTATGGCCTGGTGACACCCACCAGCATTCCCGCCACGCCCGATGAATTCTGGTACGACGCGGCGCTGGCCAAAGAACTGTCCTATGATCCGGACAAGGCCCGCTACCACCTACGCCAAGGCGGAATGCCCGATGGCTTCACGTTCGAGGCGATGATCCCGGCGCCTTCGACCTATATCGAAGTGACGGATGCGTCCGTCGTCATGCAGGCCAATCTTGCCGATGTCGGCATCACCATGGACATCCGGCAGATCGACTTCACCTCGATGTACAAGGCCGCGCGCGCGGGCGATTTCTTCGCTTTCCCCAATGCCTCCATGCAGTTTTCGATCGAGGACTACCTGATCTACAATTCCTATTCCTGTGATGGCGCGCAGTTCAGCTTCCACCAGCATTGCGTACCGGAATATGACGCCGCCGTGCTCGACTCCTTCCGCGAGGTCGAGCCAGATAAGAAGGCACCGTATCTGAAAAAGGTCCTCAAGCATCTGGTCGACGATTGCACCTCGATCTGGATCGGACGGCTGAACACCTGCAACCTCTGGCGTGAGGATGTGACGGGATTCGAGCCGAGCAAGCTTTACCAGCTTGACCTTTCCAGGGCGAAGAAGGGCTAACGCCCCGCGATGGATATCAAGACACTTATCGTCCAGCGGCTGATTTCACTGATCCTCGTGATGGTGGGGGCGAGTATCCTGATCTTCATCGTGATCCGGGTGCTTCCGGGCGATCCGATCGCCTCTATCCTCGGGATGGATGCCTCAAGCGAGACCGTCACCAGGATGCAGGTGGAGCTTGGTCTCGACCAGCCACTGCCAGTGCAATACTGGCAGTGGCTGACAGATGCCCTGCGGGGCGACTTCGGCAACAGCTTCACGTTCAAATTGCCGGTAGCCCAAACGCTGTCAGACCGTTTCCCGCGCACGGTCATTCTGTCTCTGGCCTCGATCACCGTCGCCTTTGCCATAGCAGTTCCGGCCGGGATCGTTGCCGCAAGGTTCAAGGGCCGGGCACCAGATCATCTGGCGCGTCTTGCGGCGCTGATTGGGCTGTCGATGCCAGCCTTCTGGCTGGGCTTGCTACTGATCTTCACTTTCGGGGTGCAACTGCAACTGTTGCCGACCAGCGGTTTCGTTTGGCCAAGCGAAGACCCGCTCGAAAGCCTGCGCCACCTGATCCTGCCTGCGATCACGCTCGGCACCGCCTATGCAGGCACGATCATGCGGATGTTGCGCGCTTCGTTGATCGACATTCTGGCCCGTGACTACATTCTCGCCGGACGCGCCGCCGGCATCCCCGAGCGTCGGCTTCTGTGGCACGACGCCTTGCGTAACGCCATGGTGCCGACACTGACAGTTGCGGGGTTCGCCTTTGGCGTCATGCTTTCCGGAACCGTACTGACCGAAGTGATCTTCAATATCCCCGGCATCGGCCGGCTGTTGTTTGAGGGAATCCTTAGTCGTGACTATCCGCTGGTTCAAGCCATCGTGCTGCTGAACGTCCTTCTCTTCATCGGGATCAACTTTATTGTCGACATCCTCTACATCGCCCTCGACCCCCGCCTGCGGGGCTGAGTCCGGCATGGCGTCAGGCACCAGATCAGGAGTTGCCGACGGCGCTGAAGCGCCGCCCTCACTCGTGCGGCAGATCCGCCGGGCTGTGCTGGGCGATCCGCTGGCGCTGTTTGGCGTGATCGTCCTGATCCTTGTGTTGATCGCGGCTCTGTTCCCTGAATTCCTTGCGACACACAAGGTCTCGGCCCCCAGCCGCGACAGGCTCGTCGCACCGTCCATGCTGCATTTCATGGGCACCGATCAATTTGGGCGCGACGTATTTTCACGCATCGCACATGGCGCGAGAACGTCGGTATTGGTGGGCCTCGGCACGGTGTCGCTGGCACTGGCGATTGGCGTACCATTGGGGGCCGTGGCGGGCTTCCGTCCCGGTAGCCTGATCGATAATATCATCATGCGGGTGATGGATGTGATGCTGGCCTTTCCGGCCATCGTTCTGGCCATTGCGGTGATCGGCACCCTTGGCACGCGCCCTATCGAGATCGGACCGATTACCATTCCGCACATCGCCAAGCTGATGATCGTCATCGGCCTCCTTTCAGTGCCGCAAATCGCAAGACTTGTCCGCGCCGCCGTTCTGATCGAACGCCAGGAGCAATATGTCCTGGCCGAACGTGCACTTGGCGCCTCTGGAATGCGCATTCTCTTTCGTGATGTGATGCGCAACTGCATCTCGCCCATCGTGGTCTACAGCACGACCATGGTCGCCGACGCGATCATTGCCGAGGCATCTTTGGGCTTCCTGGGCCTCGGCATCCAGCCGCCACTGCCAAGCTGGGGCGGTATGCTATCGGACGCCAAGACCTATGTCTTTTCCAGCGAATGGTGGCTGACCCTCTGTCCCGGCGCGATGATCTTTTTAACGGTGCTGTCGTTGAACCTGCTGGGTGATTGCCTGCGCGATCTGCTGGACCCGCGTTTCAATGGCCGGGGGCAGAACTGATGGCATTGATCGAGGTCCGCAATCTGAGCACCCGGTTCAAGACGTCGGTGGGCGAGGTCTGGCCCAGCCGCGAGGTTAGCTTCCATATCGGCGCAGGGCGGTCACTTGCACTGGTCGGCGAAAGCGGATCGGGCAAAAGTGTGACAGCCCGCGCCATCACCCGGCTTCTGGAACCGGCGGATGCCGTAACCGGCGGCAGCGTCACTTTCCATGGGCGCGATCTCTTGGCAATGCCGGCAGCCGAGCTTCAGCGGCTTCGTGCAAAAGAGATCGCAATGATCTTTCAGGACCCAGCCGCCGCGCTGAACCCGGTGTTGACCATCGGCACACAGATCATGCGCATCCATCGTCAACACGGCCTGCCCGGTGACGCCCGTGCCGCCGCCGTCGAGTTGCTGGACCGGGTCGGCGTACCCGAACCCGGCAAGCGTCTGGCGCAATATCCGCATCAGTTCTCCGGCGGGATGAAGCAACGGGTGATGATCGCCATGGCCCTGATCGCAAGGCCGAGCTTCGTGGTGGCGGATGAGCCGACCACGGCGCTCGATGTGACGGTCGAGGCACAGGTAATCGCGCTGCTACGGGAATTGCAGCAGGAAATGGGGATGTCGATGCTGTTTATCTCGCACAACCTGTCGCTGGTCTCGCGCATTTGCGACGATGTGGCGGTTATGTATGCGGGCCATCTGGTCGAAAAAGCCAGTACACAGAAGCTGTTTCAGCACCCGATGCATCCCTATTCCCGAGCGCTCCTCTCTTCTATTCCCCGCGGCAACAAGAAGACCCACCCTCTGCGCCCGGTGCGGGGGGAACCGCCAAATCTTGCCCGCCTCCCCGCCGGATGTCCGTTTCGTGCCCGCTGCGACCGCGTGGTGGATGCCTGTTCGCAGCCGCAGCCGCTGGTGACGCTTTCCTGCGGCACCCAGGTCGCATGCCATGTTGCGGTAAAGGAGGCAGCCCATGTCTGAACCTCTGGTCGAAGTGCGCGGTGCACGTAAGGAATATCGCCTGAACCCTTCGCTCGCGGCCCGCCTCGTGGGCCGGTCGAGCTCCAACATTGTCCTTGACGACGTCAGCCTGACCATCCGCCGGGGCGAGACACTGGGGCTTGTCGGTGAAAGTGGCAGCGGCAAATCGACGCTTGCCCGTTGCATTATGCAGTTGGAGGGGCTTTCGGGGGGCGAGATCCGTTTCAATGGCCAGCTTTTGCAAGGCGATGCCCTGCATGGTTTCCGCAAGCGGGCGCAAATCGTGTTTCAGGATCCGCAAAGCTCGATCAACCGGGCGATGCGGATTTCGGATGTGCTGGCAAGCCCGCTTGAACTGCATATGAAGCAGATGAACCGGGGCGCCAGGCGTGACCGGATTGTCGAACTTCTATCCCTTGTGGGCCTGCCCGCCACCACCATGGACCGCTGGCCACATCAGCTTTCAGGAGGGCAACGGCAGCGTATCGGCATCGCCCGCGCCCTTGCGGTGGAGCCGGAATTCATCATCCTGGACGAACCGACCAGTGCGCTTGACGTCTCGATCCAGGCGCAGGTAATCAACCTGCTGGCTGATCTGCAACAAAGGCTGTCGCTGACCTACCTGTTCATATCGCATGACCTGAACATCGTACGCTATTTGTCTGATCGGCTGGCGGTGATGAAGCAGGGCCAGATCGTCGAGGTCGGAGATTGCGAAACAGTCTTCGCGGCACCGCAACACCCCTATACCAGGCAACTGCTGGCGGCGACGGCACCATGACCCGACGCCTCCTCCACACTCACGGCTCAGCCGAAGCGCTGCAGCTCCGCAAGAATGGCGTTCTTGGCGTTTTCCAGATGCTCCGCCATGGCTTGAATTGCGGCCCCCCTGTTGCGCGCGGAAAGAGCATCGAGGATGCGCAGATGCTCCTGCCGACCACCCTCGAAGCGGCCGGGAATACGGTCACGGCCGAACATCCGGGTACGCCGGCGCAAATCAGCCACGGTCTTGATAAGAAGGCTGCTGCCGGTGGAGCGCGCAATGGCATCATGCAGATCGTCATCCAGCGCCCAGTGTTCAGCCGAGCTGACGCTATCCTGCATCGCCTGGACCCGCTCGTGCAGCACCGCCACGACATCCAGAGAGATAGACGCCGCGGCAATCCCCGCCGCATCGCATTCCAGCAAGCGGCGCATGTGCAGCACCTCCATATAGTCGCGCAACGAGATCGCGCGCACGGTCACCGACCGGCCCGAGCGCTGCATCAACCCCTCCCCCTCCAATCTGCCGATGGCCTCTCGCAACGGCGTGCGCGAAAGCCCCAGATCATTGGCGATGCGCCCTTCAGATACCTGACTGCCCGTGGCAAAGGTGCCATCCAGAATGCGCGACAGCAGCACATCATAAGCGGTCTGTGCCAACGTCGTGTTGGTTTCAGATGCGGAGTTCTGTGTCTTGCTATCCATGCGGCTGACCATACCAAGCTAGAAAATTTCTCATACGAATTTTATACATATTGTATTCCTCTTCCCGGAGGAAGTGTGGAACTGAACCATTCACCCGCAAAGCCGCAAATGGTGCGGGCAGGGGGCCACCTATGAACCCGCCTTTCGATCTGGTCATCCGCAATGCCCGGCTGGTGACCGCAAGTGAGATGGCCGCCACTGACATTGGCCTGCGCGGTGAAGAAATCACAGCCATTGGCCACGATCTGCGGCCCGGTCTGGCAGAGTATGACGCGGCGGGCCATTTCCTGTTGCCGGGCGGCGTCGACAGTCATTGCCATATCGAGCAGATGACGGCGGCGGGCATCATGAATGCCGATAGCTGGGAAAGCGCCAGCCGCGCTGCCCTGCATGGCGGCACGACGACGATCATCCCTTTCGCCGCGCAGCATCGTGGCAAGGATCTGACAGCGGTCGTCGCGGACTACCATGTCCGGGCCGAAATCGGCGCAATGACCGACTATGCCTTCCACATGATCGTAACAGAACCGACGGAAAAGGTTTTGACCGAGGATCTCCCGGCTCTGATCGCTGCAGGCCATGGCTCGATCAAGGTGTTCATGACCTATGATCCGTTGATCGTCGATGACGGTGGTCTTCTGGCGCTTCTGACCGCCGCCAAAGCCGCGGGAGCGATGGTCTGCGTCCATGCCGAAAACCATGCGATGATCAAATGGGCGACCGCGCGTCTTCTGGCCGAGGGCAAAACCGCGCCGCAACATCAGGCTGCGGCACATCCTCGCCTGGCCGAGACCGAGGCGATTTCACGGCTCATCGCGCTGGCCGAATTGACGCGCCAGCCGGTGATGATTTTCCACGTCTCTACTGCGAATTCGCTGGATCTGATCCGCGCGGCCCGCGCACGCGGCGTGCGGATCTGGGCCGAAACTTGCCCGCATTATCTTTACCTCACCGACAGCGCGATGGAACGCCCGGGAAATGAGGGCGCGAAATGGATGTGCTCGCCGCCTTTGCGAGGCGTGGCGGATCAGGCCGCGCTCTGGGCCGCGTTGCGAGGCGGAGATCTGGATATCGTGTCATCAGATCATGCGCCGTTCCGCCCCGATGCCACGGGAAAATTTGCGGCAGGGCCAGACGTTGCCTTCAATCGCATCGCCAATGGCATGCCAGGCTTGCAAACGCGGATGCCGCTCCTGATTGACGCAGCCCTGCGCGGAAAGCTGACCTTACCTCAGGTGGTGGAGTTGGGCGCTACGGCACCGGCGCGGATCTATAATCTTGGCCGGAAGGGACGGATTTCCGTCGGTGCCGATGCCGATCTGGTTCTCTGGAACCCGGATTCAACCACTCTCTTATCGGATGATACGGTGCAAGACGGCACTGGCTACACCCCCTACCCTGGCATGGAATTGCGCGGGGCAATCTCAGCGGTGTGGCGGCGCGGAAAACTGGTACTGAAAGAGGGCGAATTGCTCGCGCGCCCGGGTGAGGGGCGCTTTCTGCCACGAAGCGGCGGCGATGCAGCCCGTTGGGATTCCTGAAACACACAGAACGAATGGACAGAAAAATGGACCTCGGATTGACGGGTGAAACCGCCCTGGTACTGGGCGGCGGCAAGGGTATCGGCCGCGGTATTTCGGAGGCTCTGATTTCAGCAGGTGCGAAGGTGCTGTTGACCTCGCGCAAGCTGGAAGACGCCGAGCGCGCGGCAGCCGAAATTGGTGCGGGGGCCAAGGGACTGGCCTGCGACACCTCTGACCCGGCCAGCGTTGCGGCGCTGGCCGGCCAGGTGGAGGCAAGCCTCGATCCCATCGGTATTCTGGTGCTGAATAGCGGCGGCCCACCGGCAGGACCTGCAAGTGTCATCACCATCGGCGCCTATCGTGCGGCCTTCGAGCAGCTTTTCGCAGGACCTGTCGATCTCGCGCTCCGGCTTTTGCCGGCTATGCGCACGCGCGGCTTTGGCCGGATCATGACCGTCGGCTCCTCCGGTATGATCGAGCCCATCCCGAACCTTGCCATTTCCAATGCCATTCGCCCAGCAATTGCGGGTTGGAGCAAGTCGCTGGCGCAGGAAGTGGCGGCCGATGGCGTGACGGTGAATGTACTCATCCCCGGCCGTATTGCAACTGATCGCACCAGCCAGATCGACACAGCCAACGCTGCCCGTACCGGGCAAAGTCTTGATCAGGTGCGTGCAGCCTCGCAGGCGCGTATCCCCGTTGGTCGCTATGGCACAATTGCCGAATTCGGGGCCGCCGCAGCCTTTCTCGCCAGTCGCCAGGCAGGCTTCATCACTGGATCGTTCCTGCGAGTTGATGGCGGGCAACTCCTCTCAGTGGGCTGAAGAAAACCGGGCGCGAGCCTGCCACACTCCTCCATTACTCTACCAGCATATCTACGATTTCTTTACTCGTATTCCGGATGTATACAGATAGAATATCAATTTTCATGGAGCCGGATGGCCCGCGATGCCGAGCGCAAAGGAGAGTGAAACGTGACCAAGAACGAACCGCTGATAAATCAAGCCGTGACCTGGCTTTACACCGAGGAACTGGAGAAACTCGTCCCGTTCTATCGCGATGTGATGGAGCTGCCATTGGTCTTGGAACAGGCCCGCTGCCGTGTGTTTCGGATGGCAGCCGGTGCCTTCATTGGCGTATGTCGCATACCGGAACGACCGCTGGGAACCAAAGGAATGATGGTCACATTCCTGACCGCCGATGTGCAGGCACTTTACGAGCGGCTGCTGGCAAAAGGGGTCGAATTCGAGCATCCGCCGAAGCCACTGGGCGATGGCTCGCTGATCGGCACCTTCTTCCGGGATCCGCAAGGCTACCACCTGCAAATCCAGCAGTTCCTCGACCCGCGCTGGCCGGCGGCCGAAATGATCGTCTGACCTGCCTCCGCAGGCGGCTACCCCGTCTGGCCCGCAACCCACCGACCCGATACAGGACCATTCCATGCCCTCCCAGATACTGACCGCAAACGCTCGTGGCGTCTTTGCCATCTCCGCTACTCCTTTTCTCGACGATGGCAGTCTGGATCTGGCCAGCACTGAAAGCCTCACCCAGTTTTATCTGGATGCAGGTGTGCATGGCCTCGTCATCCTGGGCATGATGGGTGAGGCAAACAAGCTGTCGGACGACGAGGCGCGACGCTTTCTCGGTCGTGTGCTGGACGTGGTTGGCGGGCGAATTCCTGTCATTGTGGGGGCGAGCAATCCGGGCACGCTCAATCTTGTGCAACTGTCGCATGACGCAATGGCGGCGGGAGCTGCGGGAGTGATGGTAGCGCCCGTCACCTCACTGCGGACCGACCCGCAAGCCCGCGATTACTTTGCCGCCATCTGCAATGCGCTGGGTCCCGATGTGCCCTTGGTCTTGCAGGACTTCCCTCTGGCGCTTGGTGTTCATATGTCAGCCTCGATTCTCGGCCAGATTTTTGCCGAAAATCCGCAAATCGTCATGTTTAAACATGAGGATTGGCCGGGGCTCAACAAGCTTTCTATCCTGCGCGATGCTGAAGAAAAAGGCGCGCGGCGGCTGAGTATCTTGACGGGGATGGGCGGCCTGCACCTGCCTCAGGAACTTGCCCGCGGAGCAGACGGAGCAATGACCGGCTTCTGTTTCCCGGAAATGCTGGTCGGTGTCTGCGCGGCTTATGCGCGGGGCGACGCGGAAGCGGGCGAAGATCTCTTCGACATCTATCTGCCGCTGGTGCGACATGAGGCGCAACCCGGTATCGGCCTTGCTCTACGCAAGGAAGTTTTGCGCCGCAGAGGTGCTATTGCCTCGGGCGTCACGCGACACCCCGGGCCTAAGCTGACGGCGCGTGACCACGAAGATCTGACCTCGCTCCTGGCCCGTATCGAACGGCGGCTCGCAACCGACGGCAAAAACGCGATTGTTGCGGGCGCGGAACGCACGATGGCTTGATATTGACAAACACTGCGGGAGGCACTGTAAACTTATGGACCTCGGGTCAAGTTTGGGCACGAGATCTGCGATCAGGCTACCTGAAGATGGGCGATCTCGCTCCATGTCTGCGGATCGACCATGCGCTGCGTCTCATGGTGGCGCGAGAAAACATGCGCGACAGCACGGTAGAGATTGTCCCTCTCTATCTCGGTGGCAGACCACGAAAGCATTCCGATGATCCATCGCTCGGAAGAGGCCGCAAGGGGCAAGCGAAAACGCAGAAGACGCCGATTGTGGCGATTGTTCAGCGACCATCAGATGTCACCCCGGGTTCCGTTGCGGGCGATGCTTTAGGCCGCAAACTCATAAACGGGGTTTTCTAACCGGACAGGGGATGATTCAATGAGGCCTTGATTTGGAGGCCGTGCGTGACCCGCCGTCGTTTCGACCTGACTGATTTCGAGTGGGCGATCATTCAGCCCCTATTGCCAAACAAGAGTCGCGGCGTGCCGCGGGTCGATGACCGGCGGGTGATTAACGGCATTTTGTGGCGGTTTCGCACAGGCTCACCCTGGGCGGACGTGCCGGAGCGATATGGGCCTTACACCACCTGCTACAACCGCTTCGTGCGATGGAGAAAAGCGGGGGGTTGGGATCATGTCTTGCGCGAGATCGCAAAGGCCTTCGACGGCGACATCGTCATGATCGACAGTTCCTGTGTCCGCGTTCATCAGCATGCGGCCACGGGAAAAAGGGGGATCGAGACGATGGCTGCATGGGACGTTCCCGCGGCGGCCTGATGACGAAAATCCACGCGGTCGTCGACGCCGACGACAGACAGATCAGCCTTGAACTGACAGCAGGACAAGCCCACGACAATCGGATGGCAGAACCGATGCTGCAGGACATGCGCCAAGGCGCGATCCTCCTTGCTGACCGCGCCTACGACACCAATGCCTTGCGCGATCTGGCCAAAGAAAAACGGGCCTGGGCCAACATTCCGGCAAAACGGAATCGCAAGGCCAGCTTTCCCTTCAGCGCATGGGTCTATCGCCAACGCAACCTGATCGAACGCTTCTTCAACAAACTCAAACAGTTCCGGGGCATCGCGACCAGATACGACAAAGACCCGCGCAACTTTCTCGCCGCCATCAAGCTGGCCGCAACACGCATCTGGATTAGATCGTTTGAGTCCACGCCCTAGCACAGCGCGCTGCAGACAATGAATGCAATCGCATCGGAGCCGATGGCCCGATGACGATAGTCACAGTAGGAAAACGGGGATGTCTGCTTTGAGCCGATATCGTTGAAAAAGACGCGTCGTAATCATGCGGCCGTATTTCCATGGTGGTGGCGCGCTGAGCGTCGTTCCTTTCACTCCGGTTCCGGCATCGGTGTGGGGATAAGCTTTGCGAGTTTCTCGAGGTTTTGGGCTGCGGCTGTAAGGTGGAACTCATCGCGGGCTCCGTTCGGCCTCCGTCGTCGCAAGCGACCCAACTTGAGGATGCGTTTGAGGTGGGCAAAGAGCATCTCAACCTTCTTCCTCTTCTGCCCGGCGCCGATAGTAGTCAGCGCTCGCTGCCCCCGGCACGCCTTCAGGCGCAAAAGTTCGGGTCATAGGTGCCATCACAATGCGATTTTTGAGTTCAAGCGATCGGATGGTGAAGGGTCGAAAGAGGCTGCTTGTATCGTGAACTGCCCCCCATTTCGACCGGACAGTCGGAATAAGCCGTGGCCGCGCATCATCGAGCGCAGCCCTGAAGCTCAGGAAACCGGCCTCTGGCTTCAATCTTGTCATTGCGGCGATCGTCTATTGGAATTCTAGCGATATGGCTGACGCCATGAACACCTGCGCTCGCAGGAATAAGTTGTTTCCAACGATTTCTTGACCCATGCTTTACGGGTCGAATGGGAGCACATCGCCTTTTTCCGGCGGCTTCCTTTGGGATCGCGCCGGGAAGGTTACCGGCCGAAAACCGCTCAACCTGTCCGCCAAATTGCGGGTGGCGCAACGGTATTCAGGAGGATGCGCTCCTGCTAGCATTGTTCAGCGGCAAACCAACGCTATGCCCTCTTAATGTTCCCGCTCAGCCAAGCAGCGACGGATCGCGGAGTTTCATTCGACGGATGATGCCTGGCACGGTGCTTGTCTCGCTAGGCATTGCCTACAGACAAAGGTCAGGCCAGCAATTGGCGGGGGCTCTTCTGAAGATGGAGTCTGCCTCAGGAGTATGATTGAAAAACGAACTGCGAAGATACAACCAAGGCGAGTTATGTCCTGGCGCTCGCCTTTGTCACGCTCCGAAGATAAATGCTCATATGTTTGCGGCGGTATGTATGTCAAACGGCAATATATTCTGGGCGGTAGCGGTGTGTTCTCCTCTGTTCAAAACAGCGTCGCCCATAGAGCGCACCAGCGTGTCTGTGAGTTGGCGCGCAGGATGTGACAGCACGACCTTCAAAAGCCCTTCAGCTAAACCGGCTCGCGTTTCATTGGTTAGCTCGTGGGCCACGACCACCAGTTTCTGGGCTGCGGTACTTCGATCCTCCCGAAGGGCTTGCATTACCCCTGTTACTCCGCCCCCTGCAACGTAAAGGCCAACCCATCGTTCTTGCGACACTAGAAGTTGCTTTGTCAGTTCGTAGGCAGTCTGTGGCTCCTCCATCGTCGCAAACGTCTCGAGCATCCGGAATTTCGGTGCCGCCTCCCGGAAATACGATCGAAAGCCCATCTCGCAAAGTTCTTGGGCGAGATAGCGGTGGCTCCCGACGAATACAGCCACTTCGCCCGGCCTTGAATTGAGGTGTGCGATGAACCAGGCAGCTGTCCTTCCCTTCTTGGCACAATCATTCCCGACGAAACCTGCTCGCTCCGGAGCGGATACGTCAGAGATCATTGTGACCACGGGGATGCCATCTGCAGCAAGGTCGGCAATCGCATGATTGACCTGTGGGTGGTCCGACGTGATCATCCCGATGACGTCAGCCTCGCGACTAAGTGCATGAATTGCGGCAGCTGCCTTGTCAGGACTGAGGTCGTCCATAAACCGAACAATCGCTCGCCCATGGGCATCGGGGTAGGCGTCGACAGCCTTCGTGAGGAGTTCGCTCCACATCTGGTAGAGCTTTCGGTGCTGTTGCTTAAGCAGAAAACCGAATTTGATCACGGGTTTATCCGCCTCGATCCGACGTTTGATCGCCGTGAGGCCGTGAAACCCGATGCGTTCAGCGGCCTCGAGAACGAGTTCGGCGGTCTTCGGTCGCACCGGATGGCGGCCATTGATGACCCTGTCCACCGTTGAAATTCCAACATTTGCTGCCTTTGCCAGATCGGCAATCGTCGGTCGTGACACAACATATTCTCCCATTTCATGAAAGTCATTGTGAACGAATTTGAGAGAAAAATATAGACAGAAATTGACATAAAATGAAGAAGTTGACAGAGAATGGAAACAGAAAAGACGCCTTGTGGCGCCGGGCTTGGGAGAGCCTGTGGTTAGGAGGAATATTCATATGACTTCGGTGGGAGGAGCCCCGGCGACATCACTCGCAGCGGCCAAGAACGAATATGTTCTCGAAATGCGGGGGATTACCAAATCTTTTCCGGGCGTCCGCGCACTTGACGGTATGAGCCTGCGCGTCCGGCCAGGCAGCGTCCACGTCCTGGTCGGCGAAAACGGTGCCGGCAAATCGACGCTGATGAAGATCCTAAGCGGCATTTACGCCATCGACGACGGAGAGATTTTCTTTCAAGGCGAGAAGCTCGACCATCAAAACGCGGCCACAGCTCTGGATCGCGGCATTTCGATGATCCATCAAGAGCTCAGCCCGGTCCTCGACATGACCATCGCCGAGAACATCTTCCTCGGCCGTGAGCCGACGATCGGGCGAAAGGGCGTGTTCGCTTCGTTCGTTGACTTCGCCCAGATGAACGCCGACACGCAAAAGCTTCTCGACCGACTTGGCCTCAAATATTCGGCCGACACGAAGATGCGTGATCTTTCGATCGCGGCCATTCAGCTGGTCGAGATCGTCAAAGCGATCTCGCGCGCAGCGTCTCTCGTCATCATGGACGAGCCGACGTCGGCAATCAGCGACACTGAAGTATCCATGCTTTTTCAGCAGATCGCCGACCTCAAGGCGAACGGCGTTGCGATCATCTACATAACCCACAAAATGGACGAGATTTTCCAAATCGCGGATGACATCACCGTCATGCGGGATGGTCAGTTCATCGCGACAGGGCCGTCGAGCGACTACACCGAAGCCAAGCTGATCTCTCAAATGGTTGGTCGGACCATTTCAAGTATTTTCCCGAAAGAGGATGTGCCCATCGGTGACGTCGTTCTGTCCCTTGAGAATGTCAGCCGCGCCGGCGTCTTCGAAGACGTCAATCTGACGGTCCGCGCGGGCGAGATTGTTGGATTGGCAGGATTGATCGGCGCGGGAAGAACGGAAGTCGCCCGCGTGATTTTCGGACTCGACAAATACGACGCCGGGACTATTCGACTCAATGGCACGCCGATCAAGATCGGCTCTCCGACTGATGCAATCCGCCACGGCATCGCCATGGTCTCGGAGGACCGGAAGGCCGAAGGGCTCGTGCTGTGCCGATCGGTCGGCGAAAACATCTCGCTCGCCAATCTGAAGAAGTTCGCGTCAGGGCTGTTCATCAGCGAGCGGCGGGAGGAAACAGCCGCGCAGCGTATGATCAAGATGCTGCAGATCAAGACGCCGAACACGGAGATGATTGTCGAAAACCTGAGTGGCGGCAATCAGCAGAAGATCGTGTTGGCGAAATGGCTGCTGGGCGATCTCAAGCTCTTGATCCTGGACGAGCCGACGCGCGGCATCGATGTCGGCTCCAAGTCCGAAATCCACAAACTGATGACTGAATTTGCCCGCCAAGGCCTGGCGATCCTCGTGATCTCGTCGGAACTGCCCGAGGTTCTCGGGATGAGCGACCGCGTGATGGTGATGAGCGAGGGCCGCGTTGCTGGCGAACTGACAAGAAGCGAGGCGACGCAGGAAAGCGTCATGCGCCTTGCAACGGGAGGACACTGATGAGCATCGAAACGGCAACCAAAAGCGACAGGCAGGGCAAAGCGTCGCCGCTGAGCAATGTGAACTTTGCGCAGATTTACCGCAAATACGGAACAGTGCTGATCTTCATTGGTATCTGTATTCTTGCGTCGCTTCTAAGCCCGACGTTCCTGACCGAAGCCAACTTGACCAACGTGCTGCGCCAGGTCGTGGTCGTCAGTCTTCTTGCCTGCGGCGTCACTTTCATCATCATCCTTGGCCATATCGACGTGTCGCTCGGGTCGGTGCTGGCACTTTGCGGTGTGATCGCCACAAGCGTCATGGCCATGACTGGTAGCGTGGTTCTTGCCGTCTGTGCCGGGATCGCGGTCGGAATCCTTACCGGCCTGATCAATGGTTTTGTCATCACATTCTTCCGGATTCCATCTTTCATCATGACGCTTGCGATGACGACGGTCGCTCGTGGCGTGGTGCTGCTCTACACCGGCGGCTCGCCGATTACCGGTCTTGGCGACTTCAAGATCATCGGCCAGGGTTCGCTCGGTCCGGTTCCGATTTCCGTGCTCATCCTGGTGGCTTTTGTCATCTTGTCATGGGGTCTTCTCAACAAGACAAAGTTCGGGCGCTACGTTTACGCGGTCGGCGGTAACGAGCGGGCGTCCAGAGCCTCCGGCATCAATCCCGATAGCATCGTCGTCAAGGCGTTTATTTTCAACGGGATTCTCTGCGCGGTCGCCGGGATCGTGCTGATGTCGCGCATCAATTCCGGTCAGCCGGCAGGCGGCGTCGGCTATGAATTCGATGCGATCACGGCAGTCGTCGTCGGTGGTACAAGCTTGATGGGCGGAACCGGCACGATCACCGGCACAGTCATCGGTGCAATGATCATCGGCGTCATCAACAACATCCTCAATCTCCTCAATGTCAGCTCGTACTGGCAGCAGATCATCAAGGGACTGATCATTGCGATCGCGGTCATCCTCGATGTCTGGACAAAATCGGCCCGCAGCAAAAAGAAGGCCTGACACCGCTCGGGCCGCACCACAAGCGCGGCCGGGACCAACTGTATGTGCGCCTCGCGGCGCTGAACGTAACCTAGTCTCAATTGGGAGGACCCTATGAAACTTTTTGCTAAACTTGCTCTCGCCTGCGCCGTCTCCGTCTCCGCGCTGTCGGCAAATGCTGCCTTTGCCGCTGACAAATTCGTCGTCGGATATGCGAACATGGCCGACACCGACGTCTTCGTCATGGCACGCAAGAATGCCTTCATCGAAGCCGCCAAGTCCGACCCGGCTGTCGAAGTCAACTTCTCTGACGCCAACAATGACGCCAGCAAGCAGCTTGACCAGATCGACAATTTCATTGCCCAGAAGGTCAATGCAATTGTTGTCGTTCCCGTCGATTACCAGGGCATCGTCCCAGGCGTCGAAAAGGCCAACGCGGCAGGAATTCCGGTCATTGCTCTCGGGATTCAATCGGCTGGCGGCAAATACACCTTTGTCGGTTCCAAGAACATCGACGCCGGCCGTCTTCAGGGCGAGTTCATGAAGGCGAACCTGCCAAAGGACGCCAAGATCCTCTATCTCGAAGGCACGCCGGGCCTGTCGCATACGCAGGAACGCAAGAAAGGTTTCGAAGAAGCCCTCGGCCGTTCTGACGTCACGACGCTCGCCAGCCTCTCGGCAAACTATGATCGCGCCGAAGGCATGAAGGTGACAGAAGACTGGATCCAGAGCTTCCCGAAGTTCGACGGCATCATCACCGCCAATGACCAGATGGCGCTGGGTGCTCTCGAAGCTCTCAAGGGTGCCGACCGCCTCAAGGGCGTGCTTATCTCCGGCGTCGACGGTGTTCCGGATGCATTGACGGCCATCAAAGCCGGTGAAATGTCCCAGACGATCTTCCAAGACGCCGCCGGTCAGGCAAAGGCCGCCTTCGAGGTCGTTGAGGGTATCAAGAAGGGCGAACAGGCGCCGGCCGAGAAGCTGGTTCCCTTCGCCTCCATCACCAAGGAAAACGTCGACCAGTTCATCAAGAAGTAATTCCTCCCGGGCGTGTCGGAAATCCGTTTCCGGCACGCCGAACCTTTCACTTATCCATCAGCCATTTGTCCGAAACACAGGAAAGACCATGACAATAAGAATTGCAGTTATCGGCGCAGGCCTGATGGGCGCGGATCACGCGAAGATCGTTGCCGAAGAAATGCAGGGCGCCACCCTTCAACTCGTCTGCGATATGGATGTGAGCCGCGCTCGCAAGGTGGCCGATTTGTATGGTGCGGCTGATGTCGGAAACGATCCGGAAGCGGCTATCGGCCGTGCCGACATTGATGCGGTGATCGTGGCAAGCCCCGATTTCACCCATGCCTCCCTTTCACTCGCCTGTATCGCAGCTGGAAAGAAGGTCCTTTGCGAAAAGCCTCTGTCACAATCGCCCGACGAATGCCTGAAGGTGATGAACGCCGAAATGGCAGCGGCTGCCCGGTTCGTGCAGCTCGGCTTTATGCGACGGTATGACCAATCCTATATGGAAATGCAGCAGGCGCTGAAAAGCGGGGTGATTGGGCGCCCGCTGATGATGCACAATTTCCATCGCAATGTGGAAACGCCCGCATCTGACTTCACAGGTGCGATGGCGATTACCAATTCAGCGCCGCATGAATTCGACGTGGTCCGTCATGTGCTTGGCACAGAATATGTATCGATCTCGGCGTTTCAGCCGAAACGTTCGGATGCACTGGTCGCTCCTGTCGTCATGGTTCTGGAGACCGAGGATGGGCAGCTGGTGAATATCGAAATCAATAACAACGCAGCCTATGGCTACGACGTGCGCGCGGAACTCGTTGGTGAAAAAGCCTCGATCGCGATGAACCAGGTCGCGTTTACGCGGATCGACCAGCGTCTCGGCCAACACACCGGCTATGACGCCGATTGGCGCGGCCGGTACTATGACGCCTATCGTCGCCAGAACCGTGCCTTCCTGCGCTTCGTAGAGACCCGGGAATTCCCGGAGATCGCATCGAGTTGCTGGGACGGCTACTGCGCGGCCATCGTCGCGGAAGCTGGCGTCAAAGCTTTGAACGAGGGGCGCAAAGTCGCAGTCGAAATGATCAATAAGCCGGAGTTCTATGCATGAAACTGGGTTTCGTATCCGACAGCCTTGGCGGCGTGCCAATCGATCAACTGCTCGAGCACGCCAGGCGCATGGGCGTATCCGGGGTGGAAGTCAACACCTGCGGATGGTCGACCGCGCCGCACTTCAATCTGGAAGCCATGCTGGGTAACCGGGATGCGCAGAAATCCTTTCTCCAGGGATTTGCCGACCGCGACCTTGAGGTGATCAGCTTGAACGCAAACGGCAATCCGTTGCATCCGACAGACCTCATGCAAGGTGAAGGCTTAAAGAATACGATCCGGGTCGCTGGCGAAATGGGAATTAAAACCGTCTGCACCATGTCAGGCCTGCCTGCCGGCAGCCCCAACGACACGATGCCGAACTGGGTCGTCTCGTCCTGGCCGCCAGAGACACAGGCTATCCTTCGATATCAGTGGGAAGAGAAGTTGCTTCCATTTTGGGAGGAGATCGTCGCGCTTGCGAAGGAAAATGGTGTCGAGCGGATCGCTCTGGAGCTTCATGGTAATCAGTGTGTGTACAATGTGCCATCGCTCTTGAAGCTGCGTCAGGCCGTCGGCCCGACCGTCGGCGCCAACCTCGATCCCTCACACCTCTTCTGGATGGGCGCAGACCCGTTGATTGCCGCCGAAGCTCTCGGCGATGCGATCTATCATGTTCATGCCAAGGACACTTTCCTCAACGCTCCGAAGCAGGCTGTTACGAGCCTTCTCGAAACCGGAAGCCTGATGGATATCCCTGCTCGCAGCTGGTCCTATATCACGCTGGGCTACGGCCACGGAGAGGAGTGGTGGCGTCAATTCTGCTATCGCCTGAAGATGGCCGGATATGACGGCTGGCTTTCGATCGAGCATGAGGACGTGCTCTTGAATTCCCTGGAAGGCCTGGAGAAATCCGTTGCTCTCCTGCAGGGCGTAATGCCCAGCGCCGCGGCTGACTTCAGACCCCAGGCGATATAGACACCCTGCACGACAGCCCGGCTTCAAAAGAGAATACACCCGCGGCAACGTCTGCCGCGGGCAGGATAGGCATGGCCAGTCCTCACCTTTAGCAGTGGCAGAAGTCAATAAGCGGAATGTCTACGATCTTGCAATGATCTTATTTCTCTGCACGTCTGGCGCATTCAAACAGCAGCTTTGCCTCAGGCCCGCGACGCGCTGCAGAGAGCCGGCGAGTTTCTCATCGGCCACCTCGAGAAATAGCATGCGCGCGCTTTCAACGAGAACGTAGACACTTGATAGGAGATTATTATGCCCACTGACACCAACACGCCGGGAACGGCATGGATGCAAATCGTCAAGAAAAAGGGAACGAGCGACTTCGCGGAATCGTTCACCGCTGACGCTAGGCTTCAGGCCACAGCCCTTAGCAAGGCGGTGGTCGGCCCGACACTCATCGGCGCGTTCTTCGCCGCGACGAGCACTATGTACGAACAATTCGTGTTCACTGCGGAGACGGTTGACGGTGTGAAGACTTACCTTGAGTGGGATGCCATACACGCTGGCAAGCCGATCGCCGGCGCCACCATCGTCACTCGGAATGAGTCTGGTCTCATCTACAACATCAAACTCTTTCAAAGCCCGTTTGACGTCGTTCGCGAATTTTCATCTGGCCTGAAGGAGCGGCTTCAAGGAACACTGGGGCCGGACTTCTTTAGCTAAGCCGGGAAAGCAGTGAACCGCGTGGCCTTTGCCGGAAGCCGTTTGGTGTGGTTCGGCATGGATTAAGGTCCCCCCACTTCGGGTAACCGCATTCAAACGGCCCCCATCTGCAATGACGTTACAACAGCCTCCGGCTCCCATCGGGGGCTGTTAAATTGGATGCCTGTTGCAAAGGGAATTCTTAAGATATGACGCGTCGCTCACGTGCAGGGTGACCAGCTTGGCTTGGTCGCGCCAGCGTTCTTCGTGACGAGATGGTGGCATTCAGCCCATGATTTTCCAAGACTACTGTTTTGAGCTTGGACGCCCGGGAAGGTAGCTCAGAATTGATTTCGTGAAACCGCCGTCAACACAAAGATCTTGACCGGCTATATAACTCGCGAATGGCGCCTATCAGGAACTCAGTCGCATTAGAGCGTCGGGGGGATTTTGTGAATCTGTGGATTCCGTTCTGGGGACTTTTGTGATTCGATATGGCAGGAGGATTTTGCCATGTCTCACGCGTTTTCCTTGGATCTGCGTCATCGGATTGTCGATGCGATATCGCGCGGCAAGTCGCGCCGCGCCGCCGCCGCTGATTTTTCTGTTTCCGCCGCCACGGCGGTCCGGCTCAAGCCGCGATTGGATCGAACTGGTTCGTTGGAGCCTTCGCGGCGGGGGCGCCGTCGCGACAGTGGCAAGCTCGGACCTTGCCGGGA
>NZ_LGLV01000015.1 GCF_001687365.1 Pararhizobium polonicum
TCGCGCGAGCAGGGCAAGTATGCGGCCGAATTCTTCACCGTCGTGAAGACCGCCTACACGCTGGCATAAGGACTTTTCCGGCGGATCGGCCAAAAGGGCCGGTCCGGTCTCCGGGGCTTCAAAGGACGAGAATGATGTTTAAGAAAGCGGAATGGCCGCGCAAGCTGAGGTCGCAGGAATGGTACGGCGGCACGAGCCGCGACGTGATCTACCACCGCGGCTGGATGAAGAACCAGGGATATCCGCACGACCTGTTCGACGGGCGCCCGGTGATCGGCATCCTCAATACCTGGTCGGATATGACGCCGTGCAACGGTCATCTGCGCGAACTGGCCGAGAAGGTGAAGGCCGGCGTGTGGGAGGCCGGCGGCTTCCCGATGGAAGTGCCGGTATTCTCGGCATCCGAAAACACCTTCCGGCCGACTGCGATGATGTACCGCAACCTGGCGGCACTGGCGATCGAAGAGACGATCCGCGGCCAGCCGATGGACGGCTGCGTGTTGTTGGTCGGTTGCGACAAGACCACGCCGTCGCTGATCATGGCCGCGGCCTCCGTCGATCTGCCCTCGATCGTCGTCACCGGCGGTCCGATGCTGAACGGTTATTTCCGTGGCGAGCGTGTCGGCTCCGGCACGCATCTGTGGAAATTCTCCGAGATGGTGAAGGCCGGCGAGATGACGCAGGACGAGTTCCTGGAGGCTGAAGCCTCGATGAGCCGTTCGTCGGGCACCTGCAATACCATGGGTACCGCCTCTACCATGGCCTCCATGGCTGAAGCGCTCGGCATGGCTCTGTCAGGCAATGCCGCGATCCCGGGGGTCGATTCCCGCCGCAAGGTCATGGCGCAGCTGACTGGCCGCCGGATCGTGCAGATGGTCAAGGACGACCTGAAGCCCTCCGACATCATGACCAAGCAGGCCTTCGAAAACGCCATCCGCACCAACGCCGCCATCGGCGGATCGACCAACGCCGTCATCCACCTGCTGGCCATGGCCGGCCGCGTCGGCATCGATCTGACGCTGGACGACTGGGATCGCTGTGGCCGCGACGTGCCGACCATCGTCAACCTGATGCCGTCGGGCAAGTACCTGATGGAAGAGTTCTTCTATGCCGGCGGCCTGCCGGTGGTCATCAAGCGCCTCGGCGAGGCGGGCTTGCTGCACAAGGATGCGCTGACGGTGTCCGGCGAAACCATGTGGGACGAGGTCAAGGACGTCGTCAACTGGAACGAGGACGTCATCCTGCCAACCGACAAGGCGCTGACCCAATCGGGCGGCATCGTCGTGGTGCGTGGCAATCTCGCACCGAAGGGCGCGGTGCTGAAGCCGTCCGCCGCTTCGCCGCATCTGTTGACGCATCGGGGCCGCGCGGTGGTGTTCGAGGACATCGACGACTACAAGGCCAAGATCAACGACGACAATCTCGACATCGACGAGACCTGCATCATGGTCATGAAGAACTGTGGACCGAAGGGCTATCCGGGCATGGCCGAGGTCGGCAACATGGGTCTTCCGCCAAAAGTGCTGAAGAAGGGCATCACCGACATGGTGCGCATTTCCGATGCCCGCATGTCCGGAACGGCCTATGGCACAGTCGTGCTGCATACCTCGCCGGAAGCGGCGGTCGGCGGCCCGCTCGCCGTCGTCAAGAATGGCGACTTCATCGAACTCGACGTGCCGAACCGCCGCCTGCACCTCGACATTTCCGAAGCGGAACTGGCGCAGCGGCTTGCCGAATGGCAGCCGAACCATGATCTGCCGACATCGGGCTACGCCTTCCTGCACCAGCAGCATGTCGAAGGGGCCGATACCGGCGCCGACCTCGACTTCCTCAAGGGATGTCGCGGAAACGCGGTTGGCAAGGACAGCCACTGATCTGCACGGCATTTTGAAATCAGGGAAGGCGGGGCATTTGCTCCGCCTTTTCCGATTCTGGGCCTGAGTGGCGCTGCGATCGAAAGGGCTATCAGGGCCGTATGAATGGCCACAAGATATCGATGCCGTATGAAGGCCTACGAACCTCTGACGACAACACCAATCTGACGCGCTGCTCCAGCAAGCGCCTTGTCCTTCGTGGCGAGAATTGCACCTTTGCGTGATGCCAATTCAAGATACGCCGCGTCATAGCTCGTCAATTTATGTGCTCTGGCAAGAGACAGCGTTTCACTCCATGCTCTGCCTACCGTTTGCAGATCGGTCTCAATGGGCATCTGGGCAAGCAGGTCGAGCCTTTGAGCAATCTCGGAGGCCGAGATACGCCCGCGCCGTTCGGCCTGGAGCAATACGTTTGCAAGTTCCAGATGGAAGAGCGACGGAACGAGGCCGCCGTTTGCGATCACGTCCTGCGCCACGGCATCGGTTTCCTCCGAAGCCTCATCCTCGAAACACCATGCGAGTGCAATCGAAGCATCAATGACAATTGTCATTTCCGGCCTTCATCCCGCAGTTCTTTCCATGAAATGCCGCCCAGTGTATTGGTCCGGCGCAGTTCTTTCAGCTTCTGAAAAGCGCTTGCAGGCGCCACCGCTTCAATGGATTCAGCGCTTACAAGCCGCGCAATCGCCTTTCCATGTTTGGTGATCGTGATTTCTTCACCATTTGCCACACGGTCCAGCAGTGATGAAAAATGGGTTTTCGCTTCGAATGCACCGATCTTCGACATAGAGGCGCCTCCACTTCTGGTTTAAAGTTTAAACTAGAATAGGTATTGAGTAAATGTCAGCGTTGGAGAGGTTGAACCGCTACTGACTCTGCGTCTGGCTCTGTTCCTGCTGCTCGACGGTCACGGAAACCTTGAGGGCTTCGCTCGACGAGCCATGGATCAGGCCGGAGATCGGCGCGGCGTCGCGGTAGTCCAGCCCGCAGGCGATGCGGACATAGCGCTCGTCCGGGCACATCTTGTTGGCGGCGTCGAAACCGACCCAGCCGAGGCCACTCAGGTGCACCTCTGCCCAGGCGTGGCTGGCGGTCTGTTCCGGCTGATCCGCCATCATCAAGTAGCCGGAGATATAGCGGGCGGGCAGGCCGAGCGTGCGCGCCGCAGCGATCATGATATGGGCATGATCCTGGCAGACGCCGCTCTTTTGCAGAAGGGCCTGTTCCGCCGTCGTTTCCGTTCCGGTTTCGCCCTGCCGATATTCGACGGTCTCGGCGATCGTACCCATCAGGGCATGCATCTTGGCAAGATCGGTGTCACCGGTCATCGCCTTGGCGAGATTGCGGATCGGCTTGGCCATCTTCGTCAGCGGCGTTTCGCGCAGGTAGAGCCAGAGCGGCGCATAGGCCTGATGCACGCCATAGACGCCGGCCTTGTCTTCCGTTTCCACCTCGCCCGACGCAACGATGCGGATGGACGTCTGGTCGCCGTTGACGCTGACCAGATTGACGCGGTTGCCGAAATGGTCGTCATAACCGACCTCCAGCTTGGCGCCTTCGACAGAGGTTTCCCAACTGATGACGGTCTGGCCAGGCTGTGTCAGCGGCGTCAGCCGCAGGCGCTGCAACGAATACTGGACCGGTTCGGCATAGGTGTATTCGGTGGTATGGCTGATCTTCAGACGCATATGCTCTCTCCCATCCGAATCTCAGTTGAACCGGTAACCGTCGGAGATTTCCTGTCCCAGACGGTTATTATGACTGATGAAGTTCTCGATGTACTCGTGCAGCCCCTGATCCATCACGTCCTTGATCGAATGATTGCGCAGCGACGACAGGGTCCCTTCCGCCGTCGCGTGTGCTGCGTGGCCTTCGCCGTATTCACGTGCCAGATAGCCGAGATTGCTGACGATCTTGTCGTAGCAATAGGCAAGCGAGCGCGGCATGCGGCCGTTGAGGATCAGGAAATCGGCGATGTTGGACGGCTTGTATTCCGCCTCGTAGACCCAGCCGTAGGAGCGATGCGCCGAAACCGAGCGCAGGATCGATTCCCACTGGACGTTGTCGATCGAGGAGCCGACCTGCGAAACGGCCGGCAGAAGCACGTAATATTTGACGTCGAGAATACGCGCGGTGTTGTCGGCCCGTTCGATGAAGGTGCCGATGCGCGAGAAGTTGAAGATCTCGTTGCGCAGCATCGTTCCATGAAAGGCGCCGCGGATCAGCGCGGTCTTGCGCTTGATCGCATCGATCGCTTCCGGCAGGTCGGCCGGCTTGACGCGCCGTGCCAGCATGGTTTTGAGATCCAGCCAGCATTCGTTGGTGGCTTCCCAGGTTTCCCGTGTCAGCGCGGTGCGCACCATGCGGGCATTGTTGCGACCCGAATCGATGCACGACATCACGCTGGAGGGATTGGCCTTGTCGCGCAGCAGGAAGTCGATGGCGTCGGCGCTCGTCAGCGTGTCATAGAGATCGTCGTAGATGTCGCGGACACCGGAGCTTTGCAGCACGCCGTCCCAATCGTCTTCGGTCGCTTCCGAGCGGGTCAGCGACATGCGCAGGCCGGCATCGATCAGCCGGGCGCTGTTTTCCGCCCGCTCGATATAGCGGAACATCCAGTAGAGGCCGTTTGCGGTTCTTCCAAGCATTTCGTATCAGTCCTCCAGAACCCAGGTATCCTTGGTGCCGCCGCCCTGGCTGGAATTCACCACCAGCGAGCCGGCCTTCAAAGCCACGCGGGTGAGCCCGCCCGGAATGATCTGCACCTTGTCGGAGACGAGGACATAAGGGCGCAGGTCCACATGGCGTGGCGCGATGCCCTTGTTGACGAGGATTGGCACTGTCGAAAGCGAAAGTGTCGGTTGGGCAATGTAGTTTGCCGGCCGGGCTTTCAGCTTTTCGGCGAAAGCGGTCCGCTCTTTCTTGGATGCGGTCGGGCCGACCAGCATGCCGTAGCCGCCCGAGCCGTGTACTTCCTTGACGACGAGGTCGGCGAGGTTTTCGAGCACGTATTTGAGACTGTCGGCTTCCGAACAGCGCCAGGTCGGCACGTTCTCCAGCAGGGCCTTGCGGCCGGTATAGAATTCGACGATCTCCGGCATGTAGGAATAGATCGCCTTGTCGTCGCAGATGCCGGTGCCCGGCGCATTGGCGATGGTGATGTTGCCGGCGCGGTAGACATCCATGATGCCGGGAACGCCGAGCGCGGATTCGGGCTTGAAGGTCAGCGGATCGAGATAATCGTCATCGACGCGGCGGTAGAGCACGTCGATCGCCTCGTAGCCGCGCGTGGTGCGCATCTTCACCTTGCCGTCGATGACGCGCAGGTCCGAACCTTCGACAAGCTCGACGCCCATCATGTCTGCAAGGAACGCATGTTCGTAATAGGCGGAGTTGTAGATGCCGGGCGTGAGGACGGCGACGCGGGGCTTGCCTTCGCAGCCGGGAGGGGCGAGCGATGCCAGCGAATGGCGCAGCAGGTAAGGATAGTTTTCGACCGGGCGGACGCGGTTCTGATGGAAGAGTTCGGGGAACATCTGCATCATCGTCTCGCGGTTTTCCAGCATGTAGCTGACACCGGACGGCGTGCGGGCATTGTCTTCCAGAACATAGAACTGGTCTTCGCCGGTGCGCACGATGTCGGTGCCGACGATATGGGTGTAGACGCCGCCCGGCGGCCGGAAGCCGATCATCTGCGGCAGGAAGGCGACATTGCGCTCGATCAGTTCGCGGGGAATGCGGCCCGCCTTGATGATCTCCTGCTTGTGGTAGATGTCGTCGAGGAAAGCATTGAGGGCGATGACCCGCTGCTCGATGCCCTGGGCCAGCTTGCGCCATTCGCGGCCGGAGATGATGCGCGGTATCAGGTCGAAGGGGATGAGCTTTTCGGAGCTGTCTGCGTGTCCGTAGACCGCGAAGGTTATGCCCGTCTTGCGGAAGATGTTCTCGGCCTCTTTCGATTTTGCAATCAGGCGGGCCTTGTCCTGAGCTGCGTACCAATCATTGTAAGTCGTATATGGCTGGCGCGGGCTATTGTCCGCATTCATCATTTCGTCAAATGCCAACGGTGTGATCCCCTTTTTTGCCATTTGAGTACAACAGCGGAGGCAAAGCAAGAAGCATGCACATTTCAGGGCAAAAGAAATTTCGATGAAAGATCGCCTGTTTTTTGAGCCGCTCCCCGTCTTTTTGCCGCCATATGATGCATATTTCGCTGCACCCCTGTTCGAACTCCGAAGAACGGTTTCGCCGGGTGTGCGGAGGCGCGACTGCCGGGAGTTGTTTTGCCTTATTTTTAGGCGGATAATAAAGGCAACTTTCTTGTCGATGGCTGATGATAATCATCACGAATTTTGCTTTGACCATCGGCGCGGGTGTCTCTATCGCAATGACGGATCACGACATCGCCTCAGGGAGCCCGAATGACCCTCGACCGCCTGGCTCCGGCCATTTTCGTTCTGCTCTGGTCGACCGGATGGGTGATGGCGAAATATGCCGACATCTATGCCGACCCGCTGACCTTCCTGGTGATGCGTTATCTTCTGGCGGCGTTGCTGTTCGTCGGCTTCTGTCTTGCGACCGGCGCGGCATGGCCCAAGACGTGGAAAACGGCCGGACATGCGGTCATCTCGGGTATCTTCCTGCACGGGCTCTATCTCGGCTCCGTCTGGTGGGCGATCGGGCAGGGCGTCCCGGCGGCGATTTCCGGCATTATCGCCGGATTGCAGCCGCTGATGACGGCCGTTGTCGCGCCGGCCCTGATCGGCGAAAACCTGTCGGGCCAGCAGAAGCTGGGGCTCGTGCTCGGCTTTCTCGGTATCGCGCTTGCCGTCGTGCCCAAGGTTCTGATCATCGATACAGGGTCGACACCGATCCATCTGCTTCCGGTGGTCATCAACGTGCTGGGCATGACGGCCGTCACCTACGGCACCATCCATCAGAAGCGGTATCTGCAGGATGGCGACATTCGCTCGATCGCGACGCTGCAATATGTCGGTGCTCTGATCGTCACCGTGCCGCTGGCATTTTTCCTGGAGGATATGCGGGTGATCTGGAGCGTGCAGCTGTTTGCGGCCCTGGCCTGGGCGGTCCTCGGCTTGTCGATGGGCGCGATCGCCCTGCTGCTCTATCTCATCCGCCGGGGGCAGGTCTCCAAGGCAGCGTCACTCATCTATCTGGTGCCGCCGCTGGCAGCACTGCAGGCGTGGCTGTTCTTCGATGAAGCGCTGACGCTGCCGATGATTATTGGGACGGTGATTGCGGTTGCCGGGGTTTATCTGACGAACCGCAAGGCTGTGCCGGTTCCGGCATAGGCGCGGCTGGATGGTCCCATCCACCCGCGAGAGGCGGTAATTGTCTTGGGTCGTGCTTCTGTCCGATCAATCGCTCGTGCGTTGGGCTTTTTCCGGCACGCCATGTGCGGGGCCAGCCTTTCTGACGTCGCGCGGTGTCGGCGCGGTGATGACACCGTGATCGGGGTCCCTCACATCCTGCCCTTTCGAACCATCAGCAGCCGGCGAGAGTTCACGATCACGGCTGTCGCGCCTTGTCTGTCGAAGGCTCGTCGCCTTATCGATCAGGGCGGTCAGTTCATCTTCGGAGAAGTCGGATAGATCAAAAGTCTTGGCCATAGCGGTCTCCTTTGGATTGTTCAGCTCTAAGGTGAACGCACAACTTCGCAAATCGGCCAATGCACAGGCAAATTTCATCGAAGCGGGAGAGGGTACGGTGCCGGCGGCGCTCGCCGGGCGTTGATCCCCGAATCAAAACGGCGGGGTTTTTGCCCCGCCGTCTTTCAATCTTTAAAAAATACCGGATGCGAAAGGCTTATGCCTCGTCGCGGCGCGGCGCCGTGTTGGCGCGCTTGCGCTGGCCCTGCGCACCGGCGCCGCCTTCGCGACTCTGGCCACCAGCGGCATTGCCACCGCCGTGGTTGCGGTTGCGCCATTCGCCCTGCTTCTGGCCAGGACGACCATTGCGGTTGCCGCCGGGGCGCTTGGCAAGAGCCTGCTCGTGGGCTGCCTGTGCGGCCGGGCCCTGACCCTTGCGGTGCTGCTTCTTCGGCTCGCCGGTTGCCAGCAGATCGTCGCCGGCAAACGGGCTCGGAGCCGAACGTTCAGCGCGGTGAACATTGTCGCTGCCACCCTGCGGACGCGGACGGCGTTCGGCATGGCCGTTGCCGGCCGGACGCTGTGCGTTGCGGGCGCCATTGCCGCCGCGGCCACCCTTCGGGCGAGCCCGGTCGGCGGGAACTTCACCGCTGGCAACCGCGATGTCGATGTTCATCAGGCGCTCAATGTCGCGCAGCAGGCGGATTTCGTCCGGGGCGCAGAAGGCGATGGCAATACCGTCGCGGCCGGCACGGGCCGTGCGGCCAATGCGGTGAACGTAGGCGTCGGCCACTTCCGGCAGATCGTAGTTGTAGACATGGGTGACGCCGGGAACGTCGATGCCGCGGGCGGCAACGTCGGTGGCGACGAGAACGCGGGTCTGGCCGTCACGGAAATTCTTCAAGGCACGCTCGCGCTGGCCCTGGCTCTTGTTGCCGTGGATCGAGGCGACGGAGAAGCCGACATGCTCAAGATGCTTCATCAGTTTTTCGGCGCCATGCTTGGTGCGCGAGAAGACGAGGGCGAGGCCCTGCGGGTTCTCGGTCAGCGACTTCTTGAGAAGCTCGGTCTTCTGGCTGGCACCCTGGACGAAGTGTACGTACTGCTCGACCTTGTCGGCAGCCTTGCCCGGAGGCGTGACTTCGACACGCTTCGGGTTGCTCAGGTATTCAGCGGACAGATCGGCGATCGCCTTCGGCATGGTGGCCGAAAACAGCAGCGTCTGGCGATTCTTCGGAACCAGCTTGGAAATCTTGCGCAGATCGTGGATGAAGCCAAGGTCGAGCATCTGGTCGGCTTCGTCAAGCACGAGATAGCGGGCCTGGGTCAGCGTCACGGCACGGCGGGCGACGAGATCGAGAAGACGGCCGGGGGTGGCGACAAGGATGTCGACGCCGCGGGCCAGCTGCTCGGACTGCTTGTTGATCGATGCGCCGCCGACGACGAGGCCGATCTTCAAGGGGGTCTTCTTGACGAAGTCCTTCAGGTTGGCGGCGATCTGGTTCACCAGTTCGCGGGTCGGCGCCAGAACGAGGGCGCGGATGTTGCGCGGATCGGGACGCTTGTCGTCCTTCAGCATCTTTTCGATCATCGGCAGGCCGAAAGCGGCCGTCTTGCCGGTGCCAGTCTGGGCGAGACCGATGAGGTCATGGCCTTCCATCACGAGCGGAATGGCTTCGGCCTGGATCGGCGTCGGCGTATCGAACCCAAGGGAGGTGAGGGTCGAAAGCACGTGCTCGGAGAGGCCAAGGTCTTTAAAAGTGGTCAATGTAGTACCTTTTCGGGGGCGCAAAACGAACAACGCCGGAACAGCACCATGCGGTTCCGGTTTCGCTTCGCGTCAAGAACCCCGCGTGATTTGGGAACTTGTGGGTTGATTAATCTCGTCTAGCGCATGCATCTTGCCACGGTTGGCAAGACATTCTGTGTTGCGCTTATCCTTCGGTACGGATCGGTTAGATCCCGCAGGGCTCGCTCACGCGGCGGCCAGAAGGTGACGCTGGGCTTCATGTCGTTGTTTTGCAGTCAAAAGTCAAGTGATAGTTTTTTGCAGCTGCGAAGAGAGCGGGGCTCAAGGCATGACAAGCTGGAAATCCGCGTTGGCGAGGACGGCGCCGTTCACAAGGATTTCGAGCCGGTGGCCGCCGGGGTAATATTGCCGCGTGGTGATGGCGCGGATCGCATGCCGGCGGGCCATCTCGATCGTCTCGCCGGCTGCAAGCGTCAGGCTTTTCCACTTGAAGACTTTTGGCGCCAGACTGCCATTGGCCTTGCGATGGTGGACCGCGTAATCGATCATGACCTGCTGCTGTGCCGTGCCGTTATTGACGAGGACGAGCGTGAAGCCGAGTGCGCCGCCGAAATCGACGCTCTCCGTCTGGACATGCAGGGCCGCATGGACACCGGAGAGCGGGGCGAAGCCGAAATTGGCAAGTGCTACGGCATGTCCTTTCTTGAGAAGTGTGCGCGAAGCATGCCGCAGCAACTGCCGCCGTTCAACGGATGCGTCGCCGATATGTCTGCCGACGAATTCGGCGACGAGGCCGGGGTGATCCTTGGCGATATCGTTCAGACTGTTGGCAACGGACCGGCGGACATAATCTTCCGGATCGTCCAGCAGTGACGTGAGGATAGGCAGGATGGGCTGCGGATCGCGCATCAGCGCGGGCAGCCGCATCGCCCAGGGAAGGCGCGGCCGGGTCCCTTCGCTGGCCAGCCTGCGGACATGGTGGTTGGCGTCAGCCGTCCACAGGCGAATCGTTGCCAGCGCCCGGTCCTGATCGGCATGAATGAAGGGGCGGATTCCGAATTCGGCGGTGAAATGCGGCGTCAGCTGTTTCAGGAGGTCCAGCGACAGATCGAAGTGTCCAAGGCCTCTTTGCGCGATGAACTGGCTGACCGGCAGGAGAGCCCAGCCCGTCAGTCCGCTGTGCCGGTTCTTCGGCAAGCTTGCGGAGAGAATGGCCGCTGCCTTGCTGAAATCGTCCGGCAAGGTCTCGCCAAGGGCATCGCGAATCTGCAGGGAGCGCTGCATCAATTCCAGTTGCTGCATGTCGTGCGTGGCGGCAGCGACAAAGCGCGCCGTGTCGAATGCATTGGCATTTGCAGCGATCTGATCCGCCATCGTTTTCACGAGAGCCGGATGCAGGAGGTTCTTCAGCGGTTCAGCCATCTGGGGTCCGATATGTGATTCCTTCGGATCATAGCGGCTGTTTTGCCGGGAATGGAGAGAATGGTTGCTCGTAGCCGATTTCGCCCGGTAGTTTTGCGGGGCGGCCCTTTTTAAAGGAACCATCCTCTTTGCCGCCGCGTTGTTTCCTCCACGTGCCTCATCCTGGGATGTGGCGCGGCTGGCGTTCAGTCCCGGTGCCGCCGGTACCGCGGACATATGGACGTTGAGGCACTGCTCGAGGAGTGAACAATGACCACCACATGGATTCTTGCCGCCGACGGAAATCAGGCGCGTCTTTTGAAGGGCGTGAACTTTCTCAAAGATGGACACCAGAGTCTCGAGCAGGAGATCTTTCAGCTGGACACCAAGCGCGCTCAGGACATCATGGCCGACAAACCCGGACGAAGCCACTCGTCCGTAGGGCATGGCCGTTCGGCGATGGAATATTCAAGCGATCCGGTCCGCGAGGAGCAACTGCGCTTCACCTCGGAGGTGGCAAGCAAGCTTCACGGCTATGCGCAGGAGGGCGCCTTCGACCATCTCGTCGTCTGCGCGGCACCGCAGACGCTTGGTGACTTGCGTGCCATGCTGTCCACGATCACCCGTGCGAAAACCACGATGGAAATCAGCAAAGACTATAGCAACCTGCCGACGGACAAACTGATTTCGTCAGTCCGTTCTGCCATGTCCACCTGACGGGAAAGGGAAGAGAGGTAGGGCAGGCTCGGATGCCTGCCCTGACATTGTATTCTTATCCGGCGAGGCGGACATCAGGAGCAGACACGGGCTCTGTACTGATCGCCCCAGGCGTTTTGGCGCCAGACAGTGTGGCAACGGGGATATTCGTTGACGACGACATAGGGGCGGTACACAGGCCGGTAATAGGCCGGAGGCGCATAGTAGCGTGGCTGGCTCAACGCTCCGCCGATGATCGCTCCGCCGACAAGGCCGGTGGCCAAGCCGGGCCAGAAGCGATCGCGGGCATTGGCATCGGCGGTGGTGGCAAGCGTGGTGCCCGCAAGTGTCAGGGCGACCAGGCCGGTGGTAATTGCTGTTCTCAACGAAAACATGGTCCTGTTCCTTGTGTTCGAGCGATGGCCGCCTACCGGTCATGTCTTGCTCGTACAAGGATATAAAAGCTTTGAAATGTGGCTTTGTTGCCTTAGAGTTTCATTAAATTTCCGTTAGAAATCAGGGGTAACACTCCCCCGGCTTTGCGAGTGGTTTCAGCCGTTGCGAGATGCCGTTTTCATGCCGCACAGCATTTCGCGTTTGCTGCCGAAGCCCGGGTTTCGCTGGACTGAAAAGCCCGCGTCCTGAAGATTGCGGCGGACGAAACCGGCCGCCGCATAGGTCGCGAACGTGCCGCCATCGACGGTCTTTTCGCAGACGAGCCGCATCAGCTCTTGCGACCACATGTCCGGATTGCGGCGGGGAGCGAAGCCGTCAAGATACCAGGCATCGAACAGGCTATCGAACCGGGCGATCTCCTCGAAGGCGATGCCGCAGACGACGGTAAGGCGCATGCCGCCGGGGAAATCGAGGTCTATACGGCCACCTGGTTGTTGCGGCCACTGCGCGCAAAGGGCCAACCGTTCCGCCTCGATTTCCGGCCAGCGCGACAGCGCCCGGCCGATATCGTCAGCCCGCATGGGAAACCGTTCGAACGAGACGAAATGAAGCTCTGCGTCCCCGACGCGGGTTTCTTTCCATTGCCGCCAGGTTTCGCAGAAATTCAGACCCGTACCGAAGCCGAGTTCGCCGATCCGGAAATTGGCTGCGTGTTGCCAGCGCTGCGGCAGGCCGTTGCCCTGGAGAAAGACATGGCCGCATTCCAGCCGGCCATCCTCGCGGCAATAAAAGTGGTCGCCAAATTCCTGCGAATAGGGCATATCGCCCTCGTGCCATTCAAGGGTTTGCCGGTCCGGGGTGGTGGCTTCCGGGATTTTTACGTCCGGCGCGGGCGTCAGGTCCAAGTTCTCGCGGGTCATGGCAAACCGATAGTCTCCACGCTTTAGAAGGTCAATCGATGGCGGATCTGTTGATTGTCGGCGGCGGCATCATGGGGCTCTGGGCCGCCGTGATGGCCGAGCGGGCGGGATTGAAAACGGTCCTCGTCGAGCGCGACAGGATCGGTGCCGGCGCCAGCGGCGGGGTGCTTGGCGCTCTGATGCCGTATATGCCGGATCGCTGGGATATCAAGAAGCAGTTCCAGTTCGATGCCCTGGTTTCGCTGGAAGCGGAGATCGCCGGCCTTGAAGCACAGACCGGGATGTCCGCCGGTTATCGCCGCTCGGGACGGCTGATGCCGTTGCCCAAGCCGCATCTGCGAACCATCGCGCTGCGTCACGAACAGGACGCTCTTGCGCATTGGCGCCAGGACGGCAAACAGTTTTTCTGGCATGTGCAGGACGATCCCGCGGCTGCCGGCTGGCCGGAAAGCGAGGCCATGGCAAGCGGCGTGGTGCTCGATACGCTGGCCGCCCGTGTCGATCCACGCCGGCTTCTGGCCGTACTGGCCCAGTTTCTGCGGCAATCCCGTCATGTGCGGATCGAAGAGGGGCGGGCGCTTGGCGGTCTCGATCCGGTCGCGGGAAAGGCGACATTTCGCGACGGGCAGTCGCTGTCTTTCGGGACCTGCATTCTTGCTGCCGGCGTGCAGTCGTTTCCGCATCTCGATGCGCTTGAGCATATGCCGGCCTCCACTTCCAGCGGCACGGCTGTCAAAGGACAGGCGGCGGTGCTGAAAGCCGATATCGATTCAGCCCTGCCGGTGATTTTCATGGATGGGCTCTATGTGGTGCCGCATGACAACGGCCTGGTCGCTGTGGGAAGCACCAGCGAAAACAGTTTCGCCGAGCCCCTGTCGAACGATGTCCTGCTTGAAGACCTGTTGATGCGGGCAAGGGCAGTGGTTCCCTTGCTTCGCGATGCGCCGATCGTCGAACGCTGGGCCGGGCTGCGGCCAAAGGCGATCGGCCGCGACCCGATGGTCGGGCGCCATCCCGATCATGAGCGGCTTTATACCCTGACCGGGGGCTTCAAGATCAGTTTCGGCTTGGCGCATCGCCTTGCGGCCAGCGTGATCGGTGAAATGGCGGGACGGACGGATGAAGCGCTGCCCGGCAGCTTCCACTGCCGGGCGCATGTTTCGCTGCTGCGCGCGTCGTGAAAGGCAAGAGAGCCTCGCTTGCGCAAGGCTCTCTTGGGTGCTGAAGAAGAATGGTTACATCCAGTACGGGGGAACCCCGTAGTAATCGTAGACGCGGCGGCCGTTTTCCTTGTTCCAGTCGTATTCGTCATCGCCGTGATATTTCGGTGCGCTTTCGACCTGCTCGCGGGTGATATCGGTGCGATAGCCGCCAAGGCTCTCGTCATAGCTGAGCTTTTGCCAGGGAAGCGGATAGTGATCCTCGCCAATGCCGAGGAAGCCGCCGAAACCGAGAACCGCATAGGAGACGCGGCCGCTGCGCTTTTCCAGGATCACCCGCTCGATCGAGCCGATATGCTTGCCGTCCTGACCGTAAACGCGGGTGCCTTCGACCTTGTCGCTGGCGATCAGGTCGTGGGTTTCCTTGATGTTGGCGTCCTGAATGGTGCTGTCCTGGTACGTCATGTTTGTTCTCCGTTCTTGGTGTTACCGTAGAGCAAACGAAGCAAAGGCCGGTTGGTTCCGGTGATTTTTGGCACGCCTGCCGTTCTGTCGGCCGGGACGATCCGATCGCGATCGCCGTCACGCTGCCGCGTACCTTCGTCATTCTGTCATGCAAATCGCTTAACTCCGGTCTCAGAACGAGTTGCAACGGAGCGGAGCCCATGCGGTACGCCATCTATTTTACGCCGTCGATGTACGATCCCTTGTCGGTCGCCGCGGCAAGCTGGCTTGGCCGCAACGTCTATTCGGGCGAGGCGCCGGAGGCACCGTCGATTGCCGGGTTCAGCCGGCAGGAACTGGCGTTCCACACGGCGGTGCCGCGCCGCTACGGGTTTCACGGAACGATCAAGGCGCCGTTCCATCTCCACGCTGAAACCAGCGAGCCGGCGCTTCTCAAGGCGCTGATGCATTTCGCCAGCACGATGACGCCGTTCGAAATCCCCCGGATGGAAATTGCGCGGCTGGGCGAATTCTTCGGCCTTGCGCCTTCGGTTCCGTGTGAGCAGATGAACCATCTGGCGGCCTCCGTGGTTCAGGCTTTCGATCCTTTTCGCGCGCCGCTCAGCGATGCCGAGATCGAGCGGCGTGACCCGGACCGCCTGACCGCACCGCAATTCTCCAACCTTCACCGCTGGGGCTACCCCTATGTGATGGATGAATTCCGCTTTCACATGATGCTGACAGGCCCGGTTCATCCCAATCTCAATGCCCGCTTTGAAACTGCTTTGCGTGATTTTTTCAGCCCTGTTCTCGACGCCCCGCTGAAAATCTCCAGCATCGCGCTGTTCATCGAACAGGAGCCGGGAGCGCCGCTGCGCGTCCATTCGCAGCATCCGCTCGGCAAGCTGTCGGAGCATCGGCCCGTCGCATCGAGCGCCCAGATAAGGACGGCGGCGATATCGGACGCATTGCCGCGTTTCTTCGAGGCAAAGGCGGCCCTGGCCGTTCGCCGGCTGCAGGCGAACTGGTAGCTGAAAAAATCCGGTTGTTGCGGTCGGCGCGACAGCTTGTTCCAACCTTGGACAGAGCAGGATAACCACCATTTGCACTTCGACTTTCCGGTCTCGGATGCTACCGTTCCGGCAAATTCGAAGGGTGATTTGATGGCAGACCAATCCTATCCGCGCGATCTCATCGGCTATGGCCGCAATTCTCCACAGGTTCGCTGGCCGGGCGATGCGCATATCGCGGTCCAGTTCGTGGTCAATTACGAGGAGGGCGGCGAAAGCTCCATTCTCGATGGCGACAAGGCGTCGGAATCGCTGCTGTCGGAAATCGTCGGCGCGCAGCCCTGGCCCGGCCAGCGCAATCTCAATATGGAATCGATCTACGAATACGGTTCGCGCGCCGGCTTCTGGCGGCTCTGGCGGATGTTCACCAGCCGCAACGTCGATGTCACTGTCTATGGCGTAACGCTCGCCATGGCGCGCAACCCGGACGCGGTCGCCGCCATGAAGGAAGCCGGCTGGGAGATCGCCAGCCACGGTTACCGCTGGCTGGAATACAAGGATTTTTCCGAGGAAGAGGAACGCAGGCACATCCTCGAGGCCGTGCGCCTGCACAGGGAACTGACCGGATCGCACCCGCTCGGCATGTATCAGGGCAAGCCGTCTGCCAACACCTTGAAGCTGGTGCTGGAGGAGGGCGGTTTCGTCTATTCCTCTGACAGCTATGCGGATGAACTGCCCTATTGGGTGCCGGGCCTGACCAAGGACAAGCCGCACCTGATCATTCCCTATACGCTCGACGCCAACGACATGCGCTTTGCGACGCCGCAGGGTTTCAATTCGGGCGACCAGTTCTTCACCTACCTCAAAGACACATTTGACGTGCTTTATGCCGAGGGCAAGGAGGGCAGCCCGAAGATGATGAATGTCGGCCTGCACTGCCGCCTTGTCGGCCGCCCCGGCCGGGCCGCGGCGCTCGCCCGCTTCGTCGATTATGTGCTCGGCCATGAGAAGGTCTGGATTCCGAAACGCATCGATATTGCCCGGCACTGGCATGAGCATCACAAGCCGGAGGGCGGATTGTGATGAGCGCGCAAGAAAGCTTCGTCGCACAGTTCGGCGGCATCTTCGAGCATTCGCCCTGGGTGGCGGAACGCGCCTTCGACCAGGACCCGCATATCGCGCTGACGGCCGGTGCCGTGCATGCAGCGCTTGTTGCCGCATTCCGCGCAGCATCTGATGCCGAGCGTCTCGCTGTTCTTAGGGCGCATCCCGACCTGGCGGGAAAACTGGCGATTGCCGGAGGTCTGACGGAAGATTCAAAGGCCGAACAGGCCTCGGCCGGCCTCGATCGGCTCACAGTCGCTGAGCATGCGCGCTTTACCGAACTGAACACCGCCTACACGGAAAAATTCGGCTTTCCCTTCATTGTCGCGGTGAAGGGGCTGAGCAAGGACGACATTCTTGCCGCTTTCGAAACGCGGATTGACAATGGCCCGCAGGAGGAATTTGAAACGGCGTCAGCGCAGGTCGAAAAGATCGCGCTGTTGCGTTTGCGTTCACTGCTTCCGGGGGAAGACCATGCCTGAGACCATGTTGCCAAGCGTTTTTGTGACGGGATCGATGATCTGATGCCTCGCCTGTTGACGATTGAGCCGCTGACGCAGGCCGCGTTCGCTCCCTTCGGTACGGTCATCGAGGTCGATCCGGCGTCCATGCGGCTGATCAACGGTGGTTCGACCGAGCGGTATCATGCTCTGGCGCGGGCCGATGTTGCGGGCGAGGGAGCCTCCGTGATCATCAATATCTTCCGCGGCCAGCCGCGCGGCTTTCCCTATGCCGTGACGATGATGGAGCGCCATCCTCTGGGCTCGCAAAGCTTCTCGCCGATCGGCGGCGGCTCCTGGCTTGCCATCGCGGCACCGGATGATAATGGGAAGCCGGGGACGCCACGCGTGTTTCTGGCAACCGGCGCGCAAGGGGTCAATTACGGCCGCAATGTCTGGCACCATCCGCTGATGGCCGTCGGCGCGGTCAGTGATTTTCTGGTTGTCGATCGCGACGGGCCGGGCAACAATCTGGAAGAAGTCTTCTATGACGAACCCTTCGTCATTCCGAACCCAGTTTGAACGCGAGGTTTCCATGAGCACGTCCGGCCGCCTGACCACCCATGTCCTCGACACCGCGCTCGGCAAACCCGCCAAGGGCCTGAAGATCGACCTGTTCCGGATCGAGGGTGATGTGCGCCGCCTGCTGCGCACGGTCGAAACCAATGCCGACGGACGTGTCGATGGGCCGATGCTGGAAGGGGAAGCCCTTACAGCCGGAGCCTATGAACTGCTGTTTCATGCGGGAGACTATCTGCGCGGAACCGGCGCCAGCCTGCCGGAGCCCGCCTTTCTCGATCTTATCCCCTTGCGCTTCGGGATCGCCGATGCGGCCAGCCATTATCACGTGCCGCTGCTGCTCTCGCCCTTCAGCTACTCGACCTATCGGGGGAGTTGAGCGCTCTTCACGTGACATTCCGAAAGCGATCGTTCGATCGTCGCCATGCCGGAGTTGTGAATTGTAGTTTACAGTTTTTCCTGTAATCTAGGGTTTGAGAATGGAAGTTCGCCAAACTGTCATTTTCCGGGATTGGCTTGAAAGCCTGAAAGACGGGCGAGCCAGAACGCGTATTGCTCAGCGCGTTGTACGTTTGCAGGCTGGTCTTTTCGGCGATGTGAAGTTTTTCGATGGTATTGGCGAACTGCGTGTCGATCAGGGCCCAGGTTACCGCGTCTATTTCGTTCAGCGCGGAACTGTTCTGGTCATTCTTCTCTGCGGTGGTGATAAAAGTACACAGAGCAGGGACATCAAGAGAGCCAAGACAATGGCGGGCGATTTGGACATAGGTCATGGCGATTGAAACGCTGCCGTTTGATGCGGCACAATATCTTGACACAGCTGAATCACAGGCCGAGCTTCTCAGCGATGCCTTTGAAACCGGCGATCCGGCCTACATCACCGCTGCGCTCGGCGTTGTTGCCCGGGCAAGAGGCATGACGCAAGTTGCCAAGGATGCAGGTGTAACACGAGAGGCTCTTTACAAGGCTTTGAGCGCGGAAGGTGATCCCAAGCTCTCGACGCTTCTCGGTGTGGTCAAGGCGCTTGGTGTCAGCCTGACTGTTACGCCCGCATAAGCGCGGGTCACTGCGCAATCACATCCCGGTTGATATCGCGGATATCCCGCTTGCCGCAGAGCGCCATGGTGATGTCGAGTTCCTTGTGGATGATCTCGAGCGCCGTCGTCACGCCGGCTTTGCCGCCGGCGCCGAGGCCATAGAGGAAGGGGCGGCCGATATAGGTGCCCTTGGCGCCGAGGGCGATGGCTTTGAGGACATCCTGCCCGGACCGGATGCCGCCGTCGAGATGGACTTCGATCTGGTCGCCGACCGCGTCGACGATCTTCGGCAGCATGCTGATGGAAGAGGGAGCGCCATCGAGCTGGCGGCCGCCATGGTTGGAGACGATGATCGCGTCTGCGCCGGTGCGGGCTGCCATCTTTGCGTCCTCGACGTCGAGAATGCCTTTCAGGATCAGCGGGCCGCCCCACATTTCCTTGATCTCTGCGACATTTTCCCACGAAAGCTGCGGGTCGAACTGTTCCGCCGTCCAGGATGAGAGCGACGAAAGATCGGAGACATTCTTGGCGTGCCCGACGATATTGCCGAAGCTGCGGCGCTTGGTCTGCAGCATCTGCAGGCACCAGAGCGGCCGTGTCGCCATCTGCCAGATATGTTTCGGCGTGAATTTCGGCGGGGCGGAGAGGCCGTTGCGCAAATCCTTGTGGCGCTGGCCCAGGATCTGCAGGTCGAGCGTCAGCACCAGTGCCGAGCATTTCGCCGCCTTGGCGCGATCGATCAGGTTCTTGACGAATTCCCGGTCGCGCATGACGTAGAGCTGGAACCAGAAGGGCTTTGTCGTTACGGATGCCACATCCTCGATCGAGCAGATGCTCATGGTCGACAGCGTGAAGGGGACGCCGAATTCTTCCGCCGCCTTTGCCGCCAGCATCTCGCCGTCGGCGTGCTGCATGCCGGTCAGGCCGGTCGGCGAAAGCGCCACCGGCATAGAAACCTTCTGGCCGATCATCGTACTTTCCAGCGAGCGGTTGGTCATGTCGACCAGCACCCGCTGGCGCAGCTTGATGTTGCGGAAATCCTCTTCGTTGGCGCGATAAGTCCCTTCGGTCCAGGCGCCGCTGTCGGCATAGTCGAAGAACATCTTCGGCACGCGTCGCTTGGCAGCGGCTTTCAGATCGCGGATTTCGAGGATTTTGGACATGGCACGGGCTTTCATCTCAAGGGATGTCCGGCAATACCATGTTTGCAGAACGGTTGTTAAGAGCCGAGACGGCAAGAGGTAAAATAAATTTACCTCTTTGGCTGCGCTGCTTTCAATCGGCCGCCACGATCTGCCCGCTGGCCGTTGCGTGCACCTCGCGGGCCCGCGGTGGCTTGGCGAGGCGGCGGCGGAATGTGCCGGGTTTGGTGCCGAACCGCTCATGAAATGCCTCGTAGAACCGTGAGAGCGAGCCGAAACCGGCCTCGAATGCGATCGAGGTGATCGGCAGGTCGGTGGAAATCAGCAGGGATTGGGCGGTATCCAGCCGGTGCCGGACGATCGACTGATTGATCGTCATGCCGACCGTGCGCTTGAAGATGCTCATGGCGTAGTTCGGATGCAGCCCGACATCGCGCCCGACATCCTCGGCGGAGATGTTTTCCAGCGCGTGCTCGGTAATGAACCGCATCATCCGCTCGACATGGAACATGCGGTCCGCGTCGTGATGTTCGAAGGAGGCGATGGCCGAGCCCTGTTCGCGCAGGTCCTGCCATCCCTCGCGGTCAAGGCGGCGCACGCGGGCGCCCAGTTCCTCGCGCACGATCCGCTCCAGCTCCTCGTCTCCCGACAGCAGCTCCTCCCGCCAGCGCATGAAGATGTCGCGGTCATAGGGGCGGATATCCAGCGCCTCGATCATCGCGCCGCGAAAGACGGCATCGCGGAAACGGCTGAGGCTCGGCAGAGCGAGGAAGACGGACATCGGCACATAGAGGCAGATGAACCGGGTCGGCTCCTTAATCTGCGTCACCTGATGCGGGATCATGCCCCAGAACAGGCAAAGCCGGCCCTGCGAAACGCTGAGCTCGCGCCCGTCGAACCAGTAGGTCATTTCGCCTTCCAGCACGAAGTTGAGTTCGATCTGGCTGTGCATGTGCGGGCCTTCCATGCGCCGCACATTGATGTTGTCGCCGGCACAGAACCGATGGTCGCCGAAAACAACCAGCGGGTGGGCGGGGTCACGTTCCGGATGAACCGGGATCGCGCCGAGCCTGTTCACAAGTTTCGGGCGTCGTGCCATTGCATATCCTGTGGATGTTAGGAAACCGGAAGTTTATGCTGAAATGTCGGAAGTAGATTGCGGGTTTCGGCAGCAAGGTCAAGCGGCTCATGCGGGGAAGAGGAACAAGACGAGCCGCAGGACGCAACGGCATCACACGCTGATCCTTGGGAGGATATCATGATTTCTTTTAAAGCCGCGCTCGCGCTCGGCTATGCGCTGACGGTCTCGACAGCCTTTGCCGGCGAACTGGTCATCAATTCCGACCAGTCCGATCCGGCGCCGAAAAAGGCGATGGAAACGCTGCTCGAAGGCTTCAAGGCCGCTCATCCGGACGTCACCGTCAAGTGGAACAATTTCGACCACGAAGGCTACAAGTCGGCCATCCGCAACTTCCTGACCGCAGACGCGCCCGATATCGTTTCCTGGTATTCCGGAAACCGCATGGCCCCCTTCGTCAAGGCCGGCCTGTTCGAGGACGTGACGGACCTCTGGACCGAAAACAAGCTGGATGACCAGCTGAAATCGGCCGTCAAATCGATGGAAATCGACGGCAAGAAATGGGGCATTCCCTATTCCTACTATCAGTGGGGCATCTATTACCGGAAGGATATCTTCGAAAAGGAAGGGATCACCCCGCCGAAGAACTGGGCCGAACTGATCGCCGCCTGCGAAAAGATCAAGGCGGCCGGCATGACACCGTTTGCGATCGGCACCAAGGCCCTGTGGCCGACCGGCGGCTGGTTCGACTATCTCGACCTGCGTGTCAACGGTTACGAGTTCCACATGGACCTGACCGCCGGCAAGGTTCCTTATACGGATCCGAAGGTGAAGGCCGTGTTCGAAAAATGGGCCGAGCTGGTGAAGCCTGGCTATTTCCTGCAAAACCATGCTGCCATCGACTGGCAGGATGCCATTCCGCAGTTCGTGCAGGGCAAGGCACCGATGTATCTGATGGGCAACTTCGCGGTTGCCGCGATGGTGGACGGTGGCTTGAAGGAGGACCAGATCGGCTTCCTGCAGTTTCCGGAAATCACCGCCGGCATTCCGATGGCCGAGGACGCGCCGACCGAATCCTTCCATATGCCGTCGGGCGCGAAGAACAAGGAAGATGCCCGCAAGTTCCTCGCTTATCTGGCTACGCCTGAAGCGCAGACCAAGATGAACGATGTTCTGGGCCAGCTTCCGGTCAACAACCAGTCGGCCAAATCGAACGA
This sequence comes from Pararhizobium polonicum, assembly GCF_001687365.1. GTDB lineage: Bacteria > Pseudomonadota > Alphaproteobacteria > Rhizobiales > Rhizobiaceae > Pararhizobium > Pararhizobium polonicum. The sequence goes on from NZ_LGLV01000015.1 coordinate 21,858, forward strand.
TCCGTTCCTGAAGGCGGGCTTCGAGATGCTGGCGAATGCCTATGCGCTCGCGCAGTTCTACGACCGCGACGCACCGGCGGAAATGGCCAAGGCCGGCATGGAAGGTTTCCAGCAGTTCATGGTCAAGCCTGACGCTGTCGACACGATCCTTGAGCGCCTCGAAAAGGCACGCGGGCGGATTTATAAGTAGTCATCTTTGGTGTTTGCCCCTCATCCGCCCTGTCGGGCACCTTCTCCCCGTAAACGGGGAGAAGGGACAAGCGGTAATTGCGGTCGTCTCTTCTGGCCGCGGTAAGCGCGTCAACCTCTGATATCCCCTCTCCCCGCTTGCGGGGAGAGGGTTAGGGTGAGGGGCAGTTGCCCGGCCTGCAGTCAATCGATTTCAAACTTCTTCAACAAAAGGGGCCGCGATGAGCAGCACCGTTCCCGCGACGTCCGGTTATTGGAAACGCAACCAGCAGCGCCTGGCACCCTGGCTGTTTCTGGCACCGGGCATGATCATGTTTACGATCTACGTGATCATCCCGATCTTCGAATCCATCTGGATCAGTTTTTATGACTGGGATGGTCTGGGCGCCAAAACCTGGATCGGCGTGGCCAATTATGTCGAGTTGTTGGATGACGAGGCATTCTACACGTCGCTGCAGAACAATATCCTCTGGCTGGTGCTGTATCTGCTTGCGGTGCCTGCGGGGCTTGCCGTGGCGCTATTCCTCAACCAGACGGTCACCGGCATCCGGCTCTACAAATCGCTGTTCTTCTTTCCCTTCGTCATCAGCCAGGTTGTCGTCGGTCTGATTTTTACCTGGTTCTATGCGCCGGATTTCGGCCTGCTCTCGGCGCTGATCAAGGCGGTCAGTGGGCAGGATATCGCCATCCTTGCGGACGAACGCTACGTCACGCTCGGCATCATCGCCGCCGGTCTCTGGCCGCAGATCGCCTATTGCATGATCCTCTATCTGACCGGCCTCAACAATATCAATCCCGAACAGGTGGAAGCCGCCCGCATGGATGGTGCCAAGGGCTGGTCGCTCTTGTGGAACATCGTGTTGCCGCAGCTCGGGCCTGCCACCTTCATCGCCATCGTCGTCACGGTCATCGGCGCGCTGCGTTCCTTCGACCTGGTGTCGATCATGACCGACGGCGGGCCTTACGGCTCGAGCCGCGTGCTGTCCTTCTACATGTACGAGCAGGCGCTGTCGGAATATGGCTATCGCATGGGTTACGGCGCGGCGATCGCGGTTGTCCTCTTCATGATCATGATGGTCTTCATCACGCTGTTCATCGTGCGCATGCTGATGCAGGAAAGGAACGCCTGATGTTTCCAACCCCTGTCCAGAAGGCCGCCCCCTGGGTGCGCCACGCCTATACGGTCATCCTGCCGATTGCGCTGATCGTCTGGCTGCTGCCGCTGATCGGCGTCGCCATCACCTCGATCCGCCCGTCCGGTGATCTTGCCGCCGGCAACTATTTCGGCATGCCCTCGCGCTTTGCCGGTATCGAGAACTATACCGCCGTGTTCCGGGATTCGCCGATCGGCTGGTACATCCTCAATTCCTTCAAGGTGACGATCCCCACGGTGATCGGCGCGGTGGGGCTTGCCTGCCTCTCGGGCTTTGCGCTGGCGGTCTACAAGTTCCGCGCCAATCTCATTGTCTTCTTCCTGTTCGTGGCGGGCAATTTCATTCCGTTCCAGATCCTGATGGTGCCGGTGCGCGACATGACGCTGAAGGCGGGGCTCTACGACAGTATCTCGGGTCTGGTGCTGTTCCACATCGCCTTCCAGACCGGTTTCTGCACGCTGTTCATGCGCAACTTCATCAAGTCGCTGCCGTTCGCACTGATCGAATCCGCCCGTGTCGAAGGCGTCAGCGAGTGGCGGATCTTCCGCTATATCGTCCTGCCGCTGATGCGGCCGGCTATCGCGGCGCTCTCGGTACTGGTCTTCACCTTCATCTGGAACGATTATTTCTGGGCGACGGTGCTGGTGCAGGGGCAGCATGCGATGCCGGTGACCGCCGGGCTCTATTCGCTGAATGGGCAATGGATTGCCGCCTGGCATCTGGTCTCGGCCGGATCGATCGTTGCTGCCATGCCACCGGTTCTGATGTTCTTCCTGATGCAGAAGCATTTCATCGCCGGCCTGACGCTGGGGGCGACCAAGGGATGATCGCCGCCTGCTTTTCCACATTTCAACAGTCTTCGGGAGGCAGGGCCAATGGCTGATGTCACACTCCACAATGTCAAGAAACAGTTCGGCGCCGTCAGCGTCATCAAGGGCGTGGACCTGACCATCGCCGATGGCGAGTTCTGCGTCTTCGTCGGCCCGTCCGGCTGCGGCAAGTCCACCCTTCTGCGGATGATCGCGGGCCTTGAGGACATCTCCTCCGGTGATCTGAAGATCGGCGGCAACGACATGACCCATGTCGGCCCGTCCGAGCGCGGCGTCGCCATGGTCTTCCAGTCCTATGCGCTCTATCCGCACATGACCGTTGCCGACAATATCGGCTTCGGCCTGCGCATGACCGGCCATGACAAGGCGGAAATCGAGAAGCGCACCAAGCGCGCGGCCACCATGCTGCAACTGGAGCCGCTGCTGACCCGCAAGCCATCCCAACTCTCCGGCGGCCAGCGCCAGCGCGTCGCCATCGGCCGCGCCATCGTGCGCAATCCGGAGGTCTTCCTGTTCGACGAGCCTCTGTCCAATCTCGATGCGGCGCTGCGCGTGCAGATGCGCACCGAGATCAGCACGCTGCATCAGGATCTGAAGGCGACGATGATCTACGTCACCCACGATCAGGTGGAAGCCATGACGATGGCCGACAAGATCGTTGTGCTCTCCGCCGGTTCGATCGAGCAGATCGGCTCGCCGCTGGAACTCTACCACCGGCCGAAGAACCTCTTTGTTGCCGGCTTCATTGGCTCTCCGAAGATGAATTTTTTGCGTGCGACGGCCGTGCCCGCCGGTGACCAGATCCGGGTGACGCTGCCGGGAGGCGTCGATCTTCTGCTTCCAGCTGGAGATGCGCATGTTAGCGAGGGCCAGCCGGTCACGCTCGGCATTCGCCCCGAGCATATCGATGCGGACGCCAGGGACGGGGCCATCCTGCCGGCAAAGCTGAGGCTTGCCGAATATCTCGGTTCCGAGACCATGTTCTATGTCAGCCTTGCCGACGGCAGCGACATCGCCGTCAAGGCCGATGGGCTGGCCACGGCGAAGCCGGGCGCGGATTTCCGCATCGGCATTCCGCCCAAGGCCTGCCACCTCTTCGACGCCTCGGGCGTCGCCATCATCAACGGGGATTTGACGAAGTAATGTTGGGCGTTTGCTATTATCCGGAACATTGGCCAGAGGCGTGGTGGGCAAAGGACGCCCGCCGCATGCGCGAGCTTGGAATTTCCTTCGTGCGCATTGGTGAATTCGCCTGGTCGCGGCTGGAGCCGAAGCGCGGCGCGTTCGATTTCGGCTGGCTCGACCGGGCGATGGACACGCTCGGTGCCGCCGGGCTGAAGGTCGTGCTTGGGACGCCGACGGCAACACCGCCGAAATGGCTGATGGACGAATATCCGGAGATCGCGCCGGTCGATCAGCAGGGCCGCGCCCGCGGTTTCGGCTCGCGCCGGCACTATACGTTTTCCTCGGAAGTCTGGTGGCGCGAAAGCGCGCGCATCGTCGAGATCATCGCCAAGCGCTACGGCGAACATCCGGCACTCGACGGCTGGCAGACCGACAACGAATATGGCTGCCACGACACGACGCAGTCCTGGGGGCCGGAAGACCTGAAGGCGTTCCGCCGCTGGCTGCGGCTGCGCTACCAGTCGACCGAACAGCTCAATGATGCCTGGGGCAATGTCTTCTGGTCGATGGAGGTGAACAGTTTCGAGGATGTGGTTCTGCCGCACCTGACGGTCACCGAGACCAACCCGGCGGCACGGCTCGATTTCTGGCGGTTCCAGTCGGAGCAGGTGGCGGCCTATGACAAGATGCAGTGCGACATCATCCGCAAGCATTCGCCCGGCCGCTGGATCACCCATAATTTCATGGGCTTCGTCAACGATTTCGACCATTGGAAGGTCGGCGAAAACCTCGATATCGCCTCCTGGGACAGCTATCCCATTGGCTTTGTGGAAAAATTTCCGTTCAGCCAGGAAGAGAAGAACCGCTGGGCGGAGACCTCGCATCCCGATATCGCGCCGTTCCATCACGATCTCTATCGCGGCGTCGGCCGCGGCCGTTTCTGGATCATGGAGCAGCAGCCGGGCCCGGTGAACTGGGCGCCGTGGAACCCGGTGCCGAAGCCCGGCATGGTACGGCTCTGGACCTGGGAAGCCTTGGCGCATGGGGCCGAAGTCGTCAGCTATTTCCGCTGGCGTCAGGCGCCGTTTGCGCAGGAACAGATGCACGCGGGGCTGAACCTGCCGGGATCGGATGAATTGTCTGTTGGTGGCCGCGAGGCGGAAATCGTCGGACGCGAGATCATCGAGACCGGCGAACTGCCGGCAACCGAACAGGCGCCGGTCGCTATCGTCTATGATTACGAGACCCATTGGGCCACCGTCATCCAGCCGCAGGGCAGGGACTTCCAGTATCACGATCTGGCCTTCCGCTGGTACGAAGCGGTGCGTAAACTCGGCCTGAACGTCGATTTCGTTCCCCCGGGCGCTTCGCTTGACGGCTACAAGCTGGTGCTGGTTCCGTCGCTGATGATGGTATCGGACGCAGCTCTTCAGGCTTTCAGCGCCGCTCAGGGCATCTTGCTCTACGGCCCGCGCTCAGGCTCGCGCACCCGCCAGTTTGCCATCCCGGACAATCTGCCGCCGGGTCCACTTGCCGCACTCACCGGTGCGCGCCTTACGCAGGTTTCATCGCTGCGTCCCGGTATCGAGGACGCCGTTGCCGGTACCGTCTCCGGTGCTGCCATCCGCTGGCGGGAATATGTCGAGACGGACGGCGAAGTGCTGGCGCGCTTCGGCAATGGCGATCCGGCGCTGACGGGCAAGGGTGGGCACCACTATCTCGCCTGCTGGCCGGATCAGAGCCTGCTTCAGCAGACGCTGACCTATCTGGCCGCGAAAGCCGGCCTTGAGACGGTGGTGCTTCCGGATCATATCCGGCTGCGCAGGCGCGGCGGGGTGACGTTTGCGTTCAACTACGGAACGGAAGTCTGGTCGAGCCCGGCAGTGGGCAAGGTCATTCTCGGCGAGGTGAACGTGAAGCCGCAGACTGTGGTGGCTTGGCGAGAATAAGGGTTCTTCTCGATATGCTGTCTATAGCACTATGACGAACCCAAATGCTGATATCTACTCCAGTGGGTTTTCTGCAATCGCCGATAAAAAGATGCGCTATGGCCAGACCAGAATTCAAAGACCGGCGCATGGGCGTCTATTGTTGCGGGCATCTCTTTCTGCGTGAACGGCCAGCCTTGTTGGTCGTTCACTCTGACGGAGACTGGCAGTTTTTATGTGGGAACGTGGACCATAGTGATCCACAGGAGCCTTACCACGTGAGTGTCGGAGTTTTGATTGACGTTGACGAGACACTGCAACAGGTCGCGGATCTGCCTCTCGGTGGCGAAGCCGAGCGGAAAGGTGTGGGAGAAGCTTGGATCTGTACTTTTGGAGTCCATTAGTTTGATCGTCTTCCGCTCATGGAAGTTTGAATTCGCGCATTGGAAGTTTTAGGTGAGAGCCAGCTTGAGACGGAAAATCATGGAAGTCTGCGATCGAAAGATTGCAGAAAAAGGCCCCGGTGCGGGGCTCTCCTTCTACGCGTTCTTTGCCAACAGGAATGATGACCCCGAATTGCTGATGGAAGCCGCCGAATGGTGGATACGGACACACAAGCTGGATCACTTCGAGAAAGCCGTGAAGATCAGGGCGATGGTTGAGCAGATGGCTTAACCGGCCAACCCCGCTTTCGCCGACACGCCGGCCACATAGGTCTCGGTAATCGCCCGGTCATCGCCCATCGTTTGCAGCAGGAAAAGCTCGTCCACCAGCGACGTGACCACCTCGGCCTTCAGCGCCATGGCGGGGGTCGCGGCCATGTTCAGCACGATGAAATCGGCGTCGGTGCCAGGCTCCAGCGTGCCGATCTTGTCTTCGAGCGACAGGGCTTCGGCATTGCCCAGTGTCATGTAGTAAAAACTCTCGAAGGGATTCAGCCGTTCGCCCTGCAATTGCTGGATCTTGTAGGCCTCGTCCATGGTGCGCAGCATCGAATAGCTCGATCCGCCGCCGATATCGGTGGCGACGGAGACACGGACGGGCTTTTCGCGACCCACCAGTTTTTTCAGCGGGAAGAGGCCGGAACCGAGAAAGAGGTTGGAGGTTGGGCAGTGGACGGCGATCGATCCGGTTTCGCTCATCGCATCCATTTCGCGCTCGGACAGATGGATGCAATGGCCGAACAGGGTCTTGGGGCCAAGCAGGCCGTAGCGGGCATAGACATCGGTATAGTCGGCGGCGTCCGGATAAAGCGAGCAGGTGAAATCGATCTCGTCGCGGTTTTCCGACAGATGCGTCTGCACATGCAGGTCGGGGAACTCGCGCACCAGCACTTGCGCCGCCGACATCTGTTCCGGCGTCGAGGTGATGGCAAAGCGCGGCGTGATGGCGACATGGTTGCGGCCCTTGCCATGCCATTGTTCGATGACGGCGCGGGTTTCGTCATAGCCCATCTGCGGCGTATCGAGTAGCCCTTGCGGCGCGTTGCGGTCCATCATCACCTTGCCGGCGACCATGCGCATATTGCGGCGGAGTGCTTCCGCGAAGAAGGCGTCGGCCGAGCTCTTGTGGACGGAGCAATAGGCGACTGCTGTCGTCGTGCCGTGGCGGATCATTTCGTCGAAGAAATGCGTGGCGATACGCTCAGCATGCGCCGTCTCGACGAAACGGCATTCCTCCGGGAAGGTATAGGTGTTCAGCCATTCGAGCAGGTTGGCGGCGTAGGAGCCGATCACCTGCATCTGCGGGAAATGCAGGTGCGTGTCGATGAGGCCGGGCAGGATCAGGTGCGGGCGGTGGTCGATTTCGGCGACGTCTTCGGGTGCCTGTGCCTTCACGGCCTCGTAGGCGCCGCTTGCGAGGATAAGCCCATTCTCGACCAGCAGCGCGCCGTCGGTCTCATAGGCATAGGCGTCGGTGTCCTCCAGGCTCGCCGGTGCGCGCTTGAAACTCAATGTGCGGCCGCGAATGAGGGTGGCGGTCATTCTGTCCTGCCTTCCGAAACGGCACTTTCGAACCATGCCGTCAAAAGCTTGCGCTCGTCGTCGGTCATGTCGGTGATATTGCCGGGTGGCATCGCATGGCTGCGGCCGGCCTGGATATAGATTTCGCGGGCATGGGCAGCGATCTCCGCATCATTTTCCAGCATTACGCCCTTGGGTGGCCGGTTGATGCCTTCGTAGACGGGTTCCGCCGAATGGCACATGGAGCAGCGGGTCGAGACCGTATCCTTCACGGCCGGGAAATGCGCATTGGATGCGAATTGCCGGAAAGCCGGCGCGACCTCGGCGGTGTCCTCGCCTGTCAGCACCTTCGGCACGGTCGAAAGCCACATGATCACGATGAAGATCAACAGCGTCACCAGCCAGGTCCATGTCGGTCGTCCCTTGCGGGCATGCGTGGTGTTGAACCAGTGGCGGATGGTGACGCCCATCAGGAAGACCAGTGCCGCGATCACCCAGTTATAGGCGGTGGCGAAGGCCAGCGGATAATGGTTCGACAGCATGAAGAAGATGACGGGCAGGGTCAGGTAGTTGTTGTGCAGCGAGCGTTGCTTGGCGATGACGCCGTATTTCGGATCCGGCGTGCGGCCCGCGATGAGATCGGCGACGACGACGCGCTGGTTCGGCATGATGATGAAGAAGACATTGGCCGACATGATCGTCGCGGTGAAGGCGCCGAGATGCAGGAAGGCGGCGCGGCCGGTGAAGACCTGCGTATAGCCCCAGGCCATGATGACGAGCGCCACATAGAGAATGCCCATCAGCGTCCAGGTGTTCCTGCCGAGCGGAGACTTGCACAGCAGGTCGTAGAAGATCCAGCCGATGGCGAGCGAGGCGAGCGAGATCAGGATTGCCGTGGTCGAGGAGATATCCAGCACATGCCGGTCGACCAGGAAGAGGTCGGCACCGCCGTAATAGACCAGACAGAGCATGGCAAAGCCGGACAGCCAGGTGGCGTAGCTCTCCCATTTGAACCAGGTCAGGTGCTCCGGCATGGTCGCGGGCGCGACGAGATATTTCTGAACGTGATAGAAACCGCCGCCATGCACCTGCCATTCCTCGCCATAAACCCCGGGAGGAAGATGCTCCCGTTTGACGAGGCCGAGATCGAGCGCGATGAAATAGAACGACGAGCCGATCCAGGCGATGGCGGTAATGACGTGCAGCCAGCGAACGGCAAAGGCCAGCCATTCCCAGGCGATGGCGAATTCATACATGTAAGGTCCCCATTCTTGCCTCCCGCTTCGCTACTGTGCGAAAAAACAGCGGCATGGGAAAGAGGCAAACGTGATGTCTTTAGCGCCCTGCGAGAATTGCGATCATTTCTTTCGTCTTCACGCCCCGGCGGGTCTTCTCGAAGGTGGAATAGGACAAGCGCCCGTTCGCAAGGGCAGCGGCCAGGCGCTGGCAACCGACTTCAAGCGCCTTTGAACGCGGGGTGTGCGTGTAGGTCGTCATCTCGGCGAGATCGGCAGGATTTCCAAGCTGCTTGCGGCAAAGCTTCACGAATTTTTCCCGCTGAGCGGCATCGTTTCTCAATTCTTTCTGCATGGCCCCGTAGGCCTTGGCGTCCATCTCTTTCGATTTCGCAGTCGGGGTGACCGTCAGAACATAGTCGCGGTAAGGCTTTGGATTGGGAACGAGTGTGCTGAACTGGCGCCGCGCTTCGTTGGCTATGGCGCGGTCGCGGGCGTGGTCTCCGGAGGACGTGCCAAGCTTCACATCCGCCAGTCTTCCATAGGCGTCGGTTTCAAAGTGGACGACGGTTGCCCCGGTGCATGAGGAAAGTGCAAGCATCATGAAAAGGCAGGCGGCAAAAATTTTCGGCATGAATGATCCCCTTGATTGCGCGCACTTTTGAGCGAAGCGTGGGGAAAAAGAAAGTACCCTCTATGCGTGTTTCCCGTATTTCGAGTGGAATCCTCCGGACATGATTAATTCGCTGTCTGGCGAATCGCACTGGGATTGGCGTCACTCGTAGAAGGGCGCGAGTTCCTCAAGAAGCCAGTCGCGGAAATCGCGGATCTTCGGAATGTTGCGCCGGCTTTCCGGATAGACCAGCCAGTAATCGCGCCCATCGTGGCAGGTGAGTTCGAAGGGCTGGAAGAGGCGGCCGCTTTCTGCTTCTTCCTGGAAATGCTTCGGATTGACAATGGCAACCCCCTGGCTGGCGAGCGCCATGCCGGCATCGAACGATTGTGTTCCGAGTTCATTGGCGGGGAAGCGGCTCAGGCCAGGATCGTCGATGCCGGCTGCCGCAAACCACTGCTTCCACCAGGGATCGGCGGCGCTGATGATCGGCAGTTTCAGAAGGTCAGCCGGCTCGTGGATACCGCCGACGGTGGCGGCGAGTTTCGGGCTGAGCATCGGCGAGAAATCCATCCGCATGATGCGGTGCATTTTCAATCCGGGCCAGTGGCCGGTGCCCCAGCGGATCGCGACATCGGCCTGGGTGCTGGCGAAATCGTTGACCACGGGCGAGGTGGAAAGCCGCACCGCGATGTTCGGATGCTTGAGCTGGAAACCACCGAGATAGCGCGTCAACCATTGCTGCGCGAAGGTGGCGGTCGAATCGATATGCAGCAGCTGGCCGGCGTCGGAGCGCAACGCCGCGATTGCCTCCTCCAGGATCGAAAAACCCTGGGCGACCTTCGGCGCCAGCCTTTCGCCCGCTTCGGTGAGGCTCACCTGCCGGGTGCGCCGGAAAAAGAGCGGCTCGCCGACATGATCTTCCAGCAGCTTGATCTGATAGCTGACGGCCGTCTGCGTCATGCGCAGTTCATCGCCTGCCTTGGTGAAGCTGCCGAGGCGCGCGGCTGCCTCGAACACGCGAAGGGCATTCAGCGGCATCTTTCTCGACATCTTCATGGATAAGTTCTCTTGATGCATGCAGGCGATTGTTCGATTGGAATTGGAGCATGTTTGCGGGCATGCTGCAATCACATTCAGGCCAACAACAGGTGCCGCCATGGATTGCCAAGCAATTGAAAGATATCAACCAATGCCGGAGCGCCGCACGGAAGGATGGCGTTCGATGCTGGCGCGGCTGCTGTACAGCCTTCGGCCAAACTATCCGAAACTCGATCTCGAGGTGATGTCCGACTACATGAAACGGGACATGGGTTTCATGGATGGGCGCGACCCGCGTCAGGATTCGGATCTGACCCGATAGGTCTCGATCGCCGCCAGGATTTCGGCCGATGTCATGGCGGCGATGACGGCCGGGCGTTTGTCTTGAACCGTTTTGCCGCCAATGGGCAGCACCAGCTTGCCGATCGCATCCTCGTCCAGACCTTCCCGCCGCGCCCAGCTTGCAAAGGTGGCGCGCTTGGTTTTCGAGCCGATCATGCCGACATAGGCGAGATCGTCGCGGGCGAGCGCTTCCTTGGCAATCAAGAAATCGAGCGCATGGTCATGGGTGAGGATCACGATGGCTGCGCCCGGCGCGATATCCTTGACGATTGATTCCGGCATGGCGACCAGCCGATGGCTGGCACCGGCCGACATCAGGTCGAGCTCACTCTTTCGCGTTTCCACCGCATAGGTCTTCAGCGGTAGAAGCAGCAGCGCATCGGCAAGCGCGCGGCCGACATGGCCGGCCCCGAACAGCCAGACGTCCGGCAGGGCCTCGGCCTTTTGCTTGAGTGTTGCCTCAAGCGCTGCCCGTACGGCATCATCGCCGATGCGGAACGACAGGATCACGCGGCCGCCGCAGCATTGGCCGATGTCGGGACCGAGCGGAATATCCATTTCGACCTGATCACTGACACCGGCCAGAAGCGCCCGGGCATTGTCGATCGCCAGATGCTCCATCTGTCCGCCGCCGATCGTTCCATGCGTATCCGTTGGCGAAACCAGCATGAAGGCGCCGGTTTCGCGCGGCGTCGAGCCGAAGGTTTGTTTGATCTCGACAATGACCAGCTTGTATTCGCGCTCAAGGAAGGCCTCGAGATTATCGATTGCAAAGTTCATTTCTATTGCTCTCTAGGCTTTCGCTGCGCGCAGGCGCTCCACCGCCATCAGCACCCGTTCCGGCGTCGCAGGGGCATCGAGCCTCGGGCATTCGCGGTAGTCTGCGACGCTGGCAACGGCCATCGACAGGGCTTCCAGCACCGAGATCGGCAGCATGAATGGCGGTTCGCCGACCGCCTTGGAGCGGCCGATGGTCATTTCGGCATTTTCGGCCCATTCCGCCAGTTTGACGTTGAAGATCTTCGGCCGGTCGGAGGCGAGCGGAATCTTGTAGGTCGATGGCGCATGGGTGCGCAGCCGGCCCTTGGCGTCCCACCAGAGTTCTTCCGTCGTCAGCCAGCCCATGCCCTGCACGAAGGCACCCTCCACCTGGCCGATATCGATGGCCGGGTTGAGCGACTTGCCGACATCGTGCAGCACATCGACCCGATCGACCATGTATTCGCCCGTCAGCGTATCGATCGACACCTCGGAGACGGAAGCGCCATAGGCGAAATAGTAGAACGGTGTGCCGCGCCCGGTATTGCGGTCCCAGTGGATTTTCGGGGTCTTGTAGAAGCCGGCGGCCGACAGTTGCACGCGGGCGAAATAGGCCTGCTTGATGAAGTCGGGGAAGGGCACCCGTTCCTCGCCGATCTTCACGTGGTTCGGCACGAAGCTGATGTTTTCCGCGTCCGTCTGCCAGCGCTCCGCGGCAAAGGCGATCAGCCGTTCCTTGATCTGCCGGGCGGCATCGTAGGCCGCCATGCCGTTGAGGTCGGAACCGGAGGAGGCGGCGGTCGCCGAGGTGTTCGGCACTTTTCCGGTGGTCGTCGCGGTAATCTTCACATGGGCGATATCGACCTGAAAACTCTCGGCCAGAACCTGCGCCACCTTGGTATAGAGCCCCTGGCCCATTTCCGTGCCGCCATGGTTCAGGTGGATCGAGCCGTCCTGATAGACATGTACCAGCGCACCCGCCTGGTTGAAGGCGGTCATGGTGAAGGAAATGCCGAATTTCACCGGCGTCAGGGCAATGCCCTTGCGGATGACACGGCTCGTCCTGTTGAAGTCGATGATCGCCTTGCGGCGGGCCTGATAACCGGAGCTTTTCTCCAGTTCTGCAACGATGCGGTGGATGATGTTGTCTTCCACCTGCTGGTGATAGGGCGTCAGATCGCGGCCGGAGCCTTTCTCGCCGTAGAAATTCAGCTTGCGGATCTCCAGCGGATCCTTGCCGAGCGCATAGGCAATTTCCTCGATGATCCGCTCGCCGCCGACCATGCCCTGCGGGCCGCCGAAGCCGCGATAGGCGGTGTTGGAGACGGTATGCGTCTTCAAGGGTTGCGAGGTGAGTTTTACGTGCGGATAGAAATAGGAGCTGTCGGCATGAAACAGCGCACGGTCGGTGACCGGGCCGGACAGGTCCGAGGAATAGCCGCAGCGCGCCGCATAGTTGGCCTTGACCGCATGGATGCGGCCGTCGTCGTCAAAGCCGACCTCGTAATCGACGAGAAAGTCGTGTCGCTTGCCGGTCGCCGTCATATCCTCGTCGCGGTCGGGCCGGAATTTGACGGCGCGGTTGAGCTTCTTGGCAGCGACGGCTGCGAGTGCAGCGAACTGGTTGCCCTGCGTTTCCTTGCCGCCGAAACCGCCGCCCATGCGGCGGACCTGCACGGTGACCGCATTGGAGGGAACGCCCAGCACATGGCCAACCATGTGCTGCACCTCGCTCGGATGCTGCGTCGAAGACCAGACGGTGATCTCGTCGTCTTCGCCGGGAATGGCCATGGCGATATGGCTTTCGAGGTAGAAATGCTCCTGGCCACCGATCCGCATCCGGCCGGTGAGCCGACGGGGCGATAGTTCAAGTTCCGCCTCGGCATCGCCGCGCGACAAGGTCAATGGCTTGGTGACGACCTCGGCGCCATTGTCCAGCGCGTCGAGAATATCCGTATGGTGCGGCAGATCGCGATAGGTGATCTTCGCCTTGCGGGCCGCACGCCGGGCGATATTGCGGGTTTCGGCGATGACGGCGAAGGCCGGCTGGCCGTGAAACTGCACCAGGCCATCGGCCAGCACCGGCTCGTCGTCGAGATGGCTGGGGCTGATATCGTTGGAATGCGGCATGTCCTTCGCGGTCAGCACGCAGACGACGCCGGGATAGCCCTCGACCCCGGACAGGTCCATCGACAGGATTTCGGCATGGGCGCGATCGGTCATGCCGAGTGCCCCATGCAGCGTTCCCGCCGGTTCGGGAATGTCGTCGATATAGTCGGCGGTGCCGGAGACATGCTTGTGGGCGCTGTCGTGGCGCAGGGACGAATGCATCGGGCCTGTGATCGTCTTGCGCTCTTCGAAGGTGGATTTGTCCATCATGTCTGGCTCCGATTGGTGGCGCGTGTGCCCCTCATCCGGCCTGTCGGCCACCTCCTTCCCGTCGAAACGGGGAGAAGGGACAAGCGGCATGCCTGGTCATTCCCTCTGCCTGCTTGCGGGGAGAGGGTTAGGGTGAGGGGCTGTTCCAGCCCGATCTTAGCGGTGCTCATGCCGTCACCTCGAACCGGACGAGTTCCGCCTTTTCCCCCGACGTCTCCAGGAAAAACCGCAGCAGCAGATTTTTCGCCGTCAGCATGCGATAGGCCGCCGTTGCCCGCCAGTCGCTCAGCGGCTGGTAGTCCTGTTCGAATGCGGCCTGCGCCAGGTTTACCGTCTCCTCGCTCCAGAGCTTGCCGATCAGTGCCGCCTCGACAGCAGCAGCTCGTTTCGGCGTGCCTGCCATGCCGCCAAACGCGATCCGTGCCGAGGTCACGAGGCCAGCGCTATCGAGCGCGATGCGGAAGGCGCCGCAGAGCGCCGAGATATCCTCATCCCGGCGCTTGGAAATCTTGTAGACCGCGAAATGATCGTCCTCCGGCAGGTTCGGCACGAAGACGCTTTCGACGAATTCGCCGGGCTTGCGGTCCTGCCGGCCATAGTCGATGAAATAATCTTCAAGCGGCACGGTGCGCTGTCCGGCCTTCGATCGCAGGGTGATGCTGGCGCCAAGCGCGATCAATGGCGGCGGGGTGTCGCCGATCGGCGAGCCGTTGGCGATATTGCCGCCGATCGTGCCCATATTGCGCACCTGCTGGCCGCCGAGCCGGTCGAGCATCTGGCCGAAGGCGGGGTAGCGCGCCGAAATCAGATCGAAGGCGGCCGTGTAGCTGACGCCGGCGCCGATGGTGATGCCATCGGCTGTTTCGCCAACGGACTGGAGGTCTTCGAGCCCGTTGATGAAGATGACGGGGTTGAGCTCGCGCATCTGCTTGGTGACCCAGAGGCCGACATCGGTGGAGCCCGCGACGATGGTCGCCGTGGGGTACTCCGCCAGCAGCTCGGCAAGATCGGCGGCGGTGCCGGGCACGATCATGCTGGTTTCCCCATCGGACAGCCGGATCGTGTCGGCCGAGTGGATGGCTTTGAGTTTCGCGGTGATCTCTCTACGCACCTTGACGATCGGATCGAAGACCGCGTCCGGCCTTGCCTGCGCGACGGCCTCTGCCGCCTTGACGATTGGCTCGTAGCCTGTGCACCGACAGAGATTGCCCTGCAGCGCCTTCTCGATACCGGCGCGGCCGGGGTTGTCGTTCGAGAGCCAGAGCCCATAGAGCGACATGACGAAACCGGGCGTGCAGAAACCGCATTGCGAGCCGTGATAATCGACCATGGCCTGCTGAACCGGGTGCAGCGTTCCGTCCTTTGCCGCCAGATGCTCGACGGTGACGACGTGGGTGGCATTCAGCGAGCCGGTGAAGCGGATACAGGCATTGACGCTCTCATAGACAAGACCATCGCCCGCAAGGCGGCCGACGAGGACGGTGCAGGCGCCGCAGTCGCCTTCCGCGCAGCCTTCCTTGGTTCCCGTCAACCGGCGCTCGAGGCGCAGGAAATCCAGCAGCGTCGCGGTTGGCTGCACGGCGCTCAGCGCAATCTCCCGGTCGTTCAGGATGAAGCGGATGCTGCCGGTGGATTGTGTCATGGGGTCTCTTCTTTTTATTGCGACTCTTGAAACTATGCCCAAAACCGGCACCGTGACAATTGCGTTTTTGCTATCGCACACCCGGCTCTTTTACATGTATGAAAGCGCCTGCCCTTGCGTTTTGTTTTCGTTTGACATTCGTTTTTGCATCGTATTGAAGTTTTTGAAATGGCTTGCCGTCTTGAGGAGAGAATGCGGGCTTAAAAACGTTGGGAGGGGCAAGATGAGCGGATATGTTCTCGCAATCGATCAGGGCACGACATCGAGCCGGGCGATCGTTTTTGACAAAGACCAGAAAATCATCGGCTCCGGGCAAAAGGAATTCAAGCAGCATTTCCCGAAATCCGGCTGGGTCGAGCACGATCCCGAGGAAATCTGGGATACCGTCGTCTGGACGATCAAGGAAGCGATCCACAAGGCCGGTATTCAGGCCAGCGACCTGTCGGCCATTGGCATCACCAACCAGCGCGAAACGGTGGTCGTCTGGGAACGCGACAGCGGCAAACCGATCCACAATGCCATTGTCTGGCAGGATCGCCGCACCGCGTCCTATTGCGACAAGCTGAAACGCCAGGGGCTGGAAAAGACGTTTGCCAAGAAGACTGGCCTGCTGCTCGACCCCTATTTTTCGGGGACCAAACTTTCCTGGATGCTTGCCAACGTCAAGGGTGCGCGAGCGCGCGGCGCCAAGAGCGAATTGTGCTTCGGCACGGTCGATACCTTCCTCATCTGGCGGCTGACGGGGGGGAAATCCTTCGTGACCGATGCGACCAACGCTTCCCGCACGCTGATGTTCAACATCGCCACCAATGACTGGGACCGCGATCTGCTGGAAATCCTGCGGGTTCCCGAGGCAATGCTGCCGGAGGTTCTCGATTGTGCTGCCGATTTCGGCGTCACGGATGCATCGATCTTCGGCGCGGCAATTCCGATCCTCGGCGTTGCCGGAGACCAGCAGGCGGCGACCATCGGCCAGGCCTGCTTCCAGCCGGGTATGATGAAATCCACCTATGGCACCGGCTGCTTCGCGCTGTTGAACACCGGCAAGGATATCGTCCGTTCGAAGAACCGGCTGTTGACGACGATTGCCTATCGTCTCGACGGCGAAACCACCTATGCGCTGGAAGGCTCGATCTTCGTTGCCGGTGCCGCCGTCCAGTGGCTGCGCGATGGTCTCAAGGTCATCAAGGCAGCGTCGGATACCGGCACGCTCGCCGAAAGCGCTGATCCGTCGCAGGAGGTCTATCTGGTGCCGGCCTTCACCGGGCTTGGCGCCCCGCATTGGGATCCGGATGCACGCGGCGCCATCTTCGGCATGACACGCAATACCGGCCCGGCCGAATTCGCCCGCGCAGCGCTTGAGGCCGTTTGCTACCAGACGCGCGACCTGCTCGATGCCATGCACAAGGACTGGAAGACCGACGGCAAGGAGACCGTGCTGCGCGTCGACGGCGGCATGGTCGCTTCCGACTGGACGATGCAGCGCCTGTCCGACCTGCTCGACGCCCCGGTCGACCGGCCGACCATTCTGGAGACCACGGCACTTGGCGTCGCCTGGCTTGCCGGCAGCCGGGCAGGGGTCTGGCCGAACCAGAAGGATTTCGCCAGGTCCTGGGCGCGCGACCAGCGCTTCGAACCGGCGATGGACGAGAAGACGCGGGCCGGCAAGCTGAAGGGCTGGCGCAATGCGGTGCGGCGGACGCTGAGCGACGGTTAGCAAATATTGTCTTCGATCGCCAAATGTAGTAACGTTGCTACAATTGATGGAGGCGCCGATGAGCACCACATTTTCCAGCCGGGAATTCAACCAGGACACGGGCCGGGCCAAGAAGGCTGCGGTGGATGGCCCCGTGTTCATCACTGACCGGGGCCGGCCGGCGCATGTGCTACTGTCGATCGAAGAGTATCAGAAGCTGACACGTGACAGAAGCGATCTCCCGGATGCGGAAGCCTCTGGTCAAAACCATAAGAAGAATATCCTCGAACTTCTGGCTATGCCGGGATTGGAGGACATTGATGACGACTTCGAGTTTCCCGAAATGAAGGGGGACTGGGGTCTTAAAGTCCCCGATTTCTCGTGAAGTATATTCTTGATACCAACGTCATTTCCGAGTTTCGCAAGGCTGCCAGCGGCAGATGTCATCCGCGCGTGAAGGATTGGGTCGAGACCGTCGATCCGGAAGAGATGTACCTTTCCGTCATCACGCTTATGGAGCTGGAGGTCGGCTATCTGTCGTTGAGGCGTCGTGATCAGCTGCAGGCTGTGCGCCTAAAAGCTTGGATATCAGACTATATTCCGAGGATTTTCAGGGATCGCATTCTGGTATTTGACGAAGCGGTGGCTCTTGTTTGTGCTGGCTTGCATGTCCCAGATAAACGGCCGGAGCGGGATGCGATCATCGCTGCCACGGCGCTTTGCTACGGCCTGACTGTCGTTACCCGCAATACCCGGGATTTCATCGGCACCGGCGTGCGTCTGCTTAACCCATGGGAATCGTGACCCTTCTGGAAACGCACTGTTTCAAGCGTTGCGCTGTGATGCGCCTGCAATGTTGATTATCTGAGCTATCGAAACACTCTCTTCGCCCCATCGGGCTGATCGAACAGGCAGGAATCTCATGGAACTCGGTCTTTATACCTTCGGAGACGTACACCCGCAGGCGCCGGACGGGCGCGGCAGGGAAGGCGAGGAGCGGGTTCGCCAACTGATCGAGGAAATCGAGCTGGCCGATCAGGTCGGGCTCGACGTCTTCGGGCTTGGCGAGCATCACCGGCCGGATTATGTCGCCTCCGCTCCGGCAATGATCCTTGCAGCCGCTGCCGCCCGGACCAAAAACATCAAATTGACCAGCGCCGTTACGGTGCTGAGCTCGGACGATCCAGTGCGGGTGTTCCAGCAGTTTGCGACACTGGACCTGATTTCCAATGGCCGGGCCGAGATCATGGCGGGGCGAGGCTCGTTCATCGAGTCCTTCCCGTTGTTCGGCTACGATCTCGAGGACTATGACCAGCTGTTTTCCGAAAAACTGGAGCTGTTGCTGGCGATCCGCGACGGCGAAAAGGTCACATGGTCCGGCGAGAAGCGCGCGGCGATCAATGATCGCGGTGTCTATCCGCGCCCTGTGAACGATCCGCTTCCGGTCTGGATTGCTGTTGGCGGCACGCCGCAGTCGGTGGCCCGTGCCGGTGCGCTTGGCCTACCGGTGGCGCTGGCAATCATCGGCGGCGAGCCGGCGCGCTATGCGCCGCTGTTCGATCTCTATCGCGAGGCTGCGCGCCGGGCGGGGCAGGATGCGGGCAAGCTGAAGACCAGCATCAACGTCCACGGCTTCATCGCCGATACGACGGAAAAGGCTGGCGACCAGTTCTACGGTCCGCAGGCCGAGGTGATGAACCGCATCGGCCGCGAGCGTGGCTGGGGGCCGACCAGCCGGGCGCATTTCAACCAGTCGATCGGACCGGACGGCAACCTCTTTCTTGGCGATCCCGATGCGGTGGCGGAAAAGATCGTCCGCCATCAGAAGATCTTCAAGAACGATCGCTTCCTCCTGCAGATGGCGATCGGCCTGATGCCGCATGACCAGATCATGCGTGGCATCGAACTGTACGGAACGAAGGTGGCGCCGCTGGTGCGGGCGGCGCTGGCGGACGGCAAGAAACAGCCGGAAATCGCCTGAAATCGTCGTTTTCCTGCCGATGATGTCTGGATCGGCCGCTTTCGGCGCGTTACATAAACAGCCGAAAGCGAGAGACGATGACACTCAACAACGACGAAGACCTCGAGCGGCTGAAGGAAATCGGCCGGATCTGCGCCAATGCGATACAGGTGATGGCAACGGCGCTGGAGCCGGGCATGACGACGGCGGAGCTCGATGCCATCGGCCGCAAGGTTCTGGAGGATGCCGGTGCCCGTTCTGCGCCGGAACTCTCCTATAATTTTCCCGGTGCCACCTGTATCAGCGTCAACGAGGAAGTCGCCCATGGCATACCGGGCGCGCGCATCATTCAGGCCGGCGATCTCGTCAATATCGATGTTTCGGCCGAAAAGAACGGCCTGTTTGCCGATACCGGCGCGTCCTTTGCCGTTCCGCCCATCAAGCCGCAGATCGAACGTCTCTGTCGCGATGGCAAGAGGGCCATGTGGGTCGGGCTGAACGAGGTGAAATCAGGCAAGCCGCTGGCGGCGATCGGCAATGCCATCGGCAGCTTTGCCAGGAAAAACCGCTATACGCTCATCACCAATCTTGCCAGCCACGGCGTTGGCCGTTCGCTGCATGAGGAGCCGACGGAAATCGCCACCTGGCCGGACAAGCACGAGAAGCGGCGGATGACCGACGGCATGGTCTTTACCGTTGAGCCGTTCCTGTCGCTGGGCGCGCAATGGGCCGAGGGTGGCGATGACGAATGGACGCTGCTGAGCGAACCGCGCGCGCCGACGGTTCAATACGAGCACACGGTCGTGGTGACGCGCAACGGGCCGCTGGTCGTCACCCTGCCGGGTTGATCGCGCCGTTGCATTCACGCGGCTGAATGGCACCATCAATTTTTATCGTTTGTCGTCGCCGTGTTGCATTGCGATAGACGAGGCATGACCACGCTGGACCGCCCGTTGCACCAAAATCTTGCTCCCACTGCCTTTGCGGGCGCCATCGCCATGGCGGTCGCCATGGGCTTCGGCCGATTTTCCTATACGCCGATCCTGCCCGGCATGATGACGGATCTCGGGCTGACCCCGGCCAATGCCGGGTTGATCGCCGCGGCCAATTTCATCGGCTATCTGCTCGGTGCCATTGCTGCCGGCTATGGCTGGGCGGCCGGACGGGAGAGGGCCATCGCCCTGTCGGCGCTGGCCGCAACGGCGGCGCTGCTTCTCGCCATGGGGCTGACATCGTCGTTGCTGCTGTTCTCCCTCATCCGCTTTCTCGCCGGCGTGGCCAGCGCCTTCACCATGATCTTCACGTCGGCGATTGTCCTGAGCCGGGGGATGGCTGCCGGCAATCCGCATGTCCAGTCGGTGCATTTCGGCGGTGTCGGCATGGGCATCGCGCTCTCCTCGCTGATGGTCTTCCTTTTGCCGGCGGGTGGCTTCGGCCTGTTTGCCAGCTGGCAGGCGGCCTGGTTCGGCGGCGCTGTCATCGCCTGTCTCGGGACGGTCATCGTGGCAGTGCTTCTGCCTGAAGGCCCGGCAGCGGGGAAAAGCGGCGAGGCGGAAAAGCCGCTGGTCTGGACCCGCCCGCTGGTGGTCGTCACGCTCACCTACGGCCTGTTCGGTTTCGGCTATATCATCACCGCCACCTTTCTCGTCGCCATGGCACGGCAGGGGGCGAGCGACCATACGGTCGAATTCCTCGCCTGGTTCATCACCGGCCTGAGCGCCGCCGTGTCGGTGCACATCTGGCGCCGTGCCGTGCCGCGTCTGGGGATCGTCGGTGTCTATCTCGCTGGTCTGCTGGTCGAGGCTATCGGGCTGGTCCTGACGGTTTCGCTGCCATCGCCCTATGCGCCGCTGATCGGCGGGCTGCTGCTCGGGCTGACCTTCATCATGGTCACGGCCTATGGCCTGCAGATCGGCCGCGCGCTGGCGCCCGCCAGCCCGCGCAAGGCGCTGGCCTTCATGACCGCCGCCTTCGGCGTCGGCCAGATCGCCGGCCCGCTGGTGGCCGGATGGCTGGCGCAGGGCAGCGGCAGCTTCACCGCGTCAACGCTTTTGGCGGCAGGGGTGCTTTTGTTCTGCGCCGCGCTGACCGGGCTGGAGATACGCCGGATCGTCGCCGCGGCCGGTGCATGAGCGACTGACGATTAAATAACGGTAACGTTGGCTTGGCGTGATTGGCAGGGCAGGGATTTTGCCCTAGTTTCGCTGCTTCGAAGCGTGGGTGTTCACCCACCTCAAGAAACGCGAGTGTTGCCTCTTGTTCCATTCCTTTTTTCCTAAACCGAAGCTGTTTTTTATCTCGGCTTTCCTATGGGCCATCCTAGTCATCGGATCTTGGTATGCAGGGGGAAGTGCGCTAGGTTCCGCACTCGGCTTTGCGGCCCGCGATCCCAATGCCGGGGTGGATGTTTCGCTGTTCTGGTCCGGGGCGTTCTTGTGGTTCTACATTTATTACGCGGTGGCCACTGCGGTCTTTTCCGCCTTCTGGTTCTGGTACGCTCCCCACCGCTGGCAATACTGGTCGGTGGTGGGAAGCTCTTTGATTGTCTTCGTGACCTATTTTTCGGTGCAGGTCAGCGTTGCATTCAATGCTTGGTACGGCCCCTACTATGACCTCCTCCAACAGGCTATGGCGAAGACCGCCCCGGTGACGGTGGAGCAGCTCTATACCGGGCTTCTCGGGATCACAGGCATCGCTTTCGTATCCATAACGGTCAGCGTGCTGAACCTGTTCTTCGTCAGCCACTACATCTTTCGCTGGCGCACGGCGATGAACGAATTCTACATGGCGAACTGGTCGAAGCTTCGTCACATCGAGGGCGCTTCGCAGCGCGTGCAGGAAGATACGATGCGTTTTTCCACGACGGTCGAAGGTCTCGGTGTCGGCTTCGTCAGGGCGATCATGACGCTGATTGCCTTCATGCCGGTGCTTTTCACCTTTTCCGACAGGATCAACGAACTGCCGATCATCGGGGTGGTCCCGCATGCGCTGGTCTGGGCAGCGATCTTCTGGTCATTGTTCGGCACCCTTTTCCTGGCAGTCGTCGGAATCAAGCTGCCTGGTCTTGAATTCCGCAACCAACGCGTCGAAGCAGCCTACCGCAAGGAACTCGTCTATGGCGAAGACCATGAGGATCGGGCTCAGCCGGCGACGGTGGCCGAGCTTTTCACCAACGTTCGGAAGAACTACTTCCGGCTCTATTTCCACTATCTCTACTTCAACATCGCCCGCTTTTTCTATCTCCGTGCGGATGACCTCTTTAGTCTGCTCGTGCTGATTCCGTCAGTCGCCGCCGGGAAGGTGACGCTGGGCGTCTTCACTCAGGTCAGCAACGTCTTCGATCAGGTGCGGTCATCGTTTCAATTCCTGATCAATTCCTGGACGACGATCGTTGAACTGATATCCATCTATAAGCGCTTGAAGGCTTTTGAAGCCACGATCGACGATGCACCGCTGCCTGCGATCGACCAACGGTACCTTGAGCGCGAAGAAACCGACGGTGAACTCACGGCCGACAAGCCGTAAGCGGAGAGTTCACGAAAACAACATCAAAAGGCGGAGCGATCCGCCTTTTTCTGTTTGGCGATCAGCGGCAGTGCCTCGGCATAGCTGACGCAGGCGACGTCCTGTCTGCCGCAGGTCTCGGTCAGGAACCGGTCGAGCGCCCGCCAATAGGCGCCGCCGTTCATTTCGACGAAATGGAAGCCGAGCTGCAGCGGAATGCGGTCACCCTGATATTGTGCCGCGAAGGCTTTCCGGTAGGCGTCCAGCGCCCGCTCTTCGAAGGCGGCGCTGTCCTTTCTGTTCTCCACGCCCATCGAGTGGCGGACGAAGAGATTGTAGTCCATGCCGATCACCCGGCGCTGCTGCGGACCTTCCGGAATGAGCGGCAGTCCGAAGCGGGGCATGCCGTCCGCATCCGACGGCCAGCCGGGGCCCTTGGTGACGAGGCTTGCATCATAGGTAAAGCCCGCCTGTTTGAGCGCGGGCAGCAAACCGTCGCTGAGCGACAGGTAGGGTGCACGGAATCCCTTGATATCTTTGGCTGCGAAATCCGCCCAGCCCTGCGGTTCCTCGCTTTCGATGCCGCCCGCCTTCCAGGCATTTGCAAGAGCCGCGTGAAAAGAGGTGAACTCTTGTTTCCAGTCCGCAGCGCTCCAGCCCTTGCCGTCGAAATGGCCGCAGGCATGGCTGCCGATGTCATGGCCGTCCAGATGCGCCTGCCAGATATGGCGGGCGCGGGCCTGAACCTCTTCGCGGCTCTGGGCGAAGCCGACATTGGAGCGCCCGGCCTTCTGGCCCGGCGCCTGATAGGCCTTGCCGCCTTCCGCTCTGGTCATCAGGAAGGTGCAGGAGAGGAAGTAGGTGAAATGCGCGCCTGTCCGCTTGGCCATTTCCAGGCTCTTGTCCCAGAGCCGGTTGTCATGGGCGCCATCGAAGGAGATGATGACGAGCTGCTTGCGCTCGGGAGCAACCGGCGGCTCGACGGCATGGGCGAGGGCGGGGACCAGTGCCAATGCGGCAGCAAGGCCGGAAGCGGTGGAAAATCGGGGCATGCGAAAACCTTGGGCGGCGGATAAGGGATCGCGACCCCTGACCCAAGAATGCGGCAATCCTTTGATCGCTCTGGAAAAAGGTCGGCGTTACCGATATGCGATAGGTTCGGAATTCATAACAGTCACGGGTGTCACGCATGGCCTTTCTCATCCTCGGTATCATCATCTTCCTGGGCATCCATCTGGTCAAAAGTTTTGCGCCCGGTCTTCGCGCCGCGATCGTCACGCAGGGCGGTGTCGGGCTTTGGCATGCCATTCACGGGTTTTGTGCTCTCCTGGGCCTCTGTCTGATCGTCTATGGGTTCGATGTGTCGCGGGCAACGACCGGTATTCTCTACACGCCGCCGAAGTTTCTCACGCATATCGCGCTGACGCTGATGCTGATCGCCTTCATCTGTCTGGCCGCGGCCTTCCTGCCCGCCGGCCGGATCAAGACCGCGACGAAGCATCCCGCCGTTCTGGCCATCAAGATCTGGGCGCTGGCGCATCTGATGGCGAACGGCGAGGTCAATTCCGTGTTGCTGTTCGGCTCGTTTCTCATCTGGGGCGTGCTTCTGCGCATCTCGATGAAGCGCCGCTGGCGGGCGGGAAGCGTGACGCATCCGGTCTTCGTGTCCTACACATACGATGCCATCGCGGTCATCGTGGCGCTGGCCGTCTATGTTTTGTTTATCTGGAAGTTGCATGAACTGCTGATCGGCGTTGCGCCGATTGTCATGGGCTAATTGGAGCTAATCGGGGCTAAATCGCGCTGCCCCCTTACAACGGCTGCAAAATACGGTAGAAGCGCGGAAATCTTTACATTCATCTTTGCAGGGAAGGCCGGGCAACCGGAACTTAGGAATGGCGAACCAAGACGAGAGCTTTATCCGCGAAGTCAACGAAGAACTGCGTTCCGAACAGGTGAAAGCCGTCTGGGCGCGGTTTGGCAGCATCTTCATCGGGATCGCCATTCTGATCGTGCTGGGAACCATCGGCAAAGTCGGCTACGAATACTGGCATGAAACCTCGGCCTCCAAGTCGGGCGACGAGTTCCTCGCAGCGTTGACGCTGTCGAAGGAAAACAAGACCGACGAGGCGCTCGCAGCGCTGAACACGCTGGAGAAGGACGGCTACGGTGCCTATCCGGTGCTGGCAAAGATGCGGGCCGCAACCCTGCAGGCGCAGAAGGGCGACACGGCAGCCGCCGTTCAGATCTTCTCCGATATCGCCAAGGATGCCAGCCTGCCGCAGGCGATGCGCGATGCCGCCCGCATGCGCGCCGCCTATCTGCTGGTCGATACCGGTACCTACGAGCAGGTTTCGGCCGAGGCTGAACAGCTGGCCGTTCCCGGCAATGGACTGCGGCATTCGGCGCGCGAAGCGCTGGGGCTCGCCGCCTACAAGGCCGGCGACATGGCCAAGGCCAAGACCTGGTTCCAGCAGATCGCTGATGATGCCGAGACCCCGCGCAATCTGGCAAACCGCGCCCAGATGCTGCTTGATCTGATTACCGCAAGCGGAAAGGTGTCCTGAACGGACGCCCAAGAAAACAAAATTGGAGCATGATATTTCCGGATAGGCTTTCCGGTATCATGCTCTGAAGACAGGATTGTTCGATGAACTTCACCGTCGCCATCGTAGGGCGCCCCAATGTCGGAAAGTCGACGCTTTTCAACCGTCTGGTTGGCAAGAAGCTGGCGCTTGTCGACGATACGCCGGGTGTGACCCGCGACCGGCGGCCGGGCGATGCCAAGCTCGTCGATCTGCGCTTCACCATCATCGACACCGCCGGTCTCGAGCAATCCGGTCCGGAAACGCTTCAGGGTCGGATGTGGCTACAAACGGAAGCGGCCATCGATGAGGCCGACCTGACGCTGTTCGTCGTCGATGCCAAGTACGGCCTGACACCGGCCGACGAGACGCTGGGCGAAATGCTGCGCCGCCGTGGCAAGCCCGTGGTGCTGGTCGCCAACAAATCCGAGGCCAAGGGCTCCGATGGCGGCTATTACGACGCCTTCACGCTGGGGCTCGGCGAGCCCGTCGCCATCTCGGCCGAACATGGCCAGGGCATGATCGATCTGCGTGATGCCATCGTCGCGGCACTCGGCGAAGACCGCGCCTTCCCGCCGGAGATCGACGAGCCGGAGATCAATGTCGATCTGCGCGGCGGGGACGGGGACGACGTCGACGACGACTACGAGCCGGAATATGACGACACCAAGCCCTTGCGTGTGGCGATCATCGGCCGTCCGAACGCCGGAAAGTCGACGCTGATCAACCGCTTCCTCGGCGAGGACCGGCTGCTCACCGGCCCCGAGGCCGGCATCACCCGCGATAGCATTTCTGTCGAGTGGGACTGGCGCGGCCGTACCATCAAGATGTTCGATACCGCTGGCATGCGCAAGAAGGCGCGGGTGCAGGAGAAGCTCGAAAAGCTCTCCGTAGCCGACAGCCTGCGCTCCATCCGGTTTGCCGAATCCGTCGTCATCGTCTTCGACGCGACCATTCCCTTCGAAAAGCAGGACCTGCAGCTGGTCGATCTCGTCGCCCGCGAAGGCCGCGCCGCGATCCTCGCCTTCAACAAGTGGGATCTGGTCGAGGATACGCAGGCGCTTCTGGCCGATCTGCGCGAAAAGACCGAGCGGCTGCTGCCGCAGGTGCGCGGCATTCGCGCCGTGCCGATCGCCGGCCAGACGGGCTACGGCCTCGACAAGCTGATGCAGTCGATCATCGACACGGACAAGACCTGGAACCGCCGCGTCTCCACCGCCAAGCTGAACAAATGGCTGGAATCGCAGCAGATTCAGCATCCGCCGCCGGCCGTCTCCGGCCGCCGCCTGAAGCTGAAATATATGACGCAGGTCAAGGCCCGCCCGCCGGGCTTCATGATCTCCTGCACGCGACCGGAATCGGTTCCGGAAAGCTACATCCGTTATCTGACCAACGGCTTGCGTGCCGATTTCCAGATGCCGGGCGTGCCGATCCGTATTCATCTCAGGGCGTCGGAAAATCCGTTCGAGAACCGCAAGAAGAAGCGGTAGGACTTGGTCTCGGTGCCTACCAGGTGATGAAGGTGGGGCTATAGGCGGCGACATTGCGGTCGCGCGTGACAAGTGCCAGCGGTTCCGTGATGGCCTGCGCGATCAGCAGACGGTCGAATGGGTCGGCGTGAGCGGTGACGACTTTTTCGGTCGCTGCCGCATGTTCAGCGGTTATATCCAGAATACGGCTTCCGGCATTGGTGAAATGACGGATGGCCTCATACCCGCTGAATGGCATGGCCTTATCTCTGCCAACCATGAACTTGATCGAGATTTCCCAAATGCTGGCGGTCGAAACATAGGTCTGATTGGCCGGGTCGCGCAGAATGGCTTTGATCTTTGAAGACAGCATTTCGGGCGACGAGATCGCCCATATCGCCACGTGGGTGTCCAGAAGAAGATTCATTCTTCCTTCAACCCGAAAAGCTTGGCCACCTCTTCATCAAGAGCATTGAAGTCTTCCAGCGACATCGGCGGGAACTGGCCTTCGAGAAGGCCAAGCCGCATTCCCCTTTTTTGGCTTTGTGACAGCGGCACCAGCCGCGCCGCCGGCTTGCCGTCACGCGCGATGATGATCTCGTCTTCCGCACCGCTTTCAACAGCACTGACAAGTTGAGAAAGCCGCGTCTTGGCTTCCAGCATGTTGACGGTCGTCATTGCAACTCCCTTAGCTAAGGTTGACCAAGGGTAAGGTTGAATCACCGAAATTGCAATATTTCGATTTATACGCCGCGCTCCAGCTTCTCCTTGGGGACCAGTGCTCCGTGATGCTGGATGACCGAAGCCGCCGTTGCGGCGGCGAAACCGGCAGCGGCGACCGGATCGCCATCGATGGCATGGTGGGCAAGGAACGCGCCGTTGAAGCTGTCGCCGGCGCTGGTCGTGTCGACGATCTTTTCCACCTTGGCCGACGGGACGAACTCGGGCGCCTTGCCGCCAAAACTCAGGGTCACGCCATAGGCCCCGTCCTTGACGACGATGTTTTCGACGCCAAGAGCCCGATACCGCGCAATCGTCGCGGCGATATCGGCATCGCCGAAATGCGCGGCTTCGTCATCGAAACTCGGCATGACGAGGCTGGATGCCCGCGCGCCGGCGGAGATCGTGTCCAGCATGGTGGCCTTGTCGTTCCAGAGCCGTGGCCGGATGTTGGGATCGAAAACGACGCGCTTGCCCGCTGCCTTGGCGCGGCGCAATTCGGAGAGCAGCGTTTCGACGGCTGACGGGGCAAGGATCGCCAGCGTGATGCCGGAAAAGACGATGATATCGGAGGCTTCGATGGCTGCACGCAGGTGGTCGGCGTCGTCGGCCAGCGTCTTGGCGGCGGAGACCGAACGCCAGTAGGAAAAGCTGCGTTCGCCATCCTTCAGATGGATCATGTAGAGACCGGGCGAGCGGCCCTCGACGCGGCGGATATGGCCGGTGCCGACACCGGTCTTTTCGATGAAGGCAAGCATTTCATCGGAGACCGTATCGGTGCCGACGGCGGTGAGGTAATCGACCGACCAGTTCTTGGGCAGGAAAAGCCGGGCGTAGTAGGCGGTGTTGAAGGTATCGCCGGCATAGCCCTTGCGCAGGAGGTCGCCCTCGGCCTGCATCAGTTCCACCATGCACTCACCGATCGAAAGCAGCCTGCCCACCATGAAAGTCTCCCCGCTATCCATGCCCTTTTGCGAAAGCGGAGATACGGCTTACCAGCGCGGAAGGCAAGCGGATGCCGTCGCTGTGGGCGGTAATGGACGACGCGAATTTAGAGGCTCCGGGGATATGAATGCCGTAGCCGGTTGAAAGCCGCGTCAGCTGTATGTCCAACCGGTCCTCGAAGCCTTCGTCGAGCAGCGAGGGGGCGATGGCGATGACGGTGAGGCCGCTACCAGGTGTCTGTTCGCCGTTGGCGAAACCAGGCGCATCGAGCGACCAGTTGGCACCGCTGACGCCGGCCGCCAGCACCTCGACCATGAGCGCGATATTGGCGCCGCGTGCCCCTCCGAAAGCGCGCATGGCGCCTTTCATCGCCTCCGTTGCGTCCGTGGTCGGCTGGCCTTGCGCATCGACGGCCCAGCCGGGCGGTATCTGTTCGCCGCGCGCCGCTGTCTCGCGGATATTGACGAAAGCCGTGGCACTGGAGGATTGGTCGATGAGCAGCGGGGCGGCGCCCTTGCGCGGTGCTGCGAAGGCGAGCGGGTTGGTGCAATAGACCGGCTTTCCGCCGCCCGAACCGGCGATCAGTGCCGGACCATTGGTTGCGGCGAGGCCGACAAGGCCCTGTTCCGCGAGCCGGAAAACATAATCGCCGAGTTCGCCGGATGTATAGCTGTTTGCCTGAGCAAACAGCGCGATGCCGAAGGTCCGGGCTTTTTCGGCAAGGTCATCGAACGCGAGATCGAAGCTGAGCTGCGCGATGCCGCCATCGGCATCGATGCGGATCAATGCGGGGGCAGGGTCCGTCCGTCTCGGTTCGGCCTTGCCATTGATGCGTCCGGCAAGGAGGCTTTCGAGATAATCGACCAGATGGGAAAAGCCGACGGCGTGCGAACTGCGCGCTTCGGCATCCACCGTGGCACGAGCAAGCGATGCCGCCATTGCCGCGTTGGCACCTGCACTGGTAAGGGCAGCGACCGCGAATGCGTGTGCAGCCGTAAGACTGAACGTCACCATGTCTTCGGTCATTGGATCTCCAGCGTGGCCTTGCGGCTGTCATTGATGCATGGGGCGCCCGGCGGAAATCGGCCGACAGAGCAGCCTGTCATCATCATTTTTGCATCGGCATCCGTCAATCTCCGCAAACGGCGGGGCAAGGCGTTTACTCGCTCCGGCAGCAACGATACATCTTTGCGATGTATCCCTGTGTTCGCGGAGTTTTCTAATGGCATCTCCCTTGAAGTCCAATCCCGATTGGTGGCGCGGCGCGGTGATCTATCAGGTCTATCCGCGCTCCTTCCAGGATAGCAAGGGTGACGGTCTGGGCGATCTTCGGGGGGTGACGCAACGGCTTCCCTATATCGCCAGCCTCGGGGTCGATGCCATCTGGCTGTCGCCCTTCTTCACCTCGCCGATGGCCGACATGGGTTATGACGTTTCGGATTATTGCGATGTCGATCCGATGTTCGGGACACTCGCCGATTTCGACGCGATGCTGAAGACGGCGCATCGGCTCGGCATAAAGGTCATCATCGATCAGGTGATCTCGCATACCTCCGACCAGCATCCGTGGTTCAAGGAAAGCCGCTCGGACCGGACCAACCCGAAATCCGACTGGTATGTATGGGCCGATCCGAAGCCGGACGGCACGGCGCCCAACAACTGGATGTCGATCTTCGGCGGCCCGGGCTGGGAATGGGACGGCGTGCGCAAGCAATATTACATGCACAATTTTCTCGGCTCGCAGCCGGATCTGAACTTCCACAATCCGGATGTTCAGGAAGCGCTTCTGGAAACCGTGCGCTTCTGGTTGAAGCGCGGCGTCGATGGTTTCCGGCTCGACACGGTGAATTTCTATTTTCACGACAAGGAACTGCGCGATAATCCGCCGCTAGTTTATGATCCCGATGCCATCGGTCTGGATGCGCCCGACGTCAATCCCTATGGCATGCAGAACCATCTCTACGACAAGACGCAGCCGGAAAATATCGGCTTCCTGCAGCGCTTTCGCGCCCTGCTGGACGAATTCGACGATCGCGCCTCCGTGGGCGAAGTCGGCGACGGTGCGCGGTCGCTGAAGACGGTGGCCGCCTATACCGGCGGCGGCGACAAGCTGCACATGTGCTACACCTTCGATCTGCTTGGACCGGATTTCACCGCTACCCATATCCGCCGCTGCGTCAGCGCCTTTCAGGACGCGGTGACCGATGGCTGGGTCTGCTGGGCGTTTTCCAACCACGACGTGACGCGCCATATCAGCCGTTTCGCACAAACGATGGAGGAGCGTGAACGGGTGGCCAAGCTGGCGATCTCGGTGCTGGCCGCGCTGCGCGGCTCGATTTGCCTCTATCAGGGTGAGGAACTGGCGCTGCCGGAAGCCGAACTTGAGCTGGCGGATCTGCGCGATCCCTACGGAATCCGCTTCTGGCCGGCCTTCAAGGGCCGTGACGGATGCCGCACGCCGATGGTCTGGGAGAAGGATACTGACTATGCCGGGTTTTCCAGCGTAAAGCCGTGGCTGCCGGTGCCCGCCGAACACCGGCCGCTCGCTGTCGACCAGCAGGAGGAGGCCGGGTCTGTGCTTGATCACTACCGGCGGACGCTGGCTTTTCGCCGGGTGCATGCACCGCTGCTCGATGGCAGCATGACCTTCCTCGAAACCAATCAGGACATTCTGGCCTTCACCCGGGAAAAGGCCGGGGAGAAGCTGCTGTTCGTTTTCAATCTGCACCGCGGCCCGCAGACGCTGCCATTACCGAAGGGAATGAGGATTTCCGAGGTAGTGCCGATGCCGGGTTTTGCGCCACAGATAGAAGACGGTGAGATCATGCTTGCGGCGATGGATGTGTTTTGCGGGCGGATTTCACTTTAGG
Source organism: Pararhizobium polonicum (assembly GCF_001687365.1). GTDB lineage: Bacteria > Pseudomonadota > Alphaproteobacteria > Rhizobiales > Rhizobiaceae > Pararhizobium > Pararhizobium polonicum. Next base: position 52,808 of record NZ_LGLV01000015.1, read on the forward strand.
AGTTTGTCGTATTCCGCGTGAGAGCCGATCCAGAACCACACCATGTCATCGTTTTGATGGACGGCCAGCGCCCGCCACGATGCCCCTACTCTGACAGACCAGAAACGGCCGGCCTGCTTGAAATGCAGGGAAGGGTGTTTCGGGTCTGTTTTGAGTTTTTCGAAGTTGCGGTCAGCCAGTTCGCGAACGTGCGCGGGCAGCGTGTCGTATGCCCGCCAGAACGCTGCGGTCGCGTGGTGCTTCAAAGGCTGCGAGACCGGCCAGCTTTGAATTCTGCAAGGGCACTATTCGCCAGCGCGTCCAAAGCGCCGTTTTCGGCATCCTGTGCAAACTGGATATCCCAGCGCTTGGCCTGAAGCTCGTGGAACCATGTCGCAAAAGCCTGCAACTCGTCTGCGTCGAGTTCGGACACCGATTTTTCGATTTGCTCCAATTTCGTCATGTCAAAACTCCTGTCTCCGCAAATTTAGGCATTTCACAAGGTTATTCCAAGACAAATATTCTCACCCGATCAACGCAAACTTGTCGACATCCACCAGTCCCATATCTGAAATCTTCAGATGCGGAATGACGGGTAGGGGCAAAAACGCCAGTTGCAGAAACGGCTCCTGCAGCGTCGCGCCCAGTGCGAAGGCTGCCTCGCGCAGGTGGTGCAGCGTATCGCGCACGCTTTCATAGGGCTCGAGGCTCATCAGTCCGGCGACAGGCAGCGAAATTTCGCCGGTGACCCTGCCGTCCTCGACGACGACGAAGCCGCCCTTGATCTCACCGAGGCGATTGGCGGCGAGCGCCATATCGTCCTCGTTGACGCCGACGACGCAGATGTTGTGGCTGTCATGGCCGACGGTCGAGGCGATGGCGCCTTTCTTGAGGCCGAAGCCCTGCACGAAGCCGTTGGCATGGTTGCCGTTGATGCCGTGGCGTTCGATGACGGCGACCTTGATGATGTCGCGGCCGAGATCGACACCGGCCTGATTGCCCGAGGCCGGTAGCTTGAAGCGGCGATGCTCGGTGATGATCTTGCCAGGCAGCACGCCAATGACCGAGGTCTCGCCCTCGGCATAGGGCACGCCGAAATCGGCGGCGTTGACATGGCCGGCCTTGACGCTGTCGAGCCCGACCGGGGCGACCGGGCGGCGGGTCGCAAACAGATCGTCGGTCACGAGACGGCCTCCGGCAAAGACTTTTTCTGCCTTGCAGTTCTCAAGGCTGTCGATTACCACCAGATCGGCCCGCCATCCCGGAGCGACGAGGCCGCGGTCACGCAAGCCAAAGGCACGCGCGGCGGAAATCGAGGCGGCGCGGTAGATGGCGAGTGGTTCGACGCCTTGGGCTATTGCCTCGCGGATCATGTAGTCGAGATGACCCTGTTCGGCGATATCCAGCGGATTGCGGTCGTCGGTGCACAGTGCCAGGAACGGCGACAGGCGTTCCGTGAGGATCGGCATCAGCGCGTGCAGGTCCTTGGAGACGGAGCCTTCACGCACGAGAATGTGCATGCCCTTGCGGATCTTTTCGAGCGCTTCGTCTGCCGTCGTGCATTCGTGGTCGGTGCGGATGCCGGTGGACAGGTAGCCGTTCAGATCGAGCCCGCGCAAGAGCGGCGCGTGGCCGTCGATATGGCCGCCTTGGAAGGCTTCGAGCTTGGCGAGGCAGACCGGGTCCTTGTGGATGACGCCGGGAAAATTCATGAATTCCGCCAGGCCGATGACCTTTTCATGGGCGCGGAACGGCAGCAGTTTTTCGATCGGCAGATTGGCGCCGGAGGTTTCCAGATGCGTCGCCGGCACGCAGCTCGACAGCTGCACGCGGATATCCATGATGGTTTCGAGTGCACTGTCGAGAAAGAACTGGATGCCCTCGGTGCCGAGCACATTGGCGATTTCATGCGGATCGCAGATCACCGTGGTGACGCCATAGGGCAGGACGCAACGGTCGAATTCATGCGGTGTCACCAGCGAGGATTCGATGTGCAGGTGGGTGTCGATAAAGCCGGGCACGACGATCTGCCCGGTGATGTCGATCTCGGTTTTGCCGCTATAGGTTCCGCACGTGCCGACGATGCGGTCGCCGCAGATGGCGATGTCGGAGGCAATGAGATCGCCGGTGACGAGATCGAAGAAACGTCCGCCCTTGAGCACGATGTCGGCCGGAATACGGCCGGTGCCCTGATCGATCAGCTTTTCAAGTTTTTCGCTCACGGGGCCTGCCTCTTTGATGCTTGTCTGAAATAGGAGTGGCCCGAAGCATAGAGGCTGATCGCCGTCATTGCATAGCCAGGCATGGAAAATCGCTGATGGCGTCTGTGGATGGCGGCGGAATGTAGGGCTGCCAGCCCGCTCGCCGAAACGAAATCGGGCGCCGAAGCGCCCGATCCGTTACCGGTCTGTCTGCTTACTCGGCAGAAACGATCTTGCCGTCTTCCCACTTGTAGAGCGAGAAACTCTGCGAGGTGAGGTCGCCGGTTTCGCCATAGGTGACGTCGCCGATGGCGGTCTTGATCGGCTCGCCGGTTTTCAGGGCAGCAGCAACGGCTGCTGCATCGTCTGCACTGCCAGCCTTTTCGATGCCGGCCTTGATCACTTCGACAGCCGCATAGGCGTTGAGCGTGAAGGCTTCGGCCGGGATTTTCGCGGCTTCGAGGGCGGCAACGGCTGCCTTCGAGCTGTCGTTCTTCAGGGCGTCCGCAGCGTTGGTGAATACCGTTCCAGCCGCCGCATCCGTGCCGATGGCCCAGAATTCGGTGTTGGAGAGGCCGTCGCCACCGATGATCTGGATCGGAGCGGAAATGTCATGCAGCTGGCGGACGAGAAGGCCGGCTTCCGGATGGTAGCCGCCGAAATAGAGGACATCGACCTTTTCCGCCTTGAGGCGGGTGGTGAGCGCGCTCAGATCCTTGTCGCCCGGTGTCAGCGAATCGTTGAAGACTTCGGTAACGCCGCCGGCGTTCAGCGTCGCCTTGAACGAATCGGCAAGGCCCTTGCCGTAGGCGCCCTTATCGTTGAGGATGCCGATGCGCTTGTCCTTGAGCTGCTTCAGCACATAGGCCGCTGCCACTTCAGCCTGCTGGTCGTCGCGGCCGCAGGTGCGCAGGATCGTCGTCAGGCCGCGCTTGGTGAGGTCCGGCGTGGTCGCGGTTGGCGTGACCATCAGGACGCCGTTTTCGGCCAGAACATCGGAGGCCGGCATGGCGACACCGGACGTGACCGGGCCGACAACGAAGCGGATGCCTTCGCCAACGATCTGGTTTGCTGCCGATACGCCTTGCTTCGGCTCACCGGCGTCGTCCGCCAGCTTGAGTACGACCTGCTCGCCGAGAATGCCGCCGTTCTTGTTGATCTGGTCGACGGCCACCTGGGCGCCGTTCTTGACCTGATCACCGTAAGCGGCGACGGGACCCGTCAGCGGCGCGATCAGGCCGATCACGATCTCGGCATGCGCCAGCGGCGCAAAGGCCAGCGAAGCGGCGAGGGTGGCGCCTGTCAATCTCTTGAAATTCATCTTTCGTCTCCTTGGATGGGTTGGTTCCCCGCGTGCCGGCACTATCACCGTTCCCTGACGGAGAGGCCCCAGCCGATCCGTCAAAGCAAGTCGAGCCCGTTGGGTTTCCGTCTCTTGCGGACGGGTAAAATCCCATAGCAATCGTGTAGGAAGTGGCGGCGGATTCCGCAAGCCGGATTTTTAGGCTGTTCGCCCAATGTTTGATCGTTATCGACGCAAAACCGGGCCGAAACGTCAATTTCGACCCGGTTTTCATATGAGTATTGGCTAAATATTGTTCATTCAGGCGTTGGCGATCAATACCTTGCGGATGCCGTCGATCAGTTCGTCGATCTCCGCCTTGGAGATGATCAACGGTGGCGAGAGCGCAATGATGTCGCCGGTGGTGCGGATCAGGTAGCCGCTTTCATAGGCCTTGAGGAAGGCCGAGAAGGCACGCTTGGTCGGTTCGCCGGCGATCGGTGCCAGCTCGATGGCACCGATCAGGCCGATATTGCGGATATCGATGACATGCGGGCAATCGCGCAGCGAATGCAGCGCGTCGCCCCAGTAGGACGCAAGTTCGGCACCGCGGGTGAGCAGGCTTTCGTCGCGATAGGTATCGAGTGTGCCGAGTGCGGCGGCGCAGGCGATCGGGTTGCCGGAATAGGTGTAGCCGTGGAAGAACTCGATCATGTGTTCCGGGCCGTTCATGAAGGCGTCGTGAATTTCCGCGGTGACGAAGACGGCGCCCATCGGGATGACGCCGTTGGTCAGGCCCTTGGCGGTGACGATCATGTCGGGCTTGACGTCGAAATACTGGGCTGCGAACGGCGTGCCGAGGCGGCCGTAGCCGGTGATGACTTCATCGAAAATCAGCAGGATGCCGTGCTTGGTGCAAATCTCGCGCAGCTTCTGCAGGTAGCCCTTCGGCGGGATGAGGACGCCGGTGGAGCCCGCAACCGGCTCGACGATGACGGCAGCGATGGTCGAGGCGTCGTGCAGCGTGACGATGCGTTCGAGTTCGCTGGCGATGTCGCCGCCATGCTCCGGCACGCCCTTGGTGAAGGCATTCTTTTCCGGCAGGTGGGTATGCGGCATGTGATCGACGCCGGTCAGCAGCGTGCCGAACATCTTGCGGTTGGAAACGATGCCGCCGACCGAGATGCCGCCGAAATTGACGCCATGATAGCCGCGCTCGCGGCCGATCAGGCGGGTGCGGGAGCCCTGACCCTTTACCTTGTGGTAGGCCAGCGCCACCTTCAGTGCGGTTTCGACCGATTCAGAACCGGAATTGGTGTAGAGCACATGCTCCATGCCGTCGGGGGCGATGTCGATGAGGCGGTTTGCCAGTTCGAAGGCCTTGGGATGGCCGAGCTGGAAGGCCGGGGCATAGTCGAGCTCGCCGGCCTGCTCACGGATGGCTTCGGTGATCAGCGGCCGGCAGTGGCCGGCGTTCACACACCAGAGGCCTGCCGTGCCGTCGAGCACCTGGCGGCCGTCATGGGTGGTGTAATGCATGTCCTTCGCCTTGACGAACATGCGCGGTTCTTTCTTGTACTGCCGGTTGGCCGTGAACGGCATCCAGAAAGCGCTGAGATCGTTGGGCGTGGCATTGAGGCGGTTCGACATCATATTCTCCGTGGCGTTTTTTATGTCTGGTGGCCAAGTCCAGATGGATGAGGTGAATCTTTACCTGCCGGTCAAACTATCAGGGCGCCTTTCCCGGTCAAGTCTCGGGCTTGGCCGGACGGAGCGGTTTCCAATCGGATCGGAGAAAATATTCCCCGTTGAAAACAGCTGGAAACAGGGCTTGCGGCCCGGTCTTTTCCGAAGGTTAACCTGTTTGCAGCAGAGTGGCGCCGCATTCCCGAAACATGGGCTCAGGATAGAGACTTGCCGAAATTTCCAGCCAGCCTGATGCTCGTCCTTCTCGTTTGCCTCCCCGGCCCGGCAGGCGCGGCCGATATGATTGCCGACGGTGCCTTTGCAAAGGGACAGGACGGATTCTGGGCTGCCGGAGGCGTTGTATTGTCGCGTGAACACGGCAAACTGTGCGCCGATGTCGAAGCCGGGGGAGAACCCTGGGACCGATTGCTTGGTGTCAACGACCTCGAATTTACCCCGGGCACATCCTACCGGCTGACGATGGCTCTTGAAGCCAAGGAACAGCACAGCTTCCCGATTCTGGTCCAGCGCAATGCGGAACCGTGGACGGCACAGGCGAATTTCACGGCGGAGGCCAAAGCCGGGAAGACGACGTTTGCGACCGTCTTCAAGGCAACCGAAGCCGAGCCGGCCCAGATCGTCTTGCAGCTGGGCGGGGCGGAAAAACCCTGGCGGCTCTGCCTGGATACTGTGGCACTCAACGAGGCGAAGCCTGACGAGATCGCGGCGGCGACAAGAGACGTGGTCCGCGCCCTGCCGGCGCTGGTCAACCAGACCGGCTATTTCCTCGATGGGCCAAAGCGCGCGACGATTATTTCGGATGCAACCGGGCCGCTGGCGTTCAAGCTTGAAGATGCGTCGGGCGCTGTGGTCGGCGAGGGCACGGCGGCACCTGCCGGTTTTGACGAGACGGTGGGCGCCGACACGCAGATCGCCGATTTCTCGGCCTTTGCGACCGCCGGCGAGGGATATCGCCTGATCGTCGGCGACACGAAAAGCTACCCGTTCTCCATCGGCCATGACATTTACGGCCAGCTACGCGTTGATGCGCTGTCCTGGTTCTATCCGCAGCGCAGCGGTATCGCGATCAGGGGCGATATTGCCGGGTCGGCCTATGCGCGGCCTGCCGGTCATCTGCAGGAAAGCCCCAACAGGGGCGACAACGATGTGACGTGCCTGACCGGCGAGGCGGCGGCAAAGCTCTACGGCAAGGACTGGACCTGCGACTATACGCTCGACGTCTCCGGCGGCTGGTACGATGCCGGCGACCAGGGCAAGTACGTGGTCAACGGCGGCATTGCCGTGTCCCAGCTTCTCGGCACGTTCGAGCGCGGGCTGGTGTATGGCAAGGGCGCATCGCCCGTCATGAGCGACAGCCTGTCGCGCATTCCGGAAAATGGCAACGGTGTTCCCGATATTCTCGACGAGGCGCGCTGGGAACTCGAATTCCTGATGAAGATGATGGTGCCGGACGGTCAGCCGCTGGCCGGCATGGTGCACCACAAGGTTCACGATACGAAATGGACCGGCGTGCCGATGCTGCCGCATCTCGATCCGGAACTGCGGGCCCTGCATCGCCCTTCGACGGCCGCGACACTCAACCTTGCGGCCGCCGCCGCGCAGGGGGCGCGGCTTTTCGCACCCTATGACGCGGCGTTTTCGCAGCAGCTCCTGGCCGCCGCGCAAAAGGCCTGGCTGGCCGCCGCCGCCAATCCGGTTCTCTATGCGCCGGATTCGGATGGTCATCAGGGCGGTGGAGATTACGGCGATACGGATATTACCGACGAAACCTACTGGGCCGCCGCCGAACTTTATGTCACCACGGGAGAGGCGCGCTATCTGACCGCGCTGAAATCCTCGCCCCATTGGGCGGGACCGGTCTTTCCTGCCACGGGCGCCTTCGACTGGCGCAGCGTCGCGGGGCTTGGCCGTCTGGATCTCGCGCTTTACGGCGACAAGCTTCCTGAAGAGGACAAGGCGATGATCCGTGCATCGGTGGTGGCCGCTGCCAAAAACTTCATAGGCCTGCAGAAGAAGGAGCCCTTCGGGCATATCTACCGGCCGGCTGGTAACCGCTACGACTGGGGATCCAACCAGGTCATTCTTCAGAATATGATCGTTATCTCAGCGGGTTATGACCTGACGGGCGAGCGGCCGTTTCTCGACGGCGTGCGCGAAAGCATGGATTACATCTTGGGGCGCAATGCGATGAACATGTCCTATGTCACCGGTTACGGTAGCGTCTTTGCCCAGAACCAGCACAGCCGCTGGTATGCCCACCAGGCCGACGCTTCGTTGCCCCATCCTCCGGTTGGCAGCCTGGCAGGCGGGCCGAATTCGTCGCTGGTCGATGATGTCGCGCGGGCACGCCTCAAGGGGTGCCGGCCGCAGACCTGCTATGTCGATGACATCATGTCCTGGGGGACGAACGAGATCACCATCAACTGGAACGCGCCGCTGGTCTATATCGCGTCTTTCCTGGCGGATGCACGATGAGCGGACAGACGGGCATCGCTTTCATCGGCACGGGTTTTGTCGCCGACTACTATATGACGACGCTGGCGAACCATCCGCAATTGCGGCTGACGGGTGTCTGGGACATCGATCGCGCACGGCTGCGGCAGTTCAGCGATTACTGGAAGGTCCATGCCTATTCGTCTGCGGAGGAAGCGCTTGCCGATCCCGCCGTTGCCATCGTCGTCAACCTGACGCCGCCCGAAAGTCACCATGCCGTCAACAGGGCGGCGCTGCTTGCGGGCAAACACGTCTATTGCGAAAAGCCGCTGGCAATGACGGTGGACGAAGCCAGGGAACTGGTCGGGCTGGCGGCGGAAAAAGGATTGATCCTGGCGGGCGCGCCGGCCAACGCGCTCAGCGATGCCCGCGCCCATTGCGCCGATATCCTTGCCTCCGGTGTCATCGGGACGCCGCGTCTTGCCTATGCGGAGATGGAGGACGGGCCGGTCTTTCACGACAAGTGGCAGGAATGGCGCAGCCGTTCGGGCGCGAAATGGCCGGCCGTTCACGAATTCGAAATCGGCTGCACGCTGGAGCATGCCGGTTACGCGGCAAGCTGGCTCGTCTCGCTGTTCGGGCCGGTTGCCAATGTCGCGGCTTTTTCGGCGCTGACCTTTCCCGACAAGGGGCCGGGGACCGAAACCCTCACGCTCGGGCCGGATTTTTCCGTCGGTTGCCTGACCTTCCGGTCGGGTCTGGTCGCCCGTCTGACAAGTGGGCTCGCAGCGCCCAGAGATCGATCGCTGACGATCACCGGCGACAAGGGCACGATCGTCGTGCGCGACCTCTGGGACAATCGCTCGCCGATCCATGTCGAGCTGGCGGGTGCCCGGCGGCCGCTGTTCCATCGTCTGATCGAGCGTCTCGAATGGCAGTTTCAGCGAAAATTCCCGTTTCGTCTCACGGCCGGAAAGCCCGTGGCCTATGCAAGCGCCGCTGCGAAAAACATCCTGCCGGCCTATCCGTCGCAGATCGATTTCGTGCGTGGCATCGCGGCGCAGGCGGATGCGATCCGCAGCGGTAGCACGCCGTTCTTTTCCGGCGAGACCGCGTTGCATCTGACCGATATCGTGCTGGCGCTCAACGCCGGCAAGCGGGATCATACGCCGGTCGGGCTATGATGCGGGCTGTGCCAGAATGGTTTCGATGATGCCGAGCGCTTCGGCACTGGAGCCAAGCGGCATCGAAGGCTGTTCGCGCTTTCCCTCCAGAATGGCCTTGCTTGCGGCCTCGATTTCGAATTGCAGCCCGTTTCCCGGAAAGCCGTGTTCGTAGACGGTGAGGCCGGGCAGGGGGAGCCTGCGCGCGATTTTGCTGATGGCCCGCGCCAGACGGCCGGAACCCGCCGGGGTTGCAAGACGACCGGCAAGCCGGTTTCGCGTCACGATAACACGGCTCGCCCGCAGGAACGGGGCATCGATGACCAGATTGCCGGTTTCGCCCTCGATGATGAAACGATTGTCGCCGTTGCGATCGAAGCCGCAGGAGAGCGCTGCTTCGAACCCGTCATAGCCAAGCCGGATGTCCGCTGCCATATCAACGCCCGTGGGCGCTGCGCGCCATCGCCCCGCCACTGTCTGGGGTGAACCGAACAGCGCCAGTGTCAGCGCAATCGGATAGATACCGAGATCGAGAAGAGAACCGCCGCCGAGCGCCTGCGAGAAAAAACGGCTGTTGCCGTCGAAGGCCTTGGCATAGGCGAGCTCGGCGCGAATGCGGGTGACGGCCCCGATCGCGTTGCCGGCCAGCAGGCTGCGGACCCGGTCGATTGCCGGGAGGTAGACGGTCCAAAGGCCCTCCATCGCAAAGACATGCCGTCTTGCCGCCAGTTCGGCAAGCGACCGGGCCTGTGCGGCCGATGTGGCCAGCGGCTTTTCGACGAGTACAGGTTTTCCGGCGGTCAGCAGTGTCTGGGCCTGATCGTAGTGAGCGGTATTCGGTGTGGCCAGATAGACGGCATCGATCAGAGGATCCGCAGCCAGAGTCGCGATATCCGCGAGGATGCGAAGGGGGCCGAAGCGGTGCGAAAAGGCGGCGGCGGCTTCCGGTGTTCGTGAGCTGACGGCGGCAAGCTCGGCATTGCCGGTCAGCCGGATGTCTTCGGCGAAGGTCGAAGCAATTGCGCCTGTGCCAAGTACGGCCCATTTCAGGCGCGGTACCGGAGGCTGGTTTTGGGCTGTCTTGTCCATGCGCAGATACTGCACGCCAAGTCTCAAAGGCGCGTAAACGCCAAAGGTGGCGGCGTCTTTCCGGGACAAACAATTCAGGTTGAAAGCAGAAGAGGCGGCTGACAGGACGGGGCCGGCAAGCGGCCCCAACCCATATCAGGCGGTACGGCGCTGTGCGACCTTTTCGGTCGTGCTCGTTTCGTCGCCGTAAATATCCTTCAGTGTCTTCAGCACTTTCAGGACAGCATCCGAGGAACTCGAATAGTAGATCGTCTGCGCGTCCCGACGGGTGGTTACGAGATTCTGGGCACGCAGTTTCGAGAGATGTTGCGACAGTGCGGACTGGCTGAGGCCGACCTGGTTTGCCAAGGCGCCGACAGCCATTTCCTCGTTCACCAGTGAACTGAGAATCAGCAGACGCTTCGGGTTGGCCATGGCCGACAGAAACTCCGCAGCTATTTCAGCTTTGCCGTGTTTCTGAGGAGAGATCGTTTGCATTCGGTACTCCATGCGAAGTTCACATCACGCTTGGTTATGAATGTGAATAACGGATAATTAGCCGTGATGAATAAAAGGACAACCTCTCATAGCAAGAATTCGGGGTAGATAGCATCGAGTTAACCGTAAAGTCTGACCAGCATCGGCCGGAGTTCTCCTGCGGATTGGAGAGGTCCCTCATATTCCAGCCGTTTCAGCTGATCTCCGGAGGCCAGATCGACGCCGCCGGCGTCCAGGCCGCAGATTCGCCAGCCGGTCCCCTTCGCCTTGCAATAGAGTTTTGCGTACTTGCTCGCCGCATCCGAATGGTCGGTGTTCATGTGGTCGATCGCCCGCGCTTCCATCGCAGCGAGTTCGTCGATTGCCGGAGAGCGGATGAACAGGTCCTCGCCGTCAAGCGCATAGGCCCGGCCGAAACCGCCGTTCAGGCTGGCTTTGAGCGGCGTCAGCCGGAAGAAGGCGAAATCCGGGAAGTCGACATAGAGTTTCGCTTTCGGATGACGGCGGATGAAGCGTTCGCGGATGCGGGCATGGGCCGCGCTGTCGCGGTCAAGTCTTTCCGTCTCGCACTGGATTGTGAGCCGGGCATGGGCCAGCGGATCGCCCTTGCCGATTTCGCCTGTGAGCAGGGAGCAGCGGCTGTCGGCGGACAAGGCCTGCGTGTGAGTCGACAGCGCGGAAACCAGAATGACCGGCGCCCCGTCGATATCGATGCCGAGCAGCACGCGGCTGACAAAGGGAAAGCCGTTGCTTCCGGGCTCGACGACGGCGATGGCGGCGCTGCGGGCCGAGCGCAGCAACACGCGGGCCAGCGTGCGCGCCTCATCGTCGGTTTCGCGCAGGACGGAAGGTTTGTCGGCCATCGGGTGCCTCGTCTTGTGAATGCCAAACGCCCGGAGAGGTTGTCTCCGGGCGTCTTTTATAAGGGCATTCAGGCCCGTCCGGTCAACTCTTGTTGCGGTGCCGGGTCAGGCCTTCCACGACGTTCTGCGCATCGATGGTACCGACGATGGCGCCGTTTTCGACGACGCCGATGCTGCCCGGCTGGCGCGACATGGCGTCGAGAATGTCGATCAGCGGTGTCGTCGGCTTGGCCGTCGCCGAGACGCCGGCGCCGCTGCCGGCGCGGTTGACGCCCTGGCTCATCACGTCCATCGCGGTCAGCATGGTGATCGGGTTCATGTGCTGGACGAAATCGGCGACATACTGGTTTGCCGGGTTCTTGACGATATCCTGCGGCGTGCCGCACTGGATGATGCGGCCGCCTTCCATGATGGCAATACGGTTGCCGATTCGGAAGGCTTCGTCGAGATCGTGGCTGACGAACAGGATGGTCTTCTTCAGCCGCCGCTGGAATTCCAGCAGTTCGTCCTGAAGCCGGGTCCGGATCAGCGGATCAAGCGCGGAGAAGGGCTCGTCCATCAAAAGGATCGGCGCCCCGGTGGCAAAGGCGCGGGCAAGGCCCACGCGCTGCTGCATGCCGCCGGACAGTTCCTTGACCTGGCGGCTCGCCCATTTCGTCAGGTTGACCAGTTCCAGCTGTTCGGCAACGCGGTCCTTGCGTTCCTTGTCCGGCACGCCGGCAAGCTCCAGTCCGAAGCCGACATTGTCTTCCACCGTGCGCCACGGCAGCAATGCGAACTGCTGGAACACCATGGAGACATCGTGCATGCGGAAGTCGCGCAGCGACTTGGCGCTGGTCTTGTACGGGTTGATCATGCCGTGCCCGGTCTTCACCTGCACTTCGCCGCGCACCACCGGCGCCAGACCGTTGACGGCGCGCAGCAGCGTCGACTTGCCCGAGCCCGACAATCCCATCAGCACGAGGATTTCGCCCTCGGTGATGGTCAGCGATGCATCGGCGACGCCGAGCACCAGGCCGGTGGCCGCGCCGATTTCGTCGCGGGTCTTGCCCTGATCGACCATGGCGATGGCGGCTTGCGGCCTGTTGCCGAAGATGATGTCGACATTCTTGAAAACGACGGCATCGGTCATGCGCCTTCTCCTTCATCGGACGAACGGAACAGGCGGTCGAGAATGATCGCGAGAATGACGATACAGAGGCCGGATTCAAAGCCCATGGCGATGTTGACCGTGTTCAGCGCCCGCACGACCGGCACGCCGAGACCGGCGGCGCCAACGAGGGCAGAAATGACCACCATCGACAGCGACAGCATGATGGTCTGCGTCAGGCCGGCCATGATCTGCGGCATGGCAAAGGGCAGCTCGATCTTGCGCAGCACCTGCGAGGGCGTCGCACCGAAGGAGACCGCCGCTTCGACCAGCGATGGCGGTGTCGAGATGATGCCGAGGCGGGTCAGCCGGATCGGTGCCGGAATGGCGAAGATCACGGTGGCGATCAGACCCGGCACCATGCCGAGGCCGAACAGAACCAGCGCGGGGATCAGGTAGACGAAGGTCGGAATGGTCTGCATCAGGTCGAGGATCGGCCGCATCACGGCATAGACCCAGGCGCGCCGGGCAGCGGCGATCCCCAGCGGAATGCCGACGGCCATGCTGACGGCGCTGGCCGCCAGCACCAGGGCGAGCGTCTCCGTTGTCGCCTTCCAGTAGCCGAGATTGATGATCAGCAGCAGGCCCAGCAGCGTGAACAATGTGACCCCGATCGAGCGGCGGAACCAGTAGGATGCTGCCGTCACCACAGCCACGACGATCAGCGGGTGCGGTGACTGCAATATCCACAGGATCACATTGACCACGCCCGACAGGACGGCGGAGACATGGTCGAAAAAGCCTGAGAAATTGGTGGTCAGCCAGGTGAAGAAACTCTTCGCCCAGCCGCCGATGGGGATGCGTCGATCAGGATTGGTTAGCCATTCCACGGAAAATCGCCTGGTTCTTGATGCCGATGATAGGAGAGGATGCGCTTAAAAAAGGCGGGGACTGCTCCCCGCCTTTTGTTGACCGGTCAGAGACCGAGCGCTGTCTTCACCGCTGCCAGTCCGTCGCCACCATCCTTGGTGGTGACGCCGGCAAGCCAGGGGTCGATGGCTGTCGGATTGGCTTTCAGCCATTCGGTCGCAGCCGCTTCCGGATCCTTGCTGTCGTTCAGGATCTTGCCCATGATCTCGTTTTCCATCGGAAGCGAGAATTTCAGGTTGGTGATCAGCTTGCCGACATTCGGGCATTCGGCGGTGTAGCCGGCGCGCACGTTCGTAAAGACGGTGGCTCCGCCGAAATTGGGGCCGAAGATGTCATCGCCGCCCGACAGGTAGGTCAGCTTGAAATTGGCGTTCATCGGATGCGGTTCCCAGCCGAGGAAAACCACCGGCTGACCGTCTTTTTCCGCGCGGGCGACCTGGGCCAGCATGCCCTGTTCGGATGATTCGACCACCTCGAAGCCCTTGAGGCCGAACGTGTCCTTGTCCGTCATGTCGATGATCAGGCGGTTGCCGTCATTGCCGGGCTCGATGCCGTAAATCTTACCGTCGAGTTCGGCCTTGTGTGCGGCGATATCCTTGAAGTCCTTGATGCCGAGCTCTGCGCCCTTGGCATTGGTCGCCAGCGTGTACTTGGCGCCTTCCAGATTGGGACCGAAGGATTCGACGGACTTGTCATCAAGGAAGGGACGCACGTCGTTTTCCTGGGTCGGCATCCAGTTGCCGAGGAAGACGTCGATGTCCTTGTTCTTCAACGACTGGTAGGTGACCGGAACGGAGAGAACCTTGATGTCGGCCTCGTATCCGAGGCCTTTCAGGATCGACGCCACGGTCGCGGTGGTCGCGGTGATGTCGGTCCAGCCCACATCGGCGAACCGGACGGTGCCACAGCTTGCCGGCTCGGCGGCATGGGCGGATGTCAGTGCGGTCAGCGATACAGCCGCGGTCAGCATGAGTTTCAGTGTCAGTCTGGTCATCGTGATCATTCCCCTGCTTTTTGGTTTAAGCCAATCACCAAATGTCCGCCTCTTCAAGCGCCCTGATGTTGGCTCCAAGTGTATTGGGACATTCGCCGGACACGCCCGCGTAAAACGACGCGGGATGTCGCATTGCTAATGTTCTGCTGGCTTGCGTCGATTTTCTGTGACTTTCGTGCTCGCGCTCTGGCCTTCCCCGTTCGGTCTGTTCATGAACAACCGACAGCATACAGAAGAGGACGCCATGGCAAAACTGTATTTCAGCTACGCCACCATGAACGCCGGAAAATCGACCTTGCTCCTGCAGGCGTCCTATAACTATCGCGAGCGCGGCATGCGCACGGTGATCCTGATCGCGGCCTTCGACGATCGGGCAGGCAAGGGGCGTGTGTCCTCGCGCATCGGCCTGAGCGAGGATGGCATATCCTTCCATCATGACGACGACCTCTATGCTCTGGTCGAGCGGCTGCATGCTGAAGAGACGATCGCCTGCGTCTTCGTCGACGAGGCGCAGTTTCTCGGTGAGGATCAGGTCTGGCAACTGGCCCGCGTCGCCGACCGCATCGGCATTCCCGTCATGGCCTACGGGTTGCGCACGGATTTCCAGGGCAAGCTCTTTCCCGGCTCGATGGCGCTTTTGGCGATCGCCGACGAGATGCGTGAAGTCCGCACGATCTGCCATTGCGGCCGCAAGGCGACCATGGTGGCGCGGATGGATGCGCAGGGCAATGTCGTGCGCGAAGGCGCCCAGGTCGATGTCGGCGGCAACGAGAAATACGTGGTTTATTGCCGCCGCCACTGGGAAGACAAGATGAGCGAAGGCTGAAGCGGGCTATCGCGAAGCCCGCGCTCCATGCCATGATGGTGGCGATCCCAATAGATTTTCCGGAGAAACTGCCCATGTCGTTACGGCTTGCTCTGATGAGCCTCTGTCTCTGTCTTCAGGCCGGTCTTGCCCATGCCGGCGGCGATGCGGCGGCCGGTGCGCAGGTCTTCAAGAAGTGCGGTGCCTGCCATACCGCAACGGAGCCCTTGAACCGGGTCGGGCCAAGCCTGATGGGGGTCATCGGCCGTCCGGTGGCGACATATCCGGGTTACAGCTATTCGAGCGCCATGAAAACCTTCGGCGAGGACGGCAAGCTCTGGGACGTGGACCGGCTTTCGGAATACCTGCTCAGCCCGAAAGCGATGGTGCCCGGAACCAAGATGTCTTTTCCCGGCCTGAAGAAGCCGCAGGATATCGACGACGTCATCACCTATCTGACATCGGCTGCGAAATAGGCGCGGCGTTGCGGGGCAATCTCGGCGGATGGCGTGCATTGAAATTCGTCACACGAGATACTTGCGCTTCAAAATACCAGTCCCATTCTATAAGCTGATGTCACGACTGAATAATTAAGCTGCGTGGCGCGTCTGCACCGGAGCAACCAAGGGGGAAAACCGATGGCGACACTTCAGAATTTTGAGAGCGAAATCGAGAAAACGCGCGGCATCGTCGAACAGATCCGCGGCAAGATGAACCAGTCGGCCGTCGTACTCGACCAGTTCGCCAAATCGGACACCAAGCTGGGCGATGCCAATTTCGATATCGAGAACGCCCGCATTCAGGACGTCATCAACCAGCAGAAGGTGATGGAGGGCAATATTGCCGACCTGATCATCGGTCTGGAAGACGCCACCAACGTCTTCGGCTCCGAATTCGAGAGCATGAAGAGCTATACCGGTTATGAAAAATTCATCGGCATTTTTTCCAAGCAGCGGTCACAACGCATGCGCACCGACCGTGTCCGCAACATGTCGCTTGCCGGCAATCTTCAGGAACTGCTGGCCAAATCCGACACCATCGTGGGCATTCTGAAAGAACAGAAGAATGTACTCGATCAGCGTTACAAGACCTCGGAAGCAAGCCTGCTGCAGGTGATCGAGCGGCGCAAGAGCACGATGGCAAACCTGCTGGAAACCCAGAAGCGGATCGAGGAACTGAACCCGCTGCTGATGGACATCGAAAACAAGATCGCTGCTTCCACCGACCAGATCTCCCGTACCCAGCTAGAAGGCGAGCGTTCGGTTCTGGCGACGGAATACAATCAGAAACAGGCCAAGGAGCAGGAGCTTCTGGCCGAGAGCCAGACATACGAGCGCTACACCTCGATGTTCCAGACCTTCGTCGATTCGCTCAACAACCAGATCGCCGCGCAGAACACGCTGATCAACAAGCTGACGATCGATACCGAACAGCGCATCGTGCTTTACAAGGCGCTGGAGGATTCCTTGAAGACGGCGGCCCAGCAGGATGTCGCCCACAAGATCAATACGCTCGGCAGCCAGGTCGATACCGCAGCCGAGGAAACCATGGCCGGCATCGGCTCCGCCTCGCAGCGCCATATCGGCGATCTCCTGGAAATGCACGAGAAGAACATGCTCTCGACCCAGGACATCCAGCGCCGCAAGAAGCTGGCCGACGATGCTTTTGCCCGGCGGTTCCAGGCTGTCATGGACAAGCACAATTCGGCGAATTACGTGAAGCCGTGATTGCGCCCACAATGCCGTCTCGCGCCAAAACGTTTGATATGTCCGTCTACCATGGCCGCTGGGCGGCCTATACCTCCCCCTTGAGGGGGGAGGTCGCGCGGAACGCTCGGGTGGGGGGGGCCGTTGGGTGTCTCGAAAAATCACCCCACCCCGGAGCTTCGCTCCGACCCGCCCCCTCGATGGGAGGGTGGCCATCATGAACGCCGCATCCGAAGGCACGGTTGGCCAGTATTTTGCCTCGATCCGCGCCGCCCTTGGCGGTCTCGAAATCTTTCTGGCCGACAGCAGCACGCCGCTTTACCGGAATTCGATGATCGGCGAGGCGGTCGTGCCCTATCTGGCGCGGTTGAAGGCGTCCTTCTCCTGCTGGGAAAATCGTATCGGCTTTATCGAACAGTTCCGTATCTCGCGGGCCGAGAGCGGTTTTCCGGTGTTCCAGAATGTGCTGGAGCTGGAAAACGACCGGCAATCGGCTGAAAAACGGTTGTCGAGCATTCCGGTCGCCGATGCGCTGCGTCTGGAAATGGCCGATTTCATTCTTCGCCAGAAAGCATTTCCGGCTGAATTGCAGTCGCGCATGGCCGAGCGGCTCTATCTCGAACAGATCGGCAAGGGTGACATCTTCTCGCCCTTCATCATGCCTGAGACGATCCGGGTTGCCGTCAATCCGAAGACCATGCGGCCCTATTACGTGGTCAGCTGGGGTGCTTTCGATGGCACAAGCACGCTGCCGATGGTCTACATGGCAACCATCGAGGATTCCTCGGAAAAGATCATCAAGCTTTTGGTGACGGCGGACGGCAAGCTGAACCCGGAGATGGATATTCCCTTGCCGATCGGCGGTCTGCTCAATCCGGATCTCGCCAGCCGGTTTGACGATTTTGCGTTGAAGAACAGCGCCTATTCTCTGACACCGGTGACGATAGCCACCAGTCTCGACAGGGATTTCCCGGACCTGCATCCCAAGCAGCTGCGGCGCATCGTGCTTGGACCGTTCTACTCGGCCGGAATTACCGAGAACAATGCCAAGATCAACGAGATCCTGTCGAAGGTGCGCAAGGCGGAAAACGCCTGGCTTTTGACCTGGACCGTGCAGGAGGTGTTCTCAAAGGCCGAACGGCCCGCCCAGCGCGGCTTTTTCTCCTCGACACCGGCGTCGGAGGAATTCCACATCGATACCGACAATCTCGAGGCGACCCGCATGGGCGTCAGTTCCTACGAGAAGCACGCTTTGGTGCCGCATGACGCTTACCAGGCGCTCTATGCCGCCGGCGATGCGGCGGAGGTCTTCGGCGACTACAAGGTGCATGTGATTTCCGGAAACCAGGTTATCAGCGAGGTGTGAGGCAATGTCACTGAACGCGGGCTTGACGACACTGCACGAGGACGACATCGCCAAGCATCAGGCGGTGGCGCAGGGGCTGGTCACCCGGCTGATCATCCTTGAAGCCGACGATCCGTCTGCGGGGACAGCTTTGGCCGGAACCGGCCGCCGTTTCGTGTCCACCGTTTCGACCGGTGGTCAGCGCCGCACGCGCGAGGTGGAATTGACGAAGGCCATCCAGTCGGTTCGCGCCAACGATCCGCTGTTTTCGCCTGCTCAGCACGCGCTGCTCTATCGATCGCGGCGCGGCATTCAGGTGGCGCTCGCCGTTGCCGATGTCTTTGCCCGCCAGACCAATCTGGAAGGGTTGCAATCACGCAATGCCGCGGCACCGCTGTCGGGCGAGGACGCCACCCAGTTCAAGGCGCTTCTGTCGGCATCGGCCTATATCGCCGCCTTCACCTTCGCCGCCTATCTCGGGGCGACGCTTGCGGGGGAGGGCGAACCGGTCGAGGATGGGACCGAGCCGGATTTCCTGTTCGATACGCCGCAGGATGCGCTGAAGGGCATGCTCTCGGCGTTGGACAAGACCATTGCCGGTGCGCCCGACGATGCCGCGCTGACCAGCCGGGCGCGGGCCTTCTCCCGGCTTGCGATCGAGGGACTGATCGGCCGCAAGGCACGGTTCACCGGGCTTGCAAGCTTCGAGAATGTCCATATCCGGCTCGATCAGGACGATTTCACCCTCAACGGTTTTGACGTCGCGCCCGGTCAGAAGCGCAAGCCGCTGGTGATGAGCTTCAAGAAGCCGGAAGAGATCATCGGCAACCACATCGCCAAATATCAGGCGTTGAAGCTTGCCAAGATGCTGATGGCCTATGATTTCGACCGGCAGATGAATCCGTTCGTCGAACTGGGCGGCTTCCTTTTCACCTTCATCGGCGACGGCATGCCGGGCACCGGCAAGACCATCCTGATCCAGATGCTGGCGGGCATGCTCAACGACTACTGCGAGATCGCCGGATACGCCTTTCACTACGAGAATTTCGGGGTCGACCAGATTTCCTCCTATCAGGGCAAATCGGGGCAAAACTGCAAGGAATTCGTCAACAACGTCATCAATCCGAAGGCGATCGGCTTCGGCACCATCGACGATGTCGATCAGGTGGCGGCCAAGCGCTCGGACGACCGCGCGTCGGCGGGGCAGCATGAGGTGACGGCGGTGCTGATGGAAAGTTTCGCCGGTGCCTCGACGGTGATCCGCGGCAACTGCACCTTCGGCATGTTCTCCAATTATCCGGAAAACGTCGATGATGCCCTGCGCCAGCGCGCCGGTGCCCGCTGGCTGGTCGATGGGCCGCAATCGGAAGGCGATTATATCGATATCTTTGCCATGCTGGTCGGCAAGAACCATAAGATCCCGCTGGGCGAGCACCAGCTGTTCGCTGGTCAGGAGATCAAAAAAGCGGTTTCGCAGTCCTACGAGGCGCATGCCCGCCCGAAGGAAGAGGGGCTGCTTGCGGTGTGGGAGCGCCACGAAAAGGAAGAGGGCAAGATCGCGACGCTGGCCGACGTCGGCTCCTACCTGCATATGATCAAGGAAGCCGAGCCGCGCTTTACCGGCCGGGCAATCAAGAACATCACCGACGCGATCAAGATGCGGGCGATGGATGTGGACCTGCCCGACGACTGGTTTGCCACGCCGCAGGCCTTCATGCACAAGGCCTATGACGAGAAGAAAGCGATGATCGAAGACCTGCGCGGGCCCATCACGCTCGAGATGGTCATGCAGGAAATCAACCGCTACGCCGACAGCGAATTCCGTTACACCGACAAATCCGACGATGCGGCCGTGACCGACATCATTCGTCGGGAGCGCCAGAGGGAGAAGGCGATCCGCGAGATCGAGGCGATGAAGGCGGATGGGCGGTGGCAGGGGTAAAAGTTTGCTGAGAGCGAATTGTTCTTGCCGTCAGGTCTGAAAGGCCTTAATTTCATGAGGAAAATTGTTCTCAGCAAACAGGCGGCAACGGCATTGCAGCGTATGCCGCAAACGGATGCGAAGCGGATAACGAAAAAGCTGCAGCAATATTCGGTCGATCCGGCATCGTTGGCAAACAATGTGAAGAGGCTGCAAGGCTCGGACCACTATCGACTCAGAATCGGCGATTGGCGTGTGATTTTCAATGAGACAGGCATCGTCATTGATGTCGTTAAAATCGCCCCGCGCGGCGACGTTTATAAGGAGATGTAGCATGAACTCAGCTGTGTCTTTCAAAACGCCCAACGGCGAGGAGCTGGTCTTGCTGAGCAAGCAGGACTATGAGGATCTTGTGAGGCAGGCCGAACTGGCGGAGGATTTGGCGGACGCTGAAACAGTTCGCGTTTTTCACGAAAAACTGGCGCGTGGCGAAGAAGAACTGATCCCGCTCGAGATTGTCGAGCGATTAATCGATGGCGAAAACCCGATTCGGGTTTGGCGCGAGCATCGCGGTCTGTCCGCAAAGAAGCTTGCCGAGATTGCCGGGATCAGTGCTGCTTATCTCTCTGAGCTGGAGACCGGCAAGAAGGAGGGCAGCTTGTCAACTTTTAAAAGCATTGCGACAGCGCTCCGTCTCGATCTGGACGATCTGGTACGGAACGAAACCGACAGCTCAGCCAGGCACCCATGATTTTGACCAAGCGTGTTACCGCATGAAACGCCTCCTCGAAGCCGAACTGATCTATGGCCGCCTGCTCGATATTTCCGAGCCGCATCTGATTGCGCGCTACAACAAGGCGCTTGCCGGGTTCGGCCTGCGCCCCACGGCGCTGCCATCCTTTCAGATCGACATGACCGGTTTTTCGCCGGAGATCGCCGATGAACTCGGCGACCGCGATTATCTCGATCCCAACCGCGTCAACCGCCGCTTCATCATCCTGACGCCGGCGCAGGAAGAACTGCCGGTGGTCCATACCAGCTTCTCCAATACCGCGGCGCTGATGCACGAGTTTTTCGCCGCCAATAGCCGTGCGATCAATGCGGTGACGATCAAGGATGCGCTGTACGGCGAGATCGAGGATTCGGTATCGGTCGTCAACGATATCGACGACCTGTTGTCGATCAACGAGGTGCGTTTTCGCGTGCTGTCGGCCGAGGACATGCTGGGCAAGGCGGCCGAACTGCGCTCGCTTGTCGACCGGCTGAAGACGGTGCCGACCGCATGGGCCGATGATGCGTTGCTCAACCGCATGGTCGAGCTTGCAAAAGTCACCGGCGATATCCGCGAGAATGCGCTGGTGCCGGACAAGCTGGTCTTCCGCCACGAGGCCTTCTGGGCCAATCATTTCGGCGGCGTCTACGTCTTTCTCGATGAAAAGACGACGACGGTGATCTGCGATCCCTCTGTGCCCGGGTTCCGCCGTTCGCGGCCTTGGCAGGTCGGCTATATCAGCCTCTCGGATCATCAGCACATCTATGAGTTTCTCGCCTCGACCAACCGGCTGCAATTGCCGCAGGCATCCTGGGTGGAAAGCTCCGGGCTCTATCAGCACCGCGCGGACATGATCCTGCGCGGGCTGGTCAATCAGGCCGACCCGGCCACGGATATCAATGCGATCGACGCGATCTGGCTGCAGACCTGGATGCATCGCAACTCGGCGCTGGTGTCGTCGGATGGTGCCTATCCGTTCCTGCAGACCATGCTGCGCACGGTCCTGGCGTCTGGCAGCATCAAGATGCAGGACGTGGCGCCGGAAAATCGTTTCCTGCTGGTTCGCGCGGCACCCGATCATCCCGACCAGTGGCTGACCAACCGGTTGATTTCGCAGCTTGTGCCGCGCGACTTCGTCTCCCGCTTCGTCTTTGACAAGCAGGGGTTTTATACGGCCTATGAACATTACAGCGAAAAGTTCAGGGAATATGTTGTGGCAACGCTGACCGGCACATATCTCAGGGACAAGGTGGCGTTCCGAAAACGCCTTTATGGCATCAAGGAGGATAACAGCAATGCTTGATCCGATCGTCGCGTTTTTCCAACGTGTGTTTGCAGCGATCGGCCGGGGCATCGGCCTGGCGATTGCCTGGATACTCTCTCCCTTCATCGCCATCGCCAACTGGTATCGGGGGCGTGCGTGGATCATCAAGGGGCCGATCGGTATTGCTCTTCTCGTCCTCATCGGCCTCTACGGCTATTTCTTCTGGCAGACGCAGGCCTGGACGAATTTCGACCCGGATTATCCGAACCGGTACAATCTTGCCGCGCGCAAGAATGACGCCGGCCTTCCGGTCAAGGTGGCCGCGGGCCAGACGGCGCCGGCCAATGCCTGCGAGCGCTCGGCCATCGTCGATGTCACCGCCGATCTGATTGACTACAACGTCAACCAGAATGCCTGGATCTCGTCGATGCTGCTCTACAAGGTCGGCCTGTTCGGCATGGATTGGGATCGCACACCTTGGCTCGACAACAAGGCGTCGTTCCAGCGCGGCATTAACGAAGCGGTGCGGCGCACGACGGTCGAACTGGTCGATTCCCTTGTCCGCATGCGCGGTACGTCCGGCATCAATCCGCTGCTGCAAAGCGTGCGCAGCAAGATGCAGTACGAGGAAACCAACTGGTATTTCGGCCTGTCGCCTTTTGGCCCGCTGACACCGACACCGTCGCAATATCGCGTGGCGATGAAGGATCTGCGGACCTTCAACGACGAGTTGTCGAAATGCGCGGCGACATTCGACGCCCGCGCCGACAACTTCCTGGAATTCATGGACCGCGTCTCAAGCTCGATCGGCAGCACCTCGGCAATGCTGCGCGAGCGCTCGGAGAACTTCAATGGCGGCTGGTTCGATACGCGGGCCGATGATCGCTTCTGGTTCGCCTATGGCCAGCTCTACGGCTATTACGGCGTGCTGACGGCAGCCGGCGCGGACTTCGACGGGGTCATCACGCAGCGCGGCCTCGGGCCGATCTGGAACGAAAGCATCAAGCAGCTGCGAGCCGCCTTGCGCATCCAGCCGTTTATCATCTCGAACGGCCAGGAAGATGGATGGATCATGCCGACCCATCTGGCAACGCTCGGCTTCTATGTCCTGCGGGTTCGCTCGAATCTGGTCGAAATGCGCGATATCCTGGCACGCTGAGACCGTTTGATCGTTTTAAGGACGGAAGGACGTTGTTCTTCCGTCCTTTTTGTTGGATTTGGCCAAAATCCGCATCGTTTTTGCTTTTTCCCTTGCCGATCGGGAACAAAACGATGGAAAGCGCCTTCGGTTCGCGTTCATATGCGCCTCAGACCCAGAAAACGGTGGAAGGGGAGAGACACCATATGGCCGAGGTCAAGTCCGATATCGAAATAGCCCGCGCAGCGACGAAGAAGCCGATCCTCGAGATTGGCGCCAAGCTTGGAATTCCGCCCGAACATCTGCTTCCTTACGGCCATGACAAGGCGAAGATCAGCGCCGACTTCATCTCCCAGCAGAAGGGCAGGCCGGACGGCCGGCTGATCTTGGTCACTGCGATCAATCCGACGCCGGCCGGCGAAGGCAAGACGACGACGACGGTCGGTCTTGGCGACGGGCTCAATCGCATCGGCAAGAAGGCGGTCGTCTGTATTCGCGAGGCGTCGCTTGGCCCCTGTTTCGGCGTCAAGGGCGGGGCTGCCGGCGGCGGCTATGCGCAGGTCGTGCCGATGGAGGACATTAATCTTCATTTCACCGGCGATTTCCACGCCATCACCTCGGCCCATAATCTGCTGTCGGCGCTGATCGACAACCACATATACTGGGGCAACGAGCAGAATATCGACATCCGCCGCATCGCCTGGCGCCGCGTGATGGACATGAACGACCGGGGGCTTCGCCATATCGTCGGCTCGCTCGGCGGCGTTGCCAACGGCTTTCCGCGCGAGACCGGATTCGATATCACCGTCGCCTCGGAAGTGATGGCGATCCTGTGCCTGTCCACCGATCTCAAGGATCTGGAAAAGCGCCTCGGCGACATCATCATCGCCTACCGGCGCGACAAGACGCCGGTCTTTGCCCGCGACATCAAGGCCGATGGCGCCATGACCGTGCTGCTCAAGGATGCAATGCAGCCGAATATCGTGCAGACGCTGGAAAACAACCCGGCCTTCGTGCACGGCGGCCCGTTCGCCAATATTGCCCATGGGTGCAACTCGGTCGTGGCGACGACGACGGCGCTGAAGCTTGCCGATTATGTCGTCACGGAAGCCGGTTTCGGTGCCGATCTGGGGGCTGAAAAATTCTTCGACATCAAATGCCGCAAGGCCGGCTTGAAGCCCGATGCGGCGGTGATCGTGGCCACCGCGCGGGCGATGAAGATGAATGGCGGCGTGAAGAAGGAGGATCTGGGTCACGAGAATATCGAGGCCGTGAAGAAGGGCTGCGCCAATCTCGGCCGCCATGTGCAGAACGTCAAGAAATTCGGCGTGCCGGTGGTCGTGGCGATCAATCATTTCACGCTGGATACCGAGGCTGAGATCCGGGCGATCAAGGATTATGTCGCAACGCTCGGCGCCGAGGCTATCCTCTGCAAGCACTGGGCCGAAGGATCCGCCGGCATCGAGGACCTTGCCCGCAAGGTCGTGGCGCTGGCGGAAAGCGGCCGTTCGCAGTTCTCGCCGCTTTATCCCGACGACATGCCACTGTTCCACAAGATCGAGACCATCGCCAAGGACATCTATCACGCCGGAGAGGTGATCGCCGACAAGGCGGTGCGCGAGCAACTGCACATATGGGAAGCGCAGGGCTATGGCCACCTGCCGATCTGCATGGCCAAGACGCAGTATTCGTTCTCGACCGACCCCAACCTGCGCGGCGCCCCGACCGGGCATACGGTGCCGATCCGCGAGGTCCGTCTTTCCGCCGGCGCCGGCTTCATCGTCGTCATCACCGGCGAGATCATGACCATGCCCGGTTTGCCGAGGGTGCCCTCGTCGGAGAAGATTTTCCTGAATGCGGATGGCTTTATCGAGGGATTGTTCTGAGCGGCACATCAACGGAATCATGGCGAAATCGGCAGCGATGCCGTTGATTTTGCCTGCCGGCAGCCTTCGCCTCAGCCATAGGGGCCGAGATAATCGGTCTTGCCGACGGCAACGCCCTGATTGCGCAGGATGTCGTGGGTTGTGGCGACGTGGAAGAAGAAGTTCGGAAGGGCGAATTTCAGCAGGTAGTCGTCACCCGTGAAGGTGAATTTGAGTTTGCCGAAAGCGATCGGCACGTCCTTGGTGTCGCTCTTTTCCAGATCGGACGGCTTGACGGTTTCGAGGAAGGCGATCGTCTTGGCAATGCGTTCGCGAAGCTCGGAAAACGTCTTTTCCTCATCCGGAAAACTGGGTGCAGGCACCTCCGTCAGGCGGCCGATGGCGTTCTTCGACGTATCGCTGACACGCTGGATCTGGCCGGACAGCGGCAGCATGTCGGGGGCAAGCCGGGCATTGAACAGGTCATCCAGCGGGATTTTCTTGGCCGCCGCATGGGACTCGGCCTTGTCGAGAAGCGTTGCAAGAACGTTGAGACCGCGAATGAACACCGGTACCGACAGTTTGAACATGGAAACGGGCATGGAGAATTCCTTGTCTTGAGTGCGCGGGCTTCAAGGCCGGCGCCTGAGGCAGATGGGGTGCGTTCAGCCCCCATGCAA
Organism: Pararhizobium polonicum; assembly: GCF_001687365.1. Taxonomy (GTDB): domain Bacteria; phylum Pseudomonadota; class Alphaproteobacteria; order Rhizobiales; family Rhizobiaceae; genus Pararhizobium; species Pararhizobium polonicum. Next base: position 78,512 of record NZ_LGLV01000015.1, read on the forward strand.
GCCGAGGGCGCAGTTGCCGGATACGATCTTTATCAGCTCAAAGCCGGATGATATGTGACGCTGTTTCAGCGGCAATAGCGGTATCCGCCTTTCCGCTCGATCACGTCGAAATGCAGGTGGTTTTCATGGGCTTCGTCGCTGCCGGGATCGAGAACGGTTTCGAAATAGAGGCAACCGGTCGCGGTCACCGCGCGCTGGAAAGCTCCAGCGAGGGTGGAATCGTCGTCGCGGGGCTGGATTTCGATCGATTTGCCATTCTTGAAGGTGAATGAGGCGATGTCGATGGCATTGCCGCGCGCATGTTCGGAGATTTTCCCGGTCGTTGCGTTGTTGCGCAACCGGCAGATATAGCTTGATGCCTGATTGATGGTGATGAGCGGCCCCTCGTTTTCGAGAGCGACTTTCGCGGCCGGCAGCACCGCATCCTTTGTCCAGCGAGCGAGTTCCAGCGCCGTTTCGCACCGCATCTTGCCTTCCGGCTTCAGCGTGATGCCGGGAAGGACAGTCTGCAGCGTCAACGGCTTGTCGATGCCGCAGCCCTTGCCGTCATCGATCCGTTTTTCCTCCCGAAAGGTGGCGCCGAGTTCTTTCAATGCCGTAAGGCAGGCACCGTATTCCTTCGGATCCCCCGCCTTGATCGTCAGGTCCGGCTGAAGGGGCGTGTCCGGCTGTTCCGCCGCAGGCTTGGCATCGTCCAGCGCTGGCGCCTGCTTTTCGTCTTTCTTGGCGAGGGGCGGCTCCTGCCTGGTCTTGTGCCCACTCCCGGTCGTATCCCCGGTCTTTGCTGCCGGCTGTGGTGTCTCCACCGTCACCGGTTTCGTTTCGGGGATGGGGCCTTTCTCGGGAAGGCCGGCGCTGGACAGGAGAAGGATCGACAGAAGGAGAAGGGCGAATCGAAATGGCATAAGCGGGCTCCGTTTCTGCCGGAGGCGGCAGGGTCACGGTTCACAACGCATTCGGGCGCTAGTCGGTTGCATTGCAGCTTGCGGATGACGATCGTTGCCGATCGGACACGATTTGTCCGCGGGTGGCGAAAGGTTGATCGAATTGTGGCGATTATATGTTGACAATAATAGTCATGTTTCTTACGCCGCATGAAACGTAGCGTTTCTTGTCGCTGCCCGATATTCGTTATCCATACCTAGCCAGCCCTTTGAGCCATTCGTCTCAGCAGCCAGCCCGGTGCATTTATCAAAGGATTGGTCCATGATTACCCGGCATCACTGCGCGGCGCTCTTGGCGTGCGCGGCGTTTTCTTCTGTCGCTTTGCCTCCCCAAATTTCCCGGGCACAAGACGCTGTTGCAACAACCGCTGAAGAGGGCGCCACCACGCTCAAAAAGCTGACGGTCAAGGGGAGGGGCGTGACGGGGGTCGCCGATACGCCGCTTGCGACGGAAACGACGGTCGAAGACATTCAGGACAATCAGGTTTCCTCTTTCGAGGACCTTGGTCGCACGCTGCAGCCGGGTGTGGGCTTCAACCGGGCCAATGGCAGCGTCAACGTCCGCGGGCTGGACGGCGCGCGCGTCCAGACGACGATCGACGGCATCGTCATTCCCTATCTCGATGATGGCGCCCGCGATGCCGATGGCGGAATCGACAGCTTCGATTTCGATGCACTCTCGGCCGCCGATATCGTTCGTGGCGCGGATTCAAGCCGGGCCGGTGATGGCGCTCTTGGCGGCGCCGTGGTGCTTCGAACGCTACAGCCGGAGGATCTGATCGGTGAGGGCAAAACCTGGGGCGGTATCTTCAAGTTCAGCTATGATAGCGAAGACAAGAGCTGGGCAGCCTCGGCTGCTGCGGCTGCCCGCTACGGTAATACTGCGGTACTGTTCCAGGGCGGCTACAAGAAAGGGCATGAGCAGGACAATCGTGGTACGTCCGGCGTCTACGGTCCGGGCCGCACGGAGCCCAACCCCGCCGACTTTGACCAGAAGAATGTTCTTGTGAAGGTCAAGCAATATACCGATACCGGTCACACCTTCACGTTCACCGGCGAGCGCTTCGATCGCGATAAAGATATCGACCTGCGCCAAGAACAGACAGCCACTGGCAACTACCGCCCGGGCGATTGGGACGGCAATGAGGCGGTCAAGCGCGATCGTATTTCGCTGAACTACGAATTCGAGGCCGTTGACGACGACGCATTGATCGATGCCGCCAATGCCGTCTTCTACTGGCAGGACCTGACCCGTGATAGCGGCAAATCGGGATACCGCTACACGTCGGTCATCGGCGACTATTCGCGTAATAGCGAGGTCGAAAATCGTTCGGTGGGTGCTGCCGGATATGTGGAGAAGAAGTTCGACACGGGAAGGTTGCATCACACGGTCCGGCTCGGTGGTGATTTTTCCATCGGCAAGACGACGCAATATTCCTCCGGCGAAGACAGCTGCTCCGGTGGACCGTACACGCCATTTGACCCCTGCAATTTCCTCCATACCAATCAGGCTGATATGCCCGATGTCGACAGCAAGAAGTTCGGCATCTATTTTGAGGACGAGATCGCCATCGGTGATAGCGCGTTTTCGTTGACGCCAGGCCTTCGCTACGACTGGTACGATCAGTCGCCACAAGAAACGGCTGCCTACACCAACAATCCGAATTTCAACGGCATGCCTCCCGGCCAGAGCAGCGACGCTTTCTCGCCGAAACTGCTTGCGAAATACGAGGCTGCGCCGAATGTTGAGTTTTTCGCCCAGTGGGCGATGGGCTTCCGCTCGCCGACGGCAAACGAGCTCTACCTCGACTATGGTGCGCCCGGTACCTATCTGCGGCTTGGCAATCCGGACCTGAAGCCGGAAACCAGCAACGGGTTCGAATTGGGCGCGAATCTGGGTGACGAAGATTTCGGTGGACGTATCAGCGTCTTCCACAATCGCTACCGCAATTTCATCGACACGGTCGCTGTCGGTGCGGATCCTGCCTATCCCTTCGGAGTGACGCAGGCCGTCAATCTTGATCGAGTCCGTATCTACGGGGTCGAAATTTCCGCCCACAAGCAGTTCGACAGCGGTTTCCATATCAACGGCTCGCTCACCTATGCCAACGGTCAAAATCTGGATCCAGCCGTGGAAAACAACCGGCTTGCGTCGGTTGCACCTTTGAAGGGCGTTCTGGGCGCCGGCTATGCTACCGAAACATGGGGTGCCGATGTGACACTGATCGCGGCAAAGGGAGCTCCCAGCAAATCCGATTCAACGTTTGGTAATGTACCCGGCTATGGTCTTGTCGACCTTACCGGCTGGTGGAAACCCGAAATCGCCGAAGGCCTCACTGTGCGGGCAGGGGTCTACAACATCTTCGACAAGAAATATTACGATGCCATCAGCGTGCGCGATGTCACATTTTCCGGGACATCGCCGGGCAAGGCATACTATTCCGAGCCAGGCCGGACCTTCAAGGTCTCGCTAACCCAGCGCTTCTAAACATTAGTTGATGTTGGCGATCACGGGAGCGGTCTGGAAAGGCCGCTCCCATTCTCGTTTTTCAAAGCGCCAGATTTTCCATTGACAAAGTGCATATACACACATATCTCCCATCGCATGAAAGCGAACTCCTCCATCACCTCCTGCAACTGCTTTGCCATCCGTCAGGCCGCGCGTTTCGTGTCGCAGCTTTACGAGCGGCATTATGCCAAGGCGGGGATCACGGCGGCGCAGTTTTCATTGCTGGTCTATATCGCCGAAGCGGAGAAGGCCGGTATGGCGGATATCGCCGAGGCGATGGTGATGGAGCGGACGACATTGGTGCGCGCCCTGAAGCCGCTGGAGCGGGATGGTTATGTGGTCAGCGAACCGGAAGGCAAGGGGTCGCGAAAGCTGCTGCTGACGCTGCCGCCGAAGGGGCTGCAGAAGCTGAACGAAGCGGTCGAATGCTGGCACGCCGCGCAAGCGGAATATGTGGCGCTGGTCGGCGCGCAAAGGGCAGATGACCTGCGCCAGATGCTTCTCGCCATTCCCTCCGGAAAAGCCGCCTGAAGAGCAAAGGCCGGAAACATTCGGCTTTTCACGATATAAATAGTGCATATGCACATATGGAGAAAAGAAAATCATGTCCCGGACAATTGAAAATACCGTTGCTCTCGTCACCGGCGCCAATCGCGGTATCGGCCGCGAATTCGCAGCCGAGTTGCTGCGCCGTGGTGCGCGCAAGGTCTATCTCGGTGCCCGCGATCCGGCCTCGCTTGCCGCGCTCGTCGCTCTCGATCCTGCCCGTCTGGTGCCGCTCAAGCTTGACGTGACCAATGCGGCGGATGTCGCGGAGGCTGCCCGGGTGGCAACCGATGTCACGCTGCTGATCAACAATGCCGGTTTTGCCGGCGGGCAGGGGGGTATCTCCGCGCCGGATCTTTCGATCGCCCGCCAGGAGATGGAGGTGAATTATTTCGGCGTGCTGGCGCTGTCGAAGGCCTTTGCGCCGATCCTTGCCAAGGCGCCGGCAAGCAGCATCGTCAATGTCCTGTCCTTCCTGTCGCTGGTCACATTGCCCGCGGCCGGGACCTATTCCGCCTCCAAGGCTGCCGCTCTTGCCGCCACCCGCACCATTCGCGCGGAATTGAAGGATCAGGGCACGCATGTCGTTGCCTCCATGCCGGTCCAGGTGGAAACCGATATGGGCCGCGGCCTGCCGGAGCCGCGCCTGCAGCCGATTGACGTCGTCAGTGAAACGCTCGATGCCGTCGAGACCGGTGTGGAAGAGGTGTTTCCGGGCGAGCTGACCCGCAATGTCGCCGCCGCATTCGCTGCCGATCCGAAGGGCTTGCAGGCGCATATGTCGGCAACACTGCCTGCATAAGGACGGGCATTGGCACCGGCGGAAAACGCGTGTTTATTTTTCCGCCGCTGCCCGCTTGCACAATCCTGCGTCTCACGCTAACAATTCCGCCATGACACAGGCACGCAACATTGCAATCTGGTGGTGGGCTCGCTAAAGCGGCCTTGACCAGTCATGCGTGATTGAGACGATAAGCCGCCCGGAAGTTTCGAGGCGGCTTTTTTGTATTCGGGCCGCAGGAAATGACGGGCCTGAACGGAGCGGAACATGGCGACGACAATTCTTGCAGACGGCGCGGAAGCCTATACCACCAAGGGCGGCATTTCCGTCACCCGCCGGCGGCGCGAGGCCCCCTATGGCGAAGCGATCTCCAGCTATGTCGACAGGCTCGACGAACGCCGGGGCGCGGTTTTCTCCTCCAACTACGAATATCCGGGCCGCTACACGCGCTGGGACACGGCGATCATAGACCCGCCGCTCGCCATTTCGTCCTTCGGCCGCGCGCTGTGGATCGAAGCCTATAACGAGCGCGGCGAAGCGCTGCTGGAGATGGTCTCGGCGCATCTTGCCGGTGTTGCCGATATCACGCTCGGCGCATCGACGGCCCGTCGCCTGGATCTGACGATCAACATGCCGGACCGGGTCTTCACCGAAGAAGAGCGCTCCAAGATGCCGACGGTGTTCACGGTGCTGCGCGCCGTCACCAGCCTGTTCTATTCGCAGGAAGATTCCAGCCTCGGGCTCTACGGCGCCTTCGGCTACGATCTCGCCTTCCAGTTCGATGCGATCGAACTGAAGCTGAAGCGCCCCGACGACCAGCGCGACATGGTGCTGTTCCTGCCGGACGAAATCCTCGTCGTCGATCACTACGCCGCCAAGGCCTGGATCGACCGCTATGATTTCGCCAAGGACGGCAAGACCACCGACGGCAAGGCTGGCGATATCGCCCCGGAGCCGTTCCGCACCGCCAACAGCATTCCGCCGCACGGAGATCATCGCCCCGGCGAATATGCCGAGCTGGTGACGAAAGCGAAGGAAAGCTTCCGCCGCGGCGATCTGTTCGAGGTGGTTCCGGGCCAGAAGTTCTTCGAGCGCTGCGACAGCAAGCCGTCGGAGATTTCCAACCGGCTGAAGGCGATCAATCCGTCGCCCTATTCCTTCTTCATCAATCTCGGCAATCAGGAATATCTGGTCGGCGCCTCGCCGGAAATGTTCGTGCGTGTATCGGGCCGGCGTATCGAGACCTGCCCGATCTCAGGCACGATCAAGCGCGGCGACGATCCGATCGCCGACTCGGAACAGATCCTCAAGCTGCTGAATTCCAAGAAGGACGAATCCGAACTCACCATGTGCTCGGACGTTGACCGCAACGACAAGAGCCGCGTCTGCGTGCCCGGTTCCGTCAAGGTCATCGGCCGCCGCCAGATCGAGATGTATTCGCGCCTGATCCACACGGTCGATCACATCGAAGGCCGGCTGCGCGACGACATGGACGCCTTCGACGGTTTCCTGTCGCATGCCTGGGCCGTCACCGTTACCGGTGCGCCGAAGCTGTGGGCGATGCGCTTTATCGAAAGCCATGAAAAGAGCGCCCGGCTCTGGTATGGTGGCGCCATCGGCATGGTGGGCTTCAACGGCGACATGAACACGGGGCTGACGCTGCGCACCATCCGCATCAAGGACGGCATTGCCGAGGTGCGCGCCGGTGCCACATTGCTCAATGACAGCAATCCGGAAGAAGAAGAAGCCGAAACCGAACTGAAGGCATCCGCCATGATCGCAGCGATCCGCGACGCAAAATCCGCCAACAGCCGCGGCACCGGCCGTGACGTGGCCTCGGTCGGCACCGGCGTCAACATCCTGCTGGTCGATCACGAGGACAGTTTCGTCCATACGCTGGCCAATTATTTCCGCCAGACGGGGGCGACGGTCACCACCGTGCGCTCGCCTGTGGCCGAAGAGATTTTCGACCGTGTGAAGCCGGATCTCGTCGTTTTGTCGCCCGGTCCCGGCATGCCGAAGGATTTCGACTGCAAGGCGACGATCAAGAAGGCGCGGGCCCGCGACCTGCCGATCTTCGGCGTCTGCCTTGGGCTTCAGGCGCTGGCCGAAGCCTATGGCGGCGATCTGCGCCAGCTGGCCGTTCCGATGCACGGCAAACCGTCGCGCATCCGTGTGCTCGAGCCCGGCATCGTCTTTTCGGGTCTCGGCAAGGAAGTGACGGTCGGCCGCTATCATTCGATCTTTGCCGACCCGTCAACCTTGCCGCGTGACTTCATGATCACCGCCGAAAGCGACGACGGCACGATCATGGGCATCGAGCATACCAAGGAGCCGATCGCGGCCGTTCAGTTCCATCCGGAATCGATCATGACGCTGGGCGGCGACGCCGGCATGCGGATGATCGAGAACGTGGTGGCGCATCTGGCCAAACGGGCGAAGATCAAGGCCGCCTGATCGGACATGGACGCAGGTTGAAAACCGTCGCGCCCGAAATGGCGCGGCGGTTCTTTTTATTGAAAAGGGGCCAGCAAATGGCGACAGACGTTCATAAAAACGGGGCACAGCGCCTGGCGTTCTGGGGCATTCCGCTGGCGATGGCCGTGCTGGGGCTGAAGATGCTCGCCTGGTGGGTGACGGGATCGGTGGCGCTGCTTTCGGACGGTCTGGAATCGATCGTCAATGTGGTTGCCGCCATCGTCGCCTTCGTCGTCATCGGTTATGCCGCCAAGCCCGCTGACGCCGGTCATCCGTTCGGCCATTACAAGGCGGAGTATTTTTCGGCCGTCATCGAGGGTGTTCTCATCGTCGTTGCCGCCCTTCTGATCGTTTTTGAGGCGATTCCGGCCATTCTCGCGCCGCGGCTTCCGGATGCGCCGGCGCTCGGCCTTGCGATCAACCTTGCGGCAGGTCTCGTCAATGCGGCCTGGGCCTATACTTTGATCCGCGCGGGAAGAGCCTATCGCTCTCCGGCGCTAACCGCCGATGGCCATCATATCCTCTCCGACGTCGTCACGTCCGTCGGCGTGCTGGTCGGCCTGGTGCTGGCGATCGTCACCGGCTATGCGGTGCTCGACCCATTGCTTGCCGTGATCGTCGCCTGCAATATTCTCTATCAGGGCTGGAAGGTGATCGCCCGTTCCGTCGACGGGCTGATGGACCGGGCGGTGTCTAGCGAAGAGGAGAGCGCCATCAAGCAGGCGATCGCCGCCAATGCCACGGGGTCGCTTGGCGTCCACGATCTGAAAACCCGCGAGGCGGGCTCGGCGATCTTCGTCGATTTTCACATGGTTGTTCCAGCCGCGATGCCGGTGGGGGATGCCCACGATATCTGCGACCGGCTGGAAGATGCGATCCGCGAGGTCAATCCAGGTGCTAAGATTACCATCCATGTCGAGCCGGAAGGCGAAAAGGCCCATGGGATCAGGGTCAAGGTTATGAAGGAATGAAACGATGACGAAAACAGATGTCTCCGGCCTGTCGCAGCTCGGCCAGAACGTGGCTGCACCCCAGACCCCCGAGGAGGCCGTGCTCGAGCGCGTGCCCACCAGCCATGCCGGTACGGATTTCGTGGTGCGCTTCACCGCACCGGAATTCACCTCGCTCTGCCCGATGACGGGCCAGCCGGATTTTGCCCATATCGTCATCGATTATGTGCCGGATGGCTGGCTGGTCGAATCCAAGTCGCTCAAGCTCTATCTGCATTCGTTCCGCAATCACGGCGCCTTCCACGAGGATTGCACGATCGATATTGCCAAGCGTCTGGTCGATTTGCTGGCACCGAAATGGCTGCGGATCGGCGCCTACTGGTATCCGCGCGGCGGTATTCCGATCGATGTGTTCTGGCAGACCGGCGCGCCGCCGGAAGGCCTCTGGTTGCCGGATCAGGGCGTGCAGCCCTATCGCGGACGTGGCTGAAACGAAAAAACGGCGGTTGTTGAGCCCGCCGTTTTTCGTTGATCGGATATTGGTCAGTTGAAGATCAGCGCCAGGCCGGCGAATGCGGTGATGCCGCCGAGGATGCGCGAGATGACCCGGCCGGAGGAGAGCCGGCCGATGCCGAGACCCAGGCCGATGCCGGCGGCATGCAGCAGCGCCGTTGCGATCACAAAACCGGCGCTGAAGGGCAGTGCACCCGCGGCACCCAGCTCGCCGCCATGGGCATAGCCGTGGAAGAGGGCAAAGACGCCGACGACGGCGGCGCAGGCAACCGTTTCCATCCGCACCGCCATGGCAACCAGAAGGCCAAGCGCAACGACGGAGGCAAGGATGGCCGGCTCGACGAAGGGCAGGTGCACGCCGGTCATCGCCAGGACAAAGCCGAAGGCCATGGTGCCGACGAAGGCGGATGGAACGATCCAAAGCGCGCGTCCGCCGATCTGGGCTGCCCAGAGGCCGACGGCGACCATGACGAGGATATGATCGAGGCCTGACAGCGGATGGGTGACGCCCGCCAACAGCGAGCCGTGTTCGGCCGGATTGAGATGGGCAAAGGCGGGCGCGGTGGATGCGGTCAAGGCCAGGGCCGTGAGAAGAAGATGTTTTTTCATGGTGATCCCCACTGAAGGACGGGAGCGTGGGAGGCGGCCCGCCGGATGCGAATTCGTGACATCGCCATCTTATTGCCGATTGGGGACCTGTCCATACGGCAAATACCGGGGAGCCGGAAAAACAGTTTGGAAAACTGTCTTTCCGGCGCTGATAGGGTTGATATCTATGTTCAGTTTAAGCGCCTCTTCCTGCGAAGAGGATGGAGGCGGTCAGACGTCGAAGCTGTCGTCCGAAAAATTCGAGCTGTCGTCGTTGAAATCGGCATTGCTGAAAGAATCGTCATTGCCGGCAGAGTTGGCGGTATCCGCCGTCGCATCGCCGCTGCCGAAGTAATTGTTGTTGACGACGTTTTCCTCGATCACCTCTTGCGGCCCTGCAAGCCCGCCTGTCCCGCCGAACAGGCCGTGGTTGCCACCGAAGAGACCGCTCAGCGAATTGGCAAGCAGCATGCCGCCGGCAACACCCGCCGCCGTCCCCATGGCGCCGCGCAGGAAACCGCCGGCGGGAGAGGGGGCGGCTGCGCCCCACGGACCGGCGGCCGGCCGCTGTTCACTGCCCCAGGGACCTGCGGGGGCGGGCTGCTGTGCATAGGCGGGTTGAGAGGGGGCGGGTTGAGAGGAAGCTGGGGGCGGGCTGCCGAACAGGCCGCCGAGACCGCCGAGGAAGCTGCCGCCGCTTCTTTGCGGTTGCTCTCCCCGGCTTTCCAGCTCGGCTATCCTTTGTTCCAGCTCCTTGAGGTGACCGGCGGCCGAGCGCAGTGCCTGATCCTGCAGGATCACCGCCTGGGACAGAAGATAGGGGGCGTGGGGCTGGGTGCGGATGGCCTCGTTGATCAGCGTCTCGGCCTGCGGATCGCGCTGGGTGTCCTGCGCTGCGCGGGTGCGCTCGAAAAGCTCTTCAAGCAGTTTTTGTTCATCAGGTGACATGATCGTTCTCCTGGGACACGGGACGGCATCTCTTGCCGTGCGTTCCGGTCGTCACGAACCTGATTTAGGCAACGATCATGGCGGCGCAACGTCGCTGGACCTGCATTACGCATTTGTAATGGACGCCGCCGCCACCGCATTTTTACCAATGCGCAGCTTTGCCTGCGGGCCGCATTGTTATAGGAGGAAAGTTGCACTATGTGCAGGACAGATGAAATCATGCTGGAGACGAGCGTATGAATCGTATGAATGAAGACGAGGAAGACAAGGCAAAGGAACTGCCTTTGGGCAAGGAAACCGAGGCGAATCTGTTCAAGTCGCGCTCGATCTTTATCTACGGTCCGATCAATCAGGAACTGGCGCAGAAGGTCTGCTCGCAGCTCGTGGCTCTTGCGGCTGCCAGCGACGAGGATATCCGCATCTTCGTCAGCTCTCCGGGTGGGCATGTCGAATCCGGCGATTCGATCCATGACATGATCAAGTTCATCAAGCCGAAGGTCTGGATGATCGGGACCGGCTGGGTCGCTTCCGCCGGTGCGCTGATCTACGTATCGGCTCCGAAGGAACGGCGCATTTGCCTGCCGAACACGCGCTTCCTCTTGCACCAACCCTCGGGCGGCACGCGCGGCATGGCATCCGACATCGAAATTCAGGCCCGTGAAATCATCAAGATGAACGAGCGCCTGAACCGGATCTTCTCGGAAGCCACCGGTCAGCCGGTCGAAAAGATCGCCAAGGACACGGATCGTGACTACTGGCTGTCGGCCGAGGAAGCCAAGGCTTATGGTCTGGTTTCGCGGATCGTCACGTCGCAGGCCGATATCTAAGGCGTTCAAATCTTCGAAACATCCCAACCCCGCTGGTTCGCCCGGTGGGGTTTTTTATTGTCGGTTTGCTGTGGCAGAGAGGGGATGATCGATGAGTGCTGTGTCGATGGTGATGAGCTTCATGTTTTCGACTAGGCATTGGGCAAGCAGAAGTCTGTCAAATGGATCGCGTGTCGGCGGTTCGGGCTCGACGCTCGGTAGGACATGATCTTCGTTGATCGAAATGAGGGCGATGCCGAAATGCCGCGCTATTTCAGGCAACTCTTCCAATCGGTTTTGCAGCGGAAGTTTGCCCAGACGGTTCTTGATCGCAATTTCCCAGAGGCTTGCAACACTGAGATAATATTGATCATCAGGATCGGTAATGACCCTGCGGATTGCTACCGGAAGTGCGGCGACACGGTCTTCGATAATTGCCAGAAAGATATGCGTGTCCAGTAGCCTTGCCACTCTTATTCTCCGCGAAAAGGCGGCAGAGGCGTGATCAGAAAATCTTCAGGTAACGGGTCGTCGAAATCTGCCGGAATTTCGCCAAAGAAGCTGTCTATGCCAAGCTTCTTCTTGTAGGCTTTGCCAGCCTCCCAATCGATCCCGCCCTTCTTCGTTGCCGGTACGAGGTCCATCACCGCCTTGCCGTTGCGGGTCACGGTGATTGTTTCCCCGGCCTCGACGCGGCGGGCGAGCTCGGTCAGCTTGTTCTTGGCTTCGCGGATCGGGATCTGGACCATGGCGATAGTGTAGCTGCAGGTGGCCACATTTTCAATCTGGATGATTTGCCAAGGCCGCTCTTGCCCTTGCGCCTGTCTGCGGCTATACAGCCCTCATGTCGAATACAGGCGCCATCATTATCGAACAGGCTACCCGCGGGCACGTTGCCATCGCGGAGCGTTCGCGCGCCTCGCTTCTTCTTCTCGGCCTTACACGCGGTTGCCGGGTTCTTTGAAGGAGCGCCCGGTGGCCGAAAGCCCACCGGCCACAGCTCCTTGCCTTCCCTGAATAACAGATACGAAAAGAACCCGAGAGCCAGCATTTTGCCGTCGCAATGCGACCGTCGATCGGTTATTGCATGCGGACGATGCGCCTCAAAGACGAAGAGAAGCCGCAATGATCATGAAGTCCCACACCGTCAAGCAGGGTATGCCCGAGGCAGCGGTCAAGTATCAGCCCTATCCGCAGATCAATATTCCGGACCGCACCTGGCCGGGCAACACCATCACCAAGGCGCCGATCTGGTGCTCGGTCGACCTGCGCGACGGCAACCAGTCGCTGGTCGACCCGATGGGCCACGACCGCAAGGCCCGGATGTTCCAGCTGCTGCTCGACATGGGCTTCAAGGAAATCGAGATCGGTTTCCCGTCCGCCTCGCAGACCGACTTCGATTTCGCCCGCTGGTGCGTCGAGGAGGGCAATGTGCCTGATGACGTGTCGTTGCAGGTGCTGGTCCAGTGCCGCCCCGAGCTGATCACGCGCACGTTCGAATCCCTGCAGGGCGCCACCAAGCCGATCGTGCATTTCTACAATTCCACCAGTGAGTTGCAGCGCCGTGTTGTCTTTGCCAAGGACGTGAAGGGCATCAAGCAGATCGCCACGGATGCGGCCAAGATGATTGCCGACATGGCGGCCAAGGCCGGCGGCGGCTTCCGGTTCGAGTATTCGCCGGAAAGCTTTACCGGTACGGAACTGGATGTGGCACTGGAAATCTGCAACGCGGTGGCCGAGATCATCCAGCCGACGCCGGACAACAAGCTGATCCTCAATCTGCCCTCGACCGTCGAGATGGCGACGCCGAACGTCTATGCCGACCAGATCGAGTGGATGTGCCGCAATCTCGACAACCGCGAAAACCTGATCATCTCGCTGCATCCGCACAACGACCGCGGCACCGGCATCGCCGCCACCGAGCTCGGCCTGATGGCGGGCGCCGACCGTGTCGAAGGCACGCTGTTCGGCAATGGCGAGCGCACCGGCAATGTCGATGTGGTGACGCTGGCCCTGAACATGTTCACGCAAGGGATCGACCCCGAGCTGGATTGCTCCGATATCGAGCGGATCAAGGAAGTCTACGAGTATTCCAACCAGATGGTCATTCCCGAGCGCCATCCTTACGTCGGCGAACTGGTCTACACGGCGTTTTCCGGCTCGCATCAGGACGCGATCAACAAGGGCATGAAGGCGATCAAGGTCGCCAACAAGCCGCTCTGGGAAGTGCCCTACCTGCCGATCGATCCGCAGGACGTCGGACGCTCCTACGAGGCGATCATCCGCATCAATTCGCAGTCGGGCAAGGGCGGCATCGCCTATATCCTGCAGCAGGATTACGGCATCAACCTGCCGCGCAACCTGCAGGTCGAGTTCCGCGAGGACATCCAGCGCATCACCGACGAGCATGGCAAGGAATTGCCGTCGAAGGCGATCCACGGACGCTTCATCGAATGCTACGTCGATCAGCCCGATGCGCGCATCCGCTTCGTCGATCACCACACCTATCCGGTCGGCGAACACAGGGGTGTGCGCGTCGTTGCCGCCGAGATCACCGACAATGGCGAAACCAAGCGGATCGAGGGCAAGGGAACAGGCCCGATCGACGGCTTCATCAATGCGCTGTCGATCTATCTCGGCATCGAGATGTCGGTTGCCGACTATTCCGAACATTCGCTGCAACACGGCTCGAACGCGGCGGCGATCGCCTATGTCGAAGTCGAATACCCGGGCGGAAAACTGTTCGGTGTCGGCATCAACACCAATATCGTCGCGGCCTCTCTTGAGGCCATCGTCTCGGCTGCAAACCGGGTGCTGGCGCAGAAGGCGAAGTAATCCAGCTGTTTACGCGATTCCTTGAAGGAATTGATTCAAACAGAAAGGGCCGCTTCCTCCGGGGAGGCGGCCCTTTTCACTGATCAAGCAGGATTTCAGATCGTCGCCGAGACGGCGTCGGCGAGTTGCTGGAGGTCGGCATCGGCCGAAGGGCCGACGACCACGTAGGAGGCGCCGTCCTTCTGCCAGGAAATCATGGCGATATCGTCGCGCATGCTTTCGGTCATCCTGCCGTCGGATGCGCCGGGCTTGCTTTTCAGGAAACAGATCGCAAAGACATCGCCGTCCTCGTTCTTATACATCAGCTGTGCCACCGGCTTGCCGGCAGCGACCAGCAGGCGGGCGCCTTCGAAGGTCAGGCCCTTGCCGGTCAGGTCCGGAAGCGTGAAATTCACTCCGACATTCGAGGCCAGCCAGCTCTCGATCTTGCTGTTGCCAGCCGGAACCTCGACCAGATGCTCGGCCGTTTGCCGTGCATAGATGCGGTGATAGTCGGCGATATCGTCGAGCCAGGTGCGGGCGGCGGCCACGTTCACCGGCACCGCGCCGTCGTTGCTGGTCTTGCCGATCATGAAGCCGGTCGAGCCGCCAACGAGCAGCAGCACGATCGACGCCGCAAGCGCCCTTGGCCACAGGCGGGTGCGCGTCTTGCGCGGCGCGGCATTGGCGACACGCTCGGCCTTTGGTGCGGCGCCCGGTCCCTGCTTGATCTGCCGGACCAGCGAAAGCGGAACAGGATCGTGAAGAAATTCCTCGAATCCCTTGTTGCCGAAGGCATTCCCGGCCTTCAGCATTTCAAGCACCAGCCGCGCTTCGTCATCGCGCGCCACCAGCTGATCCAGTTCCTTGCGTTCCGCCTCATTCACTTCGCCGTCGATATAGGCCGACAGGCGGATTTCCAATGCGAGCCCCTTCGTGTTCTGCAACGCTCAGGCCCTCCTTTCCGTCGTCTCGGTGATCATGGCGGCGAGACGCATGCGCGCGGTCGAAAGCCTGCTCATCACCGTGCCGATCGGGATCTTTAGGATATCGGCGGCTTCCCGGTAGCTGTGCCCTTCGACATTGACCAACAGGAAAACGCTCGCCAGTCCTTCCGGCATGGAGAGGATCATCTTTTGCAGCTGATTGGCATAGACGGCCTTTTCGCCGGATGCCTCGATCGACAGTTCGTCCTGCTCGGAGGCATCGACGGTGCCGCCGCCGGTGCGCACCTTGCGCTTTCGGATTTCGTCGATCCAGAGATTGCGTGTCATGGCATATATCCAGCTTTCAAGCCGCCCTTCACCGTTCCAGAGGTGGTTGCGCGTGATCGCACGCTCGCACACCTCCTGAACCAGGTCATCGGCATCGGCGGCGTTGCGCGTCAGTGTCATGGCGAAACGGCGTAACTTGGGCAGCACACTGACCAAGTCCCGTCTGAATTCGTTCGATTCTGCCGCTGGACGCATTGCTCTTCCAAAGAAACGTTCCGGATGGGGAATCTATTCATCCGGGTCGAAATACACGCCGGTTGATATGAAACATTTGTCCCATGGTCTGCAAGCAGGCAGCTGGCCGGACGCGCATATTTTGCGGCTCCCGGGCGTGTGTTGGCACTGAATGACCGGCCGGGCACGCCGGAAGGGCAACCCGGCCGGATCGGATCAATAGTTGCGGACGCCGCCGAGCGATTCGAGCAGGGCGCGATAGGCCCAGCTGTTTTCGCCGCCGCGGTCGCGAATCTCGATCAGCTGCGCCTTGGCCTCCTCGACCTTGCCCTGTTCGATCAGCGCCTGGCCCATGTAGGAGCGGGCAAGAATATAGTTCTCGTCCGCCTGTAGTGCGCGCCTGTAGAAGCTCATGCCGAGTTCCATGCGGCCCGCCTTGCGGTTGGAATAGCCGCGATAGTTGAGGATGCGGGCGCTGTTCTGGTCCTTGACCGCGTCGAGGACCTTCAGCGAATTCTCGTACTGGCCGGCATAGGCGAGCTCGCGCGCCGCCTTGAACAGAATATCGTCGTCGAGGCTGCTCTTCTTGGCGTCGACGCATTCCTTCTTTGCCTCATCCCAGACCTTGCCGTCCTTGCATTCGGTCGAGGTCTTGGTCTTTTCCGGCGGAGCGGTCGTGTCCTCGCCCGCGGCCCGGGCCGTCTGGCTCAGTGTGAAAGCTGAAACAGCTGAAAACAGGGCAATCAGTGCGGTCTTGCGGTTGATCATGGTCATCTCCTGGCTGAAAACTGCGTCCGGCAAACCGGATTGTCTGACGTCCCTGCGGGTGCGCCATTGCTCCTGTCTTCCGGTCAGTTCCATGTGACGGATGACGAACGCCGATTATTGCATCAGCATAGCGGTTTTTGGCATTTTGGCGAGTAACGATCGCAGGATCAGAACCGCGTGGTCTCGACCAAGGTAATCGAGCGGCTGTCCATGGTGAGCTCGAACCGTTCGCGGATCAGGTTCCATTGTCCCGGGCCGCCGGAGATCGAAAACAGGTTGAATGCGGCTGGCGGTTTCTTGCCGCCCCGTCCTTGCGATGCCGAGGCGATCCCAACCACCGGCACGGGCTTGATCTGGCCCTTGAGGGAATAGACCGTGTTCAGATGGGTGTGGCCATGCAGCACCAGCTCTGCGCCGCCGGCGGTCACCGTGGCGGCAAACCGCCTGATGCCGAGCATGCGCTTGTGCATGGACGTCGCGCCACGGATCGGCGGATGGTGGATCATCACCACGCGGAACAGGCCGGCTTCGCCCGCAGCCCGCAGCAGATTGACGGTTTCGCGTGCCTGCCGGCTGCCGAAATAGCCGCTGGCGGCAAAGGGCGGCGTGGCAACGGCGGTCGAGCAGCCGATCAGCGCCACGGGACCGCGCACGCGCAGATAGGGATAACAGTGAAAATCGTCGTTCCACTCCGCCGGTCCCTGATCGCCGCGCATATAGGGGTACCAGGCCCTGATGGTTTTCTCGTAGGCGCCGGGGACATAGGCATCGTGGTTGCCGGGCACCACTGAGATGTTTTTCGGTTCGCCGGCCTCCTTCAGCCACGCGCTCACCGCCTCGATCTCGCGGGAAGAGGCGAGGTTGACCAGGTCGCCGGTAATCGCCAGATGATCCGGATCGACACGCTCGATCTCGTCCATCAACAGGTTGAGCGTGTTGCCGACCAGATGATTGCGGCGGTTGCGATGCCAGTTGACGAAGCCGGTGATGCGCTTCGATGCGAGTTCGCGGAACGAAAGGTCGGGCAGGGGGCCAAGATGAATGTCGGAAATATGGGCGAGTTTGAACATCCCTTGTACCTAGCGCATATTCCCGGCAAGGGGAATCATCCGGGGCGTTTTATCCTCGGCGAAACAATGGGTAAGACGATGACCGACGGAACCGGACCGGCATGAGCGAAAAGCCGCCGGAAATGCGCAGCTGGAGAGCCCGGCTTCTCACCCGCCTGATGCACAGCTATTTTGCCTTGGCGCGAGGCATGACGATGGGCGTGCGCGCCGCCTGTTTTGACGCGGAAGGCCGGGTTTTTCTCGTCAGGCATTCCTATGTTCCCGGCTGGCATATGCCGGGCGGCGGGCTGGAGCGAGGCGAGACGGCCTTGCAGGCGCTGGTCAAGGAATTGCGCGAAGAGGGCAATCTGGAGCTGACCGACGCTCCTGAGCTTTTCCACGTCTATTTCAACCGGCTGACCAGCAAACGCGATCACGTTGTCTTCTACCGCTGCCGCAATATCCGGCAGGTTTCGCCGAGAACGCCGGATTTCGAGATCGTCGAGACCGGCTTTTTCGCGCTGGACGCCCTGCCGCCGGAGACAACCGCCGCCACGCACCGGCGGCTGGCGGAACTCTCGGGAGATACTCCGCCAGCCGACTTCTGGTAGCTCAGGCAGCCAGCTTTTCGCGGCCATGCGGCGCGTCGAGGGTGAGAACCGGTCCGGCGGGCACCACGCCGGTCGGATTGATCATCGTATGGCTGCGGTAATAATGCTCCTTGATGTGGCGCAGATCGACCGTCCCGGCCACACCGTCGACCTGATAGAGGTCCTGCAGGTAGCCCTGCAGGTTCCTGTAGTCGGCGATGCGGCGGATATTGCACTTGAAATGTCCGACATAGACCGGATCGAAGCGCACCAGTGTGGTGAACAGCCGCCAGTCGGCTTCGGTGGTGCGGTCGCCGGTGAGGTAGCGCCGTGCCGACAGGCGTTCTTCCAGTTCGTCCAGCACCTCGAAGAGGACATCGACGTTTTCCTGATAGGCTTCCTGTGTCGTGGCGAAGCCTGCTTTGTAGACGCCGTTGTTGACCGCGTTGTAGATGCGCTCGTTCAGACCGTCGATTTCGGTGCGCAGCGTCTGCGGATAGAAATCGTCGTTCGATCCCGTCAATCCATCGAAGGCCGAATTGAACATGCGGATGATTTCCGAGGATTCGTTCGAGACCATCTTGCCCTGTTTCTTGTCCCAGAGCACGGGCACGGTGACGCGGCCGGAATAATGTGGGTCGGCCTTCACATAGACCTGCCAGAGCGCGTCCGAGCCGAACAGATGATCGACGGTGCCGCCGATCTCGTTCTTGAATTCCCAACCCTTCGACAGCATCAGTGGATCGACGATCGAGACGGTGATCAGGTCTTCGAGCTTTTTCAGCTTGCGGAAGATCAGCGTGCGGTGCGCCCAGGGACAGGCGAGCGACACATAGAGATGATAGCGTCCGGCCTCGGCCTTGAAGCCGCCTTCGCCGGTCGGGCCTGCCGAACCGTCAGTGGTGATCCAGTTGCGGAACTGCGCGGCGGCACGTTTGAAGTGGCCCTTGGTTTCCTTCGTGTCGTACCAGACGTCCTGCCAGACGCCGTCAACCAGCATGCCCATCGTCGATCTCCTGCGGCGGTAGTGCCGCCTGCCCGTGAATGTGTTCCTCCTAGATAGTGTATGAAACCGGCGTATATAGCCCGCAAATATTGAACAGTGCGTTTTGGGCTTTGACATCGGGTCTTTTTCTGCTATCCGGCCTCTCAGAATTTTTCATGCCAACGGATACATTCGATGTTTTTCCCGGGAAGCCCACGACGACGCTGATGCTGAGAACGCCTTGAGGGCGAAGCCATCACCTTTTTTCCGTCTCGTATGCCCGGTTTCCCGATGTTCATGAAAAAGCACGATCTCGTCTATCTGACCGAAGACGCCTCCCACGACGCAGCCATCGAAATCATCAATGAAGAAGCGTTCGGCCCCGGCCGGTTCGCCCGTGCCGCCGCACGCATCCGCGAGCAGGGGCCGCATGATCTTTCGCTGTCCTTCGTCTGCGCCGATGACGGCGAAACTATCGCCTCGGTGCGAATGACGCCTGTTCTCGCCGGCTCGATCAAGGGGCACCTGCTCGGCCCGCTCGCCGTGCGCCCGTCGCACAAGAATCGCGGCATCGGCCGGGAACTGGTGCGCATCGCCGTCGAGGCTGCGCGCAGAAAAGGGTCTCAGGGCGTCATCCTGGTCGGCGACCCGCCCTATTACCAGCCGCTGGGCTTCGAGAAGGTCGCCTATGGCGCGCTGACCTTTCCGGGGCCGGTGGACCCCAACCGTGTTCTCATCGTGCCGATGGGCGAAGACGTGCATGCGGGGCTGAAGGGCGAGATCCGCTGGCGTGAGCAGTAAGGTTGCGGGGACGTTGCATCGGATAACGGTGCCGGCTTCCCAATTCTGCCACAGTGGCTGCGAATATCCCGAGCATCGAAACCGGGATATTCTGAATGCGTTTCCTGCCGGCCCTTCTTGCCACGCTTCTTACCGCCACACAGGTGCCCGCCGCCGATCTCATCCATTTCTGGGACGCGCCGCAGCATGGCGGTAACAGCTTTAACCGGCTGCCGCCGGATCAGGCCTATTTCGACGCATTGAAGGCCTATGGGGCCAGCTGGGTGCGTCTTTCCTACGACAAGTGGAAACCGGCAAAACGCGATTTCCTGATCGGCGATGCGGACAAGTATGAGGGCATCCCGGCACAGGACCTCGCGACACTGAAGGCGGCACTGGATCGTGCCGACAAGGCCGGGCTCAAGATCGTGATCACGCCGCTGTCGCTGCCGGGCATGCGCTGGGCGCAGAACAACGGTAACACGTTCGATGGCCGTCTTTGGCAGGACAAGGCCTGGTGGCCGCAGGCTGCCACCTTCTGGAAGGATCTCGCCGCGGCCCTCAAGGATCATCCGGGTGTCGCCGCCTACAACATCATCAACGAACCGGCGCCGGAGAAGAGCAACGGCGTTGCCGAGCACGCAAGTGCCGATGCGCTAAGCGCCTGGTACGCCGGGCAGGCGGGAACGGCGCGCGACCTGCCGGCCTTCTACGAGACGGTCATCAAGGCCATTCGCGAGGTCGATCCCGCGACACCGATCATGGCGGATGCCGGCTGGTATGCCGCCGCCGATGCTTTCAGTTATTGGCCGAAACCGCTCACCGACGACAAGGTGCTCTACAGCTTCCATATGTACGAGCCCTATGCGGCCACCAGCGCGCCGAACATGAAGCGGGAAAAGCCCTACGCCTATCCGGGCAAGGTTCCATTCGGCGACGGTGAGGAAACCTGGAACCGTGAACGGATTGCCGCCTATCTGAAACAGCCGGTGGAATGGGCCGACAGCCACAACGTGCCGCGCAACCGCATGGTCGCCGGCGAATTCGGCTGCATGCGCCGCTGGGAGGGCTGCAAGGCCTATCTCGAGGATGTGCTGACCGCGCTCGACGACAGCAAGTTGCACTGGGCCTTCTACAGTTTCCGTGAGGACAGCTGGGATGGCATGGACTACGAGCTCGGCACGAAGAAGGTGCACTGGAGCTATTGGGACGCCATAGATGCGGGCAAGCCCGATCCGATCAAGCGTAAACCGGGACCGGAATTCGATCCGATCCGGAAAAGGTTGTAGGCGGGATGATGTAGGAGACTGCGCTCTAAGCGAAGCTTAACCCCTCGCCCTTTCCTATCAGGTTGGGACTGCTTTGCGCCAACAGCGGTTATTATCTAACTCACAGTTCGAAGCAGCATTGCTTTCCAGGCTGTCTCTCTCCTATCTTGGTCCAAAACTGGGAGACGAGGTTTCTTTATGAAAATGAATGATTTCGCTGCGTTGGGGCGAAACCTGCTGGATTGTCTCCCCGGTTATCGTGTCAAGGGTTCACTAATTTTCGCGGAGCCAATCGGTCACGTCCTGCGGGGCATTGGTTTCGACAGCTCCAGCCACAGTAAAACATCTTTCCACATGCACGTATTCTTTCAGCCGCTCTGTATCCCTGCGAAACACGTACATTTCACGCTTGGCTTCCGTCTGCGTGATGTCAATGGTTACGACGGATGGTATTCTGACCGTTCAAACTTGGTAGCTGATATCTCGAAAGCTATACTGGTAAACGCGGCGCCTTTTTTGGAAAGCGTTGCGACAGTTGAAGGAGCAGCAAAGACCGCAGAAGCAATGCGGTCAAGCAATTCACATGTTCAGGAAGCTGCTGCGTTATGCAGAATTTTGGCGGGCGATCCGACGAAAGCATTGTCTCAACTTCAGGAAATAACTGGTCTTGATCGCAGAATTGCTTGGCAAAATGAACAGGCGACACGCATCGATGGTCTGATAGAGATGCTTCGAACTGACCGCGCAGTCGCAGAGAGAAAACTGCGAATCTGGCAGTCGGAGACGGCATTAGCTTTAGGGGTGAGCGGTGCAACCGCCGCATGACTGCTTAGGCCAAAAGCGAATCTTCCACTGGTAACAAGGTAAGAGGGTGGCCGCCAGGCTGGATACGGGGCAATACTTACGATCGGTAAACCGGTAGTGGTGCGTTCCTGCGACGGATAGAACTCGATAAAGCGTCTCGACAACCGCCGACGCAAATAAAATTACCGCCCCTCGCGATGCCAGGTCGCCGAAAGCACGAACAGCAGGGCCGCCAACCCGAGGAAGCCGGCAAACAGCGACAGCGAATTGATGCCCTTCAGCACCGTTTCGTCGGTCATGCGCAGCGACATGCGCTGATCGTCGGCGACGCGCACGGTGCCGCGCACCGGCAGGATCGGCGGCAGGTCCACCGGACCGTTGGCATCGGCCAGGCGCTGCACCAGCCCCTTGGTCTTTTCTGCCCAGGGCGCAAGCGTCTGCGTGGTCGAGATCGTTGCCTTGAACTCGGGCGCATCGACGCTGCCGACATGCACCAGCGTGTTGAGTTCACCATTGGTGACCTCGAAAAGCCCGGTTTCGGCGGTTCTCACACTGGCCTTGTAGAGACCGGGCTCGCCTTCCTTGAGGGCAATCTCCTCGGTTTTGCCGGAAGGGTATGTCAGCATGGCCGCGCCCGGATCACCTTCAATCGTTTGCCTGGCGATTTCGAGCGTGCGGCCGCTGGCATGCGCGGTCAGGGCCTCTTCCTCGAGCGCCGGTTCCTGCATCAGCCAGTGGGCCGTGCGCCGGTAGAGGGAAACGCTCGGGCCGCCACCTTCAAAGCCGCGCGCCCAGAGCCAGCCCTGATCGGACAGCAGCATGGCGACGCGGCCCTTGCCGACGCGGTTCAGCACCAAGAGCGGCTTGCCGTCGGCGGCCTGCATCACCGTCTGGCCGAGCGGCTTGTTGACATCTACCGTGCGGAACCAGCGGCCCCAATGGGGCGGCTCGCTGTCGGCGCCTTCGAGGCCGCGGGTGACCGGATGCTTCTTTCCCTCGTCCGACAGGCGCGGATAGAAGGCCTTTTCGTTCATGAAACCGGTCGGGCTGGCGGGCAGGACAGCGGAGAGCGGCGTGGTTGCTATCGAATCGTCGCCGGCATGTTCGGGGCCGGCTGCGATCAGAAGCGCGCCGCCGTTTTCGACATATTGGGCGATGTTGTCATAGTAGAGGATCGGCAGCACGCCGCGATGCTGGTAGCGGTCGAAGATGATCAGGTCGAATTCCTTGATCTTCTCGACAAACAGTTCACGGGTCGGGAAGGCGATCAGCGACAGTTCGTTGATCGGCGTGCCGTCCTGCTTTTCCGGCGGACGCAGAATGGTGAAATGCACGAGATCGACGGCGGCGTCGGATTTCAAGAGGTTGCGCCAGGCCCGTTCGCCGGCATGCGGCTCGCCTGAGACCAGAAGGACACGCAGGTTTTCGCGGATACCGTCGATGACGTGGACGGCGCGGTTGTTGGCCTCCGTCACTTCGCCGGGAACGGCGGCGACGTCGAATTCGAGGATGTTGTTGCCGCCGCGCGGGACAGTGAAGGCGAAGGGCACGTCTGTGCCCGGTTCGGCCATTTCCGTGGCGATCCGGTTGCCGTTGAGGCTGATGGTAACTTCCGCCGTGCCGCCGGGTGCCGTGCCGTCATCGACGATGCGGAAGGTCACCTTCTGCTCCTCGCCGACGATGCCGAAGCGCGGGCCGCTGACGATCTCGATGCGGCGGTCGAACTCGTCCGGCTTGCCGGTGATCAGGCCGTGGATTGGCGCATCGAAACCGAGCGGCTGGTTGATATCGGGAACGTCGTGGATCTGGCCGTCGGTGATGAAGATCGCGCCGCCGACACGGGCAGGCGGCACATCGGCCAGCGCCGTCTGAAGCGCGGTGAACAGCTTGGTCGACGGGGTCTCCGTGTCCTCGTCATCGGCCGCCTCGACGATACGCGTCTCGATCTGCGGGAATTTGGCCAGACGCTGCTTCAGTGTTGCCAGTGCCGCGTCGGTCATGGCGCGCCGGCCGGCATTGTCCTGGCTCTGGCTGCGGTCGACGACGACGCCGACGATGGTGGATAGCGGCTCGCGCTCTTCCTGGAAGAACACCGGGTTGGCGACCGCAAGGCACAGGGCTGCCAGCGCCGCCGTGCGGAAGGCCGCGCCGCGCACGCCGCGCCAGAAACCGAGCGCCGACAGAAGGACTGCCGCAAATGCAAGCGCTGCAATGAAGGGCCAGGGCAGCAGCGGCTGGAAATCGAGTGTCATGGTCGCGCCCTCACTGGCCAAGCCGTTCGAGCAGAGCCGGGATATGCACCTGGTCGGCCTTGTAGTTGCCGGTCAGCATATACATCATGATGTTGACGCCGGAGCGGAAGGCGAGTTCGCGCTGCTGCTCGTCCGGCGGCACGGTCGGGAGCAGCGGCAGGCCGTTGCTGTCGATCGCCCAGGCGCCGGCAAAATCGTTGCCGGTGATCATGATCGGCGAAACGCCGTCGCCCGAGCGGGCAGGCCTGCCAGTCGGCTGCGAGCCATTGTCCGGTTGCGCTTCGATCCACAGAGGGCTGCCATTGTAGCGCCCCGGGAAATTCGACAGCAGGTAGAAGGATTTGGTCAGCACATTGTCGGCCGGAACCGGTTCCAGCGGCGGAATATCGAGATCGGCGAGGATTGCCTGCAGCCGCTCCGCATTCGGGCTGGTGCCGGCGCTGGTGCCAAGCGAGGAAAACTGGTCGCGCGTGTCGAACAGCACCGTACCGCCGGCGCGCATATAGGCGTCGATCCGGCTGATCGCTGCCGGGCTCGGCATCGGTGCATTGGCCGACACCGGCCAGTAGATCAGCGAATAGAAGGACAGCTCGTCCGAGGCGATGTCGAGGCCGATCGGCGGGCCGGGTTCGAGCGTGGTGCGATAGGTCAGGAACTCGGTGAGACCGGCAAGGCCGCGCTCGGACAGGCGGTCGACATCGGCTTCGCCGGTGATGACATAGGCAAGATGGGTCTTGTCCAGCTGCCGCAGGATCAGGTCGTCGCCGGGCCGGCTGTCGTCGGCAAGCGAAGAGCCGGGTGTCATGACCAGAGCGCCCGCTGCCAGCGCCAGAACGATCATGGCGGCGGCCGGCATTCTCAGCCGGGCAAAGGCGCCGCCCATGAATAGGACGACAGCGGAATCGAGCAAAAGCAGGATGAGTGCTGCGGCAAACAGCGATGGTTTCAGCGACCAGGCTTCCGCACCGATCAGCGGCTCGGTGGAATAGGCGATCGGCAGGCCGGTCGCATCGATCGGCTTCAATTGCGTGTCGGTAGTCAGGAGGTTCAGGGCGGTAAATCCTTCTTCCGAACCATAGAGGCCGGGCGGGTTTTCGGCGCTGGAAACCGGCGTTGCGCCGGCCGTGATTTCCAGCGGCCGGGCCCTGCCGGTTTCGCTGATCAAAACACCATTGGCATTCAGCAAGCGGTAGGGCGCCAATGTCTGGCCCGCTGCCGCTCCTTCGCTTGCTACGCCGCCGCTGCGCGACAATTGCACGCTCCGGCGCAGCATCTCGACGAAATCGCCTGATATCGGCAAGTTCGACCAGGTTGCCTCGGCGCTGACATGGAAGAGGATGATGCGCCCTGCGCCCTGCGTCTTCGTCGTCACCAGCGGCGTGCCGTCGGCAAGGCTTGCCCAGGTGCGCGACGAGAGGTCGGCCGTCGGTTCGGCGAGAACCTGCCGTTTGACGAGGATGTCTTTGGGGCGTGGCATGCCGGCAAAGGGGCTGAGTGCCGGATAGTCGGCCAGCGGTTGCGGCTCCGACCAGGAGAGGGCGCCGCCCAGCGCGCGTTCGCCTTGGCGCAGGGTGACTGGCACGAGTGGATCGTCGGCAGGGGCGGCGGCCAGGCGCGGCCCGGCAAAGCGGATCAGCGTGCCGCCGTTTTCGATCCATTGGGTCACCGGCGCATAGGTCTCTTCCGGCAGGCGGCCGATATCGGCCATGATCAGCATGGATGGCTTCTGCGCCAGCAGCTCGGGGATCGACACAGCCAGATCGGCCTCGTTCGGCTGGATCAGGTCGGCATAGGGCGCCAAGGCCCGGTTGATGTAATAGAGCGGCGACAGCAGCGGCTGCGACTGGTCGCGGGCTTCACCGCTCAAAAGCGCCACGCGGCGGCGGCGGAAGCCGTCATCGAGCAGGAAGGTGCCGCCGGCCGTGGCTGCACCATCGATGGCGACGCGGGCAAAATCGTTGCGCAGTTCGAAGGGGGCGGCGAGCGTTCCCCTGGCCAGCCCTTCGCCGGCTGCAAAGGCGACGGAGCCATTGGCGATTGCCCGCCCGCGCGTGTCATAGGCGGTAATCGGCAACGTCCGCGCCGTGGCGGTATCGAGCCGGCTGGCGCTGACCACCATGGATTCGGCATCATTGGCGGAGTTGGTGATCGCCACGGCCTGGTCGTTGCCGCCCTCGATCAGCCTGAAATTTTGCGGGGAGAGGGCGGCGAGTTCCGCCATCACGTTGGTATCCCCGGCATCGATGCCGTCCGAGAGGAAGGCCAGCGTACCCGGAGCCGTTCCGTTCAGGCCCGTGCGCAATGCGGTGATCGCTGCTTGCCGGTCGGGCCGAAGCGGCTGCGGCGAGGCGGCGGCCATGCGGTTGTGCGCTGATGTCGCCGATCCCGGCACGGCATTGTGCTCCCTGTCGGCGGTGAAGACGATTGCGACCGGAAGGTCCTTGGCTTCCGCGTCGCCGATCAGGGCATCCGCCGTTTCGACACGGCGCTGCCAGTCGGTTGCCGTTGCCCAGCTGTTGTCGACGACCAGCGCCAGCGGGCCATTGCCGGCAAGCGTGTTCGAGCGTGGATTGAAGACCGGATCGGCGATGGCGAGGATGATGGCGGCGGCCATCAGCATGCGCAGCAGCATCAGCCACCACGGGCTTTTCGACGGCGTTTCCTCGCGCTTCAGGACGCTGGCGAGAATCCTGAGCGGCGGGAAGATTTCGGTTACCGGCTTGGGCGGCGTCATGCGCAGAAGCCACCAGATCGCCGGTAGGGCGACAAGGGCTGCGAGCATCAGCGGATTGGCGAAGATGAACGGCAGGAAGCTCATAGCTGGCCTCCATGGGTTGCGCGCCCGGGCATGCCGGAGAGATACATGTGGACCGCCACCAGCGCCTCGGAGGCAAGATGGTCGGTCCTATGCGGTGTGAACGTCCAGCCGAGATGGCGCAGGTTTTCGCCAAGGCTGTCGCGGCGGGCAAGATAGGCACGGCGGTAGTCGTCACGGACGATCTCGGCGCGGCCGGCAGTCAGCTTTTCGCCTGTTTCCGGATCGGTGAATTCGGTGCGTCCGGCATAGGGGAAGCTTTCCTCGGCAGGGTCGGCGATCTCGACCACATGGCCACGCATGCCGCGGCGGGCAAGCGGCCCGAGCTGTGCCATGATCGTATCGGCCGGGTCGAGGAAGTCACCGATCAGCACGAGGTCGCTCGCACCCCGGATCATCGCCGTCTGCGGCAGGCCACCGGACAGCGGTGTGTGCATCAGCGCCGTTGCCAGCCGTTCGGCGGCATTGCGGGCCGAAACGGGTTCCATGACGCCGGGGCAGCCGATCCGTTCGCCGGAACGGGCGAGAATTTCGGCAAGCGCCAACATCAGCACCAGCGCCCGGCTTTCCTTGGAGACTGCGCCGAATTTCGACTTGTACATCATCGAGGGCGAGAGATCGGCCCAGAGCCAGATGGTATGGGCGGCTTCCCATTCGCGGTCGCGCACGTAGGTATGATCGTCGCGGGCCGAGCGGCGCCAGTCGATACGCGACAGGCTTTCGCCGTCGCTATAGGGGCGGAACTGCCAGAAATTCTCGCCGATGCCGCGCTTGCGGCGTCCATGCCAGCCGGAGATGACCGTATTGGCAATGCGTTTTGCCTCGACCATGCAATCGGGGATCAGCCGGGCGCGGCTCTGCGCGCGGGAAAGCACTTCTCCGGACGGTGTCGGCTCGACGATTTGCCCTATCGAGGCCATTCATTATCCCTTGGCTTGCTTGACCAGGCCGGTGATGACGTCACGCACCGACATGCCTTCCGCCCGTGCCGCAAATGTCAGCGCCATGCGGTGCTGCAGAACCGGTTCGGCCAGCGCCATGATGTCATCGATGGATGGTGCGAGCCTGCCGTCGTAGAGAGCACGGGCGCGGGCGCAGAGCATCAGCGACTGGCCGGCACGCGGGCCGGGGCCCCAGGCGACGTTCTTGTCCGTTGCCGCGTTGCCGTTGCCCGGGCGAGCCGAGCGCACCAGCGAGAGGATGGCATCGACCACCTTTTCGCTGACCGGCATCTGTCGGATCAGGTGCTGGATATCCCTGAGCTGGGCGGCATCGATAACGCCACGTGCCTCGGATTCATGCGTGCCGGTGGTTTCCAGCAGGATCTGCCGTTCGGCGGCAAGTTCGGGATAGCCGACATCGACCTGCATCAGGAAGCGGTCGAGCTGGGCCTCGGGCAGGGGATAGGTGCCTTCCTGCTCCAGCGGGTTCTGGGTCGCCAGCACATGGAAAGGCTGCGGCAGGTCGTTGCGCTGGCCGGCCACCGTGACGTGATATTCCTGCATGGCCTGCAACAGGGCCGACTGGGTGCGCGGGCTAGCGCGGTTGATTTCGTCGGCCATCAGAAGCTGGGTGAAGATCGGGCCGGGCACGAAGCGGAACGACCGCCGGCCGTTCTCGTCCTGATCCATCACTTCGGAGCCGAGAATATCGGACGGCATCAGGTCGGGCGTGAACTGGATACGGCTGGAATTGAGGCCGAGCACGATGCCTAGCGTCGAGACCAGCTTGGTCTTGGCAAGGCCGGGCACGCCGACCAGCAGCGCGTGGCCGCCGGAGAGCACGGCAAGCAGTGTCTGCTCGACCACGCTTTCCTGACCGAAGATCACCTTGCCGACTTCCTTGCGGATCACGGCGATTTCGCCCAGAGCCTTTTCAGCGGCGGCGATGATCGCCTTGTCGTCGATCGCGCCGTCAGTCGTCTTCATCACACCCATCGTCTGTCTCCAGTGGCCGGCAATGGTGCCGAATCGCGAAAAGCGCTCTTTCCGTCTCTGTTTTTCAATCTATGCTCCGCCCGGTGGCTGACAAGACGGGAGCAACGCACTATCTCGTGAGGCGGTGCTCGATAAAACGCAAGAATAGGGCCAAACGGGACGGAACGATGGCGGATGCCGAAATAGATATGACTGGCGATGCGGCAGGCCTGGCGGCGCTGATTGCGCGTGCGGCCGGGCAGACAAACGGGAAAACCCGGGGTTTGCCGCCCGTAGAGCGTTGGAATCCGCCGTTTTGCGGCGATATCGACATGGAAATCCGCGCCGACGGCACCTGGTTCTATATGGGGACGCCGATCGGCCGGCAGCCGCTGGTGCGGCTGTTTTCCACCGTTTTGCGCAAGGACGGGGACGGCCGGACCTATCTCGTAACTCCTGTGGAAAAACTCGGCATCCGCATCGCCGATGCGCCTTTCGTCGCCGTCGAGATGACTGTGACGGAACAGGACGGCACGCCGGTCATCACCTTCCGCACCAATGTCGGCGATGTCGTGGAGGCGGGCCCGGAGCATGGTCTTCGCTTTGTCGTCCATGGTGAGAACAGCGAGCTGAAGCCCTATCTGCATGTGCGCGGACGGCTGGAGGCGCTGGTTTCACGCGCCGTGATGTACGATCTGGTGGCGCTGGGTGAAACGGTCGTGATCGATGGCATCGAGATGTTTGCCGTCCGCTCGGGCGGCGTGGTCTTTCCGGTCATGCCCGCCGAGGAACTGGAAGCGCTTTCGGCATGACGGATCTCCTGTTTTCAGCCGACGAATTCCGTCGCCGTGCGCGCCAGCAATCCGGCAATCCGGTGGATGAGGCGTGGCGCGAGCATGGCGATTTCCTCCTCAATCCCGATACCATCCCCTATCTCGAAACGCTGAAGCTCAAGGATGCCGCCGTTCTCGTTCCGGTCATTGACGACGGCGACGAGGCCCGCGTCATCTTCACCCAGCGGACGGTGAGACTGCGCAAGCATTCCGGGCAAGTCGCCTTTCCCGGCGGTGCCATCGATCCGGAAGACGATACGCCGGAACGCGCGGCCCTGCGCGAAGCGGAAGAGGAAATCGGCCTCGACCGGCGTTTCGTCGAGACAGTTGGCCGGCTGCCCCACTACATGGCGATGTCCGGGTTCCGCATCACGCCGATTTTGGCCGTGGTACAGCCGGGATACGACCTGATACCCAACCCCGACGAGGTGGCCGCCGTCTTTGACGTGCCGCTGTCGTTCCTGATGAATCCCGGCAATCACGGTCTCGGTCAGGCGACATGGCAGGGGGCCGAGCGGCATTTTTACAGCATGCCCTATGGCGAGCGGAACATCTGGGGCATTACCGCGGGCATTGTCCGCATGTTGTATGAAAGGCTTTACGCATGACTTCCGTTGCCACCGAGGCCTGGTTTTCGGCGCCTGCGTTGCGTCGCGTCTTCGATCTGTTGAATGCCGATGGCGGCGAGGTTCGCGTCGTTGGCGGCGCGGTGCGCAACAGCCTGATGGGCGTTGCCGTCGCCGATATCGATATGGCGACCACGCTGCTGCCGGAAGAGGTCGTCGCCCGTGCCAAATCCGCCGGCATCAAATCGGTGCCGACCGGGATCGAGCATGGAACGGTGACGCTGGTCGTCGACGGCACGCCATACGAGGTGACGACGCTGCGCCGCGACGTCGCGACTGACGGTCGCCGTGCCGAGGTTGCCTTCGGCACGGATTGGCAAGTGGACGCCGAGCGGCGGGACCTGACGATCAACGCGCTCTATGCCGATGCGAATGGCGACGTGATCGATCTCGTCGGCGGTCTGGCCGACATCGAAAAACGCAGCATCCGCTTTATCGGCAACGCTGCCGAGCGTGTTGCCGAAGACTATCTGCGCGTGCTGCGCTTCTTCCGCTTCTTTGCCTATTACGGTTCCGGCCGTCCGGATGCCGACGGTTTGCGCGCCTGTGCGCAGGCCCGTTCAAAGCTGTCGGGGCTTTCCGCCGAGAGGGTGTGGTCGGAACTGAAGAAGCTGCTTTCGTCCAGGGACCCGGGGCGGGCGCTGCTGTGGATGCGCACCTCCGGGGTGCTCACCGAAATTCTGCCCGAAAGCGAGAAATGGGGCATCGATGCCATCCCGGCGCTGATCACTGCCGAGCAGACATTCGGTTGGCAGCCGGATCCGCTGCTGCGGCTGGCGGCCGTTGTTCCGCCGGATGCGGAGCGGCTGGAGGCGATGGCAAAGCGGCTGCGGCTGTCGAAGGCTGAGGCCGCCACATTTGCGGCATGGACAGACGCGCCGCGTCTGCCGGCTGATATCGCCGATACGGCGTTCGACCGGCTGCTCTACCGGCACGGCGCAAACGGGCTGGGCACTGCTCTGCGGCTTGCACTGGCCTCGTCGCGGCAAAAATCGGAGAACGATCCGGCGCAGCTGCCGGAGACGGCACGGCTTCACCGGCTGCTGACGCGGGCGCAGAAGTGGCAGAAACCGGTCTTCCCGCTGACGGGTGCCGATGTTCTGGCCACCGGTATTGCCGCCGGACCGCGTGTCGGCGAAATCCTCGGGCAGCTCGAGGACACGTGGGTGGATGGCAATTTCAATGCGGACCGGGCAACGCTGGTTGCCCGGCTGCAGTCGCTAGTCTGAAATCAGGCGACGATCTGAAGATCAGGCCGCTTTCGTTTCCTCGACGATCCGCGCCTTGATGTTGTCGACCATGTTTTCGCGGATCAGCGTTTCGCCGTGGGACTGACGCAGATGCTCGACGGCGCGGCGCACGACTTCGGCGTCGCTGTCGGCGCGGGTGTGCCAGTCGCAACCGGGTACGAGGGACCCGCATTCAAACAATCGCATGATGCTCCTCCTTGCGTGTTTGT
Organism: Pararhizobium polonicum; assembly: GCF_001687365.1. Classification (GTDB taxonomy): domain Bacteria; phylum Pseudomonadota; class Alphaproteobacteria; order Rhizobiales; family Rhizobiaceae; genus Pararhizobium; species Pararhizobium polonicum. Next base: position 109,982 of record NZ_LGLV01000015.1, read on the forward strand.
CCATTCCGCCCGAACGGTGGTTTCCGGTGGGGGAAGGCGTCCAGTATAACCGAAAAAGGCGCGGATGGTTCCCCGGGCCACGAGAAACGTCTTCACGTTTTTGAGGGTGCTTCCGGCTTGAAAACGGGCGGCCGGCCGCGGCGTGATCGCGACATGACCTTGAAGCTTCCTTCTCAGGGCCACATTGTCGCCCGATCCATCCTGAAGTTTGGCAGCGGGATTATTCCCACCGGAAAGGCGGTGCAAACCGTCTTGAGACTGACTTAAGGAAGGACACGCATATGACCATTCGCCACATGCCCGTCGCAGCTCTGACCGCTGCCGCGCTCAGCCTGATCGTCATCAACTCACCGGCTTTTGCCCAAGGGGCTGCCGAACCACAAGCCGCGCAGCCGATGCAGGGGACGGCACCCGCAGCCATCAGCGATCAGAAGATCGAAGCCTTTGCCGTCGCCTATCTGCAGGTCGACAAGGTGCGCCAGGACTACGCCGCCAAGATCGGCGCCGAAAAGGACGCCGCAAACAAGCAGAAGCTTCAGAACGAAGCCAACAAGCAGATGATCAACGCGGTCGAAAAGTCGCCCGGCATGTCGCTGGACGAATACAAGACCATCATCACCGCGGCGCAGACCGATCCGGATGTCGCCAAGAAGGTGCAGGAAAAACTGAAGGTTAGCGATACCGCTCAGTAGAGCGTGGCCGGCATTGGAGCAGGGCAAGACAATCCGGTCCTGCTCCACAACTGCCTGCGAAATGCCGGTTATCGCGGCGGCAAACGGCACGCCGCCGTCAAGAATCCACTATAGAAAAGCACGGCTTTGATGCTATGGCTTCGTCTCCCTGAGACGACCGCAAAGGCATGCCGACCATCATGAGCTCTTCTCTCCAGCAGGAACTGATTGCCTCGATCCGCAATATTGCGGATTATCCGAAGCCCGGCATCATGTTCCGCGACATCACCACGCTGCTCGGCAATCCGCGCGCCTTCCGCCGTGCAATCGATGAGCTCGTCCATCCCTTTGCCGGTACCAAGATCGACAAGGTGGCCGGTGTCGAAGCGCGGGGCTTCATCATGGGCGGCGCGATGGCGCATCAGATGTCGGCCGGCTTCGTGCCGATCCGCAAGAAGGGCAAGCTGCCGCACGACACGGTGCGGATCGCCTATAGCCTGGAATATGGCGTCGACGAGATGGAGATGCACCGCGACGCCATCAAGCCGGGCGAGAAGGTCATTCTGGTCGACGACCTCATTGCCACGGGCGGCACGGCCGAAGGCGCGACCAAGCTCCTGCAGCAGATGGGCGCCGACATCGTTGCTGCCTGCTTCATCATCGATCTGCCGGAACTGGGCGGCCGCAAGAAGATCGAGGCGCTGGGCGTCAAGGTGCTGACGCTGATCGAATTCGACGGCCACTGAGACCCCGTCAGGTAAACTCGATCACCTTGCTCTCGAACCGGATGACCGGCTGGCCATCCTGGTTTTCGCCTTCGCACAGGATGGTGTTGATCCGCCAGCCCGGCCGCGATTCCAGATCCTTGGCCGCGACGAAGGTGACGAAATAGGCGATAGTGTCGCCGGCAAAGACCGGGCGCAGCCAGCGCATGTCGCGAAAGCCGGGCGAGGGGCCAAGATTCGGGGCAACGATGCCCTCCGCCGCCAGCCGCTTCACCTCGCCCATCCAATAGGGCACGAAGCATTTCATCCAGCCGGCGCAGGTATGCCAGCCCGACGCGCAGAGCCCGCCGAACAGCGATCGCCTGGCAGCCTCGGCATCGAGGTGAAACGGTTGCGGATCGAATTTTTCGGCAAAATGAATGATGTCATCGGCCGTGAAGGTAACCGTGCCGATGCTCTTCCGTGTGCCCTCGGGGTGAAGGTCCGCCAGTTTCATGCCTGCACTTCCTTCGGCTGGCAGCGGATCATGTTGGCGTAGTCGCAGACCGCCACGGTTTCTCCCCGCTGGTTGAGGACGGTGGCCCGCAGCCGCACGATACCGATCTCGGGCCTCGAGCGGGAGACGCGTGCCTCGATGACCGTGCAGGCGCCCGAAAGCGTATCGCCGGCCAGAACCGCCTTCTTCCACTCCATGCTGTCGACGCCGGGGGAGCCTTCCGAGGCCGTTTCGTGGATATAGCTGTCGCAGAGCATGCGCATCATCATGGCGCTGGTATGCCAGCCCGATGCTGCCAGTCCGCCGAGAATGCTGGCTTTGCCGCCGTCTTGTGACAGGTGCATCGGCTGCGGATCGAATTCCGAGGCGAAGGCGACGACGTCTTCCGCCGTCACCGTCACCGGCTTGAACTCGAACCGCCTGCCGGCCGGAAAATCTTCGAAATGAAGCATGTCCATGTCCTCCAACGGGGATGTTCTAGCACTCGGGTTTGTGGCTGCAAATGACAGCAGGCTGCAACGCTGCCGTTGTTCGCCGTCAACCGATGGCTAGAAGGGCAGGTCCTGACCGTTGATCTTCACCTTCTTGTTCTCATCGACGGCGATGTTCCACATCTGGCGGCCATCGGGCGTCTGCTTGGCAAACCCCTTGATCATCAGCAGCATGAAGGCTGCCTGGCCGAACTGCGGCACGGTCGCGGCATTCTCCTGCAGATAGGAAATCGTCTTGTCGAAATCCTTTGCGTAAAGGGTCAGGTCGGTGTTCTGCCGGCCCGGCTGTTCGGGATAGACGATGGTCGTGCCCGAGAGGCTGAAGTCGTAGACGGAGGATCGCGCCGAGACGTCGTTATATTTGATCGTCAGAGCGCCACCCGGCAGGAAGAGGCGGCCGGCCTCCGCCGCCTGGGCATCGGTCAGCGTCTTGTCCGCGTTGAAATCGGCATGATCGATGAAATAGGTGATGCCGCTGGCGAGGTTGAGGTTTTCCAGCGAAATATGGGTGCTGACGGTGTCCGGCAGCGCCGCCTTAAACGCATCCGGCACGGTGCCGGGCGGGACGGACGGTTTGTCGAAGGCGATGCCGATGCCGAAGCTGGCGTTATCCTTCAGGCCGTTGGTATTGATCGTGTAGCGCAGGGTTTCGGCGCCAAACGTTCCGGTGGGTGTGCCCACCTTGAGGTTTGCGACTTCGACCGATTCCAGCAGCGTTTCGAACATCGGCAGATTGGCGCGAACCAGTGCCTTGAGGCGGACCTGCTCCGTTGGAAGCAGCGTTTTCCTTTTCACGGCATCCACGAGAAAGAAGACGATGTCCTGCAGTGGGCGATAGGCAAGGCCGTTGAACGCGACATCCGCCGTCACGTTGTCGGCGGAAATGTCGACCTGCACCTTGGTGGGATCGATGACGGTTTCGGTAAATCCGTTCATCGCCATGTTGGATCGGATATCGACGGTCTCCGGCGTCGCCTTCTTGGTATTGAGGGTCGATGTCATCGAACCGAAGCGGGCCTCAAGGGATTGCTGCGGCGATTTCGACGTCACGGTGATGCCGTCGGCCGTCATGTCCATGGATTTGAAATAGAGCAGGTCGGGATCGACAATGCCTTCGGAGCGCATGGCATCGATCTTGTAAGTGAAATCCGTCTTTTCGGCTCCGGTGGTGAACTGCCCCTTGACGTCCAGATCCGCCGTCTGGGCGAAGTGCCAGAAACCATCCTCCATCGGCCGGATCAACGACAGAAAAGGCTTCAGGCCGGAAATGCTGAAGGTTTTCGGGTCGATATCCTTCAGCAGAACGGTCGGGTCGAAGGTGACTTCATAGTCCTCGGTGCCGGGGCGGACCTTGATCAGGCCCGATTTCGCCAGCTCGCCGGGCAGGTAGGACGTGAACTTCTGTTCGAGTTGCTGTGCGCCCTGATGGCTGATGTCAGCTGCCTGTACCGATTGCGTGACGAGGGCGGTTGAAAGCAGAAGGGCGGAAAGCAAACGCATCGAAAACTCCTCAATAGGGCCGCAGGACGGCTGCGGGCAACCATACCGTTCATTGCCCGAAGGACAAGCGCTGTCATGGAGGGAATGGTGGATACTCACGAAAAACGCCGCTCGTCGATGTCAACGAGCGGCGTCCCGATATCTTGTGTCTTGCGGTTCGGCTGGCCGGTTTGCGACGGCCGGTGCCGGTCTTACGTGTTGAAGCGGAAGTGGATCACGTCGCCGTCCTGGACGACATATTCCTTGCCTTCGTCGCGTGCCTTGCCGGCTTCCTTGGCGCCGGTTTCGCCGCCGAAGGCGATGTAATCGTCATAGGCGATGGTGAAGGCGCGGATGAAGCCGCGTTCGAAATCGGTGTGGATGACGCCGGCAGCACCGGGCGCCTTGGTGCCGCGCGGAATGGTCCAGGCCCGCGTTTCCTTGGGGCCGACGGTGAAATAGGTGATGAGGTCAAGCAGCCTGTAACCGGCTCGGATCAACTGGTCGAGACCGGCTTCATGCAGGCCGAGCGCTTCGAGGAATTCCTTGGCTTCTTCTTCCGGCAGCTGGGCGACTTCGGATTCGATTGCAGCCGAAATCACGACCGTTTCGGCGCCTTGCGCCTTGGCCATCGCCTCGACGGCCTTGGTGTGGGCATTGCCGGAAACGGCATCGCCCTCGGCGACGTTGCAGACGTAGAGGACCGGATGGGCGGTCAGAAGATTGAGGCCCTGCAGGATCAGCTTTTCCTCGGCATCCAGCGTCGGCAGCAGCGTGCGCACCGGCTTGCCGTCCTGAAGCAGCTTGAGGGCTGCGTCCATGACCGGCAGCAGGCTGACGGATTCCTTGTCCTTGGAAGCGGCGCGCTTGCGGGTCTGTTCGGTGCGGCGCTCAAGGCTTTCCAGATCGGCGAGCATCAGCTCGGTCTCGATCGTTTCGGCATCGCCGACCGGATTGATGCGGCCTTCGACATGGGTGATGTCGTCGTCCTCGAAGCAGCGCAGCACGTGCACAGTGGCATCGACTTCGCGGATATTGGCGAGGAACTTGTTGCCGAGGCCTTCACCCTTCGATGCGCCGCGCACCAGGCCGGCGATGTCGACGAAGGAGATGCGGGTCGGGATCAGCTCCTTCGACTTGGCGATATCGGCCAGCTTGCGCATGCGCGGATCGGGTACGGCCACTTCGCCGGTGTTCGGCTCGATGGTGCAGAACGGATAGTTCGCGGCCTGCGCCTGCGCCGTCTTGGTCAGCGCGTTGAAGAGAGTGGACTTGCCGACATTCGGCAGTCCGACGATACCGCATTTGAAACCCATGGCACCTTGTCCATATCTTGAAAAACTTTGCCCTGCCTATGGGGGAAGGGCTTGATATGGTCAAGCCTTGCCGTTCCGCAGCGGTCGCATTTTCCGGTTTGGGCCGCCAAAGCCGGGATAAAAGCGCGCCCGGTGCTGCCGGGCGCGCCATTTTCACAGGCGGAACACCTTGACCTCGTTGCCGCGTTCCAGGTCCTTGTTGGCAAGGAAAAGCGCGGTCCGGGCGTTGCGCGCATCCCGCTCCGCCAGCAGCTGCAGCGCGGCTTGAAGACGGCGGATTGCCGTCGCCTTGTTGCGGTGCTGCGAGCGCTCGTCGCGGCAGATGACGGTGATGCCGCTCGGTATGTGGGTCGCCCGCACGGCGCTGTCCGTCGTGTTCTGGTGCTGTCCGCCAGGGCCGCCGGCTCGCAGCGTTTCGAAGCGGATATCCTGCGGATTGATCGCTGTGGCATCCGCAGCATCGCCTGCAAGCTCGATGGTGCGAACGCCGACGAACCAGTTCTGCCGCTTGTGATGCGGCCGCACCGTACTCTTGAAAACGAACCGGATGGTGCCGCAATAGCCGTTGGCGAGCATCATTGCGCCATTGCCGCTGATGGTGACGATGGCGGATGCCGGACCATGGGTGTCCGGTGCCCGCGCGGCCGTTGCCTCAAAGATGCAGCCGTGCGCTTTCGCCTCCTTTTCGAGGATGGAAAGCAGCGCGGAGAGCGCGATGCGGCATTCGACCGGGCCATTGCCGGCGGTCACGAGGAGATGGATGTCAACCACGTTTCTGTCTCCGTTCCTGGCGGCGTTCGCGTCCCTTGTCCCGCTTGGCCTCGTCGTGATCGATATCGACCTTCTTGTAGGTGACGAGCGGCTTCATCGCAGCCAGCGGCCGGACGAGGCCATGGCCCGCCAGATCCTCGACCACCTGGGCTGCGTTCTTGTAAGCGCCTGCCGCTTCTTCGACCGCAAGCCGGCGGTCGTCGCAGATGGCCACGCCGCCCCAGGCGTTGCGCAGCAAGCCTTCGCGCTCGCTGCGGGTGTTGCCGGTGCGGCCATGCATGTTGCGGCGATCGTATTTGCGGCCTGCGCCGTGGGAGATCGCCCAATGCGAGATCGCAGCGCCGGCCAGCGGCTCGACCACATAGCTCAGGCTTGCCCGCGAACCGGCGATGGGGGCGATGCCGCCAGCCGTCACCGCTGCGGCGCCCTTGTAGTGGACATGGCCGTGCGCCGCTGCGCGCACGAGATTGTGCGGCACGTCGGCGATCAGCCGGACCTCGGTGCGAAGCACCGCGGCCGCCCGCTCGGCAATGATCTGCCGGTTGAGCGCTGCCCAATCGACGCAGAGATCGTGCCGCGTGAGCCAGGCAATGCCCGCATCCGATGCCGGATCGAGCCCCTCGTCAAGCGAGGCGTTTCCGGCAAGCGTTTCGGCAAAGACACTGGCACCGAGGTTGCGTGATCCGGAATGAACCAGCAGATAGGTTTTCTGCCTGTCCAGATGCACGGATGCTTCCGGGCACAGCAGTTCGTCCACCGCCTGGATTTCGCAGAAGTGGTTGCCGCCGCCGATCGTGCCAAGGGTATCGGCCTTTGCAACCAGCGAGCGGGCGTTGTCCATTGCCTCGCTGTTCATCTGGCCGAAGGCCGGCGTCTCAAGCTGACGCAGCGCCTCCGCGGCCTTTTCAATTTTGAACTTGCGCAGCGGCAAGTCGAGCTCGAAGAGGCCCATGCCGCAGCCGATATCGGTGCCGATCAGCTGCGGGTAGAGACGTGTTGACAGCGCCGCCATGCCGACGGGGCCGTATTTTCCCGGATGAAGGTCCGGAAATCCGGCGATCGACAGCATGCCCGGCATCTGCGCCATGTCGGCGAGTTGTTGCAGGGCGGATCCCTCGATCCAGGATTTTTCGGTAAAGTAATGCGCCACGGCGGCGGGTTTGCCGCACGGCGTGGTATCGGGACCGGAGTCCCCTATAAAATTGCCCATGGATATCTTCCGAAGACAGGGTAAATCGTCCGGCCACGCGGCCGGCTCTTTAGCCCTCGGCAGCGTGTCTACGCTGACTAGGCCTGTGCCCTTGAGGGGCGTGCTGAAATGATGTCGGTCATTGTCGGCTCCCTGTCTCGATAAAATCTGAAGCGCCGTATACGCGAAATCGCGCGGGATACAATCATCCGCCGGCGTGCTTCGGCGACTTGACGGCCGGCCGTGTCTTCGATGTCACAGCCGCCGCATCTTGAACGTCGGGCTGCGCGGTGCGAATATGAGGGAGACAGACGTCATCCGCCGCCAGCCTCTTTGTTTCACGAGAGGAAATTCCGATGAGCGAAAACGACACCACTCTCAAGCCGAAAACGAAGACCAAGCCGAAGCTGGAGCGGCCGAAGCTCTACAAGGTCATTCTCATCAATGACGATTATACGCCGCGCGCGTTCGTCATCATGGTGCTGAAGGCCGTCTTCCGCATGAGCGAGGAGACCGGCTACCGGATGATGATGACCGCCCACAAGCTCGGGGTTTGCGTCATCGTCGTCTGCGCGAAGGACATTGCCGAGAGCAAGGCCAAGGAGGCGACCGATCTCGGCAGGGAGGCGGGTTTTCCGCTGATGTTCACCACGGAACCGGAGGAATAGGCGGTTGTTCTCTCCAGCTCGCATGCACGAGTGGATACAATCTCAAAAGTCGTGCTCTCTGTATGTGACGGGCATTTTCCCGTGTTTCGTCAAGAGGTATCCGACACCCTTTGCCTTGGGAAGAGAAACGCCAGTGTCTAGCGAAACACCCAATTCATTCAAGTATTTCAAAAGAAGGCTGTGAGTGAAGCGGTCCTTCTTTGATTTTGACGTATAATCGTCTCTATTCTCAAATCCAAAAGGCTCGCCGTATTGTCCAAATTTCCACGAGCCTCCGTCGTTTGAGGCGTAAACAGTTCGTCGATTGTTGCCTTCGCAGTAATATTCCAAAATTGTTGCACCGAAAGAGGTGACCTGTCTGGTTGAAGGATCGGTGAGTTGATCGCTCATGACCACGCGAATTGCGTCTGTTCTCAGCCTTGAAGACAATACCTGGGGTGGTGCTGCATCCGTTCCGTCGACACCATTGTCGAAATACAGCGTCCAGTTTTCATCGATTGGCCAGAAGAGATATTTCGTCGATACGGGAGATGTCAGAGGCAGTAATGCACTCAGCGCGGCATTGATGCTTTCCTCACGTCTCTGCAGGTCAAGCTTGAAACTAAAGTCACGTAGAATGTCATTCTGCCACAAGAGAAACTCATCTGCCGCTAATTTACAGGGGCATTTGATTAGGCCAAAGGATTCACGCCAATGTGGCGTACTTAACAAACTCAAACTGGGCCCCCATGTACTTTGGGTTTCGGGTCTGTAGCACCGGCCTATTCGCCCTTGTTGCCGAACAGCTTCTTCAGCATGTCGGCCATCGGTCCGGTCGTCGGCAGGATTTTGGGCTGGGCGCTGTTGCGGGCCTGGCGGATATGGGATTTGCCGGCGGGTTTGGCAGGCGCAGGCTCGGGCTCCGGTTTGCCGCCCGTCGCAAGCGTCAGCTTGTTCAGGAGCTGCGAATCCTCAGCCTTCACCAGCATGTCGGCATTGTCGGCAAGCGCATCCAGCAGCGGTTCCAGCCAGACGCGGTCGGCCTTGGCGAAGTCGCCGAGCACATGGTTGTGCACCTGTTCCTTGGAGCCCGGATGGCCGATGCCGAGGCGCAGGCGGCGGTATTCCCGGCCGCAATGGGCGTCGAGCGACTTGATGCCGTTGTGGCCGCCATGGCCGCCGCCCGTCTTGATCCGCGCCTTGCCCTGGATGAGATCGAGTTCGTCGTAGATCGCCAGAATATCCTTCGGCTCCAGCTTGTAGAAACGCATGGCCTCGCCGACGGCTTCGCCCGACAGATTCATGAAGGTCTGCGGCTTCATCAGGAGAACACGCTCGCCGGCGATCTCGCCCTCGGAAATCAGTGCCTTGAACTTCTTCGACCATGGCGAAAAACTATGACGCCGCTGGATCGCGTCGACGGCCATGAAACCGATATTGTGGCGGTTGCCGGCATATTGGGCGCCGGGATTACCAAGACCTGCGAAAATCAGCATCGAACATATCTCTAACAGTCGGACAGACCTGTCTTGCACCGCGTCGGCGTCCCGATGTCAACCGTTCACGCAACACAGGCGGTACTTTTCCCGGCGGGCTCTCCTGCTAGCGGTTCGGGCGCAGCCCGTATTTGACCATTATCCGGTCCTGTGTCCCGTTGCCGATCAGCCTGTCGAGCTGCGCTTGCATCTTGACGATCAGGTCATCCGGCAGGCTGAGATTGCAGGCGAAGCCGTACAGTTTCCCCTCCAGGACAAGAGCGGATTCCAGCGCCTTGCCTTGATCGCGCATGGTTTCAAACGTCTTTTTTGACGTCATCATCAGATCGATGCGGTCGCTCAGCAATTTCTTCACCGTTGTTTCCATGTCGGCGGCGAGATCGATCTTGGGGAAATTGTTTTTCGTGAGGAAATTGGCGGAAAAATCCTCGCGCTGCGTTCCGATGGTGAAGCGCTTGGCTTCCTCGATATTGGCGGGATTGACGCCGGAACCGGCCTTGCGCACCATGACCATATGATCGATCAGCAGAGGTTCCACCCATTTGAAGCGTTTGTCGCGCTCGTCGTCATGCCCGGTGGTGAACAGGCAGGTCCAGGGCTGGTTTTCCGTGATCGACAGCGCTCGCGCCCAGGGCAGTATTTCCAGGGAATACTCGATACCGAGCGCTTTCATCATCAGCTCTGCCTGCTCGACGGAGGCCCCCTGGATGGTACCGTTCTCGTGAAAATTATAGGGAGGATATTCCTCTGTCAGCAGCTTGAGCGTCTCGGCATATGCCGTTCCGGAGAGGAGAAAAACGAGCGCGAAAATGACGTGTCTCATACCCGTTCTCCTCCCATCCCTGTCATGCGCGGGTGGTGACCTTTGCCTCTGACTCCATCTCCAGCATCAGTAGCATATTTTCGATCGGCATTGGCCGGCTGAAAAGGTAGCCCTGGCCGAAGTCGAGGCCCAGCTTGCGCAGAAGTTCCCACTGTTCTTTCGTCTCGATGCCTTCGGCAACGACGGTACAGCCCATCTGATGGGAGATCGTGCGGATGCCCTTGATCAGCATGCGGCTCTTGCGCCGGATGTCGGCGGTTCCCGTGGTCAGGGAGCGGGTGAAGGACTGGTCGACCTTGACGATATCGACGGGGAAGCGGTTGAGATAGCTGAGCGAGGAGTAGCCGGTGCCGAAATCGTCGAGGGCGATGCGACAGCCGAATTCGCTGAGTTGCTTCAGCACCGCGTGCACATCCGGATTGTCGAGCATCAGCACGGCTTCGGTAATCTCGATGACGATGCGGGCCGGGGAGATATGGTGTTTGAGTAGCAGGGCGGCAAGCTTGTGCGGCAGTGTCTGCTCGAACTGGAGCGGCGAGAAGTTGACGGCGAGATAGGTGGTCTCGGTTCCTTCGAGCTGTGTCAGGCGGGCAAGATGGCCGATGGCTTTTTCCAGCACGCGTTCGCCGATGCGGGCGATCGTGCCGGTTTCCTCGGCAATGCCGATGATCCTGGCCGGCGGCAGGATGCCCTTGTCCGGATGGTTGAGCCGCATCAGCGCCTCGAAGCCGGCGATACGTCCATCGCTCAGATCGACGATCGGCTGCAGATAGGCTTCGAACCAGTCCTCCTTCAGGCCTGCCTCGATGTTCTGTTCCATCTCGTGGCGTTCGCGGGCGGTGTCGAGCATGCTAGCATCGAAGACAAGCATGCCGTTCTTGCCATCGCGTTTGCGGGCATACATCGCCATGTCGGATTTCAGCAGCAGTTCGGCGGCATTGGTCGCATGAACGGGATAGAGAGCGATGCCGATGCTGGCGCTTACCGAAAGCTCCACGCCCTCGACCAGGATCGGTTGGCCCAGGCTGACGCAGATGCGCTCGCCGATTTCGCTGGCGAGCGCCTCGACTTCCGCCGCATTGACCAGGATGGCGAATTCATCGCCGCCGAGCCGCGACATCGTATCGTCCGGGCGCAGCGTGGTGCGGATACGGGAAACGACCTGACGCAGCACTTCGTCGCCGGCGGCATGACCGAAATTGTCGTTGATCCACTTGAACCGGTCGAGGTCGATGAAGATGCAGGCCAGTTGCATGGCATGATCGTCTGCATCGCGAATGGCCTCGTCGAGGGCGGCTTCAAAGCCCTGGCGGTTGAGAAGGCCGGTCAGATGATCGGTGATCGCCTGTTCGTGGTTGCGGCTTTCAGCCCGCTTGAGTTCGGTCACGTCCGTCATGACGGAAAGGGAGAGGCCGCCGCGCTCGTCGCTGGCGGCGCTTTTCATCTCCAGGATCAGAACCGTCATGGTCTCGCCGTTCGCCTTGATGAACGGCACCGTGACTTCGCAGATATTGGCATGCGTGGGATTGGCATTGCTGCGCCGGGCGCGGTAGGTTTCGTGCCAGTGCGTATCGACAAAATCGGTGAAGGTGCGCCCGATCACCGCGTCGCGGGCGTAACCGGTGGCCATCAGCCAGTAGTCGCTGACGGCGGTGATGCAATTGGCCGGGTCGAGCGAAAACAGCATGGACGGCGTGAGGTTGTAGATATCCGTCGCGCGGCTGTGGGCCAGCTTCAGCTCGATCTCCTCGCGTTCCAGCTCGCTTTGCATCTCGTTGAAGTTATGGGCAAGTGCGCCCATCTCGTCGTCCGATGTCCAGTCGACATGGTGACGCGAGCCGAGCTGGCGCGTCGCTTCGATCGCGGCCGTCAGCCGCATCAGCGGCCGGATGACCGTGATACGATTGCCGATGATGGCGGAGGCAAAGACGATGCCGACGGCGACGATCAGAATGACGAAGACGCTCAGCTCATCCTTGCTGAACCGCGACAGAAGGCCGGGCGTGATAACCCATATCTCGATGCTGCCGACGGATTTCTGGCCGTCCCGGGAATCGTAGAAAATTTCCTTGGTGAGAACCGTGTGCGACAGGCTGGCATCCACCGGCCCGGCGGGCAGTTGCACGGAGATCGAATGGGAGCTGTCCTTGACGTGAACGGACATGATCGAGACATCGCCGATCAGCGACTTGGCGATCTGTTCGATACCGTCTGTGTCGAAATCCCAGAGCGGTTTTCCAAGGGCCTGGGCGCCGGCTTCCATGAGAACCTGCGTGTTCTGCAGACTTTCACGGGCAACCCGTTCTGACGACAGGCTCAGAAAAAGCACGATAAGAGGAGCGACGAAGATAAGCATCGCGCCACAGACGATAGCAATAAAACGGTTCTCGACGGAATGCATCATCGGATGCACCCGGTCACGTTACTGGTCTCACGTCGCATTAGGATTCTCGTACACTGAAGCCGGAATAATCCCCCAGCGGCAACTCACCACAAAAATCTTAAATGTTGCTGAAACCCATGGCTGAAAAAATTATAACAGTGGTTGCATGTCCCTGAAATTCTCAGGCCGGACAAGGCGCAATAAAAAACCCGCCGCACACGAGGTGCGGCGGGCTGACAATCAAAGCCGTGAGGCTTGGATTATTCGGATGCTGTTTCTTCTTCTTCCGTCGTGCCGCCAGCCGGCTGCGCGATGGTAGCGATCGTGAAGTCGCGGTCGGCGATAACCGGCGTTGCGTTCTTCGGCAGCTTGATGTTCGAGATGTGGATGCCGTCGCCGATCTTGAGGCCGGACAGGTCGGCCGTCAGGAATTCCGGAATGTCGTCGGCCGGAACAACCAGCTCGACTTCGTGGCGAACGATGTTCAGAACGCCGCCGATCTTGAGACCCGGGGACTTCTCTTCGTTGACGAAGTGAACCGGAACTTCCACGTGGACGACGCTGTCCTTCGAAACGCGAAGGAAGTCGACATGCATGGTGAAGTCACGGACCGGATCCAGCTGGTAGTCCTTCGGCAGGACGCGGATCTTCTCGCCGCCAACGTCGATCGTGGCGATCGTGGTCATGAAACCACCGGCGTGAATCTTCTGGGTGACTTCCTTCGTGGAGAGGGCGATGGAAATCGGTGTCTGCTTGTCACCATAGATGACAGCAGGAATAAGACCGTTGCGGCGAAGTTCACGGGAGGACCCCTTACCAACCCGTTCGCGCGTTTCGGCCTTGAGCTCGTAGGATGCGTGGCTCATGGTCGTACCTTTCTGGTGTTTTTGGAGAGCTCATCCGCTTATCTATAAAGACAGGATGAACCGAGGCGTTTGACCGCCTCATCCGCGTTTGCCTCCAAGGGTGTCTGCGCGGACGCGCGTCCATAACCGAGAACGCTGAGAATTGCAAGCAAAGCCCGGTTTTGCCGGCATGGTGCGGTTTTGCCGGAAAACCCGCTCGAAAGTGGCGATGCAACCTGCGGCACACGTAAAACGGGATATCCTTCAGGGCTTGATAACCGTCAGGTGATCTAGTCCGGATCACGTTAATCTCTCTTAGTCCTTGCATGGCACATTGCGTCCGAGTTTCAAACAGGTGTCCCATGCTCAAGATTCTTTCCTGCATCGCAACAGACCATGATTACGGTCTGCTGGCGCTTGCAACTCTCGTCTGCGTTCTCGGTTCCGTTCTGACCATGCGGCTCTATGCCCGTGTCGGTCGCACCGTCGGTGTGCAGAAGCTGAACTGGCTGTTCATGGGCGGGGTCATCGGCGGTTCGACGATCTGGACGACCCATTTCATCGCCATGCTGAGCTTCAGGCCGTCTCTTGAGCACGCCTACGAGCCGATCCTGACCATGGCATCGCTGGGCGTGGCGATCGGCGTCACGACGCTCGGCTTTTTCGTGACCGCCATGCGCAAGACCGGGCCGACCATCGAACTCGGTGGCGCCATCGTCGGGGCAGGCATCGCCATCATGCATTATATGGGCATGGCGGCCTATCAGATCGCCGGCCGCATGGAATGGGATTTCGGCTATTATGCAGCCTCGATCATCCTTGGCATCAGCTTCGGCGCGGTCGCCACGAGCCGGATTGCACGGCCGGTCACGCGCTTCTGCAAATATGGCGGCATCGCGGCCCTGATTCTGGCCATCGTCAGCATGCATTTCACCGGCATGACGGCGATCACCATCATTCCTGATCCGATGATCTCGCCGTCCGCGGCGCTTATTCCCGACAGCCTGCTGATCATCATGGTCATGGCGCTGACCTGCGTGATGCTGGGGCTGGGTGCGTCGACCTACATCATCGACCTTCATTCCACGCAAGGGGCCGCCGAGCGGTTCCGCCACCTGTCGCTGCACGATCCTTTGACCGGGTTGCCGAACCGCGTTGCCTTCGGCGAGCATCTCGATGAAATCATCCGGCACAGGAACGATGATGCGGCGCGTGTCGCCGTGCTTTCCTTCGACCTCGATCGCTTCAAGGATGTCAACGACGTGCACGGACATGCGGCCGGCGATGCGGTCTTGCGCACCATCGCCGAGCGGATGTCGAAGGTTCTGGGCGAGGGTGAATTCATTGCCCGGATCGGTGGCGATGAATTCGTCGCGCTGACCTCCAATCTCTTCGTGAAAAATGAGGCAAGGACATTCGCGTCGCGGCTGATCGCCGAGATCGGCAAGCCGGTCGAGTGGCAGGGCACGACCTTCCTGGTCGGCACCAGCGTTGGCATTTCGCTCTTTCCGGTCGATGCGCGCGTACCCGAAGAACTGCTTGCACAGGCGGATCTGGCCATGTACCGGGCCAAGGCCGCCGGCTCCAATTCCATCCGGCTCTATGAGCCCTCCATGGATGACGCCGCCCGCAATCGCAGCGTTCTGGCCATGGACATGCGCCAGGGCATCGAGCGCAATGAATTCGAACTCTATTACCAGTATCAGAACAATTCGCTGACCCGCGATGTCATTGGCTTTGAGGTTCTGTTGCGTTGGCACCATCCGGTGCGCGGCATGGTGCCGCCGATGGAATTCATTCCGATTGCCGAGAAGAACGGCTTTATTCATGAACTGGGCGACTGGGTTCTGCTGACGGCCTGCCGGCAGGCGGCGGCGTGGCGGAACCCGGTGAAGATTGCCGTCAATGTCGCGCCGGCCCAGCTTGCCGACACGAATTTCCCGGCCCGCGTTCGCGAAATCCTGTTCGAGACCGGTCTCGACGCCTCCCGTCTCGAACTCGAAATCACGGAATCGGGCATCATCGCCGATCAGCAGCATGCGCTGCACATCATCCGGCAATTGAAGCAGCTCGGCGTCAACATCGCCATGGACGACTACGGCACGGGTTACTCCTCTCTCTCGACCCTGCAGAATTTTCCATTCGACAAGATCAAGATCGATCGCGCCTTCATCGATGGTGTGACCAGCAACCGCCAGTCGGCGGCGATCGTGCGCTCGACCATCATCCTGGCCCAGAGCCTCGATATCCCCGTTCTTGCCGAAGGGGTCGAGAACGAGGCGCATATGGATTTCCTGCGCAACGAGGGTTGCCTGCAGGTTCAGGGCTACCTGTTCGGAAGGCCGATGCCGCTCAGCGAAATCGAACATGTCGTCAATGCCGTGCCAAAGGGAAACGATCAATCCGAGAAAACCATGGAACGTGATGCAGGGGAGGAAAGTGCCGCGGCCTGATTCCGCGCTTCATCCGGCTACGGCATGGGGTGGATGGTCGTGATGATGTATCGTCCTGATACTCTTTTTGATTGCATAGTCTCTCAGTTTTGACGGGCGTTACACCCGGAAAACCGCCGTTTCTCCGGGTGTAACGCCGGAAACCGGCTCGATATTTCCGGCTGAACGCTGGAGAGTCGGGGATGCAACCGCCTTTAATGATTATTAGGGGTTGTATGAAATGATTCCATCCGTATCAGTACGGGTGGTGTCTATGCTCAAGGTTCTTTCCTGTGTCGCCATGGACCATAGCTACGGTCTTCTCGCGCTTGCAACTTTTGTTTGTATTTTTGGATCGATACTGACCGTTCGGCTCTATGCCCGCGTTCAGCGCAGCCTCGGCATGCAGAAGTTGAGCTGGCTGGTCATGACGGGGGTTGTTGGCGGATCGACGATCTGGATGACGCATTTCATCGCCATGCTGAGTTTCAACGCGCCGCTGGCGCATGCCTACGAGCCGACGCTGACGATGGCGTCGCTGGCCGCCGCAATCGGCATCACCACATTGGGATTTCTCATTACCGCGACGGGCAAGCCCGGCATTCTCGTCGATCTCGGCGGCGCCGTTGTCGGGGCGGGTATTGCCATCATGCACTATATGGGCATGGCCGGTTATGAGATTGCCGGCCGGATCGAATGGGATCCCGGCTACTACGCGGCATCCGTATTTCTGGGTATCGGCTTCGGCGCCGTCGCCATGAGCCGGATCGCGCGGCCGGTGACGCGGTACTGCCAGTATATCGGTATCCTCACCCTGATCCTGGCCATCACCACGATGCATTTCACAGGCATGAGCGCGATCACGATCATCCCGGACCCGCTCATCGTCCCTTCGGCCGACGTCATCCCCGATAGCCTGCTGACGGTGGTGGTTGCCATCGTCGGGGTGATGCTGGTGCTTGGGGCCTCGACTTACGCCATCGATCTCCATTCGACGCGCGGGGCGGCGGAACGGTTCCGCCATCTGTCGCTGCATGATCCGCTGACGGGACTGCCCAACCGCGTCGCGCTTGGAGAACACCTTCAGGCGGTCATCGACGGTGAGAAGGTTGATATGGCCGGGATCGCCGTCTTGTCCTTCGATCTCGACCGGTTCAAGGACGTCAACGACGTTCACGGCCATGCGGCCGGTGACGCAGTTTTGCGCGCGATTTCCGAACGGATGTCTCAGGCTTTGGGCGAGGGGGAGTTCGTCGCGCGCATGGGCGGCGATGAATTCGTGGCGCTGACCCGCAATCTCTCTACCGAGAACGAAGCCTCGGCTTTCGCATCGCGGTTGATTGCCGCGATCGTCAGGCCTGTCGAGTGGAAGGGGAAGAGCCTGCTCGTCGGCACCAGCGTCGGTATTTCGCTCTATCCCGGCGATGCGCGCACCCCGGAGGAGCTTCTGGCGCAGGCGGATCTTGCCATGTACCGGGCCAAGGTTGTCGGTTCGAATGCTGTGCGGCATTACGAGCCGGCGATGGACGATGCGGCGCGGGACCGCAGCGCTCTTGCCATGGACATGCGCCAGGGCATCGAGCGCAACGAATTCGAGCTTTACTACCAGTACCAGAACAATTCATTGACCCGCGACATCATCGGCTTCGAGGTCCTGCTGCGCTGGCATCATCCCCTTCGGGGCATGGTGCCGCCGGCCGAGTTCATTCCGATCGCTGACAGGAACGGTTTCATTCACGAACTGGGCGACTGGGTTCTGCGCACGGCCTGCCAGCAGGCGGCATGCTGGAAGATCCCGTTCAAGATCGCGGTCAATGTCGCGCCGGGCCAGCTCGCCAATGCCAATCTGGCGGCGCGGGTGCACGAGATCCTTCTCGAAACCGGCCTGCAGCCGTCGCGGCTGGAACTGGAAATCACCGAATCCGGCATCATCGCCGATCAGCAGAATGCCCTGCGCGTCATCCGGCAGCTGAAGCAGCTCGGTGTCAAGATCGCCATGGACGACTATGGCACCGGCTATTCCTCATTGACAACCTTGCAGAACTTTCCGTTCGACAAGATCAAGATCGACCGGGCCTTCATCGACGGCGTGACGACCAACCGCCAGTCCGCGGCGATCGTCCGCTCGACCATCATCCTTGCCGACAGTCTCGGTATTCCGGTTCTGGCCGAAGGCGTGGAACGCGAGGAGCATATGCAGTTTCTGCTGAGCGAAGGATGTCCGCAGGTGCAGGGTTACCTGTTCGGCAGGCCGATGCCGCTGAGCGAGATCAGCCATGTGGTGAATGCCGAGATCGCGGACCAGCCTGCCGTACAGGCCGACGACAGATCAGAGCCGGAAATCATGCCGATGCGCGTTGCCGTCCGATGAGAGTGATGTCAGCGCCGGCGTAACGGGGTGAAGCGGGCGAGCGCGAGCATCAGCCCGCCCGCCATCAGCCCCCAGAAGGCACCCGAAATCCCCGCGAAGCTGACGCCGGATGCCGTCACCAGAAACGTGACGGCGGCCGCTTCCCGGCTGTCCGCTTCCTTGAATGCCGCCATGGCCGAGCCGGAAAAGGCGCCGATCAGGGCAAGACCCGCGACCGCCTGGATCAGGACCGGCGGGGCAAGGCTGACAAAGGCCGTGACGGCCGCGGCCAGGAGGCCGAAGATGATGTAACCGACACCGGCGACGATCACCGCCCAGTAGCGCCGGGATGGGTCCCGATGTGCGTCCTCGCCTGCGCACATCGCCGCCGTGATCGCCGCCAGATTGACGGCATGACCGCCAAAGGGCGCGCTCAGGACGGAGAAGACACCTGTCATGGCAAAGAGCGGGCCGGGTTTCGGCTCGTAGCCGTTGACCTTCAGCACGGCGATGCCCGGAATGTTCTGCGAGGCCATGGTGACGATGAACAGCGGCAGCGCGATGCTGACCAGACCTGCGATCGTGAAATTCGGGTGCACCCATTCGACATGCGGAACGAGCGTTGCTGAGATCCGCGCCATGGCATCGGCAGGCATATCGACGCCGAAGGTTAGCACCAGAGCGAAGGCGAGAAGGGCAGCGGGCACCGCAAACAGCCGGTTGATGCTGCCGACGATCACCCAGGCAAGCACGATGGGCAGCCCGAACAGCGGATTGAAGCCGACCGCTTTCACCGGTGCGAAGCAGAGCCCGATCAGCACGCCCGCCAGCATGGCGTTTGCCAGCGGTGCCGGTATGGCTGCAACGGCGCGGCCGAGCGGTTTCCACAGTCCGGCAAGAATGATCAAGACGCCGCAGATGAGAAAGCCGCCGACGGCCGTGTTGAAGCCGCCTTCCACCGCGCCGGAGCTTGCCAGCAGCGCCGCGCCCGGCGTCGACCAGGCAATGCTGACCGGCAGCCGGGTGGCGATGCTCAGCACGATCGCGCACAGCCCCGTCGCCACCGATAGCACCATCAGGCCGGATGCCGCCTGCGCTTCCGTGGCTCCGACACCGGTCAGCCCGTGCAGCACGATGGCAAACGAGCTTGCGAACCCGACGAAAGCGGTAAGCAGGCCCATGAAAAGGCTCTGGAGGGAGAATTCGCGAAGCATTGTGCGGGAAACCATGAGAGCTTGGGGAACGATTGCAGCAAATCTGCCCTATCACATCGCCACATTCGTGCAATACCATGCCACAGGCGCTGCCGGTAAAATGCGGTTTTGCCGCTTTTGTCTTTGACCTTTGTTCAACTGGACGTTTCACTGCGAATACACCTATAGTGCGATCAGCGTCAGCCCTCAGGGAGGAGAGCCGATGAAGCATTCGGATCACGTTCATGCCGTCGCACAGCACATGTCGGCGGCAGCCAGCTCGCTGGTGGCGGCCTCATGGCGACGGTGCCTGACGGTACACGGCCTGTCGCCGGAGGAAGGCCGTTCGCCACTCAGGCTATCGCAACAGGAATTCCGCGCGGCGCGGGAAAAGTCGGGCTATCTGATCGAGGAAGCGCAAGGCGAACTCGACCGGCTGTTTTTGACGGTCGGCAAGGCCGGTTGCTGCCTGCTGCTGACCGACGAGAACGGCGTCGCGCTGGAACGCCGTGGCGCGTCGGGTGACGACAGGGATTTTCGCGAGCTGGGCCTCTGGTCCGGCACCGTCTGGAGCGAGGCGAGTGTCGGCACCAACGGCATCGGCACGGCGATCGCCGACGAGCGCGCCGTCGTTATCCAGCGTGATCAGCATTTTCTCAGCTGCAACACGGGGCTCTCCTGTGCCACCGCGCCGATCCGCGATCATCTCGGCAGGGTCGCCGCGGCGATCGATATCTCGACCTGCCGGGACGATGCCGGCGAGATGGCGGTGCTGCTGTTGTCGCAGGCGGTGCGCGATGCGGCCGCCCGGATCGAGGCCAATCTGTTCCGCCGCGCTTTCAGCGGCGCGCGCATCCTTCTGGTGCAGGCCGATGGCAAAAGCAGCCCGGCGTTGCTCGCCATCGACCGTGACGATCTCGTGCTTGGCGCCACTCGCGCCGCGCGTCTCCAGCTCAATCTCGATGACCGGCGGATCGCCGGCGGCGTTCCCGCCGCCGACCTGCTGCACGAGGGACCGGCCGGGCAGGGCGAAGACCTTCTCGACGCCGAACGCGCGGCCCTTCGCCGCGTGCTTTCGCGCAGCAACGGCAATGTTTCGCTGGCTGCCGATACCCTGGGGATCAGCCGGGCGACGCTCTATCGCAAGATGAAGAAGCTCTCGGTCAATTGAACGGCACAGCGCCCGGCACTGGTGTTGCCGCGTTGCAGCACGGTTAACGCGCTGCGCCTGTCGCACATTTGAAACACTTCCTGTCCGCAGCGCATGCCGCGCCTCTACCGGCCTGCGCCATTCAAGCGCACCTTTCCTACCAGCAGATTGTTGGAGTCTGTTTCAGGAGGAGAAAACACATGCTGCATCAAAAGATCGTAGAGAACCCGTTCAGGCAGAAATACGGCAACTACATCGGCGGCGACTGGCGCGAGCCGATCAGCGGCCGCTATTTCGACAACACCACCTCGGTGACCGGCGGCGTGCTGTGCCAGATTGCCCGGTCCGAAGCCGCCGATGTCGAACTGGCGCTGGATGCTGCCCATGCCGCCAAGGACAAATGGGGCCGCACCCCGGCCACCGAGCGCGCCAACATCCTGATGAAGATCGCGCAGCGCATGGAGGACAATATCGAGCTTCTGGCGAAGGCCGAGACCTGGGACAATGGCAAGCCGCTGCGCGAGACCATGGCGGCCGACATGCCGCTCGCCATCGATCACTTCCGCTATTTCGCCTCTTGCGTCCGCGCCCAGGAAGGTTCGATCGGCGAGATCGATCACGACACGGTCGCCTATCATTTCCACGAACCGCTCGGCGTCGTCGCCCAGATCATTCCGTGGAATTTCCCGATCCTGATGGCTGCCTGGAAGCTGGCGCCAGCCCTGGCCGCCGGCAATTGCGTCGTCCTCAAGCCGGCCGAGCAGACACCGGCCTCGATCCTCGTCTGGATCGAACTCGTCGGCGATCTCCTGCCGCCGGGCGTGCTCAACATCGTCAACGGTTTCGGTCTGGAGGCCGGCAAGCCGCTCGCCACCAACCCGCGCATCAACAAGGTGGCGTTTACCGGCGAAACCTCGACCGGCCGGCTGATCATGCAATATGCCAGCCAGAACCTCATTCCGGTGACGCTGGAACTGGGCGGCAAATCGCCGAACATCTTCTTCGAAGACGTCATGCGCGAGGACGACGACTATCTCGACAAGGCGCTGGAAGGTTTTACCATGTTCGCGCTCAACCAGGGCGAGGTCTGCACATGCCCGAGCCGCGCGCTGGTGCATGAAAAGATCTACGATCACTTCATGGAAAAAGCGCTGAAGCGCGTCGCCGCCATCAAGCAGGGCAACCCGCTCGACATGTCGACGATGATCGGTGCCCAGGCCTCCAGCGAACAGCTGGAAAAGATCATGTCCTACATGGACATCGGCAAGCAGGAAGGCGCCGAAGTGCTGATCGGTGGCGAGCGCAACAACCTCGAAGGCGAACTGTCCGGTGGCTTCTACGTCAAGCCGACGGTGTTCAAGGGCCATAACAGGATGCGGATCTTCCAGGAGGAAATCTTCGGCCCGGTCGTTTCCGTTACCACCTTCAAGACCGATGCCGAAGCGCTGGAAATCGCCAACGACACGCTCTATGGCCTTGGTGCGGGCGTCTGGAGCCGCGATGCCAACCGCTGCTACAATTTCGGCCGCAATATCCAGGCCGGACGTGTCTGGACCAATTGCTACCATGCCTATCCGGCTGGCGCTGCCTTTGGCGGCTACAAGCAGTCCGGCATCGGCCGCGAGACCCACAAGATGATGCTCGATCACTACCAGCAGACCAAGAACATGCTGGTGAGCTACAGCCCCAAGGCGCTGGGTTTCTTTTGATATTACTCTTCCTTCTCCCCGCGCTCCCCGCGCGCGGGGAGAAGGTGCCCGAAGGGCGGATGAGGGGCCGCTCGAGCTTGCCTCTCACCCTAACCCTCTCCCCGCAGGCGGGGAGAGAGGACTATTTCGGAGAAAACAATGACCGACACCATCGACGGCGAACCGCGCGTGCTGGCCACCGACGCAGCGCTCGCCTTCATCAAGGAGATCCAGCAGGATCATCCCGATGTGCTGTTCCACCAGTCCGGCGGCTGCTGCGACGGCTCGTCGCCGATGTGCTATCCGGCGGACGACTACATCGTCGGCGACAACGATATCAAGCTGGGAGAGATTGGCGGCGTGCCGGTCTATATCAGTGCCAGCCAGTTCGCGGTCTGGAAACACACGCAGCTGATCATCGATGTCGTGCCGGGCAGGGGCGGCATGTTTTCGCTCGACAACGGCCGCGAACGCCGGTTCCTCACCCGCTCCCGGCTTTTCGCTGGCGGTGAGGCTTGCGCCATTCCGGTTGTCAAACACGTGTGAATGTCGTCGTGCCCGTCGATGGGCGCATCAATCGAACAGGCTGGAAACCGATTCTTCCTGGCTGGTGCGGTTGATGGCTTCGCCGATCAGGCTGGCGGTCGAGATGACGCGGATGTTGTGGGCCGATTGCACCGCCGTCGTCGGCTGGATCGAGTCGGTGATCACCAGTTCCTTCAGCTTCGACGAGGTGACGCGGGCAACAGCACCGCCGGAGAGAACACCGTGGGTGATATAGGCGGTGACGCTGGTCGCGCCGTTTTTCAGCAGCGCCTCGGCGGCGTTGCAGAGCGTGCCGCCTGAATCGACGATATCGTCGATCAGCAGACAGTCCTTGCCGGTGACGTCACCGATGACGTTCATGACTTCGGACTCGCCGGCGCGTTCGCGGCGCTTGTCGACGATCGCCAGCTGGCAGTCGAGGCGCTTGGCCAGCGCGCGGGCGCGCACCACGCCGCCGACGTCGGGCGAGACGACCATGACGTTCTTCAGATCGTAGTTTTCCTTGACGTCGCGCGACAGGATCGGCACGGCGTAGAGGTTGTCGGTCGGGATGTCGAAGAAGCCCTGGATCTGGCCGGCATGCAGGTCGAGCGTCAAAACGCGGTCGGCACCGGCCTCGGTGATGAGGTTGGCGACCAGCTTGGCCGAGATCGGCGTGCGCGGACCGGGTTTGCGGTCCTGGCGGGCATAGCCGAAATAGGGGATGACCGCGGTGATGCGGCGGGCTGACGACCGGCGCATGGCGTCGATCATGATCAGCAGTTCCATCAGGTGGTCATTGGTCGGAAACGATGTCGACTGGACGAGGAAGACGTCCTCGCCGCGCACGTTCTCCTGAATTTCCACGAAGATTTCCTGGTCGGCAAACCGTCTGACGGTTGCTTTGCCCAGGGGCAGGTTGAGATAATTGCAGATCGCTTCGGCCAGGAGCCGGTTCGAGTTGCCTGCGAAAACCTTCATCGATGGTCCGCCTGTGCTGGCGCGGATCGTCTCCGCGCAATTCCGTAAGCCAGCCGGGGTCTCGATCGTCCCAAGCTTATGCGCGCTTCATAACGCCCTTGACTTTGAATGCAAGAGGATTGCCGTGTTGCAACGCGGTTTATCCTAAAAAGTTTTCAGATAACGTGGCGAAGAGATGACAGCGGCGGTGTTCAGCCGGCATTATTTTCGCGCCAGCTGAGATATTCGGCGATCGTCTTGGTGGCGATCGTCTGCATCGTCTGCGGCGGGACGACGGACCAGAGATCGGCGGCGGTGGCATTCACCGTGTCCTGTCCCTGGATGCGATGCAGCCGGTTGCCGCTGCCGTCGAGCACGTCCCAGACATAGACGATCGTCGTCTTGCCGCCATCGTTCAATGCCGAGAAATAGCCCTTCAGGATGTGCTGGCTGCTGGTGTCGGACGCAGCCTTGATGACGAGGCCGTGGGAGCGGGCTTCGTTGCCGAGCTGTTTCGACAGCGGCGTCACGGCCTGCACCGGTGCGCCGATGATCGGCAGGAAGCGGATCGTACCTGCCGTACCCGTGGGTGCGATAGCCGCAGCTTTTTGCGGTTGCTGGATTTGCGGGGTCTCTTCGGCGGCGCGCAGGGGGGCTGAGGATTGTTGCCGTTCGGTGGATGCGGCCTCGTCGATCGAGCCCGTGTCGTCCGGTGCTGCAATCGCAGTCCTGTGTGTGGCCTGCTGTTCCTGCGCCGGGATCTGGCCCTGCTGCAGGCGTCCTGCCTGCGCATCCAGCGATCCGGCCGGATCGGTGTAATCGGTATCGCCCTGCGCCATCAGCGTGCCGCTCGGGCCTTCGGAAAAACCGTCCTGTTCCGGCGCTGCGAGCTGCGTGCTTTGCACCGGTGCGCTCGTCTGCGGGGTGAAACGGCCGGTCCTCTGCGGCATGGGCTGTTGCGACATGGCATTGAGGTCGGCCTGGTTGACCGGCGGCGAGTTGAACGTGCCGCCGCCGACATCGACCTGCGGCGTCAGGTCGTCCATGCTGTTGCAGCCCGTAAGAGCGAGGGCAATTCCAAGGCTTGCAAGAAGCGTGATCGGTTTGCGCATTGTTCTACCGTCCGGTTTCTCGGTGACGGATGGATTGAAGGCCCCCACCTTTCTCCGTCGTTCCACCAGACGTTAGATCAATTTTCCTAAGCAGTTATGAAGTCCAGTCCGTAGCGCGACAGCGCCGTGGGTGCGCCTTCCGTTGTCAGGTAGGTCTGGCCCAGCGTCATGGCGGTGCCGCTGTCGCTGTCCATGATGATCATGTGGACGAACAGCGACATATTCGGCTCGATCTCCTGTGGATTGCCGACGTGGAACATCTGGTGCTCCATCCAGGAGGGTGAGAAGCGGGCGCCGAGCGAATAGCCGCAGGCGTTCAGCCGGTGACGCGTCAGGCCGCGCTCGTCCATGATTCTGGAGTGCACTTCAAAGACGGTCCCGAAGGTGTTGCCGGGGCGAAGAACCATTTCGATCGCCTGGATGGTGTCGCGGCAAGCGCTGTAGAGTTCGCGGTGGCGGTTGGTCGGCTCGCCGATGACGACGGTGCGCATCATCGCCGCGTGATAGTGGGCGCTGACGCCAGCCCATTCCAGCGTCAGCTGATCCTGTGCGTCGAGCGTCCGGCGGCCGGCCTTGTAGCGGCAGAGCAGCGCGTCGGCGCCCGAGCCGATGATGTATTCGTTGGCCGGGTAATCGCCACCGCCGGCAAAGACGGCGCCCTGCATCGCGGCCAGAATGGCGGCCTCGCTGCCGCCGGCATGAATGAGCGGAATGGCGGCATCCAGCGCGTCGTCGGCAAGACTTGCGGCCTTCTCGACATGGATGATTTCGGCCGGGCTCTTGATCAGGCGCAGGCGGCTGACCAGCAGCGAGGCATCGACCAGCTCGCCGAAGCTCGTCAGTTGGTGATCGAGCAGCCGGGCGATGCGGCCGGTCATGCCGTGGGTGTCGTATTCGATGCCGATACGCGTGCCGAGCAGGTCGAGATCGCTGAGCAGGTTCTTCAGGTCCATCGTCGGATCGGCGTTGACCCGGTCGACCCAGACCTCGACACGCTCGATGTTGGACGTGTGCTTGGCCTGTCGCAGATCGGCCGAGCGGGTGAGCAGCACCATCGAGCCGTCGGCCTTCACTACCAGCGTCTGGAAGAAGCAGTAGCCGAAGGTGTCGTAGCCGGTCAGCCAGTACATGCTCTCCTGTGCAAACAGCAGCATGGCGGCCAGCTTTTCTTCCTTCATCTTGGCGGTCAGCCGTTCCAGCCGCGCCGAAAATTCATCCTGCGTGAAATGCAGTGCCATGTCATCTCTCCCGAATGGATATTGCAGAGATTTGCCGGCCATAATCCGGTTCGCTGCGATGGGTCGTGCGGCGGTAGGAGAAGAAGCGCTCCTCGTCCGCATAGGTGCAGAGATCGAGATTCTCCGCGGTGATGCCGGCATCGGTGAGCCGTTTGGTCGTCAGTCCCGGCAGATCGAACATGGCGTGGCCGTCGCGCGGCGAGGGGGAGAAGAAAGCTGCATAGCCTGGGTCCTTTTCGAGGAACCGCTCGACGAATTCCGCGCCGACCTCGTAGTTTCTCCGGCTGATCGAGGGGCCGAGGCAGGCGGCGATCCGCTCGCGGCGGGCGCCAAGCGATAGCATCGCCTCGATGGTGCTTTCGAGCACGCCGGTGAGCGCGCCCTTCCAGCCGGCATGGGCTGCGCCGATCACGCCGGCTTCGGCGTCGGCAAAGAGAACGGGGCCGCAATCGGCCGACAGAACGCCGATGACGAGACCCGGCGTTGCCGTCACCAGCGCATCGGCTTCGGTTCTGGTGCCGTCATAGCTGTCGTCGACGATGATCGCGTCCGGCGAATGGACCTGATGCACCGTTGCCAGCTTCCGCAGTTCTGCGCCAAACCAGGCGCTGACCCGGGCACGGTTCTCCTCGACACGATGGCGTTCGTCATGGGATCCAAGGCCGACATTGAGGCCCCGGTAGATCCCATCCGAAACGCCGCCTTCGCGGGTGAAATAGCCGTGCTTTATGGCCGTTCCCGCCCGTTCGGACAGGAGCGGGCTTTGCACAGGCGAGGGCAAGGCATCATCCTTCATCGGTGGTTTGCCCTTTCGTTATGTTACGCGATGCGGTGGGTTTTCCGGGGTTGCCGTTTTGCCGGCCCGGGTGATTTGGCCGGATGTTGGCCTTCGGGGCGGCTGCTGTCAATCCACCGGAACGACAGCTGGCGTCGTCACCGGCGCTTGCGACCGGTTACTTCTGGAAGGGCACAAGGGCGACGCTCGGGCTGCTGACGACCAGCACCTTGAACAATTCGCCCATCTTTCCTTCGCCGGCTCCGGCCAGCCGTTCCGCGTCTGCCCGGATGTTGTCCTGGGTCTCTACACTCTTGTCGCGCCCCAGTGCAGCCGCGCGTTCGGCAAGGCCAAGAGCAATGAGAAAATCGCCCTGATAGGTCAGGCCGTTGATCTGCAGTCCCTCCGCCACCGCCCGCCGGGCCAGCTGTTCGAAATCGACATGGCTGGTGATGTCGGCCTGGCCCGGATGGGCCAGCGGGTGGTCGAACCGGTGGGCATACACCGCCTGCAGCGTGTCGCCGAGGCCCGTGGCCATATGGCCGTAGTCGATGATCACGGCGGTGCCGCCGCCGGTGCGGATGCGCTCGCTAAGCGCTGCCATGACGGCGTCACGGGCAGGGGCCGTCTCGAAGGCCGTGCCGAGCGGAGCCGTCTGGGCGGCAGGCGGCAGGAGGTCCGGATCGATGCCGGCGACGCCGGCTGCAAAGGTCAGCTCGCCGTCGGCATCAAGGCCGACAAGGCGCTCCTTGAACCCCATCGCGGTCTTGACGAACTGGCGGATGGGGATGGCATCGAAAAGCTCGTTGGCGGCCAGCAGCAGGAAGCCGTCCGGCAGCGTGTCGAAGCTGTCGTGCCAGGAAATCTTGAATTTGTGGGCAACCAGCGTCTGCTGTTGCACTTTCTGCAGCCGCTCGCTGGTCTCGACCAGATGCACGGTCGCGGCTTCATAAAGGGCAGGCGAGAGCTTGGCGACGACGCGCAGGATGTCCGCCATCATCGTGCCGCGGCCCGGGCCGATCTCGGCGATGTTGACCGGGCTCGGTTCGCCATGCCGCTGCCAGGCCTGGACGAGGAAAATGCCGATCATCTCGCCGAAAAGCTGGCTGATTTCCGGCGCCGTGATGAAATCGCCGGACTGGCCGAACGGCTCGCGGGTCTTGTAGTAGCCGTGCTCGGGATCGGCCAGGCACAGGGAAAAATAGTCGGTCACGCTGATCGGGCCGTGGGCCAGGATCAGCGCCTTGATCTTTTCTGCAAGCGGGGTCGTCATGAAGGCCCCTTCATGCCGTTGCGATATTGGCGCGGCGGGCCCGCAGGATGGCCCAGAGGCCGAGGAAAACCATCGGCAGGGACAGCAGCATGCCCATCGTCAGCCAGCCGCCGAAGAGATAGCCGAGCTGCGCGTCCGGCTCGCGGAAGAATTCCACGAAGATGCGGGCGAGACCATAGCCGGTAACGAAGACGCCGCAGACGAGGCCGGGGATTTTCAGGGCATGGCGGCGATAGATGAGGATGGCGAGAACGGCCAGAAGCACGAGACCTTCGAGGGCTGCCTCATAAAGCTGGCTCGGATGGCGCGCGAACGGTCCGCCGGTCGGAAAGATGACCGCCCAGGGCATGGACGACAGCCGGCCCCAGAGTTCGCCGTTGATGAAATTGGCGATCCGCCCGAAGAACAGGCCGATCGGCACCACGGCCGAGACGATGTCGAACAGGCTCCAGACGGCGATCTTGTTGCGGCGGGCAAACAGGATCATGGCGATCATGGTGCCGATCAGCCCGCCATGGAACGACATGCCGCCATTCCAGATTTCCAGCGCCCGGATCGGGTTCTGGAGCACGCTGCCCAGATCGTAGAAGAGGATATAGCCGATGCGGCCGCCGCCGACGATGCCGGCTGCGACCCAGAGAAGGAAATCGTCAAGTTGCGCCTCGGTCGCGGCCGGTGTTCCATTGCGCCAGAGGGATGCGTTGCGGACCAGCCTGCGGGCATATTGCCAGCCAAGCAGGATGCCGGCCACGTAGGCGAGGCCATACCAGTGGATCTGCAGAGGGCCGATGGAAATCAGCACCGGATCGATTTCCGGAAAGGGCATGATCGAGAAGAGTGTGGCGATTGTTTCCAAGGTCTTGCTTCATTCCGGTCTGTTGTTTGCCGGAACATGGGGCTCCGGCAAGATGGGGTCAAGGCGGGTTCCTTACAGGAAAGGCTGACATCACCGGTATTTTTCCTTGCATCGGCCCGCATGTCCTCCTACCTCCTCTTCAAGCCCGCATAGTGGGCAAAGGACGAGAGCGATCGGAGACCCAAGACGATGAGCACAGGCGCAAACCGCATTCTGGATGATTTCGCCAAGTTGATGACGGACGCGGCGGGTGCCGCCCAGGGCGTCCGCAAGGAAATGGAAACCGTCTTTCGCGCGCAGGGTGAACGGCTCCTGAATTCCATGGATATCGTCAAGCGCGAGGAATTCGAGGCCGTCCGGGAAATGGCGCTCAAGGCGCGCGAGGAAAACGACGCGCTTCTCGCCCGTATCGCCGCCCTTGAGGCGCGCCTGTCAGAAACGGGCAAGTGACGATTCCCGAAGCGGCGGTGCAGATTGTGTCGCCGCTTTCGATACGCCTGCCGCGCATCCGTCCCGGAGTGGCACAGGACGACGGTTTTCCAGCTCTGTCTGAGACGCGTTTTTCATAAATTTTTTACCCTGTGGACACTGCCGAAAAATGCTTACGGCAGAGTCGTTTAAGAACCGGGGCTGAATCAATTTAAGAGAGCCTATCCACAACCGCCGGGGCTATTTTTGATGCGGGGGGCTTTCATGCGGACTCCGGCATTATACACTGATTTTAAATGATGATTCGAAACGGATCACGCAAGCTCCAGGCAGGGTACATAAGCCAGGATGGTCGTGCTTCCGGTAATCATAAGTGTTCGTTTCTGGTGTTTGAGTTTGCAGCCCTCGTGTGTGAACGCGATGTCGCATGTCTGCGCCAGGACTTTTGGGGTGACGCATGAGCCTGATGGAACTGGAACTTGAGCGCCAAACGAACCCGGTCGATATGATCGAGTTTGTCGCAGCCAATAACGACTGGTGCTTCGAGCGCTCAGGCGAAGACGAAATCGCCATGACGGTCGAGGGCAAGTGGACAGACTATCACGTCTCCTTCTCCTGGATGGAAGAGTTCGAGGCGCTGCATCTTGCCTGCGCCTTCGACATCAAGGTTCCCGAAAGCCGCGTCAACGAAGTGATCCGGCTGCTCTCCCATATCAATGGCCAGGTGCTGATGGGCCATTTCGATCTGTGGCGCCAGGAAGACGTGGTGATCTTCCGCCAGTCGCTGCTGCTCGCCGGCGGTGCCGAGCCGACCAACCAGCAGGTCGAAGTGCTGCTCTCCAGCGCGCTCGAAGCCTGTGAATCCTATTTCCAGGCCTTCCAGTTTGTCGTCTGGTCCGGTGTCGATGCGCAAAGCGCCGTCGAGGCCGTGATGTTCGAAACCGTCGGAGAGGCATGACGATGACTGTGCGTGCGGCTGGTCCGATCGTTCTCGTCGGTGCAGGCAATATGGGCGGCGCGATGCTTGCCGGCTGGCTGAAAAGCGGCATTGCCGGTGCCGATCTGCTGGTCGTCGATCCCGGTCCGCCGCCTGCCATGGCCAAGCTGATTGCCGACAATGGTGCCCGCCACGAAACGGCGGCGCCCGCTGGCGTGAAGGCCGGTGTTCTTTTCCTTGCGGTCAAGCCGCAGATGATGGGGGCGGTGCTGCCGCCGCTCAAAGGGCTCGTCGGTCCTGAAACGGTGGTGGTCTCGGTTGCCGCCGGCACGACGCTCGGTTTCATGCAGTCGCATCTCGGCGACGCCGCCATGGTGCGCGCCATGCCGAACACACCGGCCATGATCGGCCGCGGCGTCACCGGTGCCTTTGCCAATGGCGCGGTGTCGGCGGCGCAGCGTGATCTTGTTCATAACCTTTTGAAGGTCAGCGGCCCGGTCGAATGGGTCGAAACCGAAGCCGATATCGATGCGGTCACGGCCGTGTCTGGCAGCGGCCCGGCCTATGTCTTTTATCTCGTCGAGTGCATGGCGGAGGCTGGCCGCAAGGCCGGTCTTCAGGCGGACCTTGCCATGCGGCTTGCACGGGAAACCGTCGCGGGGGCTGGTGAACTTTTGCACCAGTCCCCCGACGATGCCTCCAGGCTCCGTCAGAATGTGACGTCTCCGGGCGGCACGACGGCCGCCGCCCTTTCCATCCTCATGGCCGATGACGGCATGCAGCCCTTGTTCGACAAGGCAATTGCCGCAGCCCGCAAGCGGGCGGAAGAACTGGCCGGTTAATTCGGGATTCCGTTCATGACAGAGACCATCGCCTACGCCGATTTCGAGCGTGTCGATATTCGTACAGGCACGATCATCGAGGCTTCTCCCTTTCCTGAAGCGCGCAAGCCGGCGATCAAGATCGTTATCGATTTCGGCCCCGAGATCGGTGTCAAAAAATCCTCGGCGCAGATCACCGCGCATTATACGCCGGAAAGCCTGATCGGCCGCCAGGTGCTCGGTGTCGTCAATTTTCCGCCGCGCCAGATCGGGCCGTTCCGCTCGGAGGTCCTGACGCTGGGCTTCGAGGACGAGGCCGGCGGCATCGTTCTCGCCGCCGTCGACAAGCCGGTGCCGAACGGCAAGCGGCTGTTGTAAGGAGAGTGACGATGGATATCAGCGCTGTTCGCGAATTCGTCCGCGTCACCTGCCTGCGCGATGCGGCCATGATCGCCGGAGACTGGTCGGCCTCGCATGTCGTCTCGCTGCTCGATCCGGAGCTGGCAGACGAGCATGTTCCGCGCATATCTGGAGCCAAGCATCATGTCGTGCGGTTGCGGGACCAGGAAAATGCGCAGGCAACCAGCCATTTTCCCGAAGCGATAACCGCGTTTTTCGATGCCGTGCTTCCAGCCGTCGAGCAGCAGGACAGCCGCATCCTCGTGCATTGTCACGCGGGTGTGAGCCGTTCCACCGCGTTTGCCTACGGCATCATCGCCCACCGTTTCGGCTCGGGGCGCGAGGATGAGGCTTTCGATGCATTGCTGTCGATCGTCAACAAGCCATGGCCCAACCGTCGCATCATCGAGATTTTCGATGCCCACTGGCAAAGGGAAGGGCGCCTTCTGGCGCCGCTCGACGTCATGCGGGCAAAGCACCCGAAGCGCATCGACGCCTGGCACCGGTTCAATGCGCGGCGCGGGATGGTCGGCACGTATTCGCGTTGATCAGGCCGGCACCCGCACCATCGCCCGTAACCCGCCCAACGGACTGTCCGACAGCGTAACATTGCCGCCGTGGCTGCGGGCGATGTCGCGGGCGATCGCCAGGCCGAGGCCGGTACCCGAGCTGTCGAGGTTGCGAGCCTCGTCGAGCCGGAAGAACGGTTTGAAGACATCCTCGCGCGAGCGTTCCGGAATGCCGGGGCCGTTGTCATCCACGGTGATCGTCAGCCATTTCGAGCCGTGCCGCGCGTCGATGTGAACAGTGTCGGCGTAACGATAGGCGTTGGAGGCCAGATTGGCGACCAACCGGGTGAAGGCATTGGGCCGCACGCGGACATTGTCGTCGCCTTCCACCGAGGTGGTAACGGTCTTGTCCTGGAGTTCGGCCTCCAGCGTCAGCCTGTTCATCAGGTCGTTGAGCTTCAATTGCCCGACATCTTCCTCCGCCTCGCCGCGCGCGAAGGCGAGATAGCCCTCGAGCATGCTCTGCATATCCTCGACATCCTGATTGAGATTGTCGAGATCGGCACTGTCGCCGGCCAGCGCCAGTTGCAGCTTGAAGCGGGTGAGGATGGTGCGTAGATCGTGGCTGACGCCGGTCAGCATCGCCGTGCGCTGCTCGATCTGGCGTTCAATGCGCTCGCGCATCTGGATGAAGGCAAGGCCGGCGCGGCGGACCTCGTCGGCGCCGCGCGGCGAGAAATCGTCGATCTTCTGCCCCTTGCCGAAACTTTCGGCCGCCTTGGCGAGCGTCAGGATCGGCCGGATCTGGCCGCGCAGGAACAGGATGGCGATGGTCAAAAGCACCAGCGAGGCGCCGACCATCCAGACGATGAAGATATGGGTGTTGGAGGCATAGGCCTGGCTGCGGCGCGCATAGACGCGCAGGATGCGCTGGTCGTCGAGCTTGATGCGGACTTCGACTAGATCGGAATTGCCGACCGTATCGATCCAGAACGGCTTGCGGATCTGGTCGGATATCTCGCCGCTGAGGATCTGATCGAGAATCTCGAAGAAGGGTTTGGGGCGTGGTGCCGGCAGCTCGCCATCCGGCTCGATCGAGATGCTGAGGTTCAACCGCTCTCGGGCAATGCGAACGATGTCGGAATAGTCGTCGGCCGGCATGGCGTCGATCAGGTCGATGACCGCGGCGATATCGCCGGTGACGGCTGCCGACAGCCTCTGTGTGACCAGCTGCCAGTGCCGCTCCATGAAGACGAAGGCGACGACGGACTGCAACAGCACCATCGGGATGATGACGATCAGCAGCGAGCGGGCATAAAGCCCCATCGGCAGCTGGCGGCGCAGCCAGCGCATCGTGCGTTTCCAGGGCGTGTCGGCTGTTTGCGCCCGGTAGCGCCGCAGGAGGTCAAGATTCGCCATGGCTGCCCAACCGGATCATAGGATTAGTCCACGCTCAGCCGGTAGCCGATGCCGCGCACGGTTTGCAGCCAGACGGGGTTCGACGGATCGTCTTCGATCTTGCGGCGCAGGCGGTTGATCTGGACGTCGATGGTTCTTTCGCCGACCTCGGCTTCGTCGCTCACCAGTTCATGGCGCGGAATGGTTTCGCCGGCGCGCTGCGAGAACAGCATCATGATTTCCTGCTCGCGATCGGTCAGGCGGATATGATCGGCGCCGCGCCGCAGTTCCTTGCGGACCACGGAGAAGGTGAAGGGGCCGAAAATGACCTGTTCCACCTTGGGTGCCTTTGCCGGCGCATTGCGCCTGAGAATATTGTTGATGCGCAGCACCAGTTCGCGCGGGTCGAAGGGTTTGGGCAGATAGTCGTCGGCGCCGGCTTCCAGGCCCTCGATGCGGGCATTCGATTCGGCCAGCGCCGTCAGCATGATCACCGGCACGGTCTTGATCTTGCGCAGGCTCTGGGTGAGAGAAATGCCGGTCTCTCCCGGCATCATCACGTCGACGATCAACAGGTCGTAGTCTATGCCTTCAAGCTTGCGGCGCGCTTCGTCGGCATCCGCGGCGGTGGTCACCCGGAACCCTTTTTCCATCAGATAGCGGTTCAGAAGATCGCGGATACGGCGGTCGTCATCCACGACCAGCAGGTGGGCGGCATCGTCGTCGATCCTCATCGTCTTTATCATCGGTCCCCTGTCATCTTGCACAGTCCGACCGCACAGGCCGGGATTTCAATTGTCATCGGCATTCTTCATGCCGGCCAGGAAGCGTTTGACCAGTTCCCGTGCGCCGGGACCGGTCTTGGCCAAGGCGTCGGCGATGCGCCGCGATTGTGGCTCGGCCAAGGCTCTTGCCAGAATCTTGCCTTCCTTCGTTGTATAGAGCTTGCGCTGGCGGCGATCTTCCGGTCCGGCAATCTGGTGAATATACCCTGAATCGATGAGTTGTTTCAGGACACGGGCAAGGCTCTGCTTGGTGATCCGCAGCGTCTCGAGCAGGTCGGCAACGGTCATGCCGGGCTCGCGGTCGACAAAATGCAGCACGCGATGATGCGCCCGCCCGAATCCGCGCTTTTCGAGAATCACATCCGGATCGGAGGTGAAGTCGCGATAGGCAAAGAAGAACAGCTCGATGATCTCAAAATCGACTGATTCCGCGGTGTCTGTCCCGGCCGCGGACATGTCTTTTTCGGCTTTCTGGTTCGGCTGTCCTGCCACGCAGTCGTTTCCTTTCAATTGCAGTGCGTTCTACGAAACATTTGAAAAAATATGTCAGCTATATTGACATATTTTTTCGCCATTGGTAACTGTCTGGCCTCAGAAGGGCGAACACCCGACGCTGGTCCTGTCGTTGAAGATAGGCCGTGCCGCTCTGATCGCCAATCCAAAATCACCATAACGGATTTCCCTGGCTCACGTTTGCCGATAAAATGGAAACAGGGAAGACAATCAACACAAAGAATGGCGTGTAGGCGCCCAGGGATGAGACGATGGCAGCAGTTCCTTTTGATCAGTTGGACGGTCAGATCTGGTTCAACGGTGAGTTTGTCGACTGGAAGGACGCGAAGGTTCACGTGCTGACCCACGGCCTGCACTATGCCAGCGCGGTCTTTGAAGGCGAGCGGGCCTATGGCGGCCGCGTTTTCAAGCTGACGGAGCACAATCAGCGCCTGCACAAGTCGGCCGAAATTCTCGGCTTCACCGTCCCGTATTCCGTCGCGGAACTGGATGCCGCGACGATCGAACTTCTGAAGCGGCAGGGCTTTTCCGAGGCCTATGTCCGTCCGATCGCCTGGCGCGGTTCGGAATCGATGGGCGTTTCCGCTCAGAACAACCGCATCAATGTATCCATCGCCATCTGGCAGTGGGGCAGCTATTTCAATCCGGCTGAGAAGCTCAAGGGCATCCGTCTCGACATCGCCGAATATCGCCGCCCCGATCCGAAGACCGCGCCCTGCGCCTCCAAGGCCGCCGGCCTCTACATGATCTGCACGATTTCCAAGCATGCGGCGGAAGCCAAGGGTTATGCGGATGCGATGATGCTCGATTATCGCGGTCAGGTTGCCGAGGCGACCGGCGCCAACATCTTCTTCGTCAAGGATGGCGTCATCCACACGCCGGTGCCGGACTGCTTCCTCAACGGTATCACCCGCCAGACGGTCATCGAGCTTGCCAAGCGCCGCGGATACCAGGTGATCGAGCGGGCGATCATGCCGGAAGAGCTTGCGGATTTCTCCGAATGCTTCCTCACCGGCTCGGCCGCGGAAGTCACGCCGGTCTCCGAGATCGGCCCCTATACGTTCAAGCCGGCGACGATTTCCGAGACGCTGATGAACGACTACATGAAGGAAGTCTATCCGGTGGCTGCCGCTGCGGAATAACCGGCGGTTCGATCCGAATTGAGAAAAGGCGGCCAACTCATTGGGCCGCCTTTTCATTTGATAGATGGTCGTGCCAGCTGGCGTGGACCGGTTAGGGAACGCGCGGGGTTTTCAGGCTTTGTTGCCGCCCAAAACCAGGCCTGCAAGCCCGGTCAGGACGCCGCCGCCCACGAGCCCGCCAATGGCTTGGGTGATGAGCCCGGCCGCCGCGGCTTCGCCACCCAGCATCTGAACGAGAAATCCGCCGCCCAGGCCGCCGATCGCACCGACGATCGTGCGCACGACGACACTGACTGCCTGCTGCTTGAGAACTGCTCCAGTCGCGTTGCCGCCAGCAGCGCCGGCGATCAATTGCGTAATGATAGGCAATAATGCTTCCATTGTTCTCTCCCCGTTTCGCCACCTGCATCCGGCTCCCCAGACTCACGTGGCACGCCGTCGATCCGGCATGCACAGGTTGAGGTGAAAATCCGCACGAGTCAATTTCGCAACTGCGAAATGAGCACAGTTAAATCAATCGTCTTCAGGTGGAGAGGAAAGTCACGCGTTTTCATTGTCCTGTGCTGCGCTGACCGCCGTGCCCGGTGTTCCAGATGGAACCGCGGATACCGGGAAAATGGAAAATATTGGACCTGTTCCGCACGCCCGGAACAATTGTGTCATTTCGGTGTTTAGAGGCCAATAAGGGAGGATTACTCAAATGCTACAGGACATTTCCGCGCAACCGTATTCGCCGGCCCGCCAGTTGCGGCCGGTCGTCGTCACCGTCATCGTCGCCGAGCTCGCGGTTTTCGCTCTCTTGATGACCACGATCAATTTCCAGACACCTCTGCCGGCCCCGGTCGAAATCGCCGAAGTCCGTTAGAAGCCTTCGATCGATTACGATTGCTTGCGTTGCCCGTTTTCATTGCGGCGCGTCCGTCCTATATGCTGTCCTGTGATTGAGACAGCGAGCGATCGAGACAGCGAGGCACAGGCGGCATGTTACAGGCGGGCATTATCCCGGTTACCCATTTCCAGCAGAATTGCACGGTGTTGTTCGATACCGAAACCAAGGAGGGCGTGATCGTCGATCCGGGCGGGGATGTCGATATCATTCTGCAGACGATCAAGGAAAACGGCATCACGCTGAAGGCGATCTGGCTGACCCATGGCCATATCGATCACGCCGGCGGGGCCAAGGAACTCAAGGAAGCCCTGAACCTCGATATCATCGGGCCGCACAAGGACGACCTGCCGCTGCTGGAAAGACTGGAAGCGCAGGCGGAGAAATTCGGGCTGGCGATGAAGGTCGAGAACGTGCTGCCGGACCGCTGGCTGGAGGAGGGCGATACGGTGTCCTTCGGCGATCATGTCTTCGAAGTCCTGCATTGCCCCGGGCATGCGCCCGGCCATGTCGTCTATTTCAATCGCACTCAGGGTTTCGCCCATGTCGGCGACGTTCTGTTTCGCGGCTCCATCGGCCGCACCGACCTTCCCGGTGGCAACCATCAGCAGCTTCTCGATTCGATCCGCGACAAGATCCTGCCGCTCGGCGATACCGTCGGCTTTATCTGCGGCCATGGCCCGGGCGGCCAGATCGGCGAGGAGCGCCGCACCAATCCCTACCTGCGCGGTTTGTAGAGGCGTCTCCGGCCGCAGTCATGCTGTGCCGTGTGTTGGGACAGCAAAAAAGGCACGTACCGATGGGCACGTGCCTTTTTCAATGCATGTTACTGGCTGTCTCAGCCGGCGGTGCAGAAATAGTCCCGGCCGTCATAGCCGCGGAAGGTGCCGGACTGCGCGTCAAACGAGCGATAGCGCTGCGAGCAATAACGGTACCAGCCAGGGCTCCAGGGCTCCAGTCCGCCGTAGTTTTGAACCACGACAGGGCGGGGACGAT
Source organism: Pararhizobium polonicum (assembly GCF_001687365.1). Lineage (GTDB taxonomy): Bacteria > Pseudomonadota > Alphaproteobacteria > Rhizobiales > Rhizobiaceae > Pararhizobium > Pararhizobium polonicum. The sequence continues at coordinate 147,681 of NZ_LGLV01000015.1, forward strand.
AGACCGGGCGGGGCTCGTAATATTCGGGTTCCGGATCGACATAGACCCGTTCCTGGTAACGCGGCCGGTTGGCAATGGCGCCGCCGATGATCACGCCGGTGGCAAGACCGAGTGCGCCAAGCGCAAGGCCATCGTTGTTGTGACGATAATGCCGGTCGTAGCCGCCATGGCGATAATAGTTGCGGCGGCCCCAGTCGTCGGCCTGCGCGGGGGTGATTGCCGGGATGACAGTTGCCGCGGTGGCAAGAGCAAGAACAGCAGCTTTGATAACCTTGTTCATTGTTTCGATCCTGTGATGGGCCGGACCATTTCCGTCCTTCATGATGAAAACAAACTAATATGGCAAAACTGAATGCAGCCTGAATGAAAAAACCCGGCAACGAGGCCGGGCTTCAACGTGAATCTGTTTGCAGGGGGCTGGGTGGCTTAGCCAGAGACCTGCAGGTTGACCGCCTTCGGGCCCTTGCCGCGGCGATCCGGTTCCGTGTCGAAGCTGACCTTCTGATTTTCGGATAGTCCGTTCAGGCCCGAAGCCTGTACGGCGGAGATATGCACGAAGATATCGGCGCCACCATTGTCCGGCTTGATAAAACCAAAGCCCTTATCGGTGTTGAAGAATTTAACAATGCCAGTCTCGGCCATGCGTCAGGTCCTTTTTCCTCTGCCCGGATGCGGCGGGCAGCATTACAATGTTTGCCCCAGGGGCGTGCGGCAGGCAGTTCTCGACTATGAGGAAAGGGTCCTGTAATTGCAGCCAGCCATCGAAAAACTCTGTCTTTGCCCGACTGCCCGGAACATTTTGCGTGTCCGGCGCGCGTTATTTAAAGGTCTTCCCGTGTTCGCAAATTGCCCGAACACAGTAAGCTTGCTGTGTTTATTTTAAATTGGCAAGCAAAAGTTTTTTGAAACAAGTGTGCCATTTTGGTTTGTTTAAAAAGCGATCAACTGCCGAAAAATATGATTTTTCAGCTGATATATTGTAACATATTGAAAATATTTCTCATTTTTAAATTTTGCATGTTTTTTAGGCCATTTGCGACAGGATCTGTCGCAGAACGCCATGGCGCTCCAAACCAACGTCACCGCGTTTTCAAATATTAACCGTTTGATAAAACTTGCCGCTTCGCCGCTCGGTGCGGCTGTTACTCCGCCTGCGCCCGAAGGGAAACAAGGGCTTGGCTTGCGGGGTGCTCAGCTTTTCTGGGGGGCGGCGGAAACCCGCAGCAGCGTTGCGTCGTCTCCGTCCGTCAGCAGCAGGACCGATCCGTCTGGTGCCACCTTGACGTCGCGGATGCGTCCGAACTCGCCTTCGAACAGCCGCTCCTCGGAAACGATCGCGCCGCTGTCGTCGCGCTCCAGCCGTGCCAGCAATTGATACTTCAACGCCGCGACCAGCAGGTTGCCTTCCCATTCCGGGAACATCGCGCCGTGATAGACATCGATGGCGCCGGGGGCGATCGACGGATCCCAGTAATAGAGCGGCTGCTCGTAGCCGTCGGCGGCCTGGCCGATGCCGATCTCAAGACCGGAATAATCCTTGCCATAGGTAATGACCGGCCAGCCGTAATTCTTGCCCGGCTCCGGCGTGTTGATCTCGTCGCCGCCGCGGGCGCCGTGTTCGACGGTCAAAAGCTGGCCATTGGTGGTGTCGATGACAATGCCCTGCGGGTTGCGGTGCCCCTTCGACCAGACCTCGGCCAGCCCGGCCTTGCCGTCCCGATAGGGGTTGTCCGCAGGGATGCTGCCATCCGGGTTGATATGCAGAATGGCGCCCGCATGGTCGCGCATGTCCTGCGCACGGTCCCGTTCGCCACGATCGCCGATGCCGAAGAACAGGCTGCCATCGGCGGCGATGGCGATCCGCGATCCGAAATGCTGGCCCTTGCCGGTGAACCTGTTCATCCGGAAAAGCTCTTTCACGTCCGTCAGGCTCTTTCCGTCCTCGGCCAGCACGCCGCGCGCGATCGCCGTTCCATAACCGTTGCCGTCCGCAGCCGCCATCGACAGGAACAGCGTCCGGTTGGTGCTGAAGCCGGGATCGAGCGCCACGTCGAGAAGTCCGCCCTGTCCCTGGCGGGCGGCGGCGGGAACGCCGGTGATCGGTGCCGACGCTTTGCCGTCACGAATGATGCGAAGGGAGCCGCCAAGCTCGGTGACGATGAAGGCGCCGTCGGGCAGCACTTCGACCGACCAGGGATTGTCGAGGCCGGAGGCGATGGTCTCAACCTGCACGGCTGCCTTCCTGGTCGGGAATTGCATGGGTTCCTGGGCGAGGGCCAGGGAAGGGGCGGCGAGAAGGGCGGCCGTCAAGGCGGTCCGTTTCAGCAGGTATTCAAATGTCGCCTTCATCCCATCCCTCCATGCCGGTTCTTTCGAAACTGGGGGGCTGAGACGGCGGGATCAAGGCCGATCAGGCGGATTCTGCGATCAAAAGGATTTTACCGGGAGTTGAGCGGTGTTTTCCAGGACTGACAGTTTCGGTTGATCGGGGGAGGCGACAAGCTCCGCATTGACGATGTAGCGCAAGGGGCCCTGTTCGGTCGCGTCGAAGGGCCAGCAGGTGGCAAGCGCCAGATGGCGGCCGGATGCATCCGCATCGATGCCACTCTCGTCCCAGCGGGCGATCCGGCCGGGGCCGGCGCGGAAGGTGAGGTTGGTTCCATCCTTGCGGGTGATGACCAGAAGATCGCCCGGCTCGACGTCCTTCAGCCAGCGGAAATGCGTATCACGATGGGCGGCAATGACGGAAGTGCCGAGTTCGCCGGGCGCCGGGGTATTGGCCAGCCGCGCCGGTCCGAAGGCCAGCGCCTCGCCGCTGGCGCCGGACAGCACCACGGCGGTCTTGCCGATGCGCGGCGCGGTGATTTCCGCCTCGGTGGAAAAATCGGCCCAGGGCCATGGCTTCGCGTCTGTCTCGCCGTGCAGTTGCGCCTCGAAGCTACGCTTCAGGAGAACCTGCGAAACCTCCGCCTTGGCCTTCATGTAAACGCCCTTGCCGACCAGCATCAGGCCGGCGAGGGCGAGAAGGGCGATCCCGGCAAGGACGACTGTTTCTAGGGCGCTGAGCCGCGCCAGAAAACCGTCGCGGCCCTCGTTTTCGGGTTTATCGGACACGGTGGCGTGCCTCCAGGATCAGGCCGCGCAACTGCCAGCGCCACAGGCTGAAGGTGGTCGCCGCCATCAGCGCGATGGCGATCAGCATCAGGCCGATCAGGATATGCCGGTCGGCCAGCGTTGCCGTCTGCGGCAGGTTCACCTGGCTGCCGGCCTGTGCGATCAGTCCGGCAGCGCGTGCCGTCGGGGCCGCGGCCATGCGGTCGGCGATCAGCATCGCCTGTTCCTCACCCGTTTCGAGCGATGCCTTGCGCTGGCCTTCCGGCAGGGCCTGCGGTGTCCTCTCGCCGAGTACCTTGCCGAAATCCCAGCCAGCCGGCAGGTTGAGCGGCAGATCGGTGCTGGCGACAGGTTCTCCGGCCGGCCGCGACGGCGTCACGTCGACTGCAACAAGGCTGGTGACGCGCGAGACGAGGTGGTGAGCAAGCGCCACCGTCTCGATCTGCTTGTCGAGTGCTGCCCTGTCGTTCACCATGTAGCCCGTGGCATCCATGTCGTCGATCTTGCGGCGTGCCCAGAGCTTGGCAATGCCGGCACCTTCGGAGGCCTTGGCGACGTCCATCTCGAGGCGCCACGGCTGGCTGCCGGTCTTGCCGGTGATCTGCAGCTTGCCCGCAGGCGTCGCGCCGTCGAGTTCGGCCGTCAGCACCACCGGTTCGCCGCGATAGAGGTCGGGCATCGGGTTCGGCGTGATATCCTGCGCATTGGTGCCGTCGAAGGTGACGACGATATCGGTCATCACGGGATTTTCGAGCTTGTCGAAAAGCTCGCCCATGCGGGCGGCAACCTGATCTTCCGAGCCGATCAGCGTGAAGGTGCCGCGGCCGATTTCGGCGGCCTTGGTCATGAAATGGGTGTTGGGCGCCGAGCCGATGCCGACGGTAAAGACGCGGGCATCGCCGCGGTTGTTCGAAATTTCCGTAAACAGCTGCTCTTCGTTGCCGATCGCACCATCGGTGAGGAACACCACCTGACGCAGCGCACCCGGTTCGACCGAACCTTGCGTGCGAAGGGCCGCTTCCAGGGCGGGAAGCATTTCCGTACCGCCGTCGGCTGTCAGGGCGCGGACGAAAGCGATCGCATCTTCGCGCTTGTCCGGCGTGGCCTGTACCAGCGACGGGAAGTGCACCGTCATCGTGTCGTCGAAGCGGATGACGTTGAACCTGTCTTCCGGCTGCAGCTTGGAGATGGCGAGCGCCAGGCTTTCGCGGGCCTGTTCGATCGATTTGCCGGCCATGGAGCCGGAGTTGTCGATGACGAAGATCACTTCGCGCTTCGGACGTGTCTCGGTGGCGGCGGCATCGTCGGCCGGGGGCGTCACGAAACCGAGCAGATAGGTCTTGCCGTTCATTGTCTCGCGAAACAGGCCGGCATGCGGGGTCTTGCCGGCGCTGGCCGTCCAGTTCAGCTCGAAATCCTTGTCGGCCGGGACGCTGCCGCTCTTCAGCGAAATCGTACGGGCCATGTCATCGACCGTCTGCGTGTCGGTCTCATGGAAGGGCGACGTGACGGTGCCGAGCGGGAAGCCGGCCTTCAGGTTGACCGTCAGCGTCACCGGATTGATCTTGGCGTTCTCGGCCGGGTCCAGCACCGGCGCCGTGATCTTGTCGCGATCGGGAACCGGATCGTTGACCGCATAGCCGGAGTTGGGGTCGAGATCGACCGTCCGGACGATCGGATCTGGATTGTAACGTGGCGCGACGACCATCGGGAAACGCAGCGAGAAGGTGCCGCCAGACTGATGGACGCTGCTTTGGTATTCGATCTGCACGACGATGGTTTCGCCGGGGCCGATATTGGCAACCTGATTGGTGAAGATGTTGGGGCGCTGCTGCTCGAGAAGTGCGGTCTTCTTGCCCTCGGCCTTGGCCTGCTCATAGACCTTGCGAGCCTCTTCGCGGGCCTTGATCTCGCCTTCGATGAAGCGGTTGCCGATCTGCATCTTCAGCGTATCGACGGCGGAGTTTTCCGGCAGCGGGAAGACGTAAGTGCCTTCGACCCAGCCCTTGCTCGGGTTCTGGAAACGCTGGGTGACGCGGGTGCGGGCGATCGGGCCGTTGACGTCGATCACGACATCGGTCGCCAGACGCGGCGCCTCGACGAATGCGCCGGGTTCTTTCGAGGGGAAGAGCAGGGCGCCGGTGCCCATGTCGTTGGGGCGCACGAAGCCGGCAAAACGCTGTGGCTTGCCTTCGGTTTTCTCGGCGATCGTCTCGGCTGCGGCGTGCGAGAAAAAGCCCATCGCAAATAGCAGGACCATCGTCAGGGCAACAAGGGCTGCCACGATCAGATATTCGACGTGCCGCGCGGTGACGCGGCTTGGCGGTGTGCCCGCATTTTCGGTGTCCAGAAGCATTGCAGGCCCCCTCGGCGCAAATGGATTGGTCGGCCTTCAGAAAGAGCCCGGAAGTCGGCTGTTCAAGGACGGAATTGCGGCGGCCCAAGGCATTTATTGTGACCAAATCAAGGCGTTGCAAAAATTGGCAAAAGCGTTTGTTTTTGATGAATAAATTTCCGCGACGAAACGTTATTCCGCCTCATGTGCTCAAGGCTGCCGTGGCTTTGCATTTCTCTTTCTCCAGGCTGGAAAAGCAGAGTCGTTTCAGGCATCTGCGGCGCGCGGCCGACAAACTGATTCATCCAATTGTGTGATGTCATCGATGAAACATTGTCATGGTCACGCATTTTGCCGGTTTTCTGGGCTCTTTGCGCTTGAAACCGGGGCAGTCTTTCGACATACACCTAACCGCTATGGAGCCAGGCAGAGCCCGCTTCATTGGCCGCATGCTGTTTCAACCTGATCAGGACAAACATATCATGGCCTTTCTTGCCGACGCCCTTTCCCGTGTAAAGCCATCCGCCACCATCGCCGTTTCCCAGAAAGCCCGGGAACTGAAAGCCAAGGGCCGCGATGTGATCGGGCTTGGCGCCGGAGAGCCGGATTTCGATACGCCGGACAATATCAAGAAGGCCGCCATCGACGCGATCAACCGCGGCGAGACGAAGTACACGCCGGTTTCGGGCATCCCGGAACTGCGCGAGGCGATCGCCAAGAAGTTCAAGCGCGAGAACAATCTCGACTACACGGCTGCCCAGACGATCGTCGGCACCGGTGGAAAGCAGATTCTTTTCAACGCCTTCATGGCGACGATCAATCCAGGCGATGAAGTCGTGATCCCGGCACCTTACTGGGTGTCCTATCCGGAGATGGTTTCCATCTGCGGCGGCACACCGGTGTTCGTCGAAGCGACGCAGGCCAACAATTTCAAGCTGACCGCCGAAGACCTCGACAAGGCGATCACGGACAAGACCAAGTGGTTCATCTTCAATTCGCCGTCCAACCCGTCGGGCGCTGCCTACAGCCATGCGGAACTCAAGGCCCTGACCGACGTGCTGCTCAAGCATCCGCATGTCTGGGTCCTGACCGATGACATGTACGAGCACCTGACCTATGGCGATTTCAAGTTCGCCACGCCGGTGGAAGTCGAGCCGAAGCTCTATGACCGCACGCTGACCATGAACGGCGTGTCCAAGGCCTATGCCATGACCGGCTGGCGTATCGGCTATGCGGCCGGCCCGCTGTCGCTGATCAAGGCAATGGACATGATTCAGGGTCAGCAGACCTCGGGAGCCTGCTCGATCGCCCAGTGGGCGGCCGTCGAGGCGCTCAACGGTACCCAGGATTTCATCCCGGAAAACAAGAGGATCTTCGAAGGCCGCCGCGATCTGGTCGTCTCGATGCTCAATCAGGCCAAGGGCATCGAGTGCCCGTCGCCGGAGGGGGCGTTCTACGTCTATCCGTCCTGCAAGGGGCTGATCGGCAAGACGGCACCGACCGGCAAGGTCATCGAGAGCGACGTGGACTTCGTGTCCGAATTGCTGGAATCGGAAGGCGTCGCCGTCGTCCAGGGGTCGGCCTTCGGTCTCGGCCCCAACTTCCGCATTTCCTACGCGACTTCGGAAGAGCTGCTTGAGGAAGCCTGCAAGCGTATCCAGCGCTTCTGCGGCGCCTGCAAGTAAGCACGGCATCGGCCTGTCCCAACGAGCCCGCCGGTAACGGCGGGTTTTTTGTTGGGTGGCCGTTGGTTTGGGCGTGCATCGTTCGGGTCGCGTAGCGACATCTAGCCTAACGGCCGGAAATCATCGCTCCCGGCACGCCATACGGGTTCCCGTTTCGCGCGATTCCCGTTACATGACAGCCTGTTGGGAGGAGACCTTCATGAACATCGCGCCGCACCGCCGGATCTACATCTGTTTTTTCCTGTTTGCCGTCTCGCTTGGTGCGTTGCTCGCTCGCATGCCCGATCTGCAGGTCGCTCTCGGTGTCAATAAATCCGAGCTGGGAATGACGCTGATCGGCATGGCGATCGGCGCGCTGACGTCGCTGACATTCTCTTCGCCGCTGATCGCGCATCTGGGTGCGCGAACGACGGCCTTTGTCACCGTTCTCGGTACGGCTGCATCGTTTGCGCTCGTTCCCTGGGTTGGCGAAGCGCCGCTGGTGTTCTGCGTGTTGTTCGGGGCGGGGCTGCTGGCCGGCGCGCTGGAAATCAATCTCAATGTCGAAATCGACCGGCTGGAGGCGCAGCTCGGGCGCGGCATCATGAACCGGGCCCACGGCTTCTGGAGCCTTGGGTTCTTCGTCACAGCGCTGATTGCATCGGCCGTGCGCCAGGCCGAAATCTCCATGCAACTGCATCTGGCCGTCACACTTGCCGTGGTGCTCGTCGTCGGCACGGTGGCCATGTCCGGCATCCGCAATGCGCCGGCGCGCGCGGTATCGCATGAGGCGAAAGCGCCGCTTCTGGCTCTGCCGACCGTCGGCCTTCTGCCGCTCTGCATGATCGGTCTCGCGGCTTTCCTCGTCGAAGGCGCCGGCATCGACTGGTCGGCGATCTACATGCGCGACGTTTTTGCGGTCGAACCGTTCATTGGCGGCCTCGGCTTGACGCTGTTCACCTTCTTCATGGCGATGGTGCGGCTGTTCATCGATCCGGTCGTCGACCGTTTTGGCGCCCGCGCCGTGGCCACGGCCCTGCTGCTCCTGTCGGCGATCGGCCTCTGCGCCGTCTGGCTGGCGCCGCATCCATATATCGCGCTCCTTGGCTTTGCCCTGATGGGCGGCGGCTGTAGCGCTGTCTATCCGCTGGCGGTGTCGGCGGCGGCGCAGCGCACCGACCGGGCGGCACAGGTGAATGTCGCAGCGCTCGGGCAGGTGACGTTCATCGTCTTCTTCCTGGCGCCGCCGCTGCTTGGCTTCGTTGCCGAACATGCCGGCATCCGCACGTCCTACCTCGTCTGCCTGCCGTTGATCCTCTATGCGCTGTTTTCGGTCAAGGCGCTGGCATCGCGCGGAGCGGCCGGCAACCCGGCCGCGGCCGTATCGCCAGCGCAGGGCTGAGGGGCTGGGCAGGGCTGAGGCCGGGGATCACGTGCCGATATAGGCAAGTAAGCCCTCCACCAGCGCATCGAAGGTGGCGCGGCAGCGGGGCGTCGTCTTCAGGTTCTCGTGCATGACGACGAAGGTTTCGAGCGGCAGTTCGAATTCCGTCTTAAACAGCCGCACGATATCGGGATCGCGTCTGGCGAGCGCCACCTGGCAGACGCCGATGCCTGAGCCGGCGCGGATCGCTGCCAGCTGCGCCAGATTGCTGTCCGCCCGGAACGAGGGGCGCATCAGCTCGATCAGCGGGACGCGCTTGCGGATCGCCCGCACGAAGGCGCTTTCCCGGTCAAAGCCGATAGTACGATGGTGGAGCAGGTCTTCGAGCGTGTCCGGAAATCCGTGTTTGTCGAGATAGCGCCGGTGTGCGTGAAGGCCGAGCGGAATGCCGCCGATCCGGCGGGTGATCAGCGCATCCTGTTCGGGCGCCACCATGCGCACGGCGATATCCGCCTCCCGGCGCATGAGGTCCTCGACGGCATCCGACAGGGAAAGCTCGATGACGAGGTCCGGGTAACGGTCATTGAGCGCGGCCAGCAGCGGCGGCAGCACCTCTATGCCGATTACCTCGCTGGCGCTGATGCGCACCGTGCCGCGCACGCCGCCGCCCAGTCCTGTCGCTGCCCGCAGCAACGCTGCCGCGTTGGAGGCCAGCTGTTCGGCATGCGGCTTGAGATCGGTTGCCGCCTCCGTCGGGATCAGCCCCTGCGGCGAGCGGATGAACAGCTGGAAGCCGATGACGCCTTCCAGCGCATCGATATGCCGGCCGATGGTCGGCTGCGTCAGCCCAAGCTCGCGGGCGGCGGCCGACAGCGATCCCTCCTGCAGAACGGTCAGGAAGGTGCGGTAGAAATCCCAGCTGGGTTCGATCTCTCTCATTCATTTTTGTATATCAGATAAATAATTTTCGACAATTCCGTTTATCTGCAACTGCGCGCAGGATGATCTCCATCGAACACGGAGATCAGACATGACCGGCGAAGCAAAACAGACAGTCCTCATCCTCGGCGCGACCGGGGGCATTGGCGGCGCGGTTGCCCGGAGCCTTCAGGCGCGCGGCTGGGCGATTCGCGCCCTGCATCGTGATGCAGCCAAGGCCGCCGCGCAGAGCCCCGGCTACGAATGGGTGCAGGGCGACGCCATGACAGCGGACGACGTGCTGGCCGCGGCCCAGGGTGCAAGCCTGATCGTTCATGCCGTCAATCCGGCGGGTTACCGCAACTGGGGTACGCTGGTGTTGCCGATGATCGACAACACGATCGCGGCGGCCAAGGCTGTCGGCGCGACGGTGCTTCTGCCGGGCACGATCTACAATTTCGGCCCCGACGCCTTCCCGCTGCTGCATGAGACATCGCCGCAGAATCCGGTGACGGCAAAGGGAAAGATCCGCGCCGAGATGGAGCGCCGCCTGGAGGCGGCATCAGCGGAAGGTATGCGGGTCATCATCGTCAGGGCAGGGGATTTCTTCGGTCCGGGTGCTGCCAACAGCTGGTTCAGCCAAGGGATTGTCACACCCGGAAAGCCGGTCCGCAGCATCACCTATCCCGGCAGAAAGGGCGTCGGCCATCAATGGGCCTATCTGCCCGATGTCGCCGAAACGATGGCGCGGCTGGTCGATCGCCGCGAGACGCTGGCACCGTTTGCCGTCTATCACATGCAGGGGTTCTGGGATGAAGACGGCACGCGGATGGTTGCCGCGATCCGCCGCGCCAGTGGCAACCCGGAACTGAAGGTCAAAGCTTTCCCCTGGTGGTTAATGCCGTTCGTCTCGCCGTTCGTGCCGTTGCTGAAGGAATTGCGGGAGATGCGCTATATCTGGCAGGAGCCATTGTGCATGCCGAACGACAGGCTGGTCGCTGCCATCGGTGCCGAACCGTGGACGCCGATCGAGGAGGCCGTCAGGGGGTCGCTTGCCGCGCTCGGCTGCCTGCCGCCGGAAACGGCACTGCCGCAGCGGGCTCTGTCGGCGCCCGTGGAGATTGCAGGATAGCGGCTCAGTTCTTGAAGACGATGCAGGCGCCGCCGCCCTGGCGGATTTGGGTGCAGACGGCATCCGCCTCGGCGCGGGTCTGGCGGCCGATGCGGGCGGTGTAGCGCAGCCGGGTTCCAAATGCCCTGTTGCGCTCCCGCTGGATCAACGGCTTTTCGCCATTGAGCGGCGCGGGCATCCGGCTGACGACATTCTGGAACAGCCGCTGCGCCACGGATTTCTGGAAATGCGCTGACAATTGCGCGCCCCAGGGTGCCCAGGTGCCTTCGTCTCCGAACTCTACTTCCTTCATGCGCCGCTTGTCGGCAAGCGCGGTGCAGGCATCATAGAACGACTTGTCCTTGTCGAGCCGCAGATCGAGCGTCTGGGGCGGATTGTCTTTCCATTCCTCCACCGGATGGGCGGTGATGGCGAGCACATAGGCGCGCGTCTCGTCTGGAAGGCTGCCGGTGTTGAGAAATGTGCCCACCCCGCCTTCTCCGGCATTGTAAGCGGCGGCTGCCAGGCCGAGATTGCCGAAACGGTCACGCAACGCGTTGAGATATTCCGCCGATTTCCCCAGGGCCTCCAGCGCATCGAAGCTGTTGGACAGGCCGCGCAACTTCGCCGTCGAGGGGATGAATTGCGCAATGCCTTCGGCTCCCTTCGGGCTGACGGCATCCGGCCGGAACAGGCTTTCCTTCCAGATCAGCCGGGCAAAGAAATCGGGCGGCAGGGCGTTGGTTTCGGCGAAATGGCCAAGGGCGGTACAGATATCACGGCTGTAGCTGCGGGCGCGAACGCAGAGCGTCGTGTCTGCCGTTGTGGTGGAATAAACGCAAGGTGGCGCGCGCCATTCCGGCTGGGCAAAGGCATTGGAGGTGTTTGTGAACGTGACGATAGCCGACGCAACGGTAAACAATGCCGCTAACCATGCCCGCTCATGCCGCCGTCTGTCGTGTTTCATCCGCTGAGCGACCATCCGCCAAATATTCCGACGGTTCTTCATAGCATCGATACGGCGCGGCGGGGAGACGGTCTATGCCTGATCCGGCAAGGTCAGTTGCATGAAGGTCAGGTCCAGCCAGCGGCCGAACTTGGTGCCGACCTCCTTCATCCGGCCGGTGATCTCGAAACCGAGCTTTTCGTGCAGGCGGATCGAGGCTTCATTGTTGGCCTCGATGCCGGCGACCATCACATGCTTGCCGCAGGCCGCAGCCCGCTCGATCAGGGCCAGCATCAACATCTTGCCGATACCGCCGCCGCGCTGGTTCTTTTCGACATAGACCGAATGCTCGACCGTATGGCGATAGCCGTCGAAGGCCCGCCAGTCGCCAAAGGAGGCGTAGCCGGCGATCGTAGCGTCATCCGTGACAGCCACCAGCACCGGATAGCCGAGACGCTTGCGATCAGCCAGCCAATTGGCACGGTTTGCAAGATCGACCTGCGTATCGTTCCAGATCGCCGTCGTGTTGAGTACGGCATCATTGTAGATATCGCGGATGGCGGGTAGGTCGGTCTCTTCGGCGTCGCGCAGGTGCATCGGGGTCTCCAGCAGTTTGGCGCATGCTCTATGCCGCGGCGGCACTGTTGTACAGTCGGTAAATCATCCGTTGCCGGAAGCGGGTCAAGTGCCGCTGGCAAGCTCCGCCGCGGCGATTTCCGCGATATGAAGAGCCGGCGCCGGATCGCCGCCATCCTCAAGGGACCACGCGGCGGAAAGCCCGGCATAGGCCACGAGCCACCGGAGCAGCCGTTCCGGCGAAAGGCCTGATTCCGTTGCCACGATGGGAAGCCGGCGGCGCAGTCTTGCCGGGTCCGTCGCCACCGCCGGGGCCGGATTGCAGAAGAGGTTGGCATAGTCATAAGCACGCTCGCCAAGCAGCCCCTTCGGGTCGATTGCCAGCCAGCCCCGGTCTTCGAAATCGAGGATATTGCCGTGGTGGATATCGCCATGCAGGACGCCGACCTCCCGGGGTGCCGCAAGCAGCGCTTTTGCGACAGCGTCCGAGGTGCTGAACACGCCGCCGTAGGCCGAGGCCGCCGCTTCCAGCGCGCGGAACCGGATGTCGAGGGGAACAAGCTCGGGATAGGGTTTGGCCGGCGGCCGGTGAAGGGTTTGAACGGTCCTGCAGATGATCCGGCTTGCCTCGTCATCGTCGCCGTTCATCGCCATGACCAGCAGCGAGCGCTTGCCTTCAGCCCGCTCCAGCAGGATCGCCTCACCGTCATGGGCATAGACCTTTGCTGCGCCATCGCCGTCCCACCATTGTATCAGCAGGCCGCCGCGCGTTTCCTCGGCGATGGTCGCAACCTTCAGCATGGCGGGCAGGCCCTGCCAGCGGACGGGGAGGAGGTGGCTGGAGTGGGTGACGACGGGGGCGCCGTCGGGCGCGAGTCCCCATGCCTTGATGTGACGGTCAAACATTGCAGGCCCCTTCACTTCCTCTTCTCCCCTGTGGGGAGAAGGTGGCCCGCAGGGCCGGATGAGGGGGCGGCTGGCTCCGAAATCGCGGAGGCACCCCCTCATCGTCTCGTTTCACTTGCACTTATCCCCGCTGGGGAAATGTGGCAAGAAGCGTCATCCCGCGAGGCATGCGGCGCACGAGTTTGGTGCAAGAGATCACCCCACCCAGGACTGCATGCCGACCCTCCCCCTTGAGGGGAGGGTGGATTGTCAAGCGACCTGCTGCTCGAGCGCCGGATAGTCGGTATAGCCCTTGGCGCCGCCGCCGTAGAAGGTGGCCTGATCCGGCGTGTTGAGCGGCGCGTTGTCCTTCAGGCGCTCAACCAGATCGGGATTGGAGATGAACGGCTTGCCGAAGGCGACGAGGTCGGTCTTGCCGTCCCTGACGGTCTCGATGGCGAGATCGCGATCGTAGCCGTTATTGGTCATCCATGCGGCCTTGCCGCCTGCCTTTTCATAGGCTTGGCGCAGCGCCTTGTAGTCGAACGGCGTGTCGCCCTGCTGGAAGTCGCGCGGGCCGCCGGTCGCACCTTCGATGATGTGGATATAGGACAGCTTGTACTTGGCCAGGCCTTCAACGACATAGGTGAAGAGCGCCTGGGCATCTGGATCGGAACTGTCATTGGCCGGCGTTACCGGCGAAATGCGGATGCCGGTGCGGCCTTCGCCGATTTCCCGGGTGATGGCATCGACGACCTGGAAGAGGAAGCGGGCGCGGTTTTCGATCGGGCCGCCATATTCGTCGGTGCGCACGTTCGAGCCCGAGCGCAGGAACTGGTCGATCAGGTAGCCGTTGGCCGCATGGATCTCGACGCCGTCGAAGCCGGCATCGATGGCCGCGCGTGCGGCCTTGCGGTAATCTTCGATGATGCCCGGAATTTCGGAGAGCTCGAGCGCGCGCGGCTCGGAGGTTTCGGCGAAGGTGCCGGTGCCGTCAGCGTTGATCAGATAGGTCTTCGACTTTGCCTGGATGGCGGAGGCCGACACCGGCTTGCCGCCGTTCGGCTGCAGCGAGGTGTGGGAGATCCGGCCGACATGCCACATCTGCACAACGATCTTGCCGCCGGCCTTGTGCACGGCGTTGGTGACCTGTTTCCAGCCGTCGAGCGCTTCCTGGGTATAAAGGCCGGGAACGTCGGCATAGCCCTGGCCCTGATGGGTGATGGCGGTTGCTTCGGTAATCAGCAGGCCGGCCGAGGCACGCTGTTCATAGTAGGTGACATTCAGCGTGTTCGGCACAGCGCCCGGCGAGCGGTTGCGCGTCAAAGGCGCCATCACGATGCGGTTGGCAAGCTCGATGTCGCCGATCTTGATCGGGTCGAAGAGGGAGGTCATGGAAAGTCCTTTTCGTTCGTTGCGGGGTATGGAGAGGGGAGGGCTGCGGGCGGGGTTGCCCGTCAGAGCGTGTTGGCGATGTCCTTCAGGAACGCCTCGATGGTGTCTTCGTTCCGTCTGTAGAAGATCCACTGGCCGACCCGTTTGGTGGTGACCAGCTCGGCACGCTGCAGGATCGACAGATGGCCGGAGACGGTGGATTGCGACAGGCCGCAGCGTTCGAACTGGCTGGCGCAGATGCCCATCTCCAGCGGATGATGCTGATCTGAAAAATGCGCCTCCGGCTCCTTCATCCAGCCCAGCATCTCGATACGCTTGGGATGCGCCAGGGCCTTCAAAATTTCGTCCTTGTCCATCGATCGACTCTGTATCGTTAAATTCCGATATGCCGATATGTGGATCGCGATTGGCCGATATTCAAGTCACGACTGTGTGAAAGATGGCTGAAGGGGAGATTTGATCAAAAAAAAAGGGCCACTGGAGAACCAGGCCCTTTTAGGTGTGAAGGTTCAAAACCTCCAGAGGGGAACAGCTGCTGCGGCGGTACTGGGAGGAAGAAGACCGCCATGTGCATCAGCTGAGATGGATATGGGGCGGTGCGGCAAAAATTTCAATGCTTGGCGTCAAGAAAAATTGCAACCCTGAGTGTGTATTTGAATTCAGGGCAAAAAAAGAGGGCCACAAGAAGAACTTGGGCCCTTTATAGTTATGAAGGTAATTAACCTCCAGAGGGGAACAGCTGCTGCGGTGGCACTGGGAGGAAAAAAGCCACCAAGATGCATCAGCTGCAGTCGATATGATGGTTTTTTGGGCGATCCGCAATCATTTAATATGCATGACAGCCATGTGCTGAGCGCACCCCTGCGTATTTTTCAGGCGATTCTCCGTGCAGTCTCCTTGCGCGGAATGGGCGTACTGCAAAAATAGCAGTTAAAACAGCAGTTTGTCTAGCAGGATTGTAGAGAGTGTTTTTTGTGCAGCTGCGAAGGCGGGGTCAGAAGTTCCAGTTGCGGGCCTTGGCGACGATGAAATCGCGGAAGACTTTCAGCTTGGCAGCGTTCTTCATCTCGTCCGGATAGCAGAAATAGGTATCGAAGGACGGAATGTCGGCACCGATCGGAAGTTGAATAAGCCCGGGATCGCGACCGACGATATAGTCAGGCATCATGGCGATGCCGATGCCAAGCAGGCAGGCACGCTTGATCGAGGTTTGGCTGTTGATCTGCAGGTGCGAGGGACGGGGGTTGTCGCTATCGCGTCCGGCGATTTCCAGCCAGTTGACGTCGAGCAGATAGTTGGGAGCCGGCTCGCCGAAGGTGATGATGCGGTGGTTGTCGAGATCCTCGATCGACTGCGGCTCGCCATATTTGTTGATATAGGAGGGGGCCGCGTAGACATGCATGTGCACGGTGAACAGCTTGCGCTGGATGAGGTCGGACTGCTGCGGCTGGCGCAGCCGGATGGCGCAGTCGGCGTGGCGCATGTTGACGTCCAGCTCCTCGTTGTCGAGGATCAGCTGCACCTGCATGTCGGGATAGAGCGACAGGAATTCCTGCACCTTGTCGGTGAGCCAGCCCTGGCCGAGGCCGACCGTGGTGGTGATGCGCAGCTTGCCGGAGGGCTTGTCGGTGTTTTCGGTCAGCTGGACCTTGACGCCTTCGAGCTTCATCAGCACTTCATGTGCGGTCCGGTAGAGGATTTCGCCCTGTTCGGTGAGAATCAGGCCGCGGGCATGGCGATGGAACAGCTTGATGCCGACATCCTGCTCGAGCGAACTGACCTGCCGGCTGATGGCCGATTGCGAAAGATGCAGCTTGTCGGCCGCATGGGTAAAGGATCCCGCTTCCGCCGCCGCATGGAAAATACGCAGTTTGTCCCAGTCTAGCGGCATGCCACCCCCCATAGGTCCTTGTGGCGGAAAACGGCCTCGTTGTTTCCCGCCAGAAGACTGATTGTCTGTTCCCACTCAGGAGCGGGTTTTGCCGCTCCAATCATTCGCGGCTTCTATTCGGCCGCAATTGCGACAGGCATATGGCCCGCCAGATATTTTTCCGCCTCGAGCGCTGCCATGCAGCCCATGCCGGCAGCCGTGATCGCCTGACGGTAGATATCGTCGGTCACATCGCCAGCCGCGTAGACGCCAGCCACATCAGTGGCAGTCGAATCGGGTGCTGTCCAGAGGTAGCCGTTCGGCTTCAGGCGCAACTTGTCCTTGAAAAGCTCGACCGCCGGCGCATGGCCGATCGCTACGAACACACCGTCGATCGGCATCTCGCTGGTGGCGCCGGTCTTTGTGTTGCGCAGCTTGACGCCGCTGACCGAGGCCGGCATCGGCGGCTTGGCCGCAGCACCGGTATATTCCGTGACTTCGTGATCCCAGATGATCTCAACGTTTTCCTTGGCAAACAGCCGCTCCTGCAGGATCTTTTCAGCGCGGAAATGATCGCGGCGGTGCACGACGGTCACGGTCTTGGCAAGGTTCGACAGGTAGAGCGCTTCCTCGACGGCCGAATTGCCGCCGCCGACCACGATCACATCCTTGTTGCGATAGAAGAAACCGTCGCAGGTGGCGCAGGCCGAAACGCCGAAGCCCATGAAGGCGGGTTCGCTCTCGATGCCGAGCCATTTGGCCTTGGCACCGGTGGCGATGATCAGCACATCGGCTGTCCAGTCGGTGCCGCTGTCGGTCTTCAGGCGGAACGGACGCGCCGAGATATCGACGTCGGTTACGAGGTCATTGACGATCTCGGCGCCGACATGGGTCGCCTGCTTGAGCATCTGCTCCATCATCCAGGGGCCCTGGACCGGATCGGCATAGCCCGGATAATTCTCGACATCGGTGGTGATCATCAGCTGGCCGCCCTGTTCCATGCCGGCGATCAGGACCGGATTGAGCATGGCACGCGCCGAATAGATGGCGGCGGTGTAGCCGGCCGGGCCTGAGCCGATGATGAGAACTTTGGTGTGTCGGGCAGTCATGGTCCGGGTCCTTCGATGGCCGGGACGGTATAATATCGTCCGGCTTCGTCATGAGATGAGAAAATCCTCTTCTAGTTTAGGGATTTCCGCCGCCCTGTTTCAAGGGCAGGGCCGCTGATACACACAGGTGTGTTGCCTGATTGCCCCGGTTCAGCGAGGTTTTTGTGCATGACGCGCGCAGATGCCCTCGTTTTTCCATCCTAATACGTGTTACCGACGAGCCCTGTGACAATGCTTTGTCGTTGCGAGAGAAACCGGTTTGGCAAAACGCCCTTTTTCATATCCCTTCGCGTCTGCAGAGGCTTTCGACTACGGCCGAAACGTCCTCGAAAAAATCCGCACCCGTCTTGAAACGAGGCGCGTCGCATCACGGCGCAGAAAAGATGCGGGCGGGGAGCGTACGGGGCTCTCCCAGTTGCATCCCCATGATTTTCGGCCACTTGAGAAGCAGGATATTCCTCTTGTCTTCATCACGCACAACGATCTCAAATTCATGCGGTCTCTGCTGCAGCACTATCGAAAATTGGGAGTGACCCGTTTCATATGCGTCGATGATCGCTCGACCGACGGCACCCGGGAGTTTCTCTGCGAGCAGCCGGACGTCGATGTTTGGAGCGCCGACACGCGCTTCAAGGAGGCAAAACGCGGGCGTCTCTGGAGAGAAGCGCTGTTTGCCCGCTACGGCAAGCAACGCTGGTACGTGAGTATCGATTCAGACGAATATCTTGTCTATGAGCAATGTTACGACAAACCGCTGGCGGAATTGATTTCGCATCTCGAAAGCAGGGATATCAGGCGGTTTGCGGCTCCCATGATCGATATGTATCCAGGCGGTTCGGTCGATGCATCCCGTTTTGACGGAAACGACGCGATGATGCCTTGGGAGGTCGCTGACTGTTTCGACGGCGAGGGCTATGTGATCGAGAAAACCAAACGCTTTCTCAGTTTGTTCGGAGGGCCGCGCCGCCGCAAGTTCGCTTCTGAATTGGAGCTGATGAAGTATCCTTTGATGTTTTGGGATGAAACTTGCAGCACCGGCGTCAGTATCCATCAGCCGCTGCCATTCGAGCGCAATTTCTATCCGATTTCCGCAGTCCTGCTGCATTTCAAATTTTTTGCCGACTACCGGGAGAAAACCAAGGACGCTGTTGCGGACCAGCAATATTTTGGAGATGCACGGGAATACCGGCGGATACTGGCGGCCATCGAAAAGACGGGCGATCTCGATTTCGTCTATGAGGGCACCGTGAAATATTCTTCGCCGCAACAGTTGATCGAGCGCGGCTTCATGCACTCGATCTGGTAGAGAGCGGAAGTTGCGGATGCCGCCGCGGTGGCAGCCTCCAGACGTCAGGAAACGGGAAGTTTAACCATGGTGATGCGCGTCGAACTTGATGCTATCGATATGAAAATTCTGCGCGAACTCCAGAATGACGGGCGGATGACGAATGTCGAGCTCGCCGAACGCGTCGGCATATCGGCGCCGCCCTGTCTGCGGCGCGTGCGCAAGCTGGAGGAGGCCGGCATTATCCGCGGCTATCGTGCCCTGTTGAATGCCCCGGCGCTTGGTTATGATCTGGTTGCCTTCTGCATGGTCGGCCTCAAGCATCAGTCGGATGCCAATCTCAAGGCGTTTGCCAAGCAGACGGCCAATTGGCCGCTGGTGCGCGAAGCCTGGATGGTCTCCGGCGAGTCCGACTTTCTCTTGCAATGCGTTGCCGAAAACCTTGCGAGCTTTCAGGATTTCGTTATTGAAGAGCTCACAGCCACGGAGAACGTGGACACCGTGCGAACGATGCTGACGATCCGGCAGGTCAAGGATTCATCGCTTCTCTAGCCGGGTGAACCGTCCGATCGATCGGAACACCGCTGAAAATGGCTTCAAGCTGAGGAATGTGCTTTGACAAAAAAGGGTATCATCTATGTTGCGTTCGGGCAAAAATATGTCGATGAGGCACTCTTTTCCGCCAGTTCCGTAAAGCGCCATTCCCCTTCACTCGGCATCACCATCTTTACCGATTTGCCGGTCGCGCACGCTGTTTTCGATTCAGTGGTGCTCATCAAGCCGACCCACAAATTCGCTAAGGTGGATTTCATTCCGGATTCGCCCTACGATTACACATTGTTCCTCGACAGCGACACGGAAGTCGTGCGCGACATTACGGATATGTTCGATATTCTCGATCGTTTTGACATGGCCGCGGTTCATGATCACGCCCGTAAGAGCAGCCGCTGGTCGAACAAGATACCGGACTACGCCGCCATTCCCTACGGTTTTTCTGAATTCAACACCGGCGTTCTTCTCTATCGAAAATCCGAGAAAATGCAGGCTTTCTTCGAAAGCTGGCGCACGCATTTCTATGCGAATATGGAAGGCAGTCTTGGCCAGGATCAGCCATCCTTCCGCATCGCCGTTTGGCACAGTGATGTACGCATGCATACATTGCCGTTCGAGTTCAACGTGCGAAACGAAAGCATCCGTGACAAGATGAAGAAGCGTTCCGAGAGTGCGGCCGACGAAAGCCTGTTGAAGCCACGCATCTTTCATTGGCACGGTCTGAACAAAAAGCGCTTACATCATCGCTTCAAGGCGAAGTACCGTGCCATGAAATATTGATTGGCCGATTGTGGCCGTCGATCTTGATGTCGCGATACGCCAAAACGGAACCTGCGTCCGAATGACAAATCTCCCGCTCTCCGCCTTCATCATCTGCCTGAATGAGGAAGCCTATCTCGGCAATTGCATCGAGAGCCTGGAGAGTTGCGCCGAAATCGTCATCGTCGATTCCGGTTCGACCGACGGTACGGCGGCGCTGGTGCAGTCCTATATCGACAAGGGCTGGCCGATCCGTTTCCTGTTCGAGCCCTGGCGCGGTTATGCCGGCCAGAAGCAGTTCGCGCTTGACCAGTGCAGCCAGCCCTGGTGCCTGAATATCGATGCCGACGAGCGGCTGGACGAGCCGTTGCAGGCGCTGCTGCCGTCGCTGATCGAAGCCCCGGCGGACACCGTCGGCTGGCGGGTTGCGCGCCGGCCCTACCTGATCGGCTACGGTTATACGCCCGACAAGGTGCGCGAGCGCAAGAACCTGCGGCTGATCCGCAAGGGCAGGGGCGCCTATGATCTGAGCCAGAAGGTCCATGAGGGTATCGTGCCGGATGGCAAGGTCGAGGCGGCCGCAACCGGCAGTCTGTTGCACTACCGCCCGCTGATCATCGACGAACAAATCCTCAAGGAAAACAAGTATTCGACCCTGAAGGCCGATCAACAGTTTGCGGCCGGCAAACCGCCGCGTCCCTGGAAGATGCTGTTCAGTCCGCCGCTTTATTTTTTCCGGCTCTATTTTCGCAATGGCCTGTGGCGCTGCGGCTTTCCCGGCTTCATCGAGGCTGCGACCGGCGGCGTCTACGCCTTCCTGACGGCGGCCAAGATCTATCAGCGGCACGCGCTGCAGCGGAAGCCGAATTTCGACGACATGGAACGCGATCGCCGCGGCAAATGAGGACGTCATGAAGGTCATGCACTATCACTTCGGCAAGGATGGCGGCGCCGAACGCTTCTTTGTCCATCTCGTCAACGCGCTGGGGCGGCGCGGCGTCGAGCAGACCGCCGTCATCCGTCCGGATCGTCTCTGGCGCAAGGACATCGAGCCGCATGCCCGGCTGATCGAAAGCAATTTTCGCAATCTTTCGCCGGATCGTATCCTACTGCCCTTGAAGGTCATGCAGATGGCGCGAACGGAAAAGCCGGATGCGCTGTTTTCCTGGGCGACGCGGGCAAGCCGGCTGATGCCGAACTACAAGGGCTGCATCAAGATTTCGCGGCTTGGCGATTACCCGACCAATCTCAGCTATTTCAAGAACACCGACGTGCTGGTCTGCAACACGCCGGGGATCGGCGAGCATGTGCGCAAGATCGGCTGGACGCGCGGCGTCGAGATCATCTCCAATTTCACCAATACCGAACGCGTCACACCCGCCGACCGGAAGAGCCTCGACACGCCGGCGGATGCGCCCGTCGTCATGTCGATGGGACGTTTCGTACCGCGCAAGGGCTTTGCGCTGCTGACCGAAGCCGTTGCAAAGCTGCCCGGCGTCTATCTCTGGCTTGCCGGCGACGGCGAGGAAATGGAGAACGTCCGCAAGCTGGCCGCCGATCTCGGCGTTACCGATCGCGTCCGCTTTCTCGGCTGGCAGAAAGATACGCGTCCTTACGTGGCGGCCGCCGACATCTTCGTCATGCCGTCGAGCCACGAGCCGCTTGGTAATGTCATCCTCGAAGCCTGGGCGCAGCAAAAGCCGGTCGTTTCCAGCCGCTCCGAAGGCCCGACCTGGTTCATGCGCGACGGTGAAAACGGATTGCTGGTGGATATCGGCGATACGGATGGTTTCAGCAGGGCGATCGAGCGGCTGATCAACGACAAGCAACTGGCGGATCGCGTCGCGCTGGGTGGCCACGAAACCCTGATGGGGCAATTTTCGGAGGATGCCGTGGCCAACGCCTATATCGAGTTGTTCAAGCGCAAGCCGTAGATTTTGTCGGCCTTTCCGTTGGGCAGATCGCGGATATTGCCCTCCGCCAACCCCTCACCCTAGCCCTCTCCCCGCAAGCGGGGAGAGGGAATTTGTCCGGAGTTCGCCGCTTGTTCCTTCTCCCCGTCATAACGGGGAGAAGGTGCCCAATAGGGCGGATGAGGGGGCGCTGGCGACAGATGTATAGTCGGCGATCAGGCGGAAATCGCCTCAGACAGCAGCGTCTCGTAGACGGCGCCGATACTCGACGCTTCGCCTTGAATGCTGAAGCTGGCCATGGCGCGCGCCAGACCGCGTTCGCCGGCCAGTTCCGTTCGCTCAGGATCGTCCATGAACAGGGAGGCGGCATCCGTCATGGCGGCCAGTTCGTTGGCGGGAATCAGAATGCCGGTCTCGTCCTGCCCCGTCACCAGCAGTTCGGAGAAGGCGCCGACATCGGTCGCCACCACCGGCACCTGTGTCGCCATCGCCTCGAGCGGGGTGAGGCCAAAGCCCTCCCAGCGCTGCGGCGCGATGAACAGGTCGAGTGCCCGGTACCAGTCGGGAATGTTGGTGTGTTCGCCGACGAACAGGATACGGTCGGCGAGGCCCGCCTGCTTGACCTTGTCCTTCAGCTCGTTTTCGAACGGAACATGGGCCGGCGTCGCGCGGCCGGCGACGATGGCGATCCAGTCCGGCCGTTGTGGCAGAAGGCTGATCATGCTGTCGACGAAGAGGTCGGTGCCCTTCTGGTGGCGCACGCGGCCGAAGCAGCCGGCGATCTGCCTGTCCGCCGGCAGGCCAAGTGCCGCCTTGGCGGCAGCCTTGTCTGTGGCCGGAAAGAAGCGCTGCGTATCGATCCCGTGCATGATCGTCGTGCTCGGCACCTCCAGATAGGCGGCCGTGCGGTTGCTGGTGGCGATCACTGCGTCCATCCGCCGGACAAGGAATTTGGTCCAGCCGGAATGCTTGCGCTGCGAGGCGGAGGTGAAGACGATCTTCAGTTTCATGCGCAGGATGTCGCGCAGAAAAATCGCCGGCAGCATCTCGATGTTGCGCCGCGCATGCCAGACACGAAGGCCACGGTTTTTCGGGCGGCTCCAGAGCTGCAGAAGTGCCGAATAACCGATATGGGGCAGGGTGTCGGGCAGGCCGGGGCCGAGGGTGGCCACCTTCTGGCCGAGCGCGCGCTGCACCGGAACAAGCTGGATGATGGTGGAGGTGACGCCGGAGAGGCGGCGCTTGAAATTCGGCGCGATGATCTCGACGTCGCTGATATCGTCCACGCTTGGCAATCCTTCTCGTCGTCTAACAGAAAAAGCCCGGAGGCAGCTTTGCGCGCCGTCCGGGCTTTTTAATGCACATGCCGGGGATCAGCCCCAGTTGATCGCGAGGATCTCGTAGGCCTTCGAGCCGCCGGGAGCGACGACTTCGATCGAATCGCCGACTTCCTTGCCGATCAGCGCGCGGGCGATCGGCGAGGAGATGGAGATGCGGCCTTGCTTCACGTCGGCTTCCTGGTCGCCGACGATCTGGTAGGTCTTGTTTTCTTCGGTGTCCTCGTCGATCAGCTTGACGGTGGCGCCGAACTTGATCTTCGAGCCCGACATCTTCGACAGGTCGATGACTTCGGCGCGGGCGACATAGTCCTCGACCTCGCCGATACGACCCTCGTTGTGGCTCTGGGCTTCCTTGGCCGCGTGATATTCCGCATTTTCAGAGAGATCGCCATGGGCGCGTGCTTCGGAAATTGCTTCGATGATCCGCGGGCGTTCTTCCTGCTGGCGCCAGCGCAGTTCTTCCTGCAGCTTGGCAAATCCGCTCTGAGTCATCGGTACTTTTTCGACCATTTCACTGTCCTTCATAGTCCATGCTTGGCCCGCTTCAGGCAGGCTTAGCACAAAAGAAAACGGTCACCGGAGCGTTAACCCCGGAACCGTGAGAAACATTTGAACGACGCTTATAGCAGAAAGCGGAGTGCAAAAGCCAGATTATTCGGAGACGGGTGCAAGCCGGGGGAAGCCCGTCCCCGGCCAAAACCAGCGGAAATTGTATCCGGGGAGGTCTGCGGCGTCTCGCGGCAGCGTTGAGGCCACAAGGCCGGAGAAATCAGTCGATGATCGGCGGTTCGGGATCGGCGCGGGCCATGTATCGACGGTTGATACGTCATGGGTTTCGGGTCAGTCAATTCGTGACCCGATTGGATTGTGGAGGCATTGCCTGCAATGTCTGCAGAATTGCATTTGTCTCCGTCCCGTTGGCGCACAGTCCGGTAGCAGCCTCACCGAAGTCGACAAGGCTGTGATATTTGGGAGCGAGCGCCTTTTTGAGCGCCAGCATCCATGCCGCGTGCCCTCGCGATTTCAACCCATCGAAATAGAGCTTCTGGGTCGAAAAGGGGATATTCGTTTCCCGCGGATCAGCCAGCACAAATATCCGGCGATCGGGTTGCTCGGGTATTTTATCCAGTGCATCGTAGGGATCGAAAAATACCTCCGTTTTCAATCGCTTGGAGAATCCGCGCCGCTTCAATCGTTCCCGATATGCGGCAGCGGCTGAGGACAGAACTGCACATTGAAGATCGTCGCGCCGGGCAAGAAACTCGGCAGCGAGCGTGCCGCCTCCGCTGTGTCCTCCCAATGCCCAGCGACCGATATGGTAGCGGGCTTTCAGAGCGTCGATCTGAGCAGCCATCAGCTTGGCCTCCAGAGGTGTATGCCTGATGTCATAATGCTTGCCGGCGCTGCCATAGCTGCCCGGTCGGGCGATGAAAATCCAAGGGACACCATAGCGGTCGGACAGGGACTTTGACTGTGCGATCATTGAGGCGACGCCGAGCCCCTTTTGATGGCCGACACTTTTCGGACCACCCATGACATCCCCCGGCATCCACGCGGCGACCACGCGGTTCTCGCCTTCTTGGTTGAGCCCGGCTGCATAGTATCTGAGGCAATATCCTTTGCCCTCGACTGTCACCCAAACGGCTGTCTGGCGAGCCTCCATTTCCTTGCACACTGAAAGGCTTATTTGAATTCCGGTGATGACCTCGGCCGGATCGAACATTTCATTGTCTGGCTTTGATTGCGCCATGGCTATGGCCGGCCAAAATGCGAGAGCCATTTTCATGAGACATATCTTTTGCAATCCACGAAAGATATCGAGCATCGTCACATCCCCGGATACACGATTGTTATCGTGGCCGGATTGTTAGGGCCGGAATTGGGCAGCAAGACAGTTAAAGTTTTACGAGTGGGATTCATGTTTAAGAAAGCATGAATCTCGCGTCTGTCCTGACCGCCCGTTCGGCGCCTCGACACGGGGCTCCCGTGAAACAGACATCACCCGTGGCGATCTAAACGCCGATTGCATGGAGCGTGCTGTCGCGTGTGCTTCTGCCAACCATCGCGACAATCGTTTCAAAGAGCTCGTCCTGCGCCTGCGCGGCGGTGATATCCCCGGTCGTGGCGGCATGGGACAGGGCCTCTGCCGCGCCGAGCATGGCCCAGAGACCGGCCGGTGGGAGGGGGGCGGCGCCGGAAAATGGCGTCAGTGCAACCCGGCATTTCTCGATGAAGACTGCCTCGTAGGCACGCTTGATCCTTGCAAGTTCGGGTGAACCTGCCAGTGCGGCGATGATGCCGGGGATTTCCCGTCCCTGGAGAAGCACGCACTCGATGTAGGACGACGCAATGACCAAGGCTCTGCCCTTCAAGCTCGGCTCGCTCGCCTGAAGCGCGGCGTCCATCAGCATGGTCTGGCGCGCGTCGAATTCCTGATAGAGCGCCGCCAGCAGTCCCGGGCGCGTGGTGAAATGGTCGTAGACGACGGGTTTGGTGATGCCCGCCTGCTCGGCAAGGTGTCCGAGCGTCAAGGCCTCCGTTCCGTCTTCCCGGATCACCCGCCATGCGACGTCCAGAAGCTGGCGGTGCCGCTCTTCGCGCGACAGCCGGCGGCGCGGTTGCGCAGGGGAAGCCTGTTTTTTCGTCTCGGTGCTTGACATTCGTTATATACCAAAAGTAACTTACTAAAAGTATACAAGCTGCGGCCTTCGTCCGCAATGCGTCCATCAGCAGGAGTTTTTCCCATGCATGCGCTCATCGTTGTCGCCCATCCGGATCCCAAATCACTCAGCCATAGCGTCGCCGCGCATGTTGCCGATGGCGTCTCGCTGTCCGGCGCCGGTCATTCCGTTGAGATCGCCGACCTTGCGGCGGAAGGTTTCGATCCGAGATTCACCATGGCCGATCTGGCTCTCCATCGCCGGGAGGTGCCGGCTTCTGCCGATGTTGCCGCCGAGCAGGCGAGGATTGACCGCGCCGATGCCTTGGTGCTGGTTTTCCCCGTCTACTGGTGGTCCATGCCGGGGCTTCTCAAGGGATGGATCGACCGTGTCTTTTCCAATGGCTGGGCTTACGAGGAGGGCCCGGATATCAAGCCGGTGAAGAGGCTTCGCCACCTGCGGGTTCATCTCGTCGGTATCGGCGGCGCCAATGCGCAAACCTATGCGCGGCATGGCTATTCCAGCGCCATGAAGACCCAGATCGATCACGGAATATTCGACTATTGCGGCGCATGTGTCGCGACCTCCACGTTGCTGCTTCCATCCGAAACGCTGGATGCACAGTTCCATCTGGATGCGGCGGTGGCTATCGGCCGCAATCTTTTCGATGCACCCGGGGGATGCAAGGCAAGCGAGGCCGCATGAACCGGCATGTCTCGAACCGTTAAAAATATGAAATCGTAAAATAGTGCTTTACCTCAACCGCGCTTGAGGTTGTAACAGTCTCGCTTCCTCATTGGAGACGGAAGCATGACGATTGAAAATACCCCCTCTATGGACGAGACAATGACCGGCGGCGCGGAGCGGTCAGCCGGTTGGGGCGAATTGCTGCAGCCGCGTTACCTTGCCTCGATAATCACGCTTTGCCTTGGCGTTGCCCTGTTCGCCTTCAATGAGTTCTTCATCTCCACGGCCCTGCCGACGGCGGTGGAAGAGCTCGGTGGCGCCGCCCTCCTGTCCTGGGCCTTCACCCTTTATCTCGTCTTCGCGATTATCGGCGGTCTGGTGGCGGCCAATCTGAAACAGCGATTCGGCGCCAGGAATACGCTTCTCGCGGCCGCTACGGTGTTCGTCGCGGGCACCGTGCTGGCAACCTGCGCCACCGATATGATGCAGGTGCTGGGCGGGCGTCTGCTGCAGGGGGCGGGCGAGGGCATTGTCGCCGCGCTTTGCTATGCGCTGATCCCCGAGCTTTTCCCCTCCCGCCTGGTTCCGAAAGTTTTCGGTGCCGAAGCGATCGTCTGGGCCATGGCCGCCTTTTCCGGGCCGCTGGTTGCCGGCGGACTGACGGAGCATTTTTCCTGGCGTGCTGCTTTCTTCGTCAGCATTCCCGCTGCGGCCATCTTCATCGCCCTTGTGCTCGCCATCGTTCCGCGCGGCGTTTCCGGCTCAGGGCAGGTGTCGCCCATCCCCTTTGCCCGGCTGGCCGCGGCCGGGGCCGGGATCCTGATGATTTCCCTG
Organism: Pararhizobium polonicum; assembly: GCF_001687365.1. GTDB lineage: Bacteria > Pseudomonadota > Alphaproteobacteria > Rhizobiales > Rhizobiaceae > Pararhizobium > Pararhizobium polonicum. Next base: position 175,018 of record NZ_LGLV01000015.1, read on the forward strand.
TCGGGTATCGCCGGCGGAGCAGCGTTCATGGCCTCGTTGCTGGCGGGGGCTGCCGTGGTGCTTGTCGCGGTCGTCTGCCTCGACCGGCGTTCAGCCAATCCGGTCTTGCCCGGGGCTGCTTTCACCGTCCGCAAGGCACTGGGAACGGGGCTTTGGGTGATCCTGCTGATGCCGCTGGCGCAGGCGGCGGGATCGGTCTTCCTCGTCTATAGCCTGCAGCATCTCTGGAGGCTCGGGCCGACCGCGGCAGGGGCGCTCAGCGCGGTCATGGCGATCTCCTGGAGTCTGAGCGCCATCGGCGTTGCCACCCTGCGGTCGCTGGCATTGCGCAACCGGATCATGCTGATGGGCCCGGTTCTGCTCCTGGCGGGGCTTGCGGCCGTGATGATCGCAATCGCAACCGGCACGCTCTGGCTCGTGCTGCCCGGGCAGGTGATGATCGGCGCCGGCTTCGGCATCTCCTGGGGTACGCTCAGCCAGTTGATGATGGATGTGTCCACCGATGCGGAGCGCGACCGGACATCGGCCATGCTGCCGACCCTGCAATCGGCCGGCTATGCCATCGGTGCCGCCGTCTTCGGCCTTGTCGCCAATATCATGGGGTTCGGCGCGGCCGCGTCCGAGGCGACGATGCGCAATGCAATGCTGCTGGTGTTTGCAACCGGATGCGCGGTCGCCGCCACTGCGGTGCTGTTCGCCCTGAGAACGGCCCGTCTTGCCCGTACCGAGGCCAAATTCTAAGTTTTCCGGATGACGGATGGGACGCGCTCACGGACGCCCCATCTGCTGACGCCGGTGCAGTTGCGCAATTCGGTCCAGCAACTTCGAAAGGTTACCGCTGGCGCCCGGCCTTCTAATCGTGGGCGATGCGCAATCGACGGGGTCGAACGGATAGGGACCGGGATATTGATCTTCTATTTTAAGATTGCGTCTCTGAGAAGCGGTTCGATCAGCGCTATTCCGGCAGGGCTCAAATGGTCGTCATCGATATAGAGCGCCTTTCCCCCGGTGCTCGTCCGGCACTGCTTTTCGTCGCATAGCAGTGTATGCGGATAAAGGACCTTTACCCCATCGATGGCACCGAGGCTTGCAAGAAACGATAGGACATCCTTTTGACGGGCGTCGAATATTGGCCGCTCAATCGGAAAGCGGTCATCCTCGCCGCGCATCAGCGCCTTCGTCATCTCCAGGGGAACGTTGAAGCCAGCTTCGGGAACGGGGGCGATGATGACCACACGGCGCCCGGTTGCCCTGATGGTTTCGACCGTTTGTTTCAGCATGGCCTGGAAGACCTTGCGGTTCGTGCCGGGATCGCCATCACCCAGGGAATTCAGGTGTTCCTGCGGTTCGTTCGCTGTCGGATGTCCCGTGTCGTAGACCGCCCAGCGTGCGTGCAGGATCACGGTGGTGATCGCATTCGGCCCGAGCAGCGTCGCCATGCGGGAAAAGCGCTCGACGCAGTCGTTGAAAAAGGGGACCGACAGACGTTCCAGATCGAGAAGAGGCGGGCAACCGCCGCGCGTCAGCAGGTGGCCTGCCATGCCGTTGGCCGACGCGATTGCCGCAAGCCCGCCGGCAAGGGCTTCAGAGTGGGAATCGCCCATCAGCAGGAACGTTTCCGGCGTATTCGGTTTGCCGATCGTGCAATCCATTCTTTCCGCGTTATCGGGCAGCGCCTGGGTGGTGTTGACGCAGATATTTGCCAGATTGACGCGCACCGGATTCGCGGCGACGAAATCTGTGGCTGCGGGCGGCAGGCGCCCCGGTAGCCCGTCGCCGTGCCTGATGATCTTGGTGACCAGAAGGCAGGCGAGAATGGCGGCCACTCCGAGCGCAATGACATGTGTCGCCGGCAGCCGCGCACCGCGCCGGCGCGCCGGCTGCTCGAGCAACGCATAGGACAGCACCGAGACGAGCGTCGCTGCCGCAAGGAGAGCGATCCTTTCCACAGGCCCGATGGCTGCGCCGTACCGGAAGATCGCGAAAGCGAGGAACGGCCAGTGCCAGAGATAGAGGGAATAGGATATCTTCCCGAAAAAGACGAATGGAGCCGTCGAAAGAACGTGGCCGGTCATCGTGCGTCCGGCTGTGTTGGCATGGATCACGAGCGCCGTTCCCAAACAGGGAACGAATGCGGCAAGGCCTGGAAAATCGGTGGCATCGGTATAGACGGCAGCACTGATGAGGATGAGCGCCAGTCCGGTCAGGCTCTCCACTTCCGCAAGACGGGAATTTTTCAGCGGCGGAACGAGCCCCAGAGCCAGCGCCGCCCCGGTCATCAGTTCGAACGCACGGGAAGGCAACATATAGAACGACAGCGGGGGATTATGGAAAAGCGAAACGGATGAAAACGCCAGAGATGCAAAAAAGAGCAGCAGGAAACCGGTCAGACGCGCACGCGGGAAGCGCAGGACGGCAAGCAGAAGAAAGGGTGCGACGATATAGAACTGTTCCTCCACACCGAGCGACCATGTATGCAGCAACGGCTGCGTGATCGCATCCGGTGCGAAATAATCGGCTTCCCTGTAAAAATAGATGTTCGAATAGGAGCCAATCGCCGCCATGGTGGCGCCAGCCAGCCGCCTGTAGTCCACGGGCGGAAACCAGAGCCATCCGCCGACCAGGCACACCACCAGCATGGCGAGGAGCGCGGGAAAAATGCGCAGCACCCGGCGCTTGTAGAACGAGAGAAGCGAAAACGTCCCTTGCGCGCCTTCCTCCAGGATGATGGAGGAAATGAGAAACCCCGAAAGCACGAAGAACACATCGACGCCGACAAACCCTCCGCCGAGAAAGCCGAGGTTCGCGTGATAGATCATGACGCTCAAGACGGCGATTGCACGCAGGCCATCGATCTCGGGTCTGTATGCCAGTTTGCCTAACGCCATCGTGTCCGACCGCAATCTACATAAACTCCGCCAGGGCGGACTGTGGGTCTGCGCGCCGGATCACCGATCCCATCGCCGATTGGCTCAGAAATAGCTCTGCAACGTCCGGACCTCAAGGCTTCCGGCCTTCAGCGCCTTGATCGCCCGGGCGGCGGCTTCCGCACCCGCCATCGTCGTATAATACGGCACCTTCTGCATCAGCGTCGCGCGGCGCAGCGATTTCGAGTCCGAGATCGCCTTGGAGCTGTCGGTCGTGTTGATGACCAGATGGACCTGGCGGTTGCGGATGGCGTCCTCGATATGCGGACGGCCTTCCTGGACCTTGTTGATCTTGGTGGCGGTGATGCCGTTTTCGCCGAGGAAGCGGGCGGTGCCGCCGGTTGCCAGTACCTTGAAGCCGATCTCGGTCAAGTGGCGGATGGCGGGCAGGACGCGTTCCTTGTCCTCGTCACGCACCGACACGAACACCGTGCCTTCACGCGGCAGGTCGACGCCGGCGCCGAGCTGGGCCTTGGCGAAGGCCAGCGCAAAATCGGTGTCGAGGCCGATGACTTCGCCGGTCGAGCGCATTTCCGGGCCGAGCAGGATGTCGACGCCGGGGAAGCGGGCGAACGGGAAGACGGCTTCCTTGACGGCGATGTGGTTCAGCTTGCGCGGATCCGGCTTCTTGCCATAGGCGGCAATGGCGTCGTCGAGCTTTTCGCCGGCCATGATGCGGGCGGCGATCTTGGCGATCGGCGCGCCGATGGTTTTCGCCACGAAGGGCACGGTCCGGGAGGCGCGCGGGTTGACTTCCAGCACGTAGATCGTGCCGTCCTTGATGGCGTACTGGACGTTCATCAGGCCGCCGACGTTCAGCGCCTTGGCCATCGCCTTGGTCTGGCGCTCCAGTTCGTCGACGATCTCGTCGGACAGCGAGTAGACCGGCAACGAGCAGGCCGAGTCACCCGAGTGAATGCCGGCTTCCTCGATATGCTCCATGATGCCCGAGACGAACACCGTCTCGCCATCGGACAGCGCGTCGACGTCGACTTCGACGGCGTTGGTCAGGTAGCTGTCGAACAGAAGCGGGTTTTTGCCGAGCAGCGTGTTGATCTGGCCGGTCTTGTCGTTGGGGTAGCGCTGCTTGATGTCTTCGGGAACGAGGCCCGGAACGGTGTCGAGCAGATAGGTCTGCAGCATCGATTCCGAATGGATGATCTGCATGGCGCGGCCACCCAGAACATAGGACGGGCGCACGACCAGCGGGAAGCCGATTTCGGATGCGACGAGGCGGGCCTGTTCGACCGAATAGGCAATGCCGTTGTTCGGCTGGTTGAGGTCGAGCTTCATCAAAAGCTTCTGGAACCGGTCGCGGTCTTCAGCCAGATCGATCATGTCGGGAGCCGTGCCGAGGATCGGAATGCCGTTCTTTTCCAGCGCTTCGGCCAGCTTCAGCGGCGTCTGGCCGCCGAACTGGACGATGACGCCGTGCAGCACACCGTTTTCCTGTTCGGCGCGGAGAATCTCGATCACGTCTTCGGCGGTCAGCGGCTCGAAATAGAGGCGGTCGGAGGTGTCGTAGTCGGTCGAGACCGTTTCCGGGTTGCAGTTCACCATGATCGCTTCATAGCCGGCATCCTTCAGTGCGAAGGCGGCGTGGCAGCAGCAATAGTCGAACTCGATGCCCTGGCCGATGCGGTTGGGACCGCCGCCGAGGATGACGACCTTCTTCTTGTCGGAAATCTGCGCTTCCGAGCGGGCGGCTCCATCGAACGGTGTCTCGTAGGTCGAGTACATATAGGCGGTCGGCGAGGCGAATTCGGCAGCACAGGTGTCGATGCGCTTGTAGACGGGGCGCACGTTCAGACGGTTGCGCAGTTCGGCCACTTCCTTCGGTCGGCTCTTGGAGAGCGTCGCCAGGCGTGCGTCGGAAAAGCCCATGGCCTTCAGCATGCGCAGGTTTTCGGCGTCATCCGGCAGGCCGTGCTCGCGCACGCGCGCTTCCATGTCGACGATCGCCTTGAACTGGGCGATGAACCACGGATCAATCTTCGAGCCGTCGTGCACGTCGGCTTCCGACATGCCCATGCGCAGCGCCTGGGCGACCATGCGCAGGCGGTCCGGCGTCGGCGTGCCGATGGCGGCACGGATGGCGTTGTGGTTGTCGCCGGTTTCTTCAAGACCGGGGATCTCGATCTCGTCGAGGCCGGTGAGGCCGGTTTCGAGGCCGCGCAGCGCCTTTTGCAGCGATTCGGCAAATGTGCGGCCGATGGCCATGACTTCGCCGACCGACTTCATCGCGGTCGTCAGTGTCGTGCCGGCGCCCGGGAATTTTTCAAAGGCAAACCGCGGGATCTTGGTGACGACATAGTCGATCGAGGGTTCGAACGAAGCAGGCGTCGCACCGCCGGTGATGTCGTTGTCGAGTTCGTCCAGCGTGTAGCCGACGGCGAGCTTGGCGGCGATCTTGGCGATCGGGAAGCCGGTGGCCTTGGAGGCCAGCGCCGACGAGCGCGAGACGCGCGGGTTCATCTCGATGACGACGAGGCGGCCGTTTTCCGGGTTGACGGCGAACTGCACGTTGGAGCCGCCGGTCTCGACGCCGATCTCGCGCAGAACCGCGATCGAGGCGTTGCGCATGATCTGGTATTCTTTGTCGGTCAGCGTCAGGGCAGGGGCAACCGTGATCGAATCGCCGGTGTGCACGCCCATCGGGTCGATGTTCTCGATCGAGCAGATGATGATGCAGTTGTCCGCCGTATCGCGGACCACTTCCATCTCGTATTCCTTCCAGCCGAGCACCGATTCCTCGATCAGCACTTCGGTCGTCGGCGAGGCGTCGAGGCCGGAACCGATGATTTCGAAGAATTCCGAGCGGTTATAGGCAATACCGCCGCCGGTGCCGCCCATGGTGAAGGACGGGCGGATGATCGCAGGCAAGCCAATGGTATCGAGCGCCTGCGCGCCGATCGCCATGGCGTGGCTCATGTAGCGCTGCTTGCGGTCGGTCTCGCCGAGGTTCCAGGTGTTTTCCAGATCGTCCAGCGCGGTGTCGAGTTCGGCACCCGAGAGAGAGGCCTTCAGCTTGTCGCGCTCGGCGACATGCAGCTTGCGGTCGATATCCTTGATCTCGGTGGCGTTGGCCAGCAGCGACTTGGGCGTCTCCAGCCCGATGCGCGACATGGCTTCGCGAAACAGCGCCCGGTCTTCAGCCATGTCGATGGCCTCGGGCTTGGCGCCGATCATCTCGACATTGTAGCGGTCGAGCACGCCCATTCTTTTCAAGGAGAGAGCCGTGTTGAGCGCCGTCTGACCGCCCATGGTGGGCAAAAGCGCATCCGGGCGTTCCTTGGCAATGATCTTGGCGACCACTTCAGGCGTGATCGGCTCGACATAGGTCGCGTCCGCCATGTCGGGATCGGTCATGATGGTCGCCGGGTTGGAGTTGACCAGGATGACCCGGTACCCCTCTTCCTTCAGCGCCTTGCACGCTTGTGTGCCGGAATAGTCGAACTCGCAGGCCTGGCCGATGACAATCGGTCCCGCACCGATGATGAGGATCGATTTAATGTCTTGGCGCTTTGGCATGGTCTCTATCCGCTTTTTCAGCTTGCGCGAAAAACCGGCCAGGGTGGGATATCACCGGCCGGGGCGCGCATGCTTGATCTTTTCAGGCTAGAAGCGGCTTATAGGGAAATGTGAGGGGGAGCGGAACCCCGAAAATGCAGGTTTCGACAGGAAAAGTGAAGACGGAAGCCTGTCGTGTTGCCGGTCATTTAGCCTTCACCTATTTGGTGCGGAGGGCTGACTGCTGTGTTCACACATGTCGAATATCCCTACCGCCTCTACCGCATTGACGGGAATGGCGAAAACGGGCTGGACTGGGTGCCCGTGTCGCTGAGATCCCGCTGGTGGCCGCGATTACCGTTTCACTGTGGCAAAACATCAGTGCTGTCCGGAGCGTGAATTTTGCGGTGGCCCCAGATGGAGGGGGACGGGGACGACGATAGGGTGTAGGGTTTGCCCGGGTACGGGCTCCCTCGCTTGAAGAGGCAGCCGGCAAGTCCGGAACGGGCACGACCACATGATCAATTTTGAGAATCTCGAAGACGCGCGAATGCTTGCGCAGGCAATCGTCAATACGATCCACGATCCGCTTCTCGTTCTCGACAAGCGCTTCCACGTGCTGGCCGCCAGCCGCTCCTTTTATGAGACATTCAAGGTGAATGCCGAGGATACGTATGGCCAACTGCTCTATACGCTTGGCGATGGCCAATGGGACATACCGGCGCTGCGCCTGCTGCTGGAAACGATCATTCCGGCGCAGACCGCCATGAACGGTTTCGAGGTCGAGTATGACTTTCCCGGTCTCGGCCAGAGAATCATGCTGCTGAACGCGCGGCAGGTGGTCTATGGCGAGGGTTCCGGTACGACGATCCTGCTCGCCTTCACCGATATCAGCGCCCGCCGCGCGATCGAGCGCGAGAAGGACCTCCTGCATGAACGGACCGAGGAACTGCTGCGCCAGAAGGGCGTCCTGCTTCAGGAGATGCAGCATCGTGTCGCCAACAGCCTGCAGATCATTGCCAGCATCCTGTTGCTGAAGGCTCGCGCGGTGACATCGGAGGAGACGCGCCGCGATCTGCAGGATGCGCATCAACGGGTGATGTCGGTTGCCGAGGTTCAGCGCCATCTTCACGTGACCGGCGGTATCGACCAGATCGAGGTCGGCTCCTATCTGTCGACGCTGTGCAGCAGCCTGGGCTCTTCGATGACGGGCGAGAGCCAGCCGATTGAGATCAAGGTGTCGGCTGAAATCGGCCGGATCGGTTCGGACCAGGCTGTCAGCCTCGGCCTCATCGTCACCGAACTGGTCATCAACGCCATCAAATATGCTTTTCCTGCCCTCAATCCCGAAGCATCCATCGTCGTGTCCTACGACGTGAACGGCAGCAACTGGAAGCTCGTCGTTTCCGACAACGGCGTCGGAAAAGAGACCGTGCCGGACGCCAAGTCCGGCGGCGGACTGGGGACCGCCATCGTGCAGGCGCTGGTCAAGCAGCTTGACGCACAGATAGAAACGGTATCGGACGCAACCGGAACGGCCGTGTCGATCACGCATGCAACCTTCAGCGCGCGGTTGCCTGAAGCGGCTTAACGGTTCCGGTCATCTTCTGAACATGGTCGTCTTACGTATCGGCGACGGATGACTGCCGGCCGGTCACGCTGTCGATGTGGATGGTGAAAAAGACCGGTGCCATCGCCTTTTCACCGGTAGCGGCCGCGCCGGGCTTCAGGGCTCCCGGCTCCCACCAGCTTGCCCGTTTTTCCAGGAGGGACCAGGCGTGAAGCCGTTCATCGTGCCATTGCGCGTCGTCCGGAAATTCTTCATATCGGCCCTCGACGACGACGCTTTGCCAGTCCTCGTTGTCCTTGATCTCGCCGACCTGGACGCAGACGTTCGGGTTGGTCCTCAACCAGTCGATTTTCTGCCCCGGCATCGAAAAGCTGTAGAGGCTGGGAGATTCAAAAACATACTGGATCGGCACCACATAGGGCCGGTTGTCCCTGGCGCAGGCCAGGTGGGCGATATGGCCTCGCGACAGGACGTCGGCGCAGTTCTCGCTGCTCATGTCTTTCACGATCATCGGATAGATTCCTTCCGGACATCGATTGCCCATCGACCATCATAGCACGCTTCGTGGCCCGGTTTCTTTAAATCGGGTGCCGGAAGACGGACGGCCGCAGGCTGAAGGCCGGATTTTACCGCGATGCTGCGACCACCAGCACCTTTACCTCTCCCGCCGCAGGCGGATTGCGGATCACCTCCGGCGCCTCCTCCAGCGTGATTGTTCGCGAGATCAGCTTCTCGACGTTGATCACGCCGGATGCCACCAGATCGGCCGCGCGGCGGTGGGTGAAGGGGTTGATGAAGGAGCCGAGCACGCGCAGCTCCCGGAAGAGAATATCGAACGGCTCGATGCGGACCGTCTCGCCCTGTGCCATGACACCGAGGATGACAACGGTGCCGCCGGCCTTGGCAAGCCGGGGTGCCTGTTCGACCGTTTCGGCAACGCCGGCACATTCGATCACCACATCGACACCGCCCGGAACGAGCCCGTCAGGCCCCGTGATCCGCGCGATGATATCGCTGGCGGAGGGATCGACGCTGGCCGTGGCGCCCAGTTCTTCTGCCAGCGTCCGCTTGGCTTGCTGCCTTGTGGAGAGAATGACGGTGGTGGCACCCGCCAGCCGTGCCAGCTGCACCGTCAAAAGCCCGATGACGCCGCCGCCGAGCACGACGACGGAGGAGCCGGCCTTGATCTGTGCCATGTCGATGCCGTGCAGGCAGCAGGCCAGCGGCTCGCAGAAGGCCCCGTGGTTCGGGTCGAGGCTGAGTGGAATCTCGAAGGCCTGCTTCTGCGGGACGATGACATAATCGGCGAAACCGCCGTCGCGGCTGATGCCGATGGCCTTCAGGTTGCGGCAGAGATTGGCGCGGCCCGCCTGGCATTGCGGGCATTGGCCGCAGGAAATGTTGGGATCGCCGGTGATCCGCGCGCCGAGCTTGAAGCCTTTGACGCCGCTGCCGATCGCCTCGACGATGCCGGAGAATTCGTGGCCGAGGGTGACCGGCGGCGTCGAGGGAAACTCGCCGTGCAGGAGATGGCGGTCGGTGCCGCAGATGCCGCAGGCCTCGACGCGGACCAGAAGATCGTCCGGCCCCGGAACGGGTTTTTCAACCTCGCGCACGAAAAGATTGCCGATCGATTCCAGACGCATGGCCTTCATGTCACCGTTCCTCCCAAAACAAGTACGGTCATAGTGGCATGCGCGATGGCCGGCTGCCAACGGCCGATCCGCTCTTTTTGGGGGTGAAAAACTTTGTTGTTTTGACCTTGTACAAAATCGCAACTGGCGCGTTATATGGTCTGGAAACGATGAGACGGCCGCCAGAGGCCGGGACGGGGAGATTGCAGTATGGAATGGAAGGGTCGCCGCCAGTCGGGCAATATCGAGGACGAACGCGGAGCCGGTCCGGTCCAGGGCGGCATGGGCGGCAATCCGTTCGGGCGCGGCGGCGGCTTCCGCCTTCCGACAGGCGGCGGTGGCCGTGGCGGTGGCATGAGCATCGGCACGATCATCTTCCTTGTCGTCATCTATTTCGTGCTCAAGATGATGGGCATCGACATGCTGCAGATCATGGACGGCGGCCAGGTCAGTTCGCCGGGTGTCGAGCAGAGCCAGACGCGGTCACCGCAGGGCTCGGCGCAGGAGGAAGAAACCAAGGCCTTCGTTGCCACGGTGCTGGCCGAAACCGAAGACACCTGGAACGGCATCTTCCAGGCGAGCGGCCAGACCTATGTCGAACCGAAACTCGTCCTCTTCCGTGACGGCATCAATTCCGCCTGCGGCATGGCATCCTCGGCCAGCGGCCCATTCTATTGCCCGGGCGACCAGAAGGTCTATCTCGACATGGCCTTCTTCGACGAACTGGCGCAGCGCTTCGATGCGGCCGGCGATTTCGCCGAGGCCTACGTGATCGCCCACGAGGTCGGCCATCACGTGCAGAACCTGCTCGGTATCCTGCCGAAGGTGAACGCCCAGCGCCAGCGCATGAGCGAGGCCGATTCCAACCAGATGTCGGTGCGCGTCGAACTGCAGGCGGATTGCTTCGCCGGTATCTGGGGCAAGTATACCCAGCAGAAGGGTCTGCTGGATCAGGGCGATCTCGAAGAGGCGCTGAATGCCGCCACCCAGATCGGCGACGACACGCTGCAGAAGCGCACCCAGGGTTACGTGGTTCCCGAGAGCTTCAACCACGGCACGTCGGCGCAGCGCTCGACCTGGTTCAAGCGCGGCTTCGACAGCGGCAAGCTGTCCGCCTGCGATACGTTCAACGGCAATATCTGACCGGCCGCCGGCGCACCTCGTTCCGGTGCGCCGGCTGTTTTCTCCTCGTGGCAGGCCCATGATGGCCCGTATGCGCGAAAAATTGTCCACCGTCGCAAGGCGGCGGATCGCAAAAGCAACGCGGCAACCTATATCTCTCCTGAATGCGGCGGCACGCCGGCGTAAGGCCGGCTGAACGCTGGACGGCAGTGCCGAACGTTGAACGGCAGTGAAGGAGAATAGCATGCGGAAATTTATCGCCCTCGCGGCAATCGCGCTGGCCCTGTCGGCGGCGGCCCCCGCGAGCGCCACCGAGACGCTCGGCACCATTCTTTTCGGCAGGCCTTCGGAGCCGGGCATTGCCGTGATCATCCTGCGGCCCAGCCATCACGATGACGATCAGGTGCCGGTGATCTACCGCCATCCGTCGGCGGCCACGCTGGCGCGCGCGCAAGACGAAATCGCCACCAATCCGGTCATCAGGGCCTCTCTGGAGCGCCGGAATATCCGGCCGTACAACGTGCTGGCCATTCAGACCGCCCTTAACGGCGGCAAGATCATTTATGTGAAGTGACCGTCGCGTCGAGGACGATGCAGCGCAAGGACCTGAAACCGCTGATCTTGTGAGGAGAAAGACCGTGAAGAAAGCCGCCACCTTTGTTCTGGCCGCCGCCCTTCTATCCGCCGTTGGCGCCGGTTCGTTTGCACAAACCGCCCATGCCCAGAGGGCGCATTCGACCCGGCAGGCGAGCACCAGCGTTACCGTCATCATCATCCGGGATTATATCGGCCCGGACGATTTCCAGCAGGTGCCGATGACCTATCGCAATCCGTCGGCGCAGACCTATGCGCGCGGGCAGGAGGAGATACGCTCCAATGCCGATATCCGGGCGATCCTGCAAAGACGCGGCATTCCATTCCGCAATGTCACGGGTGTCCAGACCGCCTTCAACGGCGGCAAGATCGTCTATGTGCGGTGATCGCGTGGGCGCTCCGTCGTAGTCCACAAACGTCTCGGCAGTCTCCCTCTTCTCCCCATCGGGGAGAACGTGCCCGGAGGGCGGATGAGGGGGCGGCTGGCTCAGAATATGCGGCGACACCCCTCATCGTCTCGCTTTGCTCGACACGTCTCCCCGTTGGGGAGAAGAGGGAGAGCGGCGCCAATACTGCGCAATCCATATGCGATAGCCCCTCAACGGGGGGGAAGTCGACTTCACTTCTCGCTGTCCATATGCGCCAGCATCGCCTCGGGATAACGGCCGCCGGCAGCCGCATTCTTCGGCACCGCCGCTTCGATGGCGGTGAGATCGGCGGCGGACAATTGCACGCCCTGCGACCCCAGCGCTTCACTCAGCCGCTCGACCGTGCGGGCGCCGATAACCGGCACGATGTCGCTGCCTTGCGCCGTCACCCAGGCGATGGCGATCTGTGCGACCGAGACGCCTTTGGCATCGGCGATCACCCGCAGCGCCTCGACGAGCGCGAGATTGCGGTCGACATTCTCGCCCTGGAAGCGCGGGCTGTGGGCGCGGAAATCGCCCTTGCTCTGGCCGTCGCCCTTCTGCCAATGGCCGCTGATCAGGCCGCGCGACAGCACGCCGTAAGCGGTGATGCCAATGCCGATATCGCGGCAGGCGGGCAGGATCGCATCCTCGATACCGCGCGAAATCAGCGAATATTCGATCTGCAGGTCGACGATCGGGTGCACGGCAGCGGCGCGGCGAATGGTGTCTGCGCCGACTTCGGACAATCCGATATGACGGACATAACCGGCCTGGATCATGTCGGCGATGGCGCCGACCGTATCCTCGATCGGCACGTTCGGATCGAGCCGGGCAGGGCGGTAGATGTCGATATAATCGACGCCGAGCCGTTGCAGTGTATAGGCGACGAAATTCTTCAGCGCCGCCGGGCGGTTGTCCATGCCGTTGAAGCCACCGCTAACGTCGCGCAACGCGCCGGTCTTGACGCTGATGACAGCCTTGTCGCGGGCGATACCCTTCAGCGCTTCGCCGATCAGCATCTCGTTATGGCCCATGCCGTAGAAATCGCCGGTGTCGATGAGGTTGATGCCGGCATCGAGCGCCGCATGGATGGTGGCGATCCCGTCCGCCCGGCCGGAAGGACCGTACATGCCGGACATGCCCATGCAGCCGAGACCGAGCGTCGAGACCGATGGGCCGGTCTGGCCGAGCTGAACATATTTCATGGCGTTTCTCCTGTTGTCGCCGCTGCAACTGCGGTGTCGTGTTCCGGATGAGGTTTTACCGCGAAAGGCTTTGTGCGATAATCCGTCTCAAGGCGCACAAGCTGTTTGGAAAACCATACAATGACCGATCTGCCGCTGGCCGACCTCGATGCCTTTACCGCTGTGGCGCGCGAGCGCAATTTTCGCGCCGCCGCCCGCAAGCGCGGCGTCTCGGCATCGTCGCTGAGCGAAGCCCTGCGGCGGCTCGAGCAACGTCTGGGCGTGCGCCTACTCAACCGCACCACCCGCAGCGTCACCCTGACGGAGGCGGGCGAACAGCTGATGGAGCGGCTGTCGCCGGCGCTCGGTGAGGTTGCCCTGGCGCTCGACCGGATCGGCAGCTTTCGCGACACCGCCACCGGAACCCTGCGCCTGAATGTCGCCACCGTCGTTGCCCGCGCCGTCCTGCCGGATCTCATCGCCGATTTCCTCAAGGCCTATCCCGGCATCACGCTGGAGGTCAGCGCCGACGACAGTTTCATCGACGTGCTGGCCGCCGGCTTCGATGCGGGCGTGCGCTACGATGAACGGCTGGAAAAGGACATGATCGCGGTGCCGATCGGCCCGCGCCGCCAGCGGTTCGTCACCGCCGCATCGCCCGCCTATCTGCTGGCCCATGGCGAGCCCCGTCACCCGCGCGACATCCTCGATCACGCCTGCATCCGTCACCGTTTTGCCAGTGGCACCATGCATTCGTGGGAGTTCGAGCGCGGCGACGAGGTTGTCCGGATTTCGCCGAAGGCCCGCATCATCGCCAATACGCTGGAGCTGGAAATCAGCGCCGCGATCGCCGGGCTCGGCATCATCGCCACCTTCGAGGAGTTCCTGGCGCCTGCGATCGCCCGTGGCGAACTGGTGCCCATCCTTGAGGACTGGATGCCGGACTTTCCCGGCCCCTATCTCTATTATGCCAGCCGCAAGCACATGCCGCCGCCGCTGCGGGCCTTCGTCGATTTTCTGAAGAGCCGGCCGAGACAATAGCCTCTCCCCCACATCAATGTTCCCGAAGCAATCATCACGAACATTGAAATGTTCACGTATTGTTTCGATCTGAAAACTTCGATACAGACGATTTGCCGGTTCCTGTTCGCGTTCTGTATCCGTCCGCGGCCGGATGCCAAGAGAGGTTTGTTCGATGATTGATCCCAAATCAGCGCGGCGCGGACTGTCCCTCGTCTTTGTCATCCTGTTCCTCGATATCATGGGCATCGCCATCATCGTGCCGGTGCTGCCGGCCTATCTGCGGGAACTGACGGGCGATACGATCAGCGCGGCGGCGGTCGATGGCGGCTGGCTGCTTCTGGTCTATTCGGCCATGCAGTTCGTCTTTGCGCCGCTGATCGGCAACCTGTCGGACCGCTTCGGCCGCCGGCCGATCCTGCTGGCCTCGGTGCTGACCTTCGCGCTCGACAACCTGATCTGCGCACTGGCGGCAACCTACTGGATGCTGTTCGTTGGCCGGGTGCTGGCCGGCATCAGCGGCGCCAGCTTCTCGACCGCCGCCGCCTATATCGCTGATGTCAGCGACGATACCAACCGCGCCAAGAATTTCGGGCTGATCGGCATCGCCTTCGGCACGGGCTTTGCGCTCGGGCCCGTGCTTGGCGGGCTTTTGGGCGAGTTCGGCCCGCGCATTCCCTTCTATGGCGCTGCCGCCTTGTCCTTCCTCAATTTCGTGGTCGCCTGGTTCCTGCTGCCGGAAACGCTGGAAAGCCACAACCGCCGCCGCTTCGAATGGAAGCGTGCCAATCCGCTCGGCGCGCTGAAGCAGATGCGAAATTATCCCGGCATCGGCTGGGTGCTTCTGGTGTTCTTCCTGTTCTGGCAGGCACATGCCGTCTATCCGGCCGTCTGGTCCTTCGTCTCCTCCTACCGCTATGGCTGGAGCGAGGGGCAGATTGGCCTGTCGCTCGGCATCTTCGGTGTCTGCGGCGCGCTGGTCATGGCTTTCGTGCTGCCGCGCGCGATCCCGCGTCTGGGCGAATGGAAGGCCGGTGCCGTCGGCCTGATCTTCACCGGGCTTGGCCTTGCCGGTTATGCCTTCGCCTTCCAGGGCTGGATGGTCTATGCCGTCATCCTCGTCACCTGCCTGGAAGCACTCGCCGATCCGCCGTTGCGCAGCATTGCGTCTGCCAAGGTGCCGCCATCGGCGCAAGGGGAGCTGCAAGGCGCGCTGTCGAGCATTTCCAGCTTCACGACGATCCTCGGGCCGCTGATGTTCGCGCAGATCTTCAGCACCTTCACCGCGCCGCAGGCCACCGTCACCTTCGCCGGTGCCCCCTATCTGCTTGCCGCCGTCTTCGTGGCCGCCGCCGTGGTGATCTATTTTCTGAAGGTGCGGCCCACACCCGCGACGGCGCAAGACGGCAATGATCTGGCGCAGGCGGCGTGAGGCGATTTCGGGCGCTAACGCCCGAAAAACGATCAACTTTTGTGATGTTTAGATGAAAAAATAAGCGATTTTACCTTTGCTGCTGGTGCTTTATGGCCGGTTGTTCTATTTCCGTCTCTTCCGTCGTGCGGCCCATTCCGGCTGCGACGAAGCCAAAGGCTAGACTTTCATCATGCTGACTTCGACCCCAGATCAGGCGGCCGGCCGCACCGATAATTCCTGGTGGGCGCATTATCGCGCCAGCATCGTGCTGGGTGTGCCCTTCGTCGGCGCCCAGCTGGCGCAGTTTGCCATCCATGCCACCGACGTGCTGATGGTCGGCCGGCTCGGGACGTCCGAGCTGGCGGCGATGGTGCTGGCGGCGCAGATGTTCTTTACCCTCTTCATCTTCGGTTCCGGCTTTGCCAATGCCGTCGTGCCGATCGTGGCGCAGGCGCAGGGACGGGGAGACCGTGTCGCCGTTCGCCGCGCCGTGCGCATGGGCATGTGGGCGGTACTTGGCTATGGCGTGCTGACGATGCCTGTTCTCTGGGAGGCGGAAACCGTGCTGCGGATGCTGGGCCAGCAGCCCGATGTGGCAGCCCTTGCCGGCAGCTATCTGCGCGTCGCGCTCTGGTGCATGTTCCCGGCCCTGCTGTTCATGGTGTTGCGCGGTTTCCTGAGCTCGCTGGAGCGCGCCGGTATCATCCTCTATGTGACGATCATCGTGCTGCTCAGCAATGCGGCGCTGTGCTACGTCTTCATCTACGGGCATTTCGGCGCGCCTGCGCTTGGTATCGTCGGCGCCGCCATTTCGGCGCTGGTGGTCAACACGCTGAGCTTCGTGCTGCTCTATGCCTATATCCAATACCAGCCGCAGACCCGCTCCTACGAGATCTTCGTACGCTTCTGGCGGCCCGACTGGCCGGTGCTGAAGGAGGTCGTCAAGCTCGGCCTGCCGATCGCCGTCACCATCCTGGCCGAGGTCAGCCTGTTCACCGTCGCCTCGCTGTTGATGGGCATGATCGGCACCGTCGAGCTTGCCGCGCATGGCATCGCGCTGCAGTTCGCCTCCATCGCCTTCATGGTGCCGCTCGGGCTGGCGCAGGTCGCCACCGTGCGCATCGGCCTTGCCCATGGCAGGCGGGATGCGGAAGGGATCAAGCGGGCGGCGATCGCCGTTCTTGTCATCGGCTGCGGCTTCGCCCTGATCGGCAGCGCGGTCTTTGCGCTGTTCTCGCACGAGCTTGCCGCGATGTATCTCGATACGCGCCGGCCGGATGCGGCGCAGGTGCTTGCCTATGCCGGCCCGCTGATCGTCATTGCCGGCGCGTTCCAGCTGGTCGATGGCGTCCAGGCGCTGGCCGCCGGCATGCTGCGCGGCCTGAAGGACACCACCGTGCCGATGGTTCTGGCGCTGGTGTCCTACTGGGCGATCGGCTTCGTCGCCGCCTATCTGCTCGCCTTCCATGCGGGGCTCGGCGGTATCGGCGTCTGGTACGGCTTTGTGATCGGCCTGGCCGCCGCCAGCATCTCGCTGACATGGCGGTTCTTCCGCTTTCTGTCGCAGGAGAGGAAGCTGTTGGCCTTGCCGGTCTGAGGCAAGCGAAGCCAGCCTGCGAAGGAGGGGATTGGATGCACGCCGCAGTGCCGGGCCGTTGGTCCTATCGTCGCGACCGCGATCGCCCGGATGTCGAATATGGCGTCTGGGAGGGAACCGTCGCGCCCGACGTCGCCGTGCATTTTCACCCGCAAAACCAGCTGACGGTCGTGTTGTCCGGCGGGCGCACGTTCCAGGCCGGACATCGGGTTTTCACGGTTTCGGCCGGGCAATGCCTCCATATCCCGGCCGGTTTGCCGCATAAGAGCCTGCCCGTTGCCCACCCCGGCACCCGCTGCCTCAACATCTATCTCGATCTGCAGGGGCTCGGCGGAGAGCCGATGGTTGTCGCCGTGCCGGACATTGCGGCGGATGCGCAGGCCGCGCTATCCGCGCTGCCCCGGATCGTCGGCCATCTGCTTCGTTCGGCAGGCCGTGCGGGCGGACGCAGTCAGGCCACCGGAATGGGTGTTGCGCTCCTGTCCGGCCGCGAGCCGCTCGGTGCGATTGCTGCCCGCAACCGGTTGAGCCGCGAAGGTTTCAGCCGGCAGTTCACCCGCAAGACCGGTATTCCGCCCAGCGGCTATCGCCTTGTCAGTCGCCTCAACGAAGCCCGCCTGCGCCTGCGCGGCGACATATCGATCGCAGATCTGGCGGCCGATCTCGGGTTTTCGGATCAAAGCCATTTTGGCCGCCATTTCCGCCGTGTCTTCGGTATCAGCCCCGATGCCTACCGCAAGGGCATGCGATAGGCCGCATTTCCGTCCGGGCCGGTCACAAACGTTCCAGACAACTTTGCCGCCGGGCGTTATCTGTTCCGGATGGACACAGGCATCATTCTTCTTCTCTTTGCGGCGGGCGTGGTCGGCGGCATCGTCAATGCCATTGCCGGCGGCGCCACGCTGATCACCTTTCCGGTGATGCTGATGGCCGGGCTGCCGCCGGTGGCGGCCAATGCCTCGAACGCGGTTGCCATTTCGCCCGGCCATCTGCTCGCCGCGATCGCCGACCGCGAAAAGATCCCGCCGCTCGACCGCGCACTTTGCCTGTCCATCGCGGTGTCCATTGCCGGCGGGATGATCGGCGCGCTTCTGCTGCTGGCGCTGCCCGACCGGCTTTTCGTCCTGCCGGTTCCAGCCCTGATTGGCTTTGCCACCCTATTGTTTGCCTTTGCGCCGCATCTGCAGAGATGGACGGCCCGGCGGAGAATGGACAGCCGGCCATCGTCCGTTGCCGGTGCCTGCGTTCTTGGCGGCGCGTCGATCTACGGCGGCTTTTTCGGCGCGGGGCTAGGGATCATCCTTTCGGCAATCCTGTCCATCGCCGATCCCGGCGATATCCGCCGGGTCAAGGTCTTGAAGAACCTGCTGGCCACCGGCGTCAGTCTGGCCGCGATTACGATTTTCATCGTTCAGGGCAGGGTGTACTGGCCGCAAACGGCCGTGATGCTGTTCGGCGCTCTGGCCGGCGGCTATATCGGCGGCTTTCTGGTTCGCATTCTTCCGGCCCGAGCCGTCCGCATCGCGGTCATCGTCGCCGGAACCGTGATGACGGTCGTCTATGCGCGGCGCTACTGGTTCTAGCCCAAACGGAAAAGGCCCGCATCGAGCGGGCCTTTCGCAATCCATTTATTGTCGGGAAATCAGCGCTCTGCGAGTGCCGGTTCGCCCTTCTTCTCGCGCACCAGGTTGATGAAGCGGCGGAAGAGGTAGTGGCTGTCCTGCGGGCCCGGCGAGGCTTCCGGATGGTGCTGCACGGAGAACACCGGCTTGCCGGTGAGGCGCAGGCCGCAATTGGTGCCGTCGAACAGGGAAACGTGAGTCTCTTCAACGCCTTCCGGCAGGGAGTTCGAAGCCACCGCGAAGCCGTGGTTCATCGAGACGATCTCGACCTTGCCGGTCGTATGATCCTTCACCGGATGATTGGCGCCGTGGTGGCCCTGATGCATCTTCTCGGTGGTGGCGCCGAGCGCCAGGCCCAGCATCTGGTGGCCGAGGCAGATGCCGAACAGCGGGATATCGCTCTTGATCAGTTCCTGGATAACCGGAACCGCATATTCGCCGGTCGCAGCCGGATCGCCCGGGCCGTTCGACAGGAAGATGCCGTCCGGCTTCTGCGCCAGAACCTCTTCGGCCGATGTCGTTGCCGGCATCACGGTGACCTTGCAGCCGAGGCCGGCGAACAGGCGCAGGATGTTGCGCTTGATGCCATAGTCGAGCGCCACGACATGGTACGTCGTGTCGGCGTCCGCCAGTTGGTCATAGCCTTCGTTCCACACCCAGGGCTTTTCGCTCCAGCGCGAGGTCTGGCCGGAGGAGGCGACCTTGGCAAGGTCGAGGCCTTCGAGCCCGCTCCAGGCTTTCGCTTCCGCCTTCAGCGTCTCGATGTCGAAGACGCCGTTCGGGTCGTGGGCGATCACGGCGTTCGGGGCGCCGTTTTCGCGGATCCAGGCCGTCAGCGCCCGGGTGTCGATGCCGCAGAGGCCGATGATGCCGCGTGCCTTCAGCCAGGCGTCGAGATGTTTTGCCGCGCGGTAGCTGGAGGGGGCGGTGATGTCGGCCTTGAAGATGACGCCGACTGCGCCGTGGCGGGCTGCCGGCGTCAGGTCCTCGATATCCTCGTCATTGGCGCCGATATTGCCGATATGCGGGAAGGTGAAGGTGACGATCTGGCCGAGATAGGACGGGTCGGTCATGATCTCTTCGTAGCCGGTGAGCGCGGTGTTGAACACCACTTCGGCCTGTACCTTGCCGGTGGCGCCGATGCCCTTGCCTTCGATGACGGTGCCATCGGCCAGAACGAGCAGGGCGGTTGGTTTTGCGGTGGTCCAGGGAGCGGTCGCGGTCATTGTCTTCATCCCGTTCAGGCGGCGCTTGGCGGACGTTCGGGGGAACGTCGGCCGGGGCCGTTTTGGTTCGCAGGCGTGAAGAGGCGGGCGATGGACGCGCGCTGTCAGGCCTGGTCACGATGTTTGTGCAGGTGACGGTCAATAACTGTGGTTTCCGGCAACGTCAATCTTGAAGGCACGCTGAACAGGCTTTTCCTTCAGCTTTTACCGTGGAAAGACGCAATTCGTTTGCTCCCGGTTGTCCGGCTGGTTTATGGAACGTCATCAAACAGGAGTAAGGACAATGATGCGCGATCAACTCGCTGCCGCCCTCAAGGATGCGATGAAATCGAAGGATGCGGCGCGGCTTTCCACCGTCCGTCTGGTTCAGGCCGAGATCAAGACCCGCGATATCGCCAATCGTGGCGCCGGCAAGGGCGAGGCCAGCGATGACGAAATTCTGCAGATCCTGGCAAAGATGGTCAAGCAGCGCGAAGAATCGGCGAAGATCTACGAAGACAACGCCCGTCCGGAGCTTGCCACCAAGGAACGCGCCGAGATCGTCGTCGTGCAGGGCTTCATGCCGAAGCAGCTGTCGGAAGCGGACGTCCGGGCCAATGTCGCGTCAGCCATCGCCGAGGTCGGCGCGAGCGGTCCGAAGGACATGGGCAAGGTCATGGCGGTGCTGAAAGAGCGCTATGCCGGCCAGATGGATTTTTCCAAGGCGTCGGCCGTGCTCAAGGAATTGCTGACGGCTGCCTGACCCGATAATGCCGGCGCGGTCTCCTGATGGAAGGCCGCGTCGATGATGGCGAATTTCTCGGCCTGATAGGTCCAGTATTCCTGCACGAAGCCTTGTGACAGCCAGAGCGTGTTTGTGCCGGAGACTGTCTCGAAACCGAGGCTGCCCATGGCGGCGGCCCTGGTGATCAGGCGCTTGAGGTGGGTCTTGGAAATCCGGTAGCACCGGCAGATCTCGGCCGATGAGATTGGCCCGATCCGGGTGCGTGGCGCGGCCGGGTCGAAATCCTTTATCAGCGCGATAAAACAATCCATCACCACTCCACCGGAATTGGCCCAGGTAAACAGATTGAAGGTCTCGCCGGGGTTGCGCACCGCGTGATTTTCCAGAATTCCCTGCGCGATGGCGGGCTGCAGGCTTGCAAACAGTGTCTGGTTTTCTGCAAGCGTGACGGCCCTTTTGCCGTCGTCCAGCATGTCGAGAATGGCAAGATGCGTGTAGAGCCATTTGACGACGGACTGCACCGCCACATCCGTCGGCTCCAGTGGCCGCATGCGGTGGTCCGGCGGATTGTCGCTGTAGCGGGCGAAGCGGTAGGCGAGCATTTCCTGAACGAAGGTGCCGGCGGTGTTGCGGCTGGCAATGCCGTATTCCACGGCGTTCACAACAAAACGTTCGGCATAGAGGCCCTTGCTCGGACCAGCCTGGCGGTAATGCAGCGACAAGCCCAGTTGCGCCATCAGCCAGCGCTGCTGGGAAGCAAAGATCGAGCTCAATCGCGGATTTTCCACAAACTGCGCCGTCATCTGCCGCGCATTCTCCTGCATGGCGGCAAAAAAGACGGTGTTGGACGCAAGATCGCTTGCAACGAGGGGCATCGGGCGGTTTCCGGAGCTTGGGCAGCGATTCATTGCCTGTTCTTCCTCCGGCATCAACGGCCCATTTTGGGCATATGCCATATCGAGCCAAGGGAAGAGCTGTTGCTGCCCGGCCCTTTGCCGTCGCAGCGTCTCGTCAACCTGTGAATTGCGGGTATGATGCGTCCCCTCTGTAGCGCGGCCAGCGTTTGCCGCCTATATGGAAGCCAGCCCAGAGGTATTCATGCGATTTTCCAACTCCTTCCTTGACGAGATCCGCGACCGCGTTCCCATTTCGGACGTGATCGGCAAACGCGTCACCTGGGACCGCAAGAAAACCAATGCTTCGCGCGGCGACTACTGGGCCTGCTGCCCGTTCCATGGCGAAAAATCCCCGAGCTTTCACTGCGAGGACCGCAAGGGCCGCTATCACTGCTTCGGCTGCGGTGTCTCTGGCGATCATTTCCGCTTTCTCACCGATCTCGATGGCATGAATTTTCCCGAGGCCGTGCAGCAGGTTGCCGATCTCGCCGGCGTCGCCATGCCGCAGCCCGATGTTGAGGCGGAAAAGCGCGACCGCCAGCGCATCGGCCTGCAGGATGTCATGGAGGTGGCGACCCAGTTCTTTGAGGCCCAGTTGCAGACGGCGAACGGCGCCAAGGCGCGCGCCTACCTGCGCGACCGGGGCCTGACCGGGCGCACCATCGAGACCTTCCGGCTTGGCTATGCGCCGGAAAGCCGCAATGCGCTGAAGGAATATCTGGCTGGCAAGGGCGTGCCGAAGGACCAGATCGAGGCCTGCGGCCTTGTCGTCCACGGCCCGGATATTCCCGTCTCCTACGATCGTTTCCGTGACCGCATCATGTTCCCGATCCTGTCGTCGCGCGAAAAGGTCATCGCCTTTGGCGGCCGCGCCATGTCGCCGGATGCGCCGGCGAAATATCTCAATTCCAACGAGACCGAGCTCTTCCACAAGGGCAACGTGCTCTACAATTTCGCCCGCGCGCGCCGCGCCATGTCGGGCGCCGACGGGGCGGGGACGATCATCGCCGTCGAAGGCTATATGGACGTCATCGCGCTGCATCAGGCCGGCATCGAGAATGCGGTGGCGCCGCTCGGCACCGCGCTGACCGAAAACCAGATGGCGCTGCTGTGGAAACTCACCCAGCAGCCGGTCCTCTGCTTCGACGGCGACGGCGCCGGCATCCGCGCTGCCAACCGCGCCGTCGATCTGGCGCTGCCGCATCTGAAGCCCGGTTTCTCGGTCCGCTTCGCCATGCTGCCGGATGGCAAGGACCCCGACGATCTGGTGCGAAACGAAGGCCGCGCGCCGTTCGACAAGGTGATGGCGCAGGCCCGCTCGCTGTCGGAAATGGTCTGGCTGCGCGAGGCGCAGGCCGGCTCTTTCGATACGCCGGAGAGCCGCGCCCAGCTGGAAGCGACGCTGAAGCAGGTCGTCTCGGTGATATCAGACGAAAACGTCCGCCGCCACTACGGTCAGGATGTTCGCGACCGGCTGAACCAGTTCTTTCAAGGCGCGTCGCGCCGTGAGAACGGCCAGCGCGGCGGCTTCGACCGCAACCCTCGCCAGGGCGGTGGCAGCCGGAATGGGGGCCAGGGCCGCGGCGGCCAGCAGGGCGCCCGCATGTCCGAGCGTTCGGGCATTTCCGATCGTCTGGCCCGCTCGTCGCTGGTCAGTGGCCATCAGGCCCTGCCGCCCTTGCGCGAAAGCGTCTTGGCGCTCACCATCGTCAACCATCCGCAATTGCTGTTTGAGGAATATGACGAGATTTCCGCGATCGATTACGACAATCGCGATCTGCAGCGTTTCTGGTCGTCGGTGCTGAATGCCGCTGCCGCCAAGGGGCCGCGCCTGTCGCGCGAAATCCTCGTCGAGCAGCTGGAGGCCGAAGGCTTCGGCGACCTGCTGAAATCGCTGGACCAGCAGATCCGCTTCGCCCGGCTGTGGACCGCAACGACGGCGGCAGCCCCCGAGGATGCCCGCGAAGGTTATCTTCAGGCGCTCGCCCTCCACCAGCGCACCAAGGCGCTGCTGTGGCAGCGCCGCGAACTCGAAAGCGAGCTCGCCTATGCAACGGAAGAAGGCGACGACGACACCGTCAGCCAGATTCTCCGCAACCTGCAGGAAGTCCAGCTGGAAGTGGCGCGGCTGGAAAACCAGGAGGCGATCATCGATGGCTTCGGAGTGCTGTCGGGACGGGTGAAGGGGCCGGCGGGCAAATAGGGTTTCGCCGGATTTTTCATGATTGGCTGAGGCGAAGGAGCCTCTTGCCATCGCGCCCGGCAATTGCAAGATTATGGTCTTCTTCGGCTGCTCTGCGCCTGCGGGCCGCCGATCTGCGGGAGGGGGAACCATGACTGAAATCACCTTGCTGGCTTTTGCACTCGTTTCGTTCATCGGTATCGCCACACCCGGCCCGACCGTGCTTCTGGCGCTGACCAACGGTTCGCGTTTCGGCGTCCGCCGCGCGCTGATCGGCATGGTTGGCGCTGTGCTGTCCGATTTCGTGCTGATCGGCGCCGTGGCGCTCGGTCTCGGCGCACTTCTGGCGGCATCCGAATTCTGGTTCTCGGTCGTCAAATGGATCGGTGCCGGTTACCTCGCCTTCCTCGGCATCATGCTGCTGCGCTCCAAGGGCACGCTGAGCGAAACGCTGCACGGCACGGCGGAAAACGGCTCGGGTTCGGCCCGCGCGATCTTTCTGAAAAGCTTTCTGGTCGCCGTCACCAACCCCAAGGGTTACCTGTTCTTCTCGGCCTTCCTGCCGCAGTTCATCGTGCTGACACAGCCGCAGGTGCCGCAATATGCCATTCTCGCGCTGGTCTTCGCCACGATCGATTTCTGCGTCATGTTCGGCTATGCGGCGCTCGGCTCGCAGGCGGTCAAGGTGCTGAAAAAATCCGGCGCACTGTGGCTCGACCGCATCTGCGGCGGCGCGCTTCTGGCTCTGGCCGGCTCGCTGGCCTTTTACCGGCGCGCGAGCGTTTGATGGCCTGACGGTGACGGCGGCGGACGTGCGAAAGTCCGATTGCCGCCGACTGGCTACAATGCTGCAAAAAGCTGACAGAAAATCTTAATGCAACCTTGGCATGACTAGGCCGCTGTTCATCGCGGGGGTTGTGACAATGGATCGGCGGCGTTCCCGCATTATCGCGGTGGCTGTTTTTCTGGGTTTTCTCGGCACGGCGATCCCGCTTGCCGCGATGGCCTATATGTCCTGGGTCATCGCCGTTGAGAGCGAAGAGGACCGTCTGGAGCTGTTTTCCCGGCTGACGGTGTCGCGGGCTGAAAACACCTTGCGCGATGCCAAGGGCGCGCTCGATGCGATTGCCGCCACGCCCTTTGTTGCCTGTTCCGATGCCCATATCGCCCGCATGCGGGCGCTGACCGTCGATACCACCTCCGTCGAGGAGATGGGCTATTTCGAGAATGGCCTGCTCACATGCACCTCCTGGGGCCGGACGGCCGGCGATATCGGCCGCTCGCATGTCGATTATGTCACGCCGGATGGCCTGGAGGTGACGATCCGTATCCAGCCCGCCGTCAGCGGCGGCAAGCCGATGATGGGGCTGCATTCCGGCGCGCACAATGTTCTCATCGCGCCTGCGCGGCTTGTCGATGTTCTCGTCGATGACGGCATGTCCATCGCCCTGACCAACGGGCAGGGCGCGCTCCTCAATGCGTTGAACGCGCCGGATCCGGCGCTTGTCGGCTCGCTTGCCGCCGCGCCGCGCCGGGGCATGACGGCGAGCGACCTGTTTGCCACAGCGCGCGGCGACGGCCTGATTGCCATTGCCACCGAACCCCGGTCGATGCTTGCCGGCCATATGAAACGGGAGCTGATGCTGCTGTTGCCGGTCGGCGCGTTCATCGCGGCCTTCATCGTCGCCGTCGTCATCTGGCTGTCGCGCAAGCGGCTCTCGCCGCTGGCGGAGCTTGAGATCGCCGTGCGCAACCGCGAATTCATCGTCCACTACCAGCCGATCGTCGCGCTGAAGACCGGCATCTGCATCGGTGCCGAAGCGCTGGTGCGCTGGCGGCGGCCGGACGGTTCTCTGGTCCGGCCCGATCTTTTCATCCCGCTTGCCGAGGAGAGCGGCCTGATCATGCCGATCACCGATCAGGTCATCGAGGCGGTGATCCGCGATCTGAACGGCATTCTCGTTCAGGACCGTACCCTGCATATCGCCGTCAACCTCTGCGCCGCCGATATCAAGTCCGGCCGCATTCTCGACGTTCTCGAAGCCAAACTTGCCCGGACCGGTATCCGGACCGAGCAGATCTGGCTGGAGGCGACCGAGCGCGGCTTCATGGATATCGACGCGGCGCGCATCACGCTGGAGAAAGCCCGCGAACGCGGCCATTCCGTCGCCATCGACGATTTCGGCACCGGCTATTCCAGCCTGCAATATCTGCAGGGCCTGCCGATGGACGCGCTGAAGATCGACAAGTCCTTCATCGATACGATCGGCAAGGACACCGCCACCAGCTCCGTCACCCCGCATATCATCGGCATGGCAAAGACGCTCAAACTCTACACCGTCGCCGAAGGCATCGAGGCGGAGGAGCAGGCAGAGTACCTGAAAGCCCACGGCGTCGATTTCGGCCAGGGCTGGCTTTTTTCCAAGGCACTGCCCGCGGACGCCTTCATCGCCTATCACCGGCGGACGAAGGAGAAATTCGGCGCGGCGCCGGAGGTCATTCAGGCGGCGGCGGGGTGAGGGGGGCGGTTGTTGGCCCCCGGAGGAGGCGTGTTGGCGAGGGAAATAACCGCAATTGGATAAAATTGCCCAGACCAGGTGCGTAATTGCTTGATCGCTTTCGTGGTATTTCTTTGTGCAACCGAGGGGGCAGCTTCAAAAATGGATTGTAACCAATCATCCGAAACTCCTGACCGAGCTTCCAGATGCCGATTTCCTTGAATTGGCTGGTTATCTCCAAAGGATTGGAGAGGAAGATGTCGAGAACGGCCTCCTGTCATCCGTTGCACAACGCACAGCCCTCGGGCGAAGTTTATCAGGGAGACAAAGAGTCATGATTGACTGGCATGATGTGATCTTATGCTTCTTCGCCGCGGCCGTGGCATCCGGCGGATTACTGCTCAGTCGCTTTGTCTACCCGCTTCGGTTTGCTTTTCTTCTTCCCAATTGGCGATCCGCTTACATTGCGTCGTCAATCCTTTTTGTCGTCATGTTCGCCTCTCTTCTGTTGCGTTGATTGGACGGTATGTGCTGCGCACCACGGGTGATTGTCATCGGCTTATCCGCGGCGGATGTTCGTCAAGCGCAATCACCCGAATGATGCAAAGGGGACAGCAGCACGGACACTGCGATAAGTGGCGGCACGCCCTCGCCCCCATCACCCCACCTGTGCCATAGTCCGCTCTCCCCACGAGAGCGATTCCATGCCGCAGACCCACACCCGTATCGATCCCCTGTTTGAAGCCGAAGGTGCCAGAAATCCGCTGGCCATTCTGAAAACCGTCTACGGTTATCCGGCCTTTCGCGGCAAGCAGGCTGATGTGGTCGAGCGGGTCGTTTCGGGCGGCGATGCCGTGGTGCTGTTTCCGACGGGAGCCGGAAAGTCGCTGTGCTTCCAGATCCCCGCGCTCTGCCGCGATGGCGTCGGCATCGTCGTCTCGCCGCTGATTGCGTTGATGCGTGATCAGGTCGAGGCGCTGAAGCAGCTGGGCGTCAGGGCTGCGGCGCTGAACTCCTCGTTGACGCGCGAAGAATTCATCGATGTCCGCCGGGCGATTGCGGGCGGCGATCTCGATCTTCTCTATGTGACGCCCGAGCGCATCGTTACGCCGGCCTTCAAGGAGATGATCGGCAACGCGAAGATCTCGCTGTTTGCCATCGACGAGGCGCATTGCGTCTCCCAATGGGGCCATGATTTCCGGCCGGAATACCGCGAACTCGGGCAGCTTGCCGAGCATTATCCCGGCGTGCCGCGCATGGCGCTGACGGCCACGGCCGATCCGCATACCCGCGAAGACATCATCGACAAGCTGGGCCTGCGCGGCGCTGAGGTCTTCACCACCTCGTTCGATCGGCCCAACATCGCCTATGAAATCGTCGAGCGCGACCAGCCGCGCCAGCAGCTGTTGCGCTTCCTGTCGCGCCACAAGGGTTCCAGCGGCATCGTCTATTGCCTGTCGCGCGCCAAGGTCGAGGACACCGCCGAATGGCTGAACGGGCAGGGGGTGCGTGCACTCGCCTATCACGCAGGAATGGACCGCGCGGTGCGCGATGCCAATCAGGATGCGTTCCTGAAGGAAGAAGACCTCTGCCTGGTCGCCACCGTCGCCTTCGGCATGGGCATCGACAAGCCGAACGTGCGCTATGTCGCCCATCTCGATCTGCCGGGCTCGGTCGAGGCCTATTATCAGGAAACGGGCCGCGCCGGGCGAGACGGCCTGCCGTCCGATGTCTGGATGGCCTATGGCATGGCCGACGTCATCCAGCGCGGCCGGATGATCGATGGCGGCACATCGGGCGATGATATCAAGCGGGTGGAGCGCGCCAAGCTCAATGCGCTGCTGGCCATCTGCGAAACGCCCGGCTGCCGCAGGCAGGCGATCCTTGCCCATTTCGGCGAGGCGCATCCCGGCCGCTGCGAAAGCTGCGATACCTGCCTCAAACCGGTCGAGACCTGGGACGGCACCGATGCCGCCATCAAGGCGCTGGCTGCGATCTACCGCACCGGCGAACGTTTTGGCACCGGTCACCTGATCGATGTGCTTCTGGGCAATGAGAACGACAAGACCGAACGCTTCGGCCATAGCAAGATGCCGGTGTTCGGTGCCGGCAAGGATATTCCGTCAAAGACCTGGCAGTCGGTCTACCGCCAGCTTCTCGCTGCCGGGCTGATCAGCGTCGACCATGAAGCCTTTGGCGCGCTGAAGCTGGAGCCGGATGCCCGCGCCGTATTCAAGCGCGAACGCGAGGTCCGCTTCCGCAAGGACCGCCCAGCCACAGGCAAGGGCAAGAGCGCCCGCCAATCCGCTGCCTCCGGCGCCAAATCCGCGCTATCCGGTTCGGATGCCGAACTGTTCGAGGCCCTGCGCCGCGCCCGCTCGGGTATCGCCAAGGAACTCGGCGTGCCGCCCTATGTCGTCTTCCCGGATACGACGCTGATCGCCTTTGCCACCGAGCGCCCGCACAGCAGCGACGCCCTGCTCGGCATCTCCGGCGTCGGCCAATCGAAGCTGGAGCGCTATGGCGATGCGTTTCTGGAGGTTATTCGCGGGTTCGAGTAGGCTGGTGTTTCGCAACCGGGCGGCGTTCTTCCTCTTCTCCCCAGCGGGGAGAAGGTGGCCCGCAGGGCCGGATGAGGGGGCGGCTGGCTCCGAAATCGCCGACGCACCCCCTCATCGCCTCGCGTACGCTCGGCACTTCTCCCCGCTGGGGAGAAGAGGGAGAACGCCGCCTACATCCTGACCGTCATGCCCCCATCTACCGTCAGCACATGGCCGTTGACGAACGACGCTGCGTCGCTTGCCAGAAACAGTGCGGCGCCGGCGATCTCGTCGGGCCGGGCCCAGCGCTGGACCGGGATGCGCTGGCGCACGAAGGGCATCAGCTCCTCGTTGGCGGCCATTGCCGCGTTGGTCTCGGTGGCAAACCAGCCCGGTGCGATGGCGTTGCTGGTGATGCCGTGAGGCCCGAATTCGACGGCCATCGAGCGCATCAGCCCGGTCAGGCCCTGCTTGGCAGCGGGGTAGATGCCGTCGCCCGGCATCGCCACCTGGCCGTTGATCGAGGTGATGGCAATCAGCCGTCCGTGTTCGCGGCGCTTCATGATCGCGGCGGCGTCGCGTGACAGGGTGAGGGCGGCGATGAGGTCGGTGCGGATGAGGTCGAGAACGGCGTCGTCGTCGAACTCGGCCAGCGGCCGCCGGTCGCGGGCGCCGACATTGTTGACGAGGATATCGAGCCGCCCGTGCCTGTTCTCGATGCCGGACAGTGCAGCGCGCTGCGCCTCGCGCTCGGCGATGTCGAAGGGCGCCGCTTCCGCGCTGCCGCCTGCCGCCGTGATCTTGCCGACGGCATCCTCCAGCGTCGCCACCGTGCGCCCGCTGACGACGACATGGGCGCCAGCGTCGGCCAGCGCCCCGGCGATCTCCAGCCCCAATCCGCGCCCGCCGCCGGTCACCAGCGCCACCCGGCCTTTCAGGGAAAATCTGTCGAATATGCTCATGGCGACCTCATCGCATGGAAAACAGTGTCCATCGACACCAAAATAATGGACTCAGTCAACTAGTTTTTTGCTGCACTGCCGGTCGGTTGTTGCCTTGACACTCCGCGTCCTGCGGTTAAACCGGCCGCACATATCGATTAGGAGAGGTTATTTTGAAGGCTGTTGCATCATTTTCGGCGTTTGTCGGCAGGACATTCGCCATCTGGGTCATTCTGTTTGCGGTTCTGGGTTTCTTTTTCCCCGATACCTTCAAGCAGATCGCTCCCTATATCGTCACGCTTCTTGCCATCATCATGTTCGGCATGGGCCTGACCATCTCGCCAGCCGATTTCCGTGAGGTGGTGCGCCGGCCGTTCGATGTTGCCATCGGCGTTCTCGCACAGTTCATCATCATGCCGCTGCTTGCCGTGCTTTTGACGATGATCATTCCCATGCCGCCGGAAGTCGCCGCCGGCGTCATCCTGGTCGGCTGCTGCCCCGGCGGCACCTCGTCGAATGTGATGACCTATCTTTCCAAGGGCGATGTGGCGCTTTCGGTTGCCTGCACCAGTGTCACGACGCTGGCTGCGCCGCTCGTGACGCCGTTTCTCGTCTGGCTGTTTGCCAGCCAGTATCTCCCGGTCGATGGCTGGGCGATGTTCCTCAGCATCGTCAAGGTCGTGCTCGTGCCGCTGGCGCTGGGCTTTGCCCTGCAGAAACTGCTTCCCGGCCTCGTCAAGACAGCGATTCCGGCCCTGCCGCTCGTCAGCGTTGCGGGCATCGTGCTGATCGTCTCGGCCGTTGTCGGCGCCAGCAAGCCGGCGATCGCCCAGTCCGGCCTGATGATCTTTGCCGTCGTCGTGCTGCACAATGGCCTCGGTTATCTGCTGGGATATTTTGCCGCCAAGGCAAGCGGGCTGTCGCTTGCCAAGCGCAAGGCAATCGCCATCGAAGTCGGCATGCAGAACAGCGGTCTTGGCGCTGCTCTGGCCAACGCCTATTTCTCGCCGGTGGCGGCCGTTCCCAGTGCCATCTTCAGCGTCTGGCACAATATTTCCGGCGCGCTGCTCGCCAACTATTTTTCCCGCCACGTCGAAGACGACGAGCAGGCGGGAAAACCGGCCGTCGTGAACTGATGGGAAAAGCAGGGCGGGAGGGTTTTGCTCTCTCGCCCTGTCGCTATCTTCACTGCCGGAATATGATAGGTTTTGATGACAACCGGTAATCAGCCTGGAAAGCGGCCTTCATGACGTCAGCCTTCATCAAACACCTGTCATCCGAACTCGAAGGGCTGAAGTCTTCCGGCCTCTACAAGACCGAGCGGGTGATCGTCTCCAAGCAGGCCGGCGAGATCGAGGTCGCCTCTGGCGCCAAGGTGCTGAATTTCTGCGCCAACAACTATCTCGGCCTTGCCGACAATGCGGAACTGGCCGAGGCCGGCAAACGGGCGCTCGACCGCTATGGCTACGGCATGGCCTCCGTCCGCTTCATCTGCGGCACGCAGGAAGAACACAAGCAGCTGGAAGCCCGCATCTCGTCCTTCCTCGGTCTGGAGGACACCATCCTCTATTCTTCCTGCTTCGATGCCAATGGCGGGCTGTTCGAGACGCTGTTGAATGAAGAAGACGCGATCATCTCCGATGCGCTCAACCACGCCTCGATCATCGACGGCGTGCGGCTCTCCAAGGCCAAGCGTTTCCGCTATGCCAACAACGACATGGCCGCTCTTGAAGAGGAATTGAAGAAGGCGGAGGGCGCGCGCTTCAAGCTGATCGCCACCGATGGCGTCTTTTCCATGGACGGCATCATTGCCAATCTGCAAGGGGTGTGCGATCTCGCCGAAAAATACGGCGCCATGGTGATGGTCGATGACAGCCATGCCGTCGGTTTCGTCGGCAAACATGGCCGCGGTTCGGCGGAGTATTGCGGCGTCGAGGGCCGGGTGGACATCATCACCGGCACGCTCGGCAAGGCGCTCGGGGGGGCGTCCGGCGGTTACACCTCGGCCAAGGCGGAGGTGGTCGACTGGCTGCGCCAGCGCTCGCGCCCCTATCTGTTTTCCAACACGCTGGCCCCGGTTATCGCCGCCGCCTCGCTGAAGGTGTTCGACCTGATCGACAGTGGCGACGCCCTGCGTTCGCGCCTTGAAGCCAACGCCAATTTGTTCCGCACCGAAATGAGCAAGCTTGGTTTCACGCTGGCCGGCGAGGGCCACCCGATCATCCCGGTGATGCTCGGCGATGCGTCGCTCGCCCAGGCTTTTGCGGCAAAAATGTTGGAAAAAGGCGTCTACGTCGTCGGCTTCGCCTTCCCGGTCGTGCCCAAGGGGCAGGCGCGTATCAGGACGCAGATGTCGGCGGCGCATAGCGAGGCGGATGTGAGGCGGGCGATCGCGGTGTTTGAGGAGGTCGGGCGGGAGCTGGGGGTGATTTGAGACGGTGGTGTTGGCGTTTACCCCTCACCAAGTGCGCCCAAGCGTTCGACTTCGTCTCACGCGGGCTTACTATCCTCTCCCGCAAGGGGAGAGGGAGGGTGCCACGATCACCATCCCTCACATGGGGAAAGATGGTGCAGCGGGTTTTTCCTCTCCCCTTGCGGGAGAGGATACGAAGGCCGGGTGAACGTCAGTGAACCCTTGGCCGAAGTTGGTGAGGGGTGTAACCGCCACGGCGGACGCCCAATGAGGACATAAGCAATGACCAACATGATGAAAGCCCTCGTCAAATCCAGACCCGAAGTCGGCCTGTGGATGGAACATGTGTCGGTGCCCGAACCCGGCCCCAACGACGTGCTGATCAAGGTCAGGAAATCCGCCATCTGCGGGACCGACGTGCATATCTGGAACTGGGACCAGTGGGCGCAGAAGACCATCCCGGTGCCGATGGTGGTCGGCCATGAGTTCGTCGGCGTCATCGCCGAGATCGGTTCGGCGGTGACCAAGTATCATGTCGGCGAGCGGGTTTCGGGCGAGGGGCATATCGTCTGCGGCAAGTGCCGCAATTGCCGGGCCGGCCGAGGGCATCTGTGCCGCAACACGCTTGGCGTCGGCGTCCATCGGCCCGGTTCCTTCGGCGAATATGTCTGCATTCCGGAATACAATGTCGTCGCCATCCCCGACGAGGTGCCGGACGAGATCGCCGCCATCTTCGATCCGTTCGGCAATGCCGTGCACACGGCTTTGTCCTTCGATGTCGTCGGCGAGGATGTGCTGGTGACGGGGGCCGGCCCGATCGGCATCATGGGCGCGCTGGTCGCCAAGCGCTCAGGCGCCCGCAAGGTTGTCATCACCGATATCAATCCGGTGCGGCTGGCGCTGGCGGAAAAGATGGGCATCGATACCGTCGTCGATGCCTCCAAGGAAAACCTCTCGGATGTGATGAAGCGCATCGGCATGACCGAGGGCTTCGATGTCGGGCTGGAAATGTCGGGGGCGGCACCGGCTTTCCGCGACATGATCGACAAGATGAACAATGGCGGCAAGATCGCCATTCTCGGCATCGCGCCGACCGGCTTCGAGATCGACTGGAACAAGGTGATCTTCAAGATGCTCAATCTCAAGGGCATCTACGGCCGCGAGATGTTCGAGACCTGGTACAAGATGATCGCCTTCGTGCAGGGCGGGCTGGATCTGTCGCCGATCATCACCCACCGCATCGGCATCGACGATTTCCGCGAGGGCTTCGAGGCGATGCGCTCGGGCAACTCCGGCAAGGTGGTGATGGACTGGTAGACAGGGAGCGGCCTTGCGCCGGCGCGTCTATTCCACCACTTCCTGCGGATAGACGCCCCACAGGTTTGCCTGCGCCACATGGCCGCTGGTTCGCAGGTTGCGCACCGTGGCGTGGCACCATGCGCCGCCGCAGCTGCCGATCGTCAGCAGGACACCGGGCTGCATGCGCGCCGTGACCGCCGCGTCCTGCGAGGGGCGGCTTCGCAGCTCTGCGCCGTCCTTGCGCCACGGCGCGACGATGGCGGTGCGCCGGCCCGAGAGCAGCGCCGTGTGCATCCAGCCGGTCGTCCCGTCGTGATCGCGCACCAGCCGCCAGTTGCCCCATTCCTCGAGCAGTTCCAGCGGCAGGCCGGCGGCCATGTAGACAAACCGCACGGCATGATCGGTGGAGGGGCCGACGCGCATCCGCGCCGCATCGCCCTTGAGCGACACGAAGCGCGGCAGTTTCAGGCCCGTCACCCGCCCGGTATCGCGCCCAGTCGTCCCCTTGCTTCCGTCCGGCGCACCATTCGCGGGCGCTGCCGTGGAGGGCTGTGCCATCGACGTCAAGGCGGCAAGGCACAGCGTTGCGAGAGAAGGGGCTGCCGCCCTCATCGGCACGCCTTTGCCTGTTGCAGCGCCGCCGTCACGCCGTTCAGCGAAAAGGCATAGTGCGTGGCCGTGCCACGGCTGGAGGTGGCCTCCAGGGTGAGCGTGCTTCCGGCCTTCATGGCGGCGACGAAGGCGTTGTCGCGGTTTTCCCGGCTGACCCAGGCGACATTGCCGCGTGGCGTCATCTGGAACGCCTCGCTGCCGACCGTCGCCGTCACCTGCGATCCCGTCTTCAGGTCGTAGCCCAGCTGGGCCTGCGGCATATAGGCGTCGCCGCCCTTCGGCGCGACCAGCAGGAAGTTGCGCCCGTGGTTGACATCCGCCGGGTGCATCGTGCGCGGGACGGTCAGCGCGTAGCAGGCCGTCTTGCCGTTGTCGGTATAGGAATAGACCCCCCAATGGCCAAACGTCTTGACCATGACCGGCTGGGCCTGGGCTGGCAGGATGGTGCTGGCGAACACCAGGGCGGCGAGGATCTGTCGGTTGATGGACATCGTGTCTCCGTCGTTCGAGGGGGAAAAGCCTGCCGGGCAGGCGGCAACTGTGCCTATTTGAACCGGCCGAAGGTTATCAGAAGGTAAATATTCGCCCTGCGGAGCCCGCCTGCCATGGTTCCGCGGGGCCCGGGTACGGCTGCAGGCAACGGCGCAACCGGGCGTCGGGTCCTGCCATCACATGGTGTTCACATTTGCGTTAGGCGTCTTCCCACGCGTGCTTGCGCATGCGAAGGCGGGGGCCGTCGATGAGCAGATGAGGTATCCCGATTGATTGATTCGAATGTGTCCCGCCGCGCCTTCCTTCAGGCGGGCGGCGCCTTTGCTGCGCTCGGCGTTGCCGGCTGCAGCACCACGGCGCAGCCCGTCGTCGCGCCGCCGGTTGAAGCCGAACCCGTCGCGCTTTCCAGCGCCGGCAGCGAAATGTATGCCGCGCGGCCCGACGAACTCTTCCCGCTTCCGGCGGTGCCGTATCAGAAGATCCCGGCGCAGTTTCGCCGTCAGTGGGTCGACAATCCGACCGGCGAACGGCCCGGCACGCTGGTCGTCGATACCGCCAATCATTTCCTTTATCTGACCTACGAGGACGGCAAGGCGATGCGCTACGGCGTCGGTCTTGGCCGCGCCGGGTTCGAGTGGTCGGGGCGGGGCGTCATCCAGTACAAGCGCCAGTGGCCGCGCTGGACACCGCCGGACGAGATGGTCGCACGCCGGCCCGATCTGGAGCCCTACAGCATCGCCAATGGCGGCATGGACCCGGGCCTGAACAATCCGCTCGGTGCCCGTGCGCTCTACATCTTCAAGGACGGCGTCGACACGATCTACCGCATCCACGGTTCACCGGAATGGTGGACGATCGGCAAGTCGGTATCGTCGGGCTGCGTGCGCATGGTCAATCAGGATGTGATCGATCTCTACAACCGGGTGCCGAACCGGACCACGATCTCGGTCGTCGGCGCGTCCATGGCCTAGCGGCGCTCGGCCGCATGCGGTCTTCCCAAAACAGGTCTTGAAATCGCTTTCCGGTGTATCATCTTGCGATGAGCAGAAAGGGGAGCGTTTCATGATCCATCCGGGAAGTTGCCATTGCGGCGCGATCGCCTTCGAGGTCGAGGCCGACATTCATCAGGCGATCGATTGCAATTGTTCGATGTGCCGCCGGCGCGGCGGTCTGCTGACCTTCGTGGCGCGCGACAAGCTGACGCTGCGGACGCCGGCTTCGGCGCTGTCGACCTATGAATTCAACAAGCATGCCATCCAGCATCATTTCTGTGCCGTCTGCGGCATTGCGCCCTATGGCGAAGGGGCAGGCAAGGATGGGCCGATGGCGGCCGTCAATGTCCGCTGCCTGCCGGATGTCGATCTGGAGGCCTTGACGATCACCAAGGTCGATGGCAGGCAATTTTGAAGTGGCGCGGGGCGGGCATGGGCGACGGCTGGGTGGCGCCGGCACGCGCAGTTTCCGTCCGCCCTTGTCTTTCAGCGAACACTTCCTACATTTCGGACATGGAACTGAATCCGTGAAAGCGTACAGCTTGATTCAGCCTTTTTTGCCGATTTGAACGGTTTTTCGCCGGAAGTGCTTGACGGGACCGAAAATTGTGGGAATCACCATTTCTGATACAGAAGGTGAAATGGGTACGGCGGATACGGCCATCACGCACATGATGTCCAGATGGCCCTGCTGTCGCAGTCGGCCGGTGGAACCGCGATGACTATCGTGGTTAATCAGGAATTAAATATCATCCCTTTACGTCAGGGGTAATGATTCGCGGTGGGAGCGGTTGACGCGCCCATGGCCTTTCAGGGGATTGACCCGAAGAAGGTTTGCACCGCTCACACGTTGAATGCTGTCCAGGAAAGCGACGATATAAATGGCAACCAAAGTCAAAGAGAACGAAGAAGCAGAAGCCGAACGCGAAGGCGCACCCGACGGCCCGCTTCTCGATCTCTCGGATGACGCGGTCAAGAAGATGATCAAGGCCGCCAAGAAGCGCGGCTATGTGACCATGGACGAGCTGAACTCCGTCCTGCCTTCCGAAGAAGTGACCTCCGAGCAGATCGAGGACACGATGGCAATGCTGTCCGACATGGGCATCAATGTCGTCGAGGACGAGGAAGCCGACGAGGGCCCGGCGGCAGCCGAGGAAGAAGACAGCGATTCCGACGGCGAGAGCGAAGGCGGCGAGCTTGCGCCTTCCGGCGGCACGGCGCTTGCCACTGCCAAGAAGAAAGAGCCGACCGACCGCACCGACGATCCGGTGCGCATGTACCTGCGCGAAATGGGCTCGGTGGAGCTTCTGTCGCGCGAGGGCGAAATCGCC
Source organism: Pararhizobium polonicum (assembly GCF_001687365.1). Taxonomy (GTDB): domain Bacteria; phylum Pseudomonadota; class Alphaproteobacteria; order Rhizobiales; family Rhizobiaceae; genus Pararhizobium; species Pararhizobium polonicum. Next base: position 211,768 of record NZ_LGLV01000015.1, read on the forward strand.
ATTGCCAAGCGCATCGAGGCCGGCCGCGAGACGATGATCGCGGGCCTCTGTGAGAGCCCGTTGACGTTCCAGGCCATCATCATCTGGCGCGACGAACTCAACGAAGGCAACACGCTTTTGCGCGAGATCATCGATCTCGAAACCACCTATTCCGGCCCGGAAGCCAAGGCTGCACCGCAGTTCCAGAGCCCGGAGAAGATCGAAGCCGACCGCAAGGCGGCCGAGGAAAAGGAAAAGAACCGCAAGCCGCGCGCCGGCGATGACGACGTGACCAATGTCGGCGGCGAAGGCCAGCCGATGGAGGAAGAGGAAGAGGACGACGACGAATCGAACCTCTCGCTTGCTGCCATGGAAGCGGAACTGCGTCCGCAGGTCATGGAAACGCTCGACATCATCGCCGAGACCTACAAGAAGCTGCGCAAGCTGCAGGACCAGCAGGTCGAAGCCCGCCTTCAGGCGACCGGCACGCTGTCGCCGGCCCAGGAGCGCCGCTACAAGGAGCTCAAGGACGAGCTGATCACGGCCGTGAAGTCGCTGTCGCTCAACCAGAACCGCGTCGACAGCCTTGTCGAGCAGCTTTACGACATCTCCAAGCGTCTGATGCAGAACGAGGGCCGCCTGCTGCGTCTGGCCGAATCCTACGGCGTCAAGCGGGACTCGTTCCTGGAGCAGTATTCCGGCGCCGAACTCGATCCGAACTGGATGAAGTCGATCGCCAATCTGGCCGCCAAGGGCTGGAAGGAATTCGCCAAGAACGAAAACACGATGATCCGCAACATTCGCGCCGAGATCCAGAATCTCGCCACGGAAACCGGCATCTCGATCTTCGAATTCCGCCGCATCGTCTCGATGGTTCAGAAGGGCGAGCGCGAAGCCCGCATCGCCAAGAAGGAAATGGTCGAAGCCAACCTGCGCCTCGTCATCTCGATCGCCAAGAAATACACCAACCGCGGCCTGCAGTTCCTCGATTTGATTCAGGAAGGCAACATCGGCCTGATGAAGGCGGTCGACAAGTTCGAATACCGCCGCGGCTACAAGTTCTCGACCTACGCGACCTGGTGGATCCGGCAGGCGATTACCCGCTCGATCGCCGACCAGGCCCGCACGATCCGTATTCCGGTGCACATGATCGAGACGATCAACAAGATCGTTCGTACATCGCGTCAGATGCTGCACGAGATCGGCCGCGAGCCGACGCCGGAAGAACTGGCCGAAAAGCTGGCCATGCCGCTCGAAAAGGTCCGCAAGGTCCTGAAGATCGCCAAGGAGCCGATCTCGCTGGAAACGCCTGTCGGCGATGAAGAAGACAGCCATCTTGGCGACTTCATCGAGGACAAGAACGCGCTTCTGCCGATCGACGCCGCCATCCAGGCGAACCTGCGCGAAACGACGACCCGTGTTCTGGCGTCGCTGACGCCGCGCGAAGAGCGCGTGTTGCGCATGCGCTTCGGCATCGGCATGAACACCGACCACACGCTCGAAGAAGTCGGCCAGCAGTTCTCGGTTACCCGCGAACGTATCCGCCAGATCGAAGCCAAGGCCCTGCGCAAGCTCAAGCACCCGAGCCGCTCGCGCAAGCTGCGCAGCTTCCTCGACAGCTAAGCGGCGATCACCGCAGATTGAACCGTGGGAACCCGGTCAGTGAAACGCTGGCCGGGTTTTTCGTTGGACGCCGGTTGCATCTTGTCGAGCGGGGGGCGATGTAGTCGCTTGGCTGGGAGCAGAGCGATGGCCGGATGGATCGCTAGGAACGCGGCCAGCCGCATGCTATTGAAACGCGAGCCGGCCAGCGATGCTGGCGGCGTTTCGTCTTTTCTCCATCCCGCCGGTCACGCTCCGGTCAGTATCCGGCCGTATTTACCGACACATGCAGCAGACACTGAAAAAATGGCGGGGAACATTTGGCGCGGGGCTTGTCGCGTCGCTCACCCTGCATGTCGTGTTTGCCGTGATGCTGCTCTTCCGCCTGCCGCTCGATCCGCCGCAGCCGGAGAAGGAGGAGACGGTGCAGGTCGAGATGGTGCCCGAGCCCGAGAAGAAACCCGAACCGGAAAAGAAACCTGAAGCGGAGAAAAAGCCCGAGGCCGAAAAGGAACCGGAGCAGAAACCCGAGCCTGAGAAAAAGCCCGAACCTGAGAAAAAATCGGAGCAGCAGCCGGCGGCGGCGGACGCAAAGCCGGAGGTGAAGCCAGAGGAAAAACCGGCACCGGCGGCTGAGGAAAAGCCGGCGCCGAAGGCCGAGGAAAAGCCCGAGGCCCAGGCCGAGCAGCAGCCGGCCGACAAGCCGGTCGAGGCGCAGAAGAGTGAGCCGCAGGCTTTCGAATCAGCGTCGAAAGAGGGGGGTAGTGAGGCCGGCGGCGACAGGCCGTCGGAACCGTTGCCGAACCCTACGATCGAGCCGCGTGACGACCGGGCCACGCCACCGGCCGAAAGCAAGCTGACGGACAAAGCCGAGGAGACGATCCAAAAGCCGGACGCCAAGCCTGACGAGACGCCAGAAGCGGCAAAGCCGCCCGAGGTCAACCTTCCCGAAACGGCGACGGCCAGCGCGGTGCTCAACGAAGGGGAGGCGCTGATCGAGACGGTGCCGATCCCGCAGGCAAAGCCGAAGGACGTCAGGCCCGCGGATCCGCAACAGGTCGCGTCGGCCGACAATCCGCTGGCCGACGCGCGGCCGCAACGGCCGCCATCGGAGCTGACGCAGGCACGCGAGCTCTATTCTGCCGGTGCTCTTTCCGATCCGCGTGTCCGCCAGGCGCTCGGCAAGCTGCCCAGGGACCGGCGGATCGTGCAGATGTGCATGGTCGAGGCGCTGGAGCAGATCCGCCGCGCCCGCCCGGAGACCTTGCCGCAAGGCCTGTTTTTCGATCCGCGCAACCGCTCACCGATTTCGGGCCAGGTGCTGAATGCGACCGGCGCTGCCTATCGCAGCGGGCGGGCGTGGTACGACATCGATTTCCGATGCACGGTCAACAAGGAGACCGATGCCATCACCGCCTTCGGCTTCGATGTCGGCGGCGCCATTCCCCAGAATCAGTGGAAGGCGCGGCGGTTTCCGGTCGATTGAGCCGTAGCGCCTCGCGGCCTGCTATTTGTAGAACCCTTCGCGCAGGTTGATGCCATGCTCCAGCCAGGCCTTCATGGCACAGAGCGCCCCGGTCCAGCCTTCGCAATTGCCGAAGGCGCCTTTCAGGCCGCCGGGTGTCTGGTTCCAGCCTTCCTCCGAAATCGTCACCAGCGTCCGGTCGCTGTCGACGGGGGCGAAGGTCATGGTTACGGTGGTGTCGTAACCGGCTGCTCCCGAGCCCTCGTGCGCTGCCCATTGCAGCACGATCTTCTCGTTCTTGATGACGTCGATCACCTTGACCGGAAAGGCGCCGGGAAAATCGTGGAAATCCCAGCTGACGGTGGCGCCGGTCTCCAGCCGACCCTTGGCGCCGCCGGTGGTGAAATAGCGTGACAGTTGCGCCGGGTTGACCACCGCTTCGAAAACGTCTGCGACCGGTTTGGCGATCCGGCCTGCGACCCTGAATTTCAGTTCCATGATCCATCCTCCTGTTTTCCGCTTGTTCTGACGCCTATTATGTTATAAAAACATAACATGTCAATCGATGATAAAAATGATCGAATCTTCAAGGCCTTGGCGGCGTCGAGCCGCCGCGCCATGCTCGATATGCTGAAGGATCGGCCGCAGACGACCGGGGAACTCTGCGCCCGGTTTCCGGCGCTCGACCGCTGCACGGTGATGCAGCATCTGAAGGTGCTGGAGGCGGCCGACCTCGTCATCGTCACCCGCGAGGGTCGTGAGCGCTGGAACCATCTCAATCCGCTGCCGATCAAAGAGATTCACGACCGCTGGATCGGTCCCTATGCCGCAACGGCGGTGGATCTGCTCGGGCGGCTGAAGGGCGATCTCGAAGGGTAGGGCGCTTATCTCGCCGCCTCTCTGCCTGTCAGCATCCATCGGCGGGAAGCGGCCAATCCAAAACCGTGGCGACCATCTTGCTGTATCGAAAATTATATCGTAAGATATGTCTAGCGTTACATCTTACGAAAGGAAATTTGCATGCGCGATTCCCATCGCCATGGCGGACCGCACGGGCATCATGGACATGGCCGGCACGGCGGTCCCGGTCGTTTCGAGGGCGGCTTTGCCTCGCCGGGCGGTTTTCGCGCCGGGCGCAAACTGTCGTCTGCCGATCTGCAGCTGCTGATCCTGGCGCTGCTGGCCCGCCAGCCGGCCCATGGCTACGAACTCATCCGCACCATCGAGGATGTGTCCGGCGGTTTCTACGTGCCGAGCCCCGGCATGATCTATCCGGCGCTGACCTATCTTGCCGAGATCGGCCATGCGACGGCGGAGCTCGACGGCAACAAGAAGCTGTTCCGCATCACCGATACCGGCCGCGCGGCGCTGGAGGCTGACCGGGCAGGAGCCGACCGTATTCTCGACGACTTCGCCCGCATCGGCGCCAAGATGGATGCCGTGCGCGATGTCATCGAGGGGCGGGGACCGGCCTCGGGCGAAGACCCGGAAGCCCACGGTCACCACGCGCTGGAGATTGCCCGCCAGGCCATCAAGGCCTCGCTCTTCAACAAGCGGGGCTGTTCGCCGCAAGAGGCGACACGGCTGGCGGATATTTTGCGCCGCGCTGTCGAAGAGATCAATCGCGGTTGACCGCACCCATATTGAAGGATTTCCCATGACCGAAAGACACGCCGTCGCGCGCGTCCGCCACGAGTTGCGCCGCCGTCTTCTGACCGTGAAGACCGCCGAGCGCCTGACGCCGCAGATGGTCCGCGTCACGCTGACCGGCGCGGATCTGGCCGGCTTCGTCAGTGCCGGCTATGACGATCACGTCAAGCTGTGCCTGCCTCTGGCCGGGCAGGATGCCCCGGTCTGGCCCGCAGGCCCGGATGCGCCGGCTCTGCCTGACGGCACCGTTGCCTCGCCGATGCGCGATTTCACCCCGCGCCGCCATGATGCCGAGGGTAGCGAGCTGGTGCTCGATTTCGCCATCCACGAAGCCGGCCCTGCCACCGAGTGGGCGTCGGCTGCCGCACCGGGCACGACGCTCGGCGTCGCAGGCCCGCGCGGTTCCTTCGTCGTCACCGACGATTTCGACTGGTATCTGCTGATCGGCGACGAAACGGCGCTGCCCGCCATCGGCCGCAGGCTCGAGGAGCTGCGCGCGGACGTGCCGGTGATCGTCATCGCCACCGTGGCGGGTGCGCAGGAAGAGCAAAGTTTCGAAACCGCGACCGCACTCGAAACCCGCTGGATCCACCGCCCGCTCGCGAGCGCCAGCGATCCCGCCCCCTTGCTCGATGCTGTGGCCGCACTCACCCTGCCGGAAGGCGAGGGCTATATCTGGATCGCCGGCGAAAACGACACGGTCAAGCTGCTGCGCAAACACCTCGTCGAGGAGCGCGGCCACAACCGCACCTGGATCAAGGCCGCCGGCTATTGGCGCAAGGGCAGCGCCGGGTTCCATGAGAACCATAACGAGGGCTAAACGCCCCCCGCTGACAGGCAGGCTGTCCACGGCCACGGTTTTGGTGTCAGGCGGCCTGACCGCCTGATATCCCGATCAGGCTACAGCGCCATATCCGGAACGCGGCGAACCTCGCCGGTCGGGGTGGCGGCGCCGGGTTTGGCCAGGGCGGATGTATCGATGGCGGGTGGCGCGATGGCCAGCTGCAGCCGTTCGGCCGTCTTGGCCCATTCCTGCGCCAGTGCCTGCGGGTCTTCGTTGAGCTTGGTGCCGTAGCTCGGCACGATCGTGCGGATCTTTGCCTGCCATTCCGGCGTCGCCAGCCGCTCGGCAAACACCTTCTGAAGCACGTCGAGCATGATGGGGGCCGCGGTGGATGCGCCCGGCGAAGCGCCGAGCAGGGCTGCGACGCTGCCATCCTGCGAGGCGACGATTTCGGTTCCGAGCTTCAGGACGCCGCCCTTTTCCTCGTCGCGCTTGATGATCTGCACGCGCTGGCCGGCCTGCCACAAACGCCAGTCTTCCGCCTTGGCATGCGGGAAATATTCCTGCAGCGCCGCCAGACGGTCTTCGTCCGACATCAGCAATTGCCCGGCCAGGTATTCGACCAGGTCGAACTCGTCCAGCCCCACGCGGATCATCGGCCAGATGTTGTCCAGCGTCACCGAGGCCGGCAGGTCGAAGTAGGAGCCGTCCTTCAGGAACTTGGTGGAGAAGGTGGCGAACGGTCCGAACAGCACGACACGCTTGCCGTCGAGCATGCGCGTATCGAGATGCGGCACGGACATCGGCGGCGCACCGGTCGAGGCCTGACCATAGGCCTTTGCCAGATGCTGGCTGACGATATCGGGATTGTCGCAGACGAGGAACGAGCCGCCCACCGGGAAGCCGCCATAATCGTTCCCTTCGGGAATGCCCGACATCTGCAGCAGGGGCAGGGCGCCGCCGCCGGCGCCAAGGAAGAGGAACTTCGCGTTGATCACGCCCTTGTCCGAGCCGTCCTTGGTATCGACATAGCTGACGCGCCAGGTGCCGTCCTCGTTGCGCTGGATATCGCGCACCTCGCTGGCGGTGGTCAGCGTGAATGTCGGCTGGCTCTTGAGATGGGCGACATACTGGTGGGTGATCTCGCCGAAATTGACGTCGGTCCCCAGCGGCGACCAGGTGGCTGCGATATTCTGCGAACGGTCGCGCCCTTCCATCATCAGCGGAACCCATTTGGCGATCTCGTCGTGATCGGTCGAGAACTGCATGCCGGAGAACAGCGCGCTGGCCTTCAGCGCTTCGTGGCGCTTCTGCAGGAACTGGGTATTGGCGTCTCCCCAGACAAAGCTCATATGCGGCGTGGAATTGATGAACGAGCGCGGATCCTTGAGAACGCCCCTGTCGAGCTGATGGCTGAGGAACTGCCGCGTGATCTGGAAGGATTCGTTGATCTCGACCGCCTTGGTGATGTGGACGGTGCCGTTCTCGTCCTGCGGCGTGTAGTTGAGCTCGGCCAGGGCGGAGTGGCCGGTGCCGGCATTGTTCCAGCCGTTGGAGCTCTCCATCGCGACATCGTCCAGCCGCTCGATCATTTCGATGGTCCAGGACGGTTCCAGCTCTGTGAGCAGAACGCCAAGCGTCGCGCTCATGATGCCGCCTCCGACGAGCAGCACGTCGACCGTCTTTTCGACGGGAACCGCCCAGCTCGGCAGCGTGGAAAGGCTGAGCGCCACCACGCCTCCGGCCGTGGAGCCAAGAAGCTGGCGCCGGCTTATCGCGAAATTGTGCGTGTGTTTGGTGTCTGTGGGGGTGCGATTGTCATGAGTGGGCATCTCAAACCTCAAATTGCCTGGCTCCCGATCCTCCCGAGGTGCGCTATAAGCGAAACCCCATACAGTGACAAGGCCAATATGTCGCATGGTAGCGTCTGGCAATTCGAACGTAAAGCGGGGTTGTCCGCATCGACGAATTGCAACTCCAGGGCTGTTCGTCGTACACATTGCGCCAGCTTGATGTCAAAGGAGACGCAGCATGGACCGATTCACCGGCGGCTGCCTGTGCGGCAATGTCCGGATCGTGGCGTCGGGACGCCCGTACCGGGTCGGCCTGTGTCATTGTCTCGACTGCCGCAAGCATCATGGAGCCCTGTTTCATGCTTCGGCGATCTTCCCCGCGGATGCGGTGACGGTCGATGGCGAAACACGCGACTATGCCGGCCGGTTTTTCTGCCCCCGCTGCGGTTCCCCGGTCTTCGCGCGCACCGGGGACGAAATCGAAGTGAACCTGGGCTCGCTGGATGCCCCCGATCAGTTGACGCCAACCTACGAGCTCTGGACCATCCGTCGCGAAGGCTGGCTGCCGCCGTTTCCGCTCACGAGACGCTACGACCGCGATCGTGACGCCACCGACCGCTTCGAGGCGTAGGCCGCACAAACAGTGCGGAGGTGCGCGTTACGACACATTGCTAGTATGACGTCTGTCGCACCTGCTTGATCGCGGCCGCGATAGCTAGATCGCGTTGCTCCTCTTCTCCATCCGCGTTCCAAGCTGCGGAAAGGCACCCATAAGCGTACGCCTGGTCGAGCAGGCGACGCGGATCGACGTCCAGCGCACGAGAGAATGCGTCCGCCATCTGTGCAATGCGTCTAGGATCGAGACAAAGGTCGTCTCTGTCAGCCGGATCGTAGAACATATTGGCGGCGCCAAAGCCCACTTCACCGACCAGACCGACGGGATCTATCACCAGCCAGCCGCGACTGGAGAACATGATGTTTTCATGATGCAGATCGCCATGTAGCCCACGCAGTTCCGAGGCATTGCTCATCATTTGATCGGCTATAATCGCCGCGTGGACGTAGTCAGTTTGACAACCTGCGTTTTGATCATCGCGCGCCCGCTGAAACAAAGCTGCAAAGCGATCCCGGATCGGGAGAAGGGCAGAAGGCAGGGGTTCCTCAGATGCGGCATACAGCTTCGCCATTAGTTCCGCTGCAATTTCGGTCGCCTGGTAGTCGCCGTGCTCGGCAACGATGTGAGGTCAAATCGCAGGTCCAATCGCAGGTGGCAGGCGAGGCGTTTGGGATCCGGTCGTGCGGGGCCAAAATCCTTGCCGGATGATGCTTGGGGATGGATCCTCGGGTCAAGCCCGAGGATGACGACCTTTGGGGGGAGCAGAGTTGTCGGACACCCAGAAACGCGAAGTGTCTTGTTTTAAAACCGCGCAATCCCCCTCCGTCATCCGCATCCCTCTCCTCCGTCATCCTCGGGCTTGCCCCGAGGATCCACACCCAAGCCTACCAAAGCTCATGATACAAATCCCGCCAGTCCGGATTCATCGCCTCGATCAATTCGATCTTCCACTGCCGATACCACCGCTTGAGCGATTTCTCGCGCTGGATCGCCGTGCCGATCGATCCATGCTCCTCGTACCAGACGAGTTGCGTGCAGCCATATTTTGACGTGAAGCCGGGCGTTACGCCTTCGCGGTGCTCGTAGATGCGGCGTTCGAGATCGGCGGTCACGCCGATGTACAGCGTTCCTCGCTTGTGATTGGTGACGATGTAGACATAGCCCGCCATAGCCGGATGATGCTTACGAGTGGATCCTCGGGTCAAGCCCGAGGATGACGACCTCTGGGATTTGGCTCAGTCAACGAGCAACTTGAAGACCAGAAGCGCTTTGTTTTCCGCGATACGTCCCTCCCTCTCCGTCATCCTCGGGCTTGACCCGAGGATCCACTCCCAAGCATCACCAGCGCACGGCAGCCCAAAAAAAATCATCCCCGTTCATCCCCGCCCTTTCGTTCCATGCCATCATGACCTTGTTCCGCCGAGGATACACCGGATTGCGTTGCCGGCGAGGCGGGGCCGGTGCCCGGACGATTTGGCGAAACGCGCGTCAGATCCCCGGGGCTGCGTGAAAGGCGGTTCTCCTCCGGTTCGTGAAAGCGGGCCGGGCGTGCCGGGTAGCCACACCACGGGCGGTTCACCCCGCCGGAC
>NZ_LGLV01000016.1 GCF_001687365.1 Pararhizobium polonicum
GGTCACGCCGATGTACAGCGTTCCTCGCTTGTGATTGGTGACGATGTAGACATAGCCCGCCATAGCCGGATGATGCTTGGGAGTGGATCCTCGGGTCAAGCCCGAGGATGACGGGGAGGAGGAGTTCGCCGCGGAAACTCGTAGGTCCTGGATGCAAGGCGGTTGTTGCTTTCGATCCACCACGAAAGTCGTCATCCTCGGGCCTGACCCGAGGATCCATTCCCAAGCCACGGCTGGCTACATTCCTTCAGGCAAGATCGCCCCATCCACAGCTGTAAGCTGTGCCGTCAACCCTTCAAAATCCCGCCTCCCGGCTGACCGCCACACCAAAAAAAATCATCCCCGCAAATCCCCGCCGTTTCGTTCCATGCCATCATGACCTTGTTCCGCCGAGGATACACCGGATTGCGTTGCCGGCGAGGCGGAGCCGGTGCCCGGACGGTTTGGCGAAACGCGCGTCAGATCCCCGGGGCTGCGTGAAAGGCGGTTCTCCTCCGGTTCGTGAAAGCGGGCCGGGCGTGCCGGGTAGCCACACCACGGGCGGTTCACCCCGCCGGACGGCTTTGCCGTCCAAGGGTCCAGGGCTAAACCCCGCCGCATTGAAAGGCTCGGCGGATAAGCGGCCGGGCTGGGGCATTGGAGGCTTTTTCCTTCACAAGAGGCAAAAGCGTAGAAGAACCTGAGAAGCGCGGCAAAAGACACTGAAACGGGGCACAGCGTGTGTCACCTACTACTTTACTCTGAGGCATACGTTGTGCCCCGGCCACCTGCTCTTTGAAAACCCACGGCGAATTGTTCGCGCGTGGCTACAGGACGTTGGGGGTGCGGCAAACGCCGAACTGCTCCCTCCCCCTTGTGGGGAGGGTTGGGGAGGGGCAAGACTGCAAAACGGCAGGCGGGAGTGACCACCGCGAACACAGGAGACAATTGCATATGCCGCAGATCACCCCACCCCGGAGCTTCGCTCCGACCCTCCCCCTCAAGGGGAGGGTATGAAGCCCCCTACGCCCCCTTGGAAAACAGCGAGGCAAAGGTGCGCCTCGGTGCGGACATACCCTTCATGCTCTTGACGATGACCATCTGGCTGATCTCGCCGCGCTTGAAGGCCTTCAGGAAGCGGGGATATTCCTCGAAGGCGACGCAGCCGTGGCTGTCGCCGCGATTGCGCAGCAGGTAGCTGTGGGCCAGAAGGCCGTCGCGGCCATGCGGCGCGACACCGTCGATCGGCGTCAGGCGCACGGCCTCGACGCCATGGAACAGCGATTCGCGCATCGTCACCTTGTAGGTGCCGGGCGGGGTCGGGCCCTTCATCTTGACGTGAACATAGTCGGGATTGTCGCGCATCTTGCCGATGCCGGAATGCGCTTCCAGCTTCTCGCCGTTCGGCATGTAGACCACGCCCGCCGAGATATCGTAATAGGCGACACCCTTCTGGCCGCGGAAGGCCGGGCGCACCTCGTTGCCGTCGTCCATGGGGAAATCGGGCTTGGCATAGGCCAGTTCCTTCACCGCCGGCTTCCTGTTTGCCCGGTCAGGCAATGTCTTGTCGGCCAGTGCCTTGTCCGCCGGCGCCCTGTCCGCGCTGTCGGCGAAGCTTTTCGGCTTTGCCAGCGGCAGCGGCCCGAGATCCGGCAGCATGCCGCCCAGCGACGATGCCGGCTGCGGCATAACAAGACTAAACGGCTTGGGCAGGCCCTGATCCTTGAGCGAGGCGGTCTCGACCATCGCATTGGCCACGACCGGCGTCGAACCGGTAATGACGCCGTCGCCTCTGGCTGCCGCGGCTTTCGCCAGCGCCACAACCTGTGTCTTCTCGGCAAAATCCACCGCCGGCTTGACCATGGCGGTGGCAGCAAGGCTCCTTGGCGGCACAGCGCTGGCGACGAGGTTCATGCGCGGCAGGACGGTGAGCCGGGAAAACTTGGTCAATCGCACCACGCGCTGCTGCTGCGGCGCGGCGCGCACGATGGCGTTCAGCCCCAGCGAGGCCTCCAGCCGTGCCGGTTTGCCAGATGGCAGCGAGGGGGCCATGGTCTGCATCGCCGCGAAGGTTGCCACCATCCAGACGGAGGCGGCAATGCCGATGCCGACAATGGCGCCGCCCGACAGAAACCGCGACGGTGTCTTCGGACGGGCCCCTGCTCTGCCGGAAGACGCGACGTGATTTAACTTTTCAACCGCAAACGCCATGATACTCGATACCCGAAACGCATTACCCAATCGGAGGGCAACAAGACGCATTGCCGCCGAAGCCGGTCCAAAGCCCACGATGCGCCGAACTGCGCGCTTGCCGGGGCCTGCCGGTCGATCCAAAGAATGACAAAGTATGGTAACCAATTCCTTTACGCGGGCTCCCAGAATATCGCGGAGCGGGGTGGGCATAGGAGGAGCGGCATTTGCCGCAGGCAAAAAGGCAAGGAAGGTCGCCCTTCCGCGTGAGACATCATGGTCTGTCGAGCCACCGGAACACGGGCGCAGCGGCGCTCGCGTTCAGCATGAGGATCGAAACTCTGCATTTGCGTCCCGTCTCAGAACTTTAATTTTTGGCGAGAATAAGGAGACGCTCACATGAGCCGGATTTTTCCGGGCGTGCCCGCCACGCGATGATCCCGCCGCCGGAGCGGATATCTCCCGTCAAAATCCGCCGGGCGGCCACCGCTGCGTGCGCCCTGCCCGGCATTCCGGCAAGGCCCTTCCCCCGCCTGAACGGGGCGGACCGGTAGCCGTGCGGACATGATTCCGATGGCGCATTTTCGGCCTGCCACGCCCCTTCATCAGGAATCCGGCAAATACCCGTGGAAATTGTGAAGAGGCGAGTGGTTGGTTAAAATTGCAGCGAATTTCGGCTGAAAAAATTAAATCGCCGACACTACCAATTTGAGCTTATCCGCATGAACGGACCGGAAATTTTTTTACGCCCACTCGGCAGGAATTCGTGCCCATGAGCTTTCTTTCCGCCATCGCAGTCATTGCCCTTGTGGTGATGTTTCCCACGCTGCTGTCGCTGCGCAAGACCGGCGTGCCGGGCGTCGTCAGTTTCTGTGCGGCCTGCGTTCTGGCAGCGCTTGCGGCCTCGGTCAATCTGACCGCCAGTGTCGCGCCGGTCTGGTTCATCGCGGCGGCCGGGACAACGCTGACAGCCGCCGCCTGTCTGCTCATCCTGCGAGGCTTCCGGGAGTTTCTCGGCAAGCAGCCGCCCCGCGCCGTGCCGGTGGCCCTCACCCTTGCCGGCCTCGTCATGCTGCTGCTGTTCTTCAGCCATGCGGCCGACAGCGTTTCGGCACGGGCATCGGTCGGCGCCGGATTGTCGAGCCTGATCTGCCTCCTCATCGGCGTCAACATCATCCGCCACTGGCCGAAGGAACGGGCGATTGCGCCCTACATGCTGTTCTGCTGCCTCGTCGCCTTCACGGTCACCGTCCTTCAGGCCCTGCGGGTCGCAACCGTGGCCGCAGGTTTCGACACGTTCGATACCGCCGTCGAGCCGCATCTGTGGACGACGGCGCTGCTGGCCGCCCGGCAATTGATCATGCCGCTGTTTTTCCTCGGCATTATCCTGATGCTGCAGGGCTGGATGATTGCCAGCCTGCGCCACATGATCGCCCATGACGACCTGACCGGCGCCCTGTCGCGCCGCGCCTTCATGGCCGAGTTCGAGCGGACGTTTCTGGCCGCCAGCGCATCGGGCCGCCAGACGGCATTCATGCTGCTCGATCTGGACAGGTTCAAGCAGATCAACGATCTCTATGGCCACGCCGGCGGCGATGCGGCACTGGCGCACTTCACCGGGACGGTGCGCGACGCATTGGCCGGGCGCGGCAGCCTCGGCCGCCTGGGCGGAGAGGAATTCGGCATCGCCATCGGCGGTATCGGCAGGCTGGAGGCGGCAGCGATCGCCGAAACGATCTGCACGGCCGTCAGAACAACGCCGACCAGCGCCCAAGGCACCAGCATCGCACTGACCGTCAGCATCGGCATCGCCATGGCCGATCCCGGCGGTTCGCTTGCCGAGGTCATGGTGCAGGCCGATGTGGCCCTTTACGAGGCCAAGGCGATGGGGCGCGACAGGTCGAGCATCGCCGGCAGCCTGCATGCGGCGTCCGCTGCCAGCGCCCGGGCGCTGGCCGGTGCAGCGGCCCAGATGCGGGCGGCCGCAGCCGTGACCCCCGACCCCAGGCAGCCCCGGTCGAATACGGGCTGATGTCCCGGCCCGCCCTGGTTGTTTCACCCTGACTTCAAGGCTTGCTTTGCCGGCCGGTCATCCTATGTGACATGGCATCGCATCCGGAGAACCAAAAATGCCGCTTTCCACCCGCCTCATTGCCGCCTGCGCGCTTCTTGCGACCAGCTTTGCCTCCCTTCCCGCGCAAGCCGATACGGTCGGCGAAGTCGGCGTCGACTGGCTCGGCAACGACATCACCATCGATGCGGTGACCGACCCCAAGGTCGCGGGTGTCACCTGCCATGTCACCTATTTCGACCGCAGCGTCATCGACCGCCTGAAAAACGGCAACTGGTTCGAGGATCCGTCCAACAATTCGATCTCCTGCCGCCAGACGGGACCGGTGACGATCGGTGATATCGGCCTCAGCCAGAAGGGCGAGGAAGTGTTCCGCGAAGGGCTGTCGCTGATCTGGAAGAAACTGATCGTCACGCGCATCTACGACAAGAAGAACAACACGCTGATCTATCTTGCCCATTCGCGCGAACTGACCGACGGTTCCGCCAAGATGTCGATCTCGACCATTCCGCTGTTCGAACAGCCGGTCACCTGGACCAACGGCGCGCCGAAATAACCGGCAGCCTGACCAGCGCAGCGATCAATTTGCGCCGGTCACATCGGCCGATGTCACGATGCGCACACCGGCTGCCGACATTTCAGCAATCGCCGCTTCCACCCCGGCGGGATCGATGCCGCGGCTGGCATCGGCAATGAACCGGACGGTGACGCCGGGCATCATTGCTTTCGCGTCGAGCGCCGAGGCCTTGACGCAATAATCGGTGGCAAGGCCGCAGACATCGAGAACATCGACGCGCCGCTCGAGCAGATAATCCGACAGTCCCGTCAACGCGGCCTGGTCATTGTCGCGAAAGGCCGAATAGCTGTCGACCGCGCGGTTTTCGCCCTTGCGCTGCACATACCCGATGGCGGCGACATCGAGACCGGGATGAAAATCGGCGTCGCGCGTTCCCTGGACGCAATGATCCGGCCACAGCATCTGCGCCTTGCCGCCCAGCGTTCCCATCTCAAAGGGGTGGCTGCCCGGATGCTGCGAGGCGAAACTGCCATGGTCGGCCGGATGCCAGTCCTGCGAGGCAACGACCAGATCATAGCCCCCCTCCGCGATCAGACGGTTGGCGACCGGCACGACATCCTCGCCGTTGGGTACGGCCAGATTTCCACCGGAGCAGAAACCGTTCTGGATATCGACGAGCAAAAGGCATTTCACGAGCAATCTCCATCGTTCCGGCAGCGGACACGTTCAATGTCCACGGGACATCCGCCATGCAGATGCAGACTAGACGCAAGCAAGGCCTGGGCCAAGTTGCGCAGTCCGCAATCTGCGGCGCGCCAATGCCAAAAACGCGGGCAGACCGCCAAGCCGAGGCCAGGCGGTCTGCTCACGTTTTGGCAGGCAACAATGGGCTGCTTAGGCGGCCTGCGCCAGCTCGTCGGCGATGACGGTATCGAGATTGAGGAAGCAGACCATGGTCTTTTCCAGGGCAACGATGCCGCGGCAGAAGGCACGCTGTGCCTCCGGAATGATCTCCGGGGCCGGCTGCAGGTCCTCGCTCTTGATCGTCATCATGTCGGAGACCTGTTCGACCAGCAGGCCGACCAGCTTGCCGGCGATGTCGGTGACGATGATCGCCGAACGCTCGGACGGCTCGGTCATCTTCATGCCGAGGCGGCAGGCCATATCGATGACGGGGATCACGGCGCCACGCAGGTTGATCAGGCCGAGAACATAAGGCGGCGTATGCGGCATCGGCGTCACCGGCGCCCAGCCACGGATTTCGCGGATCGCCATGATGTCGATGCAGAATTCCTGGTCACCCAGATGAAACGAAACGATTTCCAGATAGGCGCCGGACTGCTTGATTGCGTTGGACATGATCAGAATTCTTCCCAGTTTTCGGCGGAACCCGATGCCTTGGGCACGGACGACGCGGGGCTGCTAAAGGCGCCCGCCAGTTTGCCCATCAGGGCCTTGGCGGGGGATGGTGCGGGGCGCGCGCCGGCCGATGTGGCGACGCGAACCGGTTGACGGATTGGACGGGCGGACGGGCCGTTCAGCTGGAACTGGCCAATCAGGGCGGTCAGCCCCTCGGCATCCTGCGCCAGCGTATGGCTGGCTGCATTGGTTTGCTCGACCATGGCCGCATTTTGCTGGGTCATCTGGTCGAGTTTCCCGATCGCGGTGTTGATTTCCTGGAGACCGGTCGACTGCTCGCGGGCGGCATTGACGATCGAGGTCATGTGCTCGTTGATGCGCACGACATCCGTGCCGATACGCCCAAGTGCTTCGCCGGTCGCCTGGACCAGCCGAACACCGGTTCCGACCTCGCTGCTGGAGCGGCCGACCAGAACCTTGATGTCCTTGGCGGCGCCGGCGGCCCGCTGGGCGAGTTCCCGGACTTCCTGCGCAACGACGGCAAACCCCTTGCCGGCTTCGCCGGCACGGGCTGCCTCGACGCCGGCATTGAGTGCAAGCAGATTGGTCTGGAAGGCGATTTCGTCGATCACGTTGATGATCTTGCCGATTTCGGAGGATGCATTTTCGATCCGGGCCATCGCTTCGACAGCTTCGCGAACAATGCGGCCTGATTCTTCGGCGTTATTGCGTGTTTCGCCGACCATCTGGCTGGCCTCTTCCGCACGCTGCGTCGCAGTGCGCACGGTGGCGGTGATCTGGTCGAGCGCTGCGGATGTCTCCTCCAGCGAGGCAGCCTGCTGTTCCGTCCGCTTGGCAAGATCGTCGGCTGCGCCCCGCATCTGCTGGCTGTTGGAGTGGATCGAGCTGCCGTTTTCCTGCACATTGGAAAGGACGCCCTGGAGCTTTTCGACGGTGTGGTTGAAGTCCTGTCGCAGCGATTCGAGATCGTCGCGGAAAGGCAGATCGATCGTCGCAGTCAGGTTGCCGTCGGATAGCCGGTTCAATCCCTGCCCGAGCGCACTGACGGCGATCTGCACCTGACGGGATTCTTCGGCGCGTGCAGCCTCGCGTGCCCCGCGCTCCGCCTCGTTTTCGCTGCGGCTTGCAGCGGCCGACAGCTCGAGGCTCTGCTTTTCAATGGCGGCCATGCGGAACGTCTCGACCGCGCGGGCCATTTCGCCCAATTCGTCGCCGCGGGCAACTGCGCCCACGGCCGTCTCGTTGTCTCCCTTGAGAATACGCTGCATGCTGTCGCGCACGGAAAAAATGCCGCGACGAAGGACATTGCCGTGGAAATAGAGCAGGCCAAGCAGCGATGACATGGCGGCAAAGCCAAGCACGATCTGCAGAAAAACGGATTGCGCCGAAACGTCGGTCGCTTCGCCGACACGTGCAGACAGCAGCGCACCGGCTTCATCCGTCAATTTCGTCAGGGATATGCTCATCCGCTCGCCGGCGCCGTCGATCGCATCGTCCACGGCATCGAAGGCCCTGGCGTCTGCCCCTTCTTCGACCATTTTGGGCAAATCGACCTGGATTGCCTTCGTCAATTCTGCAAGATCGGCTTCGAATGTCATCATGGTCTCGGGCTTGGCGACAGATGCCGCCAGGGCCACGGCATCGGCCTTGCCCCGATTGAGAGTCGCAATCGAATCGGAAATGAGTTTCACGCGTTCCGGCGAGACCTTGCGCTCCTGCCGATCCACGATGATATCCATTGCCGCAAGCACAAGCTCGACATTGGTAAGGCGCAGCATGCTGGCGTTCTTGATTGCATCCTGTGCGAACAACGCCTTTTGGAGAGCCGTGCTGACATGGGAATTTTGATACCAGCCGACGGTAAGCATCGAGCCGAAGCCGACGAATGCCGCAAGACCCAGAGTTCCGAGCCGCTGGCTGACCGATAATCTGCGTTCCAACCTTGTAGAAGACGTCATGCGACATGATCCAGTTCTTGAATGCGGCAACGGTTCGCGCGCATATTGCGGGAAACAATGAGATGCGGGAGACCGGACTGGATCGAAACCGGCGACGTCATGTCAGTAAGGAGATTCGGACTCCTTCACCCATCCGGAACATGGCAAACACAAATTAAACATTTGCTAAAATGATCGTCGAATTCTAACGAATCCGGTACATCCGGATGTCCTCGGCGCGGACGCGCTCAAGCAAAACGCAGCTTTTAATATCGAATTCCACGGGGTATCATTGGCCCATGCAGGACAACAACGGAAAGCCCCCGCGAACACTGACGATTACGGCCCTCGCCGGGGCCGGCGTATTGCTGTCCGCCGTCGCCTTTCTCGGCTGGATCGTCCAGGGCCCGGACATGTTCCTGACCATGGCCGAAAACGGCCTCTCCTGGTGCTTCTGACAAGGCGCCCGTTCCCGCCCTGCCACATTTTGACGCTGGCCACGCGAACGTTTGCAACGCCTGGACCAAACCGCTATCTGAACAGCGACATTGGCGCAATTTGACCGGACCGCATCATGAAAACACTTCGCATCGTTCTTTGGGCGGCCGTTGCCGTGGTCGCAGCGGCCCTCGGCTGGCTCAGCTACGAGGTGACCACCTCCAAGGACCAGATCGCCACCGCCGGTCCGTTCGGCGTGCCGTTCCAGCTGATCTCCCAGACAGGCCAGCCGATTTCCGAAAAAGCCTTTACCGGCAAGCCGACGGCCCTGTTCTTCGGCTTCACCCATTGCCCGGAAGTCTGCCCGACCACCCTGTTCGAACTGAACGGCTGGCTGGAAAAGGTCGATCCGGACGGCAGCAAGCTGCAGGCCTATTTCATCAGCGTCGATCCGGAGCGCGATACGCCCGAGATCCTCGGCCAGTATGTTTCCAACGTCTCCAAGCGCATTACCGGCATTTCCGGCCCGCCGGACAAGGTCATGGAGATGGTCAAGGGCTTCCGCGTCTATGCGAAGAAAGTTCCGCTTGATGAAACCAAGCCGGACGGAGACTATACGATGGATCACACGGCTTCGGTGTTCCTGCTCGATTCCGAAGGCAAGTTCACCGGCACGATCGCCTATGGTGAAAATCCGGATACTGCCGTCAAAAAGCTGGAAAACCTGACTAAGAAATAGATCGATCGATGATCGCGAGGACCGGATGGAGGAACGTCGCGGAAAGTCAATTCTGATCGCCGGCGCCGGGCCGACCGGGCTTGCCCTGGCGCTTGAGCTGGCGCGGCGCGGGTTTCATTCGCGTCTGGTCGCAAAATCCAATGGGCCGACACCGGTCAGCGAAAGCCGGGCTCTCGGCGTCAATGCCAGAACCCTGACGCTGCTGGAGGCCTCCGGTGTCAGCGCCCTGATCCTGGCGAAGGCCCGCCGGCTGACCCAGTTCAGGATCTCGTCCGCCGGCAAACGGCTGCTGACGATCGATACCGAAACATTCCGGGGCCACTATTGCCCGGTCCATGCCCTGCCGCAGGGCGAAACCGAACGGCTGCTGCTGCGGAAACTGTCGGCTTTCGGCATCGTGCCGGAGTGGTCGACCGAAGTCTCGACCGTATCCGGCGACATCGAAAAACCGGTGGTCACGCTCACGCACGCCGGCGGCCTGAGCGAGACCGTGCAGCCCGACATGCTGATCGGCGCGGACGGCGCCCATTCCGTCGTGCGCAAGGCCTGCGGCTTTGCTTTTCCCGGAAACGCGATCGAAAGCCGATTCTTCCTCGCCGACTACCGTTACACCCAGCCGGTCGATACCGGTTTCATCGAGATGAACTTTCTCAATCCGGGTGTCCTCGGCCACCTGCCGGTGAACGAGGATACGCTGCGCTATATCTCGACGATCGAGGATTTCGAATCCCGCATCGACCATCCGCACGCGGTCAGGGAACGGACATGGGGGTCGGAATTCGGCATCAGCTTCCGCCATGTCGAGACCATGAGCCGCGGCAATGTCTTTCTGGCTGGAGACGCCGCCCATGTGCATTCGCCGGCCGGTGCACGCGGCATGAACCTTGGCATTGAAGATGCCTGCTGGCTCGCCTGGCTGATCTCGCAAGGGCGGGAGCGGGAATATTCCAACCTGCGGATGCCGGCCGTCAGAACCGTGCTCAAGGACACGCGGCGCATCACCACATTCATCACCCTGCGCAATCCCCTGCTGACCAGCCTGCGTGCCCTGCTGCTGCCGCTGGTCAGCCATGTGCCCGGCTTCACGGCGGCGATGCTGCGCAATGTTTCCGGCCAGGACACACCGCCACCGCCGTGGATTCCCAACGCACAATAGGCGCTACGCTTTACCTCGCATTGGCCGGCATGCTAGAGCCGCGCTAGCCGTCCCGACGGCAAGCACTTGCCGACAAGGACAAAGACATTGAGCGACCTGCGCCTCTTCATCACCACGACCGAAAAGCTGTCCGAAGTCCTTCTGGACCTGATGACCGATGCTTTCGAGGATGATGGCTATGCCATCGCCACCATGGAGATGGACGAGAAGAGGGATATCTGGGAAGCCTCGCTCTATATCGACTTCGACGAGGAAGACGAAATGCGAGCGCGCTTTGCCGCCGTCGTCGCCCATCAGTTTCCCGATGCCACGATCGAGCGTGAAGTCATTCCCGATGTCGACTGGATCGCCAAATCGCTGGAAGGCCTGTCGCCGGTACGCGCCGGCCGCTTCCTCGTCCACGGTTCGCACGACCGCGACAAGGTTCACCTCAACGACATTGCCATCGAGATCGACGCCGGTCAGGCATTCGGCACCGGCCATCACGGCACGACGGCAGGCTGCCTTGAGGTGATCGAAACCGTCATGCGCGCCCGCAAGGTCCGCAATGCGCTGGATCTCGGCACCGGCAGCGGCGTGCTGGCGATCGCGGCACGCAAGCTGAAACCGGTCCCGGTTCTCGCAACCGACATCGACCCGATTGCCACCCGCGTCGCCGCCGAAAACGTCAAACGCAACGGCATCGCTACCGGCATCACCACGCTCACGGCCCCCGGCTTCCATTCGCCGGCCTTTGCCACGCATGGACCGTTCGATCTGATCATCGCCAACATTCTGGCCCGCCCGCTGATCAAGATGGCACCGCAGCTCGCCAGTCATCTGGCCCCCGGCGGTTCGGTGATTCTCTCAGGGATTCTCGCGTCGCAGCGCTGGAAAGTGCTCTCGGCCTATAACGGCCAGCACCTGCGCCATGTGCGCACCATCTGGCGCAACGGCTGGGTGACGATCCATCTCGACCGCCCGTAAGAGGCGGAAATTTCAAAGGCCTGAAAATGAAAAACCCGCCTGTCCGTCATGGACAAGCGGGTTTTTGAAACAAAGGCGATGCCGAAGCACCGCCCGCTGACCGGCAAGCCGGTCATGTCCGCGAGCTTGAGGAGGAGGAGCGCTCAAGCGGACTCTTCACAGTCTGAAATTGGCCACCCGGAGGGAGGAGGAGAAGGATGACCAACCATGTTCAGACCATGCAGCTCTTGCCATCAGGCATTCGCAGGAACAACAGATTTGCGTCCGTGTTCGTTGAGCGGGTTTATAGACTATTTTTGAAACACGGCTAGGGCCATTGCAGCATGGGTGCCATGCACATGGCGCATAAGTATGATAAATGTGACAGATACGAGCATGGGCCGCCTCCCCTCAACGGTTCGGGCGCTCCACAACGCCCGAGCGAGAAAGACGGGCTTTCGCTGTTCCACTCATTTCCGCTAGAGTACCCGCACCCTTTCCAGGAATCGGCCGCATCGCCAAGCGCGGGCCCGGCACAGGCTCCTTCGCATCGCAGGAAAAATCCATGTTCCAGTCCTTTGAAGTCACCTCCACTCCGCAATTCGGCAAGGACCGTGTCGACGCCTTGCGCGCCGCGCTGAAGGCGCTGGGTGTCGATGGTTTTCTCGTGCCGCGTGCCGATGAGTTTCAGGGCGAGTATGTGCCCGCCTCGGCCGAGCGGCTGTCCTGGCTCTCCGGCTTCACAGGTTCTGCCGGCATTGCGCTGATCACGCAGAGTCAGGCAATTGTCTTTGTGGATGGCCGTTACGTCACCCAGCTCAAGGAGCAGGTGGACGGCACTGTTTTCACCGGCGGCGATCTCGTCGGCGAGCCACCGCATCTGTGGTTGGAGCGGCACGGCAAAAAGGGCTTCCGCCTCGGCATCGATCCCTGGCTGCACACCGGCGCAGAGGTCCGCAAGCTCGAAAAAGCCCTGCAGGAACTAGGCGGCGCTCTGGTCTTCCTCGATCACAATCCGCTCGACCGCCTGTGGGAAAACCGGCCGGCGGCCCCGCTTGGCCGCGTCAAGATCCAGCCGCTCGATCATTCCGGCATCCTTGCCCGGGACAAGCTCGCGGCGATGGCGCAAGAGATCGCCAAGGCGGGCGCCGATGCCGTCGTCCTGACCGATCCCTCGTCGATTGCCTGGACCTTCAACATCCGCGGCAGCGATGTGCCGCACACGCCGCACCCCCTCGCCCGCGCCGTCGTCCATGCCGATGGCAAGGCCGAACTGTTCCTCGACAAGCGCAAGACGCGCATCGAGGAGGAAGCCTATCTCACCCAGCTTTCCAGCATCGAGACCCCGTCGTCCTTCGAAGACCGGATTGCAGCGCTTGCCGCAACCGGCGCGAAGATCATGATCGATCCCGACCACGCCCCTTTCGCGCTTGCCGAACGCATTCGTGTGAGCGGCGGCACCGTGATCGAGGCGATCGATCCGGCTCGCCTGCCCCGCGCCCGCAAGAATGCCGCCGAACTCGAAGGCTCCGCCCGCGCCCATCTGCAGGACGGCGCGGCCATGGTCGAATTCCTCGCCTGGCTGGATGCCACGCAACCCGGAACAGTCACCGAAATTGCCGCCGTGGAAAAGCTCGAAGCCTGCCGCGCCGCCGTCGGCCAGCGCATGCAGAACCCGCTCAAGGACATTTCCTTCGACACCATCTCCGGCGCCGGCGAACATGCGGCAATCATGCATTATCGGGTGACGAGCGAAAGCGACCTGACCATTGCCGACGGCACGATGTTCCTGATCGATTCGGGCGGTCAGTACATCAACGGCACGACGGATATCACCCGCACCGTCGCCATCGGCACCGTGCCCGAAGAACAACGGCGTTTCTTCACGCTGGTGCTGAAGGGCATGATCGCCATCAGCGTCGCCCGCTTCCCCAAAGGCTCGCGCGGCGTCGATCTCGATCCGCTGGCCCGCATCGCGCTGTGGAAGGCCGGCGCCGATTTCGCCCATGGCACAGGCCATGGCGTCGGCTCCTACCTGTCGGTGCATGAGGGACCGCAGCGCATCTCGCGCGCCGCGATGCAGGAACTGCTGCCCGGCATGATCCTCTCCAACGAGCCCGGCTACTATCGCCCCGGCGCCTTCGGCATCCGCATCGAAAACCTCGTGCATGTGCTGGAAGCGAGCGAGATCGCCGGAGGCGACCTGCCGATGCTCGGTTTTGCGACCCTGACCTTCTGCCCGATTGACCGCCGCCTGATCGTCGCGGCACTGCTGACCAGCGAAGAACGCGACTGGCTCAACGCCTATCACGCCGAGACACGGGAAAAGCTGTCGCCGTTGATTTCGGATGAGACGGTGCTGAACTGGCTGAAGGCAGCGACCGAACCGCTGGGCCTCTAAGAGAGGCCAAGCCCGCTCCCTATGGAGCGGGCAAATCCCTAGAGCGGGATATGCCGGATCGCCATGATGACGAGCCAGCCGGCCAAGAGCATCCAGAGCGATGAAAAGCGCAGGCCCACGACCAGGGCAACGAGCATGGTGGCCTTCACATCCCAGCCGCCGGAAATGAAGGCGGGCGCCACCAGCGTCGAGAGCACGGCGGCAGGCACCGCATTCAGCGCCGCTTCCATGCGCGGCGGAATGCGCTTCATCTGCGTGATCATCACGTAACCGCCGATACGGGTGAGGAACGTCGCAACGGCGGCAGCAAGGATCACGTAGATCAGCTGTATATGTTCTGCATTGTCCATGATCAGACCTCATGCTCCAGCGTCACCGGCTCTTCTGGTTGCCTGGGCAGCGGCAGACAGGCGGCCAGCAGGATACCGGCGATCGCACCGATGCTGACATGCCAGGGCGAGCCGACGAAATGCATGGCCGCGACCGATGCCAGCGAACTGACGGCGACGACAGGCAGCCAGTTGGCACGCTGGCGAAAGCCGAGCACGAGCCCCATGAAGTAGATCGGCAAAAGCACGTCGAGCCCGATGGCGGCGGGATCGCCGATCATCTGCCCGAAAAGCGCACCGAGCAGCGTCATCACCTGCCACGGCAGGTAGATGACGATCGCAAAGCCCAGATACCAGGCAAAGGTGACCGGCTCGCCGCGTTCGGCGCGCTTCTCGGTTTCGGCATATTGCGGATCGACCAGCAGGAAGAAGGTGAAGAATTTCTGCACGCCGGAAAAATGGCGGATATGCCGGGCGATCGACGCCGAATAGAGGATATGGCGGAAATTGACCGCAAAGACCGACAGCACGATCAGCCACGGCTGAACCCTGTGCCCGAACAGCTCGATCCCGACCATCTGGCTGGCGCCGGCATAGAGCGTGACGCTCATGAGGACCGCATCGGAGACGGAAAGGCCATTGTCGATCGCCAAGGCGCCGAACAGCGCCCCGAACGGTGAAGCCGACACCATCACGGGAAAGCCTCCGCGAACGCCCTGCCAGAAATCATCTTTTGTCATGGAAGAAACTTTCCGGAACGGTGGCGGCCGAATGCCGGACCACGCTTTCCCGAGATATGCGGGAGATGAACGCACAGATAGGCCCCGACCGGCCCAGGGACAATTCAATAAGATTGATGTTGTGATCCAATTTCCTGATCAAAGCCGGGCCGGACAAAGTCCGCCCCGGCGCAAGCTCAGCGCTTGACCTGAAACGTGTGCTCGATGCCGGGAAACGTCCGTGCCTTCACTTCGTTGGCATAGGCCTCGAAGGCAGCCGACATCTGCGGTGCCAGTTCGGCGAAATGCTTGACGAAGCGCGGCTTGAAATCGCTGAAGATGCCCAGCATGTCGTCGGAAACGAGAATCTGGCCGTCGCAGGCCGGTGACGCGCCGATGCCGATCGTCGGCGCCCGCAGCGTCTCGGAAATCTCGCGCGCCAAAGGCTCGATCGTTCCCTCGACGACGATCGCAAAGGCGCCGGCATCGTCGATCGCCTTGGCGTCACGCCGGATCTTGGCCGCTTCCTTGTCGTTACGGCCAAGCGAGCGGTAGCCGCCCATGGTGTTGACGAGCTGCGGCATCAGGCCGACATGGCCAAGCACCGGAATGCCGCGCTGGGTGAGGAAGTCGACGGTTTCGGCCATCTCGGCGCCGCCTTCGAGCTTGACCGCGCTGCAGCCCGTTTCCTTGAGGATACGGGCAGCGCTGGAGAAAGCCTGTTCCTTCGATTCCTGATAGGAGCCGAACGGCAGATCGACAACGACGCAGGCCTTTTCCGAGCCGCGCATGACCGCCTGCCCGTGGGCGATCATCATGTCGAGCGTGACGCCGACGGTCGAATCGAGGCCGTAGAGCACCATGCCGAGCGAATCGCCCACCAGCATGAAATCGACATGCGGATCGAGAAGCCGGGCAATCGGGGTCGTATAGGCCGTCAGGCTGACGATCGGCCGTTCGCCCTTCAGCGCCTCGATACTGCCGGGGCTCAGGCGCCGCTTTACTGCCTGTACACTCATGCTCACGCCACCTTTGCAAATTTTGCGGTTTTTGGGCTAAAAACCCTGTTATCGAGCAGCTTCGTGCCCCCGAAACGGATAAAAAGCAACAGAAGAACCGGTTTTTCGCCGATTTCCGTCAGGATATGCAAAGTCTCCGGGTCGCGCAGCGCCACCACCTCGGGCTTTGCCAGGGGCTCGGACGCTATGAAATCGGTGATAGCTTTTTCAAGAGCCGCCACGTCCGTCAGGCCGCCGGCAATCAGCCGCTCGGCTTCGTCGAGCGCCTTCGGCACGATCGCGGCGGCGGCACGCTCAGTCGGGGTCAGGTAGACGTTGCGCGACGAGCAGGCGAGACCGTCAGCCTCGCGCACCGTCGCCACGCCCACCACCTCGACCGGCTGTGCCAGATCCGCCACCATGCGGCGGATAATCTGCAACTGCTGGAAATCCTTCTCGCCGAAATAGGCGCGGTCCGGCTGCACGATGTTGAAGAGCTTGGTGACCACCGTCGCCACGCCGGCGAAATGGCCGGGGCGAACCGAGCCTTCCAGCTCGCTGCCGAGCGTCGGTACGTCGACCACCGTTTCCATCGGATGCGGATACATGTCCGAAACACCCGGTGCGAAGAGGAAGTCGGCGCCGCCTTCGACCAGCATCGCCTGGTCGCGGGCAAGATCACGCGGATATTTCGTCAGGTCCTCATTGGCCCCGAACTGCAGCGGATTGACGAACAGGCTGACGACGACGAGATCGTTCGCCGCCCGCGCCCGGGCAACCAGTTCCATATGGCCGACATGCAGATAGCCCATGGTCGGCACCAGGCCGATGGTCTTGCCGGCACGGCGATATTCGGAGAGACGCGCGCGCAGCTCTGCAATGGTGGTGATCGTTTCCATCTCGGGATCCTCCAATCCGCAAGCTTGCCGCCTTGTCCACGGCGGCTGGCTCTGCCGGTTTTCATCGGGGGTCTCCACATGAAACCCGGCGCGGTTTCCTAACGTGTGCAGTGCAAAAAGACAATTCAAGATTTGAAGGCGGGAATTGCCATCGGAAAATCGGGTTCCGGATCGACCGGAACCCGATACCGTTATTTGCCGCGTGTTTCGACCGTCTGTTCGATGGCACCGAAGATGGAATGCCCGGTGCGGTCGTTCATCTCGACCCGCACCGTATCGCCGATGGACAGGGCCGAGGTGGCAAGGCACGAACCGGTGGCAACGATGCTGCCTGCGACCAGCGGCCGTGTCCCGGCGGCGGCCGCAACGGCAGTCGCAGCCGCGCTCACGCTGCCTTTGCCACCCTCAAGCGGCTTGCCGTTGTGCCGGATAAGCAGCGAAAGCTCGGCCCCCTCGCCCAGCTCGTCCGGTGTCACGGCAACCGGCGAGAAGGAGGTGGCAGCACCTGTTCCACCGGCGGAAATATCATTGGCGAGCAACACCAGAAGAATGGCCTGCTTTGCCGCATCGGCGCCTGCCTGCACGTCGACATCATCGACGATCACGGCAAGCTGCGCCGTCGCGGCAATGCCCGCGCT
Source organism: Pararhizobium polonicum (assembly GCF_001687365.1). Lineage (GTDB taxonomy): Bacteria > Pseudomonadota > Alphaproteobacteria > Rhizobiales > Rhizobiaceae > Pararhizobium > Pararhizobium polonicum. The sequence goes on from NZ_LGLV01000016.1 coordinate 17,337, forward strand.
GCCGGCCGCAACCAGAATGGGATCGCGCGGCCCGGAAAAGCCGCCGGAGCCGCCGGCCCAGAAAAAGGCCCGTGGCAGCGGCGATGCCGCGTCATGTTCATGAAACCGCGTCGTCGGCTGCGCGCCGGTCTCCACGCCGATGGCGACGCGCGCCAGCCGCGGGCCGGCATGCGCCCAGTCGTCGAGCGCCGCCTGAAGGGTGCGCGCGATATGACCGACTTCCGAGCAGCGGGTCAGATCCTTGGAGACCACGACGAGTTTGCCGTCGCGGGTACTGTCTTTGAGAGTGGCCAGTTTCATCGCTTGCGTGTTCCTCGGGGTTCTGGTTGCACGGGCAGTTCTTCGACCGCCTGCCCCCATAGGATACTATTTGGCGGCAGGTGTCGCGCCGAATTTGCAAGCCACCGGACGGCGGGATTGTCGGCGATTTCGGCAGGCACCGGCCGCAGCCACCAACGCAAACGGCTGGGGAAACCTTTCGCCGGCAACCGCGCTTGCAGGATCATGTGTCAATAATACACAATGATACACGCCTTGCGTGTTCGTATCTGAAATTCGATTCTGCTTCTTTAGCAGTTGATAACAGGTTTTCACTACTCTGAGGCGAAGACAGGTCTGGCAACGGGGGAAAACCGGATCATCACCGGTTGCACTGCCTCTGCCGTTGAACCGAACACCGGGATTTGGAATGGGCATGCACCAGGACGCTGCTGAGGGGAACGACAACAATCGCATCGAGCACGGTCGGCTGGAGGCCCTTTCCACTCTGTGGATCGCCGGAACCGCGCCGGAGCCACGGTTCGATACGATCGTGCAGCTTGCCGCCCAGCTGTTCGAAACCCCGATGGCCTTCATCACGCTGGTTGAAAAGGACATCCAGCGGTTCAAGGCGACCCACGGCGTCGACGTGCCCGATATCGCCCGTTCGACATCCTTCTGTACCCATACGATCCAGAGCGGCGATGTCTTCGTCGTCCCGGACATGCAGGCCGATCCCCGCTTTGCCGATAATCCTCTGGTGACGGGCACGCCCTTCGTTCGCTTCTACGCCGGAGCGCCGCTGGTGACGGCAGATGGTTTCCGCATCGGCGCCCTGTGCATCGCCGATACCATGCCGCGCCATGCGTTCGGCGAACGCCAGCAGCAGACACTGAAACTCCTGGCCGCCCAGGTCATGGAACAGATGCGCTTGCGCCAGGAAGAGATCATCCGTTCGACGGTCATGAAATTTTCCGATGCGACCGGGCTTGCCCTCTTCTCGATCAATGCCGCCGGCCGGATCGAATTCGTCAACCGCGCAGCCCTCTGCCTGTTCGGTTACGAGCACGGCGAAATGATCGGCCAGCCGATCGACCTCATCATTCCCGACCGGTTTCGCGGCGCGCATCACGCCGGTCTCGCCCGGGTTCTGGCCGGCGGCACCACCAAGCTGATCGGCAAGACCGTCGAGGTCATGGCGCGCAAGCGGGATCAGACCGAAGTGCCGATCGAGATTTCGCTGTCGCTGTGGAACGACGAACGCGGCGTCGGCATGGGCGCGGTCATCCGCGATATCTCCGATCGCCGCGACAGGGATGCCCGGCTGCTCAGAATGGCCAATCAGGATACGCTGACCGGGCTCAGCAACCGCAACCGGTTTGAAAGCCTGCTGCAGGAGGTTCTGTCCGAGAACCGTGCCGCAACCGTTGCCCTGCTCGATCTTGATGGCTTCAAGGATGTCAACGACAGCCTCGGCCATGCCGTCGGCGACGCGTTGCTGCAGGCTGTCGCCGTCCGGCTGCCGTCGGTTCTTGCCGATGATGTTACCGTTGCCCGCTTCGGCGGTGACGGCTTTGCCGTGCTGTTTCCCGAGGTCGCCACCCTCGACGGTGCCTTGAAGGCCATCGGCGCGGTCCTTTCGGCCTTCGAAATGCCGTTCGAGGTGGGCGGCAACGTTTTCCAGGTGACGACCACCCTTGGCTTTGCGCTCGCGCCCGAACATGGCGCCGACGCGGAGGAATTGCTCGCCAGCGCCGATTTCGCCCTCTACCGGGCAAAACAGGCCGGCGGCAGCACCATGCTGATGTTCGATCCGGAGATGCGCAACGATTCGCTGGCCCGCCGCGCAACCCAGGACGAGCTGCTGCGTGCCCTGCAAAATGGCGAACTGGTGCTGCATTATCAGCCGCAGGTTTCGCTCACCGATGGCCATGTCTTCGGCATGGAGGCATTGATCCGCTGGCGGCACCCCGAACATGGCCTCATGTTTCCGGCTGCCTTCCTTCCGGCCTTGGAATCGAGCTCCCTTGCCCTGCCCGTCGGCTGGTGGGTTTTGAATGAAGCCTGCCGGCAGGCGGCCGAATGGCTGGCGCAGGGCCATGCCCCGATCAAGGTCAGCGTCAATCTTTTTGCCGCCCAGTATCGCGCCGGCACGCTCGTTCAGCATGTCGTCGATGCGCTGGCCGAACACGGGCTCCCCCCTTCCGCGCTCGGCCTCGAGGTGACGGAAACCATTGCGCTTCTCAACGACGATCATGCGTTTGCAGCCGTGCGCGCGCTGCGCGATCTCGGCGTCGACATCGCTTTCGATGATTTCGGGACCGGTTATGCCTCGCTCAGCTCGTTGCAGCGCTTTCCGCTGACGACGCTGAAAATCGACCGGAGTTTCATCAGCGACATGCTGGACAATCGGCATGACGCCGCCATCACCCGGGCGATGCTGACGATGGGCAACGAACTGGGGCTGGAAACGATCGCAGAAGGCATAGAGACGGAGGAACAGGAGATCGCGCTGCGGCTGCTCGGCTGCAAGGCCGGTCAGGGCTACCGCTACGGCAAGGCGCTGCCGGCGGAGCAGGCCGCGGTGCTTCTGGCTATGTCGACCGCCCGGCGGGCAAACCAGCCCACATAGCCCGGACGGCCGGAAATGGCGTGTTCGCCTACAGCAGGCCCGCTGCGAAATAGAACAGCGCCGAGATCAGCGCCGCCGCCGGCAGGGTCACGACCCAGGCGATGACGATATTGCCGGCAAGCCCCCAGCGAACCGCCGAAACACGCCGTGCAGCCCCGACGCCGATAATCGCACCGGTGATGGTATGCGTCGTCGAGACCGGAATCCCCAGCCAGGTGGCGGCAAACAGGGTGATCGCCCCCCCGGTTTCCGCGCAAAAACCCTGCATCGGATTGAGCCGGGTGATCTTCGATCCCATGGTATGAACGATGCGCCAGCCGCCGAACAGCGTGCCCAGCGCCATCGCCGACTGGCAGGTGATCACTACCCAGAACGGCACGAAGAACGTCTCACCGAGATAGCCCTGGCTGAACAGCAGCACGGCGATGATGCCCATGGTCTTCTGGGCGTCGTTGCCGCCATGACCGAGTGAATAGAGCGATGCCGAGATGAACTGCAGGCCGCGAAAGCTGCGATCGACGGCAAACGGCGTCTGGCGCAGGCAGACCCAGGAAACGATCAGGACAAGCAGCAGCGCCAGGAAGAAACCGATCATCGGCGACATGAAGATGGCGCCGACCGTCTTCAGGAGACCGCTCAGAACGATTGCGTCGCCACCGGTCTTGGCGAGCCCTGCGCCAACAAGGCCACCGACCAGCGCATGCGACGAACTCGACGGAATACCGAAAATCCAGGTGACGATATTCCAGATGATCGCGCCCATCAGCGCGGCGAAAATCACCTGCGGCGTGACGATGGCCGGGTCGATGATGCCGGTACCCAGCGTTTCGGCGACATGCAGGCCGAAGAACAGGAAAGCGATGAAATTGAAGAACGCCGCCCACATCACCGCATATTGCGGCCGCAGAACGCGCGTCGAGACGATCGTCGCGATCGAGTTCGCCGCGTCATGCAGGCCGTTGAGGAAATCGAAGAACAGCGCGACGCCGATCAGGGCGACGAGCAGCGGAAAGGCGAGCGTAGCGTCCATCAGACGTTCTCGATCAAAATGCCGCTGATTTCATTGGCGACATCCTCGAAGCGGTCGACCACCTTTTCGAGTTCGCCGTAAATCTCGCTGCCGATGATATAGCCCATCGGGTTCGAGGTGCCGTGACGGCGGAACAGGTCCTTGAGGCCTTCGTCATGCAGCTGGTCGGAGCGCTCCTCAAGCCGGTTGACCTCCTCGGCGATGGCCGTCAGGCGCGGCACATTGGCGCCGATACGGTCCAGCAGCGGGATGGCTTCGGCAATCAGCCGGGCGGCATCGATGATGAGAACGCCCATTTCGCGCATGCCCGGATCGAAGCTTCTTTGCTCGAACAGCCGGATGGTCTTGACCGTCTTGTGCATCATGTCGATGGCATCGTCCATCGACTGGATCAGGTCCTTGATATCGCCGCGATCGAACGGCGTGATGAAACTCAGGCGAACGGCCTGCATGACGTCGCGGGTGATGTTATCGGCCTGATCTTCGAGCGCAACGATGCGGTCGCAATTGGCATCATGATCGCCCTCGCCCGCCAGAAGCGCCTTCAGCGCTTCGGCGGCCCCCACGACCGTGCGTGAATGCGCCCCGAAAAGCTCGAAGAACTTGTCTTCGCGCGGCAGCAGCTTGCGAAACCAACCCAGCATTGTTCAATCACCCATCTTCGCCGTTGTCACGAAATTGTCATAAATCTGGCAGTCCTCATAGAGAAGACAGGGGCGTAAGGGAAGCTTTCGGGGCAATCGGAGTGTGGTTACCCACCGATCAGGGTAAACCAGCCGTCTTCATCAGTGGTTTCGACACCCAGTTCGCGGGCTTTTTCGAGTTTTGAGCCGGCACCGGGACCGGCGACGAGCAGATCGGTCTTCTTCGACACCGAACCCGCGACCTTGGCTCCCAGCCGCTCGGCCATGGCCTTGGCCTCGTCACGGGTCATCTTTTCGAGAGAGCCGGTAAAGACGACGGTCTTGCCAGCCACCGGGCTCGAGCTTGCCACCGGCGCTTCGGCATCCTGCGGCGTCACCTCATCGAGCAGGCGCGACACGACATCCATGTTGCGCGGTTCCTTGTAGAACTCGACGATCGCCCGGGCAACGACCTCGCCGATACCGTCGATCACATTGAGATCGCTCCAGGCCTCCGATGTACTATCGGCGGCCGCCTTCATGGCCTCGGAGAACGCGGCATAGCTGCCATAGGAGCGTGCCAGAAGCTTGGCCGTGGTTTCGCCGACATGGCGGATACCCAGCGCATAGATCAGCCGGTGCAACGCCACCTGCCGGCGATCGTTGATCGCATCGTAGAGCTTGCGGACGCTGACCTTGCCGAAGCCGTCGATATTCTCGAGCTTGGTCAGAACCGATTCGGTCTGGCGCTTTTCCAGCGTGAAGATGTCGGGCGCGGTCTTGATCGACAGTGCAGGATCGTCGGCCTCGAAAAAGAAATCGATCTGCTTGGAGCCCAGCCCCTCGATATCGAAGGCATTGCGCGAAACGAAATGCTTGAGATGCTCGACCGCCTGCGCCCGGCAGACGAAACCGCCGGTGCAGCGCGTCACCGAATCGAGCTTGCCGGTCTTTTCGTTGCGCTCGCGCACCGCATGGCTGCCGCAGACCGGGCAGACCTTCGGAAATTGATAGCGCTGCGCATCGCTCGACCGCTTCTCCATGACCACATCGAGTACCTGCGGAATGACGTCCCCTGCCCGCTGGACGATGACGGTATCGCCGATGCGGATATCGTGTTCCTCTTCGCGGATGCGCTCGCCGCCATTGCCGATGCCTTCGATATAATCGGCATTGTGCAGTGTCGCATTGGTCACCACGACGCCGCCGACCGTGACCGGCGTCAGCCGGGCAACCGGCGTCAGCGCCCCGGTGCGCCCGACCTGGATCTCAATTTTCTCGACGGTGGTGAAAGCCTGCTCGGCGGGAAATTTATGAGCGGTCGCCCAGCGCGGCGAGCGCGAGCGGAAACCGAGGCGCTGCTGCAGGTCGAGCCGGTCGACCTTGTAGACGACGCCATCGATATCATAGTCAAGATCGGGGCGTTTGAGGCCGATGCCGTTATAGTGTGCGAGGATCGCCTCGATCGACGACAGCCGCTCCGTCAGCGGATTGACCGGAAAGCCCCAGCGCTTGAACACCTCGACCATGCCGAACTGCGTCTCGGACGGCATTTCCGAAATCTCACCCCAGGCATAGGCGAAGAATTTCAGCTTGCGGGTGGCGGTGATCGTCGGATCGAGTTGACGCAGCGAGCCCGCCGCCGTATTGCGCGGATTGACATAGGTCTGCTTGCCCTCGGCCAGCATCTGCTCGTTCAGCGCCAGGAAATCGCTCTTGGCCATATAGACCTCGCCGCGCACCTCGACGATTTCAGGGGCGCCCGGCGGCAATGTCTGCGGAATTTCCTTGATGGTGCGGATATTGGCCGTGACGTTCTCGCCGGTCGTGCCATCGCCGCGCGTGGCGGCGCTGACGAGCGTGCCGTTTTCATAGCGCAGCGACATGGAAAGCCCGTCGATCTTCGGCTCGGCGGTAAAGGCGATGGAATTATCCGGCAGGAGACCGAGGAAACGGTAGACGCTGCCGATGAAATCCTGCACGTCCTCGTCGGAAAAGACGTTGTCCAGCGACAGCATCGGCCGCGCGTGGGTGATCTGCTGGAAAATGCCGGATGGCGCAGCGCCGACCTTGCGTGACGGGCTGTCGGCGCGAACAAGCTCGGGAAACCGTGCCTCGATCTCCTCGTTGCGACGCTTCAGCGCGTCATAGTCCGCATCCGAAATCTCGGGCGCATCCTTGCCGTGATAGAGCGCATCATGATGGGCAAGCGCGCCAGCCAGCCGCTCCAGCTCGCCGGCAGCATCTTCGAGCGTCAGGGTTTCAACGGCGGCGGTTTCGATCGACATGCTGGCAGACTCCACGTTTCGGAGTCGTTTTAGAGAAATTTCCGGGAATGGGAAGATGCCGGTTCACACCTCCCCTTGAGGGGGAGGTCGCGCGGAATGCGCGGGTGGGGTGATCCATTGGGTTTCGCGAAAGGTCACCCCACCCCGGCACTTCGTGCCGACCCTCCCCCTCAAGGGGAGGGTAAATTTACACGTTGCCTGCCAGCAATCGCACGGCAGCCGCCCTCGCCTCGTCCGTTACCGAGGCACCGGCGAGCATGCGGGCGATCTCCTCGGTGCGGGCCCTGTCGTCCATGCGGGCGACGCGGGTGGCGATGGTTTCGGATTTTTCCGCCGATGGCCCCTTGGAAATCAAGAGATGCGTCGCGGCACGCGCGGCCACCTGCGGCGCATGGGTGACTGACAGCACCTGGACGGTCTTCGACAGCCGCTTCAGCCGCTGGCCGATGGCATCGGCCACCGCACCGCCGACACCGGTGTCGATTTCATCGAAGACGAGGGTTGGTGCCGAGCCGCGATCGGCCAGCGCCACCTTCAGCGCCAACAGGAAGCGCGAAAGCTCGCCGCCGGACGCCACTTTCATGATCGGCCCCGGCCGGGTGCCCGGGTTGGTCTGGACATGGAATTCGACCACGTCGATCCCCTCGGCCGCTGCGGCCTGCGGATCGGAGGTCACTTCGACCATGAACCGGGCCCGCTCAAGCTTCAGTGCCGGCAGCTCGGCCATGACAGCCTCGGACAGAGCAGTCGCGGTGTTGTGGCGCTTGGCCGACAGCGCCGTGGCGGCAGCATCGAAGGCGCCCTTGGTGAGGCCCAGCTGCGCGTCCAGCTGCTTCAGCTTCTCCTCGCCGGCATCGAGATCGGCGAGATCGGCGATCATCCGCACGGCCAGTGCCGGCAGCGTCGTCACCGGCACGGAATATTTGCGGGCGGCGGCGCGCAGCGCAAACAGCCGCTCCTCGACACGCTCCAGCTCCTTGGGATCATATTCGGTCTTGCGCAGCGCCGCCTCGATCGACATTTGCGCATCGGAAAGCTGGTTCAACGCGCTGTCGAGAAACTCCACCGTCTCTTCGAGAAGCCCCGGCGCCTCATGGCTCTTGCGCTCCAGCCGGCGCACCAGCGATGCGATCAGCGGAACCGGAGACGCATTGCCATTGAGAAATTCGCTCGCCTCGTTGATATCGACGGCGATGCGCTCGGCCTTCATCATGCGCGAACGGCGCTCGGCCAGATCGTCCTCCTCGCCATCCTGCGGCGACAGCGCTTCCAGCTCTTCCACCGAGGCACGCAGGTAATCGGCCTCGCGGGCCGCGGCCTCGACCTTGTCGCGGTGCTTCTTCAGCATCCGCTCGGCATCCTTCCAGATGCGATAGAGACCGGCGACAGCCTGCGCCTCTTCGGCAAGACCACCAAAAGCATCGAGAAGCGTGCGGTGCGCGTGGGTGTCGACCAAAGCGCGGTCGTCGTGCTGGCCGTGGATTTCGACGAGAAGCTGGCCGGCCTGGCGCATCAGCTGGACAGAGACCGGCTGGTCGTTGACATAGGCCTTGGTGCGGCCATCCGCCGACTGCACCCGGCGGAAAATCAGGTCGCCATCGTCGTCGATACCGTTCTCGCGGACGAGAAGACGGGCCGGATGGCCCATGCCGACATCGAAGACCGCCGTCACCTGCCCCTTGTCGCCGCCATGGCGGACAAGCGAGCCGTCGCCACGGCCGCCAAGGGCCAGCGACAAGCTATCGAGAAGGATGGATTTTCCAGCCCCGGTTTCGCCGGTCAGCACGGAAAGACCGGCATCGAAAGACAGATCAAGCCGTTCGATCAGGACGATATCGCGGATCGAAATCTGTGAAAGCATCCCGGTTCAAATCTCTTCGCTCAGACGCCAAGTATCTTCTTGCCTGCGCGCGAAATCCACGAATTGCCGTTTTCGCGCGGCTCCAGTCCACCGGTCTGCAAAAGCTTGTAGCTGTCGGCATACCACTGGCTATCCGGATAGTTGTGCCCGAGAACCGCCGCTGCCGTCTGTGCTTCGGTGGTGATGCCCATGGCGAAATAGGTTTCCACCAGCCGCGCCAAGGCCTCTTCGACCTGATTGGTGTTGGGATACTGCTCGACCACGGACCGGAAGCGCGTCACGGCGGCAAGATATTCCTTGCGCTCGAGATAATAGCGGCCGACCTGCATTTCCTTGCCGGCCAGCTGGTCCTTGGCATAACGGATCTTGGCCTGCGCGTCCTCGACATATTCCGAATCCGGATATTTGGTCACGACCGTCTGCATCGCCTCGATCGTCTTGAAGGCCGGCTTCTGGTCCTGCGTCACCGCCGGGATCTGCTTGGAATAGGCAAGCCCGACGATATACTGTGCATAGGCGGCGTCGGCCGATTCCGGATAGAGATTGAGATAACGGGTCGCGCCGTTGATGGCGTCCTGATACTGGCCATTGCGGTAATTGACGAAGGACCGCATGACCAGCGCCTTGCGGGCATATTCGGAGAACGGATGCTGCTGGTCGATCGCGTCGAACTTGCGCGCCGCTTCCGTCGTCTTGCCCGCATTCAGGTTGGCAAGGCCCTGATTGTAGAGGACTTCCGGCGGATCCGTTTCCGCAGTCAGCTTGGTGATGTCGATGTCGGGATCGTTCTGGCAGGCAGTTACCAGCACACTGGTTGCCGACACCGCAAGCGCAATGGCAGCAACACGTGCCATCTTCTTCAATTCAACCTGGCCTGCAAATACCATTCGTAAATCCCAACTCGCGCGGCGGTAAGAATACCGCCGCCTATGAACCGCGTTTTAGATCAAGATGCAACAAGACCGCAATGTCATGATGATTGATTAACGCAATTTTGTGGCGGTCTTATCATGAAAAAGCCGGTCAAAAGACCGGCTCTTATCAAATATCGGACCAGATTTTCCATGCAGGAACAACTGGCTGCGCATTACGGCGCATTGACGGCGATCACTTCACGCGGTGCCGAACGCTGCCGCTGCGTTGCGGTCTCGACGATTTCGTAGGCCGTCGGATCGCTCATCAGCGCCTTCAGCGCGTTGGCGTTCATCTTGTGGCCGCCGCGATAGGAACGGTAGCAGCCGATGAACGGCGCTCCGGCCAGAGCCAGGTCGCCGACGGCATCCAGCGTCTTGTGGCGGACGAATTCGTCCTTGTAGCGCAGGCCTTCCATGTTGATGACCGTGTTGTCATCGGCAATGACAACCGAGTTTTCGAGCGACGAGCCGAGGCCGCGGCCGGCAGCCCACATCCGCTCGACATCACGCATGAAGCCGAAGGTGCGGGCACGCGACAGTTCCGTCTTGAATACCGACGGCGTGATATCGCCCTTCCAGGCCTGACGACCGATCAGCGGGCTATCGAAATCGATCTCCACTTCGAAACGCATGCCGTCATACGGCGTGAATTCCGACCAGGAGGCACCCGATTCGATGCGAACCGGCTTGAGGATGCGGATATAGCGGCGCTTGACGGCAAGCGCCTTGATGCCCGTCTGTTCGATGGCGTCGATGAACGGAGCCGAGCTGCCGTCCATGATCGGCATTTCGGCGCCATGCACTTCGATGAGAAGATTGTCGAGGCCAAGCGCGTAGATCGCCGCCATCACATGCTCGATCGTGGCGATCGAGGTGGCAGGCGAAAAGCCGAGAATGGTGCACAGATCGGTGTTGCCGACCTGAGAGGAAACAGCCTTGAATTCGCTGATGGTCTGTTCGTCGACGACACGCTGGAAAACGATGCCGCTATCGGCTTCCGCCGGATGGAACGTGATTGCTACTTCGGCGCCAGAATGTACGCCCGTGCCGCTCAGAGTTACAGAATGTGCAATCGTTGTCTGAAACCCAAGCAGTCCAATTCCCAGTCCCATGCTTCTCGCCTTCAATGCTACGTGGCGTTGCCGCCGAATGTCTCAAGGGGACCAGAGCCGCGCGTTTTCCAAAGCCGCAAGACACTCAGTCGGAAAGCGACGCCTTGCGTCACCAACCGGTCCAACATGCAAGCCAGTGCGTTTAGAATCGCAATGCTGCCCCATCAGTCCCGAGTGTGAAGATAATTGCTGAGGGCCCACATTCCAAATCACTGTTTCTTTCGCTTTGTTACGCTGCACAATGAAGTTCGTTAGGCACTGAAAATAAACAGTAATTCATAAAAAATGCCCGGGCAAAAACCCGGGCATTTCGGCAAGGAGGAAGGTGGGTAGAAAGATCAGTTCGACTGGCGGCGCAGGAACGCCGGGATTTCGAGCTGATCGTCTTCATGGGCACGCGGCTGCGAGGCAGCGCGGGCACGATCGTCAACGGCTGCCCGGCGCGGTGCGTAGACGCTGGCTTCCAGAGACAGCGGACGGCGCTGCTGCGAGGCGGCTGCCGGCGCACCGGCCGTCATGTCCGCGGACACGCCGTGATCGTCGTCGTCGCGGCGGCCAAGCGAATTGGTGATTCGCTTCAGCAGACCCATCGGGCCGCGTTCTTCCTGCGGCACCGGCTGTGCACGATGCTCGGCTTCAGCCTTTACCATCGGCGGAAAGTCTTCCACCCGCGGCATGCGGACCTGCTCGGCCTGCTGACGGATCACCGGAGCGGACGGCTCGTGGCGAATGGGAGCCTGAGCGATCGGCTGCGGCTGGTAAGCCACCGTTTCGACGGTACGCTGCACCGGAGCGGCCGTCTGGACGACGGGCTGCTCGATCGGTGCGGCACCGGCGAAAAGCCGGCTCTGCGGACGGAAATCGTCCTGAGCCTGCTGAACCGGGGCAGCAGCGCCACCGCGCGGCATGGAGAGGAACAGTTCGCGTTCCAGCTCGGCTTCGCGGATGGCAGCGGCAATCGAATCGCTGGTCTGCTGGACCGGCTGGGCGGCCGGCTGCTGCTGGACGACAGGCTGCTGTGCCACGGGCTGCTGGGCGACCGGCGCCGGCTGGCTCTGAACGGCAACCGTCTGCTGAACCGGGGCTGCCGGAATGGCGATCGACGGGCGGATGATCGGCTTGGCTGCTACCGGACGAAAGTCAGCGGAACGACCGGCCACCTCCGCGGCCGTCCGATCGATACCCGTTGCCACGACCGAAACGCGGATGAGGCCTTCGAGTTCTTCGTCGAACGTTGCGCCGAGAATGATGTTGGCGTCCGGATCCACTTCTTCGCGGATGCGGGTTGCTGCTTCATCGACTTCAAACAGGGTAAGGTCACGGCCGCCGGTGATCGAGATCAGCAGGCCTTGCGCACCCTTCATCGAGGTTTCGTCGAGCAGCGGGTTGGCGATCGCAGCTTCGGCTGCGGCCATTGCGCGGCCTTCGCCGGATGCTTCGCCGGTGCCCATCATGGCGCGGCCCATTTCGCGCATCACCGAACGGACGTCGGCGAAGTCGAGGTTGATCAGGCCTTCCTTGACCATCAGGTCGGTGATGCAGGCAACACCGGAATAGAGAACCTGGTCGGCCATCGCGAAAGCATCGGCAAACGTGGTCTTGTCATTGGCGATCCGGAACAGGTTCTGGTTCGGAATGACGATCAGCGTGTCGACGGACTTCTGCAGCTCGGCAATGCCCATGTCGGCAAGGCGCATGCGGCGCTGGCCTTCGAAGTGAAACGGCTTGGTGACGACGCCGACCGTCAGGATGCCCTTGTTGCGGGCGGCCTGTGCGACGACTGGAGCAGCACCGGTACCGGTACCGCCGCCCATGCCGGCGGTGACGAAGCACATATGCGTGCCGTTGAGGTGATCGATGATCTCATCGATGCACTCTTCGGCGGCCGCGCGGCCGACTTCCGGCTGCGAACCGGCGCCGAGGCCTTCAGTCACGGCAACACCCATCTGGATGATGCGTTCGGCCTTGGTCATGGTCAGCGCCTGGGCATCGGTATTGGCGACGACGAAATCGACGCCTTCGAGGCCTGCGGTGATCATGTTGTTGACAGCGTTGCCGCCACCGCCACCGACACCGAACACGGTGATGCGGGGCTTCAGCTCGGTGATATCCGGCTTTTGCAAGTTGATCGTCATTGTACCCGTTCCTTCCTGGTTTCTGGCCGCCTTGCCGAGCCGGCCAAATCACTAAATTCCGTATTGCATCCCGCCGGCGTCAGGCCGAAGGGCTCAAAAGCTTTCCTTCAGCCATTGACCCATGCGGGCGATACGGCTGTTGTTTCCTGCAAGCGACGAGAGCAGACCGCCCTGCACCGCATGTGTTTCCATGTCCGCGACCTGCGGATAGATCATCAGGCCGACGGCCGTCGAAAAGGCCGGGCCCTTGGCCGCTGCCGGCAGGCCGGAGACGCCGAGCGGACGGCCGATGCGGACGTTGCGGGCGAGAATCCGGCGGGCCGATTCCGGCAGACCGGTCAGCTGGGCAGCGCCGCCCGTCAGGACGACGCGCTTGCCGACGATCGGCGAAAAGCCGGACCGCTGGATCCGGTCGCGGATCAGTTCGAGTGTTTCCTCGATGCGGGCCCGCACGATGCGCGAGACAAGCGCACGCGGCACATGCGTCGGCTGGTCGCGGTCGTCCTCGCCGATCGGCGGGACGGAAACGATGTCGCGCTCGTCGGCGCTGTTGGGCAGTGCCGAACCATGAACGACCTTCAGACGCTCGGCATCCTCGATGCGGGTCGACAGACCGCGCGCCAGATCGGTGGTGACGTGATGGCCGCCAAGGCTGATCGCGTCGGCATGGACCAGCTTGCCTTCGGCAAAGACCGAGATCGTCGTGGTGCCGCCGCCCATGTCGATGGCCGCGCAGCCGAGTTCGACTTCGTCGTCAACCAGTGCCGCAAGGCCGCTTGCATAAGGCGTTGCGACAATACCTTCGACCGACAGATGGGCGCGATTGATGCAAAGCTCGAGGTTCTTCAGAGCCGCGCGTTCCGCCGTCAGCACATGCATGTCGACGCCGAGCGCGTCACCGAACATGGCCAGAGGATCGCGGATGCCACGCTCGCCATCGAGCGAGAAGCCGGTCGGCAGCGAATGCAGGATGACCCGGTCCTGGCGCAGCGACTGCTGGCCGGCAGCGGCGAGAACCTTCTTCAAGTCGGCAGCGTCCACTTCCTGTCCACCGAGATCGATGGAGGCGGTGTAGATATCGCTCTGCAGGCGGCCGGCAGAGATATTGACGATCAGGCTGTCGATCGTCAGCCCGGCCATGCGTTCGGCGGCATCGACCGCCAGACGGACGACGCTTTCGGCCGCATCGAGATCGGCAATCACGCCGTTCTTCATGCCGCGCGACTTGTGATGGCCGATACCGATGATCTCGATCGAGTGCGTGCGGCCCGGCAGGATCTGACTTTCGGCCTTCGGCGTCAGCCGGCCGATCATGCAGACCACCTTGGTGGAGCCGATATCAAGCACCGAAACGACATGAGACCGCTTGGAAGAAAGCGGCTTCAGACGCGGCAGACCAAAGTGGGAGGAGCCGAAAATGCTCATATGCGGCTCTCCAATTCCTGTTTCTTCAACATTTTCGTGCGGGCCTCCAGCACCGTCTGGCGGCGGGCGGCGGCTTCGGGGGTCAACTGGATCGTGGTGCGATCCTCCAGCCGCAGATCGACCGCGGCGATGTCGCGCTCCAGCAATTGTTGCCCCTCTTCCATGGTGGACAGCACCTGCATGGCGCGCTCGAGATCGTGCTCGGGCAACTTGATGGTGATGCCGTTGTCGAGCATCAGGTCCCAGCGGCGGCCGGCAACACGCACATAGGCTTTGACGCGCTTGCTGATCTCAGGCCACTGCGAGAAATGCTCATAGAAAGCAGCGGCCGACGTTTCCGCGTCGCGGCCGACGAACAGCGGCAGTTCGGAGAACTTGTTGTCGCGCAGCGGCGCAATCACGCTGCCGCTCGCCTCGATCAGCGAGAGATCGGTACCGTGCTGCCAGATGCCGAACGCCTTGCGCTCCTTGAGATTGACCTCGATCGTGCCGGGATAGACCTTGCGCACCGCAACGTCCTCGACCCAGGGCATTTCGCTGATCAGCTTGCGCGCCACACCGATATCGAGAGCGACAAGCGACGTTGCGCCATCAAGACCCAACTGCTGCAGAATATCGATTTCGGAGGTCTGATCGTTGCCGGAAACCTTGACGTCCTCGATCGCGAAGCCGGCGGCCGTCGTGGTCGTTTGGGCGAAATCCTGGCTGTGCCCGCCAAGCGACATGCCGTAGAAGCCGGTCGCGGTGAAAAAGGCGATCGCGGAGACAGTCCCGGTATAGGGCGCAAAATGAATGCGGCCCGTTCCCAGGCTGACAAGGAAACGCACGGCACGGCGCAGCGGCCGCGGCAGAACGAACTGACCATCGAGATCAGCCGCCTCCAGCGGAGCACGCGACCTTCCTGCCTTCCTGCCCTTCAACGCAAACACGACGCGTCCTCCACGATCCACTTGAGGAATTCACCAAACGTATGGCCGGCATGAACGGCCATTTCGGGCACCAGAGAGGTTGGAGTCATCCCGGGCTGGGTATTGACCTCCAGCCAGATGAGCTCTCCGTCTTCAGAGAAACGATCGTCAAAGCGGAAGTCGGAGCGGCTTACGCCGCGGCAGCCAATCGCCTGATGCGCCATGACTGCGAGTGTTTGTATTTTTTGGTAAATATTCGGTAAAATATCTGCCGGGATGACGTGTTTTGAACCGCCTTTTACATACTTTGAATCATAATCATAAAAGGCGTGTCCCTGGGGTATCACTTCGGTGACGCCGAGCGCCGTATCGCCCATGACGCCGCAGGTGAATTCGCGCCCGTAGACGTAGCGCTCGACCATCACCCGGTCGCCGTAACGCCACTCGCTGGAGGTGACAATCTGCGGCGGATGCGACTGGTCTTCCTTGACCATGACCACGCCGAAGCTGGACCCCTCACGCACCGGCTTGACCACATAGGGCGGCTTCATCGGATGATTGGCGCCGAAATCATGGCGATCCATGACGCGCGCTTCGGCGACCGGAATGCCGGCGGCACTCGCAACAAGCTTGGCCTGCGCCTTGTCCATCGCCAGCGCCGAGGCGAGCACGCCGGAATGCGTGTAGGGAATTTCGAGATATTCGAGGATGCCCTGGATCGTGCCGTCTTCGCCGAACGGGCCGTGCAGAGCATTGAAGGCAACATCGGGACGCAGATCGGCAAGCACGGATGCGACATTGCGATCGACGTCTATGCGGGTGACGCGGTAGCCCTCGCCTTCCAGGGCATCGGCACATGCCACCCCGGACGACAGGCTGACAGGCCGCTCCGAAGAGAACCCGCCCATTAGGACAGCCACATGCTTACCGCTCATAAAAACCCCCGACATTACGCCAGTCTTACAAATTCCTGCTTGCGCCTAGCTTGTTCTCACACACGAGTCGTCTGCGTCGGGCACAGACCCACTAGAACGGCATTATGGTTAACGAACGGTTTACTTTGGTTAACCCTACCCAAGGCATTGGTAAAATATTTGCGCACGAATCAAAGCCTCGCATCGATTCATCGCTTGGAATCAGAGTGTTAATCTGAAGGCAAGGCAAATGGCTGTGGTGCCCGATAAAACGGAAAGGCCCCGCAGCGTTTGTGCGGGGCCTTCCTTTGGAGTGTCGAACCGTTGGCCGGGCAAAGGCCGGAGACAGACTCAGTCGTCTTCGCCGACGACTTTCCAGACAATACCGCCGAGGATCGCGCCGATGATCGGGGCAAGCCAGAACAGCCACAACTGCTGCAGTGCCCAGCCCCCCACAAAGATCGCCTGACCTGTCGAACGCGCCGGATTGACCGACGTGTTGGTGACAGGAATGGAGATCAGGTGAATCAGCGTCAGGGCAAGGCCGATGGCGAGCGGCGCAAAACCGGCCGGCACACGCCCGCTGGTCGCTCCCAGGATGATGAAGATGAAGAACCCCGTCAGCAAGACTTCGATGACCAGCGCCGAGGTCAGCGAATAGCCGCCCGGCGAATGTTCACCATAGCCGTTGGCCGCAAAGCCGCCGAGCTGGAAATCAGCCTTGCCGCTGGCCACGACATAGAGCACCGCCGCCGCGACAATCGCGCCCGCCACCTGAGCGATGATATAGCCGGGAAGCGAGGAGGCCGGAAACTTGCCGGCAACCGTGAGGCCGACCGACACCGCCGGATTGAAATGCCCACCGGAAATGCCGCCGACCGCATAGGCCATCGTCACCACCGTCAGGCCGAAGGCAAACGCGACACCGAGCAGGCCGATGCCGACGTTCGGAAAGGCCGCCGCCAGCACCGCACTGCCGCAGCCGCCGAAAACAAGCCAGAATGTTCCCAAAAATTCCGCAGAAAGCTTCTTGAACATGATTTCCCCTTCAAACGGAGCACTGCTCCAAAAGGCCAGATGCGCATCTGCCGCGTTCTCTCTCAGACCCCTGAATGAAAACGCATGCACATTCCAGCCAGCTTGCCACGCGCCACACGTCCGGCGCGCAGCCCAAGATTTGCCACAATTCGATTCTGGTCAAGGTTTGTGCAACGGGCATGTTTCACGCGCGGCGTTTTTAAGCGTTTTGCTGATCTGACAGGCTGAAATCGAAGCAATCGCCGATACTTTTGTGACGAACACGCCGCGAAATCTTGCCGATTGTTGCGTTTGAAGGGTTTTACTGCCGGTGCGTCTGCGTTAAGAGCCGGGCAGCTGCCTCCCAAGACGGCATTCACATTCCCAATACGGACACAATGACAATGAGTGACACAGTATCCACGTTGTCGCCGACGGCAGAGCCGTTGAACAAGGGCCCGCTCAATTCGCCTGCCCGCGTTCTGCTCGCAAGCCTGGTCGGCACAACCATCGAATTCTTCGACTTCTACGTCTATGCCACCGCCGCCGTGCTGGTGTTCCCGACGCTGTTCTTCCCGAACACCGATCCGACCACGGCGCTGCTCGCTTCCTTCGCGACCTTCTCGATCGCCTTTTTCGCCCGCCCGCTCGGCGCGGTCGTCTTCGGCCATTTCGGCGACAGGGTCGGCCGCAAGACGACGCTCGTCGCGGCGCTGCTGACCATGGGCATCTCCACCGTCATCATCGGCCTGCTTCCGTCCTACGATCAGATCGGCGTCATCGCGCCGCTTCTGCTGGCGCTGTGCCGCTTCGGCCAGGGTTTCGGGCTCGGCGGTGAATGGGGTGGCGCGGTGCTGCTCGCCACGGAAAATGCGCCCGAAGGCAAGCGCAGCTGGTACGGCATGTTCCCGCAGCTCGGCGCGCCCGTGGGCCTGTTTCTGTCTTCCGGCGCCTTCTGGCTGCTGCTTCACCTGATGACCCAGGAGCAGTTGCTCAGCTGGGGCTGGCGCATCCCCTTCGTCGCCTCGATCGTCCTGATCGCCGTCGGCCTGTGGGTTCGCCTGTCGATCACCGAAACGCCCGCCTTCCAGAAGGCCATCGACAAGCACGAGCGTGTCGAAGTCCCGGTGATGGAACTGTTCCGCCATCACAAGCGCAGCCTCGTGCTCGGCACCTTCGTGGCGCTGGCAACCTTCGTGCTGTTCTATATCGGCTCGGCCTATCTTCTGTCCTACAACGTCAAGGTCCTGAAAATCCCGTTCCTCGACGCGCTGGAAATCCAGATCGTCGGCTCGGTCCTGTTCGGCATCTTCATCCCCATCGCCGGTAAGCTGGCGGAGCGCTTCGGCCGCCGCGAGGTGCTGATCGCGACGACTGTTCTGATCGGTGTCTTCTCCTTCTTCCTGCCCGGCCTGATGACATCGGGAGAAAGCAGCATCTTCGTCTTCGTCGTCTTTGCGATGGCGCTGATGGGCATGACCTACGGCCTGATCGGTACGGCGCTGGCCGCACCGTTCCCGACCAACGTGCGCTACACCGGCTCGTCCATCACCTTCAACTTCGCCGGTATCTTCGGCGCCTCGCTGGCGCCCTATATCGCCACATGGCTACAGACGAACTACGGCATGACCTATGTCGGCTACTATCTCGGCGTGGCCGCCCTGATCACGCTGGCCTGCATCCTGCTTTCGGGCAAGGACGAAGTCTGAGGCTTCGGCTCACAACACACGAAAAAAGCCGCCGTAGATCGCTCCACGGCGGCTTTTTTAATTCCGGTTCCGCAGCTTACGCCGTCAGTTCACCCAGATATTCCTTGACCTCGTAGCCCGGCATGAAATTGCCGAGCCGCTTGATCTCCCATTCGAGCGGGATGCCCGAGGTTTCGAAGACGCGCTGGCGCACGGTCTCGCCCAGATATTCGAGCTCGTAGCCGCTCGCCTGCCCCGTATTGATCATGAAGTTGCAGTGCATCGGCGACATCTGCGCGCTGCCGATCATCATGCCGCGGCAGCCCGCCTCATCGATGAGCTTCCAGGCGGAGTGGCCTTCCGGATTCTTGAACGTCGACCCGCCGGTCTTTTCGCGGATCGGCTGCACCGTTTCGCGGTGCTGGCGCACCGCATCCATGTCAGCCCGGATCTTCGCTTTGTCTTCCGGGTAACCTTCGAACACGGCATGCGTGAAGATCAGATCCCTGGAGGCGGACGAATGACGGTAGCTGTAGCCCATGTCGGCGTTGGAGAGCACATGCGTGTTGCCCTTGCGGTCGACCGCATGAACCTCGACAACCCGTTCGCGGGTCTCGCCGCCATTGGCACCGGCATTCATGCGCAGCGCGCCGCCGATCGTACCTGGAATGCCGTAATAGAACGCGAAACCGCCAATGCCGTGATCCAGCGTCATCGCGGCCAGGTTCTTGTCCGGGCAGATCGCCCCGGCCTTGACCTTCGTCTCCGAGACGAGCTCGACATCGCCGAAGCCCTTGGCCGACAGACGGATGACGACACCCCGGATGCCGCCGTCGCGCACCAGCAGGTTGGAGCCGACGCCCGCGACCATGACCGGCACTTCCTCCGGCAGCATCTGCAGGAAGGCGACGAGATCGTCGGCGTCGTGCGGCTGGAACATCAGTTCGGCCAGACCGCCGGCGCGGAACCAGGTCACGCGATCCATCGGCGCATCCGGCGTCAGACGTCCGCGCAATTCTTTGACCTTGTCCCCGAGGGAGGCCAGCAATTTTTCACCGTGTACCTGTTTCATGCGGAATTTCCTGAAATGCCTGCGAGTTCCTTCGGAAGTGCCGCAGCCCAATACGTAATGCTGCCGGCACCCAAGAGAACCACAAAGTCCCCCGGTTGCGCAATGGCGGAGACGATCGGCGCAATGGCTTCCGGGCCTTCGATGAAGCGCGCGTCGCGGTGGCCGCCTGCCTTGATACGGGAGACGAGTTCCTGCGAGTTGACGCCCTCGATCGGTTCCTCACCGGCCGAATAGACCGGCGCCAGAAGAATCGTGTCGGCATCGTTGAAGCAGGCGGAGAAGTCCTCGAAGAGGCTGTGAAGACGTGAAAAGCGGTGCGGCTGGTGCACGGCGATGACGCGGCCCTGGCAGGCCTCGCGCGCGGCGCGCAGCACAGCCTTGATCTCGACCGGGTGATGGCCGTAGTCGTCGTAGACGCGGACATTGTTCCATTCGCCGGTGAAGGTGAAGCGGCGCTTGACGCCGGCAAAGGATGCCAGCCCCTTGGCGATATCCTCCGGCGAAATACCAAGCCGCTGCGCGACGGCAATCGCCGCGGTGGCGTTCGAGACATTGTGGCGGCCCGGCATTGGCAGCCGCAGATCCTGCATCTGGATCACCTGTCCGGTGCGGCGGCGGCGGATCTCGACGTCGAACACCGATGTGGCGCCGTCCATGCGGATATTGGAATAGCGCACGTCGGCCTGCGGGTTTTCGCCATAGGTGACGACCTTGCGGTCCTCGATCTTCGAGACCATGGTCTGCACTTCGGGATGATCGAGGCACATGACGCCAAAGCCATAGAACGGAACGTTTTCGACGAACTGGCGAAAGGCCGCGCGCACGGCATCGAAATTGCCGTAGTGGTCGAGATGTTCGGGATCGATATTGGTGACGACGGCGACGTCGGCAGGCAGTTTCAGGAAGGTGCCGTCGGATTCGTCGGCCTCCACCACCATCCACTCGCCCTCGCCCATGCGGGCATTGGTGCCGTAGGCATTGATGATGCCGCCATTGATGACGGTCGGATCGAGCCCGCCGGCCTCAAGCAGCGTCGCCACCATCGAGGTCGTGGTGGTCTTGCCATGCGTGCCGCCAATGGCAATGGCATTGCGGAAGCGCATCAGTTCGGCCAGCATCTCGGCGCGGCGCACCACCGGCAGCAGCTTTTCACGCGCAGCGATGAGTTCCGGGTTGCTCTTCTTGATGGCGGTCGAGACAACCACGACTTCGGCCTCGCCGATGTTCTCTGCCTTGTGACCGACGAAAACCTCGATACCCTTGTCACGCAGGCGCTGGACATTGGCGCTGTCGGATTGGTCAGAGCCCTGAACCTTGTGGCCGAGATTGTGCAGCACTTCGGCAATACCGCTCATGCCGATACCACCGATACCGATGAAATGAACCAGGCCGATTGTCTGCGGCATCTTCATGAGCGTGCTTCCTTGAACTGTGCAATGGTCGAACCGCTGGCAATAGCTTCAACCATGGCGGCAAGCAAGCGGGCCGCATCGGGTTTGCCCGCCTGTTTGGCACTTGCCGCCATATCGGCCAGCTTGCCGGGATTGGTCATGGCTCCGGTCAGGATCTTGCTCAGCTTTTCGGTGGAAAGCTCGGCCTGAGCGATCACCTTGGCACCGCCGGTCGCCGCCAGCGCCGCCGCGTTCGCTGCCTGATCATGATCGAGCGCATAGGGGTAAGGCACCAGGATCGCCGGGCGGCCAATCACCGCGATCTCGGAAACCGTGGAGGCGCCGGACCGGCAGATGACCAGATGCGCCTTGGCGAGGCGGTCCGCCATGTCGGTGAAGAACGGCGCGATGTCCGCAGCCATCTCGAGCTTGGCAATGCAGCCCTCGACCATCGGCATATCTTCGGCGCGCGCCTGCTGCGTGATCCGCAGACGTTTTCGCAAGCTGTCGTCGAGCAGGCTGACCGCCGTCGGCACGCTTTTCGAAAAATACTGAGCACCCTGACTGCCACCGAACACGACCAGCCGGAATTCCTCGCCCTCGCCCGACGGCACATACGGAACCTTGGCGGCCTCCAGCACGGCCGGCCGGACGGGGTTGCCCGTCGTCACCGTCTTTGCGGCATAGAGACCGTCCGTCTCGGGCAGAAAGCCGCCGGCAATCGCCCTGACGCGACGGGCGAGTGCCTTGTTGGCCCGGCCCATGACGGCGTTCTGCTCATGGATCATCGACGGGATGCCCATGCCGGTTGCGGCCAGCAGCGGCGGAATGGTCGGATAACCGCCGAAGCCGACGACGACCTTCGGCCGGACCTTCGCCATCAGTCGGCGGGCGATGCGGATGCCCGACCAGAGCGTCCACAGCGATGATGCCACCTTCAGCGGATTCTTCGAGCCGATCGTCGCGGACGGGACGACATGGATTTCATCGGCCGGAAACTTGCCGGCGAAGCGTTCGGCCCGGCTGTCCGTCACCAGATGGATGGAATAGCCGAGCGCCTTCAGTTCGTGCGCCAGGGCTTCCGCCGGAAACAGATGGCCGCCGGTCCCGCCGGCGGCTAGCATGATGATGCCTTTGCTCATGATCAGTCCTTACTTCGCCGGCCCTATTCCGCCGGAACGCCCATGCCCGAGCGGAACAGGCTGCGCTCGACGGCGCGCTTTTCCGGCCGATGGCGCGTGAGTGCCAGGATAAAGCCCGCCGTGACGCAGATCGCCACCATGGAGGAACCGCCATAGGAGATCAACGGCAACGTCATGCCCTTGGCCGGCAGCAACTGCAGATTGACGCCGATATTGATCATCGACTGGATGCCGATCTGCAGGACAAGACCTGCGACGGCAAAGCGGGTGAAATCGTTACGCTCACGAAAGGCGTGGCTCAGGCCCCGCATGACAAGGAAGGCGAAGATCAGCACGATTACCATGCAGAAGACGATGCCGAATTCCTCGGCCGCCACCGAAAAGATGAAGTCGGTATGGCTGTCCGGGATGATCCGCTTGATGATGCCTTCGCCCGGCCCCTGCCCAAACCAGTCGCCCCGGATGATCGCCTGAAGCGCCGTATCCACCTGGAACGTATCGCCCTCTCCCGTCATGAACCGGTCGATACGGCCGGCCACGTGCGGCAACAGCGTATAGGCGACCACGAGACCGCCGACAGCGGAACCGCCGAGTACGATGATCCACAGCCACGGCATGCCGGCCATGAAGAACATGCCGCCCCAGACGGCCGTCGTCAGGATGGTCTGGCCAAGGTCAGGCTGGGCAACGAGCAAAGCCACGACGATACCGAACAGCAGGATGGCAAACAGGTTTCCGGGAATTTCCGGCTGGCGCGCATGCTCGGAAAACAGCCAGGCGCAGACGACGACGAAGGCAGGCTTCATGAACTCAGACGGCTGGATCGACAATCCGGCCAGCGAAATCCAGCGCCGCGATCCCTTGACCTCGGCGCCGAAGAACAGCGCCAGCACCATCATGGCAAGCGAGACGATCAGCAGGATCATCGCGGTACGGCGTACCTGCCGCGGCGTCAGGAAGGAAATGGCGATCATGACGCCCAGCGACGGCAGCAGGAAGGCCGCGTGCCGCTTGACGAAGTGGAAACTGTCGAGGTTGAGGCGCTCGGCAACCGCGGGGCTTGCCGCAAAGGACAGCATGAAGCCGATCCCCATCAACAGAATGAAGGTCGCCAGGAAGAACCTGTCGATCGTCCAGAACCAGTCGGCCACGGGGCCACGTTCGGCACGGCTTACCATTTCTTCGTCCCCTTCAACGGCGCGTCCGGCGCCGATCTGTGATCGTCTGGGCCACCGGCCCTCATATCAGCATCGTTACGCCGTCAATCGCCGCGACATGGCTGACGAAGGCGTCGCCCCTGACTTCAAAATTCTTATACTGGTCGAAGCTTGCGCAAGCCGGGGACAGCATGACGGCCGATTGCGCGGCGTCATCCCTCGCCGCATCGGCCGCCGCATGGGCCACTGCCCGCTCCAGCGTTCCGGAAATCTCGTACGGAACCGCCTCACCCAGCGTCGCGGCAAAGGCAGGTGCGGCTTCGCCGATCAGATAGGCCTTGGCGATCTTTGGAAAAAACGGCGCCAGGGTCGTGATGCCGCCCTCCTTGGGCAAGCCACCGGCAATCCAATAGATCCGCTCATAGCTCGACAAGGCCGGCGCGGCCGCATCGGCATTGGTCGCCTTGCTGTCGTTGACGAAGATCACCCTATCCTTACGGCCGACCGGCTGCATGCGGTGCTTCAACCCCGGAAAGGAGGAAAGACCGGCTAAAATGTCGCTTTCGGAAACACCGACCGAAAGGCATGCGCCGATGGCAGCGGCAGCATTCTGGGCATTGTGATTGCCGCGCAGCGTCGCGATGCCGTCGAGATCGGCAACCGCCGCCGCAAGACCGTCCTCGGCGCGCATGACGCGTGTGCCGTCGACAAAGAAACCCTGGCCCAGCGCACGATGGCGGGCAATGCGGATGACCCGTTGTCCGGCCTGTGCTGCCCGGTCGGCGATCGCTTTGGTATAGACGTCGTCGACGCCGACAATGGCTGTGTCGCTTCCGGCGATCAGCCGTTCCTTGATGGCAGCATAGTGCTCCATGCTGCCATGCCGGTCGAGATGATCCGGCGTCAGGTTGAGCAGGATACCGGCGGACGGATTGATCGTCGGCGCCAGATCGATCTGGTAGGATGAGCATTCGACGACGTAGAACCGGCCGGATGCCGGCGGATCGAGCGTCATCACCGCCGTACCGATATTGCCACCGAGCTGCGTGTCCCGGCCGCTCGATCTCAGGATATGGGCGATCAGCGCCGTGGTCGTCGATTTGCCGTTGGTGCCGGTGATGGCGATGAACGGGCAATCCGGCGCATGCGCCCGGCGCTCGCGCACGAACAGTTCGACATCGCCGATGATCTCGACGCCCGCCGCATGCGCGAGATCGACGGTCCAATGCGGCTTTGGATGCGTCAGCGGCACACCGGGCGACAGCACGAAGGCGGAAAAAGCCGTCCAGTCGGCCTGATGCAGATCGCCGGTACCAATACCCGCGGCTGCAGCCTTGGCAACGCTGTCGGGATTGTCATCCCAGGCGGTCACCCTGGCACCGCCGGCGACAAGCGCCTGCGCCGTCGCCAGCCCCGATCCACCGAGACCGAAGAGAGCGACTTGCCTGTCCTTGAAGGTTGTGACCGGGATCATCGTTCTTACCGCAGCTTCAGGGTCGAAAGACCGACCATGGCGAGGATGACGGCGATGATCCAGAAACGAATGACCACCTGGCTTTCGGTCCAGCCCAGCTTTTCGAAATGGTGATGAATCGGCGCCATCAGGAAGACGCGCTTGCCGGTGCGCTTGAACCAGAAGACCTGGATGATCACCGACAGCGTTTCCATCACGAACAGGCCGCCGATGATGACCATGACGATCTCGTGCTTGGTGGCAACCGCCACAGTGCCGATCAGGCCGCCGAGCGCCAGCGACCCGGTGTCGCCCATGAAAATCGCCGCCGGTGGTGCGTTGAACCAGAGAAAGCCGAGCCCTGCCCCGATCACCGCGCCGAGAATGACGGCAAGCTCGCCGGTACCAGGCACGAAATGGATCTGCAGGTAGTTGGCAAACACGGCATTACCGGCCAGATAGGCGATGACCCCGAAGGACGCGGCCGCGATCATCACCGGTACGATGGCAAGGCCGTCGAGACCGTCGGTCAGGTTGACCGCATTGCCGGCGCCGACAATGACGAAGCCGCCGAACAGGATGAAGAAATAGCCAAGATTGAGGGTGAAATCCTTCAGGAACGGAAAGGTCAGCGACGACCCGAAGGTCGAGCCGGCGACACCCGCCGACAGCGCCGTGCGCATCATGAAGAAGACGGCGATGCCCGCAACGAGGAACTCGATGCCGAGACGCGCCTTGCCGGAAAAGCCCTTGTCCGACTGTTTCGTCACCTTGAGATAATCGTCGTAGAACCCGATCGCGCCGAAACCGAGCGTCACCAGCAGCGTGGAGACGACATAGACGCTCGAAAGGTCGGCCCAGAGCAGCGAACTGCCGACGATGCCGGCCAGGATCATCAGGCCGCCCATGGTCGGCGTACCCGCCTTCTTGAAATGGGTCTGCGGCCCATCCGCCCGGATCGGCTGACCGCGGCCCTGCCGTACCCGCAGGGACGAAATCATCCGCGGTCCGAACAAAAAGACGATCAGTGCCGAGGTGAACAAGGCAGCGCCGGTACGGAACGTGATGTACCGGAAGAGATTGAAGAATTGAAAATGGTCCGCCAGTTCGACAAGCCAGATGAGCATGAGGGACCTTTCCCCAAAGGTTCGTTGCAGATTCCGTCCATCAGAATCACCGAATGGAAGAATAACTGCGTGGTATCAAAAGTGTCAGCATTGAACAGCGGCCATGAAAGCCCTGTCCCGCCTTTATTCAACGCGCTCCGTGCCCGAATAGGGCGGATATGTATCAAGCAACGCCGAAACGATCCTGCCGCAGCCGGTTCCCTTCGACGATTTGATCATCACCACATCCCCGGCGGCGACGGATCGGAGCGCAAATTCCTTCAGGTCATCGACCGTCTCGCGATATTCGATATGGGCACCGTCACCTAGAGCATCGCGCAGATGCGCCATCTCCGGCCCGGCCAGCCAGACATCGGTGATGCCGGCCTCGACCAGCGGCGCGGCAAGTTCCGCGTGAACCTTGCCGGCAAATTCGCCCATCTCCAGCATGTCGCCGAGAATGGCGATCCGGCGCCCGCCCTCCGGCAGCTGCGCATCCTGCAGCAGCGAGATCGCAGCCCGCATCGAGGCCGGGTTGGCATTGTAGCTCTCATCGATCAGCACGAAGGAACCGGACCCGATTGCCAGGCGATGCCGCGCGCCGCGCCCCTTCTCCGCCTGCAATGTCGCAAGTGCTGCGAGGGCCGCATCCATGTCGGCACCGACCAGGCTGGCGGCACCGAGCACGGCCAGCGCATTTTCGGCGATATGACGCCCCGGCGCGCCGATCTGGATTTCCAGCGTCTTGCCGTCAAGTGCACCCCAGAGGACGGCCCCTTCGGAACCACCGGTGAATTCGACCATGCGGAAATCGGCTTTGGCGCTGCTGCCGAAGCTATGCACATGGGCAACGCCCAGTGCTGTGGCCGCCTTTTCCAGCGTCTCGAACTGCGCGTTGTCGCGATTGAGGATCACGTGGCCGTCGTCGACGAGGCCTTCCATGATCTCCGCCTTGGCGGCGGCGATTTCCTCGAGGTCCTTGAAATTGCCGAGATGGGCAGCGGCGATGGTGGTGATAACAGCCACATGCGGACGCACCATCCGAACCAGCGGCCGGATCTCGTCGGCATGGTTCATGCCGATCTCGAAGATGCCGAAATCGGTATTTTCCGGCATGCGCGACAAGGTCAGCGGCACGCCCCAGTGATTGTTGAATGAGGCGACCGAGGCATGCACCCGGCCCGACGGCTCAAGCACATGACGCAGCATCTCCTTGGTGGTCGTCTTGCCGACCGAGCCGGTGACGGCAATGATCCTGGCCGCGCTGCGGTCGCGCGCAGCACAGCCGAGCCGAACCATGGCGTCGAGCACATCATCGACGACGATCATCGGCGCGATCAGCCGACCGAGCGCCGGCAGCTTTGCCTCGCTGACCACCAGCAGCGCCGCGCCATTGGCGATCGCGATGCCGGCATAGTCATGGCCATCCACACGGTCGCCCTTGATGGCGAAAAAGGCCTCGCCCTTGCCAAGAGAGCGGCTGTCGATGGAAATCCCGGTAATGCCTTCCGGCAAATTGCCCATCGGCCGGCCGTGCATGGCCGCCATCAGGTCGCTGGTCGTCCAGAGAAAGCTCAAATCATTGACCTCCCAATGCCTTGCGCAATTCGGCATGATCGGAAAACGGCAGGGTGACGGAGCCGACAGTCTGGCCCTCCTCATGTCCCTTGCCGGCGACGATCAGCGTGTCGCCCGATCTCAGCATCGCGACTGCGGCGTTGATCGCCTCGGAACGATCGCCGATTTCGGTCGCGCCCTCAGCGGCGGCCATGATCTCGCTGCGAATGACTTCGGGCACTTCCGAGCGCGGATTGTCGTCGGTTACAATAACGATATCGGCCAGCCGTGTGGCGATCTCGCCCATGATCGGGCGTTTGCCCTTGTCACGATCGCCGCCGC
This sequence comes from Pararhizobium polonicum, assembly GCF_001687365.1. GTDB lineage: Bacteria > Pseudomonadota > Alphaproteobacteria > Rhizobiales > Rhizobiaceae > Pararhizobium > Pararhizobium polonicum. Next base: position 45,362 of record NZ_LGLV01000016.1, read on the forward strand.
AACCGAAGACCACGATGATGCGGCCCGTGGTGAAGGGACGAACCGAGGCAAGCACGTTTTCCAGCGCGTCCGGCTTGTGGGCGTAATCGACATAGGCGAGCGCGCCGTCCTTGGTGTGCCCGACCAATTCCAGACGGCCAGAGGCGCCCTGGAGCTTTTCGAGCGCTGCCATCGTCGCCTTGGCGCTGACGCCGGTCGCCATGGCAAGACCGGCCGCCACCAGCGTATTGGAAATCTGGAAATCGCCGGCCAGCGGTACATGCACTTCGAAGATCTCGTCGCCGACATGAATTTCGGCGATCTGCTTGTGGCGGAAATGCTCGACGCGCTTCAGACTCAGGTAATCGCCCTTGCGCCCGACGGTCAGAACCTCCTGACCGCCTGCCTTGGCGGCAGCAATCGCCTGCGCCGACCACGCGTCATCGGAAAAGATCACCGCCGGCGAACCCTTCGGCAGCACGCCGTCGAACAGCCGCATCTTGGCGGCCATATAGTCCTCGACGGTCGGATGGTAATCCATGTGGTCGCGGCCGAGATTGGTGAAACCGGCGGCAGCCAGGCGGACGCCGTCGAGCCGGTTCTGATCCAGACCATGGCTGGAGGCTTCCATGGCCGCATGCGTGACACCGGCATCGGCCAGTTCGGCAAGAAGCTTGTGCAGCGAGACCGGATCCGGCGTCGTCAGAGAGCCGTAATCGTTGCGCCCGGGAGCGATGACGCCGGTGGTGCCGATCATCGCGGCAGCAAAACCCGCATGGGCCCAGATCTGCCGGGCAAAGGAGGCGACCGAGGTCTTGCCGGCCGTACCGGTCACGGCCACCATCGTCTGCGGCTGGCGTCCATAGAAATTCGCAGCCGCGATGGCAAGGACGCGGCGCGGCACGCTGGCAACAAGAACCGGCACAGACACGCCGCCGGCAGGCTCGGAGCCCGTAACAACGGCAGCCGCTCCACGAGCAACCGCGTCGTCGATGAACCCCCTGCCATCCGCCTTGCTTCCCGAAAGCGCCACGAACAACGCGCCTGGAACGACCTGCCGGCTATCGGCGGTGATCGCAACAATCTCCGTCTCGCCGGCGGCCGGGCTCAGTTGCGAGACAATTTCCGGGAAATCCTTCCCGATCAGGTCTTTGATCTTCATGGATGCACTTTTCAAAACGAACCGATGCGCCGTGCGGCGAATCCTCCTGATTGTCATTCCATGGTCAATAAGACACGAGCAAGGCAGAACCGACATCGCCGAACTTCGGCTCGACGCCGAGCAGCGGTGCGGAACGGCTGATGATATCGCGCACCATCGGCGCAGCATTGCCCGCTGCGGTCCGGATGCCTCTTTCGCCGGATTTCGGCGCATCGATAAACGTCAGCACGATATATTGCGGATTATCGATCGGGAATGCGGCCAGAAACGCGTTGAAATTGAGATCGCTCGAATAGCGTCCGTTGACGACCTTGTCGGCCGTTCCGGTCTTGCCGCCGACATCGAAGCCCGGCACCAGCGCGTTTCTGCCGGAGCCGTGCGTGCCGTTCCACTTGAACAGCGAACGCATGTCGTCGCTGGTGGTCTTCTTGATCACCTTCGTCGAGGCCGCGTCCGCTTCCGCCTCGGTGCGCGGCAGGAAGGTCGGTTCGATCAGCTTGCCGCCGTTCATCAGCGCAGCGCCGGCAACAGCCGTCTGCAGCGGCGTCGTCGAGACCCCGTGACCGAAGGAAATGGTGATCGAGTTGATTTTCTTCCATTCGCGCGGCTGGCTGGGCATCTTCACCTCAGGCAGTTCGGTCTGCATCTTGGTGAGCAGGCCCATGCGGGTGAGGAATTCCTTGTGCGCGTCGATGCCAACGAGGTCGGCCATCTTGGCCGTGCCGATATTCGACGAATACTGGAAGATTTCCGGAACGGTCAGAACCCGGTTCTTGCCGTGGAAGTCCTTGATGGTAAAGCCGCCGATCCGGATCGGAAAGCGCGCGTCAAAGCTGTCCCTCAGCGTCACCTTGCCGGAATCGAGCGCCATCGCCGTCGTGAACGACTTGAAGGTCGAGCCCATCTCGAACGTGCCGTTCGACATGCGGTTGAGCCAGCCGTCCTCGGCACCGGCCGAGGGGTTGTTCGGATCGAAATCCGGAACCGACGCCATGGCGACGATTTCACCGGTATGAACGTTCATCACCACGGCACCGGCGGCGATCGCCTGGAACTCGGTCATGCCATGGGCGATCGTATCGCGCAGGATGTTCTGGACGCGCAGGTCGATCGACAGCTTCACCGGCTCCAGCTTGGCATCGCTGGTCATGCCGATAGCCGCAAGATCTGCAAGGCCCTGATTGTCGATGTAACGTTCCATGCCGGCAATGCCGCGGTTGTCGACATTGACGTAACCGACGACATGGGCAGCGGTGGCGCCACCGGGATAGAAGCGGCGCTTTTCCGGACGGAACCCGATGCCGGGAATGCCGAGCGCCAGAATTTCGCTCTGCTGTTTCGGGGTCAGCTGACGGCGCAGCCATTGAAACCGCGATTGCGACTTCAGCTTGTTGTAGATTTCGGTGACATTGATATTGGGCAGCACCGTCGAGAGCTGCTCGACCGCCTCGTCGGCATCGACGATCTTGTGCGGCTCGGCATAGAGCGAGACCGTGCGGATGTCGGTTGCGAGAATTTCGCCGTTGCGGTCGAGAATGTCCGGGCGCGAGGCCATCAGATTGTCGGCGCGGCCGATGCTCGAAACCGTCTCGGGCTGGGCCATGCCATACTGAACCAGCCGGCCGCCGATGATACAATAGACGGCCGTAAAGCTGGCGATGACGATGGCAACGCGGCTTTTCGCCTGGTTGCTGCTTCTCTTGCGCGTGCCTTCGAACGGCATGCCGAGATCGCCCGGATGGTTGTTGCCGCCGGCAGAGAAATGGGCCTTGCTCTTGACGACCATGATACGGGAGAGAAAGGACATCAGCGCGCCACCGAACCCGTTGCGATATTGTCTGCATCATCACCGGCATCGTCCGCGTCGGCGTCGACGATTTTGGTGCTTTTTTTCGCGCTCGCGGTCTTGGCGCCCGTATCTGTTTTCACCGGTTTCTTGCCTGCGGTGACGGTAGGCGTCTTCTTCGCAGACTTGCCCTGCGCCATACCCATGGCCTCCAGAACATCCGCCGGCGGCGGCAGGTCGGCGCGCAGCATGGGCAACTCTTCCGGCCGGGCAAGCTGGGTGGGCGCGGTCCGTGCGAGCTGAAGATCCTGCTGATAGACGGTCACCAGCTTTTCCAGCCGGTTCGGCTGGGTCAGCAGCGCCCAGTCGGCGCGCAGAAGGTCGATCGTGTCTTCCTCGAGCTTGATTTCCGCCTCCAGCTTGCGAACTTCTTCCAGCTTGTTTTCCGCCTGATGCTTGATCGTATAGGTGACCGTGGCGGCGGCCGTCATGACGACGATCAGGACGATGTCAAAACTACGCAACATGTCTCAGCCCCCAATCTTTCCAAGGCTTGCAAGGTTCGGCAAATCGAAAATGGACAGATCATCTGCCTCAGGCGGGGCATCGGTGCGAACACCAACCCGCATCTTTGCGGAGCGGGCACGCGGATTGCGGGACGCTTCTTCTTCGCTGGCTGCCACCATAGACTTCCCAACTGGTGCGAAAGTTGCCGCGCGCTCATGGGCAATCGGCAGGTGCCTGGAACCGGACGCCTTGCCGGCGCGATCCTGGAAGAATTTCTTGACGATCCGGTCTTCCAGCGAATGAAAGGTGACGACGGTGAGGCGCCCGCCGGGCTTCAGCACACGCTCGGCAGCAAACAGCGCCCGGGCGAGCTCGCCGAGCTCGTCGTTGACGAAGATGCGCAGCGCCTGGAAGACGCGGGTGGCGGGATGGATCTTGTCCTTGGCCTTGCGCGGCGTGACGATCTCGATCAGACCGGCAAGATCGCGGGTCGTGACGAAAGGCTCCTCGAGGCGGCGCTTTTCGATCGCGCGGGCTATCCGGCCGGACTGCGGCTCTTCACCGAGAAATCCGAAGATACGGGTCAGGTCCGTCACCTTGGCGCGGTTGACGACATCGGCAGCGGAAACGCCGTCCGACGACATGCGCATGTCGAGCGGGCCACGGCGCTGAAAGGAAAAACCGCGATCAGCTTCGTCGATCTGCATCGAGGACACGCCGATATCAAGAACGACGCCATCCAGACCTTCGTCCGGGACATGCTGTGCAAGATCGGAAAACCGCGAATGAACAAGAGTGAGATGACCATCGCTCGCCGCCACCATCGGCTGACCGCCAAGGATCGCCGCGGGATCACGGTCGAGCGCGATCACGTCGGCGCCCTCTGCCAGGATCGCCGCCGTATAGCCACCGGCACCAAAGGTGCCATCAAGGATGATCTTGCCGGGTTGAAGGTCGAGACTTGCAAGAACCTCGGGGAGAAGAACCGGAATGTGACGGACCGGTCCGCCATCGGCATCGGATAAACCTTCGCCTTGATCCGCCATCATTCCGTCTCTCCACTCTAGTCCGAACGCAGACCTCGTAATCTGCGCTCTTCCCGTGCCGCCGCCTGATGCTCGATAAACACCTGCGGCGCCCACAACTGAAAATGATCCGCCCGCCCCACGAAAGTGACCTCCGTGGTGATGCCCGTGAAATCGCGGATGAAATCCGTGACCATCAACCGGCCTTCCTGGTCGAGCTTCATGAAGACCCCGCCCCCATGAATCAGGAGCGACATCTGATTGGCCTGCGGCGAAAACGGATCCTCGCCGCCAATCTGCCTTTCGAAGCGATCCAGCAACTCCGGACCGCCGGCGCTGATAGCCGGAAAAACGAAATCCTGAAAGCAATAAAGCTCCCGAATATCGAGCGCCGTCAAAACGGAGCGAAACATCGAAGGAACGGAAACCCGCCCCTTGGCATCGATCCGGTTTGTCGCATGCGATAGGAAGCGGTTCATGACACGATACAGCCGTCCCCGGCGGGTACGCCAACCTCAACAGCCCGCGCACACCATCAAAAAAACGCACAACACCCCGCCGCCGGACGATATGCCCGATCGAAAACCCTCCGCAGGGCGGTCCCGAAACTTGCGAGGAAGAGGCCTTATTCAGCCCTTGTGCAGTGCGTGAATGGGATAACATGGGACCATATGGGCGTCAATGGGATTTGCTCTATTTCAGCACGCGTCGTCAGCAAATATTGATAGTCTGTTAAGTTTAACAAATCGTTACGAACCGACCCTCAAGACTTTGGATTCAAAGCGGAATCCGCCCGCACGGAATGGCCATATCAAATATTCGAAAGAGATGAAAAACGACGGACATTCAAGCGGATAGCCGATTTTTGAAACCCGCTTCGTCTCGATCGGAAAAGAAGGAATTTGCCAGTTGGCCTGTAAGCCGGGTTCTGTATGGCTCCGGCCCGAAAGCCGGAACGTGGCAGCCATTCATCTGGGACAACGCTTGCGCGCTGCCTCCTGCAACCCACCCGGATGACTGGCCCGGAAAAGGCCGGAACGCTTGCGCGAACCACGTCATCCCTATTCGGTCTTGCTCCCGGTGGGGTTTGCCTTGCCACCCATGTTGCCATGCGCGCGGTGGGCTCTTACCCCACCCTTTCACCCTTACCTGCGCGAACGCAGGCGGTATTCTCTCTGTGGCACTTTCCCTGGGGTCGCCCCCGCCGGACGTTATCCGGCACCGTTTTTCCGTGGAGCCCGGACTTTCCTCCCCCCGCAACCTTTCGGTCCTAGCGGAGCGCGGCTGCCCGGCCAACTGGCAGGCGGTGCATAACCGAGGCTTCAGCCAATTGCCAGTGGCAAAAGCAAAAAGGTGGGATGGAAAGGCGGTTTCTACCGGAAGCAGACCGCAAAGTCCGTGTCGTATTCCGGCGCATCCAGCTGGCCGTCCTGAAGCAGCACCGCGCCGAGCCGTCCGATCTCGTCCGAACTCTTGGCCGCCGCCCCATTGCCGCCAGTCAGCACGGCAACGCGATCCGAGGAGGCAAAGCCGATATAGGGATAACCGTGACGGGTAAACGCCGTGACGCACGGGCTCCATTTGAGCGAGGCGGGGGTGAAGGACGGCATGGCCCGGGCCAGAAGTCCCGCCATGTGATCGGCCGCCGCCCGGTTGGCGTCGCCCCGAAACCAGGCGCGGACATCGCTCTCGCTGCCGATATTGACGTCGCTCGGATCGCCACCGATCTTGATATAGTATTTGCCATCGGGATAACGGATCGGCGGCAGCAGATAGTAGCTCTCATCCTGCACCGGTGCAGCACCTATCAGCGACGGCATCTCGGCAAAACGCGCAAGATCGTCGTGCGCCACCTCGGCGAACAGCACCGTCCGTGCCTTGACGACGAGATCCAGAGGCTGGGCCAGCAATTGCCTGGCGATGGAAAATCCGCCGGCGGCAATGAGGACGCGGCCACCGGCAAAGACGGCTCCATCCACCGTCTTGACATTCACCACGCTTCCGACGCGCGCAACCGCCGAAACTTCCGAGCGAATGACCGTGACCCCGGCTTTTTCCGCGAGGATCACCTGTGCAGCGACCAGTGCGCGCGGATTGATATGGCCCGCGTTGCGCGGCTCGAAAACGCCGCCGTAGCCCGGCGGAAAGCGGAACCACGGAAATTGCTCCGCCAGTTCCCGCTCGCCGACGAAAGGCGCCTCCACACCGAGACGGTCACGGGCGGCGATGACGTTTTCGAGATAGCCGTCCCCGCCGCCGGGCAGAGGCGCAGCAATCAGGCAACCGGCTTCGCTGTAGAAATCGATGCCGCTCGATGCCGCGATCTCAGCGTAACGCTCGATGGAGCGCCGGGCCAAAAGGGCCCAGACGGAATTCGGGTCGATCGTGCGGGTGATGCGGCCATTGTCGTAGTGACTGGCGAAAACGCCGCCGTGGCTGGCCCAGTCTTCCGGTTCATCCGGGCCGATCAGCGCGATCTTCGCGCCGCTCCTGGCCAGATGCCGAGCAGCCGCCGCTCCCATCATGCCTTTGCCAACAATGATGAAATCGAATGTGCCTGCCATGCTGCGCCCTCAAGAAACGATCGGGCGGAGATAGCACGGCATTTTCCGGCTGGCACCCGCGAACTTGAAAAAATGCCGGAACTCGAAACCTATCCGGCGTCTTTTATGGCTCAGTCGATGATCGACTGCACCTTGCCGCAATAGCGGCGCGAGACCGGATTCATCTTCGTAGCGTTGTGTCCCGCATTGTAGCGCAGGATCGTGCCGCAGGTGAAACCACCGGACAGTTCATGCGCCATGGCGAGATATTTCATACCGAACTTGATATTGGTTTCGGGATCGAACAGGCCGCGCTTGCCGCCGGAATAGCCCATCATCCGGGCTGTCGCCGGCTTGATCTGCATGAGACCCACCTCACCGGCGCTGCCGCGTGCCATGGGATTGAAATTGCTCTCGACCTTGATCACCGCATGGGCCAGATCGACCGGCACGCCGTACTGCTTGGCGTAAGTCTTGATCAGACCGCTATAGGCGGTGGTCTGGAAGGAGCCGCTGGACGCGGCATAACCCGTGGTTCTGCTCACCGGCTTGATGGAGGAGGTAATGGTTTTATCGATGCCCCCGGCATACGACGTTTCAACCCCGGAAAACAGCATGCAAAAGCATGCCGCTGCCGCAGCAAGATTCGATATTCTCATGTAGCGTGAAGTCTCCACTTTCGGGCGCCGCGGCCTTGAGGGCGCACCCCGCCCTGCCGTCTCGCATCCCGATTTTCGTCATCAACAGGAAGGGCTGGAGGCCTGAATTACCTGCGGTTCGGTACGGCCGCAAAAGACCCCGGCATCATGGTGATGATGTGGCAGTGCACAAAAATAGTGCGATGACGGCCCCAAACGGCCGCCGGAAAGAGCCTTAGCGGCCATCGTTCAGCGGCTGAAATCCGGCAGCGCGGACAGCAGTCTGTGCAGTGTGTCCAGCGTCGAAATATCGGCTATGCCATCGACCTGGGACGGGCGAAAATGACGCTGGAAAGCAGCAACCGCGCCTTCCGTCTTCTCGCAGAAAATACCAGTAACTTCAATTCCGTAGCCGTAAAGCGACAGCATTGTCTGCACCGCTTCGACCGGCTGACCCTGATCGCCCCGCTGGAAAAACCGTCCCCCGCCGATCGGAGCCGGCGCAACCCAATGCCCTATGCCTGCCGCATGCAGCCGTTCCCACGGGAATTTTTCTCCCGGATCAACCTTGCGAATGGGAGCGATATCGCTATGCGCCAGGACCCTTTCCGGGAGTATGGACCAGCGATCGCCACAATTTTGACACAATTCAACGACCGCTTCGATCTGCTCAGGTGGGAAATCCGGCAGTCCGCCGGGGTGCCCCGCGTTGACGATTTCGATGCCGATCGAGCGGGAATTGATGTCCGTCTCGCCCTTCCAGCTGCTCTTTCCGGCATGCCAGGCACGGCGGTCCTCGGCGACCAGCTGATCGACCCTGCCATCCTCATGCACGAAATAGTGGCTGGAAACCTGACTCTCCTCGCGACACAGCCAGTCAAGCGCGGCGGCCCCGGTCGCCATGCCGGTATAATGCAGGATAATCATGTCGGGCGTCTGCCCCCCTGCCCGCTCCCCATGATTGGGCGACGGCACGGCACGGGCGGCAGGATAGTCGCAGGCGAAGTCCGTCATGCGGCGCGGCGTTCTTTCTCGATCGCCTCATAGGCGGCATTCAGCGCGGCCATGCGGTCGTTGGCGATCGCATGGAACTCTTCCGGTACGCCGCGGGCGACCAGTATATCCGGGTGATTTTCCGATACCAGCACGCGGTAACGCTTGCGGATGATCGCAAAATCATCCTTGGGCGACACGCCGAGCACCTTGTAGGGATCGACACCGGCGACATGCACGTGCCGGGCCATGATCTCCTCGAACCGCTCTTCCTTCATGCGGAAGATCTCCGCCACCCGCGTCAGGAAAGCCAGTTCCTTCTCATGCAGCGCACCGTCCGCCGTGGCAATGTGGAAAAGCCCCTCGACGATATCTTCCAGCACAGGGCAATTCTGCTCGCAGGAAACGCAGAGCGATGCCATCTTCTCGGCATAGGCCTCGTAACCGGCCACATCCTGGCGGGCGAGATTGTAGAGCCGGGCGACATTCTGTGCCTGATCGTCGGGAAACTTGAAGATGTCGCGGAAGGCAGAGACCTCAGCTTCGGTGACGATCCCGTCCGCCTTTGCCATCTTGGCGGAGAGCGCAATCATGGCGACGGAAAAAGCCACCTTGCGGCGCGTCTCCGGATCACCTTCAAACAGCGTCCGGATCGCCTCGACCACGCCGGCAAGCGCATTGCCCGTGGCGTTGACGATGCTAAGGATGCTATCCCAGAATGACATAGGCACGTTCTTTCCCATAATTGCTGATCCACGTCACGTTCAGATGGCCGCAGCATGGGCAACAGGTCCATGCGCAAATCAACGTGGCCGACACGGCTATGCTGCCACGATCGTCATGCAGCTCACGGGAACAGCATGAACAGATGTTGATAGGGATTGCAAGGCGACAAACCGGCCCAATCGACCCAAATGACGAATTTGTGATGGCCCCTCACTATTTTTCATTCACCACCGTGATCCGTCGATCATGCAAATGAATTTGACTTCGAACCCGCAGGGATGCGAGCGACGGTTGCACAGATCGGAGCTCCCATGCGCATTTCCACCCACCCGCAAGCCATGGGCATGGCGCTTGGCCTGATCGGCGTCATCATCTTCGGCGCGACACTGCCGATGACACATATCGCCCTTGGCGGTTTCTCCCCCTTCTTCATCACCTTCGGCCGCGCCGTCATCGCCTCGGTCGCCGCCGGCCTGACGCTGTTGCTGCTTAAAAAGCGCTGGCCCAGGGGACAAGGCGCCATGCTGCTCGGCGCCGGCATCTGTGTGGTCTATGGCTTCCCGATCTTTTCATCGATTGCGATGCAGACCATTCCCGCAAGCCATGGCGGCGTCATTCTCGGCATCTTGCCGCTGCTGACCTCGATCTTCGCCGCGCTGGTCGATGGCGAGCGGCCCGGTCCGGCTTTCTGGGCCTATGGCCTGGCTGGCGCCGCCCTTGTGGTCTTCTTTTCTATCCGCGACAGCGGCTTTCATCTGCAGGCCGGTGATCTCTGGCTTTTCCTGGCCGCGATCACGGCGGCGCTCGGCTACGTGCTGTCGGCCAAGGTGTCGCGGATCATTCCGGGCTGGGAAATGATTTCCTGGGCACTGATCATCACTGCGCCGCTCTCTGTCGTTGCCACCCTGCTGGTGATGACCAGCGGCGTTCACGCCCCGACCGGCGCCGAGCTGGGCGCCCTCTCCTATCTCGGCCTGATGTCGATGTTCGGCGGCTTCGTCTTCTGGAATGCCGGCCTGGCGCTCGGCGGCATCGCCCGCGTGGCACAGGTGCAGTTGCTGCAGACATTCGTGACGTTGGCGGTATCGGCCGTGCTTCTCGGCGAGGTCATCAGCCTGTCAACCATCGGCTTTGCGGTCGCGGTGGCACTCATCGTCTGGCTCGGGCGCAAGGCGCGCATTGCCTGAGCGATCCTGTGTCCTTGCCGGCAGCATGTCATTTAACTTCCATGGGAATTGCGCTAGAGAGACCTCGAACGATCTAGCCGAAATCCCAGAGGAGGACTCCATGGCCAAACAGAAAGTTGCAATGCTGACCGCGGGCGGGCTTGCGCCCTGCCTGTCTTCCGCAGTCGGCGGCCTGATCGAACGCTATACCGATATCGCGCCCGATATCGAGCTGGTCGCCTATCGCTCCGGCTATCAGGGCCTGCTTCTGGCGGACCGTATCGAAATCACCCGCGACATGCGTGAAAAAGCCCATATCCTGCACCGCCACGGCGGCTCGCCGATCGGCAACAGCCGGGTCAAGCTGACCAACACCGCCGATTGCGTCAAGCGCGGCCTGGTCAAGGAAGGCCAGAACCCGCTCAGGGTCGCAGCCGAGCGCCTCGCCTCGGATGGAATCACCATCCTGCATACCATCGGCGGCGACGACACCAACACGACGGCGGCGGATCTTGCCGCCTATCTCGGCGCCAATGGCTACGACCTCACCGTCGTCGGCCTGCCGAAGACCGTCGATAACGACGTCGTGCCGATCCGCCAGTCGCTTGGCGCCTGGACGGCCGCCGAATACGGCGCCAAATTCTTCGACAACGTCAGCAACGAACAGAGTGCCGCCCCGCGCACGCTGGTCGTGCATGAGGTCATGGGCCGCCATTGCGGCTGGCTGACCGCCGCCACTGCCCGCGCCTACATCCAGCATATCGACGACAGGGAATTCGTCGACGGCTTCATGATGAACCGGCAGATGAAGAATATCGACGGCCTCTACCTGCCCGAGACCGCCTTCAACATCGAAACCGAAGCCGAACGGCTGCGCGCCACGATGGACAAGACCGGCTTCGTCACGCTGTTCGTCAGCGAAGGCGCCTGCCTCGATGCCGTCGTTGCCGAACGCGAAGCGGCCGGCGAAGCCGTCAAGCGCGATGCCTTCGGTCACGTCAAGATCGACACGATCAATGTCGGCGGCTGGTTTTCCAAGCAGTTCGCCGCCCTTCTCGGTGCCGAACGGGCGATGGTGCAGAAGTCCGGCTACTATGCCCGCTCTGCTCCGGCCAACATCGACGATCTTCGCCTGATCCAGGGCATGGTCGATCTCGCCGTCGAAAGCGCGCTCAACAAGGTCTCCGGCGTCACCGGCCACGATGAGGATCAGGGCGGGCGGCTCAGGACGATCGAGTTCCCGCGCATCCGCGGTGGCAAGCACTTCGACACCTCGGTGAAATGGTTCGGCGACGTGATGGACGCGATCGGCCAGAAATGGTCGCCGGCAAACTGATTCGAACCTCATAGAACCTATTGACGGCTCCGTTTACGCATGGCTTCCTCGATGGAACGTCACGCCCAAACGGAGCCTTTTTCATGTCGATCGAACACTGGCTGGCCTTTGTCGCCGCTTCATCCATCCTGCTTGCCATCCCCGGCCCGACGATCCTGCTCGTCATCTCCTATGCGCTCGGCCACGGACGCAAGGTTGCCGGCGCAACGGTCGCCGGCGTGGCGCTGGGCGATTTCACCGCAATGACCGCCTCGATGCTCGGTCTCGGCGCCTTGCTGGCGACGTCAGCCACCATCTTTACCGTTCTGAAATGGGTAGGCGCTGCCTATCTGATCTGGCTCGGCATCAAGCTTTGGCGCACGCCGATCGCAAGGGAAACCGCTGAAGGCACAATGGATGTCCCGGCCGAGCGGCCGCTGCGGATTTTTCTGCACACCTATATCGTCACCGCGTTGAACCCGAAAAGTATCGTCTTCTTCGTTGCCTTCCTGCCGCAATTTCTCGACCTCAGCCGCCCGCTGTTCAACCAGATGCTGATCTTCGAAACGACGTTCCTGGTGCTCGCCACCCTCAACGCAACGACCTACGCGCTGATGGCATCGGCCGCGCGCAAGACGATTCGAAAACCCAAAGTTCAGGCCATCGTCAACCGCACGGGCGGCTCCCTGCTGATCGGCGCGGGCCTTCTGACAGCGGGCCTGCGACGCGCCGGCGCCTGAAAAGGCGTCCCGCGCTTGCGGTTCCCTGCCCCATAGGTTAATGAAGATTTGCGTATGGCGGCTTCTGGCTGCTGATTTGCAGGGGCTGTGGGGCCTGACAGCACGAAAGCGACAGCATGGCGAAATACCGTTTTTCCGTTTCAAAACCGGCAGTTACGGCCTGCGCTCTGATATCGGCGTCGCTTGTGGGCGGTTGTTCGAGTGTCGAGCGGACGCCGATGGAACAGTTGATGGCCGTGCAGACGGTGACCCCGCTGCCGAAGCCGGGAACGGAAATGACGGCTTACGCTCTGCCGACCCCGGATGGCGTTGCAGCCAAGACGGAAGCAGCGCTTTCAGCTGAAACGGCGATGATGAAGCCCGGCGAAACCGCAACGACACAGGTCGCCACCGCCAATCGCGAAACGGCACCTGCAACGGCTGTCAATGCACTCGTGGCACCCCGGACTTCCGCGGCCGCTGAAGCTGCGATACCCGCCGCCTTCCCCGAAACGGCCAATGCCGCGGCATCGACAAAGGCCGGCCGCATCCCGCAAATTCCCGAAGGCATGATGATGGCCGCGATGGAATCGGATTTCGACACCGGCGAACCCGTCGGCCTCGAGAATCTGGTCGCCAATCACATGATCGTGCCGATGCCGAAACCTTCGATCGGTGCCAGCGCCTATGCCATGGCAAAATCCATCCCCGCGTCCTTGGGAATGGTCGAGAAGCCGACCAGCTCGCGTCCGGAACTCGACCGGCTGATCGCCTATTACGCCAAGCTCAACAATATTCCGGAAGAGCTGGTTCACCGCGTCGTCAAGCGCGAAAGCACCTACAATCCGCGCGCCTATCATGCCGGTAACTACGGCCTGATGCAGATCCGCTACAACACGGCCAAGGGCCTTGGCTACGAAGGTCCGGCGGAAGGCCTTTTCGATGCCGAAACCAATCTGAAATATGCGACGAAATACCTGGCAGGCGCCTGGATGGTGGCCGACAACCAGAATGACGGCGCCGTCAAGCTCTATGCCAGCGGTTACTATTATCACGCCAAGCGCAAGGGCCTGCTCGAAACGCTGGGCATGAAATAAGCCCGGGCGGCTCTTTCCATCAGATGTTCACATTCGAGGCGGTCAATGGACCGCCTCAATGATTTTGGCCTCCAGCACGCGAACGTCGTAGCCGGCTCTTGACGGGGTCAGCCCCAGGCGCACGACAGCAAGCCCGAGCGATGGCACCAGCATCACGCTCTGCCCATCATGGCCCTGCAGCCAATAGGCATCTTCGGGCAGTGGCGGACCGCCATCACTGCCGAATTTCGTCCAGACCTGCCCCGCCCCGTAACGGCCGCTCGAGGCCTTGGTCGGCGTGCGCATGAAGGCGACGAAATCCTGTGGCAACAGTTGCTCGCCGTTCCAGCTGCCGTTCTGCAGCAGGAACAGGCCGAACCGGGCCCAGTCCCGCGCCGTCGCATACATGTAGGACGAGCCGACGAAGGTACCATGCGCATCCGGCTCCAGCACCGCGCTGGTCATGCCCAGCGGCCGGAACAGGGCAGCGCGCGGAAATGTCAGCGCTTCGCGGACGCTGTCGAACGTATCCATCCACAACCGCGACAGGATCGTCGTCGTGCCGCTGGAATAGCTGAAACGCTCGCCGGGCTTTGCCTCGAGCGGCTTGGACGCCGAGAAACTGGCCATGTCGCCCTCAAGGTACAACATACGGGTGACGTCGGTCACGTCGCCATAGTCCTCGTTGAACTGAAGCCCGCTCTGCATCGCCATCAGGTCGGCAAGCTTGATCTGGCTGCGTGGATCGTTTCGCCATTGCGGCAGAAGCTCGGTGCGATCGAGCGCCATCTGCCCATCCCTGATGCGCAGGCCGATCAGCGCGGCCGTCACCGATTTGGTCATCGACCAGCCGAGCAACGGCGTCGCGCTGTTGAACCCCTCGCCGTAGCTTTCAGCAACGATCTTGCCATCCTTGACGACGACGATCGCGCGCATGCCGGGACCGGCCAGCTGCGTATCGGTCAGCAACGTCTGGACGGCCGGATTGACGGTGGTGCCGCTGCCGTCGGGCCAGGGTTTCGCGTCGTCCGATTGCGGTGCCCTGCGGCGAAGCTGCCTGTTGCCGGGAAAGGCTGCGAACTCGCCCTGGGTAACATTGGTGCATCCGAGCCCTTCGCGATAGATGGCGTGGCCTGGCGCGGCAAAACCGAACATGCGGGCAGTGACGGTCTTGCGGTTTTCATCGACCGATATGCGCACCAGACGCAAAAGTGGATGCCCCGGCGCCTGAACATCGTTCGCGAGCACCGCATTGGCGTCCCGGCCGGCGATAAAGACATTGGAGCAGACGATCTTGGCGGCATAGCCGTCGCCGACACGCAGCAGTTCAGGCGGCAAAACGACAAGCCAGCCGGCGACAGCCGCTATGGCGGCCGACACGGAGCCCGCAAGCCATAACCATTTTTTCCGCATACGCACCCCGTTCCTGCTTCGCTACCGCCAGAAAAACAGGATTCCACGCATTTAGGAAGGCTTTGTGGCAATCACTTTGGTGCGAGATATGTTTCTAACCCGCTGATCGCACCGCAAGCTTTTCCGGCTCTCTCTGGAGGATGGCAAATGCATCTTCCGCCGAGACAGGTCTGGATATCAGAAAACCCTGCGCTTCCGAAGCTCCAAGTGCCCGCACGAACTCCATCTGTCCTTCGGTTTCGATGCCCTCGATGGTGGTCGACACCTGGAACGTGTTTCCGAGCTGCAGAATGATGTCGACGATTTCGGCGTCGCGCTGGTTGCCGAGCATCGACTTTGTGAAGGAACGGTCGACCTTGAGTTGGTCGAGCGGAAACCGCCTGAGATTGTTGATCGACGAAAAACCGATGCCGAAATCGTCCAGCGCGATCCGCACGCCATGGGCACGAAGCTCCATCAGGCTGTCGCTGATGATCGCGGCATCGATGTGGAAGATCGATTCGGTCACCTCGATGGTGAGCCGGCCGGGGGCAAGCCCGGCTTCGGCCAGACACGCCTTGACATGCGGCACGAAAGCCCGGTCCTTGAACTGGTCGCCGGCGACATTGACCGCGATGCCTGTTGGTGCCGGCCACCGCGCCGCCTCCAGGCAGGCGGTGCGCAGAACCCAATTGCCGATCGGCAGGATCAGGCCGGTCTTTTCGGCCGCGCTGATGAAGCGGTCCGGCGGGATGACACCCTTTTCGGGATGGCGCCAGCGGATCAGCGCCTCGAACGAGCGGATCGCACGGCTTTCGATCCCGACGATCGGCTGGTATTCCAGAAAGAACTCACCGGCGGCCAGGGCGCGGGAGAGATCATATTCGATCTCGCCCTTGCGCGTTGCCTCCTCCGCCATATCGGGCTCGTAGACCATATGGCTGTTGCCGGCGATTTCCTTGGCCTTGTAGAGCGCCAGGTCGGCGCGTTTGAGCACGGCCGACATCGACCGGTCGTCCGGCTCGATATAGGCGACGCCAATGCTGCCGCCGGTCCAGAATTGCGCCGAGGACAGCTGAAAGGGCTCGGCAAGCAGGCTCTTGATCGTGGCGCAGATATCGTCGAGCTTGCCGTCCGACGGCGCGCCGGCAACAACGATGACGAATTCGTCGCCCCCCAGACGGTAGACCGTGGCAAACCCGGACATGGCCTGAATCAGCCTTTGAGCAAGCGCAATCAGCAATTCGTCGCCGGCATCGTGCCCCATCGAATCGTTGACGAACTTGAAGCGATCGAGATCGAGCATCAGAAGCGCCGTGCGGGCGGCCGGTACCGGTCCGGTGGCGGACAAGCGTTCGCGCAGATCGCATTCGAGCGCAAAACGATTGGCAATGCCGGTCAACTGATCGGTGTGCAAGGCGCGCGAAAGGTCTTCCTCCGTCTTCCGGCGCAATTCCAGCTCCTGCATCAGCCGGCTTCGCGCGCGTCCCCCCTGATAGAAAAGCACGCCGCAGATCAGCGGCATCAGCACCACGGAGAGGGATGCAAATGTCGGTGTACCGCTGCCCCACAGTCCGTGGACACCGTCGCTCACTCTGTCATAAAAAATGCATACGACCGGGAATAATGCCCCGATTGCCGCGCCGGCCGCAGCATACCGCTGCTCCGGCTTCGGCAGAAAAGCCTTTAACTTCATGTTAGCGCCCCGAAAATGAATAGGGTCATCTAACATGTACAAACTTAATCAATTCTTATGGATGAGAAATTGTATAAGCCATCCGTCATCAAAGTGTAGCGGACTCGTCTTAGAAGCTCCCCATCTTTAACGGATGGCAGGCTGACATGACCGATCTCGCACCCGATGCAGGCTACGGCAAAAGAAATCGCAAGCTGAAAACCGCTCTGATCCAGCACAAGGCGCTGACCCTGGAAGGCCTGTCGGAGCGTCTTTTCGGACTGCTCTTTACCGGCCTCGTCTATCCGCAGATCTGGGAAGATCCCACCGTCGACATGGCTGCCATGCAGATCCGCCCCGAGCATCACATCGTCACCATCGGCTCCGGTGGCTGCAACATGCTCGCCTATCTCTCCGCAGCCCCCGAACGCATCGACGTGGTCGATCTCAACCCGCATCACGTGGCGCTCAACCGGCTGAAGCTTGCCGCATTCCGCCACCTGCCCGGCCATGCCGACATCATCCGCTTTCTCGCCCGCCATGATCTCGCCAGCAACGTCCGGGCCTACGATCTCTTCATCGAACCGAAGCTCGACAGCGACACGCGCAAATACTGGAACCGGCGCGGGCTGACCGGCCAGCGCCGCATCCGGGTCTTAGGCAAGAATATCTATCGCACCGGCCTGCTCGGCCGTTTCATCGGTCTCGGCCATCTGCTGGCGCGGCTGCATGGCGTCGATCCGAGCGAGCTTGCCAATGCCCGCTCGATGCGCGAGCAGCGCCAGTTCTTCGACGAGCGGCTGGCGCCTTTGTTCGACCGCCCGGCCATCCGCTGGATCACCAGCCGCAAAAGCTCGCTGTTCGGCCTCGGCATTCCGCCGCAGCAGTTCGATGAACTGGCGAGCCTCAGCGCGGAAAAGTCGCTGGCCGGCGTGCTGCGCCAGCGGCTCGAGAAGCTCTGCTGCCATTTCCCGCTGAAGGAAAACTATTTTGCCTGGCAGGCCTTCGCCCGCCGCTACCCGATGCCGCATGAGGGCGAGCTGCCCGACTATCTGCAGGCCGGACGCCATGAAACGATCCGCAACAATGCCGAGCGCGTGCACGTGCACCATGCCAGCTTCACCGAGCTGCTGGCGAAGAAGCCCGCCGGTTCCGTCGATCGTTATGTCCTGCTCGACGCGCAGGACTGGATGAACGACCGGCAGCTGAACGACCTGTGGAGCGAAATCACCCGCACCTCGGCCGAAGGCGCCGTCGTCATTTTCCGCACCGCCGCCGAAGCCAGCATTCTGGAAGGCCGCGTCTCGCAGGCCCTGCTCGGCCAATGGCACTATGATGCCGAGCAGTCGCAGGCTCTGAACCTCAAGGACCGGTCTGCCATCTACGGCGGCTTCCATATCTACAGGAAGGCAGCATGAGCGCCATCGGGACCGAAGCAGGCAGCAGCCATGCCGACCGGATGGACCGGATGTACCGCACCCAACGGCATGTCTACGACCTGACCCGCAAATATTATCTGTTCGGCCGCGATACATTAATCCGCGATCTCGACGTTCCGGCCGGCGGCAGCGTGCTGGAAATCGGCTGCGGCACCGGCCGCAATCTGGCCCTGATCGGCCGCCGTTTTCCGCAGGCGCGGCTGTTCGGGCTCGATATCTCGGCGGAAATGCTCGTCTCGGCCGAAGCCAAGCTCGGAAAACCGGGCCGCAGCAAAACGGTTCTGCGCGTCGCCGACGCGACCGATTTCCAGCCTTCGGAATTCGGCGAAACCGGCTTCGACCGCATCGTCATCTCCTATGCCCTGTCGATGATCCCGGAATGGGAAAAGGCGATCGACTCAGCGGTCGCCGCGCTCAATCCGGACGGCTCGCTGCACATCGCGGACTTCGGCCAGCAGGAGCGGCTGCCCGGCCTGTTTCGGCGCGGGTTGCAGGCATGGCTGAAACGGTTTCACGTCACGCCGCGCAAGACGATGACGGCCGTGCTCAAGGCCAAAGCGGAGAAATCCGGTGATGCGCTTGCGTTCCGGCCGATCGGCCGCGGCTATGCATGGCTCTTCACCTACCGCCGCGAAGAAAAATAAGCCGGCGCAAGCCCCGCGTAACGCTCCCCACGCTATAGTTGGATAGATTTCAGGCCCACGACTTTGGGTCTGCGGTGCAGTTTCGACAATTGCTGCTTGAAACTAACTCAATTTTTACGATGATATGATGAATATGAGGTTCACGCCTCCCGGGGGATTCACATCAGCGGATATCATCGTGTGAGGCAGCATCGTCGATCGATTCAGAACGGGTACCCCATGCGCCGGCTATTCCTGGCTCTTTTGCCTATTGTGACGCTTCTTTCCGGCTGCACCTCCACCGATTACGATCTCGTTTCCACCGCATCGATCCCACCCCGATTCCATGACAAGGATCCGCAGGATTTTGGCGCGCGCACACCGCAGCATCACAATATCCACGGCATCGACGTTTCGAAGTGGCAGGGCAATGTCGACTGGAACAAGGTCAAGGGATCCGGCGTCTCCTTCGCCTTCATCAAGGCAACGGAAGGCAAGGACAGGGTCGACGCCAAGTTCAACGAATACTGGCAGCAGGCCCGAGCCGCAGGCCTGCCCTATGCGCCCTACCATTTCTACTATTTCTGCTCGACGGCCGACGAGCAGGCCGACTGGTTCATCGCCAACGTACCGAAGAGCGCGGTCTACCTGCCGCCGGTGCTCGATGTGGAATGGAACGGCGAATCCAAGACCTGCACCTACCGGCCGTCACCCTTGACCGTCCAATCCGAGATGAAGCGCTTCATGGACCGGCTGGAAGCCCATTACGGCAAGCGGCCGATCATCTATACCTCGGTCGATTTCCATCGCGACAATCTTGTCGGCCAGTTCAACGACTACCACTTCTGGGTCCGCTCGGTGGCCAAGCACCCGACGGAAATCTACCCCGAGCGCCGCTGGGCCTTCTGGCAATATACCAGCACAGGCGTGATACCCGGCATCGAAGGCAACACCGACATCAACGTGTTCGCCGGTTCGCCGAAGAACTGGAACAACTGGGTGGCAGCCGTCTCGAAGCCCCGCCCGACGCCGCAAAACTGAGGCCGGAACGGCGGAAATTCTTCATTCCGCCCCATTGCCGTGCGACAGCCCCTGCCATATTTTCCGCAAAACAACGGCGGCCCGTTTTCGGGCTGCATTCGGCCGGTTCCGGCCTGACAACAAGGACTTGCGATGACACGCAGCACACTGCGCTCCGTTCTTTCGATCGGTTTTCTCACCCTTTTGACCTCGACTGCCCTCGCGCAGCAAGCAGCAACGCCCGCAGCCCCCTGCGGTGGCGACCTTGCGACATTCCTGCAAGGCGTCAAGGCCGAGGCAATCGCCAAGGGCATTCCGGCGGAAGCCGTCGATCGGGCGCTGGCCGGCGCAGAAATTTCCGAAAAGGTACTGAGCCGCGACCGCGCTCAGGGCGTCTTCAAGCAGAGCTTCACCGAATTCTCGCAGCGCACCGTCAGCAAGGCGCGGCTGGATATCGGCGCCAAGAAAATGAAGGAATATGCCGCGGTCTTCGCGCGGGCCGAGAAGGAATTCGGCGTTCCGGCACCGGTGATCACCGCCTTCTGGGCGATGGAGACGGATTTCGGGGCTGTTCAGGGTGATTTCAATACCCGCAATGCGCTGGTAACGCTGGCGCACGACTGCCGCCGGCCGGAAATGTTCCGCCCGCAGCTGATCGCCGCCATCGAAATGGTCCAGCACGGCGACCTCGACCCGGCAACCACGACCGGCGCCTGGGCCGGCGAAATCGGCCAGGTCCAGATGCTGCCGAAGGACATTATCGCGCAGGGCGTGGACGGCGACGGCGATGGCCACGTCAACCTCAAGCAGAGCGCGCCGGATGCGATCCTGACGGCGGCCAAATTCCTCAAGAGCCTCGGCTTTGTCGCCGGTCAGCCCTGGATCCAGGAAGTGGACCTGCCGGAAAACCTGCCCTGGGAGAAGACCGGCCTGCAGGACGGCATGACCGCCGGTGACTGGTTCGCGCTTGGCGTCAAGCCGCGCGACGGCAACACCGCCTTCCCGCAACTCGCATCGTCTCTCGTCATCCCGCAGGGGCGTCACGGCGTCGCCTTCCTGACCTATCCGAACTTCAACGTCTATCTCGAATGGAACCAGTCGTTCATCTATACGACCTCGGCCGCTTATTTCGCCACCCGGCTTGCCGGAGCACCGCCCTATGACACCCATCATCCCGAACCGGGCCTGAGCGACGAAGACATGAAGGCACTGCAGACCAAGCTGCAGGCCCGGGGCCACGATGTCGGCAAGATCGACGGCATCCTCGGCTCCGGCACCCGCGCCGCCCTTCAGAAGGAGCAGCTGCGGCTTGGCCTGCCCGCCGATGGCTGGGCGACACCAACGGTCCTCAACGCTCTTTAATCTTAATCGCTCCGGCGCCTGTTTTGTATCCGTGCCCGCCGCCTGTGGTGGCGGGCAAGCCGGAAGGCCCGGTAGCGCAGTTTCAACGACCAGCGCGCCCCGGCCAGAGCCGCCCCCCGCTTCGATACCTCATTCAATTCGCGCGCATAGGCGACCGCGAACGCCTTGCGATAGGTCAACAGGTGCTCGGAGGCGATATTCTCCAGACGGTGCATCATGCTGACCCAGAGTGGCGAAACCAGCAGCGAGACGGCCGTCACGGCAATCGCCACCTTGTAGGTATCGAACTGGAGGACGCCGGCGCTCAAGCCCGCTGCCGCCAGCACGAAGGAAAACTCGCCGATCTGCGCCATCGACAGACCCGCGATCAGGGCAATCTGCGGCGATGAGCCTGTCTTGCGCAGCAGGAAGATGTTCAGCAGTGTCTTCGCCGCAATGACGATCAGCGCCGCGCTCAGCACAGACCAGAAATTCTCGCCGATGAAGGTGAGATCGATCAAAAGGCCGATCGACAGGAAGAAGACGACGAGCAATACGCTCTGGATCGGCTCGATCACCGGGATGACGCGGCTGCGCAGGGTGGAATTGCCGATCACGATGCCGGAGAGGAATGCCCCATAGGCGGGCGACATGCCGGCGAGACCGGAAATAGCAGCCGCGCCGAAACAGACGGCGAGCGCGCCCAGCGCCAGGATCTCCACCTTGTCCTCGACCGCCTCGCTATAGGGTATGCGCAGCTTGCCGTGGCGGCCGAACCACCACAGCAGCGCGGCGAGAATGGCGATGGCGATGACCATCTTGACCGCGATGGTGCCGATATGCAGTTCCTCGCCGCCAAGGCTTGAGACCAGGATCAGCATCGGCACGACGGCGATATCCTGGGCGATCAGCACCCCGACGGCGATACGTCCGGTTTCGCTGCGCAGTTCCCCCATATCTTCAAGCATCTTCATGGCGACGACGGTGGAGGACATGGCGATGACGAAGCCGAGGATCAGCCCTTCCGCCGGACTTGCCCCGGTGATCAGCGCGATCAGGCCGGCAGCGGCGATTGCCGCGACCACCTGCCCGCTCGCAACCATCAGCGCCTGACGCAGGCTCAGCACGAAGGCCTTGATCGACAGCTCCATGCCGATGAAGAACAGGAGGACGACAACGCCCATTTCAGCCAGCAGCGTCACATTGGCATTGTTGGAGATAAAGCCGAACCCGGTCGGCCCTAAAGCCACACCCGCCAGAATGAACCCGACCAGCGGCGGCTGGCGCAGGCGCAGGAACCCCAGCCCCAGAAGGGCCGCAACCGCCACCACGATCGCGATGGGGATCAGCCCCTGGCCTTCATGCGCGGCGGCGATGGATTGTGTCGTCAAAGGCTCCAGGAATTCATCCTTCATGTCTGTGCGTATTCAAGAATCGGGTGGATAAATCCTGCCCCAAGCCTTAACCCTCGGTATGTTCCGAATGAGGCAGGGGAAGGTCAAGTCGATGCATGCAAAAACGGACGGTTTACAGAACCGCATGACGCTTGCCACCTGGGGACTTCTCGCCCTTCTCGGGCTGATCTGGGGCGGCTCGTTCTTCTTCGCACGCATCGCCATCCAGCATGTTCCTGCCTTCACCCTGGTTCTTCTGCGGGTGGCGCTCGCTGCCCTCGCGCTGCACCTCTATATATTCGGCCGCTACGACATCTACCGCGAGCTCAAAGCCCGCTGGCCGCAATTCCTGCTCCTCGGCCTGATCAACAACGCCATCCCGCACACCTTCATCTTCCTCGGCCAGACGCAGATCGGCGCGGGTCTCGCCGCCATTCTGAATGCGACGACGCCGGTCTGGACCGTCTTGATCGCCAATGCGCTGACGCAGGACGAAAAGCTGAGCCTTGCCAAGATCGCCGGCTGCCTGCTGGGCCTTGCCGGAACCGCAGTGCTGATTGGTCCCAGCGCCCTGCCCGGCCTGACACAGGCAGGCAGCAACATTCCGCTCTGGGCCCTGCTCTTTCCGGTCGCCGCAGCCGTCAGCTATGGTTTTGCCGCGACCTACGGCAAACGCTTTCGCGGACTGGCGGCACCGGTGACCGCAGCCGGTCAGCTGACCGCATCGACGCTGATCATGCTGCCGCTCTCCCTGACCATCGATACGCCGTGGCAATTGCCGATGCCGCCGATGACGTCAATCCTTGCCGTTTTGGCATTGGCGCTGCTGTCCACCGCCTACGGCTATATCCTGTTCTTCCGGATCATGAGCCGCGCCGGCGCCACCAACACCTCGCTGGTTACCCTGCTGGTGCCGCCCAGCGCCATTCTCCTCGGCTTCCTGTTCCTGGGGGAAACCCTCGAAACGACGGATATCGCCGGCATGCTGCTGATTGCCGTCGGCCTCGTCGTGCTCGATGGACGCCTGCTGCCCGGGCGGGCGAAACAGGGTTAACAAACGGAATCAAAGCCGCCCTCCGGCCGCCCTGACTGTCTCCAATCGGCCACTCACGGCGCATTTCAGTGCGTTACATTAACCAGGCGGCCGACATTGTGAAAAAATTGTGGCTGCACAAAAATCTGTTTTCAATCATCATGTTAAGCCTGTGCATAACCCATTTTGCGATCAGCCTTATCGCAGCGCAGCATAACTTTTCCTTTCAAGCGTGACATTTTAACCCTATCCTCGAAGAGTTAACGCAAGGAGGGCCGGTTATGGGAATTACACATTCGTTGAATGTCCTCATGATAAGTGCAGCGTTCGTATTCGTAGCAACCATGCTTTTTATCTGAAGGCATCGGGCGAACAGTCCAGTCGGTAAAAAGGGACTTTAATACCGTAAACCCATTGCAGCATGATCCAGCCACGGTGAAGCGCTCCACGGAGCATCGCAAACTCGAAGCTGCCAGATAAAAAGCCCCTGGGACTATCGGTCTCAGGGGCTTTTTGATGGGAAACTGCCTATTGGGGCCTGCTCAGGCCGCAGCTCCGGCCGAACGGGACTGTGTGGCGGCTGGCGCCAGCCGTTCGAAGCCGACGAGATCGCACACCGCCGCCACCAGCGGCGACCGGTTCATCGTATAGATATGAAAATCGCGAAGACCGCGCCTTGCCAGATCGACGATCTGCTCGGCGGCAATATGGGTCGCCTCCTTGAACCGCTCTTCCGGGCTTTCGTCGAGATGGATCAGCCGCGTAACGATCGCGTCCGGCACCTTTGCACCGCAGAGCCCGGCAAACTTGCGGATCGATGCCAGATTGTTGATCGGCATGATTCCGGGAACGACAGGAATATGGATGCCCGCGCGGCGGACGCGCTCAAGATAACGCTCGAAATCATTGTTGTCGAAAAAGAACTGGGTCAGTGCCCGCGTCGCGCCATTGTCGACCTTGCGTTTCAGCATGTCGATATCGGCATCGACATCCGGGCTCTCCGGATGCTTTTCCGGATAGGCCGATACGGAAATATCGAAATCGCCGGCTGAGCGGATGGCGGCGACAAGCGCCGCCGCATTTTCATAGCCGTCCGGAAACGGCGCGTAGCGCGCACCGATGCCGCCCTGCGGATCACCGCGCAGCGCCACGAAATGACGCACGCCATTGTCGATGAATTCCGAAACGATCGCATCGACTTCCGCCCTCGTCGCCCCGACGCAGGTCAGGTGCGCGGCGGTGTTGGCGATGTGCTCGTCATGGATCATCCGCCGCACGGCCGTCAGCGAACGCGCCTTGGTGGAGCCTCCGGCGCCATAGGTCATCGTCACGAAGGCAGGATTGAAGGCCGACAGATCGGCAACGGTCTGGAACAGCTGCACTTCCATGTCGTCGTTCTTCGGCGGGAAATACTCAAACGAGAGCCGCAGGTTTCCGCGCTCGGCCGGGTAAAGGGTGTGTATCGGCATGTCATGTCCTCCCGGCATAGGCGAGAGCACGCTTGCCCTCTGGTGTATCGGCGGTGGCGGCCTGCCGCTGATCGCGGGCAAGCCAGATGGTCACCGTCAGCTGCCGGTCACGATCCGTGTCCGGGGTCAGATCGACAGTCTCCTCAACGGTCAGCCCTGCCTTCTCCAGCCAGTCGGCCATCGTCTGGCGCGAGAAGCCCAGACGCATATGCGCATGCTCGTCGCGCAGATATTCCAGCGTATGCGGCGCCAGATCGATGATCGCCAGCCGGCCGCCGGGCGCCAGCATGCGCGCAGCCTCGGCAATCGCGGCTTCCGGCTGCAGCAGAAAGTGCAGGACCTGATGAATGGTGACGAGATCGAACTGGCGGCCGTCGAGCGGCAGGTTGAAGATGTCGCCATGCCGGATCGACGCCTTGGTGATGCCGGCGCGGTCAAGATTGGCGCGGGCAACGGCCAGCATGTCGCGGCTGGCATCGACGCCGACGCCACGGCGGTAAATTCCTTCGAAAAGCTGCAGGATGCGGCCGGTGCCGGTGCCAAGATCGAGCAGGCCATCGACAGGCTCCGTGCCGACGACCTTTTTCAGCGCCGCTTCGACATCCGCCTCGCTGACATGCAGGCGGCGCAGCTCATCCCACTCGGAGGCGTTGCGGCTGAAATAGGCCTGCGCCTTTTCCGAACGGGCCTGCTTGAGAGCCAAGAGCCGTTCGCCGTCACGCGCCAGCACCGCGTCGGCGACATCGGAGGCCGAGAGCAGATCGCGCACCAGAGCCACACCGGCGCCCTCGCCCCGCAAGCGAAAATAGGCCCAGGCACCTTCCTGATACCGATCGATCAGCGCGACTTCGGCCAGCAGTTTGAGGTGGCGGGAAATCCGGGGCTGCGATTGGCCGAGAATTTCGGTAAGATCGGTGACAGTCAGGTCGCCGGCCGCCAGAAGAGCCAGAAGACGCATGCGCGTCGGCTCGCCCGCCGCCTTCAAGACGTCGACCAAAGCATCCAGCCCCAACCCTTGTTCTCGCGCCATCACCCACCTCATCAACACATAAAGATATGTTTATGTGATTTTCAGACATGCTGCAAGTTGAAATGTGGCGTGGGCGTTGTTCACAGGAGATATCAAACGAAAAAGGCGGCCCGAGCGGACCGCCTTTTTCGTTGATGGTTGCTTGGCGGACAATGACGTCCGCTCCCGCTTAGCGCGTCAGGCGCTTGTAGCTGACGCGGCTCGGGTTGACCGATTCCGGGCCGAGGCGGCGGATCTTGTCCTTCTCATAGTCCTCGAAGTTGCCTTCGAACCATTCGACATGGCTGTCGCCTTCGAAGGCGAGGATGTGTGTCGCCAAGCGGTCAAGGAACATGCGGTCGTGGCTGATGATAACGGCGCAGCCGGCAAAGTTTTCCAGCGCGATTTCGAGCGCCGCCAGCGTTTCGGTATCGAGGTCGTTGGTCGGTTCGTCGAGCAGCAACACGTTGCCGCCGGCCTTCAGCATCTTGGCCAGATGGACGCGGTTGCGCTGACCGCCGGACAGATTGCCGACCTTCTGCTGCTGGTCGGTGCCCTTGAAGTTGAAGGCGCCGCAATAGGCGCGCGAATTCATTTCCAGCTTACCGAGCTTGATGACTTCGGCACCGCCGGAAATTTCTTCCCAGACGGTCTTGTTGCCATCCAGCGCATCACGGCTCTGGTCGACATAACCGAGCTTGACGGAATCGCCGACACGGAAGCTGCCGCTATCGGGCTTTTCCTGGCCGGTGATCATGCGGAACAACGTCGTCTTGCCGGCGCCGTTCGGACCGATGACGCCGACGATGCCGCCCGGCGGCAGCTTGATCGACAGGTCGTCGATCAGCACGCGGTCGCCGTAACCCTTGGTGATGTTCTCGGCTTCGATAACCACCTGACCGAGACGCTCGCCGATCGGAATGATGATCTGCGCATCGCCAAGACGCATCTTGTCGGCTGCATCCACCAGCTCGTCATAGGCCTTGATACGGGCCTTGGACTTCGACTGACGGGCCTTCGGGCTGGACGCGATCCATTCCTGTTCGCGGCTGATCGCCTTCTGGCGCGAGGCGTCTTCACGGTTTTCCTGCTGCATGCGCTTGGCCTTGGCGAGCAGGTAAGCCGAATAGTTGCCTTCGTAGGGAATGCTGCGGCCACGGTCGAGCTCGAGGATCCAGCCCGTGACGTTGTCGAGGAAGTAGCGATCGTGGGTGATCATCATCACGGCGCCGGGATACTGGCGCAGATGGTTTTCCAGCCAGCCGATGGTTTCGGCATCGAGATGGTTGGTCGGTTCGTCGAGCAGGAGCAGGTCCGGCTTGGAGAGCAAAAGCTTGCACAGCGCCAGACGGCGGCGCTCACCGCCCGAAAGGCTGGTCACATCGGCATCGCCGGGCGGGCAGCGCAGGGCTTCCATCGCCATCTCGACCTGGCTTTCCAGATCCCACAGGTTCTGGCCGTCGATGATGTCCTGAAGCTTGGAACCCTCTTCCGCCGTCTCGTCGGAATAGTTCATCATCAGTTCGTTGTAGCGCTCGAGGATGGCGGTCTTGTCGGCCACCCCCTCCATGACGTTTTCCATCGCCGTCTTGGTCGGGTCGAGATGCGGTTCCTGCGCCAGGTAGCCGACAGTCGCACCCTGAGCGACCCAGGCTTCACCGGTGTATTCCTTGTCGAGGCCGGCCATGATGCGCAGCACGGTCGACTTACCGGCGCCGTTCGGGCCGAGGATACCGATCTTGGCATCCGGATAGAACGACAGGTTGACGTTCTCCAGCACCTTCTTGGTGCCGTAGGACTTGTTCAGTCCGGACATATGATAAATGAATTGACGTGCCATAGAGAGACTGCTCCGACGGAATGGGATTTTGCCCGCTATGTAGGCGAATTATCCCGGCGGAGCAATGAAGAAACCGGCTTTGACCGCGCCATTCACGGAATGCCGGCCGCATCGACGATCCCTTTTGCACATTTGAAATCGGTATTGCCGGCGGCAAGGATCAACGGCGCAAGGCCCGCATCCTCGGAGATGTCGCCCGAAAGACCGATCGTCAGCCCGGTAACGATGCTGCGCGCACCCGCCGTCTGGCACCGCATCCGCACACGGTTGCCGGCCCCTGCGCCGAAGCTCGCATCGAAAGCCCGCTTCACCTCGCTTTCCGTCACATCGCGCCCGAGCCGTCCGGCAAACAGTGCCTGCACGGCCGAACCGTTGAGTTCATCGAGCAACCGGAGCTGAAGGGAAAAATAGTCCTGCGCCGTACCGCCATGACAGGTACCGCTGCGCAGCCATTGATGCCGGTCGAGACCCGATTGCGCTCCCGGCATGGCGACCTGCAACCTCGCCGCAGTCTCCTCGGCCAGCGCCAGCTGCGGCAACCCAAGCCAGTCGCCTGTCTTGTCGCGCGCCCGGATATCCGCCGCCACGCCACAATAGCTCTTCTTGACCGGCCAGAGGCCATGCAGCGAAAAATGCGTCGCATCGTAACGGTCGGCGGTCTGCCCGGCACATTCCTTGCGGTCCGGCCGCATCTCGCAAAATCCGGGCTGCCAGCTGACCGCGAGAATATACGCGGTCTTTCCATTGGACGAGGCAGCCTCCTCCTCTGCAAATGCCGGTGGTGCCGCCATCGCGGCAAGCAGGGCGGTCGCCAGACAATGGAAAAGCGGCACGAAGACAGTCCTCACATTTCCCGGCATGACGAGCCTCCCCAAGAAGAAAACAAACCATGAACATATAAGGATTAAAACGGGAAAAATGCAACCTGGAATCGATGCCGGGGAAATATTTCCTGACCTGATGCCAAACGGTCACCAAGCGGCAATTGCGTTTGGCAGGCAAATCAAGTTGATAGTGGTGAAGCGCAGAAATTCGCCTGGGGAGGATGAAGAGGTGTTCGCCAAGGTCGAAACATTGCAAAGCCCGAGCGGAGCCACCCTTGCCTGGCGACGCCAGCCTGCCTCTGCACCTGAAAAGGGCGTGCTGATCGTCAGTCATGGACTTGCCGAACATTCCGGCCGCTATGCCCGCTTCGCCGAGGTGATGGCCGCCAGCGGTTTCCACGTCTATGCGCATGACCATCGCGGCCACGGTGCGACCAAGGCTGCCGATGCCCCGCTTGGCCGCTACGCGCAATCGCAAGGGGTCGATAAGGTCCTTGGCGATGTCAGGGCGATACGCGACATGGCCGCCGGCAACCATCCAGACCTTCCCATCATCCTGTTCGGCCATTCGATGGGCGGCCTGATCGCCCTCAATGCGGCCGAGAACGATCCGGGCCTCTACGATGGACTGGCGGTCTGGAACTCGAATTTCAATCCGGGTCCGGCCGGCCGCGCAGCGCAGACCATCCTTGCCATCGAAAAGATGCTGAAGGGCTCCGATGTGCCGAGCGGCATTCTGCCGAAGCTGACATTCGCCACCTGGGGCAAGTCGATCCCCGGTCACAGGACACCGTTCGACTGGCTGTCGCACGATCCGGTCGAGGTCGCCAAATATATCGATGATCCGCTCTGCGGTTTCGATGCCAGCGTTTCGTTGTGGATCGACCTGTTCAAGCTCACTTTTGCCGGTGCACGGCCCGACCGGCTGCGGCGGCTGCCGGAAACCCTGCCCATCCATCTTGTCGGCGGCGGACAGGATCCGGCTACCAATGGCGGACGGGAAATCCGCTGGCTGGCGCAGCGCATGGAAAAGGTCGGGCTGACGCGCGTGACGACGGTCGTCTACCCAACGATGCGCCACGAAACCCTGAACGAAACGGAGCGCGACGGCGCCATGCGTGATTTTGCCAACTGGTGCCTCGCTGTTTCGGAACGGCGAAACCAAGCGTAGACATGCCATGACCGATACTCCCGCAAAAGCGGCGACAGGCCGCAACGACGTTTCCTTCGGACTGGGCCTGATGGTCGTCGCGGTGCTGATCTCGCCGCTGATCGATATTTTCGCCAAGCTGGCGATCACCACCATTCCATCGGCCGAGATCACCGCCGTCCGCTTCGTCCTGCAGGTGATCTTCATCCTGCCGATCGTGATTGTCCGGGGCACACTGTTTGATCTCAGCTGGAAGAAAACCGGGCTGCACATGCTGCGCGGCGGCCTTCTGGTTGTCACCATGCTGACCTTCATCACCACGCTGAAAGCCATGGAAGTGGCCGATGCCATCGCCATCTTCTTCGTCGAGCCGATCATCCTGACCATCCTCGGCAGCATTTTCCTGAAGGAAACCATCGGCTGGCGGCGCTATACGGCCTGCGCTGTCGGTTTCCTCGGTGCGCTGCTGGTCATCCAGCCGAGCCTGCAGGAGGTCGGCTGGATTGCGCTTCTGCCAGTTGTCTCGGCCTTCGGTCTCGCCGTGTTCCTGCTGGTCACCCGCCTGGTCGCCCAGAACGAAGACCCATGGTCGATGCAGTTTCACGCCGGCATCTGGGGAGCCCTCTTCTGCGGCATCCTGCTGTATATCGGTGACGGCACCGGCTCGGAGATCTTCGATCCCGTCATGCCGGATGCGATCGCCGGTCTCTATCTGCTGGGCGTCGGCGTCGCGGCGACGGTTGCCGGCGTGCTCGGCGTCTATGCCTATCGCGCCGCCCCCGCCTCGGTCCTGGCGCCGCTGCAATATCTGGAGATCGTCTCGGCGACGGTCTTCGGCTGGCTGGTGTTCGGCCACCTGCCGGACGCACTGAAATGGCTGGGCATCGCGATCATCATCGCGTCCGGTCTCTACATCATCTGGCGCGAACGCAGGATCAACAAGACGGCCAGTATCGCGCCGGTATCGCCGGCCATCTGACGGATATCGTTTTCGAGAGGCTTTGGGAGGAGCGGATATGAAGACAGGCGGAGAATTGATCGTCGCGGCGCTGAAGGCAAACGGCGTCAAACGGGTGTCCTGCGTGCCCGGCGAGAGCTATCTTGCCGTGCTCGATGCGCTTTACGACACGGATATCGACGTGGTGGTCTGCCGTCAGGAAGGCGGGGCTGCGATGATGGCCGATGCCTGGGGCCGGCTGACCGGCGAGCCCGGCATCTGCATGGTGACGCGCGGTCCCGGCGCCATGAACGCGTCTGCCGGCCTGCACATCGCCCGGCAGGATTCGATCCCGATGATCCTGTTCATAGGCCAGGTCCAGCGCGACGCCCGCGAGCGCGAAGCCTTTCAGGAAATCGAATACCGCCGCGCCTTCACCGAAATCGCCAAATGGGTCGGCGAGATCGACGATCCTGCCCGCATTCCGGAATTCGTCACCCGCGCCTTTTCGGTCGCCACATCCGGCCGTCCCGGCCCGGTGGTGCTGACCTTGCCGGAGGACATGCTGACGCAGAAGACGGAAGCGGTCTCGGCAAAGCCCTATCAACCGGTGGAAAGCCATCCCGGCCCTGGTCAATTAAAAGCGCTGGAAGCCCTGCTTGCCAAAGCGGAACGTCCCATCGCCATTCTCGGCGGCACGCGCTGGAGCGAGCAGGCGGTCGGGCAGTTCCAGTCCTTTGCCGAGCGCTTCGGCCTGCCGGTCGGCTGCTCCTTCCGCCGCCAGATGCTGTTTGATCACCGGCACCCGAATTATGCCGGAGACGTCGGCATCGGCATCAACCCGGCGCTGGCAAGGGAGATCCGTGAGGCGGATCTGGTCCTCCTGATCGGCGGCCGCTTTTCGGAAATGCCGTCGTCCGGCTACACGCTTCTCGACGTCCCCTACCCGCGCCAGACACTGGTGCATGTCCATCCCGATCCGGGCGAACTCGGCCGGGTCTACCGCCCGGATCTGGCAATCGCCGCCGCACCCACCGATTTCGTGGCCGCGCTGGACGGTTTGAGCCCATCACCAGCAACCGCGCAGAGCGAACGCACCGCAAGACTGCATCAGGCCTATCTGACCTGGTCGACCCCGCCGGAAACCGGTCCCGGCGACGTCCAGATGGGACCGATCATGCGTTTCATCGAGGCCAATACCAAGGAAGACACGATCTTCACCAACGGCGCCGGCAACTATGCGACCTGGCTGCACCGGTTCCACCGCTTCCAGCGATTCAACACGCAAGCCGCACCGACGTCCGGCTCGATGGGCTACGGCCTGCCCGCCGCAGTCGCGGCCAAACACCTGTTCCCTGACCGCGAGGTGATCTGCTTTGCCGGCGACGGCTGCTTCATGATGCACGGGCAGGAATTCGCCACCGCCGTGCGCTACAACCTGCCGATCATCACATTGGTCATCAACAACGGCATCTACGGAACGATCCGCATGCATCAGGAACGGGAATATCCCGGCCGGGTGAGCGGAACCGACCTGACCAATCCGGATTTCGCAGCCTTTGCCCGCGCCTATGGCGGCCATGGGGAATTGGTGGAAAAGACCGAGGAGTTTGCCGGCGCCTTCGAGCGGGCCCGGCAGAGCGGCAAGCCGTCGATCATCGAGATCAGGCTGGATCCGGAAGCGATCACGCCGACGCGAACACTCAGCCAGATCAGAGCCGGCTAAATTCCATCAGGGAGCAAACGACGCGCAATCGGAAGAATGCACGCCGTTCGGAAATTGCCTCAGCCGCGAATGTGCTGGGTCTGCTGGTAGACATTGGTCGAGCGGGCACCGGAGCGGCAATAGCCGAGCATCGGGCGCTCGAACGTATCCAGCGCATCGACCATTTCGCGCACGGCATCCGCCGTCACACCCATCGGTCCGACCGGGATATGGGTGATATCGAGGCCCAGTTCCTTGGCGCGGGCAGCGATGGTTTCGAACTGCGGCTGGTCCGGCTGTTCGAAATCCGGACGGTGGCAGACGATGGACTTGAAACCCAGCGCCTTGATCGCATCGAGGTCCTCGACGGAAATCTGTCCGGTAACCGAATATTCATCGTTGATCTGGCGAATGTCCATGGAAAAGCCTTCCTCAAAAGAATGTCCGCACTGATGTAAGACCGGCGGCGTAACCCGTCAATTGGAAAGGCGGCTCAGCGGATCTGGAAGGCCAGCGCATAGTCAATCGTCTCGCCCGGCGAAAGCAGCGGCATTTCGCCCGCTGCGGCAAGCTCGGTCCGCCTGGCGATCCGGTGCGAAACCGGCTCGATGCTGATGACATCGGCGGAACCCCGCTGGCATCGCCACATCTGCAGGAACGGCAGGGTCGCGGTTGAAAACCGCACGATCAGCGAGCGGCCGGACAGAGCATCGAATGGCCCGAGGACCACCCACGCCCAGCCGTCCTTGGCCGTCGGTGCGGCCGGCATGCAGAAATGCGCGCTTTCCCCCTCGCCGAACCGCCACCCCCGCCTCTCCTCGCCAAACATGGTGCCGGTGACATGCGTTTCGTCGCCAAGCAGCCAGCCGCCGATGTTCATGTGATACATCAGCATCGGCGCAAACGGCGCGTCACCGGTGTTCGTGATCCGGTCCGAAAGCACGACCTCGGCGGCATCCGCACTGATCGTCCAGCGCCGCGATACCAGCGCCGTTCCACCCTGCGCGAGCTGCACCTCGGTTTCGGCGAAACATCCGGGCGGCTCGCCCGGCCCGGACATGTCCGTTCGCCCGACCGGCGTTCCGCAAAGCGAACCATGCAACGGAAACATCCGCCCCTCGCCGTCCCCTTCGATCGGTTCCGGATGACGGATGTGATCCGGGCCGCAGGTGAAGAAAAACCCTTGCAACGCATGGTCGATACGCCGGTCGCCGTCCGAAGGGATGGCCGTGCCCGGTGAGATATCGACATCATCGACGACGAAGGCCCCGATATCCAGCGCCGATTGCCGGTCGAGAAAAATCGGAAAGTCACCTTGGCGGCTGCCACCGGATGTCCTGATCGGCATTGCGCGTCCTCCAGCCCTTCCCGCCCGCCAGCCCTCCCCGCCCGCAGGAATCGGCGGAAATCCATCCGCCGAAACTACCGCAAAGAAAGCCGCGCTTCACCAGCCTGAAACCGGCAAACCACCGATTTCGATGGATTTTAGGAAATTGTTCATAATGAATTCAGTTTTTTCATATTACCGTCCCATTTGATTTGTACGCCCCGAGTCCAACTGCCAGACAACAGGTTTCACCGTGACGTTCGTTTTCAAAACCGGCTTTGCCCTTTTTGCCGCCGCCAGCCTGTTCGCCTTTGCCTCCGCCGCCCAGGCGCAGGACGGCCTTGGCCGCCTGCCCGCCGATGCGGTTCTGGTCACGCCACAAGGTGAAATCCTCGACTACATCCCCGAATCCGGCGACGTGCAGATGATGCGCGACCGCCGTGGCCGCACCGTGCTGGTCGATGCCTGGGGCAATGTCGTGGCAACGGTGATGGGAACCGGCCGCCAGCGCGACAACATGCGCCGCCGCGAAGTGAACCCCGACGTCTATGTGAATCAGGACTACCGCTATTCCGATCCCTCGTTCACCGAGCGCCGCTATACCCGGCCCGGCGACGTCACCGGCTCGATCCAGGATTTCCGCCAGGATTTTCGCAATGCCGCGCCGCCGGACGTCGAGCGGCAGGAATTGCCGGCCAGCCTGCCGACGCTGCAGGATGA
This sequence comes from Pararhizobium polonicum, assembly GCF_001687365.1. GTDB lineage: Bacteria > Pseudomonadota > Alphaproteobacteria > Rhizobiales > Rhizobiaceae > Pararhizobium > Pararhizobium polonicum. The sequence continues at coordinate 79,895 of NZ_LGLV01000016.1, forward strand.
GAACGACATGGCGGCGCTGCCGCCGGAAGATTCCGCACCACAGCGCCAGACCCTGCCGGCGGCAGCCCAGATCACCAGGAAATCGAGCGCCGAAATCACCGCGCTGCAGGTATTCCTCGACCGCGAGGGATTCTCTCCGGGCGTGATCGATGGCAAGACCGGCTCGAACGTCACCAAGGCGATCGAAGCCTGGCAGCAGGCGACTGGCGAGACGCTGAATCCGAACAACACCGACGACATTCTCGAACGCCTGCGTTTCTCGGGCGGGCTGCCGATCACCACCTACACGATCACTGCCGCCGATGCCGCTGGCCCCTATGTCGCCTCCATCCCGGAAGATTACGCCCACAAGGCAGTCCTGCCGCACCTCTCCTTCACCTCGACGGCGGAGATGCTCGGCGAGAAGTTCCACATGGACGAAACCTATCTGCGCGAGCTCAACCCCGGCGTTGATTTCACCGTTCCGGGCACCATCATCAAGGTGGTCAACCCCGGTGAAATGAAGAAGGGCAAGGTGACGCGCATCGTTGCCGACAAGTATCGCAAGCAGGTCTTTGCCTATGACGCATCCGGGACGCTGATTGCGGCCTACCCGGCAACGATTGGCTCGTCCGACACGCCGTCGCCCTCCGGCACGGTGCAGGTCGACCGGATCGCCTTTGACCCCGGCTACACCTACAATCCGAAGATCAACTTCAAGCAGGGTGAAAACGACAAGATCCTGACGCTACAGCCGGGCCCCAATGGCCCGGTCGGCACGGTCTGGATCGCGCTGTCCAAGCCGACCTACGGCATCCACGGGACGCCCGAGCCCTCGAAGATCGGAAAGACCCAGAGCCACGGCTGCGTGCGCCTGACCAACTGGGATGCGACGGAACTGGCCAAGATGGTCAGTGTCGGCACGACCGTCGAATTCGTCGACTGAAACAGCAAAAAGCAGAGGGTTCTCCCCCAATTGGAGGAGTGATGAACGCTGAAAGCCTGTAAAATGAAAATGCCGGACCTGTGGTCACATCGCAGCCGGCGTTTTCAGGACGAAACCATTTCCCCGGGCGCGTCTGCAGTTCGGAAACGTGAATATTCGGCTACTCTTTTGCGAAGATGGAAATCAGGGTCGTGGCGTTGAGCTTGGAAGCGCGCCACGGCCTTTCCGTTTGTGCGGACGCGCACATCGCCGGCCTTCATGACCTCATCAGATATTGTCATGAAAAAACATTGCCGTGATGCTCTATCTGTCGGACAACGTGAAGACCAATTCCGACAGACGAGGAAAGCCGTAATGGCCGCCGAACGCACCCTTCCCAACCTCTGGCATGCAACGGCACCCACGGCCCCCGACACCCGGCCTCTCTCCACCGATATCAGCGTCGACGTGGCCGTCATCGGCGGCGGCTTCACCGGCCTCTCGGCGGCACTGCATCTTGCCGAAAAGGGCGCGACTGTGGCTGTCGCCGAAGCCAGGATGATCGGCTTTGGCGGCTCCGGCCGCAATGTCGGCCTCGTCAATGCCGGCATGTGGACCAAGCCCGAGGACCTGGTTGCGACGCTCGGCGCCGAGGCTGGCAAGCGGTTGCTGGGCGAACTCGGCGATGGTCCCTCGCTGGTCTACCAGCTTGTCGAGAAACACAGCATTGCTTGCGAGGCCGTCCGCAACGGCACGCTGCATCTCGCCGTCGGCCCCGAGGGCCTCAAGGACATTCAGGACCGCGAACGGCAATGGAAGGCGCTTGGAGCTCCGGTTGAAGTGATCGATGCCGAGCGAGCCCAATCGCTGACCGGCACCCCGGGCTTTGCAGGCGCCCTGCTCGACCGGCGGGCCGGCACGATCCAACCGCTTGCCTATGCTCGCGGCCTTGCCCGCGCAGCCCTTGCCGCCGGAGCCCGGATCCATACAGAAACCCCGCTGCGCGCCGCCGAACGCAAAGGCGACCTGTGGGTGCTGACGGCCGGCGGCGGCACGATCAAGGCCAAATCCGTGATCGTCGCGACCAATGCCTATGGCGACATGCTCAGCCGGACGCCCTGGACGGCCTATACCCAGGAACTGACGATCCTGCCCTACTTCCAGTTCGCCACCAACCCGCTCTCCGACAACATTGCTCGGACTATCCTGCCCGAACGGCAGGGCTGCTGGGACACGGGCCTGGTGATGACCTCCTTCCGCATGGACCAGCAGAACCGGCTGATCTTCGGCAGCGTCGGCCGTCTCGATGCACTGGCTGAAGGCACACATCGGGCCTTTGCAGAGCGCTCGCTGCGCAAGCTTTTCCCCGCGATCGGCGATTTCCGCTTCGAATACTGGTGGGATGGCCGCATCGGCATGACGACCAACAACCTGCCGCAGATGCACGTGATGGCCCCGAATGTGTTTTCAGTCAGCGGCTACAATGGCCGCGGCATCGCGCCGGGCACCGTCTTCGGCCGCGCTCTGGCCAACCATGTCACGGGCGAGCCCAACGCCCTGCCGCTTGTCGAAACACCGCTGACGCCGGATCCATGGCGCACCCTCAAATCGGCATTCTATCACGCCGGCGCCCAGGCCAAGCACTTCATAGACCGCAGGTTTTAAACACTTCTCCAAACGCGGAAACGCCGCACGAAAACGCGCGGCGCTGAAATATCTGATACCCTGGTCTCAGGCGGCGCGGCGCATGCTGCGCGTGAGCCTCAGCGGCACCAGCCTGCGCACTTCATCGCCGAAAGCACGGGCATTCTCGCACGCCTTATCGAGATTGCTGACCCGGTTCGGGTCCATCGTCTGCAAGGTGCCGCCACAGTCGAAGATATCGCGGAAGGCCGCACGCTCGATGATCGGCGTATCCAGCACCGGAACGGAGCGCTCGGCAAGCAGCTGCTTGACCATCTGCAGCGCACGCGTCGTCACCAGCGAGTTGACGCGCGTCAGCACGACGGAGTGGTTGATGCGGATGCCTGCCTTGTCTTCAAGATAGCCGAGCAGTTCGAGAACCTGGGCGCCGCCCTTGGCATCCATCGCACAGCCCTGGATCGGGATCATCACATGATCGGACAGGCCAATGGCCGTCGCCATCAGCGTGTTGCGCGCGCCCGCGAGATCGATGATGAAATAGTCTGTCTTCGCTCTGTTTTCGCTGATGTGCCCCTGGATCGATGCCATCGTCACATAGGAGATCACCTCGACATTCGCGACCTTGCCGGAGATATCGTGCCAGTGGGAAATCCAGTGCTGCGGGTCGGCATCGAGAATGGTGACGCGTGCGCCGTTACGGGCAAGCTCCGTCGCCAGAATCAAGGCGGCGGTCGTCTTGCCCGCGCCGCCCTTGGTGTTTGCGAATGTAATGACTGGCATGTCTGTCCCTGTCCAAAAAAGAAGTCCGAGCCCCGGCATGGCTCCCGCAAGACGCAAAATCCTACGCGCTTCGGTTAATCAAATCTTTCAGATCGTGGTTAACAAAGACTGAAGACACCCCTCGCGAAAATGAACCGGTCGGCATGTGGAAAAGATCACAGACATAAAAAAGCCCGGAAAACCAAAGCGTTCCGGGCTCCTAAACATCGGTTCGGCCGAACCGAAAGTGTTAAATGCTGTCGCGGAACAGCTGCTTGGCAGCCTCGAGCGTCAACTCGACCGGATTGCCGCCCGCCGTCGGGTCGACGATCGCCATCGCCGCCATTTCATCAATGCGGTCCGTACCGACGCCAAGCGCCGACAGCTTGTCCGGCACGCCCAGCTCTTCCCGCAGTTTCAGCACATAATCGTAGAACCCGTCGAAACCGCCTGATATCCCGAGATAGGCCGCCGCCAGACCGATCTTGCCTTCGATCGCCGGACGATTGAAGCGCAGCACCGGCGGCATGACGACGGCATTGGTCATGCCGTGATGGGTGTTGTAGATCGCGCCGACCGGATGCGACAGCGAATGGATGGCGCCGAGCCCCTTCTGGAACGCAACCGCACCCATTGCGGCGGCCGACATCATATGCGCGCGCGCTTCGATATCCGTGCCGTCCTTATAGGCGCGCGGCAGATAGTCCTTGACGAGACGCAGGCCTTCCAGCGCGATGCCGGCCGACATCGGATGGTAGAACGGTGAGGAATAGGCTTCCAGGCAATGCGCGAAGGCATCCATGCCGGTCCCGGCGGTAATGATCTTCGGCATGCCGACGGTCAGTTCCGGGTCGCAGATGGTGACTGCAGGCAGGAACTTCGGGTGAAAGATCACCTTCTTGGTATGCGTTTCCGAGTTGGTGATCACCGAGGCGCGGCCGACTTCCGAGCCGGTGCCGGCCGTCGTCGGCACGGCGATGATCGGTGCGATGCCTTCGACACTTGCACGGGTCCACCAGTCGCCGACATCCTCGAAATCCCAGACCGGACGGGTCTGGCCGGCCATGAAGGCGACGGCCTTGCCGAGATCCAGACCGGAGCCGCCGCCAAAGGCGATGACCCCGTCATGGCCACCCGCCTTGAACGCCTTGACGCCGGCATCGAGGTTGACGTCGGTCGGGTTGCTGTCGACATCGGCAAACAGCGCGCGGCCGAGACCGGCGGCATCAAGGATATCGAGCGCGTTCTGGGTGATCGGCATCGGCGCGAGGCCACGGTCGGTGATCAGCAGCGGGCTCCTGATGCCGAGCGCCTTGCAATGGTCGGCAAGTTCCTTGATGCGGCCGGCACCGAACTTGATGGATGTCGGATAGCTCCAGTTGGCAGTGATGGTCATGATCAGGCTTTCTTCAGGTGGTAGGATTTCGGGCGGGTCAGGTTCTGGAAGCCGATGACCGAGAGCGAGCCGCCACGGCCGGTTTCCTTGACGCCGGTCCAGCAGAGCGCCGGATCGAGATAATCGGCGCGGTTCATGAACACGGTGCCGGTCTCAAGGTCCTGCCCGATCCGGGCGGCGCGTTCGGCATCCTTGGTCCACAGCGAGGTGGTCAGGCCGTATTTGCAATCGTTCATCAAGGCCAATGCTTCCGCGTCGTTCTTGACCTTCATGATGCCGACGACCGGGCCGAAGCTTTCTTCCGTCATGACCTTCATGGAGTGATCGACATCAACGAGGACCTGCGGAGCAAGATAGGCGCCGCCGTCATCGGCCGGAAACAGCTTCGGATCGACCAGCGCCCTCGCCCCCTTGGCAACGGCCTCAGCGGTCTGCGCGCGCACTTCGGCGGCAAAACGCTTGTGCGCCATCGGGCCGAGCGAGGTTTCCTGCTCCAGCGGATTGCCGAGCTTGTAGGCGGAGGCGAAAGCGACGGCCTTCTCGACGAAATCGTCGTAGAGATTCTCGTTGACATAGATACGCTCGATGCCGCAGCAGCACTGCCCGGAATTGAACATCGCGCCATCCATCAGCGTGTCGACGGCGGCATCGAGATCGGCGTCTTCCATGACATAGCCCGGATCCTTGCCTCCGAGTTCAAGGCCAAGCCCGGTGAAGGTGCCGGCAGCAGCCCGCTCGATCGACCGGCCGCCTTCGACGGAGCCGGTGAAATTGACGAAATCGAAGCTCTTGGCCGCGATCAGCGCCGAGGTCGTGCCATGATCGAGGAAGATGTTCTGGAACACGTCTTCCGGCACGCCGGCCTCGACGAAGGCGCGCACCATGCGCTCGCCGACGAGGATCGTCTGGCTGGCATGCTTGAGGATGACGGCATTGCCCGCCATCAGCGCCGGCGCGACCGTATTGATCGCCGTCATATAGGGGTAGTTCCAGGGCGCGATGACGAAGACGACGCCATGGGCAACACGCTCGATACGGCGTTCGAAACTGGCGCTGTCTTCGACGATGATCGGCGCCAGCGCATCGGCGGCAATCGCCGCCACATAGTTGGAGCGTTCGTTGAAACCGCGGAACTCACCGCCGTAACGGATGGGGCGCCCCATCTGCCAGGCCAGCTCCGGCACGACCTCATCGACCATCTCGTTGAGGCGCGCGACACCCGCCATCACCAGCTTGACGCGGTCTTCGATGGCAAGCTTCGCCCAGCCCTTCTGCGCCGCACGGGCACGGGCGACGGCGGCGGAAGCCGTGGCTGCATCAACTGCGGGACGCTCCGCGTAAACTTCCCCGTTCACCGGAGAAATGCATTGGATCATGGTCATTCCGTTTTACTCCAAAGGCCTAGCAGGCAAGTGTCTTGACGTGACCGGCGGCGCCATAGGCAAGGATCGCACGGTCACGGGTTATGATGGTCAGATCGTGTTCCCGGGCGGTCGCAATGATGATGCGATCCATTGGGGCCCGGTGCAACGGCTCGGGAAGGCAGGCTGCGGCAATCAATACGGCAGGTGTAGCAGCAAGGACCACGACATTGCTGGCCGTTACGAAATCTTCGAACCAAACCAGTGCATCTTTCGTAGCCGGCAGCCTCCCGCGTGATATCAACATACCAATTTCCCACGCAGACATGGCCGACACAGCGAGAACGCCGCCTCCAACCGAAAGGACTTCAAAGGCATCCATAGATGACTGCGACATCAGTTTCCTGTTGGCCGTCCAGATGACCGCGCAGGTATCGAGTAGAAAGCCTTCACTCATTATACAGTTTGTCGCTCCACTCGACATCAATCGGCGCAGTCAAATCCAAATCGTCCGGTATGGTCATCGTGCCCGCCATGCAGCCGAAAATCGGGTGAAGCTCAACCAGTCGGCCATCGGCCTTCTCCATCCAGCGCTTGCCGTCCTTGTAGATGACGTCATCCTCAGTAAACATTTTCATCGGCGGCTCAGCCGCCAACGAAACATCTTCTGGCACATATGCCTCCTGTTTTCCTTCCGCAAAACCGTGTGTTTCACCACGGCGTCGTGAAGCCACCTCTTCAAGTTCGACCCCCAGAAAAGCAGCAACCTTATCCTGTTCTTCCGCGCTCATCTTTCGTTCGCCTTTCAGCATGCGGGAGACGGCGCTCGCATCAACATCCAGAAAGCGCGCAAGCCCCCGTACCGACTGGTTGCGCAGGTCAAGCTGATGATGAAACCATTTCGTGTCGATGCCAGACATTCAAACCGCCCTCCTTGGGTCGGCATCAGTATCTCATGCGAAGACAACACCGTCAAATTAATCGCAACATGTTGTGATTATCTCACGCCCGCTCAAATCCCCTTGCCACCTCCCAATCCGTGATGCGGCGATCGTATTCCTCCTGCTCCCATTCGGCAGCACGGGTATAATGCTCGATCACATCCTCCCCGAAAGCGTCGATGAGCATCTTCGACCCTCTCAATGCCGCGGTAGCATCGCGTAGCGTGCGCGGGATCTCGCGGATGTTCTTGCCGCCATAGGCGTCGCCGACGAACGGGGCTTCCAGTTCCAGCTTGCCCTCGATACCGGCAATACCGGCAGCGATCAGCGCTGCCATTGCGAGATAGGGATTGAGATCGGAGCCACCGACGCGGCATTCGATGCGGATCGCCTTGCTGCCCTCGCCGCACAGGCGGTAGCCGGCGGTGCGGTTGTCCTTGCTCCAGATCGCCTTGGTCGGCGCGAAGGTGCCGGCCACGAAGCGTTTGTAGGAATTGATATAGGGCGCGAGGAAATAGGTGATCTCGCCGGCATGGGCCAAAAGGCCGGCCACGTAATGCCGCATCAGCTCCGACATGCCGTATTCAGCGTCCTTGTCGAAGAATTTCGGGGTCTTGCCGTCAACGCTCCAGAGCGACTGATGGATATGCGACGACGAACCGGCCGCGTCGTAGTTCCACTTGGCGAGGAACGTGATTGCCTTGCCGCGCGACCAGGCGATTTCCTTGCAGCCGTTCTTGATGATCGCGTGCCGGTCGGCCATGGTCAGCGCGTCGGCATAGCGCACGTTGACCTCTTCCTGTCCGGCAGAGGCCTCGCCCTTGGTGTTTTCCACCGGGATGCCAGCCCCCTGCAGGCCGTTGCGGATTGCCCGCATCACGTCTTCTTCCTTGGTGGTCTGGAAGATGTGGTAATCCTCGTTATAGCCGCTGACGAGCTTCAGGTCGCGGTATCCGCTTTCGCGCGCATCATCGTAGCTCTGGTCGAACAGGAAGAATTCGAGCTCGGTCGCCATGAAGGCCTTCAGCCCCATCGCCTCCAGCCGGGCGACCTGCTTTTTCAGGATGGCGCGCGGCGAGTGCGGCACTTCCTTGTGGGTATGATGGTCGAGCATGTCGCAGAGAACCAGCGCCGTGCCCTCGAGCCAGGGAATGCGGCGAAGCGTCGAAAGGTCGGGCTTCATCGTATAGTCGCCGTAGCCGGCTTCCCAGCTGGTCGATTTGTATCCGGAGACCGTGTCCATCTCCATGTCGGTGGCCAGCAGATAGTTGCAGCTATGGGTCTCCTCCCAGGCGCTGTCGACGAAAAACTGCGCGTGAAAACGCTTGCCCATCAGGCGGCCCTGCATATCGACCTGGCAGGCCAGGACCGTATCGATGCGGCCTTCGGCGACATCTTTTCTCAGATCTTCGAGTGTGTAGTTCATGCTGGTCCGCCTCGGATTTTTTAATCTTCAATCTTCATGGAAAAGGATCCGGCCCCGTGCGCGGCCGGATCCGTTGATGATCAGACGGCCGCCGCGACGGCAGCTGCCTTTTCCTTGTGCTCCATCGCGAACTCTTCTTCCGGAGACAGGATGAGACGATGGCGGCCGACAAGCCCGAAATAGGCGATGGCGACGGCAAACCACAGAGCAACCCAGACCACACCCTTGGTAAAGTTCGGGTCCTGAATCTGGTAGAGCAACGTCACCACCGCGATGATGATGGTCAACACGGCTCCGGGCACGCCAAGCGGCGAGCGGAACGGCCGCTCGATGTCCGGCAGGTTCCGGCGCAACAGAATGAAGGAAATCGCCTGCATGATGTAGGAGAACATCGCACCGAAGACGGCCATGTTGAGCAGCACGCTGCCGATGATGCTGCCGCCCTGTTCGGCGCCGAGCGCAAACCAGATTGTCAGCATGACCGCAAGACCAACCGCCGCACCGGCCAGCATCGCAACATAGGGTGTTCTGAATTTCGGATGCGTGATCGAAAGAATGGTCGGGAAATAGCCGGCGCGCGACAGCGAATACACCTGCCGGCCCTGCGCATAAAGGATGGTGTGGAAGCTGGCGATCAGCCCGGTCAGTGCGACCAGTCCGAGAAGAACGACACCGCCATCGCCATAGATCGACTTGAACCCATCGAGAAGCGGCTCAAGCGCGGAGCTGAGGTGGAAGGCACCGACGCCCGGCAGGGCAGGATTGAGCAGCACGATCATGAAAGCCGATACCATCAGCGTGACCATGCCGAGAATGATGCCTTTCGGCATATCGCGCTTCGGATCCACCGATTCTTCAGCCGCAAGCGGCAATTGCTCGATGGCAAGAAACAGCCAGACGGCGAAAGGCAGGGTAGCAAGAATGCCGGAGAAGCCGAAGGGGAACCAGGAACCGTTTCCTTCCGGAAGTTCGACAGCCGCACCGTCCGGACCGACGCCGATATTCAGCGCCCACCGCGAAAAGTCGATATTGGGGATGGCGCTGATCCAGAAGAAGACGAGAACGCCGAGCGAAATCAGCGTGATCACCAATGTCACCTTGAACGACAGTTCCAGGCCGAACACGTTCAGCGCGAGGAAGACGCAGTAAAAGGCGATCCATATGAGCGGCGAATAGGCCGGATCGAGACCGAGGATCGAATTGACATAGGCGGTAATGAAGGTGACCACGACCGCCGGCGTGAGCACATATTCCACATTTTCGCAAAGGCCGGTGATGAAGCCGCCCCACGGGCCCATTGCCGTGCGGGCAAACGAATAGGCCGCCCCGGTATGCGGCAGCGCCGGGCTCATCTCGGCAATCGAGAAGGTCAGCCCCAGATACATGATGGCGATGATGATTCCCGCCACCAGCATGCCACCCCAGCCGCCGGTCGAGAAACCAAAATTCCATCCCGAGAAATGCCCCGAGATGACGGCGCCGACGCCGAGCGCCCATAGCGACCAGACCCCGGCATAACGCGAAAGACCGCGCTTTTCGAAATAGCCGGCGTCAGCTTTTTTATAGCTGACGCCCGAAGATGAGTTGTCCATAGCCCTTCTCTCCTGTTCAAAGATTGAATCCGGACTTCGCTCCCGAGGGAAATCCCATCGAAAGGCAAAGCTCGCCCATACCGTTGCGGCCAGACCGATCTTGTGCCGGTTCTTGCGCAACACTCCGCGGACATGCCGCTCCCCAGGTCTTTTTATTGCGACAGTGCGACCAGGCTTTCGCCCAACAGGCCTGTCAGATAATCGGCCATGACCTTTTGACCGATTTCATTCGAAACGAGATCGTTGCGGATCTCGATCATGACGTTGAGCAGGCCATTCTTCAGGCCATGCTCGATCAGAGTATGCGTGACGCCGTCGGACGGTCCATAGGGCTCGTTCCTGCGGACGGCAAAACGGGGCGACGTCCCCGCCGTAGCCAGCATCGCATCCGCCAGCCGGCTGTCCTCGTCGTGCAGGATGCCGACTTCGACGTCGCGCGTCTTGCCGTGATAGACCGGCGTGAATGTGTGCATCGTGACAAGCACCGGAAGACGGCCGCCTGCCTTGCGCGCGGCAATGAAGCCGGAAAGGCTGTCGCGGAAGGGCACATAGAGCGCCGCCGTCCGGGCCAGGCGTTCGGCCGCGGGAATGGCCGCATTGCCGGGTATTTCGAAAATTTCGCTGACGGGCGGCATTGCCGCTTCCGCTTCCGGTGGGCGATTGCAGTCATAGATCAATCGGGAAAAGCGCTGGTAAATCAAAGCCGCATCGAGGCTTTTGACAAGCAGCTGCGACACGGCAAGCGCACCGGGATCCCATGCGATATGGCTTTCAAGCGCATCGGCGGACAGACCGAGCGAACCCATTTTTTCAGGCAGGCGGCGCGACGCATGCTCGCAGATCAGCAGCACCGGGCTCAGCGCATCCGGGTTTTCCACTGCTACGGGCGAACCATCCGCCTCTGTCAAAAGTCCAGTCAACTCCGGTCCCCTTCCGGTTTTCTGCCTGGCACCCCACCGGATCGCAAAAGGCCGGTGAAGCCTCTGAAACCGGACGTGGCAGCAAGACACGGACGACAAGCGCATACCGTTGAGGCAATCGTCATCGTTCGATACTGAAAAGAATTCTTCACGTTTTGACCCGTGTCAACCGGAATCTGAAACGATCTCTTCAAAAAACTGATTGACTCGAATTGTGACAGCGATGTTTACTCTGTCACAAAGCTGGCAAAGACCGGCCCAGGGGACCAAATTTGACAAACACCGCAGACGCCATGACGGTGTCGGATGTGATCAATGCCCACTTTGCCGTGCTCACGCGTGCGGAAAAGCAGTTGGCCGCGACGCTTCTCGACAATTACCCGGTTTCCGGACTCGGCAGCATCACGACTGTCGCCGAGAACGCCGGCGTATCGACTCCGACGGTCGCCCGCATGGTGCAGAAGATCGGCTTTCGCGGCTTTCCCGATTTTCAGCAGCGCCTGCACCAGGAACTCGAAGCGACGATCTCTAACCCGATCAGCAAGCACGACCGCTGGGCGGCGAACGCGCCGGGCACGCATATCCTCAACCGCTTCGCCGATGCGATGATGAACAACATGCGCGCCACCCTCGCCCAGCTGGAGACGGCGGAATTCGATGGCGCGGCGGCGATGATCGCCGACCGCAAGCGCAACGTCTATCTCGTCGGCGGCCGCATCACCCGGGCATTGGCCGATTACTTCTTCACCCATCTCCAGGTCATCCGCTCCGGCGTCACCCAGATCGCCTCCAATTCCAGCTCCTGGCCGCATTACGTGCTCGACATGAAGAAGGGCGACGTCCTGATCATGTTCGATATCCGCCGCTACGAGCAGGAGATGGAGACGCTGGCGAAGATCGCCCGCGAACGCGGCGTCGAAATCATCCTGTTCACCGACCAGTGGAGTTCCCCCGTCGCCAAATCGGCGCGGCGCGTGTTCCGCATCCAGATCGAGGCGCCTTCGGCCTGGGACAGTTCGGTCGTCATCCTGTTTGCCGTCGAAGCGCTGATCGAAGCCGTGCAGAGCTCCATCTGGAACGAGACGCATGACCGCATGAAAATGCTCGAAGGCCTGTTCGATTCAACGAGGCTTTTTCGAAAGCCGCTTTAGGAGGAGCAAGAGGTACGGAACGCGGCGCCGGCATCGCCCGGCGCGGGGTGTCGCGAACCGCAATTCGAGAGCAGCAACAGGACCGCCTGCACCCGGGCGGATGTAAATTTTGAAAATAAAATGAAGGTGTTCCGCCAGCGAACGTCAGGTCGTAAAGAGGACAACACCTGTCACATAAGCTTCATCGGACCCCAGTATCAGCTTCATCGAAGTTGCCTGATTAAACCAAAAGGAGAAGACCAGTGATTTCACATATGCGCCGCCTGCTTTCGCTTTCGACCGCCATGGTCATGGCATCGACCGCCATCGCCGCCGCCGAGCCGAGCGCCGAACTGATTGCCGCTGCCAAGGCCGAAGGCACCCTGACGACGATCGCCCTGCCCCACGACTGGTGCGGCTACGGCGGCGTCATCGAAGGCTTCAAGGCCAAGTATGGTCTGACCATCAACGAACTGAACCCCGATGCCGGTTCGGGCGACGAAATCGAAGCCATCAAGGCCAACAAGGACAACAAGGGCGACCAGGCTCCTGACGTCATCGACGTCGGCCTCTCCTTCGGCCCGTCCGCCAAGGCCGATGGCCTGATCCAGCCCTACAAGGTCTCCACCTGGGATTCGATCCCCGACACGGCCAAGGATGCCGAAGGCTACTGGTACGGCGACTATTACGGCGTCATGGCCTTCGAAGTGAACAAGGACCTGGTCAAGGAAAGCCCGAAGGATTGGGCCGATCTGCTGAAGCCGGAATTCGCCAACATGGTTGCTCTTGCCGGTGATCCGCGCACGGCAAACCAGGCCATCTCCGGCGTTTTCGCAGCCGGCCTTTCGGGCGCTGGTGGCGATGTTGCCAAATCCGGCGAAGCTGGCCTTGCCTTCTTCAAGGAACTGAACGCCAAGGGCAATTTCGTACCGGTCATCGGCAAGTCCGCTCCGCTCGCCCAGGGCACGACCCCGATCATCCTGCGCTGGGATTACAACGCCCTGTCCGACCGCGACACGCTGGCCGGCAACCCGCCGGTCGACGTTGTCATCCCGGAAACGGGCGTTGTCGCCGGCGTCTACGTTCAGGCGATCTCGGCCTATGCGCCGCACCCGAACGCCGCCAAGCTCTGGATGGAATACCTGTATTCCGACGAAGGTCAGCTCGGCTGGCTGAAGGGCTATTGCCACCCGATCCGCTTCAACGATCTCGCCAAGAACGGCAAGATCCCGCAGGACCTGCTCGACAAGCTGCCGCCGGCCGCTGCCTATGAAAAGGCCGTGTTCCCGACGCTCGAACAGCAGGAAGCCTACAAGGAAGTCATCACCAAGGGCTGGGATACCGTCGTTGGCGCCAACGTACAGTAAGACTGTCGCAATAAGGCCTTCCCGCGACCGCGCGGGAAGGCTATTTTTCAATTTTGATATAACGGTTTCCGGATGAGCGCTAAACAGGCCATTGATTTGAAGAAGACGGCCATCGATTGGCTCGGCATCACGCCGTTCCTGATTTTCGCAGTCATGTTCTTGATCGCTCCGACGCTTTATCTCGTGACCGGCGCATTCGTGAATCCGGCGGGCGAATTCACCTTCGACAACGTCGCCGGCCTGTTCACCGACAAGATCCTTGCGTCCTACTGGATTTCCATCAAAATCAGCCTCGCATCCTCGATCGGCGGCGCGTTCATCGGCTTTTTCCTGGCCTGGGCCGTGGTGCTCGGCGGACTGCCCTCCTGGATCCGCTCGTCGCTTCTGACCTTTTCCGGCGTCGCCTCCAATTTCGCCGGCGTGCCCCTTGCCTTCGCGTTCCTTGCCACCCTTGGCCGCACCGGTCTGGTGACGATGCTGCTGCGCGACTGGTTCGGCATCAACCTCTATGCCTCCGGCTTCAATCTGCTCAGCTTCGTCGGCCTGACGCTCACCTATATGTACTTCCAGATTCCGCTGATGGTGCTGATCATCACGCCGGCGCTGGATGGCCTGAAGAAGGAATGGCGTGAAGCGGCCGAGATTCTCGGCGCCACCAATACGCAATACTGGACCAAGGTCGCGCTGCCGCTGCTGTTTCCCAGCATCCTGGGCACCACGCTGCTTCTGTTTGCCAACGCTTTCGGCGCCATCGCGACCGCCTATTCGCTGACCGGCTCGACCTTCAACATCGTGCCGATCCAGCTTTACGCGCAGATCCGCGGCGACGTTCTGCACAATCCGAACCTCGGCTACGCACTGGCGCTCGGCATGATCGTCATCACCGGCATTTCCAACCTCATCTACATCTGGCTCCGCATGCGCGCCGAACGGTGGCAGAAATGAAGACACAGAAAATCGGCGCCTGGATCGCAGTCCTTTTCGGCGCCTCCTATTTCATCGTGCCGCTGATCGCGACATTCGAATTCTCGCTGCGCATGCGCCGCGGCGAATATTCCTTCGATGCCTATCGCTCGGTGTTCTCGGACATCCAGTTTCGCGATTCCTTCAGCTACTCGATCATGATGGCCATCCTGACCATCGTTTTCGGTGTCCTGCTCGTCGTGCCGACAGCCTACTGGGTGCGCCTGCGCCTGCCGCAGATGCGGCCGGTGGTCGAGTTCATCACGCTGATGCCGCTGGTCATCCCGGCCATCGTCATTGTCTTCGGATACCTGCGGCTCTACAATTCATCGTCGTACATCCCGTTCACCGGCTCCACCCGGGGAACCGATGTCCTTCTGATGTTCTCGTTCATGACACTGTCGCTGCCCTATATGTATCGATCCGTGGATACCGCCATGCGCACCATAGACGTCGGCACCTTGACAGAAGCGGCCCAGAGCCTCGGCGCCTCCTGGCCGACCATCATGTTCAAATGCATTTTCCCCAATGTCATGAGCGGCGTGTTGTCCGGCGCGTTCATCACTTTTGCCATCGTCATCGGCGAGTTCACCATGCCGTCGCTGCTCAACCGCCCGGCCTTCGGTCCCTATCTGCAGCTGATCGGCGCCAACCGCGCCTATGAGCCGCCGGCGCTCGCGATCATCGCGTTTGCCATCACCTGGGGATGCATGGCGCTTCTGCAGCTCGTCTCCCGTTTCAGCAAATCGGCTCCTTCCAAGCCCTGAGGTATTGAACGTCCATGTCCTTTCTCGAACTCGCCGGCATTCAGAAGAGCTTTGGCCCCGTCCAGGTGGTCAAGGATTTCAACATGACCATTGAAAAGGGCGAATTCGTCTCCTTTCTCGGGCCATCGGGCTGCGGCAAGACGACAATTCTGCGAATGATCGCGGGCTTCGAAACGCCGTCGGCAGGAACGGTCGTCATCAACGGCCGCAACCAGAACCAGCTGAAGCCGAACCAGCGCAATATCGGCATGGTCTTCCAGGCCTATGCCCTCTTTCCCAACATGACGGTGCACGACAACGTCGCCTTCGGCCTGAAGATCGCCGGCATGGAGAAATCGGCGGTCGACGCGCGCGTCAAGGAAATGCTCGGCCTCATCCATCTCGACCACCTCGCCGACCGCTACCCCTACCAGATGTCCGGCGGCCAGCAGCAGCGCGTGGCGCTGGCGCGCGCCCTTGCGCCGAAGCCGCAGGTCCTCCTGCTCGACGAGCCGCTTTCGGCCCTCGACGCCAAGATCCGCGTTTCGCTGCGCGAAGAAATCCGGATGATCCAGCAGCAGCTCGGCATCACCACCGTCTTCGTCACCCACGATCAGGAAGAAGCCCTGTCGATCTCCGACCGCATCGTCGTCATGAACGGCGGCCGCGCCGATCAGATCGGCACGCCGTTCGACATCTACAACAAGCCGGCGACCCGCTTCGTCGCCTCCTTCGTCGGCACGCTGAACCTGATCGAGGCCAAGGTCGTCGATCCCGCGACCAACAGGATCAGCATCGGCGATCAGGGCATCACACTGCGCGAACCGCTTGGCGCGGTCAAAGCCGGCGAAACGGTCTCGCTCGCCCTGCGTCCCGAAGCTGGCTCGATCGCCGAAGGGGCCAAGGGCGACACCGCGCTGACCGGCGAAGTCGCCTCCAGCAACTTCCTCGGCTCGGTCATCCGCACACGCATGAAGGTCGGCGATGCCGTCATCTCCTTCGACATGTTCAACGCACCGGGCCTCAGCCCGCCGGCGGTCGGCGAAGTCACGACGCTGCGCTTCACCGCAAGCGATCTTCTGATCATCCGCGAATAGCCAAGGGCATTCCGGAAAAATATGTTTCAGGCGGCGGATTGATTGGAAAAATCTGTCGCCTTTTTCCTTGCACACGTCGCTTCGAACGTTTGACGCCTTGCGTCCAATCTCTATAGTCGGTCCTGCACGTTCTCAGGGCGGGGTGAAACTCCCCACCGGCGGTAACGGGAAGCAATTCCCGGAGCCCGCGAGCGCTTCTTACTCCTATGTCCGCATAAGGGTATGAAGGTCAGCAGATCCGGTTGAATTCCGGAGCCGACGGTTAAAGTCCGGATGAAAGAGAGCAAGCAGACCGGGAGACCGCCCTTCAAGGGGTCGCCATGCCTGCGTGTTCGCCCAAGGGGATCATTGAAAAATGGCAACCTTGAAAGGCCAGACTGAATGACACTCGCTTCCCACCCCACCCAGAAAATCGCCATCATCCGTGCCCGCTGGCACGCCGATATCGTCGATCAATGCGTCAACTCCTTTGTCGCGCAATGGCAAAAGCTCGGCGGCAACGCATCGGACGTCGAGATCTTCGATGTGCCCGGCGCACTGGAAATCCCGCTGCACGCGCAGACGCTTGCCAGAACCGGCCGCTTCTCGGCCATCATCGGCTCTGCCTTCGTCGTCGATGGCGGCATCTACCGCCATGATTTCGTTGCCGGTACCGTGCTTGAGGGCATGATGCGCGTCCAGCTCGATACCGGCATCCCGGTTCTGTCGACCGTGCTGACACCGCATCACTTCCAGGAATCAGAACAGCACATCCGCTTCTTTACCGACCATTTCGTCGTCAAGGGCGTTGAAGCGGCCAATGCCTGCTCGCAGATCCTGTCTGCACGGGCGCAGCTGGCTCTCGTCAACGCCTGATCGATCAGCGGGTGCGGCATCGCTAGACGATGCCGCACCTATCCCTATTGCCCGAGATTTTTCAGATAGATCGAGAGCAGCTGCGTCTGCGAGGAAATGCCGAGCTTGCGATAGACGTTGCGCCGGTGAACCTTCACCGTGCCGGTGGAGATGCCCAGCCGCAAACCAATCGATTCCGACGAATGGCCCTGCAGGACCAGTTCGACGATCGAGGCTTCCCTTTCCGTCAGATTGAGATTGCGCCACACCCGGTCCGCCGCCGGATGGGCGGACTTGCGCCCGCCTCTCTCCCTCTTGGCCAGCGCCGCATCGAAGCGCCGGTTCAGATCAGGCCAGGCATGGCGAACCAGACCAGCCACCACCGGTTCGGCCTTTTTCAAAAGCGAGAATTCGGCCGCCGTAAAGGCACCGGACCGTTCCCGCCGCATCAGCGACAGGACGACGGTGATGCCCTCCTCCAGTGCGACGAAGAATCCGATCTCTTCCGCCAGCCCCGTCTGCGTATAGTAGCTGCGAAAATACTCGCTGGAAAAGAAGCGGTCAGGCGCAAGCTCGCGCATACGCCAGACACCGGGCCTCGGCTCACGGGCCGCGTGATAGAACGGATCGAGCAGGAATGGACCAGCCTGATACAGGCTGACGAAGATGACATGCTCTTCCGGCGTGAATGTGCTGTAGAGGTCAAGCGGCCGTTCCTTTTCGCGATAGGCGAAGATGACGGCATAGTCGAAGCTGACCAGCGACCGCATCAGCGAGCAGAAAACACCGCCCGCCTCGTCGTCCCCGGTGGACGCTCCGCCGATCATCGGCCCGAGCGTCTTGAACAATGCTTCCAGATCAATGCCCATACGTCACGTCCAGCCCTGCAAAAAAGAACGGCAATTGCCTTCGGGGTATACACCTTCCACAGCATTGATTGGCTTGAAATACCTCTTTCGGGGTATATACCGCCAACGGCCGGTTTGAATAGGCTGCTGGTCAGACGGTGGGAAACAGGACAGTCGCAAGGCCGCCCGGTTTTCTGAAAAACAACCGCGGGGAATTGAGACGTGACAGCCGCTCCAACGAACGACATCGAGTTCCGTTCGGTCATTAAGCGCTATGGCAGCGTGACGGCCGTTTCGGACATCAACCTTGCCGTGCCGAAGGGCGCCTTCGTGGCGCTGCTCGGGCCGTCCGGTTGCGGCAAGACCACGTGCCTGCGGATGATCGGCGGCTTCGAGCAGCCGAGCGAAGGCACGGTGCTGATCGACGGTCATGAGATGAACGGCGTGCCGCCCTATCGCCGCCCGGTCAACATGGTCTTCCAGCACTACGCGCTCTTCCCCCATTTCGATGTCGAACAGAACGTCGCCTACGGCCTGAAGCAGGCCCGGCCGAAACTGGCCGCGGCCGAAATTTCCGCCCGCGCCCGCCAGGCGCTGGAGATGGTCCGGCTCGGCGGTTTCGAGAAGCGCCGCATCCACGAAATGTCCGGCGGCCAGCAGCAGCGCGTGGCGCTCGCCCGCGCCATCGTCAACAAGCCCTCGGTGCTTTTGCTCGACGAGCCGCTCGCCGCCCTCGACAAGAAGCTGCGCACCGCCATGCAGATCGAATTGCAGACGCTGCAGCGCGAACTCGGCATCACCTTCGTGCTCGTCACCCACGATCAGGAAGAGGCGCTGTCGATGAGCGACATGGTCTGCGTGATGAATGCCGGCCGGATCGTCCAGATGGCCAAGCCGCAGGAAATCTACGACAGGCCCGCCGATCTCTTCGTCGCCGATTTCGTCGGCAAGACCAACCGCATCGCGGCAACGGTGGAAGCCGGCGGCGCGACCTTGCGGCTGTCCAACGGCATGGCGCTCGCCGTACCAGGGAAAACCGGCCTCAAGCCCGGCCCGGCAACCGTCGCATTGCGGCCTGAAGCGATCGAACTCGTCCGCCAGTCCGCCGGCAGCGGCCAGCTCATCGGCACCGTCACCCACCGCATCTTCCTCGGCTCCACCGCCGAATACCAGATCAGCGTCGATGGCCTTGGCGATTTCCTCGTCACCGCCGATCGGCGCAGCGTGCAGGAAAGCGACCTCGTCGAACCGGGCGAACGGGTCGCGCTCACTTTCGATCCCGGCAAAGTGCATGTTTTTCCGGCCTGAGGACAAGGCCGTACACGTCAAGACAAAAAAGGGAACAGAGTCATGACAAAGTGGTACAGAGAAAATGCCCCGATTTCGGCCGAAAACCTCACCGACGAATGGATGCGCCTGAAGCGTGGCTCGGTTACCCGCCGCCATTTCCTCGGCGTCACCGGCCTTGGCCTTGCCGCCGCCGTTCTCGCCCGCCAGCCGGGCCTGTTCAATTCCACCGCCTATGCCGAGGACCTCGGCACCACCATGTCGCTCGCCACCTGGCCGAACTACCATGACCCGGCCACCTTCGAGGCGTTCACCGCCGCGACCGGCGTGGCCGTCGAGGTCAACGTCTTCGGCTCGAACGAGGAAATGCTGGCCAAGCTCCAGGCCGGCGGCACCGGCTGGGACCTGTTCGTCCCGACCAACTACACGATCTCCACCTATGTGAAGCTCGGCCTGATCGACCCGCTCGATATGGCGAAGGTTCCCGCGTTCTCGCAAGCCACGGAATCGGCGCGCTTCACCTCCGAAGGTGCCATCGACGGCACCACCTATGCCCTGCCGAAGAACTGGGGCACGACCGGCATGGCCGTCAACACCTCCAAGATCAAAACCAAGATCACCTCTTGGAAGGACTTCTTCGAGGTCGCCATGACCGAGGCCGACGGTCGCGCCATGGTCCACGATTACCAGCTGACCACCATCGGCAGCGCCCTCGTCTCGCTCGGCTATTCCTTCAATTCGATCAAGCCGGAAGAGCTCGCCAAGGCCGAGGAACTGCTGATCAAGGTCAAGCCGCATCTCTACGGCATCAACAGCGACTACCAGCCGGGCATGCGCGCCACCGACGCCTGGATGACCATGTGCTGGACCAATGACGGCGCGCAGCTCAACCGTGACATGCCTGAGATCGCCTATATCCTCGGCACCGATGGCGGCGAGATCTGGACCGATTTCTACGCTATCCCGAAGAGTGCTGCCAACAAGCCGGCCGGCTACGCGCTGCTCAACTACCTGATGACGCCCGAAAACGCCGTCAAGGAACACATCGCCAATGGCGCCCCGACGACGGACAGCCGTGTTCTGGCGTTACTGCCGGCCGACGTCACGTCGAACAAGATCGTCTATCCGGACGAGGCGTCGCTCACCAAGCTCGAATTCGGCGCAGCCGTGACGCTGACGGACCCGGCCCGTGCGGAACTGATGGCGCGGTTCAAGTCGGCTTGAGGGTAAAGCCCCTCATCCGGCCTGCCGGCCACCTTCTCCCCGTGAACGGGGAGAAGGGACATGCGGCACGCTCTCGCTCCCCCGGTTTGCCGATATAACCGCTGAAACTCGATAGTCCCCTCTCCCCGCAAGCGGGGAGAGGGCTAGGGTGAGGGGCCAAGCCCCAAACACGAAGTGCAAAATAGGACCACCCTTATGCCCATCACTCCAGACAGAAAACGGCAACTGGTCACCGCCGCGCTTGTGGCACCGGCCGGGCTGTGGCTGTTCGTTTTCCTTGTCCTGCCGTTCATGGCCATGGTGGTGTTTTCCTTCGGCGAACGCGCACCGGAAGGTGGTTATCAGGCCGCCTTCACCTTCGCGCAGTTCGCCAACCTGCCGTCGCGGGCGGCCGCCTTCTGGAACACTATGATGATCGCGCCCATCGGCGCCTTCCTCTGCCTGATCGTTGCCTATCCGGTCGCCTATTACCTCGCGGTCAAATCCAATCCCAAATACCGGCTGGTGCTCGTCTCGCTCGTCGTCGTGCCCTTCTGGACCAGCCTTCTGGTGCGCACCTACGCCTGGATGTACATTCTGGGCTCACGCGGCATCCCCAATCTACTCGGCATGATCGGCATCGAAAATGTGCGGCTTTTGAACACGCCCGGCGCGGTGCTGCTCGGCATCGTCTATGGCTACCTGCCGCTGATGATCATGCCGATCTATGTCAGCCTCGAAAAGCTCGATCGCCGCCTGCTCGAAGCCTCCGCCGATCTCGGCGCCAAGCCGGTCTCGACCTTCTTCGGCATTACCCTGCCGCTCTCGCTTCCGGGTGTGATGACCGGCGTGGCGCTGGTCACCATCCTTCTACTCGGCGAATATCTGATCCCGCAGCTGCTCGGCGGCGGCAAGGTGTTCTTCATCGGCAATGCGCTGGTCGATCTCTTCCTGCAATCGCGCAACTGGCCGTTCGGCTCGGCGATCGCCGTGACACTGGTGGTCGTGGTGGTCATCGTGCTCAGCGTCGCCATGCGCATCGCCTGGAAGGTTTCCGGCTCCAGACAGGTGGATCTCGTCTGATGCGCGCGCTTGTCACCTTCGTCTACCTGTTCCTCTACGCACCGATCGCGCTGGTCGTGCTGTTCTCGTTCAACGCGGGACGCAACGCCAGCGAGTTCACCGGCTTCTCGACCATGTGGTACGGCAGGGCGCTCAGCAACACGTTCCTGATCACTGCCCTGCAGAACAGCCTGATCATCGCGCTGACCAGTGCCACGCTGGCCGCCGTCTTCGGCACCATGGCAGCACTCGGCATGCAGCGCCTGAGCGCCCGGGGCCGTGCCATCTTCGACGGGCTGTTTGCCGCCGCCATCGTCGTGCCCGGCGTTGTCATCGGCATCGCCACGCTGGTGGCACTGGTCGAGGTGTTCTCTTTCCTCAACCCCGCGCTCGCCAGCCTCTGGCCCGGCGACAAGCCGCCGCAACTCGGCCTTGGTTATGGCTCGATCATCGCGGCCCACGGCCTGTTTTCGCTGGCGCTGGTCACCATGATCGTCAAGGCCCGCATCGCCAGCCTCGGCCGCGATATCGTCGAGGCCTCCAGCGATCTCTATGCAACACCGTTTACCACCTTCCGCCAGATCGTCCTGCCACAAATCCTGCCGTCTGTTCTCGCCGGCTTCCTGCTTGCCTTCACCTTCTCGTTCGACGATTTCATCGTTGCGTTCTTCGTCGCCGGTTCGAAGACGACCCTGCCGATCTACGTCTTCGCCTCGATCCGCCGTGGCGTGACGCCGGAAATCAATGCGATCGCCACCATGGTTCTGGTCGCCTCGCTGTTCATGATCCTGATTGCCCGTGTGCTGATGCGGGACAAGACAACAAAAGCGCATGCCGGGGAGTAGACCATGATCCTGAAAGACCGGGTGGCCATCGTGACCGGCGCCGGCTCCGGCATCGGCCAGGCGGGCGCCGCTATCATGGCGCGTGAAGGTGCCCATGTGGCCATCGCCGACCGCAGCATCGACGGTGCCGCTGAAACCGTGGCGCTGATCCGCGATGCCGGCGGCAGCGCCGAAAGCCTCGTCCTTGATGTCACCGACGATATTTCGCTCGAAGCCGGTATCGCTTCGGTGCTTGCCCGTCACGGCCGGATCGACATCCTGCACAATCACGCCGGCGCGCAGGTCGCCGGCGATCTCGAGCAGGTGGAGGTGGAAGGGTTCGATCGCTCCTGGAGCCTCAACGTGCGCGCCCATTTCATGGCCGCCCGCTTCGTCATGCCGGCGATGAAGGCACAAGGGCGCGGCGTCATCCTCAACACCTCCTCCTCCTCCGGTGTGCTCTATGACCGCGAGATGATCGCCTATACGACGACCAAGCATGCCGTCATCGCCATGACCAGGCAGATGGCCGGTGACTACGCAAAGTTCGGCATCCGGGTCAACGCGCTGTGCCCCGGCTGGGTCGATACCCCCTTCAACAGCCCCTTCATCGCTCAGATGGGCGGGCGCGGAGCGATCGAGGCCTATGTGCGGGAAAAGGTGCCGATGGGCCGCTGGGCCACCGTCGATGAGATCGCGGAATCGATCCTGTTTCTGGTTTCCGACCGGTCATCCTATATGACCGGTCAGATTTTGGTGGTCGATGGCGGCGAAGCCGTTGTCTAATGTTTTCCAGGAAAAGTGGAGCCCGCTTTTCCCGGAAAGACCAGCGGCAACAAGGCGTTCGAGAGACTTTCCGATTCAGAATGGAAAGGCGGCCTCTAAAGCAAGGTGCCGTGCAGAATGACGATCGCCACGCTGAAATAGATCACCAGACCGGTGACATCGACCAGTGTCGCAACGAACGGTGCCGACGCGCTGGCGGGGTCGAAACCGATACGCTGCAACAGGAACGGCAACATCGATCCCGTTGCCGAGCCGAAGGTGACGATACCCGTCAATGCGACGCCGACCGTCAGCGCCACCAGCATCCAGTGCGGCCCGTAATCGTAGAAGCCGAGCCATTGCCAGGCCACGATCCGGGCGATGCCGATAACGCCGAGAATGGCGCCCAGCGTCAGCCCCGTCGGAATTTCGCGCAGAAGCACACGCCACCAGTCGCGCAGCCGGACCTCGCCGAGG
Organism: Pararhizobium polonicum; assembly: GCF_001687365.1. Taxonomy (GTDB): domain Bacteria; phylum Pseudomonadota; class Alphaproteobacteria; order Rhizobiales; family Rhizobiaceae; genus Pararhizobium; species Pararhizobium polonicum. The sequence continues at coordinate 103,441 of NZ_LGLV01000016.1, forward strand.
GCCAGTCCACGAATGATCAGCGAGGTTGCCTGCGAACCGGAATTGCCGCCGGAGCTCATGATCAGCGGGATGAACAGCGTCAGGACGATCGCCTTTTCCAGCTCCGTCTCGAAATGCTGCATGGCCGTCGCCGTCAGCATTTCGCCGAGAAAAAGCGCAGCCAGCCAGCCGCCCCGCTTGCGGATCATGCCGGCAAAGCTGATCTTCATATAGGGCTTGCCAAGCGCCTCCATGCCGCCGAAACGATGCACGTCCTCGGTCGTTTCTGCCACCATGGTGTCAATGACGTCATCGACGGTGACGATGCCGAGCACCCGGTGCGCGTCATCGACCACCGGCAGCGCCAGAAGGTCGTGCTTGCTGATCAGCCGTGCCACGTCTTCCTGTCCGGTCATCGGATCCACCGTCACCGGCGCGCTCTTGTGGGCGACGGAGAGGATCGGCGCATCCGGTTCGCCGGTGATCAGCCGCCGCAGGGTGACGAGGCCCACCAGCGCCTGGCTGTCGGGATCGAGCACATAGATGGCATAGACCGTTTCGCGCGAGCGTTCGACACGGCGGACGTGATCCAACGTTTCCGCCACGGTCCAGCCGGATGGCACGCTGACGAACTCCGTCGTCATGATGCTGCCGGCCGTCTTCGGCGGATAGCCCATCAGCGTCTGGACCGCCAGCCGCGCATCGGCATCCAGCGTCCCCAGAACAAGCGTGCGCCGGTCCCCCTCCATTTCATGAAGGATGTCGGCAACCCGGTCGTTGGAGGCAGCGTTCAGAAGCCGGCCGGCGATCTCGACCGGCATGCGTCCGACAATGGCTGCGGCATGGTGCAGCTCCGGCCGGTCCAGAATGGCGACAGCCTGTTCCTGCGGCAAGGCCGCAAGCGCGCGCGCCGCATCAGCAGCTTTCAGGAGATTGAACTGCTCGACACGTTCGGCGACAGTGATGAGAGGATCGTAGACGTCGGATTTGCGGCCGACCCAGTTCGAAAAAAACTTGGTGTTCATTGACTTGCCTTCCCGCCGTCGGCAGCGGATCGTGGCAGGTCAACCCAACGGATCACCCCACGAAGGCCGCAGACGGCACTTGCAATCGACTGTTACTGTCGCTTGGCATTGGGTTGATGACTCCGGTTGATGTGTGCAGTGCAAAAAATATCGCCCTGCAAAGCGGAAATGATCCTGCCGAAAGCAAATGTCAAGAGGACCGCGGCGGTCGAAACCAATTGTGGACGATGTTTAATTGTTCACCGGATTGGCACAGCCGCGGACCGCCGAAGATCGATCAATCCGGCCTGCGTGGAACGAAAGCCGCAGGCACGATAAAAGCCTTCCAGATGCGGCTCATAGTCAACATGCAGCCATTGCGCTCCGCGATTACGCGCAAGCCGCTCGGCCTCGTTCACAAGGCGTGTGGCGATACCTTGCCTACGCCATTGCGGATCGACGCAGGTGTCGAGAAGGAACGCATGAACGCCGCCATCCCAGGCGACGTTGACGAAGCCGACCAACCTGCCCCCGTCATAGGCGCCGACATGCGCAAGGCTGCGCGACAGGATGCCGGAAAAATCCCGCAAGACATCCGCTCCCCAAGCGGACACCCACAGCGCATTCAAGACATCGTTCGGCGGAAAAGGGTCAGCCTGCAGCAAGAACGACAAATGAGATGACCTCCTCCGATGCGTTTTGCCCATGAAACGTCTTGGCCGGCCGCGGTCAAGTCCCGTCAAATCGCAACGTATCCAATCCCCTTCTTGCCGATCTCGTCCAGCGACTCCTCGTAGCCGGCATCCGCATAGCGGATGACCCCCAGCGACGTATCGTTGGTCAGCGCATGGCCGAGCCGTTCCGCTCCGCCCTCCGTCCCATCCGCGACCACGGTCACACCGCAGCTGGTCATATAGCCGGCATAACCGCCGCCGCCGGAGTGGACGACGACGAGGTCTGCCATGGAGGAGCAGAGCAGCATGGCGTCGAGCAGCGGCCAGTCGGCGATGGCGTCGGAGCCGTCCTTCATCCGCTCGGTCATGATATTGGGATGCGCCATGGCGCCGGCGTCGAGATGGTCGCGGGAGAAGGCGATCGGGCCTTTGAGCTCGCCGGAGGCGACCAGCGCGTTGACGGCGACGGCCAGCTCCGTCCGTTCGCCATGGCCAAGCCAGGCAATACGGGCGGGCAGCCCCTCGAAGGGCACGTTTTCGCGCGCGAGCTTGATCCAGTTGGTGACGATCCTGTTGTCAGGGAACATCGTGAGCAGCAGATCATCGATACGGGCGATATCGCTCTCCTCGCCCGACAGCGCCATCCAGCGGAAGGGACCGATGGCGCGGGCAAACAGCGGCCGCAGATAGGCCTCGGTGAAGATGCGGATATCGAAGGCATTGGCAACGCCGCCCTCGCGCGCCTGCGTGCGGATCAGGTTGCCGTTGTCGAAGACTTCCGAGCCCTTGGCCTGAAACTCCAGCATGGCTCTGACATGATCGACGATCGAGGCGCGGCTGGCGGCCATCAGCTGCCCCTGCCCGTCGACGCGCAGGCGCTTGACCTCCTCAAGGCTCATGCCCTTCGGCACATAGCCATAGACCAGATCATGGGCCGAGGTCTGGTCGGTGACAATATCCGGAACGATGCCACGCCTGGCAATTTCCGGATAGAGTGCGGCAGCATTGCCGACGAGCCCGATGGAGGTGGCGCGCTTTTCCCTGACTGCCTGATCGATCATGGCAAGCGCCGTGTCAAGGTCCGGCGCCACATGCTCAAGATAGCCAATCGCCTTGCGCTTTTCGGCGCGCTCCGGATCGATATCGATGCAGAGGATCGCCGCCCCCGCCATGCGGCCGGCCAGCGGCTGTGCGCCGCCCATGCCGCCAAGCCCGGCCGTCAGGATGAACCGTCCGGCCAGATCGCCGCCAAAGCGGTTTTCGGCAATGCGCATGAAGATTTCGTAGGTGCCCTGGATGACGCCCTGACTGCCGATATATTGCCAGGCACCAGCCGTCAGCCCGCCCCAGCAAATCAGCCGCTGCCGCTCCAGTTCGTAGAACACCTCGGCCTTCGCCCATTGGCCGACGATGTTGCAATTGGCCATGATCACCAGCGGTGCCTTGGCATGGGTCTTCAACAGCCCCACCGGCTTGCCCGACTGGATCACCAGCGTCTGGTCCTCATCCATCTCCAGAAGCGCCTTGACGATCGCCCTGTGAGACGCCCAGTTGCGCGCCGCCTTGCCGAGCGCGGCATAGACGATCAGATTGTCCGGGTCTTCGCCGACCGAGAGCACGTTTTCCAGAAGCCGCAACAAAGCCTCCTGCCGCCAGCCCTTTGCACGCAGCACCGGGCCGCCGGGGATGGGGAAATGCGGGTGACGGGGGTTGGGTTTGGGCATGATGGCGTCCTTGATAGCTTCGTTGCACAGGCGTTGCGGCAGTCTCCCACCTCCCCTTGAGGGGGAGGTCGCGCGGAACGCGCGGGTGGGGTGATCGTTAGGTGAGCAAAAAATCACCCCACCCCGGCGCTTCGCGCCGACCCTCCCCCTCAAGGGGAGGGTGAAAGTGCATATTTCGCCAGCTCAATCCCCATCGCCTTCTCCACCGACGGATAGACGCTCGGATCCAGCACGCTCGACGCCAGCGGAATGACGGTCTTCGGTACATGCAGCACGAAGATTTTCATTCCCACCTGCAACTGGCCGACACTCAGCGGTTCGCCTTCGGGTGACAGCGTGGTGATGACGTCCGGGAAGGTCGCAAGCCGCGTGCCGCCGGCATTCTCTACGGCCATGTATTCGTTCATGATGTGGAGTACCGTAGAGTCATCGCCCTTCCCCAAAGTCACCGTTCCAATATCGAAGGCTTCCTTGGTGTAGACGACCGACTTGCCGGTGATGACGCCTTCGGCCAGAATCACCCCTTTGGTCGTTTTGACGATGGCATCGATGATGGCGCCGCCGCCCTTGCTTTCCGCGGCGATGATCGCCTCTCCCAGAGTCAGGGCGAGCGAAATGCCGCCAAGGGCTGCATTCTTCCGGACATAGGACGCCCGAAGCGGGTTGCGGCAGGAGGCGATGAAGCCGCCGGACATATCGGATGCGGTGCGCAGGATCGGCGACACTTTCGCGGTGGCGCCGCGCACGACGAGTTCGATATAGCGGTTCTCGTCGCGGTTTCCCCCGACCGCCGTCTGGATCATCGGCTCCGGCGAGCCCGCCATGCCGATCGACCCCATGTCGCCGGTCGGATGCGCCCGCATGTCGCCGACGGCATCCAGAACCTTGGTGCCAAGGATCGCCGACGGCAGCCAGCCGTTCAGCGTCGAGGATTTGCCGTTCTGCCCCACCATCAGCGCCGAAATCTTTTCGCCCAGCGCCTCCTGCAGCAGTTCCACCGCTTTGACGTAATCGACGCCGCGCATTTCCCAGGGCGTGGTCGAGGCCGGCGCACCGATGGCAGCGGCAGTCGCCACCCAGTCGTTCGCATCCAGTTCGTCGATCGACACCAGTTCCGGCTTGCCGATCGACACGGCCGCATAGCCGAGCATCCGTCCGTGATCCGCCCAGCCGCCACCGCCGGCCGCATAGACAGAGCCGCCCTTGACCGCCGCCTCGACATCTTTTTCCGTCAGTATCCGGCCCATCAGCGCGCTCCCTGTAAATCCGTGTCGAGTTTTTTGACGGCCTCGAACAATACAGCCGTACCGAGCGCGATATCGTCGTTTTCAGCCCATTCGTCCGGCGTGTGCGACCTGCCCTCGCGGCAGGCGATGAAGATCATCGCAGCCTTCGAAATCCGTGCCATCCAGGCGGTGTCGTGACCGGCGCCCGACGCCATGCGGCGATGTGTTGCGCCGACACGACCGCACGCCTCTTCGAGATTGCGCATTACCAGCGGATCGGCGGGCGTCGGGAAATTATCGGAGACCAGCTTCGGCGAGACGATCGACACGCCGGTATCGCGCTGGATATCAACGGCAAGCTGGTCGATCTCGGCGATGAAGCGTTCCATGTCGGGCCGCAGTTCCGCACGGGCATCGATCAGGATTCGGGCGCGCGAGGGCACGACATTGGCGGCATTCGGCTCGATCGAGAATTCGCCGACCGTCGCCGTGAAATGCCCCTCGCCCTTCGAGAACGCGGTGCCGAGGCGCTCGACCGCGCCGACCATGCGTGCGGCAGCCGTGAGCGCATCGCGCCGCCTGCCCATCGGCGTCGTGCCGGCATGATCCGCCTGGCCTTCGAACAGGATTTCGATCCGGGTGATACCGGCAATGGCCGTGACGATACCGATGTCGCAACGCTCGGTCTCCAACACCGGCCCCTGTTCGATATGCAATTCCAGGAATGCCTTGATATCCGATCGCTTCTGCCCGGCCAGCCGCGACGGATCGCCGCCGGCATCGATCATCCCCTGCCGCAGAGTCAGCTCCCCTTGCGTCCGGCTCAGCCAACCATCCGGGATCAGTCCGGCCAAGCCACGGCTGCCGATGCAGGAAACACCGAAGATCGATACTTCCTCAGCCAGGAAATCGACGACTTCCAGATCATGATCGAGCCGGATACCGGCATCGCTCAGCGCCTGCGCCACTTCAAGCGCCGCAGCCACACCCGCGATGCCGTCGAACCGCCCGCCTTCCGGCACCGTATCCGAATGCGAGCCGAGCATGATCGTGCCAAGCCCCGATTTGCGGCCCTTGCGGCGGCCGGTCAGGTTTCCGGATGCATCAATCCGCGTTTCGAGACCGGCAGCCTTGAAGCGCTGTTCGAGAAAGGCGCGGCCTTCCAGAAACAGTGGCGTGAAAGCGCGGCGTGTGTAGGGCCGGTCCGGTTCGGTGATGCGGGCGAGCCCCTTGATGATGTCGGCGATGCGCCTGATATCGACCGGGAGATTGGTTTCGGCCGCGGCCATCACAAAGCCTCACGCAATGGCAGGCTCGGAAGCGGCCGGACGAACTCTCCGGCGCCGGGTTCAGCCAGCACGGCCTTCCCATCGAAAACCAGCCGGCCGCGATTATAAGTGGCGGCCACCCGCCAGGGCAGATGGATGCCGTTGTAGGGCGACCAGCCGACGACGTTGTTGCCGCTTGCCGCAGCGTCATAGGTGTAGGGCTCCGGCGTCAGCACGGCAATATCGGCATCCTTGCCGATTTCCAGCGCGCCCTTCCGGTGATCGAGCCGGAAATGCCGGGCCGGATTGAGCGCCATCAGCTCGGCCGCGCGGGTCAGCGGAATGCCACGTTCCAGCGCGCCCTTGACGAACAGCGGCACCATGACTTCCAGCCCCGGCACGCCGGAGGCATTGGCCAGCATATCCGGATTGGTCTTGCGGTTTTCCGACCAGCTGACGTGATCAGTCGAAACCAGCGTCACATTACCGGCGGCCACATGACGCCAGAGCTTTTCCACCTCGGCGCGCGGCCGGATCGGCGGATTGATCTTCGCCTTGCCGCCCAGCCGCTTCACGTCGTTCTCCTCGTCGAGGACGAGATAATGGATGCAGCACTCGATGGTGGCGCGGTATCCCTGCGCCCGGTAGGCGCTCGCAATCTCATAGCCGCGCCCGACGGAGCAATGCACCACATGCGCCGGGCATCCCGTCGCCGCGCCCGTCTCGTAGATCTGGTTGGTGGCCAGCAGTTCCGTCAGCGGCGGACGCGACAGGCCGTGGGCGCGATAATCGGTGATCCCAGCCGCCTTGACCTTGTCGATCGCGGCGCGAACCGCTTCGTCGTCCTCATTGTGGACACCAGCCGTCAGTCCGGTCGGCGCGATGGCGGCAAAGCAGTCTTCCAGCAGGCCGGCCGGAATGCGGGGAAACCGTTTCGGATCGGTGCCAAAGGTCGAGAACTTGAAGGCGGCGACGCCTGCCTCGACCATCTCAGAAATACGCGCTGGGCCTTCTTCCGGATCGATCGTGCCATAGAGCGCGAAATCGACACGGGCCTGTTTCCCGGCATGGTCGATCTTGCGCTGTACAGCCTGCGTCGAGCAAACCAGATTGCCCTCATCATAGGGCATGTCGACAATCGTCGTGACGCCGCCAGCGGCTGCCGAGCGCGTCGACCAGATGAAATCCTCTTGATCCTTCTGGGAAAGCGAATGCACCTGCGCATCGATGGCGCCGGGCAGGATGAGTGCCTGCCCGAGATCGTGGCGCTCACGCGCAGCCGGCATGGCGCCCTGCCCGACGAAAGCAATCTTGCCGTCGCGCACCGCCACATGTCCGCCTTCGACGATGCGATCGGGCAGAACCACAGTGCCCTTCAAAACCAGATCGAAATCAGACATCGCAGCCTCCTCTAATGACCAAGCGCGAAGAAATCGTCGAACTCCGGCATCGGCGCCGCCGAGACGATGGCCCGCAGCAAATCCTCGGACGCAAACTCCGCATGCAGCGCCTCGATCTCCTTGGAAAGCGGCCGGTCCCTCATGTAGATCGGGCTCACGGCGCGGACGCGGTCATAGGCGATGCGCGTGACCCCTTGCGACGTATCGCCGAGAAGATCGATTGCCTGGGCCGACAAAAGAGCCTCGATCGCCGCCATCTGCTGGAGATCGCGCACCTGCGTTTCCATGCGCTCGACGATCAGCGGCAGGAAGGTTGCCTCTTCTTCGAGCCCGCCGGCAACGACGATCGACTGCGCCGACAGAGGCACCGCCAGTGACTGGACGCGCATATAGAGTTCCACCACCAGCTTCATCAGCGGACCGAGACCGCTCGCCACTTCACCCGGCGCCACCAGATTGATCGGCAGGTTTCGCCGCACACCGTTGGACAACAGGATGCAGCGGTTGAGCACATTGCGCGCCACATGGGAAAAAGCGATCTGCGCCGTCTCGATATAGAGCGTCGTCGTCAGCGGCAGCGAGGCGCCCGACGCATGCACCTGCCCGCCCAGCACCACCGGATTGTCATCGGACAGATAGGTCGCATCGACCAGCCGTTCGGCGGCGACCAGAAGCGTGTCGACAACGGCGCCGAACACCTGGGCGGTCATGCGCAGGCTGAGCGGGTCGTGAATGGCTGTCGGCAGCGGCCAGTCGACGACGCCGGATTGTCCATAGAGCCAGGACCCGACCAGCGCTTCGCCGCGCGTTCCCAGTGTCGCTGCCACCCGCCATGGATCGGCCGAAGCGCCGAGCGCCAGCGACGACATCAGGCCTGTCGCCATCAAAATCCGGACGGCCGAAGCGGCCTCCCTCATGACGTCGGTGGCAGCCGCAAAAGCCGGCGCGTTGACACTGAGTGCCGCCAACGCATCGCGCGGCAGCATCACGAAAGGCTCGAGCCCGGCGCGGCGCAGGGCTTCCTCAGCCGGCAGCAACGCGCCACCGAAAAATGCCTCACCGATCCCGGTCAAGACCGAGGCCACCTGCCCCATCAGGCCGATATCGGCGCAGCCGATCGAACCGTGGCGATGGACGGCCGGCACGACGCCGCGTTCCAGAAGGCCAAGGAACGCCTTGACGAGATCGACGCTGCAACCGGTATGACCGCCGAGCGCGGTATTGACGCGAATGGCAATAGCCTTGCGCACGATCACCGGCGAAAACAGCGGCCCCGTGCCGAAATGATGCGCTCTGACCAGCGCGGTGTTGAATTCCGAAAGGTCGTCGACCGTCCACAGACGGTCCTTCATCGAGCCGACGCCGGTATTGGCGCCATAGACCGGCAGGCCCAGGGCAATACGATCAGCGATGACCTTATGCGCAGCATCGACGCGCTCGAACGACTGCTCGGCCACAACCGGCACGAACGAACCGGAGCCGATTTTCTCCAGAGTGGAGAAGTCCAGCGGGGTGCCGTTCAGAAGGATGGTTTTCACCGATGCATGCATGCTTTCACTCACCTTGTTGGCCGGCATGCTATGCCTAATCTCCCCGATTGTGATATATCCCAAAAACAAAACATCAGATGCCAATAACAGAACACTCCGGCAACGTTCCGCCGCTCCGATCCCGAAGATGAAAACAGGCCATGGATATCGCCACGCTCGCCCTTGTTCATGCCATCCTTGAGGAACGCGGTATCCGCCGGGCGGCGAAAACAAGCGGACGGCCGGTCGCCAGCGTCAGCGCCGCGCTGAAGCGTTTCGAAGCGGCCATCGCCGTGCCTCTCGTTCGCCGCGAGGGCGGCAATCTGGTGCCGACGCTGGAGGCGCAGAGTCGGATGGCGGATCTGAACGCCGCAAGCCAGACGATACAATCGTTGCTGTCGCTCAGGCCCGATGGGCCAGCCTACGCGACACCATCGATCAGCCTGACGGCGCTCGACCGGTTCGTCACCGTTGCCCGTAGCGGCAGCATTCGCGGTGCATCGAAAATCTCGGGAACCGGCCAGCCGCAGCTGACACGGCAGATGAGCGACCTGGAGCGCGATCTCGGCTATGACCTGCTGATCCGTTCGCCCTCCGGCATTGCCTGCACCGCCGAAGGTTTGGCCGTGATCCCGATCGCCGAAAACCTGCTCGACATCTGGCGGCGTCTCTCGCGCGCATCCAGCGACCGGTTCCGGCGGACGGCGGCGACCTGGCGCTTCGGTTCGGTCATGCCGCTCGGCCCGGAAAGCGAGATCGCCCGCATGCTGGCGGCACTGACCGCGCGATGGCATCGCGCCCGCCCGCGCCAGCCGCTGTTCGTGTCCAGCACGACGGCCGACGAACTGATCGCCGGGCTGAAGAACCGTCGTTTCGATGCCGTGCTGCTCGATCTGGAAACCTTTCCCTCCGAATTCGAAGGCACGCTCATCTCGCGCACGCCGCTGGCATTGACCGGTCATGAAACCCTGTTTGCCAGGCATGGCGACGATATCCGCGGCCTACTTCTATCCAATCCCATCGCCGTGCCCAGCCTCAAGAGCGGGTTGCGCCAGCAGGCAGCCCATTTCATCGAGGCAACGCTGAGCGAACAGGAGCGCAGCAGGCTGACATTGACTGAAGTCGATTCCATTCCCGTGATCCTCAATCTGGTCATGGATCACGGCTATCTCTCCGTGCTTCCGGAAAGCTCCGCCGCGCGTGTGCGAAATGCTCCGGCGATGCGCAGGCTCGGCCCCGGCTACATGCAGAGCCTGTCCCTGGCATGGCAGAAGAACGCGCTGTCGCGGCAGGTGGCGGAAGCCATGCTTTCCATGATGCGCGCAGATCCAGCGACTGGCACCGCCGCTCTTGGCGATTGAATCATTGTCTCGGCAACCGCCGCCAAGCCCCTGAAGGGACTCGCAAATTCATCGCCACATGAATCTGCGCATGAAGAACTGGATCAGGCCTTGAGCTTCAGCCGCCGGCGCGTCTCGCTCGGGCTCTCGCGATAATGCGCGCGATAGCTGCGAGAAAAGGCCGAGGATGAATTGAAGCCGGTGGCGGCGGCGATATCGGCGAAATCGGCCCGCGTCTCGATGACCTTGCGCCGTGCCGCATTCAGCCTGAGCGCCAGATAATGCGCATGCGGCGCAACCCCCATCGTCTCCTGAAACAGGTCCTGCAGATGCCGGGCGCTGACGCCCGTCCGGCGGGCAAGGCGGGTGAGCGTCAGCGGCGCATCGACCGTCTCCTCCATCAGCTTGACGGCGGCGCCGACCCGCGCATCGAGAATGCGCATGTTGCCGATGACGGGAACCTGCAGGAGATCGCCGCGCGTCCGCTCCTGCTCGTAGATGAACAGGCGCGAGACTTCGAGCGCCAGCGAATAGCTGTGCTGGCGACGAATCAGCTCCAGCATCAGGTCGAGCGTCGGTAGCGAGCCGCCCGTGGTAATCCGCTTGCCGTCGATGACGAAGCGCTCGCGCACCATGGTGATCTGCGGATAGGCCGCAGCGAAATCCTCGAAATCTTCCCAGTGATTGGTCGCCGAGAAATTGTCGAGCAGGCTGGTCTCGGCCAGAAACCAGGTGCCCGCCTCGATCCCCGCCATGACGTCGCGATGCCGGGCCGTGCGCGACAGGTGCATCTTCAATTGCGTGGTCGCATAGACCCGCCAGTTGTAGCTCGACAGGATGAACAGCGGCGCCGTCTCGTTCTGCGGGCGAAAAGCACCCGCAACCGGGATCGGGATTCCGCTCTTGGTCTCGATCGCCTGGCCGTCAGGACTGAAGATATCCCAGTCGTACAGCACTTTTCCCGCGATACGGTTTGCGGCGCGCAAGGGTTCGATGACCGACGCCACCAGGATCAGATTCGTCTCCGGCAGCACCAGAAGATCGATATGCTGGGTTTCATCCCGTGCAACAGGCATTCGTCCATCTCCCGGCCTCGAATTCCGATAATGTATAATACACATCTGAAAATGGAAAGCAGAGTGCCCGTTCTTGGCTCGTAATGCATGGCAAGAACAAGGGGAGATTTTTATGCCGCTGAGCATGAACCGCGACGTTTTCATCACCTGTGCCGTGACCGGATCCGGCGATACCGCCGGCAAGTCGCCGCATGTGCCAAGATCACCAAAACAGATTGCCGCTTCGGCCATCGATGCCGCCAAGGCGGGGGCTGCCATCGTGCATTGTCACGTGCGCGATCCTGAGACCGGAGCACCCAGCCGCCGCAACGACCTTTACAAAGAAGTGACCGATCTCATCCGTTCCGCCGATGTCGATGTGGTCCTGAACCTGACGGCCGGCATGGGCGGCGACATGATCTTCGGCAATGTCGAAAAGCCGCTGCCGCTCAACCCCGACGGCACCGACATGGTTGGCGCCACCGAGCGCGTCAGCCATGTCGCCGAATGCCTGCCAGAAATCTGCACGCTCGACTGCGGCACCATGAATTTTTCGCTCGGCGATTACGTCATGACCAACACGCCGTCGATGCTGCGCGCCATGGCCAAGATGATGACCGATCTTGGCGTGCGCCCCGAAATCGAGGCCTTCGATACCGGCCATCTCTGGTTCGCCAAGCAGCTGGTCGAGGAAGGCCTGATCGAGGACCCAGTCCTCATCCAGCTCTGCATGGGCATTCCATGGGGCGCGCCCGACGACCTCAACACCTTCATGGCGATGGTCAACAACGTGCCGAAGAACTGGACCTTCTCCGCCTTCTCCATCGGCCGCAATGCCATGGCCTATCCGGCAGCGGCAATCCTTGCCGGCGGCAATGTCCGCGTCGGGCTGGAAGACAATCTCTATGTCGGCAAGGGCCAGCTCGCCACCAATGCGCAGCTGGTCGAAAAAGCCGTCGGCGTCATCGAAGGCATGGGCGCGCGGATCATCGGCCCGGCCGAGGTGCGCGAAAAGCTGAAGCTGGTGAAGCGGTAAGGAACTGCGTTTCGGGGCAAATTACCCCTCACCAAGTTCATCCAGCCGATCGGCTGCGCCTCTCGGGGATGAACTATCCTCTCCCACAAGGGGAGAGGTAGGGGGTGCCACAAGCGCTCGCTTTACCGTGATGTAAGGCAGGTGCCGCGAGTTTACCTCTCCCCTTGCGGGAGAGGATAGCAAGCCCGCACGAAGCGAAGCTGAGTGCCTGGGCGCGCTTGGTGAGGGGTAACTCGCGCACCGACCGATGACAGACCGAATGATTGAAGAGGTAGAATGCACATGACCAAAATCACCAAGGCGGCCTGTATCGGCGGCGGCGTTATCGGCGGGGCCTGGGCGGCACGCTTCCTTCTGGCCGGCATCGACGTCAACATGTTCGATCCGCATCCGGAAGCGACACGCATCGTCGGCGAAGTGCTGGCCAATGCCGAGCGCGCCTATGCCATGCTGACCATGGCGCCGCTGCCTCCGAAGGGCAAGCTCACCTTCGTCAAGAGCATTGAAGAGGCCGTACAAGGCGCTGACTGGATTCAGGAAAGCGTGCCCGAGCGGGTGGAGCTGAAGCGTAATGTCATCACCCAGATCGATGCGGCCGCTTCGCCGACCGCGCTGATCGGCTCATCCACGTCAGGCATCATGCCGACAGACCTGCAGCGCGACATGAAACATCCCGAGCGCATGTTCGTCGCCCACCCCTACAACCCGGTTTACTTGCTTCCGCTTGCAGAACTCGTTGGCGGCGAAAAGACCGCCAAAGCAACGCTGCAGGAGGCCAAGGCAAAGCTTGCACCCATCGGCATGAAGGGCGTGATCATCAACAAGGAGATCGAGGCCTTTGTTGGCGACCGTTTGCTTGAGGCCGTCTGGCGCGAAGGCCTGTGGCTGATCAAGGACGACATTTGCGATACCGAAACGCTCGACGATGTGATCCGCTATTCGTTCGGCATGCGATGGGCGCAGATGGGCATGTTCGAGACTTACCGCATCGCCGGCGGCGAAGCCGGCATGCGCCACTTCCTCGCCCAGTTCGGCCCTTGCCTGTCCTGGCCCTGGACCAAGCTGATGGATGTCGTCGATCTGGATGACGAACTGGTCGACAAGATCGCCGGCCAGTCGGATGCCCAGTCCGGCGCCCGCGGCATCCGCGAGCTGGAGCGCATCCGCGACGAAAACCTCGTCGGCATCATGCACGCGCTGAAAAGCGGCGACGGCGGCAAGGGCTGGGGGGCCGGCAAGCTGCTGGCCGATTTCGAGCAGAGCCTCTGGGCAAATGCGGAAAAGCCGAAGACCGATCTGGGTGACGCCCAGCCGATCCGTATCCTCGACACCAAGGTCAACGCCGCCTGGGTCGACTACAACGGCCACATGACCGAGCACCGCTACCTGCAGGTGTTCGGCGACACCTCCGACGGCCTCCTGCGCCTGATCGGCGTCGATCTCGACTACGTCAAGAACGGCCACAGCTACTACACGGTCGAGACGCATATCCGCAATCTCGGCGAAGCCAAGCTCGGCGACGCGCTCTATTCGACCTGCCAGATCCTGTCCCATGACGAGAAGCGCCTGCATATCTTCTCGACGATCTACAATGCGGCAAGCAACGAGCCGGTCGCCACAGCCGAGCAGATGCTGCTGCATGTGGACAGCAAGGCGAGCAAGGCCGTTCCGGCACTGCCGGAAGTGATCGCCAGGGTCGAGGCGATTGCGCAAGCGCATGCGGGATTGGCCAAGCCCGAGGGTGTGGGGCGGAGTGTTGGGCAGAAGCGGTAATTTCGCGGGACGTTTGCCCCTCATCCGCCCTGTCGGGCACCTTCTCCCCGCAAGCGGGGAGAAGGCTAGGGTGAGGGGCAGGCCTGGGGAGAGGCCGAACCCGAGATAAATAAATACGAGGGAACACATCATGGATTTCGCACTGACCGAAGAACAGCAGATGATCGTCGACACCGTTCGCGGCTTCGTCGAGACCGAGATCTATCCGCATGAAAACGAGGTCGAACGGACCGGTATCGTGCCGAAGGAACTGGGCCAGGAGATCGCGCAAAAATGCAAGGATCTCGGCTTCTTTGCCTGCAATATGCCGGAAGAAGTCGGCGGTGCCGGTCTCGACCACCAGACCTTCACACTGGTCGAGCGCGAACTCGGACGTGGCTCGATGGGCCTCACCGTCTTCTTCGGCCGCCCGTCGGGCATCCTGATGGCCTGCAATGAAGAACAGCGCCAGAAATACCTGATCCCGGCGGTCAAGGGCGAGAAGTTCGATGCACTCGCCATGACCGAGCCGGATGCCGGTTCCGACGTGCGGGGCATGAAGTGTTTCGCCAAGCCCGATGGCGACGACTGGATCGTCAATGGCACCAAGCATTTCATCAGCCATGCCAATATCGCCGATTTCGTCATCGTCTTCATCGCCACCGGCGAGGAAGAGACGCCGCGCGGACCGAAGAAGAAGATCACTTGCTTCCTCGTCGATCGCGGCACGCCGGGCTTTGAGATCCGCAACGGTTACGACTCGGTGTCCCATCGTGGCTACAAGAATTGCATCCTCAGTTTTGACGATTGCCGCCTGCCCTCGTCCGCCATTCTCGGCGAAGTGCACAAGGGTTTCGACATCGCCAATGACTGGCTCTATGCCACCCGCATCACCGTTGCCGCCACCTGCGTCGGCCGCGCCCGCCGGGTGTTCGATTACGCCCTGCCCTATGCGGCCGAGCGCAAACAGTTCGGTAAGCCGATCGGGGCCAATCAGGGCGTGTCCTTCAAGCTCGCCGATATGATCACCGAGATCGACGCCGCCGACTACCTGACGCTGGCTGCCGCCTGGCGGCTCGACCAGAAGCTTCCGGCCAACCGCGAGATCGCCTCCGCCAAGCTCTATGCCTCCGAAATGCTCGCCCGTGTCACCGACCAAGCGATCCAGATCTATGGCGGCATGGGCCTGATGGACGACCTGCCGCTTGCCCGCTTCTGGCGTGACGCCCGCGTCGAACGCATCTGGGATGGCACGTCGGAAATTCAGCGGCATATTATCAGCCGCGACCTGCTCCGGCCGTTGGGAGCGTGATCATGACCCGCACCCTTGACCGCCTGATCCGGCCCAAATCCATCGCCGTCTTCGGCGGCAAGGAGGCGCGCCGGGTCATCGAACAATGCGACAAGATGGGTTTTACGGGTGACATCTGGCCTGTGCATCCCAGAGAGGACGAAATTCTCGGCCGCCGGTGCTATCGCTCGGTGGCCGAACTGCCGCGTGCACCCGATGCATCCTTCGTCGGCGTCAACCGTCAGCTGACCATCGAGATCATCCGCGATCTTTCCGCGCGCGGCGCCGGTGGCGCCATCTGCTACGCCTCCGGCTTCCGCGAGGCCGTGAGCGAGCTTGCCGACGGCAACGACCTGCAGGAGGCGCTGGTCACAGCCGCAGGAAGCATGCCGATCGTCGGCCCCAATTGCTACGGCTTCATCAATGCGCTCGACGGCGCCCTGCTCTGGCCCGACCAGCACGGCATGCAGCGCGTCGACAAGGGCGTCGCGGTTCTTACCCAGTCGTCGAACATCGCCTGCAATATCTCCATGCAGATGCGCGGCCTGCCGCTCGCCTATATCATGACCGCCGGCAATCAGGCGCAGACCGGCCTCTCTGAGCTGGCCATTGCCGCTCTCGAAGATCCGCGCGTCACCGCCGTCGGCCTGCATATCGAGGGCTTCGACAGCATCGAGGCCCTGCAGCGGCTGGCCGCGCGCGCGCGCGAACTGAAGAAACCGGTCGTCACCCTGAAGGTGGGGAAATCGGAGGCCGCCCAACTCGCCACCGTCTCACATACGGCATCGCTGGCCGGCAACGACGCCGTTTCCAGCGCCCTGCTCGAGCGCCTCGGCATCGGCCGTGTCGATACCCTGCCGGAATTGCTGGAGACGCTGAAGCTGCTTCACCTGCATCCGCCGCTGAAAAACTATGACGTCTCCTCGATGAGCTGCTCCGGCGGTGAAGCCTCGCTGATGGCAGATGCCGGCGTGAAACGCAAAACCGTGTTCCGGGCACTCAAGGACGAACAGCGCCGGCCACTGCGCGAAAGCCTCGGCGAGATGGTCACCATTGCCAATCCGCTCGACTATCACACCTTCGTCTGGGGCAACCTCGAAAAGCAGACGACCGCCTTTACCGCGATGATGAAGGGCGAATATGCGCTCAACCTCGTCGTGCTCGATTTCCCGCGCCAGGACCGCTGCGACGCGGCCGACTGGAACACCACCTGCGACGCCGTCATCGCTGCATCAAAGGCGACCGGTGCCGTCGCCGGCATCGTCGCCAGCCTCGGCGAGAACATGCCCGAGGAAACGGCCCTGTCCTTGATGGCTTCGGGCGTCGCTGCCTTTTCCGGTATCGATGAAGCGCTGGCCGCCGCCGAAATTTCCGCGGGGATCGGTACTGCCTGGGTTCAACCCGCGCCCGAACCGCTGCTGTCCGTGGCATCGGAGGACGGCGATATCCTCACCATCAGCGAGAGTGACGCGAAAGCCGAATTGGCGCGCTTTGGCCTTGTCGTCCCCATGGGCAAAACCGCCACCACTGCGGCAGAGGCCGCCGATGCGGCCGAAATGCTCGGCTTTCCGGTCGTGCTGAAGGGGCTGGGCGTCGCCCACAAGACCGAGGCCGGGGCCGTCAAGCTCAATCTCGCTGATCGTCAATCCGTCCTCCAGGCGGCCGAAGCCATGAAAAGCGTCGCGAGCGGCTATCTTGTGGAAAAAATGATCGCAAAACCCGTTGCCGAAATCATCGTCGGCGCGCTGCGCGATCCCGTCGCCGGTCTTGTGCTGACCATCGGCGCAGGCGGGATTCTGGTGGAATTGCTGGACGATTCGGCGATTTTGACCCTGCCGACGACACCGGGAGCCATCGCCGGGGCGATTTCCGCCCTGAAAATCAAAAAAATGCTGGATGGCTATCGCGGCGGCCCGAAAGCTGACATCGAGGCGCTCAAAGCCGCTGTCGCTGCCGTGGCATCCTATGTCGCAGCAAACGCTTCAAAGCTCGAAGAACTGGATATCAATCCTATCATGGTGTTACCCGAAGGTTCTGGAACCGTTGCGGCCGATGCCCTGATCCGTCGAAGGAAATGACACCTATGACCGGACCTATCAAGACACGCCGCGAAGGCGGCATTCTCGAAGTCACCATCGACCGGCCGAAAGCCAATGCGATCGATCTGGTGACCAGCCGGATCATGGGCGAAATCTTTCGCGATTTTCGCGATGACGAAACCTTGCGCGTCGCGATCATCACCGGTGCAGGCGAGAAATTCTTCTGTCCCGGATGGGATCTGAAAGCCGCTGCCGATGGTGACGCCGTCGATGGCGATTACGGTATCGGCGGTTTCGGCGGCATGCAGGAACTGCGCGATCTCAACAAGCCGGTCATCGCGGCCATCAACGGCATCTGCTGCGGTGGCGGGCTGGAGGTCGCATTGTCGGCCGACATGATTCTTGCCGCTGAACACGCGACCTTCGCCCTGCCGGAAATCCGCTCTGGAACGGTCGCCGACGCCGCCTCGATCAAGCTGCCGAAGCGCATCCCCTATCACATCGCCATGGACATGCTGTTGACCGGCCGCTGGCTGGATGCAGCCGAGGCGCATCGCTGGGGCTTTGTCAACGAGATCCTGCCCGCGGCCAAGCTGATGGAGCGTGTCTGGGAGCTCGCCCGTCTGCTCGAAAGCGGTCCGCCGCTGGTCTATGCCGCCATCAAGGAAGTGGTTCGCGCCGCCGAAGGCGAGGATTTTCAGACGACGATGAACAAGATCACCAAGCGTCAGTTCAAGACGGTCGATATTCTCTACTCCAGCGACGACCAGCTGGAGGGCGCACGGGCATTTTCGGAAAAACGCAACCCGGTCTGGAAAGGAAAATAACCCGGCAGAGATCCACACCGCAACGCACTGCCGCCTGTTTTCTTCAGCGAGATTCCATAAATCCACCTTATGAAAACTGCGGAATTTTTGTATGAATACAGGTCGTCATTTGGACGATACCATGAATTTTAACGGGCCTTCGATAGGGAGGGCCAACGTCATAAAAGGTATGAAGGCGACAGACAAAGCCGCAAATGTGACTGGCCTATATGCCCCCGGTATGCATTCTAGGAACAACCCGGTCGATAACGATCGAAAACAATAATCAAAAACGGCGAAAAGCCATCAACAAAGGGAACAGGGGAATGAGCGATTACAAGAACTACCTCGCCAATCAGGTCATGCTGGGCAAGATGAACCGGCGCGAATTCATGGGCCGCACTCTGGCCGCCGGGGTCGCGCTGTCGAGTGCCGGCACATTGTTTGCCACCAGCGCAGCGGCACAGGAGCCGAAAAGAGGCGGACACCTGAAGCTCGGTCTCGAAGGCGGCTCTGCCACCGACAGCAAGGACCCGGCGAAATTCCTGTCGCAGGTGATGTTCTGCATCGGCCGTTGCTGGGGCGACATGCTGGTCGAATCCGAGCCTTTGACGGGTGCACCCGTTCCGGCCCTTGCCGAAAGCTGGGAACCGTCGCCGGACGCCGCTGTCTGGACCTTCAAGATCCGCAAGGGCGTCAAGTTCCACGACGGCAAGGAACTGACCATCGACGACGTCGTCAAGACATTGCAGCGCCACACGGACGAGAAGTCCGAATCCGGCGCGCTCGGCGTCATGAAATCGATCAAGACGATCGAGGAAAAGGGCGGCGACCTCGTTCTGACGCTGACCGAAGGCAATGCGGACCTGCCGCTGCTGCTGACCGACTACCATCTGGTGATCCAGCCGGGCGGCGGCTACGCCGATCCGCTGGCCTCGATCGGCACCGGCCCCTACAAGATGAAGAGCTTCGAGCCGGGCGTGCGCGCCACGTTCGAGAAGAACACGGATGACTGGCGCACCGATCGCGGCTATGTCGACAGCATCGAAATCATCAACATGAACGACGCGACGGCCCGTATCGCGGCGCTCTCGTCCGGCCAGGTTCACTATATCAACCGCGTCGCTCCGAAGACGGTGGACCTTCTCAAGCGCGCGCCGAATGTCGAAATCCTGTCGACCTCCGGCCGCGGCCACTATGTCTTCATCATGCATTGCAACACGGCGCCGTTCGACAACAACGACCTGCGCATGGCGTTGAAATATTCGATGGACCGCGAGAACATGGTCAAGACCATCCTCGGCGGCTACGGCAAGGTCGGCAACGACTTCCCGATCAACTCGACCTACGCGCTCTTCCCGGAAGGGATCGAGCAGCGCGCCTACGATCCGGACAAGGCAGCCTTCCACTACAAGAAGTCCGGCCATAGCGGCCCGGTTCTGCTGCGCACCTCCGACGTCGCGTTCCCGAACGCCGTCGATGCGGCGGTACTCTACCAGGCCAGCGCCAAGAAGGCCGGCATCGAGATCGAAGTGAAGCGCGAACCCGGCGATGGCTACTGGTCGAACGTCTGGAACGTCCAGCCCTTCTCGACCTCCTACTGGGGCGGCCGTCCGACCCAGGACCAGATGTATTCGACCGCCTACCTGTCGACTGCCGACTGGAACGACACGCGCTTCCTGCGTCCCGATTTCGACAAGATCCTGCTCGAAGCCCGCTCGGAGCTCGATGAGGCCAAGCGCAAGGAAATGTATCGCTCGATGGCGATGACGGTCCGGGACGAAGGCGGCCTGATCCTGCCGATGTTCAACGACTTCGTGAACGCCTCCACCAAGCAGGTGAAGGGCTACGTCCACGATATCGGCAATGACATGTCGAACGGTTACGTCGCAACTCGCGTCTGGCTTGACGCCTGATGACGATTGACGGACCGACCAAGGGTCCGGCGCTGACAACGGGTCCGGCTGCGGGGGACGAAGGCCTCTCGCAGTCCACGCCTGTTTCCGGAGCAATGGTGACGCCCCCGACGGGTGTGGTCACCGGTACGTTCTGGCGCCGTTTCACCCTGCGCCGCCCCCTGGCGGCCCTCATCATCCAGCGCCTCGGCTTGAGCGTTGGTCTCCTTTTTGCTGTCTCGCTGATGATCTTCGGCGGCGTGGAAGCGCTGCCCGGCGATTTCGCCACCACCTATCTCGGACAGTCGGCAACGCCACAGGCGGTTGAAAACATCCGCAAGGATCTCGGCCTCGACAGGCCATTGGCCGAACGCTACGTCACCTGGCTGAGTGGAGCGGTCAAGGGCGATTTCGGCAAGTCCTGGGCCAGCAAGAATTCGGTCAGCGAGCAGATCGGCAAGCGGCTCGGAAACTCCCTGTTCCTTGCCTTCTTCGCCGCGATCGTCTCGGTCCCGCTGGCCGTGGCGCTTGGCATGCTCGCCGTCCAGTATCGAAACCGATTACCGGACAAGATCATCAACGTGGTATCGCTGGCGGCGATCTCGCTGCCCGAGTTCTTCGTCGGTTACCTGCTGATCCTGTTCTTCGCCGTCAAGATGGGCGTCGCGACCTTCCCTGCCACAGTCTATGACGATATGAGCTTCGGCGACCGGCTGTCCGCCATCGCCCTGCCCGTTGCAACGCTGGTGCTGGTCGTTCTCGCCCATATGATGCGCATGACCCGCGCCGCCATTCTCAACGTCATGTCGTCAGCCTATGTCGAGACGGCGGAACTGAAAGGCCTTGGCGCCTTCCGCATCATCGCCCGGCACGCCGCTCCCAACGCCGTGGCTCCGGTCATCAACGTCATCGCGCTCAATCTCGCCTATCTCGTCGTCGGCGTCGTCGTCGTGGAAGTGGTGTTCGTCTATCCGGGCATGGGCCAGTACATGGTCGATGCGGTCACGGTGCGCGACATGCCGGTGGTGCAGGCCTGCGGCCTGATCTTCGCCGCCTTCTACATTTTCCTCAACATGGCCGCGGATATTCTCGCCATCCTCGCCAATCCGAGATTGAGGCATCCGCGATGAGATTGAGCTCCATTCCTATCAGCGCCTGGGTCGGTATCGCCGGTATCGTCCTTGCCCTGTTCTGTGCCATCTTCGCGCCGTGGATCGCGCCGTTCGGCGAGCGCGACGTGGTCGGCGATATCTGGCTGCCGATGGGCGGTGACTTCCTGCTCGGCACCGACAATCTGGGCCGCGACCTGCTTTCGCGCCTCATCTTCGGAGCGAGAACGACGATCTTCGTTGCCCTTGCCGCGACGGTCGTTTCCTTCTCGCTCGGCATGCTGCTGTCGTTTACGGCGGCTGTCACCGGCGGCTTCATCGACCAGCTGTTTTCGCGGTTCAACGATCTGATGATGGCGATCCCGACACTGATCTTCGCCCTCGTCGTGCTGGCCGTCCTGCCGCAGCAGCTGTGGATCCTGATCCTCGTCATGGCCATCCTCGACAGTACCCGCGTCTTCCGCATCGGGCGGGCGGTTGCCCTCGATGTGGCCGTCATGGAATTCGTCGAGGCGGCGCGTCTGCGCGGCGAAGGCACCCGCTGGATCATCTTCCGCGAGATCCTGCCCAACACGCTGTCGCCGCTGTTGGCCGAATTCGGCCTGCGCTTTGCCTTCTCGATCCTGTTCCTCTCCACCCTCTCCTTCCTCGGCCTCGGCATCCAGCCGCCGGCAGCCGACTGGGGCGGTATGGTCAAGGACAACAAGGACGGCATCATCTTCGGCATTTCCGCAGCGCTCATCCCGGGCGGCGCGATCGCCGGTCTTGCCATCTGCGTCAACCTCGTCGTCGACTGGCTGATGAAGCGAACCTCGAGCCTCAAGGGAGGGCGCGGCGATGCCTGAGTCTTTGCCCAAGAACGATCTGCTTTCCGTCCGGAACCTGAAAATCGAGGCCACCAGCTATCCGCCGGGCGAGCCGCCGAAAACCGTGACGCTGGTCGAAAACGTCTCCTTCGATGTCCAGAAGGGCAAGGTGCTGGGACTGATCGGCGAAAGTGGCGCCGGCAAATCGACCATCGGCCTCTCGGCGCTGGCCTATGGCCGCGGCGGCGCATCGATCACCGGCGGTCAGGTGCTGCTCAACGGCAAGGATATCCTGACGCTGGGCCGAAACGGCATCCGCTCCGTTCGCGGCTGCAAGGTGTGTTATGTCGCTCAATCGGCGGCAGCCGCCTTCAATCCGGCCCACAAGCTGGGTGAACAGGTGATCGAAGCATCGCTTCGCCACAAGATCATGACCCGGCCGGAAGCGGAAAAGCGGGCGCTCTATCTCTTCAAGGTGCTTGGCCTGCCCAATCCGGAAACCTTCGGCGACCGCTACCCGCATCAGGTCTCCGGCGGCCAGCTGCAACGCGCCATGACCGCCATGGCGCTCTGCCCCAACCCCGAACTGATCGTCTTCGACGAGCCGACCACGGCGCTCGACGTCACCACCCAGATCGACGTGCTGGCGGCGATCAAACATGCGATCGAAGAGACGCATACCGCAGCGCTCTACATCACCCATGACCTTGCCGTCGTCGCCCAGATCTCGGACGACATCATGGTGCTGCGCCACGGCAAGACCGTCGAATACGGAACGACCCAGCAGATCATCGAAGCGCCGAACGAGGATTATACACGGGCGCTGGTCAGCGTCCGCCAGACCAAGCGTGAGGAAGCCGCAGATCAGAGCAATACCCTGCTCAACATCGAGCATATCAGCGCCGGCTATGCCAACGGCTTCAAGGTGCTGCACGATGTCTCCATGCATCTGCCGAAGGGCCAGACGCTGGCGATCGTCGGCGAAAGCGGCTCCGGAAAATCGACGCTGGCGCGCGTCATCACCGGCCTTTTGCCGCCGTCCGAAGGCACGATCACCTTCGATGGCAAAGAGCTGCCAAAGGCACTGCGTTCGCGCAGCAAGGAAGAGCTGCGCCGCGTGCAGATGATCTACCAGATGGCAGACACCGCGATGAACCCTCGCCAGACGGTGCGCGACATCATCGGCCGACCGATCTCCTTCTACTACGGCCTGCACGGCGCCCAGAAGACAGAACGCGTCAAGCAGCTGCTCGACCAGATCGAAATGGGCGACCGCTTCCTCGATCGCTATCCCGCCGAGCTGTCCGGCGGCCAGAAGCAGCGCGTGGCGATTGCAAGGGCTCTTGCCGCAAAGCCGGAGCTGATCCTGTGCGACGAACCGACCTCGGCGCTTGACCCGCTGGTGGCGGAAGGCATCCTGAATCTGCTTCTGAAGCTTCAGGAGGAAACTGCTGTTTCCTATGTCTTTATCACCCACGACATCGCCATCGTCCGCGCCATAGCAGACTCGGTCGCCGTCATGCACAGGGGCAAGCTGGTACGTTTCGGGCCGAAATCCAAGGTGCTGTCGCCGCCGTTCGACGACTATACCGACCTGCTTTTGAAGTCGGTACCGGAAATGGAAATCGGCTGGCTGGAAAAGGTGCTGACAACGCGCAAGATGGAAAGCGCCGGCAACTGACCGGCCGAAAACATCCTTCCCTTCATGCAGACCGCCGAAGGGAAGGAACGGCCGTTACGGACAGCCATTCACTTGGTGGTGCAGCTCACGTCGCCCAGCCGCTGTATCGGCTGACTGTTGGCAGTGACCGTCGTTTCGCCCTTGGTGGCGCAGTCGGCTTTCTCTGATGATCCGGAACGCACGCGAACCAATGGCTGCCCCTCGATCATGA
Source organism: Pararhizobium polonicum (assembly GCF_001687365.1). Taxonomy (GTDB): domain Bacteria; phylum Pseudomonadota; class Alphaproteobacteria; order Rhizobiales; family Rhizobiaceae; genus Pararhizobium; species Pararhizobium polonicum. The sequence goes on from NZ_LGLV01000016.1 coordinate 127,266, forward strand.
TCCCCGGAACGATTTCATAGAGATCGGCCGGGCAATGGACCACATCCGACAATCTCAGCGCCGGGGCGCCACCGATAAAGACACTCGAGGCACCGGACATCGCGCAGCCGGCAAGCGGCGATGGCAAGGCATCGTCGGCGGAAACCGCCAGTGCGGAAAACCCGAACAGGGCGCACCCGGAAACAGCGATCCGCATTATCATGATTACCTCCCCTATCGGGTACACATTAGGACGGAATACGCGCAGGTGCGACCGGTTTTATGTATCAATTCGCATAGACCCGATCAGAAATTCTCCGGAACGGACAGGATGTTGAAGGGCGGCGCTTCCAGATAGCTGCGCACCGTTGCCGGCAATTGCCGCGCGTTCACCGGCAGCACGCCGCAACGTGAGAGAACCTGCCGCTTGTCGGGATTGGTGCCGAGATGGCGCCAGATCACCCGCGAGGCATAGGGCAGGTTTTCCTTGCGCCAGGAGACGCCCATCGTCACGCCGCGCAGATAGACACGCTGATGAACCTCGAACGGGATCAGGATCGTCTGCGACATCATCGGCTGCCGGCTGATGCTGCGCTCGGTGATGAAGATCCGGTTTCGCCAGAAGGCGGCCAGCCCGACATATTTCGAATACTGGCGGATTTCCCGGGACGCATCGTGGATGCGTTCGATCGACTTGATGTGCACCGAGCCATTTTCCTCCAATAGCCGGGCGCAGGAGCAGACGATGAGCCCCGGCCACGACGGCGAAAGATGATAGGTCTGGAAATATCCGAGATGCCGCCGCAGTGCGGGCAGATCCCCTGGCAGCCCCTCCAGAAGCTGCCCGCCATCCACCATGCGCCGATCCGGCCGCGTCAGCCGCGCCTGGAATGCCGATGAGGCAAGATCGAAATCCACGGACGCCAGCGCGAAGAAATTGGCTATACGGGAAAGGTTATGCGCAGACGGTCGAGCCACGCCGGAAATATACCGGTTGAACTGCTGCCGGTTGATACCGATCTCGCGGCAAATCTGCGAGATCGACGGCCGCGTGGCGCAGGCAAAGCGCAGATTTTCGGTAAAAGCATCGATGTCGGGCACGGGGCGTTCCTTCTGTATTCCGACACAGCGTAAAGTCGCGTCAATCCGCGTCAAGTCGCGAAATTGTGCGGCATGCGTTTACCGCTACGGTTTCCGGCGAAACAAGTCATAAAGGGAACATCGGAATGCGTGATTTCACCAAGGGACAGGACAGTCTGATTGCCGGCAGCGAGGTCAACCGCCGCACCTTCCTCGGCGGTACGGTCGCGCTCGGTCTGGCTGCCGGTTTCTCCGGCACATTGATCGCCGGCAAGGCCCGCGCCGAAGATCCCAAGCGCGGCGGTCACCTCAAGCTCGGCCTCAAGGGCGGCGCCACGACCGATTCACTCGATCCCGCCACCTATAGCGGCTCCGTCCTGTTCACCATCGGCCATCTGTGGGGCGATACGCTGGTGGAGTCCGATCCGAAGACAGGTGCTGCCCTGCCTTCCCTCGCCGAATCCTGGACGCCTTCTCCCGATGCGTCGGTGTGGACATTCAAGCTGCGCAGCGGCGTGACGTTCCACGATGGCAGCCCGCTGACCATGGCCGATGTCATCGCGACCCTGAAACGGCATTCCGACGAAAGCTCCAAGTCCGGCGCACTCGGCCTGATGCGTTCGATCAAGACGATCGAGGACAAGGCCGGCGAGCTCGTCCTGACGCTGACCGAAGGCAACGCCGACCTGCCGCTGATCCTGACCGACTACCATCTGATCATCCAGCCGGGCGGCGGCGTCGGCAATCCCACCTCGACGATCGGTACCGGCCCCTACAAGCTTGCAAGCTATGAAGCCGGCCTGCGCTCCACCTTCGAAAAGAACACTGCCGACTGGCGCTCGGATCGCGGTTTCGTCGACAGTGTCGAGATCATCGTGATGAACGACAACACGGCACGCGTCGCAGCGCTTGTCTCCGGCCAGGTGCATTTCATCAACAACATCGATCCGAAGACGGTCCCGATGCTCAAGCGTGCGCCGAAGGTCGAGATCCTGAAAACCGCCGGCAAGGGCTTCTACAGCTTCCTCATGCATTGCGACACAGCCCCCTTCGACAACAACGACCTGCGGCTGGCACTGAAATATGCCATCGACCGCCAGGCCATTCTCGATCGGATTCTCGGTGGTTTCGGCAAGATCGGCAACGACTATCCGGTCAACGAAAACTATGCGCTGGCGCCCGAAGGCATCGAGCAGCGCGCCTATGATCCGGACAAGGCGGCATTTCACTACAAGAAATCCGGCCACGACCGGCCGATCCCGCTGCGCACCTCGGACGCTGCCTTTGCCGGCGCTGTCGATGCCGCCGTGCTGTTTCAGGAGAGCGCGAAAAAGGCCGGCATCCAGATCGAGGTCCAGCGCGAGCCCGAAGACGGCTACTGGACCAATGTCTGGAACGTCCAGCCCTTCTGCGCATCCTATTGGGGTGGCCGCCCGACGCAGGATTCGCGCTACTCGACATCCTACCTGTCGACGGCCGAATGGAACGACACCCGCTTCAAGCGCGCGGATTTCGACAAGCTTCTTCTTCTGGCCCGCTCCGAGCTTGACGAGACCAAGCGCAAGGACCTCTATCGCACCATGGCACTGACGGTTCGCGACGAAGGCGGACTGATCCTGCCGGTGTTCAACGACTATGTGAACGCCGCCTCGGCATCGCTGAAGGGCTTCGTCGACGATATCGGCAACGATCTTTCGAACGGATATGTGGCAAGCCGCGTCTGGTTCGACAATTGAAAAACGGAATGACCAAGATGGATACCATGTCCAAACGCAGTTTCACCCTGATCGAGAACGAGTGGATCGTTCTCGCCGACGGCACCCGGCTTTCCGCCCGCATCTGGATGCCGGACGGCGCCAGCGACAGCCCTGTGCCGGCGGTGCTCGAATACCTGCCCTATCGCAAGCGCGGTGGAACGAACGCCCGCGACGAATCCACCTATCCGGTGTTTGCCGAAGCCGGCATCGCCGGCGTGCGCGTCGATATTCGCGGCTCGGGCGAAAGTGACGGCGTCATCGACGGCGAATATACCCCCCGCGAACTCAGCGACGGCTGTGAACTGATCGCCTGGATCGCCGCCCAGCCCTGGTCGAACGGCAAGGTCGGCATGATGGGCATCTCCTGGGGCGGCTTTAATTGCCTGCAGGTGGCAGCCCTCAAGCCGCCCGCTTTGAAGGCCGTCATCTCCATCGCCTCCACCGTCGATCGCTACAACGACGACATCCACTACAAGAACGGCACGCATCTTTCCGCCCAGCTCTCCTGGGCCGCGACCATGCTTGCCTATCAGTCGCGCTCGCCGGATCCGGCGCTGGTCGGCGACGCATGGAAGGACATGTGGCTGGAGCGGCTGAAAAACGAGCCCTTCTTCATGGAGGAATGGCTCGAGCATCAGCGCCGCGATGCCTTCTGGGAACACGGCTCGATCTGCGAGGATTTCGGCGGTTTTCCGGTCCCCGCCATGGTCATCGCCGGTTGGGCCGATGGCTATCGCAACACGCCGATGAAGGCGGCCGAAGGTCTCGGCAGCAAGGTGAAAGCCCTGATCGGCCCCTGGGTACACAAATATCCGCATTTTGCGTGGCCGAAACCCCGAGCCGACTTCCATGGCGAGGCGATCGCCTGGTGGAACCATTGGCTGCGCGACGAGGAAACCGGCGTCGAGGCACTGCCGCAGATGCGCGCCTTCATCCTCGATGGACCAAAGCCGGCCCTGCGCCGCAATGTCGAACCCGGTTTCTGGGTGGCACAGGATGAGTGGCGGCCACCGGAAATGCAGGCGTTCCACGTCGACCCGTCCGGCAGCCTCAACGACGGTTCGCCGATCGCCGGCGCCCACGCCCATACCGCCTACCTGAAATCGCCGCTCGATACCGGCACCGCCTCCGGTGAATGGTTCACGCTGAAGCCCGATGCCGAAATGGCCGGCGACCAGCGTATCGACGATGCCGGTTCGCTCACCTTCGAAACCGCGCCGTTGACGCAAGCCGCCGATTATCTCGGCCAGCCGGTCCTGACCGTCGAGCTTGCCTGTGACGCCGATTGGGCCAATCTGGTCGCCCGCCTCGTCGATATCCATCCGGACGGCAGCGCCACCCGCGTCACCTTCGGCGTGCTCAATCTGGCGCATCGCGACGGCAATGCCGAGCCGAAGCCGCTGGTGAAGGGAGAAAAGACAAAAATCCGGCTGGTGCTGGACGCTTGTGGCTATCGCTTCGGCGCCGGTCACCGCATCCGGCTGTCGTTGTCCACCTCCTACTGGCCGATGGTTCTGCCGGCGCCCTCCGATCCCGGCCTGACGCTGGACCTCGCCTCGATCGATCTTGCCTTGCCGAAGCTTGGCGAGCACCGGTCGATCACCCTGCCGGAGCCTGAAAATCCCGATCCGCTGCCCAAATATAACGAGCTTGCGCCGGGCAAGACCAGCCGCCGTGTCGAGCGCGACATGACGACGGGCAAGACGCACTACCATATCCACGAGGATACCGGTCTGACCGAACATCCGGATACGGGTCTGGCGACCCAGGATATTCGCGAAGAGGTCTGGACCATCGCCACCGACGATCCGTTGTCGATGACCGGTGTTTCGACCTGGACCTGCATCGCCAGGCGTGAAGGCTGGTCCGTCAAAACCGTATCGGTCTCACGAATCGGCTGCACGGCGACGGAGTGGCTGACCTCGGCTTCGGTGTCGGCTTTCGAAGGCGAGACGCAGATCTTCGAAAAGACCTTCGAGAAGCGTACCCCGCGCGACTTCATGTGACGGATCAGACGGGCGTGGCCTCTGCCAGGGCCACAAGCGCCCGCTCTGCATCCTGAGCAGGCACAAAGATGTGGTCGTGGTGATAGGCCGCGACCACATTGGCGCTGATGCCATGCCGTGTCAGCGCCGCAGCCACCGCCGCCGTCAGCCCGACGGCTTCAAGCGCGGAATGCACGGTCAGCGTGATGCAGCGCATCACCGGCCCATAGGCGAGCCCGGCCCTGTCGGCAGCTTCGCGCTCGAGGATCAGCGTCACCCCCTCCTCTTCGCGGAAGAAACCGAGCGGCGACAGCGACCGCCAATCGACATCGCCATCGGCCGTAACCGTGCAATAGACATAGTTACCGGGCCGCAAATCCGGGCGCATCTCGCGCAACAGCACGTCAAGGTCGGTAATCGCCGTCATAGGTTCCATTCCTCTCGACCGGTACGCCATCACGAACGCGTGCCGTATTTCCAGCCGCCTCTCACTTTGGCGTGACGCACGCATTTGCGATTTGACCCGTGAACGTGCGTCAGGCCACAGTTTGCTGATAAAGCAAAGACGCATATCGTTGCAATCGTCCGGCAGAGCGTCCTGCACCGGACCGACAATCATCCGAGGAGGAAACCATGCCGGATTTCAAAAAAGGCACGCTTGCGCAAAAGGCTACGCGCCCCCTCGCCTTCGGGCTGGCCGCGGTGACCGCGATCGCCGCCGCCCTCTTTGTGATGTCTTCGACATCGGGCAAGGCCGCTGAGGATGCCGTCGTCATCCCGCCTCCCGCCATCGATGAAACGGCCAGCACGACAACGGAAAAGGCCGTCTTTGCCGGCGGCTGCTTCTGGGGTGTGCAAGGCGTCTTCCAGCATGTGAAGGGCGTCAAGAACGCCGTTTCCGGCTATTCCGGCGGCACCAGGGAGACCGCCACCTATGAAACCGTCAGCGGCGGCGATACGGGCCATGCGGAGTCGGTCGAAGTGACCTACAATCCCCAGGAGGTGACCTACGGCCAATTGCTGCAGATCTACTTCTCGGTCGCACACAATCCGACGCAGCTGAATTTTCAAGGCCCCGACCACGGCACGCAATACCGGTCCGAGATTTTCACCACCAATGGCGAACAGAAAAAGATTGCGCAAAGCTATATCGCCCAACTCGACAAGGCGAAGGTCTATGGCGGTCCAGTCGTCACCAAGGTGTCGGACATGACGGCCTTCTATCCGGCCGAGGCCTATCACCAGGACTTCCTGACGCTGAACCCGACCTATCCCTACATCGTCTATAACGACATGCCGAAGATCGACAATCTCAAGGCGCTTTTCCCGAAGAAGTTCAGCGCCAATCCGGTTCTTGTCCTCAAAGCCAAGGGCTGATCACAGCGTTCTCACAAGACAGCTGACGCCGCGGCAGAGATGCAGGAAACCGTCGCGCGCGCCCGCGCTCATGTGCCGGGCGCGCAGCCAGGCATGGATCATCTGCGGCTCGTCGCGATAGGTGACATCAATGCCCGCCGCGATCAGCCGCTGCGCATAGAGCGCCGCATCGTCGCGCAGGGGATCGAAATGCGCCGAAGTGATATAGGCGGGCGGCAGGCCAAAGAGGTCGTCCGCCTTCAACGGATGCGCAAAGGCACTCTCCGCCGGCGCCTTCAGCACCTCCCGGTAATAGGCGACATCGGCCGTCGACAGACCCGGCGCCTCCGCCATTTCGGCATAGGAGCCTGACACCAGATCGCCGCCCAGCCCCGGATAGATCAGCACCTGCCCGGCGATGCCGGTCAGCAATTCCGCCTTGGCCTTCAGCACCACACCCGCCGCCAGATTGCCGCCGGCGCTGTCACCGGCGATCACCAGCGGCCGGCCATCGGCCAGCAGCCATAACAGCACCTCGAAACAATCGTCGAACGCCGCCGGCCAGACATGCTCGGGCGCCAGCCGGTAATCCACCGAGACCAGCTCGGCCCTTGCCGCATGGGCAATCTCAGCGCAGATGGCATCATGGCTTTCCAGCGAGCCGACAACGAAGCCGCCGCCATGGATATAGAAGACACGGGTCTGCGTGGCGATTTCGGCTGGCCGGTACCGGCGCACGGGAATGCGGCCACCAACCGTCTCGTCCCGCCGCATCAGCCCTTCCGGCGACGGCGCATCGAATTCGGCACAGAGGGCGTCATACCATTGGCGCTGCTGGGTAATCGGCGCATCGACGGCATCGGCGGGGTAGAATTCCTCGCAGCGCTTGTGGAAGGCGAGAATGCCGGGTTCGGTGGGAATTGGATTGCTCATTGTTTCCCTATGCAGTTGCACATTCGTTTGTTATCTCGAATCCGATAAATTGCTAGATTTGTGAATTGGGCTGTGATGCTTTCAAAATTAAAAAATATTCGTGCCGCCTCAACCTTTGCTATCATCATTTTGCTGACGCCACCGCTATTTGTCACAGGGCTAGCAGCTGTTGCCGCCGCGCCGATGTTTCTTGCGGTCATCATTCGAACTTTTATCGTCCAGCCCTTCCACATTCCCGCGAACTCTATGTTCCCGACGCTGCAGAACGGCGACTTGTTGTTGGCGAATAAATTTGCCTATGGATACAAGCGATTTTCCTACTTCTTCAACTCGGGACCTGAGATAAACCTTTTCGATAACGCTCCGAAACGCGGAGAGGTTGTGATTTTCCGTTTTCCGCCCGATCCATCCATCAACTATGTCAAACGCATCATCGGAGAAGCAGGTGATCGTATCCGCGTGACAGCTGGACGGCTGTACATAAATGACGTGATTGTGCCACGCGAACGGCAGGGTACGACTCCGATACCCGGGAATACCGAAGGCTATTTGATCGAATATCTTGAAACGCTGCCTGGCGGGAAAACCCATGTCATCGTCGAATTCTCCGACGATGAGCGCGGTGACAACACCCGAGAATTCCTCGTACCAGCGGGACACTATTTTATGATGGGCGACAACCGCGATAACAGCGCAGACAGTCGTTTTGACGTCGGTTTCGTACCGGAGGAAAATATTTACGCAAAAGCATCATTCGTTCTCACCAATGAAACCGCCCCTGATCGAAGAAATTGGGTCAACTGAGCAGCGAATGCTTGCGCGATCCTACGACATCGCATTTGACTATCGACCATGGCCTTCACTCTCCGTCAGCTCCAGTATTTTATCGCCGTCGCCGAACAGGGCTCCGTCACCCGGGCGGCGCAGAACCTGTCGATCTCGCAATCCTCGATCACCGAGGCCGTCAAGGAACTGGAGAGCGACCTCGGCGTCGAGCTGTTCGAGCGCCATCCGCGCGGGCTACACATCACCCACAATGGCCACCAGTTCCTGCGCCATGCCACCAAGATTCTGGCCGGCGTGTCAGATGCGCGCCGGTCGTTTTCGCAGGAACGGGAGTCCCGCACCGGCGGCAAGCTCAATCTCGGGGTTACCTCGCTGGTTGCCGGCTATGTACTCTCCGATCTGCTCGCCCGCTACCGCCGCGCCTGCCCCGGCGTCGAGGTCAGCGCCATCGAGGATAATGGCTCCTATCTCGAACATCTGCTTGTTGGCGGCGAACTCGATGTTGCCGTCATGGTCATCTCCAACCTGCGCGACCGCATGGCTCTGCAGGCCGAGATCATCGAGACCTCGCCCTATCGCCTCTGGCTGCCGCTCGGCCATCCGCTGGTCTCGGCCGATATCATCTCGGTCGCCGATATTGCCAAGGAACCGCTGATCATGCTGACCGTGGATGAAATCGAGGAGAACACCGGCAAGCTTTTGACAGCCCTTGGCGCCCGCCCGCATGTCGCCTTCCGCACCCGCTCCGTTGAAGCCGTGCGCAGCCTCGTCGCCACCGGCGCGGGCATCGCGCTGCTGCCCGATCTCGTCTACCGCCCTTGGTCTCTGGAAGGCGACCGCATCGAAAGCCGTGACGTCTCCGGCGCCCTGCCCGTCGTTCAGGTCGGCATGGTCTGGCGCAAGGGGTCGGGATTGCCGCAATCGGCCAAGGATTTTATCGGAGTTGCCGAGGCATTGCGCAGCGGCAGGGCTCGATAAATCCATTCGATATCGGAAAAATCGATAACACCATTCTGATTAATGAATTTGCGAAAGCGGCGAAATCGAGGCACCTTTCATTCCGGGAACAAGACCGAAAATTCGGACACCAAACCGGGAGACTGACGATGAAGCAGATTCTGAAATCCTGCACCGCGCTTACCCTTTCTCTGGCCTTTTCCACCCATGCTTTTGCCCAGGAGCCCCTGAAAACACTCGGCAAGGGCGAAGGCGAACTGTCGATCGTCGCCTGGGCCGGCTATATCGAGCGCGGCGAAACCGACAAGGCCTATGACTGGGTCACGTCCTTCGAAAAGGAAACCGGCTGCAAGGTCAGCGTCAAGACGGCGGCAACCTCAGACGAAATGGTCGCACTGATGAACGAAGGCGGCTTCGACCTCGTCACCGCATCCGGCGATGCCTCGCTGCGCCTCGTCGCCGGCAAGCGTGTCCAGCCGATCAACACTGATCTGATCCCAAGCTTCAAGACCGTCGACGCGCGCATGCAGTCGTCGCCATGGTACACCGTCAACGGCGTCCACTACGGCGTGCCCTATGTCTGGGGTCCGAACGTGCTGATGTACAACACCGAGGCCTTCAAGGGCGAAACGCCGAAGAGCTGGGATGTCGTCTTCAAGGAAATGACCCTGCCGGATGGCAAGTCCAACAAGGGCCGCGTTCAGGCCTATGATGGCCCGATCCACGTGGCGGATGCCGCCAACTACCTGATGTTCCACAACAAGGAGCTCGGTATCAAGGACCCCTACGAGCTCAACGAAGACCAGTACAAGGCAGCGCTCGACGTCTTGCGCGTCCAGCGCACGCTGGCCAGCCGCTACTGGCACGACGCGATGATCCAGATCGACGATTTCAAGAACGAAGGCGTCGTCGCCTCCGGCTCGTGGCCCTTCCAGGTCAACCTGCTGCAGGCCGAAAAGCTGCCGATCGCCTCGACCATTCCGGAAGAAGGCGTCACCGGCTGGGCCGACACCACCATGCTGCATGCCGAAAGCGCCCACCCGAACTGCGCCTATATGTGGATGGAACACTCGCTGTCGCCCAAGGTGCAGGGCGATGTCTCCGCCTGGTTCGGCGCCAACCCGTCGGTCGGGGCTGCCTGCAAGGGCAACGAGCTGTTGACCGACGGCGGCTGCAAGGCCAACGGCTATGACGATTTCGACAAGGTTAAGTTCTGGAAGACCCCGACCTCGAAATGCGAAAGCCAGAGCGAGTGCGTGCCCTATCACCGCTGGGTGTCGGACTATATCGGCGTCATCGGCGGGCGGTAAGCCTTAGAAAACTGAAAAGCCCCTCACCCTCACCCTCTCCCCGCACGCGGGGAGAGGGGACGACGGAGGTTGCCGCCTGCCCCTTCGCCCCGTTTACGGGGAGAAGGTGGCCGACAGGCCGGATGAGGGGCCGTTTCCACAATTCCGGAGTACCCCATGACCGCCGCCGTCCTGTTTCAAAACGTCTCGCGCCATTTCGGCCCGGTCAAAGCCGTCGATGCGGTCGATCTTGAAATCGCCGCCGGCGAGTTCTTTGCGATGCTCGGCCCTTCCGGTTCCGGCAAAACAACATGTCTCAGACTGATGGCCGGCTTCGAGCAGCCGACCGGCGGCCATATCGAGATCTTTGGCGAGACGGCCGAAGGCGTGCCGCCCTATCGGCGCAGCGTCAACACGGTGTTTCAGGACTACGCGCTCTTTCCGCACCTCTCCATTCTCGACAATGTCGCCTATGGCCTGATGGTCAAGGGTGTCGGCAAGCAGGAACGGCGCAGGGCAGCCGAAGATGCGCTCGCCATGGTCAAGCTGCCGGGCTACGGCCAGCGCCGGCCGGGCCAGCTCTCCGGCGGCCAGCGCCAGCGCGTGGCGCTCGCCCGGGCGCTGGTCAACAAACCCAAGGTGCTGCTGCTCGACGAGCCGCTCGGCGCGCTGGATCTAAAATTGCGCGAACAGATGCAGGAGGAACTGAAGACCCTGCAGAAATCGCTCGGCATCACCTTCGTCTTCGTCACCCACGATCAGGGCGAGGCCCTGTCGATGGCCGACCGGATCGCCGTCTTCAACGATGGCAAGATCCAGCAGCTCGGCACGCCGGAAGATATCTACAAGCGGCCACAGACCCGCTTCGTCGCCGATTTCGTCGGCTCGTCCAATGTCCTGTCGGGCGCCACCTGCGCCAGGCTCGGGGTTCCCGCCGCCGCGGCCAGCCTGCGCCCGGAAGCCATCGTCATCGGCTCCTCCTGGGCCGAACAGTTGAGCCTGCCCGGCACCGTCACCGCCCGCAGTTTCCTCGGCGCGACCAATCGCGTCAGCGTCGATTGCGCCGGTGAAAAGATCATCGTCTCCAGCCCGGCCGCCATGCCGGTTCCCGAGATCGGCGCCGAGGTCCAGCTCGCTTTCTCGCGCACCGACCTTCATCTGATGGAGGATGCATGAGCGCGCTCGCCACCACGCAGGCACCGATCCTGCCGAACAAACCCGGCCTGACGGGACGGATTTCGGATTTCCTCTGGAAGCATCCGCATGTTTTGCTCGCCGCGCTGCTCGGCCCACCGGTGCTCTGGCTCGGCATCATCTATCTCGGCTCGCTGTTTGCGCTCTTGCTGCAAAGCTTCTTCTCGATCGACGATTTCTCCGGCCTGATCAGTTACGAGTTCACGTTCGCCACCTACAGGCAGCTGCTGTCGGACGCCAATTTCGACATCATCGTGCGCACAGTCACGATGGCGGCCGTGGTCACGCTGTTTTCGGCGTTGATCGCCTTCCCGATCGCCTATTACGCGGCGCGCTATGCCAAGGGTAAATGGAAGGCCGTGTTCTATCTCGGCATCATGCTGCCACTGTGGTCAAGCTATCTCGTCAAGATCTATGCCTGGAAGCTGATCCTCGCCAAGGAAGGCATCCTCACCTGGATCTTTACCAAGCTGCATCTGCTCTGGCTGCTCAATGCCTGGCTGTCGCTGCCCATTATCGGCGGCAATTCGCTCTCGGTCAGCTATACCGGCACCTTCCTCGTCTTCGTCTATGTCTGGATGCCGTTCATGATCCTGCCGATCCAGGCAGCCTTGGAGCGCGTGCCCGGCAATCTGATCGAAGCCTCCTCCGATCTCGGCGGCACGCCGCAGCAGACATTCCGCCACGTGCTCTTCCCACTCGCCCTGCCCGGCATCGTCGCCGGTTCGATCTTCACGTTTTCGCTGACGCTCGGCGACTACATCATCCCGCAGATCGTCGGCTCGTCGCGGCTGTTCATCGGCCAGGCCGTCTATGCGCAGCAGGGCACGGCCGGCAACATCCCGCTTGCCGCTGCCTTCACCGTCGTGCCGATCGTCATCATGGGCCTCTACCTCTGGATCGCCAAACGCATGGGGGCTTTCGATGCGCTCTGACCGCTCCACCTCCGCGCCGCTGTCCTTGAAGATCGCCGCCATCGGTGGCCTTGCCTTCCTGCATATCCCGATCCTGCTGATCTTTCTCTATGCCTTCACGACGGAGGAAAAGAGCTACCAGTTCCCGCCGCCCGGCCTGACGCTGCAATGGTTTGCCGTCACCTGGAACCGGCCGGATGTCTGGGCGGCCCTCACGCTTTCAGTCAAGGTCGCAAGCATTGCCACCGCCATCGCGCTGGTGCTCGGCACGCTCTGCGCCGCCGCCGTCAGCCAGACGCGATTCTTCGGCCGCGAGACCATCTCGCTGCTGGTCATCCTGCCGATTGCGCTTCCCGGCATCATCACCGGCATTGCGCTGCGCTCGGCCTTCTCGATGGCGGATATCCCCTTCTCGTTCTGGACTATCGTGCTCGGCCACGCCACCTTCTGCATCGTCGTCGTCTACAACAACGCCGTCGCCCGCTTCCGCCGCGTTTCCGGCTCGCTGATCGAGGCCTCGATGGATCTCGGCGCCGATGGTTTCCAGACCTTCCGCCACATCATCTTGCCCAATATCGGCACAGCACTTCTGGCCGGCGGCATGCTCGCCTTCGCACTGTCCTTCGACGAGGTCATCGTTACCACCTTTACCGGCGGCCAGCAGTCAACCCTGCCGATCTGGATGCTGCAAGAGCTCATCCGCCCGCGCCAGCGGCCGGTCACCAACGTCGTCGCCATGGTGGTGGTTCTGGTCACCTTCCTGCCGATCCTGGCGGCCTATTACCTCACGCGTGACGGCGACCAGATCGCCGGCGCCGGCAAATAAATCCGGACATCAAGGGAGAACTTCTATGGACACGCAATTGCTGATCGGATCGACATTCGAGGCCGGCACCGAGGCCGAGGAGCTGATCCTCAATCCGCGCACCGGCGCCCGGATCATCGATCTCGCCGAGGCCTCGCAAGCGCAGATCGAGCGCGCCGTCGAGGCCGCCGAAAGGGCCTTCGCCACCTGGTCGATGACGACACCTGGCGAACGCTCCGGCTATCTCCTGAAGATCGCCGATGCGATCGAGAAGGATGCCGACGCATTCGCAGCCCTCGAAGCGCTGAACTGCGGCAAGCCGATCAATGCCGTGCGCAATGACGAACTGCCTGCTATCGTCGACTGCTGGCGCTTCTTTGCCGGCGCCATCCGCTCGCTGCATGCAACGGTGGCCGGCGAATACCTGCCCGGCCATACCTCGATGATCCGCCGCGATCCGGTGGGTATCATCGGCTCGATCGCGCCGTGGAACTATCCGCTGATGATGATGGCCTGGAAGCTGGCACCGGCCATTGCCGGCGGCAACACCGTCGTCTTCAAGCCGTCCGAGCAGACGCCGCTGACCGCGCTGAAAATGGCGAGGCTGCTCGCCGATATCCTGCCGGAAGGCGTCGTCAACGTCATTCTCGGCCGTGGCGACACGGTGGGAAACACGCTGATCAACCACCCGAAGATCGGCATGGTCTCGATCACCGGTGATATCGCCACCGGTAAGAAGGTGCTGCAGGCGGCTGCAAAAACCGTCAAGCGCACCCATCTCGAACTCGGCGGCAAGGCACCGGTCATCGTCTATGACGACGCCGACCTCGAAGCCGTCGTGAGCGGCATCCGCACCTTCGGCTATTACAATGCCGGCCAGGATTGCACCGCCGCCTGCCGCATCTACGCGCAGGACGGCATCTACGAGAAGCTGGTCGCCGACCTCACCTCCGCCGTCTCGACCATCAAGTACAATCTCACTGATGACACTGAAAACGAGATCGGTCCGCTGATCTCCAAGCGCCAGCGCGACCGGGTGGCAAGCTTCGTCGAGCGTGCGACGGAGCAGAAGCATATCGAGATCACCACCGGTGGCGCCCTCGGCAGCAAGGACGGCTTCTTCTTCCAGCCGACCGTCGTTGCCGGCGCCACCCAGGAAGACGAGATCGTCCGGCGCGAAGTCTTCGGCCCCGTCGTCTCCGTTACCCGCTTCACCGACAACGACCAGGCCGTCACCTGGGCAAACGACAGCGACTACGGCCTTGCCTCCTCCGTCTGGACCAAGGATATCTCCAAGGCAATGAAGGCCGCCTCCCGCCTGCAATATGGCTGCACCTGGATCAACACCCACTTCATGCTGACCAATGAAATGCCCCACGGCGGCGTCAAGCAGTCAGGCTACGGCAAGGACATGTCGATCTATGCGCTGGAGGATTACACCGCCGTGCGCCACGTGATGATCAACCACGGGTAAGGGTTGTTTCAGTACCCACCCCAGGAAAGCGCCTCGGTTCCCGCCATTGCCCTCTTCGCAACAAAGACCGCGCCCTCAAAGAACGCGGTCTTTGCAATTTTTACGCTAACCAATGGAAAACCCAACAGGATTGCTGAAATGTTGCGCAAATCCCACACCCCTATAAACATGAGTACTTAACTCATAGATTTCACTTCTCCGCGAAGCTAATCTTGATAGAACGAGTCATCTTATTGATCTTGCCTATCCGGAAAGTGCATGACATGCCCTATCTTCGCTCCGCCACCCGTTCCACCATCCGCTTCGCCCTTGCCGGCACCTCGCTGCTGGCGCTGTCGCTGACAGCCTTTGCGCAGGACGCGGCGCAGTCCACGACGGCAAGCGATGGTACGACGACGCTTGAGACGCTGACCGTCACCGGCGGTAGTGGCGGCGTCATTACTGCTGACGGTTATGTCGGCACCAGCAGTGCCACCGGCGCCAAAACCGACACACCCTTCCTGCAGACGCCGCAATCGATTTCCTCCGTTACGGAGCAGCAACTGAAGGATCGCAATCCGCAGACTCTCCTCGATACCGTCGCCTATACGCCCGGCGCCCGCGTTGGCGGGTACGGCTTTGATCCCCGTTTCGATTCCTTCACGGTGCGCGGCTTCGACGTCACGTATACCGGCGTCTTCCGGGACAATTTGCGCCAGCCCGGCGCCAGCTCCTCCCTGTTCAAAACCGAGCCCTATGGTCTCGAAGGCGTTTCAATCCTGCGTGGTCCCTCATCGGCGCTGTACGGAGCATCCGGTGCCGGCGGTCTTTTCAATCTGATCACCAAACGGCCAACGGAAGAGCCGCTCCACGAGTTGCAGCTGCAATACGGCACCGACAATCGTTATCAGGGACAATTCGACTTCTCCGGCCCGATCAACGAAACCGACCCGCTTTACTACCGAATGACGGGCCTTCTACGCAGCTCCGATACGGAGCAGGTGAGCGTTCCCGACGATCGTGCTTACATCGCTCCCGCGTTCACCTGGAAGCCGGACGAAGATACCAAGCTCACCATCCTCGGTGAATACTCCCGCACCAAGACGGGCGGTTCTGCTGCCTACTATAATGATCCATTGACCGGCAAAGTCACCGATATCTTCGCTGGCAATCCGGATTTCAACGATTCCGTACAGACCCAGGCCCGCGTCGGCTACGAGTTCGAGCATCGGCTGAACGACGTCTTCACCTTCCGCCAGAACATGCGCGTCTCGACGCTGAACATCGACACCGACTGGGCCTTCGCCTACGGACCAAACGCGGTCGATCCCACGCTGCTCGACAGCAGTGCCGGTACGTTCGACGAACGCATGACAGCGATCACCATCGACAACCAGCTGGAAGCGAAGTTCGATACTGGCGCGCTCGATCATACGCTCCTCGTAGGTATCGACTATACCAAGCTGCGGTTCCGTTCCCTGAATGGGTATGGTTACACGCCGCCACTCGACACCAGCAATCCGACGAAAGGCCGTCCGACCGATCCGATCGCTTTCAGCGAGCGCGTCGTGCAGGATCAGTGGCAGCTCGGCACCTACCTGCAGGACCAGATCCGTTACGATGCCTGGACGCTGACGGCTGGTGGGCGGTATGATTGGGTCTCCACCGATACTGACACGACCACTCTCGCCACTGGCGCGGTGGACGCTGTGTCCCAGAAGGACAAGGCATTTTCCGGCCGCATCGGCCTGACCTATGAGACCGATTTCGGCCTTGCGCCCTATATCAGCTACTCCAACGCGTTCTCCCCCAACGCCGGCGTCAACAAAGAAACGAGCCAGCCGTTCAAGCCGACCGAGAGCCAGCAGGAAGAAATCGGCGTCAAGTATCTCCTGCCGAACAGCAACACTCTGATTACTGCCGCTCTCTTCAATATCGACCAGAAGAACAGCCTCTATTACGAAGTTGTTGACCTGCCGACCGGCCCTGCAAATATCCAGGTACAACGCGGCAAGGTGCGCTCACGCGGCTTCGAGATCGAGGCGAATACCAGCCTCGACAACGGCCTGTCGCTGGTGGCCTCCTATACCTATACCGACATCAAGATCACCGAGGGCCCTGCGGATACGGTTGGCAATTCCGTTTCTTCCGTGCCGCGCCACATGGCCTCTCTGTGGGCGGACTACACCCTGCCCGAAGATGGCCCGGGCGCCGGCCTCGGCTTTGGAGCAGGTGTCCGCTTCCTCGGATCCAGCTATGGCAACGACCAGAATACAATGCGCAATTCGTCGCGTGCCCTGTTCGACGCCGCTGCCCACTATGATTTCGCGGCGATCGACAAGAAGTACGAAGGCCTGCGCCTGCAGGTGAACGCCACCAATGTCTTTGACCGGCGTGACGCAGTCTGCTCGGCCGGCTTCTGCTATCGCGACCAGGGCCGTGCCGTTATCGGTTCGCTGAAATACAGCTGGTGAGACTTTGACCGTCAACGCCAACCACGACGCAAAGACTGCCTTCGGGGCCTCCAGCCTGAAGGCAGTCTTTGCCGGTGAGCATGCCTGGTGCGGCGAGAAGATGATGCTGTCTTCGGACATCGAAGGCGCCGTCCCGATTTCGGATTTCTTCGGCTCCGGCGGTTTTTCCGCTGCCCTCGATACCTATGCGGCGAGCCGGGGCGGCACCGACAGGCGCGCGGTCGCCTCCATGTGGTCGCTCTATTATTTCTCGCTTCTGACCATCCCCTATATCGTTGCCCGCCGGGCCCATCATGCGCTGCCGGTCGCCGCCCGCAGCATGACGATCGCGCTGGCCGAGGACGGGCTGCCGCGTGCGCTGGGCCTTGCCGATGAAGGCGACTGGAGCGACAGCGAAGAGGGCGATCTGCTCTCCTTCGTGATGCCTCTGGTCAGCCAGAACCTTGCCGAAATCGTCGCACACCTGAAGACGCAGGGCGGCATTGCCCCGAAGCTCGCCTGGAACAACGCGGCCGTCTATATCGACTACGCCTTCAACGCCACCGAACGGAAGCGCCCGGCAGACGGCGACGCCTGGGCTTCGCGCTCGCTGTTTTCAGCGCCGCATTTGCCGGATGGTTCGGCCAACCCCTTCCTCGGCTGCCTGCGCCACGAGATCGACGGAGAAGAGACCGTCTGCCGCCGCAAGATCTGTTGCCTGCGTTACCTGCTGCCCGGTATTCCCAGTTGCGGCAATCTCTGCGCCCTGCCCGCCCAAAGAAAGCAATGACGTGAAACGCCTTTTTCTTCTGACACTCGGCCTGCTCTTGGCCTTTGCCCCGATCGTGAATGCACAAGACCGCTGGCCGATGACACTGACTGACTCGGTTGGCCGGCAGGTGACGATCAAGGCAAAGCCGAAGGCGATCCTGCTCGGCAGCGGCTTCAATCTGGTGGCGCTGTCGCTGATCCATCCGGATCCCGTCAGCCTGCTGGCCGGCTGGTCCGGCGACATGAAGGGTGACAATCCGGAAATCTACCAGGATTTTGTCACGAAATTTCCAAAGCTCGCCGACGTACCGATCATTGGCAACGGCACCGGCGACGGCTTGTCGTTCGAAACCATCCTGTCGCTGAAGGCCGACCTTGCGATCCTGGCGAACTGGCAGGCCGATACCGAGCTTGGCAAACGGGCGATCGACTATCTGGAAACCATCGGCGTTCCGGTCTTTGTCGTCGATTTCAACAGCGATCCGCTCAAGAACACGCCGGACAACATGCGGCTGCTCGGCAGGATTCTGGAGCGGGAAGAACAGGCAAACGCCTTTGCCACCTTCTACGAGGACCACCTGAAGCGCATCACCGATCGCGTCGCGGCCAATCCGGAACCCGGCCCCACCGTGGTGATGGATGCCTTTCCCAATCCGGATCGATGCTGCTACGCCTATGGAACCGGCGGCCTTGGCGAATTCATCGGCATCACCGGCAGCCGCAATATCGCCGACAAGAACCTGCCGCGGCAGGGCGGCATGGTCAGCAGCGAATACCTGATATCAGCCGACCCGGAGGTCTACATCGCCACCGCCTCGCCGGGCGGAACCTACAGCGTGTTTTCGGTCGGCCCCGGCGTTCCCGCCGAAGAGGCCCGCAGGACGCTCGGTGAAGCGGTGAAGAACCCGGTTCTGGCCAACCTGTCCGGTGTGCAGAAAGGGCGCGTGCACGGATTGTGGAATTTCTTCAATGCCGTGCCGCTGAACATTCTCGCAGCGGAGGCTTTTGCGCACTGGCTGCGGCCGGAGCTGTTTGCCGATGTCGATCCGGACGCATCGCTCGCGGAAATCAACGAACGCTTTGCCGCCGTTCCGTTCAGGGGCTCCTACTGGATCAGCCTGAAATAGAGAATGGCCGGATATGGGGATATCCGGCCAATGTGATGATCTTCGCTACGCGGCCTTCTTGAGGGCCGTTGCATTGACCGAAGCCTCGGCCAGCTTCGTCAGGGCGTGGTCGGTCTTGCCCTCCTGCTGCAGCGTCTCGTCGAGCAGCTTGACCGCATCCTTGAGGCCGAGCATCGCAGCCCAGGTTTTCAAGGTGCCGTAGCGGGCCATCTCGTAATGTTCGACCGCCTGCGCCGTGGCCAGAAGACCGGCATCGAGCGCCGGCGAATTCTTGAATTCGTCGAGGATCTCCTCGCCTTCCTCGATGATCCCGTCGATGGCCGGGCAGGTCTTGCCGGTGGCACGCTTGCCGAAGATTTCAAACACCTGCTGCAGGCGCTCGATCTGCCCTTCGGTTTCGTCGCGATGCTTTTCGAAAGCGGCCTTCAGCTGCGGGCTCTGCGCGCCCTTTGCCATTTTCGGCAAGGTCTTCAGAATTTTCCGTTCGGCGTAATAGACATCCTTGAGCATGTCGTGAAACAGGTCTTCCAGGGCTTTTCCGGCCATTGGTCTCTTCCTTTTCATGATGAACACATGTCGTCGGCGACCTGCGGGAAACGGGTTGCAACGGGCTTTGTTCCACTTCACGGAACAATCACTGGATCGTGCCGCGAAACGCTTCCCTCACGGCGACGCCCCGCCTATATAGGGATGGGAGGATCTTGATGATTTGGATATTTCCTGCGCTTGCAGGCCTTTTGATTGTTTATTTCGCCATGCGCTCGTCGCGTTTCCGGCGCTTTGCCGAACCGGTTTTGAGCGTCCTTGTGGCACTGGGGCTTCTATCCGCCTTCGTGATCTGGCTGCGAGACGGCGGATCGCAGGACGCCGCCGACACCCAGCCGCCGCTGACCCAGAGCCGCCCAGTTATTCAGCCGGAGGAGATCGTGCTCGACGGCTTGCAATTCACCCGCAACCGGCCCGATACCAGCTACCGCGTCACCGGTACGGTTCTCAACAATAGCCCGGCCAATCTCACCAATTTCAATCTGACGGTGACGCTCGAAGATTGCCCGGATAATGCGTGCAAGACGATCGGTGAAGACACCGCGCTCATTCTGGCGCGCGTGCCGGCTGGTGCAAGCCAGACATTCGAAACCTTCTTTACCTTCCCCAACCGTTTCGGCATCGAGCCGACGGCGCCGAAATGGTCGACGCGGGTTTCCAACGTCCAGGGCATCGCCGCCCCATAACGGATCGCCGGTGCGTCAGGCCCGGCTGATCTCGTCCAGATACCAGTTGATGTAACGCAGTTCGTTCTGCTCCATCGGCGCGATCGGACCCGGTACGAAATAATGCGAACGCACGCCGCGTGAGGTATGCTCGATGATCGACTTGTCCTCGTCGGTGGTCACCGTCCACAGCCATTTCAGCTTTTCGAGGTCGTAGTCGACGCCCTCTTGCGCCTCGCCGTTGACCAGCCAGATCAGTTCCATCTCACAGGCCTCGGGGCCCTTGGGAATGAAACGGTAGATCATGCCGTGATCGGGATAGCAGACGAGGAACGACGTGCCGCCGAGATGGACGGAGGTGACGCCGCCGTCGAATTCGGTGAACCGCCCCATCAGAGGTGCGAGCGCCGAGCCGTCCTGGCTGCCGGTCTTCACACCATCATAGAGCGCATAGCGGAAGGCATGGATGGTCTCCTTGCCGTTTGCCGATGTCTGCCAGTGATCGCCGGAACCGATCTGGATACCGAGCGCGCAGGTCCGCTCCTCCATCGCCGCATTCAGCGCCTCGATCATATGCAACGGCTGTTCCAGCGCGTGGGTCTGCGAATATTCCGGATGCGCCGGGCCGCAATGATAGCACTCGACATAGTTTTCGACCGCCAGCTTCCAGTTGGCATCGACCGGATAGCTCTGACGATGCGCCACCTTGGCCTGTGCCCAGCCATATTGCCCGCAGGTGGCATGCAGCAGGTTCTCGACCTCGGTGAAATCGAGCGGGTTGTCGGCGAAGGAAATGAACACCAGCCCCTCGACGACGCGGACATGCAGCGTCTTCAGCCCATGGTCTTCCCGCTTGAAATCCTTCGGCATCAGCCGGGCAGCCTTCAACGCCCCGTCATTACCATAGGTCCAGGCATGGTAGGGACAGACGAAGACGCGGGCATTACCCTTGTCCTTTGTGCAGACCTCGGCGCCACGATGGCGGCAGACGTTGAGAATGGCGTGGATCGTGCCATCCGCATGCCGGGTCAGGATCACCTGCTCCGACGCCATCCGAAAAACCTCGAAATCGTTCGGCTTGGGGATGACGCTTTCATGCGCGACGCAGTGCCAGTGGCGGCGGAAGACGCGCTCCAGATCGCGCTCGTAGATGTCCGGGTCCATGTAGAACGGCCGGGTGAGGCCATGGCCGGGCCTGTGGGCGGCGACGAGCTGGTCGATACGGTCCATCGGCTTTTCGGTCGTCTTTGTGTCTGGCGCGAGCATGGCTTTCATCTCCTTGAAAACATCCGGAAAAATCGCGTTCCGGCGCGCGCACTCAATACTGGCGGGAAGAGCCCCTCACCCTAGCCCTCTCCCCGTAAACGGGGAGAGGGGACGACGGAGGCTGCCGCCTATCCCTTCTCCCCGTTTACGGGGAGAAGGTGCCCGACAGGGCGGATGAGGGGCAATTCTCGTCCCAGACCGAAGGACCTACATCCGCACCCGCTCCGCCTTCGGATCATACATCGGCGCAAGCGACGCCTCCGCCTTCACCCGCGTCCCGGCAATCTCAATCTCATAAGCCGAGCCCAGCACATCCGTCTCGCTTTCACCCTTGCACGGCACATAACCGAGCCCGATCGCACCGCCGAGATGGTGGCCGTAATTGCCGGATGTGATCGTGCCGACGATCCTGCCGTCGCGGACCACCGCTTCGTTGTGGAACAAGAGCGGCTCCGCATCGGCCAGCCGGAACTGGACCAATCTCCGCGACAGTCCAGCCTCCTGCTTCTTCAGCACCGCCTCGCGGCCGATGAAATCGCCCTTGCCAGCCCGAACGGCAAAGCCGAGGCCGGCTTCCAGCACATGATCCTCATCGGTGATGTCATGGCCGAAATGGCGGAAGGCCTTTTCGATGCGGCACGAATCCAGCGTATGAAGCCCGCAGAGCTTCAGGCCGACATCCGCCCCCGCCGCCTCCAGCGCCTCGAACACATGCGCCGTCTGGTCGGTGGAAACGTAAAGCTCCCAGCCGAGTTCGCCGACATAGGTGACCCGGTGAGCCCGGGCGAGACCCATGCCGATCTCGATTTCCCGGGCAGTGCCGAACGGATGGGCCGCATTGGAGAAGTCGTTGGGGCTGACCTTTTGCATCAGCTCGCGCGCCTTCGGCCCCATGACGCAAAGCACCGATTCCGATGCCGTCATATCGGTGATGACGACGAATTCATCAGTGACATGCTTGCGCAGCCAGGCGAGGTCACGCTGCAAGGTTGCGCCGGGCACGACCAGCAGGAAAGCCGTTTCCGAAAGCCGCGTCACCGTCAGATCGCTCTCGATACCGCCGCGGGCATTGAGCATCTGCGTATAGACGATGCGGCCCGCCGCAACATCCATCTGGTTGGCACAGAGCTTCTGAAGAAAGGCCAGTGCGTCGCGGCCCTCGACGCGGATCTTGCCGAACGAGGTCATGTCGAACAGACCGACGCCGTTGCGCACAGCCAGATGTTCGTCGCGCTGATTATCGAACCAGTTCTGCCGCTTCCAGCTGTATCGGTATTCGCGCGCCTGGCCTTCTTTCGCAAACCAGTTGGCCCGCTCCCAACCGGCCACTTCGCCAAACACCGCGCCGCGTGCCTTCAGATGCTCATGGATCGGCGAACGGCGAACGCCACGCGCGGTGGCCATCTGGCGATAGGGGAAATGGTCGGCATAGAGCAAGCCGAGCGTCTCGGTGACGCGTTCCTTGAGATAGGTCCGGTTCTTCTGGAACGGCTGCGCCCGGCGGATATCGACTTCCCAGAGATCGAAAGGCGGCTCGCCGTCGTTCATCCACTGCGCCAGTGCCATGCCGGCACCGCCGGAGGAGACGATGCCGATGGAATTGTAACCGGCCGCGACCCAGTAGCCCTTCAGCTCCGGCGCCTCGCCAAGATAGTAGCGATCGTCCGGCGTAAAGCTCTCCGGGCCGTTGAAGAAAGTGTGGATCCCCGCCGTTTCCAGCATCGGCATGCGGTTGACCGCCTGTTCGAGGATCGGCGCGAAATGGTCGAAATCCTCCGGCAATTGGTCGAAACAGAAATCCTCGCTGATGCCGTCCATACCCCAGGGCTTGGCCTTGAGTTCGAAGGCCCCGACCAGCATCTTGCCGGCATCCTCCTTGTAATAGGTGCATTCGTCCGGCACACGCAGCACCGGCAGGCGTTGCAGCCCGGCGACCGGCTCGGTGACGATGTAGAAATGCTCGCAGGCATGCAGCGGCACGGTGACGCCGGACATATTGGCGAGTTCCCTGCCCCACATACCGGCCGCATTGACGACGTTCTCGGTCTCGATCGTGAACGTCTCGCCGTTCTGCTCGCAGGTGACGCCGGAGACCCGGCCATCCTTCTTGTGGACAGCCGTCACCTTGACGCCTTCGAGAATGGTCGCGCCGTTCTGCCGCGCACCCTTGGCCAAGGCCATGGCGATATTAGCCGGATCGCACTGGCCATCGAGCGGCAGATGCACGGCGGCCGTGACATCCGAAATATTCAGATGGGGATACATCGCCTTGACCTCATCCGGCGAAATTTCCCGCACATCGACATCGAAGGCACGGGCAAGCGAAGCCTGTCGGTAGATCTCCTGCTTGCGCTCCTCCGTCAGCGCCACCGTGATCGAGCCGCATTGGCGCATGCCCGTACCGATGCCGGTCTCGGCCTCGAGCTTGGTGTAGAGATCGGCCGAATATTTGGCGAGCCGGGTCATGTTCTGCGAGGCGCGCAGCTGGCCGATGAGGCCCGCCGCATGCCAGGTGGTGCCCGACGTCAGCTGTTTGCGCTCCAGCAGCACGACATCGGTCCAGCCGAGCTTGGCCAGATGATAGGCAACCGAACAGCCCGATACACCGCCACCGATGATGACCGCGCGGGCCTTTGTGGGGATAGCCTTGCTCATGCGCGCAGTCTTTCATTCTTGGGATCAAACAGCGGCTCATCAGCCTGCACGATTGCCTTGAAACGGTCGCCGTAAATCTCGACCTCAACTTCGGTTCCGGGTTCGGCGAGATCGGCACGCAGCATGCCGAGCGCCACCGATTTGCCGATCCGGTAACCCCAGTTGCCCGATGTCGTCTCGCCGACCACCGTGCCGTCATGCCAGAGCGTTGACATATAGGGTGCATCGCAGTCTCCGGCATCGACCACCAGCGTCACGAAACGCTTGGTCACGCCTTGCTGCTTCTCCTGTTCCAGCGCAGTCTTGCCCTTGAAGTCCGGCTTTGCCCAATCGACGAAACGCTCCAAGCCGCCCTGCAGGATGGTATAGTCGGTCGAGAGATCGCCTTTCCAGGCGCGATAGCCCTTCTCGATACGCAGACTATCCAGCGCCTCCATGCCGAAGGGCTTCAGGCCATGTTTTTGCCCCGCCGCCCAGACGGCGTCGAAGATCGCAGCGGTATCGTCGATCTTGGTATGGATTTCCCAGCCGAGTTCCCCGGCAAAGGACACCCGCACCAGCTGGCACCAGCGCCCGGCGATCGGCACCGACTGGTGCGTCAGCCAGCCTTTGGCGAGATCGGCACCGCAGACCTCGGCAAGGATCTCACGGGATTTCGGCCCCGACAGAATCTGGCAGGCGAAACTGTCCGTCACGTCGTCCAGCGTAAACACGGCGTCATCAGGCATATGCTTCTTCAGCCATTCGAAATCATGCCATTGCGCCGTCGCTGCCGTGATCAGGAAGAAGAAATCCTCCTCCAGCGCCATGACGGACATTTCGGTGACGATGCGCCCCTTGTCGTCGGAGAAATAGGCAAGGCCGATACGCCCCGGCTTCGGCACCTTGCCGGTGATGAGGCCGAGCAGCCAGTCGCGCGCACCCTCGCCCTTCAAGCGGAAACGGGAAAAGCCCGGAAGATCGAGAATGCCGGCGGCATCACGCACCGCAAGGCATTCCTCCTCGATGCGCTTCTGCCAAGGCCCCGCCCGATTCCAGGTCTGCGTCGATTCTTCGGACGCGTCGTCACCCGGCTTGGCGTACCAGTTGGCGCGTTCCCAGCCGTTGTAGGGTTTGAACTGCGCGCCGAGTTCCGCAATCCGGTCGTGGATCGGCGACAGCTTCTTGTTGCGGCCGGCTGGCCAGGCATGTTTCGGGAAATGCATGGCATATTCGTGGCCGTAGATTTCCATGCCCTTGGCGATGCAATAGTTCTGATCCGTGAAGCTGGTGAAGCGGCGCGGATCGCAGGACCACATGTCCCACTCGGTCTGCCCTTCGGTCACCCATTCGGCCAGCACCTTGCCCGCGCCGCCCGCCTGGCAGATGCCGAAGGTGAAGACGCAGGCCTCGAAGGCGTTCGGCACGCCCGGCATCGGCCCTATCAGCGGGTTGCCGTCCGGCGCATAAGGGATCGGACCGTTGATCATCCGCGACAGGCCGGCGGTGCCGAGGATCGGCACGCGCTCGACGGCGTCATTGAGATACCATTCCAGCCGCTCGAGATCGTCGGGAAACAGCTGGAACGAAAAGTCCTCCGGCATCGGGTCGTCGGGCGTGATCCAGTGCGCCTTGCAGTTTTTCTCGTAGGGACCGAGGTTCATGCCGGTCTTTTCCTGCCGCAGGTAATAGGAGCTGTCCACATCACGCAACAGCGGCAGTTTGTGCCCGGCTTCCTTCGACCATGCCGCCAGTTCCGGAATTTCCTCGAACAGCATGTACTGATGGCTCATCACCATCATCGGCACGTCGCGGCCGAACCATTTGCCGACCTCGCGAGCATAATAACCGGCGGCATTGACGACATATTCGCAGCGGATTTCGCCCTGCGGCGTGGAAATGATCCATTCGCCGTTTTCCCGGCGGGCGCCGGTGGCGGGACAGAAGCGGAAGATTTTCGCGCCCATGTCGCGGGCACCCTTTGCAAGCGCCTGCGTCAACTGGGCCGGATCGATATCGCCGTCATAGGGATCGTAAAGTGCGCCGGTCAGATCATGGGTTTCGAGAAACGGATATTTCGACTTGATCTGATCGGGCGACAGGATGTCGAGATCCATGCCCTGATAGCGGCCCATGCCGACGACGCGCTTGAATTCCTGCAACCGCTCCTTCGAATGACCGAGCCGGATCGAGCCCGTGACGTGATAGTTCATCGGATAATCGACCAGCCCACCGAGTTCGCGGTAGAGCGAGGCCGAATAGCGCTGCATGTTCATGATCGACCAGGACGACGAAAATGTCGGCACATTGCCCGCCGCATGCCAGGTCGAGCCCGCCGTCAACTCGTTCTTTTCCAGAAGCATGCAGTCGCTCCATCCGGCCTTGGCCAGATGGTAGAGCGCAGACGCCCCGACAGCGCCTCCCCCGATGATCACGACGCGTGCGTAAGACGGCAAATTCGACATGTCTGTTCCCTTGTTTGGGACCAGTTTTGGCAATGAAGACGGCTGGCATCAAGCGGTCAGATTTCGCTTTATTGATCGAGGAATTCGATTAGATTGAATCGGGATGAAGACCCCTCCCCAACCCTCCCCACAAGGGGGAGGGAGTTTACCGCATATGCCGCACCTCACGTCGCGGGACCACGAAGGTGAGGCTTGCGCAGTGGGGCTCCCTCCCCCTTGTGGGGAGGGTTGGGGAGGGGTTTTCCATCGACGCACAGAGGCACTATGCAGATCGACCTCATCGAAACCTTCCTCGACCTGATGGAAACCCGCAGCTTCAACCGGACGGCGGAACGGCTGAACATCACCCAGTCGACCGTCTCCCACCGCGTCAAGGCGCTGGAAGCGCAGTTCAACCGCAAGCTCTTTACCCGCAACAAGGGTGGCACGGCACCGACCGCGTCCGGCCTGCGTTTTCTCGATCATGCCAAGGCGCTGCAGCACCAGTGGCATGAGGCAACGCGGGCCGTGGAAAATGCCGGAGCCTATGAGCGCTCCATGCGGCTCGGCATCCAGCACGATCTGGCCGAAATCTTTGCCGGCCGTTGGCTATCCGCTATCCGCGCAGACCTGCCAGCAACGTCGATCTACATGGAAGCCGACTATTCCAGCCAGATGAACCGCGACCTTGCCGCCGGCGACCTCGACCTCGCCATTCTCTACACGCCGCATTACCTGCCCGACCTGCATTACGAGCGGATCGGCGAGCTGACCTACAGGCTGGTCAGCACGTCCGCACGGACGGTCGCGGACGTTGTTCCCGAAACCTATATCCAGGCGGTCTATTCTCCGGCATTCGACAGGGCCCATCGCCTGGCCCTGCCGCATCTGTCGGCGGCACCGCTTGCGTCAGGCCAGAACATTGCCATTACAGGCTTGCTCAAGACACTGAGCGGGGCGGCCTATGTCACCAACATCACGGCGATAGGGCTTGAGCGGGACGGCTTTGCCTTTCCCGTGACAGACGCCCCGCCGATTGCGCAGGCCGTCTATGCCGCCACCAGCATCCGCACGCGTCACGCCCATCAGCATCGCCGCATCATCGGCGTCATGCAGGACTTGCTGTCCCGATAGCTGGTATGGGGCCTTCAATACTGCCCGGCCAGTTCCTGCGTTTGCGTCAGCCGCGCCAGCATGTCGGCGGCGGGCACCGGATAGGCGATTGCGTAGCCCTGCAGGATATCGCAGCCAAGGCGCGTCAGGAGCTTTGCATGTTCCAGCGTCTCGACGCCTTCGGCAATGACCTCGATATCGAGCGCCTTGGCGATGTCGACGATCGAGCGCATCAGCCGTTTCTGCTCGCGCGATGTCGTGATCGGCAAAACCAGTTGCCGGTCGATCTTCATCCGTCGCGGCTTCAGCTTCATCAATCCGATGATCGAGGCGTGGCCGGAGCCGAAGTCGTCGATCTCGATATCGATTCCCATCGCCTTCAGCCCTGCGACATTGGCCAGCACACCATCCTCGCTGTTA
Source organism: Pararhizobium polonicum (assembly GCF_001687365.1). Taxonomy (GTDB): domain Bacteria; phylum Pseudomonadota; class Alphaproteobacteria; order Rhizobiales; family Rhizobiaceae; genus Pararhizobium; species Pararhizobium polonicum. Next base: position 155,193 of record NZ_LGLV01000016.1, read on the forward strand.
TCCAGGAAGATGGTTTCCAGCAGTTCGAAGGACAGCGTATCCGGCTCGATATCCAGCCGTTGAAGTTCATCGACCAGAAGCGGATCGGATAGCCGCGCCGCCGATACGTTCACCGCGATCCGCGGAACCCGCACGCCCTGCCGTATCCAGGCCCGCCGGTCTTTCAGAGCCGCTTTCAGGATGGCCGCATCGAGGTCGTCGAGCATGCCGAGGTTGCCGGCGATCTCGATAAATTCGGCCGGCTGCAACAATCCCCGTTTCGGGTGATGCCAGCGCGCCAGAACCTCGATACCGACGATGCGGCGGGTGCGGGCGTCGACCTGAGCCTGATAATAGGGAATGAACTCCCCCTTCTCCAGCCCGCGGGCACATTGCTTGCCAAAACGCCGCTCGTTGTTGAGCTGCGCCTTCATCTGCGCGGAAAACACTTCCACCCGGCCCCGGCCGAGCTTTTTGGCCCGGTGTAAAGCAATGTCGGACTCGGCCAGCAGATTGGCGACGTTGCGGCCGCTGGCAGCCGCAAGTCCGATCGACGCGCCGGTGCGCAGCACTTCGTCATTGTGCCAGACGGACTGCTTCAGCTGCTGCGCCAGCCGCTCGGCACGGGCCTTCAGGTCCTCCAGCGAGGCAAAATTTGCAATCAGCACCGCGAATTCGTCGCCGCTGACGCGGGCAATGAACGAGTTCGCCGGCACGGCCGCCGCAATCCGCCTGGCAGACGATTTCAGCACGCCATCGCCCACGGCATGGCCGGCCGTGTCGTTGACCTGCTTGAACCGGTCGAGGCCGATATGAAGGATCGCCAGCTTTTCAAGGCCGGCATGTTCGGCAAGCTCCGCCAATCGCCGGTCGAAGAAGCGGCGGTTGGGAAGGCCGGTCAGGTAGTCGTGTTCGGCGGCATATTCGATCCGCCGCGTGCTCGCCTCAAGTGCGACCGCCCGCGCCTCGGCGATCGCCTTCTGCTGCTGCAGTTCCCGATTGAGCAGCACATCCGTCGTTACGTCCCATTCGGCGCCGATGAAAGTGAGGCTGCCGTCTTCCTCGAAACAATGCGCCCGCGACCGCAGATAGCGGATTGCGCCATCCGGCAGGATGATCCGGTATTCCGACGAATAGGCCCCCTTGCGGGCAATCGCCTCATCGAAATCGGCCTGGGCCTGCTCGCGGTCGTCGGGATGGATCGCGCTCACCCAGACCTGCGCCTTGACGCGCGTCTCCGCACGCCCCGTCCCATACAGGCGGTGCATCTGCAAATCCCAGACAACTTCGTCTTTTCGCGTATCGTGTTCCCACACGCCGATTTGAGAAGCGTCAAGCGCAAGCTCCAACCGGCGAAGAATATTCTGGAATTCCTGTTCGGATCTCGCCGACTTCATCGTTTTCTCTGCGAAAGATTCTGCACGCCTCAGCGCGAGCGCATTCTACACCAAGGTTCCTAAAGAACTATTTTTCTGTTGAACGCCGATTGTACTGTGAAATACAAGCAACCATTCGGTGTTATTTTTAGGGAAACAGTTGCATTCATGGGATCTATACGGAATTTCTGAAGGAGAAATTGCGCGCGAACACCGCGCCAATGCGGCAGGGCGCGTCGCAACCCCGAATTGACAGGACCGGAGCGACGGCATAATCATCAAGGATCAATTGGTTCCCTGGGAGCGAGGCGCTTTCGGGGAGTAAATGGGAACGTGACGGATGGACCCATTCTGGGCATCTCAATCACGGCCGACCCCGCGACTGTAGAGCGGTCAGAGTTTTGTCATGCCGGTTTTGTTCAACCGGTAAAAGCCACTGTGGCGGCGGGCCTTGCGTCCCTGCCCTGGGAAGGCGAGACAGGCTCCTTGGTGTGAAAGCACCTGACGCCGCGAGCCAGGAAACCTGCCGGTTGATGAAGGGCATGGTGCCCAATTGGTGGAAGAGATTCCACGCGCCATCACGGAGGTTGTCATGGCTACGACTACAGTTTCGAGCGTTCCGCTTTCCCTCAACGACCGCATCACCGCCGGTATTCTCGCCCTTCTGATCGGCGGATTCCTGGTGTTCGGTGCCGGCCTCGCCAATTCCGCCGTGCTGCACGATACCGCGCACGACGTTCGCCACGCCTACGGCTTCCCCTGCCATTGATGTGAGATCGTGGAAAGCCCTGCGCTTTTCACAACGATCGGCACACAGGATCGCCGTCTTCCGTGGAAGACGTGCGACGGCACTGCACGTCCATGTCTCGGCATCGGGCGGCATTTGCCATGGGGAATTCAAACAGTGCAAGCCGGAGACGTTGAGAAGCATCCGCTCCGCTTGAATCTTGGGGGTATCGAAATGATTGTCAAAACACTTCTGGCCGCGCTGGTGGCCGGATTGATCGCGGGCATTTTCATGACCGCAGCACAGGAATTGCGCGTGGTTCCGCTCATCCTTCACGCAGAGGAATTTGAAGGCAAGGAACCCGCAACCGAGCCACCGGCCGGGAACGAAGGCCAGCAGCAGCACTCCTCGCTCGGCCGGTCCTCGATCATAGGCGACATGCTGTCGGCATTCTCTCCGATCACGCCGGCCTATGCCCACGAAGGCGAGCATGAAGACGAAGGCGGCATCATGTTCGGCATGAGCCGGTTCTCCGGCACCCTGCTGGCCAATCTCGTGGCCGGCGCCGGTTTCGGCCTGCTGCTTGCCGGCGCAAGCCTTGTCTTCAACTATCCGATCACCCTGCGCAACGGCGCGCTCTGGGGGGCCTGCGGCTGGCTTGCCGTTCACCTTCTGCCCGCCGTCGGCCTGCCGCCGGAACTGCCGGGCTTCCCGGCCGCTGATCTGCACGACCGGCAAATCTGGTGGATCGCAACGATCGTCCTGTCTGTTGCAGGTCTCTATCTCATCGTTCTGCGCGGTGAAATCGCGGCAAAAATCATCGGCCTCGTGCTGATCGCCGCGCCGCATGCCTACGGAGCGCCGCAGCCGTCCGACATTTCAAGCCCCGTTCCAGCCGTTCTCGGTGCGGAATTTGCGGTTGCGGCACTGGCAACGACACTGGCGTTCTGGATCGTGCTCGGTCTGGTCTCCGGTTACCTGAACGACCGGTTTCTGAAATCCGCCTGAACCGGCATCGCTACGGCGCGGACCTGTCTTGCGCCGTAACCGACATCAGAGGCCGCCCGTGCGCTCCATATGGGCGCGCAGGCGGCTTTTTTGCGTCTGCTCGTCGAGAAGCACGCAGACATCGCAAAAATCGCCGCCCTCCGTCCGGTAGTAAAGACAGCAACCGCCTCGGAGGCGAAAGCTGCGCTCGATAGCAACACCGTCACAGACAGCCTCGATCCGCTCGTAGCGCAACGCGGCGGAGGAAAACGGCGAACCGTCCCTCTTGACGATAGCAAGCGCCGCGGCCATCGCCCGCTCCGCCTCACCGGAAGCCATACCGATCTCCAGAAAGGCCCCGGCAATGCCATCGGCGGCCAGCCGCCATTGCGCGACCGGCGACAGGCCCGTGCGGGCCTGCAGCGTTTCGATCACCGGCGTGAGGCTTGCAACAAAAGCGTCGTGAAACAGCGAGGCACCGTCGTCACCGCGAAAACAGCGGGCGAAGCGAAAATGAAAGCGCCGGGCATCGGCGGGAAAAACCTCCGCGTCATTCTCTCCAAAAGGCTCGAACCGGATCGCCAGGCTGTCGGGATCGAGATCGGCAACCAGACCCGTCCGCAAATAGATTATCCCGGCCGCAATGCCGAGATGGTGGCTATAGAAGGAGATGAGATGCGCACCCTTGGTGCGCTCATCCATGCCGGCGGCAAACCGGGCCTGATAGTCCAGCAGCCACGCGATCATGCTGCCGTCCCGGCGCCATGCATCGGTCACGGTCAGAAAATCAACGGGCGCAGGGCCCAGCGATGCAGCGGCCTGCGGAAAACGCTCCGCCTGCCAAGCCAAGGCAGATTCGACCTGCCTGCCGTCGACATCCGGCCCACTGCCGCAAACTCGGTTCTCGTCCAAAGGCGCCGCCCGTTGTCTCTTGGCGGCGCTTTATCTCAAAGCCAGCCGCCGGAAAAGCCTGCACGTCCCAGGCCACGCCGAATGACCGGCGATTGGCGCAGCATGTCCCAGAACAGGCCGCTACGATGGTTTTCGATCATCATCACCAGAAGCCCCTGGTCAAGACCGACGCTGCGATCGTTGAGCCAGCCCTCCGGTGTCCTGCCGGGAACACTGGGGTTGAAGCTGCCGACAAAGCGCCCCGCTTCGATCACGCCGGGATAGCTCGAAAGAATGTGCCGGGTGGCGGCCATCGCGGCTTTCGGCTCGAACGGCAGGCAGGCGAGCGGCGCCCAAGGCGCAAGCGTGCCGTCGTCCGGGCCAAGGGGAGCGCCGCGCGCGGCATACCCGGCAAACTGCTGCCGGCGCCCGTCCTGCAAACGGCGGGGGCGCTGCGGTCCGTCGCAGGATGTCAGCCCCCAAGTATCGGCGCCGTAACCGGCAAAGCCGCCGGGATTGTCGACGGCATAGGTCCGCTGGACGGCGATCGCACGGCGGGTGTTTTCGAAATAATCCGTATCGTGCGCCGCAACGGCCGCATCGCGGATGCCGCGAAAATCGATCCATGCATGCGAAAACAGGTGGATGAACAACGGGCCGGCATAGAGGAACGGCTTGTCCTTCACCGTCATCCAGTCGAACTTGGCGGCAAAAGCGTCATAGCTCTCCTTGCCGATCGGATAGGACGGAGAGGCAAGCGCCAGAACATAGAGGATGATCGCTTCGCTGTAGGATTCCCAGCGGTAGGGCAGAAACCCCGTCCGTGGTTTCCAGCCGAGCCACAAGGCCCCCTTGCCGTCGAGTGCCCAGGCCCAGTTGACCCGCGCGTAGAGCATGGCGGTAGAGGACCGGATCTCCGCCTCCACCGCATCGTCCTGATCGAAATAGGCAGCCGCCGTCAGCATGCCGGCGATGAGGAGCGCGCTGTCGATCAGCGACAACTCACTGCGCCATGTCCGCTGACCGGTCTTCATATCGAGAAAATGGTAGTAGAGCCCCTTGTATCCCGTCGCATCCTTGTCGCGGTTCTGCGGGGCCTGGGTAAAGAAGCGCAGTGTTGCTAGCGTTCTGGCAGCCGCATCCTGCCGGCTCATCCAGCCTCTTTCTACACCCACGGGATAGACGGAAAGCCCGAACCCCGTCGCAGCAATGCTGGAAGGAGCACCCGCGAGCGAGGTATCGGCAATCAAACCATTGTCCGGATTGGAAAATTCAAGGAAATAGCTGAAGGCCGCTTTCTGGAGCCGGTCGAGGAGGACCATGTCGGTATCGTTTTTCAGCAGCATTGCATCAGGCACTCCCATCAACCATAAGTTTCACCATAGTGCAGTTGCATCGGCAAATCACCGATTGTTGAACTCGCCCACATCCGAAACCATCGCCTGACCGGGGAGCTGTGCTACACTTTTTGCTTCTACGACCAGCAGCGGTGATTGGATGACATGATGTTCACAACACTTGCGATGCTTTTAAGCCTCTCCGGCAACGCCATCGTGACCCCGGCAAACGACATGGCCCAGGTCGATGTCGCACTGGTGCTTGCCGTCGACATGTCGGGCTCGATGGATCTCGAGGAGGCGCGGGTGCAGCGCATGGGCTATGTCGAGGCTCTGCGCCATCCCGATTTCATCAACGCAGTGACCGCAGGCCTCAACGGCCGGATCGCCATCAGCTATTTCGAATGGGCAGGCAGCGTCAACGAGACCTCGGTCATCGGCTGGCAGGTGATCGACGAGGCTCAGGATGCCGCAGCCTTCGCGGAACAGCTTGCCTCCCGGCCCGTCTACACGCGCCGGGGCACATCCATTTCCAACGCAATCTCCTTTGCGACGAAACTCATCGCCGCCAATCCGCACGATGCAATGCGCCGGGTGATCGACATATCCGGCGACGGGCCGAACAATCTCGGCCCGCCCGTCGATCCCGCCCGCAACGCCGCCGTCGCCAGCGGCATCGTCATCAACGGCCTTGCCATCCTCATCCGCCCGTCCGGCACGCAAGGCTCGCTCGACCGCTACTATGCCGACTGCGTCATCGGCGGCCCCGGTTCATTCGTGCTACCGGTCCATCAGCCGGAGGATTTTGCCGTTGCCATCCGGCAGAAGCTGGTGATGGAGGTCAGCAGCCGGGAACCGCCCGAACGCATCATTCCAATCCAGATCACCCCGCCTACCGACTGCATGATCGGCGAAAAGCTGCGCCCCGGCTTTCTCGACCGGGTCTATCCCGAGCTGGAAAAATAAGCTCCCCGATGATCATCGGCCTGCCCTGCTCCTGAAGACGAACAGTTTCAGTACAACCGACATCGTGCAGATCCTGCGGCGTTACGATCCGGATGCGCTGGCCGACCGATCTGACGCCTGCAGCGATTCCATCACCCGCGTAGCGGCTTCACGTCCAGCAACAATCGCGCCTTCGATATAAGCCGGGAATGACGAGGCCAGTTCCGATGCGGCAAAATGCACGGGCGGCGCGCCGGCCCGGATGATCGCCTCCGCGTCATAGGCCGACAGGCCGGTGATGACGTCGCTGTAGCCTCCGCCACTCCAGGCATCGTCAACCCAGTCACGCATCCGGAAATCCATATACGCCCCGGCCTCGTTGCCAAATGCCGCGACGAGACGGCGGATGATTTCGGATTGAATGAATTCGGCCCCCTTGCCGCTCCAGTCCGCAGCCAGCGAACCTCCGGCAAACAGCACCAGTGCCGCCGCCCGCTCGCTGCTGACATCGCAGGCGAAAAGCCCGAGAACATCGCGCCACATGACCATGCCGCTCAATCCGCCATCGCGCCAGAAAGGCCGCTCGTAGCGCACCAGCACCTTGATGACCGCCCCGCTCTTCCAGGCACCGAATGCATCGATCAGCGGCTCGGGCAGAGCAGGCTCATAAGCAATGCGCGACGCCATCACCGGCGGCACGGCCACGACGACCTGCCGTGCCGTGAAGACATCACCGTTGGCATCGCTCACCGCCACCGCACCGCTCGTTCGCGCAATATGCGCAACGGGCGTATTCAGCCGCAGGCGAGAGCCAAGCGTCGCCGCGAGAGCCCCTGCAACGGCATGCGTCGAGCCTTCGACGAAATACTGCAGCTCGTTGCCATTGCTGAGCGTGCGCCGGTCGGTGTCGATCATGTACCAGAGCGGCATCTCGTGGATCGGGCGGCACCAGAGCCCCTCGACCATCGCCTGATAGCCGGCCTTGGCTGCCGGAGAATCGCTCTGCCGGGCCAGCCATGTTTCCGCCGTCAGGCCGGCAATATCCGGATCGCGCGGGTCGATCCTGTTGGCGCGCGCCCGGATACGGCTGGATTCGGCAAAACTGTAGCCGGCCTCCGTCAAGCCAGCATCGGGCTGCATCAGCAAGGCACCCTCCATCGGCGTCTCCACCAGAGGAAAGCCAAACCGCCGCGTCAGCGCCATAACTTCCGGCATCTCGTCGCAAATGAACTGGCCGCCCATGTCGACCCGCACATCGTTCGAAAACACCGCCGGCTCCACCCGTCCGCCAACACGGTCCCTCGCCTCAAGCAGGATGACATCGAGCCCGGCGGAAACCAGCGCATCCGCTGCCGAAAGGCCCGTAAAACCGGCGCCGACGACAACCACATCCGCATGATCATTGCCCGATGGCATCTTTGCCGCTACGTGGTCCATTTCCACACCCTCATCCGCCTTCACTCTCACCATTGCCTTCTTGCCCTTCAGGCTGCGAACGATGGTCATCGAGCGCTTCCGCCCGCTTTGTGCCGCCGCGCAGATGAGTGGAGAATGCAAACTGCTGTCAAGGCCTTCCACAGGTCTTCCAGCTGCGGATATCCACGACACCGGCCGGTCGGCCGAACGATCGGTATCGGGAAGCCGAACGCGAACAACCATAAAGCGATGGTTGAAGCACGGCGGAATCATATTCTGAAGCACATGCGCTTCGGCCTTGAAATTGAAGGGATATGGCCAACCGGATGTTTCCGCCGGGTGGCAGGGATCACCCCTCGCTCGGCGCAAACTCCGCCATGCCCCCCGTGTAGACTTTCGCCAGCGGCGTTGCGTAGGAGCCGCGTTTGCTGGTCGTCAGCCGCTGCGCAATCAGCGCCTCCGCCTGCTTGACCGCGGCCGACACGCCATCGATCACCGGCACGCCATAGTCCTGCTGCAGTGCATAGGCGAGATCGGCCATGCCGGCGCAGCCAAGCACGATGGCTTCGGCGCCGTCCTCCTCCAGCGCCAGCTCGATCTGGCGGCGCAGTTTGTCCAGAGCGCCGGACGCGGGATCTTCCAGTTCCAACACCGGGATATCGGCGGCACGGACTTTTGCCCGGCCGCCAAAGCCGTAATGCCGTGACAGATTTTCGAGCAGCACCCGCGAGCGCTCCAGCGTCGTCACCACGGTAAAGCGCTGGGCCAGCAAACCCGCGGTGATCAACGCGGATTCGCAGAGCCCCAGAACCGGGAAGCCGGCCAGCGACCGGGCCGCATCGAGCCCGGTATCATCGAAGCAGGCAATGACCGCCGCTTGCACGCCTGCCGCTTCCGCCTTCCTGATTTCGGCGAGCAGGCCAGGCAAGGCCAGCGCGCCGTCATAATGCCCCTCGATCGAAACCGGCCCCATCTGCGAGGTCGCTGCGATGATTTCGGTTCCGGGGCCAGCGACGGCGCGGGCGGCCTCGGCCGCCTTTTCCGTCATGGATTGGGTGGTGTTCGGATTGACGACGAGGATGCGCATGCGGGATCAGACCACTTTCGCCTGCCGGCGGCGCATCACCAGAATGATCGCGAGCGCAAGCAGGATGATGGAGAAGGAGAACAGGGTTGTGACGGTACCGAGCGCATAGAGCACCGGCGTCGTCACGTTGGTCGTCATGCCGTAGATTTCCAGCGGCAGCGTGTTGTAGGTGCCGGATGTCATCAGCGTGCGGGCGAATTCGTCATAGGACAGCGTGAAGCCGAACAGGCCGACGCCGATCAGGCTGGGCGCGATCATCGGCAGCACGACATGGGCGAAGGTCTGCCAGGACGAGGCCCCGAGATCGCGTGCCGCCTCCTCATAGGCCGGCGAGAAGCGATTGAAGACGGCGAACATGATCAGCACGCCGAACGGCAGCGTCCAGGTCAAGTGCGCGCCGAAGGCGGAGGAATACCATGCGGGCTTCAGACCGAACTGCTGGAAGACCACGCCGATGCCGAGCGAGATGATGATCGACGGCACCACGAGGCTGGCGACCGTCAGATAGAACAGCACTGTCGAGCCACGGAACTTGCGGCGGAAGGCGAGACCGGCCAGCAGCGACACGACGACGTTGACGATCATCACCATCAGGCCAAGAGAGAAGGAGCGCTTGAACGACGCCCCGAAATCGCCGACGGCCTGCTGTTCGAACAGGTTGAAGAACCAGTGCACCGAAACGCCGTTGAGCGGAAAGGTCAGGCCGCCATCCGGCCCCTGGAAGGAGAGGATGAACACAGCCGACAGCGGCCCGTAGAGAAAGAAGACGAACAGCGCGAAGAAGGCGGCAAGCACATAAAACTCGAGAGTGCGTTTCTCATGGCTCATCTCAAAGCTCCTTGCGGATATCGACGACGCGCAGGATCGCGGCGACCATCAGAAGCACGACGATCAAAAGCACCACGGCATTGGCGGCGGCGGCCGGATATTGCAGCAGCGACATCTGGTTCTTCATCATCAGCGCCACCGACGCGCTCTGCCCGCCCGACATCACCTGCACTGTTGAAAAATCCGCCATGACAAGCGTCACGACAAAGATCGAACCGATGGCGATCCCGGGCTTGGCGAGCGGAATGATGACATTCCACAGGATCTGCCAGCCGTTCGCCCCGGCGTCACGCGCCGCCTCGATCAGCGAGCGGTCGATGCGCATCAGCGTGTTGAAGATCGGCGTCACCATGAACAGCGTGTTCAAATGCACCATGGCCAGCACCACGGCAAAATCGGAATAAAGCAGCCATTCGATCGGCTTGGGAATGATCCCCATCTCGATCAGCGTCGTGTTGACGAGACCGTTGCGCCCGAGCACGGGTATCCACGAAATCATCCGGATGATGTTGGATGTGAGAAACGGCACGGTGCAGACGAGAAACAGCACCATCTGCATGGTCGTCGTGCGAATGTGAAACGCCAGGAAATAGGCGACCCAGAAACCGATCAGCAGCGTCAGCCCCCAGACCATCGCGGTATATTTCAGCGTGTTGAGATAGGTCTTCCAGGTGACCCAGGAACCGAGCGTGTCGGTATAGTTCATGGTCAGGAAATCGGGATAGAGCCCGGCGAAATCATAGTCCCAGAAGCTGACGACGGCGATCATCAGGATCGGCAGCAGGAAGAAGAAGCCGAGGATCAGCGCCAGCGGCACCGCCTGCAGATAGGAAGCGACACGCGACGCGATTTTGCCGATGCGCGCAATGATGGGCGGCTTGGCGGGCGCCGCGATCTGTGTGGCTTCTTCCGTGATGGCTGCTGTCACGTCTTGGGTCTCCGGTTTGTCTTCTGTACCTCCCCCTTGAGGGGGGAGGTCGCAGCGAAGCTGCGGGTGGGGGTGATCCATCGGGTATCGCAGGAGGTCACCCCACCCCGGACCTTTGGTCCGACCCTCCCCCTCAAGGGGAGGGTAAAGATCATCAGGCAGCGATGAATTCGTTCCAGCGTCGGACCATGTAGCGGTCCTCGTCCATCACCGAGTTCCAGCACGCGACTGCGCCCATGCGTTCCTCGAACGAACCGCCGTCACGCACGGCACCGGCCTTCTCCATGACCTTGCCTTCCGGAGACATGATATCGCCGGCCGCAGGCTTGCCCTCGATCCAGTAGCCCCACTCGTCGGCCGACATGAATTCCTTGGCGGTGTCCATGGCGGCGGAATAGTAGCCCTGACGGTTGAGATAGCCGCCGACCCAGCCGGACGTGTACCAGTTGATATACTCATAAGCCGCGTCGAGCTGCGCGCCTTCGAGATGGGCAGCAAGGCCGAGACCGCCGCCCCATGAGCGATAGCCTTCCTTGAGCGGCTGATACTTGCAGGCGATGCCCTTCGAGCGGACGGCGGCAACGGCCGGCGACCACATCGACTGGATGACGACTTCGCCCGAGGCCATCAGGTTGACGCTCTCGTCGAACGACTTCCAGAAGGCGCGGAACTGGCCGTCCTGCTTGGCCTTGATCAGGAATTCGATCGTCGCGTCGATCTCTTCCTTGGTCATGTTGCCTTTGTCGGCATATTTGATGTTGCCGAGCGCTTCCATGATCATCGCCGCATCCATGATGCCGATCGACGGGATGTTGAGGATCGAGGTCTTGCCCTTGAACGCCGGGTCCATGATATCGGCCCAGGAGGTGATGTCGCGGCCGACGAGGTCCGGCCGAATGCCGAGCGTATCGGCGTTGTAGATGGTCGGAACCATGGTGAAGAACTGGGTTTCGCCCTTGGCGAAGGTCTTGTCGCCGACCTTTTCGACATAACCGACCGTATGCGGCGCAGTACCCTGCGCAATGACGCTGTCGGGCTTCAGCTTGCCGGTTTTGAACAGCGGGACGATCTTGTCGTAATATTTCAGCTTCTTGATATCCATCGGCTGGATGACGCCGGCCGGGAACACCTTCTTGAGAATCCAGTATTCGATATCGGCGATGTCGTAGCTATCCGGCTGGGTGACGGCACGCTGGGCAGCGGCATCGCTATCGGTTGCCGTCATTTCGAGCGTGATGCCGAGGTCGGCCTTGCACTTCTCGGCAATGGCATTGATGTTCGAAACACCGGTGCCGAACTGGCGCAGCGTGATCGGGTTCTGCGCCCAGATGGTCGGGAAGCCGGTGATCAGGCCGGAGCCGATGATCGCGCCGGTTGCCGCAGCACCGGTCTTCAGCAGACCGCGCCTTGAAATTCCCTTGGGTGTCTTGGTGTCATTGGTCATGTCAGTTCCCTCTTTTTTTGATGGTGATGGAAAGGATCAGGCGGCAATGCGGCCAAGCAGGACGGCGTCCTCAAGGCCCCAGCTGAGCGGCACCGCATCGCCGACCGATACGGGTTTTTCGAAATAATCGGCGTCGGTGGCGATGACGGTGAAATCGTCGCTGCCGGCACCGATGACGGTGATCTTCACCGAGGCCCCGCGATATTCGACATTGGAGACGATACCGTTGAACCCGAGTGTCTTTTCCGATGGCGTGGCAAGCCGCACCCGGTCGGTGCGAACGCCGATATCGATGGGCGAACCGGGCTCCTGATCGGGGCCTGCAACGGTGAACGTCTGCCCCTCGGTCACTTCCAGCGTCACGGTGCCGTTGCCGCTTTCGACCACGCGACCGGAAAGAACGTTGTGATCGCCCATGAAGCGGGCAACGAAGGCGGTGGCCGGGCGCTCGAACACTTCGCGCGGGTGTGCCGCCTGCTCGATCCGGCCGTCATTCATGATGACGATGATGTCGGCCAGCGCCATCGCCTCTTCCTGGCTATGGGTGACATGGACAAAGGTGATGCCGAGGCTCTTCTGCAGCTTCTTCAGCTCGGCCCGCATGCGGATTTTCAGGAAGGGATCGAGCGCCGACAGCGGCTCATCGAGAAGCAGCGCTTCCGGATCGGTGATCAGCGCCCGCGCCAGTGCCACACGCTGCTGCTGGCCGCCGGAAAGCTGGGCCGGGCGCCGGGTGGCATAGGGCTCCATCTGCATCAGCTTCAGCATCTCGAGCGCCTTGGCACGGCGCTCTTCCTTGTCCACACCCTTCATCTTCAGGCTGAAGGCGACATTATCGATCAGGTCGAGATGGGGAAACAGCGCATAGGACTGGAACATCATCGCCGTACCGCGCTTGGCCGGCGGTAGATCGGTGACGACGACATTGCCGAGCCGGACGTCCCCCGACGAGATGCTCTCGTGGCCGGCGATCATCCGAAGCGTCGACGTCTTGCCGCAGCCGGACGGGCCAAGGAAGCAGCAATAGCTGCCGGAAGGTATTTTCAGGCTGATGGAATGGACGGCGGTGGTGCTGCCATAAACCTTGGAAACGGATACGATATCGATTTCAGCCGCTTTGGACATCATGTCTCCCCTGTGACGGGAACGACAATGCATCAAGCGTGCCAAACCGGTGTGGTGCTGACAAACATATGAAATAATTTACTTATTTTCTCGATTTCAAAGTCGCCGCGATTTCGCACCGTGTTGGTCTTGCTTAAAATATAGCCGTTTGTCCGCAATGCGTTCGCGCGATCGTATACAATTTGATCAGCAATATGGCGACAAATTCCGATTCACTTCGCGCTCAAAGCACGCTAGAATAACGGCAAGAATCCGGAATGAGCCTTGATGAAAACCGCAGCACGTCCCGCCGAAGACCAGATCGACGTCAGCACACACTATATCCGCGACTCCATCCGCGATGCGATCGTCGATCGCCGGCTTGCGCCCGGCACCAAGCTTTCGGAAGCCGATGTCGGCGCGCTGTTCAATGTCAGCCGCACGCTGGTGCGCGGCGCCCTGCAGGCGCTCTCCTATGAAGGCCTCGTCAACGTCGAGAAGAATCGCGGCGCCTTCGTTGCCTATCCCTCACCGGAAGAAGCACGCCAGATTTTTGCTACGCGCAGGATGATCGAACCAGGCATCCTGCGGGAAGCCGCAAAGCACATGGGGCCATCGCATTTCCAGCATCTGCGGCAATTGCTGATGGAGGAAGGGCGGCTGATGGGCGAGCGCGGCCAGACGGCGCGGCGCGCGGAGATCAAGGCGTCGGGAGATTTCCACCTGATGCTCGCCTCCATGACCGGCAACGCCGTCATGCAGCGCTTCATGGACGAGCTGGTCGCCCGCTCGTCGCTGGTCATCGCGCTCTACGGCCAGTCTGCCATATCCAGCTGCGGACACCAGGAACATCAGGATATCGTCACCGCCATCGAGCGCGGCGATCTCGACCATGCCTGCCATCAGATGGTGCACCATATCGACCATATCGAGGCCGACCTCGACATGCGCGAGAACAAGGGCAGCGACCTCAAGGAAGCTTTCAAGCTTTAAGCTGGCTCCGGCAGACCCGCGCGCCCGCTCTGGCACCGCACGATCGCCAGCTGCTGTTCAGAACTTCATTTCTCAAGCATGTTCCGAAATGAATTCCCGGCCGGAACCTTCGTCAAAGCCGCGCGTTCCAGTGCTGCAATTTCGTAAAGCAGCATGAGGACGACGTTGAACGACAAACGCTTTCCCACCCCCGTCAGAGTGATACTCAAACAGAGCCAGGAAAACATCATCGCCAGCGCCTGGGACGCTGTCGAGTTCCTTCGCCGCTGGCCCGGCAAGCGCGGCATCGCCTATCGCCGCGCCCTCCAGCATTGCCTGGATGCGCTCGACGGCATTCGCAGTCCGAAGAAGGCCTGGGCTTCGTTTATCGCGGCCATGAAGGAAGAGGGCCTGCTCGCCTGATTCCCCGACGATTGCCCCGCCCCCGATGCCCGGACCGTTGCTCCGGGCATTTTTATTTTCCGGCCACGCCAACCGGCTGCAGCTTGAAAATGCGCCCCACACGGCGTTGAATAGCACCAGCACAACACGTCCCGGAGAAAAATCGCCATGGTTTTCGTCCGTTCACGACGCCACATTTTCCGGAGAGAAAACCCAATCCCGGGCTTGCCGTTCCCAAAAACGCGAATATACTCAGGAATAATTATTTCCACAGAGTGAAATAAATAAGGGAACAGATCATGGCACTAAGCTGGCGTTTCTCCGCCTTGGGCGACAGACATCGGGCACTCGGCTCCAACCTCGAAGACTGGAGCGGCATGGGAACCGCCTGGACCTACGACAAGGATATCTACGAAGAACACATCGCCGTGCGCACCAAGGCCGGCATCATGGATGTGTCCGGCCTGAAGAAGGTCCATCTCGTCGGCCCGCACGCGATTGCCGTTCTGGAATACATCACCACGCGCGACATGACCAAGGTCTACCCCGGCAAGTCGGTCTACGCCTGCATGCTCAACGATCGCGGCCATTTCACCGATGACTGCATCGTCTACCGCACTGGCCCGAACTCCTGGATGCTCGTGCATGGTTCAGGCTCCGGCTTCGAAGAAATCGTCAAGCAGGCGCAGGGGCGCAACTGCGCCGTATTGTTCGATGACGATCTGCACGACCTGTCGCTACAGGGACCGCTCGCCGTCGATTATCTTGAAAAATACGTGCCCGGCATCCGCGATCTCAAATATTTCCATCACATGCAGACGACATTGTTCGGCGCCCCGGTGATGATCTCGCGCACCGGCTATACCGGCGAGCGCGGCTATGAAATCTTCGTGCGCGGCCAGGATGCCGGCATGGTCTGGGACCGCATCGTTGCCGAAGGCAAGGACATGGGCATCATCCCGGTCTGCTTCAGCGTTCTCGACATGCTGCGGGTCGAAAGCTACCTTTTGTTCTACCCCTATGACAATTCGCAAATGTATCCGTTTGCCAACGAGCAGCCCGGCGACAGCCTGTGGGAACTTGGCCTGGATTTCACCGTCAGCCCCGGCAAGACCGGCTTCCGCGGCGCGGAAGAACATGCCCGCCTCAAGGGCAAGGAACGCTTCAAGATCTTCGGCCTACTGGTTGAGGCCGACGGTCCGACCGATCTCGGCGATGAAGTCTGGGCCGGCGACAAAAAGGTTGGCGTCATCACCTGCCCGTCCTATTCCAAGCTCACCAACCGCTCGATGGCAATCATGCGCGTCGACGTGCCCTATGCCGTTCAGGGCACCAAGCTCGAAGTGAAGGGCAAGACCGTCAACGCCCCGGCGATCGCCCACACGATCACCTTCGACGATCCGAAGAAGACGAAGCGGACGGCGCAGGGCTGACGGCATGCTCGTTCAAGGGATCAAAAGCAGGCCGGAATACAAGGGGCTCGATATCGATCCCCATGCCAAACGCCACCTCTTCGTCCTTGAGGGCGAAGGGGCACAGGCCCTGACTGATCAGGTCGAGGCCAAGGGAAAGGATTTCCTCGCAAAATCGGAAATCCTCTATCTCGCTGGCGGCGCGGCGCCGAAAGCCTATGACGCAACGCTGACGGCACTGTCGCCGGATATCTTCTGGCAGGCGCCGACGCTGCAGCCTCTGCTGTTTCGCCTGCGTGCCTGTCTTGAGCAGGCCCGCATGGGAACCCGTCTCTATATCGCCGGCACCGAGGGCATCATCGGCCAGATCATGCAGGTAGCGCTGGAATTCAGCATCGATTTCAACTCGATCCACACCGAGCATCGCGGCTCGACGGCGCGGCGCGTCCAATGCGTTCACTGCAAGGGCATTACCGACCATGTGACGACGAGCCCGTTTGCCTGTTCCCACTGCGGCCTGCCGCTCTTGGTGCGTGACCATTATTCGAGACGCCTCGGCGCCTTTCAGGGCGTCAATATCGATGCGGAAGAACCGGGGACTGCGCCTGCTCCAGAGGAGATGTTCCCGTGAGCCTCAATACCGACATGTCTGTCCGGGTCGCAGCGGTGACGCAGGTGACCGATCTGGTCAAACGCTTCCGCTTCGAGCGGATCGACGGCCACCCGATGCCGTTCTTCTCCGGCGGCGCCCACGTCGTCGTCTCGATGAACGACAACGGCCTTTTACGCCGTAACCCGTATTCGCTGATGTCCAATCCCGACGACAACAGCGCCTATGAGATCAGCGTGCTCAGGGTTCCGAATTCCCGCGGCGGCTCGATCTTCATGCACGAACAGGTCCGCCCCGGCGATCAGTTGACGGTCAGCCAGCCGGTCAATCTGTTCGCGCCGGACCATCGCGGCCGCAAGCACATCCTGTTTGCCGGCGGCATCGGCATCACCCCGTTCATCGCCATGATGGAACAGTTCAGCCGCGACAACATCGCCTTCGAACTCCACTACGCCATCCGCTCGCGCTCACATGGTGCCTACTGGCAGCAATTGCTCGACCGCTACGGCCCGCGCCGGATCAAGATCTATGTCGACGAGGAAAAATCGTACATCCCCGTCGCCGAAATCGCCGACAACCAGCCGCTCGGCACGCATCTCTATGTTTGCGGCCCGGCCGGGATGATCGACGGCGTGCTGATGACGGCGCTGAAGGCCGGATGGCCGAAGGAAAACCTGCATTCGGAACGCTTCCTTGCGCCGCCCGCCGGCCTGCCGTTCCAGGTGTTCCTCGAAAAGTCCAACATCCACATGACGGTGGGCGAACACCAGAGCATTCTGGAAGCCGCCGAAGCCCATGGCTGCGACGCCCCCTACATGTGCCGCGGCGGTGCCTGCGGCCAGTGCGAGACCGAGGTCTCATCCTGCGACGGCACGCTGGAGCACAACGATATCTACCTGTCGGACGAGGAAAAAGCCTCCGGCAGAAAGGTCATGATCTGCGTCTCGCGGTTCAAGGGCCAGCAACTCGTTCTTCAACTCTAACCCGGGAGGGCCGGACAGATGACCATCACGTTCAGGAACGAGACGTTCCGCGACGACTTCACCTTCCGCAACAGCCTCTACAATATCAGGCGCTTTCCCTTCCCCTTCGACCGCGACGAGTACATGTATTCGGTCAACATGGAGCCGCATGTCCGGGGGAAAAAGGACAGCGTTTTCGAAAACCTGATCGACGTCGACGAGCATTATGTCGCCGAGATGCAGGACCGGGCGATGGTCTTGAAGGAAGACCCGCTGCGCTGCCAGGCCCTGCCGCATATGATGGCGGCGCAATGGGATACGCTCGAACTGCTGATGGAGCATCAGGCACAGGATTATCCCGAACACTTCACGCTCGAAAAGAACGGTGACCGCTGGCGCTGGATCAACCGGCCGATGGGCATCGACGACACCTTCACCTTCGGCGATCCCGCCACCCTGCCCTATCCGCCGATGGAATACATCACCCGGCAGGCCCAGGGCGATTTCTGCATCGTCGACCAGCGCGACAACAATCTCTGGATGGATGCCGGCATGGTCACCACCCAGGCCGACTGGTCGCTCGATTTCGACATCGGCATGAACTTCATGGAATGGCACGGCCCGGTGCCGCTCGCCCACCAGATCGGCGTCTTCGACCGGGCGCTGAAATTCCTGCTCAACCTGCAGCAGGGCAAACCGACCCGCCGGCTGAACTGGACGACGACCGTCAACCCGCGGCTTGATACCTCACCGGAAAACTACCCCAAATGGGGACCCGACAGGATGACGGTGACGCCTGACAATGTCGGGGAAAAGATGCACCTGCGCGTCGAACTGCAGAGCCTCTGGCGCCTGCCGCGCTCCAACGCCATCCTTTTCGTCATCCGCTGCTACCTGATCAGCCTTAATGAACTGGTGACCGTGCCCAAATGGGGCCGGCGCCTGCCGCGTGTGCTGAAAAGCCTGCCTCCGGAGATCATCGACTACAAGGGCCTGACCCGCAACCGGCCGATCATGATCGACTGGCTGGCGAAATATGACGACGGGGCAGTGACGAGCCCGGGGATTTATCCGGATTGAGAGTTCAAACCCCTCCCCAACCCTCCCCACAAGGGGGAGGGAGCGACCTCTTCCTGTAGATCCTCCGGAATTCTTTCCGGCAGCCACATGGAACTTGCGTCGCCGAATGCGCTGGCGAGAGGGGCCAACGGGTTAAGCCCTCCCCCTTGTGGGGAGGGTTGGGAGGGGTCTTCTCCACAAATATCGCAGATACGAACAAAAACTAAAAAGGGAACTGACAGACATGACCAGAGTTGCCGTCATCGGCGCGGGGCCCTCGGGCCTGGCCCAACTGAGAGCCTTCCAGTCCGCCGCCCAGAAGGGTGCCGACATTCCCGAAGTGGTCTGCTTCGAAAAACAGGCCGACTGGGGCGGCCTGTGGAACTACACCTGGCGCACCGGCCTCGACGAATATGGCGAGCCGGTCCATGGCAGCATGTACCGCTATCTCTGGTCGAACGGACCGAAGGAGTGCCTCGAATTCGCCGACTACTCCTTCGAGGAACATTTCGGCAAGCCGATCGGCTCCTATCCGCCCCGCGCCGTGCTATGGGACTACATCAAGGGCCGCGTCGAAAAGGCTGATGTGCGCAAATGGGTGCGCTTCTCGACGCCGGTGCGCATGGTCCGCTTCGATGAAGAATCCAAGACCTTCACGGTCACCGCCCATGATCGTGTCAACGACGTCATGTATGACGAGATCTTCGACTATGTCGTCGTCGCCTCCGGCCACTTCTCCACCCCCAACGTCCCCTACTTCGAAGGCGTCAAGACCTTCGGCGGCCGGGTGCTGCATGCCCATGATTTCCGCGATGCGCTGGAATTCAAGGACAAGGACGTGCTGATCGTCGGCCGCAGCTATTCGGCCGAGGATATCGGCTCGCAATGCTGGAAATACGGCGCGAAATCCGTGACCACCAGCTACCGTTCCAAGCCGATGGGCTTCAAATGGCCGGAACGCTTCGAGGAGCGGCCGCTGCTGCAGAAGCTCGTCAACAAGACCGCCCATTTCGCCGACGGTTCGACCAAGGAAGTCGATGCGCTGATCCTGTGCACCGGCTACCTCCACCACTTCCCGTTCCTGCCGGACGACCTGCGCCTGAAAACCGCCAACCGCCTGTGGGCCGACGATCTCTACAAGGGCGTCGTCTACGAACCCAATCCACAGCTGATGTATATCGGCATGCAGGACCAGTTCTACACCTTCAACATGTTCGACGCCCAGGCCTGGTTTGCCCGCGATGTGATCATGGACAGGATCAAGCTGCCCTCCAAGGACGAGATGAAGGCGCATTTCGCCACATGGCGCGCCCGCGAGGAAACGCTTGAGGATGCCGAGCAGATGATCTGGTTCCAGGGCGATTACGTCATCGAATTGCTGGAGGACACCGACTATCCGAAGTTCGATGTCGAAGGCACCAACCAGACCTTCATGGAATGGGAACACCACAAGGCCGAAAACATCATGGGCTTCCGCGACAATGCCTACAAGTCGCTGATGACCGGCACGATGGCACCCAAGCATCACACGCCCTGGCTCGAAGCGATGGACGACACACTGGAAGTCTATCTGAAGAACTGATCGCGTTTTCAGCGCGATGCGCCGGAGGCCGATACAATGGCCTTCGGCACAGCCATTTGAAATAACGGAATATTATCCAAGACAATCGATACTCCGCCTCTCCGCCCTCCAGCCATTACCGGGTCAGCCATGGATTTTCTGAGCAGCGTTCTCGGCCGCATGAATGGTTTCCTCTACCGCTGCCGGGCCGACGAGCATTATACGATGCTCGACATGACCGACGGCATCCAACGGGTTTTCGGCTATCCCACCGACGAGATCGTCGGCAATCGCGTCCGCACCTTTACCTCGATCCTGTGCGAGGAAGACGTGCCGCTCATGGACGAGGTTGTCGGCAAGGCGCTGGAAAGCCGTACCGACTGGACGCTCGAATACCGCATCCGCCACGCCAGCGGCCATTTCATCTGGGTGACAGAAACCGGCGGCGGCGTCTGGGACGAGAACGGCGAACTGCTCTATCTCGAAGGCAGCATCGTCAATATCGAATCGCTCTACCAGCGCATCGACGAACAGACCGCCGACATGCGCGCCACAGCCTCGCGCACCGCCGAAATCCTGCATTCGCTGCGCTACCTGAAACTGCTCGCCGTCAACGCCGGCATCGAAGCAGCCCGCGCCGGAACGGCCGGCGCCGGCTTTGCCGTGCTCGCCTCCGAGATGCGCACGCTTGCCAACGATTCCGAAGCCGTCGCCCGCCAGATCGCCAGCGCCCAGCGCAAGTCGAACTGAGCCGGCTCGGCACGGGCAAATACGCCGGCATCTCTCTGTAACGCCGATGACGCCTGCGGCGGCGGCCTTGCCATGTCGACCGTCCCTCTATCATGCAGCATGTGGGTTTCCCGTCAGACAGACAGGGCGCGGGTTGTTGCGCGCATGTTCCGAACCGTAATAAAGCCAAACCCAATGGCTATTTTTCAACCAAAATGCTCAAAAATAGGTAATGCGGCCAACAATATAGGCATATATATTTCAATATAACGCCTTGAAACTATTATTAATCAATATAAAATCAAGTACGGTCGAGTTTTCCATGTAGAAACCGCACAGATTCTCGCCGGAAATACGGTAATATATGTAATAACATTAGAATATTCTTGAACTTGGCATTTTGCCAGGCGATTTACCGTGGACCCGGATTGAAGCGCTGTTCCTGCCTGGAAGCACACAACAGAGGCCGACTCAAGAAAGGGGAAAAGATGGAACAGCAACTAACCGAGCTTGCCGCAAAGGTGGCAACGCTGGAGGCCAGCGCCGGCTGGATGAAAAAAATCGACATGGAGATATTCTACTGGTGGTGCATCGCCTTGATGTTTGCGATCCATGCCGGTTTTCTCGCCTATGAAATGGGCGCCTCACGCAGCAAGAACGTGCTTGCCTCCGGCATCAAGAACATACTGGCGGTGGCCTTCGTCATTCCCGTGTTTTTCTTCGTCGGATGGTGGATTTACCTGTCTTTTCCGGCGGGCCTCACCCCCGATTTTGAGGCCGGCGCGGCGGGCTTGCCATGGTCGGCATCGATGGGACCGAACCTCACCGATAGCGCTTCCGGCATTTTCTGGGGTGCCTTCGCTCTTTTTGCGGCAACGACCGCTTCCATCCTCTCCGGCGCGGTGATCGAGCGTATTCGCCTTTCCGCCTTCATCATTCTTGCAATCGTACTGGGCGGCGGCGCCTGGATTCTGGCCGCATCCTGGGCATGGCATGGCAGCGGCTGGCTGCTGACACGGTTCGGCTGGCATGATTTCGGCGCAGCCGGGTGCGTACATATGGTCGCCGGGTTCTTCGCGCTCGGTGTCCTGATCAACCTCGGCCCGCGCATCGGCAAATTCGGCCCGAACGTGCAGATCAACGATCTGAGCCCCCACAACCTGCCATTCTCCATCTTCGGCCTGATGCTGATCATCGTCGGTTTCTTCGGCTTCCTCGGCGGCTGCATGATCTATGCCGGCGACGGACAATGGACGAGTATTTTCGGCAATCCGACGACCTTGTCGGCCGTTGCCTTCAACGTGCTGATGTGCTTTGCCGGCGGCATCATCGGTGCATGGCTGATGACGCGCGATCCCTTCTGGATGATGTCCGGTGGACTGGCAGGTATCTTTGCCGCGGCCCCCGGCCTCGACGTCTATTACCCGCCGCTGGCCTTCCTGCTCGGCGTCGGCGGCGGCCTGATCACACCGCTTGCCGATCGCATGCTGCAGAAAATGGGCATCGACGATGCCGTCGGCGCCGTGTCGGTTCACGGTATTGGTGGACTCTGGGGCGTGCTGGCTTTCGGTATCTTCGCCGCCGGCTATCCGCAAACCGTGGAAGGTGCGCCGGATACAAACTTCATGGCACAGCTGATTGGCGCCACGACAATGGCCCTCGTCGGCTTCGTACCCGGATTTCTAGTATCGCTGCTGCTGAAATCCCTTGGCAAGCTGCGCATCCCCGAGAAGGCCGAACTGATGGGAATGGACAAGGCCAAGGTCCCGGTCAAAGCGTACCCGGAAGGCTATTTCGGAACACCATCGAAAGATATTCCCGAGATCGCCGTTCCGGCCGAATGAACAAGGAAAGATGCGCGCCGGCCGATCGGGCCCGGCGCGCAGGATCAACAACGCCGAAAGCTGCACGACAGGGCAGCAGGCACATATGAGAAGGATAGGAACATGGGCTCGCCAATCGCATCCTGGGACGGCGCCGAAGCATATTTCACCGGCTTTGGCGGTTATACGCCGGCATTCTTCCTGATTGCCGCGATTGCATTCACGATCGGCGCGATCGTCTATGGCTCGAAACACGAATCCGAGGCCTACGAGCGCAGCGAACTCGATTAGGCCGAAGGGCGCCGGGATGAAACCATCCCGGCGCTCCAGCCACCATATTGCATCCCTGGTCTATGACGGCCAGACGTCACGACCGCGGCTTCAGCTTCTGCGGATCGTAATGCGCAAACGCCACGATCTTCGCCGGCAGGCGCTTCTGCTGGCCATCGAGCTTGCCGATTTCAACCTCGGTCCCGAGTTCCGAATGCAGCACATCCATCCGCGCCAGCGCGATGGTCTTCTTCAGGAGCGGCGAGCGGGTGGCACTGGTGACGACGCCAACCTGCGCCCGGCCGATATGCACGGTGTCGCCATGGCCGACAGCATCATTGGCATCGATATCCAGCCCGACGAGCTTGTAGCGCGGATTCTCCTTGCGCTTGATCAAGGCCTCGCGGCCGATGAAATCCTCGGTCTTCGATTTCAGCGGCACGGTGAAGCCGATGCCCGCCTCGAACGGATCGGTCTGATCGGAAAAGTCGTAATGGGCAAAGACCAGACCCGCCTCGATGCGCACCATGTCGAGCGCTTCCAGCCCCATCGGCTTCAGCCCGTGTTTCTGCCCCGCCTCCCAGACTGCATCGAACACCGCAAGCGCGTCCTTCGGATGACAGAAGATCTCATAGCCGAGTTCGCCGGTATAGCCCGTGCGTGACACGACGACCGGCGGTCCCTCGAAATGACCGATGCGGCCGACGGCGAAGCGGAACCATTCGAGTTCGCCGATCGCCGGCTGCGACGGTGCTGTCCAGATGATTTCCTTGATGATCTCGCGGCTGTTCGGCCCCTGAACCGCCAGATTGTGCATCTGGTCGGTGGAGGAGCGCACCCAGGCCTTGTAACCCATCTTCTCGGCCTGCTCGCGCAGCCAGATGCCGCTGACGTCATCGCCGCCGATCCAGCGGAAATTGTTTTCCGCCAGCCGGAACACCGTGCCGTCGTCGATCATGCCGCCATTCTCGTAGCACATGGCCGTATAGACCACCTGCCCCGGCGACAGCTTGCGGATATCGCGGGTACAGCAATATTGCAGCAGCGCCTCGGCGTCCGGCCCCGTCACCTCGAATTTCCTGAGCGGCGACAGATCCATCACCACCGCCTTTTCGCGGCAAGCCCAGTATTCCTCGATCGGCCCGTCATTGTTGAAGCGGTTCGGTAGCCAATAGCCGCGATACTCCGTGTGATTGCGGGTGAGCGCCGAGAAGCGCGGATGGAAGGATGTTTCCTGGGTCATTTCGGGCTCTGCATCGGGGGTCATTCGGATGGCGACGGCGCGCGAGAATTTTTGCTTGTCCGAGTAGGTGCGCACATGGATGTCGGTCGGGTTCCATGCATTGGCAGCATCGATATCGTCGGGACAGGAGGAGGAGACGCAGACCAGATCGGTCAGCGCCCGCATCAATACGTAGTCGCCCGGCCGCGACCAGGGCTCGTCGAGATAGAGCTGGTTATGGTGATCAACATTGGTGTTGTAGAAATAGTTGAGCGCTTCCCAGCCCTTGCGCGGCGCAATGCCGTAGGGCGCCAAGGCGTGGTTGAAATTGTCGGTGCAATTGACATGGCCGGGATAGCCCATGTCGTCATAGTAGCGTGAATTGCAGGCAGTGGCGAAGGCATCGTGCCGCCCGACCGTATCCTGCACGATCTCCACCAGCGGCTCGAAATCGCGATCGAACGCCTTGGACGGCAGCCCCGGCATCGGATAACTGCGTCCAAGCAGCGTGCGCGTCACCGTCGCGTCCAGCGCCAGATCCAGCCCCTTGTCGACCTTGCGGGCGGAAAAGGCCTGAAAGTCCGTGCATTGCCGCCCAGCCACGTCGATGATCTGGATGAACTCGCCAGCCCGGACAAAATAGGCAGACGCCCTCGCCGCCTGGATACGCAGATCCTGCACCGGATCGGCCATCGGCTCGGGCAGCATTTCCTCGTAACTGCGATCGATCCGGGCGCGGACGACGCGCAGCTCGAGCGCTGTTGCGGTGTTCTGCAGCTCCGCGTCCATTGGCGGCGCCGGCGCTGCGACGATCAGCAGTCCGTCGAGCGCGATCGTCAATTCGGCGCTGGCGCCCGGCGACCCGCCTTCGCCGAACAGCACCAGTGCCTGCGCACCGGCCAGATCGACATTCCGGCGTTTCAATGCGCCCAGCGTCCGCCTGGCGCTGTCATCGTCCCGGCCAAGAATATCCTGAAGGCCCGTTGCCGGCCTTGAAAACCCGACGCCGAGCCCGGCCGCGTTGAACCGGCCTGCAGCATCGATGAAACTGACCTCGCAGAGCTGCCCGCCTTCGACATCCTTGACGATCATGCGGTCGCCGGCCGCCACCTTGACGACCGTCGTTCCGCGCCCCTTGACACGGTAACGCTCGACACCGGCAGGCAGCGCGGGCATGCCGGGCCGCAGAATCGTGCTCGGCCGTGGCGGCACCAATGTGCCTGCAAATCGTCCGGAATTGGTCATCTCAGCTCCCACCCGATGGCACCGTCGTTTCAGCGATAGATAAGCACCGCCTTATGCACCGGTAATATGGCCAAACTATCCTACGGGAGGCCCCGGGAAGTAAAGAGAGACTTGACCCAGAAGAAAAAAAATTCACTATGAGGATAAGTTTCGGCCCCGAATTTTAGAGCGGGAACAGAGTGACGACACTGCGGAATGCGGGCGCCACTCGGCAATCAGGACCGAAACCCAACCATCAATCAAGGGAACGCGCCGTGGCGCGCCAAGACAAAACTGGTCGAGGAGACTGTTTATGGCATCTATCGTTGAGACCGAGGGGTCGACCGCTGCCTCGAGCAGCGGGTTGATTCGTGCGCTGGACTGGAAAGGAGCTTTCTGGGTCGCCGCCGGCGTACCGCCGCTGGTGCTCTTCTCCATCGGCGGCATCGCAGGCACGACGGGCAAGCTCGCCTTCGTCGTCTGGATCATTTCCATGATCATGGGCTTCCTGCAATCCTTCACCTACGCCGAAATCGCCGGCATGTTCGGCAACAAGTCCGGCGGCGCGTCGATCTACGGCGCCACCGCCTGGCTGCGTTATTCGAAATTCATCGCGCCGTTGTCGGTGTGGTGCAACTGGTTTGCCTGGTCGCCGGTGCTGTCGCTCGGCTGCGCCATTGCGGCAGGCTATATCCTCAATGCCCTGTTCCCCATCCCCGGCGCCGAATCTCCGGCCGTCATGGAATGGATCAACGCCAACATGGCATCGCTGACGGCCGATAGCCCGCGTGTGGCGGAATGGCTGGCGGCCCATGCCGGCAAGACTTCTCAGGATGCCATCTCGGCCCTGCTGTCCACCGACGGCATCGCAGCGCTGACCCCGGCGGTCCGCAGCTGGTCGCTCGTCAGCTTCGATATCCCGTTCCTTGCCAACGCCAACCTCAACGCCACCTTCTTCATCGGCGCCTTCCTGATGCTGGTAATCTTCGCCATCCAGCATCGCGGCATTCAGGGAACGGCCAGCGTCCAGAAATGGCTTGCCATCATCGTTCTCGTACCACTGCTGATCATCGGCCTCTATCCGATCTTCTCCGGCCAGATCGACAGCGCCAACATCACCAACCTCGTGCCGCCGACAGCCGGCTATTCCGGTGTTGACGGCCTCTGGAGCAACGGCGGGTGGACGCTGTTCCTCGGTGGCCTCTATATCGCCGCCTGGTCGACCTACGGCTTCGAGACGGCGGTCTGCTATACCCGCGAACTGAAGAACCCGAAGACCGACACGTTCAAGGCCATCTTCTATTCGGGCCTTCTCTGCTGCCTGTTCTTCTTCCTCATCCCGTTCGCCTTCCAGGGCGTTCTCGGCCATGCGGGCATGCTCGCACCCGGCATCGTCGACGGAACCGGTGTTGCCGAAGCACTGGCGGGCCTCGTCCATGGCGGCCGCATCGTCACCCAGCTGCTCGTCATCCTGATGATCATGGCCCTGTTCCTCGCCATCATGACGGCCATGGCCGGTTCCTCGCGTACCCTCTATCAGGGCTCGAAGGACGGTTGGCTGCCGAAATATCTCGATCATGTCAACGAGCATGGTGCGCCGACCCGCGCCATGTGGACGGACTTCGCCTTCAACCTCATCCTCCTTGCCATCGCCTCGGATGTGGCCGGCTACTTCTTCGTGCTGGCCGTCTCCAACGTCGGCTACATCGTCTTCAACTTCCTCAACCTCAATGCCGGCTGGATCCACCGGATGGATTCCAGCCATATCCAACGCCCGTGGAAGGCACCGACCTGGCTGATCGGCCTCAACACCGTTCTCGCCTTCGTCAACGCGCTGTTCCTCGGCGCCGGCGCCAAGGTCTGGGGCTATTCCAACGCGCTCTGGGTCGGCTTCATCTTCGCCGCCCTCATCCTGCCGGTCTTTGCCTATCGCCATTATGTGCGTGACGGCGGCAAGTTCCCGGCAGGCGCCATGGAAGACCTCGGCCTCGTCGGCCAGGATCTCGGCATCAAGAAAGCCGGCATCCTGCCTTATGTGGCACTGGCCGGCGGTCTCGCCGTGGTGCTAGCGGCAAACTGGTATTTCCAGCTGCCGGTCTGATTGGATCTGAGCGACACCAAGCAGGGCCGCGCATCGAAGGGTGCGCGGCCCTCTCCGTTTTTACACTGCAACTTCAGCCAGTACGGCCGCTCCGCTGGCAAGGTGGCAAACCTCCTGCCCCGTTCGCTGCGCTTGACATGTCCATGGTTTGAACCTGTAATTCCGCTCCCCGTCCGCCGATGCACGGCCAGCAGCGAGTTCCGATCATGACCGATGAAACCCCGGAAACAAAACTGACCCTGTCCAAGCGGCGCTGGGCCGAGGAGGGCAAGTTCCTGACCGGCAGGATCACCCGCGCCGAAACCGACCGCCTGCCGCCCGGCCAGCATCTGGTGAAAAACTGGCCGGTGCTCGATCTCGGCCAGCAGCCGCTGATCTCTCTCGCTGAATGGACACTGCAGATCGTCGGCGCCGTCGAAAACCCGGTGAAGCTCGACTGGAACGCCTTCCACCAGCTGCCACAAAGCGGCAAACTCTCCGATATCCATTGCGTGACGACATGGTCGCGCTACGACAACCGCTGGCAGGGCGTCTCCACCCATGATCTGCTCGATCTGGTGATGCCGAGGCCGCAAGCCAGTTTCGTCATGCTGACCAGCTATGACGGCTACACCACCAATCTGCCGCTTACCGATTTCGCGTCCGAGGACGGCATTCTGGCCACCGCCTGGGAAGGCGAGCCGCTGACGCGCGATCATGGCGGCCCGATGCGCCTGGTCATCCCGCATCTCTATTTCTGGAAGAGCGCCAAATGGCTGCGCCGCATCGAATTCCTCGTCGGGGACCAGGCCGGCTTCTGGGAGAGGAACGGCTATCACATGCTTGGCGACCCCTGGCGCGAACAGCGATATTCCGACGACTGAGCGCTACTAGCCTCGCTCCGCGGCGACCTGCCCTTCCGGACAGTCCGGTTGCGTCTTCTCGCCAACCACCTCGAAAAGTTCCAGCGCCGTCGCCCTGCCCTTGACCTGCGCCTCCCCGAGCGGCCGAAAGGCAATCGCGCCGCCGCATTGCGCCACCACGGCGGCACTCGCCAGGATCCCCGTGCCATAGACCTTGTTCATGCCTTCCAGCCGCGAAGCGACATTCACCGTGTCGCCCATGGCGGTATATTGCAGCCGGTCCTTGGCCCCGACGCTGCCGACCACCGCCGTGCCGGTATGGATACCGAACCGGGTACGCAATTCCGGCAGGCCCCGCGCTTTCAGGCCGGCGTTGAAAACACCAAGCTTCCTCTCGACGGCCAGCGCGCAACGGCAGGCGTTTTCCGCATGGCGGGCGTCGGCGACCGGCGCATTCCACATGGCAAAGACGGAATCGCCGAGAAACTGGATGATCTCGCCGCCATGGGCGCTGACGGTCTCGTTGAAGATGTCGAAATAATCCGACAGCAGCGCAACGACTTCCTCCGGCGTGCGCTGCTCGCTGAGCGTGGTGAAATCGTAGATATCGGTAAACCACGCCGTCACCTCCTGCCGCCGTGCGCCGCGCCCGGCGAACTGGCCGGATTCGATGCCCTTGCGCACCAACTCCTTCGGCACATAGAGCGCGAAGGTGAAGATCGCATCGCGCGCCCGGCTCATCGCCCGGCCGAGCGTCGAGATTTCGGTGACATGCGAGGCGACTTCGCGCGGCGCGGTAAAATCGAGATCCTGCAGCCGGTTGGCGCTGGCGGTCAGCTGACCGAGCGACTGGGTGATCAGCCGGGCCATGAACAGGGCCGCCAGCAGCCCGAGGATGACGATCGCACCGGCAATGGCGAGCCCCTGATACAGGTTGCGATTGGCAGCAGCCGTCAGTTCATCCAGCGGGGCTGCCACCACGGTGCGATGCCCGGACAGCAGCAGAACCGACTTCACCGAAGTCGCCATGATGATGTAGGTGCGGCCGCCGATATCGGCGAAGCTTATCCCGTTGCCCGTCGGCAGGTTGGCCTTGAGGCCGGTGAACAGCGGATCGACGGGCTTTGAAACATCCAGCTCCCCCTTTTCCTTCGGCGCCGTCATGCGGGCCATCAGCCCGCGATCGGAATGCATGATCGGTTTTCCCGCCGCATCGATCACGAAAGCCACGGTGTCGGCAGTCAGTCGCTCGCGCGCCATGAAATCGGTGATCGTGCCGAGGTCAATATCCGCGCCGATGACGATGCCGCCATTGCCGCGATGCGCCTGCGAAATGCTCATGCCGAGAGCACCGGTCGTCACCATCGAATAGGGGCCGGTCACCACCGGCATCGCGCCATTGACCGCTGCCTGATACCAGGGGCGGTTGCGCGGATCGAAGCCGATGGAAAGCAGACGGCGCTCCAGCATCTGATTGCCGTCCTTGTCGAGGAAGATCAGCCGGTTGCTGCGCTCGCCCGTCTCTTCCAGCTGCATCGAACGGACCGCGATTGCCGCTCCGTCCGGCGCGTTAAGAGCGGTGCGCCACGCCTGCGCGCCAAGGTCGACAGCCTGGATGAAATCACCATCGGGATAACCGGCATAGATGCCGTCCAGATTGGCCGACTGGGCGATGATCTCGCGCAACAGCTTGATCTTGTCGCTGATGCGCTCCGGCGGCGGCACCAGAAAAGCATTGGCGATCGACGCGGTGAACCCCACCAGCGCCGTGGTGCGCCCGGAAAGAATACCGAGACGGTCGACCAGCCGATCGGAAAAGGCGCGCATCTCGGCCTCGGCATTGACAAGCGCCGCGTCGCGAGCCCGCACATAGCCGAAACCGACCAGCGTTCCCGATACGGCGATCAGCAGGGCCGCCATCGCAAGGCCCAGCAGCGACCGCAAGGGCCGCGTCCAGACAGGAGGCTGGCCGTTTGCGGCAGGTGCAACCGTTGTTTCCGACATGCTATTGCCTCTGCCCCGAATAGACCAATGAAATCCAAACCTTGGAGTTGAATGGAAGTTATCAGCCGGTGGCCGTTCCGTACAGGAAAACCGCTGCCCTGCTAACGCCGTTCCGCGCTATTGCCCGCCGCGGCAGAGACCTCGGCAGCCGCCTCGCGGATCGTCTGCATCAGGATGGCAAGCGGCATCGAAGGGATGGCGCCCGCCCGCATCGTCAGCCCCACCGGTCCCCTGGTCTCGCTGGTATCGATCGGCAGCGCCGTAAGCGTCCCGTCCTCGATGTCACCGGCAACGACCCCGGTTGAAATGATCCAGATGGCATCGCTCGCCCGCACGAAGGCCCGTCCGAAGGAATCGGAGACTGTCTCGATCTGGTTCGGCAGGCTGGCAATGCCGTTGGCGATCAGATAGCGCTCGACGAAGGGGCGGATAATCGAGGCGCGCGTCGGCATCAGCACGGGGTAGACACCGAGATTGTCGAACACCGATTGCTGGGCCGAAAGCAGGGGATGCCCCGTGCGCACGACGAAGACGACCTGTTCGGAATAGAGATGCTCGAAGGAAAAACCGGTCATCTGCTCGGGCGCCGCCAACCGCCCCACCACCAGATCGAGATCGCCGACCCGCAACTGCTCCAGCAAAACCGCATTCTCGCCGGTGACGATCTTGATGCGGCTGCCGGTTTCCTCCTTCAGGAAATGCGCCATGGCCCGCGGCATGATGCGTGCCGAAACGGTCGGAAGCGCACCGATCCTGACCGGCGGGCCATCGCCGGAACGCTCCTGCGAGACGGAATCGAGCCCTTGCCGCAACGCTGTCAGCGCCGCACCCGCATGCCGCAGGAAAACCTCGCCATAGCGGGTGATCCGGATGCCGCGGCCGTCGCGCTCGAACACAGCGACACCCAGAACCTCTTCCAGTTCGCGGATGGTCTTGGTCACCGCCGGCTGGCTGACATGCAGCAGTCCGGCCGCCTTCATGACACTCTTCTGCCGGGCAACCTCGACAAAGGTCTGCAAATGGCGGAATTTCACGCGTGCGTCTATCATCGGAATTCATAACTCATGAGTTAATGATAGGCGATAAAATGTCATTTTACCAAACCAGATGAAAGTTCCAATCTGGGATGGAGGAGAATTTCAGTGCAGTTTGCCCGCATCAACGACATCACGCTTCACTATCAGATCATCGGCGCATCCAATGACAAGCCGGTGCTGGTCTTTGCCAATTCGCTCGGCACGGATTTCCGCATCTGGCGCGACGTGATCGTGCGGTTCGCCGGCGATTTCGCCATCGTCCTCTACGACAAGCGCGGCCACGGCCTCTCCGATGTCGGCGATATCCCCGGCTCAATGGACCTGCATGTGGCCGATCTCGCCGGCCTGCTCGATCTTCTGGCGGTCAAGCAGGCAATCATCTGCGGCCTTTCGGTCGGCGGCCTGATCGCGCAGGGGCTTTATGCCACCCGGCCAGATCTGGTGCGCGCGCTCATCCTCTGCGACACCGCCCACAAGATCGGTACCGCCGAATCATGGAACGCGCGCATCGCCACGGTCGAGCAGAACGGCATCGCCAGCATTGCCGATGCCGTGCTCGAAAAGTGGTTTACACCCGCCTTCCGCCGCCCGGAAAACAACGCCTATCACGGCTACCGCAACATGCTGACCCGCCAGCCGGTCACCGGCTATGCCGGGACCTGCGCCGCGATCCGCGATGCCGACTTCACCGAGGCGGCAAAACGCATCGCCGTCCCGGCGATCTGCATCGTCGGCGATCAGGACGGTTCGACGCCGCCCGATCTCGTCCTGTCGACCGCAAAGCTCATCCCCGGTGCGCGCTACGAAGTCATCAAGGATGCCGGCCACATCCCTTGCGTCGAACAGCCGGAGGCGCTGACGGCCGTGATGCGCGCCTTCATCGATATCGTCCTGACTGGAGAAACAGCCCATGAGTGATGCCGCTGCGCCATCCCAACGCTACAGCCAGGGGATCGTCACCCGCCGCGCCGTGCTGGGCGACCGCCATGTCGACCGGGCGCAATCCACGACCACCGATTTCGACCGGCCGTTTCAGGAACTGATCACCGAGACGGCCTGGGGCAATGTCTGGTCGCGGCCCACCTGGACGAAGCGCGAGCGTTCGATGGTGACGATCGCGCTGCTGGCAGCGCTCGGCCATGACGAGGAGGTGGCCATGCATGTGCGCGCCACCGCCAATACCGGTGCCAGCCGCGACGATATCGGCGAGGCGCTGCTACATGTGGCGATCTATGCCGGCGTTCCCGCCGCCAACCGCGCCATCAAGATCGCCAAACAGGTTTTCGAACAGATGGACGCCGAACAGGCGGCTTGAGGCAAACAAACATGTCCGATTTTTCCAATGGCAAACCCGAGACCGGCGCCTTCTTCCAGCGCGACCGCGCCTGGCATGCCCCAGCACTGACACCCGGCTACAAGACCTCGGTGCTGCGCTCGCCGCAAAAGGCGCTGCTGTCGCTTGATGGTACCATTTCGGAAATCACCGGCCCGGTCTTCGGCCATTCCATCCTCGGCGAGCTCGACAACGACCTCATCCACAATTTTGCCAAGCCCGGCGAAAGCGCCATCGGCGAGCGCATCATCGTCCATGGCCGGGTGCTGGACGAGCGCGGCAAGCCGGTTCCCGGCGCGCTGCTGGAATTCTGGCAGGCCAATGCCGGCGGGCGTTATCGCCACAAGAAGGAAACCTATCTCGCGCCGCTCGATCCGAATTTCGGTGGCTGCGGCCGCACCATCACCGGCGAGGACGGCACCTACCGCTTCCGCACCGTCAAGCCCGGCCCCTATCCCTGGCCGAACGGCGTCAACGACTGGCGCCCGGCGCATATCCATTTCTCCGTCTTCGGCCACGGCTTCGCCCAACGGCTGATCACCCAGATGTATTTCGAAGGTGATCCGATGATCTGGAAATGTCCGATCGTCACGACCATTCCGGATCGTGCCGCCATCGAACAGCTGATCGCCCCGCTCGACTGGGCCAACACCATTCCGATGGATGCCCGCGCCTACAAGTTCGACATCGTGCTCAGAGGCCGCCGCTCGACGCTGTTTGAAAACCGGCTGGAGGGCAACTGATGACCCAGGATCTGGGCTACCTCAAGGAATCCCCATCGCAAACCGCCGGTCCCTACGTCCATATCGGCTGCACCCCGAATTTCGCCGGTATCACCGGTGTCTACGAGGCCGATCTCGGCACCGTCATGGTCAACGACAAGACGCTCGGCGAACGCATCACCGTGCGCGGCCGTGTCTTCGATGGTGCCGGCACACCGCTGAAGGATGCGCTGGTCGAGATCTGGCAGGCGGATGCGGCCGGCCTCTACAACAGCCCGTCCGAACTGCGCGGCACGGCTGATCCGAATTTCGCCGGCTGGGGCCGCTGCCCGACCAGCACTGAGGACGGCATCTTCACATTCGAAACGGTGAAACCCGGCCGCGCGCCCTACAGGGACGGCCGGAAAATGGCGCCGCACATCACGTTCTGGATCGCTGCGCGCGGCATCAATATCGGCCTGCACACCCGCATGTATTTCGCCGACGAGGCGGAGGCGAACGCCGAGGACCCGCTGCTTGCCCGCATCGAGCATCGCCACCGGGTTGCCACGCTGGTCGCGCCGCGCGAGGGATCGGTCTATACGTTCGACATCCACCTGCAGGGGGAAAAAGAAACCGTATTCCTCGACATCTAGGGACTGCCTCAAGGAAACCTATGACCGCGTCGGCTTTCGATCATCCCTACCTCTCGGGCCTTCTGGGCGACGAGGACATTGCCGCATTCTTCTCGGCAGACGCCGATATCCGCGCCATGCTGCGTTTCGAGGCAGCGCTGGCGAAGGCCGAGGCCCGGCACGGCATCATACCGGACGCGACGGCAATTGAGATCGCCGCTGCCTGCGGCACGTTTCGACCGGATATGTTGGCGCTGCGGCGCGGTGTCGGAACCGATGGCGTGGTCGTCCCGGAACTCGTGCGCCAGCTGCGCAAGGCGGTTGGCGGGCAAGCGGCAGAAAACATCCATGTCGGCGCCACCAGCCAGGACGTGATCGACACCAGCCTGATGCTGCGCCTGAAGGATATCGACATGGTGCTATCAGGCAGGCTATCGACCCTGCTCGGCCTTTTCGACGCGCTCACCCACCGCTTTGGCTCCAACCGGCTGATGGGACACACGCGGATGCAGGCTGCGATCCCGATCACGGTCGCCGATCGCCTTGCAACATGGTCCTCGCCGTTGGCGGATTATCGCGACCGGCTGGTGCATATGCAGGCAACCGCATTTCCGCTGCAGTTCGGCGGGGCAGCCGGCACGCTCGACAAGCTGGGCAACAAAGCCGCCGCCGTTCGGGCAACGCTCGCCGAAACCCTCGGCCTCGCCGACCGCCCGCAATGGCAGAGCCAGCGCACCGCCATCGCCGACATAGCCCATATCCTGTCCCTGATCACCGGAAGCCTCGGCAAATTCGGCCAGGACATCGCCCTCCTTGCCCAGGCCGGCAACGAAATCCAACTCTCCGGCGGCGGTGGCTCCTCAGCCATGGCGCACAAGCAAAATCCGGTGGCGGCCGAAACACTCGTCTCCCTCGCCCGCTTCAATGCCGTGCAGCTCTCCGGCATCCACCAGTCGATAGTCCACGAACAGGAACGCTCGGGCGCCGCATGGACGCTGGAATGGATGACCCTGCCGCAGATGGTGATGGCATGCGGTGCGAGTACGCGCGTGGGTTTAGCGCTCGCCGGGCAGATCGAGCGGTTGGGCGGTTAGCCCCGAACTGCGGAGACCGCCTTCATCTCACCGTTGGGAGACGGCAGCTTGCGTCAATTGCAATGCATCCTCTTGCAAACTACGATTGCAAGCCTGCGCCAGATGGTATCGAAGGCAGGAGGTCTGATGCTTCACAGATATTGGTTTCGTTTTCTTCCCTCAGAAGAAGCCTCGGTGTTAAACTTGGGATGCGGAGTGACGGCGTATAGTACCAGTGACGCCGAACAGATGATCCATGCCCTGGTCTTTCCTCTTTTCGGCGAAAGAGAAATCGAAAAAATTGTCGAGGATATCGACGTGCGGAGTTTGGAGGAAAACCATGTCCGTCCGAACATGGGAAACCCTGCTGCAAGAGGCGTTTGGTTCCCATTGATACAATAGCCTGCCATCAGGTCATCGACGACCACTTCAGGCCAGCAGCGGCCCCTCGCCTTAATATCGAAGTGGAGCCAGTTGCATCAGATCGGGGCTCAACTGGCCCCGATCTATCTCGGCTTTTAGCCCCTCAGTTCGACTTGTTCTTGAACGGCTTGCGCTTGGCGCCATCAGCACCCGGCTTGTCGAACTTGGGCTTATCGAATTTCGGCTTGTCGAAACCGGGCTTGCCGGCCTTCTTCACCCAGGGCTTGCTGTCGGTCTTTTCAGCCGGGCGGTGATCGGCCTTCGCAAAATCGGGTTTGCCCTCGAACTTGCGCTTGGGCTTCTCGCCGTTCCAGTCGGCAGTTTTGGCCGGATAGGGCTTCTTGCCGGCAAAGCCGCCGGAGAGGTTCGGCATGCCGTCGAGCTGCGTCACGACGATGCCCTTTTCGAGCGAGCGCTTCGGGCCGATGGCCTCGACGAAGCGATCCACCCATTCGCGGGCGATCTCGACATAGGTTTCCTCGGTCTGCATCTTGATGGCGCCGATTTCCTGCTTGGTAATCTTGCCGATGCGGCAGAGCATCGGGATCAGCCAGCGCGGCTCGACATTCTGCTTGCGGCCGGCCGAAAGCGAAAACCAGACGCTGTCGCCGAAATCGCCACGCGGCGCACGCGGTTCGCTGCGTTCCGGACGGTCGCCACGGTCCGGGCGGTCACCGGACGGCGTGTAGTTCGGCGTATCCATCAGGTCTTCCGGAGCGGAGCGTCCGGCACGGGCCTGCCGCAGGAAAGCGGCAGCCACCTGCTCGGCCCCATGCTTCTCCAGAAGTTCGCGGATGAAATCGGCCTCGTCGGGCGTGATCGTTTCGGTCAGCGCCGGATCGGCCAGAACCCGCTCGTCATCGCGGCGGCTGACGTCGTCGGCCGATGGCGGCCGTGCCCAGTCGGCATTGATATTGGCGTCGCGCAGCAGGCGCTCGGCCTTGCGCCGCGCGCTGTTCGGTACGATGAGCGCGCTGACGCCCTTGCGGCCGGCACGGCCGGTGCGCCCGCTTCTGTGCAGCAGCGTATCGGGATTGGTCGGCAGATCGGCGTGGATGACCAGTTCGAGGCCCGGCAAGTCGATACCGCGCGCCGCGACGTCGGTCGCGATGCAGACGCGGGCGCGTCCGTCGCGCATCGCCTGCAGCGCGTGCGTGCGCTCGTTCTGGCTGAGTTCGCCGGACATGGCGACGACCGAGAAGCCGCGATTGTTGAAGCGCGCGGTCAGGTGATTGACGGCCGCACGGGTCGAGCAGAACACCAGCGCGTTCTTGGCTTCATAGAAGCGCAGCACGTTGATAATCGCATTTTCGCGATCGGACGGGGCAACGGTCAGTGCCCGGTATTCGATGTCGAGATGCTGCTTCTGCTCGGCCTGCGTGGTGATGCGGACGGCGTCGCGCTGGTAGCTCTTGGCCAGATTGGCGATCGAGCGCGGCACGGTGGCTGAAAACATCAGCGTGCGCCGCTCGGCCGGTGCAGCCTCGAGAATGAATTCGAGGTCTTCGCGGAAGCCGAGGTCGAGCATCTCGTCGGCCTCGTCGAGAACGACGGCCTTCAGCGACGACATGTCGAGGCCGTTGCGGCGGATATGGTCGCAGAGGCGGCCGGGTGTTCCGACGACGATGTGAGCGCCGCGATCGAGCGCGCGCCGCTCGCTGCGCATGTCCATGCCACCGACGCAGGAAGCGACGGTCGCGCCGGTCAGCTCATAGAGCCATTCCAGCT
The DNA here is from genome assembly GCF_001687365.1 of Pararhizobium polonicum. Taxonomy (GTDB): domain Bacteria; phylum Pseudomonadota; class Alphaproteobacteria; order Rhizobiales; family Rhizobiaceae; genus Pararhizobium; species Pararhizobium polonicum. The sequence goes on from NZ_LGLV01000016.1 coordinate 192,365, forward strand.
CGCGCTTGACCTGAAGCGCCAGTTCACGGGTCGGCGCGACGGCGAGCGCCAGCGGCGCTCCTGCCTGGCCGAAGCGGTCCTTGCCTTCCAGCAGCGTCGAGGCGAGCGCCAGGCCGAAGGCCACGGTCTTTCCCGATCCGGTCTGCGCCGAGACCAATGCGTCCCGTCCTTCGAGTTCAGGGCCGAGAACAGCCTTCTGAACCGGCGTCAACTCTGAATAACCGCGCTTGCTCAATGCCTGAGCGATCGCCGGAGCGATGCCGTCTAACTCTACCATATGTTTATCTTTCGGAATTCGGATGTCGTGCGCTCCTCGGTCGATGAGGGTAAGCGCAGTCCCCGCGGCCGGCACGTCGCCAGCCAATACATGCGCGCCCTCTTACTGTGCCTGAGGGGAATTGTACAGAGCGCAACGCTGCTGCCGCTAAAAACGCCGCGCGAACATCGGCAGTTACCGGCTGCCGCCCCTGTCCCTCCAGGCTTGCAGCACGGCAGCGGAGCCATCCGAAAGCAACCGCGAAAGCGTATCGACAAGCCGGCCCCGGAAGGGAGCGTCGGCGCGAAGATCCTCGCCGAACACCTCCGCAAACCCCAGAAAGGCCGCAACGATCTTTTCCGGATCGTTCAGCTGTTGCGTCGCAACCGCGATGCGCGCCGCCAGCGGATCGCGGACATCGATCGGCTTTCCAGCCTCGTCGATGCCGCGCGCGTACCGCATCCAGGCGGCAACGCCGAGCACCAGACGGTCATGCGACGCCCCTGCCGCGATGCGGTCGCGGATGGTTCCGAGCAGCCGCTGCGGCAGTTTCTGCGATCCGTCCATGGCGATCTGCCACGTGCGATGCCGCAGCGCCGGGTTCCTGAAACGATCGATCAGCGCCTGGCGATAGGCAGGCAGATCGAAGCCGGCAAGCGAAGGCAGCGTCGGGGAAACCTCCTCGCGCATCAGCCCCTCGATCAACTCTTCCATGCCGGGCAAGGCCATCGCCTCCGCCACCGTCTCGGCGCCAGCAAGGAAACCGAGATAAGCGAGCGTCGAATGGCTGCCGTTCAGCAGCCGCAGCTTCATCGTCTCGAAGGCGGAAACGTCCGCGACGAACACGACACCCGCCGCTTCCCACGCGGGACGGCCGAGTGGAAAATCGTCCTCCACCACCCATTGTCGGAACGGTTCGGTCACCACCGGCCAGGCATCTTCCACGCCGAGAGCAGCAGCAATCGCCGTGCGGTCGGCATCGGTCGTCGCCGGAACGATGCGGTCGATCATGGTCGACGGCGAAGCAACATCCGCAACGAAGGCGGCAAGGCCCGGATCGCGCATTTCGGCAAAACGGGTGACGACGCGCTTCAGCACATGGCCGTTCGATGGGAGATTGTCGCAGGACAGAAGCGTGAATGCGGGCACGCCTGCCGCCCTCCTGCGGGCCAGCGCCTCGACAAGGAAGCCGACGGCCGATTTCGGCGCCGCCGGGTTTTCCAGATCGTGCAGAACATCCGGATGGTTTTCATCCAGCGCGCCGGTCGCCGGATTATGGCAATAGCCTTTCTCCGTCACCGTCAGAGAGACGATGCGCGTCGCCGGGTCAGACATCCGCGCCAGCACGGCTTGCGGATTTTCCGGCGCAACGAGGGTTTCCACAACGCTGCCGATGACGCGCAGATGCGCGCCCTGCCCGTCCTGAACCTTCAGCGTGTAAAGCCCATCCTGCGGCGCCAGCGCATCGCGGGTCTCGGCGCTGCGCAGCGACACGCCGCAGATGCCCCAGGAGAGGTCCCGCGCCAGAACGTCGTCGGTAAACACGGCCTGATGCGCCCGGTGGAAGGCCCCGATGCCGAGATGGACGATGCCAATGGTCACCTTCGTCCGGTCGTAACCGGGCTTTTCGATCGTTTCCGGCAGTTGCGGCAATGTCTGGCTGGACAGTCTCATCATTGGGCTCATCATGTGGCGGGTTGCTGTTTGGCGCGGGCAACGATCTGCGAGGGGTTGACGAACTGCAGGGCGAGGATCAGCCAGAACAGTGTCGTTACCATATAGATCACCGCCATGGCATCGATCGATTGGCCGGCGCGAACGCCGGAGGCAAAGACGGCGTAGTACAGCGATACCACCAGCGTCTGGCTGGTCGGCCCGGCGATCAGGAAGGTCAGTTCGAACATGGCGATGGTGCGCACCAGCACCAGCAGCAGCGCCGCCAGCATGCCCGGCAGCAGCAGCGGCAGGAGAATGCGCAGGAACAGGCTGCCCGTCCCGGCGCCGAAGACACGCGCCGCCGCCTCGATGCGCGGATCGATCTGCTCGATGAACGGGATCATCACCAGAACCACGAAGGGCAGCGACGGCACGAGATTGATCAGCACCACGCCCCAGAAGGAGCCGCCAAGGCCAAGCTGATACAGCACTGTTGCCAAGGGAATGCCGTAGGTCAGCGGCGGAATGAGCAGCGGCAAGAGGAAGAGCAGCACGACGATACGCTTGCCCGGAAAATCCCGCCGCGCCAGCGCATAGGCCGTTGTGACGCCCAGAAGGCCGGAAATGATCACCACGGTGAACACCACCTGGAAGGTGACGAGCACGACGCTCGACAGCTGGAATTCCTTCCAGGCGCTGAAATACCATTTCGTCGTCAGCCCGACCGGCAGCCAGGTGCCGAGCCAGCGGGTGGCAAAGGAATTGACCACCACGGCGGCGATGACGCCGATAAGATTGAGGACGAACAGCCCGGCAACCGCCCAGACGGCGAAACGCCAGATCTTCGAGACAAGGCCCTGATCGCGGATCATCGCTCAATCTCCCTGTATAGCTTGATAGCGAGGATGGGATCTCTCATCGTCATCACCCCTTCGTTCCGCCGGTCGGACCGCGATAGAACAGCGAGCGGCCGCCGAGCACGATCAGCACGACGATGAGTTCCACCGCCCCCATGATCATGGCGATCGCCGAGCCCAGCGAATGGTCATACTGCTCGAAGGCCGCCTGATAGGCCGCGATCGAAATCACCCGCGTCGGCCCCGCCGGCGCACCGAGCAGGACGGCGGAGGGAAAGACCGCGAACGCCTGCACGAAGGCGAGGCAGAAGGTCACGGCAAGCCCCGGCACCAGCAGCGGCAGGAACACCCTGAGAAACCGCTGGCGCGGACTGGCGCCGAGAGTGGCCGCCGCCTGCTCGATCGCCGGATCAATGCCGGTCACGTAGGACAGCGTCAAAAGGAAAGCGAAGGGAAAACCGGTGATCACCAGCGAGGCAAACACGCCCCAGTAATTGTTGGTAAGCTTCACCGGTCCATCCAGCAGACCGACGAGGATCAGCACCCGGTTGAACCAGCCCTGCGGCCCGAGGAAGGTGAGAAGCCCGTCGGCCACGAAGACGGTACCGAGCGTGATCGGCAGGACGAGGATCGTCGTCAGCAACCGCTGCCGCGTCATCAGCCGGACGCGAAAGGCAATCGGCACGGCGAAGGCCAGATTGACGATCGTCACGGGCAGCGCCAGCCAGAGGGTGGCGGCGATGGTGCGGTACTGGAACGGATCGCTGAAGAAAGTCGCGTAGTTCGCATACCACGCCCCTTCCTTCGGCATCAGCGAATCGGCGAGCCCGTAGAAAAAGGGATAGATGAACAGCCCGAGCATGACGGCAAGCCCCGGCAGGACCAGCAGCGTCGTTCCATCGAACCCGCGAGCCGCAAGCCGGGCGCGAAGCGACGGCGTGCTCATGCGCCTGCCCCCTTGAACACCAATGCCCGGCCGGCTGCCGGTTGCAACAGGGCGGACGCGCCACGCGGCAGGGCCTGTTCGGCGCGGAAATAAAGATCGGAACCATCGGCGGACCTTGCCATGCCGAAAAACGCGCGGCCGCGATATTCCATGCTGACCACGGTGGCAGGAATGCCATTGCCGTCATCGACCGCGACGAGGTCTTCGGGCCGCACCGACAGAACTGCAGCATCGCCCACCTGAAGCGGCTCGCGCATCGTGCCGGTCAGCCGGGCGCCGGCCACCTCGATCTGAGCCTCATCCCCGGAAACACCGGTCACCCGGCCGGCAATACGGGTGCGAAAGCCCATGAAATCGGCGACCTCGATATGGACCGGGCGCTGATAGAGATCCTGCGGTGAGCCGATCTGCATGATCCGCCCCTGACTCATGACGACGATCCGGTCGGCCAGCGACAGCGCTTCGTCCTGGTCGTGCGTGACGTAAATGGTCGTCGAGCCGATCTGGTCGTGAATGCCGCGGATTTCGGCGCGCATCTCAAGACGCAGCTTGGCATCGAGATTGGACAGCGGCTCATCCATCAGCACGACCGGCGGACGGATGACGATGGCGCGCGCAATCGCCACGCGCTGCTGCTGGCCGCCGGAGAGTTGCCCCGGCAGCTTGTCGATCTGGCTTTCCAGCCTGACCAGCGCCAAGGCCTGCTCGATACGCCGGTCCGCCTCGCTGCCGCGAATGCCCTGCATGGTCAGTCCGAAACCGACATTGCGGCGCACGCTCATATGCGGAAACAGCGCGTAGCTCTGGAACACCATGCCGAAGCCGCGCTTTTCCGGCTCCAGCTGGTCGATCCGATTGCCGCCCAGCCGGATTTCGCCACCTGAAAGGGCCAGAAGCCCCGCCACGCAATTCAGCGCCGTCGACTTGCCGCAACCCGAAGGTCCGAGAAGCGCGATGAATTCGCCCGGCTCGATGGAGAGATCGATGCCGTCGAGCGCGGTGTAAGCACCGAACGAGCGGCGCAGACCATCCAGTTCAAGACGGGTGGTCTGTTTCGGCGAAAGCGCTGTCGCTCCGTTCTGAACCGGCAAATTCAAGGGTGTCTCCTTCAAGTCTCGTGCATTCGGCAATTAGCGGGCTCGGATGGTTCAGAGGTTGGGAGGTTCCCCCCTCTGTCACTGCGTGACATCTCCCCCACAAGGGGGGAGATCATTCTTTCGCTTATGCGCTCGAAGGCTTGCGGCTGATCTCCCCCCTTGTGGGGGAGATGTCGGCGCCGCCGACAGAGGGGGTAATCCACCTCGATCGCCCAATCGTCCGAGTTCGTATCGAAGGAGCCGAGACTCAGCCCTTCGACGCGCCGATCTGTTCGTCCCAGATCCGGAACGCATCGACGATGCGGGCTGGATCGAGCGGCACTTCCAGCGGATTGTTGGCAATCCAGTCCGCATATTCCGGACGGCCGAATTCCTTGATGGCGTCCTGGCTTTCCTGCGGCGCCATCTCGAGCGTCACGTCCTTCACCGCCGGACCCGGATAGAAATAGCCCTGGTCATAGGCAATTGCCTGCTGCTGCGGCTGCAGGATGAAGTTGATGATATCGAGCAAGACGGCGATCTTTTCGTCGGACACGCCCTTCGGAATGACCGCGTAATGCGCATCGGTCACCCAATGGAACCCGTCGAGCTTGCCGACTTTTGCCTCGGCCGGAACGATGCCGAGCGCCCGCGGGTTGATGTCCCAGCCGGTGGTCGAGACAACGATGTCGCGGGTGCCCTCGCCCAGTTCCTTCATCACCTGCGTCGTGCCGGTGCCGTAATATTCGATGTTCTCGCCCAGCGCCTTCAGGTATTCCCAGGTCTTGGCCCAGCCGTTGACCGGATCGTGCGGATCGCTGTCGCCGAGAATATAGGGAAGCCCCATCAGGAAGGTGCGGCCCGGACCGGAATTGGCCGGACGCGCATACATGAACTTCTTCGGATTGGCCTTGGTCCATTCGAGCAGTTCGGCAGCCGTCGTCGGTGGTGTCGGAACGCGGTCGGGAATATATTCGATCAGCGGACCGGACGGATAATAGGTGACGACGACGCCCTGATCCTTGGCCAGCGCCTGCATCTTGAAGGCCTGCGGCAGCAGGATGCTTTCGAGATTGGGCAGCTCGGCCTTGTGCTGGGCAAGATCCACCCACAGGCCCTGATCGAGCCCGGCAGCCAGAGCGTCCGTGCCGGTCAGCACGAGATCGATGTCGACCTTGCCGGCCGCCTGCTGCGCCTTGAGCTTCGACGGCAATTCCGGTGCCGGTGCCTTGGTGAAGGCAAAGCTCGAGACCCATTCCGGCTTTGCCGCCGCATAGTTCTCGAACATGCCCTGGGTCAGGGCCAGATTGCCGGCCACATCGACCACGGTGATGGTCACCGGGCTTGCCGGCGCCTTCAGCTGTGCGAAAAGACGGCCAGGCATCATTCCCAGCCCCGTCATGCCGGCAACCCCGCCGACGAATGTCCTGCGTGTGATGTTCATATCGTTCTCCTCCCTTGTTGTGCGGCGGGCACCTCCTGCGCCACCCGGCCGCCGTATTGCCTCACAATCGATAGGCCCTCTTCGCAAGCCCGTAGGCGAGTTCGCCCGCCAGACCGAACGCCTCTTCCTCATCAAGGCGGTGATCGGCCACGAGCCGGGCCAGATAGGCGCAGTCCACCCGCCGCGCCATGTCATGGCGAGCCGGGATCGACAGATAGGCGCGGGTATCGTCGTTGAAGCCCACGGTATTGTAGAAACCGGCGGTCTCGGTGGTCGTCTCGCGGAACCGCCGCATGCCCTCGGGACTGTCGAAGAACCACCAGGCCGGCCCAAGCTTCAGCGCCGGATAGTGCCCCGCAAGCGGTGCGAGTTCGCGCGAATAGGCGGTTTCGTCGAGCGTGAAGAGAATGACCGTCAGCTTCGGATCGTTGCCAACGGCATCGAGCAACGGCTTCAGCGCCAGCACGTAGTCGGTCACCTTCGGGATATCGGCACCCTTGTCAGGCCCGAAATCCGCAAACAGCGACGGGTTGTGATTGCGATAGGAGCCCGGATGAATCTGCATCACCAGCCCGTCGTCCTGGCTCATACGCGCCATCTCCGTCAGCATCTGGCCACGGAAGGCATCCGCCTCCGCTGCATCGGCGCGGCCCGCCAGCACCTTGGCAAACAGCGCCGCCGCATCGGCTTGCGACAGGTTTTCCGTCCGCGCCGTGGCGTGGCCATGATCCGTCGCCGTCGCGCCGCGCTGCTGGAAGAAAGCCCGCCGCGCCCGGTGCGCATTGAGATAGCCGGCCCAGGTCGCCGCCTCGCCGGTCATGGCAAGCAGGCGCTCAAGATTCCCCGCAAAACCGGAGACTTGCGGATCGACCACGGCATCCGGCCGATAGGTCGGCACCACCCGGCCATGCCATCCGGACGCGCGAACGGCATCATGATGGGCCAGATCGTCCAGCGCGCTATCGGTGGTGGCAATGACTTCGATGCCGAAACGGTCGAACAGCGCACGCGGCCGCATCTCCGGCGTGGCGATGGCAGCCTCGATCCGATCGAACAGTACATCCGCCGTCTCCGGCGACAGCCTCTGCGTAATGCCGAACACCGTTTCCAGCGAATGCTCGAACCAGAGCCGCGTCGGCGTGCCGGCAAACAGATGAAAATGCTTGGCGAACAGCCGCCATATCGTGCGCGGGTTCGTCTCGACAGCCTCGCCGCTGCGCCGGGCCACACCCAGATCCTGCAGCTTCACGCCCTGCGAATAGAGCATGCGCGTGGCATAGTGATCCGGGGTGATGAACAATGCCGCCGGATCCGGAAACGGCTTGTCCTGTGCATACCAGGATGGATCCGTATGGCCATGCGGCGATACGATCGGCAATCCGGCAACGGCTTCATAAAGGCGCCGTGCGATCGCCCTTGTACCGGGCTCGGCCGGAAATAGCCTGTCGGGGTGCAATGCCATTCCGTTTCGCTCCTCCTGCGTCATGTCTTGGCAACGTGGCGCAACTGATATACTAATATTCACAACAGTGTCAACGCTTCGAGAATATCCATGCCCCCATCCCCCCGCAGCACCGTCGCCGTTCCCTTCCTGGCGGAACCGGCCGGCACGAGACTTCGCCGCGTGACGGCCGGGTCTGCAATCTATGAACGGCTGCATTCGGCCATCGTCTCGCTGCAGATGCCGCCCGGCATGCCGCTGCAGGAAAAGCGGATCGCGGAAGAGTTCGGCGTCAGCCGCACGCCGGTACGCGAAGCCCTGCTGCGGCTGGCGGAGGCGGGCCTTGTCGATATCTTCCCCCAGTCGGGTACCTTCGTGTCGCCGGTTCCTGTCGCCGCCATCCCCGAGGCCGTGGTCATCCGCAAAGCGCTAGAGGGCACGACGGTGGAGACGGCGACCGTGAACGCCACAGCAGCCGATATTGCCCGGCTCGACGCCATCATCGCCCGCCAGCGCGTCCACGCCGCCCATAACGAGACCTCGCTGTTCCACGAGCAGGACGAGGCCTTTCACGAGGCGATCGCCGGCATTGCCGGCTACCCCGGCATCTGGACCATCCTGAAGACCGTCAAGGTGCAGATCGACCGGGCCCGGCGGCTGACCCTGCCGGGGCTCGGCCGCATGGATACGGTGATCGAGGAACATGTGACGATCCGCGATGCCATCGCCGCCCACGACATCGAAAGCGCCCGCGCCGCGATGATGCGCCATCTGAGTGCCGTCATCCCCGACGTCGCCGAATTGCGTCTCATGCATCCGGACTATTTCTGCTGAACGGCAAGAAGAACGAAAACAACGGGAGGACGAGACAGGCATGCGTCAGGGATGGAGATGGTTCGGGCCGGATGCGCCGGTAACGCTGGATGACGTGCGCCAGACCGGAGCGACCAATATCGTTTCGGCGCTGCATCACGTGCCGATCGGCCGCGCCTGGACGGAAAGTGAGGTCCGGGAGCGACAGGCCCTGATCGAAACCACCCCGCCGGGCCGCTCGAAGCTTACATGGTCCGTTATCGAAAGCATTCCCATCCCCGATGCCGTCAAGCGCACCGGCGGCAAGGCCAAGGCGGAGATCGAAGCCTGGATCGCCAGCCTTGAGGCCGTCGCCGCCTGCGGCATCAACATCATCTGCTACAATTTCATGCCGGTGGTCGACTGGACCCGCACGGAGCTGGACTTCGTCACGCCGACGGGTGCGACCGCCATGCGTTTCGATCACGAACGCTTCGCCGCCTTCGATCTTTTCGTACTGAGGCGGCCGGGGGCGGAAAACGGCTATTCGGATGAAGACCGGGCTCGGGCAAAGACCGTTTTCGAGGCGATGCCCGAAGCCGAAATGGCGGAAATCACCCGCATCATCACCTCCGCCCTGCCCGGCTCGACCACCGAGCCGATGACCGTTCCCGGCTTTCGCGAAAAGCTCGCCGCCTATGACGGCATCGATGCCAAGCGTCTTCGCCGGCACCTGATCGAATTTCTCGAAGCCGTCACTCCGGCCGCGCAAGCCCGCGGCGTCAAGCTGACCCTCCACCCCGACGACCCGCCGCGCCCGCTGTTCGGCCTGCCGCGCATCGCATCAACGGCCGACGACTACGCCGCCCTGTTTGACGCCGTACCGTCAGAAGCGAACGGCATGTGCTTTTGCACCGGCAGCCTCGGTGTCCGCGCCGACAATGACCTGCCTGCCATCGCCCGCCGCTTTGCAGCGCGCATCCATTTCGCCCATCTGCGCGCCACCCGCCGCGAAGGCGACGGCCGCAGCTTCCACGAAAGCGCCCATCTCGACGGCGACGTGGACATGGTGGCGGTGCTCAAGGAACTCGTCACCGAGGATCGCCGCCGCTCGCCTGAAAACACCATCGTCTTCCGCTCCGACCACGGCCACCGCATGCTCGACGATCTGGCAAAGACAGTCACCCCCGGCTACCCCGCTATCGGCCGCCTGCGCGGCCTCGCAGAATTGCGCGGCATCCTGCATGCGCTGGACGCGCGGCCCGACTGAGCAAGACATGGACGTCCGACAGCACGGTCGTCCGCCGTCCTTTCCGCGATCACGGCGCCGATACGGCGAAATCGGCGCTGTTCAGGGCAAAATTGAAAGCCGCCACAACAACGCGTATTTTCAACATGATTGTGCCGCACACGGATATCGCATAAAGACGCCGAAACGTAAGCATTGTCGGAAACCGGTTTTGTACAATATCACTCAACATGTCCGTGTGGTGGCTGCTCTCGTCATTCGCGAAATGCAGGCCCGATTCGGCAGCAAACCCGGCGGCTATATCTGGGCGATCGTCGATCCCTTGGCGCATGTCACCATCATGACGACGATTTTCTCAGCCCTTGCCCGCGTACCGGCGATCGGAAGCGATTTCGCCCTGTTTTTCGCGTCCGGCTACCTGCCATTTATCTTCTATCAAGGCATGTCCACCTTCGTTGCCGGCGCTGTTCGCTCCAACAAGAACCTGTTTTCCTATCCGATCGTGTCGCCCTTCGATGCGGCCGTCGCCCGCTATATCCTACAGCTCATCACGTCGGTCCTGGTTACGATCGTCGTCATGCTTCTGTCCACCAGCGAGAGCACACATCTCAATCAGCTGAATCTGGGACTTGCCGTCGAGGCCGTGACGGTCGCGTCGCTGATGGGATTTGGCATGGGCATGGCCAACATTTCCCTGTTTGCCGACTACCCGTTGTATGAAAAAGTGTTCTCGCTGATCAATCGGCCACTATATCTGCTGTCGGGCGTCCTACTCGTCCCGGAGAGCATGCCGGGCCCGATATACGACATGCTGATGTGGAACCCGCTCGTTCACATCGTCATGTGGTTCCGTGAAGCGATCTATCCGGAATACACTCCGACAGGACTTGATAAACTCTATGCTATCGAGTGCACGTCCGTGCTCCTGATGATCGGTCTCTGCCTTTTCACCGCCTCCAAGACGCTCCGCGAGGATCGCATCTAACGGCGCCAGAATGGTGACGTTGGCGAGTGGAGTGCCGCGCCGTTAATCCGGCGCATCCTCCTGGCTTTCGTCGTCGCCCTCATCACCAGCATCGATGTCATCCATCTGCTCCAGAGCCGCGATGCAGATCGCGATCGCAGGGTTGGCAGCCGTTACGTAGCGCCCAGCATCAATGCGCGCCGCACCGCCCACCTCATCCCAACTGGCTCCACCGATGCTATCGGGGAAAAGTGCCTGCGCCAGCAGATGCGCGTCATGGATCAGTTTTGTAAACTGCGGCATCCTGGCTTCGCCACCATTCGGGGCATCCCAGACGGGCGTGTGACGCTGCTCCCCGGTCGCGGGATCGATATCGACCTTGAAGCGGCGGGTGTAGCCGATCAGTTTGCCGAGTTCACCGTCGAGAGTACGATCGGGCTTCGACAAGGTCCCCAGCCGATGGATCAATTCCCGTGGCGTCATTTGCCTGTTTTCGCTCATCGATCCTCGCTGGATCCATCTGCCGTTCACGTGTCGCCAGTCAAATTATTTGGTGGGCCCGGAGGGACTCGAACCCCCAACCAAGCGGTTATGAGCCGCCGGCTCTAACCATTGAGCTACAGGCCCTGCCCCGGAGCGGTCCGGATCCCGCGGACCAATGGCAGACCGCGGGTGGGACTGGCTCTAGCGGAAAACTGGTTTTCCCACAAGACGTTGCCGCAATCCCTACACAATCAATGATCAAAAAGGGTATAGGGACGAAACACAACCGGAGAGAACCATCCATGACATCGATCACCCTTCCCCGCCGTCTGAAAACCGTGCTTCTGGCGGCCGCTTTTGCGGGCGTTGCCGGCGCCTCGGCTTTTGCGCAGGATAACACGCCGCGCGAGGCCGTGATCACCGTATCGGGCGAAGGCCGCTCGAGCGTGGCGCCCGACATGGCGATCCTGTCGTTCAGCGTCGTCACCGATGCCAAGACCGCCAGGGAAGCGCTCGACGCCAACAACAAGACGATGGCCGATGTCCTCAACGCCCTGAAGACCGGCGGCATCGCCGAACGCGACCTGCAGACCTCGGGCTTCGCCGTCAACCCGCAGTACCAGTATCCTGACAACAGCGACGGCGGCAACCGCCAGCCGGTTCTGACCGGCTACCAGGTCGCCAATTCGCTGACCATCAAGGTGCGCGACCTGGCCAAGCTCGGCGCGATCATCGACCAGTCGGTGACGCTCGGCGTCAACCAGGGCGGCTCGATCCAGTTCTCCAACGACAAGCCGGAAGCTGTTATCACCGAGGCCCGCAAGGCGGCCGTGGCCGATGCCGTTGCCAAGGCCAAGGTGCTTTCCGAGGCCGCCGGCGTTTCGCTCGGCCGTATCGTCGAAATCGCCGAAAACGCCTCGCGCCCCGAACCGATGCCGATGATGCGCAGCATGGCAAAGGAATATGCCGCCGATGCCGTACCGATCGCCACGGGAGAGAACAGCTACAACGTCACCGTCAACGTCACCTTCGCAATCAAGCAATAATAGCAGACCGCCATCCCCCGGGGATGATCCGGCCTGTCAAAAATATGAACCCCGCTTCGGCGGGGTTTTTGTTTGGGCTGTGGAAAGGCAAGCCTCTCCGTCAGAGGCCCGAACAAAAACACCCCCCGCGGCAAGCCGCGAGGGGCGAAACTTTCCGCCGGCCGGGGGAGACAAGGCGGAAAGAATGGGGGCTATCCGCCGGACCGGCCGGCGGTCGGTCCGCGACTGGCCGGTTATTTAACGGCCGATAATCGGGCAACCGCGGACATTGGCGAACACGATGCTGCGGTAATCGCCGTGGCGGCGGCCTTCGACGACGACGCGGCGCGGCGAAACATCGACGACACGGGCGCGGCGCAGGCCGAAATCGCGGGCCTTTTCGGTGGCAAGCCAGGGATCGCAGCGGCCGCGGCGCTCATGGCCCCAGCCCGGACGGTGACGGCGGTCGCCGCCCCAGTCGCGCTCGTCGCCATAGCCGCCACGATCGCGGTACTGCACATCGACGATCCCGCCGGAATGAAGGCCGAAGGCCAGCGTATCGGCAGCGGCCGGTGCGACCGTTGCGCCAAGGCCGGTCAGGCCGATAAAGCCGGCCAGCGCCAGTTTTGCAAAAATCCGTTTCATGACTGTGTCTCCTTGGTGGGTCCGGAACTTCGAAACTCGGCCCGTCTCTTTTCTTGCCGGGCGTTGAGATCAAACTATGGCGGCGTGGCTGAACGAAATCAGAATCCACCGTTCATCCGCCGTTCAGGCGGCCGGCACGGGAACGAATCGCAGCGAGGGATGGCCTATAAGATCAGCGGGCCAGCGCCTCTTCGAAGACGCGGATATTGCGGTAGTGGCTGAGCCGGGTGACCGCGCCGTTTTCGAATTCGAAGACGAAGACGCTGGGGATCGAATAGGACTGGCCGCTGGCCGCCGCAAAGCCCGGCATGGTTTCGCGGTAAATGCCGCGCGCGGTGACATCGACGGCGACGCGCTGGCCGAAGGCATCGTGCATCAGCACCATGTCGCTGAAGGTCTCGTCGAAGTGGCGGAAATAGTTCATCACCCCCATGCGCAGGGGATCGGCGCCGATCGTGCGCAGGCCGGTGAGCGAATCAAGCGCCACGTCCTCATCGAGAAAGGTGCCGATCGTCTCGAAATCCCGCTCGTTCAGGGCCTGCATGAAGCGGCTGGCAATGGTCTGCGCGTCGGTCACTGATCTTCCCCCCTGCCTGTCGAACCGGACACCTTCGGGCACACCGGCGGGACATAACGCCAAAGCCCTGATTTTGTTCCGGGAATGGAAATGGATGAACGGGTGTATGATCCATGGTGCACCCGGCGGTATCGGCTTGTCCAGAACAAACGCATCCGGCCGTCCGTCTCAGCCTCCCAGATGCAGCACGATCTCGCGGCGGTGCGGGCGGTCGCGATGTTCGAACAGGTAGAGGCCCTGCCAGGTGCCGAGCATCGGGCGGCCGTCTGCGACCGGAATGCCGATCGAGACCTGCGTCAGCGCCGCCTTGATATGGGCAGGCATGTCGTCCGGGCCTTCCGCCGTGTGGACGATCCAGCCCATCGATGGATCGTCGGAGCGCGGCACCAGCCGCTTGAAGAACCGGTCGAGATCGCGCTTGACGTCGGGATCGGCATTTTCCTGGATCAGCAGCGAGCAGGATGTGTGGCGCACGAAGACGGTGAGCAGCCCCTCCTCCACGCCTGTTCGCCGCACGAAGGCCGCAGCCTCGCCGGTGAATTCGTAGAGGCCGGAGCCGCGCGTGGACAGGCTGATGATCGTCTGGGGCATGGCATCCTTTCAGTCCAGGCGGGCAGTCCATAGGCCATCCATCGGGCTAGGCTGGCGACGATGTCATAGCTCCAGAAAGCTCTGGAAACCACCATAGATCATCCGCTTGCCGTCGAACGGCATGGTCCAGTTGTCCATGCTCAGCCGCGGATCGGCCATGACCTTCTTGTTGATTGCATCGCGCTCCTCGCGCGAGGGATAGGTGATCCAGGAAAACACCACCACCTCGTCGTCCGTCGCCTGCACGGCGCGGGGAAAGGAGGTGAGCTCGCCATAGGGCACGTCGTCGCCGATACACTCCACATAGGAGAGCGCGCCATATTCCTTCCAGACGCTGCCCGCAATGCGGGCAAGGTCCTTGTAGGCGTCGAGATTGCCCTTGGGCACCGCGACGATAAATCCATCGACATAGGGCATGTCAGCCTCCCTTCGCAGATGCGTTTCCGTCATCGCTGCGCACAGGCCTCTCTTCCAGGGATGCCCGCGGCGCATCGATCAAATTCCAGCCCTCGTTGAAGCGGCGGCCGGTCGCCGGTGCTTCCTCTTCCTCCTCCACATAGATGGAAACCGGCCACTGCTCGTCAAGGGCAAGCAGGCTGCGAACCGTTTCCGGCGGCCGGACGCGATCGAAATAATCTTCCCGGCACAGGATCCACTGAAGGACGAATTCCCGGAACCAGGTGTCGTCGGCCTGGGCGATGCACATCGGCAGCATCGCATCGACATCCTGGAGACCGCGAAAGCAGGGTGGGATTTCGCGCGGCTTGAGCTTGCCGACGCATTCCTCTTCCCGGCCGCAGCGGCGGTGCCGGCAGAAGGACGGAATGCCCATCCTGCCCACGGCAGCGCGGCACAGGATCTCGAACAGAGCGGGATCGAGTGGCAGTTTTTCAGGTCCGCAGATCGATGGCATGGTTTTCTCCTTTTCAAAAACAGGGATAAAGATCAGGGGGTACAATCAGGGGATCAGGACGAACGGCACGGGTTCCCGTTCACGCGGCGGCTTTTCCGCCCGTGGCTTGAACTGGTCTCAGTGCGCCGGCTTTCAAAAAGCGCGGCAAGTGGCCGGGGCACAACGTATGCCTCAGAGTAAAGTAGTAGGTGACACACGCTGTGCCCCGTTTCGGTGTCTTTTGCCGCGCTTCTCAGGTTCTTCTACGCTTTTGCCTCCTGTGAAGGAAAAAGCCTCCAATGCCCCAGCCCGGCCGCTTATCCGCCAGGCCTTTCAATGCGGCGGGGTTTAGCCCTGGACCCATGGACGGCAAAGCCGTCCGGCGGGGTGAACCGCCCGTGGTGTGGCTACCCGGCACGCCCGGCCCGCTTTCACGAACCGGAGGAGAACCGCCTTTCACGCAGCCCCGGGGATCTGACGCGCGTTTCGCCAAATCGTCCGGGCACCGGCCCCGCCTCGCCGGCAACGC
>NZ_LGLV01000017.1 GCF_001687365.1 Pararhizobium polonicum
CCTTTCAATGCGGCGGGGTTTAGCCCTGGACCCATGGACGGCAAAGCCGTCCGGCGGGGTGAACCGCCCGTGGTGTGGCTACCCGGCACGCCCGGCCCGCTTTCACGAACCGGAGGAGAACCGCCTTTCACGCAGCCCCGGGGATCTGACGCGCGTTTCGCCAAACCGTCCGGGCACCGGCTCCGCCTCGCCGGCAACGCAAACCGGTGTATCCTCGGCGGAACGAAGTCATGATGGCATGGAACAAAAGGGCGGGGATTTTGGGGGATGCGGTGGAGATCCCCTCACCAACAAAATCTAACACTTAGCTGAAGCTAAGATGTTGATTTTGTGTCCTCTCCCACAAAGGGAGAGGTAAAGATGCCGCGCCTTCGCGGCAAGAAATTATCCTCGTATGGGGAGGATATGCCGCCGGTTACCTCTCCCCTTGTGGGAGAGGAAGAAAAATCAGCATCTTAGCTTCAGCTAAGTGCTAGATTTTTCAGGTGAGGGGGTCGGTCCGGAAAGCGGACGAGGCTCTAGCTGCGGCCGAACAGCCGCTCGATATCGGACAGCTTCAGCTCGATATAGGTCGGCCGTCCATGGTTGCACTGGCCGGAGCCGGGCGTTGCCTCCATCTGGCGCAGCAGCGCGTTCATCTCTTCCGGCCGCAGCCGGCGGCCCGAACGCACCGATCCGTGGCAGGCCATGGTCGCGGCCAGATAGTCGAGACGGCTGGCAAGCCCGTTGGCCGTGTCCCATTCGGCCAACTCGTCGGCCAGCTGCCGCACCAGTCCGACGGCATCCATCTCGCCGAGCATGGACGGTGTTTCGCGGATGGCGATGGCGCCGGGGCCGAAGCGCTCGATGCCGAGCCCCAGCCTTGAGAATTCGGCCGAATGGCTGATCAGCCGGTCGCAATCGTCTTCCGGCAGGTCGACGATTTCGGGAATGAGCAGCGCCTGCGCCGGGATCGGCCGCGAATTCAGGCCCTTGCGCAGTTCCTCGAACACCAGCCGCTCATGGGCAGCGTGCTGGTCGACGATGACCAGGCCATCCTCCGTCTGGGCGACGATATAGTTCTCGTGCAGCTGGGCCCGGGCAGCGCCGAGCGGATGCGGCTTGTCCGGTTGCGGAGTGAAGGCCGCTTCCGGTTCGGCCATCGGGGCACGGGCCGATGGTGTGGCCATCTCGGCAAAGGCAGCCTGTGGCCGCTCGCCAAAACCGCCTGGTGCCGATGCGAAATCCATTGGGCGGTAGGGAGAGGCGGCCGCACTCCAGGTTCCGGCCGGCCGCTGCGGTTCCGGCCGGAAGGCCCGCATCAGCCCGCTGGCGCCGGTCGTCGAGGCCCGGTCGCCATCCTGTGACAGCGCCTGGCGGATGGCGCCGATGATCAGCCCGCGCACCATGCCCGGATCGCGGAAGCGGACATCCGACTTCGCCGGATGCACGTTGACGTCAACCACATCCGGATCGACCGTCAGCGACAGCACGGCAACCGGATAGCGCCCCTGCGGGATGGTTTCGGCATAGGCGGCGCGCAGCGCGGACCAGATCAGCTTGTCCTGCACCGGCCGGCCGTTGACAAAGGCATATTGCTGCAGCGAGTTGCCGCGGTTGAAGGTCGGCACGCCGGCAAAGCCGGTCAGCCGCGCCCCTTCGCGCTCGGCATCGATCTCGATCGCATTGTCGCGGAAATCGCGGCCGAGCACCTGGGCGATGCGGGCCAGCCGGTCGTCGCCGGTGGAGGGGAATTCCAGCGTCGTGCGGTCGGAGCCGGACAGCACGAAGCGCACGCCCGGAAAGGCGATCGCCATGCGCCGGACGACATCGGAGATCGCCGAGGCTTCGGCCCGCTCCGTCTTCATGAAGTTGAGCCGTGCCGGTGTGGCGAAGAAGAGGTCGCGCACTTCGACCACGGTGCCCTGGTTGACGGCCGCCGGCTTGACCGGTTGCAGCTTGCCGCCGAAAACGCCGATCTCGGCACCATGGCTTGCGCCGGCCGGGCGGCTGGTGATCGTCAGCCGCGCGACCGAGCCGATCGAGGGCAGGGCTTCGCCGCGAAACCCGAGCGTGCGGATGTCGAGCAGATTGTCGTCGAGCTTGGAGGTGCAGTGGCGGCGCACCGCCAGTTCGAGATCGTCCGGACCCATGCCGGAGCCGTTGTCGACGACCCTCAGCAGCGTCTTGCCGCCGCCCGCGGTGGCGATCTCGATGCGGGTCGCGCCGGCGTCCAGCGCATTCTCGATCAGTTCCTTGGCGGCGCTTGCCGGCCGCTCGATGACTTCGCCGGCGGCGATCTGGTTGATGAGGGTCTCGGAGAGCTGTTTGATGGGCATGGCCTATTGTCCGGGATTCGCAGTCGCATGAAAAGTGTCTCGGGCGATCTATCCCCCGCCGCGTCGCAAGTCGGCGTGCCCGACAAACTGGCTGGAGCTTAATCAGGCCTTAATACAAAGCTGCGACGTTCGCCAAGAACCTGAATGAACACGGGTTTTGTCATTTGGAGCCCGAGGCGCAGCTGTCCGCCCGGGCGTTGAACCCCAAATACGGCCCCATTGGCGCGTCCGTCAGCATGTCCCGGAAAAAACGAGCCGCAAGGTTATATGAGGGCTATGCGATGAATGATGTAGCGTCTTTCGGCGCGAACATCCAGAAAACCGTACTCGAAGCGACGTCTGACGCGCTCGGCTTGGCCATTCTTGTCTGCGACAAGAATGACGAGATCGTTTTCGCAAGCCGCCCCATTCTCCAGTTCTACCCTATCCCTGCGCAATTCCTGGAAGCCGGAACGCGGCTGAAGGATTTCCTCGGCGCGATCTTCGATTCCGGGGTCCGCAGCGGCACGGCGCCGGAAACGAGCCGCCGGAACGTCAATCGCGACGAATGGATTTCCGAACGTCTTTCCCATCACTGGCGCGAGCGCTTCGACGTCGTCGAGCGCATCGGCCGCCACCGCTGGATCAATGTGCGCAAACGGCGGCTGTCGAGCGGTCTCGGCATCGTCGCGATCAGCGACGTCTCGGAGCAGAAAAAGCGCGAAGAGCAGATGCAGCTCGACATGGAGCGGGTGGAGCTCACCGAAGGCATTCTCGACAGCCTGCCCAATCCGATCTGTGTCAAGGATCGAAGCCTCAATTATATCGCCGTCAACAAGGCTTTCTGCGCCCTCCACGGCATGACGGCGGACACCATTCTCGGGCGCTCCGTGTGGGACCTGCTGGAACCGGAGCTTGCTGAAAAATTCGAACGCTCCGATCGTGCGACGCTGGAAACAGGAGAGATCCACTACCAGCCGGAACAGATCGTTCAGGCCGACGGCGAGGACCTCTGGGTCGTCACCCGCAAGTTTCGTGTCGGCGATCCCGGCAAGTATCTGCTCGTCACCTGCATGAACGATGTGACCGATCTCGTCGTCGGCTATAGCGGACTGGACGATGCCAGCTCCTCCCGGTCTCCTCTGGAGATCAAAGACTACGGCCTGTTTGCTCCGGCGCAGAATTGCTACGACCCGTTCCGCTCGATCGATATGCAGCATCTGATCGAGGCCGGGGCGATCATCGATCCGGATACGCGGGGCAGGCAGCGCATCCTGCTGATCACCGATGCACCGGCGCTCGAGGTGAACCTGGTGCCGCAGCTGCGCCGGTGGGGTTTCGATGCCTGCGCGGTCAGAAACGCCGAGGAACTTTCGGCCTTCAAGGATGCCTGTGCAGTCCGTGCCGTCAGGATCGATACGCTTTTGATCGATGGCACGATGGCCGATGCGCTGACGCTTGTTTCCAGCTGGACGAGCTCTCCGTCTCTGGTCCTTGCCAAGGACTGGAAACCCGTCGAATTGCGCGCCAGCGTCCTTGCCCTGTGCGAGAACGGTATCGGCACGCTGCCATCGGTCGAGGCCGACGGCCCGGCGGATTGGGATATCATCGTGCCGGACGTCAGCCTGACCGGCAGGCCCATGCCGGAAGTCGAGGTGGTGGTTGCCGAAGACAACGAAATCAACCAGTTCGTTTTCGCCCAGATCCTCGAAGGCCTTGGCATATCCTATCGCATCGCCGCCGATGGCGAGGAAGCGGTCAAGCTCTGGCAGCGGTATCGGCCAAATCTCGTGCTGATGGATGTCTCGATGCCGGTGATGAACGGTTTCGACGCGACACGGGCCATCCGCGCCCTTGAAAAATCGGCCAGCTTCCAGACCCCGATCATCGCCGTTACGGCCCAGGCGCTCGATATCGATATCGAGCAAAGCAAATTGGCGGGCATGGACGACTATATCACCAAGCCGATCAGCCCGGACATGATCGAAGCCGTTTATCGCAAGTTCGTGATCACCAAGGCCGAACGCCTGGCAGGCTGACATTCTCAGTCCATCCCGACTGGCATCGATATCCGGGGAAAGGGATGGGAAGGGCCAGCCTCGGCCGATATTCGTGTCAACGCCCAGAATTGTCGACAGTATGCGGGAAGTGGGGGTGGGATGCTTTCGAAATCTTAACCCTCGTTGCCCATCGTCTCAACCTGACACTGCCTTGAAGCCAATCCCGGGAATGCGTTTATGAATTCTGCTGAAACACCGTCTCAGCACATCAACCGGAATGATCTGCATGCTATGGCCTATACCGATCCTCTGACCGGTCTTGGCAATTCATACAGGCTGCGCGACAAGGTGCGCGAAATTGCTGCCGATCGCGCCAGCGATCCCGCCCCCTTCACCATCGGCCTTGCCAATCTCGACGGATTCAAGCCGATCAACGATCTCTTCGGGCCGCATGCCGGCGATGAAATCCTGTGTCAGGTCGCCAGCCGGCTGCTGGCCTGCGTCCCGGATGGCGCAACCGTGATCCGCGCCGGTGGCGACGAGTTCGCCTTCGTGCTGCCGCTGGTGTTCGAGCGCAAGGCCGCCGAAAAGGTCGGCAATATGCTGAAGGAGGTGCTGTCCGCCCCCTTCGATCTGGGCGATCGCAACGTTCGCCTGTCGGCATCCTTCGGTTTCGCCGTCCATCCCTTTGCGGGCGAGGAATTCGAGGATCTGCTGAAAAGCGCCGATACCGCGCTTTACCGCTCCAAGCGCCGCGGCCGCGGCCAGATCACCGTCTATTCCCAGGAAATCGCCCAGGAGATGAAACGCGCGACGCAGCTGGAGCAAGCGTTGCGCAATGCCATCATAGCCGACGAGGTCGATGTGCATTTCCAGCCGATCGTCAGCTTGAAGAACGATATGGTGGTCGGTTTCGAGGCCTTGGCACGCTGGTGCGATCCGGATCTCGGCTATGTCTCTCCGGCCGTTTTCGTGCCGCTGGCCGAAGAGCGCGGCTTCATCGATTCCCTCTCGGAGACGCTGCTGCGCAAGGCCGCCGAGACGGCGCTGCTCTGGCCGAAGGAACTGTTTTTATCCTTCAACCTGTCATCGGCGCAGCTGATGGACCCGATGACGTCAACCAATGTCCTGTCGATCATCCAGCGCGCCGGCCTCGATCCGCGCCGGCTGGAGCTCGAGATTACCGAGACCGCCGTGATGACCGACGCGGATGTGGCGCAGAAGATCGTCACCGAGCTTCGGGCGGCCGGCGTGCGCATTTCTCTCGACGATTTCGGCACCGGCCAGTCGAGCCTCGGCCGTTTGCGGGATTTCTCCTTCGACAAGGTCAAGGTCGACCGTGCTTTCGTCTCGCGCATCTCCGCCGACCGCGCGTCCGAGCACATCGTCAAGGCCATCATCTCCATGTGCGAAGGACTGAACCTTGAAGTTGTTGCCGAAGGGATCGAGGATTTCTCGGAGGCGATGAAGCTGAAAAGTCTCGGCTGCGGCATGGGGCAGGGCTATTTCTACGGAAAGCCCGCCGATTCCGTCACGACGCTGCGCTATCTCGCCGAAAAATATCACGATACGGGGGCAGCAGCATCGGCTGCGGGCTGAGGCTCTCTCACTCCTCCCGCTCCCGGCGTCCTTCCTCGAGCAGCCAGTCGCGCACCCGGCGGGCCTGATGGTTCAGCTCGCGCGAACGCGGCCAGACGACGTAGAATGCCAGATCCGTTTTCAGCACATGATTGCCGACCGGAACGAGCGCGCCGGAGCGGACCTGCCGCTCGATCAGGTGGTTCCACCCGAGAGCGATGCCTTCGCCGGCAAGCACGGCCTGGATGACCAGAACATAATCATTCAGCGTCAGCCGCCGCGCCTGTGACGGATAGGAAACGCCGGCGCTGGCAAACCATTCCTGCCAGCTATAGGCCCGCCTGACCGGCTCTTCCAGATGGATCAGCGGATGCCGGAGCAGATCGGCCGGGCGCTGCGGCATGCCGTTGGCCTCGACGAAGGCGGGGGAGGCGACGGCGCTGATCACCTCCGGCGCCAGAAGCGCCGTATGATAGCGCGGCCAGTTGGCCGGATCGCCGCCGCCGCGAACGGCAAGCGGGATCGGCTCCTCTTCCAGATCCAGATCGCGCACGCTGGTCTGGATGCGCAGGTCGATCTCGGGCAGGTCCTCGCGCAGTTTTGTCAGCCGCGGCAGCATCCACATCGAGGCGAAGGCGGTGGACGCGGCCAGCGTCACATTGCTCTCGCGCCGCTTGGCGCGGATGTCTTCGGCCGATTTCTGGATGCGCGACAGCCCGAGCGACACGTCGGCATGGAATTTCTCGCCGGCTTCCGTCAGCTGCACGGCCCGGTGGACCCGGTGGAACAGCGGCACGCCGAGCTGGTCTTCGAGCCCGCGGATGGCATAGGAGACGGCGGCCTGCGTCATCGCCAGTTCATGGGCGGCGCGGGTAAAATTCTGATGGCGTCCGGCCGCCTCGAAGACGATCAGGCTGGAGGCCGAGGGCAGCAGGCGGCGCAGTGTTTCCATAAATTCAGCTTATATCATGTGTCGAATTTTTCCAGCGTTACAGGCCCCTTTTTCACCGGTAGCCTCGACTGGGAAAAGGGGAGAGATGGCATGGAAACGCTCGTGGCCGCTGAGGCAGAACCCGCAAGACGCGCGCGTCCGGCCCGCTCTGCGCGGCGCGACAATGCGGCGAAAATCCCGGGCGTTCCCTATATTGTCCGCAATATCCCGACCTACGATATCCTGGGCGAGGAAAACCTTCAGAAGATCGAGCGCGTCGCCGACCGGATCCTCTGCGAGGTCGGCATCGAGTTCCGCGACGATCCGGCCGCGATCGATCACTGGAAACGGGCCGGCGCCAAGGTCGACGGCGTGCTGGTCCGGTTCGAGCCGGGCATGCTGGAGGAGATCGTTGCGAGTGCGCCGGCGCAGTTCACCCAGCATGCGCGCAATCCCGCCCGCAATATCGAGATCGGCGGCAGCAACGTCGTCTTCTCGCCGGCCTATGGTTCCCCCTTCGTCATGGATCTCGACAAAGGGCGGCGTTACGGCACGCTGGAAGACTTTCGCAATTTCATCAAGCTCGCCCAGTCGAGCCCCTGGCTGCACCATTCCGGCGGCACGATCTGCGAGCCGGTCGATGTGCCGGTCAACAAGCGCCATCTCGACATGGTCTATAGCCATGTCAAATATTCCGACCGCGCCTTCATGGGCTCGATCACGGCGGAAGACCGGGTGGAAGATTCGATCGACATGGCCCGCCTCGTCTTCGGCCGCGATTTTGTCGATCGCAACTGCGTCATCCTTGGTAATGTCAACGTCAACTCGCCGCTCGTCTGGGATGGCACGATGACGAAATCGCTGCGCGCCTATGCCCGCGCCAACCAGGCCGCGGTCATCGTGCCCTTCATCCTCGGCGGTGCCATGGGCCCGGTCACCAATGCCGGCGCCATCGCCCAGTCCTATGCCGAAACGCTGGCCGGCTGCGCGCTGACGCAGCTGGAGCGCAAGGGCGCGCCGGTGATCTTCGGCAATTTTCTCTCCTCCATGTCGCTGCGCTCAGGCTCGCCCACCTTCGGCACGCCGGAACCCGCCATCGGCTCGATGGTGATCGGCCAGCTGGCAAGACGGCGCAAGCTGCCGCTGCGCTGCGCCGGCAATTTCTCCAATTCGAAGCTGCCGGATGCGCAGGCGATGCAGGAGGGCGTCATGTCGATGCTCTCGGCAGTGCATTGCGGCGCCAATTTCATCCTGCATTCGGCGGGTTTCCTCGATGGGCTGCTCGCCATGTCCTACGAGAAGTTCGTCATGGACACCGATTTCTGCGGCGCGCTGCATTCCTATCTCGCCGGTGTCGTGGTTGACGATAATACGCTGGCCATGGACGCCTTCCTGCAGGTCGGTCCGGGCAGCCATTTCCTTGGCTGCGACCATACGATGCGCAACTACCAGACGGCATTCTGGGACTCGACGTTGTCGGACAATGAGCCCTTCGAAAAGTGGAGCGAGGAGGGCGGATCGACCGACATGGCGGCGCGTGCCAACAAACGCTGGAAAAAGACGCTGGCCGAATACGAGGCGCCGCCCCTGGACGTGGCCATCGACGAGGCGTTGACGGACTATATGACAAGACGCAAGAACAGCATGGCCGACGCCTGGTATTAAGCCACGCGCCGCCGATCCGACCGCGGGAAAAACCGTCGAACTGGGCATTGCCGTCAAGGGCCGTTTCGAACCGGTCGACAGGCTCTGACTGCCGGGCAAGGCAATGTACCATCAGCCGGCAAACAGAACTGCGTCAATCGTCGCCAGCTTACTCAGGACGGTCGAAGCGGTAGTGAAGACGGACGCATCCTCTGTCTAGCGGTTGCGCGCTGATCAGCGTTGGGCTGCCGCGGTGGCCTGTTGCGGGAAACAGGGGACGGCCACCGCCCAGCAATTCCGGAATGACATAGATTTCGATTTCATCCAGAGCGCCTTTTTCCAAAAAGGTCATTTGCAGCTGCCCGCCTCCGAGCATCCAGATATCACCATCCTTCAGCGCCCGCAGCTCGGCGATGAGGGCATCGACATCGCTGCGCACCTCAAGCTGCCCTTTCGGGCGATCGATGGGGCGTGACGTAACAACCAGAACCCTTTGGTCTCCATAACTCCAGGGGGCCGGATCGTTGGCGATAAAATCGTAGGTGCGACGGCCCATGACGACCGTGCGGATACGCTTGATAAACAACGTGTAGTCATGCTCGCCCAGATCCATGTCGTTGTAGCGGAAGAGCCATTCCAGGCTGTCATCGTCAGTCGCAACGAAGCCATCGAGGCTTGAAGCGATATAGCCAAGAATTCTCGCCATTTCCGTCAATCTCCCATTGATTTATAAATGAACATAAGTTTATAAATTACCCATGGCAAGACACAAAAGCATATCCGACGAAGCTCTCCTTGACGCGGTTCTGGGCAGGATACTGTCCATCGGCCCATCCAACCTGACCTTCGCGCAGGCAGGCAAAGCGGCCGGGCTCTCGCCAGCGACGCTGGTGCAGCGCTATGGCGACAAGGACAGCCTCCTCGAGGCGGCCCTCCTCCACGCGTGGAGCCGTTTGGATCAGGAGACAGCGAAGGCCGATGCGGAGGAACCCCTGTCACCGGACGGAGCGATCCGTCTGCTTTTGCGGCTAGCCCCCGGCAAAACCGCCGAAAGCGATGAGACGGACGGGCTGCTCATCCTGCATGAGGATATTCGCAATCCGGTCTTGCGGGCACGCGGGGCAGCCTGGGGGGCCGCCCTTGCCATTGCCCTGGGGCGTCGATTAACGGCCGATACATCCAGGGCGACATTGCTCGGATGGCAGATGGCGGGTGTCTGGCTTGGCGCGCGCATCTGGTGGGCATTTACACGTCAGGAACCATTTGACATCGCAATACGCCGTTCGCTGGAGGAGTGGTGCAGCGTTGCAACCTCCATCAAATCGGCCAACGCCTAGATTTACATTGGCGCACTTGCATAGAAATGCTGCTGCAACATACCGAGTATGCGTCCAGCCTCTTTTTGCTTCGTCAGCATTTCCGACAGCAGAACGGCGGCACAGGAGGTGCCGCCGTTGCGTGTGATCAAACCGGAGTACCCGGTTAGTTGTTGGTGGCCGGTTCAGCCGGCTTTATGTCCGTTGCCGGCGCCGTGGAAGACGTGGTCGAGTTATCGACCGGGGCATTGGCATTCTGCTCGGCAACCTGCTGCGCCCTCGTCTTGAATTCGGGGGCTGTTTTCAGCGTGTCGGCCGTTTCCTGCGTGGTCAGCTTCAGATCGTTCGAATCCGGGACGTTGGAGACCGAGATCGTCTCCAGCGGAACGGCGACGTTCTTTTCGCCGATACCCAGGAAGCCGCCAACGCCGATGACAGCTGCTTCGACAGAGCCATCCTTGGTGAAGATCACGTCATTGATCTTGCCGATGCTTTCATCGGCAGCGTTGTAGACGGACTGGCCGATATAGCTGCTGGCCGCGATCTGGTCGTCGGCCTGCTCGGTCAGATAGCCGGAGCCGGCCGCCGGGGTGGCCTGAGCCGCTTCATCGAGCGGCTTTTTCATCTCGCCGGCCGGCTGTTCGCCGGTCATCGGCGTTTCCATGGTCTGTGGTTGAGCCGAAGGCTGGGTTGTGTCCTGTGCGAAACCGAGCGGCGCAAAAACGGTTACACCTGCAAACAGGGCGCCGGCGGCGACGGAAGCTACGAGTTTCTTGGCCATTTTAAACCTACCTTTTCGTTTTCTTCTTCGATCAGGGCACGGGGCTGAAAGTCTTTCCGCCGCACCGGTGATGCAGACACAACGTCGAAGGTGCCGAGTGGTTCCGTAAAAAATATGCAACGGGGGATGGAATGTTATTTTCACAGGCCCTCAATGCTGTCCCGTTCGACAGAAAAAGAAAAGAAAATATGGAGAAATTTTCCAATAAACGCGGCGCGTCTGGGGTCGGGGAGTGCTGCTTCCTTTGCGGGAGGGCGATCTCTGTCATCGTGACACAGCAACTCTCTTCATCGACACCGGATTGGTATTTTACGTGGGCAGACATGGTGGAGGCTGGAGGTGCCGTGCATGTCCGTGCAGACTTGAGACACGGCATCACATCGAGAAAATAAGCCGAAATATTTTCGCCCTTCTCGTCGTTTATGAGCCGGACATTCTGCGATTCGCTACTTTTTGGGCGGCAAAATGGATTGGAACAGGCAGTCGGCGGTAAAGCCGACTGCCGTTCTGGTTTCGGCCTAGCGATTATAGACTGCGGTAATCTGGGCTTTTTGGATCGTATTCGCGTGGATCATAAAACCAACCAGTGCGTTGCTTGGGGTTGCCGGCAATTCCAGGCGCTCTACCGCCAAGGCATGCACCGTGAAAATATAGCGATGCACCTCGCCCGGAGGGGGGCAAGCACCGCCGAAACCGGCTGATCCGTAGTCATTGGTGATTTCGACGGCCCCGGTCGGCATCGCGCCAGTGCCGCTTGCACCCAGTTCAACGGAGTTCACGGAAGCCGGGATGTTGACCGTATTCCAGTGCCACCAGCCCGAACCGGTCGGTGCGTCCGGATCATAGGCGGTGATTGCGAAGCTTTTTGTTCCTTCGGGCGCACCCGACCAGGACAGCTGCGGCGACTGGTTGCCGCCTTCGCATCCAAACCCCGCAAAGACATAAGAAGATGCAAGTTGTGCGCCTTCGGAAATCGATGTGCTGGACAACTGGAAGTCCTGAGCACTCGCAGCTGTGGTCATGGCACAGGCCAGCACCAGGCTGGCGAGTCGAGTTTTATAAAGCATGATTGAGCGTCCTTTATCGGGAGTGTTGATCATGCTCCAAAGATAATGGGTGTTCGTAAGTCACGCTTCCGGCAAACGATCAAAAACTATCGAAGAACGATCAATCGTTCGCTGAGCGGATCAGTTTTGGTGCTATTCCGAATCTTTTCCGAAAGGAATCTGAAAAATGAGACGGCGTTTTGAATCCGCTTTCCAAGGCGATTTGTGAAATGGGAGTACCGGTTGTCTGCAGCAGCGTGAGACCGTTCTCAAGACGAGTGTTGAGCAGGATTTTGGAAAAACCTTGCCCCGATTTCATAAGCCACCGGCGCAAGGTTGCTTCGCTCATGGCAAAGTATTCCGCCACCTCCGGGATACGCCACGGATGACTCAAATCGGTTTCAATCAAGCGTCGCAATTTGCTGAGAGGCTGTTCTTCATCCCGCGTTGGAAGACGTACTCCATTGTGCCGCAACCAAATTAATGGCTCAAGAAGCCGATGCTGCTTGATCGGCAGCGGCAGGCCCTCGTTGTTGACTGTGTCTTTGATGAGGCCGAGTATTTCTGACGGCCGCTGGGAATCGGTTCGCAAGATTTGAATACCCGGAGGGTCGCTGCGGGGCCGTTGGTCAATGAAAACCGCATCCACCAGGTCATGTGTGAAGCACACACCATCTGCACGGTAACGGTCATTCAAGATCGGGCGGTTTTCCATCGTCACCAGCGAACCGGGAGGAAAAATTATCAAGTCCCCCGGTTCTCCGATCAGTTCGCCATTGGTCGGGCAAAGAACTCTTTTCGAGCCGGTTTGAATGAAGCACAGAAATGTCAGTCTGAAATAGAGATCCGTGAATGTCGCTGTCGTCGCTTGGGTGATGGAAAAGATAGAAACCTTGGAAATTGGGTCAGGTATCGGCGCTGCGCCATTTTGCATTTGATGTCATCCCCCGGATTATACGATTCTAATCGTATAATCCGGGGGATGAGAGTTTTGAAGGATACAAAGCGGTTGCGGCAAAACTCCTGATGAAAGCGGGAGCCTTGTGACCGAATTTTGCGGCTCCGCACGCATGGGGATGAACCTGCAGGTGCCGTCATATCGGTGCCGGCTGCGCAATGCCTGCTTGCCGGGGCTACGGCACATCGCCTTGTTCGGGCCTTGTCCGGCAGTCAGAGCAAATAGGCCGGTTCGAAACGGCCCTTGACGGTGACACCCAGTTCGAAGGTTTTGCCCGCATGCGGATCGGCGGCGCGCTGCGGATCGCTCATGCCCTGGAAAGACGAGGTGACCAGCAGCCGGTCGGCCTTGGCGCCGATGAAGGCCGGGCAGGTGGTCTGCGTCGCCGGAACCGTATAACGCGCGATCTTCGTGCCATCGGGCCGGTAGACATCGACGGCACCGGAGCCGTAGCGCGCATTCCAGATCAGCCCGTCCGCATCGCAGACCGATCCGTCGATGCCGCCTGATGTCGTCGTCTCGTCGCTGATGGCCGTGGGTTCGCCGGCCGGCAGGCCGGTGGCCGGATCGAGAGCGACCCGCATCAGGTGATTGATGGCCGTATCGGTGAAATAGCCGGTGGAACCATCCGGTGAAAAGCAGATGCTGTTGGGGATCGACACTTCGGCATAAAGCCGTGTGACGGTGCCGCGCGCCACATGATAGATCGCGCCGGCGCCCTTGGCCTCGTCGCGGGCCATGGTGCTGACCCAGAGGCTGCCGGACGGATGCACGCGGCCATCATTGGAGCGGTTGGCCGGAATGTCTTCGAGCGTTGTCAGAAGGCTCAGCTTTCCCGACGCCGTTTCCCGGATGAACAGGCCCTTGTCGGAGGCGATCAGCTGCCGGTCCGGATCGATCACGGCGAGCACGCTGCCGAGGAACGGCAGCGGGTGAACCGTCTTGCGGCCTGATGCCAGATGCAGCTCGTGCAGCGCCTCGCCCTTGATGTTGAACCACCATGCGATGTCGGTCGCCGGATCGTAGGTGGCGCCTTCGCCGAGCATCAACGGTTCGTCGCACAGGATCTTGCCGGAAAAGGGAATGATATCCATGGTCATGCTGCCCCGTAAACCGCGTCATAGGCCTTGATCGTCACCTCAGCCCGCTTGCCGACTTCGGCGGCATCCATGCCGACCTTGTAGAGGCTGGAGCCCAGCCCGAAGCTCTTGATGCCGATCTTGGCATAATCGGCGAAATTGGCTTCCGAGACGCCACCGACCGCGGCGATTTCCAGTTCCGGCGGCAGGATGGCGCGGATCGCCGAAATGCCGGAAGGCCCGAGCGCGCTGGCGGGGAAGAATTTCAGTCCCGTCGCGCCGGCCTTGGCAGCCGCCAGCGCTTCCGTCGGCGTGAAGACGCCGGGCATGGTGACCATGCCTTTGGCCGCCGCCAGCGAGATCACGTCCGGTTCGACATTCGGGCTGACCATCAGCCTGCCGCCGACGCCGTCAAGCTGCTCGACCTGCTGCGTCGTCAAGACGGTACCGGCACCGATCAGGCAGCCGGCCGGCGCCATCTTCACGGCAATCTCGATCGAGCGGAACGGATCCGGCGAGTTCAGCGGAATTTCGATGGCCGTAAAACCGGCCTCGATCAGCGTGCCGACGATCCCTTGGGTTTCCTCGGGCTTCAACCCGCGCAGGATGGCGATCAGCGGATATTTCATCGGCGGGAAGGGGATGCGGGTCATACTAACTCTTTCTTCAGGCGGGCCAGATGGCGTTGGCAGCGGCGGCAAGGCCATGGCGAACGGCCTCATCGGCATCGATGGTCACGGGATTGAGGTCGAGAGCCGACAGGGCGGATTGGTACAGCGCGGCAAGAGAGCCGGAGGCGACAAGGCAGACGCTGCTTCCGGCCTTTGCGGTGCTGAGCGCTCCGGCGATTTCAAGACCGATGAGCGTGCCCGACAGCCGGGCTTTGGCGGCGGGAGCGGTCAGGCCATGCAGCAGCTGGCCGCTGCGCACCGTAAACACCAGATTGGTCGCAAGCGCGGGATTTTTCGCGGCTTTTGCGACAGCGCCCAGAAAGACGGGATCGTTGCCATCGAACGCACCCCCGTCGGCGACGGCATGGCTGAGGATCGAATGCTTTGAGATCACGTCGAACAGTTCGCCGGTCATGAAGGTCGAGAAACCATCGACGATACCGCCGGTGACGCGCACCCATTTGCTGTGCGTGCCCGGCATGCAGACCAGATGGCTGCCGCTGCCGAGCCGGGATATTGCGCCGAGCAGCTGGGTTTCCTCGCCACGCATGACATCCGGCATCTCTTCACTGCGCTGGGCAAGGCCGGGCAGGATGCGGATATCGCGGTTGGCGTCGGGTACGGTGACGGCCGCCTTGACGATGCCGCTCAAAGGGGCGGGCGTATCGAGATAACCGGCCTCGACCCAGCCCTGGCGGGCACCGGCCATGCCGCAGATAATTACCGGCAGATGCGGCGGTGCGGAAACGGCCTGGAGATGCGATTCAAGAATACCCGAGAAGCCGGTTTTCGCGGCCGTCGTCATGCCCTCGCCACTGCGGCGCTCGGCAAGCACTTCGCCGCTTTCGCTGACGATCCACAGGCGGAAACTCGAGGTTCCCCAATCTACCGCCGCATAGGATGCTGCCGTCATTAAAATACGCCTCCATCGATGATCATGGCCTGTGCCGTCATCCGCGCCGAACAATCGGAGGCGAGATAGAGGCATGGGCCCACCATGTCCTCCGCGACGAGCATGTGCTTCAGGCACTGTTTTTCCTGCATGCCGGCAATCGCGGTATCGTCGATCCACAGCTTCTTCTGCCGCTCGGTCACCACCATGCCCGGCAGCACGGCGTTGACGCGGATATCGTCCGGGCCAAGCTTGCCGGCGAGCGACTTGGTGAGGCCGATAATGCCGGCCTTGGCCGTGGCATAGGCCGGGATTTCGCCCATGTTGAGCATGAAGGCGATCGACGAGAAGTTGATGATCGAGCCGCCGCCGGCCTGCCGCATGTGCGCCACCGCAGCCTGGCTCGTGAAGAAGACGTGCCTGAGATTGACGGACTGGCTTTCGTCCCAGCTTGCCTCGGTCACGTCCTCCAGCGGCTGCCGGTCATCGCGCGCAGCGTTGTTGATGAGGACGCTCAGTGAACCGATCGCGCTGGCCGCCCGATCGACAACAGACCTTATCGTCTGCACGTCGCGCAGATCGGCCTGAATGAAGACCGGCGCATGTTCGACCGATGGTGCAAGCTGCTCCACCAGAGCCCGGCTGTCCGTTTCGGCGATATCGATGAAGGCGACGCGGGCGCCCTGTCGTGCAAAGCCCTCGACGAGCGCGGCACCGATGCCCGAACCACCGCCGGTGATCAGGACGCCACGTCCCTCGAGGTCGTGAAATTGCGCAGCTGGCAAGGCCATGATGTGTCGCTCTCCCGGATGCGCAGTCCCGAGAACGGGCTTGCATTCGCATCAATGTCGTTCCATTATGTGGAACTCGCTCTTATTATTTGGAATTATCGCGCCGCAGGCAGCGGCTTGTCAAGATCGAAGCAACAGCGATGAATGAGACGGATGGGCAAACCACGGACCGGGACGACGCAAGGACGGCCTCTCCCGCCACAGCGCAGAATAGCGGCACTGGCACGCTCGGCAAGGCCCTTTCCGTGCTGGAAACCGTCGTGACCTCCGACACGCCGCTCAGGTTCAGCGATATCCTTGTCCTGTCCGGCCAGCCGCGCGGCACGCTGCATCGCCAGCTGTCTCATCTGGTGGAGGAGGGGCTGTTGGTTCAGGGACGCGATCTCTGCTACGAGCCCGGCCTGCGCCTGTTGAAATTCGCCTACCGGTCGTGGTCGAAGAACCAGTTCCGCGCGGTCGCTGCGCCGCATTTGCGCAAGCTGCACGAAGAAACCGGCGAGACGGTTCATCTGGGTGTCCTGCGCGGCACCGAGATCATCTATGTCGACAAGGTGGAAAGCCGCCAGACGGTGCGGATGGAATCGCAGATCGGCAATGCCTCGCCGGTCTACTGCACCGGCCTTGGCAAAGCAGCGCTGTCCGTATTGCCGCCCGGCAGGCTCGCCGAAACCCTCGGCAAGCTGACATTCCACCGTTTTACCGCCAATACACATCTTTCCGCGGCCTCTTTGAAACGTGATCTGGACGAGGCGCGATTGCGGGGCTATGCCTTTGATCGTGAAGAACATGAAACGGAAATCCGCTGTGTAGCCGCTCCGATCCATGACGCCGGTTTCGATCTTGTCGCCGGTATCTCGGTCACAGGGCCGGCCTACCGGGTGACGATGGAACAACTGGAGATCTGGGCTAACCCGGTTCGTCAGGCAGCCATGGCCATCAGCGAAGACGTGGAAATCCGTCTGGGGCCGGGGCGTTAGACTTTGAAATGCCTTTACGGTTAATTAGTCAAATCGACTGGACGCGGCGAAATCGGGGCTGTAGCTTTAATATATCAGATTCTGTGCCTGCCGATGTCCGATTTTCTGCCTCCGAGATGGGCTTTGCCGGGCTCCACCGGTAACGGCAAGGCCTTCGGGCGGTAGCGGAACGGGATTCTCGCGAATGTCGAATCAATCGGCCGCGAGTCTGGAAGAAGTATAAAATGGTCGATTTCAGCGGATATCTGTCATCCATCGCGCTTCCCGCCGCCCAGCGGATTGCCGAGACACGGCGGATTGCCGAAACGATGACGCGGGAAGCGGATGTCCGGCAGGCGCTGGAACAAGTGATGCGCGCCTATGGTTTTCAGGGCTTCATGGTCATGGTCGTGCCGGGCAAGGCCTGCCGCAGCCTTTCGGAAGCGGTTGTCATGACCAACTGGCCGAAGGATTTCCTGGCCAGCTACGATGCCGCCAGCCTGATGGCCGGCAGCCCGGTGATCGAACGGCTGCGACGCAGCACAATTCCATTTACCTATGATACGACGCTCGATTCCCACATGCGTGCGGACGGCAAGGGCAATGCCGTGCTCCGGCTGTTCGAGCGGGGCAACCTGCGGCGCGGTGTCTACATTCCAACTCACGACGTGCACGGAACGTGCGGCGCGGTGGCTTTCGCGGGCAATCGCGAAGCGGTCAATCCGGGCGAGCTGAAGGAACTGACCTTTATGGCTGGATATCTGTTCAGCCGTCTGAGCGAACTGAAGGAAATGCGCAGCCGCGTACCGGGCGGACTGTCGCGCCGCGAGATAGAGTGCCTGCACTGGGCGGCGGCGGGGAAAACCACCACGGAAATGGCGAAAATCCTGGCGCTTTCCGAATATACCGTCAATCACTATCTCAGCCGCGCGACCCGCAAGCTCGATTCCGTCAATCGCGTGCAGACCGTGGCGAAGGCAATACGTGCCGGACTGATCAATTGAGAAACACTCATGAAGACAAGCAGGACACCGGCATGATGGATAGACGACACGACGGGCGAAGCTCGAGAGCGCTCGCCCGGAAACCCATGCGGCTATGCGGTGGAGTTTGTGAATGCGCGATAGTTTAATGGCAGAATCGATGGAAAAAGAGTCACCGCGCGGCGGAGATTTCGCTTCGGAAATCGCCGCGCTGGAAACGCAGTTCGACGCAATCCGCTATATGAAGAGAACGACGCTGGCATTCGGCTTCAAGACGTTCCTCATCTGCATGGTCCCGTCCTTTGATGCGGACAAACTGGCAAGCGCCTCGATCCTGTCCAATATGCCGGTGGATCTCGTCAACAAATATGACAGCATCTCCCTCCTCAAGCATTCGACCGGCATTCGCCGCTTGAGGGAAACCACGACACCCTTCCAGCTGACGCTCGAAGAATGGGAAAAGGAAACGGGGCGCCCGCCCCAGGCAAACGACTACATCGCCATGTTGCGCGACCACGGCATCTACCAGGCCAATTACTTCCCGGTTCATGACGCCGACGGCAGCCGCGCCACGGTCATCTGGATGGGAAAACGGTTCGATCTGCCGATGACGGCGATGATGGAACTGCAGATGATCGCCATCCATGTCTACAATCGGCTCACTGAAATCGGCTCGTTCTGGAAGGACACCAGCGTCACCCTGTCGGAACGCGAAATCCAATGCCTCAACTGGACGGCGGCGGGCAAGACGAGTTCGGAGATCGCCGGAATTCTCGGTCTGTCCGAGCATACGGTCAATCATTACCTCAACCATGTCAGCAAGAAGCTCGACGCGGTCAATCGCACCCAGGCGGTCGTCAAGGCGATGAAGAAGGGCTATATCAGCTAAGCGCTTGCAGCCGGTCTGCTCCGGCAGGCGGGACAGGCGAAAGCTGCGAATATTTTCAGTATTTTAGATGATCTTTAAGTTTTGCGGTGCACCTTTGCCGCCGGTGGAATGATTTCACTGGGAGGCTACCCCGTATAATTCCGTGATCGGCAGCGCCCGGTCCGGTTTTATGGTGTATTTTGAAGCCCGGACCATGCCGCCTTGTTTAAACAGGCGGCGCGTTGCTGCCGGGATCCTATCCTCCGCACCTTTTCCCAAAGATGATATCCGCGACGTTGCAACCGGGACGCTTTCGCCTGTTGCCGCCGCGCTTTCGAGGATCCGAGATGCTGTTCAAGACTGCGACTTCCCGAAATATCTTCTCCGTCGTTGCGACCGGGCTCTTCGCCACGGTGGTGACCGCCGGTACGCTGTTCTGGATATCCTACTCGGAAGTGAAGCGCCGCAGTGTCGACGAAATGAATGCCGCGGCCGCGCTGACCGCCGCCGACCTCAAGGCGCAGATGTCGCAGGGGCTGCAACTGGTCGAGGCCCTGCAGAGCACATTCCACGCGCTTGAAACATCCGGTGCCGCCAACCGCACATCCGGCGATGCCGTGATGAAGCGGCTGCTTGAAGACAATCCCTTCGCACTTGGCGTCTGGACCGGCTGGGAGCCGAACGCCTTCGACGGCAAGGATGCGGAATACGCCAACAAGCCCGGGCATGACGCGACCGGCCGCTATGTGCCCTATTGGGTGCGCTCCGATGGCAACATCATCGTGACGCCGCTCATGGACTACGACAAGCCGGGACCGGGCGACTATTACCAGCTGCCCTTCAAGGCGCAGAAGATGGTGGTGATCGAGCCCTACAAATATACCATCGACGGCAAGGACGTGATGATGACCACGCTGGTCGGCCCTGTCACCGTCGACGGCAAGCCGCTCGGCGTCATCGGTATCGACATTGCGCTGGACAGCCTGACATCGAAACTCGCCGGAATGAAGCCACTCGGCGACGGCAACGTTGCGCTGGTGTCCCAGGGCGGAAATCTCCTCGCCCATGTCAATCCTGCCAATCTCGGCAAGGCGTTCAAGGACAGCAGCGTCGATGCCGCCGCCTGGCAGCAGATGATCGACAATCCGGGCAAGCCCGTCGACACGGTCGGCGAGGACGGCACCGATTTCCTCTCCGTCGCCGTTCCCGTGCAGCTTCTGTCCGATACGGCCTGGTACGCGATCGTTTCCGTTCCGAAGGCGACCGTCTTTGCCTATCTGACGCACATGGCGTGGATTTCCATCATCATCATCGCCGCCGCATCCGTGCTTCTCGTTCTGCTCGGCGTGCTGATATCCAGCCGTTTCCGCCGCCGCATCGAAGCCATCGTCAATGCCACCGGTGAAATCGCCCGGGGCAATACCGGTATCGCCATCGCCGATGCGGACCGCAACGACGAGCTCGGCGGCATGGCCCGTTCGCTCGCCGTCCTGCGCGATGCTTCGATTGCCAAGCAGCGTCTGGAGACCGAGGCAGCCCAGAGCCGCACCCTTTCGGAAGAGGAGCGCCAGCGCCACGCCGCCGAAACGCAGGAAAACGAACGCCAGATGCGCTTTGCCGTTACTGAACTCGGCACCGGCCTGCAGCGGCTTGCCGATGGCGATGTGACCTTCCGCCTGGCAACGCCGTTCATCGGCTCGCTCGATGCGCTGCGCGAGGATTTCAACAGTTCCATGACCACCCTGCAGCAGACGCTGCAATCGGTGGGCAACAATGCGCTCGGTATCCAGGTCGGTTCCGCCGAAATCCGCGCCTCGGCCGACGATCTTGCCAAGCGCACCGAACAGCAGGCGGCCTCGGTCGAGCAGACTGCGGCGGCACTCGA
Organism: Pararhizobium polonicum; assembly: GCF_001687365.1. Classification (GTDB taxonomy): domain Bacteria; phylum Pseudomonadota; class Alphaproteobacteria; order Rhizobiales; family Rhizobiaceae; genus Pararhizobium; species Pararhizobium polonicum. The sequence goes on from NZ_LGLV01000017.1 coordinate 20,677, forward strand.
TGAGATCACTGCCTCGGTCAAGGATTCGACGGTGCGGGCCGAAGAGGCCGGTCAGCTCGTCGCCAGGGCGAAATCCGGTGCGCAGATGTCGAGCGCGGTTGTCCGCAACGCCATCGATGCCGTCGGCCAGATCGAAAGCTCGTCGCAGGAGATCAGCAGCATCATCGGCGTGATCGATGAAATTGCCTTCCAGACCAATCTCCTGGCGCTGAATGCCGGCGTCGAAGCCGCGCGTGCCGGCGATGCCGGCAAGGGTTTCGCCGTCGTTGCCCAGGAGGTTCGCGAACTCGCCCAGCGCTCGGCAAACGCGGCAAAGGAGATCAAGGCGCTGATTTCGAAATCCGGCAATCAGGTCAAGACCGGCGTCGAGCTGGTCGGCCAGGCCGGCAAGGCGCTGGAAGCGATCGTTCACGAGGTCGATGAGATCAACCTGCGGGTCTCCTCGATCGTCGAGGCCGCCCGTGAACAGTCGATCGGGCTCAACGACATCAACCGCGCCGTCAACGTGATGGACCAGGGCACGCAGCAGAATGCCGCCATGGTGGAGGAATCGACCGCCGCCAGTCACACGCTGGCCGCCGAGGCTTCGGCGCTGACGGCGCTGCTGTCGAATTTCAAGCTCGGAGAGACTGCGCAAGCGGCATCGCGCCGGGTCTTGCCCGATGCCGGTATCCAGCGTCCGCCTGCCGCTCCGGTGCGCAGTGCCCCGGTCTCGAAGCCGGGTATCGTCCGGCAGGCGTCGCTCACCACACCGGCGGTTCAATCGCCGGCCCGGGCTCTGGGTCAAAAACTGGCCGGCGCGTTCCAGGGACATGCTGGTGCCGCTGCACCGGCCAATGACGGTTGGGATGAATTTTGAGTAAAAACGGGACGCCGTTTGTCCGGCACCCTGTTTCAAAATCCGGCAACGCTGTGAGCCGTGCAACGCATCTGCACAATAAGTAAGCGGGTTGGTTGCTGCATCGCAATGCAACCGGGCGCGAATCGTCGGTTCCAGGGTGTTTTCCCGAACTGGCATGGTTCCTGCTTTATAAAAGGCAGGTCCAGAGGGGACTGCAATAAGAAAAACTGCGCCCATGAAGGTCGCGACAAACAAGGCCGCTTTCAGCCACAGGTGATCCCGGATGTACGGACACCCCAGGCTGGAGGCGGCCTTTGCTTTTTCTGGGCGGTTTTTCTGCGCGGCCTCATTGGCGAAACAGTCCGGCTCGATTATCTACTATCCAGTCTCGATGATAGGCGCCTATCATCGAGACTGGATATGATGAACGCATCAAAACAGACAGCAGGGCAAACCAGCCGCGCTGGCGGCAGGAGTGAATGGCATGACCGACGTGACCAAGGATCAGGTTCTCGACAAGCTGCGCGGCGTTCGCGGACCGGATATGGACGGCAATATCGTCGATATGGGACTGGTCTCGGATGTCTTCATCTCCGATTCCAAGGTCTATTTCTCGATCACCGTTCCGGCCGAGCGGGCGCGCGAACTCGATCCCTTGCGTGCTGCTGCCGAGCGGGTGGTCAAGGACATCCCCGGCGTCAAGGGCGCCATGGTGGCACTGACGGCCGACAAAAAGGGAACGTCGTCTTCGGCACCGGTCCAGCGTCCGGCCGCTGCGCCGTCTCGCGCCGGTCATTCGCATGATCATTCTTCGCATGCGGGCCACAGCCATGCGCCGGCAGCCGCTGCACCGCGCACCCCAACGGCTTCGGCCAAAGCCGGCATCCCCGGCGTCGGCGCGATCATCGCGGTTGCGTCCGGCAAGGGTGGCGTCGGCAAGTCGACGACCTCGGTCAATCTTGCCCTGGCGCTGAAGGCCAACGGCCTGCGCGTCGGCATCCTCGATGCCGATATCTACGGCCCGTCGATGCCGCGCCTCCTGAAGATTTCCGGACGCCCGCAGCAGATCGAGGGCCGGATGATCCGGCCGATGGAAAACTACGGCATCAAGGTCATGTCGATGGGCTTCCTCGTCGATGAGGAAGTGGCGATGATCTGGCGCGGCCCGATGATCCAGTCGGCGCTCCTGCAGATGCTGCGCGAGGTTGCCTGGGGCGATCTTGACGTGCTTGTCGTCGATATGCCGCCGGGGACTGGCGATGCACAGCTGACCATGGCCCAGCAGGTGCCGCTGGCCGGCGCCGTCATCGTTTCGACGCCGCAGGATCTGGCGCTGATCGACGCGCGCAAGGGGCTGGCGATGTTCCGCAAGGTCGAGGTGCCGGTTCTCGGCATCATCGAAAACATGAGCTATTTCATCGCCCCCGATACCGGCGCCCGCTACGATATCTTCGGCCATGGCGGCGCCCGCAAGGAGGCCGAGCGCATCGGCGTCCCGTTCCTCGGCGAAGTGCCGCTGACCATCGGCATCCGCGAGACCTCCGATGCCGGAACACCGGTCGTCGTCTCCGAGCCCGACAGCGAGATGACCCGGGTCTACCGCGAGATCGCCGCGCGGGTCTGGGAACAGGTCGCCGCCCATCAGGGTGACAAGGCCCGGACCATGCCGAACATCGTGTTCGAGTAACGCTGCGGAGATGTGAAACGGCATGTGGTGCGCGCGGTCCGGTCTGCGGAAAGAGCGCGTTGCACATGCAGGCTGTTGACATTCTGTTGCGTCGCGTCGTTAAGTCTCTGGGCGACATTGTGGCACTCTGCCACTTTCTGCATTGATTTTGGGTGTGCCTTGCTCCATATGCCTCCCCGCATCCGTAAGGGTGCACAGCGGTGCTGCCCTCCGTCGGGCTCCGCATGACTGTGATGACCGTTTGAGGGTTTGTCGTAAACGACGAGAGTTTCCATATGGATCTGCCGCGCGCAGCTTTGATGTCATACGGCCGGTTCTGTCCGGTTCGCCATAACCTGGCTCTCACCTCCGCCTGTCGCCGCAGCGATGCGGGGATTGCCGGCACCTGCACCGTTGGTGCCCATGCAAGGGCTGCCGGATGATCACTGCTTATCGTGACAATGGCGAAGCCGTCGTGATCAGCGCGGCGACGCCGCCTGCATCCCTGCCGTCCGATGTCGTCTGGATCGACATGCTGCGTCCGGACAAGGCGGAGGACCTTCTGGTCGAAGGGTTCCTCGGCATCGACGTGCCGACACGCGACGACCTGAAGGATATCGAGCCTTCCAGCCGTCTCTATACCGCCAAGGATGCGGTGTTCATGACCGCGTCGCTCGTCTGCAAGGCCGAAAGCGGACAGCCGGAACTGACGGACGTCGCCTTCGTGCTGACCAAGGGCCTGCTGATCACCATCCGCTACGAGGAGCCGAAGGCCTTCGCCCTGTTCACGGCCGCGATGCACCGCATTCCCGGTGGCTGCACCACGGGAACGGTGCTGGTGACGCGGCTGTTCGAAACCATCGTCGACCGCACCGCGGAGATCCTCGAGATTGCCGTTGCCAGGATCGACGGCCTGTCGCTGCAGGTTTTCGGCGAACGCCCCGTCGGCAAGCGCCGGCCGCCGCACTATCTCGAAGCCAAGCTGATGGATGTGGCCTCGCATCACCGGCTGGTGGCAAAGACCCGCGACAGCCTCGCCTCGCTCTCCCGCGTTCTGACCTTTCTCTACACGGTCCCGACCGTGCAGGAAGACAAGGATGCCAAGGAACTCTGCCGGACGATTTCGCGGGATATCCAGTCGCTGTCGGAACATGCCTCGTTCATCTCGGGAAACATCACCTTCCTCCTGGATGCCTCTCTCGGTCTGATCAATGTCGAACAGAACGCCATTATCAAGATTTTCTCGATCGCCGCGGTGGTCTTTCTGCCGCCGACCCTGGTCGCCTCGCTCTACGGCATGAATTTCGATGTGATGCCCGAACTGAAATGGACCTTCGGTTATCCCATGGCCGTCGTCGGCATGGTGATTTCCGCGATCGTCCCTTACTATTTCTTTCGCTGGAAAGGCTGGCTTTGAAAGCCGGAAATGTTCAGATGTCCCATTCGGTAGCTACCCCCGGAACACGCGACAAGGAATTGCGCAAGTTTCTGCTTCTTGCGCTCGGCTCGGTCGGGGTCGTCTATGGCGATATCGGAACGAGCCCGCTTTATGCGTTCCGTGAGGCGCTGCGCCCGGTCGCCGTCGACGGCGTCACGCGCGCCGAAGTCATCGGCCTGATTTCGCTGATGATCTGGACGCTGACGATCATCGTCACCCTGAAATATGTGCTGTTCCTTCTGCGTGCCGACAACAACGGGGAGGGCGGCACGCTTTCCCTATTGGCGCTTTTGATGAAATATTCCGGCAAGCGCGCCAACCGGCTGTTCTTTCTTGGTATTGCAGGTGCTGCGCTCTTCATCGGCGACGCGATCATTGCGCCTGCGCTGTCGGTGCTTTCTGCCGTCGAAGGCCTGAAGCTCGTCACCCCGACGCTGTCCCCCTATGTGGTGCCGATCTCGGTGGTCATTCTGCTATTGCTTTTTGCCGTGCAATCGCGCGGCACGGCAGCGGTGTCGAAGTTCTTCGGACCGATCATGGCCTTGTGGTTCATCGTCCTTGCCGTTGCCGGCGTCAGCCACATTACCGATGACTACGGCATTCTGGCCGCGTTCAATCCCTATTATGCCGTCCATTTCCTGCTTCATGCCGGCTATGTCGGTATTGTCGTGCTTGGCGCGGTCTTCCTGACGGTCACCGGTGCCGAGGCGCTTTACGCCGACCTTGGCCATTTCGGCCGTAAACCCATTCAATGGGCTTGGATCGGTCTCGTGTTTCCGGCGCTGGCCTTGAACTATCTGGGGCAGGGCGCGCTGGTGCTGAAGCATCCGGAGGCAATGTCCGATCCATTCTACCTGATGTTCCCGGAATGGGCGTTGTTGCCCATCGTCATTCTGGCGACATGCGCGACGATCATCGCCGCCCAGGCGGTCATCACCGGTGCCTTCTCACTGACACGCCAGGCGATCCATCTCGGCTTCCTGCCGCGCATGGCGATCTTCCATACGTCGGAGACCCAGACCGGCCAGATCTACCTGCCCAACGTCAACATGCTCCTGATGTTCGGCGTCATGCTGCTGGTCTTCGTCTTCGGCTCGTCCGAATCGCTCGCCACCGCCTATGGCATCTCCGTCACCGGCGCGATGGTGGTCGATACGTTCCTCGCCTACGAGTTCGTGCGGGTACGCTGGCGGTGGCCCCTTTATCTGGCAATCGCGACGCTCTTGCCCTTGCTGGTGCTCGAAATGATCTTCTTCGGCGCCAATATGCTGAAGATCCACGATGGCGGTTACGTGCCGGTCCTGATTGCGGCTGCCATCATCGTCGTCATGTGGACGTGGAAGCGCGGCACCAAGATCCTGCACGACAAGACGCGGCATACGGATATTCCGCTCGCCTCCTTCGTCAAATCGATCGAGCGCAAGAGCGAACATGCACCGGTCTCGGTGCCAGGGACCGCCATCTTCCTGACCAGCGATCCGGAATCGACGCCGGCGGCGCTGCTGCACAACATCAAGCACAATCATGTGCTGCACGCGCAGAACTTCATCCTGACCATCCGCACCCTCAACACGCCGGTGGTGCCCAAGGACCAGCGTGTCAGCGCCAGCAGCCTGTCGGAACGCTTCAGCCTGCTGGAAATGCGCTTCGGCTACATGGAGACCCAGAATGTCTCGCAGGCGCTCGGCCTGTTCCGCAAGACCGGCCTGAAGTTCGACATCATGTCGACCTCGTTCTATCTCGGCCGGCGCAAGCTGGTTCCCGATGCGCAGTCGGGCATGCCGCACTGGCAGGACAGGCTGTTCATCGGCCTTGCCAACGCCGCGATCGACCCTTCCGATTATTTCCGCCTGCCGACCAACCGCGTCGTGGAACTGGGCTCGCACGTCATCATCTGATCGGCCGAAATGGCAAACAACGCCTCCTGCGCCACCCCGGCGGGGAGGCGTTTTTGCTTTTGCGCCGGATTGTCTGTTGAACAAAGCTCCCGTCTGATCCGTGGGATCGTGGCTGCGCGATCAACGCCGGAGCGCTCCCGTCAGGCAAGGCACGCGCAGGTTTCAACCGGTAGTTTTACCGCAATTGTCATGGTCATGAGGGCCTGGCGCTTTCGACTGTCCGCGCCCGTCATTGCGGACAGGATGTTTTCCCCCGAATAGCCAACGGATGAACCGGAGACGCTGATCGCAACCGACAGGACCTCTCCATGGTAACTTCGCTTCAAGCCGTCCGAACGCTCTCGTCCGAATATATTTTGAAGGCGCTGAAGGAAACGGACCAGCAATCGCAGTCCCAGGGCGGCGGTACCCGCAACGCGTTGCTGCAGCGGTACGGGATCGACACGTCGTCCTCGACATCCAACGCCCAAAGCACGCTCACGGCACTCCTCAATACCCTGTCTGCTCAGACAAAGACTTTGACGACGACCGACGAAGCCGCAGAAACGGCGGTCTCCACGGATATACAGACGGCCTCATTCATGACGGGCCTCAAGCAGAAGCTCGAAGACATGGCAGGCCTCGCCGCGACCAGCAAGCAGGCAACATCCATGCTGGCGGCACTTGAAGCCGGAACGCTCACGGTCACCGATCCCGCCAAGGGCATCACGATCAAGGCATGGGATGTCGATAGCGCCGCGGAAAAGGAAACCACCAGCAAGACCGGTGACACCGGCGAGACGACGGGGTGGAGCCAGTTCCTGAAATCGCATCTGACGCGCGGCGACAGCGGCGCCTATGCGAAGACGGCCGACGGCAGCTACATCGACGCATCGACAGGGGACAGCGCTTATTTCGGAACGATCGGCTCCGGATATGTGTATCTCTCATGGCCTCAAGCGAAAACCGACGCCTGACGGAGGACGTTGTGCTGTCATTGGCGCATGCCATCCCGATGGAGTTCGGCAAAAGACCGTGCCATTCCTGCCCGCAGCGTCATTTCGCGTTCCCCATTAAACGCCCATTAACCATGCGCACTTATGGTTAATGCAATGATACGAGGCGGTAAGGTCTCAACTCCACGCTGATGCCGGAAAGCGTCGGCGGCAGGGCTGAGGCTGCATTGCCGGAACATGTTGGAGCGGTTGACGCGCGATTACGCGCCACGGTCGCTTGTCCGATTCACTTTCGCGGGGAAAGGCGGTCCGGGTGTTTTTGCCGGATGGATACCCGCGTCTGCCAGTGCGTGGAGTACGGTTGGTGCGTAAGAGTAGACTGTCGTGTCTCAAGTCCGGTTTGTTGTCCGCGCGCTGGACTGTCCCGCTAATGCTCGGTATCGGCATCTTTGTCGGGTTTCCCTCGGTTTCCGCTCATTCCGACCTTGCAACCTTTCTGTCCGGCATCAATCGTGGCGGCGAGCGCTGGCGGATGCACATGACCCGCTCGCCGGCCGGCTCGCTGCACGAAGTCGAGATGGTTTTCAGCGATCCGGTTCTCACAGGTGCGATCGGTGACGGGGCAGGGGTCGATATGCCCGGCGGCGGCAAGGTGTCGCTCACGGCCGAACGGAAACAGCCCGATCCGCGCACCGACGAAGAGCGGGTGAACCGCCGGGACAAGAAAGGCCGCATCATCGCCGTCGTGCCGATGACGCCGCCCAAGGATTTTACCGCGGGTTCGATCCTGCAGCGCACCAGTTCGCTCACCGAACCGCTGTTCGATACGCAAGAGCGGATGGTTTTCGCCAGACCGAAAATCATCGGCAAGGAAATCCAGATCGCCACGGCCTTCTACAAGAAGAAGGCTCCGAAGGTCGATCCGGGCATGTCGCCGATGCTGGCAAGCCTGGTGACCAATCAATCGGCCGATGTGCTGGCGACGGCCTACGCGCCGGCCGAGCCCGATTATGCCCGCCAGTCGCCGTTCGATTCGATCCTGCGCGAGAACAAGACCGGCGGACGCTTCATTCCCGACATTTCGCCCGAAGACCACGCCTGGGCAGCAAACCCGCTGCCTCCGGGCGTGTTTTCCGAGGCCGAACAGAAATGCCTGACCTCCGGCATCTATTTCGAATCGCGCGGCGAATCCCTCAAAGGCCAGGCGGCGGTGGCCCAGGTTATCCTCAACCGCGTCCGCAATCCCGCCTATCCGAATACGATCTGCGGCGTGGTCTACCAGAACAAGGGCTGGTTCAATCGCTGCCAGTTCTCGTTTGCCTGCGACGGCATTCCCGATATCGTCTGGTCGCGGTCCGCCTGGCTGGATGCCAAGGAAATCGCGCTCGCGGTCACCGCCGGCAAGATCTGGTTTCCGGAAGTCGGTTCCGCGACGCATTATCACGCCACCTATGTGAAGCCCGACTGGGGTCCGACGATGAAGCGGGTATCGCAGATCGGCAAGCACATCTTCTACCGCACCTATGGCGGCGGATGGAGCTGAGATTGTCCGGGATTGGTGATGACCGGTTCTGCTCCGGTCATCCGCCATTCCGGCAAAGCCCGCGGTGATTCCCGGTGATTCCGGCGCAGCCTGCGGTAAAATCCCATAACGCAATGTTTTTATTGAATATTATTGTGACCTAACAAGGTCCTTTGGTGCCTTGACTATGCAGGCCCCTAAAACTATGTTGCGGCCGACTTCAGAACGGGCCGAACGGTGGCTTCAAATCCGGCCTTTGTGTGACCAAGCTCGTGGTTTATGACCGTGACAGGCAGCAAAAGGGGCGGCGCCACATGACGGATAACCGGAAAGAGGGTCTGGAAGATCGGCTGAAACGCCTCGGTTCCGAGCTGTCCGAAAGGCGCAAGGAAGATCCGAAGTATGCTGCGGACGAAGCGCGGGCAGCTGAAAATCGCAAGGGCTATCAGGTCGCCGTCAAGCTTTCGAGCGAATTTGTGGCGGCCATCATTGTCGGGGCGCTTCTGGGCTATCTTTTGGACCATTTTGCGGGTACAGGGCCGTGGGGGATGATCGTCCTTCTCCTTCTTGGTTTCTGTGCCGGTGTGCTGAACGTTCTGCGTTCGGCGGGCATGGTGGCAGCGCCTCATCCCGCGGATCGGCCGGGCAAGGGCAGCAGGAACAAGAGTGACGGCGCTTGAGAAGAGCGATTGTCGCAGGTTGAAATATCCGCCACTGGCGGTTCAGTAACGAGAGAGAGCGGCTGTGGCAGGCGATAAGGTAGATCCGGTACACCAGTTTGTGGTCAACAAGATCGTTCCGATCGAAATTGGCGGTATTGATTTCTCTTTCACCAATGCATCGCTGTTCATGGTCGCGACGCTCGCCGTGGCCACCGCGTTCCTCTACTTCACGACGTCGACGCGCAGCCTGGTTCCAGGCCGCATGCAGTCCGTCTCCGAGATTTCCTATGAATTCATCGCCTCGATGCTGCGCGAAGGCGCCGGCTCCCACGGCATGAAATTCTTCCCGATGGTGTTCTCGCTGTTCATGTTCATCCTGACAGCAAACATGCTCGGCATGGTTCCTTACTTTTTCACCGTAACCAGCCAGATTGTCGTCACGTTCGCGCTTGCGCTGTTCGTGATCGCCACGGTTCTGGTTTACGGTTTCTACAAGCACGGCCTTGGCTTCCTCAATGTGTTCGTGCCCTCTGGCGTACCCGGTATCCTTCTGCCTTTGGTTATTGCAATCGAAGTGATCTCCTTCCTGTCCCGTCCGATCAGCCTTTCCGTTCGTCTCTTCGCGAACATGCTGGCCGGTCACATCACGCTGAAAGTGTTCGCAGGCTTCGTCGCCTCGCTCGGAACCCTCGGCGCGCTGGGTATCGGTGGTGCGATCCTTCCGCTCATCATGACCGTGGCCCTCACGGGTCTCGAATTCCTCGTATCCTTCCTCCAGGCCTATGTCTTTGCGGTGCTGACTTGCATGTACCTCAACGACGCAGTCCATCCGGGTGGCCACTAAGGAATAAAGTCGTGGGGCTTTCCCGGGCGTGATCGGCAACGGTCTTGATCGCGGAAAGTGCCAAAGTTAGCCGCAACAACCATTTCGAAGGAGAAAATCATGGACGCGGAAGCAGCAAAGTACATCGGCGCAGGTCTCGCTTGCCTCGGTATGGCCGGCACGGCTCTTGGCCTCGGCAACATTTTCGGTAGCTACCTGTCGGGCGCCCTGCGCAACCCGTCGGCAGCTGACAGCCAGTTCGGCCGTCTCGTATTCGGCTTCGCCGTTACAGAAGCTCTGGGCATCTTCTCGCTGCTCGTAGCGCTGCTGCTCCTTTTCGCCGTCTAATACCGGCTTGAAGGCAGGGTCGCGGTTTCAAGCCGCGGCCCGCATCTTTTCTGCCAGAATACCTTTGAATGCACCTGGAGGTGAGCATGTTCGTGACTTCGGCCTATGCCCAGTCAACCACCACCGAAGGCGCAGAGACCCACGACGCCGCTGCCGGCGAGGTCCACACCGAAACCGGTGTAGCCCATGAAGGCGGACATGGCTCGGGAGTGTTCCCGCCCTTCGACACATCGACATTCGCATCGCAGCTTCTCTGGCTGGCGATTACTTTTGGTCTTTTCTACCTTCTGATGTCGAAGGTCGTCATGCCCCGCATCGCCGGTATTCTCGAAACACGCGGCGACACCATCGCACGCGATCTCGACGATGCCGCCCGTTCGAAGGCAGAGGCGGATGCAGCGATTGCTGCCTATGAACAGGAACTGGCCGCCGCCAAGGCCAAGGGCAACGCGATTGCATCCACCGCACGCGAAGCCGCAAAGGCAAAGGCAACTGCCGATCGCACCGCGGTCGAAGTCAGCCTGAACAACAAGATTTCCGCTGCCGAGGCCCGGATCGCCGATATCAAGACGAAGGCTTTGGCCGACGTTGGCGCGATCGCCGAGGAAACGGCAACCGTCGTCGTCGAGCAGTTGATCGGCGGCAAGGTATCGAAGGCCGAGATCGCATCCGCGGTCAAGGCATCGGCGAAGTAAGGAGAGCATCATGGACATGACCTCACTGGCCACATTCTGGGCCACAGTCGGCTTGGTGCTTTTCCTCGCGCTTACCGTTTATCTCAAGGTTCCGGGCATGCTGGCGAAGTCGCTCGACGAGCGCGCCGACCGCATCACCAACGAACTGGCCGAAGCCAAGCGCCTGCGCGCCGAAGCGCAGAGCCTGCTCGCCGAATACCAGAAGAAGCGCAAGGAAGCTGAAGCCGAGGCTGCCAACATTGTTGCCGCTGCCGAGCGCGAAGCCGAAATGCTGACTGTGGAAGCCAAGCAGAAGACCGACGAATTCGTCGCCCGCCGCACGGCCCTGTCGGAACAGAAGATCAAGCAGGCTGAAGCCGACGCGATCAATTCGGTTCGTGCCATTGCCGTCGATATCGCCATTGCCGCCGCCGAAAGCGTCATCACGGCGAAGTCGGATGCTGCCACGCAGGCAACCCTGTTTGCCAAGGCCATCAGCGACGTGAAGACCCGTCTCAACTGATTGCCGATCGCATGACGATTTAAAAAAGGCTGGCTCGCGCCGGCCTTTTTTGTGTCCGGAGTAACTGGCGTCGAAGTGCGCAAAATGCGAGAGCGGCCTTAGTCGCTTTTGCTCGCTGTCGGTGCGAATGTGTGGCAGGCTTCCTCGAATTCCTGCATCGTTTCCGGCGTGTTGTCGGAAGGTAGCACTGCGTCCGTGGCCACATCCGTTGCGTCATCGGTGGCCTGGTTGTCATAGACATAGGACTGGATGTAATAGGCGAGCCCGCCCTTCCAGACCTTGCGGCCGTCGATGTCCTTGCAGGCATAGGCCGATTGCAGATCGGATTGCAGCGCGTCCACTGTCGGAGCACTCGCCGAAGCGGCAGACGGATCGGCCGTCGCCGTGGCAGCCATCAGAATCAGACCAAAGATCACGTTTTGATCCTTTCAAGAGAATCGCGGGCACAGATCGTGTCTGATCATATAGCCCGTCAACTCTGCGGTTTGTTACCGGGGATACGTTTGCCCAAAGAAAAATCCATCGGATTTCCCGGGCCGAACGCCCTTATCTGAAATCTCTAATGCATGGGACGTGCTCTTGTTCCCGCGCAAGGCCTTACGTTTCCGTTTTGTCCTGCCGCAGCGGGCGAAAGCTCATGCGGTGCAGCGGGCAGGGACCGTGGCTGCCGATGGCATCGCGATGGCGCTTGGTGGCGTAGCCGGCATGCACGGCAAAGCCATAGGCGGGAAAAACCAGACCGGCGCGGGCCATCATCCGGTCGCGCGTCACCTTGGCGATGATCGAGGCCGCCGCGATCGACAGCGAGCGCGCATCGCCCTTGACGACCGCCTTGCCCTGGCAGGCAAGTCCGGGTGGTATGTCGCGGCCGTCGGCGAGCACCAGGGCCGGCGGTGACGACAGCCCGAAAACCGCGCGGCGCATGGCGTCAAGGCTCGCCTTGCGGATATCCGTCTTATCGATCGTTGCTGCGGAAGACGAAGCGATGGAGACGATGGATGACGAGAGGATGATGTCGAACAAGGCCTCGCGCCGGGTGATCGACAGCTGTTTGCTGTCGTTCAGCCCTTCCGGAATATTGTCGGGATCGAGGATGACGGCGGCGGCGACCACCGGTCCGGCCAGCGGCCCGCGGCCGGCTTCATCGGTTCCGGCGACCGGCCAGAGCCCGTCACGTTTTCCCGCCAGCTCGAAGCTGAAATCGGGGCCTTCGATGGCGTCGAAAAGAAAGGGGGAATCGGGCGGTGTGCGTCGTGACATGCGGCGAAACTCGCACACAAGCCCGATTCCCTGCAAGCCCTCCGGCAGTGAGGCGGCTGCCGGAGGATGACCGATTCTGCCTCGGGGCAAGAAACAGCATCGGTATTCCCATATTCCGGGCGAACCCGGACAAAAAGAGAGTGCCAGCTGCGGTTACAGCAGTGACAGCTGGACGCCGGTGCCAAGCGGCGGAACGAACAGGTCGCAGTTCAGCGGGCGTTTTCCCACATTCAGCCCGAGCCGCTTGGCTGCCAGCTCGAAACGCCGGCCGATCTGCCAGGCATAGGGGCCAGCGCCCTTCATGCGCTTGCCGAACTCGGCATCGTAATCCTTGCCGCCGCGCATCGAGCGCACCAGCGACATGACGTGGCGATAGCGGTCCGGATAGTTCCTGAGCAGCCAGTCGCGAAACAGCGGGCTCACCTCCAGCGGCAGGCGCAAAAGCACATAGCTGGCCTGCGTGGCGCCGGCCGTCCTGCCGGAATCCAGCACCCGCTCGATCTCGTGATCGTTGAGAGCCGGAATGACCGGCGACATCATCACCGTTGCCGGAATGCCGGCCTCAGACAGCGCCTTGATGGCCTCAAGCCGCTTGGAGGGCGTCGAGGCGCGCGGCTCCATCAGCCGGGCGAGCTTGCGATCGAGCGTCGTCACCGACAGGCCGACTTTCGCCAGCCCCTTTTCGGCCATCGGCGCCAGAATATCGATGTCGCGCATGACCATCGCCGATTTGGTGACGATCATCACCGGATGATCGGCGGCCTTCAGCACCTCGAGGATCTGGCGCATGATCCGCCATTCCTTCTCGATCGGCTGGTAGGGGTCCGTGTTGGTGCCGATCGCGATCGGACGCACCTTGTAGCCGGGCTTTGCCAGTTCGCGCTCCAGCAGCTTGGCAGCGTCCGGCTTGGCAAACAGCTTGGCTTCGAAATCCAGCCCCGGCGACAGGCCCATATAGGCATGGGTCGGCCGGGCAAAGCAGTAGATGCAGCCATGATCGCATCCCCGGTAGGGATTGACGGAACGATCGAAAGGAATGTCTGGTGAATCGTTGCGGCTGATGATCGAGCGGGGCTTTTCGACCTGCACCTCGGTCTTGAAAACCGGCAGTTCCTCCAGCGAGTTCCAGCCGTCATCTTCCAGTTCGCGCGATATGGGCTCGAAACGGCCCGACGTATTGATGGCCGCGCCGCGTCCGCGCCTCCGGTCGATCTCGATCCGCAGCCCGGTACCGGCGATCATCGCTTCGGCCATATCTGCCGTATTGGCAGGCGCAAAGGCACCCTGCCTGATCTGGGACAGCTCGTTCATGGGGTTCTCCGGGGGGGATTGTCGGCACAGATGCTCCGATATCCTCTGATTATTTTCCTATCGTGAAAAAGAGAACAATGCAAGAACAAAATGAAGGTACGAACCCGTCTGCGATGTTTCCGGGGCTGGCAGCCGGCAGATTTCGGGTTCGCTCGTGCGCGCATTCATCATGAATGAAAAGTTAATGGTCCGGAAACGAAGGCATTGTGGCAATTCTGTGTGCGATGCGGTATGGACGGCGATGCTGACGATCATCATGGAAACCCGCAACAACGAGGCTGAACTGGCGCAGACGCTTTCCGCGCTGGTGGCCGGTGCTGTGGAAGGTCTGGTGAGCGATGTGATCATTCTGGATCACGCGTCGCGCGATGGCTCCAGCCGTGTTGCCGATGCCGCCGGCGCCCGCTTCTGCACGAGCTGGGACATGAAAGACATCGTCCGCTCGGCGCGTGGAGACTGGCTGCTGCTGCTCGAGCCGGGCGCAAGGCCGGCTGGCCGCTGGATCGATGACATCGCCGAATACATGTCGCTCAGCAAGGTGCCGGCGCGCTTTTCCCCCTCGCGGCTGCATCGCCGGCCGTTCTTTAAACGTGTCGTGACACGCGCCGCGCCGCTGGAGCTCGGCTTCCTTGTGTCGCGGCAGCAGGCGACGGCGATTGCGAAATCGGGCATGCAGCTCAACGATTTCGCAACGGGCAGGGCAGTGCGCCGGCTCGGCAGCGAACTGGTGCCGGCCTGGGTCGCGATCGGCAACCGTCCCGGTGCGGACGATATCCGCTAGCAAAAAGGCAGGCCCTTTCGGACCTGCCTGCACTTCATTGAAAAATCGATGGTCAAAAAGGGCTTTCCGCGCAGCCGCGGCTGCGTCGTCGTATCGCTTGGCGGGCGGATTCCTAGAGAATGAAATCCGCTGCATTCATGCTGGTTACGTTGATCTGGATGTGGAAATCGGACGTGCCGTTTCCTCATCCCGCGTTGCCGATGAGGACAGTTCTACACTGGAGCGGCGTGGCGCGCTGTTCCGGATGGAACAGGCAAGACGAGTGGTGGAAGGCAAGCGGTCGCCTGAAAGAAGCGATTAGCCGCGCTTCAGGTGCTCATCGAGCCGGGGCATGATCTCGACGAAGTTGCAGGGCATGTGCCGGTAGTCGAGCTGCTGTTTCAGGATGCCGTCCCAGGCATCGCGGCAGGCGCCGGGCGAGCCCGGCAGCACGAAGATGAAGGTGGCATTGGCAACACCGCCGGTTGCGCGCGACTGGATCGTCGAGGTGCCGATCTTATCATAGGAGATCCGGTGGAAGACCTCGGAGAAGCCGTCCATACGCTTCTCGAACAGCGGCTCCAGCGCCTCGGGCGTCACGTCGCGGCCGGTAAAGCCCGTGCCGCCGGTGGTGATCACCACGTCGATCGCGCTGTCCAGCGTCCAGGCCTTCACCTGCGCGGCAATTTCAGCCTTGTCGTCGGGAACAATGGCACGGGCTTCCAGCCGGTGTCCGGCGTCGGTGATCCGGGCGGCCAGCGTATCGCCGGAGCGGTCGTCGGCCAGCGTGCGCGTGTCGGAAACGGTGAGGACGGCAATGCCGACGGGAACGAAGGGGCGTGCTGCCTTAGTTTCGGTCATGATCGTCTGCCTTTCCACCGATGCTGCTGCAGGACAGAACGTACCAGCTCGGGTTCCGCGTTGAAAGAATGTCTGCCGCAGCGTCTCTTGCATCGGTATTGGCAAACAGCGCAAAGCAGGAGGCGCCGGAGCCCGACATCCGCACGAAGGAAGCACCGGTTTCCGCCAGCGCGCGCGACACGGCTGCGATTTCGGGCTCCAGTCCTAGGGCAGGCGGTTCCAGATCGTTGCGCAGGCCTTTCAGGGTTTCGATCCAGTCACGCCGGCCCGGCGGCATTACCAGCGGCGGGTTCGTCTTGCTGGTCAGCATCCGGAAAATCACCGGTGTCGAAACCGCCTTGCGCGGGTTGACGATCAGCATCGGAAAGGAGGGAAATTCGCTCAGCGGTTCGATATCCTCGCCGATACCGCGCGCGATCAGCGGCCGGCCTTCAAGGCACATCGGCACATCCGCGCCCAGTTTCAACGCAATCTCTTCCAGGCCACTATGATCGACCGGCACGCCCCACAGCTCCAGCAACCCCAGAAGCGTCGCTGCCGCATCCGCGGAGCCGCCACCAATGCCGGAAGCGACCGGCAGGTTCTTTTCCAGATGGAGATGAACCGGCCCGGCCTGAATGCCACGCTCGGCGAGATAGGCCCGTAACAGGTCGCGCGCCTTGAGAACCAGATTGCCGGCGGCGTCCGCCTCCTGCAGATCGGTGGAAAAGCGGCCGGAAAGGGTAAAACAGTCTTCCGCAGAAACGGAAAAGCCGATGCGGTCTCCCGCATCGGCGAAGGTTACGAGACTTTCGAGCAGATGGTAGCCATCCGCCCGTTGCCCGACGACATGCAGGGCCAGATTGATCTTCGCGGGGGCCACGCGGGTGAGCGCGAAGCCCGCAATCCCTGCATCTATTGTCATCTTATGCCGGGATCAGGATTTCTTTTCCGGCACTGTCGCGTCCGGCGTCACCTTCTTCGGCAGGGCATCGCCCGCTTCCGCGGCAGCCGGAACCTTGGCTTCGAGCGGCGGCAGGCCGCTCTCGATCTTTGCCTTGATCTTCGGGATTTCCGCTTCCTCGGGCTTCAGCGCCAGCGTCTGGTTCCACTGGAACACCGCTTCGAGCTTGCGCCCGACGCGCCAGTAGGCATCGCCCAGATGATCGTTGATGGTCGCATCGCCGGCCATCAGCTCGGCGGCGCGCTCCAGTTCGACGACGGCATCGTCGAACCGGTTCATCCGGAAGTAGGCCCAGCCAAGCGAATCGACGATGTAGCCGTCATCCGGCTTCAGATCGACCGCCTTGCGGATCATCCCAAGGCCTTCCTCGAGATTGATGTTCATGTCGACCCAGGAATAGCCGAGATAGTTCAGCACCTGCGGCTGGTCGGGGTTGAGGTCCAGCGCCTTCTTGAAGTTCGGCTCGGCCTTGTCCCAGATCTTCTGGCGCTCGTAGGCGATGCCGCGCTGGAAGAAGATCGTCCAGTCGCTGCGCTGCGGCACGGGACCGATGGCCTCGACCGCGCGGTCGTAGACCAGTCCCATTTCCTTGTAGTCCTTGGCATCCGAAAGCACGCTGCCATAGGCGATATAGCTGCGCACATCCTTGGGATCGAGATCGATCAGCGCCTTCAGGTGCTGCTTGGCTTCGTCCACCTTGCCGACCGAGGCGAGGCTCAGGCCCAGCTGCATTTCCGACAGCCGCCGCATCGGCGAATTTTCCGGCACGCTCTGATAGAGCGCGATCGCCCGCTCCGGCTTCTTCAGGTTTTCGGCAATGCCGCCCAGCATGACCAGGATATCGGCGCTTTCCGGATCGAGTGCCCGGGCCGTCTGCAGGTAGAGCGACACGATGTCTTCCGCGCCGTCCCGGTTCAGCGCGGCGCCGATCGAGAAGAGCACGGCGGCGGCGCCCTGCGTGGCGCTGCGGACCTGCTGATCCTGCGGCTTGCCCTCTTCGATGCTGGTGCGCAGCGCCTTCAGCGGGGCATAGTTGGTGATGAAGCCTTCGCCGACGGAAACTGCGTCCAGCGCCTTCTGCTTGTTGCCGTCGCGCGCTTCGAGCTTGGCCAGTGCGACGACCGCACGCATGAACGTATCGGGCGCGGCGCTGCCGCCTTCGCGGTCGAGAACGGCATCGTTCAGCTTCGAGCGGGCCGTGGCCTTGTCGCCGGCGGCAAGCGCAATGGCGCCCTCATGATAGGACTTGAAGATCTTGAACCATTCCGGCCCTTGCATCGCGTCGATTGCGGCGATCGCGTCCTTCGGCTTGCCTTCGCCGGCTTTCGCCCAGCCGAGCAGCAGGCCGTTCATCAGCCGGTCGAGATCGTTGGGGCCTTCATAGTTCAGGATTTTCTGCGCATGGCGGTATTCCCGCTTGCGGATGGCCTCGACGGCGCGGGTAATCGTGGTGATGCGCTCGACGGAGCTGTCCGACTTCAATTCTTCGGCGATCTTCGCGCCGCTATTGAAATCGCCATTCATCAGGGAGGTGATCATCAGGCGCTGCTTGACGTCGACATTGTCCGGTTCGAAATCCAGCGCCGTCCGGTAGAGCCTGGTGGCCGTGTCGAGATCATGATCGACATCGGCGGTCCGCGCGGCGAGAAACGCGCCGGAGAAACTGTTGACCGAATTCAGATCGAATGGCTTGCTTTCTTCCACCGCGGGCTTGGCTTCGTCGGCAAAGCTCGGGGCTGCGCCAGAGAAAGACGCCAAGGCCAGGAACGCTGCGCCGCTGAGCAGGCGAAGAAGGTGTTTTTGCCGCATGACAAGCCTTTCGTTACGGGCGGCGCCCCTTGGCGCCGGCGCCGGATTCGCGCGGAATCAGTCCCAAATCATTAACGCATAACCCGGCAAACCGGAATCGGTTTGAGCGCAAGGCAAAACGCAATTCGACATGTTGCCGATGACTTCCGTCATATGGGGGCGGGCAGGTGGTACGGCAACACCGGTAGCATGGATGGATAGAATGGCTTTTTTGGCGCAGTGCGGCAAGAAATTCCTCTTGGGGTTCCAGCGCGGCAACTTCGCCGTTAGCTCACCCGCTCGATGCAGAAATCGATCACCTCAAGCAAGGCGGCCTTCCACGGAGATTCCGGCAGTGGCGCCAGTGCATCGCGGGCAATGGTGCCGTAATGCTGTGCGCGGGCGATGGTGTCGCTCAGGCCGCCGTAGCGGGTGATCAGGCCCAGTGCCTTTTCGAGGTTCTGGTCGTTGCTCTCGCCGCCTTCGATCGCCTCGCGCCAGAAGCTGCGCTCGTCCGCCGTACCGCGGCGATAGGAGAGAATGACCGGCAGGGTGATCTTGCCTTCGCGAAAATCGTCGCCGGTGTTCTTGCCGAGATCGGCGGCCTTGCCGCCGTAATCCAGCACGTCGTCGACCAGCTGGAAGGCGAGGCCGAGATTCATGCCGTAGGATTTCAGCGCATTGCGGCTGGCCTTGTCGGTCTTGGCGACGATCGGGCCGACTTCGGCGGCGGCGGCAAACAGCGCAGCCGTCTTGGCGCGGATGACGGAGAGATAGTCGTCCTCGGTCGTCTCCATGTTCTTGGCGACGGACAGTTGCAGAACCTCGCCTTCGGCGATGACGGACGCGGCCGTCGACAGCACGTCGAGCGCCTCCAGCGAGCCGACATCGACCATCATGCGGAAGGCCTGGCCGAGCAGGAAGTCGCCGACGAGAACGCTTGCCTGGTTGCCCCAGATCATCCGTGCCGTCGATTTGCCGCGGCGCAGGTCGCTTTCATCGACGACATCGTCGTGCAGCAGCGTGGCGGTGTGCATGAACTCGACCGAGGTCGCGAGCTTGATATGGGCATCGCCGGTAAAGCCGAACATCGCCGCCGAAGCGAGCGTCAGCATCGGGCGCAGGCGCTTGCCGCCGGATGAAATCAGATGGTTGGCCACTTCCGGAATCATCTGGACGTCGGAACCGGCTTTGGACAGGATCAGCTGGTTGACGCGCTCCATGTCTGCCTTGGTCAGGTCGACGAGCGGCTTCACCGATGCCTGTTTGTTTTTGCTGTCTTCCAGCGGTATCACTACGCCCAACACAAGGGACTCCTGTTCAAATTCCAGTTCGGACAATAGAAAGGGGGGCTTGTGGCGGCAAGAGGCGAATTGTCCCGCTTGTTCAAATAAGGCAGGAAAACGACCCGAAATGAAGGAATTGATCCGTACCAATGACGCCGTCGTGCTCTCTTTTGCCGAAAGTCTGATGAAGGATGCAGGTATCGGCTGCTTTATCGCCGATCAGGGCATGAGCATTCTCGAAGGGTCGCTTGGCCTGCTGCCCCGCCGGTTTCTCGTCGACGAGGACGATGCCGACGAGGCAAGGCAGGTCCTGATCGACGCCGGGCTCGAGGCGGAATTGCGCGACGCATGACGACAGCCGCCACCGAAACCATCGACAGCTTTCACCGTGGTCAATTCCACGTGATCCAGCCGCTGGGGCAGGGGCATCGTTCCGGAATGGACGCGATGCTGCTTGCCGCGCTGGTTGCCTCGGCCAAGCCTTGCCGTATCGCCGATCTCGGCGCCGGAGCCGGTGCTGCCGGCATGGCCGTCGCGTCGCGGCTGGAAAATGCGGAGGTCCTGCTGGTCGAGCGTTCGCCGCTGATGGCGCAGTTCGCCCGCAGGGGCCTGGCGCTGGCGGAAAATGCCCGTTTCAGTGCCCGCGTCTCGGTGCTCGAGGCCGATGTTTCGCTCACCGGCCGGGCGCGGGTTGCAGCCGGGCTCGCCGACGACAGTTTCGATCACGTCATCATGAACCCGCCCTTCAACGACGCCTCCGACCGCACGACGCCGGATGCGCTGAAGGCCGAGGCGCATGCGATGACGGACGGCCTGTTCGATACCTGGATCCGCACGGCGGGCGCCATCGTCAAGCCGGGCGGGCAATTGTCGCTGATCGCACGGCCGGAATCGATCGCCGAGATCATTTCCGCCTGCGGCCGTCGTTTCGGCGGTATCGAGATCACGCCACTGCATCCGCGCGCCGGCGAAAACGCGGTGCGCATCCTCGTCACGGCGATCAAGCAGAGCCGCGCACGGCTGACGCTGCGGGCGCCGCTGGTCATGCATGAAGAAGAGACGCACAGATTCGCCGCTCTGGTCGACGACCTGAACAACGGCCGTGTTTCCTATGGGCGGCAAACGGCAACCCGGCAGCGGGTTCTTCCGCGATAACAGATGAAAATCCGTAATATTAAGCTATATTGAAATCCTGTTAGACGGGGCGTCTATTCTATTGGAGGAAAAAAGAGTAGAACTATTTTTTATATTGTGACGTTGAATTGGTTGATCTATCTCAAAAATCACTCAGGCACGAAATGCCGCCAACGCACCCCGGAGAGAGCCCCATGAACCCCGCCATGAACATGATGCCGATGATGAACAACATGATGCCGATGAACCCGATGATGGGCGGCATGATGAACCCAATGATGGGTGGAATGATGAACCCGATGATGCCGATGATGGGTGGCATGCCGATGATGAACGGCATGATGCCAATGATGGGCGGCATGCCCATGATGAACGGCATGATGATGCCGATGATGATGGGCATGATGACCTGCACGATGACGGCAGACGGCATGACATGCGAAATGAAGCCGATGGACGGCATGGACAAGGACATGTTCATGGAATGCTGCAAGCGCATGATGTCCATGATGTCGGGCGGCATGCCGATGATGATGATGTGCGGTGGCATGATGATGTGCTGCACGATGGCCGCCTGAGGCGCCCGTCAGCTCAAGCATTATCAGGGCCTCCGGTTTCGGGGGCCCTTTTTCGTTTCTGCCCGATTACGTCTCTGTCGTCATCGCAAGAGTGAGGCGCTACGTCCCCACGTGCTCGGCATAGCTGGTGACGAGGTAAAGGATGGCTTCGGTGCCGGTCATGTTGCGGTAGGTGTGAACGACGTCGGCATCGAACAGCACGGCGTCGCCTTCGCCGAGAATTTGCGGCGGGTGCTTGCCTGCGATGATTTCCACGGTTCCCTGGGAAACGATCAGGTTTTCCACCGTGCCGTGCTGGTGCGCTTCGGCGATTTCCGCGTGATGCGGTGCGATCCTCAGTTCGTAGAATTCCACCTTGCGCTCGCTCTCGAAGGGGAAGAGAGCGCGGGTCTGGAACTTGCCTTCCGAAGAGGACAGGATCTTCGATTTTGCCCGGGTCAGCGAGAAGAAGGTTGTTTCGTCACGTTCGGTGATCAGGGATCCGCAGGGAACGTCGAGCGCCAGAGCGATCTTTGAGAGAATGCTGATCGTCGGGCTGCTCTTGCCGGTTTCGATCTGGCCGAGCATGGCGCGGCTGACACCGGAAATCTTGGCGAGCCGATCGAGCGAATATCCGCGGCGGGTGCGCAGCCGCCGCAGGTTGCGCCCGGTCAGCGCCGCTATTTCGTCGGCGGGATCGATCTTGAGCTCATCCGCCAGCTGCAGCAGCGGGCTAGGCGCCATGACCCATCATCATGACCGGCATGAAACCCCAGAAGGGCACCCATACGAACATCGGCTGCATCGCAACGGCAGGGCGTGCGAGCGTGGCAACGGGGGCGGCATCCGCCTTGGCGCGCGATTGCCGATAGGTTTGCAAGTCGATGACCGTCGCCGTATGGGCTGCCATGAAAGTCTCCTGCTGGAACTGCTGCCTGAAATCTATAATTTTTATCGATTTCGGCACAGGCCACGCCGTTCAATCTTGCGGCTGGAAGCGAAATCTTTTGCCAATCCCGGATCGATTGCCGCAAAGCACTTTCCGGCGACACTGGGGCGCGAAGCAGAAATGATCGCCCCGGCCATTGCGTTTGCCGCGCCAATGCATACATGCCAACTCGCACAATGATTGAATGAATGCAGGGAGTTCAGATGGCCGGATTGTTCAGAAAGCTGTTGCCGAAGCGTTTTCGCAAGGAAGGCGTGACGATCCCGGTCGTCAGGCTGCACGGCGCGATCATGGCGGGCGGCAGCCAGTTTCGCCCGGCGCTGAACCTTGCGACGATTGCGCCGGTGCTTGAAAAAGCCTTCTCGATGAAGGATGCGCCGGCCGTTGCCATCTCGGTCAATTCCCCCGGCGGCTCGCCCGTTCAGTCGCGGCTGATCTACCAGCGCATCCGGGATCTGGCAGAGGAAAAGAAGAAACGCGTCATCATCTTCGTCGAGGATGTCGCAGCCTCCGGCGGTTACATGATCGCGCTGGCCGGCGATGAGATCATTGCCGATCCGACTTCGATCGTCGGTTCGATCGGCGTCGTGTCCGGCGGCTTCGGCTTTCCCGAGCTATTGAAGAAGATCGGCGTCGAACGGCGTGTCTATACGGCCGGCTCCAACAAGGTGATGCTCGATCCCTTCCAGCCGGAAAAGGAAAAGGACATCGAGTTCCTCAAAGGCCTGCAGCTTGAAATCCACGATGTCTTCATCGGCATGGTCAAGGCGCGGCGCGGCCATCTGCTGGCCGATACGCCGGATATCTTCTCCGGCCTGTTCTGGAGCGGGCGGCGCGGCCAGGAGCTCGGGCTGGTCGACAGTCTCGGCGACATGCGCGGCGAGATGAAGAAGCGTTTTGGCGAGAAAACCCGGCTGCAGCTGGTTTCCGCCTCGCGCGGCCTGTTCGGCCGCCGCCAGCCGGGGGCTTCGCTTGCCGGCGGAATGGCCGAGCGTTTTGCCGTCTCCGCCGTTTCCGGCCTTGCCGAGGTGGCGGAAGAAAGAGCATTATGGGGCCGCTTCGGCCTTTGAGCGATAGAAGAAAAACGGGGGACGCATGCCGCAATTGATACTTCTGCTGCTGTTTGCAGCCGTTGCCTGGATGGGCTACCGCAAATTCGTGGCCGACGCCGAAAAGCTTGCCCGCCGCCAGAAGGAAGCACGCCGCCAGCAGGAAACCGGCACGCAGGGAACGCTGGTCAAGGACCCGGTGACGGGGGAGTACCGGCTGAAGAAGCCGGAGTGATGTTATTCTTGGTGATCTTTGAGTTTTCGCATCGAGTATGATATACACTTTCCCATCGTATATCATGGGGTTCTTCGATGCAGGTTTCTAAGTGGGGAAACAGTCTCGCTATCCGCATTCCTTCTTCGGTGGTCGAGACCTTGCAGTTGAAAGAAGGCGATGAGGTGGCCGTCCGGATTGTGGGCGAGCGCGACTTCGAAATCGAACATGACCGGACTCGAGAAAAGGCGCTTGCGCGTATAAAGGCTTTTGCCAAGCGCTTGCCTCCCGATTGGCAATTCGATCGTGACGAGGCGAATGCACGGTGACTGCGCCGCTGCTTGACACAAATATTCTGGTCTATGCCTTCACCGATGACCCGCGCTCAGCTGTGGCGCAAGCGCTCCTGTCGGAGCCCTTCATTTTGAGTGTTCAGGCATTGAACGAGTTTTCCAACGTTGCTCGACGCAAACTTGGCATGAGCTGGATGGAAATCCAGCTTGCGGTCAGTGATTTAAGCGCACTTGCAGCGGCAATCGTGCCGATCGATAAGGAATGCAATTCGCTCGCGCTCGATCTTGCGGCACGCTACAATTTCTCGGTTTTTGACGCGTTGATGATTGCTTCAGCCCTGCAAGCGGGTTCCGCGCAGTGTTTTTCAGAAGATATGCAAAACGGGCTTATGGTTGATGATCGCCTCGTTATTCTCAATCCGTTCCTGGATTTGGAGAGGTGAGCCATCACCATCCCTCTGTTTAGTCGGCTTGCTACGCCCCTTGACCCCTTCCGCCCATCATGGCACCAGACAGCCAGCCAAATTCAATCTGGACTGACGCCATGACCACCGCCGCTCTCCCGGACCATATGAACCCGAAGCGCTCCTTTCAGGCGCTGATCCTGACGCTGCATGCCTATTGGGCCGACAAGGGCTGTGCGGTTCTGCAGCCCTACGATATGGAGGTCGGTGCCGGTACCTTCCATCCGGCAACGACGCTGCGTGCGCTCGGGCCCAAGCCGTGGCGGGCAGCCTATGTCCAGCCGTCGCGCCGTCCGACCGACGGGCGTTACGGCGAAAACCCCAACCGGTTGCAGCATTATTATCAGTATCAGGTCATCCTGAAGCCCAATCCGTCGAATTTGCAGGAACTCTATCTCGGCTCGCTCGTGGCCATCGGCCTCGATCCGCTACTGCACGATATCCGTTTTGTCGAGGATGACTGGGCAAGCCCGACGCTCGGCGCCTGGGGACTGGGCTGGGAATGCTGGTGCGACGGCATGGAAGTGTCGCAGTTCACCTATTTCCAGCAGGTCTGCGGCATCGAATGTTCGCCGGTTTCCGGCGAATTGACCTACGGCCTCGAGCGTCTCGCCATGTATGTGCAGGGCGTCGACAATGTCTACGACCTGAACTTCAACGGCCGCGAAGGCGACGAGAAGATCAGCTATGGCGATGTCTTCCTGCAGGCCGAACAGGAATATTCGCGCCACAATTTCGAATATGCCAACACGGCGATGCTGCATCAGCATTTCATCGATGCGGAGAAGGAATGCCTGGCGCTGCTGGCGGCCGGAGCTCCGGATACCAGCGCCAATGCGGCGCTCCACAAATGCGTCTTCCCGGCCTACGACCAGTGCATCAAGGCGAGCCACGTCTTCAATCTGCTCGATGCCCGCGGCGTGATCTCGGTGACGGAGCGCCAGAGCTACATTCTGCGCGTGCGCACGCTGGCAATGGCCTGCGGCGAAGCGTTTCTGCTGACGGATGCGGGCGGCGTCAATCTCGCCAGGGACGCTGCCTGACTGTAGTCTTCCCCGCCGGGCCTATCCGCGCCGCATCGCAGCCGCAACCGGGAGTAAAGAGTCCGGTTGTCACGGGATGCAATCCACGGGCGGGGAGTGGGAACGCGCTCCAATTCTTTCGATTTGAGAACCTATTCAATTTGTTGAACTTCCCGGTGCCGTTCAGCAACCGTTTAGAGAATGTGTCTAAGGTGTGTTCACGTGATGAACTCAGGACGCACCATGGAAGACGAGGACATTCTCCCCCCGGCGGTTTTAGCCTCGATGCTGATGCGGATGTTCGAGTTTGCGCCGATCGCCATGGCGATCACCACGAGCGACACGAAAACGTCGAGCTACGCCAAGGTCAACGACGCCTACCTGAAGCTGACCGGCCTGAAATGGGAAAACATCCGCGGCAAGAAGCTGACCTCCGAGGGGGCCGCCATCGACAATCCCGCCCGCGACCGCCGTCATCGCCTGCTGGCGGAAGAGGGGGCCTATGAGCTGGAGGAAGTCGATATCGCCTATGCCGACGGCACGATCATCCCGACGTTGATCTCGGCGCAGAGAACCGTCGTCGATGGCGTGTCTTTCGATGTCGAAGTGATCGTCGACGTCTCGGCACGCGTCAGGCAGCAGCGCGAGATCGAAAATGCCCTGAAGACCTCGGCACGGACCGACGCCCTGTCGGGCCTTCCAAACCGGGCCTGCTTCGATGAGGTGGTTGCCGATTCCGTCGCGCGCAGCATGCTGAACGACCGCAAGCTGGCGCTGGCCTTCATCGATCTCAACGGTTTCAAGGCGGTGAACGACACGCTGGGACATGCCGCCGGCGACGAGGTTCTCAGAACCATCGCCAGCCGCCTGCGCGAGAGTTTTCGCGCCACGGATTTCATCGCACGGATCGGCGGTGACGAATTCGTCGTCCTGCTCGATATCGATCTGAAGCTTGCCGGCGATCTGCAGCAGAACCTTCAGGATGCCATGGAGCGGGTTTTCAAGCCCATCGCCCTCGACGGAAGGCTCACCTATACCGGTGCGGCTGTCGGCGTCACCTTTCTGCGCCCGGACGATACCCCGGCCACTTTCGTGCGCAGAGCCGACGAATATATGTACATCGCAAAAACCACCGAGCAGCGCGTCGCGGTCGTCTGCTTCGGCCAGATCATGGAAACAGGCGCGTTGCCGTCGCGCCGGACGCGGCGGAACGAAACGGCGTAGACGATCCGAACCCGGCGCCTCTCCGTTTGCTTCCGCCGTGATCTTTCTCCCTCATGGATTCAGACCAGATCGCTGGCGTCGATCCCAATCTGCCAGACCGGCTTCAGGGTCGGATAGGCGCCGGTCGGCAGCTGGCCGGCATAGGTCTGGAGGGCGCGGCGCACGCCGGCCGGCTTTTCAACGTTGCCGACACTCGCA
Organism: Pararhizobium polonicum; assembly: GCF_001687365.1. Lineage (GTDB taxonomy): Bacteria > Pseudomonadota > Alphaproteobacteria > Rhizobiales > Rhizobiaceae > Pararhizobium > Pararhizobium polonicum. The sequence continues at coordinate 47,320 of NZ_LGLV01000017.1, forward strand.
TAGGCAAAGAACAAGGCCGTAAAGGCGATGACGTTGATGAGAGGGGCGAGCGTTTTCATGGGTCCGGTGCTTTGCGGGTTCGGCGTTGATCTGATGGACCGACTATCGATCAAACGCCGCCGCCGCGCGGTTCCCGGTGGAACAGGCCGGTGGGGTTGAAACGGGAAAAGCCGCAAGACGGCGCGCGCGGCCGAAATTTGTCTTTCAACCGCGACTGGTGCACCTTACAGCGCCGCGCGTCATGCAGGACGCGCCAAGGTTCGCTGTAACGCTTTATATTTGCTGTATAATTTTATCCTGAAACCGATTCCGGTTTAAGGAATTATGCAGTAATCTGTAAAAAACATATGTTCCGGGAAGGAAACCCTGATGATTGGTTTTGCCATTGCCGCAGCCGTGATCCTGTACCTGATTTTCATCTATAACGGCCTGGTCAAGGCGCGGCAGGTGAAGGAGGAAGCATGGTCCGGCATCGATGTGCAGCTGAAGCGCCGCGCCGACCTGATCCCCAACCTGATCGAGACCGTCAAGGGCTATGCCGCTCATGAAAAGGGCACGCTGGAAGAGGTCGTCGCCCTTCGAAACAAGGCGCAGGCCCTGCCGGCCGGCGATGTCGCGGGACGGGCCGCAACCGAGGGCATGCTGAGCCAGGCGCTTGGCAAGCTGTTCGCATTGGCGGAGGCCTATCCGGACCTCAAGGCCAACCAGAATTTCTCCGAGTTGCAGCAGTCTCTGGAGGGCATCGAAAGCGAAGTGCAGATGGCCCGCCGCTACTACAATGGCGCTGCCCGCGACCTCAACGTCAAGGTCGAGAGCTTTCCATCCAATTTCATCGCCGGCCCCTTCGGCTTTACCAAGGCCGCCTTCTTCGAGATCACCAACGAAGCCGACCGCGCGGTGCCGGTGGTGAAGTTTTGATGAGATCGGCCGCGCCTTTAGGTATTCGAGCGGCACTTCCGGTGAGATGCGAGACGGACGCTTTCGTGTTGTTAAACAGGCCGGGATTCTATTGATGCATCCCCACGACAGTTTGCAACGCGCGTTCGATGCCTGCTACAGGGCGTTTTCCGTGTATCCACGCCCTTTGGTATTTCACGCCTCGCCGCTTCGCAATCCCGCAGAAATCCTGACCGCGGTGACGTCGGCACCGCTCCGTGAACTATCGAGTGAGAAGCTTGGGCCTTATTCCAGCTACGCCATGACAACGGTCGGCGGTGTCGCGGATTACAAGCATTTCCTGCCCCGCATTCTTGAATTGGCACCCCAACTGACAGGACAGCCAGGGCTGGACGCGGACGCAATCGCATTTCGGCTGAACTACGGCAAATGGCGAGAATGGCCCGAGATCGAGCAGCGGGCGGTTGAAGCGGTTTATCGCGAAGCGTTTTCGCTGACGAGACAACAGCATATCGGAGAGGCAGAAGCCGAACCGTGGCTTTTCGCCATGGCTCAACTTGGTATTCCACTGTCAGATATTCTTGAAAATTGGCTCGCGGATCGCCACGAAAACTCCGGGCTACGAATTGCAGAATTTATAAACGGCTCGATCAAAGCCCTTCACTCTTCCAGAGAGCGACAATCTGTCTGGAAAGACGTCGATGAAGGGACAGTTCAGGTTGTCAGGACATGGATGTTGAGCCCTCGGGTTTCAGAACGGCTGGTGTCCATTCTTGATTCCGTCGCGACAACGGATCAATGGATTGTCGAAGCGGCATTTGACGAAATTTCAGCGATACAAACAACGAGCTGACATGGCGTCCGGCTCCTGGAGAATTGCGCAAAGCAGTTATTCGTCGTAGACGGCTATCCATCATCGATAGAGTGCGCGCAGCCGTGAACAGGCCGCGCTGAAGGCATCAAGAGACATGAGCATGAGCAACGCAGACCAGAAGCTGACCATCCTGCCGCCGGGCCATCCGCTGGAAGGCCGCGTCAGTCCGCCCGGTTCGAAGTCGATCACCAACCGGGCGCTGCTGCTTGCCGGCCTTGCCAAGGGCACGAGCCGCCTGACGGGCGCGCTGAAGAGCGACGACACGCGCTACATGGCAGATGCGCTGCGTGCCATGGGCGTGACGATTTCCGAACCGGACGAGACGACCTTCATCGTCACCGGCACGGGCAAGCTTTCAGCCCCTGAAAAGCCGCTCTTCCTCGGCAATGCCGGCACGGCGACACGCTTCCTCACGGCCGCCGCCGCCCTCGTCGATGGCACTGTGGTTGTCGATGGCGACCAGCATATGCGCAAGCGGCCGATCGCGCCGCTGGTCACCGCCCTGCGCGCGCTCGGCGTCACGATCGAAGCCAAAACCGGATGCCCGCCGGTGACGGTGAACGGCACGGGTGACTTTACCGGGGACCACGTCACCATCGATGCCGGTCTCTCCAGCCAGTATGTCTCCGCCCTGCTGATGGCAGCGGCCGGCGGTTCGCGTCCGGTCAATATCGAGCTGGCCGGCGAAGAGATCGGCGCCCGCGGTTATATCGACCTCACCGTTGCCGCCATGCGTGCCTTCGGTGCGAAAGTCACGCAGGCAAGCCCGTCGGTCTGGCAGGTGGCGCCCACCGGTTACCATGCCACCGACTACGTGATCGAGCCGGACGCTTCGGCGGCGACCTATCTCTGGGCGGCGGAAGTGCTGACCGCTGGCCGGATCGACCTCGGCGTCGCTGCCGAGGCGTTTTCGCAGCCGGATGCAAAATCCTATGAGGTCATCGCCAGCTTCCCGCACATGCCCGCCGTCATCGACGGTTCGCAGATGCAGGATGCCGTGCCGACGCTTGCCGTGCTGGCCGCCTTCAACGAAACGCCGGTGCGCTTCGTCGGGATCGAGAACCTGCGCGTCAAGGAATGCGATCGCATTCGCGCCCTCTCCACCGGCCTGTCGAACATCCGCCCGGGTCTTGCCATCGAGGAGGGCGACGATCTGCTCGTTGCGTCCGATCCGAAGCTGGCCGGCCAGACGCTGCCTGCCGATATCGATACGTTTGCCGATCACCGCATCGCCATGAGCTTTGCGCTGGCGGGACTGAAGATCAACGGCATCACCATTCTCGATCCCGGCTGCGTGGCAAAAACCTATCCGCGCTACTGGGACGAGCTTGCCTCGCTGGGCGTCGGGCTTGAGGGTGACCGGCCGTAACGGAACGGCATAAGGCACAGGGAACCGGGAAGGTATCATCGCATGAAACGTTTCTTCGCGGCCCTGGGCTTGATCTGCCTGTTCCTGACAATGGCCGGCGGTGCGCGGGCGGACGAAGTCTTCACTTCCTACCATTCCGCCATCGAGGTCGCCAAAAGCGGCGTGCTGACGGTGACCGAAACGATCACGGCCAATGTCGAGGGCAACCAGATCAGGCGCGGGATCTACCGCGACTTTCCGCTGACCTTCACCGATAGTCTCGGCCGTGCTGCCAAGGTCGATTTCAAGCTCATTTCGGTCGAGCGGGACGGCAATGACGAGCCGTACCGCACCGAAGGCATTGCCGGTGGTATCCGTATCTATACCGGCGACCAGGACGTGTTTCTGTCCCGCGGCGAGCACGTCTTCCAGTTCACCTACGAGACAGCCCGCCAGATCCGCTTCTTTCCCGATCACGATGAACTCTATTGGAACGTTACCGGCACGCAATGGGCCTTCCCGATCGAGGAAGCGTCGGCGACGGTCACCCTGCCGGAAGGCGTGAAGGCACAGGCGCTGGATGTCTTCACCGGCGGCCAGGGCGCCACCGACAAGAACGCCCGCGCCGTCGAGGATGGCGACAGTCTGGTCTTCACCACGACGCGCCGCCTCCAGCCGAACGAGGGGCTGACCATCGCCGTCAGTATGCCGAAGGGCAGCATCGATCCGCCCTCCGCGTCGCAGGAGCGGCTCTGGTGGTTTTACGACCATTTGCCGCCGATCCTGGCCATCGCGGGCTTCGTGATCGCAGCGCTCTATTATTCCCGCATGTGGCTGAAGGTCGGCCGCGATCCGGCCCGTGGCGTCATCGTGCCGCGCTGGGACGCGCCCGACGGCATCTCGCCGGCGCTGGTCAATTACATCGACAACAAGGGCTTTTCCGGACAGGGCTGGACGGCGCTGTCGGCCGCTGCCCTCAATCTCGCCGTCGACGGTTATGTGGTGCTGGCAGACCTGAAGCATTCGCTGATCATCACCCGCACGCCGAAGACAAAGCCGGCGTCGCTGCCGACAGGCGAAGCCTCGCTTCTGGCCGCCGTCCAGCGCAACGGCGGCAAGCTGGCGATCGACAAGGACAACGGCCCGGCGGTGCAGAAGGCCGGAGCCGATTTCCGCAGCGCCATGGAGCGGGAACACCGCAACAAATATTACCACGCCAACACCGCCTACGTGGTCGGCGGCATCGCGCTTTCGCTCGTTTTCCTGTTGGCGATTTTCGTTTTCGGTCTTCTCAACGAAACGACGGTCCTGATCGTGCTCCTGCCGGTGTTCGCCTCGGTCATCATCACGATTTTCGCCGTCGTCCTTGGCCGGCTGTTCATGCGCAAGGGCAGCCTGTTCGCCCGGATCGGCGCCATCATCGTCGTCGCCTTCTTCGGTTTCTTCATTGCCGCGGCGGCGTTCAGCATCCTGACGCTTGTCGTCACGACCGCCCTGTCGACGCATCAGGTGCCGCTTCTGATCGGCGTCGGCGGCATCGTGCTCGTCAACATGCTGTTCTTCCATCTGATGGGGGCGCCGACCCCGCTGGGTTCGAAGATGATGGATGGCATCGACGGCCTGCGCCAATATCTGACGCTGGCCGAAAAAGAGCGGATGAACATGGCCGGCGCCCCGGAAATGTCGCCGCAGCATTTCGAAAAGCTGCTGCCCTACGCGGTTGCGCTCGGTGTCGAAAAGCCCTGGTCGCAGACCTTCGATCGCTGGCTGCTTCTGGCCGCTGCCGGTGCCGCCGCCTATCAGCCCGCCTGGTACCACGGCAATTCCTTCGCCGCCGGCTCCTTCGGTGACCGCATGGGCGGCTTTGCCGGTTCGATGGCCAGCACCATGTCCTCGTCGCTCCCGCCGCCGCCCAGCAGTTCATCCTCCGGCTTCTCGTCCGGCGGCGGCTTCTCCGGTGGTGGGGGAGGTGGCGGCGGTGGAGGCGGGTGGTAGTATTTTACCTCCCCCTTGAGGGGGGAGGTCGCGCGAATGCGCGGGTGGGGGTGATCCATTGGGTGACGCGGAAGATCACCCCACCCCGTCGCTACGCTCCGACCCTCCCCCTCAAGGGGAGGGTGTTGCCATCCGGCATGCTTCTCTCCAATTTAAGCGTGAGGAGAAGGATATGGCAAAGCAACCGTCAAAACTCGACCGCTTCAAAATCGCCAATAGCCGTCGCCTGCGCAAGGGTACCACGGATGCTGAATCCAAACTCTGGCGGCATTTGGAGCGTATTCCGATTGACGGCACCCATTTCCGCCGCCAGGTTCCCATCGGCCCATACTTTGCTGATTTTGTCTGCCATCAGATCGGCTTGGTCATCGAACTCGACGGCAGCCAGCACGCATCTCCCATGGGGCTCCAGCATGACGAGAAAAGAACAGCCTTCTTGCAAAGCCAAGGCTATCATGTCCTCCGTTTCTGGAATTCTGATGTCTTCGAAGAGCTCGATGCCGTCCTCGACACGATTTTTGCCATTGTGCAGCAACGTCAAATTTTGCTAGCAGAAGCCAGCCATTTTCACCCCACTCCGGCACCGCGTGCCGCCCCTCTCCATCGCGGGGAGGGTGAGGAAGAAATCTGATGCCCGATCTTCTGCTTGAACTCCGCTCCGAGGAAATCCCGGCCCGTATGCAGCGCAAGGCTGCCGGTGACCTGAAGAAGCTTCTGACCGATGCGCTGGTCGAAGCGGGGCTGACCTATGAGGGCGCACGGGAATACTGGACGCCGCGCCGGCTGACGCTCGATATCCGCGGCCTCAACACCCGCTCTGCCGATGTGCGCGAAGACCGCAAGGGCCCGCGCACCGACGCCAACGAAAAGGCGATCGAAGGCTTTTTGCGCGGTGCCGGTCTGACCTCGATCGATCAGGCGCATGTCCACAGCGATCCGAAGAAGGGCGATTTCTACGTCGCCCATATCGTCAAGCCCGGCCGCCCGGCCGAAGAGATCATCGCCGAGGTAATGCCCGGCATCATCCGCAATTTCCCCTGGGGCAATCCGATGCGCTGGGGTGCTGCCTCGGCCAAGCCGGGTTCGCTGCGCTGGGTGCGGCCGCTGCAGTCGATCGTCTGCCTGTTCGGCCCGGAGCATGAGGAAACGCAGGTCATCCCGTTCGCGGTCGATGGCATCGTGGCGTCGAACATGACCTACGGCCACCGTTTCCATGCGCCGCAAGCCATCACCGTGCGCCGCTTTGCCGATTACATCGAGAAGCTGGAAAAGGCCAAGGTCGTGCTCGATGCCGAGCGCCGCAAGGAGATCATCGCCGCCGACGCCGCCAATATCGCCTTTGCCAATGGCCTTGAGCTGGTCGAGGACGAAGCGCTGCTGGAGGAGGTCTCCGGGCTCGTCGAATGGCCGCAGGTGCTGATGGGCTCCTTCGAGGAGGATTATCTGGCGATCCCGTCGGAAATCATCCGGCTGACCATCAAGACCAACCAGAAGTGTTTCGTCACCCGCCGGCCGGGCGAGGAAACCCTGTCGAACAAGTTCATCCTCGTCGCCAATATCGAGGCCAAGGACGGCGGCAAGGAAATCGTCCATGGCAACGGCAAGGTCGTTCGCGCGCGTCTCTCCGACGCCAAGCATTTCTGGACCCGTGACCAGGGCAACCTGCCGGACCTCGAAACGCTCGAGGCCTCGGCGAAAAAGTTCGACCTCGACCTGAAGAAGCCGCTCGACCAGCGCATGGCCAAGCTCGACGCGCTGAACGTGACGTTCCATGCCAAGCTCGGCACCCAGGGCGAGCGCGTCCAGCGCATCCGCGCCTTGGCGGCAGAACTCGCCAAGGCAACCGGTGCGGACCCGGTCCTGGTCGACCGTGCCGTCGTGCTGGCCAAGGCCGACCTGCGCACCGAAGCCGTCGGCGAGTTCCCCGAGCTGCAGGGCCTCATGGGCCGCAAATACGCGCTGCTGCAGGGGGAAGATGCCTCCGTCGCCGCCGCGATCGAGGATCACTGGAAGCCGCAGGGCCCATCCGATCGCCTGCCTGCCGACGCCGTTGGCCTGACGGTCGCGCTGGCCGACAAGCTGGATACGCTGGTGGGCTTCTGGGCGATCGACGAGAAGCCGACCGGTTCGAAGGATCCGTATGCGCTGCGGCGTGCGGCACTGGGTGTTGTGCGGGTGTTGCTGGAGCGGAAGGTAAGGCTCCGGTTGTCCACGGTTGTGAAGGATAACGACCTCCTCTCCTTCTTCCACGACCGCCTCAAAGTCTACCTCCGCGATCTCGGCGCCCGTCATGACCTGATCGATGCTGTTCTGGCTTCTGGCTCCCACCTCCCCCTTGAGGGGGGAGGTCGCAGCGAAGCTGCGGGTGGGGGTGACGGTCAGGGGCGCACAAAGGATCACCCCACCCCGTCGCTGCGCGCCGACCCTCCCCCTCAAGGGGAGGGTATAGCCAATGACGACCTGCTGATGGTCGCCCGCCGCGTCGAGGCGCTGACCGCGTTCATCACCTCGGAAGAGGGCCTCAACCTGCTCGCCGGCACCAAGCGCGCCACGCAGCTCTTGGCGGCTGAAGAAAAGAAGGGCACCGCGGTCGCAGCCAGCGTCGATCCGGCACTGCTGAAGCTCGACGCCGAAAAGGCGCTCTATGCCGCCGTCACGCAAGCCTCCACCGAGGCGCGCGCCGCCATCGCCGGCGAAGATTTCCGCTCCGCCATGGAAGCGCTGTCGAATCTGCGCGGTCCGGTCGACCAGTTCTTCGCCGATGTGCTGGTCAACGACGAAGACCCCGCCATCCGCGCCAATCGCCTCGCTTTGCTCGGCCTGATCCGGTCGGCTACGGGTACGGTCGCGGATTTCTCGAAGATTTCGGGATAACGTGACGCTTGCCAATGGTGACGCATATGTTACCATTGGCGGATGAAGATCCTTGGGTATCTGGATCCGGCGGGCAAAAGTCCTTTTGCGGATTGGTTCACATCGATCGAAGCGAGAGCCGCGTCGAAAGTGACGATCGCCTTGGCGCGTGTTTCCGCAGGCAATCTGTCCAATGTCAAAGGCGGTGGACATGGCCTACTGGAATATCGCATCGAATATGGACCAGGCTACCGCATCTATTTCGGCCGTGATGGCGAAGAACTCGTCATCCTTCTGGCGGGCGGTACGAAAAAGCGACAGCAAAACGATATAGAAACCGCCCACGAACGCTGGCGCGACTATAAGCGCCGGAAAGGAAGCTGACATGCCATTGACGCGCGAATTCAAGACGACAGTTCAGGCGCGCGCCAGGAATGACGCGGATTTTCGTGCGGCGCTGCTGTCGGATGCGGTCGAACTGCTGCTGTCGGGCGACGTGGAAACCGGCAAATCCGTATTGCGGGATTTCATCAACGCAACGGTGGGATTCGAGCGGCTCGCGGAAAAGGTGGGCATGCCCGCCAAAAGCCTGATGCGCATGTTCGGGCCGAAGGGAAATCCCCGGGCGGAAAACCTGTTTCACATCATCAGTCAGCTTCAGCAGGAAACCGGCGTTCATCTTGCCGTTGCAGCGGCATAACATGATCTCCGATTGAGGTGACGATGGCGTGATGTCCGCGCCAGCCAAATGGAAATCCCCTCATCCTGCCTTCGTTTCCACCGCCAGAGTGTTTTGCGAGACGGCCGAATATAGCACCGCCGCCAGACGATGCTGGAAAACGAACCGGTATCGCGTTATCCCCCAAGCCCATGACCACCAAGATTCTCATCAGCGCCTGCCTCATGGGCCATGCCGTCCGCTATGACGGGCAGGCCAAGCCGCTGGTGCATCCGGCGCTCGATCGCTGGCGGCAGGAGGGGCGGCTGGTGACGATCTGTCCGGAGATGTCGGCCGGCATGCCGGTGCCGCGTCTGCCGGCGGAGATCGCGGCAGGAAGTACCGGGGCCGACGTCCTGTCGGGTGCGGCCCGCGTGCTGGAGCGCGATGGCGGCGATGTCACGGCTGTATTTCTACAGGCAGCGGAAAATGCCCTGGCGCTGGCGATCGGGACCGGCTGCTCCTACGCGCTGTTGATCGATGGCAGCCCGTCCTGCGGCTCCGGCTTCATCTATGACGGTAGCTTTTCGGGGCGTCGTCAGCCGGGCGAAGGCGTTACGGCAGCGCTGCTCAACGCCAATGGCATCCAGGTCTTTTCAGACCGGGAGATCGAAACGCTGGCGGCGCGGGTTGAAGCCGAAGCGGAGTGAGCCGCAAAAAATAACGCCCCTGCTTCTCTCAGGGGCGTTATTTCTCGCCCTGGAGGGGCGAATGCCCGATCAGCCTTTCACGCGGCTGGCGAGGGCAGGGACAGGGAATTTCAAGACTATTTTAACCGAAGTTGGAAATTTTCCAGATCAACTTCTTGTGAATGGCTGTTTTGCGGCGTTACCGCGCCTATTTCCGCCATCGATGCGGTGGTGACCGCGCCGGTTTTTGCGGTGGTATCGATGACGGCAATCGCCGCCGCCGGGGCGTCTGCGGGCACGCTATCCACCACTGAGGTCATGCCCGGCAGCTGTTGCGGCTCCGGTTCAACCTGTGCGGCCTTGACGGGTTCTTCCGGCGCCTTGCTGATGAAGACGACCGGCGAACCGCCGAGCCAGGCTTCGGTGCGCACCAGCTTCATCTCGCCGTTGATTTCCTTCCTCTCCACCCGCTCGGTGCCGGGGGCGACTTCGGGAACGATGTAGTTGCTGGTCTTCTTGACCACCAGCGGCGGGCAATGGGTGCAGGAAAACTGCGATACGCTGTTGGCGTTCGATCCCGGTATCACGTTTTCGAGCGACGACGCGCCGGCGGTGCCGGCGGCGGCCAGACTGGCGAGTGTGAGCAAAAGGGTGCGCATCGGCATTCTCCTCTGAAATCGTCAGATGAAAATATCCGTTCTCCGTTACGTTCCCGTCAGGAGAATTGGTAAAAATTGAATGAGTTTTTCGGCTTTCCGACGCGACAGCGATCTTTGTGCCGTGGGCGGGCCGGTCAGGCCTTCTCGCGCTCGACCGCCTGCCAGCCGATGTCGCGGCGGCTAAAGCCGTTGTCCCAGACCACCCGGTCAAGCGCCGCATAGGCCGTGTCCTTGGCGGCGCTGACGGTCCGGCCCATGGCAGTGACGTTGAGCACGCGGCCGCCGGTTGCCACCAGTTGCCCGTCCTTCAGTGCTGTCCCGGCATGGAACACCTTGGTTGCGGCATCCTCGTGCGGCAGCTTTGCGATGGGCGTGTTCTTCTCGTAGGCGCCCGGATAGCCCTTCGAGGCCATCACCACGGTCAGCGCGACGTCGTCGCGCCACTCGGCACTGACGGAGGCAAGCGTGCCGGTAGCGGCAGCGTAGAGCAGCGGCAACAGGTCGCTCTTCAGCCGCATCATCAGCACCTGGCATTCCGGATCGCCGAAGCGGACATTGTATTCGATCAGTTCCGGTCCCTTGGCCGTAATCATCAGCCCGGCAAAGAGCACGCCGGTGAACGGGTGGCCGCTATCGGCCATGCCTGATATCGTCGGTTCGATGATCTCGCGCATGGTTCGCTCGGTCATGTCGGCCGTCATCACCGGAGCCGGCGAATAGGCACCCATGCCGCCGGTGTTCGGGCCGGTATCGCCGTCGCCGACGCGCTTGTGATCCTGCGCCGAGGCGAGTGCCAGCGCGGTCTTGCCGTCGCACAGGCAGAAGAAGCTGGCTTCCTCGCCGTCGAGATAGGCTTCGACCACGACTTCGGCTCCGGCCGCGCCGAATGCGCCGGAAAAGCAGCTGTCGACGGCCTCGAGCGCCTCGTCGAGCGTCATCGCAACGGTCACGCCCTTGCCGGCGGCCAGGCCATCGGCCTTGATGACGATCGGTGCACCCTGTTCGCGAATATAGGCCTTGGCCGGTTCTGCGGTCGTGAAGCGCTGGTAGGCGCCGGTCGGTATATTGTATTTGGCGCAGATGTCCTTGGTGAAGCCCTTGGAGCCTTCAAGCTGGGCCGCGGCCGCCGAAGGTCCGAACACGGCGATGCCGCCGTCGCGCAGCGTGTCGGCAAGGCCAGCCACCAGCGGCGCTTCCGGGCCGACGACGACGAAATCGATCGCTTCGTGGATGCAGAAGGCAAGCACCGCGCCGTTGTCCTCGGTGTTGAGATCGACGATCGTTGCTTCCTCGGCGATGCCGGGGTTTCCGGGGGCGGCGTAAAGCGCCGTCAGGCGCGGCGATTGCGCCAGTTTCCATGCCAGCGCATGCTCGCGCCCGCCCGAACCGATCAACAGAACTCTCATCGCCTACTCCCGCAGCCCGCCGTGATGTGGTGCCGTTAAGGCGAGGGCTATCGAAGGTCAAGACGAAATCGGCACAATGCCGGGATTCCCGGCGTTCAGAGCAGGTTCGAAGACCCGGTACGGCGTTTGCGGTCGGCCACCAGAACACGGTCTCCCGCCCGGCCGGCGATTTCCGCCGTCTGTCTCAAGGCCCAGATGGAAAGGTCGGAAAGCATCAGCGGCTTGCTGATGAGGTAACCCTGGAAATGATCGCAGCCGGCCGCCGTCAGCATGGCGAGCTTCTCGTGGCTGTCGACGCCTTCGCCGATCACCGACATCTTCTGTGCGTGGCAGAGCGCGATCATCGCCTTCAGCGCCGGCAGCGAGGCCTCATTGGCGAGGTTTTCCACCAGTGCCCGGTCGAGCTTGATGGTGTCGGCGGTATATTCGATGATCTGCTGCACCGAGGTGTAGCCGGCGCCGAAATCGTCGATGGAGATGCGGAAGCCGCGGGCGCGCAGGGCTTCGATATTGCGGAGCAACTGGTCGCCCAGCTTGACGGCAAAGGTCTCCGTCAGCTCGATCTCGATCGTTTGCGGATCGAGCCCATGCTTGTCGAGGCAGGCGCAGAAATAATCACTGATCGATTTCGAATGCAGTTCCGCCGAGGATATGTTGATGGCGAGCACCGTCTCATGCCCGAACAGCTGCTTGAGGTGATGATGTTGCGACATCGCCCGGTTGATCACCCACCAGTCGATCTTGGTGAACAGGCCCGAGCTTTCGGCGATCGGCACGAACTCGTCCGGGGTGACATTGCCGAGCACCGGCGAGACCCAGCGCAGCAGCGCCTCGCAGCCGGTCACCTTGCCGCCGGCATCGACGATCGGCATGTAGACGAGGTGGAATTGCTCGTCCGGTTCGATCGTCCGCAGCTCCTCCTGAATCTGGCGGATCCGGTTGCGTTTGTCCTGGAGCGCGCGGGAGAAGCGGGCAGAGCGGTTCTTGCCGTTGGTCTTGGCCTGGTACATCGCGGCATCGGCATTGGAGATCAGCTCGGCCAGGTTCGTTGCATCCGTCGGGCAGAGCGCAACGCCGATGCTGGCGGTCACGGGGTAGTCCTTGCCATGCACCTCGAAGCCGCCGGAAAACAGCGACAGGATGACGGAGCACATTTCGCGGATGGTGCCGTCGCCCGGGGCAGATTGCACGAGGACCGCGAACTCGTCGCCGGAAAGCCGTGCGAGAACCACCGGCGGCAATGCCCGGCGTGCGACGATGGCGCCGACGGCGGTTTCGATCCTGAGCGCCAGCATTTTCAGAAGATCGTCGCCGACATCGTGGCCGTATTTGTCGTTGACGAACTTGAAGTTGTCGATGTCGATGAACAGCAGGCTGCAATGCCCGCCCCCGGTCGTGACCTGATGCACGACATCGGCGGCAAGCGTGTTGAAATGGCCGCGATTGCTGATACCGGTCAGCGTGTCGGTCCAGGAGGCATGCTGGACCAGCTTCAGGGCGCGTTGCGACTGGTCGTGCAATTGCTTGATATTGCCCGTCAGCCGGCCGATTTCGCCGGCCGCTCCGGTTTCCCGGATGCCGTCGTTCTCGCCGCTCATCACCGCCGTCACCTGCCGGTCGAGCACCGAGATCGGATTGGTGATGAAACGGCGAATGAGGGTGATCATCAGGCCGACCGTGGCAAAGCTCATGGCCAGCGCACCAAGGCCGAGAAGCAGCTTCAGCTGTCCCATATGGCCGGAATCGGCGGATGGCGGCGCAGTCAGCGTGGCAAACAGCGACGGCGCCAGACGGACGGATGCAGAAAGCCCGGCAGACGGCAGCAGCGATGGTGTGGTGTCGAAGTCTATCGCGGTCTCATATTCCTTCTGCAGCGTGCGCTGCATGGCCAGAAACTGGGTCGGCTCGATGGCGACCTGGACCAGCAGCGCGTTCTTCTTGGCGCTGGGCAGCGGGCGGTTGAAGGTCACGGGGTCGATGAATTCCGAATAGACGATCAGGGGCCGGCTCTGCGGATCGTGAAGATAGGTCCAGTCCCGCAGCTGGCTGCCACCGGTCAGCCGGCGGGCCAACTCAAGCTGCGGATCACCGATTTCGGCGAAAGGATCTTCACTGTTTTCGAAATAGTAGCCGGGTGTCAGGTCCGGATTGAGGATGGCGAAGGAAATGAACATCTTCGGATCGTCGGACAGCGACCGGATGCTCTGTTGCAATCGAAGGGCCAGCGCATTGTTGCGGTAGGTTTCATCGGTTTCCGATACGAATAGGCGGACCGCATTTCCCTGGAGAAGCGAATAGAGAAAGCCGCGGCTCTGGCCGACCTCGTTGCGGAAAAGGGCTGCGAGATGATCGAGATGCTGCGAGAGGCGGGCGCGCTCCAGCGCCAGCACCGAATGTCCCTGCACGACATAGACCGAGAGCGCGGCGAGCAGATAACCTGCCAGCACGACGGGGAAGATCAGGCAGAAGGCGCGTTTGCCGAGCGTCACTGGAAGTTCGCCATTGCGCTGATGATGCGCCTGCGGGTCTGGATCGACTGGACGGACAGTTCCGTCTGATACTGGCTCTTCGCCAGGATTTCAGCGGGCGGATAAATTTCCCGGTTGGAGCGCATGTCGGCCGCAATGAGATCGAGCGCCCTGTCGCTGGCCGTCGGCATGTTCAGCGCCGTGGCATTGGATGCGGCGCTCTCCGGTGAGCCGATGAAATCCAGCAGCTGCAGGGCCAGCTGCTTGCGCGGAGAGGCGGCGTTCACGGCCATGCAGTCGAGCCACGAGAGCGTGCCTTCCTTCGGCACCACATAGCGCCAGACGCCGGCCGTGCCGGCCTTGTCGTTGAGCACATGCTGGTCGCCGCTATAGGCAATTGCCATGTAGATATTGTCGCGGAATTCCGGATTCTGGATCGCGGTGATCACATAGTCGTAGGTGAGCACGAAGGGCGCCTGCTTCTTCATCAGTTCGAAGGCGGCTTTCAGCGTTTCGCTGTCATTGGTATTGATCGATTTGCCAAGCAGTGCCAGCGGCGCGATGAAGGCCTCGTTGTGATCGTCATACATGGCGACATGTTTTTTCAGTTCCGGCGCCGGCGACATCAGGTCGCTCCAGGAGGCGGGGGTGGTTTTCACCATGTCGGAGCGATAGGCGATCCCCATCGTGCCCCAGAGATAGGGCATGGCATAGCCGGCGCAGCGCGACGTCCATTCGGGTTTGTAGTCCTTCATCGACGGAGCATTGCTTTCCGTCAGGGGTTCGAGAATGCCACGCTTTCCGAAGAGGTCAGCGGTGGTTTCGCCGACGACGGCAAGGTCGATATTGCTGGCCGGATCGGACAGGATCTCGTCGCGCGCGTCGCTGCTGTCGTAGAAAATCTGGTGCACGGCAATGCCGGTCTTGTCCGTCCAACGATCGAGGATCTTCTGGTCGATATAAGATTCCCAGATCAACAGGTTGAGTGTTTCCGCGCGGCCGGGCGTGGCAGCGAGGGATGCGCCGATGGCGATGGAAAAAGCAATGAACCGCGTGCACATTGAAATCACCCCGATATCCCCCCGCGGTGAACCGTAGCGCGCAATGCTTGATGAATACTTACAATGGGATGCAATCGGTTGTGAAAGATACGAGCCGGATTTGGGCAGGATATGTGCATCCTGATCCGGTCGTTTCGGCACGATCACGCTGGCCTTTGGCTGCCCGAAACCCGGGGAGAACGACACCGGGCTTACGCCGGAAGGCGGCAGAGCCAGCCCCGGCTTGATGCCCGGGCTGGCCATTATCGGAGCGTTCCGATCCTACCGGTGGCTTGGCAGCTTGGGCAGGAAGATCGTCAGGAGGCCGAGCAGCGGCATGTAGGAGCAGACCGTGTAGACGAATTCGATGCCTTCACGGTCGGCAAAGATGCCGAGCACGGCGGCGCCGATACCGCCGAAGCCGAAGGCAAAGCCGAAGAACATGCCGGCGATCAGGCCGACGCGGCCGGGCACCAGTTCCTGGGCAAAGACCACGATGGCCGAGAATGCCGAGGAAAAGACGAAGCCGATGAGAATGACCAGCGCCGCGGTCCAGAACAGGTTGGCATAGGGCAGGAGCAGCGCGAAGGGGATGACGCCGAGGATCGAGAACCAGATGACGAACCGGGCGCCGAAGCGATCGCCGATCGGTCCGCCGAAGATCACGCCGGCGGCGGACGCGCCGAGGAACAGGAACAGCAGCAGCTGCGCATCCTGAACGCCAAGGCCGAACTTCTCGATGGTGAAGAAGGTGAAGTAGCTGGAGAGGCTGGAGAGATAGGCGTTCTTCGTCGCCGTCAGGATGACCAGAACGATCAGTGTCCAGATCACCTGGTTGCGCGGCAGGGGCAGGGTGCGGCTGACGGCCTTGCGGCCGGCCGAACTGCGGCGATGGCGCGTGTACCAGACGCTGACCCAGGACAGCACCATGAAGCCGGCCAGCGCGATGACCGAGAACCAGCTGAGGCTGCCCTGGCCCTGCGGGATGACGATGAAGGCTGCCAGCAGCGGCCCGATCGCCGTACCGGTATTGCCGCCGACCTGGAAGAGGGACTGGGCAAGGCCGTGGCGCCCGCCGGACGCAAGCCGCGCTACGCGCGATGCTTCCGGATGGAAGATGGCCGAACCGATGCCGATCAGGCAGGCGCCGATGACCAGGACGTAGAAGTGATGGGCGTTGGCGAGCGTGATCAGCCCGGCGCAGGTCGACAGCATGGCTGCCGGCAGCGAAAAGGGCATCGGCCAGCGGTCGGTGACCACGCCGACGGCGGGCTGCAGCAGCGATGCGGTGACCTGAAACGCGAAGGTCAAAAGGCCGATCTGCACGAAATCGAGCGCGTAATTCTCTTTCAGCAGCGGATAGAGCGAGGTCAGCAGAGATTGCATGATGTCGTTCAGCATATGGCAGAAGCTGACGGCGACGATAACGGAGACCGCCGTCTTTTCCGCACTGATGCCTGTTTCGGATGATATGGTCGCCATGCTGTCTTCCTCGCCCGTCGGATATCGTGTTTTTCGAATATGTGCTGTCTCTACATCGCTTGAATCTGGCCTGCTTTTGTGCTCTGGTCGCATTCTTTCGAGAGTGGGCCAAATGCGGGCAATCGATCTTACCAGGCAGGACAGTCTCAGCGAAAAGGAACATTTCGACAGCCTTTCCTGGATTGAAAGCGCTGAAGATCTGGTCCTTGCGCTTGGCCGCATCTATCCCGCCGGCTTTCGGGTGCCGGCCCACAGCCATGGCAAGACGCAGCTCTGGTCCGCGCGCCGTGGTGTCGTGGTGGTCAGCACCGCCGGCGGCCGCTGGATGCTGCCGCCCGGTCACGGCCTGCTGATCCCGGCCGGCCTCGAGCATTCCACCGAGATGATCAGCGAAGTGCATATGCATTCCATCTATGTCGATCCGTCGCTGATCGATCAGCACGGTCCGCGCGTGCTGGAAGTGACGCCGCTCGGCGGCAGCCTGATCGAGGAACTGGTGCAATCGGATGAAAAGCAGCTGACTGCGCGGCGCAAGCGCCTGATCATGGAACTGTTGCTGGACGAGATCGGCCAGCTGCCGGAGCGCCCGCTTGGCCTGCCGTTTCCCGGCGACCCACGGCTTGGCCGTCTCTGCCGCCATTTCCTGAAATCGCCCGATGCCAATGCCGGCATCGACGACTGGGCGCGCGATCTCGGCATGAGCCGCCGCTCCTTCACCCGGCTGTTTCGCGCCGAGACCGGGGTCAGCTTCGTCACCTGGCGGCAGCAGGCCTGCATCTTCGCCTCGCTGCCGCGCCTGGCCGAAGGCGAACCGATCACCAATGTCGCGCTCGATGCCGGCTACGAGAACATCGCCGCCTTCACCACCATGTTTCGCCGCATGCTCGGCAGCGCGCCGAGTAGCTATCTCAAATCGCGGGCTGCATGATATTGGCTGCGGCAATGGCCTGCGCCGGCATGTTCCAAAATCGATCATACGTCCCGGTTGGGCATGCATTTTCACGGACCGGTTTAGGGTTGGCTCTTGCCTATCCGATTGTATGGCTTGCGTAATATAAGACGG
This sequence comes from Pararhizobium polonicum, assembly GCF_001687365.1. GTDB lineage: Bacteria > Pseudomonadota > Alphaproteobacteria > Rhizobiales > Rhizobiaceae > Pararhizobium > Pararhizobium polonicum. The sequence goes on from NZ_LGLV01000017.1 coordinate 64,752, forward strand.
TGATGCACCGGCATGGAAAAGAAAGGCTGAACGCGTCTGGTTAACGGGATGGTAGGAAGGCTGCACCTATAAGCGCCTGGTAACGAACCGTTTTAGTGTGTCCGGAGTTTCAGCGTGTTCAATCGATCCTTGCTTGCCCTTTCTCTCGGGTTGTTCTTTTCCAGCTCCCTGTCCGCCCACGCGCAGGACGGCTTCTGGTCAGGTGACTGGTATCTGAAAGTCGGCGCCACGGGGTTTATCGGCCCGAAATATGATGGCGCGTCCGCTCGCCTGTTCCAGGCCGCACCGCTGATTTCGTTCGGACGCGCCGGCAGCGCCGTGCGCTTTTCCTCGCGCAACGACAATCCGGCCTTCGCCTTTGTCGATCAGGGTGCGTTTCGCGCCGGTGTCGTCGGCAAGCTGATCTTCCAGCGCGACGAGGATACCTCGAAGGATCTGAAGGGGCTCGATCCCGTCCGTTTCGGCGGCGAACTCGGCGGTTTTGCCGAGGTCTATCCAACGGACTGGTTGCGCATCCGCGCCGAACTGCGCCAGGGTATCCGCAGCCATAACGGTCTCGTCGCCGATGTCGCAGCCGACGGTTTCGTCGATGTCAGCGACAACGTCCGCCTGTCGGCCGGGCCGCGCCTGTCGGCGGCCACCAGCGACTATTTCGATGCCTATTACGGCGTCAGCGGATCGGAATCGGCAAAGTCGGGCTATTCGCAGTACAAGCCGTCCGGCGGTCTAGGTTCGCTCGGCGCCGGTGCGGCCATCACCTGGAAGGCGACCGAAAAGCTCGAAACCAGCGCCTTTGCCGAATACAAGCGGCTGATGGGCCCGGCAGCGGATTCGAGCATCGTCAGGGAAGGCGGCAGCCGCAACCAGTTCCTGGTCGGCCTTTCCGCCACATACCGCTTCGATTTCACGCTGGATTGAGCGCCGGTTCGCGCCGGCGAAAACGTCAGCGCTTGACCGCGCCCGTCAGCGGTAGCAAACAGGCGGCATGAGCACCAATCCAGCCGATTCCGGGCGCGTCCACGATGCGCCGTCCAACAATTGGGTCTACCGCGTCCTGCCGAGGGCGCTCTGGCCCTATGCGCAGCTTGCCCGCTGGGACCGGCCGATCGGCTGGCAGCTGCTGCTGTGGCCCTGCTTCTGGTCGGCGGCGCTGGCCGCCAATGCGGCGGCAGCGCTCGGCACGTTTTCGGTGGGCCGCTTCGTCTTCCACCTGCTGCTGTTCTTCATCGGTTCGGTCGCCATGCGCGGCGCCGGCTGCACCTACAACGATATCATCGACCACGACATCGATATGGAAGTGGCGCGCACCCGCTCGCGGCCGCTGCCGTCCGGCCGCGTCACACGGGCTCAGGCCAAGATCTTCATGGCGCTGCAGGCGCTGGCCGGTCTCGTCGTGCTCCTGCAGTTCAACGGCTTTTCGATCTTTCTCGGCGTGTTCTCGCTGGTATTCGTCGCCGTCTATCCCTTTGCCAAGCGCTTTACCGACTGGCCGCAATTCTTCCTCGGCCTTGCCTTCTCCTGGGGCGCGGTGATGGGGTGGTCGGCCGAGTTCGGAACTGTCGGACTGGCCTCGATCGCGCTCTATCTCGCGGCTATCGCCTGGACGGTCGGTTATGACACGATCTATGCCTATCAGGACAAGGAAGACGACGAGCTGATCGGCGTGCGCTCGACGGCGCGGCGGTTCGGCGATCATCCGCGCCCGTGGCTGTTCGGCCTCTACGGCCTGGCGGTTTTGCTGCTGTTCGTCGCCTTCGCCATCGCCGGCGCCGGGTTTCTCGCCTATGCCGGCCTGCTGGTGGCTGCCGTCCTGCTGTTCTACCAGATCCTTGTGCTCGATATCCACGATGCGACCCAATGCCTGGCCTTGTTCAAATTCAACAATGTCGTCGGATTGATCGTCTTTGCCGGGCTTTGCGCCGCGCTTCTGGTACGGTTGATGTAGAAGAAGCCCTTCGGATGATTTTGGGCGCGCTGGGCCTCCATCTCCGATTGAGATGTTGCCATCCAGTTGCACATGTTTGCCAACTGCGATTACTCTTTCTCGATGAACAGCGTCTCACTTACCTACAAAGCCGAAGATGAATCGCATGGCGAACTCGCGGCGAAGCTTCGCTGTGGCGAATTCAGCGGTCGGGGTTCAGCATGGTTTAATATTTCGCAAGTGGAGGAATTCGCTCAGTCTATCGGCAGATATCCGATAGAAGCCGATAGCGCGCCTCTCCTTGAAAGCGGATTTTGGAAAGACGATGGCACGCTCGATCAAGTGCATTTTCGTATTCAGATCAAGCCCATCGGGCAGCGGGGGATGTTATCCGCATCCGTTCAATTGGCAGCAACAGAAATGTCTACGGGTGTTAGCTCGGAAATCCGCGTCGAGTTTCCCGTCATTTACGGGGATTTGGCGCGCTTCCAATCTTCGCTCTTGAGCCACCTAAACGGTCAAGCTACCGAGGCAATTTTGGAGCAATCCCTGTCATAGACGGATGACCGCTGTCGGCGGATATTGTTGAAGAATGCGCCGGGCCGCATATCAGGCCCAGCTCATCTCCTGATCGCTCTTCTTCTTCATCTTGCCGATGCGGGCGGAAAAGGCGGCGATGGCCGCGAGGATGAATGTGCGCATGGTCTGTCTCCTTCTCGTGCCGGCAAGATGCTGGCCGCCTGTGGCGCCAAGAAGGCAGTCTCAAGGTCTTTCAAAGACGTGATTACGGCCAGAAAACAACGACAAAAGACCGGCCGCAGGGACGGCCGGTCTTTTACGCTGGAGGAGCGCTTGGTGATTGTGTCGGAGATCAGTTGCGGGCGATGATCTCGCGGCCGTCGATCTTCATGTTGACGCCGAGGCTGCCGGTCGAGCGGCGCATCAGGAAACGCGGGCGGCGGTCGTTGAAGAGCGAATGGCGGCGGCGCGGCTTGATATCGCGGGTGCGCACTTCGCCGAGATGATCTTCCAGCGGCCGGGCAACGCCATCGGCCTCGACCATCAGCATTGGAATCCGGTAGGCTTCCGACCATGTGCGCCAGTCGGCGGCGATGTCGGAAAGATCGTGGGCGACCAGAAGCGGAATGCACAGCTCCGGGTCGTCGTGATGAAGTTCGAGCGTCACAGTCACTTCTCCGTCTCCATGGTCGATGGCGCGGGCAGCGACACCCTTGAAGGCGCGTGCCGGCAGCGCGATCGACAATGGCAATCCGCTGGATGGCAAAACCTTGCGCAACACTGCTCCGCGCTCGTCCAGACTGATCGTGACATTGCTCGGCTGTCCGTGCAAGCTGTAGCTCGCCTGCTGGGGAAAGCGTTTCGGGTCCAGTCGCAGCGTGGTTTCGACCCAGGCCGGTTGGGAAAGTGTCTTCAGCATTTCAATCGCCCTTGTTTTCCTTGAGAGCCGGTTTCCGGTCTTCTCTTTGGGACTTTTCGTCCTCTGTGACCCAAGGATAGGGGGCGGCCGTTTGGGACCACTTAAAAATCGCGGTTAAAAAACTTTGCATTTCCTGATGGTTAGCAAAAACCGACGCGGCAGGGTTTCTCAAATGTGAAGGAAAAGCACCGCATTCGAAGTGCCCCGGCGCAGCCGCCCGCCGGCGCTCAGGAAAAGCCACGCGCAAGGCTGAACGGGAATACTACCGGCGGTTATGACCGCAGGGTGTGGGGTTGCGTCCAAGGAGACGCTGTCCCGCCAACAGTTTCAGGCGATCGGCAGAGCGGCAATGGTTTCGACATATATCGACTACAATCTCATCACCCGCGACATGAAGACGAGCCTTCAGCGCACGTCGCAGCAGGCGATGGTCACCCGCGAAACCGAGTATTACAAGGCCAATATCGGCAACGTCACCTCGATCGACGAGTTCCTCGACGACTACCGGCTCTATGCCTACGCCATGAAGGCGCATGGCCTGGAAGACATGACCTATGCCAAGGCCTTCATGCGCAAGGTTCTGGAAAGCGACCTCAGCGACGACAATAGCTATGCCAACAAGCTGACCGACGATCGCTACCGCAATTTCGCGATGGCGTTCAGTTTTTCGCAGTCGACCGAAGTGGTTCAAAGCGAGGCACAGGAAGATGCGCTGATCGGCCTCTACGGCCAGAGCATCGCCAATCAGGATGACGCAGTCAAAGAGGATACGCGTTATTTTAACGCAGTGATCGACACCGTCACCAACGTCGACCAGATCTGGGGAAACAGCAAGCTTAAGAATTACGTGCTGACAGCGTTCGGTTTCGGCTCCAATGCCGGCACCATGTCCTATGAGCATTTCAAGAATGTCCTCACCAGCGACGTCGACGATCCGAACAGCTATGTGAATGCGTCGGCTGCGGCCTATAAGCAGGATTTTCTGGACAGGATTGCCAACATCCAGGCTACAGCCACGCCGGAGGATCTGGCCAACAGCAACAGCGCGGCCAGCAAGCAGATTGCCCAGTATCAGGCGTCGATCACCAACGCGCCGGACTATACGCCGCTTGCGGCCGCCTTTAACTTTCAGGTCGATGGAACGCTGGCCGCCGGCGACGTACCGATGTCGGATGCGCAGAAGTCGTGGGTCAACGAGAACTATATTTTCATGCAGCCGCGGCTTTCCTCGTCCGCAGCACAGCTCAACACGATTTATTACGATTCGGCGATCCAGAGCGTCACCAAGGTCAGCGATATCCTCGGCAACAACCGGATGTTTGCCTATCTCCGCATCGCCTACGGCCTGCCGACCAGCCTGTCGAGTTCGGTGATGGAGAAAATCCTCACCAGCGATCTCAGCGACCCCGCCAGCTATGCCAATACCGAAGGCGGTACCGCTTACAATGCGGCTTACAAGGAGCTCGCCGCCGCCTTCAATTTCCAGACGGACGGAACGCTGGCCGACGGCGATACCGCGCAGACAGCCGAACAGACGAGAGTTACCGACGCCTATTGGACAAACCGTTATAACGACGTCGATGACGCCGCCGACGAAGCCCTGATCAGTTCCTACAAGACGTTGATCGCCGTGGTGTCGGATGTCGACGGTCTGCTCGCCGACAGTAAAATCATGAAACTGGCGCTGACGGCGGTCGGTCTTCAGGACGAAGGCGACACGGCGCGCAAATTGAAGAAGGTGCTGACCAGCGATCTCACCGATCCGAAAAGCTATGTCTATACCCTGAAGGACGACCGCTACGTCCAGCTGGCGAAGGCCTATAATTTCAATGCCGACGGATCGCTTGGCGTGCCGATCATGGCCCAGTCCGAATCCGAAATCCTCAACACCGCCAAGTCCTATGTCATCGAGAAGAGCCGGTTCGGCACCGAGGAAGACAAGACCAAGGCGACGGAGGAATCGAAATACTACACCACCGAGATCGGCAAGATCAAAACGCTCGACGGCCTGTTGTCCAACCGGCGCCTGGTCGATTTCATGCTCGTCGCCTCCGGCCTCGATCCGGAGAAATTCACGACGGACTATGTCCGCCAGATGTTCGAATCCGATTTCAACGATCCGAACAGTTTCATCAATACCGAGCCGAACACGACGCTCTTCAAGGAGATGGTCTCCTCCTACAATTTTGACAGTACCGGCAACGTCGCGCGCCCGACCCAGGGCATACAGACCAAGCGCGGTCTGCTGGAGACCGAAAATCTCTACCTCAACCAGACGATGGAGGAGCAGAAGGGCGACGACAATGCCGGCGTCCGCCTCGCGCTCTATTTCCGGCGCCAGGCATCGGGCATCAGTACGGCCTACGATCTTCTGGCCGACAGCGCGCTGCTGCAGGTCATCCAGACGACGTTCAGCATCCCCGAAGCGATGTCGAATGCCGACGTCGACGTGCAATATGCCTATATCAACCGCGTGCTGGATATCCAGGACCTGCACGATCCGGAAAAACTGGAAAAGCTGCTCGTCCGTTTCGCTGCGCTTTACGATGTCGACAACAATGTCGATATTTCCGGCGCCGAGATCATCCTGTCGGGCGGTGGCGGCAGCATCAGCGCCGATACCCTGTTCAGTCTTTCACAGCTGCGCCTTGGCGGCTACTGACGGAGGCTGTCCGTTTCAGGAGGCCTTGAGCACCTTGCCGGGGTTCATGATCCCGGCGGGGTCGAAGGCGTGCTTGATCCGCTGCATCAGGTCGATCTCGATCGGCGAGCGCACGTCGGCCAGTTCGTCGCGCTTCAGTTGACCGATGCCGTGCTCGGCCGAGATCGAGCCGTTATAGGCGAGCACGATGCCGTGGACGATCGCATTCATCTCGCGCCAGCGGCCGATGAACTGGTCCTTGTCGGCGCCGATCGGCTGCGAGATGTTGTAATGGATATTGCCGTCGCCCATATGGCCGAACGAGCAGATGCGGGCGCCGGGAATGGCCTTCATCACCGCGGCATCGGCCTCGGCCATGAAAGCCGGAATGCTGGAGACCGGCACCGAGACATCGTGCTTGATCGATCCGCCCTCCGGCTTCTGCGCCGGCGACATGCTTTCGCGCATGTGCCAGAGGCTCTTGCGCTGCGCCTCGTTGGCAGCCACCACGGCGTTTTCGACGAGACCGCTGGATATTTCCGTTTCGAGCAGGGTCTGCATCATCCGTTCGGCGCTTTCAGCCGAATCCGAGGTCGAGATGTCGATCAGCGCGTACCAGGCATGCACCGTATCCATCGGATCGCGGACGCCCGGAATGTGTTTTGCCGTGAACTCGACGCCGAGGCGCGGCATCAGTTCGAAGCCGGTCAGCGCCGGGCCGCAAAGGCTCGACGCCTTGTCGAACAGGGTGAGCGCATCGGCAACGCTTTTCAGGCCGGCAAAGGCGACCTGATGGCCGCGCGGCTGCGGAAACAGCTTCAGAACGGCGCCGGTGATGACGCCGAGCGTGCCTTCCGCACCGATGAACAGGTCGCGCAGGTCGTAGCCGGTATTGTCCTTCTTCAGCCGCCGCAGCCCGTCCCAGATCTCGCCGGTCGGCAGCACGACTTCCAGACCCAGGCACAATTGCCGCATATTGCCATAGGCCAGCACCGCCGTACCGCCGGCATTGGTGGAAAGATTGCCGCCGATCCGGCACGAGCCCTCCGAGCCGAGCGATAGCGGAAACAGCCGGTCGTGTTCCTCCGCCGCCTTCTGGATATCGGCAAGGATGCAGCCGGCATCGGCCACAATGACATTGCCGACCGGATCGATATCGCGGATACGGTTCAGCCGTTCCAGCGACAGCACGATATCGGCCGCACCCGTGCGCGGGATTTGTCCCGCGACATGGCCGGTATTGCCCCCCTGCGGTACGATCGCGGCCCCGGTCTCAGTGGCGAGCTTGAGGATTTGCGAGACTTCTTCGACGCTGCCGGGCTTCAGCACCAGCGGCGCGTTGCCTTTGTAGAGGCCGCGCGATTCGATGAGATAGGGGGCAATGTCGGCCTCATCGGTCAGCGCATTGCGGCTGCCGACGATTTCGGTAAAGCGGGTGATGAGATCGGCGGTGGGGAGGGTGTTGGTCATGCTTTAGTCCCTTGGCGCTGCCGCGCGTTCGATCCGATCGATGATCGCTTCGCCGAGCCCCTCATTGGGGATAGGGCCGAATGCAATGGTTGCGGCACCCGAGGCATCGGCTTCTTTCATATAGGCAAACAGATTGGCGGCAGCCTCGCGCAGATCGCCGGTCGGGCTGAGATCGAGAACCACGATAGCATTTCCCTCGCCCGGCAGCTTCGCTCCGCCAAACCGGATCAGCGCTTCGCCAGCCTTCACATCTTCAGCGTTCAGCCGCACCGTTGCTCCCGGCGCATAGTGCGAGGCGAGCATGCCCGGCGCCTCGATCACGGCGCCCGCAGTCTCCGGCCGCAACACGGTTTTCCCGGTCAGCGCCTCGATATCGGCGACATCGAGGCCGCCCGGCCGCAAGAGCCGGATCTCGCCGTCCTCCACCTTGAGGATGGTTGATTCCAGCCCGATTTCGGCCGGACCGGCATCAAGGATCAGCGCCAGCTTGCCGCCGAGATCAGCCTCGACATGCGCGGCGCTGGTGGGGCTGATCTTGCCGGACGTATTGGCGCTGGGAGCTGCCAGCGGCTTGCCGTAGCGCTGGATGACGGCGCGCGAAAAACCGTCCGGCATGCGGATGCCGAGCGTGTCGAGGCCGGCGGAAGCCAGCGGATGAACCGTGCTGTCCGGCTTGATCGGCAGGATCAACGTCAGTGGACCCGGCCAGAAGGCTTCGGCCAGCTGCCGCGACAGGGGATCGAAGCTGACATAGGCTTCCGCCATGGCGAAATCGGAGACATGGCAGATCAGCGGGTTGAAGCGCGGGCGGCCCTTCATTTCATAGATACGGCTGATGGCGTCGGGGTTCGTCGCGTCCGCTGCCAGCCCATAGACCGTCTCTGTCGGAATGGCGACCGGCAGGCCCTGTCCGAGCGTCTCGCAGGCCAGCGCCAGGGCGCGATCCGGTTCGGTCCGTGTGTCGATGATGAGGGTCATGCGGCTTCCAAACATCCACGCGCCGTCCGGGATAAGGCAGGGCAGGCGCTCTGCGGTTTCCTTTACAGGTCCCGGCGGGATATTGCCAAGTGCATTCGAAAACGAACTACCGGTCGGGCGGGACCAGCTGATCGACAAGCAATCAATCCGGACTGCCGGGGTCTTCAGAGGCTGTTGATGATCTTGCGCAGCTGCTCATTGCGCGCGCCGAGCAGGAGCACGTTCTTCAGGGCTTCCTTGGGGTCGCGGGTGCGGAACAAAAGGCCGTTTTCGTGGATGGCACGGTTGACCGTCAGCTTGCCGGCGTCTGCGTCCACCTCTGTTGCCACCGCGAAATACATCCGCGAATAGCCGAGCTTGATCTTCTCGAAGAAATGCTCGTCGTCACCGATGTCGGAAAAGAAATTGGCGATGTAGAACGACCACCGGACATCGTCGAACTGGGCGAATTTCGTGTGCGCCGCCGTCACGTGGCAATAGCCGAGATGCGGGCTGTCGGCGAGCGTGCGGTGAAAAAACAGCTTGGGAAAGCGGATCGAACGGTGGAAGCCGTTGATCCGGCCATGGGTCACCGTTGCGGCGGCCTCAAGCTTGCGGCCGGTACGCACGGCCACGTCCTGGTGCGTCAGGTAGCGCTTTTCCTCGGCGCTCCACATCTGTTGATTCCGGTTGATCCGTCCTGTGCGCAGAAACTCGGTATGAACGGCCACCTTCGGCAATGGCGCCGGCTTCTTGGCGGCTGCGGCGTCGAAATATCGAAGGTTTGACATCGGCCTGTACCAGGATAGCGGCGGAATGCGTGAGAACACTCCGGGGCGGAAACGCTTGAATAAGAAGAAGCTACAGTGTCAGGGTTAACGCAATCTTTCCGGACATTAGCGTTATGTCATGGCGTGAGGCTTGCGGCGGTCGCGTGAGCGGTGCCGAAAGATGTCGCAAAGAGACGGCGCATGCCCAGAATCTGCCGGTCTGTGGCGGAAAAGACGCCATCTGCCGAAAAATCAGGAAAAGCCGTTGTTTCTGCTTATAAAATAGCCACTCCTTCGACGTCGCGAAGCAACTTGGATCGTGTCGTCATTCTGGAATCGGATGTCGCTAATCGGCAGCTGTCCGGCCATGCCGCAGGTTTAGATAGCGATACTCAGGGTGCCGCCTTTTAGGGAGGGCGGAGAATTGGGAAGCCGGTCGAAATCCGGCGCTGCCCCCGCAACGGTGGTGGAGCGAAACCTCGGCAAAAGGCCACTGGAGAAATCCGGGAAGGCGCCGGGATAGTCCGCAAGGACGGCTCCAAAGCCCGGAAACCAGCCTTGTGGCGAAATTGATGTCTGGGTTGCGGCGGGCAGCCGGAAGGAGAACCTGTATACCACGCGCACTCCCGGCGCGGTGGCGGTTCCTTTCCTGCCCGCAGCAACTTCAAAAAAGTTGGCGAGCACAAGGAAACGACCATGGATCTCCGCAGTGAAGTCCTTCGCAAATTGAAGAACCGTCGCGAGACGCACAGCCTCGAGCAGGCCTTCTATACCGATCCCGATCTCTACAAGCTCGATATGGAAGAGATCTGGTACAAGGACTGGCTGTTCATCGGCCATGATTGCGAAATCCCGAAATCCGGCAATTATTTCACCGTCCAGGTCGGCGAATATCCGGTCGTCGTCGTTCGCGACCGCACCGGCACTGTGCGGGCCTTGCACAATTCCTGCCGCCATCGCGGTTCGCGCGTCTGCGCCGGAGCCAAGGGCTCGTCGGCCAAGCTTGTCTGTCCCTATCACCAGTGGACCTACGAGCTTGACGGCAAGCTTTTGTTTGCCCGCCAGATGGGCGAGGATTTCGACAAGAACCAGCATGGTCTGAAGCCGATCCATTGCGAAACCATCGGCGGCTACATCTTCATCTGCCTCGCCGAAGAGGCGATGGATTTCCAGCCGGTGCGCGACATGGTCTCGTCCTATGTCATGCCGCACAATCTGAAGGACACCAAGGTCGCTTTCGAAAGCACGATCATCGAGAAGGGCAACTGGAAGCTCGTCTGGGAAAACAACCGCGAGTGCTACCACTGCGCCGCCAACCACCCGGAACTCTGCCGCACCTATCCGGAAGCCCCGTCGGCAACCGGCGTGCAGGGCGCCAAGGACGACCCGGTCATCGCCGAACACTGGGCCCGCTGCGAGGCCACCGGCCTGCCGAGCGAATTCAAAATCGATCCGAAGGGCCAGTTCCGCGTTGCCCGCATGCCGCTGATCGAGGATGCCGAGAGCTACACCATGTCGGGCAAGCGCGCCGTCAAGCGCCAGTTGTCGGATGATGTCAGCCAGAGCCATATCGGCACACTGCTGCTGTTCCATTATCCCAGCACCTGGAACCACGTGCTGGCCGATCACGCCATCACCTTCCGCGTGCTGCCGCTCGGTCCGGAACTGACGCAGGTCACGACCAAGTGGCTGGTGCACAAGGATGCGGTCGAAGGCGTCGATTACACCATCGACGAACTGACGCATGTCTGGACCGAGACCAACGACCAGGACCGCCAGATCGTCGAGGAAAATGCCTTTGGCATCCGCTCGCCCGCCTACCAGCCCGGCCCCTATTCGCCGGAGCACGAAGGCGGCGTGATGCAGTTCGTCGAATGGTACACCAATTTCATGGCCGACCGCCTGCAGGGCCGTTCCATGTCCACCCCTCTGGTTCGGGTCGCCTGATATGACGATTGCTTCATCCTTCCGGCATTTCGACGAGTTGCAGCCGTTCAACGACCGGCAGCAACTGCTGGAATGCATTTCCGTGACTGCCGAAGCGCCGGATGTGATGACCTTCGGCTTCAAGGCCGACAAGGACAGCTGGTTCCGCTATCTGCCGGGCCAGTTCGTCACGCTCGAACTGCCGGTAACGCCGGACGATCCGGTCATGCGCACCTACACCCTGTCCTCGACACCGTCGCGGCCATTCTCGATCGCGGTTACCGTCAAGGCACAGGCTGCCAGCATCGGCACCCGCTGGATGTTTAACCATCTGAAACCGGGCATGAAGCTCAAGGCGTTCGGTCCGCTCGGCGATTTCTCGTTCGTGCGTCATCCGGGCGAAAAATACCTGTTCATCTCGGCCGGTTCCGGCATCACCCCGATGATGTCGATGACCCGCTGGATGGCCGATTGCGCGCCGCAGACGGATGTCACGTTCCTGTCCTGCGCCCGCCAGCCGGACGATCTTCTGTTCCGCGCCGAACTGGAAAACCTCGCCGCCCAGATGCCGAGGCTCAACCTCGGCTTCATCGTCGAGACCCATGCGCCGCGCCACGGCTGGCACGGCCTGCGCGGCCGCATCGAGACCTCGAAGCTGGCCCTGCTGGCGCCGGACTTCCGCGACCGCACTGTCTTCTGCTGTGGTCCGGAGCCGTTCATGCGCGGCGTCAAGTCGATGCTGGAAAGCGTCGGCTTCGACATGAACCGCTACCACGAGGAAAGCTTCCAGCCAGCTGCAGCCCCTGCCGCTGAGGAACTTGCCATTCGTGCCGGAGCCGGGGAGGTGGATGCCGCCGCCGTCTCGACCGTGACCTTCACCATGGCCGGCAAGGAAGCCAAGTGTCAGCCCGGCCAGACCATCCTGCAGACGGCTCGTTCTGCCGGCGTGCGCATCGGTGCGGCCTGCGAAGGCGGCCTTTGCGGCACCTGCCGTGTCATGAAGGTGTCCGGCGAGGTCGAGATGAACCACAATGGTGGCATTCTCGACGACGAGATCGACGAAGGCTACATCCTGGCCTGCTGTTCGCGGCCGATCGGCGATGTGCAGATCGAGGCGTGATGCTTGTATGCGAGGGGCAGGTTGTCTTGCCCCTCGCATCGTCGCAAACCCGCGATGTCACGTGTTCCGGATGGCGATCCTGGTCGATCCCGATCGGGGGATCTGAGGAATGCGGGCCGGATGGGGGCGTTTGGTGTCGAGGCCGGTTGATAAGGACAACTCTGCCTCCAGCAGTGCCATTTCGATCAGGAACACGAGCATTTTTCTGTTGCCGCGTTCCGCGCTCATCTTCGAGGCTTTCAGAAGTTCGTAGGTCATATCTGTGGTACGCATCGTCACGCCCTCCGGGCCGGTTGCGTTCTTATATTAGGACTTGCAACTTACGCGAAACTGATTCTTTCGGAGCAACCCGAAGCGGTGGCTGATCTGCCGGTTATACCGAAGAGACGGCACCCGGCGCCACAGCACCGTCAAAACAGAAAATCACCCGCATCGAGCGCCGCCATCTTCACGCCCTTCAGCAGAATGCTGTCGCCGTTCAGCCCGTCGATCAGCACATCGCTGCCGACCTGGCTCATGTGATGCAGCTTGAGATCGGTATAGTCGGTGATGCTGGCAAGGCCGGTGAGATCGAGGATGTCGTGGCTGGCGCCGGTCGGCATGAAATCGGTGATGATATCCTTGCCGTCCTTCGTCGCGAAGACGAACTGGTCGGCACCGGCGCCGCCGGTCAGGATATCGTCGCCGGCATGCCCCCAGATGATGTCGTTACCGGCTTTGCCGTCGATGATGTTCTTGCCGCTGTTGCCGTGCAGCTGGTTGGCAAGCGCGTTGCCGGTGGCATTGATGGCCGCCGTGCCATTCAGCGTCAGGTTCTCGAAATTTGCCCCGAGCGTGAAGGAAACCGTCGTCTTGACGAGGTCGGTTCCGCCGCCGGCGGATTCCGACAGTTTGATCGCGGCATCGCTGATCACGTAGACATCGTTGCCGCTGCCGCCATAGACGGTGCCGTTGACCTTGCCGCCGGTGCCGTCGAAATAATCGTTGCCACCGCCAAGCGTGATCGCCCCGGTGATGGTGCCGCTGTTGAAGACCGAATCGGCGCTGCTCCCGCCGAGAAAGGCGGTACCGGTGGATTTGATCAGGCCACTATTGTGCAGGCTGGCCTTGACGGCGGCGGAAAAATCGATGGTTGCGGCGGAAGCCGTGCCGGTAATGGTGCCGTAATTGGTCACCGTCCCGTCTGTTCCGGCCAGCTTGACGCCGCCGCCGGCCGTGATCGTCCTGTTGTTGGTAATGATGGCGCCGTCGGCCGAAACCGAGATCGCATAGGCTGCGGATTTGATCAGCCCGTTATTGGTGACCTTGCCGTCGTCGCCTGTCAGGACGATCGCATCCTTCGCTGCCGTGATCGTGCCGCTGTTGGTGACGATGGCCGCGTCGCCCGTTGCCCGGATCGCCGTTGCATGGCTCGAGGTGACGGCGCCGTCATTGGTGATCGTCGCATTAGCCCCGGAGGAGGCGATGGCCGTGCCATAGGCGATCGCCGTGCCATGATTGGTCAGTATCGCGGCCTTGCCGCTGGAAACGATGGCAGACGCCTTGTCCGAACGCAGCTCGCCATTGTTGGTGAAAAGCGCGGCGCTGCCGGACAGTTGCACCGCGTTGGCCGCCGCGTGGGTGGTGCCGTGATTGGTGACGACGGCATTGCCGCCGGAAACCGATACACCGATACCGGCAGAGGATTCGATCAGTCCGGTATTGACGAGATGTGTCGCCTTGCCCGTGACCGTGATCGCCGTGAGCCGCGTTTCGATGGTGCCGTCATTGATCAGGTCCAGGCCGCCGCTATCGATCCTGAGACCATAATCCTTGCCGGAAACCTTGGCCGAGCTGCTGACGACGAACTGGCTCCTGCTGCCGGCGACCGAGGCCGCGCCGAATTGAAACGCGTAGCCGGAGGCCGAAATCACCGTGCCGTTGATATAGAAATTGCGCGCCGTCGCCGTCCCGGTTGCCAGAATGGCCGTCGCGGATGTGCTCAGCGTCACCCCCTTGTCGAGGACGAATATGCTGCCGGCTTCAAGCACCGATACCGGCGTGGCGCGGTTGCTGCTGATCACAATCTTTTTGGTCATCTGCCCATCATGTGCAGGAATGGCTTTGGTCCGGGTGGTCATACGGCAAAGGGATGAACAGGTCCCGTTCCGGGACAACATTTCGGCAGCCGTGGTAAATGCATGGTAACGCGGCGAACCGGTGCTGGCGGCGGCGATGCGACCGGCAAGATCTACTGGAGCGCCAGAGCGCCCGATGGCTTGCGGATCGATCCGGTCATCATCAGATCCACATCGATGCCTGCGCCTGCCGAAATGCTGCCCCTGCCGGTGGCGATCAGCAGCGGCTTTTCCGGCAGCAGCTCTCCGTTTGCCCAGATGGCCCTGAGCGCCTTGGCATTCATCGCAGCGACATTGACATCGATGTCGTTCAGCGTCCCGGCAACGCGATAGGGACAGCGGCGCCTGCCGCAGTTGGGCGCGGCGGAGAATTGCCAGAGCGTGTAGCTATCCCAGTTTCCCATCGGAAAGACATTGCGGATTCCCGGCTTGTAGCGGGCATACCAGAGCGGCAGGCGCGACAGGATGGGGAAGCGGGCGCGGTTGGCGGCGATGTAGGTGGCGGTGACGTGGTTGGTGTAGAGCATCGGATAGCGGCCGGTGCGGGTCTTGATATGGCCGGCGAAAATGGCCGCATCCTCCAGAGACATGTATTTCTCCGCGTCGATGCCCTCGACATCGAGCACCATCAGCTCGTCGTCGCGGGGCGCGGCATAATCGAGGAAATGGTTGGCCTGATCGATCGGATTGCCGGGCCGGGCCAGGTGATAGGCGCCCCAGAGAAGGCCGTTGGCCCGGGCGACGAGGCGGCGGGTCTGGTAGAGTTCGCGGCTGACGGCATATTTGCGCCACATGGTCTTGCAGTGGCCGACCGTGTCGCCACGATGATCGCCGGTGCAGGCAAAGCTTTCCGGCAGGCCGTCGGACGCCTTGGAGATGAAGCCGGCGATCCGCCTGTCCTTCAGCATCGCGTCCCAGTCGATGATGTTCAACTCGTAGGCATCGATGACCAGCGCGTGATCCGGCAATTTCCACGGCATCAGATCGCGCGCCGATGTGCTGTCCGGAACCAGGGCTGCGCCTGAAAACAGCCCGGCGCCGAGGAGACCGGCGAGGCGGAAAAACTTGCCCCAGCGGATCTTCCGGCGCGTTTCCATCGCAAGAGGGTGCGGAAAGAGGGTTAACCGAGGATTAAGACCAAGTCTCGATGATAGGTCCTTATGGGTCCCTATCATCGAGACTTGGTATAAGACCCGGGATTGCTCCAACAGGGCTTTCACCGATGTTTGATATGACACGTCTTTCGCGAATCTTGCAGGCGTGATTATCTAGGGTGGTTCATGGAACAAAAGAAACCATGGACCGTTTCCGTGACAAGACAATCGTGTCGAGAATAAACGAATGGAGGAACACATGGGTGTTTTTGGATTGAAGCTGGCGCCGCTGGCGCTGTCGGCGGTCCTGCTGGCAACGTCTTTCACGCCGTCGCAGGCCTTCGTGCAAATTCCCGTGCCGGTGAAGGCCGAGCGCGTGAGCGATGTGGACAATGTCCAGTATCGCCAGCGTGGCAATGACGACTGGCGCCGCCGCCACGGCTTCAACCGCCGCGGCAACGAGGCCTTTTACAATGGCCATCGTGGCTATCGTGAACGCCGCCACGGCTATCGTCAGCATAACGGCATGTGGTTCCCGCTGGGAGCATTCGCAGCCGGTGCCATCATCGGTGGTGCAATGGCTGATCGTCCGGCCCCCCGCTACGGCGGCAGCCATGTCGAATGGTGCGCAAACCGCTATCGCAGCTACCGCGCCTACGACAATTCGTACCAGCCGAACTATGGCCCCCGCCGCGCGTGTGTTTCACCCTATTGATATCAGCAGCTTTGAACGCTGATGTACGGTCGGAGATTCTGTCTCCGGCCGTTTTCATGCGTTCAGAGAATGCCGATCCGTTTCAGGATCGTCCAGGCCAGTCCCATCGACAGCAGGATGAACAGCCCGGCGATCAGTGTGCCATGAACGCCCTCTGCAAGCGGCAGGCTGCTGGTGTTCATGCCGAAAAAGCCGGTGACCAGCGTCGGCGGCAGAAGGAAGGCCGTCATCAGCGACAGGATGTAGAGATGGCGGTTGGTCTCGGAGGAGAGCTTGCTGTCGATCTCTTCATGCAGGAGGCGCGCCCGCTCCTGCAGCGCGAAGACATCGCGATCGACCGCTTCCAGCCGGTCCGACATGCGTTCGGCCACATCGATGAAGCCTGGGGGCACCTCGTCCTCCTCCGACGTTGCGGCTCGCCGCAACAGCGCCAGCAGCGTGCGCAGATGCCGGTGCAGCCGCACGGCGGTTCGTCTCAGCGGCGCCAGGCGCGGCTGGTGATTGTGGCCGGCCTCGCCATAGACGTCGTCCTCGATGACGTTCAATTCCTCGGTCAGTTCGAGCACCAGGCTGATCAGCGTGCGCTGGAACTCGACGACCATCATTTCGAACAGGTCGATCGGCCGGGCGCAGCGGGCATTCTTCTCGACGGCGGCTTTGACACGGTCGATGCTGCGCAGCGGATGCAGCCGCGTGGTGATGATGATCTTTTCGGTAACGGCGAAATGCAGCCAGCCGATGGTTTTCGTTTCCGCGTCGAAGGTGCGCTCGAAATCGACCAGCGTGCCATAGACCATGTCGTCGGAGATGGTCACGGCGGCCTGCGTATCATGGCTGACCAGTGTCGAAAGCGCTGCTTGCGGCAGGGTGGCGATGCGTTCGATGAGAGCTGGGGTGCGCGCGTCGCTCAAGGCCAGATGCAGCCAGACCCAGCCTTCGCCCTCCAGCAGCGCGTCGATCGACGAATCGGCGGCGATCCGCGTACAGCGGCTTTCGCCCGGCAGGAAACGATAGGCCCAGACGAGCCCCGGTATTTCAGTCGAGATCAGATTCATGTGGCATGGTTCCGGGAGGAGGCCAGACTTCGCTGTATTCGGGTTTCATGACAGTTTTGTTACAGCGCTGCCCGCAAGCCGCAATAACGTCCTCGCGCAATCGAATATTGACGTTTACGTAAAAATCAATAATTTCTCGGTCAACGAATGAGCCATTGCTGGACTGGTAGGCGGCAATGTTGTCATGTGACTGCGGGAGGAGACGATATGTACAAGGCGCCGGTGGACGAGATCCTGTTCACGCTCAAGCATGTGGCCGGTCTGGGCGAGGACCTCGCCAATGGCATTTTCGGTGATCTCGACGACGATCTCGTCGATGCGATCGTCGGTGAAGCGGGCCGTTTCGCCACCGATGAGGTCGCGCCGCTCGCCGATATCGGCGACAGACAGGGCTCGACGCTGACCGACGGCACTGTCAGATCGCCGGACGGATGGCGGGATCTCTATCATGCCTGGGCGGCGGGCGGCTGGAACAGCCTGACGGCGCCGGAAGAGTTCGGCGGCCAGGCCCTGCCGCATATGCTGCATATCGCCGCGATGGAACTCTGGAATGCGGGTTCCATGGCCTTTGCCCTGGCGCCGATGCTGACGATGGGCGCCGTCGACGCGCTGGAAAAGCATGGCTCCGACGCCCTGAAATCGGTGTTCCTCGCCAGAATGATCTCCGGCGAATGGACCGGCACGATGAACCTCACCGAGCCGCATGCCGGCTCGGACCTCGGCGTGCTGAAGACCCGCGCCGAACGCCGCGACGACGGTACCTACCGCATCTTCGGCCAGAAGATCTTCATCACCTGGGGTGAGCACGACCTGACCGACAACATCGTCCATCTGGTGCTGGCCCGCCTTGCCGGAGCGCCGGAAGGCACGCGCGGCATCTCGCTGTTCCTGGTGCCGAAATTCCTCGTCAACGACGATGGCTCGCTCGGTGCCCGCAACGATCTGTTCTGCCATTCGATTGAACACAAGCTCGGTATCCATGCCTCGCCGACCTGCACCATGGTCTATGGCGACGGCCGGTTCGGCGACGAAAAGGGTGCTGTCGGCTATCTCGTCGGGGAGGAAAACAAGGGCCTCAATTGCATGTTCACGATGATGAACAACGCCCGTCTCGCCGTCGGCACGCAAGGCGTCGCGATCGCCGAAGCAGCCACCCAGCACGCCCTGAATTATGCCCGCGAACGCACCCAGGGCAAGGCGCCGGGCTGGAAGGGTGCGGGCATGAGCCCGATCATCGAGCATCCGGATATCGCCCGCACGCTGCTCACCATGAAGGCGGTGACGCAAGGTGCGCGCGCCATCACCTTCGCCTGCGCCCGCGCGGTCGACCGGGCGCATGTCGCTGAAGGTGAT
The DNA here is from genome assembly GCF_001687365.1 of Pararhizobium polonicum. Lineage (GTDB taxonomy): Bacteria > Pseudomonadota > Alphaproteobacteria > Rhizobiales > Rhizobiaceae > Pararhizobium > Pararhizobium polonicum. Next base: position 83,332 of record NZ_LGLV01000017.1, read on the forward strand.
GCCGCACGCTATTGGCAGGAGCGCTCCAGCCTCCTGACGCCGATCGCCAAATCCTTCGGCACCGATGTCGGCGTCGATGTCGCCTCCATGGGTATCCAGGTTCACGGCGGCATGGGTTTCATCGAGGAAACCGGAGCCGCGCGTTATCTGCGGGATGCCCGCATCGCGCCGATTTATGAAGGCACCAATGGCATCCAGGCAATCGATCTTGTCACCCGCAAGCTGCCTTTGTCGGACGGTGGCCATGTGCGCGGCTTTATCGCCGAACTGAAGGCTGTTGCCGAAGAGGTCGGCGCGTCAAATCTTGCCGGTTTCGGCGAGACCGGCCGCCGGCTTGAGGACGCGCTCGCCGATCTGGAAGAGGCAACGGAGTGGCTGCTTGCCCGGCTCGCCGAAGGTAAGACCGCCGAAGCCCTTGCCGGTGCGACCGCCTATCAGCGGCTGTTCGGCCTGACGCTGACCGGCGTTTATCTCGCCAGGGGCGGGCTGGCGGACGCGGGCGATGGCGGCCGCGATGCTCGTATCGCGCTCTGCCGCTTTGCCGCCGAAAACCTGATATCCGAGACGGCGACGCTGAAGGACCGCATCGTCAACGGCGCGGCAAGCCTTGCCGCCGCCCGCATCGCTTTGGCCTGAAGGAGACTATCATGACCGACGACGTTCTGATCGAGCGGCCCGAAGCCTATCCGGGCGTTCAGGTCATCCGCTTCAACCGGCCGGCCAAGAAGAATGCCATCACCCGGGCGATGTACGCCAAGATGGCCAATGCGCTCACCGTTGCCGGAACCGACGATGCCGTTCGCGTCACGGTCTTTCTGGGAACCGAGGGCTGCTTTTCGGCCGGCAACGACATGGCCGATTTCATGGCCTTTGCCATGGGCGGGACGATGGGGCAGGAGGTGCTCGATTTCCTGCGCGCGCTGGCCGGGGCGGCCAAGCCGATCGTTTCCGGAGTCGATGGCCTGGCGATCGGTATCGGCACTACCATCCACCTTCATTGCGACCTGACGATCGCCTCGGCGCGCTCGGTGTTCAAGACGCCCTTCGTCGATCTGGCGCTGGTGCCGGAGGCGGCCTCCAGCCTGCTCGTTCCCCGCATTGCCGGTCACCAGCGGGCTTTTGCGCTTCTGGCCGCCGGCGAAGCCTTCACCGCCGATGAGGCGCAGCAGGCCGGTCTGATCTGGAAGATCGCCGGTGCCGAAGCGATCGAGGAGGAGGTGCTGGCGCTGGCCGCCAATCTCGCCAAAAAGCCGCCGGAAGCCCTGCGCATCGCCCGCCAGCTGATCCGCGGCGACCGTTCCGACGTTCTGGCGCGCATCGATGAGGAGGCAAGGCACTTTGCCGCGCAATTGAAAAGCGCGGAAGCGCGCGCTGCTTTCGAAGCTTTCATGCGCCGCTGACGCCGGCAAAGCGGCCGGTGCCAGGAGTTTGTAAGCGCTCCGCCTTGCCGGATGGCAGGCTGCGCCCCATATTGCCAGCAGTTGCGTGGAGGAACGCGGCATCGGGAGCATGCCGGCAAACCAAGGATTCGTCCATGCGGTCGCATTTCAAGTTTTCCCTCTCCGATATGCTCCGGCAGCACCGGCGCTGGGAAAAGACACTGCTGAAAGCCGTCAAAGTCACCCGCAAGGCTGTCGCGTCCGCCGCGCAGGCGCCAGCGGCCATCAAGCCGAAAGTCGGCAGCAGGCTTGAGGAGGTGGCGAGTTTCGGCAGCAATCCCGGCCGTCTGCGCATGCTGCGATATGTCCCGGCCGACCTGCCGAAGAAATCGCCGCTCGTCGTGGTGCTGCATGGCTGCCATCAGACGGCGGAAGCCTATGATCGCGGCAGCGGCTGGTCGACCCTGGCACGCGAGCGCGGCTTTGCCGTCGTCTATGCCGAGCAGAAGCGCTCCAACAACGCCAATCTCTGTTTCAACTGGTTTCGCCCCAGCAACGTCACGCGCGATCGTGGCGAGGTGATCTCGATCCGCCAGATGGTCGCCAAGATGGCGGCAACGCACGGTATCGACCGCAAGCGCGTGTTCGTGACCGGCCTTTCGGCCGGCGGCGCGATGGCATCGGCGATGCTGGCAACCTATCCCGACGTCTTCCGCGCCGGCGGCATCATTGCCGGGTTGCCCTACGGCGCCGCGCGCGACGTTCACCGGGCTTTGGCCGCCATGAAGGCCGCGCCGCAGCGCACCTCGCAGGAATGGGGCGATCTCGTGCGCGCCGCATCGCCGGTGAAGCGCGATTTTCCGGCGGTCTCCATCTGGCACGGCACCAGGGATCACACGGTCTCGATTTCCAACGCCGACGCACTGCTGCAGCAATGGCTTGATGTGCACGGTCTCGAAAGCGGGGCTTTCACTGAGAGCGAGGTGGATGGCCATATCCGCCGTGTCTGGAAGGATGCCTCGGGGAGGATCGCGGTCGAGCTCTATCTGGTCGAGGGCATGGGACACGGGACGCCGTTGAAGCCGAGGCCTGCATCGCGGGCAAAGGCCGACACGCCCGGCCCGTTCATGCTGGATGCCGGGATATCCTCGTCCATGCATCTGGCGACCGTCTGGGGATTGAAGAAACCGGCCTTGCTTTCAGCCCTGAAACAGGCGGCGGAATAGACGGAAAACCCTTAAAATCGTAGGCTTTCCGGTGATGAAATTTTAACCCTGCCTTAATTGCGCGCCGATATGGTTCGGCCTGTCACAGGCCCGGCGTGCCCGGTTCCTGACGGGCCCGCATGAGGCGTGCCGTCTTAGCCCGCCGTGGCATGTTCCTCATTCCCGCATTCTGGAACGGTCCTGCGCCCGGCCGCCGATCCCGTTTGCGGACCAGATCGAGCCTCCGCCCGGCCGCAGAAGCCGCGCCGCAATAGGGAACTCTGCCTTGTCCAAAAGATCGAACCTGATGACGCGCATCCTTGCCGCTGCGTCCTTCGTCGTTGTTGCCGCCTTTGCCGGCTTTTCCTTTTACATCGACAGTCTCCAGCATGAGGCGACGACACGCGCCGTCGAGGAGAATATTTCCTCCTCCGGCAAGCAGGCCGCCCAGAGCGTTGCCAACTGGCTGAACGGCCGCGTCACGCTGACCGCCATGGCCGCGAATGCCGCAGGCAATGCCACCGATCAGGCCGCCCTCGAAGGTGCGCTCAAGAACGACGTTCTCGTCAAGGAGTTCATCAGCACCTATGTCGGCGACGAGAGCGGCAAATTTACCAGCTGGCCGGATCTGCCGCTGCCGGCCGATTATGACCCGCGTCAGCGCCCGTGGTATCAGCAGGCCGTCAAGGCCGATACCGGCGTTCTCACCGACCCCTATGTCGACGCATCGAGCGGCAATCTCACCATTACCGCGGCCGTTCCGGTCAAGCGTGATGGCAAGCTGATCGGCATCGCCGGCAGTGATTTCTCGCTCAAAACCCTCGTCGATATGATCAAGTCCGTTGATGTGGGCGGCGAAGGCTTTGCCTTCCTCGTCAACAAGTCCGGCCAGATTCTCGTCCATCCGGATGCCAAGCTCGTCAGCAAGACACTTGCCGATGCCTTTCCGGCCTCGACACCGTCGATCGGTTCTGCGGTTATGCAGACCGAACTTGACGGCAAGCCGATGCTGGTCAGCTTCCTGCCGGTCGCAGGCCTTCCGTCGGTCGAATGGTATGTCGGTTTCGCCGTCGACGCCGATGTCGCCTATTCCGCCATCGGTCAGTTCCGGATCGCCGCCACCATCGCCACGCTTCTGGCCGTCGGCGTGATGATCGCCTTCCTTGCAACCCTGCTCAGCCGTCTCGTCATCCGCCCGGTAACCGATATGACCGGTGCCATGGAACGGCTGGCTGCCGGCGACCTGAAGGCCGAAATTCCCGGCCAGGAGCGCCGCGACCAGATCGGCTCGATGGCCGCTGCCGTCGCCGTCTTCCGCGCCAATGCCATCGAACGGGCGCGTCTCGAAAGTGAAGCCGAAAGCGGACGTTCGCTGTCGGAGCAGGAGCGCCACGAACGCGAAACCCTGAAGGCGAAGGAAACTGCCGATATCCAGCAGGCCGTCGAAGCGCTGGCGACCGGTCTCGGCCGTCTTGCCGATGGCGATCTCGGCTACCGTATCTCCATCCCCTTTGTGGCCCATCTCGACCGTTTGCGCGCCGACTTCAACAACTCCGTCGCCAAGCTGCACCATGCACTTGAGGCCGTCGGGGCCAACGCCCGTGCCATCGACGCCGGTGCCGGCGAAATTCTTCATGCCGCCGACGACCTCGCCCGCCGGACCGAACAGCAGGCCGCCTCCGTCGAGGAAACCGCCGCCGCACTCGAACAGATCACCACGACGGTCAAGGACAGCGCCCGCCGTGCCGAAGAGGTCGGCCAGCTGGTCGCCCGGACCCGCGCCGGTGCCGAAAAGTCCGGCGAAGTCGTGCGCAATGCGGTCAACGCCATGCAGGGCATCGAGAAATCCTCCGGCGAGATCAGCAATATCATCGGCGTCATCGACGATATCGCCTTCCAGACCAACCTGCTGGCGCTCAACGCCGGCGTCGAGGCGGCCCGGGCCGGGGACGCCGGCAAGGGCTTTGCCGTCGTTGCCCAGGAAGTGCGTGAACTGGCCCAGCGCTCGGCCAATGCCGCCAAGGAGATCAAGGCGCTGATCACCACCTCGGGCGATCAGGTGCGCGCCGGCGTGGCGCTCGTCGGCGAAACCGGCCAGTCGCTGCAGACGATCGTCTCGGAGGTCCAGGAGATCAACACCCATATCGGTGCGATCGTGACCTCCACCCGCGAACAGTCGACCGGTCTTCAGGAGATCAACGCGGCGGTCAACACCATGGACCAGAGCACCCAGCAGAACGCCGCCATGGTCGAGGAACAAACGGCCGCCAGTCACGGCCTCGCCTCGGAAGCCGCGGCCCTCAACGATCTGCTCGCCCAGTTCAACATCGGCGAGCCAGCGGCGAGGCAGCCGGCGTATGGGCGTCGCGCGGCATAAAAACACGATCTGCTTGTATATTCCCCTCGAAACGCGAGCTTCGAGGGGAACACTATTTGCAGTACGACCGTGCGAGAGGATCACCGTCGGGGGGAACCCGTGCTTGAATTGTTGATATGGACGACCGGCGGCCATATATTGAGGGCATGATGAGCACGGTACTCGTAAACAGAATTGTTCCGGCCGATTTCCCCGAGTTGCGTCTGCTTGCCTGGAATCGCGACGTCACGTGCCCGATTCCACCCGAAGAAGCCTTTGCCCTCTATGAGCGCAATTGGCGCTTCGTCGATACCGCGCATCTGACGGTTGAAGAAAAGCAGTTGATCGAGAACCTGACGAGCCAGTTCGGCGCGGGCCACATTCTTTTTTCCTGACCGCCTTCTCCTTGGCCGGACGATCCTGCATCATGGTTCAAACGCACCGCAGGACGCCATGCTCAAATTTGCCCGTGCCGAACATCAAATCATTTCCGAAATGCTCGGAGCGATGAATCGCGGTTTTCTGCTGGACAACAAATGCTGGTTTGGCGGTGGAACCGCAATCGTTCTCAAATTGGGTGAATACCGGCAATCGATGGATATCGATTTCCTGTGTTCGGATATCGACGGGTACCGCAGGCTGCGCATGGCGGCAATGAGCGATGGCATCGGGGCGCTTTTTTCGTCGAAGGTCGAAAGCCTCCGGGAGGTCAAAGCCGATCAATATGGAATCAGGGCGCTCCTTCGTTACAACGGCCAACCCATAAAGTTCGAGATTGTGCGGGAAGGGCGTATTGAGATCGATGGTTTTCTCGATCAGGAGCTTGGGGTGCCGATCCTTGCTCCCGCGGATATGTTCGCTGAAAAGCTGCTTGCCAATGCCGATCGCTGTATGGATCCCGCGGTGAATTATCGCGATGCGCTCGACATCGGCATGCTCATCAAAGGTTTCGGCAATATACCGAATACGGCGCTTGCAAAGGTGGACCGGGCTTACGGCGCGGACATCGAAAAACGGGCGGTCTGGGTCGTCAATCGCCTTTGCGATCTGGACGAACTCCGGCGCGCTTCGGATGCCGTGCAGATGAAAAATGAAACGGCCCTTGAGGCGATCGGTTTCTTCAGGGATGAATGCCGCCGCATCTGGCCTACGGCATCCATCGACACGCCGTCGTCCGTATCGCCATCCTGACGTCCGCTCTGATGTTTTCAGCCCTCTACTTCTCCAGCGTCGCCACAACTTCCACATGCGAGGACCACAGGAACTGGTCGATCGGAGTGACGGAGGTGATGCGGTAGCCTGCGTCGACGAGAATGCGCAGGTCGCGCACCAGCGTCACCGGATTGCAGGAGACGGCAACGATCTTCTTCACGCCGGAGCGGGCCATTTCCTTCGTCTGGGCTTCGGCGCCGGCGCGCGGCGGGTCGAAGACGATGGCGTCGTAGACCTTCAGTTCCGAAGCCATCATCGGCCGGCGGAAGAGATCGCGTTTTTCCACCGTCACCGGCTTTAACCCTTGCGTGTTGCGCGCGGCGAAATCCAGCGCCTTCAGCGGCTTGTCTTCGCTTTCGACGGCATGGACACGGGCCTTGCGGGCCATGCGCAGCGAAAACGTGCCGGAGCCGGCAAAGAGGTCGATGACGCGCTTGGCCTTGCCGAGATGCGCCAGCACCAGCTCGGACATCGCTTCTTCCGCGGGCTTGGTCGCCTGGGTAAAGCTGCCGGGCGGCGGCGAAACCGATACACCGCCGAAATCGAGAACGGGCTTGATCGGCTCGACCAGGATCTCGCCATTGAGGCTGAGACGGGCAACGCTCTTCTGGCGCAGAACGGTTTCGATCGCCATGCGGCGCTGCCGGTCGTCCATCGCCTTGATGCCCTCGAAGGATAGATCGAGGCCGGAGAGGGTTTCGAGCACCGTGATGCGGAAGGGTTCGGCATTGACCGCCATTGCCTCCGCGACCGTCCGGATGGTGGCAAGCCGCGACACGATGCCGGGGCTTGCGATGGGACATTCCGATATCGAGACGATGTGATGGGTCTCAGGCTGGTTGTAGCCGAGCAGCAGCTCTTTTTCGGTGCGCCGTGCGGTAAACACGGTGCGCCGCCGCTCGCCGGGATGAGCAAGCACCAGCGGCGCGACATCTACTTGTAGCGCCTTCGATTTCAGCGCGTCGAGAACCAGCTGCCGCTTGAAGTCCTGATAGAGGCTGTCGCTGGCATGCTGCAGGCTGCAGCCGCCGCAGGTGCCGTTTTCGCCTTCAGGCCCGAAATGCCGGCATTTCGGTGCGACACGCTCGGGCGAGATCTCGGACATCGACATCACCGTGCCCTTGTCCTTGTTGACGGCCAGCGCCACGGTTTCGCCGGGCAGGGTGAAGGACACATAGACCGGCCCGAACGGGCCACGGGTGATGCCGTCGCCGGATTGGCCGATCTTCTCGATGGTCAGCGTCTCGGTGCTCATGCGTCTTCATCCAACGGGGCGTCGTCGTCCAGCGGCTTGCGGCCGGCCAGCAGATATTCCTCATTGCCGTCACCGCCGGAAATGGGCGAGGGGATGAGGCCGAGGCTCGTCCAGCCCATATCCTCGATGAGCCAGCGCTCCAGTTCGGCAGCGACCGCGGGCGCGCTTTCGGGATCCTTGAGCAGGCCCGCCTTGCTGATCGCCTCGCGTCCGGCTTCGAACTGCGGTTTGACGAGCAGGATGCAATGGGCGCCGGGCTCGGCGAGGTCGAGCGCCGGCGGCAGAGCCAGCTTCAACGAGATGAAGGAAACGTCGGACACGATGAAGGAGATGGCATGACCGTCGAGATGATCCTCGTCCAGCACACGGGCATTCAGCCCCTCGATGTTGGTGACGCGCGGATCGGCCTCCAGACGCGGATGGAACTGGCCGTGGCCGACATCGACGGAGATGACGTGCGCGGCGTCATTGTGCAGCAGGATTTCGGTAAAGCCGCCGGTCGAGGCACCGATATCCAGACAGTCCAACCCCGCGGGCGACAGCTTGAAATGTTCGAGGCCCGCCTTCAGTTTCAGCGCCGCGCGCGAGACATAGGCCTGGACCGGATCGTCGATGGCGATCGTCACGTCCTCGGGAAAGGTGGAGCTCGCCTTGACGACGACGCGGCCGTTGACGGTGACGGTGCCACGCTGGATCGCATCGCGGGCGCGCGAACGGCTGGCGACGAGCCCCAGGTTCAAAAGCAGCTGATCGAGGCGGACGGTTGTTTTAGGTTCGTTTGACATGGGGTCTCATGGCGTGTTGCGAACTCTGTTGCAAGTCTCCTGGCGCATCACAGCAAACTTAAACGAATATTAAGCCAAACGATGCAGGTTTCCTCAGCGGGCAAAGCCTATCAAGATCGGCCATGATGGTAATGGTCTTTTTGCCGGCCCCGATGATTTCCCCCGATATTGAAGCTAGTCGTCCGTTCGTTCGCGCGGCGTCGATCGCCAATCTCTGCTTGCCGTGGCGCTGCCCGCCGAAGGATCTTTCGCGATGTTGAAAAAACTCTCCCTGAACCGCAAGCTCGGCTTCACCTTCGCCGGTCTCATTCTGATCTTTCTGGCCGTGTCCGGCATCGTTCTCTCCAAGGCCAATCTCTCGGTCGACGCCTCCGCCCGGCAGAATGCCTCGCAGCGGCTGACCGTGCTGATCGACGATGCGATGCAGGGCATGCTCGAGCAGGCAGTCAATCAGCGCGGCTTCCTCCTCCTGCGCAGCGACAGCACCTATGGCGACGTGGCCGTCAACCGCGAGCGCATGGTCAAGGCCATTGCCGATGCCAAGGCTCTGGCCGCGGCCGAGCCTGAGATTTCCAGGCAGCTTGACGCCATGCAGGCCGCCGCCGATGTCTGGTACAACGAACTGGCCCGTCCCCAGATCGAGGCCGCCCGCACCGCCGACAAGCCTCTGGCCGAGATCATCGAGATCGGCCGTAATCTCTCCAAGGGCCAGCTCGATACGTTCCGCGGCGTGGCCGCCAAGATCAAGGCCGATGCGGCTGCGTGGTCTGAGCTGCAGACGGCCGAGCAGGCTGCCTCGATCAGCGCCGTTCGCCTGACGCTGATAATCGGTGGCCTTGCTGCAACGCTGGTCGCCGCCCTGCTGGCCTGGGCCCTGTCGCGCGGCATCGTTCGCCCGATCGTCGATATGACCGGCGCGATGGGCCGCCTGGCCGGTGGCGATCACGACATCGCCGTTCCCGCGCTCGACCGCACCGACGAAGTTGGCCGCATGGCGCAGGCCGTGCTCGTCTTCAAGCAGGCGGCGCTCGAAAATCTCAGGATCACCGGTGAAGCCGAACAGATGCGCAGCGATGCCGAAACCGGCCGCCGCCTCAGCGATGCGGAAAAGGCGCGCGAACGCGATGCCATGCTGCAGGCAACGTCCAGCCTCGGCAATGGTCTGAAGCGGCTTGCCTCCGGCGATCTCGGGTTTCAGCTGACCGAACCCTTCGCCGGCGATTTCGAAGTCCTGCGTCAGGATTTCAACCGCTCCGTCGCCCAGTTGGCGGAAACGCTCGCTGCCGTCTCTGAAGCAGCGGGCTCGATCGACAGCGGCACGCGCGAGATCAGCCAGAGTTCGGACGACCTGTCCCGGCGCACCGAGCAGCAGGCGGCTTCGCTGGAAGAAACCGCGGCAGCGCTCGACCAGATCACCGTCAATGTCTCCAACTCCTCCAAGCGGGCCGATGAGGCCCGTGACGTCGCGGTGCAGGCCAATGCCAGCGCTGCCAAATCCGGCGCTGTCGTCGCCAATGCGGTCGATGCCATGCGCCGCATCGAGGAATCGTCCAGCCAGATCGCCAATATCATCGGCGTCATCGACGAGATCGCCTTCCAGACCAACCTGCTGGCACTGAATGCCGGGGTTGAAGCCGCCCGTGCTGGCGATGCCGGCAAGGGGTTCGCCGTTGTCGCCCAGGAAGTGCGCGAGCTGGCCCAGCGCTCGGCCAAGGCCGCCAAGGAAATCAAGGACCTGATCCGCAATTCGAGCGTCGAGGTCGAGGGCGGCGTCAAGCTGGTGCGCGAAACCGGCGAGGTGCTGAAAGCCATCGAGACCCATGTGGTGACCATCAACCAGCATATGGACGCGATCGCCACCTCGGCGCGCGAACAGTCGGTCGGTCTCGCCGAAGTCAATACGGCGGTCAACCAGATGGACCAGGTGACGCAGCAGAACGCCGCCATGGTGGAAGAGACCAATGCCGCCAGCGCGACGCTGGCCAACGAGGCAAGCCGCCTGCGGGAGCTGATTTCCCGGTTCGTGCTCGGCAACGGCGCCGGCACGGCGGCATTCCACGCACCCCGCCGCGCCGCCTGATATCGGCGTATCCGGCTTTCCGGGGGGCTGGCGTATTGCGACGAGACGAAAATGATGGATTGCTAAAATTGTACCGGTGACGGCAGCGGGAGAGTAGCGATTTTGTCCTATGGATATCCTGATCGCGCATGTCGCGGTCACGGCGACCTTGGGGATCAGCGATGCGCGGCCAGCGGGAGAACAGAATTGACCTTTTGAGAGGTCTGTCGCTTCTGTTGATCTTCATTGGCCATGCGGAATTCACGTTTTCGGCGACGTTCCAGCATGCGCGCGGTTTTTCCGACGCCTCGGAAATCTTCGTGCTGCTGGCCGGCATGTCCTCGGCTCTCGCCTACTATCGTCCCGATGCCGGGCTGCAGCTGCAGCGTCCCTGGAAGCGGGCGTTCCGCCTCTATCTCGTTCATCTCACGCTCTTTGCGATCATGGCTGCGGTATCGGCGGCCGTTCTGGGCATCCTCAGTCAGCCGGCATCGGCCGTCGATATGGCGGATTTCTGGAGGACTCCGTTTCGGCACGGGCTTCAGGCCTTGTCTCTCGGCTATATGCCCGGCAATCTCGATATTCTGCCGATGTATGTCGTGCTGCTTCTTCTGGTTCCGTTTGCCCTTGTGCTGCACGACCGGTCGAAGGGCGTTCTTCTGGGGCTTTCCTGCCTCGTCTGGTTCGTCGCGGGGCTCGGCCATATCAATCTTCCGAATGCCGCCCTCGAAGGACATGTCTGGTATTTCGACCCGCTGTCGTGGCAATTCATTTTCGTGATCGGGCTGTGTCTTGGCGTGCGCATCCGGCAGGACCGGATTGTTCTGCCCTACAAGCGGCCGGTCTTCGTCGCGGCCGCGCTTTTTGCTGCGATCGCGATCCCCGTCAATCTGGCGATATATCTGGGTTTCATGCATTCGCCGTTTGGCGATCTTCATCACCAGCTGGCTTCCAAGACCAATGGCGGCCCGTTGCGGATCATCAATGTATTGGCGATCCTGTATCTCGCCTGGAATATACCGGCTGTCAAAACGGCCGCCGATCACCCCGGCCTGCGGCTGCTCTGCATCGCCGGCCGTCACAGCCTTCCGGTTTTCTCCGCCGGCATTCTGCTGTCCTTCGGGACGATGGTGCTGATGAAACTGAGCCCCGGAACGCCGCTTTGGCGGCAGTTGCTGCTGCTTGCCGGTGGCTGTGCGTTGCAGCTGGCGGTCGGTTGGGTCCTTGAGAGCCGCAAAAGCAGCAAGGTTCTCACAAGGCCGTCCGCCACCACGCCGGCAGCCGCCATGTCCGCACCTTGAGCGTCAAATGATCATGCCGGGAAAGTGCCGAGCCTTGCGGGCGTCGGTTGTCCTAACCAGCCACGCTCGTGCCGATGCCCACTTCCTTTTGACCCAATGTCCTGAACACCGTCGAGACGATGCCGGCGCGGTCGAGACCGGCTTTGACATACATGGCCTCGGGCTTGGCCTGTTCCATCCAGATATCGGGAAGAACCAGCGGGCGGATCTTCAGGCCGTTGTCGAGCAGGCCCTCATGGGCAAGGAACTGCATGACATGGCTGCCGAAACCGCCGACAGCGCCTTCCTCGATGGTGATCAGCACCTCGTGATGCCGGGCCAGCTGGCGGATCAGGTCGTGATCGAGCGGCTTGGCGAAACGGGCATCGACGACGGTGGTCGAAAGGCCTGCGGCATCGAGGTCTTCGGCGGCAAGCAGGCAATCGGCCAGACGCGTGCCGAAGGACAGCAGCGCCACCTTCGAACCCTGTTTCATCACCCGGCCCTTGCCGATCTCAAGGATCTGGCCGCGCTCGGGCATTTCGACGCCGATGCCTTCGCCGCGCGGATAGCGGAAGGAGATCGGGCCATTGTCATAGGCAGCGGCGGTGCGCACCATATGCTTGAGTTCCGCCTCGTCGGCTGCCGCCATGACGACGAAGCCGGGCAGGGTGGCAAGATAGGTCGTGTCGAACGAACCGGCATGCGTCGGCCCGTCTGCACCGACAAGACCGGCGCGGTCGATCGGGAAACGCACGGGCAGCCCCTGGATCGCAACGTCGTGCACCACCTGGTCGTAGCCGCGCTGCAGGAAGGTTGAATAGAGCGCGCAGAAGGGCTTGTAGCCTTCCGAGGCAAGGCCCGCCGCGAAGGTCACCGCGTGCTGCTCGGCAATGCCGACATCGAAGCAGCGGGACGGGTGGGCGAGCGCGAACTTGTCGAGGCCGGTGCCGGACGGCATGGCGGCGGTGACGGCAACGATCTTGTCATCGTAACCGGCTTCCTGCGTCAGCGCTTCGGCAAAGACCGATGTATAGGCCGGCGCATTCGGCTTGGCTTTTGCCTGCGCGCCGGTGATGACGTCGAAGGTGTTGACGCCGTGATATTTGTCGGCGGCAGCTTCGGCCGGCGGATAGCCCTTGCCCTTTTGCGTCACCACATGGATCAGCACCGGGCCCTTGGAATTGTCGCGCACATTGCGCAGCACCGGCAGAAGGTGATCGAAGGAATGGCCGTCGATCGGGCCGATATGGTAGAAGCCCATTTCCTCGAACAGCGTGCCGCCGGTGACGTAGCCGCGCGCATGTTCGACGGCGCGGGTGATCGCCCGGTCCACCGACTTGCCGAGATAGGCCGTCAGTTTCTTGCCGAGTTCGCGGAAGCCCATATAGGTGCGGCCGGAGGCCAGACGCGCCAGATAGGCGCTCATCGCGCCGGTCGGCCGGGCGATCGACATGTCGTTGTCGTTGAGGATGACGATCAGCCGGGCGTCGAGCGCGCCGGCATTGTTCAGCGCCTCATAGGCCATGCCGGCCGACATGGCGCCATCGCCGATGACGGAAATGACATTGCGGTGTTCGCCGGCAAGATCGGCGGCGACGGCCATGCCGAGGCCGGCCGAAATCGAGGTCGAGGAATGGGCGGCGCCGAAGGGGTCGTATTCGCTTTCGGCCCGGCGGGTGAAGCCGGAGAGGCCGTTTTCCTGGCGCAGCGTGCGGATGCGGTCGCGGCGGCCGGTCAGGATCTTGTGCGGATAACACTGGTGGCCGACGTCGAAGATCAACCGGTCATGCGGCGTGTTGAAAACCTTGTGGATGGCGATCGTCAGTTCGACGACGCCGAGCCCCGCGCCCAGATGCCCGCCGGTGCGCGACACCGCGTCGATCATCTCGGTGCGAAGTTCCGCTGCCAGTTGTGGCAGATCCTTGTCGTCGATTCTCTTCAAATCGTCGGGATAGGTTACCTGATCGAGAAGAGGGGTCGCCGGCATGGGATTGACTGGCAGTTGTGTCACGCTGAAAGGCCTTCGTTCTCGTGGCTCTGAACAAGCCCCGATTGCAAGTGTGGGTGTCCGCTGGGACCCGCGTCTTTAAACACAATCGTTATGGATTGCAAAAGCGGGTTTTCTTGCGGCGCAGACCGGGAGTTTACCGAATATTACCGTTCCGGCAAAGGGATAAACTCTTCCGTGTCCCCCGGCACGATGTCGAACCGGCCGGTGCGCCATTCTTCCTTGGCCTGTTCGATTCGTTCCTTGGATGAGGAAACGAAATTCCACCAGATATGCCGGGCTGAACCGAGGGCCGCGCCGCCGAACAGCATGATATGACAGCCCATCGGACCGGCCGTGATCGTGATCGGATCGCCGGCCCGCAACACCAGCAGCTGGTTGCTGGCAAAATGATCCCCGGCGATGATCGCCTCGCCCTCGAGGATATAGAGCGCGCGTTCTTCCCACTCGGCTGCGAATGGCGCGCTCTTTCCCGGTTCGATCCTCAGGTCGACATAGATCGTGTCCGAAAACACCGAGACCGGCGATGTCATGCCTTCGAACTGGCCGATGACGACGCGGCCTTCCAGTCCGTCCGTGTTGAAGGAGGGCAGGTCGCGCTTTTCGGTATGGGCGAAGATCGGGGCGATTTCCTCATATTGGTCCGGCAGCGCCAGCCAGGTCTGCAACCCGGAAATCGACTGCGGTTTGCCGCGCAGATTTTCCGGCGAGCGTTCCGAATGCACGATACCGCGCCCCGCCGTCATCAGGTTGAGGTCTCCCGGCGCGATGACCATCTCGGTGCCGAGACTGTCGCGATGCTTGATTTCGCCGTCGAACAGATAGGTGACGGTCGAAAGCCCGATATGCGGATGCGGCCGCACGTCCAGCGCCTGGCCGGCCTTCAGAAGCGCCGGGCCCATGCGGTCAAAGAAGATGAACGGCCCGACCAGCCGCCGCTTGGCCGTCGGCAACGCCCGGCGTACCTGCAGATTGCCGATATCGCTGGTGCGCGGAATGATCAGATGCTCGATCGCATCGCACGCCGGCGCATCGCCGGCTTCGGGGTCGTTTCCGGGAAAGAAGGACATGGGTGGTCTCCTGAACCGCTATTGGCCACGGAGACTATAGTATGAAATCGCTCTGTGTGAGGCTGATTTTACCTAAAAGCCCGATACCGAGATCGGCGACACCATCACCGTTCGAATCGAGTTGCACATAGGTGTTGTTGCCGGAAACGACGCTGCGGACCTCTCCCGCTTTGCCGTGGAAAGTGCCAGATCCGATAAAGGAATAGGCCGAGCCTTCATGCAGGAAGTGTATCTTGTCGCCGTCCTTCTGGTTGAAGTCTGTGATGAGGTCTCGCCCCGCCGCTGTGTTTGGCGATTCAGAGATATTTCCGAAGACGAAATGATCAGCACCGCTACCGCCTGTCAGCCTGTCGGCACCCTTGTTTCCTGTCAGTATGTCGTCGCCATCGCCGCCGCGTAACCGATCGTTTGCCCGACCGCCGGTCAGGATATCATCGCCGTCGCCGCCGGTGATCAGCAATGAAGCCTTGGCTTCGGTGACCTTCCCTGTTTTGGGGTCCTTGAAGTATCCTTGAGCGATCAGGGTGTCGTTGGCATCAAGCTTTCTGCCATCGATGGATAGCGCTTCGGTGGTCCCGATGATGATACTGGTTTTATCGCCGCTGTCGGACTTGCTGACGACCTTCAATTTTTCGATGCCGGTGATCTTCGGGCCAAGAGTGGTGTTTCGTCCTTCCGAGACAAGGATCGTATCGATACCGCCACCGCCGATGATGGTATCGCTCGCGTTCAGCCCGCTTTCCAAAGTCTTGTTGTTGACACGCGAAAAGTCGAAAATATCGTTGCCCATGCCTCCGGTCAGAAATTCCTTGCCGGGCGAGCGGACGGCAATGTGCACCGAGTATTTGGCATCCGTCAGGTTTGAGGCGTCAACTGTCACCGTCCCACCCAGGCTTCCCTCGCGGTTTCTGATCAGCAGCCGACCGTTTGCATCGTGGTTGTTTTTCAAGAAATTCTGGCTGACTTCAAAAGCAACATTGCTGTCGCTGAGGTCGACGATTTCGATGCTGGATATCGTGGCGGAATCAAGAACGCCTTTCGGAATTTCACGTCCCAAAAGCTGGATGGTATCAGTGCCAGCCCCTCCTGAGATCAAATCTTTACTGCGACCGGGACTCCAATAGTAGGCCGAGACAATAAAGGTGTCGTTTCCCTCGCCACCGAACATCCTGTCGCTACCGGGTTTGCCATGGAACATCGACTTGATTGTATAATCACCTGCAAACAGGCTGGTGTCGCCGATGAACACGTCATTTCCTAGCCCACCGGAAAGCCAATCGTCCCCGTTTCCACCAACCAGTATGTCATTTCCCTTGCCACCGGATAGACGGTCATTGGCCGCTCCACCGATCAGGATGTCCCCCGCGTTGCCGCCCGTGACGTTGAGGATGCTATCTTGAGACTTCAAACTCGATCCATCGACGATCAGCTTCCCATTGACGGCGGCCGCAGCATTTTCCGAGCCATAGTTGCTATCTGTCGTGATCTTGATCGCGTTGCGGCCCTTGTACCAACCGCTATAGCCGAAATCGATCGTGCGAGATTGTCCTGCGAGCAGATCCGTGATCAGGATGTTTTCGACATTTTTGACATTCGTAAGCGTGGTGAAGCCGTTGGGGTCGGTTTTGTCGCGACCGTTCTTGGTCGTCGTGCGGCCTGCCCCAACAAGCACGATGGTGTCGGTTCCCGCTCCACCGTCGATCCCGTCGTTTATTAACGAGTTGGCGTAGTAGATGAATCTGTCGTTCTTGGCGCCGGTCCGCAGCTGATCGTAGCTCTCCTCTTCCCTGCCGCTTTCAAAAATGTATCCCGTGGATCCATAAATATCGAACGACATATTGGTGACCGCAGATGCATTGAGCTGCAAGCTCGCTTCATCGAGGCCAATAGCGGAGGCATCGATTGTGAAGCGGGAAACTGTGTTTGTCTTGAAGACGTTGTTATCGAAAGTGAGCTTGAATCCGGCAGCACTTGACCCATTGTAAGGGTCCGAGAGCAGGGCGATACCTCTGACTTTGGAAAAGGTGGGCCAGTTGGCACTGGAAACGGACCAAGTGTAGCCAATGTCATTGACAAGCGCGAGCGCGTTCTTACCGCCGCCGCCATCGACCTTATCGGTTTTGCTCATATAGCCGGACCAGAAAAAGAAAAAATCATCCTCGTTGCCACCGACAAGACGATCGACGCCTGCGGTGCTGTAAAAATAGGCCATGCAACTGCCCCTCTAGGCCGGCACGATCTTCCTATGGGCTGGCAGCGAGGCTGATATCCATTGAAGCGAACCGAATACCGTCAAAAATATAATTTAATCAACGATAACTAAGGTCGGTACGCAATTTCTGTCAAGCCGAAATACAACTTTTCCGCGCGATTTATTCTCCGTCGAGCGGCTCCACGCCTTGCGGTTTGCCGGCCCGGTCGAGCCTGATCTTTTCGATGCGGTTTTCGGCGGCGCCGAGCAGCGCCTCGCAATGTTTCTTCAGCGCTTCGCCGCGTTCGTAGATCTCGATCGATTTGTCGAGCGCCACGTCGCCGCGTTCCAGCGCCGAGACGATGGCTTCCAGTTCCTCGACGGCCTTTTCGAAGGAGAGCGAGGATACGTCGATCTGGGGGGCAGTTGTCATGGTCATCCTCTCATCAGGCGGTAGATGTGCGTGCCGGCCGATTCGGCCAGGGCTTGGAGATCGTAGCCGCCTTCGAGCAGGCTGACGATGCGGTTGTTGGCGGTCTTGCCGGCAAGATCCAGAAGCTTGCCGGTCGCCCAGTCGAAATCGTCGGCGACGAGATTGATCTGCGCCAGGGGATCGCGGTGGTGGGCGTCGAAGCCGGCGGAAATCAGGATGAAATCCGGGCGGAATTCGTCGAGTGCGCTGAGCACCCGCGTCTTGAAGGCCTCGCGAAAATGGTCGCTGCCGGTATCGGGAGACAAGGGGGCGTTGACGATGTTGCCGGCACCCGTCTCGGTCTTGGCGCCGCTGCCGGGATAAAGCGGCATCTGGTGCGTCGAGCAGAACAGCACCGACGGATCGTCCCAGAAGATATCCTGCGTGCCGTTGCCGTGATGCACGTCCCAGTCGACGATGGCGACGCGCTCGGCGCCGTGCCTTTGCTGCGCATGGCGGGCGGCGATGGCAATGTTGTTGAAGAAGCAGAAGCCCATCGCCTTGTTCCGCTCGGCGTGGTGGCCGGGCGGGCGCGACGCGACGAAGGCATTGTCGGCCTTGCCGGAGAAGACCGCGTCGACAGCCGCGACCGCGCCGCCGATGCCGGTCAGCGCTGCCTGCAGGCTGGCAGGGCTGGCATGCGTATCGGCCTCGAAGGAGTTGATGCCTTCCTCGGGGATAACCGACATGACCGTGCGCAGATGCTCTTCCGGGTGAGCGAGCAGCACCAGATCCTCGTTGCCCTGCGGCGCCTCAAGTCGTGACAGCGGCGAAAACCGCTCATGCTCCAGCGCAAGGTTGAGCGCCTTCAGCCGGTCGGGCCGCTCCGGGTGACCTTCGGGAACCTTGTGTTCCAGAAAGATCGGATTTTCGAACAGGATCGTGGTCATGGCGGGAACCTATGGCTTCGGGGATGCAAGGTCCATGGCATAGCGCATGCAATTGCGGCGTTTTCAACAGCGCGGGTCGATCAGGACCTTGCCGCGGCGGCCGGTTGCTTGCTGGTGGGCAAGCGCCTGGGCGAGGCATGACAGAGGATAGGTGGCAGCGATGCCGCTTTGCAAGGTGCCGTCGCGAACACCGTCGAAACATGTTGCAAGTGCCGCTTCCAGTGCCGCACGGCCGGCGGCATGGACGAAGGACCGCAGCCAGAGGAAGGAAAACCGCACATCCGGCCGTGCGGCCGTTGCTAGAGGCGCAATCGGCACGCCGCTCAGGGCGCCATATTGCAGGAAGAGACCGCCTCCCGCCACGTTCCGGCGCAGCAGCTGTTCACCGATATCGCCGCCGACGGCATCGACCACCGCATCGAGTTCGAGATCGCTGCCGGGATATCGGCCCCCGGTCATGATGATGTCGATACCGGAAAATGCGCGCAGGCTCTCGGCCGTCTCCTCGCTGCGAACGATCGCGGTGACCTGTGCACCTTCAGCCGTGAGTGTCTTTACCAGCATCCGGCCGATCGCCGATCCGGCCGCCGTGATCGCGATCCTGCGGCCATCCAGCCGGGAGCCGCTGCCAAAATGCGCCTTCAGCGCCTCGACCAGGCGCACTGTCGTCATCGGGTTGACGTAGGAGGTCGCAGCCTGCTCGTTCGACAGATCGTCCGGCACGGCAAAGCACCATTCGACCGGGCGCAGAAGAAAAGCCTGCCAGAGACCGCTGGCGCCAAGCGGCAGCACGCGGTCGCCGGGCTTCAGGGCGGTGATATCAGCGCCGATCCGGCTGACGGTTCCGACGCCTTCGAAGCCGGGGACAAAGGGAAGGACGGTGCGATTGCTGTAGGCACCCGTCACCGGAATGAGATCGGACGGATTGATCGCCGCCCGCGCGACAGCGATCTCCACCATTCCCGGTCCGGGGGCAGGGCGCGGGAGGCTGGCGAGCCGGATCACATCCTCCGGCCTGCCATATTCGCGCACCCAGGCTGCGGCATGGTCCGTCATGCGAAGCGGTCAGGCGCGCTGCGGCAAGAGCGGATAGCCGGCCAGAACGGCGCGGGCTGCCAGCGTTGCGATCACGGCCTTGATGACATCGCCCGGAATGAAGGCAAGAGAACCGGTCGCAACGGCTGAAAGCGGCGTGCCGGTGATTGCTGTCACCCACGGCATGCCGATGGCATAGAGCACGCCGATGCCGCCGATGACGGAAGCGATGAAGAAGCCGGCGAACTGCCTGAGCTCGCTCTGGCCATCCTTGACCAGCCGCTCGGCGATCAGGCCGGTGACGAAGGTGGCAACGATCCAGCCGAGGACGAAGCCGCCGGTCGGGCCCTGGATGACGGCAAGACCGCCACGGCCGCCGGAAAGAACCGGCAGCCCGATGACGACCAGCAGCACCAGCAGCACATAGGCGAGCGCGCCGCGCTTGGCGCCGATGATGCAGCCCGCCAGCATCACACCCATCGACTGCGCCGTGATCGGCACGGGAATGAAGCCGAGCGTGACCGGGGGGATGAGGCCGAGAACCACGATGATCGCGGTGAAGAGGGCAATGAGAACGAGGTCTCTGGTGGTCATGGCAAGTCCTTTGTCTATCGCTGTTTATGCCTGCATTCGGCCGGAGCCGGAAAAACGGTTGAGAAGCCGGAAGGCCTCTCCGTCATCAAATGCGCGTTTCGCGCGGCCGCCGGAAGCCGCGCGCGTCGATCGCCATGGCGATCGTGTCGGCGTCCTTCAGCGTCAGGATGATCAACGGCGCAAGGATCGTCAACGGCCGGACCTTCAGTCCGCGTGCCCGGTGCGCTTCGCGGATCGACTGATAGTGGTTGAAGATATCCGGCACGAAGCGCAGCACCAGCCCGAAGGCGAGCCCGACATCGGCGGCCCGCACGAGACCGAGGCGATCGAGCGGCTGCAGCAGCCGGGTGATCTCGTCGATGAAATCGCCGGTCGCCGTCGTCGCCGTCACCGCGCCGGCAAACAGCACGATCGCCATCAGCCGGAAGAAACTTTCGGCGGCCTCGCGCAGCGACGTGAGATAGGCCGTCGCGATCAGCAGGATCAGGATGGTGAAAAGGATGGGTTTCAGGCGGGAAACGGCCTCGCGAAACGCAAGGCCCGTGGTGAAATAGATCAGGGCGGCGATGACGAAGGCAGGGATCAGAATGAAGAGGGAGGAAACGGCATAGAGCGCCAGCCCGCAGACCAAAAGGATGGCGAGCTTCATCCGCACCGACATCCGGTGAAGCGGCGTTGTCCCCTCGACATTCAGCCCGTTCAGCATCCCGCCACCGCATGATAGGCGCGGATCGCCTCCTGCGCCGGGCCGTCAACGACAAGCCTGCCCTCGTGAAACAGAAGCACCCGCTCGAACTGTTCGATCAGCGGCAGGTCGTGGCTGATGACGATACTGTGCTCGTCAAGTCCGGTGATGGTGGTTTCCACCAACCGGCGGTTTTTCAGGTCCAGCTGGTTGGTCGGCTCGTCGAGAATGAGAATGCCGGGGCCGGTGACCAGCACGCTGGCGATGGCGACCAGCTGCGTCTCGCCGCCCGACAGCTCGTGCACCCGCCGTTTGGCCAGATGCGGGATGCCGAACCGCTCCAGAACGGCAGCTGTCCGGCGCTCGATTTCGTCGGCCTTCAGTCCACGGTTTTTCAGCCCGAACGCGATGTCCTCATGCACGATCGGCATGATGATCTGGTGCTGCGGATTTTGAAAGATGAAGCCTGCCGCCGCCAGCGTCGCGCTTGCGTCGCGCACGGTATCCAGCCCGTTGACGGTCACCTGGCCGGTGGTCGGTTTGACCAGCCCGTTGATCAGCCGGGCAAAGGTGGTCTTGCCGGAGCCGTTCAGCCCGATGATGCCGATGCGGCGCTCGGTCAGTGTCAGCGTCAGTGGCTGAAGAACCATGCGCCCGCCAAAACTGACCGATGCACTGGAAAAGCGTATGTCCAATCCGCGTCCCCCGCGTTCGAATGTCGGGGCTCTATAGGACGATTTCTCTGCCGATGGAAATAGGGTGTGGTACGGGCTTGAACAAAGTGTGAACATGCGCCTAGATTGTTCCATGGCGATTCTGGTTTCAAACCGCGATGCGCGGCGCATTTTCCTCAACAAGCAGGGCCTGGCCGCGCCGCCCAACCGGGCGCTCGGCAAGCAGGGCCTGCTCGATCTCATTCACGATATCGGCTTCGTCCAGGTGGACAGCATCTCGACCGTCGAGCGCGCCCATCACCAGATCCTGTTTTCGCGCAACCAGACCTATCGGCGCGAGCACCTGACCGAGCTTCTGGAAAAGGACGGCGCCCTGTTCGAGCACTGGACGCATGATGCCTCGATCATCCCGAGCCGCTTCTTCGTCTACTGGAAACACCGCTTCCGGCGCGAAGGCGAAACCATCCTCGAGCGCTGGCGCCAATGGCGCGAAGAAGGGTTCGAAGAGGCTTTCGACGAAATCTACGCGAAAATTCATGCCGAAGGCGCCGTCATGGCGCGCGATTTCAAGTTCGAGGGCCGGGTATCCGGCGGCTGGTGGAACTGGCATCCGTCAAAGACCGCGCTCGAATATCTCTGGCGCACCGGCAAGGTAGCCATCGCCCGGCGGGAAAACTTCCAGAAGGTCTACGATCTCACCGAACGGGTCATTCCCGGCCACCATCACGAGCCGGATGTCAGCCACGAAGCCTTCGTCGACTGGTGCTGCCGCGCGGCGCTGACGCGGCTCGGCTTTGCCACCCACGGAGAAATCGCCGCCTTCTTCGACCTCGTCTCGCCGGAGGAAGCCAAGGCCTGGGTAACGGGTCATCGCGACGAACTCTGCGAGGTGACGATCGAACCTGCCGATGGCGAGAAGCCGCGGCTGTCCTATGCCTTTACCGGCTTCCCGGACAATCTCGGCGATCTTGCCGATCCGCCGGCCCGGCTGCGCGTGCTCAGCCCCTTCGACCCGTTGATCCGCGACCGCAACCGCACCGAACGCCTGTTCGGCTTCTACTACCGCATCGAGATTTTCGTGCCGGAAGCAAAACGCGAATACGGCTATTACGTCTTCCCGCTGCTCGAAGGCGACCGCATCGTCGGCCGTATCGACATGAAGGCGGAGCGCAAGACCGGTTCGCTGAACGTCAAGCGGGTCTGGTGGGAGAAGGGCGTGCGTTCATCGTCCGGCCGGATGGAGCGGCTGGAAGCCGAGCTTTCGCGGGTGGCGAAGTTCGCCGGTGTCGAGACGGTGGTGTTTCTGGACGGGTGGGACGGTTAGCTGCCGTTCCATTCGGAGCGCAGCACCTCGTACCAGACTTCGCCGTGCTCGCTGCCCGCAATGGGATCAGGCCCTTCGAAGGCGACTGCGCGCGCATAGTTCAAACCGGCCTTTTCCATCACGCGGCGCGATCCGTGGTTCACCGCCATCGTCGTCGCCACGATCTTGTCGTACTGGCCGCTTTCGAATCCCCAGTTGACAAGAGCCCAAGCCCCTTCCGAGGCCAACCCCTGACCCCAGTCCATCCGGCGCAGGCGATATCCGAGTTCGGCCACCCCCTCACTCTCCGGCCACAGACAGAACCACCCGACGAACGCACCGTTGGCTGTCCGGCGCGCCGTCCAAATGTAGGGCTCCGTTCCTCTGGGCATGAGGAACGTCGCGTTTTGACCTACCGTCTCATGATTGACGGCGTGTCCGCCGTTCAGAAAGCGCATGACCTCCGGATCAAGCTCAAGGCCGATGAAATCAGCGCGGTCACTCGGGCAGCAAGGACTGAGCGTCAGCTGCGTTGTCTGCAAAACGGCCATTTTCGAACATCCGCCTATCGTTTTGGCAAGTATGCCCCGATTTTCTCGTCGTTCCTGCCCCAAAGCCAAATCGGTTCCATTTATGGGGCGTTGCAAACATCAAAACAATTGAGTCTGCCGTACTGTAAAGACTTCAGATCGCAGTCCATTCCGGCTTTTCATTTTGCTTCCGGTACCGTTCCCTTCCCGAAAGCCTTGTCCTTGATCTCCCGAAATGTCGCGGACACATCCGAAAGCTTCGCATCCCATTCCGGGTTCGGCACCTGTCCCTCGATCACCTTGAAATAGACGCTCATCAGCGCGGCGATGGCGAAAGGCTCAAGCACTGCGGCCTTGAAGGACCAGGCAAGGACGATGGCGAGAACGAAGGCATAGCCGGCCCATTCGCCCGGCAGGATAAGGGCTGCTTTCCGATTGTCCAACGGGCGGGGAGGGTAGTTTATTCAGGCGATCGTTTGGCGACGCCGGTTGAGCCGCGAGCCGATATCGGCAAAACGCGAAAGGCCACCGGTCACGTTGACGCGGTGGCCTTTGAATATCGCGAGGAACAGCGCGTTCAGAGAATATCCGTCGCCGCGATCTGGATTCCAAAACCTTCAAGGCCGACATAGTGGCGTTCGCGCGACGATAGCAGCCGGATCGAGGTGATGCCGAGATCTTTCAGGATCTGGGCGCCGAGACCGATTTCCAGCCATTCGCTTTCGCGCTCCTGGGCCTCGCTATGGTCCTCGCGGTCGTGCTTGCCGGTCCGCGCCGTTGTCGATACGCCGACGCCGACCGAGCCTTCGCGCAGGTAGACGATGACGCCGCGGCCTTGTTCGGACATGCGTTTCATGATCGGGTCGAGCTGACGATCCTTGCCGAACACGTCGGCGGCGACGTTTTCCAGATGCAGCCGCACCGGGATATCGACGCCGTCGCGAATGTCGCCGAAGATTACGGCCAGATGCTGCATCGGGTCCCAGGGCAGGGAATAGGCATGCGCCTTGGCTTTGCCATAGGGGGTTTCGACGTCGAACGCCGCCTCAAGCTCGATCAGCGTTTCCTTGCGCTGGCGATAGGCGATGAGATCGGCGACCGAAACCTGTTTCAATCCATGCTTTTCGGCAAATTCAGTCACCTGCGGACCGCGGGTCACGGTGCCGTCGTCGTTGACCAGTTCGCAGATGACGCCGATCGGCGGCAGGCTGGCAAGGCGGCAGAGATCGACGGCCGCTTCCGTATGACCGGACCGCATCAGCACGCCGCCCTCGCGGGCAACGAGCGGGAAGATATGGCCGGGGCGGGTAAAATCGGCAGCGCCGACATTGGGGTTGGCAAGGTTGCGGACCGTCAATGTCCGGTCTTCGGCCGAAATGCCGGTTGTCGTCCCATGCTTGAAGTCCACCGTCACGGTAAAGGCCGTCGTATGGGCGGAATCGTTCTCGGCCACCATGGCGTTGAGGTTGAGGCGCTTGGCCTCTTCCTTCGGCATCGGGGTGCAGACGATGCCGGATGTGTGGCGCACGATGAAGGCCATCTTTTCCGGGGTGCAATGGACGGCAGCGACGATCAGGTCGCCTTCGTTTTCACGGCCGTCGTCATCGGTGACGACAACGATCTCGCCGGCCTCGAAGGCCCGGATGGCATCGGCAACGCGCTTCTGGTCAAAGGGCATGGAAGTGTTCCTTGGAGTTATTTCAACCGGCCGGTCTGGCCCCGGTCGCGCAGATAATGATCGGCAATGGTGCAGGCAAGCATGGCCTCGCCGATCGGCACGGCACGGATGCCGACGCAGGGGTCGTGGCGGCCCTTGGTGCGGATATCGACATTCTTGCCGTCCGAGTCGATCGACTGGCGCTCGGTCAGGATCGAGGAGGTCGGCTTGATGGCGAAACGGGCGATCACCGGCTGGCCGGTGGATATGCCGCCAAGGATGCCGCCGGCATGGTTGGACAGGAAGATCGGGTTGCCGTCATTGCCCATGCGCATCTCGTCGGCATTTTCCTCGCCGGTGATTTCGGCGGCGCCGAAACCGTTGCCGATCTCCACACCCTTGACGGCGTTGATCGACATCAGGCTGGAGGCGATATCCTGATCGAGCTTGGCATAGATCGGCGCACCGATGCCGGCCGGCACGCCCTCGGCGATCACTTCGACGACCGCGCCGACCGAGGAGCCGGCCTTGCGGATGCTGTCGAGATAGCCTTCCCAGACGGGAACCATCGCCGGATCGGGGCAGAAGAACGGATTGTTGCCGACTTCGTTCCAGTCCCAGTTGTTGCGGTTGATCTTGTGCTTGCCGATCTGCACCAGTGCGCCCCGCACCAGAAGTCCCGGCACGACCTTGCGGGCAAGGCCACCGGCTGCGACGCGCGCCGCCGTTTCGCGGGCCGACGAGCGGCCGCCGCCGCGATAGTCGCGGATGCCGTATTTGACGTCGTAGGTGTAATCGGCATGGCCCGGCCGGTAGCTCTTGGCGATCTCGGAATAATCCTTCGAGCGCTGGTCGGTATTCTCGATCATCATCGAAACCGGCGTGCCGGTGGTGATCAGCGTTTCGCCATCGGCGTCCAGCATCACACCGGAGAGCACCTTGACCAGATCGTCTTCGCGGCGCTGGGTGACGAAGCGCGACTGGCCGGGCTTGCGCTTGTCGAGCCAGGCCTGCAGCTCGGGCAGCGTGAAGCGGATGCCGGGAGGGCAGCCGTCGATGACGCAGCCGAGGGCTGGCCCGTGGCTTTCGCCCCAGGTGGTGACACGGAAAAGATGACCGAAGGTATTGTGCGACATGGATCAGGCAACCGGATGTGGGGCGTGAGCGCCACGGGGCAAGGCCCGGAGCGCCGTTCATTCGGCCGTGACTATTAGTGGAAAATGCCGGAAAGGGAAAACCTTTCTGGCAAAATTTGGCGATTGCCGCGTGAACAGTGTGTTGCCTTGCGCAGGCCGGTGGTCAGGAGGCCAGCTGCAGGGCCTCGTTGTTGGCGAAGGCGACGAACCTGTCGAAGCTCAATGGTTTGGCGAAGGCATAACCCTGCAGCAGATCGCAGCCGAGCAGGGCCAGCATTTCCGCATGCGCCATGGTTTCCACGCCCTCGGCCACCGTTTCGATGCCGAGCGACCGGCCGATTTCGATGATCGAGCGGATCAGCGCCTGTTCGCTGCGGGACTTGAGGATTGGAGCGACCAGCTGGCGGTCGATCTTCAGCCGCTTCGGCTTGATCTTCAAAAGGCTGACGATCGAGGTGTGGCCGGTGCCGAAATCGTCGATCTCGATATCGATGCCGAGTTTCTTGATACCTTCGATATTCGCGGTGACGATATCGTCGCTCTCGTCGAGAAAGATCGATTCCACCAGTTCGAAGGACAGCTGGCCGGGGGTGAAGGCGAGGCCTTGCAGCGACGTCAGAAGCGTATCGTCGCTGAGGCGCCGGGCCGAGACGTTGACGGAGATCTTCGGGACGTCGATGTCCATCGCCGCCCAGCGCATGGCATCGATCAAGGCCCGGTCGAGCACGATCCGGTCGAGCGTTGCGACGACGTTCAGTTCTTCGGCGATGTGAAGGAACTTGTCGGGCGTCAAAACGCCCTCGCGCGGGTGATTCCAGCGGACCAAAGCCTCGACGCCGGAAAGGCGCAGGGTGCTGGCGTCGAACTGCGGCTGGTACCAGGCGACGAACTGGTTCTTCTCGATGCCCTCGAGAATTTCGTCGGCGATGCGCTTGGTGGTGATGATTTCCGCCTGCAGCGCTTCGGTGAAGAATTCGTGGCGGTTGCGGCCGTTTTCCTTGGCGCGGTAGAGGGCGATGTCGGCATTGACGAGAAGCTGGCGCTCGTCGAGGTCGAGATCCTGGGCCACGGCAATGCCGATGCTGACACCGAAGCGGCAGGGGAAACCGTTATAGTCCACCGGCTGGCGCATCTGGACGATGATGCGATCCGACAGGCTGGACAGGAAGTCCTTGCTCGGCGGATCGGCAACCAGCACGACGAATTCGT
Source organism: Pararhizobium polonicum (assembly GCF_001687365.1). Classification (GTDB taxonomy): domain Bacteria; phylum Pseudomonadota; class Alphaproteobacteria; order Rhizobiales; family Rhizobiaceae; genus Pararhizobium; species Pararhizobium polonicum. The sequence goes on from NZ_LGLV01000017.1 coordinate 110,320, forward strand.
CGCCGCCGATGCGGGCGACCATGTCGCCGGCGCGCACGCTGGAGCGCAGGATCTGCGATGCATGCACCAGCATGGCGTCGCCCGCCGCATGGCCGAGCGTATCGTTGATCTGCTTGAAGCGGTCGAGGTCGATATGCAGGATGGCGATGTTCTGCAGGCCGTCCTTGCGGGCACCGGACAGCGCCTCCAGTTCCTTGTCGAGCATACGCCGGTTGCCAAGCCCCGTCAGCGGGTCATGCAGTGCATTGTGCTCGATCCGGTCCTTGGCCTCGGCGAGTTCGGCATTCTTCTCGTCGGCCACGGCTTTGGCCGCACGCAACTGTTCCGTCATCAGCACATCGTCGCTGACGTCCCAGCTGATACCGGTGATCTTGGCCTTGCCATCGGCGCCCACATGCGTGGAGCCGGCATTGCGCACGTGGCGGATGCTGCCGTCCGGCGTAACGACGCGGTACTGCGAGCGGTACTCCAGATCCTCGTCGAGCGCCTTGAACAGGGTAAGCGAGGCCGCGGTGATGTCGTCGCGATGAACGGTCCGGCGCCATTCGGCGTAGCTCGGGTCGCCATCGCCGGGCAACAGGCCGTGCAGATGATACATCCGCTCGTCCCAGGAGCGCCGCTGGGTGTCGATGTCGATTTCCCAGATGCCGATCTTGGAGGATTCGAGCGCCAGGTTGAGCCGGTGCGACAGGGTCAGAAGTTCCCGTTCGCGCGCGCGCAGCGTGGCGATGTTGCGCTGGCGCTCGTTGACGAGCCCGCCGGTGAGGAAAATCGGGATGATGATGATCACGGCGGCGATGACAATGGTGATTTCGAGCCAGGTGCTGTTGGCGGGCTCCTGCGCCCAGCCCTTGACCGGGATCGCCGCCAGTTCCCAGGTGCCGCCGGGAAGTTCCAGCCGGTGGATCACCGGCGCCATCTCGAAAATGTCGGTATCGCCGAAGAAGGCATCCTGGATGCTGTCTTCCACCGAAATATCGCGGATCGCCAGTTGGATATCGACGCGCCGGGTTCGGTCGTTCGCTTCGTTTTCCTGGTTGCCGTCGTCGAGGAGGCCCGCGTTGGCGTAGATTTCCTTCTCGTCGATGATGGCTTCCATGAACCCCCAGAAGGCCACGGTTTCATTGGTCTTGGTAAAGACCGGCGAGAAGAGGTTGAAACCGGTGCGGCCGCTCGGCAGCCTGACCGGGCCGGCGATAATCGGCTTCGCTTTCGATTGCGCGCGGTCGACGGCTATTCTGGAGGAGTGGAATCTCTTGAAGTCGGTGCCGATCATCCGCTCGTTGCCGCTGAGCGGAAAGGTCATGCGAATGACGGCATCGGGTGCCGCGCTGACGCGCACCATCTGCGGATTCTGGATAAGAAGCTTGGTTGCCAGCAGGTCGAACTGGTCTTGCGGCATCTGCGGATCGACGGCGAGATTGTTGGCAAAGCTGCGCAGCGCCGTGATGTTGTTGTTGATCTCGCTCTGCAGGCGGATGGAGACCAGATTGAGTTCGTTTTGAACGTTGCTCTTCAGCTCGCTGTTGAAATTATGGCGATTCTGCTCTTCGAAGAAATAGCCGCCGGTAAAGACGACGGCGGCTGCGATGAACGCGGGAAAAAGAGATGGCTTTGCAAGCCTGGCGAGTGCCCGGGCGCGATAGCGGATTGTCGTGTTTTTCGTCAACGGTCATGCATCCCATATTCCCCGGCGCCACGCTAGCCACGGAGTCTTAACATTGGCTTTAGAGGCTGTTCCTGTTATGAAATCCGCGCCGCGGCTATGGGGTGGGCACGGCGCTCAGCATTTGATTAACCATATTGCTTCCAAATCCGATAAAATTTTAAATGACACGGCAACGGGCGATTTTTGCCACAATCAGGGGTCAAACAATGAGCACAATAAATTTGAGTGAATCACTGAAGAGGGCAAGACAGATGCGTTTCATCGTTGCAATGTTGATGACCGCAGCCGGTTTCTTTTCGCCGCTTGCCGCGTATGCCGAAAGTGCCGATGTCGAGGCCGTCATTACCGGCGTCGACACCGACAAGCTGAGCCTCTCGCTGGATGACGGCAAGAACTACCAGGCTCCGGAAGAATTCAATTTCGATGGCCTGAAAAAGGGCGTCAAGGTTCTGGTTTTCTATACGGAAGTCGACGGCAAGCGTGTGATCAACGATCTGGAAGTCGTGCAGTAATTCTGCGTTCCGCAGCACGCGATTGCGTGCTGCCTCATTCCGGCTTGATGCCATCAAACGGTTTACGGCTTTCGGCAAAAGCCGCTCTCAGAGCCAGCCGATCGCGCCGTTTTCGATTTTCAAAATTCGATCCTGGGGAATGGCGCCAAGGGCTGCCTCTTCGGCGTCCATCGCGCCGCACAGCTTGAACAGCGTGCGGATGACGCCGCCATGGCTGACGCAGACGGTCGGTGCGGAAACGCTGGCAAGCCAGGCACCGACGCGCCAGGAGAGGATTTCATAGCTTTCCGCATCCGGGCCCGGCGGAATGAAGTCCCATTTCGACAATTCGCGTTCGGCCACGCGCTCCGGCATTTCGCGCTCGAGTTCGGCCATCGTGTAGCCTTCCCAGGCGCCGAAGGAAACTTCCTTCAGCCGGTCGTCCGTCCGATAGCCCAAGCGGGGCAGGCCCATGGCTTCCCGCGCCAGTTCCATGGTTTCGCGGGTGCGGTGAAGCGGGCTGGCGACGAAATCGAAAGTCTCCGCGTCACGGCCGAGAAGAGCCAGAAGCGCGCGCCCATTACCGCTCGCCTGCCGTCTTCCGGTATCGTTGAGGGGAATATCCTTCTGCCCCTGCATGCGGATCTGCGCGTTCCAGTCGGTCTGTCCGTGACGGATCATGTAAATGAGCACGGAACAACTCCGGGGCAGGGATATGCAAGCTTTACGCTGGGAGCCGGGGCCCGGCCTTGGTGCGGAGCCCCGGAATTCTGTCGTGCCGTATCAATCCTTGATAACGGCGATATCCGGCGCATCGACGGCTTTCATGCCGACGACATGATAGCCGCTGTCGGCGTGATGGATCTCGCCGGTCACCGAGCGCGACAGGTCGGAGAGCATGTACAGGCCGACATCGCCGACTTCCTCGATGGTGACGGTACGGCGCAGCGGCGCGTTGTACTCGTTCCACTTGAGGATGTAGCGGAAGTCGCCGATGCCGGACGCGGCCAGCGTCTTGATCGGACCAGCGGAAATCGCGTTGACGCGGATGTTCTTCGGGCCGAGATCGACCGCCAGATACTTGACGCTGGCTTCGAGTGCCGCCTTGGCAACGCCCATGACGTTGTAGTTCGGCATTACCTTCTCGGCGCCGTAATAGGTCATGGTCAGCATCGAGCCGCCATCCGTCATCAGCTTTTCCGCACGCCGCGCGACGGCTGTAAAGGAGTAGACGGAGATGTTCATGGTCAACGCGAAGTTCGCCGCCGATGTATCGACATAGCGGCCCGTCAGCTCGTCCTTGTCGGAAAAGCCGATGGCGTGCACGATGAAGTCGATCTTGCCCCAGAGCTTTTCGAGATTGTCGAACACGGCGTCGATGGTGGATTCGTCACTGACGTCGCAATGGCCGGCCATCACGGCGCCGAGTTCCTGCGCCAGCGGCTCCACGCGCTTCTTCAGGGCATCGCCCTGGTAGGTGAATGCCAGTTCGCCGCCCTGGGCGTGAATTGCCTTGGCAATACCCCATGCGATCGAGCGGTTGTTTGCGACACCCATGATGAGGCCGCGTTTCCCCTTCATCAGACCGGATGTTTGCGACATGATGTTATGCCCCCAATACTGCCTATGCTTCCGTCCGCTCGCCGTCGGCGGCCCGGAAATTCGCATATGTTGAACCTGCCGGAACCTTCGCGCGCTCAGCGGTCGCGTCGGTTCTGTATTTTTTCGAGCAATGGCTATGACATAGCCGTCCCGGTGGTTCAAGCGCGGCTGAGATCAGGAACTGTTAGTCCCCGTAATATTGGGTCAGTATCCACGAAGGGTGCCGTCGTCCACGGGCTTTGTCGCAAAATGTTTACAGGAACAGGCCGCCGCGCAGGCTGCGCATCAGGTCGGTCACCTTCTCGTCCGGCTTTTCCCACAGCATCAGCCGCAGTTCCACCAGAAGGTCACCGCGTCTGCCGTCGGCCGTGGGCAAACCATGGCCTTCGAGCCGGATCACATGGTCGGAGCCCGACCAGGCCGGAACAGTCACGGAGACAAGCCCGGTCAGGGTGTCCACGACCGTTTCGCAGCCCAGCACCGCATCCTGGATGTTGATGGCGAGCGTGGTGCGCAAGTCCGTTCCGTCAGTGCGGAAGGTGCCGTCCTCTTGGATGCGCACGGCAACGACGACGTCGCCGCGCTGCATGCCGTTGAGGCGGTAGCCCATCTCCTTGAGACGGACGATGCTGCCGTCGGTGGTGCCGGCGGGCAGGGCGACTTTCAGTGTCTGGCCGTCCGGCAGCGTCGCGGTCGCTTTCTCGCGGCGGAAGATGTCCTCGACCGAAACGGTGACGTCGCAAAAGATATCCGGCACCTTTTCAGTGTTTTTGTTGGCCGTGCCGCGAATGCGCCGGACGATGGCCGAGACCAGCTCGGCGGCAGGGGCCGCAGCACGCGGGAAAACGGCAAAGGCCGGTGGCTTGTCGGCCGTCTCGGCTTTGACGTCCGGTTTGGTTTCCGGTTCCGGCGTTGCCTCGACCCTTGGTTCGGGCTTTGGCTCTGGTTTGGCTTCGGCCTTTGCCTGCGGTGCAGCGGCTGCCGGTTTTCTGTTCTGCGGCCGGGCGGTTTGGGATTTTGCTCGTTCATTGGCGCCGAAGATACGCGAAATCATCTCTTCGGCCGTTTCCGGATCGATGGTTTCCTCTTCCGTGCCTTTTGCCTTGCGCTTCATTTCTTCCATGCGGCGCAGTTCGGCCTCGCGGCGGGCATAGTCGTAGCGATCGCGCAGCTTCGGGTTCTTCAGCACCTCGTAGGCGCGGCCGGCTTCGGCGAAGCGCTGGCTGGCAAGCGGGTCGTCCTTGTTCTGGTCCGGATGCACGGCTTTCGCCATGGACCGCCAGGCGGCCTTGATCTCGTCTGGCCCGGCATTGCGTCTGACGCCGAGCACTGAATAGGGATCACGCATGCATGTCACCGCTCTTGAGGGCTGAGGCACCGCATCCAGCGGTTCGTTTCAGCCTGTTGAAATATCGGGGAGATCACGCCGTAAGGCCGCATTCCCGGTTGCGGCGATGATGAGAAGCTGCTGCTTAAATAACGGTTAGCCGCGGGGCTGGAATGACACTCCGGCGGGTGGAGGCCTGGTGTTTGTCGAAGCGTGGTTAACGGCAGGTAGCGGCTGCAGTCAGCTGCGCGGGCCGAAACTGGTCAGATACCATTCGCCATTGCCGAGCAGGCAGGTATTGCCGTCGAATTTGGCGATGCCCTGATAGGAATGGCGCGTGGTCGTAAAGCGGCGGCAGGTGGTGCCGTTCACCTGTTCCTCGGCGATGTTGCTGATGACGCCGGCGCTGCCGGAGCTTGAATTTGCCCAGGGAATGGGATTTCCGGCAATCTTGCTGACGTCGGCGGAGGAAACCGCGTTGCGCACCGTGATGGCGTCGGACGTATCCTCGTCATTCTTGATCTGCGGCACGGAGCCGGTGGCAACGCTCCTGTCGACATTGCTCGATCCCATAAGGTCGAGGCCCGCCCCCATGCATCCCGACAATGTGGAGACGGTCAGGCACAAAGCGGCAATTCCCGTCAGCCGGGATAAAACCTTTGTGTCATCGATCCACTTTGCTATGTCTTGCAACGGCGTACCTGTCAGACTTGAAAGAGCGGCTTCGAGGTCCGCAGACGCATCGTGCAGGCTCTGACATTTTTTATCGGCAGGCGGGACCTTCGGGATCTATCCGCGCCATACATCACGGCATTGGATGACAATATGAGCGAGACTGGGTTAACAACTGGTGACTTCACGGAAGAGAACGAGCCCTTTTCCCTTTTTGGTACATGGTTGAAAGAGGCACAGGCAACAGAGATCAACGATCCCAATGCCTTGGCACTGGCAACTGTCGATGCTGACGGGCTTCCGGATGTGCGCATGGTCCTGTTGAAGGACTTCGACCAGCGCGGTTTCGTCTTCTACACCAATTTCGAGAGCCGCAAGGGACAGGAAATTCTCGGCAGCAAGAAGGCGGCAATGTGTTTTCACTGGAAGACCTTGCGCCGCCAGGTGCGGGTGCGCGGCCCGGTGGAGATCGTCAGCGATCAGGAGGCGGACGAATATTACAAGACCCGCGCCCGCGGCAGCCGCATCGGTGCCTGGGCGTCGAAACAGTCGCGGCCGCTGGAAAGCCGGTTCGCGCTGGAAAAGGCCGTTGCCGAATACACGTTGAAATATGCCATCGGCGACATCCCGCGCCCCGCGCACTGGTCCGGTTTCCGCATCCGGCCGATTGCGATCGAATTCTGGAAGGACGGCGCCTTCCGCCTGCACGATCGCATCGAGTTCCGCCGGGACGATCCCGAGGGCAGCTGGAGCAAGGTCCGGATGTATCCCTGATCGGCGCTTGCCTCAGCGGCGTCGCATCAGCCGGAACGGGATGCCGGAGGCGAGCGCGCTGACATAGCCTGCCTTCTGGAAATGGCCGTTCAGCGAGATGCGCGGCAGGGCGGCCGTATCGATGCCCGTGGCCAGCATTCCCGGCTGCGTGGTGACGGCCGTGGTGAAACCGAGTTCCCGGGCAAGGTGGTGATCACGTGGCGAAACCGCGGGAACATCGCCGTAGGGATAGGCGAGGGCGGCCGGGCGGCGGCCTGTGATCTGCTCGACCCGCGTGGCCGAGCGGTCCATCTCCGACCGTGCGGCATCGTCGGTGAGCCGCGCCACGGCACGATGGCTGATCGTATGGGCTCCAAGGCTCGCCAGCGGATGTTCAATCAGCCTTCGAAGGCCTGCTTCATCGAGCGTGAGGTCTGCGGTGATTTTGAAGGCATCGATGCCATGTGTTTGCGCGGTCGCGTTCAGCCGCTGGATGGCGGTGGCTTCGTCCGTCGAATGAATGAAGTCGGCGAAGCGATTGAAAGCCGCCTGCTTCTGCGCAACGCTGCCGAGCGCAAGGGTCTCGTTGCCGCCGCCGAAATCGAAGGTCAGGCTTGATTGCCATTCCAGCAGGTCGGCAAGTGTTTCCCACCAGAGCGTATGGGTGCGATCGGCAAAACCGCCGGCAACAAAGATGGTGAAGGGCACGCCATGTCTGGCAAAGACGGGCGCGGCATGGTCGAGATTGTTGCGATAGCCGTCGTCGAGCGTGAACACGGCCGCCGGCTGGGGATTGTCCGAAGCCAGATGCGACGGCAGGGTGTCCAGCGCGATGAAGCGGTAGCCGTCGCGCTTCAGCTGGACGATGGCTGTGTCGAGAAATTCGGGCGTGATCTCCAGATGCGCATTGGGATCGAACAGGCGTGCCCGTTTCGGCCTGATATGATGGAGCGTGAAGATCGCGCCGCGCCCGCGCGCCGTCCGCATCAGTCCGCCGGCATGCAGCAGCCGCGCGGCCTCGAGACCGCCGGTAATGGCAGCGCGTTTGGCGAGCTGTCGCAGCATGTTCTTCAAGGATGTCCCCAAATCCGCGTGCAGTACCGATGGCAATGGGCCGACATTAGCTTCGGCGGCGTTAACGCCGGCTGAATCGGCCTTAGAGCGCTTCCGGTTGAAGATGAAGCGCTCTAGTCCGGCTCCCGGACACGAAAAAGGCGGACCGCTTTCACGATCCGCCTTCTGCTGTCCACTCTCCGAGCCCACTCAGGCGGGGAGAACACCGTCCACTTCATCACGCTGGCGTCCGCCGAGTGCAGCCCCGACACCGGCAACAAAGCCACCGATCAGCAGGGACAGTGCGCCGAAGAGGGCAACCGTCGCGCTCGTCTTGCGTGCCGTTTCCGCAGCTTTCGTGGCCGCGATCTTGGCGTCGTCAATGCTCTTCAGGACACCATCGACGCGGGCTTTCGCGTCGGCTTCCGACAGCCCCGTCTTCGATGCGACGAGCTGGTCGAGATAGGCACGGTCACCGTCCGACAATGCGCCGCTCGTGGCGCTGTTGAGAAGGATGCGCGAAACCTGGCCGGCCGTGTCGTCGCCGGCGGTTCCCGCAGGTGCGGTGCCCGGGCTTGCCGGCCTGAGCAGGCTATCGACGAAATAGGACGTCGCATTGCTGCCGGCATCCGATGAGGCTGCAGCCGCACCGGCCGCCGTGGCGCCGGCCGTGAGCGTTGCTGTTGCCTGTACGCCCGCTCCGATGGTTGAAGACACGACTGAGCCCAGCGCACCGACAACGATCAACGTTGCCAGGGCCCAGGCAAGCACGCCATGGGCCGTGTCGCGAAAGAACACTTCGTCCCGGTTGACGCCCGTCCACTTGGTCCGCAGCCGTCCGGCGATATATCCACCGATGCCTGCCGATGCCCATTGCACGATGATCAGCCAGATCGCGGCGCCGACGGCAAAGGTCGCCACCGAGGACCCGGTGGAGGAAAACGGCGATGCCACGCCGAGGCCTATGCCCGAACCCACCAGCGAGAGAACGATTGTAATCGCCGATGCGGCGACCGCCCCTGCAATGATCGCTCCCCAGCTGACGGCCGAGCTCGACGATTCCGTTGTGGTGCCGGCTGGCACTGTTGAATCCGGATATGTCATTGCGCCACCTATCGGAAGAAGAGAGCAAGAAGGATGATAATGGGGATCGGAACCCCCAGCAGCCAGAGCAGAATACCGCGTCCCATGATGTGTCTCCCTTGTGTTGAACTGACCGCGTTTTCAAATGGTTATGCGGTTTGCATCCATTAACTCAGAGCGCGGGCTTTGGTTCCACGCAGTTGAATTTCGGATGGAGGAGGAGCAGCTTGTGGGGGCGTTTGCGAACCTAGCAGCCAAGCGTTACAGGGATCAGGTAAAGGAGTTAGGGTTATGAGCAACGAGCGGTTCACAAGCGTTTGGGACGCGATCGAAGCGACGCCGGCCGAGGCCGCGAACATGACGTTGCGGTCGGCGCTGATGGCTGCTTTGCGAGACAGGATTTCGGTGGAGGCGCTTAGTCAATCTCAGGCCGCGGAGTTCCTGGGCGTCACGCAGCCGCGCATTTCAGATCTGATGCGCGGCAAGATCGATCTGTTTGGTCTCGACACGCTGGTCAATATGGCAACCGCCGCCGGCCTGCACGTCGAGATGCATATCTCGGACGCCGCTTGACGCTCTCAGGCCTGCGTGCCGCCGACAGTCATCTCGTTCATGCGCAGGTGCGGCTGGCCGACGCCGACGGGGACCCATTGGCCGCCCTTGCCGCAATTGCCCATGCCGGTATCCAGCTTCATATCGTTGCCGATCATGGTGATGCGCTGCATCGCATCCGGTCCGTTGCCGATCAGCATGGCGCCCTTGACCGGTGCGCCGATCTTGCCGTTGTCGATGAGATACGCTTCGGTGCAGCCGAAGACGAACTTGCCGGAGGTGATGTCGACCTGGCCGCCGCCGAAGGAGACGGCATAGATGCCCTTTTTCACCGAGGCGATGATTTCCTCCGGGGTCTTGGTCCCCGAGAGCATATAGGTATTGGTCATGCGCGGCATCGGCACATGCGCGTAGGATTCGCGCCGTCCGTTGCCGGTTGCCGCCATGCCCATCAGCCGGGCGTTCTGCCGGTCCTGCATGTAGCCGACCAGCTTGCCGTCATCGATCAGCACGTTATAGGCCGAAGGCGTGCCCTCGTCGTCGATGGTAAGCGAGCCGCGCCGGGCTTCGATCGTGCCATCGTCAACCACGGTCACGCCCTTTGCCGCCACTTGCTGGCCGAGAAGGCCGGCAAAGGCCGAGGTCTTCTTACGGTTGAAATCGCCTTCCAGCCCATGGCCGACCGCTTCGTGCAGCATCACGCCCGGCCAGCCGGACGAGAGGACGACATCCATCGTGCCAGCCGGCGCATCGATCGCTTCGAGGTTCACCAATGCCTGCCGCAGGGCCTCGTCGGCGCCGCGCTGCCAGTTGTCGGTGGCGACGAAATCGCCAAAGCCCCGCCGGCCGCCGACGCCGTAGGAGCCGGATTCCTGCCGGTCGCCTTGGCCGACCACGACGGAAATGTTGAGCCGCGTCATCGGCCGGATATCGTGCATGCGCTCGCCATCGGCGCGCAGGATATCGATCACCTGCCAGCTGGCGGCGATCGAGGCGCTGACCTGCCGGACCTTCGGATCCTTGGCCCGCAGATAGGTGTCGATCTCCTGCAGCAGCGCCGCCTTGGCCTCGAAGCTCGGCTCGCCGATCGGGTTTTCGTCGCCATAGAGACGCCTGTTGGTGCGCTGCGGAGCGGCCGCGTAAGAGCCTGAATAGCCGCGTGTCACGGCGCCGACCGCATCGGCGGCGCGCTTCAGGGCAGACAGGGAGAGATCGCCCGCATGCGCATAGCCGACCGCTTCACCGGCCACCGCGCGCAGCCCAAAGCCCTGGTCGGTGTTGAAGCTGCCACCCTTCAGGCGGCCATTGTCGAAGGCAAGCGATTCCGACTGGCTGTGCTCGATGAACAGTTCGCCGTCATCGGCGCCCAACAGCGTCTGCGCCAGCACGTCACGAACGGCGGCCTCGTCGCTGTCGAACAGTTTGATGAGATCGGTGTTCATGGGCGCGGGCTCCAGATGCTGACGAATATGGTGCTTTATGTAGGGACAGGCGCGGGGAGGGGCAAGCGGAGATGTAAAGACGCTATCGTCAGGACGCATCGGCTTGCCAATTTGTGCAATGAGCTGGCGGCTCCTCTTCTCCCCGGCGGGGAGAAGGTGGCCCGTAGGGCCGGATGAGGGGGAGCCGAACACACAGGAATTTGCCGAACCGCCCCCTCATCGCCTCGCTTCACTCGGCACTTCTCCCCGCTGGGGAGAAGAGGAAGGCGAACCCTTTACGGCAGCGCGTCGTAGCCTTCGCCAAAACCCTTGAGGTCAACCGGAATGCCGATGCCTTCTTCCGGCGACTGGAAGACGATGAAGGTTGCCTGTGCGCCGGACCGGAAGGTTTTCAGCAGTTCCTCTTCCAGAACCACTTCGGCATAACAGCCGTCCGAGAAGCAGCGCACGAAATAGGCGCGGCCGATATCCTTGCCGTCGACGTTGAGGCCAAGGCCGTTCGGCAGCAGAACGCCGAGCGGCGCCAGGACGCGCAGGATCTTCGCCTTGCGGTCGGCGGTCTTCAGCACCACGACCGAAAGGCCGACTTCCGGCCGGTCCTCTGCAATCACGTTCTGCATCAGCGCGCACTGTTCGGCCGCAGCCCCCGCCGGCTGGTCGCAGACGATCGACCACGCCCCGTGGTTCGACTTGACCGTGCCGGGTGTGCCTGGCTGTTGTGCTCCGGGCTGCTGGGCCGCCGCCGTATAGGAAAGAAGAGTGGCAGCAAGTCCGAATGCCGCAATCGGCAGCCGGGAAAGGAGGGACAGGCCCATGTAAACCTCAAACTTAAGAATCAGTACGGCTATTCTTGAAGCGCGCACGCACAAATGAAAAGCCCCGCAGGGTACATTCCAGCCCGGTGTGGCGGAAATGGGGCTCCTGCGCGCGGCGTAAACGGCAAACCGGTGCCTCGGCCGGGATGGAAGAGACACCATCGTAGTGCCGTCTGACATATATATGGTATAGGGTCGGACATCGACAGGAAATACCAGGCGTTGTCAGGGGCATCTTTCGCCGCCGTCTGCCTCCGGAAGAGCCATATCGCCTAAGAGCCTGTGCGAAAAGCATGGTTTGCGCAAAAATGCCGCATGAGCTTGAATGGACAGATGTTGCGGCGCTGATCAAACTGTGGTTTGAAGCGCTTCAGTATGGCTAAGGATTCTGCGTTTCGGTTTGATCCTGATCAAGCGTCTGGGGAGACACTATTGTGAAAAACAAGGCTTTTGCAGTTTTGGCATCGATTGCCTGTCTGCTTTTTGCTTCGAATGCTTTTGCTGACAAGCCGGTCGCGTGGCAGACCAACTTTCAGACGGCGGCAACCGGAATCATGGAGGAAATCACATGGTTCGAGCATTACACGCTCTGGTTCATCATCCCGATCACTCTGTTCGTTCTCGCGCTTTTGCTCTGGATTATTTACCGGTTCCGCGAAAGCAAGAACCCGGTAGCATCGAAAACCAGCCATAATACGGCAATCGAGATCGTCTGGACGCTCGGTCCGGTCGTCATCCTTCTCTTCCTGGCGATCCCGTCCTTCCAGCTCCTGACCGCGCAGCTCACGCCGCCGCAGAATCCGGACCTGACGCTGAAGGCGACCGGAAGCCAGTGGTACTGGTCCTACGAGTATGAAGTCGGCGAAACGCCGCTCTCCTTCGACAGTCTGATGTTGAAGGAAGGCGACCGTGCCTCGCTCGGCAAGGAAGACAAGGAAGCCTATCCGCGTCTTCTGGCCGTCGACAACGAAGTCGTCGTTCCCGTCGGCAAGACCGTTCGTGTCCTCGTTACCGCGGCAGACGTGATCCACGCCTTCGCGATGCCGGCCTTTGGCGTCAAGATCGATGCCGTTCCGGGCCGTCTCAACGAAACCTGGTTCAAGGCAGAGCGCGAAGGTCTCTACTACGGCCAGTGTTCCGAGCTGTGCGGCAAGGACCATGCCTATATGCCGATCGCCATCCGCGTGGTCAGCGAAGACAAGTACAACACTTGGCTCGCTGCTGCCGCCACCAATGTTGGTGAGGCGAACAAGGCACTCATGGCTTCCATCGACGGCGCGGCCAAGACCGTAGACGTCGCTGAAAACGCCGCACAGTAATTCGCCCTACAGAATTCGAAGGGGAGATCGACCCATGGCCGGAACAACCGCGCAACACGACCACCTTCATGACCATGCCCATGATCACGGGCACGACCATGATCACGACCACGCCCACAAGCCGCTGACCTTCTTTCAGCGCTGGTTTCTGTCGACCAACCACAAGGATATCGGCACGCTCTATCTGATCTTCGCGATTTTCGCGGGCATCGTCGGCGGCACGCTGTCGGTCTTCATGCGCGCCGAGCTGCAGGAGCCGGGTATCCAGATCTTCCACGGCCTGGCCCAGATGGTCTACGGCTTCGAGGGTGACGCTGCCATCGACGGCGGCAAGCAGATGTTCAACGTCTTCACCACCGCGCACGCGCTGATCATGATCTTCTTCATGGTCATGCCGGCGATGATCGGCGGCTTTGCCAACTGGATGGTGCCGATCATGATCGGTGCGCCGGACATGGCCTTCCCGCGCATGAACAACATTTCCTTCTGGCTGATCATCCCGGCCTTCCTGCTGGTGCTGCTGTCGATGTTCGTCGAAGGGCCTGCCGGCGGTTACGGCGCGGGCGGCGGCTGGACGATCTATCCGCCTCTATCGACATCCGGGCAACCGGGACCGGCGATGGACATGGTGATCCTGGGCCTGCACATTGCCGGCGCATCCTCGATCCTCGGTGCGATCAACTTCATCACCACCATCCTCAACATGCGCGCTCCGGGCATGACGCTGCACAAGATGCCGCTGTTTGCCTGGTCGGTGCTGATCACCGCCTTCCTGCTCCTGCTCTCGCTGCCGGTTCTGGCTGGCGGCATCACCATGCTGCTCACCGACCGCAACTTCGGCACGTCCTTCTTCGCGCCTGAAGGCGGCGGCGATCCGATCCTGTTCCAGCACCTGTTCTGGTTCTTCGGTCACCCGGAAGTGTACATCCTGATCCTGCCCGGTTTCGGCATCATCAGCCACATCGTCTCGACCTTTTCCAGGAAGCCGATCTTCGGTTATCTCGGCATGGCCTATGCCATGGTCGCAATCGGCGCCGTCGGCTTCATCGTCTGGGCGCACCACATGTATACGGTCGGCATGTCGCTCGACACGCAGCGCTACTTCGTCTTTGCGACGATGGTCATCGCAATCCCGACCGGCGTGAAGATCTTCTCCTGGATCGCGACGATGTGGGGCGGTTCGATCCGCTTCACCACGCCGATGGTCTGGGCGATCGGCTTCATCTTCCTGTTCACGGTTGGCGGCGTCACCGGCGTTCAGCTGGCAAATGCCGGCCTCGACCGCTCGCTGCACGACACCTACTACGTGGTTGCCCACTTCCACTACGTTCTGTCGCTCGGCGCCGTCTTCGCGATCTTTGCCGGCTGGTACTACTGGTTCCCGAAGATGAGCGGCTACATGTACAACGAGTTCATCGGCAAGCTGCACTTCTGGGTCATGTTCATCGGCGTCAACCTGGTGTTCTTCCCGCAGCATTTCCTTGGCCTCGCCGGCATGCCGCGCCGCTACATCGACTATCCGGATGCCTTTGCCGGCTGGAACTTCGTATCCTCGATCGGCTCCTACATCTCGGCCGTCGGCGTGCTGATCTTCCTCTTCGGCGTCTTCGAAGCCTTTGCCAAGAAGCGTGTCGCAGGCGACAATCCGTGGGGCGAGGGTGCCAATACGCTGGAATGGCAGCTGTCGTCGCCGCCGCCGTTCCACCAGTGGGAACAGCTGCCGCGCATCAAGTAGGCGCCGCGTCGAAATCGAGGCCGCCGGAAACGGCGGCTTCGCTCCAAGCCGGGAAATCCGGCATGCCGGCGCGCAGGACGCGACGGACAATTTCAAGGACGGGACATGAGGGTCATCGACAATCACGAAGCGATCGGCACGAAGGGTGGTGTGCACCTTTCGGAAGCCTCTGCGCGCGATTTCTTTGAGCTGCTGAAGCCGCGCGTCATGTCGCTGGTGGTCTTCACGGGACTCGCCGGCATGGTGCTGGCGCCCGGCCACATCCATCCCTTCATCGGCTTTATCGCGATCCTCTGTATCGCCGTGGGCGCCGGAGCCTCCGGTGCCCTCAACATGTGGTACGACGCCGATATCGACGCTGTGATGACCCGCACGGCAAACCGGCCGATCCCGGCGGGCAAGATCCTGCCGCAGGAAGCGCTGGCATTCGGCCTGATCCTGTCGGCCTTTTCCGTCTGCATTCTCGGCCTCGTCGTCAACTGGCTGTCGGCCGGGCTTTTGGCCTTCACCATCTTCTTCTATGCCGTGATCTACACGATGTGGCTGAAACGCTCGACACCGCAGAACATCGTCATCGGCGGCGCCGCCGGCGCCTTTCCGCCGATGATCGGCTGGGCCTGCGTGACCAACGGCGTTGCTGTCGAAAGCATCGTTCTTTTCCTCATCACCTTCCTGTGGACGCCTGCGCATTTCTGGGCGCTGGCCCTGTTCAAGATGCGCGAATACGGCGCGGTCGGCGTGCCGATGCTGCCCAATGTCAGCGGCGAGGCGACCACCAAGAACCAGATCGTCATCTATGCCGTGCTGACCGCCATCATCGGCGTGGTCCCGACGGCGCTCGGATTTTCGAGCACCGTGTACGGCGTCATCGCCGCCGCGCTCGGCCTCGGTTTCATCTGGTATTCGCTCGGCGTGCACCGCATGCCGGAGGGCGACGAAAAGATGGTGCCGGCCAAGAAGCTCTTTGCCTTCTCGATCCTCTATCTCTTCGCGATCTTCTCCGCGCTGATGATCGATCACCTGATTGCCACGCTGTGGCTCACTTCCGGAAAGGTTGTCTGATGGAATTCGTGACCCTCACGGACGCTCAGAAGAAATCGCGCCGCGGCCGCAACATTGCGCTCGGTGTCGTGCTCTTCGGCCTCGTTGCCATTTTCTATATCGTGACGCTGATCAAGTTCAGCAACGGCATGGTTCAATAAGGATCGAACGATCATGACAACGGTCAACAAGCCAGGACAGCAGAAGGAACGGGCAAACGGTGTCATCGTGGCATCCTGTCTTGCCTTCGTCTTCGGCATGGGCGGCATGGCCTATGCCGCCGTGCCGCTCTACGACATGTTCTGCAAGGTCACCGGCTATAACGGCACGACCAAGCGCGTCGAGCAGGCGTCCGATGTCATCCTCGACAAGACGATCAAGGTGACCTTCGACGCCAACATCGCCTCCGACCTTCCATGGGCGTTCAAGCCGGTTCAGCGGCAGATCGAACTGAAGATCGGCGAAACCGTGCAGGTGGAGTTCGAGGCGACGAACCTGTCGAAAAAGCCGACCACCGGCCAGGCGGTGTTCAACGTCACGCCGATGGCGGCCGGCGCCTATTTCAACAAGGTGCAGTGCTTCTGCTTTACCGAGACGACGCTGCAGCCCGGCGAAACGATGAAGATGCCGGTGGTGTTCTTCGTCGATCCGGAAATCGTCAATGCGGTTGAGACCAGGGGCATCAACACGCTGACGCTTTCCTATACCTTCTACGCCCACCAGTCGTCGAAGCCGGTTGCGGCGCTGACGGTGAAGCCGGCGGAAACAGACAAGAAACTTTGACAGATCACCGTTTTCGGCTAAGCCGGAAGCGACGAAGAGAAAGACTTATCGGGGATTACTGACATGGCCGATGCGCACCAGAAGAACCACGACTACCATATTATCGACCCGAGCCCATGGCCGCTTCTGGCTTCGATCGGCGCCTTCGTCATGGCCTTTGGCGGCGTCGGCTACATGCGCTACCTGTCGGGCGGTTCGCTCCATCTTTTCGGCCTCGACTGGGCCCATCCGTGGTTCTTCTTCATCGGCCTTGCCGTCGTGCTCTACACGATGTTCGGCTGGTGGTCGGACACGATCAAGGAAGCGCATGAGGGGCATCATACCCGCGTCGTGTCGCTGCACCTGCGCTATGGCATGATCATGT
Organism: Pararhizobium polonicum; assembly: GCF_001687365.1. Classification (GTDB taxonomy): domain Bacteria; phylum Pseudomonadota; class Alphaproteobacteria; order Rhizobiales; family Rhizobiaceae; genus Pararhizobium; species Pararhizobium polonicum. The sequence continues at coordinate 127,021 of NZ_LGLV01000017.1, forward strand.
TCATCGCTTCGGAAGTGATGTTCTTCGTCGCCTGGTTCTGGGCCTATTTCGATGCCAGCCTGTTCCCGGGCGAAGCGATCCAGGCAACCCGTACCGCCTTTACCGGCGGCGTCTGGCCGCCGAAGGGCATCGAGGTTCTCGATCCCTGGCACCTGCCGCTCTACAACACCGTCATCCTGCTCCTGTCCGGCACGACCGTTACCTGGGCGCACCATGCGCTGCTGCACGGCGACCGCAAGGGCCTGATCAACGGTCTGGCGCTGACCGTGGCTCTCGGTGCCCTGTTCTCCTACGTTCAGGTCTACGAATATATCCACGCTCCGTTCGCCTTCAAGGATTCGATCTACGGCGCCACCTTCTTCATGGCGACCGGCTTCCACGGCTTCCACGTGCTGATCGGCACGATCTTCCTGCTCGTCTGCCTGCTGCGCGCGCTCAAGGGCGATTTCACCCCCAAGCAGCATTTCGGCTTCGAAGCCGCCGCCTGGTATTGGCACTTCGTCGACGTGGTCTGGCTGTTCCTGTTCTTCTCGATCTACATCTGGGGCGGCTGGGGCGCACCGATCGCCCACGGGTGATAGAGAAATACAGCTGGAATTTTCGACGGCCGCAGAGATGCGGCCGTTTTTGTTTTGGTCGCTGGATTTCGTCCGTGATTGACTTTTTGTATCCTTTTGGATACAAAAGGGGATGCTCGTATTTGAAGCGACCGATGTTTTCAAAGATTGGCTGTTTTCGCTACGGGATTTGAAGGTGAAAGCCCGAATTCTTGCGCGGATTCGATCGGCGGAATTCGGAAATCTGGGAGATTGTTCAGCCGTAGGTGAGGGCGTGTCGGAGATGCGCATTCACTATGGCCCCGGCTATCGCCTCTATTTCAAACGCACCGGAGATGTTGTTTATCTCCTGCTTGCCGGGGGAGACAAATCCAGCCAGAAGCGGGATATCGCGGCGGCCTTGAAGATGGCGAGATATCTTCAGAAGGATCAATCATGACAACGATCTCAAGATTCGATGTGTCGGAGTTTCTGGACGATGATGAGCTCGTTGCAGAATATCTCACTGCTGCCATGGACGATGAAAATCCAGATGTCTTCATCGGTGCACTCGGAGACGTCGCGAAAGCGCGGGGGATAGCCGAGATTGCCAAGGCCTCCGGGCTGGGCCGCGAAAGCCTCTACAAATCGTTGCGCGGAGGATCGAAGGCCCGTTTCGAAACGCTTCACAAGATCGTCCAGACACTGGGGCTGAAAATGACGATCGTCGCCAATGGACCGTCATCTTGACGCTGTCTGCCGCCGGGGAGCGGGGCACGACATCTTTGTCGCAGCTTTTGCATTGGACGCCACGGCGCAGCGGCGCTACTGATCGGGTGAATTCGACGGGCCCGACAACTGGCGAGCGGAAAGAACAGAATGAACGAAGACAGCGCACATTTTCCGCCGGTCGATCCGGTCAAGGCCGGGTTGAGAGGGCTTTGCCCGCGCTGCGGCCAGGGCAAGCTGTTCGACGGGTTCCTCAAAATGAAGCCCGCCTGCGCCAATTGCGGCCTCGATTACAAATTTGCCGATTCCGGGGATGGTCCGGTGGTCTTCGTCATCCTGATCGTCGGCTTCATCGTTGTCGGCGCGGCCCTGTGGATGGAGGTCAATATCAATCCGCCGCTGTGGGTGCATTTCCTGCTGTGGATACCGCTCGCCAGCGTCTTCAGTCTGGTCCTCATGCGCATGCTCAAGGGCGTCCTGATCAATCTGCAGTTCCGCAACAGCGCGCGGCCGGGCGAGATTGATCGTGACTGAGACCGCAAACGGAAAAACACGCGGCGGGCTTTTGGGGCGCGTCGCGGGCATCGTGCTGGTGCTGATCGCGCTCGGCATCCTGCTGTCGCTCGGAACATGGCAGGTGCAGCGTCTGCATTGGAAGGAAGGCCTGCTGGCGGAGATCGAGGAGCGGCGTCATGCCCCTCCCGCCGATCTGGCTGCCATCGAGGCGCTGGCGAGCGCCGGCGAGGATGTCGACTACCGCGCCGTGCGCGTCACCGGCACCTATCTCAACAACAAGGAACGGCATTTCTTTGCCACCTACGAGGGCCGCACCGGCTATTACGTCTACACGCCGCTGCAGCTTGCCGATGGCGAACTCCTCCTCGTCAATCGCGGCTTCGTCTCCTTCGAGCGCAAGGAGCCGGAGATGCGCAAGCAGGGGCAACTGACCGGCGAGCAGACCGTCACCGGCCTTGCCCGCGCCAAGCTTCTGGAAAAACCGTCCTGGGCCGTTCCGGACAATGATGTCGCCAAGAACATCTTCTACTGGAAGGATCTCGACGTCATGGCGTCCAGCGTCGGCCTCGATCCGGCAAAGGTCGTGCCGTTCTTCGTCGATGCCGATGCGACGCCGCATGATGGCGGCATGCCGATCGGCGGCGTCACGCAGTTCGACCTGCCCAACAGCCACCTGCAATATGCCGCCACATGGTACGGGCTGGCCGCAGCGCTGGCGGTTATCAGCGGGATGTTCATCTTCCGGCGGAAGCCGTAAGCTCCGCAAGGAGCTCTCGCTGGAGGAAACGAATGGCCGTTCTTGCAAACATCCTGATCGCCCTGACCGCGCTGCTGCATGTCGGCTTTCTCGTGCTCGAAATGTTTCTCTGGACTGGGCCGCAGGGCCGCAAAGTGTTCCGGATGACGCCCGAGCAGGCGGAAGCGACAAAGGTGCTGGCGGCCAATCAGGGGCTTTACAACGGCTTTCTTGCCGCCGGTCTCGTCTGGTCGCTTGTCGCTTCGCCGCCGGAATTTGCCTTCCAGCTGAAGCTGTTCTTCCTTGTGTGCGTGATCGTTGCCGCTATATATGGCGCATGGTCGGTCAAGCCGCGCATCCTCTTGGTGCAGGGCGGTCCGGCAATTCTCGCTCTCGTGTTTACTGTTCTGGCATCCTGATCAATGGCATCTTCTTCCGTGGCAAAGAAACCGATCACCCTTCGCCTCTGCGGCCCGCGCGGGTTTTGCGCCGGTGTCGACCGGGCGATCCAGATCGTCGTTCTGGCGCTGAAGGAATATGGCGCCCCGGTCTATGTCCGCCACGAGATCGTCCACAATCGCTATGTCGTCGAGGGGCTTGAGGCCAAGGGCGCGATCTTCGTCGAGGAACTGGATGAGATCCCGGCCGAGCATCGCAAGCAGCCGGTGGTGTTTTCCGCCCATGGCGTGCCGAAATCCGTGCCGGCCGATGCCACGGAACGCAACCTCTTCTATCTCGATGCCACATGCCCGCTGGTCTCCAAGGTCCACAAGCAGGCGATGCGCCACCAGAAACTCGGCCGCCATGTCGTGCTGATCGGCCATGCCGGCCATCCGGAAGTCATCGGCACGATGGGACAGCTGCCGGAAGGCGCGGTCTCGCTGGTCGAAACCGTCGAGGACGCGGAAACCTATATGCCGCCGGACGCCGACAACCTCGGCTTCGTCACCCAGACGACACTGTCGGTGGATGACACGGCGGGCGTCATCAAGCGGCTGCACGAGCGTTTTCCGAACCTGACGGCACCGGCAGCCGATTCGATCTGCTATGCGACGACGAACCGCCAGGAGGCGGTGAAGCAGGCGGCCCCCGGCTGCGACCATTTCATCATCGTCGGCGCCCCGAATTCGTCGAACTCGAAGCGGCTGGTCGAGGTTGCGCTGCGGGCCGGCGCGAGAAAATCGGTGCTTGTCCAGCGTGCATCGGAAATCGACTGGGATGATTTCGCCGATGTCTCTACGATGGGCCTGTCGGCCGGAGCATCCGCGCCGGAAGTCATCGTCAACGAGATCATCGAGGCGTTTCGCGAACGCTACGGCGCCGTGGTCGAGCTTGCCGATACGGTCGAGGAAACCGAAAACTTCCTCGTCAACCGCGAGCTTCGCCATGTGCCGCTGACGACCCTGGATATGGCGTGGGTGAATGGGGAATAGGTGATGGGAGCGGGCGGCATGGATCCTCGGGTCAAGCCCGAGGATGACGAGTTTCAGGTTCGCTATCCTTTGAAATCAACCATCTCTGCCATTGCTGCCCCCACTCTCCGTCATCCTCGGGCTTGACCCGAGGATCCATACGCCGACAAACCTTTTCACCAATCCTAAGTACGAGAACAGACCTTGGCCGTATACACCGACATCACCGAAGACGACCTCAGCGGTTTCCTGAAACAATATGACGTCGGCACGCTGACGTCCTACAAGGGCATTGCCGAAGGCGTCGAAAATACCAATTTCCTGCTGCACACCACCAAGGGCTCCTACATCCTGACGCTCTACGAAAAGCGGGTGGACCAGAACGATCTGCCGTTTTTCCTGGGGCTGATGCAGCATCTTGCCGACAACGGCCTTTCCTGCCCGTTGCCGCTGCCGCGTGCCGATGGCGAATTGCTTGGTCAGCTGTCCGGCCGTCCGGCCGCCGTCATCTCCTTTCTGGAGGGCATGTGGCTGCGCAAGCCCGATGCCCATCATTGCCGCGAGGTCGGCAAGGCCTTGGCGGCCATGCACGTGGCGGGCGAGGGCTTCGGTATCCGCCGCCGCAATGCGCTGTCCGTCGGCGGCTGGCGGCCGCTCTGGAACAATTCGCGCGACCGCGCCGACGAGGTTCAGCCGGGACTTGTGACCGAGATCGCCGCCGAGCTGGATACGCTCGAAGCCAATTGGCCGAAAGACCTGCCGGAAGGCGTCATCCACGCCGATCTCTTCCCCGACAACGTCTTCTTCCTCGGCGACGAGCTGTCCGGCCTGATCGACTTCTATTTCGCCTGCAACGATTTCCTCGCCTATGACGTCTCCATCTGCCTCAATGCCTGGTGCTTTGAAAAGGACGGCGCCTTCAACATGACCAAGGGCATGGCGCTTCTGGCGGGCTATCAGAGCGTGCGGCCGCTGACCGCTGGAGAGATCGACGCGCTGCCCTTGCTCGCACGCGGCTCGGCCCTGCGCTTCTTCCTGACGCGGCTCTACGACTGGCTGATGACCCCGCCGGGCGCGCTGGTGGTGAAGAAGGACCCGCTCGAATATCTCAAAAAACTGCAATTTCACCGCTCGGTGGCCAGCGCCGCCGAATATGGCCTTATCCAAGAGAACCTGCCCGCATGAAACATGTCGATATCTTCACCGATGGAGCCTGCTCCGGAAATCCCGGACCGGGCGGCTGGGGTGCTGTTCTCCGCTATGGCGAGGTCGAGAAAGACCTGTGCGGCGGCGAGGCGGATACGACCAACAACCGCATGGAGCTTCTGGCCGCGATCACCGCGCTCGACAGCCTGAAGAGCGCCTGCGAGGTCGATCTGCATACCGACTCGAAATACGTCATGGACGGCATCAGCAAGTGGATCCACGGCTGGAAGCGGAACGGCTGGAAGACCGCCGACAAGAAGCCGGTGAAGAACGGCGAACTCTGGCAGGCACTGGACGCCGCCAACCAGCGTCACAAGGTTACCTGGCACTGGGTCAAGGGCCATGCCGGCCATCCGGAAAACGAACGCGCCGACGAACTGGCCCGCAAGGGCATGGAACCGTTCAAGAAGAAGCGGTAACCCTCAGCGGCCGTCGGTGAACTGCACGAGATCCCATAGATTTCCGTAGAGGTCCTCGAAGACGGCGACGATGCCGTAGGGGGCTTCTTTGGGTTCGCGGGTAAAGGTGATGCCGGCTGCTGCCATTTTCGCATGGTCCCGCCAGAAATCGTCGGTTCGCAGGAACAGGAAGACCCGGCCGCCGGCCTGGTTGCCGATAAACGTCTCCTGATGTTCGGAGGAGGCGCGCGCCAGAAGCAGGGATGTGCTGCCGTCTCCCGAAGGCCTGACCACGACCCAGCGCTTGTCTTGCTCCGGCTGATAGCTATCCTCGACCAGCACAAACCCCAGCGTGTTGACATAAAAGTCGATCGCTTCGTCATAATCGCGCACGACAATGGCGATCAGGGCAAGACTCTGGTTCATGACGCCTCCGCTGGGCTGGCAATGATGCCGATGCTTGCAGGATTCGGGACTGAAAACCAGCGCCGTTGCTGCGGATCAAACGCCTCCGGCAGAGCGTGCAGTAATATTGCGGGGCATGTGGACCCGGCCCACGGCGCCTCCCGTTTCCAAAAAAAAGCCCGCATGCCTTTTCGGTCATGCGGGCTGTTTCGTCAGCGTGTTGCCGTTATTTGGCGGCGGCGGTGACCGGTTCCTGCACGCGGCCGCTCAGCGAGAACGCGAGGATCGCCGATAACAGCAGCAGTCCGCCGACGATGAACATCGGCAGTTCGTAGACGCCGGTCGAATCCTTGACCAGGCCGGTGATATAGGGCGCCGCAAAGCCTGCAATATTACCGATCGTGTTGATCAGGGCGATACCGGCGGCGGCTGCCGGACCGGTGAGGAAGCGCGACGGGATCGCCCAGAAGTTCGGCAGGGCTGCGAAGATCGAGCAGGCCGTGATGGTGATGACCAGAATGGTTGCTTCCGGAGATCCCATGTAGAGCGCGATCGGGATGCTGATCGCACCGGTGAGCGCCGGAATGCCGATATGCCAGACCTTGACGCCACGCTTGGAGGCATCGCGGCTCCAGAAGTACAGCGCCACGGCGGCCGGCAGATAGGGGATGGCGGTGATCAGGCCCTTGTCGAACACATCGAACTTGGTGCCGAATTTCGCTTCGAAACCGGCGATGATGGTCGGCAGGAAGAAGGCGAGGGCATAGAGGCCATAGATCAGGCCGAAATAGATCACCGAGAGCAGCCACACGCGGCCATCGGTAAAGGCGATGCGCATCATGCCGCCGTGGGCAGCGGCCTTGATCTTGTCTTCGCTAGCCAGTTCCTTGTTCAGCCAGTCCTTTTCCGCCTGTGTCAGCCACTTGGCGTCATCCGGCCTGTCGGCGAGATAGAACCAGGCGATGATGCCGACGAGGATCGCGGGAACCGCGACACCGAAGAACATGATCCGCCAGCCTTCGAGGCCAAATGCGCCATGCGCCTGGATGAGCATGGCTGCGAGCGGAGCACCGATCACGGTCGTCAGCGGCTGTGCCAGATAGAAGAGCGCCAGGATCTTGTTGCGATGGCGGGCCGGAACCCACATGCTGAGGAACAGGATCGCGCCGGGGAAGAAGCCGGCTTCGGCCACGCCGAGCAGGAAGCGCAGGACATAGAGTTCCGTCGCGCTGCTGACCCAGGTGAAGAGAAGCGCAACGATGCCCCAGGTGACCATGATGCGGGCAAGCCAGCGCCGCGCGCCATATTTGTGAAGCGCAAGGTTGCTCGGGATTTCGAGCACGATATAGCCGAAGAAGAAGATGCCGGCGGCAAAACCGAACTGGGCGGTCGTCAGCGCGAGGTCGGTCGTCATGCCGTTCGGGCCGGCAAACGAGATCGCGGTGCGATCGAGGAAGTTGATGAAGAACATCAAGGCGATGAACGGCACCAGCCGTATCGACACCTTGGCGATGGCCGAACGCTCGACCTGTGACATTTCTTGGGTTTTGGAATGCATAAGAGCCCCTCCCTTGGTTGCAAGGCTTCTCCAGCAGCACCGTCTTTCAGCGCCGATGACAGAGTGGAAACTCTATTTCCCCTTCCATTACACGTCCTCGATACGCATGCGCCTTCAAATTGCCGCAAGTCCTAAAGGAATGTATAGGTTACCGGCAATCGATTTAATCTCGCGGTCACGTGAGAAAAAGTCACAGCTCGCCGGGGATTTCACTGTGAACAAGACGCTGCCATCGCTGAACGCTCTCAAAGCCTTTGAGGCGACCGCGCGGCACCGGTCGATGACGCTCGCCGCCGATGAGCTTTTCGTCACCCACGGCGCTGTCAGCCGGCACATCAAGTCGCTGGAAGAATCACTGGGTGTTCTGCTTGTCAACCGGAAGGCGCGATCGACGGAGCCGACCCTGGAGGGCCTGCGTCTGGCGGAGGGGCTGGCGAGTGCCTTCAGCCTGATGCAGGCAAGCGTCGAGCGCGTCCGGCCCGGACCGCTGACTTTGTCCTGCTCGTCCTCGATCATGATGGGATGGATCATCCCGCGCATCGGCCAGTTCCACGAGCGCCATCCGCATATCGAACTGCAGTTCAACATGAATTTCGACCGGATCGATTTCGTGCGCGACAAGATCGGCCTGGCGATCCGCTCCAGCATCATCGAGCCACCGGGAGATGCGGTGATCCGCGAGCTTGGCGGCGAGGCGATCGGACCGGTCTGCTCGCCGGAATATCTGGCGCAGGCGCAGATTTCGGCACCGAAGGATCTGGAAGCGGCCATGCTTCTGTCCACCCGCACCCGGCCGCAGGCCTGGCGGGACTGGCAGACTGTCGCGGAAGAAAATGATCTGGTGCTTGAGCCGCGATCGAGCTTCGATCACTTCTACCTGCTGATTCAGGCCGCCGCCTGCGGGCTCGGCGTCGCCACCGTGCCGCAGATGCTGGTGCTGGATCAGCTTGCATCGGGGCGGCTCGTGGCCCCCTTCGGCTTCAGGCCCGGGCCGCGCCGTCTGGTGCTGTGGATCGCCCCGCATGTGGCGGGACGGCCCGATGCGCTGGCGCTGGAGCGCTGGCTGATCGAGGAGATGCGCGCCCGGCCGGACAATTGAACGGCCGGGCGCGTGCTCGTTTTTTAAATCTGTTCGAGCATCGCCGCTGCGGCCGAAACGGTCGCCTGGCCGGGGCTTTCCTCGACGTTCAGCGTCTTCACCACGCCGTCTTCCACCAGCATCGAGTAGCGCTTGGAGCGCAGGCCGAGCGTACCGGCCGACAGGTCGATCTCCATGCCGAGCGCCTTGGTGAAGGCGGCGTTCCAGTCGGACAGGAAGTGGATCTTGCCCTGGCCGCCCGAAGACGTCGCCCAGGCGCCCATGACATGCAGGTCGTTGACGGCGACAACGGCGATATCATCGATGCCGCGGGCAAGGATGGCATCGCGGTTTTCCAGATAGCCGGGCAGGTGGTTGAGCGAGCAGGTCGGCGTGAAGGCGCCGGGAACGGCAAAGAGCACGACCCTCTTGCCGGCAAACAGCTGGTCGGTGGTGATTTCGACCGGGCCATCGGCGGTCTTTTCCTTGAAGGTGGCGGCAGGCAGCTTGTCTCCGACGGAAATGGTCACGGTCTCACTCCTTGAGGTATTTTGGAAAGGGCAGGAGCGCGGCGGCTCCGCTTGGTCGAAAAGGAATATAGATTTGGCTCAGTCAAAGGCAAGCGGGGTTTCCATGCTCCGGCCGTTGATCCGGGCAACGAGCAGAACCGAGCCGCTTTTCAACGCCCCGCCTTGTGCGGGTACCCGCACCGGTATGTCCGCCGTCACCTGGCCGTTCTCTGTTGTCATGCTGTCCGGCTTGCCGAAGCTGTAGCCGGGCGGGCCGGCGAGGAAAAGCTCGGGCGGCGCGGTCTGGTTCGTCCAGGGCAGCAACAGCGAGATGCGCATGCGTTTGCCGGCCGGATCGAACGTGGCTGCCGTCACCTTGAACGTATCGGACGGCTCTTCCGGCAAAGCGGAAACGGCATCGTCGATCCGCGCCTTGTCGAGCGGGTTTTCCGCCAGCCCGGCGGGCAGGGGCAGGCTGAGGTCGGCCTGAACCGGGATACAGATATCCTTGCAGATGCCGATGAAGACCGAGGCCTTGAGCGTCAGGTCGCCGGTCTGTTCGCTTGTCCCCGTCTCTTCGCGTTTCAAGGACAGTGGAAAGGCCACCGACCGGTCGTAGCCGGTATAGCTGACGATGCCATCGTCAAAGGCCGCCGGCGCTGGAAAGCGCATGCCGGAGAAGGAGATGCCGTCCTGCGGATCGACGGTCACCTGCGGCGGGATACCGCTGGCGCCCGGCTCCAGCCAGTAGGTCTTCCAGCCCGGCTTCAGCCGGATGTCCAGGATGGCCGGGATCGTTCCGTCCGGCTGCGGCCTGTCGGCGACGATGCGTACAGCGCCGCCTTGCGATTGTGCCCATTCGCTCGAGGCGGCATTCGCTGGGGGGACGACAAAAAAATACGCTGAAAGGGTTGCCAGCGCCGTCAAATGCGTCACATTCTCTCGGAAGCGATGATGTTTCATGATGTCGAGGCTTATCGGTTTTGGGGCATGGTTGAAAGATGCCCGCTTTCACCTCCGGATCATTTTCTCTTGATGGAGATGGGATGGAGGGGCCGGTGACGGTCTTCAAAACAAAAGACAAGGGTGGAAACGCTTTTCAAGTGACCCAGAAGGCTAACACCATGATGGCGACGTTCCAGAAGAAACGCGAGCGCGGTTTGCTAGACGGTCAGTTTCTGATCGCCATGCCGGGCATGTTCGACAGCAATTTTTCCCGCACGGTGATCTTCGTCTGCGCCCATTCGAACGACGGCGCCATGGGCTTCGTGCTCAACAGGCCGCAACGGCTGACCTTCCCGGATGTGCTGCTCCACCTGCGGATCATCGATCAGGCGCAGGCGATCCGGCTGCCCGGCGTCACCCGCGATTTCCAGATCCAGACCGGCGGCCCGGTTGAAACCGGCCGCGGCTTCGTCCTGCATTCGGACGATTATCTCAGCGAATCCAGTATTCCCGTCAGCGACGATATCTGCATGACGGCCACGCTCGACATCGTCCGCGCCATCTCGCGCGGCGAGGGGCCGTCAAAGGCGATGATGATGCTCGGCTATGCCGGCTGGGGGGCTGGCCAGCTCGAAAACGAGATCGCCAGCAATGGCTGGCTCAATTGCCCGGCCAGCGAGGAACTGATCTTCGACCGCGATCTCGGTGATAAATACGACCGGGCCCTGGCGCTGATGGGCGTTGCTCCGGCCATGCTTTCGGTGGACGCCGGTCACGCCTGACCGGCCGATTTTCCCCTACTTTCTGATATTCGGCCGGAACAATTTGAGCTGCCCTCCGTTTTCCCGTGGCAAGGACAGGACACTTCGATCCTGTCCTCAACCTTCCAAGGAGACTGATCATGGGTAGCACTTCCGACAAGATTTCCGGCGTCGCCAATCAGGTTGCAGGCAAGGCCAAGCAGGCTGCCGGCAAGGCAACCGGAAATGACAAGTTGCAGGCCGAAGGCAAGGGCCAGGAAGTCAAAGGCAAGGTTCAGTCCGCGACGGGCAAGGCCAAGGATGCCGTAAAGGGCGTCGTTGATCGCATCTAACCGGTTTGCCGCCGGTCGTCGTTCCCGATGACGGATCGTCGTCCCGGATGATGGCGGCGGCTTCAAAGTGCGCGAATCGACTGTCCTGACGGGTTCAACTGGATGGGCGATTTATAGCGCCGATGCCCGCTGTGCCTTGCGCGGCGGGCATTTTTACAGGACGACGAGACGCCTATTTTTTTGGACGGGCATTCATACTTCCAGTTTCCAATATCGAACGCACATACATTGATCGGGCGGGCCATTTTTCATGAGACTTTACGAATGCGGCAAGTGCGGAAATCCCGTTCACTTCGACAATCGCGTTTGCATCAATTGCGGCGCGCAGCTCGGTTTCCTGCCCGACAGCATGTCGATGCAGGCCCTGACGCCGGCTGGTGGCGATCTGTGGCAGGCAGCCTCGCGCCCACAGGCGGATGTCCGCTTCTGCGCCAATGCCGCGCATGATATCTGCAACTGGCTGATCTCGACCAATGACGATCATGTCTATTGCCAGGCATGCCGCTACAATCACATCGTTCCGGTGACCGATAACCCGGAGGGGCTGGCGCGCTGGCAGAAGATCGGCCAGGCGCAGCGCTACCTGTTCTATTCGCTGTTGCGCTGGAACCTGCCGCGCCCCGGCCGCGACGCCGATCCGCAGGGCGGGCTGGTCTTCGATTTCCTCGCCGACGAGGTCGATGCCAACGGCTATCTGGTGCCAGCCATGACCGGCCATGAGGATGGCCTCATCAGCCTGCGGGCGGCGGAAGCCAATGACGCGACGCGCGAAAGCGTGCGGGTTTCGATGAACGAGCCCTACAGGACGCTGCTCGGCCATTTCCGCCACGAGATCGGTCATTTCTATTGGGCGCAGCTGGTGCGCGACGATCGGACGCTTGCCGAGGCAAGGGCGCTGTTCGGCGACGAGCGCGTGGATTATGCCGAAGCGCTGCAACGCAACTACCGGCAGGGACCGCCCGCCGACTGGCAGGCGCATTTCATCAGCACCTATGCCAGCAGCCACCCGGCCGAGGATTTCGCCGAATGCTGGGCGCATTTTCTCCATATCGTCGATACGCTGGAAACCGCCCGGTCCTTCGGGCTCTCGACCGAGCCGCGGCGCCATGAAAAGATGGCCGCAGAAGTCGATTTCGATCCCTACCGAGCAGCGGATGCACAAACGCTCGTCGATGCCTGGGTGCCGCTGAGCGTGGCGCTGAACAGCATCCAGCGCAGCATGGGCCAGCCCGACAGCTATCCCTTCGTGCTCTCACCGCCGGTGGTGCAGAAGCTTGATTTCATCAACCGGCTGATCCGGCGGGCGGGCGCGGTTTATGAGCGGTAGCGAGCCGTTCGGTCGATATCAGCGATGCCGGCACTTTTGTCAGGCGACACCAGCAGTCTTGTCAGGCACCGGCACCAGTTCCAAGCTGGTTTTGCCCACCGCTTTTGCGGCATAGAGAGCCCTGTCGGCTTCGGCGAAAATGTCTTTTGCGGGGACACCCGGCAGGATCATCGCACCGCCGACGGAGGCGCTCACCTTCAGCTTGTTGGGAAAAGAACCGACCCACCATTCCAGTTTGTTGGCGACGCGTCGGGCGGCCTCGTTGAGGCTTTTCACCGATTCACAATCCAGAATGATCGCGAATTCATCACCGCCAAGGCGCGCAATCACGGTCGCATTTGGCGTCGCTTCTGCAATTCGCCGGCCGGCGTCTTTCAAACACGTGTCTCCGGCCTGGTGCCCCAACCTGTCGTTGACGGCTTTGAAGCGATCCAGATCGAGGAGGAGAAGCGCCTTTTGTCCCGGCGAACTGGCAGCAACAGCTTCATCGAACGCGGCCTCAAACTTTGTCCGGGATGCGAGCCCGGTCACGGGGTCGGTTTCCGCCAGGCGGCGGGTTTGTTCGAACAGCGTCTTTTCGGCCGTTATATCCTGCTTCATTCCGAAGATGCGGACCGGCTGGCCGTCAATTCTTTCGACGATCGCGGTAATCCTGATCCATCGGAGATTGCCCTTGCCGGTAACAATCTGGGCGTCGAGCGTAAACCCGTCCCCATCCTTGATCGCTGCGTTGCGAACTTCGGTCAGTTTCTTGCGGGATTCGGGTAGATAGAGTGCGACAGTGGCTTCCCGCACCAGCGGCGATCGGGGTTCCAGCTCAAACAACTCGTAGACGGTATCGGTCCATGTGAGCGTTTCATCCGGCAGGGTGCATTCCCAAATGCCGACGCGCGCCGCCTTGAATGATTTATCAAACAGATTTTGAAGCCTATTGAACTGTTCTGAATTGGGAGGAGTATCCGCAAGAGGCTCACCGGCGTCCACCTTCATTGCGTCAACTTGGCTTTCGCAATGAGATTGCAAACTGCTAGGCATGAAACATTCCTACATCTCGATTTCATATCGACGCTCAGTTGGCTGTAGTATGCAGCAAAAACGTTTCATTTCGGTTGCGGTGAAAGCTCCTGAGAAGCCTTCCGCTGCCAAATGAAATCCCGGGAAACGACGCGGTGACAGGTTGCTTTTGTAAGATCCAGATCGTGGCGGCCCAGGCCGCCAGCCTTGGCCGAAATTAGCCACCAGCAGTCCACGCCAGCCTTCGCAATCTGAAATCCTACCTGCGCCTCAAGCCCGCTTCATCAGCGGAAATCGCTCTTTCAGCAGCCGCTGGATCGATTCCGAGCCGATCGGCGGGCCGAAGAGGAAGCTCTGGCCGAAATCGCAGCCCATCTGGGCGAGCTGGATGGCGTCTTCCTCGGATTCGATGCCTTCGGCGACAACCTGCATCTCGAGTTCGCGCGCCATGGTGATGACCGAGCGCAGCAGGATCGAGCGTTTGTCGCTGGGGTCTCTGACCAGTGACTTGTCGATCTTGATCGTGTCGAACGGAAAGCGGGTGAGGTAGGCAAGCGACGAATGGCCGGTGCCGAAATCGTCGAGCGCCAGCTTCAAGCCGGCATCCTTCAGCTTCTCCAGCACCAGGCGTGCCTGTTCCGGGTTTTCCATGACGACGGATTCAGTCAGTTCCACCTTCACCTTGTGCGGGTCGCAATGGTTCTTGTTCAGCACCGCCCGGATATCGTCATAGAGGTCATTGTTGAGCAGCTGTGCGCTGGACAGGTTGACGGAGACGAAGATCGGCAGCTCGCCGGTCTGAATCTGCCATTCGGTCAGGTCGCTGGTTGCCTGCTCGAAGGCGAACATGCCGAGCTGGTTGATGAGATCGGAGCTTTCGGCGATCGGAATGAATTCCGACGGCGAAATGCTGCCACGCTTGGGATGTTCCCAGCGCATCAAGGCTTCGAAACCGGCAATCTCGGCGTCCACAAGCCGCACGATCGGCTGGTAGACGAGGCTCAGTTCCTTGCGCTCGATGGCGCGCTTCAGGTCGGTCTCCAGCTGCAGGCGGTCGGTGCCCGAGGCGCGGAAGGCCGGGCGGAACGGCTCGACGCGGTTGCCGCCGGCTTTCTTGGCGCGGAACATGGCAAGCTCGGCATCATCCAGCAGCCCGGCGGCATTTTCCTGCTGATCGACCCAGGAGACCAGCCCGATGGAGGCGGTGAGGTTGATCTCGCGATTGCCGAAGTTGAGCGGCACCATGATCGCCTTGGACACCGCATCGGCGAAATCTGCGACCTTGGCAGGGTCGCGTTCCGACATCAGGATCAGTCCGAATTCGTCGCTGCCGAGGCGGGCCAGCGTGTCCTGCGGTTTCACCAGCCGCCGCAGGCGGCGGGTCAGCGCAATCAGGATATTGTCGCCGGCGGCAATGCCGAGCACGTCGTTGACCTGCCTGTAGCGGTCGATATCGATGGTGATGACGGTCGGGCGAACGGCGCTCGAGCCCGGTGCCAGCGACAGGATGGATTGCAGCCTGTCGAGGAAGATCTGCCGGTTGGGAAGGCCGGTCAGATTGTCGTTGAGGGCGTTGTGCAGCAGCCGGTCGATCGAGTTTTTCTGCTCGGTGACGTCGATGATGGTCCCGACACAGCGGATGATTTCGCCGTTGGCACCCAGCACCGGCCGGGCACGGATCGACAGCCAGTGATAGTGGCCGTCTTCGGCGCGCACACGGAATTCATGGTTCAGCCGGCCCTTGCGATGCTCCAAAAGCACATCCAGCGTGGCGCGAAACCGGTCGCGGTCGTCGGGATGCAGACGCGGCAGCCAGTTGCGGGCGGCGCCATGCATGGTGCCGGGTGAAAGGCCGAGCTGGGCGGAGATGTCGGGAATGGTAACGACGCGGTCGCGCGCCACGTCCCAGTCCCAGACGGTATCGCCCGAGCCGGTCAATGCCAGCGACTGGCGCTCTAGATCGGAGAACAGGCCCTGGCTGTAGGCACCGCCGGCAAAGGCGTGCTGCATCACCGTAAAGCCGATCAAAAGCACGATCAGAACAAGCCCGCCGCCAAGTGCCGGCTGGACGATGTCGTTGGAAAGCTGGCCGGTGACCGTCAGCCAGGCGCCGAACAGCCAGACGAGGATGAGCAGCCAGGCCGGCACCAGAAGGATGGCCCGGTCGTAGCGGTTGAAGCCGAGATAGGCGATCAGGATGATGCCGGCGGTGCCGGTCAGCGCGAAGGAGAGGCGGGCGATGCCCGCCGCGATGGCCGGATCGTAGATGGCGACACCGAACAGCAGGCCAAGCCCGAGGATCCAGGCGAGCGTCGCATAGCTCAGGTGCTGGTGCCAGCGGTTGAGGTTGAGATAGGTGAACAGGAAGATGACGAGGCCGGCGGCAAGGAACACTTCGGTCCCCGCCCGCCATATGCGCTCGTCGCCGGCGGTAATCGAGATCAGCTTCGACAGGAAGCCGAAATCGACGCAGATATAAGCCAGCACCGCCCAGGCGAGCGCCGCCGTGGCCGGCAGCATCGAGGTTCCCTTGACGACGAACAGGATGGTCAGGAACACCGCCAGCAGGCCGGCGATGCCGAGCACGATACCGCGATACAGTGTGAAAGCGTTAACCGTGTCCTTGTAGGCATCGGGCTGCCAGAGATAGATCTGCGGCAGGTCGGGGCCCGCAAGCTCCGCCACGAAGGTGATGACCGAGCCCGGGTTCAGCGTGATGCGGAACACGTCCGCTTCGTCGCTCGGCTGCCGGTCGAGCGCAAAGCCTTCGCTCGGGGTGATCGACAGGATGCGCTGCGAGCCGAGGTCCGGCCAGAACAGCTTGGAATTCACCAGCCGGAAATGCGGAGCGACGATGACGCGCTCCAGCTGCTCTTCCGAAACGTTGGCAAGCGCAAAGACGGCCCAGTCGCCCTGATGGTTTTCGGCGCTGGAGCGCACCTCGATGCGCCGGACGATGCCATCGGTGCCGGGCGCCGTCGAAACCTGGAAGGCGTCGCCGCGGCCGGTATAGATTTCGGTCGTCGCTGTCAGGTCGAGCGCTGTGTCCTCGCGGGAAATCTTGACGGGCTCGGTCGCCCGCGCAGCACCGCTACCGATCAGGCAGAACGCGACCATCATGGCGCTGAGAAGCGCCAGGAGCCTGCGTGCTGACGGGAAAAGCGGGTGGCGGTTCAAAAACATCAATCACTCGAATTCTTATGTTGCATGCCAGTTTGCGCGAGAAGGGAAAACATCAGGTGATCCCGCCATTGCCCGTTGATTTTCAGGTATTCCCGCAAATAGCCTTCGCGCTGAAACCCGGCCTTTTCAAGGAGCCGGATGCTTCTGTGGTTCTCGGGAATACAGGCTGCTTCGATACGGTGCAACTGAAGGCTCGAAAAGATGTAGGGAATGGCGAGTTTAACCGCCTGCGCCATATGCCCCTGACCGGCAAAACGCTCGCCCATCCAATAGCCGATCATGCAGCACTGGGCGGCTCCCCGGCGGATATAGCCGATGGTCAGGCCGCCGATCAGCTGATCGTCTGCCCGTGAAATGATGAACAGCGGCACCGCCTGGCCGGAGCCGAATTCCTGCTCGTTGCGGATGACGCGGGTGCGAAAGGCGCTTTCGGTCATCTCGTCGGCCCGCCATGTCGGCTCCCAGGGCTCGAGGAAGGCGCGGCTTTCGCTGCGCAGCCGGTACCATTGGCGGTAATCGGTTGATTTCGGCAGGCGCAGCATATGTGTCGCGTTGGCAATCTCGACCGGGTCCGGCTGCCGTGACAGAAACCGAAAGACCGATCGTGTCATGTAAGCCTCCGCAGCCGATGGGTTGTTGCCGTATGCGAGAGTGCCGGGCGCTCGACGAACGCCCGGAGGTCGCCCATTCGAAAAGTATTAACCGTTCGCAGCGCGCGCGCGGACTGCCTTGTTGGAAAGTGCACCGAGAATATCGTCCATCGGCGCCAGCTTTTCCACCGGGCCGATCGCCGACAGTGTCGGCACCGTATCGAAGAACAGCCGCCCGGCAAGATCGGTCAGGCGTTCGACGGTAATGCCGGACAGGCGCTCCATCAGTTCCTCGTTGGGGATCGAGCGGCCGTAAAGCATCATCTGCCGGGCCATCTGGCCGGCGCGTGCGGCAGGGCTCTCCTGGCCCATCAGCAGCTGAGCGCGGATCTGGGCGCGGGCGCGGTCGATTTCCTGCTGCTCGATGTTCATCGACGACTTGCGCAGTTCATCGATGATGACGGGCATCAGCTCCGGCAGGTTCTCGCCGCCGGTTGCGGCATGAACGCCGAAAATGCCGGTATCGGAAAAGCCCCAGTGGAAGGCATAGACCGAATAGCAGAGGCCACGATGCTCGCGCACCTCCTGAAACAGCCGGGACGACATGCCGCCACCCAGGATATTGGCAAGGATCTGCGAGCAATAGAAATCACGGGCGTGATAGGCCTTGCCCTCGAAGCCGAGCAGCACCTGCGCGTCCATCAGGTCGCGGGCCTCGCGCACGTCGCCGCCGGTATAGCGGGCAACGTCGGCGACGGGGGAGGCGGCCGGCTTTTGCGGCAGGCTGGAAAAGCGGTCTTCAACCTGTCGCACAAAGCTATCATGATCGATCGCGCCGGCACCGACGACGAACATGCGGTCGGTGGTGTAGTTGCGGTCGAGATAGGCGCGGATCTGTTCGGGCGTGAAGGATAAAACCGTGTCCGGCGTGCCGAGGATCGGGCGTCCGATCGTCTGGTCGGCAAAGGCGGTTTCGGCGAATTTGTCGAAGACGACATCGTCGGGCGTGTCGTTGGCGGCGCCGATTTCCTGCAGGATGACCTGCTTTTCGCGCTGCAGTTCGTCTTCGTCGAAGGAGGATTCCGTCAGGATGTCGGCAAGAATATCGACGGCCAGCGGAACGTCGTCCTGAAGGATGCGGGCGTAGTAGGAGGTGGTTTCCGTCGATGTCGCGGCGTTGACTTCGCCGCCGACATTCTCGATCTGTTCGGCAATTTCGCGGGCAGTTCGCCGTGCGGTGCCCTTGAACGCCATATGTTCCAGCAGATGGGCAATTCCGTGCTCGTCCGTGGTTTCATCGCGTGAACCGGATTTGATCCAGACCCCGAGTGCCACGCTTTCAAGATGCGGCATATTCTCGGTGACGACCGTCAACCCGGATTGGAGCCGGGTGCACTCAACTTTCATCATACGTCTTTCTGCGTCCTTATTTCCGGATGCGGGCACGCTCGTTGATAAAGGTTTCAACAGCTTTAAGCTCGGCGTCAAGAATGTCGAAACGCTCCTCCCTGACCATCAGATTAGCAAGCCACGTTGGAAGCGCCGGGTCAATACCACTGGCCGATTTTACTGCGGCCGGGAATTTCGCCGGATGCGCGGTGGCGAGCGTCACCATCGGTACGCTGGAGGTTTCATGCTTGTTGGCAACGAAGACGCCGATGGCGCTATGCGGGTCGAGAAGGTAGCCGGTCGTCTCCAGCGTCTTGGCGATGGTTTCGGCGACCTGCTTCTCCGACGCGCGGCCGGCGCGGAACACCTTGCGGATGGATTTCAGTGCGTCTTCCTCGATCTCGAAGGAGCCGGACTGCTTCAGGTTGGCCATGGCGCCGCGCACCTTGGAGGCATCGCGGCCATAGGCTTCGAACAACAGCCGTTCGAAATTGGAGGAGATCTGGATATCCATCGACGGCGAGGTGGTGGCCTTGACGTCGCGCATCTCGTAGCGGCCGGTCTGCAGCGTGCGGGCGAGAATGTCGTTCTCGTTGGTGGCGACCACCAGCTTGTCGATCGGCAGGCCCATCTGGCGGGCCACATAGCCGGCAAAGATATCGCCGAAATTTCCTGTGGGTACGGTGAACGAGACCATCCGGTCCGGACCGCCCAGCGCCAGCGCGGTGGTGAAATAGTAGACGATCTGGGCCATGATGCGCGCCCAGTTGATCGAGTTGACGCCCGAGAGCGCCACGCCGTCGCGGAAGGCAACGTCGTTGAACATCTCTTTGACGAGGCTCTGGCAATCGTCGAAATTGCCGTTGATGGCGAGCGCATGGACGTTGCTGGCTGTCGATGTGGTCATCTGGTGCTGCTGCACCGGAGAGACCTTGCCATGCGGGAAGAGGATGAAGATGTCGGTGCGGTCGCGCCCGGCAAAGGCGTCGATGGCTGCCCCGCCGGTATCGCCCGAGGTGGCGCCGACGATGGTGGCGCGCTCGTTGCGTTCGCTGAGCACATGGTCCATCAGCCGCGCGAGCAGCTGCATGGCGACATCCTTGAAGGCGAGCGTCGAGCCGTGGAACAGCTCCATGATGAAGGCGTTCGGCCCGGTCTGGACCAGCGGCGCGATCGCCGGATGACGGAAGGTCGCATAGGCCTCGTCGATCATCGACCGGAACGTATCGTCCGGAATTTCGCCGTCGATAAAGGGGTTGAGAACGGTAAAGGCGATCTCCTGATAGGATTTTCCGCGCATCGCCCGGATTTCCTTCTTGGTGAAGCTCGGCCATGCCTGCGGCACATAGAGACCGCCGTCGCGGCCCAGACCCGCCAGAAGCGCATCGCAAAAACCCAGCGAAGGGGCTTCGCCCCGCGTCGAGATATACTTCACCGTGACCATCCTTCGTCATACGTTAGATGCCGCAGGCGCGTGCGGCGGAAATTGAACGGCACTCTACAGCGCCGTGCGTCTTGTCATGACGCGCAAAGGCCGCTGTAGCACTTTCGTCGGCGAACCGGATGTGGTTCCCTTCGCGCCAGCCCTTGGCAAGGCTGGCGGAAATCTCGGTTTTCGTCCTTGTCCGGCCATTCCAGCGCGTTCTGAAAATTTGGCGGCCCGGCTTCAGACTCCAATCGATTTTTCGATGCGTCGCTGCTATAGACCATCGCCAAGGGTCTTGAAAGGCTCAAGTTGCAGGGGCGCAAAACCGAAAAATACCTTATTTTCCGGTCAGTCACGCTCCTGCGACATCAATCGCGCTAGGCAGAGGGTCAAGTCAGGTGTTTGGTAAAATTTCCAGCCGTGTTCTCGGAATTTCGCTTCTCGTGGTTGTCGCGGGCTGTAACAAAACGGATACCGGCGGTGCGATCGATGCCGGTGGCAGTGCCGCAGCGCCGACGCCGGCCGTCATCCAGGGCGCCTGCCCGCAAGTCTATTTGCTCGACGGAACCGCCAATTATCGCACCTATGCCAAGGGCGCCAAGGACGATCCGACCAAGATCGTCTACCAGGCATCGCTGGCCGACACGACCCGCCAGTGCGTCCAGAACGAAAGCCAGCTGGTGATGACTGTCGTCGTCCAGGGCCGTGTCGTTGCCGGTCCGGCCGGTGGCGCCGGCACCGTCACCCTGCCGATCCGCGTGGCTGCCACCGACGGCCAGAATACGCTCTATTCCGAACTGACGCAGTACCCGGTCGAGGTCCCGACCGGTGTCGGCACCACGCAGTTCATCTTCACCAAGACGCAGATCACCCTGCCGGGCGGCGCGGGCAGCTTCGCCAAGGTCTATGTCGGCTTCGACGAAGGCCCGGCTGCAGGCAAGAAGAAGAAATAAGCGGGAATTTTTGCTTGATCGAGAAAGCCGGCGCGAGGTTTCGCGCCGGTTTTTTTGTTTGTCCTTTTGGGCGATTTGCAAAGGCGAGCCGGGAAACCGCGCCGCGCCGCCGATCGGCGGGGCGGTCAAAAGCAGCCTTCCGGAGTGTCTTCTCTACGTCTTCGGCTTGGCGGCTGATTTCACCTCTCCGGTAAGCTCATCACCAGCATCAGGTTTGACATTCGGGGCGCGATCAAGGATCGCTAGGGCAGCGGCGGGATCGCCGCGCTCGGCCCGCTTCTTGAGCGTCATGATCGCGCGGCGATGACCGATTCCATCGGCGATAAACGCCGACAGCAACTGGTTCAGCGAAACATTGTCTTCCGCCGCAACCTGTTTGGCTTCCTCCATGACATGATCTGCGAGCCGCAATGGATACGTGCTCATGTTCATCTCCTTCTCGTCATTTCAGCGACGAATTCTCCCGCCCTGATGACTTTCAGTCCGAACGCCTCGACGGCAGGATGGTGAAAATGCCTGTCGCTGCTCACGATTATGTTCGCACCGGCGGCAAGGGCGCATTCTATATATAGGTCGTCTTTCGGATCGTTCAGAAAGGGCCTGAACCGAAACCATGGAGATACCAGCCTTGCCCGGCTGAAAACGGCGTCGAGAACGGTATCGATCTCATCATGACGAACCCAGGAATTGTCTCCCAAAATTCCAGGCCGTTTCAACAGATCTTCATATTCAAGAGCAACCGCAGGCGAGACGGAAAACGGAACTTCGCCGCCTATCATCTTGCGGACAAGGATGTGGGATGCTCCGTTCGACGATCGGAAAGCCGAAAGCACGACATTCGCATCCACCACGATCATGGCCTTAATCTGATATCACATCCGATATCATGTCAAGCGACCCTGCCGGGCGGCGCGGGCAGCTTCGCCAAGGTCTATGTCGGCTTCGACGAAGGCCCGGCTGCAGGCAAGAAGAAGAAATAAGCGGGAGCTTGCTCCGTTTATCTCCCCCCTTGCGGGGGAGAAAGCAATTTCAACATCTTAGCTTTAGCTAAGTGTTAGAAATTGCAAGAGAGGGGCTTATTGTGAGCGGCAACAGCCCCCTCACCAACAAAATCTAACACTTAGCTTCAGCTAAGATGTTGATTTTGTATCCTCTCCCGCAAGGGGAGAGGCTCAAGCCGTCAGTGTTTCCGACCATTCCGACAGCGCGGCAATGACGCCGGGCAGGGCGCTCATGCGCGAGATCACCGTTTCGGCGCCGGCTTCCGTCAGCTTGTCGGCATGCGACGGATAGGTGTGCGATGCGCCGGTGAAGCCGACGACGCGCATGCCGGCGGCGATTGCGCCATGGATGCCGTGCACGGAATCCTCGATCACCAGAACGCGGGACGGATCGATGCCGAACTGCTTTGCGCCGTGCAGGAAGATGTCCGGCTTCGGCTTGACGCGATCCTCGCCGAGATCGCGGGCCGAATAGATATGCTTGCCGAAATGATCCTTGATGCCGACTTTGGCCAGCATCGTTGCAAGCCGCGCCGAGGTCGAGTTCGAGCAGATGCAATGCGGCAGCGTCAGTTGCGCCAGCATCGGCTTGACGCCGTCGATGATGTTCAGGTCGGCGGCAAGACGCTTGTCGAGCGCGGCTTCGTTTTTGGTGAGGAGACTAGCTGACAAGGGAATATCCGCTTCCTTCTCGATGGTGAGCAGCGTGTTGCGCCAGGTCATGCCGGCGAAGCGCTCGGCCATTTCCTCGGTGCTGATCGGATAGCCGGATTCGGTCAGAAGCTCGGCTTCGACTTCGCTGGCGATGATTTCCGAATCGACCAGAACGCCGTCGCAGTCGAAGATGATGAGGTCAATGCTGGTCATATCGGGAGAGTCCTTGGGGGAGATGGTCGCCGTTTACACGATGCGCCCGCAAAGCTCAACCGCGGCAAGCGGGAAGCTGCCATGCGGGAAGGGGGTATAATCCAGCATGTTGTATCGGGCGTTCATGCCGGTTAGACAAATGAGGGTTAGCTCCCACCACCAAGGCCCCCATGACCGTCCGCCTGCGCCCGCATCATCTGCTCTGCATGCTGACCTTTGTCGGCAAGGGATATACGGCTGCTTTCACCGAAAACTACATCCGTATCGCTGCCCGCTTGTCGGCCGGTGAGGATATTCTGGTGGTCGAGGGGCCGGACGATGTCTGCGCGCCGCTGCTGGGCGGACCCGACAATCACTGTCTGGGCGAGAGCGTGACGGATCGGGATGCGCGGGCGAGCGAGGCGGTTCAGGCTTTGCTGAATGTGCCTGCCGGTCCGGGGGCTTCGATCCGTCCCGACGCGGATTTTCTGGCCGCGATGCGCGCTGCATTCAGCGCCGGCTCCATCCGCGATGGATGCGCCCGCTGCGAATGGTCGCCGCTCTGTACCGGCATTGCCGCTTCCGGCTTCCAGGGCGTGCTGGTGGCGGCGTCCGGCAGCTGATCAGGCGGGCAGCGGAAAGAGCGTCGCGAATTCCTTCTCGCCGGTGCCGGTGAAGCGGACGGCGCGGCTGTCGGGCTCGCGTCTGGCCCAGCCCTTGTCGAGAAACAGCGTCAGCAAGGCCTGACCGAGCGAGCCGGACAGGTGCGAGCGGCGCTCGCTCCAGTCGAGGCAGGCGCGGCAGACGGGGCGGCGGGATTTTGCCAGCGCCGGAAGATCGATGCCGAGCGCTGTCATCTTGTCGGCGCCGGATGGTGTCAGCGACAGGTCGTCGCCGGTGCCGGTAATCACCTCTTCGGCGACAAGGCTGTCGAGCAGGCGCACGCCGTAGTCGCCGGCCAGATGATTGTAGCAGACCCGCGCCTTGCGCAGGGCGGGGTCCTTCGGGCCGGTCCGATGGCGGGTGAAGCCGCGGCTGGCGGCAAAGCCCATCAGGTTTTCGAGAAGCAACCCGACATCGTCCTCGGCAAGGGCGAAATAGCGGTGGCGGCCCTGCTTGCGCTGGCCGATCAGCCCGCCGGCCTCCAGTTTCGACAGATGCGAACTCGCCGTCTGCAGTGTGATCCCCGCGGTTCCGGCAAGCTCGGTTGCGGTCAGCGCCTTGCCGCCCATCAGCGCGGTCAGCATGTTGGCGCGGGCTGGATCGCCGATCAGCGAACCGATCTGGGCTATGTCTGGTCCTTCTTTCATAGTTCGATGCTAACCGAAGCATCGAACACATTCAAGATGGGAAAAGCGATCATCGAAACCAAGGAGACCACGATGATCACCTGCTTCATCCGCTATGAGATCGACCCGTTCAAGCGCGCGGAATTTGCCGCCTATGCCCGCAACTGGGGGCAGGCGATCCCGCGCAACGGCGCCGGTCTGATCGGCTATTTCGGCCCGCACGAAGGTTCGGCGACGACCGCTTACGGCGTCTACACCATCGAAAGCCTCGCCGCCTACGAGGCCTATCGTGCAAGGCTCGCCGCCGATCCGCTCGGCGCGGAAAACTACGAATTCGCCCGGAAGGAACGCTTCATCCTCAAGGAAGACCGGATGTTCCTGAAGAACGTCTCGCTACCGCATGCCGAAGGCCTGCCTATGGGCGGGGTTTCGTCATGATCGCCGTCATCTTCGAGGTCACACCAGCCTATGGCCGGCGCGACACCTATCTCGATCTGGCCGCCCAACTGCATGCAAGGCTCGACACCATCGACGGCTTCCTGTCGATCGAGCGGTTCGAAAGCCTGAAGCTGCCGGGCAAGATCCTGTCCCTGTCGTTCTGGCGCGACGAGGCGGCGATCGCCACATGGCGCAACGGCCCCGAACATCGCGCCGCCCAGCATGCCGGGCGCAATGGCGCTTTCGCAGACTACCGTCTGCGCATTGCCGGTGTGATCCGCGATTACGGCATGACGGAACGGGACGAGGCGCCGGACGACAGCCGGGCCTATCATGCGGAGAGAGAGCGCGATCCGGTTTGACCCGGACCTTGCGGGTTTCGGCAAGGCGCGGCAAGCGCGCCTGCCGGATGCCTCCTACTGCACCGCGACCTCCGTGCGCTCGGCGGCTTTCACCGTGGCCGGCATGTCCTTCTGGGCCCGGTCGCCTTCATAGCTCGCCCGGACGATGTAGTCGCCGGGCGGGACGGTTTCGGTGTACTCGGTGCCAAAGGCGGTGGCGACGATCTTCTGGTTGCCCTGGATGTCTTTCTTTGCTTCGTAGATCTCGATCTTCTCTGCGCCCGGCGCCGTGATGGCGATGACGCCGCCGTTGAGATTGACGGTGACGTCCTTGCGTTCGCCGGCCTTGATCGAGAACGGCGTCTCGCCCCTGACAAGGCCGAGTTTGGCGGCGAGGATGAAATCGCCCGTCGGCGTGTCCAGCTTGGTGCCCGTGCCGTAGGTGTTGCCAAAGCTCTTGCGGTCGCCGTTGATGTCCTTCTGCGGCGACAGGATCTCGAAGAAGACTTCGGACGAATCGACCGCCAGGCCGCCTTCGGCATAGACGGCCTTGTTGTCGATGACGCCCGAGCCGATGACGAGGTCGTGCTCGAGGGTTTCACCGGCCTTGACCGCAACGGTTTCCTCGGCCGTTGCCGCCCCGATCGTTCCCTTCAGGCTGACATTTCCGGCCGGCGCATAGAATTTCGTCAGGCCGTAATAGGTGGTCGAATAGTCGCCAAAACCGATCAGGACCGCCGCGTTGTCGTCGGCTGCCGTATCCTGTGGCGTCCGCTTCGGCGTGATGATCAGGTAGCCCGCGTCGAAATTGACGGAGGCTTTGGCGACTTCGCCGTCCTTGATCTCGAAAGGCACCTTGCGCTCGATCGAGCTGTTCAGCATCACATCGGCGATATATTTGCCGGCGGGATAGGTCGCCGAATAGCCACCCTTGTATTCCAGCGCGATATAGTCTCCTTCCGGCTCGCCATTGGCGCCGGCCTTGAAGATCTTCCACTGGATATCGCTGCTTTCGCCGATCGGTGGGCCACCTTCGGAAAGCCTGCTTTCGAGCACGGTATTGTATTCGGGCTGGACCGGTTTTGCCTGTTCCACCGGCTCGGCCGGTTGCTTGACCATCGGTGGGCCCGCGACGGTGGCGGCAAGGGCTGCGACCAGCTGGCTGGCGTCGGATGCCTGGAAATACTGCCCGCCGGTGCCTTCGGCAAGGCATGAAACTTTCTTGCCTTCCTCCTCCGTCAGCCCGAAGCCGACGACATGCGCGGTGAAATCGACGCCTTTGCTCTCAAGCTCGGCGGCAAGGGCGCATGGATCGGCCTGGCAGGTCTCGAGGCCGTCCGTGACCAGAACGACCGTCGCCTTTTCCTCGGTGTATTTCAGGGCTTCCGCCGCCTCCCGCACAGCCTGAGTCAGCGGCGTCTTGCCCTTCGGCGTGATGCCGTTGACGACATTGGCGATCTCAGCCTCGGTGCCTTTGGCCGGCGGCACGACCAGTTCGATGTCCGAGCAGGAGCCCTTGTCGCGATGGCCATAGACCATCAGGCCAAGCTCCGTGTCTTTCGAAACGGAAGGCAGCACCTTGCCGATCGTTTCGCGCGCGATCTCGATCTTGGACCGGCCGTCGATCTGGCCCCACATCGAACCGGATGCATCCAGCACCACGATGGTCCGGTCTGCCGCCTGAACAAGCGAGGGTGACAGGATCGAAAGAAGAAGGGCGAAGGCAGCTGAAAAGCGCACGGAACTCTCCTTGTCTGTCATGGGCCAGTCATGAGATCGACTGTCGCACGGCACGGGGTTGCCCGGCAATCGCCGGTGCTTGCCTGATCATACGGCTGGAGCGGTCGGGTTATTCGGCAAGCGAAACACTTACGGAGTTTTGAATGTTGCAATGAGGCTGGCGACGGCCATTTTCAATGCGGGCAATTCGTCAACGACGACGCCCCAGATGATCCTGTCGGATAAACCGTGATATTCATGCCGGAGAACATTGCCGATCGTTCGCACCTGTGGCCAGGGAATTTCCGGCCGCAGGTCCCTGACGTCCTCGGGAAGAGCGCGGCTTGCCTCGGATATGATCTCTATGGCCCGCTGGACGGCATGTTTGAGCAGCCAATCATTTTCATAGTCCGCCAGCGTCTTGCCTGCCACCGCTGTTTCAATGCCTTCGATGGCAGCGAGCATATCACCAAGGGCATGGCGAAACTCCCTTGCCATCAAAAAACCTGCACGGCGGTTTTTTCGATCCCGGACTTCAGGACCGGATGCAGCCCGTCCCGCGTGGTGATATCGATCGGTACGGCAAGTTCCGCTTCCAGCAGAAGTTTGATCCCGATCAGGTCGAAGGCATTGAACCGGCTGGCTGGATCGTAGTCGATGAACAGGTCGAGATCGCTTGCCGCATGCGCGGTATCGCGCACCGTCGAGCCGAAGACATAAAGTGCGGTCGCACCCATTCCCCGAACGGTATCGGCTTGTGCCTGCAGTCTTGCTATGGCGTCGCTTCGGATCATGAAAACAAAATACCGTATCGATGGTTCACTTTCCATCCTCTTGTATGATTTCGCAAATTTTCAGGCTGCCTTCAGGGTTTGGTAACCAAGTTCGGTAACCATAAGGGCAGAAATCAGTTCCGAGTAAGCGTAGGTGCGAGTTGTCCATGTCATCAGTTGTTTCATTGGCCGAAATCTCCCGCGGCGTCAGCCGTTCCGGCTGGCTCGATTCCATCATCAAGGGCGATTGCGTCGCAGCGCTTGAGGCGCTTCCCGACAACTCCGTCGATGTCGTCTTCGCCGACCCGCCGTACAACCTCCAGCTCGGCGGTTCGCTGCACCGGCCCGACCAGTCGCTGGTCGATGCTGTCGATGACGAGTGGGACCAGTTCGTTTCCTTCGAGGCCTATGACGCCTTCACCCGCGCCTGGCTGCTCGCCTGCCGCCGGGTGCTGAAGCCCACCGGCACGCTCTGGGTCATCGGCTCCTACCACAACATCTTCCGCGTCGGTGCGACGTTGCAGGACCTGAATTTCTGGATCCTCAACGACATCATCTGGCGCAAGACCAATCCGATGCCGAACTTCAAGGGGCGCCGGTTCCAGAACGCCCATGAGACGCTGATCTGGGCAAGCCCCAGCGCCAAGGGTAAGGGCTATACCTTCAACTATGATGCGCTGAAGGCGTCCAACGACGACGTGCAGATGCGCTCCGACTGGCTGTTCCCGATCTGCTCGGGCGGCGAGCGGCTGAAGGGCGACGACGGCAAGAAGGCACATCCGACCCAGAAGCCGGAAGCCCTGCTCGCCCGCATCCTGATGGCCTCGACCAAGCCGGGCGACATCGTGCTCGACCCGTTCTTCGGTTCGGGGACGACGGGGGCTGTTGCCAAGCGCCTCGGCCGTCACTTCGTCGGCATCGAGCGCGAACAGGCCTATATCGATGCGGCGTCCGAGCGGATCGCCGCCGTCGAGCCGCTCGGCAAGGCAACCCTGTCGGTCATGACCGGCAAGAAGGCCGAACCGCGCGTTGCCTTCAACACACTGATCGAAAGCGGCATGATCAAGCCGGGCACGGTGCTGACCGATGCGAGACGCCGCCACAGCGCCATCGTGCGTGCCGACGGAACGGTCGCAAGCGGCGGCGACGCCGGTTCGATCCACCGTCTGGGTGCCAAGGTGCAGGGGCTCGACGCCTGCAACGGCTGGACCTTCTGGCACTATGACGACGGCACGTCGCTCAGGCCGATCGACGACCTGCGGGCCGTCATTCGCAGCGACATGGCCAAGATCAACTGATCCAGGCCACTGGCTGAAACATCAGTGAACGCCGCGCAATCCGCAAGGGTTGCGTGGCGTTTACGATTTGCCTACCGGTTCCATCAGGGCCGGTTCCATCAGGATCGTGAAACAGTGGGCGCAATAGCCGAAGGCGTAGCCGGTGCTCTGCCACGGCTCGACGGGCTGTTCGCAGCAGATGCAATGAATGACCCAGCGGGCGGGGCTTTCCGCGTTGATCCCGGCGGTTGCGGGCCGGACCGATATGTTGCTGCTCTCGCTCATATGCACTGCCTTTCCTGCTGCTGCACAGGAGCAATCGCGGAAGGAAGGGGTTTCGGAAAGTCGATCGATCTTCCCGGAATGAGTCGATGCAACTCACGGCTGAGCCTGCCTGTCGCCGGCAAAAAAATCCAGAGAAACCGGTGACGATCCCAGAAATGGTAATGCGGTTTTTAGAACAATTTAACCATCCCGCAGATAGTCTGGCCACGAGCAAGACGACCGTGTGATCAACCATACGAGGCGCGCGGGGCGACCCGTAAATTGCTTGACCGCGCGGCCGCAAGACCGCCCGGTTCAGAGATAGTTTTCGTCCGGTTTAGTACCTTCAGTCCCGGAAGAAGACTTAAACGCCCAGGATCCGCAATGGTCCTGGGCGTTTCTGTTTTCAAAGCTGTGACGGTGAAAAAAAGAGCCCCGCCGTCAGGCGAAGCTCCGTTTGTCGCTTGGAAAACGCGCCGGCTTACAGGAAGAAGTCGTCGGCATACATCTTGGTGACGCCGTTCATCTTGATCTGGAAGTCGGAATGGCCGTCGCCATCGGTATCGCCCGAGACGATGCCGCCGCTGAACCGCAGCTCGCCGGCCTTGCCGTGGAACGACTGGCCGCCGATGAACGAGAATGCCTGGTTTCCACTGCTCAGCGTGTTGGCATCGATCTTCGAGAGATCAACGATATCGACTTCGGAGCGGTGGAAATCGGTGATCACGTCGCGCTTTGTGCCGACGGCCGTTTCGCGGGTCGAACTGAAGACGAACGTATCGGCGCCGGTGCCGCCGGTCAGGTAATCGAAGCCCGTGCCGCCGACCAGGATATCGGCGCCGGAGCCGCCATAGAGATCGTCGTTGCCGGCGCCGCCATACAGGTCGTCATTGCCGCCAAGCCCATCGAGAACGTCGTTGCCGCCGAGGCCCTTGAGCACGTTGCGTCCGGAACTGCCGGTGATGTCGTCACTGCCCAGATTGGTGCCGGTCGCATTCTCGATGCTGATCAGGTCTTCGAAATGGCCCTTGGTGGTCGAGGCCCGCTGGCCGCCGAGATCGACGGTGACGCCCTTGCCGCGCTGCGAGGCATAGTCGTCCTGCAGCTCATAGCTGATCGTGTCGGTGCCGCTTCCGCCGTTGAAATAGTTGTCGGCGCCCCAGGACAGGAAGGTGTCGTTGCCGGCTTCGCCGTAATATTTGCTGGCCAGGGTATCGACTTCGAAACGGTCGTTGCCGTTGCCGGCCTTGACGATGTCGTAGCCGTTCGCGTCACCCGCCTTGATGTCGGCGATGTAAAGGTCATTGCCGTCACCGAGGAAAATATCGTTGCCGCCTTCGAAATAGGTGACGACCTTGTCACTGCCGGTGCCGGCGCTGACATAGTTGTTGCCGCCAGCGCTGCTGGTCACGTTGAGGTAGATGGTATCGTTGCCGCCATAGGCGTAAATCTCTACCGGACCGGTGGTGTAGTCGCTCTGCACGATGTAATCATTGTTGCTGGTGCCATCGATGATCTTTGCCATGGAAACGCGGCCTTTCGGTGAGTTGCGATGCAGTCTTCCGGGCGGGATGATGCAGCTATGAAGGTGAATGATAGCTGAACCAATTGCGGCGATTTGGTGATATCAAGGAGGGCTTTTGGTGTCAGCGGTCGGTCACGTCAACGCTCATGATCCTGCCGTCTTCACGGAAGGTGATAATCTCTTCGCCCTGCCGCTGAACGCCGTTTCCGGTGAGGGTGCTGGTCGCCGTCAGATGCCAGACCGAACGTGCCGCGATGGCGGAAACGGGCTCGACAATGCTGTCTTCGGCGATCTGGTCGGGATATTCGGTGAAATAGCGCCGGAACGCCGCCATGATATCGGCACGCCCGTTCAGGCCGCCGATCCCGCCGGAGGAATAGGTCGCGTCCTCAGCGAAGAAATCCGCGATGACTGCGAAATCGAGAGCGTTGATGGCGGCGTGATAGCGGATGGTCAGGGCGACGGGATCAAGGGGCATGCTATCTCCGGCGCTCGCCTTTACACTGCCAGACCATAGGCCGAAAGATCGGCCTGAAGCGTCTGCGGATCGGTGAAATGCACGGCATGCCAGCCTGCCGCCCGCGCACCCTCGACATTGGGCATGCTGTCGTCGATGAACAGCGTTGCCGCCGGATCGAGGCCGAAGGATTTCGCGTGGGTCTGGTAGATCGCCACGTCCGGCTTGATCAGCCCGGCATCGCCCGAAACCGTCACGCCGCGCGGAAGAGTGAGGAACGGATAGAGTTTCTGGGCTTCCTTGAACGTGTCGGAGGCGAAATTGGTCAGCATGGTCACGTCGTAACCCTTGGCAATCAGGCCCTCCATGATCGAGACGGATTCGACATAGGCGTGCGGCACCATCTCGTGCCAATGCTTGCGAAAGGCGCGGATGCTGTCTTCATGCGCCGGATGCTCGGCAATCAGCAGCTCTTCGGCCTCCTGCCAGCCGCGGCCGCGGTCCTGCTCGATGTTCCAGTCATGGGTGCAGACATTGGCGAAAAACCAGTTGCGCTCGGCATCGTCGGGAATGATCCGGGAAAAGGGGATATGCGGATCGTAATGGATCAGCACCCTGCCGATGTCGAAGACGATGTGGCGGATCTCGATGCTCATTCAGGTGTTCCTCAGTTCGTCCCGGCCTTGAAGGCGTGCGGTATAGCCTGGGCGATTGCTTTTTTCATGACGGTCGGCAGCGCCTGCGCCTCGAGAGAGGCAAGCGGTTCCCACCAGCCGTTTCCGCTTTTGTCGCGGATGGCGACATTCGCCCGGTAGACCGACAAGCGCAATTCAAAATGCGTAAAAACATGGGTGATCGTGCCGCAGGGCTCCCAGGCGGCGGCAAAAGGCTGGGCTTCGATAGTGTTGTCGCCATCGATGCGCGATGTCCATGCCGTCCCCGGCACCTCCGTCATGCCGCCGAGCAATCCGGTTTCGGCCCGCTTGCGCAGATAGACCGCGCCATCCGGACCGCTGGCGACGAAGGCAGCGCCCACCCGCAGCGGCTTGTCCTTCTTTGCGGCCTTGCGCGGAAAGGTCTCCGGATCCGCCATCTTCAGTGCCAGACAGTCCGCATTGAGCGGACAGAGCGCGCAGGCCGGCCGTTTCGGCGTACAGATGGTCGCGCCGAGATCCATCATCCCCTGCGCAAAGTCGCCCGGCCGGTCCGCCGGCGTCATCCGCGCCACCAATGCCCGCATTTCAGGCTTGGCCGACGGCAGCGGCGTTTCAATGGCGTACAGCCGCGAAATCACCCGCTCGACATTGCCATCGAGCACCGCGCTCTGCCGGTTGAAGGCGATGGCCGAGACGGCGGCGGCGGTATAGTCGCCGATGCCCGGCAGCGCCTTCAAGCCTTCCTCGGTATCGGGAAACACGCCGCCATGATCGCGGGCGACGGCCTCGGCGCATTTCTTCAGGTTTCGCGCCCGGGCGTAGTAGCCAAGCCCGGCCCAGGCCTTCATCACCTCTTCGGTATCGGCCGATGCAAGGTCCGTGACCTTCGGCCAGAGCGTGAGGAACTTGTGGAAATAGGGTTTGACCGCCTGCACGGTGGTCTGTTGCAGCATCACTTCCGACAGCCAGATGTGATAGGGATCGGCGACCACGCCATCGCGTGCCATTGGCGGCGATATGCGCCAGGGCAGATCGCGATGATGCCGGTCGTACCAGGAGAGAAGCCGTCTGGCCGCGTCGGCCGCATTGTCAGTGTGCTGCATCATTTGCCGGGAGGTTGGTTGCGCCCTATACTTGAAGGAGTAGCCGCCATCCTTCAAGGCGTAATCGAATCCTTGGCGTCAGAACCGGAAGCCTTCTGTTGAAACAATCGCATACCCGCAAGGGCGGCCGCCAGATCAGCGAGATCGCCAACGGCCTGATTGATCCGGTGCTTGCCAAGCGCGCCGGTATCAACACGCTGTTGCTCGGTTCCTGGGACGAGATCGCCGGCGAGGACTTTGCCGAT
Organism: Pararhizobium polonicum; assembly: GCF_001687365.1. Lineage (GTDB taxonomy): Bacteria > Pseudomonadota > Alphaproteobacteria > Rhizobiales > Rhizobiaceae > Pararhizobium > Pararhizobium polonicum. The sequence goes on from NZ_LGLV01000017.1 coordinate 159,958, forward strand.
TGCACCCGGCCGGAAAAGATCGCCTGGCCGCGCCGCGCCTCGGAAATGGCGGGCGAGGGCGGCTATCAGCCCGGTGTGCTGACGATTGCCTGCGAGGGAGCGCGCGCCCTGTTCCTCACCCACGCGCAGGGCGAGCTGATCCAGCGGATCAACGGCTTTTTCGGTTTCCCGGCGATCAACCAGATGCGCATCGTCCAGAAGCCGGTTTCGCCGCCGCCCAAACCCTATCGCAAGCCGAAACCGTTGACCGGCGAGCGGGCGCGGCATCTGGAAACGATGGTCGGCGGCATCGAGAACGACGCGCTGAAGGCGGCGCTGACCCGCCTTGGCACGGCCGTGCTGTCGGCCCGCAAAAAGTGAGTGGGAACACCGGCCGGTCACAATTGTTTGAACTTTGGTGTGCGACAGCCCCTTGTCGCCCCGCAGAAGGCAAGTTATCGAATTTTCGAGCGTTTCCGTTTATCCCCTTACACAGGTGAAACCATGTCCCTTTCTGAATTGAGCCCGTTCAAGCGCCTCCTGAGCGGCGTTGCCGTGGCCGCCATCGCCGTCACGCTCGCCGCCTGCAGCGACGAGAAGAAGGACGCGGCTGCCAATGCGCCCGCGACCGCGACGACGGACACCGCCACCAAGACCGAGATCAAGCCGGCCGAAGGCGGCTCGATGATGTCGTCCAGCACGGCGATGAAGCCGGTCGACGGCACGATGACCTCGTCGACTATGTCGTCGGCGGCCACGCCGGCAACCGCCACCGATGCCGGTCAGACGCAGGTGGCGCAGGCCGCAGCACCGGCAAAGATCGAGCTGCCGCAGTCGGAAGGCGAAGTCGATGTCGCCAAGCTGATGGCGCCGGGTCCGCTGCCGGAAATGGCGCTCGGCCAGGCCGATGCCAAGGTAACGATCGTCGAATACATGTCGATGACCTGCCCGCATTGCGCCCGCTTCCACAACGAGACCTTCGACGCCATCAAGACGAAATATGTCGATAGCGGTCAGGTCCGCTTCGTCGTGCGCGAATTCCCGTTCGATCCGCGTGCCGCTGCCGCCTTCATGCTGGCGCGCTGCGCGCCGGAAGGCCAGTATTTCCCGATGGTCTCGATGCTGTTCAAGCAGCAGGAAACCTGGGCCGCCGCCCCGAACGGCCGCGACGCGCTGCTGCAGATGTCGAAACTCGCCGGTTTTACACAGGAGAGCTTCGAGGCCTGCTTGACGAACCAGAAACTTCTGGATGATGTGCAGGCTACAATGCAGAAGGGCGAAAAGGATTTCGGCGTCAAGGCCACCCCGACCTTCTTCATCAATGGCAAGAAGTATTCCGGAGAAATGTCGGTTGACACCATGTCGGCCCTTATCGACACGATGCTCTGATCCCTCTCGTTTCGAGAAAACGACCGGCGGGCGCCTTTGTGCGCCCGTTTTTTATTACCTCCCCCTTGAGGGGGGAGGTCGCGCGAATGCGCGGGTGGGGGTGACCCGTTGGATATCGCGAAAGGTCACCCCACCCCGGACCTTCGGTCCGACCCTCCCCCTCAAGGGGAGGGTGGACATATGAAATTCACCAAGCTCCGTCTTCTCGGCTTCAAGTCCTTCGTCGAACCCTCCGAATTCGTCATCGAGCGCGGGCTGACCGGTGTTGTCGGGCCGAATGGCTGCGGCAAGTCCAATCTGGTCGAGGCGCTGCGCTGGGTGATGGGGGAGAATTCCTACAAGAACATGCGCGCGTCCGGCATGGACGACGTGATCTTTTCCGGCTCGGGCAATCGCCCGGCCCGCAACACGGCCGAAGTCGGCCTTTATCTCGACAATAGCGACCGCACCGCCGCCGCCTTCAATGATAGCGACGAAATCCAGGTGACGCGGCGGATCGAGCGGGAGAACGGCTCGGTCTACCGCATCAACGGCAAGGAAGCCCGCGCCAAGGACGTGCAGCTTTTGTTTGCCGACGCCTCGACCGGCGCGCGTTCGCCATCGATGGTGGGCCAGGGGCGGATCGGCGAGCTGATCGCGGCCAAGCCCCAGGCAAGACGCCAGCTGCTCGAAGAGGCCGCCGGCATTTCCGGCCTGCATTCGCGCCGCCACGAGGCCGAGCTGCGGCTGAAGGGCGCCGAAACCAATCTCGAGCGGCTGGAGGACGTTACCTCCCAGCTCGAAAGCCAGATCGAAAGCCTGAAGCGCCAGTCGCGTCAGGCCAACCGCTTCAAGATGCTGTCGGCCGATATCCGCCGCCATGAGGCGATGCTGCTGCATATCCGCTGGGTGCAGGCCAAGGAAGCCGAGGGCGAAGCCGACAGCCAGCTGAACCAGGCGACTTCGCTGGTGGCCGAGAAGGCGCAGGCCCAGATGGAGGCGGTAAAGGTGCAGGGCATTGCCAGCCTCAAACTGCCGGAACTGCGCGAAGGCGAGGCCCGCGCGGCGGCGGCCTTGCAAAGGCTGCAGATTGCCAAGTCGCAGCTGGAGGAAGATGCTGGCCGGATTCTCCGCCGCCGTGACGAATTGCAGCGCCGCCTGTCGCAACTGGCCGAGGATATTGTTCGCGAAGAACGCCTGGTCGCCGACAATGCCGGTATTCTGGCGCGTCTGGACGAGGAGGAAAGCGAGCTTGCCGACCTCCTGGCCGAAGCCGGCGAGCGGGCGGAAGAGGCGCGCGAGCGGCTGGCCGATGTCAGTGACACACTGGCTGCGAGCGAACGGCAGCTCGGGCTATTGACTGCGGAACGTGCCGAGGCGCAGGCATCGCGCAACCAGCTCGAAAAGACCATCCGCGATCTCACCGAGCGGCAGGCGCGGCTTGCCAGGCAGCTCTCCGACCAGAACCGTGATCTCGGCGAGCTCGACCGGCAGATTGCGACGCTGCCCGATCCGCAGGAAAAGCGCGAAGAGGTCGAGGCGGTCGAGGTCGCGCTGGAAAATGCGGAAAACGCCGTCGCCGATATCGAAGAAGCGTTGAATGCCGCCCGTCTGGCCGAGGTCGCGGCGCGTCCGCCGGTCGATGCCGCCCGCGCCCGGCTGAACGGCATCGAGACCGAAGCCCGCACCATCCGCCGCATGCTGGATGCGTCCGCTGTGCAGGGCGCTGCCCCGCCGGTGGTTGACGACATGAAGGTCGATCGCGGTTTCGAGACAGCCTTGGGTGCAGCCCTTGGCGAGGATCTGGAGTCGCCGCTCGATCCGGCTGCGCCTGCCCATTGGCGCGTGCCCGGCGATGCATCCAGTGATCCGCAATTACCCGATGGCGCGGTGCCGCTGACGCAGCATGTGCGTGCGCCCAAAGCGCTCGATCGCGGCCTGCTGCAGATCGGCATTGTCGAGAATGACGCCACGGCGGAGCGGCTGTTGCCGCTGTTGAAGACCGGACAGCGGTTGGTCACCCGCGAGGGCGCCGTCTGGCGCTGGGATGGTCATGTGACGGGAGCGGATGCGCCAAGCGCCGCAGCACTCCGGCTTGAACAGAAGAACCGTCTTGCCGAATTGGAAGGCGAACTCGCTGACGCCCGCGATCAGCTGGCGGCGCGCGAAGCCGAGCTTGCCGCCGCTGCCGCGCGCATCCGTGCTGAGGACGAGCGACTAAGGCTGTCGCGCGAATCCCAGCGCATGGTGGTGCGCAAGCTGGCCGAAGCCCGCGAGGCGCTTGCCGCCGCCGAGCGCGCCTCCGGCGATCTCGTCCGCCGCCGCGCCGTACTGGCCGAAACCAGCAGCCAGCTTTCACTGCAGGTCGAGGAGATCGGCGAGCAGATGGAGAGCGGCCGCGATGCGCTGGAGGATGCACCGGATCTTGGCCAGCTGGAGCAGACGCTCAACAGCCAGATGACCACCGTCGCCACCGACCGGGCGCTGGTGGCCGAAGCCCGCGCCATCAACGACGGCCTTGCCCGCGAAAACGAAGCCCGCGAGCGCCGTATCCGTGCCATCGCAGCGGAGCGCCAGACGTGGAATGCACGGGCAGCCAGCGCCCAGGAACATATCGAAACCCTGCGCGAGCGCGAAAGCGAGGCGCGCGAGGAAGCCGAGGAACTGCTCGAAGCGCCGGACGAATTCGACGAGAAGCGCCGCGCCCTGATGAGCGAGCTGTCGAAAGCCGAAGAGGCGCGGCGGCAGGCGGCGGATGTGCTGGCCATTGCCGAAACACGCCAGCGCGACGCCGACCGGATCGCCGTCACGGCGCTGTCGGAACTGGCCGAGACGCGGGAAAAGCGCGGCCGGGCCGAGGAACGGCTTGTTTCCGCCCGGGAAAAGCGGCTCGAAGGGGAAGCCCGTATCCGCGAGGTGCTCAACTGTGCCCCGCATGAAGTCATGCGGCTCACTGGCCTTGCCGTCGATGCCGAGCTTCCGGATGTCCGCCAGATCGAGCGCGAGCTTGACCGGCTGAAGATCGAGCGCGAACGGCTGGGCGCCGTCAACCTGCGGGCCGAGGAGGAGCAGAAGGAGCTTTCCGACAGGCTGGATGGCATGCTGAAGGAGCGCGAGGACGTGATCGACGCGATCCGCAAGCTGCGCTCGGCAATCCAGAGCCTCAATCGCGAAGGCCGCGAACGGCTGCTGACCGCCTTCGATGTGGTCAACGCCCAGTTCCAGCGGCTTTTCACCCATCTGTTCGGCGGCGGTACGGCCGAGCTGCAGCTGATCGAGAGCGATGATCCGCTCGACGCCGGCCTCGAAATCCTCGCCCGTCCGCCCGGCAAGAAGCCGCAGACGATGACGCTCCTGTCCGGCGGCGAGCAGGCGCTGACGGCGATGGCGCTGATCTTCGCCGTCTTCCTCACCAATCCCGCGCCGATCTGCGTGCTCGACGAAGTCGATGCACCGCTCGACGACCACAATGTCGAGCGCTACTGCAACCTGATGGACGAGATGGCGGCCTCCACCGAGACCCGCTTCGTCATCATCACCCACAACCCCATCACCATGGCCCGCATGAACCGCCTGTTCGGCGTCACCATGGCCGAGCAGGGCGTCTCCCAGCTGGTTTCTGTCGATCTGCAGACGGCCGAGCAGCTGAGGGAGGCGGTTTAGGTTCCGGGCCTCTTGATTTGAGACATAGCCGGCGGTCCGTCTTGCACGGTATCTGGGCCCGGTAAGGGAATCTTTCCGATCTGCGCGCACACTCCTGGCAAGGCCTTGTCAAAGGGCGGATGTCGGCTGCCGAGGGTAAGGGATTGACGGATTTCACGGGCGCAGATGCCTTGCTGCTGCTGGAGGCGGTTTCCTTCGCATCGCTGTGCGTGAATGCGGACGGTGTCATCGTCTTTGCCAACGAGGCCGCGATTGCGATGTCCGGCGCCGGTTCGACGATGGCCGGAACGCCGGTTTTGCGCCTCCTGCCGCAATGGCAGTCCCTGTCGATGACGACAACCAGATCCTTCCGCCGGGAAACCATGCTTGTGCGTAGCGATGGCGGCGCGATCCCGGTCGAGCTTTCCGTCGTGCGTCTTGGCAATGGCCGCATGGGTGTGGTGATCCGCGACCTGATCGATGAAAAGGCACTGGAATCGATGCAGCTCGAGCTTGAGCGGCAGAATGAGGAGGCTTTGGCGGAAGCGGAAGCCGCCCAACGGCGCCTGGGCTTCATCATCGACATGCTGCCGCAGGCCGCCTGCGTCTTCGACGCCGAGGACCGCTATGTCCTGTGGAACGAGAAATATGCGGCACTCTATCCGGAGATCGCCGCGCATCTGCGGCCCGGCATCGCCTTCCGCGATATTCTGAAAATCAGCCTTGGCAGCGGTCAGACCACCGAGGCGGTGGATGATGCGGATGTGTGGCTGGAGGAACGGATGGCGCGGCATATGATGCCGGTCTCCCAGCACGAGCAGATGTTGCGTGACGGGCGCTGGCTGCGCCATGACGACCGTCGCACGCCCGACGGCGGCGCCATCGGCATGCGCATCGACATCACCGATCTGAAACGCCGGGAAGAGTCGTCCCGGCTTCTGTTCGACGCCAATCCGATGCCGATGATGGTCTGCGATGCGGCCACGCTCGACATTCTCGCGGTGAACCATGCGGCAGTCGCGCTGTATGGCCTTGCAGCCGGGGCGATGCTGGAGAAGCGCATCACCGATTTTCACGTCCCCGGCGAGAGCGAAAAGCTCGGCACCACGCTGCGCGGGCTTGAGGGAGATTGCGAGGCACGCACCGTCTGGCGCCAGACGACGGCCAGCGGCGGCGAACACCATGTGCTCATCTATGTCCGCATGCTGAACGAAGGACCATCCCGGCGGCTGCTTTTGACCATCGCCGATGTCAGCGATCGCATCCGCGCCGAGGCGCACGCCACCCATCTTGCCCATCACGATCCGCTGACGGGCTTGCCCAATCGCATGCAGTTTCGCCAGAGGCTCGAAGCCGCGCTGCAAACCGCCGCGCGCGATGGCGGGGAACTGGCGGTCCATTATCTCGATCTCGATGGCTTCAAGCCGGTCAACGATACCTTTGGCCATGCCGCCGGCGATATGCTCCTGAAGCAGGTTGCCGAACGGCTGAAATCGGTGCTGCGTGCCGGCGATCTGGTGGCAAGGCTCGGTGGCGATGAATTCGCCATTCTCCAGCATGCGTCGGCGGCAGGGGCCGCCGATATCGCCAACCGCTGCGTCCTTGCACTCGGGGAGCCCTTTGGCATCGCCAACCGCCAGATCGGCATCAGCGTCAGCATCGGTATCGCCGCTGCGCCCGAAAACGGCTTCGACCCCGACGAGCTGATGAGCGCCGCCGACACCGCCCTCTATCAGGCAAAGGCATCCGGAAAAAGCACATGGCGCCGAAGCCGCGCCGCTGCCTGACGGCTCGCTCCGATCATTGGGACAGGTTTTTCCTTGATTTTGTTGCAGTGCAGCAAAATTCTGCCGCCGATGCATTTTAAACCCGAAAGGGATACTGTACGCTTCGGTGGGAGCCGAATGGGTGGAGAATGAGCATGACGAAGTGGGTTTATACCTTCGGCGGTGGAGAAGCCGAGGGAAGTGCGGGCGATCGTGACCTGCTGGGCGGCAAGGGGGCCAACCTGGCGGAGATGTGCAATCTTGGCCTGCCGGTCCCTCCCGGCCTGACGATCATCACCGAGGCCTGCGCGCGCTACTATGACGACGGCCGCGTCATTCCCGATGAATTGAAAGCCCAGGTGAAGGCCGGCATCGAGAAGATGCAGGCGATTACCGACCGCATCTTCGGCGACACGCAGCACCCGCTGCTGCTCTCGGTCCGCTCCGGCGCACGCGCGTCGATGCCGGGCATGATGGATACCGTCCTCAACCTCGGCCTTAACGACCATACTGTGCAGGCGCTCGGCCATGATGCCGGCGATGCCCGCTTTGCCTGGGACAGCTATCGCCGCTTCATCCAGATGTATGCCGATGTGGTCATGGGGCTCGATCACGAGGTCTTCGAGGAAATCCTCGAGGACGAGAAGGGCCGCCTTGGCTATGAAAACGACACAGAGATCTCCGCCGTCGAATGGCAGCATATCATCTCGCTCTACAAGCGGGTGATCGAAGAGGAACTCGGCGAGGCCTTTCCGCAGGATCCGGAAGTGCAATTGTGGGGTGCCATCGGCGCCGTCTTTGCCAGCTGGATGAACCCGCGCGCCATCACCTATCGCCATCTGCACAATATTCCCGCCGCCTGGGGCACTGCCGTCAATGTGCAGGCCATGGTGTTCGGCAATCTCGGCAACACGTCCGCCACCGGCGTCGCCTTCACGCGCAACCCGTCGACCGGCGAAAACGAGCTTTACGGCGAATTCCTCGTCAACGCGCAGGGAGAGGACGTCGTTGCCGGCATCCGCACGCCGCAGAACATTACCGAGGCCGCCCGCATCGCATCCGGCTCCGACAAGCCGTCGCTGGAAAAGCTGATGCCGGAAGCCTTCGAGGAATTCCAGAGGATTTGCGCCCGGCTGGAAGGCCACTATCGCGACATGCAGGATCTGGAGTTCACCATCGAGCGCGGCACGCTCTGGATGCTGCAGACCCGCTCGGGCAAGCGCACGGCCAAGGCGGCGCTGAGGATCGCCGTCGATATGGCCGAAGCCCGCACGATCACGACGGATCAGGCCGTCACCCGCATAGACCCGGCCTCGCTCGACCAGCTGCTGCACCCGACCATCGATCCGCGCGCTCGTCGCGACATCATCGGCTCCGGCCTGCCGGCCTCGCCGGGGGCGGCGACGGGTGAGATCGTCTTCACTTCCGAAGAGGCGGTGCTGGCCGAAAAGGAGGGCCGCAAGGTCATCCTCGTGCGCGTCGAAACCAGCCCGGAAGATATTCACGGCATGCATGCCGCCGAAGGGATTCTCACCTGCCGCGGCGGCATGACCAGCCATGCGGCGGTGGTGGCGCGCGGCATGGGCATCCCTTGCGTGTCCGGCGCGGGCAACCTGCGCGTCGATGCCCGCAACGAGCTTCTGATCGCCGCCGGCATGACGCTGAAAAAGGGCGATATCATCACCATCGACGGGTCCTCCGGCCAGGTGCTGAAGGGTGAGATTCCGATGCTGCAGCCGGAACTCTCGGGCGACTTCGGCAAGATCATGGCCTGGGCCGATGCCAGCCGCCGCATGACGGTGCGCACCAATGCCGAGACACCGGCCGATGCTCGCGCCGCCCGCTCGTTCGGGGCCGAAGGCATCGGGCTTTGCCGCACCGAACACATGTTCTTCGAGGGCGAGCGCATCAATGTGATGCGCGAGATGATCCTGGCCGCCGACGAGGCCGGGCGGCGGGTGTCGCTCGCCAAGCTTTTGCCGATGCAGCGCTCCGACTTTGCCGAGCTGTTCTCGATCATGCACGGCCTGCCGGTGACCATCCGCCTGCTCGATCCGCCGCTGCACGAGTTCCTGCCGAAGACCGACGGGGAGATCGCCGATGTCTCAGCCGTGCTCGGCATGAACCCGGCGGAACTGCGCCAGCGTGTCGATGCGCTGCACGAGTTCAATCCGATGCTCGGCCATCGCGGCTGCCGGCTGGCAATCTCCTATCCGGAGATTGCCGAGATGCAGGCCCGCGCCATCTTCGAGGCAGCCGTCGAGGCTGCCCGCGAGACCGGCGCTCCGGTTGTGCCGGAAATCATGGTGCCGCTGGTCGGCCTCAAGTCGGAGCTCGATTACGTCAAGGCCTGTATCGATGCCGTTGCTAAGGAAGTCATCGGCGAATCCGGCATCGAGATCGAATATCTCGTCGGCACGATGATCGAGCTGCCGCGTGCCGCCCTTCGCGCCCATGTGATTGCCGAGAGCGCCGATTTCTTCTCCTTCGGCACCAACGACCTGACGCAGACCACCTTCGGCATCTCCCGCGACGATGCCGCCCAGTTCCTCAACACCTATATCCAGAAGGGTATTGTCGAGAAGGACCCGTTCGTCTCGCTCGATTTTGATGGTGTCGGCGAACTCATCCAGATCGCTGCCGAGCGCGGCCGCCGCACCAAGAACGGTCTGAAGCTCGGCATCTGCGGCGAACATGGTGGCGATCCCGCCTCCATCCGCTTCTGCGAGGAAACAGGGTTGGACTACGTCTCCTGCTCGCCCTTCCGCGTGCCGATCGCACGGCTTGCGGCCGCGCAGGCGGCGATCAACGGCAAGGGGTGAGGGAGGGTAAGTATAAAACGATCTAGGTTATTGCGATAGGGTGACGCTAACTAAGGTGCCGTCGTTCCAATTTGGCGTCAAAAAGCCTGCGGCTTCCGCATGACCAATGCAACCTTTATCCATGCGTGTTAAGATGCCGCCACGCCAGCGAATGAATATCGGCAGTTCGGAAGCATGCAAATAAGCGGCTATCCGGCACAATTGTTGTTCGAAATGCGATTGCCGGTCGCGATCGGGAGGAGAACTTTGCTTTCCCAACGGGGTAGTGATTGCATCTTTGGATTGGACGAAAACCTGGCTTCGCCTCCGACCATTCTGAGGTATCGGCTCAAACTCAAGGTTTACGGACTGATATGGCATGGGAGTTTCCTTAGCTGCACCGTGCTCATCGACGTCCCTCGTTGCGATAGCTTTTCCATTCCGCCCAGTTGAAGCCGCCACGCTTGGTTTCCCTGGCAAGTGCCCGAATGCCCTCTGCCGCTGCGATTGCGGCGGACCGGTCGCGTAGACCCGTCTCCTTGATGAGCCGCGCAACGGGTATTCCATGACGGGTGATCACAATTTCCTCACCATCCTCGACGTAGTCGAGAAGACTTCCCAATGTGTTCTTGGCCTCGAACGCTCCGACTTCGCGCATCATGGTCTCCAAAAAACTAGCTTAGCTTGCTTAATTCATTTCCTGGAGAGCCGCAAATCCATCCGGATCAGTGTGTCCAATCCGGGTCGGTTTCCTCGGTTTACTTATCAATGAAATCCCGCACCGCCTTGTTGTACCCCTCCGGGTCCTGCAGCATGGCGAAATGGCTGGCGTCCTTGAGGATGATCAGTTCGGCACCGGGAATGGTCTTGGCCAGATAGTCCGTATGGTCGCGGCTGATCGCCTCGTCGTGGTCGCCGAGAACGATTGCCGTCGGCGTGGTGATCGTCTTCAGGTCGTCGTCGCTCCAGTTGGGCTGGCTCGCCCACATGTTGCTGATCTGGGTGACGAAGGCGTCGTATTCGGTCGGTGTCGGGGAGATTTTCTTGTAAACCTCGCCGGCCTTTTCGATGTAGGCGGCAAAAGTCTTGTTTTCCATCACCGTCGGAATGACGCCGTCGACCTTGGAATTGGCGGCCTGGGCGAACAGTTTCGTCAGCCGCTCGGGATGGTGGATGGCGATATCGAGGCCGATGATGCCGCCATCGCTCCAGCCGACAAGCGCCGTCTTTTCGATCTTCAGGTAATCGAGCAGAGCCAGATAGTCCGACGACATCAGGTCGTAGCTGTAGGGCTGGGCATTGCGGGTGGAGCGGCCGTGACCGCGACTGTCGGCGACGATGACCGTATGGTCCTTGGCAAGATCGGCCACCTGTGCACCCCAGACATCGGCATATCCAAGGCCGCCATGGATCAGCAGGACCGGCGGGCCGGAGCCATAGACGGCGTAGTACATGTCGATGCCGTTGACCGGCGCGGTGCCGCTTTTGTCCGCCTTCGGCAGGGGAGCGGGGTCGGGCAGTTCCTGCCAGCGTTCCGCCGCCAGTGCGGGCAGGGCGGAGAGGAGGACGAGGGCGCAGAGCAAGTTCAGCACGGTTTTCATGGAAACGTCTCCCGATCGGTGTCGCACCCATCATAGGCGGCAATTGCCTTTGCCAAAGCAAAAGCCTGCGCCATTTGGCGCCGAACGGGAAAATTTCTTGCGGGGAAGGCTATGCCGTCAGCGGATGATGACCGGCCTGTTCCAGCCCCACATCATCGTATCATTGCCATATCGCGTGGCCCGCGCTTCGGCACGGCGGTCGAGATCGAGGCGCTGCAGGCAGGTGGAAAGGGCGTCGGTATTGCGGCGGAACCCATAGGAGAGGCAGGTCTTCTCGTCATTGGCGCGGCGTTCTTCCGGCGTCATGGTCGCGCAGCCGGCAAGGATTGCGCCAAGGACCGCAAGCGACAGGATCGTTCGAATAGGCATATTCAGACCTTGAAACGTTTGGCAGACCCGATCCATCTATCAGATGCGCTGCAGCACATCCACAAAGGCTTCGGCGAAATTCTTCAGATCCGCCGTCTTCTCGTCGGGGGTCTCGATGCGGATCGTGGCGCCATCGGTCTCCAGGCAGGCAAAGATCGTCGCCATCGCCGCGCTGCCTTCCCTGGGAATGCGCAGGACCGCGATCCGGTCGCAATCGTCAAGCAGGCCGGATGCCGGCAGTTCGAACAGGAAGGCGCCGTCGATCGCGGCAGCGGCAGCGCGGACATGGGCGGCAAAGCCGTCCGGCCCTGTCGTGAAGCCGTCGAGCGAAAGCTCGAGCTCAAGCAGTTCCATCGTCAGGCCCGGTTCTGAAACCGGCGCGGCTGTTGGCGTGGCCGCCGATGGCGCTGTCGTCTTGGGTTCGGATGATAGCATGCTCATTCTCCTTCAGGCCGCTGGAAAGGCGAGCGTCTCCTGCGTGCCTGGAAATCCTGATCGATGTGCAATCCGGTCCAACGCCGTATGGACCGGGAAACACGTCTGATCCCCGTTGTTAAGACATGGTCAAGGAGAATGGCGAATTTGCGGCACGCCTTGGTTGCTCGCTCCGGCCCCCGTTGAAGCATGATCCCGCCGAAAACCGCTTCACACCCTTCGGTATCATGCTCTAAACAGGAGAGAGGTTGCCGCATCCGGGCCAAGGGATTGATTCTGCCAGATGATGATCAAGTATGAGCGCCCCACGTCTCTTGCCGCCCGCTGGGCGCGCCGGATCGCCCGCTTTGCCTTCGGTCTCTTCGTTGCCGCCGTGCTGGCGCATCGTTTCGGTCCGTTGGTAACGCCGAATTTTGTGGCGCTCGCGGCCCTTTCCACCGGTCTTGCGGTTCTTGCCGTGGTGCTGGCGATCGTCGGTTTCGTCCGGCTCTGGCAGGTGGCCGCCGTTGGCGGCATCGCCTCGTTCGTGGCCCTTCTCTATGCGGTGCTTCCCATCGGTGTGGCCGGCTTTACGCTCGGCGAATATTTTTCCAAGCCGGCGATCTACGATGTCAGCACCGACACCGTGACGCCGCCGCCATGGATCAAGCCGCCGGATGTGCCGCAGGGCTGGCTGAAACGCCCGCGTGAGGTAACGCCGGAGGACCGCGAGGCGCAGATTGCCGCCTATCCGGGGCTGACCGGCCGCCGCTACGACGGCGCGCTCGATCGCGTGTTCCAGGGCGTCAAGGTCGTGGCGGAGCAGACGGGTATCCGCATCGTTGCGCAGGAAGGCGCCGAGAATGCCGAGGCCGACCTTGAGGACATGGCCGTCAAGCCTTCGGATGCAGCCCCCGCCGACACCGATCCGGACGACGTGCCGATTCCGCTGTCGCGCCCACAGATGGTGCCGGGCGACATGCGGCCCGGACGCCGCTCGACGGATATCCTGGTGCAGGGAGAATGGCGCACGCCGATCGTCGGTTTTCGCCTCGATGTGCTGATCCGGCTTCGCGAAGAGGCGGAAACCACCTTCGTCGACATGCGCGTGGCGTCACGCTACGGCGCACACGACCTTGGCCTCGGTGCCGCCTTTGCCGACCAGTTCCTGCATGCGCTTGACGCGGAACTGCTGGGGATCGCCGGAGACTGATGCGGCCGCTGCGCGCCGTTCGTCAGGTGTACGGCGCGGCGAAACAGGCCGTCATCCAGTCGGCAAAGGCTTTCGCCTCGGGCGGCAGCAGATCGAAATCGCGCGCCACCAGAAAGTAGGCGCCTTGCGGAACCGACAGGTCGAACGGCTGGATGACGCGCCCGGCGTCGAGATCGTCGCGTGCCAGCACGCTATCGACAAGGGCGATGCCATGACCGCGCAGGGCTGCCTGCAGCGCCAGCGCGCAATCGGCAAAGATCGGCCCGCGCATCCGCTCCGCGCCGGGCGTCAATCCCGCGGCAGCGAACCAGCGGGTCCAGACGTCGCGGTTTTCCTCATGCAGCAGCGTGTGGGACAGAAGATCCTGCGGTGTTTTGAGCGGCGTGTCCGCGAGGATCACCGGGGACGCGACCGGCACCATCGCCACGTCGCAGAGGCGGCGGGCCTGTGAACGGGGCCAGGCCGTTGCCTGCGCGCTGTGACGGATGGCAAGTTGTGCCTCATTGCCGCGAAATTCGATCAGCCGGGCCTCGGATTCGATCGAGACATCGATCCCAGGGTGAAGCGCGCGAAAATCCGCCAGATGCGGCACCAGCCAGCAGCCGGCGAAACTGGGCTCGGCATTGACCGTCAGGAGAGCGACAGTTTCTTTTGCGCGGATATCCTCAAGCCGCGCGTCGATACTGTCGAAAGCCGTGGCGAGCGTTTCAAGCAGCTGCACGCCGTCGGGGCTCAAAAGCACCTTGCGGTGATGCCGGGTAAACAGCGGCTTTCCCAGAAGCGCTTCCAGTTCACGCACCTGGCGGCTGATGGCGGCCTGGGAGACGAACAGCTCCTGCGCTGCCAGCGTGAAGCTTTCCAGCCGCCCCGCCGCCTCGAAACTGCGCAGGGCCGTCAACGGCAAGCGTCCGCGTTTCATCACATAACCTCAAGTCATTCGAAGGGGACAATAAGCTCGTTTGTCCGCCGCGGGCAAGCGGGATCACACTGCCGCATCGATGGATGTGAAGGGAATGAGGACGATGGGCACGATCTTGAAGCTATGGATGGATGTCATCCTGCTTTTGACCTTGCAGCGCGATGTCGGGCGTGGCGGAAGGGCCGAACGGTTCAGCCGGCCTGCGGACGAAGCCAGCCGGTGTAGCGCACGATCAGGCCGGTCAGCCGGCTGCTGATCTCGACGTGAAACCGGAAGGTGCCGTCCCGTTCCTCCTCGAACGTCTCGCCGCCCGGTGCCAGAAACAGCGGTAGCGGCAGGCCAAGGAAACGCCAGCCGCGGATCACCAGCCGCAGGCGGCCCTTGTCCGGAACCAGCGCGATCAGGACGCGAAACGGCCCGAAATCCTCGGCCAGCAGATATGTGTCGCGGCCGGTGCCGGCGGATTGGACGCTGCGGAAGGATGTCTTCCCGAACGTGCGGATCCAGGTCTCCCTGCCATCGGCGCATTCGAAGCGGACGCTGACCGGAATGTCGGGATTGGCAGCGGGAAAGCCGATGATCGCGGCGATGATCCGGGCAGCCAAGCCGGTGCCGCGCTCGACCGTGGCGCGTCCTTCAACGGTTCGTGTCGCGGCGCTGTCGTGCATGGCGGCGATCGCAGGTGGCAAACCATTCCAGGCGCCGGCCAGCATGCGCCGATAGAGCGGGGCTGTCTCTCCGGACGGGCTGTCGTCCCGGATACCGGAGCGGATCGAAAAGCGCGAAAACAGTGGCGCGAACTCCGCAAGCGTCAGTTCGCCCGTTGCCGGGCGCGCGCCGGGTTGCGGTTTTCGGCTCGAAAGCCAGCCGTAAACGATCGCTTCCGCCGCCATCGCCGGAATGAAAGGACCATCGTCGCCTTCGGCAATCAGATGCCAGGACCGCGCAAGCCTGCCGCCGTCGATCGCCGTGCCCGTGACCGTGACGAACATGCCGCCGCGATGCTCACCGAAGCCCAGACGCTGCGACACCCGATGAAACAGCGATGCGAACGGCGCCAATGCCGGCAGCAGTTTGAGCCGTACCAGCCAGCCGCAGAGACCGAGCAGCCGTTGCAGGATCTGCGGCTCGGTGCCGGCGCCAATGAAGGCGGATTTCAGCCCCGGCAACACCCGTGGCAACAGGACAAGATCCGGCGCATCGGCAAGGGCGAAGCGGCGGCTTTTGAGGGGAATGCCGCCGGGTGGCGCGATCGTCCAGTGGACACCGTCCATCAGGCCGTAGCCGGTTGTCGGTTTGCCGTCCCGCCGAAGCGCCACCGGCTTTCCGGCATAGCTGGAGACTGCCTTGATGACGTTCAGGCCCATGCGGACTTTGGGTGAGGGGGCAATGCCCGATGTCACCGTTTCGATCTTGGCAAATCCCGGTTTCAAAGCGGCGAGTGCTGCGAAGGAGAGGGCGGGAAAGCTGCTGCAGCCGGAGAGGGCGAAGACGCCGTTTGCCTTTGCCGCGTCATCGAGGCTGGAGATGCCGGCGACGAAGGTAGTCGCGTCGGCGAGGTCGAGATAGCAGATGCCAAGCGCGATACAAGTTTTGACCAGACGATACGGATCGGGTCCGGCATCCTGAAACGGCCCCGAGGCATCGATGAGGAGATCAAGATTGAGGGTCGACAATAGAGGGCCTGAGTCGCCGCTACGATCCATCACCGCAGGCACCAGCGTCGCCTTGGCGTCGACCGCTCCAATAAAAGCCGTCGCCTTGTCGAGCGACCGCCCGGCGATCAGCAGCGTCAGCCGCGGTTCGTCGGCAAGCAGCCGCACCAGCCTGCCGCCGAACGTGCCGTAGCCGCCGAGGATGAGGATGCGCAGCCGCTCTCCGCTCATGCAAGGAACCGGCTGCGATGCTCCGGTGTCGGCACGAAGCAGGCATTGCGGCGGCCGGCGATGCGGTAGCGGTTGCGCGCCACCAGTTCATAAAGCGGATCGCGCAACGCCTTGGGGATGATGCGCAGGACGCCGGTAAGGTTCCAGGGAAAACCGAGGCCGGCGGCCATCCGCAGCGTTCCCTCGGATTTCAGGAGGGCGATCCCGTCTTCGATCAGGATATTGGTCTCGTAGTTGCGGCTGTCGAGCCCGTAGTGCCGGTAGAGCGCCTCGCCGAGCGGCGATTGCGCGGTGATGAAGCAGTATCGGCCCTGCCGGTCGTGGCGCAGGACGAAATTGACCCAGCCGGAGCAGAAGATGCATTCGCCATCGAAGACGATGATCGGGTGATCGTCGGCAAAGGTGGGCACGGTTGGATCGTCGCGGTAGCTATAGGCAGGCTGTGGCTGCATCAGCTGGCTCCGCCGGGCGCCAGGCGAAAGGCACCGGTGAGGGCGGGCGGACCGTCGGTCTCGACCTGGCCGCGCTCCAGCAGGTCCTCCAGATGTGCGAAGACCGACAGCGCGGCCGCGCCATGCAGCCGCGGATCGGTGGTGGCGTAGATGACCTTCACCATCTCGGGAATATGGGTGTCGCCGGCGCGCACCCGCTCCAGCACGGCGCGTTCGCGCATCCGCCGGTGCGCCCGAAGCCCCCGCAGAAAGGCGGCGGGTTCCGTCACCGGGCCGCCATGGCCGGGCAGGTAAAGCCGATCGTCGCGGCCAAGCAGCTTTTCCAGCGAGGCCATGTAATCGGTCATCGATCCGTCCGGCGGCGCGACGATCGAGGTCGCCCAGGCCATGACGTGATCGGCGGAAAAGACGATGCCGGTCTCTTTCCCGCCGGCATCCCCCAGCGCGAAGGCCGCATGGTTGGCGGTGTGGCCGGGTGTCATGAGCGCGGTCAGCGACCAGCCGTCGCCCGAAACCGTCTCACCATCGACCAGCGCGATATCCGGCGCAAAATCCATGTCCGAACTTTCGGCAAACGGATTGATCTCGCCCGCATGCAGCAGGCGTGCCGCCCGGTGCGGCCCTTCGGCGACAACAAGCGCGCCGGTCGCAGCCTTCAGACGGCGGGCCAGCGGCGAGTGGTCGCGGTGGGTGTGGCTGACGGCGATATGGGTCACTTGACGTCCGGCAAGGGCCGCCATCAGCGCCTGAAAATGCGCCTCGTCTTCCGGCCCCGGATCGATCACCGCGACGGATTTGTCCCCGACGATATAGCTGTTGGTGCCATGAAAGGTGAAGGGGCCGGGATTGTTGACGGTGATGCGCTGCACCCCGTCGGCCACCGTCACCGCCTCGCCATGGGCGGGCTTGAAGTCGAGATCGAAGTCCGGACCATCCATGCGCCGTCTCTTCACTTGTACTCGATTTCGATGAACGACATGAAGTCCTTGCCGTTGTTGACGACATTGTGCTCGACACCGGCCTCGCGCCGGTAGGCCTGGCCCTTGGCGATATCCACCCGCCGCTCGCCGCCCGGCTCCTCCAGCAGGAACTGGCAGTCGGTCATCGGCACGACGACATAGCCCATGCCATGCACATGATGGCCGGTATCGGCCCCTGGCTCGAAATCCCAGCGGGTGATCCGCACCATGTCGTCGTCGAGAAGCAGGGTCGGCTTGGCAGGCGGGCGGGCACGGAAAATGCTCATGAAGGTCTCCGGGTTTGGCAGCCGGACCCTAGCGCAGAAAAACGGTGACAGGAACGGGTTTCCGGCATTGATCTTGCGTGTTTTCGACGCGCCGTAGCGACGCGGGTGACGGGGATCCGTCGGTTCTACGGCGGCCCCTCACCCTAGCCCTCTCCCCGCTTGCAGGGAGAGGGAACGACGGAGTTTGCCACGCGCGCCTTCGCCCCGTTGACGTGGAGAAGGGGGCCGACAGGCCGGATGAGGGGCTTTCACCAGAGATCGCGTCTTTTCTCCCGGTCAGTCGCTCAAGGCGCCCACCTTGAAAAATCCGCGCAAAACCCCAACTTAACCGTTGTCGCATGCGTGCGGCTTTGCTAAACCGGCTCACGATTTGGCCCGGCGCTTTGCCGTCAGCCAAGTGTTGGGGCGTAGCCAAGCGGTAAGGCACTGGTTTTTGGTACCGGCATCCCTGGTTCGAATCCAGGCGCCCCAGCCATTTTTTATTTTCAATAAATCAGATAGATAGTTGAGCGAATCTGTACGCCGTATCCGACGGATGATGCACGTAGTTTATGCGTCGGCGGTTCAATATCATCCACTCTGGTACCTTGCCGGTATGTGGGGATTGATCCCGAACCGCCACCTGCCCCTTGCTCAACAACCAGCACAAACAACACCCATCCCCCACCATTTCACGACCTTAATCACGATCGAGGTCGCACTCTTGCCTGATCTGGGTCATGATGGCCCCGGTCCCTGTCCCTCCCGCTTCTTGCCGTGCGCCCCTTCATGCCGTTCGTCCCGCTGCCCTTTGTCGTCGCCATCCTGTTGCTTGTGCTCTTCGCCGCCGTTGTCCGGCGCGATGATGGGGCGCGGGCGAACCGGCCGTTCCTTGCCTTGATCCTGCTCAGCGTCTTTCAATCGCTGCTGTCGGGGCTGCGCTGGGGGTATGGCGTGCAGGAGGTCATGTATCTGGCGCCGGTGGGGGCAGCCATCGTGCCGCCGCTTGCCTATGCCGGGGTGACGGCGCTGGTGCGCAGGAGCGGCAAGCCGCTGTTGCAGCGTCTTGGGCTCCATGCCGTTCCCGCTCTCGTCGTCATTGTCCTGATGGCGGTGTGGCGGGAGGCCATCGACGCGGCGCTGGTGCTGATCGCCGTCGGCTATGCTGTTGCGATCCTGTTGTTGATGCGGCCGGGGGCGGATGCGCTGCGGCTCGCGCCCTTCGAGGGGGCCGTGCCGGCCTACCGCGCCATCCTCTTTGCCGCGCTTGCGCTACTGTTCTCGGCCGCGATCGATACCTTTGTCTCTCTCGATCTGGCCTGGACGCACGGGGCGTATACCCGGCCGGTGATCGCCATCGGCAATCTTGCGGCGCTGATCATCCTGTCGGTTGCCGCCGCCGCCGCCAGCAAAAGCCATACGCCTGTCGAGACGGACGATGCCGCTTCAGGGCCGGATTTGGCGGAGGACAGGGAAACCATCGCGGCGGTCGAGGCATTGATGCAGACGCGGCGCGTCTATCGCGATGCCGATCTCAATCTCGACCGGCTGGCCCGCAAGCTCGGCATCCCGGCGCGGCAGATTTCCGCCGCGATCAACCGTGCGACGGGCAAGAATGTCTCGCAATATGTCAACGAGCACCGGATCGGGGAAGCCTGCGGTCTGCTGGCGGAAACGGAAAAGCCGGTGACCGAGATCATGTTCGAGGTGGGCTTCCAGACCAAGTCCAACTTCAATCGCGAGTTCCGCCGCGTCACCGAGATGACGCCGCTCGAATGGCGGGAGAAGAAAGCCAAACCGTCCTCGATCGCGATCTAGCACGGCCAAAAACGCGTTTCAGGTCTCGTTTGTGCCCCCAGCCGGTGATGCTGCCCGGCATGAACACACATCTCAACCTCGACACCGAACACGACCGCAAGCTGGCCGGGACACTCATGTCCCTGTCGCTTGCGCCCGTTCCTGACGATAGCAAGCCGCCGAAGCCAAGGCTCCGGCGTCTGATGCTGCCCCTTGGCCTTGTCGCGCTGGCTGCTGCCCTTGGCTTGGTCCTCATCCAACCGGAGACGGCCCGCCGCTTGCCGATGCCGTTCGCCGCCTCGCCAGAGCCGGCGGAAGCCGTTTCCGTATCTGCGAATACGACTGCGCCCGCGGGAGAGGGCAAGACGGAACAATCTGCGATCCGCGATTCCGCCCCGGCCGTGGCCGAGATCACCGGCTCCGGCTTCGTGGTCGCGCCGCGCATGACCACGGTCTTTGCCAAATATGAAGGCCGGATCGCCCATGTCGCCGTGGAAGCGGGTGACCCCGTCGCGGCCGGTCAGGTTCTGGTCACGCTCGACGACGCCGGCACCCGTTTTGCCCTTGAGCAGGCCGAAGCTGCGAAGGTTACGGCGGAACTGGTCCTTGCCGCCCGCGTCATCGATCTGGCGCAGGCCAATACCTCGCTGGCACGGACGGAAACCCTTGCCGCCCGCAATGCGGCCTC
This sequence comes from Pararhizobium polonicum, assembly GCF_001687365.1. Taxonomy (GTDB): domain Bacteria; phylum Pseudomonadota; class Alphaproteobacteria; order Rhizobiales; family Rhizobiaceae; genus Pararhizobium; species Pararhizobium polonicum. The sequence goes on from NZ_LGLV01000017.1 coordinate 180,078, forward strand.
CCGGCAGATGCTCGAAGAGGCGCACACGACCACGGACCGCGCATCGAATGCGGTGGCGCAGGCGAGACAGGAGGTTGCCCGTGCCGCGCTCTCCATTCGCATTGCTCAGGAGCGGCTGGCGGAGCTGACGGTGCGCGCGCCTTTCGCCGGTACCATCACCCGCCTCGACGCCCATGATGGCGACATCGTGCTGGCGCGGGTCGACAGCGTTCGCGAAAGCCAGAGCCTTCTGACCATCACCGATACCGCGCGCCTCGTCATCGACGCGGACGTGGCGGAAACCGGCATCGCGCTGCTGCGGCCGGGCCTGCGCGGCCAAGCCGTGCTCGACGGTTTTCCCGGCCAGCCCTTTGCCGTCGAGGTGGCGCGGCTGGCGCCTGTCGCAGCCGCCGAGAAGGGCACTATCACACTGCGCCTGCAGCTTTCCGATCCGCCCCCGGGCATCCGGCCGAACATGGCCGCCCGCATCCGCATTTCCCTCAACGACACTGGAGACAGGACCCAATGACCGGCACACCGGAGACCTATATCGCGCTCAGCGCTATCACCAAGGGATACCGCATCGGCGGCGAGGCGATCCCGATCTTTTCCGGCCTCGATCTTTCCATCCCGCGCGGCGATTTCGTCGCCATCATGGGACCGTCCGGCTCGGGAAAATCGACGCTGCTCAACATGCTGGCCGGTATCGACCGGCCGGATGCCGGAACCTTGCGTATTGGCACCAGCCGTCTCGACCAGATGGGCGAGGCGGCGCGCGCCTCCTGGCGGGCGCACCACATGGGCATCGTCTTCCAGTTCTACAATCTGCTGCCGATGCTGACGGCGGCGCAGAATGTCGAACTGCCGCTGCTGCTGAAACCGCTGTCGGCCAGGGAGCGGCGCATCCGGGTCGAAAGGGTTCTCGATCTCGTCGGGCTGGCCGGCCGGGAAAAGCAATACCCGGCAATGATGTCCGGCGGCCAGCAGCAGCGCGTCGGCATCGCCCGCGCCATCGTCTCCGATCCGGGCCTGCTGCTCTGCGACGAGCCGACCGGCGATCTCGACCGCACGTCCGCCGACGAGGTGCTGGAGATGCTGCGCTTCCTCAACCGGCAGCTGGAAAAGACCATCGTCATGGTGACACATGATCCGCAGGCCGCTTCCTATGCCAAGCGCACGCTGCATCTCGACAAGGGTGATTTCATCGAAGAGAAGAGGGCCGCCTGATGACCTTCTTTACTCTCGCCCGCAAGAACGCCTGGCGAAAACCACTGCGCAGCCTGCTGCTGATGGTCTGCATCGCTGTTGCCTTCCTGATCTATGGCCTGACGGCGAGCTTCCTTGCCGGCACGCAAGGCACGTCTGCGGCAAGCGACGATATTCTCGGCGTCATGAGCGCCGGCGGCCGCACCCAACCTCTGCCGTTGGCACATGCGGCAAGGCTTGCCACCGATCCCGATATCGCGGCGCTGGCCGCGATGACGCGGCTGCGCGGCTTCGTCGCGGTGGAGAAAAACGTCGTTGCCGTCAGCGCTGCCGATCCGGAGCGGCTCATCGCCGTCAACGGCAAGGGTCTCGGGCTGACGCCGAATCTGGTGGCGGCGATCAGCGGTGCCCGCGACAGGGTTTTGGTCGGCCGAGCGCTGATGCAGGCGCAGGGCTGGACGGTTGGCCAGCACATCGCGGTCACCGCTTTCGACGTCGCGAAACAGGACGGCAGCCGCGACTGGCGCTTCGAGATAGCCGGTGTCTTCGAGGGCGAGAATGCCGCATCCGACACCTATTTCATCATCGCCCGCTACGATTATGTCAATGCCGCGCGGGCGCGGGGCAGGGACACGGTGGACGCGTTTATCGTGCGCCCGCGCGAGGGCGTGCCGCCGGGCGAGCTTGCCGCCCGCATCGACACGCTGTTTGCCAATTCCGCCGCGCCGACGCGCACGCAATCGGAAAAACAGTTCCTCGAAGCCTTCCTGCGCCAATATGCCGATATCGGCCTGATCGTCGATCTCGTGGTCGGGGCGGCCTTCGTCACGCTGCTGATGATCGTCGTCAACACCATGGTCTTTGCCGTGCGCGAACGCACCTTCGAGATCGGCGTCCTGAAGACGCTCGGCTTTTCGCGGCTGAGGATCATGGCGCTGATCCTCGCAGAGACGCTGTTCGTCTTCATCGTCGGCGGAAGTGTCGGACTTGTCCTGGCCAAGTTAGCAACCGTCTTCGCCGGTCCTGATCTCGGTCTGGTCTTTTCGCCGCTGATCGCTGCCAAGGCGCTGGCGATCATCGCCGCCCTCGGCCTTGCGACCGGCACGCTGCCGGCCGTCAATGCGATGCGAACCCCCATCATCAAAGCCTTCAGAACGAGGTAACCGCCATGTCGACCCACACCCAGCAAACGCTCGTGATGATCCGGGCCAATCTCTCCAGCCTGCCGCGCCGTCTGGCCATTTCCGTGTCGATGGCCCTGTCGGTCGCCCTTGTTGTCTGCGTGCTCGCCGGCTTTCTCGCCATGGCGAAGGGCTTCGAAACGGCGCTGACCGGTGCCGGCTCCCCGATGGTTGCCGTGGTCCTTGGCGGCGGCACCAATCAGGAGGCAGGCTCGGATATTCCCGCCGCCGTCATCCGCACGCTGGATGCCATGAGCGGCGATATCGGCGTCGTTCGCGATCCCGCCGGCAATCTCGTCTCGTCCCGCGAAATCGTCGTGCCCGTTGATATGAAGGCGGCGGACGGCACCGCTCGGACGCTGGCGCTGCGGGGTATGGATGCCAGCGGCCCGGCCATCCGCGACAACATCACCCTGTCGTCGGGACGCCTCTTCGCCCCCGGTGCCCGCGAGGTCGTCGTCGGCGATCGTCTCGCCAGCGAATTCGGCCTGGGTGTCGGCGCTACGGTGCGGCTCGGGTCGGTCGACTGGACGGTCTCGGGACATTTCTCTGCCCGTGGCAGCGCCTTCGAATCCGAAATCTGGGCCGGCCTCGATGCGGTGCGTGCCGCCTTCGACAGGCAGGGACAGGTGCAAAGTCTCCGGTTGCGCCTTGCCGGTCCCGCCTCTCTCAAGCCGTTGCAGGACACGCTCGCCACGATCACGGCAACGCCGCTGGTGGCGCTTTCCGAGGCCGATCTCTATGCCGCGCAGTCCGGACGGACGGCGAGCCTGATCCGCCTGTTCGGCTGGCCGCTGGCGCTTCTGATGGCCATCGGCGCAACGGCAGGCGCTCTCAACACGATGATGAGTTCGGTTTCCGACAGGACTGTCGAGATCGCCACCGTCCGGGCGCTGGGTTTCAGCCGTCTCTCGGCCTTTCTCGGAACATGGGTCGAGGCCGTCGTCCTCGCCGGGGCCGGTGTTGTTTTCGGTCTCGCCGCTTCATGGCTGGTCTTCAATGGCTGGCAGGCCAGCACCATCGGCGCCAACAATGCCCGCATGGCCTTTCAGCTCACCGTCACGCCTGATGTCATGCTGACATCCGGCCTTCTCGGCCTCGCCATCGGTATCCTCGGCGGCGCGCTCCCCGCCATCGCCGCCACAAGGCTACCACTGACGGCCGCGCTGCGGGCAAGCGGGTGAAGGGTGTGGGTGCATCTTGCGACAGATTGCCGAAAAGCAGCGGGACGACCCACTCTGGAAAGGCGTGTTTCCGTTACGCCGCCGTTGCCAGCGGTTTCGCACGCTCGATCCGCGCCAGCTCCCTGGGGTCGTTCATGGCCTGCCAGAGGTCGCTGCGGCGCTGCACGTTCAGCCAGAAGTCCGGGCTGTTGCCGAACACACGCGCCAGGATCAGCGCGGTCGCCGCCGTGACATTGCGCCGGTCATTGCACAATTCGTTCACATGCTTGCGCTGGACGCCCATGGCTTCGGCTAGGGCGGCCTGCGTCAGGCCAAGCGGCTGCATGAACTCTTCCGTCAGGATCTCGCCGATCGTCACCGGCTTGCGCTTGGTCATCAACATTTGTCACCTCACCGATAGCTGTCGCAATCTCAACGAACGTCCCGAAACTGTACCTCGCCCCTGTTCAGAAAGCACGTCCTGTCAAACAGCGTCAGATCCAGCGGGTTCGGTAGCCGGATGTCGTCGATGCCGGGAAATGGTTTTTCAGATGAATCGTAGGATCGGTCGATTTGAGAGATGAAAACGATGATCAGGCCTTTTTCCCGCGCAAAGGCTTTCAGAGCCCGAATCTGGACCATCAGTTCCGGGTTGTCGCGTTTCTGATCGAGCAGTTGCAGATAGTCTATGATCACCAATGTGCCGGGCGGTGCCGCCGCCATCGTCTGGGCGATGTAGCCGGCGCTGATGGCGTCGGACGTATCGAAGCCGAAGAGCCCGTTGAAATGCGCGACATCCACCCCAAGCGCGCGGAAGCGGTCCAAAATATCCTTTTCCGTATATTCCAGCGTGAAGAAGACACTGCGATTGCCCGATTTCATGGCTTCGACAGCCAGTTCAAGGCTCATCAGGGTTTTGCCGTGGCCGGGCCGCGCGCCAATCAGCACGAGGTCTCCGGGTGTCAATCGGCCGAAGAACTCGCCGGCGGGCGCGGTCGCGGGTCGTTTGGCCAGGAGCAAACTCCAGCGGCTGAAACCTTCCTTGAGCGCGATGCGGTCAAGTGCCGCGTGGAGCGGAATTTTCTCGTTGCGGGACAGGAGTTTCGCTTGGCGCTTCAGGTGATAGACCGGCGCGGACAGGGGCATGGATAAACCTCCTATTGCGAGCAATGGTCACAATCCCTCCTTATGCCTGATGCTCGAACAGTCGGTTCAATCATAAATCGGCCCGGCACGTTTCATGCTTTCCCAAGCGGAGGGGGGAGGCGTGGGTGCGCCAGAATCAAAGCGTAACCCAAGCGTGGCCGGTTTGAAATCGGGTGGGCGCGGTCGGGGTGAAAAATATCAGTGCCGGATCGGCCTCCGCGCCATTTTCCAGCGGCAACCGGCCGCAAGTGCCACGTGGACACAAGCGGGGCCAACAGCCTTCACCGTTCAGGCATGCCTGCGGCTCAAGACTGCATGCCGACTATGCAGCTTAGTCGCGCTTTCCGGCTTGCGTCAGATATCTTGCATTGAGCGGGCATGACGGTTTGCCGAACAGCCTTGCGAGACCACGGGCGGCAAGGCCTGTTGCCGGTGTATGTTACCGCAAGAGCTGCAGGATGCTGTCCGAATTGGTGTTGGCGATCTGCAGTGCCTGGTTTGCCAGGTGCTGTTGCGTCTGCAGGGCCTTGAGCCGCGTGGAGGCGTCGTTCATGTCCGCGTCGACAAGACGGCCGATGCCCCTGTCGATCGTATCCATCAGGTTGCGCGCGAAACTGGATTGCATGTCGATGCGTGACTGCAGCGAACCGAGCGTTGCCGCGGCCGAAATCGTCTTGCCGAGCATCTCCTCGACGCCTGCGAGATAATGATCCAGCCGGTCCAGCGGATCGGTGATATCCACTTCCGTCAGATCGAAATCGACAATCCAGCCGATATTGTCGCGGACATTGTTGATCGTCAGGGTAGGGGCCTTGTTGCCCGCATCCGGATAAAGCGTCTGGTCGGCGGTCAGCTCGATGATATTGCCGGTGGCGATCGCGACCATGCCCTGGCCTTGCGCGGCCAGCGTGAGGATGGCGGCAAGGGCGCTCGCCGAGGCCACAATCCCATCGGTGGTGCCAAGCGCGGTATCGACGATCGAGCGATCCACAGTCACCGTCGAGCTGACGCCGCCACCCAGGCTGACGTCGAAACTGAATTCGGACTGGTTATGGACCGTAAAGGGGCCGTCGAAGCCGAAGGACCAGCTCGGGTACATATTGTCGTGGTCGATATTATGCACATTGCTCTCCAGCCCGAGCGCGAAGCCCGCCGGGAAGCTGGTACTCGTGACGGCAATGGCAATGCTGGAGCCGTTATGCCCGGATGTTTCCAGTGATCCGATCTCGAACCGGTTGCTTGTCAACGAGCTGCCGCGCGCGGAAAAGGCCGTCGCGGGAATGCCGCCGTCCACGAATGCTTTCTCAAGAACGGTGCGCATCTGCATGGCCGTGCCGATGATGCCGTCGCTTGTGCCGAGCGCCGCGTCGATCAATGCCTTGTCGATCGTAACCGACACCGTCACGCCGGCCGAATGCGTACTGGCATCGATGGTCAGATCGAAGGTGATGCTGTCCGTCCCGCTGAAGGTCGCCGGGCCGGTGAAGGCGTGGTCCTGATGTCCCTCGTGGCTGTGGGTGGTGAAATTCGTGGGGCGGAATCCGCCGATGGTGCCAAGGCTTCTGATATCCTTTTGCAGCGCGCCGCCGCCGCCCGTGTTCAACAGGCTGATGCGGGCGAGATCGAGGTCGAGCGATTGGAGCGAGACAGTTCCGCTGGCCGATCTGGCGAAGGAGCCGACGATCCCGGTCTTGAACGTTGAGACATCGACGAGATTGTCGGCGAGATCCGTGCTGAGCCAATTTACGCCGTTGAAACTGGCCGATGTCGCTATGCTGGTCATCTGCTGGCTGAGTTCGTTCAGCTCTTTCTGGATCTTGCTCCTGTCGACGCCGGGCTCCTTCGCTGCGACCAGCCGTGCCTTGAATTCGCTGAGCAGGGCGCTCACCGCGTCCATGCCGGAATAGGCGACATCGGTCTTGGCCGCACCGAGTGCGAGCGCATCCGCTACCGTCGAGATAGACAGATTGTCCGAGCGCATCGTCGTCGAAATCGACCAGTACGCGGCATTGTCGGAAGCGGTCTGTACGCGCAGCCCGGAACTGACCTGCGCCTGTACGCGCTCCATGCCGGAGCCGATGGTACGAAGTGTCTGGAGCGCGGCAATTGCGCCCGCATTGGTATGAATGCTGGCCATGAAAACACCGGAATAAAGAGAAGGGACGCCCGTCATGGGCGGTAATGATTGTGGCGACACAACCATATTCATGGTTAACGATAGGTAAAATTTCACGGGTGCCACAGAGATATAAGGATTTTAGAAAATTCTAAATATATAAAAATAAAGGAGAATCCGGAATGTTCCGTGATCGTGTCCGGTGCGCGGGCCTCCGCGCCAGGTTCTGGAGGGATGCTGATGCCGCGTCACCCCTCCCGCGCCATCCTCGCCCGCCGGGCCTTTTCCGCCTCTGTCGGTTCCGCCAGCTGGAACGAACCCGTTGTGATCCCTCCATCCCGCAGATAGGTGCTCATCACGACGCCGGTTGTCGAAACCTGGGTGTCGGTCAGCTTCAGGGCGGTCGGCATCGTGCCCTTGCCGAACAGCCGCTTGCCGGGGCCGAGCACCAGCGGGAACGTGAGCAGGCTGAACTGGTCGATCAGGTCGGCGGACAAAAGGGTCTGGATGAGGTCGCTTGATCCCTGCAGCAGCAGGAGCGGACCGTCGCCCTGCTTCAGCTTTTTCACCTCAGCCACGACATCGCCGTCAAGCGCTACCGAATTCTGCCAGGTCAGCGGCGCGGCCGATCGGGTGGCAACATATTTGGTGACGGTGTTGAACACCGGGCCGATCGGGTCGTCGGCGCCGACATAGGGCCAGTGCGCGGCAAAAATTTCGTAGGTCTTGCGGCCGAGCAGAAGATCGAAGGGCCTGTCGAATATCTTGCCCATGACCTCGCCCATTGCCGCGTCCCAGTAGGGAACGGTCCAGCCGCCATGGATGAAGCCGCCCGTCGGGTCTTCCTCCGGCCCGCCGGGCGCCTGCATGACGCCGTCCAGGCTCAGGAATGTTGCTGCAACGATCGTCCGCATCGCCATCCTCCCTTTGCATGCCGGATTCTCCTGGCAGGGAAGGTGGATCAGATACGCGGCGGGTCAAGGGGGCGGCATTGCGCGAAGAGGGCGGAGGCCCCAAAAACAAACCCGCCGATCGGGATCGGCGGGGGAGG
>NZ_LGLV01000018.1 GCF_001687365.1 Pararhizobium polonicum
CACCGGTTTGCGTTGCCGGCGAGGCGGAGCCGGTGCCCGGACGGTTTGGCGAAACGCGCGTCAGATCCCCGGGGCTGCGTGAAAGGCGGTTCTCCTCCGGTTCGTGAAAGCGGGCCGGGCGTGCCGGGTAGCCACACCACGGGCGGTTCACCCCGCCGGACGGCTTTGCCGTCCATGGGTCCAGGGCTAAACCCCGCCGCATTGAAAGGCCTGGCGGATAAGCGGCCAGGCTGGGGCATTGGAGGCTTTTCCCTCAAAAAGGGAGAGGCGTAGAAGAACCTGAGAAGCGCGGCAAAAGACACCGAAACGGGGCACGGCGTGTGTCACCTACTACTTTACTCTGAGGCATACGTTGTGCCCCGGCCACCTGCTCTTTGAAAACCCACGGCGACTTGTTCGCGCGTGGACCGAAGGTATTGCAAATGCCGGACAACCGAAGCTGTTGCGCGCAGCGGGATGATCGCGGTAGATGATGTCCGGAGACGCAATGCCTCGAGGCCTTGATTGCATCGGCACCGATGCTGGCCAGGACGCGTCCCGAAAAGCGGACACAGAGATGCGGGGTCGAAGGACGATGAACAGGTTTGAGGGCAACGGCAACAGGGAAGCCAAAATCCGCTATCTCGATGGCGATTTCCAGATCGTCCTGCCCGGATCGCATGTCATCTGCGCCATTACCGGCGCCACCATTCCCGTCGATGAGCTGCGCTACTGGAGTGTCGCCCGCCAGGAGCCCTATGCCGACGCGGAAGCCTCCTATGAGGCCGACAAACGCGCCGGAATCCTGCCGAACCAGACGGCCTAGAGTCACCTCTCTTCCCGCAAGAGATGACACAGGCGTTTCCGACTATTTCGGTTGTTTGCGCAGGCTGCGCGCCCGCGCCGCCTTCAGCGCCGCGTCGATGATCTTGCCCGGTGAGCCGGGATCGTCGAAACGGATTTCCACCTCGATCACCTTGCTCTTTTCCATCAGTTCGGCGGCGCGGCCATGCTCGGGTTCGAGCCGCACCATGTCCTTGGCGGTGGTCACCAGCTGGTAGCCGTGGGCGGCCGCGTGGTCGAGCAGTTCGGCGATCTCGTCCTCGGAAAAATGGTGATGATCGGGAAAGCTGCGGGTCTCCGTCAGCACCGCGCCCGTTTCCCGGACGGTCCGGAAAAACTTCTCCGGGTCGGCGATGCCCGCCCAGGCCAGAACCGGGACGTCCTTCAGCCCGGCATCGTCGAGATGCTCGACATTGGCCTGGTAGATCTGCTTGCCGGCCCGGGCCGCCCGGCGGATCAGCGGATCGGCGCGATCGCCATTGCCGATTTTCAGCAGAGCCGAGGCGTGGCTGATCTGCTGGCGGAGCGGCGCGCGCACCGGCCCGGACGGAATGAGGAAACCGTTGCCGATCCCCCTGCGGCTATCGATCACCAGCAGGGAGAAATCAAACACCAGCCGGGCGCTCTGGAAACCATCGTCCATGATGATGAGATCGGCCCCTTCGGCCACCAGCCTGCGGGCGCCCTCGACACGCTTGCGGCAGATCACCGCCAGCCCCTCGCGCGCCAGAAGCAGCGGCTCGTCGCCGACATCGCGGGCACGATGATGGGCGGGATCGACGACGGTGGTCACATCGAGCGAGCCGCCGTAGCCGCGGCTGAGAAACCCCGGTTTCAGTCCACGCTGCCGGGCGGCGCGGGCGAGCCCGATCGCCGTCGGCGTCTTGCCGGCACCGCCGACGGTGAAATTGCCGACGCAGATGACCGGAACCGGCACCGAGGCGCGGCGCGCATGATCCATGCGCGAGCCGGAAATGCGTCCGTAAATCCAGGAGAACGGCCAAAGGCCGTAAGCGCGCCAATCCGCCTTGGTCCACCAGAATGGTGGTGCATCAGAAACCATCAGTCCTTCCAGGCCTCCCCCGCCAGCCGGTTGCTCCCGGTTTTCGCAATCTTCCGCGCGGCGAAATTCTTGTCATGTCCGGGCCTCTTTTTTCTGAAGGAAAAAAGAGGCCCGATCCGCGACACAAAACGGCAGATTGCCGGCAATTGCAAGCCTTGCACGGGCCAGCCACACAATCAGCCGTTCATCCAGCAATTGCGGCATCGCTCCCGGCACGTTCAAAAGCGCGTGTGATAAACCGGGCATTAACCAGTCTGCGGCACTCTGGATTAACCACATTTGGTAACTTCCGTTTTCCTGTTTTTCGTAGCGGACCTTAAAATGACGAATGTAAGCTTCAACGCTGCGGCCACGGCCGCTTTGGCGGTTTTGCGCCGTAACTCCAGCGCACATGACTGGCTCCAGAACGTCGTCACGACGGGCATGCGGGTATCGGGAGCCGCTGACAATGCCGCCTACTGGTCGATCGCCACCGACATGCGCAACACCACCAAGGCGACGAGCACCGTGATCGATGCCCTGGAACTGGGCGCCGCACTCGTCGATGTCGCCTACACGGCCATGGATGCCCTCGTTGACGTCACCTCGGAGATCAAGGCCAAGATCCTGACCATGAAAGAGCCGGGCGTCGACCGCTACAAGGTCAGCGCGGAAATCTACGAACTGGAAAAACAGTTCCTCTCGATCACCGAATCCGCGTCGTTCAATGGCCGCAACCTTCTGGCGCCGGGCAAGCTGAACTATACGGAAAAAACCTATGTCGACGGCAACGGCAAGACGCTGAAATATATCGAGATGGGCGCCCCGGACGCCAATCTCGTCTTCGACGGCATCGTGGCGAACTACACCAAAGGCAGTATCGGCATCATCAATATCTATGGCGACAGCAACCTCAACGTCTTCGGCCCGGCCAGCTACAAGAACGAGGACGGCACCATTTCCGCCCAGAGCGGGCTTGTCGATACGCCGCAGGCCGACGGCCTGACCGGTGGCGTGGCGCATGAAGACCCGGCCAAGACAACCGCATGGCTGCCGGCCTTCAACGGCCGCACCCAGATCGGCTTTGCCAATGGCGGCCAGACCGACGACATGTTCAGCGCCTCGCATATGGGAGAAGTGCCCGACGGCCTCGTCGATTACGCCACAGACCAGCTTCTGGCGCGCTACGATAATATCCATAAGACGCTGACCGACCGCGCCGCGACGCTCGGGTCGCTCGCCATGCGCATCGACATGCAGACGGATTTCAACAAAACCCTGACCGCAACGATCCAGAAGGGGATCGGCCGTCTGGTGGATGCCGACATGAGCGATGCCTCGACCAAGCTGAAAGCCATCCAGTCGCAGGTCCAGCTGGCCGTTCAGGCGCTCAACATCGCCAACAATGCCCCGTCCCTGCTGATGCAGCTGTTCCGGTAAGACAGGCAGAGGCAGCGGCTAGACGAGCACCGTCTCAAGTTCGGTGATGTCGTTGAGGCAATGATCAGACGCCGCAGCCAGAGACTGCGGCGAGCCGGTACCGGTGAGTACGGCGACCGTCAGGCCGACGCCGGCATTGCGGCCCATGTGGAGATCGTGGTTGTTGTCGCCGACCACGGCGACCTGATGCGGTTCCAGCCCCGTCGCCGCGCAGAAGCCGAGCACCATGCCCGGCTGCGGCTTGGTGCCGAAGCCGCTGTCATAGCCGGCGACATAATGCAGGTAGCCATCGAAGCCGAAGCGCTTGGCCGTCTCGCGGATCGAGCGTTCGTTGTCGCTGGAGGCAACGCCGAGCCGGTAGCCCTTGGCGTGCAGGCCGGCGAAGAAGATGGCGAGATCGGTGACCGGCACCGCATAGGCGGCCGAATTGGAAAACAACCCGTCGAGCTTCACCGTCAGCCCCTCGACGGTGTAGGGCGCACCGGCGGCGACCATGCCGGTGGCGATCTCGACCGTGTTGCCGGCTGCGAGCAGGCTGTCCGGCGTCACATAGCCGGTGTCCGGGTCCATACCACCCGCCACCAGCAGCCGCCTCGCCAGTTCGGCATCGCCATCGGCGGCGATGCTGGCCACTTCATAGTTCACCGGAACCCAGCTTTTGGCATAGTCGAGCAGCGTGCCGTCCTTGTCGAAGAGGATGCCGGCTATCCCTTTTTCGGTTGTCATATGCATTCCGCCAGAAGATTAAGGGTCAGTTGTCGCCGCGCGGCTGCAGCCGCGCCTTCACCGTCAGCGGATTGATATAGGGCTCCAGTCCCCGGATCGTCGCCGACAGTGCTCCGCGCATTTCATGCACGGTTTCAAGCCCGGCATCGATCATCTTGCGACGCACTTCGTCGTTGATAAGCAGATAGTTGACGCCCTTGGCCAGCATCTCGACATCGCGGATGATCTTGGCGCTGCCGTTCTTGGCCAGCATCTGGTAGGTGTCGCGGAAATTCTGGACATTGCCGCCCGACAGGATGGCGCAGCCGAGCATGGCCGGCTCCAGCGGGTTCTGCCCGCCCTCGGCAAACAGCGAGCGCCCGACGAAGGCCACCTCGGTCATCCGCAGGTACAGGCCCATCTCGCCGATCGTATCGCCGAGGAAGATGTCCGTTTCCGGCGTGATCGGGTCGTTGCGGGTACGCCGGGCGACCGTCAGTCCCTTGGCGTTCAGCATCGCCTCGATCGCGTCGCAACGTTCGGGGTGGCGCGGCACGATGATGGTCAGCAGTCCCGTGCGCTCCTTGAGCGCACGGTGGACGATGCCGGCAGCATTCTCCTCGCCCTCGAAGGTCGAGATGGCAGCCCAGGTCTTACGGTCGCGGATCTGCTGGCGGTAGTGCTTCAGGGCGTTGCCGTCATGCGGCGGCGCGTCGGTATCGACCTTCAGATTGCCGGATACCATGACCGGCAGCGCACCGAGCGTGCGAAAACGATCGGCATCGAGTTCCGACTGGGCGATGACCAGCGCCAGGTTCTCAAACAGCGCGTCAGCAAGCCAGGGGCGCTTCTTCCAGCGGCCGAAGGTCCGGTCCGACAGGCGGCCGTTGACCAGGACCTGGGGAATATGGCGCTGGCCAAGCTCCACCATGGTCATCGGCCATATCTCGGATTCGGCGATGATGGCCAGATCCGGCTCCCAGTAATCGAGGAAGCGGCTGACGGCCGGCTTGAAATCGAGCGGCACATATTGATGGATGATGCTGGGACCCAGCCGTTCGGCAGCAACGCGCGCCGATGTCTTCGTTCCGGTGGTCAGCACGATGGCGATGCCGCGGCGCGAGACTTCCTTGATCAGCGGAATGACAGCGGTGGTCTCGCCGACGCTGGCGGCATGAAACCAGACCAGCGGCCCTTGCGGGCGCGGCGCGCTGGCGTGACCGTAGCGCTCCTGGCGGCGGGTGCCGTCTTCCTTGCCCTTGGCGGCGCGGGCGGCCAGATAGGACCAGACGAACGGGTAGATCGCGGTGCCGATCCAGCGGTAGCTGGATAGCGCCAGCCGGGCAAGCATGCGGCTCATGAGGACAGACCTCCGCCGCCGGAACGCAAAGCGCCCACGCCAATAGCGGCCCCTTCAGGCGCGCGCCGTGCCTGTCCGAAACGCTCCGGCATCAAGCCTGTTCCGGATCGAGGAGCCGGTGCATGTGCACGATGAAATAACGCATATGGGCGTTGTCGACCGTCATCTGCGCCTTGGACTTCCAGGCGGTCAGAGCGCTGTCGTAATCAGGGAAGATGCCGACGACGTCGAGCTTGTCCAGATCGCGGAACTGCACGCCGGTGAGTGTCGTCAATTCGCCGCCGAACACCAGATGCAGCCGCTGTTTTACTTCCGAATTCTGAGCCATCAGACCTTCCGATTTTCTTGACGTATTTTGCTCGTGGTTTGCGGCATTCAGCCGGAAAGGTCAATGGCCCTCCAGCCCTTGCGACGCGGCAATCAATGCCGGTAACGCGGGCTTTGCCGCAGCACACAGGACCGTATGACGAACATTGGGGCGATTGTAGGAAAGCGGCTGTGCATCCAGGTTGGAAAGCACGCCGCCCGCCCGTTCGAGGATCAGGTCGGCGGCTGCCAGATCCCAGTCATGGGAGTTTTTCTTGACGATGGTGCCATCGATCCGGCCATCGGCGATCATGGCGATCCGGTAGGCAAGAGAGGGCACATGGGCGATGCGCGACATGCCCGACCGGTAGCCGGGCTCGAGCAAGCCGACGGTCTCCTCGGCCAGCGCGATCCGGAGCACCGCGCCGTTCTCCGCCCGGACCGCGATCGGCTCGCCATTCTTCAGGGCCACCCCCGTCTGCGTCGCCTGAAACAGTTCGCCGAGCGCCGGCGCAAACAGCACGCCTGCGACCGGACGCCCCAGATGCACGACGGCGACGCTGACGCACCAGACATCCTTGCCGGCAATGAAGGCACGGGTCCCGTCGATCGGATCGACGACGAAGACGGTATCGCAGCCGAGCCGCGCCTCGTCATCGTCGGTCTCCTCCGACAGCCAGCCGTAATTGGGCCGCGCCGCCAGCAGCTTTTCCTTGAGAATATCGTTGGCGGCATAATCGGCTTCGCTGACAGGCGAACGGCCGCCGTTCTTCCACTGGACGTCAGGATCCTTGCGGAAATAGGAGAGCGCCTTTTCGCCCGCGGCCTTCGCCGCCATCGTGATCAGTTCCAGATCACTGGACCATTGCTCCGGCGCTGGGCGGGCGGCGTTCATCTCAGTCTTTCCATTTCCCGCGGCGCCATCGGCCGCGTTGAAGATCGGTGCCGGACGGCGGCTTACTTGCCGGCCAGCGTCATGCCCTCGATGGCAAGCGTCGGTGCGGCGACACCGAACTTGCGGTCGATATCGTCGGCAAGCGTGATCGCCATGAACATCTGCTTGAGGTTCGAGGCAATCGTGACTTCCGATACCGGGAAGGTCAACTCGCCGTTCTCGATCCAGAAGCCCGAAGCGCCCCGGCTATACTCGCCGGTCAGCATATTGACGCCCTGGCCGATCAATTCGGTCACGTAGAAACCGGTTCTGACGTTGCGGATCAGCTCCTCGCGTGAGAGTTCGCCGGGTTCCAGCGCAAAATTCGTCGACGATGGCGAAACGGTAGTGCCACCGCGCGCGCCGCGGCCGTTGGTTTCGAGACCCAGTTCGCGGCCGGTAGAGGTGGAGAGAAACCAGTGCTGGAGCACCCCATCCTCGATCATCGACAGCTTCTGCCCGGTGATGCCTTCGCCATCGAAGGGGCGCGAGGACGAGCCGCGTACCACCAGCGGATCGTCGGTGACGGTAATGCCGGCCTTCATCACCGGCTTGCCCATCATATCGCGCAGGAAGCTGGTCTTGCGGGCAACCGAGGCGCCGTTGATGGCACCGGCGATATGGCCGGCAAAACCGCGCGACATGCGCGGATCGAAAACGACGGTGACATTCTTCTGGGTCGGCACCTGGCGCGGACCGATGCGGGCGACCGCCCTCTCACCGGCGGTGCGGCCGATCTCTACGGCGGACTTCAGGTCGGCGAAATAGAGGCGGCTGTCGAAATCATAATCGCGCTCCATCTTGGTGCCGGTGCCGGCAATGGCACTGACGGAGCGGCCGAAGCGCGTCCCCATATAGGCACCGGAAAATCCATGCGAGGTGACGAGCACCATGCCGCCCATGCCGGCCGACGCACCGGCGCCGCTGGAATTGGTGACGCCGCCAACGGCAAGGGCTGCCTCTTCGGCCTCGAGCGCGGCGGCGGTCAGAGCCTCCGTCGATACATCCGTCGGATCGAAAAGCTCGAGATCGGGGTAGGATTTCGCCAGGCGATCGCCATCGGCAAGGCTGGCGAACGGATCCTCGGGAGAGGCCTTGGCCATGGCGACGGCCCGCTCGGCCAGCACCTTCAGATCGAAACCCGGATTGGCCGAGACGCTGGCGACACGGCGGCCGACGAAGACACGCAGCGAGAAGTCGTCGCTCTCGGAAGCCTCCGTTCCCTCGACCTTGCCGAGCCGTACCGAGACGGAGCGCGAACGTCCCCGGACCACCACGGCATCCGCCTGATCGGCGCCGGCTTTCAGCGCCAGATCGATGAGTGCGGTCGCCCTTGTCTGGAGAACGGCGGAATCGATAATATCGGACATGATTTGGCCTTTCATTCCCGCTCCATTTATTGTGCACTGGGACGGGCATCAAGGGCATATCCTGATTCTTCGCCGACGCCCCCGATGAAATACCGAATTGCGGGCAAACTCCTGCCCAAGCCGAGACGCCAAAGCCCCGTGAAAACCGCCGTGGCCAAGAAAGAGCATACCCAATGTCAACGTCACCTGCCCTCACCTCACAGGCTCTGATGCTGCTCGGCGGCGCCGTCGTGGCGGCACCGATCTTCAAGAAGTTCGGACTCGGCACGGTTCTCGGCTATCTCGCGGCCGGCGTCATCATCGGCCCACTGCTGCACCAGATCACCCAGGGCGAACAGATCCTCGGCTTTGCCGAACTCGGCATCGTCTTCCTGCTCTTCGTCATCGGGCTGGAGCTGAAACCATCCCGCCTGTGGCAGATGCGGCGCGATATCTTCGGGCTCGGCACCGCGCAGGTGCTTTTGACCGGCGCCGCCGTGTCGGCCATCCTCTACGAGACGGGGCTGCTCGACTGGAGCGGCAGCGTCATCACCGGCTTTGGGCTGGCGCTGTCATCGACAGCCTTTGCCCTGCAGATTCTCGACGAGAAAGGCGATACCAACACACGCTACGGCCAACGCGCCTTTTCTCTGCTCCTGCTGCAGGATCTGGCGATCGTACCGCTGCTGGCGCTGATCCCGCTGCTGGCCCTGCAGACAGCGCAGGACAGGACGACACCGCTTGAAGACTTCGCGGTCGCCGTCGGCGCTATCCTGGCCATGGTGATCGCCGGCCGCTATCTGCTCAATCCGCTGTTCCAGATCATCGCCCGCACCGGCGCACGCGAGGTCATGATCGCCGCGGCCCTGCTCATCGTGCTTGGCGCTGCCACCCTCATGCAGCTTGCCGGCCTTTCCATGGCCATGGGCGCGTTCCTCGCCGGCGTCCTCCTGGCCGAATCCTCCTACCGCCATGAGCTGGAAGCCGATATCGAGCCGTTTCGCGGGCTGCTGCTCGCGTTGTTCTTCATGGCCGTCGGGCTGTCGCTGGACATCCGGGTCATTCTCGACAACTACCAGCTGATCCTTGTCGCGGTGCCGGCACTGATGCTGGTCAAGGCCGCCGTCATCTACACGCTCTGCCGTCTGACGGGCTCGCCGCACAATGATGCGGTGCGCATCGGCCTGCTCCTGCCGCAGGGCGGGGAATTCGGCTTCGTGCTGTTCACCGCCGCCGCAACCGCCGGCGTCTTTTCCGCCGGCTGGGCGTCGCTGCTGATCGCCATCGTCACCCTGTCGATGGCGCTGACGCCCGCCGCCTCCGCGCTCGCAGGTCTTCTCATCCGGGAACAGGACGAGGAGACCGAAGAGCTTGAGGAAGATTTTGACGGCGCCGGCGCCGACGTGCTGATGATCGGCTTTTCCCGTTTCGGCCAGATCGCCGCGCAAATTCTGCTGGCAGGCGGCCGTGACGTGACGATCATCGATCATTCCGCCGCCCGTGTCCGCCAGGCTGCCACCTTCGGGTTCCGCATCTATTTCGGCGACGGCACGCGGCTGGACGTCTTGCGTGCCGCCGGTATCGAACGGGCGAAGATCGTTGCGGTCTGCACCCAGAAGATGGAGATCACCGATCGGATCGTCGATATGGTACAGGCGGAATATCCGAACGCCCGGATTTATGCGCGCGCCTACGATCGCTCGCACACCCTGTCGCTTCGGGCGCGCGATGTCGATTACGAGCTGCGCGAGACATTCGAATCCGGCCTGGTTTTCGGGCGCAAGACGCTGGAAGGGCTGGGGATCGGCGACAACGAGGCACAGGCGATCATGGACGACATCCGCAGGCGCGACGAAGCGCGGCTGGTGGTTCAGGCGGCGGAAGGCATCAGCGCCGGACGCGACATGCTGCTTTTCGAACCGGTCAAGCCGGAACCGCTGATCAAGCCGCGGCGCGAAACGCCGCCATCGCTGGCAGCCGACGACGATATCCTGCCGGCCACCACCAGCAGCAAGGCCAAACCGGAAAACGACGTGCTGGCGGGCGTGGACTGAGCTTCCTCAGCCCCGGCTTCTTGCCTTGAAGGCCGCGTCGAGCGCGGTCTTCAGCTGATCCTTGACCCCGGCCGTCGCCGTCAGCACCTCCTGTGCCTTGAGGAAATCCATGACGCGGAAACGGTTGACCTCCGGGCGCAGCAGGATATCCGGCGGATGCGCCTTCATCTTCATGGCGATGATCGACTGCATCATCAGCTGGCTGGCGCCGAACAGGCTGTCGATCCGGCTCGGCATGGTTTCGCCGTCGCCATCCGGCCCGCCGACGACATCGACGCCGATGACGATATCGGCCAGCCCGCTCAGATGATCGAACGGCACGGGATTGCAGATGCCGCCATCGATCATCACCCGCCCATCGATGCGGACCGGCATGAACATCGCCGGGATCGCCGCGGAGGCCGCCAGAGCCTGATGAAGATCGCCGCTTCGGCAGACATGCTCGGTCTGCCCGTAATAGTCGGTGACCGTGATGTGCAACGGGATAGCGAGAGCCGCGAAATCTTTGGGGATGGCATCCGGCAGGAAGGCTGGAAGAATCCGCTCGAGATTGAACTGACCGACACGAAAACCGCCGGCGACCGCCTTGGCAAAACTGGCCGGGCGCAGGCTCCACAGACGGTTGAAAATTTCCTTGCGCCGGCCGACTGTCGCCAACGTGTGTTCACGGATATCCGCGCCACTGACGCCTGCCGCCATGCCGGCCCCCATGATCGCACCGATGGAGGAACCAGCAATCACGACCGGGCGGATGCCAAGCTCGTCCAGAGCCTCGATGACATGAATATGGGCAAGTCCGCGCGCACCGCCGCCGCCAAAGGCAATGGCGACCGTCGGATCGGATGATGTCTTCGCTGTTTCGAGGCCTTGCGTCATGCTCAGCGTCTTTCCGGTGTCACGCGGTGCGGTAACGGTAGAAATGCATCTTCGTGTCGCCGAACAGACGGTCGTCGATATACTCGAAGCCATCCGGCAACACCGGCTGTACATCGGCCCGCTCTTCGAGAATGGCAAGAGCACCCGGCACCAGCCAGCCGCCGCCGGCTGCGGACGCCAGCGCCTTTTCGCCAAGACCCTTGCCATAGGGCGGATCGGCAAAGAGGAAATGGAACGGCTCGACGGTGCCTGCAGGCCCGAGGTCCGTCGCATCGCGGCGGAAGACGCGCGCCCGGCCGGTCAGGCCGAACGCTTCGATATTGGTGCGCAACAGGCCCCTGCCCTCGGCGCCCATTTCAACGAACAGCGCCTGACGGCAGCCGCGCGACAGGGCTTCGAGCCCCACCGCGCCGGTGCCGGCGAAGAGATCGAGAACCCGGCCCTCGAGCGCGTCCGGATAGGAATGGCTGAGGATGTTGAACAGGCTTTCACGCGTCCGGTCCGTTGTCGGCCGGATGTCGTTGGAGCTGGGCGTTGCGAGCCCGCGCCCGCGAAACTCGCCACCGACGATCCGCATACGCGCTTAGTTCCCGCGTCCGCGCGGCTTGCCACCACCGGCAGGGCGCCCGCCCGAAGGCTTGCCACCACCGCCGGGCTTGCGCGGCCCACCGGTCTTCGCGCCAAACGGCTTTGCATCGCCCGGCTTGCCGCCAAACGATTTTCCGCCCGCAGGCCGGTCGCCCGATGGCTTGCCGCCGAACGGACGGTCACCGTCGCGACGCGGCGGGCGGTCGCCCTGGGGACGATCACCGAAATCACGCGGCTTGCGGTCGCCATCCTCACGCGAGAACGATTTTTCACCGAAAGGCTTGCGCGGACGGTCGCCTGCAGGACGATAGCCCTGGGGCTTGTCACCTTGCGGTCGGTCGCTTTTCGGGCGGTCGGAGAAAGAACGGGCACCTTCGGCACGCGGCTTGCGATCACCGAACGGCTTGTCACCGCCTTCGCGGCGGGGCGGGCGATCACCTTGGGGACGGGCACCTTGCGGACGATCACCACGCGGGGCGCGGTCACCGAAGCTGCGGGCGCCACGATCGTCGCCGCCCGAACGCTTGCGGTCGCCACCGCGGCCTTCGTCACGGCTCGGCTCGTCCGTTGCACGGATCCAGTCATTATCGTCGGCGTCGCGGGTGACGATGACGCGCGGGCCGCGATCCGGACGGTCGTAGACGCTCGCCTTCTTGCGGTCCGGGTCGAACTTGCGGTTGGATTTCATCGGCAGACCATCCTTGGTCTTGCCATAACGCTTGACCGCCGGTGCGCCTTCCGGACGCTCGCGGCGGACGGGCTTTTCAGCCACGTCGGCGGCTTGCGCATCCTTCGGCTTCTTTTCCGGCAGAGGGCGGGCACCCGGTGCCATCCAGACATTGGCCTTGCGGGCGCGGAAGCCCGGTTCGCGCTTGGGGCCGTCAAATTTCGCATCAGGCGCATCGCGCCCGCCACGGTCGTTCCGGTCGGGGCGGGAGCCGCCACGGTCATCGCGCCGTGTCGTATCCAGGCGCGACAGGGCACGCTCGCGCTTGTCGCCGGCCTTTTCCTTGAACGCACCGCGCTCGCGGGCTTCCGGCTTTCCGGCCGCCCATTCGTTCTTCTGCGGCTTTTCTTCTTCGGCTACGGCGGCATCGAAGATCGGCGCGTCGAAATTCGCCTTGGCTTCCTCGATCAGGCGGGGCCCGAGCTGGTCGCGCAACGTGCGGCCGCGAATTTCCTGGGCCTGGCCTTCCGGCAGTTCGCCGAGCTGGAACGGACCATAGGAAATGCGGATCAGCCGGTTCACGTCGAGACCGAGCGCACCCATGACGTTCTTGATTTCGCGGTTCTTGCCTTCGCGCAGGCCCATGGTGATCCAGACGTTGGACCCCTGAACCTTGTCGAGGGTGGCATCGATGGCGCCGTAGAGCACGCCGTCGACGGCGATGCCGTCCTTCAGCTTGTCCAGCGCCGCCTGGTCGATGGCGCCGTGGGCGCGGACGCGGTAACGGCGCAGCCAGCCGGTAGCAGGCAGTTCGAGAACCCGCGCGAGGCCGCCGTCATTGGTCAGCAGCAGCAGGCCTTCGGTGTTGATATCGAGGCGGCCGATGGACAAAACGCGCGGCAATTCTTCCGGCAGGTTGTCGAAGACGGTCGGGCGGCCTTCCGGATCGGAATTGGTGGTCACCAGACCGGATGGCTTGTGGTAGAGCCAGAGGCGGGTGCGCTCGATGCCGCGGATCGGCTGGCCGTCCACTTCGATATGGTCGGCGAGCGTCGCATTGACGACCGGGCTGTCGAGCAGCTTGCCGTTGAGCGAGACGCGGCCTTCCATGATCATGCGCTCGATATCGCGGCGCGAGGCGACGCCTGCGCGCGCCATGATCTTGGAAATGCGCTGCGGCACATCCGCACCAACGGTTTCCGTCGCCGTCGGCCTCGGCTTGCGCGGCTTCTCGGTTTCGCTGTTATCAACAGCCGAATGATCGGCAGCGGCCTTGCGCGCGCCGGTATAGGGCTTCTTGTCGGACCGTGCGGGTTTGCCGCCAGGCCGCTGGGGCTTGTCTTTGAATGTCATTTGTGTTGCCTGCCTTTTGGGCTGTCCTATCAGGTCACAGCCCAAGGGTTAAGAGAAATTATCACGGGTCTCAACGATGGCTGAAACGAGCCGCTTCATGGATTTGGCCTTATCGGAGGCGCGGCTGGCGGCAGCGCGCGGCGAAGTACCGGTTGGTGCCGTTCTGGTCGTCAATGGCAAGATCATTGCCAGCGCCGGAAACCGCACGCGCGAACGCAACGATGTCACCGCGCATGCCGAGATCGAAGTGATCCGCGAGGCTGCCAGCGCCATCGGTGCCGAACGGCTTGGTGGAGCCGATCTCTACGTGACGCTGGAGCCCTGCACCATGTGCGCGGCCGCCATTTCGTTTGCCCGGCTGCGCCGGCTTTACTACGGTGCCGAAGATCCGAAAGGCGGCGGCGTCGACAATGGCGTGCGCTTTTTCAACCAGCCGACCTGCCATCATGCGCCGGATGTCTATTCCGGTCTTTCCGGCCGGAGTGCGGCCGAAATCCTCAAGGAATTCTTTGCCGTAAGGCGCTGAGCCGAACAGCCTCAGCCGGCGGCAAAGGTTTCCAGTGCCGCACCCGACAGACGATAGCGTGTCCATTCCGTCAGGGGTTCGGCACCGATCGCCTCATAGGCCCGGATGGCCGGCTCGTTCCAGTCGAGCACGCTCCACTCGAACCGGCCGCATCCCTTTTCCACCGCGATCCGCGCCAGATGGCGCAGCATCAGGCGTCCGGCCCCCGATCCGCGCTGATCCGGTGTGATGTAAAGGTCTTCGAGATAAAGGCCGTTGCGCGCCAGCCATGTGGAATAGCTGAAGAACCAGATGGCGAAACCGACCGGCACGCCGTCGCGTTCGCAAATCGCCGCCTGCGACACGGAATTCGGACCGAACAGCGAAGAGGTGACCGACTGGACGGTCGCCTCGACCTCGTGTCCGGCTTTTTCGTAGATTGCCAGTTCGGTGATGAAGCGCAGGATGGTGCCTGCGTCCTCCGGCGTCGCCTTGCGGACTTCAAACAGCGGCATCAGAAAATCTGGTACCATTTCTTGCCGCTGCCCTGGATCGCGGCTTCCTTCTTGCGGCGGCGTTCCTTGACCTGCTCCGGCTCGCCGAGATCCGCCGTCGCCTCTTCCGGCAGCTTGCGGTATTCGAGCGGCGGATCGCTCAGGAAGCGGCGCTTGTCGGCATAGGCGCCCATCTGGATCTTGCGGGCGTCACGGTAGGCCTGGGTCTGTTCGGCCGTCGTCAGCTTGCGGCCATTGGCGCTCGATTTGGCCAGCGGCGAAACATAGCTCGGATTATCGGCGTTGGCATCGGCTTCCTCGCGCAGACGCTGGCGCGTCTCCTCCGGGGATTCGATCCATTGCGGATTGTCTTTGGTGGCCATATTTTGCTGCGGCTGAACCAATTGCGCGGTTTCGCCCGAAGGCGGCAGCACGAGGCCGGGGCGCGGCTGGTATTTGACGTTTTTCGGCTTCTCAGCTTGAAGGCTGACTGCGCTTCCGAGGCCGTCGATCAGCTGCTCGCCGGCGGTCTTGTCCGTCCCGTAGGTCGGGCCGCCGATGCAGCCGGTCAGAACGAGGCTGCCAGCCATGATACCGAATAGACCGGCATACACTCGAAACTCTCGCGTCATTCCCATGAAAACCCTTCCAGCAGCGCCGGCACGATCGATATCTCAAGGCGGCATTGCTGCGCCCATGACGGATAAATCCGCCGATTTTCAGGCAGGTTTACCGGATGAACCGCAATTACGCAATTCATCCGGTAAACAATCCCTTAAGAAGCGTATCCGAGTTCGCGCAGCGCTGCCGCGTCACGGGCGGATACGTCCGGGAATGCCGCATCGGTGCCGACATCGGCGGTGATGCGCCAGGAGCGGGCGCATTTGACACCTTCGGCCAGCACCGGCTCGACGCTGACGGAGGCGACATCGTCCAGCCGGAAGGCATCCGCCGGGCCGCTATCGGCAACGATGGTGACCGCCGAGGTGATGCAGATTTCCGCCAGATCCTCGCCCTCGATCGCCGCTAGCAGATCGGCATCGCCGACATGGACGACGGGAGCCGCTTCGAGCGAGGAACCGATACGCTTGTCGCGGCGCTCGACTTCGAGTGCGCCGGTGACGACCTTGCGCACGGTACGGATCTTCTTCCACTTCTCGGCCAGAGCCTCGTCGCGCCACTCGCCCGGGACCAGCGGGAACTGTTCCAGATGGACGGAGACGGCCGACGGATCACGCGACAGCCAGGCTTCTTCCGTGGTGAACGGAAGCACCGGGGCAAGCCAGGTGACAAGGCAATCGAACAGCTTGCGGATGACCGACAGGCTGGCACGGCGGCGCAGGCTCGACGGCGCGTCGCAATAGAGCGCGTCCTTGCGGATATCGAAGTAGAAGGCCGACAGCTCGATATTCGAGAAGTCGATCAGGGCACGGGCAATGCGCTTGAAATCGAAGGCGTCGTAACCTTCGCGCACGGTCTGGTCGAGTTCCGACAGGCGGTGCAGCATCAGGCGCTCGAGTTCAGGCATATCGGCAAAGGCGATGTCCTCACCCTTGTCGTGCGCCAGCGTGCCGAGCATCCAGCGGATGGTGTTGCGCAGCTTGCGATAGCTGTCGATATTGGTCTGGATGATCGCCTTGCCGAGACGCTGGTCTTCCCAGTAATCGGTGGTGGCGACCCAGAGGCGCAGGATATCGGCGCCGGATTCCTTCATCACGTCCTGCGGGGCAACGACATTGCCCTTGGACTTCGACTGTTTCTCGCCCTTCTCGTCCATCGTAAACCCGTGGGTAACGACGGCATTGTAAGGCGCACGGCCGCGCGTGGCGCAGCTTTCCAGCAGCGACGAATGGAACCAGCCACGATGCTGGTCGGAGCCTTCGAGATAGACATCGGCCGGCCACTTCATATCCGGGCGATCTTCCAGCGTGAAGGTGTGCGTGCAGCCACTGTCGAACCAGACATCGAGGATATCGCGCACCTGCGTCCACTTGGCATGGTCGTGATCCTTGCCGAGGAAGCGGTCCTTGGCGCCTTCGGCAAACCATGCGTCCGCGCCTTCGGCCTCGAAGGCCTCGATGATGCGGGCGTTGACGGCCTCATCCACAAGGACCTCGCCCTGCTCGTCGGCAAAGACGGCGATCGGCACGCCCCAGGCGCGCTGGCGCGACAGCACCCAGTCGGGGCGGTTTTCGATCATGGCGCGCAGGCGGTTCTGGCCGGCTGCCGGCACGAAACGGGTGTTGTCGATGGCGGACAGGGCGCGCGAGCGCAGCGTCGTGCCGTCGGCAAGGTCCTTGTCCATGTAGACGAACCATTGCGGCGTGTTGCGGAAGATGATCGGCTTCTTCGAGCGCCAGCTATGGGGATAGCTGTGCTTCAGGCGGCCACGGGCAAACAGGTTCTTCGCCTCGATCAGCGCCTTGATGATGAGATCGTTGGCATTGCCCTTCTTGCCGTTGTCATCCATGACGCGGCCGGCACCGCCCTCGCGATCCGGGCCGAAGCCGGGCGCGTCAGCCGTGTAGAAACCGGCATCATCGACGGTGAACGGGATCTTGGGCGAGATGCCGCGCGCCTCGAGAGCCCGGACGTTGTTCATCCAGGCTTCAAAGTCGTCGGCACCATGGCCGGGCGCGGTGTGGACAAAGCCGGTACCGGCATCGTCGGTGACGTGATCGCCGGAAAGCAGCGGAACCTTGAAGCTGTAGCCGAGGGCGGCCAGCGGATGGGCGCAGGTGATCGCACCCAACTCTTCCGCCGTAACCTCGCGAAGCAGCTTGAGCGTAACCTTCGCCTTCGCAGCGCATTCATCGGCAAGGCGCGTCGCGAAGATCAGCTTTTCGCCCGGCTGCGGGCCAAAATCGTTTTCGGCGCTCTCGACCTCGAACAGACCATAGGGATACCGCGCCGAGTAAGCGATCGCACGGTTGCCCGGGATGGTCCACGGAGTCGTGGTCCAGATGACGACCGAGGCATCCTTGAGGCTTTCAGGCCCTTCCTGCACCGGGAACTTCACCCAGATCGTGTCGCTCTCGATATCGGCATACTCGACCTCGGCTTCCGCCAGCGCCGTGCGCTCGACCACCGACCACATGATCGGCTTGGAGCCGCGATAGAGCTGGCCGGTCTTGGCGATCTTCAACAGTTCGCCGGCGATGCGGGCCTCAGAGTGGAAGGCCATCGTCGTATAGGGATTGTCGAAATCGCCCTCGATACCGAGGCGCTTGAATTCTTCCGACTGGATCTTGATCCAGCCCGCGGCGAAGTCGCGGCATTCCTGGCGGAACTCGTTGACCGGAACCTCGTCCTTGTTCTTGCCCCTGGCGCGGTAGGCTTCCTCGATCTTCCATTCGATCGGCAGGCCGTGGCAGTCCCAGCCCGGAACGTAGTTCGAGTCATAGCCGCGCATCTGGAACGAGCGGGTGATGACGTCTTTCAGGATCTTGTTGAGCGCGTGGCCGATATGGATGTTGCCGTTGGCATAGGGCGGGCCGTCATGCAGCACGAATTTTTCGCGGCCGGCGGCGGACGCGCGCAGCTTCTTGTAGAGCCCCATCTTCTGCCAGCGGGCAACCGTTTCCGGCTCCTTCTGCGGCAGGCCGGCGCGCATCGGGAATTCGGTTTCCGGCAGGTAGAGGGTCTTGGAATAATCGAGTTTTTCGGAGGTATCGGTCATGGTTTCAGCAATCATATCTGGGCGCGTGTCGCCGCGCATGCGAACGGGATATCATAAGGGAAACGGTGGCGCTCGTGTCGAACGCCGAAAACCCGGACCTTCCGGCGGCTATCAAAGCGCTGGGAAGGCCGGGCCAATAATTCGCTGATCGCGTATCAATCGACGATATCGGGTCATGGTGGCCGGTTGTTTAAGCGGTTTTTGCGCGAAAAGGAAGATGACAATGGCAAAGTTTCAAAGAACGATGTGGTTGATGGCGATGGAATGCAATTTCCGGCGTATTATATGATATTGGATCCGGTAACGCGATATCCACGGCACGTTCGATGCGGAGCAGCAGATGGTCAAACGGACTTTTTTTGTAAAGGCGGTCTGGGACGCCGACGCGAAGGTCTTCTATTCGGAAAGCGACATCGAAGGTTTCCACATCGAAGCCGACACAGTCGATGAGTTCGAAGAGATAATCTTCGACACGGCAATAGACCTGATCGTCGCCAACCACATGAGCCTGCCCGACCTTGCCGACACGCCGTTGCGCGACCTCATTCCGGCCATTCTCTGGCAGAGGCCAGAGGTTCCGGCGGCGGCATAATGGCGCAAGGATAGTAAGATCGTCTGCGATATCCTTCTTGCTCTCGGCTATGAATACCTGACGAATGCGAAGGGCTCGCACGAAAAATGGCAATCGCGCGCAACAGGCAAAATGGTGCTCGTTCCGCGAAACTTGAAAAGCCGGCATACTGCGAACGCCATCCTCAAGACAGCGGGTTCCGACCGCAAACTTTGAGCCGGCTTTCGTGCCTTCTCAGTCCTTCGGCTTCGCCAGCATTACCGTCCGCAGCGCATCGTTGATGCGATCCTGCCAGCCAGGGCCGTCATCCTGGAAATAGTGCAGCACGGCGCTGTCGAGCTTCAGTGATACGAGCTCTTTCGTTTCCGGCAGGGCGCGCCGTTCGACGGCGGGCGCGGCCGGTTTCTTCACCGGCTTGAACAGGGCTTCTGCGGCATCCATGGCGCTGACGGGCCGGCGGGGCGTGGTGGCCATCGAGGTGATCCTTTAAGGGGTTTTATCCGAAGCGAAGGCGATCTTGCCGTCGATCATACTGAGCGGGTTGACGCCGGATAGCAACGCGCGCGCTTCCGCGTCGTCCTGCTTCATCTGCACCACCAGCGGATCCAGGCCATCGAATTTCAGCTCGTCGCGCAGATGGCCGAAGAAGGAAACCGAACAGATTTCGCCATAGAGATCGCCGGAAAAATCGAAGACGAAGGTTTCGAGCAGGGCAATGCCGTTGCTGTCGACCGTCGGGCGCTTACCGAAGCTGGCAACACCGTCGTGGACGCTGCCATCGGGCCGGCGGAAGCGGACGGCATAGATGCCGTTCCTCAGTTCCACTTCCGGCGGAAGCTGCATATTGGCGGTGGGATAGCCGAGTGTGCGGCCGAGCTTCTTGCCGTCGATCACTTCGGCTTCCACCGTATAGCGGTAGCCGAGCAGACCTGCGGCATGAGACACATCGCCCTCGCCCAGAAGCGCGCGGATGTGGCTGGACGAGATCACCGAGGCATTTTCGTCCCTGAAGGCATCGACCAGCGTCACGCCAAACCCGTTTTCGCCACCGGCGGCCATCAAGAAGGCCGGGCCACCTTCCCTGCCCTTGCCGAAATGGAAATCGAAGCCGGTGACCACATGGCTGGCATGCAGCCAGTCCATCAGCACGGAGCGGATGAAATCGGAGGCGGTCAATTCGGAGAAGGTGCGATCGAACGGATATTCAATAACGGCGGAAAAACCCATGCCTTCGAGAATGCGGGCCTTGAGCGGCGCCGGCGTCAGGCGGAACACCGGCTGGTCGGGCCGAAAGACGCTGCGCGGATGCGGCTCGAAGGTCAGCACCAGGGCGGGAACGCCGCGCGCCCGGGCCTCCTCCAGCGCCCGGTTGAGGACCGATTGATGGCCGCGATGCACACCGTCGAAATTGCCGATGGCGATGACACCGCCGCGCAAAGCTTGCGGCAGGGGTTCGCGGGTCTCGTTGCGATGGAAAACCGTCATATCCGTCACGCCAGTCATCTCTTATGCCGTTCGATCACGCCACATCCGTTACGCCAGTCTGGGCATCCACCATTTCGGCGTGGCGCCCTCGCTTTTCAAGAATGCCGTCAGCTTGGCTTCGTCGGTCTTTTCGGCTGCCATATATTCGGCCGCATGGATGCCGGCGCTGATATAGAGGATATCGAGGCCGAAATCCTGCGCGCCCTTGACGTCCGTCGGCATGCCGTCGCCCACCGCGATCACCCGCGTGAGGTCGAGCCCGCCGCGAACCGCCTTGGCTTCGGACAGCGACGCGCGATAGATCGGCACATAGGGCTTGCCGGAGATCCGGGTTTCGCCGCCGAGTTCCTCGTAGACCTTGGCGATGGCGCCGGCGCAGGGAATGAGCTTGTGGCCGCGCTCGACCACGAGATCCGGATTGGCGCAGATGAACGGCACCTTGCGCTTGGCCATGCCCGACAGCGTCGCCCGGTAATCGTCGGCCGTTTCGGTTTCATCATCGAAGAAGCCGGCGCAGACGATGATTTCGGCCTCCTCGGACGACACCATGCTGACGCCGAGGCCTTCGAGCAGCGGAAAATCCTTCTCCGCGCCGATGAAATAGATTTTCTTCGGCCCGGCCGAAATCAGCGCACGGGTGACATCGCCTGATGTGACGATCCGGTCGTAGGCCGTATCCGGCACGCCAAGGCCGCGGATCTGGACGATGACGCCGGGATGCGGGCGCGGCGAATTGGTGATGAGAACGACGGTCAGGCCCCGGGCGCGCGCCTCGGTCAGCGCTTCGCAAGCTCCCTTGAAGGCCTCGACACCGTTGTGCAGCACGCCCCAGACATCGCACAGCACGACATCGTAGCGGCTGGCGATATCGCGAAAACTGTTGATCCGAACGGCCATGCTGGTTTCCCGCAGAAAAAATTGGTCGGGGTGACATCGCAGGCAGGCGTAAAAAACACAAGTCTCCATCGGGAAAATGGCGGCCGAATTCCAAGGTTTCCGGCGTGGAATTCGACGGAACCGCTAAAATCCGCGGATCAGCCAGCCGGCGGCCGCGCAGACGGCAAGCGTCGTCACGACGCCCTGCCGGAAGCGAAAGAGCAGCAATGCCGCCAGAAGCGCCAGGAAAAATGCCGGCAGCTGGAAGGTCTGCCAGACCGGCAGCGGCATCGAGATCGGCCCGGCCGCCGACCGGTTTACCACGGCGAACAGAACATGGAGGCCGAACCAGACGGCCAGATTGAGAATGACGCCGGTGACCGCCGCCGAGATTGCCGCCAGCGCCCCCGACAGCGCCCTGTTGTTGCGCAGGGTCTCGACATAGGGGGCACCGAGAAAGATCCACAGGAAGCACGGCACGAAGGTCACCCATGTCGCCAGTGTGCCTCCCAGCAAACCGGCTGAGAGAGGATCAAGGCCGAGCGGGGCGCGAAAGGCGGCCATGAAGCCGACAAAGCTCAAGACCAGAACCAGCGGTCCCGGCGTCGTTTCGGCCAGCGCCAGGCCATCCAGCATTTCGCCGGGCTTCAGCCAGTGATAGGTCTCGACCGCCTGCTGCGCCACGTAAGCGAGTACGGCATAGGCGCCGCCGAAGGTCACCACCGCCATCTTCGAGAAGAACAGACCGATGGTGGTATAGACGTTATCAAAACCGAGCACTCCGCCGATGAGAACGAAAGGTGCGATCCAGAGCGCCAGCCAGGCGGCGAGAACCCGGAATGTCCGGCTCCAGGACGACACGATGTCGGGAAAATTGCTGTCGATGACGGACGGCCGGTCGGCAAGCGCCTGTTTGGCCGCTGCGGCAACCGCTTTTTCGCCCGCTGCCGGCTGCAGGCGCGTGGCGACATAGCCGGCGACACCGGCCGCCAGCACGACGAGCGGAAACGGCAGATCGAACAGGAACAAGGCGGAAAAGGCAAGCGCCGCGACGGTGAGCGCAAAGCCGGTCTTCAGCGCCCGGCGGCCAACGCGGATGACCGCCTCGATGACGATGGCCAGCACTGCCGCCTTCAACCCGAAGAACAGGCCGGTGAGCCAGTCCGCCTCATGAAACACCGCATAGGCCGATGACAGGCCGAGGATGACGAAGAAACCCGGCAGGATGAACAGCATTCCGGCGACGATGCCGCCGCGCGTACCGTGCAGCAGCCAGCCGATATAGGTGGCAAGCTGCTGCGCCTCCGGACCTGGCAAAAGCATGCAGAAATTCAGCGCATGCAGAAACCGGCTCTCGGAGATCCAGCGACGCTCCTCCACCAGTTCCTTATGCATCAGGGCGATCTGACCCGCCGGCCCGCCGAAGCTCAACAGCCCGATCTTCGCCCAGACCCTGGCCGCCTCGGCGAATGTCGGATGCGGCGGTGGAAACGTAACCGCCACCGCCTCATTCATGATCCCTGCCCTTCTTCGGCACGTGCGAAATCCATTCGTGCTTTTCCTGCGTGGCATCGCGCGCCCAGCGGTAGAAGGCATCATAGAGCAGCATGCCCGCTTCCAGCTGCTCCAGATCATCGGAGAACATCCGCGAGAGACCGAGCGAGGCCGCGAGCAGGCCGGAGGCCTCGGGCGCCAGATCGAGGCGGTCGGTATCGGCGGCGCGAACGATCAGCGCCAGATGCTGAAGGGCGGGAAAGGACAGGCCGAACTCCGCGATCATCGTATCGAAGGTGCAGCCCTCGCCGCGATGGCTCCAGAACACACCCTCGACATCGAACGGCGTCGCTTCGAAACGGTCGGCAACGGCCTCCACTTCGGAAGGCGCAACGAAGAGAAAGGATGCGGCGGGATCGACGAAGCGGCGGACCAACCATGGACAGGCGATGCGGTCGATCTTGGGACGCGAGCGCGTCACCCAGACGGAGCCACTGCGGGTGTTCGCGCCGGGTATCGCTGCGACCGGGACGAGCGGCAGACCTGCTGCTGTCCAGGCTTCAACGCCCCCTTCCAGACTCTCGGCCTGGGCACCGGCATGCCGCAGCCAGGCGGCGACGCCCTCGCTGAGTTTCTTGCCCTTCTGGCAGACCACGACCACCCAGAGGCCGCGATATTCCGCCGCCCATTGCGATGCCGAGGCATAAGGGCGGCGCGTCGACGCAGGAAGAAGCGAGGGTAGTGCTGCGAAATCCTCATCGTCGCGCACATCGATGACGACCGGACCTTTCGGGGTTCCGGTCAGACGAGCGAGCTTTTCAACGGAAATGGAATTGTACGAGGCCATGATACGTCCCTTTTTTTTGTAAAGAGTGGACGCGAAATTCCGGCATGACGCCTCGTGGGGCATTCGCAGACCCCATGCAGCCGTTAAACAAAAAATAGCAATTCGAGTCAATCGGCGTTTCGATTTAAAAAAACGCGCTGTCTTGTTCTTGACTCATCTCCCGAGCATCCTTATCTCGGGGCCGCTAGCACTCAAGCAACAGGAGTGCTAACATCCATCCATCGGGTCGGTTCACGATCCGTGAAGTCATTTGATCGAGGGATTAGACAATGACAAGCACCAATTTCCGTCCTCTGCATGACCGCGTCGTCGTACGCCGTGTCGAGTCTGAAGCCAAGACCAAGGGCGGCATCATCATTCCGGATACCGCCAAGGAAAAGCCGCAGGAAGGCGAAATCGTCGCCGTCGGCACTGGCACCCGTGACGACAAGGGCGCCCTCGTTGCGCTCGACGTCAAGGCTGGCGATCGCGTTCTGTTCGGCAAGTGGTCGGGCACCGAAGTCAAGCTCAACGGCGAAGACCTTCTGATCATGAAGGAAGCCGACATCATGGGCATCATCGGCTGATCTGAGCCGCTGATCTTCACCTTCAATTCCAGAAAACCAATTGGGCACCAGCCCGGGAGTTTTTAACATGGCAGCCAAAGAAATTAAGTTCGGCCGCACCGCGCGCGAAAAGATGCTGCGCGGCGTCGACATCCTCGCAGACGCAGTGAAGGTAACGCTCGGTCCGAAGGGTCGTAACGTCATCATCGACAAGTCCTTCGGCGCACCGCGCATCACCAAGGACGGCGTTTCCGTCGCCAAGGAAATCGAACTCGAAGACAAGTTCGAAAACATGGGCGCCCAGATGGTCCGCGAAGTTGCTTCGAAGACCAACGACATCGCCGGCGACGGCACGACGACGGCGACCGTTCTGGCCCAGGCCATCGTTCGCGAAGGCGGCAAGGCCGTTGCCGCCGGCATGAACCCGATGGACCTGAAGCGCGGCATCGACCTCGCAGTCGCAGCCATCGTCAAGGACCTCGTTGCCAAGGCCAAGAAGATCAACACTTCGGAAGAAGTTGCCCAGGTCGGCACGATCTCCGCCAATGGCGAAAAGGAAATCGGCCAGTACATCGCTGAAGCGATGCAGAAGGTCGGCAATGAAGGCGTCATCACGGTTGAAGAAGCCAAGACCGCCGACACCGAACTCGAAGTCGTCGAGGGCATGCAGTTCGACCGCGGCTACCTCTCGCCCTACTTCGTGACCAATCCGGAAAAGATGGTTGCCGAGCTGGAAGACGCTTACATCCTTCTGCATGAGAAGAAGCTCTCCAACCTGCAGGCCATGCTTCCGGTTCTGGAAGCCGTCGTTCAGACCGGCAAGCCGCTCCTGATCATCTCGGAAGACGTCGAAGGCGAAGCTCTTGCAACGCTCGTCGTCAACAAGCTGCGCGGCGGCCTGAAGATTGCTGCCGTCAAGGCTCCGGGCTTCGGCGATCGCCGCAAGGCCATGCTCGAAGACATCGCCATCCTGACCGGTGGCCAGGTCATCTCCGAAGACATCGGCATCAAGCTGGAAAACGTCACGCTCGAAATGCTCGGCCGTGCGAAGAAGGTTTCGATCTCCAAGGAAAACACGACGATCGTCGACGGTTCCGGCAAGAAGGCCGAAATTGAAGGCCGCGTTGCGCAGATCAAGGGCCAGATCGAAGAAACCACATCCGACTACGACCGCGAAAAGCTGCAGGAACGTCTTGCCAAGCTCGCTGGCGGCGTTGCCGTCATCCGCGTCGGCGGTGCGACTGAAATCGAAGTCAAGGAAAAGAAGGACCGCATCGACGACGCGCTCAACGCAACGCGCGCTGCCGTTCAGGAAGGTATCGTCCCCGGCGGCGGTACGGCTCTGCTCCGCGCTTCGATCGTTCTCGACCTCAAGGGCGCCAACGACGACCAGACGGCCGGCATCAGCATCATCCGCAAGGCGCTTCAGTCGCTGGTTCGCCAGATCGCTGAAAACGCAGGCGACGAAGGCTCGATCATCGTTGGCAAGATCCTCGAAAGCAACACCGACAACTTCGGCTACAACGCCCAGACCGGCGAATTCGGCGACATGATCGCCATGGGTATCGTCGATCCGGTCAAGGTTGTCCGTACGGCTCTGCAGAACGCAGCTTCGGTTGCTTCGCTGCTGATCACCACGGAAGCCATGATTGCCGAACTGCCGAAGAAGGAAGCTGCCGGCGGCGGCATGCCTGACATGGGCGGCATGGGTGGCATGGGCGGCATGATGTAATAGGGCGTCTGCCTTATTACCAATGACGACCATACGACTTTCCCATGTTTCAAAGTGCTTCAGCGCGCCAGTCGCGCTGAAGGGACGGCATGGGTAGAATGATCAGATCAGCTCCGGTTTCCGGATTTGAGAAAAGGGCGGGCCGCAAGGTTCGCCCTTTTTGCTTGGCCACGCGCATTTCGCGCTGAATATCCCGAGAATGGTCCGCGCCTACGGTATTTGACCCATTGCCGAACCGCACGAGAATCATGTTCTGATTGCATCGTTCCTTGCCGCCACAATCCTGAGATATATTCCACGCATTGACTGCAAATTGTAAGATTTTTGTCAAAACACCATTGATGCGGGAGGAAAAGCAATTATAACAGCGCTCCAAGTGAACCATAGATTCACGGGGATCCAAAGCGCGGAAGAATTGACACTAAAAATGCTCGATTTTTACGTATTACCTATCTACAAAACATCACTTTGATCCCAATTCATAAAGCCTATCGATTTTTCTCGCATACAATTTGTTTCGTCTTGAGCACAAAAAACGGCCAAGACTTGAAAGTTGAGCTTTCTATCTCCTGCAGACGTCCGGATCGCGCAAAGTATATTTCGCGTCCTATCGCCTTGTTGAGACATGGAAATTGTTTCTTTCGAACCCTTAAGGGGAACAGACGAATGACGTTCGGACATTGCGCAGAGACCGGGGTTGGCCGTGTTTAAGATTGCAAGAGCAGGTCTTTCCCAGTCCCATTCTGCCAGTTCCTACTCCCTTGGTGAAAGCGGGCAGGAATTGCTCAGCCAATTCTGCTTTTCCGAGGGTTGGTCCGGGGATCTGTCGAACGGCCTGTTTCGCCTCGGCGAGAGTGCGGCGGCGATGCACGGCCTGCAGCAGACCGAATGCGGCCTGCTCAATCTCGTGCGTTGTTACGACAGCGCCGACCGCAACCATGTGCTGGCGCTTTTCGAGCAGGCGGCAACAACCGCCTCATCCTTCTGCTTCTCGACCACGATCATCCTGGCCTCCGGACAGAAACAGCCGGTCTTCTGCATCGGTGAATCGACAGGGCTGGAGCAGCGCTATTCCGGCGCCCTGCTCGGCGTCTTCTTCTTCCCCCGCTTCCAGCTGGAAGCCAAGGGGCGGGTCCTCAATCACCATCAATAGAACTGCCCTTTACGGCAGAAGCGTCTTCAGATCGGTCAGCGGGTTCTCAAGAGCCGCCCGGCCGGGCGTCAGGCCGAGATCGAGCAGTTTCTTGCCCGTCACATAGGCCTTCGCATCATTGAGCGCATCGACGGCGATCAGCTTGCCGTCGCGGAAATACCAGACCGAGACGCTGCCCTCGCGCTGGCCCTTGCGCACGACCGTCTCGTCGTGGCCGAAACCGAAGCCGGCGATCTGCAGCTTGACGTCATACTGATCCGACCAGAACCACGGCTTGGGATCGTAGGGCGCCTCTCCGCCGGCCAGCAGAGCTGCAACTGCCTCGGCCTGATCGACGGCATTCTGCACCGATTCCAGCCGGATGCGCATATCCTTCCAGGGCAGCACGGCGCAGTCGCCCATCGCATGGATGGCAGGATCGGAGGTGCGTCCGAAATGATCGACGACGATGCCGTTGGCAACCTCGATACCGGCATCCGCAGCCAGCGCATCGTTGGCGGTCACGCCGATGCCGACGATGACGAGATCGACCGGGATGGTCGAGCCATCGGTCAGTTCCGCCGCAGTTACCCGGCCATCGGTTCCGACCAGCCGGACAAGGCCGGTACCCTCGCGGATATCGACGCCCCGCGACGTGTGGATGTCTCTGACCAGAGTGGAGGTCGCAGCCGAGGCGACGCGCTGCAGGATGCGGTCGGCCATTTCGATGACGGTGACATCAAGCCCGCTCGAGCGCGCCACGGCGGCCGCTTCCAGGCCGATGTAACCGCCGCCGATGATCAGCGCATGTTTGCCGGGCTTCAGCTCGCCGGCCAGCCGGTCGGCGTCGGTGAAGTCGCGCACGACGAAGACACCTTCGAGATCGCCGCCAAGGCTGGCGGGCAGCTTTCGCGGCGTCGAGCCGGTGGCCAACGCCAGCACATCATACTCAAGCGTCGAGCTGTCGCTGAGGGTGACGGTTCTGGCGGCGCGGTCGATTGACGTCACCGCTGTCGACAGGCGGATATCGACATTGTGCTCGGCATACCAGCTTTCCGGCCGGTAGAGCAGCCGGTCGAGGTCCATTTCGCGCAGCAGGTATTTCTTCGAGAGCGGCGGACGCTGATAGGGGGGGCTTGCTTCGGCCGCGACGATCGTGATCGGCCGCTCATCCTTCAAAGCCCGGAGCTTGGCCACCAAAGCAAAGGCGGCCTGACCGCCGCCCACCACAACCAGTCTGCCTGTCACGTTTGTTCACCCGTCGAGAATGCTTCTTTTCCAAAGAAGTAGCCTGTCCGCCCGAGTGCCGTCAACTCGGGCGGACAATGGGAAAGGAGGCGATCAATCGCGCTTGGGAATGTCCATGCCCTTCTGTACGGCCGGGCGGGCAAGGGCACGGTCAACCCAGGCCATGACATTCGGGAAGCTTGCATATTCCAGCACATCGGCAGCGCCGTAGAATTTGCGGGCGCCTTCGATCCAGGAATACGTGGTGATATCGGCGATGGTATATTGATCGCCCATCAACCACTGACGGCCTTTAAGACGCGCCTCGAGCACGCCGAGCAGGCGCTTGGCTTCGTCGCGGTAACGCTCCACCGGATAGGAATTGTTGGCAACCTTGTCGGCGGCGAATTTGAAGAAATGGCCGAACTGCCCGAACATCGGGCCGACACCACCCATCTGGAACATCACCCAGCACAGCGTCTCATAGCGCCCGGCGGCATCGGCCGGAATGAGCTTGCCGGTCTTTTCGGCGAGATAGACCAGGATGGCGCCGGATTCGAACAGACCGATCGGCTTGCCGTCCGGGCCGTTGGGGTCGATGATCGCCGGAATGCGGCCGTTCGGATTGAGGGAGAGGAATTCCGGCGACTTCTGGTCGTTGGTGCCGAAGGAAACGAGGTGCGGCTCATAGGCCAGACCAAGCTCTTCCAGAGCGATGGAAATCTTGATGCCATTCGGCGTCGGCAGCGAATAGAGCTGGATGATATCGGGATTTTTGGCGGGCCAGCGGGTGGTGATCGGAAAGGAAGAGAGATCGGCCATGGAGAACTCCTTGAGATGGGTGCTCGAATATAGGACAGCCGTGTCCAGATTGTCAGGGCGGTGATGGGGCTTTTTGTCTGCAACTTTGAATCGGCTTGAAGCTCCCGCCAACGCCATCATCGGTGATAGGTTGCGAGCGGTAGCATTTTATCCTACTCTTATCCGCGAATAAGTTCAGGAGTCCTCCGATGGTCGAAAAGCTGAGTATTACGCTCCCCACCGAAATGGTCGATGCCATCAAAAGCCGCGTCGAAGCCGGATCCTATGCATCGACCAGCGAAGTCCTGCGCGAAGCGATGCGGACGTGGCTTCGTCTGGAAGAAGAGCACGAAGCGCGCATGGAAGGACTGCGTGCCCGCGTGCGTCGTTCTCTTGAAGACCCTCGGCCGAATTTGTCTGGCAAGCAGGTGCGGGAGCGGCTCAACGCGCTTTATGCAAAACACGGCAGCTGACGGGAAATGGAGCGTCTGCCGGTCGAGTACCGCCCCGAGGCTGTCGATGATATCGAGCAGCTTTTCAGCTACATACTCGAAACCAGTTTTGATGCGGTGACGGCAGCCCGCTTCATCGATCGTGTTTTCGAGCGCTGCGAGAAAATTGGAGACGCTCCCTTCGGCGGCGTTTCGAGAGACGATCTCGGTCCGGGCATCCGGAGTGTGCCCTTCGAAAGGAAGGCCGTCATTCTCTACGCCGTTCGCGACAGGACTGTCTGGATCACCAACATTTTCTCAGGCCGGCGCGACTACGCCACACTGCTGCGCCAGACGCCCACGGATGAATAACGATATATCCGGCGCAACCGGTGGCAAGGCTGGCATCGCTCTCTGCTGCGAACCTAACCGACAACCCCGCCAACCGCCTCGATAATCTTCGCCACCAGCGGATCGCCCGCATGCTCCGCCTTGCGAGCCCGCACGAGGCAGGCCTGCGACCGCAGCATGACCCCGTCCGACAGCACCTTCAGGTGGTTGGCCTTCAGCGTCGAGCCGGTCGAGCTGATGTCGACGATAATGTCCGCGGAACCCGAGGCCGGTGCGCCCTCGGTGGCGCCCAGACTTTCGACGATGCGGTAGAGCTGGATGCCGTGCTGGGCCGAGAAGAACTGCTGCGTCAGGCGCCAGTATTTGGTGGCGATCGCCAGCCGGCGGCCATGACGGGCGCGAAAATCGGCGGCGACATCGCCGAGGTCGGCCATGGTATCGACATCCAGCCAGATTTCCGGAACGGCGACAACGACATCGGCATGGCCGAAACCGAGACGGGCGCAGAATTCGACGCGGGCATCGGCTTCCGACAATCCCTCACGGATCAGGTCTTCGCCGGTGACGCCGAAATCGATCGAGCCGCTGCCGATCTCCCGGGAAATTTCCGACGCTGAAAGAAAGGCGATCTCGACATCATCGAGGCCTTCGACACGGCCGCGATAGGAGCGCTCATTGCCGACGGCGACGATCTTCAGGCCGGCCTTTTCGAAGATGGCGGACGCATCGTCCTTCATCCGGCCCTTGGAGGGCAGCGCGATGGTGATGGTCATTGGGCCGCCTCCCCTTGTTGCTTCGGCTGCGGCTCAGCCAGCGCCTGCTCCATCCGGTCGAGCCAGAGTGCGAAGCCGACAGCCGGAATGCGCTCTTTCGCGCCGAGCAGCGTCATCAGCCGGTCGAAACGGCCGCCGCCGGCCAGAACCGCCGGAGAGCCTTCGATGACGATCTCGAAAACCATGCCGGTATAATAGTCGAGCGGACGGCCGAAAGCGGCGCGGTAGGAGAGTAGCTTCGCGTCAACGCCGGCATTGCCGAGAGCTGCCACGCGCGCATCGAACCGCGACAGCGCGCCATCGAGCGTCAGCCCGGATTTTTCCGCAAACGCAAAAAGGGCTGCCGGCGCATCGGCAAGCGGCATGTTCAACGACAGGAATTCGCGCAGAACGGCGAGTGTGCGCCCGTCCAGCGCGGTCTTTTCCAGTGCCCGCTTCTCCTTCAGCCGTTCGGCGATTTCCCTGGGGCTGCGGCTGGCATTGGTGGAATAGCCGGTCGCCTCCATGGTGTCGTCGAGATGAGCAATCAGCGTGGCATCGTCGCCGGAAACCAGCAGCGCCTCGATTTCGGGGCTCAGGCCCGTCACCGGCTGCGGGCTCGACAGCCGCGTCAACAGGGCATCGATCTGCGCGGGGTTGCCGAAGGCGTGGATCAGGCGCTTCTGCCAGCCGGCGGGCAGACCACAGGCGGCAACGACGGCTTCGAACACCGATTGATCGCCGAGCGTCACGTCGAGCTTTTTGCCCGGCAGGCGCGCGGATAGGATCGCGATGGCGTCACCGATGGCGCGGGCGTCGGCGCTCGCCACATCCGTCTCGCCCAGATCCTCGATGCCGGCCTGGTAGAATTCGTTGGCGCCTTCGCGCCGCTGGCGGAAGATTTCGCCGAGATAGGAGTAACGCTGCGGCGTACCGGTGGCGGTCTCGATATGGCGCAGGCAGACGGGAATGGTGAATTCCGGGCGCAGGCAGAGGCTCTTGCCGGTTTCACTCTCGGTCATGAAGATGCGGCGGCGCAGGTCCTCGCCCGCCATGTCAAGGAACGGCTCGGCCGGCTGGATCACCGGCGTATCGACGTGCAGCGTTCCCAGCCGCTCGAAATCGGCCAAGAGGTCGGCTGCGAAGGTGGGGAGGTTGATCAGGGGCATGGGGAACTCGCGATGCAGGAAAGTGAGGAAAGGCCCCTCCCCAACCCTCCCCACAGGGGGGAGGGAGTCAATCTGCCGTACCCATCCTTTTTCATATTCAAATCCTGACACGTCGCAATCTGCGAAAGACCGCCGTGCCTGACAGACTGACGTCTTGCAGGTTTACCGATGAGATCGATTGCTTGGATTGCCGGAAACACTGGCTCGTGCGAAATCGCCCCCTCCCCCTTGTGGGGAGGGTTGGGGAGGGGCCTTCTCGCGCACTTCCCGTCCAACATCTTAGCCGCGTACCCGATCTTCCGCCTGCGCCGCCAGCATCTCGCGGACCTTGGCGACGAGGTCAGCCTCGGGCACCGAGACCTGCGCGACGCGGGCTTCGCGCCATGCCGTGTTGTCCTCGATCTCACCCGACAGGCGCTTGCCCTCGATCAGGTCCTTGATCTGAACCTCGCCGGCTTCACGCTCACTCGACCCTTGAATGATGGCCAGCGGCGAGCCGCGGCGGTCGGCATATTTCAGCTGGTCGCCAAAGTTCTTCTTGTTGCCCTGGTACATTTCGGCGCGGATGCCGGCGTGGCGCAGCGTTTGCGTGAACTGCTGGTACTTGCCGAGGCTTTCCGTATCGCGGTCCATGACGCAGACGACGACCGGGGCGATCACCTCTTCCATGCCGAGCTTGCCGAGATTCTTCAGCGCCGTCATCAGACGCGAGACGCCGATGGAGATACCGGTTGCCGGCACCGGCTGGCCCATGAAGCGCGAGACGAGGCCATCGTAACGGCCACCGCCGCCGACCGAGCCGAAGACGACCTTTTCGCCCTTTTCATTGGTGACGGCGAACTGGAGTTCGGCTTCGAAAACCGGGCCGGTGTAATATTCGAGACCACGAACAACGGAGGGGTCGATCTTGATGCGATCAGGACCGTAACCCGCGCTTGTGACCAGACTGCCGATCAGGTTCAGCTCTTCTACACCTTCGGCGCCTTTCGACGTTCCTGCCACGAGGCTAGCCAGATCGGCGGCACTTGCCGCATAATCGGTGATACCGATGAAGAACAGAACCTTGGCGATCTGCTCTTCATTCAGCCCTGCTCCCTTGGTGAAATCGCCGCTCTCGTCCTTGCGGCCGGGGCCGAGCAGCAGCTTCACACCTTCCGGCCCGAACTTGTCGAGCTTGTCGATCGCCCTGAGCACATTCAGCCGCGCACCGGCATTCTCCTCGCCACCAAGGCCGATCGCCTCGAGCACGCCATCCAGCACCTTGCGGTTGTTCACCCGGATCACATAGTCGCCGCGCTTGATACCGAGCGCTTCCATCGTGTCAGCCATCATCATGCACATTTCGGCATCCGCCTGGACGCCGGCGGCGCCCACCGTGTCGGCGTCGAACTGCATGAACTGGCGGAAGCGGCCGGGGCCTGGCTTCTCGTTACGGAAGACGTAGCCGGCGCGATAGGTGCGGTAGGGCAGCTGGATGTCGTTGAAATTTTCGGCGACGTGGCGGGCAAGCGGCGCGGTCAGGTCGTAGCGCAGGCTCATCCACTGCTCGTCGTCATCCTGCAGCGAGAAGACGCCTTCGTTGGGGCGATCTGCGTCTGGCAGGAATTTTCCGAGCGCATCGGTATATTCAAACAGCGGCGTTTCGACCGGATCGAAGCCATAGCGCTCATAGACTTCGCGGATCTTGGCGGTCATCTCGTCGACGGCACGGATATCGGCGGCGGCGCGATCGACGAAACCGCGCGGCAGACGGGCTCTGAGCTTCTGTGGCTTCTTCTTTTTGTCGTTCATGGCACCCGCACTTTCAGCGTCGATCGGTCAACGGTATATCGGCGCTTTCCCTATCCGATCAGGGCAAAGGCGGCAAGTCTTTGCGCTGATCCGCATGTCCTAAAGCGGCCGCAACAGCATATCCCAGTTATGGATCACCCTGCCCTCCGCCATCGGCGCCTCGGCCTGCGGAATGAGGACCGAATAGGTGTCGCCACGCACAAGGCCCTGCGCCTCCAGCTGGAAGCTGACGCGCTTGAGCTGCACGAAGCCATCCGGAATGCTGGTAACCGACATGGCGGCCCCGCCGTAGAAATCGACGCTGGCCAAATCGCCGGCCTTCAGGCTCGAGACGATCGCCGGGTCCTCGATGAAATCACGGTAATGCCCGGTGATGTAGCGCCGGATACTCTTGCCGAGCATCGCCCGCATTTCCGGTGTTTCGAGGAACTCCTGCCTGGAGCCGGCGAGATAGCGGATGTTGTCACCCTCCCAGAGATTGCGGCTGTCGCGGGCGGCAAGGATGGATCGCAGCAGCACCTTTTCCGCATGCGCATCGGCACGGCGCAGAAAATCGACGATGGCGCCGATGGCGCGCAGATCGGGCGTGCAAATCCCGCGTTCCCAGCGCGACACCGCAGGAAGCGAGAAGCCGAGTTTCCAGGCAATATCGCCCTGGGTCAGCCCGGCCTTCAATCTGTACTCTCGCAATTGCCGGATCAGCTCGCTCAGGATCACGTTCATTCGGACAGACTCTTTGTGAAATCATAGATTGTAATTAATAATTCATTAACACCAAAGGAAGAATAAATGATCAATTGCAGCCGTTTCAGAACGGACGTTTGTCGCGTATTTTTAAGATCATGAGAACCAACATCTGCTGACGACGACGCTGCGGTATTGCATCAGATCAACGCTTTTCAGACTGCCGGTAAAGCGCTTTTTCAGCAGGATGCGGAACGCACCAAAAAAGGTGCCTCAGAATTGAAAATACCGCGGCGCGAGCGGATATCGAAAGCGAAACAGCATGCTCAGATTCGTGAAACCCGGCTTCGCCACCATCATGCCCGAAGATGCGCGCGCCCACGAACAATGGATCGCAGAACTGACCCAGCACGATTATATCGTCGAAGGCTGGCATTGCGATCTCTCGACCGGCATCTTCTCGCTCGGTGAAACAGCACAACGCATTCATGCGCTCGAACAGAGCCCCTGCGGCCTGCTGGATATCATCCGGGGATATGAGAACGACCATCGCAAGATCGTGCTGAACATTCTGGAAGAGGCAACGGCTGCAGCGTCTTCCTTTTACTATTGCACAACCATCGTTCACGACGACGGTTCAGCCGGTCCGCTCTATTGCATCGGCACGTCGACGATCGACACGCCAGCCGCCGCCGGCCGAATGCAGGGCGTCTTCGCCTTTTCCGCGCCGGCGCGCTGACGCGCCCTGCCGTGGGGTGAACGTGCCGCCGGCAAAAACACTTCGCCGCCATCTTTTCTTCCGCGCTCGCAGCGCCTATCTTCGGCTCATGCGTCTCGCCATCCTCACCCTTACCGTCTTTTGCGCGCTGATCAGCGGCTGGACGGCATCGCTTGCCCGGGTGCAGGATCTCGGCGGCATGGCGGCGATGCATCATGCCGATGCGGCGGCAGGCCATGATATGCAGGCCAGTGGCGCGGAGCATGACCGTTCCTGCTCGGCAGGCCATCCCTGCGACAAGCATTCGAAGACGGTGCATCCATTGCTCTGTGCCGCCTGTTTCGCCGTCGTCCTCGACGCCCACGGCCTCGACCGCGTTGAACTCCCGGCAGCAACCGTCCATCCCCTGCCGCAGAAACCGATGCAGACGACGGCGCTGAAACCGCGGTTCCCGCCTCCCAAGACCGTCCTCTCTTTTTCCTGAACGCGGGCCCAAAGCCCGCACATTGCAAATATGGAAACGAAAGAGAGCACAGGATGTCTCTGAAAATCATCGTGGCCGCGGCAACGCTGGCCCTCACCGTCATCGCCCCCGTCACCGCACAGGAGATGGATCACAGCAAGATGGGCCACGGAGCCATGACCATGGAGGGGATGGCCCAGCCGAAGGGCGATACCGGCCCCTCCAGCAAGGCCTTCGCCGAAGCCAATGCCAAAATGCATGCGGGTATGGACATTACCTTCACCGGCAATACCGACGCCGATTTCGTGCGCGGCATGATCGCCCACCATCAAGGCGCCATCGACATGGCCAAGGTCGAGCTTGAATATGGCAAGGATGCTGGTCTTCGCAAACTTGCCGAAGGTGTCATCTCCGCCCAGGAAGCGGAGATCCGGACGATGCAGGACTGGCTCGCCAGGAACGGTGGCTGATCCCTGATGGAATAAACAGCAACGCCGGAGCCTGGTCTCCGGCGTTCGCGCCTTTGCCCGATGATCCCACGTTGACCGAAGCCTGCCGCAGGCCCATAATTTCGGCCAGTGCATGG
This sequence comes from Pararhizobium polonicum, assembly GCF_001687365.1. Lineage (GTDB taxonomy): Bacteria > Pseudomonadota > Alphaproteobacteria > Rhizobiales > Rhizobiaceae > Pararhizobium > Pararhizobium polonicum. The sequence goes on from NZ_LGLV01000018.1 coordinate 35,830, forward strand.
GAGGACGTCATGAAGATATTCAAGAATATCGCAGGTATCGTCGTTGTATTGCTCGGCGGGCTCTGGATACTGCAAGGCTCGAACATCATTTCCGGAACCGCCATGTCCGACAACAGGGAATGGCTGGTGATCGGCGTCATGCTGGTGATCTTCGGCGCGGTTCTCCTCTATATGAACAACAGGCCGGTGGCGCGGGTGCACGGCATGCCGGGCGAAGAATAGATCAGGGCCGCACGAAGGCTTGCCGCATGGCCTCGATCTTTTCCCGGCAATAGCATCCGTCGATATGGTCGTTGACCAGGCCCATGGCCTGCATGAAGGCATAGACCGTGGTCGGGCCGACGAAGGTCCAGCCACGCTTCTTCAGGTCCTTCGATATCAGCGTCGAGGTCGGCGTGGTCGGATTGGCGGCGATCGCCTCCCAGGTCACCGTCTTCGGCCGCTCGTTGCCGCCCGGCTCGAAACCCCAGAAATAGCGGGCAAGCGAGCCGAACTCCGCTTTGAGCTCCTGCGCCCGCCGGGCGTTGTTGATGGTCGAGACGATCTTGCCGCGATGGCGGACGATGCCGGTATCGGCAAGGCAGCGTTCGATATCGGCATCGCCGAAGGTGGCGACCACGTCGAAATCGAAGCCGGCAAAGGCGGCGCGGAAGGCCTCGCGCTTGCGCAGGATCGTCAGCCAGGACAGGCCGGACTGAAACCCTTCGAGGCAGATCTTCTCGAACAGCCGGATGTCGTCGGCCATCGGCTTGCCCCATTCCTCGTCATGGTAGCGCTGGTAGTCGTCCAGATTGGCATGCCAGGCACAGCGGTCAAGGCCGTCCACGCCGGTGATGATACCCTTTGCCGTCACACGATTCTCCCTGATTTTTCCCGCTTTACCATTTGCCAACCATAGTCCTAAAGCCGGCGATAACCCTACCCAAAGCTTTATCGGTTCGATCGGCCTTTAATGAACCGGCGTTTACCATTCGGTTGCCGCCCGGTGCCACCATCGTCCCATTCCGCCAGTGCCCTGGCGTTCAAAATCGCGCCCGTCATCCGACCGCCCTGCGGACGGCGGAGCTATGAGATAGTCCCGGCGAAAAGATAGCGAGCCCGTCCGATGCTGAAAAAATCCCTGATCCTTGCCACAGCCATCCTGGTTGTTATGTCCAGTCTTGCGGAAGCGAACGACCGCTACCAGAACCGCCCGCCGATCATCATCAGCCCCGACCTCACCGCCCCCTGGGTCACCCAGCTTGGCGGCACCGTCGAGCCCGTCGTCTATCGCCAGCAGCGCCCTATAGCGGTTCAGCAGCCGAGCGCCACCCGAAAACAGTATCTGCTGCAGCGCCGTGTTCAGCGCTCCGGTACGACCACCGCGCAACCGGTGCAGCCGGTGTCGATGATGCGGGCGCAAAAGCCCAAGCAGCGCCAGATCGATCCGCAGTTCCTGCCGCAGACCGTTGCCTATGAAACCCAGGAAAAGCCGGGAACGATCGTCATCGATACCAACAGCCGTTTTCTCTATCTCGTCACCGGCAATGGCGAAGCGCGGCGCTACGGCGTCGGCGTCGGCAAGCCGGGCTTCGAATGGGCCGGTGCCCACAAGGTGACGCGCAAGGCGGAATGGCCGACCTGGACGCCGCCCTCCGAGATGCGCGCCCGCGAGGCGGCCAAGGGCCATTTTCTGCCGGTCAGCATGGAAGGCGGCCCGGAAAATCCGCTTGGCGCCCGCGCCATGTATCTCGGCTCGACGCTCTACCGCATTCACGGCACCAACGCGCCGTGGACGATCGGCTATGCCGTTTCGTCGGGATGCATCCGCATGCGCAACGAGGACGTGACCGACCTCTATGAACGCGTCAATGTCGGCACCAAGGTCATCGTGATCTAAGCCGCAACTTACATGCCGAAGGGCCGCAACGTGGCCTTTCGGCAACAGCGGTTCCCATGGTGACAGGCCGAACCATCACATTTGCTCTATCCAGGCCCCGTTAGACTTGCGTAAAACGCGATATTGAATAGCGTTTCGCAACTTGAGACTGGATGAGGGAATCTGTCTATGAAATATGCCTTGCAGACATTGGCCGCAGTCGGGTTTGCGGCCGCTGTGACTTTTGGCGCGTCGAGCGCATCCGCTTTCACGCCGGGTCAGCCGGCCGGTGCGGCATCCGGATCGGATGTCACGCTGGTGGCGGTGGAGAAAAAGCCGGCGAAACAATTCATGCGCACCAAGGTGCGGCTCAGCACCACTGAAGCGCCGGGCACCATCATCGTCGATACCAACAACAAGTATCTCTACTATATCGAAGGGCCGAACCGGGCGACCCGCTACGGCATCGGCGTCGGCCGCGAAGGCTTCGGCTGGTCGGGCGTCGTCAAGGTACAGCGCAAGGCCGAATGGCCGGGCTGGACCCCGCCGAAGGAGATGATCGCCCGCGAACGCAAGAAGGGCCATATCCTTCCGGACTTTCAGGAAGGCGGCATCGACAATCCGCTCGGCGCCCGCGCGCTCTATCTCTACAAGGGCAAGAACGATTCCGGGTTTCGCATCCATGGCACCAACCAGCCCTGGACGATCGGCCTCAACATGTCGTCGGGCTGCATCCGCATGATGAACAAGGACGTGGAACATCTCTATGACCGCGCCTCGATCGGCACCAAGGTGATCGTCATCGGCCCCGGCAACAAGCAGGGCGACGTCTCCTATGACGACCGCGGCGTCGACATCCTGCGCACGATCTTCGGCGGCTGATCATCCGGCGATAGCCTATCAAAAGCGTCCGCTCCGGCGGGCGCTTTTTTTCGTTCCGGCGGCTGACCTGTCATACGGCTGTTGCCCCACAATTATACGGCTTTTCCAGAGTGGAACGGCTTGGGGACCGACATGCGCTTGAACACCGGACGGGCAGCAGCCCTTTTGTCTGCGATCTTGGCCTTTGCACCGATTGCCCCCGGCTCCGCCCGCGCGGAGGACCTGCAAATCTCGGTTTACGGCGGCTACCAGACGGCGCCGCACAGCGATGTGAAAGTGTCGGACGGCACGGATTTTACCGCCGGCTGGGAAGGCAACTCCTTCAAGTCGCCGCAATATTACGGCGTGCGCGGTACCTGGTGGCTGACCGACCTCGGCAAGCCGAATATCGGCCTGTCGATCGATTATACGCATGCCAAGGTCTATGCCGACGACGCGACATTCGGCAAGACGCCGGGATGGACCCATTTCGAATTTACCGACGGGCTGAACCTGCTGACGCTGAACGGCATCTACCGCATCCAGAAACCGGACCGGAAATGGACGCCCTATATCGGCGCTGGCGTCGGCATCAACGTACCGCATGTCGAGGTCACCCGTCCCTCGGGCAAGACGTTCGGCTATGAATTCGGCGGCGTGACCCTGCAGGCCCAGGCCGGCATTTCCTACCAGATTTCAGAGCGCTGGTCCGTCTTCGGCGAATACAAGGGCAACTATTCCTTCATCGACGTGCCGATCGACAGCGGCGCCCGCCTGAAGACCGACATCATCACCAATGCGGTCAATCTCGGCGTCTCGTTTCACTTCTGAAGCAAGGCCGGCTTTTCGCCGCCATAGGCCCAATCGAGAAGCTCCACCGTGTGCAGGATCGGCATGGCCGTGCCGGTGGCGATCTGGGTGATGCAGCCGATATTGCCGGTGGCGATGATATCGGCCTTGGTCGCCTCGATATTCTTGACCTTGCGCGCCTTGAGCGTCGCCGAAATCTCCGGCTGCAGGATATTGTAGGTTCCGGCCGAGCCGCAGCAGAGATGGCCCTCGGCCGGATCGCGGACGGTGAAGCCGGCATTCTTCAAGAGCAGCTTCGGCGCCATGACGATCTTCTGGCCATGCTGCATCGAACAGGCGGAATGATAGGCGACCGTGATGTTCCTTGTCTCCTGGCGCGGCAGGTCGAGGCTTGTCAGATATTCGGTAATGTCCTTGGCCAAAGCCGAAACACGCGCCGCCTTGTCCGCATAGGCCGGATCGAGCCGCAGCATATGGCCGTAGTCCTTGATCGTCGTGCCGCAGCCGGACGCGGTGATGATGATGGCGTCGAGGCCGCCCTCGTCGGCCGCCTTCACCCAGACATCGACATTGCGGCGGGCAGCCGTGAGCGCCTGCTCCTCGCGGCCCATATGATGCACCAGCGCGCCGCAACAGCCCTCGCCCTGCGGCACCACTACCTCGACGCCGAGCCGCGTCAACAGCCTGATCGTCGCCTCGTTGATCCCGGGCTTCAGCACCGGCTGGGCGCAGCCGGTGAGGATGGCGACCCGGCCGCGCTTTTCCGTTTCAGCCGCGCGAACGCCGGGCATTGCGGCTGCGGACGCCTGGGCGATCTCGGATGGCGCCAAATCCAGCATGACCCCGAACGTCTTCAGGAAGGGCATCCGTTTCATCAGTCCGGCGAACGGCCGGCCGAGCCGGGCCGCTTTCAGAGCCAGTCGGAAGCGCGACGGATACGGCAGAACCGCCGCCAGAACAGCCCGCACCAGCCGGTCCTTCAGCGGACGCCTGTAGGTCTGTTCGATATGGACGCGGGCGTGATCCACCAGGTGCATATAGTCGACGCCGGAGGGACAGGTGGTCGTGCAGGCAAGGCAGGACAGGCAGCGATCGATATGGGTGACCACCTCCTCATCCGCCGGACGACCGTTTTCCAGCATATCCTTGATCAGATAAATCCGGCCACGCGGACTGTCGAGCTCGTTGCCGAGCGTCACATAGGTCGGACAAGTGGCCGTACAGAAGCCGCAATGCACGCATTTGCGCAGGATCGCCTCGGATTCGGCCACATGCGGATCGGCAAGCTGGGCGGGGGTGAAGTTGGTTTGCATCAGGTCAGGCGCTCCGAGTGTGCGGAGGCATACCCCCCTCTGTCCCTCCGGGACATCTCCCCCTCAAGGGGGGAGATTGGCCGTAGACTCTGTGCCCGCCTTACTGGGAGGTCACTTGGGTAAAAGAACGATCTCCCCCCTTGAGGGGGAGATGTCACGAAGTGACAGAGGGGGGTAGCGCGCCGCATACTCATCGTGTCCATCACCCCATCTTCCCCGGATTGAAAATCCCCTTGGGATCGAACTTCTCCTTGATCCGCGCCGACAGCGCCGCCACGGCCGGCAGTTCAGGCTCGAATGCCGGAATCCCGGCCCGCACCGCATCCGAACCCCGTACCAGCGTCGCGTGCCCGCCGCCGAGGCCCTTGATGTAGCGGCGCAAAAGCTCGGCTTCGGCGTCAGCCTCCATGCGCAGCCAGATCAGGCCGCCCTGCCAGTCGTAGAAGGCATCGACACCGGCTTCGAGCCGCAAGGCCGCGATCAGCTGGTGACCGGCGGAGGGAGCGACCGAGACGCGCCAGAGCGGCTTTTGCGTGCCGTCGGCATAGGGTTTGACGTCGCGGATGTCCCGCCAGAGCGTTTCGGTCGCCTTCTGGTCGAGCATGGCAACCGGAGCAGCGCCGGCAAAAGCCGCCTTCAGTGTTTCGGCCCGAACGGCGACCGACGCGGCCAAGCCCTCCAGACGCAGCACCGTTGCGGCGCCTTCGGGATGACTGCTGCCGACGAAGCGGTAGCGCACGCTATCGGGCAGGTGCGCCGCGCCGGACACTTCGACCGGCATCGCCAGTGCATGCGCCATGGCAGCGGCGGCCTGCGCGTCATCGAGGCCGAAAAGGACGATCGTGACCGCGGCGGGTGGCAAGGGCAGGACCTTGAAGGTAACCTCCGTCAAAAGCCCGAGCGTTCCATGCGAACCGCAAAGCAGCTTGACGAGATCAAGGCCCGTGACGTTTTTCATCACCCGGCCGCCGGACTTGATCACCTCGCCCACTCCGTTGACGAAGCGGATGCCGAGCAGATGGTCGCGCGCCGCACCGGCGGTGATGCGGCGCGGGCCGGAGATATTGGCGGCAAAGACGCCGCCGATGGTCGGCTCGCCCCGGGTGCCCATGACGCCGCGATGATCCATCGGTTCGAAGGCGAGCATCTGGCGGTTTTCAGCCAGCGCCGCCTCGATCTCCGTCATCAGCGTTCCCGCCTTGGCGCTCATCGTCATTTCGGCCGGATTGTAGCTGACAATGCCGGTCAGTTTTCGCGTCGACAGATGCTGCTCTGCTTGAACTGGATTGCCAAGGCCTGACCGCGTTGCCCCACCTGCGATCGCAAGCGGCGTTCCCACCTCGGATGCCTGCCTGACAATCTCTGCTGCTTCCGTCTCGGATGCCGGTTCGAAGGACATGCTCATGCGGCCGGGCGTCCTTCCAGCGGGAAGACCTTGGACGGGTTCATGATCCATTGCGGATCGAATGCGGCACGGGCGGCCATCTGCTGGTTCAGATCGATCTGGGTGAACTGGTGCAGCATCAGATCGCGCTTCTCGATGCCGACGCCATGCTCGCCGGTGAGGCAACCGCCGGCGTCGACGCAGAGACGCAGGATGTCGTTTCCGGCCGCTTCGGCACGCGCGGCGTCTTCCGGGTCGTTGATATTGTAAAGGATCAGCGGATGCATGTTGCCGTCGCCGGCATGGAACACGTTGGCGACCCGCAGGCCGTAGCCGTCGATGATTTCGCTGGTCCTGTTCAGGACATAGGAGAGCTGGCCGAGCGGCACCGTTCCATCCATGCAGATATAGTCGGCGATACGGCCGGTGGCGCCAAAGGCGGATTTGCGGCCCTTCCAGATCAGCGCCGCTTCCGTGGCCGACTGGCTTTCCCGGATGGTGGAAACGCCGTGGCGGCGGGCGATCTCGATGATACTGGCCAGCATCGCATCCATCTCGGCATCGGATCCCTCGACCTCGACGATCAGAAGCGCCTCGACATCCATCGGATAGCCTGCATGGGCGAAAGCCTCGCAGATGCCGATGGCCTGCTTGTCCATGAATTCGATGGCGACCGGGATAATGCCGGAGCCGATGACTTCGGCGACGCAGGCCCCCGCCTCTTCCGACGACATGAAGCCGAACAGGACCGGCCGCGTTCCTTCCGGCTTGGCGATCAGCCGGACGGTCGCCTCGGTGACGATGCCGAGCTGGCCTTCCGAGCCGCAGACGAGGCCAAGCAGATCATAGCCCGGCGCATCCAGCGCCTTGCCGCCGAGATCGACGATCGTGCCGTCGAACAGCACCATCCTGACGCCGAGCAGATTGTTGGTGGTCACCCCGTATTTCAGGCAATGGGCGCCGCCGGAATTCATGCCGATATTGCCGCCGATGGTACAGGCAAGCTGCGAGCTCGGGTCCGGCGCATAGAAGAAGCCATCGGCGGAAACGGCTTCGGAAATATTGATATTGGTGACGCCCGCCTGCACCGTCGCGGTGCGGTTGGCAAAGTCGATATCGAGAATGCGCGACATTTTCGACAGGCCGATCACCACCGCATCGGATTGCGGGATAGCGCCGCCCGACAGCGATGTGCCCGCACCGCGCGGCACGACCGGGATGCCATAGCGGCCGCAATATTTCAGCACCGCCGCTACCTGCGCGGTGGTTTCCGGCAGGGCAACGGCCAAGGGCACCTGGCGATAGGCGATGAAGGCATCCGTCTCGAACGGCACCAACCCGCGTTTCTCACTGATCAGGCAGCCCGCCGGCAAAAGCTCCGTCAGATCCTCGATGATCGCGGCGCGACGGGCAAGCACGGATTGTTTCGGTTCCAGAAAGGCGATCGTCTCAGGCATGCTGGCCTCCCTGCGCATTTGCACCGCGGCATCAATTGGTAATTTTTCTTTACCACTATCGTCACGACCCGGCAAATGCTAATCAGTTTTTCCGTTTTAGAAACAATGGTCAAGATTGATGACAAATCTGGGCGATCTCGAGGTCTTCACGCGTGTCGTATCGACCGGCAGTATGTCGGCGGCAGGGCGGGCACTGGGGTTTTCCCCAGCTGTTATTTCCAAACGCATCAAACGGCTGGAAGACCGGCTCGGCACGCGGCTGTTCCAGCGGACCACACGGCAGATATCGCTCACGGAAGCCGGACAGGGATTTTACGACCGGGTGCTGGGGATCATGGCCGGCATCGAGGAAGCCGAAGCCTTTGCTTCCGGCCGCTCCGGCCAGCCGCAGGGCACTCTGCGCATCACCGCCCCCACCTCCTTCGGCCGCATGCATGTGGCGCCGCATCTGGCCCGCTTCATCGAGGCGCATCCCGATCTCATCCTCAACATCGTGCTCTCGGACGAATTCACCGACATCGTCGCAGACGGTTTCGATCTGGCTGTCCGCATCGGCGAACTCAGCGATTCGACGCTGGTGGCCCGCAAGCTGGCGCCGGTGCGGCGCATCCTCTGCGCCTCGCCGGCCTATCTCGGGCGATACGGTATGCCGGAAACCGTCGACGATCTTGGCCGCCATATCTGCCTTCGCCAGCACAACCACGACACCTGGAAGCTGGAAAGCGAAGGTGGCTCGATGAGCTACAAGCCACAGGGCCGGTTGATCACCAATTCATCCGAGGTGGTGCGTGAAGCCGTCCTTTCTGGAGCCGGCATCGCGCTGCGCTCCACCTGGGACGTCGGTGGCGACCTGAAATCGGGAAGGCTCGTGCAGGTCCTGCCCGCCTGGGAAGGATCGCGCAATCTCTTCGTCTCGGCACTCTATCCCAGCCGCCAGTTCCTGCCGGCCAAGGTCAGGCTGTTCATCGATTATCTGGCCGGGCTCTATGGACCGGAGCCTTACTGGGAGCGGTAGGCTTCGGGCGGAATGCGGTCCCAGAAGCCGTGCCGGCGGATATGCTGCCTGCGCAAATCCGCCACATAATCGGCATGCGACATCAATCCGTCATTGCCGCCGGGACGTTTCGCCAGTGCCGAAAGCCTCGCCAGATAATCGGCGCCGTACCCATAGGCCTCTGACAGGCCACGGCCGATAATGCGGTCGAGCAAAGCGCGGTAGAGAGCGGTAGCCGCGGCCGGATAGTCGGTTTCGAAAGCCTCGGCTGCAGGCAGAAGAAACTCGTAGAATTCCCCCTCCCAGACGCCCCACCGGGCGACAACGTAACGCGCCGCCAGATCGAGCCTTGGCCAGGCCAGATAAAACCGCAGGGCGGCATGCGGCTCGCGGTAGCTCTCCACGAAGGCGAAAGCCTTATCGAGTGCCTCGAACTCCTCGAAATCGCCGGCCTTGGCGATGTATTCCCGCAAGATCCCCGCATCGAGCCCTTGCTCGAAAATCTTCCAGCGCACGGCCTGCGATGCGGCGCGGTCCTTCATTCCATCCAGAATGGCGGCCTCGAGCCTGTCCTTGTCCGGCAACGGCTTCATGTCGCCACTGAGGATATCGACCCGCCGGGCAAAGCCGATCCGCGATTTGCGGGGCTTGCGCACCCAGATCAGTGCCTCGGCATGACGGCCTGCAGCATAGAGCCGCTCGGCAACCACGACCGGCTCGCGCAACGCCTCCGGCAGGCTTTCCTCGATTGCGACGTAGGCATTGAGATCGCCGCGGGCATCGGCAATGGCGCGGCGCACATGGACGATGGCCGGCAGAAAGGTGGTTCCGGCCGGTATCTTCATGGCCGCGGCCAGGGTTTCATCCCAGGCCTTCAGGACGTCGGGCGACAGCGCGGCCGCAATCCGCACCGCCAGCAATGTCCTGACGCCATGATAGTCCATGCCGCGCAGGCCGGGTGTCAGCAAGGGCGGGATACGTGCCTGCTGGTCGACAGGCACGCGTGGCGCGAGCCGCGCGGCGGCCTCACAGGCCTGGACATAGATGCCGGCGATGCGGCCGCTGGAATCGTTGACGCGCTCGGAAATCCCTTCATAGCCGAAGACGAAACGGATCAACCTTTCGAGCGCCATGCCGGGATCGACTGCGCCGAACTCCTTGACGATGCTGGCCGAGATGCTGTCGAGATCGTTGCCGAAGGCGCGCTCCTTCTGCCAGCGGATACGCGTGCCCGACTTTTCGAGCGCGGTCAGGCGGCTGTCGATCAGCTTGGCGACGCCGGCTGCGCCACCGATTCCAGCGAGTGCCGCGTTCAGCCGCTTCTTGAAGGACGTGTTGAGGGCTGCTTCATCCAGCGCGATCTCGATCAGCCGTTCCAGACCGAGAGCGGTCAGGCCGTCCCGGTCGAGTTTTGCCTTTTTCGGCGCTTTTGCAACTTTTGCCATGGGTGTGCCGGTCGATTCGTTTCGAATATCCGGCAAGACTTAAAGGCTTTCGCGGTCCTCGTCAGCATGGTGCTTGCGGATGCGCCGCACCACCAGCCACATGGCCAGAACGGCGACCGGCACGAAGAACCCGGTCAGCACGCTGGACTTGATCGGCAGGCCTTCGCTTTCCAGCGCCTTGGCGAGATAGCCGAACAGGCCGACGACATAATAGGAAATCGCCGCGACGGAGAGGCCTTCGACGGTTTGCTGCAGGCGCAGTTGCAGCTTGGCGCGGCGGTCCATGGAATTGAGCAACACGCTGTTTTGCCGTTCCAGCTCGACATCGACCCAGCTGCGCAGCAGTGCCGTGGCGCGGGTCAGCTTGCGCGACAGGTTGGCCTGGCGCTCCTCGACCGACTGGCAGGTGCGCATCGCCGGGGCAAGGCGGCGCTCGAGGAAGGTGCCGAGCGTCTCGTAGCCGGGCACGCCCGTCTCGGTCAGCGAGCGGATGCGCTCCTGGACGATGCCGTAGTAGGCGCGGCTGGCACCGAAGCGATAGAGGCTGAGCGCCGCGCCCGCCTCGAGTTCGGCGGCCAGAAGCGTGATCTCCGCCAGCATCTCGTCGGCCTTTTCGCGGGCACTGGTGCGCATCCTCTGGGTGAGGCCGGTCAATCCATCCTCGATCCGGCGGATATCCGGAGAGAGCGACTGCGCCAGGGGCAGGCCGACCATTGCCAGCGTGCGATAGGTTTCGATATCGAGCAGCCGCTGGACGAGCGCACCGGTTCCAGCCTCCGTCATGCCGCGATCGATGACGAGGATCTGTGTCAGGCCATCGCCGTTCTGGCGGAAATCGGTCAGCACCACGGCCTGGCCGTTCTTGACGTCGCTGTAACAGAGGCTGGTCGGATCGAACGCGCTCATCGCCGCGCGGGTTTCCTCCGAATCCGGCCGGATTTCCAGGCGAATGCCTGAGATCAGCGTTCCCGGCGGCGAGAAGCCATCACCGAACGGATGGGTCGTCACCTCACCGCCAAAGCGCTCAGGAATGACACCATCCCAGAAATAGGTCGAAAATTCGGTGTGGCGCTCCCAGCGCAAGGTGCCCTGCCCCCAGGCCAGCGCATGATGATTGGCATCGCGGCTGGGCGGCGAGACGCCGCGGGCGCGCGACAATTCGGACAGGACGGCATGATCGACGGCCGCGCCGCCATCCGTCATGAAGGCAAGCTGGAAGATGACCCGTGGCGCCGTCACCAGCGCATACGGACGCGCATGGATCTCACCCAGCGCCTGCGCGCGGGCCGGTGCCGACGGAAATGCGAAACTACCTTTGGCCATGAGGCGTTTTCCCCTCTCACGCGTCAATCAGAACCCTCTTATCAACAGGTTGAGCAAAAGGGAAAGGACGCTTTGACGCAGACGCGACTTTGTTTGCCGATCTCGCCTTACAAAGTGGCAAAAGAAATTGACCACTTTGGAGCACATCGTTAGATTGCCGCCAAGGAGAGCTGCCGTGACAGACGACACCATCGATGCCTATGCCCGCATCCCTCACAGCCGCACCTCCGGCGAAATCATCCAGCAGATCGAGCTCCTGATTCTGGAAGGCGTGCTGCGCGACAACGAGCGGCTGCCGAGCGAGCGGGAGCTGTCGCGCCGCTTCGACGTTTCGCGGCCGATCCTGCGCGAGGCGCTGAAGGAACTGGAAACGCGCGGCCTGCTCGTCAGCCATCACGGCGGCGGCACGTTCGTCGCCGATGTCATCGGCCAGGTCTTTTCCAAACCGGTGATCGAGCTGATCGCACGCCACCAGAAGGCGACGCAGGATTATCTGGAATACCGCCGCGAACTGGAAGGCATGACGGCGGAGCTGGCCGCGCGCCGCGCCACCCGCTTCGACAAGGACATGCTGACGCGGATCATGGAGGAGATGCGCGTAGCGCATCTTTCAGGCTCGGCCGAGGGCGGACTGAAAACCGATGTCGAACTGCACAGCGCCATTGGCGAATGCGCCCACAACATCATCCTGCTGCACACCCTGCGGGCCTGCTACCGGCTGTTGAGCGGCGGGATCTTCTTCAGCCGCGAGGTTCTGTTCGCCGCCCCCGGTGCCGGCGAAAAACTGCTTGCCCAGCACGAGGCCATCTACGAGGCGATCATGGCCGGCAACCCGGACGCTGCCCGCAAGGCGGCGCAGGCGCATATCGACTTCATCATCACGGCGACCCGCGACGCCGAGCGATCCGGCGAATGGGCCCGCATTTCACAGCTGAGGATGCAGCAGCGCGACCGGCAGACCGGACATTAACCGCTGGTCATCTGCCGCCCTGATACGAAGGGCGGCGTACAAATTTCCGCCTCCGTCTCGCCAATGACGCAAACACATCCTATAAGGGCGCAATCGACACATTTCGATGGCGCAATCTCATTAAATTGCCTGTCTTGCGTATCGCCGCCCCCTTCATGCGAGGGTGCCGCGATACTATATGTGTTTCATAAAATCTGCGCGTTTACAGGCCGCATAAAGCGAGCATATTGAAACGATATTGCAGATCAGAATGATTCTCTTTTTTTGAAAGGTCGCTCCGACGTTGAACATCCTCAATCGCATCGCCACAGACGTCCGCCTGATGTTCCGCCGCCCGGTGAGAATGCAGTGTGCTGCGCTGTGTTATCGATTCAGGAAGAAAAGCGCGACGCCGGAAATATTGCTGATCACCAGCCGTGACACCGGCCGCTGGGTCATTCCCAAGGGCTGGCCGATGGAAGGCAAGATGTGTCATGAAGCTGCCGCCCGGGAAGCCTATGAAGAAGCCGGCGTCAAAGGCGAGGCCGGAGCAGAACGGATCGGCTTCTATATGTACGACAAGGGCATGGACCACGGGCTGAAAGTCCAGTGCATGGTTCAGGTCTATCCGCTGGTCGTTCTGGAAATGCTGAAGACCTTTCCGGAAAAGGGCAGCCGAAAAATGGAGTGGGTAACCTTCACGGAGGCTGCCGGGCGCGTTGCCGAACCGATGCTGAAGGATCTAATCCTGAGTTTCGAACAACGTTTGCTTGCCACAATGCATCCGGTTGCCAAAGCGGTGGCGCGATAAGCGCCTGGTATCCGAGACAAGCGGTATTCGCGCAAAGCAGATAGCACGACGCAATCCCGGTCCGGCACATCTGGTGCCGGCCTGCGCGCCGCCGACATGAATGGAGAATAGACGGTGGCAAAACCGCGCCCGAGCCTCGAAAAGCCGACGCTCGACAAATATCTGGACAAGATCACGCTTGCGGAAGAAGCCACCCACCACGTCCTGAGACCATGGGCCGGCATCGGGCTTGGATTGCTGTTCCTGCTTATCAGCATGATTTTCGCGGCCGCCTATGTTTCGGAACAGCCGGGCTATCTGATCATCGTCGCCGCCGCCGCCGTGGCGGCCTATATGGCAATGAACATCGGCGCCAACGACGTCACCAACAATGTCGGCGCCGCCGTCGGCTCGAAGGCGATCACCATGACGACGGCGCTCGTCATCGCCGCCGTCTTCGAGATCGCCGGCGCCGTGTTTGCCGGAGGGCGCGTCGTCTCCACCATTGAGGCGGGCATTGTCGATGCCGCGCAGATGCCGTCCGGCCAGGCTTTCGTCTGGGTGATGATGGCGGCGCTGATTTCGGCCGCCGCGTGGATCAACATCGCCACCTGGTCCGGCGCTCCGATTTCCACCACCCACTCGATCGTCGGCGGCATTCTCGGATCCGGCATCGCAGCCGCCGGCTTTTCCGTCGTCCACTGGGTGTCGCTCGCCGGCATAACGGCAAGCTGGATGGTCTCGCCGATCCTCGGCGGCGGCATCGCGGCGCTGCTTCTTGCCTTCGTCAAGACCTTCATCATCTACCGCGAAGACAAGATCGACGCCGCCATCTTCTGGACGCCGATCCTGATCGCCGTGATGACCGGCGCATTTGCCGCCTATTTCGCCCTGATCGGGCTGGAGAAGGTCGTGGCAATCTCCATGACGAACGGCATCCTGATCGGCCTGGCCGTGGCAGCTGTCACCGTTGTTGCAAGCCGGCCATGGATCGTCCGTCAGGCGCGCGGGCTCGACAACCGCAACCAGTCGCTGCGCAAGCTGTTCCGGATGCCGCTGATCCTGTCGGCGGCGCTGCTGTCCTTTGCCCACGGGGCAAACGACGTCTCGAATGCCGTCGGGCCGCTTTCGGCGATCGTGGCCAACGTCAATGGGCTGGCGATCCTCAAGACGACCTATGTTCCGCTCTGGGTCATGCTGATCGGCGCTTTCGGCATTTCCTGCGGACTGCTGCTGTTCGGGCCGAAGCTGATCCGCGTCGTCGGCGAGGAGATCACCAAGCTCAACCCGATGCGCGCCTTCTGCGTTGCGCTGGCAACCGCGATCACCGTCATTCTGGCAACGTCGCTCGGCCTGCCCGTCTCGACCACGCATACGGCGGTCGGCGCGGTTTTCGGCATCGGCTTTTTCCGCGAATGGTACACGCGCAACTCCAAGCGGCGGCTTGACTATGTCCGCCGGAAAACCGGGCAGGCAGATTTCGAGCGGCATGCCGTGCACAGCCCGGAAGAATCGCAGCGGCGGCGTCTGGTGCGGCGATCGCATTTCATGACCATTGTTGCCGCCTGGGTCATCACCGTTCCGGTTTCGGCGGCGCTCTCGGCTGCCGTCTATTATATCCTGTCGGCGTTTTTCATCTGAGGATTGATCATATGCGTGCCAATTTCCGCATGCAGCGGCTTTTCATTGAGGCGCCGCTCGCAAAGGGGACGATCGTCGAGGCCACCCGCGAGCAGTTCAACTATCTCGTCAACGTGCTGCGGTTTGAGGCTGATGATGCCGTTCTCGTCTTCAACGGGCGCGATGGCGAATGGCGGGCAGACCTCTCCTTTCCCACCAAGAAACGCCTGTTCCTGACAGCCACCGAACAGACGCGGCCGCAGCCGACGCCGTGCGACCTGCACTACCTGTTTGCGCCGCTGAAGGTGGGCAGGCTCGACTATCTCGTGCAGAAAGCCGTCGAGATGGGGGCCGGCCTGTTGCAGCCGGTGATGACCCAGCATGTCCAGGGCAAGATCAGCAATATCGACCGCGTCCGCGCCAATGTCATCGAAGCGGCGGAGCAATGCGGCGTTCTCGGCATTCCGCAGGTTACCGAACCGCGCAAGCTCGAAGACCTGCTGGCCGGCTGGCCGGCCGAGCGGCGCATCATCTTCTGCGACGAGGGCGATGCGGGCCAGAATCCGCTGCCGGTTCTGGCCGGGATAAAAGAGCGCAAGCTGGCGTTGCTGATCGGCCCGGAGGGCGGATTTTCCGATGCCGAGCGGACGCTGCTGCGCAGTCTCGATTTCGTCACCGCCATTCCGCTCGGACCCCGGATTCTGCGGGCGGATACGGCCGCTGTCGCGGCAATGGCCGTGATCCAGGCAGCGATCGGCGACTGGCAATAACAAAGGCCTGTTTCAAGTGCGTTGGTCGTGTTGAAAATTTGAACCCACCGTGAAACAATTTCACTTGCACCACACTTCAATCCGGTTCAATCACCCTCCTGATATCTGCCGCCCGGCAGGTTCTGTCCGTTCAAAAGAAGACGCCCATGGCCAGAGATACTACCGACCAGACGCCGGTTACCTCCGTCGCAGACCTGACCGAATATCTGGCCGATGGCAACAAGCCGAAGGACAGGTTCCGCATCGGAACGGAGCATGAGAAGTTCGCCTTCTTCAAGGCCGACAACAGCCCGGTTCCCTATTTCGGGCAAGCCAGCATCTCGGCGCTTCTGAACGGCATGGCGGAAAAGACCGGCTGGGAGCCGATCATCGACGCGGGCAATATCATCGGCCTTGCCGAGCAGTCCGGCCAGGGCGCGATCTCGCTTGAGCCCGGTGGACAGTTCGAGCTATCCGGTGCGCCGCTGGAAAACCTGCACCAGACCTGCAAGGAATCCAACCGTCACCTGGCGGTGTTGCGCGAGATCGCCGAGCCGCTCGGCATCCGCTTCCTCGGCATCGGCGGCTCACCGAAATGGACGCTGGCAGAAACGCCGCGCATGCCGAAATCCCGTTACGACATCATGAGCCGCTATATGCCGAAAGTCGGCACCCAGGGCCTCGACATGATGTACCGCACCTGCACGATCCAGGTGAACCTCGATTTCTCCTCGCAAGAGGACATGCGCCGCAAGATGCAGGTATCGCTGAAGCTGCAGCCGCTGTCGACGGCGCTGTTTGCGAGTTCCCCTTTTACCGACGGCAAGCCGAACGGCCTGCTCTCCTGGCGCGGCGACATCTGGCGCGATACCGACAACCAGCGCGCCGGCGTACTGCCTGCGGTCTTCAATAGCGATTTCAGCTTCGAGGATTACGTCACATGGGCACTCGACGTGCCGATGTATTTCGTCGTGCGCGACGGCAAGTATCACGACTGTACGCATGTCACCTTCCGCCAGTTCATGAACGGCGCACTGAAGGGCGAACTTGCCGACTGGGAGCCCAATATGGGCGACTGGACCAACCATCTCTCGACGCTGTTCCCGGACGTTCGCCTGAAGCGCTTCCTTGAGATGCGCGGCGCCGATGGCGGCCCCTGGCGCCGGATCTGTGCGCTGCCGGCGTTCTGGGTCGGCCTGCTGTATGATGACGCAGCGCTTGATGCCGCCGAAGCCCTGACGCGCGACTGGACCTATGAGGAAACGGTCGCCATGCGCAATGCCGTGCCGGCGCAAGGCCTTGCGGCGACGCATCGCGGCGTTTCGCTGTTCGACGTTGCCCGCGAGGTTCTGTCGATTTCCCGTCTCGGCCTGAAGAACCGCAACCGGCTGAACGGCGACGAGGTGGATGAAAGCATCTTCCTCGCCCCGCTCGACGAGGTGCTGGCCAAGAAGGCGACGCTCGCCGAAGATCTTCTGTCGCTCTACAACGGCCGCTGGAACGGCTCGGTCGATCCGGTGTTCACCGACTACCAGTATTGAGGGCAAACCTTCAGGATAGCCGCTTTTTCAGAAAATAACGGGGAATGGCGTTCGGCCCGCCCTCCAGTTCGCCGAACACTTCGTAGCCGAGCTTTTCATAGAAGGGCCTGGCCTGGAACTCGAACGTGTCCAGCCAGACGCCGAGATAACCCCGCGCCCGTGCAATCGTCTCCGCTTCGGCGATCAGGCGCGAGCCGAGGCCCTGGCCGCGATATCGATCCGGTATCACCAGGTATTTGACGAAGGCCCAGCCATAGCCGTCCACACCGTAGAGCCCGCCGACCACCTTGTGCGTATCGGGATCCCGGATGAGGATGGCGAAATCCGCCTTGTCCTCGATCGGCCCCTTGTTGGCTTTGTTATATTCGTCCAGCGCAGTGACAATCGCGGCGCGATGCTCCGGTGCGGGGTTTTCGGATATGATATCGATGAGGGGCGTTTTCATGCGGCCATGTCCAATCTGCAGATGTCGCGGCCATCATAGGCGATGACCGGCGGCTTGGGCAGTCGCCGGGTCCGGCTTCCTGTTTTGCCGCAGTCTTTATCCCCCGCATTTCCCGGCTAACAAAAAGCGGTTTGCACCCGGTTTTTTCCCGTTATAGTGCAACGACATGCGTTGTGCTGCCTGCAGGAGAGGACGGAATATGATCCCGCTTTTTGACATGATGATGCAGGCGCAGAACGGCAATGCCATGGACGTGATGGCCAAACAGTTCGGCCTTGCCCAGGAACAGATGGCCAAGGCGACGGCGGCCCTGATGCCGGCCTTTTCCACCGCGCTCAAGCGCAACACCGCCAATCCCTATGATTTCGGCGCGTTGCTGACCGCCATGTCCAGCGGCAACCACGCGCAATATTTCGAGGACATGAGCAAGGCTTTCACGCCGCAGGGCATGGCTGACGGCAATGGCATTCTCGGCCAGCTGTTCGGCTCCAAGGACATGTCGCGGGCCATTGCCGCGCAGGCAGCCCAGATGACCGGCATCGGCCAGGAAATCTACAAGCAGATGCTGCCGGTGATTGCCAGCGCCATCATGGGCGGGCTGTTCAAGCAAGCCTCGGGACAGATGGGCGGCCAGGCGGGCGCGATGCAGAACCCCTTTGCCAATACGCCGATGGAAGCGATGATGAAGCCGTGGCTGGAAGCTTCCGGCTTTGCCAAAAAGCCCGAGCCTGCCGCCAATCCCTTCGACAATCCCTTCACCCAGGCCATGCAAGGCTTCTTCGGTATGGGCAAGCCGGAAGAAAAGCAGCCGACCGCGCCCGACATGTTTGCCAACAATCCCTTCATCAAGGCATTCCAGGACATGATGAGCGGCAGTGCCACGGCTGCCCCCGAACAAAAGCCTGCGGACAAGAACCCGATGGCGCCGTTTACCGACATGTTCAACAGCATGTTCGACAGCGGGCTGGAGGCGCAGAAGGAATATCAGAAGAGCATCGACGGGTTGTTCGAGACGTATCGGAAGAATACGAAGGCTTGATCCGCATGCCTCCTGGGGCTGGCGATATTAAACACACCTCACGGCGTAGAGGTTGATGGTCATCGAGAATTGATCGCCATTTGATCAAAAAAACAGGCCAGTGCTGGACCATTGCGGACTTTGAACTGCGATTGTACTGTTACTTCACGATGAGCAGCCTTTCGTATCGAATCCTCCCTAATCCGGACGACAACACCCACGAAGTTAGATTGATCGTTGATGGCACCGACTGGATCGGAGAAGGGCATTTGGGCCTCGATCCGCCTGATCTTGTCAGTCAGCTCACCGAAGAGCGTCGAAGCCGCCTTATCCTAGGCCGTTGCGGTTGCGGAGTTTTAGGATGTGATGATCTCGTCGTGGATATAAAGAGGACGACGAGATCAGTAGAATGGTCGTGCCTCAACCGGAAGCCCATCGTTTTCGACACAGACCATTTTGACAATCAAGTCAGGACACTGGCCAATGATCATACGTGGGAACCGGTCGGACGGACTGTCGAGCGCCGCCTTACCGAGATATTTTCGGGAAAAATAACGGATGATGGATACGTGTACGACTGGAGTTCCACGAGGATCCAACCCAACCTCGTAATCATCAGCGTCACCAAAGAAGGCCATCAGAAGCTGCTGGAATTCTCGTGGGATGGTGAGAGCGTTGTCAGTGCCCTACGTCGCGGCGGGCAGTTTCTGCGAGAGCGGTTCGACGACTGACGTTTTTGACGCCCGCAACGGTGCCTCCGCAAATCGGAGGAGGCTGGCCGACGGCCAGATATTAAACTTTCGCCAAACCGCAGCCTTCCTCTATCACCACCCTCGCCCCCCAAAAAAGAAAAAGCCCGATGCCGGTCCTTGGACCATGCACCGGGCAAGCAGCAGGGCAATTGGCTCTAACCCTGCGGGGAACGGTAACGCGCAGAGGCGGCTGCGCGTCCCTGTTGCGCGGAACGTTTTTCAACGTCTGAGGCGCGCAACAAAATTCTGAACCGCTGCGAAAGTCTTCCACCGACCGGTTTGAAACCTAGCGCAGCCAATACGCGCGTCAATCGAGGCGTGCATTCCTGTAAAACGTGTTCGCACGGTTGCGTGACGCCCGCGTCAGATGACGGCCCGGATCCTCGAAGAAGGACGAGGTCAGCGCCTCGCGCACTTCGTGGCGGCAGAGCCCCATGTCGAGCAACTGGTGGTCATCGAGATCGTGCAGGCTGCCGATCGCATTGCGGCTTCGCAGCAGGCGCCATACCGATTTCAGCACGCCCATCAGTCCCGTCTGGCGGGATGCGGCAGGCAGCGTCCCGGTGAGGGTGAGATCGAGGGTGTGATCGGTCGTGCGCATGATACTGCTCCTTTTGGTCAGGCACGAAGCGACCCTTCCCCCGCAGGGAGGTCTGCGCGGGGGCCGGGTCGAAACTATGATGGTGATCCGGTTCGGGTTGATGCGGCCGAAGCGGTCTTTGATGCGGTTTGCACGCCTAAGTTCGCAAATCCTTATTGATCAGTCCAACGAATGTTTCTAATGATATTCATCAAACAATTTTATGGGTACTCTCTTTGAGGACTGGGACCATGTCCGCACCGCTCGATATCGACCAGCTGCAAACCTTTGTTGCCATCGCCGACACGGGCAGCTTCACCAAGGCAGCCGATCGCGTTTTCAAGACACAGTCGGCCGTTTCGATGCAAATGCGCCGGCTCGAGGAGCGGATCGGCAAACAGCTCTTTGCCAAGGACGGCCGCGGCAACCGGCTGACGACCGAAGGCGACCGGCTGCTCAATTTCGCCCGGCGGATGATCCGTCTCAACAACGAGGCGATCGCCTCCTTCGATGACAACAGGCTGGAAGGCATGCTGAGGATCGGCACGCCCGACGACTATGCCGACCGCTACATGCCGGAGATCATCGTCCGCTTCGCCAAGACCCATCCGAATGTCGAACTCTACATCGTCTGCGAACCCTCGGTGGATCTCGCCGAGAAGATGGCCAAGGGCGATCTCGACATCGCGCTGGTGACGCACAACCCGCGGGCCCGCGCTTCCGACGTGGTGCGCACAGAGCCGCTCTGCTGGGTGAGCTCGATCAACCATCCGCTGCCGGAAAACGCGCCGGTGCCGCTTGCCGTCGGCAAGCGCGACTGCCAGTGGCGCCAGGCCGCCTGCTCGGCGCTCGATGCCACCGGCAGGGAATACAGCATCCTGTTCACAAGCTGGTCGACAACCGTTGTCGCGGCCGCCGTGCTGGCCGGCATGGCTGTTTCGGTGCTGCCGGAATCGGCACTGCGCACCGGGATGAAGGTGCTGACCCAGGCGGACGGTTTCCCGGCGCTGGCGCCGGTGCAGATCGGTATCATGAAGCGGCCGGGCCTTTCGCCCTCGCTGTCGAATGCCATCACCAACCACATCACCGCCTGCCTCGACAATATCACGCCCGCAACAGGCACCGACGATCTCGATGGCGACATGAAGAATTTCCCGCGTTACCCGCGGCTGCGCCAGAGCCATATGCTGCCGGGCTGGTAATACCAAGCCTTGCCGCCTCCCCGAAAGAAAAGGCCGTGCTCCTGTTGAAGCGCGGCCTTTTTGTATTCCCCAATATGGATATCCGGCCCATAAACGCGGCCGTAAAAATCGACTGCAATATGCTGCATTATGCTTTCGTTCTAAAAACCATCCCCCTGGGAGGCCGGCTGGGCATTTATAGTTCAATCCGAATATCTGCCCAAGACGGCGAGACGGACCATTTTTGGTTGGATCGCAGCCTTTAAGTCTTCGCTCCATGCAAAAGGACCGGATCCCTTTCGGAACCCGGTCCATCGTTGCCGTGATGCTTGACCGCCACCTATCGGGCAGCGGCCGGTATCGCTGAGTTCAGATCAGACCAGATCAAACCGGTCCGCGTTCATCACCTTGTTCCACGCGGCGACGAAGTCACGGACGAATTTCTCCTGAGCATCGTCCTGGCCATAGACTTCGGCCAGAGCGCGGAGCTGAGAATTCGAGCCGAAGACGAGATCGACGCGGGTGGCGGTCCATTTCAGGTCGCCGGTCGTGCGGTCACGCCCCTCGAAGACGTCCTTGTCCGCCGAGACCGCCTTCCACACCGTGCCCATGTCGAGCAGGTTGACGAAGAAGTCGTTGGTCAGCGTTTCGGAACGCTTGGTGAAGACACCGTGCTGGGACTGGCCGTAATTGGCATTCAGCGCGCGCAGGCCGCCGACAAGCACCGTCAGTTCCGGGGCGGTCAAGGTGAGAAGCTGGGCCTTGTCGATCAGCAGTTCCTCGGCCGATACCGTGAAGCGGGTTCCCTGATAATTGCGGAAACCTTCCACAACAGGCTCGAGCACCGCGAAGGCCTCGACATCGGTCTGTTCCTGCGACGCATCGGTACGGCCGGGCGCGAAGGGAACGGAAATGTCGTGGCCGGCACTCTTCGCCGCCTTTTCCACCGCAGCGGCACCGCCGAGCACGATCAGATCGGCAAGCGAAACCTTCTTGATGCTGGTCTGCGCATCGTTGAAGGCCTTCTGGATGCCTTCAAGGGTTTCCAGAACCTTGGCCAGCTGGGCCGGCTGGTTGGCTTCCCAATCCTTCTGCGGGGCAAGACGGATACGCGCGCCATTGGCGCCGCCGCGCTTGTCGGAGCCGCGGAAGGTCGAGGCCGACGCCCAGGCAGTCGATACGAGCTGGGAAATCGACAGGCCCGATGCGAGGATCTTCTCCTTGAGGGAGGCGATGTCCCCGGCGTCGATCAGCGGGTGGTCGGCGTCCGGAACCGGATCCTGCCAGATCAGTTCTTCACTCGGAACTTCCGGCCCGAGATAACGCACACGCGGCCCCATGTCGCGGTGGGTCAGTTTATACCAGGCGCGGGCAAAGGCATCGGCGAACTGGTCGGGATGCTCGAAGAAGCGGCGCGCGATCGGCTCGTAGACCGGGTCGAAACGCAAGGCGAGGTCACTGGTCAGCATATTCGGCGCGTGGCGCTTGGACGGATCGTGCGCATCCGGCACCGCATTCGCGGCCGCACCGTCCTTCGGGCGCCACTGATGGGCACCGGCGGGGCTCTTCGTCAGCTCCCATTCGAAACCGAACAGGTTTTCGAAGAAGTTGTTGCTCCACCGGGTCGGCGTCGTCGTCCAGGTGACTTCGAGACCGCTGGAGATCGTGTCGCCACCCTTGCCGCTGCCGTAGCTGCTGGCCCAGCCGAGACCCTGCTCCTCGATACCGGCCGCTTCTGGCTCAGCACCGACATGGGCCGCATCGCCGGCACCATGGGTCTTGCCGAAGGTATGGCCGCCGGCGATCAGGGCGACGGTTTCCTCGTCATTCATGGCCATGCGGGCGAAGGTCTCGCGGATGTCGCGGGCGGAGGCCAGCGGGTCCGGATTGCCGTTCGGGCCTTCCGGGTTGACGTAGATCAGACCCATCTGCACGGCGGCAAGCGGGTTTTCCAGGTCACGGTCGCCGCTGTAGCGCTTGTCATCGAGCCAGGTGCGCTCCGCGCCCCAGTAGATGTCCTCTTCCGGCTCCCAGACATCGGGACGGCCGCCGCCGAAACCGAAGGTCTTGAAACCCATGGATTCCAGCGCGACGTTGCCGGTCAGGATCAACAGGTCCGCCCAGGAAAGCTTGTTGCCGTATTTCTGCTTGATCGGCCAGAGAAGGCGGCGGGCCTTGTCGAGGTTGACGTTATCCGGCCAGCTGTTGAGCGGCGCAAAACGCTGGGTGCCGGAGGAAGCACCGCCACGGCCATCGCCCGTGCGGTAGGTGCCGGCGCTGTGCCAGGCCATGCGGATGAAGAAGGGGCCATAGTGACCGAAGTCTGCCGGCCACCATTCCTTCGAATCCGTCATCAGAGCGAAGAGATCCTGCTTGACCTCGGCAAGATCGAGCGTCTTGAACGCCTCGGCATAATCGAAGCTCTTGCCCAACGGATCGGAGAGCGCCGAGTTCTGGTGGAGGATCCTGAGATTGAGCTGATTGGGCCACCATTCCCGGTTCGACGTCCCCTCACCTGCGTTGCTGGTGAGCGATCCGTGCATGACCGGACACTTGCCCGTTTTCTCGACTTTGGCGTCCATATTGGCCTCCTGTTGATCTGCTATGGCGTTGGTTCGTACGCAACATCCTCCATCCATTTCATAATTTCCAATTGTATTTAATTGAAAAATCGATAAGATATTCCTATCATGATCACGATCCGTCAAATGCGTTATTTCGATGCGCTCGCCAGTGCCCGGCACTTCGGCCGGGCGGCCCAGATCGTCAATGTCAGCCAGCCGGCGCTATCGGCGCAGATCGCCGAAATGGAACGTGAGCTCGGCGTCACGCTGGTGGAGCGCGGCAAGGGCCCGACGCTGCTGACGCGCGAAGGCGAGGCGCTTCTGCCGGAAATACGCAAGCTTCTGGGCGGCATCGACCAGCTCTATCAGCAGGCACGGCAGGTCACCGGCGTGCTGGAAGGCAAACACCGGCTGGGAATGATCCCGACCGTTGCCCCCTATCTCGTGCCTGTCCTCATTCCGCTCGTGCGCGAGCGCTACCCGAACCTGCAGATCGAGCTGAAGGAGCTTCTGACAGGCCCCTGCCTCGACGACCTGCGCCACGGCCGGCTCGACAGCGTCATCGTCGCTCTCCCCATCGACGAGGAAAACCTGTCGAGCGCATTGCTGTTCGAGGACCGGTTCCTGATCGCCAGCACGGAGGATGAAAATACCATCCTGATGTCGCCGATGACCGAGGACAAGGTCGATGTCGAACGGCTGCTTCTGCTGGAGGAAGGCCACTGCCTGCGCGACCATGCGCTGGCCGTCTGCGGCATCAACTCCGGCCGGCGCGTCGCCAATTATGGCGCAACCTCGATGGCCACATTGCTGCAGATGGTCAGCCACGGCATGGGCATCACGCTGATCCCGGAGATCGCCGTCAACGACGAAAAGACCCGCAACCGCATGCGGATCGTTCCCTTCGCCGAGCCGCAGCCGTCGCGCAGGATCGGCCTCGTCTGGCGCACCCGAAGCGGCCGCCAGAACGACCAGCACGCGCTGGCCAGCCTGATCTCGGAGGCGGCCAAGCGGTTGCTGCAATAGATCACACCACCTTCGCCTTCAAAAACTCCACCGTCCGGCCCCAGGCCAGATCGGCTGCTGCCTTGTCATAGCGGGCAGCCGAGGTGTCGTTGTTGAAGGCGTGGTTGACGCCGTCGTAGATGTGGATGGTGAAGTCCTTGCCGTTGTCGGTCAGCGCCTTTTTATAGGCATCGATGCCGGCATTGATGCGGTCGTCGAGGCCGGCATATTGCAGGAGGAGCGCCGCCTTGATCTTCGGCACGTCTTCCGTCGGCGGCTGGGCGCCGTAGTAGGCGACGCCCGCCTTGAGATCCGGCGAGGCGACGGCCAGCTTGTTGACCAGACCGCCGCCCCAGCAGAAGCCGATGGCGCCGGCCTTGCCGGTGGTGATGTCATTGCCTTCGAGATAGGTCACGGTCGCAGCCGCATTGTCAACGGTCTGCTTGGCGTCGAGTGCACCGATCATTTCGCGCGCCTTGTCTTCGTCGGCCGGGGTTCCGCCTGCGGGAGAGAGAAAATCTGGCGCCAGAGCGACGAAACCTTCCAGCGCCATGCGGCGGGCGACATCCTTGATATGCGGGTTGAGGCCACGGTTCTCATGGATGACGATGACGGCGGGCAGTTTGCCGGATGCATCGGCCGGGCGCACCAGATAGCCCTTCATATCGCCGCCGGCACCGGGATAGGTGATATCCTCGACCTTCAACCGCGGGTCCGCTTCGGCGATGATTTCGGCTTGGGCGCTGTTGGCGGCCAGCAACGGCGCAATCGCCGCCGCACTGGCAGCGGATCCGGTCAGCACCGTCAGCTTCTGCATGAAGGATCGCCTGTCGAGGCTCAGATGCGTGTATTCGTCATAGGCATTGATCATCGCCTGGGTGATGATGGGCTTGTCCATGGTTTCCTCCTGTGGCCTGCACCGACAGATCCGCAAGCGGATATGACGGTGCTCGTTGGTGACATCCTGATCACGGCACGCCTCCATGATGGCGGAACGGGACAACAGAATTGCGGCATGGACGGCCGCTGACAACAATCGGCCCGCCACCTGACGCAATCGTGATCCGGCCGTGACCGCCTGGATGCAGATCGAAGCGGCCGGATCGACATTGCTGCTACTGCATGTACCAGCCGTGGCTGACGACCAGCGACTGACCGGTCAGCGCATTGGTCTCGAAACCGGCAAACAGCAGGGCCACTTCCGCGACGTCCTCGACGGTGGTGAATTCGGTATCGACCGTACCGCCGAGCATCATCGTCTTGACGACATCGGCCTCGGAAATGCCGAGCGCCTTGGCCTGCTCGGGGATCTGCTTTTCGACCAGCGGCGTCTTGACGAAGCCGGGGCAGATGACGTTGGCACGCACGCCGTCCGGTCCGCCTTCCTTGGCCACCACCCGGGCAAGACCGAGCAGGCCGTGCTTGGCGGTGACATAGGCCGATTTGAGCGGCGAAGCCTCGTGGCTATGCACCGAGCCCATATAGATGATGGCGCCACCCTTCTGCGCCTTCATGTGCGGGACGCAGGCCTTGGTGGTGAGGAACGCGCCATCCAGATGGATGGCGAGCATCTTCTTCCAGTCGGAAAAGGCATAATCCTCGATCTTGTTGACGATCTGGATGCCCGCATTGGAGACGAGAACATCCACCCGGCCCCATTTTGCAACGACAGCGGCGACACCGGTGTTGACGGCTTCCTCGCTGGTGACATCCATGGCAATGCCGATGGCTTCCCCCGGTCCCATCGCCGTCAGATCCTTGGCCGTCGCTTCGGCGGCGTCGAGTTTCAGGTCGGCAATGGCGACCTTGGCACCTTCGGAGACATATTTCTTGGCGATCGCCAGGCCGATGCCGCTGGCCGAGCCGGTGACGATGCAGACCTTGTCCTTGAGTTTCATGGTTTTTACTCCCTATTTTGCAAGATAATCATGGACCACTTCGCCGAGGCCCAGCGTCAGGTCGGAGAGAATGTGGACGGCGGATTTGACTTCGAGCACCGGCAGGTCGGCAACCGGCGCCAGCGCATGCGGAAACAGCGCCAGAGCGCCCGGCCCTTCCCAGGCGCCTTTCACCGTCAGGTCCTCGAGATAGTAGCGCACCAATTCGCAGATGCGCGGCGTGCAATCGACATGCGGAATGATCTTCAGCATGAAATTCGGCTGTTTCAGGCTTTCGAGGATTTTCGCCGTGTCGAGCGTGCGGTGCTTGAAGCCCATGGTCGCGGTGGCAACCCGCTGGCCGCCATAGTCGAGCGTGCCGACCAGCGCATCCTTGACCGCATGCAAGGACGGGTCGGCGAGCTTCTTCGGGAACCCCCAGATTTCACGGCCGCCGGCGATCGGCGCGTCGTCGTTGAGATACATGGAATGCACGTAGCCGCCATGCACGCCCTCATAGGTGACCGGGATCACCTGGCCGGATTCGGTATAGTCGCCGAAACCGGTGGAATCCGGCATGCGGATGAATTCGTATTTGACCAGCGGCTCGTCGAATTGCAGCGGCTCGGGCACCACCCGGCGAAGCGCTTCCGGATCGGTGCGGTAGGTGATGATCATATATTCACGGTTGACGAACCGGTATGGCCCCGGCGGATAGGACGGGCTGGTCAGCGGCATGGCGAAGGCATTGCGGATCACATCATCGATTTTCATGATTTTTTCCCACGCAGGCGTTTCTCGGCAAGATCGAAGACCCCGATGCCGTTGGTCGGACGGGTGCGATTCAGCCAATCGGGGTGATTCAGCGTCTCGACCACATCGTCGTGCCCGGCCTTCCAGTGTTCCTCCACTGACAGCCGGGAAAACTCATAGTCCTTGGATCCGCTTTCATAAGCGGCATGACGGTAGATCAGATGCACCATGGTGACGGCGCAGTCATTGCCGATCTTTTCGAGAAGCCGCGCGTCGGGATCGTCCTTCAGCTCATCCGGTAGTTTTTCCATCAGCCGCTTGGCGGCCATGCGAATGGTCTGCAGCTTGCGGAACTGGTCGGTGTTCAAACGCGTGCGGCTGGAAAAGCGGATTTCCTTTTCCCGGGCCTCGACATCGAACAGGTCCTTGGGCAACTGGCCCCGCGCGCTGAACAGGTCGACCTGGAAGATGCAGAGGTCAGCCTCCAGCTCCTCGCCGCCGAGGATCCGCTGCAGCGGCGTGTTGGACACGATGCCGCCATCCCAATAATAGCGGCCATCGATCTCGATCGGCGCAAAGCCGGGCGGCAGGGCGCCGGAGGCCGCCACATGCTTGGTCGTGAAATCGCAATGCCGGTTGTCGAAATAATTGAAATTGCCGTTCACCACATCGACCGCCCCGAGGCTGAGGCGGATGGCGCCGGAATTGATCAGATCGAAATCGATGAGGCCGGCGAGCGTCTCCTGCAGCGGCGCCGTATCGTAAAGGCTGATCGCGGCCATCGGATCGCCAGGGATGTTCCACGGCGCGAAGGCACGCGGCGTGAAGAAGCCGGGAACACCGGTCAAAGAGCCGAGAACGGCGGAGGATTCGTTGAACCACTTCCGCATCGCGTCGCCATTGCCGAGGAAATGTCCGGGAAGGCCGGAAGAGACGCGATGCCAGAAGGTTCGCAGATTGTCGATCCGGGCATCCACCGGGCTGCCGGCGATGATCGCCGAATTGATGGCGCCGATGGAGATGCCGGCAAGCCAGTCGGGACGAATGCCCGCTTCGTGCAACGCCTCGTAGGCACCCGCCTGATAGGCGCCGAGAGCGCCGCCGCCCTGAAACACCAAGACGGTTTTCTCTGTCGGTACGGTTTTTTCGACCGGTATGCTGCTCACGGAGTGCTTTCCTCTGAATTGCTGCGATGCAAATGGAAAACGCCCTGGAGATTAACGGGTTCCGCACCGGCAGATTAAGTTTTGGTAATCCGGAAAGGCAATTGGGAAGGAAATCTTTTATTCGATTCAGATACTTGCGTTCTGCACGCTGCGTTGCCCCTCCATCGGGAAGCTGGATGATAATTCAGCATTGTGCACTGCGCAATGCAACAGAATGTGACGGCACGGCTTGTCAACCCGCGGCGATATGAACGGCGAAAAGCACCCACAACATGACATTCAAGACGAACCCACTCACGAACAGACGCTGACGGAACTTCAGCCGGTTCGAGGTGACATGCACATAGGCATGCGCAAAGCGGCTCAAAACAAAGAGCCAGGCGACCGCGAGCACGGCATGGTTCACGCCGGCGGTCAGATAAAACAGAATGCAGACGAAAAAGAAAAGCACGGGCAGTTCGAACTGGTTGATCAGACTGTGGGCGACAGTTGCGCTGGGCTCAGGTTCGATGGCCGGAATGCAATAGTCCTGCAATTTGGCAAGACCGGCGCGCACGGCGCGAGAGCGGCGCTTCAACATCAGAATATAGACGGCATGGATCAGGGCAACCTGTGCGATGACAGGCCAGAAGATCGCAGTCGATGTGGACATGATCACTCCGTCGGTTCGAACCATCCAAGATGTATCGCCAACAGATTGGAAATCCAGAGCAGAGACAAGAAAGGCGGCGAAGATGTCTCCGCCGCCTTTTCCATCAGAACTCCCATTGCCGCGCTGAAACGGCGCTGGGGAATGATCTTACATCGCGCCCGGATAGTTCGGGCTTTCTCGGGTGATCGTCACGTCATGGGCGTGGCTTTCGCGCAGGCCCGCGCCGGAGATGCGCACGAAGGTGGCCCGCTCCTGGAAGTCCTTGATCGTCGCGCCGCCGACATAACCCATCGAGGCCTTCAGGCCGCCAGCGAGCTGATGCAGAACGCCGGAAACCGGACCCTTGTAGGGAACCTGGCCTTCGATGCCTTCCGGCACCAGCTTCAGCGTGTCGCGCACTTCCGCCTGGAAATAACGGTCAGCCGAGCCGCGCGCCATGGCGCCGACGGAGCCCATGCCGCGATAGGCCTTGAACGAACGGCCCTGGTGGAGGAACACCTCGCCCGGGCTTTCGTCGGTACCGGCCAGCAGCGAGCCGATCATGCAGGCGGACGCACCGGCGGCGATCGCCTTGGCCAGATCGCCGGAGAACTTGATGCCGCCATCGGCGATCACCGGGATATTGGCCGCCTGCGCTGCCTCGACCGCCGCCATGATGGCGGCGAGCTGCGGTACGCCGACACCGGCGACGATGCGCGTGGTGCAGATCGAGCCCGGGCCGATCCCGACCTTGACGGCATCGGCACCCGCGTCGATCAGTGCCTTGGTGCCCTCAGATGTGGCAACATTGCCAGCCATGATACGCACCGAATTCGACATGGTCTTGACCTTGGTCACCGCGTCGAGAACGCGCTGCGAATGGCCATGCGCGGTATCGACAACGATCAGGTCGACACCGGCCTCGATCAGGCGCTCGGCGCGCTCGATGCCGTCATCGCCGACACTGATGGCGGCGGCGGCCCGCAGGCGCCCTTGCGCGTCCTTCGAGGCATTCGGGTTGAGCTGCGACTTCTCGATGTCCTTGACGGTGATCAGACCGACGCAACGGCCGTCGCCATCGATGACCAGAAGCTTTTCGATGCGGTGCGAGTGCAGGAGGCGCTTGGCTTCCTGCTGATCGACATTTTCGGTGACCGTGATCAGGTTGTCGCGGGTCATCAGTTCGTAAATCTTCTGGCCCGGGTCGGAGGCGAAGCGCACGTCGCGGTTGGTGACGATGCCGACCAGACGGCCGGGAACGCCGCCCGTGGCGTTTTCGACGACCGGAATACCGGAGATCGAATACATCTTCATCAGCGCCAGCGCGTCGGCAAGCGTTGCATCCGGACCGATGGTTACCGGATTGACGACCATGCCGCTTTCGAACTTCTTGACCTGGCGGACCTGCTCGGCCTGTTCGATCGGGGTCAGGTTGCGATGGATAACGCCGATGCCGCCGGCCTGCGCCATGGCGATCGCCAGTCGTCCTTCGGTGACGGTGTCCATGGCGGACGAGAGGATCGGCAGATTGAGATCGATATCCTGGGCGATGCGGGTGGCGATGTTCGTCTGCCCCGGCATGACCTCGGAATGTCCGGGTTGCAGAAGAACGTCGTCGAAGGTCAGAGCCTCCAAACCGGTTGCCGTTTCGATGATGCGAGCCATGGCCAATCCCTTCAATAGATGAAACGCTCCGCGGACGGTCTTGGGAACGGTCCGGCGGGAGACTTGCAAGAGTTTCTTGGAAGTTGGCGAGGGCTCGTAACACGGATATGACGGAATGGAAATAGCAAAAGCCCGCAAATGACGGGATCGCCGTGCCATCGATCTGCCGGAATGCCGTGCGCGGAGCCCGGGACTTGCATTCGAGCACCGATGCGCTATTTTTGGAGTGTCGGCGCAGGGGCGAACCTGCACCGACGTTTACTGCTTATCTGAGGATTTGGAACCGGACAGAGGCTTGCCAGCCTGTCCGGTTTTTCTTTAGCGTCAGCGTGATGCTAAATGGCAGATACCACATAGATCACATCCAAGTTCGAAGACAAAGCTGATGCCACAGTCGGGAAAGCTCATCTCCCCGATGCGCCGGCCGGCACGACGCCGCTGCTTCTGTCTTCGCCCCGGACAACTTTACCAAACCCGGTACGGGCTGCAAGCCACGGGACTAACCGGCAGGGCAGCACGTCGCGACGCCGTATCAGAGTTCGAACTGGTAGGTTTCCGGCACGAAACGATAACCCTGATCCTGCTTCTCGATGAAGCCGACGGCTGGGAACGGCATGTGATAGCCGACGAAGGGCAGACGATCGGTGGCGACCATATCGAAGACCTTTTTGCGGGCGGCGGCGGCCTTTGCCTTGTCCATGTCGAACTTCACCTCCCAGTCCGGCCGCTGCAGCGACAGCACGAAATGGTTGGCGGTATCGGCTGTCAGAACCAGGCCCTTGCCATCCGATTCGACCTTGAACACCATATGGCCCGGCGAATGGCCGAAGGCTGCCATGGCGGTGATCCCCGGGACCACTTCTGCACCATCGCCGATGAACGTCATCTTTTCGGCAAGCGGCACGACATTCTTCAGCACGCCATTGTGTCCGCCCTCGGCCGGCGTTCCGACACGGGCCTCGTCCTTCCAGAAATCGAACTCCGTCTGGCCGGCAACATAGCGCGCATTCTTGAAGGCCGGAGCACCGCCCTCCATCAGCCCACCGATATGATCGCCGTGCATATGGGTGAGAACGACGATGCTGACCTGATCCGGCGCATAGCCCGCAGCAGATATTCCCTCCAGCAGATGACCGGCACCAGCCGCCCGGCCGCCCTCACCCATGCCGGTATCGAACAGAATCACCTCGGAGCCGGTATCGATCAGCGTCGGCGAGAAGCCGTTGACGAATTTGTCGGTGGGCAGGAAATTTGCCGTGAGCAGATCGCGCACCGCTTCCGGCGTCTGGTTGGTCCCGAACGTTTCCTCGGGCTTCTCGCCGATCCGGATGCCGTCGCTGATGACGGTGACGCCGAAATTGCCGATCTTGAAGCTGTTGGTCCTGCCTGCCGGTGATGCCATCGTGTCCGCTTTCGGTTCGCTCTGCGCAAAAGCAGCCCTGCTCATCAGGAACGGCGTCGCCAAAGCCCCGGCTGTTGCCGCTCCAAATAGGGTACGTCGGCTCAGGGGAATAGATGTCGTCATGCTGCCCTCCATTGTTTTTCAGGATTGGATCGCGGCGGCGTCCATCCGGCAAGGCAACATCTAGGGTCTTGACAGGAGATGCCCGCAGGACTCACAGGGATGTGATCGCAAGTTGAACGGGGCATGACGACTTTTGCCTCAAAAGTCCTATGTTCCCTTCGCTCCGCCCTACCGCGCAAGGCCACCCCACATGAACCGCATCGTCCCGATGATCCTCGCCGTCGCTCTGTTCATGGAGCAGATGGACTCCACCGTCATTGCCACATCGCTGCCGGCGATTGCCCATGATCTTGGTGTCGGGCCGATCACACTGAAGCTGGCGCTGACCGCCTACATGGTATCACTGGCGATCTTCATTCCACTCAGCGGCTGGATGGCCGACCGTTTCGGGGCCAAGCGTATCTTTCGCGCCGCCATCCTTGTCTTCGTCTTCGGCTCGATCCTGTGCGCCGCATCCGACAGCGTGCTTGCCTTCGTCGTCTCCCGCTTCCTGCAGGGCATGGGCGGCGCGATGATGACGCCGGTGGCGCGTCTCGTTCTCGTGCGCTCGACGCAGCGCAGCGAACTGGTCGGCGCCATGGCGCTTTTGACCATCCCGGCGCTGGTCGGGCCGCTGGCCGGCCCGCCGCTCGGCGGTTTCATCACCACCTATTTTTCCTGGCACTGGATCTTCCTGATCAACGTGCCGGTCGGCATTCTCGGCTATATCCTGTCGGGCATCTACCTGCCGGAGATCGTAAGCGCAGCGCCGCCGCCGATCGATATCAAGGGCTTCTTTCTCAGCGCCGTCGCCGCGTCGGGCGTCATGTTCGGGCTGTCGGTGATGAGCCTGCCGGCGTTGCCGCCGCAGATCGGCGCTGCTGCCGTCGTCATCGGCATTGTCTGCGGCGTCCTTTATGTCCGCCACGCGCGGCGCCATCCGGCCCCCCTGCTCGATCTCAACCTGTTCAAGGACAGCGCCTTCCGGGCCGCGGCCATCGGCGGCTCACTGTTCCGCATCTCGATCGGCGCCGTGCCCTTCCTGATGCCGCTGATGCTGCAGGTCGGTTTCGGCCTGACGCCGTTTCAATCCGGCATGATCACCTTCGTCGGCGCTGTCGGCGCACTGACGACCAAGTTCTTCGCCAAGCGCGTGCTGATCTTTGCCGGCTTCCGCACGACGCTGATCCTTGCCTGCATCGCCGGCACGATCCTGACCTTCGTCAACGGCCTGTTCACCCCGGCAACACCCTACGTCGTCATGATGTTCACTCTGCTGCTTGCAGGCTTTGCCCGGTCGTTCTTCTTCACCAGCGTCAATGCGCTGGCCTTCGCGGATCTGCCGGATTCGGACGCCAGCAAGGCAACCTCGATGAGCGCCGTGCTGCAGCAGATGAGCCTCGCCTTCGGCGTCGCCACGGCCGGCGCCATCCTCGAAATCGAGACGACGCTGACAGGATCGAAGCTGGAGCTGCAGGATTTTCAGATCGCCTTCATGCTGATCTCCGCCATCACGCTGACGGCGGTCATCCCGCTGATCCGTATGTCGAAAACGGCGGGATCCTCCGTTTCCGGACACAAAATGCGCACGGAAGATAAGGTCGAAACCATCCCCGTGAAATAGCCGGCCGCGGCTTCACTCCGGCCGCTCGCAGACCGCCGAAAGCTTGTTGCCGTCGGGATCGCGGACATAGGCGGCGTAGAAATGGGCGTGAAACGGCCGCAGGCCCGGAGCGCCCTCGTCGATGCCGCCATGGGCAAGCGCTGCACGATGGAAAGCATCGACGGCAGCCCGGCTTTCGGCTTCAAGCGCCACCATCGAGCCGTTGCCGATCGTCGCGGCATTCCGGTCATGCGGCGTGACGACCCAGAGGCGGCAGCGGCTGTCGCTTTCGGCCGCATAACCGATCTCGACATCATCCTGCTTGCGGCGCTTCAGGCCGAGTGGGGCCAGCGCCGCATCGTAGAAATACTGGGCGCGGCTGAGATCGTTGCTGCCGATGGTGACGTAGAGCAGCATCGCTTACTCGGCCTCGACCGAATCCCGCTCATCGGCCACTTCCCTGTCGTCGATCTCGGTCCCGCTGTCATAGAGCGAAGCGGCACCCGGCTTGCGACCCTTGAAGCCCTTGGCGAGCAGGAACATCTCGACCGATTCGGCCCGCGAGGCCGCCGGCTTGACATGGATGACCTGTTTGAAATTCTGCTTCAGCAGCGTCAGAAGCTCACGCTCGGCGCCGCCCTGGAAGGTCTTGGCCAGGAAGTGCCCACCCTCGCCGAGAACGTCGATGGCGAAATAGGCGGCGACTTCGCACAGATGCATGGTGCGGATATGGTCGGTCTGGCGATGGCCCGTCGTCGGCGCTGCCATGTCGGAGAGCACCAGATCCGGCGTCCCGCCCAGCGCCGTCATCAGCTTTTCCGGTGCTGTCGGATCGAGGAAATCGAGCTGCAGGATATGAACGCCCGCCAGCGGATCGAGCTCGAGAAAATCGATCGCCACCACCTTGGGATCGCTGTCGGTGGAGTTCGTCACCTTGGCGGCGATCTGCGACCAGCTACCCGGGGCAGCGCCGAGATCGATGATGCGCTTGGCACCGGAGAGGATCTTGTGCTTCTCGTCGATCTCCAGGAGCTTGAACGCCGCGCGGGCGCGATAACCTTCGAGCTGGGCGCGCTGCACATAGGGATCGTTGATATGGCGCTCGATCCAGCGCCGCGACGACGCCTTGAGCTTGCCCTTCTTGACCTTCTGGCCAAGCTTGCGCCCGGTGCGGTTTCCGCCGATCGGGGGTTTGGTCATTGCGTGTTTCCTTCGTGGGAACCGTATTGCGCCGGGCCGCGCCCATGCCGGCGCGCGCGGCCGCGCCGCCAGACGCCGTCATCGGCCATCATGTCGGTGAGAAGCCCTTCGCGCAAACCGCGATCGGCAACGCGCATGCGCTCCGACGGCCAGCGGCGGCGAATGGCTTCGAGAATGGCGCAGCCGGCCAGAACCAGATCGGCCCGGTCCGGCCCGATGCAGGGATTGGCGGCGCGGGCGGTGAAATCCCAGGACAACAGACGCGCCTGCATCGCAGACACCTCGTCGTCCGACAACCAGAGACCGTCGACCTTACGGCGATCATAGCGCGGCAGGTCGAGATGGACGCCGGCCAGCGTCGTGACCGTGCCGGAGGTGCCGATCAGATGGAAGCCGTTCTCGTCGCCGGGATTTTCCAGCGTGTGGATCGCCGGGCAATCGAAATTGTCCAGCATGCCCTGAACTTCCCGGACCATCGCCTCGAACCCCTGCGGCGTGACATCCTGACCGCCATGGCGCTCCGACAGCGTCACGACGCCGACCGGCAGCGAGGTCCAGTGGGTGATATGGTTGGCAAGCCGGCTGGAGCGGTTGTCACCGATCTTGATGACGGCGATTTCCGACGAGCCGCCACCGATATCAAACAGCACCACCGATTTGGTTTCGCGCCCGACCAGCGACGAGCAGCCGGAGACGGCAAGCCGCGCCTCGGTCTCGCGGTTGATGATCTCGAGTTCCAGCCCGGTTTCCTCAAGCACCCGCACGAGGAAAGCCTCGCCATTTTCGGCGGCGCGGGCCGCCTCCGTGGCAATCAGCCGGGTCTTGCGGATCTCGCGGGTCTTCAGCTTGGCGGCGCAGACCTTCAAGGCCTCGATCGATCGGTCCATCGCATCCTGCGACAGGCGGCCGGACGCACCGAGCCCCTCGCCGAGCCGGACGATCCGCGAAAACGCATCGACGACGCGAAACTGGCCGGGACGGGTCGGCTGCGCAATCAAAAGGCGGCAATTGTTGGTGCCGAGATCGAGCGCCGCATAGAGCGGCGAGCCCTGATCAAGACCATGCGAAAATGCCGGGCCATTGCCGCGCCGCTCATGGCCGTTATAGCCCGGCGCCGGCCGTTCGACCGTGGCGGCGCCAGAGGCCGCGGACGGCGGCCTGACAGTATCCGTGACGGGTCGCGGCTTGTCGCTGGTCGCCAGCGGACGGCCCTGCAGGCTGCGGCGCTGCCGGTGCTTCTTGCTGCGTTTCGGACTGGAATTGTCACCGCCGGGAACAGCGAGCGGCCGGGCAACAGAGGCATCGCCCACCGTGGCGGAAGCAACCGGTTGCTGTGCCTGGCCGGATTTGGAACGGCGCCTGCGCTTGCGTTTGCGCACCGGCTCGCCGGTGGCATCTGTCACTTCGGGACGCCGTGTTTCTCCGTTACCAACGGAGGAACTGGCATTCGCAGAAGCATTGCGCGACGGTTTGCCCCGTCTGCGCTTGCCTTTGCCGGAACGGGGCGGTGACTGCCCGTCGTTGCGGCCTGCTGCCGACGCCCCGGAAACGGACGGCTGTTCGCCGTTGTCGGGGTCTCTCACGTGTCTGTCCATTGCGCCGCGCGGAACGATAGCCGCTCAAGGCGCTCTCTTGATTTTCGTTGGACTGACTTTACCAGTGCCGCCGCAAATCGCCAAATTCTTTTTGTACACCGTTCCGGCAGCCCCGGAATCCCGCGTCTGCGGGCATCGCGGAGGGATTTTGCCGGACACTGCGGATTTTTTGCCAAAATCTATTGCATCCGCTGATCTTTTGTTTATAAGCCCGCCTCACCGGCAGGGCATAGCCCTTGCAGTTTTGGGGAATAGGTTAACGGTAGACCCACGGACTCTGACTCCGTTAGTCCTGGTTCGAATCCAGGTTCCCCAGCCAAACTTTTTGTCAGTGAAAAACACCCTAAAGAATCTGCTTACAAACAAGCGGAAAGTTTTTCCGAGCTGTATTTCCGTATCAATATGCGGATCGTAACTATTTGCCGTTTTGAATCAGAAACCCCACCATGGATTTCATATCTTGGCTTTTGGCACTGATCGGCATCGGTCGCAACCGTGCGATGCACCGCAGTGACCGACGCAACGAAATGGTTCGCTTAAACGCCGAAGTCGCCGGAGAGGTCGGACGTACTCTCGACATTCTGGCATTGGCTACGCCGTAGCCTGACGCGCCTGGCGTCGTATAGCAACAACTGGCGTCGCCGATCTCAACACGCCTGATGCCCTCACACGCTTCCACGCATGCGCAGTGCCGCCTCGGGAACATGGCGGGATTTCTGTGGGGTTTTCTGCTTCCGGGCGGCGGTGTGAAGCAGGAGAGCCATTCCGCTCAACGACACCCCGTCGGCGCGCATCACCTGGCGGATCAGCGGATCGGTCAGGACATCGGCTATCGAAAGATCTTTGTAGGTCATGGTCATTTCCCTTTGATAGAGAGCCTGACAATAACCGGGGCAGTGAGCACTGCGATGACAAAAGCCGGACCAAAACAAGGCGGCTGGTTCCATTTTGTTGCGGAAGAATGGCGGGCTCTGCGGCGAGGCCACCCCACGCCTTCAACGGCAGTGGGGCACGCCGGTCTTCACCAAGCGGCTGGCCAGATAGGGCGGCCGTAACGGTCGCGCGGAACGTCGCGGTCCCTGTCGCGCCGGCGGTCCGGGCGGTCCCAGTCCCTGCGGCCGTCGCGCCAGCCATCCCTCCATCGCGGATCGGCCCGGCGGTCGCCAAAGTCGCGATACCAGCGAAAGTCACCGTCATGGCGGGGCCTGCCCTCATAATACTCCCTGTCATCGACGCAGCCTGCAAGCAGCAAGGCCGATCCGATCAAAACCCCGGACAAAAAAGGACGCATCATCTGTCTTCCTGCCTATTGGCGTTGGCGGGCGGCACGGCTGCCTGCCTTGGAAAATTCGAGCTATCGTCGTTTAGCTGACGGTCTCGGCTCGCCCTATTTGAACTGCGCCAGCAGCGCATCGGCGCCCTTGTCGATGCCGACCTTGGAGCCCTTCAAGGGGGAGAAGGTCGCGCCGGCATTCATGGCGTTCGGATATTGCTTGGTGACATAGGCCGACAGCAGGCGATTGCTCGGGGCATCGTAGATTTCGACGGCGTAGTTGACCGAGCCTGCCATCGTCCCTTCCCGGCCGCGCACCGCCTGGGCGGCGTTGATGACGTTGCCGCCGACATCGAGATGCGAGAACGGTCCCAGGAACGGGGTCGTATCCTTGGCACCCGTCAGCGTCAGATGAAGCCTGAGCGTGCCGGGGCTGGCACTGTTGACGCTTGCAAATCGCGGCCGCAGCTTTTCTGCGAACCGATCCTGCATGTAATTGGCCAGCACGGCTTTGTCTTTTTCGGCCATTTTGACGAACTGGTTGTCCGGGCCGCTATAGATCGTCACCGGATCGATGATGATCTTGTCGTACTGCCGCCAATCGACATTGCTCGTGTAGCGGTAGGGAACGCGGCCGCTCTTGTCTTCGGGGTTGGGCTGGAGCTGCGGTGCCGAGGCCAGCCCGGCATAGACGGTGGGATCGGCGGTCGTGCATCCGGCTGTGATCGCGGACAGCGCGATCAGGGCGGCATGGATAGGGCGGAATGTCATCGGGTCTTGGGCTCCAGCGGGAATTTTGCCGAACGGCACGGTTTGCTGGAGACATTTCTATTCGATCGGTATGTTGCGGTGTCTTTTGAAATGTCTGGAAATGTTCGCGGTGCAAACCGGTCAGTTGACCGGCCTAAACAGCCGGAAGATCGATAGCGATGACCAGACCGTTGGGTTCCCCGTCCAGCAGCGCGAATTGCCCCCTGTGCGCCTTCTTGATGATGCCCTGCGCAATGGGAAGGCCAAGACCGAAGCCGCCTTTCAGTCCGATCTGCCGGGATTCGTCCGCCTTGAAAAACGGCTCCAGAACCTTTGCCTTGAGTTCATCGGTCAGGCCGGGGCCGTTGTCGGCCACCCTGATCTGAACCCCGCCATCGTCACGATGGCGCAAGATGAGATCGATCTGCGTTGCGTAGCGAGACGCGTTGTCGATCAGGTTCGTCAGCGCCCGCGTCAGCGCCTGCGGTTTGCAGACATAGGCCAGCCGCCGCGGTCCGCTATAGGCCACGTTGACGCCCGTATCCGAAAAATCCGACGCGATCGTCTGCAACAGGCTGGAAAGATCGACCTTCCGGTCGGTTTCCCCCTCAGACGGATCGTTGAAATAGGCCAGGCAGCCGTCGATCATGGAGACCAATGTTTCGATATCGGCCAGCATCAGCCGGCGAAGCTCCGGATCGCCGGACCGCTCGGCGCGCATGCGCAATCGCGTCAGCGGTGTTCGCAGATCATGGCCGACAGAGCTGAGCACCATCGTACGATCCCGCGCCATCTTCTGGATCCGGTTGCGCATGACGTTCAGCGATTCCGCCAGGCTGCGGATTTCCGATGCGCCTTCCGCCTCGAAGGGCTCGTCGGTATTGTCATCGGCGCTGACCCGTTTTGCCGCGGTGGCAAACCGGGTCAGCGGATCGGTGATCAGCCAGCTGCTGAAGACGGCCAGCAGCAGCAGCGGGATGACGATTTTCAAAAGCCCGCTTGCCACCGCCGGAGCAAGCCAGAGCCGGGGCGGAAATACCGGCATGTGAAAGATCAGCGCACGCTCTGCGTCGACCCTGACAACCAGAAAATCGGCTTTCGGCTCCCTTGCCAGCGTATCCCTGATCGATGTCAGGATGCTGCTTGCCAGCAAGGACTTGATCCGCTCGACCAGATCGCTGGAAGAGATGATCTTCTCCCGGGCGGCGGCGGCGTTGCCGGGAGCGAGCTTTTCCACCCGCACCCCCAGACGCACCGCAGCGCTTAAAACGGCATCCTCCTCCTGCGTCGATGCCGCCTCCCGGAAATGATCGAGAACCATCTCCGCCTGCCCTGCAAACAGCCCATTGCGGAAATCGCGATCGTTGCGGCCGTAGATGAACGGCTCGGACACCATCGCAATGACGGAAACGAGGACAACAAGCACAGTCGCCAGGATCAGTATCTGCTTCTGGATCGAAGCCCTGCGCAGGGTTTTCAAGGCAGGCGCTCGACTTTGGATGCGAAAAGATAGCCTCCGAGCCGCACCGTCTTGATGAAGGTCGGATCCTTGAGGTTCGGCTCTATTTTCTGCCGGACCCGGCTGATATGGGCATCGATGCTGCGCTCGACCGGGCCGGCCGATCCGGCATGCGTCATCGACAGGAGCTGCTCGCGCGTCAGCACCTTGTTGGGGTTGGAGCAGAACGCCAGGAGAAGATCGAACTCCGCTGTTGTCATCGAGACCTGAGCGCCATCGGCGTCGTGGAGCTGCCGGCTTTTGGGATCGATACGCCAGCCTGCGAACGTCATCGGCGCCCGATCCTCCTCCGGCTCCTGGGCGTAGGATGCCCGGCGCAGGATGCTCTTGATCCGTGCCATCAGCTCGCGTGAGTTGAACGGCTTGGTGACATAATCGTCGGCTCCGAGCTCGAGGCCCAGAATGCGGTCGATATCCTCCCGCAGCGCCGTCAGCATCAGGATCGGGATAGACCGCGACGCGCGCAGCCGCCTGCAGATGCTGAAGCCGTCTTCTCCCGGCAGCATCGCGTCCAGCACGATCAGATCGAATGCGTGCCGGGCCAGCAATCGATCCATCTCGCTGCCGCTCGCCGCCGACGTGGCCTCAAAGCCGTTTCCCTTGATCAGCTCGACCAGCATGCCGGCGATGTCCGGATCGTCCTCGACGATCAGGATATGCGTCTGGTCGGAGACTGCCATTTCATATGCCATGATCGATCGCTTTGCTGTCGATGAAATTCTACCGCCGGTGAAATTATCTCATTTCAGCGGGCGGATGTCATTTAGGTTCATTCGAAGCGCTGCTGGCGCGCTGCCGTACCAGCCATCTCGGCAATGCTCCCGGCAAGCATATGCGCATCCAGATAGGTCTCGACATTGACGACCGGGAGGGGAGAGAGGCGGCGTATCGGGCCAACCAGGGCCGTGACCGTGACGACGGCAGTGTAGCTGCCCAGCGTGACCGCCTCTGTCAATTCGCTCAACCGCCAGATGGTGGTAAC
Organism: Pararhizobium polonicum; assembly: GCF_001687365.1. Classification (GTDB taxonomy): domain Bacteria; phylum Pseudomonadota; class Alphaproteobacteria; order Rhizobiales; family Rhizobiaceae; genus Pararhizobium; species Pararhizobium polonicum. The sequence continues at coordinate 76,987 of NZ_LGLV01000018.1, forward strand.
GGCAAAGCCATACTCCGTGAGGAATGCCGTCAGAGCGGTGGCGGCGTCCGGGTCCGGCAGGCAGAGCAGGACCTGCGTCCGGCTTGGATTACACGTTTGCAGCATGGGACATCCTCAAGGCGATACAGGCTGCAGGATATCAACTGTGATGCAATTCTGTGTTCGAACATGTTGGGATATGTTGCGGCCGGCCGGAAGGCACCAGGAGCCGCGCCTGTTCAATCCGTCCCATTGTGCCGGAAAGATTGTGCGCCGGGAATCGCATTCGATGAAACGGCCATGAGCGGAACGGTTGGCGCTCGAAGCTCGGTATCGACGAGAACCGTCGCGATATAGCAGGCCCGCACGATCACCAGACCGAAGACGCAGAGCGAAACCAGTCCAGCCCCATAACGCCCCAGAACAGAGCGCTTACCGAACTTTGCCAGAAGATTGGCCGCGGACCGTTTGACGAACTGCCCCGTTGCCACGATGACGAAGAGAGCCGTGATCACGAAACCGCTCAAGGATACCGCACCAATCGCCCAGAACATCAAAAGGCACCCGCCATACAGAAGCAGCTCCCGTCTCAGGGCTGCAATTTGACACTGGTCAAGAAGGGTTGACCGCGAAGACGTGTTTGCGTGACCGTTGGCCAAGACTGGCTCCACATTTCCGGACCGGTCTCCGTTGCCGGGTACCGGGCCTACCGGCGCCATCGGTCTCATCCGGATCCTGAAGCCGCCTCTCAATCCTTTGCGCCGGCGGGCATACGGCCGCTGAAAAGGGCCCTTGCGGCAGTCCACCATCCAGACATCTGCCGCGCACGCGCATTCAAATTGGTGTCTGTTGCCGGCTTGCCATGGAGAATCGCGCCCCTGGCCACCCTTGGTTCATGGAGAGCCTTGATCCGCTGCAGAAACGCCTTGCCGTCAAACTGCTTTGAAGAGCTCACCATGCCCCCGGAGGAGACGACGGTGTGGAAAAACACCTCCAGGTTCACGACCGGCATGGATTTGATATTGCGCACCATATCGATATCCGGCCGGGTGGTGACCGCCAGGGAATGCCGGTCCGAGCGCAAGGCATCGAACAGTTCCGGCACCGAAAACACGGCCGTCGCCGCATATCCATGCTCGATGAGCTTCGACACGATAACCTGCGCTACGCCGTTCGGGAGAAAGACCAGAATCGCCTTCTGGTCGTTGATTTGCAAAGTCGACGTCACGGCCGCTCTCCTGTCTGTTCGGAGAATAGGTACCGCACGTCCTTGTATTGGTGTGTTTCGTTTTATTCGATTTTGTTGCGAGGGCCGATTCCGGGGCGCGCTGATCAAAACCTGCTTGTAAAAATCATGGTATCAATTGGCTGAAAAATCTGCGAAAGGGCTGTCGTCCGCAAGGACCGGACGCGGCTGCTATTAGATTTAGAATAGGGCCGGGCGGGCAGATTGACGTCTCTCTCGCTGCCACGAAAAAACGTGGCCGTCCATTCTGCCCCCGATCGTCCTTGCACGACCCCCATCAAACCCATGATCCATCCATAACAGCGATTTGCGTACCCGTTGAATGCGCTTTGTGGATACACCGCTCGGCAATCAATGCTACAGGTCGCAGCATGAGCAGAGGCATGGCCGCGCGCCATTCCGGCGACGCCATGTCGCCGAACACCGGACCGAACGGCCACCACCGGCTTTATCGGCACCGGACATCCTTGAAAGGCGCCCATCATGGCCGAGAAATTCATCGTTCTTCCCTATCGCAAGGTCCGCGGCGGAATGGCACCGGGAGAGATGCGCCAGGCATCCAATGCCGCCAGCGCCGAGAAGATCGCCGCCGCCATGGCGGGCCGCTTCGCCGGCGTCGCGGCCTATGCCGTTGAGGTCGACGAAGAGACCGGCGACATGACCAGTCCGCGCCTGCTTGTGCAGTTCGGAGACATCGCCGAGCTGCCATCCGCCTAGAATACCATGCGATCAAGGAGACGCATTCTGCTGGCCCCAGCGCGTACTTGATCAAAAAAGCGGCCATTCGCCTGCTTTTCGGTCTGAAAATCGTCTTTTCAAGGAACATTTGCTCAACAGCGACGTTTAGCGGGCAGTTGCCTTCAACGTTTGCTGGCACAGGCACCATTTCTCGAAAGGATATGAACGCCATGAATCAACGTTTTGAACCCAGTGAAAACCGCAACGTCAATCCTGCAGCATGGCCGGCCGAACAGGCAGGCCCGCGTATCGATCCGGTGACAGGTGCTCCGGTGAACGATCCGTTGGCTAACCAGCGACGGCCGGACGACATGGAACCCCGCTCGGCCCGCTCCCGCTGGCCGATCTTGATCATCCTGCTGGCAGGTCTGGTTCTGGCATTGCTCGTCTGGCTGCCGGCAGAATTGTCCCCCACCAGGACAACCGACACGGCAACGCCGCCGGCAACAACCGATCAGACGACCACGCCGCCGGCTGACACTGCCACCCCGCCGGTCGACAACAGCGCGACCCCAGGCACGGCGACGCCGGACACCAATGCCACTCCGAATACCATGACGACGCCGAACGCAACGCCTGCGACCCCCGATACCCAGACACCGGCTACCGGTACGGACACGCAGACCCCGGCCACCGGCACTGCCCCGCAGAACTGATCTGCGCGGAATCAACGACAGAGGGCGGAACCGCTTCGGCGGCTCCGCCTTTTTTTATATCTGCACGGCCCCTCTTGCGAGTGAACCAAACGCCCCGCCATCCGTTTCCCTCTGACCCTGCCAGAACGAGGATATGACGATGATCGCCAAGACGCCGACCGGCCGTGAGGAAGACTACCGTGATTACGAGGAACGCGACCTCGACGAAGGCTGGCCCTATGCCGACGGGACACCCGGATCGGAAACAAAGGTTGGCAACCGTTCCTACGGACAGGGCACTGAAAATTTCGACGAGAGCGGCAATCCCGGATTCGAGCGCAGCCGCAATACCGCGATCCGGAGCAGGAACGGTCCCGACCCTTTCGGCGACGAGACCGGCGCGGATGTCGACGACGACGCGCTTGAGGATACGATTGCCAACGCGCTTGAAGACAGCGCCATCGAAACGTCAGGCGTCGATATCAAAGCCAGACGTGGATCGGTCTGGCTGACGGGCGCTGTCGATACCGCTGAGGAACGGCGCAAGATCGAGGTCCTGGTCTATGCAATTGCCGGCGTGACCGGCATCCGCAACGACCTGGCGACGAGCGGTGCCGATGGCGGCATTCCGGCGGATTGGGACGACTGATCGTTCGATTATAGCAAGCCGTCAGGCGCGGGTCTCGTTGTGGCGCGCAGGAACGGCAGAGGCCGCGTTCCAGCCGAACTGGCTTTTGGAAGGATCGCCCTCACCCGGCACCCAGAAGCTGGCCGCCGGCATCGACCGCCCGGCGGGTTTCGACAGGAGCATCATCACCGCCCGTTTTGCTTCCACCGGGCGAGAAAACAGACGGCCATCCAGGCTCCAGACACCATACTTGACCGCGACGAAACGAAACCGCTCATCCTCGGGCATGAGGGCGCCCACGGCTTCGCCGTTGAACTCTATCACCTGCTTGTGCATGAAATACCACTCCCGCTGCCGCTTTCCACGGCAGTCATTTCCATTCGTTGCGCATGGCGCAACAGACCGAGCCCTCGCCTTCAGCCAACCGCCTTAACGGATGAAGGTGACGTTTGTTCCGGCCCGCGGAAAAAATAATCGGGAAGAGCAGCGGATGGATTGGGGGCCGAGAGGTTTTTTCCCTCTCGCCGCCATCCTCCGCCTTTGATCAGGCGAGAAACCGGTCCGGCCTGAAGGGCTTGATATCGATCACCGTCTTTTCGCCGGTCATCTTTTCGGCAAGCGCACGGCCGGTGACCGGACCAAGGGTCATGCCATGATGGGCATGGCCGAAGGCAAACCAGAGCCCTTCGTGCCGCGGTGCCTTGCCGATGATCGGCATCATGTCCGGCGTGCAGGGACGCGCGCCCATCCACGGCTCCTCATCGCGGCGTTCGGCGAGCGGAAAGAACTCGCGGGCAACGCGTTCGGCGCGGGTCAATTGCACCGGTGTCTTCGGCGCGTCGCGATTGGCGAACTCCGCGCCCGTCGTCAGCCGTATGCCGCGTAGCATCGGCGCCAGGAAATAGCCCTTCTCGGCATCGAGCACCCAATTGTTCAACTGCGCCCCCTCCTCCATGCCGTAATGCATGTGATAGCCGCGCTTGACGGCAAGCGGGAAACGATAGCCGAGTTTCTTTGTGACCGTATCCGCCCAGGGGCCAAGTGCGACGACGACTTCCTTGGCCTCCAGCGGACCTTCGGGCGTGGCGACACGCCAGCCGGCACCTTCGAGAATATGTTCGAGCGTTGCCGCATCACCGGAGACGAGACGGCCGCCGAGCGACTGGAAATAGCTGAGATAGGCCTTGTTGAGGCTGTGCGGATCGCGGATCGACCAGGGATCGGTCCAGCGCAGGCCGCCGGTGAGCTCCGCCCTGATCGACGGCTCCATCACCTTCAGCTCGCTGCTCGACAGCTTCTGGTGATTGACGCCAAATGTCGACGAGAGCTTTTCAGCCTCCTTATAGGCCGCATCGCGCGCCGCTTCCGTGCGAAAGACCTTCATCCAGCCGTCCTTGCGGATAAGGTCGCCAGCACCCGACGCATCGATCAGGTCGCTGTGTTCGGCGATCGAATTCTCGATCAGCGGCGCATACATCGAGGCGATGTTCTGATGCTGGGTGAAGCCGGAGTTCCACCAGTAGCGGATCAGGAACGGGACGAGCCCGGGCAGCGCCCGGAAATGGTAATGCGCATCGATGGTATTGTTCAGCGCATAGCGAAACAGCGCGCCGAAATCATGCGGGAAGCCATAGGGAAACACGCCTTCACGCTGGATCAGCCCGGCATTGCCATAGGAGGTTTCCTCGCCGGCGCCGCGGCGATCAAGCAGCACCACGGACTTGCCCCGCCGTGCGAGGTGGATAGCCGTCGACAGGCCAACGATGCCTGCGCCCAAAACAACGACGTCTGTCTTCATGCCCGGCTCCCCATTCTTCTGTCTGTCTATTTCTTCAGTCTGTTCATGATCTGCTCAAGGAACCCGAGCATCAGCGCGGAAACCACAAACGCGATGTGCATGATCGTCGCCCACATCAGCTGCTCGCTGGTATATTGCTGGGTATTCAGGAAAATCTGCAACAGATGAATGGACGAGATCGCCACGATCGATGAGGCCACCTTGATCTTCAGACTGCCGGAATCGAGCTTGCCGAGAAACGAGACCTCGGCGTCTGCCTCGTCGAAGCGGCTGACGAAATTCTCGTAGCCGGAGATCATCACCATGACGATCAGGCTGGCGACAAGGGCCGCGTCGATCAGGCTCAGCATGGCGAGGATCATATCGGCCTCGTCATAGGTGAAGACCATGATCGCCACCTTGTAGAACTTGTAGATGAAGGAAACGGCGTAGAGCGCAAGCGCTGCGACCAGCCCGAGATAGAAGACCACCAGGAGCCAGCGGCTCGACAGGATGATCCGTTCAACGATGAGTTCCAGCGACTTCATGCTTCGCGCGGCTCCGGAGTGTGCGGTTGCGAGATACTCCGGTCATGCATAGCCAAGCCGATCCCGTTCGGCAAGGCGGCGCCAATTGCGGCGCTGCTGGAAATTTGACATCGAAAAAGGGAGCGCTGCTTTCGCAACACTCCCTTTCAATCACCGTATTGGGGATGGGATCAGGTCCTGCGCATCAGGCCGGCCACCAGCGAGATAATCAGGAAGGCGAGGAACAGGAAGAACAGGATCTGCGCAATACCCGCAGAAGCGCCGGCAATACCGCCAAAACCCAGAACGCCGGCGATGATGGCGACAACGAGGAAGACGAGAGCGTAGTACAGCATCGGAAATTCTCCTTTGTTTGTTCCTTTGCTGGATAAACTCTGAAAGAGAAACTTTGTTCCGGAAAAAGGCGCTCTGCGGCACCCCACCGCGCACGAAACCATTCATTAACCACGGGCCGAAAGATTGCCCCGATTTGACACGGATAAGCCACGTATCTCGCGGAACATTAACAAGCCGGGGAACGTTGTGAAGGCACATACCTCATGCGAGATAGTAAAATGACCGTATCGACAACAAACCTATGGAAGTCCGCAGCAACGGTAGTCCGCCAGCCGAGCCAGATGCGCGACAAGAACCTGCACATCGGCAGGACATTGCGCGATCTGTACTTTGCGGAAGGCGCAGCAGCAACGGAAGAGGCTTTTTCCGACCTGCTGTCCGAACTGGATGCGACGGAAAAATCGTCCGGTGGCCCTGGCCGCCGTTGAGCATATCCCACTCTTGCAGAACAAAAAAACAGCGGCCCGAGCCGCTTTTTTTGTGCCCGCTTTCCAGCCGGCAAGACCGATTAAGGTCATAAAAAACCGGCGCTGTTTCGGCGCCGGTTTTTCAAAAACGGTCTAGTTTGCCGGAGTGGCCAGAATGACGCCACGCGGATTGGCCTTGTAGGCCTCCGCGTCATAGGCCGCCTGACTTTCCAGTTGCGCCTTGGTGAACGGCGAGTAGATGGTCATCGTGCCGCTCGCATCCGCCATCACCTCAACGCTTTCGGCACTCATGGCAACCGGCTTCTGCCCGATGCCGAGGAAACCGCCGACATCGATGACATAGGCCTCGACCTTGCCGTCCTTGCTGAGGATGACGTCGCCGATTTCACCGACCTTGGTATCGTCGGCAACCTTCACATCCGTGCCGATCAGCTTGTCGGCACTGATCAGGGCCGGATCGACCGGCTGCATTTCATCAGGAGGCGTTGCGGCCGTCACGCCGGGATCCACCGGAGGCTTGATATCCGGATCGGTCATCTCGGGGGTCGTGCCGATGGCGGGCGCTGTCGCCTCCGCCGCCTCATCGGTTATGACCGGTGCCGCCGAGGGGGCTGCTGCATTTTTATCCTCCGGCACCGTCGCCGCGACACCATCCATGATGGCTGTCCGCTCGAATTCGGGGGCGGCCTGGAGTTCTTCCTTGGTGGCGGAAACGACGATGATGCGCTGGCCGTCCCTATCCGACCAGGAAACCCGATCGAAGTTGATCGCCACATCCTTTTCGCCCATGCCAAGGAAGCCGCCGACGCCGATCACAAGAGCCTCCGCCCCGCCATTGGCGTTGATGACGACATCGTTGACATCGCCGATCGCCTCGCCCTGCTCATCGACCCCGGTGTAAACGGTTTTCCCGAGAACCGACGTCGCCAGAACCTGCTCGGGCGCCGCCGAAGAATAGCCGGCCGGACCTTGCTTGGAGGGATCCGAATTGCTGCTTGCAGCCTTGGCCGGATCGGCCTTTGTGGCGGCCTCCTGCGCCCATGCACTGGGTGTTGGAACGCCGGAGGCCAGAAGCGCGGCAAGCGCTGTCGTCGCCAAGAGGGTGCGGATCATTGTGTATTCCTTCATGCAAGTCTGGATAACGCCATTACAGCGGAAAAGCCGGCGTTCTGCCGGCCGTGATTGCCTTTGGGAAACGGAGCCCCCCTGTTTTTGTTCCGAATTTTATCGGCAATGCTTCAGGCCGGGCACCGAAACGGCAGCCGGACGGGCTGTGTAAAAACGCTGAATGCACCTCGCCAGGGCGGCGATCAATTGCTCAAGGCAGCCTTGTGACCGGACTGTTGGGCGACGACGACCGGCAGTGCCGGGTCATCGAAGGTGACCTGAACGTCCAGCTGGTCGGACGGCGTGATATCCCAGGTTATGGTCGCATCCTCGAGATACAGGGCCGGATCGATCTCAGTGCATGTGCCGTAGACGATCCTGTAATGGCCTCTGGCATCATTGATCGACGGCTGCAGCAGCTGCCGGCATTCCTCGGCGGTTTCGAAACCGACGGCCGGCGCCGGCAATTCCTTGCATTCGATATTGCCCTGGGCGCATCCGACAAGCATCATGATTGCGGCGATATGTTCCATCATCGTGCTCCTTGCACAAAGATTCACGTGCCAAGACAACGGCGATGGGGCTCAAGAAGTTCCATCGTTGCTCTTTTCTAGCGTTGCCCTGGGGGAACCTTTTTCACCGGATCGCGTTCTGACAGCGCGTCAAGGAATGCCTGGCGTGACTTGGTGAACCCGGATACCCGCGACCGCACCGGCCGCGCCTGCCCCAGACAACCAAACTCCCAAAGGCATGCTTGGTGACGCGCATCAAAGGAATGCCGGCAATGTTGTGTCCTCCCCCTCCCCATTGGCTTTCTCAGGATCCCGGCATGAAGACCGTGCTCATCCACGGCATGGTCATGGCACCGGCGTTCTGGAGCTGCTTTACCCCGGGCATCGTGCGCGAAGGGCGCGCTGCCGCCTATCCGCTGCCCGGCCACAATCCGTGGGCGCTGGATGGCCTTTCCCGCGGGCTGAACACTGCGGATATCGTCAATGCCTATGCCGCGGCGATCGAACGCGATTTCGATGGCGAGCCGGTAACCTTGATCGGTCATTCGACCGGCGGCTTCGTCTCGCTGCTGCTGGCCCGCCACCGGCCCGATCTCGTCAGCAACGTCATTCTGATGGGGGCGTTCGCCTGCGGACGGTTTGAGGGACAGGAGCGGCTGGCGGCCCGCATCCTGCGTCTTCCGCTGCTCGGCCGGCACCTTTTCATCCGGCTTTTCACCCGCTGGATCGCCACACGCGAAACCTTCCGATGGGGCGCGCTCGAATGCGTGTTCGACAAGACTGTCGGCTGGGAGACGAACGAAACGATCGCGGCCATGGAACAGGTTCGCGAGCACCTGCTGAAATCACGGGCCGCCGAAATCGCCGCCTTCGTCTTCTGGATGTCACAGACATCGGTCATCGACGAACTGCCCTTGATCGACGTCCCCATCCTCAACATCATCGGCGCGCGCGATGCCATCGTTCCGCCGTCGCACCAGATCCATCTCTCAGGACGGCTGCCGCGCGCGCAGACCGTCATCCTCGACAAGGTCGGCCACCTGCCCATGGCCGAGGCCCGCGACAAGGTCGACCGGTTGATCGGTGCCTTCCTGCTGTTCGGCCCCCTGACCGCCGACCGCAGGAACGCTTTTCTCAAGGAAACCCGGGCCGAACCCTTTGCGAATGCCGTACCGCTCGGGCTTTAAGAGGGAGCTGCCTCCGCTGGAACAAAATTGCGTGACAGACGTTACCGCAGCAGACCCCCGTGGCCTGCTAGAGGCCTTCCCCCGAAGAGGAAATATCATGATCGGTACCATTCTCCTGATTGTTCTCGTCCTGTTGCTGGTCGGTGCGCTCCCGAGCTGGGGCCACAGCCGCAACTGGGGCTATGGACCTTCGGGCGGGCTCGGGCTGGTCGTCGTGATCCTCCTCGTCCTCGTCCTGATGGGCCGCATCTGAGCGGCCCTCCACTTTTACCACCAGACCATCCACGTCCCTCGAAAAGGAACCAGACATGAAAAAGATCCTCCTCGCAGCACTGCTTATTCTTCCGCTCGCAGCCTGCTCCCAGACGGAAAAAGGGGCCGGTATCGGCGCAGCATCCGGTGCGATCATCGGTGGGGTGGCGACTGGTAATGTCCGCGGCGCCGCTGTCGGTGCCGCCGTCGGTGGTGTCGCCGGCGCCCTGATCGGCAATGCCAGCGAGCCTGGCCAGTGCTACTACCGCGATCGCTACGGCCGCCGCTATACCGCAGCCTGCTGATCGGCCGGCAACGGCAACGCATAACAAGGAAAACGGGCCTCGGCCCGTTTTTCACGTCTTTATGGATGCGTGATGATGATGCTCAGATCTGAGGCTTGCCGACCTGTTCGGCCTTGTCGAGCTTTTCGAGAAGATCGAGAAACATATCAGGAATGGGTTCCTGCTCGACGGCGCTGTAGAGCGCTTTCAGTTTGGAAGCGATCTGGTTGTTGGGGTCCGTGATGCCATCACCTGCCCTGCGCGCCACACCGGCGCGCCGCTGATTTTCCGGGATGTCGCTCATAGACAGTTTCACTCCTGACCCCGCGGCAGCGATCGCCACGCCGCGACGCTTCCACGCGTCCTTTTGATACACTTAAAACGTTGCGATATTCCGAACTTTCAACGGTTTCGCTTTCGCCCGCTCAAAATTCGTTCCGCCGAGAAACTTCCCATAGACCATAAAACATGTTCAAACCAATGCCATGTTTCGACTCGCGATAGCGTCGGGCACCGGCAAATTTCGGCGCCATCATACTGAAGGAAGTCCCAAATGTCACTTTCCATGCGGATCGCAGCCCATCTTCCCTATCTGCGGCGCTTCTCCCGTGCGGTGACCGGATCGCAAGCGTCAGGTGACGCCTATGTCGCCGCCGTGCTGGAAGCGTTGATCGCCGATATCACGCTTTTTCCGCAAGGCGCCAACGACCGGGTCAATCTTTTCAAGCTGTTTTGCACGCTGTTCGATACGCTCACCATCGATCTGCCCGACACCACGTCGCCCTTCAGCTGGGAAGCGCGGGCGGCGGCAAACCTTTCGGTGATCCCGCCGGCAGCCCGCAAGGCTTTTCTGCTGGTCGCGGTCGAAGGCTTCACGCCGGACGAGGCGGCCGAAATTCTCGGCGTCACCGATGTCGAAGCCGCCGTGCTGCTGCGCGAAGCTTCCGAAGACATCTCGAAACAGGTCGCCACCGAAATCCTGATCATCGAGGATGAACCGCTGATCGCCATGGATATCGAGGATATGGTGACCAGCCTCGGCCACAAGGTCGCAGGCGTGGCCAGAACCTACGGCGAGGCCATCACGCTGTTTGAGAAGACCGCGCCGAAGATGATCCTTGCCGATATTCAACTTGCCGACGGCAGCTCGGGCATCGACGCGGTCAACGAGATCCTGAAAAGCGCGACGATCCCGGTGATCTTCATCACCGCCTTCCCGGAACGGCTGCTGACGGGGACGAAACCCGAACCGGCCTTTCTGGTGACGAAACCGTTCAATCCGGAGATGGTCAAGGCGCTGATCAGCCAGGCCCTGTTCTTCGACGAGAACGCCCGCGCCGGAAAACCCTGACGGCTCATCCGGCGGGTGCTGGCCGGTCGATCGCAAAGGCATCGAACCAGCCCTCCTTTTCTCAGCCCGGCAATTGCCGTTCCGGCGGGTGGGTGCGGACCTCGTTGAAGATGGTCATCGCGATCAGGGCTAGCGGCAGGGCCAGCATGGCGCCGACGGCGCCCCACATCCAGGTCCAGAAGATGATCGCCAGGAAGATCAGGAACGGATTGATCTCCAGCCGGTGACCGAGGATCGCCGGTGTTACCAGGTTTTCCATCACCAGATGCAGCACGAAGAATGCCGCAGCGGGCACGATCGCCAGCAGCAGGGCATCATGGGTCATCAGCCCCCCGCACAGAAGTGCGACCGTCATGACCGTGACGCCAAGATAGGGGATGAAGCTGGACACGAAGGCGAACAGCCCCCAGAGCGGGGCCGCCGTCAAACCGCCGGCAAAGGCGATCACCGCCGTGATCGTGCCGAGGATCATGTAAATGATGCTTGCCGTCGAAAAATAGAACCCCACGGCATTTTCCGTGGCGTTCATGATGCGGATCGCGGCCAGCCGGCGGTCGCGCGTCGCAAAGGCAAGGATGATCGTCTTGCGCAGGTGCGCGCGTCCGACGAGAAAAAGCCCGAGTGCCGCGAGGAAAATCAGCGTCTGGACGAAGGCCGGCGTGACCCCCGATGCGACGAGGCCGAGCATGGCGCCGGCATTCTGGATGGCAACATCGGTCACGGCTTTTTCATCGGTGCCGGCAATCGCCGTCTTCGCCCATTCGAACCGCTGGATATAGGGAAGGACGCGCGCGATGGCGCGTTCCAGCATGCCGGGGGCTTGCCCCGCCAGCGATGTCAGAGGCTCGATCAGCGCATTGATCAGGAAGAAGAGACCGACAACAAAAACGATTGCGAGAAGCAGCCCGCCAAGAACCGGCGGCACGCCGAATTGCGCCAGCCGATCGGCGGCAAGTCCCAGCACCATGCCGATGACGATGGCAAGGGTTACCGGCATCAGGATCGCCTCCATCATATAGATGGCCGTTGATGCGAGAATGACGAACGTTCCGACGATGCTCCAGGCGACCACCAGGTCGAGCCCCGTTTTCGGCGAGGTTTCCGGAATGTCCGCTGCGGCCACCCGTGCTTCTGCCTCCGCCTGCTGTTGCGTCCTGAAAATCCCACTCCCCGGCAAGGCAGCCCTCATCTTCCGTCTCTCCATATGGCCCCTCCCGTGCGGTCTCCACCGGGCGGACGAATAACAATGTACGGAAAATGCCGGAGCGAGACCCTGCCGGCATAATGCTTATTAACTCGCGGCTTACGGAAATGGTTCCCGGGGCGGCAACGCCCGTCAGAACCAACACAGGCGCTGGCACATGACGGGCATGCGCGGCGAAACGCAATTTCAGGCAGAATGAAATCGGATTTCCATTTCTATACGTATTCTATACATGGCTCGCGCCGCAGGCTGTGCAGCGCTCGCCAGAAATAAAAAGGTTATGCAACCTGCTTTTCGCAGGACAGATCAATATCGTTCCGGAGGAAAGACATGGAGTGTCAGGGAGAACAGGCCGAGACCCACGCTCACGACGATCAAAGTATTGGCAATGTCTTCCGACGTTGCAGGGAGAATACCGAGCCCCACAACCGCACCAATGAACAGGAACAGGCATAGCCTTGGCAACCAGTATAGCATGGCACATTCCTTTTGCGTTGGAGAACATCCCGAAAGGATGCATCGACTAACGCAGAGTTGACGGGATTGTTCCGTCCATTCGTCTCAAAAATCGAGAAACATTCGAGACCGGCCGGGGTGATCCAATATCCAATCGCGACGGATCACTGTCACAACGCGATGGAGGCGATCAGCAAGACGCTGCTGGTGATTGGCTGACTGAGAATTGCGGTTCCAAACATCGCCACGGCGGCGCAAGCCGGGCGGAGCACGATCAAACGGATGCACGACATGCCGAGACCGGTACCGCGCGCATCGGCCACCGGCGCCCAGAAACGGAAAAGCCGGCGCCTGTTGAAAGCGCCGGCCTTTCCTCAATCCATCGCTGTCGTCAGAGAGCGGCGATGACGATGACTTCGACGAGGTATTCCGGGGTTGCCAGCTTGGCTTCGCCGGTCGCGCGGGCCGGCGTGTTGCCCTGCGAGGCCCAGGCATCCCAGACGGCGTTCATCTTCGGGAAGTCGACCATGTCGGCCAGCCAGACGGTTGCCGACAGGATACGCGACTTGTCGGTGCCAGCCTGCGCCAGCAGGCGATCGACGGATGCGAGTGCCTGCTTGGTCTGCTCGGCAACATCGGAGCCAGCCTCACCAACCTGGCCTGCGAGATAGACCGTACCGTTGTGAACGACAGCCTGGCTCATGCGCGGACCGGTTTCGAAGCGTTTGATGTCCATTTTCATATTCCTCGTAAAGTGCGGCAGGCCGCATGTGAATTGCTGTAACGCTGGCGCTTTATCGCAGATTTCCGATCAGCGAAACCGTCATTGCGACAAACGCGCACCTATCAGGCCGCATTTTTCCGGGCGAGGCGCGCCTTGATGCTTTCGACATCGGCGCGGGGCGTCGCAGCAAAAAGCGTCTTGGTGTAGCTGTGCTTGGGATCGCTGAAGACCTCTTCGCGGCTGCCATATTCGACGGCCTCGCCGTAATACATCACCATCACGTCATCGGCGATGTAGCGCACCACCGACAGGTCATGGCTGATGAAGACATAGGTCAGCTGGAACTCGTCCTGCAGATCGGCGAGCAGGTTGAGCACCTGGGCCTGCACCGACAGGTCGAGCGCCGAAACCGGCTCGTCCAGCACCAGGAGCCGCGGGTTGAGCATCAGCGCACGGGCAATCGCCACACGCTGGCGCTGGCCGCCGGAAAACATGTGCGGATAGCGGCCGTAATGCTTTTCCTCGAGTCCGACCTTCTTCAGCATGGCCATCGCCTTGTCGCGCCGGTCGTCCGCCTTCATCTTCGTGTTGATGATCAGCGGTTCGGTGAGGATTTCACCGATCTTCTTGCGCGGGTTGAGCGTGCCGTAGGGGTTCTGGAAAACGATCTGCACCTTCTGGCGCATTTCCGGCGTCAGCCGCTCCCGGGCGATATCGACCTTGACCCCATCGACCAGCATGTCGCCCGAGGTTGCCGGGTCGATCATGGTGACGATACGGGCAAGGGTCGACTTTCCGCAACCGCTTTCACCGACGATGGCAAGCGTCTTGCCCTGCTCGACCGAGAAGCTCACGCCCTTGACGGCGTGAACGGTCTTGCCTTTTTTCAGAAGGCTGCCCGGAATGTGATAATCGCGGACGAGGTTTCTGGCTTCGAGAACGGGGGTCATCGAACAGCTCCTGCAAAGATCTGGTCGTCGCTGAGGAATTGCGCGATCGTCGGCAGACGGTCGCCGGTGGCGTTGTCAGGAAGGGCCGAAAGCAGCGCGCGGGTATATTCGCTCTTCGGGGCTTCGAACAGCGACAGCACGTCCGCCTCCTCGATCTTGCGGCCCTTGTACTGGACGATGACGCGGTCGGCTGTTTCCGCCACCACGCCCATATTGTGGGTGATGATGATCAGGCCCATGCCATGTTCGGCCTGCAGCCGCATCAACAGATCGAGGATCTGTTTCTGGATGGTGACGTCGAGCGCGGTGGTCGGCTCGTCGGCGATCAGGAGCTTCGGATTGCACGAGAGCGCAATCGCGATCATCACGCGCTGGCACTGGCCGCCCGACATCTGGTGCGGGAAATGGCCGAGCCGGTCGGCCGGGTTGGGAATGCCGACCAGATCGAACAGCTCGATGGCGCGCGCCCGGCGGGCTTTCTTGTCGAGGCCCAGATGAATGCGCAGCACTTCCTCGATCTGGAATCCCACCGTGAAGCAGGGATTGAGGCTGGCGACCGGCTCCTGGAAGATCATGGCAATGTCCTTGCCGACGATCTTGCGGCGATCGGACGGCGACAGGCCGAGAAGATCGATGCCGTTGAACTGCAGCTTGTCGGCGGTCACCTTCGCCGTCCACGGCAACAGGCCCATGGCGGCCAGCATGGAGACCGACTTGCCGGAGCCGGACTCGCCGACGATCGCCAGGACCTCGCCTGCGTCAACTTTCATCGATACGCCGTCGACGGCCCGGAAGGGACCGGCAGCCGTCTGGAATTCGACGACCAGATTTTCGATTTCGAAAAGGGACATCATGACCTCTTCAACTTGGGATCAAGCGCATCGCGCAGGCCGTCACCCATCAGATTGATGGCCAGAACGGTGATGAGAATGGCAAGGCCGGGGAAGGTCACGACCCACCAGGCGCGCTGGATGAATTCACGCGCTTCGGCCAGCATCGTGCCCCATTCCGGCGTCGGCGGCTGGGCGCCCATACCGAGAAACCCGAGGGCGGCCGCATCGAGGATCGCTGCCGAAAAGGCGAGCGTTGCCTGGACGATCAGCGGTGCGAGGCAATTGGGCAGGATGGTCAGGAACATCAGGCGCAGGGTGCCGGCACCGGCGACCCGGGAGGCGATGACATAATCCTTGGTGCGCTCGGTCATCACAGCGGCGCGCGTCAGGCGGACGAAATGCGGCAGGTTGACGAGCGAGATCGCAATCATCGCATTGACCAGCCCCGGCCCGAGAACAGCCACCAGCACAAGGGCCAGAAGCAGCGACGGAAAGGCCAGGATGATATCCATGACGCGCATGATGATCGTATCGGTGCGGCCACGGAAATAGCCGGCGATCAGGCCGACGAGCACGCCGGAGATGACCGAGATCGTCACCACTACGAGGCCGATGAACAGCGAGAAACGCGCGCCATAGATCAGGCGGGACAGGATATCGCGGCCGACGGCATCGGTGCCCAGAAAATAGGTCCATTGCCCACCGGTCGCGAGCGCCGGCGGCAGCAGCAGAACATCGCGGTTCTGGATGCTTGGGCTATGCGGCGTGACGAGCGGCGCAAAGATTGCCAGCAGCAGAATGATCGTGAAGATCACAAGGCCGATCACCGCGCCCTTGTTACGGGAGAAATAGAACCAGAACTCGGCGAGACCGGTCGGCGGCGTGATCGTTTTGATTTCGGCGACAGCCATCAGACCCTCCTAGTGCCGGATACGCGGATTGATGAAGCCGTAAAGCACATCAACGATGAGGTTGACGATCATGATCACGGCGGCGATCAGCATCAGCCCGCCCTGCACGACCTGATAGTCGCGCTTGAAGACGGAATCGACCATCCACTTGCCGATGCCCGGCCAGGAGAAGATCGTTTCGGTCAGGATCGCTCCGGCAAGCAGCACCCCGACCTGAAGCCCGATGGTGGTGATGACCGGGATCAGCGCGTTGCGCAGCGCATGCACGCCGATCACCCTAAACGGCGACAGGCCCTTCGAGCGAGCGGTGCGGACATAGTCCTCGCCGAGCACTTCCAGCATGGCGGAGCGTGTCTGGCGGGCAATCACGGCGAGCGGAATGGTCGCCAGCACGATTGTCGGCAGGATCAGATAGGTGACCGCCGACTTGAAAGCGCCCGCCTGCCCCGAGATCAGGCTGTCGATCAGCATGAAGCCGGTGACCTGCGGGAAGAAATACATCAGCGAGATGCGGCCCGAGACGGGCGTCCAGCCGAGATAGCCGGAAAAGAAGATGACGAGCAGCAGGCCCCACCAGAAGATCGGCATGGAGTAACCGATCAGCGCCGTTCCCATCAGCGACTGGTCAAGCCAGGTGCCGCGCTTGACGGCCGCCAGAACGCCGGCCGGAACCCCGAGGGCGACGGCCAGAATGATGGCACAGAGCGACAGCTCGACGGTTGCCGGAAACAATTGCAGGAAATCGGTCAGCACGGCCCGTTTGGTCACGATCGAGCTTCCGAAATCGCCGTGCAGCAGGTTCACGAGATAGTCGAAATACTGAATGTAGATCGGCCGGTCGAGGCCGAGGTCGGTCATGATCTGGGCATGACGCTCGGGTGCCATCACGCGTTCGCCCGACATCAGCATGACCGGATCACCGGGCAACAGGCGGATGAACGAGAAGGCGATAATGGAAACCCCGATGAAAGTGGGGATGAGGACGGCCAACCGTCCGAAAATAAAGCGCAACATGGGCGTTTAGTCCGATTGTAAAACCGGCGGCTCGAGGAATTCGAGCCGCCGGAAACCGCCACCGCGGTTGCGGCGGGCATAGGTCATACGGAAGGATTATTCAGCAATATCAACGCCGTTGAAGCGGTGAATACCAAGCGGGTCCATGACGAAGCCGGTGACCTTCTTGTTCAGCGGAACGAAAACGAGCGAGTGGTCCAGCGTGTTCCACGGTGCTTCCTTCTTGAAGATGACCTGGGCCTCTTCATAGAATTTCGTGCGCTCCGCGACGTCGGCAGTTGCCTTTGCCTTGGTCATCAGATCGTCGAACTCCTTGTTGCACCACTGAGCGCGGTTGTTGCCGCCGACAGCGTCGCAACCGAGCAGGGTGTCGAGGAAGTTGTCCGGATCGCCATTGTCGCCGGTCCAGCCGAGGATGGCCGCGCCGTCGCGGTCCTTGGCGGACGAAAGCTTCAGGTACTCGGCCCATTCGTAGGAGACGATTTCCACCGTTACACCGATGGCGGCCAGATCGGCCTGCATCAGTTCTGCCGCGCGGCGGGCGTTCAGCATGTACGGACGGGCAACCGGCATGGCCCAGATCTTCATCTTGAGATCCTTGACGCCAGCGTCTTCAAGCATCTTCTTGGCCGCTGCCGGATCGTACTTGTCGTCCTCGACCTTGTCGTTATACGACCACATCGTCGGCGGGATCGGGTTCTTGGCAACCGTTGCGGCTCCCTGGAACACGGCATCGACGATGGCCTGCTTGTTGACGGCCATGTTGAGCGCCTTGCGGACTTCAACCTTGTCGAACGGAGCAACCAGCGTGTTGTAGGCGAGGTAGGAGACGTTGAGGCCTTCCTGCTCGAGAATCGTCAGGTTCTCGTCCTTCTTCAACTCGGCAACGTCGGCTGCGTTCGGATAGGCCATGACATGGCATTCGCCGGCCTTCAGCTTCTGCGCGCGGATTGCGGCATCGGTGGTGATGGCGAAGACGAGGTCGTCGATCTTTTCCTTGCCGGCCCAGTAGTCCGGGTTGGCCTTGTAGCGAATCGCGGCGTCCGTCTGGTAGGCGACGAAGGTGAACGGACCGGTGCCGAGCGGCTGCTGGTTCATCAGCTCCATCTTGCCATCGGCAGCAAGCTTGTCGGCATATTCCTTCGAGAGGATCGAGGCGAAATCCATGCCGAGGTTGGCGATGAACGGCGCTTCAGCCTGCTTCAGCTTGAACTTGACGGTCAGGTCGTCGACCTTGGTGATCGACTGGATCAGGTCCGGGAAGCCCATGCCGGAGAAATATTCCCAGGAGGCGCCGGCAACATACTTGTTCCAGGGATTGTCAGCCTTGTACTGGCGCTCGAACGAGAAGATCACGTCGTCGGCGTTGAAGTCGCGCGTCGGTGTGAAATAGTCGGTGGTCTGGAACTTGACGCCCGGGCGCAGCTTGAAGGTGTATTCGGTGCCGTCAGCGGAAACTTCATAGCTTTCCGCGAGGCCAGGCTCGAGTTCCGTCCCGCCATGCTTGAATTCGACGAGCCGGTTGTACACCGTGCGCGACGAAGCATCGAATGTCTGGCCACCCGTGTAGAGGCCCGGGTCGAAACCTTCCGGTGAGGCTTCGGAGCAATAAACCAATGTCTTCGACCATGCAGAACCGGCCATCAAAGTGGCGATCGCGGTTGCAGCAAGGAGAGTAGAGAGCTTTTTCATGAGTTTGCTTCCCAGCTTTGTTCTTGTTCTCGTATTTTTCTGACGCAGAAGCCATTGTTTCCGGTCAAGGCCGGATGGAACGACATTTGCGACGGCATTGCAATAAGCATCCCAAAAAATTTGTCCAATTGGAAAAATTCTCCGAATGCGACGGAGGCGGCGCTATCCACGACTTTCTCCCTCGAAAGCCGTCAATCGAATCACTTCGCGCGCACGCAAAAAGTCAATCCCAAATTGCACGGATAGCGGCAGGTTGCGTGCCGTGGCATAAGCCATGTGCGGGGCGGGGAGGACTGTCAGGCTTTTATCTGCCAGGCGGGGATAGATGAAAGTGGTTGTAAGCGGTCCTCCCTCTCGCCACCCCCTTCCCGGCTCGAATTCAGCAGTTCAAAACTGCCGGCAATCCCCCTTTCCGGTTGAGATGCCGGTTGCTTATGGCGAATCGCACGTTAAACTGGTGGTCGCGGGATACCTGGGGGACGGCCGCGTCGTGGCAACTCTTCTGAAAAACCACCGGCGATACCAATCCGACAGCGATTTGGAGAAAGCTCTCAATCGGGTCGATTTCTTTCGAATTTTCCATATGATGGCGCTCCGCTATGGTTTCGACCATTTCGGCATCCTGCAACTCGGAAACGAGGGCGATGCCTGCATGCTGACGAACCGGCTGGCCCTGCACGACCTCCCCTCCGGATTGGCGGAAGAATACGACAAGCGTCATCGTTTTGGCGATTCCGTCGTTTTCAAAAGCCTCCACACCTCATCCATTCCCTCCATCTGGAAGGCCGACGATCCGCATCTCGGCAATGGCGGCAATCTTCTCGATCAGCTGGGCTTCGAGATGCTGGTGTGCGTGCCGGTGACCGGCATCACTGGCGCGCGTTATGCCGTGCTGTTTCTGGGCGACGGCGAGGACATGGATCAGCCGGCGCATTTCGCGCTCTGCTACGATGCCGTTTGTGCTTTCGATTATTTCTACCGGCTGGTCCTGTCCAACAAGGCGGGGCTGGGTCTGACGCCGCGAGAGACGGAAATATTGCGCTGGATCTCACACGGCAAAACCGCAAGCGAGATCGCGCTGATCGTCTCCGTCTCCGAGCACACGGTCAACTCGCACACCGCGACCATCCTGAAGAAGCTCGACGTCGTCAACAGAACCCAGATGGTGGCCAAGGCGATACGGGAGCAGATCATACAATGACACCCGAGCCGAAACCGATCGCCATGGCCCGGCGCAGCTCCGCGCCGTCATCGGCAGCCAGTCCACCAGACGGAACAGGCGGGTCATGACGCAGCCCATCCACATCCTGCTCGTTGACGACGACCCGGCCGAGAACCTGATCATGCGCAGCGTGATGAAAAAGGTCTCAAGCGCCGATATCCATCTGCACTACTGTGAAACGATCGATGCCGCGCTCGATTTCATCACATCCGGAAAACCGGTTTCCATGGTGCTGATGGACAATCGCCTGCAGCCCCACGCGGATTTTCGCGAAACCGTGCCCGCCCTGCGCCAACACGGTTTCATCGGCCCGATCGGGGTGATTTCCGCATCGCTCGCCGATCCCTATTTCCAGACCTTCGAGGAATACGGCGTCGATTTCCGCATCGACAAGGCGGAGCTCGATCCGACCGCCATCGAATTCATCCTGCGGGAATATGTGACGAAATCATGGACAGCAAAAAGCCCGGACGAACCGGGCTCCTGATGTTCACGCTGCCGATCAAATCAGGCAGCGGCTGTCTTCGGGTGCGTGATCTGGTCGAGGCCAAGCAGGAAGTTGATCTGCGGCCGGGCCTTCACCAGGTCGTCGATCGAATATTGCTGCAGCACTTCGAAGAAGGCATTCAGCGCCTTGCGCAACGCCGAGTTCAGACCACAGCTGTCGACGAGCGGGCAATCGATCTCGCCAGCCTCGAAGCACTCCGCCATGGCAAAGCTGTCCTCGGTAACCTTGACGATATCGAAGAGGCTGATCTCGGCTGCCGGCTTGGGCAGGCGCACGCCACCATTGCGGCCGCGAACCGTCTCGACCAGGCCAGCCTTGTTGAGCGGCTGCAGGATCTTGAAAAGGAAGAGCTCCGACACTCCATAGGCCTTCGCAATTTCCGGGATGCGGCTGAGATGGCCGTCATTGGCGGCGCAATACATGAGCATGCGGACTGCGTAGTTCGTTTGCTTCGTCAGGCGCATTATTTACTCCAGGCTTCGAACTTTCGGCGCCCCTCGGTTCGGCTGAACCTATGAGCCATAGCGGCACTCAAGAAATCGCGGGCATGCGGCGAATCTACCGTCTGCCTCACATTCTGCTTCCCATATAGGACGGATCCTAGTTTGGAACAATTCCAAAAAGCAGAAAATCATCTGAACGTGATCATGATCAGCTTCTTGCGGGCTGTCTACCCTTCAAACGGGAAAAAGTTGAAATCACAAGTCATGTTATAGTCTGCGGTCGATGCTCTAGTTATTCGGCGCCTGCTTCTGGCGCAGCTCCGCTTCGTATTCGAGAATCGCCGTCTTGCGCTCCGGGGTCCCCGGATGCGTGGAAAAAATAGACGTGCCCGATGTATCGCCGAGCTTTTTCTCGATAGCCTCAAAGAAACGCGCAATGGCGGCAGGATCGTATCCGGCCTTTTCCATCAACTCGACCGAACGCCGGTCGGCAGCGCTTTCCGCCGATCTGGAATAGGAGAGTGCAGCAAGCCCGCCGCCCTGGACCAGCAGATCCTCGACACTGTCGCCCACGTCACCGGCAATCAGCATGATCAGACCAGCCATGCCGGCGGCGCGATAGATCTGCCGCAGGCTGTGCTCCAGCTCGACATGGCCGATCTCGTGCGCCAGCACGCCGATCAGCATCTCGGTATCGCCGCCGGCGAGTTCGACCAGTTCATCGGTGATGATCAGCGTACCGTCCGGCAGCGCAAAGGCGTTCGGACCGATCGCCCCGCCCTTCCGGAAATTCAACGTATACGCGGTGGCACCGCTGACAGACTGTGCCGCGATGCGGGCAAAACCATCGGAAATCGCGCGCGTCTGCGCCTCGTCCAGCCCCGTCTCGTCAAGCACGGTGCGGTCCAGCGTTTCCAGCGTGCTGATCGACATCAGCTTCGGCACCACCGGAGGGGTGACGGCGACGGCAATCTCGACCAGCACCGGCAGCGCAAACCGGTAGACTAGGCCGGACAGCAGGAAAACCGCCGCGACGAAGACCAGCAGGCGCGGATGAAACCGCTCGAGGCTGTGGACAAACCCTGCCCTCTTGCGCCCGTTGGCGCTTTGAAAGCTGTCGATCGCATCGTTGTCCGTGGTTTCGAACAGCGAACCATCGGGAAACGTGATGCGGCGCGGGATCGAGCCGACCCGCGCCGATATATCGAGAGCGGAGAAGACGGCCGATGCGAGCGCCGCGCCATCTTCGGCGACGGCCTCAATCCGCCCATCCCTTTCGACGAGGCGCGCCGCAACCGAGCGGCTGGAATCGCGCGGATGCCAGTCGCCACGGCAAATCGGCTTTTCGTCAGAAGCCAAAATCGAAGCCCTCGAATTCCATGAACTCCGCGCCGACGGCTGAGCCCTCCTGCTGAACCGTCGCAAGAATTTCCCCGACATCGCCGTCAAAGCGGACGGCCGTATGCTCATAGACATACCGTGCCATGCGAACCGCCGCCCAGGGGCGCATCAGGCCAAGCGTCAAGACTGTGACGATCACATTCGACACCGCGATCCAGACATAGCCGAACCGCGGCAGGTCGCTCTTCAATGCGTGTTTGCCATCGAAGTGCGCCGACGACCAGGCAATGTTGCGCACGCCGGCGCGGTAGAACAGCGCGGCGATGCCGAAGGAAAGCAGCACGGCCAGATAACCGAATACTCCCAGGAAGACCAAGGATGTCCTGAGCTCAGGCGGGATCGCCTCCGGATTGTCGATCAGCGCGATGATCAGGGACAGATTGGCAAATGCTGCGACAACAATGATCAGCAATCCGAGAATGACAATCAGTGCCGAAAAGAACCAGGTCTTGTAGATTGGTCCCAACGCTGGATCCGTTGTGAATGCCCGGCCGCCATAGCGCAGATTGTTGCCCATATAGCGATACATCCAGCGGCTGGCGAGCGGCGCGAGAATGCCGAGCGACAGAACGGCCATCACCGGACCGGCCATAAAAGCGATAAAGGCGCCGCCCATCTTGCCGACGAAATCGAAGCGAACGTTGCGATAGCTTGTCACCCGGGCACCGAAGCGCAGACCGCGCATGATCAGCCACGGAAAGAAGAAGAAAAGAATAACGGCCAAAACGATGCCCGCAATCGGCAATGCCGCCAGCAGAATATTGTAGACGACGAGATAGGCAAAGACGATCAGACGGCCGATGAAGATCTGCTTGCCCCGGGCATGATATTCGAAGGCGCGGCCGAGCAGCATCGTGTTGCCATAGAAATAGCGGTTGCGCCGCACCTTCGCCCAGGCCGAATAGATGCCGAGCGTAATGATCGTCAAAAGGATGTTGACGATCCAGATGCCGAAATATTCCGTGGCCTTTCCGGTAAACGACAGCCGGTGAAATTCCTGTGATGCCGCCGGCAGTGGCGCCGTTTCGGTCATGCTCATAGTTGCCCCTCTTCCATATCCATTCGATGCACTTGAAGAAACGGCCGGCCATCCCCCGATATTCGGCCCCCGATATTCATCCACGCCGGAAGTCTTAGACGGCCCCCTCCGCGCGTCAACCGCGCCGAGGTGACTGCCATAAAAAAAGGGCCTCCGCGAGGAGGCCCAATTCAGGGAGGATACAGAAACTGGCGACGTTATTTCATCGTCGGCATGACGAACTCGGCACCATCCTTGATGCCGGACGGCCAGCGCGAGGTGATCGTCTTGGTCTTGGTCCAGAACTTGATCGAGTCCGTGCCATGCTGGTTGAGGTCGCCGAAGGACGAGGACTTCCAGCCGCCGAACGAGTGGTAGGCCAGCGGAACCGGGATCGGAACGTTGACGCCGACCATGCCGATGTTAATGCGGCTGGCGAAATCGCGGGCTGCGTCACCGTCACGGGTGTAGATTGCAACGCCATTGCCGTATTCGTGCTTCATCGGCAGATCGAGGGCTTCCTCGTAGTTCTTGGCGCGAACAACGGAGAGAACCGGACCGAAGATTTCCTGCTTGTAGATGTCCATGTCCGGCGTGACATTGTCGAACAGGCAACCGCCGACGAAATGCCCATTTTCATAGCCCTGCAGCTTGAAATCGCGGCCGTCGACGACGAGGTTCGCGCCTTCTTCGACACCCTTGTTGATCAGGCCGAGAATACGTTCCTTGGCTTCCTTGGTAACGACCGGGCCCATGTCGGCCTTCTCGTCGGTGTAAGGACCGATGCGCAAGGATTCGACCATCGGAGTGAGCTTTTCGATCAGGCGGTCAGCGGTTTCCTTGCCGACGGGAACGGCAACCGAGATCGCCATGCAGCGCTCGCCGGCCGAGCCGTAGCCGGCCCCCATCAGGGCGTTGGCGGCCTGGTCGAGATCGGCATCCGGCATGATGATCATGTGGTTCTTGGCGCCGCCGAAGCACTGGGCGCGCTTGCCGTTCATCGCAGCCGTGCCATAGACATAACGGGCGATCGGCGTCGAGCCGACGAAGGAGACGGCGGAAATATCGGGATGCGTCAGGATCGCATCGACCGCGCTCTTATCGCCGTTGACGACATTGAGGATGCCGGCCGGAAGACCAGCCTCGATCATCAGTTCGGCCAGGCGGATCGGAACGGACGGATCGCGCTCGGATGGCTTGAGGATGAAGGCGTTGCCGCAGGCGATCGCCGGGGCAAACATCCACATCGGGATCATCGCCGGGAAGTTGAACGGGGTAATGCCGGCACCGATGCCGACGGCCTGGCGGATCGAATACATGTCGATGTTCGGGCCGGCACCTTCGGTGAACTCGCTCTTGGAAAGATGCGGAATGCCGATGACGAATTCGCAGACTTCGAGGCCGCGGATGACGTCGCCCTTGGCGTCGTCAATGGTCTTGCCATGCTCGCGCGACAGCATCTCGGCCAGCTCGTCCATGTTGTCGTTCAGGAGCTGAACAAACTTCATGAAGACGCGGGCGCGGCGCTGCGGGTTGGTGGCTGCCCATTTCGGCTGTGCGGCCTTTGCATTTTCAACGGCTGCCGCCATTTCCGCGTCGCTGGCCAGCGCCACGGTCGCCTGAACTTCGCCGGTTGCCGGATTGAAGACATTGGCGGTACGGCCGCTGGTGCCGGCAACACGCTTGCCGCCGATGAAATGACCGATCTCGTACATGGGTGATCCTCCTGATCTTGATTATGGCAGGAGTGTCGCACTACAATATCCACAAATCAACGCGCGATATTCAGCAACCGTTGTGCAAGAATTGATGTTGCCAAGAGATCGAGGAGGTCCTGCGGATGAAAGCCGACGCCGAAAGAATGGTCAGGATGGCAGAGCTGGAAATCGATCCGGCCCGGATTGGGGACTACATCGCTTTGCTGAGGGAGGAGATCGAAGCCTCGGTGGCAAAGGAACCCGGTGTCCTCATGCTCCATGCCGTCACGGTCAAAGGCGCGCCTGAGAACGTTCGCATCCTTGAAGTTTATGCCAACCGGCAGGATTACGAAGCCCATATCCAGACACCGCACTTCCTCAAATACAAAACGCTGACTGCCGACATGGTGAAGGCGCTCAATCTTGTTGACGTGGACCCGATCGTCCTGTGCGCCAAGTAAGGAATGCCGACCAATGAACTGGGATGACGTCCGCATGTTCCTGGCGGTCGCGCGCAGCGGCCAGATCCTGTCCGCCTCCAAGCGGCTGGGCCTCAATCACGCGACGCTGAGCCGGCGCGTCACCGCGCTGGAGGAATCGTTGAAGACGCGGCTGTTGATCCGCCGCACCAATGGTTGCGACCTGACGGCGGAGGGCGAGATCTTCCTGCATGCGGCCGAGCGGATGGAAACCGAGATGCTGGCAGCGCAGGCGCAGATCGGCCGGATCGATACGGCGGTCGCCGGTACCGTGCGCGTCGGGGCGCCGGATGGTTTCGGCGTGTCGTTCCTTGCCCCGCGGCTCGGCAGGCTGACGGCGCGTTTTCCCGAACTGCGCATCCAGCTGGTGCCGGTGCCACGCTCCTTTTCGCTGTCACAGCGCGAGGCGGATATCGCCATCACGCTGGAGCGGCCGGAACAGGGCCGGCTGATCTCATCGAAACTGACGGACTACACGCTAGGGCTCTACGCTTCGCAGGACTATCTGACATCCCACGGCACGCCCGAAACGATCGAGGACCTGAAAAGCCATCGCCGCATCGGCTATGTCGAGGACCTGATCTTCACCGCCTCGCTCAATTTCACCGGCGAGATCATGCGCAGCTGGGACGCCGCCTTCGAAATCTCCAGCGCCACCGGCCAGACCGAGGCCGTCCGCTCCAGCGCCGGGATCGGCATCCTGCACAATTACATCGCCCGGCAATATCCCGAACTGATCCGCATCCTGCCGGAAACGACCATCCGGCGGGGCTACTGGACCACCTATCACGAGAGCGCCCGCGAACTCGTCCGCGTCCGCACCGTCGTCGATTTCCTTCAGGAACTGGTCACCGAGGAACATCACATCTTCCTTTGAAGACGATTACTTACTCCGTGGCGGAAGCAACGGCTGCCGGCGCCAAAATGATCGCCGGCTTGACGATCGCCTTGCCGGAAACAGTCTGCCCGACGACGGCGGGAACCGTATCGGTGGCGGCAAGAACGGCTGCTTCCCCCGGCATCGGTACCTTGACCGCGCCGACGATCGTTTTCTCGTCGCTCTTCACAGCGTCAGATGAAGCCTCCGCAATGACAATGCGTTTCGGCACAGGGCGCACCGGGGCCATGACGGCGACGTCCATCACAGAGGGTTGCGGCATATACAGCGGTGTAGCAGATACTTTCCCCGAACCCGCTGCAAAGCGTAGCGTCTGGAATGTCTGGGACGAAACCGGTTTGATCCGCAGCCCCTGCATCAGGACGGCGATGCGATCCTGCGACATGGATGGATTGCAATAGCGAAGCCGGATCTGGGCCGCGTAGCCGGAGCCAACCCCGCCATCCGGCGTGATGTTTCTGGCCTGCTGCCAGGCATAGATGCAACTGCCACCTTTGCCCAAGGCCCCTGTTGCGTAACCGAAAATGCCATAGGCATTGTCGCCGATCACCGGGCTGACGCGCATGCGCACGCCGGAAAGGGCACCCCGCATTTCCGCCTCGACCTCGGATTGCGACGGCGCGCGCCGGATGCTCTTGCCCCCCTTGCCGATCGTCACCGTCAGGGCGTTTTCGCCGGCAAGGTCGGTGGCATTGGCATAGAGGATCGTCTGTTCGACATGGTTTTCGCCCACGGTCTGGCGCACGGACGCAGCCCCGATCCCCGGCACAATCGCCAGCGCATAATCCGCAGAAACGGCGGTCGCCAGAGACGGACCATTCGCTTTCAGCGCGCCGGTCTGCAGGAAGGGATCATCGACAGTCGTGCAGGCAGCAAGCGGCATCATCACCGCGAGAGCAAGGAAAATCCTGTTCATCGGCGCGTATCCCACTGGCTCGTCACCATCAGCCCGCGGCGAACGCCGGCATCGGAGAGGTGGTCGTTCAGGCGCTGGAACACCTGCTTGGCCATGACCCTGTTGCCGAGGTGATAATAGGCCCAGCCGCGAAGCTGGCTGAGGTCGGACGGCTCGGCCACCAGACTGGCGCGCGCATTCAGGGCATCCAGCGTATTCTGGTATTGTTTCTGATCGAACGACGCGCGTGCTCGCTGGATGTAGATTTCCGCGCGGATTTCCCGGTCGCGTTCGGCATTGAGCGGATAGGCCGTAAGGATCGCTTCGGCATCATCGGTCAGGCGGCCGCGCAGGAGCGTCAATGCCGTGCCGTAGGCAGCGTCAGCGCGGATCTGGCCGCTGGCATTCAGCCCTTGCGCAAAGGACGCACGGGCTTCCGACAAGCGGCTCAAGCCCAGATAGCACCAGCCGCCGATCTGGGCTGCATCGGGAGACAGCTGCCCCCTCGCCTGCAGGTCGCTCAGATCGTTGATGCAGGCGCTGTAGCGTTTGGCCTGGAAATTGCGGAAGTAATTGGCCTGGATCGCGCCGCGCGGCTTGATGACGGCAGCGGCCTTCTCGCCCTTCGGCGGAGCCGCCGCCTTGATCTCGCTCCAGATATCCGGATAGGCCGTGCCGTATTTTTCCTGCAGCCCGACAAATTCCCGCTTCTGCGACAGACGCAGATAGGAGAGAGCCAGTCCCTTGACGCGGGCGGGTGCCACCTTCCAGTCGACGGACTTCTGGAACCAGGCGGAAGCAGCCTCGTACTGCTTGGAGTTATAGGCGTACCACGCCAGAATCTCGGCATGATCGGCATTCAGCGTCTGCAGGATCGTCGTCGAATAGGAGGCGACGATCGTCTCGTCGATCACGGCCATGTCCGGTTTGGCGAAACGCAGCGACAGCGCGTTCATCAGGAATTCCGGATCGCCGGCCAGATCCTGCAGATGGGTGGCAGCCACCTGATAGGCCTGCTCTTCCAGCCCCTGCGCGGCAAGGCTGAGATAAAGCCCCTTGGCATTGGCAGCATCCGCCTGCAGGTCCAGCGCCTTGCCGAACCATTGCGCGCTCACGGCCGGTTGCTTGATCTTGAGATAATACCAGCCCAGCAAGGCCATATCGTCCGGCTTCGGCGGCACCGAGGCCTTGAGCAGCGCCAAGCCGTCTTCGGGCAAGGGCGCCGTCTGCTTTGCATCGGCATTGAAATCGGCGACCGTCTTGCGCAGCAGATCGAACGCGACGGGCTGAAGGTCTGCCTGCATGGCCGGCGTCACCGCCAGCTTTTGAATGACAACCTGAACCTCGGATGCCGGAAAATCCCGGATGGCCTTTTGCAGCGTCGGCACCAGCACGGTATCGGGCAGGCGTTTGTCGCCTTCGCGCAGCAGAATACCGCGATAGACATCCGCCAACGGCTGCTTCATGCCAACAGCGGAATAGGCGTCAATCAGCATCCACAGCAGATCCGGCTCTGTTTCCGTTGCCGGATCGATGCTGCCTGCGGCCTGGATGACATCCGTCCAGTTCTTGTCCTTTGCCGCCTCGGTCATCAGCACGCGCTGCTTCTTGCGGGCGAGCTTGTCGGCAAAATCGGCGGTCGGCGCCCAGTCCGGCGTCTCGCTCTTGCGGCGGATGATCTCGGCGTCGACACCGGTGAAATCGCTTTTGTCGTAGAGTTGCCACAGTGCGGTCTCGTCGGCACCACGTGCCGATTGCGGCAGGAACAGATCGTGCGGCATTTCGAACTGCGGGAACTTGAGCCTCAGCCGCGCAGCCTCGGCGGCAACCCGGTCATCCTGCTTCTGTTCGGCATAATAATAGAGTGCGGCCAGTTCGACCTCATCGGGACTGTCCTTGCCATCCGCCACCGCCTTTACCGCCTGATCGCTACTTGCAGCAGCCGGAGTTTCGGCCTGTCCGGACGCAGCAGCCGTCATCGCGTCGTCGACCAGCCGGAAGGAACCGGCCGCCTGCGTCAGCAGGGCTGCGGAATCCTGCGAAAAGCCGACGCATGGCACCAACAAAGTGGAGGCGGCCAGCAACCCTATCCAGTGTTTCCTCATCACGATCATTGATCCGACCTCACACCCTTGCGCGGAATGGCCAACCCGAGCCACACGGCGAAAACACCCATCGAAGCGACGATCAGCAGCACATAGAACTGGAAATTGTCGGAGAACCAGGCGGCGGCAAGACGCCGGATATTGCCGGGGCTCTGATCCGTCATGCCGGCGACGAACCGCGATCCGGCCGGCACGCTGTTCACCGTAAGACTCGCGGTTTCGATTTCGGCCGAACCACCATTCAGCCCCGTCCAGACAGCAGGCTCGACCAGCCGGCGAACACCAAGCGCGATATCGCCGGGCGAGCCCGCGTGCACCACCGTCCAGACGGCATTGCCGGAGGGCGACGGGGCCTGCGTCAACGTCAGGAGAGACCGACCTTCCTTCAGTGTCGCCGCTGAGCCCTGCCCATCCTGATAGTTCAACCAATTGCCGAAGCGTCCACTCGCGGCGGCAAACCAGCTCCGCAGTTTTGACGTTGCCGACAGGCCGTCCTCGGCACGCGTGGTCGATTTCCGGAAGGCCTCCAGCAGTGCATTGGAATCGTTGCCACCGGTTTCCCCGACGCCTGCCGCCAAAGCCGTATCGCCGATGGCGGCCGTTTTCATCAGATCGGCGTCCGTGATGGGCGCGGCCATCGCATTTGCCTGCAAGAGATCGAGGGGGAAACCACTTTTGCCGGCCTTTCCAAGATCGGCAAAAGCATTCTGGGTGGTGATGACCAGTGCGTTGCGGTCGCTCGGCGTGCTGGCGGCACCCAAGTGAAAATCGGCACTGAGCGGATTGCGGGCGGCCAGCGCCAGGCGGGAAAGCATGGTCAGGGCGGCACCTGCGGACTGGGCGTCCGGACGCTCGATGATGATGTCGAACGGCTTGCCGTCGGCATAGGGATAGGCGGTGCCGGCAAAGGCGCCGATATCCGGCAGGCGGCCGATACGGGCGAGCGCCGGGATCTCGATCTCGGTATCCTGCAGGAGGATGAAGCGCGGCCGGGTGTCGTCACGGGCCTCGGGTGCGCAGGTCTCGTCGGCTTCGACCGGCAGCTCGGCCAGAAGCTCGACCTTGTTGTTGCCCGGACGAAACGCACGCAACGGCAGCTCGATCAGCTTGCCGTCGAACTGCTCGCCCTCGGCATTGCGGAAGGGATAGCTGGTGACGACGAGATCGTTGACCCGGACGAGGAACTGCGCCGTATGTTTCAGGCCCGGCGACGTGGCGGCATGCAGCTTCAGGCCGATCGTCGCATAGTCGGCCGGATAGAAGTCGGCGGGCATGACCATGTTGAAGCCGGTGCGCGACAGGCGGCCGGAAAAGACGCGGGTCTCGTAGCCGGTATCGGCCAGCGTATAGCGGCTCGACGCATCGGCAAGGATCGTTCCCGACCGGCTGGAAAAGATGCCGCTGTCGAGGCTCTCCTTCAGCGGACCGCGAATAGCCTCCAGCAGCTGGCCGCTCATCTCGGCGCGCGTGGCACCGCGCAAGCCGACCACGGCGCGGCCGGCCTCACCGGCACTGCGGACGGAAAAGCCATAGGGCATGATTGGGACATCGGCATTCTGCGTCTGCGCGCGGGTCTTGTCGGTCGAGACATAGAGATCGATGCCCGGCCCGGTACCGGGCTTTTCGCCGACGGTCACGGCCAGATCGTCGCGATTGAGAAACAGCGCCAGCGTCTGCAGCACCGGGGCTGCGTCGTTGAGCATCTCTGCCGTCGCCGTCCGTGGCAGAATCAGCCGGATATCGGTCACGGCGGCATCGGTCCGGGCGATGGTCAGCAGATCGTCGAACGAGCGGAAGCCCTGGCTTTTGGCGGCAATGAAGCCGCTGGCTGCGGGATCGAGCTCGCTCCAGAGTTCATAGGTTGCTTCCAGCGAACAGTCGACCCGGTGGAATTGCCGCGCCCTGAGCAGCACCTGATTGCGGCCCGGCTTCAGGAAATCGGCACCGATCTTCAGCGCCTCCGTCTTGAAGCCGTTCGGCGAGGCGATCGGGAACGTGCCGGCGGCCTTGCCGTTGATTTCGACCGCCATCACCGAGCTATCCGGCAAGACCGAAACGGCATTGCGATAGGCAAGCGCCAGCTGGCCGCCGCTTGCGGCCTGCTCCGGCGAGAGATTGAAGCTCAACCGCACAACATCGTCTTCGCCGGACAGGCGATAGGCCGGCAGCGCCTGTTCGAACGGAACCGGGCGGTTTACCTGAACAGCAGCGGCTGCCACCGGTGCCGGACGGGTCGACAGAATGCTCTCGCTTTCGCCGGACACCATGCGGGGAACGGTGGGGGCTGCATCCAGAAGGCTCTGCGCAGACACAGGCAACGTCTGCGCCACGAGCAGGGCAACCGACAGGCCGACAGCGAGATGGGCGCTTTGGACGCGAAAAAGCTTAGCCATAGAGCTGCTCTCCCTTGAGAACCGGGCCGATTTCGGCCGTTTTGACGGGCAGAGGCACCTGGACGATCTTGTTGTCGTTGAGCACCATCGGCGCATCCTCGAAGGATTGGACGACGGTTTCGCGGATCAGGCCGGCGCTGTAGCGGATGGCGCGCAGCGATTCCGTCAGGCTCCAGAGCGCGAACCGGCTGGTGCCCCAGAAGAAGTTCTTGCGGATCTGGCGGCGAACGAGACGATCCTGCAGCACCGACTGGTCGGAATACATCAGCTCGGCGATGGCCATCACCGTTTCGGGCGTGCGCTCGGCATAGGCGAAACCGCAGATCGCCGCCTTGTCGAGTATCCGGCGGGAACGGTAGATGACGTTGAACGTCACCGTCTGGCCGCCGCGGCGCACCTCGATCCTGGCCGTCGTCGGGTTGACGAGGTCTAGCCGAGGCTCCTTGTCGACGAATTCGATGGAGACGCCACCGCTGGAGGCATCCTGGATGATGACATGGTGGATGATATCGTCGATATGCATCAGCGCATGCCGCTTGACCGGCAGGCGCTGGTTGCGGCGCAGCTCGCGGCGCTCGGCAATGGCGCCGAGTGCGGCACCGGCAAGGCCGAGATTGATCAGGTTCCACAGGGCGACGATCAAAAGCAGTTCGCTGGCGACCGGCTCGGTCAGCACGCGATATCCGGAATAGAGCGCGGCCGCGAGCAGCAGGAAGAAGATGGCAAAATACGGCTTTGCCAGCGGCGACAGCTTGCTCTTGTCCAGCGTCTGGCCCTTGGCGGTGACATTGAAGGTCGGTTTGCGCGGATTGCGCACGACGCTGACGATGCTGCCGAACAGGAAGACGGCCTGC
Organism: Pararhizobium polonicum; assembly: GCF_001687365.1. Lineage (GTDB taxonomy): Bacteria > Pseudomonadota > Alphaproteobacteria > Rhizobiales > Rhizobiaceae > Pararhizobium > Pararhizobium polonicum. The sequence continues at coordinate 109,692 of NZ_LGLV01000018.1, forward strand.
ACATATTCATAAAGCTCGGAAATCCACGGCCAGCGGACGCGGCCGTAGAGATAGCTCTGCATGGCAAACGAGCTGATCAGATAGGGCACTGCATAGGAGGCAAACTCCAGGATATTGGCCTTGTAGATCTCCAGCGAGAAGAAGATGTACAGCAGCGGCGAGAACATGAAGGCCAGCCGCGACAGCGGAAACAGCCAGAACATGTTGATGCCCGCGTAGCAGATGCGCTGCGGGATCGTCAGGCCCTTGGCGAGGAACGGCCGCTTCAGGATGAGGATCTGCAGCATGCCCTGGCACCAGCGGGCACGCTGGCCGATGAAGGAGACGAAGGTTTCCGGCTGCAGGCCGGCGATCAGCGGCTTGTCGACATAGACCGAGTGCCAGCCCTGGCAATGCAGCGACAGCGCGGTTTCGCAATCCTCGGTGATCGACTGGCCGGAAAAACCATCCGTGGTCATCAGCGCCGAGCGGCGCAGAACGGCAGCCGAACCGCAGAAGAATGATGCATTCCACTTGTCGAGCCCGCGCTGCAGGATCGAATAGAACATCTCGTTTTCCGACGGCATGCGCGCAAAGGTCTGGAGGTTCTTTTCCAGCGGATCCGGATTGAGGAAATAATGCGGGGTCTGGACGAGGAAGAGCTTTTCATCCTCTCGAAAGAAACCGATCGTCTCACGCAGGAAATCGCGCACCGGCGCATGGTCGGCATCGAAGACGACGACCAGCTCGCCTTTGGAAATCTTCAGGCCTTCGTTGAGATTGCCGGCCTTGGCGTGATCGTTTTGCCTGCGGGCATGGTAATGCACGTCCATGGCGGCGCAGAGCGCCTTCAGCTGCTCGTGGCGCCGGATGGCGGCGACCGAGATATGCGGGTTCTTGTGGTTGCGCTTGGCATCCGTGCCGCCGTCATCGAGCAGGTAGATGTTGAGCTTGTCCTTCGGATAGGCCATCGACTTGGCGGCGGCGAGCGTCACGGCCAGCAACTCGGCATCTTCGTTGTAGCTCGGAATGAAGACATCGACCGTCGGCAGATCGGCGGCAGCGCCCATCTCCGGCGTCTTCCGCCTGATCGGATCGATCACCATGAAGAAGCTGATCGCCAGCATCGCCAGGCAGTACATTTCCGCCAGATAGAGCAGGAAACCGGGAATGAAGTTCAGCGGCTCGGTGATATCCGGCAGCGTTTCCGTCGTGCGCCAGAAGCCGTAGCGCAGCGCGATGATGGCGGCAAAAACGAGGGTGAGGACGCGGAAGGCGCTGTTGTCGGGCCGGGTCATGCCAATGAACATGATGCCGAGAACCGCGAAAGAGAGCATGAGCTGCGCCTGAAGGCTCATCGGCAGCAGAATCAGAGTCAAGCCGAGAGCCCCGGCCGGAATCGCCAGATATTTTCCGCACGTCATGTGCCACCAACCCCATCGTCATGTTCAGCGGCGCATCATGCGTGCCGGTCCTACATCGAACAGCCGGAACCTATGCGGCGAAGGGTCAACAGAATCCTAATATGCGTGGATTGGCCGGAAAGGACACAGGATTAGGTAAACACAAGGTTTACGCGGCGGTCCAAGATATGGGGAGGGGCGTACTGTAGCGCAAATCGCAAGTTTTGGTTGGGGACAAACTGTGACAATGAATCCTACGCCGCCTCGGCGGTGCTGCCTACGCCAACATCGTTAACCGCTGCGCATCCGATGTGCCTATCTCCAATGTGAGAAGCAACAATGGCGTCAACGTGCCCCTGTATCGCAACCATTGCGTTAATTGCTGCCATCTGCCTATTGTTGTCGAAGCATCTAGGAGGGGCATATGTTTTCCAAATTTAGATACGACCGCATACCGCTGTCGTTGATTAAGCTCGATGTAAGAAATCCTCGTATCGTCACCCAATCCCAGCTCAAGTCAGAAAGCGATATCGTGAAATATCTCTTCGAGCATGAGAACCTAGATGGGTTTCTTAAAAAGATTGTTTCAGACGGTCGTAACCCAGGTGCCGAGCGTCCGTACGTTGTAAAGGCTGCAAAGGAGTTTGTGGTGTTGGAAGGCAACACCCGAATCGCAGCGTACAAACTCCTGACCGGACTACTCAAAGCCCCCGAGGGTTACGAAGGTCGAGTGCCTCACATTACGCCGGCAATGAAAGAAGATCTCTCCAGCATCGATTGCTCCATCGCCCCATCACGTGACGCCGTGCTGCCAATAATGGCAAACTCGCACTTTGGCATGGGTGACAAATCTCGATGGGGATACCTCGGCAGCCGGCGAGCAGTATTCGAGGAACATAACGCCGGCAAAAGCATCGCGCAGCTTGCCTCAGCATTCGACAGGAAACCCGCTCAGATAAGAGATTTTCTGATTGAATATCAGCTTTATTTAGAGGCTCTCAAGCTGTCATGGACTGAGGCTGAGAAGAACGAACTGTTGAGACCCGAAGTCGAGTTCAACCCTCCTGTACGATTTCTCCAAACCACCAGCCATAAAAACCTCGTCGGCCTCGAGTTTGATAAGGTCAACCTTACGATCATTTTCAACGACGATGAGGCGAAAGAGAAATTTCGCCACCTCATCAAAAAGCTAGTCATCGCAAACGAGCGCGGCTTAGGGGCGACCTCTACTTATGGTGAAGTATTCGCTGACTATAATCCACCCAAAACGGAAACATCCAAAGCCGGTACTGACGCGACGGCATCTTCACAAAAAGAAAGCATCGGCCCTGACAGTTCAAAAAGCTCCACTCCTCAAACAGACGGATCAACCGGTGGCTCCGATGGCAGTGACGGTTCGACGCCGACAACAAAACGCGGCCGTCACGCGCTTTTCAACTATCCGGTAAGCGGAAATAACGCGACGCTGATACAGTTGATGAAAGAGGCGAAAAAACTAAACACCCAAAACTTTCCAGGGGCGGGAACGGCCCTGTTAAGAGCAATTTTAGAAGCCATATTGAAAACCATTATTCATGACCAAAAGGCCAATACACAGGACAAACTCCTGAGTTTGGAAACCGCTTTGGATATCTGCTTGAGCAACAACGTAAAACTAGCAGGTGATGATAAGCGGATTTTAAAGGAATTTAAGAGAAGCCATCTAGACCACGTCAACATGGGAAGCCATGCAGCGCTGGTCCCAAATACTCTTCGGCTCGCGGCCGCCAGAGATTGCGTTGATCAATTTGTTATGAGGAATATCTGATGCTTTCTTCGCCTCTTCGCTACCCGGGTGGGAAAGCCAAGCTCTTCTATTATTTCACTGAGCTTATAAAAACGAACGACCTGTTCAACTCAACATATTGCGAACCTTACGCTGGTGGTGCTGGTTTGGCGCTGAAGCTGCTTGCGGCAGGATTTGTAAACAAGATTGCGATTAACGATATCGATCCCTCAATCTTCGCATTCTGGAAATCTGTTTTAACCCAACCAGTCGATTTTTGCGAGCGCGTTTCAAGCATCGACATCACGATCGACGAGTGGCACAAGCAACGAGAAATATGGGCTTCAAAGGAAATCGACGACACATTGGTTAAGGGTTTCGCCGCATTTTTTTTGAACAGGACGAATCGTTCAGGCATTATCGAAGGAGCAGGCCCGATCGGAGGCTACAAGCAAGACGGAGCTTGGAAGCTGGATGTCAGATTCAACCGGAGCCAGTTGATTTCAAACATCACCCAGATAGCGGCCCTGGCCGATCGAATCACGGTCTCGAATGAAGATGCCCTTGATTTTACAGCTCGGCAATTCTCCGTACCGGACACCCTATGTTACTTGGATCCGCCATATTACGTAAAAGGGAGCATGCTCTACCGCAACTTTTACCGGCATGACGATCATTGCCAAATTCTCGATCTCCTAAAGCAAAATCGGTCGGCACGGTGGGTCGTGTCCTATGATGACGTTCCGCAAATCAGGCAAATCTATTCCGCCTTTGTGCCCACTACCTACTCCCTCGCCTACAGCGCTGGAAAAAAGGCGACCGGAAATGAAGTTATTTATTTTAGCGACACGGTACAGTCGCCACTCGTCGATGGATTTCGGGCACAAGTCGCCTAAGGCAGGCCCTTCCGTCAAAGGAAAATAATGCAATTAAGATGCGTGGAAGGAATGGTACGGTTGGGGGGTCTCGAACCTCCGACCTCAGGTGCCACAAACCTGCGCTCTAACCAACTGAGCTACAACCGCACAAAACAAAGCTGACGAAACAAAGTCGCGCCGCGCTTTCCGGGTCAAATACGGGCAGTCCGGATTTTTTGCAAGCCATAACTTGCCCGTAGATGTGAAAAAACCGGGTAAACAATCACCCGGTTCCTTTTGTCATGCGGCGCGGGCAAAACCCGCGCCTGCGGAAATCAGCTCTTCTTGAAGCCGGAGAGCGCCTTTTCAGCGGCGTCCTTGCCGGGCTTGGTCACGGTTTCGGCAACCTTGCGGGTTGCTTCCTGCATCGACTTTGCCTGCTCCACGGCAAGCTCCGCCTGCTTGCGGATGAAGGCGGTCTGCAGTTCGAAGAGTTCCGAAACGGACTTGACGCCGAGCAGCGCTTCCAGGTGCGAGAGCGAGTTTTCAGCATTGGTGCGCAGCGCATCGATCGCCTTGAGGCCGAGCTCGACGCTGCCGGACTGCGCGCTTTCCAGCGTCGCTTCAACGGTCTTCGTCGCGTCTTCAGCGGCGGTCTTCATCTTGGAATAGGCTTCCTTGGACTGGGCGGCACCCTTTTCCGCGAAATCGCGGAAGGTTTCGGTGACCTTTGCCGGATCAAACGAGGCAAGCGAAAAGACATCATCGGTTTTCTTGGTAGCCATGATCAGCGCTCCTTGGTTGTGGGCCCTCTCATAAGGCACCCGCTGTATGATGATGTCTATATAGGCGATTTTATTGTGCGTTGCAATATATTTGTGCACTGCACAATTCACTAAAATCACCGGTATTAACCTTTCGCGGCGAAAGGCATGGGGGCCGTACTCTGTTTGCTGGACCCCTGGCGTCCCGGCGTCTATTAATAGACTGTTAACAATCCCGTCCGTGTGACGGTTTGCGCAAACCAGGTCTGCCGATGCCCGCAAAATCGTATCCCTTTATCGACATCGCCGTTCACGAGCGAGTGCGGGAGCATTTTGCCAGGGGGGACGCCGCCGTCCTGTTTTCGCCGGATATGAGCCAGGTGCTCTGGTCGAATGGCGAGGGCGCCTCTCTGTTCGGCCTGCCATCGATCTATGACTTCATCGACAGCGGTGCCAACCGCAACGACGCCGCCTACCGGCAGATGGACGCAGCCGCCGGCCAGCTAAGCCGCAGCGGCGACAAGCGGACCTTCCTGATGCGCATCGCCTCGGGCTTCCAGCGCGCTTCCGTCCATGCCTCGGTCGAGATGATCACCGTGCGGCCCGGCGAAACGGCCATCCTCTTTGCAGCCCCGCGCACTGGCAAGCCGCTTGGCCTTGAAGACCGCGCCGCGCGGATGATCTCCGGCTTCGACGATCCGGACACGCATATGGCCGTGCTTGACGGCGATGGGGTGATTCTGGCCGCCTCGCCCGGTTTCAGCGCGCTGTCCATGACGCCGCAGACATGCCGCTCGCTTGTCGCAGCCGTTGACCGTGACAGCGACTGGCTGCTCAAGCGGCCGATCCCGACCGGCAAGGGCCACCTGCCCGCCGCGATCGGCAAGCTGTCCGATAGCCCTGCCCTGCATCTGCTGTTTGCGGTCGAAACCATTCTTGGCAATCTCGATCCGGGAGCGGATTTCCGCGAGATCGAAGACGAAAGCCCTGCGGATATCGCAGATGAACCCGCCTTGTCCGTGCAGACCGCGCCGCTTCTTGCACCAGTGACCGTGCCGGACGATATCATCGACGACATAGAACAGATCGAAGAAATCGGAACGGACAGCGAAAGCTTCACCGATTCGCTGGATGACGCTGACGCCGAAGATGCCGATCAGGGATCGGCTGCAGCCCTGACCGAAGCGCCCGAGGGTGATCTGCCGGCGCCGGAAACAGACGCACCGGGCAATGACGAGAATATCCCCGTCTCCGCGACGGAAGCGGAACTGCCTTCCGATGCCGATACCGTTGTGCCGGACGAAGCCTCTCCCGAAGCAGCGGAGCCGGGTTTGCTATCCGACGCCCCTTTGGAACAGGTCACATCAGATGTGACCGAGACAAACGACGACGCCGAGGGCCTGTATCAGGACGCGGAAGCCGGTCAGCCCGCGACAGATGAGGCGGCCACCGATGTTCCGGCTGAGGCCGCGGCAAACGAAACGCTTTCGGACGAACCTTCCGAAACGCCGGAGACCTCCGTCGAGGACAATGCCGTACCCGCGGAAACCCTTTTGACCGAACCAGACGTTGCCACGGATATTGCCGATAATGCGGTGGAGGTGGTTGTCGAGGACGACGCTGCGCCCCCTACAGGTACGGCCGATACAGCCTTGGAGCAAACGTCTGGCGAAGCAGCGGTCGCAGGCGCCGCCGCGCAGGGGTTTGCCTTCAATCCCAACAGCCGGGCTGTGCGTTTCGTCTGGAAGATCGATGCGGACGGACGTTTCAGCGAGATTTCCGAGGAATTCGCGACCGCCGTCGGACCGATCTCCGCCGATATCACCGGGCGAAGCTTCACCGAGCTGGCGGAGCGCTACCATCTCGATCCCGGCAACACGATCGGGGACCTGCTGAAACGGCGCGATACCTGGTCGGGCAAGACCATCTTCTGGCCCGTCGAAGGCACCGGCCTGCAGGTCCCGGTCGATCTGGCGGCCCTTCCGACCTATTCGCGCAACCGCGAATTCGACGGCTTTCGCGGCTTCGGCATTGTCCGCGTTGCCGATACGGTCGATGACGAACAGGCCATGGGCCTGACATTCGGCGCACAGACAGCGGCCGAAAAACCGGTTTCAGACGAAACTGACGGCGCGGTGGTCGAGGCGGATGCGCCCCCCGGTGATGAGGAGACAACGGCCGGTGATGCTGCCGCCGCAGACGGCGAGACTATTGGTGACGGAGCAGACGCAGCTGCCGAACACGTGGACCCCACCTCTGACCTCGCGTCCGAGCTGCCGTCGCAGGAGCCGGACGACGACGACCTGTTTGCTGGCCTCGAAGACACTCTGCCCGCAGCGGATGAACCGCCGGAAGACCCTTTCCGTGGCGAACGCCCGGCGCTGAAGCTGGTCGAGACACCGGGACGCCGCGCGTCCGACAAGGTCATCCAGCTCGACAACCACCGTCCGCCGGGCACCGAGCCCCTGAGCCGCAGCGAACAGGCCGCCTTCCGCGAAATCGCCCGCCAGCTCGGCGAGAACTTTGGCAAGCGTCCGAATGAGGGCGTACCGGTCGCCAGTGAGCCGGCGAAGGCCGATCCGCTCGACGACAAGACAGTGGTGAAAGCTCAGGAGGCCGACAAGGATGACTTCGCCGGTATCGACGATGCCGTGGTTCCAGCCGCCGGAGACGCGCTGCCGGAGGCGCCCGCAGCCATCGTACCTCCCCGCACCAGCGGCAGCAGCAGCCTGACGCCGGAGATTCTCGACAATCTCCCACTGGCTCTGCTGGTTCATAGCGGCGACGATCTGTATCACGCCAATTCCGAATTCCTGAAGCTCACCGGCTATGCCACACTGGACGAATTGCGGGAGGAAGGCGGCATCGACGCGCTTTTCGCCGGCGATGAGGACGGCCTGCTCGATTTGCCCAATGGCGCGCTGATGGTGATCCGCAACGACGGCCAGCTCGTGCCGGTCGCAGCGCGGCTCCAGTCCATCCGCTGGGAAGACAAGAACGCGCTGATGATGGCGCTTTCGGCGGCGCAGACGGTATCTGCCCCCGCGGCCGTCGAAAATCAGCCTGCGGATATCGCCGAAGAAGACACGGACGCGCCGGAAATCCAGGCACTGCGCATGGAGACGGAAGAGCTTCACTCGATCCTTGAAACGGCAACGGACGGCGTCGTTGTCGTCGGCGCGGATGGTGAGATCCGCTCGGTCAACCGCTCGGCCAGTGCGCTGTTCAACTATGACGACGGTGAAGTCCGCGGCAAACCCTTTGCCATGCTGTTTGCCCATGAGAGCCAGAAGGCGGTGCTCGACTATCTCGCCGGCCTTTCCGGCCACGGCGTTGCCAGCGTGCTCAACGACGGCCGCGAAGTGATCGGTCGCGAGGCCTCCGGCGGCTTCATCCCGCTGTTCATGACCATGGGCCGCCTCTCCTCCTCCAACGGGTTCTGCGCCGTCATTCGCGACATCACCCAGTGGAAACGGACGGAAGAGGAACTGCGCAACGCCAAACGGGCTGCCGAAACGGCAAATGCCCACAAGAGCGACTTCCTCGCCCGCGTCAGCCACGAAATCCGCACGCCGCTCAACGCAATCATCGGCTTTTCCGACATGATGGCGAGCGAGCATTTCGGCCCGATCGGCAATCCGCGCTATGTCGAATATGCCGGCGATATCGGCCGCTCCGGCCGCCATGTGCTCGATATCGTCAACGACCTGCTCGACATCTCGAAGATCGAAGCCGGCGAGATGGATCTGGAATTCACGGCGGTGGAGATCAACGATGCGGTGTCGGAGGCCGTTTCGCTGGTGCAGCCGCAGGCCAACAGCCAGCGGGTGATCATCCGCACCTCGCTTTCCGGCTCCGTGCCGAACGTCGTTGCCGACAACCGGTCGATCAAGCAGATCGCGCTGAACATCCTGTCGAACGCCATCCGCTTCACCCCGTCGGGTGGCCAGATCGTCGTTTCGACAGCCTATGAGGCCAATGGCAGCGTCATCCTGCGCATTCGCGATACCGGCGTCGGCATGACCCGCACCGAGCTGGAGCAGGCGATGAAGCCGTTCCGCCAGGTAACCACCGGCGCCCGCAAGCGCGGCGACGGAACCGGCCTCGGCCTGCCGCTGACCAAGGCGATGGCGGAGGCGAACCGGGCACAATTCTCGATCAACTCGGCACCGAACGAAGGCACCCTGGTGGAAATTTCATTTCCGTCGCAGCGGGTTCTGGCGAATTGACGCCAAGCGGCAGCCCGCGCAAAGCGGACAAAAAAAGAGGCAGCTGATCAGCTGCCTCGATAGTTGAATGCTAAAACAGGTGCTCGAGTAGGAGGGACGTCATGTCTGTTCCGGCATCTCTGCCGAAAGCCAACCCTGACATCGGGCGGCCTCAAGTTGAGATCAACATGCGCTGCCATTCGTAAACAAAACCTTTCCGCCGGACCCGCAAATTTTACCCATCGGGGCCAAAGACCTAAGCTTTGGTTAATTCGGCAGGCCTGAAATCCTTAACGGCACCGTATCAGCTTTTCAGTTCGGCAAGGTCCGCATAGAGATCGAGCGCTTCCGGATTGGCAAGCGCCTCCTTGTTCTTGACGGGCCGTCCATGCACCACCTCACGCACCGCAAGCTCGACGATCTTGCCCGATTTGGTGCGCGGGATATCGGCGACGGCGATGATTTTTGCCGGCACGTGACGGGGAGAGGCACCGCTGCGGATGCGGGCCTTGATCATTTTGACGAGATCGTCGGTCAGTTCCATGCCCTTTGCCAGCCGCACGAACAGGACGACACGGACATCGTCATCCCAGTCCTGACCGATGCAGATCGCCTCGGCAATCTCGTCCATCTGCTCGACCTGATTGTAGATCTCGGCCGTGCCGATGCGCACGCCGCCCGGATTGAGTGTCGCGTCCGAACGGCCGTGAATGACGATGCCGCCATGTGCGGTCCATTCGGCAAAATCACCGTGGCACCAGATATTGTCGAAACGCTCGAAATAGGCGGCCTTGTACTTTGCCCCCTGCGGATCGTTCCAGAACATCACCGGCATGGAGGGAAACGCTCTGGTGCAGACCAGTTCGCCCTTTTCCTGACGTACCGGTTGACCCTCGTCATTCCAGACGTCCATGGCAAGCCCCAGCCCCGGCCCCTGGATTTCACCGCGCCAGACCGGCTTCAGCGGATTGCCCAACACGAAGCAGGAGACGATATCGGTCCCGCCGGAAATGGACGCCAGCTGTACATCCGGCTTGATGCCCTCATAGACGAAGGAAAACCCTTCCGGCGACAGCGGCGAGCCGGTGGATGTCATCAGGCGGAGCGCCGAGAGATCGTGCGTAGAGACCGGCGTGAAGCCGCCCTTGCGCACGGCGTCGATATATTTCGCCGAGGTGCCGAAGATAGCGAACTGCTCATCGCGCGCATAATCGAACAGGACATTGCCGTCGGGATGGAACGGAGAGCCGTCGAAAAGACAAAGCGTCGCGCCGAAGGCAAGGCCGGACACCAGCCAGTTCCACATCATCCAGCCGCAGGTGGTGAAGTAAAAGAGCTTCTCGCCCTCTTTCAGCCCGCAATGGAACCGATGCTCCTTCAGGTGCTGCAACAGCGTGCCGCCAGCCGAATGGACAATGCATTTAGGAACGCCGGTCGTGCCGGACGAAAAGAGAATGTAGAGCGGATGCGAAAACGGCAGCGCTGCGAATTCGAGAGGTTTCGCCGTGAAGGGCGCGATGAAGCCCGCCAGGGTCTTGCCGTTGTCGACCGACGCCGCGAGCGTTTCCGCATCGCCGGCATAGGGAATGATCAGGGCCGGCACGCCGAGTTTTTTCGTGACGGCCTGCACCTTTGCGGAAACGTCCTGAAGCTTGCCGGCATACCAGTATCCGTCGCAGGCAATGAACAGCCTGGGCCCGATCTGGCCGAAGCGGTCCAGCACACCCTGTTCGCCGAAATCCGGGGAACAGGACGACCAGATCGCACCAATGGAGGCGGTGGCCAGCATCAGGGCGATGGTTTCCGGCATGTTCGGCATCATCGCGGCAACGCGGTCACCCTTGCCGATGCCCGCGGCCTTCAAGGCCTGCTGCAGCCTGGAAACCAGGGCGCGCAACTCGTCCCAGGACATGCGCGACTGCGCCTTGTCCTCGCCCCGGAAAACCAGCGCGTCGCCGCTGCCGCTATGGCGCAGGAGGTTTTCCGCAAAATTCAACGTCGCATCAGGAAAGAAGCGGGCGTCCAGCATCACGTCGCCGTGGATCAGCGCCCGCTCGCCCCGGTCGCCGATGACGCCGCAATGATCCCAGACCGCCGTCCAGAAATCGGCGCGCTCGGTAATCGACCACTCGTGGAACGCATCATAGTCCGCAAAGGTTCTCGAAAAACGCTGTTCGCACCAGTCGATGAATGCCTTCATCGGCGTCTGCCCGATGAATTCGACGGACGGTGTCCAAAGGGGTCTATCTGACGGCATGCCTTCCTCCGCTTCCCAAGCCAGCCTCTATATCATGCTGCGACGCAAGATAAACAGGCCGCGCGGATGATGACTGTGGCAGTTGCGACATTTCCCTGTTCACCCGTTTGATTTCTCGCCGGTGAAAGCCTATCCAGAGGCTTCTCAAAACGATTGAAAGCGCGCCAGACGGCAATGAAGCATCTCTTCAAAATAACCGGCGGGATAGACAGACTGCGCGACCTTCTCGCGTCACGCACGGTTGCATGGCTGGTGGTTGGCGCTCTCATCCTGACCGTTCTTTTCAAGGTGGCACTGCCATTGTTCATCTCGACGGCCAGCGTCAAGAGCAACATGGAGCAAGTGCTGTCCTCCTGGACGGGTGCGCGGGCAAACATCGCCGGTGATCCCTATATCAGCTTCTGGCCCCATCCGGTCCTGACACTGCGTTCCGTCACCTTCGAGGGCGGCGATGCGACAGCGCCGGAACTGCTGGCGAAGGCCGATGCCATTGCCGCCGGTTTCGATATTCTCGCCGCGCTGCGCGGCGCTCCGGTCTTTTACGATTTCCGCCTCGTCAATCCGGTTTTCAAGGTGGAGCGCAGGGCCGACGGAAGTTTCAACTGGCGCCGCGCCGGCTGGATGGCCGATGCCATTGCCAACGCATCGGCGGCGACACCATCCACCGTTCGCGACACGCCGATCGGCGATGTCGAGATCGACAACGGCACCATCGAGCTCATCGACCGTATCACGGCCAGCACGCATCGCATCAACAGCATATCCGGCTCCGTGCAATGGCCAACGCCGACAGCGCGGATGAGCGCGCGCCTTTCCGCCGCCATGAACGACGAAAAGGTGGAGTGGACCATCACCTGCGACGAACCGCTGATGCTGCTTTCAGGCCAAAACAGCGCGATCCGGACATCGTTCAACTCCACGCCATTGACCTTCAGTTTCGACGGGATCGGCAACGGTTCGGCACGTCCCTTCGCTTCCGGACAGCTTCAGCTCGGCGCGAAATCAATTCAGGCGCTGTTGGCCTGGTCCGATGGACATGCACGGCCTGCGCGCTCCACCGGAGCCGTCGCCATCGATACCGGCATGACGGTATCCGGAGAGACCTTGAAGATGGACAATCTCTCCCTGTCGCTGGATGGCGCCAATGCCACCGGCGTTCTCGATATCGCCTGGAAGCAGGAGAATGGTCCGCGTATCGATGGAACACTCGCTTTTGACCAGCTCGACCTGACGTCCCTGCTGTCATCCTTTTGGCCGCCTCAGCCACAATCAGAGATCGATGCCTTCCACCAGATGGCACTCCTGAAGCAGGTCAGCCTGGATCTGCGCCTGTCGGCACAGCAAGCAAGCTATGGTCAGATTATGTTGAGCGCCGTTGCCGCGGGCATCATGGCTGAGAAAGGGCGCGCTTCCATCGATATCGGCGACGGCACCTATGCCGGCGGCACGCTCAGCGGCCGTATCGCCCTTGCAAACAACGGCGCGGACGGCGGCCAAGTGCAATTTTCGCTCAAAAACGCCGATCTGGCGCCCGTTGCCGCCAGTCTCGGCCTGACAGGCCCCCTGCCGCTCGGCCGGGGTGTGCTGAGCGTCGATCTCTCCACCACCGAGCCGGTATCGACAATGTCTCCGGACAGTGCCTCCGGCGAAATCCGTTATGTGGTGAACAACGGAATTATGGACCATTTCAAGGGGCCGGAATTCGAGCGGCTTGCTGCACAAGGCCGTCTGTTCAACATCAGCCAGGCCGGCGACGGTTCCTTCGCCTTTAACACCGCGGAAATCATCGCAACGCTGCGCAACGGCGTCGCGGAACTCGACAAGGCGGAGATCAAGGGCGAAGGAAGAACCCTGTCGCTTACCGGAACCGTTCCGGTCCGCAACGGCAGCGTGGCGCTGGCGGGCGCGATCCAGCCGGACGATACCGCGATACCCGCCGTCCGCTTTTCCGCCAGCGGATCCTGGCCCGATCCGGTCATATCACCCCTGCCGGCAATCCCGGCACAGCCATGAACGGGTCACATCGGCTTTGCCACAGGGCCTTCTAGAGGCCCTCCGCATCAGTTTCTCAATGAGCGAACGCCGCCTGCTCGTCCTTGACCCGCTGGATTTCCCGGCGGCGCGACACGACGGACGCAATTAGAACGCCCATGGCGACGATGCCGATCAGAATGGTGCAAACGGCGTTGATCTCCGGCGTCACGCCCAACCGCACCTGGCTGTAGATCCGCATCGGCAGCGTGGTGGCGCCGGGACCGGAGGTGAAACTCGAAATCACCAGATCGTCGAGAGACAGCGTGAAGGCGAGAACCCAGCCAGAAAACACAGCCGGTGCGATGACCGGAAGCGTTACCTGCAGGAAGGTGGCGACCGGCGTGGCGCCAAGGTCCATCGCGGCCTCCTCGATCGACCGGTCGAAGCTCAAAAGCCGGGACTGCACGACGACGGCGACGAAGCACATGGTGAAGGTGATGTGGGCGAGCGTCAGTGTCCAGAAGCCGCGATCGAAGCCGATGGCGACAAACAAAAGCAGCAAAGACAGGCCGGTGATCACTTCAGGCATAACGAGCGGCGCATAGATCATGCCGGAAAACAGCATGCGGCCGCGAAACCGCGTGTAGCGTGTCATGGCAAGGGCTGCCAGCGTGCCGAGAACGGTTGCCACCGTCGCGGAAATCAGGCCGACCCGCACCGTCACCCAGGCGGCATCGAGAAGCGCCTGATTGTGAAACAGCTGAACATACCATTTGGTCGAGAAGCCGGCCCAGACAGTGACCAGCTTGGATTCGTTGAACGAGAAGATCACCAGAAGCACGATCGGCAGGTACAGAAAGGCAAAGCCGAACACGATCGAGGCGATGTTGAAACGGGACCACTTGACCATGACTATTTCCCCGCGCCGTCGGCTTTGGCCTGCGCATGCTGGAAGAACATGATCGGCACGACGAGAATGAGCAGAAGAATGGTCGCCACGGCCGCAGACACCGGCCAGTCGCGATTGGCGTTGAACTCGTTCCACAAGGTCTTGCCGATCATCAGCGTCTCTGAGCCTCCGAGCAGATCCGGAATGACGAACTCCCCGACCGCCGGAATGAAGACCAGCATGCAGCCGGCGATCACGCCGGGCATCGACAGCGGAAATGTCACGCGCCAGAAGGCTCGGATCGGCGTGCAGCCGAGATCCTGTGCCGCTTCCGTCAGGCTGTGATCCATTTTTTCCAGCGACGAATAGATCGGCAGAACCATGAAGGGCAGATAGGAATAGACGATGCCGATATAGATCGCCCAGTTGGTGTTGAGGATGATCAGCGGCTGATCGATCACACCAAGCGTCAAGAGCAACTGGTTGAGCAGTCCTTCCGGCTTCAAAATGGCGATCCAGGCATAGACGCGGATCAGGAAGCTGGTCCAGAACGGCAGGATGACCAGCATCAACAGCGTCGGACGGATGGTGTTGGGCGCCTGCGCCATGCCGTAAGCCACCGGATAGGCGATCAGCAGCGTCAGGAATGTCGAGACGCCGGCGATCCAGAGGCTGGAGATATAGGCCTTGGTATAGAGCGCGTCCTCGGTCAGCCAGATGTAGTTGTCGATCGAGAACTGCTTGATATTGTCGATGAAGCCGCCGATCCCGGACGCCAGGTCGAACACCGGCAGGTAGGGCGGCATGGCGACGGCCGTTTCCGACAGTGAAATCCGGATGACGATGAAAAAGGGAATGAGGAAGAAGAACAGCAACCAGGCATAGGGGATGATGATCACCAGCCGGTTGAACAGTGCCGATCCGAATTTTGCCATGGCCTCAATCCTTCAGCACGACGCCGGCATTTTCATCGAAGGAAATCCAGACTTCCTGGTCATAGCCCAGCGGATCCTCGACGGCGCGCACGGCATTGAGCGACGAGGCTTTGACCACCTTGCCGTCCTTGAGCTTGACGTGAAAAACCGTCATGTCGCCGAGATAGCCGATATCCCAGATTTCGCCCTGCGCCGCATTCAGCGGCGCACAGGCTGGCTGGTCGCGGCCGACGCGGATCTTTTCCGGGCGAACGGCAAAGCCGGCCTTGGCGCCGACAGCCGGCGGCTCGTTCGAGGCGACGCGAACCGTGAAGCCGCTTTCCGTCGCGATCTCGACCGTGCCGTTGCCTGCGGACGAAACCGTGCCGTCGAAAATATTCACATCGCCGATGAAATCGGCAACGAAGCGCGAGTTCGGCGCTTCGTAGATTTCCGGCGGGGTGGCGACCTGAACGACCTTGCCATGCGCCATGACGGCGATACGGTCGGCCATGGTCATCGCCTCTTCCTGGTCGTGGGTGACGACGACGAAGGTCAGGCCGAGTTCCTGCTGCAGGTCCATCAGTTCGAACTGGGTTTCCTCGCGCAGCTTCTTGTCCAGTGCGCCCAGCGGCTCATCCAGCAGAAGCACCTTCGGCCGCTTGGCCAGCGAGCGGGCCAGCGCCACGCGCTGGCGTTGACCGCCGGACAGCTGATGCGGCTTGCGCTTGGCGAATTTGTCGAGCTTGACCAGCTTCAGCATCTGGTCGACTCGCGCGGCGATATCGGCCTTCGGCATGCCGTCCTGCTTCAGACCGAAGGCGATGTTGTTCTCGACCGTCATATGCGGAAACAACGCGTAGGACTGGAACATCATGTTGACCGGCCGCCGGTAGGGCGGAATGCCGGCAAGGCTCTGTCCGTCGAGGATGATTTCACCCGAGGTCGGCTGTTCGAAGCCGGCCAGCATGCGCAGCAGCGTTGACTTGCCGCAGCCCGACGCGCCGAGCAGCGCGAAGAATTCACGGGGATAGATATTCAGCGACAGATCATCGACGGCGACGAAATCACCGAATTTCTTGGTGACGTTCTTCACCGCGATGAACGGTATGGATTTAGGGTCTGCCCAAGGGGCAAAGGAACGCCGGATACTGCCAAGTGACTTCATCATCTATCCCCGAATGACATGCACACGCGACCACCTTTTCATTCCCCGGCGGCGCAAAAGAAAATTGCCCGGATTTTCAAGGATCCGGGCAATTCTTTTCGACTTACTGGCCGGTGACCACTTTGGTCCACAGCCGCGTCACCAGACGCTGCGATTTGGCGTCGTAGGGCGTCACCGTGAAGAGTTTCGCCAGAACCTCGGGTGTCGGATAGATCGCGGTATCTTCAAGCACATCCTTGTCGATGAACTGCTGCGACGCCTTGTTGCCATTGGCATAGAAGACGACGTTGGATGCCTTGGCGACGACTTCCGGCTTCATCATGTAGTTCAGGAATTCATGCGCTTCGGCGACATGCGGCGCATCGGCCGGAATGGCCATGACGTCGAACCACATCTGCGCGCCGGTCGGCGGGATGACATAGTTCACCGTCACGCCCGCCTTTGCTTCGGCGGCACGGTCACGCGCCTGGAAAACGTCGCCCGAATAGCCGACGGCAAGGCAGATATCGCCGTTGGCGAGCGCGTTGATATATTCCGACGAGTGGAATTTGCGGACAAAGGGGCGGATGGACGTCAGCAGTTCTTCCGCCTTCGTCAGATCGTCCGGGGTGCGGCTATCGGGATCGAGACCAAGATAGGACAGGGCCGACGGAAGCACGTCGGAAGCGGAATCGAGGATGTGAATGCCGCAATCCTTGAACTTCGCAGCGACCTCCGGTTTGAAGATCACATCCCAGGTCGGCGGCTCGTCGGTGCCGAGGATCTGCTTTACCTTGTCGACATTGTAGCCGATGCCGGTGGTGCCCCACATGTAATCGACGGCATATTCATTGCCCGGATCGTATTTCTGGATGCGATCGGAAATCACGTCCCACATGTTGGAGAGGTTCGGCAGCTTCGACTTGTCGAGCTTCTGGAAGACGCCCGCGGCGATCTGGCGCTGCAGGAAGCTGGCCGTCGGCACCACGACATCATAGCCGGTGCCGCCCGCAAGCAGCTTGGTTTCAAGAATCTCGTTGCTGTCGAAGACGTCGTAGACGACCTTGATGCCGGTTTCCTTGGTGAAATCTTCGAGAATGCTGGCATCGATATAATCGGACCAGTTGTAAACGTTGACGACACGCTCCTGCGCGGTGGCAATGGTTGCGGATCCGCTGAGGATCAACGCGGCAAAGGCGGTGGCAATCTTTCGCGACATGGAATTCCCCTTGATTTTATTGGGTCAGTCTAGGCACGCCGCCATCGCCTGCCTCTCTGTCCCTGCGTATGCGCATCTGGAAGTTAGGCATGTTTTCCGACAACCACAAGCGCTTTTAAAGGGCCTGCCTACCCATTTGGCCAGCATCCCAAATTTTAGCGGCCGCTGGAAAAATCCGAATCTTTTCAGCACGGCATGACCAGGCGGTGGCAAGCCCGGCCACATCCGCTCAGGAATTAACCATAAGCTTAAATCGAACCTTAACGAAGGCATTTACGATTGCTTAACCATGCCCAGGATGCGATTTTGCGCCACAACGGTTATGCGTTTCGGAGTTGACCATCATGAATGTGAAGTCGTCGCGGATCGACCCACGGGAATTGAAACGGCTGTCCGTGCTGCAACCGCACAGAACGCTTCTTGCCATCGGCTTCGACTGGGCGCTGATCGCCGGCGCCATCGCTGTCAGCAAATATATGCAGCATCCGCTCGCCTATCTCGCCGCGGTGCTTGTTATTGCCGGCCGCATGCATGCCTTCGGCTGCCTGATGCACGAGGCCGCCCACTACCGCATCATCAAGAACCGCAAGGTGAGCGACTGGCTGAGCGATCTGTTGCTGGCCTGGCCGATCATGGCGACTGTTGACGGCTACCGGATGAACCATCTCGCCCATCACCAGCACACCAATACCGAGGACGATCCGGACTGGGCTGCCAAGCTCGGCATGACGCAGTTCACCTTTCCGCAAAAGGTCTGGCGCGGCGTGGTGCAGCTGCTCGGCTATCTGGTGGCGGTCAATTCGGTCCGCGATATCCTGCACATGGCCAAGCGCATCGCCAAGCATGACCGCTCGACGCGCACCTACAAGCTCCTGCGGATCAGCTTCTATGCTGCAGCGGCGATCCTTTTTTCGGTGTTCGGCCTGTGGACGGATTTCACGCTCTATTGGCTGGTGCCGTTCTTCACCTTCTTCTGCCTGTTCCTCTATGTCCGCAGCGTCGCCGAGCATTTCGGCAGCATGGACTATTCAGACGAACTCGGCAGCTCGCGCACGGTCTATCCCCATACCTGGGAGAAGCTGTTCTTCGCGCCGCACAACATCAACTATCACCTCGAGCATCACCTCTATCCGGGCGTACCCTATTACAATCTGCCGGAACTGCATGCCGTGCTGATGCGAAACCCGAACTATGCCGGCAAGGCGCATGTCACGCGCGGCTACACGAGCGGCCTTGCCGCCGAGTGCTTCGCCCCCAACGCCCCGCTGCTGCCGGCCCATCATCCCGTCAGCTATTGATATTGGTCGCTACTGAAAATCAAACGCGCTCAGGCCCGTCACCATCTCGTCAAGCCCGAGCGGCCGGGTGACCGGCGGTTCGGCGCGGGCAAGACAGCCGCGCCGCTCACAGAGCCGGCAGGCGGTGCCACCGGCAACGGTCATCAGCGGCGCTTCGCCATAGACGGTTTCCCCCGCATGGACCGCGTCGCAACCAATTAGCAACGCGGTGCGGCGAATCCGCTCCTGAAATCCGGCACGCGGGCCTTCGACGGTTCTGGCAACAACGAAAAACTCCCCGCCGCCGAAAACCTCGACCCGATCCGCCAGGATCTGGCCGGCCTGCAGGAAGGCCGCATGGATATTGAGCTTCGGACAGTTGCCGCCGAAGCGCGCCCGCGGGAAACCCTGCGCGCCGGATTTGCGCAGACGGTGCCCCGCCTGATCGATCTCCATCAGGAAGAAAGGCACCCCCGCAGCGCCCGGACGCTGCAGCGTCACCAGCCTGTTGGCCGCCTGTTCGAAGGACACCTGAAAGCGGGCGCTCAGGACATCGATATCGTACTTCGCCCGCTGCGCTGCAGCTAGAAAAGCACCATAAGGCATCATGATCGCATGCGCGGCGTAGCGGGCGAGTTCGAAGCGGCCGATGCGCCGGGCCTCGCCTGTCGAAAACGCCAGCTGATCGAGCTCGGCGGCAATCGCCTCGGGACACGCAATCTGAGCCGCCTCCATGGCGATTTCACGCAACTGGTCCTGCGCGGAAAGCCGTTCGGACAGAAACAGCCGCATGGAATGCCTGTCGAAGCGGCGGCGCAGATCGGGCATGACATGCACGGGCAGCGCCCGGATCGTAAGCCCATGCTCCTTACGCAGCCAGCTCCTCAGCACCCCGGCAAGATCGTCACCGGGCGAAAGCTGCGTGTGGAATGCTTCCGCGGCCTCATCGATCCTTGCAAAGTAATGCGGGCGATTTTCGAAGATCTCACGCACCTCGTCCATTGGCAGCCGCGCATCCGACAATGCGGCCATATGTCCCTGACCCGACAAAAGCGCGCTCAGGTCCTTCAATCGTGAGGATTGCTCGCGATAGGCGCGATAGAGCTTCAGAATGCCCATCGCGGCATTGGGGGCCGCTTCCGCCACCTCGATCAGCTCCTGATCGCCCGGCAGTTCGCCCGAAAGCAGCGGATCGGCGAACATCTCGCGCAGTTGCGCGACGCTGCCGGAGGCCTCGCCCTGCAGTTCGTCGAGATCGACCTTGTAGACCGAGGCCAGTTTCAAAAGCAGCTGCACCGTCAACGGCCGCTGGTTGCGCTCGATCAGATTGAGATAGGACGGCGAGATGCCCAACGCTTCGGCCATGGCCGTCTGCGTCAGCGACAAGCCGTTGCGGATGCGCCGCACGCGGGCGCCGGCAAAAATCTTGTTTTCAGCCATTTGTCACGCCTTTTACAATTTCTCGCCCGAAACAATATTTACATATTTTACAAAATTACAGAAGCCCTCTGTAAAAGCCAAGACATGATAACCCTTTTCATGGAAGCCGCAACGCCTTTATTCTGGCGGTATTGTGCATCGCACTGTAAAACAAGTCACATCGAATTCGACAACTGAACGGTAGAGCACCAACGTCGAATGATGCTCTGAAAATAGCAGGAGGATGTTTATGACTGATTTTTACAATCTCGTTTCCGGTGCACCGCAGGGCCGCTTCGACGGCATCGAGCGCCCCTACACGGCCGAAGACGTCAAGCGTCTGCGCGGCTCGGTTCAAATCAAACACACGCTGGCTGAAATGGGTGCGAACCGCCTGTGGCAGCTCATCCACGAAGAGGACTTCGTCAATGCGCTGGGTGCGATGACAGGCAATCAGGCCATGCAGCAGGTCCGCGCGGGATTGAAGGCGATCTACCTCTCCGGCTGGCAGGTCGCCGCCGACAGCAATACCGCATCATCGATGTATCCGGACCAGTCGCTCTATCCGGCCAATGCGGCGCCCGAACTGGCCAAGCGCATCAACCGGACACTCCAGCGCGCCGATCAGATCGAGACCGCGGAAGGCAATGGCCTTTCGGTCGATACCTGGTTCGCGCCGATCGTCGCCGATGCCGAGGCCGGCTTCGGTGGCCCGCTCAACGCCTTCGAAATCATGAAGGCCTTCATCGAAGCGGGCGCCGCCGGCGTTCACTTCGAGGACCAGCTGGCATCGGAAAAGAAGTGCGGCCACCTCGGCGGCAAGGTTCTGATCCCGACGGCCGCGCATATCCGCAACCTCAACGCCGCACGGCTTGCCGCCGACGTCATGGGCACGCCAACGCTGATCATCGCCCGCACCGATGCGGAGGCCGCCAAGCTCCTGACCTCCGATATCGACGAGCGCGACCAGCCCTTCGTCGACTACGATGCCGGCCGCACCACGGAAGGCTTCTACCAGGTGAAGAACGGCATCGAGCCCTGCATCGCCCGTGCCATTGCCTATGCGCCCTCTTGCGACCTGATCTGGATGGAGACCGGCAAGCCGGATCTCGAGCAGGCCCGCAGGTTCGCCGAGGCCGTGCACAAGGCCCATCCGGGCAAGCTGCTCGCCTACAATTGCTCACCGTCGTTCAACTGGAAGAAGAACCTCGATGATGCAACGATCGCCAAGTTCCAGCGGGAGCTGGGCGCCATGGGCTACAAGTTCCAGTTCATCACACTCGCCGGCTTCCACCAGCTGAATTTCGGCATGTTCGAACTGGCGCGCGGCTACAAGGACCGGCAGATGGCCGCCTATTCGCAGCTGCAGGAGGCCGAATTCGCCGCCGAGGTCAACGGCTATACCGCGACCAAGCACCAGCGCGAAGTCGGCACCGGCTATTTCGATGCCGTATCGATGGCGATATCCGGCGGCAAGTCCTCGACGACTGCCATGCATGAATCGACCGAACACGAGCAATTCCGTCCCGCGGCGGAGTAAAGGCACTCCCCTCCCCAACCCCTCCCCACAAGGGGGAGGGGCTAGCTTGCCGCACCGCGCACTGCCTCTAACGACCTCCAGAAATGCAGAGGTCACTGTTGAGTGAAGAGGTGCGCCACGGGTTAGCCCCTCCCCCTTGTGGGGAGGGGTTGGGGAGGGGTCTTAAAACCCAGCCATCAACCAAGGAGGAAACGAACATGACAGTCCAGACACGCGTCAAGGAACGGGCCGAAGAACAGTCCTCGGCCATGACGCCGGAACAGCAGGCGATGATCCGCATGGTCGCCAACGACCTGCACCGGCTCAACCAGGCCGTCATGAAGGCGGTGGACGCCGGCGTTTCCGTCGAGCTTGTCCGCTCGGCCCGGCATCACGGCGGCGAAGGCAACTGGGGCGACCTTCTGATCCCCGTCATCGTCACGCAGGGCCGCGGCTGAGGTAGGACGATCTGTTCCAAGAAAATCCCGGCGGGCCTCTACCCGCCGGGATTTTGCGTTTCCGCAGTGTGCTGAAGAATAAAAAGCGGCCGGATCAAACACTCCGGCTCGGCCGCTTTCCGGCAATGAGATCGGCATGGCTTTTCAGCAGGCGGAACAATCGCTCGGAAACGGTGCGGATATCGCGGCGGTGGCGATCCTCATTGTTGGTCACGACCCATTGCGCGTGGCGAAGGGTCTTCAGTTCGTCGCCGGCCCGCTCCAGCCCCGGATCGAGATCGCCGACGAAACAGGGCAGCACCGCCTGCCCCGCGCCGGCGCGCGCCAGATCAAGCAGCGAACGCGGCCGGCTGACGATGACGGCAATCGAGGCGCCGGCATTTTCATGCGGCCAACGCAAATAGGGTGAGATCGCGTCCTCATCAGACACGGCAAGCCAGGAGGTCGCCAACCCGTCCGGCGCATTGCGCTGGCGATAGGCGGCATAGGCGACCTCGCCGCCGTGACGGCGGGCCAAATAGGGCTCGTCGGGCACTACGGCGCGGATGCCGATATCATGTTCGCGGTGTGCCAGCGTTGCCCGGCGCTCGGAAACGGACATGTCGAGCCGGAAGCCGTCACGGTCGCTGCGGATCGCCTGGATATTCTCACAGATCAGCCATGTGCCCCAGGTGCCGGCCATCAGCCGCACCACCGAGGAACCGTGCGCCTCCTGCCGCCAGGTTTCCACCTTGCGAACCACGGCGTCCATGCCCTGCAGCTGCTCGAACAGGGCTTGCCCGTCCACTGTCAACCGGTAGCCGGTCTGGCTGCGCGAAAAGAGCTGCCGGCCGATCCCCTGCTCGAGATCGAGAACCCGGCGGCCGACCGTGGCCGGGCTGAGGCCGCTTGCCTGCGCGGCACCGGTCAGCCCGCCATGACGGGCAACGGTCAGAAATATCTGATAGGCATCCCAGGATATATCTTTCATCAATGAAAAATATATACCGGTTTCTTTCGTTTATAAACCAATTTTTGCAGCATAGATTGGCGCCGTGAACATAGCGCGGCCAAGCCGCCGCCTCATCCCAAATTGAAGGAAGCTGGTATGCGGGGCGTCGGGTCCGGCATCGGCTTTCCGTTGCCAAGGAGACCTGCGATGACGGAAATGACAGGAATGGTTTTGCTGGTGGAAATGCTGTCCAAGGATGCGCGCAGACCGCACGAGTTCGAAGAGCTGCGCAACCGGAGCCGTCTGTCCGGCCGGCTTTCTCAGGCCCTGCGTCTGCTTTGCCTGCGCTGGATACCGTAGTCCAAAAAGGTCCCGGGGACCACCGCTCCCGACAAGAATGTAGAATACTTGTTGTCGCAAAAATCAGTCGAAAAATTTGCAACTGTACGACCAATGTCTGCGGCAACAACGTTTAAGCTATCGACCTCTTTGCGCAGCCCAATGCCTACGATAGCATGTTTCGATGGCAATAGACGCATCGGACCATATCACTGAAACGAACCGGAACGCTTGGAACGCGCAACGATTTGATGCCTGGGTGGCCGCTTTTGGGAGCCCAGAAGCTGAGGCGGCAAAAATCGTTGCCGAACCGGAACGCGTCCTGCGTCGCCTATCTCCATATCTTGGAGACGTTGCGGGCAAACGCATTTGCAATGTGCAAGGCTCTCATGGGCGTGTTGCGGTCGCCCTTGCTCGACTGGGCGCCGAGTTGTTGGTCATCGATTTCTCGGAAGAAAACCGGCGCTTCGCACTCGCCCTGGCGAAGGCCGCGGGCGTGACAATCGACTACGCACTGTGCGATATCATGGAGGCTGATAACCTGGGCCGGGCTCATACCTTCGACGTGCTCGTACTTGAGCTTGGGATTCTCCACTACCATCAGGATCTCGATCGCTTTTTCGCTACAATGCGCAAGCTCGCGACGGACCGTGGCATGCTCCTACTGAACGAATTCCATCCGGTCCAGCGGAAGCTGTTCTGGGCTGACGGTCCGCATGATTACTTTCAGACTGACCTCATAGAGGCCGACGTGCCGAACCCTGACATAGCCGGTGCAAGCCTGGGAAGATGCCTGTATCGCTTCTGGACGATGGGCGACGTTCTAACGGCCATCATCAAGGCTGGGTTTACGATAACGAGACTGGAAGAACATCCAGACTGGACGGACTCGACTATTCCAGGCTCCTTCACACTGGTCGCTCATGCGTGACAGGTAGGTTCGCAACGGAAAATACCGTAGTCTCGCGCGATTAAATTGATGGTTTTGCTATTGAACTTCATGACGTCGCGAAGATATTTCCGACAGGAAACCCGTCCACAACGTCCCGCGTTGCAGGCAGTCCAACATCATTATTTACATTTCAGTTGGGGACTGGCGGGTGCCCCGCCCGGGCCCTTGTCCGGTGTCCAGCCGTCTGCCGATCAGGCAGCGCGGCTGACCGGGCGAAGGGTATTCCCCTGCTCCAGCCGGAACTGCTCGACCAGAACCATCAGCATATCTGCGCCGCCGGCCAGTTCACGGCTGGCATTCGTCGTTTCGGCGACCATGGAAGCATTCTGCTGGGTCATCTGATCCATCTGGTTGACCGACCCGTTGACCTCCTGCAGCGCCGCCGACTGGTCGCGGCTGGCTGTCGCGATCATTTCGACATGCTGGCTGATGGCGACGATCTGCTGGCTGATCGACGCGAGTACGGCGCCCGTTTCCTGCACCAGCGCCGAGCCGGTGTTGACTTCGCTGGTCGACTTGTCGATCAACGTCTTGATCTCCTTGGCGGCACCGGCGGAACGCTGCGCCAGTTCGCGCACTTCCTGGGCAACGACTGCAAAGCCCTTGCCCGCATCGCCCGCGCGCGCCGCCTCGATACCGGCATTCAGCGCCAGAAGATTGGTCTGGAAAGCGATCTCGTCGATGACGTCGATGATCTGTTCGATCTGGCGCGAGGCATCCTCGATGCGGCCCATGGCGGCGATGGCGTTCGACACGACACTTGCCGAACTGTCGGCGCTTTTCTTGGTTTCGGCGACGGCGCGATTGGTTTCCTGCGCCCGTCCGGACGAGGATTTGACGGTCGCGGTGATTTGCTCGACGGCGGCGGCCGTTTCCTCCAGCGAGGCGGCCTGCGCCTCGGTGCGCTTCGAAAGGGCATCGGCCGACGACAGCATGCGGCCGCCGTTGTGCTGGATCGCCTGGGCATTGTCGCGGATATGGGAAAGCGTTTCCTGCAGGCGGGTGACCGAGCCGTTGAAGTCGGTGCGCAGCTGTTCGAGGCGGCCGGTGAACGGCGTGTCGATCTGCTGCGTCAGGTCTCCCTGCGACAGACGGCCGAGGCCGGCCGCAAGGGCGTTCACGGCGAAATCGATCTCGCGGTCCATCTCCCGTTTTTCAAGGTCGCGGCGCGTGCGTTCCTCGTCCGTTTCAAGACGGCGGCTTTCGCTTTCGATTTCCATCTGGCGTTTCGACAGCGCATTTTCGCGGAAGACGGCCAGCGCGCGGGCAATGCCGCCGAACTCGTTCTTGCTGTCGAGATAGGGCACGGACACATCCAGATTGCCCGTGGAGATCGTTTCGACCGAACCGGTGAGAATGCCAAGCGGCCTTATCGATGCACGGATCGCCGCATAGGCAAGCACGCCGACGACGATCATGACGCCGATGCCAATCGCCAGGATGAGATACTGCAAATAATTGATCTTGCTGAAGTAAACTTCCGTCGGAATGCCGATGAACAGCATGCCGACATTGGCACCGGAAGCATTCTTCACCGGGAAATAGCCGGTGATATAGTCACGGCCGAACAGCACCGCCGGCCCGTAATAGGCTTCGCCCCTGGCCAGCAATGCCTGCGCCGGATGATCGGCCGCCAGCTTGGTACCAACGGCGCGGTCGCCATTTTCCTTCTTCACGTTCGTCGAAATGCGAACATAGTCGCTACCCTGCTTTTCAAAGACCGTCGCTACGCCGCCGATCGTCTGGGCGGTACGGTCGACGAGATCATGGTCGGGCAGTGCCGCCATCTTGTCTTCGGTGACGCTCGAGAGCGTTCCGTCCTTTATCTCGACCGTCGCCTCCGGCACCTTCATGCCATAAAGGACCGCCATCGCGCGGCTCGCATCGCGGGCGTCCATGGTCGCATCCGCCATCACATAGCCGCGCAAATTGGAATGCATCACGCCGACGATCGTCGCGGTGCTGAGGAAGATCAGCCCCAGCGTGATGGCAACCAGTTGGGAAACGACGGAGGACTTGAAAAACCGGAACATCGCATGGCCTTCGTAGAGAAAAACTTCACGATCCTCTAGTTTAGAAGATTTAAAAAACAGTGAGAAAACCCCGCAATTCCCGGGGGTCCGCTGTGATATCGGCAGGGAAATGCCCGGCGCAGAGGCCGGGCATCGCAATCCCGTTTGACGGCTGATCAGGCGGCGCGGCCGACCTGCCTGACGGCACTGACCGGCTCCAGGCGGAACTGCTCAACCAGCATCATCAGCGTATCGGCCTGATTGGCAAGTTCGCGGCTGGCGCTGGTTGCCTGATCGACCATAGAGGCGTTCTGCTGGGTCATCTGGTCCATCTGGTTGACCGAACCATTGACCTCGTTCAGGGCCGCGGCCTGATCGCGGCTGGCGGTGGCGATCATTTCGACATGGCCGCTGACCGAGACGATCTGCTGGCTGATCGAGGCGAGCACGGCACCGGTTTCCTGAACCAGTTGCGAACCGGAATTCACCTCCTTGGCGGATTTGTTGATCAGGCCCTTGATTTCGCGCGCTGCCTCCGCCGAGCGCTGGGCCAGTTCGCGGACTTCCTGCGCGACAACGGCAAAGCCCTTGCCGGCCTCGCCGGCCCGTGCCGCCTCGATACCGGCATTGAGTGCCAGAAGATTGGTCTGGAAGGCGATCTCGTCGATGACGTCGATGATCTGCTCGATCTGGCGCGAGGCATCCTCAATGCGGCCCATGGCGGCAATGGCACTGCTGACGACGACCGCCGAGCTGTCGGCGCTTTTCTTGGTGTGGGTGACCGCGACATTGGCCTCATGGGCACGCTCGGCCGACGAGCGGACCGTCGCCGTGATCTGGTCGACGGCCGCGGCCGTTTCTTCCAGCGACGCGGCCTGCGCCTCGGTGCGCTTCGACAGCGAATCTGCCGATGCATGCATGTCGTTGCCGCTGCGCTGGATCGACAGCGCGTTGTTGCGGATCTGCAGGAGCGTGTCCTGCAGGCGGATCAGCGAACCGTTGAAATCCATGCGCAGCTGTTCGAGGCGGCCGCTGAACGGCGTCTCGATCTGCTGCGAGAGGTCTCCCTGCGCCAGACGGCCAAGACCGGCGGCGAGCTGGCTGACGGCGAAATCGATCTGGCTGTCGAGCGCATGCTTTTCGGCGTCGTTGCGCGTGCGCTCGGCATCGGCCTGCGCTCGCTGTTCTTCGCTTTCGGCTTCGATGCGAACCTTGGAAAGCGCGTTTTCCTTGAAGACGCCGAGCGCCCGGGCCATGTCGCCGATCTCGTCGCGGCGCGCGCCGCCGTCGATCGACGTATCGAGCGCACCATCGGCAAGGCGCCGCATGGCAGCGGTGATCTGGCCGATCGGCCCCTTCAGCGTCAGCACCAGCGCACCGCCGGCCAGAAGTGCGATCAGGATACCGGTCACCGTTGCAAACACCGACACCTGGTTGGCTTTTTCGCGCTCCACGGATGCCGTGGTTTTCTGGCCTTCGGCAAAGGCCGTCAGCTGGCCCCAGATGTGGTCGATTTCGGCGGCAGCGGCGGAAAATTCGGCGCTGCGCTTCTGGCTGATATCGACCAGGGCCGTGCTGTCGACGTTCATCTTTTCGATGACCGGTGTCAGCGACCCCACGAGGTCGGAAAAGAACTTCAGATCGCCGGCGGTTCCCGCCAGGCTCTGAACGTCCTGCCCCATGATCGAGAATTCGCGGGCCAGCCGCTTGCGGCCATCCTCGTCGGATTTCTCAAGGAAGCTCGCGGCGGCGATCCGGATGGAATAAACGGAATTGACCAGCTTGCGGGTGTCAGTCAGCACGGCGCCGGCCTTGACCAGCGGCCCGTCCAGCTTCCCGAAGGTCGCGGTGGCGTCGCGCATCTTCACGGTGGCGGCAGTCTGGAGCTGGATGCTGTTCTGCCGGAACCGCGCGACCAGACGGCCGATGGCGGTGGCATTGTCCTCGCTGAGATCGCCGGTATCGAGCAGCGTCTTGATCTCGGCGACGGTCGTCTTGAAGGTTTCGGCGACGGCCTTCTGGTTTGCCGGCAGGCCGGAGGCGATCTTGCGCTGAACCTTGGTCAGCTCTCCATAGGAGGCGCTGACGAGCTTGATCTTTTCCTCCGGCGTCGCCGCCTTGGCAAAGGCCGACATGAAGGCAACGAGCGTATCGCTCGACGAGGTCAGGCGATCGGCTTCGCGCAGGATCGATTTGGCCGCCTCCTCGTCCTTGCGGACGACGCGCTCCATCTTCGTTGCTTCCTCAAGCACCTTCATCTGCTCACCAAGCAGGCTTCCAAGGCTGGCGGAAATGGATTTGCGAAGTGCGACCTCTTGCTCGTAGAGCGTCCAGAGCTGGCCGACGCGATCACCGATCTTGGTGCTGCCATCGACGGCTTCCTGCAATTGCCGGCGGCCTTCCTCGTCATTGACCTGCGCCAACGTATCCGACAGCACCGCCTGTTGCGCCTCAAGCTTTTCGACAACCGCGCGCCGGGTTTCCTCGGACGTGTTCTGAAGGAAGCCGTTCATGCCGGCATAGACGTCCTTGAAACCGCTCAGCGACTGAAGGACGCTGTTGGATATCTCCATCCGCCCCTGCAGCAATCCGGACGCATAGAGCCCGGTGATACCAACGGCACAGATGCTGACGACGAAGGGCAGAATGAACAACAGCACCTTGGTCTGGATTTTGAAACGGGCAAGAATCTTGTCGATGAACATGGACGCACCTTGGCTCGCAGCCTGTATCCGCCCTCCTCAAGCCCTGACAGGCTTCCACGGTGCGCCAACAAGCTGGTGATTTCACTTGAAAATCATGCGGCGCATCGCCGCCAGCCTGCCAGGCATTCATTGCATGACCCGCCACTTCCCCCGAGGCAAAATCACGGCAGACTCCGATAGGGACCATTTTTCAACGGGAACAATTAATATTTGAATAAGCACGCCCTAAATCGCCTCGAAACCGGCGAACCAAAGAGCACGGCATCGCGCTGCCATCATACGATGGGACGGGCAAATGCTACCCGCTCAAGGGCACGGCACAGGTGCCGTCAGCGACAGCCCGGCTCAATCAATCTCTTGGCTTCAGAAGGACCAGAAGGTGGGAAGGGCTGCGAGCGCAGCAAGAGCGCAAACTGCGATCACGGACGCGCGGATCAGCAGAGACTTTCTCGCGTTGCTTTCGTCTGCTTTCGCGATGGCGATAGCACGGGCTTTGGAACGACTGCGTGACTGGTTCATGGCATCATGTCCTTTCGACCACAAGCAACAATAGACCCGGATGATCCCGACCGCCAGCCCACTTCATGATGCAACCGCACATGGAGGAGAAAAAACGTCACTTTTCTGAAATATTTTCCGAAAAGCCGCTGTTTTCCGCGTCGCGAGGCCGTTGTGCCAGCTTATGAAACAGGTTCCACCAGATGTCTTAACAATAGCTGAAGGCCGAACCGGTCTTATCGGGTCAATTATGCGGCCTGTCCCGTCGAAAAACCCGATGCCCAGGCCCACTGGAAATTGTAGCCGCCGAGCCAGCCGGTGACATCGACGCATTCGCCGATGAAATAAAGGCCGGGCACGTCACGCGCCTGCATGCTGCGGGAATCAAGCGCCCGGGTGTCGACCCCGCCAAGCGTCACTTCGGCGGTCCGGTAGCCTTCCGATCCGGCCGGGGTGATGACCCAGTCCTTGATACCGAGGCAGAAGGCATCGATGGCCTTGTCGGAGAGGTCGGCAAGCGGCCGGTTGTTGAGCCCCGCCGTCTCGGTAAAGAACTGCGCCAGTCTCTTCGGCAAATGCTCGGCCAGCGCCGTCTGCAAGGCCTGACGGCCGTTTTCCCGGCGCGCAGCCTTCAGCAGAGCTGCGATATCGACACGCGGCAGCAGGCCAAGCCGGATATCCCCTCCCTCGCGCCAATAGGACGATATCTGCAGGATGGCCGGGCCGCTCAGGCCGCGATGGGTGATCAGCAGCGCTTCCTCGAACGCCGTCTTGCCCGAGCGTGCTTCCGCATCGACGGCCACGCCGGCAAGGGCACTGAGGCTTTCGAGTTGCGCCGGGTCGAGCGTCAGCGGCACGAGCGCCGGACGGGTCTCGATCAGCGGCAGGCCGAACTGTTCGGCAATCTTATAAGCGAAACCCGTCGCGCCCATCTTCGGGATCGACTTGCCGCCGCTGGCGATGACCAGGGATGAACAGTCGATCGAACCGTCCGCCGCCACGACCCGGAAACCGGACAGCGTTTTTTCGACCGACTGGATCTGTGCGCCGAGACGCAGCACAGCGCGGACATCTTTCATCTCCGTCAGAAGCATGCGGATGATGTCCTTGGCGCTGTCGTCGCAAAACAGCTGGCCAAGCGTTTTTTCATGCCAGGCGATGCCATGGCGGTCCACCATCCCGATGAAATCCCACGGTGTGTAGCGTGCCAAAGCCGATTTGCAGAAATGCGGGTTGGCCGACAGGAAATTCTTCGGGCCGGCATGGATATTGGTGAAGTTGCAGCGTCCGCCGCCTGAAATGCGGATTTTCTCGCCGGGCGCCTTGGCATGATCGAGCACGACGACACGGCGGCCGCGTTTGCCCGCCTCGATCGCCGCCATCATGCCGGCGGCCCCTGCCCCGATTATCACCACGTCGAATTGTTCTGCCAAGGCATCCGTTCCTGTTTCTGTTTCCTTTCGAAGGCGGCCGCATCAAAGTCAATCGCCAGTCTCTCTGTATGACCGCGAATACAGTCCCTGCGGGAGGGAAAGTCCCGGTTTTCACCCTAGCCAATTGGCAAACTGTGGCTATGATGGCTTATCCGAACCCAAAACCGGTGATTTATGCCTGTCAGAAGAAACGCTGCCCAACCAACTGCAAGGACCGTCAAGACCGCAAAAATACCCGCCGCACTGCAAGCTCCAAGAGGCGTCAAAACCTGGAAGGAAGCCGCCGACTGGCTGAAGATCCGCGGCATCGAGGATATCGAGTGCATTACGCCCGACATTGCCGGCGTACCGCGCGGCAAGATGATGCCATCCTCCAAATTCACCTCCAACACCTCGCTGGCCCTGCCGTCGGCGATCTATCGCCATACGATTTCGGGCGAGTATCCGGAAGAAACCGGCGATTTCCGGTATGACAGCCGCGACAGCGACATCAAGCTGGTGCCCGACCTTTCGACCCTTTCGGTCGTTCCCTGGGAAAGCGACCCGACGGCGCAAGTGATCTGCGACATCGCCGGCTCGAAGGGCGAGGACGTTCCCTATACGCCGCGCAACGTTCTCAAGAACGTGCTGGAGCTTTACCGGCAGAAGGGCTGGAAGCCGGTCGTCGCGCCCGAGATCGAATTCTATCTCGTTGCCAAGAACGACGACCCGGATTATCCGCTGCATCCGCCGAAAGGCCGTTCGGGCCGCTCCATTCAGGGCGGGCAGGCCTATTCGATCGCCGGCGTCAACGAATTCGACGAACTGATCGACGACATCTATCATTTTTCCGAAAAGCAGGGCCTGGAGATCGATACGCTGATCCATGAAGAAGGCCCGGCACAGCTGGAAATCAACCTTCGCCATGGCGATCCGATCGAGCTTGCCGATCAGGTGTTCATGTTCAAGCGGACGATCCGCGAGGCGGCACTGAAGCACGGTATCTACGCCACCTTCATGGCCAAGCCGATGCAGGGGCAGGCCGGCTCCGCCATGCACATCCATCAGTCGATCGTCGAGATCAATACGGGCCGCAACCTGTTTTCAAATGCGGATGGATCAGCCTCCAAGGAGTTCTTCTCCTTCATCGGCGGCATGCAGAAATACGTGCCGAAGACGCTGTCGATGATGGCGCCCTACGTCAATTCCTACCGCCGCCTGACGCCGGACATGTCGGCACCGGTCAACAATGCCTGGGGCTACGACAACCGGACGACGGCTTTCCGTGTTCCCGTATCGGAGCCAGCCGCCCGGCGCGTCGAAAATCGGCTGCCAAGCTCGGATGCCAATCCCTATCTGGCGCTCGCCGCCTCGCTTGGCTGCGGCTATCTTGGCATCGTACAGGGGCTGGAACCCTCGGCACCGGCGGAGGCTTCGGCCGATAGCGGTACGGTCGATCTGCCGCGCGGTCTGCTCGAGGCCATCTCGCTTCTCGAATCGGACCCCGCGCTCGCCGAAATCTTCAGCCCGGAATTCATCGCCATCTATGGCGGCGTGAAGCGGGGCGAGTTCGAAACCTTCATGCAGGTGATCAGCCCCTGGGAACGCGAATACCTGCTTCTCAATGTCTGACAGGAAAGGCGTGGCCATGCCCTGGCAAAGCCCGATTTCGCCCGGCATCTCCTGGTATGAGGCGCAAGTGCCGGAGCGGCCGGACTATCCGGCCCTCTCCGGCTCGGTCGAGACCGACGTCGCGATCGTCGGCGGCGGCTTCACCGGCCTGCAGGCCGCCTACAACCTTGCCCTGAAAGGTGTTCGCGTGACGCTGATCGACGCCTGCCGTTTCGGTGACGGCGCATCCGGCCGCAATGGTGGACAGCTCGGCACCGGTCAACGCTGGTCTCCGGAAGAGATGGAGGGCTCCCTCGGTTTCGAACGGTCCAAGGCGCTGTTCGATCTGGCCGAGGACGCCAAGGCCTATCTTCTCGATTTTTCGGCGTCGCACGGCATCGATATCGACTATGTCCCGGGCCAGCTCAACGTCTGTCACAAGCAGCGCCTCGAAAAGGACTATCGCGATAGCGCCGAGATCGCCGCGTCACGTTATGGCTATCCCCACCAGAGCTTCATGGGGCGGGACGAAACCGTCGCCCGGCTCGGTTCGCAGCGTTATCTGTTCGGCATCCGCGACACCGGCACCGGCCATATCCAACCGATGAAGCTGCTCGTCGGCCTGGCGAAACAGGCGGCGCAGGCCGGCGCTTCGCTGCACGAGCAAACCAAGGCGCTGACAATCAACCAGGCCAATGGCCGGGTGACGATCGAAACGGACAAGGGCACGATCCGGGCCGAGCGGGCGCTGATCGCCTGCAACGGCTATATCGGCAACCTCGAACCGGTCACGGCGCGGCATGTCATGCCGATCCGCTCCTTCATCGGCGCGACCAAAATCCTGACCGAATTTCCCGATGTCCTGCCGGGTGGCGAGGCCGTTGCCGATTCGCGCTTTGTGGTGCGCTATTTTCGCAAATCGAAGGATGGCCGCCTGCTGTTCGGCGGCCGCGAAGCCTATACGGCGGACAATCCGCGCGACATTTCCGACCATATCCGCCGGCAGATCAGCGAGATCTACCCATCGCTGGAAAACATCGAGATGACCCATGCCTGGGGCGGTTCGGTCGGGATCACCATGCCGCGTCAGCCCTTCGTGCGCGAGGTCATGCCGGGCGTCACCTCGATCGGCGGCTATTCCGGCCATGGCGTCATGCTGTCAAACTACTGTGGCAAGCTCTACGCCGATCTGGTGACCGGCAACCGCACCGACCTTGACCTTTTCAGGGATCTGAACGTTCCGGCTTTTCCGGGCGGCACGCGCTTTCGCTCCGTGCTTTTGTTCCTCGCGCTCAGCTGGTATGCGTTGCGCGACAAATTTTGAAAGCGCGCTTCCGAAGGCGGACGAAACGCATTTTGTTGCGTCGCACCCTAGCGCTTTTAAATCGATTAGATTATACACCCTTGAGACCAGAACGAGATCGAGATTTCTCATGAGCAGCCAGATCATCCCTGTGGAACCCTTTGACTATGTGGTTTTCGGAGGCACCGGCGACCTTGCCGAACGCAAATTGCTTCCTGCCCTTTATCATCGCCAACTGGACGGTCAGCTTACCGATCCGACGCGCATCATCGGCGCATCGCGCAGCGTGCTCAGCCATGAAGAGTACCGCAAGTTCGCCACGGATGCCCTCAAGGAACATCTCAAGAAGGGCGAATATGACGAGGCGCAGGTCAAGATTTTCACCGATCGCCTGTTCTACGTTCCCGTCGATGCCAAGTCGGACAATGGCTGGGACCAATTGAAGGCATTGCTCGACGAGGGCAAGGAGCGCGTGCGCGCCTTTTATCTCGCCGTTGCTCCCGGCATTTTCGGCGATATCTCCGAAAAGATCCGCGATCACAAGCTGATCACCAAGACGACACGCATCGTCGTCGAAAAGCCGATCGGCCGCGACCTCGCCTCCGCGCTTGAGCTCAACGACACGATCGGCAAGGTGTTCAAGGAAGAACAGATCTTCCGCATCGACCACTATCTCGGCAAGGAAACCGTGCAGAACCTGATGGCGCTGCGCTTTGCCAACACGCTGTACGAGCCGCTGTGGAATTCGTCCTACATCGACCATATCCAGATCACCGTGGCCGAATCGGTCGGGCTGGAAAGCCGGGCCGGCTATTACGACAAGGCCGGCGCGCTACGCGACATGGTGCAGAACCATATTCTCCAGCTTCTCTGCCTGGTTGCCATGGAAGTGCCGCCGTCGATGAACGCCGAAGCGGTGCGCGACGAAAAGCTGAAGGTGCTGCGGGCGCTGAAGCCGATCAATCCGGGCAATGTCGAGAAGATGACGGTGCGTGGCCAGTACAAGGCGGGTGCATCCGCCGGGGGCGCGGTCAAGGGCTATCTCGAGGAACTCGAAGGCGGCGTGTCCAACACGGAAACCTTCGTCGCCATCAAGGCGGAAATCAACAACTGGCGCTGGGCCGGCGTTCCCTTCTACATCCGCACCGGCAAACGTATGGCCGGCCGCATGTCGGAAATCGTCATCACCTTCAAGCCGATCCCGCATTCGATCTTCGACGAGGCGGCCGGCCGTATCGCTGCCAACCAGCTGATCATCCGGCTGCAGCCGGACGAAGGCGTCAAGCAGTCGCTGATGATCAAGGATCCGGGTCCGGGCGGTATGCGCCTGCGCAACGTCTCGCTCGACATGACCTTCGCCGAGGCCTTCAACGCCCGCAGCGCCGACGCCTATGAGCGCCTGCTGCTCGACGTCGTGCGCAACAACCAGACGCTGTTCATGCGCCGTGACGAGGTCGAAGCCGCATGGCGCTGGGTCGATCCGATCCTGAAGTCTTGGGAAGCGGTCAACCAGCAGGTTCAGGCCTACACCGCCGGAACCTGGGGACCAAGCCAGGCGATTGCGCTGATCGAGCGCGACGGCCGCACGTGGCACGAAGTAATCTGAGGGCAAGCGGAATGACAGCTGCGATGCATGTTTTCGACAATGGCGCGGCCCTCGCAGAGGGCCTTGCCGAAGCCGTTGCCTCGACCCTCTCCGCAGCGGTTGCCGCACGCGGCAAAGCCAGCATCGCCGTTTCGGGCGGCTCGACGCCGAAGGCGTTTTTCAAGGCCCTGTCCGGCAAGGCGATCGACTGGCCGAAAGTCACGGTGACGCTGGTCGACGAACGTTTCGTCGCTCCCGACGGTGACCGGTCGAACGAGAAACTGGTCAGGGACAATCTGCTGATCGATGCGGCTGCAGCGGCACAGTTTGAACCGCTTTATTATCCGGCGGCCACCGCTGAAGACGCCGCCGCCGCTGCGACGAAGCAGACGGCCGGCACCGGCCATCCCTTCGACGTCGTCATCCTCGGTATGGGCGGCGATGGCCATACGGCTTCGTTTTTCCCGGGCGGCTCGCGTCTTGCCGAGGCGCTCGACCCTGCCACGCCACGCGGCGTGATGACCATGGAAGCAGAAGGCGCTGGCGAGCCGCGCCTGACATTCACATTCTCCAGCCTTCAGGATGCCCGACTTCTGGTGCTCCATATCGAAGGAGCGGCCAAGAAGGACGTTCTTGCCAAGGCTGAAGCGCCCGGTGACGAGGCGGAGATGCCGATCCGGGCAATATTGCACCGGGCCGCCTCCCCGCTTCATATCTACTGGGCCCCCTAAAGCGGGTCGCGATCCTTCAGGATCGCTTCCTGCACTTTAGGTCTTTGATTTTACGCATGTCGTTATCGCAAAACCGCTGCACATTTTTGCGCGACATGCTTCAAGCCCGACATCCGGGGACCCAAGACCCGGATAACCGAAACCATGCCGACCACAGGAGTGCCGAACACTCCGGAACAGGATTGCCATGTCCGCCGACAGCCGCATTGCCGCGATCACCGCACGCATCGTCGAACGCTCCAAACCCTACCGCGAGCCCTATCTCGCACGCGTTCGATCGGCCGCCTCCAAGCGCGTCAGCCGATCGGTTCTCGGCTGCGGCAACCTTGCCCATGGCTTCGCCGTCTGTTCCCCCTCCGAAAAGGTCGCCCTTTCGGGCGACGAGGTGCCGAATCTCGGTATCATCACCTCTTACAATGACATGCTTTCGGCCCATCAGCCGTTCGAGACTTATCCGGCGCTGATCCGCCAGGCGGCCCATGAAGCCGGCGGCGTGGCACAGGTGGCCGGCGGCGTTCCCGCGATGTGTGATGGCGTCACGCAGGGGCAGCCCGGCATGGAACTGTCGCTGTTTTCGCGCGACCTGATCGCCATGGCAGCCGGCGTCGGCCTGTCGCACAACATGTTCGACTCGACCGTCTATCTCGGCGTCTGCGACAAGATCGTGCCCGGACTGATGATCGCCGCCATGACCTTCGGCCACCTGCCCGCCGTGTTCATTCCGGCCGGCCCGATGACGACCGGTCTGCCGAACGACGAGAAGTCGCGGGTGCGCCAGCTGTTTGCCGAAGGCAAGGTCGGCCGCGACGAACTGCTTGAAGCGGAATCGAAATCCTACCACGGTCCCGGCACCTGTACCTTCTACGGCACCGCCAATTCCAACCAGATGCTGATGGAGATCATGGGCTTCCATCTGCCCGGCGCCTCCTTCATCAACCCGGGCACGCCGCTACGCGACGCGCTGACCCGCGAAGCCACCAAACGGGCACTGGCCATCACCGCGCTCGGCAATGAATTCACGCCGGCGGGCGAGATGATCGACGAGCGCTCGATCGTCAACGGCGTCGTCGGCCTGCACGCGACCGGCGGCTCGACCAACCACACCATGCACCTCGTCGCCATGGCCCGTTCGGCCGGCATCGCGCTGACATGGCAGGACATTTCGGAACTTTCCGACATCATCCCGCTGCTGGCCCGCGTCTATCCGAACGGGCTTGCCGACGTGAACCATTTCCATGCCGCCGGCGGCATGGGTTACCTGATCAGCCAGCTTCTCAAGCATGGCTTGCTGCACGACGACGTGCGCACTGTCTTCGGCCAGGGGCTCGATGCCTATGCGATCGACGTCAAGCTCGGCGAGAACGGCACCGTCGCCCGCGAACCCGCGCCGGAAGTCAGCCACGATCCCAAGGTGCTTTCGACCGTCGAACACCCCTTCCAGCATTCCGGCGGCCTGAAGATGCTGACCGGCAATCTCGGCAAGGCCGTCATCAAGATTTCGGCCGTCAAGCCGGAGCGCCATGTCATCGAGGCTCCCGCGAAAATCTTCCACGAT
This sequence comes from Pararhizobium polonicum, assembly GCF_001687365.1. GTDB lineage: Bacteria > Pseudomonadota > Alphaproteobacteria > Rhizobiales > Rhizobiaceae > Pararhizobium > Pararhizobium polonicum. The sequence continues at coordinate 147,375 of NZ_LGLV01000018.1, forward strand.
CAATCGGAATTGCAGACGGCCTTCAAGGAAGGCAAGCTCGAGGGTGACTTCGTCGCCGTCGTCCGTTTCCAGGGACCCAAGGCCAACGGCATGCCCGAGTTGCACAAGCTGACCACCGTGCTCGGCATCCTGCAGGATCGCGGCCAGACGGTGGCGCTGGTGACAGACGGGCGCATGTCCGGCGCCTCGGGCAAGGTGCCTTCGGCGATCCACATGACGCCCGAAGCCAAAGATGGCGGGCCGATCTCGAAGATCCGCGAAGGCGACATCATCCGGCTCGATGCCATCCACGGCACGATCCAGGTGCTTGTCGATGCCGCCGAACTGGCCGCCCGCCCGCCTGCCGAGGCCGATCTGTCGGAGAACGAATTCGGCATGGGCCGCGAGCTCTTCGCCCCCTTCCGCGCCGCCACCGGCTCTGCCGACCACGGCGCCAGTGTGTTTTTTCACTGAAAGCAGGGGCCCTTATTCTCTGACCGAAGGCTTCACGGCCGTGGCCGTGCCTGTTTGACGTTTGCCATGGCGGTGGTATCGTATGAGCTCAGCGCGGAGCAATGCTTTGAGATTACATCGCCGAAAGTCTGATGCCACAACGGAAGAGACCGAGATGACGGAGCGTCGTCCGGATCGTCAACACCTTACCTCAAAGGGTCTTGATGCATCCGCGATCATGGCACTCGGTAAAAAGGTGGCCGATATGCCACTCATAAGCAGCCGCACGCCGCAGGAGATACTGGATGGCATTGGCGATTGACGCCGCAGCTATCGACACATCCGTCCTTATCGCAATCTTCGAGCAAGAACCGGATGCAAGTGTCTATGCGACTTGGCTGGCACAGATTCCGAATTTATACATTTCTTCGGTGACCATCTATGAAGCTTCGATCGTGTTGCTGACGAGGCGTGGCATGCGTGCGGTAGACGTGCTCAAAGACTTTATCGACGCACACGGTATCTCGGAAATCGGCTTTGATCGAAAATACGCCAATATGGCGTTGGAAGCCTACAGCATCTACGGAAAAGGCATTCACCCAAAGGCGCGTCTGAACTTCGGCGATTGCGCTGCCTATGCGATCGCAAAGAGTATGATGATCCCGCTGGTCTACAAGGGCGACGACTTCAGCCAAACGGACTTGGCTTATGACTGGGAGGGGGCGTTTCATTGAGATTGACGATCACGCTTGATGTCGCTGCCCCCCACCTCCGTTCGCTTAGCTGTAGATATCAAGAACCCGATTGCGGTGATTGGGATGCGTCGAGTAGACGAAAATCCGGTTGAGATCGCGATCCGACATCAGGCGCAGAAAACGTGCTTCGATGATGTTGTTGGCGTGCACGCGCTTGACGAGGCAGCCGATCATGCCGATGCGGGCGCTTGGAATATCGAGATAAAAGTTCTGAGGCAGCTTGAACTGCGTGATGATACCGATGACGGCGCTGCTTTTCGATATCTTCAACACTTCGCAGCGGCGCGAGGAGAGGTTCAGCATACCCTTTTCGGTGTATTCGATCCGGGCCTCATTGCGCGTATCCTCCATCGGGAAGTTGGCTTCCCGATCGTACATGAAGGATTCTTCCTTGCTGAAATATGTCGGTCTATCGGATGCCTGTCCCCGCATCTTCCGCTCCCTCGCCTTCGGTCGCAAAAACAGTAGCAACAGAGATTTAACAGAGCGTAAGCCGGCGCGCGATTTCGGCACAGTTCGCGCAAAAACCCGCCCGGAATTGCAATCCAGGCGGGCTTTGACAATAAAAACTCCGCGTCAGGCGCGGTAGCTTTTGCCGTTGGCGTCGAACAGATGCAGCTTTGCCTTGTCTGCCGTGAAGCGGACTTTCTCGCCGCGTTTGATATCGAGGATACCGGGCACCTTGGCGATGATCGGCTCGTTGGCAACCAGTCCCTCGATGTAAAGAAGCGTGACCTCGCCCAGCGCCTCGATGATGGCGACCGTGCCTTCGAACAGGAAGGTGTCGCCGGTCGAAACCCGCAGGTCCTCGGGCCGGACGCCGAAGCTTGCCGCCTTGCCGTTTTCGGTCGCCGCGGTCGGGATATCGAGAACATCCGTCTTGCCGCCCGGCAATTCGACCGTGGTCTCGGCACCGGTGCCGACGATCTTCGCCGGGATGATGTTCATCGCCGGCGAGCCGATGAAGCGGGCCACGAAAAGGTTGGCCGGACGCTCGTACAGTTCCAGCGGCGGACCGACCTGCTCGATATGACCGGCCGAAAGCACGACGATACGGTCGGCGAGCGTCATCGCCTCCACCTGGTCGTGGGTGACGTAGATCATCGTCGTGTCCGGCATCGACTCGTTCAGCTTGGCGATCTCGATGCGCGTGGCGACGCGCAGGGCCGCGTCGAGGTTGGACAGCGGCTCGTCGAACAGGAAGACCTTCGGATCGCGGCAGATCGCCCGCCCGATGGCAACGCGCTGACGCTGGCCGCCGGAGAGCGCTTTCGGCAGGCGGTCGAGATACTGGGTCAGTTGCAGGATATCGGCGGCAGCGCGGACGCGACGGTCGATCTCTTCCTTCGATTCCTTGGCGATGCGCATGCCGAAGGCCATGTTGTCGTAGACGGTCATATGCGGGTAGAGCGCATAGGACTGGAACACCATGGCGATCCCGCGCTGCGAGGGCGGCACCTCATTGACCAGCCGCTCGGCAATATACATCTCGCCGCCGGAGATTTCTTCAAGGCCTGCGATCATGCGCAGCAAGGTCGATTTTCCGCAGCCGGACGGGCCGACGAAGACAACGAATTCCCCCTGCCTGATATCAAGATCGATGCCATGGATGACATCCACCGCGCCATAGGACTTGCGGATATTCTTCAGTTGCAATCCTGCCATGTCATCCTCCCCTTCATTCTCTCATTTTTATCGGCACCCATGGATGCCGGCTTGATCCGATTAGTCGACACGGGCGAAAAAGCCGCTCCAGGCCGGTAGGGTGATCTTGTCTTCGCTCAGTTGCGCGCCGAAGCCATGGCCTTCCAGCACCTCAAGCCGTTCGGCCGGCCGTTCGGTGGTGACCGTTTCGCCGCTCATGTTGAACAGGCACAGGATCGTCTCATTGCCGAACGTTCGCTCAAAACTAAGCAATGGCGCTTCGCTGGTGCGAAACTCGATCTCGCCCTTGGCGAAAGCCGGATACTGTTTGCGGAAGGCCAGGAACCGCCGGTAGTGGTTGAGCACCGAATTCGGGTCCGTCTGCTGCACCGAGACGGCGCTGCGCACATGTTCCGGCGGCACGGGAAGCCATGGCTTGCCGGTGCCGAACCCACCATTGACCGCATCCTTTTCCCAGACCATCGGCGTGCGGCAGCCGTCGCGGCCCTTGAAGTCCGGCCAGAACTGGATGCCGTAGGGATCCTGAAGGTCTTCAAAAGCAAGATCGGCTTCCGTCAGTCCAAGCTCCTCGCCCTGATAGATGCAGACGGAACCGCGAAGGGTCATCAGCAGGCTGGCGAGGAACTTCGCATGCGCCTGATGATCGACGATATCCTGGCCCCAGCGGGTAACATGGCGCACGACGTCATGGTTGGAAAAAGCCCAGCAGGCCCAGCCTTCCGGCGCGGCCCGGGCAAAATCGTGCAGCACCTGCGCGACACCTGCCGGCGTCAGCGGATCGGGCGCCAGGAATTCGAAGGCATAGCACATATGCATCTTGTCGTTGCCCGAGGTGTACTGCCCGGCAATCTCGAGGCCGATCTGGCTGTCGCCGACTTCACCGACGGCGGCGATCGCCGGAAACTCGTCCATCACCGCGCGGAAGCGCTTGAGGAATTCGAGGTTTTCCGGCCGGTTCTTGTCGTAAAGATGTTCCTGATAGTTGTACGGGTTCACGGCCGGTGCCGTGTTGGCATTGCGGCGCTCGGGCGCCAGCGCCGGATTGTCGCGCAGTTCGAGATCGTGGAAATAGAAGTTGATCGTATCCAGACGGAAACCGTCGACGCCGCGTTCCAACCAGAAGCGTTCGACGGCGAGAAGTGCGTCCTGAACCTGCGGATTGTGCAGGTTGAGATCCGGCTGCGAAGTCAGGAAGTTGTGCATGTAATATTGCAGCCGCGTCGGATCCCACTGCCAGGCCGAGCCGCCGAAGATCGACATCCAGTTGTTGGGCGGCGTGCCATCCGGCTTGGAATCCGACCAGACATACCAGTCCGCCTTGGGATTGGAGCGGCTGGAGCGGCTTTCGACGAACCAGGGATGCTGGTCCGAGGTATGCGACAGCACCAGATCGATCATCACACGGATGCCAAGGCGATGGGCCTCTGCGATCAGAGCGTCGAAATCGGCGAGCAGGCCGAAGATCGGATCGACATCGATATAGTTGGAAACGTCGTAGCCGAAGTCCTTCATCGGCGAGGTGAAGAACGGCGAAATCCAGATCGCATCGACACCGAGCGAGGCAATATGCGGCAGGCGGGCGGTGATGCCCTTCAGGTCGCCGATGCCGTCGCCGTTGCTATCCTGGTAGGAGCGCGGATAGATCTGGTAGATCACCGCGCCACGCCACCAGTCACGGTCTGCCTGCAAAATGGAACCACTGGCCTGGGTCATGCTCTTATTCATTCCTGTCGAAGTCCTTGTGAAGAAGTCTCAGCCGCCCTTGACCGATCCCGCCAGCAGGCCGCGCACGAGGTAGCGCTGCAGGGTGAAGAAGACGATCAGGGGAACGATGATGGTGACGAAAGCCGATGCCGTGAGGATTTCCCAGTTGCCGCCGCGCGATCCGAGCAGGTTAACGAGGCGTCCGGTCAGGACCAGTTCGTTATTGCCGGTGCCGAGGAAGACCATGGCGACCAGAAGGTCGTTCCAGGTCCACAGGAACTGGAAGATCGAGAAGGACGCGAGCGCCGGGAAGGACAGGGGCAGGATGATCTTGATGAAGATATCGAAATCGCTGGCGCCATCGACCCGGGCCGATTCCATGATTTCGCGCGGCAGGCCGGCCATGTAGTTACGAAGCAGATAGATCGCCAGCGGCAGGCCGAAACCCATATGCGCCAGCCAGATGCCGACATAGGTCTTGGCCGGCACGCCGAGAAACGCGCCGACGCCATTGTAGAGCTTCAGAAGCGGGATCAGCGACATCTGCAGCGGCACGACGAGCAGACCGACGACGACGGCAATCAGGATGGCCCGGCCGGGGAATTTCATCCACGCCAGCGCATAAGCCGCAAAGGCAGCCACGAGGATCGGGATGATCGTTGCCGGAATGGCGACCGTCAGCGAGTTGATGAAAGAGGCGCCGATGCCTTCGGCGCGCATGACTTCACGATAATTGTCGAAGGTGAAGCGCGGCGGGATGGCGGCGGTATAGAAGATGCGCTGGCCACGCGCACCGTCCATCGCCTTGTCGGAGGCGATCTCGAAAGCGCCGTCGGCCTGGACCGTCAGCTTTTCGCCACTCGGAAGATCGGCGGACTGGCCCGGTTGGAACGCAGCCGGGTCCTTGCTGTTGAAACCGAAGGCCGAAACCTGGCCGGACTGGCCTTCCAGCATATTGCCGGCAATGACGAATTTTCCGTCCTTCTCGACCTGGGTGTCGGCGCCCGGGGCGCGGAACACGAGATTCTGGGTCGATGTCGACAGCGCGGTCCACCAGCCGGAAACCGCCAGCTGATCCTTGTCACGCAGCGACGAGATCAGCAGGCCGGCGGTCGGCAGGGTCCACAGGACGACAAGCAGGATGACGGAGATATGGACGAGCCAGACGAGCGGCGAGCGGGAAGAAGCAATCATCTCAGTGGCCCTCCATTTCCTTGGTCGCGTTGCGGATGTTCCAGATCATGATCGGGATCACCAGCACCATGATGATGACGGCGATCGCCGCACCGCGGCCGAAGTCACCGCCACCGCGGAACATCCAGTCGAACATGAGATTGGCAAGGACCTGGCTTTGCCACTGCCCGTTGGTCATGGCGAGAACGATGTCGAAGACCTTGAGCACCAGAATGGTGATGGTGGTCCAGACGACGGCGATCGTGCCCCACATCTGCGGAATCATGATCTTGAAGAAGATCTGGAAGCCGTTGGCGCCGTCGATGACGGCGGCCTCGATGGTTTCTTCCGGAATGCCGCGCAATGCCGCCGAAAGGATGACCATGGCGAAGCCGGTCTGAATCCAGATCAGGATCACCATCAGGAAGAAATTGTTCCAGAACGGCAGTGTCACCCAGGCTTCCGGCGTACCACCGAAATAGACGACGATCGCATTCAGAATACCGATCTGCTCGGTCCCTGCGGCGCGGTAATCGTAGATGAACTTCCAGATGACCGAGGCGCCGACAAACGAGATCGCCATCGGCATGAAGATCAGCGTCTTGGCGATATTGCCCCACCAGATCCGGTCTGTGAGAGCCGCGATGATAAGACCGAAAAAGGTGGCGGCAGCGGGAACGACCAGCAGCCAGAGGAAGTTGTTGTAGATCGACTGGCGGAATTCGCCGTCGTTGAACATCCAGATGAAATTGTTCAGCCCGACAAAATTCTCGCCCGCCCTGTCATGCAGGCTGAGCCAGACGGAGGCGATGACGGGATAGATCAGGTAGATGGTCAGCGAGAACAGCGCCGGTCCGAGGAAAAGCCAGGGCCTGATGGCGTTGGTGATGCGCAGGTTGCGCGAGGCGAGCGGACCGGTCAGCCCCTTCGACGGAAAGAGCCTGTCGAGAATCCAGTTCGTACTGAAGAAATAGGCGGCGCAGGCCAGAACCCCCGCGGCCATCGTGATGATGGCGAATAACAACTGCTGCATGGCAACTTCCTCCCCAGGAAAATTGGCTGGGGCACGTTCACCCCCTGTCACTTCGTGACATCTCCCCCGCGGGGGAGATCATTGTTTTCCGCGACGAACTTTCGGTCAGGAACGAACGGTGCTTCCGGGTCATCTCCCCCATTGCGTGGGGGAGATGTGGGCATCGCCGTTGAAGGGGGCTGTTTGCCCCCTTTGGACGACTGTTTACTTGATCGAGTCCCATGCCTTCTGGATACCATCCGCGACATCGGTCGCCGACTTGCCGCCGACATAATCGACCATGCCGGTCCAGAAGGCGCCTGCGCCGATCTTGCCCGGCATCAGGTCGGAACCATCGAAGCGGAAAGTCGTCGCATTCAGCAGGATTTCGCCCTGCTTCTTCATCGGACCGTTGGCATAGGTGTCCTTGTTGACCCCCTTGAATGGCGTCAGGAAGCTTGTCTGGGCCATCCAGACTTCATGCGCAATCGGAGTTTCAAGGAACTCGATGAAGGCGCGCGAAGCCGGCGTATCCTTGGTGATCATGGCCAGCGTGCCGGCACCGAGAACCGGATTGCCGAGCTCCGGCTTGCTTGCGTAAGGCGGCATGTAGAAGAAGTCTGCATCCTGGCCAACGACCGTACCTTCCGGGAAGAAGGACGGAATGAACGATGCCTGATGGTGCAGGTAGCATTTCGGCGGCGACGCAAAGAGGCCCTTGGGGCTATCGCGGAAGTCGGCAGACGCAACGGCCGCAGCACCGCCATCGACATTCTTGTCGTTCTTGGCAAACCAGCCGAATTCATCGATCGCACCGACGACGGCCGGATCGTTGAACGGGATCGCATTGGTGACCCACTTGTCATAGACGTCGGCCGGCTGCGTGCGCAGCATCATGTCTTCGACCCAGTCGGTCGCCGGCCAGCCGGTCGCACCGCCGGAACCCAGACCAATGCACCATGGCGTGCCGCCATCGGCGACGATCTTCTCGGTCAGAGCCTTGAGCTCTTCCATGGTCTTGGGAACTTCATAACCCGAATCCTCGAAATTTTCCGGCACGTACCAGACGAGCGACTTCACGTCGATCTTGTAGGGGAATGCGTAGAGTTCCTTCTTGCCATCCTTGCCTGCATAGGTCGACAGATCGACCCAGGACTGGCCGGCGGCATAATTGTCGAGAAGCCACTTCTTGGTCTCTTCGCCGAGCGGCGTCAGATAGCCTTTCGAAGCGAGGTCGGCGATCAGGCCCGGCTGCGGCAGGACGGCGACATCCGGCGGGCTGCCGGCCTGGGTGTCGATGACGATCTGCTGCTCGTAATTTTCCGAGGACGAGTATTTCACGTCCGCGCCGGTGGCATCGCGAAAGTAATCGAGCACGGACTCGACCAGCACCTGGTCTTCACCGCGCCAGGGGCCGAAGATCGTCAGGGTCTGACCTTTGAGGTCATGGCCCTTCTTGAATTCTTCGAAGCTTGCCCAGTTGAATTTGGAATCTTCGCCCGGCTTGAATTTCAGTTCGGCTGCATTCGCAGCACCGGCCACGAGCGCGAGCGCCGCCACCCCCATCAAGAATGCTTTCTTCACGTCATTTCCTCCCAAGAAAGACCCGACCCATTGATGCCGGGCGAACATCGCCGCGCCGCAAAATTCAAAGCGCTTTGAGTTTTCAACCAAATCATTTTGGCAGGCAGAGAGTCAAGAGCTTTCCCGTAAACGGCACAGAAATGGCTAATTCATGCACCGCAGCAAAGGTTTGCAGCGCAATGAAGTGAATTTTTCTGGTTGCCGAACAACGTCGATGATACAAAATTCGTCGCGCTTTGGGGATAAAAAGCAAAATCCAAACAAAAATCAAAGCGCTTTGGGAGGATGCGCCCGCCATGAACGTGAATCTGAAGCAGCTGGCGGAGATGCTGGGCCTGTCGCAAACGACGGTCAGCCGGGCGCTCAACGGCTACCCGGAAGTGAACGCCGAAACACGCCAGCGCGTCTTGAGCGCAGTACGCGAGACCGGTTACCGGCCGAACCGCGCAGCCCAAAGGCTTGCAACAGGCCGGGCGGGATCGATCGGGCTCGTCATGCCGATCGCCCAGGGGATCGATTCCGACGTGCATTTCGGTGAGTTTCTGGCGGGGCTCGGCGAGGAATCCGTCCGGCACGACTTTCATTTCGTCATCAATCCGAGTGCACCCGACGACGAGGAGGCAACGTTCAAGCGGCTTGCCGCCAGCGGCAATGTGGACGCGTTGTTCCTTGCCTATGTGCGCGCCAACGATCCGCGCATCGCCATGCTGAAATCGCTGTCGATCCCGTTTGTCGTGCATGGGCGGGCGATCGGGCAACCGGCCGATTACCCCTTTCTGGATGTGGACAATACCGGCGCCTTCCATGACGCGACGCGCCTGCTGATCCAGCTGGGACACCGGCGGATCGCGCTGATCAACGGACCGGGAAACCTCACCTTTTCCATTCGCCGCCTGAAGGGAATGCGGCGCGCGCTGGAGGAGAACGGCCTCAGCCTCGACGAAAGCCTGGTCCAGAACTCGCTGATGACGGATGAATACGGCTACCGTGCCATGCAGCGGTTTCTGGAGCAGGAACAGCCTCCGACCGCAGTCTTGTGTTCCAGCACCGTGATCGCGCTCGGTGCGGTCAGGGCCATCAACAAGGCGGGATTACAGATCGGCTCCGATATCTCGCTGATTGCCCATGACGACGTGCTGCCGATGCTGAAGCCCGAAAATTTCAGCATTCCGCTGACGACGACGCGCTCGTCCCTGCGGGCGGCGGGCGCACGGATCGCGACCCGGCTGATCTCCCGCATTCTGAAGACGGGCGACTATCCGGATCAGGAACTCTGGCGAACGGAACTGATCATCAGGGCCTCCACCGGCCCTGCCCCGAAACCGTAAACCGGCCGCCATCAAACCTTGAGGGTCAGAACTTCGGTGCGGTCTTTCCGGCCTTGCGGTAGGCGGCGATCACCGTGTTGGCCATCAGCATGGCGATGGTCATGGGGCCGACGCCGCCGGGAACCGGCGTGATAACGGCGGCAACCTCCGCGCATTCGGCAAACGCGACATCGCCCACCAGACGGGTCTTGCCGTCGCCTCTTTCAGGCGCGGCGATGCGATTGATGCCGACGTCGATAACGGTTGCACCGGGCTTGACCCAATCCGCCTTGACCATTTCCGGGCGGCCGACAGCAGCCACCAGAATATCGGCGTTGCGGCAGACCGCAGCCAGATCCTTGGTGCGCGAATGGGCGATCGTCACGGTCGCATTGGCAGCGAGCAGCAACTGCGCCATCGGCTTGCCGAACAGGTTGGAGCGGCCGATAACGACGGCGTTGAGGCCGGAGAGGTCCTCGCCATGCGTGCGCTTGACGAACACCATGGCGCCGGCCGGCGTACAGGACACGAGGCCGCCATCGAGATCACCGGTCGCCAGCTTGCCGGCATTGACGACATGCAGACCGTCGACATCCTTTTCCGGCAGGATGGACTGGATGATCGGCTCGGAATTGAGATGCTTGGGCAGCGGCAGCTGCACGAGAATGCCGTGAAGGCTTGCGTCGTTGTTGAGGGTCTGGACCAGAGCGGCCAGCTCTTCCTGCGTGGTTTCCTCCGGCAGCGTATGCTGCACCGAGGTGAAACCACATTCCTTGGCCATCTTGCTCTTGGAGGACACGTAGGCATGGCTCGCCGGATCGTTGCCGACGATGACGACGGCAAGACCGGTCTTGACGCCTGTCTCTTCGGTCAATGCCTGCGACGCGGTTTTCACGGCATCGATCACCGACGCTGCAACTTGCTTGCCATCAATCACGGTCGTCACGGTGTTCTCCCAGATTCTCGTTTGTTCTGTTTCACTCTAGTTTCAGCAAAAAATATCGGTGGCCTCAATGCGTCCTATGCTGTCCAGATGGAATAAATTCAAGCCCGATCTGGCCGCACCTGCGCCCGACCGCTGCGGTTGTCTCATTTTCTATCATTGTTGAGGAAACGTCCGGGCGGGTTTGCCCGGCAAGAGCAAGTCGGGGCCTGTGGAGAGGATACACTTAACGCTGGCCGCCGGCCCGCAGCTTCGCATAATGTTCGACGCGGGAGCGCAGGGCGCGCAAGTTTTCCTGAACCTGCGCGATATCGTCTGCATCATTATCCTGCATCTCGCGAAGACTGTCCCGCAGGCCGGCCGATGCCGTAGCTTGATGCTGAGGGAAAGCAGAGAGCGCCGCAGCCGATGCGGCCGCATGATGAACCGACGGCATGCGGGGCCGGTATTCCACCGGTGCCGGCAACGGGTCGTCGCGATCCTGCGACGGTCCCGGACCGTCCGGATGATGATCGTCCTGCCCGGGCGGATCGCGCTGCGGAACGGTCGCCACCGGCCGGCTCGACCGCTGAAGCAGATCCTTCACACTCCGGTAGGCGCCAAGCGCAATACCCAGGCCGACACCCGCCATGAACCCTGCAATGAGCCCGCCGATCGCGATCAGCTTGCGCGAAGGGCCCTTTGCCTGAAGCGGCGGCTGCGCCGAGGAGATCACCCGGATGTTCTTCGAGGTCAGCTTTTCCTCCTGGCCGGTTTCACTTGCCCGCTTCAGGAAGGATTCGTAGATCATCCGCGTCGCATTGGCCTTGCGCTCCAGTTCGCGCAGTTCGATGAAGCCGGTCGACGAATTGACTTGCTGCGCCTTCTGGACGGCAAGCTGCTGGACGAGGTCCTTTTCCGTCCGGATCGCCCGGTCCAGCTCGGTCTGCGCCGTCGCCTCGATGCGGCGAAGCTCGTTGCCGATTTCCGAACGCGCCACCTCCAGCGACTGGACGGCCGCGAGCCGTTGCGGATGGCGCGGGCCAAGGCTTGCATCCAGCGAGCCCAACTGCGCGCGCGCCTGGGAATATTGCTTGCGCAGCTCCTGCAGCGTGACCGAACTGACTTCTTCGGGGAACGCGCCGCTAAGAACGTCGTTCAGCTGGGTTTTCGTGACCACATCGGCTTTCGATCTGGCATCGGCGATACGGCTGCGGACCGCGCCGACCTGATCGTTGAGGGCCAGGAGCTGCTTGTCGGAAATCAGTTCGCCGGCAGCCCCGACGATATCGTGGTCGGCCTTGTATTTCTCGACCGCGTTTTCAGCCGTATCCAGCTCCTTGCGCAGATCGGTCAGCCGGCTGTCGAGCGCCGCCGTCGTCCGCTGGAAGAAACCGGATTGCGCCGCCTGCTCCTCGTTGAGAAAGGTGGCGACGAGGCGATTGGCGATCAGCGCCGATTTTGCCGGATCCCGGCTTTTCACCTCGATGGTGACGATGAAGGTTTTCGGATCGCGCGAGACGGCGACCGCATCGCTCAATTTTTCCAGCGTTCGCGGATTGACCCCGGAAGCAGGCACCGGCTGCGCCTTGCCGGGCGAAACGAGATCGCGGATCACCTCGATACCGGCTGCCAGCCCGCCCTTGCCGGTGACGGCAGCGCCGAATTCCGGATCGCGATCGAGCCCCATGTCGATGGCGACCTTTTCCAGAACCGTGCGCGATCGCAAGACTTCGAGCTGGCTGTCGACCAGCGCCAGGATCGCTTCCGTCGCCAGACTTTCCTTGGACAGATCCGAATCCGTCAACCGCACCTCGCGCGGATCGACATAGAGCTTGCTCTGGGCAACATAGACGCTGGGCGTCGACGCGGCGAGAACCACACCACCGATGGCGCCGACAACCGTCAGTGCCAGGATGAGCCTGCGAACCTGCCAGACGGAGGTCAGGATCGTGGCGAGATCGATCAGCGGCCTGTCCTGCTGCTCTCCATAGGCTTGTGACTTCTCTGCCGGAGAATAGGCGGTGGGATCGTTCTGTTTCCGGGCTTCCTGTGCCGGCTGGATTTTGCCGCGCCCGAACCAGCCGGCAAAGCGGCTGGTCTTCTTCTTTGCCGCATCCTTGGCAGGCTGCGGCTCGGGCTGCTTGCCCTCGCCGGATCGAGCGGCTTGTGGCTTGGCGGCTGAATGGGACAGGCGGTCCAGCAACTCGCTGGCGTTGCGGGCAACGCGAGCACTTCCTCCTGCCCCCGCCGATCTCCGCGAACGCAGCGGCGCTCCCGTCTCCTTCGACCCCAGGTCGATGGAGGCGCGGCGAACCGCAGTCCGTTTGTTGTCTTCCGGATCGAACATCAATGCCTGCAAACGCCCGTAATTGGGCAAAGTGACGAATTGTGAACGAAGCTTAAGTTTTTGTGGAAAACAAACCGTTAACAAACGGCCGTTCGCATGCCGGCAAATGCTGCAAGCCGTCGGTTTCAAACCGCTCATTAAGCTTTAGGGGCTAGAAACGGGGCAGCACATCTGGACTCCGCCCTTGATCGACTTCGCAAAGACCCTCTATGCGCGCCACAGCGGCGTCATTCATGCCTATATCTCGATGACGAGCGGATCGGCGGGCAGGCTTGTTCTGTCGCTGGTCTATTTCATCTGCATCGCCAACGGGCTTTCGATCGCCGAATTCGGCCTGTTCGCCACGGCGTCCGCCGCCGGTATCATGATTTCGCGGGTTCTTGCCTTCGGCTTCATGTCGCCGCTCTACCGCGTCGCAACCGTCAAGCCGCTGCTGGTCGGCACCTATAGCGCCGGCTTCGTCGCCGGCGCCGTGGCGTCGCTGCCGCTGCTGGCCGTCCTGTGCCTTGCGATCTACTACGCCGTCTTCGACCGCGATATGACGCTTTCCGTTTTCCTCGCCTTTATGGCGGCTGAGATCATCTGCTGGCGCGGGCTGGAAGTCGTCGTCATCGTCCTCAATGGGCTCGGCCGCTTCGGCCGCGCAGCGCTGCTGGTGGTGATCGGGACCGGCATCCGTACGGCCGCCGCGCTCGCGTTTTCCCTGTCGCACGAGCCATCGCTCGGCACGTGGGCGCTGTTTTATCTGGGTGCCAATGTGCTTGCGCTGCTGATCGCGGTCGTCTGGTTCTTTCCGAAGGTGCGGCTGCGCTGGCGGCCGGAGCTGTATATCCGCCGCTGGGCGGATTCGGTGACCGTCGCCGGTGCCGAAGTGCTGTTCTACATCCAGTCGGAATTCGACAAGATCGCAGTTCTGGCGATCGGCGGACCGGAGGTTTCGGGTATCTATGCAATCATCATGCGGCTTGCCGATCTGACGGCGCTGCCGGTGCGATCATTCAACACGTTGCTGGTTCAGAAGATCATGCGCACGCCGGGCACGATTTCATCCTGGCGCACCCGGCTGACGATCGAATCCCTGGTGGCAGGGATCTCTTTCCTGGCGATCACCGCCATGGCGGTCTACCTCTGGATCGTCCCCCGCGGGCTCGGAAACAACGTCGCACAGGCGGCGCCCTACCTGATGGCGGTGCTGCTGGTGCCGTCGTTCCGCAATCTGGTCGAATATCACTCGGAATTGCTCTATGCGACCGGCCGTACGGTGCGCCGGATGGTCAATCTGGTGATCGCGGGGATCGTCAAGGTCGCCCTGCTCGCCGTGGTGTTCAACACCAGCACCGATGTCGCCTACTGGGCGCCGCTGCTCAACGGCGTCTACCTGGCGCTCTATGGCGCCTCCTTCGCCCTCACCTACAGCGCGCTGCGCCGCGAAACGGGCCGGGTCATCTAACAGGGATCAGGCAGCGCGTTCGAGGACGACGTTGCGAATGTCGGCGAGATCGTGCCCGACGAAGGACTGAACGCCGACACCGATCTGGTGCGGCGCCATCTCATCCATGAAATGCCGGAGCCCGCCGATGTCGCGTGCGTAACTGTCATCGAACCAGAGGACATGGCAGAGCCCATCGGGCGACGCGGCATGCCCCTCGCCCATCAAGACTTCATCGACATAGCGGCCGTAGATCATGCATTCCGAAAACTGGCGCGAGCGGGTGACGGCGCGGATCCAGTTGCGGCCGTGCAGCGTCTCGACATGATCCAGCAGCGCCCGGCAGGTGTCGGTGCGCCAGGCGATCAGCGTATTGATATAGTCATGGGCGGGCAGGCTGAAGGGACCGATGCCGAGAAGCCGGTCGGAATGGGCAAGCCATTCGAGATGGTTGGAACGCATGCGCGCGCCGATGGCGCCATCCTTGCGGTAAAGCGTCAGCCGGTCCCCCTGCCAAAGATCGGCGGGATCGAAATCACGCAGGAACACCACGTCGGAATCAACCGCGAACATGGTCGCTTCCTCGATGTGCCGGGACAGTGCCAGCCGGCGCAGCTGCTGCACATGCCAGCCGCGCAGAGGCAGGCCATAGGGGCTGAGCCAGAGCTTGCGGCGACCGCCCGAGAGCGGGTCCGGAACGGCACGCAGCCACCAGGGCAGAAGATCGCTCTCGCTGACGACCTGCCGGCGCGAGCCCTCCAGCTGCCGGAAGAGAGCCACATCGAAGGGTGCAACCAGCAGATAATGGACCCAATCGCCCTTCAGCCGCAAATCCATGCTCTCGCACAGCAGACGGCAGCGCTCGAAATCATTGGCATAGGAGGCGGTCACAACAGCTGTGCGCATCATGGTTTCCGTCAATACGATCGAGATCCGGCACGGCGCCCGCCCACCGGCGATACCTTCTTACCGCCAGAGAGCTTGTGGCGAAGAATATAGTATATGAACAACGGGTTTCCGAGGAGATAACGGCGCCACAGGCGGCTCGGCTCTTGGACCAGCCGGTGCAACCATTCCAGACGCAGGCGACGCACGGTCGGCGACGCACGCGGCACTTCCTCGGCCATGAAATCGAACAGTGCGCCGACGCTGATCACCAGCCGGGCATGGCCGGGGCCGACATGGCGGTCGATCCACTTCTCCTGCTTCGGGCTGCCCATGGCAATCAAGAGGATATCCGGCTTGAGCGCCCGGACCTCGGCCATGACGTCGTCGGATTGATCGGCATCGATATAGCCGTCGGCAACCGCTACGAACTCATGCCACGGTGCGTGCTTGCGGAAGTTTTCCGCAGCACGTGCCAAGACCTCCGGACGGGCACCGATCATCGCGATCCGCCTCGGCGTCGTGATATAGGTCATCAGTGCCGGCACGAAATCGGTGCCATTCAGATTGGCCGGAAAGATCTTTCCGTGAAACAGCCAGGATGCGAGATCGACACCATGCCCATCGGGCAGGACGATATGCCGGTTGAGCACAGCCCGGTATTCCGGATCGCGCATCATCAGGTTGGCATTGTTGGCGTTGAGGAACGATATCACCGTCTGGCCGATCGGCATCGCGGCGACCTCGTCAGCAAAAGCAAAGGCATCCGCCCAGCCGAAGTCGCAGACCGGCATGTCGAGGATCATCCGTTGCGATGCGACGATCGATGTACCCGCAAAGATGTTCATCGGGATTGTCCTCCCTCATGCACGGCAAAGCCATAGGGCACGCTGGCCGGTTTCATTGTGATCGATGATCGATCGCCCTGCTCTCGGGAAAAGGCCAGACCGGTGGCGGGCTTTGCGAAACGGGAAAGCCCCTGTTCCAGCACCGCGAGCAGCCTGGCTTTCTGCGCCCGATGGAAATCGGCCCCCGACGAACGCTGACAAGTGCCTGCCCTGATCTGCGCGACTTTCTCCACCAGCAATCTTGCGAAATCGGCGGGATCGTCGGCAACCGCACAATTGCCGGGGAGCGTGCCGATACCGCGCAGCGATGCGCGGGTGGCAACGCTCGGCATGCCGAGCTCGAAGGTCTCGATGGTCTTCAGCTGGACCCCCGTGCCGCCGCGGCTGATCAGTGGAACGACGGCGCCGGCTTCGACGAAGGCGCGCGCATCCGGCACCCGGCCGAGGAAACGGATACCCGGATGAGAAACCGCCGGCACAGCGGGCAACTGGCCGGCTATGCCGATCGACATGCCGGCGGGCAAGAGCGGCACGACCTCGGAGAGAAACCAGTCGAGGCCGATCCGGTTTGCCTGCCAGCTCCAGGTGCCGATCAGGGCCAGATCGTATTCCGGAACTTTCTCGACATGGCTTTCCGGCAGGTTCCAGCGCGTCACCAGCGGCAGCACGGCAGCACGATCGGAAACCGCGTAGCCGAATCCAAAGCGATCGGCCTCTGCAAAGGTCCAGATTGCCGCGGCTCCCTGGGTCAGCTGCCGCTCGACCGGCTCGAGATGACGCGCCTCGCGTTTGAACAGCAGCCGCTCCAGCCGTCCGGACGCCGTGGCGGCATTTTCGAGTGCGGAGTCCGCCTCGACATTGTGGGCGACATAGATCGTCGGGTGTTTCTGGAAGGCTGCGGTAAAGGCGCCTGGCAATTGCACGGAATTGAGGATAATCCCGTCAAACGGCTGCAGGTCCCGCAGCAGCGTTTCGACATGCGTGCGGCCAGCCTGCAGCATCTTGGCCGAAGACAGGGTCGTGCGGTTGAGAATTGCCGTCGCCAGCCAGCGCAGCTTGGTCCCCATACCGACCTTGGCATTGGTGACTTCCAGTTCGCCGAGCAGATGCATACCGCCACCCGGCGCCACGGCCTGCCCCGGCTGCAGGTAACCGATCACGCTCACCCGGTGGCCGAGGGCACGAAGACCGTCGAGGACGGCGCGGTTGGCGATATCAAACCCCGAAGAAGGGTTCTCCACCGGCACCAACGAGGAAACGAAAACCAGATGCATGCTGCCACACGAGACTCGAGAACAATCGCTCGAACTGTAGCAACACGCCGTAAAATGAGCTTTAAACCATTCATTCAAAAGCGAATTTGGAAATTCAGCATCTGTTTAGGAAGATTTGCTTTAGTGCTGCTCAGATCTCGGCTTCAACAGGTTCTCCCGCCATGACCCCGCCCGCCCAGGATGTGACCTTGTTTTACCAGACGGCGGTCGATACGGATGACAGCATCGAGCTCGTCGTCACGCTGCCGACGTTCCGCCGCCCCGAACATCTGCTGAAAACCCTGAAAACCGTGATTTCTCAAGCGCCTGGCTGCCCATTCGCGATCGTGGTGATGGAGAATGACGCGGATGGCCTTGAAGGCGCGAAAGCGGCAAAAACATTCCTCGCCGACCACCGGATCAATGCCCTCGTCGTCATCGCGCACCAGCGCGGAAATTGCCACGCTTACAATGCCGGCTGGTCGATGGCGCTTGCGACCTACACCAACCTGCAGGCCATCGCCGTGATCGACGACGACGAGATCGCAGCCCCCGACTGGCTCGATAGTCTTGTTTCGGTACACAGACAGACCAAAGCCGATCTGGTGGGCGGGCCGCAACGTCCCGATTTCGAAGACAAGGCCCGCAATGACCGGAAACGGCATCCGGTCTTCATGCCTCATTACGACACGACAGGCCCCGTTCCGATCCTATACTCCTCCGGCAACGTCCTGATCACACGGCCGGTGCTCGACGCGATGCCGAGGCCATTCCTCGATCCGCTGTTCAATTTCATCGGTGGGGGAGACAGCGATTTCTATCGCCGGTGCCGGGAAAAGGATTTCACCTTCGCCTGGGCTGTGGAGGCCTGGGTTGCCGAAACTATTCCTTCGCGGCGAACCGAAATGTCCTGGATCAGGGCGCGCAGCCGTCGAAACGGGGCGATCTCGGCCCTGCTCGAACATCGCGCCGCTCCTCAACTTGCCGGTCGTGCCAAAACGATCGCCAAATCTCTGGCTCTGCTGGCGGCCTCGCCTTTTCGTGGCGTCGCTTTGTGGAGATCAAGCAAGCTGCCGTCGGCGGGATTTTACCACTTCCATGTGGCCTGCGGCCGCCTGATGATGGAGTTCGGCCTCGTCAACGAGCAGTATCGCAACCCGGAAAAAAACTGAACGGCCTCTGCTATCGGCTCACTGGCCGGCGGCTGCGGCGCGCTTTTCGCTCTCGGGCAACTGGTCGTGGGCGGTTTGCCCGTTCTTGTCGACGATCGGCACGGGCCGGCGCTGCTTTTCGTTCGCCGCATTGGCGATGCGGGCCACGTCCGCCTTCGACAGATATTCGAGTTGCTCGACCAGCACCTCGAAGATTACCTCGCCACGCAACTGCTTGTTAAGCCCGTCCTTCACCGCAGTCTTGAAATTGGCGAGGTCGAAATTGCTGGTATCGGCAACGTTGATGAGTTTCTGGCCGACGAGAATATCGTACAGCGCATTGGTCACCGACTGCTTGAGCGGCACGTCCAAGGCCCTAGCCTTGGCCTTGTCGACCGAGAACGACAGTTTGGTCAGGAAATAGCCCTGCACCGCGCCGTCGGTGATCACCGGTACGGTGATCAATTCGCCAGACACATATTCCTGCGATGCGCGGCGCTGCTGCTCCGCATCCGTTTCCACCGGCGCCGATGCATGCTGGATCGAGAAATAGACCGATCCCAGCGATACCGCGCAAATCCAGACACCGGTGAAAACAAGCTTCAGCATCAGAAATCGCCGTAACGGAACTGCTGTTCGGAATAGATGCCGTCGGCTTCCGCGTCCTGTACGGCGGTCTTCAGAAGATCGACCACCGAGCGGCAGGCCTCCATATGCGCATTCACCTTCTGCGAATTCGCCATCAGCTTGGATTTGATGTGACGCGTCTGGGAGACGAAGGACGGCGAGATCTCGTTCGGCGACGCATCGCGATGCAACATCGTCAGTTCGTACAAGCAACGGCTCTTGCGGGCATTCGACGTCTTCAGATCGAAGCTCGGATCAACGCCGATCCGCATGTTCTCATTGTCGAGGATCATCTCGAGACGCCCCAGCACGTTCTGGATACGCACGTCATTCGATGCTGAAACTTCCATCATTTGGCTCCTGTTGGCGCTGGCGGCACGCGGGTCTTGGCCCTCGGCGTGACGTGTGCGCGAAACTTCTGGGTCAGGTCAGTCCGGGCTGTTGCCGGGCCAGCCTCAGGCTTGTCCGTTCTTGTCTTCCGTTCCCAGGAACTTGGAGACGGCCTTGCGTTGATATTCCTGCACCATGCTCTGAGCGACATTGCTGTCATTGCCGTCGAGCGATGCGTTTACCCGGTCAGGACCTTCCGATCCGACGATACGGTCCGTCACCATGCTCTCGGCAATGCCGACGCCCTTGCCCTGGGCCATGACGTTGCCGATCTGCTCGGCCATCATGCTCTTCCACATGTCGCCGGCCGTGCCCTTGCCGTAAATTTCTTCGCTTTCGGTGGGCAGCATCGATTTTACGAAGTTCTGCAGCACCATGGCTTCAAACTTGCGATAACTTTCCGGAATCTTCTTCGCTTCGGCCCGATTGGTAATATCGCCGAGGCTGTTGGTCGGGCTGTCCCGGTTCAGGACGGCAACCGTATTGGCAAAGCCGGTTCCGTTTTCGGCAAGGCTCGTTGCCTGGAAGGCGGCGCGATTGGCTTTCAGCCGCGCCTGCGCTTCCTGCACTTCGGCCGGATCTGCGGCGCGCACGACGTCCATCACCAGGTCGCTTGGAGGAGAAATGGCCATGCGATATCCTCTCTGTCACGGAGCCTTGGCGGCGTGCCTATCGACGCCGGCGATAACTCCATACATTCAGCAGTTTAAGCAAGCAGGCCGGACGTATATGCGGCCGGTCTTGAGCCGCACTATGACCGGCCAACCTTACCGGAAGCTGGTGAGCCGCTCATCACATGCTGATCCACGAGATCGTAGATGGCGTCGTCGGCCTCGGTACGATCCTCCAGCACGCGCGCTTCCTTCATGTTTTCCTCAAGCCGGTCGGCCTTAGCCCGCTCCTTGAGAACACGGGTTTCATGCCCCTGCTGAATCTCGAGCAGCATCTGGTCCTTCTGGGCCAGGCGCCCGAGCTGCGAGGCATAGTGCCCGGAAAACATCGCATGCAGCGGGCTTGCAGACCCCATCGCGTCGGCGACCACATCGATGGTCTCGGCAAGCCTGCGGCGCTGCCCGGCCGTTTCCGCCAGATCGTTTTCCGCCATCTGCTCCAGATGTCGCTGCACGGCGACAAGGCGCTTGAGTTTTTCGGATCGGCTTTTCATCTCCCGCTAGATCCCTTGCATCATCGGGCCGAAGCCATCGGCAAATAATTTCAACATGGCGGCGATGCCGAGATAAAGGAGGAACATGCCCCCCATGATCAGATAAGGCAGCGAGATGAAGTAGAGCGGCATCTGCGGTGCCAGCTTGTTGACCATGCCGATGGCGACGTTGAACAGCAGGCCGTAGATGACGAAAGGGCTCGCCAGCCGCAGCATGATATAAAACGTGGTTTCCAGCGCGTTGGTGAGCGTGATCAGCACACCCTGCGGATCAAAACCGACACCGAGCGGCATCACCTTGTAGGAATCGACGATGCTCGACAGGATGACATGGTGGAAATCGAGCATGAACAGGATCAACAGACCGGTGAAGCTGATCAAATTGGTCAGCTGGTTTTCAGCCGTATCTTCAAGAATATCAGAGGACGGCGGGGCGTTGAAGCCGATCATCATGGTGATGACGGTGCCGGTGAATTGCAGCCCAAGCACATAGTAGCGGGCGATCAGGCCGATAACGCCGCCGATGACGGTTTCGGTGGCGACGATGTAGATATAGGTGTGCCCCTTGCCGGAAACCTGCGGGTAGATCTCGTTCCACATGATCGGCAGGATCGCCATGGAAATCGCCAGCGCGACGAAGATGCGAATCTGTACCGAAACGCGCGCCGTTGAAAATCCGGGCATGACCATGATGCAGGCGCCGATCCGGCAGAATGCGGCAAAGAGTGCCAGCACTGTGCCTTCCGGATCGGAAATCATGAGATCGAGCCAATGATCTTTATCTCGAGGCCCTTGGCAAGCTCGACATGCGAGAGAACCGGCAATGTTGCAAAAAGACGCTCGATGATCATGCGCACATAAGAGCGGGATTCGGGCGAACTTACCAGTACGAACGGCATGCCGCGATCGAGATGTTCACGGATAACCTTGGTCGCCTGCTCGCTGAACTCCTCCAGATGCCGCGGGTCGATATCGAACTCGACGATTTCGCCCTTGGCGTCGCGCTTCAGCGCCTGGTGGAAGACCATGTCCCACTTGTTGCCGAGACGAAGCACACGCAGCGTGCCGTTGTCGGCAAGATCGCCGCAGAGCTGCTGCGACATGCGCACACGCACATGCTCGACGATCTGCTCGGTCTTGCGCACATGCGGCGCCAGTTCGGCAACCGCTTCGAGGATCAGATGCAGGTTGCGGATCGAGACCCGTTCGGCCAGCAGCAGCTTCAGCACCGCCTGCAGACCGGAATAGGACATGTGCGAGGTGCAGATTTCGTCCGCCAGCTTGCGATATTCCGGGTCGAGACGTTCGATCAGGATCTTCACGTCCTTGTAGGAGAGAAGCTGCGGCAGGTTGTTGCGAATGACTTCCGACAGATGCGTCAGCACCACCGAGACGTTGTCGATCGGGTGGAACCCTTCACGCTTCAGGTCTTCGGTAAAGGTTTCCAAGATCGACACGGCCGGCATGCCGAAAGCGGGCTCGCGGATCTCGTCGCCGGGTACGCTCGGCTTGCGGCCGCCACCGGTGACGACAATGACTTCGCCGACGCGCACCGTGTTCGACGCGATCGTCGTTCCGTGGATGCGGATGTGATAAGCCTTGTCCGGGATGCCGATGTCGTCCGACACCTTGATTTCCGGCACGATGAGACCGTACTGGCCTGCGAACTTGCGGCGCATCTTGCCGACGCGGAAGGCGAGCTCCTGATGCGCACCGAGAAGCCGGGTGGAAACCTGCTTGCCGAGCAGCAGTTCGATCTCCGCCGTCTTCAAAACCGATTTGACCGAGTCCTTTTCGCTGTCCGTCTTGTGCTGCGCCGTCTGCTGGTCCTGTTCGCGCTTCAGCTTGCTGGCGGCTTCCACCTGGCGCGGGATCATCCAGCCGAGGAAAGCCATGCCGCCGCCGAGAACGGCGAATGGAGTGAAGGGAAGACCGGGCATGAAGGCCAGCATGATGATCAGACCGGCCGCCACCATGAGGGCGCGCGGATAACCGCCGAGCTGGGTGACGACCGCCTGGTCGGTGGAACCCGAGGTGCCGCCGCGCGAAACGAGCAGGCCTGCGGCGAGCGAGACGATCAGCGCCGGGATCTGGGAAACCAGACCGTCGCCCACCGAAAGCTTGACGAAAACATCGGCCGCTTCGCCGATCGACATGCCATGGCGAACATAGCCGATGATGATGCCGCCGAAGACGTTGATGGCGGTGATCAGCAGGCCGGCGATCGCATCGCCGCGCACGAATTTCGAGGCACCGTCCATCGAACCGAAGAACGAGCTTTCCTCTTCCAGCTCGCGCCGGCGCCGCTGGGCTTCCTTCTCGTCGATCAGACCGGCCGACAGGTCGGCGTCGATCGACATCTGCTTGCCGGGGATGGCATCGAGGGTGAAGCGGGCGCCGACTTCGGCGATACGCGTGGCGCCCTTGGTAATAACGATGAAGTTCACGGTGATCAGGATCAAAAACACGATCAGACCGATGACGAAGTCGCCGCCCATGACCAGTTCGGCGAAGCCGGCGATGACGCCACCGGCCGCGTCGTGCCCTTCATGTCCATGCGAAAGAATGACGCGCGTCGTCGCGATGTTCAGCGACAGGCGGGTCATGGTCGAGATCAGCAGGATGACCGGGAAGGACGAAAAATCCAGCGGCTTCTGAATCCACAGGGAGACCATCAGGATGAGCACGGAGAACGCGATGGAGAAAGCCAGCCCGATGTCGATCAAAAACGGCGGTATCGGCAGAAAGAGGATCGACAGGATCGCCACGATGCCGAGCGCAAAGCCAATATCCCGGCCTTTGGGCGCGACTTTCGGAATGATCAGTGCAGGAGGTTGTGCCATCGGAAATTCCGTCTCTTCATGAGAGGCGGACAGCATTCATACCTGCTGCCCATACTAGGCAGCAGACCTAAAGCACCAAACTTGCGCGAGGGTGGCATCGATGTCGGAGAAAAGGAGGCGGACGTGCTTTTCACAGCGCCCATGTCCGTCAAAGCCCAATGAAAACGGCAGACCTAAAGGGTCAAAAGCCGCTTTGAATGCGGGAGAAGACGATATCCGAGAAGAGGGAAATCTGCGCGCCGACGAAAGAGGCAGACAGCGCGACCGTCACCAAAACGGCCAGAATCTTGGGCACGAAGGTCAGGGTCATTTCCTGAACCTGGGTCAGCGCCTGGATGAAGGCGATGACGACGCCGACCACCATGGCAGCGAGAACGGCGGGCCCGGAAGCGACGACCACTGTCCAGATCGCCGCCTGCACGATATCGAGGGCATCCGCCTCATTCATCAGCTATCACTTTACGGTAACACCCGGGCCCACGACAAGTTCCTTGCCGGTATCAAGCACCGCGATGATTCCATCGGAGTATAGCTTCACTTCCTTGACCACGCCAGTCGTCAAGCCATCGGCGCTGGTCACCGTCTTGCCGATAACGGCATTGGCTTCGCTGAGCGAGGTGCGCTGCAGCAGGCTTTCAAGATTGGTATTGGTCTTGATCGTCTGTTCAACCTGCGAGAAGGTCGCGAGCTGCGCGATCTGCGCAGTCGAATCCATCGGCTCGGTCGGATCCTGGTTCTTCATCTGCGCCACGAGCAGCTTCAGGAAGCTGTCGTAGTTGAGGCTGGCCTTCGTCGCGTCCGTGCCCGATTCCAGTCCGGACGCCGTGGGGGTGTAGCTGGTAGTCGTAACGCCACTTACCGCCATGGTGCAATCTCCTTGCGAATCTGTTCGATCGTTGCCGGGGTGATTTCCTGATTGTTCAGGATTCTGTCTTCGAGAGCGTAGAGGCCGCGGATTGCCTTCAGTGCGTCAAAGGCACGGCCCTGGGTGACCATGCCGTCGATCTTCTTCAGCTCTGACACGATCTCGTCGTTCTTGAAGCAGGTCAGAAGCATGACGACCGACTTGCGGAACATGTTCGTCGACTGCTCGGCGCCCTCCGGATTGATCAGGATCATCTGCGCGATGAAATAGAGCTGCTTCAGCGGCGTCGTTGCATCTTCCGGCTGAAGAACATGGTTCTCAAGCAGGAATGTCACATCATTCAGGAACTCAACCGCCACCTTACGGTCGACACGCAACACCGCCCCGTTGACAAAAATCCGTTCGCCCGACTTCAGCGAAATACGCAGTGTGCTTTTCATTTGAGTCCATCCCTGATGATGGTTGTAATGTCTATGATGCCCTGGAAGTTGGAGGACTCGCGTTTGCGAATCTTTTCCGTCTCGCCCAGAATCCAGATGGCGATGGAGATAAGGTTGGCGCGCAATTCGTCATTGAGCTGATTGTCCGCAGCGCGAAGATCCTCGATGAACCGGATCCAGACCCGCCTTGTGTAGTAAATCGCCTCGATGGCCTCCCTCGAGTACCCTTTCTGCTGTTTTGCGGCTGCCAAAAGCGCAATCGAGCGATCGAGTACCTGCCGTTCGCGATCCTTGGAGTCGGCGACGCCGTCCTCCATGATCTCGGCGTATGAAAACTGATACATTCAGACATCCTTCATGTTTGTCCTGGTCCTCACCGCATCAGAGGAAATTTATCAAACTCAACTGCTGAAGCCGCGAGGTCAGCGTGTAGGAAGTCTCAAGCTGGGTCTGCAATGTCTTCAACTGGACCGAGGCCGCATACGCATCGATCCCCTCCAGATCCAGCTGATGAGCCTTCATGATCTTGGTTTGCGCGTCGATCGAGGTATTGGCCTTCTTGACGCGTTCCTGCGACAGGCCGAGATCGCTCTGCATGCTGATCAGACCCGTTACCGCTTCGCCCATGTAGTCGATCGCCTTGCCACTGACCACGCTGCGAACGTCGTCGGGCAGGTCGGCGCTGAGCAGTTCCGAGGAAATGATGCTGGCCAGGGCAAACTTCCGCGTGCCTTCCGTGTTGACGTTGGTCGAGCTTTGAATGACTTCGTTGGCGCTGATGCGGCTCGTCATGTTCTGGCTGGACGCACTCGAATAATCCGACCATTGAGAACCGGGAACCGACGGATCCGCATACATCGGCGCCAGCGTGTTTTCGATGAAGTCGGTCATCTGCTCCTTCGAGAACTCGCTCAGCGAGGTCAGCGGCGGCGTCTGGGCCCCCATAAAGGTCGACAAGGCCGCATCGTAGGATGCCTTGGCGTCGGATGTCGCGCTGTATTCGGTCAAGGGCTGAACGTCGGTATTGATGCCCGACAACAGATATTCGCCATTCAGGGACGTATTGGCAGCCGACGTAAACGTCGAGATCGATGCCTTGTTCTGGTCCTGAGCGACCTTCAGCAGGTCGGCGGTGCTGTTGTCCCGAAAGGCGATCAGGGATGTCAGCGACTTCTGCGCGGCATCCTGCATCGTCGCAAGCGCTTCCTGCGATCCCGCAAGTCTCTGTGTGACGATGGAATTGGTGCTTTTCAGCGTGGCAATCCGCTCGATCTGAGATGTAATCGTGACGGACCGCGCGGTGGAGCCCCCCAGCGCCAGACCGTAATCGGCATGAACCCCCGTCGATACTTCGGTGTTCAATTTGATCATTTCGGTCTGACCGCGCTGGATGGTCAGGCGCATGGCATTTTGAATGGCCAAATTGGAAACGAAAGACGTTTTCATAATTTTATCCTACAGCTTGCAGAAGGGCCGTCATCATGGCGTCCACTGTACTGACCAATTTCGCCGATGCTTTGTAAGATTGCTCGAGGTCGAGCAGCTGCGACAGTTCTTCGTCAAGGCTTACGCCTGTGACATTGCTCAATGCATCCTGCGTGCGCGACAACAGGGCCGTCTTGTTGTCGTTCGCAGTCGATGCGGCGCTTCGCAATTCTTCCAGCCAACCGATGGAAGAAGACGCGAAGTCCATGATGCTGCTTGTGCCGTCGAGGCCAGTGGTGGTGTCGAAGGCCATGTTTTCGCCAAGCGCCGTCGCGAAACTGTCCAGCAGATCGGTATAGCCGGAGCTGCCTGACGTATTCGAGCTGTAGCCCGGACCGTTGAAGCCACCGTCGCGGACAAGCGTCGGATTGGCTGTCGCGAGCGGATTGATCGTCAGCGATGCCGCCATGCCGGGCACGAGCGTACCGGCCGCCGGTACTGTGCCATCCGCCCAGGTGAAGAGACCGGGCAGCGCCGTGGTTGCGGGCGTCGTATTTTCCTGAAAGAGCGTGACCAGACCGCGGGCGATTTCGTCCAGCTGCGTCTGAAATTTGGGGGCTATATCGTCCCGAAGCTGAAGCAGGCTCGCAAGCTTGCCTTCACCGGAGGTATTGGCGCCATTGCCAGCCTTGAGCGGCACACCATCGACATAGATCCCATTACCGGTTGTGGTCGCACCGAAACCTGGGGTCGCTTGGAAGGTGACCGTGCGCGGAGTGTTTTCGAACAGGACCGTACCATCGGATGTATAGATGACGGTATCATTGTTGGCGCGGGTGACGGTTGAAATACCGACGATTTCGGAAATCTGGCGCAGCAGCTTGTCGCGCTGGTCGAGCGCATCGCTTGCATCCGCGCCGCTGGCGGTTGCGCCCTGCACCGCATAGTTGGCTTTTTCGAAATCGGCCAGCAGACCATTCAGCGTCTTGACCGAGGCGTCGATTTCCTTGTCGGCCTGGTAGCGCACGTCCTGAACCGAAGCAGAGGTCTTGACGAGAGATTTTGCCAGATCGGAAGCGCTCGACACCGTTGTCGCCGCAACGGACGCATTTCCCGGTGTCGATGCGAATGTCTGAAGGCTGTCGCGAAACAGTTTCAGGTAGTTGGACGGCGAGGTTTCATAACCATTGCCGCCGAGCGCACTCTTGATGGTTTCCAGGCCAGTCAAAAGCGTGCTCTGGGCAGAGGATTGCGCAATGCTGATGGAATGCTGCTTCATCAACGCGTCGTTTTGCGCGCGCTGAATGGATACGATCTGCGCGCCGTTGCCATTCGTGCCCAGCATGGCCATGCGGCGCGAATAATCCGCATTGCTGACATTGGAGATATTCTTCGAAACGAGAGCCGTTTGAGCCGCCGTATTGTTGAATATCGTCTGGGCAGTGTTAATGGCTGATGACAGCGACATGACGCAGACCGTACCTTTTTAATTACCGCTTCAAGTTTACGAGAACGTCCAGCAGATCGGCGCCGGTCTGGAAGACCTTCGAATTCGCCGTGTAGTTACGCTGGGATTCGATCATCGCCGTCAGTTCGTTGGCGATATCGACGTTGGAGCCTTCCAGTGCATTCGACTGGATGCTGCCGAAGTTACCCGAACCGGCAAAACCGGTGACGATGACGCCCGAATCCACCCCTTGCGAATAAACGTTGCCCGACTGCGGAACGAGATTGTCAGGGCTCTGGACGCTTGCAAGCGCCACGCGGTAGCGCGGATCGAGCGTACCGTTTTCGTACTTGACGTAGATGATACCGGCGCTGTCGATCTGGTAACCGGCCACCTTGCTCGGCGCCTTGCCATCGGTGGAGCCGCCGTCCGGATTGAACTTGTAGCCGAGCTGCGTGGTCTTGCCGACGTCGATCGTGAGATTTGCAAGCGTGGCACCCGTGCCGGCCAGCGGGTTGATCGCCGACGTATCCAGATCGAACGTCGTCGGCGTTGTCGTCAATTTGCCGGCAGCGTCAAATTCAAGCGTCTTGTTACCCAGAACGCCGGTGGCCGGTACGGGCGGCGAAGCAGCCGGATCGCCCGCGCTGTACGTCGCACGATCGCGGACTTCCACGGTCCATTCGTTATCGGCTGTTTTCTTGTAGACGAAGTCGAGAAGACGCGAGTTGCCCTGGCTGTCGAAGACGCTGAGCGATGTCGTGGACTCCGTGCCGATGGCATCGGACGAGTCGAGGTTCGCGCCCATGGCACCCACGGTCGAGCCCTTGGCAACAAGACCTTCAGCCGCGAGATTGACCTGCGTCAGGCCATCGAAACCGTTGACGACGACCGTCGGGTCGACACCCTCCTGATATTTGTAACCCATCAGGCTGTAGCCGGCCGCGTTGACCAGGTTACCGGCTGCATCCGGCGTGAAAGCGCCGGCGCGGGTGAGGAAATTGCTACCATTTGCACCGGAGACGACGAAGAAGCCGCCGCCGTTGATGGCCATATCGGTGCCTGACGTGGTGGTGGTGGTCGGACCCTGCTCCGAAATGCTGTAGCGAACCTTCGTCTCGACGCCACCGGAATTGTACGATCCGTTGCTGGTCGGCAGGATCAACGAGGAAAACTCCGTCGAGGCCCGCTTGTAGCCGGTGGTGTTGGCGTTGGCGATGTTTTCGGCCACCGTGCCCAGGCGGTTTGCCTGAGCATTCATGCCGGAACTACCGGTTCTCATCATTCCGTAAAGACTCATGTCCGATCCTCGTTTTCGTCGTTATGGGAAGACTATGGGGTGGGCCTTGCGTGAACCTGTCTTAGGGGGCGGATCGGATGCCGCCACATCCGAAACCTCCAGACGGGGATCAGCTCCAGTCGATGCAATAGCCAAGGAAACGCTTGGAATCGATCGGGTCGAAGCCGAGCCGCTTGCGCAGCTTCTTGCGCAGCTTGCTGATATGGCTTTCGACGACGTTCTCTTCGACATCCTCGTCGAAGACGCCATAGATGGCGTTGAAGATCTGCGACTTGGAAACGCGGCGTCCACGATTGGAGACCAGATATTCGAGAATGCGGCGCTCGCGGCGCGGCAGGGCGAAAACTTCGCCCTGAACTTCGGGATCCCGGCCATCCGAAAATACGCGGATCGGACCGATATCGGTGAAATTCACCAGAGCTTTCAGACGGCGGCGGATCGCTGCCGCCCGCGCCAGAATTTCGCGGGGATGAACGGGCTTGCGCACCACATCATCGACGCCACAGTCGAAAAACGCCAGTGTCGTTTCCAATGAAGGGCTGTCGCTGATCGCGATAACCGGAGCCGTGGACCGGTCCCGGATGGCGCGGGGAAGGCTCATCGCCTTTTCACCCTGGCCGATCAGGAATGCCTCGACCGCGTCAATATCGCTGTCGGCTGCCGTTGAAACCCAATCGCCGAATTCGCTTGGATCAAACCCCTGGGAGGGCACGCCCTCCCGTCCAAACAGTGAAGTGTATCCGTCTTTCACGAGCTCACGCTCATCAACCACTACGATCATTCGTCCGCCTCCGAATCAGTATGGTGCCTCGATGATCAAGAGGTACGAATCGGGGGATTCATGAACAACTATGGAATGTTACTGGCTGAAATTAATACTAGATTAAGATTTCCGTACCGATTTGATCTACATATGGTATGTGCATCAAAATGAACCACTAAATTTTATGTGGAAACGTTAACGATCTCTTAAGAAATCGCTTGTGGTCATTTTTTCACCGCATTGTTTCGGCGCTACCGCAGCGCAACAATGAAGCGAAAGAAGATCATCTTATAGTTGCGTTACTGACAGAATGTCGACGCGTTTGGTGTCCACTTCCCGTAGCCTGTCGCGACCAGATTGGCGATCACCCGGCAGACATATTTCTTCTGGGCGGGGTCGTTGTTCGGTCCGGCATGATACCGGGCGACGGCCATTGTCCAAGTCTCATGCCGGGCATGAAGGTTGGACAGGAAACGGGCGGCGTATTCGACGTTCTTTCGCGGGTCGAGCATCTCGCCGGGCGAGGCAAAATTCTCTCCGTGAAAATAGTAATTGATCTGCATGCAACCGAGATCGATCAGCTTTGCGCCCTGCGCCCGTGCCGCGGTAAACCGCTGCAACACCTCCTCGGCGCTGTTGGCAAAGTAGGCCTTACCCTCGATGTTCATGGCGTAGGGCTGGAGCGATCCCTTGCGGCCCGTTTCCGTCAGACCGACGGAATAGAGGATGCCGGCCGGAATCTGATATTTCGCAGCCGCCGCCGTGATCTCGCTTTCGCAGGCCCCGGGGCTCGCCTGTGCACTACATATAGACGTCACCAGCGCGGTTAAGCTCAGCACCAGAAGACGCATCGCTCGTCCCTTCATTGCCTGTCCACCTTTCGCCGCCCTGCTGCCGGCCGCCATTGTCGTTGCGCTGCCCCTTGGCGCCGTCCCCAGTCGCTTCCCGGCCCTGCTGGCCTGCCTGGGACTGTGCCTGCTGCTGCGCGTTGCTGCCACCGGATGAATCCGAGGCATTGAAGACGATATTGACCTGATCGACGGCGAAGCCCTGCGCACGCAAAGCCTTGACCATGGCGCCCTGATCGTCGCTCAGCTGCCGGAAGGCATCGCCGGTCTCCACCTTGATCTCGACATGCAGTTCATCGTCCTTCAGACGCAACGTCGCCGTGACCATCCCGAGATCAATCGGATGCATCTGGATCTTCAGCGTGTTGAGCACCTTGCCGGTCGAGGAATGCGTCAGCGGGGCTGAAGCCGCAGCACTCGGCTGGAGCGCACGGGCCCATTCCGGGTTGCTGGCGATCTGGCTGGTCACGGCCACCGCGTTGCTGGTGGGGGCAAGGCCGAGATAGCGGCGCGCTTCCAGAACGGTCACGGTTTCACCCTTCGAGGCCGCTGTGGGCGCCTCGTTCCTGACCTCGGTCTTGTTTCCGTCCGAAGCGATGCTCATGGAGACCGCCTGCCCCTTGCCATCGGCACGGGCGAAGCGGAAGATCTGATCCGATCCCGCCTGGGTGGCATTCTCGACGGCATTCGCATCAGCCTTGACGGTGCTCACATCGGCCGCCAAACGGCCATCGGCTTTAGCGGCCGTCACATCTTTCGGGGCCGGCTTAGCTTGCCCGGCGCGCTCCGCCAGTGCCTGGAATTCCGACATCGCCGGGGTTGTTTCGACCCGCACGGGCTGGCTTGCCGCCACCGGCTTCTGCGCCGCACCGAGCAACGTGAGCAGCTGGCTCACATCAACGGTTGTCGCATCGGGTGCCTCGCCAGCGTCGGCAGACGCTTTTGATGGTGGCGTCTCGCCGGACTTTTCGGCTTTCAGATCGTTATATTTCAAAGCCTGAATTTTTGCGTCCTTCAGCAGGACGGTCACCTTTTCGCCCACCGGCGCATCCACGGCTTTGCCAGCACCGGCGACCGCGTCCTTGCCAATCCCGGCAAGGCTGACGGATGGCAACGGCCCACCTTTGCTGTCGGGTGGAGCCAGTGCGAATTTCAGCGTGTGGTCAACGTCTTCGGCTGCCATCGGCTTCTGTTCGACATCCGGCGACGGCATTGTCCTGGCGGGCGGGCGTAGCACGGTTTCAGCGGAGTTCCCGATGATGGGTTTCATAAAGCCATCATCTTCCGGTACAAATCCTTCATCTTCCGGGATAAATCCTGGGAGCAGCGACGGGTTGTCATCGCCGGTATCTGGGGCAAGCGCATTAACATTCTTGTCCTTGGAAACGACTATATCCGCCGCGACCGCGGTTGCGGCCGCTTCGTGCTTCATCACAGGAATCTTGGCGGCCGCAGCCGGAAGGTTCTGCGAAACGGTATTGCTGGCCGTCGAAAGGCTGTTTTCCACGGCCGGTTTCGCACTGACCGAGACGATCGGCTGCTTCTTCTTGCCTGCGTCAGCGAAAGCGTTCTCGAACGCAGCCCGTTGATGGGTTGCGTTCATGTCCTGCGACTTGCCTGCAGATTTGGATCCGGACTTGCCCGACCTTACCGGGCTCGTTCCAAGCAGGTTGTCGTCTACGAATGTCATTGCGTGTCTTCCCCCTTCAGGAGAGAATCGATCTCGTCGAGCTTCGAGCGACCCGTGCTCAGAAACGCGTCGAGAACCGGATCAGCCGGGCTTTCTGCCGGCGAAACCGCCTGCTGCGCACCAGCCGGCTGAGCAGCCGCCAAAGCTGCTTCCGACGCCGGTGCTGCAAAGGGACTTTCGCCGCTACCCGTTCCCGCTCCGTCTTCTTCCTTAACCATTTCGGATTGAACATTAGAAACAGAGGCTTGCGTCAGGCTTTCCGGATCGGGCGCCCGCAGCACCTCCTGCGCGACGACGGTTGCTGCCTGGCGCAAGGCGCGGTCACGGGGGGAAAGCTCGGCATCGGGGATGGAGCTGATGTCCTTGACCGCTTCGAGAATGCCTTTCGAGGGAACACCGACGAGGCCGGAATAGAGACTGGCCAAAGCTTTCGGGCCCGCATCCGCAACATCCGACAAGTCCTGAGCACGCGTCGAGGCGAGCGTCGCAAGTTCCTGCATGCCGCCGATCGCCGCGCGGCGCGCGATGCGCAAATAGACCTCGCGCTGCCGTGGCCTGTCCATGAAACCGAGAATTTCCTGGATCTTTACCTCCGTCTGCTCGCTGTAATTGGCAACGGCCAGCTCCACGAAGACATCCGCAAACTGGCTGGCATAGGGAGATGTCAGAAAACGCCGGGCATAGGATAGGGAATAGCCAAAACCCTTGTCCGGCATGGCGCCACGGGTGGCCAGCGCGATCGAGCGCCGCAAGGCGGCTTCTTCTATATTGGTGCCCGGCACCATCAGGCGTGCCCAGTCGTAATATTTCAGCGAGACAGCGGGATTCTGTTGCGCCGTTGCATTGCCGAGAACCAAGTAAAGATAGGGGCCAACCCGCGAGTTGCGATATTCCGGAACGGCCTTTGTCAGGCCTTCGACCATCAGTTCGCCCTTGCCATCAAGATAGTGCGTGAGAGCCTCCACGACACGGTTATCGAAATTGCCTTCGATGTCGTGATTGGCGAGATAGGACAATGTTTCCGGATTGCCGCCACTCATCGCGTAGATGAATGCCGCGTCGACATTGCGCGGGTCGGCGAAAACGGCGGAATCCGCGTCCCGTAGGCGTTTGTCGATGGCAGCCAGCATGAAGCGCTGCATCTCGGCGGCCGAATGGTCGCCGAGCACGATGGAATCCTGGATATGCTGCAGGGAACGCAGCATCTTGTAGGGCGGCAGATCCTCCTGAGCTGCGGCATGAGCCGTCATGCCGGGTGCAACCCCAGTGGCGCACGCGCAGAGAAGGAGGAGGGTACGGATCGCCTTCAACATCGCCATCAGCCCTGATTTGTCTGAAGCAGGATTTCGATGCGCCGGTTGGCCGGTGCCAAGGGATCGTTCGGAACCTGGAGGCGCTTGTCGGCAAAGCCGCTGATCTGGCTGACGCGGTTTTCGGCGAGGCCGCCGCGAATGAGCATGTAATAGGCGCTCTGTGCCCGATCGGAGGAAAGCCTCCAGTTGTCATAGGCGCCCCGCTTGAACGGCCGTCCGTCGGTGTGGCCACGGATCGCTATGGCGCCGCTGCGGGTCGATAGAAGCTTGCCGATCTTTTCCATGGCAATCACCATCTCCCTCTCCGGCACTGCGGAGCCAAGCCCGAACATCGGCGTGTCGGCCTGCTCGCTGATCGTCACCAGAAGACCACCTTCGGTGGGCGTCACCAGCAGTCCTTCGGCGAGCTTGCCGGCGGAGCCGCCGATTTCCGTCTCGATCTCGGCCTTCAATGCCTTGGCGGCGGCCTCATCGGATTTCACCGGTGCAGCCTTGTCCGACGGCACCGCCATCGCAATTTCGGATTGGTCGCTGGCAGCCGCGGCTTTGTCCCTCGATGCGTCGGCCGGCCCATCACCGGCCTTGGCTTCGAGGCTGTCGCCGCCCTTTTCCGCATTCTGCAATTCAACCTGCTTCGTCCAGAAATCGGGATCGAACGGATCGCGATAGGCTTCGCCGCCGTCCGCACCGGTTGCAGGGCCGGACGTCGAGGCGCCACCATCGCCCTTGGCGCTGATATTGGCATTCCGGCCGACTTCGCTGACGATTTCGGATAGGACGGAATAGGGGTTCTCGAAGAAATCAGCGTCGGAATACTGGGTTTCCTCGCCCGAGGTCGCCGTCAGGTCGTCGCCGGTCTTTGCCGATCCGCCGGTCTTCGTCTGCGTGCCGTCGACCTTGGACTTCATCTGGTCTTCCTGACCCTTGGCGTCCTTGGCCGGCTGTTTGACACCCTTTTCCGATGGCTTGGCATCGGTCAGTTGAACAGGGTTGAAATAGGAGGCAAGCGCTGCCTTCGTTTGCGGATTGGCCGCATTGATCAGCCACATGACAAGGAAGAATGCCATCATGGCGGTCATGAAATCGGCATAGGCGATTTTCCAGGCGCCGCCGTGATGGCCGCCATGGTTGCCGCCATGACGCTTGATGATGATGATCTCGTTCTTGCCGTGGTGATGGCTCTCGTTCTCGCTCATGCCAGTACCTTTTTGACGGTATCCGCCCATGCGGCCATTCGCGTCACCAGAATCGAATCGCCAAACTCAACCGACAGGTCGATATCGGCGCTCTCCTGATGGCGAAAAATCAGCGTCTCGTCGTCAAGGTGACGCTGCAGGGCCTCGAACAGGGCCAACGGGCCCTTTACCGTGATTCTCGCACCCTCGCCGGCGCCGATGGAAAGCGTGATCATCCGGGCGAGATCGCTGACGGATTTCTGCTGCAGCACGTCGTCCATCACAGGCGCCAGTACCCGCGCGGTCTGATCGGACAACATGGTGGCGAGCTGCGATCCCATTTCGGAGAAGCGGTCGAAGATCATCGCCGCCGTCTCGTTTTCACAGCGCACACGCATGGCCTCGAGCTCTTCCGCGTGACGTGCGTTCAGCGCGGCGATCTCGGCTGCGTGAAGCGCCTGCTGTTCGTCCTCCGCCTCGCGGCGTCCCTGCGCGAACGCATCGCGGCGCTCTGCGTCAACATCGACCTGCGGCTGGATCTGCGGCTTCATGGCGAAGGCACCGTTGGCCGGAAAGTCATCGTCCAGGTCCGGAAAATATCGCGGCGGAACCAGGGACAGATCGACCTTCGGGGCGCTGAAATCCTTGAGGTAACGGGAAATGGAAGCGCTCATCGGTCGCCTCCCCTGCCACAGATCATGGTCACGACCGGGCCTGCCGCCGGTTTGACTGCGGACGGCACTTGGCTTGCGAGCCTGAAAACATAAGACTGTGACACTTCCGGAATGTCTCCTTCAGGACCCTGCGGAGCGGGAGTGCCGCCTGGCCCGAACATTTTCAATCCGTACCGGTGCGCGCCGGGAAAACCGGCAGCGCAGGCCGCATACAACGGCAGCACGACAATCATGTCGGCTGGCAACCCGGATGAGGATGGCTGCGGCTGGAGACTATCCGGTCAAACTTGTGCGAAAATGTAGGTCGCAGAAGGAATGCCAAACCGCGAGGGCGGTATCCCCGTGTCGCGGTCCGGCATGAGGTGTTGGACCGCGCTTGGGCAATGAGCGCGGTCCAACCGTTTCCACACATACCGATGACCGGCGGCATGGCGGAAAGACACACCGCTGCCCCAAGAGAAAGAGGCGGCGGCGAAAGAGAGCCCGGACCGGATTCATGCCCACCGGTCCGGCGTGTCCTCGCCTATTGCTGGAACAGGCGCAGGATGTTTTCGGAGTTGGTGTTGGCGATCGAGAGTGCCTGGATGCCGAGCTGCTGTTGCGTCTGCAGCGCCTTCAACCGGGTCGACTCCTCGTTCATGTCGGCATCCACCAGACGGCCGACGCCCTTGTCGATCACGTCCATCAGGTTGGCGACGAAGTTTTCCTGCATGTCGATGCGGCTGGTGATGGCGCCGAGCGTCGATGCGGAATCGGTCATATTGCTGAATATGGCATCGACAGCCTTCAGCATGCCCTGGATATCGTCATAGCTTGTGGTGGCCGTCAGCTCGATGAGAACCGAGCCTGCGGGTGGCGTGCCGCCGGCGACCTCAAGCAGGTGATAGGTAGCAGGGGCGGTTGTCGCACCGGACGGCTGAATAACGTTCACAGCCTTGGTCAGCTCACCGCGCGAGGCATCTTTGGTATCGATCAAAATCGACGTGGCGGTGTCGTAGTCCAGCGTCGAGACAGACACCGCTCCGCTCGTTGACCGGTTGAAGGACGCGACGATGGACTTCACACCCGCGGGCGTGGTGCTGTCATTGTACAGCCAGTTCTCGCCCGAGAACGACGCGGATTCGGCTGTCGAGTACAGCTGGTTCTTGAGTTCGGCCAGTTCCTTGTTGATCTTCGTCTTGTCGACGCCCGGTTCGCTCGCGGCAACCAGCTTGGCCTTGATCTCGGACACGACATCAAGGGCGGAGCTCATGCCGGCGTAGGACGTATCGACCTTCGCCGCGCCCAGCCCGAGCGCGTCCTGAACAGTCGACAAGGCAGCGTTATCCGAACGCATGGTGGTGGCGATCGACCAGTAGGCGGCGTTGTCGGCCGCCGTTTCGACGCGATAGCCCGAGGAAATACGGTTTTGCACTTCTTCCATGTTTGCATCGATGGAACGCAAAGTCTGGAGGGCGGCCATAGCCGCCGAATTGGTCAGAATGCTGGTCATTTGGTCATTGCCCCAGTTCAAATTTAAACGGAACATTCCGGTTGATGACCGGCAGCGACGGGACCAGCGTCATGCAAACTGCCCCATGTTTAGCCCAGGGACAGCCTATCGCTCTTAACGAAGACTTAACAATCATATGGTTAACAAATCGTTAAGAGTATTAGCAAGCGGGTAATCAAAGTGAACGAAAATAAACCTCGATTGCCAAATCGTTAAGGTCAGCGGCGGCCCTCAAAGGAAAACGACAAAGCCGCGCCCCTTTCGGAGCGCGGCCCATGAATTGTCCGGTGAGCCGATGATAGTATCGGCCCACCGTTGTTATCGCTTTCCCTGTTCCGATTAACGGAAGAGCGAGAGGATGCTTTCCGAGTTGGAGTTGGCGATCGAGAGAGCCTGGATGCCGAGCTGCTGCTGCGTCTGCAGAGCCTTGAGGCGGGTCGACTCTTCGTTCATGTCGGCGTCAACCAGCTTGCCCACGCCGGACGTGATGGAGTCCTTCAGATCAGCAACAAAATCCGTCTGAAGGCTGATGCGCTTGCTCACCGAACCGAGGTCAGCCGCCGCGCTGGTCATGCCCTTGAGAACCGTGTCAACACCGCTGAGGTAGTCGGCGAGTTCAGTCGTTGTCGCGGCGGTGATGTCGATATTCAGGACGTTCGTGCCGGTAATTGCAGTCGTACCGTCCTTGCCGATGAGATCAGCCGTCAGCAGGCCATTGGCTGCCGTGTCTTCGTCGATCAGCATCGTCTTGGTCGTATCGACGTCCAGCGTGGTCAGGCTCACG
>NZ_LGLV01000019.1 GCF_001687365.1 Pararhizobium polonicum
TCCTTGCGGGCGAGAATCTCGTCGGCGGTCTTCTTCAGGATGGCGTGGCGCTCGAGGATGCCCGAACGCGACCAGGCCGGAAACGCAGCCTTGGCAGCGGCGATCGCGGTCTTTGCATCGTCGGCGCTGGCGGTGGCATAGAGACCGACCACTTCCTTCGTGTTCGAAGGATTGATGTTTTCAACGCCGTTGCTGCCGACCCATTCGCCGGCGATCAGGTTGTGATGGAGTGTCATGGGCTAAAAGCCTCCTTGGTTTGCGCGAGCGCCTTGGGATTGGCACCCGCAGTCAAATGCTTGAACGGATCAGAGCTGGCCGATCACGATGTCGTCTTCGCCGGCAATCGCCAGCGTGTTGCGCAGCGGCAGGCCGAATTCGGATGCCTCGATTTCGAAGATATCGCCAGCCTCCGTCTTGATGCCATCGCCGAAAGACAGCGTCGCCGTTCCGAACATATGGACATGCACATCGCCCGGCGCACGGAAAATGCCGTATTTAAAGTGATGATATTCGAGATTGGCGAAAGTATGGGACATGTTGGCTTCGCCCGACAGGAAGGGCTTTTCCCAGAAAACGGCGCCATTGCGGATGATCCGCGAGGTGCCGCGAATGTCGCTCGGGGCTTCGCCGACCCGGATTTCCGGGCCAAAGCTTGCCGGCCGCAGCTTGGAATGGGCGAGATAGAGATAGTTGACCCGCTCGGTCACATGATCGGAGAATTCGTTGGCGACGGCAAAGCCGATGCGGAAGGCCGCGCCCTTGTCGGAGATCACGTAGATGCCGGCCATTTCCGGCTCCTCGCCGCCGTCCTGCGCGAATGACGGAGACACCAGCTCGCCGCCCGGAGCGACCGTCTGCGAACCGTTGCCCTTGTAGAACCATTCGGGCTGCACGCCCTTTTCGCCAGGTTTTGGCTTGCCACCTTCGAGGCCCATCTTGAACATCTTCATCGTGTCGGTGGCGCCCTCCTCCACCTTGGAGACGGCGGCGTGCATCGCATCGCGTGTCGAGGCGGAGCCAAGATGCGTCAGGCCGGTACCGGTCAGATGCAGATGGGCATCGTCCGGATGCGTGATCGGCGGCAGGAAATTGCCCTTGGCATAGACGTCCTGAAGATCGATTTCATCGCCAAGACCGTGAGCCTCGACGACAGCCTTCAGGCTCTTGCCCGAATTGGCGGCTTCCATCGCCAGTGCGTAAACGCTGGCGGCACCCTTGACGGCGCGGGCGGCTTGTCCGAGTTCACGAACGGCAACCGTGATCGAGCCGTCATTGTTCTTCACCTGAGAAATCAGCACAGCGTTGTCCTTTTCTAATTCCGGGCTGTTTTCGCACTGCCAAACGTTTGGCTTTCGGCAACAACAACCCATTGGGAGGCATGGCACACGCTCCCGTTCGTGGCGGCAAGGCCGCCGTTCTCGTCATGATGCGCGGGCCGGAGCGTTATCGCTTGCGCGCGAGCGCGCCCCGGCACCAGTTTTCACCGCCAGACAAAGCCCGGCGCATGGGACAGATCGAAACCGGTCAGCCCTTGTTCTTGTTGTAGACGTCGAAGAACACGGCCGCCAGCAGCACCAGGCCCTTGACGAGCTGCTGGTAATCGATGCCGAGACCCATGATCGACATGCCGTTGTTCATGACACCCATGATCAAGGCGCCGATGACAGCGCCGGTGATCTTGCCGACACCGCCGGAGGCGGAAGCGCCACCGATGAAGCAGGCCGCGATGACATCGAGCTCGAAGCCGACGCCGGCCTTCGGCGTTGCCGAGTTCAGACGTGCCGCGATGATCATCCCGGCGAGAGCCGCCAGCACGCCCATGTTGATGAACGTGTAGAACGTCAGCCGCTCGGTGTTGATACCGGAGAGCTTTGCCGCCTTCTCATTGCCGCCCATCGCATAGATGCGGCGGCCGACCGTCGAGCGTGTCGTCACGAAAGTATAGAGCGCGATGAGCAGCCCCATGACGATCAGAACGTTCGGAAAGCCCTTGTAGGTGGCCAACTGATAGCCGAGGAAAATCGCAACGGCAGCGATGATGGCCATCTGTGCGGCAAAGAATGCAAAGGGTTCGTTTTCCGTACCGTGCTTCTCATTCTCCCTGCGGTCGCGGAAACCGTAATAGATGGCGAGAGCGACAAGGGCGACGACGACGACGAGCGCGAAAAAGTTGGCGATCGTGTCCGGCATCGGATTGAGGAAGTAGAGAAAATCCGGAACGAAGCCCGTCGACAGCGACTGGAAGTCCTTCGGGAACGGGCCGATCGGCCGGTTCTGCAGGATCAGATAGGTCAAGCCGCGGAAGACCAGCATGCCGGCCAGCGTCACGATGAAGGCCGGAATCTTCTGGTAGGCGACCCAATAGCCCTGGGCTGCGCCGACGAGACCGCCGAGGATCAGGCAAAGCGGCACCACGATGGAGTAATGGATCCCCCATTTGACCAGCATGATCGCCGACAGGCCGCCGGTAAAGGCGACGATCGAGCCGACCGACAGATCGATATGGCCCGCCACGATGATCAACAGCATGCCCAGCGCCATGATGACGATGAACGAGTTCTGCAGGATCAGGTTGGTGATGTTGACGGGCCTGAACAGAACGCCGTTCGTCACGATCTGGAAGAACAGCATGATAACAACGAGGGCAACCAGAAGGCCGTATTCGCGGATATTGTTCCGGAGGTAATCCCCGACGGATGGTTTTGTTTTCTGAGCGCTGGTTTCGGCGACCATTAGTGTTTCTCCCCGGAGCGCATGATGGCTCGCATAATGGATTCCTGGCTTGCTTCCGCCTTCGAAAGCTCCGCGACGATGCGACCTTCGTTCATGACGTAGATGCGATCACAGGTTCCGAGAAGCTCGGGCATTTCCGATGAGATCATCAGGATGCCTTTGCCCTCGGCTGCAAGCTGGTTGATGATGGTATAGATTTCGTACTTCGCCCCGACGTCGATGCCACGCGTCGGCTCGTCGAGGATCAGCACTTCAGGGTTGGTGAACAGCCATTTCGACAGAACGACCTTCTGCTGGTTGCCGCCCGAAAGGTTAACGGCCTCCTGATAGATCGAATGCGAACGGATGCGCAGCTTCGTGCGGTATCCGGTCGCCACTTCCCTTTCCCTGAACTCGTCGATGACGCCATTGCTGGCAACGGCGTTGAGATTGGCCAGCGTCGTGTTGTGCATGATGTTGTTGCTCAGCACGAGCCCGAGATGCTTGCGGTCTTCGGTGACATAGGCAAGGCCCGCCTCGATGGCACGCGGAATGGTGCTGACATCGACCGGCTTGCCGTGCATGGAGACTTCGCCGGTGATCTTGTGACCCCAGGACCTGCCGAAGATGCTCATCGCGGTTTCGGTGCGTCCCGCACCCATCAGGCCGGCGATGCCGACGACCTCTCCGGCGCGGACATTGAAATTGACATCGTGCAGGAACTGCCGGTCGCGGTGGTGCTGGTGGAAGACGTTCCAGTTCTTCACTTCCAGCAGCGTTTCGCCGATCTTCGGCTCGCGGGCGGGATATCGGTCTTCCATGTCGCGGCCGACCATGCCCTTGATGATCCGGTCTTCGCTGATGTCTTCGTTGTGACAGTCGAGCGTCTCCACCGTACCGCCATCGCGGATGATGGTGATCTTGTCGGCGACTTTCTTGATCTCGTTCAGCTTGTGCGAAATGATGATCGAGGTCATGCCCTGCTTGCGAAACTCGATCAGCAGCTTCAAAAGCGCGTCGGAATCCGTTTCGTTGAGCGAGGCGGTCGGCTCGTCGAGGATCAGCAGCCGGACCTTCTTCGACAGCGCCTTGGCGATTTCCACCAGCTGCTGTTTGCCGATGCCGATATCGGTGATGCGCGCCGACGGCGGCTCCTTGAGCCCGACCTTTTGCAGAAGCTCCTGCGTGCGCGCAAAGGTCTGCTTCCAGTCGATGACGCCATTGGTGGCGATCTCGTTGCCGAGAAAGATGTTTTCCGCGATCGACAGCAAAGGAACAAGAGCCAGTTCCTGGTGGATGATGATGATGCCGATATGTTCGCTGTCGGAAATCGTCGAGAAGTTGCGCACTTCATTGTCGTAATGAATTTCGCCATCGTAGCTTCCGGCGGGATAGACGCCGCTCAGCACCTTCATCAGCGTCGATTTTCCGGCGCCATTTTCGCCGACGAGTGCGTGAATTTCACCCTCGCGGACCTTGAGGTTGACGTTATCCAGGGCCTTTACGCCCGGAAACGTCTTGGTGATACCGCGCATTTCGAGAATGATGTTGTCCATGGTCAGGTATTCCTGCGGCAGTCCGTGAAGGATGAGGTCAGACGAACCAACATACAAAGTCCTCATCAAGATAAAAGGG
This sequence comes from Pararhizobium polonicum, assembly GCF_001687365.1. Taxonomy (GTDB): domain Bacteria; phylum Pseudomonadota; class Alphaproteobacteria; order Rhizobiales; family Rhizobiaceae; genus Pararhizobium; species Pararhizobium polonicum. Next base: position 4,348 of record NZ_LGLV01000019.1, read on the forward strand.
CCCGCAAGTGATCGCGGGCCCCGAATGAATGAGACGGGATCAGTTGTTGATCTGATCTTCCGTGTAGTAACCGGCACCAACCAGGACTTCCTTGACGTTGGTCTTGTCAACCGCAACCGGCTTCAGCAGGTAGGACGGAATAACCTTGACGCCGTTGTCGTAGGTCTTGGTGTCGTTGATTTCCGGCTCCTTGCCGCCGATGATGGCGTCCGTCATCGAGACGGCAACCTTGGCAAGCTCGCGGGTATCCTTGAAGACCGACGAATACTGTTCGCCAGCGAGGATCGACTTGACCGAAGGAAGCTCGGCATCCTGACCGGTAACGATCGGCATCGGCAGGTCGCCCGAGCCGTAGCCAACGCCCTTCAGAGCCGAGATGATGCCGATGGACAGGCCATCGTAAGGCGACAGAACGCCGTCAACCTTGGCATCCGTGTAGGTCGAGGAGAGCAGGTTTTCCATGCGGGCCTGTGCAACGGCACCGTCCCAACGCAGCGTGCCGACCTTTTCCATGCCCGTCTGGCCGGACTTGACGACGATCTTGCCGCTATCGATCAGCGGCTGCAGAACCGACATTGCGCCATCATAGAAGAAGAAGGCGTTGTTATCATCCGGCGAACCGCCGAAGAGTTCGATGTTCTTGACGCCGCTGTCGAGCTTCAGGCCTTCGACGAGCGAAGTTGCCTGCAGAACGCCAACCTGGAAGTTGTCGAACGTTGCGTAGTAGTCGACATTGCCCGAGTCGCGGATCAGGCGGTCATAGGCGATGACCTTGACGCCGGCTTCGTGAGCCTTTGCCAGGATGTCGGAGAGCGTCGTGCCGTCGATGGCGCCGATGATCAGAACCTTGGCACCCTTGGTGACCATGTTCTCGATCTGGGCCAGCTGGTTCGGGATGTCGTCGTCAGCAAACTGCAGGTCAGGGGTATAGCCCGATTCCTTGAACAGCTTTTCCATGGTCTCGCCGTCGGAAATCCAGCGGGTCGAGGTCTTGGTCGGCATCGAGATGCCGACGGTGCCCTTGTCCTGGGCCATCGCCGGAGCGACGAACGACGCCACGCTGAGCGCTGCGGCGGCGAGAAGCGAAGTAACTAATTTCATGTATCTCTCCCTGAGTGTTGATCCAGACAGGCAATCAGCCGGCCTCGATATGTGCAGCGCTTCGCGTGGCCGAGAGATAATATCCCTTGGCGGAGGTTTAAGGGGTGAAAGAAAGCCCTCCCAGGCCTTACACGCTCCCGAGCACGCTGGCGCACATGGCCGCAAACTGGAATCAAACATCATAACTGTCAAATACAATATAGGTGTATCCTCATAACAATTTTGATATAACAAGGCGGAACAGTGTGATTTTTCGCAGATGCGAAGGTATTTTTCTCGGAAGGCGCGCAAAATATGGACGATCCGATCCTGCTCTCATCCGTTCCTGTGGATTACTCCGAGCGGGGTATCTTCCGGTCCGGCCTGAAAATGAGCCATCTCCAGCTGATTCTCGCCATCGAGGATCACGGCCAGATCAGCGCGGCTGCGGATGCGCTGAGCATATCGCAGCCCGCCGCCTCCCGCATGCTGGGCGAGGTGGAGGCCATCCTGAAGGCGCCGCTGTGCGCCCGCGTCGCCCGCGGCGTCGAACTCACGCAATACGGCAGGGCACTGGCGCGGCGGGCCCGGACGATTTTCCTCGAACTGCGGGAAACGACGCGTGAAATCAACGAACTGAGAACCGGCAGCGGCGGCTCGGTATCGCTGGGTTCCGTCACCGGGCCGGCCATCAATCTCGCCGTTCCGGCCATCCGCCAGGTTTCGACCGCCTATCCCGGCATCGCGATCAGTATCCAGATCGAAAACAGCAACGTGCTGGTGCGCGAACTGCTGGCAGCCCGGCACGACTTCGTCATCGGCAGAATTCCGGATGACATGGATCCACGACAGTTCAACCTGATCGAGATCGGCGAGGAGGATGTCTGCCTGATCGTGCGGGAGGGACATCCGCTGCTCGACAAGGGCGTCGTCAGTTCCGCCGATCTTCCCGGCTACGATTGGGTTTTCCAGCCATCCGGGACGCTGCTGCGGCGCGCCGTCGAGGACAGCTTCCTGACGGCGGGCACCCCCCTGCCCGCAACCATCATCAACACGTCGTCGACCATCCTGACCATTTCGATCGTCCGCAACACCAACGCCGTGGCGCCGGTTGCCCGCGACGTTGCCAACCTGATTGCCGGCAATGGCAGCCAGGCAGGTGAAATCCGCATTCTCCCCACCGATTTCAACGTCAAGATCCGCCCTTACAGCCTCATTACCGCGCGTGGTCGTGCCTTGCCGCCCAGCGCCAAGCTTCTCTATGACCTGATCCTGAAGCAGAGCACCGCCTGATCAGGCCCGCAAAACCTTGATGTGCTTAGACATGCAGCGAATGCTGGAGGGACGCATGTTCGGGATGTCAGTGTTCCAGTCGGTACTGGAGCGGTTGAAAGCAGAAGAAGACGAGCAAGGCGCCACGCACGAAAAGCAGGCACCGGCCAGCATACGGGGCTTCAATGGCGGCTTTGTCGGCAATCTCGCGCCATCCGGCATGGCCGGCAGCAGTGCGGTGCAGCGCGCCTATTTCGATACGGCAAGCGACGAAATGCTTGCACCTCCCAAGCCGCTGCCCAAGCCCGTCATGCCGGAACATCTGCGCCGTATCCGCCCCGAGCAGATCGCCGCCGATCTGGCGCTGGCGGACAACGAGACGCCGCTGGGGCTGGCCGACAAACGCCGGCGGTTCGCCGCCGAAAACCATCCCGACTGCCATCATCCGGATTTCCGCACCAATGCGACCATACGCATGAAGATTGCCAACATGCTGATCGACGAGGCGCAACGACGCCTGCGCCTGATGCGGCAAGGCTGACGTCAGGCCGGATCGTCGGTTTTTGCCGGTTCGGCCGTTTCGATCTTCGGCGCCTCTTCGGCAACCTCAACCTTCGGCTTGAAGAAGATCAGGAGGACGCAGGCCGTATAGGCCGACACCGCAAGGAAGATCATCCCCCAGGTCGAGGCTCCGTTCCAGAATTCGACGGCCGTCCACAGCGTGCAGAGAACCACGATCAGAAGCCGCACCCAGAGCGGCCGGTAGAACGGGTGATCGGGATCGATGAACTTCATCATGCAAACGGTCCTTGAGGATTAGCCGGCCACACGGCCGGGTATCGAGGCCCACAGCTTTATGTCCAAAAAGACATTTGCCGCAAGAGGCGTAACGGTTTATCGGCTTGACGGCAGCGCATCAAATGGAATAAATATTCCGAAAATAACAATCATTATTTTTTCGTTCCGATTTCCGCATGTGTCACAGGAGGCATCTGGCACACAGCGCGCTTGGAGCGAAGAAGAACGGGAGAGAGACCATTGCGCCTGCCCGCACCCCCCAGCGGATCGGCAGACGCCTGACATCACATCACCAGTATCAGCGCGGACCTGTCTTCCGCAACGCCTGTCCGGAGTGAGCGTCATCACCCCGTCCCTTCGCGGCGCTCTGCCGCTCGTCAAAAAGAGATGAACATGACTGTCAGATTTGGTCTTCTCGGCGCCGGCCGTATCGGCAAGGTCCACGCAAAAGCTGTCAGCGGCAATCCGGATGCGGTGCTGGTCGCCGTGGCCGACGCTTTCCCGGCCGCTGCCGATGCCATCGCCAAGCAATATGGCTGCGCCGTGCGCAGCATCGAGGAAATCGAAAAATCGGCCGATATAGACGCTGTCGTCATCTGCACTCCGACCGATACCCATGCCGACCTGATCGAGCGCTTCGCCCGTGCCGGCAAGGCGATTTTCTGCGAAAAGCCGATCGATCTCGATGTCGGCCGCGTGCGCGAATGCATGAAGGTGGTCGAGGAAACCAAGGGCAAGCTGATGGTCGGCTTCAACCGCCGCTTCGATCCGCATTTCATGGCCGTTCGCCAGGCGATCGACGACGGCAAGATCGGCACTGTCGAAATGGTCACGATCATCTCGCGCGATCCGGGCGCCCCGCCGGTCGATTATATCAAGCGCTCCGGCGGCATCTTCCGCGACATGACCATCCATGATTTCGACATGGCCCGCTTCCTGCTCGGTGAAGAGCCGGTTGCCGTGACCGCCCATGCCGCCGTTCTCGTCGATCCGGAAATCGGCAAGGCCGGCGATTATGACAGCGTCTCGGTCATCCTGGAGACCGCATCCGGCAAGCAGGCGATCATCTCCAACTCGCGCCGCGCCACCTATGGCTATGACCAGCGCATCGAAGTCCACGGCTCCAAGGGCGTTGTCTCGGCCGAAAACCAGCGCGCCGTCTCGATCGAGATCGCCAACGGCGACGGCTACACCCGCCCGCCGCTGCACGATTTCTTCATGACCCGCTACACCGAAGCCTATGCCAACGAAATCGCCGGCTTCATCTCGGCGATCGAGAAAGGCACCAAGATCACGCCGTCCGGTGCCGATGGCCTGGCAGCCCTGGCGCTCGCCGACGCAGCCGTCAAATCCGTCGCGGAAAAGCGGCAGATCCGCGTCGACGCTTAAACGAAGACAACAGAATCAATAGTGAAAGGCCGGGTTCGCCCGGCCTTTTGCCGTCAAGGATGATCCGGTCCCGGCGGGAGCGGCTCTCGCGGCCAGCAACTTTTGATGAAGAGCGTCGATGAACGCGGCCGCCGCAGAAGCTGGTTTGCAACGCCGCAGATATCCAACATAAAATTGCTGCTTGAATTAAGAGGTTTTCGACAGGCCTCCCTTGAAAATTCCGAAAGTTTTCCCGGCATATATACCAGATATACTAGGTCAATCAGGCGGAGCGGAGATGGCGTTCAAGGTTGGTTTTGATGAGGGCACGATCGTCGATCCCCAACGACGCAACTGGTCGAACGACGGTCCCCGGCCGATTAAATGGTCAGCCTGGTACCCCGCAGTTGAGACCGCGGTCGAAGAGTTGACCCTCGTACCGACAGCTGCGCCATTGTTCATCATGGGGACAGTCGCACGCGGCGCTAGCCTCGATAACCGCCAGCAACGCTTTCCGCTCGTTTTGCTCTCGCACGGCACAGGTGGAACGGCGTCGAGTCTCGGTTGGTTGGCGCAGCGCATTGCCGCCGCCGGGTTCATCGTTGTCGGCGTGGACCATCACGGGAATACGGCATCGGAGCCTTATCGACCAGAAGGCTTCTTGTGCTGGTGGGAACGGTCACGCGATCTTTCGGTTTTGTTGGACGCGTTTGCTCACGAAGCCCGGTTCGCCGGCAGAATAGATATGAAATGCGTATCATCCGTCGGGTTTTCTCTGGGCGGATATGCCGTTTTATCTTTGGCTGGTGCGATCACCGACATGAAGCTTTTTTCAGAATGGGCGGGAACACAGCCCTTTGGAAGGGGGCCTCGGGAATATCCCGATCTCGCGGATTACATTGAACCGCTTCTTCAATCGAATTCGGTATTTCGCGCGTCTTGGGAGCGTCAATCCACATCTTATATCGATAGTCGGGTAACGGCGGTTATTGCCCTTGCTCCAGCCCCAACCGTGCGCGGTTTTACGACGGAAAGCCTTTGCCAGATTAAAATGCCTATAACAATCATGGTCGGTGACGCCGATAGCGAGGCGCCCGCCGGTTCGTGTTCAGCCTGGTTGCACAGCCACCTGTCGCAAAGCACTCTTACGTCGCTTGGTCAGAACGTCGGACATTACACCCTGCTGTGTGAAGGCACCGAGGCCGGAAAAAAGATCGAACCTGATATCTGTGTCGATCCACCCGGAATAGACCGCCTCGCCGTTCATAATATGGCAGCAAACGTCACACTGGCTGCGCTGCGAGCGCCTCGGCACCCCTCTGTTTCCCGGTAAATCGAAAAGACAGATTGGCAGCAGGATCGCTATCTCAGCATATCGCCGCGCGTCATTTGCAAAGATTCATCGAGACAGAAAGCCCCCCATTTCCGGTTGCCTCAGAGAGACGCCCCGCCTTTTGCCGTCAAGGGTGATCCGGTCCCGGCGGAAGCGGCCGGAAGGCTGCGATGTCGTGATCCATGTCGGTCAGGGCGCGGTCCAGATGGCCGTCGAAAATCAACCGCTGCTCGTCGACGATCACCGAAATCTCCGGACGTCCCTGCAGCCGCACCTCGTGCGATTGTTCGAGCCCTTCATCGACGCCGCGCTGCAGCAGATCGAAATAGCGCGTTCCCGGTCCGGTAATGTAGATCGGCATGCGATCGTAAAGACTGAGCAGCCGGGAAAGGCCGTTGCCGAGCGCGATGCCGGCTTGGCGGAAGGCATAACCGGCCATCCGGTTTCCCTGGCGGGCGCTCGTGGCGATCTTGTCCATTTCCGCCAGCGGCACGAACTTTGCCGGGATCGTATCGGGCGGCACTTCGAAGGCGGTGCGCAGGATTCCATAGAAGCCCGCCGACGCCTCGATGCAGCCGAAAGAGCCACAGCGGCACAGGCAGCCATTGGCGGCATGCAGCATGTGCCCGAAATTGGGCGCCGTCACTTCAAGCTCACCGAACCGGTCCTTGCGGGCAATGCCGAGCCCGATGCTGTGGCCGAGCGACAGGGCGGCAAGCGCCCGGAACGAACCGTCCTGGTTTGCATCCGCCTTCATCCCCAGCGCCTGGGCGACCAGCAGGGTCTCGTTGTTCAATGTCACCTTGGCGCGCCATGCCGGCTGCAGCAGCGAGACGAAATCGATCTGCTCTCCACCGAAGACCGGCGACCACAGCAGCCGCTTTCCGTCAGCGTCGACGGTCCCCTTGCTGCTGATCGAGACGGCAAGCACCTGCGCCCTGTCCAGGCGGGAGCGGTCGATCAGCCGGGTCAGTGCCTCGAGAAACCCGTTGGCAAAATCCATCGTTCCCGCAATCTTGTGATTGCGCGGCTCCTCGAAACGGTCGATCAGGCGCCCGGAATAATCCACCAGCGAATACTGGACGACATCCGACGAGATCCGCACGGCAATCAGGAAACCGCTGTCCCGGCGCTGCGCAAACAGCACGCGCGGCCGCCCCCGCCCGGAATGCGGCTGCTGCTCTGCCTTCTCGATGACCTCGACACGCTCCAGTTCGGCGGTGATTGCCGAGACGGTCGCCGATGCCAGGCCGGTATGCGCGGAAATGTCCGTATGCGACAGCGGTCCAAGACGCCGCAATGTCGCCAGCACGAGCGCACTGTTCTGCTGACGCACCAATTCGGTGCTGGATTTGGTCAGCATTGCGCATCCCCGTGATTCACGAATTCCACAAACACATGCTCCTCCCAAAGCATCTGCCCGATGTCAAACGGCCCTGCCCAAAGCCTTGTTGACAGCCCCGGAAATCTCTGACATCTATTTTCTCGACTGTCGAGAAAAAACTCTTTTCGGGTTGGCGACAGGCACTTTGGCTGACCGGGGGCTGTGCGGGAGGTTCGCACGGGCGGTCAGCGGTCACTTGGGAGGACTTCATGAAATCAGTTTTGAAACTGATGGCAGGTGTTGCCATCATCGCATCCATGCACACCGCAGCCATGGCCAAGGATCTGGTCGTCGGCGTTTCCTGGTCGAACTTCCAGGAAGAGCGCTGGAAGACCGACGAAGCCGCCATCAAGGCTGCTCTCGAAGCATCCGGCGACAAGTACATTTCCGCTGACGCACAGGCGTCCGCAGCCAAGCAGCTGACCGACATCGAATCGCTGATCGCCCAGGGCGCCAACGCCATCATCGTGCTGGCGCAGGATTCCGAAGCCATCGGCCCGGCCATCGAAAAGGCTGCCGCCGAAGGCATCCCGGTCGTCGGTTACGACCGCCTGATCGAAAACCCGGCCGCCTACTACATCACCTTCGACAACAAGGAAGTCGGCCGCCTGCAGGCTGCCGCGGTGTTCAAGGTCAAGCCGGAAGGCAACTATGTCTTCATCAAGGGCGCATCGACCGATCCGAATGCGGACTTCCTGTTCTCCGGCCAGCTGGAAGTTCTGAAGGCTGCCATGGACGCAGGCAAGATCAAGAATGTCGGCGAAGCCTATACCGACGGCTGGAAGCCGGAAGCTGCCCAGAAGAACATGGAGCAGTTCCTGACCGCCAACGACAACAAGGTCGATGGTGTCGTTTCCTCGAACGACGGCATGGCCGGCGGCGTTGTCGCCGCTCTCGAAGCCCAGGGCCTCGCAGGCTCGGTTCCGGTTTCGGGTCAGGACGGCGACAAGGCTGCCCTCAACCGCGTCGCACTCGGCACCCAGACCGTTTCCGTCTGGAAAGATAGCCGCGAACTCGGCAAGAAGGCCGGCGAAATCGCCGTAGCGCTGGCCGGCGGCACCGCCATGGACGCCATCGAAGGCACCGTGAAGTTCTCCGGCGGCCCGAAGGGCGTTGAAATGAACTCCTTCTTCATCGCACCGCAGCCGATCACCAAGGACAACCTCAACGTCGTCATCGACGCAGGCTGGATTTCCAAGGAAGAGACCTGCCAGGGCGTGAAGGCCGGAACCGTTGCGGTCTGCAACTGATCCGATCCTGACCATGGGCAAGTAAGTTCCCCGTCACGAGCGCCGCAGCGATCATCGTTGCGGCGCTTCTCCGATGTGCGGTATTTTTAGGAACGAGAATAAAGGGGGAGTAATCCGGAAATGGCAAACACCACCATTGCCACGCCTGCCAGCAGCGTGCGCCAGACGCAGGGAACCGCCTTGCAGCGCTTCCTGCAGGCGACAGAGATCGACACCCGGCTTCTCGGGATGATCGCAGCCCTGCTGTGCATCTGGCTCGGCTTTCAATATTTTACCGGCGGGCTCTTCCTGACGCCGCGCAACCTGTGGAACCTCACGGTTCAGGCGGCATCGGTTTCGGTCATGGCAACGGGCATGGTGCTGGTCATCGTCACCCGCAACATCGACCTGTCCGTCGGCTCGATCCTCGGTTTCGTCGGCATGATCATGGCGATCACGCAGGCCAAGATCCTGCCGCCCCTGATCGGCTTCGACAATCCCGCCACCTGGATCATCGCGCTCACGGTCGGCATCGTGCTCGGAACCGCTATCGGCGCCTTTCAGGGCGTCATCATCGCCTTTCTCAACGTGCCGGCCTTCATCGTCACGCTCGGCGGCCTGCTGGTCTGGCGTGCTGCGGCCTTCCTGGTCATCAGCGGCGCCACCGTCGCCCCGATGGACACGACGTTCCGGCTGATGGGTGGCGGCGCGGAAGGCTCCATCGGCGCCACGGCAAGCTGGATCGTCGGCGTCATCGCCTGCATCGTCATCGTCGCGTCGATCATCAATTCGCGCAAGCAGCGCAAACGCTTCGGCTTTCCGCTGCGTCCGATGTGGGCGGAATATTTCCTCTCTACCGTCGGCTGCGTCGCAGTGATGATCGCCGTCTGGGTGCTCAACAGCTATTACATGCCGGTCAATCTCGCCAAGAAATATGCAGAGACCCACAACATCCCCTGGCCCGAAGGCGGGCTGCAGATCCCGCTCGGCATCGCCATTCCGGTCCTGATGGCCGTCGGCATCGCCATTGCGATGAGCTTCCTCACCACCCGCACCCGCTTCGGCCGCTACGTCTTTGCCATCGGCGGCAATCCGGAAGCAGCCGAGCTCGCCGGCATCAAGACCCGCTGGGTGACGGTGCGCATCTTCGCCCTGATGGGCGCGCTCTGCGCCATCGCCGCGGCGATCTCGACCGCCCGTCTCAACGCCGCCACCAATGCGCAGGGCACGCTCGACGAACTGTACACGATCGCGGCCGCCGTCATCGGGGGCACGTCGCTCGCCGGCGGCATGGGAACGATCTCCGGCGCGGTTCTGGGGGCGATCGTCATGCAATCGCTGCAATCCGGCATGGTGCTGTTGCGGATCGATACGCCGCTGCAGAGCATCGTCATCGGCATCGTGCTGGTCATGGCCGTCTGGCTGGATACCGTTTATCGCGGCCGGGCCAAGTAGAGGAGTACGAACAATGACGGAACAACGCACTCCACTGGTGGAAATGAAGAACATTTCCATCTCCTTCGGCGGTATCCACGCCGTCGACAACGCCTCGGTCGATCTTTATCCGGGCGAAGTCGTGGCCCTGCTTGGCCATAACGGCGCCGGCAAGTCGACACTGATCAAGATCCTGTCCGGCGCCTACAAGCGCGATGCCGGCGAAATCCTGATCAACGGCGAACCGGTCCACATCAACAACCCGCGCGACGCCAAGGGCTACGGTATCGAGACGATCTACCAGACGCTCGCCGTCGCCGACAATGTCGATGCGGCCGCCAACCTCTATCTCGGCCGCGAACTGCGCACCCCCTGGGGCACGCTCGACGACGTGGCGATGGAAGCCAAGGCCCGTGAGGTCATGGGACGGCTCAACCCGAACTTCCGCCGCTTCAAGGAGCCGGTAAAAGCGCTTTCGGGCGGCCAGCGCCAGTCGGTCGCCATCGCACGCGCCATCCTGTTCGACGCCCGCATCCTGATCATGGACGAGCCGACGGCAGCGCTCGGCCCCCAGGAAACGGCACAGGTCGGCGAGTTGATCAAGCAGCTGAAGCGCGAAGGCATCGGCATCTTCCTGATCAGCCACGACATCCACGACGTCTTCGACCTCGCCGACCGCGTCTCGGTGATGAAGAACGGCCAGGTCGTCGGCCACGCCCGCACCGAGGACGTGACCAAGGACGAGGTGCTGGGCATGATCATCCTCGGCAAGGTCCCGCCGAAGGCAATCGCCGGCCCTGGCGCCATGCAGACGGCATGATCTGTCCGATGGTTTGAAAATCCGATGCCGCGCTCCAAAGGCGCGGCATTTTTCGTTGGCAACTCGTCTGGCCGAGTACACGCCCGGGCACGCTGCCAACGGTGGTGGACCGGACGGCTTTCAATGAACGGGATTTTCCTGCTGCCAAGGCGCTTTCACCATTGAAGCATCGCCTGTCCTAGGCTATGAACCGGTCACAGCCTGCTTCGACGCCTTGCCGTCGCGGATGCACCCGTAGCTCAGCTGGATAGAGTACTGCCCTCCGAAGGCAGGGGTCACTGGTTCGAATCCAGTCGGGTGCACCATTTTCTACACGACAAAGCAGAACCGCAAAATCCTCATGGCTTCGGCCGATGCGTCACCAGATCCATGGAATCCATTTGTAGCGCACACGCGCCGCGAACTCGGCGTAGCCGGGCAACTCCCGTTGCAAGGTTTTATCCTCCAGTTGGGTGCGGATCACCAGCACCACGGCAACCAGCGCCACAGGCCAGAGGGCCTGCAGCGAGCCGAGCGCAAGCGCAATTCCGGTCGCCAGCATGGTGCCGAAGACGTAGCCGGGATGCCGGGATGCCGGATATAGGCATAGGGACCGGTTGTGATCACATGGTGATCGCGGTTGGACTGGATGCGCACGCTGGGCTCGAAATGCCGGTTGACCGCCTGCGCCCATCCCGTACCCGAATAGCCGATCAGCAACAGGACATAGCCAAGGACAATGGCCCATGGCGGCGCTGGCGCCCAATGAAACCGGCCGCCATCAAGACCAGCCACAACCAGGATCGCCAGGAAACCGCCCAGAAGAATGCACAGCAAGACGATGTCCCAGCCGCGGGTGCCTTCACCGGTCAGGCGCCGCCGTGCGGCAAAGATTTCCGGATTTATGCGCCAGAGCAACGCCATGGCGACGAGGGTCAGCAATAGAAACACGGCTATGAACTGCCAGCCGTGCTGCCATTGGAGCGTGCCCGCCGACCAGAACAGCACTGCCCCCATCAGCAGCAATGTCACACCGAGCGAGACCAGAGCCTGGATCAGGTCACCACGAGAGGCAACAGACATAGCCATTCTCCTTTCGGTGCGGCCACTCTACCCTATGCAAGCCCGCTCAGCGGTATCGCTCCGGGCAGCCGGACCGGACCGCCAGCTCTACGCCAAGGCGTCCCGCACAAACCCCTTGCTCGCCACCATCAGGTTCTTCGTATAATCCTCGCTGATCCGCCCTGCGACGAGATCGGCAGACGACAGCCGTTCGACCACCTTGCCGTTTTTCATCACCGCCAGCCGCTCGCACATATGGGTGACGACGCCGAGATCGTGGCTGACCATGATATAGGTGAGCTTGCGGTCGCGGCGGACCTGTTCGAGCAGATTGAGGACTTCGGCCTGTACGGAGGCATCGAGCGCCGAGGTCGGTTCGTCGAGCAACATGATCTGCGGCTCGATGATCAGCGCACGGGCGATGGCGATGCGCTGGCGCTGGCCGCCAGAGAGCTGATGCGAATAGCGGAAGCGGAAGGAGGAGCCGAGGCCGACTTCATCGAGCGCGCGCAGGATACGGCGTTCGGCATCCGGCACGCTATGAATGGCCAGCGGTTCCTGCAACAGCCGGTCGACGGTCTGGCGCGGATGCAGCGAGCCATAGGGATCCTGGAACACCATCTGTACCTGGCGATAGAATGCCTTGTCGCGATATCTGACATCCAGAGGCTTGCCGTCGAGCACGATCCTGCCGGATGTCACCGGCGACAGGCCGGCGATGGCGCGCAACAGTGTCGATTTTCCGGATCCGGATTCGCCGACGAGACCGAAGGATTCGCCCGGTTCCACCTCAATGCTGACGGTGTCGAGCGCCAGGAAATCGTCATAGGAAACGGTCAGGTTTTCAGCCGAGACAATCGCCGTCATAGCGCCCACTCCGGTTGACGGTCGAGCACCGGCAGCGGATGCCTGTCCGTCCCGAGCGTCGGCATGCAGTTGAGCAAGCCTTGCGTATAGGGATGTTTGGCGTTGCCGAGATCGGATGCCGCCAGTTCCTCGACGATCCTGCCGGCATACATGACGATGACCCGGTCGCAGAAGGACGATACCAGTCTGAGGTCGTGCGAGATGAAGATCAGGCCCATGCCGCGCTCGGAAACCAGCTTGTCGAGGATACCGAGCACTTCGAGCTGCACGGTCACATCGAGCGCCGAGGTGGGTTCGTCGGCCACCAGCAGTTCGGGGCCGGCGATCAACATCATGGCGATCATGGCCCGCTGACCCATACCGCCGGAGACCTCATGCGGATGAAGATCGAAAACGCGGCCGGCATCGCGGATCTGCACGGCCTCCAGCATGGCAATGGCGCGGTCGCGGGCCTCGCGCTTGCTGACATTTTCATGCGTGCGCAGCGTCTCGACGATCTGTCGGCCGATGCTCATGACGGGATTGAGCGAATATTTCGGATCCTGCAGGATCATGGCAATACGGCTGCCGCGAAGGCTGCGCCGGACCTTGACGGTAGCGGACAGAAGGTCGATACCGTCAAAGTTCAGCTTACTGGCCGTTATCTTCGCATGCGCCGGCGTGAGCCCCATGATCGCCCTGCCTGTCTGCGATTTCCCCGAGCCGCTTTCACCGACAATACCCAGCCGCTCGCGGCCGAGCGTGAAGGACACGCCACGCACCGCCTCGATCAGACCGGTGCGGGTGGGAAACGAGACCCGGAGATCATCGACCGTCAGCATCGAGCTCATTGGCCGCTCTCCCGTGGATCGAGCGCATCGCGCAGGCCGTCGCCGAGCAGGTTGAACCCGAGGCTGACGATCAGAATGGCAATGCCGGGCATGGTGGCGACCCACCACTGGTCGAGAATGAAGCGGCGGCCCGATGCGATCATCGCCCCCCACTCCGGCAGAGGCGGCTGGGCGCCAAGGCCGAGAAAGCCGAGACCGGCGGCGGTGAGGATGATGCCGGCCATATCGAGCGTGACCCGCACGATCAGCGACGACACGCACATCGGCATGACATGACGCAGCACGACGCGGAACGGCGACGCTCCCATCAGGCGCACGGCGGCAATGTAATCGGAGTTGCGCACGCTCAGCGTCTCGGCCCGCGCGATGCGGGCATAGGGCGGCCATGAGGTGATGGCGATGGCAAGGATGGCGTTTTCGATGCCCGGGCCCATGGCGGCGACGAAGGCAAGCGCCAGAACAAGCTTCGGGAAGGCCAGAAAGATGTCGGTGATCCGCATCAGCACCGCATCGACCCAGCCGCCGGCATAACCGGAGATGGCGCCGACCAAGAGGCCGATGGGAGCCGCGATGATCGCCACGAGAACGATGACCAGCAGCGTCAGCCGCGATCCGTGCAACAGGCGCGAAAGGATGTCCCTGCCCTGATCGTCGGTGCCGAGCAGATAGCCCTCGCTTCCCGGCGGCAACAGTCGCGCACCGCCGAGATTGCCGATGACAGGCGAATGCGGGGCCAGCACATCGGCAAAAACAGCGATCAGGATGAGCAGAAAAATGATGCAGAGGCCGGCCACGGCCAGCTTGTTGGCCGAAAACCGCTGCCAGGTCATATAGGCACGGCCGAGACGGGCCTGCAGGCGCGATTGCGGCCGGTCTGACATCAGCCACTGGCGGCGGGTCATGGGGGTGGTTTGAAGGCTGGACTGGCTCATCGCGCGCGCGTCCTCGGGTCAAGCGTCCGGTAGAGAAGATCGGACAGGATATTGATGGCGATGAAGACGGAACCGATGACGATGGTGCCGCCCAGCACCGCGTTCATGTCGGCATTCTGCAGCGAGTTGGTGATGTAGAGACCAAGGCCCGGCCAGGCAAAGACTGTCTCCGTCAGCACCGAGCCTTCCAGAAGCCCGGCATAGGACAACGCAATCACCGTCACCAGCGGCACCGCGGCATTGCGCAGCGCGTGGCCCCAGATGATCCGGGTCTCCGACAAGCCCTTGGCGCGCGCGGCGACGATATATTCCTGGCTGAGTTCGTTGAGCATGAAACTGCGGGTCATGCGGCTGATATAGGCCAGCGAGAAATAGCCGAGCAGGCCGGCCGGCAGGATGATATGGCGGAAGACGTCGCGGAACACGTCCCACTGCCCTTGCCAGAGCGAGTCGATCAGATAGAGGCCGGTCACCGGCGTAAAACTGTATTCGTAGACAATATCGATGCGGCCGGGATAAGCGACCCATCTGAGCTTGGCGTAGAAGAACAGCAGCGACAGCAGGGCCAGCCAGAAGATCGGCACGGAATAACCGACAAGCCCGACGACGCGGACGATCTGGTCGGCGATCGAGCCGCGCTTGACGGCCGCCAGCACGCCAAGCGGCACGCCGATAAGGCTGCCGATGATGGTGCC
The DNA here is from genome assembly GCF_001687365.1 of Pararhizobium polonicum. Taxonomy (GTDB): domain Bacteria; phylum Pseudomonadota; class Alphaproteobacteria; order Rhizobiales; family Rhizobiaceae; genus Pararhizobium; species Pararhizobium polonicum. Next base: position 19,431 of record NZ_LGLV01000019.1, read on the forward strand.
CAGCGTTGCAAGCTCCAGCGTGGCGGGGAAGACGCGGCGTATATCGACCATCACCGGATTGGTTGTCAGCACCGAGGTGCCGAAATTGCCGGTCAACGCATCCCGAACATAGAGATAGAACTGTTCATAGAGCGGTTTGTTGAACCCCATCAGTTCGCGCGTCCGCTCGACCACATGCGCCGGTGCCCGGTCGCCGAGCACGGCCAGAACCGGATCGATCGGGATGACCCGGCCGATGAAGAAGGTCACGGCGAGCAGACCGAGATAGGTCGTAACGATGATGACAAGAAAGCGCAGGACACTTTTTGCCCAGCCGTTGGCGCGGGCGCGTTTGCGCCCGGCCAGTTGCGTTGTTTCGGGAATGGTCACCGGCTATCCCCGGCTCAATCCTTGGAGACCGTGAAGACGTAGTTGGTATCGAAGCTCGGGCCGAGCTTGAAGCCCTTCAGATTGCCGCGATAGCCGGCCACTTCGGTCTGCTGGAAGACGATGACGAACGGGCTCTTCTCGAGCACCTTCTTCTGCAGATCCTTGTACATGTCGGCGCGCTTGGTGGCGTCCTTTTCGAGAAGGGCGGCCTTGCTCTCTTCCGTCCACTCCTTCGGCACGTCCCAGGTGTTGCGCCAGGCCAGCGTCTTGTTTTTGCCTTCGTCGGAATTGTCGGCGTTGACGGTGAAGGTCTCTGCATTGGAGTTCGGATCGAAATAATCCTGGCCCCACTGGCCGATATAAATGTCGTGCGTGCGGGCACGGTACTTGGTCAGCGTCTGCTTGCCATCGCCGGGAATGATTTCCATCTTGACGTTGGCCTGGGCCAGCGTCTGCTGGATGGACTCGGCAATACCCGTGATCGGCTGGGTATTGCGCACGTCCATCGTCACCGAGAAACCATCGGCAAGACCGGCCTTGGCCAGCAGTTCCTTCGCCTTGGCGACGTCGAGCTTGTAGGGGTTTTCATCGAGTTCGCCGAGAACCCCCTTCGGCAGGAAGGTCTGGTGGATCTCGCCGATGCCCTTGATCAGGGTCGAGCCGATAGCGTCGTAATCGACGAGATACTTGAAGGCTTCGGCCACTTCCGGCTTGGCCAGATTGGCGTTCTTCTGGTTGAGGCTGAAGTAGTAGACCGTGCCCTTCGGCGCATTGGTGGTCGCAAGATCGGCGTTCTTCGACACTGCGTCGAAATCGCCCGGCTCGAGATTGCGCGCCACATCGATATCACCGGCTTCAAGCGCCAAACGCTGGCCGGAGCTTTCCTTCATGTGGCGGTAGATGACGCGGGCGAGCGGCGTCTTTTCGCCGTAGTAATTATCGTTGCGCTCCATGACGACGACTTCGTTGGCACGCCATTCACGCAGCTTGAAGGCACCCGAGCCGGCATAATTGGTCTTCAGCCATTCATTGCCGAAATCGTTGTCATACTTGTATTCGGCCGATGGCGTAACAGCGGCGACATGTTCCAGCACCAGCTTCTTGTCGACGACGGCACCGACCGTCGCGGTCAGGCAGTTGAGGACGAAGCTCGGCGCATAGGCCTTGTCGACGGTGAAGGTGAACGTGCCGGCATCCGTCGCCTTGGCTTTTTCCGCGACATTGTCGCCGGTGAGACCAAACTGCGTGAGAATGAAGGCCGGGCTCTTGTCGAGCTTGACGACGCGCTCGACGGAATAGGCGACATCCTCTGCCGTCACCGGGTTGCCGGAGGCGAATTTGAGGTCCGGCTTCAGCTTGAACGTATAGGTCAGGCCGTCGTCCGAAACCGTCCAGCTTTCGGCGAGATCACCGACGATCTTGGAGGTGTCGTTGAGGTCAAGGCGGACAAGATAGCTGTAGGTGTTGGCGGTGACTTCGGCGGTCGAAAGTTCGAAGGCTTCGCCCGGGTCCATGGTGATGATGTCGTCGATCGCCCAGCCCTCGACCAGCGTATCGGCCGGCGTTTCGGCGAAAGCGGGCGCACCCGCCATCAAGATCAGCGATAGGGCAGCACCTGTCGTCAACATTCGGACATGCCTGTTCAGTGAATGCATCATCTCTCTGTTCCCCTTGTGTGAGCCCGCAATGGGCCTTCTATTTCCGGCTCAGGCGGCTTCGTGCCAGGCTTGAGCCAAAACCCTCAGCCAGTTTTCCCGGCATATTTTTGTCAGTTCCGCATCACCATATCCGGCGTCCCGAAGGGCGGCAATCAGGTTCTGGTTACCCGCCGCGTCGGTTATTCCTTCGGGAATAGTCGCACCGTCAAAGTCCGATCCGAGCGCCACGCAGTCGATGCCCATGCGCTCGATCATGTAATCGATATGACGGACCATGTCGGAAAGGGGCGTCTTTGCGTTTTCCAGCCCGTCGGGACGCAGCATGGTCGTCGCATAGTTCAGCCCCGCCAGGCCCTTGCTGTCACGGATCGCATCCATCTGACGGTCCGTCAGATTGCGGGCAACAGCCGTCAGGGAATGCGCGTTGGAGTGGCTGGCGATCAGCGGCTGATCGGTGGTCTTCGCCACGTCCCAGAAGCCCTTTTCGGTGATATGGGCGAGATCGATCAGGATGCCGAGACGGTTGCACGCGCGCACCAGATCGAAGCCGGCATCGGTGAGGCCCGGCCCGGTATCCGGGTCCATCGGAAAGGCAAAGGGCACGCCATGACCGAAAATGTTGTTGCGGCTCCAGACCGGCCCCAGCGAACGCAATCCGGCCGCCTGGAATGTTTCGAGCGCGGTCAGATCCGCGCCGATCGCCTCGCAGCCTTCCATATGCAACACCGCGGCAAAGATACCCTTTTCCATCGCCGTGCGAATGTCGGCCGTCGAGCGGCAGAGCTTCCAGGCACCGGCGCGGTCCAGCCGCAGGGCAATCGCCGCGAACTCCAGCGCAATATCGAGAGAAGGCTGGCGCTCCAGCGGTTCCGACAGCGGCGTCACATAATGGCCGTTCTCGTCGGGCGTTTTCAGCACCAGATGCGCGGACGGAATATAGATCGCCGACAGACCGCCGGCGAGACCACCTCGTTTGGCGCGGGGGCCATCGATATGGCCTTCCGTGGTTCCCTCGGCAAATTCCCGAACCGGATCGCCGCCGTTCCTGGCATGGCTCCACAGTCGCAGCAACACATCGTTGTGGCCGTCAAACACCGCCTGCATTCGAAAAATCCCGTCCTGCCTGATGCGCAAACCGAGCGGCGCCCGTTTTTGTCCAATTGGTCAACAATGCGATGCTAGTGAATCGCCTGCGGAATCACAATGCGGTATCAATGAATTTTCGCGCGGCAAAAATTGACGGGGGAACAATGGCTTGCCCCCTTGCGGAAAGCCGTTCGACTGTGCAGCGGGCGCGGTGGATAACCGAACACGAACGGTTGGGGAAACACCCATCGGTCAAAAATGAGTATTACCGCCGCCGGAAATCTGGCAAAGCTTGCCACCAATGAGCTTGGGGACTGCAGTTATGATGACTGACCAGCGGACAGATGTGCCGGCACGGGGTTTCGCGCGGCGGTCTGCGACGATTGCGACACTGTTGCTGACAATGATCCTCGTCGCCTGCGCCAGCCGGCCGGTCGGCGTGCTGATCCCGTCCGGAACGAGTACCGGCGCTTCCGAAGTCAATATGCTGGTTGCCACGACCCGCGCTCCGTCCGGCCAGCCGGGTGTGCTGTTCAGCGGCGAACGGGCGGAGCAAATGTCCGCGGCCGAAATCACCGTGTCCATTCCTCCGGACGCCAACCGCGAGATCGGTCAGGTGCAATGGCCGAAGAAAATGCCTCCGGACCCGTCGCGCGAGTTCTCGACCGTCAGCGTCAAACCGCTGAATGTGCCGACGGATGTCAGGGGCTGGATGAAAGCAAATCTGCCGAAGAGCCGCCGCATCCTCGTGTTCGTGCACGGCTTCAACAACCGGTATGAGGATGCGGTCTACCGCTTCGCCCAGATCGTCCACGATTCAAACACCGACGTCGCACCGGTGATGTTTACCTGGCCGTCCCGCGCCAGCATCTTCGACTATAACTACGACAAGGAAAGCACCAACTATTCACGCGATGCGCTCGAGGAATTGCTGCGCCGCGCCTCGGAGGATCCGGCCATCGGAGAAGTCACGGTCATGGCCCATTCGATGGGCTCCTGGCTGACCATCGAGGCCCTGCGGCAGATGGCGATCCGCGACGGGCGGGTCGCACCCAAAATCACCAACGTCATTCTCGCGTCTCCGGATCTCGACGTCGATGTCTTCCGCAAACAATGGGAGGCGCTGGGCAAACAGAAGCCGAAATTCACGATCTTCGTATCGCGCGATGACCGGGCGCTGACGATATCGCGGCGCATTTCCGGCAATGTCGAGCGGCTCGGCCAGATCGACCCTTCGCAGGAGCCCTATCGCAGCGCTTTGGAGAAGGAAGGCGGCATCACCATCCTCGACCTGACGGCGCTGAAAGGCGGCGACAAGCTCAATCACGGAAAATTCGCTGAAAGCCCGGAGGTCGTCCGATTGATCGGCAACCGGCTGATCGCCGGTCAGGCCGTCACGGATTCCGATATCGGGCTTGGCGAGCGCGTCGGCGCGGTGGCGCTTGGTACGGCGCAAACGGTCGGCAGCGCCGCCAGCATTGCGGTCAGTACGCCGATCCTGATCTTCGATCCGAAAACGCGCGAAAACTACGGCGGACAGATCAACAGGTTCAACCAGTCCCTCGGAAACACCGTCAGTTCGACGGTCGGCCAGTGATCGAGAGTATGGATACCATGACCGAACAGCCTGAACGCCCCCGCTTCCACCTCGTCGGAGCGATCCTGCGCATCCTGTGCACGCTCGCCATTCTGAGCTTTGCCATCTGGGGTGCAATTGCTCTGTTCTATCAGGCGCCGGGCCCAATCTGGGTCCGAAGTGTGGCGGCGGCAGCCTGGGCCATTGCCTCGCTCGTAGCGCTCTTTGTCTATCTGCGCTGGCGCTCGCGGCTGGCCTCCCTGATCTATCCCGTGATGATCGCGCTGCTGCTCTTCTGGTGGGGCTCCATTCCGGCCAGCAACAGCCGCGACTGGGCCGACGAGGTCGGGCAGATGACCTCTGGCGTTGTCAACGGCCCCGAGGTGACGCTGGCCAATGTGCGCAATTTCGACTGGCGGACACCGACCGACTATACTGTTCGCTGGGAAAACCGAACCTACGATCTCGACAAACTTTCATCCGTCGATCTGTTGCTGTCCTACTGGGCAGGCCCGGCAATTGCCCACACGCTGGTCTCGTTCGGTTTCGAGGACGGTACGTTCGTCACCTTCTCGGTGGAGATCCGCAAGGAACGGCAGGAGAGCTTCTCGGAGATCGGCGGCTTCTTCAAAGAGTTCGAGACTAGCGTGATCGCGGCCGACGAGCGCGATATCGTGCGGGTGCGCACCAATATCCGCAAGGAGGACGTCTATCTCTACCGCATCAACATGCCGAAACCGGCAATGCGCTCGCTGTTCATGGCCTATGTCGATCAGGCCAACAACCTGACCGAGACGCCGCAATTCTACAACACGGTGACAGCCAATTGCACGACGATCGTCTACGAGATGGTCAGCCGCATCGTCCCCGACCTGCCGCTGGATTACCGGCTGCTGTTTTCAGGCTACCTGCCCGCCTATATCGCCGGGGTAAACGGCTTCACGCCGGGCTTCACGCTCGATCAGCTGCGTCAAGGCGGCGCGATCAGCAAACGGGCGCAGGCGGCGGACGCAGCCCCCGATTTCTCGCAGAAAATCCGCGAAGGCGTGCCGGGCATTGCCCCTTTGACGCAACCGCAAAGCACCTTAAACTAGGACCGCAGACAACAGGAAATTCCGCATGAACCTCAAGGAGTTCGCAAACCGGCTCGCACTGTCGCAGACGACGGTGAGCCGTGCCTTGAGCGGTTATCCGGAGGTGAAGCAGGCCACCCGCGAACGCATCCTCAAGGCGGCGCTGGAATATGGTTACCGGCCGAACACCAGCGCACTTGGCCTTGCGACCGGCCGTGTCGGCGCCATCGGCATTGTGCTCAAGGGTGGTGGCGAGTTCGGCCCGCACACGAGCGAATTCATGGGCGGGCTCGGCGGCCGGTTGCAGCAGGAAGAGATCGACATCCTCGTCTCCACCGTGGATTCACAGGAATCCGAACTGTCCACTTATCGGCGGCTGGCCGCCAGCAAGCGGGTCGATGCGGTGATCCTGCATTCGCCCTTTCTCGACGATCCGCGCATCGCCCTGCTCAATTCGCTCGGCCTGCCCTTCATCGTCCACGGACGCACCAATTCGGACGGCAATTTCGGCTGGCTGGACATCGACAATTTCGGCGCGGTGCGCCAGTCCACCAGCCACTTGCTCGATCTCGGCCACCGCCGCATCGCCCTTCTCAACGGCTACCGCGGCCGGATCTTTGCCGAACACCGGCAGGACGGCTATCAGACGGCGCTCAGCGAACGCGGCGTCGCGATTGATCCCGCACTGTGCGGCCACGGCGAATTCACCGACGAGATGGGGTTCCGGCTGATGCAAGGGTTTCTGAAGCTGGACGAAAGGCCCACAGCCGTCATCGCCGGCTCGATGATGTCGGCGCTCGGCGCCATGCGGGCGATCCGCATCGCCGGTATGAAAGTCGGCGAGGATATCTCGCTGATCGCCCATGACGACGTCTTTCCCTATATCAGCCCCGATCATCTGGTGCCGACATTGTCCACGACGCGGTCATCGATCCGCGCGGCGGGCGCGCGGATCGGCGAAATGGTGCTGGAACTTCTGCAGGGAACACCGGCCGAGAACCTGCGCGAGGTCTGGCCGGTGGAACTGGTCATCCGCAACTCGACGGCAGCGGTGAAGCCAGCTTAGACCGCAAGCTCGCGGCGTTCCTTCTCGGTGACCATCGCCAGATCGAGAACCTTCTGCAAATCCGCCGCGTGCCGGAATCCCGGCTCCACCGTCTTGCCGGCCCGGATCGCGTCGATGAAGCGCTGGTAATTTGTCAGCACCGTTCCGGCATCGATATCCTGCCAGATCCCCTTTTCGATGTCGGCGCCAAGGCAAGCCCTGAGCGTCGATCCGTCCGGCGTATGGATGACCTCGATCGCCCCCTTGTCACCATGCATGCGCAGGCGCAACTCGTTGAGATGCCCCGTCGCCCAGCGGCTGGCATGGACTACGCCCATGGCTCCATTGGTAAATTCGGCGGTCATGGTGAAGCTGTCATTGGCATCGAGATCGTATTCGCCGATCCGGTTGCCGGGTGCCTTGTCAAAGGTCTTCAGCCGCGCGAAAACGTGATCGATATCGGTCGCCGCGCCATAGCCGGCGAAATCGAGAATATGGATGCCGACATCACCGAGTACGCCATTCGAGCCATGCTTGGTGGACAGCCGCCAGAGCCATTGCGATTCCGTTGCCCAGTCGCCCCAGGCCTTGGAAACCAGCCAGCTCTGCAGATAGGAAGCCTCGATATGACGCACCTTGCCGATATCGCCGGCAAGAACCATCTGGCGGGCTTTCTGCACCTCGGCAACATTGCGGTAGGTGAGGTTTACCATCGTCACCAGGCCGGATTTCTCCGCGGCGGTCGCCATCTCGTCAGCCTTGGCATAGTCCTCCGCCAGCGGTTTTTCGCACAACACGTGCTTGCCGGCCGCCAGCAGCTTCAGCGTCGTCGGATAGTGGATCTTGTCCGGCGTCACGTTGGTGACCGCATCGAACTCACCCCAGGCAATCGCCTCGTCCAGCGATGTAAATGTCCGGGCGATTTCATGGCGCAATGCAAAGGCTTCTACCCGGACCAGATCGACATCGACCGCTGCGACGAGTTTCACCCCGTCGATGGTCGCGAAATTCATGGCATGGGTATTGGCCATGCCGCCGGTGCCGAGAATGAGGAGACGGATCGGCTTCATCACTTGTACCCCTCCTCGCCGGCCTGATGCAGCTTCGGGCCGCGCTCGACAATCGGTTCCAGCGCCTCTTCGACCGGCACGTTCGGCGCATCATGGATGGCGCTGTACGTGCCCTGCGGGTTGTAGGCCCATTTCACCGAATTGCGCAGAACCTTGTGGACATTGGCATCGTGATAGGTCGGATAGGTCTCGTGACCCGGACGGAAATAGAAGATGTTGCCGGCACCACGGCGCCAGGTCAGACCCGAACGGAACACCTCGCCACCGGCAAACCAGGAGATGAACACGGTTTCCAGCGGTTCCGGCACGGAGAACTGCTCGCCATACATCTCTTCGTTTTCCAGCACGAAATTCCCGTCGAGCCCTTCGGCGATCGGATGGCGCGGGTTGATCACCCACAACCGCTCGCGTTCGCCCGCCTCACGCCATTTCAGCGCACAGGGCGTGCCCATCAACCGCTTGAAAGGCTTGGAGAAATGGCCGGAATGCAGGACAATCAGGCCCATGCCTTCCCAGACACGCTTGGCGACGCGCTCGACGATCTCGTCTGATACCGCGCCGTGATCCTTGTGGCCCCACCAGAGCAGCACGTCGGTCTTTGCCAGGCGCTCGACGCTCAGGCCATGCTCCGGCTCCTGCAACGTCGCCGTCGTCGCCTCGATACCGGCATCGGTGTTGAGCGCCGCGGCGATCGTGTTGTGCATGCCGTTCGGATAAATGCTCCTGACGACCTCATTGGTCTGCTCGTGAATATTCTCGCCCCAGACGACCGCCTTGATGGTCATGATCAATCCTTTTCCTCGCTCCACCGGCGTTCGCCTGATGGATTTGAAACCGCTTTCAATTCGAAAGCGATAGAATCGACGCAACGCTTTTGCAAGCGAAAATCCGGCGGCGGGATGCGTTTAATGGAAGGTCGATTTTGAAAAGAGGTTGAGTACGACGACCCCGGCAATGATCAATCCGAGCCCGAGAAGAGCGGCGAAATCGAGCTTCTGACCGAAGCCGAAATAGCCGACGAGGGAAATCAGCACGATACCCAGCCCGCTCCAGATCGCATAGGCGATACCGACAGGAATGACCCTGAGCGTGTAGGACAGGAAATAGAAGGCGATCGCATAGCAGACGACCATGATCACGGTCGGCACCAGTCGCGTGAAGTGCTGGGCAACCTGCATCGCCGACGTGCCGAGCACCTCGAAAATGATGGCGAGGACAAGCATGGCATAGAGCATGGCGGGATTCATCTGGAGCTCCGATGGCCGGTTATTGCAGGGAAAGTGCGATGAGGTGGCTGCGCATCGCCTGACGCGCCGGCGGATCGACATCATGGCTCTTGAGAAGATCGGCCAGCCACAGGCCGTCGGCAGCAAACCGCGCGAGCAGACATGCGGCCGAAGAATCCGTCCCGACGAATGCGTCCGCGTGATCGGCCACCCATAACCGCCATCGCGCGCGCAGCTGCGGCTCGGACAAGAGCGCAATCGTCAGGACCTGCCAGCCCTGCGCGTCGGCGTCCTCCTGCAGCGCAAAGACGCAGGAGAGATAGGCTCGCGTGAACCGGCCGTGCGCGACGGGATCGTTGCGCATTTCCTCGGCAATCATCCGGTCGAGCTTGCCGGTCAGATCATCGAACAGACCGTCCAGCAACGCCATCTTGTTGGGAAAATGATGCAGCAGCCCGCCCTTGCTGACACCGGCAGCGTGCGACACGGCATCCAGCGTAACACCGGCTGCGCCCTGCTCCAGGGATAGGCGCGCGGCGACCTCCAGCAACTGCTGACGGACGAGTTCGGGTTGCTTACGGCGATGATGAGCGATAGACATAGGCTCATAAGATACCGTCTGGACGGTTTGTCAAGGACATTTTCAACGCGACCGTGACGGCGCGGTCAATCGACGCAACCCTGTCAGCCTTTGCGAAAACCGATGGAACACGCAGGCGCGGCACGCTAGAAGGTACGGCAATCAGGGAAGCGGTGATGACAACGGACGGGCAGACGGAAACACTTTACAACGCCATCGGCGGCGACAGCACCGTGCGGGCGCTGACCCATCGTTTCTACCAGCTGATGGATACACTTCCCGAAGCGGCCCGCTGCCGCGCGGTGCATCCGGCCGATCTCTCCGGCAGCGAAGAGAAATTCTACGAATACCTCACCGGTTGGCTCGGCGGTCCGCCGCTTTACACCGACAAGCGCGGCCATCCGAGGCTGAGAAGCCGGCATTTCGGCGCGGCGATCGGCGCGCAGGAGCGCGACGAGTGGCTGCTCTGTTTCACCCGGGCGCTGGAGGAAACCGTTTCCCATCCACAGTTGCGGACCGTCATTCTGGAGCCGGTGACACGTCTTGCCCATCACATGCAGAACAAGGACGAATAGACCATGCAGAACGGCCAGTTGCGACCGACGATCCTCTTCGTCGCGGGATTGATGGGATTGTTTGGCGTCATCAGCGCCGCCGCGGCCTCGCACGGGGCAGACCCCCGCCTGCTGGGCGGCGCATCGGCCATGTGCCTGGCGCACGCCCCTGCCCTTGTCGCCCTCTACGCCGCCTGGCCGGCGATGCGGACCGCGGCCATTGCCGCGCTGCTGCTGTCTGCAGGCACGGCACTGTTCGCCGCCGACCTGACCGCGCGCCATTTCCTCGGCCACGGCCTGTTTCCGATGTCGGCACCGGCCGGTGGCACCCTCATGATGGCCGGCTGGCTTGCCGTTGCCGCCGGGGCATTCTTCATGCGAAAGGAAATCTAGGCGGGGACCTCAAAGGCCGGGAATACAGCCGAACCGCAACAGGTTTCCATGCGGATCATGGATGTAGAACTCTTCCATGTTCCAGGGGCGCACGGTCATGTCGCTCAGCCGCTCAATGCCTTTGGTGCTGAATTCGCGATGGAGATCGCCGATGCCGCCGCCACGCAGGTAGATGGAGGTTCTTTCGCACAGGCTGCGATCGTCGGTCAGCCAGAAATGCAGTTCCATGTCCTCACGGCGCAGGATAAGATAACTTTCCGCCTGATGCACGGTGATGTCGAAACCCAGCTTGTCACGGTAGAATGCCAGGGTCTCACCAATATCGAGCGACGGCAGAACCGGCAGGACCTCGATGCGATTGTCGCCTGAGAGATCGGCCATCACGCGCCCTCGACCACGGAAAACCCCTCGAACTTCGGCGGCCCGAGATACATCTGCCGGTTATCCGCGGCACTTTTATGCGCAGCGCGGAAGTTTTCCGATTTCGTCCAGGCCGAAAAGGCATCGCGGCTTTCCCAGATCGAGCTGGAGACGAACAGCGTATAGCCCTCTTCGGCAACGGTTTCGCCGCGCAGCAACCGGAACTCCTTGAAACCGGGCACCTCGGAGAGGCTGGATTCACGGTTCTTCCAGACATCTTCAAAGGCCGTTTCATGGCCGGTTGCGATCCTGAACCTGTTCATGGCGAAATACATGCTGCTATCCTCAAGCCCGGTCCTTGTTCGGCACGGCAACGGCCGCACCGGATGGGAACGGCAGAATATTGTCCCTGGGTTCAGGCGCAACCCCAAATACCGCGCGGGCCGGCGGGCGCGCTTGCCAGGCCGGAAACTCCGTCACGTTCGGATTGCCTTCCACCATGCTCGCACGGCGCGACAGCAGTTCATAAAGCTCCGGAACCAGCCCATCGCCGCATTGCGATGCCAGCTTGTGCAATCCGATCATCGCAAACTGATCAGGGCGCTCGTTGTTCATTCGTCTCATCTCCGTAGAAACCGGGCGGGTCAGCTGGCGTTGCTGCGGCTGGCCTTCAGATCCAGGAATGCGCGCTCCAGGCTCGACTTGCTGCCGTTGCGCAAGGGCACAAAGGCCTTGCCCCACTTCTTGCAGCCGGTCTTGACCCGCAGACATGCATCATGGCTGATACAGTCGATCGGGCAGAAAACGCAGTCGACCGACGGAAGGATATTGTCGATGCGGGAGACCGCCTCGCGCAATCCGCCGTCGTGATGGATGAGTTCGGCGCCATGCGAACTGGCGATCTGGCGCAGATGCGCCACCTGGCAATCGCGGCCGCCGACATAGAGGAAACTGCGGCCTTCGAGACGGGTCTCCTGCGTCTTGGCAGAAACCGATGCAGTGCGAGTTTCTGCCTCCCGGCCCTGCTTCTGCTTCGGCTTGAGCTGATGCCGTTTGTCGCCCATGTCAGTCTCCGCTTGTTTCGGAATCGGCCTTGCGGCGGATCATGCGGAGACCCTATTTAACTTGAGAAAAAGAGTAAAGTATAAACATGAGTTTTTTTATCATATTTTTTAGAGCTTGGGTTGCGCATTGTTTTTAGGGCGTAAAATCAGTTGTGAATGTGTCATTGAGCGAATTGAAGGGGAAAAGTAAAACGCCAACTGCTGCGATTTACACCCTCTGGAAACTTGGGAAAAGGTTGAGCCTTACGGACCGCATTTAGCGCGGCCTCGTCAAGCACTGACGAGCCTGAACCGCTGACAATTCCGATGCCACTAACCTCTCCGCTCGATGATACGGTAAAACCGACCATCACTACTCCCTTCACCCCCGCCCTGTTTGCCGATCTGGGATAACGGAAGTGACGGCTGACTTTCGAACGAAGCTTACCCTTGTAATTGCTCGCCGCCGCATCTCCCTCCGCTTGGGAGACCTTACCCTTATTGCCCTGGGCATTGGAGGCGACTGCACCCTCGACGCCATCCTCCTGCCCCTTATTGGCCGCCGTCTGCTGCTTGCCCTCGTCGCCAGCCTGCTTTTTGACGACTTTTTTCGGCTTTTCTTTTTCAGGCTTCTTCTTTGGCTCCGGCTTCTTTTCCGGCTCGGGCTTGACCTCTTCCGGTTCCGGCTTTTCTTCAGGAACAACGATTTCGGCAGGCGCAACGATGGCGGTGATCTCGGGCTGTTCCGCTACCACCGGCAAAATCTCCTCGGCCGGGAGGATCACGTCGGCCTCGGTCGGCACGATATCCGTCGGGGTCTCGGCGGTGATTTCGGATTGCACCGGCGGCACTTCGGCGACCTCGGCCAGTGGCGGCTCGACCTCTTCCGGCTTGATTTCCTCCGGCTGGATCTCCTCATCCGGATCACCGGCCTGAAGCGCATCCTCGAAAGCATTGCCAAGAACAGCGACTTCCATCTCCTCGCCGCCTTCGACCATCGCCATCTCCGGTGGCTTTTCATCCGGCTCGAACAGCTTTGCCGTTCCCGCATGCGCCAAGAGCGAAAGGACGATAGCCCCGGTCCATTTGATCGTATTTCTCATCACAGATACCGATGCGAAACCCGCATCAACCCTTCAGCTCGACGGATGACTTCGATCCGGTCTTCAGCACCTTCATGCAGGCGTCCTTGGCAATGCCGTCGCCCGCGCAGACCGGCGCATCATTGATCAGCAGGCTCTTCACGGCCTCGCATTTCGTTCCCGGCAGATCGAACTGGCGGACCTTTGTCTTGCCGGCGGGCAGATCACGGAAATCAAGCACCGCCATCCGCTCCACCAGTCCCTTTTGGTCGAACAGCACAAACTCGAACGAAGCCTTGGTGAGGGACTGCGGCAAGCCGTTTGCCGCAATGAACGTCAATTTGCAGCCTTTGTCCGATGGCGCCAGATCATTGATCTCGATGGACAGATTGCCGGACGTTGCGGCATCCTGCGCCAGTACAGCCGTGCCTGACGATATAAGAGCAAGGAGAGCCAGAGGCAGTAGTCGATCGAATTTCATCATTGCCTGTCCATTCTCAGAGATGGGTGTCGCGGCCTTGTGAAGACCAGCCGCCTGGAAAGCTGAGCCGCAGGCACATCGTTGGTCGCGGCGATTAAACTTGACTACAAAAAACCTGTATTGCGTCCATAATAAAATATGAGTAATGAAGTCAAGATACCAATCGCAATGATCCGGCAAGAGAAGGGAAGCAATCCCCCGTTTTCGGCCGCCATGATCAGGACCCTGAAACCTGTGACACCGAATGAACCAGATGCCGCGCCGGCCGTTTCGCCGGCAAGCCAGACGCAGCGCCTCGTTGAGAGCCGCGAGCTTTTCCGCGGCGAAAACGAAATCCTGATCTCCCATGGCGATGCCATCTACCGCATGAAAATCACCCGCCAGGGCAAACTTATTCTGAACAAATAGGCCAGACACATGACGCAAACGACCTGCCCGACTCCGTCCGAAATCCGCGCCTACCGGGCCGCCAACCCCAAGATGCGTGAGCGCGATATCGCCGCTCAGCTGGGTGTTTCGGAAGCCGCTCTCGTTGCAGCCGAATGCGGCCTGACTGCCGTCCGGATCGATGGCGATGCAAACCGTTTTCTCACGCGCGCGGCCGAACTCGGAGAAGTCATGGCCCTGAGCCGCAATGAGAGCGCCGTTCATGAGAAAATCGGCGTGTTCGAGAACATCACCCCCGGCAAACATGCCGCGATCGTGCTGGGCGAGAATATCGATCTGCGCATCTTCCCCGGGGCTTGGGCACACGGTTTCGCCGTCACGAAAACCGATGGCGATGACGTTCGCCGCAGCCTGCAGTTCTTCGACAGGCAGGGAACGGCCGTGCACAAGGTACACCTGCGCCCGGCTTCCGATCTCGACGCATATCAGAGCATCGTCGACGCCTTCCGTCTGGACGATCAGTCGCAGGAATTCGTTGCCGAGGCTGCGGTTGGCAGCATCTCCGAAGGCGAAAGCACATCGGTGGATATTGCCGTGCTGCGCGACGAATGGAGCAAAATGACCGACACGCACCAGTTCCATGGGCTGCTGCGCAAGCTGAAGCTCGGCCGCCGCCAGGCGCTGCAGTCGATCGGCGAGGATTTCGCCTGGAAGCTGCAGCCTGAAGCCGTCGAGGAGATGATGCGCGAATCCGCGAAGGTGGAATTGCCGATCATGTGCTTCGTCGGCAACCACGGCATCATCCAGATCCATTCCGGCGCCATCGCCAACATTCAGACGATGGGCCCCTGGCTCAACGTCATGGATCCGACCTTCCATCTGCACCTGCGCAGCGATCATCTCGCCGAGATCTGGGCTGTCCGCAAGCCCACCGCCGACGGCCATGTGACCTCGCTCGAGGCGCTCGATGCCAAGGGAGAAATGGTCATCCAGTTCTTCGGCAAGCGCAAGGAAGGCTTTGCCGAGCGCCCGGAATGGCGTGCCATCATGGAAAACCTCGCCCGGCTCGATATCACCGAAGCGGCCTGAAGGAAGCGATCATGAAAACGTCCTGTGATTTCCGCCGGCTCCGCTCCTGGGAACTCGCCCTGGCGATCTTCGCGGTTTCCGCGCCCTTCGTCCTGCCGGTCACGGCACCGGACGGCGCATCCTTCGTGCAGGCGGCCGTCGCACAGGAAATGCAGAAGGCCGACACGTCGCGGCTGGTGTCCGTCGGCGGCGCCATCACGGAAATCGTCTATGCGCTCGGCGAAGAGGGCAAGCTTGTCGGCCGCGACTCGACCAGCATCTATCCGGAGGCTGCGACCCAGCTTCCGGATGTCGGCTACATGCGGCAGCTGGCGCCGGAAGGCGTGATCGCCACCAATCCGACCGCCATCATCGCCGTCGAGGGAAGCGGCCCGCCCGAGACGCTCACCGTTCTCAAGGATGCCAACATTCCCTTCCAGACCGTTCCGGAAAGGTTCGACCGTGACGGCATTCTCACAAAAATCCGCACAGTCGGCGATTTTCTCGGCGTACCCGAGAAAGCAATGGTTCTTTCCGAACAGGTGAAGAGCGATCTCGACGCAGCGGTGGCCGATGCCGCCAAACGCCCGGAAAGCGAACGCAAGCGGGTGATCTTCATCCTCAGCACCCAGGGCGGAAAGATCATGGCCTCCGGCACCGGCACGGCCGCCGATGGCATCATTTCGCTCTCCGGCGCCGTCAACGCCATGGGCAGCTTCCCCGGCTACAAGCCACTGACCGATGAATCGATTATCGAAGCCAAGCCCGATGTCGTGCTGATGATGAGCCGCAGCGGCGGCCATGCGACGACCGATGACGAACTCTTCGCCCATCCGGCCCTCAGCCTGACACCGGCTGCCAAAAACAGGGCGATCATCCGCATGGACGGCCTGCACCTGCTCGGTTTCGGCCCGCGCACGGCAAGCACGGTGCGCGAACTCAACGCAGCGATCTACGGAAAAAAAACGAATGCCTCACAGTGAAATGGCCGCGGGTGACGGCGGCTCGCAGTCCTTTGCGGCGCGCTTGAAATCCGAGTGGCACATGGGCGACCGGTCACGGCTGGCGCAGCTGCTGATTCTGGTGCTGATCGTAGTCGCGGTGTCGATGTTTACCGCCTCGATCATGACAGGCGCAGCCGACGCATCGCTCGGCAATGTCCTGCGCTGGATCTTCGGCATGGAAGGCGCTGAGCAGGCCCTGAGCCTGCGCGACCGTATCATCATCCTCGACATTCGCCTGCCCCGTGCCGTGCTCGGCATGCTGGTCGGCGCCTCGCTTGCCGTATCCGGCGCCGTCATGCAGGGCCTTTTCCGCAATCCGCTCGCCGACCCGGCGCTCGTCGGCGTGTCCTCCGGTGCGAGCCTTGGTGCAGTGCTGATCATCGTGCTCGGCAGCACCTTTTTCGGCCCGGTTTTCGCGGTGTTCGGCTTCTACGCACTCCCGGTTGCCGCGTTCTTCGGCGGCCTGATCACGACATTGCTGCTCTACAGGATTGCCACCCGCAGCGGCCAGACATCCGTTGCCACCATGCTCCTGGCCGGTATCGCGCTCGGCGCCCTGGCCGGCGCCGTCACCGGCGTTCTCATCTTCATGGCCGATGACAAGCAGTTGCGTGACCTCACCTTCTGGGGCCTCGGTTCGCTTGCCGGCGCCAACTGGATGAAAATCCTCTCCGCCGGACCGATCATCGTCGTTTCGCTTGCCGTCGTTCCGTTCCTGGCACGCGGGCTCAATGCCCTCACCCTCGGAGAAGCCGCCGCCTTCCACATGGGCATTCCCGTGCAACGGCTGAAGAACATCGCCATCGTCAGCGTCGCGGCGTCGACCGGGGCCTCTGTCGCCGTCAGCGGCGGTATCGGCTTCGTCGGTATCGTCGTGCCGCATGTGCTGCGGATGCTGATCGGTCCGGATCACCGTTATCTGCTGCCCGCATCTGCCCTGCTCGGTGGCACGCTGCTGATCTTTGCCGATATGATCGTCCGCACCATCGTTCCGCCGGCGGAATTGCCGATCGGTATCATCACGGCTTTCGCCGGTGCTCCGTTCTTCCTGTGGATCCTGCTGCGCGGGCGCTCCCATATGGGGCTTTGAGGAAAACCCATGATCAAGGCCAGCAATCTCTCCGTCCGACTTTCCGGAAAACAGGTGCTGCACGGCGTCAGCATCGAGGCGGCAGCGGGACAATTGACCGCAATCGTCGGTCCGAACGGTTCCGGCAAGACCACCAGCCTCAAGGCAATTGCCGGCGAACTCGCCTATGACGGCACCGTCAGCATCAACGGTCATGATATATCGACGCTGAAGCCGTGGGAGCTGGCGCTGAAGCGCGCCGTGCTGCCGCAGTCCACGGTGATCTCCTTCCCCTTTACCGTGCGCGAAATCGTCCGCATGGGACTTTCGGTCAGCGCCAAGGCGGATATGGGAGAAACCGACCGGATTGCCCGCGATGCGCTGGAAGCCGTCGACCTCTCCGGTTTCGCCGGCCGTTTCTACCAGGAGCTGTCCGGCGGCGAGCAGCAGCGCGTCCAGCTTGCCCGTGCGCTGTGTCAGATCTGGGAACCGGTGCGGCACGGCGAACCCGCTTTCCTGCTGCTTGACGAGCCCGTATCGAGCCTCGATATCCGCCACCAGCTGACGATCATGCGGCTTGCCCGGGATTTCTGCAGGCGCGGCGGCGGCGTCATCGCCATCATGCACGACCTCAATCTGACGGCGATGTTCGCCGACCGGATGATCATGATGAAAAGTGGGCGCGTCAGGGCCGCCGGACATCCCAACGAAGTGATGACCGACGCGGTGATGGAAGCCGTTTTCGGCTGCGCCATGCGGGTCAATGCGACGCCGGCGGGCAGCGTTCCCTTCGTGCTGCCGCACACCGCGGTGGGTTAAGAGACCCGTCTTCTCGCCTTGTGAGTGGAACCAAAGACTACCTTGCGCGTTGATGTTGCGAACCGCTGACACGGTGATCATCTCACATGTCGGTATGAACGCACACCGGGGCCTGCCTTGAAACCGCAGTCCCGCCGCAGCTAGGAGTTATTCATTATGGCAACAGGTCTCTTTTCCGGTTCCAGCGCAAAGAAGCGCCTCGTCGATGCGCCGATCGAAGATCAGATCAGCGAAATCCGCGACGAGATTGCATCGCTCGCAAAGCTGCTTTCGCAGCGCGGCGCTGAAGCCTCGAAGGACGTGCGCGCCAAGGCAGCCGAGGCAACCAAGGATGTTCGCGCAAAGGCCCATGATGCCCGCGACCAGGCAGAAGCCGGGCTGCACGACCTGATCGAAAACGGTGAAGCGCTGTTTGCCGAACTGCGCGGCCATTACGCGGCCACCGAAAAGCAGGTGCGCCACACGGTTCGCAAGCATCCGGTCGCAACGCTCGGCGCGGCCGCAGCCCTCGGCCTTCTCGTGGCAGCCCTCATCCGCCGCTAAGCGCGCCCGACACCACGCAGACAGACCGGAGGCAACAGGATTGCCGTCCGGTCTTTGCGTCCTCTTTCTTCCTTCTGGAGACAAAAATGGGTTCTTTGGCCGCAATGCTTTCGGCTCTCGTGGTGACCGACGTCGGCGTCACGGTATCGCGCTACAAGCGCAATGGGGCCATGTGGCTTGTTGCCTCACTGTTCTTCCTGACCGCCTACATTTTCGCGCTGGTTGCCGGAGCCATCTACCTGGGCACCGTCTATACGCCGCTCCAGGCCACGATCATCCTTGCCGTTGCATCCCTGGTCATCGGCCTCGTCGTCATCGGCATCATGTATGGACTGAACGCGCGCGACCGGCGTATCGCCGCCGACAGGCGCCGGCGCTCGCAGGCGCAGACAACCTTTGCCATTGCCACGGCACTTACACTTTTCCGCAGGCAACCGCTTCTCGCCGCAGGCCTGGCCGTGGGCGCCGGCACCCTTCTCGGACTGATGCGAAAATCAGGCGACAGGGATCATTCCTGAACTGTATACTGGGAAATCTTCAAAGCGGCAGACGGACGATCGCGGTCAAACCTGCGGGCAGGTATTCGACCTTCACCGAGCTGCCCATCACCTTGTCCAGGCTTCGCTCGATCAGGATCGAGCCGAACCCGCGCCGTGTCGGCTCGTCCACGGGCGGACCGCCGACCTCCGTCCATGTCAGATGCAGAATGCGTTGACCGTCTTCATCGACACCGCGTGCGGTCAGCACCACCCTGCCACCCGGCACCGTCAGCGAACCGTATTTCGCCGCATTGGTTGCCAGTTCGTGCAGCACCAGCCCGAGGCCAACGGCCTGATCCGGCCCCAATAGAATTTCGTCCTTGTGGACTTCGATCTGCTTTTTGTAATCGCGCACATGCGGCGCCAGCTGTTTGGCCAGCAGCGCGGAAAGGCGGATTTCGCCCCATTCGTGATCCGACAGCAGTCCATGTGCTTCGGAAATCGCCTGAAGCCTGCCGGCGAATGCCGTCATGAACTCCTGCGGGTCGCTTGTCCGCCGCAGCGTCTGGCGGGCCAAGGACTGAAGCATGGCCAGCGTGTTCTTGACCCGGTGGTTGAGCTCGCGCAACAGCAAGCGGGTTCGTTGGGTCGCCCCCTGCTCTTCGGTCACATCGATATTAATGCCGAGAAAAAGCGTCGGTTTGCCCTGCGCGTCCCGTTCATGCACCCGCCCTCGGCCAAGAAGCCACCGGCCGGTGGACGCGACGCGGAAGATGCCGTCATACTCTTCGTCCTGCGTCATGGCGGAGCGCAATTTCGACAGCGTCGCTGCACGGTCGTCATGATGAATGGCGCTGAAAATATCCCTGGCCTGGACGATCGCGACGGGTTTCATCCCGAACATGCGCAGCATCGGCTGGTTGCAGGACACGCTGCCTGAGCGGACATCCCAGAGCCAGCTGCCGATATTGGCCGCATCCAGCGCCATGGCATGCCTCTGCTCCTCGCGCGAAAGGGCGGCCTCCTTCAGCGCACGCTGATGCGCCTCATGCTTGAGCTTGAACAGCGAGGAAGCAAGCCGCGACAGCCGCTGCAACTGCGCCACGAGTTGTGGAGCGATCTCGGGACGCGGCTTGATATCGAAAACACAGATCGTCCCCACCGGCTGCTCGTCGATGACCAGCGGGACGCCCGCATAAAACCGCAGGAACGGTGCGCCCACGACACGCGGCTGGCCGGCAAAGCGAGGGTCGGCAACGGTATCGGCGACAACCAGCGCGCCGTCCGATGGCTCCGCGATCGTATGCATGCAAAACGATGCGGTAGCGGGCGCATGCGTCTCATCGGTTCCGACTGCGGCCTTGAACCATTGATCCCTGGCATCAACGAGTGTCACCAACGCAACCGGGGCATCGAAAAGATCGGCTGCCATCTCCGCAAGGTCGCGAAAATCGGCATCCGGATCAGCCATATCCGGGACAACGGAATGCAGGACGTCGAGCCGCTCGGCCGATGTCAGAACGGCGGCAACCGCCGCTTGCGAAACGTTGTTCTTTTTAGTCATGAATTTCCACACCCAGCCCCGGGCGCCATTATTGCCCGAACCCCGCCGTCTTTCCCTTACAGCATGCAGGTCGCAGTTTCTGCATGATTATTTCCCCTCGAAGCGATCATGCCGCGACGTCACAACGCTCCAAAGAATACGCCCGCCAAACCTCTAAAAGACGATTGGCGGACGCTGGAGCCTTTTATTGTCAGGAAACAAACGCCCGTGACGTCATCGGCGCGGATGTAGCGTCGGGACCGTATTCATTCTCGCCGGTGATCTGCAGGATATCCTGAAGCCGCTGCCGGGCGCGATTGACGCGGCTCTTGATCGTTCCGAGCGCGCAGCCGCAGATTTCCGCAGCTTCCTCATAAGAAAAGCCGGAAGCCCCCACCAGAATGATCGCCTCCCGCTGATCCGGCGGCAACGTCTCGAGCGCACGTTTGAAATCCTGAAGATCCAGGGAGCCATATTGCGCCGGATGCTGGGCGAGCGACTCGGTGAAGTACCCGTCACTGTCCTGCACCTCGCGGCCCCGTTTGCGCATCTGGCTATAGAGTTCGTTGCGCAGAATGGTAAACAGCCACGCCTTCATGTTCGTGCCCATCTCGAAATGGTCCTGCTTGGCCCATGCCTTCATGATGGTATCCTGAACGAGATCGTCGGCCCGGTCGTGCCTGCCGATCAGCGACATGGCGAACGCACGCAGGCTGGGAAGGGCTGCGAGCATTTCGCGCTTGAAACTTGGTTCCTCAGTCGTCATGCCACCACTCATTCAGCCACATCCGGCATAGATTGGCGCTCGACTGCATCGAGTTTCTCAAGCAGGTCGAGAAACCGGTCCGGAATGGCTTCCTCCTGTACAGAAAGATAGAGTGCGCGGAGCTTCGTTGCAATCTGCGCATTCGGATTGTCGGCACGCACCGGCATCGCCGCCTCGCGCCCTGCCCCAATTTTGTAGGTCATAAAGTCAAAATACCTTCAGAAGTTCATCTGGCAGCATAATGCGCCGGGGAAAAATTTGTTCCGCCGGGAGGAACCTTTTTTTTGGCGTTGCGTTTCCTCGATGTCATGGCCATCACCCCGGCCAGTTGAGGGAGTTCATATATGTCACTTTCCACACGGATCGCTCCGTTTCTGCCCTATTTGCGCCGCTACTCACGCGCGCTGACCGGGTCGCAGACTTCGGGCGACGCGTATGTCGCAGCTGTTCTGGAAGCGCTGATCGCAGATGTCGCCATCTTCCCCGAAGCCAGCACTGACAGGGTTGCCCTGTTTCAGCTGTACACCAAGCTCTTCGGCTCATCCTCCGTCCTGATCCCGGAACCGGTCTCGCCATTTGCCTGGGAAAAGCGGGCATCGATCAATCTTGCGTCCGTCTCGCCGCTTGCCCGGCAGGCCTTCCTGCTCGTCTCGGTCGAGGGATTCCGCACGAGCGAGGCGGCCGAGGTCCTCGGCACCAGCGAGAGCGGCATGAGCCAGCTGCTCGAGCGCGCATCGGAAGAGATTTCCCGCCAGGTCGCAACCGACATCATGATCATCGAAGACGAGCCGCTGATCGCAATCGACATCGAGCAGATGGTCGAGAGCCTCGGGCACAAGGTGACCGGCATTGCCCGCACGCGGGACGAGGCCGTGGCCCTGTTCAAGGCGACGCGGCCAAGCATGGTGCTCGCAGACATCCAGCTTGCCGACGGCAGCTCCGGCATCGACGCGGTCAACGATATTTTGAAGAACACCGCCATTCCGGTGATTTTCATCACGGCATTCCCCGAGCGCCTGCTGACGGGTGAGCGACCCGAACCGACGTTCCTGGTCACCAAGCCGTTCAATCCGGACATGGTCAAAGCCCTGATCAGTCAAGCGCTGTTCTTCAACGAATCCACCAAGGCCGCGGCCTGAGACGTGTTGCGCCCGGAACAATCGGGCAGGCAATCTCGTTATCCATTGACCCGGGGCGCCAAGGCACCCCGGTGAAGCCTATCAACAGTTGAAGCCCGGCCCGTTTCCGGTCGGAATATCCGATCGGATTGACCGCTTTTTCGCTCGCGCGGGAGCTGAAGCGGACAGGCGATCAAAAAGCGGAAGGCGCAGCGCGTGGGCAATGCAGGCAGTACAGCCTCCCTCAAGACCAATGCCTATGCAGGCAAGATCCTGATGGAGCTCGTTCTGAAGAAATCAGGCTCAGGCTACCTTTATCAGTCGGACAATCTCGACGTCGTTTTTTCCGGAAACCTGCCCGAAGGATTGCGGTCGCTGGAAGCCAGGGAGCAGGCGGACGAGAAAACCTTCGGGGCCGAGGACGGTGCCCGGTTGACTGCCCTGAAGCGCGACGTGGCGCGCAACTGCAGTCCGGCCTCGACGGAAATCGACGTGACGTCTGCAACCGGCGTCCTGACCTACCGGATAGACATCGAACGTATCGACACCCAGGGAATGACCGGAATCCTGTCCGTCATCACGGACATTTCGGAAACCCGGCATCGCGAACGCATCCTGAAAACCCTGCTGCGCGAACTCAGCCATCGCTCGAAAAACCTGCTCGCCATCATCCAGGGGATCGCCACCCAGACGGCACGCCAGGCCCTGTCGCTGGACTATTTTCTTACCAAGTTTCGCGGGCGAATCCAGTCGCTGGCCTATTCACAGGATCTCGTCACCGATTCCAGCTGGCGCGGCGCCTATCTCTTCGCGCTGGCCGAACGGCAATTCAGCGCCTATTGGCCCGATTCCGAAACACCCATCGCGATAAGGGGCATCAACGCGCATCTGTCGCCGAACGCCGCGCTGCATATCGGACTTGCCCTGCACGAACTCATCGTCAATTCCGCATCCTATGGGGCGATCTCGGCGGGCGTGAACTCGCTGACGATCGATTGCTTCGAAACGGCACTCGACGGCAACGACGCCATTGAACTGACCTGGATCGAACACCTGCCGCCCGCGGTCACATTGCGGGAGACCGACGAGCATACCTTCGCGCGCACGGTGCTGGAGCGTGTCGTGCCGGTGGCGATCGGCGGCAGGGCACTGTACCTGACGGCGCCCGACCGCGTAGAATATCACCTGACCATTCCCTCGCGGGAGTATGAAATCATCGATCGTATCGACCAATGAACGCATGCAGATGCGCTCAGAATGGTTCGCCGGGATAGACCGTTCGAGAGCCCCCTTGAAAAAGAACAGCCAGCGCCCGGGGAAGGCACTGGCTGATGCTAACAACTCACCGAGGGGGCGTGTGAGCTGGGTGCCGGATGATTTATGGGGGGCGTTCGCATTGGGGGCGATGCGAAGCACGATCCGGACATCCCATAAACGAACCCGCCGCAAAAAGGTTCCGCTCGGATTTCATTTTTTTCAAAATATTCTGCAGATACCGAAACCGGCCGTCTCAGAGCGCTTCCAGTTCGGCGCGATGCCGGTAGAGGCTGAGGAACTTGGCGTAGTCGCGATCATAGGCTTCCCGCAGGTCCGGATTGGGATAACGTGCGTGCCCGCCGGGAGACATGGCCGGGCCGGCAGCCCGAAGGTCCGGATAGAGACCGCCCGCAACCGACGCAACCATGGCTGTCCCCAGAAGAACGGCATCATTGGTTTCCGGTACGACGACCGTGCAGCCGGTCACGTCGGAGTAAAGCTCCATCAACAACGCATTGCGGACATGGCCGCCCGTAACATGCAGGGTATCGAGGTCGTAACCCGCCTCTTTCATCGTTTCGAGAATATGGCGGATACCGAGCGCGATGGCGACGCAGGTGCGCCAGTAGAGGCGGCAAAGCGCATCGAACGAACTGTCGAGCGTCAGGCCGCTGATAACGCCGAGTGCATGCGGATCCGCAAGCGGGGAACGGTTTCCGTGAAAATCCGGCAACACATGCAGACGTGCCGCGAACTCGGCTCCATAGGCGGCGCGCAGTTCCTGGATACGCAGGATGATCCTCTGGTGAACTTCGGCGTCCGGCTCGCCACCGGCGCTGTGACTGCGCACGACATGATCGAGCAGTGCGCCCGTCGCCGATTGTCCGCCCTCGATCAGCCAGCTGTCTTGAAATGCTGCCTCGAAATAGGGGCCCCACATGCCGAAGCCGGGCTTCATGTCCTTGGAGAAGGCGACGATACAGCTGGAGGTTCCGGCAATCAGGGCAAGCTGCCGCTCCAGTGTGTCGTGTTCACCGGCAAAACCACCGAGCACACCGATGGCGCCGGCATAGGCATCGATCAGCCCCGTCGCCACCTGGCAGGTCTCATGCAGGCCCAGTTCGGCCGCAGCCGCGGCCGTCAGATGTCCGGTCGAGTGCCCGACCGGCAGGGTTTTCTCCGGCAGTCCACCGCGTTCGCGCAGATCCTCAAGCCCGATCCGTGCCAGAAACCCGTCCTGCCAACCGCTTTCTTCATGGGAAAGGTAGTTCCACTTGGCCGTCAGCGTGCAGCGGGAGCGCGCTGCGTTGCCAGTCGCCCGCCAGGACAGAAAATCGGCGAGATCGAAGAAATACCCTGTCTTTTCCCATTGTTGCGGCAGGTTCTGCTTCAACCACATGAGCTTTGGCATCTCCATTTCCGGCGACATGACGCGGCCGGAATGATCGAGCACCGGGTGTTTTGTCGCCGTGCAGAAATCGGCCTGTTTCAGAGCCCGGTGGTCCAGCCAGACGATCGTGTCCCAGCGCGGATCGCCCTTGCGGTTGACGGAGAGCGGAGCACCGTCCCTGTCGCGCACGACCAGCGAGCACGTCGCGTCGAAACCGATGGCAGCAATGGCGTCAGCAGGGACGCCGGCCTTGGCGCGCGCCGTTTTGACAACGATGCAAACGGCTGCCCAGATGTTTTCGGAATCATGCTCGGCGTGATTCTCTTCCGGCCTGTTCATCGCGATCGGATAATCAGCCCGGGCCAACTGCTTGCCATGCCGATCGAAAATACCAGCGCGGGCGCTGCCGGTTCCGACATCGACAGCAACGATCAAATCAGCCATCAGAGCCCTGCGTTCCCGTCCCTTTGTTCGTTGCGGACAAGATGGATCAATTCCCGCATGTCGTCAAACAGCACATCGGGATCAAGCCGCCGCAACGTTTCCAGATGCCGTTCCGATTTGGCATGCGAGGCACCAGCAAACGCGAAAACCCGCATGCCGGCCGCCTTGGCCGCCTCGATACCGGCCGGGCTGTCCTCCACGACGATGCAGTCTTCCGGTGGGGTGCCCATTTGCGCCGCCGCATGCAGGAAGAGATCCGGCGCCGGCTTGCCACGCTTGACCATGCTGGAGCTGAACAGATGCGGCTCAAGCTTGTCGATCAGCCCCGTGATGGTCAAAGACAGCCGGATACGCTCCATCTGGCTCGAAGACGCCACGCAACGGGGAATATCAAGCGCATCGAGCGCCGCGGCAATGCCCGCCACGGGCTGCAGTTCCTGGCGGAAACGCTGGTAGAGATCGAGACGCATCTCCTCAAGGAAGGCGTCGTCCACCGCAAGACCATAGTCGTCATGCAGAATATCCGACATGGTCTTCAGGCTCTTGCCGAGAAAGCGCTCCGTCGCCTCCTCGGCATCCATCTCGACCCCGGCATTGCCGAGCACGCGAACCAGCACGTCGAGCGACAGCGGTTCGCTATCCACCAGTACGCCATCGCAATCGAAAATCACCAGCTTTGGCGGATGCTTGGCCATCTCCATCAGGCCGCGGCTTGCGTGCCGAAACGATGGCACGATACGCCCGCGACAGTGCGCGAAAGCCCAAGCGTCATGAGGTCATTCTCCAAGTTTTCCGTCGAGATAGAGCTGAAGCGTTGCCCGCGTGCCCTTGTCCCAAAGTGTCCGCAGCGCATGTGCGAAGCGCTTTTGAAACAGCGTTGATTGCGCAACATCGCCGAAGATATCCGAAAGTGCAAGGAAGGCCTGTGGATCGTCCTTGGCTTTCACCGCCGCCGCGTGAAGCCGGTCGGCGCTGGCATCGTTGAAGGTGATCGCCTTGCCGCTATCGGAAGTTCCCGCAAAGTAGCGGCACCAGAGCGCCGACACCAGCGACAGGCCGATGACATCTTCACCGCGCCGCAACCGGTCGGCCGTGGTCGGCAGGATGAACTTCGGCTGCCGGTTGGAGCCATCCTGCGCCAGGCGTGGGATGGTATCGCCGATCTTCGGATTGAAGAGGCGTGTCTCGACCTTTTTGAAATAGGCATGCAGATCGGTATCCGGAACCGGCGGAATGACCGGGATGATTTCCTCATGCTCCAGCTTGGCGAGGAACGCGCAAACCGTCTTGTCCTCCATCGCCTCGTGCACGAAATGAATATCGAGAAGTGCTGCCGGATAGGCGATTGCCGCATGGCCGCCATTCAGGATGCGGATCTTCATGTGCTCGTAGGGCGCTACATCCGGCACGAACTGGACACCGACCTTTTCAAGCGCGGGCCGGCCGGCCGGAAAATGATCTTCCAGAACCCATTGCTTGAATTCCTCGCAGAACACCGGCCAGTTGTCGTCGATGCCGTAGTCGTCGGCAGCAATACCAACTTCGCGTGGTCCGGTTGCCGGCGTGATGCGGTCCACCATCCCGTTCGGAAAAGCCACATTGGCCTCGATCCACGCGGCAAGCGCCGGATCGGACAGCCGCGCCAGGCCGGAAACGGCCGCATGCGTGACTTCGCCATTGCCGGGAATATTGTCGCAGGACATCACCGTAAACGGCACGATACCCTTGTCCTTGCGCGCCTTCAGTCCGGCGATGATCAGGCCGAACACGGTCTTCGGATCGCTGGGATTCTGGCTGTCGGCAACGATGGCAGGATGCTTCGGATTGAACGCGCCAGAGGCAGGGTCGATAAAATAACCGCCCTCGGTGATCGTCAAGGACACGATACGGATCGCCGGATCGGCAAGCCTGGCAATTGTCGCTGCCGCATTGCCTGGCCGCAGATAGTCGATCATCGGCGCAGTGACGCGCGCAGCACTTCTGTTGTTGTCCTGCTCGACCACCGTCGTCAGGAAGTCCTGTTCGGCGAGTTTTGCGCGCATCGCCTCGTCGGAGGGGAGAACCCCTGCCCCGACGATTGCCCAATCGTGATCGCTGCCGGTGTTGAAGAGGTCGTCCAGATAGATCGCCTGATGGGCGCGGTGAAAATTGCCAACACCGAAATGGACGATGCCTGCTGTCAGGGTCGACCGGTCATAGGCCGGGACCGCGGCAGTCGCCTTGATGGCGTCAAGATTGGCGAGCGAAAGTTTGGTCGTCATGTTCATTCCTTTCGACGAGCTTTGAGCTCAGCTCATCCAGTTGCCGCCATCGACATTGTAGGTCTGCGAAACGACATAGTTGCTGTCTGCGGAAGCGAGGAAGACCGCCATGCCCGTCAGGTCGTCGGCCGTGCCCATGCGCCCGAACGGCACTTCGGCGCCGACCAGCTTCTTCTTCTCGCCCAGCGGACGGTTTTCGAACTTGGCAAACATCGCATCGACACCGTCCCAATGCTCGCCATCGACGACGCCCGGGGCAATCGCGTTGACGTTGATGCCGTGCTTGATGAGGTTCAGTCCGGCCGATTGAGTCAGGCTGATAACCGCCGCCTTGGTCGCGCAATAGACGGCGACAAGAGCCTCGCCCCGGCGCCCCGCCTGGCTTGCCATATTGATGATCTTGCCGCCGCGTCCCTGCGCGATCATCTGCCTTGCGGCCGCCTGCATGGTAAAGAGCGTGCCGGAGACATTGATCGTAAACAGCCTGTCGTAGCTTTCCCGGGTGATCTCGACGATCGGCGCGAGATCGAACAGGGCCGCATTGTTGACCAGAATATCCAGACCGCCGGCCTTTGCCACGACCGCTGCGATCGCCGCATCGATGGAGGCCTGGCTGGTCACGTCCATTTCAACGGCATAGGCAGCGGCGCCAAGCTCGGCAGCAGTTGCTTTCGCGCGGTCGAGATTGATATCGGCGATCGCCACCGTCGCACCTTCGCGGATATAGGCCTCTGCGAAAGCCCGGCCGATCCCCCGCGCCGATCCCGTGATCAGCGCGCTTTTACCCTTGAGCCGTGTCATCGAATTGCCAGTCCCTTGTCATCGAACTTGTGAACGCGGCCCTCTTCCGGCGTCAGGAACACCCGATCGCCATGCTTGACCACAAAATCGCCGCCGACACGGGCCGTCACCAGACCAATGCCGTCGACATGAATATGCAAGAAGGTATCGGAGCCCAGATGCTCGGCGACACCGACGACACCGCTCCAGCTGCCCGCTTCGGTCGACAGCTGGAGATGCTCGGGACGAACACCGATCGTGTGCGCATTGTAGGGCTTGGAGAATTCGCCGGTGGCAAAATTCATCCGCGGTGAGCCGATGAAGCCGGCGACGAAGATATTGTCCGGCCGGTGATAGAGATCGAGCGGCGAGCCCACCTGCTCGATATTGCCGGCGTTGAGCACGACGATCTTGTCGGCCATGGTCATGGCCTCGACCTGATCGTGGGTGACGTAGATCATCGTCGTCTTCAGCTGATGATGAAGCTCGCTGATCTCCAGCCGCATCGTTCCGCGCAGGGCCGCATCGAGGTTGGACAGCGGCTCGTCGAACAGGAACGCCGAAGGTTCGCGCACGATGGCACGGCCGATGGCGACACGCTGGCGCTGACCGCCGGAGAGCTGGCCGGGACGGCGGTCGAGATAGTTGGTGAGGTTCAGCACCCTTGCTGCTTCCGTCACCTTCTTGTCGATCGTCTCCTGATCGAGCTTGGCCATCTTCAGCGGAAACGCGATGTTGTTGCGCACCGTCATATGCGGATAAAGCGCGTAGGACTGGAACACCATCGCCAGCCCGCGCTTGGCCGGTGCCATGCCCGTGACGTCGCGGCCGTCGATCTCGATCGTGCCTGCGGATGTATCCTCAAGCCCGGCGATCAGGCGCAGCAGCGTCGACTTTCCACAGCCCGACGGACCGACGAACACGACGAACTCGCCCTCGCTGATCGTCAGGTCGATGCCCGGAATGACCTGTGTCGTGCCGAAGGATTTGTTGACCTTCTTGAGTGTGATATTGCCCATGCGTGCCTCCAGGTCTTTTCTTTGAGTTATTTCACGGCGCCAAAGGTCAGGCCGCGGACAAGTTGTTTCTGGCTGAACCAGCCCATGATCAGGATCGGCGCGATCGCAAGCGTCGATGCTGCCGACAGCTTGGCCCAGAACAGCCCCTGCGGACTGGAGAAGGACGCGATGAAGGCGGTGAGCGGCGCCGCATTGGTCGTGGTCAGGCGGATCGTCCAGAAGGCTTCGTTCCAGGCGAGGATAATGTTCAGCAGCATGGTCGAAGCGATGCCGGGTATCGCCATCGGTGTCAGGACGTAGACGATCTCGCCCCAGAGCGAGGCGCCGTCCATGCGCGCCGCTTCCAGGATTTCGCCGGGAATCTCGCGGAAGTAGGTGTAGAGCATCCAGACCACGATCGGCAGGTTGATCATCGTCAGCATGAATGTCAGGCCGATCCGGCTGTCCAGCAGGCCGAAATCGCGGAACAGAAGATAGATCGGCACCAGAACGGCAACCGCCGGCATCATCTTGGTGGAGAGCATCCACATCAGGATGTCCTTGGTCCGTCTGGTCGGCGAAAACGCCATCGACCATGCGGCCGGCACCGAGATCAGCAACGCAAGGAATGTCGAGCCAAGCGACAGGATGACCGAGTTCAGAAAGAACTTGAAGTAATTGCTCTGAGCCTGCACGGCCTCATAGCTTTCGACCGTTCCCGAGGGGATCAGGCTGAAACCCTGGATCGCCTCGGTTTCGGATTTGAAGCTGGTGATGATCGTGTAAAGGATCGGGAAGAAGATGATGAGCGCGACGATCCATGCGAAGATCGTGACGACAACGGTTTTTCTGGTCGAGACTGCGCGGGCCATGGTCCTGCCTCCCTTATCTGTCGAGGTTCTTGCCAACGGCGCGCATCAGGAAGAAGGCGACGATATTGGCGAGGATAACTGCGATGATGCCGCCCGCCGAAGCGCCGCCGACATCGTAGCCAAGCAGGGCCGTGCGGTAGATCAGGAACGGCAGGTTCGTCGATGCGTAGCCCGGGCCGCCATTGGTGGTGACGAGGATTTCGGCATAGACGCCCAGAAGGAAGATCGTCTGGATCAGGATGACGACGGTGATTGAACGCGCCAGATGCGGCAGCGTCAGATAGATGAAACGGTTGACGAAGTTCGCCCCGTCCATCTCGGCTGCTTCCTTCTGCTCCCCGTCAAGCGATTGCAGGGCGGTCAAAAGGATGAGCGTCGCAAACGGCAGCCATTGCCAGGCAACAATGATGATGATCGACAGCAGCGGATATTGCGCGAACCAGTCGACCGGCTGCAGGCCAAGCGCGCGACTGATATCCGCGAACACGCCGTAGCCCGGATGCATGATCATGTTCTTCCACACCAGGGCTGCCACCGGCGGCATGACGAAGAACGGCGAAATGATCATGATGCGCACGATGCCCTGCCCGAACATCGGCTGATCCAGCAGCAAACCGAGTGCGATGCCGCCGATGACCGTGATACAAAGCACGCCGACCACAAGAACCAGCGTGTTCCAGATGGACTGGAAAAAGGCAGGATCCGTGTAGAAATACTGGTAATTGAACAGGCCAGCGAAACTGACATTGCCCGGATTGAGCAGATTGTAGTTCTGGAACGAAAACCACAGCGTCATCGCCAGCGGCACGATCATCCAGATCAGAAGAAGCCCGACGGACGGGGCCATCATAAAGCGCGCGAGCACGCGCGTATTCTGTGTAGCCATTGGAACAACCCTCCCTCGCCATATTGCCCGATATTCTGACAAATCGGAACACTGGTCTCGTTCTCTATATTATCATGTGTAAAGTTTAAACATGGCGCGCATAAAAAATTTCGCGCGACGGCAAACCCTGTTGCCGTGGAGGGTTCGACTGCCCGGAATGGTTCCGGGCAGTCGCGTCCTTGGGAAGGAACGTTACTTGATGTAGCCGCCGCGTGTCATTTCGCGGGTGGTTACCTGCTGTGCCTGTGCGAGCGCATCGTCCACGGACATCTGGCCTGCCAGAGCGGCGGAGAAGAGCTGCCCGACCGTCGTGCCGAGACCCTGGAATTCCGGGATCGCGACGAACTGAACACCAACGTAAGGCACCGGCTTTACGGACGGGTTCTTCGGGTCGGCGGCATTGATGCTATCGAGCGTCATCTTGGCGAACGGAGCCGCCTTCTGGTACTCGGGGTTTTCATAAAGCGAGGTGCGCGTGCCCGGAGGAACGTTTGCCCAGCCTTCCTTGGCGGCAACGATGTCGAGATAGTGCTTGCTGGTTGCCCAGGACACGAACTTCTCGGCTGCATCCGCCTTCTTGGTGCCGGCCGGAATGGCCAGGTTCCAGGCCCACAGCCAATTGCCACGCTTGCCGAGACCGGTGTCGGGAGCAAGAGCGAAACCGACCTTGTCGGCAACCGTCGAGTCCTTCGGGTTGGTCACGAACGAAGCTGCCACCGTGGCGTCGATCCACATGCCGCACTTGCCCTGCTGGAACAGCGCCAGGTTTTCGTTGAAGCCGTTGGACGAAGCGCCCTGCGGGCCGGCATCGTTCATCAGCTTGACGTACATGTCGAGCGTGGCTTTCCATTCCGGCTGATCGAACTGGGGCTTCCAGTTCTCGTCAAACCAGCGTGCGCCGAAAGCGTTGGACGTGGCGGTCAGGAACGCCATGTTCTCGCCCCAGCCGGCCTTGCCGCGAAGGCAAATGCCGTTGATGCCGGCCCCGCGGTCGGTCATCTTGCGGGCAGCCTCGCCGATGAACTCCCAGGTCGGAGCGTCGGGCATGGTGAGCCCTGCCTTTTCGATCAAGTCCTTGCGGTACATGACCATCGAGCTTTCGCCGTAGAACGGAGCCGCGTAGAGCTTGCCGTCCGCGGTCAGGCCCGAACGGATGGCCGGCAGAAGGTCGTCGACGTCATAATCGGCGCCCAGCTTGTCGAGCGGTAGCAGCCAGCCCTGCTTGGCCCAGATCGGAACTTCATAGGTACCGATCGTCAAAACGTCGTACTGGCCGCCCTTGGTTGCGATGTCCGTGGTGACGCGTTCGCGTAGCACGTTCTCTTCGAGGGTGACCCATTCGAGCTGGATGTCAGGGTTTGCCTTGGTAAAATCGTCCGTCAGCGTCTGCATCCGGACCATGTCGCCATTGTTCACCGTGGCAATGGTGAGGGTTTCTGCCTGCGCAAAACCCGCGATGACGACTGCCGAGCACGTGCCCAGCAAAAAAGTTTTCAAGTTCATATATCTTCCTCCCAGAAGAGTTATGAGCATTTGCCTTGCTCGTGGGCAATTACTCACACGTTTCCAAAGAATGTCAATCGGCATTCGTTGCTGCAGCGCAGAAGCGACACCCTATTGATTTGATTTTACTTATGAAAATTTATGGGCATTCGCTCAATTGGCGAGCAAAAACTCCGCAGTCGTCTCGTCGGTGATCAGTCCGTTGATCACGCGCCCCTTGAGAGCAGCCCGCAACGCAACGTATTTTCGCTGCCCCTTGGCGATGCCGATGACGGTCGACGAATCACGCGACGGCAACGGCACGCTGGCGACGCGTTGGTTGATGCTGCCGGGCATCATTTGTCCCTCGCGGTCGAACATCCAGCCGCAGATTTCACCGGCAGCCCCCTCGTCCATCAACCGCGCCATCTCGTCGGGGGCCAGAAAGCCATCCTCGCACAGGGGCGCCTGCTGGCCGAGTTCGCCGACGCCGACGAAAGCGACATTCGCCTCGGCACCAAGCTGCAGCGCGGATTTCACCAGCGCCTGGCTGTGCAGCACCACCCGCTCCTCCGGCGAAGACACGAGAACCGGCAACGGCATCGGAAAATGCCGCGCCTTGACCGCATCCGCCATCGAGAAGATGACGTTGTAATAGGCAGCCGACCCGTCGAGGCCGATATTGCCGGTCAGGGAGACGATGCGATGCTGCGGACATTCCATTGCCGGCAGCTGATCGATCGCCGCCTTCAGCGTTCGCCCCGTACCGATGGCCAGAATGATCGGATCGACCGATTTCAGCCAGCGCTCGATCTCGGCCGCCCCCGCTTCGGCGATACCGACGGTGGTCGATGACGACGCGGGATCGCTCGGCACGATATCGACCTGCCGCAGGTCGAATTTTTCCTTGAGGCGAAGCCCGAGCTCAAGACAGGCGGCGATCGGATGATCGAGGCGGACCTTGATCAGGCGCTCGGCCATGGCGAGCGAAACCAGCCGCTGCGCCGACTGGCGCGAAATCCCCATTGCGGACGCAATTTCGTCCTGGGTGCGCCCGGCGACATAATAGAGCCAGCCCGCACGCGCGGCATCATCGAGCCTGTTGTTGCCTTCCGGTCTGCGCGCCATTTGCTGTACTCCCTAGTCAATGTGCTGACACTTTTTCCGGCACTCTGTCAAACACAGACCGCTGACATCCCCATCAGTGGCAGGTCGAAACCCCTGCTACGCCGCGATTCCGGCGATTTCATTTTTAAAATTTTACCGTTTGATAAAAAAATAAAGCGTGTTACCGTTTCATCATCCTGAGGCACGACATTTGGGAGAAAAAAATGGGAACGACTGAAACTGGAATACTGAGCGGGCGCCTCTCGCCAGTTGAATATGAGAAGAATTTTTCCGATCTGCATCCGCCGCTGGATGAGCATGAAGCGCTGGTCGCCTCCGACCGCTGCTATTTCTGCTACGACGCGCCCTGCATGACAGCCTGTCCCACCTCCATCGATATCCCGCTGTTCATCCGGCAGATATCGACTGGAAACCCGATCGGGTCGGCAAACACCATTTTCGACCAGAACATTCTCGGCGGCATGTGCGCTCGCGTCTGTCCCACCGAAACGCTCTGCGAGCAGGCCTGTGTGCGCAACACGGCCGAGCATCGCCCGGTCGAGATCGGGCGGCTGCAGCGCTATGCCACTGACATCGCCATGCGCGAAAACAAGCAGTTCTACGAGCGCGCCGAACCGACGGGCAAATCCATCGCCATCGTCGGCGCAGGTCCGGCAGGTCTCGCCTGCGCCCACCGCCTCGCCGTCAAAGGTCACGATGTGGTCATCTACGACGCCCGCGAAAAGGCCGGCGGCCTCAATGAATACGGCATCGCCACCTACAAGGCGGTCGATGATTTCGCACAGGCCGAAGTCGACTACGTTCTCGCCATCGGCGGCATCGAGGTCCGCAACCGCCAGATGCTCGGGCGCGATTTTTCGCTGAGCGACATGCTGGCCAATCACGACGCCGTCTTCCTCGGCCTCGGCCTTGCCGGCGTCAACGCGCTGCGGGCCGAAGGCGAAACTGCCGAAGGTGTCGAGGATGCGGTCGATTTCATCGCTGCGCTCCGACAATCGGAAACCAAATCGGACATCCCCGTCGGCCGCAGGGTCGTGGTACTCGGCGGCGGCATGACCGCAGTCGATGCCGCCGTGCAGGCAAAGCTGCTCGGCGCCGAAGAGGTGACGATCTGCTACCGCCGCGGCAAGGAAAACATGAACGCCTCGGAATTTGAGCAGGATCTCGCCGCCGCCAAGGGCGTCACGATCCGCCACTGGCTGCAGCCCAAGCGCATCATCGCCCGCGACGGCAAGGTGGCCGGCATCGAACTTGATTACACGACGATCGAGGACGGACGCCTCACCACGACAGGCGAAACCGGCGTCATCACCGCCGATCATGTGCTGAAGGCCATCGGCCAGACCTTCGAGGCCGACGGTCTCGGGGGCATTACCCTGCAGTCCGGCCGTATCGTCGTCAACGACGAGGGCCGCACATCGCTCGACCGCGTCTGGGCCGGCGGTGACTGTGTTCTGGGCGGCGAGGACCTGACGGTTTCCGCCGTTGCCATGGGCCGCGACGCGGCCGAATCGATCAACCGTGTGCTGGCCGCTGCATCGCAGCCGGCCGTCGCCGTCGCTTGAAGGGGAGAATGAACAATGGCTGATCTGCGCAACAATTTCATCGGCATCAAGTCTCCCAACCCCTTCTGGCTGGCCTCGGCACCGCCAACCGACAAGGCCTACAATGTCGAGCGCGCCTTCAAGGCGGGATGGGGCGGCGTGGTCTGGAAGACACTCGGCGAGGAAGGCCCGCCGGTCGTCAACGTCAACGGCCCGCGCTACGGCGCGATCTGGGGCGCCGACCGCCGGCTTCTCGGTCTCAACAACATCGAGCTGATTACCGACCGCGACCTCTACACCAACCTGCGCGAAATGAAGCAGGTGAAGATGAACTGGCCGGACCGGGCTCTGATCGCCTCGATCATGGTTCCGTGTGAAGAAAATGCCTGGAAGGCGATCCTGCCGCTGGTGGAAGAAACCGGTGCTGATGGTATCGAACTCAATTTCGGCTGTCCGCACGGCATGTCGGAGCGTGGCATGGGTGCCGCGGTCGGACAGGTGCCGGAATATATCGAAATGGTCGTGCGCTGGTGCAAGCAATACACCCGAATGCCGGTCATCACCAAGCTGACGCCGAACATCGCCGATATCCGCAAG
Source organism: Pararhizobium polonicum (assembly GCF_001687365.1). Lineage (GTDB taxonomy): Bacteria > Pseudomonadota > Alphaproteobacteria > Rhizobiales > Rhizobiaceae > Pararhizobium > Pararhizobium polonicum. Next base: position 55,462 of record NZ_LGLV01000019.1, read on the forward strand.
CCCGCCCGCGCCGCCAAGGCCGGCGGCACTGATGCGGTGTCATTGATCAACACGATCAATTCGATCACATCGGTCAATCTCGATACGTTCTCGCCCGAGCCTTCGATCAACGGCAAGGGCAGCCATGGCGGCTATTGCGGCCCGGCGGTCAAGCCGATCGCGCTCAACATGGTGGCCGAGATCGCCCGCGATCCGGAAACCTACGGCCTGCCGATCTCCGGCATCGGCGGTATCACCACCTGGCGGGACGCGGCCGAATTCCTCGTTCTCGGTGCCGGCAATGTTCAGGTCTGCACAGCGGCAATGACCTACGGCTTCAAGGTCGTTCAGGAGATGATCACCGGCCTGTCCAACTGGATGGATACCAAGGGGCACCGCAATCTCGACGACATCTGCGGCCGCGCGGTTCCGAACGTCTCCGACTGGCAGTATCTCAACCTCAACTACATCGCCAAGGCCCGCATCGACCAGGATGCCTGCATCCAGTGCGGTCGCTGCCATATCGCCTGCGAGGACACCTCGCACCAGGCAATCACCCAGTTCGTTGATGGCGTCAGGCGTTTCGAGGTGATGGAAGACGAATGCGTCGGCTGCAATCTCTGCGTCAACGTCTGTCCCGTGCAGGATTGCATCACCATGGTCGGCCTGGAGCCGGGCACGCTGGACGAGCGGACCGGCAAGGTCGTCGATGCCAACTACGCCAACTGGACGACCCATCCGAACAATCCGATGGCCCGCCAGGCTGCGGAGTAAGAACGGCTTTCGCCCAATATCGGCCGTCTCGCCCAAAATGCGAGGCGGCCGATTGCCATTGATCGCCACCGCGAACCTGTTATGAAACATCCGCCGCAATCTATGGCAGCATGCCAAAACAGGAGGCAATCATGTCACGCAAAACCTTCCACGACGTGAGCTTTTGAGATCACGTCCAAGCGACGCAAGTCTTATCCATCCGAAACCAACGTCAAGACCGGCACCCGGTTCGTTCGCGGCGACGTCGAACTGATCGAGAAACTCGGCCGCAACGATCCCTGCCCCTGCCAATCGCGGAGGCGGTTTCAAGCACTGCTGCCTGAAGTCCGGCCGTTATGACGGCATCGAGCGGGATCACTACTTTTAGAGACCGGAACTGAACGATTGCAGGCGTCTGGCTGAACCCCGGGCGCCTGCGGTCCCGGTCGGAAAAAATGCCCGGATTTTTGCCATGCGACGCGATAACGTGCAGCCGGGATAACGGATTGGACACAAAATTGCGACGATGCGTCCACAAATCGTGCGTTGCCCCAGACCGGGAACTCGTCAATAAGAAGTAAAAGACACGCGGCTCGTGGCCGCCAACACCGGATGTCTGTTTGAAGCTCGCTTCCTCACGATCGCGCAAAAGGCTGCATCTGCTGACAGGCGCCTGTCTGGGACTGTTCCTGCTGACGCATTTTTCCAACCATGCGCTCGGCCTGATCTCGGTCGACGCCATGGAGAAAGTGCGCGGGGTCTTCAACGTCGTCTGGAGAAGCTGGCCGGGCACCGCCTTGCTCTACGGCTCGCTGCTGGTCCATTTTGTGCTCGCACTTGAAAGCCTGTACCGCCGGCAAACCCTGCGCATGCCGGTCCGCGAAGCGCTGAAGATCGTCTTCGGGCTTTCCTTTCCTTTCCTTATCGTCGGCCACGTGGTCAGCACGCGGATCGAGTGGATGCTGACGGGCTATGGCGATGGCTACTACGAAGTCTTGCCGGCGCTCTGGTCGAATTCCCTGACCGCGACTCGGCAATCGGTCGCACTGGTCCTTGCCTGGGCGCACGGCTGTCTTGGTGCATGGTTCTGGATGCGGGGCCGCAGCTGGTATCCGCGCTATTTTCTGGTCTTCTACACATTCGCGGTGCTGGTTCCCCTGCTCGCCCTGCTCGGGTTTGCCGTCGCGGCGCGGTCGCTGGAAGGCGGGCTGCCGTCCGCATCCTGGTTCCGGCCGCCCCGCGCCTCCTCCGAAACCCTTGGACATATCCGGCTGTCCATCATCGCCGGCCTGTTGGCGATGATCGGCGGAACGTTGATCGCGCGCGCGGTCCCCGTCCGCGGAAAGATCCGCATCACCTACCCGGACCGGGCCATCTCTGTTGCCAAAGGCTTCAGCGTGCTCGAGGCAAGCCGCGCCGCCGGCATCCCGCATCTGTCGATCTGCGGCGGACGTGGACGCTGCTCGACCTGCCGGGTGCGGGTGACGGAAGGGCTGGAGCGGCAGCCAGCGGCCAACGAGGCCGAGCGGGCAACGCTGACGCGTATCCGCGCACCTGACAATGTGCGCCTTGCCTGCCAGCTGCGGCCGACCCACAACCTGTCGATTTCGCCCATTCTCGGTGCCGACAATGTCGGCCACAAGGCCCAGCCGACCGAGCATGAAGCGGCCGGCCGCGAGCGCAAGATCGCCGTGCTGTTCTGTGACCTGCGCGACTTCACGCTGCTGGCCCAGCAACAGCTGCCGTTCGACACCGTCTTCCTGCTCAACCGCTATTTCGAGACCATCGGCGAGGCGGTGGAGGGAGCGGGCGGCGTCATCGACAAGTTCATCGGCGACGGCGCTCTCGCCATCTTCGGACTGCATACGTCCATCGAGGACGCCTGCGCGCAGGCGCTGACCGCGACCATCCGCATCGCCAGGGGCGTCGACGTTCTCAACCGCAATTTCATGAGCGAACTCGACAAGCCGCTGCGCATCGCCATGGGCATGCATGCCGGCCCCGCCATCATCGGCCATATCGGCTATGGCAAAGCCTCGGCGCTGACAGCCGTCGGCGACACGATCAACGCGGCCAGCCGGCTGGAGGGCTTTGCCAAGGAATATGATGCGCAGCTGGCCGTTTCCGCCGACGTCGTGCGGTATGCCGGCCTCACGGTCGATGGCCGGGAGAGCTACAACATCGCCATTCGCGGCCGCACCGGCACGCTCGAAACCCTGATCGTTCACAACGCCGATGAATTCGAGGGCTTGATGGCCGCATCGTCGGGAAAGGGCGAGGCTCCCGCCCAGCCGTCAGGAAGCTGACAAACGTCAGTTCGCCGGACCGTCGGCCGAAAGGCCTGTGACGAACAACTGCTCAAGAAACCGCGCCGCATCCTCGAAACGCCCTTCACCGGAGCGCCCGTCTCCCAGCACGCCGCGCACCTGCACGTCGAAATCGGCATAGTGCTGCGTCGTCGACCAGATGGCGAAGATCAGATGGTAGGGATCGCATTTGGCGATCTTGCCGGCCTTTGCCCAGGCGCGGATCACCTCCGCCTTCTCATCCACGAGCGCCTTCAGCGGCCCTTTCAATTCGTCCTCGATATGGGGAGCGCCCTGCAGGATCTCGTTGGCAAACAGCCGGCTCTCGCGCGGAAAATCCCGCGCCATCTCCAGCTTGCGCCGGATATAGCTGCGGATTTCGGAGACTGGATTGCCCGCAGCGTCAAATTCGCGCAGCGGATCGAGCCAATTGTCCAGCACCCGGTCGATCAGCGCCCGGTGCATGGCTTCCTTGGTGCGGAAATAATAAAGCAGGTTGGGCTTCGACATCCCAGCCACATCGGCGATCTGGTCGATCGTGCTGCCGCGAAAGCCATGGGTGGCGAACACGTCGAGCGCCGCCTCCAGAATCAGTTCTTCCTTCTCCTCCTGGATACGGGTTCGCCGTTGCGTTCGGGCTGCCCTCGGAAGTACCATGTTTTCCCCTGCCTTCTCACCAATCGCCGCCTGTGCCGGCCTGAAAACGTCCGAAAGCCACGTGATTTAAAAATTCGGACGGCAATTCCGTTTTTTCTGTTTTTCGTCTTGAGTGCGCCAACGGAAGTTGTAATGTTTTACCAACCGGTCAAATTATCAGTCAGTTCAAAGTCAAACGCAACGGCTGATCGCAGGGCAATCGAAAAAACCAGATGGCCCCGATTTGACCACGGGAACGACGGGATGTGCTGATACCGCGCATCCCCTAATAAAGAATGAGGAGAACCGTCATGGCTCATGCGCCGGGCGAGAACATGCGTGTCAATGCGGACCGTCTTTGGGACATGCTGATGGACATGGCGAAGATCGGCCCCGGTATCGCCGGCGGCAACAATCGCCAGACCCTGACCGACGAAGACGGCGAAGGCCGCCACCTTTTCAAGACATGGTGCGAAGATGCCGGACTGACCATCGGCGTCGACAAGATGGGCACGATGTTTGCCACCCGCCCCGGCACCGATGCCGATGCCCTGCCTGTCTATGTCGGCTCGCACCTCGACACGCAGCCGACCGGCGGCAAGTATGACGGCGTGCTCGGCGTGCTCGCTGCACTGGAAGTCGTGCGCACCATGAACGACCTCGGCATCAAGACCAGACATCCGATCGTCGTCACCAACTGGGCGAACGAGGAAGGCGCGCGTTTCGCGCCCGCCATGCTCGCCTCCGGCGTCTTTGCCGGCGTTCATTCGCTCGATTTCGCCTACGGCCGCAAGGACCCCGAGGGCAAGACCTATGGCGACGAACTGAAGCGGATCGGCTGGCAGGGCGAGGAAGAGGTCGGCGCCCGCAAGATGCACGCCTATTTCGAATATCACATCGAGCAGGGACCGATCCTCGAGGCGGAAGAAAAGACCATCGGCGTGGTGACGCACTGTCAGGGCCTCTGGTGGCTGGAATTCACGCTGACCGGCCGCGAGGCCCATACCGGCTCGACGCCGATGAACCTGCGCGTCAATGCCGGTCTTGCCATGGCGCGGATCGTCGAGATGGTCCAGGGCGTCGCCATGGAAAACCAGCCGGGCGCCGTCGGCGGCGTCGGCCAGGTGTTCTTCTCGCCCAATTCCCGCAACGTGTTACCCGGCAAGGTGGTCTTCACCGTCGATATCCGCTCGCCCGACAAGGCCAAGCTCGACCGCATGCGCGCCAGGATCGAGGCAGAAGCGCCGAAGATCACCGAAGCGCTCGGCGTCGGCTGTTCGATCGAGGCGATCGGCCATTTCGAGCCGGTGACCTTCGACCCCACGCTCGTCACCGCCGTGCGCACGGCCGCCGAAAAGCTCGGCTACAGCCACATGAACCTGATCTCCGGCGCCGGCCACGACGCCTGCTGGGCCGCCAAGGTGGCGCCTGCCACCATGGTCATGTGCCCCTGCGTCGGCGGCTTGAGCCACAACGAAGCCGAAGAGATATCCAAGGAATGGGCGTCGGCAGGCTGCGACGTGCTGTTCCATGCGGTGGTGGAGACGGCGGGGATCGTGGGGTGAAAGCGATGTCGCCGCTAGAGCAAAAGTTTGAAGCGGCGATGTTCGACATTTATCGCCGGGCAAAATCAGAAGCAAAATATACTGCCACGATTTTCCTCAGCATGCTGAATGACCGCGGCGGACTGGCAACGGCCAAAACACTCGTTAACGCAGAAGCGCAATCCCAAGGTTACACTGCTTTGATGTTTGCCAACCGACTTGACCTCACTGTGGAGGCTTTGGTCGTCGAGGACAGAAGATGGCACAGCCTGTTTCTGCCTGAAGAAATATCCAAAGCGAAAAAGCGCCTCCAAGATAACCAGTATGTAGTTAAAATGCGAAACTGACACTGGAATTATAGTAGGGAACCCTCATGACCACAGTCATCAAAAACGGAACCGTCGTCACCGCCGACCTCAGCTACAAGGCAGATGTCAAGATCGACGGCGGCAAGATCGTCGAGATCGGGCCGAACCTTTCGGGCGACGAGACGCTGGATGCGACCGGCTGTTATGTCATGCCCGGCGGCATCGATCCGCATACCCATCTCGAAATGCCGTTCATGGGCACCTATTCCTCCGACGATTTCGAAAGCGGCACGCGCGCGGCCCTGTCCGGCGGCACGACCATGGTCGTCGATTTCGCGCTTCCCTCTCCCGGCCAGTCGCTGCTTGAAGCGCTGACCATGTGGGACAACAAGACCTCGCGCGCCAATTGCGACTTTTCCTTCCACATGGCGATCACTTGGTGGAGCGAGCAGGTCTTCAACGAGATGCAGACCATCGTCCAGGACAAGGGCATCAACTCGTTCAAGCATTTCATGGCCTACAAGGGCGCATTGATGGTGGACGACGACGAGATGTTCCACTCGTTCCAGCGCTGTGCCGAGCTTGGCGCGCTGCCGATGGTGCATGCTGAAAACGGCGACATCGTCGCGCAGATGCAGGCAAAGCTGCTGGCGGACGGCAACAATGGTCCGGAAGCTCACGCCTATTCCCGCCCCGCCGCCGTCGAGGGCGAGGCAACCAACCGCGCCATCATCATCGCCGACATGGCGGGCAGCCCACTCTATGTCGTGCATACCTCCTGCGAACAGGCACATGAAGCGATCCGCCGCGCCCGGCAGAACGGTATGCGCGTCTATGGCGAGCCGCTGATCCAGCACCTGACGCTGGACGAAAGCGAATATGCCAATCCCGACTGGGATCATGCCGCCCGCCGCGTCATGTCGCCGCCGTTCCGCAACAAGCAGCATCAGGACTCCCTTTGGGCGGGCCTGTCCGCCGGTTCGCTGCAGGTGGTGGCGACCGATCACTGCGCCTTCACGACGGCGCAAAAACGCTTCGGCGTTGGCGATTTCACCAAGATCCCGAACGGTACCGGCGGGCTTGAAGACCGCATGCCGATGCTCTGGACCCATGGCGTCGCTACCGGCCGCATCACCATGAACGAGTTCGTCGCCGTCACCTCGACCAACATCGCCAAGATCCTCAACATGTACCCGAAGAAAGGCGCCATCCTTGTCGGCGCCGATGCCGATCTCGTCGTCTGGGATCCGAAGCGCTCGAAAACGATCTCGGCTGCAAGCCAGCAGTCGGCGATCGACTACAACGTCTTCGAAGGCAAACAGGTCACCGGCCTGCCGCGCTACACCCTGACGGGCGGCATGGTCGCCATCGAGGAATCGACCATCAAGACCCGCGAAGGTCAGGGCAAATTCGTCAAGCGCGACCCCTTCACCGCCGTCAACAGGGCACTCTCGACCTGGAAGGACATCACCGCCCCGCGCAAGGTCCAGCGCACCGGCATTCCGGCAAGCGGGGTGTGATGATCGTGAGAGCGGCGCAGCGCATCTCTTTGTTCGTTGTGACCGGCCTCGCCATGACCGGAACGGCCGATGCGCAGCAAGCCTTTCTCGACGGAGCCTATGGCAACAAGGATGGCTGCGCTTATGCCAAGACCGGCGAATCCACCGGCTCCGACGACTTCTTTCTGCTGACCGGCGAAGGCATCACGACGGCGGCTTCCTATTGCGGCTTCAAGGGAGACGTCACCAAAGAAGGCGATTCCTTCGCCGCGGCGATCTCCTGTTCCGAAGAAGGCGAAGGTGGCGAGACGGAAGACCGTGTCGAGATACGGCGCACGGGCAAGGATTACACCATCGCCTTCAAGGATGGGACGCGCTGGGGGCCTCTAAAGAGATGCAAATGAGCCGCCCTCCATCAACCCAATCGCTCTGTCGCCGGCCGGCGGGCAAGAGGCGCCACCACAGGCCAGCCTACGCAACACCGAGATTAAACCTCCCGTTCAGGCAGCAGGATGACGCTTTCCTGTTTGTTCGGATCGGTACAAGCGATCACCGCCGAACAGCGCTGGTCCAGCAGACATTTCGACATCTCCCCGGCAACAACATCGCCGGCGGCATACCTCATTCGAAAAATATGAAGTACGACTATCGAAGACAGGGAGCCGAATGACCTCACAGCAAATTTCCAGCCAATGGCATTCAGGGCGGAGCGCACCGGACACAATGACAACAACACCAGCATCCGTCGTTTCGGCCCGCGATCTCGGCCTGACCTTCGAGACCAATGACGGTCCCGTCAACGCCCTGACCGGTGTCAATCTTGACGTCAACAAGGGCGATTTCGTTTCCTTCATCGGTCCGTCGGGCTGCGGCAAGACCACCTTCCTGCGGGTCATTGCAGACCTGGAAAAACCCACCTCCGGCGCAATCACCGTCAACGGTACCACGCCGGAGGACGCCCGCAAGAACCGCTCCTACGGTTATGTCTTCCAGGCCGCAGCGCTTTATCCCTGGCGCACGATCGAGAAGAACATCGCCCTGCCGCTGGAGATCATGGGCTACAGCACTGCCGACCAGAAGGCCCGCATCGACCGCACGCTGGATCTGGTCAACCTCTCCGGCTTCGGCAAGAAATTCCCCTGGCAACTCTCCGGCGGTATGCAGCAGCGTGCCTCCATCGCCCGCGCACTCGCCTTCGACGCCGATCTTCTGCTGATGGACGAGCCCTTCGGCGCACTGGACGAAATCGTCCGCGACCACCTGAACGAACAGCTCCTGAAACTCTGGGACCGGACGAACAAGACCATCTGCTTCGTCACCCACTCCATCCCGGAAGCCGTCTACCTCTCCACCAAGATCGTCGTCATGAGCCCCCGCCCCGGCCGCGTGACCGACATCATCGAATCGACATTGCCCAGGGAGCGCCCGCTCGATATTCGCGAAACACCGGAATTTCTGGAAATCGCCAGCCGGGTGCGCGAAGGGCTGAGAGCGGGGCATAGCTATGATGAGTAGCTGTTCGGTGCTTGAGGCAAAAACCCCTCCCCAACCCCTCCCCACAAGGGGGAGGGGCTTGCCCCGGCCAACCGCCGGTTTTCAAAATTACAGCCCGAAGGCAAACTTGCGTCTCGATGGTCTTCAATTTGGCGAAGCAGGTGCCGCGGGTCTTCCCCTCCCCCTTGTGGGGAGGGTGGTGAGCGAAGCGAACCGGGAGGGGTCTTTCTTGCCGCACTCCAATATCGACCCAAAAACTCGGACAAGGGCCAAGAAACTTCGCACCGAATTGACCAAAGCCGAAGCCAGAATGTGGAATATGCTGCGAGACTTTCGCGCGCGTGGCGCCCGTTTCCGCCGCGAAACTCCAATCGGCCCTTACATCGCTGACTTTGCCTGGCTATCGGCTCGCATTGTGATTGAAGTGGATGGCGATAGCCATGAAACGTCAATTGGAAGAAAGCACGATAGCCAGCGTGACCGGTTCCTTCAAAACCAAGGCTTTCTCGTCCTACGTTTCGACAACGCACAAGTAATTGATGGGCCGGACTATGTTTTTCTTGCCATAGAACAAGCGATTTCGCCATTTCTACAGATCGAGCCAACCCAATGAACCTCTCCTTCATCCTCTGGCTCTCAGCGTCCATGGCCATTTTCCTCAGCGCCGCCACCGCATCGCGTTATTATGTCTCCAGCAACAACATCCTGATCCTCATCGTCTCGCTCGGCCTTTATTGCGTCGGCAACCTGATGATGGTGCGGCTGATGCGCGAGGGGGGCTTGGCTCTGGCGATCTCGGCCTCGGCGATCGTCCAGCTGATCCTGATCAACGTCATCGCCTTCGCCGTCTTCGGCGAACGGATGACCCTGCCGCAACTGGCCGGGGTTGCCCTTGGTATCGTCTCCATGGGCCTGATGATGCTGCCCGCCGGCGGAAAGGCTTGAGGATGGGAAACCCGGGCTTCTTTCGCGACAGGATCATGCCGGTGGGGGTCATCCTGCTTGCCCTGCTCGTCATCTGGTATGTCGCCGTGATCTTCCTCAATGCGCCGTTCGAGCGTGACACCGCTGCGCGCGCCGGAACGACAATCACCTTCTCGGAAATCCTGCCGAAAACCATGTTTCAGCAGCGGCCGGTGCTGCCGGCCCCACATCAGGTGATCACCGAAATTTGGAATACGACATTCTTGATGCCGATCACCTCCAAGCGCAGCCTCGTCTACCACGCCTGGATCACGCTCTCGGCGACGTTGCTCGGCTTCGGCATCGGCACCGTGCTCGGCATCGTTCTTGCCGTCGGCATTGTCCACAATCGGGCGATGGACCGCTCGCTGATGCCGTGGGTCATCGCCAGCCAGACCATCCCCATCCTTGCCATCGCGCCGATGATCATCGTCGTGCTCAATGCGGTCGGCATTTCCGGCCTGCTGCCGAAGGCGCTGATCTCGACCTATCTCAGCTTCTTCCCGATCGTCGTCGGCATGGTGAAGGGACTTCGCAGCCCCGAGCAGATCCAGCTCGACCTGATGCACACCTATTATGCCAGCCCGTCGCAGACCTTCTGGAAACTGCGCTGGCCCTCGTCGATGCCCTATCTCTTCACCTCGCTAAAGGTCGCCATCGCCATCTCGCTGGTCGGTGCCATCGTCGGTGAATTGCCGACCGGCGCCGTATCCGGTCTCGGCGCGCGGCTGCTTGCCGGCTCCTACTATGGCCAGACAGTGCAGATATGGTCCGCCCTGTTCATGGCGGCAGCGCTGGCGGCAACCCTTGTGATCATCGTCGGCTTTGCCCACACTGCTGTCCTCAAACGCATGGGGATGAAGCCATGAACACCGGTATCATCCTTGGCGCCATCGCATTCTGGCTTGCCGCCTGGGCAACCAACGAATGGCTCGTCCGCCAGAAATTCCGGGACCGGTCCGCCAACCGGGCTGTCCGCCTCGCCGTCCCGCTGCTGTTCGGCATCAGCATCCTCGTGCTGTGGGAAGGTATCGTGCGTGGGTTCAATGTTCCCTCGGTCCTTTTGCCGCCGCCCTCGATGATCTGGACGCGGCTGATCAACTCCCTGCCGATACTTTGGGCCGATTTCCGCCAGACCTTCCTGAAAGCCGTCATCACCGGCTATGCGCTGGGTTGCGGTCTCGGCTTCCTCGTTGCCATCGGCATCGACCGGTCGCCTTTCCTGCAGAAGGGCCTGCTGCCGCTTGGCAATTTCGTCTCCGCCCTGCCCGTCATCGGCGTCGCGCCGATCATGGTCATGTGGTTCGGTTTCGACTGGCAGTCAAAGGTCGCCGTGGTGGTCATCATGACCTTCTTCCCCATGCTGGTGAACACGGTTTCGGGGCTCGCCGCCGCAAGCACGATGGAACGGGATCTCATGCACACCTATGCCGCGAGCTGGTTTCAGACGCTGGTCAAATTGCGTCTTCCGGCGGCATGGCCTTTCATCTTCAATGCGCTCAAGATCAACTCGACGCTGGCGCTGATCGGCGCCATCGTCGCTGAATTCTTCGGCACCCCGATCGTCGGCATGGGGTTCCGGATTTCCACCGAAGTGGGGCGCATGAATGTCGACATGGTTTGGGCCGAGATCGCCGTCGCGGCGGTGGCTGGCTCCGCCTTCTACGGGATCGTGGCGCTCATCGAGCGCGCCGTCACGTTCTGGCACCCGTCCGTGCGAAACGCCCGGACGGTCTGAAAAAGAACCTGCCCGCGCTGGGCAGGCAAAGCAGGAAGGCCCGCCTTTTCGTGGTTGGAGAGGCATAACAAAAAAGAGGGAACTGACATGAAGACGAAACTTGCATCATTGCTGCTGGCAAGCGCCTTTTCGCTGTCCGCATTCCAGGCCGTCGCCGCCGACAAGGTGGTGCTGCAGTTGAAATGGGTCACGCAGGCCCAGTTCGCCGGCTATTACGTCGCCAAGGACAAGGGTTTTTATGAAGCCGAAGGCCTCGACGTCGAGATCAAGCCGGGCGGCCCGGATATCGCACCTCCGCAGGTCATCGCCGGTGGCGGCGCCGATGTCGTGGTCGACTGGATGCCCTCGGCACTGGCAACCCGCGAAAAGGGCGTGGCGCTGGTCAATATCGCCCAGCCGTTCAAGTCCTCGGGCATGATGCTGACCTGCCTGAAGGAATCCGGCGTCGCAACGCCTGCCGACTTCAAAGGCAAGACGCTTGGCGTCTGGTTCTTCGGCAACGAATATCCCTTCCTGTCCTGGATGAGCCACCTCGGCCTCAAGACCGACGGCGGCCCGGATGGCGTCACGGTCCTGAAGCAGGGCTTCAACGTCGATCCGCTGATCCAGAAACAGGCGGCCTGCATCTCGACCATGACCTACAACGAATACTGGCAGGTCATCGACGCCGGCATCAAGCCGGAAGATCTTGTCGTCTTCAAATATCAGGACCAGGGCGTCGCCACTCTGGAAGACGGTCTCTACGCGCTGGAAGACAAGCTCAAGGACCCGGCCTTCAAGGAAAAGATGGTCAAGTTCGTTCGCGCTTCGATGAAGGGCTGGAAATACGCCGAAGCCAATCCGGATGAAGCAGCCGATATCGTTCTTGAAAACGACGCCACCGGCGCCCAGACGGAAGCGCACCAGAAGCGCATGATGAGTGAAGTCGCCAAGTTGACGGCCGGCTCGAACGGCGCACTGGACGAGGCCGACTACAAACGCACCGTCGATTCACTGCTGAAGGGCGGCTCCGACCCCGTTATCACCAAGGAACCGGTCGGCGCCTTTACTCACGAAATCACCGACGCTGCTCTCAAGTAGGCCGTTTAAATAATACTTTTCAAACAGGAAACGCGCGGGCCAGCCCCGCGCGTTTCTCATTTGCAACACCGGCGAACACTTTCCCGCAACAAAACAACATAAAACAAACGTTGTCTTGATGGCATTCAACAAATAAAATAATGAGGCACCATTCTTTCGTGGCATCATCTTGCATCGCCGAAGGGGGCCAACTAAATAGAGCCCGAGGCATTTTGAGGAAGATGCGAGGAGGAAATATATCGCTCGATGAAACCGAGGCGATACTTTCTTCTCTTCGAGCAGGCGACGACGACAAATCCTTCCTTGAAGGCTTGCGGCGTCAGCAAACTGATTTATCCGGAATTCGAGGAAAGTGAGCCGATGGCCCGTAACAAGACGTTTGCGTTTGGTGTGTCCACAACCCTGCTTTTGGCCTTCCTGTCGAACACCGCATTTGCGCAAGAAACCGTCGCGCCCAAAACCGAACAGGCATTGCCCTCCATCGTCGTGACCCCGGTGGAAAATCAGCCGATCGTCGACCGGGTCGTCGCAACCGGTGCCGTCAAGGCCGTGGAAGAGACCTATGTCTCGCCGCTGGTCGATGGGCTCTCCATCCGCTCGCTGAACGCCGACGTCGGCGATCGCGTCGAGGCCGAAAGCACGCTGGCCGTTCTTAACGAGGACATGCTGCTGCTGCAGAAGAGCCAGTATGCGGCAAGCCTCGCCAAGGCCAATGCTTCGCTCGCACAGTATCAGGCACAGCTTGCCGAAGCGCAGGCCAATGCCGATGAAGCCGTGCGGGTCAGCGAACGGTCGAGAAAGCTCTCGGAGGCCGGCTCCATTTCCACTGCCCAGCGCGATCAGGAAAAGGCGGCAGCGACCGCAGCCCTTGCCCGCGTCAATTCGGCCGAACAACTCATCGCGGTCGCCCACGCCGAAATCAAGGTTGTCGAAGCGCAGATGTCGGATCTTGAGCTGCGTCTTGCCCGCACCGAAGTCAAATCGCCGGTCAGCGGCGTCGTATCGGCAAGGGCCGCCAAGGTTGGAGCCATCGCCAACGGCACCGGCGATCCTCTTTTCACCATCATCCGCGACGGCGCCGTGGAGATGAAAGCCGACATCACCGAAGCTGACCTGCCAAGACTTCAGATTGGCCAAAAGGCGAAAGTGACGCTTGCGGACGGCAAGACGGTAATCGACGGCCATATTCGCCTGATCTCGCCGGTGGTCGATGCCCAGACACGGCTCGGAAACGTCTATATAAGCCTGCTCGAGTCGGACAAGGCCCGCGTCGGCATGTATGCCAGTGCGCAGATCATCGTTGAGGAAAAACAGGCGCTTGTCCTGCCGCTGTCGGCGGTGACCAAGACCAAGGACGGCATGGTCGCCCGCAAGGTCGAAAATGATATCGCGCATGTTGCCCCGGTTGAAACCGGCATACAGGACAACGGATATATCGAAATCCGCAGCGGGCTCAGCCGGGGAGATCGCGTGATCACCAAGGCCGGCGCCTTTGTGCGGGACGGCGACCATATCAAGCCCGTCCTTGCAGACGCCAACCCCGTATCGAACTGATCGAGGCTATGTCGATGAATTTTTCCGCCTGGTCCATCCGAAATCCCATCGCTCCGATTCTCGGGTTCGCGCTGCTTTTGTTCCTGGGAATTCAATCGTTCTACGCATTGCCGATCACCCGCTTCCCGAACATCGACGTTCCGGTGGTCGCTATCACCGTTGTTCAAAACGGCGCCTCGCCGTCAGAACTGGAAATGCAGGTTACAAAAGAGGTCGAAGACGCCGTCGCATCGATCGCCGGCGTTGACGAAATCCAGTCGACGGTGACGGACGGACAATCGGTCACCAGCGTCGTCTTCCGTATCGAAAAGCCGACCGAGGAAGCCGTTCAGGACACCAAGGATGCAATCGACCGCATCCGCAGCGACCTGCCGGCCGATGTCGACGAACCGATCGTCACGAAAATCGACGTCGAGGGCCAGGCGATCCAGACCTTCTCGGTGTCTTCGCCCGACATGACGCTTGAGGAATTGTCCTGGTTCGTCGATGACACCGTCAAGCGCGCGCTGCAAGGACAGGTCGGCGTCGGCCGGATCGATCGTTACGGCGGATCGGACCGGGAAATCAGCGTACAGCTCGATCCGAGCAAGCTCGATTCATTCGGCATCACCGCGCCGGACGTCAACAACCAGCTGCGCAGCACCAACGTCGATCTCGGTTCCGGACGTGGCCAGATCGGCGGCGCCGAGCAGACCATCCGCACGCTCGGCGATGCCCGCAATGTCGCCCAACTGGCAAACACGACGATTGCCTTGCCCAACGGACGGTTTGTGAAACTGTCCGATCTCGGCAGCGTCACCGACACCTATGAGGAGCCGAAATCCTTCTCGCGCTTCAACGGCAATGCATCGGTCACCTTTGCGGTATTCCGGTCCAAAGGCGCCAGCGAGGTCTCGGTAGCCGAAACAGTCGCCAAAAGCCTCGACACGGTGCGCGCCGCCCATCCCGAGGTCAACATCGAGATGGTGGACGATTCCGTCTACTTCACCTACGGCAACTATGAGGCTGCGCTCCATACACTGCTGGAAGGCTCGATCCTCGCCGTCATCGTCGTGCTGCTGTTCCTGCGGAACTGGCGGGCAACACTGATTGCAGCCGTCGCCCTTCCCCTGTCCGCGATCCCGACATTCTGGATCATGGATATCATGGGCTTTTCGCTCAATCTCGTCAGCTTCCTGGCCCTGACGCTCGCGACCGGCATTCTGGTCGATGACGCCATCGTCGAGATCGAGAACATCGCCCGGCATATCAAGATGGGCAAAACCCCGTACCGGGCGTCTCTCGATGCCGCCGACGAAATCGGCCTTGCGGTCATTGCCACCAGCTTCACGATCATCGCCGTCTTCGTGCCGGTGTCATTCATGCCGGGCATTGCCGGGCAGTATTTCATCCAGTTCGGATTGACGGTCGCATTCTCGGTCTTCTTCTCGCTGATGGTCGCGCGTCTCATCACCCCGCTGATGGCCGCCTACCTGATGCGGCCCGAGGACGGCGTCGACGATCATCATGACAATGACGGACGCCTGATGAAGGCCTATACGCGGCTGGTCAGCGCCACGACAAAGCGCTGGTACATGCGCTATGCCACGATGCTTGCCGCGTTCGCGTTCCTGGCAGGATCGCTGTTCCTGATGGCGCAGGTGCCCGGCAGCTTCATGCCGCCGGACGACTCCTCGCGTGTCGTTCTTTCCGTCGAACTGCCGCCGAATGCGACGCTTGCGGAAACAGACGCAACCACCAGCTACATCTACAATGCCATCAAGGATGTCGACGGGGTGGACAGCGTCTTCATTCTCGGCGGCGCCTCGCCGAAGGGAGACCTTGAACTGCGCCGCGCCACCGTTCGCGTCATTCTCGGCAAGATCGATCACTCCCTGCTGAAGACGTTGGTCAACAAGGGGCTCGGCGGCATTCCGCTCATCGGGCAATATATGCCCAAGATGCAGATGGAAGGCCGTATCCGCCCGCAGTGGGACGTTGAAAAGGATATCTTCGCCAACCTGCGCGGCATTCCCGATGTCCGCATCACGAAATTGAACGACCGCGGCGAGCGTGAACTGACGTTCAACTTCCTGTCGTCGAACGAAGAAGACCTCAATCAGGCGGTCGGCCTACTTGAAGGCAAGCTGCGCGCATCTCCGATCCTCGCGAACGTCAGTTCCGAGGGCGCCCTACCCCGCCCGGAACTTCAGATCCGGCCGCGCAAGGACCAGATCGCCCGTCTCGGCATCACTCCGCAGCAGATCTCGCAGACCATCCGCGTTGCCACGACCGGTGACGTGGCTGCGGCCCTCACCAAGATCTCGCTGGACGACCGGCTCATTCCCATCCGGGTGCAGGCATCGCTCGACGTCCGCCGCGACCTGCAGGCGATCGGAGCCTTGAAGGTGAAAACTGCGTCGGGCGCGACCGTTCCGATCGATAGCGTCGCGGATATCACCTACTCGGAAGGGCCGAGCTCGATCCTGCGCAATGCCCGCAACCGCGTGGCCTCGATCGGCTCGGACGTGCCGCAGGGTACCGCGCTCGATACCTCCACCGCCGAGTTCAAGCGGATCGTCGACGAAACGAAACTGCCGGCGACGGTGCGGCTTGCCGAAAGCGGAGACGCCAAGATCCAGAGCGAAATGATGCAGAGCTTCGGCAACGCCATGCTGCTCGGGCTGCTGATGGTTCTGGTCGTGCTCATCCTGCTCTTCAAGGACGTGATCCAGCCGTTCACCATTCTTTTGTCGCTACCGCTTGCCATCGGTGGCGTCGCCGTTGCCCTGATCCTGACGCGCAACGCGTTTTCGATGCCTGTGATGATCGGGGTGCTGATGCTGATGGGCATCGTCACCAAGAACGCCATCCTGCTGGTCGATTTCGCCGTCGAGATGAAGCGCCATGGCATGGAGCGCGTTCAGGCCATGGTGGAGGCGGGCCGCAAGCGCGCCCAGCCGATCATCATGACCTCGATCGCCATGTCGGCGGGTATGATCCCGTCCGCGCTTGGCATTGGCGAAGGCGGCTCGTTCCGCGCACCGATGGCGATCGCGGTCATCGGCGGTATCATCGTCTCGACGGTCCTGTCGCTTCTCGTCGTGCCATCGTTCTTCCTGATCATGGATGACCTGTCGCGGTTGATGGGCTGGCTCTTTGGCCGCATGGTCGGCAAGAAGGACGAGGAACTGGAGGTGCTGGAGAACGAAGCACTGACGGAAATCGTCACCGACCAGGGCAAGACGATCGGCGAGTTGCAGGAGCGCCTCGACAAGCTGGAAGGCCCGAAACGCGGCAATGTCATCAAGCATCCGGCGCTCGCGGCGGAGTAATCCATCAAGATCACAAAAAAGCCCGGCCGCATCGACATGCGGCCGGGCCTTTTCATTGACACGTGGCTCAATCAGAGACCGCCTTCGACCCTCAGAAACTCGACGATCGTCTCGATGCCGTCGCCGCGCTTCATGTCCGAAAACACGAAAGGCCGTTCCTGGCGCATCCGGTTGGCATCGCGCTCCATCACGTCGAGATCGGCGCCGACATAGGGCGCCAGGTCCTTCTTGTTGATCACCAGCAGATCCGACCGCGTGATGCCCGGCCCGCCCTTGCGCGGGATTTCCTCACCCTGGCAAACCGAGATGACATAGATGGTGATATCGGCAAGATCGGGCGAAAAGGTCGCGGCCAGATTGTCGCCACCGGACTCGATGAAGATCACGTCGAGATCGGGAATGCGGCGGTTGAGATCGGCGATGGCCTGCAGATTGATCGTCGCGTCCTCGCGGATGGCGGTATGCGGGCAGCCGCCGGTCTCTACGCCGACGATCCGGTCAGACGGCAAAGCCTGCATGCGCACGAGCGCCTCGGCATCCTCCTTGGTGTAGATATCGTTGGTGACCACGGCCACCGAATAGGCCTCCCGCATCGCCTTGCAGAGCTTGTCGGTCAGCGCCGTCTTGCCGGAGCCGACCGGGCCGCCGATACCGACGCGAAGGGGACCATTGGCGGATTTCATCGCAATATTCCTTTCTTGAAAATGGCTGCTCATTGCCGTCAGGACCGGAAGAGCCGCGAATGCAGTGTCTCATGGCGCAGGGCCGAAATCTCGGCCAGAACGGTGGCGGAGCCGAGATCGTCCAGCGTACTCGAAGCCGCCAGCGCCGCCACGTCCGCGATCACCGGCTCAAGCTTGGCCAGCACGCCGACCCCATGCGTCTGGCCCGTGACACCACAGCGGATCGCCACCGAGACGAGATTGGAGGCGGTCGCGTGCAGGTAAGCGGCCAGAGCCGGTTCCAGCCCGGTGCGATGCGCGCCCGCAACCGCGCCAACCGCGACGGGATAGGCAACCGCGCCGGTGAGCGTTTCGAGTATGGGATGTGGCCAATGGCCTGCCGCGGTCAGAAAAGCCTCTCCCTGCAGCGTCGTTTCCATGTGGCGCTCGCGCGAGCCAGCCAGCGCTTCCGCCAGCTCCCGCACGGTTTCGAGCCTCGATGGATCGCTACAGGCCCGGTAGCTTTCAGCCAGCAGCACCGCGTCGTTCCAGCCCGAACCGTGGCGGATCAGCGCCTGCAGCCAGCGTGCAAGTTCCGGCGCATCGGTGACCAGTCCATCATGAACCGCCTGTTCCAGCCCGCCGGAATAGGAGAATGCGCCAACAGGAAAGGCCGGCGACATCCAGGTCACCAGCCGCAGCAGCGCCTGTGTGCCGGCATGATCAGTCATGGGCGTGATGATGGCTACCGTGCCCATGGGCATGTCCATGGGAATGGCCGCCCGAGCCATGATAGGCGCCGCGCATCGGCTGGAACGGTTCGGTCACCTCGGTAACCGTGGCGCCCAGCCCTTCGAGCATTGCCTTGATCACCGGATCGCGCAGGATCAAGATCCGGTCCGGTCTGATTTCTGCCGGCAGATGCCGGTTGCCGAGATGCCAGGCAAGCTCGATCAGGTGCAGCGGGTCACGCGGGCGGATATCGTAGAGCGTCTCCTCAGTCGCCGCGATCCGCACATAGTCGCCCGTGTCCAGCACCAGCAGGTCGCCATCGGCCAGCATGACGGCCTCCTTCAGGTCCAGCATCACCACATCGTCATTGTCGAGATGCAGCAGCTTGCGGCGCAAATGCCGCTGGTCATGGGCCAGCGCAATCGTGTGGAGCGGCGTCTTGTCGGCCGGGCCGGGGGACAGGATCTGGGTCGAGCGATAGGGCATTCAACGAACCTTCACATTCAATCAGGCGACTGTAACAACAAAAAAATCCGGCGCCAGACCAAACAGCCCCGGCACCGGATTTCAAGCATTCAGCCACGCTTTTCTCAGGCCGC
The DNA here is from genome assembly GCF_001687365.1 of Pararhizobium polonicum. GTDB lineage: Bacteria > Pseudomonadota > Alphaproteobacteria > Rhizobiales > Rhizobiaceae > Pararhizobium > Pararhizobium polonicum. The sequence goes on from NZ_LGLV01000019.1 coordinate 74,623, forward strand.
AATCTTTTCAGACTGCAGCGCGCCAAGGATGTTCTGTGGCGCGGAGACGCCATAGGGATCGCTGTCGGCGTTGTCGCAATAGCCTTCTTCTTCGAACCACTGCTCGACGACGCCGTCATTGATGACGGCGGCATAACGCCAGGAGCGCATGCCGAAACCGAGATTGTCCTTGGAAACGAGCATGCCCATCTTGCGTGTGAACTCACCGGAACCGTCCGGGATGAGCTTGACGTTTTCCAGATTCTGCGACTTGCCCCATGCGTTCATCACGAAAGCGTCGTTGACGGAGATGCAGTAGATTTCATCGATGCCTTCGGCGCGGAAATCGGCGGCCAGCTTTTCGAAATCGGGGAGCTGGAAGGTCGAGCAAGTCGGCGTAAACGCGCCCGGCAACGAGAAAAGGACGACGCGCTTGCCGGCGAAATAATCAGCGGACGAAACGTCCTGCCAGCGGAACGGGTTGGAACCACCAACGGCCTCATCGCGGACGCGCGTGCGGAACGTAACAGACGGCACTTTTCTGCCAATAATCATGATTGTTTCTCCTTGAAGGCGAACTCCCCGCGCAGCAGGTCTTGGGAGGAACCCGGCACAGGAGGCGAGCCGCATTTTTACAACGAAACGTGCTGCAATGCAGCACGAGCCGGCCAATAAAATCGATCCGCATGGCAGCCATGCGGCTCACGCATAACTACCCAAATGGGTGAATAATGAGGGATTTCAATTGTAAAGAGAGAGCGATGTTGTCAGCGAGACCGGCAACGGATTCCACCAGCCGGTGCGCAAACCGGCTTCGCGAAGCGCCTTTGCCGTCCAGGTGTTGCAGCCGACGGCCGCGCTGAACCAGCCATTGGCCTCGAAGAAGCGATCGTTCGGACCATAGGCCGTGCCCGGGATCGCCTCGATCCGGCCGTCCATCGGCGTAAAACTCGCCTCGATGAAGGAGAGCAGCCGCTGATAGTTCTCCGTCCCGATCTCAAAACCCGCAACGCGGTCCGAAGGCTCGACGATCTCGCCGGCAACATCCGCATGGATGACGGAGCGATCCACTGTCAGCCCCTTGATCAGCGGCACCGGCTTCAGCTCCGCCCAGGTCGGCGTCTCGATGTAGAAGGCGCGGCCACCCCATCCGAAGATAAGCCAGCGGGCATTCGGATGATCGACAGGCATGCCGCTCTCCGCCAGAAACGGAAAACGCGCCAACGTTTCAGCATCGATCGGTATGGCGATATCCGTGTGGATGGGGTTCGACAGGACGAGGATGCGATGCGTCTCCGCGGCCGCCATATCGGCCTTTGCGACAGGCCAGAGTGGGCGCGGGATCATCGTACCGGCGACAGCCGCCAGCACCGCCGCAAGCACGACGGCAACCAGCCATCGAACAGGCCGTTTCCAGAACATCAGCAAGGTGCCTTCACGATCGGGCACACTCCCCTAGAACATGAAATAGCGCTGCGCCATCGGCAGAACCGTTGCGGGTTCGCAGGTCAGAAGCTCGCCATCGGCACGGACTTCATAGGTTTCCGGATCGACCTCGATATGCGGTGTCAGACTGTTGTGGATCATCGAGGCCTTGCTGATGCCGCCACGGGTATTCTTCACCGCGATCAGTTGCTTGGCCACTCCGAGGCGTGCCTGCAAACCGCCATCGAGCGACGCCTGCGACACAAACGTGACGGAAGAATTTGTCCGTGCCTTGCCGAAAGCGCCGAACATCGGCCGGTAGTGCACCGGCTGCGGCGTCGGAATAGAAGCATTGGGATCGCCCATCGGGGCAGCCGCGATCATGCCCCCGAGGATGACCATATCCGGCTTCACCCCAAAGAATGCAGGATTCCAGATCACCAGATCGGCGCGCTTGCCGACCTCGATCGATCCGATCTCGTGGGAAAGCCCCTGCGCGATGGCCGGGTTGATGGTGTATTTGGCGATATAGCGCCGGACGCGGAAATTGTCGTTTTCGCCGGTCTCCTGCGCCAGCCGGCCCCGCTGCCGCTTCATCTTGTCGGCGGTCTGCCAGGTGCGGATCGCCACCTCGCCGACGCGGCCCATGGCCTGGCTGTCGGAGGAAATGATCGAGAACGCGCCGATATCGTGCAGGATGTCTTCGGCCGCGATGGTTTCCTTGCGGATGCGGCTTTCGGCAAAGGCGATATCTTCCGGGATGGACGGCGACAGGTGATGGCAGACCATCAGCATATCGAGATGCTCGGCCAGCGTATTGATCGTGTAGGGCCGTGTCGGGTTGGTCGAGGACGGAATGACGTTGGACTGGCCGCAGATCTTGATAATGTCGGGCGCATGGCCACCACCCGCACCTTCGGTATGGAAGGCATGGATGGTCCGGCCCTTGATGGCGTCGATCGTATCCTCGACGAAGCCGCTTTCGTTCAGCGTGTCGGTATGGATCATCACCTGCACGTCATAGGCATCGGCGACCGACAGGCAGTTGTCGATGGCGGCCGGGGTCGTACCCCAATCCTCGTGCAGCTTCAGGCTGGACGCGCCGGCAAGGATCATTTCCTCCAGCGGTGCCGGAAGCGAGGCATTGCCCTTGCCGGCCAGCGCCAGGTTCATCGGAAAGCCGTCGAAACTCTCGATCATCCGCTCGATATGCCAGGCGCCGGTGCAGGTCGTGGCCAGCGTGCCATGTGCCGGGCCGCTGCCGCCGCCAAGCATGGTGGTAATGCCCGACATCAGCGCTTCCTCGATCTGCTGCGGGCAGATGAAGTGAATGTGCGCATCCATGCCGCCAGCCGTGAGGATCTTGCCTTCTCCGGCGATGACTTCCGTCGAAGGTCCGACGATGATGGTCACGCCCGGCTGTGTATCCGGATTGCCGGCCTTGCCGATCGCCGCGATGCGCCCGTCCTTCAGACCGACATCGGCCTTGACGATGCCCGTGTGATCGACGATCAGCGCATTGGTGATGACGGTATCGACCGCCCCTTGCGCCCGCGTCGCCTGGCTTTGGCCCATGCCGTCGCGGATGACCTTGCCGCCGCCGAACTTCACCTCGTCGCCATAGGTGGTGAAATCCTTCTCGACCTCGATAAACAGTTCGGTATCGGCCAGCCGGACCTTATCGCCGGTGGTGGGACCGAACATGCTGGCATAGGCCGCGCGCGACATTTTATGGGACATGGGTATCAGGCTCCTGAGCAAAAGCGGATAGAGTATTCTGATCGAGGCGCGACAGACGCCCCCTGGAAATCAAGTCATCGACATAGCGGCGCTCGGCCGCAAACGGGTGCCACTCCCAGCCGGCATGGCCGAAACCGGCCAGCACGACGCGATCATCCGGCCGCCGCCAATGCGCCAGCACCTCGGCGATCGCAATCATGCCGCTGCTCGGCACGACATAGGCGCCCGCATCGAACTGTTTCAGCGCGGCATCGACACCTTCATGCGTCGATGCCGCAACCGTATGAAAGGCGCGGCCGGTCGCCTTGGCGAATGCCCGAAAGCCGTCGGTATAATCGTCGCAAAGGTCATCGAGATCCGGATGGCTTGCGGCCAGTTGTGGGCGCAGCACCCGAAACGTGTCGGATGCCCGGACGCACCAGATTTCACCGGCCTGCCGCACCGCTGCATTCGTCTTCCATAGACCGCCACCCAGCATCGCCAGCGCCGGGCGCCCGGTGTTGCAGACGGCAACGATATCCGTCTTCTGCCCACCCGCACCGCACGAGCGGCAATCGTTGAAGCGGATGACCAGATCGGCCGCATCGATGATCGCGGCTGCGCGCTGCGGTACAGGTCCATTTCCGACGATCATGATGGTTCGGCTTGCGGTCACTCTTTCCTCGGTTTCCAGGGCCCTCGGTTTCCAAGACCTTCCGTCAGGTCCTTGAGTTCTTCGGTGCGCTTCTTTGTCTGATCCGCAAGACAGCCGGAAACCAGCATCGGTTCCATCGAGCCGCCCCGCGCCTCGATACCGGCAAGTTTGCACCCGAGGCCGATCACGCCAATCGGGATCCGCAGCCGCTTCATAGCTTGCCCATGACCTTCTGGCGAAAACCATAGACTTCGCGCTTTCCCGCGAAGGGAATGAGCGTGACGCTGCGCGTCTGCCCCGGCTCGAAGCGCACGGCCGTGCCCGCCGGAATATCGAGGCGCCTGCCATGGGCCACCGCGCGGTCGAACACCAGACCCGCATTGGTTTCAGCGAAGTGATAATGACTGCCGACCTGGATTGGCCGGTCACCGGTGTTGGACACCTCAAGCGAGAGGGTTTCCAACCCGACATTCAGCTCGATATCGCCGCTTGCGGCAATGATTTCACCGGGGATCATGATCTGTCTCTCCTGTTCAAGCGGCCCTGATCGGCGCGCAGCCATCCGGCTTCAAAACACGTTCAGTGGATGCCGGAAATGTCTGCAATTTGGCGGCGGGGCGAACCGGGCGACGGACGAGTTCGCCGGCACAATTCGGGCAATGCCCGTCCAGAACCTTGGATGCGCATTGCGTGCAGAAGGTGCACTCGAAGCTGCAGATCATCGCCTCAAGGCTGCCGGGTGGCAGGTCCTTGTCGCAACATTCGCAGTTGGGTCTCAGTTGCAGCATGGTTCGCGTCTCAGCGAATGGGTTCGTGGACGGTCACCAGCTTGGTGCCATCCGGAAAGGTGGCCTCGATCTGGATGTCATGGATCATTTCGGGAATGCCTTCCATCACCTGGGCGCGGGTGATGACATGCGCACCCGCCTCCATGAGATCGGGCACCGAGCGCCCATCGCGGGCGCCTTCGACGACAAAATCGGTGATGAGCGCGATCGCTTCGGGATGATTGAGCTTCACCCCGCGCTCCAGCCTCCGGCGGGCCACCATGGCCGCCATCGAAATCAGCAGTTTGTCTTTTTCACGAGGAGTAAGGTTCATGCGCGGCCACCAGATTGCGTGTCGATTACAGGTTCCAGACTTTCGGCACAGAGGCGCCCTTGCGCAAGTGCGAAATGATCGGGATGAGGATTTTTCTCAAGGCGAAACCGTCGGGCGCGACAAGGCGGGCAATCAGCTTTTCCTCACCCGCGACCTGATAGTGGCTCACCCCACCACCTATACCGCCGATCAGGCTTCGCAGTTTGTCGACCTGCTGCTCACAATCGGCGCCGGTGTAAAAGAGCGTGGCAAAAGCCACCTGCCCACCCAGCACAGCTGCCTCATGGGTCAATTCAGCGATATCCCCGGACAGCCGCAGGTTTTCCGCATGCAACAGGACGCCGTTCTTGCGGATGCGCCAGCAATCCTGAAACAGGCCCGCCCGCATCGCCTCGCCCATCGCCTTGCGGCCCAGCAAAACCGCCTCGACAGCCAGAAACTCCGCACCCTCGGTGATATCGACATCGAGCCTGCGCGACAGCGAGGCACGATCGAACAGGATCGTCTCCTGCGGCAGCCAATGTACCGTCGCTCCGGCCCCGACCGAAATCTGCGCCTTGACGGCCGCCGTTCCGGTACTGGCCTTGTAGATCTTTTCGCAGGCCTGCGTCGTCAACGTCAGGTGCGTGCCCTCGCCCGCGGAAAACGACCATTCCATGTGATCGCCACCGGTCAGGCCGCCGGAACTGTTGATCAGCACCGCTTCCATCGTGGCGTCGAACGTATCCGGCAGGCGGATCTTGGCGCAGCCTTCCTGATAGAATTCGGCCAACCGTGTGCGGCCGGCAAACGGCTTTGCCACCAGCCGTCCCTTGCCCCACGCCCTTTGCGGTGCGATGATCGCTGCCTCAGCCATTGAAATCCGCCGCTAAACTGTCAGGTGGCGGCGCGCTTCCGGTGTGTCCAGCGTTTCCGCCGGGCCTTCGTGCACGATCTCGCCCCGATCCATGATGTAGACATGGTCTGCAAGCTCACGGCAGAAGTCAAGATATTGTTCCACAAGCAAAATTGCCATCCCGGTGGAATCGCGCAGATACTGGATCGCCCGGCCAATATCCTTGATGATCGACGGCTGGATGCCTTCGGTCGGCTCGTCGAGCACAAGGATTTTCGGCCGCGTCACCAGCGCCCGGCCGATAGCCAGCTGCTGCTGCTGCCCCCCCGACAGGTCACCGCCGCGCCGTCCGAGCATGGTGCGCAGGATCGGGAACAGGCTGAAGATATCATCCGGAATGAAGCGGTCCTTGCGCGCCACCGGCGCATAGCCCGATTCCAGGTTTTCCTTGACCGTCAGCAACGGAAAAACTTCCCGCCCCTGCGGCACGAAGCCGATGCCATGCTTGGCGCGGTTGTAAGGCGCCATGCCGTTCAGCACCGTATCATTGAAGGTAATGGTACCAGCACTCAGCCCGTGCTGGCCGGTAATCGCCCGCAATAGACTGGTCTTGCCGACACCGTTGCGGCCGAGCACGCAGGTGATCTTGCCCATCGGCGCGGTGATGGAGACGCCACGCAGCGCCTGCGCCGCGCCATAGTGCAGATTGATATTATCGACCGTCAGCATACCCCATCACCTTTTTCGTCATCAGTTCAAAAGCGTCCGCCTCAGCGTCTGCAAAACATGTCTCTGTTCCTGCGTCGCCTCGCCGCCGACAGTGGAAACCTCGTCGGCAACGGCGATCAGTTCCTGCCGTTCGTCCACCGTCAGCGCCTTGCTCCACAGGTCGCGGAAACGGCGGATCGGATCTTCCGGATTGACCACGTTCTTCACCGCCCAGTCCGCGAACACCAGCACCTCGTCCATGTCGCCAGGCTTGATGATCCCATTCATCCGCTGCCGCACCACGTCGCGCGCGGCATCCTTCCAGACCGGCTTTTCGTTGGCGAGGCTGAGGAAGAACGCAACAGCTGCGATCGCAGGATCGGCAATCGAGGCAAGCGGCGCGACTTCGGCCTTCTTGCGGAACTGGCGGCGCTTGTAGGCGCCGCGCATCCGCTCCACCGAGTCGATGATTTCACTTCCTGCTTCCCGCACCATTTTCAAACGCCAGTACCAAACGGCCGCCCCGGCCAAGGCGAAGACCAAAACCCCAAGAATATGCATCGATTGACCCCCAGAATCCGAAAAGAACTGCCGGTGTTAAAGCCGCTTTTCAGCAAGGGTTCAACCTTTACGTTCATTTACCGTCCCAAATAATTCTCGATCACTTTCGGATCGTTGCTGACGAAATCGATCGAGCCTTCGGCCAGCACCGAGCCTTCGGCAAGACATGTCACCTTGACACCCAGATCACGGATGAAGCCCATGTCATGCTCGACCACAACGACCGAGCGGGTCTTGGCGATTTCCTTGAGCAGGATGGCGGTTTCCGCCGTTTCGGCGTCCGTCATGCCGGCTACGGGCTCGTCAACCAGAAGCAGCTTCGGCTCCTGCGCCAAAAGCATGCCGATCTCCAGCCACTGTTTCTGCCCATGCGAGAGATTGGCGGCCAGATCGTCCTTGCGCGCCGTCATGCGCACGGTTTCGAGGATTTCCTCGATGCGTGCTTTGTCGGCCGGGGTCAGGCGGTAGAACAGCGTCGAGAACACGCCGCGCTTCCGGTTGAGCGCCAGCTCGATATTGTCCCAGACCGTATGGCTCTCGAACACCGTCGGCTTCTGGAACTTGCGGCCAATGCCCAGCTGGGCGATATCGGCCTCGTCCTTCTTCGTCAGATCGATATCGCCGTTGAAGAAAACCTGTCCGCTGTCCGGACGGGTCTTGCCGGTGATGATGTCCATCATCGTCGTCTTGCCGGCACCGTTCGGGCCGATAATGGCCCTGAGCTCGCCCGGCTCGACCACGAAGGACAGCGAATTCAGCGCCTTGAATCCATCGAAGGATACCGAGACGCCGTCAAGGTAGAGAAGGCTGCGGGAGGTCTTTTCGTCCATCGATCTTACTCCGCGGCCTGGGGTTCAAGTGTTGCAAGCTGGCTTTCCGCCTTGGCAGCCGCCTTGTCCTGATAGGCCTGCTCGACGGCATCCGCCTTTTTCTGTTCCTTGCGCCGGGCAAGAAATTGCTGGACCGTGCCGACCACGCCCTTGGGCAGGAACAGCGTCGTTGCAACGAACAGGGCACCCAGCGCAAACAGCCAGAATTCCGGGAAGGCGGCGGTGAAGATACTCTTGCCGAAGTTGACGAGAATAGCGCCTATGATCGGTCCGATCAGCGTGCCGCGACCGCCGACTGCCGTCCAGATGACCACTTCGATCGAGTTGGCCGGCGCGAATTCACCTGGATTGATGATACCGACCTGCGGCACATAGAGCGCCCCGGCGACACCCGCCATCATCGCCGAGACGGTGAAGATGAACAGTTTCATATTCTCGACCCGGTACCCCAGAAACCGGGTCCGGCTTTCGGCGTCGCGCACGCCGACCAGCACCTTGCCGTATTTCGAGCGAACGATGGCGGAGCTGAGAACGAGAGCCAATGCGAGTGCTATGGCTGTGGCCGCAAACAGTGCCGCCCGCGTACCACCAGCCTGAACATTGAAGCCGAGGATTTCCTTGAAATCGGTGAGGCCGTTGTTGCCGCCAAACCCCATCTCGTTGCGGAAGAAGGCCAGCAGCAGCGCGTAGGTCATCGCCTGGGTGATGATCGACAGATAGACGCCGGTAACGCGGGAGCGGAAGGCGAACCAGCCAAAGACGAAGGCCAGTAGGCCGGGCACCAGCACAACCATCAGCGCGGCGAAGGCGAAATGGTTGAAGCCGTACCAATACCAGGGCAACTCCTGCCAGTTCAGGAAGACCATGAAATCCGGCAGAAGCGGGTTGGCATAGACGCCCCGGTCGCCGATCTGGCGCATCAGGTACATGCCCATGGCATAACCGCCGAGTGCGAAGAACGCGCCATGGCCGAGCGAGAGAATGCCGCAGTAACCCCAGACCAGATCGAGCGCCAAGGCCAGAAGGGCATAACACAGGTACTTGCCGAGCAGCGGCACCAGATAGCCGGGGACATGAAACGCGCTGCCTTCCGGGATCAGCAGATTGGCGAGCGGCACCAGGGCAGCGGCAAGCAGGATCAGGAACACCGCCCAGATGGTTTTCTTCTCGTGCCGGCTGAAAAGCATTTGCGTGATCATTGTTCGACCGCCCTTCCCTTGAGCGCGAACAGGCCGCGTGGCCGCCGCTGGATGAAAAGAATGATGAAGACGAGGATAAGGATCTTGCCCAGCACCGCACCGGCATAGGGCTCGAGGAACTTGTTGGCGATGCCGAGCGTCAAAGCGCCGACCAGCGTCCCCCAGAGATTGCCGACCCCACCGAAGACCACGACCATGAAACTGTCGATGATATAGTTCTGTCCGAGATTGGGCGAGACATTGTCGATCTGGCTCAACGCCACACCGGCCATTCCGGCAATGCCGGAACCGAGACCGAAAGTCAGCGCATCGACCCAAGGGGTGCGAATACCCATGGACGATGCCATGCGGCGGTTCTGCGTCACGGCCCGCATCTGAAGACCGAATTTCGATCGCTTGAGCAGCAGCAGCAGCGCGACGAAGACACCGAGCGAAAAGACGATGATCCACATGCGGTTATAGGTGATGGCAAGGCCACCGAACTCGAAGGCGCCCGACATCCAGCTTGGATTGTCGACCTGGCGGTTGGTCGGCCCGAAGATCGTGCGGATCGCCTGCTGCAGGATGAGCGAGATGCCCCAGGTGGCGAGCAGCGTTTCCAGCGGCCTGCCGTAAAGCCAGCGGATGACGCTGCGCTCGATGCAGACTCCGACCAGACCGGTAAACAGGAAGGCAGCGGGAACCGCGAAGGCCAGCGAATAATCGGCTATTCCGGGCGCCACCGAAGCGACCGTCTGCTGCACGACATAGGTGGTGTAGGCGCCGAGCATGACCATTTCGCCATGCGCCATGTTGATGATGCCCATGACGCCGAAGGTGATGGCAAGCCCGATGGCGGCAAGCAACAGCACCGAGCCGAGCGACAGGCCGTACCAGACGTTCTGCGCCACGTCCCATAGGGCGAGGCTGTTTTTGATGGAGCTGATGTTCTGTTCGATGGCCGGCTTCAACGCATCCGGCGCATTGTCCATGGCCGCGGTCAGGATCGTCAGCGCATCGCGGTTTCCGCGCGCGGCGATCATGTCGATGGCGGCCTTTTTGTCTTCTGCACTGGCATCGGTCTTGAGCAGGATGACGGCGCGCGCCGCTTCCATCGTCGCCTTGATCTCGGCGTCCTTTTCCTGCGCGAGGGCAGAGTTCAAAAGGTCCAGATTGTTCGGGTTGGCATCTTTCAGCAGGTCCTGCGACGCAGCCAGACGGGCGGAACGGTCCGGGCTTAAAAGTGTCAGCTGGCTCAGCGCCGCGCCGATCGCGCCACGCAAGCCATTGTTCAGCCTGATCTTGGCAAGGTTGCCGGGAACATCGACTGCGGCCGCGCCGGTCAGGACATCGATATAGGCACCATCCGCCGGACCTTCGAGATAGACCGGGCCGCCGGCCTTCGGCGCGTAGAGTTTACCGTCGGTGAGATTTTGCAGGATATCGGCAACCTTCGGATTGCCCGACGCGGCGAGCGCTTTGACGGCCTCGATCTTCTGCGGAAAACTGGTGGCGCCGAGCGCATCGACCAGCGGGCGGATATCCTCCTGGGCGCGCAGGCCCGTTGCAAGGCAACTGACCAGCAGGCAGAGAGCGACAAGGAAGGTCTGGATGGCGCGATACATGAGCTCTTCTTGTTCCGTTGGCTTGGGCAGCCGCGCATTGCCTGAAAAACGCTTGATGCCGGCGCTGTTGCTTAAGATTTCCGCAATCCGCTCGTCCGACGACCAGATCGGACAGGGTTGGCATCCCGAGCCGTACCCCTGGCCTTCACCATGCAGAAAACATGCCAGACACCCGGCGAGGCAAGGACTGTCCTCCGTCCAGATGGGAGACCTGAACGGAGGGTATTGATGCTACGTCGCACTGTATCCGTATGATTTGGGGGAAACGGCTCCGAAGCCGTTTCCGGATTATATTGGCCTTGATGAAATCAGGAGCCCTTGCCGCCGCACTTGCCCGTTGCAACGTTGAAGTTGCCGCAGGACATCGGCTTGCGCCAGTCGGAGATCAGGTCTTTCGAGTCGGGTAGGTAGTCGGACCATTCGTCACCGACAACCTGAGGTGTCTGCTGAACGATTTCGAACTGGCCGTCCGCCTGGATTTCACCGATCAGCACCGGCTTGGTGATGTGGTGGTTCGGCATGACGGTGGAATATCCGCCGGAAAGGTTCGGAACGCTCGTGCCGATGATGGTGTCGAGAACGGCGTCTGTGTCGGTGGTGCCGGCAGCTTCGACGGCCTTCACCCAGGCGTTGAAGCCGATATAGGCGGCCTCCATCGGATCGTTGGTCACACGCTTGTCGTTCTTGGTGAACGCGTGCCACTGCTTGATGAATTCGGCATTCGCAGGCGCGTCGACGGACTGGAAGTAGTTCCAGGCGGCCAGATGGCCGACCAGCGGCTTGGTATCGAGACCGGCAAGCTCTTCTTCACCGACCGAGAAGGCGACGACCGGGATGTCGGTTGCCTTGATGCCCTTGTTGCCCAGTTCCTTGTAGAACGGAACGTTGGCATCGCCGTTGATGGTCGAGACGACGGCGGTCTTCTTGCCGGCCGAGCCGAATTCCTTGATCTTGGCGACTTCCGTCTGCCAGTCGGAGAAGCCGAACGGCGTATAGTTGATCAGGATGTCTTCCTTCGGAATGCCCTTGGCAATCAGATAGGCTTCGAGAATCTTGTTGGTCGTGCGCGGATAGACGTAGTCGGTGCCTTCAAGCACGAAGCGCTCGACGCCTTCGGTGTTCATCAGGTAGTCGACAGCCGGAATGGCCTGCTGGTTTGGCGCGGCACCGGTGTAGAAGATGTTGCGCGAGGATTCCTCACCCTCATACTGGACCGGGTAGAACAGGATCGAATTCAGCTCTTCGAAAACCGGCAGGACCGACTTGCGCGACGAGGATGTCCAGCAACCGAAGACGGCAGCGACCTTATCGACAGAGATCAATTCGCGGGCTTTTTCAGCAAACAGCGGCCAGTCGGAGGCCGGATCGACGACGACAGCCTCGAGCTTCTTGCCGAGAAGGCCGCCCTTCTTGTTCTGCTCTTCGATGAGCATCAGCATGGCGTCCTTGAGCGTCGTCTCGGAGATCGCCATGGTACCGGAAAGCGAATGCAGCACACCGACCTTGATCGTGTCTTCGGCGGCATAGACGCTGGAGAATGCCGTCGTGGCCAGTGCACCAGCCAGGAACGCGCTCATGACATGAGATTTGATTTTCATTGTGAACCCCTCTCGTTCTTTTGACGACGGCTCTTGGGAGACCTTTACCGTTCGTCAACGAACTATCCGCCGGGGACGGGCAATTCTGTATACGTCAATTGACGTAGACACCGGGGCGAAGTGTGCAATGCAGCACACTTAAGGATCGCGATTTTCTGTGTTACGACTTTGTTGCGGCCCAAAAAATGCCGCTTGTCAGGGACCCAAGGGAAACGCACGCAGCAGATGACAGCACGCCAGCGCATCATTCCGGTCCGGCGCGAATATAATCGCTGGGTCGCCAACCAGACGCTGGAAGACTACGCGCTGCGCTTCACCGCCAAGAGCGCCCGGCAGTTCTCGTCGCAGCGCATCTCGCAGACGGCGATCGGGGCAATCTCCTTCCTGGCGCTGGAGGCGATCGGCGGTGCCATCACGCTCTCCTACGGCACCACCAATGCCATCATCGCCATCCTTGCCGCCAGCCTCGTCATGCTTGGCGTCGGCCTGCCGATCAGCCGTTATGCCATCCGCCACGGCGTCGATATCGACCTGCTCACCCGTGGGGCCAGCTTCGGCTATATCGGCTCGACGATCACCTCGCTGATCTATGCCAGTTTCACCTTCATGCTGTTTGCCATCGAGGCTTCGATCATGTCGGCGGCGCTGGAACTGGCGCTCGGCATCCCCGTCTGGATCGGCTATATCATCAGCGCCGTGATGGTCATCCCGCTGGTGACTCACGGCGTGCGGCTGATCAGCAAGTTCCAGCTGATGACCCAGCCTTTCTGGATCATTCTCAACATCGCGCCCTTCATCTTCATTGCGCTGGCCGACTGGAGCAAGTTCGACCTCTGGCTCGCCTTCCCCGGCGCCCATAAGGCAGCCGGCGCACCCGGCTCCTTCGCGCCGTTTTCGCTCGTCGAATTCGGTGCCGCCTCCGCCGTCATCCTTGCCCTGATGGCGCAGATCGGCGAGCAGGTGGATTTTCTGCGCTTCCTGCCGCCGGAAGGCCAACGCAAGCTGCGGCATCGTTTCGCCGTGTTCCTCGCTGGTGCCGGCTGGGTGATCGTTGGCGCTCCGAAGCTGCTGGCCGGCTCCTTCCTCGTCGTCCTGTGCCTCAGCGCCGGCGTCCCGGTCGAAGATGCCGCCGACCCCGCGCATATGTACCTGACCGCCTTCGGCTACATGATCCCGTGGCACAACGCGGCCCTGCTGCTGATGGCCGCCTTCGTGGTCGTGTCGCAGCTAAAGATCAACGTGATGAATGCCTATGCCGGCTCGCTTGCCTGGTCCAACTTCTTCTCGCGCCTCACCCACAGCCATCCCGGCCGTGTCGTCTGGCTGATGTTCAACGTGGCGATCGCGCTGCTGTTGATGGAGCTTGGCATCTACAAGCTGCTGGAGGAAACGCTCGGCATCTTCTCGATCATCGCCATGTCCTGGCTCTGCACGATCTCGGCCGACCTGTTCATCAACAAGCCGCTCGGTCTTGCCCCACCCAACATCGAGTTCAAACGCGCCCATCTCTACGATATCAATCCGGTCGGCGTCGGTGCGATGACCGCATCGGCACTGATTGCGCTCATCGCCCATTTCGGCCTGCTCGGCGCCCTGGCGGCGTCCCTGGCTCCCTATATCGCGCTGATCACCGCCTTCATCGTCTCCCCTGCCATCGCCTGGGGCACCAAGGGTAAATATTACCTCGCCCGCAAGCCGCGCCAGAGCTGGAAGAACCTTTCGACTGTGACCTGTTCGATCTGCGAGCATCCGTTCGAGCCGGAAGACATGGCCTGGTGCCCGGCCTATTCGGCACCGATCTGCTCGCTCTGCTGCTCGCTCGACAGCCGCTGCCACGACATGTGCAAGCCGCATGCAAGCTTCAACTACCAGGCCGCCGTCGTTGCCAAGACCCTGCTGCCGCAGAAGGTAACCGAAACACTCTCCACCCGCCTTGGCCGATACGGGATCGCCGTTGTCCTTTCCATCGCCGGCATCGGCGCCATCCTGGCGATGATCGCGCATCAGACCGGCACGGCCTCGCCGGAGACGGCTTCGGTGATCAACCGGACCGTCGGTGTGGTGTTCTTCGTCTTTGCGGTGGTCACCGGCGTCGTCTGCTGGTTCTATGTGCTTGCCCATGACAGCCGGCTGGTGGCCGAAGAAGAATCCTCGCGCCAGAACACATTGCTCCTGAAGGAAATCGCCGCCCACAAGAAGACCGACGCCGCCCTGCAATATGCCAAGGAAACGGCGGAAGCGGCCAACCGCGCCAAGAGCCGCTATGTCGTAGGCTTGAGCCACGAACTGCGCACGCCACTCAACGCCGTCCTCGGCTATGCCCAGATCCTCGAGCGCGACGAGACCATTCCCGCACCGCGCCAGTCGGCCATCAAGGTCATCAAGCGCAGTGCCGATCATCTCTCCGGCCTGATCGACGGGCTGCTGGATATTTCCAAGATCGAGGCCGGCCGCCTGCAGGTCTATTCCAACGAGATCAACATCCAGGATTTCCTCGACCAGATCGCCGACATGTTCCGGCCGCAGGCGCAGGCCAAGGGTCTGGTCTTCGAACACGAGCGGGCCAGCAGCCTGCCGCAATATGTCCGCACCGACGAAAAGCGCCTGCGCCAGATTCTCGTCAATCTGCTCTCCAACGCGATCAAGTTCACCGATACCGGGACGATCCGCTTCGATGTCGCCTATCGCAGCCAGGTGGCGACGTTCACGGTCTCCGATACGGGCCGCGGCATCTCGGAGACGGACCTGCCGCGCATCTTCGAGCCGTTCCAGCGCGGCGAGGCCGAGCATATCCGGCCGATGCCTGGGCTCGGACTGGGGCTCACCATTACGCAGCTTCTGACCCAGACGCTCGGCGGCGAGATCAACGTCAGCAGCGAGCGCGACAAGGGCTCGACGTTTCGCGTCCGGCTGATGCTGTCGGCGATTGCCCGTCCGACGGCCTCCCTGCCCTCGGTGCGCAAGATCGCCGGTTATGCCGGTCCACGCCGGACCATCGTCGTCGTCGATGACAACGAGGACCATCGCGACCTGATGCGCGAGGTACTGATGCCGCTCGATTTCGTCGTCCTGACGGCCGCGGGCGGCACGGAATGCCTGACGCTGATCGAGGGCATCAAGCCCGATCTTTTCCTGATCGACATCTCGATGCCCGGCATGAGCGGCTGGCAGCTGGTCACGCGGCTGCGCGATCACGAGCAGACGGCGCCGATCATCATGCTTTCGGCCAATATCGGCGACGGCACGGCGGCCGACACCCATACCGGCCACAACGATACGCTTGCCAAGCCCTTCGATATCCGCCAACTGCACGACAAGCTGGCGGTTCATCTGGCCCTCGAATGGGTCTACAGCGACACGGTCCTACAACCGCCACCGAAGCCGAAGCCCACGGGCGCGGTAAAGACCCCCGGCGTCGCCCATGTCGAGGAGCTGATCCGGCTCGGCGAAATCGGCTATGTCCGCGGCATCGAGGCCAAGCTCGCCGATCTCGCGCGTCAGGAGGAAAATCAGCCGTTTACCGAGGCGGTCAAGACCTACGTTCAGGCTTTCGATCTTGCCGGCTATGCCGACTTCCTGCAGAACATCAACAAACAGGGGAGACCGGCTGGTGAATGAAACCGTGCATCCGCGCGACATCGTGCTCATCGTGGATGATAGTCCCGAAACGCTCGGGTTCCTTACCGATGCCCTGGAGCAATCCGGATTTTCCGTGTTGATCGCCACTTCCGGCAAGGCGGCGATCAACGTCGTCGACCGCATTACACCCGACGTCATCCTCATGGACGCCGTCATGCCGGGCATGGACGGCTTCGACACCTGCCGGACGCTGAAGACCAATCCGGCGGTGGCGCAGGTTCCGGTGATCTTCATGACCGGGCTGACCGAAACCGAACATATCGTCCATGCGCTGGAATCCGGTGGCGTCGACTATCTTTCCAAGCCGATCAATATCGACGAACTGCGCGCCCGCATCCGCGTGCACCTTGCCAATGCACGCTCGGCGCAAAGTGCGCGCGTGGCGCTGGACGCCGCCGGGCGCCACCTGCTTGCCGTGCGCAGCAATGGCACCATCCAGTGGTCGACGCCGCAGGCGACCCGTCTGGTCAATGCCGCCACCGGGCGCGACGACGGGCTGGATACGCTTGCCGTCCACATCAGCAAATGGCTGCAGGAGCGCGAGAAACACGGCGTCTCCAGGGACGGCCCGCTGATGATCCATCAGAACGGTCAGCCTGTGCTGCAGCTTGCCTATCTCGGCGCCATCGGCGGCGATGAATTCCTGTTCCGGCTCACCGGTGTCAGCCAGACCAGCGACGACGAAATCCTCCGGCAGAGCTTTTCGCTGACGGTGCGCGAGGCCCAGGTGCTGCTGTGGATCGCCAAGGGCAAATCCAACCGCGACATCGGCGAAATCCTCGGCCTCAGCGCCCGCACGGTCAACAAGCACTTGGAGCAGATCTACGTCAAACTCGGTGTCGAAAACCGTGCCTCCGCCGCCGTCAAGGCCGCGAACGCCCTGCACGAGGTATGAGCGATCAACTCAATAGGAGTGCGGCGGCACGAAGAGGCAAAGGGTCCGGCTTGAATCCTTGCCCGCCACCGAACACCAGTGAAATTCACCGTCCGGCGAGACCCTGATGCGCTTGTCCGCATAGGGCACGACCTCGCCTGTGATATTGATCACATAGCCCTGCGGTTTCTCGCTGATCGCCTTGGTCGCCACCGGCCGGCAATCCAGGTTAGAGCAGCAGGAAAACGGATAGCTCCAGCCCGAGGGCGCGTCATGCGCCCTGACCATCACAGGCCACAAGCAGGCCGCGATCAGCGGCGGTAGCAGCCAGGCGAGAGACGATCTCCCTTGCCGCATCAAGGGGATTGCAGTCGAAGCACGTTCATCGGCGATTGGGGGGAAGATGACCTTTGACGAGCGCATGAAGAACTCCTGGTTTGGGACCACTCTGTTCCCGCCCTTCAAGCATTTCTTCCCGCATATCGGCTGACGCCCGGTCATTTCCGCCGGCGCCGACATCGGCACGATCCTCTTCGGGATCCTGTCTCCGTTCCTTGGCATGGCGCCGCCGGCACACAGTTTAGGCGACGCAACGCCTGCCTTATGGGAAATCACTATCTGCCGATTCTCGGCGATGAGCAATTGGCCGCCAAGGCCAACCGGATGTATTTCTACATAGAAGCAATCAAAAGTTGAGCATGCTGAAAATCGAGACCCTACTCTCCGCGATTCGCCGGTTCCCGCCCCCGAACCAATGCCCGGATGAAAAACGCAAAAAGACCCGGCAATGCCGGGCCTTTCGC
The DNA here is from genome assembly GCF_001687365.1 of Pararhizobium polonicum. Classification (GTDB taxonomy): domain Bacteria; phylum Pseudomonadota; class Alphaproteobacteria; order Rhizobiales; family Rhizobiaceae; genus Pararhizobium; species Pararhizobium polonicum. The sequence goes on from NZ_LGLV01000019.1 coordinate 92,153, forward strand.
GATCCAGAAGGACCAATCGGCGCTATGCCGAAAACGATTATTCGTTTTCGAAGTAGCTGAACTTGCCGTCTTCACCCTTCTTCCAGGTGTACATGACGTAGTCCGGACGGGTGATGTCGCCCTTTTCGTCATAGCCGAAGTCGCCGATGACGGTCTTGAACGGACCCTTGCCCTTGATGTTCTCGGCAACAGCCTGCGGGTCGTTGCCGCCGGTGGTCTTGGCAGCTTCAGCGATGACCTGCAGAGCAGCATAGGAGTAGAGCGTGTAGGCTTCCGGCTCAAAGCCGTTAGCACGGAACTTTTCCACCAGTTCCTTTGCAGCCGGGTTCTTGCGCGGATCCGGAGCAAACGTCATCAGCGTGCCGTTGACAGCATCGCCAGCGATCGAAGCCAGTTCGTTCGAAACGATACCGTCGCCAGACATCAGGGTCGCCTTCAGGCCCTGGTCAGCCATCTGGCGCATGATGAGACCGGCTTCCGTGTGCAGACCGCCGTAGTAAACCAGCGTTACGCCGGCTTCCTTCATCTTGGCGATCAGTGCCGAGAAGTCCTTGTCGCCAGCCGTGATACCTTCGTAAACGACTTCCTTGACGCCGGCTTCGTTCATGGCAGCCTTGGTCAGGTCAGCAAGGCCCTGGCCGTAAGGTGTCTTGTCGTGAACGACGGCAACCTTGCCGTCCTTGAAGTTTGCAGCGATGTAGGCACCGGCAACGGCGCCCTGCTGGTCGTCACGGCCGCAGGTACGGAAGGTGTTCCACAGGCCCCGTTCGGTGAAGACCGGGTTGGTGGAGGCAGGCGTGATCTGCAAGATGCCGTTTTCGGCATAGACTTCCGAAGCCGGGATCGAAACGCCGGAGTTGAAGTGGCCGATGACGAACTTGACGCCGTCAGCAACGAATTTGTTGGCAACGGAAACGCCCTGCTTCGGGTCGGAAACGTCGTCGCCGAGCACGATCTTGATCTGCTCGCCGTTGATGCCGCCGGCAGCGTTGATGTCAGCTGCGGCCTGCTCGGCACCCTTCTGGAGCTGTGCGCCGAAAGCTGCGTTCGGGCCGGTCAGCGGGCCAGCAACACCAACCAGCAGGTCAGCCCATGCAGTGCCGCTGAAAGCGACCATTGCAGTCAGCGCAACAGCTGACAAAAGTGACTTTTTCATCTTGTTACTCCCAAAAAATTGAGCGGGTGCCTTTTTAAAACCAGTCACGATACCCACCTTAATCGCGCCGGTGTTCTTATGTCCGCCTTGGCGCTGAACACGCCGCCGCGGGGTTCCCTCTTATTTGGCCTTCCAGGAAAAGGGCGATGCCTTCTCGTACAGCCAGTAGTAATTGTTGGTCATCTGCTTCGTACGGTAGTAGCGATAACCGGCAAAAGCAAACAACAAAAGTACGATCGTGTCCACGATATAATACTGCAAAGTCAACATCGTGCCGTTGAACAGCGCATGGTGGATGAAGCGGATCGCAACGCCCAGAAGCAGCGTATAGATGATCAGCACCGAATAGTTCTTCCAGCCTTCGGCAGCGCTCTTTCCGGTACGCCACGCGGTCCAGCCGCCCATCACCACCGTGATCAGTATGAAGTTCAGAATGGATGGTTCTTCGTAGAGAATGCCTTGCATCCTAGTTGCTCCCCTTTAGAGCGTCCCGCGTCCAGCCGGACGTGCGGCAACGCGCCAAAACTTTGAATTTGCACCGCCGCCGTGCATCCGGACCAAACCGTCCGGATACCGCATGCGGAACCACCATCAATGATGGCCGCCTTCCAGATAGGCGGCGCGAACTTCCGGATTGGCCAGCAGTTCCTTGCCGCTGCCGCTCATGGTCACCTTGCCGTTGACCATGACATAGCCGCGATCCGACAGTTTCAATGCGGCAAAGGCGTTCTGCTCGACCAGGAACACGGTCAGCCCCTGCTCCTTGTTGAGAACCTTGATCGCCGCGAAGATCTGCTTGACGATCAGCGGCGCCAGACCCAGCGACGGCTCGTCGAGAAGCAACAGCTTCGGGCGGGCCATCAGCGCACGGCCAATCGACAGCATCTGCTGCTCGCCGCCCGAAAGTGTGCCGCCACGCTGCGCCTGACGTTCCTTCAGCCGCGGAAACAACGTGAAGATCTTTTCAACATCCTCGTTGAAATATTTCAGATTATCGAGGCTGGCGCCCATCTGAAGGTTTTCATAGACGGTCATGCGCGGGAAGATCCGGCGGCCTTCCGGAGACTGCGCGATCCGCAGCCGGGCAATCTCGTGCGTCGGCATATGGGTAATGTCCTGGCCGTCGAAAATGACCGAGCCGGTACGGGCCTGCGGGCTGCCGCAGATGGTCATCATCAGGGTCGACTTGCCGGCGCCGTTGGCACCGATCATGCAGACGATTTCACCCTTGTTGACCTCGACATCGACGCCGCCAAGCGCCCGGATGTTGCCGTAGTATGTTTCAACGGCCTTTACCTGGAGAAGCGTGTCGCTCATCAGTGCGCTCCCCCCGTTTCGCCTTCGACTTCGGCAATCACGTCTTCGACCTCATCATCCTCGACACCGAGATAGGCGGCAATCACCTTCGGATCGTTCTTCACGTGGTCCGGCGTGCCATCCGAAATCTTCTGGCCGTATTCCAAGACGACGACATGGTCGGAAATTTCCATGACGACGGACATGTCATGCTCAATCAGCAGGATCGACGTGCCGGTATCCTGACGGATGCCGCGCAGCAACTCGTTGAGCGCGAGGGACTCACGCGGGTTGAGACCGGCAGCCGGCTCGTCCAGGCACAGGAATTCCGGTCCCGTGCACATGGCGCGGGCAATTTCCAGGCGGCGCTGCGCACCATAGGGAAGATCACCGGCCGGATCGTCCGCGCGGTCGAGAAGGCTTGCCTTCTCCAGCCAGTATTTGGCCACTTCGATCGATTCTCCGACCGCGCGCTTGTAGGTCGGAAAACCGAGCAGCCCGAGAATGGTATAGCCCGAGGCGAGCATCAGCTTGTTGTGCTGCGCAACCAGCAGGTTCTCCAGAACGGTCAGGCCGGAAAACAGCCGGATGTTCTGGAAGGTACGGGCCACTTTCGCATCGCGGGTGATCTCGAAATCGGTCATCCGTTCCAACAGATGCACCTGGCCGCCTTTACGGTTGAGCGAGATCATGCCCATCGTCGGCTTGTAAAAGCCGGTGATGCAGTTGAAGACCGTCGTCTTGCCGGCGCCGTTCGGGCCGATCAGCGCCGTGATGTCGCCGCGCTTGGCCTCGAACGACAGGTCGTTGATGGCCATCAGTCCGCCGAAGCGCATCGACAGATGCTCGACTTTCAGGATTGTGTCACTCGTCATCGTGTTTGTCTCAAGGGCCATCAGCCGTGCCCTTCCTTGGTAAAGCTGCCGGAAACGTTCTTGCGTTCGTAGAGGAAGGCTGTCGGTTCTCGAGAGCCGACGAATCCACGCGGTTTCCAGACCATGACGACGACCATGGCAATGCCGAAGAGCAGCATGCGGTAGAGTTCCGGAGTGAAGTCCTCCCCGAAAATCTGCTTGAGAAGGGTCATTTCGCGCAGCAGTTCCGTGCCGCCGATCATCACCACCGCAGCAACCGCAATGCCGACCAGCGAGCCCATGCCGCCGAGAACGACGATGGCGAGAATGATGGCCGATTCCAGGAAGACGAAGGATTCAGGCGAGACGAACCCCTGGCGGACCGCAAAGAACGAGCCGGCAAACCCACCGAACATTGCGCCGATGGAAAAGGCCGTCAGCTTGGTCGTCACGGTATTGATGCCGAGCGACCGGCAGGCGATCTCGTCCTCGCGCAGGGCTTCCCAGGCACGGCCGATCGGCATGCGGCGCAGGCGGATGGTCACAAAGGCCGTCAGCAGCGCCAGAGCCAGGATGAGATAGAACAGAAAGATCTTGTAGTAGGCCGACGATATCGGCAGCCCCATCAGCGCTGCGAAACCATCCTTCGAGGCATCGAACTTGATGCCGAACAGCGTGGCCTTGGGAATGCCCGAAACCCCGAAGGTTCCCTTGGTCACGGCCGTCCAGTTGATCAGAACCAGACGGATGATTTCCCCGAAGGCCAGCGTCACGATGGCAAGGTAATCGCCTTTGAGCCGGAGCACCGGGAAGCCAAGGATCATGCCCCAGAAAGCGGCCAGAATACCCGCGAGCGGCAGCAGGATCCAGAAGGAAAGCCCGAAATAACTCGACAGCAGCGCGTAGGAATAGGCGCCCACGGCATAGAAGGCGACATAGCCGAGATCGAGCAGGCCGGCGAGGCCGACGACGATGTTCAGCCCCCAGGCCAGCATCACATAGATAAGGATCTGGACGCCGAAGTTATCGACCCATTTCAGCGAGCCCTGCACGCCGGTCAACGCCAGGATGACAGGCGGATAAAGAATGAGCGCGATGATCGCGAGCATGCTGAAATTCGCGACGATATAGGCCCGGAAGTAGAAGAACACCGATGCCAGCACATAGATGATGGCAGCGCCGCGGATCAGCGAGAGATAGGCGCCGGCCGTCGGCGGGACCGACGCCGAGATCGTGCTTCCGAACACCAAAAGCGCCAGGGCGATGACAACGGCGGCAATGAAAGCCGGCAGCTTGAAGAACCGCGTCGCAACGCTGTCGGGCAGCAATCCGGTAACCAGATTGGTCACTTTCTGCCGCTCCGTGAACGGGCGGATATAGGCCACCACCACGAACCGGCCGATGGCGGCGACAGCGACGAAGATCGCCAGCAGACCCCAGCGCTTGACCAGGATAAGCTCGTTGAGGATGTTCTGGTCGGTCTTCAGACCGACGAACAGAACGAAAAGGCCGAGAGAGATGAGGCCGGCGAAAAAACCTTCGCGCAGAGCCCGCGCCGTCAGATTGCTGTCGGCGCTTACGGGGTTGGACGTCGTGTTTGTCATGAAACTATACCTTCTCGACTTCCGGACGTCCGAGAATACCGGACGGCTTGAAAATCAGCACGATGGCGAGGATCGAGAATGTCGCGACATCCTTGTAGTCAATCGTGAAATAGGCAGACCAGAGCGATTCGATCAGGCCGATCATCAGGCCGCCGAGAACGGCACCCGGGAGCGAACCGATACCGCCGAGAACAGCCGCCGTGAACGCCTTGACGCCGGGCGTGAAGCCGTCCGTGAACACCACGACACCATAATACATCAGATACATGGTCCCGGCGACGGCTGCGAGCGCCGCACCCATGATGAAGGTGATGGAGATCGTTTTGTCGACATCGATGCCGAGCAGCGCCGCCATCTTCCGGTCCTGTTCGGTGGCCCGCTGGGCGCGGCCAAGCGGCGTGTGATTGACGACGTACCAGAAGATCGTCAGCAGCACCGCCGTGACCGTGACGATGATGATCTGCTTCAGCGAGATCGAAATGCCGAAGACATCATAGACGGACGAAACCAGGGACGGGATCGGCTTGTTGCGCGGTCCCTGTGTCACCTGAATGAAATTGGACAGCGCGATCGACATGCCGATCGCGGTGATCAGCGGCGCGAGCCGGAACGAACCGCGCAACGGCCGGTAAGCCATCTTCTCGATGACCCAGTTCCACAGACCGGTCATCAGCATCGCAACGACGATCATGACGAACAGCGCCAGCGCAATCGGGACTCCGCCAAACAGCGAGACCAGAAGCAGATAAACGATCAGTGCCGAGAAACCGCCAAGCATGAAAATATCGCCGTGAGCGAAGTTCACCATGCCGATAATGCCGTAAACCATTGTATAGCCAATGGCTATCAAACCGTAAATTGAGCCAAGCGTCAGCCCATTGACGAGCTGCTGGACAAAGTACTCCATCTATATCCCCCGGATATGATCCGTATCGGTCATATCTCTTGTTTTTGTGCTCTTTTTGAGCATCATTTGCCAATGCAGATTCCATACCGCTTTAGAAAGAAAAAGGAAGCCTAAAAGTGAGAGACTGACAATTTCTTTCCATTCTGACTTGAAATGGTGCATCCGAAGCCGGAAAACTCAAAAAATCATCACTTCGCGGCTTCGTTTTGAGCAGTTTTTGTCCGCTACGCGCATATTAGAATAAAATAATAATCAGGAACGGTTGTTCCCGACGCCCGATTTCACCTCGAATATGAAACCGGACTGCCCAGAAGCGCATACGTGTGCCACTGGCACCGAAAAGTGGGCGCACCTGCGGACGGGCGAGCCAGCCAATTTCCCGACGGCGAGAAGGCGAAGCGGCACGCGACGGCGCTTTTATCCTTGCGCGGAAAAATCGACCGAAAGATCGAATTCGCGTCCCATCAGCCGCAGATCATCGAACAACGATTCGGCAAAGCTGCGCATGACGATCAGCTCGAATTCGTTCTCGCCGGTGCGGGAAAGATTGATACTGATATGACCGCAGAGAACGTTCGACGACGCACCGATCTCGAAGACGGCCGGATGCAGATCGATACCGATGCCCTTGGCCAGGATGCGCCGGACATTGGGGCCGGAAAGCCTGAGAACGACCCGGCCGTCGCTCTGGTCGACAATATAGGCATTGTCGGCGAGAAGCAGCGACAGATTGCGGTGCAACTCCTCCGGCGTTTCGGACTGCGACAGTGCCAGCCATTCGCCGGGACCGATGAACCGCAGGGAGACATCGCCCGCCACCGCAAGACCGGCGCCGACGGCAGCCTCTTCACCCTCCATCGCCATCACGAGTGCAACCGCATATTCGCGCGGAACTTCCAGATGATCGACGGCACGGATGCCGGATTCGACGGGAATCCGCGCATCCAGGGCATGGCCGGAAATGTAAGGTTTCGTCATGTCCGCCTCCACCTCAAGAATTCAATCTGGCATTGCCGGGATCGACGAAGACCGGGGTGCAGACCTCGGCCACGACCTCGGCTCCGGCGAGCTTGTCCCAGACGACGATGCGCTCGCCATAACGCTCGCGGCCGGATTTGAGGAAGGCGAGCGCGATGTCATGGCCGAGTGTGGGCGAAAAGCAGGCAGAGCTGACATAGCCCTGATCGTTGAGCGTCGAAGGCTTCGCGCCCTCGCGCAGCAGATGCGCCCCGGCACGGATATGCTGGTCCGCCTCCACCGGCTTCAGTCCCACCATCTGCATCCGGTCGGCAGCGGTCAGACCGTAGCGCGTAGACAACCGCTTACCGATGAAATCCGGTTTCTGCGCCGAGACCATCCGCCCGAAGCCGGCATCGTCGGGTGTCACGCGGCCGTCAAATTCGGCGTGGGTGACATGCCCTTTTTCGATGCGCAGCACGTTCAGCGCCTCCAGGCCGTAGGCGCAGATCCCGTGCGCCCTGCCCTCCTCCATGATCGCATCTGCGACAGCTGCGCCGGAGCCCGCGGGCACCGCGAGCTCAAAGGCCAGTTCGCCGGAAAAGGAAATGCGAAACAGACGCGCCGTCAGGCCACCCTTCAAGGTAACGATACCGGCCGCAAGGAACGGAAACGCCGCGTCCGAGATATCGTCCTCGACCAGCGCCTGAACCACCAGCCGCGCCTTCGGACCGGCGATCGCCATCTGCGCCCACTGATCGGTCGAGGAACAGAAACGGACCTTGAGGTCCGGCCAGAGCACCTGCGCGCAATATTCCATATGGGACATGACGCCGCCGGCCAGCGCCGTCGTTGTCGTCACGAAGAAATGTCCAGGAGACAAGCGGCTGACCGTGCCGTCGTCGTAGACCATGCCGTCCTCGCGCAGCATCAGCCCATAGCGCGCCTTGCCGACCGGCAATTTCAGGACCGGATTGCAATAGAGGCGATTGAGGAATTCGGCGGCATCCGGGCCAAAAATCTCGATTTTACCGAGCGTCGAGACATCGCAGAGGCCGACATTCTGGCGCACGTTCACAACCTCGCGGTCGGTGCTCTCCCGCCAGGTCTTCTCGCCATGCCGGGGAAAGTAAGCCGGCCGATACCAGAGCCCGGACTCAGCAAAGACGGCACCGTTCTTTTCCGCCCAGCCATAGAGAGGCGACTTGCGCACCGGGGCTGCATGCTCATCGCGCGACGTCCCGGCCAGCGCGCCCAAAGCCACCGGCGTGTAGAATGGCCGGAAGGTGGTGGTACCGACATCGGCGGGGCTGATGCCCTGCATGGCAGCCAGAAGCCCTGTCGCATTGATGCCGGAAAGCTTGCCCTGATCCGTTGCCATGCCGTTCGTCGTGTAGCGCTTGGCATGCTCGACATGGCCGAAGCCTTCGCGCAAGGCGAGCCCGATATTCTTGACGTGAACATCGTTCTGGAAATCGACGAAGGCCTTCGCCTTGGCACCCGGGGAATACCACAGCGCGGTGAACGAGGGATCCACCTCCTCCCCCACAACCGGCAGCGCTTGGACGGCCACCGAAAAGCCGAGATCGGCAGCAATGGCAGCCGCCTTTGCCGCACCGTCCGCCAGACAAGCAGCCAAAGTGTAGTGCCCGGCCGCCGAACCGGCGACAACCAGCCCATTGCCGACATCCGGCGCCAGGAAGGTCTGCAATTCCTGTGACCACAGCGCCTTTGCGCCACGCTGGCAGGCGAGATGAATGACCGGGTTCCAGCCGCCCGACATGCCGATCGCATCGCAGGCAATGGTTTCCTCGAAGCCCGAACGCTCAACGACGACACCGGACAGACGCTGGCGCCCCTGCGTATCGATGACGGAACCCGACCGGATAACGCGAACACCGGCGGGAGCCACATCCGCCGCATCGGCGCGGCTGTCGATGATGGCGGCGATCTCCATGCCATGGGCCGTCAGATCGTGTGCGGCCTGATAGCCGGCGCTGCCATTGGCAAAGATCGCCACAGACTTGCCCGCCGCCACGCCAAAACGGTTGGCATAGGTGCGCATGGCGCCGGCCATCATCACGCCCGGCTTGTCATTGCCGCCGAAGACCAGAGGCCGCTCCTCGGCGCCCGTCGCCAGCAGCGCCCGCTTGGCGGCGATGCGCCAGAGCCGCTCCACCGGAAGCTTGGCCTGCGGCACCGCCACATGCTTCTGCACCTGCTCGACCGCGCCGAAAACATTGTCGTCATACCAGCCGAAAACGGTGGTGCGCGGCATGATGGTGACGTTCGGCAGCGACCGAAGCTCGGCAATCGACGTTTCGGCGAAAACTTGCGGCGATGCATCACCAACACGTATGGTTTCCGCCAGCAGCGAGCCGCCCGGTCGAAAATCCTCGTCGGCGAGAATGACGCGCAATCCGGCCCGCCCGGCCACCAGAGCCGCCATCAGCCCGGCCGGACCGGAGCCGACGACCAGCAGATCGCAATGCGCCCAGCATTTCTCGTAAGAGCCCGGGTCGCGCTCCAGCACCGCGCGCCCAAGTCCGGCAGCCTTGCGGATGACGGGCTCGTAGACCTTCTCCCAGAAGGACGCCGGCCACATGAAGGTCTTGTAGTAAAAACCCGCGCCAAGGAAAGGCGACAACAGGCCGTTCATCGCGCCGAGATCGTATTTCAGCGACGGCCAGCGGTTCTGGCTGCGGGCGTCGAGCCCGTCATAGAGCTCGGCAACCGTGGCCTTGGTGTTCGGATCTGTGCTCGCTCCCTTACCGATCGCGACCAGCGCATTCGGCTCGGACGCCCCGGCGGTAACGATGCCGCGCGGCCGGTGATACTTGAAGCTGCGGCCGATCAGAAGCTGATCGTTGGCAAGCAAAGCCGATGCCAGCGTATCGCCGGCAAACCCGCTCATTACCCGGCCGTCGAACCTGAAACTCAATGTGCTACCGCGATCGACCAGACCGCCGGATGGAAGGCGACTGGCGGTCATCGGCTCTCCTCCCGCGCGGCAGCAGCCCCGTCCGTTACGGAAAAAACTGTGTGGGTGGCCGTATCGCGCTCGACGACAAGCCAACGCCTGCAGCCGGCAACATGCTGCCAATGTTCGCGGTAGCGCCCACGCGGGTTGGTGCGGATGTGGACGTATTCGTGCCAGGTTTCATCCGATGCCTCGGGATGCGGGCGCACCAGCGATGCGTCGCCCCGGATCGAAAACTCTTCTTTCGGACGGACGCCGCAATGCGGACAGGGGATGAGGCTTGCCATTCAGGGTCTCAATGCAGGTTGGGCTGGGGACCAGCACCGCGTTCATCGATGGGATAGCCGCGTTCGAAACGATCGAGGCGCAGGAAGCGTGCGACAGGATGGGTCTCATCCTTGGCGATCAGGTGGGCGAAGCACCAGCCAGACGCCGGCGTCGCCTTGAAGCCGCCATAACACCAGCCGCAGTTGAGATAGAGGTTGTCGATCGGCGTCTGACTGATGATCGGCGAGCCGTCCATGCTCATATCCATGACACCGCCCCAGGAGCGCAGCACGCGGACACGCGACAGGCCGGGGATCATCGCCACGCCCTCCTCCATCACATGCTCGACCGTCGCCAGATTGCCGCGCTGGGCATAGGAATTGTAGCCGTCAATCTCGCCGCCGAAGACAAGGCCGCCCTTGTCCGATTGGGAAATATAGAAATGTCCGGCGCCATAGGTGATGACGTGGTCGATGGCGGGCTTCAGTCCCTCGGTGACGAAGGCCTGCAGCACATGGCTCTCGATCGGCAGCTTCAGATCCGCCATCTCTCCGACGCGTGATGTGTTGCCGGCGGCCGCCAGGCCCAGCTTGCCGCAACCGATGAAACCCTTCGACGTCTCGACACCGGTCACCACGCCGTTTTCACGCCGGATGCCAGTGACCTCGCAGTTCTGGATGAGATCGACGCCGAGCCGGTCGGCGGCGCGGGCATAGCCCCAGGCAACAGCATCATGACGGGCCGTGCCGCCACGCTTCTGCAACAGGCCGCCCATGATCGGAAACCGGGCATGATCGAAATTGAGGAAAGGCAGCATCTTCTGCAATGCCGCGCGATCCAGCAGCTCGGCCGGAACGCCCTCCATCCACATGGCGTTGCCGCGGCGGACATAGGCGTCGCGCTGGCCGTCATTGTGGTAGAGATTGATGACGCCGCGCTGCGACAGCATGGCATTGTAGTTGAGATCGCGCTCCATGCCCTCCCAGAGCTTCATCGAAAATTCGTAGAACGGCTCGTTGCCTGATAGCATGTAGTTGGAGCGAACGATCGTGGTGTTGCGGCCGACATTGCCGGAGCCGAGATAACCCTTTTCAAGCACTGCGATGTTCTTGAGGCCGAATTCCCTGGCGAGATAGTAGGCCGTCGCCAATCCATGCCCGCCGCCACCGACGATGATCACATCGTAGAAGGGCTTGGGTTCCGGCTGGCGCCAGGCCGGCTTCCAGTTGAGGTTGCCCGAAAGCGCGTTCTTGACGATCGAGAATGCCGAATAGCGCATGCCAGTCCCAACTCACCATACTGTTGCAGCGCCACTTTTGCATAAGCGGCGACCGGCGCAAAGACCGCCACGGCAAAGACGGATCGAATGCGCCGCGCCGTGCTGTCGCAGCTCTATCCGAACGCGACCCAAGACACAGTGCCAAATGCAGCACAGTCGGAAAAATTTGACGCGCAAACCTTGTAAAGACCGGTAAGGAATGTGGATGTATAATCCGTGTTCCGGTTGATCGCGTTCAACGTCTCCGGGAAAATGTGAACGCCATGGCCGAAGACGGCAGGAAGGCGCAGGAAGCAAGATGCTGGACGTTCTGCAAGCGGCGGCGGTGGCTGCGGGGAAAGCGATCCTCGACGTCTATCATGCCGGACCGGAGGTCAGCTACAAGGCCGACTGTTCCCCCGTGACCGATGCCGACGAGAGCGCCGAAAAGATCATCCTCGATCGCCTTGCCGCCGCGTTTCCCGATATTCCCGTGGTCGCCGAAGAGGCGGTTGCAGCGGGCCATATCCCCGATATCGAGGGCAAGTCCTTTTTCCTCGTCGATCCGCTCGACGGCACCAAGGAATTCGTCGGCCGCAACGACGATTTTACCGTCAACATCGCGCTGATCGAAAACGGCGAGCCCGTTGCCGGCGTCGTCTATGCGCCGGCCCTCGGCATTCTCTATGCCGCCACCCGCAACAAGGCGAAAAAATCCGTCGTTTCCGGCCAGCATGACATCGGACCGCCGACGATCATCGGCTGCCGCAGCCGTGGCGACACGCTGGTGGCGCTCGCCAGCCGCTCCCATAACAGCCAGGAAACCATCGCCTATCTCACCGAACACGGCATTACGGATTACGAATCGATCGGCTCTTCGCTGAAATTCTGCCTTCTCGCCGAAGGCCTCGCCGACATCTATCCACGCCTCAGCCGGACGATGGAATGGGACACGGCGGCAGGCGATGCCGTTTTGCGCGCAGCCGGCGGCGAGACAGTGACCATGGACGGCAGCCCGCTGGCCTATGGCAAGCGCAACCAGATCTCCGATGCGGATTTCGCCAATCCGCATTTCGTCTCGCGCGGCAAGAGCTGAGGCACCCAAACCGCCTTTGACGGCCGGGGACGAGCGGGCACGCTCAGCCGGAATTTCCCTTTGCCGGCAAGGCGGTGGCCGGGCCGCCATCCCCTGTCGTGCCCACACGGGTACCCTTCTCCTGACAGCAAAGGAGAACCACCCGATGAGCGAAACGACGATCAACCTGGAACTGCCCTATATCCTGCCCTCGCAGGCACAAAAGCACGTCACCCATAACGAAGCGCTGCAGCGTCTCGACGCCTTGACGCAGCTGACCATCACCGCATCTCTCTCGACGCCGCCGTCCGGCCCGCAGGAAGGGACCTGCTACGACGTCACTGCGTCGCCAACCGGCGCATGGACGGGCAAGAGCGGCGCGCTCGCCCTCAGACAGGATGGCGACTGGACCTTCATTTCTCCGAGAGCGGGATGACGCGGCTGGTTCCTGGCCGAGGACAGGATGAAGATTCATGACGGCGGCGCCTGGGAGCCCTATGACGCGATCGGCACACCTTCGCATCTCGGTATCAACACCACAGCCGACAGCACCAGCCGGCTCGCCGTCGCGGCGGCGGCCACGCTGCTGACGCATGACGGGAATGGACATCAGGTGCGGATCAACAAGGCAGCGACAGGCGATACGGCCAGCCTGCTGTTCCAGACAGCCTGGTCCGGCCGGGCGGAAATGGGGCTCACCGGATCGGATGAGTTCGCCGTCAAGGTCAGTCCGGACGGAACCGCCTGGACATCGGCGCTGAGCATCACCGCACAGGGACAGGTGCGCATGCCGCAGCGCCCGCTGGTGCGCGCCACCCGCGGCGGCGGCGTGCTGACGCCGGCATCCGGGACCCAGACCGGCTTTTCCGCATTGAGCATCAACCAGGGCGGCTTCAGTCTGGGCGCTTCCGTCGCCGGCGGCGGCAATCGGCTGATTGTCCCGGTCACGGCCCCCTATCTCGTCTGCCTCGGCGTCGAAGCCAATCCGTCCGGCGCCTTTTCCGTCGCGGTCAAGGTCAACGGCACGACGGCCATTGCCAGTGTCAACGACAATGACGCGGCCTCCGCCTCCTATGGCAATTGCGCCATCGGCATGGCGCTTCTCAATGCCGGCGACTGGCTGGTGCTGGAACATACCGGCACCACGCCGCTCGATTTCGGTTACGACAAGACCGAACTGATGGTGGTCATGCTGTAAGGGCGCGGAAAGCCCGGGTGTGGGATTGCGCCAGGCACAACCCCACACCCGGGGACATCTTTGCTAGACCGGCACCGCATCATCCGGAACGGGCGCATCCGACCCCTCGACCTTCACCTCATCCGTCTTTTCCGGCGGCCTGATGCGGAACCAAGCGATATAGAGCGCCGGCAGGAAGAGCAGCGTCAGCACCGTGCCGACGATGATGCCGCCCATCATGGCGTAGGCCATCGGTCCCCAGAAGATTTCCCGGGAGATCGGGATCAGCGCCAGACTGGCGGCCGCAGCCGTCAGCATGATCGGCCGCATGCGATGCTCGGTCGCCTCCTGCACTGCCTGCCAGGGGGCAATCCCCTCCTCTCGCAGATGTTCGATCTGCACCACCAGAATGACCGAGTTTCGGATGAGGATGCCGATCAGCGCCAGAATCCCGAGAATGGCGACAAACCCCATCGGCGAATTGCTGGATAGCAACGCCACCACCACCCCGATCAGCGCCAGTGGCGCCACCGCAAAGACGAGGAACAGACGCGAGAAACTCTGGAGCTGGATCATCAGGATCGTTGCCATGACGAACAGCATCAACGGCACGACGGCGACAATCGGCGCCTGGCTCTTGCCGCTTTCCTCGACGCTGCCACCAACCTCGACCGTGTAGCCGGGCGGCAACGTTGCGGTGTAGGCGGAGACATCCTTCGACAACTGCGCCACGATCGTCGCCGGCTGCGTCGCATCGACGATACCGGCCTTGACGGTCAAGGTCGGCAAGCGCGACCGGCGCCAGACGACCGGCTGCTCCATCTCGTAGCGGAAGTTCGCCACCGCTGCCAGCGGAACGGAATTGCCGTTGGTTCCCGGAAGCTGCAGATCGCGCAGGGTCTCGATCGACTGCCGCTCGGATGCCTTGGCGCGGGCAACCACGTTGATGAGATAGATATCATCGCGAACCTGCGTCACCGTGGTGCCGCCAACGATGCCGTTCAGAGCCGATGCGATATCCTGCGAGGTCACCCCGAGCTGGCGGGCCTTGTCCTGCAGCACGTCGACCTTGATGACGCGGGCCGGCTCGTTCCAGTCGTAGACGATATCCCCGAGCAGCGGGTTGCGGCCGAGAACACTGCCGAGTTCGAGCGCATGCTGGCGGACCTCGCCGATATCCGGTCCGCTAACCCTGTACTGCACGGGCCGGCCGACCGGCGGACCGATATCCAAGAGCTTCACATAGGCATCGGTCCCGACGAAGGTCTCCTTCAGGTATTTCTGCAGATCGGCACGCAGCTTGTCGCGCACTTCAAGGCTCTTGGTGACGATGATCGTCTGGCCGAACGAGGTATCCGGCGGCTGCACGTCGAACGACAGGACGAAGCGCACGGCGCCCTCTCCGACATAGGTCGACCAGCGCTCGACATCGGGATTGCCGACGAGCTTGTCCTTTTCGAACTTCGCCATCTGCGCATTGGTCTCGGTGATCGAGGAATTCTGCGGCAGCGACCAGTCGACAATCAGTTCAAGCCGGTCGGATGACGGGAAGAACTGCTGCTGCACGTGGGTCATGCCAAACAGCGACAGGGCGAAAATGGCCACCGTGAAAGCGATCGTCGTCCACTTCCAGCGCATGCACCAGACCAGGAGACCGGCGAATATCCGCGCCAGCCGGCCCTTCTCGTCGTGATGCTGCTTCATCGTCTTGGGCAGGATGGTAACCCCGAGCAATGGCGCGAAAACCACCGCGACGACCCAGGACACCAGCAGCGAGACGGCAATGACGACGAACAGCGTGAAGGTGAACTCACCGGCAGCACTGTTGTTGAGACCGACCGGAATGAAGCTTGCGACGGTGACGAGGGTACCTGTCAGCATCGGAAAGGCGGTGGACGTATAGACATAGGTCGCCGCCTTGCGCAGAGAATCCCCCGTCTCCAGCCGCGCCACCATCATTTCAACCGCAATCATCGCGTCATCGACCAGAAGCCCCAGCGCGATGATCAGCGCGCCGAGCGAGATACGCTGCAGCGAGATGCCGAAATAGGACATGACGACGAAGGTGATGGCCAGCGTCAGCGGGATAGACAGGGCGACGACAAGGCCGGCGCGCACGCCGAGGCTGACGAAGCTGACGGCCAGGACGATGATCACCGCCTCGGCAAGGCCGCGCGTAAAGCCCGACACCGCCTCCTCGACGATCAGCGGCTGATCGGACACCAGATGCACATCGACGCCAACCGGCAGTTCCGCCTCGACCTGTTTGATCTGCTCTTCGACATGCTTGCCGAATTCCAGAAGATTGGCCCCCTGCTTCATGCCGATCGCAAGGCCGATGGCCGGCTCGCCGTTGAAGCGGAACAGCGCCGAGGGCGGATCGGTATAGCCGCGGGTAATCGTGGCGATGTCACTTAGGCGGAAGAAACGATTATTGACCTGCAGATTGACGGCGCTCAGGCTGTCTTCGGACGAGAACTGGCCGTTGACGCGAACGCTGACGCGCTCGCCATCCGCCTGCACCACACCCGACGGCGCGATGGCATTCTGCGCCTGCAGCGTGGCAACGACATCGTTCTGATTGATCCCGAGGGCCGCGAGCTGACGCGTCGAGAATTCGAGATAGATCACCTCGTCCTGCGCGCCGACAATATCGACCTTGCCGATATTCGGGACGGTCAAGATCTGCCGGCGTGCGGTCTCGACATAGTCACGCAACTGCCGCTGGGTGAGACCATCCGCCGTGAAGGCATAGATATTGCCGAAGACATCGCCGAAGCGGTCGTTGAACGACGGGCCGACGACGCCGGACGGGAACTGGCCGCTGATATCGCCGATCATATTGCGAACGGTCACCCAGATAGAGGCGACATCGCGTGCCTTCGTCGTATCCTTGAGATTGACGAAGACGAGTGTCTGGCCCGGCGTGGTGATGCTGCGGGTGTAGTCGAGCGATTCCAGTTCCTCGAGCTTACGCTCGATGCGTTCGGTAACCTGGCGGGTGGTCTCCTCGACCGAGGCGCCCGGCCACTGCGCCGAGATCGTCATCGTCTTGATCGTAAAGGACGGATCTTCCTCGCGGCCAAGGCTCAGATAGGAGAAGAACCCGAGCAGGCCGAAGACGATCATGAAATACCAGACCATCGACGCATGATCGAGCGCCCAGTCGGACAGGTTGAACTTCTTCATGAGCGTGCCTCGTCTTCAACTTTCACTTTCTGGCCTTCCTTGAGACTGTGTACCCCGGCGGTGATGACGCGCATGCCGGCGTCGATACCGGAGGTGACGACAATATTGCCGGCCACTTCAGGCCCCGTTACCACTTCGCGGGCGCTCACCGTTGCGTCACCCTGCGCAACCACCCAGACATAGGATTTGCCGTCGCGCGCAAGAATCGCGGTTGCCGGCAGAATCATCCGCTCGACGACGGCCTCCGTCTGCGTGGCGGTGATCGTGGTTCCAAGCCGGAAGCCTGCCGGCGGATTTTCCAGGGCAATCTTGACGCGGCGCGTTCGCGTCGCCGCGTCTGCCGCCGGCGCGATCTCGCGCACCTTGCCGTTCACGACCATGGCGGGATTGATCTGGAGAGAAACCGAAAACGGCGTACCCACCGGCAAAAGTGCATTGCCGTCCGGAACGTCCACCACGGCATCCCTGTCATCCGGCCGGGCGACGGTCACGACGGAGGCGCCGGCCGCGACGACCTGTCCGACCTCCGCGCCGGTCTCCGTCACCACGCCGTCAAATGCTGCCGTGATCTGCGTGTAGGAAAGCTGTTCCTGGGCCTTCGACAAGGCCGCGCGCGATTGCACGACAGACGCCTGCGCACTGGCGCTCGTCTGTTGCGCACTTTCGACGGACGCCTGTGTTTCCGTGCCGACCTTGAACAGCGCCTCGGTCCGCCGTTCGACGGAGAGGGCATTGGCAAGCGAGGCTTCCGCATTGGCCAGATCGGCCTTGGCCGATCCCACGGCAAGTTCAAGCGCTGTTGGATCGAGCGCTGCCAGCAACTGCCCCTCGGTCACCGTATCTCCCGTATCGACATCGCGGGCAACGAGCAGGCCTGTGACGCGCGGGCCGAAGATGGTTTGAACCTTTGGCTGCACGGTGCCGGCAAAGCTGGAACCGGGCAGCGCCTGAAGGGTCACGATTTGCGACAGCACGGGGCGGATCGGCGGTGGCGCCTCATCCTCTTTTTTCTGGCAGCCCGCCAGCGTGGCAAGCGTGAGTGGCGCAAGCAGCAGCGCCAGCGATATCCGGTTCATTCTGCCTGTTCCTTGATGACATCAACCACTTGGCCGGGGCGCAACATCTTCGCACCATCGACCACAACGTTATCGCCCTTGGTGAGACCTTCGGAAATCAGCACGCGGCCGGTCTCGTAAGGGCCGACTGTCACCGGCTTCAGGTTGACCGTGCTGTCCTTCGTATTCACCACCCAGACAGCCGGTTTTCCATCCAGCACGGAAAGCGACGTCCATGGCAGGACCACCAGCTTCGTCGGCATGCCACGGGCAAAACCGGTCACCGGTGCGCCAAGCGTCATGCGGTCGGGCGTGCTGTCCATGGCGATCTTGACGCGCACGGTTCCCGTTGCCGTATTGATCGTCGGAGAGATTTCGCTGACCGTTCCTCCGGTTTTGACCGAGGGGTCGCTGATCAGCGCCAGTTCTATTTTCGGCTCCGAAGGCTTTTGGAACAGCAGCGATTCATAGACTTCGAAGATCGCGTCGCGCGGACCGTCCCTGGCAACGGTGAACATGGTCTGCGCCGCCTGGACCACCTGGCCCGCCTCCGCGTTGCGCACGGTGACGATCCCATCGGCATCCGCCCGAAGCTCGGTATAGGACAGGGCGTCGCGCGAGGTGCCGAGTTGCGCATTGGCGGAATCGAGCGATCCTTGCGTCGTCTGCAGGGCTGTCTGCGCCTGATCAAAGGCCTCCTGCGTGGTCGAGTTCTTCGCCAGCAGCGATTTCTGGCGCTCGAATGAGGAAGAAGCCTGCTTGACCTGTGCCTCCGCCGCGCGGACCGCGGCCTCGGCAGCCTGGACATCCGCCTTTTGTTCACTCGGATCGATGCGCGCCAGAACATCACCGGCCTTCACATGCGATCCGACGTCGGCGTGCCAATCGGTTATCTGGCCGCTGACGCGGAAGGAAAGATTGGTCTGGACATGGGCGACAACCTCGCCGGTCAGCGTCACAGACTGCTGGTGATCGACAAAGTCGGCACTCTGAACCTGGACCGTTGTTTTTCCCGTTTCCGGAGGCTTGGTTTCGCCCTGGCAGGACGCCAGAACCAGGACCGCGACCGATGCCGCGCACCACCCGCCAAAGCGGGATTTTCGTTCTTTGTTCATCTGCAACCGTTCGTTCTGATATTTATACCGAACCATTTATTGTGGCCCCTCAATATACACAACGCGCACCAAATACAAGCCGGTCGGCAGGCAGACCGCGCTCACTGCGATAAACTATCCGTTCCCTGCCCAAGTGGGAATATATCAGAAACCATACGGGTTTATTGCGCAAGTAGAAAGAAAACCTGCGGTTGAAATTTACATGCCGACAGGGGCCGGGCCGTCCTGAACGACGGCAGGCACAGGGAGAATTACGGCTGACCAGCCGTTGCGGCGGCCAGCAGGCGGGCCATCGAGCTTTCGTCGAAAGGCTTGGTGATGTGGGGGATTTTGCGCAGCGCGGCCGGAAAGAACGAGTTCTCGCCGTAACCGGAAACGAAGCCGAAAGGCATGCCGCGCGCAGCAAGAAGAGCGGCAAAATCGAAGCTCGTCTGGGAGCCCAGATTGACGTCGAGAAGAGCAAAATCGAAGGGCTGCGCTTCGATCAGGACACCGGCCTCAGCCAGATTTCCGGCAATTTCGACATGTTCGACGCCAAGGGAGCGCAAAATATCCTCGGCTTCCATGGCAATGATGAAATTGTCTTCGAGCACCAGCACGCGCCTGATCGAAAGTGAAGTTTCCGTAAGCGCCAACGATAGGGTCCTGTCTGCAATTCGTCCGGCGGCATTAAGCCGCGGCCCTTGGACCCGAGCAGTATGGCAAGAACGGGGCAGTGACATTTAAATAAGACACGTCCCCGGCGATATCTCCGCGCATGGTTCAGATGAAGGGGCGGCTCTTTTCGTGATATCCTTCCCAGCCGGCCATCTTCATCAGCCCCTCATCATCCAGAATGTCGCAGCCGCGATCGGCCCAGCGAATCAGCTTGCGCTCACCCAGCTTTTTCAGCGTCTTGTTGGTGTGGACGATGGAAAGCCCGAGCGTATCGGCCACATGCTGCTGCGTGATCGGAATCGAGACGCGCGCACCTTTGAACAGATTGCTGGCCTTGGCCCGCTGGTAGAGAAAAGCCAGAAGATAGGCCGCCCGCTCCAGTGCCGAGCGGCGTCCGATGCTCAGGAGGTTTTCATCGAGGATGCGCTCTTCCTGCGCGGCGATCCAGGTGAGGTCGTAGGCAAGGTCGGGATAGTTACGATAGAGCACGCCGAGTTTGTCGCGCTCGAAGACGCACAGCGTTATGGGCGAAAGCGCCTCGACCGAATGCTGCATCTCGCCCATGAGGCTGCCCTGCAGCCCGATAAGGTCCCCTGGCATCATGTAATTGAGGATCTGGCGGCGGCCATCGTCCAGCATCTTGTAGCGAAAGCCCCAGCCCGAAAGAACCGTGAAGAGGTGCGCGCTATTCGACCCTTCCACCAGGATCGTGGTTCCCGCATCGACCGCCAGTTCGCCCGTCTTGAAATTTGAAACGAACTCCAGTTCATCCGGCTTGAACTCGCGGAAATGCGGCAGCGCCCGCAGGGGACATTGTTCGCACGGCGTCTGTCGGTTGTTCCGGGTTTTTGGCGCGGCCATTTGGTACCTTTGTCGGATGAGAGTTTTGGGCGGGAAATCAGGACTTTGATTTCCCTTGAAAATTAGGGCCTCATGTTCTTCCGGCAAGGGGGCTTGGCAAAGCACCGGTGGACTTCTCCCGGCTAGGCGCCTAGTTTTCCGTTGAAGATCATGCCCTTGAGAACGAGACGGAACAGCGATGAATCACCCAGCCTTTGCCAGCAACCATGTCGCGGTCGTAACCGGAGCAGCGTCCGGGATAGGACTTGCCGCCGCCAAACGGTTCGCGGGCCTCGGCATGAACGTCGTGCTCGCCGATCTGCCGGGTGAGCAGCTGGACAAGGCCGCGCGCGAGACGGCGGCCGTCTCCCCGCACGGCCCCGGCAGCGTTGTTGCCGTGCCTACGGATGTTGCCAGCACCGATGCCCTCAAGGCACTGGAAAAAGCCGCGGTCGATCGTTTCGGCCGGGTGCACGTGCTGATGAACAATGCCGGCATCCAGCCCGGAAGCTCTATATTCGGCGCGCAGGATGCCTGGGAAAAGGTATTCGCGGTCAATCTTTGGGGCGTCATCAACGGATCGCGCATCTTTGCACCCGCCATGATCGCCCACGGTCAGACCGGTCTCATCATCAACACCGGCTCCAAGCAGGGCATCACCACGCCGCCGGGCGATCCCGCCTACAATGTCACGAAAACCGGCGTCAAAGCCTTTACCGAAGCGCTGCAGCACGAACTGCGCAATACGCCCGGCTGCGCCATATCCGCCCATCTGCTGATTCCCGGCTTCGTCTATACCGGGCTGACCGCGAACGGCCGCACGGAAAAGCCGGAAAGCGCATGGACGCCGCAGGAGACGGTCGATTTCATGATGCTGAGCCTTGAAGGCGGCGACTTCTACATTCTCTGCCCCGACAATGACGTCGAGCGCGCCACCGACGAGAAGCGCATTCTCTGGGCCGCCGGCGACATCATCGAAAACCGCCCGCCGCTGTCGCGCTGGCATCCCGATTACGCCGATGCCTTCAAGCTTTTCTGGCAAAGCAACGCCCGGAGATCGGCTGAACGCGGTAGCAAGTGCCCCTTCGCGCGTTCATGCGGTGGACGATGTGTTCACACAGAAGCGCTGGCGTAGCGCTCTGTTTGCTGCTTCTCTGCATTCCAATCAACGGGTTTCATGACATGACCAGCGGCATCCACCACATCACCCTGATCACCCGCAAGGTGCAGCCCAATGTCGATTTTTACACCGGCTTCCTCGGCCTGCGCCTCGTCAAGCGCACGGCCGGTTTCGAGGACGCCGCGCAGCTTCATCTGCTCTACGGTGACGAGACCGGATCGCCGGGATCGCTGGTGACTTTTCTCGTCTGGCAGGACGGTGCGCCCGGCCGCGTCGGCCATGGTCAGCCGAGCGAAATCGCCTTTGCCATCGCACCGGAAAGCATCGGCTTCTGGCTCACACGCGCCCTGCGCTACAGTGTAACGGCAACCGGCCCCACACATGAATTCGGCGAGCCCGTCATCCGGTTGAAGGATCCGGATGGCGTCATCGTCAAGCTTGTCGGCACGGAAGCCGTGGCCGGCCCTGCCGTTCATGTCACGTCCGATATCCCGCAGGCAGACGCAATCCGCAGGCTACGCGGCGCAACGATCCTGACGGCCACGCCAGACGGCACCGCGGCCTTCGTGACCCGGCATTTCGGCTATACGGAAACGGAGAGGACGGAGGCGATCCGCCGGCTGACCTCGGCCTCCGGCGACGTCATCGACGTGCGCGATGCCGCCGGATTCTGGACGGCGGCCCCAGGCACCGGGACGATCGACCACATCGCGTTTCGCGCAACCGATATGTCAGCGGTAAACAATGCCCGAATGCAGCTGGAGGCGGAAGACGCCGGCGAGATTTCCGCCCATGACCGGAAATATTTCTACTCCCTCTATGTCCGCGAACCGGGCGGCACGCTGTTTGAGCTGGCCACCGATGCGCCGGGCATGACGGTGGACGAAAGCCAGGAGACGCTCGGAACGAAACTCTTCGTCCCCGAGCATTTCGGCGGCGATCTGGAAGCCAACCTCGTCATGTTGCCGCAATTTGCGCTTCCCGGCGAGGAGCGTTTTACCGAGCGCGACCTGCCCTTCATTCACCGCCTGCATCAGCCGGAACACCCGGATGGCCGCACCATCGTCCTCTTGCACGGCAGCGGCGCCAACGAAACCAGCCTTTTGCCACTCGGCCGCCAGATCGCCCCGCATTCGCTGCTCCTCAGCCTTCGCGGCCGCAGCACCGAGGAAGGGTTCCCGCGCTTCTTCCGCCGGATCACCCCGTTTACCTTCGACCAGAAGGATATCGCCTCCGAAGCCGAAGCCTTCGTCGCGATGATCGAAGGCGCCATTTCCGCCTATGGCATCGACCGCGAAAAGATGGTTTTCGTCGGCTATTCGAACGGCGCCAATATGCTGGTCGCCACCATGCTGCTGCACCCGGGGCTGATCAAGAATGCCGCGCTGCTACGCATGATGAACCCATTGGACACCGTCCCGCAAACCGATCTGACCGGCACCAATGTGCTGATGGTGACGGGCAAGACGGACCCCTATGCCCACTATGCACCGCCGCTCGAAACCCTTTTCCGCAAGGCGGGGGCGACGCTCGATACCGTCACATTGAAAGCCGGGCACGAGATCGGCGCCATGGATGCTCAGGCCGTCCGGGAATGGCTGAAGGCGAAGACGCCCTGAAACGCTAAGCCGTTTTCGCGGCAACGTAAGCCGCAAAAGTCTCGACGAAGACCTTCAGCCGCGCTTTGGCGTCCTCGTCGATCAGGGTTCCGTCCTTGTCGAACAGCGAGCCCGCCTTCGGCAGCATCAGCCGCTTGCCCGACCAGAGGTCGGCGCCGAGCGTGCGAAACACCGAAAGCCAGGCGTCCTGGCTGAGCAATGTCCCGAATGGCCCCGGCGACGTGCCGGCAAGCGCAAAGGAGCGCCCGGCAAAGACATTCGGTGCGCCGGTCATCGACGAACTCACCCAATCGATGGCATTCTTGAAAACGCCCGGCATGGAATTGTTGTATTCCGGCGTGAACAGGATGACGCCATCGGCAGCGGCGATCTGGTCTTTCAGCACCTGCACCGCCTCCGGCACGCCTTCCCTTTCGACATCAGCATTGTAAAGCGGAATGCCTTCGATGGTTCCGATCGTAAAGCTCACGCCCTGCGGCGCCATCGGGAGCGCCGCGTGCAGCAGGGCCTTGTTGAACGACGCCTTTCTCAGGCTTCCGGAAATGCCGATCAGTTTTGTCATACGGGCGGTCCTTTCTTGCATGACCGGGAGCATCCTGTGAAATATGAAAAAGTACAGACAAAAAAGCCGGAAGTCCTGCTCCCGGCTTTTCGTTTCAGGTCAGACCAGCGGCTTCAGCCGTGCCTCGATCTGAACGCGCTTGTGCTCGAGGAACGGCGGCAGCGACAGCCCTTCGCCGAGTGTTTCCAGTGGCTCGTCGACGGCAAAGCCGGGACCATCGGTGGCGATCTCGAACAGGATGCCGTTCGGTTCGCGGAAATAGAGCGAACGGAAATAAAATCGCTCGACCTCGCCGCTCGACGGCAGCCGGAAGCTCTGCAGACGCTCGGTCCATGCGTGCAACGCTGCCTCGTCCGGCGCGCGGAACGCGACATGATGCACGGCACCGGCCCCCTGGCGGGCGGCAGGAAGGCCGGGCTGGACCGCGACGTGCAACTCAGCCGCAGGACCGCCCTCGCCCATCGAGAACACATGCACCTCGCCATTGCCATCCGGCGACGGATATTGGCGCTGCCGGGTCATGTTCATCACCTGCTCCAGCACCAGCTGCGTATTGGTGATGTCAGGCACGCTCATGGTGATCGGACCGAGGCCCTTGATCTGGTGTTCGGCCGGAACCGGGCTGCGATCCCACGGATGCGACGGCGCAAGCCCGCCATCATCGATCAAGCGAAAGCGCTGGCCCTCGCCGTCCTCGAAATCAAGCGACAGACGGCCGTCGATCTCGACGACATCGCCGGCGGTGACGTTCAGTTCGCCAAACCGGGCCCTCCACCATGCAATGCTTTCCGGGCTGCCGACACGAAGGCCGGTGCGCGAGACGCTGTGCGTGCCGCGTGTCTCCCGGTTGACGGGCCAGTCGAAGAAGGTGAGATCCGTGCCCGGCGTCGCTTCGCCATCGGCATAGAACAGATGATAGGCAGTGGTATCGTCCTGGTTCACCGTCTTCTTGACCAGGCGCATGCCAAGCGTCTGCGTGTAGAAGCGCAGGTTTTCCGGTGCATTGGCGGTAATCGCTGTGAGGTGGTGAATTCCTGTCAGTTGCAAGCTCATGGCTGCCTCCATTGGTGATATGAGGCGAATATCGGCTTCCCGGCCCGTTTAATAAAGAGGCCCGACGCGGACAGAATGTTCACTATCTGTGAACGACAATTCGACCGATGGCGCTTGCAATCGAATCCGGCCGCTTCGAACCGTGGCCGCGCTCAGGCGCGGCGCGTCAGGTCGGTCAGATAGGTATTTTCGCTTTTCGAAACATCAAAATTGACGGGATCAAGCACCGCGACCATCAACGCCTCGCCGTGGGGGGCAGCACTTGCCAGAAGGCTGCCATCAGGTGCTGCGATACGCGACGATCCGGCGAAGGTGAAGCGCTCGTCCGCACCGCAATGATTGATATAGGCAACGAAGACCTGATTCTCGAATGCCCGCGTCTGGATCATGTGATCGGCAATGAAGGTGCCGGAATAGCCGGCCGGCAGCGCCGTCGGCACCAGCACGGCATCTACGCCCGCCAAGGCCAGCCGCCGGACGTTTTCCGGGAACTCGACATCGTAGCAGATCAGCATGCCGCATGTGACGCCGCGATGGTCAAACAGCACGGTGCCGGGCGCTGCGGGCGTGAACAGCGCCCGCTCGTACTCGCCGTAGAGATTGGACTTGCGGTAAACGGCCGGGACCGCAGTTCCATCGACATAGACAGCGCTGTTGAAGACGGTGCCCTCCGCCTTCTCGGCAAAGCCGGCAATGATCGCAACGCCGGTCTCCGCCGAAATCGCCTGCAGCCGCTTGACCAGCGGACCGTCGGCAGGCTCCGCCAGATCACGGATGATATCGCCGGCGCCATAGCCGGTCAGGCCGAGTTCCGGCGTGATCAGCAGGCTGGCCCCTGCGGCTGCCGCGTCCTTCGCCGCTTGCGCGATACGCGCGAGATTGGCCGCGACGTCGCCGCTTTCCGATTTCATCTGCAGGGCAGCAAGCGTAATCATGTGTCGTCCGATGACATGGCGCCGAGCAGCTTCGGCAGATCGCCGAACCGCGCGACAAGGGAAAAGATGATGGCCGCCGTCGCCACGAACAGGATCGTCACCGAGGCCATGGTTGGCGTGTAGCCGTAGCGCAGCGCGTTGAAGATCTTGATCGGCAGCGTTTCCATGGTGAAGCCGACGGTCATGTAGGCAACGATATACTCGTTGAGCGACAGCACGAAGGCAAACGCATAGCCGGAGACGAGATAGGGCAGGATCAGCGGCAGAATGACGGTCCGGAAGATCGTGCGGTCATCGGCCCCCATCGTCGCCGCGGCCTCGACCAGCGAACGGTCGATCGCCGTAAAGCCGAGCGAGAGCGTCACCAGCGGCAATGTCACGAAGAAGATCGCGTGACTGACGACGGCCGTCCATGGCTGACCGTAAAAGCCGGTCGCCGCCCAGAACGTCAGAAGTCCGAGCGCGGTGATCACCGGCGGCAGCGTGAACGGCGCAATGCCGAGAAGTTGGAAGATATTGGCCCAGGGGGCGACCCGCCGCCACAGGAACCAGGCGAGCGGCAGCGCGATCGCCACCGCCAGGGCAGCCGACAGGAGAGCCAGCGTCAGCGAGGCGAGCAGCGCATTGCGCCATTCCGGATTGAGGAAGATTTCGCCGTACCAGGACAGCGAAAAACCCTTGGGTGGGAAAGCCAGCGTCTGCTTGGCATTCACCGACACACCCAGAACGACGATCATCGGCAGCGCCAGAAACAGACCGATCAGGGAGAAATAGATTTTGCTGAGCGCACCGGTCATGCGGCTTCTCCCTTGCGTCCGGCAAGAATGGTCAGCGCCACGAGCCCAAGCGTCACCAGCACCAGGAACACCGCCATGGCCGCGGCAAACGGCATGTTGGACTGATAGATCGCCTGATCGGTGATCAGCACCGACAGCGTCCAGTGCTGCGGCCGGCCCAGAAGCTGCGGCAGCAGGTAGCAGCCGAGCGCGAAGATGAACACCATGATCAGCGTCGCGGTAATGGTGTTGCGCAAGGCAGGGACGACAACGGTGAAGAAGGCCTTGATCGGAGATGCGCCGAGCGTGCGGGCTGCTTCCGTCAGTGTCGGATCGAGCCGCACCAGTGCCGGATAGAGTACCAGCACCGTATAGGGAAACGCCTGATAGACCATGCCCGTCAGGACCGCGCCGAAACTCGGCAACAGCGCCTTCGCCTCACTCATGATGCCGGCCATGACCAGAAGATTGGTGATCCCGGCCGTGCGCGAAAACAGCGTCGACCAGGCAAAGCCGATGATGACCTCCGACAGCGACAGCACCGATAGCAGTGCCACCAGCCAGACGACCTGCACTTTGCGGCTCATGCGGGTCAGCAGGTAGGTGAAGGGAACGGCAAGGAGAACGCAGCAGATCGCCACCGTGACCGCCAGCATCAGCGAGAAGCCGAGCACATTGGCGAAGAACAGGCTGAGGAAACGCTGATAGTTCGACAGCTCGAAGGCCGGAACATAGAAACCGCCCTGCTGACGCTGGAAGAACGAGACGGCGATCATCGTCGCAAACGGCACGACGAAGAAGACGACGAGCATCGTTGCCGGAAAGAACAGCGGGCCGTAGTCACCGATTTTTTGCGGGGCTTCGCGTCTCATTTGGCCAGCACCACGCAAACGTCAGGCAGCAGTACCACGCCAACCGGCTGCCCGACCGTCACTTCGGGCCGCGCGCGCGGCGTCGAGACCGCGACAATCTGGCGCCCGGCAATATCGACGAAGGTTTCGATCGTGCCGCCGAGATCACGCACGAAGGTCACCGTACCAGACAGCGCGCCGTCGCCCGGTGCCGTCAGATGCACGTCTTCCGGCCGGATTGACAGCGTCGCCTTGCGCATATCGGCCCCGAGCGAGACACCGGAAACCGGCTGACCGAGCACGGTGACACGGCCGGTGCTGTCGGCTTCGGCTTCCAACAGATTGGTCGAGCCGATGAAATCGGCAACGAACGTATCGGCCGGCCGGCGATAGATCTCGATCGGCGATGCGGCCTGACGGATTTCTCCGCCCTTCATGACGACGACCGTATCGGCCATGGTCATCGCCTCGCGCTGATCGTGCGTGACGACGATGGTGGTGATGCCGAGCTGCTGCTGCAACTGGCGCAACTCCACCTGCATCGCCTCGCGCAGCTTGGCGTCGAGTGCCGACAACGGCTCGTCGAGCAGAAAAAGTTTCGGCGAGATCGCCAGCGCCCGGGCAATCGCCACGCGCTGGCGCTGGCCGCCGGAAAGCTTGGATACCGGCCGGTCGGCATAGCCGCCGAGATGGATCATCGACAGAAGCTCATCCACCCGCTTCTTCTGGTCTTCCTTTGCAACGCCGCGAATGCGCAGAGGATAGGCGATATTCTCGCCGACCGTCAGATGCGGAAACAACGCCAGCGACTGGAACACCATGCCGAGATTGCGCTTGTGCGTGGGAACACGGGTGATGTCCTCGCCATCAAGATTGATCGCGCCATTGGTCGGCAGATCGAGACCGGCGATCATGCGCAACAACGTGGTCTTGCCGCAGCCGGAGGGGCCGAGCATGCAGACGAAGCTCCCGTTCGGCACCGTCAGCTCGACATTGTTGACCGCGGTGAAGGTCCCGAATTCCTTCGTGACGTTGTTGAGGACGAGGCCTGACATTGTGTTCCTGTCTTTTCGCATCATGCGTAAAATAATTTAGTCTATTTACCGCTTCCAAACACATAGGAGGTCGAAGCGGCCTTTACCTCCCCCTTGAGGGGGGAGGTCGCAGCGTAGCTGCGGGTGGGGGTGATCTATTGTTTGGCGCAAGAGGTCACCCCACCCCGGCACTGCGTGCCGACCCTCCCCCTCAAGGGGAGGGTATAAATCAGCCGACGATCAGTTCAGTCCATTTCTGGTTCAGCCAATCCGACTTTGTCTGGTAGAGATCGTAGCGCGGAATGATCGGCTCGATGTCGGACGAAACGGCAGCGAATTCCGCATCCGTCAGGTCGGTCAGCTCGCGCTTGACCGTCGGCGAGGTGCCGACCTTGCGCGACAGGATCGCCTGGATCGACGGCTGGCTCATATAGTCGATGAACACATGTGCCTCCTCGACCTTGGTCGAGGCGCGCGACAGGGCCCAGCAGCCGCTATCCTGAATGCCGCCCTCTTTCGGGAAGGTCGAACGGACAGGATTGCCGTCGGCAGCGGCAAGACCGGTGACGTCATGGTAATACTGGCCCATCGGGATTTCGCCCGACTTCAGCGCCTGCTCGAACTGCGCTTCGTCGCGATACCAGAGACGGACGTTCGGCTTGACTTCGGCAAGCTTGTCGAACGCCTTCTGGATGCCCTCTTCCGTATCCAGCGCATTGGTGCCGCCGAAGAAAGTCTTGGCCGTCACTTCGAGCAGGAAGGAGTTGGACACCAGCGCCAGCAGACCGAGCTTGTCGGCATTTGCCGAATCCCAGAATGCTTCCCAGGAGGTCGGTGCTTCCTTGTACACATCGGTGTTGGTCACCAGCGTGATGTACCAGGAGACCGCGCCGATACCGGCAACACGGCCGTCCGGATACTTGTTGACGAAACGGTCGATGAGGTTCGCCCCGTTCGGAATCTTCGCCATGTCGAGCGGCGCCCAGAGATCGGTCGCCTGCCCCTTCAGCATCGCCACCTGCGACATCATCGAGACGTCGGCGGGGGCCTGACCTGCCTTGGCGGCCTGGTCGAGCTGCACCAGCCAGGCTTCGCCGGTCGGCTCGGCGATCGCTTCGACGGCGATACCCGTCGTCTTGGTAAACTCGGGGAAAATGTTCTTGTCGAAGGAATCCTTGAAGTAGCCGCCATAGACGCCGACCTTCAGCGACTTGTCCTGCGCCCGGAGGATCGACGGCATGGCCAGCATCGACACACCGGCAAGACCGGCACCCAAAACGGCGCGGCGGCCGACGGTCTGTTTCAGAAATTCAGTCATCATGGTTCTCCTGTTTTACCGGTGCCACGTTTTCGGCTCCCGGTCTGTTCCCAATTTTTGTCCCGGACTGCAAGTCCGGACTGCATTTTGATCAGTGTTTTAAAGCCCGAAGCTCCAGTATCTTTGCGTATCGCGTCAACGGGAAACACAGGGCGAAATAGATGAGCGCAACGAACCCGTAGACCTTGAACGGCTCGAAGGTTGCATTGTTGATCGCATTCGATGTCCTGACCAGTTCCTCAAATCCGATGATCGATGTCAAGGCCGTGCTCTTGATCAGCTGCACCAGAAAGCCGACCGTCGGCGCCCGTGTCATCGCAAAGGCCTGCGGCAGGATGATCAGCCGCAACTGCTTGAGATAATGCAGGCCCAGGCTGCTTCCCGCATCCCATTGTCCAACCGGCACGGCCTGCACGCCGCCGCGCCAGATTTCCGCCAGAAAGGCACTCGCGCATAGCGTCAGCCCAAGCACGGCAGCCGTCCAGGGTTCGATGCGCAAGCCCAGCAGCGGCAGGCCGAAGAACAGCAGGAACAGCTGCATCAAAAGCGGCGTCCCCTGAAACAGGCCGATATAATATTCGGCAAACCGCCGCACCCAATCACGCTTGGAAATGCGCATGAACAGGATGAGCAGGCCGACGATGGTGCCGCCGGCAAAGGCGACCGCCGACAGAAGGATGGTCCAGCGCGCCGCCAGAAGCAGGTTTCGGACGATATCCCAAAGGGTAAACTCGATCATGACACGCCTCCGGCCAGAAAGCGGTTGCCACCGGCCACCAGCAGCCGGCGCAGGCCGATGCTCATGGCGAGATAGACCAGCGTCACGATGAAATAGGTCTCGAAGGCGCGGAACGTGCGGGCCTGCAGGAGGTCGGCCTCATAGGTCAGTTCGCGCACGGCGATCTGCGAAACGACGGCCGATTCCAGCATCATGATGACGATCTGGCTGGTCAGCGCCGGATAGATCACCTTCAACGCCTGCGGCAGCACGATCTTGACGAACACCTGGCGCGGCCGCAGTCCAAGGGCAAGCGCTGCCTCCTTCTGCCCTTTTGGCACGGCATCCAGACCGGCGCCGACGATTTCGGTCGTATAGGCCGTCATGTTCAGCGTCATGGCCAGAATGGCGGCGACGACCGGATCGAGACGGATGCCGAGGCTGGGCAGGCCGAAATAGATGAAGAACAGCTGCACCAGAAACGGCGTGTTGCGGATGAGCTCGACATAGCCGGCAATCGCCCGGCGCAGCAAGGCATGACGGCTGCGCCGTCCGGCAGCCCCCAGAATGCTGAGAACGGTGCCGGCAACAGCCGACACCGCGATCAGGAACATCGTCATGGCTGCGCCATTGGCGATCAGGAGGAACGCATCGTCCAGCCAGCCGAAGTCGAGCGCATAGCCCAAAGGATCAATCCTTCAGGTTTTCAGGGTTGAGCGGCACCTTCAGCCATGCTTCCGAGCTGGCATTGAGCTTGCCATCGGCGAGCATCTTGGCAACGGCATCGTTGATCGCCGCTTTCAACCGGTCCTCGCCCTTGTTGAGCGCCAGATGCGACGGCGAGGTCAGGAGCTGGAACTTCTGCTCCGGCTTCAGCGCTTCCTGACGGGCCAGAACCTGGGCACCGACATCATTGCCGACAACCATCAGATCGGTCTGGCCGGAGATGAAGGCCTGGATGACGGAATTGTAGTTGTCGAAACGCTTGATGTCGGCATCCTTGGGGGCTGCTTCCGTCAGCGACGTGTCTTCGAGCGTGCCGCGGTTGACGGCGATGCTCTTGCCGGCAAGATCTTCCTTGCCTTTCACGTCCGTTGCCGCCGGGCCGATCACGGCAATGTAGTAAGGCGCATAGGCGGCTGCGAAATCGATGACTTCGGCGCGTTCCTTGCTGTAACCGACACTGACCAGTACGTCGACGCGCTTTTCTGTGAGGTACGGGATACGGTTCTGGCCGGTGACCGGCACCGGAACCAGCTTCACCTTCAGGCTGTCGGCGATGGCCTGCGCGACGTCGATGTCATAGCCCTTCAGGCTCATATCGGCGCTGGCCGAGGAGAAGGGCGGAAAATCGGCGAAGACGCCGACATTCAAGACGCCCGCCTTGGTGATGTCGTCGATGGCATCGGCATTGGCAGCGGATGCAAAGCCGAGAACGGCGCCGCTCAGCATGAGAGCGGCGGTAAGACCGGATTTAAAGGTTGAGAGTTTGGCCATTGTATTCCCCTTTGTGATTTTTGTTTGCGATAGGCACGGCTGAGTATGTGGCTTTTGCCCCTCACCCCAACCCTCTCCCCGTAAACGGGGAGAGGGAGGAGACAGAGTTTGCGGCATATCCCTTCTTCTTGAAAAAGGGGGCCGGATGAGGGGCCGTCGGCGTAAAGAAAGTTAGTCCCGCTTGCCGTTGACGAACGGGCTGAACACCATAAGGCTGAGGATCTCGAACAGAACCTGCGAACCGACATGGGCGGTATTGGTGGTCGAATCGTACTGCGGCGCAACCTCGACGACGTCGCCGCCGACCAGGTTCAGCCCCTTCAGGCCGCGGATCAGCTCGAGCACTTCGCGGGTGGTGAGACCGCCGATCTCCGGCGTTCCGGTGCCCGGCGCAAAGCTCGGATCGACGCTGTCGATATCGAAGGACAGATAGGTCGGGCCGTCGCCGACGATCGCCTTGGCCTTCTCGATGATTGCCGGCATGCCCATGCCGGTGACGTCCTCGGCATGGATGACGGTCATGCCGGATTCGTAGGAGAACTCCCACAGATATTCGGACGAGCCGCGAATGCCGATCTGGATGGTGCGGGTCGGGTCCAGCACGCCGTCGAGCACGGCGTTGCGGAAAGGACCGCCGTGATGGAACTTGGTCAGATCGAAGGCGCCGCCGGTATCACAATGGGCATCGATATGGATCATGCCCACCGGGCGGTTCTTGCCGACAGCCTTCAGGATCGGATGGCTGATCGAATGATCGCCACCGACAGACAGCGGAACCACGCCGGCATCGACGATCTGGTTGATGCGCTTTTCGATATCGTCATGGCTGAGTTCCAGCCGGTAGCGGCTCTGGAACGGCACGTCGCCGATATCGGCCACGCGCAGGTCATGCACCGGGGCGCAACCGAGAACGTGGTTATAGGGACCGATGCGCTCGATCGTGCGCATGGCGCGTGGCCCGAAGCGGGAGCCGGGACGGTTGGTGACGCCAAGATCCATCGGCACGCCGACGATCGCGACCTGCAGATTGCCGAAATCAGGCTCGTTGGCATCGACCGGCATGTAGGGCGCCGTCAGAAAGGTCGGGATGCCGGCATAGGGGGCAAGCCGCGTGCCGTTTTTCGAGAAGATCTTGTCGGCGACCTTGCGGAATGTCGGGTCGAACATCTCGCCACCATGGCTCGCGCCATATTTCGCCTTCAGATCGCCGAGTTTCTTGTCATCCCACGTCATGTCCGCTTGACCTCATGTTGAGCCGGGAGGACCTGCACTTCAGCCGGCTTGCGAGCGTAAAATTGACACTCTTCTGCCGCTAAACCTGCCCCCTCGCATACGTTTGGCGAAGATGGTCTCAGGTGCATGTTCCCCAGGCTTTTGCCTTTGTTGCCCACATTAGGAAACAAATTGATTGGAAAATCAATTGACATTGTTATAGCGTTTGATGTGAGAAAAACTAACATCGTTTTGCACGTTGCGGAGCCCGCTTCTTGTCCAGCCGCCTGCCCCCGTTGAACCCCCTGCGCGCCTTCGAGGCGACGGCCCGGCGTGGGTCCGTGTCGGCGGCGGCGCGCGAGCTCAATGTCACGCATGGCGCGATCAGCCATCAGATCCGGGCGCTGGAACTGTCCTTCAACGCCGCCTTGTTCGAGCGGGGCGGCAAGCGCCTGAAGCTGACATCGCAGGGCGCGCTGCTGCTGCCGGCCGTCACCCATGCCTTCGAAGGCATTGCCGCCGCCACCGCCGCCATGACCCGGCCGACCACCAGCGGCGAGTTGCGCATCGTCTGCGTGCCGGCACTTCTGTCCTTCTGGATGATCCCGCGCCTGCACCAGTTCACCGAACAGTTCCCCGATGTGCAGCTGACCCTGATCGCCTCCAACGACGCGGCCAAGCTGTTTTCCGGCGATGTCGATATCTGCCTGCTCTATGGCGACGGCAACTGGCCGGATTGCTGGGCGCGGCTGTGGAGCCGGCTGGAGCTGTTTCCGGTGGTCAGCCCCACGCTTCTCAACATGCGGCCACTGCGTTCGCTGCGCGACCTGCGCGATCATGTCATCCTGCATGGCGACGACGGGCGCGAGTGGAACACCTGGCTGGCCGCCGCCGACGGCATCGACATTCCGCGCGGCCGCCAGCATTTCATGAGCGACGCCCGGCTTTCGACCGAGGCCGCCCTGCACAATCAGGGCGTGGCGCTCGGCGACACCATCACCGCCGGCAGCCTGATCGCCAAGGGCGAACTGATCGCGCCCTTCGACCTGACAGTGCCGGCCAACGACGCCTTCTATGTCGCCTGCCGCAACGAGGTCCGTGCCGCTCCGATCGTCAAGGTCTTCATCGACTGGCTGTTTTCGGCGCTTGAAAGCGACCCCATGCCGGAGCTACAGACCTCGGCACGCACGATCATCCGCGCCCGTATCCCCAAGATCAGCGCGCCGGAACGCCTGCCCGCCAAGGATGGCTTCCAGCCCGTCTCTTCCCCCGCCCGCACCCGGCGTCCCGAAAGAACGCCGAAGCGCCGGGCAAAATCGTGAACCACAGGACAATTGCAATGCCGCATTTCAATCCGCTGATCGCCAAGCTCTCGCCGCCGCCTGTGCCGTCCGTCCTTGCCTGGGCAAAGGCCTATGACGGCGCACGTGGCCCGCTAATCGATCTCAGCCAGGCCGTGCCCGGCTACCCCGCGCATCCGGACATGCTGAAATGGCTGAGCAAAACCGCCGCCTCACCGGCATTCACGGGCTATGGCGCGATCGAAGGCGAACTGAGCCTGCGCACCGCCTATGCGGCCCATGTGTCCGGCCTCTACAAGGCGTCCATCGGCGTCAAAAACATTCACATCACCTCCGGCTGCAATCAGGCCTTCATCTGCGCGGCGATGGCTGTCGCCGGAGCGGGCGATACGGTCCTGATGACCAATCCCTTCTATTTCAACCAGCAGACAACCCTTGCCATGCTTGGCATCGGCGTCGAACTGATCCCTTGTGATGCCGGCACCGGCTTTCTACCGGATATCGACGCCATCGCCTCGGCGCTGAAACCGGGCGTGCGCGCCCTGGCGCTGGTCACACCGAACAATCCGACCGGCTCGGTCTATCCGCCCGCTCTGCTGCGCCGGATCTTCGATCTCTGCCGCGCCAACGGCACCTGGCTGATCCTCGACGAAACCTACCGCGACTTTCTGACCGAGGGCAGCGGTGCCCCGCATGAACTGATGTCGGTCAAGGGCTGGCAGAATAGCCTTATCTGCCTCTACAGCTTCTCCAAGTCCTTCTGCATCCCGGGCCATCGCCTTGGCGCCATCACCGCCGGGCCGGCCGTCGTCGAGCAGGTTGCCAAGATCATGGACAACCTGCAGATTTGCGCGCCCCGATCAGCCCAGGCAGCCGTTGCCAAGGCGTTGCCGGCGCTGGATGACTGGCGGGCGGGCAACCGCGCCGAGATCGCCACGCGCGCCGAGGCGCTGAAACAGGTGATGAGCAAGCTGAAAGGCTGGAAGCTGCAGGCCATCGGCGCCTATTTCGCCTATATCCGCCACCCCTATCCGGATATCCGCTCGGAATTCGTCGCGGAAAAGCTGGCAAAGCTGGCCGGCATCGTCTGCCTGCCCGGCGATTATTTCGGCGAAGGCCAGGAAGGCTATCTCCGCTTCGCCTTCGCCAATGCCGACGCGCCGACGATCCTGCAGCTGGAAGAGCGGCTTTCGAACTTCAACCTGCCGGGGCTCTGATCAGCCGCGGCGGGCGATCAGGATGCCGGTAAGCACGATCGTGCCGCCGACCGCCTGCATCAGCCCGACAGGTTCGCTCAGCAAAAGCCAGGCGAGCAATGCCGCCACCACCGGCTGCAACAGCAGCGTCAGCGACGAAAAAGCCGGCGGCAGATAGGCCAGCGCATAGATGACCAGGGCCTGGCCGCCGGCATGGCTGATGAAGGCGAGACCGAACAATATGCCCCAGCCGAACAGGGCTGTGGGCATGAAGCTGGGCTCGAGGAAGAAGGCGACCGGCAACATGCACACGGCCGACGAAGCCGTGCTCCAGATCATGATGCGGTTGGTGGAAAAGCGGCTGCGCAACCGGCCGATCGACAGCATGTACCCGGCGTAAAAAACCGCTGCCACCGCCGCTGTCACGTCGCCGGACAGATCGCCATTCCCCAGCGCACCCGGCCCTCCCTTCAGGACCACCATACCCGCCAGCGCCGTTGCCAGGCCGGCAATGAACAGCCTGCTGACATGGGCGCGGAACACCAGCCATGAACCGAGCGTCACGAAGATCGGTGCCAGATTGGCAAACAACGTGGCGTTGGCGACCGACGTCATATGCAGCGCCAAGTGCCAGGCGGCGAGATCGGCTGCGAGAAAGATGCCGGGCAACACCAGCAGGGCGTAATCCGAAAAGCCGGCAGGACGGGAATCCGTGACCGTCTTTTCCGTCGCTTTCGACCAGATCAGCACCGGCACCAAGGCCAGCGCCACCCGCCAGAACGCCGTCGCCATCGGCCCGACTTCCGACAGGCGCACGAAAATCGGCGACCCGCCCATCGCCACGCCACCAATCAACAGCGCCACGAGCGCAAGACGCTTGGCGGACGATAACGAACGCGGTGGGGAGGATGAAAGGGCGCTGTCTGACACGGGATACTGTCCGATAGATCTGCGCCGCACATTGCCGCCGCGCGATAACGTATCGCAGCTATCAGAAGACCCCGCGGCAAAACAGCGACTTCTCCTTATGGGATGATGAGAATTGGTGAACGAATGCCCGCAGACATCTTGCCTGCGGGCATAACTTTCAAATCGAGCGAAACAATCTCAGGCCGCATCCGGTCGGTGAACCGTCTTCACCTCAAGGAAATCCTCAAGCCCGAACATGCCGCCTTCGCGGCCGTTGCCGGATTGCTTGTAGCCGCCGAACGGGCTGCCGTAGCGATGCGGTCCGCCGTTGATGTGAACCATCCCCGCCCGCAGACGGGAAGCGACACGTTCGGCCCGCTTCGGATCGCCGGTCTGGACGTAAGCTGCAAGGCCGTAATTGGTATCGTTGGCGATCTCGATCGCGTCCTCTTCCGTTTCGAACGGCATGATGGCGAGGACCGGGCCGAACACCTCTTCACGGGCAATGCGCATGGTATTGTTGACATCGGCAAAGATCGTCGGCTTGACGAAATAGCCGGTCTCGAAGCCTTCCGGCTTGCCGGCACCGCCGACCAGCAC
Source organism: Pararhizobium polonicum (assembly GCF_001687365.1). Classification (GTDB taxonomy): domain Bacteria; phylum Pseudomonadota; class Alphaproteobacteria; order Rhizobiales; family Rhizobiaceae; genus Pararhizobium; species Pararhizobium polonicum. The sequence continues at coordinate 129,241 of NZ_LGLV01000019.1, forward strand.
GCGCGCGCCTTCGGCAATACCAGCCTCGATCAGCGCCTGCACCCGGCCGAACTGGACGTCGCTGACCAGCGGCCCGATATGGCTGCCCTCTTCCGCCGGGTTGCCGACCCTGGCCTCCTTGCCCACGCGCGTGGCGATTTCGACAGCCTTGTCATAGACCGACTTCTGCACCAGAAGACGGGTCGGCGCATCGCAGGACTGGCCGGAATTGTTGAAGCAATCCAGCACGCTGCCGGTGACGCGGTCTTCGAGATCGGCATCTTCGAAGACGATGTTCGGCGACTTGCCGCCAAGCTCCAGCGTCACACGCTTGACCGTTTCGGCAGCATCCTTGCTGACGGCGATACCGGCGCGGGTCGAGCCGGTGAAGGACATCATGTCGACGTCCCTGTGCCTGGATAGGGCTGCGCCGACATTCAGGCCATCGCCATTGACGAGATTGAACGTGCCGGCCGGGAATCCGGCTTCATGCACCATTTCGGCGTAAAGCAGCGCATTGAGCGGTGTGAATTCGGAGGGTTTCAGGACGCAGGTCGATCCCGTCGCCAGTGCCGGAACGACCTTCAGCGCGATCTGGTTGATCGGCCAGTTCCACGGCGTGATGAGGCCGCAGACGCCGATCGGCTCACGCAGCATAACGTCGCCGTTCGGCAGGACTTCGCGCGTATGCAGGCGCTTCAAGGCATCGATGAAGCCCTGAAGATGGCCGACGCCGACATCCGCCTGCTGCTCGCGGCTCATGGTCAGCGGTGCGCCAAGCTCGAGCGTGATGGTCTGGGCCATCTCCTCGTAGCGGCGCTTGTAAACCGCCAGCAGCTTTTCCAGAAGCGCCAGACGCTCCACGGTGCTGGTGCGGCTATAGGTGACGAAAGCCTTTTTGGCGGCGGCAACGGCGCGGTCGATATCGGCTGCAGTGCCCATGGAGATCACCGCGACCGGCTTTTCCGTTGCCGGGTTCAGCACGTCGAGATCGTTGGCCACCAGCGGAGAAACCCATTCGCCGTTGATATAGAATTTGCGTTTGTCGAGCATGCTTCTTGTCCTTCCCGTCAGATCGTCTTCTGTTTTTCATTCAGCCAGCCGGTGATCAACTGGCGGTAACGCTCACCGCTGAAGCTTGGAAAATGACCGCCATGCACGATGCGGGCGGGAATTTTCAACAGGCGCTCCATGGAAGAGCGGTAATCATCGGCGTTGGAATGATAGGTATCCCCGATCAGCGGACCGTCATAGAGGATATCGCCGGAGAACAGAATTTCGGTCGCCTTTTCATAAAGCGCAATCCCCCCGGGGGAGTGGCCGGGCGTATGGATGACCTCGAACACCCGATCGCCGAGATCGATCACGTCGCCATCCTCGAGAATGCGCGTCGCCGGCGCCTTTTTCACCGCATAACATTTCGAGCAATAGGGTTCCGGCGGCAACGCATCGAAGATATCGTCGGTGACATAGGGATCGGCGAGCGTATTTTGCCGCGTCGGATTGGCCAGCAGATCGGCCTCGGCGGAATGAACGGCGCGGCATTCGAACTCATGATGGCAGCCGATATGATCGAAATGCGTGTGGCTGGCGACAGCAATCAGGTCCCGCCCGGTCACCAGCGGCACGTATTCCCTGAGTGAAACCACGCCCATGCCGCTGTCCACCAGCATGTCGCGGTCCCGCCCGCGCACATGCCAGATGTTGCAGCGGTAGAATTCCTGGATGAACGGCTCGGAAATGGCGGTGACATCGTCATCGAGACGCCGCACCTGATACCACTTGTCCGCGCTGATGCGTTGCATCCCTATCTCCCGCCGCTCGGCAAGGCTACGATATCGGCGAGAGTAACGGCAAGGGGCATGATCTGGCCGTCCGCCACATCAGCGGATTGCGGCATATGTGCCACGATCGACATGTCCGCTGCCCCTGCCGGTTTCAGGTGGCAGCGATAATGGGTGCCGAAGAAGGCACTGCCGGTCACTTCGGCCTGCCCGAGCGAAACGGTGGGGCCTTCGGCGTCCCCTGCCCGGCGGAAATGTTCCGGGCGAATGCAGAGCGTGACGGCGTGCCCGGCAGCGGGCGCCGAAACGGTGAAGCTTGCAATCGGAAGGCCGACAGTGCCAAACGGAATTTCGACAATGGCCGCGACCTGATCCACCGCCTTGACCGTGCCCGGAATGAAATTCACTTCACCCATAAAGCCTGCGGAGAACAGCGACCGAGGCCGCATGTAAATATCGGCCGGAGGACCGAAATCCTCGATCCGGCCCCGGTTCATCACCACGATCCGGTCGGCGATCGCCATGGCCTCTTCCTGATCGTGGGTCACATGCACGAAGGTGGTGCCGACCCGCTTCTGGATCGCCTTCAGCTCATCCTGCATCTGGCGGCGCAGTTTGAGATCGAGCGCACCGAGCGGCTCGTCGAGCAACAGCACATCGGGATCGACGGCGAGTGCCCGAGCCAAGGCGACGCGCTGGCGTTGACCGCCGGAGAGTTCGTGCGGCTTCCTGTCGGCCGATGCCTTCAAGCCGACGAGATCGAGGAAGCCGAGCGCCTTTTCGTCGCGCTCGGTCTTTCCCATGCCGCGCATGCGCAGGCCGAAGCCGACATTGTCCCGGAGCTTCATATGCGGAAACAGCGCGTAATCCTGAAACATCGTCGTCGTCGGGCGCTTGGCCGGCGCGACGTTGGTCATCTCCTTGCCACCGATCGTCACCTTCCCCCTGGTCGGCGACAGAAACCCGCCGAGAATGGAGAGCAGCGTGGTCTTGCCGCAGCCGGACGGCCCAAGCAGCACGATGAATTCGCCGGCCTTGATATCGAGCGAGACATCATCGAGCGCGGTGAAAGAGCCGAAAGTCTTGGTGGCGTTATGAACCGAAACCGGAGCGGTCATGATTTTTTCGTCCTTCCGAACAGGGTCAGTTCCAGCACCGCCAAGACGGCGACGGAAACCAGGAAGACCAGCGAGCCGATGGCATTGGTTTTCGGATTGAGGCCGGAGCGCAGCAGGCTCCAGATTTCGACCGGCAGCGTCACGTCGAAGCGCGACAAAAGGAATGCGATGATGAACTCGTCCCAGCTGAAGGTCACCGACAGGAAGAAAGCGGCCAGCAGCGACGGCATCAGCATTGGCGCGGTGATCAGCGCCATCACCTTGACATCACTGGCACCGAGATCGCGCGCCGCCCGCTCGATATTGATGTGATGATCGCCCATCGAGGAATAGATGATGGCAAAGCAGAGCGGCAGGTTGATCACCACATGGCCGATGCCGACGGTCCAGAGCGACAGCTTGATGCCGAAGGTGTTGAGTACAGTCAAAAGCCCAAGCGCGATGATCAGATAGCTCACCGTCATCGGTGCAATCAGCAGGCCGCGCTGCAGCACTGATCCCGGCAGCTTGTAGCGGGCCAACGCATAGGCCGCGAGGAAGCCGAGCAGGCAGGCAATGAGCGAGGAGATGATCGCGACCACGAAGGAATTGAACAGCGCCGCCATCAATTTGCGGTCGGCAAAGACGGCCTCGTACCACTGCAACGAAAAGCCGTTGAACGGCGGCACCGGCAGGCGGCCGTCCTGAAACGAGAACAGCACCAGCACCGCGACCGGCAGGAAGATAAAACCATAGATCAGGCCGGCATAGGCGAAGGAGGCAATCCTGGTCAGGGTACCGCGCATCTCATGCCCTCTCGATCTTCAGCCAGCGGGCGCAGAGTACGTAGGCAAGGGTCACCGCCAGCATCAGGATAATCGACAACGCCGCCGCCATCGGAAAATCCGCCCGCCGTCCAAGCTGCAGCATGATGATCTGCGGCAGCACCAGTTCGTTGTTGCCACCGAGAATCTGCGGCGTCACATAATCACCGATGCAGAGAACGAAGGTCAGAAAGGCGCCAGTCATGATGCCCGGCAGCGTCAGGGGCAGGATGACATGCCAGAAGGTCTGCAAGGCATTGGCGCCGAGATCGGCCGCCGCCCGGCGATAGTTCGGCGACAGCTGGATCAGGTTGGCGTAGATCGTCAGCGTCAGCAGCATGACGAAGAAATGTACGAAGCCGATAACGGTGGCCGTCCGGTTGCTGGCGATCTCCAGCGGTTCGCTGACAACACCCAGCGTCATCAGCGTCTGGTTGATCACACCGTTGCGCGACAGCACCAGCAGCCAGGAATAGGAGCGTACCACATAGGACGTCCAGAACGGCAGCACGGCCATGATCAGCGCCAGCCGCTGGAATCGCTTCGGCACGCGCTCGGCAATGATCCAGGCCAGCGGATAGGCCAGAAGCACCGACAGCACCGTGACGATCAGGGTGATTTCAAGCGAGTTCACCAGCCCCTTGAACAAAGAATCCTTGGCAAAGAAGGCAATGTAATTGTCGAGATTCCAAACCTTGACGATCTGGCCGCTCTGCCGCGACCACAGGCTCATCGCCGCCATGAACAGGAATGGCACGACGAAGAAGGCAACCGTCCACAGCAGCGCCGGAGCGACAAAACCCCAGGCCTTGCGGCGTTCGGTATCTTCGAGGGTCATGGTGGACATGGGTGATGCTCCGGTTTTGGAATAGCCCCCTCATCCGCCCTATCGGGCACCTTCTCCCCGTAAACGGGGAGAAGGGACAAGCGGCAATCTCCGTCGTCCCCTCTCCCCGCTTGCGGGGAGAGGGCTAGGATGAGGGGCAGACCTCAGTAAACTTTACTGCTGCATCATATCCGTCCAGGCATCCTGCATCTTCTGGTCCAGTTCGACACTCGGGATCGGATAAAGCTGGGTCTTTTTCAGGTATTCCGCCTGATCGTTCCAGCGCAGCGCAGCTTTTTGCGCATCCGTCAGGTGTTCGCCAGCCTTCATGTTGGCCGGCATCGCCCAGTAGCAGGAGGATGTGGCAAGCCGCGCCTGCCCCTCGGGGCTGACGATGTACTGGACGAATTTCAGCGCCAGATCCTGCTTCTTCGACGCCTTCATCACACCGATCGACTGCGCCCAACGGACCGCACCCTGATCGGGAACCGTCCAGTCCAGATTGGGCTTTTCGCCCGAAAGTGCCGCCGTGATCCATTCGCCGCCGCCGACCAGAATATCGACCTCGCCGGTCGCCAGTGCGGTCTGCGAGGAAACGACATCGCTCACCTGCTTTGAGACCGTCTTCATCTCGGAGAGCTTTTCGGTGATCGCCGGCATATCGGCGTCGGAAAGCTCGGCCGTCTTCTTGCCGAGGCCGAGCGCCACAAGGCCGATCATCGGCAGGTAATAGTCGTAGAGCGCAATACGGCCCTTGTACTTGTCGGACCAGATGATCGACAGGTCCTTCATGTCGGCCGGATCGACCTTGGTCTTGTCGTAGGAAATCGTGTTGTAGCCGAATTTTTCGGTGACGGCATAGGTTTTGCCGTCCTTCATGTTGTTGGCTTCCATCCGCACTTCCGGAAAGATATCGGCGGTCGGCAGTTTGTCGGCTGGAATTTCCGCCAGCAGATCGAGCCCGACGGCGCGCTGCACGTCGACGCCGTCAATCACAAGCACATCCCAATCGCCCGGCTGCGACTGTTCGAGGATCGAGAGTGCCGCACCGGTTCCCTCGTAATCCTTGAGGTTGACCTTGACGTCATTGGCCTTTTCGAACGGCTCGACCAGCGCCGGATCGGTATGATCGCACCAGACCAGCGCGTTCAGTTCTTCCGTCGCAAAGGCGGGCGCCGGCGCGCTGACGGTGGAGACGGCGGCGAGCGAAATCGCCGCCACGGAAGAGAAAAATCGACGCGCGAAAGCGCCATTCACGGAAGTGATCATCGCATTGCCCTCTGGTAGCAGCGCTCATTGCGGCGCCTTCACAAAAAGATTGAATGAGTTCATTTTTTAAGTCAATATCAATTTTGAGGACATTCATAAAAAGGAAAACGCCGGAATGACGGGGCTTCGCGCACGACAGAAAGCCGACAGGAACCGGCGCATCCTGGAAGCGGCCACCACCCTTTTTCGCGAGGTCGGCTATGACAGCGCCCGCATCGAAGACATCGCCGAGCGGGCCGAAGTCTCGGTCGGGACATTCTACAATTACTACGAAAACAAGGGGGATATCCTGGTTGCCGCCGTCTCGATGGAAGTCGAGGAAGTGCTGGCCGCCGGCAAGTCCATTGTCGAAACGCCGCCGGCAACGGTCGGCGACGCCCTGAAGGCGCTGATCGAGCAATATTACAACCATTCCCTCGTCTATCTCAGCAAGGAAATGTGGCGCACCGCCATGGCGATCTCGATCCAGCAGCCGGAAACGCCATTCAGCAAACGTTACACCGAACTCGATAGCCGCCTCTGCGATCAGGTCTCGACGCTGATTGCCAAGCTGCAACTGCGCGGCGCCATCATGCCGGGTATCGACGCGGTCGCCGCCGGGCAGATGTTCTTCAACAATCTCAACATGATGTTCATCGAATTCGTCAAGGACGAGGCGATGACGCTCGATACGCTGAAGGAGATCGTCGCCCGGCAGAACCGGCCGCTGGCAACGCTGATGAGCAGCCCAAAAATCCAATAGAAGCAGGACATTCCGGGATGGAACACACGACGAATGCGGTCCTTGCGGCCGCCGATAGCCTGATCGACGCCTTTTCGCGCCATGACCGGGAAAAATATTTCGCGGCTTTCTCGAAGGACGCCACCTTCATCTTCCACAATCTCGATCGCCCTTTGAAAAACCGCGCGGCCTATGAAGCGGAATGGGCACTCTGGGAGACACGCGACGGCTTCAGGGTGCTCTCCTGCCGTTCCAGTGATCGCAACCTGCAACTGCTCGGCAATGTCTCGATCTTCAGCCACAGCGTCGAAACGCAGGCCGAATTCGGCGGCGAGGCTGTCACCAGCCGGGAACGGGAAACGATCGTCTTCGAAAAGCAGCCGGATGGCGCATGGCTGGCGGTTCACGAACATCTGTCGCAGGCATCGTGAAAAGACGAAGCCCTTGAATCGATCTCGATTCAAGGGCTTCGAAGACTGCTCGAACGGCGACATGCCGCCGTCAGCAAGACCTAGATTGCGCCGAAAACCAGCGCGGAAACGAAAATGAAGGCCGCGGCCAAGGCGGCGGCTTGCGCGGCCATATTCCAGGAAAAATGCGTTCCGGACTGCGCGCCAAAGGCGGCTGGGCGATTCTGCATGACTGGTTTCGAACCTTGCATCCTGTCCTCCACTGAAGTTGTTGCAGATATGCTGCTTGCCGTATCGTCTCCTGAATTTCTCCTATATTTTCCATCAAGTTTATAGAGATTATTTTCTTCATTTTGCGCCCGAAGAGAAAAAACCGTCCTCAACGCATAACCGCCATGAAAAGAACCTCAGCAGGAGCCTCAATGGTCCTGCCCGTGCTCTCTTTCGCGCACATGCCGGGACCATCGCTCGCTGAACCAGGGGCTGAGCAGCGAAACATCCGGCTGGCTGTGCGGATGGGTGAGCGCGGCATTGTCTTCCGCATGAGTCCAGACCTTGAAGGTCGTGAGTTCATGCTTGCCGAAGGTCTGGATCAACGGAATATCGGCGGCATCGCAGCCGCGCGCAACGACGATACGGCCGATACGCGGAATATTGTGGCGGGCATCGAACGTGTACCACCGGTCCTGCAGATAGACTTCGAACCAGGCATTGAAGTCCATCGGAGCCGGGTCTCCTGCAATGCCGATATCACCCATATAGCCGTTGACGTAGCGGGCCGGCATGTTCATGCAGCGGCAGAGCGTAACGGCAAGATGGGCATAGTCGCGGCAGACCCCTGCCCTCTCTTCATGCGCTTCCATGGCAGTCCGCAAGGTGGAAGAGTAGCCATAGCTGAAGGTCAGCCGTTCATGCACATAGTCGCAGATTGCCTGAACGCGGGCCCAGCCGGGCTCGATTTCGCCGAACTGACGCCAGGCAAGCGCGCCGAAACGGTCGGTTTCGCAATAGCGGCTGGCGGAAAGGTAAGGCAGGCACTGGGCCGGCAGCTTTTCGACGGGAACAGCACCGGCGGCAAGATTGACCGGATCCGGACGGCCGCTGTCCCTGATGACGGCATCGTAGCTCAGATGCATCCCCCCTTCGGGCACGACCATGCGCATGCAGGCATTGCCGAATGGATCGATGATTTCCGCCATCCGAACGGCCGGATCGGAGATCGGTCCGCGCTCGCTGACAACATCCGAACGCCGGGCGCGATCGACCGAAAGATAGGTCATCATCGGCGTTGGCTGAGCGCAACTGATGCCGATCTCGTATCCGAACCGTATGAACATGTTCTACCTCCACCACCCGGCAGGAACGGACGTCCCGCATATTTGTTCCGGTTTCAGGACTGGAAAAGCGGGGCCAAACATGCCCCTGACACAGGGACGCAGACTGTGGGGCCGGCGCGCAAAAGCGCGGCAGTCCCGGCCATCGGGCCGAACATTCATCACATCTGGGCTGATCACATTCCGATGCCTCGACGATAACGAGACTCCGGTGCATCCGGAGCGCTTGCCAGACAGGAGGCGGACAGACGGGATCGCAACAGGCCCCGATCCTAGGCCGAATTACGACATCTGGCAACGTGGCTCGACAGTTCAGGAGCTGCAATTGCCGCCCGTACGAGGTCATTCACAGAGACGTTGCGTCGCCCGATTTCCGCTCGTCCGCACCCGCACCGGATGCAAAAACAGCGCTCGCGCCGCTGACGATCGAGACATGCGCATAGGCCGCCTGCCCGGCGCCAACGCCGTCAGCCCGCAGGATCGCCGTCACGATGACGCCGTGCTCCTCATGGGATTTCGCCAGCCGTCCCGGGATGCGGAACTGCGCCCGCCGGAAGGGCGCAAGGCGCGCGCGGGTCTGGCTGGCAAGGTCGGTAAGATGATCGCTATGGGCGCCGCGATAAAGGCGCGTATGGAAATCGGTGTTGTGTGCCTCGTATTCGTCCTCGGCACCGCGATGCACCAGCCGTGCCGACGCTGTGTGGGCGGCTTCCAGCATGCGCCGTTCGTCCGCCGTCATGCGTTCGGCCGACAGCCGCGCGCAAATCGCCTCAAGCTCTGCCATTGCCTCGAACATCGAGGCGAGATGCTGCTGCGTCACATTGGTGACGATAGCACTCTTGTTGGGCTCCCGCCCGACCAGACCGATTGCGCAAAGCTGGCCGAGAGCCTCGCGAACCGGCGTGCGGGAAACTTCGAAACGGTTTGCCAGCGAAATCTCGTCCAGCCGCTCGCCGGGACGCAAGGCACCGGTGATGATCAGATCGGCGATCGCGCGAACCATCTGCTCGACGGTTGTTCCAGACCGGATGACTTCTCTTTTTCTGGCGAGTTTCACGGTTCAAATCTGCTTGAAATTGACACTGCATACAGATGCGATGCAGCACCAGCATTGTCAATGACCGGCCTAATAAGCTGACTTCATTATGTATTTCTTGAAGGAACGTCCTCTTCTGCAAAAAAAACGAAAGAGCCCGCCGCGTGTCGTGCGGCGGGCTCCCAGAGCAATGGCGTTAGCAATGCCTACAGGTTGGCCAGCAACTCGTTGATGCGGTTTTCGGCATCCGTCAGAGCAGCCTCGACCTCCTTCTGGCCGGACACTGCGGCACCCATTTCTTCACCGATAATGTCCTGAATGGCGAACTGGCGCTGGACCGAGGATGGCAGCGGCGTGCCGAGCGTGGCAATCGGCGCGATCGTGTCGCGATGCGGCAGCGCCTTGAAGGCGTCGGACTCGAGCACGGCCTTGAACGCCGGCAGATGGCCGGTGCGCGACCATTCGAAATCGTTGTCGGCGAAGAACTTCAGGAACTTGCCGATGGCGGCGAGCTGTTCCGGCGTCCGGTCTTCCTTGTTCGACACGGCCCAGGTGTGGCCGTCGGCATATTGCGCCTTCTTGCCGCCGAAGAGCTGCGGATAGGGATAGACCGCATAGCCGCCCTTGTTGAGCGCCGTGCCCGCGGTTGCCGCGGATGCATTGTAGTCGCCGATGACCCAGGTGCCGTTCAGCTGCACGCCACCCTTGCCGGCGAGGAATGCCTGGATCGCGGCACCATAGTCCATGTCCTTGGTGGTATAACCATTGTCGAAGATCTTCTTGTACATCTCGACGGCGGCTTTGCCTTCCGGCGTGTTCAGCTTGATCTTCGTCGGATCGGCGAAAAAGTCCGAATCCTGCTGGAAGAGCGAGGTGTAGAGATTGCGGGTATAGAGCGCGACTTCGTTGGCAAGGTTCTGGACGAAATAGGGCTTGCCCGTCTTCTGCTTGAACTGTTCGGCCTGCGCCATGAGTTCGTCGACGCTGGTCGGCAGCTTCGGCGTGCCATCCGCGTTGAGCAGATCCGCCTGTTTGAACAGATCGAGATTGATATGGTAGAGCATCGTCCAGCTGTCGATCGGCAGGGCGTAGATCTTGTCTTCCTTGGTCACGCCGCCACGGCCGGCATCCGTGAAGCTGTCAGGCGAAATGCCGACGGTTGCCAGCAACTCGTCGAGCGGCAGCAGCAGACCCTTGGACTGGTAGTCCGACAGGGCGGATTCATGCACGGTGACGATATCCGGCGGGTCGCCGGCGGCGAACTGCGCCGTCAGCTGGTCGTAGCCCGGCCATTCGACCGTGGTCACCGTTGCCTTGATGTCCGGATTGTCGGCGTTGAACTTGTTGATCAGCGAGGTGATGATGCCGCATTCGCCGACAGCCTTGCTGACATCGGTATTGGTGGCGAAATCGGCGTCGCAGGCGCCGAAGAAACGCTGCACCGAAATCTCGGTAACATCCTGCGCAAAGGCGGGCGAAGCGCTCACCAGCGCCGCGACGGACGCCGCCGCCATCATCCATGATCTGAAATGCCGTGTCATGCTTGTCTCCTCCGTTGGTTTCGTTCCGTTGGTGCGGTCAAACCCTCTCCCAAGGGCCTGTCTTTCAAAGCCGGCGCAGCACCACTGCCGCCTCCGACCGATTGGCAAAAGCGCTGGTGGCGCTAGCGCACGGCGGCGCCCGAGACGGCCGTGACGATGTATTTCTGGAAGAACAGGTAGAGGATGAGGATCGGCGCACCGGCAAAAACGGCCTGCGCCATCAGGAAACCCAATCCTTCCGACTGCGCAAAATTGGTCTGCGTCGAGGCCATGCCAACGGTCAGCGTGAACATTTCCTTCTTCGTGCCGGAGATCAGCGGCCAGAAGTAATCGTTCCACGACCAGAGAAAGGTGAAGATGCCGAGCGTTGCCTGGGCAGGAACGGTCAGCGGCAAAAGCACCTTCCAGAAGATCTTGAAGCGGCTGGCATTGTCGAGCAGTGCCGCCTCATCGAGTTCCTTTGGAATGGCGCGGAAATACTGGGTCATCAGGAAGACGCCAAAGGGAGCCGAAAGCCCCGGCAGGATCAGCCCCTGATAGGTATTGTGCAGCTTCAGCATGCCGAAGATCTGATGGCGGGCGATCAGCACCGCCTGCTCCGGCACGGCGAGACCGAGAAGCACGATGACAAAGAGGATATCGCGGCCGGGGAAATTCAGCCGCGCAAAGCCGTAGCCGGCAAGCGAGCAAAGAACCAGCGTCCCGATCGTCAGGCCGGTCGAGACGATGAGGCTGTTCAGAACCCAGCGGAACACCGACGAGTTCGCGAGGATATTGAGATAGTTCAGCAGCGTATAAGGCGCGCGGAAAACCGAGTTCATATCGGCCATCAGCTCGGCATTGGCCTTCAGCGACAGGCCGATCACCCAGAGAACCGGGGTCAGCATGATCAGCGCGAAGGCGACGACGAGGGCAAACATGAGGCGGTCGCCGAACTCGCGGCCCATGATACTGGTGGAGCGGACATTGCTCATCAGTTTTCTCCCCGTTTGCGCGTCAGCAGGTATTGCGCCATCGCGGCGATCAGGATCAGCACGAACAGTACCTCCGATGCGGCAGCACCCATGCCAAGATCCCAGCGCTTGAAGGCAATGTCGTAAATGTACATGACGATCGGCTTGGACGTGTTGTTCGGCCCGCCCTGCGTCATCAGCCGCGCCTGCCCGAACAGCTGGAACTGCATGACCACCTGGATGAGCACGACGAGAATGAACGTCCGCTTGATCGATGGCAGCGTGATCGACCGGAAGGTCTGCCAGCGATTGGCGTTGTCGAGCGCCGCCGCCTCGTAGATCTCGCCCGGAATTTGCTGCAGGGCGGAGAGGTACAGCATCATCGGCAGGCCGATGCACCACCAGATCGTCGCGATCGCAATGGCGATCATCGACAGGTCGGGGCTGGAAAGAAACGCCGGCGCCGGGGTGCCGAACCAGCCATAGACCGTTGCCAGCAGGCCGAAATCAGGAATGAACACGATCCGCCAGATCAACGTGACGATGGTGACGGACAGGACGGAGGACGAGAAGAAGGCGGTGCGCAGGAAGGCGGCGCTGCGCGTCTGCCGATTGAGCGCCAAAGCCAGAAACAGGCCCAGCAGTGCCAGCACCGGCACCGTCAGAAGCACGAAATAGAAGGTATTGCCGACGGATTGCAGGAAGATCTTGTCGCCGAACAGCCGCACATAATTGGCAATGCCGACAAACTTTCCGACGCCGAACGTATCGGCCTTGTGGAAGCTCAGCCAGATGCCCCAGATGAGCGGAAAGACCAGCATGGTGGCAAAGAAGAAAAGGTAAGGTGCGATGAACAGCGCGTTGCGCCACTGCGATGCGTTGATATTGGCCGGCGGCGCCTTTTTCGCCGCCAATGCGGGTGAAGACAGACCAACCTGCGAAGAGACCACCGCCTCAGCCATTGATCCCCTCCTCGCAATGCCAGGCACGATCGGACGCGTCGAACAGATGCACCCGCGATCCGTCGATCGACAGCGAAACCGTATCATTGACGGCGACACGGCTGTAGCCGATGTCTTCGGCGACAATGACACTGCCATCCTTGAGTTTCGTGTAAACCAGCGTGCGTTCGCCAAGCCGCTCCAGAACATCGACAGTTCCGGTGGTTACGCCCTGCCCGTCCGCGACGACCCGAACCGCCTCGGCGCGGATACCCAGCGTGAAATTGCCCGACTCCAGCTTCATCGCCGGAATGGCTGTCTTTACCTGCGTGCCGTCGCCCAGCGTCACGGTCGCACCGCCGGTCTCCCCTCCTGCGACGCGCACCGGTACGAAGTTCATTGTCGGCGAACCGACGAACGTCGCAACGAAGCGCGTCGCTGGCCGGGAGTAGATCTCCATCGGCGTGCCGATCTGCTCGATCTTGCGGTTGTTCATGACGACGATGCGGTCGGCCAGCGTCATCGCCTCGATCTGGTCGTGGGTGACGAAGATCATCGTCGATTTCACCCGGTGGCGCAGCTGGGCAAGCTCGACGCGGGTACGCACCCGCAGCGCCGCATCAAGATTTGACAAGGGTTCGTCGAACAGGAAGGCCTTCGGCTCCTTGACGATGGCGCGGCCGATGGCGACACGCTGGCGCTGGCCGCCGGACAGCTGACCCGGCTTGCGCTCCAGCAGATGGCCAATCTCCAGCATGCGGCCGGCCTCGGCAACACGGGCCGAAATGACATCAGCGGCGACACCGATGTTGCGCAGCCCGAAGGCCATGTTGTCGGCAACCGTCATATGCGGATAGAGCGCATAGCTCTGGAACACCATGGCGATATCGCGCTGGCCGGGCGGCAGGTTGTCGATGCGCTGGCCGTTGATGGAAATCGTGCCTTCGTCGACGCTTTCGAGACCTGCGATCATCCGTAGCAGCGTCGATTTTCCGCAGCCGGATGGCCCGAGAAACACCATGAATTCATTGGGATCGATGGAGAGCGACAGATGGTCGATGACCGTCGCAGCGCCAAAACGCTTGACCACGTCCTTGATCTCGATATGGGCCGTCACGTCAACCTCCCTTGCCGTGATGGAACAGTCGCGAACCGGCGCAGCGGCGAAAACGCCTGCCACGGCCAACCCGGCCATTCCTCGGATTTGCAATCCCCGACCCTGGTTCTCCTCCCCGGCCCCGGCGCCTTCTCCGTGGCGCCGAGTATCCTCGAAACAGAACTCAAGTCAAGGTTTTATTGATATATATCATGTATTATGATATATAAACTTTCAGACCTTCACGCGGATGATCTGGTAAGACAGCGGCGGCAGAACCACCGACACCACACCGCCCTTGACGGACGCGCCGGTTCCCTTGCGGGGAACGACATTGTCGGGCTTTTCTGCCGTGTTGACCGCACGCAGATCCGTATGCGTCATCACCTGATGATCGAAGATTTCCGCCCGCTCGAAGCCGGCGAGACTGAATTCCGTCTCGATGCTATCAGTCAGATGACGGTTGACCGCGAAGAAGGTGACCGTCTTGCCGTCGGTATCGTGGACACCGGCGACATCGACAAAGGGCACCTTGTCGGCGACCGGAGCATCATAGGTCGGCGAGTTGACGGCCAGGTTAAGCGCCGTGCCGCGGCCGAAGACCGAGGCGAAGTAGTAGGGATAGAAGATCGACTGGCGCCAGGCATCGCCGTTCGGTGCGGTCATGATCGGCGCGATGACATTGACCAGCTGCGCGATGCAGGCGATGCGCACCACGTCGGAGCGACGGATGAAAGTGTTGAGGATCAACCCGACCTGCAGCACATCCTCGAAATTGTAGATGTCTTCGAGAAGTGCCGGCGCATGCGGCCAGCCCTGGTTGCCTTCCAGCAGCGCCTTGTCCTGCTCCTTGGAATGATACCAGACGTTCCATTCGTCGAAGGAAATATAGACCTGCTTCTTCGAGCGCTTCTTCGCCTTCACATAATCGATGACGCCCGAAACCGTGGCGATGTAATTGTCGAGTTCGACACTCTGGGCCAGATAGTTCGCCGTGTCGCCGGCCCGGTTTTCGAAATACATGTGCAGTGAGATATAATCGACCTCGTTGTACGTGTGCTCGAGAACGGTCGCCTCCCATTCCGGATAGGTCGGCATGTGGGCATTCGACGAGCCGCAGACGATCAATTCGAGCGAACTGTCGAAGGCGCGCATGGCTTTTGCGGTTTCATGGGCAAGCCGGCCATATTCGTCAGCCGTCTTGTGGCCGATCTGCCAGGGGCCGTCCATCTCGTTGCCGAGGCACCAGAGCTTTGTGTTGAACGGCTCGGTGCGGCCATTGGCGATGCGCATGTCGCTCCACTTGCTGCCGCCGGGATGGTTGACATATTCGAGAAAGTTGCGGGCTTCATCGAGACCGCGCGAGCCAAGATTGACGGCCAGCATCATCTCGGTGCCGACACTGTCGCACCAGTCGGCGAATTCGTGGATACCAACCTGGTTGCTGTCGGACGTATGCCAGGCAAGATCGAGCCGCGTCGGACGGTCTTCCTTCGGGCCGATACCGTCTTCCCAGTTATAGGCCGAGACGAAGTTGCCGCCGGGATAGCGAACGACCGGAACCTTCAGCTCCTTGACAAGATCGATGACATCCTTGCGCATGCCGTTTTCATCGGCGGTCGCGTGGCCCGGCTCGTAGATGCCGGTATAAATGGCGCGGCCCAGATGCTCGAGAAACGAACCATAGAGCCGATCGTCGATCTGCGAAATCACATAGTCCCGGTGTGCGACAACGGAAGCCTTCACGGCATACCCTCCCTGAATTATCGTCTTTTGTGATATCAATCACTTTTCTCGATAATAAAACGGAACCGGCCGTCATCGTCAAGCGATATAATTCATAAAATCGGGTTTATATCCATTATTTCGTTTTCAATCGCATGACGATGTCCTGGTCGTAATTGCCGAAGCCACGGCCGAAGATGTTGATTCCGCCGGGATGCTTGGCATTGTCCCGCACACCGATGCGCAAACGGATCGAGTGGTGCTCGGACAGGCGCAGATCGCTCAAGGCGATGTCGGAAATCTTCAGGCCATCGATATAGGTGCCGTCGCCGGCGATCCGCCAATTCTTCAGCTTGCCGTATTGCGAGCCCTTGAGTTTCCACCAGTCAGGCGTGAAGACACCGCGCTTGTCGCCATAATCGCCCGGAGAGGTCCAGGTGGCGGTATCGACACCGTTGACGGAAATCGTGATATCGGATGGCCAGTCGGCGCTGGTGCCTGGCACTTCCGAGCTCAATTCCATTGCAAATTCAATCTCTTCGATCTGCGTCCCGGTCAACCGCGCATTGTTTGGAAACTGGTATTCGACATAGCCGCGGGTAAACCAGATCAGCCCGGCCTTCATGCGGTCCGGATCGAGAAAGGTATCGGGCACATCGAGAAGACCAATGATACCATCGACGGAACAGAGGCCGCAGGGACCGGTGACTTCGCAGCTCGTATAGAGCCCAAGCGGCATAGCAACCTCGATACCGCTCGATTTCAGCGCCTTGATATCATCCTTGAAGACGACCAGAACCTCATCGAAATTCGAATAGCAGATCTTCTGGTTGCCCTTGCGCGCCTTCTGCGATTCCGTGCGGATCAATCCGGCCTCTTCGAGAATGGCGACGTTGGTCGACACCGTGGACTGCGGAAGCCCAAGGATTTCAGAGATTTCGTTGACGTTTTGCGGGCCTTTGACATGCAGGAGCTTGAGCATCGCGATCCGGGACGTCGAGGCAAGGCCTTTCAGGACCGCCATTCCCTCTTCCGGATCGATGACTAGAAAATTTCGGCTCATTAGTTCTTCCCGCGCTCCATCACCGCTGCTCCACCAGCAAACCCAATTAATATCAAAAAAAATGATATGGTCAACGCACTCCATAAGCCGCGACTTTCAAACCACGGACTTGAGAAACGGACGACAGGATCGGCAATGGCGTGGATCGGCGCCTGCGGCAGCTGTTTCAAACAGGCGTGTCAGGACGTAAGCGGTTCAAGCGTTACGGCCATCAGCCCGCGACGTCGAAGTCATAGACGAAAACGCCATCGACGCCGCCTTCGGTGGCAGCCACGATCCGGCCACCGGCCTTCTGGTGATCGGGATGAACGAGATAGGCATCACGCGCTGCGGCATCCTTGAAATCGATGATGAAGCCGTCAGTAAAGCCCTTGCCCAGCCCCTCCGGACTGACATTGCCGCCGATATGGACGCTGAGAAATCCCGCAACGAGCGGCTGCAGCGCCGCGATATCCGCAAGGATCGATTCCCGCTCGGCATCCGAAACACCCGTCTTGAAGCGGATGAAGACACAATGGCGGATCATGGCTGAACTCCTATCGGATATCGGCGCGTGCCCGCGCCCGCTGGTCGTTGCGTTCGTGGGAGAAGATCGCGGCCGGTAGCGGCTGATGGTTGCGGATGATGTCCGATCCCTTTTCGCCCATCATGATTGTCGGCCCGTTGGTATTGCAAGAGGGAACGCGCGGCATGACGGAACTGTCGCAGACGCGCAAGCCTTCAAGCCCGTGGACCCGCAATTCCAGATCGACCACGGCATCAGCGCCCGTACCCATCTTGCAGGTCCCGACCGGATGGTGATCCGTCTTGGCATTGGCGCAGCCATAGTCGAACAGCTCGTCATCGGTCATCACCTTCGGCCCCGGCAGCCGCTCGGCCATGATGAACGGTTTCAGCGCCTCCTGCTGGAAGATTTCGCGGGCGATCTTCAGCCCCTCCAGCGACATCTTCCGGTCATGCGGATCGCTCCAGTAGTTCGGATCGATCAGCGGAGCCGCCGCCGGATCGGACGACGAAAGCCGCACCGTGCCGCGCGAGCGCGGATGCAGATAGGCGGAATTGAGCGTCACACCGGCATTCTTCAGCTTCTCGACGCCCGCCTCGATGCCGGAACCGAGCCCCAGATGGAACTGGATATCCGGTGAACGGGCACCCGGATCGGCATACCAGAAGCCGCCGGTCTCAAACAGCGACGAGGCGACCGGGCCTGAGCGGAACAGCACATATTGGAGGCCGGCCCAGAGCGTGCGATGCAGCTTGGCGACGCCGTCATAGGTATGGTCGCCGGTACACTCGGAGATAACGAAGAGATCGAGATGATCCTGCAGGTTGGAGCCGACGCCGGCCAGGTCATGCTTCACCGCGACACCCACCGAGCGCAGGTGATCGGCCGGGCCGATGCCCGACTGCTGCAACAGTTTCGGCGAACCGATGGCACCGGAGGAGACCAGCACTTCCCGCTCTGCCCGGATGATTTCCAAGCCTTTCGCAGTGGCGACCTCGACCCCGACAGCCCGCGTCCCTTCCAGAACGATCCGCGTCACCCGTGCCCCCAGCCGAACCGTCAGGTTCTTGCGGTCGCGGATCGGATTGAGATAGGCAAGCGACGCGGAGGAGCGGCGGCGGTTGCGCTGGGTCAGCTGATAGAAACCGACGCCTGCCTGCTGCCTGCCGTTGAAATCGTGATTGTAGGGAATGCCGAGTTCCTGCCCCGCCCGGATATAGGCATCGCAGATCGGCAGGCTGGACACCGGCATGGAAACCCCAAGCGGCCCGCCATAGCCATGATAGTCGTCGGCAAAACGCTGGTTGTCTTCGGCCCGTTTGTAATAGGGCAGCACACTGCGATAGTCCCAGCCGGTGCAACCGTCTTCGCTGGCCCAGAGATCGTAATCGGCCGCGTTGCCGCGCGTATAGAGCTGCGCATTGATCGAGGAGCCGCCACCGATCACCTTGGCCTGCGTATAGCGCAGCACCCGATTTTTCATGTGCCTCTGCGGGACGGTTTCCCAGCCCCAGCTGGCCACACCCTTGGTCATCTTGGCAAAGCCGGCCGGCATGTGGAACAGCGGATTCCAGTCGCTACCACCCGCTTCGAGCAGCAGCACCGTGACATCGGCGTCCTCGGTCAGCCGGTTGGCAAGCACGCAACCGGCAGGTCCTGCTCCGGTGATGATGTAGTCGTAGGTCATGTCGTCGTCCTTAAAAGTCAATTCTCAAGGGGATGCCTGCCCCTCACCCT
Source organism: Pararhizobium polonicum (assembly GCF_001687365.1). GTDB lineage: Bacteria > Pseudomonadota > Alphaproteobacteria > Rhizobiales > Rhizobiaceae > Pararhizobium > Pararhizobium polonicum. The sequence goes on from NZ_LGLV01000019.1 coordinate 148,082, forward strand.
AGCCCTCTCCCCGCAAGCGGGGAGAGGGGACGACGGAGTTTGCCGCTTGTTCCTTCTCCCCGTTCACGGGGAGAAGGTGGCCGACAGGCCGGATGAGGGGCCGAGCCACAAATCCACCTGTTCCCTACAACCGCCCGATCGACAGCCCACCGTCGGCGTTGATCACCGAGCCCGTGGCAAAACCGAAGCTGCCACTGGCCAGAGCCGCCACCATCCGGCCGATATCCTCCGCCTCGCCCCAGCGCTTCATCGGCACCAGCCCGTCGGCAATCAGGACGTCGTATCTTCCGGAAACACCAGCCGTCATGTCGGAGCGGATAATGCCCGGCCGCAATTCGAAGACGGAGATGCCGGTATCGGCGAGACGCAGCGCAAGTCCTTGGGAGAAGGCGGCAAGCCCCGCCTTGCTCATGCAGTAATCCAGCCGCTCCGGCGAACTCATGGTGGCCGAGACCGAGGTGATGTTGATCACCGATCGATGGTTGCCGGAACCATTTGCCAGCATCGCCTTGACGACAGCCTGCGTGAAAAACACCGTGCCGCGCAGGTTGGTGGAGACGATCGTGTCGAAGTTTTCCGGCAACAGATCGAGGAAATCTCCACGCACGACGGAGGCCATACCGGCATTGTTGACGAGGCATGCGATCGATCCGAACTGTGCGAGGATGGCGTCGACCGTTGCTTGATGGCCGGAAAGATCAGCGAGATCCGCTTTCAGGAAAATTGCCTTCGCACCGAGAGCCGCAAGCTCGCCCAGCACGGAGCCGACCTGATCGGCTTCGCCGATGCCGGTGATGGCGATATCGAAGCCATCTTTCGCCAGAGCCCTGGCAATGCCGAGACCGATACCGCGGCGGCCGCCGGTGACGATGGCAACAGGGCGCTTGTGACCGGTCATGCCGCCAGTTCCTTCGAAACGATATGATCGGCAACACGCAACGCCTGTGCGGCGATGGTCAAAGCCGGATTGACGGCGGCAGAGGTTGGCAGGCAGCCGCCATCGACGACGAACAGGTTCTGGTGATCGAAGGCTCGGCAGAGCGGGTCGAGCGGCGCGGAGGCTGGGTCGTTCCCCATCCGCACCGTGCCGCACTGGTGCGACGGGGTGCGTTTGTCAAAGGGGCGGGACAGGACGATCGGATAGCCGGCCGCCTTGAAATGCGCGCGCATCTTCGCTTCCAGACCGGACAGTGACTCCATGTTCGAGCGCCGCCACTGCATGATGATGCCTTTGCCATCGACCATGATGCGGCTTTCGGGATGTGGCAAATCCTCCGTCATCATGTACCAGTCGACGGCGTGGCCGGCCATGAAGTCGAGCGCGAAGCGCGGCGCGTACCACGGCGCATTGGCCTTGAGGATGTCTCCGTTGATCTTGCCGAGCAGTTGGACGTTGCCAAGCGGCAGGCCGCATCGGCCACCGGTCAGGTAATAATCATTCAGCATCAGCGTCTTCTGATAGACGCTGTCGTTGCGCCGGAACGGGTTGATCGCCAGCATGGCGCTGGAATTGTGGTTCATGAAGTTGCGGCCGACCTGATCCGAGCGGTTGGCAATGCCCTTGCCGTCGCCGGAGCGCAGCAGGATGGCGGCGGAATTGATCGCGCCCGCCGACAGGATCACCAGCTTCGGGGACAGCTGTTTCCTCTCACCCTTGTGGGTGTAATGAACCGCCTCGATGCGGCCGCCGCGCCCGGCCTCCAGCGTCTCGACATGAGCGGAGGTGACAAGCTCGATATTCGGGTCCTTCAGCGCAACGGCGAGCGGCGCGCTCTCGGCATCCCTCTTGCCCTTGCCGGTGTTGGGAAAGCCATCCCACGGCGTGCGGCCGCCGGCCAGCCAGGCGTCGATGTCAACGCCAAGCGGCAATGTCGCCGGATGCAACCCCTGAGCCTTCAGTTCCGCGCGTGCCCGGGCGATGGCCGGTTCGTCCGGCACGGGTCCGTGAGAATAGGGCGTCGAATGGGCCGGCTCGGTCGGGTCCTGCCCAAGCTCGCCGCGCACCTCGAACAGCCGCTCCGCCTTGCCGTACCATGGCTCCAGCTCCTGGTAGGGAAAGGGCCACGCCGGCGAGACGCCACCAAGATGCTGCATCTCGGTAAAATCCTCGGCGCGATAGCGCAGCAAGACCGCGCCAAAGAGCTTGGAATTGCCGCCGACGAAATAGAAATTCCCCGGATTGAACGCCGTACCGTCCGGTTCGCGCCACATCTCCCTTGGCCGGAAGTGGCCGTCGACGAAGATGGAACGATAGCTGCGTGTTTCCGGCGTGTCCGCAAGGCGCTCGCCGCGCTCGAGGATCACGATGCGTGCGCCGGACCCGGCAAGCGCGGAGGCGACCGTCGCGCCGCCGATGCCGGAGCCGATAATGACGATGTCGGGCTGCTTCATCATACTGGGCCTCAACCGATGCGCTGCTGGCTTTGCGGATCGAAATACACAGCCTTGTCCAGGTTGAAGGCAAGCCGGGTATTCTGACCGGGCGCGATGCGGGCATCGGCGCGCAGGCGCGCCACCACCTCCTTGCCGCCGAGCTTGGTGACCGCGAACGTATCGGAACCGGCCGGCTCCACCACCTCGATCAGGCAATCGCCTTCGACCAGCAGGCGGGCATTGCGATCGGCACCGTCGGGATCGGTCAGCGCCTCCGGCCGAATGCCGAAGACGATCTGCTTGCCGGCATAGGCCGCTAGACCGCCGACCTGCGCGACCGGCAGATGCAGCGGTTCGGCATCGGGACGAACCAGCGAAACGCGCAGATCGTTGCCACCACCTTCGACGGTGGCGGTCAGAAGATTCATCGCTGGCGAGCCCATGAAATCGGCCACAAACAGGTTGGCGGGATTGTTGTAGATGTCGGCCGGCGTGCCGAACTGCTGCAGAATGCCGTCCTTCAAGACAGCGATCTTGGTGGCCAGCGTCATCGCCTCGATCTGATCATGTGTGACATAGACGATGGTCGTCTTCATGCGCTGATGCAGGCGCTTGATTTCGGTGCGCATGTCGACGCGCAGCTTGGCATCGAGATTGGATAGCGGCTCATCGAACAGGAAGACCTGCGGGTTGCGCACCAAGGCGCGGCCCATGGCGACGCGCTGGCGCTGGCCGCCGGAGAGCTGTGACGGCTTGCGATCGAGCAGATGGCCGATCTGCAGCATATCGGCGACCTGCTTGATCGCCTTGTCGCGCTCGTCCTTCGGCACGCCGCGGATTTCCATGCCGAAGGCGATGTTTCCGGCCACGGTCATGTTTGGATAGAGCGCGTAGGACTGGAAGACCATGGCAATGTCGCGCTTAGAGGGATGCAGGCCCGCCACCGACTTGCCGTTGATCGCGATCTCGCCGGAGGTGATCGGTTCGAGCCCGGCGATGGTATTGAGCAGCGTCGATTTTCCGCAGCCGGACGGGCCGACCAACACGAGGAAACCGCCTTCGTCGATTTCCAGATTGATATCCTTGAGGATTTCCAGCGAGCCATAGGACTTGCGAAGGTTTGTGATTTTCAGAAAGGACATGGCTTTAACCCTTCACGGCGCCGGACATCAGGCCACGGACGAAGTAGCGGCCGGAAACGATGTAGACGACAAGCGTTGGCAGGGCGGCGAGGATCGCGCCTGCAAAATGGACGTTGTATTCCTTCACCCCGGTGGAGGAGGAAACGAGATTGTTGAGCGCCACCGTCATCGGCGTCGAGTTGGCGCCGGAGAACGAAGCCCCGAACAGGAAGTCGTTCCAGATATTGGTGAACTGCCAGATGACAGAGACGACGATGATCGGCCCCGACGACGGCAAGAGGATGCGCCGGAAGATCTGGAAGAAACTGGCGCCGTCGATCTGCGCGGCCCGCACAAGCTCGGTCGGAAACGCCTCGTAGTAATTGCGGAAATAGAGCGTGGTGAAGCCGAGACCATAGACGACATGGACGAAGACGAGACCGCTCGTCGTCCCGGCAAGACCGAAGATGCCGAGCATACGCGCCATCGGGATGAGCACGATCTGGAACGGAATGAAGCAGGACAGAAGCAGCATGCCGAAAAAGACGCCGGATCCCGGAAACCGCCACTTGGTCAGGACGTAACCGTTGAGTGCGCCGATGATCGTCGAGATGGCCACCGCCGGAACAACCATCAGGATCGAGTTGATGAAGAACGGTCTGAGGCCCGTCGGCTGAACGCCGATCTGCGCCGTCGACCAGGCGGACCGCCAGGGCTCCAGCGTCCAGGTCTGCGGCATGTTCAGCATGCCGCCCTGGCGGATTTCATCCAGCGGCTTGAAGGAATTGACGACCATCACATAGAGCGGCAGCAGCGAATAGACCGCAAACAGGATCAGCACGGCGTAGATCAGCGCCCGCGTCAGCCGGCCGCTGGAAATGGCGTTGTCAGGGCTCTGGACGCTCATGTGCGCTTCTCCCCTTTAATTTCGGAATAGAGGTAGGGGATGATGATCGAGAAGATCATCGCCAGCATGATGATCGCCGACGAGGCGCCGATGCCCATCGAATTGCGGGTGAACGTGTAGGAATACATGAAGGTCGCCGGCAGCTCGGTCGCCTGCCCCGGCCCGCCGCCAGTCAAGGCGACAACAAGATCGTAGGCCTTGATGGCGAGATGGGCGAGCACGACGAAGGCCGAGAGAAAGACCGGCCGCATCAAGGGAATGATGATCCGACGGTAAATCGTGGTGGACGAGGCGCCGTCGATCTGCGCCGCCTTGATGATTTCGTTGTCGACGCCGCGAAGACCGGCAAGAAACATCGCCATGATGAAGCCGGTGGACTGCCAGACGGCGGCGATCACCACGCAGTAGATGGCGTAGTTGCGGTCCTTGATCCAGGCGAAATGGAAGCTTTCCCATCCCCAGAGATGCATGGTGTTTTCAAGACCGATGCCCGGATCGAGAAACCATTTCCAGGCCGTGCCGGTAACGATGAAGGACAGCGCCATCGGATAGAGATAGATCGGCCGGAGCAGACCTTCGGCCCGGATCTTCTGGTCAAGCAGGATGGCGAGACCGAGACCCAGTACCGAGCAGATGACGATATAGAGCGTCGCAAAGATCGCCAGATTGGAGATCGCCCGCCACCAATGCGGCAGGGCCCAGAGCTTGGAGTAATTGCTGAGGCCGACGAAATTGTAGGACGGCAGCATCTTGCTGTCGGTCACCGACAGATAGCCGGTATAGGCAATGAAGCCATAGACAAAGACGAGGACGATAAGGAAGCTTGGGGCAAGCACCAGTTTTGGCACAATATCCTGCAGCCGGCTGCGGCTATCCATGGCGAATACCACCGTTGTATGTGAATTGAATAAAGCGAGATGCCCCTCACCCTAGCCCTCGCCCCGCAAGCGGGGAGAGGGTATCCGAAGGGCGGATGAGAGGCACTTTTCGCAGAACGTTTACTGTGCGGCTGCGACAGCAGCCGGCAATTCCTTGACGGCTTCGTCAGCGGTGAGTTCACCGTTGAATTCGCGCGTCACGACGTCATAGATCGCGTTCTTGACAGCAGCCGGATTGGCATGGCCGTGGGCCATGGAACCGAACAGCTTGCCGTTCTTGTCGGCATCGGCGAGATCGGCGATTGCCTTCTTGCCGCAAGCGTCAAACGCTTCGTTCGACACGTCGGTGCGGGCAGGCGCCGAGCCCTTGACCACGTTGAAGGCCGACTGGAAGGTCGGGCTTTCGATCGCGGCGGCCATCTGCATTTGCGCCGGCACCTTGTCGGCGGCAACCTTGAACATCGCAAACTGGTCGGAGTTGAAGGTCACGGAGCCCTGGGTTTCCGGATAGCGCATGCAGACGAAGTCGGTGCCGGGCACCTTCTTGGCCTTGACGAACTCGCCCTTTGCCCAATCGCCCATGAACTGCACACCGGCCTTGCCTTCGATGACCATGGCGGATGCCAGGTTCCAGTCACGGCCGGAGAAGTTGTCGTCCACATAGGAACGCAGCTTGGTCATGCGCTCGAACGCGGTCTTCATCTTGTCGCCGCCGAGCGCTGCCGGATCGAGATCGATGAAGGCTGCCTTGTAGAAGTCGGTGCCGAGCGAGAGAACGACGGCATCAAACAGGGTTGCATCCTGCCACGGCTGGCCACCGGCCGCGATCGGCGTGATGCCCTGTGCCTTGAAGTTGTCGAGCAGGGCGACCAGTTCGTCCCAGTTCTGCGGCTCCTTGCCGCCGGCCTTGTCGAGCGCTGCCTTGTTGATCCACATCCAGTTGGTGGAGTGGACGTTGACCGGGGCCGCGATCCAGTGGCCGTCATACTTGGAGAATTTCTGCAGGGCCGCCGGAATGACCTTGTCCCAGCCTTCCTTGCCAGCGATCTCGTCGAGATTGCCGAGCGAGCCTTCCTTGGCCCAATCGAGAATGTCGAAGCCGAGCATCTGCACCGCCGTCGGAGCATTCCCCGAGGTAACGCGGGCGCGCAGCACGGTCATGGCTTCTGTACCGCCACCACCGGCAACCGGCATGTCGGTCCAGGAAATGCCCTTGCTTTCCAGATCCTTCTTCAGAACGTCCAGAGCGGCGGCTTCACCGCCGGATGTCCACCAATGCAGAACCTCGACGCTTTCCGCCGCACGGACGGCAGAACCGCCCGCCAAGCTGCCGATCATGATCGCTGCCACTGCTGTCGTCGTCAAAAACTTGCGCATCGTATTCCTCCCGTTTGCAAGTCACATGGCGGAAAGCTCCTCCCCGCCGTTGAATGCCATCCCGTTTCAAAACGGGAAGCAATTGGTTTGCGGCCTCCACCGCCGGTCATTTAAAACGTTATAAATCCCGTCAAGTCAAGCATCGCGCAAAACCTCATGTTCTGTGGATTTAACCTACTGAATCTGAGTGTTTATAGTCTGATGCACGGATTCCGCACCGCAGCAAAATTCTCGCGATAAGTATGATTTAAAACGTTTTCATAAACACATTGCACCTGCGTTCGTCTGACGTTACAAAAGCGCCTTGTCGCGATCTCATGGGAGCACTTCATTGACCGATACTCCCAAGCCCCTGGCCTCTGACACCATGCTCAAAAGCAGCAAGCCAACCCTGCGTACGATCGCCGACCTGACAGGATTTGCCGTGACCACGGTGTCGCGTGCGCTCGGCAATGCGCCGCAGATTTCGGCCGAGACCCGTAGGCGCGTCCACGCCGTCGCCGCCGAGATCGGTTACCTGCCGGACCGCGCCGCCCAGCGGTTGAAGACCGGCCGCACCAACGTCATCTGCGTCCTGCTCGATCCGCACGAGGAAATCCTCGGCTACGGCATCTCGCTGATGCATGGACTTGCCAAGGCGCTCCAGGATACGTCCTATCACCTGATCGTCATGCCGAATTTCATCGGCGGCGCCAATATCGACGCTGTCCGTCATATTGTGCGCAACGGTATGGCCGACGGCCTGATCTTTTCGCGCACCGAGCCTTTCGATCCGCGCGTCCGCCTGCTGCTCGAAAACGGCTTCCCGTTCGTCACCCATGGCAGAACCGAATTCACCACGCCGCACCCTTACGTCGACTACGACAATTTCAGTTTCGCCTACGAGGCCACCAAGCGGCTGATCGCTCGCGGCCGCCGCAAACCGATGATCATCCTGCCACCCAAGCGCATGACCTTCTCGCAGCACCTGCTGCACGGTTTCATGACGGCGGTGCGCGAAGCGGGTGTCGCCTACGAAATCCCCGGCGAGATCGATCTCGACTGTCCGGTCGAGCAGATCCGCGATTATATGAGCCGGCGTGCCGGCGAGCCCGACGCTCCCGACGGCTTTGCCTGCGGCGGCGAGGTCTCGGCGCTTGCAACCATCACCGGCATGAGCGACCACGGCCTGACGCTCGGGCTGGAATACGACATCGTCGCCAAGCGGACGTCGAAACTCTTGAGCCAGATCCAGCCGAAGGTCGAGACGATCTACGAGGACCTGACCGATACGGGCCAACAGATGGGCCGCGTCCTTCTCGCCCGGATCGCAGGTGATGAGGCAACCGAGATGCAGGTGCTGCTCAAGCCGCAGATTGGTTTTTCGGCGTGAGGTATCTCGGGTATCGCTGGGTGTCCCGATGAGGTTCACCCCCCTCTGTCGGCAACACCGACATCTCCCCCACAAGGCGGGAGATTGGCCGCTGGCGCTGTCAGCACAAAAGAAAAGAACAATCTTCCCCCTTGTGGGGGAGATGCCCAGAAGGGACAGAGGCGGGTAAGCTTCCTCGATCTCCCTCAAAAGCGAAGAGGAAACGGAGACAGCGCCCTGCTCCAGATTTAAATTCAATTCCCGCATCACGCCCTCCTTTCCCTCATCTGCCTGCATCCAATTCGTCTTACGAACGCGGCATCCACCAGCCAGTGCGGCCGCCGATATGCATGTTGAGCGTCTTGGTCTCGGTGTAATCCTCGACCGCATGTCGGCCGAGTTCGCGGCCGAGGCCGGACTGGCGGTAGCCGCCGAAGGGGAGCTCCGAGGCGCCATCCATGAAGGTGTTCATCCAGATCGTGCCCGCCCGCACCTTGCGGCCGATCGTCAGGCACGTGTCGAAATCCCGGCTCCAGACCCCGGCCGACAGGCCGTAATCGATGGAATTGGCAATCCGGATCGCCTCATCCGCCGTCTCGAAGGTGAGCACTGAGAGAACCGGACCGAAGACTTCCTCCCGCGCCACGGCCATATCGGGCGTCACAGCCGAAAGAATGGTCGGCGACATGAACTGGCCGGATCCGAGATCGAGTGCCAAACCGCCATGCGAGACCGTGGCGCCATTGCCGGAGGCGGCTGTGACATAGCCGACGATTTTCTCCAGATGCTGCGGTGTGATGATCGCCCCGACCTGCGTTTCCGGATCGAGCGGATCGCCGACCTTGACCTTGGCCGACATCGCGGCAATGCGGGCGATGACATCCTCAGCGATATCCTTGTGGACGATCAGCCGCGAACCGGCATTGCAGCATTCGCCGGCATTGAAATAGGCGCCGAACACCGCCGCATCGATGAAATCATCGAGATTGGCATCCGGAAAGACGATCTGAGGGTTCTTGCCGCCGAGTTCCAGCGACACCTTCTTCAACGTCTGCGCCGCATTGGTCATGGTCAGCTTGCCGACGCCGGTCGAGCCGGTGAAGGAGACCATGTCGACATCCGGATGCGACGTCATCGTCGTGCCGATATCCGGGCCGGTACCTGTGATGATATTGACGACACCGGCCGGAACGCCGGCGGCCTCGAGGATTTCGCCGAGAACCAGCGTCGAGCCGGAGGTGAGCTCGGACGGCTTGACCACCGTGGTGCAACCGGCGGCCAACGCGAAGGGCAGTTTCTGGCTGACGATCAGGAACGGGAAGTTCCACGGCGTGATGATCGAGACGACGCCGATCGCCTCGCGCAGGACAACGCCGAGCGTGCCGTCGCCAAGCGTATTGTAGCTTTCGCCGTGCAGATCGCGGGCAAGCGCTGCGGCATAGCGCCAGATATCGGCAGCACCGCCGAGTTCGCCCTTGGCCTGGCTGATCGGCTTGCCGGATTCGATGCAATCGAGATAGGCCAGTTCATCGGCGCGCGCCGCGATCATGTCGGCAGCCTTCAGCAGCACGAGCGAACGCTCCGATGCCGTCATGCGCGGCCAAGGGCCATCGTCGAAGGCTTTGCGTGCGGCGGCAATCGCCCGTTCGGCATCGGCTTTCGTCGCGGCCGGATAGCGGCTGACGGTGACACCATGACCGGGCGCCACGCGCTCCAGCGTCCTGCCCTCGGCAGCGTTGCCCCATTTGCCGTCGATCAGCATCTGGAAATCACGCACCTTTGTGTCAGTCAAAGCCTTGGGCTTCACCAGAATCGTCATTACCATTCTCCCTTGAATTCCGCGGGGCGTTTTCCGGAAAAAGCCGCAACGCCCTCTTTCATGTCGCCGGTCTTGGCCGCCAGGATCGAGCCCAGCGCCTCGACGGCTGTGCCGTTGTCCTCACCGTTAGCCGCGGCGATCATCAGCTTGCAGATTTCGAGCGCCGCTGGCCCACGCTTGGCGATACGATGGGCATAATCCATGGCTGCAGCCACAACCGTTCCGGTCTCTGCCACCGCATCGACCAGCCCCAATACTCGTGCCTCTTCCGCCGTAAACATCTCACCGCCGAGCACCATGCGCCGAACCACCTGTGCACCAAAACGCCTGACCAGACGCTGCGTGCCCGACCAGCCCGGCACCATGCCAAGGCTCGTCTCCGGCAGCCCGATCTTGATCTGGGATTCCGCAATCCGGATATCGGCAGCCGCCGCCAGCTCTAGCCCGCCGCCAAGCGCATGACCGTTCATTGCCGCAATCACCGGCATGCGCAAAGTTGCCAGCCGCTCGAACACGCGATGGCCGAAACGCACCCAGGCGTGGCCGAATTCATTCGGGCTCATTGCCCCCCAAGCCTTGATATCGCCGCCGGCAGAAAAGGCCTTACCCTCGCCGGTCAGGATCACAGCCCGCACGCTGGCATCGGCCTCGACGGTATCGCAGGCAGCGGCGAGCGCCTTCAGCATGTCGATATCCAGCGCGTTCAGCTTTTCCGCCCGTGCGACGGTGAGGATGGCAATCCCGCCCTCGATCTCGATCCTGATGCGGGCGTCAGACATGGGACGCTCCTTCCAGGCTGCGCATCGGCTTCTGCGGCAACGTCAGGCCGATCGGCGCTTCATGGAACAGCACCGCATCCATGACCTTCAGCGTGTCGGAAATAATCAGCGGAAATTCCGACTGATCGAGAATATGCGCCTGTAGATCGACGCCCGGCGCGATCTCTGTGAGCATGACGCCCTCGGGCGTCAGCTTCATCACACAGCGCTCGGTGACATAGGTGATGTCCTGTCCCTGTTCGACGGCGCGGCGGCCGGAGAAGGTGACGTGCTCGACCTCGTTGACCAGCTTCTTCAGCTTGCCCTCCTTCTCGATCACCAGCTTGCAATCAGCCATCGAAAGTTTGGCCCCGGCATTGAACATGCCGGAAAAGACGATCTTCTTCGCCCGCGCGGTGATATCGACAAAACCGCCCGCCCCTGCCGTTACATGCGGCCGAAAGGAGAGTTTCGAGACGTTGACCGAGCCGGACCTGTCGATCTCGAGGAAGGACAGCAGCGAGGCATCGAAGCCGGCGCCCTGAAAATAGGTGAACTGATAGGGCGACGGCATGAAGGCGTCGGCATTGGACGCGCAGCCGAAGGCGAAATCGAGCAGCGGCACGCCGCCGACCGCACCCTGCTCGATCACCCAGGTGACCGAGCCATGCAGGCCCTCTTCCAGGAGAATACGCGGCACATTGGCCGAAATGCCGAAGCCAAGATTGACGCAACTGCCGCCCTGAAGCTCCTGCGCGACACGGCGCGCAATCACCTTGTGAATATTGAACTCGGGCACGCGAAAACTGTCGAGCGGCCGGAAGATTTCGCCCGAGATCGCCGGGTCGTAATCCGTCAACGTCGTCTGCTTCTGGTCCGGATCGACAACAACGTAATCCACCAGCATACCGGGAACGCGCACGTCATGCGGCTTCAACGAACCGGACTTGGTGATACGCTTGACCTGCGCGATGACGATGCCGCCATTGTTGCGGGCAGCCAATGCCTGGTCGAGACCACCGAGAGTGGCGCCTTCGTGTTCATAGGTCAGATTGCCGCGCTCGTCTGCGGTCGTCGCCCGGATGATCGCCACCTGCGGCACGATCGCCTTGAAATAGAGCCAGTCCTCCCCTTCGAATTCCATCTTCTTGACGACCGGCTCGGCCGCAGCGGATGCATTCATCGCGCATCCCTGGCGCGACGGGTCAACGAAAGTGTCAAGACCGATCTTGGTCAAAACGCCCGGGCGCTTGGCAGCGGCCTCCCGGTGCATGTCGAACAGCACGCCGGATGGAATATTGTAGGCGGCAACCTCATCATTGCCGATCATCTGCCAGATCAATGGCGGCTCGGATGTCGACGGACCGGAGGGATAGGAGCCGCCGATGATCTTTTTCAGGAGGCCCTTCCTGGCAATGTGGTCGATGCCCTTGATGCCGCTCATGTCGCCGGCCGCGATCGGATGCAGCGTCGTCAGATCGCGCGGATGGCCGGTCGCATCGAAACGCTCGCCGATGGCTTTGAGCATCAGATCCGGGCAGCCAAGTCCGCTCGACGACGACACGGATACGGTCGCGCCATCGGGGATCAGGGAGGCAGCCTCAGCTGGGGTGATATGTTTGCTCATGGAAATGCTCTCAAAGTCCCGTTTCGATCGCGACCGTGCCGCCGGTCTGCGCTGATTTCATCACCGCAAGCCCTGTCGCCAGCGACCAGATGCCATCCTCGCCGCCACAAAGCGGCTTGCCCCTGCCAGCAATGGCATCATCGAAGGCGAGAAGCGTGTTTTCGTAGAGATTGCGATGCTCGAGCGGCAATTCCGTCTCACCGTCGGCGTTGCGCAGCATCACGGTGCCGACCGGTTTCTGGCTCATGCAGTTGCTGGCGATCAACGACCCTTCCGAGCCATGGACCTCAAAGCCGGTCACAGCATATTTGGTCGTGAAACCATCATGGAACTGGGCGATCAGGCCGGATTTGAACCGCAGAACGCCCATGGCCGCATCTTCCAGCCCCGCCTGTGCCATACCGCCATATTGACCGAAGGCAATCGCTTCCACCGGATCGTCGCCCAGCACGAAGCGCAGCGCATCGGTGTCATGCACGGTGATATCGAGAATGACGCCACCACCCGCCTCCGGCCGGTCGAGCCGCCAGCCCTGAAGATGCGCGGGCAGATAACCGGCGTGGCAGACACGGGCCGCCAGCGGCTTGCCGATCCTGCCGGCAGCGATGGCATCGCGCATGGCCCGGTGCGTCGCCGCACCGCGCAGATGATGATTGGTCGCCATGACGACGCCAGCCTCACGCGCTGCCTTGACCATGGCGCGCGCATCCTCCAGCGACATCGCCAGCGGCTTTTCGCAGAGCACATGCTTGCCGGCCTTGACGGCGGCGATCACCTGATCGCGGTGAAGCTCATTGGTGGTGGAAATATAAACCGCCTGCACATCGAGATCGCCGACAAGCTCAGCAACGCTGGTCACCGATTTGGCAATCCCATGATCGCTGGCATATTTGGCGCCACGCTCGGCACTCGTACTCATCACCGAAACGATCTCGCCGCCAACAGCGCGGATCGCGTCGATCACCCATTCATGGGCAATCGTGCTTGCCCCGATCAAACCCCAACGCGTCATAATAAGGACAGCCTTTCCCTCTTGTCGCTCGCCGAGCCGCAGCTCTGGCGCACAACCAGCCGCACGGAGCTGACGATGGCTTCCGCCTCCGCCCGCCCGGCATTGATCTGTTTCAACAGAAGCTGGGCCGCCCGCCGCCCCATACCCTGCGGATCGACCGAAACGGTCGTCAGCGCCGGCACCGCCGTCTGCGCCTCGATCACATCGTCGAAGCCGATGACGGCAAAATCCTCGCCCGGATCGAGCCTGTGGGCACGAAGCCCGTCGCAGACCCCGAAAGCGACCGCATCGTTGAAGCAAACCGCCGCGGTCGGCCTCTCGCGCAGCAGCAAAGCCCGTTCGATGGCCGCAACACCGCCGGCCCGCGACGGCGCGGAACTGACGACCAGCTCGTCATGCACGGCCAGATCCATATCCGAAAGCGCATCGCGATACCCCTGCAGCCTCTCGCTGAAAACAGCCGTATCGGGAAAGCCGCCGAGGAATGCGATGCGATGATGGCCGAGCCCGGCCAGATGCCGCACAGCGGCGCTGACGCCGGCATGATTGTCGGAGACCAGCGACGAAACCTTCGCGCCCGCAACCTGACGAACGACATTGACGACCGGAATACCGCTTGCCACCAGCGATTTCAGGTCGGCCGCTTCCGTGCCGCGCGCCGGCGACAGGATCAGGCCGGAAATACCGTGCTCGCGCATCGAGGCTATCACCTCGCGCTGGCGATCAACGCTTTCGGCGGTGTTGGCGAGGAACTGCACATAACCGGCCGACTGCACGACCATATCGACGCCGACGGCGAGCTCGGCGAAGAAGCTGTTGGTCAGGTCGTTGACGACGATGCCGATGATTTTCGATTTGGAATTGGACTGGCGCAGGTTGGCAGCGCCACGATTGTAGACATAGCCGAGCTCGCGGATGACCGCATTGACCTTGGCACGGGTGACCTCATTGACGAGCGGGCTCGCCTGAAGCACGAGCGACACGGTCGATTTCGACACGCCGGCGGCATGCGCAATATCGATGACTGTCACCCGTTCCTTACCCACATTTTCCTCCCGGCGAGGTCTGATCGCCTCAACGCTTGCTGGAAGATAATTGGAACGTTCCAATTATGTCAAGCAGATTTCGTGAAAAATAAACGACCTTGTTCATCAGTGCCGTCAAACGGAACAGACCGATGCGGTTCGATGGCCATAAATAGCTGATAATTATTATAATTTCTTGAAATAAGCGTTCTGGATCTTTCAATGAAGGTCGCGAATATCGACGATCACGCCTATTTTTGGATGCATCGCAGCATGCTTCATTCAGCAAATTCCCTCTTGAAATTTGGAACGATCTAAATTATTCGACCTTCAACATTCAAGGAGGAGCCCGCATGCCCGCCACCCTGTCGCTGCCGCGCGCCGACGGCACGCTTGAGCCTTACCGATTTATGGGGACGCCGATCGCACGGCCTGCAACGGTCCCGGTCTTCAACCGCATCGCCTATGCGGCGGCGCATGTGGTCTCCGACCCGCTGCGCGATCTCGACCCCTGGGGCCGTCCTGCGATCGACTGGGAAACGACATTGGCATTCCGGCATCATCTCTGGAGCCTGGGCTTCAAGATCGCCGAGGCGATGGACACCGCGCAACGCGGCCTGGGGCTGGATTGGTCCGGCGCACAGGACCTGATCCGCCGCTCGCTGGCCGAGGCGCGCACCGTGCCCGGCGCCGACCTCGCCTGCGGTGCCGGCACCGATCATCTGGCCCCCGCCGACACCCGTTCGCTGGATGACGTCATCCATGCCTATGAAACGCAGGTCGGCTTTGTCGAGCGCGAGGGCGGCCGGTCGATCATGATGGCCAGCCGGGCGCTTGCCCGTATCGCCGCCTCGCCGGACGATTATCGCAAGGTCTACGGCCATATTCTTCGCCAGACGAAGGACAAGGTCGTCCTGCACTGGCTCGGTGACATGTTCGATCCGCAGTTGGGGGGCTATTGGGGCTCTCAGAATTTCGAAACGGCGCTCGATACCGTCCTGTCGATCATCGAGGAGAACAGGGCCAAGGTCGAAGGCATCAAGATCTCGCTGCTCGACAACGCCTGCGAGGTCGCCTTGCGCAACCGTCTGCCCGAAGGGGTGATCTGTTTCACCGGCGACGATTTCAACTATGCGGAACTGATCGAGGGTGACGGGACGAAATACAGCCACGCCCTGCTCGGCATCTTCGATGCCGTCGCACCATCGGCCTCAAAGGCGCTAGCCTCGCTGGCATCAGGCGATGTCGCAACATTCCGCAGCGTCATCGAACCGACCGTGCCCTTGTCGCGGAAAATCTTCGAGGCACCGACGCAATATTACAAGGCCGGCGTCGTCTTCCTCGCCTGGCTCAACGGTCACCAGAACCATTTCACCATGCCGGCCGGCATGCAATCGGCCCGCGGCGTCCTGCACTATGCCGATATCTTCCGCCTGGGCGACAAAGCCAATGTGCTGGATAAGCCGGATTTGGCGGCGGAGCGGATGAAGGCATTTCTGGTGATGCAAGGCTTTTAAAACCGCGCCTGCGCCGCCAAAATCTCGCGGGCGATCTGGTCGAGCGGCACCACTCGGTCAACACCACCACGCGCAATCGCTTCCTTTGGCATGCCGAAGACGATCGACGTCGCCTCGTCCTGCGCAACCGTGAAAGCGCCGGCCTGCTTCATTTCCTCCATGCCGCGTGCACCGTCGTCCCCCATGCCGGTCATGATGACGCCCATGGCGTTGGCGCCGGCAGAGCGCGCCGCCGAGCGGAACAGCACATCGACCGACGGGCGATGGCGCGAGACCAGCGGACCGGTCTTGACCGAAACATGGTAGCGCGCACCCTGCCGCTCCAGAAGCATGTGCTGGTCGCCGGGCGCAATCAGCACATGGCCGCGCAGCACGGGATCGCCGTCAACGGCTTCCTTGACCTCCACCTCGCAGAGGCTGTTCAACCGCTTGGCAAAGGCAGCGGTGAATTTTTCCGGCATGTGCTGGACGATGACGATGCCCGGCGCGTTGGCGGGCAGTGCCTCCAGCATCCCCCGCAGCGCCTCGGTTCCGCCGGTGGACGCGCCGACGCAGACGACCATTTCCGTGGTCTTGGCCATGGCCCGTCCGGTCGGCGGTGGCAGCATGGCGTCAGCTGTCAGCCTCGCATTCGGATTGGCAGCCCCCGCAGCCGGGCGCGCCGCAGTCCGGCGAACGCCGGAAACTCGCGCCTGCGCAGCACTTTTCACCACCTCGCGAATGCGCATGCCGCTTTCCGCCAGATGATCGGCAGCGCCGATCTTCGGCTTGAGAATGATATCGACAGCACCGGCTTCAAGCGCCTGCAGCAAGGTTTCCGACCCGGCTTCCGTCAGCGAGGAACACATGACGACCGGGATCGGGTGCTGCGCCATCAACTTGCGCAGAAAGGTGATGCCGTCCATGCGCGGCATTTCCACATCCAGCGTGATGACATCGGGAATGTCTTCCTGGATCTTGCGCGCCGCCATGAACGGATCGGAGGCGGCCCCCATCACCTCGATATCGGGATCCTGCTGCAGCACCGCCGTCAGGGTCTGGCGGACGCTGGCGCTGTCGTCGATGATCAGAACGCGGATTTTCTTTCCCATATTGGCCTGTCTTTTCACCGCATGACCGGTAGGGCGATGCGCGATTTCAAGTTTAAGTGCGTTGAAAAACCGTGTTCGAAACCTGTTTCAGCGGCAAATCGATGCCGGTGATGGATTCCGAATGCCCGATGAACATATAGCCGCCGGGCAAGAGGCAATCGCACAGCCGCGTCAACACGTCCGATTGCGTCGGCTTGTCGAAATAAATCAGCACGTTGCGGCAGAAGATGATGTGCATGGGACTGCCGACCGGATATTTGGCATCCATCAGGTTCATGCGGCTGAACCCGACCCGCGAGCGCAATTTCGATGCAATGCGAACCTCCCGCCGCCCCGGCTGCTTGGCCGTCATCACATATTTCTTGCGCAAGGCCGGTGGTACCGGTGCAACGATGTCATCGGCATAGATGCCTTGCCGGGCAACCTGGAGAACCTCCGTGCTGAGGTCGGTGGCAAGGATCGAATAATCGACATCCGATCTCCCCTCGGCAAATTCCGCCATCACCATGGCCATGGTATAGGGTTCGGCGCCGGTCGAGCAGGCCGAACTCCAGAGTCTGAGATTATGATGTCCTTTGCCGACAAGCGCCGGCAGGGAGACATCGCGCATGAAATCGAAATGCTTGGCCTCGCGGAAAAAGTCGGTCTTGTTGGTCGTCACGGCATCGATCAGGTAGACGGCCTCCTGCTCGAACCCGTCCTCGTTGAACAGGAAATCGCAATAGTCGTCGAAACTGCCGATATTGGTTGCCCGAAGGCGCCGGCGAAGGCGTCCTTCGAGCATGGTCAGCTTGGTATGCGGCATCTTGATGCCGCTATAGTCGTAGATGAACCGCGCGAGGCGATCGAAATTGCGTTTGCTGATGTGGTCGGAAAGCGACTGTGTCTGGCGGACGGCGACATTCATGCTGATGACCTCAGGCAGCATGCCCTGCCGCACCGGGCAGGGTCAGCAAAGCAGTTTCTTCTCTCGAAAGCAGGCTGGCGAGATCGATGATCACCACAAACCCGCCGTCCCGGCGCACCACGCCGGCGATGTAGCCGGAGCGCCAGCGAACGCCGATATCGGGCGCCGCCTCGATCTGGTCACGCCGGAACGGCGTCACCTCGAACACCCGGTCGGCGACGAGACCGAGCGACAGAGTCCGGTTTTCGAGCGGGATATCCATGACCAGCACCCGCGTATGCGGCGTCGGTACGGTCTTCGACAGGCCGAGCTTCAGCCTGAGATCGATCGTCGGAACACCCTGCCCGCGCACGTCGCGCAGGCCGAGCAGATAATCGGGACCATTCGGGATCTTGAAGGCTTCCTCGTAGTCGAGGATTTCCCGGACCACCTCGACGGGGACGGCGAAGACCTCCTCGCCGAGGCTGAACGTGACGAATTGGGATTCAAGGGACGATGTTGCCATGATCATGCACTTTCCCGAAAATCGGCGTCCGCGGCATCCGGTCCGCCCATCGAAAGATCGAGAGCAAAACCCTTGGCGCGCGCCTGTTGCGCTGAAACGCTGTTGTGTGAGACCGGTCCCTTGCGGACGGCGGCGGTATTGCCGGCCGCGCGGTTCGCAAGCTTCGGCGCCGGCTTCTTGGCGGCGACCCGAACGCCGGCTCCGTCTACCTTGAAGAAGGCGATCGAGGCCTGCAGTTCCTCTGCCTGGGCGGCCAGTTCTTCCGAGGTCGCCGACATCTGTTCGGATGCACCGGCATTCTGCTGGGTCACCTTGTCGAGCTGCTGGATCGCCTCGTTGATCTGGCTGGCACCGATATCCTGCTCGCGGCAGGCAGCGGAGATTTCGGAGACCAGTTCGGCGGTTTTGCGGATATCCGGCACCAGGCGGTTGAGCATATCGCCGGCTTCTGCCGCAGCCTTGACCGTATCGCCCGACATCTGGCCGATTTCGGCCGCTGCCGACTGGCTGCGTTCAGCGAGCTTACGCACCTCGGAAGCAACGACGGCAAAGCCCTTGCCATGTTCGCCCGCACGGGCCGCTTCCACGGCAGCGTTGAGAGCAAGCAGATCCGTCTGGCGGGCGATTTCCTGGACGATGCCGATCTTCTCGGCGATGGTCCGCATGGCGCTGACGGCACGGGCGACCGCTTCGCCGCTGACTTCGGCATCCTTGGCGGACTGGCGGGCGATCTTCTCGGTCTGGGCCGCGTTGTCGGCATTCTGCTTGATGTTGGCAGCCATCTCTTCCATCGAAGCGGAGGCTTCCTCAGCCGAGGCTGCCTGTTCCGTCGCCCCTTGAGAAATCTGCTCCGAGCTTGCGGACAGTTCCTGGCTGCCGCCGGAAACGTTGTCGGAGGCGGACAGTGCATCGGCGACGACGCCGCGAAGACGCTCGACCATGCGCTGCAGGGCAAGACCCAGCGTATCCTTGTCGGACAGCGGCGCCGGCTCGACTGTCAGATCGCCGTCGGCCACCTTGTCGGCAAGGTTTGCGGTGTTGCGCAGGTTTGCGGTCATGACCTGCATCGAATTGACCAGATCCTTGATCTCGTCATTGCTCTTGTGGGCGATCTCGTAGTTCAGGTCACCGATGCTGACGGCATCCGCCAGATTGACCGCACGCTTCAGGCCGCGCGAGATGTTCAGCGAAATCCAGACTGCAGTCGCGAGAGAAAACAGCGTCAAGGCGACGGTCGCGCAGATCAGCAGGAATTCCGACTGCGCATACTGTATGTTGGTCGCCTCGTCGGTCTCGTGGACATTGCCGGTCACGATACCGCTGATGTCGCTGATCGCCTTCAGCGCCTGGTTCATCAGGTCGCGGCTTTCCCCCATTGTCAGGGTTGCCGCCTGATCGTTCGATTCCGTCGTGTTTTGCGTGGCAAGCTGGACAATCCGCAGCTGAACCGGCGCATATCGGTCATAGATCGCGCGAATTTCGCTGGCTTTCTCCTGAATTTCCGGATCTGCCGACTTCGAAATCGTCGTGATCAAGCCGTCCAGTTCGTCCTGGCTGTCCTTCATGGATTTTTCGAATTCGGCAATCTGTGCCGGATTCGTGCTGAGGATCGCATTCTTTTCCGAGCGGACCGCTCCGTTGAAAGCGGCGCTGAGGTCTGCGACAGTCTTGGTGTCGGCGATCGGGCCGCTGACCATCCGGGAAATCGCCGAATTGAGCGAGGCAAGATTGATAATGGCGAGGGTCGCCATGGCCCCGGTCAATAGAATGATGACCGTGAACACAAGTGCAAGCTTCAGTTTGATCGTCATACGCACCGTGAAAATCCTTCACATTGGGGTCGGAAACACATGAGCATCCCGGATGGGAGCTCCGTTGGGAGGGTGTCCGAGCCAGCAGGGCGGTGCGGTGACTGATTCACGTCCGCGAAACCGGTAGTATCGGAGGGTCTTGTCCCGCGCCTACACACGCAGGACCGAACGACGGCCCGGAACCGGGCCGCCGGATTGTCATCGAAAGCCGGTTACGCGCTTTCGCGGAAGTCGGCATCCTCGGCGTCGGGCCCGCCCATCGAAAGATCGAGAGCAAAACCCTTGGCGCGCGCCTGTTGCACCGAAACACTGCTCTGCGAGGCCGGCACCTTGCGGACAGCGGCGGTATTGCCGGCCGCGCGGTTCGCAAGCTTCGGTGCCGGCTTCTTCGCTGCGACCCGAACGCCGACGCCGTCCACCTTGAAGAAGGCGATCGAGGCCTGCAGCTCTTCCGCCTGGGCGGCCAGCTCTTCCGAAGTCGCCGACATCTGTTCGGAGGCGCCGGCATTCTGCTGCGTCACCTTGTCGAGCCGCTGGATCGCCTCGTTGATCTGGCCGGCACCGATATCCTGCTCGCGGCAGGCGGCGGAGATTTCGGACACCAGTTCGGCGGTCTTGCGGATATCCGGCACCAGACGGTTGAGCATATCACCGGCCTCGGCCGCAGCCTTCACCGTATCGCCCGACATCTGGCCGATTTCGGCAGCCGCCGACTGGCTACGTTCGGCAAGTTTACGCACCTCCGAGGCGACAACGGCAAAGCCCTTGCCGTGTTCGCCCGCGCGGGCCGCTTCTACAGCAGCGTTGAGAGCGAGCAGATCCGTCTGGCGGGCAATTTCCTGTACGATGGAAATCTTCTCGGCGATGGTGCGCATGGCACCGACGGCCCGGGTCACGGCTTCGCCGCTCATTTCCGCATCCTTGGCCGACTGGCGGGCGATCTTCTCGGTCTGGGCGGCATTGTCGGCGTTCTGTTTGATATTGGCGGCCATTTCCTCCATCGAGGCCGAGGCCTCTTCGGCGGATGCCGCCTGCTCGGTGGCGCCCTGGCTGACCTGCTCGGAGCTGGCGGACAGTTCCTGGCTGCCGGCCGAAACATTGTCGGAGGCGGACAGCGCATCGGCGACGACGCCGCGCAGGCGCTCGATCATGCGCTGAAGCGCCAGCCCCAGCGTATCCTTACCGGACATCGGCGTCGGCTCGACCGTGAGATCACCATCGGCAATACGATCCGCAGTGGCAGCCGTATTGCGCAGATTGTAGGTCATTCTTTGCAAGGCAAGGCCGAGCGTATCCTTGTCGGACAACAACTTCGGCTCACCGGAGAGATCACCATTGGCGATCTGATCTGCGAGCGCCACCGTTTCCTTCAGATTCGATGTCATCGCCTGCATCGCAGTGACGAGATCCTTGATCTCATCGTTACCCTTGTGCTGGATATGATAATCGAGATCGCCAAGGGCGACCGCGCTGGACAGATCGATGGCACGGCGCAGACCGCCGCTGATCGTCATCGAAATCCAGAATGCCGTGCCAATTGCGAGAATGAGTGCTCCTGCTGCGATCGCCAGAAGCAGGGTGGATGTCCAGCTATAGGCAGTGTCGCCGATCCTGTCGGACTCGGCGATTGCCGCCTCGGTCAGCGCGGCAAGCGCCTCGGTCATGCCATCCAGCTTGTCGCTGGCAACCGCACCCTCGTTCTGGTTGATTTCGAGAGCCCGGGCTTTCTGCCCGGAAGCAACGAGCGAACGGACATTCGCATTGATGGCCAGATAATCGTCCCAGAAATCACGGACCTCCTGCCATTTTCCCTGGAACTCGGCAGGCGCATCCTTGTGACCGTCGGTCATGGCTTTTTCGAAAGCCTGCTTTTCCGCATCCATCGCTGCGGTAGCCTTGGCTTCCCGCTCTGCGCTGGTTGCCAGCAAAAGGTCGCGCTCTGCCTGACCCAATCCGTCGAACGCGGCAGCGAGGTCGTTGGCAAAGCCGTTCTGCTGGATCGGCCCCTCCAGCAAATCGTTGCGGAGGGTGTTCATCTGATCGAGGCTGCGGACCCCAAGTCCTGAAGCTGCGACGATCAGAACGATCATCAGGCCGAACCCTATTGCCAGCTTTAATTTGATGGTTAGGCGCATTGCTATCCCCTTCAAGTTTAACGGGAAGTTTCACGGCGTCAGCACAGGCGCTCGCTGCGTAGAACTTTGAAACAGGGCCGATTCCAGCCCTGTATTGCCTTGAAGCCAGTCGACCGTCAGGCGCTTTCGCGGAAATCGGCATCCTCGGCGTCGGGCCCGCCCATCGAAAGATCGAGTGCAAAGCCCTTGGCACGTGCCTGCTGGGCAGCAACCGAATTGCCCGCCGCGGCCGGCCTGCGGTTTGCCGCCGGCTTTGTCATCGAGACCTTCGTCACGGCCTTGGGCAGAGCCTTCTTGACGCTGTGACCGGCGCTGTCCACCTTGAAGAAGGCGATCGAGGCCTGCAATTCCTCCGCCTGGGCGGCCAGCTCTTCCGAGGTCGCCGACATCTGTTCGGATGCGCTGGCGTTCTGCTGGGTCACCTTGTCGAGCTGCTGGATCGCCTCGTTGATCTGGCTCGCACCGATATCCTGCTCGCGGCAGGCGGCGGAGATTTCGGACACCAGTTCGGCGGTCTTGCGGATATCCGGCACCAGACGGTTGAGCATATCACCGGCCTCGGCCGCAGCCTTCACCGTATCGCCCGACATCTGGCCGATTTCGGCAGCCGCCGACTGGCTACGTTCGGCCAGTTTACGGACCTCGGAAGCAACGACGGCAAAACCCTTGCCATGTTCGCCCGCGCGGGCCGCTTCCACGGCAGCATTCAGCGCGAGCAGATCCGTCTGGCGGGCAATCTCCTGCACGATGGAAATCTTCTCGGCGATGGTGCGCATGGCACCGACGGCCCGGGTCACGGCTTCGCCGCTCATTTCCGCATCCTTGGCCGACTGGCGGGCGATCTTCTCGGTCTGGGCGGCATTGTCGGCGTTCTG
>NZ_LGLV01000020.1 GCF_001687365.1 Pararhizobium polonicum
CCGCAATCGGCAAGCTCGGCGGCATATTTCGCAAGCTGGGAACCGTTGGTGGTCAGCGTCAGTTCGTCGAGCCTGCCGGCATGGACATGCTTGCCGAGTTCGCGCACTAGGAACATGGCGTTCTTGCGCACCAGCGGCTCGCCGCCGGTCAGCCGCAGCTTGCGCACGCCCTTGGCGATGAAGGCGGAACAGAGCCGGTTCAGCTCCTCGAGCGTCAGGAGATCCTTCTTCGGCAGGAAGGTCATGTTTTCCGCCATGCAATAGGTGCAGCGGAAGTCGCAGCGATCCGTCACCGAAACCCGCAGATAGGTCACGGCCCGCCCGAAGGGGTCGATCATCGGTGTTTTGGCATCGACCAGCTTGTGAGCGCCGGTCCTGTCGACGGTGACGGTATTCAACACAATTCTCCCTGTTTGACCAATGTCGTGACCAAACCCGGCGGCGTCAAGGCGCAAGCGCTCGAAAGCATGAGAAAACCGATGCGAAACACTTTGCCGGTGATCACGATAAGTTTGAGAAATGTGTGAGGAATTCCCTCCGGCGGGAATCTGCGCTAGTGCTGCTCCGCACCAATGGAGACTGCCGATCATGAGCGACATCTGGCCAACCGAACTGCGCGTCTCGAAAGACCGCCACCGGCTGACGGTTGCTTTCAACGACGGAAGCTCTTTCGATCTGTCGGCGGAGATGCTGCGCGTGCTGTCGCCGTCGGCCGAAGTTCAGGGCCATGGGCCGGGGCAGGGCCTGACCGTGCCCGGCAAGCGCAACGTCTCGATCATCTCGATGACGCCGACCGGCAATTATGCCGTCCGCATCGGCTTTGACGATCTTCACGATACCGGGATTTTCACCTGGAACTATCTGCGCGAGCTCGGCCAGACCGGCGATACCCTGTTTGCCGCCTATGAGAGCGACCTGGCGGAGAAGGGCATGAGCCGGGACAAGGCGGAAAAACCACGCTAACGGGCTTTCTCCCTTGTTTTAACCGAGATCGCCTTCCGCTTTCAAAAGACGGGCGATCAGCCGTTCCATCGACTGGGCGACGAGCAGGCAATCCTCGATCGGTTCGTTGTCCAGCGACGTGTCGATCAGCGCGGTCTGGATCTCCATTGCCTGCTCCGTCAGTTCACGTCCGCTCGGCGTCAGCGACAGCCGCAAGACGCGCTTGTCCTTGGCATCGCCACGCCGCTCGATCAGCCCGCGCTTTTCCAGCTGCGGCAGCAGCATGCTCATGTTCGAGCGCCCGACCAGAAGTTTTCGCGCCAGCTCCTGCTGGGTGATGCCCTCGAATCGGTAGAGGTTGATCAGGATATCGAGGTGGGGCGGCTTGACGTCGAGTTCGGCGAGCGCGCGCGTCAGCGTCTGCTGCATCAGCTGGCAGGCGCGGGCAACGGCGATCCAGCTGCGGAAACGCGGATGGTCCCAGGGGAAATGATGTGGTTCGATCGTTGCTTGCTTTTTGTTCATCGTTGTACAATAATGTTCATCATTGAACATTTAAACAGGAATCCCACTATGGCATCCTTTGCGATCGAGGTCACCCGTCTCGGGCTCAAATGCGTGTCGGCCTTTTCTCCGCAGGCAGCGGGCCGGCTGGTGTTTCGCCTGTTCAGCCTGACGCCCTCGCGCAAGGCATCGAATGCCAAGGAAAAGGCGGCGCTGGCAGCGGCGGTGCCTGTCATGGCACGGGCGCGGCCTGTCACGCTGTCCTATGCGGGCGGCTGGGTCATGGCGCGGCACTTCGAGGCGCGGGCCGAGCAGGGGGCCGGCAAACGTATCCTGCTGGTCCATGGCTGGGGATCGCGCAGCGATTATCTGGCCGCCATGATCGAGGGACTGACGGCGGATGGCGCCGAGGTCGTGGCGCTCGACTGGCCGGGACATGGCGCCTCGCCGGGGCGGACGCTGACCATGCCGGCGGCCGTGCGGGCGATCGATGCCGCCTGGCGGCATTTCGGCGGCTTCGATGTTGCCGTTGGCCATTCCTTCGGCGGGGCGAGCCTGGTCTGCGCCGCCGGTGGCCTGGTTTGCGATGTGCCGTCGCACAGTGCGAAGAGAATGGTGCTGGTCGGTGCTCCCAGCGAAATGACATGGCTGTTCAAGGGCTTCGGCAAGCTTTTCCGTCTTTCGCCGAAGGCGCAGGCGGCGTTCGAAGGCGTGGTGGTGCGTCTCTCCGGCCGGCGTGTCGAGGAATTCGATGCCGCCCGCGTTCTGGCGCGTGTGGCCGTTCCCGTGCTGGTGATCCATGCGGAAGACGACAAGGAGGTTTCGGCCGATCATGCGCGCCGCTATGCGGCGGCGGGGTGTAATGTCGAACTGCACTGGGCCAACGGTTTCGGCCATCGCCGCATCGTGTCGGCAGCGCCGGTGATCGCGCGGATCAATGCCTTCGTTCATGCCGGGGATCGGAAAGCCGCCGCCTGAGCGTTTCTTGTGGGTTCCGTCATAAAGGTGTCATGCTATCCGTTGAAAGGATCGCCCAGTTTCGATGAGCAAGGGGCGATGGAGGATGGCATGACAATCATTCGCACGGTGGAAGAACTGAACGCACTTTACGGTGGCGCGAGCGAGGCGTCGCTGGTCAAGGTCACCAGCCGGCTGACGCCGGACTATGCTCATATGATCGAGGCGGCTCCGTTTGCAGCGCTTGCCACCGTCGGGCCGGAAGGGCTTGACTGTTCGCCGCGCGGCGACGATGCCTGCGTCGTGCGGATCGCCGACGAGAAAACCGTGCTGATGCCGGACTGGCGCGGCAACAACCGGGTCGATTCGCTGGCCAATATCGTCCGTGACCCGCGCGTGGCGCTGATGTTCCTCGTTCCCGGTTCGAATACGACGATGCGAATCAACGGCACGGCCGTGGTCAGCGTCGATCCGGAGCTGACCGGTTCCTTCGAGGTCGATGGCAAGCATCCGCGCAGCGTCATCGTCGTCACCATCGGCGAAGTCTATTTCCAGTGTGCCCGCGCGCTGATCCGCTCGCAGATCTGGAATCCCGAGCGCTTCGTCGATCCGCAGTCCCTGCCGACACCGGGTACGCTGCTGAAGGCGGCCAAGGCCGATTTCGACAAGGACACCTACGACCGCGAATGGCCGGAGCGCGCCGCAAAGACGATGTGGTAGGCCGGAACTGTCTGAATAAATCCCCGTGGCGAAACGTTTTTCCAGCAACGGATGCGGTGTGCTCCGTGGAATGGGAGGCGGAACGCCGGTTTCGCACGTGGGGGAACACATGAGACACAGGATCGCTTTTCTTCTGGCCGCCACGATGACGCTCGGCCTTTCGGCGGGTGCCGCAAAAGCCGACAGGCTGGTCGAGGAATACAATGCCTATATCGGCGCGGAAGATCTCACCAATTCCTACGGCGAACCATTGACCGAGCCGTGGCAGGTGATCCGGCAGGACAGGGCGAATTACCATCGCTATGGCGTGACGCAGCCGGGCGATGAGGGAGACAGTTTCTTCGCCTCCGCCAAGAACCGCGAGAGAGCCGAGCGCATGCTCGAATACGGCACGATCGAGCCGCGCGCCGCGCGGGCATTGCTGCGTGGTGGAGCCTTGATCAATGTCCAGATCTTCCGGGGACCCCAGGGCGACTATATCAATGTTACGGTCGATTGACCGGAGGCCCGGCTGGGTGATTGCTGCGGCGATGCTGGTTGTGGCATTGCCGGTGCAGGCTGCCGAACTCAGTCTCGCAGACAAGGTGGATCTGCTGATTGCAGCCTATCCGGATTCTCTTCTCAAGAGCCAAGACGGAACCATCCGTTTTCGCGACGGCGGGTCGCTGCCGGTCGATGACGGCAAGGCCAAGGACCATGCGGGTAAACTGGCATCCGGCGATATCGAAGACAGCCTGTCGCAGATTTATCCCGCCGGGCCGTGCGAAACCACTCTTGATGTCAATTTCGATCCGGGCCGCATCCGCAGCGATGCGCTGATGATGCGGCTTTATGGTGCGTCGGCCCGGGAAGTCGAAGCCTCTCTCGTGGATGTGGACTGGTTCGGCAAGACATTGCGCGTGACCAAACGGCAGGGCGCGGCGGCGGCGCTGGAAAAGGTGCGCGACGCGCTGAAGGAAATGCCTGATCTCAAACCCTTTCTCTCGCCATCGGCCGGAACCTTCAACTGGCGCAAGGTGGCGGGGGCTCCAAACATGTCGGTGCACAGTTTTGGTGCGGCTATCGATATCAACACGAAATATGCCGATTACTGGATCTGGTCGGGCGGCAAGCCGGGCAGGGTACCGCACTACAGGAACAGATACCCGATGAAGATCGTCGATGCCTTCGAGCGGCACGGTTTCATCTGGGGCGGGCGCTGGTATCACTATGACACCATGCATTTCGAATACCGGCCCGAACTTCTGGCGATCGCCAGGGTAGCGGGTGGCGACGCTTGCCGCTAACGTCTGCCTTTCGATCGAATCCAAGGCAGACAGTCATATGCAGAAGAAAATCTACCTCGCCGGACCGGACGTGTTTCTTTCCAACGGCAAGGAAATCCTCGGCAGGAAGGCCGACATGACGCGTGCCGCCGGTTTCATTCCGCTGTGCCCTGGGGATCTGGCGCCGCCGCCGGTGGAGACCAAGAATGCGCGGGGGCTGGCCATCAGCGGCATCAACGAAGGCATGATGCGGCAGGCGGATGCGGTGCTGGCCAATTTGACGCCGTTTCGCGGTCTGGCGGCCGATGTCGGCACGAGTTTCGAACTGGGCTTCATGTGCGCGCTCGGCAAGGCAGTCTATGCCTATACCAATGTTCCCGACGATCACTTCAAGCGCTGTGCCGAATATTACAAGGGCGATCTAACGCAATCCGCGGACGGACGCGTGCGCGGCCCGGACGGGTTGTCGCTCGAGGATTTCGACATGGCCGACAATCTGATGCTGGACGGCGGGATCAAGAGCCGGGGCGGGGCTTTCGTCATCGGCAATGCGCCGGCCGACCGGATCTACACGGATCTTACGGCCTTCGCCGAATGCCTGCGGCTCTTTGCCGAACGCCACGGCGATTGAGACGATGCGCGGTTGATAAGGTGGCGGGACCGAAAGACCCCGCGTCGTCATTGTTATCTCCGGCGGTCGGACGTCTTAATCGCGGACGATGACCTTGGTGCCGATCGTGACATTGGCGTAGAGATGCTCGACATCCTCGTTGGCCATGCGGATGCAGCCGGATGACATTGCCTTGCCGATCGAGGACGGCTGGTTGGTGCCGTGGATGCGGTAGATGGTCGAGCCGAGATACATGGCGCGGGCGCCGAGCGGGTTCTCGATGCCGCCCTTCATGGTGACGGGCAGGATGTGGCCCTTCTTCGCTTCACGGGTGCGCATCTCTTCCGGCGGGTTCCAGGTCGGCCATTCGGCCTTGCGGCTGACCGTGTTGGTGCCGGTCCAGATGAAACCCTCGCGGCCGACGCTGACGCCGTACTGCATGGCAACGCCGTTGCCGAGCACGTGGTAGAGGCGGCGGTCGGAATTGTCGATGATGATCGTGCCGGGGGCGACGTTTTCGGTGAAGGCGATCAGTTCGCGCGGGACGGGCGACAGGTTGATGTTCCTGCCGGCGGTCTTTGCCTTGGCCGGCTTGCCTTCCGAGAGCACCTGCAGCCAGCCGGTCTTGGCGGATGAGGACTGGAGCGAGGCGACGTCGAAGGAGCCGTCCTTGCCGGCGGCATGTGCTGCGGGCGCAAGAATGGCGGTTGCGATCAGGGCTGCGAGAATGGTCTTCATGTCCGTATCTCCCGGTTCGTGCGGGAGATTTTCCGGTTCATTCCGGCGCGCTCCCTTGTCTGGAGCTTTTCTAGCCAATCGGCGGGAGCGGGGCTGTTTCCTGGGGAACGCGGCGAAAACACGGCAGAATGCGTTGCCGCCATCCCGGTCCGTTCTGGCTGCAACCGCCTATTTGCGGTAGATCAGCCAGTTCTTGCCGGTATCCTTCTTCATGCCTTCCTCGAACAGGATCGTCCTGTTGCGGCCGGCATTCTTGGCGCAGTAGAGTGCGATATCGGCCTTGTTGTAGAGATCGACCGGATCATCGGCATGCGATGCCTGGCAGACGCCGAGAGACAGCGTGATCGGGCCGTAGTTGACGCCGGTCTTGGAGTTCTTGAAGGGCGTGGTCGAAAGCGCATTGCGGATACGCTCGGCCACCTGCAGGCTTTCCTCAAGGCTGCTGTCGCCGAGGATGATGGCGAATTCCTCGCCGCCGGTGCGCGCCACGAAGGCGTCACGGCGCAGATTGGCGCGGATGACCGTGCCGACGGTCGCCAGAATCTTGTCGCCGACCGGATGGCCGTAGCTGTCGTTGACCTTCTTGAAGTGGTCGATATCGGCAATCAGCAGGCCGGTATAGGTGCGAAGCTGCTCGGAATTGTAGACGGATGCCAGTTTCTCGTCGAAGGCCCGGCGGTTGGCAAGGCGTGTCAGCGAATCGGTGTTGGCGATGCGCTTGTATTCGTCGAGTTCCTGGCGGATGACTTCCATCTCGAAGGATTTGAGCGAGACGTTTTCGGCCCGTTCCTTGCCCTGGTTCATCGTGTCGGCGGTCGCTTCGGTCAGGATGCTGACGCACTGGCGCAGGATTTCGGCGCTGGAGCTGCTTTTGCCGGTGATGTTCTGGTAGGTCTCGTCCAGCAGCTTGTTGTAGTTTTCAAGCGCGAACTGTTCGTCCTTCAACAGCTTGAGGAGATCGCCGAGTTCGCTTGCAAGATGATTGTGGGCCCGGTCGATGCCGGCCGCATGGTGGACATGGGCGAAGTAGCGCGCGCCGATCTCGTCCAGTTCTTCCTGGGTCGCCCGGCTGCCGAGTGCGGCCAGTTCCTTGGTCAGCTTCGGGTTGGAACCGATATAGGCTTCGTAATAGAGCTCGTAATTGCGCGGTAGTGGCGAGATGCCCATGATGCGCATCGCATAGGTCACCTGCGCTGCAATATCGGGTACTTGCGTTTTGTTCGAAGCCGCTTGCATGGCAAGCTCCTGTCCTGTTGTCTCCGGTTGCTAGTTTTAGGGATGAAAGATTTTGGAAGGCTTAACGTTTGAGAAAACAAATCGCTCAGATTGTATGTATATTTTGTGGCACGCAAAAGTAACAAGGCCGCGATGTCCGCGGCCTTGTTATGCGTTACCGGATGATACCGGACGCCAGGATCAGGATGGGCTGATCATCGTTTCCGGGCGAACGACGGCGTCGAACTCGGCGTCGGTTACGTAGCCGCCGCCAACGGCTTCCTCGCGCAGCGTCGTGCCGTTCTTGTGGGCAGTCTTGGCGATCTTGGCGGCATTGTCATAGCCGATCTTCGGGGCCAGCGCCGTGACCAGCATCAGCGAGCGGTCGAGCGCCGCCTTGATGTTGTCCTCGCGGGCCTCGATGCCGACGACGCAATTGTCGGTAAAGGAGACGGCCGCATCGGCCAAAAGCTGGACGGACTGGAGGAAGTTGTAGGCCATCAGCGGATTGTAGACGTTGAGCTCGAAATGGCCCTGGCTGCCGGCAAAGGTCAGTGCTGCATTGTTGCCGAACACCTGCACGCAGACCTGCGTCAGCGCTTCGCACTGGGTGGGATTGACCTTGCCCGGCATGATCGACGAGCCCGGCTCGTTTTCCGGCAGCGACAGTTCGCCGAGGCCCGAGCGCGGACCGGAGCCCAGAAAGCGGATGTCGTTGGCGATCTTGAAGAGGGCGGCAGCTGCCGAATTGATGGCGCCGTGGCTGAACACCATCGAATCATGCGCGGCCAGCGCCTCGAACTTGTTGGGCGCGGTGACGAAGGCGATGCCGGTGATCTTGGCAATCTCTTCGGCGACCTTTTCGGCAAAGCCGATCGGCGCGTTGAGGCCGGTTCCGACCGCCGTGCCGCCCTGTGCCAGTTCGCAAAGACCGGGCAGGGTCATCTCGATGCGCTTGATCGAGGAGGCGACCTGCGCGGCATAGCCGGAGAACTCCTGGCCGAGCGTCAGCGGGGTGGCGTCCTGCGTATGGGTGCGGCCGATCTTGATGATGTGATCGAAGGCCTTCACCTTGGCTTCGAGCGCCTGATGCAGATGCTTGAGGGCCGGCAGGAGGTCGTGAACGACGCGCTCGGCGCAGGCAATGTGCATGGCCGTCGGATAGGTGTCGTTCGACGACTGGCTCATGTTGACGTGATCGTTCGGATGCACCGGCTTCTTCGAGCCCATGACGCCGCCGAGCATTTCGATGGCGCGGTTGGAGATCACCTCATTGGCATTCATGTTCGACTGCGTGCCCGAACCGGTCTGCCAGACGACGAGCGGGAAATGGTCGTTGAGCTTGCCGTCGATGACTTCCTGTGCGGCTTCGATGATCGCCTTGCCGACGGTCGGGTCGAGGCCCTGCAGCTCCATGTTGGCGCGGGCGGCGGCCTGCTTGACGATGCCGAGCGCACGTACGATCGACAGTGGCTGCTTTTCCCAGCCGATCTTGAAGTTGCCGAGCGAGCGTTGCGCCTGTGCGCCCCAGTAGCGGTCGCTTGCGACTTCGATCGGGCCGAACGTATCTGTTTCCGTGCGCGTTGATGTCATCGTAATCCCTGCTTTCGTCATTCGATGTCGAGACCGGCGATATCGAGACCGGCGATGTTGAGACCGGGCGGTGTCGAGACCGGAAGGTGGATGAGGCCGCCGCGCTGCGACGGTCTGAAGCTTTGATGCGGTTCTCTCTGGCTCAGGAGGCCGGTGCTTGTAAAGGGGTTGCATGCCTTCGGGGCATGCTACAATCGTTTGAAATGCCGGCTTGCGCGTGCACCGGGCATTGCAGTCTGCCGATGGTCTGCCCGGCAGCCTGCCGGCGGTGTTCCTGTGCCTTTTCAGACACAAGCGGGTGGATAGTTTGCAAGGCGATCGCCGGGATTTTTGCAAGGGACTGCGATTTTTCGCGGGTGTCGAAAAATAATCCAAGGAATTCAAATTTTTGGACGGCCTCATCCGTCATTCTGCTGCCGGTCTGTCACGCATTTGTGAGGGTTGGCGCAGGGCCGGAAGGGGTGGCGTTTCCTTTTCATTCACCATCCTTTCTTATAAGTACGAAAGCTCGGTGACATGATGGGCATCGGGCGCGAACCGCTGACGGCGGCAATGCGATACGGGGACGAGTAAGCCAATGAAATTGATGAAGACTGCAGCGATTGTGACACTGATGGCCGGGTGTGCGCTCACCTCTCTTGGTGTTCATCGCGCGGAAGCGCTGAATTTGCTGGATATCTTTCGCAAGAAAAAGCCGGTTGTCGAAGAGGTTCAGCCGCAGCCAAGCGTCCAGCAGACGCCGCGGGCCCAGAAGCAGGCCCAGGTCGTGCGGCCGCTGCCAAAGGTGACCGCGCCGCAATATTATACCTACAAGGCCGAGCCGTTGCGCCGTATCGCCACGGCAAAGCTGCTTGATCCGGTGGTGACCGGTTCCGTCGACAGCGATCCCCAGCCGCCGGTGCCCGGCGCCTCGCTGGCCGATGCCCGACGGTTTCTGCCTGATGTCGCGGTCTATGCTCCGGCCGATGTCGCCAAGGCGATCGAGACTTTCTATACCGGTCGCGACGGATTTGTCTGGATCGATGGCGATGCGCCGAATGCGTCAGCCAGGGCTGCGCTCGCAGTGCTCGAGAAGGCGGCCGATGTCGGGCTCGACCCGAAGGATTACGCCGTTACCGTGCCGTCCGATACATTCGACCGCAACGACATGGCGGCGCGCGAAAAGGCGCTGGTCGAATTCGAAATCCAGCTTTCGGCGGCATCGCTGACCTATATCGCCGATACCGTGCGCGGCCGCATCGACCCGAACAAGATTTCCGGTTACCACGATTTCAAGCGCAAGGACGTCAACCTGACGGGCAAGCTGGACAATATCGCCAGAAGCCACGATGTCGCGGCATACCTCAATTCGCAGACGCCTGCCGGCCCCGAATTCCTTGCCCTGAAGAACGAGCTGAAGACGCTGCAGGCGGCGACGGATGATGCGCCGCAGATCACGATTGCGCCGGGCACGCTGCTGAAGCCGGGCATCAGCAATCCCGAGCTTGCCAATGTGGTTGACGCCATTCGCGTCAAGGGTTCGGATGCGCTGAAGGCCGAGCACGTAGCGACCCTCTCTGCCTATCAGGGAACGCCGGACTATACGCCGGAACTGGTGGCGCTGATCGAAGGCTTCCAGAAGGAAAACGGCCTGAAGCCAGACGGCATTGTCGGCAAGGCCTCGATCCGTATCCTGACGGGCGGCGACAGCACCGCCGGCAAGATCGACAAGGTGCGGATCGCCATGGAGCAGGCGCGCTGGCTGCCGGCCGATCTGGGCAGCCGCTATGTCTTCATCAATCAACCGGCCTTTATGGTCTATTACCACGACAAGGGCGCCGAGCAGTTCTCGATGCGGGTCGTGGTCGGTTCCAAGGCGCACCAGACGTTCTTCTTCGAAGACCAGATCCAGACGGTCGAATTCAATCCGTTCTGGGGCGTGCCGCAGTCGATCATCATCAACGAGATGCTGCCGAAGCTGCGCAGCGATCCGGGTTACCTCGATCGTCTCGGCTATCAGGTGGAGGTTGGCGGGCGTCCGGTTTCGTCCTACGACGTCAACTGGAACGGTTCGACGGCCGGCGTTTCCGTCCGCCAGCCGCCGAGCAGCGACAACGCGTTGGGTGAGCTGAAGATCCTGTTTCCGAACGCGCATGCCATCTACATGCACGACACGCCGTCGAAGAGCTTCTTCAAGAAGGATGATCGTGCCCTGAGCCATGGCTGCGTGCGGCTGGCCGATCCGCGCCGGATGGCGGCTGCCGTGCTGGGCACGACGGTCGATGATGTCGCCAAGCAGATTGCCGGCGGCCGCAACAAGGGTGTGTCCGTGCCGCAGAAGATTCCGGTCTATGTCGCCTATTTCACCGCATGGCCGAACAAGGACGGCACGGTGGAATATTTCCACGACGTCTATGACCGCGACATGTACATGAATCGCGCGCTCGAAGCGACGCGCCTGGCGCGCCGCGCGGAAGGCTGAGCGTTGTTCAGAAGATGATGAAAAAGGCGGCTTCGAGCCGCCTTTTTCATGCCCGCGCGATCAGCCGTTCGATCAGTTCGGGGGTCAGGTCGTCGAAGTGGCGCACGATCAGATCGGGTTCCAGGCTTTCGATCGACACGTCAGAATAGCCGAAGGGAACGCCGATCGAGCGGACGGAGGCGTTTTTCGCGACGAGAATGTCGTTGAGGCTGTCGCCGATCATCACTGCCTTTTCCGGTACTCCACCGGCAAGACGGATGGTCGACAGCAGATGTTCGGCATCGGGCTTGCGCACGGCAAACGTATCGCCGCCGGTGATCGCCGCGAAGCGGGGGGAAAGCCCAAGCCCGTTCAGCAGGCTCCTGGCAAGCATTTCCAGCTTGTTGGTGCAGACGGCAAGCGTGTAGCCGGCAGCGGCCAGGCGATCCATGGCGGTGACGACACCCGGATAGGGGATGGAATCGCCCGGCATCGAGCCGTGATAGAAATCCACGAATTCCTTCATCTGCCAGTCGAGGTCAGCGGCGCTGAGCGGCTTGCCGCGCAGCGTGAAGGTGCGCTCGATCATCGCCTTGGCGCCGTGCCCGACCAGATGGGTCAGGTCACCGTAACTCACCGGTGCGAGGCCGGCCTGCGTGATCGCATGGTTGAGGCTTGCGACGAGGTCGGGAGCGGTATCGACGAGGGTTCCATCAAGATCAAAAACGACTACGGATGCGGACACGGGACCCTCTTGAAACAGGTATGAATGGCTGCAATCCGGGTAGGGGAACCGGTGGCAAAAAGCAATCGCGACTTTGCCAGCAGGCGCAGTTTCGCCATTTGCGTCTCGCCTGCTATTTTGGCTTTTGTTTGCCGTTGCAGCCGTGTAAACGTCTCAGCGGAATGGCAGGATGGCATTTTTGGCCCCTGTCTGATCGATCAAGCGGCTGAGGAGAGCGTGGCGCATGGACGCCCGTGAAATGAAGATCAAGGCTGCCCAGGCAGCGCTCGACTATGTCGAGGATGGTATGCGGCTCGGTATCGGCACCGGCTCGACGGCGGAAGAGTTCGTCCGGCTGCTTGCCGAAAAGGTGGCGTCCGGCTTTCGCATCGAGGGTGTGCCGACATCGGAGCGCACGGCCCGGCTTTGCGTCGAACTCGGCGTGCCGCTGAAATCGCTGGAAGAACTTCCCGAACTGGACCTGACCATCGACGGCGCGGACGAAGTGGATCCGATGCTGCGGCTGATCAAGGGCGGCGGCGGCGCGCTTTTGCGGGAAAAGATCGTTGCCTGCGCCTCGGCGCGGATGATCGTCATTGCCGACGAGACCAAGGTGGTCGATACGCTCGGCGCCTTCAAGCTGCCGATCGAGGTGAACGTCTTCGGGCTGGCTGCCACGCGCATTGCCGTCGAGAAGCTGGCGGCGCGGCATGGGCTTTCCGGTGAAATCGCCGTCAGAACCTCGGGTGACGGGCCCTTCATGACCGATGGCGGACATCTGATTCTGGATGCATCTTTTGGCCGCATTCCTGATGCAGATGCGCTGGCATGCGAACTGAACGCCATTCCCGGCGTGGTTGAGCATGGGCTGTTCATCGGCATCGCATCGCTGGCCATCATCGCCGGTCCGGCGGGGGCGAGGGTGATGACGGTCTGACCGGCTGCGGTTCGGGTGGCTGCCACCGCCTGAGCCTCTTGCCGGTGGTTGCAAGGTTTCTACCTGTGGCCGTGCGCGGTTGCAGAGGATCGTTACAGTGTCGCCGCCGGCGGGGATTGTCCCGGCAGGGTGGCGATGGCTTTGAAATTGGATTATGCAGGGGTTTCGCAGATGCACGACGCGCGTGGAACCCGGCGTCAACTGACAGGAGCGTTACAGACATGATCAATCTCGCAGGTCTCGGCCGTACAATGG
The DNA here is from genome assembly GCF_001687365.1 of Pararhizobium polonicum. Classification (GTDB taxonomy): domain Bacteria; phylum Pseudomonadota; class Alphaproteobacteria; order Rhizobiales; family Rhizobiaceae; genus Pararhizobium; species Pararhizobium polonicum. The sequence continues at coordinate 12,901 of NZ_LGLV01000020.1, forward strand.
CTGCAACTGCCATCATTCTTTCCGCCGTCATGGTCCCGACCCTGCGGGCGCAGGACGTGACCGACGAGCAGCTCAAGGCCGCCCGTGGCGCGATCGAGGCGATCGCTGCCACCAACGGTTTCGACAACATCCTGCCGAGCCTGGCCGAGCGGCTGAAGACCACGCTCATCCAGTCCTCGCCGAACTACGAGGACCTGATCACCAAGACGGTCGATGCCAAGGCGCTCGAACTGGCCGCCCGCCGCGCCGATCTGGAGCGTGAAGCGGCAACGATCTATGCCAAGACCTTCACCGTCGATCAGCTGAACGCGATCACGGCGTTCTACACGTCCGACGCCGGCAAGAAGCTTCTGAACGACGGTCCGATCGCCTCGCGCGAAATGGTCAAGGCTGCCGATATCTGGGCGTCGGGCATCTCCCGCGACCTGAACGCGGCCGCGACCAAGGAACTGAACGCGACCCTGACCGCCGGCCAGCAGCCGATTGAAGGTGCGACGACCACACCGCCTGCCCAATAAGGCGATGATCGCCGGTTCCGTCCGGCAGATGTTTCGTCATGAATTGCTGAAGCCCGGGTCATTCCGGGCTTTTCATTTTGTATCGTGCCACCCTATATCAGCATCACACGGCGGATTCGCCGGCGAGGCGCTGTATCGCGATTGCGGCTGTAGCCCTCCCGCGACCCGTCTTCCTTCGCATATGACCCGGCCGGGAGTTTTTCAGCATGGCTTCTTACGATTATGACCTCTTCGTTATCGGTGGCGGTTCCGGGGGCGTGCGCAGCGGGCGCCTCGCGGCGGCCCTGGGCAAGAAGGTCGCGATCGCCGAGGAATTCCGCTACGGCGGCACCTGCGTCATCCGCGGCTGCGTGCCGAAGAAGCTCTATGTCTACGCCTCGCAATTTGCCGAGCATTTCGAGGACGCGGCAGGCTTTGGCTGGAGCGTCGGCGAAAGCACATTCGACTGGCAGAAACTGGTCGCCGCCAAGGAAAAGGAAATCACCCGGCTGGAAGGGCTCTACCAGAAGGGCCTCGCCAATGCCGGAGCCGAAATCCTGCATACAAGGGCGGAGCTGACCGGACCGAACACCGTCAAGCTGATGGACAGCGGCAGAACCGTGACGGCGGAGCGGATCGTCATCGCGGTGGGCGGCCATCCGACGCCGCACGATGCACTGCCGGGCCATGAACTGTGCATCAGCTCGAACGAGGCCTTCGACCTCAAGGAACTGCCGAAATCCATCGTCATTGCCGGCGGCGGCTATATTGCCGTCGAATTCGCCAACATCTTCCATGGCCTGGGCGTCGAGACGACGCTGATCTATCGCGGCAAGGAGATCCTGTCGCGCTTCGACCAGGACATGCGGCGCGGTCTGCATGTGGCGATGGAACAGAAGGGCATCCGCATCCTCTGCGAGGATCTGCTGCAATCCATCACCCGGACGGCCGATGGCCGGCTGGCCGCGGAAACGCTGAAGCATGGCACGCTGAGTGCCGATCAGGTGATGCTGGCGCTCGGCCGTGTGCCGAACACCAAGGGGCTGGGGCTGGAGGCGGCGGGGATCGCCGTCAACGAGCGCGGCGCCATCATCGTCGATGCGTTTTCGCGCACCAGCGCGCCCGGCGTCTACGCGTTCGGCGATGTGACCGATCGGGTACAGTTGACGCCGGTCGCCATCCATGAGGCCATGTGCTTCATCGAGACGGAATACAAGGGCAACCCGACATCGCCCGATCACGATCTGATCGCCACCGCCGTCTTTTCCCAGCCGGAAATCGGCACGGTCGGGCTTTCGGAAGAGGACGCGGCCAGGAAATTCGACGCGCTGGACGTCTACAGGGCCGAGTTCCGGCCGATGAAGGCGACATTGTCCGGGCGCAGCGAAAAGACGATCATGAAGCTGATCGTCAATGCGGCCGACCGCAAGGTTCTGGGCGTGCATATCCTCGGGCACGAAGCGGGCGAAATGGCGCAATTGCTTGGAATCACGCTGAAAGCGGGCTGCACCAAGGACGATTTCGATCGCACCATGGCGGTGCATCCGACAGCGGCGGAGGAGCTGGTGACGATGTACACGCCGAGCTACCGTATCAAGAATGGCGAGCGGGTCGGCTAAGCTACCGGCCTACCGCTTGCAAACCAGCCGGCAATTTGTGCGCGAGCCGCCCGGCAGCGCGCAGTTTGCTGGTACAATGGCTTTGCAATCGCCATGTTAACGTTTATAAGCCCGCATCCGCAAAATCGCCGTTTTCCCGAGAGGGGGAGCTGCGGCCGGGGATTGTGCCGCCGAAACGCGGTTGAAATCCGGTTTCAGGCGGCATTGCAGGGACATGGATCCGGCGATGCGACTGCTGCGGCGGACCTTGCGCAAGAGAACAGGTGATCGACATGGCACAGAATTGGACCCCGAACAGCTGGCGGCAGAAGCCTATTCAGCAGGTGCCGGACTTTCCGGATATGGCAGCGCTTGCGAGCGCGGAAGCGCAGCTTGCGACCTATCCGCCGCTGGTCTTTGCCGGCGAAGCGCGCCGCCTGAAGAGCCAGCTTGCCAATGTTGCGGACGGCAAGGGATTCCTCCTGCAGGGCGGCGATTGCGCCGAGAGCTTTGCCGAACATGGCGCGGACACCATCCGCGACTTCTTCCGCGCGTTCCTGCAGATGGCCGTTGTCCTGACGTTCGGCGCCCAGCAGCCGGTCGTCAAGGTCGGCCGCATCGCCGGCCAGTTCGCCAAGCCGCGTTCGTCGAATATCGAGCGCCAGGGTGATGTCGAGCTGCCGAGCTATCGCGGCGATATCATCAACGGCATCGAATTCACCGAAAAGGCCCGCATTCCGGACCCGGAGCGCCAGATCATGGCCTACCGGCAGTCGGCTGCGACCTTGAACCTCCTGCGCGCTTTTGCGATGGGCGGCTATGCCAACCTTGAAAACGTGCATCAGTGGATGCTCGGCTTCGTCAAGGAAAGCCCGCAGGCCGAGCGTTACCGCAAGCTCGCCAACCGGATTTCCGAAACGATGGATTTCATGAAGGCGATCGGCATCACCTCGGAGAACCATCCGAGCCTGCGCGAGACCGATTTCTTCACCAGCCACGAGGCGCTGCTGCTCGGCTACGAGCAGGCGCTGACGCGTGTGGATTCGACCTCGGGTGACTGGTACGCCACATCCGGCCACATGATCTGGGTCGGCGACCGGACGCGCCAAGCCGATCACGCGCATATCGAATATTGCCGCGGCATCAAGAACCCGCTCGGCCTGAAATGCGGTCCGTCGCTGACCGGCGATGGTCTGATCGAGCTGATCGACATCCTGAACCCGTCGAACGAAGCCGGCCGTCTGACGCTGATTTGCCGCTTCGGCCATGACAAGGTGGCGGAAAACCTGCCGCGCCTGATCCGCGCCGTCGAAAAGGAAGGCCGCAAGGTCGTCTGGTCCTGCGATCCGATGCACGGCAACACGATCACGCTCAACAACTACAAGACCCGTCCCTTCGAGCGGATCCTGTCGGAAGTCGAAAGCTTCTTCCAGATCCACCGCGCCGAAGGCACGCATCCGGGCGGCATCCATATCGAGATGACCGGCAACGACGTGACGGAATGCACCGGCGGCGCCCGTGCGCTTTCCGGCGCCGATCTCGGCGACCGTTACCACACCCATTGCGATCCGCGTCTCAACGCCGACCAGGCGCTCGAACTGGCCTTCCTTCTGGCCGAGCGCATGAAGGGCGGCCGCGACGAAAAGCGGATGGTCGTCAACGGTTGATCCCGGGCCGATCAGCGCTGCTGATCCGCGTGTGAGCGAATTGAAATTGACAGAACCGGGTTGGCTGACGAAGCTGGCCCGGTTTTTTCATGCCTGTTTGACGGGCCAATACGCATTTTTAGGGGATGAAGATGGCGGAAGAGCATACCGGGTCGTGCAATTGCGGCGCTGTCCGTTTCCGGACGCATGGCAGGCTGCGCGAAGTCATCGCCTGCCATTGTTCCCAATGCCGCAAGCAGACGGGGCTTTACTATGCGGCCACCAATGTTTGCGACAGCGAGCTGGATCTCGACGGCGCGGAGAACGTCACCTGGTACCGGTCAAGCGCGGACGCCCGTCGCGGCTTCTGCCGGACCTGCGGCTCGGCCCTGTTCTGGAAAATGGACGCCCTCGACTATACGTCGATCATGGCCGGTACCTTCGATACCCCGACCGGCCTGGCCTTCGGCGTCCACATCTTCTGTGCCGACAAGGGTGATTTCTATGAGATCAATGACGGCCTGCCGCAGTTTGCGCAGTCAAACGGGTGATGTGCCGGCACCGGGCGTGCCGGTGTCGATCGAGCGGACAGCATCGTTATAGGCCCTGTCGAAGGCGCACAGCTTGATGGACTGCCAGCGCTTGTAATCCTCAACGAACGCGGCTGTCGCCCAGGTCCTGTTCCTGCTGCTGCCGCGATCCTGCCAGCCAAGCGAGCCCAGCGCTTCGGCACGGGAAAACAGGCGGCGGACATGTGTGCGCGACAGGGAATAGTGGCTGGACAACTCGGCAAAGCGCAGGTTTTCGACCCAGTGGCAGCCGTCCTGCGGCACCGCGTTGACGATCCGAGAGATGAAATCATCAAGGATCAGGCCGCCATGTTCGGTCCAGACGAAACAGGAAATGCTGAGCGGCGGTTCGCGCCATGCCCTGTCGGCGATCAGCTGTTTTGCCACGATCGGCTGGGCGCGGTGGAAAATCTCCGGATTGGCTTCCAGCCGCGCGACGCGGCCACCACTGTCGAGCAGGTCGAGGCTGTGCATCTGGCCACGAAACCACAGCGTCATCGCCTCGTGGCTGACGTCCGTCGGCTCCAGAGGACGGCTGCGTTTGCTGGGGGAGCCTGGAACATCGCGGATGAGCTTGTAGGCCAGCATTTCCGCCAGAAAGGCGGTCGCCGTGTTGCGGCTCGCCGCGTCGAATTCGACGATGATATCGAGAAGCCGCGACGCGGTAATGCCCGATAGCGGATCCGTGGGGTCGCGTTGCAGATGCAGCGCGTAAGCGGCCTGGGTGAGAAGCCATTTCTGCTGGGACGCGACCAGGCGGGCGATCCTTGGGAAATGGTCGTAAAGCCCGATCATGTACTGCGTGCTCTGCTGCAGGACGCCAAGCAGCGCCGGGTTCGCCGCCAACGCATCAACCTCCGGGGAGGAGCGGCCGGTGCCCGGGGTTTCGATCGGTGATGGCTGTATGCCGGTCATGAGCTTGGCGAGAATCCAGTGAAGAGATGAAACAGCAAGATGAATCAATGACGGGTTGAACGGGTATTATGTCACCCGCAAAACGGCCAAAGTCTACCCTTTGTTCGCGGAATGGCGGGTAATAGCGGGGAACGATGACGTGAACGCGCCGCATGGCTCAAACGGCTTTGCGGCAAACCGCGGTCTCCATGCAGCAGAAAAGCCGGACAGCGATTTGCTATCCGGCTTTGGAGGAGGAGGGCGCAGGTTGCGGTGGTTACTGCACCAGCACCGGCTGCAGGCAGTTGACGCCGGTTACACGGAGATCAGCTTCGCCGATCCGCACGCCGACGGCCAGCAGCAGATTGTAGAGCAGCGTATCGACCGCGGGCGTGACCGCGCCCAAGGTATTGGCAAGAGCCTCCAGCACGGCTTTCGGAGTGCCCAGCGTCAGGAACAGCAGCTGGATCTGGACATCCAGGTTGGAGAGCAGAGACTGCGTGACCGATGTCAGGGCGTCCTTGGTCGAGACGGTCTTGACGACGCTCGAGGCGACTTCGGATGGGCTGAATGTCACCCGCTGCGCCTTCGTGTTCGTGGCTTCGATATGGGCCATGCCGTCGATCTGCAGCAGCAGGGAATCGAGGATTCTGGCTTTCTGAACCCGCGCGGTGGTGCTGAAATTCTGCAGCGCCGTGGGGTCGACCGTACCGATGGCGATTTCTGCCAGACCGGGGACGGTATCGATGGAGACGCTGGCATTCGTGTTCGAGCCGCCATAGCAGCGGATATCGGCCAGCTTGCCTTCCGCATAGGCGATTTCGACATAGATAGGCAGCTTGATCTTCAGTCCGAGCAGGACGGCCAAGCCGTCGACGTTGACTTCGACCATCAGCCGCGTCTGCGCGGTGCGAACGGCCGAGCCTGGCGAACCCAGCTTGTTGGATGGCGTTGCAACAGGCGGTTCGCCTATGGCGAGCTTGACCGTGGCCGAGGCTATTCCGGGCAGGCCCGCCATGGCGCCCAGCGCTATCTGGTTGCTGCCGTTGGAAAGCGCGGCGGTGGTCGAGATGATGTTGAAAGCGTTGATCTTCATGTTCCAGTTCGAGCCGGCATCGACGCTCAGACCCTTCTTGGGGTCGATGTTGAGAAGCTGCGACAGCGTGAAGGTCTTCTTGTTCTTGCTGGTGGCCGTTTCCAGCGACTTGAGGGCGGAGTTGACAGTGCTGGAGAGCCCCTGGACCAGTTGCATCGAGGCTAGCAGCTGCGGCATGGTCAGGTTCGCCTTCAGCACGTCGTCATAGGTGGCGGCCGTCAGGTTCAGGCGCGTGGAGATGATCTTCAGGAAAGGCTGGATATCGATGTCGGCATTCAGCAGCGCCTGGTAATCCATCACCTTGAGCGAAATCGTCGTGCCCAGCATCTGGCCGAGAAGGCTGTTGAGGATGCCGCCGTCGAGGCTGGCGAGCCGCGAACCGATCGAGAAGGATGCAAGCTTGGTGCTGGCCGCCGTACCGACGGCACTCATCGTCGGCGGAGGGCTGAACATGGCTGCGAGATGAAGCGATCCCTGCTTTTCGATCGAAATCTGGGCCGCATCCTCGGGCGTGGCATTGGCGACGAACCGCTGACCGGTCGGCAGGGCGGGATCCGGCACATAGCGGCCCTTGACGATGGTGAGGATGCCGTTTTTGATCGCGGTAAGGTCATTCGGGATGATCTTGCCGTCCGTAGTCATCAATCCACTCTTGGTTGCAACGGCAAGGTTGAGGCCATTGGTCTTGAGGTGGTTGAGCGTTGTCGCTTCCGCGTTCGGCAAATCCGATGCCGCGACGATGGCGGTAATGTCGGCAATTCCCTGCATTTCGCGCTTTTGCAGCGTCAGGTAACCGTAGTCGACACCCAGCCCGAGCGATAGAACGACCAGGGGCAGGACGAAGGCGGCGGAAATGCCGATATTGCCGGCCTTGTCGGCAAAAAAGCTGCGATGCTTCGAAGTTGTGTGGGGCATATCAGATTCCTCCCAGCCTGATTGTTGCGTATCGTCTGATCACCTTGTCGGGCAACGCGAAGGCAAACAGGTTCCAGATCGGTAAGTCACTGGAATCATAGGCAACGGTGACGGTGAATTGATTGAGGTTGCTGGCATCGTCCTTGACGTCGACGTTCAATTTGCTCTTGTTGATGAAGGCATAGTCCAGCTTTGACGACTGAATGTAGGTGTTGCTCAGGCTCTTTCGTTCCACCGACGATAGACCCGCCACGGCTGTTCGCGCCGTATCGGCGGCGATCTGCTGGACCGAGTAGCTGGCACTCAGATAGATGCCGTAACCGATCATGGTGAATATGGTCATGAAGAACAGCGGAGCGACGAGCGCAAATTCCAGCGCCGCGGTCCCCTCGACATTCCTGCGCATTCGCGTAAGGAGAGACATGAAACACACTCCCAGGTTTATATCGGGGCAATATACTGGCCTCGATACACCTATATCGTGTGCTTCATTTGTTAATTTTTCGATATACCAATAAATTGTATTTTATGTTTCTGCGTCTCATTGTTGTATTTCATATATTTAGGGTTGTATCATTCTTGGCCGGCCGGGCGTTCCGGCTCCGATGCCCGCACCGGAATGACACAGACGGGACAATCATGCCGGTGAACTGTCTCCACTCTTGTATTGTGCCAGCTGTCCGTGCAGCCGGCTCACATCGGCGCGCAGCTCGGCGATTTCGCGCAGCAGCACGGTATCGATCTTGTGGTGCAGTGAAATCAGTTCCACTTCCGACTTGAGGTTGACCTCATAATCCTTCGAAGCGTCGAAGCGATCCTTCATGGCCTGCCGGTTCTGCGACATCATGATAATCGGCGCCTGCAGGGCCGCGATCATCGACAAGAGCAGATTGAGGAAGATGAAAGGGTAGGGGTCGAATGCATCCCGGGTCAAAAGGATGGTGTTGGCGGTGGCCCATACGGCCAGGAATATCAGGAAGCCGATGATGAAACCCCAGGAGCCGCCGATGCGGGCAATGGTATCGGCCATCCGGTCGCCGAAGCCCTGTTCGGCGACGAAGGCGGCATTGGTGTCCTGCGACAGGGTTTTCCGTTCCTTGGCGTGGTGCAGAACATGGCGTTCCACCGGGCCGAGCTCACTGCTCGGTTTGCCGAAAAGAAGGTGGGAGACTTCATCGATATGCGACATGGGGTGGCTCCGCTGGAAGACGTTGCCGTTGTTTTAACCCATGCCGCCGATTTGCGGAAACGCCGAACGTCCGGCGTCCCCTGTGTCTTTTACATCGCGCCGGCGAACAGGTCGGCGTGGGACTGGAAGAAACGGTCCGTGCCGTAGCGCTTGCCGAACATCATGTCGTGCTGCAGGAAGCGATAGTCGCGGATGAGCGACGGGATGGTTTTCTTCCGCCCCCAGGCCGGCGTGTCCTTGCCGTCGGTATCGATGAGCATGTAGCGGTCGATGACGGGATACTTGTCGAAGATGTTGCCAAGGAAACCGGTGTAGTAGGGATGCTCGAAGCCGCCCTGCTTGAGGATCTGGTAGGACAGGAAAGCCGGGCTGATCGTGCCGATATCCTTGACCGGGCCGGTCTTGTTCGACCAGACCACCAGCGGCGTTTCGTGCTGGGCCTTCATCTGCTCGAGCGATCCCTTGCGCGAGGCCGTCAGGCTGTTCATGAATCCGGTGTTCGGATAAACCGTGTTGAGTGGCGGCAGGTGATCGCCGAACAGCACGATGATGGTTTCGCGGTCGCGCTCGTTGGCCCAGTCCATCAGTTTCTTCAGGCTGTCGTCGGCTTCCTTGATCCCCTGCGCATAGGTCGCCAGCGCCGCGCGGTCGGATTCGGGCAGGTTGCCCTCCACCTTGATGGTATTCCGTGCATAGCGGTTGGCCTCGTAGGGACCATGGCCCTGCAGCGTCACGGTAAAGAAGAAGAAGGGATCGCGCAGATCGTCGGCCTGGCGGATGATCTCCTCAGTCAGCGATTCGTCGGAGGCGAAGATGCCGCGCTTCTGCATGGGCGGCATGTTTTCCTCGGATTTGAACTGCTCGAAGCCGAAGGCCTTGTAGACGGCGCTGCGGTTCCAGAACCATTTCTGGAACGGATGCACGGCGCGCGCGACGTACCCTTCGCCACGGAAGAAGGTGGCAAGCGAGGGGATCGGGTTACGGATATACTGCTGGTAGGGAATGCTGCCATAGGGCAGGAAGGCGTTGGAAAACCCTGTCAGAGCCTCGAATTCGACATTGGCGGTCATGCCGCCGAATTCCGGCGAGAAGACGTTGCCGGACTGCATTTCGCGGATCGTCGGCATCGGGTCGGGCGAGAGCTTGACGTTTGGCAGGCGGGTCGGATCCCAGAAGGACTCGCTCATCAGCACGATGACATCGGGCTTGCCGCGATGCGACGTGCCGGCCGGCATCGGTCTGGTGGGGATGTTGTCGATGGCGTTCGCCATATAACCGGCTGGCGCCGTGACGTTGGCCATCGGCAGGTTGAGCGCAAACGCCATGGCAAAGCCGTTGTGACGGTAGTTTTCGGTCTGATCCCACATGATCGGGATGACCTGCAGCCGGTCGCGCACCCAGGAGAAATTGTTGTAGTCCATGATGTGGACGAAGGCGCCGAGCAACGGCAGGGCGACGGCCAGCCGCGCGATGCGCTGGCGGCGGGCGAGAACCGGGAAACGGCGCCATGCGAACCGGCCAAGCCAGACAAGGGCGAAGACTGCGACAATCAGGCCGACGACGATGCCGGCCGCCGTCCACGGGCGGTCACGCACCAGAACCGGCATCAGTTCCATGATCTGGCGCCCGAACAGGAAATCGGTCGGATAAAGCGGATCGGACAGGAAGATCTGCTTCTGGCGGCTGACGAATGCCGGGATGAGGGCCAGCGGCGCAATCAGGATAATGCTGTAGTTCTCGCGCGCGAAGGCTGCGTCGAGCGCCAGGAAGAGGAGGAAGAACACGCCGATCGTGGTCCAGGCCGGGCGGGCTGGGTTCAGCAAAAACTGGGTGGCTTCCAGAGCGGAATTCCGGGCGATCCATTCGACGAGAAAAATCAGTGTGATCGACAGAAGCAGCGACAGGATGAGACGGCCGGCAATCGACAGCGCCTTGGCTTGGCGGGCACCGAAACCGATTTGCGGGCCATAGGCCTTAGAAGCGGTGGCAGCGTGAACTGCCGTCTCAAAACTGGCCAAGGCCGTCTCCAATTTCATAAAACTATCGTAGGGATGTCATATAGATGTCATCTTGAACGGAGGATGAATAATTAAAAAGGGTGTTTCCCCGATTTTTTCAACGGTCTGCCCGACCGGGAAAACAGGCCGTCCGCAGCCTTCAGTCGTCATTTCGGTGCAGAGATTGCCGAACCGGACGGATTTTTTTCTGACTTGGCGGCAAGCACGGGGTATTTTGACGCGGAATGCGATAAACAGCTCTCCGGATGCGCAAAACATCCGCGATAGCAAGATCAAGCACAGGCCTGTTCATGACCGCGCAAAAGACCATTTCCACGACATTCCGCATCGCCGTTGCCCAGCTGAACCCGACCGTGGGCGACGTTTCGGGCAATCTTGCCAAGGCGCGAGAAGCCCGCACCGAGGCGGCGCGCAGCGGCGCCGACCTGCTTCTGCTGACGGAGCTGTTCATCTCCGGCTATCCGCCGGAAGATCTGGTGGTGAAGCCCGCCTTCCTGAACGCATGCCGCAAGGCTGTCGATGCGCTGGCTGCGGACACGGCCGATGGCGGCCCGGGTATCATCGTCGGTTTCCCGCGGCAGGACGAGACCGGGCGCTACAACGCGGTTGCCGTCATCGATGGCGGACAGGTGATTGCCATCCGCGACAAGGTGGACCTGCCGAATTACGGCGAATTCGATGAGAAACGGGTGTTCGATCAGGGACCGATGCCCGGACCGGTCAATTTTCGGGGCATGCGGCTCGGCATCCCGATCTGCGAGGATATCTGGGGCGACCTCGGGGTTTGCGAAACGCTGGCCGAAAGCGGCGCCGAGATCCTGCTGGTGCCGAACGGTTCGCCCTATTATCGCGGCAAGATGGATGTCCGTCATCAGGTGGCGATCAAACAGGTGATCGAGACCGGCCTGCCGTTGCTCTATGCCAACCAGCTCGGCGGCCAGGACGAACTGGTCTTCGACGGGGCAAGCTTCGCCGTGAACACGGACAAGCTGCTGGCTTTTCAGATGAGCCAGTTCGAAGAGGCCATATCGATCTGCGAATGGAAGAAGCAGGAGGCCGGCTGGGTCTGCCAGAGCGGAATGATGTCGCGCCTGCCGCAGAACGAGGAGGCCGACTACCGCGCCTGCATGCTCGGCTTCCGCGATTACGTCAACAAGAACGGCTTCAAGAATGTCGTGCTCGGCCTTTCGGGCGGTATCGATTCGGCGATCTGCGCGGCGCTTGCCGTCGATGCGCTGGGCGAGGAGCGGGTGCGCACGGTGATGCTGCCCTATCGCTACACGTCGTCGGATTCGTTCAAGGACGCCGAGGATTGCGCCAAGGCACTTGGCTGCCGCTACGATATCGTGCCGATCGAGGAGCCGGTGCAGGGATTTCTCAGTGCCCTTTCAGACATGTTCGAGGGCACGGAATCCGGCATTACCGAGGAAAACCTCCAGAGCCGGACGCGCGGCACGATCCTGATGGCGCTCTCCAACAAGTTCGGCTCGATGGTGGTCACCACCGGCAACAAGTCGGAAATGTCGGTCGGCTACGCGACGCTCTATGGCGACATGAACGGCGGCTTCAACCCGATCAAGGACCTCTACAAGATGCAGGTCTACGGCCTGTCGCGCTGGCGCAACACCACCGTGCCGCCGGGCGCGCTTGGGCCGTCCGGGGAAGTGATCCCGAAGAACATCATCGACAAGGCGCCGTCGGCCGAACTGCGCCCCAACCAGACCGACCAGGATTCGCTGCCGCCCTATCCGGTGCTGGACGATATCCTCGAATGCCTGGTCGAGAAGGAGATGGGCACCGAAGAGATCGTGGCACGCGGCCATGACGAGGCGACGGTGCACCGGATCGAGCATCTGCTCTACATCGCCGAATACAAGCGCCGCCAGTCGGCGCCCGGCGTGAAGATCACCCGGAAGAATTTCGGCCGCGACCGCCGCTACCCGATCACCAACCGGTTCCGCGACCGCTAGAACGAGAAGCCGGAGGAGACGAAATGCGCAGTTCAGTCGAAATCTACACGCTTGCAACCGGCAAAAGCCGCGTCGTCTGGCAGACGGAGCAGCTGGTCGAGGCACCCAACTGGTCGCCCGACGGACAGTCGCTGGTCATCAATGGCGACGGGCTGCTCTACCGCTTGCCGCTTGCGGGCGGCGAGCCGGCGTTGATCGACACCGGCTTTGCCCGCACCTGCAACAACGATCACGGTATCTCGCCGGATGGCCAGACCATCGTCATCAGCGACAAGACGGAATTCGGCGCATCGACCATCTACACGCTGCCAGCCATAGGCGGTCAGCCGAAACAGGTAACGCAGAACCGGCCGTCCTACTGGCACGGTTGGTCGCCGGATGGGAAAACGCTTGCCTATTGCGGCATTCGCGATCAGGTCTTCGATATCTACACCATCCCGGTCGACGGCGGCGAAGAGACCCGCCTCACCTTCGGAGAGGGGCGCAATGACGGCCCCGACTACAGCGCCGACGGAGAATGGATCTACTTCAACTCCAGCCGGACCGGCCGGATGCAGATCTGGCGCATCCGGCCTGATGGTTCGGATGTCACCCGGATCACCGACAGCGCCTATGGCGACTGGTTCCCGCATCCGTCGCCCGACGGCAGGCACCTGCTCGTCATCTCCTATGACGGCGACGTCTTCGATCACCCGCGCGATCTCGACGTCCGGCTGCGGCTGATGGATCCGGATGGCGGCAACGCCCGCACGCTGTTCGAGCTGTTCGGCGGGCAGGGCACGATCAACGTTCCCAACTGGTCGCCCGACGGTACGGAATTCGCCTTCGTGCGCTATGAACCGGTCGTTGGCGATTAACGGTTTTCCAACCAGCTTGTTTAAATGAAACTTCCGCTTTCCCTGCTAGGCTTCGTTCCAATCAGCAGGCCGGAGCCCTTTCATCAGCTTCGGCGCAATGGACCGGTGAGGCGGCATGGCGGCAAGGGTGGCGACGCGGAAGACGGACGGGGCGGTTCTGGGTATCCATGCGGCCTGCACGCTTGTTGCGCTCCTGCTGGTTGCCAGTCTTGCCTTCGTTCTCGATCGCTCCGCCACCGAGGCGGATCGATTCGGACTGACCGCCGAGCGGACACTCATCGAAAGCGAGATGCAGCATCAGATCGATGCGGTGGTGCAGTATCAGGCGCAATTGTCCTATTGGGACAAGAGCTTCGCCCAGCTCGAAAACGGCACCTTCACCGATGCGTTCGTTCAGCAGGAGTTGACGGACTGGCTGTGGAAGGATTTCGGCTTTTCCTGGATGATCTTTGCCGATTCCTCCGATCGCACATTGCTGGCCATGGAGAACGGCCGCAAGGCCGCCCTTCAGGATGGCAACAGTACCCTGAAATGGGCCGACGACCTGATCGAGAAGGCGAACGATCTTTACGAAGCGGCGCTGGTGGCCAGGAGCGGCGGCTGGGCGCTGCGATCCACTGCGCCGGACAAGGATGCATTGACGGCACCGGTGCCGAATATCCATGCCGCAGATCTGCGGATGATCGATGGCAGGATGAGCATCGTCGTCGCTCAGGCCGTCGTGCCAAGAACGGAGGATATTCCGGCGAGCCGCCGCAGACCGGTGTTCATGATCACGGTCAAGCCTTTCAGCGACCGGATGCTCCGCGACATGGAAGACAGGCTTGGTGTTTCCGGTCTCGGCTTTGCGCCGCTGCGTCAGGTGCCGGAAGGCTCCATTCATGTGGCGATGAGCAACTGTTCGCAGCCCGCCTGCATGGTGGCGTCCTGGGTGCCGCGCGCGCCGGGCAGTTTCGTCCGCTCCGAGACACTGCCGAGCGTCATCGTCATCGCGATGGCCGGTGCTTTGCTCATGGCCTTCATCGCCGCGCGGTTCGGTTCGGTATTTTCCGCTCTGCGGACAAGCGAGGCGGAAAACCGGCATCTTGCCAAGCATGACCGGCTGACCGGGTTGTTGAACCGCAGCGGTTTCGATGAGCTGCTCGAAGCGTCGCTCGCCAGTGTCAGGCTGCATCCCTTTTCGCTGCTCTGCATCGATCTCGACATGTTCAAGGCGGTCAACGATACCCATGGCCATCCGGCCGGCGACGCTGTGCTGAAGACGCTGTCGTCCCGCTTTGCCGCACGTGTCGGGGATCGCGGCGCCGTTGCCCGGCTTGGCGGCGACGAATTCATCATCCTTCTCGATCGAACGGTTGCACGCGATCAGGTGGTGGCGTTTGCCAATGCGCTGATCGCCGAGGCGCAGGTGCCGGTGCCGTTCGATGGACAGATGCTGCACGTCGGCTGCAGCATCGGCGTCGCCTTTGCCCCGGAACACGGCGGTATCGCCCGCGAAATCGTACCCTTGGCCGATCAGGCGCTGTATCTGGCCAAGAACCGCGGCCGCAACCGCGTCCAGACGGCCGATGATCTGGTCAATACGGACTATCCTTCGCAGACCGGGCAGGCTGCCTGATCAGCGCCCGGAGGGCGGGATGTTGTAGGGCGTGATGACTTCCACCGCCGACAGCCGTGCGGCGCCCGGCCCGGCCAAAGCGCCGCGCCGGCTCATGATCGCCCGGAACGCGGTCCGCACGTCGGCTTTCAGATCATGATGCAGGATGAAATGGATCTGCCCCTTGCGCAGGAGTGCCAGATTGTCAGTGTCGAGATCATGCGCCACGAAGATCGAGCAGGCCCGACCGGCAGCGGTGAAAGCGGCCAGCACCGCCCGGTTGCCGCCGCCGATCGAATAGACGGCGTTGATGCCCGGATGGCTGGACAGCGCGTCAGTTGCAAGCGCGCCCGTTGCGTCGTCGCGGCCAAGGCCTTCGCTGATTTCGACAATGCCGATCGCCGGGTAGCGGTCACGCAGGGTGCGGCGAAAGCCGATTTCCCGCTCTTCCTCGCCTCGAAACCGGCTGCTCGACAGCGTTGCCAGCACCGTTGCCGGAGTGCCGGCAAAGCGCTCGCCGATCAGATAGGCCGCCGTCTCCCCGGCAGCCCGGTTGTCCGCCCCGGCATAGGCCGTGCGCGGCGCGTTCGGCAGGTCGGTGACCAGCGTCACCACCGGAATGCCGGATTGTTCGAGCCGCGTGACGGCGGCGCTGATATCCGGCACATCGGGCGCCTTGAGCACGAGACCGTCGGTGCCGCGCAGGCGAATGCGGTCGAGAAGCTGGACGATGTCCTGCGGCCGCATGGACTCGGCGACATGGAAGCGCGACCGGAAGACCGTCGGCAGGAAGGTCGTGCTCTCGCTTTCGAAAGCATCGCGCACGGTGTCGGTAAAGCGGTCAGGCGCTTCCATGACGATGTCGATGCTGAATTTGCGGCCCTGGATCTCGACGCCGGCCTGCTGTTTTTCCAGCTCCCGGATGGCGGCGCGCACCCGCAGTTCCGTCTGCCTGCGCACGCCCGTCCGGCCGTTCAGCACGCGATCGACCGTGGCGACGCTGAGGCCCGCCTGAAAGGCGATGTCCTTGACCAGAAACTCGTGCGCCATCGTGCTCCGTTCTGATGGTTTTTTGATGGGTTCCTGCTCTATATCAGCTTTTGGTCCCGCGTATAGTGCTGCCATCGAGGAGCATCCGACGGGAGGAAATGGGATGAAAACCGACAATCTGCTGAAGCAACGCGCGGACCGGGTCTGGCTGACAGAGGCCGCGTGCGATCTGGAGGATTTCCGCATTGAGGTGGAGCGCACCACACAGCTGGGCGACTATCCGCATGCCGCAGGCGTGGAGAAGAATGTACTGATCTACGACGGCGCCAGCGTGCTGAAGGCGGCGGCGACCGAAGAGGGGCGCCGGGCGGTGCTGGCCGAAATCTGCGAGGCTTTTGCGACAGGCCCCGGCGTTGTCGTGCTCAAGCGCGCCTATGCCGATACCGCCGTCATCGATGCGGCGAGCGGCATCTTCGACGAGATCATCAACGAGCAGCACCGCACCAATAGCGGCGGCGGCGACCACTTTGCCAAGCCCGGCGCCAACGACCGCATCTGGAATTCGCTGGAAAAGCACTGCCTGAAGGATCCGGAGAATTTCGCCGCCTATTACGGCAATGCCCTGATCGCGCTGGTCAGCGAAGCCTGGCTCGGGCCGAGCTACCAGATGACGGCGCAGGTCAACCGGGTCAATCCGGGCGGGGCGGCGCAATCGGCGCATCGCGACTATCATCTCGGCTTCCAGACGTCTGCCGTCATCGAGCAGTTTCCGGCCCATGTCCACCGGCTGTCACCGGTGCTGACGCTGCAGGGGGCGGTGGCCCATTGCGACATGCCGCTGGAAAGTGGGCCGACGCTGTTCCTGCCCTATAGCCAGACCTATGTGCCCGGTTATTTGGCGCTGAAGCGTCCGGAATTCCGCGACTATTTCGACCGCAACCATGTGCAACTGCCCCTGTCGAAGGGCGATCTGGTGTTCTTCAATCCGGCACTCTATCACGCCGCCGGCACCAATCGCTCCGAAGGTATCAAGCGGGTCGCCAATCTGCTGCAGGTATCGTCGGCTTTCGGCCGGGCGATGGAGACAGTGAACCGCGAGCGGATGAGCGCAAAGCTTTACCCGGCGCTGAAAGCCATGTTGGCAGACGGCCGTCTGTCGGAGGCGGAGGCCGCCTGCGCTATCGCATCCTGCGCGGAAGGCTATTCCTTCCCGACCAATCTCGACCGCGATCCGCCGGTGGGCGGATTGGCGCCGAAGACGCAGGCGCAGCTGATGCACGAGGCGCTGGCCGAAGGCTGGGAAGCGGCTGCCTTGACCGCAGCGCTTGCGGCGCAGTCGGAAAAGAAGCTCAGCTAAATCAGGCAGACTAAACGTGGCGAACTTCCGTCCGGTTTCCGGGCGGGAGTTTTGCGTATGACCAGCATTCAAATGGAGGAAATGGAATGAGCAATGATTATGGCCGGCTTGACGGCAAGATCGCCATCGTTACCGGCGGCACGCAGGGGCTGGGCGCGACGATCGCGGCGCTGTTTGCCGAACGCGGTGCCACCGGCATCGTGATCTGTGGCCGCAACGCCGCCAAGGGCGAAGCCAAAGCCGCCGAGATCGGCAAGGCGACTGGCACCAAGGTGGTTTATGTGCAGGCCGATCTTGGAGAGGTCGAGGACGCGCGCAAGGTGGTGGCCACCTGCGACGCGGAATTCGGCCGGGTCGACGCGCTGGTGAACGCGGCGGCGATCACCGATCGCGGCACGATCCTCGATACCAGTCCGGAACTGTTCGACCGGATGTTCGCCGTCAACGTGCGTGCGCCATTTTTCCTGATGCAAGAGGCCATCGGCGTGATGCGCCGGGAAAAGATCGAGGGAACGATCGTCAATATCGGCTCGATGTCGGCCAAGGCCGGCCAGCCGTTCATATCGGCCTATTGCGCCTCCAAGGGCGCGCTGGAAACGCTGACCAAGAACACGGCTTATGCGGTGCTGCGCAACCGCATCCGCGTCAACGGCCTCAACATCGGCTGGATGGCGTCGGAAGGCGAGGATCGCATCCAGCGCGAATTTCATGGGGCTGCCGGCGACTGGCTGGAAAAGGCGGCGGCAAGCCAGCCCTTCGGCCGGCTGGTCGATCCGGCCGAGGTGGCGCGGGCCTGCGCCTATCTGTCGTCGGCGGAATCCGGCCTGATGACCGGCTCGGTGATCTGCTTCGATCAGTCGATCTGGGGCGCCTATGACGGCTCGCCGCATCCGGTCGCTGCCCTTTAGGGAGAACAGGCGGGCCGCCTTGCATTCGGCGGCCCGCTATGACCATATCGCTCTCGTTCAGGTGCCCGTGAAAGCGGGAGAATCGGGAATCCGGTGAAAATCCGGGACGTGCCCAACGCTGTGACGGGGACGGTTTTGCATTGATGAATCTCTGAGTGTTCTCAGAGTTCTGCCACTGGATCTTCAAGTAATCCGGGAAGGCGGCAAAGCCGGATGATCCGCAGTCAGAAGACCGGCCTGACGCGATAGACCAGACCCGCGCGGACGGCGGGAGGTTTCGCATTGTTGGGGATCAAACGATGCAGGTTGAACCACAGGACCGCCTTGTGAAGGCGGACGCATTTTCATCGGACGAGCGCGCCGCCGTCTACCGTGCCATCGAAACCCGCCGCGACGTGCGCGACCAGTTTCTGCCGCAGCCTCTGCCGGATGACGTGATCGCACGCTTGCTTGCGGCCGCGCACAGCGCGCCCTCGGTCGGCTTCATGCAGCCCTGGAACTTCATCGTCGTGCGGGACGAGGACAGGCGCGCACGCGTCTTCGACGCCTTCCAGCGGGCCAACGAAGAAGCGGCGCTGATGTTCGAGGGGGCCGCACAGGACAAATACCGGTCATTGAAGCTTGAAGGCATCCGCAAGGCGCCGGTCAGCATCTGCGTCACCTGCGATCCGACGCGCGCCGGCAAGGTCGTCCTCGGCCGGACGCACAATCCGCGCATGGATGCCTTTTCGACGGTCTGCGCCGTTCAGAACCTGTGGCTTGCGGCACGCGCCGAAGGGGTGGGCGTCGGCTGGGTCAGCATTTTCCATGAGCAGGATATCAAGACGGTGCTCGGCATTCCCGATCACATCGAGATCATCGCCTGGCTGTGCCTTGGCTATGTCGATAGGCTCTATGCGGAGCCGGAACTGGCGGTCAACGGCTGGCGCCAGCGGCTTCCGCTGGAGGACCTGGTGTTTTCGGACGCCTGGGGCGTCCGGCCTGCCGGTTGATCAATTGGTCTGCTGCGGTTGATAGCCGGGGCCGGCCGGATGCCTGAGGTCGATCGACGTTTCCTGCGAGGGCAGGAAGCTTGGGCCGACGACGCGCACCTTGCTGTCCTGCGGATTGTAGGGCCGATCCGCGATGGTGCTCTTGACCTCGGTGTCGACCTTCCTGGGGGTATCCGTGGTGTCGTCCGCCTTCTTGCGCGTGCGAAACTCGATAATGCCTTTGCCATCGTCGGGCGTGCTCTGGTTCGTCGCCGTGCGTCCGGCGGGCGCGCAGCCGCACTGGCCGGGCTGGCTGAGGTCGCGTGTCTTGTAGGCGAAGGCGGCCGGCAGTGCGGCATAGGGTTCGCCGGTGGCGGCGGAGACCATCTGATTGGTCTCCTCGGTCGCCAGCGCATGGTAGTAAAGCGCCGTCTCCGTTCCCGGGCAGCGCCGCTGGCAGGTCTCGGCGTCGCGCTGGAAATCGGCGGGCGATGCATTGGACGAGATCGGAAAGAACGCCCCGTCGCACGTGCGCACGCAAAGTGTGCGCAGGGCGCCGGAATAGGCGTCGCCCGGCCCGAAGCCATCGTCCAGCGTGAAATCGGACATGGTGGTACTGCCGCGCAGGTCCGAATAGGTTTCGCTGATCGGTGGCAGGTCTTTGAGGATATTGCGATGGGTTTCCGGCTCTTCGGCCGCGGCCCTCAGAATGTTGTCCTGTTCTTCGGCGCAGCGATTGACGTTGAGCGCGGCGAGAATGCGCCGCCGGGTGATATCGCTGTCGCTTCCGTTGACGAGATACTGGCGGCGGGCCTTCAGCGTTTCCAGATCCATTTCCATCTGCGCGATTTCAGCGCTGAGGCTTTCGCAGGCTTCCTCATTCGGGCCGCCGATAACGATCACGCTTTCCGAGCTGCACCCCAGCCGCCGGCGGTCGCTGCGGGCCTGGCGCAGATTCAGGTTCTGGCGCGAGATGGCCCCGGTATAGTCACGCAGATTGGCGTTGGAGGCGACGATCTTCGGCAGGCTGGCGAGCCGCGCGTTCAGCCGTTCGCACACGGACGAGGCACCAGCCGTGGTCGCCATGACCAGAAGGAGCGGCGCTACCAGCGCCGCGAAGGATACCGAACGGACGATCACGTGTTTCTCTCGCCTGAGTAGACCGGCATCTCGCCGGGTGCGCGGGAACACCCCCGCCCTAGACTCTGCGCCCATCATAACGCCATTCGAAAGCGGTGCAACGCAGACCGTGTGCCAGCGTTAATGCGGCCTGGCAGATTTAAGGCAGGCGAGGCGGGAGCGCCACAATCGGTGGCGCTCCCGAGCCGGAATACTCAGGCCGCGCGGGCGGATTCGAGCGACATCGGCCGTTCCAGAACCGAACCGCCGATTTCGGCGACGGCCTTCATCCGCTCCAGCAGGTCGGTCGTCACGTCCCACGCGACGGCGACGGCATGGACGGAGCCGATCCGCTGCGGTTCGCCGATCCGTTCGCCGGGGCATCCCATCCGCCGGAACATCCGCTCGAGGAAGACATCGGTGACCGTGACGATATGGCTGAGGCCGGACGACAGCCCGAGTTCGCCGACGCCGCACATCAGTTCCGCCGCAGCGATCGTCACCTGGTTGGAGCCGCGATCCTGCGAGATGGCGGGATCGATGCAGAAGCGGCTGGATTCCCAGATGGAGGCGCTGCGTACCTGCGGATTGTCGCCGAGCAGGATCGGGAAGGTATCGTCGAGCATGTTCGGCCCAAGCGTCGGCAGTAGCCGCAGCGAGCCGCGCAGGCGTCCGGTCTGGTCGGAATAGGACAGGACATAGAGCGGATTGGCATCGTCATAGTGGTCGATCTCCCAGTCGCCGCGCACCGAGACGTCCCATTTGAGCAGATCGTGAAAGACGCGCTTGCGCAGCTTGAACATCGCGTCGATGTCGCGGGGATGGTGTTTGCCGGTGTTGCTGTTGAGAATTCTGATCATCGTTTGCTCCTGTGATCGAAAGCGAGGAGCAAATGCTGTCAGTGATCGTCAGCGGGCATAACTGTCGGTAGTGACAGGTTTCCGATACACGCGGATATGCGATGCTAGCCGGTACGTCCCAGGGACGAACCGGCTAGATAGGGTTCGTGGGTGGGCGTCGTAGGGGCTTGCGTGGCGGAAAGGTCAGAATGTCGGGATCAGATCGCGCCGGACCGCCTGGGCAACGGCCTGGCTGTTGGACACGACGTTCAGCTTGCGCCGGGCGTTGGTCATGAAAAAGCGGACGGTGCGCTCGGAAATGCCGAGGATGGTGCCGATTTCCCAGTAGCTCTTGCCGGCCGCCGCCCAGCCGAGCACTTCGGTTTCGCGGTTGGTCAGGGCTGCGGGGCACTCCTCCGGATCTGAAATCTCGCTGTCGTTTTCCAGAAGGGAGGCATGGAAGAGATTGGCCAGCAGTTGAAAGTCGCGCAGATGGCAGCGCCTGTAGGCGGGCCATTCCTCCGTCGGGACATCGGCCTGGATCGCCAGAAAGGCCAGCCGCCGTGTCGGGGCGGTGAGCGGCAGCGTGACGCCGTCGAGGCCGAGGCCGAGTTGCGTGGCGGTGGAAAACAGCGGCTCGCTCTCCGGGTGAAGCTTGCGGGCGGTTGCCCAGTCCACAGGCCTCAATCCGCCCATGGTCATCCGCAGGACCGGATCGATCCGCTGGTAACGCTTGTCGACATAGGTTGTGAGGCTACGCGCGCTGAAAGTGTGGTGCAGCCGGTGGATGACGAAGCCCGCGGTTAAGACGTCGACGTCGAGATAGAGCAGATTTGCAATGCTGAAAGTGCCGCGCATCAGGTCGAAAAACCGTTTTGGTTCAACGAGTTTCTCATTTTCCATAATGTCCAGCAGGTCAAAGAATGCCTGTTGGTCAGCCATGCTGCAATACCCTTTTATTTTAGGTATTTTAGCATGGTAACGGTTTAAGTCTTTGTCCAGTGCAATCTTTGGTTAACTGTGTAATTTTAATACATTAAACTATAAATTGTAATTTTGATCAATTTTATGAATAGACTGAGCCGGCTCCGGGCCGGCTCAGTCTGTGCTGAATTACGCCGGGTACGATGCTTCCACGACGGCGAGAGCGGCCATGTTGACGACGCCGCGCGAGGTAACCGACGGCGACAGGATATGGGCAGGCAGAGCCGTTCCCAGAAGGATCGGTCCGACATGCAGGCTGTCGGTCATCGTCTTGACCACGCCGAGCGTGATGTTGGCTGCGTCGAGATTGGGGAAGACGAGCAGGTTGGCTTCACCGGCTAGCGTGCTGTCGGGCATCACACGCTTGCGCAGGATTTCCGAGATGGCGGAATCCCCGTGCATTTCGCCATCGGCTTCCAGATCCGGCGCCAGTTCGCGAACCAGCTGCATCGCCTTGCGCATCTTGAAGGCGCTTTCCGAATCCCGCGAACCGAAGTTCGAATGGGAGACCAGCGCTGCGCGCGGGGTAATGCCGAACCGGCGGATTTCCTGGGCGGCCAACACCGTCTTCTCGGCGATTTCCTCCGCCGTCGGGTTGAAGGTGACGTAGGTGTCGGTGAGGAATGTCGCGCCGCGCTGTGAAATCAACAGGCTGAGGCCGGAAAAGTCGAGTACGCCTTCGCGTTTGCCGATGATCTGCGAAACGGCCCGCAGGTGGGCGCTGTAGCGGCCTTCGACACCGCAGATCAGCGCATCGGCTTCGCCGCGCCGCAGCGCCAGCGCGCCGATGACCGTCTGGTTGGTTCTGACGATCGTGCGGGCGGCTTCCGGGATGACGCCGAGGCGGCCGACCAGTGCGAAATACTCGTCGACATAATCGCGGAAACGCGGATCGCCTTCCGGATTGATCACTTCGAAGTCGGTGTCCGGGCGGATGCGCAGACCGTAGCGCTTCAGCCGGGTCTCGATGATGTGGGGGCGGCCGATCAGGATCGGGCGGGCCGTTCCGTCTTCGAGCAGCACCTGGGCGGCGCGCAGGACACGCTCGTCTTCGCCTTCGGAGAAGATCACGCGGTTCTTCTGCGCATTCTTGGCGGCAGCGAAGATCGGCTTCATGATGAAGCCGGAGCGGAAGACGAAGCGGTTGAGCTGATCGAGATAGGCGTCGAAATCGGTGATCGGCCGGTTGGCGACGCCGCTGTCGGCGGCGGCCTTGGCGACGGCCGGCGCAATGCGCAGAATCAACCGCTGGTCGAAGGGCGAGGGGATCAGATAGTCCGGGCCGAAGACCGGCGTTTCACCGGAATAGGCGCGGGCGGCAACATCGGACGGTTCCTCGCGGGCAAGGGCGGCGATGGCGCGCACGGCGGCCATCTTCATTTCCTCGTTGATCGTGCGGGCGCCGCAATCGAGCGCGCCGCGGAAGATATAGGGGAAGCACAGGACGTTGTTGACCTGGTTTGGAAAGTCCGAGCGGCCGGTGCAGATCATCGCATCGGGACGGGCTGCGCGCGCCAATTCCGGCATGATCTCGGGATTGGGGTTGGCGAGCGCCATGATCAGAGGTTTTTCCGCCATCTGGACCAGAAGCTCCGGCTTCAGGACGCCGGCCGCCGACAGGCCGAGGAAGACGTCGGCACCGGCAATGCTGTCGGCCAGCACGCGGTTTTCGCTGTCCTGCGCGTAGATCGACTTCCACTGGTCCATCAGAACCTCGCGGCCGACATAGACCAGGCCTTCGAGGTCGTGCACCCAGATGTTTTCACGCTGAGCACCGAGCGTGACCAGCAGGTTGAGGCAGGCAAGAGCGGCAGCGCCCGCACCCGAGGTGACGATCTTTGCCTTGGCGATGTCCTTGCCGGCCAGTTCAAGGCCGTTGAGAATGGCGGCTGCGACGATGATCGCGGTTCCGTGCTGATCGTCGTGGAAAACCGGGATATCCATCTTCTCGCGCAGCCGGCGTTCGACCTCGAAACATTCCGGCGCCTTGATGTCTTCCAGGTTGATGCCGCCGAAGGTCGGCTCCAGCGCGGAGATGACATTGACCATCTGGTCGATTTCGGGCGCGTCGATCTCGATGTCGAAAACATCGATGCCGGCGAATTTCTTGAAGAGGACGGCCTTGCCTTCCATCACCGGCTTGGAGGCCAGTGGGCCGATATTGCCGAGCCCGAGCACGGCCGTTCCGTTCGAGACGACCGCGACCAGATTGGCACGTGCCGTATAGTCGGCGGCGGTCGATGGATCGTCGCGGATCGCAAGGCAAGGGGCTGCGACGCCCGGAGAATAGGCGAGCGCCAGGTCGCGCTGGTTGCCGAGCGGCTTGGTCGGCTGGATCTCGAGCTTGCCGGGGCGCGGGTAACGATGGAAGAACAGTGCCTGTTCATCGAGATCGCCGCTTGCGGGAGCCGCTGGGGTCTTGGCCTTGTCGCCGGTGCTCATCTTTGTCTATCCCTACCTGTTCGTCGCGGCTCTTTTTGCATGAAACGGCCGCCTCGTACAGTTTCGAACCGACCGTTTATCCCCGGTTTTCCCGAACACGTGTTTCTCCCGGTCAATGGCTGGTTCCACAGGCTGTCATTCTCCTGAAACAAGAGTCTGTTTTTGAGGGGCCTGAAGAGAGGCCGATAGACCGTTGCGAGGCAGCATGACCGAGAAAGAGCACGTTGAAGCCATCAGGCATTTCAGAACCCTGTTCATTTCCGACGTTCATCTGGGATCCAAGGCATCCAAGACCGATTATCTGCTCGATTTCCTGCGCGTCACCGAAGCCGAAACGATCATCCTGGTCGGCGATATCGTCGACGGATGGCGGCTGAAGCGCAGCTGGTACTGGCCGCAGGCCTGCAACGACGTCGTCCAGAAGCTGTTGCGGAAAGCCCGCAAGGGTAGCCGCATCATCTATATCCCCGGCAATCACGACGAATTCATGCGCGATTTCCCGGGCGTGCATTTCGGCGGGATCGAGGTGGCGCAGCGCCACATGCACGAGAGTGCCGACGGCCGCAAATACCTGGTGCTGCATGGTGATGAGTTCGATGTCGTGGTGCGCAACGCGCGGCTGCTCGCCTATCTCGGCGACTGGGCCTATGACATGGCAATCCTGATCAATATCGGACTGTCGGCCGTTCGCCGGCGTCTCGGTCTGCCCTACTGGTCGTTTTCCGCCTGGGCGAAGCTGCAGGTCAAGCACGCGGTCAATTTCATCGGTGAGTTCCAGCAGGTCGTTGCCGACGAGGCGCGGCGCGAAAATGCCGACGGGGTGATTTGCGGCCACATCCATCATGCGGTGATCGAGGATATCGGCGGTATCCGCTACATCAACACCGGCGACTGGGTGGAAAGCTGCACGGCGATTGCCGAGCATCACGATGGCACGATGGAACTGATCACCTGGAGCCAGCTGAGCGGCGTTCCCGCCGTTCGCGAGGACACGGCCGAGGTGGAGGCGATCATGGCGCGGGCTCTTTCGCAACAGGCGGCATAAAACTGCGCGCACAGAGGCTGTCGGGAAATCTAGCTTCTGGCGCCGCTCCAAGCCGCTGTGATAAATCATGGGCGTATTCATCAGGTCCTCCCATGATTCCCTCGTCTCCGCCTCCTTACCGCGAGGAAGCGCCACCCTATTTCGTGCCGCGCATCGCCTTGCTCTTCTGCGCGCCTTTGGTCGTCAACGGCTTTGCCATGCCGTATTTTCCGGTCTGGCTAAGCACGCTGTCGCTGAACGATTTCGAGATCGGCATCATCCTGGCGGTGCCGATGTTCGTGCGGGTTATCACCGCGCCGCTGGTCGGGCTTTTGGCTGACAGGATCGGCGAGCGTGCCAAGGTGCTGATCTGGTCGGCGGTGCTGTCGCTGCTGACGGCGCTGGCTTTGTTCGTGTCCCACAGCTTCTGGTTCGTGCTGATCATCTATGCGCTGCAGGGCGGGGTCTATTCGCCCTATGTGCCGATCGTCGAGGCGATTGCACTCACCGGCGTGCGGCGCTGGGGATATGACTATGCGACCATGCGTGTCTGGGGCTCCGTTGCCTTCATCGGGGCGACGATGTTCGGAGGCGTGATGATCGGCCTGCATGGCGGCTCGATCGTGCTGCCCGCCATGGCCGGCGGTTTCGTGCTGATGATCCTGTTAACCTTCATCGCGCCGCATGTCGGGCGGCCACGCCGGCCATCGACCTTGACGGCGCTGACCGAGCCGCCGCCGAAAGCCCTGCGGAAACTCGATCTGCAATTGCTCCTGATCGGCGTGACGCTGGTCAACGGCAGCCATGCGATGCTGTTTGCCTTCTCGGCGATCTACTGGCAGCACATCGGCTTTTCAGGAACGCAGATCGGGCTCCTGTGGAGCGCCGGTGTCGCGGCCGAGGTGGCGATGTTTTTCTGCGCCAGGATGATCATCCGCCGGTTCAGCCTGTGGACGATGATCTTTTCCGGCTGCGGCCTTGCCGTCGTGCGCTGGATCGTCTTTCCGATGGATCTCGGTTTCTGGGGCTATTTCGCCCTGCAGTGTTTTCACGCCTTCACCTATGCGATCATGCATACGGGCATGCAGAACATTCTGGTCCGGCGCGTCTCGGAGGAACAGGAAGCCTCCGCGCAGGGGCTGTATTTCTTCTATACCGGCGTGTTCTCGGCGATCTTCACCTTCACCTCCGGCTATTTCTATACCTGGTTCGGCGTCCATGGTTTCTACTCGATGTCGGTGGTCGCGCTCGTCGGCTGCGGTTCGGCGCTGGCGGCCTGGTATCTTCAGCCCCAGAGATCGGGCAGAGGCGGGAACACCAGCGACGCCTCGTAGCGCAGGCCGGGTTCGCGGTCACGGGCCAGCAGCAATGGCCCGTCGAGGTCGACGAAATCGGCCCCTTGCGCCAGCAGCACCGCCGGCGCCATGCCGAGCGAGGTGCCGACCATGCAGCCGACCATGATTTTCAGGTTGAGTGCTCTGGCCGCATCGCGCATCCGCAGCGCCTCGGTCAGGCCGCCCGTCTTGTCGAGCTTGATGTTGACGGCGTCGTAGAGCCCGGCGAGTTTCGGCAGGTCCCCGGTCTTGTGAACGCTTTCGTCGGCGCAGACCGGAACGGGGCGGGGAACGGATGCGAGCAGGCCGTCCTTGCCGGCGGGCAGGGGCTGTTCGATGAGGGAAACGCCCGATTCGGCGCAGGCGGCGAAATGATAGGCGAGATTGTCTTCCGTCCAGCCTTCGTTGGCATCAAGGATGATGGCACTGGCTGGCGCTGCGGCCCGGACGGCGCGGATGCGCGAGGCGTCATCGGCCGTTCCGACCTTGACCTTGAGAAGTGCGCGATGGGCATATTGCTCTGCTTGTGCCGCCATCGTCTCCGGCTCCCCGAGCGAAATCGTGTAGGCGGTAGTCAGCGGGCCGGGCTCGGCAAGGTTGGCGAGGATGAAGGCGCGCTTGCCTGACAGTTTCGCTTCAAGGTCCCAGAGCGCGCAATCGACGGCGTTGCGTGCGGCACCTGCCTTCATCGTTTGCCGCAGTTCCTCCCGATCGATCCCGGCTTCGACCCGCGGCCGGATCGCCTCGATCTCGGCCAGCACGCTGTCAATGGTTTCGCCGTAGCGCGCATAGGGAACGCATTCGCCGGCTCCGGTGGAGACATCGTGGGAAAGACGGCAGGTGACCACGGAGGCTGTCGTCTTGCTGCCGCGTGAAATCGTAAAGCTCCCGGCGATCGGAAAGTGTTCGACAGCGGTTTTCATGAAACGGGGCATGGGCTTCTCCTGTGGCATCGATATCTCAGCGGCGGACCCGTTTGGTACGGAAACGTTTCAATCGGTGACAGATGGGGTTCGAGCGGCTATGAGTCGCTGACGTTTTATCAAATGCAGCCATCTCCGGAAGACCCAACAGACGTGACGCGTTCCCAAGAGAAAACCGACACCGACGTGCAGCTCGATGAGGCTGGCAAGGACGGGTCCCGGATTTACCGTTTCAGCGGTGATTGGCGGTGCGTCTCCATTCACACGGTCATGCCGCGGCTCGATGAGCTTGCGTCCGCGGGCGGGCCGGCGGGAAATGTCGATCTAAGCGCCGTGACCGCGATGGACACGGCCGGCGCCTGGGTCATCCGCCGATTCATGAACAGAATCGGCGATGCGACGCTGACCAGCGACAAGCCGCGCTATATCGAGCTTTTGAGCGCTCTTCCCGAAGAGTTGCCGGAGCCAGCTGAAGAGAGCAAGCCATCCGATTCTCTGTTTGTGCGTTTCTTTACCCCGATCGGCGCGGCGGTGATGTCGGCCTGGGGAGACACGATCGCGGCGATGTTCATTCTCGGCTCTGCCGTTCGCGGCGCGCAGCTGAAGCTCGGACGTCACAGCGGCTTGTCGCCGGCGGCAATCGTCAACCAGATCGACCGTATGGGCGTACAGGCCGTACCGATCATCACGCTGATGTCCTTTCTGATCGGCGCGATCATCGCCCAGCAGGGGGCCTTCCAGTTGCGCTATTTCGGTGCCGAGCTGTTCGTCGTCGATCTGGTCGGCATTCTGCAGCTGCGCGAGATCGGCGTGCTGTTGACGGCGATCATGATCGCCGGCCGGTCCGGCAGCGCGATCACCGCTGAAATCGGCTCGATGAAGATGCGCGAGGAAATCGACGCGCTCAAGGTCATGGGCCTCAGCCCGATCGGCGTCCTGGTGTTCCCGCGGCTCGTTGCGCTGACCGTGGCGCTGCCGCTTTTGACGATCATCGCCAATTTCTCGGCCCTGACCGGGGCTGCCGTGGTGACCTGGAGTTATTCCGGCATCACCTTCGCCACCTTCCTCGCACGTCTGCAGGAGGCGGTTGATTTCTCCTCGGTGCTGGCCGGCATGATCAAGGCGCCGTTCATGGCGTTGATCATCGGTGTTGTCGCCGCCGTCGAAGGCCTGAAGGTCGGTGGCAGCGCCGAATCACTCGGCAAGCACGTGACGCAATCGGTGGTGACGTCGATCTTTGTGGTTATTCTCGTCGATGGCCTGTTTGCTATTTTCTATGCGTCGATCAATTTCTGATGGGGGAGATTTTGCCGGTGCAGACCAGAGATGACAGGACGGCGGCGGAAGAGGAGCGCCGCGAAGGCGGTTCGGAGATCGTCCTGTCGGTGCAGGACCTGACGGTCGGATTCGGCTCCAATATCGTTCTCGACAAGCTCAATCTCGATATCTACCGCGGCGAAATCCTCGGTTTCGTCGGTGCGTCCGGCACCGGAAAGTCGGTGCTGATGCGCACCGTGCTGCGGCTTCTGCCGCGCCGCTCCGGGTCGATCAAGATTCTCGGTGCCGAATATGATGCAGTCAGCGAAGAGGAGCGCATGGAGCTCGACATGCGTCTCGGCGTGCTGTTCCAGCACGGCGCGCTGTTTTCGGCGCTGACGGTCAAGGAGAACATCCAGGTGCCGATGCGGGAATATCTCAACCTGCCGCAGGAACTGATGGACGAGCTTGCGCGGCTGAAGATCGACATGGTGGGACTGGCGCCGGAAGCGGCCGAAAAGTTCCCCTCCGAACTGTCCGGGGGCATGATCAAGCGCGCTGCTCTGGCCCGCGCGCTGGCTCTCGATCCGGATCTGGTTTTCCTCGACGAGCCGACCTCCGGTCTTGATCCGATCGGGGCTGCGGAGTTCGACAACCTGATTGCCAAACTGCGCGACACCCTGGGATTGACCGTGTATATGGTGACTCACGATCTCGACAGCCTGTTTTCGGTCTGCGACCGGATCGCGGTGCTGGGGGAAAAACGGGTTCTGGTCGAAGGCACGAT
This sequence comes from Pararhizobium polonicum, assembly GCF_001687365.1. Lineage (GTDB taxonomy): Bacteria > Pseudomonadota > Alphaproteobacteria > Rhizobiales > Rhizobiaceae > Pararhizobium > Pararhizobium polonicum. The sequence continues at coordinate 42,682 of NZ_LGLV01000020.1, forward strand.
CGAGGACATGCTGGCCTGCGACGATGCGTGGGTGAAGTCCTATTTCCAGGGCAAGCGGGCGCGCTCGATTGTCCGCGAGGACGATAAGCAGGCTTCCTGAAGACGCAGTGCTTTCAAGTGCTGCGTGAGTGATGTGATTGAAGCCGAGTAATTTGATTGAAGCAAGGAGCCGCAGTGGCGGCGTCCCCCAAGGGTACCGGTAGCAATGGAAACAAAAGCCAACTACACCATCGTCGGATTTTTCACCGTCATGGTCATCTTCGCGGCCTTCGGCTTCGTCTACTGGATGTCCCAGTATGGCCGCAGCGGCGAAATGGTGGAGCTGGTGATCAGCATTCCCGGATCGGCCAACGGCCTGAGCGTCGGTTCGCCGGTGCGCTTCAACGGTATTCCTGTCGGTTCTGTCCGCAATCTGGCGATCAATTCCAACGATCCGCGCTATTCGGTTGCCGTGACCGAGGTGTCCGCCGATGCGCCGGTCTTGAAGTCGACTACGGCGACGCTGGAAATCCAGGGCCTCACCGGTGCTGCCTATATCGAACTCAGCGGCGGCAACAAGGGTGAGGAAAACATCCTGCAGAAGGCGCTGGAGACCGGAAATTCGGCCCAGATGACGGCCGATCAGTCCAGCGTCACCAGCCTGCTTGCCACCGCCGACAAGATTCTCGACCGTGCGAATGGCGCGATCGGTGACATTCAGGGATTCGTCAAGGATGTGCGCGGACCGCTGACCGCCACGATTTCCAACGCCGAGCGCTTTACCAAGTCGCTTGCCGACAATTCGCAAGGCATCGATCAGTTCCTCAAGAGCGTCAGCGCTCTGTCCACCTCGATCACCGCTGCTTCGGTCAAGCTTGATTCGACCCTTTCGGCGGCGGACACGCTGGTGAAATCCGTCGATCCGAAGAAGATCGATCACATCGTCAGCAATGTCGAGAAGATGAGCAACGACCTGAGTGCTGCCTCCGGCGGCGTTGCCGATACCATCGCCTCGTTCAAGAAGACGGCCGAGACCTATGAGCGTTTCGGCGAAAAGGCGACGGCGACGCTCGATCGCGTCGATACGCTGATCGCGGCCGTCGACAGCCAGAAGGTGACCGGCGTCGTCAACGACGTCTCGGCAGCCAGTGCCGATGCCCGCAAGGCAGTTGCCTCGATTGCTGAGCTCGCCGATCGGATCAAGGGCCGTCAGAAGGATATCGACCAGATGATCACCGACGTGACCCAGACGGCCAGCAAGCTGAATGCCGCTTCCAGCCGCGTCGATGGGATTCTCGTCAAGCTCGACGGCTTCCTTGGCGATGCGGACGCGCCGTCGCTCTCGGCCGATGCCCGCGCGACACTCGATTCCTTCCGCAAGTTTGCCGACAATCTGAATGCGCAGATCGGCCCGATCGCCGAGAACCTGAAGCGGTTCTCCGGTTCCGGATTGCGCGATATCGAGGCTCTGGTGAGCGACACGCGGCGCACCGTGAACACGCTGGACACCACGCTCTCCACCTTCGACAAGGATCCGCAGCGGCTGCTGTTCGGCGGCGAAACCGTGAAGCAGTATGACGGGCGCACGCGCCGTTGACGCCTTGATGTCACGTTGTCCGTTCAGGCCTGTGATTTCTGCCGGCCGGAACCGCGAATCGGGTATGGCCTTGCAATGCGTCCGGTTTGCGTGGCACGGCTGCAAGCCTCGCCAGGTTTTTACCGTATCTGTCCCGGGTTGGGCGCTTTTTTGATTTGTTTTGGCCGGATCAGCCTCTAAGTTGCTGCTGATTGGCGAAGGATCGTGTTTGAAATGAATTTTCCCGGCGTTGCGAGTGGTCGAAAGGCAGGATTGATCCGGGCCTGCACAATCTTCGTTCTTGCGGCTGCGCTGTCGGCCTGCGCCAGCAAGGCGAGCAACGATACCTACAGCCTGTCCGCTTCGCCGATCATCGAAGGCCCGTCGTCCACTGCCAAGCAGATTCTCGTTCCCGAGCCGACGGCGCTGAAGGCGCTCGACAGCGATCAGGTCGTCATCCGGCTGTCCGGCTCTGAAATCCAGTATCTCGCCAAATCGCAGTGGAGCGACCGTCTTCCGAAGATGGTTCAGGCCAAGCTGGTGCAGGCGTTCGAGAATACCGGCAAGATCGGTGGTGTCGGCAAGCCGGGCGAGGGGCTCGCCATCGACTATCAGGTGATCACCGAAATCCGGTCGTTCGAAATATCGACGGTGGGGGGAAACACCGCCATCGTCGAGATTTTTGCCAAGATCCTCAACGATCGCAACGGCACTGTCGGCGTGCAGAAAGCTTTTCGCGCCACCATGCCGGTGCGTGGCAGCGGAGCGCCCGCGTTCGTCACAGCCCTTGACGGGGCTTTTGCCCAGGTCGCCGCCGATATCGTCCGCTGGACGCTGAAGGCCATCTGATCAGCTAACCGCAATCCGGTTGACGACCTCTGCGACGCCGGCAATGCTCCTTGCGGCGTCCTCCGCTCTTGTCGCCTCCACGGCGGTGGCAACCGTGCCCGCCAGCAGGATCGTGTTTCCCTTCGACACCACCGAAACATCCGATGCATCGAGCCCGTCCACCGTCGCCAGGCAATTGGCAACCCGGGTTTCAAGGTCGGCCTGATCCGGAGGAACAGTCCCTTCGGGTGGCTCGCCGTAAAATGTGCGTTCCTTGAAGACCATGGCTCCGTTCTCCGGTTTCGGTTGTCTGCCGATAACGCGGCTGAAACGCTTTTGTTCGGGCCTGTTCCATTCGAAACAGCGCGGATAAGCGGCTCATGAGAGTGTTGGGTCACTGGATGAGACAACCTCATCAGCAACCAACAGAGGAGAAGCCATCATGCGCAAGTTCATCATTTCCGCCGCCATCGCCGCCGTCGCCGCCCTTTCGTTTGCCACCCCCTCGCAGGCCGGCGGTCATGGCCATCACCGGCACCATGGCCATCATCACGGCGGCGGGTTTTCGATCGGGTTCTTCGATACCGGCTACTATGGCGGTGGCTACTACGGTGGCGGATATTACGAGCCGTCCTGCTACATCCAGAAGGTGAAGCGCTGGGACAAGTGGGGCAACCTGCGCATCAAGAAGATCAGAATCTGCGACTGATCCCCCGGCGTTGCACTCAACGAAAGACCCGGCCGTTTGCGCGGCCGGGTCTTTCGTCTGGAAAGAGGACCTGCATCAGGGCCAGCGGACCACCGGCGGCAGCGACGACAGGATCGAATCGACATTTCCGCCGGTCTTCAGGCCGAAGATCGTTCCCCGGTCGTAAAGCAGGTTGAATTCGACATAGCGGCCACGGCGCACCAATTGCTCGTCGCGGTCTTCTTCCGTCCATGATTTGTTGAAGTTGGCCCGCACGATCTTCGAATAGATCAGGCTGAAGGCCTTGCCGACATCCTGGGTGAAGGCAAAATCGGCGTCCCAGCCGCCCTTTTCGTCATCCGAATGCTGCCAGTCGAAGAAGATGCCGCCGACGCCACGCGCCTCGTTGCGATGTTTCAGGAAAAAATACTCGTCGCACCACTGCTTGAAACGCGGATAGTCGGCAACTTCGTGGCGCTTGCAGGCGATCTCCATGCCGCGATGAAACAGCATCGTATCGGGATCGGTCTGCGTGCGGCGGCGATCGAGCACCGGTGTCAAATCGGCGCCGCCGCCGAACCAGTGGCTGGTGGTGACGACCATGCGGGTGTTCATGTGCACGGCGGGCACATTGGGATTGACCGGATGAGCGATCAGCGAAATTCCGGAGGCCCAGAAGGTCGGGTCCTCATTGGCGCCGGGGATCTGGCTGCGGAATTCCGGCGAGAATTCGCCGTGGACCGTCGACGTATGGACGCCGACCTTTTCAAAGACGCGGCCTTCCATCATCGACATGCGGCCGCCACCGCCGGCGCCTTCGTCGCGCAGCCAGTCCCTGGCCATGAAACGGCCCGGTTCGCGGTCGGACAGCGGGCCTGCCAGTTCGTCCTCGATGGTTTCGAACGCAGCGCAGATGGTGTCGCGCAGGGATTGGAACCATGCCGTGGCTTTGGCTTTCTTGTCCTCGATATCCGCGGGCAATCCCTGCGGCAGGTTCGGTCGTTCCATGAAAAGTGATCCTGTTTGGCGGGTAAAGCGCGTCGCATGAATGCGTTGGGCGCCGCCGTGCTTCATTTCTTTGTCTTATCTATGCCGTGGTCCCAAAGCCGCTGCGCATTTTTGGGTGACATGCAGCCGGAGCGGCCCGAAACCGCCGATTCGCATATTGGCTGACAGTTCATATTTTTGCCATCTCTGGCAACGGTCGAGCGTGCTCCCGGTCAGTCTGCCGCAGGGCGGGGCAATGAAATTCCGGCTGGCAAAAGCGGCAATATCTCCCTATCTTCGGTTTCGAGGCTCAACTGGCGAAAGGTGAGCTTATGGCAAGGATTCCGGCAGGGCCGCCGCTCGACGGGTTGAAACGTCAGATCGCCCGGCACCGCAATGGCAAACCCGCTCGCAGCGACGGATTGTTCGTGCGCGAAACGTTCCGGCTCGACCGTGTCCATGCCCGGGAAAAGGCACAGGAATGGTTCGATGCCTGGCCGAAGGCGGCTTATTGGACCGAGGTCGAAAGCTGGCGTCAGCTTGACGGCGACGAGATCGAATTCACCATGCGACGCCTGCCCAGCGCCGATTGATGTCTGAAAGACGCCGGGACTGCGCTTGCCAAGCGATAGAGGTGACCTCAGAGCGCATCCGGTTTTGGCGCCTGGCAGGCTCCGGCGCTGTCCGCTTCGCCTGCATGCTCGAGCAGATAGGCGCCTGTACCCGCCTGCGAATAGGCGTCATCGGGATTGCGTAGCGGACAGTCCCGCATCGAAAGACAACCGCAGCCGATGCAGGAAGTCAGCTGGTCGCGCAGCGCGGTCAGCTTGGCGATCCGCTCGTTCAGGTCCGCCTTCCAGTGTTCCGACAGGTGGGCCCAGTCACTTGCCAGCAATTGGCGGTCGTCGGGCAGGGTGGAGAGCTCTCTCTGGATATCGGCGAGCGGTATGCCGGTGCGCTGAGCAATCTTGATGACGGCGATGCGGCGCAGCACGTTGCGCGGATAGCGGCGCTGGTTGCCCTGGCTGCGCATGCTTTTGATCAGGCCCTTGGTCTCGTAGAAATGCAGGGTGGAAACCGCCACGCCGCTGCGTGCGGCGACCTCTCCGACGCTCAGTTCACGGCGCAGCAGATCGTTTCGATTTTTTTCCGGCATGGCTCTTGACCTCAAGTTTAGTTGAGATCTTATACCGTGAGTTCCACGGGTTCAACAATGGAGCATTCGCAACTATGAACGAAAAAATGACCATCGCCATCGTCTATGGCAGCACACGCCAGGGCCGCTTTTGCGATACGATCGTCAACTGGACCCTGACCGAACTCTGGGCCGAAAGCGGTGTCCGCGTCATCCTGATCGATCCGCTCCAACTCAAGGGACCGGCCGAGAACGCAGCGGTGAGCGAAGCTGCACTGGAGGTCAAGATCGGTGAAGCCGATGCCTTCATCGTCGTGACGCCGGAGTATAATCATGGTTATCCGGCGGCGCTGAAAGAGCTGATCGATAGTTGCTACGAGCCCTGGCATGCAAAGCCTGTCGGTTTCATCTCCTATGGCGGCGTCTCGGGCGGATTGCGGGCGGTCGAGCAGCTGCGCCAGGTGTTCGCCGAACTGCATGCCGTTACACTCCGCGACAGTGTCAGTTTCGCCAATGCCTGGGCGCAGTTCGACGAGGCCGGAAACCTGTTCAAGCCGGCGGAGGCCAAGGCCGCGCTGACGGTGATGTTGCGGCGGCTGAAATGGTGGGCAAGGGCGCTGAAGGCCGCGCGGGTTGAAAATGCCTATGGCGAGGTCGCCGCGTGAGAAAAGCCGGCAGGCTTCAAGCCGAGACCTGCCGGATCGCTTCGCCCGCGATCATCGCCACCGACATGGCGACGTTCAGTGAGCGCTGCCCCTCGACCATGGGGATGATGATGCGCCCGTCCGCTTTGTCGTGGACGTGATCGGGGACGCCGGCGCTCTCGCGGCCGAAGAGCAGGGTATCGCCGGGCTGGAAATGGAAGCGCGTATAGGGTTCGGCAGCCTTGGTGGATGCCAGGACCAGCCTGCGGCCCTGCGCCAGCCGTGCGTCTTCGAACCGCTCCCAGTTGACGTGCCGGGTCAGCGTCACCGAGGCGATGTAATCCATGCCGGCGCGCTTGAGGTTCTTGTCCGACAGATCGAAGCCCGCGGGCTCGATGATATCGACGGCGAGCCCGAGGCAAGCGGCAAGGCGCAGGATCGTGCCGGTATTGCCGGGGATGTCCGGCTGGTAGAGTGCGATGCGGAGCGGATGTGATGACATATCAACAAGTCTTATGGGGTCCATCACTGCCCGTAATCAATCTGTGCCGTAATGGCAACAGCAACTGGCCAGCGCCAGAAGTGATGAAAAAAGTGCCTGCGACAATCTGGCATATCGTCGCGAAACACTTTATGTCTGCTGCATCTTCAACGCGAACCACAGGAGGCATGCATGGATTACCGAATGATCACCAGCCTCCAGGCTGTGCCTCCAGTCCGAATGGACTGACCGGTTTCGCGCTTTTCCTTATTTGGCACCATTGCGCTCGACCGCCCGCTTTCCGGACGAACACGTCTCGCGTGCAAGATTGAGCTGTTCTTCCTGTTTTTGACTTTCTGATCGATGAATGCGGGGCTTCCCGCCTTCCTTCACAGGATTCCTGAAGGAGCTTGATAATGTTCGGCTGGTTTGAATCCCGCCTCAATGCCTATCCCGCCGAGGAGCCCAAGGTTCCGCCGCAGGGTCTGTTTGCGTTCTGCTGGCACTACACGAAGCCGGCGGCCCCCTGGCTGCTGACCATGTCGATCTGCACCATGCTGATCGCCATCGGCGAAGTGGCGCTGTTCCAGTTCCTCGGCAATGTCGTCGACTGGCTGTCGTCTGCCAGGCAGGATACGTTCCTGGAGAGCGAAGGCACGCGCCTGTTCTGGATGGGCGCGCTGATCCTGATCGGCCTGCCGGCCATCGTCGCCTTCGATTCGATCATCATGCATCAGGTGCTGCTCGGCAACTATCCGATGATCGCCCGCTGGCAGATGCACCGGTATCTGCTGCGCCAGGGCATGACCTTCTTTGCCAACGAGTTTGCCGGCCGTGTCGCCACCAAGGTGATGCAGACCTCGCTTGCCGTGCGCGAAACGGTGATGAAGATCCTCGATGTCTTCGTCTATGTCGTCAGCTACTTCGTCTCGATGCTGGTCGTGGTTGCGGCGGCCGATTGGCGGCTGCTGGCGCCGCTGGTCGTCTGGATCATCACCTATATCTGCATCGTCAGCTATTTCGTGCCGCGCCTGCGCAAGATTTCCAAGGATCAGGCGGATGCGCGCTCGATGATGACCGGCCGCGTCGTCGACAGCTATACCAATATCGCCACGGTGAAGCTGTTTTCGCATGCGGGCCGCGAGGAGGTCTATGCCAAGGAAAGCATGGATGCCTTCCTGCAGACCGTGCACCGGCAGATGCGCAAGGTGACGCTGTTCCATGTGCTCGTCTACACCAACAACTGTATCGCGCTGTTCTCGATCTCGGCGCTCGGCATCTATTTCTGGATGACCAGCGGCATGTCGGTGGGCTCGGTCGCCATTGCCGTGTCGCTGGCCATGCGGATCAACGGCATGTCGCAATGGGTGATGTGGGAGGTCTCGGCGCTGTTTGAAAACATCGGCACCGTCTATGACGGCATGAGCATGATGACCAAGGCGCATGACATCGTCGACAGTGACGATGCCAAGGTGCTGAAGGCGCCGCAGGGCGCGATCGCGTTCGAGAACATCGGCTTCCACTACGGCAAGAACAAGGGCGTCATCGACAACCTGTCGCTCGATATCAAGCCGGGTGAAAAGATCGGTCTTGTCGGCCGCTCAGGTGCGGGCAAGACGACGCTGATGAACGTGCTGCTGCGCTTCTACGATCTCGAATCGGGCAGGATCCTGATTGACGGACAGGACATCGCCACGGCGACGCAGGACAGTCTGCGCGGCCAGATCGGCGTGGTGACGCAGGATACCTCGCTGCTGCACCGCTCGATCCGCGACAACATCGCCTATGGTCATCCGGAAGCGGATGACGCCGACATCATCGCCGCGGCCAAGCGGGCCAATGCCTGGGACTTCATCGAACTGCTCGAGGACAACCAGGGCCGCAAGGGCTTGGATGCGCAGGTCGGCGAACGGGGCGTCAAGCTGTCCGGCGGCCAGCGGCAGCGTATCGCGATCGCCCGCGTCTTCCTCAAGGACGCGCCGATCCTGATCCTCGACGAGGCGACGTCGGCGCTGGATTCGGAAGTGGAAGCCGCGATCCAGGAAAACCTCTTCGCCCTGATGAAGGGCAAGACGGTGATCGCGATCGCCCACCGCCTGTCGACGCTGACGGAGATGGACCGGCTGGTGATCCTCGAAGCCGGCAAGATCGTCGAGACCGGCAGCCATGCCGAGCTGATCGCCAGGAGCGGCCTTTATGCCGATCTCTGGTCGAGACAGTCCGGCGGCTTCATCGCAGACGATGCGGAAAAGGAAGTGGCGGCGGAATAGGTTCGCTTCCAGCGCGCTCGGCGAACATCGCGTCGACGCGCGCAAGATCCACCGCGGATCACGATCGATTCGCGGTGGTCTGCTGTTAGAAAGAGTATCGAGATCCTGATTCGTTGAAACGGACACTGTTGGTGGCAAGGCGAGGTGCGATGTGAGGTTCAGCGCCTTTTTAGAGAATGCGACACGCTGGGGGCGGCAGATCAAGCGGGATGTCGTGGCTTTGTGGATCGCCGCACGAGACCGTCGAACGCCGCTTGCGGCAAAGCTGGTTGCCGGTGCCGTCGCCGCCTATGCGCTATCTCCGATTGACCTCATTCCGGACTTCATCCCGGTTTTCGGTTACCTCGATGACCTTTTGATCGTGCCGCTCGGTATTCTGCTGGCCGTGAAACTGGTGCCTGTTGGTCTCATGATGGAGTTTCGCGCCACCGCCGCAGAGCGCCATGGTCGTCCCGTCAGCCACGCCGGTCTTGCTATTATCATCGCCATTTGGCTTTGCGCCGCCGTTTTGACTGCCTGGTGGGTTTGGACCGGTCCCTTTGGGGGCATGACAGCCCACCAAACATGAAATTTTGGACACATTTCGCCCGGTGCTTTGCCGCAACGGCGAAAGCGCCTATATCGGAACCATGATCCTGCGCGCCCTCTTTGCCCTGTTCGAGAACTGGATACAGCCTTTTGCGGCGCGCGACGGGTTGCAGCCGCCCGAGAGGCTGATTCCCTACGTCTGGTTTTATATAAGGCAGGCGAAGGCGCCGTTCATCGCCATGCTCGTTCTCGGCGGCATGACGGCGGCGATCGAGGCGACACTGTTCTGGTTCGTCGGCCGCGTCGTCGATATCCTCGCCACCGTCAAGCCAAGCGACGGCTGGAGTGGGTTGCTTGCTGCCCACGGCGCCGAATTGTTCGGCATGCTGGTCCTGATCGGCATCGTGCGATTCGTCGTTTCGCTGCTGATGTCGCTGGTCGATCAGCAGGTCATTACCCCGGGTTTTTACAATCTGGTGCGCTGGCAGTCCTATCTGCATGTGGCGCGGCAATCGCTGTCCTTTTTCCAGAACGATTTTTCCGGCCGAATCGTCACCAAGGTCTGGTCGGGCGGGCAGGCGGTCGGCGATGTCGTCACGTCGCTCATGGAGAGCGTCTGGTTCGTCGGCATCTATTCGGTCTCGACTCTGGTGCTGGTCGGCCAGCTCGACATGTCGCTCGCCGTCGTCGTCCTGCTCTGGCTGATCGGCTTTGCCTTCCTGGCGCGCTATTTCGTGCCGCGCATCCGGCAGCATTCCAAGGAAACGGCGGAAGCCTCTTCCATGCTCAGCGGCCGCATGGTCGATTCCTACAGCAATATGCAGACGCTGAAACTGTTTGCCCGCGACGAAGAGAACGACCGCTACATGCGGCAGGGTTTCGATATCTTTCAGGACAGCATCATCCGTTTCACTCGGTTCATCACCGGCGTGCGTGCATCGATGGCGCTTTTGTCCGGCATCATGATCGTCAGCATGGCGGCGCTGAGCGTCGATCTCTGGCTTTCGGGGGCAATCAGTTCCGGCGCGGTCGCCTTCACCATGGCGCTCATCCTGCGGCTGAATTTTCTCCTCAGCCGGATGATGGTTCAGTTCAACGGCATCATGCGTAATATCGGCACAATCCAGAACGCCGCCGAAATGATTTCGCAGCCGGTGCAGCTTGTCGACCGGCCCAATGCGCCAAACCTCACCATTGAAAGTCCGGCGATCCGGTTCGAGGGCATCCGCTTCCATTACGGCAAGGGTTACGGCGTCATCGAAGACCTGTCCCTGACCGTCAAACCGGGCGAAAAGGTCGGGATCGTCGGCCGCTCCGGGGCGGGCAAGACCACGCTCGTCAATCTGCTGCTGCGCTTCTACGATCTGGAGGCCGGCCGTATCCTGATCGATGGGCAGGATATCGCGATGGTGCGCCAGGAATCGCTGCGCACGCAAATCGGCGTCGTCAGCCAGGATACGTCGCTGCTGCACCGGTCGATCCGCGACAACATTCTTTTCGGCCGGCCGGATGCGGATGAGAACGGCCTTCGGGAGGCCGCGCGAAAAGCCGAAGCGCTCGATTTCATCGAACATCTGCAGGACCAGCGGGGCCGCAAGGGATTCGACGCCCATGTCGGCGAGCGCGGGGTCAAGCTGTCCGGAGGGCAGCGCCAGCGGGTGGCGATCGCACGGGTGATGCTGAAGGACGCGCCGATCCTCGTGCTGGACGAGGCGACATCGGCGCTCGATTCGGAAGTCGAAGCGGCCATCCAGTCCAATCTGGACCGTTTGATGCGCGGAAAAACCGTGCTGGCGATCGCACACCGGCTTTCGACGATCGCCGCGCTCGACCGGCTGATCGTCATGGACGCGGGCCGGATCGTCGAGGACGGCACGCACGACCAGCTGATCGCTGCCGGCGGCCTTTATGCGGACCTCTGGCTGCGCCAGTCCGGCGGCTTTCTGGCACGCGACGCGGCGGCCGAATAGTGCGCTGAAAAACCGCGGCCGGCAACCGCGGTAAAGCCGTGTTCCGGCCTCACCGGACCGCAAAAAGCGGTTTGCGAACATTGGCTTCGGTTTTCCCGCGACATTGTGGCTCACCTCTTGTGCTCAAGGCTGGACATCACCAGCGATCAAGCATAGAACGCGCCGGATTGCCGGGGAATCTGCCGTTTTTTTGACGTGCGAGGTTTACCCGGTTTTGATGCATGAGGCGGAAAGACGAAAGTTTTCTTCAAATCGTGTATCGGCTTATTGATTTGGCGCCGCTCTTTCGCTCAAGTGTGCACACGGGGCGCGGATCGACGCTGGGGGACAGTGCGGTTTCCGCAAAAACATTGCGTGAGAGGATGGTTTAGCCGTGAGCGAACACGAGACATCAAGCGAAACCCTGGGCGAGCCTACTCGCCGCGATTTCCTTTACTTGACCACCGGGATGGCGGGTGTGGTCGGTGCGGCTGCGGTCGCCTGGCCATTCATTGACCAGATGCGTCCGGATGCTTCGACGCTGGCGCTCGCCTCGATCGAGGTGGATGTCTCGAGCCTGCAGCCGGGCATGTCGCTGACCGTCAAATGGCGCGGCAAGCCGGTGTTCATCCGCAACCGCACGGACGAGGAAGTCAAGGAAGCCAGCGCGGTCGCGCTTGCGGACCTGAAGGATCCGGTCGCGCGCAACGCCAATCTGGCGCCGGATGCGACGGCCACGGACCTTGATCGCTCCGCCGGCAAGGGCAAGGAAAACTGGATCGTCATGATCGGCTCCTGCACCCATCTCGGCTGCGTGCCGCTGGGCCAGGCAGGCGAATATAACGGGTGGTTCTGTCCCTGCCATGGCTCGGTCTACGATACGGCCGGCCGCATCCGAAAAGGTCCCGCACCGGAAAACCTTGCGGTTCCGACCTTTGCTTTTGCAACTGACACAGTCATCAAGATCGGTTGAGGGGAATACTGATTATGAGTGGGGATCATTCAACCTACACACCGACGACGGGTATCGAAAAGTGGATCGATTCGCGCCTGCCGCTGCCGCGCATGGTGCATGACAGCTTCATTTCCTATCCCGTTCCGCGTAACCTGAACTACGCCTACACGTTCGGCGCGATGCTGTCGGTGATGCTGATCATCCAGATCCTGACCGGCATCGTTCTGGCCATGCATTACGCCGCCGAAACCACGGTTGCCTTCGTCTCGGTCGAAAAGATCGTGCGTGACGTCAACCACGGCTGGCTGTTGCGCTACATGCATGCCAACGGCGCGTCGTTCTTCTTCATCGCCGTCTACCTGCACATCGCCCGCGGCCTCTACTACGGCTCCTACAAGGCGCCGCGCGAAATCCTCTGGATCCTCGGCGTGGTCATCTATCTCTTGATGATGGCGACCGGCTTCATGGGCTACGTGCTTCCTTGGGGGCAGATGTCGTTCTGGGGCGCCACCGTCATCACCGGCTTCTTCTCCGCCTTTCCGCTGATCGGCGAATGGCTGCAGCAGTTCCTGCTCGGTGGTTTCGCCGTCGACCAGCCGACGCTCAACCGCTTCTTCTCGCTGCATTACCTGCTGCCCTTCATGATCGCCGGCGTCGTCGTGCTGCACATCTGGGCGCTGCATGTGGTCGGCCAGACCAACCCGACCGGCGTCGAGATCAAATCCAAGACCGACACGGTTCCCTTCACGCCCTATGCGACGATGAAGGATGCGCTTGGCGTCTCCGTGTTCCTGATTGCCTATGCCTGGTTCGTCTTCTATATGCCGAACTATCTTGGCCATCCCGACAACTACATCATGGCCAACCCGCTGAAGACACCGGCTCACATCGTTCCGGAATGGTATTACCTGCCGTTCTACGCGATGCTGCGCGCCATCACCTTCAACATCGGCCCGATCGATTCGAAGCTCGGCGGCGTTCTGGTGATGTTTGGCTCGATCATCATCCTGTTCTTCCTGCCCTGGCTCGATACGTCGAAGGTCCGCTCGGCTGTCTACCGTCCCTGGTACAAGCTGTTCTTTTGGATCTTCGTCGCGAACGCCATCCTGCTCGGCTGGCTCGGCTCGCGTGCGCCGACCGATCTCTACACCCTGATGGCCCAGATTGGCACCCTCTACTACTTCGCGTTCTTCATCGTCATCATGCCGGTTCTCGGCCTGATTGAAACTCCGAAGCGTATTCCGAATTCGATCACGGAAGCGGTTCTGGAAAAGAAGAACAAGATCTGAGAGCGGCTGAGAGGAACTGAACCGATGAAAAAGCTTGTTACAAGCATCCTGTCGCTCGCAATCGCCGCTGGTCTCCTTGGCACCGTCGCCTATGCGGCGGACGAGGAGCACGGCCTGAAAGAGGCGACCGAGCACGCTGTTGCGAATGCGCATTTTCCGATCCTCAAGCCCGAGGAGAGCGAATGGAGCTTTGCCGGTCCCTTCGGTCACTATGACAAGGGACAGCTGCAGCGCGGCCTGAAGGTGTACACCGAAGTCTGTTCCGCCTGCCATTCGATGAAGCTTGTCTCCTTCCGCACGCTGGGAGACCTCGGCTATTCGGACGCGCAGATCAAGACCTTCGCCGCGAACTACGAAGTTCAGGACGGGCCGAACAGCGAAGGCGAAATGTACACCCGCAAGGCTGTCGCTTCCGACCACTTCCCGTCGCCGTTCCCGAACGACGAGGCGGCTGCTGCCGCCAACAATGGCGCGGCACCGCCGGACATGTCGCTGCTGGCAAAGGCACGCGGCGTCGAGCGTGGCTTCCCGCTGTTCATCTTCGATATCTTCACCCAGTATCAGGAGGGCGGACCGGATTATATCCATGCGCTGCTCACCGGCTACCAGGATCCGCCGGAAGGTGTGACCGTTCCGGAAGGAACGCATTTCAATCCGCATTTCAACGCCGCCATGTCCCTTGCCATGGCCAAGCCGATCTCGGACGATCAGGTAACCTATGACGATGGTTCGCCGCAGACAGTCGAGCAGTATTCCCGGGATATCTCGGCGTTCCTGATGTGGGCCGCCGAACCGCACCTGGAAGAACGCAAGCGGACCGGCTTCATGGTCCTCATCTTCCTGGTGATCTTCTCCGGGCTGCTGTACCTGACGAAGAAGTCGGTTTACGCCAACAAGGAACATTAAGCCGCTTTTGGGCTTGAGAATGAGAAAAGGCGGCCCGGATGGCCGCCTTTTTTGTGTTTGACGCACTTGTTGCTTTTCGTTGCATCGCCGTTATGACGGCTTGCGAGCGCGCGGTGGAACGCAATCGACGGAGGGTTTTCTCGATGTTGCTGAACAGGGTGGTTCTGTATGTCAGGGATGTTTCGCAGTCCGCGCATTTCTACGAGCAGAATTTCGGCTTTCAGGCGCATAGCGAAGAGGGCGACAGGATCGTTGAAATGGTCAACCCGCTGGGTGGCGCGATCTTGATGTTGCACCCCGCCGGCAAGGCGCAGAAGACCGGGCAGTCGATCGTCAAGCTGGTCTTCGATGTCGAGGACGTCGAGACGTTTGTCGGTGTATGCGCGCAAAACGGCTTGCATTTTGGCAGCCTGCATCAAGCCGATGGCTATGTCTTTGCAAACGCGAAGGACCCTTGCGGCAATGCCATATCGGTATCGAGCCGCGCCTACCGGAAATCCTGATTATTGACCGAACGAGCGTCAACCGGCCCACCGAGCGGTGGCGCTTGGCCGCCTTTCCTGTGCGAACCTTCAACGGTCGTTTCCGACCCCGTATCGACATTATTGGCGCGGCCAACGTTCTTGAACGCGCCGTGGTTCCGGCAATCGCCGACCCGTCTTCTGAGCGTCGAGGTCGATTGTCTCCGTAAAAAAGGCCCCGTGATTTCTCACGGAGCCTTCAAATATCAAACAAGCAATGATCTGAAGATCAGTTGAACCGTCCGGCCGCATGCGCCAGCATCGTATAGACCTTGCCGGTATCCGAGGTCAGATAGGTCTGGGTCATCACCTTGTCGCGGTCGTTGCGGGCGACATCGCCGAGCAGCTTTTCGAAGTCGGCGATATAGCGGTCGACGGCGGTGCGGAATTCCGGTTCGCGGTCGTACTTGCGCTTGATCTCGTCGAACGTCTGCTGGCCCTTCAGCGTGTAGAGGCGGCGCGTGAACACATCGCGTTCGCCGCGCTGGTAACGCCGCCACAGATCGACCGAGGCATCATGGTCGATGGCGCGGGCGATATCGACCGAGAGCGAGTTCAGCGATTCCATCACGTGGCGCGGATTGCGGTTGTCGCCGGTCCGGGCTGCCGCCGCCGGCTGGGCCTCGGCGGTGCGCTGCGGCGGTGCAGTCACGACCGGCTCTTCCTCGCGCGATGCGCCCCGCAGGAGATCGCGCATCCAGCCACTGCCTTCCTCCGAACGCTGGCGCGTTGCGGCCTGCGGCTCGGGCTGGCGGGCAGCGGGCTGCTGGGCGAGGGGCCGCGGCTGCTCGATGCCGAGGCTACCGCGAAGGGCGGGCTCCGGTTGCTGGGCAACGGTGCGGGCCGGGGCGGATGCCACGGCCTGCTGCGCCACCGGTTGGGCAACCGGCTGCTGGCGTGCGACCGGCTGGGCGATTTCAAGCTGACCGGAGGACTTGCCGATGATGTCGGACAGTTCCTGCAGGGCCTTGATCTGTTCGGCAACGGCGCGGCGCATGACCGAGGCGTTTTCCTTGGCTTCTTCCGGCAGGTCGAAGGCACCGCGCTTCAGTTCGGCGCGTGTCATGTCGAGTTCCTTGCGAATCTCGTGGGCCGAGCGGCGGATCTCGTCGGTGGCGCCGCTGAAGCGGCTGACCGCGTCTTCGACAGCCTGGCGGATGGCTTCGCCCATATGTTCGGCCGCACCGTCCGATTTCTTGCTCGTCTCGGTCATCAGGCGGTCGATATCCGAAAGGGACGCGCCGACGCTGCCGCGCAGGCGGGAGGCGACTTCCTTGGAGCGTTCCTCGGCGCGCGCAAAGGCACCCTCGACGGAAAGACCAGCATCTTCGCCGGCCTTGGTGACGGCGGCGCGCATGGCTTCGCTTGCGGAGGCGGCACGGGCTTCGGCTTCCGACAGGGTCTTGCTGACATTGGCGAAGGAGGCCTGGACGCCGGCGCGCAGGTTGCTGGCGATTTCGTTCGAGCGCTCCTCGACCCGGATGAACACCGATTCGACCGACATGCTGGCGTCGTCACCGGCCTTGATCACAACATTGCGCATGGCGTCGGCAGCCGAGGCGGCGCGCTGTTCGGCGTCGCTCAGGATACGGCCGACATCGCTGAAGGACGACTGGATGCCGGAGCGCAGATTGCCTGCGACCTGGGCGGAACGGTCTTCCGCACGCTGGAAGGCACCATCGACGAAGCCTTCGAGGGCATGCATGGTCTTCTCGATCTCTTCAGAGCGGCTGACAAGGCCGATCGAGAGGGTGCGCAGGGCATCCTGACGCTCTTCAAGCGTGCTGACCAGATTGGACTGCGCCGCGGCCAGAAGGTCGGAGGCCTGACCGAGAACCTTGGAATGGTCCTCGAAGCGGCCAACGATGCCGCCGATCTGCGACAGTGTCGCGCCGGAAATATCCGCCAGCTTGTCTACCTTGCCTTCGAGAAGGCGCGTGGAGGTGGACAGCATGTCGGAGGCGCGTGTGGCCGATTCCGAGAAGCGTACCGTCGTCGATTCCAGCTGCTGATCCATGGCGCCGAGATTGGCGCCGGCCTGCTCGATGACGCTGGCGATCGAGGAATTGCTGGCCGCCAGCTGCTCGATGAGCCCCGTTGCGGTCGACTGCAGACGGTTCTCCACCATCTTCATCGCCTTGGCGGTTTCTTCCGCGCGGCTGGAGATCGCATTCAGCGTTTCGCCGGTACGGGCGCTCAGGCTGTCGAGCAGCGTCTCGTTTTCGGTACGCAGGCGCTCGGCGCTTTCGCGGGCAACCTCGCTGATGCGGTCGGCGGCTTCCTTGCCTGTTGCCGCATACTGATCGATGAGCGGGCGGGCCTGCTCGTCGATGAGGCGGGACAGTTCGGCGGAGCGGCCGGCCAGCATCGAGTTGAGTTCGCGCGTGCTGTCGTCGAGGGTGGTGCGGATCGTGTTGCCACGGGCTTCCAGCGCTTTTTCGACGTCGGTGAGGCTCTGGCTCAGCGACGATGCCTGTTCGGCCACCCGCGACTGCGTCTGGGCGATCCTGGCGGCCGCGCCATCGGTTGCTTCACCGACAGAGCGGGCCAGCTCGGCGCTGCGCATGGCGGCCGTTGCTGCCGTCTGCTCCACGGCCGACTGGAAGTCTGCCTGGCGGGCGGCCATGGCCTGGGCGAAGTCTTCGCCTGCCTTGGCCAGAAGCTCGGCCGAACGCAATGCTTCAGCGTCGATGCCCTGGGCTGCTTCGCCAACGGCGCCGCGCAGGTTGGTGACGAGACCCGCGGCCTTGCCCTCGATCGTCCGGCTGACATTGTCGAGGCCGATCGACAGAGCCCGGTCCATCGTGCCGAGGCGTTCCTCGATGCGGCCCGTGCCGCCTTCGATGCTCGCTTCGATCCGTGTCGCGGCGGCAGAGCTGACGCGGTCGAGTTCGGCGGTGTGGGTGGTCAGCGTTTCGGCGATGCGGCTGGCCGCTGCGCCGCTGACACGGTCGATTTCTTCGGCACGGCCGGCAAGGCTGTCGGAAATGCGCGCCGCGGCGGCATGGCCGACCCGCTCGATTTCTTCGGTCCGTCCGGAAAGGCTGTCGGCAATCATGGCCGTGGCGGCGGTGCTGACCTGGTCGAATTCAGCCGTATGCCCCGACAGCGTTTCGGCAATCCGCGCCGAGGCGACATTGCCGATGCGTTCGATTTCATCGGTATGGCCGGCCAGGCTCTCGGAAATGCGGGTGGCAGCCCGGTCGCTGGCCTGATCCAGTTCCGTCACCTTGGCGGACAGGGTGTCGGCAATCTTCTGGCCGGCATTGTCGACGAATTCGCTGACGCCGCCGACGCTTTCGCGGATGCGGCCTTCCAGCACGCCGAGGCTGCTTTCGATGCGTGCGCCGGTATCGTCGACACTGCTGTTGATATTGGAGAGCGACGTGTCCATCCGGTGCGTCAGCGTATCGGCGGCACGGCTGATCTGGTCGGCGGTTTCGCCAAGCTGGGTGGCGACATGGCTGGTGCTGTCGCGCATGCGTTGTTCAAGCGCACCGGCGCTTCTGTCTATGACGCCGCCGAGTTCCGCCTGCCGCTCTTCCAGCGTCATTTCCAGCATGCTGGCGCTGGTGGCGATCGTCGTGGCAATGGAAATCGACTGTTCGGCCAGCGCGTCGGACAGCTGCTCGGTTCCGTGGCTGACGGCGACGTTGATGGCGTTGATCCTGTCGTCCAAAGTTGCCCGGATCTGGTCATGCGTGGAGGTCAGCGACGTTGCCAGCTGGTCGGCACGGCCGGAGAGGGTCTGCTCGATATCGGACGCCCTGCCTGCCATCGAAGCGGCCAGTTCGGTGGCATGTCCCGAAAGGGCAGTGGCTATCTCGGCAGAGGTGCTGGTCATGGTTCCGGCGATGTCGCTGACGCGGCCGGTGAGGTTTTCGGCGATCTGGGCGACGCGGCCCGAGAGTTGCTGTTCGATATCGCCGACTCGGTCGGCCATCGTCTCTGCAATCGCGCTGGCACGGTAGGACAGGCTGTCGGCGATTTCTTCCGTGCGGCTGCTGAGCGTGTCGGCCATCTCGGTCGCGCGGGCGGTCATGGTCCCGGCAATCTCTGCCGAGCGCTCGGTCAGCAGCGTATCGAGCGTTGCCGTCTGGCTGGCGAGCGTATCGCCCAGCGTGCGGCTGCGTTCCGTCAGCAGCGTGTCGAGGCGTTCGGTGGTGCCGCCGATGGCCTGTTCGATGGCACCGGCGGAGGAGGTCAGAACATTGGCGAGGGTACCGGTGCGCTGCGACAGGATCGCATCGATGCGCTCTGCAGTGCCATCAAAGGCCCCGTCGATCGCTGCCGTCGATGAATGCAGCACGTTTGCAAGTGCGCCGGTGCGCTGTGACAGGATCGTATCAATCCGCTCCGCCGTACCTTCGAAGGCGCTGTCGATGGATTCCGAGCTTGCGGCGAGCAGGCTGGAAAGCTCGACGGTACGTTCCGACAGCGTATTGTCGAGGCGGAACTGGCTGGCGGCGATCGAGCTGGTGATCTCGTCGGCGCGGTTGGTCAGGGTTTCCTCGATGCGGCCGTGGATTGCCTGCAGACCGTCGATGAAACCGCTGGTGCGGGTATCCAGGTTTTCGGCAAGCTGCTGGTTGCTGGCAGCCAGCGCGCTGGTGCGGGCGTCGAGTGTGTCGGCCAGCCGCTGCTGGCTTTCCGTCAAGGCGCTCTCAAGCGAACCGGCGCGCTCGGCAAAGCCGGATTCGATCCGGTCCTGTGCGGCGGTCAGCGCGCTCATCAGCGTGCCGGCGCGTTCCGAAAGAACACCGTCGATGCGGGTATGCGCGTTGCCGATCGCGTCGCTGAGTTCGGCGGTCTTGCCGCTGATCGTCTGCTCGATGAAGTCCTGGGTGGTGCCGAGCGTGGTGGCCAGCGTCAAGGACTGGTCCGACAGGGCGGATTCGAAGCGCTCGATACCGCCGTCAAGAATGCCGCCGATGGAATCGGCGCCGCCGGTAACCGACTGGTTGATGCGGGCAAGGCTTTCCATCAGCTTGGAATCGAGCATGCCGGCGCGCTTGTCGAAGGCCGTGGCAAATTCGTGGAAGCGGGAATCGAAGGCCGTCGCCAGATGACCGACCGTGGTCTGCAGCTTCTCCTCGAAGAAGCCGGAGCGCAGGTCGAGATCCATGATCGTGTCGTCGGCGCTGGTCTTCAGGCTCTGGCGGAAGCTTGCGCCCTTTTCGTCCAGCGTGGCGTTGAGGGTGTTGAGAATATCGTCGAGGCCACCGGTGATGGCCTGCTGGCCGACATTCAGGCTCTCGTTGAGATCGCGTGTGCGGGCAATCAGCGTCTCGTTCAGCTGGCGCGCGCGCTCGTTCAGTGCGGCATTCAGCTTCTCGGTGTTGGCATCGAGCGAGGAGGCACGGGTCTCGAATTGCCCGAGCAGCTGCTGGCCGCGCTTTGCCAGCGTCTCGCTCAGATTTTCCAGGCGGGTATCGAATTCGCTGCTGAGCGATACGCCGGCGGAGGTGAGGCCGGAGAGAAGAGCGTCGGTGCGGGCCGACAGCATGGAATCGATGGTCTGGGTGGCGCTGTTGGAGCGCTCCATCAGGGCGGCCGCACGGGTTTCGATCATCGAGGCAAAGGCTTCGCCGGATGTGGCGATGCGGTTGGTGATGTCGTCGCCGGCAAGCGCCAGTTCGTCCTTGAGCTGCGTATGGGCGCCGGAAATCGACGAGCGGATCCGTTCCGCGTGACCGACGATGGATTCCCGCTCGAGGCCCAGTTCCTGGACCAGCGTGCGGACCCGCAGTTCGTTGTCGCTGTAGCTGCGCTCCAGCGCGTTGACTTCGGAATGAACCAGTGTTTCGAGTTCGGTCGCGCGTGCGATCGTGCGCTCGATGCCCTCGTTCATCGCCGACACTTCGCGGCGAACGGCCTGGCCGACGGTCATGATGCGCTCAGAAGCGGCGGTTTCCGGCTCGGCAAGGCGCAATGCGACTTCGGCCATGGAACGGGCGGCGCTGCGCAGCTCCTGCGCGCGCGAAATCATGATGGCAAAGGAGAAGAACAGCATCACCGGCAAGATGATGAAGATCGCCACGCCGATAGCGCCGGGCATCGCCGACAGGTCGGCGAGCGAGCGAATCTGCCAGATCTCAGGCCCATAGAGCAGATTGGCGACACCAAGGCCGCCAATGATCCAGAGAAGGGAGATTGCAGCGGCAATCCGCATTGCCGAGCGGCTGGAGCGAACGTCCAGCGACCGCAGAATGGCGGCCGGCGTCTTGCGCCCGTCGTCGTTGGCGGGTGCGAAGGAAGGGGCTTTGGGCGCGGGTTCCGGAGACAGGCTTCTTTGGGTTTCGGCCGTGCGGGCTGCGTTGGCAGCCTGGCTCTGCGCCGGCTTCGCGCTCTTTGCCTGACTGGGGGCAGGTGCCTGCTTGGTGGGTTCAGACACGTTTTCCTCCGGAAGATCCAAGGAAGTCTTGTCGGTCAGGGCAGACTTAAGCTCGTCAAAGTCGATTTTCAAAGCGTCTTCCAACGCCTGAAATGCTTTGTCGTCGATCGACTCGTTGCTTTTATTTGTCGCCATGCGGATACGCCTCGTTACCAAACTGTCCTTTCGAAAGGACCCTCCGCAACACCGCCTGCATTGGGGAGCACCTCCGAAACTCGGACGGTGACATGAGGATACGCGCATCACATCTACGCAGAACCCTGACATGCACCCATTTCTACCACACCGGCGGGCAACGCATTGAGACCCGTAGGTGCTTCATTCAATGCAGTTTTCCGCCAGGACCGTTTTCACCCAAAGGCGTAAACATATCCCTCAACGTACCGTAGTGACACATTCACCGGTTTCTTACAATTAAGGGCCTCCTGCATTCGTTAAAATCCTAACAAGTTCTTAATGAAAAATGGAGCTGTTTTGCCCAGAAACCCTTGTAATCAGGCGGTTTAACGACCGTTAACCATGCCAAGCGAAAGCTGCCCTCATTGTGCCGCGTTTTAATCAGATAGCAGCGCCGCTGCGACCTAATGAGTGGCAGAGACCAGCGGAATGACGGCCTGACAGGGCATGGGACGATAATGCCCGCGCCATCTTCGAGCCTTATATTAAGCAGAAGGGTCAAGCACTTCCAGATCTTTTCCGGCCGATCGGGACTGATGGAGGAGCGGACCCCGCAAGAAAATGGGACGACCGGTTGCGAGCCGGTGCGTCAGAAGAAAACACAACAAGGACATTGGCACATGGCGGCTCTCAAGATCGCGTTCGAAGCTCCGGACAATTTCGGAGGGGCTTGTCCATCGACGTCGAGGCCCATCGATCTCGTTCATCTCGCGACACAGACGATGGGAGACAAGCTGCTCGAAATCGAAGTGCTGCAGATGTTTGCGCGCCAGACCCGGCAATTGATGAAAGAGCTGGCATCCGACAGTGCCGATACCAGACTGGCCACCGCCCATCGCCTGAAGGGCGCCGCTCTTGCCGTCGGTGCTTTCGGTGTCGCGGAGACGGCGGCCGCGGTCGAGGCTGAGCCACTGGATGCGGGCAATCTCGCGGCTCTCGGTGCGGCCGTGCTCGAGGCCGAACTGTTCATCCTCAAGCTTTGCCGGTAATCGGTTCTGCCGGCGTTTATGCGAAAGGTGCCTGCGGGCGGCGGACTGCCGCCGGGCAGGCCGGCAGACGCCGATGGTTCATCGTGTTGACTGCCGATAGGAATTGTTGGAAGAAATCGGATGAATTTGCCGCGTTCCGACGCCGCCTCTGTTTCGGGGCGGCGTGACTGTTCCTGCGGTATGCAATAGCAACGCCAAGCATCCGGAAAACATAATGCCAAAACTGTCCATCATCGCCTTTGACGGCACGCGCTATGACTTCGACGTTCAAAACGGTTCGACCGTCATGGAAAATGCCGTGCGCAATTCGGTTCCCGGCATCGAAGCCGAATGCGGTGGCGCCTGTGCCTGTGCCACCTGTCATGTCTATGTGGACGAGGAGTGGTCCGCGACGGTCGGAGCACCGGAAGCGATGGAGGAGGACATGCTTGACTTCGCCTATGATGTGAAGCCGACATCGCGGCTGTCCTGTCAGATCAAGATGAATGACGGCCTGGATGGTCTCGTCGTTCATGTTCCCGAACGTCAGGCCTGATACAAGCCTGACCCCGGCGAACTGCTGAAATGCGCAAAAAAAGCCCCGCTGGTCACAATCGACGAGCGGGGCCAGGAGGGCGCATCGCAGACTGATGAGGGAGGGGACATCGGCTGCAAAGGGATACGCCAGGAGAACACACGATGCGCCGTATCCCTGGCCGGTCGAACATCAATCCGGAACGGGACAGTCAAGCGCGAAACAATACTTCCGGCGGAATGCATCCTTGACGGAAGCATATCTGGTAGAGCCGGATCAGAGCAAAGGCGGGTGCTTTTTCTATTCTTCACTCTATGCTTGCACTATAACTCATCTGCCAGCGTTGTTGTATCGCTAGAAATCACCAATAAGATACTGTTGATGCGTGCAGGCCGGGCGATTGATTTTTTCGGTTTTTGCGGGGGCGATTCGGTGGCGCGCGGTTCAGCGCTTCTTCATCGTATCGAGCCGGTACTGCAGCAGCCGGACCATCCGGCGGTCGAAATTGGCTGCTTCCATGCGGTCGAAACGGGCCTGGTCGCGATCATGGTCCGCGATGGCGTTTTCGCTCAGCCGTGCAACCCGCGCCTGCATGCGTTCGCAGTCGGACTCAGGCTTCAGCGCGAGGAAATCCTTTTCCAGCTTGCGGGCATGATTGCGGGCAATTTCAGCGTGACGCTCCTCGTGACGCTTGATGTCGCTTGACAGCGTATCCCAGACGAGCCCGAGGTCCCGGTTGGCCTTGTTGCGGTTTTTCCAGCGGGGCAGGATCAGCCTGGTGCTGAGCGTGACTTTCGCACTGCCGACGGCGCAGCGATCGCCGTGTTTCACATAGGTCACCGTGCCGCCGAACTTGATCTTGGTGGCGCCGGGGTGACGCGCGCCGGTTCCCTTCATCAACGGGCCGTTTTCAGACAATGCCTTGTCCAGTTCCTCGGCCGTGCGGCCACCGACGGAAAAATAGGTGATGCTCTTGTTGACCACGGTTTCGGCATAGGCTGTCGAAGAATGGCTCGCGATGATGCTTGCGATCAGAAGCGCGGCGAATGAAATGCGGCCAGTCGGCATATGTTTACAGGTCTCGGCAGTTGAACTTCCATAGAGCTTGGGGCATAGCCAGCCTGAGCGCAACAGCAAATAGGCAACAGCCCCGGGCAAACCGGAAAACGCAATGGATTTCGGGCGTTTGTGGCAAGGTAGCCGGTGTGCGCCTTCAGGGCGCCGTCAAGGCTCGCCTCGATTGACGGGCCAGGCGTAAGAGGGGAGTGAAACCATCATGATCGATCCTTTCCAGCCTTTCGAATGGGCATTGGCGCATGGCCGGACCCTGACGCTTGGTCCGCGTGGATTGCTGATGGCGATCATCAATGTGACGCCGGATTCGTTTTCCGATGGCGGGGTCTACAATGATACGGAAGCCGCGGTATCGCAGGGGCTGCGCTGCCTGGAAGACGGGGCGGCGATCCTCGATATCGGCGGCGAATCGACGCGGCCGGGTGCAGCCGCTGTAACGGCCGCGCAGGAGCAGGACCGCGTGCTTCCGGTCATTGCCGCGCTTGCCAGCCAGACTGATGCGATCATCTCTGTGGATACCTACCGGGCCGAGACGGCGCGGCTCGCCATTGCTGCCGGTGCCCATATCGTCAACGACGTGCACGGCCTGCAGCGCGAACCCGATCTTGCCGATGTCGCCGCGACGACTGGAGCAGGCCTCTGCATCATGCATACGGGCCGCGATCGCGAAAAGCGCGCCGATGTCGTGGACGATCAATATCACTTCCTCGAAAGATCCCTGGAGATCGCGGCGGCGGCCGGTGTCCAGCGTGACCGGATCGTTCTTGATCCCGGCTTCGGTTTTGCCAAGGACACGGACGAGAACGTGGCGCTGATGGCGCGTTTCGACGAACTGTTCGGATTCGGGATGCCGCTTTTGGCCGGGACATCGCGAAAACGCTTTATCGGTGCCATCACCGGAAGGGAGGCGCAGGAACGGGATGCGGGCACGGCTGCGACGACAGCGCTGTTGAGAATGGCGGGTGCTGCGGTTTTCCGGGTACACAATGTCGCAATCAACAGGGATGCGCTTCTGGTGGCGGATGCTATGCTGGCCTCAAAAAGACATGTGACGGGAACGCCTGGGAAGGACAATCAACCATGAAACCGATCTACACGATCACCCTGAAGAACTGCGCGTTCTTCGCCCGTCATGGCGTGCATGACGAAGAGGAATTCCTGGGGCAGCGCTTCTTCGTCGATGCGGAGCTGGATGTCGAGCAGGGAACGGCGCTGGTCGAGGATTCGATCAATGATACAGTGCATTACGGCATTGCCTTCACCGAGATCGAGAAGATCATTACCGGACGACGGCGCTACCTGATCGAAGCGTTGGCGCTGGAGGTGGCAACCACGCTCTGTTCGGTTTTCCCGCAGATTCGCCGGGCGAAAATATCGATCCGCAAGCCGAACGCGCCTGTTCCCGGCGTGCTCGACTATGTCGAAGTGACGGTCGAGCATTTTGCCTGACATGGACACGCATCTGGCGACGCTTGGCCTCGGCGGCAATATCGGCGATCCGGCGGCATCGATGGCGCGTGCGCTCGTTCTTCTGGATGCGCGGCCGGATTGCGCGGTGACGCAGGTGTCGAAGCTCTACCGCACGCCGCCCTGGGGGAAGACCGACCAGGCCTGGTTCTTCAATGCCTGTGCGCAGATCAGGACGTCGCTGTCTCCGGAAGAGCTGCTCGATGCCTGCCTCTCGATCGAGCGTCAGATGAAGCGGGAGCGGCTCGAGCGTTGGGGGCCGCGCACGATCGATATCGACGTGCTGACCTATGGCGATCTTAAACAGCAGTCGCCGACCTTGGAAATACCGCATCCGCGCATGACGGGACGCGGTTTCGTGCTGATGCCGCTCGCCGATTTCGCCCCCGGTCTTTCCATTGAAGGCCGAACGGTTGCCGAATGGCTTGAAGATGCCGATGTCGCGGGCATAGAAATCGCCGATCCGCGCAGCGACTGGTGGCGGCAGCGTGCGCCGGCGTCGCTACTCTGAACGCAAAAGAGCCGGACAAGCCGGCTCTGCGAAGTGCTGTAGCGATAATCTCTACTTGATCGATCCGACAGCCATGCCGTCGACCTGCCGGTTGAGGCTGACGCCGATCACCGGGACCATGGTGTCTTCCACTTTCACAGAAATGGTGATGTTCAGGGTCGAATCGTCCTGAAGACGGGCGATCATCGCGCCATTCAGCTTCTTGCGGTTGATGCCGACGACAACCTTGTCCTTGGCGACATTGCCCGAGACGATATCGAGGCCCTTGCCGTCGGCGCCGTCGAGGAACTTGCCGGTATAGCTGTTGCCAGCCCGGGTGATGACGGCGGACATCGGCTGCTTGAAGACGCCGACGCGGCAGGTGCCGTCAAGCTTGATGCCGGTGGATGCGCCGTCCGTGGCCTCGCCAGTCAGGTCGCAGGTGAATTTCGTGCCCTTGTATTTGCCGGCGACAATTTCGCCCGGGCCTTTCCACTGACCGGAAACCTGTTCGAAAAACGCCTTGTCGTCATCGCTGCCCGAAAACGCCGGAGAAGCGGCGCCGGTCAGGGCTGCGAGTGAGGCTGCGGCAAAACCGCGAGCGATCAAAGAAGGGCGCGAAAACATGAACGATCCTTGATGGTCGATGTCTGGAATGTGAGGTTACATTTGCACTTAAATGGTTAATGGAGCGTTGCCTGGAGCTTTCGGCGCGGTCATTCCGGCGCTCACGAAATGTTTCATCCTGCCTGCCGGAAGGGTTGGAAAACGTTGGAAATCCGGGCTTTTCACACCGGTATCACCGTGATGTGCGCGCTGGTGAAAGGAGTTGCGTTGAAACCGGAAACCGGCTCGTTACGTAATTGCGCATATAGGGAGGCTGGCAATGACCATCATTGACGACATCGAATCGCGTTCCGGGCGCAAGACCGGCGAGGGCAAGGTGATCTACCGGCACCGGATCGTCACGCGCATCACCCACTGGAGCTGGGCCATTGCCCTGTTTTTCCTGCTGCTCAGCGGGCTCCAGATTTTCAACGCGCATCCGCAGCTCTATATCGGCCAGCAATCGGGCTTTGCGTTCGACAACAGCGTACTCTCCATGAAGGCGATGCGCGCCGCCGATGGCACCGTTGGCGGCTATACCACCGTTTTCGGCCACAATTTCGATACGACCGGCGTCTTCGGCATGAGCGGACCGGCCGACAATCCATCCTATCGCGGCTTTCCCGCATGGGCGACCCTGCCGTCCTATCAGGATCTGTCGACAGGTCGCGTCATCCATTTCTTCTTTGCCTGGCTCTTCGTTGCGGTCTTCCTGATCTGGTTGGTCAGCAGTCTGATCAACGGTCACATCAGACGCGACATTTTGCCGTCCGTTGCGGATATCAAGCTCTTGCCACGGAGCATCGCCGATCACCTTCGGTTTCGCTTCCATCGCGACGGCCGCTATAACGGGCTACAAAAGCTGGCCTATGCCGGTATCCTGCTCGTCGTCTTTCCGTTGATCATCGCGACCGGGCTGACTATGTCGCCGGGCATGAATGCCGCCTGGCCATGGCTGCTCGATATTTTTGGCGGGCGGCAGACGGCGCGCACCATCCATTTCCTCTGCATGGCATTGCTTGTGGTCTTCTTCCTGATCCACATCGTCATGGTTCTTGCCGCCGGACCGCTGAATGAAATGCGCTCGATCGTCACCGGCTGGTACCGGACCGATGCCGGCAAGAAAGAGGATCACACGGTATGAGCAAATTCATCATCAACCGCCGCAAATTCCTCACCATTGCCGGTGTCGCAGCCTCCGCCGTGCCATTGTCGGGCTGCGATGCCTTTGATGGGTTTCTGTCGGGACAAAGTCCGGTGCGCGATTTCCTCGCCTCGGCAAACGGCCTGACCTATCGAGCCCACCGCATGCTGATCGGCGCCGACACGCTGGCGCCGGAATTTTCAACAAGCGAGATCCGTCAGGGCCAGCGGCCGAACGGTTCAACCGATCCGGTGGATGCAGACTATCTCGCGCTCAAGGAGACGGCTTTTGCCGGTTACCGGCTGGCGGTCGGCGGGCTGGTCGAGAAGCCGGTGAGCTTCAGCCTCGACGAATTGCGCAACATGCCGGCCCGCACGCAGATCACCCGGCATGACTGCGTCGAGGGCTGGAGCTGTATTGCCAAATGGACGGGCGTTCAGCTTTCCAGGGTTCTGGACGAGGCGAAGGTGAAGCCGGAAGCGCGCTTCGTGGTGTTTCACTGTTACGACAGCATGAACCTTGGGCTGTCGGGCGCCGTGCCCTATTACGAATCCATCGACCTCATCGATGCCCGCCATCCGCAGACGATTCTGGCCTATGGTAATAACGATCAGGCTCTGCCGGTTGCCAATGGTGCCCCACTGAGAGTCCGGATCGAGCGGCAGCTCGGCTACAAGATGGCCAAATATATCAAGGGCATCGAGCTGGTCTCGACGCTGGCGCCATTCGGCAGCGGCAAGGGCGGCTTCTGGGAAGACCTCGGCTACGAATGGTATGGCGGCATCTAGCCGTCGACTTCCGGTGTCCTTGTTTTGGTCGTGCCGGGTGTCAAATCGCCGATGAAGTCGCCGATGCCGGGGCGTTTCAGGGCCCGGAACGGCATCGGACGGCAGAGGTCCATCGCGGCAATACCGATGCGCGCGGTCATCAGGCCGTTGATAACGCCTTCGCCAAGTCTGGCAGACAGTTTCGACGCAAGGCCGTGGCCGAGGAGTTGCTGGATCAGGCTGTCGCCAACGGCGATCGAGCCGGTCACGGCGAGATGGGCAATCACGTCGCGCATCAGCCGCAGCATGCCGAGCGTGCCCGGACGGCCGCCATAGAGGTCGGCCATCGCCCGGATCAGACGGGCCGATTCGTAAATGACGTAACCGAGATCGACGAGCGCGCGCGGGCTGACGGCGGTGACGATCGAGACGCGCTTGGACGCGTTGAGGATCAGGCCTCGGGCCTCGCGATCGAGCGGTGTCAGCAATTCTCGCTCCGTCAGGTCGAGCAGATGCGGACCGTCGATGATCTCGATTTCGGTTTCCTTCAGCCGCAGGCGTCCCCGTGCCGTCTGCGGTTTGGCGGCAAGCAGGTGGATGAGGTGCGCCATCACCTGGCGCGCCGGTTTCGCCGTCGGCGCCAGGCTGGCGTCGATGGCTTCCTGCTTCAGCGCCTGGACGGCGTTCAGCCGCATCAGCCCTGAGAGCTCGCGGGCAACGATGACGAGGAAGGCCAGCAGGCCGATGGCCGCCGTTGTTATGGCGAGATAGCCGAGCCAGTCGGCACGGGTGAAAAGATCGCGTATGAGGCCATCGACCCACAGGCCGACCGCCAGCGAAACCAGAATGCCGAGTGCGCCGAACGCGATCCTGGCGAAGGAAAAGCGCCGTTTGCGCGGCGCGGCTTCCGTCACATCGGGCAGGGCACTGGTGGTTGCGGCGAAGGGATCGTCGGCGTCATCCGTCATGACGATGTTTTCGTCGAAACTCGCCGGCGAACGCCGGAGCGGATCGCGTCCGCCGGTGTCCGACGGTTCGTTCTCGATCGTGAACACGGCAGGCTTGCGCTGCGGAATTTTGGGCGTCTCGCTCATGCCAGCCGGTCTCCGAACAGGAATTGCATGGCCCGGTCGAGCCGGATGTGCGGCACCGACAGTTTCAGTCCGCCACCGGTTTCTTCGATATGCGGCGGACGGAAACGAACGAAGCTTAGTTCTGGCACCAGGCTCTCTTCCGGTTTCGATTCAAGATCTTGAAAAAGTGAATCCGGATTCTTCGGTAAGTCACCGGTAAATATTGCTGTTTTCCGTTCGCCGTCGAAGGTTTCACCATTGATCGTTTCGCCCGCGATCGGCGTGCCGACGATGACCGGCAGGGTATGGCCATCGTGATTGACGGTGGCTTCCCGGGTTGCCCGGACGGAGGCGATTGCCATCACTTCGAGCCCGGCGCCGCTCATGCCGATGCGCTCGATGGCGCGGTGGACGAGCCGTTCGGTGATCCGTTCGAGCCGGTCGTGGCTTTCGTGGTGTAGATGGTCGGCCTTGGTCGCGGCGATCAGCACCTTGTCGATCCGCTTGGTGAGAAAGGACGACAGGAAGGAATTGGTGCCCGGCTGGAAACTCGCCAGTACATCGGCAAGCGCGCCTTCCAGATCCAGCAGCGATTCCGGCCCGCGGTTGATGGCCTGCAGCGCATCGATCAGGACGATCTGCCGGTCGAGCCTGGCAAAGTGTTCCCGGTAAAAGGGTTTGACCATATGCGTCTTGTAGGCCTCGTACCGCCGCTCCATCATCGCCCAGAGCGAGCCTTTTGGCGCGCGGCCTTCAGGCAGGACGGGAAGCGGCGAGAAGGTTAGCGCTGGCGAGCCTTCCAGATCGCCCGGCATCAGGAACCGGCCGGGCGGTAACGCCGACAAAGAGCGCTCATCCGATTTGCAGGCCTGGAGATAGCGGGTGAAGGTTTCGGCAAGCCGGCGGGCGTCCGTTTCCTCGGCCGGCGCTGCGATATCCAGCGAAGAGGCAAGAGACAGCCACTCCGCCGACAGTTCCGCGCGCACGCCGGTTTCTGCCCGATCCGTTGTCCGCTTGCTGAAGGTTCGAAAGTCCTGGGTGAGCAGCGGCAGGTCGAGCAGCCATTCCCCGGGATAATCGACGATATCGATCGACAGCCTGCCGGGCGAGAAAAACCTGTTCCAGCCGCTGGCACTTTCATAATCGAGCGTGATGCGAAGCTGCGAGATCGCCCGCGTCGAATCCGGCCAGAGCCGGTCGCGGACAAGGGCGGTGATATGGTCTTCGTACTGGAAGCGCGGCACCGCATCGTCTGGCTGAGGCTCCAGCCGGATTTTTGAGACGCGCCCGGAGCGAACGGCTTCGAACACGGGCAGGCGGCCGCCGTTCAGGAGATTGTGAACCAGCGACGAGATGAACACGGTCTTGCCGGCGCGAGACAGCCCGGTGACGCCGAGCCGCAGCGTCGGATTGACCAGACCCGATGCGCGGTCGGTCAGGGTATCGAGCGCAAGTCGTGCATCATCGGTGAAGCGGGTCATGAATGGCGGCAAGATCTCGAGCCTCGGATACGCGTGTGGGGCTGGCTTTGCGGCCAGGCATGTTCGTTTGCGATATAGGGCGCCCAAGCGACCGAATAAAGGTTGCGGCGGGCTGTGACAGCATAGCCGTCAACGATTGTGCCGGTCCGGATCGATCCAGGCGGCCAATCTGCCAAGCGGCAGGGCGCCGTCGGAGGGGCGCGTATCGAAATCGACCACTGCCAGCGCGCCCGGTGGATATCCGGCTGGGATGGCCTCTGCCGCCGTCTCTTCACCCAGGGCTTCGCGCAGGATTTCCTCGATCACCGGATTGTGTCCGACCACCATGAGCGATGGAGGGGCGTCATCCTGGCTGCCAATGATCTCGCGATAGATATTCGCTCCGCCGGCGTAGAGCGCGTCGATATAGCGGATATCCAGGTCCTGCGTCATTGCGCGGCGGAATGCGTCCGCTGTCTGGCGGCAGCGGACGGCGGACGAACAGAGGACGATATCCGGCACGAGGCCCCGGTCCGCCGCCATGCCGGCAACAATCTCGGCGTCGGCAAAACCTGCGTCATCCAGTGTCCTGTCGAAATCCGTCTGGCCGGGAAGCGCCCAGGCGGCCTTCGCATGCCGGAGAAGATAGAGCCGGAAAACCGGGGCGGGGGCAGCGGGCATAAGGCATGGATCCCAGAAATGATGTTGCCACGTAAGGCCGTGTTGTCGGTCGTTCGGCTTTGCTTCCGCTTTGTCCGCCGGGGCTGCTGAAAGATCAAGTCACACGGCTTGTTTTTCAAAACTGGGCAGATCGACGTGTGCTGAAACTGCAGGTTTGACGAGGGTGATGTGGGTAACGCCGTACGGTTTTCTGGCTGGTTGAAGAAGAGAGAAAAATCCAGTGCTTGTTTTTTGTGCGTCGGACATTTCGTCAAAATGGGCGTGCGCCGCTTTGCCCGTGCCGGAGCCGCAACTTTCGCAATAGATGTCGGATGTTGACCGCAAGACAATTTCCAGAAAAATTCCAAACCTGTAATTTTGATGAAATATTAGCCTGTTAGCCTTTGAAGTAAGCAAAGCTTAAAAAGCGGTGGGCTGTTTTTCAAAGGCTTGAAACGGCGCGTGCATGGGTCTATACACCGCCGCACATGAGATGTTCTTCAGGAGAATCGCGTTGAGTGAGAAGATCGATCTTAGTTCCTTTGTCTTGTCGGAGACCGAGGAATTCATGAATACCAACCAGCGTGCATATTTCAGAGCAAAGCTGAACGCCTGGAAAAACGACATCCTCCGTGAGGCGCGCGAAACGCTCGGGCACCTTGCCGAGGAAAGTGCAAACCATCCTGATCTTGCAGACAGAGCATCTTCGGAAACCGACCGGGCCATTGAGCTTCGGGCGCGCGACCGGCAACGCAAGCTGATCTCCAAGATCGATGCGGCTCTACAACGGCTTGACGAAGGAACGTACGGCTATTGCGAAGAGACCGGCGAACCGATCGGACTGAAGCGTCTTGACGCAAGACCGATCGCCACCTTGTCGATCGAGGCGCAGGAGCGTCACGAGCGGCGGGAAAAAGTCTACCGCGACGAGTGATCGTTTCAGTCCCAAACTCAAAACGGCGCGAGATGATCGCGCCGTTTTTGTTTTCTATACATGGTCCGACTGCCGGCGCCGGTCTTGCCTGGCGCAAGCTCAGCTCTTCCGGTTGACGGCAATTTCGTTGAGCATGCGGTTCATCTCGTCTTCCAGCGTCGGCTCGGTTCGATTGCCTTGGCCGGCACCGAGACGGGGCTCCTGACGGACTGCCGGGTTGGGCAAGGGGGCAAGCGCCCGCGTGTCGCTTTCGACGCGAACATCATCGGCGGTCAGCTTGCCGAGATCGCCGGTGATCTCGGCATCGAGAATACGTTCGAACTCAAGCGCAGAGGCGTCTTTCTGGCTTTGAACGACCGGCTGGCTTTGAACCGCCGTGGGCTGCGCTGCCGTTGTGACCGGCGTTGAAGGGCGTTGCACGGCGACCGGCTGGCTGGCTGCCAGAACCCGCGAGCGCGCGGCTTCGAGAATATCTTCCGGCGATCTGGATGTTTCCAGCGACACCGGCGGTGTCATCGCGGTGGCGGTGGGCTGGGGACGCGGCTGGGCCTGGGCCGGAACCTGACGTTCAAGACCCGGCTGGCGGGCGACCGGCATGCTGTCCGGTAGCGGCTTTGCCTGGGCGGTCCTGACTACCGGTGCTGAAACATCCGAGCCTTCGCCGTAGAGAACCTGGCCCATGGCGGAAACCGGCGCTGCCTTGATTTCCTGTTGCGGTGCCAGGCGGCGCTCCGCGACCGGGCGTGCGACGGCTGTTTCGGGCTGTGCCGTTATGGCGGCAGCCTGTGACGCGGGTTGGGATTGTGAGACGATCCGGCTCTCGATGACGACATCCGTCGGTCCGCCGATCATGATCAGGTGCTCGACGTCGTCACGCCGCACCAGAACGAGCCGCCGGCGCGTATCGATGGCGGCGGCGTCGAGCACCGCCAGCCGTGGCTGGCGATTCTTGCCGCCGCGGATGAACGGCGAGGACGGCCGGTTGCGGATGAACCAGAGCACGCCGACCAGGCAAAGCAGACCCAGAGCCACAGCGCCCGCGGCAATGATGAAACGGGTACCGTTGTTGCCAACGATATCTTCGATCATGTGCTGTACTCCTTTGTGAACCCGTGGCTTGCGCCCATTTGACGGCTTTTTTCAGGCTGGGACAAGCTACGTCGGGCATTGTCCAATCTTCAATCCTTTACCCGCAATGCCGCGCTGTTTCCACCTTTGGAGAGGGGATAGCGGACATTCCCTGTGAATTGACGCCAATGCCTTTCATGCAAGTGCTTTCTGCTCTTCCCTGCGGCTGTTAAAGATGATTCTTGCTTGGTGTTTCGCGGTCCGCCGGCGCGGGTTGCATATCCGCCCCGGCTGCCGTTGAGCGGAGCAGATGGATCGAACCCGCACGCTCATTCCGGGCGCGCATGGTGCGGTTGCAAACGAGGGCCTTATGACGAAATTGCGGCAGGCAGGTGACTACCACATGCCGATTGTGGACCGTGGAACCCGGCCGGGCACTGTGCTGCGGATCATTCTGCTCGCCATCGTCCTGACGGTTTCGGCTGTCGCCTTCGTCGTTTTCAAGAATCAGCTCGAAAACCAGATCGTGCTCGGCATACTCGGCGTGCTGGCCATGGTCGGCATTTTCTTTCTGGTCTCCTCGGTCATCGGCTTTATCGAGGTGATGCCGCAGTCGCGCCCCGATGAGCTTGCCCGCGCCTTCCTCGACGGCCATCAGGACGGCACGCTGGTGACCGACCGCAAGGGCCGGATCATCTACGCCAATGCGGCCTATGGCGCGCTGACCGGTGCCACCAAGGCGACCGAGATCCAGTCTCTCGAAACCATCCTGTCGCGCAATCGCGAGGCCACCGAGGCGATCTACCGGCTGACCAACGGCCTGCACGAAGGCAAGCCCGGCCATGAGGAATTCCGCCTGTTGAAGCCGTTGCGTCCGAACGGCGGCTCGGCCGGCTCCGGCGCACACTGGTTCCGCTTGAAGGCGCGCGTCCTGCCGCTCGAAGACGGCGAGCGCAATCCGCTCTATATCTGGCAGATTTCCGACATTACCTCGGAGCGTGACGACCAGGAGCGCTTCTTCAAGGAATTGCAGAACGCGATCGACTATCTCGATCATGCGCCCGCCGGCTTCTTCTCCGCCGGCAAGAAGGGCGAGATCTTCTATATCAACGCCACGCTTGCCGACTGGCTGGGGGTGGATCTCACAAAGTTCCAGCCGGGATCGATGACGATCGCCGATCTGGTGGCGGGCGAGGGGCTGGCGCTGGTGCAATCGGTACAGGCGGAGCCCGGCCTGAAAAAGACCAAGACGCTCGATCTTGACCTGCGCAAGGCCAATGGCCAGAGCTTTGCCGTGCGCATGGTGCACCGCGTCTCTTCTGCCCGCGACGGCGCACCCGGCGAGAGCCGCACGATTGTGCTGGCCCGCTCCAGCGACGACGAAAGCGATCAGTCGGCCTCGATCGCCGCCATGCGCTTCACCCGCTTCTTCAACAATACGCCGATGGCGATCGCTTCCGTCGACGGCGATGGCCGGATCCTCAGAACCAATGCGCCGTTCCTGAAACTGTTTTCCGCTGTCGTCTCGCAGGATGATATGGAACATGGCGCGCTGCTCGAGGCCGTCGTGCACGAGACTGACCGGTCGCGGCTGCGCGACGCGCTGGATGCTGCCAAGGACCGGCAGGGCGACATCGCGCCGATCGATTCGCTTCACCCGACCGATGAGACCCGGCACTTCCGCTTCTATGTGAATGCCGTCATCGACCAGAGCGATCAGGCGCCGGAAGAGGCGGCGATCCTCTATGCCGTCGAGATCACCGAGCAGAAGGCGCTCGAAACCCAGATGGCGCAGACGCAGAAGATGAATGCTGTCGGCACGCTGGCGGGCGGCATCGCCCACGATTTCAACAACGTACTGACGGCGATCCTGCTTTCCTCCGACCATCTGCTTCTCTCGGCCCGCCCGTCGGATGCGAGTTTTGCCGATCTGATGGAAATCAAGCGCAACGCTAACCGCGCCGCAGTGCTGGTGCGCCAGTTGCTGGCCTTCTCGCGCAAGCAGACGATGCGACCGACCGTCTTGTCCATGACCGATGTCGTCGGCGACCTGCGCATGCTGGTCGATCGCATGACCGGAACCAATGTCAAGCTCGAGGTCGATTACGGCCGCGATCTCTGGCCGGTGCGGACCGATCTCGGCCAGTTCGAGCAGGTGGTGCTCAATCTGGCCGTCAACGCCCGCGATGCCATGCCCAATGGCGGCGTTATCACACTGCGCACGCGAAACCTGCCGGCATCCGAAGTGGCGGCGCTGAACCGCCGCGAGCTTCCCGAAGACGATTACGTGATGGTCGAAGTGTCGGATCAGGGCACCGGTATTCCGCCCGAGATCCTCGACAAGATCTTCGAGCCCTTCTTCACCACCAAGGAAGTGGGCAAGGGGACGGGCCTTGGACTTTCGATGGTCTACGGCATCATCAAGCAGTCCGGCGGCTACATCTATCCGGAATCGGAAGTCGGCAAGGGAACGACGTTCCGCATCCTCCTGCCGCGCTATATCGAGGAAGCGCCGCTGCCGGGCGAGGCCGGCGAGGCGCAAGCCGCGGCTGCGCTGGCCGCAAAGGCTCCAGCCAAGGAGGAGCCGACCGACCTGACCGGCAATTCGGCGGTGGTCTTGCTGGTGGAAGACGAAGAGGCGGTGCGGCGCGGCGGCAAGCGGATGCTGGAGACGCGCGGCTACACCGTTCATGAGGCCGGTTCGGGCGTCGAGGCCCTGGAGATCATGGAAGAACTGAACGGCGCCGTCGATATCGTCGTTTCCGACGTCGTGATGCCCGAAATGGATGGGCCGACGCTGCTGCGCGAAATCCGCAAGAGCTATCCGGACCTGAAGTTCATCTTCGTGTCCGGCTATGCCGAGGATGCCTTTGCCCGGAACCTTCCGGCCGACGCCAAGTTCGGTTTCCTGCCCAAGCCGTTCTCGCTGAAGCAGCTGGCTGTCGCCGTGCGGGAAATGCTCGACAGCTGACCGCCGGCAAGCCTGGGCCACCAGTAAAAAAACGTGCGCCGCTCGCAACGATCCATTGTGAGCGGCTTTTTCGCGATTGCAATTTGCAGACGCAAAACCGCCGTTTTCATTCCGGTTACTGGACTGGTTTTTGATGACCGGGTGGACCTGCTCCATCCAGAAAGTGGGGGCTTGAATGAATTCCAGACTGAGGATTGCCGTTGTTTTCGGCGGGCGCTCGACCGAGCACGACGTTTCCATTCTCTCTGCCAGCAATGTGCTCAAGGCGCTTGATCCCGCGAAATATGACGTCGTGCCCATTCTGATCACCCGCAGCGGACAATGGCGCGTCACGGAGTTTCTGGATGGAGCCATGCCGGACCCGATCCCGCAGGACGGGGACGAAATAGGCCTGGTGCCGGGCGGCCGCGGCCGCATTTTGGTCCTTCCCAAGAATGGTCCACCCCACGAACTGGCGCCGATCGATCTCCTGTTCCCGGTCCCGCACGGTCTGTATGGCGAAGACGGTTCCATCCAGGGGCTTGCCGAGACGGCAATGGTGCCTTTTGCCGGATGTGGAATTCTGGGATCAGCGACGGCGATCGACAAGGATGTGGCAAAGCGCGTGATGAAGGAAGCCGGATTGCCCGTGGCGCGGTCCCGCACGGTTCGCCTTGGCGAGGTCCCGTCTTTCGAAGCGATAGCCCATGAGCTCGGTTTGCCGGTTTTCGTCAAACCGGCGCGATTGGGATCATCGGTCGGCGTCAGCAAGGTCCAGACGGCGGGCGAGTTGCAAGCGGCGCTGGCCGAAGGGTTCCGCCATGATCAAAAGGTTCTGGTCGAGGAATTCATTCAGGGACGCGAAATCGAATTCAGTATCCTCGAACAGGCCGACGGCGCGTTGCTGGCTTCTGTCCCCGGGGAAATCATCCCCGCTGAAAGCCATGGATTCTATACGTATGATGCAAAATATATCGACCCGGCCGGTGCTGCGCTGAGCATTCCCGCTGTACTGCCCGCCGAAGTCACGCAGAAACTTCAAGCCATGTCGAAGCAGGCCTTTCATGCCCTGGGCTGCGACGGCATGGCGCGCGTCGATTTCTTCGTGCGGGCCGACATGAGCGTTGTGGTCAACGAGGTCAACACGATCCCCGGCTTCACCGACATCAGCATGTACGCCAAGGCTCTGGCAGCAAGCGGCATTGCCTATGCCGATATCATCGACCGTCTGATCGAACATGGTCTGGCGCGGGCAGGGCGGCAGACCTGATATTGCAGACCGGATGTTGCGGGGGCTGGCAGCCAGCCCCCGCCGTTTCCTTCAGTGGTGTTGGTCTCAGACCAGCGCAACCGCGATCTCGGCAGCGAGCCGGGCATTGTTCTCGACCAGCGCGATATTGGTCTCGAGGCTGCGGCCGTCCGTCAGGCCGAAAATGCTGTCGAGCAGATAGGGGGTGACGGCCTTGCCGGAGATCTCGTCGCGTGCGGCATTGTCCAGCGCGCGGGTGATGTAGATCTCCATTTCGTCGCGCGGGATTTCGCTCGCTTCAGGCACCGGATTGGCGATCAGCATGCCGCCGTCGACGCCGAGCAGGTCGCGCATCTTCTGGAAATTGGCGATCGCCGCCGGGCTGTTGAGCATCAGCGGGCTCTTCAGGCCGCTATCGCGCGACCAAAAGGCCGGGAAGATTTCGCTGTCATAGGTGACGACCGGTACGCCGCGCGTTTCCAGCACTTCGAGCGTCTTGGGGATGTCGAGAATGGCCTTGGCGCCGGCGCAGACGACGATGACGCCGGTGCGCGCCAGTTCGTCGAGGTCGGCGGAAATATCAAAGCTCTCTTCGGCCTTGCGATGCACGCCGCCGATGCCGCCGGTGGCAAACACGCGGATCCCGGCGCGGGCAGCGGCGATCATGGTGGCGGCAACCGTGGTGGCGCCGGTGCGGCGCTCGGCGATCGCAAAGGCGAGATCGGCACGCGACAGCTTCATCGCGCCTTCCGTCTGCGCCAGCGCTTC
This sequence comes from Pararhizobium polonicum, assembly GCF_001687365.1. Taxonomy (GTDB): domain Bacteria; phylum Pseudomonadota; class Alphaproteobacteria; order Rhizobiales; family Rhizobiaceae; genus Pararhizobium; species Pararhizobium polonicum. Next base: position 81,202 of record NZ_LGLV01000020.1, read on the forward strand.
CAGCTGCGCCTCTTCCAGGCCGATATGCAAGGTCCCGTCGATGACGGCGATGGTTGCCGGCACGGCGCCTTCCTCACGGATGATCGCCTCGACGCTGCGGGCCATGTTCAGATTGCCGGGGAAGGGCATACCATGGGTGATGATGGTCGATTCCAGCGCCACGATCGGTGCGCCACGCGCCTTGGCGGCCGCGACTTCGCTGGAATATTCCATCGGCAGAAGGGGGGAGAATGGCTTGGTCATCGCGGATCCTTTTTAGCTTTTTAAGGCGCGTTCATGACAGGATTTCGGCCGGCGGCACAAGTCGAATTGCTTCTTCCAGCATCCCCAGCGACATTTTTTCCGATACGGCCAGCGGCGAACGCACGGTGATACCGGCTGCGGCGACCCCGCAGCGAAGGCACAGATCCAGCGGCTCGCCACGCAGAAATGCCGACAGGAACCCGGCGGCAAGCGCGTCGCCGGCGCCTGTGACGTCGCCGAGCGTATCGAGCGTGGGCGGTGCCACCGTCACGGTCTGCCCGCCTTGAAAGGCGATCGCCGGTTTGCCACCGCGGGTGATGACGCCGCCGGAAAGCCCGGCTGCCCGCAGCAGAGCGGGCCACTCTGCCGCATCGGCCCCGTCGCTCCCCGTCAGCGCCCGCGCCTCGGCCTCGTTCATGAACAGAAAGCTCAGCCCGGAGAGGCTGGCGGCAAGCCGCACGACCTTTGCCGGTGAAATGGCGATGGCGGCCACCGGCTTTGATTCCTGCGTGGCGCGGCCGATCAGGCTGGCGAGCGTCTCTTGCGGCAGGTTGGCATCGGTGACGATAAGGTCGCTTTCCGAGACGATCTCGCGCATTGCCCGCTGCTGCAATCGCCGCGGCGAAAACAGCCGGTAGAGATCCATGTCGGCCAGCGCGATCACCAGATTGCCGTCATTTTCGAGAATGGCCGTGTAACTCGGCGTCTGGCGATCGAGAAAGATGAAGGGGCAATCGATGACGCCGGCCGCCGTGGCGGCAAGGGCGACAGTTTCGCCGGCCGCGTCCCCGCCGCGCGGGCTGATCATCCGGACCTCAAGCCCGAGCCGCGCCAGATTGCGGGCGGCATTGAAGCCGCCGCCGCCGGCCTCCTCGAACCACGTTCCCGGATTGCTCGATCCCGGCGCCGTCACACCCGAAATGCGTGCGCGGCGGTCGATATGCGCGCCGCCGAAGATGGAAACAGTTCTGCCCGTCATGCGATTTCCCGTGTGTCTCTGCCCGGCGATTCGTTCCGCAGTTCCTGCGGCGCCCGTCTTGAAGCGTTCGTTTCCCTTGGCATCGAAGGACCCGGAACAAGGAAAGAACACTCCACGTTTTATGTCGAAAATTCAGGTGTATAGATAGTTCTTGCAAAACGAGAACAAAAAGTGTACATAGCTTTCATCGGCGGCTTCATTGCCTCAACAGCTTCCATAACCTAAAGGTGGATCACATGGCACAAAACTCTTTGCGGCTTGTAGAGGACAAATCGGTGGATAAAAGCAAGGCACTTGAAGCGGCACTCTCCCAGATCGAACGCTCGTTCGGCAAGGGATCGATCATGAAGCTCGGTGGAAAAGACAGCATTGTCGAGATCGAAACCGTTTCGACGGGCTCGTTGAGCCTGGACATTGCACTGGGAATCGGCGGGCTGCCCAAGGGGCGCGTCATCGAAATCTACGGACCGGAAAGCTCGGGCAAGACGACGCTGGCGCTGCAGACCATTGCCGAAGCCCAGAAGAAGGGCGGCATCTGCGCCTTCGTCGACGCGGAACACGCGCTCGATCCGGTCTATGCCCGCAAGCTGGGCGTCGATCTGGAAAATCTCCTGATCTCGCAGCCGGATACCGGCGAACAGGCGCTGGAAATCACCGATACGCTGGTGCGCTCCGGCGCCATCGACGTTCTGGTTATCGATTCGGTCGCAGCGCTCGTGCCGCGCGCTGAAATCGAGGGTGAGATGGGCGACAGCCTTCCCGGTTTGCAGGCCCGTCTGATGAGCCAGGCGCTGCGCAAGCTGACGGCCTCGATCTCCAAGTCGAACTGCATGGTCATCTTCATCAACCAGATCCGCATGAAGATCGGCGTCATGTTCGGTTCGCCGGAAACCACCACCGGCGGCAACGCCCTGAAATTCTATGCGTCCGTGCGACTCGATATCCGTCGTATCGGCGCCGTCAAGGAACGCGAAGAAGTGATCGGCAACCAGACGCGCGTCAAGGTTGTCAAGAACAAGATGGCGCCGCCCTTCAAGCAGGTCGAGTTCGACATCATGTATGGTGAAGGCGTTTCCAAGACCGGCGAACTGGTCGATCTTGGCGTCAAGGCCGGTATCGTCGAGAAATCCGGTGCCTGGTTCTCTTATAACAGCCAGCGCCTCGGCCAGGGCCGCGAGAATGCTAAGTCGTTCCTGCGCGATAATCCGGATACGGCCAAGGAGATCGAACTTTCCCTGCGCCAGAACGCCGGCCTGATCGCCGAAAAGTTCCTTGAAAACGGCGGACCGGAAGCCGGTGACGAGGATGACGATGTCGCTCTGGCATAAGATCAACTGATTTTTCGCCCGTCTTTGCCGGCTGCTCCTTCAAGGGCAGCCGGTTTTCTTTTGCCCGCTGGACAGGGGTTGAGCCGGACGATAAAAGCCTGTGTTCCAATTGGGCGGGAGAGGATCGGCGGATGTCCGGTGATCCGCGATTTTCAAGAGTTTTCCGGTTCGCGGTTCGGCCAGGCCATGCTGCGGACGGTTCGATGCAAGAGATAAGGGCGCAATATGAGCGGCGTGAATGAAATCCGGTCGACGTTCCTCGACTACTTCAAGAAGAACGGCCATGAGGTTGTTTCGTCGAGCCCGCTGGTTCCGCGCAACGATCCGACCCTGATGTTCACCAATGCCGGCATGGTGCAGTTCAAGAACGTCTTCACCGGCCTCGAGCAGCGCCCCTATTCGACGGCAACCACCGCGCAGAAATGCGTGCGCGCCGGCGGCAAGCATAACGACCTCGACAATGTCGGTTATACCGCGCGCCACCACACCTTCTTCGAGATGCTGGGCAATTTTTCCTTCGGCGATTATTTCAAGGAGCGGGCGATCGAGCTTGCCTGGAATCTGATCACCAAGGAATTCGGCATCGACGCCAAGCGCCTGCTGGTCACCGTCTATCACACCGACGACGAGGCCTTCGGCCTGTGGAAGAAGATTGCCGGTCTCAGCGACGACCGCATCATCCGCATTCCGACCAGCGACAATTTCTGGGCGATGGGCGATACCGGTCCCTGCGGCCCGTGCTCGGAAATCTTCTACGATCACGGCGATCATATCTGGGGCGGCCCTCCCGGCTCCAAGGATGAGGACGGCGACCGGTTCATCGAAATCTGGAACCTCGTCTTCATGCAATACGAGCAGGTGACGAAGGAAGAGCGCGTCGATCTCCCGCGTCCGTCGATCGATACCGGCATGGGGATCGAGCGTGTCGCTGCCCTTCTGCAGGGAAAGCACGACAATTACGACATCGACCTTTTCCGCGCCCTGATCGCCGCTTCGGAAGAGGCGACCGGCGTCAAGGCGGAAGGCGACCGCCGCGCCAGCCACCGCGTCATTGCCGACCATCTGCGTTCCTCCGCCTTTCTGATTGCCGACGGCGTCCTGCCGTCGAACGAGGGCCGCGGCTATGTGCTGCGCCGCATCATGCGTCGTGCCATGCGCCATGCACAGCTGCTGGGCGCCCGCGATCCGCTGATGTGGCGGCTGCTGCCGGCATTGGTCGGCCAGATGGGCCGCGCCTATCCGGAGCTTGTGCGCGCGGAAGCGCTGATTTCCGAAACGCTGAAGCTGGAAGAGACCCGCTTCCGCAAGACGCTGGAACGCGGCCTCGGCCTGCTGTCTGAGGCGACGACGGATCTCGCCGAAGGCGACCAGCTGAATGGCGACACCGCCTTCAAGCTTTACGATACGTTCGGTTTCCCGCTGGACCTGACGCAGGACGCGTTGCGCGCCCGTGGCATCGGCGTCGATACGGAGGCCTTCACCGCCGCCATGCAGCGGCAGAAGGCGGAGGCGCGTGCGTCCTGGTCCGGCTCCGGCGACAAGGCGACGGAAACCATCTGGTACGAGCTGAAGGAAAAGCTCGGTGCCACCGAATTCCTTGGCTACGACACCGAGACGGCCGAAGGTGTGGTCCAGGCGATCGTGCGCGACGGCAAGGCGATCGATAGCGCGTCGAAAGGTGAAGCGGTCCAGCTGGTGCTCAACCAGACACCGTTCTACGGCGAATCCGGCGGCCAGATGGGCGATACCGGTGTCATCTCGACCGATCACGCCAAGCTGACCGTGACCGACGTGCAGAAGCGCGGCGAGGGGCTGTTCGTGCATTTCTGCGTCGTCGACGATGGCACGCTCAAGGTTGGCGATGCGGCGGCGCTCACCGTCGATCACGCCCGCCGTTCGCGCCTGCGCGCCAATCATTCGGCGACCCACCTGTTGCATGAGGCGCTGCGCGAAGTGCTGGGTACCCATGTGGCCCAGAAGGGCTCGCTGGTTGCGCCCGAGCGCCTGCGTTTCGACGTTTCGCATCCCAAGCCGATGTCGGCCGAAGAGCTGAAAATCGTCGAGGACATGGCCAACGAGATCATCGTGCAGAACACGCCGGTGACGACGCGCCTGATGAGCGTCGATGACGCGATTGCCGAGGGCGCCATGGCGCTGTTCGGCGAAAAATATGGCGACGAAGTGCGTGTCGTGTCGATGGGGCAGGGCATCCATGGCTCCAAGGCCAACCGTCCCTATTCGGTCGAACTGTGCGGCGGCACCCATGTCGGCGCCACCGGCGAGATCGGCCTGGTGCGGATTGTCGGAGAAAGTGCCGTCGGCGCCGGCGTTCGCCGTCTCGAAGCCCTGACCGGCGTATCGGCGCTGGCCTACCTCAACGAGCAGGACGAGCGGGTCAAGACGCTGGCCACGACGCTGAAGGTTCAACCGGCCGACGTTCTGACGCGGGTCGAAGCGCTGATGGACGAGCGCCGCAAGCTGGAGCGCGAGCTGAACGAGGCCAAGAAGAAACTGGCGCTCGGCGGCGGCGAAGCCGGCGGCTCTGCCGATCAGGTCCAGGAGATCGGCGGGATCAAGTTCCTCGGCAAGGTGGTCACCGGCGTCGAGCCGAAGGACCTGAAGAGCCTGGCCGACGATGGCAAGAAGAGCCTCAGCTCCGGTATCGTCACTTTCGTCGGCGTCTCCGAAGATGGCAAGGCGAGCGCTGTGGTGGCCGTCACCGACGATCTGACGTCACGGTTCAGCGCCGTCGATCTGGTTCGCATCGCGTCCGCCGCGCTCGGCGGCAAGGGTGGCGGCGGCCGTGCCGACATGGCCCAGGCCGGCGGCCCGGATGGTGCAAAGGCTGCTGAAGCGATCGCGGCCGTCGGCGCAGCGCTGGCCGGATAATCCGGCTTCCCGTTCATTGCTTATCCTTGACAAACCGGGCTGAAAGGTCCGGTTTTTCTTTGGCCAATTCCGTTTCCCCGTGTTCAAATCGGCTGGCGCCAACTCCGCAGGATTTGTCAAATCCAGCTGTGGTTCTGTCCGGTTGTTCGGCTTGCATGAGGATCGGCATGAGGGAAGACAGCATCTGGGCGGTTTACGAGCAGCGACTGCGGCGCGTATCGGCCTATATTCACGATCACCTGGACGAGGAGCTCGATCTTGATCGGCTCTCCGACATTGCCTGCCTGTCGCCGCACCACTGGCACCGGATCTACCGGGCCGTGCACGGCGAGACGTTGGCGGCGACCGTCAAGCGGCTGAGGCTGCACCGGGCGGCGGGCGATCTGGTGCGCACGACCCTTTCTGTCGAGGAGATCGCAAGACGGACCGGCTACCCCAATCTGCAATCCTTCAACCGGATTTTCAAATCGGTGTTCGGCATGCCGCCGGCCCGTTACCGGAGAGAGGGCAGCCACACGGTCTTTCAATCGGCAAACGGAAAAGGACTTGGCGAAATGTACGATGTCACGATGACAACGATTGCCCCGCGCGAACTGGTCGGGGTCAGCCATACCGGCTCCTATATGGGGATCGGCCGGGCTTTCGAAACTCTGGGCGGCACGCTCCAGGCGCGCCGGCTCTATAGGCCTGAAATGAAGATGGTCGGCGTCTATCTCGATGATCCGGATCTGGTGGCGGAAGACAAGCTGCGCTCGTTTGCCTGTGTGACGCAGGGCGGGGATATTCCGGCGGAAGCGCCACTGGTTCACCGGCATCTCGATGGCGGTGACTATGCCGTTCTCCGCCACAAGGGGCCTTATGCGGATATGCACAAGGCCTATCAATGGCTCTACGGCCAATGGTTGCCGCAGTCGGGCCGCGAAGTGCGCGATACGGTGATGTTCGAGGAATATATCAACAATCCACGCGACGCTGCACCGACGGAGCTGCTGACGGACATCTACCTGCCGCTGAAATAGCGCGTTTTCCTCGCGCCCGGAGGATTTCACTTAGCCGGGCGCGAAAAAATCATAAGCCGGCTCAGTGAATTGGCCGATTTGCCGGCTGGCGTTCATGGGAGTTCCTTACCGAGACCCCAGTGTGCAAGCCCCTCGATCACGCCATCCGCCATGTGGCCGCCGGCAAGATAGGTATCCGGTCTGTCCTTGGCGATGGCTTTCAGCTCCGGCAGGGCATTGCCGACGACGATGCCACGCACGCCGGGCAGCTCGAACATGCTGCGATCGTTGTTGGTATCGCCGGCGACCACGACATCGTCGTGCGAGAGGCCGAGCTGACGGCAGAGCCAGGAGAGTGCGGCACCCTTGTCGACGCCATCCGGCAGGATGTCGAGATCGCGATTGCTGGAATAGACGAGACGGGCTGCAATCCCGGCACTCGCCAGCCTTTCCTCGATGGCCGACAGCATTGCGGCATCGGCGTCGTGCAGATACCAGCTGGATTTCTGCGCATGCTGATAGGCATCCGGCTGCACGGTGATTTCGGTGAGATCGGAGAGCGCAACGGCAATCCGTTCGCGATCAAAACCGGCGACAATGGAGCGGGAATAGAGTTCCGCATGGGACGGCTGCTTCTCGTGGTAGAGCATCGTGCCGACGCCGCCGATATAGATATCCGGTTTCGGCAGGGCCGTTGTGGCGATGAAGGCCTTCTGGTCGTCGATCAGCCTGCCGCTGTTGAGCACCAGCAATGGTCGAGTATCCGCCGGCAGGTTCTGCCACATCGCGCGAAAGCGGGCCTCCGCGTCCCTGTTTCCGGCCAACGTGCCATCGATATCGCTGCAGAACAGCCGGACGCGCCTCAATCTCCGTCCGTCCATGGTTCTGCCCATTCGTTGTCATCGATCGCCTGCGGCATTGGCCGTCCCTCGACGACACCGATCAGCTGTTGGGCGATACCGGTCCAGGTGAACAGGCTGCGCGCCTTGTGGGCGCCCATGCGCGACAGGCGGCCATAGAGCCGTTCGTGCTTCAGCGGCTTCATCATGGTGATACCGAGATCATATTTGTCGAAAGGATCGGCAAACAGCGCGTGCCGCCCATAGCTGACGGCGCGGAACAGCCCGCCATGGATGGTGATGATAGTGGGGGTGCCGCTGGCCATGGCTTCGATCGCCGTCATGCCGAACGGTTCGTAGCGGCTCGACAGCACGAAGATATCGGCTGCACGGTAGAAATCTGGCAGATCGTCGTCGGCCACGAACCCGGAAAAGACGACCTTGTCGTTAAGCCCGAGCGAGGCGACGCGTTCCTTCAGTTCAGCGAGAATTCCCGCTTCCTGCGGATCCATGTTTTCGCCGCCGACAGCGAGGTGAAGCCGCGCCTCCGGCTCGCGTTCGGCCAGCACCGAAAAGCCGTCGATCAGCAGGTCATACCCCTTGTTGGTGGCAAGCCGTCCCATCGCCATCACCACCTTGCCTTCGAAGCCGAAGCGCTGGCGGGCCATGTCGCGCGTTGCCTTGGAAACGGGGAAGAAACGGTTGTCGTCGTAACCCGGCGGGATCATGTGCACCCGGTCGCGCGGCAGATTGTAATCGTCGACGAGCATCTCCACCTGGATCGGCGTGGTGGCGATGACCATGCTGCAGGAGCGGTAGATGATCAGTTCGTGCTTGACGCGTTCGGAGAAGTTGAATTCCTTGTCGAACTCGGCGGCCTTGTCCGGATAATCGGTTTCCATCTGCCGCTTTTTCCACAGGCCAAGCGAATGCGGCGTGTGGATATGCGTGACGCCAAGGGCTTCCGACATGCGCTGTCCTGCAATGCCGGCATCCCAGTAGTGGCTGTTGATCAGCGTGTAGGTGAAATTGTTCTTGCGAACGAAACGGACGGCATTTTCGCACCATTCCATCAGGTGCTTGTAGAGATATTCCTTCGGAATGAAGTCGTTGCCGCCGCAGGGGATACGGATGACGCGAACGCGGTCATCGATTTCATCGAACTCCGGCTGGTCCTCGAAGCGGCGGGTGTAGATATCGACCTGATGGCCGAGCAGCGCCAGCTTGCGGGCAAGCTCGATGACGTAGACGACCTGGCCGCCGGTATCGGCGGCACCAAGCGGCGGTTCCGCGGCGACATATCCATGGGTGGAGACGAGGGCGATGCGCGGAAGATGCGAATTCTTGTCGGTGGAAACGGTCATGTATGAGTGTTCACGATCTTTTTGAGAGGTGAAGCATGCAGTGCAACATGCGGAGGGTTCATATCGCGAACGACCGGGAGCGGAAAAGGTTCCAATAAAAAAACCCGGCACGAGGCCGGGTTCGTCAGGTCAGCGGTTTATTCTGCTTACGCAGCCATCGCCTTGCGCAGGTTTTCGTCGATCTTGTCGAGGAAGCCTGTGGTCGAGAGCCACGGCTGGTCGGGGCCGATCAGCAGCGCCAGGTCCTTGGTCATGAAGCCGCTCTCGACCGTATCGACGCAGACCTTTTCCAGCGTGTCGGCAAACTTTGCCAGTTCGGCATTGTCGTCCAGCTTGGCGCGGTGGGCGAGGCCACGGGTCCAGGCGAAGATCGAGGCGATCGAGTTGGTCGAGGTTTCCTCGCCCTTCTGGTGCTGGCGGTAGTGACGCGTGACTGTGCCGTGGGCGGCTTCGGCTTCCACAGTCTGGCCGTCCGGCGTCATCAGAACCGAGGTCATCAGGCCGAGCGAGCCGAAGCCCTGCGCGACGATGTCGGACTGGACGTCACCGTCGTAGTTCTTGCAGGCCCAGACATAGCCGCCGGACCATTTCAGCGCCGAAGCGACCATGTCGTCGATCAGGCGGTGTTCGTACCAGAGCTTGGCTGCCTTGAACTTATCGGCGAATTCTTCGTCGAACACCTTCTGGAAGATATCCTTGAAGCGGCCGTCATAGACCTTGAGGATGGTGTTCTTGGTCGAAAGATAGACCGGAACGTTGCGCTGCAGGCCGTAGTTCAGTGAGGCGCGGGCGAAATCGGTGATCGATTCGTCAAGGTTGTACATGCCCATGGCAACGCCGGCTGCCGGTGCGTCATAGACTTCGTGTTCGATTTCCGTGCCGTCCTCGCCGACGAACTTCATCGTCAGCTTGCCCTTGCCGGGGAACTTGAAATCGGTGGCGCGGTACTGGTCGCCGAAAGCGTGGCGGCCGACGATGATCGGCTTGGTCCAGCCGGGAACGAGGCGTGGCACGTTCTTGCAGATGATCGGCTCGCGGAAGATGACGCCGCCGAGGATGTTGCGGATCGTGCCGTTCGGCGACTTCCACATCTTCTTCAGGCCGAATTCCTCGACGCGCTGCTCGTCCGGCGTGATCGTGGCGCACTTGACGCCGACGCCGTGCTTCTTGATGGCGTTGGCGGAATCGATCGTTACCTGGTCGTTCGTCGCATCGCGATTTTCCATGCCAAGGTCGTAATATTCCAGATCGATATCCAGATAGGGATGGATCAGCTTTTCCTTGATGAACTGCCAGATGATGCGGGTCATTTCATCGCCGTCGAGCTCGACGACCGGATTGGCGACCTTGATCTTTGTCATGTTGCAAACCTCTGCATGGGGTTGGACGAAAAACGGGGTTGGGCCCCTATAGCATCCAGTTCCCGGCAGGCAAAGGCATACAGTGCAGGAATCGGCAGGGGGGTGGCGTCGTCGGCAAAAGCGGGTTCAATGCCCCCGCGCAGCCCTCGGGAAATCCGCAAGGAGAGGCTTGGCGTACCCTCTTTCCTCCCGCGCCAGAATGGCTTGCGCGTCCAGAGAGGCGATCTTTGCACCGCGATCCGTCGGCACTAGGCCGTCAAGCTGCAGGGCGAGATAGCGCCCACAGCATACTCTGAGAAACGAGGTAAAATTTTCCGGCGGATGGCCTTCCTCGAGCGATTCGACATAGAGCCGCCCGATCAGGCGCCCGACCGACATGCCGTCCCGGTCGCCGATGTCTTCGAGAATGGACCAGAAGAAGCTTTCAAGCCGGATGCTGGTCGCCACCCCATCGATCCGCACCGAACGGGTAACACTCTGCCAGAGCGCCGGGTCGGCGCCGATGAATAGCCTGCACATCCATTCCTCCCAGAATTCCGGCTTGAAGTGTCCGCTCTTCGGTGCGGTTTGGCAAGGCCGCCGATCAGGCGGCGGATCGCGTCAACGGCGCGCTGTGGCGGATCTCGGTACCGAGTACCGTCAGGAACTGGCCGATCCAGGCAGGATGGGCGGGCCAGGCGGGTGCCGATACCAGGTTGCCGTCGGTGACGGCCTGGTCGACCGGGATATCCGCATAATGTCCGCCAGCCAGTTCGACATCGAAGCGGCAGGCAGGGTAGGCCGAGCAGGTCCGGCCTTTTAGCACGCCGGCCGCCGACAGCAGTTGTGCGCCGTGGCAGATCGCTGCCACCGGTTTGCCGGCATCGAAGAAATGACGGACCATGGCAATGACGTTTGCGTCGAGGCGCAGATATTCCGGCGCCCGCCCGCCGGGAATGACCAGTGCGTCGTAGGTCTCGGCCTTCGTGCTGGCGAATGTCGCGTTCAGGGTGAAGTTATGGCCGCGCTTTTCCGAATAGGTCTGGTCGCCCTCGAAATCGTGGATGGCGGTGGCGATCTGTTCGCCTGCCGCTTTGCCCGGGCAGACGGCGTGAACGGTGTGGCCGACCGCGAGCAGCGCCTGGAACGGCACCATCGTTTCATAGTCTTCGGTGAAATCGCCGCAGATCATCAGAATTTTCTTGCCGCTCATCGTATCCTCCATCGGGTTGCGTGCCGGGTGAGGATGCCACGGTCGATCTGCTGCCGGGTATTAGCCGGTTACTACATCGCGGCGGATGAAGACCCGATATGCCGCATCATTCCGGTCTCGCGCCCGGCTGCGAAAATGGCTATGACGATACGCAACTCTCCGGCGCCCGGCGGCGCATTTGAAATCGGGAAATGACGATGAAACGGTTCGTGCTTGTTCTTCTGGCCTGCTGTGCTTTCTCCTCCGCGCAGGCGGCCGATCCCGCAGCACCGGTCAACGAAATCATGCAGGAGGCCGTCAAGGGTTGGGCCGATCAAGATGCCCAGCCCGGCGAAGATTATTTCTCGGAAGCGCGCCTTGGCCGCATCTACAGCCAGGACTTCGCCAAGACCTATCGCGCGGCGACGAAATTTCCGGCCTACGACGGAGGCGATTCGCCCTTTGACTACGATGTCATTGTCAGCGGCCAGGACAGCTGCTCGATCAAGGACCTGTCCGTTGCTGCCGGTCCGCAAACGGATGGCAGGAGCGATGTGAAGGTCACCTTCGACAATACGCATTGTTTTGGCGAGCGCGACGCCGACTGGAAGCCGAGCGAGCTGCATTTCATCGTGATCGAGGAGGGCGGGCACCCCGTCATCGACGATATCGTCCGGCCGGACGATGCGGGCTCGCTCAAGGCGGAGCTGGAAGGGATCGCCAGCCAGGGCGCCAGCGATCCGCAATAGGCCGGCTGCGACCGCGACTTTCAAAATCCCCGCATCTGTGCGAGGGAAGCGCGCAAACAGATATGAAGGCATTGGAATGGCAGGGACGAACAGCGAACGCGTACTTCTGACAGAAGGACCGGCAATCATTCTGGTGCACCCGCAGCTTGGCGAGAACATCGGCATGGTGGCGCGCGCCATGGCCAATTTCGGTCTTTCCGAACTGCGCCTCGTCAGTCCGCGTGACGGCTGGCCAAGCGAGAAGGCCCGTTCGGCCGCGAGCCGCGCCGATCACGTCATCGATGCCGCGAAAGTCTACGACACGCTGCCGGAGGCGATTGCCGATCTCAACTTCGTCTATGCGACGACGGCGCGCGACCGCTACGGCTACAAGCCGGTGCGCTCGCCATTGATCGCTGCCGAAACGCTGCGCAACCGCTTCAATATGGGCGAGGCGACCGGCATTCTCTTTGGTCGCGAGCGCACCGGCCTGACCAACGAAGAGGTGGCGCTGGCCGACGAGATCGTCACCTTCCCGGTCAACCCGGCCTTTGCCTCGCTCAACCTTGCGCAGGCGGTTCTGCTGATGTCCTACGAGTGGCTGAAGACCAGCATGGAATCGCGGGAGGAAACCTCCTTCCAGGCGCTGTCGCAGAACCCGGCGACCAAGGATCAGTTGCAGGGCTTGTTCGATCATGTCGAGGAGGCGCTGGAGGCGCGCGGCTACTTCCGGCCTGTCGCCAAAAAGCCGAAATTGATCGACAACTTGCGCGCAGTCCTGACCCGCCCCGGCTTTACCGAATCCGAAATCCGGCTGGTGCGCGGCATCATCTCATCGCTCGATCGTTTCACCCGCGAGGCGCCGCGCGGTGCCGGAGCGCCGGAAAATTCGCGCGCGAAAAAGGCAGATGACGCCGGTGACGACACCTGAGCTGAAACCCATCCTCGTCTTCGACAGCGGCATCGGTGGGCTCACCGTGCTGCGCGAAGCCCGCGTGCTGATGCCGGAGCGGCATTTCATCTATGTCGCCGACGATGCGGGCTTTCCCTATGGGGGCTGGGAAGAAGAGGCTCTGAAAGAGCGCATCATCTCCCTGTTTGCCAGATTGCTCGCAGACCATGATCCGGAAATCTGCGTCATCGCCTGCAACACAGCCTTCACGCTTGCCGGCGCCGATCTGCGCGCGGCGTTTCCGGATATGCGTTTCGTCGGCACTGTACCGGCGATCAAACCCGCGGCGGAGCGGACGCGATCGGGCCTTGTCTCGGTGCTGGCGACGCCCGGCACCGTCAAGCGCGCCTATACCCGTGATCTCATCCAGTCCTTCGCCTCGCAATGCCATGTCCGCCTCGTCGGTTCGGAAAATCTGGCCCGTATGGCGGAAGCCTATATTCGCGGCGGGCCGATCGACGACGCGGCGGTTCTCTCTGAGATCGAGCAGTGTTTTGTCGAGAAGGACGGGAAGAAGACCGATATCGTCGTTCTCGCCTGCACCCACTATCCCTTCATGGCCAATGTCTTTCGCCGCCTGGCACCCTGGCCGGTGGACTGGCTCGATCCGGCCGAGGCGATTGCGCGGCGGGCGCGTAGCCTGGTGCCGTTGCCGGATGATTTCGAGCCGCTGAACGGAGTCGATCCGGCGATCTTCACGTCCGGCAAACCTGACTTCACGACGCGACGGCTGTTGCAGGGATTCGGGCTGACCGTATAGGGCAAGTGATCATTTGCTCGCGGGGCATTGCTCGAAAATCATCGGTTCAGTCGAGGCTATCCAACGGCAAAAATTTATCGCCGACACTCTGTCGTCTGAGCGATTTCTTCTGCATGTTGATACCTGTCCATCGACAATGCGGGAAATTCAACGATGTCTGTGATCAGCCACATCACGCTTGGAACCAACGACAAGGAACGGTCTGCAAAATTCTATGATGCCGTTCTCGGGGCAATCGGGTTTTCCCGTTTGCCGAAGCCTGCCGAAAAACCACTGGCCTATGAGAAAAACGGTCAGATGCCGACCATTTACATCTACACACCGGAAGACGGCCGCCCCGCAACGTGGGGAAACGGTACGCATGTCGCCCTCATCGCCGATACGAAGGCGCAGGTTCATCGGTTCCACGAGTTGGCGCTGACGTTGGGAGGTATGGACGAGGGGGCTCCCGGGCCTCGCACCGCCTACGGACCAGACTACTATGCCGCATATGTTCGCGACCCCGATGGAAACAAGCTACAGGCTGTCTGTTACGCCGAAGGCTGAAGTAGCAGACTACCGAGGTCGTATTTTTCGGTTGGGCGACGGTGCTGCGGCAGGGAAGTCTGACTGTCTTAACTGTGGGTTTCTGTTGTGTCGGCGCGCAAACCGGCCCAAACGGTGCTAAGGCTCCTTGCTTGCGGGTTCGTGGCGGCGCATCCGGCATGGCATTTTTGACGAGGTGGATATGAAAGTCGGCATCGATATGGGGACGGCGTCCGATGGCGCATCCGTTCCGCTCGATATCGAGGAGCTTCTGGCGACGCGCCTTCTGGTGCAGGGCAATTCCGGCTCCGGAAAATCGCATCTTCTGCGCCGGCTTCTGGAACAGTCCGCCCCGTGGGTGCAGCAGTGCATCATCGATCCCGAAGGCGATTTCGTCACGCTGGCCGACAAGTTCGGCCATGTGGTGATCGAGGGCGAGCGCACGGAAGCCGAGCTGATCGGCATTGCCAGCCGTATCCGCCAGCATCGCGTCTCCTGTGTCCTGTCCCTTGAAGGGCTGGATATCGAGCAGCAGATGCGCAGCGCCGGCATCTTCCTCAATGCCATGTTCGATGCCGATCGCGACTACTGGTATCCGGTGTTGGTGGTGGTCGACGAGGCGCAGATGTTTGCGCCGTCGGTCGCCGGCGACGTGTCCGAGGAAGCGCGCAAGATTTCGCTCGGCGCCATGACCAACCTGATGTGCCGCGGCCGTAAACGCGGCCTTGCCGGTGTCATCGCCACGCAGCGGCTGGCCAAGCTTGCCAAGAACGTCGCCGCCGAAGCGTCCAACTTCCTGATGGGGCGCACTTTTCTCGATATCGACATGGCACGTGCCGCCGATCTGCTCGGCATGGACCGGCGCACGGCGGAAATGTTCCGCGACCTGAAGCGCGGCTCCTTCGTGGCGCTCGGTCCAGCCCTGTCGCGCCGGCCGCTGCCGGTGACGATCGGCAATGTCGAAACCTCGGCCCGCTCCACCAGCCCGAAGCTGACGCCTTTGCCGGAGGCGGTCGCCGACGTCGAGGACCTGATCTTCACGCCCGATCCGGAAGAGCTGATTCGCCCGATCATGCGCCGCCCCAGCGCTCAACCACGTCCGGCCACCGATATCCTGGCCGAGCTCTCCCGCCCGCGGCCGGAACCGATCGGACTTGCGGAGCCGAAGGCGCCGGTGCCGGAAATGCCTGTTCTCGAGCGCGAAGCACTGCTCGACGGACTACTGGCCGAAATTCTCGAGCATCCTGATGCGGCGTTCCGCGCCGATGCCGAACTGTTCCAGGATTTTCTTGTCCGCTGCCGCATCCGCCGCGTGCCCGGCGCCCCGCTGTCGCTGAGTGCCTTCCGCCGCAAGATGGCGGTCGCCCGGTCCGGGGTCGATGCGGAGACGGCTGCGAGTGAAATCTGGGCGTCTGCGCTCAGCCTGTCGCGCAATGTCACCGACGATCTGCAAGGCGTGTTCCTGCTTGTGGCGCAGTCTGCCGTGCGCAATCTGCCATGCCCTTCCGACGCGATGATCGCGCGCGCCTACGGCACCCACTCGGCCCGGCGCGCCCGCCGTCTGCTCGGCTATTTCGAGGAGCAGGGGCTGATTGTGGTGCACAGCGATCTCTCGGGAAAGCGCATCGTCGCTTTTCCGGACCTGCAGGTAGAGACGGCGCCAGGCGCAGCCGATGCGCTTTTCGATGACACGGACAGCCGGAGTGCTGCGGAGTAGCGGAATAAGGGCGTAAAATGCGGAATGTTTTGCGCCGTCGTTGACAATTTTGTGAAACTTACCTAAAGACGCGCACAACGCCGGGCCGAAATGCCCGGTGTTACTTTTTAGTGGCGCATATGCCTTGTCTTTCCGGCCGAGCCGGAAAGGGAAATGCGCGAACCGACATGTCCCGTGGCTTCTCCGTTAGCGTAATGTGAGAAACCTGTCAGAGCTTTCAAAAGAAGTTCAGAGGAGGGCGTGTTTCCTTGATCCGGTTTGGCAACAGACCGGTGTAACCTGTTGAAGGGAAATACGATGAGCAAGCGCGAATCGTCCAAGTACAAAATTGACCGCCGTATGGGCGAAAACATCTGGGGCCGTCCGAAGTCCCCGGTGAACCGTCGCGAATACGGTCCTGGCCAGCACGGCCAGCGCCGCAAGTCCAAGCTTTCCGACTTCGGTGTGCAGCTGCGCGCCAAGCAGAAGCTCAAGGGCTACTACGGCGACATCCGCGAAAAGCAGTTCCGTGCGATCTTCGCCGAAGCTGACCGTCGCAAGGGTGACACTTCCGAAAACCTGATCGGCCTGCTCGAATCGCGTCTCGACGCGATCGTCTACCGCGCCAAGTTCGTTCCGACGGTCTTTGCTGCCCGTCAGTTCGTCAACCATGGCCACGTCAAGGTCAACGGCGTTCGCGTCAACATCGGTTCGTACCGCTGCAAGGCTGGCGACGTTATCGAAGTTCGCGAAAAGTCCAAGCAGCTCGTTTCGGTTCTCGAAGCCGTTTCGCTCGCTGAACGCGACGTTCCGGACTATGTCGAAGTCGATCACAACAAGATGGTTGCGACCTTCGCCCGCGTTCCTGCCCTGATCGACGTTCCGTACCCGGTCATCATGGAACCGAACCTCGTCGTCGAATTCTATTCGCGATAATTTCTTAGAGGCTTGGCCTTGTGAAATTCGGAAAAGCCACTCAGAGATGGGTGGCTTTTTTGTTGCCCAATTTCCACCAAGTCTGATGCGGAGAATGACTGATGCCCGGCCCGTTGGACCTGCAGTCGATTGTCGATGATATCCACCGCGAGCTTACCCCACGGCTCGGCGAGGGGAAGGTGGCCGATTACATCCCGCAGCTCGCCCGCGTCGATCCCAAGCGTTTCGGCATGGCGATCGTCACGGTCGATGGCGATGTTCATATGGCCGGCGATGCACAGGTGCCGTTCTCCATCCAGAGTATCTCCAAGGTCTTCACGCTGACGCTGGCGCTCGGCAAGCATGGTGAGAACATCTGGAAGCGCGTTGGCCGCGAACCGTCCGGTTCCGCCTTCAATTCCATCGTCCAGCTTGAGCATGAACATGGAATCCCGCGCAATCCCTTCATCAATGCCGGGGCCATCGCCATCACCGATCTGGTGCTGGCCGGTCACACGCCGAAGGAGGCGATCGGCGAGGTGGTCCGGTTTGTGCGCTACCTGGCCGACGAGGACGATATCGTCATCGATCCGGAAGTCGCGCGCTCTGAAGCCGCAACCGGCTACCGTAACTTCGCGCTCGCCAATTTCATGCGTTCTTTCGGCAAACTCGATCATCCCGTCGAGCATGTGCTCGGCGTCTATTTCCATCAGTGCGCGCTGGCGATGAGCTGCGTCCAGTTGGCCAAGGCCGGGCTGTTTCTCGCAGCCTCCGGTACCAATCCGCTGACCAGGCATTCCGTTGTTTCCAAGCAGCGGGCGCGGCGTATCAATGCGCTGATGCTGACCTGCGGCCACTATGACGGCTCGGGCGATTTTGCTTATCGCGTCGGCCTGCCGGGCAAGAGCGGCGTCGGCGGCGGCATTCTTTGCGTCGCGCCGGGCAAGGCCTCCGTTGCCGTCTGGTCGCCGGGACTCAATCATAACGGCAATTCGCTGCTTGGGTCGCTGGCGCTGGAAATGCTTGCCAGCCGCACCGGATGGTCCGTGTTCGGCGCCTGAGTGGGGCGCTACGGAAGTTTCACGTCCATCCGGGCGCATTTTCCTTGATCTTGCCGGCGGACACGGGCAAGTGCAGGGCATCGTATTCGTGCGCCGCCTTTGTGCCGTCGCGCCTTTCCATCCGGGACTTTGTCATGGATATTGCCATTCAATCGCCGACCAAAGCAGACCTCGAAGATCTCGTGCCGGATCAAGCCGGCGACGATGTGATGCATCCGATCTTCGCAAAGATGCCGTCATCCGTCTCGTTCAACAAGCTGCGCAAGCGGTTGCTGCGGCAGGTGCGTCAGGCGATCGAGGATTTTGGCATGCTGAAAGGCCAGAAGCGCTGGCTGATCGGCGTTTCCGGCGGCAAGGACAGCTACAGCCTCCTGGCCCTGCTGATGGACCTGCAATGGCGCGGCCTGCTGCCGGTCGAACTCGTGGTCTGCAATCTCGATCAGGGACAGCCGAATTTCCCCAAGCATGTGCTGCCGGACTATCTCTCGTCGATCGGTGTCAGGCACCGCATCGAATATCGCGACACCTATTCGATCGTGAAGGAGAAGGTGCCGGCGGGCGGAACCTATTGTGCGCTCTGTTCGCGCCTGCGCCGCGGCAATCTCTACCGGATCGCCCGCGAGGAGGGCTGTGACGCGCTGGTGCTGGGGCATCATCGCGAGGATATTCTTGAGACCTTCTTCATGAATTTCTTCCACGGCGGCAGGCTGGCGACGATGCCGGCAAAGCTTCTGAACGACGAAGGCGATCTGATGGTGCTGCGGCCGCTGGCCTATGCGGCCGAGGACGATCTGGCGAAATTTGCCGCTGCGATGGAGTTTCCGATCATCCCCTGCGACCTCTGCGGTTCGCAGGACGGGCTTGAGCGCAATGCGATGAAGGCGATGCTGTCGGATATCGAGCGCCGCATGCCCGGCCGCAAGGACACGATGCTGCGGGCGCTCGGCCACGTCAATCCGTCGCATCTGCTCGACCCGAAACTGTTCGACTTCCAATCCCTCTTCGCGGAGCCCAAAGCATGACATCTGCCATCGATATCGCCGCCATCGCCAACATCCTGCAGGAGGCCGCGGCCAAGGAAATCCTACCGCGTTTCCGCAACCTCGGCGCGGGCGACGTGCGGATGAAGTCGGAAGCCATCGATCTGGTGACGGAAGCCGACGAGGCGGCGGAGCGGCTGATCAAGGCGCGGATGGCAGAGGTTTCTCCGGATGCGCTGTTCGTCGGCGAGGAATCGGTCGCTGCCGATCCGGCGCTGCTCAGCCGTCTGGCTGGTGCCGATCTCGCCATCGTCGTCGATCCGATCGACGGTACCTTCAACTATGCCGCTGGCATGCCGTTGTTCGGCGTCATGGCCGCCGTCGTCGCCAAGGGCGAAACCGTCGCGGGCATCATCTACGATCCGATGGGCAATGACTGGGTGATTGCCGAAAAGGGCTCCGGGTCCTGGCTTTGCAAGGCCGACGGCTCGCAGGAGCGTCTTGCCACCGTGCCGTCCGTACCGCTCGAAAGCCTTGTCGGCTGCGCCTCCACCGGCTTCTATTCGCCGGAAAACCGCCGCATCGTCATGGGCAACATGGCCAAGGTGCGCATCGCCACCAGCTATCGCTGCGCGGCCCATGAATACCGCGCCTTTGCCGCCGGGCATTTCCACTTCCTGACCTATCAGAAACTGATGCCCTGGGATCATCTGGCCGGCACGCTGATCGCTCAGGAAGCCGGTGCCTATGCCGCCCGGTTCGATGGCTCGCCCTATCTGCCGCATCATGTCGATGGCGGCCTGCTGCTGGCGTCCGACAAGGATTGCTGGGACATGCTGCGCCGTGAGGTGTTTACCGTCTGACTGCCAGAAGACGGCAGCGCATAGAAAAGGCCCGCTCAGTGTTCATTCACTGAGCGGGCCTTTCCATTTCGGGTTTCAGCGTTTCAGCGGATTACATATGTCCGCCGCCAGCTTCAAGCTTGGCGGTGTCGTCGCCCGGGTGGGTGAAGAGCTTGCCTTTTTCCGCCCAGAGGACTGCAAGGATCGTCAATACGCCGAAGAGGGTAAAGCCGGCAAACAGCGGCTGGACCGTGCCGTTGAACATTTGCCCGACGGCGCCGCCGATCAGTGCGCCGCCGGTGGTGGAGACGAAGCCGGTGATCGCGGTTGCCGTTCCCGCCAGATGCCCCATCGGCTCGAGGCTGATGGCGGTGAAATTGGTGGCGATGACGGCGAACATCATCAAGAGAACGGAGAACAGCAGGTAGGCGAGCAGGAAGTCTGGCTTGCCGCCCAGCGAAATCAGCAGACCGGCGCCGGAGAGCAGCGTGAACAGGATCATCGCCACATGCGAGATGCGCCGCATGCCGAAGCTGCGGACGAAGTAGCCATTGGCGAAATTGGCAACGGCGATGCCGCCGGCGGTTCCGGCAAAGGCGATCGGCAGCCAGTCGCCAAGGCCATAGACCTCGCCGAAGATCTGCTGGACGGTGACGATATAGGCGCAGATGACGGCGGTGAACAGCGTCAGGCCGATCATGTAGCCGCAGGTGACGCGGTTGGTCAGAACGGTGCGGAAGCCCGAGACGACCGATGCCACCGATAGCGGCAGGCGTTCTTCCTTCGGCAGCGACTCCTGCAGGCGCATGGCTGCCCAGACAAAGAGGATGGCGCCGATGCCGCCGAGCAGGATGAAGATCCAGTGCCAGTTTGCGTAATAGATGACGGCCTGGCCGAGCGAGGGGGCGACGATCGGCACGATCATGAAGACGATCATCACATAGGACATGACGCGGGCCATTTCGCGGCCGCCGAAACAGTCGCGGACAACAGCCATGGTGGTGATTCGAACCGCGGCCGCGCCGATGCCCTGCACGAAGCGCAGGAGCAGCAGCATTTCAAAGCTCTGGGTTGCCGCCGCTCCAAGCATGGTCAGCGTGAAGAAGGCGAGACCGGCCAAGAGGATATTGCGGCGGCCGAATGTGTCGGACAAACTGCCGAAGACGATCTGCGAGCAGCCGAAGCCGAGAAAGAAGACGCCGATGACCAGCTGCGTGTCGTTGGTGTTGGCGACGTTGAGCGAGTGGCCGATGGCGGGCAGGGCCGGCAGCATGATGTCGATCGCGACCGCAACGCTTGCGGTCATCAGAGCGATGGTGATGACGAATTCGAAGAAGCCGAGGCCTATTCGGGACGATCCGATATTTTCGATGTGTTCGGTGGCCGTGGTGGTGGACATGAAGGAACCTATGAAAGTCTTGGGGGTGACGGAAGCCGTCAGATAGATGGATTGTGCGGGCTGAAAAGCTTGCCCTTCTCGGCAACGAGCACGAAAATCAGACCGATGACGGATACGGTCAGGAATCCGATCGCCAGCGGTGTGACCGTGCCGTCGAAAGCCTGGCCGATCAGCGCGCCGATGGAGGCGCCGCCGATCGTCTGGGTAAAGCCCAGCACGGACGATGCCGTTCCGGCGACGTGACCGAGCGGCTCCATCGCCATGGCGTTGAAATTGGGGCCGATCAGGCCGAACTGGAACATGGCCGAAGCGTAGAGCAGGATGAAAAGCCAGAACGGAAGCGTTCCGAAGATCGACGCCACGGCCCAGATCATGCTCGCGATCGTGAAGCCGATCAGGGCACCGTGCGACAGGCGGCGCATGCCGTAGCGCTTGACCAGCCGTGAGTTGGTGAAGGACGCGATCGCCATCATGCCGGCAAAGCCTGCAAAGACCAGCGGAAACCAGTGGCCCAGGCCATAGATGCCGACGAGGATCTGCTGTGAGGAATTGATGAAGCCGAACAGCGAGCCGAAGATGAACGACGCGGCCAGCGAGTAACAAAGCGAGACGCGGTTGGTCAACACGATGCGGAAGCCGGCCAGGATGGACGTCACGGTGAACGGCCGGCGATGTTCGATAGACAGCGTTTCCGGCAGGCGTAGTGCCACCATCGTTGCCACCAGCAGCGCAAACACGCAGATGACGACGAAGATCATATGCCATTCGGCAAAGATCATGATCAGCTGGCCGATGCTGGGGGCGATGACCGGCACGATCATGAAGACCATCATGACCAGCGACATGACTTCGGCCATCATCCGGCCGCCATAGACGTCGCGCACGATCGAGACGGTGATGACGCGGGTGGCGGCGGCACCAATACCCTGCATGAAGCGCAGTGCCAGAAGTCCGGAAAAGGACGGCACGAAGACGATGGCGAGCGCACAGAGCGCATAGATGCCAATGCCGCCGAGAAGCGGCAGCTTGCGGCCGAATCGATCGGACAGCGGGCCGAAGAACAGCTGCGCGCAGCCCATGCCGATGAGATAGGCGGTGATCACATATTGGCGCGTGTTTTCATCGACAACACCGAGACTGGCGCCGATCTCCTGCAGACCGGGCAGCATGATGTCGATCGAAATCGCATTGATGGCCATCAGCAGCGCCATCAGGGCAATGAATTGTGGTTTTGACAAAGCCGGGATACCCGGTGCTTCGGATGTTATGGTCATCGGGATAGTTTCCTGGCGGACGTGCCGGGCGCCTGAAACCGGAAACGGCAATGTTTCCCGGATGGATCAGGCGCAGATGAAAATGCTGGAGCCAGCGTATTATATATGCGGTTGGAAGCGCGGCTCCGAAGCGCTTTCAAGACAGAAACCGGTCCAGCCGGGTTTGGAAGAGCGCAGGCAAGATCGTGCCGGCGGCAACTGGGATAGAGGGAGGTCAGGAGGATATGATCCGGCCTCGTTCAATGGCGCAGAAACCTGCACTGCGCGTGCATACTCCCAACATCGCGACTGGCTTGTGACAGTGGCTCATATTGGTTCCGGCTGATAAAGGCTGCGCAATATTAGTCAGTCATCACAATCTGCCGGAATCAAAAAAAGGCGGTGACCCGCCTTTTTCAGCTGCCACTGTGGCCGAATTCAGGTTTCAGGCTGCGCCCTTGACGGCGATGCCCTGTTCCTCGAAATGCGACTGGAGTTCGCCAGCCTGGAACATTTCACGGACGATATCGCATCCGCCGATGAATTCGCCCTTGATGTAGAGCTGCGGGATGGTCGGCCAGTTGGAATAGTCCTTGATGCCTTGGCGAAGATCCGCATCGGCGAGCACATTGATGCCCTTGTAGTCGACGCCGATATAATCGAGCATCTGGACCACCTGGCCGGAGAACCCACACTGGGGGAACTGGGGGGTGCCCTTCATGAAAAGAACGACATCGTTGCTCTTCACTTCATTGGCGATGAAATCGTTGATACCGCTCATGTCGTAGTCCTTCCTGCTCCCGCTTCAAGGGTCGGGGGTGTCGATCTCTGTTAGATAACATGCGCGCCGGTGATTTTCATCACCCGTTCGCAACAAAAATTGATGACTTGCAGGCCGGCAACAGGTCGGCACTCAAGTTTTACGGACGTCCAGTGTCAGCCTGCCTTCATTCCGGTGCGGAAGTCTGAAGGGCCAGGGCATGGAGAACACCCCCCATATTGCCCTTCAGCGCGTTGTAGACCATCTGGTGCTGCTGCACCCGGCTTTTGCCGCGAAAGGCTTCCGCCACGACTTCGGCCGCATAATGATCGCCGTCGCCGGCCAGATCCCGGATTGTCACCTTTGCGCCGGGAATGCCCGACTTGATCATGTCTTCGATATCGCCAGGTGCCATCGGCATGGTCTGTACTCCCTGAATTACTCGGCGGCGATCAGTGTTTCGCCGTCCATGAAATCAGGGAACCATGATTCATGGGCCGAGCGCAATTGCAGAATTGCAAGCGGCTTGGCTGTGCCAAGCACGAGCTCGGTGCCGCCGGTGCTGCCGATGGAAGGCGCGGCCACGCCTGCGGCTTGCGCCCGCTCGGCCACAAGTGCCGCATGTTCCGGCTTCACGGTGACGACATAGCGGCCCTGATCCTCGCCGAAGAAGACCGGGATCGGATCGTGGCCGGCAACCGCCGAAACCTTGGCGCCGATACCCGACGCCATCGCCATTTCGGCAACGGCCAGCGCCAGGCCGCCCGAGGAGCAATCATGCACGGCAGTGGTCAGGCCATCGGTGATCAGCCCGCGGACGAAATCGCCGGTCTTGCGCTCATGAGCGAGATCGACATGCGGGGCAGGGCCATCGGTACGGCCGTGGATGTCGCGCAGATAAACCGACTGGCCGAGATGCGTTCCAAGCCCTTCGGGTGCGCCGACGAGCAGGATGGTCTCGCCTTCCGCCGCAAAGCGGATACGCGCCATCTGCGACCAGTCGCCAAGCAGGCCGACGCCGCCGATCGTCGGGGTCGGCAGGATGCCCTGACCGTTGGTTTCGTTGTAGAGCGAGACATTGCCGGAAACGATCGGGAAATCGAGTGCGCGGCAGGCTTCGCCGATGCCCTTGATGGCATGAACCAGCTGGCTCATGATTTCCGGGCGTTCCGGATTGCCGAAATTGAGGTTGTCGGTGGCCGCCAGCGGCAGTGCGCCGGTCGCGGTGATATTACGCCAGCATTCGGCCACGGCCTGCTTGCCGCCTTCGAACGGGTCGGCCTCGACATAACGGGGCGTCACGTCGGAGGAGAAGGCCAGCGCCTTGGTCGGATGGCCTTCGACGCGCACGACACCGGCGTCACCGCCGGGAAGCTGCAGCGAATTGCCCTGGATCAGCGTGTCGTACTGCTCGTAAACCCAGCGGCGCGAGGAGTTGTTGGCGGAGCCCACCAGCGCCAGGACGGCATCGGCGACATTGGCCTGCGGCACATCGCCGGCAGCCAATGGGGCTGCGGCGGTGGCTGGCGTCCAGGGGCGGTCGTATTCCGGTGCCTGATCACCCAGATCCTTGATCGGCAGGTTGGCGACTTCCTCGCCCTGATGCAGCACGCGGAACCGCAGGTCGTCGGTTGTCTTGCCGACGATGGCGAAATCCAGACCCCATTTGACGAAGATCGCCTTGGCGATCTCTTCCTTGGCGGGCTCAAGCACCATGAGCATGCGCTCCTGGCTTTCCGACAGCATCATTTCATAGGCCGTCATGCGCTCTTCGCGCACCGGCACCTTGTCCAGTTCCAGCTCGATGCCGAGGTCGCCCTTGGCGCCCATTTCGACGGCCGAGCAGGTGAGGCCAGCGGCACCCATGTCCTGAATGGCGATGACCGCACCGGTCTTCATCAGTTCGAGGCAGGCTTCGAGCAGGCATTTTTCGGTGAAGGGGTCTCCGACCTGCACGGTCGGACGCTTCTCTTCGATCGATTCGTCGAACTCGGCCGAGGCCATGGTCGCGCCGCCGACGCCATCGCGGCCGGTCTTGGCGCCGAGATAGACGACCGGCAGGCCGACGCCCTTGGCTTCCGACAGGAAGATCGCATCCGACTTGGCAAGGCCTGCAGCAAAGGCATTGACGAGGATATTGCCGTTATAGCGGGCGTCGAACTCGACTTCGCCGCCGACCGTCGGCACGCCGAACGAGTTGCCGTAACCGCCGACGCCGGCAACGACGCCGGAGACGAGATGGCGGGTCTTGGGATGATCCGGCGAACCGAAGCGCAGCGCGTTCATCGCCGCGATCGGACGGGCGCCCATGGTGAAGACGTCACGCAGGATGCCGCCGACACCGGTCGCAGCGCCCTGATAGGGCTCGATATAGGACGGATGATTGTGGCTCTCCATCTTGAAGACCACGACGTCGCCATCGTCGATATCGACGACGCCGGCGTTCTCGCCCGGTCCCTGGATAACGCGCGGGCCGGTGGTCGGCAGCGTGCGCAGCCATTTCTTCGAGGACTTGTAGGAGCAGTGCTCGTTCCACATGGCCGAGAAGATGCCGAGTTCCGTAAAGCTCGGCTCGCGGCCGATCAGGTCCAGAATGCGCTGATACTCATCCGGCTTCAGGCCGTGCGAGGCAATCAACTCGGGGGTGATGGGGCGGGTATTGGAAATGGTCATCGTGGTCCATTCGGTCCGTTGGAGCATCCCGGACGGCGTCAGAGCCGATTGCGTGCAGGGCTGCGTCAAAACAAAGAGATCGCGTCGGCGTTTCTTTAGCCGATGCACTTCCGGGATGCGACAGGAAAATGGCGAGAAAGCACAGGAGATCGTGTGCTTTTCGCCGATAAAGTCAGCTTTCGTTCAGGCGAAGCTGTCGTAGCCCGTGCGGCCGCTGTCCAGCAGGCGCCGCAGCGTCAGGAAACCGCGCCGGACCTCGTTGCGGTCGGCGGGTGAGGAGAAGCCGATCCGGACGCGGTGGTAGACGCTCTCGGTCCGTCCGGCCTTGAATTCGTCCTCATCATCGACCAGCACGCCTTCCTCGAAAGCCGCGTGCTTGAAAGTGCCCGAAAACCACGGCTCGGACAGTTTCAGCCAGAGGAAAGGCACATGCGGATGCGAGTTGAACTCGATGCCTGAAAAGATTTCGCGGGCCATCTGTTCGCGCGCCCGGATCTCGTCGATGCAGCGGGAGCGCAGGATCGCGGCCTCGCCGCTGAGGACGAGGCGGGAGCAGAGTTCGGCCAGAAGAAAGGGCATGCCGCCGCTGACCATCTTGTGGGCGATGCGGATGCGCTGGCTGAAATGCGGCGGGCAGGCGACCCAACCGCCGCGCACGCCGGCGGCAACCGATTTCGACAGGCCGCCGACGAGGAATGTCCGCTCCGGCGCAAGTTCGGCGAGAAGCGGGGTCATGTCGCCACTCATGGCGCCGTAAAGATCGTCTTCCAGCAGCCAGACACCATAACGGCGGGCAATATCGGCGATCGCCTGCCGACGTTCCAGCGACAGCGTGACAACAGTCGGGTTTTGCGCTGTCGGCATCAGGAAGGCGAGTTTTGGATGCTGCTGGGCGCAGACGCGCTCGAAGTCTTCGGGATCGAGGCCGTAATCGTCGGTCCGCAGCAAAATCGTCCGGCGGCCGATGAGGCCGGCGCTTCGGCTGATTTGCGAATAGGTGACGTTCTCAAACGCGATCTTGTCGCCCGGTGCCGTGACGGCGGCGATGACCGCGACCGCACCGGCATGGGCACCGAGGGTGGGTACGATTCTGTCGGCTTGCGGGCGAAATGTCCCCTTGGCCAGCCATTGGCTGCCCGCCTCGAACCAATGCTGCGGGAAGTCGCGGGCGTAGCTGGCAATATCGGCGTGGTGCTCGCGGCTGATATCGACCAGCACCTTTTCCAGCGATGCGCCCTGGCCGATATCGGGTGCCGCCGTGCTGTCGAATCTGAGCTTACCCGGCGGCGCCTTGATCGGACGGGTGCCGGCGAGGGCTGCCGTCATCGGATCGGCCTGTTCGGCCGGCCGCAATTCGGCATTGTTGAGCACATAGGTGCCCCGGCCGACTTCGCCGCTGACAAGCCCGCGTTCGCGCACGAGATGGTAGGCCCGGCCGATCGTGCCGATTGTCACGCCGATATCGAAGGCGAGGTTGCGCTGCGGGGGCAATTTCGTACCGGCGGTCAAAACGCCGCCGGCAATCGCCTGCTCGATCTGGTCGGCAATGCGGGCGTAAAGCGGGCCTTGGCCTTGGCCGGGGTCTGGCATCCAAGTTGTCATGGTGACAATTTCTACATTGCATCCCTTTCGGTGTCAATTATGACAATGCAATATCAAAAAATAACCATTGCAATCGGCGGAGTGATGACAATGAGTGCAATATGTGCGGATGACGATGCAACTTGTTCGACCGGGACGGGTGCAATCCCGGTTCAGCGTGGTTTTGCTGCGGGTCTGAAGCGTTTCGTCTGGCGGGTGATCGGCTGGATTGTCCAGTATGAGGAAAAGCGGCTCAGCCGTATTGCGCTGTCCGAACTGACGGATGAGCAGCTTGCCGATATCGGCGTGACGCCGTCGGAAGC
This sequence comes from Pararhizobium polonicum, assembly GCF_001687365.1. Classification (GTDB taxonomy): domain Bacteria; phylum Pseudomonadota; class Alphaproteobacteria; order Rhizobiales; family Rhizobiaceae; genus Pararhizobium; species Pararhizobium polonicum. The sequence continues at coordinate 108,822 of NZ_LGLV01000020.1, forward strand.
GCGCCGTGAGGCGGCGCGTCCTTTCTCGAGCTAACCGATCCCCAGGCTAAAGAAGTTCAAGCACCCTGGTTTTGGGACGACAGACTTTGATGCCTTTTTCCGTCACGACGATCGGTCTCTCGATCAGTTCGGGGTGGGCCAGCATCGCGTCGATGATCTCCCGGTCCGTCTTCTTCTCGTCATCGAGGTTGAGCGACAGGTAAACGCGCTCTTTCGTGCGGAGCAATTGACGCGGCGACATGTCCATGGCGAGCAGTAGCGCCAGCATCTCCTCGTGGCTCGGCGGCGTCTTCATATAGTCATTGATGATGGGTTCGATACCCGCCTCACGGATGATATCGAGAACCGCGCGGGACGTGGAGCAGCGGTTGTTGTGATAAATCATAACGCTCATGAATATGCCTTTGGTGACAACAGGACACGGGAGGAATTCGGCGGAACGGGTGCGGACAGATGTCCGCGCCTAGCACGCGAGATAGCGCGGCTTCATGACAGGTGTGAGAGTGATGTTTCCGGTTTTAGCGCACAAAAATACGCCCTTTGATTGCATTTGTTCAGCAAGGGGCTTCTTCAGTTGATTGTCTGGCAAAATTTGGAAAAAGAAAAGCCGCAAGAAGTAACGATAATGCCGCACGCTTGCGGTTCATTGCGCTCTTCGGCTAGCTGCAGCCGTTGCCGCCGGCAGCCCAGCGCTTGATGTCTGTCGTCATCCGCGCCCCGACAGGCTCATTGAACAGCGGTCCGAAGGCCTGCAGGCGGGCAGGGTGCCCTTCCGCCTGAACGACGGCGAGCGGCCGGGACTCAGGCGAATTGCGCTTGACGAGCAGTATCCGCGGGCGCCCGGAGAACGAATTGAGTTCCGGGGCCAGACGATAGGCCTTGAAGGCGGCGTCACCGGACTTGAACCAGCAGGCATTGGCGCCGAGCGCCACCCGTTCCATGGTCGCCAGCGCGGCGGTGTTCTGGGCCGGCGGCGGCGGACTGGCCGACTGGCAGCCGGCAACGAGCGCAAGCGTGGAAACAGTGATGAAACGGATGAAAGCTGTGCCACGCATCGGAAGGCCCCTGTGATTCGATCTTGAGGGTGCCTTCTATCAGACCGAATGTTAAGCAGCGATTACGTCGAGCGCGGAAGCGAATAGGCCGCGGCCATCGGCGCCGCCATGGGCTGCCTCGATCAGGTTTTCCGGATGCGGCATCATGCCGAGAACATTGCCCTTGGCATTGACGATCCCGGCGATGTCATTGACCGATCCGTTCGGATTGGTTCCGCCGGCATAGCGGAAAACGACCTGGCCATTGTCTTCAATCGTCTTGAGCGTATCGGCATCGGCAAAATAATTGCCGTCGTGATGGGCGACCGGGCAGCGGATGATCTGTCCCTGCTCGTAGGCGCGGCTGAAATCGGTGTTGGCGTTGACGACTTCCAGCTTGATTTCCTTGCAGACGAATTTCAGCGAGGCGTTGCGCATGAGCGCACCTGGAAGAAGGCCTGCTTCAACGAGAATCTGGAAACCATTGCAGACGCCCAGAACCTTGACGCCGGCCTCGGCCTTGGCCTTGATCGCCTGCATCACCGGCATGCGGGCGGCGATGGCGCCGCAGCGCAGATAGTCGCCGTAGGAGAAGCCGCCGGGGATGACGATCAGATCGACATCGGGGATGTCCGTTTCCGTCTGCCAGATCGTCACCGGCGCCTTGCCGGAAATCTTGGTCAGAGCGGCGATCATGTCGCGATCACGATTGAGGCCTGGAAGCTGGACGACGGCGGATTTCATGGCTGCGGTTCAAACCTGGATTGGGCCTCGGCAAGCTCGCGCAATTCGAGGCGGTTTTCGATACGATCAAGGCGGGTGTCGTGACGGGCGAGAATTCCGTAGACGTTGTGAATATCCTGATGCATGGAAATCATCGTTCCACGTATCGCATTCAATTCCGAGCGAATTTCCCGTTGTCCCTCTTTCAGACCGGCAATGTCTGAGTGAACACGCTTCAAAAGCTCATACATCAATTCGCTTGTGATTTCCGACATTCACAGGCCTCATTCAACCATCAGTCGAGTGAGATAGTGTAATTCTCGATCACGGTGTTGGCCAGAAGTTTCTCGCACATGGCCTTGAGTTCGGCCTCGGCCTTTGCCTTGTCGGCGGTTTCGATCTGGAGATCGAAAACCTTGCCCTGGCGGACATTGCCGATGCCGTCAAAGCCGAGGGCGCCGAGGGCACCCTCGATTGCCTTGCCCTGCGGGTCGAGAACGCCGTTTTTCAGCGTCACTGTTACGCGTGCGTTGATCACTGTCGATACTTCCTGCTTATTTCACCAGCACCGGGCCGGAGCCGCGTGGCGGTTCGTTCTCGTTCATGATGCCAAGGCGGCGGGCCACTTCCTGGTAAGCCTCGACAAGGCCTCCCATATCGCGGCGGAACCGGTCCTTGTCCATCTTTTCCTTGGTTTCGACGTCCCAGAGACGGCAGCTGTCCGGCGAAATCTCGTCGGCCAGGATGATGCGCATCATGTCACCCTCGAACAGGCGGCCGCATTCGATCTTGAAATCGACGAGCTGGATGCCGACGCCGAGGAACAGGCCGGTGAGAAAGTCGTTGATGCGGATGGCCAGCGCCATGATGTCATCGAGTTCCTGCGGGCTTGCCCAGCCGAACGCGGTGATGTGCTCTTCGGAAACCATCGGGTCGTCGAGCGCGTCGGCCTTGTAATAGAATTCGATGATCGAGCGCGGCAGAACCACGCCTTCCTCGATGCCGAGGCGCTTTGCCAGCGATCCGGCCGCCACGTTGCGCACGACGATCTCGAGCGGAATGATTTCCACTTCCTTGATCAGCTGCTCGCGCATGTTGAGGCGGCGGATGAAATGCGTCGGAATACCGATGCGGTTCAGATGCGTGAAGATGTATTCGGAAATACGGTTGTTGAGCACGCCCTTGCCGTCGATGATCTCATGCTTCTTTGCGTTGAAAGCTGTTGCGTCATCTTTGAAGAACTGAATCAGCGTGCCAGGCTCAGGACCCTCGTAAAGGATCTTTGCCTTGCCCTCGTAGATACGGCGGCGACGGTTCATAAATGATATCTCTGCTGTTGCAGGCGCCCTTGGGTGGCGCACTTGGTATTTTCTAAGGCGGTCCATAACCGAAATGAAACCATTTCACAATCGGCGTCTGATCCGATCCCCTGAATTAGGGCAGGGTAGCACGAAAGTCGCCGCGCCGGTAAACTTCGCATTGCACTTTCCATGACCTTTTGGTTTATGGGCGAAAAGCTCAACGCAAAACGGTTTTTTGGGAGATCAACGATGACCAATATGCAGGATCGCGAAAAGGCGTTCGAATCGAAGTTTGCTCTTGACGAAGAGCTGAGGTTCAAGGCCGAAGCACGCCGCAACAAGCTTCTCGGCCTTTGGGCGGCAGAGCTTCTGGGCAAGAGCGACCCGGCCGCCTATGCCAAGGATGTTGTTGCCGCCGATTTCGAAGAGGCCGGCCATGAGGACGTCGTGCGCAAGCTGCGCGCCGATTTCGATGCTGCCGGCATCACCCTGACCGATGACGAGATTCGCCTGAAGATGCTTGAGCTTCTGTCGGAAGCGGTAACGCAGGTCCAGAACGGCTGATACTGGCATTATAAGTAATTTTCCCGGCCGCCCGTTTATTCGCGGGCGGCCTTTTTTGTGCCGGTTATCCGGGGTCTCCCGGGGTTACCGGCCGGCTATCGGCGCCATGCCTATCGATAGACGCGTTCGGAGAAAGCGCTCATGCCTGAGCGGACCATCAGCTCATAGGCCATCCGGCGGCCAAGCGGGTTGTGGAGGCGGGCGACTTTCGAGCCCAGAAATTCCGTTTCCACATGATCGAAGGCGGCGAGATTGGCTGAATTGGCGATCAATTCGCTGTAAAATTCGTGGAATTCACGGCGGCAGACATAGGTTTTGTACTTGGTCATGCAGAAGGCGGAAAAGGCACCGCCGGATTTGCGCAGGAAATCGGCCACGCCGACGGTAACCTCCGGCCAGGCCGGATTGAACGTATCGTCAAATGCGATGACGCCGTGATCCGCAAGCGTCTCCATTGCGAGCCTGCTGTCGGCAGTGACATGCTGAAGCATATGACCGCCGTCTATGCTGAAAAATCGGATTTTACCGATCTTCGCGGTGAGTTCGGCCGGTTCCAGCCGGGTGCTGTCGCCTCTGATCACCAGCTCTTCATCCACGGGCAGGCCGAGCCGGCGGCCGTTTTCCAAGAAACGGCTGTATTGAGAGGGCGTGTTCCCCGTCGTCTGGTCTATGTCGAAAAGATCGATTGCCAATATCTTCTCGTCGCTGCCGCCGATCTTTCTCAGCAGAAAATAGGAGCGGCCATAGAACACGCCGATTTCGGCAATGGCGCCGGCGAGATCGCTGTCTTTCTGGTCTTGCAGAAGCGAAAGGAAAACAAGGGCATCCGGCGGGTCGATATAGCCCTCGATCGTTTGGAGATCGTGGAATATGAATTTACGAATGGCTGAATTCATCAGGTGGCTATCCGGTTCTGTTGAGACGATAAACGGATGGAGTATTCGATCGGCGCTGATGGCCGATAGACGGCTCGTAAAGCTGGCTGTGAAGTTTCGTACCTTTTGATTGAGAAATCTTACTTCGAAATGCAGGAGATTTCATAAGTAAGGCCATTATTAGGCGAAAAAATTGGCTGTATATCGCCATTTTTACTATCAAAAGTTGATTGGTTTCATATGTTAGTACGAGGTATTGTCAAGTAGTATTTTGGGTTATGTCAAGCAACCGGGCTGTTCTTCCGAAGGAATAACTTCACATGAGCTTTGCGTGGAACTACAGTTCTCTTCGCGATGCGGAACGGTCTGGCCTGGTTCGGCTGACCGCTATGCCGCGCCTGCGGCCTGCCGTTCGGAATTTTCGCGCCATTGCCCTGCCATGACAAAGCGGACGAGATCCGTTGACGACATCGGACGCGCGAAGGCATAGCCCTGCAGGATATCGCAGCCCAGGTCGCGCAGAATATCGGCATGCTGGCGCGTCTCGACACCTTCGGCGATCACTTCGATGTTCAGCGAATGGCCGATATCGATGATCGAGCCGACCAGCTTTCGTTGCTCGGCCGATTCGGAAATCGGTCCGACGAGGGCGCGGTCGATTTTCAAGCGGTTCGGGTTGAGTTTCATGAGGCCGACGATCGAGGCATGGCCGGTTCCGAAATCATCGATTTCGATATCGATGCCAAGCGCTTTCAGATCACTCAAGGTTTGCGTGGCGTTTTCGTCGAGATCGTCGAGGAAAATCGATTCCAGCAGTTCGAACGACAGTCTTCCGCGGGGTATACCGATCTGCTTCAGGCTCTCGATCAGTCCCGGCTCCCGCAATCGTGGTGACGAGACGTTGACGGAAATACGCGGAATGGAGAGCCCGCGCGTTTCCCAATCCTTGAAATCCCTCAATGCCTGCGCGGCGATGCTCCGGTCGATCGCCGTCAGTGCGTTGATATCGTCCGCGATCTTCAAGAAATAGTCGGGTGCCAGCAGTCCGAGCTTTGGGTGCGCCCAGCGGGCGAGGGTCTCCACGCCGGCAATATCCAGCGTGCGGGCATCGAATTGCGGTTGATAGAAGGCAACGAACGCACCGTCCTCAAGGCCCTTGATGATTTCGTCGGCGGTGTGCTTGGCGTGATGGATCTGCGTTTGCAGCTGCTTGGTAAAAAACTCGTACCGGTTTCGCCCGAGACCCTTGGCGCGGTAGAGAGCGATATCCGCATTCAGCAACGATTGTTTCGCGTCCGCCGTCCCGTCCAGCGTCCAGGCGATGCCGACGCTGGCGCCGAACCGGCACAGATGCCCGCCATAGGGCACCGGCTGGCGCAGGGCGTCGATAATCTGGTCGGTGAGCATGACGATCGCATCCTGAGAGTGTTGCGCATCGCACAACACCAGGAATTCGTCGCCACCGATCCGGGCAACGAAATCGTTCTCGCCGATGATCGAGGTCAGGACCTGCGCCGTGTGGACCAGCATCGCATCGCCCGCCTGATGGCCGAGCGTGTCGTTGATCTGCTTGAACCGGTCGAGGTCGATATGCAGGATGGCGCAGTAGGCGACCTTTTCGCCGATCCAGTCATCGAGCCGCTGGTCGAGGAAGCGCCGGTTTGGCAGGCCGGTCAGGTGGTCGTGCAGCGCGTTATATTCGATCCGTGTGCGGGCTGCTTCCAGCTCCCGGTTGCGCGCTTCCGCCAGCTGTCTTGCCCGTTCGAGTTCGTCGCGCAGCGCGACATCCTCGGTAATATCCCAATTGGCGCCGATCAGCTTTCGCTCTCCTTCGGCGTCGACGAAGGTCGCGGAACTGGAGCGGATATGACGGATTGCCCCATCGGGGCGGACAATCCGGAAGGCATTCGTGAAGGGAGCGGCCGAAGCCACGCCAGCCGCAATCCTTGACAATGCGCCTGCACGGTCTTGCGGATGCAGCCGCTCTTCGAGGACTGCGCCCGGCTGTGCCAATGTTGCCGCATCGACGCCGTAGATCCGCAGCAATTGCTCGTCGCGCACGACGGCACCGGTATCAAGATTGGCCTCGAAGACGCCGACTTTCGAAACGTCGAGGGCAAGCCGCAGGCGGCGCGAAATTTCCTCAAGCTGGGCTTCGGCCTTCTTGCGTTCGGTGATGTCGGTATCCGTGCCGATGATACGGCTCGGTTTTCCGTCCGGCCCCCATTCGATGGACGCGCCCCGGCTTTCGATCCAGACCCAGTGACCGTTGGTATGCCGTTCACGATACTGGAACGTGTTGAACGCGACTTCGCCTTCATCCTGGCGGCGAATGGATTCAAGCACATGCTCGCGGTCAGCCGGATGAACGTTTTCGATCCACAGGTCCAACGCGCCATCGACCGCCGCGTCTGCTGCCATGCCCCGGATGGTTTTCCAGTGGGAGGAGTAAAACATCTCGTTCGAGCGGAAATCGTGATCCCAGACGCCTTGATGGGCGCTTTCGAGCGCGTATTTCCACCGGGTTTCGTTTTGCTGAAGTATGGCAAGCGCCTGCTTCAGCACGTCTATCGACTGGATCTGCAGAATGACCCCGGGAGCAGGCTCACCGGGTATATGTGAGAGCGCAGCACTGACCCACTGTGGCTGACCGTTCGGCTGTACCAAACGGACATCGCACCGGCTGGGCCTGTTTTCCCTTTGTTGGACGTCCGCCATTGCACTGTTGAAGACCGCGGCATCCTCACTGTGCACGAAATGGAGGATGTGTTCGCCGCGCATCGCCTCCGGGGAAAGGTCAAGCGCATCTGCAAAAGCAGGGTTCGCTTGGCGGATGGCGCCGCCCTCGTCCAGCAGGCAGTAGCCCACGGGCGCACGATCGAGAATAGCCGCCGCATCCGGCAAGGAACCGGCGGCTACCGGCTCTGGCCGAAGCTCTCTGTTCTGGCTGGCGATCGTCACGTGTGTGTCGTTCCCGCATGATTTGCGGTCATCATGAGCAACGACAATGAAAGGACGCTTAACGTCGATGCGCTAACGTGAAGGCGCGGGCAATTATAACCTTACGGTTGAAGCCGATTGAGGAACTGGGCAAAGACCATCGTGCCTTCCGGCCATGGGCCGTGTCCGGATTCGCTGTTGATATGTCCGGATTCGCCGGCATCAATGAGCATCGATCCCCAGGCGTTGGCCACGTCGCCGGCATGCTCGTAGGTGCCGAACGGGTCGTTGCGGCTTGCCACGACAAGGCTCGGGAACGGCAACGGCTCGCGCGGGTAGGGGCCGAACGTCATCAGGTGCTTCGGCCGGATCTTCGGATTGGTCACCTCGGGCGGTGCCACCAGGAAGGCGCCGGCGATCTTCTTTTCGACATGCGGCATGGCATGAATGGCCGTCGCCACGCCAAGCGAATGGGCAACGATGACAACAGGCTTGGTCGCCGCGTTGATGTCGTCGATCATGCGCTTGACCCAGTCTTCGCGCACGGGCTTTGCCCACTCGGCCTGTTCGACGCGCCGCGCGGAGGCAAGTTTGTTCTGCCACCGGGTTTGCCAATGGTCCGGCCCGGAGTTGGTGTAACCGGGGACGATGAGGATATCTGCTTCGGATGCTTTCATGATAACGGCGATTTGAGGTTGAGGACGAAGGAAGTCAAGTGAAAGACAAGCAAATCTGGTATATGCTGCATGCAAGGCGCGATTGGTCACGACGCGCCGTAGCGGCGGATGCCGCCAATGGCGAGAGCATGGGATCGCGGTCCATGATACCGAAATCCTCTCGAAACCGGAAATACTGATTGTTCTCGAATAACGTGACGACGCGTGTTCCAGGAGGAGAATTGGTCATGACGACATTTCATGTAATGGCAGGATCCAGTACCGAGATCGAGCATCCCGAAATTCGCAGTATCGGCGTCGCCGATGTTTTCGATGCGCTGCGTCTCGGTTGGCAGGATTTTAGTGCAAAGCCGTCTCATTACGTCTTTCTCTGCCTGATCTATCCGATCGCCGGTGTCGTCCTTGCCGCGTGGAGTTCCGGTGCCAACATGCTGCCGCTGCTCTATCCGCTGGCTTCCGGCTTTGCCCTGCTCGGTCCTGTCGCCGCCATCGGCCTCTATGAGATCAGCCGGCGCAGGGAAATCGGCATGAATACCTCATGGCGGCACGCCTTCGACGTTCGCCGCTCCCCGGCGCTGCCGTCGATCATCGGGCTGGCTTTCATGCTGCTGATTTTGTTTGTCGTCTGGCTGCTCGTCGCGCAGTCGCTCTATATGCAGCTGTTCGGCGACGTTCCGGTGACTTCGCTTTCGGCCTTTTACAACCAGATCGTCGGAACAGATCAGGGATGGAACCTGATCCTGGTTGGCAACGCCGTCGGCTTCGTCTTCGCGGCCATCGTTTTGGCGACCGTAGTCGTGTCGTTTCCACTGCTGCTCGACAGGGATGTCGGCGCGGTGGCTGCGGTCGAGACGTCGGTGCGTGCGACGCTCGCCAATCCGGTTCCGGTTGCCGTGTGGGGTTTGATTGTCGCTGCCTGTCTGGTCATCGGCTCGATCCCGGTTTTCGTCGGCCTCGCCGTCATCATGCCGGTCCTCGGCCACGCGACGTGGCACCTCTACCGCAAGCTGGTCGTCGCACCGGAAGCCAAGTAGAGCGAACATCAGGAATGCAAAAGTGCCGTCCCTGTGGGCGGCACTTTTGGCCGATATGTCTGCGATCTACCGGAAATATTTGTAATAGGACGAGATTTGCGCCGCCGTATTGGAGGACGTATTGAGGCGAATGCCGATCTTGTCGCCGCGATACCACTGCACGATGCCGGTGAGATGACCGAATTCGTTGCTTTCGATCGAGACTTCCTGGCCGGTCTTGGCATTGATGTCGAAATAGAGCTGGAAGCAGATCCCGGATTCCGACAGATCCTTGACGATGCCCCGGCTTGAGCCGCCCTTGCAGGTGACTTGACCGGTAAATTTCGTCGTCGTGCGCTCGGCTTTGCGTTCGATTGCCTGCTGGTACGGCATGGTCCACCCAACTCCTGCTTTTTCAGTTCCCCAGAATGTCTCATGAAGAATTGACAAAAAGCTTGATGAATTCGTTCGCAATTGAACGAACTGGGTCGAAATCGAACATCTCACTGCAGTGGTTGGAGAGAAAACGGGGAGCCGATCCGGCTCCCCGCAGAGATACAATCAGCCGAAGACCCGGCGGAAGATCGTGTCGACATGCTTGGTGTGATAGCCGAGATCGAATTTTTCGCGGATGTCGGCTTCCGAAAGGGCCGCGCGCACTTCCGCATCGGCCAGCAGTTCCTCGAGGAAATCGGCGCCCTTTTCCCAGACCTTCATGGCATTGCGCTGCACGAGGCGGTAGCTGTCCTCACGCGACACACCGGCCTGGGTCAGCGCCAGAAGCACACGCTGGCTCATCACCAGACCGCGGAACTTGTTCATGTTTCTCAGCATGTTTTCCGGGTAGATCACCAGCTTCTCGACAACACCGGCGAGGCGGTTGAGAGCGAAGTCGAGAGTGATCGTCGTATCCGGGCCGATGGCACGCTCGACGCTCGAATGGCTGATATCGCGCTCATGCCAGAGAGCGACGTTTTCCAGTGCCGGCACGACCGACATGCGCACCAGACGGGCAAGCCCCGTCAGGTTTTCGGTCAGAACCGGATTGCGCTTGTGCGGCATGGCCGACGAGCCTTTCTGGCCGGGCGAGAAGAATTCTTCCGCTTCCAGAACCTCGGTACGTTGCATATGGCGGATTTCGGTGGCGACGTTTTCAATCGACGAGGCGATAACGCCAAGCGTTGCAAAGAACATCGCATGACGGTCGCGCGGGATGACCTGGGTGGAGATCGGTTCGGCAACGAGGCCCAGCTGCGCGCAGACATGTTCCTCGACGCGCGGGTCTATATTGGCAAAGGTGCCGACAGCGCCGGAAATTGCGCCGGTGGCGATTTCGGCGCGGGCAGCAACAAGACGGTCACGATTGCGGCGCATCTCGGCATAGAAGCGGGCAAAGGTCAGGCCCATGGTGGTCGGCTCGGCATGAATGCCGTGGCTGCGCCCGATGCGGACCGTATCCTTGTGTTCGAAGGCGCGGGTCTTGAGCGCGGTCAGCACCCGGTCCATGCCGGCAAGCAGCAGGTCGGCGGCGCGCACCAGCTGGATGTTCAGTGTCGTGTCGAGCACGTCCGACGAGGTCATGCCCTGGTGGACGAAACGGCTGTCGGGGCCGATGAATTCAGCCAGATGCGTCAGGAAGGCGATGACGTCATGCTTGGTGACAGCTTCGATCTCGTCGATGCGGGCGACGTCGAAAGTGGCGGCTCCGCCCTTTTCCCAGATCGTCTTTGCGGCTTCCTTGGGGATGACGCCGAGTTCGGCCAGCGCGTCGCAGGCATGCGCCTCGATTTCGAACCAGATGCGGAATTTGGTTTCGGGCGACCAGATGGCCACCATTTCCGGCCGGGAGTAACGGGGGATCATGGGCTTTAGCTTTCGTCACGGATGAAGTTGGCTGAGCCTCTAGCAAAGATAGACGGCAATCTCAACGTTGCTGTTCAGGCATCCGCCAGGCGAGCCACAGGCTGGTCAGGCCAAGAGCGGCAAATCCGAGCGGTAGATAGAGGCGAATGCCCATGACCACGAACTGATAGACGGCGCTGGCTGAGGTGATCGTGAACTGATAGGCCCAGATGCGGCTGCCGAACGGCGCGTGCCAGCGGGCATAAAAGACGCGGTAATCCATGGCAAAAAGAAACGCCGTGGCGACGATGGTGCAGACGGTCAGGCACAGAAAGAAGGCGGCGAACCGGGTTTCCCGGCGCCTTCCTATCGCACCGAAGCGTCCGAGCAGCAGGGCGCAGGGCCAGGCGGCCATGCCACCGAAGAAAAACAGGATGAGAATGCTCTGGAGATGAGAGGTTTCGGCGCTGTTGCGCAGATAGAGCGCTGCAAGCGCCGACACCGCCATCATCGCGCCCCACAAGGGCGCGCCGAAGAGAATTTCACGTATGCTGGGCAGGGAAGCGAGCAGCCGCTGGCTAATCCGTAGCGTCAAGCTTGCCGGCTCGCTTATCCCGGCGCAGTCGGATGCGCTCATGGCGCCACTGGGGCTGGAACAGCGATCCCGTCCGGCAATCTCACCCGCGGCCTCCTTCGGCATTGGCGCGCAGGGTGGCGATGGTTTTGCTATAGGCATCGACATGGCCGCCGCTGAAGATCGCCGAGCCCGCGACGAAGACGTTCGCGCCGGCAGAAGCAGGAAGAGCGATCGTGTCCAATGCGATACCGCCGTCCACCTGGATGTCGATCGGCCGGTCACCGACCATTGCCTTGATACGGCGGATCTTCTCTTCCATCGCCGGAATGAACTTCTGGCCGCCGAATCCGGGATTGACGGTCATCACCAGGATCAGGTCGAGCTTGTCGAGCAGATAGTCGAGCACGCTTTCGGGCGTCGCCGGATTGATCGAAACGCCGGCCTTCTTGCCCAGCGCCTTGATCGCCTGCACCGAACGGTCGAGATGCGGTCCGGCCTCGGCGTGGACGGTGATGCTGTCGCAACCGGCCTTGGCGAAGGCTTCGAGATAGGGATCGGCCGGTGCGATCATCAGATGGCAGTCGAAATAGGCATTCGTGTACGGCCGCAGCGACTTGATGACATCGGGGCCGAAGGAAATGTTCGGAACGAAATGGCCGTCCATGATGTCGAGGTGGACCCAGTCGGCACCGGCGGCAACGACATCGCGCACTTCCTGTCCGAGTTTGGCGTAGTCGGCGGCGAGGATGGATGGGGCAATCCGGATCGGCAGGGACATGATGCAAGGCTCCAACTTGTTTTCCGGCCAATAACACCGCTTTTCAGTGCAAACAACATGTGGCGGTGTCGCTGTGGTGTTATCCGTCCGCTATCGTCGCGCTGTCCACGCCGGCAGCAGGTCGTTTTCGGCCGCTACGGCATCATGAACGCCACGCGCGATCGCCCGCGCCATGGTCGATGCCGCCGCGGCGCCGAGATCGATGAAATCCGGCAGGGAGACGGTTTTGCCACTCGTTCCGGTCGCCAGGGCAAAGACGAGGTCGCCGTCGAGCGGCGTGTGCGACGGCCAGAGTGCGCGTGAAAACCCGTCATGGGCCGCGATTGCCAGACGTTTTGCCTCGGCTTTTGTCAGCACCGCATCGGTGGCGATGATGGCGATGGTGGTGTTCTGGGTTTCCCGTTTCCCGTCGCGGAACTTGATGCGGAGATCGCGGGCATTGCGCGGGAAGGGGTGTGGCATGCCGAGCCCGCCGAATTCCCCGGCCTCTTCGAAAGGGGCCGACCAGAAATGCCCGGTGTCGCCGATCGTTGCCGATCCCAGCGCGTTGACAGCGACCAGCGCGCCGATGGTGATGCCGTTATCGAGCACCGTCGAGGCCGTGCCGAGGCCGCCCTTGAACGTGGCTGTCAAGGCACCCGTGCCGGCACCGGCAGTGCCGGTGGCAAATTCGAGTGCTGCGGCCTGAACCGCCTGATAACCGAGTTCGCGATAGGGCGGATAGAGGCCCCAATTCTTGTCGCCACCGTTGATCAGGTCGAACAGGATCGCGGCCGGCACGATCGGGATATGCAGGTTGCCGACTGGAAAGCCGCGTCCCATCTGGCGCAGGGCCGCCTGTACGCCGGAAGCCGCATCGAGACCAAAGGCCGAACCGCCGGACAGAACCAACGCATCGACCGTCTGCACCGTGTTGTGCGGCTCAAGCAGGTCCGTCTCCCTCGTTCCGGGCGCTCCCCCCAGCACCTGGACGGCAGCGACCGCCGGCTGATCGCAGACGACGACGGAAACCCCGGATTTTAGGCGGTGATCCTCGGCATTGCCGACCTTGAGGCCCGCGACATCGGTGATCGAATTGCAAGGCCCGGCGCGCATCATTCCGTTCCCGAAACAGTTGGTGCCGGAATGAAGCGGCTGCCTTGCCATTGCAGCAGGCGATAGGGATTGTCGGCCAGTTCATGACCGGCGTTGAAACGGATGGAGCCGATAACCGTCGGATAGGGCCCTTTCATCAGCGCATCGGTGACCGGGCCATTGTCTTTGCCCGCCTGATCCTTCGCCTGCTCCAGAAGCGTCACGGCGGCAAAAGCGGGCAGCACGTAGCCCTCCGGCAGCAGCTTTGCCGCCGTCATGGCCTCGACGGTTCCTTTTGCCTCGGGCAGGGTGGCATAATCGGGCAACGCCACGGCGAGAACGCCGTTCGCCAGGGGAACCGGCTGGTTTGCCGCCTCCAGAGCCTCGCCGCCCATCAGCGTCAGCGGCACCTTTTCCGAAGCGGCATCACGCGCGATGATGGCACTATCCGCCCGGTCGCCGCCGGTGAACACATGCGTTGCCCCGCTCTTGGCAAGCCGGCGGACGAGGCTGACCTGCTGTTCCTGCGCCGGACGGTAGGTGTCGGAGAAGGTCGGGGTCAGGCCGATTTCAGCCAGCGCGCCACGCACGCTTTCCACCAGCTCGCGGCCGTGAATCGTGCCGTCCTCGATCAACCCCAGCGGTTCGTTCTTCCAGCGCGAAAGAATGATTTCGGTCACCTTGGCGGCCTCCGCCTTGGCGCTAGGCCCCAGCCGGAAGAGCGGCCATTTTTTCTTCAGCGCGTCTTCCATCAGAATGTCGGAGCGCGCACTCAGCGTCAGCGCAGGGATTCCGGCTTCGGCGAGCGCCGGCAGCACCGCCTCCAGGCTTTCCGTGCACAGGAAGCCGATCGCCGCTTCCGCGCCGCTGGCCAGCAGCGCTTTCGTCAGGGCTTCCGCATCCTTCGGTTCGCAGGTTTCCGGGATTGCGATGATTTCCGAGCCGCGATCCTCGGCTTGAAAATGCGCACCGGCGAGCATCTGCTGTCCGAGAAGCGCAAACGGTCCCTCCGCCGGCGCGACGACCGCGATCTTCATGCCGGCAGCCCAGGCGGGGGCGGCTGACACCGATCCGGCGATAAGGAGGCTGACGACGATCGAATGGTACATGCGCTTTTCCAGATGAGGATGGGCATGTTTTAAAGATGTGGCCGCAAGGGTCAAAGGAAAAGATCGGAACCTTCGCCGGGTGGACGGCAATTGCCGTAATCGGGGAAGAAAAACCATGCGATGGGTTTCATATTTTGTCGCAATGTCTATGTGTTAGAGGTGAACACCGATCTGGAGACTGCCGTGTTGGACAAGACCCAACTGGACCCGCTGACCTACCGTGATGCCATGAGCCGGCTGGCCGGTCATGTGCATATCGTGACAGCCGCGCATGAGGGCGTGCAGCGTGGTGTGACGATTACGGCTGCCTGCTCGGTTTCAGACGATCCGGCGACGCTGCTCGTCTGCATCAACGGCGCTAATCCGCGCAACGGGATTTTCACCGCAAGCGGCAGCTTTGCGCTCAATCTGCTCGGCGCCGACCAGATGGATCTCGCCCATGTCTTCTCGGGCAGGAACAATGTCGATCCGTCCGCGCGCTTTTCACATGGTACCTGGGAGGAATTGAAGACCGGCGCGCCGATTCTGCGTGAGGCTGTGGCTGCCTTCGATTGCCGGCTGATCGATATCAAGACGGTGGCGACCCATATCGTGCTTTTCGGCGAGGTCGTTGCCGTCACGCTCGGCGCGCAGAAACCGGCGCTCGTCTATCTGGACCGGGATTACCGCACGTTGTAAATTTCCTCCAAGGGAACTGAGGAAACATGAAGACGTACACGAACGGCGCATTGCCGGCCTCCATCGCGGAAACGATGGAGATGCTGGAATCGGGCGATTATCTTGCCGGAACGGCGCTTTCGACAGTGCTTTTCCTGTCGCTGACCATGAAACGTCCGTTGTTTCTCGAAGGCGAGGCCGGTGTCGGCAAGACCGAGATCGCCAAGGTGCTGGCCAAGGCGCTCGACCGGCCACTGATCCGGCTGCAGTGCTACGAGGGACTCGATATCTCGTCTGCCGTCTATGAATGGAACTATCCGGCGCAGATGCTGGAAATCCGGCTTTCGGAGGCTTCCGGTACGGCCGATCGCGGCAAGATCGAAAGCAATATTTTTTCGGAAAAATACCTGATCCGCCGCCCTGTGCTGCAGGCGATTTCGGCGGAGGCCGGCAAGGCGCCGGTGTTCCTGATCGACGAGCTGGACCGCACGGATGAGGCTTTCGAAGCTTTTCTGCTCGAAGTCCTGTCGGATTTTCAGGTGACGATCCCCGAGCTCGGGACGATCCGGGCGCAGGAACCGCCGATCGTCATCATCACCACCAACCGGACCCGCGAGGTGCATGATGCGCTCAAGCGCCGCTGTCTCTATCATTGGGTCGACTATCCGAAAGCGGCGCAGGAGCTGGACATCATCCGCCGCAAGGTGCCGGGCTGCAACGAACGGCTGTCGCGCGAAGTCGTCGGCTATGTCCAGCGGTTGAGAACGATCGATCTGTTCAAGAACCCTGGCGTGGCCGAAACCATCGACTGGGCAACGGCCCTGACCGAACTTGACCGGCTGACACTTGATCCCGAAACCATCGCCGATACGCTCGGCGCGCTGCTCAAGTACCAGGATGACATCGCGCGGGTCGAAGGCGGTGAAGGCCGCAAGATCCTCGACGAGGTCAAGGCCGAACTCCTGGCGGCGGGCTGATCATGGCGACACTTGCTCGGGCAAGCGACGGAGCCGCTGTTCCACCGATGCAGGAGGGCGATGGGCATTTTGCCGATAACATCGTCTTTTTCGCCTGGGCTTTGCGCAAGGCGGGATTGAAGATCGGGCCCGGTGCGGTCACTGATGCAATCGAAGCCGTGACGTTGATCGGTATCGGCTCCCGCGACGAGTTTTATGCCGCGCTGCAGTCGGTTCTCGTCAAGCGATATGAGGATCAGGCTCTGTTCGATGAGGCCTTCCGTCTGTTCTGGCGGTCGCACGATCTGATCGGCAGGATGATTGCGGCGATGCCGCCGATGGCACCCGATTCGCGTGAAACAGACCGCCGCCGCGCAGGCGAGAGGTGGATCAGCGATGCACTTTTTGCCGATCGCGAGGCGCAGCGGCCGGTTCGCGACGAACCGGATATCGAGATCGATGCGCGGTTGACCGCATCGGGCCGCGACCTTTTCCGGCGGACGGATTTTGCCCGGATGTTGGCAGCCGAGCTTTCGGAAGCGAAGAAGGCTCTGGCAGCGCTGGTATTGCCGATGGATGAGGTGAGGACGCGGCGCTACCGCGCCTCTCATCGCTCGCGGCGGATCGACCCGCGCGCCACCATGCGCGATGCGATGAAAACCGGCGGCGACCTCATCCTGCCGCGCTTTCGCGAGCCGAAGACCATCCATCCGCCACTCGTGGTGCTGGCCGATATTTCCGGCTCGATGAGCCAGTACACTCGCATCTTCCTGCATTTCCTGCATGTTTTGACCGCCAAACGCCGCCGCGTTCACACATTCCTGTTCGGGACACGGCTGAGCAACGTTACCCGGCAGATGAACAGGCGCGATCCGGACGCGGCGATGGACGACTGTATCAGCGCTGTCAGCGACTGGTCCGGCGGTACGCGGATCGGCGAAACCCTGCATGTATTCAACCGCCTCTGGTCGCGCCGGGTGCTGGGGCAGGGTGCCATCGTGCTGCTGATCACCGACGGTCTGGAACGTGACGATGTCGGCGATCTCAAAATGGAGATGGACCGGCTGCACCGCTCCTGCCGCCGGCTGATCTGGCTCAATCCGCTGCTGCGCTTCGACGGTTTCGAGGCGCGCGCGCGGGGTGTCAGGGCGATGCTGCCGCATGTTGACGAATTCCGCGCGGTGCATAACTTGGCAGCGGTGTCGGATCTGGTCGAATCCCTGTCCGGCCGTTTTTCACGGGATGCCGATCCACGCCGCTTCATGGCGCGGCGCTGAGCTGTTTGGAGAAAACCGTCATGCCGGAGCAATCTCCATTATTCGATCCGCTGGTGGTGGCACAGCAATGGCGCACGCAAGGGCGCGGCGTCGCCATCGCCACCGTTCTCGAAACCTGGGGCTCGGCGCCAAGGCCGGTCGGTAGCCATCTGGTGATTGACGCGGACGGCAATTTTGAAGGATCTGTTTCCGGCGGCTGTGTCGAAAGTGCCGTCATCGGTGAGGCGGCGGAGGTGATTGCGGCGGGGACGGCGCGGATACTCGACTTCGGCGTAACGGACGAAACTGCCTGGCGCGTCGGGCTTTCCTGCGGCGGGCGCATCCGCATCTACGTCGAAAGGCTGGGATAAAGCCGATGCTGCCCGAGCACCTGCACAGACTCAATGCGGCGCGTGATTCCCGGCGCGCGGCTGTGATTGTAACCGATCTGGATGCCGCCAGCTCGACGCTTTTTCTAGAAGGCGAGAATATCGAGGAGACAGCGGCGCCGGCCGTCGAATCCGCCTTGCGAACGGGCAAGTCCGGAATGGCAGAAATCGGCGGACGACCGGTTTTCATCAACGTCTATCTGCCACCGCCGCGCATCGTCGTCATCGGTGCGGTTCATATCTCGCAGGCGCTTGCCGGCATGGCGGCGATTGCGGGCTTCGACCTGACGATCATCGATCCGCGCAGTGCCTTTGCAACGCCGGAGCGGTTCGGCCAGACCAGGCTGCTTGCCGAATGGCCCGAAGACGCGCTCAAGGGTATGCCGCTGGATGCCTATACGGCGTTGGCGGCGGTTTCCCACGATCCGAAGATCGACGATTTTCCGCTGAAGGCGGCGCTCGATGCGGCCTGTTTTTATGTCGGCGCGCTCGGCAGCCGCAGGACGCATGCCAGCCGGGTCGAGCGGCTGACAAAGCTGGGGCTGGATGAAAGCGCCATTGCCCGTATCCATGCGCCGATCGGCCTCGATATCCGCGCGGCGAGCCCGGCCGAAATCGCCGTCGCCATTCTCGCCGATATCATTCAGGCGTTGCGCACACGCGATGTGACCGCCACGCCACGAGGCGCGGACAACCGCGGCCCGGCGCGGTGACGGATATGGAGCAGAAGGACATTTCGGTCGCCATCGTCCTGCTCGCTGCCGGCCGGGCAAGCCGCATGGGCGCGTCGGGGCAGCACAAGCTGCTGGCGGAGTTTGATGGCGTTCCACTGGTGCGGCGCAGCGCCGAAGCGGCCCTTGGCGCCGGTGCCAGCCGTGTCTTTGCCGTGACGGGCCACCGGCAGGCGGAAATCCGCGCCGCGCTTGCCGGGCTTGACGTCGTGCCCGTCGCCAATGCGAACTATACGGCAGGCATGGCCTCGTCGCTGATCGTCGGAATCCATGCGGCCGAACCGGATGCCGATGGCGTCTTGGTGATGCTGGCCGACATGCCGTGGGTGACGGCCGGTGATCTGACAACACTGATTTCGGCGTTCAAGGCTGCGCAGGGCCGGGTCATCATTCGTGCCGTGTCAGACGGCAAGCGCGGCAATCCGGTAATTCTGCCACGCCCGACGTTTAAGGCCGTCAGCCAGTTGCAGGGCGATGTCGGTGCGCGCCATATCATTGAAACATGCGGGCTGCCGGTGATCGATGTCGATATCGGACCGGCTGCTCATCTCGATCTCGATACGCCGGAGGCTATTCTTGCCGCCGGAGGCATATTGAAAGGCTAACGAAAATGGACAATGCGGCAATCGAAGAGATGTTTGCAGCGCTCGGGCCTGTGACGGTCAAACGGATGTTCGGCGCCAAGGGCATCTATTTCGAGGGGCGAATTCTGGCGCTGGAGGTGGATGGTGACATTCTGCTCAAGGCTGACGTCGAAAGCGCTGCCGATTTCGAAGCGGCCGGAAGTGTGCAATGGGCTTATGACGGCAAGGGAAAGCCGGTGAAAATGCCTTACTGGTCCATTCCGGAAGAGGCGTTCGACGATCCGGACGAGATGGCCCGCTGGGTACGGCTTGCCTATGAGGCAGCCTTGCGGGCTAGGAAGTAGCCAGTGCCTGCAGTGCTTTCACCGCGTCCTGTGCAAACAGGGAAAGCGGTTGCGGCAGATTGTCGAGCGGATACCAGCCGATTTCGGCGAGCTTGTCCGGTTCCGTCAGCTGCGGTTCGCCGGAGAAATCCTCGGTCACGTAGATCAACGAGATCCAGTGCTGCCGGTCGGCTTCGACCCGTTGTTCGCTGAGGCAGAGAAACCGTGCGGAGTGGATCGTCAGGCCACTTTCCTCCTCGGCCTCACGGCGCGCGGCGTCTGCAGCCGGCTCCATGTGATCGACCTTGCCGCCGACGATGCTCCAATGGCCGGCTTCCGGCGCCTTGAGGCGCTTGCAAAGCAAAAGCTTGCCGTCATTCAAGACGGCAAGCCCAGATCCCACGCCGGGGAAATCAATGCCTGGAAGCGCCATGCGACTGCCTGATGATCAAGCCTTGCCGGCAATCAGCATGAAAGCCGGAATATCGTCGCCGAAGCCGACCGGTGTTGGACCATCGTCCTGGTCGCGGCGATAGCGATTGCGGCGATCACGGTTGTCGTCATTGGCAGGATACGGCTGGGGAGCAGGACGGTTGCTGTGGCGGCCGGCATTCTGCGGTTTCGTTTCTGCCTTGCGTTCTGATCTCACAGGTTCTGCCTTTGCTATGACCGGTTCGAGTGCTGCTACTGTCGTTACTGCTGCTGGAATATCGTCCGATTTGGTGTCCGATTTGTGACTGTGCACCGGACGGGGCGCGTAATCGCGGTCCCTGTCGTTGCGCCGTCCACCACGCTTGCCGTCACGGCCACCGCGCTCTGGCTTGCTGCTCTCGTGGCTTTCCATCGGAGCGGGCAGGGCGGAAAGGTCGCCGTTCAGCCATTCGATCTTCTTGTCGATCAGCTTTTCGATGGCATCCACGAATTTGGTGTCGCGCTTGGAGACCAGCGTGAAGGCAGCGCCCGAACGGCCGGCACGGCCGGTGCGGCCGATGCGGTGGACATAGTCTTCCGCATGGATCGGCACGTCGAAATTGAAGACGTGGCTGACATCCGGAATGTCGAGACCGCGGGCGGCGACGTCGGAGGCAACCAGCAGCGTGATCGCATTGTCCTTGAAGCCTGCGAGCATTTTCGTGCGCGAGCTCTGATCCATATCACCGTGCAGAGCGCCGACCGAGAAACCGTGACGCGACAGCGAGCGGTACAGTTCGGCAACATCAAGCTTGCGATTGCAGAAGATGATGGCGTTCTTCAGTTCTTCCTGCTTCTGGATCAGATCGCGCAGGATGGCACGCTTTTCGTAATCCTTGCTGTGAGTCGCGACCAATCGCTGCGTCACGGTCGTTGCCGTCGACGAACGCGTGGACACTTCGACGCGCTCGGGGTTCTGCAGGAACCGGTCGGCCAGCTTCTGGATTTCCGGCGGCATGGTGGCCGAGAAGAACAGGGTCTGGCGCGTGAACG
Organism: Pararhizobium polonicum; assembly: GCF_001687365.1. Classification (GTDB taxonomy): domain Bacteria; phylum Pseudomonadota; class Alphaproteobacteria; order Rhizobiales; family Rhizobiaceae; genus Pararhizobium; species Pararhizobium polonicum. The sequence goes on from NZ_LGLV01000020.1 coordinate 129,689, forward strand.
GGATCAGCTTGGCGATGCGCTCGATATCCGGGATGAAACCCATGTCGAGCATGCGGTCGGCTTCGTCGATGACGAGAATTTCAACGCCGGTCATCAAAAGCTTGCCACGTTCGCAATGGTCGAGCAGGCGGCCGGGGGTGCAGATCAGCACGTCGGCGCCACGCTCCAGTTTGCGGTCCTGTTCGTCGAACGAGACGCCGCCGATCAGCAATGCGACATTGAGCTTGTGATTCTTGCCGTATTTTTCAAAGTTTTCCGCAACCTGAGCAGCCAGTTCGCGCGTCGGTTCAAGAATGAGCGTGCGCGGCATACGAGCGCGAGCGCGTCCCTTTTCCAGAAGCGTCAGCATCGGCAGCACGAAGGAGGCCGTTTTACCCGTGCCCGTCTGGGCGATTCCCAGAATATCACGCCGCTGCAGGGCTGGCGGAATAGCGCCTGCCTGGATCGGTGTGGGGATGGTGTAGCCCGCATCTGTCACTGCGGTAAGAACTTTTTGGCTCAGGCCAAGGTCTGAAAAAGTGGTCAAAGGGAAATCTGTTTCCGTTCCGGTTCGGTCGAACTCTGGTCAATCGGCGCATGCTTTAACTGCCGTCGCTGGGGCTCATAGTCCCATAGGCAAACAAAGTCAAGAAAACCGGTGGTTTGATGCTGGAGAGAGTCAATAAATAACTTGCCGGCAAAGTGATGGCGGAAATACGCGCGCCCAAGGCTCCAGATGGACCCGCACTTACACTGATCGGTTCAGTTGATGTAGTGGCTGAGCTTGATACCGGCAGTCAGGAACCGCATCGGATCAACCGCTTCGCCGTTCAGGCGGACCTCGTAATGCAGATGCGGTCCTGTCGAGCGGCCGGTGCTGCCGGAGCGGGCAATGGCTTCGCCCGCGGTAATCCTGTCGCCGACATTGACGAGGATGGTCGACAGGTGGGCGTAGCGGGTGGTGATGCCGTTGCCATGGTCGATTTCGACCATATTGCCATAGCCGCCGGTCTTGCCGGCGGTGATCACGGTACCGGGTGCTGTCGCAAGGATCCGCGTTCCGGTCGGGGCGCGAAAATCGATGCCGGCATGCAGCGCCAGGCGGCCGAGGAACGGATCCATGCGGTTTCCGAAGCTGCTGGTGATGTCGCTGGCCGGCGAGGGATTGTTGAAAGGCAGCTTCTTGACCTGGCTGCGGATATGCTCGAGGCGGCCAAGTGCCGTATCGAGCCCGACAAGGGAATTGTCGAAGGCTTCGGCCGTTTCCGGTTCGACAAACGGTCCGCCAATCGCGGTATCATCTTCCCGCACACTCGTGGGCACGTCCGCGACCGCATCGTCCGGCGCAACCTTGACGCCGGTGCGCGCAAGGATGGTCATGATGGCATCGGTCGCCTCCGATGCGCCTTCGGTCAGGCTCCGGATGCGGGTCTTCTGTTCCTGTTCGATATCCTTCAGCGACAGCGTCACCTTGGAAAACAGCCGGTCGGCCCTGTCGGACATGGCCTCCTGGCCTCCCGTGCCGGACTGGGGTGCATAGGCGAGCGCCATCCTCTGCTGCGGCGGCTGGCCTCCCAGTCCCATCAGGCGCTCGATCGCCTTGACGCCGCCGCTCGCGTCGGCGCGCTTGTCGGAGGCCTGCGGTGCCGTGAGGGCCGGTTGACTTTCCTTGCCGGCAATGCCGGATTCCTCTGCCCGGTCGAGCAGCGTGCCGAGTTTGCCATGACGCGACGACAGCGCCATCTGCTGCTGCAGCAATTTTTCGACCTTGTCTTCCACGACCTGCTGGTCGAGCAGTTGACGGCTGGTGACGCGATCGACCTGGGCGCGCAGCGCTGCGATCCGGTCTTCATACTCGTGCTGCATGCGCGCCTGACGCGCCATCGTGCCGCCGATCAGATCGTCGCGCAGCACGAGATAGGATGTCGCGGCGAGATAGCCGATCGAAAAAACGGAAACAAAACAGATCGACAGCGCTGCCATCCACGGCTGGAAGGTCATGTGCCTGACCTTGTCGCCGCTTGCCAGAATGATGATGTGCTTTTGTGTGCGCTTGCCGAAGACCCGGCTTTCCGTAGACACCAACTCACCCCCACCACATGCGATTCTGCGCGCCCTGATGGTGTCGATTAGACACCGTTAAGGTTAACAAAGCCTTGCGAAAGGGCGATTGGCCAGCCGGCTCAGGTGTTCACCGATGCCGTCATCGAGCGATAGAACGATGGCGTCAGGCCGGCTTCGGCGCGCGCGATATCGTTGAAGGGCGCTTTCAGCGGGCCGCGGAAATTGGCCCTGACCAGGGCCTGAAACGCCGCTGCCGGATCTTTCTTCTGGCGGGCGCAGAGAAAGCGGAACCATTTCGCGCCGACGGCGACATGGCCCTTTTCGTCCTCATAGATCACGTCGAGCACCGCAGCGCTTTCCAAATCGCCGGCCTCGCGCATCTTCGCCTGCAGGGCGGGCGTCACGTCGAGGCCGCGGGCTTCGAGAATCAGCGGCACGACGGCCAGCCGTGCGGTGAGGTCGTTGCGGGTGTCGTGGGCTGCCTGCCACAGGCCGTCATGGGCGGGCAGATCGCCATACTCGGCGCCAAGCTGGCGCAAACGATCGCGGACCATGCGGAAATGCTTGGCTTCCTCGAACGCGACCTTCATCCAGCCGTCGAAGAAGGAGTTCGGCACGGGTTCGCTGGCAAACCGCGCGACGATATCGAGCGCCAGATCGACGGCATTGAGCTCGATATGGGCGATGGCGTGGAGAAGGGCGATCCGTCCCTTCTCGGTCGTCAACGCCCGTTTCGGCATCTGTCGCGGCGGGATGAGGTCGGGTTTTGCGGGCCTGCCGGGGCGGTCTGCGATGGGCGTGTCGCGCGGCGACCGCAGCGACAGGCTGCGCTCGCTCCAGCGCCGGGCCGTTTCCTGGGTCAGCAACGTCTTGATATCCAGATCGGCAGCCCGGATGGCGCGAACGGCGCCGTCACGCAGGCTGTGGATCGCCGGCAGGTCCGTCATTTTCCGTCGCTTCCGTTCGCAAGGCCCTGGGCTGCCGCCAGCACCTCTTCGGCATGGCCGGGGACCTTTACCTTTTCCCAGACGCGCCGCACGAGACCATCGGCGCCGATCAGCACGGTCGTCCGCTCGACCCCCATATATTTGCGGCCGTACATGCTCTTTTCCACCCAGACGCCATACGCATTCAGAACGGTCTTTTCCTCATCCGCGGCAAGGATGACCGAGAGATCGTATTTCTTGGCGAACTTGTCATGTTTCTTCACCGAATCGGGCGACACGCCGATAACGACCGCGTTGGCGGCGGAAAAGGCGCTCAGCAGTGCTGAAAAGGCGATCGACTCGGCCGTGCAGCCGCTGGTGTCGTCCTTCGGATAGAAGAAAAGCACCACCGACTTTCCCTTGAATTGCGACAGCGAGACGGCTGCGCCGCCGTCGCGCGGCAGGGTGAAATCCGGGGCAATCATGCCTTCGGTCAAATTCGCCATGGTTATTCCTTTTTTCTCGGGCATCTGCCGCAACGGTTGTCGCAAGAAGGCTTATCCAATCCGAACCGGCTGCGTCCAGCATCGGGCCGGTTGAGAGATGTGTATCGCACAGCGAAGATGAGCAAGGGGGCAGACATCATTTGCCCTGAAGTCCTTCTTTAACTACTGTGGAACAAACGCAAATGCCCGTGGGTGTTGCGTCGCAACTTCGGCGTTCATGGGCGAAAAGATGAGTGAAATCAGCCATGCACGGAGCGGCGTGCGGCGCGTATAGCCGCTTGACGCCGCGAGGAGGAATGGCAGCAGATTGGAAAAACACCGCATGATTCTTTTCACAATTCCGGAGGCCACCGGCGCTGATGAATGAAATCCGCGGCGAAAAGGTTTCTTTTCGCAAGGAAGACATTGTTGTTCTGCATTCCCTGCCTTCGGCGCAGACGCATGATCCCTGTATCGTTCATGCGCCGCAGCGGCGCAGCATGACACATATCGTCGTGATGACGACGATCGTCATGGCTGCGATTTTCTTTCTTCTCGGCGCCGCACTGCTGACCGTGATCGAGGGCGGCTTTCTGGACGAATCGCTGAATGCGCGGGCGCAGACAGCGTTGAACGGCGCGATCGGCGAAGACTATCATGCGGAGGTCGGCAGCACCGTGTTGCGCGTGACCTCAAGCGGTGCGCTGGCGCTGAAGGCGCAGGACGTGACGCTGGTCGAGAACATTTCCAACAAGCGGCTGGTGACCACCAATTCCGTCTTTATCGAGCTCGATCCGCTGGCCCTGATCACCGGCCGCATTGCCGTGTCCCGGCTTGAGGCAGAAGGGGCGACGCTGGATTCGTCGCTGCTGCCGCAAGGCAAGCCGATCGATCTGACGGCGATCCGCGTCGCCGATGTCGCCGGTGGGCTGGAGGTCGTTTTCAAGCAGATAGACAGTATCGCGCAACTGATCGGCCGCAGCAACACCGAAACCGTGCGGCTTGCCGACCTGCAATTGTCTTTCGTCGGTCCTCGCCTGCGTGTCGTTCCCGTGATTGTGGAATCGGTGGATTTCAAAAGCGGCGCCAACGGCTCCATGCAGATCGACGGGATTTTCTCGGTGGATGGGCAATCGTCCGAACTGCATCTTCGCGCCGACAGGCAGAATGACCGGGTGATGAGCCTCAACGGTGCCGCCGACAGCCTGCCGCTGTCGGCTTTCCTTTACCGCGATGAGACCGGGACGGAGCCTGCGTTCGGGATCAGGAGCAGCGCCGATCTGAACATCACGGCGACACGTGGTGCCGAGGGTACGGTGCCGACGTTGCGCTTGAACGGCCGGTCCGCCGAAGGCGTCTTTGACGCTGGCGGCTTTTCGTCGGAACTCAAGCCCTCCGAACTCAACGTCACCTATGATTTTGCCCGCGAGAGGATCGAGATCCTGCCGTCGATGGTGCGGGTCGGCCGATCGAGCTTTCCCTTTACCGGCGCGATTGCCGACCTCGATCCGGCGGCGGCGGCCGGCAAGAAGGGGTTTTCGCTGGATCTTCTGCTGCAGTCCGCCAGTTCGTCGCCCGTCGACGTTACCGAGGCGCCGCTGATCTTCGATGCCAAGGCGCAGGGGCGCTTCCTCTCCGAGACCCATCAACTGGTGTTCGACGAGCTGACTGTGTCGAGCGGGCTCGGCACGGCGGCGGGGTCGCTGTCCATGACGTTCGGGGATACCTCGCCACAGATCAGCTTTGCCCTGCTCACCAGCAAGATCCAATCTGCGGCCGTCAAACAGCTCTGGCCGTGGTGGGTTGGAAAGACCGCGCGCCGCTGGGTGATCAACAATATCTTCGGCGGCACGGTGACGGACGGCAAGATCGAAATCTTCCTGCCGATGGGACGAATCACGCGGACGGTCGGCCCGATCGATCTGAATGCCGAGGAATTGAGCGTCCAGTTCAACATCGCCGACGCCCGGGTTAACCTTGCGGGCGATATCCCGCCGTTGCGCGACGCCGCGGGAGCCTTCAAGCTGAAAGGCGAGTATCTCGATGTCGAGATCGCGCATGGAACGGCCTATTTCCCGTCCGGACGCTCCGCTACGCTGAATGGCGGCAATTTCGTCATCCCCAATACCTACGAAAAGCCGCTGATCGCCGAGATGAAACTCGACGTCGGCGGCCAGGCCGATGCGATCGCCGAGCTTGTCAGCTACCGGCCCATCGCCGCCCTGCAGCGCACCCCCTTCAAGCCGGAGGATTTTTCAGGCGAGATGACGGCGCAGGTGGGCGCGCGCTTCGGCCTGGTGACAGCCCAGAACCCGCCTCCGCCGCAATGGCAGGCGCAGATGCTGCTGAATGGCGTGACCGTCAACAAGCCCATCTCCGGGCGTGCGATCTCCGACATCAAGGGCACGCTCAGGGTCGATCCGCAACAGGCGGTGCTGGATGCCAAGGCCGACATCGATGGCGGGATAATGGATATTTCGCTGGTAGAGCCTGTCGGGGCAAACAGCACCGTCGCGCGCAAGCGCGAGGTTTCCGGGACACTCAGGGAAGGGCAGCTTGCCAAACTGGCACCCGGCCTTGCGGGGATTATCAGCGGGCCGGTCGCGCTGGACATCCTGATCGATGAAAAGAATCGGCATACGGTTTCGGCGGATCTCGGCAATGCGTCGATTTCGCTGCCGTGGATCGGCTGGGCGAAGGGCGCGGGGATCGGCGCGAAGGCGACGTTTTCCGCCTCGACCACAGACGGTGTCACGCAAATCGATGACCTGAAACTGAGCGGCGACAGTTTTGGCGCCAGCGGCGCGCTGGTGCTCGACAAGTCGGGCCTGAGCTCAGGTGCGTTTTCTTCGGTGCAGCTCACCAAGGGCGACGACTACGCGGTCAACATCAAGCGGCAGAAAGGTGGCTTTTCGGTCAGCGCCAGCGGCCGCTCCGCCGATTTGCGGCCGGTTATCGAAAGCCAGCGCAATGCGTCGGGTGACAATAGTGGTGGAGACGGCAAGCGGGTCGTCATCGATGCAAACCTCCAGCAGGTGACCGGGTTCCACTCCGAGACGCTCTCCAATTTCAATCTGAATTACACCGCCAGAGGCAGCCAGATCGACGCGCTCGACCTGTCCGCCATCACCGACAGCGGGCAGGCCGTCGTTGCGAAGCTGACGAAGAGTGGCGCGGACAATACCCTGGAACTGACCAGCGGCGATGCCGGCTCTCTGGCGCGCTTTGCCAACATCTACAGCAACATGCGCGGCGGGTTGCTCAATCTGAAACTGCGCGATCGCGGCGGCAGTTCCTGGCGCGGCAATATCGACATCCGCAAGTTCTCGCTGGTGAACGAAGCAAGGTTGCAATCCATCGTTTCCACCCCGGCGGGCAGTGACGGCCGAAGCCTGAACCAGGCGGTGAAGAAGGAGATCGACGTCAGTTCGGCCCGCTTCGAGCGCGGTTATGCCAATGTCATGCTCGACAACGGATCGGTTGCGGTCGAGGGCGGGGTCGTGCGCGGCACGGATATCGGTGCGACCTTCCAGGGGACCGTGCGCGACAAGAACGGCAATATGGACATGACCGGCACATTCATGCCGGCCTATGGGCTCAACCGGCTGTTCGGCGAATTGCCGCTGATCGGCGTGCTTCTCGGCAATGGCCGGGATCGGGGATTGCTCGGGATCACCTTCAAGCTGGTGGGACCGTTTGCGAAGCCAAACCTGACGATCAACCCGCTGTCGATCATCGCACCCGGCGTTTTCCGTAGCATCTTCGAATTCCAATAAAAAACCGGCGGGAACGCCGCCGGTTTCAACTCTTGCTCAAGAGGCTGGACGATCAGGCCGGCCGCACGAGAATGTGCTTCTTTTTGCCGAGCGACAGCTTGACGACGCCATCCGCGGTGACATCGCCGGTGCCGATCAACTGCCGGTCGTCGCTAACCACCGTGTCATTGATGCGGACCGCACCATCCTTCAGGAACTGCCGCACCTTGCCGTTGGATTCCGCCAGGCCGGCACGGACGAACAGCGCGAGAATACCGATACCGGCCTCAAGCTCTGCCGCCGGTACGTCGATGGAGGGGAGGTTTTCGGCAATTGCGCCTTCCTCGAAGGTCTTGCGTGCCGTTTCCGCCGCCTCTTGCGCAGCGGCGCGGCCGTGCAGCATAGCGGTGATCTCGGTTGCCAGGATCTTCTTGACCTCGTTGATCTCAGCGCCGCCAAGCTGCGACAGGCGTGCGATCTCGTCCATCGGCAGGGTGGTGTAGAGCTTCAGGAAGCGCAAAACGTCCGCATCCTCGGTGTTGCGCCAGTACTGCCAGAAATCATAGGCCGACATCATGTCCGGGTTGAGCCAGATGGCGCCGTTGACGGACTTGCCCATCTTTGCGCCCGACGACGTGGTCAATAGCGGCGAGGTCAGTGCATAGAGCTGCGGTGTGCCCATGCGGTGACCGAGGTCGATGCCGTTGATGATATTGCCCCACTGGTCCGATCCGCCCATCTGCAGCCGGCAGCCGGTCCGCTTGTAAAGCTCGACGAAATCGTAGGCCTGGAGGATCATGTAGTTGAACTCAAGGAACGACAGCGACTGTTCACGGTCCAGGCGCGTCTTGACGCTGTCGAAGGCCAGCATCCGGTTGACCGAGAAATGGCGGCCGACGTCGCGCAGGAATTCGAGATAATTGATGCCGAGCAGCCAGTCGGCATTGTTGATCATCAGCGCGTCCTTCGGTCCATCTCCATAGGTCAGGTAGTTGGAGAAGACCGACTTGATGCTGGCAATGTTAGAGGCGATCGTGGCCGGCGTCATCAATTGCCGTGCCTCGTCCTTGAAGGACGGATCGCCGACCATGCCGGTGCCGCCGCCCATCAGCGAGATCGGCCGGTGACCGGTCGCCTGCATCCAGTGTAGCATCATGATCTGGATCAGGCCGCCGGCATGCAGGCTGGGCGCCGTCGGGTCGAATCCGATATAGGCCGTCACGGTTTCCTTGCTGAACAGTGCATCCAGTCCGGCATTGTCGGACGTCTGGTGGATGAAGCCACGTTCCTGGAGGGTGTGAAGGAAATCGGACTTGAACTCGGACATGACCTGTCTCTTTCGGTGGGCTGTTTCGATCGGAATGAGTGCTTGCTGGATATTTGCGCGGCGTTTAGCACTGTTTCTTGAAAAGTGCACCTGTTTGCGTCGGGAATGTTTGCTGGGGAGTTGAGTTCGGCATGGCGGAAATGAAGACGGCGATCGGGCTGATGAGCGGCACGAGCATGGACGGCATCGATATCGCGCTGGTTCGAACCGATGGACGTGACGTCGTCGAGCGCGGCCCGGCGCAGGGGATTGCCTATGACGCAAAGTTCCGCGATCGCCTCAAGCAGGCGCTGGAGGACGCAAAGGCGATCACGCGGCGAGACGAACGGCCGGGCAGCCTGGCGGCTGTCGAGAACGAGCTGACGTTGCGTCATGCCGAGGCCGTGCAGGGTTTCCTCATTAAAAACAATCTGCAGGCGGCGGATATTGATGTAATCGGTTTCCACGGCCAGACGGTCCTGCACCGTCCGGACGCGGCCTTGACCGTGCAACTCGGTGATGGTGCCCTGCTGGCGCGTGAAACCGGCATCACCGTCGTCCACGATATGCGCGCCAACGACATGGTGCATGGCGGGCAGGGCGCACCGCTGATCCCGGCCTATCATGCGGCCCTTGCTGCCGGCTTGCCGGAGAATCTGCGTTCTCGGCGGCCGGTGGTGTTCGTCAATATCGGCGGCATCTCCAATCTCACGTTTGTCGGCACGGATGGGCAGGTTGCCGCGTTCGACAGCGGGCCGGGCAATACGCTGATCGATCAATGGGTCGAGGCGCATGCGGGCATTCCCTACGACCAGGGCGGCATGATCGCCAGCGAAGGACGTGTCCTTGCCGGTCTGGCGGAGCGCTATCTGGCGAACCCGTTCTTTACCGGAACCAGGCGCCGCTCCCTCGACCGCAACGATTTTTCGCCGCCGGCCGGTGCCGACGCAAGCCTCGAAGACGGCGCGCGGACGCTTGCTTACGTAACGGCAGCCGCCATCCTCAAATCGTCGCAGCATCTGTCCATGCGTCCGGGTACCTATATCATCTGCGGCGGCGGGCGGCTGAACCGGATCATCATGCGCGATCTGGCCGAGCTTGCCTTGGCGGAGCAGGCATCGGTCATCGCGGCTGAAGAGGCCGGGCTGGACGGCGACGCCATGGAAGCGGAAGCATGGGCCTATCTCGCCGTTCGTTCCCTCGAAGGACTGCCCCTGACATTTCCCGGCACGACGGGCGTGACGAAACCGGTCACCGGCGGTGTCCTCAACATGCCCGGCGAGACTGCGCGTCCGAACGCCGATTAACGGTTCTTTTGCGCGAAACGGGTAGCATTCCGGTCAGGCCGCGATGTCTTATCCATCCGCGATGGGGCGAGTACGGCATGACGGGAGCGGGGCGTGCAGAATGCGTGCGCCCGGAACGGACATCGAGATGAACGGCGCGCTTTTCCTTCTGACGGTCAATTTCCTGATAGCGCAGCTTTTCTGTGCGTTTTTTCTCGTCATCTCCAGGCGCAGCCGTATTCCGTCTGCCGGACGCTGGTTTGCCGCTGCTTTCGCCGTCGCCTCGCTTTCGGCGATATGCGAGGTCGTCATCCGTTATGCCGATTTTGACCGGCTCGCGAGTTTCGGGGCGTTCAGCGCCGTGCTCTCCGCAATTTTGATGATTCGCGTCGGCATCGGGCGTCTCTATGGCGTTCCGTCGAACCTTTGGGCGATGGCGGGGATTCTCGGCATTTCGCTGCCTCTCAATCTGATGATCTATGACCTGCCACGCGGCACGTTCTCCCATTCGCTCGGCTACCAGTTGCCGTTCGCGATCGCGGAGCTGATCTGTGCCGGCGCGGTCTACCGGTCCGGCCGCCGCGAGACGGCGGACCGGATCCTGATCGGATTGCTGCTGCTCACGGCTGCGAATTTTGCCAGCAAGATCTATTTCTCCGTCGAATTCAGCGGCGGCGCAACGGCGCAGGCCTATCTTGCCAGCACCTATGCGCTGGTTTCGCAAAGCCTGAGCGCCGTGCTGGTCGTCTCGACAGGACTGACACTGCTGGCCGTCATCGTCGTCGAGATCATGGACGATGCCAGGGCGAATTCGGAAATCGATCCGCTGTCGGGGCTTTTCAACCGGCGTGGCTTCAACGGGCACGTGAGCCGGATCCTGTCGCGCCCCGTTCCGGCCTATCCGCATTGCATCATTCTCTGCGACCTCGACCACTTCAAGGCCGTGAACGACACCTATGGGCATACCGCCGGCGACCAGGTCATCGTATCGCTCGGCCGGATGCTGAAGGAGCACGCGCCGCCGGAGGCGATCTGCGCGCGTTTCGGCGGCGAGGAGTTCGCGATCTTCCTGCCGTCGACCGGCGAGACGACCGGCTATCTTTTCGCACAAGGCCTGCGCAACAGCTTTTCGGCGCTGGCGTTTCCGGGCTTGCCGGATACGGTCCGGCTGACGGCGAGCTTTGGCGTCTGTGCGCTTGCGGCGGGGGAGGATTCGATTGCCGATGCCATCAACGGGGCGGACGCAGCTCTTTACGATGCCAAGAACAGTGGCCGTAACCGCGTCAACCGGATGCGCCGTGCAACGGCAACAGGCCCGGAAGAATGGCAGGCACAGGCCTGATACAATCGATGCGCAATAGAAAAAGGCCGGAATGACCGGCCTTTTCGCATGGATATCAACGGATATTAGCGGATGCGCTTTGCCGCCGGTTCCGGCGTCAATTCACCGTTCAGCCGCCGGTCGAGATAATCCTCGCATTCGGCCATCAGCGTGTCGACCTGGCCGTTGAAGAAGTGATTGGCACCCGGCACGGTCTTGTGGGTGATCAGGATACCCTTCTGGGCCTTCAGCTTGTCGACCAGCGTGTTGACATCCTTTTCCGGCGCTACCTTGTCGAGATCGCCGTTGATGATCAGGCCGGACGAAGGGCAGGGCGCCAGGAACGAGAAATCGTAGGTGTTGGGCTGCGGCGCGATCGACATGAAGCCTTCGATCTCCGGGCGGCGCATCAGAAGCTGCATGCCGATCCACGAGCCGAACGAATAGCCGGCAACCCAGCAGCTCTTGGAATCCGGATGCATGCTCTGCACCCAGTCCAGCGCCGAGGCAGCGTCGGACAGCTCGCCGGCGCCGTGGTCGAATTCGCCCTGGCTGCGGCCGATCGAGCGGAAATTGAAGCGGAGCGTGGTAAAGCCGCGCTTCTGGAACATGTAGAACAGCTGGTAGACGATCTGGTTGTTCATCGTGCCGCCGAATTGCGGATGCGGATGCAGGACGATGGCAATCGGGGCATTCTTCTGCTTGGACGGCTGGTAACGGCCTTCGAGGCGACCGGCGGGTCCGTTGAAGATAATTTCGGGCATTGGCTCTCCGGGCATGTTTATGGCATTAAAAAACGTTTCCGAAGCTAAGCAGTCTTGACGAAAGCACTCAGCTTTTTTAGAACGCAGTTTAGAACCATTCAAAACTTTGACACGGGCTTTCCGTGGCGAGTGTCGTCTCTTACGGCAAGCGAAGCGAAAATTTCAAGGAAAATGCACCGGCCGCTGCCTTTAACATGGCAACCGGGCATTCTTTGGCAAGGGACCATGAAAGAAGAGCGCATCTATATGGATTGGAACGCCACTGCGCCGCTGCTGCCGGCAGCGCGTGCGGCATGCCTGTCCGCGCTTGATCTTGCCGGTAACCCGTCGTCGGTTCACGGCGAAGGCCGCAAAATCCGCACACTGATCGAAAATGCCAGGCGGGATGTCGCGGCCCTTTGCGGCGCCCAGCCGGCCAGTGTGATTTTCACCAGCGGGGCGACCGAGGCAGCCAATTGGGTGCTGACACCGGATTTCCGCATGGGCAAGACGCCGCTGACGATCGGCCGCCTTTATATCTCGGCGATCGAGCATCCCGCCATTCGCGAGGGTGGCCGTTTCGGCAAGGACGACATCAGCGAAATTGCCGTGACATCCGCCGGCACCATCGACCTTGCGGCCCTCGAAGCGGCACTGGCGGCGCATGACCGTCAATCCGGCCTGCCGATGGTCGCCGTCATGCTTGCCAATAACGAAACGGGCATCGTCCAGCCGATTGCCGACGTCTCGCGTCTCGTCAAGGCAGTGGGCGGTCTTCTCGTCGTTGATGCCGTGCAGGCTGCCGGGCGTTTGCCGTTGTCGATCGAAGATCTCGGGGCGGATTTCCTGATCGTCTCGTCACACAAGATCGGCGGCCCCAAGGGTGGCGGCGCGCTGGTTGCGCGTGGCGAAATTCTGATGCCGGCGGCGCTGATCCGTGGCGGCGGCCAAGAGAAGGGCCATCGTTCGGGCACGGAAAACCCCGCCGCGATCGCCGGATTTGGCGCGGCGGCGCAGGCTGCCGTTGACGGTCTCGAGCAGCGGATCGCCGCCGTGTCGGCGATGCGTGACCGGCTGGAGGCGGCGATGATCGCAGCGGCACCGGACGTCATCATCCATGGCCGCGACATCGAGCGCATCGGCAATACATGTTTCTTCACGCTGCCGGGCCTCAAATCCGAGACCGGACAGATCGCCTTCGATCTCGAAGGGGTGGCCCTTTCGGCGGGTTCTGCCTGCTCGTCCGGCAAGGTCGGCCAGAGCTATGTGCTGTCGGCGATGGGGCATGATCCCCGGCACGGTGCCTTGCGTATTTCGATCGGACCGTCGACGACATCGGCCGAGATCGATCGATGCGCAGATGTCTTTGCAAGGATCGCGGCGCGGCGCAGGCTTTCAGGTGCGGCCGCCTGACGGTGAATAAAATGGCGGAAATTGAATTTTCCACTTGGCAAACGGGGTGAAAATGCCCCTAAAGCCCACTACATAGGCGATACAACGAACATTGTATCGTACTGACAAGCTGCCGGACCTTGGATCCGGCGAGATTGGAGAACGACATGGCTGCTGTGCAGGAAACAATCGATCAGGTCGCCCTGATCGATGTGGACCAGTACAAATACGGATTTGAGACCATGATCGAAATGGACAAGGCCCCCAAGGGCCTGTCCGAAGAGATCATCCGCTTCATTTCGGCAAAGAAGAACGAACCGGACTGGATGCTCGAATGGCGTCTGGAAGCGTATCGGCGCTGGCTGACGCTGGAAGAGCCGAACTGGGCGCGGGTCAGCTATCCGAAGATCGATTTCAACGAAATCTCCTTCTATGCGGCTCCGAAGAGCACGCCGGGCCCGACGTCGATCGATGATGTCGATCCGGAGCTTCTGAAGGTCTACGAAAAGCTCGGCATTCCCTTGCGCGAGCAGGAAATCCTGGCCGGCGTGAAGACGTCGCGGATTGCCGTCGATGCCGTGTTCGATTCCGTTTCGGTCGTGACGACCTTCAAGGAAGAGCTGAAGAAGGCCGGCGTTATCTTCATGTCGATCTCGGAAGCCATCCGCGAGCATCCCGATCTCGTGAAGAAATACCTCGGGACCGTCGTTCCGACGACCGACAACTATTATGCGACGCTGAACTCGGCCGTATTCACCGACGGCTCGTTCGTGTTCGTGCCGAAGGGCGTTCGCTGCCCGATGGAACTGTCGACCTATTTCCGGATCAACGAAAAGGGCACCGGCCAGTTCGAGCGCACGCTGATCATTGCCGAAGACAATGCCTATGTCTCCTACCTCGAAGGCTGCACGGCGCCGCAGCGCGACGAAAACCAGCTGCATGCGGCGGTGGTCGAACTGGTGGCTCTTGACGATGCCGAGATCAAGTATTCGACCGTCCAGAACTGGTATCCGGGCGACAAGAACGGCAAGGGCGGCATCTACAACTTCGTCACCAAGCGCGGCGATTGCCGTGGCAAGAACTCGAAGATTTCGTGGACGCAGGTCGAAACCGGCTCGGCGATCACCTGGAAATACCCGTCCTGCATTCTGCGCGGCGATGGTTCGCGCGGCGAATTCTATTCGATCGCCGTCTCCAACGGTCACCAGCAGATCGACAGCGGCACCAAGATGATCCATCTCGGCAAGAACACGTCGAGCCGCATTGTCTCCAAGGGGATCGCGGCCGGCGTTTCGCAGAACACCTATCGCGGTCAGGTCTCGACCCACCGCAAGGCGGAGAACGCCCGCAACTTTACCCAGTGCGACAGCCTGCTGATCGGCGACAAGTGCGGTGCGCATACCGTGCCCTATATCGAGGCGCGCAACTCCTCGGCGCAGTTCGAGCATGAGGCGACGACGTCGAAGATTTCCGAGGACCAGCTGTTCTACTGCCTGCAGCGTGGCATTCCGACGGAAGCGGCGATCGCGCTGATCGTCAACGGCTTCGTCAAGGAAGTCATCCAGGAACTGCCGATGGAATTCGCGGTCGAAGCGCAGAAGCTGATCGGGATTTCGCTGGAAGGCTCTGTGGGCTAACGATGTCAGATGCGACGATTGTTCTGTTTCGACCTGTGGGGTTGGAGGAACTTGAGCTGATAGAAACTGCTGGTTGGAAAGCTTTCCCGCCACGTTTGCCGGATCAGCCGATTTTCTATCCGGTCACGAATGAAGGTTATGCGGCGCAGATTGCTCGGGACTGGAATACAAAAACAGGATCCCGGCATGGCTATGTGACGCGGTTCGAAGTGAATGCCGAATATGCCGCCAAATTCGATCGAAAGATTGTTGGCGGTCGCGAACATGAAGAGCTTTGGGTACCGGCGGAGGAACTGGAAGAGTTTAATCGCAATATCGTTGGATCGATTGCGGTAACTCAGCAGTTCCTGCCTTCGGATTGAAAACACAGCAGGCCGAGAGGCCACGTTTGAAAGGCTCGCCCGCATATTCGAGCCGATACGCTAGGAAGATTTACATGCTTGAAATCAGAAACCTCCATGCCCGCATCGCCGAAGACGGCACCGAGATCATTCGTGGTCTGAACCTGACTGTGAAAGCCGGCGAAGTGGCGGCCATCATGGGCCCGAACGGCTCCGGCAAGTCGACGCTGTCCTACATCCTCTCGGGCCGCAGCGATTACGAAGTGACCGAAGGCGATATCCTTTACAACGGCGAGAGCATTCTCGAACTCGACCCGTCCGAGCGCGCCGCCAAGGGGATCTTCCTTGCGTTCCAGTATCCGGTCGAAATCCCGGGTGTCGCCACCATGCAGTTCCTCAAGGTGGCGCTCAACGAGCAGCGCAAGTATCGCGGCGAAGACGAGCTTTCGACGCCGGATTTCATCCGCCGCGTCAAGGAAGCTGCCGCCAAGCTGCAGATCAACCCGGATATGCTCAAGCGCCCCCTCAATGTCGGTTTTTCCGGCGGCGAGAAGAAGCGCGCCGAAATCCTGCAGATGGCGCTGCTGGAGCCGAAGCTTTGCGTGCTGGACGAAACCGACAGCGGTCTCGATATCGACGCGCTGAAGATCGTTTCGGACGGCGTCAACGCATTGCGTTCGCCTGATCGTGCGGTGATCGTCATCACCCACTATCAGCGCCTGCTCGAATATATCGTGCCGGATAGCGTCCATGTTCTTTACAAGGGACAGATCATCAAGTCCGGCGACAAGTCGCTGGCGCTTGACCTCGAAGCCAATGGGTATGCCGACATCATCGATGCGGCGGCCTGAGGAGTGCCAGGGATGAACATGCAAACGGCAATCACGATGACGGCCGCCGAGACGGCCCTTGTCGATGCCTATACCGCCGAGATCGGCGATCTGCCCGGCGAAGGCGCCGTGCTGTCGGCCCGCGACACTTTGCTGGCCGACCTGAAGAAGCAGGGCCTGCCGACACGGCGGGTCGAATCCTGGCACTATACCGACCTGCGTGCGCTGTTGCGTGCTGTTCCGGCGTTTGACCCGACAGCGTTTGCCGAAAAGGTCGATCCGCTGGTCGCCGGCTCGTCCGTGCTGACGGTCCTCAACGGCAAGGCCGACGCCAAGGGCGCACCGGCCGGCATCAATGTGCGGACCTACCGCGAAAGCCTGATCGACGGCGTTGCCGCCGCAGATCTCGTCGAACGCGACCAGGAAGATGCCATCGGCCGCATCAACGGCAGCTTCGTGCGCGACGGCTTCGAAATCGAGGTGCCGGAAGGCACCGAACTCGAACGACCGCTCGAACTTCAGCTGGTGCAGAGCGCCGGTCAGAGCCATTCGCGCTTCCCGGTCACCTTCGGCGCCAATTCGAAGGCAACGGTCATCGAGCGCCATCTCTCGGTCAGCGATGGCGCCAGCCTCGTGACTGTGGTCAGCGATCTCATTCTCGATGACGAGGCCGAGATCACCTGGATCATCCTGCAGCAGCAGGGGGCCAGCGACAGCCATCTCGCCCAGGTCAATTTCGATCTCGGCACCAATGCCAAGCTCAGGCTGTTCGTCATCAATGCCGGCGGCAAGCTGGTGCGTCAGGAAGTCCACGGCGTCACCACCGGCGAAGGCGCCGACTTCAAACTGCGCGGCATCAATCTGCTTGGCGGCGAAACGCACACCGACGTGACCTTCACACTCGGTCACGACGTACCGAACACGACATCGACGGAAGTCATCCGTAACGTGCTGTTCGACCGCGCCAAGGGCGTGTTCCAGGGCCAGATCCGGGTTGCTCCCGACGCGCAGAAGACCGACGCGAAGATGGCGTGCAACACGCTGCTGCTCTCCGACGACGCCGATTTTTCGGCGAAGCCCGAGCTGGAAATCTTTGCCGACGACGTTCAGTGCGGCCACGGCGCCACCGTCATCGATATCAACCCGACGCATCTCTACTACCTGCGTGCCCGCGGCATTCCGGAAAACAAGGCGCGGGCCATGCTGGTCAACGCCTTTGTCGACGAGATCGTCGAGGAGCTGGAAGACGAGACGGTGACCGAGCCGCTGGAAGCGATCATCGCAACGTGGCTCGAGAAGCACGCCTGATTGGATAATGGACATGGAACACACGGTGCCGGTGCCCGCCTATGACGTCGAAGCGATCCGCAGGGATTTTCCGATCCTGTCGCGGACCGTCTACGGCAAGCCGCTCGTCTATCTCGATAACGGCGCCTCGGCGCAGAAGCCGCAGGTGGTCATCGACGCCGTCAGCCATGCCTATTCCAACGAATATGCCAACGTTCATCGCGGCCTGCATTTCCTGTCGAATGCCGCGACGGATGCCTATGAGGCCGCACGCGAAAAGGTGCGCCGCTTTCTGAACGCCCCCTCGGTCGACAATATCGTCTTCACCAAATCCTCAACCGAGGCGATCAACACGGTGGCCTACGGCTACGGCATGCCGAAGATCGGCGCGGATGACGAAATCGTCATCTCGATCATGGAGCACCATTCCAATATCGTGCCGTGGCATTTCATCCGCGAGCGCCAGGGTGCCAAGCTGGTCTGGGCGCCGGTCGACGATCAGGGCGTGTTCCATATCGACGATTTCGTCAAATGCCTGACGGACAAGACCAGGCTGATCGCCATTACCCATATGTCGAATGCGCTGGGCACCGTCGTTCCCGTCAAGGAAATCTGCCGCATCGCCCGCGAGCGTGGCATTCCGGTGCTGATCGACGGCAGCCAGGCTGCCGTTCACATGCCGGTCGATGTTCAGGACATCGATTGCGACTGGTACGTCATGACCGGCCACAAGCTCTACGGCCCGTCCGGCATCGGAGTGCTCTACGGCAAGACGGACCGCCTCAAGGAAATGCGCCCCTTCATGGGCGGCGGCGAGATGATCGTCGAGGTGACGCAGGATGGCGTCACCTACAATGATCCGCCGCACCGTTTCGAAGCCGGAACGCCGCCGATCGTCCAGGCGATCGGCCTTGGTTATGCGCTGGACTACATGGACAATGTCGGCCGCGCGGCGATCGCCGCCCATGAAGCGGATCTGGCCGCCTATGCGCACGAGCGTCTGTCGTCGATCAACTCGCTGCGCATCATCGGGACGGCGCCCGGCAAAGGTGGTATCTTCTCCTTCGAACTGGAAGGAATCCACGCGCATGACGTCTCGATGGTGATCGATCGGGCCGGGGTGGCGGTCAGGGCCGGCACACATTGCGCCCAGCCGCTCTTGAAACGCTTCGGCGTGACCTCCACATGCCGTGCATCCTTCGGGCTCTACAATACGCGGGCCGAGGTGGATGTGCTTGCCGACGCGCTCGACCAAGCCCGCAAATTCTTTGCGTAAGGATAGTCTGATGAGCCTTGATACGACTGAAGACAAGATCGACGTCCGCGAAGGGATCGTTCATTCCGCCATTCCGGCGGACGAACTCGCCCGGCTTAGCGATGACGTCATTTCGGCACTGAAGACCGTCTACGACCCGGAAATCCCGGCCGATATTTTCGAACTCGGGCTGATCTACAAGATCGATATCGAAGACGATCGCATGGTCAAGATCGCCATGACGCTGACCGCGCCCGGCTGCCCGGTGGCCGGCGAAATGCCGGGCTGGGTGGAAAACGCCGTGGGTGCCGTCGAAGGTGTCTCCGGCGTCGAGGTGTCGATGACCTTCGATCCGCCGTGGACACCCGACCGCATGTCGGAAGAGGCGCAGGTTGCCGTCGGCTGGTACTGATCGCGTATTGATCCCTTAACCGCCACGCATTACATTCTGGACTCGGAAAGCGTCAGGCCTTGAACCTGGTCGCATAAGGAGAATGGCCGATGGGCTTTGCAGTCATGAGTTTGAGCGATGCGGCGGCAGGCCGCGTCAAGGCGATCGTCGAGAATGCCGGTGGCGAGGCCGAAGGCATTCGTGTCGGGATCAAGAAGGGCGGATGCGCTGGCATGGAATATGCCATCGATCTGGTGAGCACAGCCAACCCGAAAGACGATCTGGTCGAGCATCAGGGCGCCAAGGTCTGGGTCGCTCCCGAAGCTGTTCTCTACCTGCTTGGAACCCGGATGGATTTCGAGGTCACGACCCTGCGCTCGGGCTTTACCTTCAACAACCCGAACCAGACATCGGCCTGCGGCTGCGGCGAATCCGTCGAATTGAAGCCCGCGGACCTTGCAGCTCTGGCAGCGAAGGGCGATGCGGTCGTGCGAGCCGGCTAACGGTTCCGCCGCCATGGCGCGGTCACATCTTGCGCATTCGGAAAGAGATTGGTTTGCGCCAGTCTCTTTTTCTGTTTTTATGCCGTGCTGACAAAAGGCGGCTGGGGCATGGATCGGGTATCGCGATGCCGATTGCGCAGAAACATTTCGTCCAGGCTCTTTACGACAGCTTTCCCGATCCTGTGGTCATCGTCGATTCCGGGCGGATCATTATTGGAGCCAATTCTGCGACCTCCAGGCAGTTCGGTTACACACCAGCCGAGATCGGCGGTCTGCCGGCGCGGATACTCTATGCCTCGGACGCGGACTATGAAGCATGCCTCAGCCGGGATCTGGGCAAGTCCGCCGGCGATGCCGTTTCCGAGGGCGTCTATCAGTATAGCCGCAAGGACGGCTCGATATTTTCCGCCCGCCTTCGCCTGACCGAGGTGATCGGGGACGACGGCGCGGTGCAGGGCTTTATCGGCGTCGTGCACGATATCTCCGATATTCTCGCGCTCGACAGGGAGCGAAAGAAAACGGCCGACATGCTCAATGCAGCCCTGCAGGCGATCCCCGAAGGGTTTGCCATTTTTGACGGGCACGAAAAAATCATCGCTTTCAATGAAGCCTATCGCCGGATGCTCGGTACGGCCGGTCACGGTCTTCAGGCCGGCATGACCGCGCAGGAAATCCTCGTGGCAGTGCACGAATCCGGCAGCGATCCTTTTGTGACGGCGGGCTCGCCGGATGCTGCGGCATGGATCGAAAGCCGGCTCGAGGACTTTCGCCATCCGGGCGGTAGGGCGCAGGTTTTTCCTTCCGCCGATGGGCGGTGGCTGCAGGTCGAGAGCCTGAAAGCTGTGGACGGCAATACCGTCATGCTGCTGATCGACGTGACCGAACTGAAGGAAGCAGAGCTGGCGCTGGACCGGCAGCGGCTGGAATATTACACGCTGGTCCAGAACATCCCTGACTTCATCACCCGTATTTCCGGGGATTTGAAATATACCTTCGTCAACGAGCGGTTCGCCCAGTTCATCGGCTTGCCGGACGAGGCCCTGATCGGTCGGCTATGCCTGGATTTCGTTCCCGAAAACGATCGAGCGCGGCTCGCGCAGATTCTCGGCAGTCTTTCTCCAGAGACCCCGATGGTCACCCGTGAACAGCGCCGGTATTTGGCCGATGGCAGCGACTTCTGGATCTTCTGGTCGAACATGGCCATCTACGACGGACACAAACTGATCGAATATATCACCGTCGGACGCGACATCACGGAATTGAAGCGGCAACAGGCCCGGATCGCCCAGCAGAGCGCCGAACTCCGGCGCAAGAACGAGGCCCTCAATCAGTTCACCGGAACCGTTTCGCATGACCTGAAGGCGCCGCTGCGCCACATGTCGATGTTTTCCGAAATGATCAGCGAGGATGTCGCCAACGGAAATCTCGCAGACGTTCCGCTCTACGCCGGGCATCTGCGTCAGAGCGCCGGGCGGATGGACCGGTTGATCGACAGTCTTCTCGACTATGCCCAGATCGCCGACCAGATCGGCAACTGGCAGACCGTATCGCTGTCCGACGTGATTTCCGATGCGATCCTCAATCTCGACAGCTTCATCCGCGAAGCCGAAGCCAGCATCGAATTTTCGCCTTTGCCGCAGGTGAAGGGCGATCCCGAATTGCTCAAGCGCCTTTGTCAGAACCTGATCGGCAATGCCATCAAATACCGCAGGGAGGACGTCAGCCCTCTTATCAGGATTTATGCCGAACAGGACGAGGACGCGATCCGGGTCTATTTTCAGGACAACGGCATCGGTATCGATCCGCGGTTTTCAAAGAAGATTTTCGATGTCTTCCAGCGCCTGCACAGGGATGAAGCCGTCTATCAGGGGACCGGCATCGGCCTGGCGCTGGCAAAACGGATTGCCGAGAGCCACAACGGTGCCATCGAGCTCGACACGACATTCACGCACGGTGCGCGGTTCGTCCTGACCCTTCCGGACATGCGGCAATCCGGTGGCATGTAGGACACGCTTGGGAAACCGGGTGACGACCGGATTGCCGCCAATAATGATCTGGGTGGCGCGCATTTCGTCATGCGCGCCACTCGTGTTTCACGCTATTCGGCCGCCTCGGCATAATCCTCAAGCGGCGGGCAGGTGCAGACGAGGTTGCGGTCGCCATAGACGTTATCGACGCGGTTGACCGGTGACCAGTATTTGTCGACGCGGAAGGCGCCCGGCGGGTAGCAGGCCTGTTCGCGCGAATAGGGGCGATCCCAATCGCCGACAAGGTCTTCCACCGTATGCGGGGCGTTCTTCAGCGGATTGTTCACCCGGTCCATCTTGCCGTCCTCGATTGCCTGCGCTTCGGCGCGGATCGCCAGCATGGCATCGCAGAAGCGGTCGAGCTCGGCCTTGGTTTCCGATTCCGTCGGCTCGATCATCAGCGTGCCGGCGACCGGCCAGCTCATCGTCGGCGCATGGAAGCCGCAGTCGATCAGGCGCTTGGCGACGTCATCGACGGTGACGCCGGCGCTTTCGACCAGTGGGCGGGTATCGACGATGCACTCATGCGCGACGCGGCCCTTGGCCGACTTGTAGAGCACATCATAGGCGCCCTTCAGCCGTGCGGCGATGTAGTTGGCGTTGAGGATCGCCACCTTGGTTGCCTGCGTCAGGCCTTCGCCGCCCATCATCAGGCAGTAGCTCCAGGAGATCGGCAGGATGGAGGCCGAGCCGAAGGGAGCAGCCGAGACGGCACCTTCGCCGCCGTCGGTTTCCGGATGGCCGGGCAGGTAGGGCGCCAGGTGCGCCTTGACGCCGATCGGGCCCATGCCCGGGCCGCCGCCGCCATGCGGGATGCAGAAGGTCTTGTGCAGGTTGAGGTGGCTGACGTCGGAGCCGATATCGCCGGGACGGGCGAGGCCGACCATGGCGTTCATGTTGGCCCCGTCGAGATAAACCTGACCGCCATGCTTATGGACGATGTCGCAGACCTCGCGGACATTTTCCTCAAAGACGCCATGCGTCGACGGATAGGTGATCATGCAGCACGAGAGGTTTTCCGCATACTGCTCTGCTTTTGCTCGGAAATCTTCCATGTCGATATCGCCATTGTCGCTAACCTTGACGACGACGACCTTCATGCCGGCCATCTGGGCCGACGCCGGGTTGGTGCCGTGCGCCGAGGTCGGGATCAGGCAGACGTCACGATGATCGTCGCCATTGGTAAGGTGATAGGCACGGATCGTCAGAAGCCCGGCATATTCGCCCTGCGCACCCGAGTTCGGCTGCATGGAAACCGCATCATAACCGGTGATCTGGCAAAGCTTCTGGCTGAGGTCGGTGATCATGTGGCGATAGCCTTCGGCCTGATCGGCGGGCACGAAGGGATGGATTTCGGAGAATTCCGGCCAGGTGATCGGCAGCATTTCGGCTGTCGCGTTGAGCTTCATCGTGCAGGAGCCGAGCGGGATCATCGAGCGGTCGAGCGCCAGATCCCGGTCCGACAGCCGGCGGATATAGCGGGTCATCTCGCTTTCCGCCCGGTTCATATGGAAGATCGGATGCGTCAGGTATTCGCTGGTGCGCAGAAGAGATTCCGGCAGGCGATAGCCGGCCTCGAAATCTTCGACGGTGAAATCGCCGCCGAAGGCCCGCCAGACGGCTTCGAGCGTCACCGGCCGCGAGCGCTCGTCAAGGCTGATGCCGATCTTCGTGGTGCCGATCCGGCGCAGGTTGACGTCTTCGGCAACGGCCGTCTTCAGGATGATGCCCTGGAGCTTGCCGGCATCGACGGTGATCGTATCGAAGAAGGTATCCGGCTCGACCTTGAAGCCGAGCTTTTCCAGGCCGAGCGCCAGCAGGACGGCTTTCTGATGAACGCTCTGGGCGATCGCCTTGATGCCCTTGGGGCCGTGGAAGACGGCGTACATCGACGCCATGACGGCGAGAAGCACCTGTGCGGTGCAGATATTCGACGTGGCCTTTTCGCGGCGGATATGCTGCTCGCGGGTCTGCAGCGACAGGCGGTAGGCCCGGTTGCCGCGGCTGTCGACAGAGACGCCGACAAGGCGGCCCGGCATGGAGCGCTTGTAGGCATCCTTGACGGCCATATAGGCGGCGTGCGGGCCGCCATAGCCGACCGGCACGCCGAAGCGCTGGGTGCAGCCGATGGCGATATCGGCACCCATTTCGCCCGGCGACTTGAGGAGCGCCAGTGCCAAGGGATCGGCCGCGACCGTGGCGATGGCGCCGGTCTGGTGCAGCCGTGCGATCAGGCCGGTGAAATCGTGAACATGGCCGTAGGTGCCGGGATACTGGAAGATTGCGCCGAAGACATCGACCGGATCGAGATCGGCAAACGGGTTGCCGATGACAATCGACCAGCCGAGCGGCTCGGCGCGGGTCTTGAGCAGGGCGATCGTCTGCGGGTGGCAATTCTCGTCAACGAAGAAGGCTTTTGCCTTGGATTTAGACACACGCTCGGCCATCGCCATGGCTTCGGCGGCAGCGGTTGCTTCGTCGAGCAGCGACGCATTGGCGACGTCGAGGCCGGTCAGGTCGCAGACCATGGTCTGGTAGTTGAGCAACGCTTCGAGCCGGCCCTGGCTGATTTCCGGCTGGTAGGGCGTATAGGCCGTATACCAGGCCGGGTTTTCGAGAATGTTGCGCTGGATGACCGGTGGCGTGATCGTCCCGTAATAACCCTGGCCGATCAGCGAGACGAGCTTCCTGTTGCGGTTGGCCGTCTCACGCATCTTGTCGAGCGCTTCGCGCTCGGTCATGGCAGCGCCCCAGGCGAGCGGGGTCTTCTGGCGGATCGACGGCGGAACGGTGTCGTCGATCATGGCATCGAGATTGGGATAGCCGATGACCTTGAGCATCTCGGCCATTTCGTCGGGCGAGGGGCCGATATGACGCCGGTTGGCGAAATCATAGGGCTGGTAGTCGGTGAAGGTGAAGTCTTTCGGCATGCTCATCAGGCGATCAGCTCCTTGTAGGCGGCTTCGTCCAGAAGGGCGTTGACGGCGGACGGATCGGAAAGCTTCAGCTTGAAGAACCAGCCGGCCCCTTGCGGATCGCTGTTGACCAGCGACGGATCGTCGACGATCGCCTGATTGGTCTCGGTGATCTCGCCATCCAGCGGACAATAGACGTCGGACGCCGCCTTGACGGATTCGACGGTGGCAGCGGTTGCGCCCTTGTCGAGGTTCGATCCGGTTTCGGGAAGTTCCACGAAAACCAGGTCGCCGAGCTGTTCGGCGGCATGGGCGGTAATGCCGACCGTTGCGACATCACCCTCGATTTTCAGCCATTCATGTTCGTCGGTAAATTTCAGCATGGGGTTCAGCTCCAGATCAGCGTTTGTAGGTCGGGGTCACGAAGGGCAGGGCGGCGATGGTGACGGGCAGATATTTTCCGCGCACCTCGGCGAAAACTGGGGTGCCATTGGCGGTATGGGCGGTATCGACATAGCCCATGGCGACGGGATGATCGGCGCTCGGGCCAAAACCGCCAGAGGTTACGGTGCCAATGGGAGATTTTCCCTCGGCATCGGCAAAAAGCGGTGCGCCGCCGCGCACCGGCGCCTTGCCTTCCGGCTTCAGGCCGACACGGCGGCGCCCGGCACCATGGGCGAGCTGGCGCAGGATGATATCAGCACCGGGGAAGCCGCCTGCGCGCGCACCATCCGTCCGGCGGGCTTTCTGCACCGCCCATTCGAGCGCAGCCTCAACTGGCGTCGTTCCGGTATCGATGTCGTTTCCGTAGAGACACAGCCCGGCTTCGAGACGCAGGGAATCGCGCGCGCCAAGACCGATCGGCATGACATCGGGGTGCTCGAGGATCCGGCGTGTGACATCTTCCGCAGAGGAGGCAGGAATGGAGATCTCGAAACCGTCCTCGCCGGTATAGCCGGAGCGCGAAATGATGCAGGGCACGTCGTGCAGCTCGGCTTCGGCGACGTCCATGAAGCGCATGGTGGCGATATCGGCCCAGAGTTCGGCCAGAACGCATTCGGCCCGCGGCCCTTGCAGAGCGATCAGTGCGCGATCATCGAGCAGGGTGAGATCGCAGGTCCCGCCGAGGTTCTTTTGCAGATGCGCGAAGTCTTCGTCCTTGCAGGATGCATTGACGACGAGAAAGAGATGGTCGCCGCGATTGGCAATCATCAGGTCGTCGAGAATGCCGCCCGTGTCATTGGTGAAAAGCCCGTAACGCTGGCGGCCTTCAGCGAGGCCCAGCACATCGACCGGCACCAGCGTTTCCAGCGCAAGGGCTGCGTCTTCGATTCGCCCGGATTTTGGCTTGAGGATGATCTGGCCCATATGGGAGACATCGAACAATCCGGCAGCGGAGCGGGTATGAAGATGCTCCTTCATGACACCGGCCGGATATTGCACCGGCATGTCATAGCCGGCAAACGGCACCATGCGGGCACCGAGCGACACGTGCAGCGCATGCAGCGGCGTCTGTTTCAAAGGGGAATGATCGTCCAAATCCGGTCTCCAGGTCTGGCGCACAGGCGCCGGCTCATCTCCACGGCGCATTTCGTGCGTCGTTTCCTCGAGCCCCCTCTGTCCCTTTGCCTGAGATTGTTATCCCTTCGGCGAGCGGAAATGCTTCTCTCCAGAGTCCTACCGGCACCTTGCTGGTCCATTGGCCTGAGAGTTTCCGGGGCGGTTGCTCCTTCGGCACCGGTATGAACCGGATTCTCCCAACAAGATCGATTTCAGATAACGGCGATGCCCGCGGCTTGGCAAGCCCAAAATGTCGCGTCCGAACAGATTTTTGTCGTCGCTGTTTCAGCTCGGTGGCTCGGCGCGGAAAAACAGCCTTTGCTTTTTTGCCGGTGAGGGGATAACGCAATTCTCCGAGACGGAGAGGATGATGGCGGGAGCCGGGCGACATATGTGGGGTGCGGTGCGGGTGCTTTCAGCGCTGGCGCTGCTGTTCCTGTCGTTTGCGCACCAGCCGGCCTTCGCCCGGCAGATCACCCCGGAGATGGCAGCGGACTATAGGCTGCCGGACGGTTCGATCGGCGATATCTGCTTCGGGCTGGATGGTGTCGACGGCAAAGGCCACGGTTCCTCGCACGAGGGGCTGGCACCGGTTTGCGATTATTGCCGGCTGGCCGCGTCGGTGCTTTTGCCGGCACCGCCCGGTGAAAGCTATCTTGTCATCCGGTTAGCAGCGCTGATCTCGGACAAGCCTGATTTTCCTCTGCTTTTCGTTTCGCATCCGCGCAGCCTGCCGCCGTCGCGCGCACCTCCGCTCTCGCTCTGACATCGTCGCTTCGGCGATTCACGTTTTTCAGAGCATTTCAGCCGTTGACGCGGCGTTGACCGTCTTGCCGATGCTGGCAAGACCGGTCCGGAGACAGATCGATGACACAGACCAGAACCACAATTCTTGCGCTCGCATTTTCGCTTGGCGCAACCGCCACCGCCCATGCCCATGCGTCTTTCCAACAGGACGAGGTTGCCTCCGAAAGCAGCTTCAATGCCGTGCTGCAGATCCCGCACGGCTGCGACGGCAAGGCGACCACGGAAGTACAGGTCAAACTGCCGGAGGGGTTCGTTTTCGCCAAGCCGCAGCCCAAGGCCGGCTGGGAGCTTGAGATCATCAAGGGCGACTACCGGAAGAGCTATGACAATCACGGCAAGAGCGTCACCGCCGGCCCGCTGGAAATCCGCTGGAAGAACGGCAACCTGTCCGACGACTATTACGACACCTTCGTGATCAACGGCAAAATCTCGGGCTTCGACAAGGAGACGCAGATCGCCTTTCCGGTGACGCAGCTCTGCGGCGCTTCCGACAAGGTCGTCTGGGACCAGATCGCCGCGGAAGGCCAGAGTGCCCATGCGCTGGAGCATCCGGCCCCGACGGTTACCGTGACGCCTGCGCAGGCCGGCGGACATCACCACGACGACATGGCTGGAATGGCCGGCATGACGGAAACGACCGATGCGCCGGTCAGGGCCGGTGCGCTGGAGATCTCCGGCGGTACGGTGAAGGCGATGCTGCCGGGCGCCAAGGTCGGCGGCGGTGGCTTCATCGTCAAGAACGATGGCAGCGATGGCGATATGCTCGTTTCGGTCGAAAGCCCGGCTGCCGGCCGCGTCGAGCTGCACGAGATGACCATGCAGAACGACGTGATGAAGATGCGCAAGCTGGAGCAGGGCGTTGCCATTCCTGCCGGCGAAACCGTCACGCTTGAAAGCGGTGGCCTGCATCTGATGTTCATGGACGTGAAGAAGCCGTTTACCGAGGGCGACAGCATTCCGGTCACGCTGACGTTCGACAAGGCAGGCAAGGTCAGCTACGTGCTTGCCGTCGGCAATGCCGCCGGTGGTGCGCACAAGCACAAGTAAATCCGGCGATATTCTACCCGGTGGGCGGCGCGGGAAACCGGGCCGCCGTCATTCTGTGGGGCGTCAATCGCCGGTTTCGTTATCGTCCCGGTGCGAAGCCTCGTCGCGGTCATCAGGCCGCGGCTCATCGGGTGCGAATTCCATGTAGCGGCGTACCACTTCGCCGCGCGTGCCCTGCGGCAGGCGGCTGTTGGAACTCATCAGCATCAGCGACAGCGATGTCGGGCTGCGAAGGGCGGCAATCGCGGCGTGGGTATTGACCGCATCGTCCTTTGGCCTGGCCGACAGCAATGTGATCGCCTCGTCGGTCGGGCCATCGCCGCTCATGCGCGCGGACGGCTTGATGGCTTGCGCCGCATAGGCCGCCGTCGTGGCTGACATGGTAATGACCTGCGACATCGACGATCTACCCTTGGCGGGCGCTCCCTTTAAAGTGGCAATCGTTCCATTTTTAAGCCGTCCGCAGTTTCATCCCGGTGAAATTGGGTGCTGGCATTTAAGGCAAATCCTATCGATCCTCCGCTCGAAAACGGGGAATGCGGCGAGGCGGGGCAGGGATGATGTTTCATCCAGGACGCGCATGCGCGGATATCGCCGGGCCCGGCCCTTCACGATATGGTGACCGGAGCGGAATCGTGATGCCCGCGGCATGATATGGCGTTGGAAACCGAAGAAATTGCAGTCATAAAGACTTTGCGGTTCCGATTCTCGCGGACGGACACAGGATGCACGGTGCTCGCCGAGGCGAACACCTCCGGTTGTTTTCGGCGGATGGAATTGGATAATCAAAGCGGATTGATGGGGCTCATGACGATCGAACACAGTTTCTCCCGCCGGGGCTTTCTTGGCGTCCTTGCGGCCGGCACGCTTGCCGGCTGTACCACCACCATGCCGGGAGGCCGGTCGGCGCCCATGCCGGCGAGGATCACCCGGCCCATCGGTCCGCCGTCGGATGCCGAGTTGCAGGTGATGTACGGGCCGGTCGTGGACGGCGGCTATCAGATCCCGGCCATTCCCTATCAGCAGATCGATCCGAAATTCTACCGCCAGCGCGTCGCCGACCGGACCGGCGAGGCGCCCGGTACGGTCGTCGTCGATACGCCGTCGCGTTTCCTCTATGTGGTCGAGCCGGGCGGTACGGCGATGCGCTACGGCGTCGGCATCGGCCGCGAGGGCTTTGCCTGGCAGGGCGACGGTGTCATCCACTGGCGCCAGCCATGGCCGCGCTGGAAGCCGCCGAACGAAATGGTTGCCCGCCAGCCGAGCCTTGCCAAATATTCGATCGCAAATGGCGGCATGGAGCCGGGTCTCAAGAACCCGCTCGGCGCCCGGGCGCTGTACATTTTCCAGAATGGCCAGGACACGCTCTACCGGCTGCACGGCAATCCGGAATGGCAATCGATCGGCAAGGCGGTGTCGTCGGGCTGCGTGCGGCTGATGAACCAGGATGTCATCGACCTCTATCAGCGCGTTCCCGCGAAGGCGAAGATCGTCGTCTGGCAGTAAGGCGTGGCGGGCAGGCGCGGTGCGTCTGCCCGTGGCCGCGCGCAGGGGCATTAACCGAACGCTAACTGCAATGTCCGATTCTGCACGCATTGATCGGGGCGATTGTCCTGATATGCTCCGTTCGACAAAACTTTGGCGCGATTTCAGGCGATAGACGCTTCCATGACTTGTTTTCATCCCCTTCATCGGGCCGCAAAGCGCATCACGTCCGCCCGCATGCTGGTGTCGCGGACACTTGCCGTGCTGGCGCTGGGGGCTGCGCTGTCGGGCTGCATGGCGCTGGACGATATCTCCCAGGCGCCGCCGAAGCTGAGCGGCAAGATGATCGCCGAGATGTCGAAGAAGGGCATGAAGCCGGAAAGCCCGGTGCTGGTGCGCATCTTCAAGCAGGAGAGCGAGCTGGAGGTCTGGAAGGTCGACAAGACCGGCGCCTATGCGCTGTTGAAGACCTATCCGATCTGCCGCTGGTCCGGGGAGCTTGGGCCGAAGACCAAGACCGGCGACCGCCATGCGCCGGAAGGCTTTTATCACGTCTCGGCAGGCATGCTGAACCCGAATTCGCAATTCTACGTCTCCTTCAACCTCGGCTATCCCAACCGGCTGGAATCGGCGCTCGGCTATACCGGCGAGGCGCTGATGGTGCACGGCGCCTGCTCGTCGTCGGGCTGCTACGCCATGACCGACCAGGGCGTCGGCGAGATCTACGCGATCGTGCAGAAATCGCTGGCCGGCGGGCAGGACAAGTTTCAGGTCCAGGCCTTTCCCTTCCGCATGACGGCCAAGAACATGGCGCTGCATCGCGGCGATCCCAACATGTCCTTCTGGCGCACGATGAAGGAGGGCTACGATGCCTTCGAGGTGACGCGCCGGCAGCCGAAGGTTTCCGTCTGCGAGCGCCGCTATGTCTTCAACAAGGAATTCGAGGGCGGCGAGCCGGCCGATCCGCTGGCGGCCTGCCCGCCGGTGATCAACCAGCTCGAACCGCAGGCGATGGCCAGGATCGAAGCGGAAGAGCGCAAGGTCGACATGGCGATCACCGGCTCTGTGCCGGCCAGCACGACGCTGAGCGCCTATTCCGACGGCGGCATGCATCCGAGCTTCCGGGCGCTGTTGAAGACGCAGGGCCCGAAGAAGCTGGCGGCCAGCGTCTCCGGTACAAAATACCCGATCAGCCGCCCGGATGCGGCACTTGCGGACCCGTTCGACGGGCGGTGAGTGTTTTGCGGTATCACGCGGCCTCATTGCGTGGTTTAAAGAGCGATATTTTCAGCCCCCGTCAGCGCCTTCCCGTGCTTGCTCTGGACCGCAGCTGACCTATCTTCATGTTCACCACAACGCTGTGGCGGGAGCCCAATGGCCAACGACCCCTACCAAACGCTCGGCGTGGCGAAAACCGCGACGCAAAAAGAGATCCAGAGTGCCTATCGCAAGCTTGCGAAGAAACTCCATCCCGACCTCAACCCCGGCGACAAGAGTGCCGAGGACCGGTTCAAGACGGTGTCTTCCGCCTATTCGCTGCTGGGTGACGAGGAAAAGCGGGCCCGCTTCGACAAGGGGGAAATCGATGGCGCCGGCACCGAGCAGGCGCCGCGCAACTACTACCGGGACTATGCGGCATCGCCGGGCAAGGACACGCGCTACCAGAGCACGAGCGGCTTCTCGGATTTCGGCGAGAGCGACGACATGTTTTCGAGCTTCTTTTCCCGGCGCGGCCGCGGGCAAACGCGGGGTAGAGATTTGAACTTCTCCATGGAAGTGGATTTCCTCGATGCCGTCAACGGCTCCAAGCAGCAGATCACGCTGCCGGACGGGACGACGCTCGACCTGCAGGTTCCGCCGGGAACGCAGGAGGGGCAGACGCTTCGGCTGCGCGGCAAGGGCGGGCCCGGTTCCGGCGGCAGCCCGGCTGGCGACGCGCTGATCGAAATGCATGTCAGGCCGCACCCGATCTTTACACGCGACGGCGACGATATCCGCATCGAGATGCCGATCTCGCTGCGCGAGGCGATCCTCGGCGGCAAGGTGACCATCCCGACGATATCCGGCCATGTGGCGCTGACGCTGCCGCCCAATTCGAGCACCGGAAAGACGCTGCGCCTCAAGGGCAAGGGCGTGACCCGGCGCGGCGGCGGCAACGGCGACCAGTACATTACCGTCAGCATCACGCTTCCCGAAACCGCAGACGCCGAACTGACGGCATTCGCCACGTCCTGGCGGGCAGGAGAGGCGCACAATCCTCGCAAAACCTGGGGAGGTTGACATGAATCATTTGGAGTATTGCGAGCGTCTCAGCATCGTTTCCTCCACGCTGACCATATGGATCGACCGCCAGTGGATCATTCCGGAAATGACCGATGACGATTCCGAATTTCACGACGCCGACCTAGCCCGCGGCTTCCTCATCCTTGATCTCACCGAGACCATGGGCGTCAACCATGACGGCATCGACGTCATCATGGCGCTCGTCGATCAGGTTCACGGCCTGCGGGCCAAACTGCAGGCGCTGACGGAGGCGATCCGCGAACAGGACGACGATACCGCGCAACGCGTCGTGAAGCGGCTGGAGGCAATGCGATAGGCGAGGGTACGCCAACGCCTTGCCTGTCTGCATGATGCGGCGACATACGGGAGGACTCCTCGATGCGGCATACCTATCGTCTCGATCATTTTGCACTGCTGGTCCGCGATCTCGACCGCAGCGTTGCCTTCTACCGCGACGTGATGGGCTTTTCGCCGATCGAGCGCACCGGCAGTGCGAACGTCGCATGGCTCGATATCGGTGGCGGCGACGCCATTCATCTGATCCAGGGTGATTTCGGCGCGACCCATGTCACCAAGGATACGCATGTGGCGGTGTCCACCGCCGATCTTGATGCGCTGGTCGCCGAGCTTGACGCCGGCGGCATCCCCTTTACCGACTGGCCCGGCAATCCCGGCCGGATCGGCGTCCATCGCAACGGCTTCCGCCAGATCTACCTGCAGGACCCGGATGGCTACTGGATCGAGATCAACGACCACCGGCCGCCAACTGTCTGACGGCGGCCGGGCATGCTGGTGCGTTCACGCGGCGGATTTCGCCCGTGGTTGTCAAAGAGCAAGTCGGACGGGGCGCTCGCAAGAGCCTCGTTTTGTAGTGGGAAAGTGGCTTTCGCCAGCGCCCCGTTCGGCGGTTTTTGCCCGCGACTCCGGTTTCTCTGCAACCGGCCCCTTGGCCGGTCTTCTGTGCCGCACAGGCACGTCCGCAGCCGCGACAGCCTGCGGAGGGAAACCATTTTCCGCGAACCCCCGATATGAGGACTTCCGTCCTTTCCCCACACCCGGCGCCGGCCCCGCCTCGCTGCCACGGCTGGCAGTGTATCCTCGGCGGAACGATCAGGAG
>NZ_LGLV01000021.1 GCF_001687365.1 Pararhizobium polonicum
GCTTTCGGCCCGGCACCGAACCCGTCCGTTTCGTCCGCCAGGTGCACGAGATCGGACGATAACCCGGCCTGCGCAAGAACGGACGATCGCATCCCGGATGCCGAAACCATCAGCGCCGGGTGAGTTTCATGGTCTGAGCACTACAACACGTTTCACTTACACAAAGCTTTGAGATGTGGATCGCCAGGCGATGCCGGGCTCTACGTTGACGTTCGGAACGCTTCATGGTAGCGGCGGGGCACGAAATACTCGATCCCGAAGGATTTGAGAGGAGCAACTATGGCCGATCCTACACAGCTAGAAAATACGATCCGTAACCGGCTTACCGAGGTTTTCTCGAGCCAGGCCGGAGATGGTGAGATTCCCGCCCTGACCGACGGCACGGTGCTGCTGGAGACCGGCCTCGATTCCCTAGGCTTTGCGATCCTTGTGACACAGCTTGAGGAAGAGTTGGGTTATGATCCGTTCAGTCTGGCGACGGAAGCTTACTATCCCACCACTTTCCGCCAGTTCGTCGATTTTTACGCAGCCCATCAGCCGGCATGAACCTGCTCGATCATCTTCAGCTTGCTGATCCGCTCGGGCTGGCACTGGCAACCGAGGCTAGCAGTCTGCAGTTTCAGGATCTGATTGCAGAAGCCGAAGGATTGCGCGCCGCTCTGGGCGAGGTGCGGGGCATACGGCTGTTTCTGAACATCGCTGACCCGGTAGCCGCCGTCATCGCGCTGGCGGCTCTGGATGGCGTGGCCGGGGCCCTTATTCTCTCTTCGCCTACGCTTGATGCGGCGACGGTGGCGGTGCTTGCCGCACGTGCAGAGGCGGATGCGATTCTGTCGGACCGGAACGACCTGTTAGAGGAGATACCGGTTGTTCATCGGGTCGCGGACCTGGCCTTGGTACCGGTATCGCGGGTTTTCGGCGGCGCGACCGATTGGGTGATGACCACCTCCGGTACGACCGGTCGCCCGAAGCTGGTGGCGCATGGACTGGACAGCTTGACGCGTACTACCAAGCAAGACCAGTTGCGGGGGCGCGCTCAGGTCTGGGGACTGCTTTACGACTATACGAGGTTCGCGGGTCTTCAGGTCATGCTGCAGAGCTTGCTCTCGGGCGCGGTGCTTGGAGTGCCCTCGGCCGATCTGTCGCTTGAGGGCCGAATCGCGTTTCTCGCCGGGATGGGGGTAACGCATCTCTCCGCAACTCCGACCTTCTGGCGCAAGGTTTTGATGACGCCGGGAGCAGAACGGTTGGCGTTGCGGCAGATCACACTGGGCGGTGAGATCGCCGATGATACCATCCTGTCGGCCCTGACACGCCGGTATCCCGGCGCCCGGGTTAGCCATATCTTCGCCTCGACCGAAGCGGGTGTCGGCTTTTCGGTCACCGACGGACGGGCTGGGTTTCCGGTCATTTTTCTGGACGAGCCGCCGCTAGGTATCGGTCTGCAAATCCGGGACGGCCGTCTTTTTATCCGCAATGAACGCGTGGCCAGCCATTATCTGGGCGGTGAAGGTGAGCTTGCCTGTGACGGATGGGTCGATACCGGGGATCAGGTTCGCGTTAACGATCAGCGGGTGCTGTTTTTGGGCCGCAGCAACGGGGTGATCAATGTTGGTGGCGACAAAGTGCATCCCGAAGAGGTTGAGGCGGTCATCTTATCCCATCCCGCCGTCGAGATGGTTCGCGTCTATGCCAAAAAAAACCCGATTGTTGGGGCATTGGTCGCCACAGACATCATGCCCAGGCCCGGCTGTTCCGATCACGCAGCCCTGCGCGAAGAATTGAAGCATTGGCTGGCAACCCGTCTGGAGCGGCACAAGGTTCCGGCATTCATCCGTATTGTGGAAGAGTTTGAAACCAACGCTGCCGGCAAGCTCAAGAGGGGCGAATAAATCATGAAGAACGTCATCGTTACCGGTGCGACACGCGGTCTTGGCCTTGCCATCTGTGCCCGTCTTCTTGCCGTGCCGGACTATCGCATCATCGCCATCGGCCGTTCGCCTTCGGAAGAGTTTTCCGCGCTTTGTGTGGAACATGCCGAAAACTTGATTTTCCGGCCCTATGATCTGGCTGATCTGGCTGGAATCGCAGCGCTGGTTCAGTCCATCACGCGGGAATTCGGTCCGCTTTATGCATTGGTCAACAATGCGGCGGTCGGGCTGGACGGGCTGTTGGCGACACAGCACGCCTCGGAAATCTCGCGGGCGTTGCGTGTCAATCTGGAATCGCCGATCCTGTTGACCAAATATGCTTGCCGGACGATGCTGACCCGGGGCGAGGGGCGTATTGTCAATGTCTCGTCGATTATTGCGTCGACCGGATTCAATGGTCTGTCGGTTTATGCTGCCAGCAAGGCCGGGCTGGAAGGTTTCACCCGCTCACTGTCGCGCGAGCTTGGCCGTGCCAAGATCACTGTGAACTGTGTGGCGCCGGGCTATATGGAAACCGATATGACAGCCGGATTGCAGGGAGAGAAGCTAAATTCGATTCGTCGGCGCGCGCCTCTGGGCTTGCCGCGCCCGGCGGATGTCGCGGGAGCCGTCGCCTATCTTCTTTCCTCCGAAGCTTCGATGGCGACAGGGACAGTTATTACCGTCGATGGCGGAAGCACAGCCTGATGGGGGCAGTCCGTACCCGCCTGGCCGAAAGCCGTGATCGCGATGCCCTGATCGAATTCATCCGCGACCACTGGTCGGCGCGCCATGTTTTTGTCTCTGACCCCGATGTTTTTGACTGGCAATATCGCCAGGCTGACGGTCGTATCAATATGATGATGGCCGAGGATGTCGCCGAGGACGGTCATGCGACCGTTCTGGGAGTGTTGGGATTTATCCCGACGGGGCGCTTCGATCCCGATCTGGGCGACGCCGATATCCTGCTAGCATTGTGGAAGGTGCGCGAGGATATTGCTCCGCCCGGACTGGGGCTGCGGTTGCTGAAAGCCATACAGGCGCAATTGAAACCACGCATGATCGGTGCCATCGGCATCACGGATGCCGTCGGGCCGATCTACCGGGCGCTTGGATATACCTTGGACCGTCTGTCGCAGGCCGCCATCGTGAACCCCGCCTTCAAAGGGCGGACGCGTCTGGCGCAGGGTGTCCCCGAGGCGGCCTTTGCTAAAGGTGCGGTGGATACGACCCGTAGCCTGTGCAAGCTGGATCCACAGCGTGATTCCGATGTGGTCGCGGTACTTGCAGGCAGGTGCTGCCCACAGAAATCCTGGGCCTATATCCGAGAGCGCTACATCGATCATCCCTGGTATGACTACGATCTTCGCTTCGTCCTGCATGACGGACGGCCCGAGGCTTTGCTGGTTTGGCGCTCCGTCGAGGCCGAGGGCGCGCGCATCCTGCGTATCGTCGATTCGATCGGCAGCACGGGGTGGCTGCCTTCGGGAACAGCGCTGCTGCGGCCTGTTTTGACTGAAGCGGCTGCGGAATATATCGACATCATGGGCTGCGGGCTTTCGGCTGAAAATCTTCAGGCCGGAGGATTCATCAGCCCGGAATGGTGCGACGGTCTGATCCTGCCCAATTATTTTGCACCGTTCGAGGCCAAAAATATCCGCATCGCGCTGTCTTGGAAGCGTTTTGACGGTGCTGCCGGGGCGGATGCGATGTGTCTGTTTCGGGCAGATTCTGATCAGGATCGGCCCAACCAGCCCCTGCCGCGACGAACCGCAGGGTCCGGACAGGCCGCAGTCTGACGGACCGGCGACCTCAAGACAATCCGGGTCGATAGCGGCAGAGTTCATCTCTCGCGACCTGGATCCTGAATCTACGCCAACAGCGTCACCCTCGGCGTCTTACGTCCGCGGTCGACGATGGCTTCGAAGCCGTTCGCCTTTGGTCCAGGGTTTGGTTTCGGAGTGGTCGTTTAGCCAAAGAGAGGCGGGACTTTCCCATGAATGAAATTTTCTCTTCTCAAGTTGTTTCTTATCAACTAAGGATAACTACCTTATCGCCCGT
The DNA here is from genome assembly GCF_001687365.1 of Pararhizobium polonicum. Classification (GTDB taxonomy): domain Bacteria; phylum Pseudomonadota; class Alphaproteobacteria; order Rhizobiales; family Rhizobiaceae; genus Pararhizobium; species Pararhizobium polonicum. The sequence goes on from NZ_LGLV01000021.1 coordinate 3,972, forward strand.
CCGACCATCGCCATACGGATGCTCTTTTTATGCGCCTTAAGCTTTTGTGATCTGTAGATCCCATAACTCCGGTTATTGAATAGAGCCGCCCCTTTCGTGGATTTCGTATCTCCACCGGCATCAAGGACTTACTCTCCCGAGACACAAACCTCAAACAGTTCACAGTTCGACGACAATAAAAAGGTCTCTAAATATATATTATGATGAAGGTATTGACTGTTTTTGGAACGCGCCCGGAAGCCATAAAAATGGCCCCCTTGGTCCTAGGATTACAGCACGACGACCGATTTGAGAGTGTTGTATGTATCACCGCTCAACATCGTGAAATGTTGGATCAAGTTATCAATCTTTTCGGCATCGTGCCGGATTATGACCTGAATGTCATGCGCGACAAGCAGGATCTGCATAGCCTGACCGCAACAATGGTCCAAGGTTTGCGGTCTGTTATCAGCGAAACCTCCCCTGACATCGTTCTGGTGCATGGGGATACGACGACGACTTTGGCGACGTCGCTGGCAGCTTACTATTCAGGCAAGCCGATTGGTCACGTGGAAGCCGGCTTACGGACCGGCGATATCTACTCGCCCTGGCCCGAAGAAGGGAACCGTCGTGTTGTCGGCGCGCTTGCCACTTTGCATTTTGCGCCCACTGCGGGCGCGCGTGAAAACCTGTTGCGCGAAAACATTCCGAGTGACCGTATTGTCGTGACCGGGAACACCGTCATCGACGCCTTGGCCGAGGTATCCGAGCGATTGCTTGGGGACCCGCAGCTTAATGAAAGCCTGCGCAGTAAGTTCCCGTTCTTTGCGCCGCACCGAAAGATTGTTCTGGTGACCGGCCATCGGCGGGAGAGTTTTGGTTCGGGCTTTGATCGCATCTGCCTTGCCCTTCGCGAGCTTGCTACCAGCTTCGGTGAGGTGGACTTCGTCTATCCGATGCACCTTAATCCGCAAGTTCGGGAACCGGTCACGCGAATTCTGGGGGCGGCGTCTAACGTGCATCTGATCGAGCCGTTGGACTACCTGCCTTTTGTCTGGTTGATGAACCATTCTCACATCATACTGACGGACTCTGGCGGCATTCAGGAAGAAGCTCCTTCCTTGGGTAAGCCGGTATTGCTGATGCGCGATACTACGGAGCGCCCTGAAGCGGTCGATGCTGGAACGGTGCGCCTTGTCGGCACCGACAAAGATCTTATCGTAAAATGGGTTTCGACGCTTTTGAATGATGAGGCTGAGTATCAGGCGATGAGCCGCGCTCATAACCCCTATGGCGACGGGAAATCCGTTGCTCGGATATTGGAAGCACTGCAGGAATTTGGAGTAAATCGATGAAAGCGTTCAATTCCGTTTGTATCGTCGGCCTTGGCTACATAGGCCTGCCCACTGCCGTTGTGTTTGCTCTGCGCGCCATAAACGTCGTTGGGCTTGATGTTAATGCAAGAGCCGTTGAAAAGATAAATTCCGGCGAGCCGCATATCGTTGAACCTGGCTTGGCTGACGCTCTCAGGCGATCGGTTGATGCCGGCTATCTGCGCGCGACAACAACGCCGGAACCTGCCGATGCCTTTCTGATTGCGGTCCCAACACCGTTTCGCGCGGGGATCGAGACACACGACCCAGACTTGTCTTACGTAGAAGCCGCCAGCCGGTCGATTGCCCCGGTGCTAAAAAAAGGCGACCTAGTTGTGCTTGAATCGACCAGCCCGGTTGGGGCAACTGAGGAAATGGCTGCGTGGCTTGCTCAGGAGCGCCCGGATTTGACTTTCCCTCAGAAAAACGGGGGACATTCGGACATTCGGATAGCGCATTGCCCTGAGCGAATTCTTCCCGGGCATGCCCTCACCGAACTGGTATCCAATGACCGCATCATTGGGGGAATGACCAAGGAATGCTCCGCTCGTGCCCGGGAGCTTTATAAAATGGTCGTTGAGGGGGAATGCATCGAAACAGACTGCCGAACCGCCGAATTGGCAAAGCTGACCGAAAATAGCTTCCGTGATGTCAATATTGCGTTTGCCAACGAATTGTCGCTGATCTGCGATCGTCTCGGAATTAATGTATGGGAACTGATCAAGCTGGCGAACCGGCATCCGCGCGTCAATATCTTGCAGCCGGGTCCAGGCGTCGGTGGACATTGTATCGCCGTCGACCCCTGGTTCATCGTCAGCCAAGCTCCAGACGAGGCGAAAATAATACGAACTGCACGAGAGGTAAATGACGGCAAGCCCGAATGGGTGGTGGCCAAAATTCACCAAGCTGTCGCTGATTATATCGAGACGCATTCCGAGCAGCCGCGTATCGGATGCTTCGGCCTATCGTTCAAGCCAAATATCGACGATATCCGTGAAAGCCCTGCGCTTCGGATTGTTGAAAGTCTGGCGCGCCTTTATCCCGGACAAATTGACGTCATCGAGCCACACTTGCATGAGTTGCCTGCCGGCATCAAAACACAGGCAAACCTGGTGCGCTCTGTACAGGCCCTACAATCCTGCAGGATTCTGGTGATGCTTGTCGACCACGATGATTTCAAGGCCATGCCGGTACCGCTTGCGAGCGATTATACGATTATCGACACGAAGGGGGTTTGGTTGAACCGTCCAGCGTAAGTACATTCTTTCCAAAATTATGCTGCAGGTACGGAATGTTACAACGCTGTGCGTCATACATGACGCACAGCGTTGTAGGCTTTGATTGACGGGGCAGCAGAATGAGGGCGCGAAGATCAACGGAAGAGCTTTGGGCATATCTGCCGGCTTATACCGGCAGATAATTTGAATCCGAGAGGATCTGATGCGCAGAGCCCAAGTGTTTCAACCGGTCAGGGAAATGCTAACTCCCGCTCGCCACTTTCGGCTTCCTGAAGCGCGCTTTTACTGGCAACACTGCTGATGAAGGCTGGGTGGCATCTTCTTTCACCAGCATTTCCTCAATTGTATCAATCGATTCTATGACAGAATACTCGGCATGTGTGCCGGAAGCGGTCGTACGAATAGTCGCCAGCCCGCCACGTTCATAGACGCCCACGATTTGATCGACATTGATGAACAGGGTGCGGCCGTCACCGCTACGGTTGACATGGATGAATGCCGCGCCGCAAGCTGAGAGTTGACTGACAACTTCTTCGATCGGTTTCGCTACGACAAAATTGATATTTTCGCCGCCTGCGGTCGTACGGACGACCGTTTGCTGCTCTTCTGTTTGTTGTTGTGCTTCGAAAATAATCACAACATGGTCGCTGTTCAAAAGCAGAGAGCCTTTTCCCTCGGGGCGAGTGAATTTCGTAAACATGATCTCATTTCCTATTCGTCATATCACGACCATGCAATTTGAGTAGTGGAGCGGAACCGGACGACGCCCAAATCTTGCTTCTGAAACTCGAATGCATGCCGCTCAGGTTTGATATCGTTGGTGAAATTTCGTACTCAAGACTTTAAGAGCGCAATATCGTCCTTATAATGGCAGGTCTAAATTTTATCGTTTTATAATATTGACGTGTCTAAAATATGTGAATGATCATCGCAACCCTGAATTTTCAATATCGTTTCATCTGGTACAGCTGATGAGAAGCATCGCGAGTGGTTGAGCGAGTACGACGAATCATCAATCGCAATGGTCAGGGGAAAATTAAATGGTAGCCGCTCTACGCCAGAATAGTTCCTTAAACCGGAATCGGTTTAAGGATGAAATTATGCGGCGAGTATAAAGCGTTGCAGCGAACCCTAGTGCGTTTCGTATGACGCACGGCGCAGTTAAAGTCTGGCAGCAGAGATGAAGGAGGCTGCTTACCGACAGGGGCCCGGAACAGCGGATGGTATTGCTGTGCCACGCGACGCCTGAATTTTATGCTGTGCGTTTCAGGCCTTAATTTTCGTCGACGTGGTTTTCGGCATTGTCCGACGTGACGAGCTCCACGTTCTGAATGGTGTGGAATGTTTCTATGTTGAAGCGGATCTGATACTGGTCCATCCACCCGCCGAGCAAGTCCCGGAATGCCACTGCGAGATGGGCTTTCTGCGCGGGGGTAATCTCTACCCCATCACTGTCAAATGGTTTTGCAGCCGTTCCGAGATCGCCATTGATCTCAACAAACAGGGCGAGCAGTTGATCAGCCTCGGGAAAGACAAAGGGGGGCTTCTTTCCCTCCATGACCCAGAAGTTCCGTTCGGGATCGGTCATCGCCCGTCCAGCTGCGACGGCGTCCTCCCGTGTGGGATATGGACCCTGATAATGCCCTTCTTTCTCGTAGTAGAACCAGCCGTACATCTGGGGTCCCCGGCCAACTGTCTCACATGACGCGATAGCGAGCTGTGAAACTGAAGCTGTTGTTGTTGGTTTTCTGAGCCAGCCAACGGAGGCGTAGCATTGTGCCATTTGCCGCGACAGAACCGGCAATATTCAAGCCGGCAGTTGCTGCGATGAGCGAACCTGAGGCATCCTGGGGCTGGGTGAACATAGAGGGCACTGGCACTGGCATGTCGATTTCGCAGTTTCCGGCTGCCGCCGCTGTCGCCGTCAACCTGCCATAAACCTCGATCAAATCGTCATCGATATAGAGCCAGTCGAGCGCTGGTGCCTTAACGCTCGCGACGTTGACGACAGCAATTGGTTTTGGTGAATAGCTCTGCCGCTTGCCGACGAGAATAACCGGCGAGCCAGCTGTCCACGGGGTATTGCTGCCTTCCTTTGACAGGTTAACCGCGCGGATGCGGTTACTGCCATAATTGCTACCGATAACTCCCTGCAGCGTGTCGCTACCCAAGAGTTTCGCATTGATGACCTCGATATCGGAATTCTGGGAGCCGAAGCTGAACGCGCGCGAACTGTCCGGCGAAGCAAAACCCACATCATGAAAGGTGATGTCAGAAAATGCCACTCCTTCGAGGCAAGCCGAGGTGTCGCGGATCGCGTGCTCGTGGCAATTCGACAGCACCATGTTTGAAAATCTGCCGCCAGTGAAACGCCCGGTGGTCAACTTGATCAGGTTTTGGGGCGTTCTCACACCGCCCTTGGCGTTACCGCCGCCGGTAATGCCAGATACGTTGAAATCACGGCCGCCGGTGAGCTCAAGGATTTCTGTTGCCGAAACCGTCGAGGTGGAATTGGTGATAGAGCCGTGCTTTCCGAGATGGCCGTAGAAGATGCGACGGCCGATATCGAGAACGATATCGTTAATTTTCAGGCCGACGATCTTGTCGGCGTTCGGTCCGACATTGGCGACAGCGGCGTAGTTCAGTGAATGGAAGCGCGTGTCCGAAACCGCGATGCCACGGAAGGCCATCGCGTCGTCGTAGGCGTCATGCCCGGACGTGTCGCTGGGGCTATAATCGCCAAGGTCCGGCCAGTCGAGGCCGATGCCGATATGGCATGAGGTGAAGTGATTGGTATGCGCTGCAAGGCCCCGGCCCTTGTGATAGACGCCTTGATAGAAGCCAGAGAAACGGCAGCGGCTGATCGTTACATCAACGTCCATCGTTTGGCCCATACCCTTGTCGCTGTGCAGGCCGTCCTTCCGGTTGGCCCAGTTCGCCTTGTTCGGTTGCCCAGATATCAGCGACAGGTTGAAGAGTTTGAATTCCTGAGAAGAGTTCCGGATGGCCGGCTCGCTACCACCATCCTGGCACCGAATGGTGGTATCCCAGTAGGACCGGCCGTTGAAGGAGATGCCGAGAATCTCGTTTGGGATGACAAGCTGGGAGATATTGTAGATGCCGCGCTCCCACGTCAGGGCACGAGATCGGGGCGGATAGTACTCCATCCAATAGATTGCGTCCTGCAGTGCGGCGCTGTCGTCGGCGCTACCGTCGCCCTTTGCCTTGAAAGCATCGCGAACGCTCGGCTCGTCGCCTTTCAGCCGACGATACCAGGCGCCTCGCGTGAGCGGTTTTTCCGCATCCCTTACAACCACATGCTCGTTAGGGTCTAGCCGGGCGGTCGTCGTGCTATCAATGTCTTTCCAGTCGAAGCCAGTGTCGTCGGGAAGGAACGCCAGCTTGGTGACATCGGTGTTCAACGTCTTCAATGCCGGGATGTCGGGCACGCGCCGGATATTGGCGCTTGCCGCCGCTGCTCGAGCCGCTTCCGCCGCTTCCTGCACTTGGTCGATGGAAATTTCGGCGTTCGGTTTGTCTCCGGGAACAGCTACGCTATCGCCTTGCCTGTTGGAAAGGGCAAGAGCCGGATCGGAGAGGCTTAGGTGAGCAGCACCCGTGGTTCCGGCGATAAGTGCCCCGGCGCGTAGGAAAGAACGGCGGTCCATGCGAACTCCCGAAACTGAAGAATCCCTGTCAACGCAAACTGCCGCCCATTTCAAGGGTGAACAAGCTTGCTCCGTATACGATGCTCTAGCTTGGGAGCGACCTGGCCGATCCAGCAACAGCATATTACCGGCCAGACCTCTTTAGTCTAAAACCATCAAGCGAATCTCAGAGACTAGATATTAGGCATCTGCGGTAAAATTGAGATGCTTCCAACCGGGGCAAATGGAGCTGGAATTTTCCGAGGCAAAGGTTCATTTCGACAGTTTGGCCGACGAGTGAGCACGCCATTCTACTCGATGAGCGTGCTTTCCCGCTGTTCTGCGGCTAAGTCCGCCTTAAACGCTTCGAGGTGTTTTACAAACCGGTCGATGTTTTCGACGCAGGAGTAAAGGTCAAAGCGATAGCACTCGTAATTCTGGAGTTTCGTGTAGAAATCGAAGTCTGTGGGGTGCATTTCACGGAATTCGCTTTCATATATCTCGATCGTCATATTCCCCTCTACCTTCTTCCACAGAGGGTAGAGCGTGTTGTGCAACCACACCGGCATGCCGATATGCATAATGTTAGAGCCGACGACGCGCTTTGCCAGCTGAGACTCTCCGTACTTCGATTTTTCGGGATAGAACATGTAAACGAAGACATTGTCCTTGTTGACGAGACCGCGGGCTTCACACCGGCGAATTGCCTTCGGTGTATATTGTTCCGATTCCCAAAACGATACCAGCGATCCTGGGGCACGATCTTCAATGTTCCTTCGAATGTAGACCTCCCTGTCCACAGTCGTGTAGGCCGAAAATAGAAACAGATTGAAAGTAACTTTCGGAAATTTCCGGATCAGCTCTTTTGTAAGAACTATAGCTCCAGAGCAGGACTTGCTGGTCCCGATGAAATTGAGGCGCTTGATACTGTGCTTATCGATGATGCTGGAGAGGAATTCAGTATTGAGCGCGATGTTGCTGAAGTACCATCCTCCAACCATTTTGACGTTGTCTCTACGATATCCGCGCAAGATATGCTTGCCGTGACCGAGAATAACATCAACTTCTCCGTTGTCGTTATTGATCTCGACCGCAAACTTCTCGCTCATATCTTTTCCCTCTTCACGGCAAACTTTCACAGAAGTCCGCCTTTCGCATACATAGATTCTAGGAGCATGAAATCTTCTGGGGTGTCAACATTGATGCCACGGCCCATCACGTAAGGGATGGTCTTCGCAGGCAGAAACGTCTTGTACTGCAGCAGTGCGGCTGTCCGCACAACATACAACGCTCCGTTCAACAGATAAGCCGGCGGCAGTGCCTGACGAGGAATCTCTGAGGACGTGCCTTCGATGAAAGGCTTGATGAAACCGTCGTCCCCTATTGCTTTCAGCTTGTGGGGGTGAGGCTCTTCCAGGCGCGCGACCGACACAGCGGCATTCGCCTGGTTCTCGCCGATCTTGGCAATCATGGTGTCGATATCGCGCGCATGTCTGACCGGGGATGTCGGTTGCAGGAGGACGACGTAATCATAACGCTCACCGAGCCGATCCAGAAGATCCAGTACGACATCCACGGTCTTGGCGCTATCGCTTGCCAAATGCGTCGGGCGCAGCCCTGCGGATTTGGCGCCGGCTGCGATACCGATGCTTTCATACGTTTCGCTGTCGGTCGATACGTAGATATCGGATATGGTCGGACAATCCTTCGCCACACGCACTGCCCATTCGAGCAGGGTAATGCCACCGATTTTTGCAATATTCTTGTTCGGAAACCCCTTGGATCCCGCACGGGCCGGAACGATCGCCAATACCTTCAAATGCAATACTCCGTGCTGCCGGATTTTCCCCCAGGAGCGTCATTGGTATCCACGCGCTTCAGCAGGAAGGGTGTTTCCAGATCGGAGATCTCGTTGATGCCCCTGAACATGGTCAAGCCGAAAGAAAAGCCATAGCTCGCTGAAATATCCGCAACGGTTTGCGAAACGGCCTTGGGGCCGCCGAACGGGTAGGAAATGGAGTGGAAAGTCTGCGTACCGCTCTGCTCTTGCAAAAAGTCCAGGCACGCCTCTGTATCCTGGCGAATGGCTTTCTCGCTCAAGGTTGCCAGTGGCAGATGGGCATCGCTGTGCGCGCCGAGATAGTTAAGGGAACTGAGCTTTCTGAGATCGTTCCCGTCCATGTAGAGGCTTTTTGAGTAGGCTGCTTCATCCGCGATCTCGGCAAAAAGCATTCCTACGATACGATCCTTCTCCTCTGCGGTGAGAATGAAGTTCAGCAGATACTTCAGGCGCTTGGATTGCGGCGGATCGTAGCGATAGAGGCTGTCGATGTTTTCCGGATAGGTCACGGCGGACAAATCCATTCGCTGACCGATGAAGTCATAAAGCTGGGTATCCGAGACAACCGACCGAATATGGTGCAGCTTGTGTACGTCGGCGACCGTATGGTCCCGGATAGGGGCCGTCGTCACGTAAAAGGCAGCAGGCACCCCTTTGCGCTCCAGCAACTCAAGGGCAGTCATCTGCTCCTTCAGGCCGTCATCGAATGTCAGCAGGCAGAAATTGCCCTCTCGCGGATTGCCGGCTACCATTGTAGCGAGTTCCCTGGGGGCAATGAATTGATAATGGCGTGACAAGGCATCGACCTGGTCCGTCAGTTCGCGAAACGTCCGAGGATATATTCCCCCCGCATAGGCTTCGTCGCGGATGTAATGGAAATTAACGATCAGCAGTTTCATGCAGAGCTCTCCCTATCTTTTCCAAATAGGTTGGGTTGGGTCTGTCCAAGTCACAATCGGCCTTCGTGATATGCAGGCTATTGATGTCCAGGCCGCCTCGCCGAACGTCCTCGTGAAGATAACTGATCAGTGAATAGGATTTGGAGGATTTCACTTCCAGCGGGTGGTAGAGGTAAGCAAGATCAATGAAATCGCGCAAGTCGAGGCAAGGTATGAAGCCAGCCCTGGTTAAGGCGGCGTTCAACGCGCCGTTGCTGGAAAAAAAGTCAATGAAGTCGATCTCTTGATCACGCGCAAAATTATCCAGCGTGCTCACAAAGGAGTTTGTGGGTAATATGGTGTATAGAATGTCCGTCAGAATCATGATCCTGACGCTGCCAACATCCTCGATACGGTAAATTAGCGTCGTGTCTTGGCCGACAAGTAGCGCATGGTATTGATAGATCGGGTGGTTCTTATAGCGCCAAATAAGATTACCGGATGAGCGATCGAACCGATCGGGCCAGATCCCATCGATTTCGGCGAAATCGATGGGCAAAAGCGATTGCGATGCTTCCTGACGGGCAGTCGGCATCTTGTACACTTTCGAAATGACCGTATCGATGGTCCCGAGCGCTGCTACTTTGTCAAAGTCGTAGATCCTCATGAGTCGCGGTACTTCGCGGATGAAGTTGAAGCCCATCCGGATATAAGCACGTACGGCGTCATTGGTTATATTGGCGCCATACGCAATGTCGAAATTCTTTTTGATAAGATCCAGCATTGCTTTCGCAATGCCGGTGCCCCGGCATTCCTCTTTGACGATCCATGTTGTCAGCTCGGCGCCTTTCAGCACCTCGCCGCCGGCGTTGAATGCCCGTTTGTTCAGCCCAAGGAAGCCGACAATCTCGCCACCCAATAGAGCGATGACGCAATGGTCCTTGCCCTCACCAGCGATAGGGTCGATGAATTGCCACCGATAAAAATGCTGGTCTGACAAGATTGTCGGCCGTAGCCAGTTCGTCCCGATGAAATCCATGATCCTCTCGACTGAAAGGTCGAGGTTGCATGCGAAGTCGACAATTGCGTGACGAGACATGGCCATCCTGCTTGCGATCAATAGGCCAGCGTCTTGTGGAATTTCAGAACGAAATTGGCCAAGGCATCGGCCGCCTTCTTTCCGGCGTGGCCGTCGCCGTAGATCGGTTCGGACGCGTAGTGGCCGTGTGCGATCTGCTTGAGGATCTGTGCCTTGATTTCGTCGGCATCGTGTCCGCAATCAACGACATTCTGTCCGCGTTCACGCGAAGTCTGACGGGAGCCGATGTTGACGACCGGGACCCCGAGGAAAGCGCATTCGCGGATGCCGACGCTCGAATTACCGATCAGGCATGCCGAATTTTTGACGAGGCGAAGGAAGTCTTCCGGTTCCATATTCTTGAAGAAGCGGGTCTTGTGAAGATCGTACTCTTCGCGGTGATGGCGCAGGCCGCTTGAGATGCTTTCTCCCCCAAGGTCCGCGTTCGGCCAAAACCAGAAGGTCGGCATATCCAAAGCATTCACCGCCCTGATGGTTTCCTCGATCTGCTTTCGCGCATGTGTGTCTTCGGTGGTCACAGCGTGTTGCATAACCACAATATACTGGCCCTTTGGGGCGATCTCCGCGCCGACGCCACCATATTTCTGAGTGGGATCGAAATCGATTGCCGGGCTCTCAATGACCGCGCGGGCAATATCCATCGAGGGGCAGCCCGTATTCAGGATGGACGCGGCATGCTCACCCATCTTCAATACACGCTGCTTTGCCAATTCGCTGGCAACCAGATGAAGATCCGCGAATTTGGTGTTGGCGTGCCGTACCTTTTCGTCGATGCTACCGGTCACCTCGCCGCCCTGAATGTGGGCAAGCGGAATGTTCTGATAGGAAGCGGCGATCGACGTAGCGATGGTTTCAAATCGGTCCGCGATCGTCACTACGATATCGGGTTTGAGGTTCTGGAAGGCTGTGGCCAGCTCCATGATGGCGAGGCCGGTTGTCTTGGCCATCGAAGTTGGTGCGGCACCGGACAGAAGATTGTAGATTCGTTCGGATATGACGAATCCGTCTTTTTCCGCGATCGGTCCCACGTCGCCGTACTTGTCCAGCAGCGCCGATCCAGCAAGCACGAGTTGAAGCTCGAGGCTTTCGTGCATCTGAATGGCATGGAGCATTGTTCTAACACGCGCGTAACTCGGCCGAGCCGTAACAACCACGCAAATCTTTCTCTTAGTCACTTACATCACCTTCCTGCAAAAAACTCCAACGATCCAGATTGCGGTTGAGCCTTTTGCCCACGACGCGCTGGTATTCCTTCGCTGGTATTCCATGGCCTGCGGGTTTCTTCGCCTCCAGATCATCAAAGGACAGAATGGAGCCCGCCCTCATATCCTGGTTGACGGCAAGCGATTTGCCGAACACCTTCCTCAACGCCTCAAACTTCGAGCTGTCGGCTTTCTCAGTGCCTTGTCCCATCGCCGCTTCGATGAAGCGAACCCCCTCGGCAAGGCGCCTGACATCGTCAACACAAAGTGAAGACGTGCTATCCGGGCCGAACATTCTCTTATCAAAGGTGATATGAAACTCCAAGACAGACGCGCCCAGCGCTGCGGCAGCAAGGCAAGGATAGATAACGCCGGAATGGTCCGACAATCCAACCGGCACGTCGTATCTTTTCTGGAGTACGTCCATGACCCGCAATCCGACATCCTCAGCCTTGGTAGGGTAGCTCGTGCAGCATTGCAGGACGGTCAGTTTGTTTCCAAAGGGCCGGAGGAAATTCACGGCGCTATCGAGTTCGGCGAGATCGCTCATTCCGCTCGACAGGATGATCTCCTTGCCGGTGCGTGCGATCTTCTCGAGCATGAGGAAATTGGAAACTTCGCCGGAGCCGATCTTGTATTTTGCGACTCCCACTTCTTCCAGAAGATCGACAGCGGCATTGGAAAAGGGCGAACTGATGAAATCGAGCCCCGCCTTGTCGCAGTGCGTCTTGATCCCGCGCCATTGTTCGAGCGTGAATTCCATTCTCTTCCAGTAGTCGTAGCGCGTGTCGTCTTCGTAGCTGAAGCGCGTGCGGAACGGCTCGTGAGTGCTGCTTTCAGCTTCTGCAATATGGGTCTGGAACTTGATTGCGTTGACACCACTGCCCACCAGCGCGTCGATAAAGGAATGCGCGATGCCAAGACTGCCATCATGGGCCTGTCCGACCTCCGCGATTAAATAACACCCCATAGCACTCAACCGACCATCCTTTCAGGTTCATTCTCCGAGCCATCCGCAAGGAGGCTTTGGAATATGGTTTTGATATCCGTCTTCGCATAGGAGCCCGTTCTGGACTCGCGAACGGTGAAATCCAGTGCTGCCGCCTTGGAAAATAAGGAAGCCGCGTTCTTGATATGGAAAAAGCTGCCGTTGTCGACTTCCTGCTTATAGTTCTTATAGCCCTTGTCGCCGAAAACGAAATTGTAGAGGCCGGCATAGTCGGCTTCGATCGCCACGGTCGATCCTTCGGATACCGTAATATCGGTATGCTTGAACAACTGGGCCAGAACGATCTGGTCGAAATAGGGATCGAGCAGCACATTATCATGTCGTGCTGGGCCAAAATCTTCCGGCTTGAATCTGTTCCCCTTCGGATGGTGGCGCACAATCCACAAATAGTTGGCAGGAGACCGACGTATCAGTTCCTTGTATATTGGGGGAACACTGTCTTGGTTCTGCAGAATAAGCAGGACTTTGACACGGTAGCGGGAAAATTTCTCCCTGTATTCCTCTTGTAGAGGTGGTGTGAGCTCAAGCTGACGTGCCAACCAGGGAAAGCCTGTGACAACAGGCGCGTGTTTGGCACCCTTGAAAACTTTTCTGATCGATTCTGCTTCCTTTTCACCCCAGACAAAAAAGGTATCGACGACGGCCTGATACCCTTCAGGTGGCATTTCCTCCCAATCATTGTACAGAGGATTGTAACCGACCTGAATGCCGTGCTGTATGTCTACTGTTTTTATGCCCAAATGGTGCGCAGCAGAAATCAGCGGTGCCTGGAAGTGGAAGCCGTTCAGCAACAGAACCCGCGGATTTATTCTCCGCAAGATGTCGATATAATAATCCCGCGTATGCATTTCCCAGTTTATAAACTTGCGAAAAACTGAGTGTGTATGCTGCACCGATGGGATTCTGCGGTTAAGTCGCTTCAGGAGACCAACAGGGTAATCCATCCGCAAATGATCTTCGCGCGGTGAGGGGATGGGGCTCATCACATGCTGAACCTTGTGATAATACTTGTGGGAGCGCTCCAGCTGCGGAGATTTAACCCTGAGTATTTCCATCTTCAAGGCGGAGCCAACTTCACTTGCGATTTCGTAAAATGGGTCGGTCACGCGATGGTAGTATTTCCCGTCCGGTAACCGTACCTGTTCGGCTGCATTGGTGACAACCATGAATAGAAAATCGACGTTGTAGTCAGCTGGCTTGATGTCCGTGATATCCAAAGCCCGATATTTTTTCTTGAGCTGGTTACGGTCCGCAAGAGGAATGTCCGCCAAGCGACCGCGCTGCATTACCTCAGGGGGCATCGTCGCCTTGGACGTCTTGCCTCGGCCGATCGCGTAGAGCTGAACCCATAGCCGCTGCCGAAAATAGGGCCAGAGATATTCATCGCCCAGTTTCAGGCTGTTGACGTCCACGACCGAAGCGAATTTGGTCAGGTCCCGGAAATAGCTCGGGAGCGTCTTTTCTGTGCTCTTCGGCTTTTTAAGGAACGGCAACCACCGTGCACGCCGGAGGATACTCATCAATTTTTTCGTGATGAATTTAATTTCTTTCATCGATCCTCCCTTCGAGGTGATTTATCTGAAATGGAGGCGTATTTGTGTCAAACGCGACATCCATTTCCTAAATCTGCTATCTGGGGCTTTTTTCAGGTAGAAGGATGGAAAGCCGATCCTGTCATAAAACATTCTTATCGGCTTCAGAGTCCCGTGCGCGCGTTGCTCATCGAGGCTCGCTAGCCTTGCGGTGATGTCCTCAACAAATGATTCCGAAAAGGAAGCATTTTCTTGAAACCACAAATCTGCCACTTCGGGGAGCTCGTCGTTTTTAAGGTCATGCAAGGAGACGAACAATCCGCTGCCGATGAAGCTGGTATTACCTATGTGTGTCCCAATGCCAAAGTCACGGATAACGGCAACCTTCTTTCCCATTGCCAGCGCTTCGAATAGCACCGTGGATGAAATGGAAATACAAAGATCCATCTTCGGCAGAAGGTCTTCCGTGCCTTCTTTGGAAAACACGACGTTGGAAGGGTGAGGTGCGATCGTCTTTTTCCAGAGCTTTCGGAAGCTGTACTTTTCCTTACCCGAATTGGTGTGCCGCACACCCTCTGCGCTGCGCAGCTTGATAACAACCTGTCTTGTGGGGTGAGCACGCGCGTAGGCAGCAAGCTGCTTCATCAACAGTGCCTTCTGCCGCAGATTAACGGGTCTGCCAACCTGTTCCACAAAGAGGATGTTTTGCGGGGGCTTGTTCTGGGGCAGGGGTCTCGGTTGATCGTTGTTTCGAAGATAACCCGCCAAGACCAGTGGAGCATCATCCAGATGGAATTCCTCGGAGAGTTTCCGGAAAAATGCCATGTCCCGCTTCGAGTTGACGCATATTACGTCAGCACCTTGCCTGCACAAAAGGCCGTGCGAATCGCCCGGCTCCATAAGACCGTTGAACCCTGCAATGATGAGTGGTCTGGTGGGAAACTCATGCTGACGTTCGGCGATTGCACTCATGGCTTGGATGGCCGGATTACCGCCCAAGGCGAGGATGATGTAATCATAGTCGAACAACAGGGAGCTAGTGAGGATTGGATCAAGATCACGGTACTGCCTTACGACATAGTTCGGAAGAATATACCTCTGACGGATGGAGGGCGGAATTTCTTCGAACATAATCGTAATTTCGCAAGAACTCTGAAAAAAAGCTGCCAGCGAGGCACCCCATTTCACGCGCGAGTCCAGATCTGACAAGACGAGAAGCTTACGTTTTTTCTCGGTTTCATCAACCATAATGGCGTTGACGGCGCTGATCTCTACATCGTTATTGAGGTTGATAATTTTGTTGCCTTTGAGCATGTCGTGCTCGTCGTCCCGAAAGCGCTGTGATCAACCAGCAATACCAAAATGTCCAATTTATCGACTGCCCCGTGTATTCGGCGGAGGTGGATATTGTCGGTGCGTAGCCCACCCCACCCCGACAGCCCCGTCCTTCATCTGCTGGTGGAAAGCGGTGAGCGAAGCAGCGGAACACGCAATTACATTACCGGACACGAAAATGCAAATCCAGTTGCAACTTAGGGGCGGTCGGTCGTATCCGCGATGACCAGAACGTTAAATAGACGCCTTATCCTGTCCGGTTCTGACAAGCGGCTCCTATCTATTCCGAGTGAGGAATTCAGCGGCCTGTATTGATTCAAGGCGTTTCCCGTCTCTCTGAAATGGGCATGCCTTCCTCACCGCGAAATCACCAGTTGCCCCGACGACAGACATGTCGCGGGGCTTTTGGTGTTGGGTAGAATGCGGATTGTCAAATGCACAAAGGCAGCGAACGGTTACCGAACAAGCCAGCCGCCGTCGACGGGCAGGGTGATGCCGGTCACATAGCCAGAGCCGCGGGAGGCGAGATACAGCACCGATGTGGCGAGATCGTCCGGTGTGCCCCAGCGGCCCATCGGGATGCGGGCGGAAATCTGGGCGTTGCGGCCGGCATCGTTGCGCAGCGCTTCGGTGTTGTCGGTCGCCATATAGCCGGGGGCGATGGCGTTGACGGTGATGCCGTGCGGCGCAAGCTCGTTGGCCATCGCCTTCGTCAGGCCGGCAATGCCGTGCTTGGACGCGGTATAGGCCGGCACGCGGATGCCGCCCTGGAAGGACAGCATCGAGGCGAGGTTGATGATGCGTCCGGCCCGCTTCGTCTCGACCATGTGGCGGGCAACGGCCTGCGACAAAAGGAAGGCCGATTTCAGGTTGACGTCGATGACATCGTCCCAATCCTCCTCCGAATGATCGAGCAGATCGGCCCGGCGGATGATGCCGGCATTGTTGACGAGGATATCGATGCCGCCCAGTTCGGAGACGATTGAACCGACGACGCCCTTCGCGTCGAATTTCTGCGAGAGATCGATTTCGAGCGCCTGAAAGTGGCGGCCGGTCTGGCGGATGGCGTCGGCGGTTTCCGGCATGGCGCTGGAGCCGAGTGCTGCGATATCGGCGCCGGCCTGAGCCAGCGCCAGCGCCATGCCCTGGCCAAGGCCCGTTCTGGCGCCGGTGACCAGCGCGATTTTGCCGGAGAGATCAAATGGCGTGTTCAAGGCGAAGCCCCTTCTCGTCAAACAGATGCAGGGGCGCCGATGACAGCGACAGGCGGATATCGGCTCCCGGCGTCAGGTTGTGCTGTCCGGGCGCAACGACCAGGATTTTCTGGCCGGCGACATCGGTGTGGAGGATGGTTTCGGAGCCGAGCGCCTCGACCAGCTTGATTTTGGCGGCAATGCCCTCAGAGCCCGTGCCGATCGTCACATGCTGCGGGCGGACGCCGAGGGTAATGCGCGCGCCGATGGCAAGGCTGTTGGCGGCCAGCGGCAGGTCCAGGCTGTTGCCGCCGGCAAAGGCGGCGACGGGTTTGCCGGATGGCGACTGTTCCACCGTACCTTCGAGGAAATTCATGTGCGGCGAGCCGATGAAGCCGGCGACAAAGCGGTTGGCAGGCGTATTGTAGAGTTCCATCGGTGTGCCGATCTGCTCGATGCGGCCGGCGCGCAAGACGACGATACGGTCGGCAAGGGTCATCGCCTCGATCTGGTCATGGGTCACGTAGATCATCGTTGCCGAAAGCCGGGCATGCAGAGCCGCGAGTTCAGCGCGGGTCGATCCGCGCAGTTCGGCGTCGAGGTTGGACAGCGGTTCGTCGAGCAGGAAGGCGACCGGACGGCGCACGATAGCGCGGCCGATGGCGACGCGCTGGCGCTGGCCGCCGGAGAGCTGGCCGGGCCGCCGGTCGAGATAATGTTCGATCTCCAGCATGCGGGCCGCTTCGGTGATGCGGGTGGCAATCTCGGCCTTGGGCATCTTGCTGTTTTCCAGCCCGAAGGCGAGGTTCTGGCGCACGCTCATATGTGGATAGAGAGCGTAGGACTGGAACACCATGGCCAGTCCGCGATCGGAGGCGGGGACGGTGTTGACCACCGTGCCGTCGATGGCCAGCTCGCCGCCGGTCGGCTTTTCGAGGCCGGCGATCATGCGCAGCAGCGTGGACTTGCCGCAGCCGGACGGGCCGACGAAGACGACGAGTTCGCCGTCGGCGATTTCCAGATTGATGCCATGGAGTACGTCGATCGCGCCGAACGACTTTGTTATATTGGTGAGCTTAATGTGTCCCATGATGCACCCTTATTTCAGGCCGGTTCCGGCGATGCCGGTGGTGATGAAGCGCTGCAGGAAGAGGAAGACCAGAACCACGGGGATCATGGTCACGACGGTCATGGCGAGAATGAAGTGCCATTGAACGTTCAGTTCGCCGGAATAGATGCTCAGGCCCACCTGCAGGGTATAGAGCTCCTTGCGCGACAGCACGATCAGCGGCCAGAGGAAGTCGTTCCAGCGCCAGACGACGGAGAAGATGGCAAGAACGGCAAGCGCCGGCGCGGTCAGGGGCAGGATGATGCGCCAGTAGATCTGCCATTCCGACGCCTTGTCCATGCGGGCGGCGTCGAGCAGCTCGTCGGGGATGGTCAGCATGTACTGGCGCAGGATGAACACGCCGGTCGGCGTCGCCACCGTCGGCAGGATCACGCCCCAGAGATTGTTGAACAGGCCGAGCGCCGAGACGATCGAATAGAGCGGCACCATGATGACCGACAGCGGCACCATCAGCGTTGCGAGGATCAGCAGCATGGCGAAGGTGCGGCCGCGGAATTCGTATTTGCTCAGGGCAAACGCCGCCATGGAATTGACCACCAGCGTGATCAGCGTTGCGGTCACCGTAACGAAGACCGAATTCCAGAGATAGCGGACGAAATCGAAATGGGTGAAGGGCTCGGTATAGTTATCGGTCGCAAACGACATTTGCCGGACAGGCGTGCGTTTGGCGATGTTGACTTTGACGATCTCGGCCGGTTTGGCGGGATCGACCATCTGGCTGACGGTGCCGATGCGGCGGACCTCGGCAAGCGTCGCGGTGCTGCCGTCCTCAAGCGTCACGGTGTAAAGATCGAGCGGCTTGTCATAGCCTTCGACCGTCGCCTTCTGGGTGACATAGGGCAGGATGGTCGGCGGGAATTCGGCCAGCGCTGCGGGGGACTTGAAGGAGGATGCGGTCAGCCAGACCGCCGGGCCGAACATCACGAACAGGCCGACGATGAGCCAGACCCAGGTGACGATATCCGTCCAGTGCCAGCCTTTGCCGCCCTTGCGGCGAAACAGGAATTCGATGGCCCGGCTCATTTGCGGGCTCCCTTCTTTTCGCTGGAACGGCTGAGGCCGAGCTGCATGAGTGTGAGGACAACCAGCACCAGGCCCATCAGGATCGAGGCGGCGGCGGCAAGGCCGGGGTTGCGCAGCTGGGCGGCAAAGCCGGTCTCGTAGATATATTGGGTGATGAAGAGCGTGCTGGTGCCCGGCCCGCCGCCGGTCAGCACGTAGACCTCATCGAAGATTTGCACGGCGCGGATCAGCACCAGCACAATGACCACAAGCAAGTTCGGCATCAAAAGCGGCAGGGTGATGCGGGTGAAGACGCGCATGGCCCGGGTGCCGTCCATCTCGGCCGCCTCATAGAGATCCTTCGGAATAGCCTGCAGGCCGGCGAGGATGATCAGCGTGTAGAAGCCCATATGCGCCCAGATCGAGACGCCGACGGTGGCGGCAAACGCCCAGTTGCGATCGTTCAGCCAGACATGCGGCTCAAAACCGAAGCCGAAGAGGCCGAAGTTGAGCAGGCCCTGCCGCTGCAGAATCCATTTCCAGATGAGGCCGACGACGACAGGCGACAAAAGCACCGGAAAGAAGAACACTGCGCGCCAGAAGCTGCGCGCCATCAGTTCGCGGTTGAGGATCAGCGCCGTGACCAGCGAAAAGGCGATCATCAGCGTGACCTGCAGAACGACGAACCAGCTGGTATTGCTGACGGCCGTCCAGAACGTGTCTTCAGCGCAGGTGTTTGGGGCCAGATAGTTCGCGCAGTCGAACAGCCGGGCATACTGGTCGGCGCCGACGAAGGTGCGGTCCGACAGGAACAGCGCCGTGCCGCCGGTCATCGAATAGGCGAAATTGATGAAGAACGGCAAAAGCACGAAGATGCCGAAGATCAGCATGTTCGGCAGCAGGAAGACGGCCGCCATGCCGCCGAGGCCGAAGGTTTTCTGGACCCAGCGCAAGGGCGCGTCGATAAGGCCCATCGCAAGGCGGACAGGCACCATGGCTACGCCGCTCAGGCCCAGGCCGGTCCTGCTCTGGCTGTTCTGGCCGGATAGATCTGCCATCGTTGATCACCTTCAGATCTCGTTGGATCGGTTCATTTGGTCCTGCCCGGCTGCCTACGGCAGATCATCGGGCTGGACAGTATCGCGGACGGCAGCAAGAGGGGAGTTCGTCCCTTCGCCGCCGCCCGCATGCCGGTTGCCGATGGCCGTCAGAGAGCCGAGTCCTTGACCTTGGCGGCGATATCCGCGTCGATGCGGGTATAGGCCTCATCGAGCGTCATTTCGCCGGCTGCCGCCTGGCTGACGCGGGTGACGAGCGCGCCGTAGACCGTATCGGACCAGGCCCAGCCGGGCAGCTTGCGGGCGAGGTCGGACAGGCCCGTCGAGGCCGTCACGAAGATGCCGAGCGCCGCCTTGGCCTGGGCGTCGTCGGTCTTGAAGTTCAGCCCCTTTTCGATGACACCCTTGTGGGCCGGCAGGAACAGGGTACGCTCCGAAAACTCCTTCACCACCGGCTCGCTTGCCAGGTAATCCATGACCTTGGCGACGTCCTTCGGGTTCTTGGTGTACTTGATCGCCACGAGGCCGGCACCGCCCGGCATGCCGGTGCAGTTTGCCGGGCCGCAAGGGCTGCCGGTCGCCACCCAGTCGAAGTTCGAGCCGATCTTGGTCGAGAAGTTCGGCACCTGCCAGGAGCCGGAATAGTAGAAGGCGACCTGGCCGTTGATGAAATCGTCGGCGCCGGCGCGGTAGGTCGAGCCTGCGGCGGAGACCCAGATGTCCTTGCTCATCGTGCCGTCTTCGATCCAGCCGATGAACTTGGATATGAAGGACTTCGCCCCATCATCGAGCGGTGCCGGCTTGCCGTCGGCTCCGATATAGTTGGCGCCAAAGGCAATGTCTGGCGCCGTCAGGCGATGTCCGGACCGGTCGAGCGCCATCGGGAAGGGTATCTGCTGGCTCTCGGCCACCTGCTTGGAAGCCTTGGCCCAATCGTCCCATGTGGCGTCCTTGCCGGGCAGGGCGACGCCGGCCTGATCGAACAGCGTCTTATTGGCAAAACCGCCGGTCAGGGTGATCTGCGTCATGAAGCCGGAAATCTGGTTGGAGCCATCGGGGCGCATCCAGTCGGCCTGATCGCCGAAATTCTTGTCCCAATAGGCGGGATCGGCTACCAGCGGCCGCAGATCGAGCCAATGCTTGCTCAGCGCCTTGAGGTTGGCGAGACGGGCAATATCCGGGCCGTCTCCGGCTTCGAGCTGCACCGGCAGCTGTTCGCGCACGACGCTGAAGGACACGTTGTCGATGACGACATGGATATCCGGATTGTCCTTCATGAAGCGGTCGATGAGGTCTTTCAGCACTTCGCCTTCGACGCCATCGGAATACCACATGATACGCACGTCCCCGGCAAGGGCTGCCGTGGAGGTCAAAAGCCCGACGGCGAATGCCGCGAGCATCGTTCTGGTCCTGGTCATTGTCTTCCTCCTCCTTTGGGTGCGAGCCTTCTCCCAGCCCGCATTGAACGGGCGCCGGCTTCTCCTTGCCGGCGCTGCGTCATTAATGTGCGGCCAGCATGGCGACCTCGCCGGCGACCGTGAAATCTCTCGGAACAATCGTCCGACCTTCCGCCTGTACTGAACCATCCTTGCGGAACGTGACCGTACCGTAATCGGGGTCCTCGACGACCAGCGAGCCGTCTGCCGTCTCCGCGACCGAAAGGAGCGCGAACCGGCTTTCCACCGTTGCAAGATCCGACGCTTCGCAGACGCGCACGATCCAGCGGGTGTTCTGGCCGTATTGCCGCAGTTCCGCATTGGCCGAAGGGCCGGTTGTCACCGACCGCAGGTCAGTGTTGCCCAAGAGGATCACCGCGCCGCCGCCACTGCGGGCCATGGCAAGGTTTCCGCGCACGGTGCTTTCATCGAACTCGGCGACCGGGAACCAGGCATGGGTGAAATCCGGCTGCTCTTCGAAGGTCAGAAAGTCGAGTACGGCCAGCCCCCGGTACTGGTGGGCGCGAGGGAGGGTGCCGCAACCACCCCAAAAGGACGGCCGGCCGTACCCGAACTGAATTGTTTCGCCGGGATGGTTGATCCAGATGGCCGCCTCGGGCCGTTGGCCGAGACGCAGATGCAGGATGGTTTCCTGATAACCCCACTCGTTCCAGCGATAATGGGCGGCGGAGCCCATGGCGAAATCGCGGCCCTTGTAGTGATAGAGCGCTGCGAACCGGTCCTGCCCCTGGGCAAACCGCCATTCCTGATGCGTGTCGGCCTGATGGCTGGCAACGGCGGCGAGGTCTTGCGGGATAACCAGCCCATGGTCGCGCAGGCAGACGGCAAGCTGCGGCAGGGCGTGAACGCGCCGCCCGTACCAGCCGGCGCCCCAGAGCAGGCGGGCAACGCCGGAAAGCTCCAGCGAGCGGCCGGCGCAGAGCGTGTGTTCGTAGGAGCGGCCTTGCGCAGCCGTGACCATGCCGTGATGCGCCGAGCGGGCGATGACTTCGCAGAGGCGAATGATGCCCTTCTTTGCCCGCTCGACGATATCGGCATCGGGCGACAGGGCGGCAAGCGCCGTCAGACCCTTGAGATCGATCGGAAAATAGGGCGCGGAGTTGAACTCCGCCATTTCCCAGGCCTCGAAATGATCCAGCCAGGCGCGGACACGGGCGGCACCGATGGCGCTTTGCTCTGCGCCCTTGCGGCCGGAGCGGACGAAGGTTTCATCGGCCAGCAGGTGTCCGGCGAGATAGGCCGAGGTGTGGAACAGAAGCGAGTGGTTTTCGGAGAAGTACCACTGAACATCGTTGCCGGGCTCGTCCATCCAGTAGCGGAAATCGAGGATGGCGCGGTCGATGCGGTCGCGCGTGGCCTGGCCGATATCCTTGCCCCAGACGGTGCGCGACCAGATCAGCGGGACGAGGGAAAAGTCGGCGCAGTCGTGGCAATCCTCGATCGACGGCAATATTTCCTCGATCATCGCATCGGTATCGGCGCCACCGAGACCGTTTGCCAGCCGCGCGAAAGCACGAACGGTGTCGCGTTCGGAGAATTCCGAGACTTCATTCAGCGTTTCGGCAATGCGGTCGGCAAGCGCTGCGGGTGCCTTGCCCTGGCGGCCGGTATGGCAGATCTCGATGCCGAGCGAGCGCGAGGCGGTAAAGCCGCCGGCCTTGAGCGTGATACGGAAATGACGGAAGTCGGCGGGGGCCTTTTCCGAAGGACCGATCACCAGCCGCGCTTCACCCGCCTTGAGAACGAAGTCGTAATCGACATGTTCGGTCGACATGAAGTCGCCCTCGATCGTCACGTTGACGGCGACATCGACGGGCAGGGGCTCGGCAAGCAGAAGCGTGATATCGCTTTCGAAATAGGCCGTCCTGTCGAAATGCATGCCTTCAAGCGCCGTCTCGATGGTTTCGGCGACCTTGCCCTCGATCGGTACAGGCACGGCGACGCCGGCAGCCGGGCCTTGCAGATAATCGAGCTGGAAGAAATAGCGCGCGTCGCGTTCGGCAAGATCGTCGAAGAAGAGGGTGATCTCGTTCAGCCCTTCCTTCAGCGGCAGGTCGAACTCGGCCTTGGCTTCGAGATTGCGGCTATAGGGCGCCATCCAGCCGATTTCCGTGCCGTTCAGCCAGAGGATCGCGCCGCCGCAGGTGCCGAGGCGCACCTTGGCAGTCCCGGCTTTTTCGGCGGCGATGAAGGTGCGGGCAAAGGTGGCCAGCCGTGTCGGGCGAAACCAGAAGCCGGAGAGGTCGAGCCGGGGCGAGCCGAAGGGCAGCCACCAGCGGGTAGCCTCGAAGGCACCGCGCAGATCCGGACGCTTGCCGCGATACTGCTCGGCAAAGATCGTCCGGCAGGGATATTCGTGCGGGATGAAATTCTTGTGCTTGGTGAGGAAGAAGAACGGGTCCATCTCGCCCTTCATCGGCGCGTCGGGCACGTCGAAGCGCTCTTCGGCAATCGTTCCGAGCTGCCAGTAGCGGATGGCGTCGCCGGATTTCAGTTCGCGGTTCATCAGGGATCTCATCGGGGTCATTTCAGCTCTGCCAGGGCCACCGGGGCCACGTCGTTATATTCCTGGTTTTCTCCGGTCATGCCCCAGACGAAGGCATAGGGGCCGGTTCCGGCGCCCATATGGATAGACCAGGCGGGTGACAAAACGGCGTCGCCATTGGCGACGATCAGATGGCGGGTTTCTTCGGGGCGGCCCATCAGGTGGATGATGCGGTCTTCCGCCGCCATGTCGAAGTAACAATAGGCTTCCATGCGGCGCTCGTGCAGATGCGGCGGCATGGTGTTCCAGACGCTGCCCTCGGCCAGGTCGGTGATGCCCATCAAAAGCAGGCAGGACGGCGTCACCTCCGGGTGGATGTACATGGCCAGCCGTCGCTTGTTCGACCGGCGGCCGTCGCCCAGATCGAGCGCCTTCGCGTCCGCTTTCGTGATCAGCCGGTGGGGGATATCGGCGCCGGCCGGCACCGAGTTCATGTAGAACCGGGCAGGGGTCTTTCCCGAGAGGCTGCTCATCACGATTTCGCGGGCGCCGCGGCCGACATAGAGCACGTCGCGGTTTTCCAGCGTGAAGGACTGTCCGTCGATGGTGACAGTGCCGGCGCCGCCGAGATTGGCAATGCCCATTTCGCGCGCCGACAGGAGATAGGGCGTGCCGATCTCGTTGCCGGAACCGAAGCTGACGCTCTTGGAAACCGGCATCGCGCCGCCGAGCAGCAGGCGGTCGACATGGGTATAGGTGAAATTGGCGGCGTCCGGCACGAACAGGTCGGTCATCAGGAAGGCGCTGCGGAGTTTTTCCGTGTCATAGCCTTTGACGTCCTGCGGCGCTGCGCCATACAAAATCTTCATCGTCATGCTGCTTGTCCTTCTGCGCCGACATGCTGGAGGCCTTCGGAAAGGCACAGGATCGCCAGGGCCTGGCCATAGCCGGTCGGTTGAATGGGGATATCCTTGTAGAACTGGAGATCATGGCCCATGCGGGTGCCGTAGGACACGTTGCCGACGGTGCCGGTTTCATCGATATTGTCCATCACCACGCGCAGGGCTTTCAGCCCCGCCGTCCGCCATGCCGGGGTGCCGAGGCCGAGGCGGTAGCCTTTCAGCAGGCCGTAACCGATGCCGGCGGTGGCGGAGATTTCCTCATAGGAGGTGGCATCGTCGAGCAGCGTGCGCCATGCCCCGGAGGGCGCCTGCAGCGACAGCAGCGCATCGACCTGCGCCACGAGAATGCCCTGCAGGAAATCCTTCACCGGCTTGTCAAGGTCGGCCAGATCGAAGAGGTCGAGCAGGCCTGCGGTGATCCAGGCATTGCCGCGGGCCCAGCGCGCTTCGGCAAAATTGTGCCGGCCATCGAAGGTCCAGCCGTGGAACCAGAGGCCCGTATGGGTATCGGCGAGATAGCGGGTGTGGACGAGGAACTGCCGCGAGGCCTCATCGACCAGTTCGCGCCGGCCGCTCGCCTGTCCGTAGGACGCCAGAAACAGGGCGACCATATAGAGCGTATCGTCCCAGAGCTCGTCGTGATTGACCTTGTCGGAGACATGATGCTCGAAGCCGCCTTCCGGCGTGCGGCCAAGCTCCGCCATCACCCGGTTGGCCCAGTCGTCGAGCACCGGCTGCCAGCGGGGATCGCGGGTCTTGGCCCAGAGCACCGACAGGCCGAGCATCGGCGCCGTCGTGTTGACGTTAAGCTGCGGCAGGCCGGCTGCGATGCGTTCCCCGTACCAGGATTCGACAAGCTGGCGCAGGTCGTCGCGGCCGGTGAACAGCCAGAGCTTGATCAGGCCGTAGAGGCCGACGCCCTGCGGCCATTCCCAGCTTTCGAAGCTGATATAGTCGCCGGCGGTGCCATCGAGATTGGGCTCGTGAAAACGGCCGTCGTGCTTGAGACCGGTCGTTCCGGCGACAAGGCGATCGAGACCGTTGCGAATATCGCGGCCATCTGGACCCATGAATGCTCCTCCACATGCGCCGCTCTTGGGGACGGCTCGTTGCGGAAATAAATGCACGTCGAATTTTGTTGCGCAATCTGAAAATTTTTCTCATGTTGGCGCAACGGAGGTCGACATGACGGTAAAGCCGATCGCGGGCAAGCGCGGAAAGAAGAGCAGGCGCGTGCGTCTGGAGGATATCGCCGAGGCTTGTGGGGTTTCGCTGAGCACGGCCTCGCGGGCCATCGCGGGCGAAAAGGGCGTGCGGCCGGAAATCCGCCAGCGGGTGCTCGAAGCCGCCAAGATCGCCAATTACGTGATCCCGACGGCGGTGGCCGGCCAGAAGGTCATTCTGGCGGCCTCCAGTGCCGCGATGATCGACTATGTGCGCAACCAGTTCACCCTCTATGTTCTCGAAGGGGTGCAGGAGCGCGCGCAGGCGCTCGGGCTCGAGATCGTCAC
The DNA here is from genome assembly GCF_001687365.1 of Pararhizobium polonicum. GTDB lineage: Bacteria > Pseudomonadota > Alphaproteobacteria > Rhizobiales > Rhizobiaceae > Pararhizobium > Pararhizobium polonicum. The sequence continues at coordinate 29,841 of NZ_LGLV01000021.1, forward strand.
ACGGCCGATCGCTGACAGGAACGAGGAACTGGCGGTGCTGAAGGAGGCGCTGGACGATCCGGAGGTCGCCGGCCTGCTGTTTCTCACCGTCGATGACGAGGACATGCTGGCCGCGACACGCGGTTTCGACAAGCCGGTCGTGCTTCTCAACGGCGACGACCCGTTCATGCGGCTGTCCAGCGTCACCCCCTGCAACCGCTCCAGCGCACGGCTGGCGGCCGATCATCTGATCGAGCTTGGCCATGAGCGCATCCTGTTCCTGATGCGGCCAGGACGGCGCACCATCGAGCGGCGCTACGAGGGATGGCAGGATGCGCTCCTGCATCATGGACTGGCCGCCGGCCCGGATCTGGTGGTGCCGGTCGAGGACTGGCTGCCCGAACTGGCGGCACAGGCGATCGCGTCACGGATCGAGACGCGCGGGCTCGATTTTACCGCGGTGCTGGCTGCCGGCGACAGCCTGGCCGTCGGCGCGATGATGGGCGTCCAGCAGCGTGGCTATTCGGTGCCGGGCGACGTGTCGGTGATGGGGATGGACGACCTGCCGCAGGCGGCCTTCCTCAATCCGCCGCTGACGACGATGCACATCCCCATGCGCGAAATCGGCTCGGTCGCCCTCGACCTTCTACGCGACAGCCTGTCCGGCCTGCCGATGCCGCCGCGCCGGGTGGAGCTTGCCTGCCATCTGGTCGAACGGGCTTCGACGGCACCGCGCCGGTCAGTGCTGGTCAGGTAGTCCGTCCGCATCACATGCGGCGTGGGCCGCCCATCATGGATTGAGGACGATCTTGCCGCTGGTACTGCGGCTCTCGATCGCCGCATGCGCCCGCGCGGCCTCATGCAGTGGAAAGGCTCCGCCCTGCACGACCTTGATCATGCCTGCGGCGGCAAGATCGAACAGTTCCGACAGGTCGCGGCGCAGGTTTTCCGGCGAAAGCAGCGGCAATAGCGCAAATCCCTTGATCGACTGGTTGAGGTCGAACATGCGGTTCATATCCGTGCGGTCGAGTTCGAAGCGGCCGAGGGCTGCAAAGACAATCTTGCCGCCGGGTGCAAGCGCCCGCAATGCGGCCTTCGTCATGGGGCCGCCGATCGTTTCATAGATGATGTCAGCGCCGCCGGTCCGCGCCCTGAGGGTGTCGGTCCAATCCGCCCGGCTATAGTCGATCGCGAGATCGGCCCCGAGGGCATGCGCCAGATCGCGCTTCCTTTCGCTGCTTGCGGCGGCAACCACCCGCTTGGCACCCTCGCGTTTTATCAGTTGCACCAGCAGCGAACCGACGCCGCCAGCTGCGGCATTGACGAGAACCGTCCGGTCTGCCGGAGGGCTTTGCCGCACTAGATGAAACGCGGTCAATCCTTGCACCATCAGCGCGACGGCATCATCAAAACCAAGGCTGCCCGGCAGGGGCACGGCAGTCGTGGCATCGATGGCGACAAATTCGGCATAGCCACAGCCGCGCCCGGCGGCAAAGAGCGGGACGCCGACGCGCGTTCCGAGCAGGGCCGGATCGGCATCCGGCCCAAGCTGCTCGACAATGCCGGCCACCTCGACGCCGGGGATCATCGGCAGTTGCGGCGTAACGGCATAGCGGTCGGACCGCATCAGCACCTCGAAATAGTTGATACCGGCAGACCGCACGCGCACCAACACCTCGCCCCGTGCAGGCACGGGCACGGGGATTTCGATGATTTGGAGAACATCCGGCGGTCCGAATTGGCTGAATTGAACGGCTTTCATGGCAGGCCTCGCGTTGAAATGACGCAGGCTGCTGTTTACCTTTAGGCCTGAGACGGAAAATACACACTCTTTCGTTCCATACCCACCGGGAGGTGACCATGGCGGGCGCGACAAACAGACTTCCGAAACTGCCGGTCGAGCGGGCATTGAAGGTTATTGCGGGCCGCTGGAAGCCGGTCATTCTCTACTATGTTTTCGACGGCCCGAAACGGCTTTCGGAACTGAAGCGCATGATGCCGGACATCACGCAGAAGGTGCTGATTCAGCAGCTGCGCGAGATGGAGGAGCATGGTCTCGTCCGGCGGCAGATCTTCGCCGAGGTGCCGGTACGCGTCGAATATAGCGCGACTGTGCTTGGGCTTGGCCTTGAGCCGGTGCTTCTCTCGCTCTGTGCATGGGGGCAGCGCCACGCGAAAGAGCAGAATGACATCCCCGATGTGGCCGACTGCATCGTCCGGCCACGGCGCGCGCCGGGGGCAACGGCCGCGACCTGATGTTCGTGCAGTGGGCGTGGCGTAGCCGCCCGCTAAGGCTTCCTCTCGTTCGCCGGCGCCAGCAGGCTTTTGGCGATCCGGGCTGCTTCCTCGATATGGGCGCGGCAGGCGGCGGTTGCCACGTCCGGATCGTTGCGCAGGATGGCGTTGAAGATCTCGCGCATCCGTGCCGGGCCTGAGACCGTGCGGTTGGTGGTGGCAAGCGTCATGACCCGCAGGCGGGAAATGCGGCTGTTCAGGCGCTTGACGATATCCCAGGCGATCTCGTGGCCGCCCGAAAGGAAGATCGTTTCGTAGAATTCCGTTGTCGCGGCAAGGATCGTCAGGGCATCGTTCTTGCGCGAATTGCGGTCGAGATCTTCCAGCACGATCTTCAGTTTTTCCTTCGTCGCCGCATCGGCATTGCGGGCGCAATCGGCCACCGCCGTCGTTTCGAGCGCAACGCGGACATCGTAGATCTGCCGGGCCTGGTGCCAGTCGATGCGGGCGACGATCGGTCCCTGCTTGGGCGCGGTCTCGACCAGGCCTTCCGTTTCCAGATGCCGCAGAACTTCGCGGATGACGGAGCGTGAGACGCCGAGCTGATCACACAGGGTTCGCTCGACGAGCCGCTGCCCCGGGCTGAAAAGGCCGGCGATGATGGCGTTGCGCAGCCGCTCGAGCGCCATTTCCCGCAAGGTGATGGGCGGTGTGTCGATCCGGAGCGAGTCCAGGTTCGGGGCGGTATCGACGGTCGGGGCGAACAGCTTCTGGTTCATGCTTCTCTCATAGACGCTGAAATGATTCCGAACAAGGCTTGACACGTGATCTTATGGTATACCATCATACGGCACATCGACATATCGAAGGAAAACGGCCTTGGCTATCGAAATCCGCAAAACCCTGCTGCAGGTGGAAACCATTCTCATCGAGGGCGGCAAGGCTGCGCCGATACCGCTGAAGCTCTATGCGGCGATGGCCGTGGTGAAGAACCCATGGGCCGGGCAAGGTTTCGTCGAAGACCTCAAGCCGGAGATCCATGCGGCGGCACCGGTGCTCGGCGAATTGCTGACGCGGATGATCATCGACGCCGTCGGCTCCGGCGATCAGGTCGAGGCCTATGGCAAGGCGGCCGTGGTCGGGCTGGACGGCGAGATCGAACATGCGTCCGCGCTGATCCATACGTTGCGCTTCGGCAATCATTACCGTACTGCCGTCGGTGCTAAATCCTATCTCGCCTTCTGCAACACGCGCGGTCCGGCCAATGCGCCGGTGATGATCCCGCTGATGGACAAGAACGACGAGGGCCGCCGCTCGCATTATCTCACCATCCAGACCTCGATCGGCGACGCGCCGGGGGCAGGCGAAATCCTGGTCGCTCTTGGCGCCTCGGTCGGCGGGCGCCCGCATCATCGCATCGGCGACCGCTATCAGGATCTCAAGGATCTCGGCAACGACGTCAGCAATCCGGCCTCGGTCTGAGGCCGGGATGGAGATGGTCCGGCGGTTCCACACGAAAAGCGGCATGGCCTATGCGGAGCAGGGCGCCGGCGAGCCGCTGCTGCTGATCCATGGGGTCGGCATGCGGCTGGAGGCCTGGGCGCCGCAGATGGCGGCACTTGGTAAGGGTCATCGCGTGATCGCCGTCGACATGCCGGGGCATGGCGAAAGCCGGGCCTTGCCGGAGAATGCCGGACTTGACGGCTTTGTTGCCTGGCTGGGGCTTTTTCTCGACGATCTGGATCTGGACCGTGTCAATGTGGCCGGACACTCGATGGGCGCGCTGATTGCCGGTGGTGTGGCGGCTTCGTTCGGAAACAGGGTTTCGCGCGTGGCGCTTCTCAACGGTGTCTATCGCCGCGATGCGGCCGCAAGCGCGGCGGTTATCGGCCGGGCGCGGGAAATCCGTGCCGGGCTGGTGGACGTTGATGGTCCGCTACAGCGCTGGTTCGGGGCAGACAGCCGCGACAGCGACGTCTACCGCCTGACCCACCGGTGGCTGGCGAGTGTCGACCGCGCGGGTTATGCCACGGCCTATGCCGCCTTTGCCGCCGGCGACGGCACCTATGCCGATTGCTGGCCGAAGGTGACTTGCCCGGCGCTGTTTCTGACCGGAAGCGACGATCCCAATTCGACCCCGGCGATGGCGCGGGCGATGGCGGATGCGGCTCCGAATGGTTACGCCGTGCTGATCGACGGTCACCGGCACATGGTCAACCTGACGGCGCCCGATGAGGTCAATGCGATCCTCTCGGAGTGGCTGGCGAAACCGGAGGCGGCACGATGAGCGAAACGGGTTTCGATGCACGCGCCCTGCGCGACGCGTTTGGTGCCTTTCCGACCGGCGTGACGGTGGTGACGGCGCATGATGCGGCCGGCCAGCCGATCGGCTTCACCGCCAATTCCTTTACCTCCGTGTCGCTCGATCCGCCATTGCTTCTCGTCTGCCTGGCAAAGGCGTCCCGGAATTTCGCTGTGATGACCGGGGCCGGAAAATTCGCGGTGAATATCCTGTCGGAGACCCAGAAGGATGTGTCCAACACCTTCGCCCGCCCGGTCGAGGACCGGTTTGCCGCTGTCGCGTGGCGGAAGGGACCCGAGGGATCGCCGATCTTTGCGGATGTCGCGGCCTGGTTCGATTGCACCACCGAGCAGGTGCTGGATGCAGGCGACCATGTGATCATGACGGGGCGGGTGAAGGCCTTTGCCAATAGCGGCCTGAACGGCCTCGGTTATGCCCGGGGCAGCTATTTCACTCCGGCTTTGGCGGGCAGGGCCGTTTCGGCGGCAGCGGAAGGTGAGGCGCAGCTGAGTGCCGTGATCGAGCGTGACGGTGCCGTCCTTCTGCTTGGAGACGATGGTCTCGGCCTGCCGACCTGCGCCATGGAAGGCGGCGAGCCGACGCAGATGTTGCGGGATTATCTCGAAACGCTGACGGGGCTGAGCGTCTCCATCGGTTTCCTCTATTCCGTCTATGAAAACCGCGCTGATAACCGGCAGCACATCGTCTACCGGGCCACCGCCACCAGTGGTGAGCCGATCACCGGGCGTTTCCTGCCGCCCGCCGAAGCGTTGCAGCAAAGGCTCGACAGTCCGGCAACGGCCGATATCCTCCGGCGTTTCGACATGGAAAATTCCATCGGCAATTTTGGTGTGTATTTCGGCAATGAGACGGCCGGTAAAGTCCACCCGGTTTCAAGGAAGGCCTGATCGCGATGAAATTCTCTCTCTTCGTCCACATGGAACGGCTCGACGCGGAGCAGGATCACAGGAGCCTCTACGAGGAGTTCGTCGCGCTCTGCGAAATTGCCGACAAGGGCGGCATGCATGCGATCTGGACCGGCGAGCATCACGGCATGGATTTCACCATTGCTCCCAATCCCTTCATCACCATCGCCGACCTCGCCCGCCGCACCAGCAATGTGCGGCTCGGCACCGGCACGGTGATCGCGCCGTTCTGGCATCCGATCAAGCTTGCTGGCGAAGCGGCGATGACCGACCTTATCTGTGATGGGCGGCTGGATATCGGCATTGCGCGCGGCGCCTATTCCTTCGAATACGAACGCCTGCTGCCGGGCCTCGATGCCTGGGGGGCCGGGCAGCGCATGCGCGAGCTCATTCCCGCCGTCCAGAAACTGTGGGAAGGCGACTATGCCCATGACGGCGAGTTCTACACGTTCCCTTCCACGACCTCGGCGCCGAAGCCAATCCAGCAGCACCCGCCGATCTGGGTGGCGGCGCGCGATCCGAACAGCCATGAATTTGCCGTTGCCAATGGCTGCAATGTTCAGGTGACACCACTCTGGCAGGGAGACGATGAAGTCGAGACGCTGATGGGCCGCTTCAACGAGGCCTGTGCGAAGAATGCGCAGATTGCCCGGCCGAAGATCATGCTTCTGCGCCACACCTATGTCGGCACCGATGAGGCCGATATCGCCCAGGCCGCGCACGAGATGAGCGTCTACTACAATTACTTCTTCGCCTGGTTCAAGAACGAGAAGCCGATCCATCAGGGCTTGATCGAGCGGATTGCCGCGCAGGATATCGCCGCCAACGCCATGCTGTCGGGGGATGTCATGCGGGCCAACAACGTCGTCGGCAATGCCGGCACGGTCATCGACCGGCTCAAGACCTATGAGGCCATGGGCTATGACGAATATTCGTTCTGGATCGACACCGGTATGAGTTTCGAGCGCAAGAAGGCCTCGCTCGAGCGCTTCATCGCCGATGTCATGCCGGCATTCGGGGAGTAGAGCGATGCAGCAGTTTCAATGTTACATCGACGGCAGTTTCGGCAATGGCGAGAGCCGCTTTGTCAGTATCGATCCGGCAACCGGCGCCGAATGGGCGCAGATCCCCGAAAGCCGCGCGGATGACGTCGATCGCGCCGTCGAAGCGGCCCACCGGGCACTTTATGGCGACGGCAGCTGGCCCCGGATGACCGCGACGCAGCGCGGCAAGCTGCTGTACCGGCTCGCTGAACTGATCGCGGCCAACGTAGCGAAACTGGCCGAACTGGAAACCCGCGATACTGGCAAGATCATCCGCGAAACCTCCTCGCAGATCGCCTATGTCGCCGACTATTACCGCTATTACGCCGGGCTGGCCGACAAGATCGAAGGCGCGACGCTGCCGATCGACAAGCCGGACATGGATGTCTGGCTGCGCCGCGAGCCGGTCGGTGTCGTGGCCGCCATCGTGCCGTGGAACAGCCAGCTGTTTCTTGCCGCCGTCAAGATCGGCCCGGCGCTGGCCGCTGGCTGCACCATCGTCGTCAAGGCGTCCGAAGACGGCCCGGCACCGCTGCTCGAATTTGCCCGGCTTGTCGATGAGGCAGGCTTTCCGCCCGGCGTCGTCAACATCATCACCGGTTTCGGCGCCACCTGCGGCGCGACACTGACCGCACATCCGAAGGTCGCTCACATCGCCTTTACCGGCGGTGCCGAGACTGCCCGCCATATTGTTCGAAGTTCGGCGGAAAATCTCGCCTCCACCTCGCTTGAACTTGGCGGCAAGTCGCCGCTGCTGGTCTTTGCAGATGCCGATCTCGAAAGTGCGGCGAATGCCCAGGTGGCAGGCATTTTCGCGGCCACCGGCCAGAGCTGCGTCGCCGCATCGCGGCTGATCGTCGAGCGCAGCGTCAAGGACCGGTTTCTCGAAATCCTTGCGGCCAAGGCGGCTGCGATCCGCATTGGTTCGCCGATGTCCATGGAAACCGAGGTGGGGCCGCTGGCGACGGAGCGGCAGCGCCGGCATATCGAAACGCTGGTTGCCGCATCGCTTGCCGCCGGGGCAAAGCTCGTCACGGGCGGATCGGCGCCGGCCGGTGAGGGCTATTTCTATCGCCCGACCATTCTCGATTGCGACGGCACGACCGCGCCGTCCCTGGAAAAGGAATTCTTCGGGCCGGTTCTCTCCGTTGTGTCCTTCGAGACGGAGGCGGAGGCGCTCGACTTGGCCAACGGCACGCCTTACGGGCTTGCGTCCGGCATCTTCACGCAGAACCTGACGCGGGCGCACCGGCTGATGAAATCGATCCGCGCCGGCATCGTCTGGGTCAACACCTACCGGGCGGTCTCGCCGATTGCGCCGTTCGGCGGTTCGGGCCTTTCCGGCGACGGGCGCGAGGGCGGGCTTGCTGCGGCGCTGAGCTACACCCGCACCAAGACCGTCTGGCTGCGGACGTCGGACGATCCGATCCCCGATCCCTTTGTGATGCGGTGACGGCGATGGTCTACGAAATCCGCACCTACCGGCTGAAGAACGGCGCCATCCCGGCCTATCTCAAGGTCGTGGAAGAGGAAGGCATCGCCATCCAGAAGAAGCATCTGGGCGAACTGATCGGCTACTTCTTCTCGGAAATCGGCGTGATCAACGAAATCGTCCATATCTGGGGCTTTTCGAGCCTTGACGATCGGGAAGCGCGGCGCGGCCGACTGATGGCCGATCCGGCCTGGCAGGCATTCCTACCGAAGATCCGCGACCTGATCGAGGTTGCTGAAAACAAGATCATGAAACCGGCCGCCTTCTCACCTGTGGGAGGATCGCGGCCGGTGTGATGACAATAGGCCTACACGTCCGGAAAGGGAAAATCCGGACGATGGCAGGCTGACAAACGGCGGCGCAGACCGCTGCAAGACGACAAGAAGCAGTCCAACAAGAACGGAGCAAGGGAACATGAAGAACACAGTCATTATCGCGGCCATGGCCGCAATGCTCGGCCTCTCGACGCAGGCCGGCGCCGCGGACATGGTTTTCACCAGTTGGGGCGGCACGACGCAGGATGTGCAGAAGGCCGCCTGGGCCGACAAGTTCACGGAAAAGAGCGGTATCGCCGTTCTGCAGGACGGTCCGACCGACTATGGTAAGATCAAGGCCATGGTCGAAGCCGCCGGCGTCACCTGGGATGTGGTTGATGTCGAAGGCGATTATGCCGTCCAGGCCGGCAAGGCCGGGCTTCTGGAAAAGCTCGACTTCACCGCCATCGACAAGAGCAAGCTCGATCCGCGTTTTGTTACCGATTATTCGGTCGGCAGTTTCTATTATTCCTTCGTGATCGGCTGCAACAAGGATGCGGTTTCGGCCTGCCCGAAGAGCTGGGCGGACCTGTTCGACACGACGAAATTCCCCGGCAAGCGAACCTTCTACAAGTGGTCGGCGCCCGGCGTCATTGAGGCGGCGCTGCTGGCCGATGGCGTCGCGCCCGACAAGCTCTATCCACTGGATCTGGATCGCGCCTTCAAGAAGCTCGACACGATCAAGGCCGATATCATCTGGTGGACGGGCGGCGCGCAATCGCAGCAGCTGCTGGCCTCGGCTGAGGCGCCCTTCGGCTCCTTCTGGAACGGCCGCCTGACGGCGCTGGCCGCCACCGGGGTCACGGTCGAAACCTCCTGGGAGCAGAACATCACCGCCGCCGATGCGCTTGTCGTGCCGAAGGGCGCCAAGAACAAGGATGCGGCGATGAAGTTCATCGCGTTCGCATCCTCTGCCGAAGGGCAGGCGGAGATGGCCAAGGGGACCGGCTACGCCCCGGTCAATCTGGATTCGCCGAAACTGATGGACCCGGACCTTGCCAAGACGCTGCCGGACCAGCAGACGGCAGGGCAAGTGAATACCGACATGGGCTACTGGGCTGAAAATCGCGATGCGATCGGCGAGCGCTGGTACGCCTGGCAGGCAAAATAAGCTTTGTTGCGGGCGCGGCTGGTTCGCGCCCACATTCCCTTTTCGACAGGCGTCTTTTCGGCCGGGTATGTGTCCGGCCAGTGTGTTTTCTGCCAGCATCTTTTGGAAGGTATTTCGGCATGGTCCTGTTGACCGAGCGAGACAGTCCACCGCGAACGGAAAAGCTGCGGCTGGTCCGGCCGATGAATTTCGCGCTGACCGTTCCGGCTCTGTTGCTGCTTGTGGTGTTTTTCATCCTGCCGGTGTTGTCGCTGCTGTTGCGCAGCGTCATGGAGCCCGAACCGGGGCTCGGTAACTATGCGGCGCTGCTCGGCTCCACCACCTATCTGAAGATTTTCCTCAATACCTTTACCGTTTCGGCGCTGGTGACGGCTGTGACGCTGGCCATCGGTTTTCCCGTCGCCTGGGCGCTCGCGATCATGCCGTCGCGGCTGTCGTCGATCGTCTTTGCCATCCTGCTTCTGTCGATGTGGACGAACCTTTTGACCCGCACCTATGCCTGGATGGTGCTCCTCCAGCGCACCGGCGTGATCAACAAGACGCTGATGGGGCTTGGCCTGATCAGCGAGCCGTTGCCGCTGGTCAACAACCTGACCGGCGTCACCATCGGCATGACCTATATCATGCTGCCCTTCATCATCCTGCCGCTCTACGGCGTCATCCGCAAGATCGATCCGGCCATCCTGCAGGCGGCGGCGCTGTGCGGCGCCACCCGTTGGCAGGCGCTGACCCGTATCCTCATTCCGCTGGCAGCCCCCGGCATGGTTTCCGGCGCGCTGATGGTGTTCGTCATGTCGCTCGGTTATTTCGTCACCCCGGCGCTATTGGGCGGCACGGCCAACATGATGCTGGCCGAACTGATCGCGCAGTTCGTGCAGTCGCTGGTCAACTGGGGCATGGGCGGTGCCGCGGCGCTGGTGCTGCTGGTCGTCACCCTGACGCTCTATGCCATCCAGCTCCGGCTGTTCGGCCCGACCCGCATGGAGGGACGCTGAGATGCTGCTCAATTTCGACCGTCTCGGTGGATGGAAATGGATCCTGCTCGGGATCACGGGGCTGACGGCGGCCTTCCTGATCCTGCCGATCATCTTCATCGCGGCGCTGTCCTTCGGCTCGTCGCAATGGCTGATCTTTCCGCCGCCTGGCTGGACGCTGAAATGGTACGCGGCTTTCTTTGCCGATCCGCGCTGGCTGGAGGCGGCCGGCACCAGTTTTTACATCGCCGCGATCGTCACCGTTCTGTCCGTCCTGATCGGGCTCGTCGCCTCCTTCGGGCTGGTGCGTGGCCGGTTCATCGGCAAGGAGGGGCTGAGGGCGCTGTTCCTGACGCCGATGATCCTGCCGGTGGTGGTGCTTGCCGTCGCGCTCTATGCCTTTTTCCTGCGCGTGGGGCTGAACGGCACGGTGACCGGCTTCGTCATCGCCCATCTGGTCGTGGCGCTGCCGTTTTCGATCCTCTCCATCACCAATGCGCTGGAAGGCTTCGACAAGTCGATCGAGGACGCGGCGGTGTTGTGTGGTGCAAGCCCGCTCGAGGCGAAGCTGCGCATCACCCTGCCATCGATCAGCCATGGGGTGTTCTCGGCGGCCGTCTTTTCGTTTCTTACCTCGTGGGATGAGGTCGTGCTGGCGATCTTCATGGCAAGCCCGACCCTGCAGACGCTGCCCGTCAAGATCTGGGCGACGCTGCGCCAGGACCTGACGCCGGTGATCGCTGCCGCTTCCACCCTTCTTATCGTCGTTACCATCGCCCTGATGCTGCTGGTCGCGCTGCTGCGCAAAGGACTGAAATCATGAGTTTCCTGCAAATCCGTGCTCTCAGAAAGGACTACGGCATCGTCACCGCCGTCCGCGACGTCAACCTCACGGTCGAGCGCGGCGAGTTCATGACCTTTCTCGGCCCGTCCGGATCGGGCAAGAGCACGACGCTCTATATCCTGGCCGGCTTCGAGAATCCGACGGCGGGCGATATTCTGCTCAATGGCGAAAGCCTGATCGCGACGCCCTCGCACAAGCGCAATATCGGCATGGTGTTCCAGCGCTACACGCTGTTTCCGCATCTGTCGGTCGGTGAGAACATCGCGTTTCCGCTCCAGGTTCGGCGCCTGCCCAAGGCCGAGATCGATGCCAAGGTCAAAAAGATGCTGAAGCTCGTCCGGCTTGAGGGTTTCGAGGATCGCAAGCCGGCGCAGATGTCGGGTGGCCAGCAGCAGCGCGTGGCGCTGGCGCGGGCGCTTGCCTATGATCCGCCGGTGCTTTTGATGGACGAGCCGCTGTCGGCGCTTGACAAGAAGCTGCGCGAGGAAATCCAGCACGAGATCCGCCGCATCCATCAGGAAACCGAGGTGACCATCCTCTATGTGACGCACGATCAGGAAGAGGCGCTCAGGTTGTCGGACCGGATCGCGGTGTTTTCCAAAGGGGTGATCGACCAGATCGGTACCGGGCCGGAGCTTTATGCCAATCCGGCCACCCGCTTCGTCGCAGAGTTCGTCGGCGATAGCGATTTCGTCGATTGCCGTATTCTTTCCGCGCAGAATGGACGCGCCGATATCGCCATCGGATCGAGTGGCACGATCCGCAGCGTGCCGGTGCACGGGCGGGCATCCGCCGGCGGCACGGCGGCGCTGATGCTGCGGCCCGAACGTCTGTCGCTGGCACGCGGTCTCGCCGGGGAGGGGACTGCCAATCTGGCGGCCACCGTCACCGACATCACCTTTCTTGGCAGCAACATCCATGTGGCGGCTGCCGCCGAGACGGGCGAGGCGCTGTCGGTGCGCCTGCCCTTCGGCCATGAAGCCGCGTCCAGTCTTGCGCGAGGGGATCGGGTTTCGCTCGGTTTCGATCCGGCCAGCGCGCATGTGTTCTGCGCATAGCCAGCGCTCTACGCGTCGATGTCGCGGATGGAATCGAGCGGGCCGTTCAGGGCCGTTCGCGGATGCACCAGCTCGGGCTGGATCAGGTGGATTTTGACGGCGGGGCGGCTTTCCTCGATGAGCTCGAAGGCCTTGGCAAGCATGCTCTCGGTGTCCTGCCGGATCATGATGACCGGGAAGGGCAGGAATGATCCGAAGGGATCATAGTCGTAGCAGCCGACGACGATATCGGTGAAGGCTTCGTGTGGATGCTGGGCCATGAAGCGGAGCAGACCCTCGAAATTGATCGACGAGTTGATGAAGAGGCCGCGCGGTAGTTTTCCTTCCCGCGCATAGAAGGCCTCGAAGGCCTTTTGCGTCATGTTCGGCGAATAGCCGGTCGGCTGGATGCTGCCATCGGTATCCCTGCCGAGCAGCTCGGACTTGATATCGCGAAAGCCCCTGATGCGTTCGCGGCTGGCATGGTCGTTGCGGCCGCCGAACAGGAACAGCTCTTCCGGCAATAGCGGATCGGCGGCGCCGAAACGCTGGATGATCGCTTGCGTCAGCATCCGGGCGCCCTGATAGTTGTCGCTGATGACCGATGGCGCCTTTGTCCCCGGCAGGTCGATATTGATGTGGCGGATGCCGGCTGCCTCGCACAGGGCGTGGACGCTGTCGGGATCGGTTGCGCCGGCGATGAACAGCTCGTCGATCGAATAGGAAATCAGCGTTTCGACCGTCGCAAGCTCTTCCTGCGGATCGCGGCAGGCACTGACGACCACCGGGCACTTGCCATGGCTGCGCACCTGCGCTTCGAAGGTCTGCGCCATGGAGGAGAAATAGCGGTTGTCGTGAACGGGCAGCAGCAGGCCGACGAGGCCGGAGCGGGAGCTGCGCAAACCGCGTGCCTGCAGGTTTGCCGTATACTGGTGCTGCTCGGCAAGGCTCCGGATGAGCTCGGCGGTGCTTTCCTTGATCCGCCGCTTGCGCCATGTGCCGTTCAGCACGGCGCTGACGGTCGAGGCGGAACAGCCGGACAGGACCGAAAGATCGTAGATCGTCGCCTTCTTCTTGCCCTGCTGCTTCATGCCGTCCTCCATCTATTTTGTTTAGTGCCAGTTCCCTCTTGACGAAAGCTTAAATCCAAAACATATTGATTGCACCATCGATTGTGCAAAAAGAAATATCGATTGTGCAATCGGGGTCCGCTTGAGGAGGCGGTCAACTGGAGGATGCGATTTCCCGCGTCGAACTGAACCGACAGGACCGCCTACCGGGCGGCCCGGGGTGTTTCCTGCGCGGAAACGTTTGGAGGAGGAAGAAACATGAAAAAGTTTATGATCGCAGCGCTGGCTGCGTCGCTGTCGCTTGGCGTTTCGTTTACGGCGATGGCTGCCGACAAGATCGGTGTCGTCGTCAAGATCGGCGGTATCCCGTGGTTCAATGCCATGGATGCCGGGATCAAGGAGCAGGGCGCCAAGCTCGGTCTCGATGCCTTCATGGTCGGCCCGACCAGCGCCGATCCGGCGCTTCAGGTGCGCGCCATCGAGGACCTGATCGCGCAAGGGGTCAAGGTCATCGGTGTCGTGCCCAACGATGCCAAGGTGCTTGAGCCGGTGCTGGCCAAGGCCAAGGCCGCGGGCATCTTCGTCATCACCCATGAATCGCCGAGCCAGAAGGGCGCCGACTGGAATTTCGAGCTGGCCTCTTCGACCGGCTTCGGCGAAGCCCATGGCAAGCTGCTGGCGGAGAAAATGGGCGGCAAGGGCGAATATGCCGTGTTCGTCGGCTCGCTCACCGTTCCCCTGCACAACGCCTGGGCCGATGCGGCGATCGCCTATATCAAGGCCAACTATCCCGACATGACGCTGGTCGGCGAACGCTATGGCGTGGCCGAAGATGTCGACAAGAGCCGCTCGACCGCGCTCGATCTGATCTCGGCGCATCCGGGGATCAAGGGCTTTCTTGCTTTCGGCAGCCAGGGGCCGATCGGTGCCGGACGCGCGGTGGAAGAACGCCGCAAGACCGGCGAGATCTTCGTGCTCGGTCCTTTCTCGCCCGGACAGGGCCAGAAGCTGATCAAGTCCGGCGCGATTTCCGGCGGCTTCATGTGGAATCCGAAACAGTCCGGCGAAGTTTTCGTCACCCTGGCCGATCGGCTGATCAAGGGTGAGAGCGTCAAGGACGGCGACGATATTCCCGGTCTCGGCGTGATCAAGCCTGTCGGCAACGACATCATCGTCGATCAGTTGCTGCCGATCAACAAGGACACGGTGGACGAGCTTGCGGCCATGGGCCTGTAAGCGTCCGCCGAACGCGTTCTCCCGGGGCTGCTGGGCTGGTTTCGGCCGGCTCGGCGGTGCCCCGGGATTTCCATAGACGAGCTTTTCACAGGTTGGTGCGATGACTGGACGTGCGAGCGTGGACAGCGGCCGAAAGCCGCTTCTGTCCCTGCGCAACATCAATATGACCTTCGGCGGCGTCAGGGCGCTGAAGGATGTCGGCTTCGACGTCCTGCCCGGCGAGGTGCATTGCCTGGCCGGTGAAAACGGTTCCGGCAAGAGCACGCTGATCAAGATCATCACCGGCGTCTACCGCCCGCAGGACGGCGCGGTCATCGAATTCGACGGACAGACCTATTCGCATATGTCGCCGGTCACCGCCCAGAATGCCGGTATCCAGGTAATCTGGCAGGATCTCGCCCTGTTTCCGGAAATGACGGTGGCCGAAAACATCGCGTTCCAGACATTGCTCGGCCGCCGGCCGCGTTTCGTCAACTATTCCAGCATGCGCAAGACGGCGGAAAAGGCGCTGGCGCGGCTCGGCGTGACGCTCGATGTCGACCGGCCGCTGAAGGATTATCCGATCGCCCAGCGCCAGATCGTGGCGATCGCACGCGCCCTTGTCGGCGAGGCGAGGCTGGTCTTCATGGATGAGCCGACCGCATCGCTGACGCAATCGGAAACCGACCATCTGCTCGATATCGTGCGCACGCTGTCAGCCTCCGGCGTCGCCGTGGTGTTCGTCAGCCACCGGCTGGCCGAGGTACTGGAGATTTCGAGCCGGCTGACGGTTCTGCGTGACGGCGCGCTCGTCGGTGTCTATTCGACCGGGGGCATGACCCAGTCGCGCATCACCGAACTGATGACCGGCAAGACCTTCGACCAGACCATCCGCATCCGCGATGTCAGCGCCAATCCGGTGGTGCTGGAAGTGGAGGGGCTCAGCCTGCCCGGCCAGTTCGAGGGTATCGCCTTGACCGTGCGGCGCGGCGAGACGTTGGGGATTACCGGGCTCTTGGGGGCAGGGCGCACCGAACTGGCGCTGTCGCTGTTCGGCATGCTGAAGCCGCGATCCGGCACTGTAAAGCTTGAGGGGAAACCGGTCCGTTTTTCGTCCAACCGCGATGCCATTGCCGCCGGTGTCGCCTATCTGTCCGAGGACCGGCTGTCTCTCGGCCTCATCCAGCCGCAGTCGATCGCCGACAATCTGGTGATCGCGTCGCTCGACCGCATCACCTCCGGCGGGCTGTTGTCCGACAGCCGCAAGCGGGATCTCGTCGCCCAGTGGATCGCCGATCTCGGCGTCAAGATTGGCCAGCAGGGCGATGCGATCTCTACGCTTTCAGGCGGCAACCAGCAGCGCATCGCCATTGCCAAATGGCTGGCGACCGATCCGAAGCTGCTCATTCTCGATGCGCCGACCGTTGGTGTCGATGTCGGCGCACGTGCCGGCATCTTCGAGATCGTTGCAAAACTTGCCGACAGCGGCCTTGCGATCATCCTGATCTCCGACGAGGTGCCGGAAGTCTATTTCAATGCCGACCGCGTGCTGCACATGGCGCAGGGGCGTGTGGTCAATCAGTTCACGCCGGCGGCCTGCTCGCTCGCGGATATCGAGGCAGCCGTCTATGCGTAAGGTCGTTCAATCCCACGCGACAGAATTTGCGCTGCTCGCGGTCATCGCGGTCATCAGCCTATTCCTGTCGATCGCCACCGACCGGTTCTTTTCGCTCGGCAATGCGTTCGATCTGCTCAACACCAGCTCCGTCAACATCATCTTCGCCGTTGGCCTGCTGGTGGTGCTGATTGCCGGCGGCATCGATATCTCGTTCGCAGTCGCCGCTTCGGTCGTCCAATACGTTGCTGCGATCCTGCTGGGGTGGATGAGCGGCGGCGGGTGGATCAGCGGATTGCTGATCGCCGGTACGCTCGGCATCCTGCTCGGTGCCGTCAACGCCTTCCTGATCCACCGGTTCCGGATCATCTCGATTGTTGCGACCATCGCCACCTTCAACATCTATTTCGGCCTCTTGATGTTCTTCACCCGCGGCGTGTCGATCTACAATCTGCCGGACTGGCTGACCTCGCGCGTCGTGCTGTTCGAGCATGAAATGGCCGATGGCAGCTGGATCGAGATCACCCTGCCGGTGCTGGTGATGCTCATCTGCGTGGTCGCCACCTGGGTCTTCATCACCCGCACGACGACGGGGCGGCAGCTCTATGCCTTTGGCGACAATCCGGAAGGGGCGCGGCGTTTCGGCATCAATATCGGCGCCATGCAGTTCATTGCCTTCGGCTGGCTCGGCATGATGGCCGGGATCGGTGGCCTGGTGCAGGCGCATTATGCGCAGGAAGTCGTCCCCAATGCGCTCTACGGCCGCGAACTGGATGTGCTGGCCGCCGTGGTGCTGGGCGGCGCGCGGCTTGGCGGCGGCAAGGGATCGGTGCTCGGCTGCGTGCTTGGCGTGCTGTTGATCTCGATCACCCAGAACGGGCTCAATCTGGCGGGTGTCTCGCCCTATGCCTTCAAGATGATCGTCGGCGCCATCATTCTCGTCGCCATCACGCTGTCCAACACCAGCATCGAAAAGCTGCTGCCGTTCATGCGCCAGGAGGAGGGCCGCCAATGACCGCAATCCTCAATCGTATCAAGACGGCGCTCGGACCCGATATGGCCGGACCGGGATTTGCGCTGATCGCCGTGCTGATCGTTTTCAGCCTCGCATCGCCGCAATTTCTCAGCCGCGCCACCTTCGGCTCGGTTGCCTTCCAGCTGCCGGAACTGGGGCTTCTGACCCTTGCCATGCTGTTGCCGGTGCTGACCGGGGGGCTCAACCTTGCCATCACCTTCACCGCCAATATCGCCGGGCTGACCACGGCCTGGGTGCTGCAGCAGCATGGCGGCGCGGATGCGGGGCCTTTCGCCTTTTTTCTTGGCGCTCTGCTCGGCATCGGCGTTGGCGCGCTCAGCGGCGTGGTGATGGGACTGGTGATTGCCTATACACGCGCCCATCCGATCCTTGTCTCTCTATCGATGATGATCTTCCTGCGCGGGCTCGGCGAATTCCTGACGCGCGGTGGCGATGTCTCGGGCTTCCCGGCTTTTCTTCAGCCGCTCGGCCACGGCAGCATTCTCGGCTTTCCGGTACCGCTGATGGTCCTCATCGGCTGCGTGCTGATCTGGCACCTGCTGCTGACCCGGATGAAGCTCGGTTTCAACACTTATATGATCGGCTCGAACATCGAGGCGGCGCGCTATTCCGGCGTCAACACGCGCAAGACCCTGGTGCTGGTCTATACGCTGTCGGGCGCGATGTGCGCGATCGCCGGCATCATCATGCTGGCCCGGTTCAATTCGGTGCGCGTCGGCCATGGGGAATCCTACCTGCTGATCACCGTGCTCGCCTGCTTTCTCGGCGGCGTCAATCCGTTCGGCGGTTTCGGCCGGGTCATTCCCGTCTTCGTCGCGCTGGTCGTTCTGCAGCTTCTGGCGTCCGGGCTCAACCTGATGGGGGCCAACCAGCATCTGGCGACGGCCGTCTGGGGCATTCTGCTCATTACCGTGATGATCCTGCGCTTTGCCGCGGGCCAGTTCACATTTCTCAAACGAAAAAAAGGATAAGGCTATGCAGGGTTTTGGTGTTCATACCAGCATGTGGACCATGAACTGGGACCGCGAAGGGGCGGAAAAGGCGATTGCCGCCGCCGTCAAATACGAGATGGATTTCATCGAGATCGCGCTTTTGAACGCGCCGGCGGTGGATGCGGAGCATAGCCGCAAGCTTCTCGAGAAACACAAGCTGCGCTCTGTCTGCTCGCTCGGACTGCCGGAGCATGCCTGGGCCTCGGTGCATCCAGAAAAGGCCGTCGACTATCTGAAGGTCGCCATCGACAAGACGGCGGACATGGGGGGTGAGGCCCTGTCCGGGGTGATCTTCGGCGGCATCGGCGAACGCACCGGCGTTCCGCCGAGCGAGAAGGAATATGACAATATCGCCCGGGCCCTGCAGGCGGCGTCGAAACACGCAAGGACGCGCGGCATCCAGCTGGGTATCGAGGCGGTCAATCGTTACGAGACCCATCTGATCAATACGGCCGCCCAAGCGGTTAATCTGATCGAGCGCGTCGGTGCCGACAATGTCTTCGTGCACCTCGACACCTATCACATGAACATCGAGGAAAAGGGTGCCGCCAACGGCATTCTCGAGGCGCGCGAGCATCTGAAATATATCCATCTGTCCGAAAGCGACCGGGGCACGCCGGGCTACGGCAATATTCCGTGGGACGCAATCTACGCGGCGCTGGCGGCGATCGGCTTCAAGGGCGGCCTTGCCATGGAAAGCTTCATCAACATGCCACCGGAGGTGGCCTATGGGCTCGCCGTCTGGCGTCCGGTGGCCAGGGACGAGGCGGAAGTGATGGGCAACGGCCTGCCGTTCCTGCGCAACAAGGCGCGGCAATACGGTTTGATCTGACGATCAGGGCTGTTCCCGCATCGGTGGGAACAGCCGCACATGCGGGTTGGATTCGGGATGCGGACATGACGGAAGGGCACGGGAGAGATCGAGCGGACGGTGGGCAGCCTGCGACCGTCGCCGTTCTCGATGTCGGCAAGACCAATGTGAAGCTCAACGCCGTCACGGCGGCCGGGACCATTCTCGAAACTTTGTCCGTTCCCAATCCGGTGTTGCGGCAGGGGCCGTGGCGGCATCATGACCTGAATGCGCTGAGCGGCTGGGTGTTTGACACGCTTGCCGGACTTTGCAGACGCCATCCGCTATCGACGTTCGTGTCGTCCGGCCACGGCTCCGGCGGCGTGCTGGTCGGCCCCGATCCCGACGATGGTGATGGAACTGCCCTGCCGATGATCGATTACGAGCAGGCTTTGCCGGAAGATATCCGCACTCGCTACCTGCCGCTGTCCGGCTCCTTCCTCGATCGCGGCAGCGCCATGATGCATGGCGCCACCCATCACGCGCGGCAGATGTTCTGGATGCAGCAGGCGGCACCTGAAGCATTTTCGAGGGCGCGCTGGTTTCTCGGCGTTCCGCAATATTGGGCCTGGCGGCTGTCGGGTGTGGCGGTTTCGGAGGCAACCGTTCTGGGGGCGCAGTCGCATCTGTGGAATGTCGCGGAGAAACGCTGGTCGCCGATCGTCGGCGCGCAGGGCTGGGAAAACCTGCTGCCGCCTTTCGCCAGGGCGTGGGAGGCAATCGGGACCATCCGACCGGTTCTGGCCGAACGCTATGGCCTGCCCGCAGACATGCGGGTGCTGGCCGGCATTCATGACAGCAGCGCCAATTTCTACCGCTATCAGGCAGCCGGATTTCACGATGCGACGGTGGTCTCCACCGGCACATGGATCGTCGCGCTCAGCGGCAAGACGCCGCTTTCCCGGCTGGACGAACACCGGGGAATGTCCTGCAACAGCGATGTGCACGGCCGGCCCGTGGGCGGCGCGCTGACCATGGGCGGACGGGAATTCAGCCATATCATCGGCCGTGACGATGCCCCGCTCGATACGGACGCAGCGCTCATCAGCCGGATGATTGCGCAGGGCACGATGGCGCTGCCGTCCTTCGGCGATGACGACGGGCTGTTTCCCGGCAGCGCCGGCAAGGGGCGGATCATCGGCCCCCGGCCGGTGGATGCGACTGAGCGCAAGGCGCTGGCGGTTCTCTATACGGCGCTGCTGACGGTCGAATGTCTTGATGCGCTGGACAGCCGCGGCCGGGTTATTCTCGACGGCAGTTTCCTGCGCGATCCGCTCTATGCGGCGCTGGTCGCAGCCCTGCGGCCGCAGGGCGATACGGTTGCCAATCTGGATGCCTATGGCGTTGCAGCCGGTACGGCGCTTCTCGCCAGCCACGGGATCCGGCCGGCCCGCGCGGCGATCGCTTTGGAAAAGCCGCCGGTTTTTCAT
This sequence comes from Pararhizobium polonicum, assembly GCF_001687365.1. Lineage (GTDB taxonomy): Bacteria > Pseudomonadota > Alphaproteobacteria > Rhizobiales > Rhizobiaceae > Pararhizobium > Pararhizobium polonicum. Next base: position 50,306 of record NZ_LGLV01000021.1, read on the forward strand.
CATCCACCGGGCGAGCTTGCCGCCTATGCAGAGCGCTGGAAGGCCGCGGCCAGGCGATCTTCAACGACGCATTTCCATTCACTTCATGAAAGGTCCATCACATGAGCGACACTCTGACTGACACTGCGGCGCTGCGCCGCGACATGGTCGATATCTGCCGGCGGATGAATTCGAGCGGCATCAACCAGGGGACGGCCGGCAATCTGTCGGTGCGCACCGGCAGCGGATTCCTGGTCACGCCATCGTCGCTGCCTTACGACACGATGACGCCGGACGATCTGGTGGAGATGGATTTCGATGGCACCTATGTGGGCCGCAGGCCGTCGTCGGAATGGCGGTTCCACCGCGATATCCTCAAGAACCGCACGGATATCAATGTCGTGCTGCATTGCCATTCAATCTATGCGACGACGCTTGCCTGCCATCACAAGACCATTCCGAGCTTTCACTATATGACCGGCATCGCCGGAGGAACGACGATCCGCTGCGCCGAATATGCCACCTTCGGCACGCAGGCGCTGTCGGACCACGCGCTGGTGGCGCTCAAGGACCGGCTCGCCTGCCTGCTCGGCCAGCATGGCCAGATCTCGCTCGGCAAGACATTGGAATCGGCGCTGTGGCTGGCGATCGAGATCGAGACCCTGTCGCGCATGTATGTGCAGGCCCTGACGCTGGGCGAGCCGCCGGTGCTGCCCGACGATGAGATGGCGCGGGTGATCGAGCAGATGCGCAAGATGAGCTATGGCCATGCGCCGGATGCGGAAGGGATCAGCGATGTTGCCCGGCCCAAGGCCGCCGCGTCCTGAAACGGGCGGCGGATACAGGCCCTTGATGGCCTGCCGGAACGATCAGCTGGCGTTGTTGGCCGACTTCTCGATGGTCTCCCAGTTCTTGTCCATCGCATAGGTGGGCGACAGGAACGGGATGCCCAGATGGCCGAACCGGATGGACAGCTGCCTTTCGGCGGTGTCCTCGTTTGCCTTGGTAATCTGGTAGAGGTAGAGCGCCGAGGCAAGGCCGGTGCGGTCCGATCCGGATTTGCAATGGATGAGGATGGGCTTGGGCGCGTCGCGCAACAGGGCGACGAGCTTTTGCGATTGGTCCGGCGAAAGCTCTTTCCATGCCGACATCCTGAAATCGATATGCTCGATGCCAAGCGTCGTTGCTGCCGCGACCTCGTCCTTGTACCAGGCCGCGTCTTCGCCGTTGCCACGCAGGTTGACGATGGTTTTGATACCGTAGCGCTGCGCATAATCGGCGACCCGAGCGGCCGTCGGCTGGTTGGAACGGTAGAGTTCGCCGGGCACGACGGCGTAGAAATTGCCGGTCGCCTGAATGGCCAGCAGATAGGCGCCGAGCGCCAGCAAAGCGGCGCAGACCGTCAGCCCGCCAAATTTCAGAACCTTGAACAGCATGAAGATGAAACCTCGTTTATCGAGGCCAAACTGATGGTCCCGGCTGACAACAGCCTGAACGTCAAGGCGCTGCCGGCGGCGGCCGCGCCATGCCGATAGTCCGGGCGGATGGTCTATCTCAGAAGCAGGCGCCGGGTTCTCCGCCATTCCCGGTCATCAATTCCCAGATTTCGTGAAATATATTTCAAGATATGAATTATATTGACACGGCTTTGTCTTTACCGTTAGCTGTCCTCATCGGAACTCGAGGAGGAGTTCCGGTCTTCATTGGATCATCGGTCGTCCGCCAGGGCGCCACCGGATATTTGGGAGGGGCTTCGGCCTCGAGGAGGAATCTTGCGCAATTTTCTAAGCACGACCGCATTGGCGGTCCTTGCATCGACGCTTTTTGCCGGCGTTGCCAGTGCCGAAACGGACAATCCGTTCCGCTGCAAGCCGGGCGAGAAATATGTCATGAACGTCATGGTGTCCGGCGTCGAATACTGGTTCCCGGTCTATGAGATGTTCAAGCAGGCCGGTCAGCAGCTCGGCTGCGAGACCGCCTATACCGGCACCCCGGAATATGACGTCAACAAGCAGATCGCCACCTTCGACCAGGCACTGGCGCAGAACCCGGCCGGCATTCTTGTCCACCCGATGAACTCCGACCCGTTCATCGAGCCGATCAACCGGGCGATCGACCAGGGCACGGCTGTGGTGACTTTCGCAGCCGATGCGCCGCTCTCCAAGCGCATCTCGTTCATCACCTCGGACAATACCCGCGAAGGCACCTATGCCGCCGACGCGATTGCCGAAAAGATGGGTGGCAAGGGCGAGTACGCAGTGCTGGAAAACCCGGGCCAGGACAATCACGACAAGCGCATCGCCGCCTTCATCGCCCGTATGACGGAAAAATACCCGGACATGAAGCTGGTCGGCCGCGCTGCTTCCAACCAGGATCCGACCAAGGCCTATCAGGCGCTTTCGAGCCTCGTCCAGGCCAATCCGAACCTCGGGGCTGTGTTCATGCCGGAAGCCAACTCGGCCATCGGCGCATCGCAGGCCAACAAGGAAAACGGCGGCAAGATCCTTGTCATGTGTGCCGACGTCAATGCCAACATTCTCGACATGATCAAGGCGGGCGAAGTGTTCGGCTCGATCAACCCGAACCAGGGTATGCAGGGTTACATGGGCTTCATGCTGCTGTGGCTTGCCAAGCATCCGGAACTGATCGATCCGATGAACGACGCCAAGCGCGCCGGCTTCAACCCGATGAGCATTCCGTTCGTCGACAACGGCCTGTCGATCGTCACCGCTGACAATGCCGACGACTTCTACTGGGACAAGTACCTGAAGCGGCGGGGCACGAAGGGCATCGAGGAGTAAGCCTTTTGTGCCGGCTGTCCGGGGTGTGGAGCCCCGGACAGCCACCGCAAGTGTTAAGGAGGAGACAATCATGGCGCCGGTGCCGGTTCTGGAAATCCGCAATGTCAGCAAGCACTTCGGTGCCGTGAAGGCGTTGACGGACGTGAGCTTCAGCCTGGAAAAGGGCGAGGTTCATGCGCTGTGCGGTGAAAACGGCGCGGGCAAGTCGACGCTGATGAACATCATTGCCGGCGTACTGCAGCCGAGCGAGGGGGAGATCCTCGTCGATGGCGTGCCGGTGAAGGTGACATCGCCGGCCGTGGCGCAATCGCTCGGGCTTGGGCTGGTGCATCAGGAGATCGCGCTTTGCCCCGATGCGACCGTGGCGGAAAACATGTTCATGGCGGCAACCAACCGCCGCCGCTCGCCTTTCATGAACTATGGCAGGCTGGAGCGGGACGCGCAGGCGGTGATGAACCGGCTGGCGCCGATCGACGTGCGCCGGAAAGTGGCCGAACTGCCGATTTCCAGCCAGCAACTGGTCGAGATCGCCAAGGCGCTGACGCTCGATTGCCGCGTGCTGATCTTCGATGAACCGACGGCGGCGCTGACGGAATCCGAGACGCAGGTGCTGTTCGGCATCATCCGCGATCTGAAGGCTCAAGGGATCTCGATCATCTATATCAGCCATCGTATGGCCGAAATTTTCAGCCTGTGCGACCGGGTGACGGTATTTCGCGACGGACGCTATGTCTCGACGGAGAAGGTGGCGGACCTGACGCCGGACGACGTGGTGCGCCGCATGGTCGGACGGGAGATTACCCAGCTCTATCCGGAAAAACAGGCGATGGCGGAGCGCACCGACGAGACCATTCTCAGCGTCCGTAATCTCGGCGACGGCAGCCGTTTCCGGAATGTCAGTTTTGAATTGCGCCAGGGCGAAATTCTGGGTGTCGGCGGGCTGATCGGCTCGGGCCGGACGGAGATCGCCGAAGGCATTTGCGGATTGCGTGCGGTGACGCAAGGCGAGGTGCAACTGCATGGGCAACGGCTGCGGGCCCGGTCCTACGCGCAGGCCGTAAAGGCGGGCGTCGTCTATCTTTCGGAGGATCGCAAGGGTTCCGGCGTCTTTTTGGAGCTGTCCATTGCCCAGAATATTGCCGTTCTCGATCTGAAGTCGCTGACCGGGCCGCTGGGCCTGTTGAATTCCAAGGCCGAGGCGGACCGTGCCCGGGATCTGACGAAGCGGCTCGGGGTGCGGATGGGCGGCATCGATATGCCTGTCTCGTCTCTATCGGGCGGTAACCAGCAGAAGGTGGCGATTGCCAAGCAGCTGGCGGTCAACCCCAAGGTCATCCTGATGGATGAGCCGACGCGCGGCATCGATGTCGGCGCCAAATCGGAAATTCACCGGCTGCTGCGTGATCTCGCGCGCTCCGGCATCGGCATTGTGGTGATTTCCTCGGAACTGCCGGAGCTTCTCGGTCTCTGCGACCGGGTGCTGGTGATCCGCGAAGGCACGGTTGCCGGCGAAGTCGAGGGCGAGGCGATGACGGAAGAGGCGATCATGCGGCTTGCTTCCGGCATCGGCGGCCACAACAATTCAAAGGCATCAGAGCATGCCGCATAAAGAAGAAGCAGGGGCAGGAGATACGGTGATGGCAGATGCGACATTGACAACGGCACATCAGGCACGGGCGCCCGGCTGGAAGAGGCTGGGGACGCTGCGCGAGGCGGGGCTGATCGCGATCATCCTGGCGCTCTGCATCGTCATGAGCTTTGCCTCGCCCCATTTCCTGACGCTCGGCAATTTCCGGGCGATGCTGATGTCCTTTTCGGTAGAAGGCATCGTCGTCGTTGGCATGACCATCCTGCTCATCGTCGGCGGTATTGATCTCTCGGTCGGTTCGGTCGTCTGCTTCTCGATGGTGCTGTCGGGCTCGCTGTTCCTGATGGGGCTCGACCCCTGGAGCGCCTCCTTGATCGGCATCATCGCCAGCGGCCTGATCGGCTGCGTCATGGGCTTCTTCGTGACGGTGGTGGGGCTCAACCACTTCATCACGTCGCTGGCGGCAATGGTGATCGTGCGGGGCATCTGCCTGATCATCACCAAGGGCACGCCGCTGTCGCTGTTCACCTTGCCGCCCTCATTCAAGGCGGTCGGGCAGGGCACGTTCCATGGCATTCCCTATGTGATCCTGATTTTCGTCGCCGTCGTCGTGCTGTTCGATTTCCTGCTGCGCCGGGCAACGGCCTTTCGCAAGGTGTTCTACACCGGCAGCAACGAGAAGGCGGCGCTCTATTCCGGCATCAAGACCAATCAGGTGAAATTCTGGGTGACGGTGCTCTGCGCCACGCTGTCGGGTGTTGCCGGCGTCATCTACATGTCCCGCTTCGGCGCGGCGACACCCACCTTCGGTGTCGGCATGGAGCTCAACATCATTGCGGCGGCCGTGATCGGAGGGGCCTCGCTGAATGGCGGTTCCGGCACGATCCTGGGTGCAATTCTCGGTATCGCTCTGCTCTCGGTCGTGACAAGCTCGTTGATCCTGCTCGACGTCTCCGTCTATTGGCAGGATATGATCAAAGGCTGCATTCTGCTCGCTGCCGTCTCGATCGACCATTTCCTGCACAAGCGGAAGGCTGCCTGACATGTCGCCCCATCGGCCGATAGCCAAACCCAGAATTGTCACTCCGCCGCGCGAGGAAATCGTTATCGCCCGGCAGATGCACCAGGCGCTGGTCCTGCATTTTCTCGAAGGCCTGACGCAGGCGCAGATCGCCGATCAGCTCGGCATCTCGCACGCCACCGTCAACCGGCTGATCAAGCGCGGCCGCCAGCTCGGGCTTGTTGAGATCAAGATCAAGTCGCCGGTCGAGCCGCTGGTCGATATGGAGGAGCGGCTTCTGGCGCTCGGCGGCATCGGCCGCGCCGTCGTGGTGCCGACCGTGTCCGACAATCCGCAGACGGCGCTTCAGGCGGTCGGTGAAGCGGCAGCAAGGTTGCTTTTGGAAGAGATCGTCGACGGCGACACGATCTGCATTACCGGCGGCAAGGGTGTCAGCGCCGTGGTTGCCGGCCTGCAGGCGCAGCGGCGCTTCGGCGTCGAGGTTATTCCGGCGACCGGCTGCGTGCAGGGCAAGCACTATACCGACGTCAACCATGTCGCGACATTGATGGCCGACCGGCTGGGCGGCCGCTCCTATCAGATCCATGCGCCGCTGTTTGCCGACAGTGCGGCCGAACGCGGCATGCTGATCAACATGCGCTCGGTCGCCGATGTCTTCCAGCGGGCACGGGAGGCGAAGGTGGCGGTGGTCGGCATCGGCTCGATCCTGTCGGACGACTCGAGTTACTACGACCTGCACCCGTCATCGAGCACCGATCGCGCCGCAATCGAGCGCTCCGGAGCTTCCTGCGAACTGTTGGCGCATCTGCTCGACGATCAGGGCCGGGTCTGCGACTACAGCCTCAACCGTTCGCTGGTGTCGCTGACGCTTCCCGAGTTCGCCTCGATCCCGACGAAGATCGGTGTGGCGAGCGGACCGGCCAAAGCAGGACCGATCCTCAGCGTCCTGCGGGGCAATCATCTGGATACGCTGGTGACCGACGAGGCGACGGGTGCGCGCGTGCTGGCATTGGCGAATGGCGAAGGAAAATGGGCATGAGCGGGCAACAATTGACACGTGAGATCGGCAACTCCGGCGTTTCCGCCTCGGCGGTCGGGCTCGGCACCTGGGCGATCGGCGGCTGGATGTGGGGCGGGACGGATGAAAACGAGTCCATCGCTGCGATCCAGGCCTCGCTCGAGGCCGGCGTGACGCTGATCGACACGGCACCGGCCTATGGGCTGGGGCGCTCCGAGGAGATTGTCGGCAAGGCGCTGGCCGGGCGACGCGACAAGGCTGTGATCGCCACCAAATGCGGCCTTGTCTGGCATACGCAGAAGGGCCGGCATTTCTTCGATCAGGACGGCAAGCCGGTGCACCGCTATCTCGGCCGCGATGCGATCCTGCACGAGGTCGAGGAAAGCCTGAGACGGCTCGGCACCGACCATATCGATCTCTACATCACCCATTGGCAGGACCCGACGACACCGGTCGAGGAGACGATGCGGGCGCTGGAAGACCTGCGCACATCCGGCAAGATCCGGGCGATCGGGGCGAGCAATGTCAGCCGCGAGGAGCTTGATGCCTATATTGCGGTTGGTGGTCTCGATGCGATCCAGGAGCGGTTTAGCATGATCGACCGGGAGATCGAGGTGGATCTCCTGCCGCTGACCCGAGCCAACGGCATTGCGACGCTCAGCTATTCGTCGCTGGCGCTGGGGCTTCTGTCCGGCACGATCGGTCCGGACCGGGTGTTTTCCGGCGACGACCAGCGCAAGGATAACCCGCGCTTTTCTGTGGGGAACCGGGAGAAGGCCACGGCCCTTGCCGACGCCATCCGGCCGGTCGCGGACAAACACGGTGCCAGCATTGCCCAGACCGTGATTGCCTGGACGCTGGCCCAGCCCGGCGTCACCTTTGCGCTCTGCGGCGCGCGCAATCCGGCACAGGCGATCGACAATGCGCGGGCCGGAACCATCCGGCTGGATGCGGCCGACCTTGCCGCCATCGATACGGCCATAGCGGCGAAACTGACTGATATGGACAGGTAGCGGATCGCCATCATGAAACGTGAAGAGATATTGGACGGGCTCCGCCAGAGCCCGAAGGTGGATGTGTGCGTCATCGGCGGCGGCATCAACGGCATCAGCGTCTTTCGGGAGCTGGCGCTGCAGGGGCTGAAGGTGCTGCTGGTCGAGAAGCACGACTATTGCTCCGGTGCCAGCTCGGCCCTGTCGCGCATGGTGCATGGCGGGCTTCGCTACCTGGAAAACGGCGAGTTCAAGCTGGTGCAGGAATCGCTGGTCGAGCGCGACCGGCTGTTGCGCAACGCGCCGCATTATGTCGCGCCGCTGCCGACGACGGTGCCGGTCTTCGATATCTTCACCGGCCTTGGCAATGGCATCGTCCGGTTCTTAGGGCTCAGCCGCCGCCCGAGCCGGCGCGGTGCTGTCGCCATCAAGGTGGGGCTCAGCATCTACGATTTCCTGACGCGCACGCGGGCACTGATGCCGCGCCACCAGTTTCGCGGCCGACGCACGACGCTGACCAAATGGCCGGCGCTCAATCCGGATATCAAGAGTTCCGCCACTTATTTCGACGCCTGGGTGAGCCATCCGGAGCGGCTCGGCATCGAACTCTTGCAGGATGGTCTTGCCGCGACCTTGGGGGCCGCGGCGCTGAATTATGCGGAACTGCACCGGATGGACGACGGCCGGTATCGCATCGAGGATCGCATCGGCGGCACCGTGGTTTTCGTCGAGCCGAAGCTGATCATCAATGCCACCGGCGGCTGGATCGACATTGCCAACGAAACCCTGTTTGCGCCGGAGATGCGGCCGGCACCGCTGATGGGCGGCACCAAGGGATCGCATCTGATCATCGACAATGACGCGCTGCGCGCGGCTCTCGCCGATCACATGATCTATTACGAGAACGAGGACGGGCGGATCTGTATCCTCTTTCCCTATCTCGGCAAGGTGCTGGTCGGCTCCACCGATATCCGCGTCGACGATCCCGAAAGCGTGCGCTGCGAGGCGGATGAACGCGATTACATCCTGCAATCGCTGGCCTTCGTGCTGCCGGATATCGCCATCCGGCCAGAGGACATTGTCTTTCAGTTTTCCGGTGTGCGGCCGCTGCCTGCCAGCACCGACAGTTTTACCGGCCGCATTCCGCGTGATCATTTCTGCACGGTCGTGGAGTCCAGGGACGGCGGGCCGCCGGTGCTGTGCATGATCGGCGGCAAGTGGACGACATTCCGGTCCTTCGGGGAAATGGCAGCGGATATGGCGCTGGAACGGCTTGGCAGGTCGCGCCGTGTCGGGACCGCGGAGCGGCCGATCGGCGGCGGGCGGGCGTTTCCCTCTGATCGGGCCGCATGGATATCGCATCTGGCCGCTGCGATCGGTCTGTCCACCGGGCGCGTGGCCACGCTTTTCGGTCGCTACGGCACGGATGCCGAAGCCGTTGCCGGCTTCATCACCGCGGGCCTTGATGCATCGATGCCGCATGCCGGTTACTCGGCGCGCGAATTGCAGTTCCTGATCCGGGTCGAAGCCGTCGAACATCTCGATGACCTGCTGTTGCGGCGCACGACGCTGGCCGTCTCGGGCGAACTCTCGCTCGATATGATGGACGCGGTGCTCGACCTTCTGGCGCAGGAAAAGCACTGGACACCGGCGCAGCGCGCCGGCGAGCGCGACCGTTTCCTCACCCTTCTCAACGAACGCCACGGCGTCGATGAACACATGCTTTCCGCAAGGAACGAACCAAGGAGCACAGAATGCGACACAACAGCAAAGTCCGGATGAACCGGCTGTTCGGCAATGGCCGCTGCCTCGACGTGGCGATCGATCACGGCGTCTGCAACGAGCCGTCTTTCCTCAACGGCCTGGAGGATATTCAGGCAGTGGTCAGATCGCTGGTTTCTGCCGGACCGGATGCGATCCAGATGAATTACGGCCAGGCGGATCTCTTGCAGGACGTGCCCGGCAAGGACAAGCCGGCGCTGGTGATGCGCATCGATATGGGCAATCCCTATAACCGCATTCGCCACCGCGACATGTGGGCGGTGCTGCAGAACGAGGCCGAGCCGCTGATCGGCGCGCTCGAGATGGATGCGGCCTGCGTCGTCGTCAACCTGTTCATGCTGCCGGACGAGCCGGACCTGTTTCGCCAGTGCGTGCAGAACATTTCCCGGGTGCGGGCCGATTGCGACAAATATGGCATGCCGCTGATGATCGAGCCGCTGGTGATGCAGCCGGTGACAGAGAAGGGTGGTTATATGGTCGATGGCGATGCCGACAAGATCGTCACGCTGACGCGGCTTGCCCGCGAGATGGGCGCCGATATCGTCAAGGCCGATCCGACCGACAATGCGGAGGATTTCCACCGGGTCGTGGAAGCGGCGCGCTGCCCGGTTCTGGTGCGCGGCGGCGGCAAGGAGGATCTGCGCGCCGTGTTCGACAAATCCGCGGCCTTGATGGGGCAGGGCGCAATGGGCATGGTCTACGGGCGCAACATCTATCAGCATGCCAATCCGAGTGCCGTGGTGCGCGGGCTGATGGCGATCATCCATGAGAACGCAAGCGGCGAAGAGGCTTTTGCGATTTATCAGCAGGGCTGATCGAGGCGAGGAGCGGGCGGCAAATTCAGAGCTCGCCGCCCCCTCATCCGGCCCCGCGGGCCACCTTCTCCCCGGCGGGGAGAAGAGGACATAAGGCCTGGGCTTTCTGCCCGAACCGCGCAAAACTGTCAGAACCTTGGGAGGGGTTCAGAATGAAGCAATATCTTTTGGGGCTCGATGCCGGAAACACCGTCATCAAGGCGGTGATTTTCGATCGGGCGGGCAACGAAATCGCCTATGCCTGCGAGGAGGGACACAGCCGCATGCCGAGCCCGGGGCATGTCGAGCGCGGGCTCGACGAGTTGTGGGCGAATGCGCGGCAGGTTATCCGCGCCTGCATCGAAAAGGCCAAGATCCAGCCGGAGGAGATCGCGGCGATCGGTTGCGCCGGGCATGGCAACGGCCTCTATGCGCTCGACCGCGACGGCGCTCCGCTGCTCGGCATTCAGTCGCTCGATACACGGGCGTCCGGGCTGGTGGATGAATGGCGGGAGCAGGGCGTCGGCGAGCGGACCTATCCGATTGCCCGCCAGCGTCCGTGGCCATCGCAGACGCCGACCTTGCTCGCCTGGCTGAAACGTCACCGGCCGGAGCAGTTCAGCCGCATCGGCACAGTGTTCTTCTCCAAGGATTTCATCGTCAACCGCCTGACCGGCGAGCGTGTCAGCGAAGTGTCCGACATGTCGGGTGCCGGTCTGCTGGATCTTGCAACCCGCCGCTACGACAGGGCGTTGATGGAGGCTTATGGTCTTGGCGATTGCATGGACCTCCTGCCACCGCTGATCGAAAGCGCCGATATCGCCGGCACAGTCACGGAAGAGGTGGCGGCGCAAACCGGGCTTGCCGCCGGTACGCCCGTGGTCGGCGGGCTGTTCGACGTCGTCGCCTCGGCGCTCGGCTCTGGCGTCACGCGCACCGGCAGCGCCTCGGTCATTGCCGGTACCTGGAGCATCAATCAGGTCATCATCGACAGTCCCGACCTCGAGGGACCGGTCTTCATGGCCTCGACTTTCGACCGCAGCCGCTACATGGCGATGGAAAACAGCGCTACCTCGGCTGCCAATCTCGAATGGCTAGTCAAGGAGTTCTTCGAAGGCGAGCATGCGGAGGGCGTCTCGCCCTTCGATGCCTGCTGTGCACTGGCAGGCGCAATCGAGCCTGCGGCGGACGATCCGCTCTACCATCCGTATCTCTACGGCGCCCAGCAGGACGGCCATGCGCGGGCCGGTTTCTACGGTATTGCCGGTTGGCACACCAAGGGGCATCTGGTTCGCGCGCTGCTCGAAGGCGTCGCCTTCGGCCACCGGGCGCATATCGAGACGATCCGCAATGCCGGTGCCGTCTTCAACGAAGCGGTGCTGTCGGGCGGCGGGTCGCGCAGCCTGATCTGGCCACAGATCTTCGCTGATGTGCTGGGGGTGCCGGTCTCCGTTGCACGGTCGCGTGAAACGGGCGCGCTGGGAGCAGCCATCGCGGCCGGGACCGGCGTCGGCATCTTCTCCGATTTCGGGGAGGGCGCGGCGGCGATGGTGCGCACGGAGCGGTTCTATCGCCCGGATATCTCGCTTGAGCGCCACTACGCCCGGCGATACGGTCTCTATCGGGATATCGCCGATGCCATGGCGCCGCTGTGGCGGCGTCTGACGGCGGAACCGGGAGCGGCCACTCATCACCAATCTTGACGGCCGCGATGAAAGTCTGACGAATGGCGGTTTCCAGATGCGCAGCGGGTCGCTGCGCGTCTTGTCAGACGATCTGTACGAAACGGCTGCGGCCGGTACCCGGAGGGATTGACAGGATGGCTACGCTTTTTCCCTTGCTGATCTTTTCGGCGGCGCTCGGTGCCGGCATCAATGCCGGCCTGTTCTTCATCTTCTCCGTCTGCATCATGGGCGCGCTCGGACGTCTACCCGCCGAGCAGGGCATCGCCGCCATGCAGGCGATCAACGTGGTGATCCTCAATCCGCTGTTCCTGCTGGTCTTCATGGGAACGGCGGTTCTGTCGCTGGTTCTTGTGGCCGGCGGGTTCGTCTATGGCGGCCCGGCGCGTCTGTATCTGATCGCCGGCGGGCTGCTTTTCCTTGCCGGCACGATGCTGGTGACGATGGTGTTCAACGTGCCGATGAACAATGCGCTTGAGGCGCTGCAACCCGGCAGCGAAGAGGCCACCCGCCTGTGGTCATCGACCTATCTTGTCGACTGGGTGCGGTGGAATCATCTGCGGACGCTGTCGTCCATCGGCGCGCTCGGCTGTTTCATCATGGCGTTTCGCGCAGCCTGACCGGCTGTATTAACCGATGGCGTTGGCCCGGGTCTTCAGGATGGCGGAAAACCGCGGGTCGAAGGCGCGGCTGATCGGTTCGGCGGCGGCTCCGAGCGCAACGGACCATGGATCGGTCATTCCCAGCTGCAGGCGCGGCGCGGACCGGTCCGGGCGGTCGGCGATCGACGGCAGCAGTGGAGGAATGGCCTCGAACAGCTTGCGGGTGAGGATCTCCGGCCCGCTGGAACACAGGATGACGGTCTGCGGATCGAAGATCGTCTCGATCAGCTGTACGCCCCAGCGCAATTCTTCAGCGGCGTCATCGATCCATGACGCAACCGCCGGATCGTCCTTGTTCACCAATACATTCAGCCGCTCATGCAGGCCCGGCTCGGCCGGATCGGCGCCGAGGTGCTGGTAGAGCGAGGCGAGCGAGGCGCGGTGTTCGAGCGACGCCTGCGCCGGGCGCCGGGCGCTGGGCGGCAAAAGCACCATGCCGATTTCGCCGGCATTGCCGTTGCCACCTGCGTAGAGTTCACCGTTGAGGATCAGCCCGGCGCCGATGCCGTAGCCGATATAGAGGCAGACGGCGTGATCGATGCCATGGGCGGCGCCGACCATGCGCTCGGCGGTGGCGCAGGCAGAGGCGTCGTTCTGCAGGGCGACTTCCAGTCCGGTTCCGGCGGCGAGCGTTTCCAGCAGGGGAAAATTCTGCCAGGCGGCCATCATCCACGGATCGTCATGATCGATGGCAAGGCCGAACGGCCCTGGCATGGCGACGCCGAGGCCGACAAGCCGCTTTTCCGCTTGGTCGGCGATGCCGGCAAGTTCGGTCCGGGTGTGTTCGATGAGGTCGAGAATGACCTTGGCGCCATGGGCGGGGCCACCCGGCGGCAGGTTCGCCTGGGCGCGCACCAAAACGGTGCCGACGAGATCGACAGCGATTGCGCGGGTGACGTGCCGGTCGATTTGCAGGCCGATGGCAAAGGCGCCGTCCGGGACCAGCCGGTAGGGGGTCGAGGGCTGGCCGCGGCCGTTGCGCACGGCTGCCAGCGACACCACCAGCCCATCCTGTTCCAGATCTTCGATGATGTTGGATACCGTCTGCTTGGTGAGCTTCGTCGCCCGGGCGAGATCGGCGCGCGACAGCTGTCCGTTCAGCCGCAGCGCATCGATCATGACGCGGCGGTTGTGGGCGCTCGTGCCTTCCTGATTGGTGCCGCTCTTGGCCCGGATCGGCCGCATCTCGTTCATCCCGCAAATTCCTCTTGACACTATTAGAATATTGAAGAAGAAATAAGTCAATGCAATTGACTTAATGAAGGAGCCGCAGAGCTCCAAGGGAACGAAACGGCCGGAGATCACTCCTAGTGGCCGTGCGAGACTTCGACAAGGCATGCCGGACACCGCTCTTGCGCGGTGTGCGGAACGGTGTGTGTCGCTGCACGCCGACTAGACGATCGCTGTCCATCACTGAGAGGGAAAGACATGTTGAAATCCAGACGCAATGCGCTGATCGGCGCCACCTTGATCGGTGCCTTCTTTGCCACCAACGCCTATGCCGAAACGACGCTCAACGCGTTGTTCATGGCGCAGGCCGCCTATAGCGAGGCGGATGTCCGCGCCATGACGGAGGCCTTTTCCAAGGCCAATCCGGACGTCAAGGTCAATCTCGAATTCGTGCCTTACGAAGGCCTGCACGACAAGACCGTGCTGGCGCAGGGATCGGGCGGGGGCTACGATGTGGTTCTGTTCGACGTGATCTGGCCGGCCGAATATGCCAGCAACAAGGTTCTGGTCGATGTTACCCCGCGCATCACCGAGGATATGAAGAAGGGTGTTCTGCCCGGCGCCTGGACGACGGTTCAGTATGACGGCGCCTCTTATGGCATGCCGTGGATCCTCGACACGAAATACCTGTTCTACAACAAGGAAATCCTCGAGAAGGCCGGCATCAAGACGCCGCCGAAGACCTGGGACGAGCTGGCCGAACAGGCCAAGACCATCAAGGACAAGGGCCTGCTCGCCACGCCGATCGCCTGGAGCTGGTCGCAGGCGGAAGCCGCGGTCTGCGATTACACCACGCTGGTCAGTGCCTATGGCGGCGATTTCCTCAAGGACGGCAAGCCCGACTTCCAGACCGGGGGCGGCCTCGATGCGCTGAAATACATGGTGTCGAGCTACACCTCCGGCATCTCCAACCCGAACTCCAAGGAATTCCTCGAAGAGGACGTCCGCAAGCTGTTCGAGAATGGCGAGGCCGCCTTCGCGCTGAACTGGACCTATATGTACAATCTCGCCAATGCCGGCCCGGACAGCAAGGTTGCCGGCAAGGTCGGTGTCGTGCCGGCGCCGGGCGTTGCCGGCAAGAGCGAGGTTTCGGCTGTGAACGGCTCGATGGGCCTCGGCATCACCGCGACCAGCAAGCATCCGGACGAAGCGTGGAACTACATCACCTTCATGACCTCGCAGGCGGTACAGAACCAGTATGCCAAGCTCAGCCTGCCGATCTGGGCATCGTCCTACGAGGACCCGGCCGTCAGCAAGGATCAGGAAGAGCTGATCGGTGCCGCCAAGCAATCGTTGGCAGCCATGTATCCGCGCCCGACGACGCCGAAATATCAGGAGCTTTCGGTGGCCTTGCAGCAGGCGATCCAGGAAGCGCTGCTCGGCCAGACCAGCCCGGAAGACGCGCTGAAGACCGCCGCCGAGAACAGCGGTCTCTAAAGCGCCGGGGTTCGCCCCTTCGCCTCCTATCCACCGATCTCCGGGCGGCGCCCTGCTGCCCGGACCCTTGCATCCCAGTTTGTTTTCAGGAAAAGTGACCCCATGTCCGGGACCTCGATGACCACACGCGCATGGCTCCTGATGCTGCCATTGCTCGCCGTCATGATCGCGGTCATCGGCTGGCCGCTTGCCGATACGATCGGGCTTTCGTTCACCGATGCCAAGCTTGTCGGCACGGCCGGGAACTTCGTCGGCATCGACAATTACGTGAAGACGATTTCCGGATCGAATTTCCAGCGCACGCTCATCACCACCACGCAATTTGCCGTCATCTCCGTCTTTGCCGAAATGGTCCTCGGCGTGCTCGCCGCCCTTCTTCTCAATCAGAAATTTTACGGCCGCACCCTGCTGCGCGGGCTGATGATCCTGCCCTGGGCGCTGCCGACCGTGGTCAATGCGACGCTCTGGCGGCTGATCTACAATCCGGAATATGGCGCGCTGAACGCGGCGCTGACGCAGATCGGCATGCTCGATGCCTACCGCTCGTGGCTGGGAGAACCCGGCACGGCGCTGGCCTCGCTGATCGTTGCCGATTGCTGGAAGAATTTTCCGCTGGTGGCGCTGATCGCGCTTGCCGCGTTGCAGGCCGTGCCGCGCGATATCACCGCCGCGTCGCTGGTCGATGGTGCCGGTCCGTTCGCGCGCTTTCGCTTTGTCATCCTGCCCTATCTTGCTGGTCCGCTGGTGGTGGCGCTGGTGCTGCGCACGATCGAGGCGTTCAAGGTGTTCGATATCATCTGGGTGATGACCCGGGGCGGGCCGGCCAACAGCACGCGCACCTTGTCGATCCTCGTCTATCAGGAGGCGTTCTCCTTCCAGAGAGCCGGATCGGGCGCATCGCTCGCGCTGATCGTCACGCTTCTGGTGGCCGTGCTGGCCGCCGCCTATGCGGCGCTCGTGCGGCGGAGCGCGGGGAGTACGGCCTGATGGAACGCCGCAGTTTTGTCTTCTCGTTCTTCATCCACGCCTGCGCGCTGCTGCTTGCCGCCGTCATCCTGGCGCCGCTTCTGTGGCTGTTCGTCATGAGCATCTCGCCGGCGGCCGATCTAACGGCCAAGCCGCTGAGCTGGTGGCCGCGGACGATGGATTTCTCGCGCTATGGCGTGCTGCTTTCCAGTGTCGAGAACAGTGCGGGCGCGGCCTTCGTCGCGTCGCTGGTCAACAGCATCGTTGTTGCCGGTATGGCGACTGTCGCGGCGCTGGCCCTTGCCATTCCGGCGGCCTGGGCCGTGTCGCGCACGCCGTCGATCGGCTGGTCGCTCTATATGGTGATCGCCACCTACATGCTGCCGCCGGTGGCATTGGCGGTGCCGCTTTATTTCGGCCTGTCGCATCTTGGCCTGCTCAACAACGTCTTCGGGCTGGCGCTGGTCTATCTCACCATTCTGGCCCCCTTCACCACCTGGCTGATGAAATCCGGCTTCGATGCCATCCCCAGGGAGATCGAGGCGGCGGCGATGATGGACGGTGCCGGGCTGTTTGCGACGCTGCGGATCATTACCCTGCCGCTGGCAGCCCCCGTGATGGCGACTTCGGCGCTGTTTGCCTTCCTGCTGGCCTGGGATGAATTTTTCTATGCGCTGCTGTTTACCTCCGACCTGCGCGCCAAGACGCTGACCGTCGCCATCGCCGATCTCGCCGGTGGCCGTGTTTCCGATTATGGACTGATCGCAACCGCGGGCGTGCTTGCCGCCCTGCCGCCCGTGGTGATCGGCCTTGTCATGCAACGAGCCCTGATTTCCGGGCTCACCAGCGGCGGCGTCAAGGGGTGACCATGACTGTTTCACAAGACAACCGACCGGCCGGGCTTCTGGCCATCGATCGCGAAATGGCGCGGCAGAATGCCGATGCCATCGCTTCCTTCCATGACAATGCCGAACGGGCGGCAGTCGTTGCCGCCTCGCTGCGGGAAAACGGACAGGTGCTGCTGCTCGGCATGGGCGGCTCGCACGCGGTCAACCGGGCGGTCGAACCGCTGTACCGGGATCTTGGCATAGAGGCGATCGCGGTGACCTTGTCCGAGCAACTCAGCGCGCCGCTTTCGATCCATGGGCGTACTGTTCTCATCACGTCGCAATCCGGCGAAAGCGCCGAGGTGATCCGCTGGTTTTCCGAAACCGGCGGCACGGAGGACACGTTTGGCCTGACGCTGGAGGGTGGCTCGTCTCTGGCGCGGTCCGCTCCCTCCCTGGTCGGGGCAGGCGGCACGGAGCTGGCTTTTGCGGCAACGCGCAGCCTGACCGTGAGCTTCGCGTTGCATCTGGCGATCTTGTCGGCGCTTGGCGCGGCGCCCGAGCCGGCACTGGCTGTCCTGAAGACGCCGGTCTCCACCGATATTGCCCCGTCGCTGGCCGCCTTCGCGGATGTTGCAACCATCGTCACCTCGGGCCGCCGCCTGCAGGGGCTTGCCGAAGCGCTGGCGCTCGGGCTGACGGAGCTGTCGCGCTATCCCTGCTTTTCGCTGGAAGGGGGTCAGCTTCGGCATGGGCCGATGGAGATGCTGGGGCCGAAGATCGGGGTGGTTCTATTTCGCGGGGATGATGCGACGGCTGGTCTCGTCACGGTGATGGCGGAGTCGGTAGTGGAGACGGGGGCTCCCGTGGTCATTTTCGACGCATCGGGCAAGGCGCCCGTCGCGGGGGCGACGACGCTGACTTTTTCGCCCGCGACGGGTCTTGCCGCTGTTTTTTCGATGCTGCCGGTTGCCCAGCGCTTGATGATCGCCTTTGCCGAGGCCCGCGTCGAGAATGCCGGTACGCCGGTGCGTTCCACCAAGATCACCCGGAGCGAATGAGATGCGTCCGCTTGCGGTGATCGGAAACGTCAATGTCGACCTGATCCTCGGGCCGGCGGAGCCCTGGCCGAAGGCCGGCACGGAGATCATTGTCGATCACGACGAATTGCGGGTCGGTGGCTCGGCGGGAAACGCGGCCCTTGCCTGGGGCGCGCTCGGCGTCGATTTCGCCATCGCCGCCAATACCGGTACCGACGAGTTCGGCCGCTGGCTGCGCGAATCCTTCGCTCACCGCGCTGAAAAATGGCCGATCCGCCCCGAGGGAACGACGCTCTCGGTCGGCATCACCCATCCGGACGGCGAGCGGACATTCTTCACCACGCGCGGACATCTGCCGCGTTTGTCGCTGGCCGATGTGCTTGCGGTTCTGGACGGTTCGCGCCTTTCGGGTGGCTTTGCATTGCTTTGCGGCTCTTTCCTCACCGACGATCTGGTGCGCGATTATCCCGCCCTGTTCGACTGGGCCGATAGTCACGGCATCACGCTGGCGCTCGATACCGGCTGGCCGCTCGATGGCTGGACGGAGGCGAACCGGCAGGCGACGCGCGGCTGGCTGTCGCGCTGTGGCTGCGCGCTTTTGAACGAGGTGGAATCAACAACGCTTTCCGGCCTGTCCGATCCGGTCGAGGCGGCGCGCGACATTCGGCGCCACATGCCGGATGGCGCTGTCGTCGTCGTCAAGCGCGGTCCCGAGGGGGCAATCGCCATTGGCGCCGATGGCACGCTGGTTTCCGCAGCCGCGCCTGCCGTGGAGGTTGTCGATACGATTGGCGCCGGTGACGTCTTCAACGCTGCATTTCTGGCAGCACTTGCCGATGGCAAGCCGCTTGCCGATTGCCTCAACGCGGGTACCGCTGTCGCCTCGCGGGCCATTTCCACACTTCCCCGCAGCTATGGCGGCCTGCTATCGGCCGCAACCGGAGAGGCCGCATCGTGAGCGCGCTCGAGATTGAGAATATCCGCAAGACCTATGGCACGGTCGAAACGCTGAAGGGCATCGACATCTCGCTGGAGAGCGGCGAATTCCTGGTCCTGCTCGGGTCGTCTGGCTGCGGCAAGTCGACCCTGCTCAATATCATTGCCGGGCTGGCCGAGGCATCGGGCGGCGACATCAGGATCGGCGGGCGTTCGATCCTCGGCGTGCATCCCAAGGACCGCGACATCGCCATGGTCTTCCAGTCCTATGCGCTCTATCCGAACCTGTCGGTTCACCGCAACATCGGCTTCGGGCTGGAAATGCGTAAGGTTCCGGCCGCCGAGCGGGAAAGGGCGGTGCTGGAGACGGCGAAACTGCTGCAGATCGAGAACCTGCTGGATCGCAAGCCGGGCCAGCTTTCCGGCGGCCAGCGCCAGCGTGTGGCAATCGGCCGGGCGCTGGTCCGCAAGCCGCAGGTCTTCCTTTTCGACGAGCCGCTGTCCAATCTGGACGCCAAGCTGCGCATGGAGACGCGCACAGAACTGAAACGCCTGCACCAGATGCTCGGCACGACGATCGTCTATGTCACCCACGACCAGATCGAGGCGATGACGCTGGCAACCCGCATCGCGGTGATGCGCAACGGCCGGATCGAGCAGCTCGGCACGCCGGAAGAGGTCTATGACCATCCGGCCACGCTCTATGTCGCCGGTTTCGTCGGCTCGCCGCCGATGAACGTGCTGGATGGGGTGGTAACGGGCGAGGGGCTGCGGCTGGACGGATCCGGCCAGATCATCGCCTTGCCCGCACGTTTGAACGGCGCGGCCTTGCCGGGCCGGCGCGTCAAGATCGGTGTCCGCCCGGAAGCGTTGCGGCTTGCCGCAGGCGAGACGGGACAGCCGGCGCTTGAGGTCGAGATCGAGGTTGTCGAATTGACCGGGCCGGAGCTGGTGGTGACGGGCCGGGTGAGCGGACAGCGGGTGACCGCCTGCCTGCCGCCGCGCACGAAGCTGACGGTCGGCATGAAGCAGGTCTTTTCGTTCGACGAGGATGCGCTGCATCTGTTCGATGCCGAAACGGAACTGGCGCTGGGTTGACGGTCTTTCGACAAATCGCGTCTTCCAGCCGTTTCCATCGCCGGTTCGATGCTTTAAAACCACGTCTTCATGAAGATCGCTTTCTATTCGCCATTGAAATCCCCCAACCATCCCGTTCCTTCCGGAGACCGGCTGATGGCGCGTCTGCTCATGACGGCGCTGGCGCGGGCAGGGCATCAGGTGGAGATTGCGTCGGAGCTGCGGGCCTTCCTGCCTGACGCTTCGGCCTCCGCGGTCGAGGCAGTGTCGGCTGCGGCCGAAGCGGAGAGGGGGCGGCTATCGGCGCTCTGGAGGGAGACCGGCAGGCCGGATGCCTGGTTCTGCTATCATCCCTATTACAAGGCGCCGGATCTGATCGGGCCGCCGCTCGCCCGCGCATTCGGCATGGATTATGTCACCGCCGAAGCATCCTACTCCGCCCGGCGCAACACCGGGCTGTGGGTAGAATTGCAGCAGCATGTGCTGGACGCGGTGACGTTGGCCGCGGTGAATATCTGCCTGACGCGGCGGGATCTGGACGGACTTGCGGCCGCGGCGCCCGATGCGCAACTGGCCTTGCTCGCCCCCTTCATCGACCCCACCCTGATGCTTGCGCGACAACCCGCGCCGGAGCCCGGGCGGCTGATCGCCGTGGCGATGATGCGCTCCGGCGACAAGATGCAGAGCTATGTGATGCTGGCCGAGGCCCTGTCACGATTGACGCATCTGCCCTGGCAGTTGTCGGTGGTCGGCGATGGTCCGCGCGCTGCCGAGGTGAGGGCGCTGTTTGCCGGCTTCGACGAGGGCCGGATCATCTGGCATGGCGAAAAATCCGCGGATGACATCGCCGGTCTCCTGTCGCGTTCGGCGCTCTATGTCTGGCCCGGCTGCGGCGAGGCCTATGGTCTTGCCTATCTCGAGGCGCAGGCCGCAGGCTTGCCGGTGGTGGCGCAGGCGATTGCCGGGGTGCCGGAAGTGGTGGCGCAGGGGCGAACGGGCCTGCTGACGCCGCCCGGCGATATCGATGCCTATGCGCAGGCGATCGAGCGGCTTTTGACGCAACATGAGGAGCGTACAGCCCTTGCCCGCGCGGCAAGACCCTTTGCAAGCGAGGAACGTTCGCTCGACCGGGCGGCGGAACGGCTGGGCGCCATCCTCGATGAACATCTGAAACGGGCACGATAACATGGACGATTTCGAACGGACGATTGTCGAAGCGCTGGATCGCTGGCAGCGGGCGGGCAAGGTCGCGCGCTTCTGGCTGCGCGACGACGATGCTGTCGAGCCGAGCGTACCGCTCGACCGGTTGCTGGAGATAACGGGCGCATTTTCCGTGCCGCTGACGCTGGCGGTCATTCCGGCCCATACGGGCGAAGCGCTTGCGCAGAGACTGCGGCCGGAGCCCTTGTGCGCGGTTGCCGTTCATGGCTGGTCACATACGAACCATGCGGGCGCCGACGGGAAGAAGCAGGAGCTTGGCCGGCACCGGCCGGCTGACGCGGTGCTGGGCGAATTGCGCGCCGGTTTTACGCATCTGGCCGGACTGTACACGCAACAGTTCGTGCCGATGCTCGTGCCGCCGTGGAACCGGATCGATGCAGGGCTTGTGCCGCATCTGGCAGGGCTCGGCTATCAGGCCCTGTCGGTCTACGGCCCGGAAAAGCAGGCGGCGCTGCCGCTGGTCAATACGCATGTGGATGTGATGGACTGGCACGGGACGCGGGGCGGGCGGGATCGCCAGGCCCTGGCCGTCGAGATCGCGGCGCGGCTGGAGCAGATGTTCGAACAGGGCGGAGCGATGGGGTTGTTGACCCACCATCTGGTGCATGACGCCGCCGTCTGGGATTTCATGAAGGCTCTGTTCGCGGTCACCGCGCGCCATCCCGCATGCCGCTGGAGCCCGGTTGCCGATATCCTGCGGGAGCAGTTCGTTCAGGTTTAAAGCTGAAGAAGAATGCCGGCCTTCAGAGGTCGATCACCTGGCCGTCGCGGGCGGTGAAGGCGCCGCCGAATTCGCGGGATGCCAGCTGCTGGATGGTGTCGAGCTCGGCGTCGGTGCGCAGCGGCGAATGGTGGATGAAGGCCACCTGCTTGGCTTTGGCGGTTTTGGCGAGGCGGATGGCCTGCTGCCAGGAGGAGTGGCCGTAGCCGACATGGCGATGCATTTCGGCGTCGGTATACATACAATCGTAGAGAAAAAGATCAGCACCCTCGATGAGGTCGAGCACCGCGGGATCGAGCGTGCCCGGCTTGTGCTCGGTATCCGTGACCAGCGCGACCGCGCGGCCGCCCCATTCGACCCGGTAGCCGATCGCTCCGCCCGGATGGTTGAGGCTGCCGGTCCTGACGGCCACGTCCGGATAGGGAACGAGCACGTCGCCGGAGCGGAAATCGCGACAGTTGATCGAGGCCCGGCAGATGTCCGCCTCGACGGGAAACCACGGCGGGCGCATGAATTCGCCGATCATCTGGCGCGTGGACATGCGGCCGGCGAGATGCCCGGACCACAGCGTCACCGATGCATGCGGATCGAACAGCGCCGGCAGATAGGGCAGGCCGACGATATGGTCATAGTGGCAGTGGGTGAAGAACAGGTTGAAATCGGAGACGCCTTCGGACTTGAGCGCCTGACCGGCCGGCAGCAGTCCGGAGCCGGCATCGAACAACAGCCTATGGGATCCGCATTGCATCTCGATGCAGATGGTGTTGCCGCCATAGCTCTGGAATTCGGCCCCCGAGACCGGGAGGCTGCCACGCACTCCCCATAACCGTACCCGAAACACGTTATCGTTCACTCTCTCGCCTCAGTCACGGATCGCAATCCCCGCTTTCCGTCTGCAACTGTCCCACTTGATCATTAAGGTCGTCTTTTAAGGCAGGCTTGGTTAACCAAGTCCCATTTCAGCCATGTTAGCCAAACTGCCTGGGTTAAGCGAGACTCGAATTCGCTTTTTCTTTTCATCTGTGCCAGAGACGAAAGGAAACGAATCCGGTTTGAACGTGCAGACGGAAAACATTGACAGTATGCCTTCCTCCCAGCATCCGCGCATTGCGGTCATCGCCGATGCGCATTTTCATGATCTCTACGCCGATTACGGCTTTGCCGGTATCGCGCAAGGTGATCACCGGCTGACGTTCCGGCTGCTGGCCGATACGGCCCGTTCGACGCGTGTCTTCAACGAAAGCTACTTCGCCTTCCATCATGCGCTCGACGAGATCGCTGACAGCGGTATCCGCCATGTGGTGCTGCTCGGCGATTATTCCGATGACGGGCAGGTGGAAACGGTCATCGGCGTGAAGCGGGTGCTGGACGACTACGCGGCACGCTTCGGCATGCGGTTTTATGCCACCGTCGGCAATCACGACATTTTCGGTGCTGCCGGCCGGCATCGGGCCAAGCGGTTCCTGAACGAAGATGGCAGCTACAGCATTCTCAGCAGCGATCCGCATGTGCGCGACCGTGGTGCCCATGCGGTTGTCGCCAGCGAACGGATGTATTGCCAGGGATATCCGGATGGGCTCGATGCCATGGCGGACTTCGGCTTTTACCCGCGCCCAGATGACCTTCACTGGGAAACGCCATTCGGCATGGATGGCGATCCGGCGGCGCGGTTATATGAGGTGCGCTCGCCGGACGGGTTGATCACGCGGACGTTGATGGATGCTTCCTACCTGGTCGAGCCTTTTCTCGGCGTCTGGCTGCTGATGATCGATGCCAATGTCTTTGTGCCCGTCGATGGTGTGGTGCCGGGCGAGGCCGGTGATCTCACTGACAGCACCAGCGCCGGCTGGAACGCGATGCTGACACACAAGCGGTTCGTTCTCGACTGGATGAAGGACGTCGCCGGGCGTGCCCGACGGGACGGCAAGACCTTGCTGGCATTTTCGCATTATCCCGTTCTCGATCCGCTCGACGCGACGGTCGATGACGAGATTACCTTGCTGGGCCGCACGGGCATGGCCGAGCGCATCCCCGGCACAGGCGTTGCCGAGGCGTTGATCGAGGCGGGGATCGATGTTCATTTCAGCGGGCATCTTCATGTCAACGATACCGCGCGGTATGGCCGCGGCGGCCGTTTCCTCATCAATGTCGCCATGCCGTCGCTCGTTGCCTTTCCCGGTGCCTACAAGGTGATCACCATCGGCGAGCAGCACCTCGCTATCGAGACTGTCGGGATCGATGCCATGCCGCTCCATGCCGATTTGCGGCAGGGCTATGACCGGGAGATCGTGCCGTCGCGGCTGGACGCCGGAGGCATGCTGGATGTCGATGACTACGGCGGTTTCCTGTTCGAGCATCTTGGCCATCTGGTCGGGCGGCGCTACCTCAAGCGCGAGTGGCCGAAGGACATCACGGCGATGATCCGCAGCTTCGATCTTGCCGATCTGGCCGCACTGGCGCTGATGGACGAACCGGTGGCGACCATGGATGCGATCGACGCGGTTGCCGCCGCCCGCAACGATGCGGATCTGCAGCAACGGCTGGCGCGTGTGGGGGTTGAGGCTACACGGCTCTCCGGCACCTCTGCGCTGGCGTTCCTGGCCGACTGGTACCGGTTGCGGATGGGAAGCGAACTGGCATTCGACTGGATCGATCAGGAGCGGATGGCGGCGTACCGGACGGTCGGGCAGCTTTTCGCGGCTGGCGACTGGAGCAATGCGGCATCGGCGCAGGCGCAGTTTGCCCTGATCTTCCGGATGTTCGAGAAATACGCTTCCGGTCTGCCGTCCGGCAATTTCAGCATCGATCGGACGACGGGGACGATCCGGCGGATTGATCCGGGTTCGGACGTGACAAACAGCGCGCAGCCGTGAGTTGATCTAAAGCGGCTGGCGTTTTACCGCCGCAGGCTATTCGGCCTTGCGCGCGCGGCTGCGGGCTTCGGACAGCTCGCTGGTCGTGTGACTCAGTCGGTCGGCCAGCACGCGCATGATCTCGATGGTGATCTCCGGGAAATCGGTCAGCAGCTTGAGGAAATGTTCCTTACGGATGCGCAGGGCCTCCAGCGCCGTCGTCGTCTGCACGGTGGCGGTTCGCGAGACGTCGCAGAGGATGGCGATCTCGCCGACGATGGAATTGGTCTCGACTTCGGCGATCTTGATCGGGCCTGTCGAAGAATCGACCAGGATATCCGCCTTGCCGGCCAGGACGACATAAGCCGCATCGCCGATGTCTCCCTGATGGAAGAGGGCTTCGCCGGGATTGTAACTCACACGGTCGGACGTGAACGCGAGCAGCTTCAGCTTTCCCGGTTCGACATTCGAAAACAGCGGCACCCGCCGCAGCATTTGAACTTCATCCTTCAGAAGCATGTCCGTGCCCATTCCCCATTCTCCTCCTTCCTGGATCAGGCACCGGTGACGGTCACCGGTGCTCTCATCTGGAAGGGTGTCCCTGCCTGCATCCCGCCGCACGCATGGACTTTGCCTTTAACATTATGATGACACAAGCTCCTTAAAGATACCGTTATTCTCAACCAGTGCCTCATGGGTTCCTTCCTCCACCAGAAAGCCCCTGTCGAAGACCAGGACACGATCGAACAGGCTTGAAAGACCGGTGTTCGAAAGTACCCAGATGACAGCGGGATCGCGCCCGTCGCGGCGCACGAGCTTCAGGGCGTCGCGGACGATTTCTTCCTGAAGACGATGGTCGAGGCCAGGCAGCGGCCGGTTGAAGATATAATAATCCGAACGGCGCACCAGTGCACGCGCCAGATTGAGCTTCTGCCGCTGCACGGAGGTCAGGCGTTTGCCGCCGGCGCCGAGATTGAAATCCAGGCCGATATCGATCACCCGTTCCAGCAGACCGAGCGAGTTCAAAAGCGAGCTGACGATCGAGCGGATGCGCTTGGAGCCGTCCGAATGCTTGTGGCTGATGCGGCCGAACAGGATGTTGTCCATCAGGCTCGCCGACGCCAGATAGTGTTCGGGGTCGTAGCGTTCGATATCGCCGTGCATGCTCTCCGGCAGTCCGTCATGGAACTGGCGGCGGACATCGACGATCGTCGCCATCAGCTCGGGGGTCAGGAGGCCGAAACGATGCCGTGGCTCGATATAGCGGAAGCTCAGGCGGATGAAGGCGCCCCGGTCATCATCGGATGCGCCGTCGAAGCCCTTGCCTTTCAGTTTCTGCAGCAGCAGCTGATATTCGGGAATATCGTCCGCCGTCATGAAGGTGAGCTGCTGGAAGAACGGGTGATCCGGTGGCAGGTCGGCGAACAGCTCGACCGCGTTCTCGGCAATGCTGTAGCCCATGTCGAACATGATGCGGTCGAGGCCGGTGCGTCTGATCACCGAACGGAAATAGACGTTTTTGCCGATGGCCCTGCCGACGAGGGCGGGGCCGGTTGCCGTGCCGAACAACAGGTTTTCGCCGATCGTTGCCTCGGTGTTGTAGGCGCCGGGCTCGAAGGAGACGACGAGGTTGCTCAGGCCTGCCTCTTCCAGCTCGTCGCGCAGGGCGTGGCGCATCGCGACGAGACCTTCGGCAAGGCCGGGATGATCGTCGGGTGATACCGTGCTGCGCAGCGCCAGATCGAGGATATCCTTCGACAGCTGGACGGTATCGAGAACAGAGAGAATCGGGGCGAAAAGGTCGCCTGCATCGGTCGCATTGGCGGCTTCGTAGTCGATCCAGTCGCTGTTGACGTCATAGTCCGGATTGCCGGCCATCTTCGCTTCGTTGATCTGCCATTTGCGGTGGGTGGCACCGGCGCCCTGATAGACGGCACTCTTCAGCGGTGCATGCTTCAGGCCATAGAGCAGGTTGTCGCGCAGGCTTCCGTAGAAGAAGTAGGCATCGGACGAAACATAGGAAATCGCCCGCCCGGTCACGGATTCGGGCAGTTCCAAAAGATCCTCGCCGCCGGCCGTCACTTTTCCGCTTTCCGGCCAGGTGAGGCGCGCAAAGGCTTCGGCCAGCATGTCGCCGCCGCCGGCCG
The DNA here is from genome assembly GCF_001687365.1 of Pararhizobium polonicum. GTDB lineage: Bacteria > Pseudomonadota > Alphaproteobacteria > Rhizobiales > Rhizobiaceae > Pararhizobium > Pararhizobium polonicum. The sequence goes on from NZ_LGLV01000021.1 coordinate 77,079, forward strand.
CACCACCGACGATGGCGACCGTCTCGCCCGGATGGATCTGCACGGACACGCGCTCCAGCAGCTTGGCGCCGCTGTCGTCGGCGAGCGACAGGTTGACCGCTGCCAGCGGATGTTTCAGCGAGCCGGCGTTCTTGATGGCGATGGCCTGGATGGCCGGATCGATCGTCTTGTCGACGCTGAACTGCTCGACCACCTGGACATATTTCACCTGGACGTCCTGACGGGTCTGGTCCCAGTCGATGAGGTCCTTCAGCGGGCCGGGCAGGTCCTTGTAGGCACTGATCACGGCAATCAGCTGACCGATGTCGAGACGGCCCTGCAGCGCCAAGTAGCCGCCGATGCAATAGAACAGGAAAGGCGTCAGCTGGGCGAGGAAATTGTTGATGAACTTGACCAGGAATTTCCACTGGTAGAGGTCGTAGCGGATCTTGAAGATATGGCCGAGGCGCGAGGCGATATCCGCGCGCTCGTAGTTGGAGGTGTCATAGGCGTGGATGGTGCCGATGCCGTCGACGATTTCGCTGACGCGTCCGGCAAGCTCGCGGGCGGTGATCTGGCGTTCGCGGCCGAGCACGAGCAGGCGCCGGCGCATGCGCGGAATGATAATGGCCTGAACGCCGACCATGACCGCCGCGATCAGGCCGAGCCAGGCATTCTGCATGAAGATGAAGAACAGGGCCGTCAGCGCCTGTCCGCCGAGCAGCGCCGGCTGGACGAAGGCATCGCCGGTGAAGCCGCCCAACGGCTCGACCTCGTCCTTCACCATGCTGGAGACTTCGGCACCCTTCATGCGTTTGAACTGGCCGGGCGGAAAACGCAGGATCCGGTCGACGAGTTCGAAGCGGATGCGCCGCAGCAGCCGTTCGCCGAGCCGGCCCTTGTAGGTGTTGATGTAGAACTTGAAGAGGCCGTTGATGATCACCAGGACGAGGAACACCATGCTGAGCGCAAACAGCGTCTGCATGCGCGTCAGCTGGACGCCGTCGAAGAGGGAGACGGTGCCCAGCCACGGCAGGTCGAAACTGATGTTCATGAAGGTCTGGGTGGCGCCCGGCTGGTCGAATCCCTGTCCCTGGATCGGTCCGTTGACGATCTGCTTGGGCAGGTCGAAGGACAGGAAATAGGGTATCATCGAGACGGCGACGACCAGCAGAATCCAGAGCTGATGGCCTCGGGTATGGGTCCAGATGTAACGGGCGATGCTTTTTTCCATGGGCGGATTCAACTAGCCGAATAGCGGGTGTCGAGGACGTAGAACTGCCTGGCGGCATAGGGCGTGCCGGCGATCTCCGGGTCGTGCAGATGAAGATCGAACTGTCCCCTGACCGTCACTGACGGGCGGCTGATGATATGGGGAACCTGTGACGCGGCACGCTCCAGCTCGGGCGCATATTCGATGACGACGGTCTTCGCATTGTCGATCAGCGAAAACAGCAGATCGCCGAGAGGGTCCTTGCGGCCGAAGGGTTTCAGCGAATAGCCGAGCAGTACGAGGCCGTAGCTTCCCGGCTGATAGTGATAGTCGATCTGCTGGAACTTGGCGGTTATATGCCGCACATGGCACGGACGGCCGTTCAGCTCGGCCGCTTCGTAAGCCTCGGTCTTCGGATCGACGGATGTCACCGAGAGCGGATGGTGGGTGAGGTAAGGGGTGATGGGCCGGATATGGCCGCCGATTTCCAGGATATGCGGGCAGTCGCGCATGAAATGGGCGGCGAAGACCTGCCGCATGGTCGCGCCAAGTCCTGCAAGATGCGGGATATCCTTCCCGGCCTCCTGTGGCGGCGCAACGGAGGCGGCATCCTTCAGATTGACTTGCATTCCTTGCACTCCAGAAAAGTCCAGACTACAACACGCGCATGATGAAAACCACCCGAGCAGACGAAGCAAACACAACAGATTGGCACGAGAGCGCCTTCGATATTATCCGCGGTCTGTCCGCCTATACGGGAAGCTCTCTGATAGAAGGCCTTGCGAAAGTTGTCGCCAAATATCCGGACGCGGACCTTGGCACGGCCTTCAACCACAAGCAGGTTGGAAGCAAGATATGGGCACGCGACAAGCTGTTTGAAAGCCTCGGCGGAAAATTTAAACACATCGTCCTGCTCGGCGGCTGGTACGGCGTGCTGCCGGCCATGTTGTTCGACGACAGCCGCTTCGACATCGCACTGTTCGAGAGTATCGACATCGATCCCGACGTTGCCCAGGTGGCAGAAACGCTGAATGCCAAGGCGGGCGGGCGCTTCCGCACGACAACGCAGGATATGTACGCGCTCGATTACAAGGCACTCGGGGCGGATCTGGTGATCAACACCAGTTGCGAGCACATCGCCGATCTTCCGGCATGGCTTTCGCTTCTGCCGCGCGGCACGCAGGTCATGCTGCAGTCGAACGATTATTTCAGCGAGCCGACCCACATCAACTGCGTGCCCTCGCTTGAGGCTTTCCAGGCGCAGACATCGCTCAGCCATGTGGCGTTTGCCGGCTCGCTGGCGATGAAGAAATACACCCGCTTCATGGTGATCGGCACCGTCTGATCGCCGATCAGAGCAGTCCGCGCAGGATTTCGGCGGTGCGTTGCGCGCCGTCGAGATCGAGACTGTGTGGCGGCCGGCCGGAAGCGGCGAGAGCGGCTTCGATCGCCTGCGTCATGCTTTCCGGCGACAGAGCTTCTTCGGTCAGGATATGGGCAAGTCCCAGCTTCTCCAGACGTTCGGCCCTGACCGTCTGCTCGGTTTCGCCGCCGGCAGTGAACGGAATCAGCAAGGCGTGGCATCCGGCCCGCAAAATGTCGCAGACCGTGTTGTAGCCCGCTTGTGACACCGACAATCTGGCGCCGGCCAGCAGGCTGGCGAAGTCCGGGCGGAAGCGGTAGACGCTGACATGCGCGGGCGCATCGGCCAGGATGGCATCGAAATCGGATTGGGGCAGATTGGGGCCGGTGATCAGCGCCCAGGACAGGGCCGCGCCGAGGGATTTGGCGGTTTCGAGCGCCGCGCGGATCAGAGCATTGCCGACGGCGCCACCACCGGCCGAGACGATCACGTCAAAACGTTCGGCCGGCTGGGCGGGCGGCGGCGCGGCCACAAGTCCGGTGTAGATAACCTTGTCGACGATATCCACCGCCAGCGGGAAGGTATCTTCCAGCCGGGCGAAAGCGGGATCGCCATGGACCAGGACCCGGTCGAAATACTGCTTCACCGTTGCAACGGTTTCCTCGTCGCGGCCGGGCTTGGAGCGTTCCTGCAGGATATCGCGCAGCGAGGTGACGACCAGGGGCTTGGGATCCGTGGCGGCGATCGCGTCGAGCAGCGGCAGCAGTTCGAAGCGGACCTGCCGGCGGCCGAAGGGGAAGGCCTCGATGATGACGATATCGGGCTGGCTCTGGCGGAAAGCGGTCAGCAGCCGATCGCGGCGGTTGTTCTTGAAGGCATCGTCGACCGGATTGCCGTCGATATCGGCCAGCCCGGAAAAGCCTGCATCCCCGGCCGTGATCGGCGGCAGGGCGACATGATGGACGAGTGGCCCCGGAAAGCCCGTGACCGGTGTGCCGCCAGTGACCACCGTGACGTCGAAACCGTCTTCGGCGAGAGCCCGGGCAATGCGGCTGGCGCGGGCGAGGTGGCCGATGCCGAGCAGGTGCTGGACGTAGAAAAAGGCACGGGGTGCCGTGCGGTCCTCGGTCATTGCGATGTCCGCCATTCTGTCTCGAACAGGTTTTTCAGCTGGCGGATGCTGGTTTGATGGTCGAATTCCCGCCGCACCGTTTGTTCCGCCGCATTGCCCAGCCGTTGGCGCAAGGCCGGATCGCGGATGGCTTTTTCGATGGCTCCGGCCAGCGCTTGCGGATCTTCCGGCGGCACGACAAAGCCGTTTTCGCCGTCGACGAGGAGTTCCGGCACGCCGGAGATGTTCGTCGATACGCAGACCAGCGACTGGCTCGATGCTTCGACCAGCACATTCGGCAATCCGTCCCGATCGCCATCGGCGGTGATGCGGCAGGCAAGCGCGAAAATATCGGCGCTGCGGTAATGCTGCAGCACTTCCGTTTGCGACAGCGCGCCGTGCCAGGTGACGTTTCCGGCAATGCCAAGCTCGGCCGCCAGGGCCTGCAGCTTTGTCAGCAGTTCGCCGCCGCCGATATGTTCGAATTTCCAATGGAGATCCGCAGGCAGCAGGCTGAGGGCCCGCAGCAGGATATCGAAACCCTTTTTTTCGACGGCGCGGCCAACGCTGACAATCGTCACCGGAGCGTCCGGCTGTGAACCGTCAAGCGGTGGCCGGGTGCCGTCAAACGTGGCGAAGCGGGTGAGGTCAAGGCCGTGATAGCTCAGATGCACATGCGGCTTGCCGCCGGCCAGATGGCGCAGGTGCTCAAATCCCGTCTGCGTGCAGGTCACGGTCCAGCGGGTGCTGGCGAGCTTGCCGGCAAGCTCCCATTCGGGCGACGTCCAGATGTCCTTGGCATGGGCCGAACAGGTCCAGGGCGTGCCCCCGATCATGCTGGCGTAGCGGGCGACGGAGGCGGGGGTGTGGATGAAATGGGCATGCAGCCACGCGCCATTCTCTGGCCATTCGGCGCAGAGCACCATTGCCTGGCCGAAACGGCGAAGCCGGTTGCGTGTGCGGTCACGCCAAAAGTCGGCCACGAGCGACGGCAGCGCGCGCCAGAAGCCGGGCTTCGGCAGGCATATGGCGAGCGCCCGCAGGACCCTGGGAAATTCCTCGTGCAGATATTCCGGCAGGTAGTGAACCGGGGCGCGGATTTCGTCGTGAACGGGGTGGCGCTTCTTGTCGGTCGGGCGGCGCAGCGCCACCAGCGCGAGTTCGAAACCGGCCCTTTCCAGTCCGAGCAGTTCCTGGGCGATGAAGGTTTCCGACAGGCGCGGATATCCCTTCAGCACCACGACGATCTTGCGGCTTTCCGTCAACGTGCCGTCACCCTTTCACGACCGTCAGATGCTCGCGGTCGCGGCGGCCGAGCCATTCTCCAACGATCTGCGATATGTTCGCAAGGCCTTCGAGCGTCATGCCTTTGGCACTTTTCGAGGGCGGGTTGCGGTCCGGCAGCGCCTTGAGCGCGGCGGCGAAGCGTAGCGGATCGGCGGCTTCTTCGGGCAGGAGCATGTCGATCAGGCCAAGCTCGGCGGCCCGGCTTGCCCGAATGAGCTGCTCTTCGCGCGGCATGACCCTGGGCACGATCAGCGCCGGCTTGTCGAAGGAGAGAATTTCACAATAGGTGTTGTAGCCGCCCATCGCGACGACACCCTTGGCGCCGGCAATCAGCTCCTCCATCCGGTTGTCGAATTCGATGACCTCGATATAGGGAATCTTGGCACATTTGGTGATCAGCTTGTGGCGCTGCTTTGCCGGCATATAGGGGCCGAGCACGATCAGCGCCTTGTGCGTGAGCGTCGAATCCTCCTGATAGGCGTCGATGACGTCATGGATCAGGTCGGAGCCGTCTCCACCCCCACCGGTGGTCACCAGGATATAGTCGCCCTTCGGCTTGTGCTCGGACTCCACGTCCTGCGAGACGCTTCTCTGCAGGAAACCGACGAAATCCATTTTGGCGCGGACAAGCGGCGGAACTTCCAGGCCGACCAGCGGGTCGTAGAAATCCGGAGGGCCATAGACCCAGACGCTGTCGTAGAACTGGCCGATCTTGCGCATTACGTCGTTGCGCTTCCATTCGGCATCGAGCAGATGCGGTGCGTCCATGACCTCGCGCAGGCCGAGGACTAGGGTCGTTCCCTGCTTCTTCAGATAGGCTAGCGTGTCCTCGACTTCGCCTTGCAGGCCCATCGGCTCCTTGTCGACGATGAAGATATCCGGCTGGAAGGTTTCGGCCGTGTGGCGGATGATCGACTTGCGCATCTTCAGCGTCTCGTGCAGGTCGATATGCTGGTCCATCGAAGTGTATTCGCCGTTGCGCAGCTTGATGACGCTGGGAATCTTCACGAAATCGACGCGGGCGCGATAGTCGAAGGCACCGGCGATGGTGGCGCCTGAAATGATCAGGATGTTGACGCCGCGATAATCCTCCACCAGCGAATGCGCAATCGTCCGACAGCGTCTGAGGTGACCGAGGCCGAACGTGTCATGGCTGTACATCAGGATGCGGGCATCTTCGATCCGGCGCGTCATGAGCGGAGCCTCTTGTCTCCCCTGGCGCTGCCGATCGTCTTGCTGCGTGTCCTTAGCATATCAGTATCCACTTCACTTATACGGATCGGCAGCATCGCGCAGACCGTCGCCCAGGAAATTGAACGCCAGAATCACGAGAATGACCGGAATGGTTGGAAACAGCAGCCAAGGATAAAAAGCAATGACGCTGACGCTGCGGGCTTCCGTCAGAAGAATACCCCAGCTGGTGATCGGCGGACGAAGACCGAGGCCAAGGAAGCTCAATGCCGTCTCGCCGAGGATCATGCCGGGGACGGCAAGCGTTGCGGTGGCGATCAGATGCGACATGAAACCGGGCACGAGGTGGCGGCCGATGATGCGGCCGGAGCCGGCCCCCATCAGCTGGGCGGCCGTTACATAATCCTCTTCGCGCAGGGCCAGCAGTTTCGAGCGCACGGCACGCGCCAGCCCGGTCCAGTCGAGCAGGCCGAGAATGGCGGTGATGCCGAGATAGATCAGGATCGGACTCCATGTGACCGGCATGATCGCCGCCAGCGCCATCCAGAGCGGGATGCTCGGTATGGATTGCAGTACCTCGATGACGCGCTGGACGATCAGGTCGAAGACGCCGCCGTGATAGCCGGCCAGCCCGCCGATGGTGATGCCCAGCACGAAGCTCATGGTGATGCCGAGCAGGCCGATGGTCAACGATATCCGGGCTCCGTAAAGGATACGTGACAACACGTCGCGACCGAGACGGTCGCTTCCCAGCAGGAACAGCTGTCCGTCCTTGGCCGGGCAGACCAGATGGACATTGGTATCGACGAGGCCCCAGAACCTGTAGCCGTCGCCGCGGCAGAAGAAGCGGATCGGCTCGACCTGATCCGGCTTGTCCGTGTAGATCCGGCGCAGCGTGTCCATGTCGAGCGTCATCGTGCGGCCATAGACGAACGGTCCGACGAACTTGCCGTCATGGAACAGATGGACACGCTGCGGCGGCGAATGGATGAAATCGACGTTGCGGGTATGCAGATTGTAGGGCGCCAGGAACTCGACGATGGCGATGGTCGCATAGAGAAAACCGAGGAAAAACAGCGAGTACAGCGCCAGGCGGTGTTTTTTGAATTTCCACCACATCAGCCGGAGCTGGGAGGCCTGATAGACCCGCGATTGTTCTTCCGACATCGCATCGACGGAATGCGGATCGAAGGGCGCCGTCGAGACGTAATGCGCCAGCGGTGCACCGGATTCAGGGAGGGACACAGTCACTTGGTGCTACCGCCTTGCAGTCTGATGCGCGGGTCGAGGAAGGCGAGGGCGATGTCCGATATCAGCACTCCGATTACGGTGAGGAAGGCCAGGAACATCAGGAATGAGCCGGCGAGATACATGTCCTGACTTTGCAACGCTTTTATCAGCATCGGCCCCGTTGTTTCGAGAGATAGCACGATGGCGGTGATTTCTGCGCCGGAAATGATCGCCGGCAGGATCGAGCCGATATCCGAGATGAAGAAGTTAAGTGCCATGCGCAGCGGATATTTGACCAGTGCGCGGAACGGATGCAAGCCCTTGGCATGCGCAGTCACGACATATTGTTTTTGCAGCTCGTCGAGCAGATTGGCGCGCAGCCGCCGGATCATGCCGGCGGTACCGGCGGTACCGACGATCAGCACCGGTATCCAGAGATGTTCGAGGATCGACTTTGCCTTTTCCCAGCTCATCGGCTCTGCCAGGTATTTTTGATCCATCAGGTGGCCGATGGAGGTGCCAAACCAGATATTGGCGAAATACATCAGGATCAGCGCGAACATGAAATTCGGAATGGCGATGCCGATCAGGCCGACGAACGTCAGCCCGTAGTCGCCCCAGCTGTATTGATGGGTGGCCGAATAGATGCCGATCGGGAAGGCGATGAGCCAGGTGAACAGGATGGTGACGAAGGAGACCAGAACCGTCAGCCAGAGCCGGTCGCCGACCACCTCGTTGACCGGCAGCTGATATTCGAAGGAATAGCCGTAGTCGCCGTGCAACAGGCCCGTTGCCCAATGGAAATAGCGTATTACCGGCGGCTGGTCGAAGCCGTATTCCTTGCGCAACGCGTCGATCTCGGCGGTGTCCACGGCTTCGCCCTGGGCGCGCAGTTCGGCAATGTAGCTCTCGAAGTAATCGCCCGGCGGCAGTTCGATGATCGTGAAAACCAGCGCGGAAATGATGACGAGGGTCGGGATCATCGCCAGGATACGCCAGAAAATGTAACGCAACATGGTCAGCTAACCTCTTCGCTGTACCAGAACGTGTCTGGCATATAGACCCCGAGATAACAGGTCGGGACGAAGCCGTAGAGGCCTTGTTGGGGAATGTTGCGGATATAGGCGGAATGCATGACCGGCTGCAGCGTTGCGTTGACGATGCCGATCGAAAAGACGCTCTGCGTATAGATTTCCAGCATTTCATGCCAGATGCGCGTGCGTTCTTCGGTGTTGGCCGTCTTGCGCCATTGCTTCACGAGATCGATCAGCCGGATGGCTTCCGGCAATTCCGGCGCTGTTCCGTTTTGCTCGATGGAGAGATAGTACATGCCCCAGGAGGGCCATTGAAACTGGTCGTCTCTGCTGGGCGCCAGATCGCCCGGGTTCATATCGGCGGTGGGCACGCCGTTTTCGAGGCCCGACCACATCGACATCATGATCTCGCCGCTCATCGTGCGGCTGCTGAAAACGTCGCGTTGCGAGGTCTTGATAAAGAGGGCGAGACCGACTTTCGCCCAATGGTCCTTGATGAGTTCCAGGACATCGGTCTCAAGCGTGCTCTCGCCGGATGTTTCGACGATGATCTGCGCCTCGCGCCCGTCGGGAAGGAGGCGGATGCCGTCGCCGTTGCGTTGGGTCAGTCCCACCTCGTCGAGCAGCGCATTGGCCTGATCGGGATCGTGGCTGGCCCAGGCGGAAGCATATTCAGGCTTGAAAAGCGGGCTCTCCGGCAGGATCGTGTCCGAGCTTTCCCTGGCGAGGCCATAGAAGCTCACCATGTTGATCTCACGCCGGTCGATGGCCAGCGAAAGCGCACGCCGCACACGCTTATCCCAGAACAGGTCGCGCCAGACCTTGTCGGCACAATTCAGGTTCGGCAGCAGGGCGAGGCGAGACCCTTGCGTTCTCTTCCAGAGCTTGACCTTTACCGGATAGCGTTTTTCGGCATCCTTGAAAAACGCGTAATCGGAAAAATCGACGCCGGTGGACTGAAGATCCGTTTCTCCCGCGCCGGTCTTGGCTGCGATGATTTCGGACGAGCTTATATTGAGCAGGAAGCGGTCGATATACGGCAGCTGCAGCCCGTTTTCATCGACCCGGTGGAAGAACGGATTGCGCTCGAAGACGAACTGTTCGGCTGGCGGGGCCGTGCGGGGGATCCAGGGGTCGAGCGACGGCAGCTCGGGATTTTCCGGCCGGTATTGCCGCGACATCTTGATGTGCAGATCGGCCCATTTCTTGACGCGGTAGCGCTTCATCAAGGCCGAGAGGCGGAAATCATCCTGATACTTCTTATGAAAATGCCGCATATAGGCTGACGGCATCAGGATGACGACCGGCGACGCGGCCGCAAGGCCGGGCAGGAAGTCCGGGTTCGGGGTGGCCCAGGTGTAGCGAACCGTCAGGTTGTCGATCACCTCGAAAACAGGCCCCTCGCCATTGGCCAGAAGCTCGCGCTGAATGCCGCCCTTGCGCAGATCCTTGTTGAGGATGACGTCTTCCCACGTATAGCGGAAATCCTCAGACGTCAGATAGCTGCCATTCGACCATCGGTGGCCATCGCGGATCTTGAACGTGAAAATCCGGCCTTCCTGGACGTCGAAGCTTTCGAGAATGTCGGGCTGGAATTTCAGGTCCTCGGTGTAGCCGACCAGACGGGCATAGCCGTTGATCGTCATCATCCGGATGTCTTTCTGACTGCCGATCAGCATGCGGACCGTGCCGCCGTATTTGCCGGGTTGCCGGCCCATGGCGGCAAGGTTGATACGGCGCGGGTTTTTCGGGAGGCGATCCTTGAGGTCGGGAAGCGCCTGGGCGCGCAGGTAAGGCCGCAGAAACGGTGGCTCCGGGGCCGCGCGCGCAAGGCCGGGCAACAGCGCGGAGGCCATAAGGCCAAGGGTGGTTCGCCGGGTGATCACGATACGAGCTCCCTGACATCGGCGGTTTTTCGCGCCAGAACAAGATGGCCGTTGCCGAGGTCCGCCGTCGTGAGAACGCCGACATCGCCGTCATCGGAAAACTGCTTGCCCCAGCTGCGCTTGTCGGACGCGCCGCTCGGATTGAGCATGGAAAAGTTGAGCGGCCGGTCGAGATCGGGGAAGGGCACGGCGGCCAGCAGCGATTTCGTATAGGGGTGAACCGGCGCTTCCATCAGTGTCTCGCGCGGGGCGATCTCGACGATGCGGCCGCCGCACATCACCGCGATCCGGTCGGCCATGTAATCGACGACGGCAAGGTTGTGCGAGATGAACAGGTAGGTCAGCCCCAGTTCCTTCTGCAGATCCTTCAACAGGTTGAGGATCTGCGCCTGAACCGAAACATCGAGTGCCGAGACCGGCTCGTCGCAGATCAACAGGTCGGGCCCGAGCGCCAGCGCCCTGGCGATGCCGATGCGCTGGCGCTGGCCGCCGGAAAAGCTGTGGGGATAACGATTGAGATGGCGTTCGTTGAGGCCGATGGCCTTGAGCAGCGCCTTGACCGTCTCGAGGCGCGACTTGCCGCTGCCGCGTCCATGGATTTCGAGCGGTTCGCTGAGGATGTTCTGCACGGTCATGCGCGGCGACAGCGAGGAGACCGGATCCTGGAAAACCATCTGCATCTTGGTGCGCAGCGCCTGCAGCCCGGGGCCATCCGCTTTCAGCACATCGATCGGGCCGTCGCTGCTGTCGAGCATGATCGCGCCTTCGTCCGGCGTTATGGCCCGCATCAGGATCTTGCTGAGCGTGGTCTTGCCGCAGCCGCTTTCGCCCACCAGCCCGAGACATTCGCCGCGCATGATATCGAAGCTGACGCCATCGACCGCCTTGGTTGCCGGCGCGGTCTCCTTGGCCAGCCAGTTCGATTTGCGGGTGGTGAAGGTCTTGCTGACGTTGCGCACCGACAGCAGGATTTCCGGCTTCAGGGCTTCGTCGGCCGCGACGATCTTGTTCTTTCCCAGCAGATTGCTCGTGTTCACCGGAACCTCGCGCAGCGCCTTCAGGCGCTCGCCCGGTTTCATGTCGAAATGCGGCACGGCGGCCATCAGGCCCTTGAGATAGGGATGCGACGGCCGTCGGAAAATCGCCTCGACCGGTCCGGCCTCCATGATCTCGCCGTGGTAGATCACCACCACTTCGTCGGCCACATTGGCGACCACGCCGAGATCGTGGGTGATCAGCAGCATGGCCATGTTCAGCTTGGTCTGCAGCCCGCGCAACAGCTGCAGGATCTGCGCCTGGATGGTGACGTCGAGCGCGGTCGTCGGCTCGTCGGCGATCAGGAGCGAGGGATTGCAGATCAGCGCCATGGCGATCATGGCGCGCTGGCGCATGCCGCCCGACAATTCGAACGGGTACATGTCGAAGGCCCGCGCCGGCTTGGAGAAACCGACCAGCCCGAGCATTTCCTCGGTGCGCTCGCGCCGTTCGCGCCCGGACATGTCCGTGTGGATTTTCAGGGATTCGCTGATCTGGTTGCCGATCGTATGCAGCGGCGACAGCGAGGTCATCGGCTCCTGGAAGATCTTGCCGATGCGATTGCCGCGCAGGTTGCGGATTTCCCGTCCGTCGCGCGGCATCGCGAGCAGGTCGGCCGGCCGTTCCTGGGTCGCCGGATCGCAGAAGAGGATACGGCCGCTGCATGTGGCGGACTTCGGCAGGATGCCCATCACGGCCTGGCTGATGACGGATTTGCCTGATCCGGACTCGCCGACAAGCGCTGTTACCTTGCCCGGCAGCACGCGCAGGCTGGCTTTGCGCACGGCATCGAGCTGTCCGCCGAGCATCGCGAACGAGATACTCAGATCCTCGATCCGCAACAAGTCCGCGCCTGAATTCATGCCAGCAGGTGTCCTTGTTTCATGCGGCTCGCGTTCAGGCGGAGCTCGCTTCCGGGTAGAAGCCCGGCTTCCTCAAGAGGAGACTAGCGCACGGAAATTGGCGTGTCCATGACCTGCGGCTGCTAAAGTGCGCGCGCAGATATGGCCGCGGCGGCGAAGCCACCACGGACACAGAAAATATAGTCATTCGAACGGGATGCTTCCGTTTCGCGTCCCGTGGCGGCAATCGGCGCGGATTGTGCGCCGGCTGCCTCGATCTTTACTGCAGCAGCTTGTTCCAGATGAGGTCGCGCGGCTGCGGTTTCTTGCTGTTGCGATAGAGCAGCATGAGCTGCTCTGCCTCCGACCGGGTCTCCAGCGACCGGTTCGGCATGGCCTCGCCATTGTCCAGCTTCATGTTCTCCTCGCCGGGCAGAAGCACGGTCACCTTCTGACGCACGCCGCGCAGTTTTTCCTGGCCGAGCTTCACCCAGTCGCCGCCGCAATAGGTGGCGAAAGCCTGGCTGGCAACGATCGGCTGGGCATATTTCTTCGTCAGCCCCTGCAGGCGTTCCACTTCGTTGACCGCCGCGCCGAAGGCGGAAAACGTCAGGCGGTCCTTGAGGCCGACATTGCCGAACATGACGTTGCCGACATGCAGCCCGATGCCGTAGTTGACATCGCCAAGCCCCTGCCGCCGGCGATCGGCATTGAGTTCCGCCATATGGGCCGTTGCCTGACGAACCGCGGCCATGGCGGCTAGAGCCGCGACCTGGGACGGCTCCCGGTGACGGCCGCAGGGATAGACGGCGAGAAATCCGTCGCCGACGAAACTGAGGATTTCGCCGCCGTTGCGGCTGAACGGGCTGGCGATCGCGTCGAAGAACTGGTTGAGCGTATCGATATAGACCTGCCGGCCCTCCTTTTCCGCAAGCACCGTCGATTGCCGCATGTCCACCATCACCAAAGCGGCCCGGATGGTTTCGCCATCGCCGCGCCGGGTCTGGCCGGACAGCACGCGCTTGCCGGCATTTTCGCCCAGATAGGTGGTGAGCATGTTGTCGGCCAGCTTGCCGAGAACGGCCATCTTGGCCGCCACGGCCAGGTTGTTCTGGATGCGCAGCAGCGCCTCGATGACATTGTCGCTGAAGCCGCCATAGGCATCGGTGGACCAGGAGCCGATCATGCCCTGGCCGGAGGTGACGCCAAAGGACTGGACGAAGGCGATATAATCGGTGGTGCCGATTTCCTTCAGGTCGTCGAAGATCGGAAATTCGGAAGGCGCCGTGGGATCGATCTGCCGGCGCAGGTGATCGAGGTTGTTGCTCAGCAGGTAATAATAGGGGCTTTGCAGAAAACGGTCCGGCTTGTCGTCGGTGGGCTCGGCGCGATAGCCTTCGACGGTGACACCCTGGCCACGCAGCCAGGTGAAGCCGAGCGCATCATAGAGCGGGTGCAGCATCGAAAAGCTCAGGTGGACGCGATTGAGCGGCAGGCCGGCGGCCGCCAGCCTTTCGCAAAACCCCGTGACGACAGTTTCGAGCGTTTCACCATTGAGGGCGGCCTGCTGCAGCCAGTTCGATACGCGGTCCAGCAGCTGGGTGGAAACATTCATCTTGTGGATGTTCATCGCGTGACGTGTCGCTTTCTCGCCGAAATTCCAGGGATCGAGGGAATATCCAGTCTGCTTCGTGGTGGACCGGGCGCTCGCACCTTGATGGATATAAGTGGTGATATCGGCAAAACCAGATTCAGCGCCGACAAAAATTGGAGAATTGTTCCGGCCGCAGCGGAATGCGCAATCGGGGCGGTCCTTGACACCCGGTCATTTTATCCTCAACTGACCTGCATCAGCAAAGGCGCCTGCGCGCGTCACGATCAGTCGAGACCATTCATTTGACCGTCCATTCTTCCCTGAGCGAGACCCTCCTTTCGAAGATCGCAGACCGCAGCGCCCATGCCGGTGTCATCGGGCTCGGCTACGTTGGCCTGCCGCTGGCGATCACCGTTGCCCGCAACGGGTTCACCGTGACCGGCTTCGATATCGACCCGCAGAAGATCGTCGCCATCGATGCGGGGCGCTCCTATATCGAGGCCGTGCCGGATGCGGTGCTGGCTACGGAGACGGCTGAAGGCCGCTTCCGGGCAACGACCGATTTCAGCCAGCTTGCGGCTTGCGATGTCATCGTCATCTGCGTGCCGACGCCGCTGACGAAGCATCGCGATCCGGATCTTTCCTTCATCACCAGGACCTGCGACCGTATTGCCCGAACGCTGAGGCCCGGCCAGTTGATCGTGCTGGAATCGACCACCTATCCCGGCACGACGGACGAGGTCGTGCGGCCGATCCTTGAAAAGACCGGCTTGAAATCGGGCCAGGATTTCTTCCTTGGCTTCTCGCCGGAGCGCGAGGACCCCGGCAACCGCGATTTCCATACGTCGAGCATCCCGAAGGTCGTGGCCGGCGACGGCGCTGATGCGGCCGGATTGATGCAAGCCTTCTACGGCGCCGTCGTCCAGACGGTCGTGCCGGTGTCGTCGCCGGCCACGGCCGAGGCGGTGAAGCTGACGGAGAACATTTTCCGCGCGGTCAACATCGCCCTCGTCAACGAATTGAAGGTGGTTTACGAGGCGATGGGCATCGACATCTGGGAAGTGATCGACGCGGCCAAGACCAAGCCCTTCGGTTACATGCCGTTTTATCCCGGCCCCGGTCTCGGCGGCCACTGCATTCCGATCGATCCTTTTTACCTCACCTGGAAGTCACGGGAATTTGAATTGCCGACCCGCTTTATCGAGCTTGCCGGCGAAATCAATTCGGCGATGCCGCGCCATGTCGTCGGCCGGCTCGCCGAAGCGCTGGATATCCATCTCGGCAAGGCGCTCAGCCGGTCGCGCGTCCTGGTGATCGGCTTGGCCTACAAGAAGAACGTGCCGGATATCCGCGAAAGCCCGTCGCTGAAACTGATCGAACTGATCGAGGAACGCGGCGGCATTGCTGCCTATCACGATCCGCATGTCGCCGAAATTCCGAAGACCCGCGAATATATGGCGCTGAAGGGGCGGACGTCGGTGCCGCTGGACGAACAGTCGGTGCAAGCCTTCGATGCCGTCCTGATCGCCACCGACCACGATGCGGTTGATTATGCGGCACTGGCCCGCTGGGCACCACTCATCGTCGATACGCGCAATGCCTTTGCCCGCCGCAATATCGAAGGCGGCCTGATCCTCAAGGCGTAGGCGCGGCCGCCATCTGCTTTTTCAGCCGGCTGGCGGCCATGGCGTAGCCGCCGGCGGCGCCGTCGATGAAATGCATGTGATCGTGGCTGAGCGGCGTCGGCACGATGCAGGTCATCAGCGCCGAATCCTGGCGGTGCAGACCGAAGCGGCAAATGCCTGCCTTGGCCGCGTCCTCCAGCAGGGCTTCGATCTGGCGCAGCCTTTCCGGGTCGACGTCGATCGTCATTTTCAGGCCATCGTCGAATTTGCGGAAATCGGTGTTGCGCGAGACGCTGCGGCGGTATTCCTGCGGATCGAAATTGCCGAGCTTCAGCCCGAAGCGATAGAGGCCGGCGACGAGCAGATATTGCGCAAGAATGAAAAGCCGGTGGATAAAGCGTTTTCCCTTGGGCGCGGTTTTTGCCTCGGCCGACAGTCCGGCCGCCGACAGTCCGATCTGCGGTCCCTCGGCGGCGACCGGGTGACCGTCGCGCTCCTCGCCGGCAGCAAGCGCGACGACCTTCGAAATCAGCGACTGAAATGGCCTGTAGTTCAAAGGATCGGCCGGAACCGCGATGATCGAGACGATGTCGCCGTGCCGGGACGGGATCGGGTTCCATCGGCAGGAGAGGCCTGTGAGGTCGGGCCGTGCGCCCGGCGGTGCGGGGGGAACGGCAAACAGGCCTTCCTTCATGCGGGCTTCCGCCCAGCTGGAACCGCCGCCGGCAAACATGGCATAGGAGACATCCGGATTGACCTGGAAGCGCGCGACGCGCACCTCGAGGCCAGCAGCGATGACATCGGCGACGGGAACGAGTGCGGCGCGCAGCGTCAGCTGCAGCTCCTCGCCCACCCAGTTCTGGACGGCGGCGAGCGCGTCGCGGGCTTTTTCCACGCCCGATGGCGGGACGGCAACGAGGGCACCGTCCCCACCGAAGA
Organism: Pararhizobium polonicum; assembly: GCF_001687365.1. Taxonomy (GTDB): domain Bacteria; phylum Pseudomonadota; class Alphaproteobacteria; order Rhizobiales; family Rhizobiaceae; genus Pararhizobium; species Pararhizobium polonicum. Next base: position 93,408 of record NZ_LGLV01000021.1, read on the forward strand.
CGAAGGGAAGGTCGTTTTTGCCGAGCGCATTGAGAACAGCGGAGATGACGCTGGCGCCGGCCATGTTGACGGCCTTGTAACGCCCGGTCTCGATCGCGCCGGTCGAATCGACGATATCGGCGGTCGCCAGGGCCCAGTCGGCAGGCAATGCCCGATAGTTCCCGCTGTCGGCGACGCCTTCGAACTCGACGAAGACCGGAAGCGCGCTGAAAAATGTTTCGCTGGAAAGCTGGCTCATGCAACCAGGCTAACATATTCGCGCAGGGCAGGCGACGGCGGTTCGACAGCCGGGGATGGCGAAATACGGGCAGGGGAACATATCGGCCGCGCACCACGTGACGGTTGAATTCACCGCGAATTTACCGCTGTCATGGTCGACCCGTCGTGTTGCCGCGTGTTAAGCGGGGTGAACCCCTCTGATTTGGGCCATGTGATTTGGAATGGATGGATAGAGTTAGATGAGCCGCCTTGACAGTTTTATTTCCCGGATGCAATCGCAGCGCGAAATCATCAATCATGTGAAAGACAATGCGATGATTGCGCCCGATGGCGTGATCCTGGAGATCGGGCTGGGCAACGGGCGGACCTACGATCATATCCGCGAGTCCTTTCCGAACAACCGCATCATCGTCTTCGATCGCGCCGTCGGCTCGCATCCGGCCTCGACGCCGCCGGAGAAGGATCTCGTTCTCGGAGACATCAAGGATACGATCCAGCAGTTTGCCGGCACGAATGTCGCCTTGGCGCATGCCGATATCGGCACGGCCTATGCTGAAAAGGATGCGAGAACGCTGACCTGGCTGCCGCAGTCGGTGGCTGCCGCGCTTGCACCCGGCGGCATTGCCGTCAGCGGCCTGCCGCTCGACAATCCGGAACTCGAGCCGCTGCCGCTGCCCGTTGGCGTCGAGCCGGGGCGCTATTACTTCTACCGCAAACGCTGAGCGACCGCGCCCGCGCCCGGCTTGCCGGGCGGGTGGCGTGTCAGGGCAAAAGCAGGACGTCGAACTGTTGCTGTTCGATCGGCAAGGCGGTGACTTTCATCTCCACCTGCCGGTCCTCAAAGAAGACGATGCAGTCCTCATAGAAGCCTGCCAGATAATCGACGAAAGCTTTCGATCCCGCCGGTCCGTAGAAGATCGGTGAGAACTCCATGTAGAACGGCACGCGGCGCTGAAGAAGCGGCTGCATGGAGCGAGCCGCAACCGGCTCGTAGCCCTCGATGTCCATCCAGATCAGCCCAATGTCTTCCGCAGCTACCCCGGCTTCGGCAAGAAGGGTGGCGACGGACTTCACGGGAACCTTGATCTCGATATCCCGGTCGCTCTGGCGCAGGGCGCTGCTCTTGCCGTGATTGTCCTGGTGCAGGAAGAAATCGAGCGTGCCTTCGCTTTCGCCGGCGGCGCTGTTGATCGCGGTAATCCGCTCGCTGAGGTTATTCTGGTCGATATTGGTGCGCAGCAGCTGAAAATTGCGCGGGTCCGGCTCCACCGTGACGATATGGCGGAAGGCCTGGCTGAGCGCAAAATAGAGGGTCTGGGTGCCGATATTGCCGCCGAGTTCGAGAAGAACCTTGTCCTCCTGCAGCAGCGTTCTTTGCCGCAAAACGGTCAGCAGCCTGTCGACATGATCCCGTTCGAAATGGCCTTTGCGGTAAATCTTGCGGCCGATGTAGTCATGCGGCGAAAAGGTCATCAGATGGTCGCCGCAATCGGCGGTCATGGACAGAACCTTCGGGCTGATGGCACTGACGAGAATCTCCCGGCCGGTGCGGGTGCCGAGCGCGCGCCTTGCGACGCGATTGCGCCATTTGCGCAGCCGGCGTTTCCAGGATTTCATCGCAAACATGCCTTCGCCGTCTCCTGTCTGTCGTAACGTTCCTTCAACACGAGATTGACCGGAAAATGAAGGCGTTTCTGCGAAAACGCCGCCCGGTGCCGGAGAAACCGCATCGTTCCCTTGATGGTCTTCGCGTGCAGCCAACCGGTTTTCCCCGTTCGATGCCGGTATAGGGCAAGTGCAGGCGCATATCGAATTGGTGCGTTGCCGCATCGAACGTGCTTGACAAAATTTTCAGGTCATGAAAATTCTTTCAATAATCGATAAAAATATCATGCAGTGAAAAAAATAGCAGGGACGGGTGGAGACATGGTTCTGGGCGCAGGTTCTCTTCGGGACGACGAGTCGAGCATGGCGACCCGTGCGGCATGGCTGCACTACGCCGGCGGGCTCACCCAGTCCGAAGTTGCCAAGCGCCTCGGCCTTTCCTCTCTCAAGGCGCATCGTCTGATCACCAAGGCCAACCAGGACGGCCTGGTGAAGGTCTATATCGATGGCGAAGTGTCCGAATGCGTCGAGCTCGAGCAGAAGCTGTCGGCGCGCTACGGCCTCGACTATTGCGAGGTGGTGCCGGATTTCGATCCGGAGGACCTGCCGCTGAAGGCGCTGGGCATTTCGGGCGCGCAGTTTCTCAAGCGCGAAATCGAGAAGGAGGGCACGCTGTTGATCGGTATGGGGCATGGACGCACGCTGGCGGCCTGCGTCGATTACCTGCCGCGCACGACCAACAACGACGTGCGCTTTGTCTCGCTGCTCGGCGGCCTGACGCGCCGGTTTTCGGCCAATCCGCATGACGTGATCCACCGGCTGGCCGAGCGCACCGGGGCCGAGGCCTATGTCATGCCCGTGCCCTTCTTCGCCAATACGGTCGAGGATCGCGACGTGCTGTTCAACCAGCGTGGTGTGCGGGAAATCTTCGATCTGGCCAGCAGCGCCGATCTGCTGCTTGTCGGCATCGGAACCGTCGAGCGCGAGGCGTCGCTGGTGGCCACCGGCATGATCGAGAAGAGCGAGCTGGAGGAGATCAAGCGCGGTGGCGGCGCCGGCGAATTGCTCGGTCATTTCTTCGATGACAGGGGCCAGCCGATCGAGACGTCGTTGTCGAACCGCACGTTTACGCTGAGCCGCGAAGATCTGAAAAACCGCCGCACGGTCGCCGTTGCCGGCGGCAAGGTGAAGGCCCGCGCCATCCGTGCCGTGCTGGAAAGCCGCTTCCTGAGCGGCCTGATCACGGACGAGAAGACGGCGCGCACACTGATGGAGGATGCTGCCTGAGAACGCGCCGTTCCGGCATGTGAGACTGACGGCGGAGACGTGACCTGGGAGAGGTTTCGTCGATGTCTTTGCGCAGCGCAGGCATCCTGCCCGGTCATGGCCGCAGGGTGTGCGTTGCGGTCTGGAGGAGATACCGGTCGGGTAAGCCGGTACGGCTCAATGGATTGAGCATGTTTTGCCCGTGAAGGAGGAGAAGACCAATGCATGAGAAAGAAAAAGACCTCATCAGTGCATTCCTGCGCGGAGAGGTGGACCGCCGCGGAATGCTGAAAGGCCTTGGCGCCATGGGGATCACAGCCGGTACTGCCGGCACGCTGCTCAACATGATGTCCACCAGGGCGCTCGCTGCCGATTTCGACTGGAAGAAACATTCCGGCAAATCGCTGAAGCTGCTGTTGAACAAGCATCCCTATGCCGATGCGATGATTGCCAACCTGCAGTCCTTCAAGGATCTGACGGGTATCGACGTCAAGTATGATGTGTTCCCCGAAGACGTCTATTTCGACAAGGTGACGGCAGCCCTGTCGTCCGGCTCGACCGAATATGATGCGTTCATGACCGGTGCCTACATGACGTGGACCTATGGTCCGGCCGGCTGGATCACCGATCTGAAGGAATGGATCAACGATCCGGAAAAAACCAACCCCAATTATGCCTGGGACGACTTCCTCCCCGGCGTGAAGAATTCCTGCGCCTGGAACGGCCAGCCCGGCGGCGCGCTGGGCTCCGACGATGCCAAGCAATGGTGCATTCCGTGGGCGTTCGAACAGAACAACATCACCTACAACAAGGCGATGTTCGACAAGGCCGGCGTTTCCGTTCCGAAGAACCTCGATGACATGATCCAGGTCGCTGCCAAGCTGCAGAAGGATGTCGGCGGCATCTACGGCATCGGCGTTCGCGGTTCGCGCTCCTGGGCGACGATCCATCCGGGCTTCCTGTCGGCCTATTCGAACTTCAACGAAAAGGACCTGAACGTCACCGACGGCAAGCTGTCGGCGGCGATGGGCACGGCGGGCTCCAAGGCCTTCCACGCCAAGTGGGTGGAGATGATCCAGCAAAGCGGCCCGAAGGACTGGTCGACCTATACCTGGTATCAGGTCGGCACCGATCTCGGCGCCGGCGCATCGGCGATGATCTTCGATGCCGATTGCCTGGGCTATTTCATGAACGGCGGCGACAACAAGATGGCCGGTCAGCTGTCCTATGCCGCCTTCACCGCCAACCCGGATGCAACGGCCTCGACGCCGAACATCTGGATCTGGTCGCTCGCCATGTCCAATTTCTCCAAGGACAAGGATGCCACCTGGTACTTCCTGCAATGGGCTTCCGGCCCGGAACACGCGATCTTCGGCGCCACCAAGATGGATTTCGTCGATCCGGTCCGCCAGTCGGTCTGGAAGGATGAAGCCTTCCGCACCAAGCTCGACAAATATCCGGGCTATGTCGACATGTTCGATGCTTCGGCTGCCGGCGCATCGATCAAGTTCACGCCGCAGCCGCTGTTCTTCGACGTCACCACCGAATGGGCGGCGACGCTGCAGAAGATGGTCGCCAAGGAAGTGCCCGTCGACGAAGGTCTCGACCAGCTGGTCGAGAGCATCGATCGCCAGCTGAAGGAAGCTGGTCTGGGCTGATCTGCCTCCCAAGCAGTGCCCGGCGCTTGAGAGAGCGCCGGGCAACCCGCCCACCGGCTGAATGCCGCCTTGAGACAACCTGAGATGCCGATGGACCGGCGCTTGAGCTTTGTGGCTTGTGCCCCCCGCGTGGTTTCTTCAAAAGACAAAGAACGGAGCTCGACATGGCTTCAACTGCAACCCTCCGCAAGCCGGCTTCAGGTTTCCGCATCAGCAGAAAGGTTCTGCCCTATGTGCTCAGCCTGCCGGCGCTGCTCGTCTGCATCGGCATCCTGATCCCTTTTTTCACGGCGGTGATCTATTCCTTCCAGCGCTACCGGCTCAGCCAGCCCTGGGCGCGGCAGTTCAACTGGGGTGAGAACTATCTCAATTTCTTCACCGATCCGGCCTTCTGGAACACGCTGAAAGTGTCGCTGCTCTATGCCGGCATCACCGTGACGCTGGAGCTGCTGCTGGGTCTCGGTATCGCGCTGCTTTTGCAGCGGCGCTCGACGGTCAACAACTTCATCTCGATCATGTTGCTTTTGCCGCTGATGATCGCGCCGGCGCTGGCCGCGTTGATGTGGAAGCTGATGACCAATCCGAGCTTCGGTATTCTCAGCTATCTGGCAAGCCTGATCGGGTTGCATGATTTCCGCTGGGCATCGTCCCCGAGCACGGCGCTGCTCACCGTCGTCCTCGTCGATATCTGGGTCTACACGCCCTTCATCATGATCCTGCTTTTGGCCGGCCTGCGCTCGCTGCCGACCCAGCCGTTCGAAGCGGCAGCGCTCGATGGCGTGCCGAGAACCTTCGTGTTCTTCCGCATCACCCTGCCGATGCTGACGCCCTATATCCTGACGGCGACGCTGTTCCGGCTGCTCGACAGTATCCAGCAGTTCGATATCATCTACGCGATGACGCAAGGGGGCCCGGGCAATACGCTGACGGTGTTTCAGGTGGAAGCCTATCTCAACTTCTTCCAGTCGACCAATGTCGGGCGCTCCGCTGCGCTGATGGTCATCCTCTGGGCGATCACCTACTTCCTGTCGAACATCTTCATCAAGAACTGGCTGCGGCTGCGCGAACGCGCCCGCGGCGAAGCGTGAGGCGAAGAACCATGGAAACCACATCCACGCTTGAAAAGACGCTGCGGCTGATTGCGCTGACGATCGTCGTCATCTTCTTCATGTTCCCGATCTTCTGGATCTTCCTGATGTCGTTCCAGACCAACGAGACGATCCTGACGATCCCGCCTTCGGTGATCTTCACGCCAACGCTGTCCAATTATGCGGCGCTGATCACCGGCAAGCTGACCTCGGCGGCCGGTACGCTCGATATCGCCTTCATGCGCAATCTCATGAACTCGGTCTTCCTGTCGGTGACATCGGTGGCGGTTGCGCTGGTTCTCGGCGTGCCGGCGGCCTACGCCTTTGCCCGCCACAAGTTCAAGGGCTCCGAAGACATCGCGTTCACGCTCCTGTCCTTCCGGTTTGCGCCGCCGCTGCTCGTTCTCCTGCCGCTGACGCAGTATTTTCAGTGGCTGGGTCTTGCCGATACCTATTTCGGCCTGATCTGGGTCTACCAGCTGATCTGCCTGCCGCTCATCCTCTGGATCGTGCGCGGCTATTTCGAGGATATTTCGGCCGATGTCGAATATGCCTATCGCATCGCCGGTCATTCCTGGTTTGCCACCTTCCGCAAGATCGCCCTGCCGCTGGCGGGACCTGGGATTGCGGCTGCGGGGCTGCTGGCCTTCATCTTCGCGTGGAACAACTTCGTTTTCGCGCTGGTGCTGGCCTCGGCCGACAAGCAGCCGGTGACGGTGGGCGCGCTTGCCTTCGTCACCTCGTCCGGCATCCAGTACGGCCAGATCGCCTCGGCGATCGTGCTCTCGGTGACGCCGACGCTTGCACTTGCACTCTACGCCCAGCGCTACCTCGTCGAAGGCCTGTCGCTCGGCGCGGTGAAGGGATAAATCATGACGACGCTTCAGCTTAAAAATATCGTCAAACGCTACAAGACCAACACGGTTCTCGACAACCTGTCGCTGGATGTGGCCGATGGCGAAACCCTGGTGCTGTTTGGTCCGTCCGGTGCGGGAAAGACCGTCCTGCTTCGGCTCGTTGCCGGTGTGATCGATCCGGAGGAGGGCCAGATCCTGATCGGCGGCGAGGATGTCGCAGATATCGATGCGGAGCATCGCGGCATCGGCATGGCCTTCCAGAATTTCGCCCTGTTTCCGCATATGAGCGCCTTCGACAATATCGCCAGCCCGCTGACGGCAACCAAGGCGACGAAGGATGCGATCTCGGCCGGTGTCCTCAAGGTCGCAAAGCTCCTGAAGATCGACCATGTGCTGACGCATCACCCGAAGGCCCTGTCGAACGGCCAGAAACAGCGCACGGCGCTTGCCCGCGCGCTTGCCGGATCGCCGCCGCTTCTGCTGCTCGATGATCCGCTGCGCAATGTCGATGCCAAGTTGCGTTTCGAGATGCGTCTGGAACTGCCGCGCCTCCTGGCCGCGCAGGGTGCAACGGTCGTCTATGTGACGCAGGACTACAAGGAAGCAATGGCGCTTGGCGACCGGATCGCTGTCATGTCGCAGGGGCGGATCCGCCAGATCGGCACGCCGGAGGATATCTACAATGCACCGGCGGATATCGAGATCGCCCGGCTGTTCGGTGATCCCACCATCAACCTTCTGGATGTAACGCCGCAGTCTGGGCCGGACGGGGCCTATGTGGAGCTTTCAAACGTCAAGGTGACGCTTCCCGGCATGCCGGCAAGTGTTCTTGGAAAGGCGTGCGTGATCGGGCTCAGGCCCGAAGCGATCGTCTTTACCGAGGCCGCGGCGCCCGGCGCCATTCCGGTGACCGTCGAGGCGGAAACGCCGCTTAACGAGAAGACGGTGACGCTGGTGCTGACCGCGCGCGGCCGGGAAATTCTAGTGTCGCGCCCGGCGGGAACCCCCGGCCCAATATCCGGCCCAGCCCATATCGCTGTCAGCGGCCAGACGGCCTTCCTGTTCGACAAGGAGAGTGGCGGGCTGATCCGGTCCGCTGCCACGCCGATGACACGCAATGGAGAAGCGGCATGAGCGAGACAGCGCTTTTTATCAACGGCGTCGATAAGTTCTATGGCCCGATCGACTACGGCGTCCACGCCGTCAAGCAGCTCACCATGGATGTGAAGAAGGGCGAGATCATCGCGCTTCTCGGCTCGTCCGGCTGCGGCAAGACCTCGACGCTGCGCATGGTCGCGGGCTTCGAGGCCGTATCGCGCGGCACGATTGCGCTGAAGGGCAGGGAGGTGCAGACCTTTGCGCCGGTCAAGCGCAATGTCGCCATGGCGTTCGAGGGCTATTCGCTCTATCCGCCGCTGACGGTGCGCGAAAACATTGCTTTTGCGCTGAAAGCCTCCAAGCTCGCCCAGAGCGTCGTTGATCAAAAGGTGGCCGATATCGCCAAGCTTCTGGAGATCGAGGATATCATGGGCCGCTATCCGAGCTCGATCTCCGGCGGCCAGCAGCAGCGCGCCTCGCTCGGACGCGCTCTGATCCGCGATGCGGACCTGCATCTGCTCGATGAGCCAATGGGGCAGCTGGAGCCGCAGTTGCGGGCGCTGTTGCGCGGCCGCATCAAGCATTTCATCAAGGAGCGCGGGCTGACCGCCATCCTCGTCACCCACGACCAGACGGAAGCAAACGCATTGGCCGACCGCATCGCCGTCATGGAAGGCGGCGTGTTGCAGCAATTCGATACGCCGCAGATGATCAAGGAACGTCCGGCCAACCTGTTCACCGGCACCTTCGTCGGCGAGCCGCCGATGAACGTATTTTCGGCCGGAATCTCCGGGACCGACGATACGGTGTCCTTCGGGCTGAACGAGGGCGTGAAGCTCGACTACAAGGCTTCGGATTTCTCGCATGCGGTGCGGGCCGAACTGATGAAGCGCAGCAAGGTCATGCTCGGTATCCGGCCCTATGCCGTTCGCCGCAGCGAGGGTGGTGTCGGCGCAAAGGTTGCGGTCAACCAGTGGCTCGGCGACCAGACGCATATCGCCGCCGATTTTGCCGGTGGGACGATGGTGCTGGTCGAACATGACCGGACCAATCTGGCGATTGGCGAGACCGTCGCCATCCGGCTCGATCCGGGTAGCCTGCATGTCTTTGACGGCGACAGCGGCAAGGCGATCAGCCACGGGCAGGAGCTGGCCTGATGCGCGATATCCTGATCGGGATCGATGCTGGAACCTCCGTCATCAAATCGGTCGCCTTCGATCTCGGCGGCCGGCAGATCGCGTTCTCAGCGATCGCCAACAGCTATGAAAGCCAGGGCGGCAAGGGCGTCGTCCAGGATCTTGACCGGACCTGGGCCGATACTGCCAGGACGCTCGCCGATCTCGCCGACAAGGTGGAGAACCTGGCAAGCCGCGTCGCGGCGATCTCGGTGACAGGCCAAGGCGACGGGACATGGCTGATCGACAAAAACGGTGACCCTGTCGGCAAGGGCTGGCTGTGGCTCGATGCCCGCGCCGGGGAAACGGTGGAGCGGTTGCGCGCCGACAGCGGCGATGCGGCCCGTTTTTCCCACACCGGCGCCGGCCTTGCCGCCTGCCAGATGGGCTCGCAGCTGAGATGGATTCTGGACACTGCGCCGGAGATGCTGAACGGCGCGACGACGGGGTTTCACTGCAAGGACTGGCTCTATTTCAAGCTCACCGGACAGCGCGCGACCGATCCGTCCGAGGCCAATTTCACCTTCGGCAACTTTCGCACCCGGCAATATTCCGAGGATGTGATCGATTTTCTCGATCTCAGAAAGCAGCGATATCTGTTGCCCGAGATTGTTGACGGCGCGGCCACCCGGCATGCGCTGAGCGACAGCGCCGCCGCCCTGACCGGGCTACTGGCCGGGACGCCGGTCGTGCTCGGTTATGTCGATGTCGTCTGCACCTCGCTTGGTGCCGGTCTCTATGAGCCGGGCACCGACACCGGCTGCTCGATCATCGGCTCGACCGGTATGCATATGCGGCTGGCCACAAGCGCAGATGACGTGCAGCTCAACACGGATCTGACCGGCTATACGATGTGCCTGCCGATTCCCGGCCACTACGCGCAGATGCAGTCGAACATGGCGGCAACGCTGAACATCGACTGGATCCTGTCGCTGGCGGCAAGCGTGCTCAAGGGTATGGGCATCGTGAAAAGCAAGTCCGAGCTTCTGGGCCATGTCGAGGAGTGGCTGGCCGAAGCCAAGGAGACGTCGCTTCTTTACCATCCCTATATCTCCGAAGCCGGCGAGCGCGGTCCGTTCGTCGATGCCTCGGCGCGGGCGTCCTTTATCGGGCTCGACATGAACCATGGCTTTGCCGATATGGTGCGGGCCGTGTTCAACGGCCTAGCGATGGCATCGCGCGATTGTTATGCGGAGATGGGGCCGCTGCCATCGCGGGTGCGGCTGACCGGCGGGGCCGCGCGCAGCGCGTCCTTGCGGCGCATTCTCGGCGGGGCGCTCGGCTGCCCGGTGCAAACCAGCGAACGCGAGGAAGCGGGTGCTGCCGGCACGGCGATGATCGCCGCCGTCTCGCTCGGCATCTACGGCTCGATGGACGATTGCGTCAAGGAATGGGTCACTCCCTATCAGCGGCAGGCGGAACCTGCCGATGCACTCATGGCGGCGCGTTTTGACGCGGCGTTTCCACTCTACAGGCAATCGCGCCTGTCCCTTCGTCCGGTCTGGCACGCCCTTTCCCACGGCTCGGCCCCGGCATCTGAATAGGAAGACTGAAATGAAGAAAATCGCCATCATCGGAGACCGTTTCATGCTGCCGACGGTCTTTCGCGACAAGGTCGTGGAAGCCTGTGGCGACGGCCATGATATCCGCCTCCTCGAACAGCCCTGGCCGGACGAGCCGATGGAGCACGGATATGCCGTCGAAGGCATGGACGGGTTGAAGGAATATATGGGCAAGGCCGACGATATCATCGATTTCGTCGGGGATGCCGAACTGGTCATCACCCAGCTTGCGCCGTTTTCGCGCGGCATGTTCTCGCGCCTGCCGGACCTGAAATTCGTTGCGGTCTCGCGCGGCGGTCCGGTCAACATCGACATGCAGGCGGCACGCGATGCCGGTGTGCTGGTCGTCAACACACCCGGCCGCAATGCCAGCGCCGTTGCCGAATTCACGCTTGGCGCCATCCTTGCCGAGACGCGGCTGATCCGCTCGGGCCACGAATCCCTGCGCAAGGGTGAGTGGCGCGGCGAATTGTACCGCGCCGACAAGACCGGCCGCGAGCTTTCCGAAATGACCGTCGGTGTCATCGGTTACGGCAATATCGGTACCAAGGTCGTGCGGCTGCTGCGTGCTTTCGGAACCAAGGTTCTGGTTCACGACCCCTATGTCCAGCTGTCGGCCGAAGACCGCAATGCCGGCGTCGAGCATGTTGCGCTGGATGATCTCCTGTCGCGCAGCGATGTGGTGACGCTGCATCCGCGGGTGACGGAGGAGACCCGCAACATCATGAACGCGGAAACGTTTGCAAAGATGAAGCCGGGTGCGATCTTCGTGAACACGGCGCGCGGACCGCTTTGCGATTACGATGCGCTTTATGAGGCCCTGGTGAACGGTCCGCTCGGTTCTGCCATGCTGGAGACGTTCGCGATCGAGCCGGTACCCGTCGACTGGCCGCTGCTGCAATTGCCGAACGTGACGCTGACGCCGCATATTGCCGGGGCTTCGGTGCGCACCGTCACCTATGCCGCCGAAATGGCCGCCGAAGAGGTGCGCCGCTACATTGCTGGCCTGCCGCCGGTCAATCCGTGCTGAGGGCGCCGCAATGACAGAGAATTACGTTCGCCAGTCGATCATCGATCATTGCCGCAAGATGAATGCGCTCGGCATCAATCAGGGCACATCCGGCAATATCAGCGCCCGTTACGAAGACCGGATGCTGATCACCCCGTCCGCTGCACCCTATGATGAGATGACGCCGGATATGATCGCCTCGCTGCCGCTGGAGGGCGAATACGGCGTCTGGGACGGCCCGCGCAAACCCTCGACCGAATGGCGCTTTCATCTCGATATCATGAGGAGCCGGCCCGAGGTTCAGGCGGTCATCCACACCCATGCGATCTATTCGACCATCCTTGCCATTGCCCACAAGCCGATCCCGGCCTGCCACTACATGATCGCCGCCTTTGGTGGTGACGATGTGAAGGTTTGTGATTATGCGCGCTACGGCACCAAGGAGCTTTCAGACAATATCCTCAAGGCGATGGAGGGCCGCACCGCCTGCTTGATGGCCAATCACGGCATGCTCGCGACCGGCGCCAGCCTCGAAAAAGCGATGTGGGCGGCCGTCGAGCTCGAGACCATCGCCAGGCAATATTACCATTCCCTCCTGATCGGTGGCCCGGTCATCCTGCCGGAGGCGGAGATCGCCGGTGTGCTGAAGGGATTTGCGAGTTATGGATTGCAGGAGAAGCGATCGTGAGCGGCGGCAATCGCAAGCGGCTTGAGGCATATCGGAGACAATGGTGAGAAGTTCGGAATTCGAAGCCCTTCTGGATGTGTCGGCGCGGGTCGGTGCCGATCCGGCGCTGGTGCAGGCGGCGGGCGGCAATACCTCGATCAAGGAGGGCGGTACGCTCTGGATCAAGGCATCCGGCCTCTGGCTGATGCAGGCCAGGCAACGCGATGTGATGGTGCCGGTGGCGCTCGACGCTCTTCTCGATGCCCTGGAGCGTGACGATCCATCGACAGAAAAGGCGCAGGATTTCGTCATTGCCGATCGCAATCCCTCTGGGCTGAGGCCATCGATCGAAACGACGGTGCATGCGCTGATGCCGCAGAAGGTGGTGATCCACGTGCATTGCGTCGAGACGATCGCGACCGCCGTGCAGGTCGACGGCGAGGCGATTGCCGCGTCGAAACTCGCCGGCATTGCGCATGTCTTCGTGCCCTATGCGCGTCCCGGCCTGCCGCTGGCAAAGGCCATCGCCGCGCGGATCAGGCCGGATACCAGCGTGCTTATTCTCGGCAATCACGGTCTTGCCGTCGCGGGTGAAACGGTGGCGGAAGCGGAAGCGCTGCTGGCGGTGGTTTCAAGGCGGCTGGCCTTGGCTCGCCGCAAGGCGCCGGAGGCTGATCTTTCGACCTTGTCCCGGCTGGCGGTCGGCAGTGGATACACCTTGCCGGACGATGGCCTGATCCATGATGCGGCAACAGACCTGACAAGCTGCCGGATCGCTGCCGGCGGCAGCCTCTATCCGGACCACGTCATCTTTCTCGGCCGTGGCTCGTTTGTCGCCGCACCCGGCGATACGGCGGTTTCCATCGAGGCCCAAGCCCAAGCCGAAGGTGTTGCATTGCCGCCGGCGCTGCTGTTTCCGGGCAAGGGCGCTCTGGTCTCCAGAGAGATCAACGCCGGGGCCGCCGCCATGGCGCGCTGCCTCTCCGATGTGCTTGGCCGTATCGATGAAGGGGCGCGTTTGCGTTATCTGACGGATGCCGAGAATGCCGAGCTTCTCGGCTGGGACGCGGAAAAATACCGGCAGGAACTGAACCGGGCCGGGAAGGCGCTGCAATGACCGATGCTGCAAACACGCCGCTGGTGATCGGCATCGATATCGGCACGTCCGGAGCTCGTGCCGTCGCGATGGACAGTGCCTTTGGCATCGTTGCCTCCGGATCGTCGAGGCTGGCGGATTTTTCCGCCGATCACCGCGATCCCGTCGTCTGGTGGAAAGCGGTTCAAACGGCGCTGGGGCAGGTGCTTGATGGAATTGACCGGGCGCAGGTCAGGGCGATTGCGATCGACGGCACCTCCGGCACCATGCTGCCCGTCGGCGCCGATGGTGCGCCGCTTGCCGTGCCAATGATGTACAACGATCCGGTCACGGATACCGATATCCTTGCCCGGATCGCGGCGCATGCCCCGCAGGACAGCGCCGCCCACGGCGCGACCTCCGGGCTTGCGAAAGTATTGACCTTTCAATCCACCCCGGATGTCTTTCGCGTCATCCATCAGGCCGACTGGCTGGCCGGTCATTTCACCGGGCTTTACGATGTTTCGGACGAAAACAATGCATTGAAGACGGGCTATGACCCGGTATCGCGCTGCTGGCCGAAGTGGATTGACAAGACCGGCGCGCGTGCCGATCTGTTGCCGGATGTGCTTGCGGCGGGTGCACCGGTTGCGGGAATTTCAAAGGACGCAGCGGAAGCATTCGGCCTTGCCGATGACGTCACCATCGTGGCCGGGACGACGGATGGCTGTGCCTCGTTTCTGGCCACCGGCGCCGATCAGCCGGGGGACGCGGTGTCGGCGCTCGGCACGACGCTGACCGTGAAGATGCTTTCCGACCGGCCGCTGTTTGCTCCGGAATACGGGTTGTACAGTCACCGGATCGGCGACATGTGGCTGGCGGGTGGCGCCTCGAATACCGGCGGGGTGGTGCTGTCGGCGCATTTCGACAATGACAGCATCGCCGCGCTATCGGCGGAGATCGATCCGGCGACCGATACGGGCCTCGATTATTATCCGCTGGTCAGGGATGGCGAGCGCTTTCCGGTGAACGATCCGGCGATGAAGCCGCGCATGAGCCCGCGGCCGGGCAGCGATGCCGATTTTCTCAAGGCGATCTTCGAGGGCATCGCCAGCGTCGAGGCGCTGGCCTACCAGCGGCTCGTATCGCTCGGCAGTCCGGCCCTTCGCTCCATTCGCACAGTCGGCGGGGGCGCCAAGAACCCGGTCTGGACGGCCATCCGCAATCGGAAACTGCCCGTTCCCTTCCTGCCGGTGGCATCGGAAGAGGCTGCGGCCGGAACGGCGCGGCTTGCGCTGATCGGCGCAAGATCGGCAGGTGTCCTGTGACGGGCGGTTCGCAGGCCGTGTCCGGCATGGGCGAACTGGTCGATCGTTTCGACGCCTTTCTGATCGATCAGTTCGGCGTCCTGCGGGACGGCAAGGGGCCTTACCCGGGGGCTGCGGAAACGCTTGTCCGCCTGAAACAATCGGGCAAGAGGATCATCATCCTGTCCAATTCCGGCAAGCGCTCGGCGGAAAATGACCGGCGTCTGGCGGCGCTTGGCTTCGATCCGGAAAGCTGGGACTGGTTTTTGACATCGGGCGAAGTGGCCTGGCGTCTCCTGTCTTTCGAAAGCCTGGAGGAAGGCGAGGGGATTGCGCGCCGATGCCTGCTGATCAGCCGCGACGGCGATACGTCGCCGCTGGATGGGCTCCCGCTGCAGCGGACCGAACGCGGCGACGACGCCGATTTCATCCTGCTTGCGGCAAGCGAGGGCGATGTGCATCCGTTGTCCCACTACGAAGCCCTGCTGGCGCCCGCGGCAAGGCGCGGTGTGCCGTGCCTGTGCACCAATCCGGACAAGATCATGCTGACGCGGGACGGCACCGCCTTCGGGGCAGGGCGGATCGCGGAGCTTTACGAAGCGCTGGGTGGCCCGGTGCGCTGGATCGGCAAGCCGTTTCCCGACATCTATGCGACGGCGCTCGACTTTCTCGGGGGGATCGATCCGGCGCGGATCTGCTGCATCGGCGACAGCATCGAGCACGATATTGCCGGTGCCGCCGGTGCGGGGCTGAAGTCGATCCTGGTGACGACCGGCATTCTCGCAGCGGCTTCGGACGCGCAACGGCAGGCGCTCTTTGCCGAGCACCGCGCCATCCCGGATTTCATCCTGCCAGAATTCGTCTGGTCGGCGCCGGAGAGATCCGGCGCTGAATGATCAGAACAGCGCGTCGGCGAAAAGCTCGTCGTCGTTCGCCATCGCCACCGGGGCTGCGGCAATGGTTCCCGCTGGGATGATGGCCTGGTGGACCGTGCGCTCCTGCGCCATCGTATAGAGCTTGAAGATGCGGGGCCCGAGTTCGCCCAGTACGTCGCCAAGGCCGGAGACATCCGGCATGGAGTCGCCCGCGAGATCGCAGAGATTGTCGGCACAGGTGGCGAGGACTTCGCCGAGGTCGTTCTGGAAATCGAGCTTGCTGATCGACAGTCCGATCTTGCTGGCGACTTCGCGTCCGTGTTCGGAGAGCACGGCAAGCTCGGCCTCCATGGCATTGGCCGCTGAGCGGATGTTTTCAACGGCACTGCTGAGCCGTTCTGCAAGCCCCGTCCCGCCAATGCTGTCGGCGGCGGCGATCGCTGCGGCAGCATCTTCAAAGCCGGTCAGGCCGTTGACGATGGCATCGGCGGATTCGTCGAGCTTGGCTGCAAAGAAGCGCAGTTCGGCGGTGACGACGTTGATCGACCGGCCTTCCTCGCCCATGCGGCTGCAGCGCAGGTTGGTGTTGAGCGCCATATAATGGATGTCCATCTTGACGGCGCGGATATTCTCGATGCCCTTCAAGAGGTTGGCGGCGGTGGCGGTGGTCGACTGGCTGACATGATTGGCCTGCTGGCTGGCCGTTTCGACCTGCTTGACGATGGCGTGCGCGGCCGAGACGCTTTCTTCCAGCGTCCGCATGAAATTGCCGGCTTTGCTGCCGTCCTGGCTCTGCATCTCGGCGCGCAGGTCGAGGATGTCCTGCGTGTCATGGCTGAAGCTGGCAATGGTTTGGACGACGCTGCCGGAATCGCGCTGGAAATTCTGCACCATGTCGACCATCTGGGCGGCGGCAAGGTGGTGGACGAGGTTCTGCAGCCGGGCCTGCGAGTCGCGGTCAAGGCTGTTGCCTTCGCTACTCCCCAGAAACTCCTCCAGGATCGTCAGGGTCGATTGGACATGCTCGATGCGCTGGCGGGTGATGTCGCCGATCTGGAGCGCAGAGAGCGTGGTTGCGACCTTGCTCTGGACGCCGCGGGCAAGGAGGCCGACCTGCTTGGCGATCTCACTGAGCCTCTTGCGGTGTTCGCTGATCGTTTGCGCGTCGCGCTGCAGGGCGCCGACCACGGCCGGTACGGTCTGCTGATAGCGCTGGGCGATGCCGGAACCGAATGTCTGGGCGATCTTCAGCTCTTTTTCGAGCGCAGTGAGCTGGCCTGCGAAATTGTTGACTTCGCCGGTGCCCGAGCGGATGCGATCGAGGATTTCCTCGGCGAAGCCCGCGAATTCGGCGATGCCTGCCCCGGTGATCTTCACGGTGACCGCGAAGGTCTGGAGATAGCGCATGGTCTCCTGCATGTCGGCGACATGCGTCTGCAGGCCCGTGCCGGCGCCGGCGAGAACCTCGAGGTTCCCTTGGCGGGTGCTTTCCAGCTGCGGCAGATCGGACAGGTTCCTGACCGTGGCGAGCAGGTCGGCGGTGGTGTCATTGGCAGAGCCGGCATCGAGCGTCCGGGTGATGTTGTCGAGCGAGCCGAGCAGGCTGTTGAGAACATCCATCACGGCAAGCAGCACGCTGCCGCCTTCGAGAAAACGCTTCTCGACCTGGGTCCTGGCCGTTTCCAGCTTGTGGCCGATATCGGTGAGTCTGGTGGGGCCGGTCTGGTGGGCCAAAGCTGTGCTGTATGTCAAAATAGCCCTCAACGCGAAACATGTGCTGTCCTGCCGGTATCCATAGGGCAAGGATGGAAATGTCTGGTTAAACCCGGGACTCGCCTACGTTGCATCACAACCTGCGCCGTCCGGCCACAGCTTTTAGGCGAAGCGCCATCGAAGCTCTTTTTCACGACGTCAATATTTTCCGCAAGTGACTGATTATGCATCATTTTATTCCTGTAAAGTAATGTTTCTATAAAAACTTCAGGGTAAAAATTCATAGTGAACAGACTCGTAATAAGTGCATGTTTCTACAACCCGCATTTAC
The DNA here is from genome assembly GCF_001687365.1 of Pararhizobium polonicum. Classification (GTDB taxonomy): domain Bacteria; phylum Pseudomonadota; class Alphaproteobacteria; order Rhizobiales; family Rhizobiaceae; genus Pararhizobium; species Pararhizobium polonicum. The sequence goes on from NZ_LGLV01000021.1 coordinate 110,913, forward strand.
GCCATGTTAAGGCTGTCATGAGATTCCATTGGAGGAGGCAATAGTATTCATCGTTTCAGAGGACTGAAATGGACACGATATTTCATGAATATGACCTGATCGATCTACCAGGTAAATTGAATATTAGAAATATAAATAATGTTCATGATGTGATCTATCAGAAATTAAAATCAGGAAAATCTATACTGATTTCCGTCCCCAAGAACGCAGAGGCTGATTTAAGCTTCGTTCAGATCATTGAATCCGCAAGAATACAGGCAAAATCGTCCGGTATACATATTCTTATGTCGAACCCGGCGGAAGGATCCGTTCTCGACGTCTTGGAGCGAGGTGGGTTCAAGGAAAGTTTCTCAGCCGAAGACAAGAAGTTCTGGCTCCATCAAGAGGCAATACAATGAACGCAAGAATATTGACCGTCGATGACTCGGCCAGCATCCGTCTGACAACCAAGGTTACCCTGTCCAACGCAGGCTATGAGATCACCGAAGCCGTCCACGGCGCCGAAGGGCTGGAAAAAGCCAAATCGGGACAATTCGACCTGATCGTCACCGATCTCAACATGCCGGTCATGGACGGGCTGACCATGATCGAGGAGCTGCGCAAATTGCCGGCGCATACCGGCGTGCCGATCATCTTTTTGACGACGGAGTCCGACGCCGATCTCAAGGCCCGGGCCAAGGCTGCGGGCGCGACCGGCTGGCTGACCAAGCCGTTCGATCCCGAACATCTCGTCAAGATCGTCAAGAAGGTACTCGGCCGATGAGTATGCCCGATCCCGTTGCAGTGTTTCGAACGGAAGCGGCGGAACTTTTCGAGCAGATCGAATCCGGTCTGCTCGATCTGACCCACCGCCTGAACGACAAGGACCAGATCGACGCGGTTTTTCGCGGCCTTCACACACTCAAGGGGTCGGGCGCTATGTTCGGCTTCGATGCGCTCGCAGCCTTCACCCATCATTGCGAGACCGCCTTCGACCGGGTCCGCAAGGGTGAAAAACCGGCGACGAGCGAACTGATCGTCGCCGTTCTCGCGGCGCAGGATCATATGCGCGCTTTGGTCGAAAGGCCGACCGATGATCATGGCGATATCGGGGACATCCTGCTGGCCCAGTTGCAGCGTGCTGTCGAAGGCGGTGCTCCACCGGTGGCGACCGTGCAGCAGGCACCGGTAGAGCCAGTCATTCTTCTTGCAAAGAGCGGCCTCAACAGCTGGCGCATTCGCTTCAGCCTGCCGGTCAATTCCATGGTCAACGGCACCAATCCGCTCGGATTGCTGGACGAATTGCGCGATCTCGGCGAATGCCGCATCGCCGTCAATACCACGGCGATCCCGTCGCTGGAGGCCCTTGTGCCTACGGACCTGCATCTCTCCTGGGATGTGACGCTGATAACCGACCAGCCGCGTTCGGCCATCGATGATGTCTTCATCTTCGTGCTCGACGATATGCAGCTCGAGGTCGAGACGCTGACGGACGCGGCACCCGTTGAAACCACGGCTGCCGTTCCGGCTGAATCGCCTGCGCCGGCGGCAGCGCCGGTCGCGGCCGCTGTCCCTGTTGCCGCACCCCTTCCTGTTTCCGTTGCGGCTGTTGCCGCCATCGAACGCGAAGCGCCGAGCGCCAATGATGCGCGTCAGGCCAAGGCGGCGGAAAACGTCCGCGTTCCCGCCGAGCGGCTGGACGAGCTGATGGACCGGGTCGGTGAACTCGTCATTGCCCAGTCGCGCTTGCGGCAGCTTGCCAGCGCCAGCATGGATATCCAGCTTCGCTCGGTTTCGGAGGAGATCGAGCGTCTGTCCGGTGAGTTGCGCGATACGATGATGGTTCTGCGCATGGTGCCGGTCGGCAGCCTGTTCGGGCGCTTCCGGCGGCTGGTGCATGACCTCGCCCGCGAGACAGGCAAGGTCATCGAACTGGTCACCGAAGGCGAAACGACCGAAGTCGACAAGACCGTCATCGAGCGGCTGGCCGATCCGCTGGTGCATCTGGTGCGCAATTCGATCGACCACGGGCTCGAAACGCCCGAGGAGCGCCGTGCGGCCGGCAAGGAGGAAGCCGGCAAGATCATGCTATCGGCCCGCCAGGCCGGCGGCGAGGTGATCATCACCATCAAGGACGACGGTCGCGGCATCAACCGCGAGCGGGTTCGGGCCAAGGCGGAATCCTCCGGTCTCATCCAGCCGGGCGCCGCGCTGGCGGATCAGGACCTGCTGCAACTGATCTTCGCCCCCGGTTTCTCGACGGCGGCGCAGGTCACCAATCTGTCCGGACGCGGTGTCGGCATGGATGTGGTCAAGAAGACGGTCGAGGCCCTGCGCGGTGCGATCGACATCACCAGCCGCACCGGCGAAGGCTCCGACGTGTCGCTGCGCATCCCGCTGACACTGGCGATCATCGACGGGCTTCTGGTGCGGGTGGGGACCGGCCGCTACGTCATTCCGCTGTCGGCGGTCGAGGAATGCCTCGAACTGTCGCTCGAGGAGGATCTGCGCTCGCGCGGACGCAGCTTCATTTCCCTGCGCGACAGCCTGGTGCCGTTCCTGCGGCTGCGCGATCTGTTCCGTACCGGCACGAAGCCCGATCTGCATCAGAAGGTGGTGGTCATTTCGACCGGCACGGAACGGGTCGGCATGGTCGTCGACCAGATCATCGGAGACCACCAGACGGTGATCAAGTCCATGTCGAAGCTGCATCATGACGTCGCCACCTTCTCGGGCGCGACCATTCTCGGCGATGGCAGCGTCGCCCTCATTCTCGATGTCGCCCATCTGGTGGCGGCCGGTCAGCAACAGGAGGCGCAGGTGCGCGCGGCAGGATGATCGAAGCGGTTCAGACAAGCGAAACACAGCCGAAATCGAATACGCACTGGAACGGCGAGGGGGAGGTGGAAGTTCTGACCTTCGACCTGCACGGCGAGACCTTCGCGCTCGAAGCCACCATGGTTCAGGAAATCCTCGATCTCCTGCCGGAAACCATGGTTCCGGGCGCTATGCCCTTCGTCGGCAGCGTCATCAATTTCCGCGGCAAGGTCATCCCGCTGGCCGATATCCGCCTGGCTTTCGGCATGGAGGCGGCGGAAACGACGATCGACAGCCGCATCGTCGTCATCGAACTCGATCTCCAGGGCGAGCCGACGCTGGTCGGCCTGCGAACAGACAAGGTGAATGAAGTCACCACGCTTGCCAAGACATCCAGTGAGGCGCCCCCCAGCGTCGGGATGCGGTGGCGGCCCGACTACATCAACTGCCTGGTCAAGCGGGGAGGGCAATTCATCATCCTTCCCAATCTGCAGGCGATCTTCTCGTTCGGAAAAGAAACATAACGCCTATCGCGCCGTCAGCGGCGCGTTACAGAGGTTAAATTTTTTAAGGAATTCGACAATGCGATTTACGATCAAGCTCAAATTAGCGATCGCCTTCGGGTTTGTCATCGCCCTCCTGCTCGGAACGGCCGGATACGGCATTCTCAGCCTCAACAATCTCAACCAGACGATCGAGGGCGTGCTGCAGGGGCCGGCCGAGCGGCTGAAACTGGCGCAGCAGATCAATATCTACCAGCTGCAGGCGATCCGGCAGCAGAAGAACCTGCTGGCATCGTCATCCGAAAAGGAATCGGCCGCCGCGCGCACCATGGGTGACAAGAACCGGGCGTTGTTCGATCAGACACTGACCCAGGCCGAGGCCAAGGCGACGGAAGAGGGCAAGGCGCGCTGGGCACGGTTGCGCGCGCTCTCGGTCGAGGCGAACGAGGCGGAAAATCAGATCCGCCGGTTCCTCGACGCCGGCAATGCTTCGGCCGCCGAGAATATCTCGATCACCACCGCCCGCCAGAGCGCCAACGATATGGACGCACTTCTGGACGAAGTGGTCAGCCTTGAGGAAACGCGCCTCGCAGAAGCGCAGAAGGAAGCCAACGCGCTTTACGAGGATACGCGCGTCATGATGGTTGGCGCTGCGAGCCTCGCGGTGCTGATCGCCATCTCCGCCGCCATCTGGATTTCGCTGACCATCAGCCGAGGCCTTCGCCGGGCAACCGTCGCCGTTGCCGACGTGGCTGACGGTGACCTGACGAAGATGGCCGAGATCACCAACAAGGACGAAATCGGCGCTCTGCTCGGCAACGTCAATATGATGATCGAGCGCCTGCGTGGCGTCGTCGCCGATGCGCTGTCTGCCTCCGACAATGTTTCGGCCGGCAGCCAGGAACTGTCCGCCAGCTCCGAGCAGGTCAGCCAGGGCGCCACCGAGCAGGCGGCATCCGCCGAAGAGGCCTCGGCCTCGATGGAGGAAATGGCCGCCAATATCAA
>NZ_LGLV01000006.1 GCF_001687365.1 Pararhizobium polonicum
ATTCAAAGTGTGTCCTGACGAAGGAGGTCGGGGCACATGGCCAAAGCGTTGTGCGGCCGGTCTTCGAAAACGCATTGCTACAGTGGCAGTCGCTGGTCTGCCTGACGCGTCAGGTCGCTCTGCTCGAGGAGGCGATTTTGGCCTGGTGCCCTATCGAAAGGACAGATGAATGAGTTCGATCGGCGCGGGGTCGGCCGCCACTACATCATTGACATTGTTTCGTGCGCGAATTGCCCGATTGCTCGGGCAAAAAGATGGCGAGCCTTACGACGCCGAGCGCGGGCAGGCGATCGTGCGGATTGTCGTCGTTCCGCTTTTCTTCCTTTACATCATTCCTGCGCTTATCCTGACGCACAGGACAGGTGTGCTTGTCACAGCGTTCGGCTTCTACTCCGCCTTCTATTTTCCGTTCGTCTGGCTTCTGCTGTACGACACCGTCAAACGTCCGGGCAATTATCTCTGGCGGCGCGGCGCGGCGATGACGGGCGACTATATTGCCATGACATTCGCAATGTCTGTGGGAGGGGCCACGACTCTGCCGGTCTATGCGACATTGTTGTGGGTGACGGTGGGAAACGGCCTGCGGTTCGGCACCACCTACCTCGCGGCCGCAACGGGCGCGGCTGTTGCCGCTATCGGGGTGGCAACGCTTCTCAATGAATATTGGCAGGCGAACCCCTACATGGTTCTCACGCTGGCCGTGACGGCGATCCTCGTGCCGGGATATATTTTTGTTCTGATACAGCGCCTGCAGAAAGCCACCACTCTCGCTCACGAAGCGAACCTTGCCAAATCGCGCTTCCTTGCCCAGGCAAGCCATGATCTGCGCCAACCCATTCATGCCATCAGCCTGTTCACCGCCTGCCTGCGCGACGCTGGTCTCGGTCGCGAGGAACGGCAGATGGTCGAAAACATCGACCGCTCCCTGCAAAGCCTGTCGCATCTCTTCCGCTCCCTGCTCGATATTTCCACGCTGGACAGCGGCAAGGTGATCCCGAAGATGGAAGCGGTATCGATCGGCGCGCTGATCGAGGACGTTGTCCGGCAAAACTCTCAGGCGGCTCAGTGGGCGAAGGTCACGTTGCGCGCCGTCCCGAGCAGGTGCCACGTGCATGTGGACAACGTATTGCTGACGACCATGATCCAGAACATCGTTACCAACGCCTTGAAATATGCTCCCGGACAGCCGGTTCTGATCGGGTGCCGCCGGCGCGGCGGCAAGCTTGCGATCGAAATCTACGACCGCGGCGGCGGGATCGCTGCGGAGTATCTGCCCCTGGTGTTTGACGAGTTCTATCAGGTTCGCGAACGCGGAGACAAAGATGTTGACGGCGTCGGTCTCGGCTTGCCGATCGTGCGCCGCCTCGGCCACCTGATGGGCCTGTCGATCTCCATACGTTCGGTGAAAGATCAGGGAACGGCAGTGATTATCGACGGGCTGCAGATCGTGCCTCTGCCGGCTGCAAAGGCCAAGTCGGGCATTCCCAGGCTGCCGCCCGTTCTTGAGGGGCTCCGTATTGTGCTGGTCGAGGACGACGAAGACGTGCTGCTTGCAACGGCAATGCTGCTGGAGAAGTGGGGATGCCGGGTGCAGGCTGAAACTGCGGCGCCAACCGAACGCGTGGAATGCGACATTCTCATTACCGATTTCGATCTGGGCCAGGGGCAAACGGGGACCGACTGCATCGCGGCCGTACGGGAACTGGCCGGGAGGGATGTGTCGGCGATTGTCATGACCGGGCATGACGAGGCGCGCGTACGCGCGGATCTGGGCGATGCCGCGATCCCGATCCTGTCAAAGCCGGTCCGACCGGCCGAGTTGCGATCCGTCCTGACGGCCCAGGTTTTACGGCAGAGAAACACCGTTGCGGGATAAACCTACGCTAGACGATGTTTGAACGACGCGATGCGGGGCATCCTGAGCTGGAACAGCATGGTTGCTCGACGCTGGTCTGACGTCTCTCCGGTATGCCGGTTTGGTTGGCGATTAAAATCTGCCGAAATGACCGGTGTTCCCGAATCGGGCGTTTTGAGTTGCGTCAGTTATCGCCACCAACGCCGTCGCAGGTTGTCTCCTGAATGGGGCACACGCCCCGGAACCAGGCTCGCTTTTCCTGCTCCGGTTTGCCATAGGCGATTTCTACCCATTCACCGCTGCAATCGGCCACGCGCAACCAGTCTCTCGGGCCATACCAGTCATCGGCGGTGAAAACGACCGGCGAGCGGTTATCCGGTTCCGCAAACCCTTTGGTGGACTGGATCACGAAAAAGATCGCTTCGCCGGATATCCAGCCCGCGACATCGAGAGGGACCGTCTCCACGACGTCGCCATCCTCTATCTTCGGCACGCCGACATTGGCGATCCGAAACCAGCCGTTGTCGGCCTCCAGAATCTCAAACTCCGGCCCGCGTCCGAAGTGAAGCCCACCCTCGTAGGGAACGAATGGCGGCAATCTGCCGACGATCAAAGCATCGGTGGAGGGCCCTCCCCGCACAGGAAGCCCGTCGGCACTGGTGGCGGTTGACCATCCGCCGATTGCACATTGTTTGGGCGCCGCGACGGCGGGAGCCGTCATAGCCAGACCGGCCCCGGCCAGCGTAACGCATATGAAATTTCTGATCCCGGTGACAAGCATGCGATCGTCCTCTGGCGTTCAGGTTTCTGGGCACAAAGGCATGAAGGCTGGGCTGGTGCGCAGCCAAGCATCACCGTCGTTATCCTTCACCTCGAGGTCAAGCTTCGGCAAAGGCCCGGAAGAAGAGATGGCGGCGAGGCGGAGCGGCTTGGTCTTCCTGCTCATGGAAATAGTCCGCCGGCGACCGCCTTGGCTGCCGCGGCGGTTCGGGAGGAAACCCCCAGGGATTTGAGCAATGCGGAGACATGGATTCTGACCGTAAACGGCGAGATGCCGAGGCTCACGGCAATCTCCTTGTTGGTCTTGCCTGCAGAGAGCATGCGAAGAACCTCGAGCTGGCGTTGCGTCAGCGTCGATATCTCGTTATCGCGTTCGGGAATCGAAGAGCCCGAGGCATCGAGCCGGAGAACAAGATCGCCGTCGCGGACTGCGTCGAGTGCTGTAATAATCTCGTGTGGCGGCAGGCTCTTGCTGATGAAGCCGTTGACACCCCGCGCCATAATGCGTTCCGCTATAGCCCGGTCTTCGATCATGGACACGACGACGATCGAAGAGCGAGCGAATTCCTGTCGCAATCCCGTCAGGGCCTCTTCGATGCTCCTTCCAGCAAAAATGAGATCGACGATAAGGATGGCCGGCATAGGACCGCTGCGGGCGAGGGCGAGAAGTTCGTCAAAATCGTTGGCCTCGGCAATCTCCGCCTCCGGCGCGCTGCGCTGGATCAGGCGGCGCAGGCCGTCGCGAAAAACCGGATGGTCATCGGCAAGGATGATGCGTTCTCTGAGCAACCTCTGCTCCGTAGGCAGCATTTCGATGGTTGGGGACTCTATAACCCCCTCAGCCTCCCTAACACGTGTTCACGCCGCAACACAGTAGGTCATCCGTACTAGTGGTTCTTGCAGGCAATGTTGAGATATTGGATGCGTTGCGTCTCCGTCATGCTGACGGCGTCCAAGAACAGAAGAGTTCCGTGAGGCGCCTCATGGGCGGGGTGAGTGTGGAAATCACGATCCGAGGAAATGCGGAGTGACAAAATACGGATCTCAAACGGCAAGAGCCATGTTCTGCACGGCGGCTCTCTCCCTGCCGGCGACAGCCCATGCCAGCGGCAGATTGCCGATCCCTCCCGCGAGCGAGGAATTCACATCGCACGCTGCGTGTATTGCCGCGCTTGAGGCGCACTACAGGGAAGACCAGAAACAAGCCACGCAAAAGAGTGACGGAGTTGGCGGCAAGATGCCGGAAGTGGAGTTGATCACCGACGGGGTAACCCGCCTCGGCGGCGATAGTGCGCGTTACGGCACGACAATATGGCATCACCATCTTCGCATCCGCGATGATCTGCAGCAGACCGAAACGGGCCATAACTACGAGTATCGACTGCGCGAGTGCGAGGGCAAGATCATGCGGATCACGGGAGAGGACGGTTATACGTCAAGTACGTTCGAGCCGCTGCCGGTGGCCGGCGATCAAACAAACAACAACCAGCGGTAAGGTGATATGGTGCGAGTATTCAAGAACTTGATGATTTTGCCTCTTTTAATGGGGCTGTGCATCACAACGGTTGCGGCCGCCGAAATAGAAAAATTGGCAGAAACTCCCAGGAAAGGCCAGTTTTGCAACCAGCAAGAAGATTGGTGTGTCGAAATCGACAAGAGCGGACCGCAAGCAAGCAGCCGCACGCTGAGGGCATCTTACGGAATATGGGATCTGCCCTACATTCCGTCTTCTACGTCGTTGTCTATATGGCCGTCCTTGATCCGCCTCACGGAAGACCGTGCGCTGGTCGGAATTCTGGAGACGCGCGCGCAGCCCTTTTCCGGTGGCGGCTTCGAGGCCAAGGATCTTATTCTCTTCGATGTCACTCTCGGAGATTTTAACAAGTCGAATTCCGTCCTGCGCATCCCCTTTAAAGCCGAAATCAGTATCCGGGCCTGTTTTGGCGAGGATGATTTCGCCAAGCGGCAGGGGGCTTGCCTGGATGAATATACATTCAATTCGGTTCTGGCACCGGTCGACGGCAAGGAGGATTTACCGGATCTGGTGTTGAAAACACAGGCCTGGCGCAACCCGGCCGGAGCAAGCCGATTTGCAGATTCATCCGAAGCCCCGCCCCTGACACAGGATCAGCTCGGACCGAAACAGGATTCTAGCTGCAGCTACGAACGGGTTTTTCTCTGGAGTTCGGAGACGTCCTTGTACAATCCCACGTCCCCCCTTCCGGATTGCCGGGAGTTCACCGAAGCGAATCCGTCTTTCACCCGGACGGCCTCTGCTTGCCCGGATGAAACTTTCGAGAAATTCGTGACCCGGTTCAGCCATGACATTGCAGTTCAGGAAAAATCCACAGCTCAAAAGGTCATCTTCGAGGGGGTTGATATGGATGCCCAGCCGGAGCCGAAAAAGACCAGCGAGGAGGTGCCGCTTTCGATGGTGGAATGGCCCGTTATGCCTGATATGGCGACCTTGAAGCGCCAGAATCTTGTATCTGAATTCGAGGTTCTGGCGAACGGCAACAAGCAGGTCGTGCTTCGCGGCACGGACGGCGGCGCGTATATGGAATTCGAATTCAGCCAGCAGCCGTGCTGGACATTGATCCGCGTCTCTGACCAGAGCATGTAAGTCCGCTGGAGGGGGAGATCATGACTGTATCCCCCGGAAGGTTCAAGCGTCGGCTCAAATCACCTTGCCAAAGGGGCGCCCGGCCGGACAGGGCGTCACTTGCACCACCTTGATCCTTGCCGGACGTGATCGCAAAACATGACGGCAGTGCTCTGCTGCGGGTTCTGCCGGCAGAAACGGAAACCCGGTCATGTATGTGTGGTTCATCTTCGATGGCAATGGCCTGCAGGCTACGGATCAATTCGGCAATAGTGCCGGGGATGACGAACTGGTCGAAACCAAAGGATACCATCTTTCATACTTCCCAGTATGGGGGACACGGGCAACTGGCAATCAGATGAAGACTTTCAGATACTTTGATTTGGCAGCGATCGTTGTTTTCGCAGTTGCCGGCCCGTTGATCGCTGAGTTGGCGTTCATCGCCTGGCTGATTGTACTTGATCCCAGCGAACTCCTGCACCTCGCAAATATAGGGCGAGCCTTTGTCAATTTCGTCAGCATTCTGCCGATCTTTTACCTGCTTGGGCTCGTCCCCTCCCTTTTGGCTGGACTGCTGTTCGGCATTGTCTGGAAGATGTGGCCAGGGAGGATGCTGCATGGTGCACTGGTCTGCGCCAGTGCAGGCAGCGGAGCCGGTGCGCTTGCCGCCTTGTTATGGGCAATCATGCTCAGATTCCCCGACTATACGTCCGGTTCCCTCTATTACGGATTGGGTGCCTGCAGCGGAGCCGTATGCGCGCTTCTTGTCCGATATTGCAAGATCGTCGCGCGAGAAGCTCTTGCAACGCCCGCCCCGTGAGGTTTGCAAAATGCGGTCCGAATTTTGAAAGTGTGTCAACGGATGATGGGTTTTCGAGTGTTTTTGCTTGCCGCGACTATTTTCGGCATCGCGAGCCCGGTTGTTTCGTATGCTCAGACACGTTCAGCAAGAGAGGAGGCGCAAACGTTGGACTTTCACCTGCGGAGGTGGGGACACAATAGCGCATTGAGTGCTCTTCTGACCCTTTTCGCCGAAACCGATCACGCCATGTCCGATGTTTATGTCCCCAATATAAAGTGGTCGGGCCTTCGTGACGATGAAAAGGCCCTGAGTCGGGACGGCCTTACCCTTGTTCGCAAAGGCACGGTATCGCTCGAATTGGCCCCGGAGGGCGCCGCCGAGGTCGCTCTTCTGAGCGATTCTGCCGGCAAAGCGCAGGAGATTGCAATCAGGTTGCGAGGCCATGGCGGCGGTACCGAGTCTATCCTCCAGCAGGAACTTGGCCCGAGAGGCAGGGCCCGCACAATTCGTCACCCTTGCTATGACGAAGAGGCGCCCAGGAAATATGTCGATAATGCATTCCTGAGCATCTCCATGACGGGGGAAGCTACCCTTTACGCTGAATCGATTTATGACGAAGGCCTTATCATCGTTGTCAAGGACAAGCCGACAGCCGAGCAGATGGAGTGCAAGCGTCGCCTTTCGCCATGATCGCCACATCCAGCAGGCGGGTTGGGGCGATCCACCAGCAGTTCTCCCGTCTCCTGGCATCCGCGAGCAGAGCTGTCTGGATCGGCAATAGAATACTGAGGAACGAGCAAGGAGCATGAAGAGAATGAATTTCAGACAATGGATATGCACAATAGCGATCGGGATGAGCCTGACCATGTCTATCGCTGCGCCTGTTCCGGTCATTGCCGGAGAGGGTGATCTGTCCAGCGAGCAACGGGCGAGGCTGCTGGATACCGCGCAAATCAATTGCGGCACCGATGGAAAGGATGATTGCGTCACAGGCAATGTCGAGAGTGGTGATTTTTACGACGTGGACATCCATGGCGATTGCGTAAGCAACCCTTATTTTGGCCGGATCGATGACAAGCCCGCTTCCTTGCGCAGAACGGTCGCGACGACAGGAAGTCGGACGCAGAACGAGTTTACGTCGACGCCCAATCAATTGGTCTGCATCCGGGCGACTGCCCGTAGCGGCCCTGTCCATATCTCTGAATATTACGTTATGGCCCTGCCGATGGATCACGGTCCGGAATGCCCCGGCGAGACGTTGTGCCGAAAACCAGATCCCGCCACACAAACTGACCGCATGCTCAAGTGCCGGCTGTCGGATTCCGGTGCCGACTATATAAATTGCCCGCAAGGCTGGGTATTTGCCGATGAAATAGAACCATACCCTATGGGGCTGCTGGGAAATCGCTGAGGCTCAGGTATCGACAGGGGTGGATATAAGAACTGGTGTTCACTCCTGTCTTGAGTCTGAGGTTCAGCTTGCGGCAAATATGATGGGACGGCAGGAGAATGCTTGACGGTGTTTGCCGGCCACGCCAGTTGCGATGTGGCTACAACTTCGGAAAAAGGACCTTGTTGGCTGGAGCCGATAATACAAAAGCATGAGCACTCTTGGAAACCTGATCCTGTCTGCCGTCCTGGCGGTTTTAACCAGTCTGATCGTCGCGGCGCTGTTTCTGCCTGTCTATGGTATTTTCGAGGGCGGGGCGCACAACTGCCTGAATGATGGCATCGGGGAGTGTATGTCCGCCATTCCATTGAGCATGCTGATCTACGGGCCGTTGTTCTCTATTGCTGGTGGCCTGATAGGTACGCCCGTTTTTATGATGATCCTCGCATGGCGCGATTGAATGCTCAATGTGCAAGTCTCAAACGACCGCTTGCAGTGTCGTCTTGCCCTCCACGTGACTTGACGCCATGCGGCTCCGAGTTGTGAAGCTGCCCCGAATAATGACCCTGCTGAGATATCCTATGACAGTCCGAAATTGGTGGGGAAAAAAGTGTCAATGAATTCATTCCGCCGCGTTGAAGAAGCTATCGGGTGAAGACAGGCTCGTTAGCGCAGTAGCGTCGGCCTTTAGCAGCCATGGTTCACGGTCTTTCGAATCCGCACCGAGACCGCTGGCATTGGCGATGAGATAGCGTGCCGTCGGCAGGCGCCGTTCACCCTGCCATTCGGTAAATCCCTGCGGCAACACCCGGCCGTCCAGCCGGCAGCCGACATAGTTCACCGTCGCATAATCCTGCCATGGCCTTCCAAGACTGATCGTCTTCACCGAGGGATCAGCGGTCACAGTACAATCGTGAAACATATAGCCGCTTGGTTGGCCGGGATACCGGCGGCTTTGCGCGGTGATCGTCACTTGCGGCCGGTCAATGCCGTGCAGTTGTGTCCGCTCGAACCAGGCGAGCGCATCGCCGAACACGAAATCGACAGCGCCCTCGATCACGTCGTCCTGATAATACTGGCGGGCCGGCTTGCAGGCTTGCGCAGTGGTGCAGCCATGGCTGCCAGCGTAAAGTGTATCCTGCCAGCCAGCCAGGCGCAGATCAACAAAGCGCTGATGGTCACCGGTCGCAGAGAGCGCCACGGCCTGTGCACCCTCTGTCACACCGGGGTTTCTGTCGTGGAACCGATTGGCAATGGTCAGTTGGCGGATCTCAATGCCATCCGCCTCGGCAAAGACTGTGGCAGAGCGCGCCGTGCCGCCGCTTTCCCGAGCGGAGCGGTCCGCCTCAATCACCACGTCATCGGCATTGTTGCCATCGCCAGCGACACGAAGATTCGGGGTACGCAGATGCACCACCTCGCGATACGTGCCCGGCTGGATCAGGATCGTATCCCCTGGTTTTGCCGCATCGGCCGCCGCCTGGACGGTGTCATAGGTCTTGCCGGGACCGACAGTCAGGATAGCGGTGTCCCTGGTCCGGGCATGCGGCATTTGGCTATTTGGTGCAGGCGATAGGTCGCCGCGCAGGCCTTTGGCGACCGGAAACGCAACCCAGCGCGCGTCACAGTCGTAGATGGCACCGTCCGTCACGGTTGGGCCGGCGATCTCGGGTACAGGTGGCGTTACGCCCCCAGGTCCGGCGGAAAGTTTGGCATTCTTAACCTGCCATATGACGTTTCGCCCGAAGCGCACGCCGTCAAACGCTATGCTGAGCGGGTGCGCACCATCGTAGCCGTGGATGACGAGCGCTCCGTTCCGCGCCGTTACATTGTGCAGAACGATATTGCTATAGACCGGGATGGCGCTACCCTGCGCCTTGTCATCATAGCGCGTATCGAAATCGATCGGCTTCTTGTTGTTGCGCAGGCAGATGTTCTCGTAAAGCACCCCGCTAACCGCTCCGCCGCGGCTGGCGTCGCTCTTGATCCTGAGCCCCGAGGCCGTACCATCGAGCGTCACGTCACGGACGAGAATGTCGCTGACACCGGCATTCGTCTCGCTGCCGATCGACACGCCGTGCCCCCAATAGAAATGATCGTCCACAATCGAGACATGCCGGGTCGGACCATTTCCGGCCTTGATCGCGATATTGTCATCGCCGGTGCGGATGAAACTGCGGGCAATGGTAATGTCCTGGGACGCGCCGGGGTCTATACCGTCCGTATTGCGGGCGTCGGCGGGGGTATCGATCCGCACGCCCCAGAAAGTGGCGCCGGTAACACCATTCAGTACGGCATGAAAGTTGGGTGAATTGCGCAGCGTGATCCGGTAGAAGGTGATGTCGCGGGCATTATCGACCTCTATCAGGCGAGGATTATTTTGCTTTCCCTGCTGGGCCTGGGCGCGGCGAGCAAGTTGCCACCATGTTTCGCTTCGGCCGGCCATGGTTTCGCCGCCCCGACCGTCGATTGCGCCGTCACCGACGATCCCGCCGCCGTAGGTCCCATCGAACTGAATGAAGGGCCTGCATCCCTTCCCCTTGTCGTCGATGGTACCACAGCGGCCGCTGCCGCGGTCATAGGCGTACGGATCGGAGACTGCCGCCAGCACGGCACCCTGATCGATCCAAAGCGTAACGCCAGACTTCATGATCAACGGGCCACTCAGAAAGCGCCCTCCCTGTCCGCCTGCGACAAGCCGGACCGCCTCGCCCGCCGGGCATTGATCGATCGCAGATTGAAGACGGCCTGTGTCGCGACCACTCTCTTTCAATTGAGCAGCGGTCGTCTCCGCCGATAGTGTCAAGCATACATGCGCTGGCAAGGATGGTTCCACGACCTCCCGGCGATCCTGTGCCTGCGCGGGATGGGCCGGCAGATGGATAAGAAGGAGAAGGGCTGCAATATACCGGCGAAAGGGGAATAATGGTGGGGCCAAGGGCACGATACTGATCCTGACAGCGAATATGTTTCAATTCCCGTCGTGAATTTCATCATGGCCATCGGCCGAATTTGTGACAGCGTTGCCACGATTGCTCTGAACGATGTATCGAATTGACGCTTTGATATGCCTTCAGAGGGAGGGGGGGCCACAAAACCTCAAGCTTGTCTTATGATTTCCCTGCCTCATTTGATAAGATACAGAAACGCGGAATGGCAAGCAGGGTGGGATGGTCGACGACCTCAATTGCCTCGGCTTTATCATGCTCGACGAACTCGGCTACCCGCCATTTGTCCAAGCTGGTGGTCGGCTCCTGTTCCAGCTGATTAGGCTCAGGCCTCATTCATCGATCCAGTAGCAGCACGTCGCTGCGATGAGGATTGCGGATAGGAAGGTGTGAGCGCATCGGTCGTATTGCGTTGCGATGCGCCTGCAATCCTTGATCCTGCCGAATATGTTCTTGATGCGATAGCGTTGCTTGTAGAGGATTTTGTCGTATCCGGCAGGGCGGCGCCGCTTTCTTTGCGTAGCGGGGACGCAGGGTGAAATCCCCTTGTCTTTCAGTCCAGTGCGGACCTAGTCGGCGTCGTAGCCGCGACCGGTCAGCAGCTCCCTTGCTTTGGGTCGGCGATCGAGCAGATGCCGGCCCCCCTGATCGTCGCGGGCATTGCCTGCGGTGAGGAAAAACACCAACGGTCGGCTCAATCCATCGCATGCTGCCTGGAATTCAGGCCGCCTTTCGTTCGTCCGATACAGCGGGAAAGAGCCCTTTTTAAACAGGCTGGCTGCAGTGCGATGGGCTTTCACATGGGTGCATCGATCATCAGCCTGTCGGGTTGGCCAGCTTTCCCGGCAAGCGCCTCGAAAGTCCGGTTGAAGACGCCGAGCCTGCTCCAGTGGATGAAGCAGTTATAGAGTGTCTTGTGCGGACCATAGTTCTTCGGTGCGTCTTTCCACTGACGCCCCTGAGATCGTTGACGCGCTTGATACCGTGGGCCAAAGGGAGATACGGCCTGATCCGGCCGAACTGTGATGGCATCAGCAAAAACAAACCACTCATGGCAAAATCCTCCCGCCATGAGTGAATCAAAACCCCGTTAAATAGAAAAGCGGATCAATCAATCGGCCTGAGCCTAGACAGATGAGTAAATAGGTCGTTGATTCGTATCCTTTCGAGGCGCTCAGTGTTGAGTTTCAGCAGGCTTTGGCTCGTTTTTTCATTTCGCGCTAGCCCACCAGATCTGGTGTAGTGAATTGTCCGCAATCAACTTTATTCGGCCTGAGTGGATCACGGCGAAATGGAAAAACGGTAAGCGGTGTCTTGCTCACGCATTGACCAAATCTGTGGTCGAGCCACGGTTAGCGGTTATCGCCTATTCGATGATTGCGCTAAGAGCGACCTTCCTATTAAGAGGTCACGGACGCCTTATGTTTGGCGTCTTTTGCTATCTGCGCGAGTGTCGTGGCAGCGTACTTCGCAATGAGTTGGGTCTCCGCAGCAGCATGCGCCTTTTCGAGCACAGAATTGGATGCACGCTCGACTGGGCAAGTGGGGTGATCTCGCGAGATGGGAGCGGCGAGGATGGGTCCTTCGGTTAGAGCGCGCTGGACGTCGAGCACCGTGACCTGGTCGAGTGACCGGGTCAGTTTCCAACCACCTCCTCGGCCGCCTTCGGATTCAACGATCCCATGCTCACGCAGCGCCCCGAGCGTGCGGCGCACAACAACGGGATTTGTGTTGAGCATCTGCGCTATGCGTTCTGACGTTTCCCTGCCGCCGAGTAGCCCCATGTGAACCAACACATGCAGCATTCTGGCAAGCCGACCATCGGTCGTCATTGTGCACCTTTCCGCAACAATAAGAGTTACGCTATCTTGACATTCAGCCTATAGCGTAACACATGTTGTTACACGATAGAAGAAGCGCGAATGCGACGCCGTCAGTTTTTGAGTTTTCCGCCGCTCGTGATTGCCTTTCCATCAATTGCCTTGCCAACCAATCAGGAGGCGCCCGTGAAAGAGACAATTATTCAGACCCGCACGATCAACATGAGCATCCTTGATGCCGGTCAAGGCCCGCTAATTCTGTTTTGCCACGGTTTCCCTGAGACCAAATACGCATGGCGACACCAGATCAATGCACTTGCGCAAGCTGGTTACCGCGCCGTTGCACCGGATATGAGAGGTTATGGCGGTACCGACGCGCCGGAGCGCCTGGATCAATACACGGTCTTTCACGCAGTCGGCGACCTGGTGGCACTCCTTGATGCGCTTGGTGAGCAACAGGCCGTCGTTGTCGGCCACGATTGGGGTGCGACAATTGCATGGCAAGCCGCGTTGTTGCGACCAGATCGGTTCCGTGCTGTCGTTGCACTCAGCGTGCCGATGATGGGACAGCCGCCCGTGCCACCATCGAAGATTTTCCCGCAGACCGAAGACGCACTTTTCTATACGCTGTATTTTCAAGAACCGAAGCTCGCCGACGAGGAGTTTGGGCGCGACGTCAGCTTGACTCTGCGCAAGATCCTTTTCGCAGCAAGTGGCGAAGCGGGTCGTCGTAAGCCGGGCGACGGTACACCCAATCCATTCGGAATGGTGGTGAAGAGCACCGGGTTGCTGGCAAATCTCCCGACGCCCGCCAGACTACCGGCATGGCTACCCGGTCGAGAATTTGACCAATTGATCAGAGCCTTCGAGTTGACAGGCTTCACCGGAGGATTGAACTACTATCGCAATCTTGATCGCAATTGGGAACTGCAGCAAGCCTGCGTAGGCCAACTGGTCCAAGTGCCCGCACTTTTCATGATCGGCGAGCGCGATACTGGCCTGAGCATACCCGGCATGGATCAGATTATCGCTGCAATGCCGAACTTGGTTCCTGACTTACGAGGCTCCTATGTTCTTCAAGACGCGGGTCATTGGCTTCAGCAAGAGCGGCCGACCGAAGTATCGGAGTTAACGATCAAGTTTTTGAGCGAGCTTTAGAGGTCCCGGTTCGCATCTCTTCCGCCGAGGCCAGACGAACCAACCGGCCGATTGCCGTTCATGTCAAACTGCCGCAGCCGCATAATTCCACGGCAACAAGGGGTCAGTTCCGGCTGAGGGCGAAATGACACTCTAAGGCGCGTTGATGATTTCAAACTTCGCTGACAATGGCA
Source organism: Pararhizobium polonicum (assembly GCF_001687365.1). Taxonomy (GTDB): domain Bacteria; phylum Pseudomonadota; class Alphaproteobacteria; order Rhizobiales; family Rhizobiaceae; genus Pararhizobium; species Pararhizobium polonicum. The sequence continues at coordinate 13,529 of NZ_LGLV01000006.1, forward strand.
AAATGCTCGATAAACGATCTAAGAAGGCCGAGGCGAGCCAGAGATTTGGGGAAATATAAATAGAACGCCGGTCTTTGAACTCGGAATTCCGGTAAAATTTCGATGAGGTCGCCGCGTGCCAATTCCTCCTCGACACCTGCGCGAAGCGACCATCCAATACCGAAACCCTGCCGAGCGGCGTCGACGACAGTTCTGAGGTCGTTGAATATCAGCCGCCCGCTCACCGCCACGGAAATCTCACCATCCGGATCATTAAAACGCCACTCGGCGATCCGGCCGGAGGTAATTTGCCGATGGCGGATGCAACTGTGCAACAACAGGTCTCTGGGGTGTGACGGATATCCGCATCGCGAGAGATAATCGGGTGAGGCGACATATGCGCCGTCCTGCGGTGTCGACAGACGGCGAGCGATCATGTCGTTCTGCAGATGATCGCCAAGGCGAATTCCAGCGTGAAACCCTTCCGAGACGATATCAACCAGCGCCTCGTTGATTACGAATTCCAGTTCGACGTCCGGATATCCCGTTTCGAATGCCGCGAGCTTCGGGGCGATTATCAGCTGCCAGGCGCGATAAGGCAGTGTGATTCTCAACTGGCCTGATTTGGTCTCGGCCGCATCACGCGCCGTATCCAATGCCTCCTCGATTGCCCCAACCAGGTGCCGCGTGCTGATGAACAAGGCCCTCCCTGCATCCGTCATAGTTACAGAGCGGGTGTTACGAGTGAACAACGGCGTGCCAAGACGGTCTTCGAATGCTTTGAGCTGATGTGAGATCGCGGGCGGGTTCACGCCAAGCGCACGAGCGGCCGCTCGCAACGAGCCGAGCTCGGCGATCGTCAGGAAGGTCTGGAGCCCAGGCAACTCCGCCCGCGTCATGATTGATTAAAATAATCGAACATGATGATGAAATTAGACTGCCTAGCCGTAATGATCAATGGGAGCGACATTAGGGAAGAATTCCCCTAGGAGGCACTATGGTCATGGCATCAGCTCAACGAAACTCGGTCGTTAAAGGCGTAATCGTCATCCTGCTCACGGTTTTTACGATGGCGCTGACAGATGCTTTTGTGAAATCGGCCAGCGCCGACATGACGCTCTGGCAGATCTATGTTCTGCGGTCGACCATCGCCATTCCGGTGCTGCTCATGCTCGCACGCGGTTCGGTTTGGCCTGCCGCGCCGATCTGGGTGGCGCTTCGCAGCCTGTGTCTCGGTCTGATGTATCTCGCCATCTATGCCGCGATCCCGATGCTCGATCTCTCGGTTATCGCCGCATCGCTCTACATCGGCCCGCTGTTCATAGTCGTGCTGTCAGCCATCGTTCTTGGAGAAAGGATCGCCTGGCATCAATGGGCAGGCATTGTGGTGGGCTTTGTGGGGGGATTGGTGATCGTGCGTCCGGCGGCTGCGGACTTCTCGCCATTGTCGCTGTTCCCGGTCGTTGCGGCTTTTCTTTATGCGGTTGCTGCCGTTCTGACACGGGCCAAGTGCCCAACTGAAAAGCCGTTGACCATGGCACTATGGCAGAATGCGATGCTTCTTGCTTTCGGATGTATCGCAAGCGTTGCCATCGTCTGGTCAGGAACCGGATTGGCGTATGACTATCCGTTTCTTTTGGGTCGTTGGACCGAGATGGGCGTCAGCGAATGGCGGATTATTCTCATCCTAGCTGCTTTGATCCTTGGCGTCAGTATCGGCTTGGCCCGGGCTTATCAATCGGAGCATCCGCAGGTCATTGCGACGTTCGACTATGCCTATCTGGTTTTTGCGGCATTTTGGGGTTTCGTTTTCTTCGGCGAGGTTCCTGACGTGATGACTCTAGCCGGCATGGCTTTCATCGTCCTCGCTGGCCTGATTCAGCTTTTCGCGGAACGGCTGGTCGGAAAACAGGCCCGATCTGTCGGCCAAGTTTAGCACTCTCTGTCAGTGAGATTTTATCCGAATGGCTATTTGAGACCGTATTCACGAGATCGCTTTACAATATCAGCGGCGGTATTCTTGCTAATGCCAAGGTCGCGGGGGATCCAGCGGTTGCTACGTCCTTCGGCGATCAGCGCCAGGACTTTTGGGGCGCTCCCCAGTCTGTCGACCGAGCCTTTTGCCGCGTGCCCTCGCGGCGGCGAGGCCGGATTTCACCCGCTCGCTGATGATGTCGCGTTCAAATTCCGCAATACCGGGGAGCAACGTCGCCAGCATTCGACCATGCGGGGATGACAAGTCGAAGGCTATACCGTTCATGGCTATGACGGAAACCTTCCAGCACTCCAATTCGCATAGCGTGTTGAGGAGGTCGATCGTCGAGCGACCCCATCGAGAAAGCTCGATCGCGAGGATGACATCGATCTGCCTCGACTGGGCCAGGGCCATGATCTTGCGGCGTTCGGCTCGATCTAGCTTCGCGCCGGAACCCGTCTCTTTGACGATTCCGGTGACGCCGGAACCGGCGCGACCGGCAAATGCGGTCAGATCGCGCTCCTGCTTCTCGCATGACTGATCGACGGTCGAAACCCGGTAGTAGATAGCGGCGCGTTGTCCCAATTGAACCCTCGTGGATTTGGCTGCCGGAAGGCCTTGATTTATATGGGGCGATTGTTGTCCAAAACAGAGTTTAGTTCAGTTTGTACGGCAAGCGTTCGGCCGCTACCTTTCCAAAGGAGCCGGTGACACATGATCAACGGCGAGACAGCTTTCCGCAGCGAGGGTGGGATTATCGGATAGCCCTGACAGCCAGTTTGGCAAGCATTTCAAGTCGCTCGCGACCGGCCCCGTCGTGGGCCTGTACCGCCATGCCTTGAATGACCGCGGAAAGATAAACTGCCTTGTCAGCCGCAGCTTCCTGATCCAGCCAGCGCTGCAGCTTCTGTGCAAGCAATGCTGTGAAGGCCGTTCGACGGTCCGAAAGCTCCGCTGCGATTTCGGCGTGGTCGGGATGACTTGTCAGCATGCCCATGTTGAGCATGCAGCCCGCTTCGGTGGACGGATCGCTCAGGCCGTGCGCCGTTGCGTTCAGGAAAGCGAGCACCGCCTCGTCGACAGTCTCGTACGGATCCATGAAGGAGAGATCCGTCGCGCCTCGCAGCCTTCCATATCTGTCGACAGCTTCAAGATAAAGCGCGCGTTTGTTTCCGAAGGCCGCATAAAGGCTAGGTGCCGCAAGTCCCATGGCAGCGGTGAGGTGTTGGAAGGAGACACCTTCATAGCCGTGCCGCCAAAACAGCCGCATCGCGGTTTCCAGTGCCGCATCACGATCGAACTCTCTCGGGCGGCCGCCACTGGGCGATTTCCTAGGTTTCATAATGATCATTAAATAAGGTTTGACAGCCGTCGTCAACTGATGTTGTTTAATGATCATTATAAAACGTGGAGCGACAAATATGACCAACTCTGAAAAGCCCGTGGCCCTCATCACCGGTGCGTCTTCCGGCATTGGCGCGGTCTATGCCGAACGCCTTGCAAAACGCGGATATGATCTCATTCTGGTGGCTCGGCGAATTGACCGGCTCAACAAACATGCGACTGACCTTTCGAGCCTCTATGGATCAAAGGTCGAGGTCCGGGAAGCCGATCTCACGGCGGAATCCGATGTCGCCGATGTCGAAAATGTCCTGCGCTCGGACAGCCGCATCACTCTACTCGTGAACAACGCGGGAAACGGAAAGCTCGGGAAAACGGCGGACATTTCGCACGACGATACGATGTCGACGATCGCACTGAACGTGGTCGCATTGACGCGGTTGACACGCGCGGCACTTCCTCACTTCGTCGACCGCAACAGCGGCGCGATCATCAACATCGCTTCGGTGATGGCGTTGCATTCCCTGCCGATCACGTCGCTCTACAGTGCAACGAAGGCGTTTGTTCTAAGCTTTAGCCGTGGCCTCCAGGAAGAGCTGGCTGGCACCGGCGTGAAAGTGCAGACCGTTCTGCCGGCCGGAACCGCCACGGAGTTCTACGATCAAGCGGGCATTCCGCTTTCGGCTTTTGATCCCGAGCTCGTCATGTCGACAACCGAACTGGTGGACGCTGCCCTGGCAGGCTTCGACAAGGGTGAACTTGTTACCCTCCCTTCGGTAGAGAATCTTGAGCTGTGGTCTTCTTTCAATATCGCACGAAACGACCTTTTTGCAGCGACGCAAAGCGGGAAGCCGGCATCCCGCTATCAGACGGCCCCGCACGGCGCTTCTGGATTGTAGCTGCTTTGTGCTGCGAAAAGGGCAGCTGCCATCCTTCGGCGGCTCTTCTCTTGGGAAGGTTGAGACGTGTATCGGCTCCTGTGGCTGACGTGGAATTTTGAGCCGCCTCCGACAAACGGACGGCTTCCCAGTTCATTCGAAGACATTTTTTATGCGCACAATAAGAACCTGTTCTCGATGGACAACGAGACTGTTCAGCTCTCACGGCAACGGAACGACGTCATTCTTCGCGCTTTCTGGGGCCGGGAGAATTTGTGGCAATCCAAGCTCGTCGGACTTCATGAACTGAATTGGCTTTCGAGCGGCCGCGCTTTTGCTGTGGCGCCTGAGCCTCATTGGCACGAGGACTTCTTGGCTCGTTGGCGTACGGCAACTGGTGAACATGGTACTCGGCGGCCGGAACGACGGACGCTTCTTGCTGAACTGGCTGACAAGCTATCGCTCATCGATATCGACGACCGTACACTCAAGGAGGCCGATATCGACTCCTTGATCAATTGCCTACGCGATCATCATCATCATTAACTTCCATTCGTCAGAACGACCGGTTGCACGCATCCCGAGCATTGACAACGGACATCAGAGCGGTGTTTTCCTCCCACCTTCCAGATTGCTAGCTGATCGTTGATGTTGTGCCCGAACGGGGCTCGGACATATGACGATTACAGGGTTTACGTCTGGCACCAAGGCCGATGAGATGGTGCAGCGGTTTGAGGTTTTCACTGGAGCAGGTCGCCGCCGCGAATGAAGCGACGAGAAGAAGCTTCAGATTGTCGCCGAAAGTCACCGCGGCGAGATGTCGGTCACCTTTGTCGCCGGGAAACAGGTCGGCAATGGTGATCTTTGTTGCCATCAGCACCTCCTATGCCGAAGAGTTTGAGCGTACCCTGTGCTGGGTTCGTACCGAAGCGCCGCCGCCCCCCTTAGCTCCGAGGAGTGTGTTCTTCGTTGAGGAATTTCTCGAGCCCCTCAATGCTTGCCGTTACCTCCTCAAACGTGGGAGGCGTGCCAAAGATCATCCTCGACATTCGTTCGTAGTCGGCAGCCAGTTTCGCGCGCATGTCGGTCGTCGGCACCAGGCGATAGGAGCCGGGCACGGCTCGGTCATAGCGGTGGTCAGGTGCGCGAAACATCAATTCCTTGCGTTGACGGCTGGCCTCGGCGAGATCTCGGATCGAGGCGGTCTCCGTGCCATGGTCGGCGTGACTCCATATCTGGTGAACGTCATAGTAGTGCCGGGAGTAACGGTTGAGATCCGGCACCTTGCGGGCGGGATCGGCTTCCGCGTTTCGTTTGTCGGTCATCTCTGTCATCGCATGCAGAATCAGCACCTTTTCCCAGAAGGTTCGTTCCGGCTTCACCGTCGTCACGTTTGGAATGGTTAGCCCCTTGTCTTCCCCGAACTCCGACGCGACATAGGGGAGGATTTCGCGCGGCGCGGCCGGAACCGGATCGGGCGCCGCCTTCGATCCGCACGGCCGCCTCCACATATCCGCCACTGGTATCGAAGGCACTTTTGTAGCCGACGACGAGAACGCCTGGCGCCTCCTTCTTCCGATAGGCGTCATATCCGAACGAAAGGGAAAAGTGTCCATTCTGCTCGATGGCTGCTTCCACCTCCCTGAGCGGACCCGAAATATACTTCCGAGCGGCGTCATCAACCTGTTCTGCAAGGACCTTCTGCTGTTGCGTCACGGATTTAAGCGCTGCGATTTCGGCTTCGCGTGGAACATGCAGATCGGTTTTGTAAATGCCGATATCTATGTCCTCGGAAAATCGTCGGATCAGCCCATATGCCTCGCTTAGGCTCGTGCCTCCCTTGAAATAGAGACGCGCCGTGTCGGCCGGACGCCGATTGAAAAGGAAGTCGAGCACCTAGCAGACATAGAGGTCCTTCTCGATATTTTCGGCACGCGTCTCCAGTTTGGCGGCCGCAGTGGAAAAGAGCGCTCGCTGTTCGTCAGTGGTGGAGCGAAGGATCTCAAGAAACATTGGATACATGCTGAGCTCCCGATTCCTGCCCCTCTTTTCCATTTTGATCTGCAGACGGCAGCTCCGCGATAATGGTGTTCACGACTGGATACATCCAAGCTGGAAGAGCGTGGACGTTTTCCTGCAGGTCCTGAAGGGTCGCCTGTCGGTATGAACTCTGTGACAGATGGCGGACAATGCCGCTGACGGCGGGTTCAAGACTTGATCGGTCGTCACGAAACCAGTTGAGGGCCTGCACAACCCGCATGGCCGGCCGGGCCCAGTATGCCGTCTTGGCGGCTATGCGCTTGAAGTCGAGCGTGTAGATCACGGGCTTCGCAGCGTTCGGGTCGCCGGCATTGGCCTCGATCTCGATCGTTCGTGGATAGGTATCCGCATAGATCGTCGACCGCGCGGGAACGGCCGCCGTTAAGCCAAGGTCATTAGCGGCAGTCATCCCATCGACCAGCACGCGCAACTTGTCGCGCCGCGCGATTGCGTCGATGAAGGAGGAACGCGGTGGAAACACCATCCTGCCGTTCAGCGCGCTTGTTCCCGGCTTGTCATAGAGACCACGGTAGGGACGCCTAATGTCGCCGCGCTGCTCGAGCCGCTGAAGTGCTTTCTCGACGGCGTTCGGCGTGCCAATGTCCAGAAAATCCGCGCGCGACCAGAGCCCGGACGGCGCAGTCTTTGCGATGCGGTCGTGGATTCGATCGAGGGTATCTGACGTTGGGTCGGGCATGTTGGCTTCGCTTTCTGACCAAAGAATATATAGAAATTTTGGTCAGTATTGCTGGCCGGCTTTACTCGGCGGCCGCGTTGCACGAGAATTTGTGAGCGCCATCAGAATTAGTCAGCCTGCGCTATCGCCGGCCCTTCATTTTCTGTGATCATCGAGAAGTCAGACGTCACCATCTCGGGATAAACTCCTCGGAGCCTACCTCGCGATAGGGATAAGTGTTTCAGCCGTCGCCAGGAAATTCTCGACTTTCCGGCAGACGATGACGTAGCGACGAGACGAAGGTTCAGGCTCCGTTCGGTTTTCGCGCAGGTTTTGAACAGCTCTCGTCGTCCTGCCCCTGGATGCCGAAAATTTTTGTCACTGGCAATTGACCTCAACCTTGCTTGAGGAAGTATCACGTAATGAAACACGGTTGAAGAGCCCCATGCGCGATAGAATACTCTCCATAGGAATCATAGCAGGTTGGGACGACCCGTCTCGTTTCGGCGGCATGATTTGCATGCCGGTCAACGGGGATGGGTTGTTCGTTGCCAGCGCAACGGCGGGAACCGTGTTTACGATAACAATCAACCGGCTCAGCCAGTGGCGGCGGACACTGGGGTGTCCCGTGCCGCAACGTCCGACACGGAGACAGAAGAATGCCCGATAGAACCTTGGCCCTCAAAACGACTTTGCTGTTTATCGCTACACTCACCATCATGGCCGGGACCACGATCGCCCCGTCGTTACCTGCAATCGAGCAAACTTTTGCTTCTACGCCACATGTCGGGATCATGAGCCGAATGGTGCTGACATTGCCGTCGGTTTTCGTGGCTTTGTTCGCACCGCTCGCAGGCGTGCTGGCGGACCGGTTTGGCCGCAAGACGCTTCTGATCGGCTCGATCTTGCTTTACGGCATTTCGGGCATGTCGGGTCTTTTCGTAGACAACCTCACGGGCTTGCTCCTCGGTCGTGCAATCTTGGGTTTGGCAATCGGCGGTATCATGACCATCGGTACGGCGCTGGTTGGCGATTATTTCGACGGCGCAGCGCGGGAGCGCTATTTGGGAATGCAACAGGCTTTCACTCTGCTCGGCGGCGTGGTGTTTGTCATGGCGGGTGGGCTACTGGCAGATGTTCATTGGCGGGCGCCCTTTGCAATCTATGCCATCGCCCTGCTCATTCTACCGGCCGCTGCTGTTTTCCTCGTTGAACCGGTAAGAAGTGGATATCAAGCCGTCAATGTCGACGATGGAGCGGTCTTGGTAAACTGGCCCCTGGTGGCTCTGCTTGGACTGGCGGCCTTCCTCGTCAACGCCTTGTTCTATACGGTCCCCTCGCAATTGCCGTTCTTCCTGCGCGAGCTTGGCATAGCCGCGGCAAGTAATGCGGGATACGCGATCGGCGGCTTCAATTTGGCTGCGGCGCTGACAGCTCTCACCTTCGGCAGATTGCGGTCCAGGTTCGGTGTTTCCAGCATCCTGGCGACGGGGCTGGCGTTGATGGCGGCAGGTTTCTGGCTTCTGGCGCAGGCCGGTGGGATCGCCTCCATCCTTTCCGCGCTTGCCGTCATGGGGTTCGGTCTCGGCGTCGTGATGCCGAGCATCGTGTCGACAACGATCATGATGGCCCCGCTCCAGTCACGCGGACGTATCGCAGGTATCATGACGGCATCCATCTTTCTCGGACATTTCATATCGCCTCTCGCGAGCCAGCCGTGGATTGCGCGCCTCGGCTTTGCCGCGACATATCGTGATATCGGATTTGTCCTCGTGACGATGGCCGGTCTGGCGGCCGTGACGGTCAGCATTCAACGGCGGATGACGGCCAGGAAGCTAAGAAGCAGTTAAGGTGAATCTTGCTGTGGACTGCTGCTCAGGGGAACTGACATCGACGACACTCGCATGCCGCCCGGCGGAATGGTGTGCAGACCGGCGTCCTGTCCATTGCCTGTGATGTTGGGGACGATCGGCTCAAGGGCGGGGATGGCCGCTTACACAGAATGTCCGGACAGTGGCGACTATCCGATTAACCAGCAATCGCAATTGTTGTGGGGCTCTGGTTCGAATCTCATCAAGGCGAGAGATTATACGCGGGCTCGACCGACGCTGACATAATCTACTACCGGCCCACTCAGAGTTTCGGTGTTAACATTTCGAACCGGTCCCGAATGGTGGAGCAGGTGTCACCACCAAGACGGGCGATTGCGTCGATGACATCCGGATCAACGTGCAGCCGTTCATCGACCGCGTCTTCGCGATAATGGGCGTAGATGATTTCGCCCATGATGATCTGACGCGACTTGCCGAGCTCGAGCGTTATGTGGCGGCGGCATTCGAACGATGCAGGCGCTTCCGCAATCCACGGCGATGCGACCTTTACACCCGGCATGGCCGTCAGTCCCGCCTCTTTCAGTTCATCGACGCCGCGTGGGTACTTCGCTGCGCATCTGTGCATGGCTTCCGCGATGGCGACGGAGACGATGTTGACGGTGAAGACCTCGGTCATGCGAATATTGTGGCCGGTATCCTTGAACGACATGTCCGGATTGTTTTCGACGCCCAGCGCCAGGATAGGCGGGTCCGCCGACAGGCAATTGAAAAAGCTGAACGGCGCAGCATTGACGCGGCCATGTTCATCGACGGTCGTGACGAGGGCTATCGGACGAGGGATGATCGTTCCGATCATCAGCTTGTAGCGTTCGCGGGCGTTGAGCGTCGCAAAGTCAAAGGAAGTCATCCCGCTGTTTGCAGGGGTTTCAGCAATCTGTGCTGTCATCGTCAGAGGCCTTTTATTCGAGCGGCATAGGGGGCCAGCAGGTCGCGGATGTCGCGCTCCTGTCTCGCTTCAAGCATGGCTCTGCCAGCGACCGACGCGAGATGGTGATCCATCAGTTCGTTGGCGCGGGCAGCATCGCCATCGACCAGCGCCTTAACGATCTGACGATGTTCGTCCACACCGCAATCGGCAGAGTGGGGTCGGCCGTACATCGCAAGAATCAACGAGCATCGCGACACCACTTCCGTGACATATCGGATGAGAAGCTGGTTTCCCGTCATCCGCGCGAGCAGCAGGTGAAACTCGCCCGCAAGCCGGATCGACTCCCGATCATCGACGCCGGAGACGGCGTGTTCCTTCTCGATGAAGCTATTCAGGGCATCGACCTCGCCGGGCTTCAGCTTTCCGGCAAGAAGACCGGTGACGGTGCATTCGAGGCCTCTGCGAACCATGAAGGTATCGAGGGCTTCCTCAAGCGTTGGGTTTGCGACGTAAGCGCCTTTGTTCGGTTTCAATTCAACCAATCCTTCCACGGCAAGGCGTCCCAGCGCCTCCCGTGCAATGGTGCGGCTGGTTCCGAAAGTTTCCCCGATTGCATCTTCGGGCAGACGTGCGCCTGGCTGTAATTTCTGTTCCATGATCGCCTGGCGAAGTGCGTCCTGGACGGCTTCCGTTCGCGAGGTGGGTGCGGCTTTTCGACCTTCAGCGGTCCCGTCGTTGGCCGGTGGGCCTTTGCCCTTGGCGGTAGGGTCGTTCACTGAACGAGCCGTCCCGCCGCTCTGTGCATTGCGAGTGATCATTTTCCTGCCTTCTTCATTTCCACCCACGTGTTCAGAATTTCCGTGGCTTGCCCGTCCATGCTTTGCGCACTGGGCATCGTGCGTTCGCCGACCAGCGCCCCTGCGGCTTTACGGAGCTTGTCGACATCGATGGGATGCCGTTCCTTCTTCGTCAACCCCTCGAATGCTTTCCCGGCCTGATCCATCGATGCCGCATAAAACAGGCGTGATATGCCGGCGACCTCCATGGTTGCCACGCACATCGCGCAGGGTTCGCAGGAGGTGTACATATCGGCCCCAGTCAGATCGACGCATTCCAGACGACGGCAGGCATCGCGCATGGCTTCAACTTCACCGTGTGACGTCGGATCGAAGTTTGCGAGGGAATGGTTCAAACCTTCGCCGACGATTTTTCCGTTGAGAACGACGACAGCACCGAAAGGCTCGGTACCGGGTTTCGTCAGCGCCTGTCGTGACAATTCCACGGCGCGTTGCATGAAGTCTTCATTGTAGGTCATCGGGTCTCCTTCCTTGGATGTTTATTATGCTGCTTCGGGCAGCAGCCAGGCATGCTGAGGCTGCCAGTTCAACGTCAATTCCTTGCCCGGCGTCAGATCGAGTGCATCGATCTCGTGCTGTTGCTTCTGGACGCGGAATTCCTTGCCTTTCACGTCGAAGAAGATCGTCTGGGTCGAGCCCACGAATTCGATGCCGATGACGCTCCCTGTCACACCTTCTGCAGCCGTTCCCCCCGTTGGCGAAGAGGAGAGGCTGATGCGATCGGCTGCGATGACGAAGCTCGCCTTGTCCTGCTTGGCACTATTTGTCTTCGTCGGCACCGTGAACGTCCCAAGCGGACCGTCGATCCGTACTTTGCCTTCGTCGTGTCCGGACACTTTCCCGCTGATGATGTTGTTCATGCCCATGAATTCGGCGACGAAAGCGTTGGCGGGTTCGCGGTAGACGTCCTGCGGCCGGCCGGTCTGCTGTATCGATCCGTCGTTCATCAGGACAATCCGGTCTGCCAGGGCGAAAGCCTCCGATTGTGCGTGTGTCACATAGACGAAGGTAATCCCGAGTTCCTTGTGGAGGCGGGAGAGTTCGGTCTGCATCCGAACCCTGAGATGAGCATCGAGCGCGCTCAGTGGCTCATCGAGCAGGAGAATCGAAGGCTGCGTCACCAGCGACCGTGCGATTGCCACGCGCTGACGCTGGCCGCCGGACAGTTGAGCGATACCGCGCTCGGCCATGCTGCCGAGGCCAAGACGATCGAGCCATTCCATCGCCCGCTTGCGCCGTTCCTGTTTGCCGATTTTCTTCATGCGGAGAGGAAATTCCACGTTCTCGACAACGGAGAGGAACGGAAACAGAGCAAGGCTCTGCCAGACCATCGGCGTGTCCCGTTGGAACGCCGGGATGCCGCGCATGCTTTGCCCACCGATCCGGATATCGCCACCTGTTGGCTGGTCCAGTCCTGCCAGGAGCCGAAGGGTCGTGGACTTGCCGCAGCCAGATGGCCCCATAAGGGCGATGAACTCGCCGCCCTGGATGTCAAGGTTGATTGCCTTCACCGCGTGATGGGTCGCGTAGCGTTTATCGAGGTTTTCCAAGGTCACGAATGCATTCGACATGTCTTCTGCCTTTCAAGCATTGGAGGAAGCGGTCTTGCTTGCACGAACGCCTATGAAGCGTTGCGCCACGAGGACAAGGACGATGCTGATGATAAGGACGACGGTGCCGATGGCGTTGATCTTCGGATTCACCTGCCCCTGCAGGAGATTGAGAATGCGCACCGGCAGTGTCTCGTTGACGCCGCCGACGAACCAGGCGATCAGGAACTCGTCGAAGGAGACTGCCGCCGAGAGGAAGAACGAGGCGATCAAGGACGGTTTGCAGAACGGCAGGACGACGGTGAACAGTGTCGCAAACGGTGATGCACCGAGATTCCAGGCTGCGGGCTCCAGGTCCCTTGAAAATTCGCCAAGGCGAAGCCGGATGATGGCCATGGCAAAGGACGTGGCAATGGCGACATGACAGGCGATGATGGCCTCGACGGTACCGAACAGCCCGATGCGTGACAGGAATGCAAGCATTGCCATTCCCATGATGCTGACGGGAACGGCCGGCGGGATAGCCACGAGAAGCCCGAACAGCGTCTTTCCGCGAAACATGTAACGGTAGTCGATATAGGCGGCGGCAAACCCCAGAACGGTGGCGATGACCGCAGTCCCGAAACCGACAATCAGGCTGTTGAGGAAGGCGTCACGGATCATGCTGTCTGCCAGCACGGCCTGGTGCCATTGCAGGCTGAAGCCACCCCAGGGGATCGTCGGAAAGCGATTGGCATCGAACGAGAATACCGCGATGACCAGCATCGGGGTTGCGATAAAGAGGGCAATTGCGCCGATCAGGCCGAATTGCAGAGATCGCGACAGGCGGGTGATGAGTGGCAGGGACATCAGCGGCCTCCCTTCTGGGTCCGGCGGTCGCGGCCGAGGAAACCTGCCGCCAGGAATACAAGCGCCAGGATCGCCAGCATGGTGACACCGATGACGGAGGCGCGGGGCCACTGCGATCCCGACTTGACGGTATCGACAATCAGAATCGAAAGTGTCGGCGGCTTGCTTCCTGTCATGAACAGCGGGCTGATATAGTCGCCGAACGACATCAGGAAGGCGGTCGATCCGGCGAGGAAGACTGCATTTCGTATGGATGGAAGCAGGACATGCCGAATGACCTTGCTGCGGCGGCAACCGAGGTTCTCGGCCGCCTCGACGAGCGTGCGATCAACGCCCGAGAAGGCGAGCACAAGGATCAGGATCGCTACGGGAAGGGTGAGTGTAAGCAGGCCGATCTGAAGCGAGAATTGACCACCTAGCAACGGCAAGCCCGTAAAACCTGCTGACTTGACGATGCTGTTGATTACCCCATCGGGGCTTAAAACGATCTGCCAGGCGTAAATGCGCAGCATGTAACTTGAGAAGATCGGCACGACGAGAAACGTGACCGCAAGACCGCGTATTTTTTGGGGGAGCCTGAAGGCAATGGTGTAGGCGGCGGGAAGCGCAATCACCAGCGTCAGGACGGTGCAGGTGGCCGCAACTTCGCCCGTGTAGACCAAGGCCCTCTGGAAAGGGGTGGAGAACAATATTCTCGACCAGTTATCCAGCGAGAAGTCAGGCTCCAGTCGGAAAGACCTGACGCGCCAGAAGGTGACGACGATCAGGAACACAAGCGGGGCTGCGAAGAACACGATCTGCCACAGCAGAACAGGGAGCCCCAGAATGGCAGGCATGATCGCTGGCGAGGCAGCAGTTCGAGCGCGGAATGAACCGCGCCCAACCGCCTCGCCAGCCTTCAGCGTGGATGCATTGATGTCTGTCATCCCAGGGTTCTCCAGGCTCAAGCGTTCGGATCAGAGGCTCTTGAATTCGCTCCAGACGTCGTTCCAGTCCTCGATCGACTGCTGGGTCGGAAGCTGGCGGAACTGGATTTTCTTGGCCTTGTATTCGTCCATGACGTTCGGCTTATCGAGCTGCAGGCGCAGGATTTCGGCATCCTTCGGCATTGTTTCGTTGAGGAGCTTCCAGCCGGCGATCGATGGGATCGACTTCTTGTTGTCGACCTTTGTCGCCATTTTGACCTGGCCCTGCGGAGAGGTGGTGTACTGGATGAACTTGCGAGCGAGGTCTTTCTTCGGCGTTCCCTTGACGATGGAAAGCGATTCCGTCCACTGCAGGCCGCCTTCGTCCGGAATAATCGTGTCGACCGGCACGCCATTCAGCCGCAGGCCAAGCGTGATCCACTCGCCGATACCAGGAACGAGCTGGGCCTGTCCGTTGGTCATGGAGGAGAAGATGTCAGCAATGGTGTAGAAGCCGGAGGCCTGGGGCTTCAGGGTAAAGAGCTTTTCCTTGACGGCGTCGAATTTTTCTTCCGAAATATCAAACGGCGGAAGGTTGCCATTGGACAGGCTGATCGAGCCCATTGAAGGCAGATACCAGTCGAAGAAGCCGACTTTGCCCTTTGCCTTCTCACTCCACATTGCCGCGTAGGACTTCACCTCTTCCGGCTTGAAGGTGTTGGTATTGTAGGACAGGCCGAGATAGCCGAAATCCGTCATGACGCCGTAGAGTTTTCCGTCGAACCAATGCAGCGGGAATTTCTGAAACTCCGGCCAGAAATCCTTGATCGGATAATCGTCCGGGTCGAGTTCTTCAATAAAGTCGGACGCATGCAGCAAGTGCATGTATTCTGCGTCGGCGAGAACCACGTCGAACGAGCCAGGAGGCGACTGATTGATGACGGCAAGCATCTGGTCACCGCCCACATATTCCTTGATGCGGACCTTTACGTTGTTCTCTTTCTCGAAGTCGGCAATCAGATAAGGATCGGCATTGCCGGGCCAGGAGAGGTAATTCAGGACATTCGGATCGTCTGCGTAGGCGCTCGACCATTGATTGGTTGCTGCAAAGGCGACGCCTGCGGCACCAGCCTTCAGGAAGCCGCGTCGGCTGATGTCACGGGACATAAGAGATGGGATGCGCATTTTCTGTTCCCTTCAGGCTTGTTGGCTCGTATGCAATAGATGCATGCGAATTAACAAAAGCAAAGAATGTGCCAGTTCGCCGGATTTGTGAAAGTCCAGCATTTTCAGAGCCATATGATGTTGGAGTTTCTCTAAGCTTGTTAGGGTTTGCATAAATTTGAAGCGTTCATCTGTTGATGTCGCATAATTCGCATGCAATATTTTGTCTATATCGCATGCGATATCTATGTGGCGGGGGCGTCTTTTCTTCAGTTGATACCGGCAACCAGCCTATGGAGATGCGCTATGCAAGCGGTCACCTGCCTGATGGTTGATGGTCCATTTTTCAAAGTTAAATCTATTGAGGAGTCTGCAAGGCGGCGTGTAGGGCTGAACGAACGGAGTGTACCAGTCGATCATTCCACGATTTATCGTCGGGTTCAGAGATATGCGCGGTAGATTGAAAAGTGGCTGCGATGGCACTGGCATCGGCCGCAATCAGCAAGTTGGCACGTTGATGAAACCTATGGGAAAGTCCGTGGACAATGGACGTATCTTTACCGGGCCGTCGACAAAATCGGCAACACGATCGATTTTTATCTGTCCCCGACACGCGATGACAAAGCGGCCAAACGCTTTCTCGCCAAGGCTTTGAATGGACTGAAGGACTGGGAAAAGCCAACGGTCATCAACACCGACAAGGCTCCGGCTTATGGCATTGCCGTTGCGCAATTGAAGGTCGAAAGCAAATGTCTCGTAAAGCTCGTGCACCGACAGGTCAAATATCTGAACACCGTCGTTGAGGCTGATCACGGCAAGCTGAAGCAACGGATCAAACCAGTGAGAGGGTTCAAGACGCTGAAAGCGGCCTATGCGACGATCAAAGGTTTCAAGGTCATGCGCGCTTTGCGCAAAGGACGGGCTGCGATTTTCAACCTAACGGGCGACATTCGTGGAGAAGCACGTATTGTTGAACGTGCTTTCGGCATCGAACCAAGCGCGCTGACGGAAGCGGTAGGACCGCTCGCTCAGAGTCTCGAAAATCACGAGGCTGTCGGCTAATCGACGTCCCGACCAGCGGTCACTATGACCAAAATGGAAATGTGCAACAGAGCCGCGTGGATGTGTCCGCCAATTGTGGCTTCTGCCAACCTGCCAAACCATTGCACCAACCCATTACGTTATTCGTCGCCGGGAACGCCGTACGATGGCGCCTTGGACGGATTTAGCGCGCGCGTCACGTAATCGTTGGCCTGTGGCCTGTACACTTCCCACGCACGCGCAACAGCGGCCACAGGGCAACCATCGTCCAGCCAGTCAATGCGCAGTTCAGCGTAAGGCCAGGTTTCGCGATCAACGATAAGCAATCCAGCGGAATGAATGGGACCTGCCTCACCGCCTTCGGCCACGGCCGCCTCAAGTGCAGCAATCAGCCTGTCACCAAGTGGGCCTGTCGACGTTTCAAACGCTTTGACCATAGCGGCAGGAACGCCGTCATGGGCAAGCAAGTTCCCCCCTGCCGCGCAATCCTTGCCAGAGGCAGAGGTCCATATTCCCAACGCCTTGTCTCCGGAATGGATCGCGGATCTTCCATTCGCGTCCACCGCCAGAAGCTGGCGGTATTGCGGGAAAGCGTCATGGTGCCGCGCAGATGAGACGGCGTCGGCCGCACTCTCTCCATCCGCCAATTTTTCCAGCATAAATGTTCCGAGAGCCGGGTTCGTTATATTTTGCGTCGAGACGGCACCAACCCCGGCGCGCGCCCAGGCGCATCGTGCGGCGACTGCCGGAGAGGATGACGAAATCGCAACCCCAAATTGGCCGGAATTGGCGCAGCGTGCAACGATGGAAAACGTCATATCGAAATCCTGTCCCTTTGGAATGGCTGTTTTGTCCCGGGCAATCGATCCGCGCGTTTGCACGGACCAGCTCACGCGCAGATGAACTGGCGTAACTAGTCGGGAATGACTGCTGTCGCGTCGATCTCGACCAGCCATTCGGGACGTGCAAGCGCCACGACGACAAGACCTGTACAGACCGGGAACACGCCCTTGATGTACTCACCCATCGTCCGATAGACCGCTTCGCGGTGACGGACGTCGGTCAGATAGACGACGAGTTTGGTAACATGCTCCATCCTGCCGCCGGACTCCTCGACCAGTTGGCGAATATTCTGCATCACCTTATGGGTTTGCTCGACAGGGTCATGGCTATTGATATTCTGTGCCGTATCAAGATCTTGCGGGCATTGACCACGCAGAAAAATAACCGTGCCCCGCGCAACGACTGCTTGGCAAAGATCGTTGTCGAGACGTTGTTCTGGATAGGTCTCTTTGGTGTTGAATTTGCGGATTCGGGTATGTGCCATTCTTGTCTCCGTCAGAGCGATTAAAGGTGGGTGTGGCGGGGCTGATCCCAATCAGCTCTGCGGTGAATATGCGTTGTAGGTATCTTGAATGACGATGTGGTCGGCTACGTGCTTTGCATCATGCCAGACGCCCCAGATGAAGCTGGAACCACGGCCTGAAAGCCATGGCAGGCCAAGAAAATAGATTCCCTTTTCGGAAGAGACGCCGCGCTGGTGCTTTGGACGACCGGCATCATCGAAGGCGTTGACCTTCAACCAGCTGTAGTCCGAGCTGAAACCAGTCGCCCAGATGACCGTCGTCACGCCGGCTTGCTGCAGATCCAACTCACGAAGCGGTTTGGTGACGCACTCGACGACCGGACCAAGAACGCGGGCCTCCGGCTCTTCCGGGAGGTCAATGCCGTTACGAGCGACAAAAGCATCCGCCTCATCCAGTAGCGAAAGATAGTTCTGATCGCCACGATCGAGATTGCGGGCAAGATCGTCGCCGAACGCCAGCTTTCCATCCTTGTATGCACCCGTCATGCCTACAAGAACCATGCCCTCGGCGGCAAGGCAGCGAAAATCGATCGTCTGACCGCCACCAGCACCACTGACGGCGATCGTGACATGTTCGGCACCGGGGGCCTGCGCCTGTGCGTCCCATTTCCCGAGAACCCCAAGCCACCAAACGAAATCACGGCCACGATAGGCGCGCGGCGGCCGATCGTGCGGTCCAACGGAAAGATAAACCTTGCGTCCTGCCCGCATCAATTCCTCGGCGATCTGCACCCCGGAGGACCCGGCGCCCACAACCAGCACCGCCCCATCCGCCAGTTCAGCTGGATTGCGGTAGCCGCTGGAATGCATTTGATTCAAACCGGAGGCTGCGGGAATAACCGGCGGGATGTTCGGCTTCTGGAAAGGTCCCGTTGCAGCAACGATGTTGCTGGCTTCAACCACGCCATTGGATGTTTCAACGCGAAATCCGGGACGGCCTTCGAGGCGCTCGACATTTGTTACTTCGACACCACAGCGAACCGGGGCGTCATTCATCTTCGCATAGGCAGCGAAGTAGTCCGCGACCTGTTCTTTCGGAACGAAAGCATCCGGATGACCCGGAAAATCCATATTTGGAAAGCGATCGTGCCATGCCGGACCGTTGGCAACCAGCGAATCCCAGCGCATTGACCGCCAACGCTCCGCAATCCGTCCCCGTTCGAGAACGAGGTGCGAAACGCCGTTCTTTGTCAGATGCTCGCTCATGGCAATGCCGGCCTGCCCGGCCCCGACAACGAGCGTGTGGATTGTCTCAACTGACATAGATTGACCCTTCCTCTTTTCGCCGGGACCTGCTGATCCGCTGACGGCTGTTGCCTACCGATCTATCGAAGGGGTGGGGTTCAGAAAATTATGATTTCCTGCAGCACTGATTAGGATCGCCAAAAGCAGAGCGGTCTCGATCGCGCCAATTTGTATGGAAGATGAGGGCCGCCAGGAGGCGGGCGCTGTTTACGCTTTACGAACTGATAACTGTTAGGGTTCGCATTCAAGCCCGGCCATTCCGACTGGCAAATGGCTTCTTCGCATTCCATGCTCGCCTTTGGCATGACGCTGATCAGGTCCCTCATGCGTTTTACACTCCGCCAGCTCGAATATTTTATAGCAACCGCCGAGGCTGGATCCATCACCTTGGCGTCCGAGCGTATTCACGTTTCTCAGCCATCAATCTCCACCGCCATTTCGCAGCTTGAGATCGAACTGAACACACAGCTGTTCTTGCGACGTCACGCTCAGGGTCTGTCGCTCACTCCAGCGGGACAGAAGATCCTTGCACAGGCCAAAGCGGTGATTGAGCAAGGGCAGAACCTCTACATTGCCGCATCGGAAGCGTCGGACCAGGTCCGGGGCACGCTGTCGCTTGGATGTCTTCTCACCTTCGCCCCCATGCTTTTGCCCGAGGTCAGCCACAGCTTCAAAGCTGCCTTTCCCGGAGTGCAGGTGAGACCGACGGTGGCCGATCACAGCGTTCTTCTGGCGAAACTGGAACGAGCGGAAATCGACGTGGCACTCTCGTATGATCTCCTTGTCCCGGACGGTTTCGAGTTCACGGCACTGGCAGAACTGCCGCCTTACGTTCAGGTTGCGGAGACAGATCCATTGGCCGCGCATTCGGCAATCACACTCAAGGAGCTTGAGGAACGGGAATTCATTCTGCTCGACCTGCCCCTGTCACGGGATTACTTTCTCGGCCTTTTTGCCGCCGCCGGCGCAACGCCCAACATTGCCGCGCAGATCCAGCATCAGGAAGTGATCCGCACCATGGTCGGCAATCGCTACGGATACACGCTGGCCAACGTGCGGCCGAAGAACAAAGCCGCGCTGGATGGCCGGCGCCTTGTCGGTCTTCGCCTGGCTGGCGAACACAAACCCATGCGCATCGGCCTCATCCGCGTCGGCCAACAGGTTTCAACCCGCATGGTGCGCAGCTTCGAAGATCATTGCAAAAGCCTGATATCGAACAGCTATGTGCCGGGAATGGAGGCGCCTATCATGAACATGCGCCGCAGCACCCCAAGCTAGAAGCTAGGCTCGCTTTTTTCTAAGCACCAGTTTCGAATATCTTATTTTTCTTTTTGGCCATCCGGTGAGACTGTGCGCGCCTGTTGCCGCGCCGCAGTCAGCGGCCCAGTCATGTTCCATGGAGATTACCCTTGTCCAACAACACCATGCTTGCCGATCAACCGAAAGAGACGATCGTCGATGCGATGACAAACCAGGAGAAGGTTGATCTCCTTTCCGGCTTCGGCATGTGGAAGACCGCAGCCGTTCCTGCCTACGGGATCAAGCCGATTGTCATGACGGACGGGACCTACGGCGTGCGTTATTCGATCCCGCAGATCGACAGCGACGAACGCGGCGGTATGGATGTTGACGCCTTTCTCTCCGTGGTCAATCAGCGCGCCAGCGACGTGTCGATCGCCTGGGGCGAAATGAAACCGGCCACCTGCTTTCCGAATGGATCGGCTATGGGCAACAGCTGGGACGAGGCGTTGATGCTGCGCCTCGGCACCTTGCTCGGCAAGGAATGCCGTGCAATGGGCGTGCATCTGCTTTTGGGGCCAGGCATCAACCTGCGCCGCACACCGCTGGCGGGCCGTTCCTACGAATATTACTCGGAAGATCCGCTTGTCACCGGCAAGCTATCGGCCGCTGTTATCGAAGGCGTCCAGTCGCAGGGGGTGGGAACCTCTCTCAAGCATTTCGCCTGCAACAATTCCGAGGTTGAACGCACGACGATGGACAGTATCGTCGAAGAGCGTGCGTTGCGGGAAATCTATCTCAAGGGTTTCGAAATCGCCGTCAAGCAATCCAAGCCCTGGACAATCATGTCCTCCTACAACCGCCTCAACGGTGTTCAGGCATCGGAAGATCCCTGGCTTCTGGATGCGGTTCTTCGCAAGGATTGGGGCTACGAAGGCGTCGTGGTATCCGACTGGCACGGGATCAAAGACCGTCCAGCCTCGTTGATGGCGGGGGGTGATCTCGACATGCCCGAAAGCCCCCGGCGCAAGGCCGATTTGCTTGCAGCCCTCGATTCGGGTGCGGTGCCCGCCGAGGTGGCCGATCTGTCGTGCACCCGCATGCTGGATCTGATCGACCGCTGCAACGACGGCGCGCAGGGACCGGTCTCTGTTTATACCGCCGAGGAGCACCACGCCGAAGCCCGCGCGATGGCTGCTGCCTCGATGGTGCTGGTTCGCAACGAGGCGCTCTTGCCCATCCGCCCGGAGATGCGCCAGATCTTGGTCGTTGGCCGCGATGCCGGTACACCGGTGATCCAGGGCTCCGGTTGCGCCACCACCATACCGACGATGGTCGATCAGCCTCTTGAACAACTGGAGCAGGCATTGGGCTCTGCCCGTCAGTTGACCTTCCGGCAGGAAGCCGATGCCGAGACACTTAAACTGGCCGCCAGTGCCGATCTGGTTCTGGTCTACACCTCGACCGAAGGCGCATATGATGGTGAGGGCTCCGACCGCACCACACTGGCTCTCGGTCCCGGTCAGGATCAAATGATCGCGGCACTTGCGGCTGCTTCCGACAAAGTCGCGGTGGTGATCGCCTGCCCCGACGCGGTGGAAATGCCTTGGATCGATGCCGTAGGTGCCGTTCTCGTCACGTTCTATTCGGGCCAGGCCATGGGCGGCGCGGTCGCCGACATTCTGACCGGCAAGGTCAACCCTTCGGGCAAGCTCTCTGTCACCTTCCCCAGGCGCCTCGCCGACGTTCCCGGTTTCCTGCATTATCCCGGTGAGAATGGCCAGCATATCTACGGAGAAGGAATTCACGTCGGCTACCGATCGTATGACATGCGCGAAATCCAGCCTCTGTTCCCCTTCGGCCACGGATTGAGCTACACGACGTTTGAATATTCGGACCTGAAAGTTTCCGCATCGGAGATCGGCCTCCGCGAGGAGATCAGTGTGACCTTTACGGTGACGAACACTGGCGAGCGCGCAGGGGCAGAAGTGGTGCAGCTCTATCTGCAGGCTCCCGGCAAACGGTTAAGGCGCTCGCCTCAGGAACTCAAGGGCTTCGCCAAGCCGATGCTGCAGGCCGGAGAAAGCGAGCAGGTCGAAATCACACTCAAGGGTTCCGACCTCGCAATCTGGGACCCGGCTCTGGCGCGCTGGGTGCTGGAAGGCGTCGGCGCACGCCTGGTCGTCGGTGCCTCGTCACGAGATCCGAAACTGACCGTAGACCTGGCGTTACGCGCTTCTGTTCTGCCGTTCCGCCGCATCGCCTATGACACCCAACCCGCCTATGTGCTGCCGAACGCCATTGCGTGCGAACAAATCTGCGCCTACCTGACGAAACGTTGCAACATTTCTCCGGAAGATGCGATGCGACTGCTACAGCATTGCTCGAATTCGTTCTTCGGGATTTTCACTTCGCTGGAACGGCGGCTGCGTCTTTCCATTCCGGAGACCGAAGTCGCAGATCTCATCGATAGCATCAACGCCGCCATGGACGCGGCTGAGGCAAAATCGTGACGCCAACGGAAGCGTGGCTGGAGCGCCTCATCGCACACCCGACCGTCAGTGCGGATACGAACCTGCCGCTGATTGAAGAGATCGAAACCGCGCTATGCGGCGCGGGTGCGGCCTGTGAGCGCTTCACCGATCCTACCGGTCTGAAAGCCTCGCTTCTGGCCCGCTTCGGACCGGACCTTCCCGGCGGATTGATGTTGTCGGGGCATGTCGATGTCGTACCGGTTGCCGGACAGAACTGGACTGTGCCGCCGTTTACCATGACGCGTAGCAACGGGCGTTTGTTCGGCCGCGGAAGCGCGGATATGAAGGGGTTTGTCGCATCCATCATGTCCCTGTCAGAGAGACTGGCATCGATCACGCTGACGGCCCCACTGTGGATCGCCATTTCCTATGACGAGGAAATAGGCTGTGTCGGTGTCCGGCCGATGCTCGATGATATTGCAGCCCGGGGCATTCGCCCGGATCTGATCGTGGTTGGAGAACCGACCTCGATGCAGCTGGGACTGGGGCACAAGGGCAAGATGGCATTTCACGCCTCCATCAAGGGTGTTGCGCGCCATTCGGCCGAAGCCCCCCTTGCCCTCAACGCTCTCCATCTGGCGGCGGATTTCATCACCGGCCTGAGACGGCTACAGGACGACATCGAGGCCCGCGGTCCACGCGAAGCCGGTTACTCGATCCCTTATGCGACGGTCCATGTCGGAAAACTGACTGGCGGAACAGCTGTCAATCTTGTGCCGGATCATGCCGAATTGCAGATGGAGTGCCGCATGATGGCGGCAGATGATCCGCTAGCGCTCGCAGACAGCATTCGCAAGGTTGCAAACGCAACTGTCGCCCCGCATCGCTCTCGCTTTGCAGACGCTGCAATCATTGTCGACAACGCCGGAAGCTATCCCGGTCTTGCGACGGACATTCAGGAGCCTGCCGTCCAGGCATTCGCAGCATGTCTGCCGGACGGAACGATCGAATGCCGTCTTAGCTTTGGCACGGAAGGCGGGCTGTTTGCGCAAGCGCTCGATGTGCCGGTCGTTATTTGTGGACCGGGCAACATGGATCAGGGTCATCGTCCTGATGAGTTTGTTGAGCGAACACAGCTCGCTTTATGCGATGACGTCCTTTTTGCCGCAGTTAATCGGTTTTGCCAAGGTTAGGCGCGAGCTGCTTCGCTTGTGCCAAAGCAGATGCACGGAAAATTGTAATTTACCGAACCAGCGCGGTTCGCAAATGTAGGCTGATAAAGGTCAAAACCAACGCCGGAGGGTAGAAATGAACAATAATTTTTCGCGCCGTGAATTCATGAAAACAACCACGGGTCTCGCTGCCGTCGCACTTGCGGCCCCGGTCATTCTGAAAGGCTCGCGGGTATTTGCCGGCGAAACGCTTGTCGTCCGCGACATGGGTGGTGCTTTCTACGAAGGCTTCAAGGTCGCGTTTTACGACACTTTCACCGCCGAGACCGGTGTCGTCATTCAAACCAACACCAACGAGCCCGATCCGATCCCGCAGTACAAGATGGCTGTCGATACCGACACCAAGCTGTTCGACGTTGCACTGATGACACCTGAGCATGTTCTGCGCATACGCCAGCTCGGCGACCAGTACATGTTGCCGCTCAACATCGAGATTCCCAACAAGGCGGACTTTACACCGAACACCTTTGAGCCTGAATTCGCCGGTGTCGCGATCTTTGCGCTGGCCATGGGATATCGCAAGGACACGATGAAGACGGTTCCGACAAGCTGGGCCGATTTCTGGAACGTCGAGGCTTTCGAGGGACGCCGTGGCCTTTGGCGCAGCCCGGTAACGACACTGGAAATGGCTCTGCTTGCCGACGGCGTTCCTCTCGACAAACTGTATCCGCTGGATGTCGATCGTGCCTTCAAGAGTCTCGACAAAATCAAGTCGCATATCAATATCTGGTGGACCTCGGGTGCCCACGCGACACAGCTCCTCAAGGACGGCGAGCTGGACATGATGTCCACATGGTCGACCCGTGCCCAGGCCGCCATCAACGCCGGCGCTCCGGCCGGCATTGTCTGGAACGGCGGTCTTTTCAACATCGACGGCTGGACAATTGCTGGTAACACCGAGAAGGCTGATCTAGCACGTAAGTTTATCGAGTGGTGCCTGGATGCCAAGCGTCAGGCAGCTTACACGGATCTCCTGGCATGCGGTCCGACCAATATGAAGGCCTACGATCATCTCAGCGCCGAAAAGGCGACCCTCCTGCCGACAGCCCCCGACAATATCAAAGGCCTGACCGTACTGAACGCAGCGTATTGGGCAGAAAACCAGGATGCGCTGACGCAGCGTTTCGAACAGTGGATCCTGAGCTGATCAGTCTGACTGAAAATACCGCTCGATTTTTCGGCCTTGCTATAAGGTGAGGCCGAGCTTCTGACATGGGTGGCCCGGCTCCGCATCAGCGGTGCGGGCCATTTGAACAAACGGGACTGCCATGGCTGAACTGACCGTCAATCAAACATCTGCAAAACAGCGCATGAGGTTTGATAGCCTCTGGCTATCGGCGCCCGGGCTTTTCTACATGGCCCTGTTGCTCATCCTTCCGGCTGGCGCGCTGATCTGGCAATCTTTCGTCGATCCGAAATCCGGCAGTTTTGACCTGTCGGTCTACGAGCAGATGTTTTCGGCCGGGGTCTATGTAAAAGTCCTGACGAACACGTTTGCGATCGCAGCCCAGGTCACCCTCGTTTGCCTTTTGGTCGGTTATCCGATCGCGGTGTGGCTGGCGGGAATGGAAGAACGTCGGCGCCGCATGGCCATGTGGCTGGTGCTTTTGCCATTCTGGGTCAGCCCCCTTCTGAAAAATTTTGCCTGGATCGTGCTCCTTGCCCGCAAAGGCATCGTCGCACAGATGCTGACAGGTATGGGTTTCGATGCCGAACTCAATCTGCTCTATGGCCGTGGAGCCGTGGTCTTCGGCATGGCGCACGCCATGCTGCCCATCGCCATTTTGACGATGCTGCCGACAATGCTGACCATCGACAGCCGTCTGGTTCCTGCTGCGATGACGATGGGCGCAAGCCGCAGCCAGTCTTTCTGGCGCATCTTCGTACCACTGTCGATGCCGGGCGTCGCCGCCGCGGGTCTTCTGATTTTCGTGATGGGCCTCGGCTTTTTCATCACGCCGGCACTCCTCGGTTCACCCAACGAGACGGTGATCGGCCAGATGATGATCACCCAGGTTCAGAAACTCTTCAATCTGCGCCTTGCCGGAGCACTTGCGGCCCTTCTGCTGGCCGTCACCTTGATCACTATCGCCATCTACGATCGCTTCTTTGGCATGTCGTCTGTATCGGGCACCGGGGCTGTCGCAAGGCGTGGCGGTGTGATCGGTGCGATTGGCGGGCTGATCATCGAGGTCGGCGCCACGCTCAGCGAATTCGTTGCCCGTTTGCTTCCCGCCCGTCTGGGGCGCGGTACCTTCACCGTCTTCGTCTGGCTGGTGATTGCCGTATTGATCGTACCGGTACTCGCCTTCCCGCCCATGGCATTCTCGGGCTCGAGCTTCCTTGAATTTCCGCCGAAAAGTTTCTCGCTGCGCTGGTTCGAGGCCTATATCGGTTCCAGTCAGTGGATGGGGGCGACAGCACGCTCGGCAGTGATTGCCATTGTGACAGGTGTTCTCGCGACGATCATCTCCGGCATGGCCGCCTATGGCTTGGCGCGTTCGCAAAGAAAGGCAGGAGGGCTGATTTTCCTCTCCTTCATGTTGCCCATGGTGGTTCCGAACATCGTTATCGGTGTGTCCCTGTTCTACGTCCTTGCCAAGATCGGATTGATCGCAACAGACACAGGCATCGTGCTCGGGCACACACTGTCCGCGATGCCCATCGTCTTTGTGATACTGCTCACCACATTCCGCAGTTTCGACTGGCGTCTTTTGCAGGCCGCCGCAACGCTCGGCGCAAGCCGCTGGCAGCAAATCCGGCTTGTGCTTCTGCCGCTCGTGAAGGGCGGAGCCGTCGCTGCATTCCTGTTCGGTCTGTTACATTCGTTCGAAGAGCTGACCATCGCGCTTTTCGTTGGAGCAGGCGTCAAGCAGACCCTGCCGAAACAGATGTGGGATGATATCATCCTCAGCATTTCTCCGACCCTGGCCGCGGCTTCGGTCTTCATCGTGGCGGTTGTGACAGTGCTGTTCGTCATCGCCGAAAAGGCAAGGCCTCGCTGACATGCGCATGCCAGCCTCTCCCTTCACGACCAAAGGAATTTCTCCCGACATGTCCGCTACCTCTGCCACCACGCCGGAAATCAAACTTCAGGTTCAAAGCCTGGCCAAGCTATACGGTCAGACCATTGCACTCGATCACGTGGACCTCGAAGTCCGCAAGGGTGAACTGCTCACGCTGCTTGGCCCATCAGGGTCAGGCAAGACGACCCTTCTGCAACTGATCTGCGGCTTGCAGGAGCCCAGTTCAGGCACTGTCGTCATCGATGGCAAAGATCAGACGCACGCTCCGGTAAACAAGCGGGATATCGGCGTCGTGTTCCAGAACTATGCGTTGTTCCCGCATATGACCGTCGTGGAGAATGTCGGATTTGCACTGAAGATGCGTGGTCTTCCAAAGGTGGAGATCGACACCAAGGTCGCGAAGGCGCTGGAGACAGTCGGGCTGACCCACGCCGCCGGCAGGGCGCCATCCCAGCTTTCAGGAGGCCAGCAGCAGCGCGTCGCCCTGGCACGTTGCCTTGTTTATGATCCGGCGATTATTCTCATGGACGAACCACTGGGTGCTCTCGACGCCAAGTTGCGCGAAGTCATGCAGATCGAAATCAAGCGCATTCATCGCGAAACCGGTGCCACGATCATCTTCGTGACACATGATCAGCAGGAGGCGCTGGCGCTTTCGGATCGCATCTGCCTGATGAACAACGGCAAGATTGCCCAGCTCGGCACACCCCGTCAGATGTACGAGGAGCCACAGAACCTGTTCGTGGCGGATTTCATCGGCGTCTCATCGATCATCCGTGGCACGGTGAAGGATGGAGCATTGCAAACCACGCTCGGGCTTTTGCCGATTTCGGGTGCGCGCCCATCAAACGGCACAAACGGCGCAATTGTCGTGCGGCCTGAAGCGATTTCGCTGGGCGAGGGATTTTGCGAAGGGCGGGTGCGTGAAACCGTTTATGGTGGCTCCGACATGCGTGTGATCATCGATGCTGGCGAACAGGAAATCATCGCCCGCGCCACCGCCGCAACAGGCGACATTGAAGTGGGAAAGACAGTCCGCTTCGGCTGGGCGCCCGACGCCGTACGTTTCCTGATCGATAAGGATTGATCTATGACTGCCCTGCGTTTTGTCTACGATTGCGATCCCGGCGCCGACGACGCGCTGGCAATGCTCTTTGCTCTTGGGCGACGCGACGCGCTGGACATGATCGGCATCACCTGCGTTGCTGGCAACGTCGGTCTTGAACCCGTCTTGAACAACGCACGGCGCATTCTTGAGCTGGCCAGTCGTCAGGACATCCCCGTTTATGCTGGGGCCGCGCGCCCCTTCATGGCGCCGAGCGGCAAGGTTTCGATCATGCACGGGTCTGACGGTCTTGCCGGCAGCGCGCTGCCTGCGCCGACAATGGCGTTGAGCGATGGCCATGCAGCAACGGAACTGTCGAGGATCGCACGGGCGGAGGGACAGCTGCATATCTGTGCCACCGGCCCGTTGACCAACATTGCGCTGGCGCTTCTCCTCGATCCGGAACTGCCAAAATTTGTGAGTACGATTACGCTTATGGGCGGGGCCGCCTTTTGCCCAGGCAACACCACACCACTCGCCGAGTTCAATTTTGCGGTTGATCCGCATGCCGCTGCCATCGTTTTCGACAGCGGCATCCCGATCACTATGCTCGGCCTCGATGTGACCCGTCAGGCTGTTGTGACCGATGAGATGATCCACGAAGCCCAGAAAATTGGAACTCCGGTTGCTTTGGAAGCCGCGTATCTTCTCATCAATTACGGTGCAAAAGACCCGTGCTTGCATGATCCAAGTGCGATTGCCTGGATGCTCGAGCCTAAGATTTTCACGACCGTTGCCGGGCACGTATCGATCTGCACAGACAATGGCGCCGCTGCTGGCCAGGTCGTTGCAGCCGTCAGTGAGCGACATCTCGCTGGGCGGGCTCCCAACTGCACAATCGTAACGGGCGTGGATTCAACAGCGTTTTTGGAGCTCTTCTTAAATGCTTTGCGCGATTTTTAGGCAGCGACTTTGGGTATTGTCACAAGCTTTTGAAAGGGCGCAGAAGCCGCAATCGCCGGACACGCCTATGCGGTGAGTGCAGCGAATTGCCGAAGTGTCGATTGGCCACCGGTTGAAAATTGGTGCTCGCGGATCAGGTGGAGTCTGTTTTCTGCCGATCTGTGATTGCCTTGAGATGGAGGTGAAACATGGTCAGGTTTCATTCTTTGGATATTCGCGAGCGCGTTGTGTCGACGGTGGACGGCGGCCAGTCGCGGCGGGCAGCGGGGCGCGGCACTTCTGTGTCAGCGAGAGTGCTGCGATCAAACTTCTGCGGCGCCGCACGATGACCGGCACGGTTGTGCCGTTGCGGCAAGGCCGTCCGCCGGGAAGCGGGAAGCTTCGGTCTATCTGCCTTTCCTGATCGCTGAGGTCGAGCACAGGCCCGACATCACCATGCCGGAACTGGCCGGCGAGCTTGACGGGGCGCATGGCATCCGGGTTGCGCCTTCGTCGTTGTCGCGTGTCCTGGTGGCCCAAGGGTTCCCATATAAGAAGCCCTGATGGCATCGGAACGCGCACGCGCGACGGTGCCGCTGGACCGTGACGTCTGGATTACCAAGCGTCAGCCAAGGATGCGACTGGAACCACATCATCTTGTCTTCATTGACGAAACTTCCGCGAACACGAAGATGGTCCGGCTGCGTGGCGAATGTTTGTGCCGTTCGGGCATCGGCGAACGCAGACCTTCATTGCCGCATTGCGCTGTTATGGCCTGACCGCGCCATGGATTGTCCACCACGCCATGAACCGTGTCGCGTTCGGCACTTATGTCCGGACCCAGCTTGCGCCAACACTCGAACCCGGTGACGTTGTCATCTTCTACAATTTCGTGGTTCACAAAAGCACCAAGGCGGCACAGGCCTTGAAAGACAGAGGCGCCTGGTTCCTGTTCCTGCCACCTTACAGCCCCGATCTCAATCCCATCGAGATGGCTTTTTCCAAGATCAAGGCGCACCTGCGCGCCGCAGCCGCAAAAACCTTTGATGCCCTCTTCAATGCTCTCGGCTCAATCCGTAATCTCTGCAACAGAACCGAATGCTGGAATTATCTCAAGACATCAGGATATGCCTCCGATTAATCGGACGAGGCTTTAATAGCCAACGAAGGCTTAAAGTCCATCTTGGACGGCAGCACTCACCAGCCAGAATGCGGGTCCCTATTAAACTGGTCGGAGGGTTCTTATGGGTTCAAGACCGCCAAGATGTTGGACTGAGTGAAAATCTTTGCTGCTGGGGGAGGAGACTGACGCTATAGCTAAATCCGACCCAACTTCGTATTCGCTTGCCACTTCATCTGTAATATGAGAAATAAAGTCAACTTATGTGATGAAAGAGAGGCCTTAGCGCCGGTTTGTACACCCGCAGGCCCCAGACCATTTCGAAGAGGCGGGCGAGCTGCACATGAGCTTCTGGCACACAATGTCCTGGAGAACTGAAGGGATTCAAGTCGCAGCTCCGGTTCAGTGGCGTCAGTTGGATGGGATGGTGACCGTTCTTTGGGAAGCCGAGAGCCAGGTTGGTGCCAGCGGCTATTATCTTGCGGACGATCCACGGATCATGTTTTTCTTCAACGATGTTTCGCCGCATGTTCGGATTTCGAACAGGAATGACGGTTTCGCGCGGAATTCACGGTCGATGGCGCGCGCAGTGTATGTCCCTGCTGGCGTGCCGATGTGGACCAGCAGCAAGAGTGCGCATCGCTTCAGCCATCTCAACCTCCATCTGCACAAGGACCGGGCGCTCCGGTACTTGACGCCCTCGGTCGGCAGTTCTGCGGCACAGATGGCGATACGGCGTCCGGTGGAGCTTCAGGACGTCGCGGCTATAGAAGTGTTGGCGAAACTCTTGGCCGAAGAAATCAGAAACCCGTCGAAGCATGCCGTCTATGCCGAGAGCCTTGTCGGCAGCATTGTCACCGGCCTTCTGGATATTCCGGCAGACGGGGACGAAAAGGCTAGCGGCAGACTGACGCAGGCGCAGATGAACAAGCTGCTTGCTCATATCGAGAGGCTTGGCGATTATCGGATGACCGTCGCCGACATGGCCGCAACGGTCGATCTGTCGGAAAGCTGGTTTGCCAGCGTGTTCAAGCACACCACGGGCAAGTCACCGTTGCAATGGCAGTTGTCCAAACGGATCGAGCAGGCAAAGCAGCTGCTTGGCGAAAGTGATCTTCCGGTTGCCAGTATCGCCGTACAACTCGGGTTTTCCGATCAGGCGCATTTGACCAAGGTATTTCGCCAGGTGGCTGGCGAAACACCGGCCGCCTGGCGAAAGCTGCAGCAGCCCTGAAATTTCCCGCCAAACGCTTTCGCGGGCGGGAGAAGAGGTCACCAGCTCTGGCGAAGTGTCGCCAGAACAACACGACCTGGGTTGTAATAAACCCCGCCGCTATCCTGGCTGGCGATATGCTTCTCGTCGAACACATTCTTGACGTTGAGCTGAAAGGTCGTGTTTGCCTGGACCTTGTAGGTGAAAGCGGTATCGAACACGACAGCACTGTCCGAGGATACGGTGTTGCCGAGGTCCAGGAAATATGAGTCCGTGTAGCGCGCGCCCACCCCAAACGTCATGTCGCCGCGGGCGCCCTGTCCCTCCACTGTATAGGTGCCCCATACAGAAGCCGCGTGCTTGGGCACGCGCATGAGACGGTTGCCGTCATTGGCGCCGCCGGGCTCATCGATCCTGGAGTCGATGTAGCTATAGGCGGCAATCACACCGATATTGCTCGTTACCTCCGCCTTGGCCTCGAGTTCAAAGCCGCGATGCCTGACCTTTTCCACGGTTTGTGGCAGATAGGTGACGCTGTCGTAGACGGTGATGTCGCCCTTCGTCAGGTCATAGACCGACGCGGTAAACAGGGCAGGGAAGGCATCCGGCCGATATTTGATCCCGACCTCGTACTGCTTACCGGTCGTCGGATCCGTCCCGACACCAGGAGGGGCTGCGGATTCGGCATAGCTTGCATAGGTCGCCAGTTCCTCGGAGATCTTGTAGCTGACGCCGATCCGCTTGGTAAATTCGCTATGATCATCCGTCTGGGCGACGTTCGAGAACAGGTCCGTCTGGCCGAGATCAAACCAGTCATTGCGCAGACCCAAGCTCACCGTCAGCTTGTCGAAGAAGGTCAGATCCTGCTGCAGATAGATCGCCTTGGTCTTCTGGTCGTTTGCCGTTCCGTAATTAGGCGCCGTCGAGATTGGCCCACCCGTATAGATCGGGTTAAACCAGTTTATGGGCGGAGCACTGGGGTCATAAAGACCGTAATTTTGCGATTCGAAATTATTGTATTCGACACCCGCAAGCGTGCGACTTTCCACAGTGTTGAAATTCGCTTCGTAAACCAGGTTCGCATCGATAATGAACTGCTCGTTCGTCGTGTCGCTGCCGAAGAAGTATCGGTCTGCGAGGTTCGAACCATCCGTTCGCGTATTGGAGAGATAGGCGCTACCGAACGCGGTGTTCGATTTGCTGTAACGGGCATTGGAGCCGAAGCTCAGTCCGTTGCCGAAATCGTGGTCGAACATGAGGCTGTAGACATTACGGTTCGTGGTATTGAAATAATAATCCGGTTCGCCGAAGAACTTGTCCCTGTCGAAGTCCGTGCCGAGCGGCTGGCCGCCGCTGCCTGGAACGCCATCCTTGTCGAGATGATCGAAAACGAATGTCAAGCTTGTCGCGTCGCTGGGGCGCCAGGTCAGGCCGCCCATGATGAAGTTCTCATCATCCTGAGAATAATCATATTCGGCGTCCGACCGTTGGAATTTGCCGGTCAATCGGTAGGATAGAGTGTCGTCCTCTGTGAAATTGTCGCCGAAATCGAACCCGGCCTCCTTGTGCGCGAATGACCCGCCTGTGCCATAAACTTCGCCGAAACGCTCTCTCTTCGGCGTTTTCGTGACATAATTCACCGACCCGCCGGGTTCAGCTGCTCCAAAGCCCGCCGAACTGGCTCCCTTCAGCACCTCGATGCGCTCGAAGGCATAAGGCTCTTCCCGAACGCCGGCGAAAGTCCTGCCGATGGCCAAGCCGTCGCGATATGTGTAGGGCGTGAAGCCGCGAATATCGAAATAATCATAACGGTCGTCCGAACCATAGAAGTCAGTCACCACGCCAGCCGTATATTGCACGACCTGCTCGACACTATCGGCGGCGCGTTCCTTGATTTCCTTGGAGGTGACTACGGATACCGAAGCCGGCGCTTCCAAAATATCTGTCGGCATCTTGCCTGCGCCGGTCGTTTCCGTGGCGACGACGGACTTTGAATCATTGTCCGTATTCAAGACACCTGAACCGGAGCTGCCCTGGACAACGAGTGTCTCCAGCGTCGTGGCGGCGCCGTTGGCTTCCTCGGCAGTCGAGTAGCCCGGCATAAGTGCAACGAGTGCCGTGCATGTAAAAAGCAGCGCATTCCGGTGGCGGATCGGGGCCTGTCGTGATCGAGCGCCTGTTTTATCGATGTCCATTTTTCATAATCCAAATTGACGTAACTGCTGGTGATCGGCGCCGCCGATACGGTTCGCGAGCGTCGATAGCCATCGCATCTGAGCTCTCACAGGCGAACCAAATCCCCCATGCTTTCCCGGCTAGATATCGTCATCCCCGCCGCTCCTATTAACTGGAGTGTATTTGTCCGGTATTGTACAATTCCCCGGTTTTGTAGGATCCCACGGAAATCTATGCCCACTTTCCACATAGTGGTGGCTTTGCCGTTGACGCCGCGCAACTAAGCTGAGAGTTGGGGTCAACTTATATTGTTGGATGGAGTATGGCGATGAAGCTGTTTCGTTTCGCCGTGCAGGCCATGATAGCTTGTGTCTGGATTGCCACGCAGGGAACCGCATTGGCCGGGGAAGGTGCCTCGTATCCGATAAGCATAAAACATGCCTTCGGCACGACGATCATCGAGAAGAAGCCGGAACGGGTTGCGACCGTCGCCTGGGCGAACCACGAGGTTCCGCTCGCGCTCGGCATCGTTCCGGTCGGCATGGCGCGTGCCAACTTCGGAGATGACGATGGAGACGGTATCCTGCCATGGGTGGCCGCTCGGCTAGGGGAATTGAAGGGCGACATGCCGCTGCTATTCGACGAGGGAGATGGCATCGATTTCGAGGCGGTCGCGGCGACCCGTCCCGACGTGATCCTGGCTGCTTACTCGGGCCTGAGCCAGGCGGATTACGATACGCTGAGCCAGATCGCTCCTGTTGTCGCCTATCCGCAGGCGCCGTGGTCGACCGACTGGCGCGAGATGATCCGCCTCAACAGCGCTGGTCTCGGCATGGCTGCCGAAGGCGAGGCGCTCATTGCCGACATCGAGGCAGACATCGCCCGCACGCTTGACGGATATCCCGAGCTCAAGGGGAAGTCGGCGATGTTCATCACGCATCTCAGCGCATGGGACCTCAGCATCGTCAATTTCTATACGACCAACGACACGCGGGTAAAATTCTTCGCTGATCTCGGTCTCACGCCGCCGAAAAGTGTCTTGCAGGCATCGGATTCTGGAAAATTCGCAGGCTCGGTAAGCGCCGAGCAGATCGATGACTTCGACGATGTCGATATTCTGGTGACCTATGGCGACGGGATGCTTTTCGACGCTCTTAAAGCCAACGCGCTAATGCTGCATATGCCGGCCGTAGCGCGGGAATCGATAGTGATGCTCGGCAACGATCCCGTCGGCAATGCCGCAAATCCAACGCCGCTGTCGATCAGATGGGTTTTGAAGGACTACGTGACGCTGCTGAGCGAGGCGGCCAAGAAGTCGAAATGAAAGCCGCTATCCTCAAGACATTGGACCACCGCTGGTTGCCTGCTGCCCGGTCCAACCGGGCGAGAGGCCTCTGGTTTGCCGGACTTCTCGCCGTGCTGGCGATTTTCCTGATATTGTCGGTCACGATTGGCACGCGCGACGTCGAATGGGCCGATATTGCTGCGGTGCTCTGCGGCGTGCAGGACAATATTGGCCAGGCGGCGGTTGCGCTGCGCATTCCACGGACCTTCCTGGCGCTGCTTGCAGGCGCAGCACTCGGACTCGCCGGCGCGATCATGCAGGGTGTCACTCGAAATCCGCTTGCCGATCCCGGCATCCTGGGCGTCAACATGGGAGCCTCGCTTGCCGTCGTCATTGGCGTCGCCTGGTTTGGAATGTCGTCGGCCCATGCCTATATCTGGACAGCGATCGGCGGCGCGGGATGCGCGGCTGTCTTCGTTTACACGATAGGTTCGCTCGGAAGAGGCGGCGCGACGCCGCTCAAGCTTGCGCTTGCCGGGGCCGCGACCTCGGTCGCCTTCGCCTCCATGGTCATCGCCGTCGTGCTGCCACGCGGCGATATCGCGGGTGGCATCCACGCTTGGCAGGTAGGCGGCGTCGGCGGCGCGACTTACGAGCGCATTGTTCCCGTGCTGCCGTTTCTCGCCATCGGCTTCGCGATCAGCCTGCTTTCGGCACGAAAACTGAATTCCCTTGCTCTGGGCGATGAACTGGCCGCCGGCCTCGGCGAGCACGTCGCCGCTACGCGAGCCATCGCCTCGCTCGGGGCTATCCTTCTTTGCGGCGCAACGACGGCCGTGTGTGGACCGATCGGCTTTCTGGGGCTGGTGGTTCCGCATCTCTGCCGGAACCTGATCGGCGTCGATCATCGTTGGTTGCTGCCGTTTTCCGCACTGGGTGGTGCGGTCCTGTTGCTCGGTGCCGACATTCTTGGTCGCATCGTCGCCCGGCCAGGCGAGATCGATGTCGGGATCGTCACCGCGCTGATCGGCGCGCCGTTTTTCATCTGGATCGTTCGGCGTCAGCGGGTGAGGGAGCTGTGACTATTCTCTCGCCCACGATCAATGTCCTTATTACCAACCGCCGCCGCCGCGCGCGCAGGCACTCCATGATGCTTGCGGTGCTTCTGGCTCTCGTCGTGGCAATCTTCGGCATCACCCTGTCTGTCGGGCAATCGTTCGCGCCCCCGATGGATGTCGTGCGCGTGCTGCTCGGCGAGGCCGTGCCTGGCACGTCCTTTACCGTCGGACAGTTGCGCTTGCCGCGCGCCGTTCTGTCGATCCTTGCCGGCATGTGCTTCGGGCTGGGCGGCGTTGCATTCCAGATCATGCTGCGCAATCCACTTGCCAGTCCCGACATTATCGGCATCACCTCGGGCGCCGGGGCGGCGGCCGTATTCGCAATCGTCGTCTTGTCGATGACGGGACCCATGGTCTCGGTGCTTGCGGTCGTCGCTGGCCTCGGTGTCGCCGTGCTGGTCTACGGACTGTCGTTTCGCAACGGTGTCGCCGGAACGCGTCTCATCCTTGTCGGCATCGGCGTTTCGGCCATGCTTCAGAGTGTTATCGCCTATATCCTCACGGCCGCCCCCGCATGGAGCCTGCAGGAAGCGATGCGCTGGCTGACCGGCAGTGTCAACGGCGCGCAGCTTGAACAGGCGCTGCCTTTGCTCCTCGCGCTCGTGCTTTTCGGCGGAATTCTGCTCAGCCGCACCCGCGATCTTGAGGCACTGCAACTGGGTGACGACACGGCAGCCGCCCTCGGGGTCCGGGTCGCGCGAACCCGCATGCTGGTCATCGTCTCAGCCGTCGGCATGATCGCGACTGCGACGGCCGTCACCGGGCCTATTGCCTTCGTCGCCTTTCTGTCCGGACCGATTGCGGCGCGTATCGTCCGCGGCAATGGATCGCTGCTGGTGCCATCCGCGCTGGTCGGCGCCGCTCTCGTAATCGCCGGCGATTATGCGGGTCAGCTTCTCTTGCCGAGCCGCTATCCGGTCGGCGTGGTGACCGGCGCTCTTGGAGCACCATACCTGATTTATCTGATCGTCCGTGTCAGCCGGACCGGAGGCTCGCTGTGACTGCACATTCCCTCGCCGCCAGCGGACTTTCCGCCGGATATGACGATACCGCGATCCTGCAGGAACTCGACCTGACGATATCACCCGGGAACATCACCGTGATCGTCGGCGCCAATGCCTGTGGCAAGTCCACGCTGCTCCGCACAATGTCGCGTCTCATTTCGCCAAGACAGGGACAAGTGCTCCTTGATGGCAAGTCGATCCATCGCACTCCCTCGCGCGAGCTTGCCCGCACATTGGGCCTGTTGCCCCAGTCACCTGTCGCGCCCGAAGGCATCACCGTTGCCGACCTTGTCGGCCGCGGCAGGCATCCGCACCAGAGCCTGTTTTCCCGCTGGACGCGACAAGACGACGAAGCCGTCGACAGCGCTCTCGCCGCAACGAAAACGTTCGATCTTGCGGAGCGGCCTGTCGATGAGTTGTCCGGCGGTCAGCGCCAGCGTGTCTGGATTGCCATGGCACTCGCCCAGCAGACGGATATCCTGCTGCTCGACGAGCCGACGACCTTCCTGGACATCAATCACCAGATCGAGGTTCTCGATCTTCTGACAGACTTGAACCGGGCACGGGGCACGACAGTCGTCATGGTCCTGCACGACCTCAATCTGGCAGCGCGCTACGCCGATTATCTCGTCGCCATGGCGGACGGGCGCGTGCATGTCTTCGGCACACCAGAAGACGTGCTGACCGAGGAGATGGTTCGGCGAGTCTTTGGATTGGAGAGCCGCATCATCACCGACCCCATTTCCGCCCGGCCCATCATGTTGCCGATCGGCCGCCACCGTATGGCCAGTCAAGGTGCCCCGGTGACCGGGCACCAGGAGAAACGCTCATGAACGCCGTCCAATCCTTCAAGCTCTCGGGTATCGCCATTCCCCACAGCGCCGCAGAGATGCTTGACGAGATCTGCGAGCATTTTGTCGAGCATGCCGAGGTGGAGCGGAGCAATGATCTGGCGATTCTGCGAAGCAAGAGCGGCCTTGCGACAGTTCAGGCCGACAATGGAAAACTGCTGATCGAGCTTGAGTGTCCGACATCAGAATCGCTTCAGGCGGCACGCACGGACATCGCGGAACACCTGTTTTACTTTGCCGGCGACCAGCCGCTGGAGTTGAAGTGGACGGAACCGGTATCCCTGCCTATTCTGCCGAACCTGCATGAAGTAACAGTCGTCTCCGCAGAAGATGTTACTCCACGCATGCGCCGCGTCAGATTTTCCTGCGCTGATGTGACGCCTTTTGTCGGCGGTGACATGCATGTCCGCCTGCTGGTTCCTCCAAGGGGAAAAACGCCGGTCTGGCCGGGTTTTCGCGAGGATGGACGCATCGCCTGGCCGGAGGGGGACGACGAACTGCTGGTACGCGTCTACACAATCCGGATGGTCGATCTTGAGCGCAAGGAACTCTGGATCGACTTCCTGCAACACCCGACGCCTGGGATATCCACGCCCGGCGCCGATTTTGCACGCGACGCACAGACCGGAGACAAGGCTGCGCTTCTTGGGCCAGGGGGTGGCAGTCTTCCGCTGGCACCGTCCATGCTTCTGATCGGTGACGAAAGTGCCCTGCCGGCCATCGCCCGCATTGCTGCCGAAGCTCCGGCGGGCACGTATATGCGAGCAATCATAGAAGTTGAGGACCCGGCGGAAGAGCAGTCATTCCCGGCGACTGATTCGCTGGAGGTCCGTTGGCTGCACCGAAGCCATTATCCGGACCGCGCCGATCGCATTCTCCTGGCGGAAGGCCAAAATGCGATTACGTCCATTGATCAGAACACCTTCGTGTGGGCGGCTTGCGAGAAGGAGGACATCCGTGTGATCCGATCTGCCCTCAAGGAGCGACGGCATGATCGTAAGAACATGTACGTCGCCTGGTACTGGGAACGCAATCTCGGGTAGGAAGCGCCAGCCAAATCGTATTCGAGCGGGTACGGTTTTCGGAGGTCGCACGATGGAAAAGTGGCTGGCAACCGTTGAGCTATTCCCGATTATACGCGACGTTGAAGATCTAGCGCTGACAACGGTGAGAAGGCCCCACAGAAAGTCCGTTACAAGCACACGGAGACTGAAGAGATCTTACTTTCGCGGACACGGCCTTCCAATCTGATGGCTATCCGGCGCTTGCTCTGCAATAGATTTACACAGGCCAGCGTCCAGCGTGTCGACGTCATTTAGTTCATCAGGCGGCAATTTCGAGTTTCGATCGCGTCGTCCGTCAATCCCTTGACTTCGTACCTTGACCCTGAGACTGCGCTGCTTGCGAAGGTCGTGGCACGGCCATTTTTCGTAATGGGAACACGGCGTGATTCCGCGCAGTATGCGAAAGCTCTCTGGTTCGATTCCGTTCAAGGCGCCCGTGGGCGCTGCCTATTCATCCGCTGTATGCGCTCATCTGCGACTTGATATTTTCAGCGAGCCTTGCCGCAGCAGTCTCCAGTACGCCCTTCGAGCGGACGACGAGGCGAAGGGATGGGATGGGGAAATAACGTTCTACGAGCGGCAGCCATATCAACGCTCCGCGCTTCATCTCCGCACTGATGTCGAAGGGGTTCAGGAAAGTGATGGCGCTGCCACTCATCGCGAACTGTTTGATGACCTCGATCGAATCGGTTTCTACCGTCGGCTGCAAGGGCAGTTCGGCAGAGGCGAAGGCATGATCCATGACGCTGCGGATCGCCATCGTGTCGGTCCCCGTCACGATCGGATACTGAATGCAGTCCGATAAGCGAAGAGCCGACTTTTGTGTGAGGGAATGGTCTGGGGAAACGACTGCTCCGATTTCCACGTCGATTGTCTGCAGAATACGAAGGCCCGGATTGGGTAGTATGTTGTAACCCAACCCGATATCACTTTCTCCCGACATGACGCGTGCAGCGATCGCCTCGGGCGACGGCTGGATTTCTACACGCACCAGCATGCGGCTGTGTTGGCGGATGAATTCGCAGGCCAGGGCCAGGAGTGGGCCGTAGATCAATCCGCCCATGGTAGAGAGCCGGATCGTGCCTCTTTCCATTCCCTTCAGCGCCGCGATGCGGCCCATCGTCGAGCGATAATCGCGTTCCACCGCTTGGGCGTGCGCGACCAGCACTTCGCCAGCCGCCGTCAGCCGGAGCTTGCGAGGAAGACGCTCGAACAGGGGCATCCCGACTTCTTCTTCCAGGGCCAAGATCTGCCGGTTGAGCGCGGACGAGGAAATATTGAGGTTTTCGGCGGCCTTCCGCATCGATCCGTAACGGGAGACCTGTTCGAGAAACCGCAGGGTCTTTTGGTTCATCGGTTTGTCCCTCTTCATGTTCGTGGTGCAAAAAATGGGACATATATACGCAAAAATGACGCTGTAAAGAGGACATTTATTGACGTAGCGTGCTCGCGCAACACCAAGAATGGGGAACAACAATGTCAACCAGGACCACCCGCGTCAGCGGGCTTGCAATGATGGCCGCAACGCTTCTGCTCGGCGCCAGTGGCCCTGCTGCCGCACTCGACAAGATCCGTTTCGGTCTCGGTTGGCTGCCCGAGGCCGAGCATTGCGGTTTCTTCCAGGCCAAGGCGACGGGTCTCTACGAGGCGGCAGGCCTCGATGTCGACCTGATGGCTGGTGGACCCGGCATCAACACCGCCATGCTGGTTGCGGGCGGCGAGCAGGATCTCGGCATGGGATCAAGTTTCACCACGCTCAATATGGTCAAGCAGGGTATACCCGGCGTCACAGTCGCGGCCTTCTTCCAGAAGGATCCCCAGACCCTCGTCGCTCATGCAGGGCAGGGGGTATCCAAACTGGAGGACGTCAAAGGTCGTCCGGTGATGGTGGCCGATTTTGCCCGCGGCGAATTCTGGCAGTTCCTCAAATACCGTTTCGATTTCACCGACGACCAGTTGCGGCCCTACACCTACAGTTCTGCGGTCTTCGTCTCCGACAAGACCGCGATCCAGCAGGGCTATGTCACGGCGGACGCCCATTACCTCGGCAACCAGCTCGACCAGCCGCCGGTGATCATGTTGCTCGCAGATCACGGCTATCTCAACTATGCGACGACCGTCTTTGGTATGAACAGCTATATCGAGGCACATCCCGATGCCGTCAGGGCGTTCCTGAGCGCCACGGCTGAAGGCTGGAAGAGCTGCATGACTGGCGATTACACACCCGCGATGAAGCTCGCGACGTCGATCAACACCGATCCCGCCTATGGCGAGGGACTTTGGAAGGCCTCGATCAACGAGATGCGGGACCGCCATATCGTTTCCAATGAGAGCGGCGAGGGCGTTGGTGCGATGACGGATACGCGCTGGGCGGACTTTTTCGCTGACATGGTGAAGGCAGGCGTCTATCCAGCTGACTTGGAATTCAGGAAAGCCTATACGCTCTCCTATCTTCCGGGTTTGAAGTGAACGCCATGCTTCGCGATCAGGCACAACCTGCATTCGCCGGGCTCGACCTACTATACGCTTCCGCCCTCACGCAGGCAGCGATGGTGCGTGAGGGAAGTATCTCGTCCGAGGCGCTCGTCGCGTTGGCCATCCAGCGCGCCAAGGACACAACGACGGATATCAACTGCATCGCGGTACCGCGCTATGAGCGCGCGCTGGAAGATGCCCGCAACATTGACGTGGAGATTGCCCGGAGGGCGGATCCCGGGCCGCTCTGCGGTGTGCCGGTGACCGTGAAGGATGGCATCGCCACAGTCGGCGACAGGCAGACCCTCGGATCGTTATCGATGGTGAACATCATTGCGGAGCGAGACGATGTCGTCTGGGCGCGGCTGAAGACGGCCGGCGCTGTTCTCATCGGCAAGACTGCAACGTCGGAATTCTATCATGAAGTCACGACGCATTCCGCCCTTCACGGCGTCACCCGCAATCCCTGGTCGCTGGAGCTTACGCCGGGGGGCTCAAGCGGTGGTGCCGCAGCGGCATTGGCGGCGGGTATCGGCTCTCTTGCCGTCGGCTCGGACGGCGGCGGATCGTTACGCTGCCCCGCAGCCTGCACGGGCACTCTGGCATTGAAGCCCACCGTTGGCCGTATCCCGCATGAGAGTTTCCCAGACACCTTTGGCAACTATTCGTCGATGGGGCCGATGGCGCGCTGGGTCGAGGATCTTGTGGCTATGTACGCGATCATGTCCGGCCCGACAGATACCGATGCTCTTTCATCGCTGACGCGCGTCGCTGATGTCAGTCGCTGTGGCGGTAATCTCGAAGGGACCAGAATCGGATGGCTCGCAAATCCGGGCGGCTATCCTGTCGAGACGGAGATAAGCGACCGCTGCAGCGCCGCACTCGGCGTTCTGGAGCGTGCCGGCGCGTGCCTGCAACCGGATCTTGAGCCGGAGCTTCTCGATGGCGCGCATGCCATCTACAGGGTCATCGGTGCTGTCGGCCATGCCGGACGCCTGCGCCAGCTCGGCGCATCGGCGCGGTCAATGTGGGGTGAGACCTTCAGAAACATCGCCGACCTCGGCATGTCCTTCAGTGCGGCGGATCTCGCGCAGGCTCAAGAGGCGCGTACAGCACTGTTCCGCCGTGTGCAACATGCGTTCCGGCATGTGGACGTGATCGCCACACCAAGCCTTACACGGTCACCTGGGCCGGCCGCCGCGCAGTGTCCAGTCCATGGTGAAGACTATGCTGCCTGGGCCGCCGCGCTCTATCCCTTCAATCTTACCGGACACCCGGCCATATCAGTGCCGTGCGGGTTCACTTCAGAAGGCCTTCCCGTCGGCATCCAGCTCGTGGCGCGCTGGCATGATGAGGAGCGCCTGTTCGATCTCGCGGCAGCAGTTCAAGCAGCCTCACTAGGTTGGGCGGAAAGGCCGAGCCTATGACGATATCTGAACATAAAGATGCTGTGGTGCCTGCGGCCGTCATCACCGCGGACGGGGTAACCGGTTCGCTCGACCTGGTATTCGATCGGTTCGTACCCCCGATCGCCGGCGCGATCTTCCTCATCGCCTGGGAAGTCTTCGTGCGCTGGCGCGGTATCCCGCCTTATGTTCTCCCGGCCCCGAGCGTCATCTTCCAATCGTTATGGACGAATGCCGGTGGACTGATGCGCGCGCTTGGAAACACTGCACTGGTGACGTTAAGCGCATTCGTGCTCGCGACGATAAGCGGGATCGTCCTCGGCATTCTGATCGCGCTCTTCCGGACGGTGGAAAAGATCATCTGGCCTTACGCTGTGGCGCTCCAGGTAACGCCCATCATCGCGATCGCGCCGCTGGTGATCATTTGGGTCGGACTTTCCAAGGTTTGGCTTGCGCTGCTGATCCTGTCCTGGCTGGTTGCCTTCTTCCCGATGCTCTCGGCCACCGTCGTCGGGATAAAATCCGTCGACCGCGGGCTGCAGAATGTCTTCACCCTTTATCGCGCCACGCGTTGGCAGCGGCTCTTGCGCCTGCAATTGCCGGCGGCATTGCCCTTCATTCTGTCCGGCGCCCGGGTCTCATCGGGACTGTCGGTCATCGGTGCCGTCGTGGCGGAATTCGTCGCCGGCAGTGGAACCTCGACTGGCCTTGCGTGGACGATCATCCAAAGCAGCACGATGCTCGACGTCCCCCGGATGTTTGCCGCGCTCTTTCTGCTTGCGGGGTTCGGGGTTGTGCTCTGGCACGCTATGAGCCGGTTGTCCTCGACCCTGCTCGGTCATTGGCATGAAAGTGAGTTGAAAGATGAGGCTTGAAGAACGCAGGCAAAATAGCGCTGTCATTGTTGCCCGGCTCGAGGGCCTGACCAAGCGCTATCCGAACGGCACACTGGCGATCGACCGAATGGACCTTACAGTCGGCAAGGGTGAGTTTGTCAGTCTTCTCGGACCTTCCGGCTGTGGCAAGTCGACGGCTCTCTATATTCTTGCGGGTCTGGCGAATGCCACAGCGGGTCGCGTGGAATTGGCGGGCGATGGTCGACAGGTTGTCGGCGCTGGCTCGATCGGATTCGTGTTCCAGGAACCAAGCCTCATGCCATGGGCGACGGTCTCAGAAAATGTCGCTTTGCCACTGACCTTGCGGGGCTCCGCCGCGGATCTGGCATCTGAGGTTATTCGCTGTCTCACCATGGTCGGGCTGGAGACTTTCGCCAACGCTTACCCGCGCGAACTCTCTGGTGGTATGAAGATGCGCGTCTCTATCGCCCGTGCGCTGATTACCAGGCCGCAACTCCTCCTGCTGGACGAGCCATTCGGCGCACTCGACGAAATCACCCGGGCGCGATTGCACGACGATCTTCTGCACATCTGGAGTGAGACTGGTTGTACGATTGTTATGGTAACCCACAGCACCACCGAGAGCGTCTATCTGTCTAACCGCGTTGTCGTCATGGCCGCACGACCCGGCCGCCTCATTGGTTCGGTCGATGTTTCCGAGCCCTACCCGCGGACAAAGGCATTCCGTCTCGGTCCCGGTTTCTCAGATCATGTAAGGCAGGTTTCGGCGTTAATGGACCACGCCTCTTCGGGGGAACTCATCTAGGTGTTTGATCCCGGACTTTGATGGTGCAATGTTATCCATTGAATGGAAGGAGGCACTATGGGCCGGGTTCTTCACGGCAGCGCCACGACGACAGAGGCGGTCCGTCGAGCGATACAACATAGTCAAGAGAACCTGAGATTGCTTGCCAAGCGCTGCGGCATAAACCAGAAGACCGTTGCCAAATGGAAGAAGCGAACCTCGGTTGCAGATCTGCCGACCGGTCCAAGCGAACCGAAGTCCACGGTCCTGTCCGGTGACGACGCGGCGATGATCATTGCCTTCCGTCGGCACACTCTTCTGCCTCTTGATGATTGTCTCTACAGCTTGCAAGCGACGATCCCGCACCTGACGCGATCGTCCTTGCAGCGCCATGGCATCTCTCGCTTGCCGGATGTCGAGGGCGACAAGCCTGCCAGGAAGAAGCTCAAAACCTACCCGA
Source organism: Pararhizobium polonicum (assembly GCF_001687365.1). GTDB lineage: Bacteria > Pseudomonadota > Alphaproteobacteria > Rhizobiales > Rhizobiaceae > Pararhizobium > Pararhizobium polonicum. Next base: position 57,925 of record NZ_LGLV01000006.1, read on the forward strand.
TCGGCGTCTTCTACATCGCCGAGGTGCAGACGGGGGAAGGCAAGCTATATCTGTATATTGGCATCGACCGCACCTCGAAGTTCGCCTTCACTGAACTCGTCAACAAGGCCAACACAGCGACGGCACGTGCATTCCTCGGTGCTCTGGTGGCCGCCGTTCCCTACAAGATCAAGATTGTTGTGACCGACAACGGCAGCCAGTTTGCCGATCTGCCGAGGAACCGTTCAGGGCCGACGGCTATCTGGCGCGGGCATCCGTTCGATCGAGCCTGCCAAGCCCTTGATATCGAACACCGGCTGACAAAGCCCAAGCATCCATGGACCAACGGCCAAGTCGAGCGCATGAACCGCACCATAACGGACGCGGCCGTCAAGCGCTTCCACTATGACGACCACGATCCGCTCCGAACCCATCTCAAAAGCTTCATCGCCGCGTACAACTTCGGTCGCCGTCTCAAGACCTTGAAGGGGCTCACGCCCTACGAATTCATCTGCAAACGATGGACAATAGAACCGGAAAGATTCATCATCGATCCGATCCAGCAAATGCCGGGATCAAACAACAGAGCCGGCACAAGCGGTGCAGGCTTCGCGCCGCCCGCTGATCCCTATTGGCTCTTGAGATAAATAGCTTTTACGTTTGTGAGCGTGCCGGCGGCATCGAACCGGAAGGTGATGACGATGGACCGGGCATCCGGGTCTAGCATGGCTCGGCCCCTGTCATCGCGCACCACCAGCTCGTCAGCCGCATTTTTCGTGATTTTCGAGGAGACGGAAGCCTTCAATGCTTCGTTTACCGCTGTCCTTCCGGTTCCCTTTGGAAAATGCTTCAGGACGATTTCGTCGACGTCGATTTGCTCGAAACGAACCGGCTTTCGAGACGCATAGACTTCCTCCAGCATGCCCTGGATTCTTGTTTTCACGGAGCTCCCGGGGAGAACTGCATCGGTCCCTGCCGCGACATGGCTTGCTAGCGGCAGCAGTGCCACAGTAGCCATAGTGTAGAGTATCGGCCATATGCGACGTGGGATAGCTGGCATTTCCGTCTCCTGCTGCGTTGGGCGAGATCTTGCATCATCCGTTACCGCAGTGTTGGTCGTGGGATTGGAATGTCTTTTGAAATCAGCTTGCTGCCATCGGGAACTTTTTTACATGTTCCCGAAGCGTCCCACTTGGTGACGGTTCCGTTTTCAATCAGGAATTTCTGCACGCAGTTCCGGTAATCGCCGGCGGATCTGTACCCGAACTCCTGTGCGTGGATACTGCTTTTTTTCCACACATGCTCGTATGAGAGGATTTTGGAGCCGTCGGACAGCGTATAACTGCTATCAGGTAGGCCCCACGAGGTTACAAGATCGTCTTCCGATGAACCGACCCAGGTATTCATGATGTCCCAGGTGGTCTGGTAGCGTTGATTGCCGAGTGCATTGCCAATCGGAGAACCTGCGCAGCCTGTCAGAGAAAGGCATATTGCCATAGCAAGCAGTTTTTTCATGACGTATTCACCTTTGGTATGGCGGGACAATCCAGCTGATTTTTCCCTGAGTTCGCGGCAATCCGGGCGTGAAGACGCAGGTTTCGCTGTTAAACTGAATTTCAGCGCAATCATGCGCAAAGGAAGAGCGTCCCTGTAAGTCCCCGAGACGCGGCATACTCCTGTGTCTAGCCGCTGGAATTGATTATCGGGAAACCAATGCCATGCCCATTAGGTCATCTGTACTAGCGGTACAGACGTCGGGAGAGGCGCCTTCTTTGTTTGTTCTTGAATGTCGGACAGCTTTGTGACTGGCGTGTCATGACGCCCCAAGGTCAATTCTGTTCGACGGCTCAGCAAGCCAGTAGGGCATCCGTACTAATGGCTTTGGCGCTCAAGATTGGGGTATCTAAGACTATTCGCGCTTGCGGCGCACCATCGCCGGTTACGAGCAGGATATCGAAATCGCTGTGTCTGCCTTCCATCTTCGAGGCACGCTGCGGCCCCAGAGCAACGTGAGCGACAATCCTGCGGCATTTTCCCACTTCATTCTCAGGCGCGGTGTCGATTGGCACATCTTCGACGTCGAAAGCCTGCGGCCACGGATTGGCTCGACACTTGCCCCCGAGGATGGCGATCTGGTCGGGGCCAAAGGATACCCGTCCTTCATTCTATCTCGCACCGGTCGCAACGCCGGCAGGATGCAATTCGATCGTGCAGGCAGGAATATCAGCGAAAAGAACCTCCGCTTCTGTCCAGGTACGATCGCTCGATGGAATGAGTTGGGACGTGGCCTGCGCGTTTGCCGGTTCGGGTAGAGTCATGAGGATGCAATAGGAATGGGTGGCTGGCGGTCAGATGACGATTTTCAGATATTTTGATTGGGCTGCAATCCTTGTTTTCGCAATTGCTGGCCCGCTGGTCGTCGAGGTGGCGTTCTTCTTCTGGCTGATTGTGGTCGGTCCGATCGACCTCCTGTACATCGCAAATTTAGGAGGTACCCGTGTCGATTTCTTCAGCATTCTGCCATTCTTCTACCTGCTCTGTTTTGTCCCGGCCCTTTTCGCTGGTGTGCTGTTCGGCATTGCCTGGAGGATGTGGCCAAAGAGAATGCAGCGCGGCATGCTGATCTGCACTATCGCGGGCGGCGGAGCCGGCATGTTCGCCGCTCTCTCATGGGCAACATTGTTCGGCTTTCCCGACTATTCTTCAGCTTTTCTCTATTTTGGATTGCCGACCTGCAGCGGAGCCCTATGCGCGCGTTTTGTCCGACGCATTAAGATCGTCACCCAAAAGCCTCTTGCGACGGATGCTCCGTGAGATTTGTAAAGAATACGGTTCGAGTTTCAAAGTGGAGTGATGCTGTGGATGCCTCCGCGCGGGAGAACCGCTCTCGTGGTATCCGTTTTATGGTCGGATAGAGAAACAAGGAGCAGGCGTCGTCAACTTAACTGCCGCTCTTCTATGGACGTGCGGCAGTTAAGTTTACGATGCCGACGATTCATCTAGGCGCAGGACGGACCGCAGCGGCGAGCGCCTCGGCCAGCTGTCGTATTTCCACCGGTTCGAGCTGCGTGATGGGCGAACGCGATGCGACATTCGGAAGTCGATCGAGAAGCTGCAGGCAGGTCTTGATGCGGAGCGTCGCAAGATGGCCGGGTGCACCGTAGATTGCACGCGCAAGCGGGTAAAGTCTGTCATGGAGCGCGCGCCCCTCGGCCAGATCCCCCTTGGAGACGGCGCGCTCCAGCGCGACGATCATTTCCGGCACGACGGCTGCAAGGCTGACAAGGCTGCCGTCGCTGCCAATTGCAAAGCATGGGAAAAGATGCTCGTCGCCCGAAGCCATGACGGCGACGTCCGGACGCAGCCGTTTGGAAAGCCTGCGGGTGGCGTCATAGGCCGCAGTTTCCCAGCTTCCTTCCTTAATGCCGACGACACTTTCGATTTCCAGCAAGCGCGCCAGAACCGCCGCGGAAAATGCCGTCTTGCCGGCACTGACGGATCCCTGGAAGAGAAACAGCGGCAGGCCGCTCGCTGCCGCCACCGCCCTGTGATGTTCTACGATCAGTCGGTCATCCGCACCGAGCGCCCAGGAAAACGGCGGGAAAACCATGACCGCATCGGCTCCTTCCCGGGCGGCATCTTGTGCCAGTGTTGAGGCCATGTCCGTGCGCTCGGCATTGATGCCGGCAACGATCAGGGTTTTGCCGCCCATGGCTCTTGCAGTCCTGATGACCGTTGCACATTCAGCCCGCTCCAGCGCGAAACTCTCACCCGCATGACCGTTGAGGAGCAGGCCGCTTATCCCGTCCGTGCCGGTTACTGCTGCCAGGTGTCTGGCAAGATTGTCGGTATCGATCTCTCCGGTCGGGGCCATCGGGCAGATGGTCGCGGCGAAAACGCCACCGAAAGCGTGGTTCGGGGTCGCTGTCTGTTGCATCGTGTTTCCTTGGGCTGTTGGCATGTGCATTTGCGGCCTATTGACGGCTGACATATTCGCTGATGCCACGCGCAAGGATCTGCCCGTGACCGGGATGACCGAGAACCCGTCCGTCACGATAGACGAGGCTGCCCCGGACAAATGTGGCAACGGGCCAGCCCGTCACTTCGAACCCTTCCCACGGCGTATAGTCTGCACCGTGATGCAGGATTTCCTGCCGCAGCGTTTCCTTGCGCGTGTGGTCCCACAGGCAGATGTCAGCGTCGAAACCAATGCCGATGGAACCCTTGCGCGGATAGAGCCCGTACATGCGGGCATGGTTGGTCGCAGATAGCGCGACAAATGCCTGCGGCGTGATCCGCCCCTTGGAAACGCCCTCCGAAAACAGAATAGGCAATCGCGTTTCGACGCCCGGTATGCCGTTCGGTACCCAGCGAAACGACGACCGGGCCTTGGGATTGAGCTTGCCGTGCGGGGATTCGTAGCGGAACGGGCAATGATCGGAGGAAAATGTCTGGAATACACCTTGCGAAAGACCTTCCCAGATGGCCTGGTGACTTTCGGCGTCGCGCGGTGGCGGAGAGCAGACGTATTTTGCCCCCTCCATATCGAGGCCCTGGAGGTCATCGGCGGTCAGTGTGATGTATTGCGGGCAGGTCTCTGCATAGACCTTGAGGCCGCGCTGCTGCGCCCAGCGCACCTGCTCCATGGCCTCTGCGCCTGATACATGAACGATCATGATTGGAACGTCGACAAGCTGTGCGTGGCTGATCGCCCGATGCGCGGCTTCCCGTTCGACGATCTCCGGGCGGGAAACGGCGTGATAGAAGGGAGCGACCTTTCCTTCCTGCTCCAGCCGTTCCGCCAGGAACCGGATCGTGTCGTAACCCTCGCAATGGACCATGACGAGGGCCTTTTCGCGCCGGGCGACATCGAAGACGTCCAGCAATTCGCGATCGTTCAGCACCAGGTCGTCATAGGTCATGAAGACCTTGAACGAGGTATATCCATCCTTCACCAGAGCGGGCAATTCCTGACCGAGAACGGCCGGCGTCGGGTCCGAGATGATGAGGTGGAAGCTCGTGTCGATGAAACACTGGTTTTCAGCCACCTTGCGGTAATCCTCGACGGATTGCCGCAAGGATTGCCCCCGCTTTTGCAGGGCAAAGGGCATGATGGTGGTATTGCCGCCGGCTGCCGCAGAGGCGGTGGCTGAAGAGAAATCGTCTGCCATGACGATACCCGGTCCTGAATCCTGGGCGATATGCACATGGCTGTCTATGCCGCCGGGCATGACCCAGAGGCCGGAGGCGTCGACCTCCTCTCTCGCGCCGGTAATCTCGTCTGAAATCGCCACGATCCGGCCGCCGGCGATACCGATATCCGCCTTGTACATGTCGCTCGCGGTGACGATCGTCCCGCCGCGGATTGCAAGATCCAGTTCGCTCATGACAGCTCCTTCTCTGCGTGATTGCGTCTTATGCCTGCTCGAAGGCGATCGTCTGGGCGCCTTCCCACAGCACCTTCTGGCCAACCAGAGCCAGACGGTCGTGGCCTTCGGTGATTGTCAGGAAATGATTGCCGGCAAGTTGCCCGGCCATGCTGGCGAAATTGACCCGACCATAGGCCAGCAAGATTTCCGTCTCGCTGACGCCACCCGGATAAAGAATGATCTCGCCGGGTGACGGATAGCTCGTGGCGTTTTCAAAGGGCACGTCGAATTTCATGTCGCCCAGTGGCATCCAGACCCCTTGTCCGCTCCAGCGCACATGGATGACCCGTTCAAGAAACGGCAGGCGCGCCAGGAAGCTTCTGCATGTGGCGGGCGCCTTCTGCATTTCCAGCCGGGCGGGAAAGACTTCGCCGGCAATCGTGATCTTCAATGCGGTCAACGCTTTTTTCCTTCTTCGAGCAGTTTCCGGGTCGTTCTGGCACAATTCACAGCGGCTTCGGCCAAGAGGTTGATCTCGTTGGTGGCAACGACCAACGAGGCGCCCAGAGCCATGGCGTGCGACGCCAGAAGCGAAAGTGGCACGCCCATCACGCCGAAGACTTTCCCATTGTCCCGCGCAGCGGCCGCAACGCGCGAAAAGGCGGCGACCACATCGGGGTGAGTGAGATTGCCGGCATGACCGAGCGACTGGGCAAGATCCTGTGAGCCGATGATCAGCCCGTCCAGCCCGTCTAAGGCGGCGATCTCCTCCACAACCGAAAGCGCCTGCATGCTCTCGATCATGGCAAAGATTCGAAAATCCCGGTCGCAGGCCGCAATCAGATCTGCTGCCGACACTGGCCAGAACGAGGCGGCAGCCACCGGGCTTGGCAGGGAGCGGTTGCCTCGGGGCGGAAAGCGGAGTTTGTCGACGATGTCGCGCGCTTCCGCAAGGCTGTCGACATGGGGGACGATAATGGCCTGAGCGCCGCAATCTGCTGCCCGCGTCAGATGGTCGGACGAGGCTTTCGGCACACGTACATAGACTGGGTAACCGGCCATGCGTCCGCTGACACAAAGCGTCGCCGCTTCGCCGAGCGACATGGCGCCGTGCTCCATGTCGGCGACCAGAAAATCGAAGCCCGCGTGGCGCGCGACGGTCAGGATCTCGACGCTTCTAAACACACAGGCGGCCATGCCGAGTTGCATACTGATATCCGTTCTTCGTCGAAAGGGGCTGTAGCGGATGCCGGCAAAGGCGGGTGGATCCTCTGCCTGCCGGCATCGCATTTCAGTGAATGATCTGATCGAGGAAATAGCGTGCCCGTTCTGTCTGCGGTGCGGTGAAAAACTGGTGGGGCGGTGCCTGTTCGACGATGCGGCCCTTGTCCATGAACACGACGCGATCGGCGACCTCGCGGGCAAATCCCATCTCATGTGTCACGCAGATCATGGTCATGCCGTCGCCGACCAGGCTTTTCATGGTTTCCAGAACCTCCTTCACCATCTCCGGATCCAGCGCCGAGGTAGGCTCGTCGAACAGCATGACTTTCGGCTGCATGCACAGGGCGCGGGCAATCGCCACACGCTGCTGCTGGCCGCCCGAAAGCTGCGCGGGGAACTTCTGCGCCTGGTCGGCGATATGCACGCGTTCCAGAAGCGACAGGGCGCGGCCCTCGGCATCTTTGCGGGATAGCTGGTGCGCCGACATGGGCGCGAGAACGCAGTTCTCCAGAATGGTCATGTGCGGAAACAGGTTGAAGTTTTGAAAGACCATTCCCGTCTCGCGCCGCACCCTGTCGACCGACCGGGGGTCACGCTGCAATTCGATGCCGTTGACGAAGATCAGGCCTTCGTCGTGCTTTTCAATGTGATTGATGCAGCGGATCAGCGTCGACTTGCCGGAGCCGGACGGACCGCAGATGACGATGCGCTCGCCTTTCTCGACCTTCAGGTCGACTTCCGCCAGGGCGGTGAAATCACCGTAGCGCTTGTAGACGGCTTCCATACGTACAGCATAACGCTCGGTCGCCTGCGAGCTGTCGGATAGGGTGTCGGAATTCATGTTGACCTGCCTTTCTGGAAATTAGTGCCGTTTGGCAGGAATGGGTTTGGCATTGCGGTCCAGGGCGCGGCCGAAGTGATGCTCAAGGCGCTGCTGCACAAGATCCCAGATGGAAACCAGCAGAAGGTAATAGACTGCTGCCGCCGCATAGACTTCAAGGATCTGGAAATGCTCCTGCATCAGCATGTCGCTGCGCCGCATGATTTCTTCGACCGATATGACTGAGGCGAGCGATGTGGCCTTGAGAAGCGAATTCACGGAATTGCCGAATGGCGGGATCATCAACCGGAACGCCTGAGGCAGCATGACACGCCAGAAAATCGTGCGCTTGGGAACGCTGAGGGCCAGCGCGGCCTCGCGCTGGCCGTGCTGTACCGACATGAAGCCGCTGCGGATGATTTCTGCCAGATACGACGCTTCATGCAGGATGAGGCCAACCAGGGCCGAACCGACGACGCCGAGCTTGATGCCGAGTTGCGGAAGGCCGGTATAGATGACCACCAGCTGGATCAGAAGCGGCGTTCCGCGGAAGAACCAGATATAGACCCGTGCAAAACCGTAGAGGGCACGGTTCTCGGACATTCTCATCAACGCGATGATCATGCCGAGGACAAGGCCGCCTGCGACGCCCGCCAGGGTCAACCCGATGGTGACCAGGACGCCGCCCATCAGGAAGTAATTGAGAAGGTAATCGACGAATGCAGCCGGGTCGAAATAGCGCACGTTCATCTCCTGTTTGGTGTCCGGCACATGTGTTCGGCGCGGTCGATGAGAGCGTTGAGCCCGCGCGCTTCATGATTGCATGGAAATCGTGAGCGCACGGGCAGCGTTTGCGATCAGGCCGGGCCCGGGCCGGCGATTTCGACCGGTTCGTTGTCGTTGAGCGGCGTCAGACCGAACTTCTCGAAGAGAGCCTTGTAGCTGCCGTCGGCGCGCATCTCGGTCGTTGCCTTGACGATCGCTTCCGCAACGGCCTTGTTGCGGAAGGCCATGGCCGTGCGTGCGGCTCCGAGACCGGACAGCGCTTCTTTCACCCTGCCCTTGCTGACGAGGTCACGGGCGACGCTGTCTACCAAGAGGGCATTGTCCGTCTGTCCCGCCAGAAGCGTGCTGACCACGTTGGTGGCCGTGGGAAAGGTGCGCATCTCGACGGCCTTTCCACCCTTTGCGACATTGTCGTCGCTGAACTTCTTCAGCCAGTTCATCTGGTAGGTGCTGACTTCGACGGCCGAGGTCTTGCCGAGAAGTTCCTCAGGTGTGGCATAGGTCGTCTCGCTGTCCGGGGCGACGACCACGGATACCGACTGGCGCCCGTTCGGGACCAGGTACATGATCTTGGAACGCTCTTCAGTCCAGAACATACCCGTATTCATGCCATCGATGCGGCCGGCATTCACGGCTGGGATCATCGCCGGAAAATCCATGCGGATGAGTTCGACCGGCATGCAGAGGCGCTTCGAGAGTTCGGCAGCCATTTCGACGTTGAGACCCTGCAGCTTGCCGTCCTTGTCGATGAACTGTTGCGGCGGGTTGGTTGGGTTGATCGAAAGCTGCACTTTGCCCTTTTCGACGAGGTTGTCGTCGCTGATGACCGGTGCGGTGCACGCCGCGAAGGCGGCGACGGGGGATAGCATCAGGGCAGCGACGGTGCCCGCCCGCAATAAGGATTTCATCATGTTGTTCTCTCCGGAGTTGTGAAACCTTGAATTCACGTTCTTCTTTTTGTTGTTCTTGGGCCGCCACTACCCGCAATGCATGGTGGCGGCCTGAAATGCATCGCACCCGTTCGGCTCAGTCGATCCGATGCAGCTGTATCCGGGTGAAATTCTTGATGTGCGGCTCGAAGGGGCCAAACCCCTTTACCTTGAGAAATTCGGGCGTCTCGAAGGCCCACTGTCCCGCCACCTCGTACATGGCGGCATAGCGCGGGCCGCCGCCAAGCGAAACGAACCGCTTGGCCGAAAGCCAGCCGGGGCAGGAGAGCAGGTCGGGAAAGTGCTTCTCGACATACCACCTGTTGAACGCTTCCTCGTGTTCCGGTTCGATATCGACCCGCACGATATGCGTGAAAGCTTCGTCCTGCATCGGCTACTCCTCAGGACAGGCGGATGTTGCCAGCCTTGCGGGCGGCTTCAACGACGGTTGCGATATTCTCGGCGATGCCGTCCTGCGTCGGCATCATGGGCGGGCGCGGCGATGCGTTGCGGATGACGCCGAGTGCCTTCAGGCCGGCCTTCATGCGGGTGTGCATGTCGATGAGCGGCGAGGGGCCGTAGATCGCCCGTACGATCGGGTAGAGCCGGTCGTTGACGGCACGCATGCCCGCAAGATCGCCCGCCGCCGCTGCCAGCCACAGTTCGGCGAAGAGATGCGGTGCAAGGCTGCCGAGCCCGGACAGGATCCCGTCTGCGCCGACGGCCATCTGCGGCAGGAACCAGTTGTAGTTGGAGGCGAGGATCGAGACATGCGGGCTGGCCTTCTTTACGGCGCGCCAGTTCTCGTCATAGGCAAGCATGGTATCGCTGCCTTCCTTGATCGCGATGACGCCGTCTATTGCCGCGAGTTCGCACAGTGTCTCGGTGGAATAACCATAGCCGGAGGTGATAGGGTACTGGAAAAGCGAGACCGGGATATTGATGGCTTGCGACACGGCCTGCACATAGGCGACCGGCGCCCGCGACGTCGCCGAGGCTCCACCTCCGAGCGGACCTGGCGGAAACAGAACGGCGCAATCGGCTCCGGCTGCTTCGGCCATCTTCGCTTCCGCGATGGCGTCGACTGTCGAGGTGGCAATGATGCCGGCAAGTAGCGGCTTGTTGGGAATATGGGCGCGAGTACGCTCGACCACCTGCCTGCGTTCCTCGACGGTCAACAGGCCACCTTCGCCGGCATGGCCGTTGACGAGGGCCGCGGTCACGCCGTCCGGTGTTACGCAATGGTCGAGGACACGGGCATAATCGTCCCAGTCGATGGAAAAGTCGTCGCGATAGGGCAGAAGCGTCGCGACCGTCAGGCCCGTCAGGTTGGGTGTCTTCATCGTCTTCCTCATGCGGCCGGTTTCCTGCGGGGGAATTTCAGTGTAGCCTCAGCCTTCAGCACCTCCAGCCCGTCGGTGTTGCGGGCACTTGCCTGCCAGATGATGGTGCGGTTTTCCTCGTGCTTCTCGGCGATCCACACCTCGAAGGTGATGGTGTCGCCATAAACGACGGGACCGGTAAACCAGAAGCGGTCCTCGATGGAAATACCGACCACGCCGACGAGCTCGCTCGTCAGAATGCTGGTGCAGAGGCCAGCCACCATGATGCCGGGGGCCAGCCGCTTGCCGAAACGTGTCGCTCCGGCATAGACCTCATCCACATGGACCGGGCCGAAGTCACCGGTCGCGGCGATGTAAAGCGCGCCGTCGGCCTCAGTGATCGTCTTGGAGATCGTGACCTTTTCCCCGACTTCCAGGTCGTCGAAGGATTTCGTTTGATACATCGGATCACCCCTTCTTAGCGAAGGGTACGAGGCGGGCCCTGCCGGAAACGACCTCTTCGCCGGTGCCACTGTTGATGCAGGTGATGCTGCAGACAGCGTCATCGCCTTCGACGGAGATGATCTCGGCGGTGGCCTGGATCGACTGACCGACGATGACCGGTGCCTTGAACGACAGCTCGATCGCACCGAGACGACGGTCGGCACCGCCGAGCCTGGCAAGGCAGGTGGTGGCAAGCGCCGACACCGCCATCTCGAAGGCGACCATGCCGGCCGCCCCGGCCTTTTCGGCGGCGCGCGCGTCGACATAGAGCGGGCCGAGATTGCCGCTGATACCGGTGAACATGGCCTGTTCAGCAACCGTCATCGTCTTGCGGAAGGAGAAGGTCGAACCGACCGTCAGGGGGGATTGCGCGCTCATGACATGTCTTCCTTAGAGAGTGAGGCCGTTCTTGATGGTGCTGCGGGCAATCAGCATGCGATGGATTTCGGACGTGCCGTCATAGATGCGCGTCACGCGGGCATCGCGGTACATGCGCTCCAGCGGCATTTCCTTGGTGAAGCCCATGCCGCCGAACACCTGGATGGCGCGATCGACGACGCGCCCCTGCATTTCGGATGCAGCGACCTTGATCATCGACACCTTGTCGCGCGGTTCCATGCCCTGGTCGATTTCCCAGGCGGCGTTCAGCACCATCATCTTGACGCCGAAGATCTCGATGGCGCTGTCGGCGATCAGCTTCTGGACCATCTGGAACTCGCCGATCGGTTGGCCGAACTGTTTGCGCTCGCCCGCATATTTGCGCATCAGTTCCAGCGCACGGGTCGCCATGCCGACGGCGCGGGCGCCGATATGCGCCAGACGGATCTCAAGCACGCTCTTCATGATCAGCTTAAAACCGTTGCCGACCTCACCGAGCACGGCCGAGGCCGGAATGCGGCAATTGTCGAACACCAGTTCGGCATGGCCATACCCGCGATGGCCCATCATCGGCTGATTGCGTGCGACCTTGAAACCGGGCGTATCCTTGTCGACGAGAAAAAGAGTGATGCCGCCGCGGGCGCGCTTCTCCTTGTCGGTGAGTGCCATGACGATTACGTAATCGGCGATGTCGCCGTCGCTGATGAAGTGTTTCGTGCCACTCAGAACCCATTCATCGCCATCGAGATCGGCGGTAGTGCTGATTGAGGCGGCATCGGAACCTGCACCCGGTTCGGTGATCGCCATCGCGCAGATCTTTTCGCCACGTACGGTCGGCAGCAGGTATTTTCCCCTCTGCTCGTCCTTGCAGGCGAGAAGCATGGGGTAGACCTGGCCGAACACGCGGCGGATCAGCGCATCGGACGTCTTGCCGAACTCTTCCTCGACCAAACAATGATCCACACAGGAGAGACCGCCGCCGCCGACATCTTCCGGCATGTTCATGGCGAACAGACCCAGCTCCTGCGCCTTGGTCTTGACCCGCTTCAGTTCCTCGGGAGGAATGCGGGCATCGTGCTCGGTGGCTTCTTCGAGAGGCTGCACTTCCGCCTCGACAAACCTGCGGACAGTCTCGACCAGCAGCCGACTGTCATCTGTCAGTGAAAAGTCTATCATCTTGTCTTCCAATTGGCCCGAAGGCATGGTGCTGGCGTCATCGGTCGGGCTCGGCCTGCCCGATGACGCTTTTTCCGATGAGTTCGGCCTGCCTTTCGGCATTCAAACCCAGTTCAGTCATGATCTCCCGGCTGTCGATGCCGGGATAAAGCGGCATGCGCCGGAGCGGTGGCGTGGCGCCGTCGTAGCGAAGCGGATGGTTGATGAGCGTGGCGGCCCTGCCGTTGACGTCGATCTCGCCGAACACACCCATGTGGTTGGCCTGCGGGTCATCGCGCAGGTCTTCGTAGGACTGGACACGCTCGAACCAGACGCCATGTACATTGAAGACAGCCTCGACCTCTGCAAAGGCGCGTGGGGCAAGGGTGGCTGCCATTACCGCCGCATAACGGTCGCGCTCGGCATAACGGTCGATCGAGGACAGTGCCCGCAATTCGTCGCTGTCGAGCGCTTCGGCAAGCTTGCCGGCGTCGTTCATCGACAGAACGATGTGTGCATCGGCGAGCTTGTACAGGCCGTAGGGCGCGTCGTGGTACCAGCTGCCGCAATTGCGGCCGCGCTTGATCCGGCTCGCCCTGTCCGGGGCGGCATAATATTTGGTCAGCGCCTCAACCTGGAGATCGATGGCCGCCGCAAACAGGCTGGACTCGACCCGCGTGCCTTCGCCCGTCTGCAGGCGGCGGACATAGGCGCCGAGAATGCCCATCGCCAGCAGCGAGCCGCCGTGCTGATCAATGACCGCGGCACCCACGACCGAGGGGCCTTCCTCACCGCCGCCGGTCGCAGCAACGAGGCCGGAGCGGGCCTGCATCAGCAGGTCCTGGCCCGGCCGGCTGGCCGCCGGGCCGGTTGCACCCAGCCCGGATGCGGAGGCGTAGATGATGGAGGGGTTGATCTTACGCACTGCCTCATAGCCGAGGCCGAGACGGTCGAGCACGCCTGGCCGGTAGTTCTCGACCAGAACATCGGCGCCGGTGATCAGCTCGCGGGCGATGGCAAGGCCCTCTTCCGACTTCAGATCGATGGCGATCGAACGCTTGTTGCGGTTGACTGCCAGCGAGAAGGCGCTGACATCCGTCACCCAGGAATTGCCGCCCGACCAGTGACGCTCGAAGGCGCCCTTCAGCGGTTCGATCTTGATGACGTCTGCGCCCATGTCGGCGAGATACTGGCAGCAGGCAGGTCCCTGCAGGTAATGACAGAGGCTGACGACCTTCATGCCTATATTCAGCGAGCCAGCCATCAGTTCGCTCCGACTGCGCCGGTTGCGACAAGCGCTTCGATTTCGCTCTGGCTGTAGCCGGCTTCGCTGAGGACTTCGCGGGTCTGGGCGCCGAGGCGTTGCGGCGCCAGTCTGACATCCGGCGACTGGCCGTCGTAGCGGGCCGGGTGCATGACCATGGTCACGGGTGCGCCGTAGGCACCCTCAACCGTCTTGAAGGCGCCCATGTGAACGAGCTGCGGATCGGCCCGAAGATCCTGGTAATCCTGAACGGGCGCATGCCAGATCTTGTCGGCTTCGAGCAACGGCAGCCATTCTGCTGTCGGCTTCTCCTTCAGTTTTTCGGCCACTGTGAGCGTGATCTGCTCGCGCCGGGCAAAGCTGTCTCCATCGGTAAAGCTTTCAAACGCGGTAATTCCGAGCGCCGCGCCGAGTGCTTTCGGGGTGGCCATCGAGACGGCGAGATGGCCGTCGGCGGTGGCGTGGATACCGTAGGGGCCGGGCGAGAACCACGAGGCGATCCCGGCAGGCCCACGCGAGGCGGGCGAGGACGCGCCATTCAGCCAGGCTGTCAGCGGCTCGACCTGCAGGTCGATCGCCGCCTGGTAGAGGTTGACCTCGACAAGCCGGCCTTGGCCGGTCTTGGCCTTGGCAAAGAGGGCGGCAAGGATCGCCGTGCAGTAGAGCGAGGCGGCATGCTGGTCGATGATGACGGCGCCGATCGCCGTCGGCGGACCATCGGAGCGGCCGGTACGGGCGGCAAGGCCCGACATCGCCTGCAGCAGGAGATCCTGGCCGGGGCGATCGCGATACGGGCCATCCGTGCCGAAGCCGGTCGCCACCGCGTAGATAAGGCCGGGATTGATCGCCTTCAGCGTCTCGTAGCCAAGCCCCAGTTTTTCCATCGTGCCGGGCCGGAAGTTCTCCATGACGACATCGGCGCTTTCGACCAGCTTCCGGACTGCCGTGACCCCTCCGGGATCTTTCAGATTGACCGCGATACTCCGCTTGTTGCGACCGGTGGCGATATGATTGACGCTGTCTCCCTCGACGAAATGGTCCGCCACTGCCCAGTTGCGCTGGAATGCGCCTTCGACGGGTTCGATCGCGATGACATCCGCTCCCAGATCCGCCATTGTCTGGGCTGCGAGCGGGCCGGCCAGAAAGTGATTGAAACTGAGGATTTTGACGCCGGCCAGGAGATTCATGATTTCGGTCACGCTTTTCGGGGTAGGTTAAATTTTAGGCACTAACTTTTTGTGCTGAATTACAAGGCAATAATAGGGCCGGGGTCCCAAGAATGGCAATATCGGTTTCAATTATTTTATCGGTTGATTTGATAGGTTAGATGAATACAATCTGCTGATTATGTTGATTTTATTTGAGGGGTGTCAGGTGTGAACTTACGGCAACTGGAAATCCTGGCGGCGGTCATTCGGACGCATTCGACAATCGCGGCCGCCCAAGATCTGGGGATGTCGCAGCCGGCGGTCTCAAATTCCATCAAAAGCGCGGAAGCTTCGCTCGGCTTTCTGCTGTTCGAGCGGATCAACAATCGTCTGGTTCCGACGCCGGAAGCGCAGGTTCTTCTCGCTGAAGCGGAATCGCTGTTCATGATGCGTGATGCCGTCATGCAAACGGCCGCCTATCTGAAGGCCGGCCGTAAAGGCCGCATCCGGGTGGCGGCGACAGCGGAGCTTTCGGAGTCGCTCATGCCGCAGGTGATTTCCCGCTTTCTGAAAAATCACCTGGGCGTCGAAGTCGCGCTCGAAACGCATCGGCTCGATACCGTGCTGAATTACGTCGAGACCGGCGTATCTGACATCGGCTTCGCCATGGAGCCCTATCCAAGGCCGACGCTGGAGCAGAACCCGCTCGCGACACTGAACATGGTTTGCGCTTTTCCGCGTGACAGCGAACTCGGCGAGCTGCAGTTCGTCACCCCTCTGGATATTGGCGGCATGACCCTGATGAAGGCCGGCTCGGGCAGTCGTATCAGCAAACTGGTCGAGGAAGCCTTTGAGAAAAGCCGGGTGGCCTACAATCCAGGCATCGACGTGCGTTTCATGAACGTGGCTCTGTACTGCGTCGAACAGGGGGTTGGTGTCGCTATCATCGACGAGTTGACGGCATCCTGTCGGCCGCACGGGGCCATGCAGATTCGTCCGTTCAGACCCCGCCTGCAGATTAACGTTGCCGCAATCAGTTCCGTAGCACGTCCCCAGCAGCGCCTGGTAAAACTGTTGGTGAAATACGCGCGCGAAGAGATAGCCCAACGCCTGAAACAGGTATCGACCTGAACTTCTGTGCATCTGGAGGGCTGCGCATCGACTGGATCTTTGGCTTGCACGCGGTCCCAGATGGCCCGAAGTGGATTTAAACGCTTGCGGATGCGGGATCGCGTCCAGTAGCACGCGTGTGTACCGTTCTGCGGCTGTTCAGATATTCCGTCAGATCATCGCATATGCAGGGGGGCTGAGGGCTCTGTTGCACATTTCCATTTGTGCCATAATGACCGTTGGTCGGGACGTCGATTACCTGACAGCCCCGCGATTTTCCAGACTCTGAGCGAGCAGTCCTACCGCCTCCGTCAGCGCGCTTGGTACGATGCCGAAAGCACGTTCAACAATACGTGCTTCTCCACGAATATCGCCCGTTAGGTTGAAAATCGCAGCCTGTCCTTTGTGCAAAGCGCACATGACCTTGAAGCCTTTGATCGTCGCATAGGCCGTTTTCAGGGTCTTTTGACGTGTGGTCGGGTGAGCCTTCTGTTCGATCATGCGCCCAATCGGGCCATCGCGGGGTCTCGATAATCTTCCTGCTTCGTCAGTATGGCCCAAATTATCGGAGCCATTTTGTTCGCCAGTGCGATCACCTGCGGCAACACCAACTCGCCCACGGCGACGATCGCCATGACGGGGCTGCGATGCCGAGCTGATCGAGGACCCGCGAAATAACGCCGATGCGCGCCCTGCTTGAGGGATTGTCAGGCGCCAAAGAAGCTGACATCATGAGATACAGGCTCCAACGAGCTGTTGTTATTCCATGAGCAGGGTAGCTCTCGACCGGAAACGGGCGGGAGCTTTTTTATTTTTTGGTGGTCAAATATGGATTCTGATAGCTGGCGGGTGGGCGTTCTCTTCTCCGAAACGGGAGTGACCGGGGCCATCGAAAGAACCCAACGGGCAGCAACCTTGCTGGCGATTGACGAAATCAACGCCACAGGAGGCGTTCTCGGCAAACGGATCGAGCCGGTCGCCTACGATCCGCGATCGACACCGAACCTCTACAAGGAACTCGCCGTCCGGCTCTGCGACGACGATCGGGTGCGGGTCGTTTTCGGTTGCCACATGTCGAGCACGCGCAAGGCGGTTTTACCGGTGATCGAGGCGCGCGACGCGCTATTGTTCTATCCGACGCTCTACGAAGGGTTCGAATATTCCCGGCATTGCATCTATACAGGCGCAGCACCCAATCAAAACTCCGTCCAGCTGGTGGACTTCCTGACCAGGCACTATGGCAAGCGGGTTTTTCTTGTCGGCTCGAATTACGTCTACCCTTATGAATCCAACCGGACCATCAGCGATCTCTTCCTGCAGCTGGGCGGACAGGTGCTGGACGAGCTTTACGTGCCTTTGAACCTCAAGGCCGAGGACGTCGCCAAAATCATCGCGCATATTCGGGCGGCTCAGCCGGACGTCATCTATTCGACCATTGTCGGCGACGGCATCATTCCGTTCTATACCGCGTTCAAGGAGGCCGGTTTCGATGCATCGACAATGCCGATTTCAAGCCAGTCGACCAGCGAGGCGGACGTGATCCGGATGCGTCCCGACGTGGCCGAAGGGCATATCACCGCTGCCCCGTTCTTTGCGTCGCTCGATACGCCGCGCGCCCGCGCTTTCGTGTCCGCCTATAAAAAGAGCTACGGCAGGGATATGCCGCCGACAGCTCCGGCGGAAGCCGCCTATTTCCAGGTCTATCTCTATGCGGCGGCGCTTGGGCGGGCCGGCAGCGACAGGCTGGAAGAACTGCTCCCCGCGCTGTACGAAGCAGAGTACGACGCGCCGCAGGGGGTGGTGAAGATCGACCGGCTGACCAACCACACACATCTCTGGCCAAGAGTAGCTCGCGTGAATGCGCAAGGCATCTACGAGATCGTCCATGATCCTTCGCTGCGGGTCGCCCCCGATCCATTCATGCGGGAATATCGTGCGGACTTTGTCGAGCCGGCACCGCACCGCGTTCAGCGTTGAAAGGGGGCGAGGGTGTCGTTTGCACTTCTAAGAGACTTGCGGGATCTGAAGGTTCTCGTGATCCATCCTCGCACGTCGGAGGGCGATTTTCTCGTTGATCACCTGCGTCGCATCGGGTGCATGGTCAACGTCCTGTGGCCAGTGCCCGCCGAGCTGCCGCACGATACCGACGTGGTGTTCCTCGCCATGGAGGACGAGGCCAGGCCCGAAATCGAGCGTCTGCTGAAGGCCCTGCCCAATCCGGCACCGACGATGCTGGCGATCGTCGGTTATGAAAACCCCTCGACCCTCCAGATCGTGCTCGAAAGCGGCGCGCTTGCCATCGTTGAGCGGCCTATCAAGCCATTCGGGCTGCTGACCAACCTGGCGATTGCCCGCAGTCTCTGGCTCGAGCGACAGAAGCTGATCAAGGAGGCGCGCAAATACAAGCGCAAGGTTCTGGGCGACCAGAAACTCGCCCGCGCGAAGGCCATCCTGATGGCCAGCCGCGGCACCAGCGAGAGCGAAGCCTACCAGGAGATGCGCCAGCAGGCGATGGCCCGGCGCGTGCCGATCGACGACATTGCCAATTCGATCATCAACGCGGAACACCTCTTGCGCATGCCCCAAAAACATGATTAGTTTTTGTTGCGCTTCGATTGAAACGCCTCTGATACATCCCTTCCCGAACGAAGCCATGTATCGGTGTTGCATGCGGTAAAGCCGTGATGCTTTGGTGGCAAGGATGCCCGCAGGCTTTGACAAGCCTCGCGGGTTTTTTGTTGTCTGCTGACAGTGACGTCAGACCTCTATCCATATTTCCCGTATTGCGGCCTGTCCCTTCGGCAGGCGCTGCGGTCGTGTGCGCCAATCAAAAAAGGGGAACCAAGATGGTGTTCAACAGACGTGAATTTCTCAAGACAGCCGCAACCGCATCCGCGGCGCTCGCACTTCCGGCACTGGGCGGCCGGGCATTTGCCGCGGATTCCATCAAGGTCGGCGCGCTCTACTCGCAGACCGGAGGTCTCTCCGTCGCGGAAAAACTCCTGGCCAACGGTGTTATGATGGCCGTGGCCGAGATCAATGCGGCCGGCGGCGTTTTGGGCCGCCCGGTCGAGGTGGTCATCGAAGACGGCGCTTCCGATCCCAAAACCTTCAGCGAGAAAGCCTCCAAGCTGGTCCTCAAAGACAAGATCACCACGGTCTTCGGCTGCCACACCTCGGCAAGCCGGAAGGCCGTGCTGCCGATCTTCGAACGACGCGGCGCCATGCTGTTCTATCAGACGCATTACGAGGGCTTCGAGTGCTCGCGCAATGTCGTCTATTCTGGCGCGGTGCCGAACCAGCAGCTCGCCAACTACATTCCGTGGATCGTCGAAAAGCTCGGCAAGAAGAAGTTCTTCATCGTTGGCTCCAACTACGTCTATCCGCGCGAAATGGCCAAGGTCTCGAAGAAACTGATCGAGGCGGCCGGTGCCGAATGGGTCGCCGACGAATATCTGGAACTCGGCCATTCGGAATGGGCCGTGATGGTCAGCAAGATCAAGGAATCCGGCGCCGACGTCGTGCTCTCCAATGTGGTCGGAGACTCGATTATCGCCTTCTATCGGGAATTCAAGAACCAGGGGCTTTCGCAGGAGGTTATCCCGATCTGCGCGACGGTGACGTCCGAAATCGAGATCGCCGCCATGGGCGCCGAATATGCCGCGGGTAGCTACACGTCCTTCCCCTATTTCATGTCGATCGACACGCCGGCCAACACGAGCTTCATCGATCGCTTCCGGGTCTTCGTCAACGATCCGAAGGCTGTGACCTACCACTCGCTCGAAGCGGCCTATTTCCAGGTCTTTCTCTGGAAGCAGGCCGTCGAAAAATCCGGTGATCTTTCGGCGGACGCGATCCGCGCAGGCATTCGCGGCCAGACATATGAGGCGCCCGGCGGTAAGGTCACGACCGATCCCGACAACCTGCATTGCTGGCTGACGCCGCGTATCGGCCAGTGGCAGGCCGATGGCCAGAGCAAGGTGGTGGACGCCTATCCGGCGCCGATCAAACCGCTGCCTTACTCGGCCTATGGCGAGACGGAGAGCAACCTGTTCTGCACCGACAAGGGCCTGGACGCCGCGAAGCTGAAGGGCTGATCGCTTTGCATACGTGATCCCCGCATCCATCGGCTGCCGGGGTCACACATGGCAAGGCGGATCGGCCTGTTCGAGATCTTGCCCGCACCGCGATTACCGTGGGCGTGCAGAGCGCGTTACGGATCGATCCGCCGTTTTTAGCAACGGTGGTAGTTCATGCTCGACATTCTCTTTATTGGCCTCAGTCTCGGCTCTATCCTGCTTCTAGTCGCACTCGGCCTGGCAATTACATACGGCGCCATGGGCGTCATCAACATGGCACACGGCGAAATGGTCATGGTCGGTGCTTATGTCGCTGTGTTGTCGGGCATCTGGCTCGATGCCAATCTCTTTGTCGCCATTCCCCTTGCCTTCGTGGCAACGGCGCTGCTCGGCCTGCTGATTGAACGTCTCGTGGTGCGGCGGCTCTACGGCCGGCTGCTCGATACGCTTTTGGCCACCTGGGGCATCGCCATGCTGCTTCAACAGGCCGTTCGGCTGGAATTCGGACTGTCCTTCTTCGGTGTGCACATCGAAGGACTGGGCTCAGGTCTTCAGAACGTTGCCGTGCCGCCGTCTCTGCAAGGCACGCTCCATCTCGCAGGAGCAGAGATCAATGCCTATCGCACCTTCATCATCGGTGTCACGGCGCTCCTTACGCTCATGACATGGTTCATTCTCTATCGCACATCGGCGGGGATGCAGGTGCGCGCCATTATCCGCAATCCAAAGATGGCGGCGGCCTGCGGCATCGATGTCAAGCGCGTCAACGCCATGACCTTTGCCTTCGGTTCGGGCCTTGCGGGCGTGGCCGGCGTCATGATGTCCGGCTTCAAGACGGTTTTTCCCGACATGGGCACGACAATGGTTGTGGACGGCTTCATGGTCGTGGTGACCGGCGGTGTCGGAAGCCTGTTCGGCACACTCCTTTCATCGGGCCTGCTCGGCGAGATCAATGCGCTGGTGGCCATCGGGACCAACGACATCCTGGCGCGCGCGGTCGTGTTCGGCGTCGTCATCCTCGTCATTCTGGTCAAGCCCAGCGGGCTGTTTTCCTTCAAGGGACGCTGACATGAGCATCGAACGAAAATTCCAGATCGCCGCCTATGCCCTGTTCATCATCGTGATCTTCGCGGCTCCGGCGTTCGGCGACGAATTCTGGCTGAATCGCATCTCCAAATACCTCGTCTACGGCATGCTCGGCGTCGCCATTGCGCTGACCTGGGGCTATGCCGGCATCCTCAATCTCGGTCAGGGACTGTTTTTCGGCCTCGGGGCCTACATGCTCGCCATGTCGCTGAAGCTATCGAGCCTGACCAGCCTGCAACAGGGTTCCGACAGCCCGGTTCCGGATTTCATGCTGTGGAACGCCGAACCAGGCGCTCCGACGGAACTGTGCTGCATCACCAACGGCTCCTTTCTCTGGCTGCCGTTTCAGAGCCAGTGGGTGGGACTCATCCTTGGTATCGCACTACCGGTGCTGATTGCCGGCCTGCTTGGCATGCTGGTTTTCCGCAAGCGCATTTCCGGCGTGTTCGTCTCGATCATCACACTGGCTCTGGTGCTGCTGGTGCGCCTGCTGGTGGTCGACGCTCAACCTGTCACCAACGGCTTCAATGGCCTGACGGATCTCGGCTGGCTGACGATCGGCGGAATCGAGTTCGATCCCTATAGCCGCTCCACCTATTATCTCTGTGCCACCTCCTTGTCCCTGGTGCTGATCGGGGCCCGGCTATTGGTCGAAACGCGTGCCGGCATGATCCTTCAGGCCATTCGCGACGATCAGCTACGGGCACGCTATCTCGGCTTTGACGTCTCGCTCTATCAGGCCTTCTTCTTCCTGATATCGGCAGGCATCGCCGGTCTTGCCGGCATGCTCTATGTGGTGGTGGCGGAATTCGCCTCACCGACCTTCATGGACCTGTCCTTCTCGGTAACCATGGTCGTCTGGGCGGCCGTCGGCGGCCGATCTTCCCTGCTCGGCGCCTGCATCGGCGCCATTCTGATCAACATGATCGAGGCGCAGGTCAGTGAAACCGAAGCGCTGGTCGAAGCCTGGAAGGCCATCATCGGGCTGATCTTCGTGCTGGTCGTTCTGTTCATGCCGCGCGGCCTTGGCGGCGTTGCCCATGACGCGGTCCGGCGGTTTGCTCGCGGCCGCAAGCGCGATGAGCCGTTCCCGGTCCTGCAACAGCAAAGCGAGGCAGTCTGACATGGCAAAGATTGCATTGACCATTGACGGTTTGAGTGTCGATTTCGGTGGTTTCCGGGCCGTCAACAATGTCGGCATGACCGTCGAAGACGGCGAACTGCGGGTGCTGCTGGGCGCAAACGGAGCCGGGAAAACGACGCTGATGGATCTGATCAGCGGCAAGACTCACAGCACCAAGGGCAAAGTCTTCGTCTATGACAGGGAGATCACCAACTGGCCCGAACACCGCATCGCCCGCTCCGGGATCGGTCGAAAATTCCAGATCCCCAGCATCTTTCGAGAGCTGACCGTTCGCCAGAACCTGGAGGTGGCGAACTGCCGGAACCCATCGGTGCTTGCCAACCTGCGCTTCGGGTTTTCACGCACCGAAGCGGATCGGGTCGACGAGGTGCTGCTTCTGACCGGCCTTGCCGGGGAGCAGAACCTGATGGCGGCCTATCTCAGCCATGGCCAGACACAGTGGCTGGAGCTCGGCATGCTGATCGTACAGGATCCGAAGGTGGTGCTGCTGGACGAGCCGACCGCCGGCATGACGCAGGCGGAAACCCGCAAGACGGCGCAGATCATCAACAATCTCAAAGGCCGACATACGATCCTTGTCGTCGAACACGACATGGGATTCGTCCGCGAAATCGCCGAACGCATCACGGTTCTGCATCTCGGAGAGGTTCTGGCGGAAGGGTGTGTCGAGGATATCGAGCAAAACCCGAAGGTCCGTGAAGCCTATCTCGGTTCGAAAGGAATTTCTTGATGCTGTCTTTGAAAGATGTGCACAGCTACTATGGGCGCAGCCATATCCTGCACGGAATCACCCTCGACATTCCCGCCGGAAAGGTGACGAGCATTCTGGGCCGCAACGGCACCGGCAAGACGACCCTTCTGAAAACACTGATGGCGCTGACCGACCGCATGACCGGAGAGATGCGGCTGGAAGGGGCCGACGTGGCGTTGGCGCCGACACATCTGCGGGCCCGGGCCGGGATCGCCTATGTGCCGCAGGGGCGCGAGATCATTCCGGATTTCACCATCCGCGAAAACATCCTGATGGGCGCTTTTGCCCGCAGTGATGGCAAGCGGGAAATTCCCGCGCTGGTATACGAGCTCTTTCCCTATCTGATCGCCAATCTCGACCGTCCGGGCGGTGTCCTGTCGGGTGGTCAGCAGCAGCAGCTTGCCATCGCACGGGCGCTTGCCGCCGACCCGAAGGTGCTTCTCCTCGATGAGCCGAACGAGGGCATCCAGCCTTCTATCGTCGAGGAGATTGAAAAGATCATCATCCGCCTCAACCGCGAGATCGGCATGACCGTCATCCTTGTCGAGCAGAACGTCAGTTTCGCCCGTCAGGCATCTCACCAGTTTGCCATGCTGGAGAAAGGGCGTGTCGTGGCGGCGGGCGCCATCGACACGCTTTCGGACACACTTGTCCACCGGCATATGGCCGTCTGAAGCGGCCGGCACATATCATCCAGACAATAGGAACATCCATGACATCGACACCGAGCTATACCGCGGCGGCTATCCAGTTCGAACCGACCATGTTCGAAAAGGCACGTAATATCAGCCGTCTTGCAGCGCTTTGCGAAGAGGCCGCGCAAGCCGGCGCGCGCCTGATTGTCACGCCTGAAATGGGCACCACCGGATATTGCTGGTTTGACCGGGCCGAAGTGAAGCCTTTCGTCGAAACCATCCCCGGCCCGACCACCGATCTTTTCCAGACGATCGCCGCCAAGCACTGCTGCTACATCGTCATCGGCATGCCCGAAGTCGACCCGGCGAGCGATCTTTATTATAACACCGCCGTCCTGATCGGACCGGACGGCGTGGTGGGACGGCATCGCAAGTCACACCCCTACATCGCCGAACCGAAATGGGCCGCCAATGGCGATATCGTCCATGAGGTCTTTGAAACGCAGATCGGCCGTATCTCCATGCTGGTCTGCATGGATCTGCATTTCTTCGAAACGGCGCGGCTGGAGGCCTTGGCAGGTGCCGATGTCATCTGCCACATCTCCAACTGGCTGCAGGAGCGCACGCCGGCGCCTTACTGGATCAACCGTGCCTTCGAAAATGCCTGCTACGTCATCGAAAGCAACCGCTGGGGACTGGAGCGTACCGTGCAGTTTTCCGGTGGCAGCTGCCTGATCGAGCCGGACGGAACGGTGTCGGCCTCGATCGATACCGGCGACGGTATCGCCTACGGCACTATCGATCCCGCCCGCGCCCGCCGCCGGGAGGTTCTATCGGAACCGGTGTTCAAGGCCCGGCGGCCGGAACTGTACATGAACATGATGACCAACAGCTTTACCTGGAACCCGGGCGACTATTTCCGTCTTTACGGCTATCAGCCGATCCCCCGCGGGCGCACCTCGCAGGCGGCGGTCGCGCAGTTCGCACCAACGGCCGTGGTCGCTGACAATCTCGCCCGCATCGGCGCCATGGCTGCACAGGCAAAGGCGGCCGCAGCGCCCGACATTCTTGTCTTCCCCGAACTGTCGCTGACGGGGCTGGAGGCACCCGGAAGCCGGGCCGAGCCGCTGAGTGGCCCGACAGTCTCTGCCTTCGTGCGTCTTGCGATGAAGCTCGGTTTCTATCTTGTTGCCGGATTTGCCGAAGCGG
Source organism: Pararhizobium polonicum (assembly GCF_001687365.1). Classification (GTDB taxonomy): domain Bacteria; phylum Pseudomonadota; class Alphaproteobacteria; order Rhizobiales; family Rhizobiaceae; genus Pararhizobium; species Pararhizobium polonicum. Next base: position 82,817 of record NZ_LGLV01000006.1, read on the forward strand.
ATGGCGACAAAGTTTATAACAGCGCGGTTCTTGCCGGCCCCGAGGGGCTTGTGGGCAGCTACCGCAAGACACATCTCGGCGTTGCTGACAGCTGGGCGACGGCTGGCGACGAATGGAAAGTCTATGATCTTGCCATCGGCCGCGTCGGCCTGGCGATCGGCCATGACGCGCTCTATCCGGAAGCCATCCGCTCGCTGTCTCTGATGGGATGCGACGTGGTTGCCTGCCCATCGGCCATCGCAGGCACGTTCACCGGCAGCCACAACGGCACGAAAATTCCGCACAACTATCCGATCCCGAAGGGCGCCGATCCCTATCACTGGCATGCCTTGCGTGTGCGTGGCGGTGAGAACAATCTCTATTTCGCCTTCGCCAATGTGCTGGACCCGGCTCGGGGATATCACGGCAAAAGCGCTGTCTTCGGACCGGATTCCTTTGCATTTCCACGCCAGGAGTCTGCGATTTTGGACGAGGACGGGATTGCCGCGGCAACGGTGGACACCACCAATCTCGATACGCCTTATCCGACGAACGTCGTCCGGAGAAAGGATCTCGTTGTCATGCGCCAGCCGCATCACTATCAGCCGCTCGTCAAATGGCATCAGTGAGAGGCCGGAAAAATGTCCACATTCACTTTTGCAACCGTCCCGCAGATCATCGCAGGCCCGGGTTGCATCGCCAGACTTTCGGAGCTGACGAAAGCCCTGCTCGGCCCGCGTGTCACGGTGATTTCGGATGAGGGGGTGGTCAAGGCGGGGCTGGTTCAGACGGCCTTGACGAGCCTTTCGGCAGGCGCCGCCGAGACATCGATCTTCACCGGCGTTGTCGCCGATCCGCCGGAAGACGTCATTCACGCTGCAGTGGCGCACGCTATCGGTTTCGGCGCCACCGGTGTGCTCGGCATCGGCGGCGGCTCGTCGCTCGATGTCGCAAAGCTGGTGGCCCTGCTCTGCAAAAGCGGCGAAGCACTCGACGATATCTATGGCGTGGCTAAGGTAAGCGGACGGCGCTTGCCGCTGGTGCTTGTTCCCACAACTGCGGGCACCGGGTCTGAAGTCACACCAATTTCTATTGTCACCACGGGCGCATACGAGAAAAAAGGTGTCGTGTCGCCGGTGTTGCTGCCGGATGCTGCCCTTCTCGATGCCGAGCTGACCCTCGGTCTTCCGCCGGCTGTGACGGCTGCAACGGGGATTGATGCCATGGTACACGCCATCGAGGCCTTCACTTCTGCAAGCGCGAACAACAATCCGGTTTCCCGTGCTCTTGCCAAGGAGGCACTTCGGCTTCTCGGGGCGAATATCGAGACTGCCGTGATGGAAGGAGCCGATCTGGACGCCAGGCAAGCGATGCTGATCGGTGCCATGCAGGCTGGCCAGGCCTTTGCCAACTCGCCGGTCGCGGCCGTGCATGCTCTCGCCTACCCGATCGGCGGCCGCTATCACATTCCGCACGGCCTTTCCAATAGTCTGGTCCTGCCGCATGTGCTGCGCTTCAACGCGACGGTGTGTGGTGATGCCTATGCGGAATTGGCCCCGTGCCTCTTTCCTCACCTTGAGCCTGCCTGCCGGGAAGAGCGGCTTTTGGCTTTCATCGAGGGATTGGCTATGCTCCCTCTGCGCCTGAACCTGCCCACGCGGCTGCGGGATGTCGGCATTCCCAGAGGCGATCTATCTCTGCTTGCGGCAAGCGCAATGGAACAGACGCGGCTTCTGGTGAACAATCCCCGTGCGATGTCGCAGTCGGATGTCACTGAGATCTACGAGGCGGCTTGGTAAAGAGAAGCCTGCATTCAGGGGCAAGGCGCTGACAAAGTTTTCCACCTGGACGCTGGTATTGTAGCTGACCGGCCGGAATAAACCCGGCCAGTGGTCGGCTGTCCTCTTGTCGAGCATGGCCGGGAATGTTTGCCGTGAAGAGCCACGCCGCCGTTCACCGGTTTGTTTTCGTTGAGGGTTACAGTCTATGCGGGGCCTCTCAGGTCTTCGGTTTAAGCCGTGAGACGGTATCGAGGATGTACCGGTTCTCGCTTCCGCTCCGATCGAGTGTCAGACAATGCAAACTCTTTGGGCTCCTCCGTGCCGATCTGGAAAGCTCAATGGACGAAAATGAACGCCGATAAAAAGGCGGAGATGGCCCTCAGCCATACCGTTACCGCGACCGCTCCCCCGTCCGGGTGTCCGATAGCACGGTCGCCGAGATAGCTCGCTCGACCCAGACGAGGACGCATCGAACTCGTGGCGTCCGCCCCGGCTATGCCTGCGCCTATCGCGTTTTGCCATGCGGTTGCCGTCGGCGCGCCGGCGGCGAGGGCACCTGCGAAAGCCTGAGCGGCAGGGTTCAGGGCGTCGATCATCGTTCTGTCGCCAGGCTTCGCGCCACCGAGATCAGATATTGCCTGAACGGCGGCGAGAAACGCTTCTGAGTACTGGGCTGCCGTTGGTTCGTCCAAACCAGCGAGGTGTCTGGACGCCCGCATCAATGCCGTGGCGTAGAAGGGGCCGGAACTGCCTCCGATCGCTTTTCGCATCGCATTTGCCGTAGCCATCAAGCCGCTGGCGACGTCGCTGAAGCTTTCTTTTGGGAGCGCAAGCACAGCTTCAGCACCACGCTTCATGCTCGTTCCGAGGTCTCCGTCTCCGGTGAGGCTGTCCAGCTCGGTGAGCTGTGGCTCTGCGGCGATCAATGCGCGGGCGATCGTTTCGATAGCCTTCCGCAATCGGGTGCCGGCGTCCGTGGTCTTGCCGCTGGACACCATGTCTTCTCCGCCCGCCGTCGATGACAATACACGCCGTTTGTTGACGGCTCCGCCCCGCGGCCACGCGATGGCGTCTGTAAAGGAGTCGATGAGGGTAAGGTCCTGGTCGGAAACCGGTAGTAGCGACAACGAAAAACCTGGCATGTCCAATGCGGACAAGAAGGTTCCGGCCCAGGCCCGCTCTACGGTCACGCCCATTCTTTCGAGGATTGCGACTGCAGACCGGGCGACGATGGAGAGTTCCATGGGCGGCGTAGACCCAAGTCCGTTGACCAGCAGTAGAACCCGGTCACCGCTTTTGACCTTTCCGTCGGCTTCGATCGTTTCTATGACGAGCGAAGTCAGCTGCTCCGCGGACGCGATCGGCATCCGGCGGACACCCTGTTCTCCGTGGATGCCAAGCCCGACTTCGATCTCCTCGTCGCCGAGTCCGAAGCCAGGTTTCCCGACGGCCGGAAGAGTGCAGGACCCCAACGCGATTCCCATCGAGGAGAGACGATCGGCGGCCGAACGAGCAACCCGGGCGACGTCGGCAAGCGGCAGACCCTGTTCTGCCGCGGCTCCTGCAAGTTTGTGGACGAGAACAGTCCCGGCAATGCCGCGGCGGCGGTCCGCGGGTACGGTGTCCTTGAGGGCGACGTCGTCAGCGACGACGACAATCTCGACCGGAATCCCGTCTGCGCGGGCAAGTTCCGCCGCCAGGCCGAAGTTTAATCTGTCTCCGGTGTAGTTCTTGACGATTACCAGCGCACCCGCCGGTCCGGATGCGGCTCTGATCCCGGCCAGCACCGCGTCGGCGCTGGGAGACGTGAAGACATCACCGGCGACGGCGACGGTCAGCATGCCTCTGCCCACGTAACCGGCATGAGCGGGTTCGTGGCCGCTGCCTCCGCCCGACAGCACTGCGACTTTTCTCTGACTGGCCTCGGGAAGGTCAGATCTTATGACGACGTTTTCGTCGGCGAGCAGGACGGTGGCCGGAGAGAGCGCGACAACTCCCTCCAGCATATCACGCACGACCGTAGACGGCTCGTTGATCAGCTTCTTCATAATTCTCTCCGGAACGGTCAGTTGGCGGGCGTGAGGACAGAACGCTCGCTCACGCTATCAAAGGCATGGATGGTATTCGGTCGATGCACGAGCACGATTTCTTTCCCGACTTCGACTTCGGGGCCCCGTTCGAACTGGGCTGAGACGAGATTGCGACCGACCGCAACCTGTATCATCACCTGAGACCCGAGCGGCTCAATAAGCTCAATGCGCCCCTTGACCGTGCCGGCGTCTGCCTTCACTTCGTCGAGTTGGGGGGAAAGGTGTTCGGGGCGGATTCCGGCGATCATTGTTCCGGCTCTATTGCGCAGGGCATCGGCCACGGTACCCTGCGGCACCAATTTGAAGCCCGGGCCGACGAGCGCCCCATTCTCAATTTCGGCGTTCACGAAGTTCATCGGAGGACTGCCGATGAATCCGGCGACGAACGTGTTTACCGGGGTATCGTAGATATTCTGTGGCGTGTCGATCTGCTGGGCGACGCCACCACGCATGACCACGATCCGGTGACCCATCGTCAAGGCTTCGAGCTGGTCATGGGTTACGTAGAACGTCGTGATTTTGAGGCGGCGGCAAAGCTTGACGATCTCCGCACGCATTTCGATCCGAAGCTTCGCATCGAGATTGGACAGAGGCTCGTCCATAAGGAACACACGCGGTTCCCGCACGATGGCCCGGCCAAGCGCGACACGCTGACGTTGTCCACCCGAGAGCGCGGATGGCTTGCGCTCGAGAAGCGCTTCGATGTCCAGCGCCTTTGCGGTCTTTCGTACCTGAGCGTCAATCTGCTGTTTGGACCATTTCCTGACCTTGAGGCAGAAAGCCATATTTTCATAGACGGTGAGATGCGGGTAGAGGGCGTAGTTCTGGAAAACCATCGCGACGTCCCGTTCAGACGGGCTGTATTCGGTTACGTTTTCGCCATCGATGCTGATCCTGCCCGATGTCGAGCCTTCGAGACCCGCGATCATTCGCATTGTTGTTGTCTTGCCGCAGCCAGACGGCCCGACGAGCACAACAAATTCACCGTCCTCCGTCGTCAGGTTGAGGTTATCGACGGCATTGAACGCGCCGAACGATTTGTTGAGGTTTTCGATTGCGATGACGGACATAAATTCCTCCCGGATGTTTGCAGATCAGTCGGCGTCAAATCGCCTGACGTATCGAGGCGTCGTAAAACGCCTGGTATCTATCGTCGTAGAATCGGGCCCAGTGCGGGTCCGGATCGATCGTCTGCGTCGTGACTCCAGTGGTGAAGTCGACGACCTCGCCGAGCCCCTCAGCCGCGAGCAGAGCGGCTCCGGCGACCGCAGGTTCCTGCACGCTAAGCACCCGAATGGAGCGGCCAAAGATGCTGGCCCGCAATTCGAGCAGGCTACGCGAACGGCTCCAGCCCCCGGTGGCGTAGATTTCCGTGTCCCGGACGCCGGCGAACCGCATGTGATCAAACATCCGTCGCGCCGTGATCCCGGCCATTTCCAGAACGGAACGTGCGTCCGGCATCGCCGGCAGGTCGGCGGCAGACGCGAAGAAGTTCGGCTCACCCGGAATTTTGGGCATCGCCAGGATGGGGCGGATATCGAGGCCTTGCGATTGCAGAGATCGAACCGCTGACGAGAATTCGAAAACGCCAAGGCACGCGACACCGATCTTTGCCTGCACCGGAACCGTGAACGCCAGATACCGATCGAACCGATCCAACGGGAACGATGCGGTTTCGCCGTAGATGACATTCGCCGTGCCGATCGAGTCCACCCGGGCCACTGGATCGATCCTCTGGATCATCGCCGCGGCGACCGGATGATCGTGTCCGCCTGCGACAACGAGCGTGTCGTCGTTCGCCGCGCCCGCGGAGATAAGGCGACCGGGCCGCATAGTACCGATGGCTTCGCCTGCTCGCCGTACTGCCGGGAGTTCGGGCGACCCGCATATTTCGAGCAGTTCCGCGATCCACGCGCGTCGGCCAATGTCATAGCATCCCGAGCGGGACGCCAGCGTTTCGCTCATGAACGGCTGACCGGTCCAAACAACGGACGGATAGTCCGTCAATGCGATCCACGTGCTATGCTGCGCAAAGAGTTCCGGCCGGTGGCGGCGTAGCCACAGCCACTTCGCTCCCGTCCGGGTATGCTCCATTTCTATCCCCGCTCGCGTCGTCGCGAGCGCGTTTTGCCTTATCTGCGTGGCCTCGCCCACCGCGCGTCGATCGTACCATGGGATGGCCTGGTCCAGCGGGGTTAGCGTCTGGTCGATGAAAATACCGTCTTCACCGACACCCGTCGTCGCGATCGCCGAGAGCCGCATACCTCCGCCGACCGCACTCCACCCTTCGATGATGAGGTCTTCAATCGCGCCAACGAGCTGGCTTGCGTCCACGCCGGCACCAATCGACGCCGCGGTGCGCGGTGTCAAAACGGCACGCGTCCATCTGGAAACACCCGTCCCATCTACGATCGAGACCTTGAGATTGGTCGTCCCGATATCGACGCCGCACACTAGCATTCCATATTCTCCTTGCCAGAACAGGGGCGCTCAAAAGCTCAGTTGAGTCTTGATCGACGTTCCTGCCTGCATGCTCCGAACAGCCGTATCGAAGCTCCAGACCGGGAAGCTCTCGCCAATGAGAAGCTTGGCCTTGTCCCGGATGTCGGGCATCAGCTCGACGGCTGCACCGAACTTGCCCGCACACGAATTCGAGCCGATGAGACGGAACTCCTGTTCGTAAAGCTTGAAGGGGACGAAGGAGGCCTCGGCATGCTCGTCATGCACGCCGACCTGGACGTAGGCCCCGGTCTTCTCGACGAGCTGCAGGCCTTGGTTCAGAGCCGCCGGAACGCCCGCTGCTTCGAAAACAACATCAAATCGCTCGCGACCAAGGTCAGACGGCTGTACCGCGGCGTCGACTCCGACATTTCTGGCGATATCCAGTTTCGCGGTGGCCGGGTCGGCGAGGGTAACCTTTCCGGCACCCGCATGCTTCGCTGCGATTGCGATGAGCAGCCCCATTGTACCGCCGCCGAGAACAAGAACCTGCCGTTCTTGGACCCCTTGCGAGGAATCGACGGCATGCAGAGCGCAGGCCAGCGGTTCGATGAGAGCCGCGACATCGGAACCGATGGACTCGCTCACCTTGAAAGCGTTGCGGCTGGGCACAGCAACGTACTCGGCAGCTGCGCCCGCACGCCCTACGCCGATCGGAGTGAGGTGAAGGCAGAGATTTGGCCTTCCGGATTGGCACCAGCGGCAAGCGCCGCAGACCACGTTCGGATCGACGGCCACGAAATCTCCAGCCTTGACGTTTCGGACATTCCGACCCGCTGCGACCACATGCCCGGCGAATTCATGGCCGGGGATAACCGGGTAGTTCGTTCCGACAAAGCCGTGCTTGAGGATGTGAAGGTCGGTGCCGCAAATCCCACAGCATGTCGGCTTGACCAGAACTTCGTCGTCGGCGACGGCCGGGACAGTTGTTTCGATCACGCTGATCCGATGGTCCTGGGTAATCCGGATCGCTTTCATCTTGCCGCTCGCCGCGCCGCCAAACAAATTGTCCATGCTCATTTTACTGCTCCGAATGTTAGGCCACGTGTCAGGCTCTTCTGCGCCAGCCAGCCCGCGACGACGACGGGAACGTTGATGAGTGTCGCAACGGCTGCGACCTGCGCGGTGTAGAGTTTCCCGAAACTCAGGAATTTCTGCAAGAAGACGGGAAGGGTGCTCACCGTCGTCGTAAGGTTCACGGCGAGGAAGAACTCGTTCCAGGCGAAGATCGCGCACAGCAACGCTGTGGAAGCGAGGCCGGGCCTGATCAAGGGAACGATGATCTGGATCATTTCCCGGATGCGGCCCGCGCCATCGACGGCGACGGCATCGAAGACGTCGCGGGGGATTTCGACCATAAACGAACGGATCATCCAGATCGCCAGCGGTAGGTTCATCGAGGTGTAAACGATGACGAGAACGGTGGACGTATTCAGGAGATCAAAGGTGCGCGCCACCAGATAGATCGGCACGATACCCGCCGCGATCGGCATCATCTTGGTTGAAATGAAGAAGAACAGGACATCCCTCCACTTCGGCACGGGCCGGACGGTCAGAGCGAACGCTGCGGGAACGGCTAGCACGATCACGATCGCGGTCGAGACAATTGTAACGAGGATCGAAACCACCGCGAAGGAAGCGAAGTCGTTCTCGAATATCCGGCGATAATGGTCGAGTGTCGGGGTAAAGAACAGCTTGGGTGGATAGCTGACCGCGTCTTCCTCCGTCTTGAAGCTCGTCAGTATCATCCAGGCGATCGGCACGAACATGATCAGCGTCCCGGTCCAGGTAAGGAGCGTCAGAAGCGGATCGAGGAAACCGGCTCGACGGCGGTTCATGCGCGGCCTCCTTCCTTGAAGATGCCCGACACGACGCGCAGCATGGGGATCGTGAGCGCCATGGCGAGTGCGAGCGAGATCATTCCGAATGCGGATGCGCGACCGAGGTCGAAGGCGCTGAAGGCCTCAAGGTAAACGTAATAGGAAAGATTGGTCGTCGCGTGCGCGGGACCGCCATTCGTCAGGATGGCTATCGCCGCGAAATTCTCAAGCACGTACATGGCGACGAGGAGAGCGGTCAATTCGATGAAGGGCCGCAGGTGCGGCAGCATCAAGCGTCGGAAGGTGTAGAAGCGGTTCGCGCCGTCAACTTCGGCAGCTTCGGCGACTTCGGTCGGGAACGACTGCATGCCGGCCAGCAGAATGAGGAGCGCAAAGGCTGACCACTGCCATGCCGTGATAATGATGATCGTCACTTTGGGGTACTGGCTGATCCAGTTGATGCGCCCGATACCGATCTCGTCGGTGATCCAGCCGAGAATACCGAAGGTCGGATCGTAGATTCCGGTTTTCCAGAACAGCGCGGCTGCCACTGGCATGATGAAAAACGGTGTGACCGCAAGCGTGCGCGCGATAGTTCGTCCGCGGAATTCCCGGTTCAGGCCTGCTGCGAGAAGCCCGCCGACGACCACTGATGCGACGACGATCGAAAGCGTCATAATGCCAGTGTTCAGTATCGCCTTCAGGAATGTAGCATCGGAGGCCGCGTTGACGAAGTTCCGGAACCAGACAAACCGCGGAGGGTTGGTCGAGACCAAATTCCAACGTTGGAAGCTATAGTAAAGAGTGATGACGAACGGCAGCTGTGTGACCAAAATCACGAAGATAAGTGCAGGCAGGAGAGGGAGCCGGTCCCACCAGCCTTTCGCGCCGCTTCTGCGGGCTCGCGCACTCCGGGAACCGTCTGATAGTGAAATCGATGTCATGATTTTCATCCGCATGAAGAATGCCGGGATTTTGGCGGGCCGCCGGGAGGGAGGCGACCCGCCAGGGCTCGGTTACTTGATGTAGCCCGCGTCTTCCATGATCTCCTTGATCTTGGTCTCGCTCGCAGCGATCGCGTCGTCGGCACTCATCTGGCCGCTAATCGCGCCGGCAAGCTGCTGCGACGTGAAGTCGCCGATTTGCTCGAATTCCGGGATCGTAACGTACTGGACGCCCGTATATGGAACAGGGTCTACCGTCGGTTTCAGCGGATTGGCAGCGTTGATCGACTTGAGCGTCAGACCGGCATAGTCTTTCGTCGCCGCTTCGTATTCAGCCAGCCTGTAGGTGGACTCGCGGGAGCCGGGAGGGACGGTGCCCCAGCCAGCCTTCTCGCCCGCAAGCTTTATATACTCCTCGCTGGTCAACCAGGCGATCAGCTTCCAGGCGGCGTCCTGATGCTTGCTGGTGGTCGGGATGGAAAGTCCCCAGGCCCAGAGCCAGCCAGAGCCCGGCTTTTCCTTGATCGGAGCGAGAGCGAAGCCGACATTGCCCTTCACGGCAGCATTTGCCTGGTCGATGACGGGGCCTGCGAAGACCGTGTCGTCGTACCACATCGCGGTCTTGCCCTGCGTGAAGAGCTGCAGGCACTCCTGCCAACCGTCCTTTGCCGCGTCCTGCTGGCCATGTTCCTTGAGCAGGTTGACATAGAAGTTGATCGCTTCCTTGCTCTTTGGCGAGCTCAGCTGCGGCTCCCAGTTCTCGTCGAACCAACGGCCGCCAAAGGTGTTGATGACAGTCGTCAGCGGGGCGAGGCTCTGACCCCAGCCGGGGATGCCGCGCAAGCAGATGCCGGAGACGTTATGGGCGTCATCGTCAAGCTTCGCGGCGAAATCCGCGACCTGTTCCCATGTCGGCTGCTCGGGCATTGTCAGGCCCGCCTTTTCGAAGAGGTCCTTTCGATAGAACATGAAGGACGACGAGCCGTAGAAGGGTGTCGCGAACATGTCGCCTTCGTATGACACCAGGTCACGGATCGGGGTCAGGAGGTCATCGGCCTTCCATTCCGCGTCGTTGGCGGCATATTCCTTGCTAAGGTTTGTGATCCAGCCCTTCTGTGCCCAGAGGGGAACTTCATATGCGCCGATCATCACGACGTCGAACTGTCCGGACTTGGTCGCGACATCCTTCAGGACGGTCGGGCGCAGTTGATTCTCCGGAAGAGTCTGGAACTTGACCTTGATGTCGGGGTATTTGGCGTAGAAATTGTCGATCAGCTTTGCCGCTGTTTCCATCTGCGGGTTTGCGGCAAGGGCAACGGTCAGGGTCACGTCTTCCGCCTGGCCCGGCTGAACTGCAAGCAGTCCAAATGCGACCGAAAGCGCAAGCGTGCTCACATGCGCACCGGCATTAGCCGGCCGCCACTTCATCATAGACATCGAGACTTCCTCTCCCAAAAAAACCGACACTATTGTCGGAAGCATCAACGGTGGCGAATGAGCGCCTGACCGACAGAAAAACCTCTCGCTCCACCCGAGATGTTTCTACTGTATGCTCTGTACGTACAAAATTGATCGGAGCTCGTCAACGTAATTATAGAATTGTCGAGAGACTCTTTTGTCCGGCCGTCTATCGGCGGTTCGGCTACACACGGTGCGCCATGAGATCGCTAATTATCGAGAGACAATCGCCACTGCTGGCCTATCTCCTGCAGATGACAGCAGTATCCGGCGTTGCGTCCTCGATGACCGTGGGGTCTATAACCATGGAAAGCGGATCGGTTATAAGCCCATAGTCGGCCCGCAGTTTATCGACGTCGGACCTGCAGCCGGCATGAAGGCGTTTGAAAATCGACCAATAGACGACAACCCTGCGTTTGGTGTACGCTTCGTTCGGACAAAAGTGAGAGCTGTTATGCAAAATATCGATCGGACCGCCGCGGAGCCCTACTATCTTCAGCTCGCTCGCATAATCGAGGAGCAAATTAAGACGGGAGAATACCGGGTGGGTGACCGTGTCCCCGGTGAAACGGAACTTTGTCGATCGTTCGATCTGGCTCGATCCACAGTCCGCGAGACGCTCCGTGCACTGGAGCAGCAGCGCCTGATCCGGATCGTTCCCAGACGCGGCGCATTCGTTTCCGACCCGGCGGAGAATCAATGGAAGCTGCAGGTTACTCAAGGCTTCCTGGAAACAGGCGCGCACTCGCCCGACAACGCCATCGAAACCTCGGTGCTGCGCGGCGGCTTCGAAACCCTGCCGGACTTTGCCGCCGATGCCTTGAGGCTGCCTAAGGGTGAGAATGGATTCGTGATCGAGCGTATACGGCATATCGATGGCAAGGCTGCAATGCACTCCACGAACTATCTTCCGGCTGAGGTCGGTGCATCGCTGATGGGCAAACCGGTCATGGAAGGTACCGCGTCATTGAACCGGACCCTGGCCTCCGCGGGTTTCTCGATCTACGCTGCGAGGCGCGAAGTCGCGGCCGTGGGCGCACCTGCAGATACGGCAAAGCTATTGGGGCTGGCGAAGGGCGCACCCGTTCTTTTCGTTCAATCGACATCTCGCTCGGAAGCCGGTCGCGTCTTTGACTTCTATCAGTCGTTCGTTCGAAGCGATGTCGTGACAATCTCCGTCGATGCGGAGGCTCCGGCGGATGTTGTGCAGAACCCCGGCGCGAGCGAGTAACCTCTGAAGGCAAAGAGCCTTATTGGGCGCTGCAGACCGCAGCGCCTTTCTCATTTTCGGAAATAGCCGTCACTGCGAAACCCAACGGCATCGTCTTTGGGTCTATTTCCACCCGCCTGCGGCACGACTCCCAGATAGCACAGACCCGGCTTCGATCCCGATACGACGTGTCGGGATCGTTTTTGCGCGCCTGAAGACGTCGGTGTTCAACGCCATCTCCCAATTTGTGCTTGACACCTCAAAACGAAGGATCGTAGATACGTATCGTCCGTCTTGTCCGTACAAAATACTCGAGACTTGGGTGGAGCACTAATCATGGCGGCCGAGGCCGTCGAGAAGATAGGAAGAATGTCATGTCGATGGAATATCGTCTTCGTCGTACCCTGCCGAGCGATCGCGCTGCGATCATCATGCCGGTTGACCACGGCCTAATTTTTGATCGTATCGAAGGGCTGGAAACGCCTTCCGCCCCGTTTGCGGCATGGGCGGGCAACGATGTGACCGGCTTCATGATGACCCCCGGCCAGGTCAAGCAGACCGAGAAGTTCTTCGCCGCACATCCTCATCTGACGCGCGTTCTCACGATCGATACATACAATGAATTTCGCGAGCTCGACGGCGGTGGGTCGCATGATCTGATCACGACGGTTGAGGAAGCTGTCCGCATGGGCGTCGACGCCGTGAAGATGCTCTTCCCATGGAACATGTCCAGGCACGAGCGTGTCCAGATATGCGCTCGCGTGGGCCGTGTCGTCGCCTCGTGCGATCGTTGGGATATTCCCTTGGTCCTCGAGCCCGTCATCATGGGTGCCCCGCGCACGCAGGAAGTGATCGAGGAGGAAGAGAAGGTTGCTCGTATCGCTTACGACCTTGGCGCGCATATCATCAAGATCGCATTCCCCGGCGAAGAACGTACCAAGCGTCTCTCCGAAGAACTCAAGGTTCCGCTGGTCATCGCCGGTGGCCCGTTGTCCGGCCCGCCGTCGGAGACGGTCGACGCCGTTGCCCAGACCCTTCGTGGTGGTGCTCGCGGCGTCATCGTTGGCCGCAACATTTGGCAGCGTGATCGCAAGACTGGCGAAGAGACGCTTGCGGAAATCGCCAAGCTGACGCGCAACGTGAGGTTCCAGGACTAGGTCACGCTGGGAGGTCTGCAAATTTTGGCAGCGGGGAGGATGAGTTTCCGCAGCTTCCTTGACCTCTCCAAGCAATGAAGTTCCCGAGGCGGGGTTACTCGGATGGGACGGGCCGTCAACCCGCCTTCCGGGAGAAACGCTCGCCTCGGGCACGAAGCATAAGCCTATCGTCTGCCGTGTGCGGATATACGAGCAGAGAGGTGGACTGTACGACTGATCGGCTCAAAACAGGAGGAGAAAACATGAGAAAGTTAGTATTGCTCGCGGCTGTGGCGGTCTTCGCCATTCCTGCGATTTCGTCTGCCGAAGATAAGCTCACAACAGCTGGAATTACTGTGGGCACACTTGGCAATCCATTCTTCGTTCCGCTGATCAAGGGCGCCGAAGATGGGCTGCAGGCAAAGAGCCCGGACGCCAAAATCACCGTTGTTGGTGCGGACTATGACTTGAACAAGCAGGCATCCCAGATCGAAAGCTTCATCGCGGGTGGATCGCAGATCGTCATGATCAACGCGGTCGACGCAGTTGCCGTGAAGCCATTCGTCGAGAAGGCAAAGGCTGCCGGGGCTATTGTGGCAGCGATGGACGTATCGGCCGCCGGCTCCAACCTCACGGTCATGACGAACAATGTCCAGGCTGGCGAACTTGCGTGCACAGACCTTGCGGAACGGCTGAAAGGCAAGGGTGACGTCGTGATCATCAACGGACCGCCAATCTCGTCGATCATGGACCGTGTGAAGGGCTGCAAGCAGGCCTTTGAAAAATATCCGGACATCAAAATCCTGTCCGACAACCAGGATGGCAAGGCTTCACGTGAAGGCGGGCTTGCGGTGATGCAGGCCCTGCTTACCCGTTTTGAGAAGATCGATGCCGTCTTCGGTGCGAACGATCCGACGGCGATCGGTGCCGATCTCGCGGCAAAGCAGCTCAATCGATCCGAAATGATCATCGCGGGTGTCGATGGCTCTCCGGATATTGTTGCGTCGCTGAAGAGCGGTAACAGCCTGATCGTTTCCTCTTCTTCGCAGGATCCCTACGGGATGGCGAAGAAGGCGGCTGAACTCGCTGTCGATTTGTTGAACGGCAAGCAGCCGGAGAACGAAGTGACCCTCCTGGATACCACCCTGGTCACCAAGGACAACGTCAACGAATACGTCGGCTGGGACGCACAGCGTTGACAATCGGCAGGGCGGCGGCAATGTCGCCGCCCTTTCGGGGGCGCAGGAGCAAGAGGAGGCCAACGCCATGACCGAGGAAAGCAAAGACACACGTCCGCTTCTGGAAATGCGTGGGATCAGCAAGACCTTCGGCGGGACGCGCGCTCTGAATAACGTTTCGCTGGCGCTGTTCGCAGGGGAAACGCATGCCCTGATGGGTGAAAACGGCGCGGGCAAATCGACGCTGATGAAAATCCTGTCGGGGGCATATTCTCCCGACGCGGGAGGGGAAATCCTTCTCGCTGGAAAGCCGATGGCAATGGGCGATCCGATCGCATCGAGATCAACAGGAATAGCCGTCATTTACCAGGAGCTGTCGCTGGCTCCCAACCTGACCGTTGCCCAGAACATATTCCTCGGGATGGAGCCCCGGCGATTCGGGATGACGGACCGGCAGGCGATCCTCGAGCGTGCGAAGCCGATCCTGCAGCAGCTCGGTGCAGCTTTTGCTCCGACGGACCAGGTTTCATCGCTGTCACTTGGCGAACGACAAATGGTGGAGATCGCCCGAGCCCTTGCTGTGGATGCTCGTATCATTGTTATGGACGAACCGACCACGTCCCTCACGTCCCGGGAAACCGACAGGCTTTTTGACGTTATCGGGGCTCTGAAGCAGCAGGGGATCGCGGTGATCTATATCAGCCACCGGATGGAGGAAATTTACCGGTTGGCAGACCGTGTATCCGTCCTTCGGGATGGCAATTTCGTCGGGACGCTGACCAGGAGCGCGCTGTCGGCCGATAGCCTGATTTCGATGATGGTCGGGCGCGACCTGGCTTCCTTCTACAAAAAGGCCCACGGTGGTTCGCGCCGAGGTGACATGTTGATGAGCGTCCGGAATATGGGCGACGGCGTGAAAGTGCATGACTGCTCGTTTGATGTGTTTGCAGGCGAGGTGCTGGGAGTGGCAGGCCTTGTAGGATCGGGAAGAACCGAGCTCGCCCGTATGATCTACGGCGCTGAAGCGAAAGTCTCCGGCGTCGTCGAAATCGACGGAGCCACGGTGAGCATCAAGTCCCCCCGTGAGGCGCTCAATGCCGGCATCGCCTATCTGACGGAAGACCGAAAGGGCCTCGGTCTTTTCCTCGACATGACCATCGAACAGAACATCAACATCGCGGTCGTCGCACAAGACGCGTTTCGGGGAGGGGTTTTGAATTTCGCGGGCTCGAAGAAACGCGCTGACGATGCTGTCGGACAACTTTCGATCCGTACGAAATCGATTTCAGCGAACGTCGGCTCCTTGTCGGGAGGCAATCAACAAAAGGCATTGATCGCACGCATCCTTGCCGGAAAGCCGAGGCTCGTCATCCTTGACGAGCCGACGCGTGGCGTCGACGTCGGTGCCAAGTCCGAAATCTACCGGATTATCGACGAACTGGCTGCCAGCGGTATCGCGGTCATCGTCATCTCGAGCGATCTCCCTGAGATTATCGGCATCAGCGACCGCGTTCTCGTGATGCGGGAAGGCCGTATCGCGGGCGAGGCCGGTTCTGGCGCTGCGGGGGAAATATCTCAGGAAAATATCATGGCCATCTCTACCGGGACCACGAAGGCCGCATAACACAGACGCAGAAAACGGAGGAGACAATGACCATGTCAATGAGCGGAACTGCGGATCGGAAGAGAGCCGGTGTTCGCGCGACGATGACCGCGCTCGGAATGCTGCCAGTCCTGGTGCTTTTGTCGCTGGGCTTTCACCTTCTGACGGGGCGGTTCATCAGTGTCAGCAACTTGTCTATCGTCATGCAGCAGGCCTCGATCAATACCGTCTTGGCCGCGGGAATGACATTCGTGATCCTGACGGGCGGTATTGATCTGTCCGTCGGCTCGATCCTTGCAGTGGCTGCCATGGTCGCCGTTATCATGTCATTGTTCCCAGATATCGGAATGCTTGCAATCCCTGCGGCACTTGCTGTCGGTCTTCTCTGCGGCCTCGCCAACGGGGTGGTTATCTCCACGCTCCGGCTGCCTCCCTTTATCGTCACCCTGGGCTCGCTGACGGCAATTCGTGGTATCGCGCGACTTCTCGGTGGCGACACAACGGTGTTCAACGCAGAACTTCCATTCGCCTTTATCGGCAACGGGACCCTGCTCGGCATTCCGTGGTTGGCGGTCATCGCGCTGCTGACCATCGCGGTCTCCTGGTTCGTCCTGAAGCGCACTGTGTTGGGAACCTGGATATATGCGATCGGCGGCAACGCCGAAGCCGCCAGGCTGACCGGGATCAAGGTGCCGGTCGTCCTTCTCTTCGTGTACGCGACCTCGGGGCTGCTCGCAGGATTGGGCGGCGTCATGTCCGCCGCGCGCCTTTACGCCGCGAACGGTTCGCAGCTGGGACAAGCCTATGAACTCGACGCGATTGCGGCCGTCATTCTCGGCGGAACGAGTTTCGTCGGTGGCGTTGGTTCGATCTGGGGCACGCTGATCGGTGCGCTTATCATCGCCGTGCTTTCAAACGGTCTTATCCTCGTGGGCGTCTCGGACATCTGGCAATACATAATCAAAGGGCTCGTCATCATCGTGGCCGTTGCGCTCGATCGATTCAGGCTGCAGGGCGGTCGTACCTGAATTCCATTTTTCATTCCAATCACACTGGCATCGGGTTTTCACCGCGACCCGACAGCCAGAGAGAGGGCCGGTGAAAGCCGGAGTTCCCGTGGCTTTGCCAAAACGGTCCGGCTTCACTCCGGCGGTGGCGGCAAGGCCGAGCATGCACTGCATTGAACCCGGATTACCCGATGGGGCAGACCAGAGCGCTATGAATATTTGTGCACCGGCGGGGCCGCTTGCTGGCTCATGAGGCGCCCGCAATGTGTCTTATGTCCGTTTCGTTGATCCCCTGACGACCAGCCTGCCACGCAATTGGACCGTCTGTCGTTCGCGCCTGCCCAAAATCATGTCGATCGTGGTTTTGACCATGTCCTCGATTGGCTGCTCATAGGTTGTCAGATCATAAGCCGGAGCGTCTGCGAACATGATGTTGTCAAAGCCTGCCACAGCGATATCCTGCGGCACGCGTAGCCCGAATTCGCTTCGTAAAACGTCAAGCGCTCCCAATGCCAAGGCATCGTTCTCGCACATCAGAACGTCGATCCGGTCCCCGGCGGAGGTTTCCTGCAGATAGTGTCGCACCGCTTCAGCGCCGGACGTCATGCTGTAGCTCTTGGCCGGAAGTTCCGGAACGTGCTCGACGCCGTGGCGAACCCAAAAGGTCTTGAACGATCGGCGGCGCCCGAGCGCGGTTGACAGCGTCTGTGGCCCGGCCATAAAGCCCGGTCGTCTGTAACCCTGCTCGCGCAGATGGGCGCACAGTTCCTCGATCGCGATGGTAGCATCGCATGAAATCGCGGGAACGCCTGGAATCTGGCTGTCTCTGGCCAGGACGAACATGGGCGCAGCGCCCTCGAGCCTGGCATCCTGCAAGGTTTCATTTCTGAAGGCCGTACCGAAGAGGATAACGGCATCAACCTGGCGCTGTCCGGCATTGAGGAGCGCATGCACATGGCCGAATCGTTCGTTGATATTGACCAGCATCGGCACAAGCCCTTCGGCCTGTAGTTCCAAAGTCAGTCTCTCGAGAACCGGGAGCTTGTGCGGGTTCTCGAAATCATCGACGAGGATTGCTACCTGATGGGTCAGGTTGGTGGCAAGGCTTCGAGCGAGGAGGTTCGGCCGGTAATTCAGCTGTCCAGCCGCCGCCATTACCTTGGCGCGGCTTTCCTCCGTGATCGAAGCCCCGGGCGTGAACGCACGGATCACCGTCCATTTGGAGACCCCTGCCATATCGGCGACGTTCTGCGAAGTCGGCCTTTTTGCCACTGCTGCTCTCCCGGTCGATGTTCGGAATATTTATTCCAGTCACACAGAAAATGAAATGATACGATTGACATTTATTGGCGTTGCACTATCAATATCCACGCTTGCTACCGGTAGCAAATATGGTTTTCGGTGGCGAACGGGAGAGATGGCACATGGGAGTGTGCCGCACGTGGAGAAGGGCGCCGCGAAGCCGCGCCCATTGTGGAGGAATCAAAATGAAATCGCTATTCAAGGCGCTCGCGATGAGCGTCGCTGTGTTCGGCTGCCTGACGGCTGGGGCGCAGGTCGCCGTGGCCAAGGACATCAAGATCATTGCCGTCACCCATGGCCAGGCCAACGACCCCTTCTGGTCCGTGGTCAAGAACGGGGTAACGGCCGGTGCCAAGGATGCCGGCGTCCAGGTCGATTATCGTGCCCCGGAGACGTTCGACATGGTCGCCATGAGCCAGCTCATCGATGCTGCAGTCAATCAGAAGCCGGATGGGCTGATCGTCTCTATCCCGGATTCTTCCGCCCTCGGGCCGTCGATCAAGAAGGCGGTCGCAGCCGGTATCCCGGTGATCTCCATTAATTCCGGTTCGGATGTATCAAAAGAACTCGGTGCTCTTTTGCATGTCGGTCAAGATGAATACGGCGCTGGCAAAGCGGCTGGTGAGAAGCTGAAGGAGATGGGCGGCAAGACCGGCATCTGCATCAACCAGGAGGTTGGCAATGTCTCGCTCGATCTCAGATGCAAAGGCTTCGCGGACGGCTTCGGTGGCGAGGTGAAGGTGCTTCCGGTCTCCAACGATCCGGCGGATGTTCGTGCCAAGGTCAAGGCGGCGCTCAGCTCGAATACCGCGATCGATACCGTGATGGCACTTGGGGCGAGCACTGCGGGCGAACCCGCGCTCGACGCTGTCAAGGATGCCGGCCTGGTGGGCAAGGTGAATGTCGCCACCTTCGACCTGTCTGCTGGCTTTCTCAAGGCGGTAGCCGCTGGTGAGGCCGCTTTTGCCATCGACCAGCAGCAGTTCCTGCAGGGCTATCTGCCCGTGGTCTTCCTGGCAAACGATGCCAAATATGGTCTGATCCCCGGCGGCAATGTGCCCTCCGGCCCCAACCTGATCACCAAGGACAAGGCGGCCCAGGTGGTCGATCTGTCGGCCAAGGGCATTCGCTGATCCCGGACAGCCGCTAGGCATGATTTCGATCGCCTCTCCCCGGCCTCCGGGGAGAGCATTCGACAGGCCGTGCGCAAGGTCAAAATAGTCTGAGCGCCGCGCGCAAATTGTATCCCTTGGGAGGAACCATGACCCCGATCGAACAAAATACCGTCGTTACGGCAAAGGCCGACGAACGAATAAAACAAGTGGGCTTTCTTACCCATATGATGCGCCGCCCCGAACTCGGCGCTGTCGCCGGGCTCGTTCTGGTCGTAGCCTTTTTCTTTTTGACTGCGGACCGTTCGATGTTTTCGCTGTCCGGCGTAATGACCATCATGGCGCCGGCGTCTCAGCTGGGGATCCTCGCCATTGCCGCTTCGCTGCTGATGATCGGCGGCGAGTTCGACCTCTCCATCGGTTCGATGGTCGCCTTTTCCGGTCTGATCTTCGGTGCCGCCTTGACCAATTTCGGCCAACCGCTCTGGATTTCCATCATCATCACGATGCTGCTCGCCGCCGCCATGGGCGCGGTGAATGGACAGATCGTCATCAGGACACGGCTGCCGTCGTTCATCGTCACGCTGGCCTTCCTGTTCATCCTGCGGGGCTTGACTCTGGTCGGTCTGAAATGGGCGACGGGTGGATCGACCCAGTTGCGCGGCATAGAAGAGGTTGTTGGTGATGGACCTCTGAAGGGGGCTTTTTCCGGCGTCGCTTTTCAACCGCTGTTCAACTGGCTTGCCCAGCACGACCTCATCGAGAAATTCGACAATGGCGTGCCAAAGGTCACGGGTGTACCGGTTTCCGTTCTGTGGTTCATCGGCATCGCCGTGGTTGCCACCTGGGTGTTGTTGCGCACACGCACCGGCAACTGGATCTTCGCAGTTGGCGGCGATCCCAATGCGGCGAGAAACTCCGGCGTGCCGGTCGATCGTGTGAAGACAGGCCTGTTTGCTCTGACAGCATGCGCCGCAGCGCTGGTCGCCATCATCACCGTGCTGGATGCCGGCTCGACCGATGCGCGCCGCGGCTTCCAGAAGGAGTTCGAGGCGATCATCGCGGCCGTGATCGGTGGAAGCCTGCTGACCGGCGGCTATGGCTCGGCGATCGGTGCATTCTTCGGCGCCATCATCTTCGGCCTGGTCTCGATCGGCCTGACCTATACGCAGTTCGACTCCGACTGGTTCCAGGTGTTCCTCGGCTCGATGCTGCTGCTGGCCGTCCTCTTCAACAATTTCATCCGCCGCAAGGTGACAGGGGAGCGCTGACCATGGCTGACAACAAGGTAGAAACCACGACACCCGTCATCGAAGTCAAGAATATCGTCAAGCATTACGGTTCCGTCATCGCGCTTTCAGGCGTTTCGATGCAGGTGTCGAGTGGAGAAGTTCTCTGCCTGCTGGGCGACAACGGTGCCGGAAAGTCAACGCTGATCAAGACGCTGTCGGGCGTGGTGCGCCCGAGCGGCGGGGATTTTCTCGTCAACGGCAAACCGGTGGCGTTCAGCAGTCCGCGTGATGCGCTCGATGCCGGCATTGCGACCGTCTATCAGGATCTGGCGATGATTCCGCTAATGTCGGTGACACGGAATTTCTTCATGGGGCGTGAGCCTCGCCGGGGTATTCGGCCCTTCCGCTATGTTGATTTCAAGCACTGCAATGCGGTGACGCGTGAGGAAATGCAGAAAATCGGCATCGACATCCGCGACCCAAATCAGGCGGTTGGCACACTTTCGGGTGGCGAGCGGCAATGTGTGGCGATTGCGCGCGCCGTCTATTTCGGCGCCAAGGTGCTGATCCTCGACGAACCGACCTCAGCTTTGGGTGTCGCCCAGACATCGATGGTTCTCAAATACATTCACCAGGTGCAGCAGAAGGGCCTCGGCGTCATCTTCATCACCCACAATGTTCGCCACGCCTATGCCGTCGGCAGCCGTTTCACCATCCTTAACCGCGGCAAGACGCTCGGCACTTTTGCCAAAGGCGAGATCAATATCGACGAACTGCAAAACCTGATGGCCGGCGGCAAGGAATTGCAGACGCTGTCCAACGAACTTGGCGGCACGATCTGACTTTTTGAACCAGGAATGAGATGATGACGACAAACCCTGAAACCACGGGACCCTTCACCTTGGCCGTTTGCGCGGAAATGGTGTTCCGGTCGCTCCCCGTCCTCGACCGTCTCAAGCGGATCACCGAACTCGGCTTTGTCGCCGAGATCTGGGACTGGACCAAGCACGACATTCCGGCACTCGCCAAGTCTGGAGCGACGTTCTCATCCATGACCGGCTACGTCACCGGCACGCTCGCCGATGACGCGGGCGCCGACGAATTGATCCGGACGGCGAAACAATCGATCCCGATCGCCAGGGAATTGAACTGCCCGAGGCTCAATCTTCACGGCACGGGTCTCGATGGCCAAGGCCTGCCGGTCGTCAAGACCGAGGTCGTCACCGGCGCGATGTGGCTCAAGGCCCGTGATACGCTCAACCGGATCGCCGACCTCGGCGAGAGGGAAGGTGTGACCTTCGTGCTCGAAAACCTCAACGAGGCGGTCGATCACCCGAAGACACCCTTCGCCAGAGCCGCCGACACGATCGCACTGGTCTCATCGATCAACCGGCCCTCGCTCAAGCTCAATCTCGACCTCTACCATGCCCAGATCGGCGAGGGGAACCTGATCGAACTCTGCCGGCTGGCGCTTCCCCATATCGGCGAAATCCAGGTGGCTGACGTTCCCGGACGCAAGGAACCGGGTACCGGCGAGATCAACTATCCGGCCATTGCGCGTGCCCTGGATGCCATGGGCTATCGTGGCGTTATCGGCATGGAAGCATGGCCCTCCGGCGATGACGAGTTGGCTCTCAGCCGCTTCAGGCAGGCTTTCACTCTTTAACCAGCATTCAACCCAGGAATTTTTGGAGTTCACGCATGTCCTCTATCCGCCCCGTCAATATCGCTCTTATCGGAGCAGGCCGCATCGGTTCCTTCCACGCGGAATCGGTCGCACGCCGTCTGGTCGATGCAAATCTTGTTGCAATCGCCGATCCCGCGTCGGGCGCGGCCGAAGCACTTGCCAGCAAGCTCGATGCGCCCAAATCATTCACGGATGTCGCAGCAGTTTTGGCCGATCCTGACGTGGAAGCCGTCATTATCGCCACGCCGGCGCGATTCCATTCCAGCATCGCCGTTCAGGCGGCAGAGGCCGGAAAGGCCGTGTTCTGCGAAAAGCCGATGGCACTGACGCTTGAAGATGCCAATCGCGTCATCGCGGCGACGAAGAGTGCCAAGGTGCCGCTCCAGATCGGCTTCAATCGCCGATGGGATCAGTCCTTTGCCGAGGGCCGCGCGGCGATAGACGAGGGCAAAGTCGGCACACCGCAGCTGCTGCGATCGCTGACGCGCGATCCCGGTCCCTATGGCGGCAGTCCGGAAAAGACCCCACTCTGGACGATATTCTACGAAACCCTGATCCATGACTTCGACACGCTGCTTTGGCTCAATCCTGGCGCCAGGCCCGTCGAAGTCACTGCGATTGCCGATGCGCTGATCCGCCCGGATTTTAAGGACAAAGGTTTCCATGACACCGCGGTAGTCACCATTCGTTTCGACAACGGCTCGATCGCTGTCGCCGAAGCCAATTTCTCCGCCTCCTATGGCTACGACATTCGCGGCGAGGTTTTTGGGTCCGACGGTATGATCACCATGGGCGATGTGCGCCGTTCCAGCATGACGCTGTTCGACAAGAATGGCGTATCGAACGATACCTGGAGGCGCGACACCGACCACTTCGTCCATGGATACACTGCCCAGCTTGCTTCGTTCGTGAATGCCGTGCGGGGTGCCGCTCTCGTGGGGCCAACCGGAGAAGACGCCCGCGCAGCGTTGGCCATCGCACTGGCGTGCATCAAATCCGTTTCTGAAAATCGAACTGTCAGCCTCTCGGGCTTCTAGGGTAGGAGGAGGGGCGTGATGTCCGGTTCGAACTGCGATCCCGCCCCTTCGCCTTCGAGTGTTCTCGAAATCAAGTCCCGGATAGCCGCGAGGCAGTTGGTTTTGCCTGAAGGCGTCGTCAAGATCGCCAGACTGGCGTTCGAACGCCCGGAACTCTTCGCGTTCGAGAGCGCGGCGATGATTGCACAGATCTGTGGTGTTTCCGAACACAGCGTCATCCGTTTTTCGCGCAGTCTCGGGCACGCACGGTTCAAGGACACGAAGAGGCTTTTTCAGGACGAAATCATTCGGCGTTCTCAAACGCGATTGACGCCAGGTTAGTGTCGCAGGGCATTGGTTGCGATGAGCTGGAGGTGCCACAGCGAAGCTTTCGCGCGGTCGTCCATGTCTGGCCGATACAATGGTGGCGGTTCTTGGATCAATGCCGGATCCTCCAATCCTGATAACACCGCAGGGCCCTTAGCGGGTCGGGCGATATCCGATCCGGGTCAGGTTTTCCCATGGCGATTGTAGCGGGTACCGTGACCGCGGGGATCGGTCTAGCCGGGTTTGGCCTGTGAGCCGGCATTGAGCATCGAGCGCCGGGGTTGAAGCAACTTCAGAGGTGCGGGATGCTTCCTCGCGGGCCTCGGTCGCGACCTCCCGAAACTGCCGAGCTTCTCAGTGATATCCACCGCAAACGCGAAGATGCTGTCTTTACGCGAACGATGGGCGGAAAGCCGCCCACGCGGCGATGCCCTGGCCGATGAGCTCGTCTAGCAGCTTCACGCATGTCCCCTGACCACCGAAGATAGCATGACGGTGCGCTTGCGGCGGAACGGCCCCTGCAATGCCCAGGCTTGCCCAGATCGAGACCGTAACGGCGCGCTGATGCCGCCATCCTGCCCGTGCTGGCGACCGGAACGTCCATGGTCTTTTGGAGGCCTTCCCAGCCATGGCTGCCGGATTCCGGCCGCCGGTTTCTGCATGTTCGCGATCGGTCAGATGAGGGGGGAGATACATCTCTCGACGCGATTGCATGACGAATTGGTGCGTTGCACAACATTTATAACTTTACAATTATAAATTATTTTGTGAAGTAATGTGCATAACGACCGAAGTGAGCCAAAGCCGTGACCCACCTGAAATTCGCCACCCGCCTCAATTCTTTCGCCTCCAAGCCAAAGGCCGAATGGCCGGATTTTTCCGGCAAGCCGACGATGCTGCAAATGGCGACGCGTGCTGCCAAGGTCGATGGCCTGACCGATCTCGATCTCAACTATCCCGACCATGTCGCCGACGATCCGGCTGTTTTGGCTCGGCAGATCGGCGATCTCGGTCTGTCGATCAATGGTTTTGCCATGCGCTATTATACCAATCCGGCCTTCAAGATTGGTGCCTTCACCAATCCCGATCCGGCGGTTCGCCGTGAGGCTATCGACTTGACGAAGAAGGGCATCGATGCGACGCGCGCCGCCGGCAGCAACCTGATGACGCTCTGGCTCGGCCAGGACGGTTTCGATTATGCCTTTCAGGCCGACTATGATACGCTGTGGCAACACGAGATAGACGGAATTCGTGAAGTTTGCGCCCATGATCCGGACTGCCAGATCAGTATCGAATACAAGCCGAACGAGCCGCGCTCCTACAGCCTGATGCCCGATGCAGCCACAACGCTTTTGGCCATCAAGGATGTGGACATGCCCAATCTCGGCGTCACGCTGGATTTCGCCCACGTGCTCTACGCCGACGAGCAGCCGGCCTTCGCGGCGGCGCTGATTGCCCGCTACAGCCGCGTTCTCGGCGTCCACCTCAATGATGGATATGCCAAGCGCGACGATGGCCTGATGGTCGGCGCCGTGCATACCCAGCAGACGATCGAGCTTCTGCGCCAGATCCGCAAGGACGGCTACGGTGGCGCGATTTATTTCGACACGTTCCCCGACATGACCGGTCTTGATCCGGTGCACGAATGCGAGGTGAATATCCAGACCGTGAAGCGGATGCTTGATGTTGTGGACCGTCTCGAGCAGGACAATCGCCTTTCCGGCGCGATTGACCGACAGGATGCCGTTTCCGCGCAGGCCGTCATCCAGGAGCTGATGCTCGGCTGAACTGCCCGAACGTTGAAATTCTGAAATCTGAAGACCCTTGAACCGAGGTCCGCCGAAGGCGGGCCTGTTGAAACCATCCGGGAGGAACCGATGAAGACCTTTTTGAAAACGACCCTTGCTGCCGGCGTCGCCGCCAGCTTCCTGTTTGGCGCAGCCTTCGCGCAGGAACTCAGCCCCCTCAATTCCGACACCGAAAAGGACCGCATGGACTGGTCGGAACTGGAAGCCAAGCTCGGCGCTTTCCCCAAGCTGCCCGAGGGAACGAAGGCCGGCGCCGTCTCCAAGACGCTGACCAACGAATACTGGCGGTCGCTGGGCGAAGGCTATGAATCCTTCGGCAAGAAGATCGGCGTTCCCGTCGCCTACCAGGCCGCCCAGAGCGAGGGCGACCAGCTTGGCCAGCTGACGATCGCCGAAGGTATGATCACGCAAGGGTACAACGTCCTGCTCGTCTCGCCGCAGACGGACGCTAATCTTCAGCCGGTGATCGAGCAGGCCAAGGCCGCCAATATTCCGGTCGTCAATGTCAACGATGCTGTGATTCCGCAGGCCGAGCATTATGTCGGCAATGTTCAACGTGACAATGGCGTCCGCGTTGCCAAATGGTTCATCGAGAACCGTCCTGAAGGCGGTAAGGTGGCGATCGTTGAAGGCCAGGCAGGCGTCTATGCCGCGGTGCAGCGCACGGACGGTTTCAAATCGACCATCAGCGAAGGCGGCAAGTTCGAAGTCGTTGCCAGCGTTCCCGGCAACTGGGATCGCCAGACGTCCTACGATGCGGCCACCAACATCCTTAACCAGCATCCGGACCTCGTCGGTTTCTACGCCAACAATGACGGCATGGCGCTCGGCATCGTCGAAGCGGTCAAGGCTGCCGGTCTTGCCGGCAAGGTTGCCGTATTCGGTACGGACGGCATTTCCGACGCCTATACATCGATCAAGGCCGGCGAGCTGACCGGCACGGTCGACAGCTTCCCGGTTCTGACCGGTGAAGTGGCGCTGGAAACAGCCCTTCGGCTCGTTGCCGGCCAGAAGCTGCCGCGTGTGGTCGCCACCCCGCAGGCTCTGATTACCGCCGACAATCTCGGCCGCTATCAGGGCGAGGGCGTCGATGTCCGCGCAGTGCTGATGGAAGACGCCAAAGCTGCCAAGTAACGAACGCCAAAGGGGGTGCCGGTCGTAATGCCGGCATCCCTGCAAGCTCTTCAAGAGGTGGAACGATGGTGCCGCGACTGAGATTCGAGACGATTTCCAAGAGCTTTCCGGGCGTGAACGCACTGACCGATGTGTCGTTTAGCGTCGCGCCCGGCGAGATCCATGGACTTCTCGGCGAAAACGGTGCCGGAAAATCCACGCTGCTGCGGATCCTCTCCGGCGTGTTTCGCCCGACGTCGGGTTCCGTTTTCGTGGATGGCGAGGCCGTGGCCTTCAAAAAGCCCATGGATGCCCGCGAGGCCGGTATCGCCATGATCCATCAGGAATTGCAGCAGGTGCCGCATTTGAGCGTCGCCCAGAACATGTTTCTCGGTCATTCGCTGACCCGTATGGGTGGTCTCTTCGTCTCCCGTCGCGAGCAGGAGAGACGCGCGGCGCAAGCGCTTTCGATGATCGACAAGACGATCGATCCCTCCGCTCCGATATCCTCTCTGAAGGTGGCGCAACGCCAGATCGTCGAGATCGGCCGCGCGCTGCTCGACAAGGCGAAAGTCATCGCCATGGACGAGCCGACGTCGAGCCTGACGCCGAGCGAGTTCGATCGTCTGGCGGAGGTGATATCCAGCCTGTCGGCAAGCGGCGTCTCGATCATCTACGTGTCGCACAAGATGGACGAAGTGTTCCGTATCTGCCAGCGCGCCAGCGTCATGCGCGACGGCAAACTCGTCGGCATGGTCGATCTCAAGGCGGCGTCGGAAAAGGACGTGATCGCGATGATGGTAGGCCGCGAACTCATGCAGGAGGAACACAATTCCTTCGTCACCGATACGGTCAAGCTCGAAGCCAGAGGCCTTTCGTCGGCGACGAAGATCCGCGATGTCTCGTTTACGCTGCACAAGGGCGAAGTCCTCGGTATTGCCGGGCTCGTCGGATCCGGCCGGACGGAATTGCTGCGCCTTCTGGCAGGAGCTGACAGACTGACGGCCGGCACAATCGTCATAGACGGCAAAACCGTGAGCTTGCGCAATCCCCGTGATGCCATTTCCGCCGGCATCGGCCTCGTTCCGGAAGAGCGCAAGCGGGAGGGGATCATTCCTGTCCGCTCGGTCACCATCAACATGGCACTCGCCTCGCTCGAAAGCTTCTCCAAAGGCGGCATCCTTCAGGGTGGCAAGTTGCGCAACACGGCTCAGGACCTGCTGCGCCGGGTCAATCTCAGGCCTTTCCAGTTGGACAGACCGATCCGGCTTTTCAGCGGCGGCAATCAACAGAAAGCGATTATCGCCCGCTGGCTGGCAAGCAAATCGCAGATTCTCCTGTTCGACGAGCCGACCCGCGGCATCGATGTCGGCGCCAAGGCGGAAATCTACCACCTGATCGAGGCGCTGGCCGCCGATGGGCATTCCATCGTGGTGGTCTCTTCCGAACTGCCGGAAGTCATCCGGCTTTCCGATCGGGTCCTTGTCATGCGGGACGGGCAGATTGCCGCAGAAATCGCACGCGCCGACCTTACCGAAAGCGCCATCGTGGCGCATGCCATTCCCGGTGCAAATACCGGCCGCACGCCAGCCCCGGCCGCCTAGGCGTGGACGACATAAAGGAACACGTTATGAGCAACTCACCGGCTGCCGCCGACACGAAACTTTCGCCCGCATTCGGCCGCATCTCGTTTTCTTTGAGAGACGCTGGCACGCTGATCGGCCTCGTCATCATCATGGCGGTATTTGCAACATTGGTCCCAAGCTTCCTGTCGGAACGCAATCTCGTCAATATCCTGCAGCAATCCAGTATCAACGCCTGTTTGGCGCTTGGCATGACATTGGTGATCATATCGGGCGGTATCGATCTGTCTGTTGGGCCGACCGCTGCGATATCGGCGGTCATCACGGCGACCCTGCTTCTTTCCGGAACTCCGGTTCCGCTCGCGATCCTGGCGGGCCTCGGGATTGGCATGGCTTGCGGTTTCATAAACGGAGTCCTGGTCGCCTATGTCGGTCTGCAGCCCTTCATCGTGACACTCGGAACGTTGAGCACGTACCGCGCGCTCGCGTTGATCTATACCGGCGGCAATCCTGTTCTCGGTATTCCGGCGGGTTTTCGATCGCTCTTCAATGGAAACCTGTTGGGTATCCCGACACCTGTTCTGATCGTGGCGGTCGTCGCACTGGCTGCCTGGGTCTTGCTCAAGAAAACCCCGATCGGCGAGTATCTCCTGGCCGTCGGCGGTAACGAGGAAGCGGCCTATGTCGCCGGCGTCCCGATCGCCCGGACCAAGATCACGGCTTACGTGATCTCCGGCGGACTTGCAGCGCTTGCTTCCCTCATCCTGATCGGGCGCCTGGGCGCCGCCGAACCGATCCTCGGCAATCTCTGGGAGCTTGATGCGATTGCTGCCGCGGCCATCGGTGGGGCCTCGCTGATGGGCGGCAAGGGCAGCATTCTGGGAACGATCCTCGGCGCCATCATTCTCGGCACGATGCGCAACGGTCTGACGTTGATGAACGTCCAGGCCTTCTATCAACTGCTGGCAACCGGTCTTATAATCCTCGTCGCGATGATGATCGATCGCGCCACGAGGGGACGAGAATGAATACCGAAAACTTCGACACGAAGGCTGTCGGCCCTCGCATCCGCATGATGATGCCCTTGCTGACGCCGCTTGAAGCAAAGGTGGTCGATACGGTCTTTGCGTTGCGCGACTTCAGCGACGACACGTCGCTGAAACAGATTGCCGACGATGCCGGTGTTTCGGAAGCCATGGTGGTGAAGATCACCAAGAAACTCGGGTTTGCCGGATATCGGGATTTCCGTGCGGCGGTCAGCCAGTATAACCGCCAACCCACGGCCGAAATGCATCAGGAACTCTCGGTCGACGACACGTCGCAGGAGATCGTGCAAAAGGTCTTTCGCACCTCGATCAATGCCCTGGAAGAAACATTGTCGATCCTCGACATGGAGGCGTTCGACAGGGCGGCAGATCTGATCCATCGTGCCAAACAGCGCGATTTCTATGGTGTGGGCGGCTCCGCGCAGATTGCACGGGATGTGTCGCACAAATTTCTGCGGATCGGCGTGCGCGCCAGCGTCTTCGATGACTTGCACATGATGCTGATGTCGGCGTCGCTGTTGGTCGACGGAGACATTGCGATCGGCTTTTCCCATTCGGGCAATACCACCGCCGTCATCGAGGCGATCCAACTCGCCCGGCGAAACGGCGCTCGCACAATCGCCATCACCAACTACAATTCGTCCGCGTTGGCGCAAGCGGCCGACGTGGTGCTTTGTTCCACCGCGCAGGGCTCTCCTCTGATGGGGGAGAACGCCGCCGCGCGCATCGCGCAACTCAACATCCTGGACGCCGTGTTCGTTGCCGTTGCCCAGCGCGACTATAAAGCGGCAGAGCGCAATCTCGAGCGGACCATGTCTGCCGTGACGTCAAAAAGAAAAGACCGACTTCCATGACACCTGCACCTCTCGTTACCGTGTTTGGCAGCCTCCACTACGACATCGCCGTGATGGGACCGGCCCGGCCGCGCAAGGGTGAAACAGTGACTGGGACATCCTGGCACCCGAAAAGCGGTGGCAAGGGGGGTAACCAGGCTGTATCCTCGGCACGTACGGGGATTGCGACGTCGATGATAGGGGCGGTCGCCGACGACGATTTCGGAAGGTTTCTCCTTGCTAGCCTCAAGCGTCAGAATGTGGACGAACAATTCGTGCGCCGCGACGCCTTGCAACCCACGGGCATGAGTGTTGCGATCTTTGATGCCGAAGGCGATTATGGCGCAGTCATCGTTTCTGGGAGCAATTTGACGCTTGGTAGCGATGATGTTGCAGCGGCGCAGAACCTGCTGAGCAGAACGACTGTTTTGGTTCTTCAAAGTGAAGTTCCCGATGCTGCCAACGTTGCCGCGGCGAGGGCCGTAAAACGAGCCGGCGGCCGTGTTCTCATAAACGCAGCGCCCGCTCGTTCGGTCTCAGACGACCTTCAAAAATATGTCGATATCATCGTCGTCAACGCGATCGAAGCCGAGATGCTGGCCGGTGTTTCAGTCGTTGAGACGCTTGACGGAGCGCTCGAGGCGGCAAAACTGCTGGCGCGCGTCTATCCGGAGGTTGTTGTAACGGCCGGCGGAGCGGGTGTCGCCTACGCTGATCGTAACGGGATCGAGATTCTCATTGAAGCAGTAAAAGTGAAAGTCGAAAGTACCCACGGTGCCGGTGACGAGTTTATCGGCGTTCTGGCTGCCGAGATCGCATACGGAAGGCCTATGGAGGCAGCGCTTCGCACGGCGAATGCCGCAGCCGCGAGACTGGTCGGTACGCCAGAATCGGCGCGATAGGATTTTCCACCGTTTGTGTTGGGGCAACGTCTATTTGAGTTCCTTCAACGTGGAAAACAATGGGGTTCTCCGTCCCATCGAACGAAGGCTGACCGCGCCCGCCCGCCCGCCGCCCGGCTGCCTCCATCACAGTCGACGAACTGTCGAAAAATCACGCTGTCGCCGGCGACCAGCCAGGGGATGGCTTGCCGTCTTCCCCCTAACGGTCCTGCAATGTGCCGAGTGGTGTAGGCCACGGGATGGAGAAAACGGCGATTTGCGCAAGAAACTCTTGCGGGGCTGTTCTCCCGGTTCATGTCGGACCCAGTCGCCAGCGATTGTCTTCATGGAAGCGGCGGCGCCCATTATGGGTGCATGAATTGATCGAACCGGCGAATTCCCGGGGCAGAAGTTCGAATCCCTTCTCAAGCCTCAAAAGGAGGAGCCGTCGATTTTCTCGGAATGAGCGTGGGTGCCGTAATCCGAATCCGCTCCTCTGTGGCGATGCTTTCTCCCGAGAGCAGTTCCAGGGCGGCCGAGGCGATCTGATCGAAGGGAACCCTGAGGGTCGTCAGCGGCGTCGGCAGATGGCTGACGACTGGAATATCGTTGTATCCGACGAGAGAAACGTCGCCCGGCACCGACAGGCCGAGCTTGGCGAGACCCGACAGCGCGCCAATGGCCGTGTTGTCGTTCACGGCGAATATGGCCGTCGGCCGCCGCCCGAGTTGCATGAGCATCAATGCGGCCTCCGATCCGGACTCGATGCCGAATGTCGAGGGAACGATATAGGTTGGATCGAGCTGAATGCCCGCTTCGCCCAGTGCCTGCTTGTAGCCTTCCACACGGCCACGCGAACTGGATGCATAGGCTGGGCCGGCAATGACGCCGATCCTTCGGTGCCCGAGATCGAGCAGGTGCCGCGTTGCCAGATAACCGCCGAGTTTATCGTCACCGACCGAGGACAGGCTGTGTCCATCTGTTCGCAGCGCCAGGACATAGGGCACTCCTCTTCGAACCAGTTCGTCCGGGAAGTCATCGTCTTCGCGGGCCGTTGACAGAATGAGCCCATCGACCCCCCGTTTTAACAAGGATTCCGCTGCGAGCCGGTCAGCTTTTGGCTTGTCATCGGTCGTTGCGACAATCGCAAAGCGGCCCGATCGGCTGCATGCCTTTGCCAGCGATTCATACAGCATTGCCATTACCGTGTCTGTCAGCCTGGGCACAATGACGCCTACAGTCATGGTGTTGCCGCGACGCAGACTCGCAGCCGACAGGTCTCGGACATATCCGAGTTCTTCGGCAATCTTCCGCACACGCGTGGCTGTCTCGCTCTCGGAACGGGGCAACCTTTCGTCCAATATACGAGATACCGTGGATTTGGACACACCTGCGGCGGCGGCCACGGCGTGCAAATTCACACGGGGCTGTCGAACAGGATCTTTTACCTCTGAATTCATTGCAATTTTCCATCAAAATGACGGCGACTGGCCACCGCTTGCCTCAAGATGCCCTAAAAAAATCGTTGACACCAGACTTTTTGAGATCGATTATGGGAACGTTCCCATTAACGATCCCATGGAGGAGATCTGATGATACCGATGGATCTGCGCGGCCTGAGCCCGGCGCCCGTTACCGCTTTCACCCGCGACGGCGAAGTTGACCACAAGGCAAACGCCCGTATCGCCAAGTGGCTTGTGTCGATGGAGGGCGTGAAAAGCCTGGTCATCCTCGGCCATGCCGGCGAAGGCACATTCCTGACAGAAGAAGAGCGTCTCGCTCTCATCCGCACCTATGTGGAGGCCGTGGACGGGGCGGTTCCCATCATTGCCGGCATCACCGGCGAGGGCACCAGGGTTGCTGCTGCCGAAGCCAAGAAGTGCAAGGCCGCCGGTGCCACCGGCGCGCTGGTTTATCCCAATCACGGCTGGCTGCGGTTTGGCTTTCAAAAAGGTGCGCCGCAGGATCGCTACAAGGCGATCTGGGAAGAATCCGGCCTGCAGTGCATTCTGTTCCAGTATCCGGATGCGACGAAGGCTTCCTACGATCTCGATACCCAGCTTGCGATCGCTACCCAGGACGGCGTTGTCGCCACCAAGAACGGCGTTCGGAACATGAAGCGCTGGTACGTCGAGATCCCCGAACTGAAAAAGGCCAATCCGAACCTTCAGGTGCTGAGTTGCCATGACGAATGGCTGCTGCCGACCATGTTCGATGTTGATGGTCTGCTCGTCGGCTACGGCAACATCGCACCGGAATTGCTGATCGACCTGATTAAGGCCGGCAAAGCGCAGGATTATCCAGCGGCCCGCGCCGTCTTCGAACGCCTCTTGCCGGTGACCCGCGCTGTCTATCATCGTGGCTCGCATATGGAAGGAACCGTTGCTCTCAAGCTTGGCCTTGTCCATCGCGGCCTTCTGGATCACGCAACGATCCGCGAGCCGCTCAAGAATCTCGGCGAAAAGGCTGAAGCCGAGATTTTCGCGGCCTTCGATGCCGCCGGCATCGGCCGTGTAGAGCAGTTGCTCGCTGCGGAATGACCTGCGACGTCCCCCCGTGCCTGTCGCGGGGGGCTTTCGTTATCGACGGGAGGAGACGCCGTAGAAATCCGGAAACGATCCGCATATGCAGCCGTTTTGGATTCAGCTACGAACTGATCATAGAGATCGGCTGAGAAAAACTCCTTGTATGAGCGACCTCGACGTCCAGGCGGACATCCTTGGGCCCCGGAAACGATTATTCCAAAACGTAGAATTTGCGTCCCTGGCTGGGAGAGACGAGCGCCAGGGCAAAGGGAGGAAAAGATCAATGAATATCCAAAACCCAATCCCGGCTGCGCAAGCGCGCGGGGTGGATCCCCAGGCCGAGATCAGCGCCCGCCTGGAACGGCTTCCCATCACCCGCGAAGTGTTCTGGGCGCGCAACATCGTCGGAGCTGCGACGTTCTTCGACGGCTATACCGTCATTGCCATCGCCTATGCGATGCCTGTTCTTGTCCGGGAATGGGGCCTTAGTCCCTCGCAGACGGGCATGATCCTGTCGATGGGCTATTTGGGGCAATTGATCGGCGCGATCCTGTTTGGCTGGCTGGCTGAAAAGATCGGGCGGCTGAAGGTTCTGCTGTTCACCATCCTTCTTTTCGTGAGCATGGATGTCGCCTGCCTGTTTGCCGCGGGCGCCGGAATGATGATGGCCTTCCGCTTCGTCCAGGGTATCGGGACGGGCGGCGAGGTCCCGGTCGCCAGCGCCTATATCAACGAGATTATCGGTTCGAAGGGGCGTGGGAAGTTCTTTCTTCTCTATGAGGTTATGTTCCTGCTCGGCCTCGTCGGGGCCGGCTTGATCGGCTACTTCATGGTTCCGACCTATGGTTGGAAGGCAATGTTCGTCGTTGGCCTCGTTCCCGCAATTCTCATGATCCCGCTCCGCTGGCTCCTGAAGGAATCCCCACGTTGGCTGGTTGCAAACGGCCGCTACGAAGAAGCTGATCGCATCGTCACTCAGATGGAAAACAGCGCCCGTTCCTCCGGTAAGGAACTGCCCGAGCCGAGGATCGTCGCAGCACCGGCTCAGCGTCAGTCCGACTGGCGGGAACTCTTCCAGGGCATCTACTTGAAACGGACGCTGTCGATCTGGGCCATGTGGTTTTGCGCATACATGGTCGCCAACGGTACGATCACCTGGCTTCCTACTCTGTATCGTCAAACGTTCAACCTGCCGCTTGAGACGAGCATCCTTTATGGCTTCATCACATCGGTCGGCGGCGTCATCGCTGCAGTCATCTGCGCGCTGTTGATCGACAAGGTCGGCCGCAAGCGCTGGTACACTGGCGCACTTCTCATCGCGCCGCTGCCGCTCCTTCTGCTTGCCTGGCTGGGTGCAACGTCACCTATGCAGGTTCTGGTGCTGGCCGGTCTTGCCTACGCGATTGTCCAGACCGTTACCTTCTCGCTCTATCTCTACTCTGCCGAAATCTACCCGACCCGCCTGCGCGCCATCGGAACCGGTACGGGTAGTGCGTGGCTTCGTCTCGGGTCCTCGGCTGGCCCCATTCTCGTTGGCTTCGTGATGTCGTCAATGGGCATTCAGTACGTGTTCGCGACGTTCGCAGTCATTCTGCTCATTGGTGCACTGATCACCGCGCTCTTCGCGATCGAGACCAAAGGCCGTGTTCTGGAAGAGCTTTCGCCGTAAGCGTTCGATTTTAACTGCGTTGCAAGTTTGAACCTGGTCGGCTTTCGTCAACCAGGTTCACTGTATGAATTGGCGTACCTCCCGTATGTGCAGACGCCGCCAATACCAGCAATCGTTCCGGGATCAAGTTGCGGCCATCACTGACTTCTCCCGCGACGTCAACGGTGAAGGGCATGTCATGTCAGAAGGGCAATTTCATGCGTGAATGAGCTCCCGGACAGAGCGAAACGACGAGGCTCTGGCAAGAATTTCTTACATGCAACAGTGGACCTAAAGGCAGCCGGCGCGGGACGGGAGTCGCTGATAAATTGAAGCCTACGTTTGTCGCAAGGCTTCGACCACGACCTTGAAAGCGGGTGAATTCTGCTTGCGGCTGGGATAATAGAGGTAATATCCGGGGAAGGCCGGCGACCAGTCGTCGAGGACCCGCACCAGATGCCCGGATGCGATTTCCCTTGCAGCGATGTCTTCCGGCACATACGCGATCCCGTACCCGCTCACCGCAGCATCGATCATCGCGTAGCTGGTGTTGAAGGTGAGCTGTCCGTCGACACGGACGCGAAGTTCCCTCTTGCCCTTGGCGAATTCCCAGACATAAAGGCCGCCTGATCGCGATTGGCGATGATTGATACAGTCATGGCTGACGAGGTCCTGTGGTGTCTGCGGCGCTGGACGGCTGGCGAGATAGTCAGGAGACGCGACCGCTACCAGGCGCCAGTCGGGACCGATCCTGACGGCGATCATG
Organism: Pararhizobium polonicum; assembly: GCF_001687365.1. GTDB lineage: Bacteria > Pseudomonadota > Alphaproteobacteria > Rhizobiales > Rhizobiaceae > Pararhizobium > Pararhizobium polonicum. The sequence goes on from NZ_LGLV01000006.1 coordinate 118,401, forward strand.
TCTTTGTCGATGCTCTCGCCAAGTCGAACGCCCGCATCGAACCGGTCCTCTACGATGTTGCGAAAGCCGTTGTCTGTAATCAGCTCTAGCCTGATGTCCGGATAGTCTTTCAGAACCGCTCGCACTTTCGGCCAGACGACGCTTTCCAGCGCATGGTCCGACAGGGTGATCCTCACGGTTCCCGACGGCTTGTCCCTGATCTCCATCAGTTCGTCGATCTCGGACTCGAGTTCTGTGATCCGAGGAGCGAGCGAACGGATCAGCCGCTCTCCCGCTTCCGTCGGTGAGACACTGCGGGTGGTTCGGGTTAAGAGCCGCAGGCCCATGCGCGCTTCGAGCTTCTTAATCGTATGGCTGATCGTCGATTGCGACGTGCCGAGCTTCGCCGCCGCCTTCGTAAAACTGCGCTCCTCGGCTACGGCCAGAAACCACAGCATGTCGTTCAGATCTTCCCGTTTCATGAGCCGTGCCTCGTGTGATCCTAGATTAATGTCAAAAATAGATAAGTTCAAACAAATTGCAGTGGCTAATCATAGAAGTCGGTTCGGCTTATCTGTGGAGCATGACACAGCAAGCTTTCACCCAGTCCGGTATTCTCTCTCGTTCCCAAGCCGTTCCGGCTGCATGGGGCGCGGTCATGGCGATGACCCTCTGCGTGGCGGCGCTGATCGCATCGGAGTTCATGCCGGTCAGCCTCCTGTCGCCGATCGCAACCGATCTCGGTGTGACCGAGGGGCGTATGGGGCAGGCGATTTCGATCTCCGGCATCTTTGCTGTCCTGACAAGCCTCTTCGTGTCGAACCTCACCCGCAGTATCGATCGGCGTCTCGTTCTGACGTCGTTCTCCCTGATACTGGTGGTATCCGGAACCATCGTCACCGTTGCGCCAAATTATCTTGTGCTGATGGCTGGACGCGCCCTGTTGGGCGTTGCAATCGGCGGCTTCTGGTCGATGTCCACCGCCATTGTCATGCGCCTTGTTCCCGACGAATCCGTCCCAAAAGGGCTGGCGATGTTGAACGCCGGGAATGCCATCGCTGCCACTATCTCTGCGCCGCTTGGAAGCATGCTTGGCAGCTATATCGGCTGGCGCGGCGCGTTCTTCGCAGTCGTCCCGCTCGCACTCCTGTCGTTTGTCTGGCAGTGGGTCAGTCTGCCCTCCCTGCCGCCACGAAAGAGAGAGCGGTCGCCGCACGTCCTCACCTTGCTCGTCCGCCGTCCGATCGCGTTCGGTATGATGTCCATCATGCTGCTGTTTGCCGGGCAGTTCGCGCTTTTTACCTATCTCCGTCCGTTCCTGGAAACGGTCACGTCGGTCTCGGTTTCGACACTCTCGCTTCTGCTTCTGCTGATGGGCTTGGCGGGCGTGGCGGGAACCTATCTGATCACTGGCCTGTTGCGGACGCACCTGTTCAGCGTCCTTGGCATTATCCCCGTCGTGATGGCGATGATTGCGCTCGGACTGATCGCGTTTGGCACCTCGACCGCTGCGACGGCGATTCTCCTCGTCGGATGGGGGCTGTTCGGCACGGCGGCACCCGTTGGCTGGGGGACATGGCTGAGCAGGATGATGCCTGACGATGCCGAGGCCGGGGGCGGACTTCAGGTGGCGACGATCCAACTGGCCATTACCTTCGGCGCATCGTTCGGTGGCGTCCTGTTCGATGAGGTGGGCTGGCAGGCTACCTTTCTATTTGCGGCCGCCGCTCTGACTGGATCGTCGCTGCTCGCCATCCTTGCCTGGCGTTCACCATGGAGGGAGCCGCGATGACGTCCACGACAATCCGCCGCCGAACGCTCCTCGCAGGGATGGGTACCTCGATGATTTTACCAGGAATGGGGCGAGCTCAGCAGGGACGCGATCCCAACTGGGAGAAGCCGACCGATGTCAGGATCAGGCTGACCTTCAACGACCTTGTCCTGATCGCAGCACTCTACGATAGCCCGTCAGCGCGGGATCTTGCCTCCATGCTGCCACTAAGCCTCAAGATCGAGGATTACGGCAGCAGCGAGAAGATCGTACGCCTGCCACGCAAGCTGATCGAGGACGGAAGCGGGCCATTCGGCAACGAGCGGCCGGGTGACCTCTGTTATTTCAAGCCCTGGGGTAATCTGGCGCTCTTCTACGACGACTACAGATGGGACGGACTGATCCGGCTCGGCCGTTTCGACGGCGGATATGAAGCCCTCCGCGTCCGCGGCGAATACCCGGTGCACATTAAACGCATCTGAAAACCTGACAAGCACCGAAGTTTCGACCGCGCGGAGACTGGACGCCCGCGAGGACCGATCCCCCTGACCCTACGCGTCCATTGCCACGGAGACCACGGATGACTGAAGAGCGTGAACCCAACATCCCCGCGTTCGATCGGGGTATCGACCGCCGTCAGATGCTGAAACTGACAGCGGCCGGCATCACGACCCTCGGCGCGGTGTCACTTTTCGACACCCAGTTTGCAAAGGCACAGGACATGGCAAACAGCGCAAACAACTTCTACACCAGCGACAAGGTGGCCTTTCAGAAGGTCACTTACAGAACCCAGTATCAGATGAACATCGCGGGCAACCTCTACCTCCCGAATGATCTCGACCGTGCCGCCAAGCATCCGGCGATCATCGTCGGCCACCCCATGGGCGCGGTGAAGGAGCAGAGCGCCAACCTTTACGCCACCAAAATGGCCGAACAGGGCTTCGTCGCCATGTCGATCGACTTGCCGTTTTGGGGTTCAAGTGCAGGCCAATCCCGCAATCTCGTTTCTCCGGAGATCTATGCGGAAGCCTTCAGCGCGGGCGTCGATTTCCTGGGTAGCCTGGACTACGTTGATCGACAGCGGATCGGAGGCATCGGTATTTGCGGCAGCGGCAGCTTCATTATCAGCGCCGCCAAGATTGATCCCCGGATCAAGGCGATCGCCACCGTCAGCATGTACGATATGGGTGCGGCCTTCCGCGATGCTCTTAACAAATCGCAGACCGTCGAGCAGCGCAAGCAATTCATTGCGACGGCGGCCGAGCAACGCTGGTCGGAATTCGACGGCGGTGATACCCAGTATATCGGGGGCACTGTTCTCGAGTTGACTGGTGACACTGATCCCGTCCAACGCGAGTTTTACGACTTTTACCGCACGTCTCGCGGCGAGTTCACACCTGAGGGCGCGACCCGGCAGACCACGACGAAGCCGACGCTCACCAGCAGTGTCAAATTTATGAATTTCTACCCGTTCAATGACATCGAGACGATCTCGCCTCGGCCAATGCTGTTCGTTTCAGGTGACCAGGCGCATTCGAAGGAGTTCAGCCAGAACGCATATGACCGAGCATCGGAACCGAAGGAACTCGTCTGGATCGCCGGTGCGGGCCATGTCGATCTATATGACAGGGTCGATCTGATACCATTCGAGAAGCTTCGGAGTTTCTTCGATCTGCACCTTACAGCGTGAAGTAAGGTATAACGCTGCAGATAAAGACGATCGGCGTTCCCAACGGCCTGGGAACGCCCTTTTCGTCGCGATCCATAACGCCACAGAAACGTTAGCGAACGCCACCGTAGGAAGACTGCTGCTTTTTTCGTCCCCGTAAGACGAACCACGCAAGCACGATCAACAACAGAAGCATGGCGACCATGACCAACGGCAGGATGTAAGGCTGTAGCGATGCCAAGAAGGGCACGGGGCCGCCCGCCCGAGCGCGGGCTACGTCGAGCAACGATACCTTGACCGCCGGATTGCCAAAACTGGTCAGAACATAGTTGGATATGTCAACGATCTGCTGATCGTTGAGCGGATTGACGTAGGAGCGTTCGCCGAAGCTCGGCATCAGCACCTGCTGCCCGTCCGTTTCACGGTCCACACCATAAAGAATGGCCGAGACCAGATTGGCCGGTTCGCTTGATCCCGTGGCTGTGTTGTGGAAAAGCGACGGATAGGCCTGGTTCTGGCTGCCGGCACCGTCGATCTGGTGGCAGCTTGCGCAGTATCCACTGTAAAGCTCGCGGCCGTTGCGCAGGCTGTCATGTTCGTTCGAGGCGGAGATGCCGCGGATGCTCTCTTCCGAGCGGAACGCCTGGCCATACTGGTGGGCTGGCCTTGTATCGCGTTCGTCGCGGATGGGCGGAACACTTTTGATATAGGCTGCCAGGGCCCGCAGATCCGTGTCAGGCAGATGTTGCAAGCTGTTCTGTACGGCTTCCGCCATGCCGCCGGCTGCCTGGTTCTTGCCATCGGCATGGCCAGTGCGGAAATATTGGACCAACTCGTCTTCGCTCCAGCCTCCGATGCCGCTGACGGCATCGGAGGTAATGTTGGGCGCATACCAGGGGCCGACGAAGCCGCCCGCAAGAAAGCTGCTGGCACTTTCGCCCATTAGAATATCGCGCGGCGAGTGGCACGAACTGCAGTGCCCGAGAGCGCCGGCAAGGTACGCACCGCGGTTGATCTCTTCGTTCTGGGACGGCGAGGGCTGGAACGGGGCCTTGGTCGAATAGATCAGGTTCCAGAAGGCCATGGAGAAGCGGATATTGAAGGGAAACGGCAGCGCCGTGTGATTGGCCGCCGGTTCATCGACAGGGGGAACGCCGTTCATGAAATAGGCGTAGAGCGCATGCATGTCGTCGTCGGTGATTTCGGCATAGGATGTGTATGGCATCGCCGGGTAGAGATGTGCGCCATCCTTGCGGATGCCCTTGCGCACGGCCTCGTCGAAGTCGCTTTCCGTGTAGTTGCCGATACCGCTGGTCCTCGACGGGGTGATGTTGGTCGAATAGATTGTGCCAAGCGGCGATACGATGGGATAGCCGCCCGAAAACGGCTTGCCGGTATGCGGGACCGTATGGCAGGCCATACAGTCGGCCGCCGTCGCGATACCTCGGCCTTTCTCGACGAGCGCCTCCATATCGCTCGACTGGGCGTTTGCTGGCCCGGCACCTGCTACAAGCGCCGAAACTGCAAACAAGATCGCTGCGGCCTGTTTTCCGAGACGGGATCGAGACGAAGTGGTTGTCATGCTCAAGCCCTCAGCGATTTCGAGATGTCGTCGGCAGCCTTGATGCCAAGGGCTGCCATCGTCAGCGTGCTGTTAACCACGCTGGCCGAGGGAATTGCCCCTCCGCCCGGGATCCAGAGGTTCGTGTGATCGTGGGCACGGCAATTGCCGTCCACGACGGAATCCTTCGGGTCGCTGCCCATGATCGAGCCGCCCATGATGTGGTTGTTGGCGTTGAGCGCGGTGGTGACGTGGAAGTCGGTGGCGTTGAAAATCCGGCCGATGTCTTCCAGCTGCTTGACGGCAGCGTCGTAGCCTTTGTGGACGTAGTCGCCGACATCGTAATAGACATCCGGGCAGGGGATGCCATGCGGGTCCACTCGGGTCTTGCTGAGCGTTATCCTATTCTTGGGATCGGGCAGCGGTTCAAGGCTGATCGATAGGTCCACGCCATGCGTCGTCAGGCGACGAATTTCTGCATCGAGCGCCGGTCCGACAAGGCCTTTTTTCAAAGCGACGGACGTTGCCGAGGTGACCTGGGTAATGTTGTTGAGAATGATCTTGTTGGCAGAGTATTCGGAGCGGAATGCGCCGTCGCGCGGCCCCACAAGGCAGCTGCTCTGCGCCGGGCCGCGGCCGATCCAGAGTGGTTCGGGCGACTGGAAGAAGCAGTGGAAGCCCGAATGGTCCATCATGTTGCGGCCGACCTGATCGGAGCTGTTGGCAATGCCGCCGGGGTTGCGCTCGTTGGCGGCCGCCAGAAGCAGGCGTGGCGATTCCAGCGAATTGCAGGCGATGACGAAGGTCTTGGCCGTCACTTTGTGCGATTGGTGCTGGTTGTCGTACCAATGGACAGCGGTCACGCGATTGTTTTCGTCCGTATCGATCTTGTAGACGACGGATTCGGCAAGCACATGCGCGCCGAGCGTTTCGGCTTCCTGCACCGAATGGATCGCGTTGTACATCGCGCCGATCGGACAGATCGGCTGACAGTTGTTATTGCCGCAGCAGGTTGGGCGACCCTTCCAGGGGCGGGTGCTGCGGGCCTGCGGGATCGGCACCGACCGATAGCCGTGTGCATTCACCACCTCGGCAAAACGCTTGTCGCCATAGCTCCAGGGTACCATGTCCATCGGGTAGGGCTTGCTGCGCTCAGAGGGTGATTGCAGCAGCGGGTCGTTGGGACCGGCGACACCCATGGCTTCTTCGGCCCGGCAGTAATAGGGCTCCAGTTCATCATAGGAGATTGGCCAGTCGCGACCGACGCCATAGGCGGATCGCATCTTAAGATCCACGGGCAGATGACGCCAGCTCGATGCTGCCCAGTGCCATGTGGTGCCGGCGCCTGTCTCGTATCAACCCTGCCGTTTCTGGTTCCGGATGCTTTTCTTCCAACGCCCGTCATTGTCATCGCTCTCGTTCTGCGCGGTTTCGGGGTTGGCATCGTCAACATGCCGTCGGCGGTTTCCGCCTATTCCTCCATCGATCGCGCATCGCTGTCGGATGCCGCTACCGCTCTGAATATTGCCCAGTGACTTGGTGGCCCGGTCGCGACGGTGGCGCTGACTCTTTGCGTGGCGTCCCATTTCGTGCCGGGAGCAGAGATGGCAGTTAGCGCCACTCAATGGTCATTCACGATTGCCTTTGGTTTGCTGATGGCCATCAACATCCTATGCCTAGCCTCCGCACTGCGCCTGCCGCGCCGCCTGAAGTCTTTCTTGTAACTTGGGTATTAATGGGTGCTGCTTTTGCAATTCTCTCAAACTTCACTTTCATGCGACCTAACGCTCAACCACAAGGGAGGGCGAAGGTTGGTCCAGACTGAAGACAAAACCCTGTTGATTGTCGGCGATATCTTCGTGAGCCGACCGGATCCGAAACAGGCTTTCGCTTACGTACGTGAGACGTTCCACGCTGCGGATTTTGTCCTTGGAAACCTGGAGGGCGTGGTCGCCGACGGAGGCACACCGTGGCAAAAGGGTGACATCAACGTCTGGAAGGCGGACGCCAGGCAGATCGACGCCATCGAGACGGGCGGCTTTCACGCCCTGTCCGTGACCAACAATCACATCCTTGATTTCGGTCACGACGGGCTTGCAGAAACGCTCGACAATCTCAAGCGCATCAATGTTAAACATGCCGGCGCCGGAAAGAACATTGCCGAAGCACATGCGCCGGCCGTGCTGGAGCACGGCGGTGTGACAATCGCCATGCTCGCCTACAATTCCGTCTTCGTTAAAGGATGGGAAGCCGGACCGGAGCAACCGGGTCTTGCAGTGGTGCGGGTGCGCACAGCGTATGAGCCGGACTATCGGGTTGCCGAATTGCCGGGTGCACCGCCGATCATTCGGACCTGGGTCGAGAAGCCTGATCTTGCAAGGGTCAAGGCCGACATCGCAGCGGCCCACGAGATCGCGGATATCGTGATCTGCAGCTTTCACTGGGGTATTTCTGGCGGCTATGAAAAGCTTACCGAATACCAGGTCGAACTGGGGCACCATGCCGTGGACTGCGGTGCCGATCTTGTGTTCGGTCATCACCCCCATCTTCTCCAGGGCATCGAGTTCCACAATGGCAAGCCGATCTTCTATTCGCTCGGTAACTTCACTTTCGCCCGACATAACCCTGACAAGGGGCAGGAGCTTGAATGCCTGATCGCGCGCTGCAGGATCAGTGGCGGAAAAATCGCCAGGGTCGGCTTTTACGCAGCCTGCTGCGACCATGATCAGTCGCCCCATATCCATGCTGGAAAAGAGGCAGACGCGATCCTTTCTCTTGTCGAAAAGCGCTCCAAAGCGTTCGCAACGGTGTTCCTGCCGGATGGTGATGGTTTCGAGGTGCGGCCGGCATGAGCGCAACACCCGCGAAATTATCCCCCGGGCGCCGCCTCCCTTGTGTTTTGATGCGTGGCGGAAGCTCACGGGGGCCATTCTTCCTGGCATCCGATTTGCCGGCGGATATCCAGACCTGCGACAAGGTCCTGATCAGCGTCATGGGTTCGTCCAACAGCCTGCAGATCAACGGTATTGGAGGCGGTCATCCACTGACCAGTAAGGTCGCCATCGTCAGCCGATCGGACGCGGACGGCGTGGATATCGACTATGAATTCGTCCAGGTCCTGGTCGAAAGCGCAGCCGTGGACCGCAAGCCCAATTGCGGTAACATGCTTTCAGGTGTCGGGCCGTTTGCGATCGAGTCCGGTCTTTTAACTGCCACCGACCCGGAAACACTGGTTCGCATCCGCAATACCAATACCGGAGCAGTCGTTGACGTGGTGCTTCAGACGCCGGGCGGTGAAGTCGAATATGAAGGGAATGCCGTCGTGGACGGTGTCCCCGGCACCGCAGCGCCGATCCGCATGCTGTTCGAGGATTCACGGGGTTCGATCACCGGAAGTCTGCTTCCGGCCGGTGCGCCGGTCACCGATCTGGACGGGGTTCCGGCCAGCCTTGTGGATGGCGCCATCCCCGTCATGATCCTTGCGGCGAAAGCGCTTGGTCTGCGCGGTGACGAGAGTGCTGAAGAAATAGACGCAAACCATGCGCTGTTCGAACGTGTCGAGGCCCTCCGGCGGCTCGCCGGTTCGCGCATGGGCCTTGGCGATGTAGGAGGCCAGGTCGTCCCCAAAGTCGCCCTCCTTTCGAGGCCGACCCGCGGTGGCACGCTGTGCGTGCGATACCTGACGCCGGACAAATGCCACAGGACGCTGGCTGTCACGGGAGCAGTGACGCTGGTCATGGCGCTTTTCGCTCCCGGCACCATCGCAAACACCCTGGTGGAGGGGCTGGAAGTGATCGACGAAGTATCGATGGAACATCCGGAAGGGATGTTCCGGATCAGCGTCGAGACGGAGCGCGCGCCCAATGGCCATCGGGAGATCAAACGGCTTTCGACGATCAGGACGGCGCGGCGAATATTCGAAGGCAGTATCATTCTGCCTTCCGACGTCTGGCCGTCCGGCCTGTGACAACATCCGCCAAACGAAAAGACCACAGCACAACAAGGAGGAGATAAAAATGTCTCAAGGACAAGCAACCGCCACATCCCGCATGCGGGCACTGATGGATGCCCCCGGCATGATCCGGGCGGTCAACGTTTATGATGCCTTCAGCGCCCGTGTCGCGCAGGATGCCGGGTTCAAGGCGATCGGCCTCGGCGGTTTCCAACTGGGTGCACAGCGCTGTGTAACGGAACCGACGCTGACGATGACGGAGGTGATCGACAGCGCACGGCTGATCACACAAGCTGTTTCCATTCCCCTCAAGGTCGATTGCGGTGCCGGATTCGGCGAGCCGGTCCATGTGACCCGGACCGTCCGCGAAGCTGAAGCCGCGGGCATTGCCTGCATTCACATCGAAGACCAGCATTATCCGAAGCGTGCTCATTATCACGAGGGGATCGAAAAGGTCATTCCGGTTGAAGACATGCTGGACAAGATCCATGCTGCTCTGGCTGCGCGCCGCAACCCGGATTTCATCATTGTCGGCCGCACGGACGCCATGCGCACCCACGGACCGGCAGAGGCCATTCGCAGGGCGAACCTCTATCGCGAAGCCGGTTGCGATATGATCGAGTGCTTCCCCAACAATCTTGAGCAGGTGCAACTGGCCGTCAAGGAAATCGGTGCGCCGCTTCTTTACGTGAACAGCCCCGGTAACCGTCACAATCGCGTCGTCTTCAGCTGGAACGAGCTGGAGGACATGGGCTACAAGATGACGCTCGATTCGACCTGTGTCCTGCTGACCGCCGCGCGCGCCTTGCGTGAAAATCTCCGCGAATACATGGCGACCGGCCGGCCACCGGCGAATGTCGATGAAGGACCAGAGCTTCGTCATTGGGTCGAAACCATAATCGGCCTTCCCGAACTCTATGAGATCGAAGCCAGGACGACGGAAAAATGAGCGGTTTGAGTGTGAACTGCACATAGGGTGCGATGCGGCCGCTCGCCGCGGGAAGGGGATGAGTTGAAATCGCATTCTGCGACGGGTTTTCGGGTTTTCCGGCATGTGGCCTTCCGCTACTATTTCGCATCCCGCTTCCTTTCGACCTTTGCCATACAGGTCATCAGCGTGGCAGTCGGATGGCAGGTTTATGATGTAACGCGCGACGCATTCTCGCTTGGCCTGATCGGGCTCGTTCAGTTCATGCCCGCACTGCTTCTGTTTCCCGTAACGGGATCGGTCGCCGACCGGTACAGCCGAAGGATGATCTTCGGGATCTGCTGTCTGGTGGGACTGGCGGCTTCCGCCGGGCTGGCGATACTGGCGATGCCGGGCTGCTTTTCCCTGCCGTTGATCTATGCCCTGCTTCTTGTGCTTGGCATCATGCGCGCCTTTCTCAATCCGGCCATGCAGTCCCTCGCACCCAGCCTGGTGCCGGCGCAGAATCTGGCAAGCGCCGTCGCTTGGATGTCCAGTTCCGCAAAGACGGCCCAGATCGTTGGTCCGGTCGCGGGGGGCTTCATCTACCTTCTGGGGGCGGTGGCACCCTATCTGGCGTCTACGGTGCTCTTCGCGCTCGCGTCACTGACTGTCTTCGCGATCACCGAAACGGTAGAGCGAACGACTGCCAAAGCTGCGGCGAACTGGGAAACTCTAACCGCGGGCTTGCGCTATATCATGACCGAGAAGGTCGTCCTTGGCGCGGTCTCGCTCGATATGTTCGCGATACTCCTTGGAGGCGCCGTCGCCCTGATGCCGGTCTTTGCCAGCGATGTCCTCCAGCTCGGACCTTCGACCCTTGGCCTATTGAGAGGAGCGCCGGCCATCGGTGGTGTCGGCATGGCCTTCGTTCTCGCTCTCCGGCCTGTGCGCAAGAACGCAGGACGGCTTATGCTGGCCAGTGTGGGCGTCTTCGGTCTGGCAACGGTTGTGTTCGGGATATCAAGGTCATCGTGGCTGTCGATTGCTGCGCTCGTCGTTCTCGGAGCTGCGGACATGTTCTCCGTCTACGTGCGCAGTTCGCTGATCGCGCTCTGGACACCGGACCCGCTGCGCGGCCGGGTCAATGCGGTCAATCAGGTCTTCATCAGTGCTTCGAATGAAATTGGTGCATTTCGGGCAGGCATGATGGCCGGGGCCATCGGAGCCGTGCCCACCGTGCTTTTCGGTGGGGCGGGAACGCTGGCCGTTGCAGGCCTTTGGTTCAGGCTCTTTCCGGCGCTCGCCTCCGTGCGTTCGCTTGCTGCGCCCCACAACAGTGCAAACAGCTGACTAGGGTCCAGACTCAATCAAATCCACCATGTGAGGAGGGCTGCGATGTAGCAGGTTGCTGCGAAGTCTAGCATGAGCTTGTCATATCGTGTCGCGACGCGCCTCCAGTCCTTAAGGCGGCAGAAGGCGCGTTCGACGATGTTTCGTCGGCGGTAGGCGACCGGGTCGAAGGGCTTGATGCGTTTCCGGGTCGGATTGTTGGGAGTGACTGGCTCAGTGCCGCGCGTGGTAAGAAAGTCTCGCAATGCGTTGCTGTCGTAAGCTGTGTCTGCGGTGCAGAGGCGGCTGGGAGGTAGAGGCTTGAGCAGTGGAATGGCAACGGGAGCGTCGTCGCGCCGACCAGGCGTCACTCGCAGCGCGATTGGACGGCCACAACCATCGACAACAGCATGGATTTTTGTCGATCTGCCGCCTCTCGAGCGACCGATTGCTTCGGCATCTGCCCCCTTTTCCGCCAGCGGCTGATCGGTGCGCTTTTGCGGTGGTGCTATCGATCATATGGGTATCCCGATCGGTCGTTTGCACCAGAGCCTCAAACAGTCGTCGCCCTATGCCCTTGGCAGATCAGCGATGGAACCGGTTGTAGACGGTTGTTGGAGGCCCATAGCAGGCTGGACAATCCTGCCATCGGCAGCCGGATCGCAAGACATGGATGATTCCGCTGACGACCCGGCGGTCGTCTGTGCGATGAGCGCCGGGTTGGTTGGTAGGAAGCAGAGGAGCAATCACAGCCCACTGCCGATCACTAAGCCAGAATTCTCCTGCCATGATCCAATCTCCCATCATCGAAGCAGTGAATCGGGTAGAGTGGAATTTATCAATATCCTGATTGGGTTTGGACTCTAGCGATCCCGGCGTCGCGTGCCCGTTGCCTGCGTTGCTGACCATTTGATCTTTTCGACAGCCTCCTCGCAGCTATTCACCTCAAGATCGATCAGCAGCTTCCAGTCGATGCTCTTTCGGTCGGCCGGAGGGTTGGGCTCTACCGCGTGAATGGCGGTAAGATCTGCAGCCATTGTTAGCTGTTCTGCAGCGCTTACGCTTGCCAGTTCATCCATCCGAGCTTGGGCAAATGAAGAAACTGGATGCCATCAGAGAGGGGCAACGGTCTGTTTTGTCTCGTGAATTAACAACAGAGGATTCCGGTTAGGAAGACTCTCGTGCGGTGGTTCTCGGTTCCGGCTCATGCCGGACAGTCATGTAGACAACCGTCGCACTGATCGTGGCGAGGAAGAGGGCGCTGGTGACGATCGTGCCGAAACCGAGACCGCCATATTCGAGGGGCTGCGACAGCAGATCCCCGAGCGACGCCCCGAGCGGGCGCGTTAGGATATAGGCCAGCCAGAAGGCCAGGATCGGGTTCAGCCTTGCTCCATAATAAGCGGCGGCAATGGCGGCAATGATAACGCCAAACAGCACTCCGGTCGTGAGATATCCGAAATCGAAGACTTCAGCCACCAGATCGCCGGCGGCGGTGCCGAGCGCGAACGTGAACAGGATCGCCAGCCAGTAGAAGGCCTCGCGCCTGAAGGTGAAGATGGAGTGGATCGACAGCGTCCGCTCGCTCCAGTACCAGGCGGCAAACGTGGCGGCGAGCAGGACTGTGAACGCGATCGTGGTGGTCTGCAGCGCCACACCGAAATTGTCGACAAGGTTGTCGGTGACCAGCGTGCCGACCACGCTGATCAGGACGACCGCCAACCAGTAAGCCCAGGGCACATAACGCTTGCGGGCAAATTGCAGAACGAGCGCCAGGGCGAGAACGGCTGTCATGATGAGAGAGGTGGCGGTGAGGCCGAGGCCCATATTGACGGCAAGATAGTCGGCCGCCGTTTCGCCCATGGTCACCGCCATAAGCTTGATCAACCAGAATTCGGCGGTCACTTGCGGCACGCGGTTCAAGATGGCCGGCGCGGAATTGGACTGTGATTGCATTTGACGATCTCCTGCTGAAGGCTGCGGCGGCGGTTACTTGCCCATCAGGCTCAGGGCATCCTGGAAGAACGTGTCGGCGCGGCTATCGTCATCTGCATTGCAGCGCTCGATGCCCTTGGCCTCCAGATCGGCAACTTTCGTTTTGTCGGCATCGTTGAGCTTGGCTGTCGCCTGGGCTGCGCGGACGGTCTTCAACATCTCTTCGCAGGGAACGGCCGCTGTGGCGGCCGGGACATTGGTCATGCCGCCAATAATGGTGGCGAAGAGGAGGGCGAGAAGAAGCTTTTGCACGATGGTGTCTCCGTGTCATGCGCCTGGCGCGTTGAGTTGGACCGGAGTATCTGACAGAGGCGCCGCTCCGGCTGTCCTCTGTCTAGCGGCTGCTTCATACCGCCACCTGTCCGGAAGAATACAGTTTCGTAAGATTGGCAAAGCGGCATCGACGGCTGGAAATTTGCGTCGCTTTACAAAACTGTAAGCCTTGCCCACTGTGGGAGACAGTTTAACGGGTCAAGAATGGTGTTCGGCGGCTCTGTCCGCGGAAGGATCAAACGAAAGTCCGCCCTATGCGTATTCTGATGATCGAAGACGACCGCAGGACCGCGGATTATGTAGCGAAGGGATTTACGGAGGCAGGGCACGTCTGCGATGTGATCGCGGATGGGCACGATGCTCTGTTTCAGGCAACCCGCGAACCCTATGACGTCATCGTTGTCGATCGGATGCTCCCCGGTCTCGACGGTCTTTCCGTGATGAAGGCCATTCGTGCCGCCAGGGTTACGATCCCGGCGATCTTCCTGACAGCGGTTGGCGGCGTCGATGACCGCGTCGAGGGGCTGGAGGCAGGCGCCGATGACTATCTGGTCAAGCCGTTTGCATTTTCCGAACTGATGGCTCGCGTCAATGCACTGGCGCGCCGTCCGCCGGTGCTGGAGCGGAAGACCGTGCTTCGCGTTGCGGATCTTCAGCTCGACCTGATAAAACGGCAGGCAACACGCGGCGGCCAGATCCTCGACCTTCAACCGCGGGAATTCACCTTGCTTGAGGTGCTGATGCGCGGGGAGGGGCGTGTGCTGACGCGCACCATGTTGCTGGAAAAGGTCTGGGAATTTCATTTCGATCCCAAGACCAGCGTAGTCGAAACGCATATCAGCCGGCTCAGGTCAAAGATCGACAAGCCATTCGACGTCCCGCTGCTACACACGATCCGCAACACGGGGTACAGCCTGCATGCTCCGCGTTAAGCTGTGGCGAAGCACACCTTTCCGGTTGGCGGTCACGTTCGGATCGATGTTCATTCTGGCATTTCTGATGTCGGGCTTCATGACCTACCAGTTCCTGAAACGGGAATTGCTGGGGTCGCTCGATAGAACCGTCTCTGAAGTCTACACTGTCGTTGCGTCCACCTATGCGACAAACGACCTTGAAGATGTCATCGGGGCGGTCGATACCTATGCGCGCCTGAATGGGTCCGAGGAGCGTGTGTTCTCCGTCATGGACGCTTCTGGAAAACGTCTGGCGGGCAATGTTACCGTACCGGCGCTGCCGTTCGGACTGTCGACGGTTGAAGCCAGGGATATCGGACTTCAGGGCGATGCCCGCTACCGCGTGATTGCCGGTAAAGTCGGGGATCAGGTTTTGACAGTCGGCCAGAGTTTCGCGGAGACCGATGATCTGGAAGACATCGCACGGGCCAGTTTTGGCTGGTCTTCGCTACTGGTTGTCGTCATCGCTGTTGCCGGCGGTCTGATTGTCGCCTCTCGTGCGCAAAAGCGGCTCGATCGTATCGCGCAGGCCATGAATGCGGTGTCGCTCGGCAATCTCGATGTCAGAGTGCCGCTCAAGGGAAATGGTGATGACATCGATGCGGTTTCCGGCCAGATCAATCAGGCGCTGGAGCGGTTGTCGGTGCTTGTCGAAACAATGCGGCAGGTCAGTTCCGATATCGCCCATGAACTCAAGACTCCCCTCAACCGGTTGAAGATGATCATCGAGGATGCGGTCAGTAGAGACGATCTCCCCGAGGATACGTCGTCGCTGCTGCTGGACGCGAAAAATGAAAGCGATCAGATCAACGCCACCTTCGAAGCTTTGCTGAGAATCTCACAGATCGAAGCGGGCGCGCGAAGGGTTCGCTTCAGCATCGTCGATCTCAAGGATATGATGCATGCCGTCCAGGAAATTTACGCCGATGTCGCCGACGACAACGGCATGGTGCTCGATGCCGATTTTGTCAACGTGTCCGGGCCGGTTCTGGGAGACCGGGAGTTATTGACGCAGATGTTCGTCAACCTTGTGGAGAACGCGATCAATCACTGTCCCCGTGGCACACGGATCAGCCTGTTGCTGACCGTGAAGGCCAATCAGGTGACGGCTGCGGTGAGCGACAACGGCCCCGGAATTCCGGCTGACGAGCGCGACAAGGTCTTCCGCCGTCTCTACCGGCTGGACAAGAGCCGCACGACGCCGGGAAGCGGCCTTGGCCTCAGTCTTGTTCGGGCAATAGTCGACCTTCATGGTGGGCATGTCGTCATCGACGACAATCATCCGGGGGTGGCGGTGAAAATAACCATTCCGATAGTGCAAGCGTAGGTGCCGGGGCCGTCCGCATCCACCTGCCATACTCGAGGAGCAAAGCATCCCGAGGGGCACCCCTCCCTTTAAGGAATATCAAGTATCAATTCGACAAACCGTTACGATCGATTTTATGGTTGCTCCTCACCGTTGCCCCATAAACCTCGTGCTCTCTTCCCCGTCGCAGTGGCCGTCGGATAACTTCGTCATGGGAAGGGGGATCTCGGCCATCAGACAATTTGGTAGTGTGCGAGAGGTTCTGCAAAATCCGTTGAGGATCTGAGTGTCTTTGGCTCGTCGGAATAGCGGATGCGACTGAGAAATGGACCTTACTTCGACAATCTAGATCGCCAAGCCAGTCGTAGGCCAGGGCTGCTATCAGCAGGCTGCCCGATAGGAAATCCATTGCCAGTCGGAGGGGACGCGAGGGTGTCACGGAAGATAGTTCCGCATCCGGTCGATCGTGAACATGAAGTCGTTGCTGGCCTGCGACTGATGGCACGACTCGCATCGGTCAGCGATCGCAGTCCGGTTCACCTGTTTGTCGAGGCCGAATTGTTGGAAATGCCAGTCGCCTGTGCGACGCTCTTCT
The DNA here is from genome assembly GCF_001687365.1 of Pararhizobium polonicum. Classification (GTDB taxonomy): domain Bacteria; phylum Pseudomonadota; class Alphaproteobacteria; order Rhizobiales; family Rhizobiaceae; genus Pararhizobium; species Pararhizobium polonicum. The sequence continues at coordinate 134,694 of NZ_LGLV01000006.1, forward strand.
TCGACGTCTAGGCCCCAGTCCACGCCCTTGTGCATGACGAAATAGCCCGTGAGTTTGTAGTCCGTCCAGATGCCGAGTACCAGGCGGGTGCCGGCTGGCAATGGGTTTCCGGATTTCGATAGCTCGATCGTTTCGGGAAGAGCGAACGCTTCTTCCTTCGAGGAACCACGGTCGTAGGTCGCATAGAGAACGAATTTGTCGAAGTCCGCGGGAAAGATGGCGCGATTGGTGTCCGCCGTTGCTCCCGGCCCAGGTAGGAGAAGGGTCGCGACGGTGACGGCGATGAGGGAAATTATGTGCATGGAGAGCATGAAGAGCCTTTCGCTGCGTAATCGATTTCGGTCGGGTTCCGGCTGAGGCCTGGGAAGGGTGGCCGGACAATGTATGGGTTTTGCCCGGCATGACGAACGTCCTGCGGCTATGCAGAGGCGTCGACCAGTTCCATCTGCATCTTGTTCATACGACCGCCATGTACCGTGATTTTGGAAAGGGCGGCGTCGATCTCGATGAGGTCTGCAGGCGTGAGTTCCACGCGCAGCGCACCGAGGTTCTCGTTGAGGTGATCGACGTTTCGCGTGCCAGGGATCGGGACGATGAACGGCTTGCGGGCGAGCAGCCATGAAAGTGCGATCTGCGAAGGCGTCGCGCCCTTTGTCCCGGCGTATTTCTTCAGGAAATCGATGATCGGCATGTTCGCTGCAAGATTTTCGCGGCTGAACCGCTCGAAGGTCGTGCGGAGGTCTGACTTGGGATCAAGCTTCGTGTTGCTGTCTATCTTTCCGGTGAGATAGCCCATTCCCATGGGACCCCATGGAACGAAGCCGATGCCAAGTTCTTCGCAGGCAGCGAGCACACCATTGGTTTCCGGGTTCCTTTCCATCATCGAATATTCGGTCTGTACGGCGGTCACCGCCTGAACAGCATGGGCCAGCCGGATCGTCTTCGCGCTTGGCTCGGAAAGTCCGAAATGCAGAACCTTGCCTTCCTGGATCAAGTCCTTGACCGCACCCGCCACGTCTTCGATCGGCACGTCCGGATCGACGCGATGCTGGTAGAATAGATCGATACGGTCAGTCTTGAGGCGCTGAAGCGAAGCCTCGGCCACCTGCTTGATCCGTTCCGGCCGGCTGTTCAGTCCGATTGTGCCGTCGATGGCAAAACCGAATTTGGTCGCGATCCTCACCTGGTCGCGGATCGGCGCAAGGGCTTCGCCGACGAGTTTCTCACTGGTGTACGGACCGTAGACTTCAGCGGTGTCGAAGAAAGTTACTCCATTGTCATGCGCTGTGCGCAGCGTCTTGATACCTTGGGTTATGTCCGCCGGAGGGCCATAATTGGCACTGATGCTCATAGCTCCCGCGCCGATTTCCGAGACTTCTAGCGTTCCGAGTTTCCGCATCTTCATAAGGGTTTCCTTGGCCTGCCCGGATGTTGCGGCCCATGCCATCGACCCGAGGGGCAATGCTGCGCCGACGAGCGCGGCGGTCGTCAGGAAGTCTCGGCGGTTCAGTGTCGAACGGCTTTCTGCGTTCGGTCCGGTTGATTCATCTGTCGGGGACATGGTCTTCTCCTGTTCAATCGATTGAATGTAAGGGTGATCAGTTGCCCGTGGCGGCAGCTTCGTCGAAGTCCAGGGAGGTTGAGAGCCGTCGATGGGCATCGATTTGCTTTTGAAGCGTCGCGATTTTCTGTTCCGCGATGCCGATAGCATCTGCACCTGCGATGAAGCGGGCTGGCAGCTCGTCCAAATTGGTGAGCGTCAGCAAAGCCTGGGCAAGCCTGGCTGGGTCACCGGATTGCTTGCCATTGTAGGATTTCCAGAATTCCAACTGTTGTGTCCGCCGCTCGGCATAGTCCTCGATTGATGGGACCGCGTAATTGGTCGACTCCTCTGTCAGAAGCTCGGTACGGAAGAAGCCCGGATTGACGATCATGGTCTGAATGCCGAATGGCGCGACCTCGGCTCCGACCGACTCCATCCATCCTTCAAGGGCGAACTTGGAAGCGGCATAGGCGCTTCCGAACTCGAAGCCGCCGAATCCAGCGCTCGATGATATCGAGATGATTTTTCCGTCGCGCTGTTTGCGCATGACGGGAAGGACGGCGCGGGTGACGTTCATCGGACCGATGAGGCTCGTCATCAGCTGCATGTCCAACTGGAAGGGGGCCAGTTCCTCGAAATATCCAGCGAAGAAGCTTGCGGCGTTGTTGACGAGCACGTCGATGTGGCCAAAGCGTTCGACCGCCGACTTCACCGCCTGCTCGGCATCCTCGGGCTTGTTCACGTCGAGTTTGACGACTACCAAGTTTGCAGACTGTCCAACGGCTCTGCCCACCTTGTCGGGATCACGACCAGTCGCTACCACCTTGTGACCCGCCGCCAGCGCGGCTTTTGTGAAATCCAACCCCATGCCGCGCCCGGCACCTGTGATCATCCAAACGTTGCTCATATTCACATTCCTTCGTTGTCTGAAGGTAAGATAGGCTGAGAGCCGAATGCTGATTAGCCGGTATTATCTGCATGTACTTAGAAAGGGGATTTCTAAATAGGCGCTTTGACGAAAACGCCCGGCAGCGTTTCCACAACTGCCAGGCTGCTTTCAGATAGGTTTCCTTTGGAGGCAAACACGATCAATCAGACCATCAAACGGCATTGATGTGAGCGCCAAACCAATCGAGCACGAGTTGTGGGTTTTGGCCGAAGTAGTTGTATCCCTGGAAGCGTTGGTCGGTGCCTTCGATCCAGAACAACCTCTTGTCCTTTGCAGAGATGGTGTCGTAGATTTCCTGGACATTGGACGGCTTGGTCAGGAAGTCATTGCGGACCTGCGCGACGAGGGTTGGCACGGTGACCGCCTTGGCATATTCCATCGGCCAGACGTCTGCGAGATGAAAGCCGGTCCGCTTGTGGAACGCGACGTCGAAGCGCTCGAGACCGTTTTCGATCTTCTGGTTTTCGACTGCGGTCTGGACAAATACTCTCGGCGAGACTGGCTGCAACGCGATCATCGCCTTGATGTGCGCGAATTCTTCTGGGTGTTTCTTCATGCCGACGATGGTTGCGTTGGATCCGAGGCAACGGCTGTAAAGAGCCGTTTTCATGTCCTTGGTATCGGGTCTTGATTTGGCGTAGCGCGTCGAGCCGACGACGTCGCGATACTCGAGGACGCCATGGCCATTAACGCCGCCGCTACCCGTGCCGCTGCGGCCGTGGTTGCGCATGTCATAGGCGATGATGTTGTAGCCGGCATCGTGCAGGACCTTGTATTCCGGCAGGAAGTTGACCTCGAAGCCACCGAAATTCGTCCAGGGCTCCAGATGACCTGGATAGCCGTAGCGATTGCAGGGCATCGGATGATTGCAGATGATCAGGCGATCTGAATCGGCGGGAATGAACCAGCCTTCGATCGTCACACCATCCATCGCCGGGAAGAAGATTTCCTCGTAGTCCATGCCATATTCATGCGGCCAGCGCAGAATGGGGGTGCGGGTCGAGTGCGCCATCAGGTCGGCCATGCCGTTGATAAAGTCTTCTGATTTCGTGTCCGTCATCGTCGTTGTTGCTTTCGCGTCTGCGGGCTGCGCACTCGCAGTGGAGGCGGCCATGATGGGAAGGGTGGTGAGCACCGCACTGGCTTTCAAAAGCTGCCGACGGCTGCTCGACGTTGCACCGTCTTGCTGAAGGGTGCTGTCATTCGGGTTGCCCATATCAGGCTCCTTCTCGATGAGTTTGATATTCGACGGGAAATGGAGGCGATGCTCGGGATCGGGGCCACCTCGTTTGCCGTCACTGCTTGGGCGGTGCGAAGCCTTCGGTAATCACGACCGAACCTTCGGTTGAGTCGACGCGGAACTTGCGCGCTGCCGTGTATTCGGGCGAGTTGTAGAATCGTCGGGCGTCGGTAACGCTTGGGAATTCAGCGATAGCCATGACGGACTGCGGCTTGCCTTCAACTGCGGTCGCATTCAGATTGAAGACGATGATCTTTCCGCCGAATTTCGGAGCCAGCGGTCCAGCTCCTTCCATGTATTTTTTGAAGCCGGCCTCATCCTTGATCGTGTAGTTGGCGATCATGTAGCCAGGCGCCTGAGTATCCTGTGCGTGGCCAGTAGAGGCAACGGCAATCATGATAACGCTGGCCGCACCAATGATGAGTTTTTTCACGGGAGATGTCCTTTTCTGTCAAGTGGCCAAGTTGCACCGTTGCCACGATCGAATGGATCGCGGCTCCCCGGGGAAACCGATAGGGTGATGCGAAACCCGACGGTTTCTCCGTCCGGCTTTCATGAAGAGGAATATAGCGGAGACCCATCCATGAGATTAGATTGCATAATCTGCATGAAGCTAGAAATCAGAGAGATAAATCCTGTCATCGCTGCAAGTGCTCGTCGCGAGAAGCGCTCATCCTGGAACGGACAGAAAAAATGCGCGGAGTGACTATCCCTTGTGGCGAAGCGCTTCGAGCAGGATAGCGAATGCGGGCGTGTGCTGTTTTCTGCTCGGATAATAGAGATGGTAGCCAGCGAAAGGAGGGCACCAATCCTCCAGGACCCGGACGAGACGTCCTGCTGAAATATGGTGGGCGACCTGACTTTCGAACGTACAGGCTAATGCTAACCCATCGAGGGCGGCGGCTTCCAGCATTTCTCCGTCGTTGAGAACGAGTGGTCCGTTGACCCTGACCTCAAGCTCGACACCGTCTCGTTCGAACTCCCATGCAAACAGGCCGCCAGCTGTGGTCTGGCGATAGCTGGTGCATCGATGGTCGCCAAGGTCGCGAGGTGTTTCCGGTGGCTTATGCTTGGCGAAGTAGGAAGGCGAACCCACGACTGCCATGCGCAAATCCGGGCCGACCTTGACCGCCACCATATCCTTCTGGACCTGCTCCCCAAGCCGGATGCCTGCGTCGAACCGACCCGCCACGATGTCGGTCAGTCCTTCCTCCAGATTGATCTCGACCGAGATGTCTGGATAGTCCGGAAGGAGTTTAGCCAGGACTGGCCAGAGCACCGTTTTTGCCGCATGCCGGAACGTTGTGATGCGGATCGTGCCAGCCGGTTTATCATGAAGCGCTGTCAGTGCCGCGAGTTCACTATCGATGTGATCGAAGGCGGGCCTGAGGCCATTCAACAACCGTTCCCCGGCATCGGTCAGCGACAGGCTTCGCGTTGTCCGCGACAGCAAGCGGACTTTGAGGCGCTCCTCCAGCATGCGCACTGCGTAGCTCAAGGCCGACTGGGACAATCCCAGCTTTGCGGCGGCGCGCGTAAAGCTCCCTTCCTCGGCGACGGCTATGAATACCGCCAGGTCGCTAAAGTCGCCTCTTCTCATTTATCAATCCCATTTCTAAATTTGGACCGATAATAGCGGCGGCAGAGTCATATAGTAAATATCATGAGGGCAGAATGGTTTGAGGTCTGGGCTTGCTTCTGGCGTCAACACTACGGGTTCGCAGATCGTATCCGTTCGAGGTGAGGGATTGGGCCATCAGCCAAAACACTGTTGGTGAAGTTGCAAAACGAAATAAGGCGCACTCGAACCGAGTTGAGGGAAGGATGTCTCAAAAACGAGAATGGCTGGCAGATGTAGTTGAAAGTGTTCCATCATTCGTTTTCCTCGCTCTTTGGCCAAGCGGATGGGATTTAGAACTAGCTGGCTGAGCAGGCGCCGCCTTGGCAGCGGTCGCGCTGATCGGGCTCCGTAGTTGCCGTAGGCATTACAATCCGATCTTGCTCGGAATAAACGTTCATCTCCTCATCATCACGCCATTGATAGTGACACTGTTTTACACGGGTGCAGAGAGATGCAGCGAAGCCTTGGCGGCATTATCGTATCGGGAAGCGCTCGTTACTGTCTTCCTGGTCAGCTGCGCCCTGACTATAGGCTCAAAACGCCGCGACGATCGCTTAAAGCGTCATTCCGCCCTCTACCGGAACCGATTCCTACATCTGAGAATATGTTTACCAGATCAATGACTGTCGACGGATCCAAATCCGATAGGACCGTTGCCCACGTTCAGGTCGCCAGGTGATGCGGGAAACTGAAATGCCCGCCAGCGTAGACAAGACTGCGCGCAAGTGGGTCGTGCATCATTCCCTCGACACGCCCGATCAGAATGGTGTGGGTAGGGGAGTCGTATTCGCATTCGAGACGGCAATCGAAGACGGACAGGGCGTCGTGCAGCACCGGCGCACCGGTGACAAGTTGCCCCCAGATCTCGGCCTCGAAACGGTCGGGGCCATAGACCTTGGTGAGCCCTGCGAACCGTTCGGCAAGTGCCGACTGCGTTTCGGTAAGGAAATTCGCGGAGAAGCAGCCATTGGCACGGATGTGAGGCAGCACGGTGCTGTTGGAATTGACACAGGCGAGGATCATCGGCGGACGATCGCTGAGCGAACAGACTGCCGACGCCGTCATCCCGTGGCGCAAGCCTGCTTCGCCGGTGGCGATCACTGTCACGGCCGTGGCGACAATGCGCATTGCTGAGCGAAATCCCTGAGCATCGACACGGGGCGTGTCGATTCCTGTCGAGATTTTGATATCGGGTGCGGAAAGAGGCATCTGGTCAGTCTCCCACTGGCTAGAGCAACTCAAAGGAAACGCAGGCAGCGATTTTCTCTTTAAGCTGCATAAAAACAAAGAGATAGAGCGTTGCACCGGCCGGGTTTAACCGGGCATGCTCTGGTGGCCGTACATTGCGATCTCTGATAGGGCGATGGGGTTCTATTTGCCGTTCATACGGGGCGTCTCGCTTCCTCCGTTGAGCCATTTCAAGATGGCGACCAGATGATCACGCATTGCCTCTTCCGCCTCGGCTGCGCGTCTCTCGCGGATTGCTTCGACGATCCGTTCGTGGTGTTGCCAGCCTGTCTCGTTGGTATAGGCAGGCAGTCGGGTGCGGAACGTCTCGTCCCATGTGAGGTCCATAATCTGTTCCAGTAGATAGGCTGCCAGTATGTTGTGGCTGGCGACCGCGATGGCGCGGTGGAAACGATCATCCTTGGCCCGATCAAAAACCGCCGGCTCCGAGAGCGCATGCGCTGAAATGATTTCTTCTATCTCGGTCGGCGTGCCGCGTGTCGCGGCCAATCGGGCGATCTCCGGCTCCAGAAGAAGGCGGACCTCCCACAACTCGGCGGGACTTGTCTTGTTGGTGATCTTGCGACGGTTGGTCAGGCCCTTGCTCGCGGTATTCCGCGGCTGGCTCCGGGGAATCTTCTTCTCGCTGCGAAGGGCGCCGAGTGCCTTGCGCAACAGATAGCGATTCACGCCAATGCGTTCGGCCAGTTGCCGTTCGGGAGGGATCGGCCCCTCCTTTGCCAGCTCGAGAATGGCTCGGGTTATCTCTTCGATCGAACCTTGATCCTTTATCATCGTGGAGCCCTCCTTCATTTTTCCTCCAATGCCTGTAACGCTTTCTGGCGGCGCTTCTGTTTCTGCACAGCGATGACCTGAGCTCTGGCCGAGAATCGATGCACTCCCAGATCGGAATCCGGTCAACCGCGCGCGCATCACTATGCATGTCTCTGTATACGGTTGAAGCGACCGGATGTCTACCGGATGCTTTGGACGTTGTTTGGTTTTTTATTTGGTCGTTTCCTGTGGTGTCCATATTTCCGCACCGCACAAAAAAATTTAAAGAATCCGATTTTCTATAAAATATAATATTATTAGATAGTTATTCCGATTTCCCGCGAGAAATTCAGTGGCGGAAGCCGATTGTTCGGTCGATTTTTGAAAAGTTTCACTTGTCATGAATACGACCAAGGCATAACGTCACAAAAAAAGAGGGTGTGGTTGACGAGGGTTGAAAAACAACCATTGATTCAACCAAAAGAAAAACCAAACTAAAACCAGACCGTGCCGCACTTGGCTGTGCGTGTCGATGCCTTATGCGCTCTTGCCTCGATCCGGATCTGCGGACCGGCAGGGAACGATCCTTCGTGCCAACTCGGTCCGGCTGCGAATGCGCCCGGAACCAGCTGAAAAAGACGGAAGTGAACAGATGAACACCATGACGAAAATCATGCCTGAGCATGCGCTGAGGACAGGCGCGGAATTCAAGGCCTCGCTGGATGACGGACGGCAGCTCTGGGTCAACGGAAAGAAGCTCGACAAGGTGACGCACGACCCGGCGCTTGCTGCCGGGATCGATCTGATGGCCTCGATGTTCGACGACCAATTCACAGACGAATATGCGGAAGCTACGACAGTACTCGACAAGAAGTCCGGCTTGCTCACGGGCCGTTCATGGCAGGTGCCGGAAACGAAGGAGGAACTGCTCGGTCGCCGCATGATGATCGAGTATACGTCGCGTAAAACAGTGGGAACCTTTGGCCGGCCGCCGGATCTCGGGCCGACGCTCGCTGTGGGAATTCTGGCTCATCTGCATCTTTTCAAAGACTTCAGTTCGGCATTTCCGGAATGCCGGCCTGATTTCATCGAAAATGTCGAACGGTATGTCGAATTCGGCCGGATGAACTCGATAACCTGCGCAGAAAGTCTGACAGGTCCGCAAAATGACCGCTCGTCTCCGCTGGCGCAGTCTGCCTCGCTGCTGCGGGTCAAGAGGGCGGAGAAGGACGGCGTCTATATCTCGGGCGCCAAATCGGTGGGCTCGGTTGCGGCCCAGACCAACGAGATCTTCTTTTCAAATCTGGCCTATCCCGGCACACCGAAAGAAGCAGCGATCTGGGGTGCGGTGCCGATCAATTCCGAGGGGATCAAGCTTGTCAGTCGCGAGATGCTGTCGAACCCCGGCGCTGATCCCTTCGATCACCCGCTCGGTTACAAAGGGGAAGAGGCGGACCAGCTTGTCATCTTCAGCGACGTCTTCGTTCCCAGGGAGCGTATCTTCAATCTCGGCAACGAGCATGTCTCGGCCATTTCCGGCAAGGCGACGCTGTTTGCACATTATCATGTGCTGACCCGGCTCAAGGTCAAGTCGGAAGTCTTCGTCGCCTGCGCGAAAATGGTCACCGACGTCCTCGGCACCGGGCAGATACCGGGTGTGCGATCGATGATGGCGGAGATCATCGAATACAATCGCACGCTGGAGGCTTTCGTTCTGGCGTCCGAGGTCAATGCCACGGTCAACGAGAGCGGGGTCATGTGCCCCGACGTGATGATGATCACCACTGGCCGGCTCTACGCGATCCGCAATTACCCGCACATTATCCATGTGCTGCAGGAAATGTGCGGCCAGGGCCTTGTGATGCGCTTTGGCAAGGCTGCCTTCAACAATCCGGATATCGGTCCGCATCTGAAGGAGCTTCTGCCCGGCAAGGGTGTCAGCGGAATGCAGAAGGAACAGCTGATGAACTTCATCTGGGACCTGACCTGCTCGTCGCTCGCAGGACGCGTGGCGCTGTTTGAAAACGTCAATGCCAGCCCCGCTCCACGCATGCGCGAACGTCTGGTCGCCGAGTTCGATACCGATCCCATGGTGGCCGAACTGAAAAAGATTGCCGCACTCGACTGAAGGAGGCAGAGAGATGACAACGCAACATGAGATGGTGAAACTGTTCACCGAACAGCTCAGGCTCTGCGCGCTCAAGCCCGACGAAACCGTGATCGTCCTGAGCGAGCACGATATCCGTGCTGATTACGCCGCGGCATTCATGCTGGCCGCGCGCGACCTGGGCGCCACACCGTTCCAGATCACGGTGCCGTTGCGCGAGAGGCGTTCGGCCCGCCAGACCACGGGACGCACGGCGATTGCCGGCAATCGTCCGGTAATCGAGGCGCTGAAGAAGGCCGACCTGATCATCGACGTGATGGGTACGCTGTTTTCCCCGGAGCAGGACGAGATCTGTGCCACCGGTACGCGCATGCTGTTCGTGCGCGAACCTTTCGACGTCCTCGCCCAGAATTTCCCCACAACCGATCTGCGTCGCCGCATCGAGCACGGCGAAGGGCTGCTCTGCAAGGCAAAGACCCTGCGCATCTGGTCAGAGGCCGGAACGGATGCCACATTCGATATGGGCGGCTATCGGGTGATGACCCAGTACGGCTATACCGACACGCCTGGCCGCTGGGACCACATGGGCACCGGCCAGGTGCTGAGCCAGGCCTATGACGGCAAGGTGAACGGCACCGTCATGGTCATGCCGGGAGATACGGTCACCGCGTTCCAGCGCATGATCGAAAGCCCCGTCCGGCTGACGATCAGGGACGGTTTCGTGGTCGGTATCGACGGGGACGGCACCGATGCTCCGCTGATGCGCGATTACATGGAGAGTTTCCGCGATCCTCGTGCCTATGCAATCAGCCATATCGGCTGGGGCCTGTTGAACACGGCCACCTGGTTCCATCGCGCCATTACCCGCACCCGTCCGCAGGAAATCAGCGTCAATTCGCTAAGCTATTACGGGAACGTCCTCTTCTCGCTCGGTCCGAACACCGAGCTGGGCGGCTCGAACGATACGCAGTGCCATCTGGACATTCCGCTCCGCAAGACCTCGCTGTCGCTGGATGGCGTCACGATTGTCGACAAGGGCCGCATTGCAATCCCGGAGATGGCAGTCTGATCGTTTGCCGGCGATCCCGAAGATTTCGGAGCGTGAATTGTGACGCATGACGTCGGAGACCCGACAGGAGAAACAATGAACCGGATTGAAGCATCGGCGCCGACAGAGAGGAAGAGCAGACTGTTGCCCGATCCTCCGAGTACAAGCCTCACGGCATGGGAGCGCCAGCAGCGTGGGCTGACCCTATCCCTGATGACGTTACCGACTTTTGCAATGATTGCCGTTTTCGTCCTGCCGCTGCTCGTCCTTTTGTGGATGAGCTTCGGCGGCGGTGCAAGGGACGGGTTTTCGTTGCAGGGGTATCGTGACCTGATGCAGCCGGTCTACATCAAGCTTCTGCTCTTCACGCTCCAGCTTGCGCTGCTGACGACGGTCCTCTGTGCGATTTTCGGCTATCCGTTGGCCTATCTGATGGTCAATGTCAGTTCGCGCTTTGCGGCGTGGATGGGCGTCGTCCTGTTCATTACGCTCTGGCTCAGCTTTCTGGCCCGGACATTCGCCTGGATCATCATCCTGCAACGGCGTGGGGTGGTGAACAATCTGCTGATGAGCACCGGGATAATCGATGCTCCCCTCGAGCTGGTCTATAACAAGCTCGGTGCCTATATCGGCATGGTTCACATCCTGCTGCCGTTCATGGTCCTGACGCTTATTCCGGCGATGAAGGCCATCGACCCGGCTTATGTTCGGGCGGCGTTGAGCTTGGGCGCCCGCCCGGCAAGGGTGTTTCGCGATATCTATCTGCCTCTCAGCCTTCCGGGTCTTGTTGCAGGATCGATGCTGGTTTTCACGCTGGCCTTCGGCTTCTTCATTACGCCGGCGATCCTCGGTGGTGGCCGCGCGCCGACCATCGTCATGGCAATCCGCGACCAGATCCAGCAACTCGGCAATCTGCAACTGGCGGCGGCCACCTCCATGGTCCTGCTCGTCTTCTGCCTCGGGCTTCTCTTTGTCTACGACCGTGTCGCGGGTATCGACCGTCTCTATGACAAGGGAGGGAAGTGATGGAATTTCTCATCCATGGCAAGGCGCAACGCGTCCTGAAAATCTACGGCTGGGTAATGCTTGTCGTCGTTATTCTGCCGGTTCTCCTGATCGTTCCGATCAGTTTCGGGGCTGGTAGCGCCATCGTCTTTCCGCCGAAAGAACTGTCTCTCGAATGGTATCGCAATCTGGTCGACGACCCACGCTGGGGCCGCGACGCGCTGCTGTCGCTGCAGGTCGCCGCACTGGCAACGGTTCTGGCTACGGTCACCGGTACGGCTGCAGCGATCGGCATCTCGCGGGTCGAGAACAGGGCGCTGGCCAAATTCCTGAAGATGTTCTTCATCGCGCCCATGATCGTGCCACTGATGGTGATTTCCGTCGGTCTCTACATCGTCTTTGCCCGTAACGGATTGTTGGGGTCGGTCTGGGCGCTGGCGGTTGCCCACGCCATCGTGGTGCTGCCCTTCGTTGTCATGCCCGTGATGTCGCGGCTCGCCAGCCTCGATCCGGCCTATGAGCGAGCCTCCGCCTCGCTGGGGGCCACCCAGTTGCGCACGCTGGTCGAGGTGATCCTGCCGCTGCTTGTCCCGGCAATCCTTGCGGCGGCTATCTTCTCCTTCGTTTTTTCCTTCGATGAGGTGGTGCTGGCCCAGTTCCTGTCCGGTCCCCGGTTCGAGACGTTGCCCCGGAAAGTCTGGGACGGTCTCAGCCAGAACGGGCTGGACAAGACCATCACCTCGATCGCGTCGGTGCAGTTGTTCTTCGTGCTTGCAGCCTTCGCGATATGGAGCGTCTGGAATTCCGGCCGCGCCGGTCGTCTGGCGCGCCGTGCCGATAGCACCCGGACACCGGTTCCTCCGTCGACGGACGCGACCTCCCTTCCTGCCAATGGATCCTTTCCCATGAACACAGCTCTCCAAACCTCTGCCCCCGCAAATGACCCTGCTGTCGCGAAGAGTGGCGAGCAGCATGGCTATGGCATCGATTTTCAGCACCTGAGCAAGTTCTACGGCGACAAGGTCGTGGTGGAAGAGGCCAACTTCTCGGTGAAGCCCGGCGAATTCCTGACCATTCTTGGCCCGTCAGGATCGGGCAAGACGACCTTGCTGATGCTGATTGCCGGTTTCATTTCACCCGACGCCGGACGGTTGATGTTGGGCAAGCGCGACATTTCCCGCGTGCCGCCGCATCAGCGCGACATCGGCGTGGTCTTTCAGTCCTATGCGCTGTTCCCGCATATGACTGTCGCCCAGAATGTGGCCTATCCGCTGCGTGCCCGCGGCCTGCCACGCTCCGAACAGGAGGCCCGAGTCAAATGGGCGCTTGGTCGGGTGCATATGCAGGACTTTGCCGACCGGCGCATCACCCAGCTTTCCGGTGGTCAACAGCAGCGTATTGCGCTTGCCCGCGCCATTTCCTTCGGGCCGCGTGCCTTGCTTATGGACGAACCGCTCTCGGCGCTCGATCGCAACCTGCGTGTCGAAATGCAGCGCGAGATTCGCAGCCTGCAACAAAGCCTCGGTCAGACCGTGGTTTTCGTCACCCATGACCAGGAGGAGGCGCTGAACATGAGCGACCGCGTCGCGGTGATCAACGAGGGGCGCATTCAGCAGGTGGCAAGTCCGCGCGACCTGTACCTGAAGCCGGCCAACAGCTTCGTGGCTGACTTCTTCGGAGAATCCAACCTGTTCCGCGGCTCGGCGGATGGACACCGGCTGGTGCTCGGTAGCGGCGTGCTTCCTCTGGCCGATGCACGGTCCGGCGCAGCTGTTCTCTGCGTAAGGCCCGAAACAGTGCGCACCGATGCCGGAACACAGCCTGTACCGGACTGGGCAATCGACGGGACGCTCAGGACAGCGCGCTTCCTCGGCAGCCTGTTGCACATGCAATTCGAGACGCATTACGGCCCGATGACCGTAACCCGGCCGCTGGACGGCACGATCGATGTTCCCGAGCAAGGAGAAACCCGGCGACTGTTCTGGGTTCCCGAAACCGCACATCTCATGGCGCATTGATCAGTACCGCATTGCAATCACAAAACAGACCGCCCCGACCTATTCCAACCAGGAGAGACCAATGACACGCAGAATTGGACTGGCCGCGATTGTGGCACTCGGAATGTTAGGCACTTCAGGACTGCATGCGCAGGAGGCGCCCGAAGAATTCCGGGGCACCGGCAAGCTGATCGTCAACAATTGGGGCGGCCCCACGGTCGAACGCATGCACGAGGCCTGGTACGGCGATTTCAGCAAGGCGAGCGGCATCGACGTTTCGTTCACATCCATACCGGATGTCGCGAAGCTGAAGATCATGAATCAGGTCGGCAATGTCGAATGGGATGTGGTCGATTTCGAAGGCAGCCAGATGCTGCTGGCGATGCAGGACGATCTGCTTGCGCCCATCGACTACGACCTGATGTACAAGCTGGTGCCCAAGGCCGAACTCGATCCCGCCCAGATGACCAAATACGGCATCGGCTCGATCGGCTTTTCCACCATCATGGCCTGGAACACCGAGACGGTGGGCAAGAAGGGCCCGGCCACCTGGGCGGAATTCTTCGACACCACAGCCTTCCCCGGTCGCCGTGCCCTGTATGCCCGCCCGAAGCCGACGCTGGAAATCGCACTGATGGCCGATGGCGTCGCGCCGAAGGATGTCTATCCGATCGACATCGACCGTGCGTTCGCTGCGCTCGACAAGATCGGACCAAAGGTCAACCTATGGGTCGAAAAGACCTCGCAATGGGACGTTCTGATCCAGAACAAGGAAGTGGATCTGATGGGGTCGGGCCTTGCCCGCACGATGGCACAGATCGAGCGTGGTGAACCGATTGCGGTCAACTTCAACCAGAGCATCATGGAGCAATCCTACTGGACCATCCCGAAGAACGCTCCGAACGTCCAGGATGCACAGAAGCTGATCGCGTGGATGATGCTGGCCGAGGGTGAGCGCAAGGCATTGAAACTGCTTCCCTACTACAGCATGGCCAACATGGCTGCGCTCAACGATATGCCCAAGGAAACGTTGGCCAAGCTGCCCGGTTCACCGGAAAACGCGGCAAATTCGCTCAGCATCGATGCCAAGTGGTGGCTGGAGCACGACGCTGAGGTTCAGACCCGCTGGCTGGATTGGATCAGCCGTCAGTAATTGCCGATCAGGAGTGGCCGGGGCCCGTTTCTTCGACCGGGCCACCTTCCATGCCGTTGCTTCCCCGTTTCCCGTCGTACCATCCGGAGATCTATCAATGACAATAGAAAAATCCAAATCTACCCGGTCGGACCCCGTCAAGGCGCCGGCATCCACGGCCCCTGGCTCCGGGATTGATCGTCGCAGCTTTCTCGGCGGCATGGGTGCCGCAAGCCTTGCGCTCGGGACCGGCATGGCTGGCGGTTTCGGGGTGAAGCCCGCGCTGGCGCAGGACCTTTCTCTCCTGAAAGGCTCGGGCGATGTCGTCGTCTGCACCTGGGGTGGCGCTTCCACCGATACGATGAAAGAGGTCTGGTTCGAGCCGTTTTCCGAGGCAACCGGCATCAATGTAACGAGTACATCCGTCCCGGACATCGCCAAACTCGAGGTGATGGAAGGCATGGGCAATGTGGAATGGGACCTGCTGGACGCCGAGGGCACCCAGATGGAACTCGCCATGCAGAAAGGCCTGCTGCAGCCCATTGACTACGATATGATCTTCAAGATCGTTCCGCGCGAGCAGATCGACCCGAAGGTCATCAAGGAATACGGTGTCGGCTCTGTAGCCTTTTCGACTGTAATCGCCTGGAATACCGGGCTGTTCGGGTCGGAAGGGCCGCAAAACTGGACGGAATGGGCCGATACGACACGGTTCAAGGGACGTCGTGCGCTCTATGCCCAGCCGCGCCCTTCGTTCGAGATTGCGCTGATGGCGGCGGGCGTTCCGCCCGAGAAAATCTACCCGATCAATATCGATGACGCCTTCAAGGCACTGGACGCGCTCAAGCCAAAGATAGACCTCTGGGTCGAGAAGACCTCACAATGGGGCGTTCTGATGCAGAATGGTGAAGTCGATCTGATGGGGTCGAGCCTGTCGCGTACGCTGGATGAGAAGAAACGCACCGGTAGCATCGACTTTACCTTCAACCAAAGCATCGTCGAGCAGGACTACTGGGTCATTCCGAAGTCGGCTCCGGGCGGCGCCAATGCACAAAAGATAATCGCGTGGGCGTTGATGGCCCAGGGCCAGTTGGCCTTTGCATCGCGTATGCCGTTCAACGTGGCCAATACCTCGATTTACGGGGATATCCCGAAGGAGATGCAGCAGCAGTTGCCGGGTTATCCCGAAAATGCCGCGCGCAATCTTCAGATCGATCAGGCCTGGTGGACGGCCAATGCCGAGCAAGTGCGTCTGCGCTGGCTCGACTGGATGAGCAAGGGCTGATTGCCCTGTCCTCGGACGGAGTAAGACCAGAACTCCGTCCTATTTCCCAAGCCGCAGCCATCCGGAGCTGAAATGGAACTTTCCGACATGACCGCCCGCCAGATGTTCGAGCATCTGGGCAGGAACCCGACGCGCCCTCGCTACGGGTTCGGCACGCGCCCGATGCTGATCAATGTGGATCTGCAATGTGCCTATACCCGACCCGAAGTCTACAAAACGGCCTATGAGGCCGATCCGCGACAGATGGACTACGTCAATCGCCTGGCCGCACAGAATCGGAAACTCGGGCTGCCCGTGATCTGGACCTATGTGGCTTTCTCTGAATCGGGAGACGATTGCGGCGTTTTCGGGTCCCGCACGGATACACCGGACAGTCTGCAGAACATCAAGGAGGGCTCGCCGCGCGCCGGGCTCGACCCCCGTCTGGACGTCTGTGCGGGTGATGTTGTCCTGAACAAGAAGATGCCTTCGGCGTTTTTCGAAACGCATATCGGCTCGCTCGCCACCTGGCACAAGATCGACACCGTGATCGTGACGGGCGGATCGACGTCGGGTTGTGTGCGCGCGACTGTGGTCGATAGCCTTTCTCGCGGATTCCGTACAATCGTTCCGATAGAATGTGTTGCCGATCTCCACGAAAGTCCGCATTTCGCCAACCTCTACGACATGCACAGGAAGTATGCCGACTGTATCCCCGTTTCGGAGGTGCTCGACTGGTATGCGACGCTTGGCTGAAACGATGATGGCGGACCGGGATTGCAGCATTCGGACGGAGCCGTTTATCAACGACGGTACCAGGCCGATGCCGCCCGAGTTGCGCGGCTCGGTGCTTTTGCTGGGTAATTTCGATGGTCTGCATCTGGGGCACCGGGCGCTGGTGGCCGAAGCATTCCGGCTGGCCGCGCGCAGCCTCCGTCCGATGGCCGTGCTGCAATGCGATCCGCATCCGCGCGCCTATTTCCGTGGCGAGGGGGGCTTCCTCATCTCCTGCGCATCGGTACAGCGCCGGCTTCTGACGGAAGCCGGCATCGATCTCATTTACACGCCCTCGTTTGATGCAGCGTTCGCGGCGCAGTCTGCAGAAAGCTTCATTACCCGTCATCTGGTCACCGAACTGGGGGTCTCCGCGGTGGTCGTCGGGAGCGATTTCCGCTTCGGCCACCATCGTCTGGGGGATGTGGCGCTGCTGGAGCGGATGGGCCGATCGTTGGGGTTTGCGACCCATGTGATTGGCGAATGCCGGGATGCCGGAATGCGGATCTCTTCCAGTCGCGTCCGGACGGCGGTCGAAATGGGGGACATGGCAGAGGCGAAACGGCTGCTCGGACGTCCGTTCGAGGCTGCGATTTTACGCGGACCGACTGGATGGTGCTTCGACCCGATGCAGATCCTGCCGCCCGATGGCACTTTCAGGGTGGAAGCCCGCGGAGCCGCCGGCGGCTATCCCGGACAAAGGATACTTGCTCTCAAGGGGCGCAGTCTCATGGCCAGTCTGCCGGCCGGAACGCTGAGCCTGTGCTGGAATACAGGCCCCACCGGCACGCTTGAAACAACGAATTGAAAGGGCGTCCGATGGACGAAGACAATCTTGATGCGTTCGGTATGGCTGAGCTTGTGCGGCGGCGTGAGGTTGCACCTGACTACTTCGTCAGACAGACGCAGGCACGGATTGCCGCGCTGAATCCGATCTTGAACGCTGTCGTGCATGAATTCGAGATGGTGATGCCGGAGGCGCTGGACGGCCTCTTCGCGGGCGTGCCGCTCCTCCTGAAGGATACCGGTGTTGCCGTGAAGGGGGTGCCGCTCACCTCTGGCTCGCGTCTGCACGCTGAGGTGATCAGCCCCGCCGACAGCACGCTCGGTACCCGCCTGCGCCAGGCGGGGTTCGTCTTTGCCGGACGCACGAATACGCCGGAACTGGCGCTCAGCTTTACCACCGAGGGCCGTTTTCATGGCCCTGCACGCAATCCGTGGGATTTGAGCCGCACGCCCGGAGGGTCTTCCGGGGGAGCTGCGGCCGTCGTGGCGGCGGGTATCGTGCCGATGTCGCAATGTTCTGATGGTGCGGGTTCGATCCGTGTTCCGGCAGCGCATTGCGGCGTGTTCGGCATGAAGCCGTCGAGATTGCGCAACCCTTCCGGTCCGGCTCTGGCCGAAGGCATCGCAGGCATGTCGACGCCACATGCGATCAGCCGCTCGGTTCGCGATAACGCCATGATGCTGGATGCTACCCATGGGGCCGATATCGGCGATCCCTGGGCTTCCCCACCGGTCGAAGGCAGTTTTCTCGACGCTGTTTCGCGCCCGCCACGCGCCTTGCGTATCGGCATGGAAGTGACAGGCAACGCGGATTGCCGCGCCGCTGTCGAGGCGGCGGCGCGTCTTTGCGAAAGTCTCGGTCATCACGTCGAACTGGCCGCTCCGCAATACGATCGGGAAGCCATAAAGAATGTGTGGTTTACCATTTCCGCCGTCTCGGTGTCGCGCGGCGTTCGCGGACTGGCTGCGGCACGGGGCATCGAAAGCCCGCTGGCAATGCTTGAGCCCGTGAATGCGGAATGGGTCCGGAAAGGCGATGAGATTTCGGGCACCGACTATCTCGGGGCCGTGAGTGCACTGCACCAGTCGAGCCGGGCCATGGGCCGCTATTTCTCGGATTATGACATCTATCTCTCGCCCACCACCGCCGAAGTGGCGCCTAAACTCGGCTGGCTTTCGGGCGAAGGTATGAGTGTCGACGCGTTCTTCGAGCGGTTCTGGGCGCACGCGCCGCTGACGGCTGTCTTCAATGCTTCCGGTTGCCCGGCGATGAGCGTGCCGCTGCACTGGACTGAAACGGGCTTGCCCGTCGGTGTCCAGTTCGGTGCTGCCTACGGCGCTGAGGCGCTCCTTTTCAGTCTGGCGGGCCAACTCGAAATGGCCAGTCCGTGGGCCAGACGTCGCCCGCAAATCAACGAGGTCAAACGATGAGCCTGCTTCCTTCGATATATTCTGCAGCCGAGATCGCCGGGATGAGCGCCCGCGCCATTGCCAAAGCCGTCGCTTCGGGCAAGCTTCGGGCCGAAGCCGTGACCGAGATCTGGCTGGACCGTATCGCAACCGTCGAACCGGCGCTGCGCGCTTTCATCCATCACGCCCCCGACCAGGTGCGCGCCCTGGCTGTCTCGGCAGGGCAGGGGCCGTTGGCCGGTGTGCCCTTCGGAATCAAGGATGTCATCGATACCGCCGACATGCCGACCGGATATGGCTCGGCGGCCTATCCGGGCTGGCAGCCGTGCCGCGATGCGCCGGTGGTCCATCTGGTGCGGCGGGCAGGCGCGGTGATGATGGGCAAAACCGTCTCCACGGAATTTGCCACGGCTGCCCCCGGCTTGACCGTCAATCCATTCGATGCTGCACGCACGCCCGGCGGCTCCTCCAGTGGCACTGCGGCGGCGCTTGGGGCAGGGCTGATCCTGATGGGGCTGGGCACGCAGACATCCGGTTCGACGATCAGGCCCGCAGCCTATTGCGGGGTTGCGGCAATGAAGCCGTCACCCCGGCTGATCGAAACTTTCGGCGTCAAACCCCTTTCGGCCACGCTCGATGTGGTCGGCCCGATGGCGCGCGACGTGCGTGACCTTGCCTTGCTCGTCTCGGTGTGCATGAGGCGGGCCGAACTGGCTCCGGAGACATTGGCACCGGATGGATTGCTGCCGTTGGAGCCCATGGGACTGTTTCTGCCGGTTCACGATCCGGCCGCCGATTTCATGCCGCTCGAAAGGGCGGCGTCCATCCTCGGTTCGGTCACCTTCCGTGCCGTGCCGGGCTGGTGGGAAGGATTGGGCTCTGCGCAGGACGATGTCTTTGCCTGGGAGGCCTCGGCATCCCTCGGCGTCGATCGGGATCTGCACTGGGAACAACTGCGTCCGGAGACCCATGCGTTCCTTCGGCGTCATGACGGGATTACCTTTGCCCGCTGGCAGGAGGGGATCGCGGCACGGGACAGGGCGCTGGCGGATCTGGACGCGGTGTTTGGCGATGCGGACTTCGTCATCACCCCTTCGGCGCCCGGTGAGGCGCCTCTTGGCCATGCAAAAACCGGCCCCGCGACCTACAATATCCGCTGGACGTTGCTGGGATGCCCCTGTGTGACCGTGCCGGCTGGCTTCGGCCCGGCAGGGTTGCCTGTCGGTATCCAGCTCGTTGCCCGGCCCGGACAAGATGCTCTTCTGTTGCGTCAGGCCGCCGCCGTCGAGGACCGACTTCGCGCAGCCGGGGTCGAGGCACGTCCTGGTGTCTGATCGCGCCGGTATTCTCATCCATATCGTAATTTTCCGGGAAAGCGCGCCTGCGGCCAGTTTCACCGCAGCCGATCAGGCCCCGTCCCGCGTTTTGAAAGATCGGTCATGAAGATCGGTACATTCCCAGGCGCCGTGCAATGGGTTATTTTGCTGATCGCCGGATTGATGGCAGGTCAACTCCTGCAGGCACTTTCTCTCCCTGCGGCATTGATGATTGGGCCAATGCTGGTCGGGATCGTCATGGTGCGGGCAAATTGCACGATCCAGATCCCGGGCGTTCTTCACCGGATGGCACAGGGCATCGCAGGTTGCCTGATCGCGAGCCATCTCGACGCCGCGATGCTGGCCCGGATGGGCGATATCTGGCCCATCGTCATCCTCTTCGTGACCCTGACCTTTGCCGCGTCCTGTCTCGTGGGCTGGCTATCGGGCCGGATGACAGGAATCGATAGCGAAGTTTCGATCTGGGGCTTTCTGCCGGGCATGTCGGGGACAGTCATCGCGATCGCGCATGATCAAGGGCTGGACAGCCGGTTGGTGGGGCTGATCCAGACGGTGCGCCTGATGGTGGTTATCGCAACGATGGTCGTGGCCGCAATGTTCATCGTCGGTGCAGCGGTGCCGCATATTGCACCCGGACCATCACCCGATTCCGGATCGGTCGCCTGGGTGCTGGGTCTGGCTGTGCTGGGGATGCTGGCGGCACGCCGCCTGCGCTGGCTTCCCTCGGCGGCATCGCTTCTGCCCCTCATGGTTGCGGCAGCGCTTCGGTTGGAAGACATCAATGTAGCCGTACCCGGCTGGCTGTTGGCGCTGGCCTTTCTCGCCTTCGGGGCCCATATCGGGCTGCGTATGACACCCGACATCCTGCGTGCAGGCGCCCGCGCACTGCCCTCGCTGATCGGAGCGTCGTTCCTGTTGATGGCGTTGTGCGCATTTTCGGGCGCCGCACTGTCGGTGATTGCGCAGGTGGATCTGATGAGCGCATTGCTTGCGACCGTACCCGGCAGCATCGACTCCATCGCCCTGATTGCCGTCAATGCCAATGCCGATCTGACCTTCATCATGACATTGCAGACGTTGCGGCTTTTTGCGGTCGCAGTGCTCGGTCCCGTGGTCGCACGCAGCATGGTCCAAATGCTTCACCGCCGCAAGACAACATGAAATCCCCGATCAGGCTCATGGAACCTTGCCTGCAAATTCAAAACGTCAACATCCAACGAAAAGGAATGAGATCGATGCACAAGGAAATCATCAGAGCGGACGTTCCCGAAAATGGCGGCGCCTACAATCTCTGCGTTCGTTACGGCAACATGCTTTATCTCTCCGGTCTTGCCCCCTTCGATGCAACATTCTGCGCGCAGGTGGCTGAAGCACGGGCCAGGGGCACCAAAGTGCCCCCGATGCCGGACACGCCGTTTCCGCGTCAGGTGGAAATCATCATGGAGAATATCAAGAAACTGGTCGAGGCAGCCGGTTCCAACATGGATTGCCTGCTGAAGACCAATGTGTGGCTGCGCGACCAGAACCAGGCGGAAGAATTCGAGAAGGTCTACGTCAAATATTTCTCCAGTCCCGACATGCTGCCTGCCCGCGCGCGTCTGCAGGCTGGCCGGACGCCCATGGATTGCGGCCTTGAGATCGAAGCCATCGCCTATGTGCCACAGGACGATTGATGCCGCAGACCCGCATAGGACAGGTTGAAGGGGACCGATCCATGAGCAGCTTTTCGACAACGCAGCGCATAACCAAGGACGTCGTCTGGACAGATGGCGGAGTTGTTGCCGCCCATCACCGGACCGCTGCGGAGGTCGGCGCGAAGGTTCTGGCTGAAGGTGGAGACGCGATAGACGCGGCGATCGCCACCTCGTTCGCGATCGGTGTTGTCGAACCATGGATGAGTGGCCCGATGGGCGGCGGGATGATGACACTCTGGCGCGCGGGCGAACAACGTGCCGAGACCATCGAATTCGGCATGCGCGCGCCGCGCGGCCTGCAAATGTCGGATTACCCCACGGTCATCGAAGGCGGGGTCTCGGATCTTTTCACCTGGACCCGTGTGAAGGACGATCGCAACATCTTCGGTCCTCTGTCCGTTGCGGTTCCCGGCACGGTCGCGGGCATGGAGCTTGCGCATCGGCGCTATGCGACCCGACCGTGGGCAGAGCTGCTGCAGCCGGCTGTCGAGTTGGCGAGGAAAGGCATGCTGATCGACTGGTACGCATCGCTGATGATTGCTGCCGTAACGCGGCAACTGGCAAAGGACAAGGACGCGGCGAAGATGTTCCTTGTCGATGGGCAATGGCCCAACATCGCGGGGTGGACCGATATCAGCGAAAGCCGTCTGGACCAGTCTGTGATGGCCGCCACGTTGCAGCGTCTCGCCGAGGCCGGCCCTCGGGACTTCTACGAAGGCCAACTGGCCGACGCGCTGGTGACGGACATGGCTGAAAAGGGCAACCGGCTTTCGGCGGAGGATCTCGCGACCTACCGTGCCAGCGCCTGCCAGACCCGGACGATGACCTATCGCGATGCCGTGATCCATGCCCCGTCGGGGCTCAGCGCGGGTGCAGATCTCGTGGCGACATTGCAGCGGATGGAGCGTGGGTTTATTCCCGGTAAGAAACCTGACGCAAACAGCTATGCGACAATGGCAAGAGCCTTGCGGGACGCCTACCGGCACCGTCTGAGCCATGCGGGGGATGAGGGCGGACATGTCGAGGCCCCCGCCTGCACGACCTCGTTCAGCGTCGTGGACAAGGCCGGAAACATGGTGAATGTCACACAGACGCTCCTGTCGAAGTTTGGCAGCCGTGTCGTCTCGCCTTCGACCGGCATGCTGATGAACAACGGGATCATGTGGTTCGACCCGGAACCCGGCAAACCGAATTCGCTGGCGCCGGGCAAGGCTTGCCTGATGAACGTCTGCCCGACGATCGGTGAGCATAAGGGACGGATGTTTGCCATCGGAGCTGCGGGAGGACGCAAGATTCTGCCTGCGGTGACTGCTCTGACGAGCTATATGGTCGATTTCGGTATGACGCTTGAGGAGGCATTTCACCACCCGCGTATCGATGTGAGCGGCGTTTCACAGATTATCGCCGACGAGGATTTGCCGGCCGGGATTTCCACGGCGCTGGCTGACATAGCGCCAACCCAACGCGCCAAAAGAACCGTGCATCCATATGCCTTCGGTGTGCCGGTCGGCGTCATGCGTGCCGATGGGCGCAATTGCGGCGCAACCGAGATCATGACGCCGTGGGGAGACGCAATTCTTGAAGAGCCCTTTCTTTACTGACGGGACATCATACTCCATGTCCTCGGAAGGGTGGGCTATCCCATAATCAACAGCGACGCCAAATTATATAGGTCAAAAATCCCATATGACGCGCATTGATGGATTCAAGCGGGCACTCGATGGTGAGGTTCGCAATTGTCAGGTGGATGCCTGCGGGCCTTCTGGAAGCGGGAACGCCCAGCACTGCGAAGTCTATGGTGGATGCTTCACTTGATCAGTCGAGAGGCATCCAATGGTTCCGTCGAAACCCACTGTATGAAAGCCGAGGCGGCGACATTGGCTGGATCGGCAGCCACGACATAATAGGGATCGAGCGGCTGCACGATGCCGGGCAGGACATGGCACAACCGTGCGGCCATCAGGTCGTTGGCGACCAGGCTGGCTGGTCCGACAGCAATTCCCAAGCCGTCCGCCGCTGCCCTGAGCGCAAAATCAAGATGGTCGAAGCGCATCTCGCCAGACGGCGTCAGCTTTTCGGCGTCTGCGAAACGTAGCCATCTGCGCCAATCCTCCTCGCGGGTCTCGCTATGCAGAAAAACATGTTGTTTGAGGTCCTCAACGCTCCGCACCGGCTCCTTCTCGATCAAAGAGGGGGCCGCGACAAGATAGGCGCGGTCGGAGAGAAAGGCCTGCGGTTGAAGATCGACCGGCCATCCCGCCGTGCCACGCCGGATGACAATATCAAATCCATCCCGGTTCAGGCGCTCGGGTTCAACGGTGCTGGTGATCACCTGCGGCGTGATATGCGGATAATCGCGGATAAAACGAGGCAGCTGTGGAATAAGCCAGCGCGCGGCAAAACTCGCCCGCACATTGATGCGCAGGCTCGATCCGGGTGCGGATTTTGCCACAGCCGCGGCTGTCGTAGCGATCCGCTCCAGCGCCGGAGCCATCCCGGCAAAAAGCTCGCGACCGGAGGAGGTCAAGGTAATTTGCCGGATGCCCCGCGTAAAAAGCGGCACACCGAGATGCTGTTCAAGCTGTTTGATCTGGCGGCTGACCGCGCCATGGGTGACGCCCAGTTCGGCCGCCGCAACGGTGAAACTAGCATGCCTGGCGGCCGCGACAAAGGCGCGCACAGCGTTTAAAGGCGGGAGACGGCGATGCGGCATAAACCAGAAGACCGTTGCCAAATGGAAGAAGCGAACCTCGGTTGCAGATCTGCCGACCGGTCCAAGCGAACCGAAGTCCACGGTCCTGTCCGGTGACGACGAGGCGATGATTATTGCCTTCCGTCGACACACTCTTCTGCCTCTCGACGATTGTCTCTACAGCTTGCAAGCGACGATCCCGCACCTAACGCGATCGTCCTTGCAGCGCTGCTGGCATCTCTCGCTCCGCTGCGGCCGCAATCGGCCCCACAATCATTCCCAGAAAACTGGCGGAAGCGGTCAAGGCGGACGTCGTGTTTTTGGCTGTCCGTTTTGAGTCGCATCAGGATGTCGCGAAGGCGCTGCTCACCTGGCAGGGGAAGATCATCGTCGATGTGACCAATGCCTACGGCGTGTCCCCGGAGGAGCTGGGAGGACAACCTTCGTCCAGGTTCGTCGCGCAGGCCTTCTCCGGCGGAAGGCTGGTTAAGGGCTTCAATCATTTGGCCGCCGCGGTTCTTGTCCAAGACCCGGCCGTTCATGGTGGCAGGAGAGTGTGTTCCTGGCGAGCGATGATGACGGCGCCGAAACGGAGATTGGTGCACTTGCGGAAAACCTCGGTTTCTCGCCGATCAAACTCGGCGAGCTTTCGGAAGGCGGACTACTTGTTCAAGCGCGCGGGAATAGCTGGGGTCAACTGATTTTTAAGGACTTGGTCAAGTTCGACTGATGAATCGCGATCGCAAATTTCGACGCGATCCTACCTCGTGGAAAAAGGCGGCCACATTTTGATTGAAGTGAGGGCGACACCCTCCAAAGAAGGATGGATGACATGAACATACTGCATGGAATGACCGCCGTGATCATCGGTGGCGCTACCGGCATCGGCCGCGCCGCAGCGCTTCATCGAGGAGGGCGCCTTCGTCTGGATCTTCGGCCGCCGGCAGGAAGCGCTCGGCGCTGCGGTGGCCGACCTCGACTGACTCTACGCAGCGGTGAAGGCCGAGCGCAGTCATCGCCGCGAGCGCGCTGATGGGCATGGGCGGCGCATTCCTCACGTTGTCGGCGTTCAGCAGCTTCTTCCCGACCATGGTGCAGGGACGCGGTTGGATCTGCATCGTGCTCGTCGTCTTTGCCTCCTGGCGGCCGGGGCGTGCGCTGTTCGGCGCATTGCTCTTTGCCTTCTTCGATGCCTTCCAGCTTCGGCTTCAGACAGCCGTCGACGGTGTGCCCTACCAGATCTTCCTGATGACGCCCTATGTTCTGTCGATCGTCGCGCTTGTCGTCAGGCCCGCCACGCCCGCGTGCCGCAGGCCCTGATGCAGCCTTACCGGCGCGGCGAGCGATAATTGCTTTCACTCAACGAGGTTTCCATGTTCGACCTGATTATCCGCAGCGCAAATCTTCCCGATGGCCGCAAGGGCATCGATATCGGCATCACGGGCGGCAAGATCAGTGCCATCGATAGATCGATCGCGGCGCAGGCGGGGGAGGAAATCGATGCCATCGGACGGCTGGTGAGCCCGCCCTTCGTCGATCCGCATTTTCACATGGACGCGACTTTATCCCTCGGCCTGCCGCGCATGAACGTGTCCGGCACATTGCTCGAAGGCATCGCGCTCTGGGGCGAGCTCCGCCCGATCGTGACGAAAGAGGAACTTGTAGACCGTGCCCTGCGCTATTGCGATCTGGCGGTGACGCAAGGTCTGCTGTTCATTCGCAGTCATGTCGATACCAGTGATCCGAAACTGGTGACGGTCGAGGCGATGATCGAGGTTCGCGAGAAGGTCGCACCCTATATCGACCTGCAACTGGTCGCCTTCCCACAGGATGGCTATTATCGCGCAGCCGATGGCATCAGTTCATTCAACCGGGCGCTGGACATGGGCGTCGATATCGTTGGTGGCATTCCGCATTTCGAGCGTACCATGGGGGATGGTACGGCCTCGGTCGAGGCTCTCTGCCGCATCGCCGCCGATCGTGGCCTGCCGGTGGACATGCATTGCGACGAGACCGACGATCCCCTGTCGCGCCACATCGAGACACTGGCCGCGCAAACCATCCGCTTCGGCCTTCAAGGCCGCGTCGCCGGTTCGCATCTGACCTCGATGCATTCGATGGACAACTACTACGTCTCCAAGCTGATCCCGCTGATGGCGGAAGCGCGGATCAACGTCATTCCCAATCCCCTGATCAACATTATGCTGCAGGGCCGGCACGACACCTATCCCAAGCGCCGCGGCATGACCCGCGTACGTGAATTGATGGATGCCGGGCTTAATGTTTCCTTTGGGCACGATTGCGTCATGGATCCCTGGTATTCGATGGGATCGGGCGACATGCTGGAGGTTGGCCACATGGCCATCCATGTCGCGCAGATGGCCGGCATCGACGACAAGAAGAAGATCTTCGACGCGTTGACCGTCAATTCGGCAAAGACGATGGGCCTCGAAGGCTATGGCCTGGAAGTCGGCTGCAATGCCGACCTCGTCATCCTCCAGGCGCAGGATACGCTGGAAGCGCTACGGCTGAAACCGAACCGGCTGGCGGTGCTCCGCCGGGGTAAGGTCATTGCCCGTTCGGCGCCGCGCATCGGCGAGCTTTTGCTTGCCGGGCGCCCGGCAAGGATCGATAGCAGTCTGGATTATGCGCCTCGCGACTGAGGCGCGGTCTGGAGTGAACCACTCGGACTGGGCCACGGGACTCGAAAAAACTGATACGTTCTGTGGGCCTCAGTCGGATAAGGCTCATGAAATCCAGAGGAGCATATCGATGGCGTTCAATGCCATTCAAGCTACAGCTTTGCCAGGATATCCGAAACGGTATCACTGGGCGGCATGACTCATGACGCACTTACGGGGCGTCGGCCAACCTCATCCAGTTTTGGCTGACACAGTTCGGTCGCGGCGAACTGAACGATGAGGACCCCTCCATCGTCACCGGCCCGCGACCTGCTCCGTCAGACGACGGTGAAAAATGACCGGCCTTCTGAGGATCATTTTCTATTGCCGATCCGCGGCAAGAGCCTCGAATCTCAGTGATGCCGAACATGTTACGATTATTGAGGACATCCAGGGCGAGTTGCCCTGCTATGGATATTACCGCGTGACGCATGAGCTTCACCGACGGGGCATCTCGTCAATCACAAGCATGTTGCTTATGTAATGCGGGCCAATGGATCGGGGATCAAGTCGTGCAGGCGTTATGTTGGCGCGACGGACAGCAACCACGATTTGCCCGTCTACCCGTACCGCATCCCGATTCCGGATCGACCCGACATGGTCTGGGTCGCCGATTTTACGTAGATTCGTATTCCCTCTGGCTTCTGCGGTGCGCAGGTGTGCCGTGATTTTGGAGAATGCCATCCCGATCGGATTGAGGTCGGGGGTAGGGTGGCAGGAAGAGGAACCATGCGCCGTGATCCTACAGGATTTCGGCGGCCTTTTTGCTTTTCTGGACGCCAGGCTGTCGAGGATGATGACATCGCCGCGCAATAGAGGTGGGGCGAGCTGGGTTTCAATATAGGATCGAAGGCGGCGCTATTCATGGGGCGGTTGATGATCCATGGCGCGGTCAGCCCGAAGCATCCGAGGGTGGCGATGAAGGTCTGCGTTCCCCAATGTCCGAACGGCGCAGTCATGTGTAATCGTGGCCGCGCGGGCAACGGCCCCGAAAAGGCACCATCTTCGTGTTCACGGATGTTTCGTCAATATAGGCAAGACGGTGCGGTTCCAGCCGGATGCGTGGCCGGCGTTTTGTGATTCTGCCGTACCGCCCGCGTGCGCGTTCCGATGCCATTTAATATGTGAATTCTTCGGCCACCAGCGCCCGTGACAGGGGCGAAGGCGGAAACCGAGCCACGCATGTGGTCAGGGATCCCAGCCAGTTCCGGCAGGGTGATGTTGGGTTTGGTCTTGACCCGAGCAATCAGAAAGAACCCTCCGGACGCGAGCTTGCCGTGGCCGGAGGGGCCTGATGGAGTGGCGATATCGCTCCCGTCGTGCAGTGGCGTTGCATGATGTGGATTGCCGTGCCGTTACCAATGGCGAAGTGGCGGGCGGCCGAACGACAGGAATATCCCGCCTCAACCATGGCCACCACGCGTTCGTGAATATCCTGTGATTGTGATTTGCCTATCAAACGCCTCCAATTGAAGGGAATCATGAAATCTGGCGAAAGCTAACAACAGACGATTCACGTTTTGTGAGCAACGCTTTAGCAGTCGACGGGAAGCGAAACTGCTTAGGAACGGCAAGGGAGGCAGTAACGTATACGGCGATTACCTCCATGAAGATCAGCGGGACATTCCCGTCCGTGTGCACGGACCCGATTGGGCTAGGATTTCTGCGTGTATGGTCAAAAATGCGTTATAGCGCTTGTGGTTAGCCTGTAAGCGGAAATACAACTTCCCAGTTGCCGTGATTTGGCTAACGAGGCAGTATTCGCGCAATCATGAAAGCTGAAATGCTCAAAATAGACCAACGTACGACGCGTGCCATGAACCGCCGTCTGATCCTCAATC
The DNA here is from genome assembly GCF_001687365.1 of Pararhizobium polonicum. Classification (GTDB taxonomy): domain Bacteria; phylum Pseudomonadota; class Alphaproteobacteria; order Rhizobiales; family Rhizobiaceae; genus Pararhizobium; species Pararhizobium polonicum. The sequence continues at coordinate 163,816 of NZ_LGLV01000006.1, forward strand.
TTTTAAGACGGGAAGGATCGCTAAGCCGTGTGGAGATTGCCGAGATCACCGGTCTCAGCCGTGCGACGGTAACGTTTGTCGTCAACGACCTGATTGCGGAAAATTATCTGGTGGAAGGGGAGACCGTGCGCGGCGCGGGCGGGCGTCGGCCAATACCGCTGGCGATCAATTATGCCGGTCATCTGGCCATCGGCATCAAGATGAATGTCGGCAGCCTGGAGTGCATCCTGACGGACCTATCGACTGAAGCCATTTCCACGGTGACGGTCAATTTTCTGGACCCGTCACCGGAAAGCGTTCTGGATGCTGCCGAAACCGCGATCCGCCATCTGATGACGGCCGCTCCGACAGATGCGGGTGCTGTCACCGGCATCGGGTTTTCCATGCCTGGAACGATCGATGTGGAAAACGGTATCTGCATCAAAAGCCACCGCTTTTTCTGGGACAATGTGCCGTTTGCCGACATGCTCTACAAACGCGTTCAGGTTCCCGTCTGGATGGAGGACGATACGATTGCCTTTGCGCTGGCGCATCACCTTTTCGGGCTCGGTCGGCAATACAATACCTTCGGCGCGCTTGCGATTGGCGTGGGCATCGGCTGCGCGGCGGTCTCGAACGGTGTCGTTCTGCGCGGGGGGCACGGTCAGGCGGGCAAGCTCGGCCATACGATGCATAAATTGAACGGCGCATTGTGTGAATGCGGCCGGAAAGGTTGCCTGCAGGCCTATTATGCCGAACCCGTCATCGTTGAACGGTGGCGGACCGAAAAAGGGCTTGGACCGCAACATGATCGCTTTTCCATGCGGGATGCTGCCTTGCAGGGCGAGCCGCTCGCCAAAGCGATCCTGCGTGAGGCGGGCGAAAATATCGGCATTCATCTGGCGGCATTCGTCGATATTGTCGATCCGGAGGTCATCGTGGTCGGTGGCGAGGCTGTCTGTTTCGGTGATCTGCTGTTTGGTCCGATGCGTGAGGCGCTGGATGTCTACTGCTACTCCAGGCCACCGGCGATCCTGCCGGACGAGCGCGACAATTTCTGGAGTTCGGGGGCCGCAGCCCTTGCGACGCAGCGGCTGTTCAATTTCGAAAAAGGGCCGGGATCGCAGCAGGGCGATTCGAGTATCGCCTGATTGAGAATGAATTCGGCAGGCGGCTTATGGCGCTTGCCCATCATAAAAGACGGGGAACGGTATCGAAATACCGCTCCCCGTCTTCAATTCGGGACGGCAATGCCATCCCGTCTCTGGGAGGCGTTTTTAGTTGAGGTGGATGACGGCGCAGCCGTAGCCCTCAAGCGACAGGCTGCCATCAAGCTTGCGACCGCTCAAAAGATCCGTTCCGGCTGGAACACCCGGCACGATGGCGGCTGTCTCCAGGGTATTAAGCACAAACAGCAGCTTGCGGTCATCGGCGGTGCGCAGCGAAAGCTCGACACCTTCAGGCAAATCGGCGACCAGCGGTGTAATGCCTGCCGGGGACAGAACGAGTTCGTCCAGACTGCCGGCAAGTTCTTCAGTCAGATAGGTGCCGACATAGATGACGCGACCCTTGCCAACCTTGCGGGAGGTGATGGCCGGGCGATCCTTGGCAAACCGGTTTGACCATGTGCCGATGGTCTGCGTGTCACCGGACAGCTCCAGCAGTTCATAGAGATGTTCAACCGTAATGGTCTTGCCGCCGATGTCGATCGTATATCTTCGCTCCGAAGACGAGGATGGCAGCGGCGATGGCGGCGCATACATGCCCTGCTCAGGGCCGGACCGCTGGAACAGGCCTTCGCCGCCTTTTGCGACGAGACGGCCGAACTCTTCGACTTTGACGCCGGAAAGCTTGCTCAACGATGCGCCCGGCGCCTGCTCGCGGATGATATGATTGTTTTCATCGCGCGTGCCGGTCATGGCGCCAACGATCAGTGTTCCACCATTTTCCACATAGCTCTCGAGCTTGGGTGTCCAATTGTTGTTCCACATGACCCAATGGGGGATATAGAAAGCCTTGAGCTTGGAAAGATCGTCTTCCGGATGTACAAAACCGCAGGCGATGCCACGTTTGTAGCAATGGCGATGCATGACGATGGCATCTTCAAGCGGTGAGGGCAGGCCGATCGGATATGTCTTGTGGGCTTCCTGATTGTCGAAATCGGCCCCGGCGATCCCCAGATCGATGTGCACCGATGTGCCGAGCAGCTTGTCCTTGATGGTGTGGATGTCGGAGGCGAACTGCTTGGCTTCCTCGTAGCGACGGCGGGTGACATCATCGTGGTCGACAATGCCCATCCAGTAGATTTCGGCGCCAAAATGCGCCGGACGCCAGCGGAAGAACATTAGGCCATCGGCACCGCGCGCCACCGATGACAGTGCCATTCTGCGCATTTCACCGGGTTCCGGGTTCATGGTCGTGAAGGAGGGCTGGCTTCCCAGGCCAGATGCCTGTTCCGGAACGATGAAATTGCCGGTGTAGCTGCGGCAGACATCCATCTGCAGCGCCTGTGTTGCCGCGTGGCCGCCGGTGCGGCGGAATTCGTCGTAGAGCATCGGATAGATATCGAAGCCGATAAAATCCAGATCCTGTCCGAACTGGCCGCGGAAATCGATATCCGTCAGATTGCCGAGGTTGTGGAAGATGAACCAGTCCTGATTGGTGGCGCGCAGAATTTCGACCTGATCGAACTGGAATCGTGCCGTGGCGATGGCAAGGAAGCGGTGATAATCCTGCACATGGCCGGGGCTGAGATAGGACGGCGCCATCGGAAATGGCAGAACCACCTGGTCGAAATGATCGTAGGCCGTCGCCCAGAAATTTCCGCCCCAGGCAAAATTCAGATCACCGATCGTATCGTATTTGTGCCGCAGGAAATTGCGGAACTCCAGCGCAGCGGAATCGGAGAAGGATTCCGAGACCGTGGTGTTCAGCTCATTGTCCGTCTGCCAGCCGATGACATAAGGGTTGTCCTTGTAGTGGTCGGCCATCGCCTTGGTGATGCGGCGGCTGTGCTGGCGCAGCACCGGACTTGTCGTGTCGCAATGCTGACGGGAACCGTGGCTGGCGCGGCGGCCGTTGCGGTCCACGCGCAGGACTTCGGGATAGTTTGCTGTCAGCCAGCGCGGCGGCGTTGCTGTTGGCGTGCACAGGATGGTGTTGATGCCGGTTTCCCCCAGAACCTCGATGGCCCGGTCGAAAAGATCGAAATCGAACTTGCCCTCATAGGGCTCCCAGAGATGCCAGGCAAACTCGCCCATACGAACGGTGTTGAAGCCGGCCGCCTTCATCCGGTCGGCGTCGCGCTGCCAGTAGCTTTCGTCCACATGTTCGGGATAATGGGGCACGCCCAGAAGAAAATCGTCAAGGTTGAGCGGGCGCCAGGCTGAAAGCGGCGCGGGTTGTGAACGTCTCATGGTTCTTGCGGACTCCGTTTATATTTATTTTTCGGCAAATGGCTTGTCGGGCGATAACGTCGCGCCGTCGGACCCAAAGAGATACGCATCGGCAATATCGAAGGTGACGCGCACGGCGCTGCCCGCCTCGAACGGCACGATGTCGCCCATCTGCAGGGTGACATTGTGAGTGCCGGTGTCCGATCCGACGGTGCGCAGCGGCGAGGCATCGGCGTAAACGACGGTTTCGCGGCCGAGATGTTCGACAAGCCGGACCGTGGCATCAAAGGACGGGGATGCGGCTTGCTCGTCTGAAACGACTTTCAGCCGTTCGGGGCGGACGCCGACAGTGACCTTGTCGCCGACCTTCAGGCCATTCGGCTTCAGCGCCGGGAAAACAACGCCGGTCAGGCCGTCGATGGCGATCGCCACGCCGGATGCGTCAATGCTTGCCACTTTGCCCTCGGCAAAGTTCATGCGCGGTGCACCAAGGAAGCCTGCGACAAACTGGTTGACCGGATTGGCATAAAGTCCAAGCGGCGAGCCAACCTGCTCGATTTCGCCCCTATTGAGCACGACGATGCGGCTGGCCATGGTCATGGCCTCCACCTGATCGTGGGTCACATAGATCATCGTCGAACCGAGCTCACTGTGCAGGGTCGACAGCTCGACTCGCATCTGGGTGCGCAACGCCGCGTCGAGATTGGATAACGGCTCGTCGAACAGGAAAACTTCCGGCGACCGTGTGATCGCCCGGCCGATGGCCACACGCTGGCGCTGACCGCCGGAAAGCTGTTTCGGGCGCTTGTCGAGCTGTTCGGTGATGCGCAGAATTTCTGCCGCGCGTTTAACGGCGGCGTCGATTTCAGCCTTTGGCCGGTTGGCCATTCGCAGGCCAAATCCCATGTTCTCGGCGACCGTCATATGGGGATAAAGCGCGTAGGACTGGAAGACCATGGCGATGCCCCGGTCTCCCGGCTCTTCCTTCGTCACGTCCTGGCCGTTGATGAACAGGTTGCCGGAGGAAATACTCTCCAGCCCAGCAATGGTCTTCAGCAGCGTGGATTTGCCACAGCCGGATGGGCCGACCATGACGATGAATTCGCCTTTGTCGATGGTCAGATTGATGTTCTTCAAGGCATGGAAGCCGCTATAGTGCTTCTCGACATTGCGGATTTCGACGCTGGTCATCTCGATAGGGTTCCTTCGGTCGTTTCTTGTTGCGTCAGGGCGCCGTGCGGGCAGGCTGTTAAGGTCATCCCTTGATCGCCCCCATCGTCAGCCCCGATACGAAGTGTTTCTGCATGAGGAAGAACATCAGCACCGGCGGTACGGCGACGAAGATCGTTGCGGCGGAAACCACGTTCCACGCCGAGACCCACTCGCCCTTGAGGTTGGACAGGCCGGCGGTAACCGGCTTGACCGCGTCGCTCTGGGTCAGCACCAGCGCCCAGAAATAGTCGTTCCAGATGAAGGTGAATGTCAGGATCGCCAGCGCTGCCAGCGCCGGGCGCACGAGGGGTACGACGACATAGCGAAGGATCTGCCAGGGCGAGGCGCCTTCGGCGCGGGCTGCCTGAAACAGTTCGTCTGGCAGCGCTGCGATGAAATTGCGCATGAAGAGCGTGGCAAAGCCGGTCTGAAAGGCAATGTGAAAGACCATGAGGGCAAAGAAGGTGTCGTAGAGTCCGATCTTCACCATTAGATCGCGGATCGGGATCATCATGATCTGTTGGGGCAGGAAGTTGCCGCCGACAAACAGCGCAAAGATCAGCATGGAGCCGCGAAAGCGGTGGCGCGACAGCACATAACCGGTCAGTGTCGACAGGATCAGGACCGCGATCACCGAGGGGATGGTGATGATCAGGCTGTTGGTGAAATAACGCAGCATCTTGGTCTGCTGGAAGACCGCCATGTAATTTTCGACAAGATTGAACTTTGTCGGCCAGCCCCAGTAATTGCCGGCCATGACGTCGTCAAACGAGCGGAACGAGGTCATGATGACGGCCAGAAGCGGCAGAAGCCAGAGCGCCAGAATGAGCCAGATCATCGCCATATAAGCAAAGCGCGACAGGGGTTTGTTTTCAGCGATGGGACGCGGATACATGCTCAGTTCCCCTTTTCGGCTTTGATCAGCCCACGCAGATACCAGGCGATGAACACGGACATGATGAGGAACAGGATGGTGGCGATGGCTGCGCCATAACCGAAGCGGAAGGAAAAGATCGACTGCTCGTACATCTGATAGGCCAGCACCGTCGAAGAGCCGAAAGGACCGCCCGCCGTCATAACGGAAACCGCATCGAAGGAGCGCAGCGCGCCGACGATGGTGATTGCCACAGCGATGAAGCCGACCTGCGTCAATTGCGGTAGGACGATATGGCGCAGCATGCGCCAGCCGCGGGCGCCATCGACACGGCCAGCCCCGATCTGTTCTTCATCGAGATTGTTCAGGCCCGCCAGAAACAGCACCATGCAGAAGGCGATCTGCGGCCATAGCGCAGCGGCAGCCACCGCGAACGTCACCAGATATTCGTCAGACAGAAGTGCTGGCGCTTGCGCGCCAAAGGCATTGTAGATAATCGCCAGAAGGCCATAGGTCGGGTCGTAAAACCATCCGAAGATGACGCCGACGGTGACGGCGGCCAGTACCAGCGGCATGAAGAACAGCGATTTGACGAGCCGCATGCCTGCGATTTTCTGATTGACCAGAAGCGCTATCGCCAGCCCTGCCGGTGGGGCGAGCAGGAACATCAGCAGCCAGATGACGTTGTTTTTCAGTGAAATATAGAACTGTGGATCGTCTAGCAACTCGGTGTAGTTGGCCAGTCCGATCCAGGTCATCGGTCCGAAACCGTCCCAGTCGTAGAACGAAATCCAGAACGTCTCCACCGACGAGGCGATGATCACCACCAGAAACAGCACCAGCCCCGGCGCAAGAAACAGGGCCGGCGCCAGCCAGCTGCGCTGGCGCCGCCACAAACCAACTGTCATGATATTTATTCCTTGGAAAAAGGGAGGTGTCGCCACCTCCCGTCAGGAGAGAGTTGCCGACCGGTCAGCCGTGAATGCGCGCGCGCGTCCGTTCTATCTGCTGAAGAATGGTATCGCGCCGCTCGGGCTTGACCATGAATTCCTGAAGGCCCTTGAGGCCCGCCTGGGCCAGATCCGGATCTGTATCGCGGTCGTAATACTGCGACGTGCCCTTGACCTTCTTCATTTCCTCGACCGCCATCTTGAGGATGGGATCATCGGAGATCGGGCAATCATTACGCGCCGGCACGTTGCCTTCGGGGGCAAGATAGGCGGCGAGATTTTCCGGCTTGTAGAAATAGGCGAGGAATTCGCGCGCCAGTTCCTTGTTCTTCGAGCCCGAGGGCAGATGGATGGAATCCACCGAGAAATCCTCATATTGGGCCATACCCGGCTTGATTTCCGGGAACGGCGCGAAACGGACCTGTGCAAGATCTTCGGGCGGGAAGGCATATTTGATGAAATTGCCGAGATCCATCATCGCCGCCTTCTTCTGGACAAGCGCTGCCGCAGCCGGGTCCCAGGCGAAGGATGTACCGTTCGGTGTGAAGAAGTCTGCCTTGATCAGTGTCTCCCAGCGGTCGAACACGTCTTTGAGCGACGGGTCGGTGTATTTCACCTTGCCGGCCATCAGATCCATGTGGTGCTCAAGACCGTTGATACGCAGGTTCATGTGATCGAACCAGCCGCCAGCCGGCCACTGATCCTTGGTGCCCATGCTCATCGGAATGATACCGGCCTTCTTCGACTGCTCTGCGAGCGTGAAAAAGTCGTCGAATGTCTTGGGCACAGTCAGGCCGAACTGATCGAATGTGTCCTGGCGATAATACAGACCCCAGAGAATGCCGCCGGTCGGCAGGCCGTATTGTGCGCCGTTGACAGTGACCGAACCGAGCGTCGCACCCAGCACATCCTTATAGTTCTCGCGCTGGACCAGATCCGAGATGTCATCGAACAGGCCCTTCTCGACAAAGGTGCGCATGCGGCTGCCCGAGAACCAGAAGCAGATGTCGGGCGGGCTTGCGACCAGATAGTTGCGGATGGCGGTCTTGTGCGCTTCATGATCCATATTGTTGATGGTAACGGTGGCGCCGGCGGCATCGCCGAATTCCTTGGCAATACGCTCAAGCGCTGCGCGCTGGTTTACATCGCCGCGGTTCGAAATGATCGTGAGCTGTTTGCTTTGGGCGATCGCTGGCGAATAGAGCGCGGCTGACGCAATCGCCGCGCCGCTAGCCTGAAGAAAACGACGGCGCGTCGTCCGCAGGAATTGCATCTTGGTGTTCATATCCATCTCCTCCTGTCAGCTTCCCAATATCTGACGCGGGGTATGGAAAATCAAAAATTGGGTGCGATGTCAATCATTAGTTTATTAAACAAACTATCATGCGAGCGAATGTTCAGGCTGACCGGGGAGCGTCCTGTTGATTTCATTGAAACCCATGACGATCATCTGGAAATGCGGGACAAAAGAACCCGAGCGTTTCAGGTTAAGTCCTGATCCATCAAATACTGGGACTGAATACCAAGCTGAAGGTCGTCATCCTTGCTTCCAACGTTGACTTTGAGCAGTGCGCCGAGAGGCGAGGCTGTCGTACCTCCAACGGTTCAATTGTCGCATTGCTAAATGGCCTCTACACCGCATATGTCTTACACCAATTGAAACACGTTGCCCGACATCTCCAGCGTTCCGCTTCCATGCATGAGCCGTCGCCATGCAGATGTGGCATGAGATCATACGTCTGCGGCCCCAATAAGCGGAGGCGGAGGGCCAGACTTTCGGTCAGGGCCGGCTAACTTTGCGGTCCCGGATGTGCATTAAAATTTCAATCCGGAGCGCTGTAACCGAAGGCGTCGCCTGTGCTTTTCAGGAAGAAGTGCAGCTTCTGCGGATCGACTGGAACGTCGATCGTGTCATCCGGCTTCACGCGTGAAGAGGCATGAATCTGAGCGGTGAAGGCAGCGGGACCGACCTTGCCGATCGCCAGCGTATGCGGCCCGAGTGGTTCGATGTCGGCGACATGAACACGCAGGTTCGGAAAGAGGGGATCCGTGTTCATCGTATGCTCCGGCCTTATACCGAGAACCACAGCTTGCCCGATCCCGGTCGACAGGCGTGCGGCCCAATCGGATGGGACCGTGATATCGACACCGCCCTCAGCCCGGAAGGCGATGTTCCCATCGGCTTGTTCCAGACGCCCTTCGATGAAATTCATGCTCGGCGCGCCGATGAAGGCCGCGACGAACAGATTTTTCGGTGATTCGTAGAGTGTGATCGGATCGGCGGCCTGTTCGATACGCCCCTGGTTCATCACGACGACCCGGTCGGCCATGGTCATGGCTTCCACCTGATCGTGCGTGACATAGACGATCGTCGTCTGAAGACGACGGTGCAGCAGTTTGATTTCCGTTCGCATTTCGATGCGCAGCTTGGCATCGAGGTTGGAGAGTGGCTCGTCGAACAGGAACACATCCGGCTGGCGCACGATCGCGCGGCCGATGGCAACGCGCTGACGCTGTCCACCGGATAGCGCGCTGGGCTTGCGCTTCAGATAGGCCTCGAGATTGAGGATGCGGGCGGCGTTGGCGACAGCCGTTTCGATATCCTCCTTCGAAGTGCCGCGGACCTTCATGCCGTAGCCGATATTGTCGGCGACGGTCATATGCGGATAGAGCGCGTAGTTCTGAAAGACCATCGAGCAATTACGAAGGCCGGGCCTCAGCGACGTCACGTCGCGCTCTCCAATGCTGATTTCTCCGGACGAGGCCTGCTCGAGTCCGGCGATCATGCGCAACGTCGTCGTCTTGCCACAGCCGGAAGGCCCCACGAGCACCACGAATTCCTTATCCGCGATCGTCAGGTCGAGCGCCGGTATGACCGCAACACTGCCGAAAGACTTTGTAACCTGGTTCAAACGCACCTGGGACATGCTGTGTCCTTTTCATGGGAACTCCATCGCCATTGGAAAAGCGGCGATGGATTCCCTGCCTTCTTCTCTTTTTCGTCGTCGTCCCCGAAAGCCGGGTCCGTTTCGGATCGATCCGTTACTTTGCCGGCAGACCCATCGATGCGCGATAGGCAGCCAGCTGCTTGTCGCGACCGAATTCGTCGGTCAGTTTGTTCCAGCCTTCCGCGACGGTATCCAGCGCCTGCTGCGGCGTCACCTCTCCGTCGAGAGCCTTGGAAAGTTCGATTTCCAGGATTTCCGTGTAGGAGAAATAGCCCGGCAGACGCATGTCGAGTGCCGTGTTCTTGGCCGTCACGGCATCCTTCTGGGCGCCCAGATATTCCTTGGCTTCGCGTGGTGAGAAAATCTTGGACCACAGCTCGGTATTGGTCGTGTGCGAGATGCGGTAAGGATTGACGCCGGTGCCGCCGGTGATCGCCGCCTGACCGGAGACCGCCGGGCTCGTTACGTATTTGATATAGTCCCAGGCTGCTTCCTGGTTCTTTGAGGAGGAGGGAACAGCTGCCTGCCAGCCGCCGAAGGCCATGAACGACGTCTGTACGATGTGATCGAACTTGTCCCACGTCTTGGTCTTGTAGTTCCAGATTTCATCGGATCCCGGCAGCGATGCCGAGCCGACATTTCCGGCCACCTTCGATTGCTTCGGATCTGCCCCGATGACGCCAGTGTCGCCCCAGCCGATCGATTCAGCCACTTGGCCGCCGGCAAAGGCTGCGTTCACTTCACCGAAGGAGAAGTTCAGGGCATTCGGTGGTGCGAGTTTCGACGCGCGGATATATTCCTCCAGACCGCGAACCCAGCCCGGATTGTTGACCTGCGCATCCATCGTATCCGGATCGAAGAACATGCCGCCCGGATTGTCGGGATGGCTGACATAGCCGGCCACGTGACTGAAAAGGAACCAGAACTGCTGCCCGCCGCGGCGAAAGGCTTCGGCCGTGCCCCAGAGTTTTTTGTCCGGCTGCTGGAAGAACTCGGCTATGTCGAGATATTCCTTCCATGTCTTCGGTGGTGCAAGATCATGGCCGTATTTTGCCTTGAAGGCTTTCTGGTTGTCGGGATTTTCAAAAAGGTCGATGCGATAGGAATAGGTATGCGCGTCGCCATCCATGGTCTGCGACAGAACCTTGCCGTTCCAGACCATCAGTTGCTCGCGGTAAACCGGAGCGATATCTTCCCAGTCGGCACCCTTCTGCATCGCGGCAGGCATTTCGGAGAGATAGTCGGTGAAGTCCGGCGCCCAGGCCGGCGCGAACGCGATCACGTCGAACGTGTCTTCGCCGGAGGTCAGCGACGTCACGATCTTCGGGTACAGTTCTGACCAGGGAAATTCCACAACATTGACCTTGCCGCAGGTCTTTTCTTCCCAGCCCTTGGCCGCCAGTTGTAGTGCGGATGCGATATAGGGCCCGGTCTGGGTGGTCGCTGTAATGGTTACGCCGGTGTAGTCCGGTTCGCAGGCCGCCAGTGCCGATGTTGCTCCCGCGAGCGCGAGCAGTGTCGCCGCTGTGGATGTCAGTAGAAATCTCTTCATGTTTTCCTCCCCGGAATTGAAAAAGATAGATGGGTTAGGCGGTCACTTTATCGCTCCCAGAAGCAGGCCAGACCGCATGAGCCTGCTTAAAAGCCCCGCCATGACGACCATGGGTATGATCGCCACAAGGGCGGCTGCCGATATCGACCACCATTCGTCGCCGCGCTGGCTGTTCTGGCCGGCGACGAGGATGGGCAATGTCTGCCATTTGGAATTGGTCAGGAAGAGCGCGAACAGGAACTCGTTCCACACGAAGGCAAGGGTGATCATGAAGGTGGCAATCAGGCCCGGCTTCGACATCGGCAGAACGATCCCGAAGAAGATCCGCCATGATGGAACGTTATCGACCATCGCTGCCTCCTCGACTTCGACCGGCAGGGCGGCGAAGAAATCACGCATCAGCCAGATGACGATCGGCAGCGAGAAGGCGATATAGGCGAAGGTCAGGCCTGTATAGGTATCGACCAGCTTGAAGCCCATCTTGCCCATCTCCGTGTACATCAGGAAAAGGGCGAAGGCGGCGACGATCGGTGGAAACATGCGCTGGCTGACGAACCAGAAGACAATGTCGTCATTGCCGAGGATCGGGCCGGGAAGCCTGATTCGGCTGGAGCCGATGGCCAGCGCGAGGGCTGCGATGAAGGCGTAGATCAGCGAGGTCGCCTGTCCGAGACCGAGGTAATGACGCCCAAGCAAGAAGCCGCCGAAGGCTACGACCACGAAGATGACGCCGGTCAGGAGCTTGACCTCAAAGGTGAAGCGCACCAGGGCATAGGCGGCCATTGATCCGATGAACGTCGCCAGCAACGAGGCGGACAGACCGATAATCGTCGAGGCGATGAACGTATTGTGGAACTGCCCGCGCGCGCCTGACAGAAGCTCGGTCCAGGCCGTCAGGGTCGGATCGAAATCAATGAAGGGGATGTAGGTCGGCCCGCCGACCACGCCGAGCGGCGACTTGAACGAGGTGATCGCCACCCAGTAGAGCGGAAACAGGGTGAAGGCGAGCCACAGAAGACAACCTGCCAGCGCCCACCAACGGCTGTTGCCCTTAAGATCGCGCACGCTCATTTGTGCTTCTCCAGAATGGGCTTGAGGATGGCGAGATAGACAAGGCCGATGACCGTGATGACGATCAGGAACAGGAAGGACAGCGCGGAGGTGTAACCGAGATTGAACTTTTTGAAGCCTTCCTGATAGGCAAACAGCGTCAGCGTTTCCGTGGAAATGCCGGGGCCGCCGCCGGTCATGACGAAGACGGTGTCGATGATCTTGTAGCTCTCGATCAGGCGGATGAAGACGACTGCCACCGAGATCGGCAGCATCATCGGAAAGGTGATGCCCCAGAACTGCTGCCATGGCGTGGCGTTTTCCAGCGCTGCGGCCTCGTAGACGTCATCCGGCAAGGTCTGAAGGCCGGCGAGCAACATCAGGATGACGAAGGGCGTCCATTGCCAGACCTCCACGGAAATGATCGCCCCCAGCGCCCAGCTCGTCTTGGTCAGAAAGGGCAGGTTCGGAAAACCGAAGAAGGTCATGAGCTCGTTGAGCGGACCCATCGTGGGGTTGAGGATCTGCCGGGCGATCAGCGCCACGGCAACCGGCGCTACCAGCATCGGCAAAAGGAAGCTCAGCCTGAACAGGCCCTCGCCCGGCACCCGTCGGTTCAGCGCAAGCGCAACCGAAAAACCGATGACATATTGTAGCGAGACGGCAATGAATGCGATCAGCGTCGTGGTGCCTACCACATGCCAGAATCGCGGGTTTTGCAGCAGCTCGGTGTAGTTTCCAAAACCAACGAAACGGGCGGGCATGGGCGGCACCAGCCGTAGGCTCATGAAACTGGTGGTTAGCGAATAGATTAGCGGAAAGATCGAGATCACAAGAACGATCAGTAGCGCGGGCCAGATGAAAAAGTGCTTGATCGGATCCTGGCGGGTCATGCGGCACCATTTCCGCCCAGAAGCGTTTCGATCTCCGAAAGTTGCGGCATCGCCGGTGCAGTTCCGCGCCGCGTCACTGCAATGCCTGCCGTGGCGCAGCCGAAGCGGGCGGCGTCCACCGGCCGCATGCCGTTGGAAAGTGCTGCCGAAAAGCCACCGACAAAGGCGTCGCCTGCACCTGTCGTATCGATGACCGGGCCGGAGGATAGGGCAGGAACATGCACCGATTCCGCGGCCGTATGATACAGAACGCCGCGGCCACCGAGCGTAATCAACGCTGCCTTGACGCCTTTCGACAAAAAGACGTCTCCGGCCCGCTTCGCGTCTTCCAGCGTCTCCAGTGGGAAACCGACGATGGCGGCGGCTTCGGTTTCGTTGGGTACGATGTAGTCGCAGAGTGGATAGATCGCGTCCGGAAACGGCTCGGCGGGTGCCGGATTGAAAACAGTCGTCACGCCGGCGGCGTGGGCGATCTCAAGGGCGCGGAGGGCCGCATCGGCCGGCTGCTCCAACTGGGTCACGAAAACCGCGGATTGCTCGATGGTGTCGCGCGTGGCCTCGACATCGGCAATGACAATTGTTCCGGCGGCCCCGGGATAGACGATGATGGCATTGTCGCCATTGGTCTCGTTGACGTAAATGAAGGCGGCTCCGGTCGGCATATTGTCCATCTGCACGATCTTCGGGGTAACGCCGGCCTCGGCATAGGTCTTTAGGGCCATCTCGCCGAATGTGTCGCGGCCGATCTTCGAGATAAAGGACACCTTGCCGCCGGCGCGTGCGGCGGCAACGGCTTGGTTAGAACCCTTGCCACCGGGGCCGACAGAGAACCCGCTTCCGGTGATGGTTTCGCCGACAGCTGGCATGCGCTTGGCGACATAGGCCGTATCGGCCACAAAAATTCCGAGGATCGAAACACCCGACTTCATCATCGTCTCCGCACTCAAGAGTTTTCCGGCGGAATCACGCCCTTGGTGAACAGGAAGCAGCCGTAGAAGCGGTTTTCACCGGTGGTGATCACGCAATAGGCTTTCTTTGCCTCTTCATAGAATGCGAAACGTTCGATGCCATACATCGGAGCAGGCTTGCCCTCGGCCTGATCAATCTCGGCCTGTACCTCCTGCTGGACCGGAGGCAGGTCGCTCGGAGCGCCGACGACCTCCATACGCCCTGCCGACGGCTGTAGCGGTGTGTCCAGAGGCATCACCGACAGAATCGCCTTGATCGCCTGGGCGGCCGAAACATTGTCGATCCGCAGGAGTTTGCCGAGGGTCGTCTGGCGCGCGATGGAGTCCGACGGAAAATTCGTATCGGATACGATCAGCGTGTCGCCATGTCCCATAGCCCGAAGCGCATACAATATGTCTGCATTGAGAGCCGGATCGATATTCTTCAGCATGAAAGTCCTCCCTTGCGCGCGACGCTCCGGCAAGTTTTGCCGCGGCGTCCTCCCCGGCCGCAAGGCATCAGGCTTTGCGGCATTTCTCACCCATGTCTGCTTCCGTCAGCCGGCGCGGTCTCCTCCCGCCGGCAGGACGAAAGTAGGATCCCTATTCCCCGTAGGGGATCCAGATATTCTTCACGTCCACGGCACGGCGCAGATAGTTGGCGCCTTCGGCCGCCGCACTGTCGAACCAGTCGGTCGCCTTGCCATTGTCGACGAACGTCCGTTTGAGATTGCCCACAGACAGTTTTTCGACGGTTGCCGAAAGCTCAGGAGAGCCGAACGCCCACAAGGCATCGACGTCGTTATGGGCGGCCATCGTTTTGGCCAGTTCGTCCGGCGAGCCCGTGATGATATTGACGACGCCGGCAGGCACGTCCGAAGTTTCGAGAATTGAGTAGAAATCGGTGGCTGACAGCGGATAGGTCTCGCTTGGAACGGCGACGACGCGGTTTCCGGTGGCGATCAGTGGCGCTACCAGGCTGATGAAGGCGAGGAGCGGAGCTTCCGGCGGGCAGATAACGCCGACGACACCGATCGCTTCGGGCATGGCCAGCGCCACACCCCTCAGCGGCGGCATGTGCACGACGCCCTCGTATTTGTCGGCCCAGGCGGCGTAGGTGAAGAGGCGCGAAATCGAAGCCTCCACTTCCGCTTTGCCCGCCGCGGCGGACGCGCCGGTCATGGTTGAAATGCGGGCGGCAAATTCATCCGCGCGGCCGCTGAGATTTTCAGCGATATAGTAGAGGATCTGCGCGCGATTATGGGCTGTCGCATTCGTCCAGCCGGCTGCGGCCTGCGCCGCAACAACCGCGTTGCGGATGTCCTTGCGATTGCCTTCGCCAACTTCGCCGATAGCCTTGCCCTTCGGCGAAACGATCACGCGGGAATAGTTGCCGTCCGGACGCGCCTGCTTGCCACCAATGAAAAGCTTTGTCGTTCGATCGATCGACGAAAGGCTGAAATCGCCGGCTGTGGTCTTCAAGTGCGGCAGCGACGGCATCGTCCGGGCCTTTCGGGCGGCCCACGCTTTTGGCTTCAGATATTCATAGCAACCTTCGCGGCCACCCTCGCGACCGAAGCCGGATTCGCGTTTTCCCCCGAAGCCGACCGCTGCATCGAACAGGTTGGTGGCATTGACCCAGACCACACCGGCTGCAAGCTTGGCCGCGACATTCAGCGCCAGCCCGATCGTCTCGCTCCAGATGCTCGCCGCCAGTCCGTATCGCGAATGGTTGGCAAGCTGGATCGCCTCTTCCGGCGTCCGGAAGGTCATCGACACAGCAACCGGTCCGAAAATCTCCTCGGTTGCAACGGTCGATGTCGGCTGCACACCGCTCAGCAGCGTCGGCGGATAGAAACTGCCGCCCTTCGGCGCGTCGATCTTCGCCTGATGCAGGATAGCTCCCTGCGCGACGCCCTGCTTGACCAGGGATTCGATGCGCGCCAGTTGCACCGGTGCTACGATCGCCCCCATGTCGATGCATTTGTCGAGCGGTTGACCGACGCGCAAGGTCTGCATGCGGCGGATCAGTCGCTGATGGAAGAGATCGGAAATGCCTTCCTGAACCAGAAGGCGCGATCCGGCGCAGCAGACCTGCCCCTGATTGAACCAGATCGCATCGACCACGCCTTCGACCGCGCCATCGATATCTGCGTCGTCAAAGACGATGAACGGCGATTTGCCGCCCAGTTCCAGCGTCAGAGACTTGCCGCGGCCGGCCGTGCGCTCGCGAATGATGCGGCCGACATCCGTCGAGCCGGTAAAGGCGATCTTGTCGATATCCGGATGGTCGACCAGCAGGGCGCCGGTGTTGCCTTCGCCGGTGACGACGTTGAAGACGCCGGGCGGCAGGCCTGCGGCGGCGGCAAGTTCGGCAAAGAGCAGCGCCGTCAGCGACGTAAATTCAGCGGGCTTGAGAACGACGGTATTCCCGAGTGCCAGCGCCGGCGCGATCTTCCAGGCCAGCATGAGGAAGGGGAAGTTCCAGGGAATGATTTGTCCGACGACACCCACCGGCACCTGATCGCCAAATTCGGTCTCCTGGAGCTGCGCCCAGCCGGCATGATGATAAAAGTGGCGGGCAGCCAGAGGAACGTCCAAATCCCGCGTCTCGCGGATCGGCTTGCCGTTGTCGATCGCCTCGACCACCGCAATCAGGCGGGCATGGCGCTGGATCATCCGGGCCAAAGCATAAAGATGTCGCGCGCGGGAATGGCCGGACAGTTGCGCCCATTGCACCTGCGCCTTGCGCGCGGCGGCTACGGCGCTGTCGATATCGGCCTTGTCACCGGTCGCGAGCCTAGCGAGCACCTTGCCGGTGGCGGGCTCGAACGTATCGAAGCTTTTGCCGGAAGCCGGTGGCGTAAACGCGCCATTGATAAAGTGGCCGAAGCCTGACGCATGGCGTGCTAGCCAGGTGCGGGCTTCAGTGTCGGATTCGGGAGCGGGGCCGTAGGACATTTCGTCAAAATACTCTGCGACAGTCATCGGGCTCATCCAATCGGGTGTCTGTTGAGGGCCGAATAGGCACCGGTGACATGGTGTTCCAGCTGGCGCTCGATATCGGCCAGCAGGCTCGATGCGCCGATGCGGAACAGGTCCGGCTCCAGCCATTCGCGGCCCAGTTCCTCTTTCATCAGAAATTGATAATTCAGCACGTCCTTGGCCGCAGAAATACCGCCCGCCGGTTTGTAGCCGATCCTGATGCCGGTGCGCTCCTCATAGGCGCGGATCGCCCGCAGCATCGTCAGCGTCACGGCGAGCGTTGCGTTCACGCCTTCCTTGCCCGTGGATGTCTTGATGAAGTCGGCGCCGGCCATCATGCAGACCAGCGAGGCCTTGGCGACGTTGCGCAACGTCTTGAGATCACCGGTTGCCAGGATAGCTTTTACATGCGCGTCACCGCAGGCCGTGCGGTATTCCTTCATTTCCTCGTACAGCGCCGTCCAGTTGCCGGTCAGCACATGTTCGCGGGTGATGACGATATCGATTTCTCTGGCGCCATCGGCAACCGAGGCCTCGATTTCCTTGACTTTCAGATGGTGCGGACTGAGACCAGCGGGAAAGCCGGTCGAGACCGCGGCCACGGGAATGCCCGAATTGCCGAGCGCCTCGACGGCGGTTGCGACGAACCGGTGATAGACGCAGATGGCACCGGTGGTAATGATGCGATCGCCCATGCCGAGCGCATCGAGAATTTCGGGGCGAACCGGGCTGATCGCCTTGGCGCACAGACGCTTGACGCGCTCCGTCGTGTCGTCGCCGTTGAGCGTCGTCAGGTCGATGCAGGTGACGGCCTTCAGAAGCCAGGCGGCCTGCGCATCTTTCTTTACTGTACGCCGGCCGGGAAGGGACGCGACCCGGCGCTCGGTGGCCGACAGATTGACTCGGGAATCGAGTACCCACGACAAGTCGAGCGCCATGCCGGGGTTGCGCACTTGGTTATGAACTCCGGCGGACAACGGTGCAGAGGAGCGGCTACTGCGCGCGCGTGGCACATCGTTAGCGGCAACGGCTTCCAATTGATTTCCTCCCGGTCCGATCGCAAGCCGCATGTCTCGATCTGCACAAGCTGCGCTTGAGGACACGGCGTCGTTGCATCTTACTTCATGTTATTTAATTTTCATTTTTTGTGACAATTCCATCATTTCTGAATGTCGTCAAGTTTCATTCCGGGATGTGCAGGAAAAATTCGATATGTTCAGCTGAAATCGGTCTCGCCGTTTTCTGTGATAACGGTATCGAATGCCGTCATGGCGCTGAAAAAGGCGGGCTTCAGTTTGCCGATCTTGCTGCTATCGACGAGAAGAATGTTCCGCTGTGCCCGCGACATCGCCTTCTTCTTGATTTCGGCTTCGTGAAAGTGCGCACAGGTTGCACCACGCCCGCGATCAACGCCTGCAGCGGAGATGAAGGCTACGTTTATGACGATCGAATCCAGTGTTTCGAGCCCCGGCGCTCCTGAAAAGCTGGCAGAGGCAGGGTGGTAGAGACCGCCCAGCATGACGATGCGGACATTGGGTTTGCGTGTCAGGCGGTCGGCGATATTCAGGGCGTAGCAGATCGCGGTAATCGAAAGATCATCCGGCAGCAGATCGACCAGGTAGGGCAGCGTGGTGCCGCAATCGAAAAAAACCGTATCCTCATCATTAATAAATTCAATGGCTTGTGCGCATACTTGCCGTTTTGCTGCCGCATGGCTGTCGGCAGCTTTCGAAAGCTCGTAAGGATTGTCGTTTTCCAGATCAGCGGAAGGTACGATGTGGCCGCCCAGGAACGAGAACTGGTCGGGATTGGCACCGACGTCGCGCCGCACCGTCATCTCCGACACGCCCAGGATTTCGGCCGCGCTCTTGATATGCAGAATGCGGTGTTGCGAAAGGGCCTCGGATAACACCGCTATGCGCTGCCCCTTACGACTCTTCATGTGGCATGGTCCTTACCGGTTCTTCACGACGGAGGGCTCTGCTGACAATCTGACAAGATGGTGCGCCTTCACATCTCCGTCATCTCTTGAAAACAGCCGTATTTACCCCAGACTGCGTCGTATGGATCAACTACGCGTGCACCAGCTTTAATCAAAGGGTTTAACTTTTGAAACTGTAAATTGTGATTCTCGTATCTTTTTTTGGTAGAAAATTCACAAACCATTGATGTCGCTGCGGTCCGCCTTGTTTACGGCCGGGCGAATATTATTCTCTCTGTTCCTGTCAGGTGAGGCACTTAAACCGGCTTTTTCGGGCCGTAGATGCGCTGATTGCGCAGCAACTGTTTCATATTTTCAAAGCGATGTCCGTGCTCGGCATCGCGCCGCAAGCCAACCGCCGAACAGAGAATATCGACGACGACGAGGGCGGCGATACGGGAAATCGTCGGCGTGTAGATATCGGTGTTGTCGAGTGTCTCGACCAGGATGGCGACATCGCAATGGTCGAGCAGCGGCGCGCTTGCACCCGAAACGCCAATCACCTTGGCGCCGCCATTGCGGGCGACTTCCGCCACCTCGATCATCGCGATCGTGTGGCCTGTATTGGAGAAGATCACAGCGACATCGCCGGCCTGCATCATGGAGGCGGTCATCAGTTGCTGGTGGGTATCGGACTGGGCGCCGCAGGGCACGCCGAACAGCGGAAACTTCTGTTGCGCGTCGAGCGCCACGATACCGGAGGCACCCAGCCCGAAAAATTCGATACTGCGCGCTTCGCTGAGAAGCGCGATCGCCCGCCCGAGCGCCTCGGTGTCGAGATGGCTGCGCGCCCAGTCGAGGCTTGTCATGGTATAGCCGAAAATCTTCTCGACGAGTTCGGCCGTCGTGTCTTCTTTGGTGAGAACGGAGTGGGTGGCCGTGGTGCCAAGCGCCAGACTGCGCGCCAGCCGGAGCTTGAATTCCTGAAAGCCCGTGCACCCTATCGCGACGCAGAAGCGGATTACCGTGGGCTCACTGACCTCTGAAAGGGCGGCCGCTTCTGCCAGTGCCGCATTGAGGATTCTATCCGGATCCTCCAGAACGCGGTTGGCGACCTTGCGTTCGGATTTGCGCAGGTTTGGCAGGGCCTGCCGCACGATTTCGAGAATGTTCTGACCGGGAGCCCGGGCCATGATGTCTTCATATGCCATCGTCGATTCCTGCCATTCAGGCCTATGAACCGTCAAGGCGAAATTCCGTATTGTAGCATGCGCGGATCAGGTCGATCGGCGCGGCCGGTCTTGCGTTCTCGATCGCTTCCGCGGCAATCGTGTTGAATGCGAACATGCCGTAATGGTGGGCTATCATGTTTGGAATGCTGCAGCGCCGGCAAAGGGCAGTCGCCTCCGCCAGTGTCAGGTTGCCCGCAAAGCCTGCTGCCTTCAGCGCCGCCGAACGGCCATTGACCGGCAGCAAAGCCAGATGCGGGCCAAAGGCCAGGATCTCGTCATCCTGCCCTTCGAACGGAATCGTATCGCCCGAATGAAAGAGGCGAAGTGCGCCGAAATCCAGCCCGTAGCCGAGGAAACGATGATAGCCGTTCTCGTCGCGTTCGAGCGTTTCGTGGGCCGCGCGCATGACCTGCAGCCCGAATCCAGCCAGTGGCATCCGGTCGCCGGCATCGACCTCGATCAGGCGATTGCTGCCCGTGCCGATCCGCTGCGCGGCCAGTTCGCGGGAAGCTGCTGGAACGACGAACCTCAGTTCCGGCAAGCGCGCCGCTAGACGATGCAGCGTTTCTCCATCCATATGGTCGGTATGATGATGTGTGCAGAGCACAAGATCCACGGGGCCAAGTTCTTCGGCGTCAAGTGGGGGCTGCATCATTCGAGAATGGGAATAGGCCGTGTTGCGGTATTTGACGGCGAGCGAATCCGAGAGGTACGGATCGATGACGATGCGCTTTCCGTTTGCGTCGATAATGAACCCCGCTTGTCCCAGCCAATAGAACGACAGGCCGGGACCGGCGCTCCTTGCCAATTTCCGACCCAGGGGCTCATCGAATGGGATTTGTGTCAGCGTTACCATGGTGTCGTCTCAGGCTGATTGTGCGCTATGGCGAATGCCAAGCGATTCCAGAAGGTTGAAGACGGCCATTTCGGTGGCGCGATTGACGCTCTCTTCGGTATAGCCGCCTATATGGGAGCTGGCGATGACGTCAGGCCTTGAGGCGAGGCCGGGATGGGCTGGCGGTTCGGGATCGAACACATCGACGCAATAGGTCTGCAGACGTTTTTCGTTGAGTGCTGTCGTCAAGGCACACTCGTCCACCAGAGAGGCACGCGCGGTGTTGATGAGGATAAGTCCGGGTTTGACGATTTGCAGGACTTCTGTGTCGATCAATGGCTTGCCGTTGCGGTTTGGAGGGCAGTGCAGGGTCAGGATATCCGCCTCGCGAAAAATCTCCTCATGCGAGGCCCAGCGAAAGCGCCTCGGGTCGATGCCGAGTTCCGGGCAAGCCGGGTCGAAGGCCAGTACATGGGCACCCATGGCCGAGGCGAGGCGTGCGACCGTGCCACCGACCGCCCCCGTGCCTATGACGCCGACCGTGCGCCCGAAGAATTCGATGCCGCGACGACGCGGCCAGGTACCGGCCTTCAGCCCCTGGTCGGTATAGGGAAGGTGGCGCAAAGCCGAGAAGATCATGGCAATCGCCAGTTCCGCCACGCTGCGGGCATTGGCGCCATCGGCTGTGCGCACTGCTATTCCGCGCGATTTTAATGCGCCCAGCGGCAGATTGTCGAGGCCGGTTCCATTGCGGCTGACGACGCGCAGTTTGGCAGCCGCGGCGATTACGCCGGGCGAGACCGGCTCCACACCGGCCAGCCAACCGACAACATCGGGTACCAATCGAAGCAATTCGTTTTCGTCGGGCAATTTTCCCGGTCGTGCCTGGACGATCTCGAAACCATATTCTATCAGCGCCTCGACGGCTGGGTGCGGTGCTTCGGTCAGCGAGCGTGGCGTGACCAGGATTTTCTGTCTCATGGCTCAGCCTTTCGTGACACTCAGAGCGATTCTGGAGATTTCGTCGAATTCGGGGCCGCTGGAGGGGATATCGATGTCGAAGACCTCCGATATCACCTGGGTCCAGCCATGAATGAAATAGATCCAGCCGTCCTCTATTTGCAGCCGGGCCGTTCTCTCTTGTTTCCGGGCCTGATCGAGAAAGACCAGGTCGCCGCGATAGTTGAGATCCCAGACGATGGCGTTTTCCGGGAAACGGACCGCATCGGAGAGCGGTGAACCGGGCGCGTCCTTGCCAAGGCCGGTTGCGTTGATGACCACCGAGCCCGGTTTGAGCGACGCAACGATGGCGTCATTGTCCGCCGGATGTGGTGCCAGGACATAATCGACGGGCAAGGTGGTGCCCATAGTGTCATGGATACGCCTGATCTCGTCGATGCGGTGCTGGCTACGGTTGGAAACAACGATGCGCGACGGCCGGTCGCCGTTACGGCGGGCATGCATCATATGCCAGGTGAGCGCGATGGTGGATCCACCCGCGCCGATCGAAAACAGTTCGGCGCCTGTGCGTTCGAAATATCCGTCTGGCAGAAAGGCGTCGAGTGCCAGTCCCGAAGAGATCGGATCCTTGGCGTGGCAAACGAGCTTGCCGCTTTTCTTGGAGATGCAACTCGTCTCATCCATCAACCGTGCATGCGGATCGATCGTGTCGAACATATCCTTGCAGGCGTTGAAAAGATCGATTTTATGCGTGGTCACCAACGCTCCCAGCGACATGGGGTCGTCGCGGATAAACGCGACGGCCTCCCGGTAGGCGTCGGCATTTGCGTGAAGGGGAAAATCGATGCCCTTTATCGCAGCATCCGTCAGCCCGAGAGAGGCGGCCCATGCGGGAAACACTTTCATGATCGAGCTTTTGCCGGTCGTCACGCCAATGAAATAGAGCGTCGGTCGGTTCGCTGGAGTGTAATCCGTCATTTTGCATCTCCTCCCGGCGGCTTCACTCAACCTTTGCCATGATGCTGTCGACCAGCGCTTGCGGTCTGATCCGGTAGCCTTTGTTTTCGACCGTTTTCCAGCCGCCCTTGCCGTCGTCAACGATGCGGCTGCGCATGCCGCCGGCCTTGGCGATGATGTCGTAATCCTGGCCTGAATCGGCGGGATAGGAGAAGGTCATCACCAGCGGTTGGCGGCCGACATTGACCGAGCGGTGGATCCAAAAGGGCGGCACGTAGCACATCGTCCTTGGCTTGATCTCGATCGTGCGGATCTGGCCGTCAGGGGACTCCAGCAGCATGACGCCAAGCCCGCTTTCGCCATAGTACATTTCCGGGCGATTGGGGCGCGCATGGATATGGCCGCGCGTCATGTAGTACTCGTTGCCGATCTTGCCGGGCTCCATGCGCGTGACCCCGATGATGATGTCGCCGAGGTTGCTGGAGGGCTTGTAGTCGGTGACTTCATAGGCGACCTCATCGCCGCTGCGATCGACAAGCGATGAAAATGCGGCCGAATCTTCGTACAGGCCGTCCAGATCGCGGAATGTTTTCACATATCGGCTGGTGGCTCCCTTCAGCTGACCGGATGAGATGTCGACATATGCGACGCCCGGCTCGAACAAAGGCATATTGTTTGTACTCCCTAAACATTATTTGGTAGTAATACTACATAAAATAGAAATGGATGCAAGTCGGAGATCCGAAAATCTGGCGAAGAAAAGCCATTGCAGTGCAAACCTGCGCTATCGCGCCGCAATATGCGCCGATAATGCGCGTTGAGATCAAATTTTGGGTTGAAATAATCCTTGACGGATTTCCGAAATGTATTTTAACTACATAAAGGAGGCCGAATAGCTTCCGTTGTCATGGAAATCGGAGGAGAAAACCATGAAGATCACACTTTCCGGGTGCGTGCTGGCTGTCGCGATGAATGTCGCGGCGTTCGGTGCGGCAAATGCCGCCGACTGCAAGGTCGGCATCGCCATGTATACGCTTGGAGCACCCTATTTTGCCGCACAGGTTGCTGCTGCTGAGGACCAGGCCAAGAAAGCCGGTTGCGAGGTCACCAGTGCCGACGGCCAGAACGATATGGCAAAGCAGATCGCCGATGTGGAGGACATGGTTGCCAAGGGCGTCAATCTGCTGATCCTCAATCCGCGCGATCCGGAAGGTCTGGTTGCCGCAGCCGACGCTGCAACCGCCGCGGGCGTCAAGGTGGTCGTGATGGATTCCTCAATCAGCACGAAGGCGAACGTCATCAGCCAGGTTCGTTCGTCCAACGACCAGAACGGCTATCTCGTTGGCCAATGGCTTGCCAACAGCATGAAAGGCAAGCCGATGAAGATTATTCTGCTCTCGGGTGACAAGGGTAACGAGGTGGGCCGCGACCGGCGTCTCGGCGTGTTCAAGGGGCTGGTCGAAGGGCAGCTCGTGAATGATGGCAAGGTCAGTTTCGAAGTCGTCGGACAGGGCTGGGGTGGCTGGTCGAATGAGGGCGGCCTTGCTGCCATGGAGGACTTGTTGACCGCCCATCCGGATGCCAACGTCGTGCTTGGCGAGAATGACTCGATGGTTCTTGGCGCCATGAAGGCTCTCGAAGCACAGGGGAAGACCGACGTGCTGGCGCTCGCTGCAGCCGACGGCCAGAAGGAAGCGCTTGCGCTGATCAAAGATGGCAAATACGGCGCGACCGGTCTCAATGATCCCGATCTCGTGGCGCGCACGGCCGTCGATATCGGCCTCAAGGCTGTCAAGGGTGAACTGGGTGCGGACTTTCCGAAGCTCGACCTGACGACGCCCGCGGTCATCACCAAGGAGAACGTCGACAAGTTCTACCGCGCCGACGCTGTCTTTTGAGTCTTTTCCGCGCGTTACGACACGAATGCATGTCGCCTGAAAACGCATAAGGCGGCTTGCATCAAGACCAAGGACTGAAGGCGCATCGCATAAATCCGTTGAAACGCGCTGCGCCTCAAGTCGCCATGTGTCCGGAGAGCCACGTTGACCGAACTCGTCAAACTCAAGTCGATCTCCAAATCATTTGGAGGCATCCACGCGTTGAGATCGGTAGATTTCGATGTCCGGTCCGGCGAGGTTCATGCGCTTCTCGGCGAGAACGGTGCAGGAAAATCCACCTTGATGCGTGTTCTGGGCGGTGAAATGAACCCCAGTCAAGGTGAAGTCGTCATCGCCGGCAGGCCTGTGGTCTATCGCGATCCGCGCGCCGCGCGCGCGCTTGGCATTGTCGTCATCCACCAGGAACTGGCGCTGGCGCCGGACCTGACAGTGGCGGAGAACATTTTTCTCGGTGAATTGCCGGGTGTCATTTCTCATTCCAGTCTGCGTAAGCGTGCCAAGGACCTGATCGACCGGTTGGGTTTCACGATCGATCCCGGCCGGACAGTGGGGGCCTTGGCCGTCGCGCATCAGCAGGTGGTCGAAATCGCCAAGGCCCTGTCGCAAGAGATCAAGATCATCGTTTTTGACGAGCCTACCGCCGTGCTTGGCGCGCAGGATGCGATGAAGTTGCATCAGATCATCCGCGGCCTGCGCGATCGCGGCGTCGGTGTCGTCTACATTTCCCACCGCCTCGACGAGGTTTTTGACATCGCCGATCGGATGACGGTCCTGAAGGATGGCCAGAAGGTTGGAACCGTTGCGACTGGCGACGTAAAGGTCGACGATATTATCCGCATGATGGTCGGCCGGCCGATTGCCACGATGTTTCCCGAGAGAGCGAAACGCATCATCGGTGCGGAACTGCTGAAGGTGGAAAATCTCAATGCTGGGCGGATGGTGCGGGACGTCAGTTTTTCCGTGCGCGCAGGCGAGATCGTCGGTCTGGGCGGTCTCATCGGCTCGGGCCGGACAGAGGTTGCGCGCGTGATCTTCGGTGCCGATCCTTTGGAGAGCGGCACGATCACGCTCAAAGGCAAGGTTTTGAAGCCGCGGTCCCCCAGCGATGCCGTGAAAGCCGGAATCGGGCTGGTGCCGGAAGATCGCAAGCATCAGGGCGTTATTCTCGACAAGCCGATCCGCGTCAATGCCACGATGGCCAGGATGTCCTCGGTGGTCAACGCGTTCGGCTTCCTCAAACAGGGTAAAGAGCGGACTGATGTCGCCACGCTGGGCAAGAGTCTGCGCCTGAAGGCCTCCAGCGTCGATGCGACTGTATCGAGCCTGTCGGGCGGCAACCAGCAGAAGGTGGTTCTCGCCAAATGGTTTCACGCCGATGGCGACGTGATCATTCTCGACGAGCCGACACGTGGCGTCGACGTCGGTGCCAAGACTGAAATCTATGCGCTGGTCAACAAACTCGCCGAGGATGGCAAGGCCGTGCTGGTGATCTCGTCGGAGCACCAGGAATTGTTCGGTCTTTGCGACCGGGTCATCGCCATGGGGCAGGGCCGGATCCGTGGCGAGCTGGTGCCGCAAGACTACAATGAAGAAAACCTGCTTGGCCTGTCGATGACGGGCGGAACCATAACCGCAAATCAGGGTAGCCGCTGATGACCATCACAACAGATTCAGTTCCGAAACCGGAAGATAAGCGATCCGTCGATATCCGCGTTGTCGTCCAGCGTTTCGGCACCCTGGCGATTTTTCTGGTGCTCGTCATCGTTGCCACGCTGTGGTCCGACAGTTTCATGAGCCGCGGCAATATCCTCAACGTGCTGCGCCAGGTCGCTTCGGGCGCCGGCATCATGGCGGTGGGCATGCTGTTCGTGATCCTGACGCGTGGCATCGATCTTTCGGTCGGCTCGATCATGGCACTGGGCTCTGTACTGACAGGCTATTTTTGTACGATCTCCGGTTTCGGCACGCTTCCAACCATTTTGCTTGTGTTGTTGTCTGGAGCGGTTTGCGGACTGGTGACGGGCGGCTTCATCGCCTATCTCAGGTTGCCGTCTTTCGTGATGTCGCTGGCTATGATGGCGATTGCGCGCGGACTGTCGCTGATCATTTCCGAGGGGCGACCGATCCCGCTGGGCGAGGCGGGGGACGCTTTCAGCCGGTTTGGCTCGGGCTTCCTGTTTGGAATTCCGCAACCGGTGCTCCTGATGTTCGCGGTGTTCATTGTCGGCGGCGTGGTGCTGAATTTCACCCGGTTCGGGCGCCTGGTCACGGCAATCGGCTCAAACGAAGAGGCGGTCCGCCTTTCCGGCATCGCCGTGCCGCGCTACATTCTGGCGGTCTACATGATTTCCGGCGTGCTTGCGGCAGTAGCGGGTATCATCTCGTCCAGCCGCACCGGCGTCGGATCGGCCCAGGTCGGCGTCGGCGCCGAACTTAATGTCATTGCGGCTGTCGTTATCGGCGGTGCAAGCCTGATGGGTGGCAAGGGTGGCGTGATCAACACGCTGCTGGGTGCGCTCGTCATGGGCATTATCGCCAATATCATGAACCTTGCCGGCGTGCCTGGCTATCATCAGCAGGTCTACATGGGCGCCATCATCGTTATTGCCATGCTCCTGCAATACAGCACCGGCTCGCTGAAGCGCTAAGAGTGAGGGAATACCCCATGACCTCCGCCCTCACTCTTGCCATCGATGTCGGAACCGGTAGCGTTCGCGCAGCCCTCGTCGACAGCAACGGCCAGATCGTCACCATCGCCGCGCGCGAACATGATCAGATCGTGCCGCGTTTCGGCTGGGCCGAGCAACGGCCGGTCGATTGGTGGGCAGGCGTCGTCGCTACGATCCGCGCGGCGCTTGCGGACGTGCCGGATGCAAGGGCACGCATTTCCGTCGTCGTCGCCTGCGGCCAGATGCATGGAACGGTTCTGGTCGATGGCGACGGAAACCTTACCCGTGATCGGGTGCCGCTCTGGAACGACAAGCGCACGATCGACCTCGTGCGCGACTTCGAACGGGCGAACGCACCGGACACCTATCTCTCGCAAAGCGGTAATCCGCCGACGCCGGCTTGGCCTGGCTTCAAGCTGGCATGGCTGCGCGACAACGATCCGCGAGCCTATGCGCGCACGGCTTTCGTGATCATGCCGAAGGACTATATCAACCTACGGCTGACCGGTGAAATTGCCATGGATGAAGGCGATGCCTCGTGCTCGTTCCTGATGAATCCGACAACGCGCTCCTGGTCGCCGGACATGGTGGAACGGCTGGGGCTTGATGCAACGAAACTGCCGCCGATCCGCAATCCGCTTGATGTTCTGGGAGCGGTCACGCAGGCCACGGCGCTTGAGACCGGCCTTCTGGCCGGCACACCTGTGCTGGTGGGCGGGGCTGATTATCCCGTCGCACTTCTCGGCTCTGGCACCTGCCGGCCCGGTCTGGTCTCCGACGTCACCGGCACGTCTTGTATTCTGACACTGATCGCGCCTGCGCCGCTTCTCGATCCCGACATTTCCAATGTTGCGACGGTCGAGGGCAATTGGGGGCCGTTTGCGCTGCTGGAAAGCGGCGGGGACGCCATGCGCTGGTCACGCCGGGCGCTGCATGAGGGCAAGGAGAGCTATGACCAACTCGTGGCACGCGCCGCGGAAGCACCGGTGGGTTCCGACGGCCTGTTTTTCCTGCCGTTCCTGACCGGAGAACGACTGGGGGCGCATCGCAATGCACGCGCCCAGTTCTTCGGCCTGGGGGCGGCCCATACCCTGTCGCATATCAACCGGGCGATTCTCGAAGGGGTGGCCTTTGCCGGTGCCCGTCATCTCCGGATCATGGAGAAGGCATCGGGGCAGACAATCGAGCGCGTCATCGCCTCGGGCGGTGGCGCCAAGACCGAGCTCTGGCTGCGCATCAAGGCAAGCATTTACGGGGTGCCGATCGTCGTGCCGGAGGAGCAGGAATGCGGCATTCTGGGCTGTGCCGTCCTGGGAGCGGTCGCCACCGACCGATTCTCGTCGCTGGAGGAAGCTGTGGCCGCCATTGTCCGCCATGCCGACGAGATCAAGCCGGATCCGGCATGGCAGGACAAATATCGTCGGATGCAGCCAATTTTCGACACGCTCTATTTCAACAGCCAGTCGCTTTATGCCGCGCTCGACGCGCTGGCGGAAACACCCTTGCGGGGAAAGTAAGCCATCCATGTATCTCGAACTTTTCAGCCTTCATGGGAAAACCGCGGTTATCACGGGCGCTGCACGCGGGATCGGTTTTGCAGCAGCCGATGCGCTGAGCGAGGCTGGCGCCAGAGTCGTCATTACTGACATGAACGGCGAGGCGGCTGCCGCGGCCGCGGCCGAACTGAGCGCCAAGGGGCGTGAGATCGACAGCGCCGTCCTTGACGTCACCGACCCGCGCGCGGTCGAGGCCGTGCATGCGGCGATGACGGCCAAGCACGGGCGCATCGATATCCTCGTCAACAACGCCGGTATCGCGATCTCCAACCGTCCGGCCGAAACTATGGACGATCCGACTTGGCTGAAGGTCATCGACGTCAATCTCAATGGCGTCTTCTGGTGCTGCCGAACCTTCGGCAAGGCCATGATCGACCAGGGTGGCGGCACTATCGTCAATGTCGGTTCGATGTCCGCCGATATCGTCAACCGACCGCAGGAACAGGCGCAATACAACGCCTCGAAGGCTGGCGTGCACCATCTGACACGCTCGTTGGCAGCCGAATGGGCCACCCGCAACATCCGCGTCAATGCGGTCGCACCGACCTATATCGAAACGGAACTCACCCGCTACGTCTACGACGATCCCGAAATGATGAAGCACTGGGTCGGCAACACGCCCATGAAGCGCATGGGGCAGCCGCCGGAGATCGCCGCCGTCATCCTGTTCCTGGCGTCAGAAGCGTCGAGCCTGATGACGGGTTCGATCGTCGCCGCCGATGGTGGCTATACGGTCTGGTAGAGCGGCCGGGTTGACGGGAGACACAATGTCAGGAGGAAGAGACATGCAAGCCATATTGGACACGTTCCGCAAGGATCTCTACGCAGGCCAGACAGTGCTGGTCTCCGGTGCTACCAGCGGCATCGGGCTAGCCATCGCTCAAGGCTTTGCCGGCATGGGCGCCACGGTCGTGGCAACCGGAACGTCGCAGGAGAAAATCGATCGAGCCCGCAACGACCCGGCGCTCTTGGCAATCCGCTTCGAGCGGCTGGATGTCAGAGACCGGTCTGCGATCGATGCGTTCGTGCCGTCGCTCGGGTCTCTCTCGGTGCTGGTCAACGCTGCCGGCATCGTCAAGCCGGACGCGGAGTTCAGCGAGGATGCCTATATGGAGGTGATCGACGTCAACATGAACAGCGCCATGCGGCTGGCCATGGCGTCGCATCCGCTGTTGAAAGCCTCGAAGGGCGCGATTATCAATACGGCCTCGATGCTGTCTTATCTGGCAGACGACCGTGTGCCTGCCTATTGCGCGTCGAAGACCGGTATCGTCGGTCTGACGCGCGCTCTGGCCCATAAGTTCGGGCCGGACGGCATCCGCGTCAATGCGATTGCGCCTGGCTATCACAAGACCGCCATGACGCAGGATATCTGGTCAGTTCCGGAATTGGCGGGCAAAATCGAACGCCGGACGGCTATGAAGCGCTGGGGCACGGTCGAAGATCTCGTGGGAACGTGCTTGTTTCTTGCGTCTCCCGCCGCCCTCTACGTCACAGGAACGACGCTGCCGGTCGATGGCGGTTATGTGAATGGCGGCTGGTAAGGCACTGGTGGGCAGCACGAGGAGAGAGCATGTGGCAGAGGATACAGGCAACAGGGGCGGCCGCTCCTACGGGGGGCCGAACAAGTATATTCAGCGCGCCGGCGAAATGGGCCGACTTGGGGAGCATATCGGCCGGCTCGGCACCAAAGCGTTTCTGCTTGCCGATCCTTTCGTGCTCGACCAGTACGGGGCGACGCTGAAGGCGACGATGGAAGCATCGGGTCTCACCTTTGACATCGAACGTTTCAACGGCGAGTGCTCGCGCGGTGAAATCGACCGTGTGACCGGTCTGGCAAAAGCCTCCGGTGCACAGATCGTGGTTGGTATCGGCGGCGGCAAGACGGCCGACACCGCCAAGATGGCGGCCATCGCCATCGGCGCCCGGATCGTCATCGTTCCGACCATCGCCTCGACCGATGCGCCGTGCAGCGCCGTTGCCGTCCGCTACACGGATGACGGTGTCTATCAGGAGGCCCATTTTCTCGGCCGCAATCCCGACATGGTGATCATAGACAGCGAGGTGATCGTGCGGGCCCCCGTACGCTTTCTCGTCTCAGGCATAGGCGATGCGCTTTCGACCTGGTTCGAGGCCCGGTCCAATCTCGATTCGAACGCCGACAATCTGGTCAAGCCGGGCATGCTGCCGCCGGTGGCGGGCATTGCCATTGCGCGCGCCTGTCATGACGTGTTGATGCGCGACGGACTGGCCGCAAAGCTTGCAGCGGAGAAGGGGGCACTGACGCGGGCCGTCGAAAACGTCATCGAGGCCAACACCTTGCTCTCCGGGCTCGGCTTTGAGAATTGTGGCGTGTCGGCGGCTCATGGCATCCACGATGGCCTGACGGTTCTCGACGAGACCCATACTTTCTTTCATGGTGAGAAGGTTGCCTTCGGGGTGCTGTGCCTGCTGATGCTGGAAGGACGGCCGCTTGCCGAAATCCGCGAGATGACCGTCTTCTGCCGCAGTTTGGGCCTGCCGACGCGGCTCGCCGATCTCAATCTCGCTTCCGTGACGAAAGCCGATCTCGAGCGTGTCGCAGAAGCGGCCCTTCTGCCCGGCGCCCCGACCTGGAAGGTGGCCGTGCCGCTTTCTGTACCGATCGTGCGCGACGCGATCATCGCCACTGACGCATTCACCAGCAGCTTTGAATAGCTGGGCATTTCATTCGAAAGACAGGAACAGGCGATGCGCGCAGCCGTCATGGATTCATCTGGCGATCATCGCCTCGAACATATTCCCAGGCTCGAACTCAAGCTGGCTATGTTGAAGGCCGCCGTTGTCGGCGTCTTTTGATGTGTGGTCGAGTGGGGCTTCTGTTCGGTCTTTATTTGCAGCACTTTCGGAAGCCGCTGGCCGGTATGGTGATCTGCGGAGCGGGTCCAAATCTGCAAAAAGAGTTCTACACCCGCAGTTAATCCCTGATTTTCCCGATCCGATTCTGTTCGATCATGCGCCCATTCGGGCTATCGCTGGGTCTCGATAATCTTCCTGCTTCGTCAGCATGGCCCAAATTATTGGAGCCATTTTGTTCGCCAGTGCGATCGTCATCAGCATACGCGGCTTCGTCGCCAGTACCGGCCCATCCCGCTGGGCCGGTATCGTTCGGTCGAAATTTCAGGTCTTGTTTGCCTGCGATAGAAGCTTGCCCGAAAAGGCCCAGTTGTCTGCCGTGACGTCGTTAAAGATGATGCTGACGGATTCCGGGGTGCAGTTGCAGAATTCGACGAGGGCGTTCGTGACAGCCTCGGCGGTCTTCTGCTTCTGCTCTTCGGTGCGGCCGGTTGAGAGATCTATTCTGATCCAGGGCATTTGTTTTCCTTTTCCAGTTGAATTGACCGATGGCCGTCACGTTGGCATTGCCAACTGCGGCAATGGTGTTGACGGAGGTTGACCGCGCGTCGAGCTTGATAGGGTGGGTTTCCTTGCAACGTCTATTATTATATCCACTTTTATAATATTGAATAATATATTTAGTCTTTATATAACTTTATTGAGCATTGCAAGCGACGGCCATGATCCCGTTTTCAGGCGTTTTCGAC
Source organism: Pararhizobium polonicum (assembly GCF_001687365.1). Taxonomy (GTDB): domain Bacteria; phylum Pseudomonadota; class Alphaproteobacteria; order Rhizobiales; family Rhizobiaceae; genus Pararhizobium; species Pararhizobium polonicum. Next base: position 196,213 of record NZ_LGLV01000006.1, read on the forward strand.
AGGAGAAAAGGATGTCTTCGATCTTGGCACCCACATCGAAGTCAGACTGTCGGACACAGGCAGGCCTGCGCTGAGGGATTTCAATCGAGAGACTTCCAAGATGTGCACGTCCTCAATGCGAAGATGCAGACATGTCGGTCGTGATCGTCTATCCGCCTTGCCGCGCGTTGCGAGTACCTTGGCCTATGTGGTGATGGAGGCTGTTAAAAAGACCCGATTTGGCAGCCCGGATATGTCATGAACGATGCCAGCCTCTGGAATGAAATGCCGGTTCTCGATATCGAAGCGTTGGCCAGTTTCGTCGCAATTGCAGAACAAGGAAGCTTTTCCTTGGCGTCCGCAGACCTCCAATGTGCGCCATCGAGTATTACGATGCGGATTAAAAAGCTCGAGGCGCTTTTGGGTGTTTCACTTTTCGATCGACGATCCCGCGCCGTGACGTTGAGCAAGAACGGTGAAATCCTGCTGGTTTATGCGAAATCGATTTTGTCTCTGTCCGACGAGGCCGTCGTAGCGATCACCAGATCGCCATTTTGCGGATTGGTGAGGATAGGTACAACGATCGACTTGAGTGAGACCCTCCTTCCCCCGATACTGAAAACACTATCCCGGAAATACCCGAGTATCACCATTGATGTGATGATAGCCGAATGGCGGGATTTAGTTCGGCAACAAGGCGACAGATCCGTTGATATTGCTGTTTTCAGTTGCATCGAGAACGATATGGCCTCCCAAGGTGAACTCGTTAGCGCCGAACCGCTGGTGTGGGCGGAGCGCCTGGGCGGGCGCGCACGACGGCAGCCTCGATTGCCGTTGGCTTTAGGCTGTCAGCCGTGTGAGCTCCGCGAGATTGCGCTAGCACTGCTGGGAGGCCAAGGCTGGCAGTATCGTTTGGCTTACGAGAGCGTGTCGCCCTCGCTTCAGCGGGTTGCGGTACTTTCAGACCACGCGATCGCACCACTTCCTCTATCCTTCATGACTTCTGAAATGCGTGAAATTCCGCTAGGCGTGGACCTCCCGAAATTGCCCCTGAAGGAAATTCGACTGTTGGGGGGCGGTTCAGAGGCCGCCGAAGCCGTTCAGATTATTTGCGACGCGATCCGGCAAGGATGTCTCCTCGTTTGAAGAGCGGATGGAAACCACCGCACTTTCCACCCATTGGCAGGCCGCGAAGGTTGACAGTTTATACGAAAACCTCTCATCTGATACAGATTTTTGAGGATGAGGGACTTATGGCTTTAAACGTAACCGAGGTGCGGAAGTCGGCGCCTGACCTTGTTCGCGATGGCCTTAGGGAAGCGATCCTGAGTGGGGTGTATAGCGAAGGACAGCAGCTTAGACAGGATGAATTGGCCGAGCATTTCGGGACCTCGCGTATTCCTGTCAGAGAGGCTTTGCGGCAGCTTGAGAGTGAAGGTCTGGTCGAGCTTCAGGCCAATAAAGGCGCTATCGTCAAGGGCGTATCCGCCGACGATGTGCTTGAGATGCTTGATATTCGCATCGCCCTGGAATGCCGCGCCTTGAAACTGGCCGTTCCCAATATGGCGTTCGAAGATTTCGAAATCGCCGAGCAGATTCTTGTGGAATACGAAAATGCGTCCGAGCCTGCGGCGTGGGGCGAAATGAACTGGCGGTTTCACTGGGCGCTGTATTGCCCATGCAACCGCCCAAAGCTTCTGGCCATGATCGAAGCCAATTATGGCCACGTCAATCGTTTCACGCGTCGTCAGGTATCCATGGCAACGGGAAAGACGAAGCCTCAGCAGGAGCATTTCGAGATGCTGAAACTGTGCCGGGAAGGGGATATTGACGCGGTCGTTACGGCGCTGGAAAAGCATATCGAGCAGACGCAGAAATCACTGCGCGCCATAACGCGCCGCCGCTGAATTTCATTGAGGAAGAACGGCGGCCATATCGGCCGCCGTCAGAATTGTTCAGATGATGCCGCGTTCGCGAAGTGGCGTTCCGTCGAGCAGGCGCTGCCATCCGAAACGGCTCAGGTCTATGGTCTCGAAGCGACCTTTCAGGAGCAGTTCCGCCATTGCCAGACCGCAACCTGGCGCATGCATCAGGCCGTGACCTGAGAAGCCGGCGAGCATATGGAAATTCGACAAACCGTCGGCACCGGGGCCGATGATCACATTGCCATCGAAATCGTTCTGGTCGTAGAGGCCTGGAAGCGAATTCTTGCACTTGGTCTTTTCGAATTGCGGGAAGCGATGAGCGAGAGCCGGCCAGACGATGTTTTCGAAATAATCGTGGTCGATCTCGAAGTTGTAGCCACGCGGCTCTGCCAGGGTCGGTACGCCGCCTGAGTAGCCTTTGCCTTCCGGGCGAAATGCAAGGCGTTCCGGATCCTTCAGATAGGGAAGTGGCTCGATCGGGTCTTCGGACTCGAAATAATGCTCGAAGCGGCGCAAGGGCTCGATCGGCACCTTAAAGCCCAGCATCTCGCAGATATCCTTCGCCCATGCGCCGGCGGCGTTGACGAAGTGACCGGCTGCGATGGTTTCGCCGGACTTCAAGACGACGGTGCGGACCGTTGCGCCGTCGCGCGTCAGACCAACGACTTCGTCCGCCACGAACTCGGCTCCAAGCGAGCGGGCCTTCTTGCGGAAGCCCATCAAAACACTGTGTGGGTCAAGCCAGCCGTCATCGGGCGAATGCACCGCAGCGCCAAGATCAGAAACGTTCATGGAGGGAAACTTGTGCTTCAGTTCATCCGGAGTGAGCCAGACGACATTGCAGCCCATGCTCAGTTCGATGTCGTAGTTCTGCTTCAGCATGTCGATGCTGCCTGGCGGCACGATGAACAGATAACCGTTCTTCTTGAGGCCGATATCAGCGGCGACGCCGTCCAGCGCCATCGTTTCGGCAAATGTGTCGAAGAACGGAATGCTGTAGTTGGAAAGCGCAATGTTCTCAGGCAAAGAGAACAGACGGCGGACGCCACCTGAGGCGCGCGGCGTCGAGGCGATGTTGTAGGACGGGTCCCTCTCGATCACGGTGACCGCGACGCTCGCATCCATCGATTTCAGGTAATAAGCAACAGCGGCTCCAATCGCGCCGCCTCCGATCACAACGATATCCGTCTTCAATTTTGTCTCCTTGACAGTTTATCGGGAGCGGCGGACGCAAGCGCTCTCCAATGATGACTCGACTGAGATAATTTCTCTGTTGCCGCCCAACGGCGGTTCCCATGTCTTCTCAAAGGTGGCCGCGGCTGCCCAGGGCCTTGAGTTCCGCCATGATCGCGGCGTCTTCGTACCGTCCAGGCGTTAAAACCCTTGCATAGCTAGCGGTCGGCTTTCCGCCGATCCAGTCGGCGCAAAGTTCGCCGGTGACGCAGGCTGCCATGGTGCCAAATCCCGAAAGGGCACCGGCGACGAAGACGCCGGGCGTCTTTGTCGGCCCGACCAGCGGCCAGTTTTCTTCCGTCGTCGTATAATAGCCGCCATAATGGTGCGCGCCGCGGGGCAGGCGGCCGATGTAGTTCGCCAATCCCGGTTGCAGGCGGCTTGCCGCGCGAAGAACGATATCCGGAAACTGGCTATCGATCGGCTCCTCGCCATGCGGGTTGGAGGGCATGCTGTTGAATGCCCAGCCCAGCTTGACCCACTTTCCGTCTTCGGCGCCGTCCGGACGGCAGTGGATGCCACCATGCATAAATTCGGTCAGCTTTGCCGTTGCCGGGTCTTCCGCCAGGATATCGCGCTCTTCATCGGTCCATGCCAGCTTCTGGCCATCGAGGTCGATTGTGAAGGGCAGGTTGCGCGGCACGATCGCGTCACGATCTTCGAACGCAATTTTCTGCTGGTAGACACAGGATACGCCAAGCGTTTCGCCGAGCATCGCGGCCACGTCGTCGACATAAGGGCCGGCAGCGTTGACGATCCTATCCGCCTGCAGTTCCATGTATCCTTCAGCCGTCTTGACGGACAGCACGAACAGCGAACCGGTCTCGATCGCCTCAGCCTCACCGCGCAGGACGCGTCCGCCGTTCCCCTTGATATGCTCAAGCATATATTGCCCGAGCTGCTGCCCGCTGATGGAGCCGGCGCGACGGACATGCATTACAGTGGCGACGTCGTGTTCGAATGCGGGAAATGTCTTGCGGATGAGAGCTCTGTCACAGAGCACGTCTACACCAGAGGGAGCGTCTTCCCATTTCGCCGACAGCGGCGGCCGGTAGCTGGAATGCGGGCCGGCGCCTTCGTGGATGCGAATCGACAGTTCCGCATCAGCGCCGTAGCCGACGTAAAGGTCGTCGATCAGATCCTGCGGCTTTTGCCGGCGGGTGACCAGCGCATAACCCCGGCGCGTCATGTTGATGCGGTTGCCGGTGTTCTTGGAAATCTCTTCCAACAGCCGAATGCTGTCGTTTGTGAAGGCGGTCATCACGGGATGCGGCCACCAGTTGCGGTAGTTTTCGCCGGACTGGGCGGATGTCAGGCTCATTGGATCGCGCGGGTCGATAATGACGATGTCGCGATAGCCGTATTTGGTGTTCAGATAATAGGCGACGGCAATGCCGACGCTTCCCGCGCCGATCACGGCAATCTCAGCGGATGAATTAGAGGCAACCATCTTCCCGACTCCGTCCATATGCGATATTTGAATATTGCATACATTAATGTATTTATTTATACAATCTGCGTGGGCAAAAAGTTTGCGGCCTTCTCTTTCGAAGAGGATTTATGATGTATTCCGAAAAGCTTGAATTGTTGATCGACGGGGTTTGGGGGCAGGGTAGCAAATGCGCAACCGGCCCCTTGTTCAATCCAGCGGATGGAGCCGAGGTTGCTCGGGTTCCTCACGCGGAAAAAGACGATCTGGATCGGGCATTGGCCGGAGCGGACAGGGCCTTCAAGACCTGGAAAGCCACGACCGCCGTCTATCGCTGGGACATCCTCAGCAAGGCGGCCGATCTGATCGAGGTTCGCAAGCCGGGGATCGCCCGGACATTGACGATCGAGAACGGTAAGTCTTTGGTTGAGGCGACCGGCGAAATCCAGTTCTGCGCCGACGCGACGCGCTGGTATGCCGAGGAGGCAAAGCGCGCCTATGGCCGCATCATTCCGGCCCGCTCACCCGGCGTGCGGCAACTGGTGCTGAAGGAGCCGGTGGGGCCGGCGCTCGGGTTTGCGGCATGGAATTTCCCGGCCGGCAACGTGACGCTCAAAATCGCAGCTGCCCTGGCTGCTGGCTGCACGATTATCGTCAAACCAAGCGATGAAACCCCCGGGACCGCGGTTGCCATCGGTCGCTGCTTTCAGGATGCGGGCGTTCCTGCAGGCGCCTTGAACATCGTGTTCGGACCACCTGCACCGATCTCGGAACATCTGATCGCTTCACCGATTCCGCGGAAGGTTTCGCTGACCGGCTCTACGCCTGTCGGGAAGCTGCTTCAGCGCCTCGCTTCCGAAACGTTGAAGCGTTGCACGATGGAGCTCGGCGGCCATGCCCCGGTAATCGTTTTCGACGACGCCGACCTCGACAAGGCGCTCGACGTACTCATCGGAGCAAAATATCGTAATGCCGGTCAGGTCTGCACGTCGCCGACACGCTTTTACGTTCATGAAAATGTCTACGAGCGCTTTATCGAGGGCTTTGTTTGCCGGAGCCGGAAGGTTGTTGTCGGCAACGGGCTGGACCCTGACACGCAGATGGGGCCGCTGATTACCGAGCGCCGCCTCGACCTGATGGACGGTTACGTAAAGGACGCCGTCGATAAGGGAGCCTCGGTCGCATTGGGTGGTCACCGTCTGGATCGAGAAGGCTATTTCTACGCACCAACGGTTCTCCGCGATGTCTCCGACGATGCGATAGCGATGAGCGAAGAGCCTTTCGGACCAATCGCTCTTCTATCGTCTTTCAAGTCTGTCGACGAGGTGATCGCGCGCGCAAACTCCTTGCCCTTCGGTCTTGCAGCCTATGTGTTCACCAAGGATCTAGCAACGGCATCCAACCTCGGTGAGGTGCTCGAGGCAGGGGTTGTCGGTATCAATCACACGTCGGTTCACGAGGCTGAGACGCCGTTCGGCGGCGTAAATGAATCCGGTTACGGTGCGGAAAGCGGTATGGAAGGTTTCGACGCTTATCTTCGCACGAAAATGATCAGCGAAAAGCGAGTTTGATAAGCATTTGCTTTAAGTGAAGATTTCGTCGGTCGTGCCGTGATGGGCTCGGCCGACATTGTAGTTGCTTCACAGTGACCGCGGAAGATTTTATACAATATTATATTGTATTATTATATTTCTCATGATTGTATCCATTTTGGCGCGCGGGGCGCTCTGACGGAGCCAAAACCTGCGGCGTCGTCACGTACAAAAAAGGGGAACAAGATGAACAGACGCACTCTTATCGGCGCAGTGTTTGCGACCATGGCCTTTGCGCACGCGGCAATGGCGCAGGACAAGCCTGTCGTTGTCGGTACCAGTATAGACTCCAAGCCGTTCGATTTTGCACAGGATGGAAAGTATGTCGGTTTCGACCAGGATCTGCTTGCCGAAATCGCCAAGGATGCGGGTTTCAAATACGAGATCACGCCGATGGACTTCGGGGCGTTGATCCCGGCCCTTCAGACGGCCAATATTGACTTGGCTATTTCAAGCATTTTCATGACCGATGCCCGCAAGAAGGTCGTCGATTTCTCCGACGTATATTACACAAGTGCTCTCGGCATCCTTGTTGCCGCAAATGACATGACGATCAAGTCCGGCGATGATCTCGCCGGTAAGAAGGTCGCGTCCGTCACCGGTGCTGCGGCGACGACCTGGCTTAAGGAACACGTCCCCACCGCGCAGGTCACGCTGTTTCCGCAGGTTACGAACATGTTCATGGAGCTCCAGGCTTCCCGCGCAGATGCCGTCGTTTATGACTATCCCTTTCTCGCCTACTTCGCTGCCACTGAAGGCGAGGGCAAGGTGACGGTTCTCGAGAGGCCGGTCGGTGACGGTATTCCCGTCGGTATCGCTTTCCCGAAGGGCAGCGCTCTGGTGGACAAGACGAATGCCGCACTGAAGACGATCAAGGCGGATGGACGTTACGACGCCATCTACAAGAAGTGGTTCGGCAAGCTTCCGGGCTGATCTCTGCGATCACGAATAGCTCAATCAGTACACAAGGGGAGTTCGCATGACCTTCGAATGGTCGGCAATTATTGACGCCCTTCCCGCATTGCTGCGCGGCGCGGCCGTAACTGTCATGGTTGCGGCTGCGTCGCTTCTCGCGGGAATGGTCCTGGGGACGATTGTTGGTGTGGCGAGAACCTACGCGCCGCGGCCGGTCTCCCTCAGCTTGCAAATTTACATCGGCCTGATCCGGGGGACACCGATGGTCGTGCAGATCATGTTCATCTATTTCGCATTGCCATCCTTGCTCGGGATCAAGCTGACGGCTCTGACGGCCGGGATGATTGCGTTGACAGTGAATTCGTCGGCCTATCTGGCGGAGATCGTTCGCGGGGGCTTTATGGCCGTGCCGATCGGCCTACGCGAGGCCGGACTGGCAATGGGCTTACCGCTTCACAGAGTCCTCCTTTACATCATTGGGCCGGTTGCCTTCAGGCGCATGGTTCCGGCATTGGGAAATCAGTTCATCATCGGGCTGAAGGACACTTCGCTGTTGATTGTCATCGGTGTTGCCGAACTGACCCGGACAGGTCAGGAGATCATGACGGAGAACTATCGGGCCGTGGAAATCTGGGCCGCTGTCGGCGTCATTTATCTCGTCATCATCAGCATCATGGCAATCACCTTCCGCGTGATCGAAAAACGGATTCAAATGACATGAGCATCGTGGAATTTCGAAAGGTCGTAAAAAGTTACGGCAACCTCGATGTCTTGAAGGCGGTCGATCTGGCGATAGACAAGGGTGAAATTGTTTTCCTGATCGGGCCTTCTGGGTCGGGCAAGTCCACTCTACTGCGCTGTATCAACGTGCTTGAGACCATTCAAAGTGGTGACCTGATCGTTGATGGTCTCAGTGCCAAGGGAACCAGCGCGGAAATCCGTCAGATCCGGCTCGAAGCTGGGATGGTATTCCAGCAGTTCAATCTTTTTCCGCACATGACAGCACTCGAAAACGTCATGTTCGGACCGTTGAAGGTGAGACGGTCGGGAAAGGTGGAGGCAGAGGCAATCGCCAGGGATCTGCTGGCGAAAGTCGGGCTGTCAGAACGGGCAGGGCATTACCCGAGCCAGTTGTCGGGCGGCCAGCAACAGCGCGTGGCAATCGCAAGATCGCTCGCGGTACGGCCGAAGCTGATGCTCTTCGACGAGCCGACATCTGCGCTCGACCCTGAGCTTCGACACGAGGTTCTTCAGGTGATGCGCCAACTGGCGGATGAAGGTATGACGATGGTCGTCGTCACCCATGAAATCGGCTTTGCCCGCGACGTGGGTAGCCGTCTGCTCTTCATCGACAAAGGCCATATCCTGCACGACGGTGACCCTAAGGAACTGCTCGCCAATCCCCCCAGCGAGCGCCTTGCCGGTTTCCTCCAGCACATCCGCTAACCCGCACTTGGATGTGCTGGCGATCCGGCTGCGTTGAGCCGTCGGTCACTGCCATCGCCGATCCAGATGACACCGAGCGCACGCATCTGATTGCGTGTGCCGATAGATTGGAAATGAAGTGCCCGCGCCGCAGACACACCATGCATTTGCAGTTTTGAGCGTGTTTGCAGCGCTTTCATGTTCGGCACTCGGAGCGGCTTATGCAAAATCGCTGTTTCCGATGATCGGACCTGAAGGAGTGACCGCCTTCAGGGTCGGCGTTGCGGCATTGTTGCTAGCGCCGATTGGCCGGCCTTGGCGCCGGCGGCTTCCCGATGTTTCGCTGACATCCGTCATCGGGTACGGCATTGCGCTCGGTCTTATGAATATCCTAATCTATCAGGCCTTTTCCCGGCTACCTCTGGGCATCGCAATGGGAATAGAGGTCCTTGGGCCATTGATGGTGGCGCTGATCTATTCGAAAAGTCGCCTCGATCTCATCTGGGTCGCGAGTGCGTTCGTCGGCCTGTTTCTGCTCTTGCCGATAGCGGTTTCAAGCGATCTGGATCCGCTTGGCTTGCTTTTTGCCGGTGGCGCCGCGATCTGCTGGGCCTGCTATATCCTGCTTGGGCGCATGGTCGCACCGCTCGGGCCGACGCAAGCAGTGTCGCTTGGGATGGCAGTTGCGGCGACATTCGCCGTGCCCTTTGGTATTTACGGCTCCATCGGAACCTTTCTGGACGGAAAAGTGATCGCCATCGGTGTTTCTGTCGCCATCCTCTCGAGTGCGATCCCTTATCTACTCGAAATGTTTGCCTTTCGGCATTTGTCCTCCGGTGTTGCGGGCATATTTCTAAGCGCCGCTCCCGGCATAGTCGCGGTGATCGGTCTATTGGTCCTCGGTGAGCGACTTACGAGTTCCCAGGTGCTTTCGTTGGTGTTGATCATGGGTGCCACTGCCGGATGTGCAATTTTCTCTGGCCGGCCGCATCAAATTTGAATAAATTATGGAAATATATTATTTAATATTCGACTCAATGTATAAGGTATGGTGGTGAGCAAGATTGTAGTGCAGCGTCGTCCGGCTCCGGAACTGGTCAGAGATGGCTTGCGGGAGGCCATACACAGCGGCGCGATAGCCGAAGGAGCCCAGCTGCGCCAGGACCAATTGGCCGAGCAGTTCGGGACGAGTCGGATCCCAGTCAGGGAAGCGCTTCGACAGCTGGAAGCGGAAGGGCTAGTCAAGATCGAGCCGAATCGTGGTGCTGTTGTCGTCAGCCTGTCGATCGACGATATCCTGGACATGCTCGACATCCGGATAGCACTTGAGTGCTACGCTCTGAGGCTTGCCATTCCGCAAATGGCGGAAGAGGATCTCCACCTCGCACAAACCATTCTCGAAAACTACAACGGCGAGCCCAACCCGGAAAGCTGGGGCATTATGAACTGGCAGTTCCACTGGGCGATTTACGCCCCCTGCCACCGCCCTCGCTTGTTGGGGATGATCGAAGCCAACTACGGGCATGTCAACCGGTTCGTGCGTACACAGGTTTCTTTGGCAGTTGGCAAGGAAAGGCCGAGGCAGGAGCATGAACTGCTTCTAACTCTCTGTCGCGATGGTGATATAGACCACGCTGCCGATCTGCTTCAGACGCATATCGAGCAGACAAAGAGGTCCATGCGGGCCAGCCGGCGCCATCGGGCCTAATCATATCGTGGGCCGACGGCGATGATGTCGCCGATTGCAACACCGTTGCGGCGGGCATTGCCGAGCCGTTTTATTTGGCGAAAGACAGACTACATGGGATGCATTTTTCCACCGATTATCGTCATTTTGATTTGACAAATTTATCCAAACTAATACGATCGTATCCAATCTGGAGCGTATGCCGATATCAACGGCGCTCGTCGATGATGATCCCGAAGCTTTCAGCCTTTAGGGTTTTGTCCAAGACAAAGGGTTCAGGTATTGAACTACGGCTATATTATTGTCGGCGCCGGCTCTGCCGGCTGCATCCTCGCCGCACGATTGAGCGAGGATCCAGCTGTGAAGGTCCTGCTGGTCGAAGCGGGCGGTTCGGATCGCAGCCTGATTATCAACATGCCAGCGGCGCTGCCATTCGTCTATCAGAAGGCGAAACTCGGCTGGGGCTACCAGTCCGGTCCGGAGCCGCATCTTGACGGCCGCACCATCGATGAAAAGCGTGGTCGGGTGATCGGTGGATCCTCGTCCATCAATGCAATGATCTACAATCGCGGCAATCCTATGGATTTCGACGGCTGGGCCGAAGATGGCCTGCCGGACTGGAGCTTTTCTCACTGCCTGCCGTATTTCCGTCGGATGGAAACGTTCGGCGGTGGTGCCGACCCGTGGCGCGGTGGCGACGGGCCGATGCACATCTCGCGCTGCAAGGCCGAGCATAAGCTGTACGACGCATTCCTGCGCGGTGGCGAGCAGGCCGGCTTCCCGGTCACGCCGGATCATAACGGTTATCAGCAGGAAGGGCTGCACGTCGCGCAGTCCTTTATCCGTGATGGTCAGAGGTGGTCGAGCGCCAAGGGGTATCTGCACCCAGCTGGCAACAGGCCCAACCTTACCGTGTTGTCGAATACGCTGGTCAATAAAATTGTGATCGAGAATGGTGCCGCCGTCGGTATAGAGATCGTCTCGGGCGGTGAGGCGCGCGTGGTCATGTGCGATCGCGAGGTCGTCCTGTCTGCCGGCGCGTTCAACACACCGCAGCTTCTGATGCTGTCCGGCGTCGGCGATCCGGACGAACTGCGCCGTCATGGCATAGATCTCAAGGCAGAGGCTCGACAGGTTGGCCGCAACCTGGAAAACCATCCGGGCGTCAATGTGCAGTATGCGACCAATTATGAGGACTCGCTGGTTTCAGAACTCAATCTGTTCGGTCAGGCAAAGTTGGGTGCACAATGGCTGCTGACCAAAAAGGGGCTCGGCGCAACGAACTTCTTCGAGACTGGCGCATTCCTGCGGACCCGCGACGATCTGGCGTTTCCGAACATGCAGTTCGAGTTTCTGCCGCTTACCCGCTACGTGAATAACGGCAAGCTTGTCGCCATCCCGGGCTTCCAGTTCTGGATGGATCTTTCACGCCCTGAAAGCCGCGGGTCCGTGACGCTCAGATCGGCCAATCCCTCCGAGGCACCGTCGATCGTCTTTAATCACCTCGCTTCGCGGCAGGATCTCAAAGATCTGGTCGCTGGCGTCAGGCTTGCCAGAAACCTGATCAGCCAGCCAGCTTGGGATAAGTTCAGAGGCAAGGAGCTTGCACCTGGACTGGACGCGCAAAGTGACGCCGATCTGGAACGCTTTGTGAAGGCAAACCTGGGGTCGTCCTACCATCCGGCGGGAACATGCAGAATGGGGGCGGATGATGACGCGGTCGTGGATAGTGAGGCTAGGGTCAAGGCGGTCCGTCGCATGCGCATCGTCGACGCCTCAATCATGCCACGCGTTGTCACCGCCAACCTCAGCGCCGCAATCATGATGATGGCTGAAAAACTGTCGGACAAGATTGTCGGCAAGACAGCGCTGGCACCGTCCGAAGCCGGTTATTACCGGGCGCCGTGAGCGCCATCGTACATTGTAAAATCAGCAGATTTGGGAACGCATCATGAAAGTTCTGGTCACCGTCAAGCGGGTCGTCGATTACAACGTGAAGATCCGGGTCAAGCCGGATGGCACGGGTGTTGAGCTTGCCAATGTGAAGATGTCGATGAACCCGTTCGACGAGATTTCGGTCGAGGAAGCGCTGCGGCTGAAGGAAGCCGGCAAGGCTTCGGAAGTGGTCGTGGTTTCGGTTGGTCCGGCGAAGGCTGAAGAGACGCTGCGCACGGCGCTGGCCATGGGCGCCGACCGGGCGATCCTGGTCGAAACCGACGATGCGGTCGAGCCGCTCGCTGTCGCCAAGATTATCAAGGGTGTGGCCGAGGCTGAACAGCCGGGCCTGATCATCGTCGGCAAGCAGGCGATCGATGACGATAGCAACCAGACCGGCCAGATGCTGTCGGCGCTGCTCGGCTGGGCGCAGGGCACCTTTGCTTCCAAGATCGAGATCGGTGACGGCAAGGCTGCAGTGACCCGCGAAGTCGATGGCGGCCTGCAGACCATCGAGATCAAGCTTCCGGCCGTCGTGACGACGGATCTGCGCCTGAACGAGCCGCGCTATGCCTCGCTGCCCAACATCATGAAGGCGAAGAAGAAGCCGCTCGACAAGAAGACCCCGGCCGATTTCGGCGTCGATACCGCTGCCCGCCTCAAGGTGCTGAAGACCGAGGAACCGGGTGGCCGCAAGGCCGGCATCAAGGTCAAGACGGTGGCCGAACTGGTCGACAAGCTGAAAAACGAAGCCGGCGTGCTTTAAGAGTCCAGGAAAAGGGAGACACACATCATGGCCATTCTTCTTCTGGCTGACCACGACAACGCAACACTGTCCGACCAGACCGCCAAGGCCCTGACGGCCGCCCAGAAAATCGGCGGCGACGTCCACATTCTGGTTGCCGGCAAGGGCGCCAAGGCTGCTGCCGATGCGGCTGCCAAGCTGTCCGGCGTATCCAAGGTCCTGCTTGCCGACAGCGACGATCTTGCCAACAACCTCGCAGAGCCGTTGGCAGCCCTGATCGTTTCGCTGGCCGGCGGCTACGACACCATCATCGCGGCGGCCACCTCGGTCGGCAAGAACGTTCTGCCGCGCGTCGCAGCGCTGCTCGACATCGCCCAGATCTCGGAAATCACCGAAGTCGTCTCATCCGACACGTTCAAGCGTCCGATCTATGCCGGCAACGCCATCCAGACGGTGCAGACATCCGAGCCCAAGAAGGTCATCACCGTGCGCACGGCATCCTTCGCCTCTGCTGGCGAAGGCGGCTCGGCCTCGATCGAGGCCATTTCGGCGGCTGCAAACCCCGGCCTGTCGAGCTTCGTCAAGGACGCCCTGTCGTCGTCGGATCGTCCGGAACTGACCTCCGCCAAGATCATCATCTCCGGCGGCCGTGCACTCGGTTCGTCCGAGAAGTTCCAGGAAGTCATTCTGCCGGTCGCCGACAAGCTGGGTGCCGCCGTCGGCGCCTCGCGCGCCGCCGTCGATGCGGGCTATGCGCCGAACGACTGGCAGGTCGGCCAGACCGGCAAGGTCGTTGCCCCGCAGCTCTATATCGCGGTCGGCATTTCCGGCGCCATCCAGCATCTGGCCGGCATGAAGGACAGTAAGGTCATCGTCGCCATCAACAAGGACGAAGAGGCCCCGATCTTCCAGGTCGCAGACTACGGTCTCGTCGGTGATCTCTTCGACATCCTCCCGGAACTTGAAAAGGGGATATAACCTCTTGGAAACATGCCTGCTCGGCGCGCCTTTGCCGCAGCAAAAAGGTCCTCTTCAAGGACAAACAGTGGCGCAGCCTGATGTCCGCCGCCTATGAGGGAAACCCAACATGTCGCATATAGTTCTTGTCGGCGCTGGAAATATGGGCTTTGCCCTGCTGAATACCTGGTCGACGATGATGGAACACAGTTTCTCCTGCATCGAGCCCAACCAGACTCTGCGGGACCGAGCCGCCGCTCTGGGCGTCAACGCCTATGGTACACCTGACGAATTGCCCACCGATGTGCTCATCAATGTGCTGGTGATCGCCACGAAGCCACAGATGGTTGGCGATGCCGTGGCTCGCTATGCACCGAACCTCGCAGCCAATGCGCTACTCATTTCCGTTGCCGCAGGTATCAGCATCGATGCAATCGCCGCCCGCTCGGATCAGCCGGTCGCCATCATCCGCGCCATGCCGAATACGCCTGCGTCCATCGGTGAAGGGATGATTGTCTGTTGCTCGAGCCCTGAGGCGGCGACTGCCGATTTCAAGGCGATCGCTGAGCAATTGCTTTCCGCCGTCGGCCGTGTCGCGTTCGTCGATGACGAAGTCTTGATGGATGCGGTGACGGCTGTATCAGGCTCTGGGCCGGCCTATATCTTCCATTTCATCGAAGCGCTGTCTGCAGCCGCGACCGAAGCGGGGCTGCCCGGCGAGCTTGCCATGCTGCTCGCCAAACAGACGGTGTACGGAGCGGCAAAGCTTGCAGTCGGGAGCAGCGAAGAGCCGTCGAAATTGCGGGAACAGGTGACGAGCCCGAACGGCACCACTGCCGCGGCGCTGAATGTGTTGATGTCCGAAACCGACGGCTTACGCAGCTTGATGAAAAACGCCGTTGGCGCGGCACAGAAGCGGTCGATTGAGCTCGGCAAATAAGGCCGAACATACGATGAAGTCATGCGCCTCCGGAGATGATGGCCAGGAACTCGTCTGAAGCCTTCGGGCATCTGCTGCTTGGTCGCCCAAGAGTAGGTGCCGGTGAGGTTGATGTGTTCCCAGCTAAGTGGCGGTGTGTGTTTGAGCAACTCATCAGAAATATTCCGGCCCGGTTGGCGCAGATGGGCGGTGATGCGGCTGCGACAGACGGTGTTTCAACGCACGATGGCGCTGACGGCGAGGTTGAGGCCGGAGGCACGGAATACCTGACTGTCAAAAGAGCCATAGATCTCAATACCAATGTTGAGATCGATGAGGGGCACGCCTTTTCCGGATCCCCCAGCAAGAGCGATCGCTTTATCGGTCGCCATGCCGCTGATTCCGTTTTGATCACTGCACCAGTTTTGCCTTCGAAATCTTTTAATGGGAGATAGACCCAGCCTTCCGCGCCGCTTGACACGCTCGCCAGGCGGGTCTCTCCGTCGGAACTCATCGGTGCCAGCGAAATTCATTTTTAATAGAATTTACAATTATCGTAATTACGCTATGCTGGCTTCAGTGATTGTAAGATTGAGGCCCCCATGACTTTGGTTCGCCCGACAACGGGACAGCTGTCCAAGCTGGCTCATTCCTTTGGTTTCAATATGTCTGATACCGAGGTGGAGCAATACCGCTTGGAGATGACGGCCGGGCTTGATGCCTACGATATTGTCGATGCCCTGGCTGAGATGACCGAGCCTACACCCTATGGTCGCGGCATCGGATACCGACCGGAGCCTTCGGACAACAGGTCGGGCGCCTGGGCGTGGAAGAGCCGGGTCGAAGGTGCAACAGCCGGCAAGCTGCGGGGCAAGACCATTGTCCTGAAGGACAATGTATCCTTGGCGGATACGCCCATGGCAAACGGATCGCATTTGCTGTCTGACTTCATTCCGGCAACGGATGCAACGGTGGTGAGGCGTATCCTGGATGCCGGCGGCACCATCCTTGGCAAGGCAACCTGCGAAAGCTATTGCATGTCCGGAGGCAGCCATACATCGCAGCCGGAGCCGGTACACAATCCATGGCGCCGGGGATATTCGGCCGGCGGTTCGTCGTCCGGGTGCGGCGCGCTGGTGGCTGCCGGCGAGGCGGATATGGCAATCGGTGGGGATCAGGGAGGATCCATCCGGATCCCGTCATCCTATTGCGGCATCTATGGAATGAAGCCAAGCTGGGGCCTTGTTCCCTATACGGGTATCATGCCAATTGAGGCGACAATCGACCATGCCGGGCCGATGACCGGTACCGTTGCCGACAACGCGCGCCTGCTTGATGTCATCGCCGGAGATGATGGTCTCGATCCGCGTCAGCGTGCGCCGGTCAAGGGCGATTATCTCGGCGCGCTTGACATGGGAGTAGTCGGCCTGCGGATCGCGATCGTTTCCGAGGGCTTTAGCGGGCCGACGATGCAGGACGATGTTGCCCGCAGGGTGCGGGAGGGCGCTGAACGGCTGGCGGCCCTTGGCGCCATCGTCACGGAGATCTCCATTCCCGAACATTTCACTGCGGCTGCCGTGTGGACGCCAATCGGTTCGGAAGGGCTGACGATGCAGATGATGATCGGCAACGGCATGGGCTTCAACTGGAAGGGGCGCTACGATGTCGGCTTGCTGGATGCTCATGCCCGCTGGCGGGATCGCGCCCAGGAGCTGCCGGCGACTTTGAAGCTGGCGATGCTGACCGGCGGCTGGGCAATCCATCAGCACAATGGTCGCTACTATGCCAAGGCGCAGAATCTCGCACGCCGTATCAAGGCGGCTTACGACGGTGCCCTTTCTTCCTTCGACCTTCTTTTGATGCCGACATTGCCGCGCGTCGCCTCGCCACTGCCGCCGCCGGATGCTCCGTTGTCGGAGATTATCCAGCGTGCTGCCGAGCTTAACGTCAATACATGTCCGTTCGACGTTACGGGGCATCCGGCGATGTCGATCCCTTGCGGGCTTTCGAATGGCCTGCCTGTCGGTATGATGCTGGTCGGCAAGAGCTTCGACGAGGCAACGATCTACCGTGCCGCGGCGGCATTTGAGGGGATCGGGGACTGGCGTCAATTCTGATCCGGACCTCGACCATCATCATTCTCCGCCGGTAGTCGGCGCTTTACCCAGCGAGCTCTCCAGCCATGCGCCCCCTCGATTTTCTGTCCATGGTCGGCATATGTCTGATCTGGGCCATCAATGCCGTACTCAGTCGCTACGTCATCGCTGTCGCTGGCGTACCGCCGATTTTCCTGTCGTCGTCCCGGTTTCTTCTGGCCGCTTTGGTCCTGTGGCCATTCCTGCGGCCCTTGCCTCGGCCGCTGACGCCCGTCGTGGCAACAGGACTATTGATGGGGGCAGGTCATTTCGGGTTGCTGCTGAGCGGATACGGATTGATCAGCGCGGCACTGGCGGCGATCCTGCTGCAGATCGGCGTGCCGATGACGGCGATCCTGTCGGCCTTGATACTCAAGGAGCGGATTAGCCTGCGCCGCATCATCGGAATCGCAATTGCGCTTGCGGGAACGATCGTCGTTTTATGGCGGCCGGGCGAGGTTTCCGCAGGGCTGGGCGCGAGCCTTGTATTGTTGGCTGCCGCATCGCTTGCGTTGGGCTCGGTGTTGCTCAAGGGTCTCGTCGGCATGACACCGCTGCGCATGCAGGCTTGGACCGCGACGACGTCCGTCCTGCCGCTTGCCTTTGCGTCCACGCTTCTCGAGCAGGGCCAATTCGCCAAAGTAAGTGCTCACGGGGTCGCCTTTGGCGGTCTCCTGCTTTTTTCTGCCCTCATCGTTACCGTGATCAGTCATACGGCTTATTACAGGCTTCTCAAGTCGTATGATGCCAGCGTGGTCTCGGCACTGACCTTGATGTTCCCATTGATGACGGTTGCACTCGGTATTCTTGTCCTCGAAGAGCAGACCACCTACAGTTTCTGGATTGGCACGGCGCTGGCGATTTTCGGCGTCGCCGTCATCCTGTTTCACCAGAAGAAAGCGCCTCTTGCCGTTGGTGTTTAGCGGTCGCCGTCTTTCAGCATGCTTTGGAGCAGCGCGCGCAACTGGCTGACCTGGTCAGGCCCGAGCCGGTCGACCAGCCCGCTGCGGGAGCCTTTCAATGCTTCCCGCAATTCGGCCAGTGTCCTGTGTCCCTTTACCGAAATGAAAATAAGCACCTTCCTGCGATCTGTCGGCTCTGGAGCACGATACACGTCGGCAGTCCCGACCATGCGATCGATGATCTTGGTCAGGCTCGCGGAATCAACAAACACGTCGTCGGCAAGCTCGCGCATCGATTGCCCGTCCTTGCGCTGTAGCGATTCCAGAATACGGTATTGCTCGATCGGCAGCCCCTTCGGCTTCAGCCGCAGATCGACCGCCTGCTTGTATTGCCAATTGATGCCTGAAATTAGCTCCATCAGCTCAGCGGATTCGCTGTCCGAAAGCAGTTCCATGCATTATCCTCCATTACGACTATCTCTTTTTCTACCTTCTGGCAGCCTGCGCTTCAAGCGGCAGTGCACGACTTTTGTTGCGGATCTTTTGGGCAGCGTGGTGAGTTTTGCTCAAAATCGAAGCAGAGCGCCTGGGATTGGGGCCTCATCAACTGGCACGATTTGTGCGTCGATTCGGCTGCGTGACAACGCGGGAGTATGAAAATGGCAGGTATTAAGATCGGTCTTTTGGTTCCGGAAGTTGGCCCGGCAGGCCTCTGGGCTCCATCCGCATGGGCGTGTGCAACGATGGCGGCGAGAGAGATAAACGAGCTCGGCGGCATGCTTGGCCGTTACGTCGATCTGGTGTCGATCGACGCTGGCACGACCGGGGCCAGCGCTGCCTGGGCCGCACGCAACGCGGTCGATATCGATGGTGTCGAGGCAATCGTCGGAATGTTTCCGAGCTACGCGCGTCAGCCGGTGATGCACTCGATCGGCGATGCCGTGCCTTTCATCTACACGCCACAGTTCGAAGGCCTTGCGGAGCATCCCAATCTCATCACGACGGGCGAAACATCGAGCGAACTGCTGGGGCCGACAATCGAGTGGCTGATGCAAAGCCGGAATGTTTCCCGCTTTTTCCTGTGTGGCAGCGACTATAACTGGCCACGTTCGTCTTTTGCGATTGCCAAGCGCATCATCCGTGATGCCGGTGGTACGGTGACGGGCGAAATCTATCGCCCTTTCGAGCATGATGACTACGACGATCTCTTCCACGCGATCCGAGAGACGCGCAGCGATGTCGTGCTGCCCCATTTTCTAGGCCTCGATGCGATCGAGTTCAACCGGGCATTCGCGCAAGCCGGTCTGAGCTCTCGCACCCTTCGTCTTGCCTCCGCCGTCGATGAGACCGTCATATACGGACTGGATGAAGACGCGACGGAAAACATGTACATCGCGTCTGCCTATTTCTCGGCCGTGCCTTCGCGAAACAACGGTGCATTTCTTGAACGCTATCACGGCATCTTCGGTGACAGCCCGCCACCGGCCAATGCGTATGGTCAATCCTGCTACGAAGGATTGCATTGCCTCGCCGGTCT
The DNA here is from genome assembly GCF_001687365.1 of Pararhizobium polonicum. Classification (GTDB taxonomy): domain Bacteria; phylum Pseudomonadota; class Alphaproteobacteria; order Rhizobiales; family Rhizobiaceae; genus Pararhizobium; species Pararhizobium polonicum. The sequence continues at coordinate 215,528 of NZ_LGLV01000006.1, forward strand.
CGTTGCAGCAGCCGGCACGACGGAAACGCGTCAGGTCCGCGCAGCCCTGGGCAGATCGCGGCAGACGAAATCGGCGCGCGGCCTTGATTCCGCACCGGTGACCGGTGGGCGCCATCCCATTCATATTGCCCGGGTCGATGGCTATGACATCCGCCTTGTCGAGGCAATGTGACGGCACTCTGAGCGAAGAGTAAAAAGTACTTGCATTTCCTATTATCGTAATTACAACTAAATCACTCGGCACGAAACGCTGGGCTGTCGGTTAGCGCGCGAGCGTGGCAGGCGCCTATCGCTCCGAGACGGCGCTACGCCTGCGCTGAAGCAGGTGAGGGAAAGGAAGCCTATGAGCCATACGCTCGAAGCCATCGATATCTCGAAGTCCTATGAAGGAGCGGCCGGTCCGGTGCAGATCCTGCATAAGATGAAGTTTCATGCGGACGCCAATGAATTCGTATCGTTCGTCGGGCCATCGGGATGCGGCAAGTCGACCCTTTTCAATATTATCACTGGTCTCTCAAGGCCTGACAGCGGTTCCATTCTGGTCGAGAGCCGCGAAACCACCGGTCATACCTCGTCGAAGATCGGCTATGTCCTCCAGAAGGATCTTCTCTTTCCGTGGCGCACAGTGATCGACAACGTCGTGCTTGGTCTTGAGATCGCCGGCGTTTCGAAAAAGGAAGCGCGAGAAAGGGCCAAGGTCCTGCTGCAGACCTACCGCATGGAAGGCTACGAGGACAAATATCCTTCCCAGATCTCAGGCGGCATGCGTCAGCGCGTGGCGCTGATGCGCACGATGATCACCGATCCACAAATCATTCTCATGGATGAATCCTACAAGGCGCTGGACTATCCCTTGAAGATCGCGCTCGAAAGCGAGCTGCTGAGTATCGTCAAGAAAGAGCGCAAGACGGTCGTGTTCATCACCCACGACATCGAAGAGGCGGTGACGATGTCGGATCGTGTCTATGTCATGAAGGCGCATCCCGGCGAGATAATCAACGAGATCAAGATCGATCTCGAGACGGACAGCCCGCTCATTCCCGAGCGCCGGATGTCCCGCCGCTTCAACGACTACTACGAGATGATCTGGCGCAACATCGGCGTTACGCCGGTACTCGCCTGAAAGACATGGTGATTTCATGAAAGCGATATCGGATACGGTTTCCGCGCCCGTTGCCCCCACCAGGCAATCGAGGGGCGAAACCACCTTCTTCAAGAGCGCGGCGACGCGACGCTATTTTCTGATCTTCCTGCAGATCACGATCGTTGTTGGTCTGCTCGCCTATTGGGAAATCGGTGCACGGACGGGTTACATCAGCCGCTTCCTGTTCTCCAGCCCAAGCCAGATCTGGGACGTGCTGGCGCAAAGGATGGAATCAGGCGAACTCTTCAATGATATTCTGACGACGACGGAAGAGACTCTGATCGGATTTGTGGTCGGCGCTATCGGTGGTTCGGTGCTCGGGTTGCTTCTTTGGTATTCTAAGTTCATCTCCGACCTTGCCGCCCCCTTCATCGCAGCGATCGGCTCCATTCCGGTATTGGCCATAGCGCCGATCACCATCATCTGGTTCGGCACGGAAATGTTGTCGAAAGTGATGATCGTCGCCTTTTCCTGCGTCGTCGTGTCGCTGACCACGTCCTATCGCGGCGCGCAGCGGACGGATCAGGACCTCATAAACCTGATGCGCTCCTTCAATGCATCCCGCTCGGCCATCTTCCGCAAGCTGGTCGTGCCGTCCTCGATGACATGGGTCGTGTCGGGTCTGAAACTCAACGTCGGCTTTGCGCTGATTGGCGCCATCGTCGCGGAATATATCTCTTCGGACGCTGGCGTCGGTCACATGATCCTGCTCGGCAGTTCCAACTTCGGAATGAACATCGTGCTCGCCGGCGTAGCCCTGGTGATGATCATGATGCTTGTCTTCAACGCCCTCATCAATCTCCTCGAACGCTTCATCCTCTCATGGGAAAGGAAATAACATGCGCATGGCATCTCTTCGGAAGACATTCGTGGCCACGACCATCGCCAGCCTTATCGCTGTCTCCGCTGCGTCGGCCGCCGATACGGAGGTTCGCATCAATCAGGCGTTCCAGTCGCTGCTTTATCTGCCGCTTTACGTCGCCCAGGAAAAGGGCTTCTTCAAGGAGCAGGGCCTGGATGTGAAGATCGCGACCGGCGGTGGCGGGGCGCAGTCATGGGCGGCCGTCATTGGTGGCTCCGCGGATTTCTCGATTCAGGACCCGATCTTTGTGCCAAAGAGCCGTGAAAACGGTGGCGACGGCGTGGTTGTTGCCGGTATCCAGGATGCACCGACCGTTTTCGTCATCGGCAAGAATGCGGCTTCTCTGCAGGACGACCTCAAGGGTTTTGCAGGCAAGCGGGTTATCACCAGCCCGGAGCCCGATACGACCTGGGCATTCATGAGCTATCTCATCAAGCAGCAGAAGCTCGAGGGTGTGAAGCTGGTTCATGTGTCGATTGGCAACGAAATCCCGGCCATCGTGAGCGATCGCGCCGATTATGCCTTGGCCGTCGAACCGCAGGTTACGCAGAGCATCCATCAGAACGGCCTGAGCTCGGTCTATTCGTTCTCTGCCAACAAGGACTGGTACCCCTTCGCCTTTTCCAGCCTGACGACGACGAAGGAATACATCGCCGAAAATCCGGAGGCTGCGCAGGGCGTCGTGACCGCTTTCGAAATGGCGTCGCGCTTTATCTACAAGAACTTTGACGAAACGGTTGATGTCGCGGCGAAGTACTTCCCCAACCTGCCGCGCGAGATCGTTGCCGAAGCCGTCAAGCGTGAGATCGATGCCAAGGGTTATCCCGAGAACGTTCTGGTATCGAAGAAGGCCTGGGACAACAATCTCAACATCGCCCTCTACGCCAAGAATGTGAAGGCCTATCCGTCGGAGGCGACATCCTACGAGAACAACGTCAACACGGAACTGGCGACGAAGGCCAAGGAAGCCGCCGACGCCAAGATGAAGTGAACTTTTGATCGGGTGAGGGAGGCTAAAGGCCTCTCTCATTCCCTGGAGCCTGTCATGCCCCTTTCTCTTGATGCCCGTATGCAGATGATCGGTCCTATCTCGCAGGATCATGCAGAGGCCGCCCGCCCGACCGTCGGGGCCTGGGCAGTGCGCGCTGAAAATCTCGCGGCCTTCTGCAACAGAACTTTGTCGCCGGAGACATCGCCAATCACCGCTTTCGTGTCATCCGAAGTTCTATGGCGCAAGCCTTCCTAAATACCGCCGGCAAAACAGACACGATACTTTTTGTGAGCTTCTTTCATGACCGATCTTTCTGACCTCTCGATCGTTGAGGCTGCCAAGGCTATTCGCAGCGGTGAAATTCTTCTGACGGATCTCGTCGCACACTGCCTCGACCACGAGGAGGCGACACGTGACCTTGTGGCGTTCAGCGACGTCTATCGCGACAGGGCCCTCGCCGTTGCCTCCGCCCATCAGGCGCTGCTTGACCACGGTTACGATCTGGGGCCGCTTCATGGCATTCCGGTCGCCGTCAAGGCGAACATCGCGGTCAAGGACGAGCCGATGACCGCCGGCAGCGCGGTCTTGAAAAATTACATCGCCGGCTCGGATGCGGATGTGTCCCAAAGACTGAAGCGTGCGGGTGCAATCATCATTGGCGCGACCAACATGCACGAATTTGCCTGGGGCGGAACGACATCAAATCCACATTTCGGGCAGTGCCGAAACCCCTGGGACAAGGCGCGTATCCCAGCGGGATCGAGCGGCGGCTCGGGCGCGGCGGTCGCAGCGGGTACTGTCATGGCCGCCCTTGGTACGGATACCGGTGGCTCCGTGCGCCTTCCCGCCTCCATGAACGGCGTGACCGGCCTGCGGCCCGGCGTTGGGCAGATCAGTACAAAAGGCGTGTTTCCACTGGCCTGGAGCATGGACACTGTGGGTCCGCTTGCGCGCAGCGCCGAAGATTGCCAGGCGGTGTTTTCTGTTCTGTCGCACCAAGCACGTCAGGTCGCCTGGGGAGCCAGATCGCTTAAAGGCGCGCGTATAGGCCTGATCGAGGGCTATGGATTTGAAAATCTGCAGCCTGATGTCGAGGCCGCGTTCCGGGCGCTTGTTAAAGCCTTTGAGGATATGGGCGCCATTATCGAGATCGTGGCAATCGATGGTCTTGATGTCGCTGTCGATGCGCAGGTGATCGTCGATGCCGCGGAGCCGAGTGCTGTTCATGCCCCGTGGCTGGCCGATAAAGCCGCCCAGTATGGAGAAGATGTCCGTATTTTGCTCCATGCCGGAATGACCTTCACCGCCGTGGAATATCTGCAGGCGCAGCGTTACCGCACCTATTTGCGCGATCAGATCGACCGCCATCTGAAAAATGTCGACGTTATCCTGACACCGACCCTGCCGTTCACCGCGCCGCTCATCGGGCAGGAGACGATCATGCTCGGCAATGTCGAGGAGAGCACGTTGACGGGCAATATGCGCTTTACCTGCATCCCCAGCCTGTCGGCGCTGCCGGCAATCAGCTTTCCGATCGGCGTCGATAGTCTCAACCTTCCGATCGGCGCACAGCTGATGGGCGGTGACGGTAGCGAAGAGCAGTTGATGCAACTCGTCGCTGATTTTCAGGCGGTGACGGAGTTTCACAGGATGAGGCCGCGGTAGTTTTCCGGTGGATGACTACTATCAGGATCATCTTTACGTTCGGCCCTTGAAAAGGGGGGCGTTGTCGGTTGTGTACCCTGGGGTCGTTACCTCGGCCCGCTCTAAATAGAGTTGATGTAGGCAGCTTTGTCGTTGGAATGTTGTTTTTGAGCATATTGCTCATTGCAGCACGCCGGCTTGCATATCTGCCGCTTCGCCGGAATCGTTCGTGTGGTCACCGCCGTTTCGCTTCTGTAATCGTCGCAAGCTTTGTTTCTGTCGTTTTGATTGACTGGGGTTGAAAATCGGGTTGCAGCGAAACTGAGGAGGATGCGATATGCCCAATCCTGGATATGGTGTTGTTAAAACCCTCAAGTCCGTTGGCTGGAAACGGTAGGACACTGGTATGAATTCAGTGCGTCGCGGCGTTCTTGCATTTCTGGGCGGACTTATCCTGGGAAAGCCATCTCTCGGGAGGGCGTCGAGCAGACAGCCGGCATTTGCGGTATTCCGTTCCAGTTACACACCGCGTCATGTGCTTTGTTTTCTTGGCGGAGAAGATGGTCTCGCAACGCTCCTGCAGAGCGCCCGCGCCGCCATCGGCCTGTTTGGTGATGATTTTTCCATTGATGAGGAGAGCTTGCAGAATGAGGCGGATGATCGGATGGAACGATCGTTCAATGTTTGCTGGGACCGCGTCGACCCCGATGCCTATCAGAAGACTGACGAAGACGCTGTCGCCGGGCATGGGGCTGTTCTGTACGTGCTTGGTCCGTCAATGACGGCGGAAACAACGGTAACGACCTCCGCAAAAGCCTTGATGTTCGTCCAATACATGCTTGATCACGGCGCAGTTGCCGCAAAGGGCGAGAGTGCCGGCGTAGCCCATGGAGTGCGGCGATGGAGAGAACTTTTTGAGCAGGCGCGCAGTGCGGCTGCGTCCAGTGATGTGTTGATGCTGGCGAGAGCCTGCCGTTTGGCCTTTGCGCGCCGGCCCATCGGCGATGATATCAAGGGGATGGACAGCGTCGGGTTTCATCTGGTTGGCTTGCCTGATGCGCTGGTCACCTTTGATGGAAAAGACGATCGGCAGCCGTCAACCAATGCCGAACAGCTCAAGGTTGCTGCTCTAATGGACGATCTCGCCGATGAAATGACACGGAAAGGTGTTGAAGCAGCCTTGGTGGCCCGTCATGCGGCTCTATCCGACGACACCCGGTATGAGGAAGATGAGTATAAATTCAATCCGTTCGGAGTGGTGAATATTCAGGTGAGAAAGCTTTGACGAGGAGGCATTTGAAACTTGCCCTCATTCTGGTGGCTATGATCGTCGGAGTTTCTTTTCCTGTTCCAACCTATCCAGAAATCCCTGAAGAATCGAACGAACCCGTCGTTGCGCTGAACGTCAGCGGTTCAGGGGAGCGCCTGCCCTAAATACGACGAGGGACTTGATGTGGCAGGCGTTGCTATCCGCCGCGCAAGCCAGATGGCAGGAAGACGCAAGATGCGATATGAGCAGCGCTATTGAGTCAGCCCGTAGGCATCCGAACGAGCTATGCCGGGGGAGAGGAGCAAAGTCGCGGGACTTCGGTTTCGATCGTTTTCAGGTCTTACATCTCGCTGTTTGTTAAACCCCACGGACATCGCGAGCACTGACCTGCCAAAGAGGCGCGAATACATTGAGTGATCTGCGAAATCTTCCCCTCCCAACGCTGCGAACGTTTGAAGCGACGGCACGCCACCAAAGTCTCTCGAAGGCTGCGGTTGAACTTCATCTGACCGACAGCGCCGTCAGTCATCAGTTACGCAGACTGGAAAGTGCGCTCGGCTACGATCTGTTCAGCCGGGCGGGCCGAGGCGTCGTGCTGACGGAGGCAGGCCAGGTCTTTGCCAAGACCGTCGCTACCGCGCTTCAGGACATTTTCGCGGCGGCCTTGCGGCTTTCGGAGGCGGGACAGGAGGGCGGCAAGCTCGATATAGCCTGTCCTCCGATGTTTGCGGGAGGGTGGCTCGCCAAGCACTTGAAGGATTTCTGCCAAGACCATCCGGGCGTGGAGTGCCATATCCGGCTTTCGGAAAATCAGCGGATTCATGAGATTGCCGATATCGACATCGGTATCCTGTTCGGCAGCGGTGGGTGGCCGGACAAGTGGTCCACGTTGCTGGCGCCCGTCAATATCACCCCGGTGTGCAGTCCCATGCTGTTCAACCGGATCGGCAAAACCATCACCAAGGTATCGGACCTGCAAGACGTGATGTTGCTGCACTGGGACGATGGTTCGGAGTGGCGGCGATGGCTGGCCGAGGCGGGTGCACAGGATCCGCTGACCTATTCGCGCGGCCTTTATTGCAGCGACCTTGGCATGGCCATCGATCTGGCCATCAACGGCACCGGTATGGCGCTGGTCAGCGATACGCTCTCGGCCTCTGATCTTGCTGCGGGAACCCTGCTCGCGCCATTCCCTTTTTCGATCGATGCGTTTGGTGGCTGGCATGTGCTGTGCAGTCCGGCAAGTTTGCAGCGGTCGAGTACCCGTCTTTTCCTGCGCTGGCTGCTCGGGCGTTTTGGCCGTGGTGCGGCTCTCGACACGGCGATTGCTCATCCGGCGGGCGGCCACCCGTGAGAATGCATCATATGAAGTCGCAATTCTCGCTGCCATCTCCTCAGATGGCTCACGGAATACATGATTTATTGTCATGTATTCCGTGAAAATTCATCAATTGCCGATTTTTCCATCATGTCCTTAATTGGCGCAACAAACAGGCAAAACGGCTGAGGCCTCCCGGCAAGGTCACCGTGATCTGCCGCAGATGCGCGTTGAGGACGAAGGATGGAAAAGCTCGCTGTCACCGGTATTCGCAAATCCTATGGTGATACGGAAGTGCTGAAAGGGGTCTCTCTTGCCGCCGGGGCTGGCGATGTCATCAGCGTCATCGGTGCCAGCGGTTCAGGCAAGAGCACCTTCCTGCGGTGCGTGAATTTTCTGGAACGTCCGAATGCGGGCAGCATCGTCATCGATGGCGAAATGTTGAAGACCGCGCCGGATCGTGATGGTCTTTTGAAGGCGAAGGACAAGGCGCAGCTCCAGCGGATCCGCAGCAAGCTGGCGATGGTGTTTCAGAATTTCTGCCTGTGGTCGCATATGTCCGTCATTTCCAATGTCATCGAGGCGCCGATGAGCGTGCTTGGTCTCTCGCGGGCTGATGCGATCGACCGTGCCAAGGCCAATCTTTCCAAGGTTGGTCTCGGGTATGACGTGCTGCACAAATATCCGTCCCACCTCTCCGGAGGCCAGCAGCAGCGTGTGGCGATCGCCCGCGCTCTTAGCATGGAACCCGACGTCATGCTGTTTGACGAGCCGACATCGGCGCTGGATCCCGAGCTTGTCAGCGAAGTGTTGAAGGTGATGCAGACCCTGGCCGATGAAGGCCGCACAATGATCGTCGTGACACACGAAATGGGGTTTGCCCGGCAAGCGTCGAGCAAAGTGGTCTTCCTACACAATGGTGCCATCGAGGAGCAGGGTTCTCCGGGCGAGATGTTTGCAAACGCCCGCAGTGAACGCTTGCAGCAATTCATGGCGGGCCGCCTCAAGCACTAACCAAATCCTTGCCGGCGGCCTCTCGCGACGGCCGGATCAGGGCACCACAAGAATACTATCAATCAACATCCAGAGGACAGAGATATGAAAATTACCGTCAAATCCATTCTTGCCGCCACGATGATCGCACTGATCTCGTCAGGATCCCATGCCGCCGACCAGATCAGGATTGCGACGGACGCCACGTTTCCGCCCTTCGAATCGATCGATGCCAGCGGCAAGCTCGTTGGCTACGATGTCGAACTGATGCAGGCGATATGCGAGGCCGCCAAATTGAACTGCGATATCTTCAATGCGGCCTGGGACGGCATGATCCCCGGTCTGATCGACGGCAAATACGATGCGTTGATCTCGCAGCTGACCGTCACCGAAAAGCGCCGTCAGGTGATTGCGTTTAGCGATATCTACGATCACCCGATCTTCCGCTTCATCGCCAAGAAGGGGGCAGCGTTCGATTTCACGCCGGAAGGGCTCGCAGGCAAGACAATTGCCGTGCAGACCGGAACGCCGATGGATGCCTATGTGACCAGCCATTATCCGAAGGCCACAATCAAGCGCTATGATACCGGCAGCGCGCCATATCTTGAACTGACGGCCGGCCGGGCCGATCTCCACATCAGCTATCAGGCGCAGATCACCCACAGCTTCCTCAATTCCGACAATGGCAAGGATTTCGAACTGACCGGTCCGCAACTGACTGGCAAGGACGCCAAGGAGTTTGGCGAAGGTGTCGCGATCGCCATCAACAGGAAGAATACGGATCTCGTCAGCGCGATTAACAAGGGTCTGGCGATCGTCCGTGAGAACGGCGCGCTTGCCGCGCTGAACGCCAAATATTTCGGCGAATAAAGCGGTCATGATTGCTGATTTCACGAGAACGATACTGGCAGCAGGGGTCACTACCCTGCTGCTGGCCTTCGCATCGCTTGTCCTTGCGACGTTGCTCGGGCTCGTGGCGGCCTATTGCAAGCTGTCGCGCAGCAGGTTTCTTCGCTCCGGTGCACAGGTTTACACCTTTGTCGTGCGCGGCATCCCCGATCTCGTGGTGATGCTGCTCGTCTATTACAGCCTGCCGTCGCTGCTCAACCAGCTGGCGGACAATGCCGATCTCGATATCCGTGTCGAGTTCTCACCGCTGTTTGCGGGCATTGTCACGCTTGGCCTGATCTTCGGGGCTTATATGACCGAGACTTTTAAGGCCGCTTTGATGAATATTCCCAAGGGGCAGATCGAGGCGGCCGTTGCCTATGGATTGCGCCCATGGCGCATCTTTACCCACATCGTCCTGCCGCAGATGATCCGGCTCGCCCTGCCAGGCTTCACCAACAATTGGCTTGTGCTTGTCAAGGCGACGGCACTCGTTTCGCTGATCGGCCTTCAGGACGTGATGTTCCGGGCCAAGGGTGCGGCGGAAGCGACGGGAAAACCCTTCACCTTCTATCTGGTCGCGGCAGGCTTCTATCTCACCGTCACCATCCTTTCGATGCTCGTTCTGATGCGGATTGCGCAACGTTTTGAGCGTGGCACACGGGAGCTTTCGCGGTGAACTGGGATATCATTGCCGAAAATCTCGGCCTCTATGCCAATGGTGCAAAACTGACGCTGCTCTTGACGGTGGCGTCGCTCGCCATTTCGTTTTTCCTCGCAGTGCCGCTGGCCTTTGCGCGCAACAGTCAATCGCGCGCTATTCGATATCCTGTCTTCCTTTACGCGCTGGTTTTTCGCGGTACGCCCCTGCTGGTGCAGCTCTTTCTCATCTATTTCGGCCTCGCTCAGTTCGAACTGGTTCGCGAGAGCGTTGTCTGGTCCTGGCTCTCAAGCCCGCTTGTCTGCGTGCTGATCGCGTTCGTTCTGAACACCACCGCCTACAGCACGGAAATTTTTGCCGGCGGACTGCGCCACATTCCGGTCGGTGAAGTCGAGGCCGCACGGGCCTACGGCATGTCGCCGCTGACGCGTGCGTGCCGTATTTTCATTCCGTCGATGCTGACGCGTTCGCTACCGCTCTACGGCAATGAAACGATCATGATGCTGCAGGCAACATCGCTTGCAAGCACCGTCACGCTGCTCGAGACCACCGGTGTCGCGCGCAACATCACGCTGACCTACTACATCCAGTTCGAACCCTATGCCACGGCGGCGGCCGTCTATCTCGTGCTGACATTTGTGCTGGTCGGCGCATTTCAGCTCATCGAGCGTCGATGGGCCGGTTATCTCGACCACCGGACCGGCTGACATCGCATATCCGCAACCACAGACAACAAAAGACCTGCCCCGGCAAAGGGCGACAGACAACAGAGGACATCCCAATGCAACAAAAAGCAGATCTCGGCGCTCTCTTCGGCGCGGCATCGGAAACCACGACATTTCTCGGTCTCGACGCCTGCACCGACCTCGACACGCTGAGCGCGCCGATTGCGTTGATCGGCGCACCGTGCGGCACGTCCTACCGGACTGTCGGAGCCTATTGCCGCAACGGTCCTGATGCCCTGCGCCAGGCAACCGGTTCGCTGACGGCCAATGTCGACCGTCATGATTTCGACAATGGCGGCAAGGTCTTTCCGGAGCCGCACTTGCGTGCCGTCGATTGCGGCAATCTGCCTTATGACGAGGAAGATGGAGAGGGAAACCGGCGCATCATCCGTGATGCGGTGTTGAAGGTACTGAAGCGCGGCGCTGTTCCCTTTCTGCTCGGCGGGGACGATTCCATCCCGATCCCGATGATCGAGGCGATCGGCGCGCAGGCCAACGGGAGAAAATACACGATCCTGCAAATCGATGCGCATATCGACTGGCGCGAAATTCATATGGGCGAGCGTATGGGCCTCTCATCAACCATGCGTCGCTCATCGGAGATGCCGCATGTCGAGCGCATTATCCAGGTGGGTGCGCGCGGCATCGGATCGGCCGCGACGCAGGATTATGAGGATGCCGTGGCATGGGGTGTCAATTTCATCCCTGCCTACGAGTTGCATAAGCGCGGCGTCGAGGCTGCACTGGACCTGATCCCGGAAGGCAGCAACGTAATCATCTGCATCGATGCCGATGCGCTTGACCCTTCGCTCGTTCCAGGCGTTATCGGCCGCGCCCCCGGTGGACTCAGTTATTATCAGGTGGTCGACCTCATCAGAGGAGCTGCGGGACGCGGCAAGATCGCGGCGATGGATTTTGTCGAGTTCATGCCGGAGCGTGATGTCGATGGTCTCGGTGCTTTCACATTTGCACGCGTGATCACCTCGGCGCTCGGCATTGTTGCGCGGCAAATTGCCTGAGATCCGGATCTCAAATCACAATGGAAATCTGCCGGGTCGCATCCGGCGGATTTTGCGTCTCTGCCGAACATGCATGGTGCGGCGTCGGAGAAAGGTCAGTGAGCGGTGCGCACGGATTCGCCTGCCCACCCGGAGCCACCAAATAACCTGAAGCGATTCCTCCGCACCCGAGCGAATCGCGCTTGACAGCAATCGTCTGCCCGTATTTTAATCGTGCTCTCGGATTGAGCAGATATTTCCTTTGACATGACCATATGGTCGACGGGCAGTTTGGCCCCATGATGCTTCCCATCATTGATGGGCTCGGCGTCATGGGGTTTTTGGCTTTTGGCGGATCGATGAAAAACACAGTGCGGATCGGCATCCTTTATTCGACGACAGGCCCCTATGCAGGGATGGGCCGGGACGGACGTGATGGCGCCGAGCTTGCCATCGAGGAAATCCGCGCCACCCACGCAAACGCCATCGAGCCGGTCTTCATCGATCCGCATGCCGATATCGCGGCCTATCTCGAAGGCGCCCGCTCGATGCTGCGCGACCACGGCTGCCGGCACATCATCGGCACCATCACTTCGCTTGCCCGCAAGGAGGTCATCCCGCTGGTCGAAAAGCATGATGGCCTGCTTTGGTACATGTGCCCCTATGAGGGTTTCGAGGCCAATGACAACGTCATCTATACAGGCGGCTGCCCCAACCAGCATCTGTTGCCGCTGTTCGACTACCTGATCCCCCGTTTCGGCCGACGGCCCTATCTGGTCGGTGCCAATTACGTCTGGGGCTGGGAAATGAACCGCCTTGCCCGCGAACTGATCGACGACGCCGGCGGCGAGGTGCTGGGCGAGCGCTACCTGCCGCTGGAAGAGACCGCGGTGGAGCGGATCGTGCTCGATATCGAGCAGCGCCGCCCAAGCTTCATCCTCAACAATCTCGTCGGCCCGTCGAGCTACGCTTTTCTCACGGCCATCCGCGCTTTGGGCGCACGCGATCCCGCCTTCCGCCCAGAGAACTGCCCGGTCGTCAGCTGCGACCTGCAGGAATGCGAACTCCCCGATATCGGCCTTGGCGTTGCCACCGGCCAGCTCTGTGCCGCGGCCTATTTCGACACGGTTACCACACCAGAGAATACGGCCTTCAAGGCGCAGGTGGCAGGCCGTTTCGGCTCCGGCCGTCGTATTTCCAGCGTCTTTGCCAGCGCCTACGCCTCCGTAAAGCTTTGCGCCGAAGCGATCATCGCCGCCGGAACGGACGATCCGGCCGCGGTGTCGCGGCTGCTGTCGGCCGCGCCATTTGCGACCGTTCTCGGACCGATCCTGATCAGCCCCGAAACCCGGCATGCCGCCCTTCCATTCCATCTCGGCCGGATCAACGGAGAAGGCGGCTTCGACATCATCGCTTCGCAGCCGGCCATCGCTGCCGATCCGTACCTCACAGGCCGGCGAACGCGCCTGCCGCCGAAGTTGAGGATCGTATCATGAGGGAGACGCCGAATTTTGCCGGCTGGCGTGCAACGATCCTGCACCGCGAAGACAGCAATACCGAACGCCTGACACGCCAGCTGAAGCTGATCGGCTTGCAGGTGACCGTGCAATGGCAGCCGCTCGATGCGCGCGATCTGCCCGATATCGTGCTGGTCGATGCCGACCAGGGCTGGGACGGCCTGTTGCCGTGGAGCGGCGAGGATGCACCGTGCCCGCTGGTGGCGCTGCTGGGCTCCGAAGCGCCGGGCCGGATTGCCTGGGCGATGGAACAGGGCGTCGGCGCGATCATCGCAAAACCGCTTGCCTCCTCAGCCGTCTACCCGGCTCTCGTCATGGCGCTCGGCATCTACAAGGAGCGCAAGGCCGTCATCGACAAGATGAAGCACCTGGAGGAGCGGGTCCGCCTGCGGCCGCTCGTCCATGCCGCCGTCGAGCGCATCATTGCCGTGCGCAAGGTTGACGAAGAATTAGCCTACACGATCCTGCGCAATTGCGCGATGCAGCGGCGGATGCCGATGGAGCAGGTCGCAGCCTCCATTCTCGGCGGTGCCGAACCGTTGCCGGAGGCCGGTTGATGCGGATACTGAAAAGCATGGTCCGCCAGCCATCGGCACTGTTCGGCCTGGCGATCGTCGCCCTCCTCATCTTCATGGCGGTCGCAGCACCCTTGATCGCGCCCTACAACCCCGATGAACAGATGTTCGACGGGCTGACGCTGGAGGGCGCGCCAATGCCGCCGAGCGCACAGTTCCTGCTCGGCACCGATACGCTCGGCCGCGATCTGTTTTCGCGGCTGCTGTTCGGCGCACGGACCTCGCTGGTTATCGGCCTCGTCGCCAATGGCATCGCGGTGGCGATCGGGCTTCTGATCGGCATCCTGTCGGGCTATATGCGCGGCCTTGTCGGCAATGCGCTGATGCGCTTCACCGATCTGATGATGGCCTTTCCGGCCCTGCTTCTGGCCATCGTGCTGGCGGCACTGTTGCGTCCCAGCCTCTGGATCGTCGCCATGGTGATTGCGCTGGTCAACTGGGTTCAGGTGGCACGCATCGTCTATACCGAGACCCGCGGACTGGTGGAGCGCGATTTCATCCTGGCGGAACGCTCTCTGGGCGCTGGTCACTTGCGCATCCTGTTTCATCACATCCTGCCGCATCTGATGCCGACGGCGATCGTCTGGGGCACGCTCGGCATCGCAACCACCGTGCTTCTGGAAGCAACCTTGTCCTTCCTTGGCATCGGCGTGCAGCCGCCGACGCCCTCCTGGGGCAATATCATCTTCGAAAGCCAGAGCTATTTCCAGGCAGCCCCCTGGCTGGTCTTCATCCCCGGTGCCGTCATTCTTCTGACCGCGCTTTCCTTCAATCTGGTCGGCGATGTCCTTCGCGATATTCTCGACCCGACCCAGCGCGGGAGGGGCTGAGATGATCTTTCTCATGATGCGGCGGCTGGTTCAGACGGCGTTGATCCTTTTTGGCGTCGCGGCCATCACCTTCCTTTTGCTCTATGCGCTGCCCGCCGACCCCGCCCGGATGATTGCCGGCCGCAGCGCCACGGCGCAGACGGTTGCCAATATCCGCCATGAACTCGGCCTTGATCAGCCGCTGCTGGCACAGTTCTGGACCTATCTGAAGGGCCTTGCCGAGGGCAATCTCGGCCGCTCCTATGCGCAGAAAACCGATGTCGGCGCGCTGATCGCGGCCCGGCTTCCGGCAACGCTGATCCTGATGGCGGCCGGTATCTTCGTCGAGGTGGTGCTCGGCCTTTTGCTCGGCGTTATCGCTGCTGTGCGCCGTGGCGGGCCGGTCGACCGCTTCGTGATGATGGCGTCCTTCGTCGGCGTTTCGGCACCGCAATTCGTTGCGGCCCTCCTGCTTCTCTACGTCTTTGCGGTGACGCTCGCCTGGTTCCCGATGAGTGGTTTCGGCACCTTTGCTCATGTCATTCTGCCGGCGACCACGCTCGGTATTCTCGGGGCCGGCTGGTATGCGCGCATGGTGCGCTCGGCGATGATCGATGTGCTCAATCAGGACTATGTCCGTACTGCCCGCGCCAAGGGCCTGTCGTCTGCCCGCATCATCTTTCGCCATGCGCTGCCGAACGCGCTTTTGCCTGTTATCGCCATGATCGGCATCGATATCGGCCAGTTCATGAGCGGCGTGGTGGTGGTCGAGGCCGTCTATGGCTGGCCGGGCATCGGCCAGCTCGCCTGGCAGGCGATCCAGCAGGTCGACATTCCGATCATCATGGGCGTCACGCTCGTGTCCGCGCTCGCCATCGTGCTTGGCAATCTCGTCGCGGATGTCATCGCACCGCTCATCGATCCGCGCATCCGTGCGCGCTAGTTCACATCAGCAACCAAAAAGGGGAACTTAAAAATGTTCAAACGCTGGCTTCGAAACACCACAATAGCGGCGGCGCTCGCCTTCATCCCGCTTAATGCCTTCGCGCAGCAGGACGCCATCAAGCAGGGCGGCGACATCGTCATCACCTACAAAGACGACATCGCCACGCTCGATCCGGCCATAGGCTATGACTGGGTCAACTGGTCGATGATCAAGAGCCTCTATTCGCGGCTGATGGACTATACGCCCGGCACTCCGGACCTGGTCCCGTCGCTTGCCGAAAGCTTCACCGTTTCGCCCGATGGGCTGACCTATACCTTCAAGCTGCGCAAGGGCGTGAAGTTCACCAACGGCCGCGAAGTCGTCGCATCGGACGTGAAATATTCGATCGAGCGCGCCGTCGATCCGAAGACGCAAGGCCCGGGTGCCGGCTTCTTCGGCGCGATCAAGGGCTTTGACGCAGTCACCGGCGGCACATCCGCAACGCTGGAAGGCATCGCAATCCCGAATGATTCGACCGTGGTCTTCACATTGTCGCGTCCGGACGCGACCTTCCTGCACGTGCTGGCCATCAACTTCGCCTCCGTCGTTCCAAAGGAGGCCGTCGAAGCCGCTGCCGGCGATTTTGGCAAGAAGCCGGTGGGCTCCGGCACCTTCGTGCTGAAGGAATGGACCGTCGGCCAGCGCCTCGTGTTCGAGCGCAACCCGGATTATTTTGTGAAAGACATGCCGCACATCGACAAGTTCACCGTCGAAGTCGGCCAGGAGCCGCTGGTGGCGTTGTTGCGCCTGCAGAAGGGCGAGGTCGATATCGCCGGCGACGGCATTCCGCCGGCAAAGTTCCTCGAAATCAAGAACTCGCCGGAGGGCGCCGACATCATCGTCGACGGCGCGCAGCTCCACACCGGCTACATCACGCTCAACACCAAGGTGAAGCCGCTCGACAATGTGAAGGTGCGCCAGGCGCTGAACATGGCGATCAATAAAGAGCGCATCACCCGCATCCTCAACGGCCGGGCGACCGCCGCCAATCAGCCGCTGCCACCGTTGATGCCGGGTTATGACAAGACCTTCACCGGTTATGCCTTCGATGTCGAAAAGGCCAAGGCGCTGCTGGCGGAAGCCGGTTTCCCGGATGGTTTCGAAACGATCCTCTACTCCACCAACACTGATCCGCAGCCGCGCATCGCCCAGGCGATCCAGCAGGATCTGGCCGCCATCGGCGTCAAGGCCGAGGTCCGCGCGCTGGCGCAGGCCAACGTGATTGCCGCTGGCGGTACCGAAGGCGAAGCGCCGATGATCTGGTCGGGCGGCATGGCCTGGATCGCCGACTTCCCGGATCCGTCCAATTTCTACGGCCCGATCCTCGGCTGCGCCGGCGCTGTTCAGGGCGGCTGGAACTGGTCCTGGTATTGCAACAAGGATCTCGATGCCCGCGCTATTGCCGCCGACTCGATGTCGGACCCGGCCAAGGCTGCCGAGCGTCAGGCCGAATGGGGCAAGATCTTCACCGACATCATGGCCGACGCGCCGTGGATCCCGCTGACCAACGAACGCCGCGTCGTCGCCAAGTCGCCGCGCATGGGCGGTTCCGGTGACATCTACGTCGATCCGACCCGCGTCATCAACTACGACGCGATCTTCGTGAAGCAGTAAACATCGGGGTGGGGTGGCCCCTCATCCGGCCTATCGGCCACCTTCTCCCCGTAAACGGGAGAAGGGACAAGCGGCGGCCTCACCCCAACCCTCTCCCCGCCTGCGGGGAGAGGGTTGGGGTGAGGGGCAATCCGCCAAGATCATATTATGGGAGAACAACCAATGTGCGTCGCCTGCACCCATACTATCCACCGTGCCAAGCATCATTTCGGCTGGAACAAGGATTTCGAACCGACGCTGATCGCCAAGCCGGGCGAGACGATCCATTTCGAATGCCTGGATTCCTCCGGCGGCCAGCTCGGTGCTGGCTCTACGCTGGAGACGCTGGCAGCGCTTGATTTTGACAAGATCAATCCAGTGACGGGTCCGGTCTATGTCGAAGGTGCCAAGCCAGGCGATGCGCTGAAAGTGACGATCCGCCGCTTCATTCCCTCCGGTATCGGCTGGACGGCGAACATTCCCGGTTTCGGGCTTCTGGCCGATCAGTTCAAGGACCCGGCGCTACATATGTGGTCCTATGATGCCAGCACCATGGCACCGTCGCTCTACGGCCCCGGCGGCAAGGTGCCGCTGAAACCCTTTGCCGGCACGATTGGCGTCGCGCCGGCCGAGCCCGGCCTGCATTCGGTCGTGCCGCCGCGCCGGGTCGGCGGCAATCTCGATATCCGCGACCTGACCTCGGGCGTGACGCTTTATCTCCCCGTCGAAGTCGAAGGCGCGCTCTTCTCGATCGGCGATACCCATGCCGCTCAGGGCGACGGCGAAGTCTGCGGCACGGCGATCGAAAGCCAGATGGAAGTCGAGGCGACGATCGAGTTGGTCAAGGACGCGCGCCTGCAGAGCCCGCGCTTTACCACCACCGAGCCGGTTACCCGCCATCTCGACGGAATGGGTTATGAGGTCACCACCGGCATCGGCCCCGACCTCATGACCGGCGCCCGCGAAAGCGTCATGCGGATGATCGATCTGCTGGTCGCAGAACACGGCATGAACCCGGTCGACGCCTATATGCTCTGCTCGGTCTGTGGCGATTTGCGGATCAGCGAGATCGTCGACATGCCCAACTGGGTGGTTTCCTTCTATTTCCCGAGGATCGTGTTCGCGTGACATTTCCAGCTGCTACCCCAACGGTTCTGACTGTCGACAGGCTCTGCGTCGATGCCCGCACGCCGGAAGGGCTGCGGCGTGTGCTCGACGATATCACCTTCGACCTGAAACTTGGCGAAACGCTCTGCATTGCCGGCGAGAGCGGATCGGGCAAATCCGTCACCTCGCTTGCCATTATGGGCTTGCTGCCGAAGGCTTCGCTGCAGATCGCATCGGGCAGCATTGCCTTGGAAGGGCGGGAGTTGTCGCGTCTCTCCAACCATGCCATGCGCAGCGTGCGCGGCGGCGATGTCGCCATGGTGTTCCAGGAGCCGATGACCTCGCTCAACCCGGTGATGTCGATCGGCGCGCAGCTGACCGAGGCCATCCGCGAGCATCAGGGATCGGAAGGCGGCAGTGCCGAGGCTGTCGCGCTGCGCATGCTCGACGCCGTGCACATCACCGAACCTGCCAAACGGCTGAAACAGTTTCCGCACGAACTGTCCGGCGGCATGCGCCAGCGGGTGATGATCGCCATGGCGCTCTCCTGCCGGCCGAAGGTGCTGATCGCCGACGAGCCGACGACGGCGCTCGACGTCACGGTACAGGCGCAGATCCTCAAGCTGATGGACGAATTGAAGCGCGAATTCGGCGCCTCGATCATCCTCATCACCCACGACATGGGCGTCGTTGCCCAGATGGCCGACCGTGTGGTCATCATGCAGGCCGGCCGCATCATCGAGCAGGGCAATGCCCTGCCGGTCTTCAACGCTCCGAAGGAACGCTACACACAGGACCTCCTGGCGGCAGTACCCCGTCTCGGTGCCCATGCCGGCACCGATGGCCCGCCGCGCATCAGCCCGACAACGGTGGATGCGCCGCAGCTCGATCGCACGCCGGTGCTGACCGTGCGCGGACTGGACGTCACCTATGGCAAGGCCACCGGCTGGCTTTCGGGCAAAAAGCCGCCCGCTTCCGCCGTCAGCGGCGTCTCCTTCGAGATCCTGCCCGGCCAGACGCTCGGCCTTGTCGGCGAAAGCGGTTCGGGAAAATCCACCACCGGCAAGGCCGTGCTCGGCCTTATTCCCTTCACCGGCGACGTTGTCATCGACGGCCAGAATATCGGCGGCCTCAGCCAGCGCCAGATGCGGCCGGTGCGGCGCAGCGCCCAGATGATCTTCCAGGACCCCTACGCCTCGCTCGATCCGCGCATGGCGGTGGGTGCCGCGATCGGCGAGCCGCTGATCATCCATGGTCTGGCCAACAAGGGCGAACGGGAAGACCGTGTCGCCGACCTTTTGCGCCGCGTCGGCTTGCAGCCGGATGCCGCCAGCCGTTATCCGCACGAATTCTCCGGCGGCCAGCGCCAGCGTATCTGCATTGCCCGCGCGCTGGCGCTGGGCCCAAAGCTGATCGTCGCCGACGAAAGTGTGGCGGCTCTCGACGTCTCCGTGCGTGCCCGCGTGCTCGACCTGATGCTGGAGCTGCAGGAAACCATGGGGCTTGCCTATCTGCTGATTTCCCACGACATGGCGGTGATCGAGCGCATGTCGCACAATGTCGCCGTCATGCGTTCGGGACGTATCGTCGAAATGGGATCGCGCCGCGCAGTCTTCGAGAACCCGCAGGATGCCTATACGCAGGCTTTGATGGCTGCGGTCCCGATTCCAGATCCGGCGTTGCGGCAGGTGGCGTGAGAGGCCACTGCCCGGGAATGCACTGCGCCCGTCGCCCGTCTGGCTACGCAGGAGGGGCTCAGATGGTATTCAAACCACACTCGTATCCCTACAAGACAAACCCGGCCAAAATGACCGGGTTTGCCGGCATGCTCCGGTACGGCCCCTAGGCTGCCTTCTTCGAAGCATCGAAAGGAATTTCAACATCCACGACGAGCGTTGAGACCTGGGCGCCGCGCTCCAGCTTTACGCTGACCTTGTCGCTATCGATCTGCATGTGCTTGGAGATGGCGCGGAGGATCTCGTCGCGCAACTTGGTGACAAGGTCCGAATCGCCGGACGAGGCGCGCTCGTGGGCCAGCAGGACCTGCAGACGCTCGCGAGCAGCCGGTGCGGACTGCGGTTTGGAAAACAAACGGAAAAGATTCATGCCGCTTTCCTTCCGAAGATCTTGCCGAAGAAACCCCGCTTGTCGCCGGCAATGGTGACGGGCAGGACTTCGCCTTTGAGCCTGCGTGCAGCGTCGAAATAGGCCATCGCAGGGGCGCTGCGGCCATCTGCCAGGGTGACAGGTGCACCGACATTGGATGCGCGCAAGACATCCATGCTTTCCGGAATGATGCCGAGAAGCGGGATCGACAGGATCTCGAGAACGTCGTCAACCTTGAGCATGTCGCCGCGCTCGGCGCGAACCGGGTCGTAACGGGTGAGAAGGAGATGCTTCTCCATCTGTTCGCCATTCTCGGCTTTCAGCGTCTTTGAATCGAGCAGGCCGATGATGCGGTCGGAATCGCGCACCGAGGACACTTCCGGATTGGTCACGACGATCGCGATGTCGGCATGACGCATGGCGAGCGTCGCGCCGCGTTCGATGCCCGCAGGGCTATCGCAGATCACCCAGTCAAAAGCACTTTTGAGTGCTGCAATAACCTTCTCGACACCTTCGGGCGTGAGATTATCCTTGTCGCGGGTTTGCGAGGCCGGGAGCAGGTAGAGTGTTTCCACGCGCTTGTCGCGGATCAGCGCCTGTGTCAGCTTGGCTTCGCCCTGAATGACATTGACGAGATCATAGACCACGCGTCTTTCCGCACCCATGACGAGGTCGAGATTGCGCAGGCCGACGTCGAAGTCGACGACCACGACTTTTTCGCCGCCTTGTGCGAGGGCAGCACCCAATGCTGCGGTCGATGTCGTCTTGCCGACGCCGCCCTTGCCGGACGTAACCACGATTACCTTGCCCATGTGTACCTCTCTAATGAAATAGGAATACGCCTTCGGTTTAGCCGAGCGCTTCTATTTTGATCGTTTCGCCTTCGAGCCAAATCTGGACCGCTTTTCCACGCAGACCCGCCTCCATGTCCTCGGCGGTCTGATAGAAGCCGTCGATCGCGATCAGTTCTGCCTCAAGCTTGCGGCAGAAGATGCGTGCCGAGGCGTTCCCCATCGTGCCTGCCATCACCCGCCCCCGGAGCGCGCCGTAGACATGGATAGATCCACCGGCGACGACTTCCGCACCGGATGCAACCGAACCGACGATGGTGACGTCGCCCTCGGGGTAGAGGAGCGACTGCCCTGAACGAACGGGCTGGCTCACCACGATCGACGGCATGGCCTTTGCCAAGGGTGGCCCAGAGACAACAACGCTCTCACTTGGGGCTGCTGTTTGTGCTTCCTCGCCGGTCGGCAATTCAAGGTCCGAAGCAGCCCGCCCATCCTTCATCGCCGGCGGCAGGTCCGGGCCCAGCAATGAGGAGCGGGCTCCTTCGATCCCCATCACTCTGACATTGCGCGCGCCCAGCTGGCTGACAAGATCGCGCAATTGTGTTCGATCGATCTCAAGCCCTTGAACATCCAGGACAATTGGACGCCGGAGGAAAAACCCGGCGGAACGGCCAGCAAGCGCGTCGAGCTGCACAAGCCAGTCGTCGAACGGCAGTTCGGGCGTCAGGGCAAGCGCAAGGAATGAGCGTCCCTTGAGACGGATTGGCCGAGATTGAGTTAACACATCATTCAACTTGGTAAATTTTCTGTTGCCTCGGTGTAGTGAGGAAATGGTTAACAGAAGGTTAACAAGGAGCGGTGTTTCATCGCAGTCGACGCGCGACGGGCTCATCGCGTGCCATCGCATTTTTCGGCTGGACTGCTATCTATCAAACAACCCGTGCATCGCCAGATGACGGATATGACAAGGTGACAGTCGGAGCGATATAAAGCGTATTGATTTCAATGCTTTGTAATCTATTCGGTTCATTTTGAAACTGCTGAGCCGAGCACTCGAACCGCTCCAATCACAAGCGGGCTCTGCATTCGCACGTGCAGGAGTTATTGCATGCGATATTTCGAGGCCAGAAGCGCCGCGAGTTCCGTTCGGCAGTCGATGAGTGCGCCAACATCTTGCCGCGTTTTTGCAATCGCCATGGCACCGGAGTAGAGGGCGATGACCAGCGTCGCAAGACTGTTCGGGTTCATGCCGACGGTGCGTCCTGCTGCCACATCCGCTTGAAATTTTGCAGACAATGCATCGTGCCAGGCGGCAAAAATTTCGCTGAGGGCAGCACGCATTTCCGGGTCGTGGTGGGAGATTTCCATCGCCATATTGTTGAGTGGGCAGCCGGAAACCGAGCCCTTATATGTCAGTTCACTGATGATATTTCCGAAAATGAGATCAATGGCCGCCGGCGCATCGAGAGAAACATCCAGCGGCTCGATCCATGTCTGCCGAACAGCCTGGGTCACCCGATCGCGGATAACCGCCAATCCCAACTGGCACTTTGCCGGAAAATGATGCGCCATCGCGCCACCGGATACCGAAGCCTTTTCGCGGATCTCCAGCATTCCGGTTGCGATATAGCCCTGCCGGACGAACGTGTCATACGCCGTGTCGACAATCCGGCGACGCACACCCTGAGGGTCATTGGTCCTTCTGTTTCCGATCGTGCAACTCCAATGCAATTTCTTCCACAATAGCATCTTGACAAAACAGGTCAATCGCCCTGTTATTAAAACAGGATGATTGACCTGTTGGGAGAAAAAATGGAAACACATACCGTATTTGAACTTCGTCGCTACAGGCTGCTCCCCGCAGGGCGGGAGCCGCTGATCGGCCTGTTTGACAGGGAGTTCGTCGAGCCGCAGGAGGCGCTCGGCATGCGTGTCGAGGGCGAGTTTCGCGATCTTGAGGATCCTGATGCTTTTGTCTGGGTGCGCTCCTTTCGGGGTATGGAGGCACGAACGGAAGCGCTGCGATCTTTCTATTCGGGTCCGATCTGGAAAACGCACGGACCGGCGGCCAACGCGACGATGCTCAACTCCGACAACGTGCTGCTTCTGAAATCGGCGGGCGCTTTGCAGCCGTTCGCGCACAACCTGCACAGACAACAGGAGACCGGTCGGCTCGACGCGAAAGGCATTGTCATTGTGAACAGCTGTTCGCTGGCGCCGGCAACAGAGGGTGATTTTGCCGACTTCTTTTTTGATCGCGCGCTGCCGGTGATCCAGGCAGCCGGCGCTCGGGTTGATGCCGTGTTTGTCACGGAGCAAAGTATGAATGGTTTTCGCAGACTTCCGGTTCGTGAGGGAGAGACGGTTCTGGTCTGGTTCGAATGCCATGAGAACGAGGCGAGCGTATCGCGCTATCAGGAGCAATTGCGTCGAAACGCCGATTGGACGAACGAAATCTACCCGCGCATGGACAGCCTGTGCTGGCGTAAAATTGAAACGGCACGTTTGGCGCCAACGTCACGGTCGCTTTGTGCTTGGTGATTGAAGCTGGCCACCGTGTCCGTTTGTTGGCAAAGGGCTGCGCTGCTTGCGCTTTGAGCGTGGTTCCACACAGAATACCCCACAAAACGTTATACCCTCTCAAATGAGAAACGCTTCGCTGCGAGCATCTTGGTTAAAGAGATGTTGGGGCAAGAGCACCTGTCAGCCGGTGCAAGTGGATCAGATGTGTTTGACGAATGTGTGGTAATATCGGTGGGTCGTTAAAAATCCCGAATTGCCCGACGCGCCCATTCTTGCCGAAATGCCGCACTGCCTTCTATACAGGTGGCATGACGCTTGATTCGAAAATATTCGTGGGCCTTAAATCCGCTCGCAAAAAGGCAGCTCCCACCAGCGAGCCCACCGGGCCAAAATGCCAATGGGATGGCTGCGACAAGACTGGTACGCACCGCGCGCCTGTCGGCCGGGATGCTGAAGGTCTGTATCTGTTCTTCTGTCTTCGGCACGTGACGGAATACAACAAGGGATACAATTTCACGACGGGTCCATCCGACGCGGAAATCGCCCGCTACCAGAAGGAAGCGACGACCGGCAGTCGTCCGACCTGGGGGACTACCGTCAACCAGGCCACCGAAATTCCGATCCCGTCCACGGTTCGCTCCGGGTCTGCCAAGACATTGAATGCCCGCAGAAACGCCACACAGCGCCAGGCGCAAAAGGCTGAGCTACAGGTGCGGAAACTCAAGGTGCTCGAAGCCAAGGCTTTCGAGACGCTTGGCCTTTCACCGGATGCGACGCCGGAGGAAATCAAGAGCCGCTACAAGGAAAGGCTCAAAATGCACCACCCTGACGCCAACCAGGGAAACCGCACCTCCGAGGACGAGCTTCGCGCATCGATCGAAGCCCATAAGATCCTTAAACTGAACGGGTTTTGCTGAGAGGTCTCGCGCATCAGGCTCTACGCGCCGTTGTGCTCCTCGATCGGGCGAGAATCCACATGTTCACCAGACGTCGTGCACGATGTGGATATCGTTGAACCATTTGCGAAGCAGGTTCTAAGGCGGGGCGCGCACCCAACCCCGCATCACCCAGAATTCTGAAAAAATGCGCCTTCGGTTTCAACGAGAAGTCAGGCGACATGGTGTGCCGTTAAGTCGATCTCGTTTCGCGTGCTGGAGTTTTCGGACGGTCTGCGAAAATTCGCGACTGTTTTCCCGCTCGGGGGAAGTTACGGCAGGCACAGACAGTGACGATTTTTTCAGAGGCGGCTTGGCCGAGCATGTGACGATCTTGAGCTTCGGTTGTGTCGGTCCCGTAAGGAGCAACCATGGCGGCAGGCGGATGAATTCGAAATTTACGGAAGACTCTCCCATATATTCACGCAAAATTATACCTCTATAAATTCTATAAAAATAATAGATTTCCTACCTTCGCAGTTTGTGACCTTCTAGTGTCCCGTTGCAATTCACGCTGCGGGAACGCCAATGACGAAAACCATACGCTTCAACGCTTTCGAAATGAACTGCGTGGGCCATCAGTCGCCGGGGCTGTGGCGTCACCCGCGTGACCGGTCCTGGCAATACAAGGACCTCGAATATTGGACGGACCTCGCCAAGTTGCTGGAGACCGGCTTTTTCGAGTCCATCTTCATTGCCGACGTCGTCGGCTACTACGACGTCTACAAGGGCAATCTCGACAACGCACTGCTGCAGGGCGTTCAGATTCCGGTCAACGATCCCTTGCAGCTTGCCAATCCCATCGCGCTGGCGACGCAGCATCTCGGTATCGGCATTACCGCCTCCACGAGCTTCGAGCATCCCTATACGTTCGCACGCCGGCTTTCGACGGCGGATCATCATACCAAGGGGCGCGTCGGCTGGAATATCGTCACGTCTTACCTGGAAAGCGGCGCGAAGAATGTTGGCCAGGGCGGCCTGCGGTCGCATGACAATCGTTATGACGTTGCGACGGAATATGTAGAAGTTCTGTACAAGCTCTTCGAGGGAAGCTGGGAGGAAGGGGCCGTTATCCGCGATAAGGAGCGCGGTATCTTCGCCGATCCCTCGAAGATTCACGAGATTGGCCACAAGGGCCAGTATTTCGACGTGCCGGGCTATCATCTGTGCGAACCATCGCCGCAGCGCACGCCCGTTCTCTTCCAGGCCGGCGCCTCCGGGCCCGGCAAACAGTTTGCCGCCGGTCACGCCGAGTGCGTCTTCATTTCGACGCCGCTCAAAGATGCGACACGCGCTTATGTCGCCGATATTCGCCAGCGCGCGGCCGCACAGGGACGCGATCCCAAGAAGGTGCTGATCTACGCCATGGCGACAATCATCGTCGATGAGACCGACGAGAAGGCGCGGGCGAAATACGAGGAATACGCCAGCTATTCCTCGTATGACGGCTCTCTGGTGCTGATGTCCGGCTGGACGGGTATCGATTTTGGTCGCTACAAGCCAACGGATACGGTCAAGAAGGTCAAGACCAACGCCATCATTTCAGCCGTCGAGCATCTGTCGGAAGGCAACAAGGTCTGGACGATCGAGGAGCTGGCAAAATGGGGCGGGATCGGCGGTCTCGGTCCGCTGTTTGTCGGATCGCCATCGACGATCGCCGATCTGCTGCAGGAATGGGTGGAGGAGACCGATATCGACGGCTTCAATCTCGCCTACGCGCTCGCTCACGACACGTTTGCTGATGTCATCGGCTATGTGGTGCCGGAGCTGCAGAAACGCGGCGTCTATGCCACCGGCTACAGGGAAGGCACGCTTCGCGACAAGCTGTTCGGCGAAGGCCCTTATCTGCCGGAGAGCCATCCGGCACACAGATTCCGCGACATCGAACGGGTGAAGCGCGAGGAGGCACACAAGGCCTCCGGCGAGGCGGCCTGATGTAAACTGGTCCTCCTATCCGCCGAGGCGCCCGGCGAAAGATCCCCTTGCAGGCAAGGCTACCGCCACAATCAAACGATTCTGGCGAAGGATGGCTTTTGCCTGTCTTACGAAGGAATGACGGAGTCATGAACCGATGAACACGTCCGCGGTTCCCACGCTGGAAATCAGACCCGCACTGGAAATCAGAAATGTGTCGCTGTCCTTCAAGGGCGTCAAGGCGATTTCCGATCTGACGTTTCAGGTGGAGCGTCAGGAGATCTGCGCGCTGATCGGCCCGAACGGCGCCGGCAAGAGTTCGCTTCTGAACATCCTGAACGGCGTCTATGTACCGGATTCCGGCGAAATCGTCTTCGAGGGCGAACACTTCCGGCGGATGCAGCCGCTGGAGGCGGCCCGAAGGGGGATTGGCCGGGGATTCCAGAACAATGCCCTCTTCTCCGGCATGAGCGTCCTCGACAATGTAATTGCAGGTCTTTCCCGGCATTCGCGGGTGACGCTCCTTGAAGAGGCCTTTCGGTTTCCCCGTGCATTGAAGGAGGAGCGGCAGTTTCGTGAACGGGCGCGGGACGTGCTCCATCTCTTCGACCTCGATAAACATGCCGGCACGATTGTCGGAACGTTGCCTTACGGCGTCCAGAAGAAGGTCGAGATCGCGAGGGCCATCGTTGGCACACCGAGGCTATTGCTGCTCGACGAGCCTCTGGCCGGGATGAATTCTGAGGAAAAGCAGGCAATCGCAGCCGTTATCGCGCGCCTCAACAAGGAGCTCAAGCTGACCATCGTGCTGATCGAGCACGACATCGGCATCGTGTTGAAGCTCGCCCATCATGTCGTCGTGCTCGATTACGGTCGAAAACTCGCCGACGGATTGCCGGAAACGATCCGCGACAACCCCGATGTCATCGCTGCCTACCTCGGCTCCGATCGCAAGGAGGTTGCCGCATGAACATGTTCCTCGAAACACTGATCGGCGGCCTTCTCGCGGGCACAATGTATTCGTTGGTCGCGATCGGCTTCGTGCTGATCTACAAGGCGTCCGGCGTCTTCAACTATGCGCAGGGATCCATTCTCCTCTTCGGGGCGCTCACCTACGTGACGCTGACCGATCAGGGCGTGCCGGCGCTCGGAGCGATCGTGGTGACGATCGCTCTGCTGGTCCTGACTGCAATTGCCATCGAAAAACTGCTGTTGCGACCGCTGACCAATCGGAGCCCGATGACGCTGTTCATGGCAACCCTCGGTCTGTCTTATGTGGTGGAAGGTGTCGCTCAAGGCATCATGGGATCCCAGGTGCGGGCGCTGAACCTCGGGATCGACGATCTGCCGATTTTCGTTGGTGATATCATGATCAGCCAGTTCGATCTGATCGCTGCCGGTGTTGCTCTTGCGATCGTCGTCGTCCTGTCGCTGTTGTTCAACCGGACGCGCATCGGCATTCAGTTGCGCGGCGTTGCCGACGATACGCGGGCAGCACTTTCGCTCGGCATCGACATCAATCGTATCTGGCAGATCGTTTGGGCGGTCGCCGGCATCGTAGGGCTTGTTGCCGGGCTCCTGTGGGGCGCGCGCCAAGGGGTACAGTTCTCGCTCTCGCTGGTGGTGCTGAAGGCGCTTCCGGTCCTCATCATCGGCGGCTTTACCTCGATCCCCGGCGCCATCGTCGGCGGTCTGATCGTCGGTGCGGGGGAGAGCCTGGCCGAGACCTATATCGGCCCATATCTCGGCGGCGGCATCACACCCTGGTTCGCCTACGCGCTGGCGCTCGTTTTTCTTTTCTTCCGCCCGGCCGGTCTGTTCGGCGAACGACAAATCGAAAGGGTCTGACCGATGTCCGAGATAGGTTTGCGCGCCGCACCGGCGCCGCTGGAGAGTATCGGGCTGAAAGCCGTGGCCGGCGCGGGACTGCTTGCTCTCGTTTTCGCGGCGCCCTTTCTCGCATCCGAATACTGGATCAACGCCATCATCGTGCCATTCTTCATCCTGTCTCTGGCCGGGCTCGGTCTCAACCTGGTGACCGGTTATGCGGGGCAACTTTCGCTTGGCGCCGGTGCGTTCATGATGGTCGGCGCCTATGCGACGTTTTCCCTGCAGCTGCGGGTGCCGGATCTGCCCCTGCCGTTTGCGCTTGTCGTTTCGGGCCTCATCGCTGGGGCGGTCGGGCTTGCCTTCGGCCTGCCGTCCACGCGCATCAAGGGCTTTTACCTGATCGTCAGCACGCTCACCGCACAGTTCTTCTTCGAGTGGCTCTTCCTGAAGTTTCCGTGGTTCTACAACGGCAATTCATCTGCGACGATCGCTCTGCCGCACGGCCTTTCCTTCTTTGGTCTGGATATCAACAGCCCGCACGGCCGCTATTTTCTCACGCTTGGCATCGTAGGGCTGCTGACGCTGCTCTCTTTCAATCTCGTGCGCAGCCAGACGGGCCGCAACTGGATGGCTATCCGCGACATGGACACGGCCGCGGCCGTGATCGGCGTGCCGACGCTGCGGGCGAAGCTTCAGGCATTCGCCGTATCGAGCTTCATCCTCGGTATTGCCGGGGCTCTCTGGGCCTTTGCCTATCTCGGATCGGCGAGCGTTCAGAGCTTTGGTCTGACCCGCTCCTACCAGATTCTTTTCATCATCATTATCGGTGGCCTTGGCACCATTCGTGGCGCTTATCTCGGCGCGGCTTTCGTCAGCCTGCTTCCGCTGGCGCTCGATTGGCTGTTCCAGCACCTGTTCAGCGGTCATGTCGACGCCGGGCTGCTCCAGAACACCCAGAAGGCAATCTTTGGCATCCTCATCATCTGGTTCCTCATCAAGGAACCGGAGGGGTTGTCGCGGCTACTCGGATTACGGCGGGCACCGGGCGCCCGCCGCCGTCTCTTCCCATCATGAATCCGTCCCATCGTGAACCCAGGAGTTGAAACCATGAAACGATTGCTTGTCGCCGCGCTCCTCGCGGGTACTGTATTCTCCGGTGTCGCACCGGCCTTCGCCGCCGATGTCAGCCAGTATATTCCCCTGCCGACCTACCGCGTCGGTGCATACGCCTCCTCCGGCGAGCTCTGGTGGGCCGGCGAACGCGATTATTTCCGCTACATCAACGAGGTTGAGGGCGGTGTCGAGGGCGTGAAGCTCAACTACGAGGAATTCGAAACGGAATGGAGCCCCGACCGCACCGTCGAGGTCTATGAGCGTGTCAAGGCTGGCAAGGACGGCTCGCCGCTTGCCTTCTTCTTCACGCACGGCACGCCGGCGACCTATGCCCTTCTCGAAAAGGCCGCAGCGGACAAGATCCCGCTGATCGATCCCGCTGGCGGCAAGACGGAGACGGTCGATGGCACAGTCTTTCCCTATGCCTTTCCGCTGCTGTTCAGCTATTACAGTCAGGCCTCCACGGGTATCAACTACATCGCTTCCAAGGTGGGCGGCTTCGACAAGCTCAAAGGCTTGAAGATCGCGACCGTCTATCATGACAGTGCTTATGGCCGCGCCAGCCAGCCGGCTGTCGATGTTCTCGCCAAGAAATACGGTTTCGAGAACATCCAGATCCCGGTGGCCGATCCGGGGAACGAACAGTCGCCGCAGTGGCGCCAGATCCGCGAGCAGAAGCCCGACTGGGTGTTCCTGCGCACCTGGGGCGTCTCGACCGTCGTGGCGCTCAAGACGGCGCAGCGGTTCGGGTTCCCGGCTGACCATATTATCGGCGATGTCTGGGCGGGTTCGGAATCCGATGCCATTCCGGCGGGCACGGCGGCGATTGGTTATTCGGCGCTTGCACCTTATCCGGGCGGCACGGATTTCGAGATCCACAAGCGCCTCAAGGCTGAAATCCTCGACAAGGGCAAGTCCGATCTGCGGGATCCGAAGCTCTTCGGCGCGGTGAACTACAATGTCGGCCTCGTCAATGCAGCACTTGCCGTCGAGGCGCTGCGCACCGGTTACAAGCATTTTGGTGCCCGGCCGCTCAATGGCGAGGAAGGTCGCTGGGCCTTCGAACATCTGACCATCGATGACAAGCGTCTGGAGGAGATCGGCTTCAAGGGCCTGCTCCAGCAGATCAAGATCACACCTACCGATCATGAAGGCGGCGGTGCGGCGCGCATCCAGAGTTGGGACGGTCAGAAGTGGGTGCTGCAGACCGACTGGATCAAGGCCGACCACGAGCTTCTCAATCCGCTGATCGCCGAGGGCGCCGCCGCCTACGCCAAGGAACACGGCATCACACCGCGCACCCCGGAAACCGAAACCAACTGATCTGCGATGTGAGGGCGCGGCGAAAGCCGCGCCTTCCACCGGCAACAGGAGAAAGTCATGTTCAGGACATTTGTACGCAGCACAATTGCTGTTGTCGTATCCGCTTTCATGTTCGCGGGGGTGGTCCAGGCCGCCGATACGACGCCCGGACCCGATAGCGGCAAGCAGTTTTTCCCGATCGCAAGTTACCGTGTTGGTCCGTATGCGGCTTCGGGTGCCTCCATCTGGGCAGGCCGTATTGACTACTATCGCTATATCAACGAAGTCGAAGGCGGTATCAACGGCGTCCCGATCGTCTGGCAGGAATGCGAGACGGAATGGACGGCGGAAAAGGGCATCGAGTGCTACGAGCGCTTCAAGCGCGGCCTGAACGGCGCGCCGGTGTCGGCCTATTTCCCGAACGGCGCTCCGGCCGCCTATGCGCTCTCCGACCGTGCGGCCGTAGACAAGATCCCGCTGGTCACGCTCGCCTATGGCCGCACGGAAGCGACCGACGGCCGCGTGTTTCCCTACATCTTCCCCGTCATGGTGACTTTCTATAGCGAAGCCTCCGCCGTGGTGAACTACATCGCGGAAAAGGAAGGCGGCTTCGACAAGCTCAAGGGCAAGAAGATCGCGACCGTCTACCACGACAGCGCTTACGGCCGGGAAACGCTCGACCCGCTGGCGCTGCTCGCTGAAAAATACGGCTTCGAAAACATTCAGATTCCGGTTGCGGATCCCGGCAGCGAGCAGTCGTCCCAGTGGCGGCAGGTTCGCGAGAAAAAGCCGGACTGGGTCTTCCTGCGCACCTGGGGCGTTTCGACGCCGGTGGCTATCAAGACCGCGCAGCGCTTCGGCTTTCCGGCGGATCACATCATCGGCGATGTCTGGGCGTCTTCCGAAGAGGATGTCATTCCGGCGGGTGACGCCGCCAAGGGCTATCTGGCGCTGACGCCGTACCCCGCCGGCGCGGACTTCGAGATCCACAAGCGTCTCAAGCAGCATATCATCGACACCGGCAAATCGGACCTGCGTGATACCAAGGCCTTTGGTAGCGTCTACTACAATTCCGGTCTTGTCGATGCGCTGATCTCCGTCGAGATCGTTCGGCAGGCACAGGCGAAATTCGGCAACCGGCCGATCACCGGCGAGGAAGGCCAGTGGGCTCTGGAACATCTCAAGCTCGACGATGCCGCGCTCGACAAAGCCGGTTTCCTCGGACTGGTCCAGAATCTGCAGCTGACGCCGGCTGACCACGAGGGTGGCGGCGCCGTGCGCGTGCAGCAGTGGAGCGGCAGCAACTGGAACCTCGTCAGCGACTGGGTACAGGCCGACCGCCAGACCCTCCGGCCACTGATCGACGCAAAGTCGGCGGCTTATGCCAAGGAGCACGGCATCACGCCGCGCGACGTCGGCACCAATTGATGGGCAGTTGGCCGGGGCCGCCTTTTGTCCCGGCCTCTCAAGGAGATGATGGTATGATCCTTCGACATGAGCCACTTGTGCCCGAGAGAGCCGAAAACCGCATCCTGGAGGTTTCCGGCATCGAGGTCGTCTATGGTGGCGCCATTTTGGCCGTTGCGGATGTCTCGCTGACGGTGGGCGCGGGCGAGATCGTGGCGTTGCTCGGCGCAAATGGTGCCGGCAAAAGCACCGTACTGAAGGCGATTTCTGGCTTGGCGGCGGCCGACAGGGCCACCGTGCGCCGGGGGCATATACGCTTCGATGGAGACGATATTCTCGGCATCGCAGCCAACAGGCTGGCGGCGCGCGGTATCGTGCATGTGCTTGAGGGGCGCCATGTCTTTCCCCATCTCACGGTGGAGGAAAACCTGTTTGCCGGAGCCTTCCTCCATCGGCCGGGACGGCGCGAATTGTTGCGCCAGATCGACGATGTCTACGATTGGTTTCCACGGCTCAGGGACAAGCGCCGGACCCAGGCCGGGCTGACCTCCGGCGGCGAGCAGCAGATGCTTGCCATCGGGCGGGCGCTTCTCACGCAGCCAAGGCTCGTGCTTCTCGATGAGCCCTCCATGGGGCTCGCGCCTCGCATCGTTCAGGAAATCTTCCAGATCATCGGCCGGCTCAACCGTGAAAAAGGCGTGGCCTTCCTGCTCTCCGAACAGAATGCAGCGCTGTCCCTCGCGCATGCTACACGCGCCTATATCCTCGAAAGCGGACATGTGGCGCTGGCGGGCGAGGCTGCCGATCTTGCCCGGCGCGATGACCTCCATCGTATCTACCTTGGCGGCTTGGCCTGAGCTGCCGGCCATCAGGACACGGAGCGTTCACGTCACAGATTGATCCTGGTTCAGGCAAAGGCCCGTCAGGGCGCTTCCATTCTGTACAATTAAAGCATCCTTGACATGGGCTGCTTTGAATTCCGTGTCTGACGTTTCTGACATGGCGTTGCACTCCGCGCCGGACCGGTGGATCGTGGTCGGCTGCGGCTATGCTCGCGTGCGCAATATACATTTCAAAAAATGCGATTGCCCGTCCACATTAAGTTGACTCTTTTCATCAAGATAAGTAAGGTCTA
Organism: Pararhizobium polonicum; assembly: GCF_001687365.1. Lineage (GTDB taxonomy): Bacteria > Pseudomonadota > Alphaproteobacteria > Rhizobiales > Rhizobiaceae > Pararhizobium > Pararhizobium polonicum. The sequence continues at coordinate 248,664 of NZ_LGLV01000006.1, forward strand.
CTGACATAATCCGGGGGCTGGTCGATCGACCGATGCCCCTATGGGGCATCGATATGACCGCGCGAACGCAAGACAAGGCGATGATGACATCGGTGGCTGTAAAGCCGCTGACCGCTGCTTGTGCCCCGACGCGTCACACGACCACAAAACACCGATAAATCGATAGCGGAGGAGCGTGCAAGGTCACCTGCGGCTCCGCCCGCGGGTGAGAGGTGACGCTGCGCGCTGTGGCGCGATCAAGGGGAGACGGGCATTTGAGTGCGGACGATCAGGGCTTGAGCCTTTACGATATCACCGAGGACAAGAGCAGCTGCGGCGTCGGCTTCATCACCCGTAAGGACGGTATTCAAACCCACGATGTTCTCAAAAGAGGGCACGAGGCGCTCTGTGCGGTGCCGCACCGCGGAGGCATGTCGGCGGAAGGGGTTGGGGACGGCGCCGGTGTTTCGGTCGATCTGTCTCTTTCCTTTTTCCGCGGTCTGACCGGAAACCCGGACCTGAAGCCGGGCCGGTTTGGTGTCGGCAATTTCTTCCTGCCCAAGGATGCTTGCGAGCACCCGCGCGCCGCGCGGATCATCGAGGATGCTTTTGCTGGGCAGAATTTCCCCGTTCTGCTGATCCGTGACATTCCGGTCGATGATAGTGCCATCCGGCCGATTGCGATGCGCTACCAATTGCCGATTCGCCAATGGGTTTTTGCCGCGCCGGACGATTGTGCGACGCTCGCCGAATTCGACTGGCGCATCCACAAGGTACTTTTGACCATCGAGGCGGCTGCCTATACCGATCCTGCGCTTGCCGGCTTCTATCCGCTGTCGCTCAGTGCCAGGACGCAGGTTTTCAAGGGCAGGCTGAATTCAAACGAGGTCATGCCTTACTTCCGGGACCTGGTCGACCCGGCCCATGACGTGCATACCATGTATTTCCATACCCGGTTTTCGACCAATACCGACCCGCATCCCTCCATGGCGCAGCCCTTCCGGCTGATGGCGCACAATGGCGAACTGAACACCGACAAGAAGAACCGGCTTTCCGAAGCCGCCATCGCGCTTGCCCGCAACGCGGCCATCGTGCGGCCGAAAGGCCAGTCGGACAGTTGCCGCCTCGACCAGACGCTGCAAAGCCGGGTGATGGAAGACGGGCTCGACCTGGTAACCGCCGTCGTCTCGATGATGCCGCCCGCCTGGGAGAACGACGAGACGCTGTCACCGGACGTGAAGGCGATGTTCGAGTATTTCTCGCTTTACGAGGAGAAGAACGACGGCCCCGCAGCCCTGATCTTCGGCGATGGTACGATCATCGGCGCGCGCCTCGACCGGCTGGGTCTCAGGCCGCTGCGCACGGTGGAAACGGATGATTATCTCTGCGTGATGTCGGAAGCCGGGCAGATCGCCTTTCCACCGGAAAGCGTCTTGCGCCGGGGCCGTATCGAGGCCGGCGGTATGCTCTATTACGATCACGCCGAAGGGCGGTCCTGGTCGACGAGCGAGGCGCTGGAAATGCTGGCAGCGCGGCGTGACTACAAGATATTGCTGACTGACGCACGTGTCCGCCTTGAGGATCTGCCCGAGATTCCGGCCGACAGTCAGGGCTCGCCGCTGCGGTATAATGGCGATCTCGAACGGCATCAGCGCTATGTCGCCTATTCGCACAATCAGGAGAGCTTCAAGTTCCTGATGGACCCGATGCTGACGACCGGTGCTGAGAAGATCTCTGCCATGGGCTATGGCAATGCGATCAATGCTCTGTCCGATCAGGAGGGCGGCGTTGCCAAGTATTTCTCGCAGCGGTTCGCGCAGGTGACCAATCCGCCGCTCGACAGCATCCGCGAAGCGGACGGCATGACCTTGCGCGTTGCGCTTGGCGCAAAGCCAAACATTGGGGCGAAGGCTGCCCGCCAGATCGTCGTGCGATCGCCGATCCTGACGCATCTCGACATGCTGAAGATCCGCGAGCAGGTGGAAACGCCGCTGCGCCGGTTCGAAATGCTCTACACGCCCGTTCTCGATGATGCCAAGGCCAATACCGCGGCGCTCGAGGCGGCGATTTCCGCCTTGTGCGATGCTGTCGAAATCTTTGCCTCTGAAGAGGGCGGTATCGCCGTTATTACCGATCGTCATGTGGCCCGCACGCGCGCCGCGCTGCCGATGATCATCGTGATTTCGGCTCTTAACCAGCGCCTGATCGAGACCGGGCTACGCCTGCGTGTGTCGATTATTGCCGAAAGTGGCCAGATGTCCTCGTCGCACCATATCGCGGCGGCCTTGGGCTTCGGGGCGGCGGCCGTGTATCCGCTGGGTGTGCAGTTCCGGGCAGAGGAAAAGTTCGGCGCGGATGCCGACAAGGCTTTCAAGCGCTTCGCCAAGGCTGCCGAAAAATCGCTGATGAAGACCATGGGCAAGGTCGGGCTCTGCACTGCCGAAAGCTATATCGGCGGCGAATTCTTCGAGCCCAATTTCCTCGACACCAACGATCCGGTTCTTCAGCGCTATTTCCCCAACGTGAAGACGCCGGTGGGCGGGGTCAATTTTGCGGTTATCGCCCAGGCTGTTGCCGACTGGCACGGACGGGCGCTGTCCGTGAAAAGCGAAAACGACATCCCGCTTCTCGGCCTGTTCAAGGAACGGGCCGAGGGTGCGGGCCATTCCTATGGTACCACCGCCGTGCGCGGCTTTGTCGACATGACGGAGGAAAAGATCGATTTCGCCCGGCTGGATGGCAGGGAGGACGGAAGTGAACATCTGCGCCTCATGCCGCTGAACCGGCTGGAAGATGCATTCGGGTTAAACGACGACGCCTATTACAGTACCAGCTTCGACCGTCTGACGCCGGAGGCCGTTGATCGTTTCCAGATCACGCCCGGCTACCGTGCCTTCGCCCGGATGATGATGGAGGAGCGCATGCGGCGCCCGGCGGCGTTGCGCGATGTTCTGGATCTCCCGGCCGATGTCAGTTTCTGTGCTTCGCCAGAGGAGTTTCGCAAGGAAATGGGCCGTTTCTCGCGCAAGGGAAACACCTGCTTTATGGTGCGTGGCCTCGCCTGCGAGCGGATTGCACATGACGAGTTCCGGCTTCGGCTAACGGGCACGACCGATCTTGCACGGCTTGCGGCGCTTGGCCAGTCGCTGGTGATCCGCTTCAACAGCGATATTCTCGGCCATTGGCTGGAGAGCGGGGCTCTTGTCGTCAACGCGTCCGGGCAGGCGCATGATTACTTGTCCCTGTTGCGCAGCGCGCCCGCAAGCATCCCGATATCCGCCGTGCAGAAGGCAAGCGAGATCACGCCACTGCTCGCTTCCGGAGCCATGAGCCATGGTGCGCTTGTCGCGACGGCACATGAGGCGGTGGCGCACGGAACCAATATGGTCGGCGGCATGTCGAACTCCGGTGAGGGCGGCGAGCACATGTCGCGCTACGGAACTATCCGCGCCTCGAAGATCAAGCAGTTCGCCTCCGGTCGTTTCGGCATCTGGGCCGGATATCTTGCCGATACGATGCTGGAAGAAATCGAGATCAAGATCGGGCAGGGAGCAAAGCCCGGTGAGGGCGGACAGTTGCCGTCGCCGAAGGTCACGGTCGAGATTGCGGCGGCGCGTGGTGGTACGCCCGGTGTCGAACTGGTCTCGCCACCGCCGCATCACGATACCTATTCGATCGAGGATCTGGCCCAGCTGATCCATGATGCCAAGGCAGCACGCGTGCGTGTCGTCGTCAAGCTCGTCTCGTCCGAAGGTATCGGCACGATTGCGGTTGGCGTCGCCAAGGCGGGCGCGGATGTCATCAATGTTGCCGGCAATACCGGTGGCACCGGTGCCGCCGCCGTCACCAGCCTCAAATATACCGGCCGCGCCGCCGAGATCGGCATTGCCGAAGTCCATCAGGCGCTCTGCGCCAACGGTCTGCGCCAGAAGGTCAAGCTACGCTGCTCGGGCGCACACCAGACAGCAAGTGATGTTGTCAAATCGGCACTGCTCGGTGGCGACAGTTTCGAATTCGGCACCACCGCCTTGATGATGCTGAAATGCGTTATGGCGAAGAACTGCAATATCAAGTGCCCGGCGGGCCTGACCACCAACCAGGAAGCCTTCGATGGCGATCCGCGTGCGCTGGCGCAATATCTGCTGAACATCGCCCATGAGACGCGCGAAATCCTGGCCGGGCTCGGTCTGGAATCGCTTGCCGTCGCGCGTGGGCGCTCCGATCTCCTTCATCTGCTCGATCACCCCTCCAGCGTCGGGCAGCTTGATCTCCGCGCGATGCTGGCAGTCGTCGAGGAGGTGCGGGTCGCCGAGCCTATCTATATGGAAAAGGACTATGCCATCGATGACAGTTTCATCGATCTCGTGCGGTCTGCGCTGATCGACGGCAAGCGTGCGAACATCGAGCTTGGCGGCAACCGGTTCCTCAACAACTGCAACAAGACTGTCGGAGGGCAGCTGGCTGTCGATATCGAGCGCATGCTCAACCACGACATAACCGGCGAGGATGCCCGCGCCATGCCCGCGGTGCGGCAGGATCATCGCGGCCGCCGCTTTCTCGAAGCCGGTAGCGTGCGTATCGCGACGTCAGGCTCGGCCGGCCAGTCCTACGGCGCCTTCTGCAATGACGGCATGGTGCTGACGCATACCGGCACATGCAATGACGGCGTCGGCAAGAGCGCCTGCGGTGGCACCATCGTCGTGCGTTCGCCGGGCGGCGGATCGGGCGAAGCGGGCGGCAATGTGCTGATCGGCAATTTCGCATTGTTTGGCGCAACCGGTGGCCGTACCTTCATCGAGGGGCAGGCGGGCGACCGCTTTGCCGTGCGCAACTCGGGCGCCACCGCGGTCATCGAGGGCGTCGGTGATTTTGCCTGCGAATACATGACCAACGGCGCGGTGCTCAATCTCGGCAGTTTCGGCAAGGGTTTCGGCAACGGCATGTCTGGCGGTTTCGTCTACCAGTATGACCCCTACGGTGACCTGCCGAAGAAGGTCAGCCACGACTCGATCCTGCTCGGTTCGATCGGCGGCGACAATCCCGAGGCTGTGATCCACAATCAGGCCGTCCATTTGCTACTCGGCTGGCATTTTGCCGAAACGGGATCGGCAAAGGCCGGCTGGCTCCTGGAAAACTGGGAAAGCGAGCAGCATAATTTCGCCTATGGCATGCCGCGCGCCCTGCTTCTCTATCAGGACAGCGATGCAATCCTGGCCGCCAAACCGCGCAAGGAACTGATCGAGGAACTGACATCGGCGTTATCAGCGCATCAGGTGCGCAAGTTCAAACTCGCCTATCGCGACCGCAAGGCCGTGCTCAACGGTACGGTGCCGGGCTATGGCGAAACCGATACGGACGGGATGTTCGCGCTTCTCAACAATTACACCGTGCTTTCCATGGCGCAGGGGCTTGCCATGGCACGTGTACCCAATGCGCTCGGCCCGTCGGACCGGGATGTGGAGAAAGCGGTTCGCAATCTGATCCTGACTGAAGATTTCGCCTTGATGAGCAAGCTTATGCGGCACGCCCGGGAGGCTGTCAGCGGTTACGGCGACGAGGACCTGGCCGTGATGATCGCTGCCAAGCGGCTCGCCGATTACAAGGAGGCGCTATCGCGCCGCAACGTTCTTTCCATGGACAGCCCCGGCACCTACGGCTGGATCATTGAGAGGCACGCCCGCAACATCGAGAAGATTGGCAGAATTCCGAGTTTCGAAGAGCTGTTTGCCAAACATGCTCTGTCTGATCTCGCTCTTTCCGCCCGCAATGGCTGAGTTTCCAACGATGACGATACCTTACATTCCTGACGACGCACCGTTCAACGGCGACCAGCGTGCCTGGCTTGCCGGTTTTCTGGCCGGGCTGCATTCGCGGCTTGCACTGGATGGCGATACCCCCGCAGCGGCAGCCAATCCGCAGCAAGCAACAGCGGCCATGCTGCATATTCTGTTCGGAACCCAGACGGGCAATGCCGAAAGCATTGCCATGGACGTCGCCGCAGATGCGCGAGCCAAGGGCATGCAGCCGGTCGTCGAAGCGCTGGACGATGTCGACATGATCCGGCTTTCCGCGATGAAGCGGGCGATCATCGTCACCTCGACCTATGGGGAAGGTGAAATGCCGGACAATGCCCAGCTTTTCTGGCAGGCCCTGTCGGCGGCCACGGCTCCGCGGTTGGAGACCATGCACTTCGCCGTACTGGCGCTCGGTGATACCGGCTATGACGGATTTTGCCAGTCCGGAAAGCTGATTGATACGCGGTTGGAGCAGTTGGGTGCCAAGCGCATCGTCAACCGCGTCGATTGCGATGTCGATTATGAGGATGCTGCCGCCAGCTGGATCGGCGAGGTGCTGCCGCTTGCCGCCGCCGTCGACGGCGGTCAGGCCGCTCCGCTGCTTCCCGACGCCATGATTGCTCCCGCGGCGCGCGAAAAGTCGCCGTGGAGCCGAAAATCTCCCTATCTCTCGACGGTTACCGTCAACCGGGCATTATCCGGTGCGTCATCGGCGAAGGAAATCCGTCATTTCGAATTCGATCTGGGTGACAGCGGCCTGGAATACGAGGCTGGCGATGCCCTCGGTGTGATGCCGGTCAATAGCCCCGCGCTCGTGACGGCCATTCTGTCACGTCTGCGGGCAGACGGCGATTTGCCGGTGCAGGGCCTGTCGAGGCCGCTTGCCGTCGAACTTGCCAATAGCTTCGAAATTTCCACACCGTCGCGCGAGCTGATCACCGAGATCGAACAGCGTGCGGGCAACGAGGAACTCAGTCACATCCTGCGCCATGGCGACAAGGAAGCGCTCGACGCCTGGCTGTGGGGCAAGGATATTCTCGACCTGCTGATGCTTGACACGCGCATGGCGATGACTGCCGGCGAATTCGTAAGCCTGCTCAAGCCATTACAGCATCGCGCCTATTCGATCTCCTCGAGTCCTTTGGCCGCCGGGGGAAGCGTGCACCTGACGATCGCCAGCGTGCGCTATCGTTCGAACGGCCGTGAGCATGGCGGCGTCTGCTCGACCTATCTGTCGGACCGGGTCGCAGAAGGCGACAAGGTCGGCATTTTCGTGTCGCAGAACAAGGCGTTCCGCGTGCCTGCGGACAATGACGCGCCGATGATCATGGTTGGCCCCGGCACCGGCATCGCCCCGTTCCGCGCTTTCTTGCAGGAGCGCCGGATGCGCGGTGCGGCTGGGCGCAACTGGCTGTTCTTCGGCGACCAGCACCGGGCCTCCGATTTCATCTACGAAGACGAACTCAGCCAGATGAGCAGCGACGGTGTCCTGACGCGGCTCGATCTGGCCTTTTCGCGGGATCAGGCCGAAAAGGTCTATGTGCAGTCGAGGATGCGCGAGAACGGCAAGGCGCTCTATAGCTGGCTGGAAGAGGGCGGACATTTCTACGTCTGCGGCGATGCATCGAGAATGGCGAAGGATGTCGACCGGGCGCTCCACGACATCGTTGCCTTGCATGGCGGCAGAACACCGGAGGCCGCAAGCGATTACGTCAACGGCTTGAAGCGTGAAAAGCGCTATCTGCGCGACGTCTATTGACGCGCGGCAACGCATCTCGTGGCTCTTCAGGAGAACGACCTTGAGGAAAATACCGGCCGAAAGCGGGCCGCTTCCAGACGCGTGCGATGACAACGAGGCGAGCCGCAGGCATCGGATATTTCGGGCGCCGTAGACACCGATCTTGATACCCTCGTCCGGCCGCACCGCAGTCTCACCGCGTAAATCCACGCCGTTCCAGGACAGTCAAAGCAACTGCATCGGCTGTTGCGGGCATCACTGCAATAGGTGCATTTTCCAATTAGCCATCACTCATCATGTGGGTTACGCCGGATACCCGGCCGGACGGCGATCGTGCAAGCGGGGCAGCCAATCTCCCTCTTTAATGCCGAAAGCGGCGGAACCATTCGCCCGGCCGCGTGTTTATCGCCGCCGGGCAGACGGCATCTCTTCTGTCACATGCATTCTCATTCAGGAGCCTACGCATATGAACTTTCGTCCGATCGTCGCTGGTCTTGCCCTTTCCCTTCTCTCCGGTGCCGCCTTTGCGCAGACCGCCGCAGCAACAGGAGCCGATGCTGCGCTCACTGGCCCGGGCATCACTATGGGCACTGCTGCCACGATCCCGCTTCGATACGTGAACATCCAGGACACTGACCTGATGACCTCGAAATTGATCGGCATCGACATCTACAATAAGCAGAATGAGGAAATCGGCGAGATTTCCGACGTCGTGATTGGCGACGGCAAGTCCGTCATCGGCATTGTCGCCAGCGTCGGCGGCTTCCTCGGCATCGGCGAAAGCTATGTTGTCCTCGATCCGGCGTCGATCGCTCTTGCTGAAGTTAACGGCACATGGAAGGCCAATGTCGACACGACAAAGGATGATCTCTCGAACGCGCCCAAGCTCGACTATTCGAAGATGAAGAAATAGCAATTCTGGGCCAGCTCTCGGGCTGGCCCTCTGCCTCAACGATGAGGATGCCAATTCCAGAGGCATTCCCACTCCGCTGAAAGCCTAAGCGTCGCTGCGGGCGGTTCCCGGCGACCGGATATCGTGCCGATACGTCCAAACACCGGTATTGGGGACAGCCCATGATCGACCAGATTTCCGCAATCGGCCAATCCTTCAACGTGGTGCCACATATCGGTGCACTGATCGTCGCCTATCTCCTGGCGCTGCCGATCGGGTGGGACCGCGAAAAAAGCGAACGCAGCGCTGGCTTGAGGACGTTCCCGCTCGTTGCGATTGCAAGCTGTGGTTTTATCCAGGCGACAGAGCCCCTTACCGCGGGCAATCCCGAAGCAACCGCCCGGATCGTCGAAGGATTGATTACCGGCATGGGTTTCATCGGGGGTGGCGCGATTCTGGTCGTCAGCAAGAGTGTCCGGGGGACCGCCACGGCGGCTAGCCTCTGGGCGACGGGAGCAATCGGCACCGCCGTTGGACTGGGTGCGTACGACATCGCCCTCGTCCTATCGATCATGACCTTCCTCACGCTCCGTCTGATGGGCAATTTCAAACAATCCGACGAAAACGACGAGAAAGCCAACCCACCGTCCTGATTTTGGCGGCTAAGAAGTCGCGGATGGCATGGAGGATGGTCGATACAGAGAGGAGACTTCCATGAGGATCAAGACGATCATGGCCCTTTGGGCCTTTGCCGCGGTCATGTCACTGCCTGCCGCAGCGCAGGAAAAGAAGAATTGCCCTGCGGCGCTTCCCGAAAAGACCGAGTGTTTTGCTGGCGTCGATCCGAACGGCGCCTTTTACTGGCTTGCCAAGCCGCAGAATTGGAACGGCGTTCTCGTGGTGCATTCGCATGGTGGTCCGCGCACGGCAAAGCCCAAGGCCGATGATGCGGTCGAAGACATGGTCAGGTTCGCCGTTACCCTCGACGAGGGCTATGCCTGGGCAGGGTCAAACTATCGCCGTGAAGGCTACGGCGTCCGCATGGCTGCGGAAGATACCGACAACGTGCGCAAGATCGCCGAAGACCTGCTCGGCAAACCCCGGCTAACCCTGCTCCACGGTCAATCATGGGGTGGCAATGTCGCTGCGAAGACGGCCGAACTCTACGCGCTCGATGCGGACGGCAAGAAAGTCTACGATGGCGTGGTTCTGACGAGCGGCGTGCTCGGCGGCGGCACCGGATCGTATGGTTTCCGCGCGGATCTGCGCGCGATCTACCAGTATTATTGCAAGAACCATCCGCGTCCTGACGAAACCGCCTATCCCGTTTGGCAGGGACTGCCGAAGGACGGCAAGATGTCCCGCGCCGATCTGGAAAAGCGCGTCGAGGAATGCACCGGATTGTCACTTGCCAAGGATCAGCGCTCGCCCGAACAGGCGAAGAAACTGGCCAATATCCTCGCCGTTTCCAGGGTGCCGGAAAGCAATCTCGTCGCGCATCTCGCCTGGGCAACGACCCTGTTTCAGGACATCGTCTGGCGCCGGCTCGATGGCAAGAACCCATTCGACAACGCAAAAACCGTCTATTCGGGATCGGACGACGATGACGCGCTCAACAGGGGTATCGAGCGTTTCACGGCAGATGTGCAGGCGCGGCGGTTACTGGCCTATGACGCGGACCTGACCGGGGTAATCGTCGCTCCGACCATTACGATGCATGCGAAAAACGATCCGACCGCCTTCGTGGAGCTGGAAGCGATTTACCGCGATACGGTCGCAGAAGCCGGCAATTCGGATCTTCTGGTGCAAACCTTCACCGACGAGGACCAGCACAGCAAACTCTCAACGCCTCAGTATGCGGCCCTCTTCGCCGCCATGGTCGACTGGATCGATCACGGCAGGAAGCCGACCCTTCAATCTATCGCGCAAAGCTGCGAAACGGCGAGCAAACGCTATGCCGAACCGTGCCGCTTCCTCACCGACTATGATCCCGCTACGGCGAGCAGATAGCGGGCTTGGGGGCAATAGGGTGATGCCGAGGGCATGCGTGAACCGTAACGGTTGTTCAGGGTCGACGCCGACCCAACACCCGTCCACCGAACGGTCGATTGCCGCCTTGCGTCCTTGCTCGCTAGCTTGGCTTTCATCAGGTGCCCGGACACGCCGCCGAACGGCTGTGCGTCCCGCCTTCCGGCATCATGCTTCAGAGGACAAGACGATGGACCAAGCTGTAGAAACCAAACACCGCACCGCAATCCCGGCCGCCGCCGCTCATCCGCTCGATCCCTTCTCCACTGCCGAGCTGGTTCTTGCTGCGCGGATCATCAGTGATCATTTCGGCTGGGGTGACGATCTGCGGGTGGAGACCATCGATCTTGACGAGCCTTCGAAGGATGTCGTGCGCGGCTTCAGGCCGGGAGACAGGATCCGCCGCATCGGCCGTTTCAATGTCTACCAGCGCGGCGTGATGGGGGTCTGGCAGGGCAAGGTCGATCTGGATGCCGCAAAGGTTATCGGCGAAGTGTTCAAGCCGGAAGCCCGCGCCATGGTGGCGATCGAGGAAGTGCTGGAAATCGAGGCTGCGGTGAAAGCCGATCCGCGCTTTCAGGAGGCACTGAAGCGGCGCGGCCTGCTCGACGAACTGGATTTCATGTGCGTCGATCCGTGGACAGTCGGTAATTTCGGCCATGAATTGCATCAGGGCCGCCGCGTGCTGTCGTGCTTCATCTGGATGCGCACATTCCCCGACGACAACTACTACGCCCATCCGGTCGAAGGCATTCACCCGCTGGTCGATCTCGCCACGCTCGAAATTCTGGAGGTCAAAGACTATTTCGAGGAATCCGGCGATTTCATCCCCGTGCCGCGCACACCGCTCAACTACGATGCCGATATCCTCAAGGAGTTCCGCGCGCCGTCTGTTCCGCTCGACGTTGTGCAGCCGGCCGGTGCGGGCTTCAAGGTCGATGGCAATAGGGTCACCTGGGAAAACTGGGATTTCCGCGTCGGCTTCAATGGTCGCGAAGGCCTGGTGCTCTACACCATCGGCTACACCCAAAAGGGCAAACGCCGTCCCATCGTCTACCGCGCCTCGATTGCCGAGCTGGTCGTGCCCTATGGAGCTACGGAACGCAACCACTACCACAAGAACGTGTTCGACCACGGCGAGCTTGGCTTCGGCCGTATGGCGAATTCGCTGTCACTCGGTTGCGATTGCCTCGGCGTGATCCATTATTTTGATGGCGTGGTGCCGGGCCTGTTCGGCGATGCGCGTACCATTGAGAACGCTATCTGCCTGCATGAGGAAGATGCTGGTCTGTCATGGAAGCATTTCGACGTTCGCAATGATCGCACCGAGGTGCGCCGTGCCCGCCGTCTGGTCATTTCCTCGATCTCGACCATCGGCAACTACGAATACGCCTCCTACTGGTATCTGCATCAGGACGGGCGCATCGAGTTCGAAATGAAGGCCACCGGCGTTATCAACACGGCGGCCTGCAAGCCGGGCGAACCGGGCCGCTTCGGCACCGAGGTCGCCCCGGGCCTGGTCGGCCACATCCACCAGCACGTGTTCTGCGCGCGGCTGGACATGGAAGTCGACGGGCCGAACAACACCGTCGTGGAATGCGACACCTTTGCCCTGCCCGCCGGTCCCGACAACCCCTATCTCAACGGGTTTGCCGTCGAGGCGACGCCGCTCACCACCGAACTGGGCGCAAAGCGGAATGTCGATTTTGACAGGATGCGTTACTGGAAAGTGATCAATCCGGATGTGAAGAACTGGGTGGGCACGCCGACCGCCTACAAGCTGGAAGCCTCTTCTCCGGTCAAGCCCTTCACCCATCCGGATAGCCCGTCCGGCAAGCGCGGCCGCTTCATCGAGCATCAGCTCTGGGTCACGGCCTACGACCCCGACGAACGTTATCCGGCAGGCGAGTTCGTCAACCAGTCGACGGGTGACGACGGTGTGGCGGTATGGACAACGAAGGACCGCCCGGTCGAAAACACCGATATCGTCCTCTGGCATGCCTTCGGCCTGCACCACCTGCCGCGGCCGGAAGACCATCCGGTTCAACCCTGCATCTCCTGCGGCTTCAAGCTGATGCCCGCCGGCTTTTTTGATCAAAATCCAGTCATCGATCTGCCGCGGACTAAAAATGAAGCAAGTCGCCATGCGTCCAAATGCGGCTGCAGCGCATCCGAAGCCGCGGAATAGGAACCAGTCCCTAAACGGAGCCTGAACTCCAGGCGGGCGGCGTCAAAAGCCGCCCCTTTTCGTTGGGAATCGCGCAAAAATCACCGCTTCACCGCAAAAATCCACGCGACACCCCCCCGGACGGTTTGATCCGGCCTTTTGGCACGGGACTTGCTTGTTTCCAGGGGGCGCATACGTCACGCTCCGGCCGTCAGGTCTGGAGCAAATCGATCTCTAGTTCTTCTGCGAGGCTATCATGGCTGCATGTACGAACCGAAAGAACGAATTCATCGACAATACTTTCGACATGCTCGGCCGAACGTTGGGCGCCAGCAGCCTTGCATTCTACTCCGTCGATGGGGACTACAATCTCTACGACTTCCGGTGTTCAGGCGTACCGCGCGAATTCTTTCGCCTCTACCTGTGCGAGATGCACAAGCTCGATCCGCTTCATGTGCGCCGCGTTGCGTCGCGGCCGGATCGCGTCGTGCGGATGCAGGATGCGCCAACCTATATGGAGCAAGGCGAAATCGACGAATATAAACGCTTCCTGCGCCGCTACGATTTCATCGAGAATATCGATATCCTGTTTCGCAGCGAAGGTGAGATCAAGGCTGGCCTCAGTGTCATCTGGAGAGAGAAGGACCGCCGTCCGATCGAAACACTCCATCAGCTTGCCAACGATCTTCAGCCATTCATCGAATATGCACTATGGACGCATGTGGACATGCCCAAGGGCGACCCGATGATCAAGGCGACCAAGACCTTTCACCTGACCCCGCGCGAAAGCGAAGTGGTGAAGCTTCTGTGCTTCGGGCGTACCAATGCCGATATCGCCACCTGTCTGGGTATCGGTGTTTCCACCGTGAAAACGCATCTGATCCGGATTTTCGACAAGACCGGCGTGGAAACCCGCGCCGGCGTGGTGGCACGGTTTTCAGCATTTTCGTGATGATATTCCCCTCGGGGGAACCCCGCTTTGCCTTTCGGCTGCGTTTATCGGGGAAAGGGAAGCGGTTCTTCCCTCGAAAAACCTGCGTCAGGCGGCCGCATCTGCCGCGCGCCGGCGGTGCGCTTGCCAGACGGCGGCGCCATAACCGAGCGCGAGGATGAGCGCTGCCCCCAGCATCATGAGCGTACCGACGGCGGGAACCTGGGGCGTATAACCGGACTGCACCTTGGCGCTGATCCATTCAGGGATCGTCTGGTCCGCCCCCGTCGAGAACATGGACAGCGGAAAGTTCGCCCACGACAGCAAGAAAGCCGAAACGAAGCCGGAGAGAATGCCGGGTGCCAACAGCGGCAGGGTGATTTCGCGCATCACCTGGAGGCGTGTCGCACCGAGATCGTAGGCGGCTTCCTCCACCGCCGGATCGAACCCGTAAACCGGAATGGCGATGACCAGCGTGGTGATCGGCGCGATCCAGACTATATGGGCGAAGACGGCGGATTTCCATGTCGGCTCGATGCCGATGGCGGTGAACCAAAGGAGGAGCGCCAGCCCCAGCACCGCCTGCGGAAACAGGATCGGCAACAGCAGCAGTTTTTGATAGAGTTTTCGGCCTTTCCAGCGATAGCGGGCGAACGCCAGCGCCCCGAAGAAGGCAAGCACCGTGGACATGATGCCGACGAGAATGGCGATCATCAGCGATGTCCAGAAGAAATCCCGGATCGACAGCGACTGGAACACTTCGCCGTACCAGTGCGTGGACCACGCGGGGATGGGGAACTTGAAATATTTCGAGCGCGACAGCGAAGCGAGCGCGATCGTGATCATGGGCAGGTACATGAAGAGCAGCAACAGCGCTGCAAGCGTGCCATACAGGAAGCGGGCGGTGCGGCTATAGTCGTTCATGAGATCACTTCCGTCCAAAAATGCTGTCGAGATCGATGCGCTTGAGCAGGGTGAGCGACAGCGCGCCCGCCAGCAGGATCATAAGAACCGACAGCGCCGAACCGCGCGGCCAGTTTTGCGCGAAGGTGAATTCCTTCTGGATATCCTGTGCGATGGTGACGACGGCGGTGCCGCCCATCACCTTGGCTTCGGTGATGGCGCCCGCCGTGAGGATGAAGCACATCAGTGCGCCCATCATGATGCCGGGCATGGCCAGTGGAATATCCACCTCCTTGAGGATCTGGAACCGGGTCGCCCCCAGATCGAATGCGGCTTCGCGCGCCTGCGGCGGCACCATGGAAACACCGAGCACCATGGGAAACAGCATGAAGGGCAGGTAGATGTAGACGAGGCCGAATAGTGTCGCACCTGTTGTGTAGAGGATGGATTCCATCTCGATACCGATCAGGCCGAGTGTTCCGGGCAACACGCCGCCCTTGACGAAAAACAGCATCCAGCCCGTCAGGCGCAGATTGTCGGCCACGAACAGCGGCGCCGTGATGAGAAGTGTGAGAACCGCCCCCTTCTTGCCGAACACCCGCACCAGCGCCACGGCCAGCGGGTAGCAGATCACCAGCAGAATCGCGACGGTGACGGCGGCAAGAAACAGCGAGAGCACGAAGGAAATATAGTAGGAATTGGCAAAGATATCGGCATAGTTTTGCAGCGTCGGCATCTGCATGAGCGAGAAGGTGGAGGCGGGCATGAATGAAAACGCCACCACCAGCGCCAGCGGCCCGATGAAGCCGAAGAGAAACAGAAGCCCGATGGGCACGGCGGCGAGAAAGCCGGGATTGGTCAACGCCTCCTTCAGCCGTTCGGCAGCGCGGGACGGTTTTGCTTCTGATGCAGCCGCGTTCACGGCGGCGCTCTTGCCGGAAATCAGTTGAGTTATATCCGTCATGGTCTTGCTCCGTCGATTGTCCGCTTCAGCCTTGCAGCCGGGGTGTCGGAAACAGCATGGAATCCTTGACGTTCCAGCCGATGAGGACGGTGCCATCTGGGCCTTCCAATGGGTTCTGATCGCGCAGGCGCTCCACCAGAAGGATTTGGCGTCCCGCAACCTTCACCTGATACTGGATGCGTGAGCCTAGCAGGTATTCGTTGCAGATGACGCCGGTCAGGTGATTTTCGGCTTCGTCTGCCGCGCCGAGAAAGCGGACGTCTTCCGGCCGCACAATGAGCGTGCCGGTTTCGAAAGCCCCGGCTGGAGGCGTCACATAGGTCTTGCCGGTGAGGCTATCGACGACCGCCCCGTCTTCCCCCTGGTTGACCTCCATCACATTGACCTCACCCATGAATTCGGACACGAACCGGCTGTGCGGGCTGCCGTAGATTTCACGCGGCGTGCCGATCTGCACGAAACGGCCTTTGTTCATGACGCCGATACGGTCGGACATCACCATGGCCTCTTCCAGCGAGTGGGTGATGTAGACGAAGGTCTTGCCGGTAGCGCGATGAATGTCCTTCAATTCCTTTTCCAGAAGCTTGCGCAACCGGTAGTCGAGCGCGGAAAGCGGCTCGTCGAAAAACAGGATATCGGGATCGAACGCCAGCGCGCGGGCCAAGGCCACGCGCTGGCGTTCGCCGCCCGAGCATTGCATGACGCCCTTCTTGTAATAGCCTTCCGGCAGGCGAAGCTGGGCCATCAGTTCCAGCGCCCGCGCCTTGCGCTCCTCGGCTGAAACACCCCTGATCTTCAGGGGAAACTCGATATTCTGGCCGACGGTTCTGTGCGGGAAAAGCGCCAAAGACTGGAACACCATGCAGGTGGGCCGCTTGTTGGCGGGGACGTCGTTGATGCGCTTGCCGCGGAGCAGGATATCGCCGTTCGTCGGCTTGTCCATGCCCACCAGCATGCGCACCATGGTGGTCTTGCCGCTACCCGAAGGGCCGACGATGGTGAAGAATTCGCCCTCATTGATATCGAGGTTGATCCGGTCGACGGCCGGAAAATCGTTGAACAGCTTGTCGACGCCGCGCAACTGGAGAATGGGGCGGGGGGCGTCGGCGACCATTTTTGCTGTCATTATCAAGGCTCCGCAGTCGTTCTGAGCTGGACCGAAAAACGAAAAGGCCGGCTATTGGCAGCCGGCCTGGTCTTGTGCGGGATCAGGCTTTGCGCTCACGCACCGCCGATGTGAAGATCTCATGCAGCTTCGAGTAACTCGGTATGGTGTCGAAATCCGCGCATTTGGACATGCTTTCCGACAGCGTATCGAACTGAAGCGCCTGCAGTTCCTCGGTGCTGAACAGCGCCATGACCCGCTTGTCGCCCATCTGTGCGACGGGGTTGTAGGTCCCTTCCGCGAAGGACACGTTCTTGGCGGTTTCCGGGCGGAAGCAATATTCCAGGAATTCTTCGGCGCGCGGCGAGAGTTGCGGGTTGTTGACGGTGGAAGTCAGTTCCATCCAGCAGACGCCGCCCTTGCCACCGGTTTCGGCTGGTCCTCTGTCAGGGATGACGTTCATCATGTTGAGATTGCCGTCGAAGCGCGCCGCCGAAATCGTATAGACGCTTCCCGGGAAGCTGCCGATGATTTCGCCGTTGATCATGTTGAGCGCAATGGCGTTCATGTCGTCGCTGAGGAAGGCAGCATTGTTGATGACGGTGCGCATGACCGTATCGAACTTGGCGATTTCGGCTTCGGACAGCTCCTTGAACGGGCTGAAGCCCGCTGCCATCGCCGTATGCATGATCACCCAGTCGTCATACATCAGGACGGCATATTTGCCCTTGAAGTCGTCGGACAGGAACATGTCGTAGCCCTCGTCCGCCGCCGTCTTGGCCGACACCTTGTCGGTGTTGACGTTGATGCCCGATGGCCCGTAGCGCTGGATCATACCCAGAAGCTGCTCGCCGTCTTCCGACATGGCCCAGTGGTACGGCCATTTGAATTCCGGCAGCATCATGTCCCATAGCGGTTCGAAGCGCGCCTTGGTCAGCGGCTTGATGAGGTTTTCCGGATAAAGCTGGCGCCGGCCCCAGGAGTTGTTGAGATTGATGATATCCCAGGTCTTGGTATCGCCCGCCCGAAGCTGGTTGACGGCATCCGGGTCCGAGATCAGGCCCTGCGCCTTGACGTTGGTGTTGAACTCGCGGCGGAAGGGGTCGAGAACCTTGTCGGAATTGTAGCCTTCCCAGCAGTAGATGTTCAGCTCGTTTTCGCGCGCGGCGCGCGCCGCATCCGGCAGAAGGCTTGCCGCGGCGATGCCTGCGGAAATGGCCGATGCCTGCCGCAGGAAATCGCGGCGGGATTGGCTGAAGGATTGCAACAGGTTCTTGCGCTTCATCTGTCAGTTCCTCTGGTGGTCGTGGCGGCTTTTGGGAGCAGGGCAACGTCCGCCGCCGGCAGTACCGTTGCCTCCTTGTAACGGGACATTATCGAGAGCCTGAAAGCGGCGACCATCCACCGTTCGGTTGACTGCCGCAATAACAACACATCCGTTCAAGGCGAGAGCGCCGCAAAGATGAAGGCGCCACCTGCGCCCACAAGCCCGACGCCGATAATGCCGGCTGCGACGCGCCCTGGAGACACCTTCTCCACGAGCATGACAAGTGCGAGCAGAACCATCGCCACCACATTCATCATGCCGAGCGCCAGCATGGTCGACATGAGGAGCGCATTGGCTTTCAGGCAATGGCGGGCATAGCCTGCACCCGTGCCCAGGGCGTTTGTCCCGCTCCGGGGAGGGGTGGTGCAATGCATGTGCCGCATCGCCGACAGTTTCGCGGGAGTGAATTGATAAAGACCGGCCAACACAATCAACCCGCCTGCCGCCACGCCCGCACCGGTAAGTACAGGCGGTCCGCCGAATGCCATATGCAATCCCGCCTCCGCCGCGGCTGCCGCCAAAGCAAAAACAAACCAGACCAGCGTATAGCCGGCCATGAACCGGTAAGCGCCTGCGCCGTCCTGTTTTTCCAACAGGCTTTGCCAGGCGGGCAGCGCGCAAGGCAGCATCATCGCCACGGTCATCAACGCTGCCATGGAGCAGGTGGAGGCCAGAACCTGCCACCACGGCGCACCGGCATCGCTCAGGCAAAGGCTCGCCCAGAAATCCGCCGGAAGCTCACCGGGGCGCAGAAGCCCACCTGAAACGAGTTGCACGCCAGGCCCCAGCGCCGCAATGTCGCCAGCCCCTGCCATATCGCGCAGCATCCACGCAATTGCCGCCCAGCCGGCCACAACGATCGCGGCAGGCGGCAAGGCGGCGATGCGCCGTTCCCGCCTCCACAGGAGACGGTTGGCTGAAAGGAAGAGCAGGGGGCGGGCATTCGCCATGGGGCAGGGTCCGGCTGGAAACGAAAAGTCATTTTCGAAAACTGAACCTGGCCGGAGCGCCGCACAATCAATCCTTTGGTGGATCATCGCGGGTGCTGTTACGCGATTTAAAGCTTTGTGGGTCGATGCCGGTCGGGAGGACTGCCTGCATAGAATTTACGGCAAGGCGTGACGTCATAGTGTGATCGACAACAAGGTGTCGATCACACTGGTGAATTCGGGAAGCACAGCCAGCCCGCCTCCATGGTGGTGGCGTTCCGGTGAAGAATGCTTCCCGTCGTTCATTCTCCTCCTGACGGGTCGGAGCGAAATATGCCCCATTACTCCGTGGGGCTGTACACCTGTTGCTGGCGGTAGCCCTGCTTTGACCGGCTGGCCTGGGTTGTCGGGGAGGAGCGGTGGTGGCTATCTCCCCAATTTTGTCAGGCGCGTTTTGCGACATCCAGCGCGGGATAGTCGATGTAACCTTTCTCGCCTGCGGAGAAGAACATGTCCCGATCCGGCGCATTGAGTGGCGCTCCTGTGGCGAAACGGACGGGCAGATCCGGGTTGGCGAGGAAGGCGCTGCCGAATACGGTCGCGTCCGCCTTCCCATTCTCAAGCGCAACCTCGGCGGCTGCTTGATCGAGCCCGCCGCCCATCAGATATGCACCGTTGAAACGGGGTCTGAGCAGAGCGTGGTAGTCGATGGGGGCTCCGAAGAGAGCCACATGCAGATAGGCGAGATTGAAGCTGTTCAACTCCCCGACAAGATCCCAGTAGGTCGCCTGAGGGCTTTCATCGATGATGTCATTGTAGTTCATCTCCGGCGAAATTTTGATGCCGACCCGGTCGCCGCCGGCCTCTTCGACCATCGCCGTCAGGACGTCGAGGATGAAGCGGGCGCGCTTTTTGATCGACCCGCCATATGCGTCATCGCGCTTGTTGCTACCCGAAGCGAGGAATTGTTCGGGGAGATATCCTGACGCGCCGTGCAGTTCCACGCCATCGAAACCGGCCTCGAGTGCACGACGGGTGGACATACGGTATCCCGTGACGATTTCGGCGATCTCGGTGGTGCTCAATTCATGCGGCGTCACGAATTCCTGCTGGCCGCTGGCGGTCCATGTCTGACCGGATGGCTTGATTGCCGACGGCGCGACCGGCTGCGCGTTTCCGGGCAGCAAGGACGGGTGCGAGATGCGTCCGCAATGCATGATCTGCATGAAGATCCGCCCGCCACGGGCATGAACGGCGTCCGTCACCTGCTTCCAGGCGTCCATCTGGGCTTTGGTTTCGATGCCGGGTGTGCGGACATAACCCTTGCCATTTGCGGTCGGATAGACGCCTTCGCTGATAATCAGTCCGGCCCCTGCGCGCTGGCTGTAATAGGTCGCAACGATATCCGTGAGCACGCCGTCGTCATCATCGGCACGGGAGCGTGTCATCGGCGCCATGACGAGGCGATTGGGAAGTTCGTAGCGGCCGATACGGATCGGGGTGAAGAGCTGACTCATGTTGGGGCCTATCCTTTTCGATTGTTTCCCAACACAAATGGCTGCTGCACGGATCAAGATAAATAGAATATAATGGAAATGATTGATCCATTTATGAGGCAATGATTTGGAACTTCTGAATGATATGGCGCTGTTCGTCGAGGTTGTGAAAGCAAAGAGCTTCCGTGGCGCTGCCGAAATTATTGGCGTCCCGAATTCCACCTTGTCACGCCGGATCAGCACGTTGGAAAAAGCGATCGGATTGAGGTTGCTGCACCGCACGACACGGCGGATCGAACTGACGGAGGCCGGTCAGATTTATTTCGAGCGGTGCAAGCGCATTGTCGACGAAGCCCGGCTCGCACATGAACAGCTTGGCGAGATGCTGGAGCAGCCAAGCGGCCTTTTGCGCGTATCCTTGCCTGTGGACTTCGCAAATACGTATCTGGCACCGTTGATCGCCGACTTTGCACGGCAATATCCCGGCATCAGTTTCGAGTTCGATCTGACGCCGCGCCGGGTCGATCTGGTGGCGGAACCGTTCGACGTCGCCATACGCATGGGAGAGCCGGAGCCATCCCACATGATCGCCCGGCCGCTGGCGCGCTTGCGGCCGTACCTCTATGCCTCGCCGCACTATATTGCGCTTCATGGGAAACCTGCCAACCCGTCGGAACTGGGGCAGCATGAGTGCCTCTATATGCTGAAGGGGAAGGTCTGGACGCTGAGCAATGGCACGGAAACGGTGGAGGTTGCGGTCGATGGCCGGTTCCGCCTGAACAGCATTGGCCTGATCCGGCGCCTTGCCGCACTCGGTATGGGTATTGCCATCCTTCCGGAAGAGATCGTCTCCGATGAATTGGCGGACAAGAGCCTGCAGCGGATACTGCCGGATTGGCAGGGCGCTCCCATGTCGGTCTACGCAATCACGGAAACCCGATTGTTGCCGGCAAAGACCCAACGCTTCATCGAATTTCTGCGCAGCCGATTAAAATAGTTTCCACCCCACTCGGCACAGATGACGAGCGGGATGGGACGTGATCGATGGAGATTTCCAGATCAGTTTCGGATGTTGCCACCATCGGCTGCGATGGTCTGGCCCGTCACGAAGGCAGAGTCGGCCGAGCAGAGAAACGAGACGACGCCAACGATGTCCGAAGGTTCGATGACCCGTGGGATGGCCTGCACCTTGGGCAGATAGTCGAAGATTTCCTGGTTCTCGCTGCGCATGGACTTGGTGTTGGTCAGCCCGGGCGCAATCACATTGACGGTGACCCCGGATGCGCCCACTTCGCCTGCGAGCGCCCGTGTAAAGCCGATGACGCCACCTTTGCTTGCGACATAGGAGGTCATCTGCGTCGAGTTCAGCCAGAAAGTCGTGCTTGCAACGTTGACGATACGGCCGAGCTTTCGCTCGACCATTCCCGGCACGAAGGCCTTGCACATCAGGAAGGGGCCATCCAGATTGACGCTGATGACCTTGCGCCAGAGGTCATAGTCCGTCTCCTCGAAAGACTTCCACGGATAGATCCCGGCATTGTTGACAAGAGCGGTCACAGGCGGGAGAGCCTTCGCGACCTCTGCGGCAAACTCCAACGTTGACGCGGGCGACGTCACATCGACTTTCGCCGCGAAAAACCGGCGCCCCTCGGCTTCTATCAGCGCCTTTGTCGCGGTGGCATCGCCAACGTCCGCGACGGCGATGTCGAAGCCGTCGATAGCGAGCCTCTGGGCATAGGCCTGGCCAATGCCGTTTGCGGCTCCAGTAATGACGGCTGTTCCTTTGGACATGATTGTATTCTCCATTTGCAAATCTGCATTCAAGCTGAACTTCCATGGGCTGCACGGTCTCGCAAAACACCGTGCTTTCGCCACCGGACGCCTTCAGCCAATGATATAAAAGATTGTCTGCTGCCGTTGCGGAGCAAGGGCCCAATAATGGCAATGACTGCTCCAATTATGGATCAGCCATTCGCCCGTTGATACCGGATAGCTGTGGTGGAGAGGGCCACCGAAGCGGTGGTGGTTCTTGGATAACCTCAGCCGCTGATGGTTCCGTCTCGTGAAAACGGCGCATTCCGATCGACGAGAAAGAGCACAAGATCCGATTCCACGGTTGCCGTCACCGAGGTGGTTTCGTTGGCCCCGATCATAAGCGCCGTATGGGTCGTGGCTTCCTGCTGGCCCACCGTGACCGCGCCGCGAAAGATGTAAAGCCAGCGGTCGAACCCTGCCATGGACGGAAGATCAATGCTCCCGCCCACCGGCAGATGGGTATCGTAGAGGTAGACGGCCTGGCGGATGAAACTCGGTGCTGCCGACCCGATCGGTCCCGTCAAAAGCCGCCATTGATCATTTCGTGCCGTTTCGTCCAGATCAATGAACTGGACACCTGGTTCCATATCGGTGGCCTCGGGCCGAACGAAAATCTGCAGCATCTCGATCTGATCGTTACCGACCACCTGTTCCTCGTGGGAAAAACCATAGCCTGCGTTCATCACCATCAGCCGATCGGATGATATGACTTCGCTTCGACCGGCGGAATCCGTATGCTGCATGCGGCCCTTGCGCATGTAGCTGATGATCTCGTCATTACGATGCTCGTGCATCTGGACGACGAGGCCGGGTTGCAGTTGGGCGTGGTCGATAATTCCAAGCCCGCCGAAGCCTGCGTCACCCCATTGCCCCAGGGTAATACCGGGACGGATTCGGCGGAGTTGGAACGGGCCCTGTGCCCTAACCAGATGAGTATCGGGCGATATGACGCCGGTTCCTCTGATGGCAGTTGCTTTTACGGTCATGTTCTTGCTCCTTGGCTTCGGGCGGGCTGGATATCGGTTAGGCCTCGATCGGCGGAAGCACCTCGGTGAACAGCAACTGGATGAGCTTCTGTCCGTTCGGCGAGCCCCAGTTCTGGGCAAGTTCCGCGATCATGGTGTTGGTTGCGGTCAGAATGACGCCGGCGTCCTGCATGCGACGACGGGACATGTCCTCGGACAATTCGTAGGGCGAACCCGAAGCGTCCATGACGGCCTGCACGTTGTAGCCCTCGGCAACGGCGTCGATCGCCGGGAAGACGAGGCAGACGTCGGTCGTGACACCGGCCATGATCAGGTTCTTGCGGCCGGTCGCTTCAACGGCTGCCTTGAAATTGGTATCGGTCCAGGCATTGACGATGCCTTCGCGCTTGACGCGCTTGTCGAAGGCGTCGGGAAGGATATCCCGCAGTTCCGGCAGCAACGGTCCCTGCAGCCGATCTTCCTGGCTGGATGTCAGCACGGTCGGGATGCCGAGGATGCTGGCAGCCTTCGCCAGCGCCAGCGACATGCGCTTGGCCTGCTCGACGTCGATGTTCTTGATCAGCTTCATCGTGCCGACCTGATGATCGATCAGCAGCAGCGCGGAATTCTCAGGTGTGAACAGCTTGGACATGATGTGATCTCCTTGGCTTAAAGAGCGTCATCGCTCGAGCATCAAGTACGATTGAAACGACCATCGCGGCAGACTTGAAAAGTACCCACGTCATGTTCCATAATTGGAACATGACGACATTTGCAGATTTCGACGGCCTCGCGCTGTTCATTCGTATCGTTCAGGCGGGCGGGCTGGCCGCGGCCGAACGTGCAACGGGGATTCCGAAGGCGACGCTGTCCCGTCGCCTCTCGGTGCTGGAAGAAGCCTTGAACGTCCGGCTTGTCCGGAGAACGAAGAAGGGTGTCATCCTGACCGAGCAGGGCCAGCAGCTTTATGACCGAAGCCGGGATGCCTTCATGCTGGCCGAAGAAGCTGTCGCCGAGGTGCAGGACGAGCGGGTGGCACTGTCAGGAATTGTTCGCCTGTCGTTGCCGCCCGACATGGCAACAGAAGTCCTTGCCCCGGCCTTGATCCGGTTCAAGAGCCGGTATCCCGATGTGATGATAGAGATGACGCTTGCCGACCGGCGGGTGTCGCTGATCGAGGAAGGCTACGATCTCGCCGTCCGGATGGGGGCGGTCGCGGACTCAGGGCTTGTGTTCAAAAGGATAGCGACTTTGCCGAGGACCCTGGTTGCCAGTCCGGCCTATCTGACGGCACATCCGGGACTGGAGGAGCCGCAGGACTTGAAGGATATTCCAGCGCTTGCGATCCGTCGTGATCTGGTCGAGTGGAATTTGCGCAACCACGACGGTGTGACAACGACAGTGACTCCCAGGATCGGCTTTGCGGCAAACCGGCAGACGATCCTGATCGATGCCGCGATTGCCGGCCTTGGCGTTGCCAATTTGCCCACTTTCATGATCGGGGCCGCTCTGAAATCCGGCGCGCTCGTCCGCGTCCTGCCGGACTGGGAGCCGTCTCCTGTCGAAATGACCGCGCTTTGGCAGAAGGACAGAATTACCGGACGCTTGATAAAAGCGATCGTTGCCGAGTTTGCAGAAGCGTTCAAGGCTGAGAGTGCGCGCATGCCTTAAAGGAGAAGCCTACGGGTTCATTCCGATTCATCGGCGAAAATACCGCGATAGAATCGGGGGAGAATACTGTTCACAAACGCTCCTGGGTTGCCTTGTCGAAGAAATGCACATTGGGCGATTTGAATGACAGCCGTACCGTGTCATCGGGAGCAAGAGTGACGCGCTGGCGCAAAACGCAGGTTATTTCCCGGCCGGCCAGCTGAACGGCCAGATGCGTTTCCGAACCGGTCGGCTCGACCACACTGACCGTCGCTGGGATGCCGTCGTCATCCCCGAGCGAGATATCTTCAGGGCGAATGCCGACGATGACATCCTTGCCCAACGCATTTTCCGGACTTTGCGACAATGGAACGAGAGCTCCACCGACGGTTCGCAGGTGAGGGGAGGCTCCACCGATCACTGTGCCTTCAAGGAAATTCATCGCCGGTGAGCCGAGGAAGCCGGCGACGAACACGTTTTGCGGCCGGTCGTAAAGCTCGAGCGGCGTGCCGATCTGTTCGACGCGGCCCCCCTGAAGCACGACGATCTTGTCTGCCATCGTCATGGCCTCGATCTGGTCATGGGTCACGTAGACAATCGTCGTCTTCAGCCGCTGGTGCAATGCCTTGATTTCAGCCCTCATCTTGACGCGCAGCTTGGCATCGAGATTGGAGAGCGGTTCATCGAACAGGAATACCTTGGGGTCACGCACGATGGCACGCCCCATGGCAACCCGCTGCCGCTGGCCGCCGGAAAGCTGGGCCGGCTTGCGTTGGAGGAGCGGTTCGAGACCAAGGATCCCGGCTGCGTGATCCACTTTGCACTTGATCTCGTCCTTTTTGATGCCGGCAAGCTCAAGCGCAAACCCCATGTTCTGGGCGACGGTCATCTGTGGATAGAGGGCGTAGTTCTGGAACACCATGGCGATGTCCCGGTCCTTGGGCTCGAGGTTGTTCACCACCCGCTGGTCGATGGCGATGGTGCCACCCGTGATGGTTTCCAGCCCCGCCACCATGCGCAGGAGAGTCGATTTCCCGCAGCCCGAAGGCCCGACGAGGATGACAAATTCGCCGTCGGCAATGTCGATATCGATACCGTGGAGGACGTGCATCGCGCCGTAGGACTTGCGGATGTCGCGGATCTGGACAGTAGACATGATGTTTGCTCTTTCCGTTAGCGGCGCGGCCGGACGCGGATCGCCAGATGCGGTTTTCCGGGCAGCTCGACAGCGAAAGCGGCGTCGGGTCGGCGGGGCCTCAGCATTGCACCGTGGCGCGTGGGATGATTGGCCGGCGCGTCCACGATTTTTGCCGGGGTCACCGTCATTTCCCAGGTATCGATGATATCAACGTCATAGTCCCCGGCCTCCACAGGCAGGCCGGGTGCCCAGATCACCGGCTGATGTTCGCCGAGGTAGATATAGGTGACATCACCGTCGGTGGCGCCGGAGACGCGGCTCCAGGGCCAGTTCGCTTCCCGCCCGATCGGGGTCAGCCCTTCCTTGGCATCCTGCTCGAGCAGGTCTCGCAGGAAGCCGATGCGTTGCCAGGCTTCACCCTGCAGCGTGCCGCCCTTGGCCCACCAGAGAATGTCCTGCGGATGCATGAAGGTTTCGCCATGGCCGGCATATCCACCGCGCAACAGGGTTATCCAGTAGCGATGCACCAGTTCCTGCGCCGAGATATTGCCCCAGGAGAGCATGATGTTGCCCTCGTATTCCGGCTCGTCGTTGACGACTGGCTTGCCGTAAGCCTCACGCCATTCCTGCGTGCGTTTGACGTCCCAGTTCTGGATGCAGACATGGCTGACCCAGGGCCTGCGATGATCGTAGTTGGCATTGACGTCGCCATTGTGGATCGATTTGAGGTGGTGGTACGGGTCGTTTTCCTCGATGATCTGGAAATAGCGGTCCCACTGCGCCATCGGTTTGGTGTCGAGCAGGAAGTCATATTCGTTGGCAAGCGACCACCAGACATTCCGGTAAGCCGCCAGTCGCGCCGTCAGGTAAGCGACATAACGGAAATCCTGTTCGGCGCTCATGTCGCAATAGCCCCAACGATCATAGGGGTGGAAAATGATGATATCGGCTTCGATGCCAAGGGCGCCGAGCGCTTTCACCTGATTTTCGAAATGGCGGAAGCTCTCCGGGTTTGGCCGGTCGAAATCGAGCTCGCCTTCGGCGTCACGTTCATAGACGTCATGGAGCGGCTCGTTGATGTTGAACGGATAATCCTTGGGGAAGACGCCCATGCGCAGCTTGTTGAAGCGCGCCTGTTTCAGAGTGTCGAGCGTTTGTGCCTGCAGGTCGAGCGGCTGATGCGTCCATGCATAGCATGTGGTACCGAATGCCAGGTACGGCGTACCGTCGGCATAGGCAAAGTGAAATCTGTTGGCCACGTGGACGGGGCCGTGCACGTCCGGCTGGGCGGGGCCGGCCGCAAACACGCCGGAATGCCCGTCGAGTTCGGTTGCCGACGAGCGTGTGGCATAGTGCCATTCGCCCTCATTGTCAGGCATGAAGCGGACCTTGTAGATACCTTCTCCGTCGTAAAACCCGGGCACGCGCACCGTGCGGCTTTTCTGGCTGAAAACGGCCTCGAAATCGACGTCGATAAAAGGGTTGCCCGAGGACGGGCCGTTGAATGCCGCTTCAAAGACATCCCATTTGGCAATCGTAGTTTTGGTCATGTTTGATCCTTGCAATAGCATTGACTGAATCAGCCCTTGACCGCGCCGGAGGTGAGACCCGACACGAAATAGCGCTGGAAGATGAGGTAGACGATCGCGGCCGGCAGCACCGTCATGACGATCGCCGAATTGAGTTGGCCGTAATCACGCGAAAATTGTCCCTGGAATGCCGAAAGGCCAAGCGGCAAGGTCCACATGTCGCGGTCCTGGAGCAGCACAAGCGCCATTGCGAACTCGTTCCACGTCGAAACGAAATCCAGGATCAGCAGTGCGGCAAGGACGGGCAGACAGACGGGCAGAAAGATGCGCCGGAAAATGATGAAGTGCGATGCGCCATCGATGCGTGCCGCTTCGCTGAGTTCTTTCGGGATGCCCCGGAAGAAGCTCTGCAGGATAAACACCTGGTAGGGGATACCGAAGGCCAGATAGGGCAGGATAACGCCGGGATAGGTATCGATCAGGTGCAGGCCGTTGACGAGGGTAAAGAGCGGCGCCAGCATGACCTGGAACGGAATCATCGTTCCGAACAGGATCGCGAGCAGCAGGAGTTTGCGCCCCTTGAACTCAATCTTTGCCAGCGCATAAGCCGCCATTGCTGAAATGAAGAGGCCGAGCGGAACCTTGATGACGGTAATGATGACGCTGTTGAAAAACGTCGTGCTGAAGCGGCCGCGGCTCCAGGCCGTCACATAATTGGAAAATTGCGGATCGGAGGGCAAAGCAAAGGCACTGGAATTCATCACCGCCGCATTGGTTTTGAGCGACGTGAAGATGATGAAGACGAAGGGAGCGATCCAGACGACCGCGACCACGGCCAATGCGATCCAGAGCCCGATCAGAACCCAGTCGCGCGCCGGCTTTTCAAAGGCCGTTTCCTGTTCGATGGAGGCAGCTGTCAGGGTCATTCCTCGATCTCCTCGCGCTTTTGGGTCCAGCGCAGATAAGGCACGACCACCGACAGGGTTATGAGCAGAAGCACGACCGAGATGGCGCTGCCGCGGCCGAAATCGAAAATCTGCATGGATTGGGTGAAAGCCCAAAGCG
The DNA here is from genome assembly GCF_001687365.1 of Pararhizobium polonicum. Lineage (GTDB taxonomy): Bacteria > Pseudomonadota > Alphaproteobacteria > Rhizobiales > Rhizobiaceae > Pararhizobium > Pararhizobium polonicum. Next base: position 277,080 of record NZ_LGLV01000006.1, read on the forward strand.
CCAGCATCTGGGTCGACTGGGCAGGTCCGCCGCCGGTCAACCCGTAGACGATGTCGAATGCCTTGAGCGACGAGATGACTGACAGGACGAGCACGATGGTGATCGTCGGTTTCAGTGCCGGAACCGTGACGTATCGAAAGACATTCCAGCGGCCGGCCCCGTCGATCCGGGCTGCCTCGATCAATGTCTTGCTGACACCCTGCAGACCGGCAAGGAACAGCACCATGGAAAAGCCGACCGTTTGCCAGACATAGGCGACGAAAGCCGAATAAAGCGCGATGTCGCGGCTTCCCAGCCAGTCCCGGATCCAGGATTGCAGCCCCATGGAAGTCAGTACCTGACCAAATAGGCCGAAAAAGGGATCATACATCCACCGCCACATCGTCGCGACCGCGATCGGCGCGATGATGACGGGAAGATAGTAGATTGCCCGCAGGCTGTTGCGCCCGAAGATCGGCTGGTTGAGGCCAAGCGCGAGCATCAGGCCGATGAGCGGCGGAAAGATGCTCGAAAGAATGGTCCAGATCACCGTGTTGCGAAACGCACCCCAGAAGACGGGATCTTTCGTGAAGATATCGACATAGTTGCTGAAGCCGACGAACTGCTTTTGCGCGTCAAGGCCGTTCCATTTCTGGAAGCTGAGGCTCACCACATCGACCATCGGATAAATGGCAAACACGAGATAGATGATGAACGCCGGCGCTATCAGCAGGGCTGCCTGCGTGCGAACATCCGACAGGATTGTTTTGGACGTCATGAGGCACTCCATACGGCGCTGGCCGGCAGGTCGGGCGCAATCATCAATGTGCCAACCCCGTTGCCGGGGCTGGCCGCAAATTTTTGAAGACTACCGGCGATTGTCGATGAAATTCTGCAATTGGCCACCGGCATCGGCCGGTGCAACGTTGCCGCTTGCCACTTCGTTGATCACCCGGAAATATTCCGTGGTCACGTCGAGCGGAAAGGCCTGATCGCCATTCATGTAGACCTGGGTGTAGGCATTGAAAATATCGACCCACTTCTGGTCAAGGGGACGCAGGTCTTTGTAGACAACGTTCCTGTTGATCGACGTGGTGCTGAACTGCCCCAGAACCGCCTGCTGTGCAGGGGTGGACATGAAGTAATCCAGGAACTTGGCGGCAGTGTCCGGATTCTTGCTCTTGCTGCTAATATAATGATATTCGGCAAAGCCATACAGCCGGTTTGTCCCGGTGGGGAACGGAAAGACGTCGTAGTCGTCGAGGCTTCCGGCCTCCGCCAGCTGCTGCACGAGCCAGTCGCCCTCCAGCATCATCGCCGCGCGGCCGCCGACGAACAGGTTAAACGACTGCGCGTTGTCGATGCCCATGAATGGGCTCAGAATATAGTTTTTGCTCCATTTATCGAGTTCGGCAAACGAGGCGGCAGCGCAGGGTTCCGTCGCCCAACTCGTCTTCATGTTCGTGAGCGCATCATGTTTGTCGATGCCGCATTTCGATTCCAGGATCACGTCCATCAGGCGCATGAGGTGCCAGTTGACGGTACCGCCAAAAGTGATGGCCGGAATACCGGCAGCCTTGAGCTTTTCGGCATCGGCGACCAGTTCGTCGTAATTCTTGGGCTCTTCGGTAATGCCAGCCTTCTGAAAGAGTGCCTTGTTGTAGTAAAGCGCCTCACCTCTAAAGCTATACGGAACCCCGTGGCGACCGCCTTCGTAAATCTTCGAGAACGAGGCCGCGGCAGGGACAAGCTCGTCGTCCCATTTGTATTGGGCATAATACTTGTCGAGCGGGAGGCTTAGGCCGGCCTTGATATACTCGCCGCCCAGGCCCAGGCCTGCCCAGCTGAAGAAAATGTCAGGACCCTTGTCGGATCCGGCGGCGACGCGCAGTGCTGTCTTGTGGTCGTCAGTGCCCCGCGTCACAATCTCGACATTGATCCCCGGATTGGCTGCTTCGAAGTCGGTCGCGATTTTTTGCATTGCATTGTTGGCCGCCTCGGAGCTGAAATTCAGCGTCCAAAGCGTGATATCTTCCGCGGCAGCAACGCCAGCGGTAAGCGTCAGCGCACCTACCACAGCCCCGGTTCGAACGATATTGGAAAGCAAAGTCATCAGTTCCTCCCTCCGTTTTTATTCTCATCCTCGCCGCTTTTAAATCTTCCCAGTCAAAATTTGTCAAGGATGAATTATGTCAGATATGACAGAAGTAAGTTGGATCGTTCGATTGTGTCCGGTATTTCTGTCGTAAATCGACATTTCGCAGGCGAAAATATGAGGGATTTTGTAGAAAGTAAGAGTGCATTTCGTCAATTTTGACATTAGTGTCGCCTTCACGGGGATGCTGACGACATGCTGTCGATCGGGTAAATAGAGCTGCGGTGGGGCGAAGAGGAAAAAATGGCGAATATGATCAGTGACGGCCTGCAGGGCCTTCTTAGCGAGCGCCAGGTCGATTCTCCGGTGGCCCGTGTCGTCCGCGCGCTTAGTGGTCACGGAGCCGTCAGCGCAGCGCAGATCGCCCGCACCACGGGACTTGCCCGCTCAACGGTGTCGACGATTCTGGGGGACCTCAAGCGCTCGAGCCTGGTGGTGGAGGTCGAGACGCGTAGCCCGGGCATTGGCCGGCCGGCCCTGGCGCATTCGCTGAACCCGGAGGCCGGCACCTGCCTTGGGGTTCTGCTCGGCCGGAACGAAGTCCGTATCGTGCTTGCGGACGTCGCCCACAATGTCATTGCCGACGTCGCTATTCCACTCGAACGGGATTACAGGCCCGACAAGGCGACGCGAACGGTCAAGCAGGCGATAGACAATATCTACAAGGAACACAGCTTGCCCTTTTCCGGTCTGCTTGGTGTCGGTTTTGCCGTGTCCGGACCGATTGCCGCCAATGGCCGGATCATGCGCGGTTCGCTGCTGCCGGGCTGGTATGGTGTCGATCTCCGCTCGACCTTCGAGCCGGTTTTGCAAAAGCCGATCTTCGCCGACAATGAAAGCAATTGTGCCGCCCTTGCCGAGATGATGTGGGGGGCTGCCACGGGTGTCGAGGACTTCGTGCTGTTCAAGCTCGACCTCGCCATCGGCGGTGCCATCGTTGCAAACGGCAAAGTGCTGACCGGGATTGCCGGTACGGCCGGAGAGTTCGGGCATATGCTGCTCGATCCGCATGGTGACCTCTGCACCTGCGGCAATCGCGGGTGTCTTCAGCTTTATTGCAGCGGCGCCACGGTGTTGAGCGTCGCGGAGAGGCGGCTGGCGCGGGCCATCACGCTCGCGGATTTCGTCAAGACGGCACAGGCCGGTGATATCGGCTTCCAGCGCCTTCTTGAAGATGCCGGCGAAGCTGCCGGGCGCGGGCTGGCGGCTGTCGGCACGATCATCAACCCGGGACTGTTCGTCATCAGCGGTGGCATGGCGGCGGCAGGCGAAATGCTGCTTGCGCCGATGCGATCCAGTTACGCGAAATACACCCTGGTCAAGCCGGGCGACATAGAGGGCCCGGTGCCGCAGTTCGTGACCGGGAGGTTTCTCGACAATGACAATTGCATGGGCGCCGTCGGGCTCGTGCTCCGTCATCATGGGCGCCTGTCGTAAGGAGCCCATCCGGCGGATATCGTCCCCGCGCCGCCCGGGCGTCAGCTCAGCAACAATGCGGGCCGCCGTTCAGGCAAAGCGTTTCGCGCCTGCCACGCACAGGACAACGATGACGGTAGACGCAATCATGGTCCAGGCGACTGGTTCGTGCAGGAAAATCGCTGCCAGCAGAAGTCCGAAAAAAGGTTGCAGGAGCTGCAGCTGGCCGACGCCCGCGATGCCGCCGAGAGCAAGCCCCCGATACCAGAAGATGAAGCCGACAAGCATGCTGAAGATCGAGACATAGGCAAGACCGATCCAGGAGGATATCTGGACCCCGCTCCAGCTGGCCGGCAGGGTGACCAAGGCAATTAGCGCCATGATCGGCAGCGACAGCAGCAGGGACCAGGAGATGACCTGCCAGCCGCCCAGCCGGCGCGATAGCGCCGCTCCTTCCGCGTAGCCAAGGCCGCACACCAGGATGGCGGCGATCATCAGAAGATCACCCATGAGGGTTCCGCCGTCACTTCCATAAAGGGCGAAGCCCGCGACGGCCGCCGCACCGATGATCGAGAACAGCCAGAAGGCCGGTTTCGGCCGTTCCCCTCCGCGCAGCACGCCGAAGATGGCGGTTGCAAGCGGGAGAAGCCCGATGAACACGATGGAATGCGCCGCCGTGATGTGCTGAAGCGCCAGCGCAGTCAGCAGCGGGAACCCGACCACGCAGCCGATGGCCACCAGTGTCAGCGGAAAGAGATCCCGGCCTTCAGGCCGCGCCTGGCGCAGCACAAACAGAAAGCCGGCCCCAAGCAACGCGGCAATAACCGCACGCGCCGATGTCAGAAATATTGGCGAAAAATCCGCGACCGCCACCCGCGTCGCAGGCAAAGACCCGCTGAATATGATGACTCCGAGGAGGCCGCTGCCCCATCCCGCTGTTGATCGGTCCATATGCCCTCACTTTCTGAAGCCGATCTGTAACAGCCGGAGGGCTGGCACAAACAGGCACAATATAATACGATTTCAGCGAACTGTATGGCTAACAGGTCCCATACAGATGCAGGGTGCAAACGATGAGCGAGCGAGAAATGACGCGCACGGAGGCGTTGATGAGCGTTGTCCGCACCAAAATTGCAACCAGGGTGCTTGTCCCCGGAGACCGTTTGCCGTCGGTTCGCAGTTTCGCCGAAACCCTGGGCGTCTCACCTTCCACCGTCGTCGAGGCCTATGATCGTCTTTCCGCCGAAGGTGTCATTCGAGCACGACGCGGCTCCGGCTTTTACGTGACGAGCACGAATCTGCCGCCGATGGCGCTGGCGGAGATGGGGACGCCGCGCGAGCGCGCTGTCGATCCTCTTTGGGTTTCCAGACAATCCCTTGATGCGGCACCTTCCGTCCTGAAGCCCGGCTGCGGATGGTTGCCGGCCGACTGGATGCCGCACGAAGCGCTTCGGCGTGCTTTCCGGGCACTCGCCCGTGCCGACGATACGGTGCTTTCGGATTACGGAAGTCCGCGCGGCTCCTTGACGCTGCGACGATTGCTGTTGGGCCGGTTCGCCGAGGAAGGGATCGATGCAAAACCGGACCAGCTGATGCTGACGGGGTCCGGGACACAGGCGATAGACCTGATATGCCGCCTCCTCTTGCGCCCGGGCGATACGGTGCTGGTCGACGATCCCTGCTACTTCAATTTCCAGGCCCTGCTGCGCGCGCATCAGGTGAGGATTGTCGGGGTTGCCTATACTGCAACGGGACCGGATATCGCTGCCTTTGAGGAAGCGGTGACCACGGAAAAGCCGCGCCTGTACATCACGAATTCGGCTCTCCACAATCCAACGGGTGCGAGCCTTTCACCGCAGACCGCACATCGAATGCTCAAGATTGCATCGGCTCATGATGTAACGATCGTCGAAGACGACATCTTCGCCGATTTCGAACCCACACTATCACCTCGTCTTGCCGTGCTCGACGGGCTCAATTTCGTCATCCGGATAGGAAGCTTCTCCAAAACGCTCTCCGCGTCCGTTCGGTGCGGCTATATTGCGGGCCGGGCCGACTGGATCGAAGCGCTTCTCGATCTCCAGGTTGCTACGAGCTTCGGCGGTTCCAGCCCCGTCGCCACGTATGTGATTTCTCATGTGCTGGCGGGCGGGAGCTACCGCAAGCACATGGAAGAGACACGGCAGCGGCTTACGCGGGCGCGAAACGTGGCGGTAGACCGGCTGGGCATGCTTGGCATCGTGCCGTGGATCATTCCGCGCGGTGGCTTTTATCTCTGGTGCCGCCTTCCGGAGGGGCATGATTCGTCTGTGCTCGCACGGCGATGCATGGACGAGGATGTCGTTCTCGCACCGGGAAACGTCTTCAGTATCTCCCAGTCAGCTGCATCCTTTCTCCGGATCAATGTCGCTCAGCTGGGCGATGAGCGATCATTGGAGGCATTGGAGCGAGCTATGAAAACGCCCCTCTAACGCCGTCGCATCAACCAAGGCCTTCAAGACGCAGGCGGGGTCGCGCCGGGGCGCCGGTTCAAGAGCGCTCGTGCACGACGCCCATGATCTCACCACTCTTCGACACGCTAACGAGAAGATCATCTCCCCCTCGGGTTGCCTTCACGAGATATCGTATGCCGACATCCTCGACGTCCCTGACGCGATAGCCGCGCCGCTCGAGCAGCCGAATAGCATCCTCCGGCCCGAAGTCTCGCCGGCCTTCCCCCCACCGGTTGCGAGAGTCATGACGCTGATTCCACTCCTGGAGGAACTGAGATTCCACGCCATCCTGGTCGACATAACCGGAGGACGACCACGGATCTTCATGAATGACCACCTGTGCATGGGACGGGCTTGCCGCTCCCACGGTGACGATGATTGTTACGGCAAATGTGGCCAGATAATTTTTCATGGATCTCTTCCTTCGTCAAAGAGGTGGTGCGGGCTGAAGGACCCCAACTGCCGCGACCGGAAGCAGAGCCGTCAGAGGCGGGCTTTCGCTCGCAGACTTGCGTGGACACGAGAGCTATCTCCGTGGGTCTCCCGCAAGGAATAGCCGATCTTCGTCTATCCGTTTGTTCGGTTTTATTCCGTTTTGTTGCGGCCCGCTGTTTCAGTCGCCCGGGCTGCAAACGCACACGGGCGGCATATGCTACGTCAAACTCAGGGAGCGGCCGTCGCGATGAGAGAAAGAGAGAATGGTATGCGACAAAAGCTGGTGGCTCTGCCGCACGGTGTGCTTGGGTTGGTATCGCTGGCAGCCTTTCAGGAAAGGCACGTCCAATGGCCTTCCGTGCCCAGCCGCCGGATGACCGACATCAGGATATTTCGCACTTCGAGGACGGCCTTTGTCGGAGGGTGATTGACCGGCATATCGAGCACGAGGCGTCTTGAGAGGTCAGGACGGGTCAAGGGAACAGCCGAGAGATGTCCAAGCTGCTGATCGGTGTAGACCGCGCAGCGCCCGAGAATGGTCAGGCCGAGCCCCGCGCGAATGGCGGCCTTGGTGCTCGCCACGCCTTCGATCACCCGGACGATGTTCAGGTCCTTGCCGAGGATCAGTGCCTGCCTTTCGAGGAGGATCCGGATGCCGTGGCGCCGTGTCGGCAGGATGAGTGGTAGGCCGAGCGCGGCGTCAAGGGAGAGATCGGCCTGTTTGCCCGAAAACTCACCGGGCGGGCCGACCGCATACAGACGTTCGTCGAACAGGGGTACGGAGGCGGGCTTGGCGACGTCGATCAGATTGACCGCCAGATCATGGACGCGGGAGTCGATGGCAGAACGCAGGGCCTGACTGTCGCCTTCGCTGACGGTGAGGCGAATTTTCGGAAACCGGCGATCGCATTCTTCCAGCACAGGCACGCAAAGCGTCGGCGAGAGCGAACTCAGGACGCCAAGAGAGACATCACCCGTTGGATATTTCGCCTGCTCCCGCGTCGCCACCTCCGCCTGCTCGACCGCGCGCAAGATCGCCTGCGAGTGCGACAGCAGCGTCTGTCCGGCCTCGGTGACGACGACACCGCGGGAGGTTCGGTTCAAAAGCTGAAGGCCGAGATGCTCTTCGAGCGCGCGCACATGAAGGCTCAGCGCCGGCTGGGCGACACCGAGTTCGGTGGATGCGCGCGTGAATGAGCCAAGCTCGGCAATCCGCGCGAAGTATCGCATCTTCATCAGATCCAGCGCCATGGCCAATGATCCTTCCATACACAATCAATATATCTTCTATCCGCAATATATATTTGTTCACATAACACAAGAGACGTAAACAGGGGGTACAGCGAGAGGACGCGCTGCTCAGGAGGAGAATCCCATGAAAATCACGACACTCGTGACTGCCGTCGCACTCGGCATTGTCACCTTTTCGACGGCAGCCCTTGCAGACCAGCTTGCCGACATCAAATCGGCTGGAAAGCTGAACTGCGGCGTGCTCACCAACTCGCCGCCGCTCGGCTTTCAGGATCCGAAAACGCGGGAACCCGCCGGCTACGAAATCGAGCTTTGCGGCATGTTCGCCAAATATATCGGCGTCGAGCCGCAGCTGACGCCCGTTTCTCCGCAGACCCGCATGGCGGAACTGACCCAGGGACGCGTCGATATTCTGGCGTCGCTCCTCAGCTACAGCAAGGAGCGCGCCGAACAGGTCGATTTCAGTGGTGCCTACATTGCCGAGGATTTCAATTTCGTCGTGCTGGATGCTTCGCCGATCAAGACGGTCGATGACCTGTCCGGGCAGCGTATTGGTCTCGTCAAGGGATCCGTTCTCATTCCGTTGACGGAAAAGAGGCTTCCCGATGCCCGTGTTCTTTCGTTCGAGACGAGCGCCGCATCGTTCCTTGCTCTCCAGCAGGGCAAGGTCAAGGCGACCGTCTATCGTTATTCCGAAGGCAAGGCCGTCCAGCGAAACGCTGGCGATGAGATCAAGGCACTGCGCTTCCTCGACGAGCCGCTTCTGTCGATGCCGTCCGGTTTTGCCTTTCGCAAGGGCTCTCCGGAACTCGTGAAGACCGCCGACGAATTCCTGGCAAGTCTCGAGACAAGCGGCGAGGGGCAAAAGCTCTATGACAAGTGGCTTGGCAAGGACTCGGATCTGAAGGCAACGCGGAAGTTCGAATTCGGCAAGCCGCAGGCGACCTGGTTCACGAACTGATCCTGAAGAACGAAGTAGGCTTGCAGTATCATGGGTTACCAGCTCGATTTTGGTAAAGTCCTGCGGGGTGAGTATCTCGATCTCATCCTGCAGGGACTTCAGACGACGATGGTTCTGTTCGTCCTGTCGTGGGTCTTCGGGCTGGTGCTCGCGATCATCCTGACCGTTGTCCGCGCGATCGAGTTCCGGCCGACGCAACTTCTTGTCGCTGCCTTCGTTGAATATCACCGCAATGTTCCGGTGCTGATCCAGTTGTTCGTCTGGTATTTCGGGTTCGCCGTCGTGCTGCCTGATGCCGTCAATGACTATCTGAACGATGTCGGGGCGGAGATCGGCTATGCGATCGTGGCGCTGGCGCTCAACAAGGCCGCCTATATGTCGGAAGATTTCCGTAGCGGCATGCGCTCGATCCATCCCGCGCAGATGGAGGCCGCCCGGTCGATCGGCCTGACCTATCTCGGCGCGATGCGCTGGGTCATCCTTCCGCAGGCCTGGCGGCTGGCGCTGCCGGCCCTGCTCGGCCAGACGCTGATCCTGTTCAAAGGCACAAGCCTTGCCGCCGGCATCGGCGTGGCGGAGCTGAGCTATCAGGCGCGCTACATCGAGGAACAATCTTTCCGGATCTTTGAAGCCTACGGGATTGCGACGGCCATCTACATGCTGATCTCGTTTGCGATCATGTGGCTTTCTTCCGTTCTGTCCGACCGCTTCCGGCTGAGGGTGAAATAATGCTGGAGATCCTTCACGAATACGGCCTCATGCTACTGGTCGGAGAATATCCGCATGGGAAGCTGGGCGGTCTGGCGCTGACGCTGATCATCTCGATCGTCAGTCTCGCCGTCACCTTTCCCTGCGCGGTGCTGATCGCGCTGGCGAGAACCGGCCCGTCGGGGCCGGCGAAGACCATTGCGAGCGGGTTTGTCCATTGCGTGCGCGCCATTCCACTTCTGATGCTGATCTTCTGGGCCTATTTCGCGCTGCCGATGGTGATCGGCTTTCCGATCGACGCGACCTATACGCTGATCATCGCCATCGTGATCTATCAGGCCGCCTATCTCGGTGAGATCATCGCTGCCGGGATCGAGGGTTTGCCCAAGGGGCAGATGGAGGCCGCGAAAGCGCTGGGGCTTGGATATGTTCCGACAACCTTCCGCGTGATCCTGCCGCAGGCGATTTTCAATGTCATTCCCGGCATCGTCAATCAGCTGACCACCATCATCAAGGAATCGTCGCTCGGATCGATCATCGCCGTGTCGGAGCTTTCCTATGTGATGCTGCAGGTCAATTCGAACGAAGTGACCAAGCCGCTTCAGATCTTCGGCATCCTGGCCGCCACCTATTTCATCCTCTGCTTTGCGCTGAGCCAGGCGACAAGCTGGCTGGAGCGACGGATCGCCAACAGGCGGACAGGCCGCGTGGTCGTGGAGGCGATGGCATGATCGAGTTTCAAGGCGTCTCCAAGTGGTTCGGGGCTCTCAAGGTCATCAAGAATATCTCGGCGACGGTCGACAAGGGAACGACCATCGTGCTGTGCGGGCCTTCCGGCTCGGGAAAATCGACCTTGGTGCGAACGGTCAACCGGCTGGAGCCGATCCAGGAAGGCACGATTACGGTCGGCGGCACGGACATCCATGCCAAGTCGGTCAACGTCAACACGCTTCGAACCGGCATCGGCTTCGTCTTCCAGCAGTTCAATCTGTTTCCGCATCTGAGCGTCGTCGACAATGTCATGCTGCCGTTGCGCCGGCTGCGACAGCAATCGCGCAAGGAGGCATTGCCGACAGCACTTTTGATGCTGGAGCGCGTCGGTCTGGCCGATAAGGCAAACTCGCTTCCGGCCGATATTTCCGGCGGCCAGTCCCAGCGTGTGGCGATTGCCCGCTCGCTGATCCTGAAGCCAGAAGTGCTGATCCTCGACGAGCCGACCAGCGCGCTCGATCCGGAAATGGTCGGCGAAGTGCTGAAGCTGCTGCGCCAGCTTTCCGGGGAAGGGATCACCATGATGTGCGTCACGCATGAAATGGGCTTTGCCCGCGAGGTGGCAGACCGCATCTGGTTCCTGAAAAGCGGAGAGCTGACGTTCGATGCCAAACCGGAGCTGTTCTTCTCCTCCGAGACCCATCCGGACGTGCGTGGGTTCCTTTCCGCCATCCAGAAAAACCACTAGACCCATCATGCAGAGGTTATCATGATCCATATCAAGCAAATGCCTGACCGTCCGAGCCGCGAAGCTGTCGAAGCGATCGCCAAATTCTCGCCGGCGACGCTGCACGAGGCGCAGGGGCGCAAGGGCGCACTTTCCTCGCGCCTGAAGCCGGTCGATTACCGGATGAAGCTGTGCGGTCCGGCCTTCACGGTGAAATGCGCGCCGCGCGACAACATCATGCTGCAGCTGGCGATCAACTACGCCCAGCCGGGCGACATCGTCGTCGTGTCCGCCGGCGAATACGAGGAAGCGGGCTCGTTTGGCGATGTGCTGGCCAATGCCTGCCTCGCCAAGGGTATCGGCGGCCTCGTGACGGACACGGGGGTACGCGACACGCTGCAGCTTCGCGACCTCGGCTTCCCGGTCTTTTCCTTGAGTGTCTGCATCAAGGGGACGGTCAAGGAAACGCTGGGAGCGGTGAACGATCCGATCACCATCGGCGATGAGCTGGTTTTCCCCGGCGATATCATCGTCGGTGATGCGGACGGACTTGTCGTCGTTCGAAAGGATGAAGCCCTTGCCGTGGCCGAACTGGCCCAGGCGCGGGAGGATGCGGAAGCCGGCTATATTGCCGCCTACAAGGCTGGCAAGTCCGTTGTTGAAGTCAGCAACCTCGAGCAGGTTCTGAAAGCCAAGGGCCTCGTGGTCAATCTTTAGTCCATTGTTCTGCCGGGCGGTATCTTGAAGGGACGCCGCCCGTAAGGTGTACTGTGAACAGGCGCGTCAGGATTCAGATGTCGCCAGTGCGTTCTCGGCAAGTTGCGCGCTGCGTTTCAGCCAGTGCTCGCGCCAGACAGCGAAGAGGCCGGCTGCTGCGACAATGATTGCCCCCGCGATTGTCGTTGCGACGGGCAACTGACCGAGCAGGATATAGCCCAGCAGCACCGACCAGAGCATGGTGCTGTATTCGAACGGGGCAAGCAGCGATGCCAGAGCGTGACGCAGGCTAAGCGTCATCAGGATTTGCGCAACGCCGCCGGTGATACCGGCGGCAGCCAGCAGGCAGAGCTGGGAAAGCGTCGGCATGATCCATCCGAATATGGCCGTTGCCAGGCCGATCACTGTTGTCATCAGCGAGAAGTACAGAACAATCGCGCCCGGCCGCTCCGTCCGCGCAAGGTGACGGATCTGGACAGATGAGAGCGCTGAGAAGAGCGCCGCGAGCAGACCCGCAGCTGCGCCGAGCATCGCCGCGGTATTCGAGGACAGGTCGGGTGCGCCTTCGGTGCCGAACATGCCGAGATGCGGCGACAGCATCACCAGCACGCCGGAAAAGCCGATCACTACCGATGACCATCGATAGGCCCTGACAACTTCGCCAAGCAGCACCGCCGCCAGGATGACCGTGAACAGCGGCGCGGCATAGCTCAGCGCCGTCGCGTCGGCCAGTGGCAGATAGGCCAGCGCCAGATAGCTGAAGAACATGCCGCCGGTGCCCGACAGGCTGCGGACGACATGGCCGCCGAAATGCCGGGTCGCTGTCAGCTCGATGAGGTTTCCCTGAAGGCCCAGCCAGATACCGAGCGGAACGAGAGCGCAGATCGACCGGAAGAACACCACTTCGCCGGTCGGGACCGCGCCGTTCAACCCCTTGATGCTGGCCGCCATCAGCGTCGCACACAGCGCTGCCAGCACCTTGAGAAGAATTCCTTTTTTGGGGTTCATTGATCGTCCACCGCCTGTTGCCCCCCATGGTGCTTTCAGCACGAGCGGCAGCGCGAGAGAACCAGAAAAACGCGATATAGAAACATTGTCTGCCCCCATCGCGATAACAGGCCCATGATTTTGAGGGGCGACCGGCAGGCAAAACCAGGCTCCATCAAAACTTCGTCTGACCCCATCGCATCTTGCCTGATGTAGTCAGGATGAAAGCCGTCGCGGCTCCTATCAGGAAAGCGACGATGGACGTGAGCACGGGTGACGCATGGATCTCTCAAAAATAAAGACGCTGATCGACTTCGTCGGCCAGTCAAACATCACGGAGCTTACGGTCACCGAAAAAGAGACGACGGTTCGGATATTCCGAACGCGGTCGCCGGGTGAAGGCGTTGCATCTTCCTCTCCGGCCGATGCCGCAGTCATCGAGATGCCGGTGGTTGTTTCGACAGCCACCGAGCCCTCCGCACCGGATGCGGCGTCCATTCCGGTCCATGCTCCGATCTTTGGCGTGCTTCATACCGCCCCGGCTCCGGGTGAGGCTGCGTTCGTCAAGCCCGGCGACACGGTCGAGGCCGGTCAGACGCTCTTCATCATCGAGGCCATGAAGGTCTTCAATCCGATCGGCGCGCCCCGCGCGGGCCGCATTGTCCGTATCGCCGCTATCGACGGTGGCGAAGTCGAGGCGGGTGACATACTGGCGGAGATCGTCTGATGCCGGATGGTCAAGTTCATTCTGCCCGACCGGAGAACAGTTTCGATACGGTGTTGATCGCCAATCGCGGGGAGATCGCGCTGAGGATTCTGAGAGCCTGCAAGGATCTCGGCCTGAAGACGGTTATGGTCTGCTCGCAAGCCGACAGGCAGGCAAGCTATGGCGCGCTCGCCGACACCTTCCTTTGCATCGGCCCGGCAGGCGCCGGCAAGAGCTACCTCAACAAGGACGCCATCCTTCTCGCTGCCCGCCTCACCGGTGCCGGCGCAGTTCATCCCGGCTACGGCTTTCTGTCCGAAAACGCGGCCTTTTCCAAGGCTGTCGAAGACGCGGGGATGGTGTTCATCGGGCCGACGGCTCAATCGATCGCAACCATGGGCGACAAGATTGCGGCCAAGAGCGCGATGATCGCCGCGGGCGTTCCATGCGTCCCGGGGCCGGATTGCGAACTGCCAGACGACCACGCCAGCGTCGAGGCGATTGCCTTGCAGATTGGCTATCCGGTCATCGTCAAGGCGGCCGGTGGGGGCGGGGGGCGCGGCATGCGTGTGGTTCTTGAGGCCAGTGCGCTGCAGGAAGCTGTGGCGATTACCCGGGAGGAGGCCCGCCAGGCCTTTGGATCGCCGGCGCTCTACATGGAGAAGTTCCTCCAGCATCCGCGCCACATCGAAATCCAGGTCCTCTGCGATGTGCATGGAAACGCTGTCTGGCTCGGCCACCGCGATTGCTCGATGCAACGCCGCCACCAGAAAGTTGTCGAAGAGGCGCCGGCACCCGGTATCGCGCCCGATATCATCGGGCCGGTCGCCGAGGCATGCGTTCGGGCCTGCCTGCAGATTGGCTATCGTGGCGTTGGTACCTTCGAGTTTCTCTATGAAGACGGTGCCTTCTATTTCATCGAGATGAACACGCGGCTGCAGGTCGAACATCCGGTGACGGAAATGACCAGCGGCATCGACATCGTTCAGGCACAGATCAAGGCTGCGCAGGGCATGCCGCTGGAGGTTGGCCAGAGCAGCATCGCGGTGGATGGCCACGCCTTCGAATGCCGGATCAATGCTGAGGACCCCACCACCTTCCTCGCATCGGCCGGTATGATTACAGCTTTGAAGCTGCCCTCCGGCCCCGGCATCCGCGTCGATACGCATGTGCACGCAGGCTACAAGGTATCACCCTATTACGATTCCCTGATCGGCAAGCTGATCGTGCACGCGCCATCGCGTCCTGAGGCGATCGCTGCGATGCGGGCAGCGCTCGCGGAAACGGAGATCGAAGGCATTTCTACCAATCTGCCGCTGCTTCGCCTGCTGTTCGATGATGAGAGCTTTGCATCCGGAGGCACGGATATTCACTATCTCGAAAAATGGCTGAAACAGCGGAGCGCGTCATGAGCGGGATGGATTTCAGCGATCCTGCGGTCATCGCGTCTCTGGTGGCGGCGCTTGAAGCCGCTGGTGTCGATGGCATCGAGATCGAGCAGCGCGGGTGCAAGGTGCGGATTGTCGTTGATCACGAGGTGCCCGGTACGGCACGACGGTTCAAGACCTCGCACACACCGTCGCGGACGATGCAGCCGGGCAACGTTGTGGCTCCGATGGCGGGCGTATTCTGCAGCGACCACCCTGCCGTGGCCGTGCGGTCATCGGGGGCTCCGCTTGAGGTTGGGGCAGGCGAGCCTCTTGGTTTCATCCGGATCGGCCCTATCCTGCTGCCGATCACAGCTGCAACGCCGGGGGTACTGACACTACGGATTGCCGGGGATGGTGCTCTCGTCGGCTATGGTGCCCCTCTCTTTGAATTCGAGCCCCGCCCATGATCGCTCCCATGCCTCAACCGGTCGACAATTCTTCGAACGCTCTTGAAACATCACCGCGGATGGCGCCGGCGCTGCACCGCCAACCCGTTATTTCGACGATCGGTGCGCGGGCCTTTCTGCTGGAGGCGCCCGGCCATTTCGATCTTGCCCCCCAGCGGCGAATCTGGGCGCTGGCGCAGGCGCTGCGGCAGTGGGATGATCTGAGCGAGATCGTGCCGGGCATGACCAATCTCCTGGCCATCTTCAAGGCGACGCCCGCGGATCCGGACGCCGTGACAGTGCGGCTCCGCGACGCCTGGGGGCGGGCCGAAAGCATCGACATCAAGGGCAAGACCGTCGAGATCGGCGTTATTTACGGCGGAGAGCATGCCATCGATCTGGCTGCGCTCTGCGATCGCTCGGGCTTAACGGACAGCGAGGTTGTCCGCATCCATCATGAGGGGACTTATACGGTTTTTGCGTTGGGAAGCGCGCCGGGTTTCGGTTATCTCCACGGACTGGACCCGCGCATCCATATGCCGCGCAAGACGGTCCCCTCGCTGAAAATGACCAAGGGCTGCGTCACCATCGGTGGCATGCAGACAGGTGTTGCCACGTTGACCGGCCCGAACGGCTGGAATTCGATCGGTTTTGCCGATCTTCAGATGTTCGATCCGGCAGCGGCCGTGCCTGCGATCATGGCGCCGGGCGACACCGTGCGCTTCCTGCCGGAAAGGATCGAACTGTGATCGAGATCATCGACACCGGGCCCTTGAACACGATCCAGGATCTCGGGCGGCCGGGCTATCGCGACATTGGTGTCACCGCAAGTGGCGCCATGGATCCGCTGGCGCTGAAGATCGCCAATCTGCTGGTCGGGAATGGTGAAGGTGCTGCCGCGATCGAAGTGCAGACCTTTCCGTTCCGCCTCCGTTTCGACGAAACGACGGTTTTCGCAGTGACCGGAGGCGCCGGCGCGACACTCGATGGCCGCGTTCTGCCCCCTTGGTGGATGCAGCAGGGCAATGCCGGACAGGTTCTTGAGCTCTCGTTGTCTCCTGCTTCAGCGCGCGCCTACATCGCTTTTGCGGGAGGCGTGGACGTCCCAATCGTCATGGGCTCGCGCAGCACTTCGCTGCGCGGCGCCTTCGGCGGCATGGACGGCCGGTTCCTGCAAAGGCACGACAGGCTTCCTCTCGGCGAGGCCACGGCCTTGTCGGTGGATGGATTGGGCGTTGTGCCGCCGGCAACGGCGCTGGCCGAACTCTTTCCCATCGCACTTGACGGCACGCTGCTGATCCGGGCCCTGCCGGCGGGCGAACACCACCTTTTCGGTGCCGATGCCGAACGCTTCTGGAGCCAGAGCTGGAAAATCTCCTCGCAGAGCGACCGGACCGGCTACCGGCTTTCCGGCGAGCCCGTGCGGCCCACCGAACCGGCGGAAATGCGTTCCTACGGGATCGTTCCCGGCGTTGTGCAGGTGCCACCGGGCGGTGAACCAATCGTGCAGATGAGCGACGCCAACACCGCGGGTGGGTACCCGAAAATTGCGGGCGTTCTCGAAGCCGATCTCTGGCGGCTCGGCCAGGCGCGCATCGGCAGCCGCCTGCGTTTCGTCCGCTCCTCGCATGCCGATGCGCGGGCGCTCGACCAGGCCATCGCCGCCTATATCGACGATATCCGCAACACGTCGCAAATGGTCGCGCGTGCCTTGAAGACGATGACAGGACGGTGAATGCTCGTGGCGAAAGGAAAGAACCGGTGAAGATCGACCTGAATTCCGACATGGGCGAAGGTTTCGGGCCTTATCGCCTCTGCGATGACGAGGCACTGATGGAGGTCGTCTCCTCGGTCAACATCGCCTGCGGCTTCCATGCCGGCGATCCCGACACGATGGTGCGTATGGTTCGCCTTGCCAAGGCAAACGGTGTCGGCGTGGGTGCCCACCCTGGATTGCCGGACAGGCTGGGTTTTGGCCGCCGCGAACTGCCTTTCACCGCCGATGAACTGCGCCAGCAGATGCTCTACCAGCTGGGCGCCCTGACGGCGATCGCAAACGCGGAGCAGGTGCCCGTCGCCCATATCAGCTTCCATGCGGCGATGGGCAACATGGTCAACCGCGATCCGGTGCTGGCTGATCTGATGATGGACACGATCCGCACGATCGATCCGAACCTGATCGTCTTCGCTATGCCTGATAGCATCATTGCGCACGCCGCAGCCCGCGCGGGCCTGAAAACCCTTCTCCTGTTCCTTGCCGACCGTGCCTATGATGTGCAGGGCAGGCTTGTCGCCCGTGGTTTGCCTGGGGCCGTTATCAAGGAGGAAGACGCTCTTCGCGCCCGCGTCCGACACTTCCTCAAGACCGGCACCGTCACGACCATCGAGGGCGCAACTCTTGCCGTGCCGGCCCGCTCCATCCTCGTTCACAGCGACACGCCGGGATCGCTTGAACTCGCACGGATCGTGCGCAGCGAGATCGAGGCGACGGGCGCGACGATCGCCCCGGCTGCCGAAATCGTCGGCTAGTTCCAAACCTTCCTTGTTTCTCCTTCAACACCACGAAAGCCCTGTCCGATGCCAGCAATCGCCGACCGCCTCAAGAACGTTTCCATCTCGGCCTCCGCCGCCATGACGCAGTGCGCCCGGGAGCTTGCCGCGCAAAGCGTCAACGTCATCAGCCTGTCGGCTGGCGAACCCGATTTCGCCACACCGACGCATGCTGTCGAGGCAGCGCATGCCTCAGCCCTTGCCGGCGACACAAAATATCCGACGATGGATGGCACGCCGGCCCTGAAGGCGGCGATTTCGCGCAAGTTCAAGCGCGAAAACAATCTCGACTATGATGCTAGCCAGATCGTCGTCTGCGGCGGTGGCAAGCAGGTCATCTTCAATGCGATGCTGGCGACCTGCAATCCCGGCGACGAGGTGGTGATCCCGGCGCCGTCCTGGATCAGCTATGCGGACATCGTCAAGTTCACCGGCGCCGTACCCGTGCCGGTCGCTTGCCCGCAGGAGGCCGGCTTCAAGCTGCGCGCCGAAGATCTGGAGGCCGCGATTACGCCCCGGACCAAATGGCTTTTCCTGAACTTCCCGAACAATCCCACAGGCGCCGCCTGCTCGCGCGCGGAAATGAAGGCAATCGCCGATGTCATGCTGCGCCATCCGCACGTGTGGATCCTGACCGACGATATCTACGAACACCTGATCTATGACGACTTCGAATTCTGCACGATCGCCGAGGTCGAGCCGAGGCTTTATGATCGGGTTTTGACCGTCAACGGCGCGTCCAAGGCCTATGCGATGACGGGTTGGCGCCTCGGTTTCTGCGGCGGACCGAAGGACCTGATCTCGGCCATCAGCAATGTCAACGGCCAGAACGGCGGCGGCACGGCGACCGTTGTTCAGGCGGCAGCTGCGGCTGTGCTGGATGGACCGCAGAACCTGCTTGCGGAACGAGCCGCCGTCTACAAGCAGCGCCGCGACTTCGTGCTCTCCGAACTGGGCAAGATCGACGGCCTGAAATGCCACCGGCCTGAAGGTGCCTTCTACATCTTTCCGAATATATCGGGGCTGATCGGTAAGGTGAGCAAGGGCGGGCGAGCGATCGAGAGCGACACCGATTTCGTCATGGCGCTGGTCAACGAGCATCATGTGGCCACCGTCCAGGGTGCTGCTTATGGCAT
The DNA here is from genome assembly GCF_001687365.1 of Pararhizobium polonicum. Classification (GTDB taxonomy): domain Bacteria; phylum Pseudomonadota; class Alphaproteobacteria; order Rhizobiales; family Rhizobiaceae; genus Pararhizobium; species Pararhizobium polonicum. Next base: position 295,827 of record NZ_LGLV01000006.1, read on the forward strand.
GAGCCCGTTCTTCCGGATCTCCTATGCGACCAGCATGGAAAAGCTGACGGAAGCCTGCGCCCGGATTTCCCAGTTTTGCGCCGAGTTGCTCTAAAGTTTAACCGTCACCCGCGCGGCGGCTTGAGCCGCGCGGTCAACTCGATCAAAATGTCTTTGACCGCGGCAGCGGGTTCGGAAAGCGGCGTGTGGTCGGAAACGCACAGCGACAGCGTTTCCTCAATCCGCGGCGAGACCATGCGGCAGATCAGCGGCTCGCTCGCCTCCGTAATAATCCGGTCGGCGATAGCTTTGGGCATGATTGTTGCCCCAAGGCCGATGCTGACGGCCCGCGTCAGCGTCCGGACGATTTCCACTTCGCCGACGACTTTCAGATTGGTTCTGGTCCGGGTGAAAGCCGTGTCGACGGCGCGCCGGACAAAATTGTAGGCAGGCGGCATCAACAGTGGAAGCCCGTCCAGCGCGGTGATGGAGACCGGTTTGTCATCGGCCTCGATGGCAAAATCCGGATGGGCGACCAGAAAGAATTCCTCGCTGAGCAGAGGTTCGAAACGAACACCCTTGATCGGCCCGGAGCCATGGATCAGCGCCATCTCCAGACGGCCGGTCATGATCATCTGGCTGTAGGTCTGGCCGACGCTTTCGGTCAGATGCAGGAGAATGCCAGGGTGGCGCTTGCGCGTCTCGGCCAGGAGATCGACGGAGAGCGTGGCAGCGCTGCTGAACGGCACAAGCCCGACCGATACGCGTCCGGCAAGCGAATTGCCGGCTGCGGATGCATCGGCCTGAGCCTGATCCATCTGCCGCAGGATGATCTGCGCATGACGATAAACAGCATGTCCGGCATCGGTCATGCTGACGCCCTGCTGGCTCCGGTTCAGAAGCTTCTGGCCAAAATGCTCCTCCAGCGACGCAAGCTGCTGGCTCAAAGCTGGTTGGGCCACATGCAAGATATCGGCGGCCCGCGTGATGCTGCCGGAATCGACGATGACGATAAAGGATTTGAGCCGCCTGGTGTCCATTGTGCTGCAATCGATCCAATCATTTTTCAGGCCATCGTACAGGCCTTCGGTGAAATTGCAAACCGGAAACTGCAAGATAAAACATGTGGTTACAGATAAAATCGTGAATCGTTATGTTGAAATCACAGGGCTTTAGAGGCCTGCCGGTGTACAGGTGTCGAGCATCATAAGGCTTGCTTATCGCTCCACAAATAATCGGTCTTAGGCAGGGCTTTGAAGTTCAACTAATGTTCAAAAAAACAACTGGGGAATAAAAATGTCATTTTCCGATTACAGGACAGCGCTGGTCACCGGCGCCTCTTCCGGTATTGGTGCGGCCGTCGTCGAGCGGCTGCGCCGGGAAAATATTGAGGTTCATGCCCTTGCCCGCAGCGCCGAGCCACTGCAGAGACTTGCCGAAAAGACTGGCTGCATCCCGCATGCGATCGACGTAACCAATCGTGCGGCGCTTGCCGAGCTGACGGCGCGGATCGAGTTCGATATCCTCGTCAACAATGCCGGCGTTGATCGCCCGAAGAAATTCCTGGAAGCCGACGAGAGCGATATCGACCTTCTGGTCGACGTCAATCTGCGCGCCGTGCTGCATCTTTGCCGGATGGTCGTGCCGGGCATGGTCGCGCGTGACAACGGCCATGTGATCAATATTTCCTCGATCGCGGGCGCTTATAATTTCGGCGGAAATTCCTCCTATCATGCGACGAAAGCGGCTGTGAGCATGTTGTCCAACCAGCTGCGCATCGATGCCTTCGGCAAGCGCGTTCGGGTTACGGAAATCTGCCCGGGCCGGGTCGCGACCGATATTTTTGCGCATGTGCATGGTGACGACCCATCGATCCGCGAACGCTTCATCGATGGGTTCGAACTGCCGGAAGCCGCCGATATCGCCGAAGCCATCGCTTTCGCCATCGCCGCCCCCATCGCGGTCAATATCGGCCACATGGAAATCACGCCGACGCTTCAGGTGATGGGCGGTCTTCAGACGGCCAAACCGGCAACGCCGCGGTCGGTGCCGCCTTCCGAAGGGTCGAAGCCGTGACGGGGTTCGATCTCTCTGCGATCCTGACCAACCCGGAATTCATCTCGATGCTGCTGCACGGCATCGAGATGACGTTCATCATCGCCATCGGCTCCTGGCTGCTGGCGATGACGCTCGCCATCCTGCTGCTTGCACTGCGTTTTTCGCCGGGCCGCTTCGGCAATGCCTTTGTCGCCGGCTATGTCTCCTATCACCGTAATGTCCCGACACTCGTCCAGCTGATGCTGTGGTACTTCGGTATCTTCACGCTGCTGCCCGACTGGCTGACCTATTGGCTTGCGAGCCACAACGCCGAGGCGATCTTTGCGATCATCGGGCTCGGGCTCTGCCAGGCTGCCTATTTCAGCGAGGACCTGCGATCCGGGCTTCGCTCGGTCAGTCCGGGTCAGATGGAAGCTGCGCGAGCACTTGGCCACGGTTACCTGTCGGCGATGCGCTTCGTCATGATGCCGCAAGGGGTACGCAACGCCTTGCCGCCGCTGATCAACCACAGCGTTTCACTGTTCAAGAACAGCAGTCTCGGGGTCGTGATCGGTGCGTCCGAGCTGACGCATGCGGTCAAGGAGATCGAGAACCTCAGCTTCCGGACGTTCGAAATCTATCTGATCGGGACAGTGCTCTATCTGTTCTTCTCGCTCGTCATCATGGCCGGTGGTGCCTATGTGACCATGCGCGCCGATCCGGCCACGAGGGTACGGGCATGATCAGCGATATCGTCGCCATCATTCACGACTATTGGCTGCTGCTGCTGATCGGTCAGTATCCGAACGGACCGCTGGGCGGGCTTGCCAACACGCTGATCCTGTCGGTGCTGAGCATCGCATTGGCATTCCCGCTGAGCATCCTGCTGGCGCTGGCGCGTCTTTCCAAATGGCCGTTCCTGCGCTGGCCGGTGACGGTGCTGGTCTATGTGACGCGTGGCGTGCCGCTCTTGATGCTTATCCTGTGGAGCTACTTTCTGGTGCCGCTTTTGACCGGCGCCGATGTCCCGAGCTTTGTGACGATGCTGACGACACTGGTCGTCTATCAGGCCGCTTTTCTCAGCGAGGTCGTGCGGGCAGGGATCGTCGCGCTTGGCCACGGGCAGATGGAAGCGGCCAAGGCTCTGGGGCATGGTTATTTCGGTGCGATGCGCTTCGTGATTTTGCCGCAGGCGCTCTACAACATGATCCCGAGCATCCTGTCGACCTTCGTTTCGACGATCAAGGATACGACGCTCGGCTATGTGATCAACGTGCCCGACCTCACCTTTGCCGCGAGCCAGGTTAACAATCAGCTCCTCACGCAGCCCTTCCAGGTCTTTCTCATCCTGGCGGTCATCTACTACGCGATCTGCTGGTCTCTCACCCATGTCGCCTATCGTCTCGAGCGCCGGATCAGCCGCAGGCGTGCCGGTCTTTCCGGTGCCCGCCCGGCGGCGGTGATCGCGCCCGTCAAAATCATATCGGAGCAGCTATGACCCCGTCAGTTTCACCGCAGGATGTGAATGCGATCCGGATTTCCAAGGTCTCCAAGCAGTACGGCGACTATCAGGTCCTGAAAGAGATCGACGCTCAGGTCGCCAGAGGCGAAGTCGTGGTCATCTGCGGCCCTTCCGGCTCCGGCAAATCGACGTTGATCCGAACCATCAACCGCCTTGAGGAAATCAACAGCGGGGCGATCTCCTTCGACGGCCAGAACATTCACGCGCCGATGAAGACCCGGGAGCTCAACCAGCTGCGCAGCCGGATCGGTTTCGTCTTCCAGAATTTCAACCTGTTCCCGCATCTGTCCGTGGTCGAGAACGTCTCGATGTCGCCCGTCCGGGTGAAGGGCATCGCTCGCGATATCGCCCATGACAAAGCTCTGCTCCTTCTCGATCGCGTCGGGCTGGTGGATAAGGCCAATGCCTATCCCGGCCAGCTGTCCGGCGGCCAGCAGCAGCGCGTGGCCATTGCCCGTGCGCTTGCCATGGAGCCGCCGGTCATGCTGTTCGACGAGCCGACCAGCGCCCTCGATCCGGAGATGGTCGGAGAAGTGCTGGCCGTCATGAAGAGCCTGGCCGCCGACGGCATGACCATGCTGTGCGTCACCCATGAAATGGGCTTTGCCCGCGATGTTGCCGACCGGATCTGGTTCATCGACGCTGGCCAGATCATCGAGATGGCGACACCGGAAGAGTTTTTCACCAATCCCCGGCATCCCCGCGCTCAGCGTTTTCTCGCCGACCTGCGGCACTGATCCCAATAATAACCAAAGGAGAACAGCAATGACCATGAAATGCACCGCCCTCAGTTTCGCCATCGCGGCAACCGCCGCCATCGCCCCCGCTAAAGCGGATCGGCTCGGCGACATCCTGTCGACCAAGACACTGCGCTGCGCCACCTTCGCCGATGTGCCGCCCTTCGCCTCTCCCGATCTGAAGACACGCGAGATGGCCGGTTTCGACGTCGACCTCTGCAACGCGATCGCCAAGCAGCTCGGCGTGACGGCGGAGGTCAAGCCGGTCTCCGTCGAGGCCCGCGTGCCGGAAGTCAAGCTCGGCCGTGTCGACATCACCGTCGCCAACCTCGCCTATACCCAGAGCCGCGCCGAACAGATCGAGTTCAGCGATCCCTATTATCTCGCCAAGGAAATGCTGATCGTTCCGGCCGATGACGCCGGGCAGACCAAGGCCGATTTCGCAGGCCAGCGTATCGCCTCCACCAAGGGCTCTACGTCGGAAATGTCGATCAAGCTCAACAAGTCCGAGCCGCTGACGTTCCAGGATACCGCATCGGCCTATCTGGCGGTTCAGCAGGGCAAGGCGCGCGGCATGGTGGCCAATACGATGACCACGACAAAATTCGTCAACGAGTCCCAGACCAAGGGCAAGAAGATGCGGATGATCCAGGATCCGATGCTCTTCCAGCCGATCGGCGTGGGCATGGCCAAGGATCAACCGGCTCTGACCGCCAAGATCAACGAAGCGCTCCATGCGCTCGATGAAGCGGGGGAGATCAACAAGATCTGGGACAAGTGGCTCGGCCCGAACACGGAATACAAGATGAGCCGGACAGACAAAGTCGTTCCGATCAGCGAGCTGAAGTTCACGCCGATCCCGTAAGGAGTCGAGAAAACGCGAGGTGTCGTTCGCCTAACTGAATGTCACAGTGTCGGGGGGATGACCATGATCTCCCCGACGCCGACGCATATTCAATAGTCCGGCGCGTCTGAAGGCCATGGTTTCGTCAAATGCCGTTTGGCGTACGCAGCCCCAGCATCGCCAACGTGACGTCGATTTCGTCTCGCAGCATCTGAAACAGTGCGTTGGCGCCTGCTTCGCCATTGGCAGCGAGCCCCCAGAGAGGAAGACGGCCCACCATGACGGAACTGGCGCCAAGCGAGAGGTATTTCAGCACGTCGCTGCCGCGCATCACACCGCTATCGGCAAGAATTTCAGTGCGATGTCCAACTGCTTCAGCAATCGCCGGCAGAACTTCAGCGGGCGCCGGCGCGATATCGAGGTTACGACCGCCATGGGCGGATACGACGATACCATCGGCTTCCAGCTCACAGGCCTTGATCGCGTCCTGAAGACTGAGGACGCCCTTGATCACGAGCTTGCCCTTCCACCATTGTCTTAACTGACGCACGTCGTCCCACTTCAGCAGGTTTTCGAGTTTTACCGCTTCAGAGACCGACGGGCGGGTGACTGCACTGCGAAATTCCTTTGGGTAATGCCCGTAGGTCGGCATGCCGGTGGTCATCAGGTAACGCAGGAGCACCCCGAAAAACCAGTGGGGATGCGTCAGCACGTCGATACCGCCGCGAACCGAATATTTCAGGGGAATGGAGAAACCGTTGCGGTTGTTGTATTCCCGCTTCGGGCCGACTGGCGTATCGGCCGTGACCACGAGCGTTGTCGCGCCGCTGGCCGCCACGCGTTCCAGAAGTTTTCTGGAGAGGTTGCGGTCTTTCCACATATAGAGCTGGAACCAGAGCAGCGCGTCCGGCGCACCGTCTCTCACCTCTTCAATGGTGGTCACAGACTGCGTGGAAATGCAGAAGGGAATTCCCATGCGTGCCGCCGCACGGGCAAGCTTGACCTCGCCGTTATGCGACACCATGCCTGCAAGAGCCGTTGGCGCAACGATCAATGGCATTCCGGTTTGCTGTCCAAGCACCGTTGTCTGCAGATTGCGTTCGGCATGGCCCGTCAGGATGCGCGGTGCAAGGCGAATGGCGTCGAGGCTCTTGCGAATCCCGTCAATGGCCAGCTCGTCTTCCGTGCCGCGATCGATATATTCGAATAGAGCCGTGGGAAGGCGCTTGCGTGCGGCGTCCCGGTAATCCCGGGCGTTCAGCAGTTGTGGCATGTTGTCATTCTCGTTTGCACCAAAGCGCAAAATTCACGGCACGACCAGAACCCAGAGCACCTTGGCATTCGCTTCGCCGGCGGATGTCCAGACATGCTCGGAATTTGCGTCGTAATACATGGAATCGCCCTGCTTGAGCTCAAGCGGTTCATAAAGCCGGCTGTGCACGACAAGCGTACCCTCGACGACCATCAGGAAAATTTCGGCTTCGGACTTTGCCCAGATCGAATACTCGTCAGGAGAGCGGGCCGTCACGTTGGTCAGGATCGGCGTCATCTTCTTGTTGCGCATGTCCGAGCACAAAAGCACGTTGGCACAGGTCATCGTATCATGCGCATTGCCCGCGCCCGCGCGGTTGACGCTGCGCCGGCCGTAGGTGCCCAGTACGGTTTCCTGGCCGTTCAGCAATGCCGGCAGCTCGATGCCGAGGCCTTGGGCGATGCGCTGAAGCGTGCCGATTGTTGGCGACAGTTCGTTGCGCTCGATTTTCGAGAACGCCGATGCGGACACGCCCGTGACCTTGCTGACGTCCTGCAGGGTGAGCTTTCTGCTTTTGCGCAGCTGGTGCAAGCGCGCACCAATGTTCACCTCCTCCACGTCGTTTTCAGTGTCGGTCTTGGGTATTTCATCTGCCCTGCGGCGGATAACATCCTGAATCAGTTCACTTTGATCCCGGATTGCTGCATCGGCCATAAAGCCTCCTTCTGGCGACGGAGTGCCCGTCATTCCCCTGTCTCGCAATGTGCACGTGTATCGCAGATTCTGCGAATTTTAAAGCAAAAATGCTCTAAAGTGTATATTTATCGTATAGTGAATTTTTTGAACAAAAATATTGACTAAGAGATAATAGTCGATAATCATCGAGATCGTGAAGCGACATAAACAAAACATCAGGGGCGGCTTCACGGGAAAACAGCCATATCATGCGCTCATTCCGTGCCGCTCGGATCGTCAAGACAGGACAGGCAAAGATGGCACTCTCATCCACCGATCTCCGCGGGCTCTACACGGCAATCGTCACTCCGTTGAAAGATGATGGCAGTGTGGATGTCGCAGGCCTGCAGGCCCTCGTCGGCTTTCAGATTCAGGCTGGGGCGTCCGGCGTCGTGCCGATTGGCGGAACGGGTGAATATCCGGCCTTTTCCCGCGCGGAACGCAAGGCAATCGTCGCTGCCTGCGTTGACGCGGCAGACGGCAAGCCCGTGATCCCCGGCGTTCTTTCGACAGGTTTTCAGGATGCGGTGGAAGCCGGAAACGATTTCGCCGAAGCGGGTGCCGCGGCCGTCATGACGGTGACGCCGTATTACGCTTCCGGCACGCAGGACGGCATGCGCGACTATTTCCGCAACTACCGTGATGCGGTCAAGGTTCCGGTTCTTCTCTACCAGATCCCCCGTCGCACCAATGTCGCCGTTACCGCCGAAGGCATTCAGGCGATGGCGGAAGATCAGTCCATCATCGGAATGAAGTTCTCATCCTATGACATGCCGGAATATATCAAGACCATCAAGCTCGCCGGCGACAAGATCGCCGTGCTGAGTGGCGAAGAACCGCTCTTTGCCACGCATGTCGCACTCGGCGCAAAGGGGGGCGTTCTGGCCTCCGCGACGATATATCCCAAGATCTGGCTCGAGATTTTCGCCCTTGCCCGGGACGGCGAGTTGAACAAGGCTCTGGAATTGCAGGCGTCCGTCGATCCCGTTATCGACAGCATTTTCCTCGAGACCAATCCCGGCCCGCTCAAGACATACATGGCGCTTGCCGGAATGCCGGTCGGCGGCGTCCGCTTGCCGCTTCAGGGCCCGAACGCCGTGACGCTGGCAAGGCTCGAAATCGCTGCGAAACAGGCCAAATCGGCCAATCTAGCCTGATCGGAGACTATCTTGATCGACCGGTTGCTTGAGATTGTCGGACCGAAAGGCGTCATTTCAGACGCAACCGAAATGCTCCCTTTCCTGACTGACTGGCGCGGTCGCAAACAGGGTCACGCAATCTGCGTGGTCCTGCCCGCCTCGACCGAAGAAGTGGCGGCCGTGATACGCCTCGCACACGCGGAAGGACAGCCGGTCTTTGCAAGCGGCGGTAATACCGGGCTTTGCTACGGTGCAGTGCCCGAAAGCGGCGCTCCGGCAAAGCCGGGCATCGTCCTGTCGTTACGCCGCATGAACCGCATTCGCGCAATTGATCGTGCCGCCAACCTTGCCATCGTTGACGCGGGTGTCGTTCTCGGCGATCTCCATAAGGCAGCCGATCACATAGATCGCCAGTTCCCGTTGCACCTCGGCAGTGAAGGCAGCGCACAGATCGGCGGACTGATCTCGACCAATGCCGGTGGCACGGCGGTCGTTCGTTACGGGCCGATGCGCGATCTTGTGGCGGGCCTGGAAGTCGTGCTGGCCGACGGCCGCGTGCTGAACGATCTGGCGGCGTTGCGCAAGGACAATACCGGATACATGCTGCGCCAGCTTTTCATCGGCGCCGAAGGGACGCTCGGCGTTATTACCGGCGCTGCCCTTCACCTTCATCCAAAACAGAACAACAGCGTTCATGCCTGGGTCGACGTTCCATCGCCAACGGAGGCGGTCGAACTGCTTTCTCGGTTCCGGGATGCGGCGGGTCCTTATATCGAAGCCTTCGAACTGGTGTCCGCATCGCAGATCGAGCTTGTCGTCCGGCATGTCGATCGTGTTCGCATCCCGTTTGCAAACATTCCTAACTGGTCCCTGATGGTCGAGCTGAGCAGTGCCGATTCATCCACCGGGCTGCGCGAAATGCTGGAGAAAATTTTGGAGGCCGGCCTTGAGGAGGGCCTGATAACCGATGCCATGGTGCCCGCTTCCCAGCAACAGGCTGATGATATCTGGCACGTGCGCCACTCTGTTTCGGAAGCCAACAAGAAGGAAGGCATCGGCGTTGTTCATGATATCGCCGTGCGCACCTCGAATGTTCCCGATTTCATCAAAGCCGCCGACAAGGTTTCCGCCGAAAGCTATCCGCAGGCCGTGACACAGGTCGTCTGCCATCTCGGCGATGGCAATGTCCATTATATCCTGATGTTCCAGCATGATTTCTGGTCGCAACGTCCGGACATGGATGCCTTCGCTCTTCAGATCGAGCGCACCATTCATGATGTCGGTGCGCGGTTTGAAGGCACCTTTAGCGCCGAACACGGCGTCGGCCGCAAGTTGCCGGAAGAACTTGAAAGGCTCTGCGATCCGCTTCGTTACGAACTGATGCAGCAGGTCAAGCAACTGTTCGACCCGCAGAACCGGATGAACCCCGGCGTTCTGCTCTCGCCGCCAGATCATGGGGCAAAACCGTAGAAGCGGGTGCCCCATGCGCAATACTCGCCGCTGTGGCGATCTCGCCCTCATCGAAAATGAGGATAAAAAAAGGGGAATTCACATGGTTTCAAGAAGAGAATTTGCTGGCCTTATCGGTGGTGGCGCGCTTGCGGCGGCAATGGTTGGCGCCAGCGGCAGGGCGGCTCAGGCGCAATCGGACATGAGCACGTTCGAACGCGTGACCAGCACCAAAAAGCTGCGGATCGGCGGTGTCGCTACAGGCGCACCCTGGACGATGAAAGATCCGGCAACAGGCCAGTGGGGTGGACAGTTCTATGACATCGGTGCAGCGCTTGCCGCCGATATGGACGTCGAGCTTGAGATCGTCGAAACCACCTGGGGCAGCGCGATCCTCGAGGTTCAGGCCAACAAGGTCGATATCATGTTCGGCATGAATCCGACGCCGAAGCGTGCGCTCGCGGTCGATTTCACCGTTCCCGTCTATAACAGCGCGCTTGTCGTCATGGCAAAACCGGGCTTTGAGCCGAAGACATGGGCAGACCTGAACAAGCCGGAGGTGAAGATTTCCGTCGATGTCGGTTCGGCACACGACCAGGTCGCGACCCGTCTTTGCCCGAACGCCCAGATTGTTCGCTTCAAGTCCATCGACGAGGCAACGCTTGCCCTGCGAAGCGGCCGCGTCGATTGCCAGAGCATTTTCTGGATGGGCGGTGTCCGTGCCGTCAAGCGCGATCCGTCGATCGGCAAGGTCATCGTGCCTCAGCCGACATTCGGCTCCACGTCGAATGCGGCCGTCCGGCGCGAGGTTGACAAGACATGGCGCGATTTCGTCAACACCTGGATCGTCTATGCGCAGGGGCTTGGGCTTATCCGCGAAGCCGTCATTACAAACCTCGCAAAAGTGGACATCACCACCGACGACATTCCGGCCGGCGTCACGTTCTGATCGGCACTGCGGCGCCTGTTTTTGGACAGGCGCCGTCAGCCATACGGGAAGGTAAAACATGTATACCTGGGACTTCAATATCCTCTGGACTTACCGCTGGTTATTTGTGGAGGGAACGGCGGTCACGATCGCTCTGACCATCGGCATCATCGTCCTCGGCCTGCTGCTCGGGCTGATCGGCGGTCTTGCGCAATTATCGAAATCAGCCACGTTGCGCTGGGCATCCTGGTTATACATCGAGATCTTTCGCTGTACGCCTCTGCTTGTGCAGCTTCTATGGTGCTACTACGCATTGCCAATCCTGACCGGCATCGAAATGTCGGCGACTACCGCTGCGGTTCTGACGCTTTCTCTCTATGGCGGCTCGTTTTACGCCGAAGTCATCCGTGGGGGTATCGTTTCGATCGAGCCGGGGCAGAGTGAAGCGGGGCTTGCTCTTGGGCTGACACCGGCCCGCGTCATGCGACGCATCATTCTGCCGCAGGCATTGAAACGCATGATCCCGCCGTTGATGAACCAGTCGATCATTCAGTTCAAGAACACCTCGCTGGTATCGGTTCTCGCGGTGCCGGACCTGCTGTATCAGGGGCAGGTTGCCGCCATGGACACCTATCGCCCGCTCGAAGTCTATACGGTCATTGCGGTCATCTATTTTATCGTCCTCGTGCCTCTTACCGCCGTGGTGAAGAAGAGCGAAAAACTCCTTCAAGAAAGCAATTGAGGCCACGATGAACACCGAAAACCACATGATCGAAATCGTATCGCTGAAAAAACAGTTCGGTGATCTCGTTGTCCTGAAAGATATCAATCTGAAGGTCACGCCTGGCTCGGTCGTTGCTCTCATCGGCCCGTCGGGCTCGGGAAAATCGACGCTGTTGCGCTGCATGAACCTGCTTGTCGTTCCGGACGGCGGCCGCGTGCGCATCGGCAGCGACACATTCACCTTCGATGGAACGTCGCGGTTGCCGAGCACGCGGCAACAGGCCCGGTTCCGATCCGGTACCGGCATGGTGTTCCAGCACTTCAATCTTTTCCCACATATGACCGTCCTTCAAAATGTCATGGAAGGGCCGGTTTCCGCCAAGAACATGCCGGCGCAACAGGCGGCCGAACTCGCCAGAAAGCTGCTGGCGAAAGTCGGCTTGAGCGAGAAGGTTGATGCATTCCCCAATCGCCTCTCCGGAGGCCAGAAACAGCGCGTGGCAATTGCCCGTGCGCTGGCCATGGAACCGGCCGTCATGCTGTTCGATGAAGCGACATCGGCGCTCGATCCTGAGCTGGTTGCCGAAGTCCTGTCGGTCATGCGCGATCTGGCCGCCGAAGGCATGACGATGATCATCGTCACCCACGAAATCGCCTTTGCCCGCGACGTTGCCGACACGGTGGTTTTCATGCGCGACGGTATCATTGTCGAGGAAGGTCCGGCGCGCGATGTCATCGACAATCCGAAGCAGGAAGCGACCCGCATGTTCCTGAGCCACTTCCATACCCGCGCTTCGTGACACGAATTGGTACTGGTGGCCTATCGATGGTTTGGCGGTTCCCCCATATTCCCAATCGCGTGGAGGAGTGACCATTGCGGGGCTATCCGCCAAACCGAGTTATTGGGCTGAGTGAGGACTGCGGAGAGGTTCCGCGCCTGCAGGTACGGTACCAAGCAATCGATGGGGACGGAAGGCCGGCGCAACATCGGCTTCTCCTCCAGAGAGAATATCGGCGGCAGCTCTATCGGCAATGGGGGGTGCAAGGGTGACGCCGCTAAGTGTCGCGACCCGATAGATGTTTTCGTTGAGCCGGCCGATCGCCGGCAGTCCGTCGCCAGTCATCGAGCGTCTGCCGATCCGAAGTTCCTGGATCGCCTTTTCGGGGAGGAAGGGCAAAAGAAGTCGAATTCGGCTGCGGATCACCTCGTGTAGGAAGGCCATGGCTCAGGCCACGTCCGAATTTGCAAATACCTGGATGACAAGACTGACGTGCGCTTTGATTTTGCGCACGCCGATCAAGCGCGACGAATGCCGCGTCGGGGAAACCTTGTGGGACGTCGTTTCGAATCGTCGTCAGATATCCTTGGCCAACCGCAGCGCGTCGTAGATAGCCGCGTGCGTATTGCGTGCCGCGACGGCATCGCCGATCCGGAAGAGCTGGTAAGTGCCGTCCGGGTTGCGTTCAATGGTTTGTGGGCCACCGGAAAGCAATTCGTCGTAGGAGACCTCGCCGAGGTTTTTCGAACCCGGCTTTAGCGCGAAGTAGAGATCGTCCAGCGGAATGGTGCCGTGATTGATTACGATCTGATCGACTGTTCGCTGTTTTGCTATGCCGCCGTAATCGCTCCCCACATGGGCGATGATCTGGTTGCCGCTCTTTTCGGCAGCCTCCAGCCGGTAGGTGACGGTGAAGGTCACATCGAGCTTCTGGAGCGAGCGCATATAGGGGACGAGGTTCATCGCCATGACTTCCGGCGCGAACGAGCGATCCGGAGTCATGATTTCGACCTTTGCGCCAGCCTTGGCGAGGAATTCGGCAGCCTGCAGGCCGGCATGGTCGCCCGCATCGTCGAAGATCAGCACGTTCGTACCCGGTTTCACGTCGCCTGAGATGATATCCCACGACGACACGACCAGTTCGTTGCCGTTCGTCAGGACCTCCGTGTGCGGTATCCCGCCCGTGGCAATGATGACAACATCGGGATTTTCGGCGGAGATCGTGTCGGCTTCGGCCCAGGTGTTGAAATGGAAGGTGACGCCGAGCTTCTGACACTGGCTCATGCGCCAGTCGATGATGCTGATCATTTCGCGGCGGCGCTCGCTCTGCGCGGTGAGCCTGATCTGGCCGCCGGGATTGTTGGCCGCTTCGAAGACCACCACGTCATGACCGCGCTCGGCTGTGACACGCGCCGCCTCAAGTCCTGCCGGACCGGCGCCGACGATGACGACTTTCCTGCGGGTGCCGGACTTTGAGATGTGATGCGGCATCGTCTCCTCGCGGCCCGTCGCGGCATTGTGGATGCAGAACGCCAGCCCGCCCTGATAGATGCGATCGAGACAGTAGTTCGCGCCGACGCAGGGGCGAATATCATCTTCGCGCTTTTCGATGATCTTGCGCACGATATGCGGGTCGGTCATGTGGGCGCGCGTCATGCCGATCATGTCGACCTTGCCGGCGGCGATGGCGTGCCGAGCAGTGGCGACATCCTGAATTTTCGCCGCATGAAACGTCGGGAATTTTGTGGCGGCGCGAACATCGCCCGCGAAATCCAGATGCGGCGCGCTCGCCATGCCCTGGATCGGAATAAGGTCGGTCAAGCCCGGATCGGTGTCGATATGACCGCGGACGACGTTGAGGTAGTCGATAAGCCCGCTGTCTTTGAGGCGCCGGGATATCTCAAGTCCCTCGGCCTTGCCTGTTCCCCCGGGAAGACATTCGTCGGCGGTGTAGCGAACGCCGAGAATAAAGTCCTCGCCAACCCGCTCGCGCATGGCCCTGAAGACGTCGAGACAGAAACGCAGGCGATTGTCGAGCGAGCCCCCATAAGGGCCGTCCAGTTCATTGGTCAGCGGCGAGGTAAACTGCTCGATCAGGTGACCATAGGCTTCCAGCTCGACGCCATCCATGCCGCCGGCCTTCATGCGTTCGGCGGCGTCGGCAAAATCCTTGATGATCCGCTCGATGTCCCAGTCTTCGATCTTTTTCGGGAAGGCGCGGTGCGCAGCCTCGCGATGATGGGACGGTGCCAGCACCGGCAACCAATCGCCCTTGTCCCAGCGGGTGCGCCGGCCAAGGTGCGTGAGCTGGATCATGATTGCCGCGCCTTCCTCGTGGACGGCATCCGTCATCTCCTTGATCCAGGGAACGATCTCGTCCTTGTAGGCCAGAAGGTTATTGAAGACCGGCGGGCTATCTTTCGAAACGGCGGCGGACCCTGCCGTCATCGTCATGGCAACGCCGCCTTTTGCCCTTTCCGCCGTGTAGGCGCGATAACGTCCCTTGGGCATCCCATCCTCCGGATAGGCCGGCTCGTGGGACGTGACGATGATACGGTTGCGAAGGGTCAAATGCTTCAGTTTGTAGGGTTGAAGGAGGGGATCGTTCGACATGCGCCGGGCTCCGGTCTGAGGGCTTTGATCGGAAGGCTAGGCGGGAATGTACACATATGTCAACGATCAAAAACACAAGCGTTTACTTTGTGGACATTAATGTACATTCTACGCGCTGGTGCGACGGATTGATTGGGGGCTGCATGGAACAGACGATGAGTGACAGCGGTTGGCGCGGCTCTCACGAAGGGTGGCTCGAAGCGGCCTATGACGCCCTGCTCGAATCCGGTGTGGATTCGGTGAAGATCCTGCCATTGGCAAAAAAGCTCAATCTTTCCCGGACCAGTTTCTATTGGTTCTTCAAGGACCGGGAGGAGCTGTTGAACGCACTGATCGCACGCTGGAGAGACAAGAATACCGGTAACCTCGTGAAGCAGGCGGATGCCTATGCAGAATCGCTGGCGGAGGCGATGCTGAACGTCTTTGACTGCTGGGTGAACAGGGACCTGTTCGATTCCCTGTTTGAGTTTGCAGTTCGCAGCTGGGCGCTGCAATCGCCGGAAATCCTTGAAGAGGTCCAGCGTGCCGACCAGATACGGCTGGAGGCACTCAGCCGGATGTTCATGCGGTTTGGCTACGAGGAACCCGCCGCGGATGTCCGGGCGCGAACGACCTATCTGGTGCAGATCGGATACATCTCGATGCAGTCCAAAGAGGACATCCTCACCCGCATGACGCGGATCCCGGAATATATCGCGATTTACACCGGCCAAGTGCCCCAGCAGAGAGAGCTTGATCGCTTCTTCTCACGGCACGGCTGCAAACCCGATTAGAAAAGGGATGGTCTCTTGAAGGGGGAGCGTCATCGTGGTGGTGGCTGGTGTGCCACAGCTGGTTTGATGCTGACGCAGATGTCGTGCAACTGCGAAATTCGGGGTAGTGTCTCAGGAAGGGCTTGAGCTATTGTGCCTTGTTTAGCTCCGCGCGAATTCAATTAGGGGGCTGATATCGTGATTGTCCGCAGCGCGTAGCGAGGCGACATAGCGCGCGCGTATTTCGCCGGCATCGGCCAGGCTGCCACTACCCCAACTGAAAAGGTTTGCACCGAGGCGTTGAATCAGAAGATCGGCGGCTAGCCGAGCATGACGGCCATTTCCGTTCGGAAACGGGTGGATCGCGACGAGGCGGTGATGGAATCTGATTGCTATCTCATCCGGTGGAAAAGTTGCATGCTTGACCCAGTATTGGATGTCGTTCAATAGGCTCGCGAGCTCTATTCCTATGCGATATGCCTGAATACCGATGTTGCGCTCTGTCGCCCGAAACGTACCCGCCCATTGCCAGACTTCCCCAAACATCCGCTTGTGCAAGGTGCGTATGAAGTCCTCGCTGAGAAGCCGCTCGATCGGCACGCGCCGCTGGCCCCGTGCCCAGGCAGCGCCCTTAACGATGTTTTCCTGTTCTGCCTCGTTGAGGTCGTTACGGTGGGTAATCCAGCTCTGCAGAAGCCCCTCTCGCTCCTGCGGCTCAAGCGGGGTCGCGTCCTCAGGCTGCCGGAAGAGGTCCGTCATGTGTCGCTCCAGAGGTCGCGTTCGGAGAGTTGGTCGCGGATGTATGTTTGAATGCGATATTCGAAGTCGTCGTTATCCGTGCCTTGCGCTTCCAGCTGCATCGTGTGCGCGACACGTTGCAATTCGCGTATCGCGATTTTGCGCGCCCGTATCTCGACGGCGGCCTCAAGTGAACTGTTCGGAATGAGGGCATAGACAAGGGTGCAATCCATCGCCTCGGCGGCGCGGCGCAGCGTGTTGAGTTGGATCGTTCCCGCCGCCTCCGACTTTTCGATCGCATCGACAGTTTGGGGCCGGATGCCCATGCGCGTGCCTAATTGCGCGCCTGTCATGCCGAGGACATCGCGTAGCGCACGCACCCATCCCTTTGGTGGCACCCTGAACCGATCAATAGGTCGAAGCGCCTGAAGCCTCTCGTCAATCCTGAGGCGTGCTCTCTTGCGGCTGTCGCTTTTCATTATGGCCTCATTTCCAGATCAAGCACCGAGCGATGAGCGCAAAATTTATCAGCTCATAGAGTGATAAACAATTAAAATTTATCAGCCTATAGCCTGAGCAAATTTTGTTAAAATCAGCTTATAATCTGATTCAAGGGTGAATAAAAGATTGCGCCCTTTGACGGCATCAAAACGAATTCAAGGCGTAGGCGGACGGTAGGCGCGCATTGCGCCCTGAACCTGCGGCCGTGTAGCTTACCCCCAATGAGCGACGCACAAGCGATCCGGTTCGTTTCACGCATGAAAACGGCGCCGGTAGTCGCTCGGCGTCAGCCCGACAAATCTGGCGAAAATCTTGCGGAACGCGCCGGGATCATTGTAGCCGACCTCCCAGGCGATCCGGTCTATGGAGAGGGCGCCGAACTGCAGCAGTTCGCGCGCTCTGCCGATGCGCAGCCGCTGGCAATATTCGGTCGTCGTCAGTCCGGTTGCCTTCTGAAAACGCCGCAGGAAGGTTCGCTCTTCAAGCCCTGCCTGCTCGCAGAGGATTGAAAGATCCATATCCTTGGCTTTTGTCACTTGTAGCCAGTGCTGCACCTTGAGGATGGCGGCATCACCATGGCCAAGCCTCGGTGAGAAGGTGCTGTAATAGCGCTGCTCACGGCCGGGTGGATCGACCAGAAGCACCTGCGCAGTTTCGACCATCACCGTCGGGCCGAGAAAACGGTCCACAAGCTTCAGGCCAAGATCGGTCCACGACATCAGCCCACCGGCGGTGATGATGTCACCGTCATCGATGATCAGCCTGTCCGGGTCGAGATGAGCCTCGGGGAAGCGCTCCCGGAACGTTTCGGCATACGACCAGTGCGTCGTGACGGTTCGACCAGCCAGCAAGCCGGTTTCTGCGAGCAGGAAGGCGCCTGCGCAGACCGAGGCCAATACGGCTCCAGCGCCGTGCCGTTCGCGCAGCCAATCCGTTAGCGGTGCAGTCATCTCCACGGAGATGAGATAATCGATCGCCGGCGGCAGGATAAATACATCGGGTGCGCCTTCATCGCTGAACTCCGTATCGAAGACACGGGCCGGTGGGGCCGATGCGCTTTCAAGCGCCCAATGCGTGACACGCAGAAGACGTTGGCTGCCCTGTTCGTTCTTTGCGGCTGCGATCCCATTGGCAATGCCAAACAGATCGGTGAGGCCGAGCACGCAAGACATCTGGCTGCTGGGGTAGAGAACCAGGCCGATTTCAATCGGAGCAGAGTTGGGCATTTGTCGGTATCACCCTCTATTATGTCATGATCGCCAATGGAGGAGCAATTTATTCCGCTGCATCATCCATGCAACAGCCAATGATCCACCAATAAGGGATAAGTCATGAGCAAGCGCGCCATTGTCGCCGTCGATATCCAGAACGAATATTTCGCATCGGGGAAACTGCCGCTCGTCGGTATTGAGGAGGCCGCTGCCAACGCGGCCAAGGTGCTTGCCCATGCCCGCGCCAAGGGCGATCTGGTCATCCACGTCCGCCATGAAACGTCAGATCCGCAGGACCCTATCTTCATCCCCGGCACGCCAGGTGTGGAGATCAGCCCGATCGTCGGCCCCCTGAGCGGTGAAACAGTGATCGTCAAGAATTACCCCAATTCCTTCCGCGAGACGGGGTTAAAGGAAATCCTTGACGCGAAGGGTATTGAAGAGGTCGTGCTGGTTGGAGCGATGACCCATATGTGCATCGACGCGACCGCCCGCGCGGCGGCGGACTTCGGCTATAGCACGGTTACTGTCCACGATGCCTGCGCCACGCTCGACCTTGAGTTCGAGGGCGCAACAGTTCCGGCGGCCCAGGTCCACGCCGCCATCATGTCCGCGCTGGCGTTCGCCTATGGCGAGGTGATTGATACCAACGCTTTGCTCTCCCGCTAAAGCGCACAGGTTCCGCTGTTGGTCGAATTGGTCCGCGCAAAAAATTGACGGGCCACCTCTCATTGCCGTGCTAAGCCACACCGGCAATGAGAGGTGGAATACCAGAGATATGGAGGCCTCGGTGATGGCTTCGGCAAGGGCGGCCGGTCGTGTGCCGAAGGCTGGATCACAGCCACCACCTGATTTTGGGAGCGGCATATGAAGCACGGCGGTGGACAACCACCACGGGACGTCACACGCCCATCTCAAGTCACCCTATTGGTAGTCGGCCCTGCCAAAGTATGGGCTCCAGAAGTTTGTTCGCCGCGAAATCCACGAACGCCCGGAGCTTGGGCGAGAGGTGGCGGCTGGATGGCCACAGGACGCGCAGTGTCGTGCGGGTTTGCATGTAGTCGTCGAGCACGCTGATCAGAGATCCGTCTTCGAGTTGTCTGCGGACCGCCATGTCGGGAATGCAGGCAAGGCCGAGACCTTGCTCGGCAAGGCAGATTTGCGGTTCCAGCGTGTTCATCACCATGCTGGCGGGCAGGGCGACATCAATCGCTTCTCCGTCACGGCGCAGCAGCCACCGGTCCAGCTTGCCCGTCGAGGGGTAGCGGTAGATCAGGCAGGCATGGCCGGCGAGATCTTCGGGGCTGGCCGGTAGGCCAGCCTGTTTGAGATAGGCGGGCGAGCCGACGATGACCTTGCGATAGAAGCCGAGTTTTCGGACCATCAACCGTGAATCAGCCTGCGCGCCGGTGCGGATCACTGCGTCGAAACCCTCCTCGATCACATCCACCAGCCGATCGCTGAAATCCATCTCTATTTCGATCTGGGGATAAAGCCGCTTGAATTCGGCGAGCCTCGGCATGAACAGGATACCGATGGAGGGAAGGCTGATCCGGAGCTTCCCTTGCGGCGCGCTCTGCGCCTGCGTCAATTCCGTCTCGGCCGCTTCGACCTCACACAGGATACGGCGGCAGCGCTCAAGAAACACCGCGCCTTCGGGCGTCAGGGTGATGCTGCGTGTCGAACGGTGAAACAGCCGGACACCAAGACGTTCCTCCAGCCGTTGCACGGCCTTGCTGACGGCGGAGGGCGACACGCCGAGCTTGCGCCCGGCCTCGGTGAAACCGTTGGCATCGGCCGCCTGAACGAAGGCGCCGAGTGCACCGAGACTGTCCATGGGTTCACCGCTCCGCTGCACGACATATTTGTCCAAAGTGTTATGAACTGTAGCCTGTTTGTCGCTCATTGGCGAGGGGTTAGGTTCGCCGCGAACCACGGCCAGGTTGCACGCCGCCTTCTCAAGGGGGGCGGTTGCTCTCCTGCCTTCATCCCAATCTCTCACGAAAGCGATTCTCATGACATTGACCAGCCCGGCGGACATTCCCGCCCACGAACCGCATAGCGACAAGACGAGCCGAAGGAGCGCGGCTTTGCAGGAGCGGCTTCCCGTCTGGGGATTGCTGGCACTCGCCATGGCAGCGTTTGTCACGCTGCTGACCGAAGTGATGCCTGCGGGCCTGCTGCCGCAGATGAGCGCGAGCCTCGGCGTTTCCGAAAGCATGACGGGCCAGTTGATTACGGTCTACGCCGCCGGCTCTCTGCTGACGGCCATTCCGTTGATGACCGTGACGCAGCGCCTGCGCCGACGGCCGCTGCTGCTGGTTGCCATTGGTGGCTTCGCCGTCGTCAATACGGTGACGGCGATATCGGACAACTACACCCTGACGCTCGTGGCGCGGTTCTTCGCCGGTGTGTCCGGCGGTCTGGTCTGGGCGCTTCTTGCCGGTTACGCCGCCCGCATGGCGCCGCCACATCTGGCAGGCCGGGCGATTGCCATCACCGGGATCGGCGCGCCGCTGGCGTTTTCCCTCGGTGTTCCCGCCGGGGCTTTCGTCGGCGGACTGGCCGGCTGGCGCTTTGCCTTCGGTATCATGAGCGTGCTGGCAGTCATTCTCATCGGCTGGGTCCTGGCAAGAGTGCCTGATTTTCCGGGCCAACCGGCAGGCAAGCAGCTTTCCACTGCGCAGGTCTTCATGCTGCCGGGTATTCGCCCGATCCTGTTTGTGATGTTTGCCTTCGTCGTCGCCCACAATATTCTCTACACTTACATCGCGCCGTTCCTGGCTCCCGTCGGTTTGGCGGAGCAGGTGGATGCCATCCTGCTCGTCTTCGGCCTGTCCAGTCTCATTGGTCTGTGGATCGCCGGGGTTTTGATCGACCGCTGGCTGCGCGCGCTGGTGCTTACCAGTATCGCCGTATTCGCGGCCGCCGTTTTGGCGTTGGGGCTGTTGGGCGCTTCGCCAATGATTATCTACGTCGCCATCGCCGTCTGGGGGCTGGTGTTTGGCGGAGCTCCGACGCTGTTCCAGACAGCCTCGGCCAAGACGGCCGGCAAGGCGGCGGATGTCGCACAGGCCATGATCGTCACCGGATGGAATCTTGCCATCGCTGGTGGCAGTGTCATCGGCGGCGTGCTGCTGGGAACGATTGGTGCTGCCTATTTACCTTGGGCGATGCTCGCTGCTCTTGTTCCGACACTGATCGTTGCTTGGGCCGCGAGGCGGCACGGATTTCCCTCAGCGGGTCAGGAGTGATGGAGTAGCGCCTGTGCGAGCCCCCGCCTGCGTGCCGTGGATATAGGTCTTTCCTCCGGTATGTAGCATGCCGGAGGAAAGACGCGCTCGAAGTAGTCTCCATTCACTACCCATGCCAGGCCCGTGAATGAGGGCAAAGGTCGTCATGCCGTTCTTCCAGTCATGAACTGGGCCGATGTTCGCGGAACGCTGTTGCGAGCGTGCGCAGCGCCTCGCGGGACCTGGCGTCGGTCAGCGTGGAGAACATCACGATCTCCGTGGAAGGCAGCGGCGGCAGGCCGAAACGATGGCTGACCTCGACTGTGCCGGGAGGGGCCAGACGGCAGGAGAAGGCCGAGATGGCAAGGCCCGCCGAGACGGCGGCCGTCACCATGGATGACGTGCCGCCAAGGAATACCTCCGTCCACGGTATCGAACCGGCGTCCAGCGCGCGGGTGGCAATGTCGCGCACCCCGCAGGCGGGTGCGAGTGCGGCCAGCCGCAACGGCTCGCCCTGACGATGCGCGAACTGCGGGGCTGCAAACCAGCCGAAATGCTCTGGCCCCAGCACCTCTCCGTCGCGCCGGTCGTCTTCACGCCGGATGATGGCGGCGTCGAGTTCGCCGCGATCGAAGGCGTCCAGCAGCACGCGTGACGTGTCCATGCGCACTTCTATGGTCAAGCCAGGATCGTGCGCATTCAGCCGCGCCAGCAGGGTTGGCACCTCCGGCCCCGCGACATGGGCGGCGATGCCGAGGCCGAAATGCCGCCGGGCGGAAAATACCCCCGCCAACGCGCGGTCATGGGCGGCGAGGAATTCGCGGGCACCATCGATGAAGACCGCGCCTTGCGCCGACAGGCGCACCGAACGCGGCGTCCGCTCGATCAGCCGTTGCCCCAGACGATCCTCCAGCCGTTTGAGCTTGACGCTGATGGCGCCTTGCGTCGATCCGAGCAGCTCGGCTGCGCGCGTGAAGCTCTGGAGATCGGCGACGGTGACGAACGCCTGAACGGCGTCCACGTCCAGCGTGGTCATGGCAGTAATCCGATATTGTTGTCTCTGAAATATCCAATCATCCAATTCAGTTATGGTCAAGATGCCGTTAGGCTGCCTCAACCACGCAACACGCGGACCGAAGCAGCGCGCCATCCGTTTTGACCGGATCGCGCCATTGCCGTCCCACCGTCGAAAGGCTGAACACATGACCCTTGCCGTATCCGCACCAACCAGCAGCCGGAGTGCCATTGCGCTCGCCGCCGTCTGCCTGTCCGCGCTGATGTTCGGGCTGGAAATCTCCAGTGTGCCGGCAATCCTGCCAACACTGGAAGAGGTGCTGCATGCGGATTTCAGGCAGCTCCAATGGATCATGAATGCCTATACCATCGCTGTGACGATGGTGCTGATGGCGACGGGCACTTTGGCGGACCGCTTCGGGCGCAAACGCGTCTTCATCGCCAGCATCGCCGCTTTTGGCGCGGCCTCGCTGGCCTGTGGCGTGACCGAAAGCGTGATGGTGCTGATCGGCGCCCGGTTCCTTCAGGGACTGAGCGGCGGCGCGATGCTGGTGTGCCAGATCGCCATCCTCTCGCATCAGTTCCGCACGGCGCGCGAACGCGGCATGGCCTTCGGGTGGTGGGGCATCATTTCCGGTGTGGGGTTGGGGTTCGGCCCGATCATCGGCGGTGCCATCGTCGCGCTTTGGAGTTGGGAATGGGTGTTCCTCGTCCATGTTGTGCTCAGCATCATGACATTGCTGCTGGCGATTGGCGGTGTGCAGGAATCACGGGACCCGGAAGCGACCCGCCTCGACATCGCCGGCATCGCCACGCTGTCGCTATCGGTGTCCTGCCTTGCCTTCTTCATCACCCAGGGACCGGATCTCGGCTTTTCCAGCCCGATGGCGCTTTTAATCCTCGGCATTTCGGTCATAAGCTTTATCGTCTTCCTCGTCGCAGAGACGCTGACCCCACGGCCGATGTTCGATTTTTCGGTGTTCCGCATCCGCGCCTTTTCCGGTGCGATCATCGGCTCGGCGGCGATGAATATCAGCTTCTGGCCGTTCATGATCTATCTGCCGATCTGGTTCCAGGCAGGTCTTGGTTATGACAGCGTCACCGCCGGGCTGGGCCTGCTTGCCTATACGCTGCCCGCGCTGGTCGTGCCGCCGCTGGCCGAGCGGCTGTCGCTGCGCTATCGGCCCGGCCTGGTCGTGCCGGCGGGACTGTTCGTCATCGGGCTGGGCTTTATGTTGATGAAGCTCGGTAGCGGGGCCGCGAATGCGAGCTGGCTGACCATGCTGCCGGGCTGCGTTCTGGCGGGTGTTGGGCTCGGGCTGACCAATACGCCGGTTACCAACACCACGACGGGCGCGGTCCCCGCTGCACGCTCCGGCATGGCATCGGGCATCGATATGAGCGCACGCATGATCTCGCTGGCCATCAACATTCCGGTCATGGGCTTCCTGCTGGCCGCAGGGGTGCTGTCCTCATTGAGTGCCGCCCAGCCAACCGGAGCGGGGATCGAGCAGTTGCGCGGGCTGGCCGAGAGGATCGCCGCCGGAAATGTCGGCACCGTGCCGGACCTGTCCGGCGCTGTCATCCACGAGGCGCTGGTCACAGGCTTCGGCTGGGTAATGCTCTACGGTGGAATCGGCGCCTGGGTCCTGGCCGCGCTCAGCTTCATGATCTTCGGCCCCAAGACAGCCGTCGCCTGCGCGGATGCTCGAAATCTTCAAGGGGCATCGGCCGATTAAACACCGGCAGGATCGGTCAAGAACCACCGGCCAAGGCTGCCCCAACGGAAAAGGGGGCAGCATTCCCGCTCTCCGCGGCCCTCAGCGTATTGTTGTGGCAAGACCCGGAAATGGTCCCGCCGGTTCGGCTCAAACCTCTTTTGGCGTCATCCGGCCATCCAGGCTTCCGATCAGAGTCGAGCTTGCCTGGTTCAGGCCGACGATATCCACGGGAATGTCATGCGCCTTGAACCGCTGTACCACCTTGTCGAGGGCGCCGACGGCAGTGACGTCCCAGAAATGGGCATCCGACACGTCGATCAAGACCGCCATGCCGCCCGCATCCTGTATGTCGAACGCCTCGACGAAGACATCCGCGGACGCGAAGAAAACCTGACCCGATACACGATAGGTCAAGCGGGCAGCCGAAGCATCGGTCTCGGTTTCCACCCGCAACAGGCGGGCAACCTTGAATGAGAAGAATACGCCGCTCAGGAGGACGCCGACGGTAACGCCCAATGCAAGATTAGAGCTGAACACCGTGACGAGAACGGTTGCGATCATGACCACGCTCGACATCTTGGGATGAACGACCACTGTGCGCAAGGACGACCAGTCGAACGTGTCGATCGACACCATCACCATGATGGCCACCAGCGCCGCCACCGGAACTTGGGATACCCATGGCTTGAGCAGGACCATCAGAACCAGCAACAGGGCGCCTGCGAACAGGGTGGAGAGCCGGCCGCGTCCGCCGTATTTCACGTTGCTGATCGTCTGGCCGATCATCCCACAGCCAGCGATACCGCCAAACAGGCTTGCTGCAGTGTTGGCAAGGCCGAGGCCCGTGCACTCCCTGTTTTTCGAACTCGGAGTGCCGGTCAGGTCGTCAACGACGCTGGCCGTCATCATCGACTCGAGCAAGCCGACCATGGCGATGGCAAGGGCAGGGCCGGCGATGATTGCCAGCGTTTCCAACGTCAGTGGAACTGCGGGCCAGCCAAAGACCGGAAGCGAGTCCGGAAGCTTTCCAAGGTCGGCGACGGTCAGGACCGGAAGCTGCAGGGTGATCGAAGCGGCGGTCAGAACGAGAATGCAGATCAACGGTGATGGAATGGCCGTGGTGATCCGTGGGACGAGATAGATGACGGCCAGCCCGGCGGCCAGCATGGCGTAGGCAGTCCAGTCTCCTCCGATAATATGCGGAAGCTGCGCCGTGAAGATCAGGATCGCGAGTGCGTTGACGAAGCCCGTGCGGACGGAGTTTGAAACGAACCGCATGAGGACGCCAAGGCGCAACAGCCCGAACAGGATCTGGAAGCCGCCTGCCAGCAATCCGGCGGCAAAGAGATAGGGCAATCCATGCGCATGGACCAAAGGTGCCGCAACAAGCGCGACCGATCCTGCGGCGGCCGAGATCATGGCGGGACGTCCGCCTGTGAAGGCGATGACGATGCCGATGATGAACGACGCGAACAGGCCGACCTGCGGATCGACACCCGCAACGAAGGAGAAGGCAATGACTTCGGGGATCAGTGCGAACGTCGCGACGGCTCCGGCGAGCATTTCGCGCATGGGGTTGGCGGACCAATCCCGGCGGATGGATGAAAATGACATGGAATGAGATCTCGCAAAGCATGGCGAACGCGCCCTGTTAAGCGGCGGTTTCGATGGCATGCAGGTTTTGCGTTGTCTGGCGGATCGGCGGCCAGAAGAGCCACCCGGAATTTCACCGGGTCCGTGGTGAGTACATCATCTATAATCCGCATTTTTGCCGCGATGCAACACGAAATCGTCGTCACCGTGCCATCCCCTCGCTGCTCACGAAACGAGCATCTCTTGCAAAGTCCAGAGAACCCCTGCGTCAGGCGCATAGGTGGGGTGAGGGATTATCCGTAGTTTAAACCGATTGAAACGCCTATATTCCAATCACCGAAACGACGCCGGAACCAAACGCGGTTGCTGACGTCAGACAACCCTCAGGAAAGGGGATCATCATGAACGTTGCACGCTCTTTCAACAACTGGCGCAAGTTCCGTCAGACCGTTAACGAACTTGGCCGCATGTCTGCCCGCGAACTGCAGGACCTTGGTATCGATCGCGCCGACATCCGCACCGTTGCCCGCGCATCGGTCGCTCGTTAATTCGCGCCAGACTATACCCGAATGATACCGCATGACGCCCGCTGATGACGCGGGCGTTTTTGCGTCAAAGGGGTACCGTCCCGGCACGACGGAACCTCGAATGCCTATCTGAAAGCATCGACAAGAAATCTCGGAAGAAGGTCTGCGTTTCGCAGGGTCTCGATCAGATCCGGATGCCGGTAGATCGCAAGATATGGCTTGCCGACGTGGATGCTTCTTGTGTCAGCGAAAACAGGCCAGACGTCCAGCCGTGATTTCAGGCAGCAAAGCCCGGTTGATTGCGCAACCGGGCTTTGCCTTTCTGCCGGAAAAGGAACCGGAGTTATCCTAAAACTCCTCCCAGGAAGCATCCTGCGCGACGGCGGCGCTTGTCGCCCGGTTGTTGGCGAATGCGCCGGCAAGTTTGCGGCCGAGCGCCCGTGCCGGGGATGCGACGGGCTGACTATGGCTGCTGCTCGGCATGGGGCCCGACCGCCCCGACGTTCTGCTGAGCGTAAACTGTGCGAGCAGCCTGTTCAGTGCCTGGGCCTCGCGTGCAAGGCTGTGGCTTGCAGCGGTCGATTGCTCGACCATGGCGGCGTTCTGCTGGGTGCCCTGATCCATCGTGTTGACGGCGGTGTTAATCTCCTGAAGGCCGACCGATTGTTCGCGGGCGGCCTCGACGATGGCGGTAACATGCCGGTTGATCTGCTGGACCTGCTCGACGATCTCCTGCAACGACGTGCCGGTTTCCTCGACGAGCTCGACGCCTGAGCGCACCTGATTGCCGGAGGTGCTGATCAGCGCCTTGATTTCCTTTGCTGCATTGGCGGAGCGTTGTGCCAGTTCGCGCACCTCTTGCGCCACGACGGCAAAACCCTTGCCGGCGTCGCCGGCGCGCGCGGCTTCGACACCGGCGTTCAGGGCCAGCAGGTTTGTCTGGAAGGCGATTTCGTCGATAACGCCGATGATATTGCTGATTTCTTGCGACGATTTTTCGATTTCGTGCATGGCGGAAACCGCGCGTTTCACGACATCGCCGGATTTCCCGGCCTGGGTTCTGGCATGCCCAACCAGTGCGCCGGCTTCCTCCGCCCGGCGGGTCGAATCCTTGACGGTTGTGGTGATCTGCTCGAGAGCCGCCGCGGTTTCCTCGACGGAGGCAGCCTGCTGTTCTGTGCGCTTGGCAAGATCGTCGGCGGCCGAGCGGATTTCATTGGCACCGGAATCGATGCCACGGGCATTCTCGCCAACCGCCTCAAGCGTTTCCTGCAACTTCTCGACAGATGTGTTGAAGTTGTCTCTCAAACCATCGAGGTGGGCAACGAAAGGGGTGGCAATGCGGTAGGTGACATTCCCTTCGGCAAGGTGCACGAGGCCGGCCGCCAACCCATCGACTGCAAACCGTATGTCCGCAGCCTCCTTGGCCCTGAGCTCGTCCCGTTCGATCCGCTCGCGTTCGGTCAGACTGCGATTGGCCTCGGCTTCCTGCTCAAGGCGCACCCGCTCTCTTGCATTGTCTCTGAAAGTGGCGACCGCGGTTGCCATCTGGCCGATTTCGTCCCCGCGGTTCAGGCCGGCAATCTCATCGGTTGCGTTGCCGCCGGCAAGGGAAAGCATGCGGCCGCGAAGCCGCTCTATCGGACGCGTGATGCCGCGCGATGAAACGTAAAGGCCAAGAAGAACCATCAAAGCGATCGCAATTCCGAGGCCGGACAAGCTGGTGAATATGGTCCGGTCCACGGTCGCGGTGATTTCATCACGGCCGCTCTCCATGGCCTTGATCAACTGGTCGTTGCCATTCGCAAAGAGAGGCAAAAGCCCCATGATGTCGCTACCCGCTGTTTTCATCAGGTGTTGTGCCTGATCGCGCTGCCCGGACTGTGCGAGAGAAAGAACCGTCGCACCGACATCTTCAATTTTGGCGACCCCCTGGAGCATCGCCTCGACCGGCTCGGCACGGCTCGGCACCAGCTTCGCTGTTGTCAGCAGCCGCTCCTTGATCTGTGCCCGGTCCGCATCGTACTTGGCGAGGGCTGCTTTGAATTCCGCAGACGAGGGGTCGTTCAATGCGGCGAGGCTGAGTTGCAGGCCCATCTGCAGAAGGTTTCCCGTCGAACGGGCATTGAGCATCGCAGCCATGCTCTCATGCGTGATGAATGCGTTGTATCGCTCGTTGGCATCGTTGAATTTGACACTCAGATAAATAAGGCCGGCGAGCGATAGAATTGCCATCAATACGATGACGGAAATGATTTTTGTGCGAATCTTGATGCGTTCGAGAAGCATGGCAGCCCCTTTCAATACAGTGCTTTGCTCACGCGGCCGGGGTGCATGCCGGCCGGATCTATCTATCGTTTAAAGGAAGGGAACATGACGGCATTTGACGCCGTGATGGCGAAAGGGCTCCTCAGAGCCGTCCCGGCCTGTCTAGCATGGTGCAAATGTATGATTTCTTAACCATAAGCGTCGGGTCCGCGACGGCTCGATTGATACCGGGGCCGCGTTCTCAAGGCCGATTTTGCGATGCTGCTGAAGCGGTGCGGTGACCGTTTACCAAACTCCGGCCAAGCCAGCGGTTTTAGCCGTCTGAGGTAAACCAGGGCGCGCTCCGGGGCAAAATCAGCCGGCGGTGACGACAGGCAATCCGTTCCTGCGCCGTAACCGCACGGATCATCGTTCGCGTCATGCCGGCCGTCTAAGGCGCTCCGGATGGGGGAGGACAGCGGTGTTCACCCGGAAGTCTTCCGCCGGTGCCGGCCGGCCGACATGGAAGCCTTGGACCTGATCGATGCGAAACTCCTGCATGAGTGCCAACTGCTCGTCGGTCTCGACACCTTCGACCAGAATCTTGTGACCGCGATTGCGGACGAGGCCGATAATATCCTGAAGCATCGCCTTTCCCTTCGGCGTGTCGCTGTCGTGCAGAAACGAGCGGTCGATCTTGACGGTATCGAAATCGATCAGGCGGAGCCAGGAGAGGCCGGCGAAACCCGTACCGAAATCGTCAAGCCATATCCTGATCCCGAGCATCTTCAGGTCGCTGATGCAGCGAAGAATGTGCGAATTCATCTCCATTTCGAGGCCTTCGGTGATCTCGAAGGCCAATCTGGCGCCGGCGACCCCGGTTTCGCCCAGGATTGCGGCGACGGAGGTTGCAAACCCGGGTGTCTTGAGCTGAATGGGAGAGACGTTGACGCTGACCACGCCGACGTGATTGCCGGCAAGCAGTTCGAGGCACACTGTTCGTATGGCCCAGTATCCGAGATTGAGAATGGCGCCCGTCCGCTCTGCTACGGGAATGAAAAGGCTTGGCGGAACGGATGTGCCATCCAGCATTTTAAGACGCATCAGCGCCTCGACGGCTTCAACCTGGCCTGTCGAGACGTTGCGAATGGGCTGATAGACGAGCGACACGAGGTTTTGATTGTTGGCGATCTTCAACAGGGCCGCGATATTCTCGCTTTCGTCGCTGCTCTGCGGATCGTTTGGATCAAACAGCCGGACACAGTTGCGGCCGCTTGCTTTGGCGCCATAAAGCGCACGATCTGCCTCGTGGATGATCTTTTCAAGCTTCGAGCCCGTCTGATTCCGCGTGAATGCGGCGCCAACGCTGACGGTGACGATGGACATGCCGTCGCGGCGCTGCTGGTGCAGCAGCCCCATGTTCTCCACGGTTCGGCAAATGGCTTCTGCCAGATCCGTCGCCCGTTCTCTCGTCTCCAGGCGGGCAAGCACAATGAATTCTTCGCCGCCGTAGCGGCCGATGGAACCATTGAACGGCTTTATCGAATCCGTGAGAGCATCGGCAACGAGAACGAGGCAGCGATCGCCTTCCTGATGGCCGTAGCAGTCATTGTATATCTTGAAGAAATCGACGTCGATCAGGATTGCCGCAAAGCTGGTACCGTTTTTTTGCCAGTCATGCCAATAGTCGCGCAGCCTCTGATCGATGGCGCGGCGATTTTCCAGGCCGGTCAGGGGATCGGTGTTCGACAGTCTCAGCAGGGCTTTTCCCCGTTCGGACGCCTCGTTGTGCTGAACCTTCGCCTCGAAGGCGTTCAGAAAAACCTTGTAGCGCTCTCTGTTGAGTTTCCAGTTCACATAGGAGGTGAACACGAAGCACGAGACGCAGAACGTGCCGAATGCCAGCTTGTAGGAAGGATCCACAGGTGGGAAGGACTGGAGAGCGCCCAGGAAGATGAAGAGAATGACGACCGATGCCATCAGGGAAAGGCGAAACTGGAAGCTGAAGAACAGGTTGACGCTCATCATGAAGATGGCGCCGAAGACCATGTAGTAGGAAATGCTTTGCGTATCCGCCGTCATCAGCGACGGATAGAGCCAGCCGGCATAGGCCACGACGAGCGCGGTCGCGCAGGTGCTGTCGATCGTGTCGGCGCTGGCATTCAGGCGGACCTGCATTTCGAGCAGGACGAACGCGATCGAGCCGATGATGAACCGCGCGGCGATCGTGTCGTGCGCCACGTCCGGTACCAGCAGAATATCGGTGATGGAAAACAGCAGATAGACGGCAATCGCGATCCACATCCCCTGCCTGGTGGCCTGTCTTCGCGTGCTCTGGCCTTCCTGCTGGTAGAGTACGCGAAGCTCCGCCGACCCCGGCCTCGGCGGTTCAGCGTGGAGATCGATCTCTACTACGTCGGCCAGCGTGTGCTTCATGCACGATCCATCGCGTTGCGGAGCATTCTTTCGAGCTCGAAGTCTCTTTCCGACAACTGACATTGTCCCAGAGGTTCGTGCCCACAGTCCGGATAGGAATCCCATCCAGAAGAGGCAGCACTTTTCGGCACAATAGAGGAGGTACATTAAGTTTTCCTGAATTTAGCGGAAGCCGACGGGCGTGCCCGGCAGAGCCAACTGATACGCACCTGCGTTAACCATGCCATGCTATGGCGAGCAATTTTGTTTGGCACTGCACCCAAATTTCTCCATAGTATTAACAATCTGTTAACGGACGAGGTTCGAGTGACCCAATTTAAAATTGCCTTCGACGGCGAAAGCCTGATCACCCCCACGGCCATAACGACCGAGCTTTCTTCATCCAAAACCGATAGCCATGACGAGCAGCTGGCAACAGGAAAAGCCGAGCTTGTTCTCGTGCTGGCGATTGCGCAGCAGCAGATCGAAGAAGGCCGGGATCCGGCACAGATCATACACCGGCTTATCGGCGCGCTGCATGAAACGCGCCGCAAGTTTGATCCGAATGTCTGGCAGGAACTGATTCCGATGGTACAGAACCATCCGGTGGCAGCGTTCTTCCATCAGGATCCGTTCACGCGCTGGTCTTTCGAAAAACCGCGCGGCTATTCGGGTGACGCTCAGTTGATCGACTTCATCTATGGTCATCCGAGTGTGTCGGACGAAATTGCCAAGGCCTCTCCGCTGGGCCGGGAACTGTACGGCTACACCAGTCAGTCGCCGTCGCCGGTTGCAGTGCGGGAACGGCGCGATCTCTTGACCCGCTACGTCGATGAGATTGCAACGGAGAAAGGTCCGGAAACCGAGATCCTGACGGTCGCGGCGGGGCATTTGCGCGAGGCCGACAACTCGGTCGCGCTGAAGGAGCGGCGGATAAAGCGCTGGGTGGCCCTCGATCAGGATCCGCTCAGCGTCGGATCGATGGTCCGGGACTTCAGAGGTACCTGCATCGATCCGATCGATGGTTCCGTTCGCGGGTTGCTCAGCAAGTCGCACAAGCTCGGCAAGTTCGACTTCATCTATGCGGCCGGTCTCTACGACTATCTTGCCGACAAGGTTGCGGTAAAGCTGACCCAGACCTGCCTGGAGATGCTGAAGCCGAACGGGGTCTTTCTCTTCGCCAATTTCTCGCGCGACGTCGACGATGACGGCTATATGGAAACTTTCATGAACTGGGCACTGTTACTGCGCTCGGAAGTGGACATGTGGAACATCATCAACGCCAGCGTCGAGCGCAACAGCGTCGAAGCGCATGTCGAGCTCGGTGCCAACCGGCACATCGTTTATGGTGTCATTCGCAAACGCAGCTAAAAGCCGCTTTAACTCCAAATTGGGGTGCAGGCTGCGGGGCTATCTGCCCTGAACGGATAGTTCATCCTCCCGGTGGCGTTCGGTGGTCTCACCCGGCGCCACCGCCTCGGTGAATCCCCTAGCGCAATACCAGCCGCAGCGCCTTTCTCATCTCCATCAACAACGACAGATACCGCGTCGCCATTTCGGCGGCCGGGACATGCGCGGCGGGTGCTCCGATATTGATGGCCGCGACGACGCGGCCACGATCGTTTTCGACCGGTACGGCGATCGAGCAAAGGCCCAGTTCCAGTTCCTGATCGATGATGGCATAGCCGCCGGCGCGGATGTGTCGTAGCTCTTCCATGAGAATGTCCGGGTCGGTCTTGGTCAGCGGTGTGTTGGCCTTGAGGTCCGACCGGTCCAGAATGTCGCGGGCGTCTCTTTCCGGCAGAGAGGCAAGCAGAACGCGCCCCATCGAGGCGCAATAGGCTGGCAGGCGCGATCCCGGCGAAAGATTGATCGACATGACGCGTTTTTGCGCGGCCCGGGCGATGTAAACGACCTCCGTGCCATCCAGCACCGACGCCGAAGCGCTTTGCCCAGCCTTTTCAGAGAGCTGATCGAGATAGGGCTGGATCAGAAGCGGCAGCGGCGTGGCCGAAAGATAGGCATGCCCGAGCCGCAGGACTTTCGGCGTCAGGGCGAAAAACTTGCCGTCATAATCTGCATAACCGAGTTCGGCGAGTGTCAGCAGACAGCGCCGCACCGTCGCGCGATCCAGTTCCGTCAGCTTTGCCGCCTCGGCGATGGTGAGCTTCGGCCGGGTTTCCCCGAAGGCCTCGATGACCTTGAGCCCGCGCGCAAAGCCGCTGACGAAATCCGTTTCCCGCATGACCGTTCCCTCAATGTCGCGGTAGAATATGTGCTGTATACGAACAAATGTCAAATAACGCACGAAATATTTGACGGCCCGCAGATTTGGGCGCTTATTTGCGCCAACCCGGATCAACGATACTTCAGGAGGAGAATGCCTTGGCGCGATTGACTTCGCTGGCGGAAGCCATTTCCGAAAACGTCAACGACGGCGATACCGTCGCCATGGAGGGGTTCACCCATCTGATCCCTTATGCAGCGGGTCACGAGGTGATCCGGCAGGGCAAGAAGGATCTGTTCCTGATCCGCATGACCCCGGATATCCTCTACGATCAGCTGATCGGCGTCGGCGCGGCGCGGGGCATGAAATTCTCCTGGGGCGGCAATCCGGGCGTCGGCTCGCTGCACCGGTTTCGCGATGCGGTCGAAAATCAGTGGCCGCGGCCGCTGGAGATCGAGGAACATTCTCACGCCGCCATGGCCAATGCCTATGAGGCGGGAGCGGCCAATCTGCCTTTCGCCATGCTGCGCGGCTATATCGGTGCCGACCTGCCGAAGGTGAACCCCAATATCAGACGGGTGACTTGCCCCTTCACCGGCGAGATACTCGCCGCCGTCCCTGCTATCCGGCCGGATGTGACGATCATTCATGCGCTGCGGGCAGACCGCAAGGGCAATGTGCTGCTGGAAGGGATCGTTGGCGTACAGAAGGAGGCGGTGCTTGGCGCCAGGCGTTCGATCGTTACGGTCGAGGAAATCGTCGATGAGTTGGACCCGCCTTCGCCCAATTCCGTCGTGCTGCCGTCATGGGCCGTCACGGCTGTTGTCGAAGTTCCCGGCGGTGCTTTCCCGTCCTATGCGCAAGGCTACTATCCGCGCTCCAATGCCTTCTACATCGCCTGGGACGAGATCGCCCGCGACCGGGATACGTTCCAGGCGTGGATCGAGGAAAACATCATGAAGGCCAGGCCGGAAGATTTCGCGAAGCACGCGAAGAAGGCTGCGTGAGGAGATATAGATGAGCGATTTCACCCCAACCGAAATGATGACCATCGCCGCTGCCCGTGCGCTCACCAACGACGACGTCTGCTTCGTCGGCATCGGTGCGCCGTCTGCCGCCTGCAATGTCGCCCGTCTGACCCACGCGCCCGATATTACCCTGATCTATGAAAGCGGTACGGTCGGCACCAAGCCGGAACTGCTGCCTCTGTCGATCGGCGATGGCGAGCTGTGTGATACGGCACTGTTTACCGTTTCGGTGCCGGAGATGTTCCGCTACTGGCTGCAGGGCGGCCGCATCACCACCGGGTTCCTCGGCGGGGCGCAAATCGACAGGTTTGCCAATCTGAACACCACCGTGGTCGGCCCCTATGACCATCCGAAAGTCCGTCTGCCCGGCGGCGGGGGCGCACCGGAAATTGCCAGCAATTGCGGCCAGATCTTCATCACCATGGCGCTCTCGAAGCGCGGCTTCGTCGACAAGCTCAACTTCATCACCTCCATGGGGCACGGCGAAGGTGGCAATCACCGTGAACGGCTCGGTATGAAGACCAAGGGTCCGACCCGTGTCATCACCGATCTCTGCATTCTCGAGCCGCATCCCGTGACCAGGGAACTCACCGTCGTCTCGATCCACCAGGGCGTGACACGTGAGCAGATCAGCGACAATTGCGGTTGGCCGATCCAGTTCGCCGATACCGTAATCGATACGCCAGTGCCGACCGAGACCGAGTTGAAGACCTTGCGTGACATCAATGCCCGCACGAAAAAGGCGCATCAAGCCGGCAGGGAGGCTGCGTGATGACGGAGGCCTATATCTGCGACTACATCCGCACGCCGATCGGCCGGTTCGGCGGCGCATTGTCTTCCGTCCGTGCCGATGATCTGGGGGCGATCCCGCTGAGGGCGCTGATGGAGCGCAATGCCGCCGTGGATTGGCAGGCCGTCGATGACGTCATCTTCGGTTGTGCCAACCAGGCAGGCGAGGACAATCGCAATGTCGCCCGCATGTCGCTGCTGCTGGCGGGCCTGCCGCTGGACGTTTCGGGAACGACGATCAACCGGCTCTGCGGCTCCGGCATGGATGCTGTGATCACCGCTGCCCGCGCCATCCGTGCCGGTGACGCGGAGCTGATGGTGGCCGGCGGCGTCGAAAGCATGTCGCGTGCGCCCTTCGTGCTGCCGAAAGCGGAAAGCGCCTTTTCCCGCAGCGCCGAAATCCATGACACGACGATCGGTTGGCGCTTTGTCAATCCGCTGATGAAGAAGCAGTACGGCGTCGATTCCATGCCGGAAACCGGCGAGAACGTCGCCGAAGACTATCAGGTGAGTCGTCAGGATCAGGACGCCTTTGCCGTTCGCTCACAGAACAAGGCCGCCGCTGCGCAGGAAAACGGACGGCTGGCGCGGGAGATGACGCCCGTCACCATCCCGCAGCGCAAGGGAGAACCGGTCGTGGTCGACAGGGATGAGCATCCACGCGCGACGACAATCGAGACACTCGCAAAGCTTGGAACGCCCTTCAAGAAGGACGGTGGCACGGTCACGGCCGGCAACGCTTCCGGCGTCAACGATGGTGCTGCGGCGTTGATCATCGCCTCGGAAGCCGCCGCAAGGAAACATGGCCTGACGCCGATCGCCCGCATCATGGGCGGTGCTGCTGCCGGTGTGCCACCCCGGATCATGGGCATCGGCCCCGTCCCCGCCTCGCGGAAACTGATGGCACGGCTTGGGCTGCAGGCGAAGGATTTCGATACCATCGAGCTCAACGAAGCCTTCGCCAGCCAGGGTCTGGCGGTTCTGCGCGAGCTCGGCATCGCCGACGACGATCCGCGTGTCAACCGCAATGGCGGCGCCATAGCCCTTGGTCATCCGCTCGGTATGTCCGGTGCCCGGATCACCGGCACGGCGGCGCTGGAACTCAAGCTGAATGGTGGCCGCTATTCGCTGTCGACCATGTGCATCGGGGTAGGGCAGGGTATCGCCATTGCCCTGGAGCGTGTCTGAGCCAACGCCGGCGGTCGTGCAAAGCCGCTACCGTGCGGTTCGTGTCCCTGGGGCTCATGCCCTGCCTCATTCCGGCGAGGTAGGGCCGCAAAAAAAGGCGCGGTGGCAGCAAGTTGCCGCCACCGCGCTCCTTGGAGCAAGACCGCATCGTCTTGCACCGGCCTCGATCGCGCCACCTGAGGAGGCGCAGGCGACGTGATCGGGGAAATCGTCTATTAGACGGTTTTGCGCTTCTTCTGGCGATACACATCAACCACAACGGCGGCGATGATGATCAAGCCCTTCACGATCTCTTGGTAATAGGCATCCACCCGCAGGAACGTAAATCCGGAGGTCATGACGCCGAGGATCACGGTTCCGATCACTGTGCCGGTGATTCGGCCGACGCCGCCGGTCAGCGAAGTGCCGCCGATGACTGCCGCCGCGATCGCATCCAGTTCGTACATGACACCCATGCCGGCCTGTGCCGTCTGGGCGCGGGCTGCCGTCACCACGCCTGCGAGGCCCGCCAGCATGCCGGCGATGGCATAGACCTTGATCAGGTGCGCCTCGACATTGATGCCGGAGACGCGCGCTGCCTGGACGTTGGCGCCAATCGCATAGGTGAACTTGCCATAGCGCGTATAGCGCAGGGCGATGTGGAAGATGAAGGCGACGGTGAGGAAGACGACAACCGGCCAGATGCCTGTGCCGATGAAATTGAACTGGTCTGAAAGGCCCGAAACCGGCTGCCCCTTGGTGTACCACTTCGACAATCCGCGCGCAGAGACCATCATGCCGAGCGTCGCGATGAAGGGGGGTATCTTGGTCTTCGCGATCAGCCACCCGTTGATAAAGCCGGCGAGCAGGCCCACGCAGAGCCCAAGCCCGATGGGTACGATGGCAGGCAGGTCGGTGAGCGAGGGATAAAGCGCGCGCGGCCAGGTCGATGCCTGTGCCACACTGGCGGCGATCATCGCCGTCACGCCCACGACCGAGCCGGACGAAAGATCGATGCCGCCGGTGATGATCACCTGCGTCACGCCGACGGAGATGATGCCGATCACGGCCACCTGCAGGATCATGATTGTCAGGCGCTGCGTGTTCATCAGGAAGCTCTGGCCGATAAAAATCCAGCCAAGCACCTCATAGACCAGCGCAATGCCGACCAGCACCACGAAAATATTGAATTCCGGCGGGATGCGCCGCTTGCTTGCCGTCGGCGTGATGCCCGTGACCGCTACTTCGGTGTTCATTGTCGTATCCTCCCTGATGGTATTTCTAAAAGCGCGCCATCACTGCGCTGCAAGTTCCATGACCTTGACCTGGGTGGCTTCCGCCCGGTCCAGGAAACCCGTGACACGGCCTTCGTGCATGACCATGACGCGGTCGCTCATGCCGAGAACCTCCGGCATCTCCGATGAGATCATGATGACGGCGACACCGTCTCGGGCAAGCTCCGACACCAGCCTGTGAATCTCGGCCTTGGCGCCGACATCGATGCCGCGCGTCGGCTCGTCGAGGATGAGAATGCGTGGGTTGGTCAGTAGCCAGCGTCCGATCAGCGCCTTCTGCTGGTTGCCGCCGGACAGGTTCTCGATCCGCTCCTGCAGGTTCGGGGTTTTCACCCGCAGTTTGCGGGCCATCTCCTCGCATTGTGCGGAGATACCCTTCTGATCGACGAAGCCCATGGTGACGAACTTGTCCTGAAGTACGGCGATCTGCATGTTTTCCAGCACGTCGAGGATCAGCAGGCAGCCGGTATCCTTGCGGTCCTCGGTGAGGAAGGCCATGCGATTGCGGATGGCTTCCGTCGGCGAGCCGATCTTGACCGGTTTGCCGTTGATCTCGATAGAACCGGAGCTTGCAGGCGTGACACCGAACAGGGTTTCGGCGACATTCGAACGACCGGAGCCGACAAGGCCGGCGACTCCGAGAATTTCGCCAGCGCGCACCTCGAACGAAACGTCGCGAAAAACATCGGTGAGACAAAGCCCCTTCACCGACAACACGATGTCGCCGATCGGCACGTCCTCTTTCGGGAACATCTGGGTGATCTCGCGGCCGACCATCATCTTGATGATGTCATCGCGGGTCACGTCGGTGGACGCATGCGTGCCGATATACTTGCCGTCGCGAAACACCGAGAATTCGTCGGCGATCTCGAACAGCTCGTTCATCTTGTGGGTGATGTAGACGATGCCGATGCCCTGGCTGCGCAGGTCGCGGATGATGGTGAAGAGATGAGCGACCTCGCGCTCGGTCAGAGCCGATGTCGGCTCGTCCATGATCAGCACGTCGGATTCGTAGGAGACCGCCTTGGCGATCTCGACCATCTGCCGGTTGGCGATCGACAGGTCGCGCACCTCGGCCTGCGGATCCAGCGCGATATTCAGCCGGTTGAACAGATCGGCGGTCTTGCGGTTCATCTCGCGATGATCGACGAAGCCAAGCCGGGTTAGCGGTTCGCGGCGGATCCAGATGTTTTCGGCGACCGTCATGAAGGGCATCAGGTTGAGCTCCTGATGGATCATCGCGATACCGTTTTCGAGCGCGTCCAGCGGCGATTTCAATTGGATATCGACGCCCTTGAACTTCACTTCGCCCTTGTCGGGCGTGTAGATACCGGCCAGAATCTTCATCAGCGTCGATTTGCCGGCGCCGTTTTCGCCCATCAGCGCATGCACCGTGCCGCGCTTCAGGCGAAACGACACATCGTCGAGGGCCACGACGCCCGGAAACTCCTTGCGCACCCCTTC
Organism: Pararhizobium polonicum; assembly: GCF_001687365.1. GTDB lineage: Bacteria > Pseudomonadota > Alphaproteobacteria > Rhizobiales > Rhizobiaceae > Pararhizobium > Pararhizobium polonicum. The sequence goes on from NZ_LGLV01000006.1 coordinate 334,486, forward strand.
GACGGAAAGAAGATACTCGGCATTGGGTACTGCGCCACTGGCGCGTACGGCTGCCATTGTTGTCGGACTGACCATGTTTTGATGCCTCCCTGTCGCCTGATCGGCAGGAGCCTGTGCCTGTGCACTCCAGCTCCTCATGGTTTCGGGCAACGCTGCTGGCCGCCGCACAAACCGGGTCGTCCGGAGCGCGGACAATGCCGCGCTCCGGTGTCTATTGGCTCAGTTCTTGGCCTGGTAGTCCTTGAGGTTTGCCGGAGTGACGAGCTCGAAGGGAATGTAGACCTTCTTGTCGACGGCTTCCCCCTTGGCAAGTTTCAGGGCCGCATCCAGCGAACCCTTGCCCTGACCGGCGGCATTCTGGAACACCGTGACGTCGAGGTCGCCAGCGGCCATGGCAGCCAGAGCGTCCTGCGTTGCATCGATGCCGCCGATGACAACCTTGTCCATCGGCTTACCGGCAGCTTTGAGCGCCTGGATCGCACCGATCGCCATTTCGTCATTGTTGGCGATAACGGCGTCGAATTCCGTTCCAGCGGACAGCCAGTTGGTCACGAGGTCGGCGCCCTGGGTGCGCGACCAGTTGGCCGTCTGCTCCTCGACGATGGTGATACCCTTGCAGGCATCGGTCGCCAGCACGTCATGAATGTCCTTGGTACGCATGCGGGCAGCCTGGTTGGAAAGCTCGCCCATCATGACGACGGCCTTGCCCTTGCCGCCGAGCAGATTGCAGATTTCCTGGGTTTGCAACGTGCCGGATTCCAGCTCGTTGGATGCAACGAAAGCCTGCTTTTCCGGAAGCGTATCGACGTTGACGGGCTCGCGGTTGACGTAGACCAGAGCAATGCCCGCATCGGCCGCGATCTTCGACATGGCGGCGGTCGCATCGGTATCGACCGGGTTGACGATGATGGCATCGACGCCGGCAGCGATGAAGTTTTGGATCTGGCTCTGCTGCTTGGCAACGTCGTTCTGTGCGTCTTCGACCTGCAGCGTCACGCCGTCGAGTGTCTTGGCATAGTCCTGCATGCCGTTGCGCAGAACCGTCAGGAAGTTGTCGTCGAACAGCGCCATCGAAACGCCGACCGTTTCGGCATGCGCCGCCGTCGACATCATGACAGCCAAGGCTGCGCCCATGATCATTTTCTTCATAAGGTATTTCCTCCACAAAACGGTGTCCGGCGACCACCCTCCACAAGCCGGAGGCATCCCGTTGCCCGGTGATGCCCATTTCCCGTAAGCCTGCCTCTCCCAAGGCAGGGTCTGCTATAAAACAGAATAAACAAACCGATGATTTGTTAATACGGAATATGTATTCCATTTCTTGTCTGCAAGGTCAAGTGCGTGCCAGCTCATATTCATGCGAAAATATGGAGCCGCACGCACCCGAGGTTCATACCCTGGCGGCAAGGAACTCCATGCTTTCACGCACGGCCGTCCTGATGTCGCTGTGTTGATGGACCACCGGTGAAAAGGGTTCGAAGGAAAATGGCCCCGCATATCCGCTCGCCCGCAGCTTTTTTGCCTGGCCGGCATTGTCGAGCCTGTCATTCGCATCGACAAGCACGCGGTGCGGATCGCGCATGGTGCTGACAGTGATATTCGGATCGGTCACGCCGGATATATGCACCAGTCCTGTGAATTCAGGATGGAATTTTTCTTCTCCGGCTAGATGATGATGGAACGTGTCGTGCACGATTCTGAATGTGTTCTCACCGCCAACGGCCCGGATGCCTTCAACGGCCTCGGTCTTTGACCGCAACGAGCAGATCTCGAACCCGAGTGGCTCGACAAGGCCGATGACGCCGGCTTCGTCCAGCATCGGCTTCAGGGCGGTCAACGCCGCCAGCAGGTTTGCCTGCCGCTCGCCGTCTTTCCGGCCGCTACCGTCGTTGACTGGAACGAGAACGAGAGCCTTTGCGCCGCAGTTCTGTGCATAGGTGATGAGTTCCTGGGCTTCGCGGGCGCGATCGTCGTTCCATTCGTTAAATCGCTGCAGCGCATTGATCGAGATGATGGTTAGTCCATCTTTTTCCGCAAGCGTCTTTATCGTCTCCGCTGGCGTGCCATCGATAATGGCGTTTCCGGCAAGGTCGTTGCGGATTTCCACCGCGGAAATGCCGAGCGATTTCACCAGGGTGAAGAACTCGTCCAGCGGCAGCGCCGGTGCGGTCATATGATTGAGGGCGAATGAAATTGTCGTCATGGGTGATGTTCCTCCTGCAACTGAAATCAAAGGGGGCGGACGTGGACTTCCACGCCGCGCCGGGCGCGCTTGTCTTGCCCCTTGGATCATGGAGGATCATCAGCTTATCGTTATACAGTCAAAGAGGAACACGGCTCTTTCTCTTGCATTCCTGCAAGAATATAAAACTGAAATGATGGAATTAAATCATTTTTTGGACGGGCGCGCGCTGCTCAGATGTTTTCCGGCGTGAAAATGTCGAAAGGCAGAAATGTCTGTCCGGGGACACCCGCAATACCCCGATCGATGGCACCGACCATCAGGCCAACCAGCTCGCGGGCAACGTGCGCTGCGGGCGTTGCGACGGCCATGGTGACGAGATCCTCGGCAAGTGCCGCCCTCGATTCCGGTGTCAGCTCGTTGACGACCACGAGCAGTTTCCCGGCCATTTTTTCTTCCGCCAGCGCCGAGATGGCCCCCTCCATCCCGCCGCCGCAGACATAGAAACCGATCAGGTCCGGATGGCGTTGCAGGAGGTTGATCGTCGCTTCGTGGGTAATTTCCTCCGTATCGAGGTTGACCATCGTGTCGAGCACCTCGAAGTCCGGGGCGTTTTCGCGGAAATAGGAGCGGAAGCCGATTTCACGCAATTCATGGCCATGAAACCGGTGGCTTCCGATGAACGTCGCGACCTTTCCCGGTTTTTTCGCCGCTTTGGCGATCATCCATGCAGCGGTGCGCCCGACCGTGCGGTTGTTCAGGCCGACATACCCCTCGCGCACGCCGGCCGCGAAATCGGACAGAAGCGAAAAAACCGGAATTCCCTTCTCTTTCAGTTCTTCGACGGCCGCCGTGACTGCGGGGTAGTCGGGGCTAACCAGGGCAATGGCCTGGTTGCGCCCGGCGACTGCCTTTAGTTTTTCTACCAAGGCGGTCGGTGTTGCGCTCATGTTGAAGTCGATCTGCGGGATGATCCGAACGCCGGGTGCCGAAAGCGCCGCATTCTCGATTTCTCGGGCCATGGATTGATAGAAGGACTGGTTCGGTTTTTGCAGAATGAAGCCAAGCCGGTATTGCGGCAAATCTTCGAAAACCCTTTGCCGCAACAGGCTCACCGCGTGATAGCCGATGGATTTGGCAGCATCATAGACCCTGCGCGCCGTTTCCTCGCGCACTTTATGGCGGCTGTTCAACACCCTGTCCACCGTGGCGACGCTGACGCCGGCGGCCTTGGCAAGATCGGCGATGGTCGGTCTTCCGGTCATGTCGGCTCCTGATGTATTCTTTCATTTTTGCGGGCGGTTTATGCTATGTTTTGATAGAATATATCAAGGCTGCATTGAGCCGCAGCGAAAGTCAACCTATCCTGCCTGCAATGACGATGGCGCATATCCGATGGGGGAATGCCGGATGTTGCGCACAAGGAGGATCACATGGACAAGGTTGCCACGAAACGCGACTACAGCCTGCTCGGACGGGACGCCAAGGCCGCCGTCGAAAACGGGCTTTCCGCTGCGGAATGGTATCATACCGATATTCCCCGCAAGCAGATGAAGGAGCTGATGAGGCGCGAGGACGGCCCGGCCATCCGCGACACCGCTCTCTGGCTCGGCAGCATGGTCGTTTTCGGCGGTCTCGGTATCGCCTTCTGGGGCTCCTGGTGGTGTCTGCCGTTCTTCCTTGTCTATGGTGTGATGTACGGCTCGGCCTCGGATTCGCGCTGGCATGAATGCGGCCATGGGACCGCCTTCAAGACGCGCTGGATGAACGACGTGGTTTACGAGATCGCCTGCTTCATGATCATGCGCAATCCCGTCACCTGGCGCTGGAGCCACACGCGCCATCACACCGACACCGTCATCGTCGGCCGCGATCCGGAGATCGCCGTCATGCGGCCGCCGGACCTCTTCCGGCTGGTGCTGAATATCTTCGGCATTCTCGATGCCGGCTATGCGATGATCGACATGGTTCGCAACGCTTTCGGCGTGATCAGCGATGCGGAAAAGACCTTCGTTCCGGAGCCGGAACAGCCGCGCGTTATCCGTATTGCCCGCATCTGGGTGGTGATCTACGTGGCGACCATCGCTCTGGCGATCACCCTCGGTTCCATCCTGCCCTTGATGCTGATCGGCCTGCCGCGCCTCTATGGCGCCTGGCATCATGTGCTGACGGGCCTTTTGCAGCACGGCGGCCTTGCCGACAACGTCATCGATCACCGGCTGAACAGCCGCAGCGTCTACATGAACCCTTTCAGCCGGTTCGTGTACTGGAACATGAATTACCATGTCGAGCATCACATGTTCCCGATGGTGCCCTATCACGCGCTGCCGCAACTGCACGCGATGATCAAGCACGACCTGCCGGCGCCGAACACATCCATCCTCGAAGGCTACCGCGAGATGCTGCCGGCGTTCCTGCGCCAGTTGAAGAACGAGGATTATTTCCTCAAACGCGAACTGCCGCCGACGGCAAAGCCCTACCGGGAAGAGTTTCACGCAGAGCCGATCGCTGCCGAATAGCGCGGGCTTAAACACGTTTGAATGGAGGAAAGCATGAGCAATTGGGTGGAAGTCTGTGCTGCGGACGAGATCGACGAAGAGGATGTCATCCGCTTTGATCACGAGGGGAGGACATTTGCTGTCTATCGCAGTCCGGATGACGCGTATTTCGCGACCGACGGCCTGTGCACGCATGAGAAAATCCATCTGGCCGATGGGCTGGTGATGGACGACATCATCGAGTGTCCGAAACACAACGGCCGGTTCAGCTACAAGACCGGCGAGGCCAAGGGTGCCCCTGTTTGCGTCAACCTGAAGACATATCCGGTCAAGGTCGAGGCCGGCAGCGTCTATATTTCCCTCGCGTGAAAGAGCCCGCCATGTCGCACATCGTCATCATCGGGGCAGGGGAATGCGGCGCGCGCGCAGCCTTTGCGCTGCGGGAAAAGAATTTCGACGGACAGATCACGCTTGTCGGTGCGGAAGATCATCTGCCTTATGAGCGGCCGCCGTTGTCGAAGGAGGCGCTGCTGCATGGCCACGCGCCGAAGCTGGTCGCAGACGCGGCGCGCTATGCCGACGCGGGCATCGAGCTGCTGATCGGGATAAGTGTCGAGAGCATCGATCCAGCGGGAAAAACCGTCCAGCTCTCGAATGGCGGCGGACTGATCTATGATCGCCTCTTGCTGACGACTGGTGCACGGCCCCGGCCCTTTCCCGGCCTTTCCGGCCAGAATGAGCGGATCAGAACACTGCGTACCCATGGCGATGCCGCCGTCCTGCGCACTGTCCTCCAGCCCGGCAAACATCTTGCCATTATCGGTGGCGGCTTTATCGGTCTGGAGCTTGCTGCGACAGCGCGCAAGCTCGGCGCACGGGTGACCCTGCTCGAAGGCCTGCCGCGCATTCTGACCCGCGGCGTGCCGGAAGAGATTGCTGCGGTCGTGGCCGCCCGACATCGGGCGGAGGGTGTAGAGATCATCTGCGGCGCCAAAATCCGGAGCCTGGAAGAGAGCCGTGACGAGGCAAAAATCCAGCTCGAGGATGGCCGCACGATTGCCGCCGACATGATTGTTGTCGGCATCGGCGCCATGCCGAATGTCGAGCTTGCCCGCGACAGTGGCCTGGCGATCGACAATGGCATTGCCGTCGACGCGTATCTGCGGACATCCGCTGCCGATATCTTTGCCGCTGGTGACTGCTGTTCCTTCCCGCTGCCGCATTATGGCGGCCGACGGGTGCGGCTGGAGGCGTGGCGCAATGCCCAGGATCAGGGCGCGCTTGCCGCGGCCAATCTGCTGGGAGCGGAGGAGGCGACATCGGCCGTGCCGTGGTTCTGGTCGGATCAGTATGACCTGACGCTGCAGATCGCTGGTCTGGCGGATGGCGCGGCGGAAACGGTGCGTCGCGATATGGTCGACGGGGCTTTCATTCTCTTCCATCTCGATGCCAGCGGGCGGCTGATCGCGGCCAGCGGCATCGGCACCGGCAATGTGGTGGCCCGCGATATCCGGCTTGCCGAAATGATGATCGCTGCGGGTGTTCGTCCCGATCCGGCAGCTTTGGCGGCACCGGGAACCAAACTCAAATCGCTGCTGGCCGCCTGAATTCAAAAGCGCAGCGGTCCCGAACTCTTGATGGCGTCCGGCTGGAGCCGGCCGGCGTTGTAACCCCTTCAGATACCCGCCCACAGATGAGGGCGACGGCGGCTCCATCTGTCGCTTGCCAAACCCGGAGAGAACCTGATGAGACACAACCGCCCGACCGTGGCCGACCTTCTGTCGATGAAGGGCAAGCGCCAGCTCAGCATGTTGCGCGTCGAAACGTTGGAGGAGGCGGACGCCGCCGAGCGGGCAGGGGTCGATCTCGTCTCCGTGCCGCCGTCCCTGCTCGGTCCGTCCTTCCGCGAAGCGGCCCCTTCCGTTTTCGCCTTTCCCGGCCTCGAATATGGCGATCTCGTCACCGCCGACGACTATATTCGCGCCGCGTTCCAGGCATTGAAGGCCGGGGGCGACGCTGTCTATTGTGCGGCAAGCCTTCAAACCGTCCGCCGCATGCGCGATGAAGGTATCCCCGTCTGTGGCCATGTCGGCCTCATTCCATCCAAAGCCACCTGGACCGGCGGTTTCCGCGCGGTCGGCAAGACCGCACTCAGCGCTCTCGAAATCTGGCGGCAGACGAAGGCTCTGGAAGAGGCCGGCGCTTTTGCCGCCGAAATCGAAGTCGTGCCCGGCGAAGTCGCAGCAGCAATCAGTAGGCGGACTTCGATGCTGATGCTCTCCATGGGCGCCGGTACCGGCTGCGACGCGCAATATTTGTTTGCCGACGATGTTTTGGGTGCCAACAAGGGCCACGTCCCGCGCCATGCCAAGATCTATCGCAATTTTGCCGCGGAATATGATCGCCTGCAGCAGGAGCGTATTGCCGCCTTTTCCGAATATGTCGCTGACGTAAAGTCCGGCGCCTATCCGGGCAAGGCACATCTTGTCGGCATCGACCCCGGAGAGCTGGAAGCGTTTCTGACATCGCTGGATTGAGGAGGCATCAATAGGGCGGTCCGAGATTATTTCTGCGAACGCCATCGTGGCCGGAGGCTTGATCCAGTTCGATTTCGGGATGCATACGTTGTAAGGAATCGATCGGGTAGTAAACCGCGCGAAAGCGTGTAGCCCTGCCTTCCGCCCGAAATTGCATCGAACGTTTTATCGAGGGATCCCCATGGCCAAGCCTCCAGCAACGCTCCAGACGGTGAACACACCGGCCGTCCTGGTCGATCTCGATATCGCCCGGCGCAACATCGCCCGGTTCCAGGCCTATGCCGATGCGCATGGGCTGAAGGTCCGGCCGCATATCAAGACGCATAAGCTGCCTGCGGTGGCCGAGATGCAGCTGAGGGCAGGAGCGGTCGGCGTTACCTGCCAGAAGGTCTCCGAAGCTGAGGCGATGGTTGCCGGTAGCCCGGAGATCCGTGACGTGCTGATCACCTACAACATCCTGGGCACAGAGAAGCTTGGACATCTCGCCGCCTTGGCCCGCAAAGTAACGCTGAGCGTCGTCGCCGACAATGAAACCGTCATCGATGGCCTCTCGGCCGCTTTCGTTTCGCAGCCCGAGCCGCTTCGTGTTCTGGTCGAATGCAACACCGGCGCCGATCGCTGCGGCGTGCCGACCCCGGAAGCCGCTGCCGCGCTGGCACAGCGGATCGCCAGGGCGCCCGGCCTCGTCTTCGGCGGCTTGATGACCTATCCGCCAACGGGTGGAGCGTCTGCTGTCGAATCCTTCATGACCCGCGCGAAAGCTTTCATCGAGGCGACCGGCATCGGCGTCCCCGTCATCACCTCCGGCGGCACGCCGTCGATGATGGATGCAGCCCAGGCGCCGGTGACGACCGAATACCGCCCAGGCACCTATGTCTACAACGACCGTTCGCTGGTCTCGCGCGGCGTCTGCGACTGGGACGACTGCGCGCTGACCGTGCTCGCAACCGTCGTCTCGGTGCCGTCAGCAAACCGCGCCATCATCGATGCAGGCTCGAAGACATTGACCTCCGACCTGCTCGCCCTATCGGGTTACGGCCATGTGCTCGGCCGCGACGATATCGCCATCGATCAGCTGTCCGAAGAACACGGCCGCCTCGTCAGTGAAGGCGCGATCAATCTCAAGGTCGGCGACAAGCTCCGCATCGTACCTAACCACGTCTGCGTCGTCACCAACATGGTCGATGCGGTGCATATCGTCGAACACGGCGAGATTACGGGCGTCTGGCCGGTCGCTGCGCGTGGGCGGATTGTTTGAGTTCGCTGGCCGCACTCACAAAAAGAATGAGGAGGCCTCTCGAGAGACCTCCTTTCGAATTTACTGAACAATTTTCTAGGCCATAGCGCAGCCTCCTGCGACCTCAATCCTCGTCGAGAGCCGCCGGCGCCTTGCCCTTTTCCCCTTGCAGGTTGGCAAGCAGCGAGGAGACAGCATTGTCTCCCTCAAAGCCAGCCTCCTTCAGAAGCTGATCGAGGATCGGCTTGTTCGCCTGATAGGCCAAAAGCTGCCCGGCAAGGCCTTCGCCCATGCCGATACCGTTTCCGCCACCCGCGCCGCCGGTGCCGCGACCCAGCATGCCGCCAGTATCGAAGATGCGGATATCGGAAATCTTCTCGATCGGCTTGACGGCTTCGGCCAGCGCCTGCGGAATGATGCGGATGCGCTCGCGCAGGACCTCGAACTCGATGATGGCTGCGCTCAGCTTGTTGCGCGCCTCGTTGAGCAACGCCGCACTTTCCGCTTCCGCCTTGCCTGTCTCCAGAATGCCCTTGGCCTTGATGATGGCAGCATCCGCTTCTGCGGTCGCCAGCGTCTTGATCGCATCAGCCTGGTCGGTCGCTGCCTGCTTTTCGGCTTCGGCACCGACCGTCACGGCAGTCGCTTCCGTTTCCGCGGTCTTGCGTGCGTCGATGACGGCAATCTGGCGTTCGCGTTCGGCGATTTCGACGGCCTTTGCCGTCTGGACCTTTTCTTCGGCGGCAATTGCAAGCGCCCTTGCCACTTCCGCCTGCGCCTTGGCTTCGGATTCCTCGCGGCTCTTGTTGGCAACGGCGATGGCGCTTTCCTGGGCGACGATCTGCAGATCGCGCTTGGCCTCGGTGTCGCGTTGCTGTACGGCGCGGGCGGCATCGATGTTGGCGCTTTCGCGCGCCTGCTTCGCGGTCGCCTCGCGTTCGGCGATCGCCTGTTGCGATGCGATGCGGGCCTCTTCCTCGGCGCGTTTTGCGGCCTGCTCCTGCTGCGCGGTTTCGGCGCGCGTTGCCGCCGACTTGTTGGCGATGTCGCGTTCCTGGCTCAGTTCGGCCTCACGCTTCGTCCGCTCTATCTCCAAGGATTGCTGGCGTGCCTCCAGATCCTTCTGCGCGATGGCGACTTCCGTATCGCGAACGATTTCGTTGCGCTCCTTCTTGCGGCCTTCGGTGATGCGCGTCAGTGCGGCGAGACCATGGGCGTCGAAGAAATTGTTGGCGTTGAAATGTTTGATATCCGTCTGGTCGAGACGGGTGAGGGATACGGATTCCAGCTCAAGACCGTTCGACTGAAGGTCGGCGCCGACAGCTTCCTGCACGGCCTTGACGAAATCCATCCGCTGTTCCTGCAGCGCATCCAGCGTCATGGTCGCCGCGACCGAGCGCAGGCCATCGACGAATTTTGCCTCGATGAGAACGCGCAACTGTTCCGCATCATTGGTCCGGTTCCCCAACGTCTGTGCCGCAAGCGCGATCGACGATGCATCCGGCTTGACGCGGACGTAGAATTCCGCGCCGATATCGACGCGCATGCGATCCTTGGTGATCAGCGCATCGCCTTCACCGCGCCGAACTTCCAGGCGCAGCGTTTTCAGGTTGACGCGGGCGATAGAGTGGAAAATCGGCAGGACCATCGAGCCGCCGTCCAAAACCACCTTCTGGCCACCGAGACCGGTACGGACATAGGCCTCATCCCGGCTTGATCGGGTGTAGAGCGATGCAAGAACAAAACCGATGCCGAGGATCAGGACGATACCGATACCGGCCGGCAGGAAAAGATCGTAGATCATGAGTGCTCCGTAGGGGTGGGATTTGGTGGTGTGAGAATGTCTGACGGCGCGCGAATGGCGGTGTAGACATTGGAAATTTGATCGACGAGCAAAACCGTGGCGCCGATGGCTATGGGTTCTTCGCTCTTGGCGGCCCGTGCCCTGAGTGTGTGCCAGTTGCCGTGCCTGTCCTTGACGCGCACACGCCCCGGCAACCCCTGGTCAAGCGGACCGACGGCCACTTCGGCGCTGCGCCCGATGAATTCGGTGAGATCGACGGCATAGGTCTCGTCGCGCGGGACAACGCGCGCCACGGTGCGACTGGACGCCCTGACGGCGGGCAGGGACAGGACAAGCGCGGGCAGGGCAGCAACAACAGCGGGCAAGGGCGCCCAGAAGGCCTGCGCCAGGCTCTGTATGGCAAACCCTGTCATGGCGAAGAAGCCGAGAAGCAGCATGATCAGGATCAGGATCGGAACGCCGCCGACATTCAGCCAGGACAGCAGTCCGAACATGCCGGTGTGGTCATCCGGCAAAGCCTTGTCGATGACTTCTCCGAGCGAGAAACCAATCAGCAGGCACAGCATCTCGATCCCTGTCAATGCGGCGAGCATGACGGCGGCGATGGCAAAAGGCAGGCATTCCGGCGAGAGGAAAAGCTGCATCGGCGTCAGTTCTTGGCCGTCTTGAACTGTGCAAGCCGCGCTTCGATCGCCTGCTCGCGATGAAGCCGGTCGAGTTCATCCAGTTCGGCATTGCCGGCATTCACGCCGGCAGGAACACCGGTGACACGCGACACTGCGGCAGCGGCGCGCGCCGCGCCATCCGCGGGATTGCTGCGCGCCCGCCCGGTGGCCGTCTCTTCCGGAAACTGTGCGAGGCTGCGCTTCAGGTCGGCAAGCCGCGCTTCGGCCTCCCGGCGCGTGGCGAGCACGGCCTGCAGGGCCTGCTGGCCTTCATCCAGATAGATCTTTGCATCCGTCAGCGCCTTGTCCAGCGCGGCAATCTGCGATTCCAGGTCGATCTGGCGCGCAACGCCGGCTTTGGCGAGATCGTCGCGATCGGCCGAGACCGCCAGGCGGATTTTCTCATCGAGCTTGCGCAGATCTGCGACGATCTCCTCGCGGCGGCTTTGGACACGATATTCCTCGGCACGCGCCTTGCCGATATCGGTGCGCGCCTCGTCGGCGGCGGAATCGATTTCCCGTAGCGCCTGTTCGACCACCGCGATCTTGTTGGTGCCTTCCGCCTTGTCGACTGCGGCATTGGCGATACCGGCGATGAGCCGCCCCATGCGTGAAAGAATGCCTTCGTTCATCATCATGTTTTCCTCCGTTCGATCGGAATGCGGCGTAACGCCGATGTGGATTTCATAGGTGCCGTGATCGGCAACCAGCTGGGCGGCAAAAATGTTCAAGGTGCCGCGGGAGTAGCCTGCGACGTCGTAGGGTATGGCGACCCGGCCGCGCACGGTGGCGACCGTCAGGTCCGATGGCCCCTTGATGGCAAACAGCTTGTCGTCCAGCGGCAGGCGGGCGGGACCGGGTAGACGGCCCCTGTTGGAAGCGAAGTCGCGCAGGCCAAGCGTCACCAGCCGAGCCGGTAGGCCAGTACGTTCACGCACGGTTTCATAGGCCAGTTCATGCAGGGTGACGAGATTGGATCCGCCTTCCGCGGCCAGTTCTTCCAGGATTTGGAGCATCGCCGTATAGGCGAAAAACGTGTCGTCCAGGGCCAACCTTGCCTGCGAATCCGGCGCGAGACGATAGCGCAAAATTGAAGTGTGGGTCGCTTGCATCATGTGCTTTAACATAAAGCACCACTTTGGTGCTTTCAAGGGGGAGTTGTTCTGTGTGTGCAATTTTAAGTCTAGGTAAGCGCGAATGGTTACCGGTTTTCCGTTGATGGAAGGTCTTCAGTGCGCAAGGGCAGGTCCGAACGGGAGAGTATGTGTCGGGTCGATACAGATGCGTTGCTGAGCAGATCCTCATCGTCTGTCGGAGGCATTGCGGCTCCGATTTCGGCAATCGTCAGGCTGGTATTATGCGGCAGAAGATCGAAAATTTCCGGATGGACGAGAGGCAAGAATTGCAACCTGTGCAGGGTGTTCCGCCTTGGACTGAGTTGTCGTAAGAGGCGTTGTGTCCGGCTTTGTATGGATATGTATAGACATTGAATTTCGAAAGTGGTGTTTTTGAATCACGCCGCTGGCGAACTCGTTTGACTGGAGATCTGCACGATGGAAATTGCCGCTCTTTTTGATCTTTCCGGCCGCAAGGCTCTGGTGACGGGTGCGAGTCGCGGCATCGGACAGGCAATCGCCGAGGCCCTTGCCGGCGCGGGTGCCGATGTGGCGGTGACGGCGCGCGACGTGTCCTCGCTTGAGGAAACCTGCGGCCGGATTGCGGTCAAGGGGAAAAAGGCGCTGCCGTTTTCGCTCGATGTTCGGGATGTTTCGGCCTGCGCGTCGGTCGTGGCGCAGGCAGCCGGGATGCTGGGTGGTCTCGATATTCTCGTCAATAATGCGGGCTATGAAGAGATTCGGCCGTCGATGGATGTCGATGAGGCGCTGTGGGACACGATTGTTTCCACCAATCTCAAGGGGGCGTTTTTCTGCGCCCAGGCTGCTGCCCGGCATATGTCGCAGACAGGGCGGGCGGGGGCGATCGTCAATCTCTGCTCGCTGACATCCTATGTCGGAGTGCCGACCGCCGTGCCTTACGGCTCGTCGAAATCCGGGTTGCTTGGCATGACGAAGGCGCTTGCCGCCGAGTGGGCGGCGCTCGGCATCCGTGTCAACGCGATCGCGCCCGGCTATTTTCGCACGGCGATGACGGATGTCTTTTACGAGAATGCCGACTGGCAGGAGGCGATGCTCGCCAAAATCCCGCAGCGCCGTTTCGGCGCTCTGGGCGACGTGGCGGGCACGGTCGTGTTTCTCGCAAGCGATGCCTCGGCCTATGTGACGGGCCACTGTATTCCGGTGGACGGGGGCTATCTTGCCTCGATATAAAGACCGGGACTGATATCAGTTGATCATAAAATAGGCATGGCGCAAGTCCGCCTAAAAAGTGGTTGATACGTCATGTATGTATATGTATAGACATTCTCGGAGCAGGGCGGCCAAAAGACGGTGCCGGCGGCAACGAGGGGATGATGATGCGGGATACGGCAAGGGATGCCGCCACGATTGCGGTGTCTGTCAAGGATGTCAGCATGGTCTTCAGCGGCTCTCACGCCGTCAAGTCAGCATCCTTTGATCTGCCTGCCGGTAAATTCCTGACCATCCTTGGTCCTTCCGGCTCGGGCAAGACGACATTGCTGCGGATGATCGCCGGTTTTCAGGTGCCGACCAGCGGCGAAATCGTCATCAACGGCAAGGCCGTCAGCGCCGTTCCGGCCCATAAGCGCTCCATCGGTATGGTGTTCCAGAAGCTGGCGCTTTTTCCCCATCTGACGGCGGCTGAAAATGTTGCGTTTCCCTTGAAGATGCGCAGGCATGATGCCCGTACCATTCCGGAGCGGGTCGAGCGGTATCTCGATCTCGTCAAACTTGGCGGTTACGGCGCCCGGCGTATTCATGAGCTTTCCGGCGGGCAGCAGCAGCGTGTCGCCATCGCGCGGGCCCTTGTCTTCGGCCCGGACCTTTTGCTGCTCGATGAGCCGCTGGCAGCGCTCGACCGCAAGCTGCGCGAGGAAATGCAGCTCGAGTTCCGCCGCATCCAGCGCGAACTGGGCGTCACGACCATCAACGTCACGCACGACCAGCGCGAGGCGCTCGTCGTGTCCGACGAGATCATCGTCATGGACGGCGGCGAAATCCAGCAGAAAGCGCAACCGGCGGCAACCTATCGAAACCCGCAGAATGCCTTCGTGGCGAATTTCATCGGTGTTACCAACTTCATTCCCGGCACTGTCAATAGCGTGGCAAACGGTGCCGCTGTCATTGCGCACGGGGCCACGACTATTGCCGGCATTGTCGGCGACGAGCGCAATCCGCCGCAGGCCGGCGGCAAGGCGTCGGGTGCGATCCGCGCCGAGCAGATCCGTCTTGCGGCCAGCGCGGCGGCCCTCTCGGCGCTGGAAACCGTCCTGGAGGGGACCGTTTCCGATGCGATCTTCGAGGGCGAACGTATCGTCTATGAGGTGCGCGTACCGGTGCTTGGCGGCGAGCCGCTGCGTGTTTTCGATCACGATCCGGTCGGTCACGTCCAGTTCGAGCCGGGCGCGTCGGTGTTTCTCGGCTGGAACAGCCGGGATGTTCTTGTGTTCAATAATTAAGCCGGAAAACCGGCCAACCAGAGGAGAATGACGATGAGCAAAGTGCCTTTCACGTCGCCGGCAATGCGCCGGCGGAGTTTCCTTCAGGGCGCGGCGGCGATTGGCGGCGCGGCGGGACTTTCGGTCCTCGGTATGCCGCGCGCCTTTGCGCAGGAGCCTGAAAAGCCCAAGGAAATCATCGTCCGTGCCTGGGGCGGAAGCTGGGTCGATAGCCTCAAGGCCGGCGTTTCCGACAGCTTTACCAAGATGACCGGCATTGCCGTCCGCCATGACCTGACGGAAGACAACGAGATCCAGCCGAAAATCTGGGCCGCCGTTGCCCAGAAGCGCGTGCCGCCGATCCACATCAACTGGGATACGACGACGAATGCGACCAAATCGGCATTGCGGGGCGTCACGGAAGACCTGTCCGACCTGCCCAACCTGAAGACCGTCACCGATCTGGCAAAGCCGGTCGGTCTCGACGGCTATCCGATCGTCAACACCTACGGTTATGTCTACGTGCTGGCCTACCGCCCGTCGGCCTTTCCGGATGGTCCGCCGAAATCATGGAAGGATTTGCTCGATCCGAAGTTCAAGGGCCGCATCGCCCTCTACAACGACGGCATCGGCTTTCACTTCCCTGCGCAGGTGGCCGGCGGCGGCAAGCTGGAAGATATTCCGGGCAACATGCAGCCTGCCTGGGATTTCATCGCCAAGATGAAGCAGCAGCAGCCGCTGCTCGGCGAAGATCCGGATTTCACCACTTGGTTCCAGAAAGGCGAAATTGACGCCGCCTGCACGATTTCCACCAATGCCCGCGAAGCCCGCAAAAACGGCATCGACATCAAGTGGGTCATTCCGGAGGAGGGTGCGAAGTTCGATACCGATGGCCTATGGATTCCGAAGGGCCTTCCGGAAAGCGAACTTTACTGGGCAAAGCAGTACATCAACCATGCGCTGACCAAGGACGCGCAGCAGGTCTGGCTCGACGGCCTCGGTCTGCCGGGCGTCGTCCCGGGCCTGACGCCGCCGGCCGATCTCGTCAACGATCCGTCCTATCCGACGAAGGAAGAGGACTTCAAGCACCTGATCCGGATCTCGTCGAAAACCCAGGTCGAAAACGAGAGCGAATGGTTCGGCAAGTTCAAGGCGATCATGCAGGGCTGATGCATGTGCCGCTTTGCGTGTTCCTGACGGCGCGCAAAGGCCTGATCGATCCCTCGGACCGGCACCGGTTCGAGGGAGATACACGCTAGAGCCGCCAGTTCCCGACGGCTTCGGTTACCCGTTATCCGCAAGGACTTTCCCATGCGCGCTGCCAAAACAGCCTATCCCCTGACATGGCGCGTGATGGACGCGCTGGAGGCCTTCGCCGCCTTCGTCTGGCCGACGGCCTTCAAGCGCGCCATCCCCTATCTGATGCTGGCGCCGGCGGTGCTGCTGGTCGGCCTGCTCGTTCTCGGCCTGATCCAGATCGGCGACAGCAGCCTGCGGACGCTCGATACGAGCACGTTCCTGTTTTCCGAAACCTACACGCTGGCGAACTACAAAAAGGCGATCACCGAACCGCTCTTTGCCATCGTTGCGACACGCAGCCTTCTGGGCGCGCTGATCGTTACGGTCGTGACGCTGATCTTTGCGTTCCCCTATGCCTATCTGATGGTGCGAACCCGCTCGCCCGGCTTGCGGAAATTCCTGCTGATTGCACTCTTCCTGCCGTTCTTCATCGGTCAGGTCGTGCGCGCCTATGGCTGGCTGATTATTCTGGGCAATCAGGGCATCGTCAACGAGGCGCTGGGTCTCGTCGGCGTTGCGCCGCTGCGTCTGCTCTACAACTATCCGGCCGTGCTCTTCGGCCTGGTGCAGTACATGCTGCCGTTTGCCGTTCTGATGCTTGCCCCGGCGCTCACGGCCATACCGGAGGAGCTGGAAACGGCGGCTGGTTCGCTCGGCGCCAACTGGGGGCGCAGCTTCATCCATGTCGTGCTGCCGCTCGCCCGCCCAGGGCTTGTCGGCGCCGGCCTTGTCGTGGTCACGCTGTCGCTGACCGATTTCGCCATGCCCGCTATCCTTGGCGGTGGCTCGCAGGATTTCATTGCGAACGCGATCTATGATCAGTTCTTCCGCACCTCCGATCAGGGGCTCGGGGCAACACTCGCCCTGATGCTTGTCGCCATCGGCTCGCTGCTCGTCGGGCTGGTCTTCACCCTGTTTGGCGCAGGAACGCTTGCCATGGGGAGGGCCCGGCAGTGAACAACCCATTGAGCAAGACCTTTGTCCTGTGGAGCTTCGTCATGATCGCACTTTTCATGCTGTCGGCGCCGACGGTGGTCGTGCTCGGGGCCTCCTTCACCTCGGGCAATATCATCACTTTCCCGCCGGATGGGCTGTCGCTGAAGTGGTATGCCGCAATCCTGCAGGCAACCGATCTGCGCGATGCCTTTCTCCGTTCTCTTTACGTCTCGGCCGTCTGCACGATCGTCTCCATTCCCGTCGGAACGCTCGCCGGCATCGCGCTCGCCAAATATGCGGTTCGTTTCGAAAAAGCGGTTCAGGTCTACCTGCTCTTGCCGTTCACCATTCCGTTGATCGGCTCGGGTATCGGGCTGATGCTGGTCTTCGGCAATGCCGGTGTTTTGGGGCAACTCTGGCCGGTGGGGGTCGCCTGCAGCGTGATCAACCTGCCGTTCATGATCTGGGCGGTCACGGCAAGCGCCTCAAGCCTTGATCCCGATCTGGAGCTTGCCGCGGCCAATTGCGGCGCCGGGCCGGTGCAGACCTTCCTCTCGGTGACCTTGCCCGCCGTCACTCCCGGCATCATCACCGGCTCGTTGCTGATGTTCATCCTGGCGCTTAATGAATTTCTTGTCAGCCTGCTCCTGGTCGATGCCCGCATCGTGACCTTGCCGGTGCAGATCTACAATTCGATCCGCTCGATCATCACGCCCGATCTCGCCGCAATCTCCGTGGTGTTCATCGCCTGCGCCGCGGCCGCCATCTTTCTGCTCGATCGCCTGGTCGGGCTCGATATCTTCCTCAAATCAAAGTGATCACAGGATGTCCGCCGGTTGCAATGCCGCCGGGCAGCAAGGGAACTCCAATGACCAACGTTTCATTTTACGAACTCGATACACTCGATGCCTCTGCCCGCGCAGCCCTTCTCCGCCGCTCTGAGACCGACCTGTCGGGCTTCATCGAAAAGGTGAAGCCGATCATCGAGGCGGTCAGGACCGAAGGCGACGCTGCGCTGGTGCGATTTGGCCGCGAGCTCGACAAGGCGGATCTCGACCACGGCAAGCTGAAGGCGACGGAAGCCGAGTTCGATGCGGCGTTCGGCATGGTCGACAAGGATGTTATCGAAGCGATCCAGTTCGGCATCGACAACATCCGGGTCTTTCATGAGGAGCAGAAGCCGGAAGCCATGTGGCTGAAGGAAATTCGCCGCGGCGCCTATGCCGGCGACCGGTTTACGCCGATCCAGTCCGTTGCGCTCTACATCCCGCGCGGTAAAGGTGCGTTTCCATCAGTAACGATGATGACGGCCGTGCCCGCTGTCGTCGCCGGTGTGCCGGAACTTGCCATCATCACGCCGCCGGCGCCGGATGGCTCCGTCGATGCGGCAACCCTTGTCGCCGCGCGTCTTGCCGGCGTCGAGACCGTCTACAAGTGCGGCGGCGCGCAGGCCGTGGCCGCCGTCGCCTATGGCACTGAGACGATCAAGCCGGCGCTGAAGATTGTCGGCCCCGGCAGCCCGTGGGTGGTGGCGGCAAAACGGTTGCTGTCCGGCGTCATCGATCCCGGCCTTCCCGCAGGACCGTCCGAGGCGGTGATCTTCGCCGACGATACGGTGCATGGCGGCCTTGCAGCGCTCGACCTGCTCGTCGAAGCGGAGCACGGTCCCGATTCCTCCGCCTATCTGGTAACCCACAGCCGCCGCGTGGTGGAAGAAGCGCTAAAGGCGCTGCCTGATCACTGGGCGCGCATGACCGAACAGCGGGTGCAGTTTTCGAGCGCGGTGCTGGGTGGCAAGTGCGGCGGCATCGTGCTGACATCCTCGGTCGAGGAAAGCTACCGTTTCATCAACGACTATGCGCCCGAGCATCTGGAAATCCTCTCGACCGATCCCTTCGCCCATCTCGGTTACATCACAGAGGCGGCGGAGATCCTGATGGGGCCGCATACGCCGGTCTCGATCGGCAATTTCGGCCTTGGACCGAACGCGGTTCTGCCGACCAGCCGCTGGGCGCGCACCTACGGTCCCTTGTCGGTGACGGATTTCGTCAAGCGCTCATCGATCGGCTACGTCACGGCGTCGGCCTATCCCGAATTTGCAAAACACGCCCGCACGCTTGCCCGCTACGAAGGCTTCTCATCGCATGAGAATGCCGTTTCGGACATGCGCAACGCCTATCTTCCAGGCTGAGAGGAAAACCCGATGAGAGCGGCGAGGCTTTATGCGGCCGGCGACCTGCGCGTCGAGGAGATCGAGGCTCCCGGTGCGCCTGCTCCCGGCTGGGCACGCCTCGCGGTCACGGCTGCCGGGATCTGCGGCTCGGATCTGCACAATTACCGCACCGGCCAGTGGATCAGCCGGTCCCCATCCGTCGCCGGCCATGAGTTTGCCGGTATCGTGACGGCCGTGGGGGCGGGCGTGACGGATCTCGCCGTCGGCGACACCGTCGTTGCCGACAGCCGCTATTGGTGTGGCGAATGCGCGGCCTGCCGCAGCGGGCGCCGCAATGTCTGCCTGCATCTCGGATTTGTCGGTGAGGCCTGCGACGGCGGGTTTGCCGAGCAGACGGCGCTGCCGGTCCGCCTTCTCGTCAGACACGATCCGTCCCTCGATCCCGCGATTGCCGCCATGGCCGAACCGCTGGCGGTGGCCCTGCATGTGCTGCGTAAACAGGCCGTCCCTGCCGGGGAGCCTGTTCTTGTCGTCGGATGCGGACCGATTGGCGGGCTCGCGGCGGTGCTTCTCTCGCGGCTTCACGACGGACCGGTGCTTGTCGCGGACCGCAATGCGGCCCGTGCCGCCCGTGTTGCGGATGCAACGGGAGCCACCATTGTTGAATTTGATGGGAAATCCATTCAAGCGGCGCTGCATGAACAGGTCTTGCGCCACGCCATCGATGCGACAGGCAATATCGGTGTCCTCAATACTCTGTTCGATCTCGTATCCGGCGGTGGCTCCATTGCGCTTGTCGGGATCACCCATGGGCGCATCGATCTTGATCCGAACATCCTGGTCGAGCGCGAAATCTCGCTCATCGGTTGCCATGCCTTCGCGGACGAACTGCCCGATGCGGTTGCGATGCTGCCGCAACTGGAGCCGATGCTGCGATCTCTCATCGATGAACAGATAACGATCGAGGATATCCCGGCGGCCTATGAACGGCTTCTGGCCGGGACAGCATCCGGATTGAAGACGATCGTGCGGTTCGATCCGCAGGCAAACGGGGCATCGGGCGAAACGTCTGCGGCCATCAGCCATGTCCATCCCCCGGGAGGCAAACAGGAATGAACAATCTTCCTTCGACGGCAGGCCCCCTCTACGGGAAAGTGAAGGACTATGTCCTCCAGAACATCGGCAGCGGCAAATGGGGCCGGGACCACAAGCTGCCCTCCGAACACGAACTCGTCGCCGAACTCGGCGTGTCGCGCATGACCGTTCACCGGGCACTGCGCGAACTGACCTCGGACGGGCATCTGATCCGGATTCAGGGTGTGGGTACGTTCATCGCGCCGCCGAAAGCGCAGTCGGCGCTGATCGAGATCAACAATATAGCCAGCGAAATCCGTCTGCGCGGCGGGCGCTATGCCGCCAAAGTCGTTCTTCTCGAGACGATCCAGCCGGGACCGGAACTGCTCGCCGCCTTCGAATTCGGGACGCAGGGGCCGGTGGGGCATTCGATGGTGGTTCATTACGAAAACGATATTCCGGTGCAGCTGGAGGAGCGTTTCGTCAATCCCGATCTGGTGCCCAACTATGACAAGCAGGACTTCACCACGATCACGACCTACGATTATCTGCAGCAAAGCACGCCGCTTACGGAGGTCGAGCATGTGATCGCGGCGGTCGCGGCGGACGAGGAGACGGCGCGGTTGTTGATGATAAAGCTGCGCGATCCATGCCTGCTGCTGCACCGGCGCACATGGTCCGGCTCCATCGTCGCTACCGTCAACAGGCTGACCTATAACGGCAGCCACTACACGCTCGGCAGCCGCTATTCTCCGGCCGCCATGCGCTAGGCTCCAAGGTTGGGGCGAGTGGCCTGCCCCAGAACGAGTATACGTCCATTATCGACCTCGGCCCTGCCGGGAGGAAAGGTTTCCATTATGTCCGCACCGAGCAGAACCGCCGATATACGCCGCATGGCCCGCACCGACGAAGGGCAGGCGGTCGCCATGCTGACCGTGCTTTTGCACGATATCTTCGCTATCGACGCGCGAAACATCGTCATCAATCACGACCGCTACAGCCTCAATTCGCTCAACGGTTTCTTCGAAACGGATGAGGGCGACTTCTTCTTCAAGTTCCACCAGGAAGAGGGAGAGGAGGCGATGTCCGGCGAATATTACCGCGCCGACATTCTGGCCAAGGCCGGGCTCCCCGTCGACCAGCCCGTGCTGATGTCGGTGCTGCCGGGCGAGCAGATCCTGATCTACCGCCGCCGGAGCGATCCGCGCTTTTCCGATGTACTGCGGGCGCTCGATATCGTCCCCGATCTGGAAAGGGAGGCCTTGGCCCTTGCCGCCGAGCGCCGCCTCTCCGGTGAACTTCTCGCGGTCTATCTGCGCACGCTGCACGCGGTAACAGCCGAGGAGGTTGCTTGCGAACCCATTCACCGGCTTTTCCAGGAACGAATGATCGACCCAGAGACGAGGACGGTTCCCGGTGGACGCTATGCGGATTTCTATATCGGCCGGACGTTCCGTTTTCCCGGCATGGAACTCGACTGGGAAACCTTTTCAAAGGCGAAGTTTGTCATCAACGGTCAGCCCTACGCGCAAACGGTCGGCGAACTCTTTGCCGCTGCCGCCGACCGTCTCAACCCACTGAACCTCGCCGATGCCGGTGGCGTGACCGCCCATGGCGACGCCCACAATGCCAATGTCTGGTACAGCCGGGGTGAGGGCGGGGCCGTGCTTTCCTTCTTCGATCCGGCCTTTGCCGGCCGCAACGTGCCGACGCTTCTGGCCGAGATCAAGGCGACCTTTCACAACGTCTTGGCGCACCCGCTCTGGCTCTACGACCCGGCTGAAGCCGAGGCCCGTTACCGTGTCGAGGCGCGCCATGCCGATGGGGTGCTTGCGGTCGAGACCGACTGGACATTGAGCCGCGTGCGGCAGAGCCTGCTCGACGTCAAGGCGCAATACCTGTGGCGGCCGCTGCTTGCGGAACTCAAGGCGCGTCAGATGCTGCCTGCCGATTGGCGTACCGTCCTGCGGCTCGGTCTCTTCCTGTGCCCGACGCTGGTGATGAATCTGAGGGCGGGAGTAAGCACGCACAACCCATCCTCATCGCTGCTCGCCTTCAGCGTGGCAGTGATGGCCGGCAGCGAGCCGGAAAGCGGCAGCGACATCATGAGCCGGTTCCTGGATGCCATTGATCCCGATTTTCCGGCGGTTCCGTAGCCTTCGGCTTTCTCTCGCCAACCGGCTGAGGGAAACATCATGCAGGAGTGGTGCTGGCATGGAAGACAAGCGCCGTCGGCTTAGGCGCTTGCCGTCGTTGTGTTCAGGTCGGCGGCATAGCGCCACCGCGTCGACGTGAACATTCCGGCCCTCCCAAACCGTTGCCTAGAGTCTTTTCATCCATGTCAGGCCCGCCACGGTTTCCCCGCGCGGCCTGTACTCGCAGCCCACATATCCCCGATAGCCCAATGCATCCAGATGCTCGAAAATCCGGAAGTCGTCGAGTTCGCCGGTTCCCGGCTCGTGACGTTTCGGTACGGAGGCGATCTGCACATGGCCGATCAGCGGCATCATCGTTTCCAGCGCAGTCAGCACGTCGCCGTGCATGACCTGGCGATGATAGATGTCGAACTGCAGCTTGAGGTTCGCATGGCCGAGATCCATGATCAGATCCGCCGCCCGCTCGAAGTCGTTGAGAAAATAGCCCGGCATGTCACGGCCGTTGATCGGCTCGATGACAAGGCCGATGCCCGCTTCCCCGACGGCATCGGCGGTGAAGGCCACTGCGTCTCGATAGGTCGCCATGGCGGCTTTGTCGTCATGGCGCGCAATACCCGCCATCATGTGCAGCAGCGGTGTTCCGATCGCGCGGCCATAGCCCACGGCCGTTTTTACGGATTGGCGGAATTCGGTTCGGCGCTCCGGCAGAGCGGCAAGGCCGCGTTCGCCCTTGCCCCAGTCTCCCGCCGGCAGGTTGAACAGTGCCTGCTCGAGACCGGCATTGGCCAGGGTTTCGGCCACGGTTTCGGCCGGGAAGTCGTAGGGAAACAGATATTCCACCGCCTTGAACCCGGCATGGGCCGCGATGGCGAAACGATCGAGGAAATCGTTCTCATTGAACATCATCGTCAGGTTGGCGGCAAAACGCGGCATCTCAATCGCCCTTTTCCATGCCGGGAAGCTCAAGGCCGGCGATCTGCGCCAGAAGCCGCGCCACGGAGGAATCGTCGTCACGGCCCATGCCGGCAGCTTCCGTCATGACGAAGAGCTGAAGCGCGGCGGACGCGATGGGCAGCGGGAACTTCTGCTTGCGGCCGAGATCGGAAACGATGCCCAGATCCTTGGTGAAGATCGAAACGGCGCTGTGCGGCGTATAGTCCCCGGCCAGGACGTGCGGAATGCGGTTTTCGAACATCCAGCTGTTGCCAGCCGATTTGGAAATGACCTCGAACACTTTCGAGATATCGAGGTCGAGGCTCTTGGCGAAGGTGATCGCCTCGCAGGCGGCTGCGATATGCACGCCGGCCAGCAGCTGGTTGACGATCTTGAAAGAGGATCCAATCCCGACATCGTCGCCGAGCGTGTAAACAGTTTCAGCCATGGCATCGAGCGCAGGCTTGGCGGCTGCAAAGGCCTCAGGCGCGCCGGACGCCATCACGGTCAGCTTGCCGGCATCCGCTTTCACCGAGCCGCCGCTGATGGGTGCATCGAGGTAGCGCACGTCTCGCTCCAAGGCGCGGGCGGCAAAGCTCTTGGCCTCCGCCGGGGCGACGGTCGCGGAGGAAATGATCACCGAACCCGGTTTCATCGCGGCGACCGCGCCGCCGGCGCCGTAGAGCACCGTTTCGGTCTGCGCCGCATTGACGACAACGACGACGACGATATCGGCATCCTTCGCGGCCTCGGCGGGGGTCGAAAATGCCTGTCCGCCGCTCGCCGTCAGGCTGTCGAGCGCGCCGGCACTGATATCGCAGCCGGAGACGGGGTGACCGGCGCGGATCAGGGAGCGGGCCATGCCCAGCCCCATGGAACCAAGCCCGATAATGGCTACTCGTTCAAGTTCGGACATCAGTGGCTACTCCTGTCAAATCTGCGCATCAGCAATATGGTGAGAATGATGACGCCAAAAACGATCTGGCGAAATGCTTCCGGCATTTGCAGCACGGAAAGAATGGAAGAAAGAAGAGTGATGAAGACGGCCCCGGCCACCGTTCCGGCATAGCCGCCGCGACCACCGAGGATGGATGTTCCGCCGATAACGACAGCCGTGATCACCGGCATCAGGTATGGATCACCCATGCCCTGATAGGCTTGATTGGCATAGCCCGCCAGAAGAATTGCGCCGATCGCGGTGAACATACCGGCGGCGACGAATGTCAGGACCGTTACCAGCCGCACGCGTACGCCGGAGAGGAACACGGCCTTTTCCGAATTCCCGGTTGCAAACAGATACTGCCCGTAGATCGTCCGGCGCAGCAGAAAGCCGACGAACAGGATGACGGCGATCCAGAAGAGAAAGACATTGGGAACGCCGAGACTGCGCTCGAGAGACAGTGTCACGGATAGCGGCGGCACAACACCGCGCGGTTTGAACCCACCGGTAAAGAAGACCAGGGCACCCATCAGCATCGAATTGACCGCCAGTGTCCAGACCATGGACGGCAGCCGGAAGATGGCAACGCCGATGCCGTTGATCAGGCCGATCAGTGCGCCGCCGGCAAGCCCGATCGGGATGGCGAAGAGGGCGATGTCCGGCGACGACGATCCGGCAACGGTGGTCGTCAGAACGGCGACGGCGGTGATGGCCGAGGGAACCGAAAGATCGATATGGCCGAGCAGGATGACGAGTGTCGCGCCGGCCGCGATGATGCCGAGGAAGGAGGCGATCTGCAATTGCTGCAGCAGATAGCCGGGCGACAGGAAGGGCGGGAAAATCGCTCCGCCGATGGCCAGCAGGACGATGCATCCCGCTGCAACGGCCAGGATGGCTGGATCGGCGGCGAGGTGGTGCTTGGCGGGCCTTGGGAGAGGAGGTGCGGACTGTGTCATTGGGCAAACAACTTCAAACGGTTGCGGACCTTGATCAGGCCGAGGGAGCCGAGCATGATCGCGAGCGCGAGGATCAGCCCTTCGAAGAACGGCTGGGCAAGCGGCGGCAGGCCTGAGAAGAACATCAGTGCCGCCACGGTTTTGAGGAGGAGGGCGCCGATGACGACGCCGAAGGGGCCGCCGATCCCGCCGGCCAGCGAAATGCCGCCAAGTACGATGGCCGCGATCGAATTCAGCGTATAGGAGGGACCGATACCTGCATCGCCGGTGAGGGTGACCATCGAGACGTAGAAACCCGCGATGCCGGCGCAAAGGCCGCCGAGCGCGTGGGCGGCAATCCGGGTGTTCGCCAGCGATATGCCCGTGAGTTCGGCCGCATGCTCCGACGAACCGATGCCGTAGAGCGACAGGCCAAAGGCCGTGCGCCGCAGCATCACCACGAAGATGGCCACCAGGATTGCGATGAGGATCAGCGACGTCGGTACTGGTCCGACGGCATAGGTCATCGCGTCGGACAGATTCGAGTTCACGTCGCCGCCGGGTGTCGGGCGCAGGAACAGTGCGACGCCGGAATAGACAGCGCCTGTCGCCAATGTGGCGATGATGGGCGGAATGCGGCCGATCGCGACGACGACACCGTTTATCAAGCCACAGGCGAGGCCGGTGCCGAGCACCGCGACGACGCCGAGCCACAGCGATGCGCCGTCGCCGGCGAGGACATAAGACGCGACGACATTGGACAGCGCCACCATCGGCCCGACCGACAGATCGATGCCGCGCACCAGAACGACAAAGAACTGGGCGAAAGCGGCAAAGACGAGAAGGGCGCTCTGGTTGGCCCAGATGGTCACCACATAGGTGGAAAAGCCGCGCGGGTGGGTACCGATATAGAGTGCAAACAGGAGGACGAAGGCAATCGTCGGGATCAGGAACCGGATATTGCGCCGGAGGGTATCGAGGGTCATGCCACGGCATCCTTCAAGGGTTGATCCACCTGTGCCGAAAGCCCCATCGCGGCGGAAATCAGGTTCTCCGGTGTGAGCGTGGCGCCGGAAAGCTCGCGTGCGATCCGCCCGTGATAGAAGACGGCCACGCGGTTGCAGAGATGCACGAGTTCCTCATAATCGGTCGATTGCAGGACGACCGCCATGCCGGCATCGGCGAGATCGCTGAGCAGCTGGTAGATTTGTGCCTTGGTCTTGACGTCGATGCCGCGCGTCGGATCGAGCAGCAGGATGCAACGCGGCTTCAGCGCCAGCCATTTGGCCAGCAGAACCTTCTGCTGGTTGCCGCCCGAAAGCGATGAAACGGGGTCGTTCAGCGTGCCGTAGACGAGATCGAGCCGGTGCAGAAGTGCCTTGTAGTGCTCCTCGCGGTCGGCGTTTCGCCCAGTCAGCAATCCGTCACGGCCAAGTCCGGCCAGACGCATATTGTCGGCGATCGAAAGGTTGGGAATCATGCCCTCGGTCTTGCGGTCCTCCGGAATGAAGGCAATGCCGGTTTCGGCAGCCTTGGCACGGAAAGGAGAGCGCCGCTCGAACGGCCTGCCTGCGATGGTGACGTCACCGGAAACTCCGCGCAAGACGCCGAAGATTGCTTCCAGCACCCTTTGCTGGCCCTGGCCTTCGAGCCCTCCAAGGCCGTAAATCTCGCCGGGGCGAACGTGAAGGCTGATATCGTGGAGCTCCCCCGACCAGTTCATACCGCTGACGGACAGGAGCGGTGCCACGTCCTGCGCGATGGCCGACCGGCGCGGCGGGAAGAGTTGTTGCAGCGACTGGCCGATCATCAGCGCGACGATGCCTTCGTGATCGATGCTGCCGGCCGGGAACGTCCGCACGTGGCTGCCGTTGCGGAACACCGAAATCCGGTCCGCGAGCGCATGCACCTCATGGAAGCGATGTGAAATGAAGAGAATGCAGACCCCTTCGTCGCGCAATTGCCGCACGACGGAAAACACCTTCTCCACCGCATCGGCACCCAGCGCCGATGTCGCCTCGTCAAGGATCAGTAGCCGGGGTTTCTGATGGAGCGCCTTGGCGATTTCGACAAGTTGCCGCTCTGCCAGCGTCAGTTCGTTGACGGGCGTGTCGAGCGCGATGCGTTCCGCACCGATCCGGGCAAGACATGCAGAGGCTTCGGCATAGGCCGTGCGGCTGAGAAAGCCCATAACCGTCTTTGGCCGTGACAGGACAATGTTGTCGCCGACGGTGAGGTTCGGCATCAGCGACAGTTCCTGGAACATGCAGACGATGCCGCTTTTGGAGGCCTGACGCGTTCCGGAAAAGGCAACAGGCATGCAGTCGAGCTGCATCGTGCCGCTGCTCGGCGCTATCACGCCCGAGAGCAACTTCATCAGGGTCGATTTGCCGGCGCCGTTTTCACCGAGGATGGCGTGGATCGTACCCGCTTCGCAGGCGAAATCCACGTCCCGCAACGCCGTTACGGCACCATAGGTCTTGGAAATGCCGGATAGCCGGATCAGGGGGGGTGCTTGGGTCATGTCGATTCTATCCGCGAAGCCGGGACGGCGAAGGCCGCCCCGGTCGCCGTTGCCTCAGGTATTGTCCGGGCTCTGGCCCAGAAGCTCATCCGGCGTGAAGACCGGAAAGCAGTTCGGATAGCCTGTCGTGGTGTAGAACGTGTCCGGCAGCTTGGGGAAGAAGTCGGTGCCTTCCTTCAGCTCGGCATTGTCCTTGCTCGGGATCGGCAGGAAGACCTTCTGCGGCAGGGCATTGCCCTCCAGAAGCGAGACGATGGCTTCGAGCGATACGGAAGACATGACCGGAGCCTGTGCTGCCGTTACGCCTGGATACTTGCCTTCGGCAAGCAGCCTGCGGGTGCCGTTACCGGCATCGCCGCCGAAGGGAACGACCGGGTGATTGGCATTCTTCATCGCATTGAGCGCACCGATCGAGCCTTCCTGCACCATGACGCCGTCGAACTGGCCATTGGTGGCGATCGCATCGGCCGTTACCTTCTGGACCGTACCAGCATCCCAGTTGCCAACGACCTGAACAACCTTCAGGCCGGGTTCCTTGTCGAGCACGGAACGCATACCGTCATGATTGTCGCGGTCGGTTGCGTTGCCGGGAAGGCCGGAGACCTCCAGCACGCTGCCCTCGACCTTGCCCTTGGCTTGCCTGATCCCGTCGACGACGGCCTGCGCCTTCATCTTGCCAAGCTCGAACTGGTTCTCGTTTACCTGAACGATCTCATCGGTATCGAGCACGTTGTCGAACGGTACGAGCACCGTGCCGGCCTGCGCGGCGCGCTTGATCACGGCCTTGAAGGCGGTCGGGTTGACAGCGATGAAGCTGATGCCGTCATAGCCGGCAGCGATGAAGTTATCGATCGCCGCGATCTGTGCCGCGCTGTCATTACCGACGGAGACGACGGTGAATTCGGCGAGCTTCGCTTTGTTCTCCGGACGGGCCGCCCAAGCCTTGGCGCCCTGGATAGCCGTCACGCGCCAGTCGTTGCCGGCAAAGCCGTTGACGAAGGCGATCTTGTAGGGCCCGTCACGCTTTTCGTAGCGAATGACCTTGGCATTGTCGGGTGCCGGCGAAAAGCATTCCGGACGATAGGTGTCCTCCGCGTAGGCCACGCTGAACCCGGTGGAGAGCGCGGTGAACGCGCAAAGGCTTGCGGCCATCGTGAAGACGGCCTTTCCATTGTATTTCACGGTATTTCCTCCCAAAAAACGTCGAATCTCGTCCCTGAGCGCCAATGACAGCGCTAACATAAAAATAATAAGCACAGGCTCTGGCCTTGCGCAAGAGAAATATGTTAGCGCTGTCATAATGACTTTCCGGGGGTATGGACGGCCTTTTCGGAATAGGGAGAAGAGCCAGATGTTGCAGGATATGCCGACGCTGACGGATGTGGCGAAGCTGGCGGGCGTCAGCGAAATCACCGTTTCGCGCGTTGTGCGCAACAAGGGGCCGATCGCCGACGCAACCCGCACGCGCGTTCTCTCGGCGATCGAAAAGCTGGGTTACGTGCCGAACCGCGCCGCGGGTTCGCTCGCCTCCTCCGGCTCGCAATTGATGGGCGTGCTCCTGCCGTCGCTCTCCAATATCGTCTTTCCCGAGGTCCTGCGCGGCATTCACTCGGCACTTGCCTCGACCGGTTACCAGCCACTCATCGGCGTGACCGATTACGATCTGAAGACTGAGCAGGGCATCGTTTCCTCGCTTCTTGCCTGGCAGCCGGCGGCCATCATCATGACCGGCTTCGATCACACCGATGCGACGCGGCGCATGCTTGCCAACAGCCGGGTGCGGGTGGCGGAACTGATGGATATCGACGCCGACCCGATCGACATCGCCGTCGGGCTCTCCCATCGCCGCGCCGGTTTCGATGCCGGACGGCATCTCATTTCCCGGGGGTATCGCCGCTTCGGCTATGTCGGCCACGACTGGGATGCCGATCGGCGGGCGCGGCTGCGCTACGAAGGGCTGTGCACGGCGCTGGCCGAGGCCGGACTGACGCTTGAGGCCGAGCAGCGCTTTGCCGGACCAAGTTCGACCATTGCCGGCCGCGATACGCTGGCTGCGATGATGGCGAAAAATCCCACGATCGATGTTGCGGTGTTTTCCAACGACGACATGGCCGTCGGCGGCTTTTTTTACTGCCTGACGGCGGGTATCGCTGTGAAGGAAAAGCTGGCTCTGTTCGGCTTCAACGGGCTCGATATCGGCCAGTCGCTGCCCATGCCTCTGTCGACCGTGCGCTCCAACCGCTTCCTCATCGGCAAGATTGCCGTCGAGAAACTGCTGGAGAGTGGCGAGCGGCCAACGGAAAAGCAGATCATCGATACCGGTTACGAAATCGTCGCAGGCGCCACCGCCTGACGGCATCATCTTTTGTGTTTGAGGAGTTGAGAACCATGCTTTTAGGTGCTGTGGCGGATGACCTGACGGGGGCGACGGATCTCGCCTTGACGCTTGCCCGGGAGGGCATGCGGACGGTCCAGGTCGTCGGCGTTCCGGCTGCGGGTTTTGACTTCGGCGATGCCGAAGCCGTGGTGATCGCCCTGAAGTCGCGGACGATACCGGCAAGCGAAGCCATCGCGCTTTCTCTTGACGCAGCGCGCTGCCTGCGTGCTGCCGGCGCCGAGCAGATCATCTTCAAATATTGTTCGACGTTCGATTCGACACCGGAAGGCAATATCGGTCCGGTGACGGATGCGCTGATGGAGCTGCTGGGCACATCGCTGACCCTTGCCTGCCCGGCCTTCCCGACCAATGGCCGCACCGTTTACCGCGGCCATCTCTTCTTCGGTGATCTGCTGTTGTCGGACAGTCCGATGAAGGATCATCCGCTGACGCCGATGACCGATGCCAATCTGGTGCGCGTGCTGCAGGCGCAGTCTCGCTCCAAGGTCGGCCTGATCTCGCATGACATCGTGGATAACGGCAGCAATGCGATTGCGGCGGCCTTCGAGGCGGCGGCCGGCACCGGACATCAGGTTGTGCTCGTCGATGCGGTTACCGACGAGCATCTTCGCGCCATTGGCCGGGCTGCGGCCGGTATGGCGCTGATCACCGGCGGATCCGGCATTGCCATCGGCCTGCCCGATAATTTCCGGCGTGCCGGCAAGCTGGCCGGTCCGTCCGCCGACGGGTTTGCCGCACCCGAAGGGCCTGCCGTGATGCTGGCCGGCTCCTGCTCGGCCGCCACACGGCGCCAGATCGGAGCCGCGATCGCGGCCGGCGTGCCGGTCCTGAAAATCGACCCGCTCGATATCGCCGCAGGCAGGACGCGACCGCAGACCGTTACGGATTGGGTGCTTTCTGCGCGGGACAGCATTCCGCTCGTCTATTCCAGCGCCGATCCGGCCGACGTGCGCAAGGCGCAGGACGTGCTTGGCCGTGACAGGGCGGGCGCGCTGGTGGAGGAGCTTCTGGCGGATGTCGCAATCGCTCTGCGGGCGGATGGTTACAACAGGTTTCTCGTTGCCGGCGGCGAAACCTCCGGCGCGGTGGTGAATGCGCTCGGTGTTCAGGCCATGCGGATTGGCCCCGAGATCGATCCGGGTGTTCCCTGGACCTGCAGCATTGGCGATGACCGGCCGGTGGCGCTGGCGCTGAAATCCGGCAATTTCGGCGCAGACGACTTTTTCCTCAAGGCATGGAGGCTGCTACGATGACCGCGATCCTCTCGGAAGAAACCAAACTGCGCGACCAGATCGTCAGCGTCGGAAAATCCATTTTCGACCGGGGCCTGACCTTCGGCTCGACCGGAAATATCAGCGCGCGGCTGTCCAGCGGGGAACTGCTGATGACGCCGACCAATGCGTCGCTCGGTAGCCTGGCGCCGGAACGGCTGTCGCGCTTTTCGGCCGAGGGTGTTCACACCGGTGGCGACAAGCCGACGAAGGAAGCCTTCCTGCACCAGTGCATGTACTGCCAGCAGAAGATGAGCGGCGCCGTCGTGCATCTGCATTCCACCTATGCCGTTGCCGTCAGTATTCTTGCCGACATCGATCCGGACGACGTGCTGCCGCCATTGACGGCGTATTATGTCATGCGCGTCGGCTCCCTGCCGCTGGTGCCGTATTTCCCGCCGGGCGACAAAGCGCTGGCCGATGCCGTCGCGGAAAAGGCAAAGACAAGCCATGCGGTGCTGCTTGCCAACCATGGCCCCGTTGTCGCCGGAAAGACATTGCTCGATGCGCAATATGCGACCGAGGAACTGGAGGAGACGGCAAAGCTGTTCTTCATCCTGCGCGGGCAACCGGTCCGGCCATTGACCGGAGCCCAGAGAGAGCAATTGCGCGGATAGCCGACACGCTGCCGGTTTCGCCGTTAGGCAGGGTTCGGTCCTGGCCGATATGGCGTCCCTCGGACGTTTAGGTGCCGACGGACGCCCGGTGTTTACGGATATGCGGTTGCGCCGTCCGGTTTCTTGGTGATCTTGCGCTCCCAATGGATGTAGTCTTCCGTTATCAGGGCTTTTTCATCGATCTCGATGCCCCAGCCGGGTCGGTCGGGGCGAAGCTGCATATGTCCGTCCACCGGAACATAAGGGTCGAGAGCCCAGGGTGCGTGCACATGCGGCTTGTATTCCAGAATCTTGAAATTCGGCTGCGTGGCGCAAAAATGGATATTCACGGCCGTGGCAAGGGGCCCCATGGGATTGTGCGGTGCGACCGTGACGTAATGGGCTTCGGCGATTGCCGCGATACGCCGCATTTCGGTCACGCCGCCCACCACGCAAATGTCGGGCTGGATGATGTCCGCGCCCCGCGCGGTCAGCAGCGCCAGGAATTCAAAGCGGTTGTAGAGCGATTCTCCCGTTGCCAGCGGTACCGTCACCTTTGATTTGAGCTCGGCCCAGGCGGGAATATGTTCCGGCCGGATCGGCTCTTCGTAGAAGAGGGGATCGTAGGGCGCGATCGCAGCTGCCAGCTGCACGGCCTGATAGGGCTCGTAGATCTTGGCGTGCGCGTCAAAGGCAAATTCGAAATGCGACGGCGTGATTTCGCGGATCTTGCCGAAATAGTCGCCGGTTTCCTTGACCAGTTCGCCCCAGCGGCTGTTGTGAAGATCGCGCCTGTAGGGGCTGAGCTTGAACGCGGTGTAGCCGAAATCCTGGTTCAGCTGAAGCGTCTGGTCCAGTGCTGCTTCCGGATCGGGTGCCGTGTAGACGCCACAATAGATCCTGACGCGGTCGCGAACGTTGCCGCCGAGCAGCATGTAGACCGGCAGGCCTGCCGCCTTTCCGGCAATATCCCACAAGGCGTGGTCGATCGCTGAAATGGCAGCCAGCCCCAGGGCACCCGGCGGAAAACGAGCCTGCTGATTGAGCTTGAGGATCAGGTATTCGACACGGCGGGGGTCCTCGCCTTCGATCTGGTGAAACAGATAATCGAGCATCGGCGGAAGAGCCCAATCTGGACCATGATTATAGGCTTCACCCCATCCCGAAATGCCTTCGCTGGTCTCGATCTTGACCAGAAGGCGGGGGCGATCGTCGACGCGCTGCATGTACGTCTTCAGGGCAGTAATGTGCATTGCAATTCTCCGGTCAGGCCGCGCGCGTTTCGCCGTCGACACGTTCGACGATTTCTCTCAGGTTCTTTCGTTCCAGTTCATCCAGCGTCTCCACGCCCGGCAGCCTGACCGGCCCGACGTCATTACCCAGCATTCCCAGCGCTTCCTTGACGACGGTGACATTGGCGCCATTGAGATATTTCGTCCGCATCGCCTCAAAGCCTGCGATCCCATCGATCAGTTCACGAGCCTTCGCGTAATCGCCGGCTTCCAGCGCGCGGTGAATCGCATGCGAGCGCTCGGGGAAGACATTGACCAGACCGGAGGTGAAGCCGCGCGCGCCCATCGCGTAGAATGCCGGTGCCCAGCCTTCCGCCAATCCGCAGACCCAGATTGCCGGAGCGTCCTTTGTCGAGCGGATCACGTCTGCAAGCAGCATCAGATTGCCGGACGCAAATTTGATACCGGCAATGTTCGGATGGAGCGCGAGTGTGCGGAAGTCGGCGACGGAAAAGGTGTCGCTTCTGACATAGGCGATGACCGGCACGCTGCAGCTGTCGGCCAGCTCCAGAAAATACTTCGCCTGATAGGCCGGGCCGGCAAACGGGTCCATCGGATGGTGTCCCATGATCGCGTCGACGCCTTCGGCGATCGCGTCACGTGCCAGTGCCTTTGCTTCTGTCAGCGATCTGCCGACGGCAGCGCTGACAAGGGCTTTGCCGTCTGCTGCCTGGATTGTCGTGCGGTGGACCAGGCGCACTTCGTCGAGGGACAGGGTGAAGAACTCACCGGTATTGCCGGCCGCCATCAGATTGTGGACGCGCGCAGCCGCCAGCTTTTCGATCAGCGCTTTCAGCTTGGTGGCATCGACACTTCCATCGGCGGCATAGGGCGTGACGGGCACACCCGATATGCCCGTCAGGGCCTGCCGAACTCTCGCAACAGCTTCGCTCACGTCAAATTTCCTCTTTGTTTTTGAAAACGATCTTCAGATATGTCTCGCCGGACCGCACGACGTGATCGCGCATCACGCGCTCCGATTTATCGGTATCGCCGGCAGTGATCGCGGCGGCGATTGCAGAATGTTCGTTGAGCGCGATTTCACGCTCGGTCGGGTCGGAATGGATGATGCGCCGGATGCTGGCATCGTAGAATTGCTGCCGCTCGATCATTCGTGCCAGATACTGGCACTGGGAGGCCGTATGGATCTGATCGTGGAAGCTCTCGTTCAGCGCGATCAGATCATCGGGGGCACCGTTCCTGGTCGCCTCGACCATGAGATTGATGGTGGCTTGAAGATCGCTTGCCGCGGGTTTCGTCAGCCGCTTTGCCGCCAGATGGGCGATCATCGATTCGAGTGCTGCGCGGGCCAGGATCATTTCCTCGGCCCAGTTCGCGTCGAACCGGATCAGAACGCCCCGGCGCGGCAATGTCTCGACCAGTCCCTCGGTCTCGAGCTGACGCAACGCTTCCTTGATCGGCGTGGTGCTGACCCCAAGCTGCTCGGCGAGCTGGCGCTCGTTCACGCGCTCGTTCACGCCAAACCGGCCCGACAGGATCGCACTGCGAAGCGTGCGATGGACGTGATCGCGCAGCGTCGTCAAGAAGCGGGGATCGAGCTTTTCGATCCGCTCGTCATGCGGCGATAGGCCGGCATCTTCCTTCATCTGCAAAATTCCCCCGTTGACGTCTGTCGCATTCTGTGAGATCTGATATACCAGATTTCAGGTCGATGTCGATATGAAATTTTGGTTTATCGGGCCGGTGAGGGGCCTTTGGGAGGAGTTTCCATGGAAATGCTAAGGCGCCATTTTTTGATGACGACGGCGATCGCGGTTGCAACTCTTGCCGCGCCTATTGCCGTCAGGGCCGCAACGCCGGACGATCAGCTGGTCATCGCCTTGAACATGTCTTCGATGCGCGGGCTTGATCCGAACGAGATCAACCAGCTTGAAGCAGCCGAAGTGGTCGCCAATCTCTATGAGCGCCTTGTCGTTCTTCCCGCTGAGAACATCACCGAGCCGGCCCCCGGACTCGCGGAAAGCTGGACGGTTTCCGATGACGGCAAGACGTTCACATTCAAGATCCGATCCGGCGTCAAATTTCATTCCGGCAACGCGCTGACGGCAAAGGATGTCGAGTGGTCGTTGCGCCGTCTCGTCAAGCTGGGCCTGGCTCCGTCCGTCGATCTGCGCCAATGGGGTTTCAGCGAAGACAATGTCGATGGCCTGATCAAGGCGACGGATGACACGACACTTGTCCTTCAGACACCGGAAGTCTGGAGCCCGAACCTCATCCTGTTTTCGCTCGCCAGTTTCTCGACATCGATTCTCGACAGCGCTCTGCTGGCGCAGCATGAGAAAGATGCCGACATGGGGCGTGAATTCCTGCAGACCAACGATGCGGGCTCCGGCCCCTATTCGCTGCGCACGTGGCGCTCCAACGACCTTCTCCTCGCCGATGCCTTCAAGGGCTATTGGCAGGGTGCACCGAAGATGCGGCGCGTCATTCTGCGCCATCTGCCGGAATCGGCGGCGCAGCGGCTGCAGCTTGAAGCCGGCGATGTCGATGTCGCGACGCGCCTGTCGTCAACCGACCTCAATGCTCTCGATCAGGACGGCAAGGTCACGATCCAGAAGACGCCCGGATTCGGCTTTTACTATCTCGCGCTCAACCAGAAGGACGAGATTCTTTCAAACCCGAAAGTCCGTGAAGCGTTCCGTTATCTCATCGACTATGATGGGCTGGCCGGCACTGTCATGAAATATTACGGCATCAAGCAGCAGACCATCGTTCCGGAAGGGCTTCCCGGTTCGATCGATGAAAATCCCTACAAGCTGGATATCGAGAAGGCCAAGCAGTTGCTGGCAGAGGCCGGATATCCGGATGGATTCTCCAAGGTTTACTACGCAACGCCGGTGACGCCGGAATACGAGGTTGCCCAGTCGCTACAGGCCAATGCGGCCAAGGCCGGCATCAAGCTTGATCTCCAGAGCGGCGATCATATCGGCAAGTTTCGCAGCCGCGAGTTCGAGATATTCTCCGCGCGTTCCGGCGAGCGCCTGCCGGATCCCCATGCCGTCCTCCAATCCTACGCGACGAATGCCAACAATGCGGATGAGGCCAAACTGACGGGGCTGAATGCGTGGCGCACAGCCTGGGACGTGCCCAAGGATATTCAGGAGATGGTGGTTGCCGCGGCACATGAGGCCGATCAGGCAAAACGCACCGAACTCTATACGAAAATCAACAAGGCCTATCTGGCGGCATCGCCGGCACTGGTGACATCGTTTCGCAGAACGGATGCCAAGGCCGTGCGCAATGCGGTCAAGGGATATGTCGGGCATTCTACCTGGTTGACCCGCTGGGACACCGTGTCCAAGGGCGAATGACCTTGCTCGATCAGGGAAAACGGACATGAGCATCTCGCAGACACACAACGCACGCGCGTCAGCCGGCTCAGCCGTGCTGTCGGGTGTGCGAAAGCTGGCAAAATCCTTTGCCGTCATCCTGACGACATTGCTGGGGCTCCTGGTCCTGACATTCGTCATCGGCCGCATGGTGCCGGCCGATCCGGTCATTGCTGTCATCGGCGATCAGGCAGACCAGGCAACCTACGATCGGGTCCACGAACAGATGGGCCTCGATCGGCCGCTTTACGTGCAGTTTGCGACCTATCTCGGCAATGTCGCGCGACTGGATTTCGGGCAATCGAACGTCACGAAGAATGCCGTGTCCAGCGATCTGGCGCGGGTCTTCCCGGCAACGCTCGAACTGGCGACGATCGCGACGCTCATCGGTGCCATATTCGGCATTCCGCTCGGGATCATCTCTGCCGTGCGCAAGGGGACATGGGTCGACCATCTTGCCCGGGTTGTCGGGCTGCTCGGCCATTCGACGCCGATATTCTGGCTCGGAACGATCGTCATTCTCATCTTCTATGCAAAGTTCGGGCTCATACCCGGAAGCGGCCGCATCGACGTCTTCAATGAAGGGCTTGTCGAAGGGCCGACCAACTCCCTGTTGGTCGATGCGGTCATCGCCGGCGAATGGGGCGTGTTCTTCGATGTCCTCCATCACGTCATGGCGCCGGCGTTGATCCTTGGCTATGCGGCAATGGCCTATCTCAGCCGGATGAGCCGCAGCTTCATGCTCGAGCAGCTTCGCCAGGAATATATCCTGACGGCAAAGGCAAAGGGGCTTGGTCAGCGCACCATCATCTGGCGGCATGCCTTTCGCAACATTCGCGTCCAGCTTCTCACCATCGTGGCGCTTGCCTATTGCGGGCTGCTCGACGGTACGGTGCTGATCGAGACCGTGTTCGCGTGGCCGGGACTTGGTCAGTACCTGACGTCAGCTCTCTTCTTCGCGGACATGAACGCGGTTCTCGGAAGCGTGCTTCTGATCGGCATCATTTCCATCGCGATCAATCTGCTGTCGGACATCGTCTATCGCTTCCTCGATCCACGCACCCGGTAAAACCATGACAACACGATATTTCTCCGACCTGCACGACTGGCTGATCAGCGAGGATTTTTCGTCCACGCGGCAGGCCCGGCTGCACAAGGCCTATGTGCTATGGCTCAATCTGGTCGGCAACCCGCTTGCCCTGGGCGGACTGATCGTCGTTGCAGCGCTGGTCATCATCTCGGCCTTCGCGCCGCTGCTCTCGACCCATGACCCGATCGCCCAGGATCTGGCTTTCGCATTGAGGCCTCCGTCCTCGGTCAACTGGTTTGGAACGGATGAATTTGGCCGCGATGTGTATTCGAGGCTCGTCTATGGTGCGCGCACGACCCTTTATATCAGTATCCTCGTCACCATCATCGTTGCCCCGATCGGGTTTGTGATCGGCGCTATGGCCGGCTATCTCGGCGGCTGGGTCGATACCATTCTGATGCGCATCACCGATATCTTCCTGTCGTTCCCGAGCCTCGTTCTGGCGCTTGCTTTTTCTGCGGCCCTTGGTCCGGGCATCGAAAACGCGGTGATCGCCATCGCCCTGACGGTCTGGCCGCCGATCGCCCGGTTGGCACGCGCCGAAACGCTGACCTTCCGCCATGCCGATTTCGTCGTTGCCGCCGAGTTGCAGGGGGCCGGTATGGGCCGCATCCTGTTGCGCCATATCGTCCCGCTCTGCGCGCCGTCGATCATCATCCGCCTGACGCTGAACATGTCGAGCATCATCCTGACGGCTGCGGGTCTGGGCTTTCTCGGTCTGGGTGCGCAGCCGCCGATGCCGGAATGGGGAGCTATGGCTGCCTCGGGCCGTCAATACCTGCTGGATGCCTGGTGGCTGACCACCGTTCCGGGCGTTGCCATCCTCGTCGTCAGCCTGGCGTTCAATCTGCTTGGCGACGGCCTGCGCGACATTATGGATCCGAGAAATGCCTGACAATCAAAACACAATCCTGTCGATTGACAACATGTCCGTGCAGTTTCCAACCCTGTCGGGCTCGGTCACGGCGGTGCGAAACGTGTCCTTCAAGGTCGGCCGGGAAAAGGTCGGGATCATCGGCGAATCCGGCTCGGGCAAAAGCACGACCGGCCGGGCCATCATGCAGCTTCAGCCGCCCGGTGCGATCGTCACGGCCGACAGGATGCAGTTCGAGGATGTCGATCTGCTGGCAGCAAGCGAA
This sequence comes from Pararhizobium polonicum, assembly GCF_001687365.1. Taxonomy (GTDB): domain Bacteria; phylum Pseudomonadota; class Alphaproteobacteria; order Rhizobiales; family Rhizobiaceae; genus Pararhizobium; species Pararhizobium polonicum. The sequence continues at coordinate 373,089 of NZ_LGLV01000006.1, forward strand.
CAGCAGATGCGCACCATCCGTGGCCGTCGCATATCGATGATCCTTCAGGACCCGAAATACTCGCTCAACCCCGTCATGACGGTCGGCGAGCAGATCTCCGAAACGGTCATCCTGCATGAGCGCGTCTCCCGGCGTGAAGCGCGGGCGCGAACCCTGGCCATGCTGGAAAGGGTGAATATTCGCGATCCCGAACGTGTCTACACACTCTATCCGCATGAGGTGTCGGGCGGCATGGGGCAGCGGATCATGATCTCGATGATGCTGATTTCATCGCCGTCACTGATCATTGCGGACGAACCGACATCCGCCCTCGACGTCACCGTCCGCCAGCAGGTTCTCAGCATCCTCGACGATCTGGTGACCGAGCGCAATATCGGCCTGATCTTCATCTCCCACGATCTCAATCTGGTACGAAGTTTCTGCGACCGGGTGATCATCATGTACGCCGGACGGATCGTCGAGACGATCGATGCGGAAAATCTGGAACATGCCACCCATCCCTATACTCGGGGACTGCTGAACGCACTGCCGAGTCTCGAGCATCCGCGGGATCGGCTCGACGTTCTCAAGCGTGATCCCCTCTGGCTGGAGAACTGATATGGCGATGATCAAGGTCGACAATCTGGCCGTCGCCTACGGCCATGGGCAAAACGCGCTGAAAGTCGTCAAGGATGTCTCGTTCGAGGTTGCCAAGGGCGAGACCTTCGGCCTCGTCGGTGAAAGCGGTTGCGGCAAGTCCACCGTGCTTGGAGCTCTGGCCGGCAGAAACAAGACCTGGAGCGGTTCGGTCGTCATCGATGGCGAAGCCGCAAACCCGAAGCGGACGAAAAGCCAGCTCGCCAAGCAGCAGATGGTGTTTCAGGATCCGTTTGGGTCGATCCATCCACGCCATACGATTGGGCGAACGCTGCTCGAGCCATTGGAGATTCATGGTCTCGACCGACGGCAGGAGCGCATAGAGGAAGTGCTGCGCGATGTCGGCCTGCCGCACAATTTCCGCTATCGTTTTCCGCATCAGCTGTCCGGCGGGCAGCGCCAGCGCGTTGCCATTGCCCGCGCGCTCATCCTGAAACCGCGAATCCTGCTTCTCGACGAGCCGACATCCGCGCTCGACGTTTCGATCCAGGCGGAAATCCTCAATCTCCTCAAGGATCTGCGCGAGCGCGAACATCTGACTTACGTGCTCGTCAGCCACGATATGGCCGTGATCGCGCATTTATGCGATCGCGTCGCCGTGATGCAGGATGGCGTATTCGTCGAAGTTACGACACGAGAGAATCTGCTGAAAGGGGAGGTGGCGCATCCCTATACGCAAACACTGCTGGATGGCAGCCGGGGTTATGTTCCGGCGCGGCAGCGTCGCGGATTGCAAAGCGTGGGGCATGCTTGAGTGCCCCACACCCACGTCCCCATTATCCCCGCAGTGTTGCGCCTCCATCGACATAGAGATCGGCCATGGTGATATGACCGGCCCGGTCTGAGAGAAGAAAAACGACGGAATTGGCGATATCGTCAGGGGTGGCGAGCTTGCCCAGCGGAATGCCGGTCTTGAACGCCGGCAGGGAGCCCTCAATGACGCGCTTTTCTCCTGACGGATCCGCCCACATGCCTGTCTGCATGGGGGTCTGTGTCGAGCCGGGCGCCACGATGTTGCAGCGGATGCCATACGGCGCAAGTTCCAGCCCCAGGCATCGGGTGAACATGGTGGATGCGGCCTTGGAGGCGGCATAGGCGGCCATATTCTGGCGCGGAATACCGGCTGCATTGGACGCGACCGTCACGATGCTGCCTTTGCGCCGCGGCATCATATGCCGGGCCAGTGCCCGCGATACATGAAAGACGCCAGCGGTGTTGACGGCAAAGACCCGGTCCCACTCATCATCCGAGGTCTCGACGATCGATTTGGTCGACAGAACGCCGGCCACGTTCACGCCAAAATTAATCGACCCAAGGGTTTCGATCGTTTGCTCGATACGGCGATCGACATCCCGGCTACTGCGGACATCGAGCTCGGCAGCATAGAGATTGTGGTGAACCAGAGAACCGAGATCGCCAAGTGCGACATCGGTGGCCACGACTTTTGCGCCTTCATCCAAAAGAAGCCTGGTGACGGCAAGTCCGATACCGCTGCCAGCCCCGGTCACGAACGCGACTTTCTCTTCAAACCCGGTCAGCCGCATATCGTCTTCCTTACCGTCTTGTTGGCGCTGGACATCGACCCAGCACGGTCGGCAGTCAAAATTCTCATGGGTTAGTATCCACGGTTCCGTTGATCGTGCGCTTGGCGACACCCCACCAACTGGTCAGTGTCGGCGCGGCGGCCAGCTCGGAAAACTGGAGAACGGTTCCGCGTTCCTGCCACAGTAGCAAGAGGTTCATCGCCCGCATCGAATCGAGACCCAGATCCATCAGATTGTCCTCATCGCCGATCTCGTCCGGATCGACATAGATCATGGTGGCGATGTCGTGGCGCATCTGCTCCATGGTGAAATCGTTTTTCATCTCATTGTCCTTCAATTTTTGGGAGCAGCGCCGACAGCGCCAACGGAATGCCGGTGGTTTTCGCCAGATAGGTCAAGGCCATGTCGTGATTGTCCCGGGAGAAATCGGCCACGGCATCGGCCACCAGAAAAGGCTTGATATCGCGCTGGAATGCCTCGGCGGCTGTCAGCAGGCAGCCGATATGCGCATAAATCCCGCAGATGATGATCTGGTCGCGCCCACGAACACGCATGAGGTGTTCAAGGTTGCTGAGCTGAAAGGCACTATAGCGATGCTTGACCAGAACCGTATCGTCCTCGTCGGGCTTCAGGGCGTCGGTGATCTGCTGATGTTCCGGCGCAGCGGTCATGCCCGGACCCCAGAGATGGGCCTGCAAGCCACGATCCCGCCGATCCTGATTGCCATTCTGGGCAGTGTAGTAGACCGGTATCCCAGCCTTTTTGCATGCGGATTTGAGCTGCATGATATTGTCGATCACCGGCGCGATCGGCGACGTATGCTGCTCGAATGCGTTGATGAAATAGTGTTGCATGTCATGGATCAGCAATGCGGCGCGGCCGGGCTCGAAATCCCACCGGGCCCGTGCTGCCGGTATATCGGCCAGCCCGGGGAGGGCATAAGGTTGAATTTTCGGCAGTCCCATCGTCAAAGCTCCGCAGTTTTCAGAAATTGTTCGCGCAGCATCTGGCGTAGGAATTTGCGGCTGGTCTTGCCAACGGCCGTCGTCTCGAATGCCTCGACGAAAACGATCTGATCCGGCACCTTGAAATCGGCAAGGCCACGCGATCTGACAAAGGCCTTCAATGCCGCCCCCTTGGGTTTTTCACCCATCGGGATGACAAAGGCGCAGCTGCGCTCGCCCAGATAGGGATCGGGGATGGAAACAACCGCGGCATCGAACACCGACGCATGCGCCAAAAGATGGTCTTCGATCTCCTCGGCGGAGATCTTTTCGCCCGACCGGTTGATGTGGTCGCCCGTTCGTCCGCAGACCGTCAGATAGCCATCCGCTGATCTGGAGACGATATCGCCCGTGCGGTAATAACCGTCATCGGTGAAGGACCGCGCGTTCGCCGCATCGTCATTGTGATAGGCGTTGATCGTATAGGGCCCGCGCGTCAGGAGCATGCCCGGCTCGCCGTCCTTTGTCGGGTTGCCCAGATCATCGACAATCAGCACCTCGTCGTCGGGGCTGATCGGACGGCCTTGCGTGTTGATGACGATATCGTCGGGATCGTCCAGCCGCGTGTAGTTCACCAGACCTTCCGCCATGCCGAACACCTGCTGCAGTGCGCAGCCCAACGCCGCTTTTACGCGAGCCGCCGCTTCCGGTATGAATTTGGCCCCGCCGACCTGCAAAACCTTGAGGCTCGAAATATCCCACTGTGTCGTTGTAGCCGCCTGCATCCACAGGAGAGCCAGCGGCGGAACAAGGCCGGTGATGGTCACGCGTTCCTGCTCGATCAGGGCAAAGGCCACTTCCGCGGCCGGTGATGGGCACATGACGACCCGGCTGCCGGCGTAGAGCGCACCAAAGACGCCCGGCGAGCTCATCGGAAAATTATGGGCAACCGGCAGCGCCGCCATATAGGCGCTGGTTTCGTCAAGCCCGCATATTTCGGCACTAGCGCGGAAGCTGTAAATATAATCGTCGTGCGTGCGGGGGATGAGCTTCGACAGCCCGGTGCTACCGCCGGAAATCTGCAGGAAGGCAACGTCCGCGGGATTGGCGTTGACAGGCAGGTTCGCCAGTTCGATGGCCCCCTCTGCCGCTTGGCGCACATCGTCGACGACGATAAGATGGCGCAGGCGGGGCGAGTACGCCTGCACCTCTGCCGCAAGCCCGCGGTAATTGAAGCCGTCATGCGTTGCGGTGATTACATAGGCACAGGCTTCGGATTTTTCAGCGAAATGAACAATTTCCGTCAACCGGTGCGCCGGTAACGTGAAGACGGGAATGAGACCCGCCCGGAACAGGCCGAAGACCACGGATAGGAACTCCGGAATATTGGGCAGCTGAACGATTACCCGGTCCCCGGGCGCAAGCCCCAGGGCAAGGAATGTCGCAGCATATTGTTGCGCCTTGCGGGCCAGATCCGCATAGGTCCAGCGCTCCGGTCCTCCGACAACCGCGATATGATCGGGTATCTCCGCCGCCCGCTGCTCAAGAAAGCCGGACATCGTTTCGCCGCGCCAGTAGCCGGCATCCCGGTATCGCGCCGCGCGCTCCTCGGGCCATTTTTGCTTCAGTTCAAGCATGATGAATTCCCTTAAATTCCGGACCGGTCGCGATCGATGCCGAAGGCATCGAGCATGGCGCGAAACTTGGCCGCGGTTTCCGCGATCTCGCCTTGTGGTGTAGAGCCTGGAACCACGCCCGCGCCGGCATAAAGCCGGGCATTCGCGCCTTCGACCTCCGCGCAGCGGATGGAGACGAACCAGCGGCCGTCGCCGGCGGAATCACACCAGCCGACAGCGCCGGCATAAAAGTCGCGATCGTAGGCTTCCAGTTCGCTGATCTTGCTGTGTGCGGCCGCGCGCGGCACGCCGCAAACGGCAGGAGTGGGATGCAGAAGCGAAACAAAATACTCCGATGAGGCCGAGGCGTCTTTCAGCCGGCCAACGATTTTCGTGCCGAGATGCCACATGCTGGCTGTCGCACGCAGCGCCATTCCCTCGGGGGCGGATAGTTCGAAGCAATAGGGCGTCAGCAGGTCCATGATGGATTCGACCACCATCGCGTGTTCGCGCCGGTCCTTGTCAGAGTTCCACAGGGAATCCGCCGAACGGCGATCATCGATACTGTCGGCATATCGCTTGGCGGATCCGGCCAGCGGATGCGAAGCGATGTGGTTGCCGCGCTTCTCGACAAGCAGTTCCGGCGTCGCGCCAACGAGCATCGCCCCGCCGTTCTCTTGCCGGCGCAGGGGGGTGGCGAACACAGTGATGCTTTCATCAAGCGCAAGCTTGCTCATCAGGTCCGCGATGGAGAAATCCCGGCTTGCAAAGACTTTCAGGCTGCGCGAGAGGACGATTTTCTGCAAACCGCCCTGCGATGCCGCCATGGCTTCAAGGCCGGCCAGAACGCTGTTTCCAAAGACATCCGGCGCGGGATCCGCGCTTACGGAGAGAATGCGGTTCGGCTCTTCATTGGAGACACTCGCTCCAAAGCCCGGCACGTGCCCGAGATTGTGCTTGCCCTGAACACGCATCACCCGTGTCGGCTGAAACAGAAATGCCGATTGGGCGGGATCGAATGGCAGCGCGCCGACCAGAATATCCGGGCCGTCCTGACGCTGCCGGAAAAACCGGGCTGTCCGATCGCTCAACGTCGAGAGAGGACCCTCTTCCAGAACGGCATTCTGCCCGAGCGAAAAGAACGTCTCTCCCGATGTCTTGAGGATGTAGAAGGGCTTTTTTGAATTTGCGCTCTGAGGTGGCGTATCCCTGTCGAGCCGAGCCAGCGAAGTTGGCATTTTCATACTCCATTCCTAAGGTTTTCGGCTGGTTTGGTTCGATCCCTCTTCGCGGCTGGATATAAATAATATGATAAAACTTGTCATATTATCGTGTACAAGGCCGGAAGAGATCGAAGCAATCAGGACGAAGTTTTTAAAAGATGACGATGATTTCAGTTGAAGACCTGGCGGTGGAGTGCTTGTCCAAACGCTCTTTCCGCCTTCCTTTTTCCATGCGACAAAGCCAGGAAAGGCCGGGTGCCCGTCTGTCGGGGAGCGATCCCCAATGACCGTACCGTTTCAATCCGCAGGCAATCTCGCCGGCTCCGACCTTTCGCTTGGTTATGGCAAGCGCCTGATTTCCCGTAATCTTGATGTGGTTGTGCCCGCTGGCGGCTTCACCGCGATCATCGGCCCGAACGGCTGTGGAAAATCGACGCTTCTGCGAGCCCTGAGCCGATTGCTGGTGCCATCGAGCGGTCAGGTCTTCCTCGACGGCAAAGACATCCACAACTACCCGGCCCGCGAGGTTGCCAAACGGCTTGGGCTGCTGCCGCAGAGTGCCGTCGCCCCGGCTGGGATCAACGTTTCCGATCTGGTTTCGCGCGGCCGCTACCCGCACCAGACGCTGTTGCGCCAATGGAGCCGTGCCGACGCCGAAGCCGTCGAGCGCGCCATGGAGATGACGGCCACGGCCGACCTTGCCACCCGCAGCGTCGATGAATTGTCCGGCGGTCAACGACAGCGGGTGTGGGTGGCGATGGCGCTTGCGCAGGAAACGCCGCTGCTGCTGCTTGACGAACCGACGACGTTTCTGGACATCACGCACCAGATCGACCTGATGGATCTCTTCCGGGACCTGAACCGCAACAGTGGCCGCACCCTGATTGCCGTGTTGCATGACCTCAATCAGGCCTGCCGCTACGCCAGCCACCTGATCGCCATGCGCGATGGACGCATTGTCGCCGAAGGCGCTCCGAAGGAGATTGTGACTGCCGAGCTGGTCGAACGGGTTTTCGATCTCTCTGCGCTGATCATCGAAGATCCCGTCAGCGGCACGCCTCTGGTTATCCCGCGGCAGCGTGTTCGTAACGTCGTGGAATAGGTTGAAAGCCGGCATATCCATCACCCCAGCGACATGACATTGGCCAGGAGCCTTGCCAGCAAGGGTCCCAGTTCGACGAGCGTTTCGGGGGCGAGGATGTCCTCGTGCGCGCAATCGACCTCATGGACATCGAGGCCTCTCAGGCGCCCCGCCCACGAGCCCCTGACATCCCAGTCCTGCGGCAAGGTGCGTGTTGCGACGAACAACACGGCCTCGCCGTCGAAATAGGGGGTTTTGCCGTGAGCGAGCAGCTTCACCGCGTCGGTATAATTGGCGACGATGTCGGTGAACATCGCGGTCTTCTCTGCCTGCATTGCTTCGTCGAAGGCATCGTCCTCGGTCGCCGCGACAAACTGTTCGCGTTCACGGTCCGCTTCCGCGCCCGCTTCGTTTTCGGTGTTGCCGCTCCAGTCCTGGCCTTCCGGCGGATAGGTGTCGAACAGGCCGAGAAAAGCGACGTCCTCTCCCTGTTCCCGCAACCGAGCCGCGACGCCCTGCGCGAGAGTTCCACCCAGGGAGTAACCGATCAGGTGATAGGGGCCGCGCGGCTGGAGATTGCGGATCGTTTCGAGATGGCGCTCGCAGGCTTCGTCAAGGCTGCCGCTGTTGGCAATGACGCCATCCGATCGTGGCGATTGCAGCCCGATGACCGGCAGGTCCGCGGGCAGGTAGCGGGCAAAGCCGTTATATTGCCAGGCAAAGCCTGAAGCCGGATGGAAGCAGAAGAGCGGATTGCCCTTGCCACTGCGCAACTGCAGAACGGTTCCAAAGCCGGCACTTGTCCTGTCGCCGGGCTGGACGGAGAGCAGCCGGGCCAGTTTGGCGACGCTCGGCGCCATCATCACCTGTCCGACCGACAGGGGCATTCCGAGACTGGAGCGCAGCTTTGACGCAAGCCGCATGGCCAGAAGCGAGTGACCGCCCATCGTGAAGAAATCATCGTCGGCCTGTACCGACGGCAATTCCAGAATGGCCGCAAACTCGGCGGCAATCCGGCTTTCCAGTCCGGGAAGCGGCGGCCGCCCGGATTGAGGAGCTACCGTTGGGACCGGGAGTGCCTTGCGGTCGAGCTTTCCGTTCGGGCTGAGCGGCAGGGCGTCCAGTTGCAGGATCAGGGCCGGTACCATGTGCGCCGGCAACAGAGAGGCCAGTGCTTCCTTGAGCCCGGCGCTGTCGAACCCGGCGGCATCCGTGACGACATACGCGACAAGCTGGCGGGCGTCACCGGCGGTTCCAGCCGTTCCAAGGACACACGGGTTGACCACGGCATTGACGATACCCGGCTGCGCTTGAAGCACGGCCTCGATTTCACCCAGCTCGATACGCTGGCCGCGAATTTTAAGCTGGTCGTCGCTGCGGCCGAGATAGTCGACATCTCCGTTGGCAAGCCAGCGGGCAATGTCACCCGTGCGATACATGCGTTGCCCGTCAGCGAAAGGATCAGCAACGAAGCGCGATGCCGTCAATCCGGCCCGGTCGAGATAATAGTCCGCTAGCTGGACGCCGCACAGATAAAGGTCGCCTGGGACATCTGTGGGGACGGGCCGCAATGCACTGTCGAGAATGCGCAGCTGCGTATTCCAGACCGGGCGTCCAATCGGAACATTTGGCAACACGGCACCCGGCTCGCTGGCAGGCTTGTAGGTCACATCCACGGCTGCTTCCGTCGGCCCGTATAGATTATGCAGTTCCGCACCGAACAAGGCCTGATGCCGGTCCGCCAGGCCGCGCGGCAGGGCTTCGCCGCTGCAAAAGACATATCTCAGGCTTGCAGCCAGCGATGCGCGGATATCGGCATCCTCTTCACACCATTCGAGAAACGCGGCGAGCATCGAGGGGACGAAATGCATGACCGTGACATGTTCACGGGCGACAACGCGCGCCAGCTCAGCCGGATCGCGGTGCGCTTCCGGCGGTGCCATATAGAGAGCGGCGCCTTCCATCAGCGGCCAGAAGAACTCCCACACGGACACATCGAAACTCGCCGGCGTCTTCTGGAGTACCACGTCGGTACCGCCGATACGATACTCGTGCTGCATCCAGGCAAGCCGGTTGACGATAGCCCGGTGCGACACCAGCACGCCCTTGGGCCGTCCCGTCGATCCCGACGTATAGATCAGATAGGCCGGATCGTCCGGGTTCAGCGCGCTCAATGATTCAAAGGAGGCGGTCGCGTCCTCTTCGGCAAGCGCATCGACATGCATCGTTATGCCAAGATGGTCGAAACGATGCGCCAATGCGGCTGCCGTGACAATCAGCTTGGGCTGCGCATCGCCGATCATCATTCCCAGCCGCTCGTCGGGGTAGCTGGTATCCAGCGGCAAATAGGCGGCGCCGGCTTCGATCGCGGCGTGGATGGCAATCGTCAGCAAAACCGAACGCGGCAATGCGACAGCGACGATCGTGCCGGGACCGGCACCGCCGGCCTGCATCCGCGTGGCCAGATGCCTCACCTGATGGCGCAGCTGCGCATAGGTCAGGGAATGGTGTTCATCAGCCAGAGCGATCGCGTCGGGGGTAGCTGCCGCTTGGCTGGTCAGTCGGTCGCGCAGGGTTGCGTCGGGTATGGCTACGTCCGTGGCATTCGTCGCGTCGATGAGCGCCTGCTCGGCCGGAACGAGCGGGGCGAATTGCGACCATGGCTTTTCGCTGTCATAGGCCAGATGATCGAGCAGCATTCTGATGCGGGTCATCAACTGTTCGGGATCCCGCAACAAATCGCGATACTCGACCAGCAGCCGCAGCTTCTCCTCACGCAATACCATCAGCGTCAGCGGGTAATGCGTATAGCCGCGATTGTTCAGCCCGGTTATTGTCACTCCGGCATAGTCGCGGCCTTTGAGGGCGTCGGTCTGCGGATAGTTTTCGCTGACAAGAAGCGTATTGAAGAGGGTGGCACCACCCGCGATCTGCTGGATTTCCGCCAGGCCAAGCCCGTCATGTTCCAGCATCGCGCCCTGGGTCGCCTGCGAGGCGGTCAGTTGCTGCAAAAGCGGTTGGCTCGGATCGAGGCGAATGCGGACTGGGACGGTGTTGCTGAACAGTCCGATATGCTCGTCAATGCCGTCAATGGGGCTGAAGCGCCCGGAAACCGGTGTGCCGAACAGCACGTCTCTGCGGCCACTCAGAAGGGACAGCACCGCACCCCACACGCCTTGCATCAGCGTGTTCAGCGTCAGGCCGTTTTCCCGGCAGCGCGCCAGCAAGGCGGCCTCGAGAGCATCGGGGACGATAAAGTCGATCTCGTGCACGGCTGGCGAGGCCGAGGCTGTTCCGAACAGCAGCGTCGGCCGTGCACCGGCGAGCATGTCCGCCCATGCCGTGCGCGCCGGCCCAAGATCCCGCGCCGACAATGCGCCGATGACCTCGGCGTAGGGGACACGGGTCGGTACCAGCGTATCTGGCCCATTGTTATAGGCGGCAAGGAGTTCGCGCAGCAAAACCGGCGTCGACCAACCATCGATGACAAGGTGATGCACATTGATGAAAAGGGTGTGGTTGGCATCCCCATGCTGGGCCAGGCTGGCATGGAAAAGCCGGCCTTCAGCGGCAGAGAATTCGCGGTCCAGCTCGCACTGTTCAATGCGTCGCAGGGCTTCCTGCTTGTCGGTATCGCGACTGATATCGCATGTTTCCAGCGGCCAGCGGCCCGGATTGAGCGGCAGCACCTGCCGGGATCCGCATTGCAATCCCGCCTCGAAGCGTCCGGCCAATTGCGGGTAGCGTGCCAGAACCGCGTCGAATGCATTCTGCAGGCGTGCGACATCCAGTGGACCCGCGAGATCGATACGGGTGATCGAGTTGTACCGGCTCGCCGTTTCCTGTAGCTGCGTATGGAAAAGCAATCCTTCCTGCAAGGGCAGGAGCGGCAGGACGGCGGCCAACGGACCATACCGCTCGCGCAAATCGTCAAGCTCGTCGACGGTCAACCCCGGTGCGTCGGCGGCAACGAGCGTATCCGCGGCAAGGGCGGGATGTCCCCAGGCGGTGTCGGCCAGAGCTGAAATATTGGCGGCAATGGCGCCATGCAGGGTTTCGATGATGCTGTCATCGAAGAGACCGTTCGCCCAGGTCCAGTTGATGGCAAGCCGCGGACCGGAGGCGGTCTCTTCCACGAAGGCGTTGATTTCGGCCCCATGCATGAGCTTCATGCCGGGGTCGACATCGACGGCAAAGGCATCGGCGAAACGACCGCCGATTGCCTGGGGTGCCCAATGGCCGTCGCGGGCAACAAAACGGCCGAGATAATTGAACAGCAGCTCGGGCGGATTATCGGCCTCGAGCGCGGCAAGCTCGGGACCGTTGTCCGCATCAAGGTAACGCAGAACGCCAAAGCCAATTCCATGATCCGGAATCTGCCGCAAGGCTTGCTTGACCGCACGAACTGCACCGGGCAGATCGCCCGCTTGCGCCATGTCGAAGACAACCGGATATTCTGCGGTAAACCACCCGATCGTGCGGCTAGCGTCGATCCGGTCGTCAATCGGGTGGCGTCCATGCGATTCCATCGCGACGCGTAGCCGATCGACGCGGAAGATCTGTGCAAAGGCGCGCGTTACCGCGGCAAGAAGCGTTTCTTCGACGGTCGCCCGGTACGCTGCCGGCAGATCCTGCAACAGAAGCCGTGTCAGATCGGTATCGATCAATGTGCGGCTGCGGCGAGCGGTGCCGTAAGTATCGTGCGCCGCATTTAGCGGCCGGGGCATGATCCCGGACGTTTCCGCCAGCGTGGCTCGCCACAGAGGCAACTCGCTCCGCCGTACCGGAACCTGTTGCACCAGCATATTGGCCCAGTCCCGGATCGAGGCTTCCTCGCGTGCGATGAACGGTACCGTTCCGGCCATGGCGGCCATGCATGCGGTCTCGAATTCGGAGAGGAGAATACGCCACGACACACCATCGACGACAAGATGGTGGACAACCAGCATCACCCATCCGTCATCACGGCTTGCCGGCCAATGGACCGCTTGCAGCATGATACCCGCTGCGGGATCAAGGCGGGCACTGGCGGCCGCGAAGGCTGCTTCGGCCTCATTGACCATGGCCTGTGGTTCAGGCGGAGAACTGTCGATCGTGCGCAACAGCGACGCCGCGCTGAAGTCCGGGGTCAAGGGCGTAATGGTCAGGCCTGTTGCGGTTGTCCGCGCATGCAGTGCCGGATGCGCGCGGTAAAGTGCTTCCAGTCCGCGTTCGATCGACATGCGGGTCAGACTTGCCGGTATGCGCAACAGCACGGCCTGGGCAAAGCGCGTTTGGAGGCCGTAATTCTCGGCATACCACTTTACAATCGGCAGGCTGCTGACATCACCCTCAACATCGGCCGGACGCAACGGCGGTTGTATGTCCAGGGGCTGCAAGACGGTTTTCATGCAATCGGCACGCCGCAGTCCAAAGACGTCACGCGGGCGCAGGATGAACCCGGCTTTTCGCAATGTGCCGCACAGCGCCATTGCACTGATGCTGTCGCCACCGAGAGTGAAGAAATCGTCAGCCGCACGCACGGAATGCAGGCCGATCACGGCTGCGATGGTTTCGCAGATCAGCTTTTCATCGTCATCGGCGTAAACAGCGATTTCGTCGGCAACGGTCTTCTGTCCGGGACGCGGCAATTCCTTACGCTCGATCTTGCCGTTGACGTTGAGCGGCCAGGCCTCCAGCTTCTGCACGCTGGAGGGCACCATATAGTCCGGCAGGCTGCGGGTCAGCGCGGCCAGCACTTCGGTTTCATCGGCGCTTCCGGTGAACCAGGCCAGAAGCCGCAGGCCCGTCTCGAATGTTTCCGCCAGGACAAGCGCTGCTGTAACGCCCGGCAATGCCGATATCGCATGTTCGATTTCACCGGGCTCCACCCGGAAGCCGCGCAGTTTGATTTGGTGATCGCTGCGTCCGACGTAATCGACCTGCCCATCGGGTCGCCAGCGCGCGAGGTCGCCGGTGCGGTACATGCATGTTCCGTCTTCGAAGGGATTGGCGACAAAACGGCTTGCCGTCAGGCCGGCACGGCCGAGATAACCCTGTGCCAATCCCATGCCCGAGATGTACAGTTCGCCCGTTACACCGGCAGGGACCGGCTGCAACCGATTGTCCAGAATATGGACCGTGGTATTGGCAATGGGGCGGCCGATCACCGGGACGTCCGCCTCGGCGATACCGGCGTTCAGGGCATCGACGCTATATTCGGTGGGGCCGTAGAAATTGTGAAAATGAATGTCCGGATGCTGGCGCAGTTCGCGCCACAGCGCGCCCGGCACCGCTTCGCCGCCGACCTGAATCATCACAGGGCGCTGTTCATGATCGAACAGACCGGAATTGATGAGCTGCTGCAGCATTGATGGCGACACGTCGAGCGTGTCGATCCGGCGCTGGACGAGGAGTTCGACGAGCGCCAGGGCGTCACGCCGTTGTTCTTCGTCACACAGATGCAGCTCGTGACCGAGCAGCATCCAGATGATCTGTTCCCACGACGAATCGAATGCCAGCGACATGACATGTCCGGCCCTCACGCGCCGTGAGCCGACCTTGCGCATGATATCACCAAACAGTCCGGCCTCATGCGACAACAGAAGATTGAGCAGGCCGCGATGCGGAACCATCACTCCCTTGGGGGTTCCTGTCGATCCCGACGTGTAGATGATGTAGGCGAGATCATTGCCTGTGAGCGGGCGGAGACGATCGGTATCGTTTACCGGGCGTGACGATTGCCGCGCAATCTGCCTGATGACGTCGGGATCGTCGAGATAAAGCGTTGCGGTGTCAGTGGTGATCGCCACATCCAGATCTCGCCGGGTCAGCAGCAATGCCGGTTTGGCATCGGCGCACATCAGCGACAGGCGATCGGCCGGATAGTCCGGATCGAGCGGCATCCAGGCCGCTCCGGCAGCCATCACGCCAAGCAGCGCGACGATTGCTTCGGCACGGCGCGGCAAGGCTGTAGCCACGACATCGCCGGGACCGATACCGCGTGCGATCAGCAAACGGCCAAGGCTTGCGACAGCGGCCGACAGCGCCCTGAAATCCAGCTGGGTTTCGCAATCGACAATGGCCGTCTGGCCGGCATGCAGGACTGCATTCCGTTCGAATATATCCAGCACCGTGGAAGCCTGCGGCGGCCCCTTGATATCAGGCCCTTGAGCCCAGGTCTCGATGAGCGTCTTTTCATCCGGACCAAGCAACTGCGATGCTGTGACCGGATCATCGACATGATCGATCAGTTCGCGCAGGAAGGCATTGAGGCGATCGCGATGCGACGCCAAAGCATAAGCGGTGTAGCGCGCCGGGTTGGCTGACAGCTCGATGGTAAGGGCATCGCCTTCATACCAGAGACCGAATTCGATGTCCTCCACGGGCCCCGCAGCCAGAACATGCGTGGTGGATTTGATGCCGGAGAGTGCAAGTCCGCCGTCATACACCTTGAAATTGACCGTAGGCCCATACAAGGCCCGTCCTGAACCAACCAGGCCAAGATCGCGCTGCACCTGTTCGGCATCGTAGCGCTGATGCTTGCGAACGCGCCTGAGTTCCTGCGAGAAACGCTGTGCGAGTGCGCCGAAGCTGAGCGCATCATCCAGCATCAGCTTGACGGGCAGGACATTGACGACCGGACCGACGGCATTGATGGCCACGGATCCCATCCGCCGCATGAACGGCACGCCGACGATCACGGTGCTGCTGCCGGTCATCCGCTGGTAATAGGCGAGGACCCCGGTCATGACGATTTCAGGCTGAGCGACCCGGTAGCGCTGACTGGGCGTGGCGAGCTGCGCGAGCACGGGCGCTTCAAGCTGGAATTTGAGACGAAGGACGTCCAGGTTTGCCGTGCTTTGATTGACCAAGCCGCCCGTTGCGGCAAGCATCGCCGGAGCATCCGTTTCTTCCAGATAGCCGGCCCAGAAAGCACGATCGCGTTCGCAGGTTTCCGAAAGGGAATAGGTTCGATATTCCTCAACGACTGCGGCAAAGGACGTAAATGGATTGGCATCCGGTGTCTGCCCTTCTGCCAGGGCCGAATAGATCTGGGTGATGCGCCGGGTCAGCGCGGCGAAACTATAGCCATCGACGCAGAGATGCTGGTAGCGCTGATACCAGAACCAGCGGTCGTTGCCGACTTTCAGCAGGATATGACGATAGAGCGGCCCATCGGCGCCGGGTGCCGGAGCGGTGTCGAGATCGCCGCGCATGATCGCGTGGGCGGTGACGATGGGATCAGTCTCATCGGCCAGATCGAAGACATCAGGCTCTGCAATGGTTTCAACCGCGCGTTCCTGCGGCCAGCTTTGAGTTGGTTCTCCGTCGCTATCCGAGAAACGGGCATGGATCGTGTCAGCCTCGGCCAGCCCGCTGCGAATGGCCCGGCGTAGCAGCGCAGCATCGATGGCGCCGTGCATATCGGCGTAATGCGCGACAACGAACGTCTGGGCTTCCGGCTCGATCTGACCTGCAAACCATATGCCCGGCTGGGCGGCGGCAAGCGGCAACGTCAGGACGGACGCCTGATCGGATGTATCGGAGCGCGATGAACTGAATGCTGCGATGGTCATGATGGCTTTCTCACAATGCGTTTGGGTGCGGTTTTCACGATCGATGTCCCGCGCGGATAAACCGCGCGCCGTCGTTTACCTGCTACCGGCCTGAAGCCGGTGAGCCGGCTTGACGAACGGCTCGCATTTGGAACGGCAACCCTGTTTCTCGATCAAAGCCCGAAGGGCTGTTCGGTGACGGCGATCGCGCCGGGCCTCAATGCCGGCCCCCAGCGCTCTTCCACGAATTCGAGGCAGAAGGCGCGGCTGTCAGGCCCGGCCTCAACGCACCATCCCGCAGGGACGGGCGCGAAATCGGGCCACAGGCTATATTGACCCTGCGCGTTGCGCAGAACGAGAAACGTGCCGTTCTCGTCGTCGAGTGGATTGACGTCATCTGAACTCATGGCATCCTCTTTTGACTGTTGTCTTTGCCGACAAAACGATCTGGGCTGGGAAAAACTACCTGGCCAATAGCCAGCGCAATCCGTCGATCAGTCCGTTGCGCCAACAGAGGCCGTCATGGCCGCCCTCGAACTGGCGGTAGAAGACATCGTGTCCGGCCTGGCTGAGGGCTGCCTCCATCGCATCGCTTGCATCGATCATGTCGTCTTCGCGGCGTCCGACTTCCATGAACACGCGCAGCCGGTTTTGCGGTTGCGCGCTCGTCGTCCGATTGCCCGCTTCGACCTGTGCCGTGAGCCATCCGGTTCTGGCTGCCTCGCGCCGCTCCGTCTGGTTTTGCGCCGATCGCAGCGCATCGAAATTGGGCCACCAGAACGAACCGGACTGGCTGAGGATCAGGCCGAAACGATCCGGCATGTGCAAACCGGCATAGGTGGCGGCTAGCCCGCCGTAGCTTTGTCCGGTTACGGCATTACGCGCCGGATCAGTGGCAATGGGCACGATATCTGCCACAAGCGGCAGCAATTCATCGCGTATGGCCTGCCAGAAGGTGGCATTGCAGGGCATGTCTTCGCCACGATTGTCGCTGTCGATCACGTCAATGAAGACGTAGACGGCCGGAGGCAGATGGCCGCTGGCCGTTTCAGCCTCCAACACCGGGTGAATCGGCGTCTGCTCAACCCAGTTGCCGCCGTCAAGCAGGAGTACCAAGGCGTATCCGTCAGCCGGAACCGCTTCTTGCTTGGGGCCGGTGATGTAGATCCATATCTTGCGCCGCTTGTTCTGGATGTGGCTCACCCAGTCGATCTCGATCAGATCCCGTGCCGCCGCGTGGGCTGACTGCCCGGCATCGATTCCGTGCCACAATTCATAGTTGGGTGCGTCCGGCAGATGCAGTGGCGATACGGGTATGCGCCCGCCGACAGTGTAAGCCGTCAGCGGATTCAGCGGGTCGGCAATGGCGAGCGGGAGGATCGAGCACCACCACGCCCGTTGCAGACTACGCTTCGAATGGGGATCGCTTGGCACCGCCGGTGGCCGCTGGGCGGCATCGACGGGAATGAACCCATAGGTGCCGCGCCAGTCCATGGGCAGTTCGACCTGCCAGAACCAGATATCGGTGCCGCCGATCCGCTCCAGGCTTTGCGGCGTGAAGCTGTGATGATCGGTGACGGAATTCACATCCGCATAGACGCG
Organism: Pararhizobium polonicum; assembly: GCF_001687365.1. Lineage (GTDB taxonomy): Bacteria > Pseudomonadota > Alphaproteobacteria > Rhizobiales > Rhizobiaceae > Pararhizobium > Pararhizobium polonicum. The sequence goes on from NZ_LGLV01000006.1 coordinate 390,272, forward strand.
TTCTATCGGCGATGTCCGTTCGCAGCCTTGGCTGTCACGCCACAGGAACGTGACGCAGGCAGCACCATCCTTGCCGGTTTCGATCAATGGCACAATGCAGGCCTCAACCCGGCTCCACCATGCAGCTTCCCCCCGGTCCGGCGCACCCAGCAACGCAGCAGTCTGCGGTGCCCGGTCGTTGAAGATGGGGGCTGCCCCATCGAAGGCAGCCGGTGCTCGCGATACTGTTTCTCTACCCATGGCGCTGTCTTTTTGCGTTTGTCTGGGGGGCACGCACGGTTACCATGTCCGCTTCAGCGTGGCGGTTACCGTGCGGCCTTCGCCGTAGAAGCAGGCCGTCGAATTGGCGCAGGACGCCACGAAGGTCTTGTTGGCCAGATTCTTGACGTTGAGCTTGAGCGAAATCCCGGCCCAGTCCGGATTGACCGCCGCAAAGTCGTAGCTCAAGGACGCGTCTATGAGGGTTGCCGCATCGACGGAGAAGCTGTTTTGATCGTCGCCCCAGCTCTTGCCGATGTAGCGGACACCGGCACCGGCGGTTAAGCCGTCAAGCGGGCCGCTTGCAAAGGCGTAATTTGCCCAAAGCGCTGCCTGATGCCCCGGTACACGCGCCGGCATCTTGCCGATCGTATCCGTTTCCAGGGAATCAACGATTTCGGAGTCGATATAGGCGTAGCTCGCGATCAGGGAGAGGTTGTCATAGACCTCGCCGCGGGCGGACAATTCCAGACCGCGATTGTGGATTTTGCCAATCTGCGAATAAACGCTTTCACCAAGAGTGCTGTCCCACTTGCCCATGACGACGTCGTTTTGCGTCAAATCGTAATAGGCCGCAGTCAGAAGGATGTTGCTACCTTCCGGGGCATATTTTACACCGACCTCATACTGTTCCGCAGTCGTCGGCTTGAAAGCGGCCTTGCCAGCACCAGGAGCGGTCAGAGAAGGCTCGAACGAGGTGGAATAGCTGACATAGGGGGCTATGCCATTGTCGAAATTGTAGATGGCGCCGGCGCGCCATGTGAAGGCATGATCGTCGTAAGCGTAGTTCTTGCTGTTAAGCAGGTCGTCGATATCCGTTTTGGCCCAGTCATAACGTCCACCGACCGACAGATTGAGCTGACCGATCTCGATCTGATCCTGAAGATAAAGACCCGCCTGTTTCGCCTTTGTGTCCTCGGTCGACGAAGGGTCAAAGTCCAGCGAACCAAAATCGAAGCCACCATATTGTGGATTGGTCAGATCAATGGTGGGTGCATCCCAGCTGCGTCGCCAGCGATATTCACGGCTGAGATAACGATAATCGAAGCCGGCAAGCAGCGTATGCTGAGCAGCACCCGTATCGAAATTGGCCTGCAGCTGATTGTCGATGACGAACTGGTTGACCTTGTCGGTTCCACTGCTGGCGACGCGGTTGACGATCGTATTGAAACCGGTGAGTGGATCGGGGCTTGTATAGCCCCATACGAGCGTGTCCTGCTCATACTGCAAGGACTGGTACCGTGCATTCTGCCGAACCGTGAAGGTGTCGTTGATCTCGTGTTCGAATTCATAACCGATCCACGCCTGCTCCCGCTTGAAGCGTTCGTAATTCGGGTCGGAGACAAAGAAATCACGCGGCACGTAACCATAGCCCGTAATGGGGGTAACCGTACCTGCGGCATCAAGAAAGTTGCGGAAGCCGGCATGGGGCTCGTTCTGATAACCGCCGAGGATCGTCAATGTCGTCTGATCGCTGGGCGACCAGGTGACGGAAGGAGCAATCGCAAAGGTTTGCTGCTTGGTGAAATCCTCTTGCAGATGCGTCGTAAGGCCTGTTCCGACAAGGCGGTAGGATAGGGAATCGGAGCCGGGAACCTGGTCGCTGACATCGAACGAAACGCCGGCACGGTCTCGGTTGCCAACGGTTAATTCCACTTCATGCAGCGGCGTATCGGTCGGCTTCTTGCTGACCATGTTCACCAGGCCGCCGGGGTTTGCCTGCCCGTAGAGGACCGATGACGGACCGGAAAGCAGCTCGACCCGCTCCAGAAGGTATGGATTGAGCTTCGAATAGGAAAGCCCGGATCCGAAGAACAGGCCGTCGAGATAACGAGGCACGTAGTAAAATCCGCGCACGAACATTTCGTCGTTGAGGTTAGAGGCGCCACGATATTCGGTGACCACGCCCGGCGTATAACGCAGCGATTCCGCGACCGACTGCACGTCCATGTCCGCCATCTGCTGCTTGGAGACAACGGCGATCGACTGCGGCGTCTTGATCAATGGCGTATCGGTTTTGGTTCCCGTCTTGCTCTGCTTGGCGACGTAGCCGTCGACCGGACCGTCACCTTTTTCGCCGTGGACCGTAATCGTCTCGAGAGTAGTCGCGGTGCCGCTTTCCTGCGCATGGGCGGCAGTGCCAAACGCACCGCCTGCCATCACGAGCAGCACGGCCGAACTGGAAAAATAACGATCTCTAAGAAGGCGCAGCATCAACAAGGTCCCCATCATTGCCGGGGTTTGCGTTGCCCCGATAAACTTGACTATTGTTGTCATGTATATGATGCTACAGAGGCTGTCGACCGAGTAGGTTTTTGGGGAAACGGCAAAAAACATTGTTCAAACGGCAGTGCGAAAGCACGGGCCCTTTGCAAATGGAATTTTCTGGTAAGGCCTGAGGAATGCAGCACGTCGTGATGAATCTGAATATCCCGCAACCCTTGTTCGTCGGCACGATCGAGGGCGCGACCGCATGCACATCCGATACCGAAACGCAGGATATCCTGCCGAAATTCATCGTCATGGTGTTGCTGCAAGGGGCCCAGCATTTCATCGTCGATGACGTGCCGTTCCGCATCGACGCCGGGTTCGGCGAAGCCTGCGCTCCATTCGTGTTCGTGCTGAACGTGGCCCGTGCTTCCAAGCTGAAATTCATCGATGCCAGCAAGGTCCCTTTGCGCAAGATCATGATATCGGCGCCCCTGTCGTGGATGAACTGGCTGATCAGCGCGCAGACGGATGGCGTGCCGGCGTTGCAGAACTTCGTGTCGACGCATCTGGCCAATTTCCGCATCGACGCCAGCCGCCACATTCTCATGCTGGCAGAACAGCTGATGAGTCCGCCGGCGGCGATGCAGGGCGAAATGCGCACGCTCTTCCGCAGCTCGCGGGCCTTCGATCTCATGTCCCTGACATGCGCGGAGCTTGCAGCGCGCAAGTCGGAGCGCCAGGGCCCGCAGCTGTCGAGCGCGCGTCAAAGCGAACGCGTCTACAACTACATTCTGGCCAATCTCGGCGAGGACCTGACGATCGAGGCAATTGCCCGGGAGAGCGGGGGCAGCGTCTCTTCCGTCCAGCGCCATTTCAAGGAGCATTTCGGCCTGACGGTCTTCGAGTTCATCCGCCGGAGCCGGCTTGAACGGGCTTACGAAGCGCTGGAGCGCGAGGGGGCGACCATTGGCCAGGCCGCCTATTTGGCCGGCTACAATACACCGTCCAATTTCACGACGGCCTTCAAGAAAACCTACGGCGTCTTGCCGAAATACAAGCGCAGGTAATCCCGCATGCCAGCCTTTTCACCCTTGTGGAAACGTCGTTCCTTCCTGCTGTCGGCTGGAGGTGGAATACTCGCTGCCTGCGATATGGGGGCAGCTCGCGCAGCAGCGCCCGATGGCCCATGGTCGCGCACCATTCACACCCCGAAGGGTGACGTCACGCTGGACAGCAAGCCGCAGCGGATCGTCTCGACGAGCGTAACCCTGACCGGGACTTTGCTTGCCATTGGCGCGCCGGTGATTGCAAGCTCTGCCACCAACAACATGGGGACGGTTGCCGACAATACTGGCTTCTTTACCCAATGGGCCGACGTCGCCCACGAGAGGGGTATCCTACCGCTCTATCGCGCCGAACCCGATGTGGAAGCCATCATGGCGGCGGCACCGGATCTGATCGTCATGTCGGCAACGGGTGGCGATAGCGCGCTGCGCCTCTACGACCAGATCAGCCAGATCGCACCAACACTTGTCGTCAACTACGATGATAAAAGCTGGCAGGAAGTGGCGCTGCTTCTCGCCACTGCAACGGACCGCGAGGCGCAAGCCGCGGCCGTCATTGCCGAATTCGATCGGCGCGTTGCCGCGGCGGCGAAGACCCTTCGCCTGCCGCCCCAGCCGACCACTGCGGCGGTCTATTACGAAGACGATTCCGGCGCCAATGTCTGGACCGCCGCGTCCGCCCAAGGAAAGCTTCTCATCTCCCTGGGCTTTGAGCTTGCAGCCATCCCGCCCGGTTTGAAGACGATGACGACCATGGGCGTCCGCAGCGACATCATCCAGCTTTCGGGCGAACAATTCGCCGACGGCCTGAATGGCGAAACGCTGCTTTTGTTCGCAGCCGACGGCAGCGTCGTCGATCAGGTCAATGCCAATAAATTCCTCCAGCACATCCGATCCGTGTCCAGCAAGCGCGTCTATGCCGTGGGAATGGATACGTTCCGTCTCGACTACTACAGCGCGTCTCACATGCTGGATCGGCTGACACGGCTTTTCGCCTGACGCAACGTCGTCGGATCCATTCTCAACCCGCCGCATAAGGTGCGATAACGTCTATGGCCTCTTCTATTTTTGTCGACTTCAGCCTGCTGAAACACAATGCAAATTTCCGCGCCGTTTTCGCAGCGCGCATGATGTCGGTGATCTCGCTCGGTATTCTCACCGTGGCGGTGCCGGTTCAGATCCATCAGTTGACGGGCTCGGCCTTGCAGGTCGGCATCGTCATCGCTCTCGACGGCATCGGAATGTTCGTCGGATTGCTGGCCGGCGGCGTGCTTGCGGATCACCATGACAGGCGCCGTCTGATCCTTCTGGCGCGCGGTCTGTGCGGTGTCGGTTTTCTGGTGCTTGCGCTCAACGGTTTTCTGAGTGAACCGTCTCTGGTAGCGCTTTATCTCGTTTCTCTCTGGGACGGCTTCTTCGGCGCAATCGGCATGACTGCGCTGATGGCCGCCATCCCGACGCTTGTCGGACGTGAAAACCTGCCGGCTGCGGGTGCATTGTCGATGCTGACCGTCCGTTTCGGCGCTATCCTTGCGCCGCTGATCGGCGGCCTGATCATAGCCTCCGCCGATGTCAGCTGGAACTATCTCATCGCCGGTATCGGAACGCTTGGAACCCTGATCCCGCTGTTCCGGCTTCCGAGCCTGTTGCCGGGAGAGCGCGGCGATGAGCACCCGCTGCGGGCCATGATCGATGGCTTTGCCTTTCTCGGCCAGAACAAGATCGTCGGCGCTGTTATCGCGGTCGGCACGCTGCAGTCGGCCTTGAGCGCCATCCGCGTGATGTTTCCCTCGATCGCCGAAAGCTTTAGTGCTGGATCGGTGGGTATCGGCCTGATGTATTCGGCCGTGCCGCTCGGAGCCATGATCGGTGCCTTCACCAGTGGCTGGGTCGGTCAATTCCGGCTGCCCGGCCAATTGCTTCTCGGCTGCGTTTGCGCCGCATCCGCGCTCTTGGCTTCGATCGGTCTGGTAGGCCATCTTGTCCCGGCGCTGGGTATCCTCGTGCTGTTCGGCTATCTCGGCTCCATCGCCTCGCTGATGCAGTATACGCTGGTACAGACGAACACCCCGGACCAGATGCTCGGCCGCGTCAACAGCCTGTGGGCGGCGCAGGATGTTGTCGGCGATCCCGGCGGTTCGATTGTGATGGGAAGCCTGTCGCGTGTACTCGCGCCGATGGTCTCGGTGTTCTGGTTCGGCAGCGGTGTGTTCCTCATCGGCGTCGCGATGAGCGCGGGGTTCCGCAGCCTGCGCAACCTGTCGAAAAGCGTGACGGCCGCGGATGAAGAGCCTGTTGGCGATATCCTTGTCACCGACAGCGTCGCACAATGAATTCATCGCGCAGGAGCCGGATTCTCTGGCTTGGTATCGGTTTCGTTGTTCTGGTGCTGGTTTTCATTGCCAGCCTCGGCATCGGTGCCAAGCCCTTGCCGATGCAGGTGGTGATCGACAGCCTGTTCGGCCCGGCGACGGGCCCGGAAGCAACGATTGTCCTGCAATCGCGCCTGCCGCGCGCCCTGATCGGTATTTTCGGCGGCGCGGCGCTCGGCATATCCGGTGCTTTGATGCAGACATTGACGCGCAATCCGCTGGCCGATCCCGGCATCATCGGCGTGAATGCCGGAGCGGGCCTTGCCGTGACATTCGGCTTTGCCTTTGCCGGTATTACCCAACCCTATAGCCTGTTTGCATATAGTTTCGCGGGGGCATTGCTCACCGCGCTGCTGGTGCATCTGATCAGTATCAAGGGCGCAGCCCGGCCGGATCCCTTGCGCTTTGTGCTTGCGGGCTTGACGGTCGGTGCGATGATGAGCGGCATATCGTCGGCAATCGCTCTCCTGCAGCCGCAAGTGTTCAACCGGATGCGCTTCTGGATGGCCGGTTCCCTGGATGTCGGCGACCTCACGCTGGTCCTTGCGGCCATCCCGCTGATCTGCATTGGATGCCTCGTAGCGCTCGCTCTGTCCCGCTCGGTCAATGCGCTGGAAATGGGTGTCGATACCGCTGCATTGCTCGGAACCAATCCGGCGAGGACACAGGCGGCAACGCTTCTGACCGTGGCTCTTCTGTCGGGGACCGTCACGGCCGTGGCGGGTCCCATTGGCTTTGTCGGCCTGATGATCCCCTATATCGCGCGCTGGGCCGTCGGGCCGGACCTGCGCTGGATGCTGCCGTTCGCCTTCCTCTATGCTCCGGTGCTGCTATTGTGTTCCGATATTGCCGGGCGCCTGATCGCGGCGGGCGAACTGCGCGTTTCCATCGTCACGGCCTTTATCGGCGCCCCGGTACTCATCCTGCTGGCGCGGGGGCGCACAGCCGGCCGGCCGGCCTTTCGATGACACCCTTGTTTCGTGACCGGACCGTTTTCCTCGGCAATCTCGATGGGCGCTTCAGCGTTCGCGTGCCGTTGCGGCATATGATCGTCTCCGGCCTGTTGGTTGTCTCGGCTCTTGCGCTCGCGGTATTCGCATTGCAGCTCGGCACCTTGCCGCTCTCCCTTGCCGATATCGTGTCGGCGCTGACCGGGCAGGCAACGCCGCGCATCACCATGATTGTTGTCGACTGGAGGCTGCCACGCATCACCATGGCACTTGTGATCGGTGCCGCGCTTGGCATGAGCGGTGCTGTCTTCCAGTTCCTCATCCGCAATCCGCTTGGCAGTCCTGACGTCATCGGGTTCAATACCGGGGCCTATACGGGCGTTCTCGTTACGATCATCGTGCTGCAAGGCGATCAGATCGCGATCACGATGGGTGCCCTTGGCGGCGGCCTAGCGACGGCGATCGTGGTTTATCTTCTCGCCTGGAAAGAGGGCATACAGGGTTTTCGGCTGATCGTGATCGGCATCGCCGTCAGCGCCATGCTGACGGCCTTCAACACATGGCTGGTGGTGACCGGCAATCTTGAAGCCGTCATGAGTGCTGCCCTGTGGGGCGCAGGATCGCTCAATGGTATGACGTGGCCGCGCGCCGCGCCGTCAGCAGTGGCCTGCATCGCCGGTATGGTCCTGTGTTTCGGTCTTGCCCGTCGCGTCCGCATCCTGGAAATGGGCGATGATCTCGCAGGGGCGCTCGGCCTTTCGGTCACGCGAGCGCGGCTATGGCTGATGGTGGTGGCCGTCATGCTGGTTGCGGCGGCAACGGCCGCGATCGGCCCTGTGGTTTTCATAGCCCTTGCCGCGCCGCAGATTGCCCAGCGCCTGTGCCAGACCCGTTCGATGACCCTGGCCGCGTCGACCGCGACGGGTGCTCTTCTGCTGCTGGCCGCCGATGCGATAGCCCAGCACCTTTTCAGTCCACTCAGCATACCCGTCGGCATCGTGACCGTGAGCCTGGGTGGGCTGTATATGCTTTGGCTGCTGGTGCGGAATGTTTAGACAAGGGCGCCTCCGCGTCCGGCTGTTTCCTTCATGTGTCCCTATCCCGCGCCGCCACCGCCAGTATGAACCCGTCTTTTGACGGCCATTGCCAAAAGGCCCAGCGCCGCTGCGCGCCGGTGTCCGGCGAGGTTTCCACGAGCCGCGGCGGGAAGGGAAGGACGGAGAATGTCTTCAGATCGATCGTCAATCCCGTGCCGAGCGCTTTTGTCATGGCTTCCTTCAATGTCCAGAGATGGAGAAACGCAATGGACGGCGTCAGGGAGCGCTGTGTTTCCAGCCATTCGCACTCCAGCTGTGAAAAGCATGCCTCTGCCAGGGCGACATCGACTTTGCGGGCAAGCGGCTCGCAATCGATGCCGACGTCATGGTCTTTTGCGGTCACGCAGGCAGCCATCCCTCTGGTATGGCTGATATTGAAATCCACGGTGCCGCCGTCGCAGTTGCCGGTGGGGGAGAGGCGCGGTTTGCCGCCTTGTTCGCCGGCCGCGATGGTGGCAGGAAACAGCAAATCCGGAAATCGGTCGCGCAGTTGCATGCGTAGCAGGGCGTGGGCTGCGACAAAATCGCGTCGGTCTTCGCCGTGCAGGAAGCGTTCCGCTCGGCCATTTTCCTCATCGTTGAGCCAGGACCGGAGCAGCTCCATTTCACCGCCGGACAGAGCCTCGGTCGGCAGAGTGCTGACATCGATCGCTGCGCCGCCTGGGGTGCTCTCGTCGTCAAATGCGAGGGCCTGTCGCTCGATGCCAGCCCACGGAAAGGTCAGTTGGTTCAATCAGGGGATTCCTGCGTCTGGAGGTGGTTTCGGATGGCAGAGCAACATCGGCCGATTGGTCTTGCCGATCTGCTTGAAGACACTGTTCTGGACGGGCGTCAGCGCCAGCCGAGAGCCGGTGCGACGTGGGTCAGGATGGCCTCGATGACATGCGCATTGTAGTCCACGCCGAGCTGATTGGGGACCGTCAACAGCAAGGTGTCGGCTTCGGCGATGGCCTCGTCCTTCAGCAATTGCTCGATCAGGACGTCCGGTTCGGCGGCGTAGCTCCGGCCGAAGATGGCGCGGGTTTTCTCGTCGATGAAGCCGATCTTGTCCTCGCCCTGATCTCCGTAACCGAAATAGCGGCGATCGCGGTCGTCCACCAGCGCAAAAATGCTGCGGCTGACCGAAACTCTTGGCGCGCGCGTGTGACCGGCGGCTTTCCAGGCCTCGCGGAAAACCCGGATCTGGTCGGCCTGCTGGACGTGAAACGGCAGCCCACTCTCGTCATCCTTCAGGGTGGAACTCTGCAGGTTCATTCCCATCCTGGCGGCCCAAGCCGCGGTGGCGTTCGAGCTTGCGCCCCACCAGATCCGGCCGCGCAAGCCGGCGGAATGCGGCTCGACACGCAACAGGCCCGGGGGATTGGGAAACATCGGCCGCGGGTTGGGCTGTGCGAAACCTTCGCCGCGCAAGACATCGAGTAGGGTTTCCGCATGATGCCGGGCCATGTCGATCTCGCTCTCGCCCTCAGCCGGCACGTAACCGAAATGGCGCCAGCCATCGATCACCTGCTCGGGTGAACCGCGGCTGATGCCCAACTGGAGACGCCCGCCCGCAATCAGATCGGCGGACCCGGCATCCTCAGCCATGTACAATGGGTTCTCGTACCGCATGTCGATGACCGCCGTGCCGATCTCGATCCGCTTGGTCCTGGCGCCGACTGCCGCCAGCAGCGGGAACGGCGAGGCGAGCTGGCGGGCGAAGTGATGGACGCGAAAATACGCGCCATCGGCACCCAGCTCCTCCGCAGCGACCGCCAGATCGATGGATTGTAACAGCGCATCGGCTGCCGACCGTGTCTGCGACTGGGGGGAGGGCGTCCAGTGGCCGAATGAAAGGAATCCGATCTTCTTCATAGTAAGCCCCTGAGCGTGTGATCTGTATGGAACAGCTTCTTTGCATAATTCCGGCCTGACAAACAGGCGGTGCCATACAGTTTCAGGCAGGCACGAGGATTCCGAATCCGGATATTTTCTGTGGTGTTATCCTGTTTTAGACGACTATGCGCGCGTCATGCCAAAGCCGAAAACCGCCGTCAAAGGCGTGAAGATTGTCCCCCCGCCGGCAATTCTCCGGTAAATCATCCAGTTTTTCGACATTGCCGCCGCCGATGACGATATAGTCCGGCAGTATGGCGGCGTTCAGTTTGTCGACGACATCGAACACGGCGCTTTTCCATTTTTTCTTGCCGCGCGCCTCCAGCGCATGCTCGCCGACATAGTCTTCGAAGCTGCGGCGTTTTTTGTAGGGCAGATGCGCGATCTCCAGCGGCTGCGCCACGTTTTCAAGGATGATGGCAGCGCCGAGCCCGGTTCCGAGCCCCAGGAAAAGCATGCGTCCGCCGTCATAGCTGCCGATGGCCTGCATCAGCGCATCGTTCACGAGTTTGACCGGTTTGCCAAAGCTTGCCGCAAAATCGTGACCGGCCCAGCCCGGTCCAAGGTTGACCGGATCGCGCAGCGGCGCGTTGCCCTTCACGGGGCCGGGATATCCGATGGAGATCACGTCATAGGATAAACCCGCTGCCAAGCCCTTCACCGCATCGACCATCTGGAGCGCCGTCATTGACGGCCCAGAATCTGCCTTCAGTTCCGTAGCGCCAGGTGCGCTGGACAATATCTTGACATGGGAGCCGCCGACATCGATGGACAGGACCACCGGCTTGCTGGTCGCTGCAGCAGCATTTTTCTTGGCCGTCATTTCTCACCTCCCGTATCTATTCCGTTGGACTGACCCAGCCATTGGGCGGTCCGAATTGCGCCATCGCGTCTGCCGGTCCCCAGGTCCCTGGCGGATAGGGATGGGGAGGAGACTTGTCGTCGAGCACGGGAGCGACGATGCGCCAGGCGATCTCGCTGGCATCCTGGCGCGTGAAGAGCTGGCTGTTGCCGTTCATCGCGTCGCCGATCAGCCGCTCGTAGGGCTCCATGTCTCCCCGGTCGTCATCGACGGCATAAAGTTCGATCTGCTCGCCGACCATGGCGTCGCCCGCCGCCTTGCGGCGCGCGCCGATGGCAATTGCGACCTCCGGCGTGATCCGGAAGCGGATATAGTTTGCGTCTTCCGTCTTTATCGCATCGAAAACGTTGAGCGGCGGCCGTTTCAGGCGGACGACCACTTCGGTGAGGTGGGCGGGCAGGTTTTTGCCCGCGCGGATGAAGAACGGAACGTCCTGCCATCGCCACGTATCGACGAAAAACCGGACTGCGGCAAAGGTCTCCACCGTTGAATTGGGTTGCACGCCGGGTTCGGAAAGGTAGCCGTTGAACTGGCCGCGCACGACGTCCTCCTTGGTCAGCGTGCGGACAGCTTTGAGAACCTGGACTTTCTCGTCGATGAGGTCGTCCGCCGAGCGCCCGGAAGGGGGCTCCATCGCCAGAAGCAGCAGGATGTTGAGCAGGTGGTTCTGGATGACGTCGCGGATACAGCCGACCTCATCGTAGAAACGCCCGCGCCCCTGCACGCCGAAATCCTCGGCCATGGTGATCTGTACGCTTTCGACATGATTGCGGTTCCAGATCGGCTCCAGAAAGGAATTGGCAAAGCGGAAATACAGGAGATTCTGGATCGCCTCCTTGCCGAGATAGTGATCGATCCGGAAGATCGACTTCTCCTCGAAAACGATGTGCAGCACCCGGTTCAGCCAGCGGGCCGACTGTAAATCCTGGCCGAACGGCTTTTCGACCATCAGCCGCGCGCCTGCCGCGCCGCCGGACTGCTCCAGTCCCTGCACGACGGGCTCGAACATGCTGGGAGGAACAGCGAGGTAATAAAGCGGATGCTGTGCCGTGCCGATCGCAGTCTTCAGCTTGTCGAAGGTCGATTGATCGCGGTAATCGCCGCTGACATAGCGCAGCAGCGAGGCAAGCTTTGCAAAAACCGCCTCGTCGATTGCCCCGATGGCGTTGGCGATGCCGTCGCGGGCCCGCGCCTGCAATTGCGCGACGTCCCAGTCGTCGAAAGCGATGCCGATGACAGGTTCGTTCAGCGCGCCGCGTGCAACCATGGCGTAGAGTGCCGGAAATATCTTCTTGTGGGCGAGATCGCCCGTGGCGCCGAAAAGCACCAGAGTATCGGATCGTATGTCAGTCACGGTCGCCTCCCTTTTTTCGATTTTTCTGATGCCGGTCACGCCTCGGTTTTGGGCTTCTCGTGATGGCCGCCGAAGGCAAAGCGCATGGCTGACAGAAGCTTGTCGCCGAATTCGGACCCGCCCTGCGAGCTGAAACGCTGGAACAGCGCCGAAGCCAGCACGGGAGCGGGCACGCCGGTATCGATCGCAGCGTCCAGTGTCCAGCGTCCTTCGCCGGAATCCGAGACCCGGCCGCCATAGGCGGAGAGCGCGGGGTCCTGTTTGAGGGCATCCGCCGTCAGGTCGAGCAGCCAGGAACTGATGACGCTGCCATGCCGCCAGACCTCGGACACGGCCGCCATGTCGATATCGAACTTGTAATATTCCGGCGTTGGAAGCGGGCTCGTTTCCGCATCGATCTCCCGGTTCTTGTTGCCGGAATTGGCGGCTTTCAGAATATTCATACCCTCGGCATAGGCTGCCATCATGCCGTATTCGATGCCGTTGTGAACCATCTTGACGAAATGGCCCGCCCCGCTTGGGCCACAATGCAGATAACCGAGATGGGCGGTGCGCAGACCTTCGCTTGCCGCCGTTGCGTCAGCCTCATTGCCCGGAGCAAGCGTCGCAAAGACCGGATCGAGATACCGGACCGCCGCTTCCGGGCCGCCGATCATCAGGCAATAGCCGCGCTCCAGCCCCCAGACGCCGCCGCTGGTGCCGACATCGATGTAATCGATGCCTTTTGAACGGAGTTGCGCAGCCTTGTCCACGTCATCATGGTAATGGGAATTGCCGCCATCGATGATGATGTCGCCGGCCTTCATCAAGGCGGCGAGCTTATCGACATTGACGCCGGTAATGGCTGCGGGAAGCATCAGCCACGCGCAGGCGGGTTGTTTCAATTGAGCGACGAAATCGTCCAGTGACGCCGAGCCGATCGCGCCTTCGGCGACGAGGGCCGCGACACTTGCGGGGTTGATATCGTAGACGACGCATTCATGACCGTCGCGCAGCAAGCGCCGGACCATGTTCGCGCCCATCCTGCCCAGTCCCATCATTCCGATCCGCATATGCCTGTCCTTTTTGATGAAGCCGAATTCAACGCCTTGAAAAGCCCAGGGTCTTGAAAAGGCTAGGGTGTATCTAGGGGGCCGATGGCAATGGTGAAGTCGATATTTTCCCAATCCCCGCTTTCCGGCCAGAAAAAGGTGAAGACGATGGCGGAGCCGGAGGAAAGCCCGGCCACCGGGAGATCAACCAGATAGATGCCAAGGAGGTTTTCGCTGGTTTCCGTGTCATGGCTGGTCGCCCAGCCGTCCACACTCCAATGCACCATGGCGCGCGCCGGCAATTCCAGCCGCAGCGTCTTTCCCGCCGGGATCGACCGGATCTTGTTGTTGAAACGCCAGCTTCGCAGCGTCGAGACGGTCTTGTCCTCGATATAGCGCTTTACGCCCTGCGGCGGCATGTCGAAGACGGCGCCGTCACGCAGCGACCGCAGCAGCTTGATATATTCCGAATGCGCCCAAACCAGAGGCATGGCGCTGCCTGTCGGGCCACCGCGCAGCAGTTCCCGCTCCGGCATGTCGGTGCCGTCCCAGACCTGCTCCGGCAAAAGCCCACCTGGTCCGGCCGATGCCTCGAACGTCGCAAGCAGGCTTACGGCGCTGTCTTTGCGTCCGGCCGCCAGCTCGAAATGCGCGCGTTCTCCAACCAGCAGTGGCCAGGGTCGGCCTCGGCCGGTTCCATCGAAAGGGTCGCCATTTTCGTGTTCACCGTAACCGTCGTCCGTATAGCGGTACCAGACCGGCCCCTGCGGCAGGTCGCAGCGCAAATGCGCGTCGATGACCGTCACCGTATCGACGATGCGCGGGTCGGTCGCGGCTCTCAGGCCAAACCGGACCAGCGCAAGCGCGTCAGGGCTGACGATCAGTTCGAGTGGTCTGTCCGTGTCACCGGGCGGCCGGTTCTTGATCGGCACATAGCCTTGTGAGACGGAAGATGCCTCAGCCGTGTCGGGCGGGGTGATGCGGACGTAATAGCCGTCCACGCCCAGGGTATTCGCAGTGTGCGTGCCTTTGACATAGGTCCAGTGCTCGACCTGATCGTTCCAGCAATCGGCGGTTTCGCGCAGATAGATTGCGGCAGCAGGCTTGCCGCATTCATCCAGAATGTCGGCTGCAGCCAGCAGCGCCGCGATCTCGACCGCGAGCGTGAAGGGCGAATACCCCGCATCCTCCTCCCATCGATCTTCGCCGGTCACCGGTCCATTGCGGGTGAGATAGGCGGCCGCCCGTTCGATCATCGGCAGGAAGGAGAGAAGTGCTTCCTGCGACAGCTGGCCCTTCCGGCGCAATGCATCGGCCAGCAGAATTGGAAATCCGCACTCGTCCATCTGGATGCCATCCCAATAGGGCATTCCATCCAGCCAGGCATTTTGTGGCCAGTGCCCATCGGCCTCCTGGATCGTGCGGAGATAGGAGAGGATTTCGACTGCTGTGTCACTGGCACCGGCCGCCAGAAAGCCGCCCGCCGTTTCGACAAGATCGCGTGGCCAGACGAGGTGATAGCCGCCCAGGTCGTCATCCCCCTTGTCGAAGCCCCAGGGGATGGACAGGCTGGCAACCACCGGCCCCGGAAAGGCCGCCGAACGGTGCGCGGCCAGAACGGCGGTGCTGACGCGATACATATTCACGCCGGTTGCCGCAATCCGGTCAAGCGGCTGCAAACCCTTCTGCCAGTCACGCCAGCCGGCGACATAGGGCTTGGCTGCGGCATCGAAGCCCGCCATCAGGCTGGCAAGCGCATTGTATCCGGCTTCCTCCGGGCTTTGCGCGAAGCCAAGCGAAAGACACGCCCTGTTGCTCTCAGCCGAAAACCCGATCTGCCCCGTCAGGGACACGTTGCCGTCTTCGGCGCGCTGGCAATCCGGGTCGAGGGCACCGTTCTGCGAAAGCTGCTGCCAGCCATCGGAGAAGCCGGCATACCCGGCCGAATGGCAAAGCCAGGGCAGGGAGCAGGCGAGCGCAAGCGAAACACCGTCGCGCCCCGTGGCAAACAGCATCGGCGTACCCTTGTAATCGCCGGTCCAGGCCGTATTCCCCATGCCGCAATTGAAAAGATGCGGCGAGAGCAGCGCATAGACATTGTAGTCGCCGGCGAGGCCCTTGAGGGGCGTGAAGGTGATCTCCTGCAGGACGGAAGAACGCAGCGGATCCGTGACGATGCGTTTCTCGATCCGGTAGGCGCCATCTGTCGCGGTATTGGTCAGGCAATAGGCGGGAACGCCTTTTTCAAACGGCGTAATCAGATGCTGTGCGTGCCGTTTCTCCTCGGAAAAATATCCGTCTGGCCCCGTGACGATCAGGCCGAAATCGCGTGTGCAGGCGCGGTCCACGCGCGGATAGTATATTTCGTTGAGAATGCCGTGGCTGAGGGTGAACCAGACGCGGCTTGCCGGAGAGAGGGCGGTGCCGACACCGCTTTTTGCACTCGATGTCCAGCGGGCGGGTATTCCCGGAGCCCCTGGTGAAACGCGTCCGCTGGCCATCTCGTCGTGATCTCCTCGAGACTTGGTACTCGCCCCGGCCAAGCCTGATTTCTGTCCGGTCTTGTGGGCATATAGATGCCGCTAGCGATGGTTCCAGCCCCGGATGACGGGTTCTTCCAGATTGTGTTCGTAACCCAGAATGCTGATGCTCGTGGTGTCGAGGACAAAGCTTGCTCCCTGTTCTGGTGGCAGGCCGATCCACCGCGCGGCGAGAACGCGCAGAAAATGGGCACTGGAGAAGATCAAGATGGGGGCGCCTGCCGCACGAATCTGGCCGATGACACGATCGGCCCGAATGCCGACATCCTCAGCCGTCTCCCCTTGCGGGCATCCATCGCGAAAGAGCTGCCATCCCGGCCTTTGAGCCAGGATTTCCCGGGTCGTTATGCCCTCATAGGAGCCGTAGTCCCACTCTGCCAGATCGGGATTGATGGCGCTTTCGGACGCGAAGCCGGCCAGGGCACAGGTTCTCAGGGCGCGTTGAGAGGGGCTCGACCATACCGCTGAGAAGCGGTGTCCCTGCAACCTGCCGGCAAGCCGGCGGGCTGCCTCTTCTCCGTCGCTCGTCAACGGAATGTCCGATCTGCCCGTATGTTTTCCAGACAAGCTCCACTCAGTCGCGCCATGCCGGACGAGATGGGTTTCGGGCAAAGGGTTACTCATATGTATCCTCCCGGTTGTATGGTGCGACTTTAAGGGCTGGCAGGGGTAACTGAAAAGGGTTATTTCGTCAGATGGATAGGGTGAAGCGTATAAACGAATTGCCACCGGACCTTCAGCACGTCCTGACCGAGCGATCTGTGTCTGGCGTTTCGGCTTGTAAGGCCGCTGACGGCGGTGGCTCTTGGAGTCCGTTTGAGAAGTGCCGTTGATGGGTATGCCTCTGATGAGCAGGCTACCCATTGCGATATGGATCATGGCCTGTGAGCAGCCTCACCCGAGACGGCGCCATCGCTTCATCCATCCGAAGGTCCGCTTGACGATCCACCGTCTTGGCAGAGTTTCGAAGCCCTCAGCGGGATCATCTCGACGGTGAAGTCGAGGAAGGCGGCTCGCACCGGTCATATTCCCGCTGTCTCGAAAGCGCGCCTGCTAATCGGTCGCCTCGGCCCCAACCGTCACAACCTGTTGAAGCACCACACCGAGAGCGCGTCTTAGCGACGCTTCGCCAGCATGGACCGGGACAGCACAACAACGAGGCCGATGATGATCGTTGTGGCGATGAAGAGGAAGGCAGCGGCGGCGATGGCGGGGCTGATATTCTCGCGGATGCTGGAAAACATCTGCCGGGCCAGCGTGCGCTGGTTGGGACCGGCGACGAAAAGCGTCAGCACGACCTCGTCGAGCGAGGTGGCGAAGGCGAGCACGGCACCGGAGAGCACGCCGGGCATGGCAAGCGGCAGGGTCACGCGCCGGAAGACCGTCGTAGGCGGTGCGCCGAGGCTTTGCGCGGCGAGCTCCACGCGCTCGTCGATGCCGGCAAGCGCGCTGGTGACGCTGACGACGACGAAGGGAACGGCGACGACCGTGTGGGCGATGATCACTCCGGCATAGCTGTTCGTGAGGCCGAAGCGCGCAAGCAGCACCTGCATCCCGACGCCGAGCACGACGGCCGGTACGACCATCGGCAGCAGGAACAGGGTGCGTATCGTGCCACGAAAGAGGATGAGCCGATTGCGCAAGCCAAGCGAAGCCGCTGTGCCGAGTACGGTCGCAAGCAACGTCGTGCCCCCACCGATGATCAAGCTGTTGACGATCGCCCGCCGCCACGCGTCCGCCGTGAACAGTTCCTCGAACCAGCGCAGTGACCAGGAGGGGATCGGGTAGGTGAGGATGACGCTCGACGTGAAGGCGAGCGGCAGAATGGCGATGAGCGGTGCTACGAGGAAGAGGATCGCAAGCGACGCGAAAGCGAGTTTGGTGAGCTTCATCGGCATGGTCTAACGCCTCTCCGGCTCTTCGGCAGAAAGCCGTGCATAGACGCTGTAGAGCAACAATGTCGCGACGAGCAGCACGACGCCGAGCGCACCGGCCATGCCCCAGTTTGCAGAACCCGTTGCGTAGAAGGCGATGATCGACGAAATCATCTGGTCGCCCGGCCCGCCGATCAGCGCCGGCGTGATATAATAGCCGATCGCCGAAATGAAAACGAGCAGGCTGCCGGAGGCGACGCCACGCAGGCTGAGCGGCAGTAGCACGCGCAGGAACGCGCGCAGCGGATGGGCGCCGAGGGATGCCGCCGCCGGCATCAGGTTCTTCGGGATGGTGATGAGCACCGAATAGATCGGCAGCACCATGAACGGCAGCAGTACATGGGTCATGGCGATGATGACGCCCGTGCGATTGAAGATCAGCGGCAGCGGGCTGTTGATCAGGCCCAGCATTTGCAAGAGGTCGTTGATCAGGCCTTTTTCCTGCAACAAGATGAACCAGGCGGCGGTGCGCACCAGAAGCGAGGTCCACAGCGGCAGCAGCACGGCGCCCAGCATCAGGTCCCGCTTCCAGCCGGTAAGCGAGGCTGCGATGATGGCGTAGGGGAAACCGATGCATACACAGGCGCAAGTGACGAGGGCGGCGATCCAGAACGTGCGAATGAGAATAACGCGGTTGACCGACTGATCGGCCGGCAGGTGTTCGATCTCGCCGGTTGCGTTGCGGCCGAGGTCGACGGCGGCAAGCAGGTTACGGTCGGTCAAAGGCGACAGCGCATCGGCGATTGCAAGCCAGAATTCCGGCTTCTCCCAGCGCTTGTCGATGGACACGAGATCGGCAGGCGGGTTTGCGCTGTCCGCGAGCGCACTCGTCGTCTTGGACATCAGCGTGCGAAAACCGGACCGGGCGCTGTTGAGACGGCG
Organism: Pararhizobium polonicum; assembly: GCF_001687365.1. Taxonomy (GTDB): domain Bacteria; phylum Pseudomonadota; class Alphaproteobacteria; order Rhizobiales; family Rhizobiaceae; genus Pararhizobium; species Pararhizobium polonicum. Next base: position 408,702 of record NZ_LGLV01000006.1, read on the forward strand.
TACCATGTCACCGAGAGCCTGGTCGTCGTCGACGGCTTTCAGGTCCTCCATCAGCGCCGCTTGCATGGGCACGGTCGGCGGTGACTTGCGATCCCAGCCTGGCAGTACCTCGGCGCTCCGTGGCAGAAGGCGCAGCACTGCGGTGTCGGACACCGACTGCGACATCATGCTGAACAGCGGCCAGACGAAAAAGGCCACGACGAAGAGGAGCAGGGGCGTGAGAAGGAGGATCGAGCGCCCTGTTCGTGACGACGCCGCGCTCATGGTGCGATGACCCGGCAATCGCCGGCCGAAAAGGCCGCATAGACCTTGGTGCCCGGCGCAAACTCGCGCGACCGGCGTCCGAGTTTGGCGATCAGCGGATGCGATGCGTTCTGGAGATGCACCCGCAGGTGATCCCCCTGATAGACAGAGTCAGTGACCTCCGTTTCAAGGCAGTTGCGCACATCCCCGCGTATCTCGGTAAGATCGACACGTTCGGGGCGGATGGACAGAAAGACCGTCTGGCCCGGCACCACGGTGCCGGAGACGGCCGAAACGATTTGCGCGCCGGAGGCCAGGCGCACACTGGCTTCCTCCCCCTGCACCGCCTCGACGACGCCTTCCACCAGATTGGTCTCGCCAATGAATTCGGCGACGAAACGCGTCGTCGGCTCGTCGTAGACCTGTCGTGGCGTGCCGATCTGCTCGATCCTGCCCTTGTTGAAAACGGCAACGCGGTCAGACATGGTCAGCGCCTCCGACTGATCGTGCGTGACGAAGACGATGGTCAGGCCGAGACGTCGATGCAGGTCGCGGATGTCGAGTTGCATCTGCTCGCGCAATTTTTTGTCGAGCGCGCCGAGCGGCTCGTCCATCAGAACGACGCGCGGCTCGAAGACAAGGGCACGGGAAAGCGCCACGCGCTGTTGCTGACCGCCGGAAAGTTGTGAGGGACGGCGGTCGGCGAAGGCCGACAGCTGCACCATGTCCAGCGCTCGCGCCACACGCTGGGCGATTTCCGCCTTGCCCATGCCCCGCATCTGAAGCGGAAAGGCAACGTTCTCGCCGACCGACATATGCGGGAACAGCGCATAGCTCTGGAACACGACACCCATGTCCCGCTTGTGGGTTGGCACGTCGTTGATGGCGGTGCCGTCCAGGATAATATTGCCGGACGTGACCAGCTCGAAACCGGCGAGCATCATGAGCAGCGTCGTCTTGCCGGAGCCGGAGGGGCCAAGCAGGCTGACGAATTCGCCCTTGTCGATGCCGAGGTCAAGGTTTTCGACCACGCAGAGTGGGCCGTAGAATTTGGTGATATGGTCAAATCGAATGAATTCGGCCACGGAAGACTCCATCACGAGGGGCGAAGGTTGCGCAATGTGGGAAACCCGCAGGGACGCATCCAGCCAGACAGGAAGGGCGCCCGGTTCGGGCGCCCTCCACCGTTGATGTTTCTACTGGGCCAGCCAGGCGTTGAAGCGCTGCGTCAGCGTTTCCGCATTGTCGATCCAGAAATCGACATTGAGCGAAATGGAGTCCGTCATATTCGCCGCGTCGGTCGGCAGGTCCTTGGACAATTCTGCCGGAACCTGTGCGGCGGCTTCCTTGTTCGGCAGGCCGTAGGCCACGAATTCCGGCAGTTTCACCTGGTTCTCGGGCAGGCTTGCGAAAGCGATGAAGTCTTGCGCGGCGTCCTTGTTCTCGGCGTCTTTCAAGACCACCCAGCTGTCGACGGCGTAAATGCTGCCCGGGAAGACGACCTTGAAGTTCTTGCCTTCGGAGCGGTTGATGCCGGTGATGCGGCCGTTATAGGCCGATGCCATCGTCACTTCGCCGGAGGCGAGGAACTGCAGCGGCTGGGCGCCGGATTCCCACCAGACGATGTTTGGCTTCAGTTCGTCGAGTTTTTTGAAGGCGCGCTCTACACCCTCATCGGTCGCCAGCACATCATAGAGTTCATCCTTCGAGACGCCGTCGGCAAGCAGTGCGAATTCGAGCGTGTATTTTGGCCCCTTGCGCAGCGAACGCTTGCCGGGGAACTTCTCGATGTTCCAGAAGTCCGCCCAGGAGGTCGGGCCTTCCTTCAGCTTGTCGCCGTCATAGGCGATCGCCGTCGACCATACGATGGCGCCGACGCCGCAGTCATTCACGGCGGAATCGAGGAATTTGTCCTTGCCGCCCATCTTGTCCCAGTCGATCTTTTCGTAGAGACCGTCTGCACAGCCAAGCGCCAGCTCTTCGGCTTCCACCTGCACGGCATCCCAGTTCGGCGTGCCGGCCTTGACCTTCGACTGGATGACACCGATGCCGCCATCCCAGGCTTCATCGAGCACCGGCTTGCCGGTTTTCTCAGAGAAAGGCTTGAAGTAGATGTTGCGCTGCGCATCCTGATAGTTGCCACCCCAGGAGACGACGGTCAGGTCCCGCGCAAAAACCGGCGCGACAAGGTTGGCGGACAGCACGACGGCCGCGACCGTCAGAATCCCGGGTTTCATGAAAGTCTTCATTGCATTCCCCTTTTCTTCGTTAGCGAAGGAACCGGATGGCCCGGCTCCGATGACAAAGTCACGCGAACTGGCGACCTGCCGGCCCACGCGAACTGTTGGTGCCACCCTCACCTTTGGCGTATCGGCGGCATTCACTCTCTCCGGTCGTTGCACCCTTTTCCCCTGGGCGCCTCAACCGATCGATGCATTCCGGTCATTGCCGGTCAGCAGGGATTTCCCCTTTTGACCATTGTCAGACGTGCTGCCCTCCGTTGATGTGGATTTCAGCGCCGTTGATGTAGGACGATGGCTCCGTGCAGAGAAAATAGATGGTTTCCGCGACTTCGCGCGGTTCGCCCAGTCTTCCCATCGGAACCTCCGCGGCCACCAATTCATCCGTTCCTGGAGACAGGATCGAGGTCTGGATCTCACCTGGCGCGATGGCGTTCGCCCTGACCCCGCGGCGGCCAAATTCATGTGCCATTTCCCGTGTCAGCGAGCCGAGGGCCGCCTTGGAAGCCGCATAGGCGACACCGGCAAAGGGATGGACACGTGTTCCGGCAATGGAGGTGACGTTGACGATCGACCCCTTCGCCGCTTCAAGCTCCGGCATGAGCGCGCGGGCGATCAGCGCCGTTGAGACGACATTGACATTGAGCACCTGCGTCCAGATGTCCGCGTCCGTGCCCATCACGCCAAGGCGGCTCTTTTCCGGCCCCTTCGGCGAAATGCCGGCATTGTTGACGAGGGCATGCAATTGGCCGTTCGGTAGGCGCTCGCGCACGGTCGCTGCGAGGTGGTCGATCTGCGAGAGGTCCGCCAGGTCTGCCTGGATGTGGCTCTCGCGGGCGGACGGCCAGGCACATTCCTCGGAGAACGGCTGGCGTGACACGGTGAGGATGCGCCAGCCCTTCGACTGGAAGAGCTTCACCGTTGCATGGCCGATGCCGCGGCTCGCGCCCGTCAGCAACATGTAGCGGCGTTCTTCGGTCATGCGCGCATTCTCCGTTGATGCTTGATACATCGTAATGGGAGGCTCGCGAAATGCAAGCCTCCTCTCGCGAAAGGCCTAGGCCTTTCTTGTCTGCCGCTCCTCACCCCGCTCGATGCGTTCCAAAATAGGCTTGCCTCCCAGCAGGATATCATCAACGATCGCCATGGAAGCGGCCGGCGAATCGTGCCGTTTCAGAGCTTCGATGACGGGATAATGATGATCGATCATCGCTCGACCGCCCTGAACATAGGCATCGGAAATGTGAGGCCCCATCTGCAGCCAGAGCCGCCGCAGGATGCCGTTCAGAACCGGTAGTCCGGCGATCTGTGGCAGCATAAAATGGAAGGCCTGGTTGAGTTCTGTCCCTTTCAATCGGTCTCCGGCGTCGATTGCCTGCTCGTTTTCACGCAAAATTCGCTCCAGAACCTCGATATCCGCGCTGGTTGCCACCTGCGCGGCAGTTTCCGCGGCCAGCCCCTCCAGCCGGATTCGGATCGCCCGGATCTCCCGGTACCGGCTTTCGCTCAGGCCCGGAATGCGGATGTCGCGCGGCGAACGGAAGATGATCGCTTCGTCATTGGCAAGCCGCAGGATGGCGTCACGGATCGGTGTGACGCTCGTGCCGAACTGCTCGGCGAGATCGCGGATCTTCAACCGGTCGCCGGGCTGGAACCGCCCCTGGATCAAAGCATCGCACAGTGCGCTATAGACGGTGCTGTTCAGGTTTTCATGTTCCAAGGTGGTGAATTCGGGCATGGAAATGATCCGCAAAATCGAATAATAGGATACTTGATGCATCTTTTTCGGTGTGTTTCAAGTATGCTCTGCCGTGGCAGGCATCTTTCGTCAGCCACGACATCAGTGCAAGGCGGCCAAACCATTCTTTCAACGGGTGACAGAACCCGTCGAAACGGGATGGCGATCAGGAAAATGCGGGAAACCGCGCGCAACGGAGCAAGCATGACGGAGCCATCGTCCGCCACCCAGAAAACGGATTCCATGTCGGCGACATGGAATCCGACATCGCTCGCCGATGCCGAGACAGCGGTCGCGGAGATCTATGGCCTTGCTGGTACGGTAAAGCGGCTTTCCAGCGAGCGCGACGAGACCTTTCTGTTCATTCGCAACGATGGAACCGAGTTCGTCCTCAAGATCGCCAATCCCGCAGAAGACCCGGCAGCACTCGATTTCCAGGACGGTGCGCTGCTGCATCTGGCATCGGCCGCTCCTGCGGTTCCTGTGCCCCGGCTTGTCGCGACGAAGAACGATGAACGGAGCCATACGCTGGCCAGGTCGGACGGCCCGCGCATTATGCGCCTCCTGACCTTCCTCCGTGGCGAGTTGCAGTACCGGACGCTCGCCTGCGTGGCGCAGAGCCGCAATGTCGGCCGGGCATTGGCGGAGCTTGGCCTCGGTCTTGAGGGCTATAACGGACGGCCCCCCGCCGGAAAGCTGATGTGGGATATCTCCCACACGCTGGACCTTGCCGCCGTCGTCGACCACGTCGCACCCGAACGCCGCGCGCAGGTGGAAGCCGTGCTTCTCGAATTCGAGCGTGCGTTGCCCGCAATTGCGGGGCTTACTCGGCGCCAGATCATCCACAACGACTTCAATCCGCATAATATCCTTCTCGACCCGGCAAAGCCCACCGAGGTCGTCGGCGTCATCGATTTTGGCGATATGGTGCACGGGCCGCTCGTCAATGATCTCGCCGTCGCACTGTCCTATCATCTGGCGACGGAGAACTGGGCGGCGCGCACCGGTGCCTTCCTGGAGGGCTTCCTGTCGGCGCGCACGCTGGAAGCCGCCGAAATGGAACTCCTGCCGATCCTCACCCGGGCGCGACTGGCGATGTCAATCATCATCGCCGAATGGCGCTCGGCGCGCTTTCCGGAGAACCACGATTACATCATGCGCAACCACGCCTCCGCCTGGCAGGGGCTTCTCAATATATCCGATCTAACACCGGCGGGGCTGAAGACGCTCGCGCCCAACCTTTCCGAGGCCTGAATCATGTCGATGGTAAACGCTTTCTCGCGTGAGGATTTTGAACGGCTGGACGAGACCGAACGGGCGCTGATTGCGCGCCGGGAAAAGGTGCTCGGGCCCGCCTACCGTCTTTTCTACGAAAAGCCGTTGCATCTGGTGCGCGGCGAAGGTGTCTTTCTCTATGACGTTGCCGGCGAGAAATACCTCGACGCCTACAACAACGTCGCCTCGCTTGGACATTGCCATCCGCGCGTGGTGGAGGCGATCACCAAGCAGACCGCAATCCTCAACACTCACACGCGCTACCTGCACGAAGGCATTGTCGACTATGCCGAGACGCTGACAGCGACATTCCCCGAAGCGCTCAGTCAGGCCATGTTCACCTGCACGGGGAGCGAGGCAAACGATCTTGCGGTGCGCATCGCCCGCCATGTCACCGGTGGTACGGGCATCATCGCCACCGAGCTTGCCTATCACGGCCTGACGAGCGCGGTGGCGGAGTTCTCCCCCTCGCTCGGCGAGTCCGTGACGCTCGGTCCCCATGTGCGTACCGTACCCGCCCCCGACAGCTATCGTCATTCGCCGGAAGAGGTGATGGAAAAGTTCGGCCGCGATGTGTCCGCGGCCATCGCCGACCTGAAGCGCCACGGCATCAAACCGGCCATGCTGATCACCGACACGATCTTCTCGAGCGACGGGATCTTCGCCGGGCCAAAGGGGTTTCTGAAGCCGGCGGTGGACGCGATCCACCAAGCTGGCGGCCTTTTCATCGCCGATGAAGTGCAGCCCGGCTTTGGCCGCACAGGTGAAACCATGTGGGGGTTCGAGCGTCACGGCGTTTCGCCCGATATGGTGACGATCGGCAAGCCGATGGGCAATGGCTATCCGATGGCGGGTATCGTGCTGCGCCCGGAGGTCATTGCCGAATTCGGCCCGCGCGCCCGCTATTTCAACACCTTCGGCGGCAATCCCATCGCCGCCGCAGCCGGCAAGGCGGTGCTCGATACGATCCGCATCGAGGGCCTGCAACAGAATGCACTGGAAGTAGGCCGTTACCTGATGGACGGCCTCAGGAACCTGTCCCACCCAGCCATTGGCGACGTACGCGGCTCCGGTCTGTTCATCGGGGTCGAAATCATCGACGACCCGGCCACAAAGCGCCCGGATTCCGCTTTGACGACCCGCATCGTCAACGGCCTGCGCGACCGCCGCATCCTGATCAGCGCCTCCGGCCCCAATGCCAATATCCTGAAAATCCGTCCGCCGCTCGTCTTCTCGCGGGAAAACGCGGATATGCTTCTGGATGCGCTGGGCGACGTGCTCAAAACGGCCTGATCACGAAAAAAAGGCCCGCGCGCCGGCTCGTGTGCAGTGAAATGCCCGGCGGCTCAGACAAGTGCCGTGACCTCGATCACGAGCAGCAGTCGGGTGCCGAACGTGGGGCTTTGACGGTCGCACGGATCGATGTGTTGTTCTTGTCGATCAAAAGCTTGGCGTTCAAGCTCTCACGCACACTTGGCCGGCGGAACTCCAGCTTGACCCTGTCGCTGTTGTCGAGGGTAGACAGCGCGATATGGAATGTATCGGCCCCTTGCAACAGGCAAAAACGCTGCTTAGTACTGAAGCCAACACATCTCCAATGCACGTCTTTTGGATGGTCGGGCACAATCAATGAATAGCAATAAGAATGTCGTTGTAACCGGCGTTTCCGGGACGCTTGGTGCTGCAATATCTGCAAATCTGAAGGGCTCTGGCTGGAATGTTATTGGGATTGACCGCCAGCCAAGCGCATCCTGCAAGACAGTTTTGATTGATCTGACGGACGCATCGCAAATCCGCACAGGCTTCCAGTCCATCATCGACGATTACGGTGATTTACACGCACTCGTTAACAACGCGGGCGTTTTCCTCGGGCGATCGTGGGATGACGTCACCGATGACGAAACCAGCCTGACACTGGGTGTAAATTTGCGTGCGCCTCTTCTGTTGTCTACCCTGTTCGCAAAGAACGCGATTGCGAGAGGGCTCAAGGCGTCGATCGTAAATGTGGCCTCGGTTGCCGGCCGGGAACCTGGGCATGACATTGTGTATGCCGCATCAAAGGCCGCACTCCTTCAGGCAACGCGCGGGCTCGGGAGACAATTGGCGGGGCAGGGTGTTCGGGTTAATGCCGTTGCGCCGGGGGTGATTGAAGGTCCAATGGCAGATCGGATTCCCGAACCGGGCCGGTCGGCCTACAGACAGCGTACCCCGATGCAACGTTTCGCTGATCCTGCCGAGATTGCGAGCGTCATTTCCTTTCTTCTATCGCCGGATGCCAGTTATATGACGGGTGCAGTGATTGATGCCAATGGCGGGCTATTTTAGGGAGCCTCGATATACTTTTAGGGGAGAAGTGCCCATAAAACTTATGTTCCCCAACTCGAAGGCTTTACCCAAATTGGGATTTCCAACTGTCGATTATCCTGACCGTGACTTGCCACGGACCTTTCATTCAGCGACGATTGTGGCCTCGGCGTTTTCAGATCACGAAGAAGTGCCTCTCTGTTCGTTGCCAAAAAACCATAATTGTTCCACCAACATCACTCATTGACGATACGACATTGAAAATGGATCAAATCTGAATGCGTATACAATACGGCGTGCTTGGCGTTTTCCTGGCAATCGCACCCTCCGCATATGCTCTGGAAGTCAAATCGCCACCCGTTTTGGCGCCATTACAGCAGCAGGCGCAAGCCGCCCGTTTGAGCGCGCAGTTTCTGACGCGTTTCGGTTACAAGCCCGTTCCGCTCGATGATGCCTTGTCGGCCAAGATTATGGCCCGATTCATTAAATCGCTGGATCCGGATCGAGTGCTGTTCCTGCAGGCAGACATCGACAAGTTCATGACGAACAGCACCAAGATTGATGACGCCATCAAACGGGAAGACCTGCGGATCCCGTTTTCAATTTTCAACGTGTATGAGCAGCGCGTTGTTGGCCGTATGGAATATGCGCGCAACTTGCTCAAACAAAACTTCGATTTCAGTGGGCAGGAAACCTATTCCTTGTTGCGCGACGAAGCCCCTTGGCCGCAATCCGAAGCCGAAAGCGATGATCTCTGGCGCAAACGCGTCAAAGGCGATTGGCTGCGGCTGAAACTGGCGGGCAAAACTGATGCGGTTATTCGCGACACGCTCGACAGACGCTATCAAAATTCCCTCGAGCGCGCTTTCAAGTATAAGAGCGACGACGTTTTCCAGTCGTTCATGGATGCCTATACGACGTCCGTTGACCCGCACACGGACTATTTCGGCGCGAGAGCCGCGGCTGAGTTCGATATTTCCATGAAGCTGTCGCTGGTTGGTATCGGTGCGGTCTTGCAGGAACGCGACGACTACACGACGATCCGTGAGCTCGTGCCGGGTGGCCCGGCGCAATTGTCCGGCAAGCTCGCGGTCGGAGACCGCATTATCGGCGTTGGTCAAGGCAAGGACGGCCCGGTAAAGGAAGTGGTGGGCACGCGCCTTGATGAAATCGTGCAAATGATACGCGGGAAAAAAGATTCTGTCGTCCGATTGGACATCCTGCCGGCGGATGTCGGGCCAGATGGCGGCCATCGTCTCATCAGCCTGACGCGCGACAAGATAAGCCTCGAAAAGCAGGCCGCCAGCAAAACCATCCTGCCTATAAAGGATGGCGAGGCAACGCGCAAAATCGGTATCATTACCCTGCCGGCGTTTTATGAAGATTTCGAAGCGCGACGAAAAGGCGAGCCGGACTACAGAAGCGCAAGCCGCGATGTCGCCAAGCTTCTCGGTGAACTGAAGAAAGACGGCGTCGATGGGGTTGTGATCGATTTGCGCGACAATGGCGGCGGGTCGTTGACCGAGGCGATTGATTTGACAGGTCTGTTCGTCGGCAAAGGCCCGGTGGTCCAGCAGCGCGGCGCCGACGGTAAAATTGCAGTCGGACGGGACGATCTTCCGGTGCCTGCCTGGACAGGTCCGGTTGGCGTCTTGATCAATCGCGGTTCGGCGTCGGCTTCCGAGATTTTTGCCGCAGCGATACAGGACTACGGCCGTGGCGTGATCGTCGGCGAACCCAGTTTTGGCAAAGGCACCGTGCAAACCGTGGTCAATCTTGACAAGGCGGCGAACAACGGCAAACCGAAATTCGGTGAACTGAAATTGACGATCGCCCAGTTTTTCCGTGTGAACGGTGGTACGACGCAGCTGCGCGGCGTAACACCTGATATCAGCTTGCCGGGCCTTTCGGACCCGAAGAACTTTGGTGAAGCAAGCTATGACAACGCTCTGCCGTGGACACAGATCAAGCCTGTAAACTATGCGCCCACCGGTAATATGGCGGCTTTGCTGCCGAAACTGCAAAGTCTCCATGATGCCCGGGTGCGAAACGATCGTGATTTTCAACGCTTCGTGGAAGATGCTGCCGAACTGAAAGCGCAGCGGGAGAAAGGCACTATCTCTCTCAATCTAACCGAACGCCGAAACGAACTGGCTGCTCGAAAAGCGCGTCTCAAGGCACGGGCACAAACAAACGATGGCTTGGATCTTGGTGGAGATGACGGCCTGCAGGCGAACGAGCGCAGTCTGAGTGCTGATATTGCCATTGAAAATGCCCGCAGAAACGCAAAAGATGTTCTGCTGAACGAGGCCGCCGCTATTCTTGCTGACAAGGTGGGTTTGCAGGAGGGCTTGCAATAAGCAGCCATACAGCCATCGGAAAAAACGGGCGAAATTGGCCAATCGCACGGGTGCAACGGCATGCGGCGAGTCTGCCCCGTGTACCCGTTTTTCAAATGGTGACGCTTGGACCTCGCTGCGATTCCGTGGGACAGCAACTCATGTCCCGTCAAGGCGTGAAGTGCTTTAACCTGTCTGGGAACGGAAGCAGGCCAAATCCAGGGACACGATCTTTGCTAACGGCGGGAACTTTCACTGAGGCAGATACGCGACGGCCCCTCTGGCAATAATGTCTTCCTCGCTCAGAGACCGATGCCAGTGCGAGTAGAGCACGAACCGATCCCGGGAAAGCCCGATATCCTGCTTCAGGTGCCGGTAAATGGCACTGAACGTCCGGTGCTCGCATCCGCCCCAGACAAAGCTCTTGTCTGGGTTTTCAGGCCATTGCACGGAGCTGAGAGCATCCTTCAGCAAGGTCGTCGTGCCGGGGGCGGCGCCGTTGCGGTGCAGCCAGAAGATCGACACACCGCCGGGACAGTGAAGCGGTAACTCGTCGGCTTTCGTATCCACCTCGATGAAAGCTTGACCGGTTGCTGTCTCGGGCAGGTTCTCCAGGATACGCGAGATGCCTGGCAATGCCGTCTCGTCCCCCAGCAGAACATAGAACTCAGCATGTCTTGGACCATTGGCGGCAGGGCCCAGAATCCCCACGATGTCGCCCTTTCGCGCATCCATCGCCCATAGTGTCGCAGGGCCGGGGTTGGCGTGGAGGGCAAAGTCGATGGAGATTTCCTGCTTTGCCGTGTCAATCTGCCGGATCGTATAGACCCGCATCGGCACCGCGGCATTGCCGAGCCACACCACATGGCCGCGCTGGTCGAGCATCGGCCACAGGGGTTCTGCCACATCGCGCTGCTGGAAAATGAGCCGACAGTGCAGCTGGTCGTCGCGATCATATCGTTCGAGATTCTGCCCTCGAAACGTTATCCGGCGCATGCGGGGAGCAATGTCTTCGATCGTTTCCACATGCAAGATGCGAAGATCGTCGGGCAAAGCCGGTTCCGCATGGTCGCCTTGCCAATGGATTTCCAGCTTCTCTTGCGCGGCGATAAAGCCGATCGGGCCGACAAGCGCATGCTTCAGGCGATTAAGCCCTCCCGGATCGGGGGATTCAACTTTCAGCCGAAAGCCGCCCTTGATAGTTTCAAATGTGGCGTTACCGAAGGGCGACCGGATATGGTGGACCCCATCCGCCTCTTCGACGCTCATGTCGTGTGTGGCGATCGAATCGACGATCGGATCGACGTATTCGTCGATCCTGGCAAATTGTACGATCGCGCTTGCGCGATATCGTTTTCCGACAGTCAGGGACATTTGGAGTGGCTCCGTGAACTCAGACCGAAGCCCACAGCGGCCCCTCGATGGGGAACGCGGCGAACTCGCGATTGATGACGGTGAGAATGGCTGCCGGATCGAGATCGGCGCACTGCTCGGGGTGAAGCCATTTGGCGGCTAGTGCCACGAACACGACATGAAGAGGTAGATTGGTGATCAGCCCTGTCCAAATACCATGGACGCGTTTGTTGCGAACACTCGTAAGCTGACTGAAACCAACCCGGCCATCTATCAATCGTTGTAAACCTTCCTGGCCCAGCTTCGGATCGATTCCCGGGCCGATCGCGGGCCGGTTGCCCGATGCCCATCCACCGCCTGACGCGATATAGACGTCATGCGGTGTGGACAGGAGATATTCGAGGGATAGCTTCTCGAACCACGGCGCAGTCACGCCGGGCAGTGGTTGACCTCCGGCTAGAGCCAGCAGCTCGCCCCAGACTTTCCGTCCGGCGGCCCAGCAGCAATCGTCGGGCGTGGATTGAACCTCCAGATAGGTTGTTACAGTGGGCGCGCCCGAAACGCGTGTAGTGATCCCCGTCATTTCCCTGTCGAAGAAGGATATGAATGCATCCGCCTTCGCCGTAGCGCCGAGAAGCGCACCCCACATTTGCATGGAGGCGTCGAGTGCGCTGACCCGATCGGTTTCTTGTTCATCGGCCAGCGTATTGCTTGAGGCATCACTGAAGACGACCGGGATACCGAGCTGCTTCAGGCGTTCCACCAGGGGATCGGCATCGCCCTGCGGTGTCATGAAGGCGGTGGTGACGATCAGATCCGGCGCGAGACTGATCAACCCCTCAAGCGACACGGTGTCGGGAGTTTGCTTGCCGACAACTGAAACCTGGTGACCATTCAGCAACTGCGTCTGCAAACGTTCGCTGTCGATGCGATCGACGGCCGCCCAGCCCACCACCAGTGATGCAGGATCGGGATGCAGGAGAGACATGGTCAGAAGATCGTGTCCCTCCAGCAGTATTATCCGTTGAGGGAGTGCGGACAGATGCACCTCGCGCCCCGCCATATCGACAACCGTGATTGGTTGTCCGGCCACGACCGGTCCGATTCCGGCAAAAAGGGCCGTGGTCGCGAGGGAGGCGCATAATTGACGTCTCGTTATAGGCACTTTCACCTCACCACTTGTATTTCAGACCTGCCAGAGCGGTCCGGCCGTTTCCGTACTGGCAATAATATTCGGAACTGCAAGAGGAGTAATATTCCTTGTCGAACAGGTTGGTGACGTTCAGCGTCGCCTGAAGCCCCTTCAGATTTGGATTCTTGACACCAAAATCATAGCGCAATGCGGTGTCGAGCAACGTATATCCGTCGGCCTTCACCGTATTGGCATCATCACTGTAGCTGGACCCGACGAAACGCACGCCACCACCGATGCTCAGTCCTTCCAGCGCGCCGGAATCGATCGTGTAATTTGCCCAGAGCGAACCATAATAGCGTGGCACGGCTTGCGGACGGTTGCCTATGATGGATGCAATGCCGGATTCGGAAACCTCTGTGTCGAGCAGGGAAAGTGCGGCAATCAGTTCGACATTGCTGGCAAGATTTCCTCTCGCTTCGAATTCGAGGCCGCGAGAATGAATCTCGCCCTGCTGTTCGTTCGCGAGCTTCGAGGCGTTGTAGTAAACGACGTTTTGCTGGCGGATATCGAAAGCGGAGAGCGTGAAGAGGGCATCCAGCCCTGGTGGCTGATACTTGATGCCCACTTCATATTGTTGCGCTTCCGTTGGCTTGAACGGGCGGCCAACCGCGTCCGTGCTGGTGGACGGTTCGAATGAGGTGGAGTAGCTGGCATAGGGCGCTATGCCGTTATCGAACAGATAGAGCAGGCCCGCGCGATAGCTGGTCGCCGTATCCGAGCGTTCAGATGAAGTTCTGCTGAGGAGATTGTCGGCATCCTGATCCGCCCAGTCTTGACGAATTCCAAAAACGCCACGAAGACCGCCGAGTTCGATCTGGTCCTGCACGTAGATGCCGGTCTGGCGAAGCGACTGGTTGGTGTTGGTGAACGTCATGAACGGACCGACTGGCTGGCCATAGACGGGGTTGGTGACATCAAGTGGCGTGGCACCGCCTATCAGATATTGCCAGCTGCTGCTGGAGTGCTGGAGGTCTATGCCTGTGAGAAGCGTATGCTCGACAGCGCCCGTTTCGAAACTGAACTCGGCCTGGTTGTCGAAGGAAAAACCTGACACGTCCTCGATAGAATGAACAGCCCAGCGGGGAATGATGCCTGCATTCGACATCTGCCCGTTCATCTGAAGGGAGCGCATGTCGGCTTCCACGCCCGTATACCGGAAGTTGGACCGGATCGTTACCCGCTCATCGAACGTGTGCTCAAACTGGTAGCCTATTCCGTATTGCTCGCGTTCGAAGCTGTCATATGCCGGATCTCCGACATTGAAATCGCGGCCGAGGTAACCGGCTAAGCCGGACGGCGCGAGAAATTTCGGATAGAGCGAATTGAAGTAGCCCCCGTCCGGATCGCGTTGGTAGTAGCCAGAGATCAGCAACGAGGTATCGGCGTCCGGCTGCCATTTCAGGGATGGCGTGATACCGAAACGCTTCTCATCAACGTTGTCATAGCGGGCGCCGGAGGAACGGCCGACCACCCCAAGTCCATACTGCAAGGTGCCATCGGATGTGAGCGGTCCGGTGGAGTAAAGTCCGCTCTGAACCCGCCGGTCACTTCCAGCCTCAAGCCGCACCTCGTTTGACTGGACGTCGGATGGCGTCCGGCTGACCTGGTTGACGAGACCGCCGGGGCTGACCTGGCCATAGAGAAGCGCGGACGGTCCTTTCAACACATCCACATGATCCAGGAAGAACGGATCGATAGAGGGCGTGGCGAAGGCCTGTCCACGCTGCAATTTTAGGCCATCGAGATAATTGACGTAGCTGGTTGCCGTCCCGAATGCGCCAAAGCCGCGCAGAAATACGGAGTCATAGCGGGAATTCGAATCCCTGTCTGAGAGAACGCCGGCGGTATAGCGCAGGGCTTCTCCGACCGTCTGAGGGTTCTGGTCATCGATCTGCTTGCGCGTGATGGTCGTTATGGATTGTGGCGTCTCCGCGACAGGTGTCGCTGTTTTGGTCGCGGATCTTGCCGTTTTGACGAGAACGCTGGCTGACGTATCGTCGGTTGCGCCCTCGCCTTGGACGACAATTGGTGCCAGTTGCGTGCTCTGCTCCTGAGCCCAGGCTTGCGTGACGGCCAGGAGAAAGGTTGATGCCGTCAGGATGTGTTTTGCGGAAAGGCGGTGCTTCACGAATTGCCCCCATGGTCGAAGCTTGCGATGTCTGGTAGGCTCATAATCAAACGGGACCGTCCTGTCCAGTTAATATGAGAGTCTGTGTCAACTTTGATGTTGGCAATTCCGACGGAGGTATTCAGAGAGGTGGTGAACAGAGCAATGGGAGAGAGAATGGCATCGAGAAAGTCGGAAATGATCGTCAGATCAGGTCGCCCTCCCAAGGAAATGCAGAATGCCGCGGCGGAAAGGATCATCGAAACGGCGACGGAGCTGTTTGCCAAGAGGGGGTTCGCCGGCACGTCAATGGAGCAAGTCGCTTCGCATTGCGGAGCAGGCAAGGACACCGTCTACAGACGCTTCCCTTCGAAGGTGGCTTTGTTTGAGGCTGTGGTTGAAAACGCTCACAAGCGTGCCGTCGCACGGCTCAAGGACTTGCCTCACGCTGACGGAAACGCTCTGGAGCGGCTGCGAGCCCTTATGTGTGAACTTCTGCACATCAACATGGAACCCGATCTGATCGCATTCAAGCGCATCACCTTCAGCGAAGCCGTCGTATTCGAGAAGAGGGGGCCGATACCGCCTCAACCTGACCCGATCATGGGCCGATTAATTGACGCCGTTTATGAGGCGCAGCAGGACGGCGCGATCGGCGGCGGCGACGCCGGTTCGATCGCCAGCCACCTGATTCACTGTCTTGTCGCACTCCCGACCTCCGTCGCCATGATGGGAGGTGATCAGTTCAAGGAAGCGCACGCCATCGATGTGCATTTCGAGAATACGTGGAATTGGCTCATCAAGGGTGTCGCGAAGCAGCACCGGACTTAGCCCGGTGCTGCGATCTATGCTTCGGGTGGGCACGGTACGTTAACCTGTCGGCTTGGCGAAAATGCTGCTACGAGCGGCGGGATGAGATGCGGATAGGATGGTTCATCCCCGCGATGAGCTTCATCAGGTTGCGAACCTCACTGCGGGCGGCGTGCTGAGCATACGGATCGCCGAAAACATTCCCTTGTCTGATGCAGCACTCGAATACATCAAAGCCGGGCACAGTCCGGGGAAAATCCTCCTCCGTCCCTGAACCGGGCCGCCGATCTCCCAAGGCAGAACGCCTCATAACTGACCAGGGTGCGCTAACGTCTGGGGAGAGCGGCAGCTGCACCATCTTGTTCTGCCCCCAAAATGCAATGGGAAAATCCATGCGGCACCGCATGAGAACTTCCCTATTGACAATACACAATTACATTTGGCAAATGTCACGACCGGCGCGAAGGCGCTGGTGATCGCTGGGGTGGGGTCTGGAGGACCTGCCTGAAATTTGTCAGATGCAGCCTTCCGATCGGTGAAATCGGGCGCGGCAGATGTCAGTTTGCGATTTCGCCAAGTGTGGAGGATTGTGTCTTGCAGTTTCGCGTTGATCGCCAATTGGGCTTTTTGGCTATTGTCAATATTGCGGTTCTGGTCGGCGGCGGCGTCCTGGTGGGGGCAAGCTTCCTGGATATCTACAATCTCCAGTCCATGGCTTCCCAAGTTCCCGAACTCGGGCTCCTGGCGCTCGGTATCATGCTGGCGATGATCTCAGGCAATGGGGGCATCGATCTGTCCGGCATCGCTCTTGCCAACCTGTCGGGCGTCTTTGCTTACATCGTTGTTCGTGATCACGTTTCGGCGGATGATGCGCCGCTGCTGTTCAGCTGGGCTTTCGCTGGCGTGGCATTGCTGGTCGGCCTTGCCGGTGGCATGCTCAACGGCCTGCTGGTGGCGCGCGCTGGGCTCACGCCGATCATTGCAACTCTTGGCACTCAGCTGTTCTTTACCGGCCTTGCAGTGGCCCTGACCAATGGTTCGGCCCTCGGCCTCGGTTATATCGAGCCGCTCGATAATTTTGGCAATACGCCGATGCTCGGCGTGCCGCAATGTTTCGCTCTTTTCCTCGTTGTCGCTCTCGTTCTCGGCGTTGTCCTGCGCTTCAGTCCATTTGGCCTGCGCCTGCTTCTGCTGGGCAGCAATGCCAAGGCGGCGCGTTTTGCCGGCATTCCGGAAAAGCGTATTCTGTTCGTGACCTACACGGCCTGCGGTGTGCTTGCTTCCGTCGCCGGTATCGTCATCGCTGCTCGGACATCGAGCGTGAAGTGGGACTACGGCAGTTCCTATGTTCTCATCGCCATTCTGATCGCCGTCATGGCCGGTGTTCGCCCGGAAGGTGGCTATGGCCGGGTTATCTGCGTCGTGCTGTCGGCCACGGCACTGCAGATGCTGTCGAGCCTTTTCAACTTCATGGACATTTCCAATTTCTTCCGCGACCTCGCCTGGGGTGTCCTGCTTCTCGTCTTTCTAGCCCAGGCGGAGTTTGACCCGAAGGCCTGGTTCAGGACCTTGCGCGGCTGACCCACATTTTGGCGCCTGCGCGATGCCTTCGCGCGCCGGCTCGTGCCATGTTTGAAGGTTCTTAGGGAGGAATAATGACTATTATCCGCAAACTCGCCGCCTGCACGGTTGCTCTGGGGGCATTGGTAACGGCGACCGCCGTTATCGCCGAAGAAAAGCCGAGCATCGTCACCGTGGTGAAGGTGACTGGTGAAAACTGGTTCACGCGCATGGAGGAAGGTGTCGTTGCCTATGGCAAGGACAATGCCGATGTCACCACAAGCCAGATCGGACCTGCCAAGGCAGACGCCGCCCAGCAGGCCCGTCTGATCGAGGATCTGGTTGCCAAAAAGGTCAGTGCCATTGCTGTCGTTCCAATGGATGCCGCGGCACTCGAAGGCGTTCTGAAACGCGCAGCACAGCGCGGCATCAAGGTCGTGACCCACGAGGCCGACAGCATGAAGAACACGCTGGTCGATATCGAAGCCTTCGACAACAAGGTATTCGGTGCGCGTTTCAACGAAAAGATTGCCGAGTGCATGGGTAAATCCGGCAAGTGGACGTCCTTCGTGGGTTCGCTCGGCAGCCTGACCCATGTCCAGTGGGCTGACGGTGGCGCAGAAAATGCCAAGAAGTACCCGGAAATGGAGCTGGTGTCCGAGAAGAACGAATCCTTCAACGACGCCAACAAGGCCTACGAAAAGGCGCGCGAAATCCTGCGCAAATACCCCGACATCAAGGGCTTCCAGGGTGGGTCGGCCGTTGACGTGATCGGCATTGGCCGTGCTGTCGAGGAAGCTGGCCTGCAGGACAAGACATGCGTGTTCGGTATTGGCCTGCCGAAGGACACCGGTTCCTACCTTGAATCAGGCGCCGTCGACGGCATCAGCTTCTGGGATCCGAAGGATGCAGGCTTCGTGATGAACAAGGTCGCCGACATGGTTCTGAAGGGCGAAGAGATCAAGGACGGTATGGATCTCGGCGTTCCTGGCTATGAGAAGGTCACCGTCAAAAAGGGCGCCGGTGAGGGCGTGATCCTGGTTGGCCAGGCCTGGGTCGATGTCAACAAGTCGAACTACTCGCAGTATCCGTTCTGATCGAACGCTGTTGTGCAACGCCGGGCTTCATGATGAAGCCCGGCGTTGCAATCGAGTGTTCGAGGAATGTCTCTTCATCAGGATCGTGCCATGCAGCTCAAATCCACGGACGCCTCTCATCCCGATACGGGGCCGTCGAAAGCCGCGATTCCCTTTCTGGAAATCCGTGACGTCCAGAAGAGTTTTGGCGGTGTCCGGGCTTTGAAAGGCGTCAGCTTTGCCATCGAACCCGGCCAGATTTATCATCTCATGGGCGAGAATGGCTGCGGCAAGAGCACGCTCATCAAAATTCTCTCGGGTGCGCAGCCGGCGGACAAGGGTGAGTTGCTGATCGATGGAAAACCGCTCGGCAAACTGACGCCGGTGGCGGCGCTGGCTGCCGGCATCGAGACCGTCTATCAAGACCTGTCGCTGCTGCCCAATCTCTCGGTTGCGGAAAATGTCGGTTTGACCCAGCAACTCGTCGCCTCTGCCGGAAAGCTCGCGCGCCGTCTCGATCTTGGCAGGATGCGCCAGACGGCGGAACGGGCATTGACAGCCGTCAACCTGCCGACAAACCGGCTATTCCTTTCGACACGCACCGATGAACTGCCGATTGCGACGCGCCAGCTGATCGCTATCGCCCGGGCCATTGCGTCGGATGCCAGGCTGGTCATCATGGACGAGCCGACCACCGCCCTGACCAAACGGGAAGTGGACAACCTCATCGGCGTGGTCGATCGTCTGCGCGCCAAGGGCGTCGCGGTGCTGTTCGTCACCCACAAGCTCGACGAATGCAAGTCGATCGGTGGTCGCGCCGTGATCATGCGCGATGGTCTCAAGGTTGCTGAATGCGATATTGCCGATCACAGCAAGACGGAACTGGCCTTCTGGATGACCGGCAAGGTGCTGGACGAGGCGCGCTATCGCGACCAGCCGGCATTGGGGGACGATCTCCTGGCCGTCGACAAGCTATCGCGGCGCGACGGTTTCACCGATGTTTCCTTCACCATGCGGCGCGGCGAGGTGATTGGCATCACCGGCCTGTTGGACTCCGGACGCAACGAACTTGCGCTGGCCATGGCCGGCGTCATTCCTGCGGACACCGGCCGCATTCGCCTCAATGGCGCTGACGTGACGCCGAAAACGCCCGCCGCCGCGATCGCCGCGGGCATCGGCTATGTGCCGGAAGACCGTCTTTCGGAAGGGCTGTTTCTGGAAAAATCGATCCAAGAAAACATCGTCATGCCGGTGCTGGACCGGTTGCGCAACGTGTTCGGCATCGTCGATGGGCGCCGCAGCCGCGAACTGGCGGAGCGCACCATTGCGGATCTGCAGGTGGCGACGCCGGATGTTGCCAATCGAGTTCAGTCCCTGTCCGGGGGCAATCAGCAACGCGTCCTGATCGGCCGATGGCTGACGATCAATCCGAAGCTATTGATCCTGCACGGCCCGACCGTCGGTGTCGATGTGGGATCCAAGGATACGATTTTCCGGATCATTCAACGCCTTGCGGACGAAGGTATGGGGGTCGTGATCATCAGCGACGACCTGCCGGAGCTTCTGCAAAACTGCGACCGGATCATGGTGATGTGCAAGGGCAGCGTGGTCGAGACCTTCGAGGCCGAGGGGCTTGTCGAGGAGACGCTTTACCGCGCGCTGGTTCAAGAGACGACTGCAAGGACAGGGCAATGACCGACGTGACTTCAACTGCAACCGTTCCGGCGCCGGTCGGCAAGCCGTCTGCCGCCGGCATCTGGCACTGGCTGCTACGTCATCCGCCGGTCTTTACATTGATCATGATCGTGCTGGTCTGCGTGGTGGTCGGCACGATCAATCCGGATTTCTGGCAGGTTGCAAACCTGTTCGACATCCTGCGCGCCTCCACGGTGCGCGGCCTGTTTGCACTGGGCGTGCTGGTGGTGTTGGCATCGGGCGGCATCGACGTTTCCTTCACGGCCATTGCGGCTTTCGTGATGTATTCCGTCACCATGCTGGTCACCAACTGGATTCCGGACATGCCGATGCCGGTCATTCTGGTGCTGGCTGCGACGGGAGGCGCCTGTTTCGGCGCCCTCAACGGACTTCTCGTTCATTCGCTACGGGCGCCGTCGCTGATCGTGACGATCGGCACGCAATATGTCATCCGCAGTTTCCTGCTGACCTTTGTCGGCACAGCATTGTTCATGAATATCCCGGTTTCGATGGAAACTTTCGGCAAGCTGGCGCTGTTCACCCATCACAGCGCCAATGGCATGATCTCCGTGCTCCCGGCTTCGGTGCTGGTTCTGCTTGTCGCTGCCGTGATCACGTGGTGGATCTTGCAGCGGACGCTGATTGGCCGCGCTGTCTATGCTGTTGGCGGCAGTCCCGGTATCGCCGAGCGGCTCGGCTACAATCTGCGCGTCGTTCATGTCTTCGTCTTTGCGTATGCAGGGCTTCTGGCTGGCATCGCCGGGATCATGCACGTGTCGAGCAACCGCCTGGCAAACCCTTTCGATCTTGCCGGAACCGAACTTGAGATCATCGCGGCCGTTGTTCTGGGCGGAGCGCGGATCACGGGCGGGTCGGGAAGCGTCATTGGCACGATGCTCGGGGTGGTGCTGATCACGTTGGTCAGCAATGTGCTGATTCTAGTCGGGATTCCCAGCACGTGGCAGCTCGTGATCGTCGGTATCTTCATCGTTCTTGCTGGCACCGTGTTTTCGCTACGCCCCCGGCGCTAATTGACCGGAATGGCTTATGTGCTCGGCTTCCGAGGGCCGTGGGCAGGATAAGAGGTCCCTCGGGAGACAGATTTCATCAGGGAGGTTAAGTGCATGGTGCACGACGTATCCGTAATCGGACTTTACATTCTCGATATTCTCGGCCGGCCGGTCGACCGCATTCCGGCGGGGGGCAATGTCGAGTTCATCGACGAGATTCGTCTGACCGTTGCCGGTACCGCCGGCGGCACGGTGGTGGATCTGGCAAAGCTGGGGCTCAACTGCCTGGCCGTCGGCGCTGTTGGCGACGATGAAAAAGCAGATTTCGTTCTGGCCACGCTGGATCGTTTCGGCATCGACAGAACCGAAATGCAGCGCATCCCCGGCGTGCCGACATCTGCGACCATCCTCAACATCCGCCGCAATGGCGAAAGGCCTGCTCTGCACGTGCGCGGTGCATCTGGACATTTCGAGATTCCGGAAGATGCCCGCGAGCGCGTTCTGGCGCCGCCGATCGTTCACCTCGGCGGTACCGGCCTGCTCGATCGCCTCGACGGCGAGCCGAGCCGTATTCTGCTTGAGGAAGCCAAGCGATACGGCCGGACTGTAACCTTCGACCTGCTGGGCGCGAGCGAGAAGACGCTGCCGCTCATCCGTCCGCTTTTCCCCTATATCGACTACTTCATGCCGTCAGTGGAAGAGGCGATGCTGATCTCCGGCCAGAAGACCGCTGAAGACGCCGGGCGCTTCTTCACCGATCTCGGTGTCAAGCACTGCGTGTTCACCATGGGCGGTGATGGGGTCTGCTTCATGGATGCACAACGGAATAGCTTGAAACTGCCGGCCTTCGAGATCGATGTTGTCGATACCACCGGCTGCGGTGATGCCTTCAATGCCGGCTTCATCGCCGCGCTTCATCATAAGATGGACACAGAAACCGCGATGAAGTTTGCACAGGCGTCGGCTGCGCTGGTTGCAACCGGGCTCGGCTCGGATGCCGGGATCGTCTCGTTCGAGGGGACCTGGGATTTCATGAAGACAGCCCGCGTCAAGACCAATTGACACGGCACACTCCGGGAGCAAAGCCGGCCTGCTCGTTGTTTCCGGATGGAACGGCGAGCGGGCACACGGGCTATTCCAACAGCATCTCCGCCGTGGCGATGTCGGTCACCAGATGGGTGGCGAAACCGCCCTTCAATGTTGCGCGGATCGCCGGAACCTTGAACGCACCGCCGGCAACGCAGAGGCGGCGGGGGACCTGGGCCAGTTCGTTCAGCTCTATCCCCACCATGCGATCATCGAGCTCGCCAGTCACCGGATTGCCGTCGGCATCGATGAAGCGGCAGATCAGTACGGCGACCGCGCCATTGGCCTCATAGAGATCGATCTCTTCCTGGTTGGCGATATTTGCAGAGCGCATCAAGGTCTGGGGGCCAATGTCGCCAACACCGAACAGGATCATATTGGCCGAATGAATAAGCTCGAACTGTTTGACGAGCACCGGCTCGGCAAGAAGCTGTCTCTTCAACGCCGGTGTCGAGAGTAGGGCCGGCGCCAAAAGGTTGACGCAGCGCGCATGGATACGGTTGGACATCAAGGAGGTGCAGAACTCGGGTGAGAAGTCCGGGTTGCCGATGGAGCTACCCGATACCTGGACGACGGTCAGCCCAGCCAGCGGTTCCGGCAGGGATATATAGTCGGCCACGGCAAGTACGGTTTGTCCCCAGGCCACGCCGATCGTATCGCCCTCCTGAACCATGTCGGCGAGAAGACGGGCACCTGCCTCCCCGAGCCGTTGGACGAGGGGCGTGGTATCCGCAGCGGGGATGACGAGCGCCCCATCAAGGCCGAATTTATCCTTCAGGCGCCGGGCAATGCCGGTGCGGCTGCCGACCTCGGTGTTGATGCGGATGGAAACGAGACCACGTTCACGAGCTTCCTGCAGGAAGTTGACGATCGTCGCCCTTGAGACGCCGATCATCTTGGCGATGTCGCTCTGCGTTAACTGGTCCACATAATAGAGCCATGCCGCCCAAACGACAGCATCGTCGAACTCCGCCGGCAGGACTATGCTCTCTCCGATCGACCGGTTTGCACGCGCAGCGTCCATTATCCATTGCTCCGCTGGACTATCATAACTCTCTCCTCACCCTGTCAGGTGGCGTTTGTCAAACAAATTTATCGCGTACATTGACAAAAGACACCATGAGGTGCCATTTGTTTCTGCGAGATGATGGGAGGAGCCAAAATGCAATCGACAGCCATAGGCTGGCCGTTGGTGGTCCGGAACATGTCAGCCGGCAATGTCGCCTGCGGCGGGTTCCGACGCTCCGGTACCATCCTTCCCTCCCGTATTCACACCGTTGCGGGGATCGCGTCGGCCGTAGCACTGCGGCCCATTTTCCCTCTTCCATACCCCGCGCGGCAGATCGAACCGCGTGGTCAGCACAGGAGCCTTGCATGAAGTCCAGATGGTCAGATACAGAATTCACGCGCGTCGTCGACGCCTATGTTGCGGCTGGCGTCAATCGCGATCTCGCCATCCGCACCTATACGACCCGTCTTCTCGGGTGTGATCCGGAACTGGTTCTGCACGGCGGCGGGAATACCTCGGTCAAGACGACGTTCATCGAGATGGACGGAACCGAGGTTGACGTCCTGTGCGTCAAGGGCAGCGGTTGGGATATGGGCACGATCGAGCCGGCGGGCCTGCCGGCGGTTCGCCTCCAGCCGCTTCAGGCGATGGTGAAATTCCCAACGCTGAGCGACGACGATATGGTGATGCTTCAGCGCCGGTTACTGATGGATCCGGCCGCGCCGAACCCTTCGGTCGAAGCGATTCTGCACGCAAACCTGCCTTTCCGGCACATCGACCATACTCATGCCAACGCAATCGTGTCGCTGACCAACCAGCCGCATGGTGAAGACCTGGTACGCGAACTGTTCCCCGATTCGATCATCGTGCCCTACGTGATGCCGGGATTCGATCTTGCAAAGGCCTGCGACGAGGCATTCCGCGCCAATCCGGGCGGCGATGGCATGATCCTGCTGAAACACGGCATCTTCAGCTGGTCGGACGATCCGCGTGAGTCCTACGAGAAGATGATCGCGGCCATCGACAAGGCGGAACGTCGCATTTCACAGGGCAATCCGCGCCCGTTCACCATCGTCAAACAGCCGGAACATCTTGCGACTGCTGCGGAAATCGCCCCGGTTCTGCGCGGTGCCATCGCTCTTGATACCGGTATCGAGGGCCTGCCGCGCCGTTTTGTTTTGGAACATCGATCCACTCCCGACGTGCTGGATTTCTGCAACGCGGCCAACGTTTCTGATCTGGTCCGTCGCGGCAATGCGACGCCTGAGCATGTCATCCACATCAAGCGGTTCGGCGTGGCGTTGCCCGCCCCCGTTGCAGGGGACATGGCTGCGTGGACGGCGGGTGTGCATGAGGCGATAGCGGCCTACAAGGCCGAGTACAAAGCCTATTTCGAACGCAACAATGCACGTGTCGGCGGCAACAAGCGCATGCTGGACCCGATGCCTCGTGTCTTCTATGTGGCGGGCGTTGGTCTGTTTGCCGCAGGCCCGACGAAGAAGGCCTCCAACGTCGGCGCGGATGTCGCCGAGGCAACGATCAACGTCATCCGTAATGCCGAAGGCATCGAACGCTTCGAGGCGCTGTCGGAAGAACATCTGTTCGATATCGAGTACTGGTCGCTGGAGCAGGTCAAGCTTGCCAAACAGGCGGAAAAGCCGCTGACACGGCAGGTGGCTGTGATCACCGGCGGCGCAGGCGGCCTCGGATTATCGATCGCCGAGGCTCTGCATGCCGAAGGCGCCGAGATTGTGCTGCTTGATCTGGCCGAGGATACCTTGAAAAAGGAAGCCAAGCGGTTGGGCGGTATCGGCCTCGTGTGTGACGTGACCAAGCCTGAAGAGGTGGATGCGGCGCTTGCCAAGGTTGCCGTCCACTTCGGCGGCGTCGATATCATCATCTCGAATGCCGGCGCTGCCTTCCAGGGTGCGATGGTCGATGTCAGCGACGAATTGCTCCAGAAAGCGTTCGCATTGAATTTCTGGGGACATCATTACATGGCGCGTGGTGCCGTGCGGATCATGAAGGAGCAGGGAACCGGTGGCGCGCTTGTCTTCAATGTGTCGAAGCAGGCGATCAACCCAGGCCCGGATTTCGGCCCGTACGGTACATCGAAGGCGGCATTGATGGCATTGATGCGGCAGTATGCCGTCGAGCATGGTGCCGACGGCATCACCTCCAATGCGGTCAATGCCGATCGTATCCGCACCGGCCTGATGACCGACCAGATGGTCGAGGATCGCAGCCGCGCACGCGGCATGACACCGGAAGCCTACATGCGGGGCAATCTCGTGCATCGTGAGGTGACAGGCAATGACGTCGCAGCCGCCTTCGTCCATCTCGCCAAAGCCCGCACCAGCACGGGCGCGGTCATCACCGTCGATGGCGGCAATGTCGCCGCCATGATGCGGTAATACACGCCGTCTTCGCAGCGGAAGAGCCCCGAATCCTGCCCACCGACCAGCATCCGATCTTCGGGTGTCGGCCGGTGTCTCTGTTTTTTAACCGTGCAATAGGGTGGTCGGCCTCACGACCGATCCGGGAGAGGGCTGTCGATGATCGTCTGCATATCGATCCGGCTGCGATTCATGCATGTGCCCGGCTGAGCGGAGGGCGCCCGCGCTCCGATTCACGACCGGTTCGAGATGATCGCACCGAAGATTTGAGGCCATGCATTTTGAGGCCATGCATAAAGTCAGCGACGAGGGCAACGCGTATGCACCAGTCTCTTTCGACTGATCAACAGGCGGCTGTTTCAATGTTGCGGATGGTTCGTTCGGTGTGCTCCGCTGCGACGACTGGTCAACGGTGCGTTCGCCTGGATGCTCTTGTGGATGCCTGGAAACGCACTGATTGACACCGGGTTTTTGAGACGCGGTGGCACCCGCTTCCCAAAGCACCTTCATCACTCAATCGGATCGATCCAACTGGACCAGGCCTTGCATTGTCGGTGCGACCGCAGAAGTCTTGAGCTTGCCCCGTTGATCCAATGCATTTTTCAGTCGGCTCAATGGCTCATCCAGAGAACCGGAGAATGCAGTGCATTCTTGTCTACGAGAGCGAAGATCGCCCGCCAGAATCACGTGCACTTGATTCGTGCCCGAAATTCGAGAGTAACGCGAATGTAAGCTTTTTAGCCAAATCATAGCCTCTCCAGCCCCGGAAAACCCGCGTGATACAGCCGCGGATGGGAAGCGCCATGCTACCGATCGATATCATCGTTCCACGATCCGCTCCTCGCCGTTGGCAGGGGATGGTCATCGAGCGACTTCAGGCGGAGGGTTACGATGTCGCCGTGCTGCAGCAGCTTGGCTCACCGAGCTGGCCAGCCGCGGTGAATGCAATTTTCGCTCTCGAACGGCGTCTTTTTCGCCGAACCGCTCCGGGGCTTTCTGCTCCCCAACCAGAAATTCCGGCGAGCCCTCGCAGCCGTGTTGCGGCCCTGCGGCTGGATCTCGCGGGCGATGCCGCGCCGTCTGACGTTCCCACCATCCTGCTGACCTTCGACGGGGCCCGTTTCGACCTGTCGGCTGCCTTGGCGGTGGCGGCGGGCGATTTGCCGGTGATTGAGGCCGTTCTTGATCACACGGTCGTGGTGGGGCGCGCATGGCCGATGATTGACAAGCGGGAATCTGCGGCATTTGGCATCGAGGATGTCCTTGCTCGCGCGATAACGTTGGCTGTTTCAGTGGTTCGTGCCTTTATCGAAGGCCGACTCACGGGCGAGAAGCGAGCGCCCGAAACGACCCGGAACGGCGAGGGTACAGCAATGCAGTTCGCTGCCGCCTATTTGGCCAAATCCTTGCCGCGGCTCGGCCGGGAGGCCTTTCGGCGTGCACGTTTCCGTCACGCACATTGGTGCGTTGGCTACC
Organism: Pararhizobium polonicum; assembly: GCF_001687365.1. Lineage (GTDB taxonomy): Bacteria > Pseudomonadota > Alphaproteobacteria > Rhizobiales > Rhizobiaceae > Pararhizobium > Pararhizobium polonicum. The sequence goes on from NZ_LGLV01000006.1 coordinate 435,614, forward strand.
GTTTTACCGATGCACTTGGAGTGGCGGAGACGGGCAGGCTGGGGACTGGCTGGTCGGTTTTGCCGGATTCCGGCGATCGCTTCTATGCGGATCCCTTTCCTTTCCAGTGGCAGGGCCGCTCCTTCGTGTTCGTGGAAGACTATGTCCATGCCGTCGGCAAGGCGGTCATTTCCGTTGTGCCGTTCAATTCCGACGGAACCCCACAAGAGCCGCGGGTCGTGCTGGAGGAGCCGCACCATCTTTCCTATCCCCAGGTATTCGAGCGCGATGGCGCGATCTGGATGCTTCCGGAGGCAAGCTCTAGCGGAAAGCTTACACTCTACCGGGCTGTAGGGTTTCCGGATCGCTGGGTCGCGGAGAGCGTCCTCATCGAGGGGGAGATCTCAGACGCGACGCTTCTCGATCATGAGGGGAGGCTTTGGCTCTTTGCCACAAACCGGGATGGCTATGGCAGCACCTCTGACACTCTTGTGGTTTTCTACGCTCCCGCGCTTATCGGGCCGTGGAAGCCGCATCCGCTAAACCCTATTTTGATTGACCGCCGCATGGCGCGTCCGGGAGGCGCTTTCTTTCGTGACCGGGAGGGCCGTATCTTCCTGCCGGTCCAGGACGGGACGCTTGGTTATGGCGGGGGGCTCGGCCTCTGCGAGTTGCAGACATTGGACATGCAGACAGTGCGTCTCTCGCAACCCCGGCCCATTGTCGCGGATGGTGATTGGCCCTATCCGCGGATCCATACTCTGAACCACTCGGGCGGACTGGAAGTGATCGATGGGATTGCGGCTGTGCGGAAGGGCTCAGGAAACAAGTAACGCCTCGTAGCCGGCACACATCCTTGCAGGCGAGTATTGCTCCTTGAGCCGCCGCCCCGCGGCCGCAAGGTGGGCACCCAGCTCCGGCTTGGCGATGATGTTGGCGAGCCCCCCGGCGATACTTTGGGCGTCGGCCTCGACGAAGAGCGCCGCGGGTTCGCCGTCCTCCGTCGTCAGAACTTCCTGCAGTACGGAAAGATTGCTCGATACGACCGGCAATCCGGAAATGGCGGCCTCAACGGCGGCGAGGCCGAAGGTTTCCGTTGTTGAGGAAAATGCGTAGGCATCACCCGCCGCCAGGAATTCGAAAATGCGTGCGGGAGGGACCTCGCCCACCAGATGCAGCCGATCCGCCACGTTTTTGCTTTTGGCAAAGGCGACAAGCGCCTCCCATTCAGGTCCCGTGCCGGCGATCGCCAGATGGATGTTGGGCACGTGAGCCAGTGCGCCGACAAGGGCGATCTGGTTCTTTGAAGGTGACAATCGGCCGGACGAGACGGCAAGCCATACGTGGGGGGGCAGGCCGAATGCGGCGCGAGCCGCCGCCTTGTCGAATTTTTCCAAAGGCGCGGCAACGCCATGGTCGATGCGCAGGATTCGTTTGCGATAGGCTTGTGGGTAGCAATCGAACTGCGCTTTGGTCCAAGCCGAGTTGACGACATTTGCGTGGTAAAGTCCGAGCGTACCCATCAGCTTGTCGATCTGTGAGAGCATGCCCCTGACCCCTTTGGTCTGTGGCGCTCCGCTCTGGTTCGCAACGATCGGCCGGACACCTGCCAGCCGGGCGCCGATCGTGCCAAAGATATTGCCATAATGTTGGAAGGTAATGACTGCGTCTGGCCGCGTTCTGCGTAAATAGCCCGCGAGCCCAACGGCTGCCCGCGCCTGTGCCGGCAATCCCCTTGGTGGGGCGGCGAGGATGAAATCAGCATAGGGATCGCGGTCGTAGACGTCGGTCTTCCGGTACATGAACACGGTACGAACCTCATGGCCGCGGGCACGCAGCCCTTCACCCACCATGTCGGAAATGCGTTGTGAACCAGCAGCCTCCGCCTGTGTCTGCACCTGGACGATTTTCACGTGCGGCCTCTCAAAAACGTGCGGGCGACGCGTTCGTCTTTCCCGGTGAAGAGGCCGAAGATTGACGGGTTGATCCCTATTCTTCGCCGGGCGATAGAGACCGCGATCACGCACCATATGATGATTGTGCCCGCGATGCCGAGCGCCGCGCCGATGGGTCCAAAAAGATAAGTCAGTGCCGCCGTTGCTCCGAGCCCCAGTGTGTTGACCACAATGAGCAGTTTGAAAAGTGCGTGCTGCAGGCCGGTCAATTGCAGAAGGATTTCGGTTGGGCCGCAAGCAGTTCCCACCGTTGCGCCAATGCCGAAGATGATGAGTGTCGCGTGCATTGTTGGCGTGGCATAGGCCGGATCGAAGATCGACAGGATCAGATTTCCGAAGATTGCAAACGTCGCCAGCACGCAAAGGGCGATAGCAAAGCCGCCCAGGGCGGCGAGGCTGGTGATGCGCTGCACATATGATCTGTCGCCTCTGTAGAAGGCGTTTGATATCTGTGGCGCGAGCGCCTGATTGATGCCGTTGAGAGCCAGCACCACGAGCCGCATGGTCCGGTCGGCAACAAAGATTGCGCCGGCAGCTTCAGGTCCCAGGATTGCGGCAACAAGCAGCGTCGTTGCCTGGCCGAGCGCGGGTGGCAGCGCCGTGACGCCCCAAAGGCCAAGCGTCACGGTCTTGAATTCGTCTTTCTGTTCTTCGCTGAGCGGGCCGCGCCTGGCGCGGGTCGTGTCGCGCAGCAAGACAACGGTTTGCGGAACGATCGAAAGGAGCAGTAGCCCGGCCGTCAGGTAGGTCGCCGCAACGGCACTCATCTGGGCATGCATGAAGTGAGCTGCGATAAAAACCGCTATGGTCGCCGCGCGCCATATGATGTCCCGCGGCAGCAGGCCGGCCACGAGCTTGTTTTTGGCGCGGAAAGCGCAGGACGTGAATTCCGACCAGCCAAGTGCGAAGGCCAAAACAGTCGCGGCCGCGCAGAGCGATCGCCATTCCGGCACGTCGCGGCCAATGAGCGGTAGAAAGCCGACCGCCATGACAAGCAGGCTGAAAACGGAAAGTCCGGCCAATGCAACAAGAATGGCGCGCGCCATCAGGCCATTCGCCGAGTTGAGATCGTTGTTTCCGGCATACTGGGGCCAAAACCGCATGACGGTGCTGTGCTGGCCGACCAGTGAGAAGTAGGAGACAAGGCTGGCGCCGGCATAGGCGGTGCTGTAAAGGCCGAATTGCCGCACGTCGGTCATCATTGCCGCCGCCACGAACATGAAGAACGACAGGCCCGCGCTGGCAAGCTTGATGAAGCCTGCAACGGCGCCGCTTTTGGCGAGCGCACCCACAGACATGCGCCCGTCGGCAGCAGGGCCGGCCGGTCCGGCACGCGAGATCTTGTGGTCGCCTATGTTGTCACCCAATTTTACAATCCCGAGATGAATCGATCCTCGCTCGGCGGCCGAAAACCCTGCAATGCAACGTGTCTCTAAATAGCGCAAAAACACGCGATTGCGCCACCATGAACTCGCGGCATGGTTACTGGTGGTCGCTATATTCCCTCGACCTATGGCTGTAATATTAACGGATGGCTAACATTAATCGTTAATACTGAGGCGGACGACCTGTAGCCCGCGGTTGCGGAGAGGCAAAGGATGAAGCCATTTAACATTGATGAGCGCACCCTTCCGCCACTGTTCGATTTAGGTGCCGTCTGGAATATCCTTTGGCAACGTCGAAGGATGGTGCTTGCAAGCATCGGGACGGTGCTTTTGCTGGCACTCCTTTATCTTGCCGTGACGAAGCCGAGCTATACGGCGACGGCCTCGATATTGATCGATCCACGCGATTCACGCGCGACCAATTTCGACAGCGTTCTTCCCGGAATAGGGATGGACAGTGCCGCGATCGCGAGCCAGGTTTTCGTGATTCAATCGCGTGATTTGCTCATGAAGGTCCTGGAAAGCGAGGGCATCGAAAGCGATCCTGAATTTGCCGATCGCGGCCTCCTGTCGTTCCTGTGGGCATCCGGAGCCCTCGAGAAAGATTCCATCTTCAAGCGCTTTCAACGTCGGGTTTCAGTGGAGCGGGCGGGACTGACCTATGTCATCAATGTCAGCTTTATGTCCGAGGTTTCCGACAAGGCCGCACGCATCGCCAATGCCATCGTTGACCGCTACAGAGCGGGTCTTTCCGGAGAAAGAGAAACCGCAAATAGCGATGTGAGCGCGCTGCTTGCCGATAAGATCAGCGGCCTTCAGAAAAACGTCAGCGATGCCGAGCGAACGGTTGGTGATTTTAAAATCAAGCATCAGATCCTGGACGTTGCTGCCGGAGGCACACTGCAATCCCAGATCGATCAGGTCACGGACCAATTGATTGCAGCGCGGGGCGACGCCGATCGAGCGAAGGACAAATATGATCAGGCGCTGGTGGCTGGTACGCTGCCAGCAGATCTTGGCGAGCTCTCGGAAATACTGTCTTCCAGCACGATCGAAAAACTACGCGATGACTATAACAAGCGCGCAGCGGAACTTGCCAATTCCGAAACCGTGTACCAACCCCGCCATCCGCTGATCCGGCGGCTCAAGTCCGAATTGAATAAGACCGAAGGGCTCATGGCGGCAGAGGCCAAGCGGATAACCCGGGAGCTGAATGCCAAATACGATCTGGCGCTACAAAATGTCACGACGCTTCAAGCGAAGCTCGATGCTTTGCGCCAGCAGTCGGAGAGCTCTGATGCCGCTCAGGTGCAGTTGCGGCGACTGGAATCCACAGCCCAGGCGGCCCGCTCCGTACTCGACGACTTTCTGAAGCGCGCCGAGGAAACGTCGCAGCTGCAAGGTCTCCAGCTGCCCGAGGCGCGGGTGATCAGCATGGCTGCTCCCCCAGCGCAGCCGACGTGGCCGAAGCCGTTTCTGCTCTTGCCTGTGAGCGCTGCTCTGGGCCTGATTGCTGGATGTGGTCTAGCGTTGGTGAACGGGCCGATCCGTCAACCACAAGATGGCTCGCCAACACCTCCAAGGGGACTCCTGCAGGCGATTGACACGCAAAAAGATGACGGAGCTGCCCTATCGCGGCCGGAGCCTGTGCCTATCAACTTTGGAGAGTACCGCTTGCCCGCGCGTGTGGGCTTCGGCGCGCAGTCATCCATCAGGGCGATCAGAAGGCGTTTTTTCCAAGCGGGAAGCGAGGCCTTCTCGCGCGATCTGCTGCAGCTCGTACGGCGGATCATTCTCCACCTGACCGAGCACCCCAAACCCTATGTGCTCCTGGTATCCTCGATTCACAATCCTTTCGAAGCAAAACTTGCGGGCGCGATGATTGGAATAGGCTTCCAACAGGCCGACCAGAAAGTGCTTGTGGTTGAATTCGACGGTTCGGCGCGACACGGCACTGGCGTGTTCGTCAATGGTGCAAGCGGCCTCCAAACCGTCGTGTACAATACCGCTGCGAGCAGGGCAGGGGGAACCGGTCGTCGCTTTACCGCCGATGACATTCTGGCCGACGCCGGGGCGTTCGATTTCGTGCTCATGATGGGTCCTGCCGTCATCGACAACAGCTGGGATCCGGAGCTTTTCGCGGACGCTGACCTCATGCTCTTTGCACTCGGCCCATCGGAAGAGGAGTCTGAAGCAACCAGCCTGCTGCGCAAACATCTCGATTCTGACCAAATCCGGCGGAGTGCGACGCTTGTCATCGCGCCCGAGGGTATAGGGTCAGCCGAAAACCGGGTGGCGCGGCCTATCCGGTCGGCCGGGGACGGCGAGGGGAGCCGCAACGTCTTTGAAAGGCGTGGTCGATGATGCTGACGGATAGCAGATGGCAATCGACGGCTGTATCACGCCGCCACGCTCTCGCGCTCGCAGGAGGTTCCCTCCTGGCGGCGCTTTCCCTTCCCGTGTCAGGGTTGGCACAGGCGGCGGGCGGGCGGGCCGTTCCGTCGCGCGGCTTCAATCTGCCGGGCTGGCTTGACCGTAAGGACGGACTTTCTCCGGGCGAGGCGGTCCTTGAAAAGCTTCGCCAAACAGGCTTCGAGACGGTTCGGTTGCCGGTAAACGACACTCTCATATCGGCGGATGATACGGCCGGACTCCGTCTTATCCACGATGGAGTGACGACACTTGTCCGGCAGGGTTTTGACGTCATTGTGGACATGCATCCGTCCACCGATCTTCACACGGCTTTGCGTGATGATTTCGATGCGGGAGCCGAGAGGACGATCCGGGCCTGGACGATCCTTCGCGACGTCATTGCCGATCTCCCGGCAAGCTCCGTTTATCCGGAACTCCTGAACGAGCCGCCCATGGAACGCACGGCGTGGCTTCCCTTGCGGGACAAGCTTGCCGAAACCCTGCGATCCAAATGTCCGCTTCACACGCTGATATGGGGCCCGGCCCCATATCAAGGAATCTGGGAGCTTGGTGATACGCCGCCTCTTGCCGACGATAACCAGATCGTTGCCATTCATTTTTATGCGCCGATGGCCTTCACGCATCAATGTCAGACCTGGGACACCACATCGCCGCTTGCCCGTATCGCCAACCTGCCTTTTCCGGCAACGAAGGAAATGCCGCTCGTGCGGGAGCGTATCGCTGCGCTGCGGGCGGCCGGAGATGAGCAGGCGGCAGCGATGATCGAGGAGCAATTGGCCACTCCGTGGACGGAAGCGGCGATCGTGTCCGAGTTTGCCGGGCTGGCGCGTTGGTCTGCGGCACACGACTGCCCGGTGATTCTGAACGAGTTCGGCGTGCTCAATTTCTGCGTGGATGCCGAAAGCCGCACGTCCTGGGTCCGCGCCGTGCGTCAGGCGGCCGAAGCCAACCAGATCGGCTGGGCCTATTGGGAGCTCGATCAGGGGTTCGGCGTCATCCAGAGCCGGCAGAGCACCGAAGGGTTCGATCGCTCAATGATCGCTGCCCTGTTCGGAGCTGATGGTGGGGGGTGAGATGTACGGAAGATATCATCCCTTCGCACAGTCCTTTGCGGAAATCGAAGGGGACCGGAAATGAGCACCACGGGCGCGCCGATCCGGTTCGGTGCAAGCGATCATGGGTTGATGCAGACCGACGCGCTCTTTGACCTGTGCGTTGCTGTCCTCGCTATCGTCGCGGCCGTTTCGGCTTTCGCGGTCTGGACCCCGTTCGGGATCGTTACAACCTTCCTGCTGACATTGATCCTTTCGATCGCATTGCCGGCAAGCATGCCCGTTATTATCGCGTGTGCCTTTCTATACCAAAACCTTGTGGTCGCGTGGTTCACGCCCTTCGTGCCCGACGACAATACGTTCGACGCGCTGCGCGGTGCCAATTTCGTCATCCTGATGACCGCTTTTGGTGTTTTTCTCGTGGCTTCGTTTCAATACCGCGTGCGCGCCTTGACCGAGTTGCGCCCCTGGCTGCTCTTCAGTTTCGTACTATGCGCAACGGTTTGTTTCTATTTCGCCCTGGGGGTTCTGAACGGAGGCCCCAAGGACGCCGTCATCTATTTCCGCAATACGATCACACCATTGGCCTGCTTCCACATCGCGGTCCTGGCCGCCAGCCTCTATCCCATCGACTTGCGTAAAAGCATATTTTGGCTCTGTGTCGGTGCAATTGTCTACGGCTATCTGGAACAGATCTTCAGGATGGACTTCCTCAGTCTCTTCCATGGCGACCTTTACATTCAACGTGGGCTCAAGGAACAGATTGAGGCTGGCGTGTGGGAGAAGGCGCTGAGGGAAACCGGATTCGTGCTCCGCGGTCTTGAGGACACAATGATGACGACCTTCTTCAATACACGGTTCTTCAGCGATCTGCTCCCGCCCATCTTCCGTAATGGCGGCCCGAACTTTCATCCAATCAGCTATGCATATGGCTTGAGCATCATGTCAGCCTGGCTTCTCTTCAAGGGGCGCTGGCTGCTGCCCATCGCAGCCTTGCCTCTGCTTCTTGTGATCGGTTCAAAGGGGGCCACATTCATGCTGGTCGTCGCGCTCGGCGCTCGGCTGATCTATCGGCCGTCTCAAGTCCAACTGACGCTTACGGCCGTGGTCGCGCTGGCCGTGAGCTGGACGACGGTGGCCGTTGCTTATGGTGCGACGCATGGCGACTATCACGTTCTCGGCCTGATTGCGGGGGTTCGTGAATTCCTGTCCAACCCACTTGGGCAAGGACTCGGGTTGGGGGGTAATTTGTCCAGCACCAGCCTCAATCTCGATTGGGGGCGAGCTCAGGGGGAGGGGGTTGCCTCGGTTCCTGTGGAGAGTGCCGTCGGCGTGATGCTCTACCAGATGGGAATCGGCAGTTTCGTCTTTTTCGGTTTTCTGGCGGCGCTCGCCGCAACGGCGCGGCGGCAGCTCCTGGAGACAGGTGAGCCCGACTTCCTGTTTGCCTTTGTCGTCATTGTCACGATCTCGGCCAATGCCGTATTGCAGGAGGAGGCATTCTTCTCGCCCCTTGCTCTCGGCTTTTGTCTGCTTCTTGTCGGCATCTCGTTGGGTACGCGCTGGCGTGAAGCAGCGATGGCAAGAGGTCCTTTGCGCGACTGAGCTTGGCAAGAGCCGCAGGCCTTTCTCGCCCGCTTCGATCGCCGCCCCTCGTTTATCGTGACACGCGTCCCGAGGAATACCGTCCCACGGGACAGCCGCTTGTTCCCTCTGCATTCACGAGCCGAATATCACGAACTCGGTGAACGTCAGGTCTCCAAGTGAAGGCGGTTTCGGGCCCTTGAAATATTTTGGTCCACTCTCCCCAAAATACCGGCCCGTCAGGCCGAGAACCGGCTTGTTGGCATCAACGACGCAAAGCAGGATTCCCTTTCGAAGGAGAAAGCGCCCGATAGGGCCGGCGCACTGGGCCAGTTCCAAAGCGGAGCGGCAATAGATGACCTGACTGCATGGAACGAGGCCATGAAACACGCGGCGCGTCTTAAACACGAAAGGGAAAGCTCTTCCGTCGCGAACGCAAACCAGCGAACGGCAACCGAGCGCAGCATGTTCCAGGAGTATGCCTCGTTCGCTTTCAGACAGCAGCATCAATTCAGGAAGATCAGGCCGCACTTCAAGAATACGGTATGGCCTTCGAACCGAACCTAGGGCAGGCAAGAAGGCAAACTGCCCGTTGGAGTAGCGACGGAAACCGAGTGCTTCGTTGATCTTCATCGTTTCGGGTGCCGGTGAAACGTTGATATAGGTCACATTCTTTCGTCTGAGCGCCGCAATGACCATTTTTCCGGCGTAGGGCCGAAATTCCTCATCGACAGCCCAGCTTGAAAGATTGCAGCGGATTTCTTCGCCCTCCTGCCCTTGCCGGGTGTAATAGAGCGCCAGCAAAACACCGACGATCCTCTCCTCCATGGCCAGAACGAAGCCATATCGCGGGAAGTCGGCGATGGCAGACCGTTGTGCCATACGGGCCAGAGCCCTGACCCAATGGCTCCGGTGACGTTGCGGAAACCCCCTGCCAAGACATGCGATGACACCTTCCCAATCATCTTCATGAATCGGTCGGCAGACGAGGCCTGCGGGGAATGCACCTAAGACAGCCATGATCAACTCCGAAATACAATTGAAAAAGTAGCATTCTCCGCATGATTCAACTTGCGCTGATGTTGGCGAGTGCCCCTGCGCGGCGTGTGCGGGCGATGGCAATCTCGGTATCGGTATCGGTATCGGTTTCGACGAGCTGCGAGTCGGTGAGGCGACGGATAATCATTTCGAATACCTCCAGATGACATAGAGGGCCCGGGGATTGGTTGTCAGGTAACGCCAGAACAGTCGGCGCGGCTCCATCAACACGCGCCATAACCACTCGAAGCCGGCTTTTTGTGCCCAGAGCGGTGCTCGCTGGGTCTTCCCGGCCAGATGATCGAAGAGCCCGCCCGAGGTTTTCAGGACGCCGACATGTGTGAGGCGGGCTGCAAAGTCGCGCACGAAGATCTGCTCGCGCGGCACGCCCAGACCCAGCCACAAGATATCGGGTGCAAGCGCATCGATTTCCGCAAGCTTCGCCTCCAGAGCGTCGCCGGTAAGATAGCCGTGGCAGTGGCCGATGATGCGCAGGTTGGGATAGCGGGCCTGAATCGCGGCGACGGCCTTGTCGCTTTCGGCTTCGGTCGCTCCCAACAGGTAGAATGTTACGCCCAGAAATTCAGCCAGCCTCGCGACGTCGTGAAAGAGGTCGGTGGTGGCTACTCGCTCCGGAAGCTTTATCCTGCACAGCCATCGTGATGCGAAGACGAGCGCTTGGCCATCGGCAAAGATCTGGTCGGCGCCGTGGAAGAGACTGGCTATCCGGGCATCCGCGTGCACGCGTGCGATAACCTCTCCATTGGCAGAGGTGAAATAGTAGGGACGGTTGTCGGGGCGACGTTTCCGCGTCGCGGAAATCATCAAAAAGGCGGCGCTTTGCCGATCAAGCACCGTGATGGGCAGCCCCCCGAGCAGAATGCTGGGGAACGTGAGGAGGTTTTCCGGAAGCAACGAGACGGTTTCGCGCTGTTTCGCGGCGGGCGGTTGGCCCGTGTCTTCCCCGTTCACACGGAGGTCCTCCCCCGCTGTGGATATGGCCATATCGGGCCGCTCAGCACGACCGGTCCGATATGCACTCTTGATTGCATTTCTACCGTCAATGTTTTTTCCCGAACGTCCATCAATACCAGTCATTCCAAGTACCTCCGGTTGAGAGATACATAAAGATTCCCGTCATCAAAGTTAAGCTGCCAATTAATATTTAGTTAATACGTAAACTTTAAATAAAATATATTTTATCTCTATGATTGTGTTTGGTTTTCAACCGCGTCGCTTCGAAGCTGCGCGCGGGCGACCGCGCCGCACAGCGTTCTGGCCCGCTCCGACCGAGATTTTCCTCGATTAGAGTGGTTTTCCCGGCCATTGCCGTCTGCCAGGCCAAGACATGCGCCCCGTGGACCTCATCAACTCTGCTTGGGAGAGGACTACAACCTGCCGGGGATGGATGGCTCCGAGTGAACACAATATCGTGGCCTTCCAAGCCCGCGAATTGCCGGAGAGACGATCGCGAAATGACTGCCGGCGCCTTCACAACCACTGGAGGAGTTGGCAGCAGACCGGGACATGCGGACATTGGGCCGTCGTAAGTTGATCGTGTCGATCCGCTCGTCGCGCTTATCGTGCCTGTCGCGGGGCCGCTGTCGAGCCGCGCAGCATCAGGCGGCATTCTACCGGTGGCGGGTCGTCCGGCGTGCCGTCTTCGAGGCAGGTGCGAAGATAGTCGGCGGCTCGACGACCGATTTCGGCATTCTCGACACGCATGGTGGTTAGCGGCGGGTCCATCTGCAATGCCATGGCAACGTCATCGAAGCCGATCACAGACAGGTCCTCCGGCACCTTGATGCCCAAAGCGCGGGCTTCGATCATTGCGCCGATCGCAAGCGTATCGTTGCCGCAGACGATGGCTGTTGGGCGCGGGCCTGGCGTCTCCATGATGGCCTTCAGGCTTTGCCGTCCGAATGTGAGCGACGGGACACCCTCGTGAACATGTTGCGGCCGAAGGGCGATGCCTTTTTCCGCGAGTGCTCCGCGCAGTCCGTCAAGGCGGGCAAGAACGCGGTCATTGTCCTTCGCAGGCTGATGGATCAGGCCGAAATCGCGATGGCCGAGATCAAGGAGATGGTGGGCGGCCCGGCGGGACGCGTCGGCATTGTCGAAGCCGGCGAACGGATGTTCTGCATGCGCGCGATACGAATACATGACGATATAGGGAACACGCCGCGCGCGAATCATGTCGAAGACACCCTCGCGCTGTGCCTCGCCTACGATCGCTAGCGCCTCGACGCCCCGGGCAAGCATGGCCCGCAGCTGCGCCTCGGCCTGTGCACCGTCATAGTTGGAGCAGCCGATGAGAACGGTTATTCCTGCCTCCGACAGCCGCGCTTGCAGCTCACCCACCTGCGAGGCGAAAACGTCATGGTCGAGCGTGGGGATCAGCACGCCCACCAGCCAGGTCCGGCGGCTTGCGAGGGCTGCGCCGGCCGGATGAGGCATCCAGCCGAGCCCGGCGGCGATCTTGAGGATCTTGTCGCGGATCTCGGGAGCCACCTTTTCAGGTGCATTGAACGCACGCGAAACCGTCGCCGTCGATACGCCCGCTGCCGCAGCCACATCCAGTGCGCGCGGTCCTGCTGCCTTGCCTGTCTCCCTCATGCCACGTGCCATGCTTCCTCCCATACGCAAATATGTATCCGCATACAATAGGACACGAAACGCAAGCAATCGACCGAAATCCGGCCGATTGACAAAGTTTCCGCCATTGATATGTATGCGCTTACATTGCGGATCGCGAGGAGGCGGAAGCGGCTATGGAAAGCCCTGTCCGGGCGCGATTGGAGGAGGGGATATGAGCGCCGTCACGAAAATTCTGGTCAAACCCATCGAGGCGATCATTGCTGCCTGTATGGCCGTGATGCTGCTGCTGGTGTTTGGCAATGTTGTGCTTCGATACCTCTTCAACACCGGCATCTCGGTTTCGGATGAGCTGTCGCGGCTGCTCTTCGTCTGGATGGTTTTCCTCGGCGCGATGGCCGCGCTCGTAGAGCGTGCCCATCTGGGCGTCGATACGCTGGTGAAAAGGCTGTCGCGCAAAGGGCGCATCATCTGTTTTGTTCTGTCGAACCTGCTGATGCTCTACGCAACCTGGCTGGTCGCGACCGGCACATGGAAGCAGTTCGTCATCAATCTCGGCATGACCACGCCCGTCATGGGCATTTCCCAGGCCTGGTTCTTTGCGCCGCTGCTGATCTTCGCCGCGCTTTCTGCCGGCTGGTTCAGCCTGGCGCTCCTTCGGGCACTAGCCGGGCGCGTGCCGGACGACGAGCTGATCGGCGTGCGCGAGAGCGAGGAAGAGGTGGATATCGAGGCCTACCGGACGCCGGATAACGGCAAATCCTGATTTCCCCCACGCCTTCGTTGACCATTCAAGTGTGCCGGTGAGCGCCAGACGCGCCCGGATACTGCGGGATAAGCCAAATGACCATTCTGATTTTCGTCACCTCCCTGCTCGCCGCCATGGCCATCGGCATGCCGATCGCCTATGCGCTTATTATTTGCGGTGTCGCTTTGATGCTGCAACTCGATATTTTCGATGCACAGATCCTGGCGCAGAATCTCGTTGGCGGCACCGATAGCTTTACCCTGCTGGCCGTTCCCTTCTTCATGCTGGCTGGCGAGGTGATGAATGTCGGCGGCCTGTCGCGCCGCATTGTCGATCTGGCTCTGGCCCTCGTCGGCCATGTTCGTGGCGGGTTGGGTTACGTCGCGATCATCGCGGCCTGCATCCTCTCTGCGCTGTCGGGTTCGGCCGCTGCCGATGCGGCTGCGCTCGGCGCGCTGCTCGTGCCGATGATGGTGAGGGCGGGCCATGACAAGGCACGCTCCGCCGGTCTTGTCGCCTCCGCCTCGATCATTGGGCCGATCATTCCACCTTCGATCGCCTTCATCCTGCTCGGCGTGACGGCCAATCTCTCGATTTCCAAGCTCTTCATGGCGGGTATCGCGCCCGGTCTGATGGTTGGTCTGGCGCTTGCGATCGCCTGGTACATCGTTGCCCGCAAGGAGAAGACGGAGCCGCGCCCGCGCGCCTCGGCTGCCGAACGGCTCAAGGCGCTGCGCGAAAGCCTCTGGGCGCTCGGTCTGCCGGTCATCATCATCTTCGGCCTCAAGTTTGGTCTTTTCACGCCGACCGAAGCTGCCGTCGTCGCCGCGATCTACGCCCTGTTCGTTTCCATGGTCGTCTACCGGGAACTCACGATTGCGCAGCTCTACAAGGTGTTCGTCACGTCGGCCAAGATCACCAGTGTCGTCATCTTCATGGTTTCGGCGGCCCTCGTCTCCGCCTGGCTGATCACCATCGCCGACCTTCCGGGCCAGGTCGTCGCGCTGCTCTCACCCTTCATGGACAGCCCGCGCCTGCTGATGTTGATGATCATGATTCTTATTGTCATCGTCGGGACGGCGATGGACATGGCGCCGACCATCCTCATTCTCGGTCCGGTGCTCGTGCCGGTGGTTCAGGCGGCCGGCATCGATCCGATCTATTTCGGCGTCCTGTTCATCATCAACAATTCCATTGGTCTCATCACGCCCCCCGTCGGCACGGTGTTGAACGTGGTTGCCGGAGTGACCCGGACCAGCATGGAGACCGTGATCCGCGGTGTCACGCCGTTCATGATCGCTCAGCTCATCGTTCTCGGGTTGATGATCGTCTTTCCGGAACTGGTCACCGTCCCGGCCGCATGGCTGTCGCACTAATCCGCACACATTCGTTTTCGCATTGCAACCAGGAGGAAATCTATATGCGTAAGCTCGTCAATACCCTTCTTGCCGGTGTCATGCTGGCATCTCTTTGCGTACTGCCGGCTCAGGCCGAAATTCACGAGCAGACCATCCGCTTTGCCAGCACCGGTTCGGAAGGCTCGCCGCTTGTGATCGGGCAGCGCAAGTTCGCTGAAATCGTCAAGGAAAAGAGCGGCGGCAAGATCGATGTCAAGGTGTTCCCGGCCGGCATGCTCGGAGGCGACATGCAGTCGGTTGCGTCGCTGCAGGGCGGCCTTTTGCAGATGTCGGCCCTGAATGCCGGGCTCATGGCGAGCCTTGCACCCGATTTCGCCCTGCTCGACATCCCCTTCCTGTTCGAGAACACGAAGGAAGCTGACGCCGTTATGGACGGCGAAGTCGGCAAGATCTTCAAGGCGGAACTCGACGAGAAGAACCTTGTCGTTCTGGCCTATTGGGAGTTGGGCTTCCGCAACCTGACCAACAGCCGCCGCGCCGTCGAAAAGGTCGATGATATCGAAGGCCTGAAGATCCGCGTCGTGCAGTCGCCGATTTATCTGGAAATGTTCCAGGCGCTGGGCGCCAATGCCGTGCCGATGCCGTTCCCTGAAGTTTATACGGCCCTGGAAACCGGGACGGTTGACGGCCAGGAAAACCCGGCTGCCTCGATCCTGACGGCCAAGCTCAACGAAGTGCAGAAATATCTGACGCTGACGCGCCACACGTACAATCCGATGGTGCTGCTTTTTTCCAAGCCTGTATGGGAAAAGCTCGATCCGGATGAACAGGAACTGCTTCAGCAGGCAGCGCTGGAGTCCGCCGCCTTCCAGCGTGCGACATCCCGCGAGGCCGATGCCAAAGCCGTGGAGGCGCTTGCCGCCGCTGGCATGACCGTTACCAAGTTGGCGCCTGAAGAAATTGCGCGCTTCCGTGAGAAGACCAAGCCGGTCGCAGAAAAGTTTTCGGCCGCCGCGGACCCGGCGCTGGTCAAGCTGCTGAACGATACCATCCAGCAGGCGCGCACGGCCAAGTGATGCCTCTGCGGCGCGGGGCTTATCCCGCGCCGTTTCATTTTTTCCCAAGCTTAGAAGGTATGACCGATGTTCAAGCCCAATCGCCTCAAGGCCCAACTTCTCGCCGGTGAAACTGTTTACGGTTGCTGGGTCGGCGGCGGTTCGCCGACCAATGCCGAAATCCTCGGGCATATCGGTTTCGACTTTCTCCTGGTGGATCACGAGCACGGCGTCGGTGAAAGCCGCGAGATCATGGAAACGCTCAGGGCGATCCAGACAACCCCGGCCCTGGTGCGCGTGCCGTGGAACGATCATGTCTTTCTCAAGCGTGTGATCGATGCCGGCGTGCAGTCGGTCATGATCCCGTCCGTCGATACCGCGGAAGCGGCACGGGCTGCCGTGCGGGCTTGCCTTTACCCGCCGCACGGTATTCGGGGCTATGCAGCCGGCGTCGTGCGTGCCTCCACTTTCGGGCTCGAGCCCGACTATATTCATAAGGCGAACGGCGAGATGCTCATCGCGGTGCAGTTGGAATCCTATACCGCCGTCGAGAATGCCGTGGAGATTGCCGCCGTCGAAGGGGCGGATATCATTTTCATCGGCGTCAATGATTTGGCCGGTTCGATCGGCCGGCTTGAACAGACCGGCCATCCGGATGTGCAGGCTCTCGTCAGGAAAGCCGAGGCCGCTATCCGTGCCTCCGGCAAGATCATGGGAACGGTGCCCAACGGTGGTGCGTCGGTCGGTCAGTTGATCGAGCGCGGCTACCGCGTGATCGCCGGCCCCCACGATGTCGCGCTTTTGCGCGATGCAGGCCTTGCCGCTCTGGCGGACTACAAGGCTTTGCGCAGCAAGCTCGCCAATGGTGACGCCGTCGACGCCGGCGGTCTGACGCGGTCCTACTGAAAGATCGGGGCGGCTATCGATGGGGCGAGAGAACTTCAGATGATAGCCGCTCCCGGCATTGGTGCCCCCACTGTCTCCGAGCTCTCTCGCAGTTCGGCCGGCCGGCATTCGCCCTCGAACAGGCATTCGCGAACCCGGATACGAGTTGGCCGGATCTCGTCGCGGCGAAGGCGCAATTGGCTGCGCCTGAAAGCCTGGCAGATACGGTTCCGCACCTCAAAGACCGGTAGCTTCATCGTGCGGATAGGCATTCGCCGACGATCCAGTATATCGAGTCGCTCGGCATTGCGCTGGATTGGGCCATTCTGGGCCATGCAATCCGTTGCCCGAATCTGGAAGCGCCCACGTTCGGCCGGAACGCTTTCGCCGACAGGAACGGGTTTTACAACGCTCTGAGCGGTGATTTCACCAGTGAAGCGCAGGGTACGTAGCGCTCAGCAGTTACGCCAAACATGTCCCCCGGCCGGCGTCGCAAATTTAAAGCACTGAAGGCATGCCCGGAAAGTGCGGCTGCTGTGATGGCCTGTATCCTGGAGAGGGGAGGGCGGACCCATTCTGCCGGGGGAATGATGCGTTCTCGCCTGGCCCGATGGTAATCACTCTGATGCTGCAAATGGTTCAGGGACTTCAAAGGCGGGATAACAACGATCTGCAGCTTCCCCGGGCGTTGTTCGTGCGGACCGGACAGTGTCCAGTGCCCGCCAGAAGACCGGGTAGCTTGCCGATGAGGTCTATCTCGGTATCGAAGAGGTGATCTCGGGAGAGACGGCCAATGGTGCGTCCGGTGCGTTGGAATGGGTCATCGCAAAATTCAGGGTGAACATCGCCACGATCGCAAACGCGATGACGGTGATCGTAATTCCTTTGTCTGTGGCCATACCCCAATCCCTTCGCAAACAACTGCAACACTTTGAAAGCTGCGGGTGAGACTATTGTGCGGCACGGAATCTGCTGTTCCACCAGTAACAGCCATCATGGTAAATCCTTCGTTAAGGCAGCATGGATAGCGGCGAAGGGCGGTGAGATCCCCCCTCCAGCCGCCAGCAAAGCGCCCCATTGAAGGCTTTCGCGCATGCCTCTCGTTTGGACTCCGCGCAGAACCAATTTATTTTGAATTTCTTTGCATTGGCCTGTTGACTTCGTTCCGGTGTGTCGCCTATAAACCGCTCACCAACGAGGGCGGCGGCGCTGCTGGCGACCGACGAACTCGCTCTGAAGTTTCTTATGAAAGTTTGGTGCGGATTTGGGGTTTCAGGCAGGGATGTTTGGGCTCTCGGGGTTAGGTTTTCGACGGATTTGTCCGTCTGTTTTTTGACAATTGAATAGAGAGAAAGAGAAACGTGGGCGGCGGATGTTCGCG
>NZ_LGLV01000022.1 GCF_001687365.1 Pararhizobium polonicum
GATTCGATATGGCAGGAGGATTTTGCCATGTCTCACGCGTTTTCCTTGGATCTGCGTCATCGGATTGTCGATGCGATATCGCGCGGCAAGTCGCGCCGCGCCGCCGCCGCTGATTTTTCTGTTTCCGCCGCCACGGCGGTCCGGCTCAAGCCGCGATTGGATCGAACTGGTTCGTTGGAGCCTTCGCGGCGGGGGCGCCGTCGCGACAGTGGCAAGCTCGGACCTTGCCGGGAGGCGATCATCGCCAAGGTGGAGGGCAACCAGATATCACGATGCCCGAGCTGGCAATCTGGCGCGAGGCCGATCATGGCGTGAGCGCCGATCCCTCCAACCTGTCCAAATTTCTCTGTCGCGCCGGCTTTATCTTTAAAAAAACGCTGATGGCAGCGGAACGCGAACGCGCCGATGTTCGCCAGGAACGGGATGAGTGGCATGACCACCGCCAGCCCGCGATGCAATGCCATCACCGCTCCCTTCGTCGTCGATGGCGCCATGGATGGCGACAAGTTCGACACCTATGTGCGCACGCAGCTCGCACCGACGCTCCAGCCGGGAGACGTCGTGATCTGGGACAACCTCAATGTCCACAAAAGCCCCAGAGCGGCCGCTGCCATCGCCGAGAAGAAGGCGTGGCTCTGGTTCCTGCCACGCTACTCCCCGGACCTCAACCCCATCGAGATGGCCTTTTCCAAGCTCAAGACCTTGCTCCGAAAACACAAGGCCAGAACCTATGACGACCTTTGGAAAGCCGTCGGCAAGGTCTGCCAGCTGTTCTCACAGCAAGAATGCTGGAACGACTTCAGGAAAGCCGGGTGCGTTGCACATTAATCGCCCGATGCTCTAATTGAGGTTTCCGAGAAACTTCTCGAGCGCAGATTTAAAATCGTGTCGGTATGCTTCAACGCTGTCAGACTTCGAAGTAATCTCGACGAAGGAGGCGTTAGGGATCATTTCGGCTAACACTCGCGCATAGGAAACGGGGTGGACGGGATCACGATTATTTCCAATCACGAGCGTTGGCACAGAAATCTTCCTGATTTCGTCTTCAGTTACGCCAGGGCCCCCCATGGCGATGGATGTTAGCAAGGCAGATGTTACCGTTACCGGCTCGCGAGTGAAAAATCCGCGGGCTGCCGACAGGTTGTCTGGACCGTGTTCAGCGAGATCCTTTGCAACCGCTGACGCCTCAAAACGACTTAAAGCTTCGTGAGGCTCGTATTGCGAGAGCAATTGCCCCACAAAAAAATTTGGATATGCGCTTTTGGGCGCATCTTCGGTTACCCACGCAGGCCGGGCCAGGATCAGCGCTCTTATCATATGCGGCCAGCGTACGGCAATTCGAAGAGATATTGCGGCGCCCATAGAGATGCCGCCAATAACCGGTCGGTCCAAGTGTTGGATATATCCAGCCACGTCGTCAGTGAACGTCGGTATTGACAGACCGTCAAGCGGACCAGTCTCGGACTGCCCATGTCCCCGACATTCGATCGTCACACACCGATATCCAGTGTCTTCGGGGAAGACTTGAATAAGCTGGTCTGCGTCTCCGCACAGCCCGTGTTGAAATACGAACGGCAATCCGTCGCCCTGCTCAGAAACGGAAAGGGAAAGCCCGCTCGTTTTATATGTCAATCTAGCCATCAGAAAATCTCCAACACAACGCCAAGCCCGAGCATGCTGCTCCCAGTTATTCCAGAGTTCCTTGTACTTGTTCAGGAACGCCACCGTTTGCTGCGGAACGGTACCCCGCCTCGACAACGGCAAATGCATGCTCCGCCTCCCGCAATCCTGCGAGCGGCTTTCGACCGGCCCGAAGATCTGCCCAGGATTGCCTCAGGAAAGTGGAGTAGTAAGCATCGGTGTTGTATTCTACCGTGACAGAGCGCCCCTGCTGTTGATCGCGTGATTTTCTGTAGAACTGGTCTGAAAATCCTCTCACATAAGAATTCGAATGCGAGATTGAAAAAGCGAAATCGCGCTGATCATCCGCCGTCGATGGATATAGATACCCGGTCTCGATCACACCGATCTGGCCAGCGGCGGTGCGGCATGTAAAAGCGGCCTGTTCTTCAACCGTTACATCAGGCCGATAGGTCTGCATCTGAGCAGAAACCTGCGTGATCGGGCTGTCGGTCAATGATGAAATCAGATCGATGAAATGAACCCCGACATTGAGCGTCGATCCACCACCGGCATACTGTTTGTCGAGCATCCAACTGCACCCTCCCCGTTCATATCGAGCGACCGGTCCAACAATGAAGCGAAATGCAAGGTGCTGATAGCCGTCAGGGGCGAAGCCTTCTGACACCGACAGGCGGCTCGCGAGATCGCTAACGCGCAGAATGAATGGAACGCTGACATAGACGCCACGCTCTTCGGAAAGATGGCGTATCCGGCTGACTTCCTGAAGGTTGAGACCGCAAGGCTTTTCGATAAGGAAGGGTATTCCACGCGTGATCAATCGCTCGGCAAGCTCCGCCATATCTGAGTGTCGGCTAAACACCAGAGCAAAATCGAAATTCTCTTTAAGCAGATCTTCGTTCGAAGCGAAGAGTTTCGTATTCAGTTGGTCGGCGAATTTTTGACCGGCAAATGACGCAGAGTCGGATATTCCAATAACCTCTATTCCTGGATCCTGCAGCGCGGACAGATAGAGAGGAAAATGCCAGTGACTAACGTCGAATATCGCTATTTTCATATTGTCCTCCGCGGTAAGGATATTTTTCAGTTCTCTATCCAGAGCCATTTTTCACACAATGATGCTGCCCCGCATAAATCGTCATGCAGGTTCGGACTTCACGCAGCGATTGAAGCGGTGGTAGCCCGTTTTAGCGTTGCATACCGGCTTGGTTACTTCCCTGACCACAACGAGCGGAAAGTTGCGCCCTTGCCGTCAATGTGTTAACAGAATTGTATTCCGGCAACCAACTATCGTGGTATCATGCGACTTGTCAAATCCCTCCTAGACCGCTGTTTCGATCTCATCACGCTGCTCAGTGAAAACGCGGGCGGATTGTCCCTTGGCGAGATCAGTCGACGATTAGACGTTCCGAAAAGCGCAGCTCATCGCCTTCTTACCAGCTTGTGCGACTTGGGCTGGGCTGAACAAGTTCCCGATAGCGGTTATTATCGCTTATCACTGCGACTGGCTGTTGTTGGCCAACGTCTGCTGGCCGGGACGAAGATCCCGGATATTTGTCAGCCGATCCTCGATCGTTTGGCAGATACGACAAAAGGCCTTGGCAGGATTGCCATCATCGACCCAGATGGCCTGACATGGATTGCGCATTCGCAAGGTGTTCGTTCGGGTCTGATCTATCAGCCGGAATTAGTCGCGAAAGTGCCGCTTCATACAACGGCAAACGGGAAAGCGTGGCTCGCGACACTCGATCGCGACGAAGCGCTGGCTCGTGCTATAGCCAGCGGTCTTGGACGCACAGATATTGGCGGTCCCCGGGCGATAACGACCAAGCAGACGTTCTCGGCAGCCCTTGACGAAACTCAAGAGCAAGGGTGGGCAAGTGCCATCGAGGAAGCCGAGCCGGGGGTCGCTGCAATCGCGGCCGTGATACGGGTAAGCGGACAAGTTGTCGGGACGGTCAGTGTTGCTGGTCCGATTCATCGTTTTTCGCCGGTCGTCGTTCCGGAAGTCGCAGAGCAGGTAAAATCAGCGGCGCAGGAACTCTCCGAGCTGTGGCCTTATCGGATTTCGCTCCCTGGTCGGCAAACTCCTGCCGTGGCCGTGCCCAAAGGCATTGAAGAGGCCGTTTGAGATCAAGACATAACGTCGAATTCTTCGAGGATCGAAGGCGAAGCTTGACACCTGCCAACCTTAATGGAATAACGTTCCGATAATGGCGATTATCGGTCGTGGTCCAGGAGGGGCCGTCTTTACGGTCAATGGGAGGTTTGAGTGGCTAATGTTGAGCTAAAGGCAGTGCGCAAGGCATATGGAGCGGTAAAAGTGCTTCATGGCGTGTCGGTCGACATCAACGAAGGCGAATTTGTCACGTTGGTCGGACCCTCCGGCTGTGGAAAATCGACCCTTCTGCGCATGATTGCCGGACTGGAGAGCATCACCGGCGGCGAGATCCAGATTGGCGGACGCACGGTCAACAACATTCCGCCGAAAGAGCGCGACATCGCTATGGTTTTTCAGAACTACGCGCTTTATCCTCATATGAGCGTTGCTGAAAACATGGGCTTCTCCCTCAAGCTGAAGAAAGCTTCTAAAGAGGAGCGCGAGACGCGTGTAAAACGGGCAGCGGAAATTCTCAGCCTCACCAAGCTCCTCGACCGCTATCCCCGTGAACTGTCCGGTGGCCAGCGTCAGCGTGTGGCCATGGGGCGTGCGATCGTTAGAAACCCCCAGGTCTTCCTGTTCGACGAACCGCTTTCGAACCTGGATGCCAAGCTGCGGGTACAGATGCGTGCCGAGATCAAGGAACTCCACCAGCGCCTGAAGACCACAACGGTTTATGTGACCCACGATCAGGTGGAAGCAATGACGATGGCCGACAAGATCGTCGTGATGCACGATGGATATGTCGAGCAGGTCGGCGCTCCTCTCGACCTTTATGATCACCCTAACAACATGTTCGTGGCCGGCTTCATCGGCTCTCCCGCTATGAATTTTCTGAAAGGGCGAGCGGAACAAGGGCGGTTCATCCTGGAAGACGGATCTTCACTGCCGTTGCCCGAAGGCTTTAATTATTCGTCGTCCGAAAGCGTCATTTATGGCGTGCGGCCAGAACATCTCACATTGAGCGACACAGATGGCTTGCCTCTCACAGTCGCTGTCGTCGAACCGACAGGCTCGGAGACGCAGATCATCGCACGGCACGGCTCACAGAGCATCGTGTGCATACTCCGTGACCGGACCCTGCCGAAAGCCGGAGAAACAATTCGGGTGACGCCGGATCTTTCCCGCATCCACCTTTTCCGCGAAAGCGACGGGCGGCGCATCTCCTAGTCACCGAATGCACGACAGCCTTTAGCTGTCAGTACTCGCGCAGCGTTGGTAAGGACGGAAACAAATATGTCAACACCACCTATTCAAGCCGCGGCCAACCCCGTTGGAGCAAAGTTCGTAAGTGAAAATCCCGAGGTCGACGAAGTGCCTCGCTTCACATGGGCGCCATATCTCTGGTTTGCGCCGGCGGTACTGATCCTCTTTCTCGTCACACTGTATCCGACGGTGTTCGTGGCCTGGCTCAGTTTTCAGAAGACGAAATATTACGAGTTGGCAGGCTTCGTCGGACTCGCCAATTACCGCGAAGTTCTGACCTCCCCCGAATTCTGGGACACCACGCTCATCTCGCTGACCTACGTTTTCGGATCACTGGCGGGCGCCCTGATCCTCGGAATGGCGGCGGCGCTTGTGCTCAACAGTGCCGGCGTCACCGGTTCGGCCCTACGTGTCTTTATTCTGTTCCCCTGGACGCTTTCCATGTCGGTGGTGGGCAGCATTTGGCTCTGGCTTCTCAATCCATCCTTTGGACCTATTCCGTACCTCATTCAGGCGGCTGGGTTCGATCCCGGCCTGATGTTGGGCGACCCGGGTCTGGCATTGCCTCTCATCACGCTGGTCACCGCCTGGTGGTCGTTTCCCTACGTCATGGTGATGGCCACGGCGGCGATGCAGTCGATTCCCAAGGAATTGTATGAAGCCGTAGAGATCGACGGTGGCGGTGCCTTCGTCAAATTCCGCTATGTCACTCTGACGCATATCATTCCGACGCTCGGCAGCACGGCTCTCACCCTTTCGATCATCTACCTGACGCTGATGACGCTGATTATCGTCATGACGGGCGGCGGGCCTTTGGGTTCGACGACCACGCTGAGCTTCGAAGCGTTCCGCGGCACCATTCAAGCCGTTAATATTGGTCCCACGGCTGTCGTCTCGATCGTCGTTCTTTTCATGAACATCGCTCTTGGTGCGCTTTACACACGGCTCACCGGCCGTGTTACCGGATAGGAGATCCCGAAGTATGAGTACCGCTCTATCCTCAGATCGTCCAGCTGGACGGCTCGCTGCGATACTGGGTTCCCTGTTCATCGCACTCATCGTCCTTGGCCCAATTTTGTGGGCCTTGGCAACTTCGTTTAAGACAGAGGTCGAAGCCGTCGCAGTTCCGCCAACGCTCTGGCCGAGTTCGGCGACGCTCGAAAACTACATCAAGGTTTTCCAGGATCAGTCCTTTCTGCAGGATTTGTGGAATTCGATCGCGTACGCCGTTGGGGCTGTCGTCATTGCCCTTCTTGTTGGAATACCTGCGGGCTATGCTGCCGCGCGTTTCGATTTCGCGGGCAAGCGGGCGTTGATGATGGTCATTCTGGCGACCTCGATGGTGCCAGGCGTGGCATTGCTCGTTCCCACCTATTATCTGCTCGACTCGGTAGGCCTGCTCAATAGCGGGATCGTGGTGACGATCATTCTCTCCGCAAGGATCATCCCACAGACGGTCTGGTTCATTGCCAATTTCGTCGAAGCGGTCCCGGTCGAAATCGAAGAGTCGGCCATCATGGATGGAGCGAACCGGTTCGATATCATCTGGAATCTCATACTTCCCTTGATACGTCCGGGCATCGCCGCCGTTGCGACCATTGGTATCGTCACAACCTGGAACGATTACATCACCGTGGCGGTCTTTGCACCTGACGTCGCCAAGAGAACGCTCCAGGTTGCTCTCGTCAACCAGGTATTCGACGCGATCGGCATCTCTTGGTCCTACATGATGGCCTTCGTCATGATCGCATCCATGCCCGTCATCATCATGTTCGGTTTCATGCAGAAGTGGTTCATCTCGGGCCTTACCGCTGGCGCGGTTAAAGGCTGAAAAAAATCGCCAACCATCAAGGGAGGAATATCATCGTGATTACAAAATCCAGACGTGCCTTGCTCACTGCCGCAGCGGTACTCGGTCTCAGTGCGGGCGTGGTCTCGTCCCTCACCCAACAAGCTTTCGCCCAGAGCAGCGAAATCGTTTACTCGACGTTTCTAGATCCTAATAATGCCAAGGATCCTCGAGCCGCCGCACAGACGAAGATGATCCAGGCCTTCGAAGCTAAGAATCCGGACATCAAGATCAAGCTGCTCGTCGATCCGACAGGCCAGACGGTATCGCGCTCGATCAAATCTGGTAGCCAAACCCCTGACGTCGTGCGCATTGTCGGCTTCGCGATCGCTGAATTCGCCTCGACCGGTAATCTTGTCGATCTGGGCGATCTCGTGAAGAAAGATGGTATTCCAGACGACGACTGGCTTCTTCCACTCTCCAGCACCAAGGTGGGCGACGCGCTCTTCAGTCTTCCTCAGGACTTCCGGATACCTATCCTTTTCTATCGCAAGGGCGCTCTTCAGCAAGCTGGTGTTACCCCGCCTAAAACCTGGGACGAAGTCTGTGCGGCCGGTGCAAAATTCACGGACGCCAATACCATTCCATTTGCAGTTCCGCTTGGGGCTACGGGTGGTCTTGGCGGCGCACAGGGCCTCGGAGAGTTCTATCTAAGCTCCATGCTCCCCGGCAATGAAGGCCAATATTTCGGTCCTGATGGCAAGATTGCCTTTACAAAGGAGGCTTTCATCCGCGCTTCGAAAACAATCAAGGACTTCTTCACGACGTGCAAAGTCACGCCGATGCGAAGCGCGCAGATGGGCATCAACGAGGTTCATGACGCGATCCGGTCAGGAACGGCGGCGATGACAGTGTTCGGCCTTTATCGCTACAAAACCGTTCAGCAGCAAGGTGGCGGAGACGATCTGGGCTGGGCAGCCGCCCCTGCCTTCTCCGATACGGACAAGCAGACCGTGTACAGCTACCACATCGCAATGAACAAAAAGTCCGATAAGCAGGATGCTGCCTGGACCTTCATTAAGTTCATGGTCTCGCCCGAGGCGCAGGCGATCGCGGCAGAAGGCGGCGAAGTCGTCTCGCGAAAATCGGCTTACAGCGCAGCGTATTTCAAGAATGAGGTAGCCCAGAACCAAGTTCAATGGGCGGATCTCATCAGCAAGCGCGGTCGCACTGTTGGCTATACGCCAATCCTGTCGACCTTCCACACCATTGTCGGCGAGGCCTTCCAGCGAATGGTCTTGCGCGATGGTTCACCGGAAGATGCCTACAACGAGGTTGTCGAACGTTATGATGCCGCGCTAAGCAAGGCGCAGTAGATATAAAGCGAAGAGACCGGCGGGAGCGAAACGGGAACCTCCGTTTCGCTCCCCCTTTTTTCTCAAGAGGTAAGGATTTTGTTCCAGGCGAATGCCGGCAAGACTATTCTCATCCTGCGTGCATGAAACTCCGGAGCGCGCCGCGGCGTATGATGGACCTGCAAACGTTCTGCCTGTACCATCGGCCGAGAGATGCCGCAACATGAGCGTCGCACGCGCAGCTTCAGCGCGCCAGCTATGTCAACCGGGAAGGATCGACGGACCGGCCGGTCATGGCGGATTCGAGAATGGCAGCGGTCGCCTGGAGACTTCGCATCCCGTCTTCGCCGCTCACGAGCGGCTCTTCCTCGCCAGTGATAACACGCACGAAATGCTGCAGTTGCAAGCGATAGGCATCGGCAGCCACATGGACGGTTCGATTTTCGCGACTGATCGGCTGCGTCCATCCTGGTTCCCCATCGACGCGGTAACGCCAGAGGTGCAGGTCCGGGAACTCGAGCGCCCCTTCCGTGCCGAAGAAGCGATAGGAATTTTCCCGACTGAGCGGAAGCAACGGGTTCTCGCCCGAGTTCAAGTCCCAGGACCAGGGCGACGGACTGGCATCGCATCCGATCAATGTACCCAGTGCGCCCGATTCAAAAGCGAGCAGGACAGCGACCGTGTCCTCCACGTCATGGCTTCGGGCAGAGGCTTTCGTCTGTGCCGTAACGCTGCTGATTTCACCGCAGATGTATCGAAGGAGATCGACGTCGTGTACCAGGTTCGTCAGGATCGGCCCGGCGCCGATACGGCGGCGCCAGTCCGGTTCAAAATAACTGGGGGGCTTCAGCAACGCCCAGAGCACGTTGACTGCCAGGAGACGACCAAGTTCATGCGTGACGATCTCGCGCGCGCGCTGGACGACCGGATTATGTCGCCGGTGGTGCCCGACCAGTATTTTCGCGCCGGTTGACCGTGCGGCCACGACGAGTTCTGCGGCTTCGGCCGGAAGCACGGTGATCGGCTTTTCGATAAGCACGGAGACCCCATGCGATATGGCAACCATGGCGATGTCGCGATGAAGCTGCGTAGGGGCCGCAATAATGATCCCGTCCACCTTATGCCGTTCCAGTAGCGCGTCCAGAGATCGATGGTGATCTACACCAAGATCCGCAGCGAAGCCGCCCGCGCTTTCTGCCGGATCGACGATGCCGACAAGACTGACATCTGGCTCTTCCATGCAGAAAAGGGCGTGACGGCGACCGATGGCACCGGTTCCGACGACAGCGATTCTTACCAAGGGTCCGCTTGCGCTACTGGTGCGACTAGGCATTTTCTGCCCCCGATGAGCCGATATCCGACTTGCGGCGAGCGATGCCGGGGATCCGGTCAAGAACTGAAAGTGTGAGGCCGCCATCAACCATGATATTCTCGCCGGTGATGTAGCGATTGTCCCGATCGATCAGAAAATTCACGATACGCGCGACATCGACAGGCGCCCCGATCCGCTTCAGAGGGACGATGGCCTCTCGTTGGCGCATGATGTCAACGTCATCGTACACCGAGCGCGTCATGGGTGTCATGATCATTCCGGGCGAGACGCTGTTGACTCGTATGCCGTACTCTCCCCATTCCAGCGCCATCTGCTTGCACAACATGATCAGCGCGGCCTTAGCTGCGCTATAAGCACCTGTCTGACGATGCGGATGAACGCCGGATTGCGATGAGATCGCGACATAGGCACCCTGGCTATTCTTCAGGTGCGGGAAACCTGCCTTCGCCAGAAGCCAGCTCGCGCGGCATGTCAATGTGAACATGTCTTCCCAGACTTCGAGTGGCATGTCTTCCAAGGACGTCGGATCGACTGCGCCCGCATTCGAAACGATAGCGTCAAGCCCCTCAAAGGCGTCCGTTGCTGCCCCGACGAAATAGTCGGGGACAGCGGGGTCGCGAAGATCGCCTTCAAGAATAAGGACTTCGCAGCCCTGATGCCGCAGTTCGTCTGCAAGTCCCTCCACAGCCCCCCGGTTCTTTCGAACGCACATTGCGATGGCCGAGCCTGGCCTCTTAGAGATTTCGCGGCATATCGTGCCGCCTATCCCCTCGCTCACTCCAGTCACAAGCACACGCATATCTTACCTCCCTATTTCCGTGAATACCCATTAGTGGGCGCTGTGGAACGCAGTCCTGTAGCCAGAAGCTTCAGTGACGCGGACGCATTGGCTCCTGCCTCGCCCAACCGTCTGTGTGAACCGATAGCCGCGAGCAGGAGCTCGCAAGCAGAGGCAAGCAATTATCAGAACACCGTTCCATCATTTACGGCTGTGTATTGCCTGTCAAGCCTCGAACCAGGCCGATTTCCCATCCCGCAAACGTCGATTCGCCGCAGTTGACAAGCCTATTTTCCTAGATAGAATGACGTTCCAACAGCGTTCCGGACCTTAGACGCGTTGAGGATAAGCCGGTGTGGCCAGGAGGTGGCAGCATCGTCGGCCGAGGAAAATTCTTACCGCATTGACGACCGGATCACCTGACGTGGCGTGCTCACGCACGACAGAGAACAATTGCAAGAGGGAGGAAACCATATGCACGAAAACCTGAAACTATCGCGCCGCTCACTATTAGGCGGGTTTGCTGCAGCATCCGTTGTTGCCGGGGTTGGAAGCCGCAAGGCATCGGCGCTATCAGGCACGACAACTGAGGTGAGCTACAACGGCTTTCTTGATCCGGTCAACGCCAAGGACCCGCGAGCGGCCGCGCAGAACCGCATGATCGAGGCCTTTGAAAAGGCCAATCCATCGA
The DNA here is from genome assembly GCF_001687365.1 of Pararhizobium polonicum. GTDB lineage: Bacteria > Pseudomonadota > Alphaproteobacteria > Rhizobiales > Rhizobiaceae > Pararhizobium > Pararhizobium polonicum. The sequence goes on from NZ_LGLV01000022.1 coordinate 10,955, forward strand.
TCAAGATCAAGGTTATCGTCGATCCTTCAGGTGCAAACGGCATCCGCGCTGCCCGCGCCCGCGCCGGTGCGCCTGACGTCATACGCGTCTCAAATTCCCAGCAGCCGGAATATTCGTCCACCGGCTCGATCTTGCCAATCGATGACCTTGTAGCCCGCGATGGCATCGACACCAAGGACTGGCTGATTCCGCTGGATCAGACGAAGGTCAACGGGAAACTATGGGGTCTGCAGCAAGACTTTCGTATTCCGATCCTCGTTTATCGCAAAAGCCGGTTTGCAGAAGCCCAAATTACGACTCCTCCGCGCACCTATGAGGAAGTCGGGGCTTTGGGGGCAAAACTCACCAAGGGAGCAACAATCGGATATGCTGTTCCGATCGGCGTTACGGGCGGGATTGGCGGCGCTCAGGCATTTAACGAATTCATCATCAGTTCAATGCTCGCAGGTAATGACGGTCCTCTTTTCGCTCCCGACGGACGGAACATCGCTTTTGCCGATGATCGGCTTCTGCTGGCGGCAACGACTGTATCAGACCTTTTTGCAAAGAAGGCCTCCACGCCTGTCACTTTGCAATACGGATATAATGAGTTGCAGGACGGTCTGCGTTCGGGAGCGGTCGCTTCCGCATCGTTTGGCCTCTACCGATATAAGGGAATCGAGAAAGCGGTCGCCGACAACGATCTCGCCTGGGCTCCGGCGCCTTCCATTGCGCCTGACGACAAGCTTACCGCCTATGGCTTCCAGTTGAGCATCAACGCAAACTCCCCAAACAAGGAAGCCGCGTGGGAGTTCGTGAAATTCATGACAAGCCCGGAAGCGCAGATTCTCGCCGCCCGTGGCGGGGAAGTCGTCGCGCGGGCAAGCGTCTACAACGATCCCTATTTTTCAACGCCTGAAGCCGCGGATCAGTCAGGTTGGAAGGACCTCGTGCAAGAGCGAGGCCGTCTGGTGACCTACTCTGTCATTCAATCGATATTCAATCAGATCGCCGGCGAGGAATTCCAGCGCATGATCCTGCTCGGAAGTACGCCTGAGAGCGTCGTTTCGCAGGTCAAGTCCCGCTATGCCGAGGCTCTCTCGAAGTCTTGAGCTTTTAAGCACCGCATCCCCGTTGCGATGCGGTGCGACCACACCCGCACTTAGCTGGAAGAACAACGAAGCTAACAACGGCCCTCTTCGGATTTGACAACGCCGATTGAACCGAGTTTGGCGCAGGAGACACACTGCCATGATGTATCGATACCTTGGCCGGACCGGGGTTCAGGTCAGCGAATATATGCTGGGGACGATGAGTTACGGATCGGACGGCAATTCCGACGAACGCGAATGCGTCGAAATCGTGCATCGGGCCCTCGACCGGGGCATCAACTTCATCGATACTGCCGACACATACTCCCATGGGGAAGCTGAAAGCATTGTCGGCAAGGCGATTTCAGGACGGCGCGACAAGGTCGTCCTTGCGACGAAGTTCAGGCTTTCCGCCGGCGACGGCCATAACGACCAAGGTGGATCGCGCTATTGGATCATGAAGCAGGTCGAAAACAGCCTGCGTCGGTTGAAGACGGATCACATCGATCTGTATCAGATGCACCGCCCGGATCTTCAAACCGATCTTGAAGAAACGCTCGGCGCGTTGAGCGATCTCGTAACGCAAGGCAAGGTTCGATATCTCGGCGGCTCGACGGCCCCCGCCTGGTATCTTGCCGAGACACAGGCTGTCAGCCGCCTGCAGAAGCTCTCCCGGTTTATCAACGAGACGTCGCCCTACTCGATTTTTCAACGGGCCGCCGAGCGCGAGACATTGCCCGCCGTTCAGCACTACCGAATGGGGTTTACGGCCTGGAGCCCCTTGAACGGGGGGTGGCTGACCGGGAAATATTCTTCCAAAGGTGGCGCACCGGCCGGATCGCGTGCGGACCGCGTCCAAGGGCAGTGGGGAAAGCACTACCCCATTCTGCAATCGCGCTTCGACATGGAGCGCCCCGGCAATCGCCAGAAGCTCGAACTGCTTTCAGCGCTGGAGCCGATAGCGCGGCAGGCGGGACTGTCTCTCATGCACATGGCGCAGGCGTTTCCGCTTGCACATGCCGCGGTCACGGCGGTGATCCTCGGTCCGCGGACGATCGAGCAATTCGTTAGCATGGAGGCTGGCTTCGAGACGAAACTGGATCATTCGACCCTCGACCAGATCGACGCGCTCATCCCTCCCGGCGCGCTGATCGAAGAAGCCGATCGCGGCTACGTCTCGCCATGGTTGGCGCCAGAGATTCGTCGGCACGCTGGCACTGGTTTCGGCTAGCCGCATAACGGGTCGGGCAGAATCATGAAGCAATTACAATTTTAAACCTGAAACACTCCGGGGAGGAGGCCATATGATAAAACTACTTCTACAAGCATCGCTCGCTGTCGTGCTCTTGGCATCGGTTGCGCATGGGCAAAGCGGAGCTAAGCCAATTGCAGATAAATCGATACCGGCGCGGGTCGAATTTCACCCAATACACTCGCTGACAATAACTGATACGCAATATCTGAATGGTGATGCTAATGGTAAGGAGGTTGTCCTCGGCGGTGAATTGAGCATTGCCCAAGGTAAGGGGCCGCTTCCGATCGTAGTCCTAATGCATGGTTCGGGAGGCGTCGGCCCTAATATTCAATTTTGGCGCCGCCATTTCAACTCCATGGGTATTTCGACATTTATCATCGACGGGATGACCGGGCGTAGTCTGACCAGCGTGGGGGACAACCAGGCTCTGTTGGGCCGCCTCAATTTTTCTCTCGACATTTTTCGGTCACTTGACATCTTGGCAAAGCATCCGCGGGTCGACCCAGATCGGATCATTTTGATGGGGTTCTCCCGCGGTGGCCAAGGCGCCCTTTATTCGAGCGTTTCACGGTTTCAGAAAATGTGGAACAAGAGCGGCGTCGATTTCGCCGGCTATGTGATTTTCTATCCGGACTGCGGAACCACCTACCGTCAAGACGGGAACGTGCAGCAGCGTCCAATCCGCATCTTTCATGGAGCTCGGGACGACTATAACCCCGTTCGGACCTGCAAAGCTTATGCGGAACGGCTGAAGAATAGGGGCGTCGACATCTCGATTACTGAATATCCGAACGCGGAGCACGGGTTTGATAATCCACTCGGTGCCAATCCTCCTATGGCTACCAAGGCTGACCAATCAGTTCGTGATTGCGAGATCAAAGAAAACGATCATGGTATCCTCATGAACGCGGAAACCAATGCGCCTTTCAGCTACAGGGATGCTTGTGTAAAACTAAAGCCGGTTGTTGGTCAGGATCCCGAGGCGACTCGGGCCGCAATCCAGGCGGTTACGGAATTCGTCAAATCTACTCTGAAGCTTTGATCGGAAAGGTGCTTTCTTTTATGGGCGCGATGGGAGCCGGGTAGGTCCCATCGCGCGCAAACCGGACTCTTCATGGGCCGGCCGCCTTAAACATTACGCCTCGATTTCGAGCGGTCCAAAGGGGAGAAACTGCGAATGTCTTTCCAGTCTCCCGGCATCGGATTTTTCTCCAGAGAATTGATCCCATGACGAAACCCGATATTGAGATCATAGCGAAGGGATTTCGCTTTCCAGAAGGACCAGTCGAGCTCCCCGACGGTTCGATTGCAGTCGTTGAGATCGGCCGCGGCAGGATTGTGAGAATCAGGGAAGGCGGAAAAGTTGAACTACTGGCTGTAACACATGGCGGCCCTAATGGGATGGCTTTAGGACCGGACGGGGCGCTCTACGTATGCAATAATGGCGGCTTCTCATGGCTAGAGGAGGAAGGCTGGTTGAGGCCCGTTGGTCTGGCTCTGAACTATCGAGGAGGTATGATCCAAAGGGTTGACGTCTCCACTGGCGAGGTCACAACGTTGTATGATCGATACGAGGGACGACCACTGAGCGGGCCGAACGACATTGTTTTCGATGATCAAGGGGGATTTTATTTCACTGACACGGGTAGGGTTCGGGAGTTCCAGCACGACCACGGCGCGGTGTTTTACGGAAAAGTTGATGGAAGTGCGATAAAGAGGGTAGTGTTTCCGCTTTTGGCGCCAAATGGCATTGGCTTATCACCCAATCTTAAAACATTATACGTTGCAGAGATGGAAACAGCCCGACTATGGAGCTACGCCGTCGCTGAACCGGGGGTGCTCCTTAAAACGCCTTTTCCGAGTCAAAGCGGCGGTGAACTCGTCATCGGACTTGGAGGCTTCCAGCGGATCGACAGCCTGAAGATCGCAGCTTCAGGCAACATCTGCGTCTCTACTTTAGTGACCGGGTGCATAACGGTGGTCTCGCCTGAAGGCGAATTGCTCGACCAAATTTGGATGCCGGAGATCTACCCGACAAATCTCGCATTTGTAGGAGCCGAGTTGCAAGACGCCGTCGTGACCCTATCGCTGACAGGGCGGGTCGGAAGACTTCGATGGCCGGAGAAAGGGCTGAAACTACAATATCAAGGTGCGAGGTAACTTTGGCCTCGCCTCGCATGGTGGATTACAAGTCGGCCGATAGCACAAAATCGAAGCTCGCTTCCGAGCCGAGCTTGACCTCGATCTTCCCCGGCTCCGCGATCTCGAACGCCCCGCAAAGACTGCCCGTGGTAATCACCGAACCCGCCGTCAAGCTTGCCGGCGGCCCGAATCTACCATTTGCATAGCCGAGAAGCCATGTCAGTACGTCCCCGGTTGGATGTCGCGCTCCGGCTTCATACAGCACACGCCCATCAACTGACACATGAAGCGGCGTTCCCGCGCACGAATCCAGGAGCGAAGCCGGCAGAAGCGGTCCGAGCACGTAACCCATGTTTCCAAGCCTGTCGGCCAAGAAAAGAGGAAACGACACTCCCGCGCCGTCTTCTATCGCGGACCAAACCAGTTCCACGCCGAGATAAACTTCCGATACCGCTTCCGAAATCCCGGAACGGTTATAAGTGCCTTCGGACAAGACAGGGAGGTCCCGGCCTAGCTTTACGGCGATTTCCACCTCGAGCTTCATGCCGGGCCGCCAAAGTAAACTGGGTTTCGAGACACTATGCATAAAGGGATGAAGGGGTGCGACGACGAAATGGCCGGCCGGCGTGCCCGCGACCTTCCAGGCACGACCTTCAACGCCTTCCATCTCCGAAACGAGACGTTGCGTTTCCATTGCCATTCGAAGGTCGGTCGGACGCATCGGAAAACGTGCGGTCCGCATCTGCCTTCCCTCACTCCGTAGTTTCATCAGGTCCCGAGCCACTTCATTGATAGCGGCGGTTGATCTTAAATCGTCCATACCGTTTCCTTGTCGCTTCCGATACGTCGCTCCCCGGGATTGGTGAAAGGAAGCGTATTCTCGATTGATAGGCTATCGTCCCTCTTGACCGCAGCCTCGCCTTATTAGGAAAGAGCTGCGAGGATCAGGGATCCGGACACGATCGCGAGCCATATCGACGCCACGCGGCGGATCGCCGTCAAGCGATCGCTTCCATCTACTTTTGATCGAGTAACCGTTCCAAACGCGCCCCACACCAGTGCCACGCCAGCTGCGGTAACGCAGAAAAGCGCAAGCTTCAGCAGGAATTGCTCATCCGTTGGAGCCGGCAGGAGAACGAAGGCGACGATAAGGGCTTTTGGATTGAGGGCCGTGGTGATGTAGACGCGCTTTGCCGTCACCTCGTCATTGCGAACGACGGCGGATCGTGGGGCCCATAGCCTGATCGCCAGATACATCACCCATGCAGCAGCAACGAGTTTCAGAACAACCGTCGCCATGGGCCAGCGCTCGATCATCATCGCCCCGAACCACGCGGCCGGTAAAATCATCGTCAGATAACCGATGAGTTCAGCCGGCAGAAGACGCCAAAGGCTTGGCAGACCGCGTTGAGCGCCAGCAAGCCCGATGAGCGTATTCGTCGGTCCCGGCGCAAGCAGAAGCGCAAGAACCGCGAAAAGAAACGTCGAATACGTCATGCTAACCTCTCAGGAGATGTAAGGGCCAATGCCTCTAGGCGATCGGAAGCCTGCAAGCAGGCCACGCACACCAGCCTCATTCCGGGTTTTCCAGACATTGGTCCGTTTCCATAGCGAAGGGGATACTGGATTGGCTCCCGCTGCGGGAACAGGCAAGACCCGCCGCAGTCGCGGCCCGCTTCATGGCGTCCTTCAATGGGAGTCCGCGATCCAGCGCCGATGCCAGAACGCCAACGAAACAATCCCCTGCCGCGGTCGTGTCCTTGACCTCGACCGAGAAGGCCGGGATTTTGATAATCTCCCCCGCAACGCTCGCTTCTGCTCCGTCACCGCCGAGCGTTTTCAGAACGCCTGTTCCGAGCGCGCGAGACAGATCCGTTGCGGATGATCCGGCAGTCAGCCACCCCGCAAGTGCCTCGGCCTCATCTTCGTTCACGACGATGAGATCGCAAAGCGAGAGAATCTCTTTTTCAAGAGGAAAGGCCGGGGCCAGATTGAGAATCGACATGGCATTCGTCAGGCTCAGACGCCGAATGAGCTTCTCGATCTGGACGGGGTCGTTTTCCATCTGCATGAGGACGATGCGCGCATTGTGAATAAGAGCGTCGTCCACATCATCGGAGGACGCGACGAGATTGGCACCGGAGGCGACCGCGATCATGTTCCGGCCGTGGCTATCGATCAGGATCGAAGCGCAGCCTGTCGGTTCTGTGGCACGGCTCACGCGACTGAGGTCTACGGCTTCCACCAAATTCTTCAGCGCGACATCTGCCAGCGCATCCTTGCCGACCGCCCCGACCATGACGACGTTTGCGCCGTCGCGCGACGCTGCAACGGCCTGGTTGGCGCCTTTGCCGCCCGCTTCCGTCCGGAACTGATCGGCCAGAAGCGTCTGGCCAGGCTGCGGCATCTCCTTGATCGAGAAAACCAGATCGGCATTGATGGAGCCAAATGTGACAATCACGAAAAAATCCTTCCTGACATGCAGCGGCTGATGCGGGTTGCCTGTACAAGCCCGGATGAAAAAGGGCCCGAAATGATCACGACTTCGCCGCCGTGCATGGCAGGCAAAGTCGTGGCTCTTGGCTGAAGATGAAACGCCGGCGTTAGTGTCCGGCGCGTTGAGCGATCGCCTCCCGGAACCGGATCGTGCCCTCGTGGATATGGTTGAGCAAATCCAGAACGGCCCAGTGGCGCTCGGTGATGTCGTAATCGGTGACGCGGGAGTGAGCGCTCTGGAACGTCCCAAGCTGCGTGTGATAGGTCTTCGCAAGTCCTGGATAGCCCATCGATTCCGCCATGGCGGCAAGGGCCAGGAATATTTCCAGATCACGCCGCAATGGAGTGTCTTCAGACGCGTTCTTGTACAGCCACGCGTAGAGATCAGGATGGATATTGGTGAAGACCCCGGCAAACCCCTTCGATCCCTCGCGCATTGCCGCTGCGGCGATTGCGGCGTTGGCGTTGACGACGGCAAATCCGGAATCGCCTGACATCGCCACACGTCGACGGATGGTTTCAAGATCGCAGGATACGTCCTTCAGCGTTACGAAACGACCCGTATCGCGGCAGAGTTTGAATTCGTCGTCGCTCAGCAGGCGGCGATACGGCGCAGGGCATTCGTAGAGCCCGAGGGCCATATCGCGCGGCACCCAGCTTAAGACATTTTCGACGCCGGCGCGAAACGCCTCCGTTCCGGCATGACCCGTGTCGAGGCGGTTTGTAACAAGCACCAGCGCATCGATACCCGTATCGGCCATTGCCATCAGTTCGGCACGCTGATCGTCCGCGCTTTCACTGATGTGTCCGGAGGCGATCACGGACACGCGACCTCCTGCCAGGGAAACGACACGCCTGGACAGAGCGAGACGCTCGTCGAGGGACAGCCTCTGCATCTCGCTCGACTGGCATACGGCGAAGAGCGCATCGGCGCCATTGTCCACATACCATTCGACCAGCCGTTCCAGCCCGCCCCAGTCGATCTGGTTGTTCGGCGTAAACGGCGTCAGCATGACCGGGACAATCCCGTGTGCATTTTTACTCATCAGTGTTTCTTTCATATGGATTTACGAGACGATTTGATATTAGAATAGCATTCCACTAACGAATTTGAAATAGGGAGATTGGGCGCGTGAGTGTAAAAAGGTGGGAGGACGATGCGACCGTCTGGCATGGTCCGGACTATGGCGCTGAGGTGCTGCACTATCATCCGGAGGTCGGTTCCGCCGCGGTGGCCGGCCGCATCATCACCTGTGTCGAGGTGATCGACTGGACAGGAACGGGAAGCAGAGACCTTTTGATTTCGGCATGGGATCCCTGTTACGATGGCCGGGTCTTTCTGCGACGGCAGATCGGAACTCATGAAGACGGAACGCCGGTTTTGGGCGAAGAGGAGCTCATCGAGGGCGTCCGCGGCTATGTAACGGCCGTGAAAGACGGCGACACCTTTCACCTGGTGTCCGCATCGCGCATGCGCAAGCAGATCTATGTTTTCCCGAATATCGGTTCCAAGGGATCACCGGAATTCGGCGAACCCTTGCGGCTCGAATTGGATGCTGACTGGGTCAAGGGGAATGAATATTTCCACATGGCCCGCTTCCACGACATCGATGGTGATGGCGTGCCCGAATTGATCGTGGGCAGCGACTATTGGGACGACTACTGGCCGAACGGGCTTGAATGGAACGACGAAGGTTATCGCGGCTATGACGATGCCGGGCGCTGGCTGGGTGGTCCGTTGCGCGGCTTCCTTTACGCCTTCAAAAATACCGGAACACTTTCCAATCCGGTTCTTGAAAAGGGCAAAGCTCTGATCGCCGGTGAAACGGCACTTGAGGTTTACGGACAGCTTGCGCCTGCTTTTGGCAAATTCGGCGGACAGAAAGATAGCCTGATCGCTGGCGAATTCTGGAATATCCTGCATATCGCGCGGCAACGCGAGGACGGATCGTTTGAGCCAACCAGCCTTCTTAGAACGCCGGACGATGAAGTCCTGGAACTCGATCAATGCATCCACCTGCCCTGCGTGGTGGACTGGGATGGCGATGGACGTGAAGATATTCTCGTCGGAGCCGAGGACGGCTACGTCACCTTCCTCAAGAACTGCGGAGATGGAGCGGACGGGCTCCCGCGGTTCGAAAAGCGCGGGCGTGTGGAGACCACCAAGCCTCTGATTCATGCCGGGGTTCTGCCGAGCCCGGCCGCCCATGACTTCAGCGGCGACGGACATTTCGATCTCGTGGTTGGAAACAGCAGCGGCGAACTGCTCTTTTATCCCAGCCGGGAAGAGAACGGCTCGATCTATCTCGGCAAGGAACACATGCTCGAAGCGGGCGGCAAGCCGGTTAGAATCGCGGCGGGCCTCGACGGCTCGATCCAGGGGCCGTCGGAAAAGATGTTCGGCTATTCGTGCCCGACGATTGCCGACTGGACCGGCAGCGGACATATGGACCTCTTGGTCAGCGACGTCACGGGCCGTCATCGGCTGTTCCGCAACACCGGCGAGAAGACCATCCCGCCGCGTTTCGCCGAAGAGGAGTTTCTCACCTATAACGGCAAGCCGCTGAAAACTGTCTGGCGGGTCCGTCCGGCGGTCGTTGACTGGCAGCAGAATGGTCAACTGCACTATCTCGCATTGGACGAGAACGGTGTGCTCAGCGACTGGACACGGTCTTCCGACACAGAACTCGTCAACAAAAGACACGTTCGGTGGGAAAATGGCGATGCGATAAGGTTCACTGTCGATGTCGGCGGTGGCCGCGGCCGTGTGAAGCTTTGCCTCTGCGACTGGGAGGGCACCGGACGCATGGACCTCATTTTCGGAACTCATGCCCGCGCCTGCGTTCCGCCCGATCCGAAGACCGGCGCTCCGCGAAACACCACAAAGCAGGCTGGCCTGTTCCTGTCCCGGAATGTGGGAACACCGGAAGAGCCTCGTTTTGCCTTCCCGCTCCCTATCAGTTTCAAAGGAGAAACCATTGCCATGGCCATGCACGTCGCCTCTCCTGAAGCGGTGGATTGGGCCGGACGCGGCGCTCTTGACCTGATTGTCGGGGTCGAGGACGGCACCATCGTGTGGTTGAAGCGAGAGGAATTGTCGTGGTAGCCGGCTTCGAAATTCGCGGGACTACCCGTCTGATGGGCGTGATCGGCGATCCGATTGCCCAGGCCAAGACGCCCGGCGCCATCAATCCCTTGTTTGCAGCACGCGGTGCCGATATCGCCTGCATCCCGCTGCATGTACCGGCAAGCGATCTGTTGACCATCTGGGCTGGATTGAAGGCAATGCCGAACCTCGTGGGGTTCGGCATTACCCTTCCCCATAAACAAACAGCGGTCGACCTCTGCGATAGTCTTGATCCCGTGGCGGCACGCGTCGGAGCGGTCAATGTCGTCCGGCGCGAAAGGGATGGCAGCTTCCGTGGCTATCAGTTCGATGGAAAAGGATTCGTCAGGGGCCTGCTGGCAGAAGGTATCGTAATCGAAGATCGCAACGTGTTGCTGGTCGGTGCCGGTGGTGCCGCCGTGGCGATTGCGTTCGCGCTCGTCGAAGCCGGCGCCAGGGGCATAACCGTTTCCAATCGGACGACGGACAAAGCGGAGGCTCTGGCAGAAACGGTCAACGCAGGCTTCGGCCGTAGCGTTGCGAAGGCCGGAAAGGCGGTGCCTGAATCGGGCGCATTGGTCGTCAACGCGACGTCCCTGGGCCTCAAGGAAACGGATGCCCTGCCGCTCGATGCCGGACTTCTGCGACCCGCGATGACCTTTGCCGAAGTCATCGCTCAGCCTGAAACCACCCCACTCCTATCGCTTGCGGAGAAGAGAGGCGTGCAAGTCCATTCGGGAATTCACATGATCACCGGGCAGGTCGGACTGATTGCCGACCACCTTTGCGAACTCTGGGGATAGAAAAAATCTGATGCATGAACGCCGCGCGTGCCATGCCGCGCGGCGTTCTTATGATTACAATGCCGTTCCCGCAGGAAGGCCTGCGGCAAAACCGGCCATGAGCCGGATCTGTGCACCAAGCATATCATTCCCGTCGGAGGTCGCAGCACCTGCCGCACGCGCGGCGCGCAGGAGCGCCGTCTCTCCGGTGAGGCTTGCGATATCGGCAACCAGCATATCCGGGCTTATCGCTGCGTCCGGCATCGGGAAAACAGCCGTTCCCTTGATGCCGATCGGTGAAGCGTTAATCACCACGTCATAGTCCCAGCCACTCGATGCATCGACAGCACGCGCGCATTCATGCCCGCTCACGGCGTTGACCATGTTCGCTGTGAACGCGATCGAGTCCGCAGAAAGATCCATCAGGCTAAGCTGCCCTACGCCTTCTTCAGCAAGCGCAAAAGCAATGGCGCGACCCGCACCTCCTGCCCCGACGATCAGCACGCGGGCGCCACGAATCCGCCCCTTCGCTTCCCCCAGACCTTCGACAAAGCCCGTTCCGTCAAAAAGTGCGCCATGCATACGCCCATCGGTGCCCCGCTGCACGCAGTTTACCGCGCCAACGGCCCTGGCAGTCGGCGTCAGCGTGTCGCAACGTTTCGCGGCCGCCACTTTGTGTGGCACGGTGGTGCTGATTCCGCTGACATTCGACATGGCAGCGAACGTGTCCCATGCGTCCGCGAAACGCTCGGCCGTTACATGAAAAGGCACCGCATAGATGTTTTTGCCCGCAGCGGCAAAGATGGGATTGATCAGATGTGGTGTCTGTACCTGGAAAATCGGATCGCCGAAAACGGCATAGATCCGCGACTCCCCGTCGAGATTCGGGATCGTTGCCTTCATGATGCCGCCTCCTGGCCAAACAACTGCCGACACCGGTCGATGGCGATGTCCATCACCTCGCCAGGATCGCGTGACCACCAATCTGTAGAGAATATTTCCACCTCGACCGGCCCTTGGAAACCGGCGCGCCGTACCATGCCTTCGATAGCGGGCAGATCGATAATGCCGTCGCCCATCATCCCCCGATCCGTCAGTATGTGCCGGGTGGGAACGAGCCAATCGTTGACGTGAAAGCCTAGAAGCCGCCCGGCGCGACCGGCGCGTTCAATCTCCGCCGCAAGACGCTCATCCCACCAGACATGGTATACGTCGACCACCACCCCGATTCCCGGACCCAAAGTTTCGGCCAGCGCATTGGCATGGGACAGGCTTGCGATGACCGTACGGTCGCCCGCAAGCATGGGATGAAGCGGCTCGATTGCCAGCTTTATGTCGATCTTTCGCGCCATATCGAGCAGCCGGCCGAACGTATCCTCCACCCGCCGCCGGGCCGCATAGAGGTTTTTCTCGGTTTCGTGGAGGCCGCCGGTGAAGACGAAGACGTGATCAGCACCAAAACGCGCCGCTCGCTCCAGCTCCGCCTCGGCGCGATCCAAGTACTCAGGAACGAACGGGCCGATGCGATTGTAGCCAGAGACTGTCATGCCAAAGTCATCAAGGGCCGACAGCGCATCGGCCTCGCCAATTTTTGCGATTTCGTCACCCCAGACCGACACTGTCTTTAGCCCCCGGTCTGCAGAAAGACGTAGAAACGTCAACATATCCGCTCGTTCACGGACGGTGGCGTGGTTGAATACGATTTCTGTCATTAGACCTCTCAGAACTTTTCGATGCTGAGCCAAGAAAGATTGCCTAGACCCCGTTGAGCTATTCCCGATAATCAGCGCACTCACCGAGCCGAAGCCCGTACTCCTGACGGTAAGACAGGGAACCAGGACTGACGCTGGCCGGATGAAATCCGGCGGTGCGCGGACTAATGTTCTAACCGCCGTTCAAGCGGCTGCTTGTGGAACACCTCTCACACCACTAATGGAATATTGTTCCGATAAACCGAATATCGTGATACAATGCGTCTTGTCAAATCCCTTCTAGACCGATGTTTCTACGTGATCACGTTGTTGAGTGAGAACGCCACTGGAACTGTCGCTTGGCGAAATCAGCCGTCGACTGGACGTTCCAAAGAGCGTAGCGCATCGGCTGCTCAACAGTCTGCGTGACTTAGGTTGGGCCGAACAGTATCCCGAGAACGGCTTCTACCGGCTTTCGTTGCGCCTCGCAGCGAAGGACCAGCGCCGGCTAGGCGGTACACGGATCCCCGATATCTGCCAACCGATTCTGGGTTGGTTAGCCAGCAATACCAAGGGACTTAGCGGGATTGCGATCTTGGTTGACATGGATCTCTCATTCACAGGGAATGCGTTCCGGCCTGATTTATCAGCCGGAACTCGTGGTGAAGGTCCCGTTGCACACGACGGCCAGCGGAAAAGCCTGGCAAGCGACGCTGGAACGGGAGGAAGCTTTGGCCGGGACCGTTACCAATGGACTGGGACGGACATAGGCGGCCCGCGTGTTATCGCGTCTAAGCAGACATTGTGGCCATCCCCGTTATTCAGTCTCATGTCATTCGCGCTGGAGGCCGGGTTGTTGGAACGGCGAGCATTACGGGACCAATCCACCGCTTTTCCCCGCCCGTACTTCCCAGTTAGCGGAACAGGTGAAGGCCATTGCCGATGAACTTTCGCAACTTTGGCCGTATCGGATCACCTCCCCTAGCCCGCAAGCCACCCCTTCAAGAAGTTCGCAAGTGATTGGGAATATGATCTAAAGCACTCCAAAAATCCTCAAAGTTCCTAACGCACCTCTGAGGTCTGTTGACACATCGCACTTTAATGGAATATCGTTCCGATAGTGATGTGGAGATGGCCCTAGAGTTTGGTGGCCACCTTGGTGGCCGGTAGGAGGAAACAGTTGGATAGCATTGAGCTGAAGTCCGTTCGCAAGGTGTACGGCGCCGTACCCTTACGGCACGGCGTGTCTATCGATATTGATGAAGAGGAAGTTGTAACTCTGGTCCGGCCCTCGGGCTGCGGAAAGTCGACTGTCGCGGAAACATGGGCTACGTCAAAGGGCCACAGTTACTCTTAGTGGTATTTCAGCCTGAGTCGAGACTCCCCCGTAAAGCTTTGGCTCAACAAGCAACTCGTCTTCGACGCTTCCGCACGACATTCAGCAAAAGACTTACTTCTTCGGCTTTGCGACGACGCAAACGATCGATCCAAGCCTGCTGAGGCACTCAGAACAGGCTCGATTATCATGACGGGAAGCCTCTGCGGCGTGCTCGACGTTATCAATCCAGGGGATGTATCCGTCCAACGGGGCGAGGACGATGTGCTGGATTTCGCGCTGTCGTTAGCCTCTTACACACGACGAAAAGGAGACCGAAGTGCAGTTGAACGATTCCTATACTGTGAACACTTACTCTTATACGACCCGTTACTCTGCTCTCGATTGCCTACGCCATCTTTCTCGTCTTGGCTTTTCCAGCTTCGAAATGATGCTTATCCCGGGGCATTTTTGGCCGAGTACCGCGACAGTCGCGGAGCGCAAAGCGGTCGAAAGTTTTCTAAACGAACGAAACATTCGCATCGAAACCCTCAATCAGCCGAACCTCGACGTTAATCTTGCAGCGCTTACGCCCGAATGCCGCAACTACTCTTGCGGTGTTGTTGCCTCTGCGTTGGAACTTGCGGCTGACTGGGGTGCCACTGGAGTAGTCGTCAACCCGGGAAAGACAAACCCTGTCTTCCCGGCGAGTCTTGAGAAGCTGACTGAATGTTTTCAATCGTCTCTCGACATCCTGGTGCCGCGCGCGGCCGAACTGCAGGTCCAGCTCATAGTTAAGAACCATCCGCTGTCGTGGCTTTATAAGGGAACCGACCTTCTATCCTTTTTTAATCGTTATGGTTGGACGAGCATCGGGTTGGGATATGACATTGCGAATGCCGCCTTCGGGCGCGATCCCGCAGTCGACGTGATTCCTCAACTAAAAAAGCATCTATCGGCCATCTACGTTGCAGACACGCCCCTGGAAGATTTTCGTCACGATCCACTTGGAGGAGGCGCAGTCTCATTCGAACCTATCGCTCAGGTTCTGGAGAGCATCGATTATCGCGGACCGTCGATTTTCGAGATCGTTTCAGCTGACCCTGACAGAGCAATTCTGGAAAGCGCATCATTTTTGAACAAATTCTGGCGGCCCAGATGATCGAGATCGGTCCATTGGCCTGCGACCTTTCCCTCTTAGATTGCAGATGAAACCGCATCACGCAGGTAGCGCTGAAAGCGACTGGAGACGTCGATGATCATAAATACTTTTTCCTACCTTTGGAGATCCACTGCGATACAGGCGATGTCTGAGCTTATCCGGCATGGCTTTACGGTATTTGAAGTTCCCGTGAGTTCCCCACACTGCTGGCCGGACGAAATGTCGAGAAGTTCGCGTTTGGAAGCGAGAAAGCAACTGCTGGACCACGGAGCGAGCGTCAGGTCGCTGAATGCTGGCGGATATGATATCAATCTGGCCAGCCCAGGCGCAAATATGAGGCGCAAAAGCACTGACCACATTAGAGATGTCATCCAACTCGCGGTCGATTGGGGGGGGGCCGATGTTGTAATCTCTCCAGGAACGCGTCGTCCGATGATTTCTCCCACCATCCCGCAAACCCTTGGATGGCTATACGAGAGTCTTGACGTGCTTCTACCGGTTGCAAAGCAAGCCGGCGTGCGGCTCCTCATGGAGAATACCCCATATTGTTTCAGGCCGACAATCGGGGAACTTGTCGGTCTTGTCGAGGAAATCAAGAGCGAAAATCTGAGCATCGTCTATGACGTCGCAAACGCAGCCTACATTGGCGAGGATCCAGTAGCGAGTCTTCGGTTGCATCACTCTCACATAGGTCTCGTGCATATCTCGGATACGGGTTCGGACGTCTGGGGCCACGATCCTATCGGCACGGGGATCATAGATTTTGAAGGTCTCGGGCGCGCCGTCGATTCAGTTTTTAGTATTGATAGTGTCGTTCTCGAGGTTATTCGCGAAGAAGCGCCGCTGTTGGAAGTCAACAATGCGATGCAGGAGCTCAAAAAAAGGGGCTGGAGGGTTGATTGATAAACCCCGTATCGCACTTACGCTCGCTGGAAGATCCCCGTCGGTCAATGAGTGAGCTGCGCCCACGGTATCCAGCTAAAGTGGTGGATACCGTGGGGTACGCGATTTTTTGTGAGTGCCCATCACGCCCTGGATGCCACAACAAGGCATCTTGTTGGGCGGGCAGAGTTCAACAGTTTTTGTATTTGGAGTTACTTAGAATCGTATCGTGATTTCGGAGGAAATTCCAATTCGTTTCATAAAATCAATCGGAGAAGTGTCCATGAAGGTGTTAGTGAGTGGAGGAAGCCGCGGAATTGGCGCAGCGGTTTGTATACGTATCGCAGAAGCAGCTTCATCAAGAGGCGAGCGCGCTCAGATTGCAGTGTGTGGCCTTGGTTCCTCCGAAGGGCAAGAGGACGTCGCGCGTTCGGTGCGCGCGTTGGGAGGCGATGCTATTGCGTTGTCTGGCGACCTGGGCAACATCGATGTGGCCCCGAACCTCGTAGAGGCGGCAGTGTCGGAGTTTGGTGGTCTGGACGCTCTTGTTGCCAATGCCGGCATGGCAAGTCCCGGAAATATCTGTGATTTGTCGGCTGACGACTGGGACAAGATGTTCGCGGTCAACCTTCGCGGAGCTTGGCTTCTGGCCAAACACTGTCACCCGCACTTAAAGCAGAGTCGGGGCGCGGCATGCTTCACATCGTCGATGTCGGGACAAGTACCTCATGCGGGATCAGGTGCATATAGTCCAAGCAAAGCGGCACTAACTATGCTTGCGAAGACCCTTGCCTTGGAATGGGCGCCGGATGGCATTCGTTCGAACATCGTCTCTCCGGGAATGACGCACACTCCAATGTCCGCAAAGATGTATGCCGATCCAGCGATTAAACGAGCGAGAGAGGATCTGATCCCACTTTCCAGGATCGGCGATCCAAAAGACATTGCTAATGCGATTGAGTTCCTGATAAGCCCACTTGCGAGTTACATCACCGGTCAGGACCTCTGCGTCGATGGCGGCTTCTCAAAATCAATCTTAAGCCATATCCCTGGGCGCCCAAGCTCAAATTCGTAGTCAGCGAAGTCGTACCCGCGCGCTTTAATACATTCCAGCAATTGGCCCCGGAAGACGAATGCTTTTGAAGGTTCTGGCGATCGCGGAAGCGCTGTGATCGTCAGAAACTTAAGCCCGTTCCCTGCAATGCGCGAACTCGTTACCCTCTCCGTCGTTGGCTTGAACTGTTCGTCACGATCAGCCGGAGCGGCCAAATCGCTTGACACGAGTCGAACAGCTGCTGGGCAACAAGATGGACGACCTCCCCTTCCCGTTGTATCCGGCCATTGATCGCCATCATCGACGATCCGTCGGCGTTTTTCGAAGAGTGTCGGCCAGACGACAAGCTCGGCCGGCTCTGTCTCGCCCACGATGGTGATGAACATGACGCCTTTGGCCGATCTCGGCTTTTGCCACACGAGCACAAGTCCGGCGGTATAGACCCAACGCCCATCCCTTGCGTTCATTGCCTCTGCACAATCACCGCCCCTTCAGACAGTACCAGTCCGGCGCAACCTTCTGCCCGCCGCCGATAGTCGTCAGCACTCGCTGACCCGGCACGCCTCGGGCGCAAAAAGGTGCTCGTATCTAGATGAGGTATGACAGGAAACATCGTTGCGTTTAATCGGCCGCATAAGTATACTATATAGACCTGACATCAACTAGGTACCGTAGCTTACCTAGATATCTCGAAGGAAACCAGTATGCTTGAGTTGGAACCACTCTGCTTCTCATCCGAATGCCCTAGCCGGGCCTTGTTCGATCAGATCGCTGACAAGTGGTCGATGATGGTGCTGGCTGTACTTGATGATGGTCCTCAGCGCTTCAACGCCATCCGTCGCCGACTACAAGGCGTGACCCAGAAAGCGCTAACTCAATGCCTTCGCCGGTTGGAGCGGAACGGCCTGGTATCGCGAGAGGTGATTTCGCTTTCGCCGGTCGCTGTGCAATATCAGATCACTCCGCTTGGCCGCACGTTGCAGGAGCCGCTGCAGGAACTGCACAAGTGGACGCTCGTGAGACTGCCGGAGGTCAGGGCAGCGCGACAAACCTTCGATGGCACCACTAAAGGAATGACAACGACGGATGGATTGCCACTTGGGTCAGCTGCGTGAACGCAGTACCGGCCCATCGGAGGAACGGCGCAGACGGATGACGTCTGCCCAAGCGTGACGACTGGTTAACGGAGCGATCGCCCGGTGCCCGTTCACGCGCACGCAGTATCCTTTGCCCTACCAGCGCTACTTGAAGTGCCTAATTGACGCCAAGTCTACAAAAGATACTTATGCTTTCGTCAACAATGATGGAGCATTTTCATGCGTAACAATCTTCAGTTTTATATCGATGGATCCTGGGTAAAGCCCACGAGCGACGCCGTAATTGACGTTATCAACCCAGCAGACGAATCCGTTGTCGGCCAAGTTGCTCTCGGGAACGCCAACGACGTCGATCAAGCCGTCTCTGCCGCGCGCAAGGCGTTTGAGACATACTCCCGTACCTCTGTCGCGGAACGTATCGCGCTTTTCGATCGGATCGTCGCCGCCTATGAGAAGCGGGCGGGTGACCTTGCCCTTGCGGTGACCGATGAAATGGGAGCGCCACAATGGCTGTCCGAGCAATTGCAGGTGACCGTCGGCGTTGCCCATTTCAAGATCGCGCGCGCGTCGCTTGACACTTATCGTTTCGACGAGCCGCTTGGCACGAGCGAAGTCGTGCGCGAGCCAGTGGGTGTTTGCGCTCTGATCACGCCTTGGAACTGGCCGTTGATGCTGATCGCCGCAAAGGTGGCCCCTGCACTTGCTGCGGGATGCACCATGGTGCTGAAACCGTCTGAAATCGCACCATTTTCTGGCACGATCATCGCTGAGATTCTACACGAGGCCGGAGTACCCAAGGGGGTATTCAATCTTGTTCATGGTGACGGCCGGGTCGTCGGCAACGCGCTGACGAGCCATCCCGACGTGGACCTTGTCTCGTTTACCGGCTCGACTGCGGCCGGGATCGAGGTTGCTCGCACGGGTGCCCTCACTGTCAAAAGAGTGCATCAGGAACTCGGGGGAAAGTCACCCAACATCGTTCTGCGTAGTGCGGACCTCGCATCTGCTGTCGAAGGCGGCGTGGCGCAAATGATGCTCAACAGCGGGCAATCCTGTAGCGCACCGTCCCGGATGCTGGTCCATGTCGATCAGGTTGCCGAAGCAATCAGTTACGCAAAGGCGGCCGCCGAAACCTGGTCGGTCGGCCGTCCCTCATCCAACGCGAAGATGGGGCCGGTAGCTTCGGAAGCGCAATGGAACAAAATCCAACGTATGATCCAGGCAGGTCTCGATGAAGGCGCCACGCTTGTGACTGGAGGGCTCGGCCGCCCAGATGGGCTTGATGCCGGCTTTTACGTCCGGCCTACGATCTTTGCCGATGTGCACAACAACATGACCATCGCGCGCGAGGAAATCTTCGGTCCGGTACTGGTCATCATCGCCTATTCCGACGAAGAGGAAGCGGTGAGGATCGCTAACGACACGACCTACGGCCTTGCTGCATACGTTCAGGGTGAGCGGGTTGCGGCTGAAGCTATCGCGCGTCGCCTGCGTGCCGGCCAAGTCTACTTGAACAATGTTAATCTTGATCTGGCTGCGCCTTTCGGCGGCTACAAGCAATCGGGCAATGGCCGGGAGTGGGGCCCAATGGCTATCGGTGAATTCCTTGAGATCAAGGCCATCATCGGCTTCCGTGATGCGGCCTGACAACTGACGTCAGTTTGACGTGGATGCCCCCGGGGCCGGATCACCAGTCCCGGGGGTATTCAGTAAAGTCTCGGCCGACTGGCAACCGAGCCATTTGATATCACCGCTTTTGAAAAGCCACGATGTTCTCACTCAGCCAGGCAGCGACGGACCGCGGCGCCTTGCCGGTCAGGTCTGTAAACGTCGACGTCGTTTCGGCAAGCACCGACTCTCTAAATAACCGATCGATGCCGAGCAGAACATCGGCCACTAGGTCGTTGGCGCCTGAACGGATCAACACTTCCCGTTGTTGCTCCGGGGTTCGGTGTTGGTATGTAACGGTTTTGCCCAAAAGTCGCGCGAGTTCGTCAGCGACCTCCGGCATACTGACCGTCGCCGGGCCGGTCAGGTGGTAAGCTCGTTGGGAATTCGCAAACGCAGTATCGAGCAGGGCAACGCGCGCGGCGTCGGCAACATCTCTTGTGTCGATTAGGTTGATCCGCCCGTCGCCAGCAGCTCCGCCCCATGAACCCTCGGCAACCGGAGCGCCGGCCCGCGCCAATATGTCCACGAAAGAGGATGGGCGTAGGATTGTATAGCCGATATCCTGGCGAGCAAGGTGCGCCTCGATCTCCATGTGCCAGTCGAACGGATGCAACTTCGACGCGGGTCCCATAACGGACAGTTTGACGATGTGGCGCACACCAGCCGCAACCGCAGCATCAATCAACGCGATCTCATTGACAACCTGTTGTGCCGACGTGCCATGCGTCAGGAAAAGCCGGTCGGCGCCGCGGAGTGCATCCAACAATGACGGTGGGTCGTCGAAATTCACGGTGGCCAAGGACACCTTATCGGACAGCTGAGCCTTATTGGGCGATCGACTTAACGCCACAACATTCACTGGGTCGTTGAAGAGGTTCGCGACGAGGGCCGCTCCGACGCGACCAGTTGCGCCCGCGACTGCGATCCGTGGTGTGGTCTGATTTCCGGTAGGACTGGACATGGAGATAAACTCGCTTATGTTGGAACGATCGGTTCAGGATTGTTGGACCGATCGTTCCATGATGTCAAGATGGGGGTAAGATGAGTGGAAAGCAGCAGTTCGACGATGCTATCGTCATAAATGGCGCAATGAACGTCTTTTGGCAAAAAGGCTTTGCGGCAGCATCTATCGACGATTTGACCGCGGCAATGGGATTGTCTCGCTCCAGTCTCTACAAGCGCTTCGGGGATAAAGAGGGGCTCTTTCACGAGGTGCTGGCAACTTACAACAGTCGCGTTTTACACCGGATGGGCCTTGTCAAAGCCGAAACACGACGGAAACAAATGGAGGCGCTGCTTTTGGAATTCCTCAGGAATGCTCCTGAAAAGCAGAAGCCCAGCGGCTGCATGCTTGTCAAAGCCTGTGTCGAGATTGCAGAGTTGCCTCCCCGTGGGAGAGCAGTGGCGTTCGAGGGGATCGAGGGGCAGCGCTCAATCCTTAGAGAAATAATAACTGCTGCCGTTTCGAACGGTGAGTTAAACTCGTCAACAGACGTTGAAGCGCTAGTATGGCACTTTCTCGGCGTTCTGCAGGCTATTACGAATATGCCGCAAATCGGCGCTACCGCTTATGATCTGCGTCGGATGGTTGCTTCGGCGATGCTTGCTTGGCCATAAATCATCTGAAAATGCGCAATCCGTCGGTTCCCAGCTCATACCAGTGAGCCTTATTCCCTCATCGAAGAAGGCCTGGTCCCACTACGGGAATTGGTCGATCTGGTTCTTTGGCAATCAAGTAGACCAGGACCGGCGAACATCTTGAGGTTGCCGGCTCTCATCGCGGCTTGATCTAAGTTGATCTCTTCACACTGAAAGTCGCCGACACTAAAGTGCCACTCACCATGCGGCTTCGTCATCACTGATCGCTACTCAGCCCTCTGACGGTGAAGCCGCCATCAACGAGCAAAACCTGACCAGTTATGAAGCTGGCGTCATCGGACGCCAAAAATGCGGCCGCTGCGGCGATTTCCTCAGGAGTACCGAACCTGGCGATGGGATACGGTCGAGCCACTCTTTGCGAACTTCATCTGTATATATCGCGTCGGTTAACGGCGTCGCCACCGGGCCGGGCGCTACGACATTGACGCGTATGTTATAGCAGGCAAGCTCTACCGCCATTATTCTTGACATATGGTGCACGCCGCCCTTCGATCCACCATATGCGACCCGCAACGAGTTTGCGATCTCGCCGGAGACGCTCCCAACATTGACGATCGATCCGCCGCCCGTCTTTTTCATCGCACGGGCCGCCGACTGCGCCACGACGAAAGTTCCACCGACATTGACCTTCATCACATTGTCGAACACGTCCATTGGCGTGTCGAGAAAAGGCATCGTCCGTGCAATCCCAGCGCTGTTGACGACACAATCGAGGCGACCGTAATCATTGACGATTCGTTCGACTGCTGCCTCCATGGACTCAGGTTCCGTTACGTCGAGTTTGGCATGTGTGGTTTTTCCAGTTCGGTTTTCTGCATTTTCGGTATTCATGTCGCCAACCACAACATGCGCACCTTCTTGAGTAAGTCGATATGCAATCGCTGCACCTAGCCCGGACGCGCCGCCCGTCACTAAGGCCGTCTTTCCAGTCATCCGTTGCTTGATGTACATTTGCTCTTCCCTGTTTATGGTTCTCGCGACGCACGCGGACCAGCGCTAGCCTCCTACGCCCATGGGCAATTTCGCTATCGCATCTCAGTACGTCGTCCTCCCTCCACTAAGATCGAAAGTCGAAGCGGTCGTGTAAGAGTTTTCTTCGGACAACAACCAGACGACCATAGATGCAATCTCGTGGAGTTCGACGAAGCGATCGCGAGGAATGCGCACGCGCATGTACTCGATGAACTCCACCGTCAAGCCATCTAAAAGCGGCGTCTTTGCTGTTGTGGGCGTGATCGCATTAACCGCAACGCCGGTTTTCGCCAATTCCTTGCCAAGCGATTTGGTGAAGCCGATTACGCCGGCCTTCGCGGCGCTGTATGCTGCAATATTGGGGTTTCCCTCCTTTCCTGCTACTGACGAGACGTTGACGATCCGCCCGTAATCTCGCTTGAGCATGACGGGCACGATGTTGCGGCAGCAATTGAAGGTTCCAGTTAGATTGACGTCGAGCACGCTCTTCCACTCGCTCGGGTCATAATCGATAGTAGGTTTCACCGGACCGGTGACGCCGGCAGAATTCACCAGACCGTCAATGCGGCCAAATGACTCCTCGGTCGCCGCAACGGCGACTTCCACTGAATCGAAGTTGGCTACGTCAACTTGGAAGGCTCTGGTCGCAGAACCAAGCACTCTCGCGCTGTTCGCGGCGCGCTCCTTATTCAAATCCCAGATTGCGACACGCCCCCCCGATTGGATAACGCTCTCAGCGATAGCGTAGCCGATCCCCTGCGCGCCGCCGGTGACGACGACAACGCGCTCGTTCAAGTCGATCATATTCATGGCCCCTATCCTCCGACTACGTTTTGAAGTTGTCTTCCGAGGCCTTGGATTTCGACCTCCATCAGATCGCCTGCTTTAAGAAATCGCTGCGGCTGAAAGCCCATTCCCACGCCCGGAGGGGTTCCGGTGGTGATCACGTCGCCGGGCTGAAGCACCATGAATTGCGAGATGTAAGAGACGATAAACGGGACCTTAAAGATCATCGTCCTTGTTGATCCGTTCTGAACGAGCTCCCCGTTGACTTTGAGCGTCAATGACAGGTTATCAACATCCACCTCATCCTTGGTAACCAACCATGGCCCGAGCGGTCCGAACGTCGGACAGCCCTTGCCCTTTGTCCACGTGCCGCCTCGTTCGAGTTGGTATGATCGCTCAGAGACGTCATTGCACACGCAATAGCCAGCGACATGGTCCAGAGCAGACGCCTCAGCGACATATGATGCTCGAGCACCAATTACGACAGCAAGTTCCACTTCCCAGTCCGTCTTTACGGAACCGGGAGGGATTTGCACGTCGTCGTTAGGGCCTACGATGCAGGACGGCGCCTTGTTGAAGATGATGGGCTCAGCAGGGATTGGCATGTTGCTTTCAGCCGCATGGTCGGCATAATTCAAACCGACGGCGATGAAGTTTCCAACATCCGCTATGCAGGGACCGATGCGGATGCCCTCCGGGACAATCGGAAGGCTCGCTTCATCGATTTTTGCGATGACACTCAGTCCCTCGCGACTGAGCATCCGTCGATCGATATCCGAGACTTGTGCCGATAGGTCGCGAATCTGGCCCTCACGATCTACTATGCCTGGTCTCTCGGCGCCGGGCTGGCCGAAACGGACAAGCTTCATTTCACATTCTTTCTGTTGTGATTGACATTGTTTCCTCGATACTCGCGCCTTTACAGGCTTGAACTATCGGTGATGCCTTTTAAGAGGAATTGTTCGGCGCGCGTGTTGGCCGCGATTGATAGTGCGCTCGGTAACATTGTGAAACCGTGGGCTCCGCCAGGGAAAACAGCAAGCTCCGCACGGTTCCCTGCCGCTATCCACCTTGCGTGCATGAAGAGCGTGTCATCTAGGAGGGGGTCACAAGTCCCAACGGTGAACAACGCTTGCGGCAACCCGCGGAGATCCGCGTAAAGCGGAGAGATCGCTTCATCCCTCGGATCCATATCGTTTGGAAGAAAACCGTCTACGAAATGTTGGAGGTCCTTGGTTCGCATCACAAGGCGTGTCTCATCACCGTATGCGCGAGCGCTGGGGCTCAACCCAAGGTCATAGCATCCATAGACGAGGTTTGCTGCGTGGAATCCGCCAAAGCCGTCAACGTCGCGCATCCTTAGCAGCGTGAGCACTGCAAGATGCGCCCCGGCAGATTCTCCGCCTATCGTTAGGACATCGGTACCAAACTCGTGCATGGAATGCTCAGCCAGCCAACTGGCCGCTGCCTCGCAGTCGTCCGCGGCCGCGGGGTACGGGTGCTCCGGGGCAAGACGATATTCGACACTAACGCAAATCATGCCGGTCGTGTCAGCCAGACGCTCTAACGCCGGGTCCTGGAGGTCTGCGGCGCCGACCGTCCATCCCCCACCATGAATATAAAGATAAATGCCCGTAGGCCGCCTTTGTGAACCTGCTGGATAGATGATGCGAAGAGGCACGGATATTCCATCTCGGCCTGAGACAGTCCTCATCTGTATATCCGGTCGCTTTTCAAGGCTGTACCAACCTTCCCTGCGTACACGTGCTGCACGAGCAGCGGGTGCGCCTACCTCCCAGAACGGCGGTGCGTCTTTCAGCTTTTCGATGATGGCGAGATTGAGGGCCTTTGTTTCCAAGTCGATGGCTTCCGGTTTGAAAGCCTCGCAATCCAGCGCTCCATCCAAATTCAGAGAACTCTTCGTAGCAGTCATGTGCACCTCCACTCCGTTAATCTTTTTATTGCTGTGTAAGCTCGGGCGTCGGGACGGTCTCGCGAGGCTGATCATCCGCGTAGCGACGGATCGAAGCCTGTACAGCGAAAACCATCCCTGCCGCCCACATCAGCGCGGCTCCAAGAAACAGCATCGGCATGGTCGTACTTCCGGTGATATCTCGAATCCACGGGACCACATTCTGCGCGATGAATCCTCCAAGGTTTCCGACTGAATTGATTGCCGCCAGACCTGCCGCAGCCGCCGGGCCTGTCAGGAATTTCGACGGAAGGGTCCAGACAATAGGCAAAGCACCTTGAATGCCAGCTGCTGCAAGGCATAAGAGTACGAAGCTCGCTGTATGATCCGGGACGTAAACGCTCAAGACCAGACATATGGCCGCAAAGAGCGTAGGCACTACAATGAAAGGCGTCTCGCTTTTATATCTCGCAGCCATCCTGGGGATCACAAGCATCGCGACCGCGACAAGCAGCCAGGGAATGCCATTAAGCAGACCATTAACGCTGTTCGAAAACCCGAACTCTTTCAATATAGTGGGGAGCCAATAACTGAGACCGTACGCTCCCAAGGGATACGCCATAAAGAAAATTGCCATCAGCAGCACTCGAGAGTCGAGAAGTGTCTTAAACAGTTTCCCATGAGCAACCTTGTTTAGGCGCGCATCCTCATCGACCAAGCTCTGCTGCAACCAGCGTTTCTCAGCGTCCGTGAGAAACGGAGCCTTGTGTGGACTGTCGTGAAAGAAGAAATACATTACCGCAGCCATAATAACCGCTGGTGCGCCGGTCACAAGAAACACCCACTGCCAACCCCGCAATCCGAGCAGCCCATCGAGGTCGAGCAGCATGCCACCAACTGGCGCAACGACGGCGCTCGCGATCACTGGATAGATCATGAATGATGCCATCATCCGCCCACGATGCTTGAGCGGAAACCATTTGGTCGCCAAGTAGAGAACTCCTGGGAAGAAGCCCGCCTCGCACGCGCCGAGAAGAAACCTGAGCAGGTAGAACATTGCTGCGTTCTGCGTGTATGCCATCGCGATGCTGACGGCACCCCATGACAACATTATCCTGGCGAGCCAGATGCGCGCCCCTACCCGTTCCAAGATGATGTTACTCGGTATCTCGAAGATCAGATAACCAATGAAAAACAGGGAAGCGCCTAGACCGTAGGCGGATTCTGACAACCCGAGGTCGCCTACCATTTGCAGTTTTGCGAAAGCAACATTCTGTCGGTCGATGTAAGCGATGAGATATCCGATACCAATAAACGGAATCAAATGTCTACCGACCTTCCTCATCAGTACGGCGTCATCAATAACACCCTCAGCTTTAGGTACACAAGTCAATCTACCCTCCCAAGGCACACGCAAGACCGTGCCGCACCTTGTTCAGGGCGGCTGATCAAAAAACTCGTTTGTGGAACTTCCCTACAATCGCGGGACATCCTCCTCCGGATGCGATCCGCCACTATATAGAAACCGTAGCGACCAATAATGTTAACGTCAACATCTAAATCTCGACCTCATTTCGGGAAATAGTTTGATCACGTTTCTTTTGTCGCTATCGATTGCGGCTGGGCAAAACGGGACGGAGAAACAATTGACAAGGAAAGCTACGATCAAGGACGTCGCGCGCGCCGCTGGAGTGTCGGACATGACAGTCAGTCGCGCCGCCAATCGGCCTGAGAGCGTTAGCGTGGAGACACGAGGCAAGATCTTCGATGCGATGGAGAGCTTGGGATACAAGCCCAACGCCTTAGCCAGATCAATGCGCCGTCGCAGCACTCATCAGATAGGGTACCTGACCGCGGATCTGACCATCACACCGAATGCGATTATGGCTCAATCGGCCGGCCAGACTTTCGCCGAAGCCGGCTACAGACAGATCATCGCGATCTCCAATGGGCAATTGGAACTGGAACACAAGTTTCTGGAGCAATTTCAAAGTGGGATTGTAGATGGGATGATCCCCATGATTTCCGATGAGAGCTCGCAAAAGACGGTCGATTTGCTCCAAAACTGCGGGGTTCCGATCGTGGCAATAGATCGCGATCTACCTTTTACCGTAGATGCTGTTCTATCAGACCATAGGGCGCCTATGATAAAGGCGGTTAAATACTTGCACGACATTGGTCATCGAGATATCGCGCTACTATGTTCGCCCCAGACGATGCGGCCGGGGCGCATTCGATCGGCCGCGTTCGTTGAGGCTGCTCAACAACTGGGGCACACTGATCCGGAAGCAAGAGTTTTTTCGATGCCGCAGCGTCCTGAAGAAGCATTTGCCGCTACACAATTCCTGCTTTCGCGTGCGGACCGCCCCACGGCATTGATCGCCGCGGCCAATCAGTTAACGTTTGGAGTTCTCCAGGCGATTCAGTCACTTGGGATGTCGATACCCTGCGACGTGTCGGTTATTGGTGCGGATGATACCATTGTTTCGCCGTTGTTTCGGCCCGCCCTCACAATGATCAGCCGCGACTTGGTTGAGATTGGAAAGGCTGCAGCGGGCCTTCTGATTGAACGACTTCGGCAGCCCGAAACTGCTGTAGGGCGCATTTTGATGCTTGGATCAGATGTCGTCTTAAGGGACTCGTGTAGCTCGCCGCAAAAAAAGAAATAGAAAAATGACCTTCCAAATGTTGACGTTAACATGGCGTAGTTAATTGCCTTCTCTGCGTTGAGGTAGCTCCTTTGAGCCCGGGCTGCTGACAAGATGATGCGAAGCCGATAGCGTCCGCAATCGTAGCATGGCCGCCAGCCTAGTGACGATTAATGTGGTTTGCGGGCCGCGGCAGCTGCAACCGGTCGCGGAATGTACCCTCTTCATACTCGGTGCGGAAAAGACCTCTACGCTGGAGCTCGGGGACGACGGACCGGGCGAAATTGACCCAATCGTCTGGCAGCAACGGAAACATCAGATTGAAGCCGTCAGCAACGCCGGATGTAAACCAGGCCTCCATTTGATCGGCGACGTCTGTAACTGTCCCCGACACCATCGGCACAGACCCAGTATTGGCGATCTTGCGCGCAAGCTGCCGGATCGTTACAGCATTGCTCGTCTCGCTTTTCACAATGTTGAGCCAAGTTCGCCAGCCGTCGAACTTGGCCTCATCCGGCAGCTCCGGCATAGGTCCATCGATCGGATAGGCAGAAAGATCCATCGCGGACCAGCTCGACAAGAGATCGAGGCTGACGCGATCGATCATAAGCTCTTCGAGAGCGGCCTGTCGTTCCTCCGCCTCTTGGCGTGAAGATGCTACCACGGGAAGGATGCCCGGCAGCAGCAGAAAGCTTTCAGGCCCCCTTCCCTTCTTTACGAGACGTTCGTCGATGTCGGTCCGGTACCGCCTTCCTTCGTCCTCATTGCGAAACACTGCGAAGTGAATGTCGGCGTGATCCGTAGCCAATTCCCTGCCTGCCTCCGAGGAGCCTGCCTGCACGATAAGCGGATGTCCCTGTGGAGACCGCGCGACGTTCAGAGGGCCCCGGACTTTGAAATGGGTCCCGGAATGATTGAGATAGTGAATCTTCGAAGGGTCTGCGAAATACCCGCTTTCCTTATTGATCAGGAGGGCCCCGTCCTCCCAGCTGTCCCAAAGCCTGGTGACGACATCGAGGAACTCATCGGCGCGTTGGTAGCGAGTCGCATGGTTGATATTCGCGCTCAAGCCGTAGTTTCTTGCCTCCTCTTCCAGCGCAGAGGTAACGACATTCCAAGCCACGCGCCCCTTCGAAAGATGATCCAGGGAGGCAAATGTCCGAGCGATGTTATAAGGTTCATTGTACGACGTCGATGCCGTTACGATGAAGCCGATCTTCTTCGTCACCGCGGACAGGGCGCCAACAAGTGAAAGCGGTTCCAGTCGTGCATTGGCATAGTGGGCTACCCCACTTTCGAAAGTGTCCCAGATTCCCAGATGGTCGGCTATGAAGATTGTGTCGATCTTTGCCTCCTCCGCGACCTCCGCCAGTCTCCGGTAGTAGTCCAGGTCGAATATCTCCCGGCCGGGGGCTGCCGGATGCCTCCACGAAAGCCGGTGATCTCCCTGCGGGTTGTAAAAGAACGCAGAAAGAACCATGTGCTGGCGTCTTGGCATATCGAATCCTTGCAAAACAATTTTTGGCGCCTGGCGTTCGAAGGGGACTCGATCTGGCTGGCGGCAGTCGGAGGAAAATCAAAGCAGTAAGATCGGGCCCGTTGTCGAGCCCGACCGAGTTTAGGTCAGTTCAGCTTGTGCGCCTTCAACCAATCTCCGGCGATTGCATCGTAGCTGTCATGTGCGTTGATCCGCGCATTCATGTCGATAAGATCGTCGGTGGTAAGCGCGGCAGAAACAGCGTCCAGGGCCGCCGTGATGTCCTTTGTGACCTTCGCGGACGATATCAGCGGAAGGATGTTCTGAGAGGGGAACTGATTGAGCGGGTCAGCCAGCGTGACAAGCTTGTGGGACTTTAGTGCCGGATCTGTGGAGAACCCGCAGCCCACCTGGATCTGGCCATTGATGAGAGCGGAAAGTACCAGCGGGCCGCATACGTCCAGGGTCTTATAGGACTTGAACTTGACGCCGTAGTTCTTCTCGAATCCGGGAACGCCGTCGGGTCTTACCTTCCACTCGGGCGGTCCACCCAGCACCCAATCCTTGGCATGGGCCTTCAGATCGCCGATGGACTTCAGCCCGTATTTCTCCGCGTTGGCCTGTGTTACGGTGACGGTGTTGGTATCCTGCGCCGACGATGCAGAAAGTATCTGCACGCCTCTCGGCAATGCCGTTTTCAACGCAGCCAGAACGTCATCGGTAGAGTTCTGGGTGGAGTTCTTGTCGAGATAGCGCAGCACGGCGCCGCCATACTCCGGTATCAGATCGATGGAGCCGTCCTTCAATGCGGGAAAATACACCTCGCGGCTGCCGATATTCGGATGAATTTCGACTTTTACTCCCTTCGCGGCCAGCGCCTTCGCATAGATGGTGGCGAGTATCTGGCTCTCCGGAAAATCCGCGGAACCGACAATGATCGTCGATCTTTCCGTGGTGGCAGCGTCGCCTGCGAGCGGATCGTTTTGGGCGAATGCCGACGAAGCGGCGAGTGCTAGAAGCGTGGCTGTCAATGCAGCCATCAGGGTACGCAATCTCATCAGTTTTCCTTCTTACATAAAATACTAAATTTATCGAATGAATATAGACTGGTACTGTGGCCTTACAGGAACTTCTGTTTAGTGGAAACGGCTTCCGTAAAACGGATACGGCGAAATGAAGCCGGGATGAGACAAAGTTTTCTCTTTCACAAGCGAGGTCGCTTCAGCCGATCCGGCGGAGCCCACGAGACACCATCAGCCGGGCCACGACGCTGATTAAAAAATCGACCAATATCACCAGAACGCCCACCATGACCGCGCCGGCGACCATTTGGCCGTAATCGCTTTGGGCGCGTCCGTCGATGATCAGCCGGCCAAGACCGCCGAGGGAGGCGTAAGCCGCAATGGTCGCAGTGGAGATGACCTGCAGCGTCGCATTCCGGAGACCTGAGAAGATGAATGGCAGCGCGCAGGGAATTTCGACCTGAAAAACGATGCCGAGGGGCCGGTAGCCCATGCCACGTGCGGCATCGACAGCCGCGGGATCGACTGCGGCGATACCGGCATAAGTCGTCGTCATGATCGGCGGCACGGCAAGAAGAACGAGAACAATGAGGCTTGGCAGCTCGAAAGCCAGGTCCGAGGTGAAGAGCGGACCGCAAAGAATGACGAGAAGAACCAGGATGCCGAGGCTTGGAAGAGCTCTCAAGGCGTTCGCCAGACCGACGACCAGAGTCACCCCGCGTCGTGTATGGCCAACATAGAGGCCAATGGGAAAGCCGATCACGCCGGCAATCAACAGGGTGACAAGCGTATACTCAAGATGTTGACCGCATAGGGCGAGGATGCCGTCGGAGCCTCCCCACCTTGCGGGATCGAATAGGTATCCGAAAAACTTCACGTGCGGCTCCGGTTCCATGGAGAAAGCCGATAGCCGGCCCATACAACTGCAAGGTCCAGAAGCACGGCGAGGACGATGCACAAAACGATGCCCGTAACAATGGGCGTCAGGAAGCGGAGCTGCAGTCCCTGTGTAAAGAGACTTCCGAGCTGCGGCGTGCCTATCAGCGCCGCGACCGATACGATGCTTACATTCGATACCACCGCCACCCTGAGGCCAGCCGTGATGGCGGGAACGGCAAGCGGCAGTTCGACGGTAAGAAACCTTGCGACCGGCCGGTAGCCCATCGCCGTTGCGGCCTGCAACGTATCCGGAGAGACAGTCGAAAGGCCATCTGCAACCGTTCTGACCAGCATCGCCAAGGCGTAGATCGTCAGGGCAACCACGACGTTGAGGGGATCGAGAATGCGCGTGTGCAATAGAAGCGGCAAAAGGACAAAGAGAGCCAGAGACGGTATTGTATAGAAAAGTCCCGCGAAACCGAGCCAGAACGGACGCATGAAGCCGGAGCGGTGGGCCAGCCATCCGAGCGGGATCGCCATCACCAAACTGATGAGCACGGGCACGACGGAAAGACCGAGATGCCACAGGAGCAGGTTGGCGATCGACCCAGATTCACCGATGATCCACTCAAGGTTCACGATTGTGCCTCTGCCCAGTCGCGCGCCCGGCCGTCTTCGAGAACTGCCGAAACGCTGGCAAGCGTGGCTGTTCCGAGCAGGCGCCCATCTGCATCAGTGACCACGCCGCGGCCCGACGGCGAACTCAGTACAGCATCGAGAACCGCTCGCAATGGATCGCCTTGCGCTGTAACGGTACCACTCAGATTGAGCTGGTCATGCCTAACCTGCTTGAACGGCCTGTCAAGATCAACCCAGCCTAAAGGCCGACCATGATCGTCGACGGCAAGAACCCAGCGACCGAGAGCCGCTCCTCTGGCCTCCTCAACCGGCGCCCCCAGGCGAACCGTCGGCTCCGCAGCGAGGCGAACCCCTTCCGCCGTCCCCGCAAAGCCGAGAAATCGATAGCCGCGATCCCTTCCTACGAAGTCCGCCACGAAATTGTCGGCCGGCTGAGCCAGCAGTTGACGCGGTGTCGCGACTTGGGCAAGGGTACCCCCGTTCCGCAGCACGGCAACCTGGTCGCCCAATTTCAGCGCTTCGTCGATATCATGGGTTACCATGATGATCGTCTTTCCAATCTCCTGCTGAAGCCGGAGGAACTCGTCTTGCAACTGGGTACGGACAACCGGATCCACCGCGCTGAAGGGCTCGTCCATGAGCATGAACTGTGGATCGGACGCAAGGGCTCGTGCCACGCCAACACGCTGCTGCTGCCCGCCGGACAATTGCCAAGGGTATCGATCTGCAAAGTCGCCGGTCAATCCAACCCGTTCAAGCAACTCTCGTGCCGTCGCCAATGCCTTGGACTTGGTGGCGCCATTCAGTCTGGCTGTGGTGGCGATGTTTTCAACTACCGTTCGATGCGGAAACAGCCCGGCGTTCTGGATGACATAGCCAATTCGGCGACGAAGCGTCACGACATCCATTCTCGCGGACGGCTCGCCACCGATAGAGATCGATCCCGAAGAAGGAAGGATTAGCCTGTTGATCATGCGAAGGGCCGTCGTCTTCCCGCATCCAGATGGACCGACCAGCACCGTCAGCTTGCCAGTAGGAGCTGTCAGAGACAGGCCGTTCACACCGACAGTTCCATCTGCGAACCGCTTTACGACATTCTCAAAGACGATCATGGGTCATTCCGTTTGATTGAGGCACGAAGCTTCTAGATTCCTGGACATCAGACGCGCTCCCCCAATCAAGCTGCGGCCGTACTCTCGATAAAACCTCCTCCACACGATAGCTCGGCGCGATCACGCTGATGGCTGCGATGATCTGCCCGCCACGCCTGTACACTGGTGCAGCGAGCTGTCTTACGAATTGAGCAGTCTCCAGTGTACCAAAAAACCGGGAGACCGCACCGAAACATCCGAGAAGCTCGAAAACGCGGTCTATGAACGGTTGCCCTTTCATGCGCGGTTTGTTCCAGTTCCAGGGCCTCTGGCTCATTCCGCGCTCATCGTGCTCTCCACGGCCAATAGGCTGTTGCACTACATGATGCGTTGAAACTTCGCGTGGAAGCCACTTCTCAATTCTGGTGGCTTAGCGAAATATCTTTCTTTTACATACCTCGCACACCGAGGTTGTCATGCTGTGGCCTTGATGCATCACAGGGTGCTCTGATCCCCAAAAACTGACCGTTCATAACTGGAGTTTTCCGCGTTAATTTCCCGGCAGAGAAAAGGAGCGGAAACATGAAGGCATCGAAGTTTTCGGACGCGCAGAAAGCGTTCATTTTGAAGCAGGGCGACGACGGCGTTCCGGTAGCCGAGATGTGCCGCAAGGCGGGGATCAGCCAGGCGACATATTTCAATTGACGCAAGAAGTATGCGGGTCGGTATGCCATCTCGCGTCGATACATCTTCGAGCGCTTCCTGACCGACGGCCGCGTCGAGCTCGATTCGAACATTGTTGAGCGGGCAATCAGACCCCAGGCCATCACCAGAGAAAATAGCCTCTTTGCTGGAAGCGACGGCGGAGCAGAGAACTGAGCGACCATCGCCTCGCTGCTGCAAACGGCAAAAATGAATGCTGTCGATCCCCAAGTTTGGCTTAGCCAGACGCTTGAGCGTCTCGCAAACGGATGGTCCAGCAACGAAATCGCCGCCCTCATGCCGTGGAACTACAAGCCCTGAGCGGCCTCAGCTTGCCGCTTACCGAAAACATGCTCGATGGCGTGGTAGAGATTGCCCCTCTCTATCTCGGTGGCAAGCCACGAAAGCATCCCGATGATCCATTGCTCGGAAGAGGCCGCAAGGGGCAAGCGAAAATGCAGAAGGCGCCGGTCGTGGCGATTGTTCAACGACCAACAGATGTCACCCCGGGTTCCGCCGCGGGCGATGCTCGCGCCGCCGTCATTACCGGCCTTTCATAGCGTGCTGCCGTAGGTGCGATTGTGCCACAAGTTAAGCTTCAGGCACATTTGATGAGTGACGAGGCAAAGGCATTCATGGCTATT
Organism: Pararhizobium polonicum; assembly: GCF_001687365.1. Taxonomy (GTDB): domain Bacteria; phylum Pseudomonadota; class Alphaproteobacteria; order Rhizobiales; family Rhizobiaceae; genus Pararhizobium; species Pararhizobium polonicum. The sequence continues at coordinate 45,109 of NZ_LGLV01000022.1, forward strand.
GGCGAGAGCTTTGCCGCCCATGAGACGGTCAACCACACCAGCTGCGAATATGTCCGTGATACCGTCCACGTCAATTCAGTCGAAGGGTTCAATGCTCGGGGCCGCCGAACCATCGCAGGTGTCTTTCATCGCATCGGCCCGGAACCTGCCGACCCATATTTCCATGAAATCGGCTTTCGCTGGTCCCAGCGCATTGCCACCGGCCAAGCTGTACGAAAAAGCCGAAATGGCAGGGAAAGCATAAAAACCCTTTGGTCGCGGGTACCGCCGTCGCTGCAATTGCTGCAAGTGTTCCGCGCAGCTACCGGCCGTCAGATGCGCAGAAGCCCGGATGGCGGCATCATCATCAAATCGGCGTAGCTGTCTTTGGTTGATAAAGGCCGCGTACGATTCCGCACTGCTCTTGTTCCGCCCCCTATTCGGGGACAACGCCTTGCGAAAGCAGGCGTGGCACTACGCCCGTTCTATCGCATCCACGGCCGATGCGACCTCGGAAGGCTCCAACAACGAAAACGCCCCGTTGTTGGTTACATTATCTAGTGTCGGGTGCGCCCGCCAGGCGCCACCAACATTGCCTTCGCTACTCGCAGCCCCTGAGCTTGAACCTGCCGCGCGGCTGGCTCTGCCGTCCACTCCTCCGAGCCGGGCTCCTCGGCCGTTTCCACGGCAATCTCCTCCTGAGATAGGACTGGTTGCAGATCGGGGGATACCGCGGGATCGTCCGCTAGGGCAACATGACTCACGTCCTGGAGCGCAGTCCGGACGCCTGCGAGGACATGGACGAGGAGGGTGGCCTGCCCGCGGACCTGGTGCAAATTGGAGTGAACCCCTCGGGCTGGACCACGGGGTACGAAACAACTGATACGCTCTGTGGGCCTCGACCGGAGAAGGCTCATGACGTCCCAAGGACCATATCGACGGCATTTGACGCCGTTCAAGCTGCAGCTTTGCCAGGATATTCGAAACGGTGTCACTGGACGGCGCGACGCGCAACGTACTAGCGGCGTTTCGGCCAGCCATATCCAATTGCAGTTGACGCAGTTCGACCGCGGCGAACTGAACGATGAAGAGGCAGAGGCGAGCGTCATCGCCGAATATGAGGCGCAGATCGCGGCGCTGGAACGCCAAGTCGGCCAGCTCACGATGGAGTTGGACCTCGTTAAAAAAACTCTGCGCCAGCCAATCGCCGGCAGCAACGAGAACTCCTCCATCGTCACCGGCCCGCGGCCTGCTCCATCCGACGGGCGTGCAAGATAATCGACCTCCCGAGAAGCAGCTACTAGTACCGCTCCACAGCAAGGGCTTTGAATCTCGATGCCACCCACCCACCTGCGGCGCGCCCCGGGAGCACCCGCTCGGCGCTGATGACCGGGCGTGCCGGACGGTCATTTGCTGGATTCGTGTCGGGCCGAGCGCCGCATGCCATCAAAATTACTTCCATACAGCCCACCGCTATTCGGTCAACATCGCAACGAAGGCCGAAACTTTAGGGGGACGAAACCGGGCCGCTGGATAAACGACATGAATGCCGCCGGATGGAAGGGACCAGTCCCGCAGCAACCGCACCAATCCGCCCGTTGCTATATGCTCGTCGGCCAGGAAGTCAGGCAGCACGGACACGCCTCCTTGCGCAATTGTGGCCACGAGAACTGCAGGCGTAGAGTTGGTCATGATACTCTGCCGCATCCGTACAATGCGCCGGTCAAAATCAGGTCGGCTGAAGCGCCACAGGAGAGGCTCCTTTAGCGCAAGGTTGGCGATGAAGGGCAGGCCTGAAACATCTTCCGGCTCGGTCAGTCCAGTCAGGTCCACGAGACCCGGTGCCGCGACGAGAAGCTGCCTGAATGTGCCGATCCGCTTTGCCTGATGGCTGGAATCATCAAGCCATCCGACGCGAATGGACAGATCGATGTGCTCGGCAACCAGATCCGCCCGAGCATCATCCAGCAGCAACTCGATTTTGCAGGCGGGATATCGCTGCGTAAACGCGGCGGCGATTGGAGCGATCCTGCTGACACCGTAGTCATTGGGCGCGGCAATTCGCAGCACCCCCTCCGGCGAAGCATTGGAACGGGTGACCTCGCCGATGGCGTCGTGCGCTTCCCGCAAGATCGATGCGCAACGGGCATAGAAAAGCAGGCCGGCTTCGGTTGGCTCGACGCGCCGCGTCGTGCGCAGAAGCAGACTCGTCTTCAGCTCTTCCTCCAGCCGGGCCACCTGCTGGCTGACAACGGTCTTGGTAATCCCAAGCCTGCGTGCGGCCTTCGTGAACGAACCGGCGTCAACAACGGCCGCGAAATAGGCGAGCCGGTTGAGATTGAAGTGTTCCATTCGCGCCGCCCCATTGTAAGCTTTTGACATACATTCTGTAAAGTTTAGCGCAGCTTCACTTCCAATGGAAGTCAGCTAGGTTATGGACATCAGCAAGAGGATGCCTCGCCATGCAGATTACTTACCTTTTCGATCCGCTATGCGGCTGGTGCTATGGCGCAGTTCCGACGCTCGAAAAAATCGCGAAGCTCGAGGGCGTCAGGATCGAACTCGCGCCGACCGGCCTCTTCGCCGGCCAAGGCGCGCGATCGATGGACGATCGATTTGCAGCTTTTGCCTGGCAAAACGATCAGCGGATCGGTCAGCTTACAGGGCAGGTTTTTAGCCAAGCCTATCGCGACCGCATTCTTGGCGGCGTGGGCAGCATGTTTGACTCGGCGGCCGCAACTCTCGGCATTGTCGCCGTGGGAATGACACAGAAGGACAGGGAGCGCGAGGCGCTGACAGTCCTCCAGGCCGCGCGTTATATCGACGGACGCAACAATTCGGACATTGCTATCGTGGCCGATACTCTCGATAAGGCCAGTTTCTCAGAGGCCGCGGCTCGCCTGCTCGCTCCCGACGACGCCTTGTTCGCCGCCTACCGCAACCGGATTGAAAAAGCCCGGAGTCTTATGACGGAATTCCGCCTTGACGGCGTTCCGGCGCTTCTCGTGGGCGATGACGAAAAGCGGCGCCAGCTGAGAAGCGACGTCCTCTACGGCGACTTCGATCGGCTCACAGCCGAACTGCGCGCAGCCTGATCTACCGGTTTCGGCCGGTCATTCCACCGCACGTGATCGCCTATGCGATCGACACCTATGGGAGACAACAATGCACTTGAGGAGAGATATCATGAAAACCGCACTTATAGCCGGCTTTAGCGCCGCTTTCGCTCCGGCGGGTCTCGGCAATGCCGCTGGATCGAAACTGTCGTGGAAGCACTTCCCTGCAGGGCAGAATGGGTTTTTCCGCGCGCCCGTTCTGCTTTCGGGCGCCAGCGAAGCGCTGCTGATTGATGGCGGTTTTACCTATCCAGACGGCCGCGCGCTGGCCGACGCCATCAAGGCGACGGGAAAGAAGCTGACCGCCGTTTATATCAGCCAGTCGGATCCTGATTATTATTTCGGCCTGAAGCCTGTTCTTGAAGCCTTCCCCGATACGAAGGTTCTGGCCGCTTCCGACACAATTACCGCCATCAAGGGCAATGTTGAGAAGAAGCTCTCGGTATGGGGGCCGCAACTCAAGGAGAACGGTCCGCAGACGCTTTCCGACATTGTCATACCGGAAGCCTTCGACGCTCCAGGCCTCACGGTCGAGGGCGAGACAGTCGAGATCGTCGCCTCCGAAGCAGGACTGACCAACCGCCGCTATCTGTTCGTGCCGGCGCTGAACGCCGTCTTTGGCGGTGTCATGATCTTCTCCGGCGTCCATGTCTGGACCACAGACACGCAGACGCAAGAGCAGCGCGCGGCATGGATCGCGACCCTCGACAAGATCAGCGCCCGCACGCCGGCGGTTGTGGTGCCAGGTCACATGACCCCGGAAGGATCGACCGATCTGACCGCCGTCGATCATACCAGAAGCTATCTGCTCGCATTTGAGGAAGAAGTCGCCAAGGCAGCCAACGCCGCGGCCCTCAAGGCTGCCATGGAGGCTCGTTTTCCGGGGCTCGGCATGGGCGTGGCTCTCGATATCGGTTCCAAAGTCGCCAAGGGCGAAATGAAATGGAGCTGAGATAGAGATCGAAACAATTCGGAGGACCCGTGAAAGGTCCTCCGAAGATCACAGGCATAGGTTCCTCGCCGGGTCAAGAACGGCAAGATTGCCGAACCCGTCAACAGGAGGTCAACGGACTGAACAGGAGGCCGAACAGTGTCTCAATGCGCTTGACGAGGACCGCCGGTCTTCCTCGTCCCCGCTTTCTAGTGGTGAGCCTATTGGAAGCCATACGCGGACAGGCGGTTGATGCAGGAAGCCGCCCCGTAGCCTGTCTGTGATTTTCTCGAAGGCTGCCAACCCAGTTGACCCGGTCGTCCAACAGGGCCTTCGTGGTATTTACGCATCCATTAGCTATGCTGCAGAACGCTCAACCCACCGTCGATGGTCAGGCAGGTGGCATTCATGAATGGGCACTCGTCGGAGATCATGAAAATAGCGGCGAGCGCGATTTCTTCCGGTGAGGCGATGCGGCCGCCGGGATGAAGTTTCATCGTCTCGTTCTTAGCGGCGATCGGGTCCGGAAAACTGTTCCAGTAGTCGATGACCTTCTGGGTCGAGACATAACCGGGTGCCAGCGCATTTACACGAACACCTTGTGCCGCATATTCGAGGCCCAGCGACTTCGTCATACCCAGCAGCGCATGCTTGGCGAGCGGATACGGGAACGTATGCGGAATAATGGTGAAGGCATGAGTCGAAGCGATGTTCAGGATAGCGCCGCCGCCGGCTGCTATGATTCCCGGCAGCACCGCCTTGGTGCAATTCCACGCACCCTTGAGGTTGATGTCGAAACAGCGGTGCCATTCCTCTTCGCTGGTTTCCAGCGGCTCATGAAAGACATTGACGCCGGCGTTGTTGATCAGGGCATTGAGCGGTCCGATCTCAACTGCCGCCTGCTCCACCGCCGCCGCAATCGTATGAGCATCCGTGATACTGGCGACCGAAAAGCCAACCTTGGCCCCCGATAGCCGCAGCATGTCGACCTCCGCTTCCAGGATGTCCCCCTCGAGATCAACGAGGAGCAGGCTCGCGCCTTCCTTCGCGCAGGCCTTCGCAATAGCAAGGCCGATGCCCTGCGCCGCACCGGTGATCATGATCCGCTTGCCCTTCAGACGGTCCGTCATGCTCTGGCCTCCTGTCTCACCACTCTGCAAAGCTGCCGTCTTCATGACGCCAGATCGGATTGCGCCAGCGGTGACCTTCCTTGGCTCGTTCGATCACGTAGGCCTCATCAACCTCGATGCCAAGACCGGGACCCTGCGGGATCGAGACGTAGCCGTCGGCATAGTGGAAGACGTCCTTATTGGAGATATAATCGAGGATATCGTTGCTCTTGTTGTAGTGGATGCCGAGGCTCTGTTCCTGGATGAAGGCGTTGTAGCTGACGGCGTCGATCTGCAGGCAGGCGGCCAGCGCAATCGGGCCGAGCGGGCAATGAGGCGCCAGCGCCACATCATAGGCTTCGGCCATCGCCGCAATCTTGCGGCATTCGGTAATACCGCCGGCATGGGAAAGATCCGGCTGGATGATATCGACGAAGCCGTCGGAGAGAACCTGCTTGAAATCCCAGCGCGAATAGAGCCGTTCACCAAGCGCGATCGGCGTTCCGGTATGATTGACGATGTCGCGCAAGGCTTCCTTGTTTTCCGATAGAACCGGTTCTTCGATGAACATCAGCTTGTAGGGATCGAGTTCCTTGGCCAGAACCTTGGCCATTGGTTTGTGGACGCGGCCGTGAAAATCGACGCCAATTCCAATATAGGGCCCCACCGCCTCGCGGATGGTGGCGATGGTCTGGACGGCCTTTTCGACTTTCTCCCAGCTATCGACGATCTGCATTTCTTCACAGCCGTTGAGCTTGATAGCCTTGAAACCGCGGGAGACCACATCGCGGGCGTTGTTGGCGACATCGGCCGGGCGATCGCCGCCGATCCAGGAATAGACCTTGATCTTGTCGCGCACCTGGCCGCCGAGCAGAGAATGGATCGGTGCCCCAAGCGCCTTGCCCTTGATGTCCCAGAGCGCCTGGTCGATGCCGGAAATGGCGCTCATATGCACGGCGCCGCCGCGATAGAAGCCACCGCGATACATGACGTTCCAGTGATCCTCGATCAGGAACGGATCTTTTCCGATTAGATAGTCTTCCAGTTCATGAACCGCAGCCTGCACAGTCAGGGCACGACCTTCGACCACCGGCTCGCCCCAGCCGACAATGCCTTCATCGGTCTCAATCTTCAGAAACAACCAGCGCGGTGGAACGATGTAGGTGGTGAGCTTGGTAATTTTCATCGGGTCATGCCTTCTGGCTGAGCGCAAACTGGATTGAGACGAAGCGGGGACCAGGCATTAACGCGGCCTACGCAAGAATGAGATCGGCGGCCTTTGCGGCAGCACCGAGAACCGCGGCATTGGTGTTACCGCTGACGATGGTGGGCATGATCGAAGCGTCTATGACGCGCAGACGATCGACGCCGCGAACTTTCAAGTCTGGTGTCAGGACGGCTTCCGGATCCCTATCATGCCCCATCCTGCAGGTGCCGACGGGATGATAACCGGTCTTCACGGTGCGGCGGCAATGATCGGCGATTGCCTCGTCGCTGGTCACGTCGATGCCAGGGAAAATTTCCCTGTCGATCAACTCGCGCATCGGCGATGCTGCAAGAACCGTTCGGGCGAATCGGAAGCTGGCGATGGTCAGACGCAGGTCGTCCGGATGCGTAAAAATTTGCGTATCGACGATGGGATTGGCAAAGGGGTCGCTCGAGGCGAGCGTGACACTACCGCGGGCCTTGGGACGCAACAGCAACGAATTGATGGTAACGCCATCACCGGGATCGGTGCCCATCACGTCCCGGTCGAGATAGACGGTGGGCACGCAGAACATCTGGATCGTCGGTTCCGCATTGTTGCCGTCGGGATCGTAGAAAGCGCATGTCTCCACGCCTGTCGTCGTAGCCGGTCCCGATTTGAACAGCAGGTATTGCAACCCGGCCTTGATCATCGGCCAGCCGCGATCGGCTCCATAATAGCCGAACGAACCCTTGGTCGTGGCGACCACCGGGCACTCGTAGTGATCCTGCAGGTTCTGGCCGACGCCGGGTAGCGAAACCGCCGTCTGAATGCCGTGGCGGGACAGTTCTTCCTCCGGACCGATGCCGGAGAGCATCATGATTTTCGGCGTCTGATAGGCCCCCGCCGCCAGAATGACTTCGACGCCGGCGGTGGCGGTCTTTTTCGAGCCGTTCTGCATGTAGTCGACGCCAACGGCTCTGCCATTTTCCAGAACGAGACGCGTGACAGTCGCCCCGGTTTCGATCGTCAAGAGTGGATCGTTCATGACGGGAGCGAGAAACGCATCGACCGCACTGCAGCGGCGGCGGGTCTGCCAATCGATCGTATGCTGCATGAAGCCGACGCCGAACTGTTCGGCGCCATTGAAATCCGGGTTATAGGGAATGCCCATGCCCTGCAGGGTTTTGACATAGGTGCGTGTCATCGGGCTGGTGTGGCCGAGATCCGAAATCTTCAGCGGCCCACCAACCCCATGGAATTCGCCGCCGAGATGATCATTGTCTTCCTGCGCCTTGAAATAGGGCAGGATATCCCGATACGACCACGCGCCATCGTTGTTTGTGCCCGGCTCCGTCACCGCCTCGTTCCAGCGATCGTAATCAGCCGCCTGCCCGCGCATGTAGACCATGGCGTTGACGGTGCTGCCGCCACCCAGAACCTTGCCCTGTGGAACGATCGGACCGCGGCCATTCAGTTGCTCCTGCGGCTTGGTCTGGTGCATGGACAGATAGGTATCCTTGGCGAGAAACTTCATGTAGCCCGCCGGGAAATGCATGATCGGGTTGGCCTTGCGAGGCCCCCGCTCCAGCACCAGAACACGCGCCTTGCCGTCGCGCACGAGACGCGCGGCAACAACGCAGGCCGAGCTGCCGCCGCCGACGATAATATAGTCGTATGCCGTCCGTTGGGACATGTCCTATTCTCCAACCGCACTGGCGGTAAATGCTACTGGTCTACCCAGGCAGACGGTTTCATGTGGATGCTGCCCATAAGCGTTTCCCCGGGTTCAAGCACTGTCAAATCCCCGAGACCCGGCATGTTGTGGCCGTCTGCCAGATGCGACATCGGTTCGAAACAGAAATAGTCCCGCTGGAAAGCCGGATCGAAACTGGTGTCGGATACGAAAACGAAAGCATGGCGAAACAGCGGATCGGCCGTCAGGGAAAGCCGCGCGTTGCGCTCCGGCCAGACAATCTGCGCCTCACCACACCAATCCTCAAAGCCATTATTGACCCAGCGATGGGGCAGGCCGAGCGGATCGCTGAAGTCGACATCCGCCGGAATGTCCGTTGCCTCACCCGGCAGCCAGCCGTCCACTTCCGTCCAGTATTTTCGCGCCGGTGCGAGCAACGTGGTCTTCGGCGTCATCGGAAAATAGGGGTGCCACCCAAGCCCGAAAGGAAGCACGTCTTCCCCGTTGTTGGTGACAGACAGCGTCAACGTGAAGCCGTCATCCTGCAACACGAAACGCTGGGTCGCCGCATAGCTGTAGGGTGTCTTTTGACTGGCTGCGTTATTAAACGAAAGATCGAGCGAACCGGCCGTCTTTTGCGCGACAGTCCAATCGGCCTGCCAGCCTTCGCCATGCAGGTAGTGCCTGTCCCAAGCAGTATTCGCCTGGAAGTGATAGTCGCGGCCGCGAAAACTGAAACGATTGTCCCGAACACGATTACCGAAAGGCACCAGTGGATAACAGCCAGATGCCAAGGCGCCGGCGTCGTCGCCAGGGGCTTCGCGTAGAAGCGGTACCCGGCCTTCGTCCCTCCCCCACCAGAAGCCGAGGACGATACCGCCCTTGGTGGATATGCGGGCAGAAAGCTTTTCGCTGCTGAGATCGACAACGGTCACGGCCTACCCCTTGTTGCGGGCAGCGCCGCGCTTGATGGCTTGGATATTGGCGAGCACCGCGATGACGATGATGAGGCCGCGCACCACCTGCTGGAAGAACGGATTGATGCCGAGAAGCACAAGGCCGTTGCCGATCAGAGTGATCACCAGCACGCCAAGCAAAGTACCGAGCATGGAACCGCGCCCCCCTGAAAGGGCCGTCCCACCGACAACTACAGCGGCAATCACGTCGAACTCCAGGCCGCTTGCCGCCGTCGCGTTGCCGGAACCGAGCCGCGAAAGGAGCAAGATGCCGGAAACTGCAGCCATCGCCCCTGCAATGGCAAACAGCGCAACGCGGATGCGGGCGACATTGATGCCCGAAAGGAATGCAGCATGCGGATTGCCGCCGATCGCAAAGACCGAACGGCCGAAGGCGGTCTTGCGGCTGACGAAGGCGAAGACGGCAAACAGGGCCAGCATGATGATGGCTGCCGGCGGCACGCCGAGCACCGGCCGGTCAAGCATATCGACGATGTCGTTCCGCCCGATTGAAACCGGCAGCGCGTCGGTGACGAACAAAGCCGTACCGCGCAGCGCGCTCCACAGGCCGAGCGTACCGACGAAGGACGGCACGTCGAAATAGGCGCGCAGGATACCGGCAATGGACGCCAGAGCGGCACCGATGGCGATCGCGAACACGAAGGCGATCGGTGTCGGAATTCCCCATTGCAGCAGATAGGCAAGCGCCACGGAAATGAAGGCCACCATCGGGCCGACGCTGACGTCGATTTCACCGGAAATGATGATCAGCGTCGCCGCCCAGGCGGCAATGCCGATCGTTGCCGCATCGCGCAGGATGTTGATCTGGTTGTTGAACGTCATGAACCCGCCGGCCGTTGCGGTAAAGACGATGTAGAGCACGGCGATCGCGACGAAGAGACTGATTTCGTTCATGTGCTGCGAAAATCCACCGCGCCGGCGTTTTGCGGATGCAGGTGATTGTGCTGCCTGTTTGAGGGACATTCTGTATTCTCCGTCAGTGACCGGCGATGCAGGCTGCCATGACGGCATCCTGATCGATATCGGGGGATGTGAATTCTTCCTTCAGCGTGCCTTCGCGCAGGACCACGACGCGGTCGCAGACGAGCGGCAGTTCCTCGATCTCGCTGGAGACGAAGATGATGCTGCGGCCTTCGGCGGCAAGCTGGCGGATGATGGCATAGATCTGGGCCTTCGCCTCGACGTCTACGCCGCGCGTCGGTTCATCGAGCAACAGAATGCGGCTGTCGGCATGGACCCAGCGGCCGATGACGACCTTCTGCTGGTTGCCGCCCGACAATGTGCCGATCGGCGTATCGGTCTCGGCTGTCTTGACGTGAAGCCGCTTGATGACCCTGCGCGTCGCCTCCGCCATCCGGCTTGCCGACAGGACGCCGTAGGAACTGACGCTGGAGAAATTGGTCGAGACCGTGTTCTCGTCGACCCCAAGCAGGGGCACAATGCCCTCTTCCTTGCGGCTTTCCGGCGTGTAGCCAAAACCGGCCTTAAGCATGCGCTTGTATTTCGGCAGCCCGACCGATTTTCCATCGACCGAAACAGTCCCGCGATCGAAAGAGCGCACGCCCATGATCGATTGCAGCAGTTCAGTGCGGCCGGAACCAAGCAGGCCGGCAATACCGAGAACTTCGCCCTGGCGCAGCTTGAAGGAGATCGACGAGAGTTTTGGGGTGAACGCCAAGTCCGCCACCTCGAGCACGACCTTATCGCGTGTCTTCGTTTCGAGAACAGCGGCTTGCGCCGCCTCAGAACCGAGCATCAGACGGACAATTTCGCGCGTGTCGGCACCGGCGACATCGACAGTATCCATGATCCGGCCGTCACGCATTACGGTTGCCGACTGGGATATACGCCGGATCTCGTTCATGCGGTGGCTGACATAGACAACCGCGATACCCTCGCCGGCGATGCGCTTGACCGCGGTCATGACCTTTTCCGCCTCCGCGGCGGCGAGCGAACTGGTCGGTTCGTCGAGGATGACCAGCTTGGGCTTGCCCAGCAGCACGCGGGCGATCTCCAGCAACTGCCGTTCGGCGGGGCTCAAGCCAGCGACGAGGCGTGAAGGCGGCAGGTCGAGACCGAGGCGCGCCATCGCCTCTGCCGCCTGCACCTCCATTTGAGAATAGCTGAGAACCCCGGCCTTGCGGGGCCAGCGGCCGAGAAACAGGTTTTCGGCCAGCGTCATGCCTGGCACGAGGGAAAGCTCCTGGTAAACGACGCGCACGCCCTTCGAAAAAGATTCCTGCGCGCGGGCGGAGCCGGTCTGGGTCAATTCCTCGCCGCCAATGCGCACCATGCCGGAATCCGGGATTTCGGCACCGGTCAGAATCCGGATCAGCGTCGATTTTCCGGCTCCATTCTTGCCGAGCAGCGCGCGGACTTCGCCGGCGGCGACATCGAAGCTGGCATTGTCTAGCGCCAGCACACCGGGGTAGCGCTTCGTGCAGTTTTCGATCGAGGCGATGATGGTACGAGCGGGGCTTTGGCGGGCCGTGGAATTGATCATGACGAAACCTGTTCAGGGATTGTTGCGCCATCACATTCATGGCGTGGCCCGGCCGGGCAGAGCAACATGTCTGCCCGGCTGGTCAGGTCAACTGCGCCTCCCAAGGACGGCGCAGCTTGGGAGATCAAGGAATACCGTCGGAATGGGCTTCGAGCCAGCCCTTGGCCGATTCCGTCGAGTTATAGAGGTCGATATCGTAGGGCACCTTGATATCGGCAGGTGCCTGACCATCGATCGACTTGATCGCCTGCGCCAAGGCCAACTTGCCCAGGCCCTGGCCGGAGATGTCGACAACGGCCTTGATGACGGTGAAATCGACCAGCTCCTGGGCAATTTCCGTCGTCATGTCACCGCCGAACACTACCGTCTTGCCGACACGGCCCTGGCTTTTAACGGCACGGGCAGCACCCAGCGTCGCACCACCGGCTTCACCGAAGAAGGCGTCGAGGTCTGGATTGGAGGACAACATGGTCGCGGCTACGGAGACGGCCTTGTCGAGCGTGGCGCCTTCCTGGTTGGCGACGATCTGCGCACCCGGCACCCTGGCCAGGAGCGCTTCTTCAAAGCCCTTGCGGCGCGTGACGCAGACTTCGACGAATTCGCAGTTGAGAACCGCGATCTTCGGCGCGTCCTTCTTTTCCGCAATGAAATAATCGGCAGCGGCATCGCCCAGCTTGTGGCCAAAATCATAGGGATCGCCGACGGCATAGGCCGAGACGAACTCCTTCATGTCCTTTTCGCCGAGGCAAGTGTTGTAGCAGACAACCGGAATGCCGGCGTCATGGGCGCGCTGGATGGCGCGGTAGGAGCCATCGGCGGAGACCGGCGAGACGATGATCGCCTGAACGCCGGCAGAGATCAGCGAATCGATGAAGGACGATTCCTTGCTGACGTCGCCTTGCGCGTTGGTTTCGATGATCTCGAGCTTGCGGCCGGCATCGGTGGCGCCGGTCTGGATGCCCTTGCGCACGCCGGCATAGAAGCCCTGCGCGTCCATATAGATCGCGCCGACCTTCAAGTCCTTGTCCTGCGCCGAAACGGACCCGGCGGCGGCACCGATGGCCAACCATGTCATTGCCGTCAAAGCGGCGGTCTTCATGAGTTTCATATGCTCCTCCCAAGAGAATCTATCCTGTGATGCGCGCCCGATACAGTCGCAATCCCGCACCTCCGGCGGAATACTGTTAAGTTAGCGTTGATCATATCATTGTCAATATAAATATGATTTATTTTTACAAGAGCGACCGCTGGAAAATTTTCCCTTGAACCGGGATGGGCAGAGCGCTCTTCCGTTTCACCAGAATTGCAAGTTTTGCCAATCACCTACAAGATTTCCTTATTCAGATGGGGTCAGGAATAGCGTAACAAAACAGCTTGATATAAATACGATTTATTTCTAAATTGGACCTTGGATGAAATATGCTTGGCACTTCATGTCAGGCAACCTGACACGGCAGACTGCCGTCTGAGGGAGAGTAAGATGACCGTGGCACGGACGGCGGGACTGGTTTCCGCCAAGGGCTTTCCCATCGCCGACAGCGGCAAGCGAAGCGTTCGCGAGGGACTCCTCCAGCAGCTTGTCGATATGATCATTTCCGGCGAGATGGCCGAAGGCTCAGTCCTGCCAAACGAAGCCGACCTCACCGACAAGTTCGGTGTCAGCCGCACGACGCTGCGAGAGGCAATGCAATATCTTTCCGCCCTCGGCATCATTCGCTCGCGCACGCGGGCGGGCACGACAATACTGCCACGGGAGAACTGGAATTATCTGGATCCATTGGTGCTGGACGCGACGCTCAAGTTCGGCGCTGACGAACATTTTTACATATCGCTGATCGATGCGCGGCAGTTGCTGGAACCGGCCGCAGCGGCTCTGGCAGCTGCCAACGCGACGGCGCGACAACTGTTCCATATTTCGAAAGCATTCGAGGAAATGGTCGAAGCGAATGCGCGCGACACCGAAGAATGGAGCCGGGCAGATCTGGACTTTCACACCGCGATTATTAACGCCAGCGGCAATTGGGTTTACCGGCAGTTTGCCACGGCAATCCGCGCTGCACTTCTTGCCAGCTTCCGGCTGACCAATCGTGCAAGCCAGTCCCACGAACAAGCGATATCAAAGCATCAAGATGTGCTGGAAGCGATTAGAATGCGGCAGCCCGATGCGGCGCGCCACGCGATGGAACAATTGATCGGCGTCGCGCGAATCGAGATAGCAGAGGCTTTGCGAAGCGCGCGTCCGTAAATCATTCCCTCTGAATAATTGCATCAATGGCTGTAGACGGCGCGGCTCTGGGCGTCTGCTCGCGAATGCGTTGGTTGCCGGCCCCGGTGTGGCGGCGGCTTTCTAACCTTTTGAAGGGGACGTTCAGCGTGTTTCGCAACACGATTGCCCCTGCGCCAAGGATCCATTGGCAGATGTCGAAAGAGGATGCAGAAGACCTGTTTTCAGGGGTCTTTTATGCACCGCCGCATCGACGCGGCGGTCAGCTCACTTCGCATCACCGGTTGTGATCTCGATGGGTCGTTAGCTCCGGGGCGCAGAAGCCTCCGCGATCGGGGTGTCATCCATCAATTATACGCCAGAGACAGTCCGACTATTGGTTTGTCGCGGATGTAATGGGACGTCTTCGACCTCGGCAAGCATGCCGTGCCTCTGGAGAAACCGACGGAAGTTTTCTGCGACGGCCTGAAAGGGGAGTTGACCGCTTGCGGCCTTTCGGCACGCGTTCACCATCACCTCGTAGACGAGGTCGTGCCTGTCTTGTGGCCACTCATCGAGGAAATCAAAGACGTCGTCTAGACCGGTGATCTCCTGAATGAAGTGTTTCCGTTGCGCATAAATCGGGTGCTCAAAGGTTTCGAATGCCATCCGTTTCCTCCTTTCGTCTCGTTAGGCGCGGATGATCTAGGAGATGAATGTCCACGCTTCCAGAGGACAGGCAAGAAAGCTTGATTTCAATTTATTCCATGAATGACGCTGTCACAGCGGCCCACCGATTGGTCTGCGGCTCAAGTAGGTTTAAGGCCGTAGCAATCAGGCGATCCCGCCTTGTAGCTCCCGCATCCATAGGGCCGATGCGCGGCGTTCAAGTGGGTTTGCACATGAGATCGGCCTCGGAGGGACAGTGGAAAAGATACTAAATTTTTCTCTTAGCGCCCTTGAATCCCAAAAACTCAAAAACCAAATCGATTGATGCCAGCCGCTGATGAAAGGGCTGGCCTTGCTGGGAGCGCCGTCTTTCGGCGCTTCCGTACCCATGTTGCTTCAAGGAGGATATGGCTATGGCAACATCTTACGACTACGCACCTCTCTTCCGCTCGAGCGTCGGCTTCGATCGGGTCTTCAATCTTCTGGAAAACGCGCAGCGTGCCCGCTCGATCAGCGACTGGCCGCCCTATGATATCATCAAGACCAGCGATGACAGCTACCGGATCTCGATCGCGGTGGCCGGCTTTGCCCAGGACGACCTCGACATCACCTTCCAGTCCAACCTACTGACTGTCACCGGCAAGAAGCAGGAGACATCCGCCGAGGGCTACCTGCATCGCGGCATTGCCGGCCGTCCGTTCGAACACCGCTTCGAGCTTGCCGACCATGTCAGGGTGAACGGAGCGGATCTGAGCAACGGTCTCCTGTCGATCGATTTGGTGCGCGAAATCCCGGAGGCACTGAAACCGCGCAGGATCTCCATCCAGAGCGAGCCTGCTTTGGGGCATTCGGCTGCTCCAGCGCAGATCGAAGCGCAGAAGGCGGCTTAGTTTACATTGTCCGCAGAAGGGCGCCGTAGCAACGGCGCCCGTCAACATCCGGGTTGGGAAGGAGAGAGCGATGAAACCCGATATGTTCAGACAGCCCGTTTCCATTCTTGTCGGCCCCGGCTTTCCGGCAGAGGTTCGTAGCGTGATGGACGCCTACCGCCATCTCGTTGAATGGCCGGCGGCAATACGAGACAGCACGCACTCGGTCGCACTGAAGGCCTGCACTGCCGCGCTTCGCGGCGAAATCGAAGCGGAAACCGCCCGCGGCCTGTTTGCCGCCTTCGCCGAAAAACACGATCTTCTCGCGCCCGAGGTCAATGCCATTGCCGCGTCTCAGACGCGAGGTAACCGGGATCCGCATGTGAGGTAACAACGATGCACACCCTATTGCAGCAGGCAATCGACCAAGCAGTGGCAATGGGGCCAACGGTTTTGGTGCAAGGCATGGAGATTCGGCGCCCAGTCGACGTCGTGAGCGCGTCAGCCCTGTCAATCGATGACAAGCGCGCGATCCTCGCCGCCTGGGCGTCGGACTTCCATGCGGTCGACTCGAAGCCGGCTCTCCGCCGGCTTCCTGGGACGCTGGAGCCGGTTTCGATCGATGAGGTGCAGGCGGCTCTCAAGGAACTCGACAGACGATATGGTGTCTGAGAGCAACCTGGCCAGTTTCGCGGTTCAATGGCTGGCCTACACGCTCCCCTGTCAACGCTACACGCCTCACGGTTGACCGCGCATGACTCGGGGGCAATGTGGATCGCTACTCCTTCATTGCAATGGACTTTCACCATCTACTCCTTGCCGGTTTCTACCGGCGCACCTTGTTCTGGTCCCTATCTGGTTTTGGAGAACGGACGCGCTCTGCGATATGGCGTTGGCGTGAGCAAACAGGAAGCGTTCAATTTCCGCGGCGAGGCGACTATCGCGCGCAAGGCTGAATGGCCCGGCTGGCGTCCGCCCCCCTTATACGATCAAACGGGATCCGGATCGCTATGAGCCATTGAAGGGTGGCCTTCCTGGTGGCAACGGCAATCCGCCAGCTCTAAACACGTCATGCCCTGCTCCAATCATTACCGCGATGGCCGCGGCTTGTTGTAACCCCGGGGGTTTCTCGCGATAAACCAATCGGCCGGCTCCGATCATCGTCGGAGGCAAAATGAAGTATCCGAGCGACACGCTCAGAGCGCTACCGTTCATGGGAGCCCAAAGAAACAGCCACTGTTGAACGCTGAGCAAAGCACTGCTCAGGCGCATCGTGACGTTGATGCGATGGATCAACGTCACGATGCGCCTCCAGTCCCCGGACATGCACGTGTACAGGGTCATAAAGGGCGACATCAGCAACAGGCGCCAACCGAAAACCTCGCTGGCCGTCAAAGAGTGAAGGAACGTCGAAAAATAATACAGGACGCCGAACAGAACCGACGAAAACACAGAGAGGCTAATACCCAACGGAAGATTCATGTTCACTCGTACGGAGGCACGAGGCCATCGCCCTTTAAGTGCGATAGCCTCTTCGAAAAGATGTTTGGGAAGTTGGACTGGCTCAGGGAATAAGAATGACCGAACCACTTGTCCGACGGCCCTCCATATCATCATGGGCCTTCGCAGCATCACGCAACGGGTAGGTCGACACGTTTGGTGCTCTGACCACTCCTGACTGGATGGTTTGGAACAGCGATTTCGCGGCAGCCTCGTATTCCGCACGATCGGCCGTGTAATGAGCGATGGAAGGACGTGTTACAAAGAGGGAACCTTTGGCTCCTAAGGACGCTACGCTGAGCGGCTCGATCGGACCGGACGCTTCTCCGAAGCTGACAAGGGTTCCACGAGGCTTCAGACAATCGAGTGACCGGGTGAAGGTGTCTGCGCCAACGGAGTCGAAAACATATTGGACACCCTTGCCGCGGGTGATTTCCGAGACGCGAACCTTGAAGTCCTCGGTCTTGTAGTTGATCACATGATCTGCGCCATTGGACTTTGCGATCTTCGCCTTTTCAGCGGACCCTACAGTGCCAATTATCGTCGCGCCTATGTGCTTGAGCCACTGCGTTGCGATCGAGCCCACGCCGCCAGCCGCCGCGTGAAGCAATACCACGTCGCCCTTTGCGACGGTGACGCAACGCCTGATCAGGTATTCGACCGTGAGGCCTTTGAAGACAAGGGCCGCAACGGTCTCGTTATCGAGCGTCTCCGGTACCGATAGCGCGCGGGCCGCAGGCAGATTTCGATCCGTCGAATAGCCGTTTGGCGGGCCGCCGACATAAGCGACCCGATCACCGATTTTGAAGTTCGAAACACCTTCGCCCAGCGCGGTGATCGTGCCGACGCCTTCGACGCCTAGTCCGCTCGGCAGTGGAAGCTGGGCGGCAAAAACACCTTTGCGATGATATACGTCGATGTAGTTTACGCCGATCGCGAGGTGCTTGAGCTGGATTTCGCCAGCCTTCGGAGGCGAAAGCTCAATATCGGACAGCTGCAGCACATCCGGGTTACCAAAACTGGAAAACTGAAATGCTTGGACTCTAACGGTCATAATGGCCTCCTTGCGGCATTGGTGGTAAACTAGGACGATTGGCCGTAGCGGTCGAATACCAATTTGGGTAACCGGCGTTGCAAAAATGGAAAGCAAATGGACTGGAACGATCTGGGCGTTTTTCTCGCCGTTGCGAACACGAAGTCTTTGACTGCGGCATCACGGCAATTGAACGTAAGCGTCTCGACCGTATCGCGCCGAATCACGGCGTTGGAGCAGTCGCTCGCCGTTACGCTTTTCCGTCACCATTCCGATGGATACGAACTGACGGAAGCCGGGAAAAACCTTCTGCTTCCCGCCGAACGCGCGCAATCGCATCTCAAGTCCTTCGAACGTGCAGCGAATGACCTGGAGAATCCTTACTCAGGCATTGTCCGCATCGACGCTCCGGAGTTGCTGGGACATCAGGTTCTGATTCCGGGTCTTTCGGATTTCATGTCTGAGTATCCGGACCTTCGATTGGACATCCGGTCGAGCGTCAAGCCCGTGAAGCTCGCGGCACAACAGTCCGATATCGTCATCCGCCTGATAGCGCCCGACCGGGGTAAGTACAAAATGCGGGCCGTCGGCAAGGTGAGTTTCGGCTTCTTTGCCCACCAGACCTATCTTGACCGTTTCGGATTACCCGGCGACGAGGTCGAAATCAGAAACCACAGGTTCATCGGCTGGAGCGAAGATCTGGGCTACCTGGCCATGTCGACATGGCTGGACGAACTCATCGGAGATCAGCAGCTCATTATGCGGCTGAGTTCATTTACCGCTCATCTCGCAGCGGCCGAAAGCGCCATCGGGATCGCCTTGCTGCCGACGTTTGCCGGTAGACGCTCCGGCCTTATAAGGGTTCTCGAATTTCTCCCTGACCTAACGCTGGATATATGGCTGCTGGTTCTTGACCAAGCCGCCAAGTCTGCCAAGGTTCAACTGGTCAAGGATTGCCTGATCAAAATCCTCAGGGACGAGAAAGACTGCTAGTGAGTGACGGGCCGTTGAACGTCATTGAGACAGTCTTTGGTCTAATCGGGTCGAAGCTTGAAATTCTCGCCGATCGCAAACAAGTATTGCTGCATTATTTCGAACCGTCGGGCTGTTAGCGCTTGAAAGCAGATCGAACGAGGTCAGCAACAACTTTCAGCGCCGAATTCTTCCCTGAGCCGATCAACAGACGGATTTCGAACAATGAGAGTGGCGAAAAACCCTCTACATGGCTGAGGATACAGGATCGTGCACAGTAAGACCGCCGGAGCGTTTGAGAACCCAGGAAGCGACGATTGGGGCCAGAATGGCGGTCACCAGGACTGCTGTCGCAGTTTGCGCAGCGGCTGACTCCACGAAGGGCAGGAAGCGGGGATCTGCGACGGCGACGGCCATTGGGACGGCAACAGCGTTGCCGGCAGTTGTACCTGCAGCGAAGCCAATGCCACTCTTCGAACCACGACGCAACAAAAAGCGATAGCCGAGGTAGGTGAGCCCTCCGGTAAAAACGACAACGCCAACACCAAGGAACAGCCCCTGCAGTCCACCGGTAAGCACCGTACCCAGACTAATACCGGTGCCGACTGCAAAGGACATGAAGGGGATTGTAATGCTGGGCACACTATCGAGAACACGGGTCCACTCGCGATCGACTGCTCCGACGATCAGACCCAGAGCAAACGGGACAATCGCTGCAACGAGGGCCAAAAACGGGATCTGTCCGAGGCCGGAGGCGCCTAGAAAGATCATGGCAAGGAAAGGGCCATCATCGAAGGCGCTTGCGACATAGGCACCGGTGTCGCGTTCGTCACCATACTCCCCCGCGAAAGCCAGCCATAACGCTCCATTGCTGTTGCCCATAATCGCGAGGAGCGCCAGTATCGAGACCCCCCAGAACCCTTCAAGTCCAAATATAAGGCCTAGCATAACTGCGATCGCCGCCGGGATCAGGGTCTTGCACAGGAGCACCACCCCGGTGGTAGCAGCGGCTGCCTTGCCGCTATGGCTCCCGGTGATCTGCGCACCGGTTGCAAAAATCAGCAGCCCGATCAGAGCCAGCGCACCGTCTTTGAACAATGCTTGGGTGAAACCGCCAATTCGTAGCGCGTCCGGTGCAAATGTGTTGATGAGGACACCCAGTATGAGCGGGATCAACATCATGCCAGCTGGCACTTTCTGCATGGTCTTAAAGAAAGGAATCGACGAAGATCCCTGCTTCAACTGCATTTCCATGAGGCACACTCCTTCTGCGCGCCCTACCTCCCAGGTATTGCACGTCGCTTTTGTTGAATGTTGGTTTCATGCGTATTCTACGTCGAGCGATGTGCCGGAAACCGAGGGCTCCTCGTCCCAAAATGGCCGCACACCACACCGATGCTCATTTCAAACTGCCCGACTTAAGCCGGGAGCGCCCCGGCTGCGAGAAAGCCGCCGTCTACTGGAATGATCGCACCATTCACATAGCTTGCGCCCTCGGACGCCAGAAACGAGACGGTCGACGCAATCTCGCTCGGTTTCCCGTAACGCCTCGCCGGAATGGCTGCCGTGTATGTAGCCCTGAACTCCGCAGAGTGGAGAACCTCGGTCAGCGGTGTGTCCACGGGACCGGGCGCAACGGCATTGCTGGTGATTCCGTAGGTCGCAAGTTCGGCGGCCATCTGCCTGGTCAGGCCGATGACAGCTGCCTTTGACACACCGTATGCGGTCCGGCCATGTCCCACGGCTCGCTCGCCCGCCACAGACGCAATGTTGATGATCCTGCCCCAACCCGATCGCTGCATAAGCCGCGCGGCATGCTGACTGCACAGCAGTGCCCCTGTGACGTTGATGTTGATCGTTGCAGCCCAGTTGTCATAAGGAAAGTCGATAAATGGAAATGTCTTGGCTATGCCGGCATTATTGACGAGAACATCGCAGCGACCATGTTCGGCCTCAACAGCTTTAAATGCCTCCGCGATCGAAGCGGGATTGCCGACATCCATCACGACTGACTGCGCGTTAAGTCCGGCCGCTCTCAGTTCATCCGCAGCTTTTTCTGCAGCTTCCTTGTTGATGTCGGCAATGATAACCGCAAAGCCATCCAACGCGAGTTGGTGCACAATCGCAAATCCGATGCCCATTGCGGAACCGGTCACAAGTGCAACTCTTGTTTCATTCTCTTCTGGCATGTCGTTTCCTCCCTAACTCCCAAATTTACCGGCATTACACCGGCACACGCTCCGTCCTCACGGATCTGAGCGAGGCAAAACTTTCATTGACCGTCTCTTGCCGCCGCGAAGTAGCCGACAGAGCCCACCTGCCCGCCCTTCATCGCGATCTCGATTCCATTTCTGGACGGGTCTGCAGAATGAGCCCGGCACAACGGACCGCCAGGAGCCAGCTTTGCAACACTGGTCAAGGCGTCGATTTTGAGCCTCAACGCAGCATGGCTAGACGTGTCTCCTCCCGACAAAACCACACGACTTAAGCCCGCTTCGATGATCAGCCTATCGAGTATCTGTCCAAGGCTGCTTCCTATGAGATCGTTGGCGGCCTCAGCCGTCGCCCGGTCGTGGTAGAATTTATTTTTGAACTGCCGGACAGCGGGGTCGTCGGGACCCTTGGCTGTAAACACCAGGGGATCGCGACCTTCGGACAGAGCCGACTTGGATTTATGCACCGCAAGATCAATTTCGGCATTCCACGCACTCTGGTCTGACACCCGACCAAGATCGAGCCGAATGGCCTCAAAACCATGAGACTTCGCGTGCTCGATCTGCGCGGCAGTCATGGGCGAAACCGATCCAGACACCACAGCAATTCTGTTGACTGCTTGGACCGATGTCTCGATCTGAGGATCTGTCAAGAGACCCACTGAACGCCAATAAGCCGCGAGTGCCGCCTGCACGCCTTGCGAGCCGATAACGAACTTCTGCTTCCGGCCTGCGGTCCAGATGGCCTGTCCTGCGGCGCGCAACGTCTCCTCATCGAGAAGATCAATTGAGTATATCTGCGACTTGTCTGGGTCGTTTGGGGGGATGACCTCTGTCGGATCACCCGCTTTCAGTCGGAGGAAATCGATATTCGATATGGGCAAACTCGTCTGCGCAGCCAGATGTCGGGCCAGGTCGGATTCTTGCATCGGTGTCGATGGATGATTGGCCATCGTTGGGTGACGATCCAACCGATAATACTGGCCACTGGCTTGAGCGAAGAGATGGCCGAAAACCTGAACACGTCCCATCCCAAGATCACCGACCAACATCGGTATCGGACCCGGAAACATGCCTGCACCGATTTCAGCCGCTTTCCCGATAGAGCCAATCTGCGGCGAGGAATCGAAGGTCGAACAAACCTTGTAGTGCACGATGGGAGAGCCCGTTTGTCCCAAACGTTCGAAGATTGCGGGCAAATGAGCATCCATCCAGGCCGGGCTTTTGGAGCGCCCTATCCCGGCGATACCGATGCATCTGTAATCAGAAAACTCTGCCAACCGTTCTGCCGACGGAACATCAAGAAAAAGCACCGTCTTGATGCCTTGCCAGGCAAATGCTTCCATCGCGGCAGACGATCCCGTGAAATCATCCCCGTAGAAGGAAACCAACGGCCCCGGAGGGAGCGATGCGAGCGCGCAATTCATGCGCCCGGTTCCAGAGCTAGCTTCAGTTCCTTACTCCGCTTCGCGGCGGACTCCAGGCTTTCTCCTGAGGTGGCGGCCTGGTACGCATCCCGAAGAGCTTGGACGCCCGCCGCAGGTCCTTTCGGATGAGCCACGATCCCGCCGCCAGCCGTGACAATCAGGTCATCGGACTGCAGCCCTTCATATGTAGCGTGGGCCTGACGCACGGTCTGCCCGCTCGAAAATACCGGCATGACCAGGCAAGGCTTGTCTTCCGAAATGGGCGTCAGGCATTCACGCGCCGACCGAATGACAGATTCATTGTCTTCGGAAAACTTGTTGTCGACACCGTTGACGTGCATGTGGTCCGCGCCGGCCAGCCGCCAAATCTTTTGCCAGGCAACATAAGACCAGCCCAGAGAGCGATGACGCGTCAGGTAACCCCAGCCGTTTCTATGGGCGTGGATCGGGAGCTGGCTGAACGACCTCAAATCCACGAAACCCGCCATGCCGACTGAGTTCAGGCTAACCATCAGGCATGTTGCACCAGCTGAGACAAGCTTGTCATGACGTCGCCGCATCTCATCCATATCGCCGGTCAGGTTGAACGCGTACATCGTCTTTTTACCCGTCCGTCCCGCGGCCTCGTTGATCACCCGCATCACGCGATCAACGCGGTCTTCAAACGGGCAGACCGAGGAATCGCTTTGCAGCTCATCATCCTTGATAAAATCAATACCGCCGTCGACGAGGTCTTTGACCAGAGAAGCGGTTTGATCAGCCGTCAAGCCGACACTCGGCTTGATAATCGTTCCGATCATCGGCCCCGTCTGAACGCCGCTCAGTTTTCTGGTTCCCTCAATCCCGAACGCAGGACCTTTGTATTTTTGGAAGAATGGTGGGGGAAATCGAATGTCGACGATCCTGAGACCAGTGACACAGGCAAGTTCAAAAAGATTGCCAGCGACTGTCGCCAGAATGTTGGGAAGGGATGTTCCAACAGTTGCAATGGGCCAGGACAGCGTCATCCTCACCTGATGCAAAGGCATAGCGGCGTCAGTCGGATATCGACCGTCGAGGGCTGGAACGGCATTGTACGTTGCGATGGTTTCGAGGGATTCCACTTTTGCAGCGGCCAACGCTTTTAACGCGGGCGTTTCGCCAGGTACCGCGACGAACGTACCACTCGACTGTTCGCCGGCAATTATTTCCGCGGCTTGTTCCGGTGGCAAGTATGTCTCAAGGATATAGTCAGCCTCGAGGCGCATTGAACTGGTCACGATATATCTCCTCCTCGATCGAAAGCGTACTGGACCCTCCTCCGTACTCCCATGATCGTTCTGGCGATGATACACGCGCGGCTCCCTGAAAACAGGCACAATGCAAGCCGCCTGATGTGAGTTTGAATCACATGATCAGACAAAGATGAATCATTGAGTTGTCTTCCATACCGATCCAATCGCTGTGCCGGCGGCATATTTCCGTGTAAAATGTCGAGTGTCCGCTAATTCAGACCTTCATTGATGTGCGTCAAGCTGACATCGTCCGGGAATCTGTTTGGTGCAGTATGTAAGGAGGTATCAATGTCCTACGCAAATCTTCCCTTGCATGCTCTTCGCGCGTTCGAAGCGACGATACGGCTGGGAAGCATGACGAAAGCCGCACAAGAACTCGATGTCAGCCATGGCGCGATAAGCCGTCACGTTCGCGAGTTGGAACGCCTGTACGCGACGACGCTGGTCCGGCGCCTTTCGAAATCATCCGAGCCCACGCCGGCGGGGGCCGAGATGGCGCAGACTCTCAGCGAAGGGTTTCGGTCCCTTAACTTGGCGGTAGCGCGTCTTTCGGCTGGCCCGCTGACCTTGTCGTGCTCGGCAACGATCATGCAGTACTGGCTGATTCCAAAACTACCTGAATTCAAGGCCCTTAATCCGGATATCCATTTCCGTCTCAATGTAAACTATGGAGAAGTCGACTTCGCCAGGGACGGTATCAGCGTAGCCATTCGGAACACAATGTATAGCGCGCCCGACGATGTCGTGATTCTAGATATGATTGGCGAGGAAATCGGGCCCGTTTGTAGCTCGGATTACCTGTTGCGCCATCCCTTGAAATCCCCCGCCGATCTGAGAACGGCGCAGGTCTTGGGCACGGCAACGCGGAAAGGAGCCTGGGAACAGTGGCTTTCAGCCATTGGACGTGAAATTCCGGAACTTCAGATTGCGGAGGAATATGAGCATTTTTATCTTATGCTCCAAGCCGCTACTTTTGGGGCGGGTGTCGCCATGGCTCCCAAATATCTGGTTCAGCGAGAGATCGATGCAGGACAACTTGTTGCTCCATTCGGTTTCATCCTCGGGCCACACAGATTGCAGTTATGGATCGCTCATCACCTCCGGCAAAATCCCGGCGTTAAAACCTTGGCCGGATGGATTGAAGCGAAAATGGTAGAGGCTGCTTGATCGTCCATTGAGCGCCGACGTTCTCTGTTGCAGACCCGAAGCAACACCCGCCGCCTTGAAGGGATACGAACCCCGACCCTGCGTTTCTCGGGGCTCGACTCCTATCTCGAAATGCTTCGTTATCGCCCGGAGGACCGAGCATGGCATGCGAGTGGGACGAAGGCCGCGCACGAAAAATGCGTCTCATTAAACTAGCCTCGGCGTGGGCATTAACCGCATCTCCTCTGTAGACGCACCTCGAACACCGGTGCAGGTTGGAGAATTATCATGCACCCCGTCGAGGTCATCTTTGGGAAAAGGCATTTTTCCGCACGGGCGCTGTTCATCTTCATTCAAGCAGCGAGATCGTGACTGATTCAACGATCAAACCGCTCCAACATCTGCTTCAATTGCGCATTCTGCCGGCGTAGCTTACTCGCCAACTGATCCCGGAGAACTCCAATTTCTTGGTCCAGGCTCATCTGGTCGGAAACGTTGGAAACGACGGGGGATGTTTGCGAAACCACAGCGACCGCTTCGACTGTCTTGGCGCGACCTCTCCTCTTGGCAGGCAAAGGTTTAACAGTCTCATCGACCTGCGGCGCGGGGTGCGTGTGCGGGGCGCCGTTATCAGGTAACGTCGGATCAGAGGTTTCCGCGCGCTCGTCACTACGGCTCTCCCTCATGTCCTGAAGTTCACCGCCGATTCCTGCCGAAGGTTCGGGCCGTGAAGCAACCGGTTGGTATTGAACGAAGGGCTGGGCCTCTTCGCGTGTCGGCTTCTCGGCGAGCTTGACGTTCTCTTTGACAGGCGTCTCAGTCGGTCCCGCCATCACCGCGACGTCCGGCTTTACGTCCTTGATCGCACTGCCGTCCTGTTTTTCCAAGTGTCGTGGCGACACAAGTCGGGCAAGGAACTGCCATGGAGATGCCATCACTTCGACCTCGCGTTTTTACCCCGCGTGCAGGATGCCAGTTGACGTCCCGGCGGCGGTGTGACCGCCACCAGAATAATCGTCTCGCTAGGCACTGAAATGCGGCCGGCGATTGGCTGCATACCTGAAATCAATCGAGCTTCAGACGCTTCCGCAGATCGGTGTTTTCGGCCCGAAGTTTTTCCGCCAGCAGCTTGCGCAGCCTTTGGTTCTCTTCTTCCAGCTGCAGGATATCCGCCATCTCATCGCTCGGCGTAGCCGACACGGCAGGCGCTGCTTGCACCGGCCTCTGAGCACGTTTCACAGGCACGCGCTTTGCGGTGCCAGCATCGCCGACCGACTTGCCCTTGCGTCCCCGTTTCTGCTTGCCCGCCGCGTCGGCTGAAGCAATTGCCGGTTCTCCCGCAGCGTCACTCGAGGCAGCTGCGAGCACCACCTTTTTGGTACGGGGCTTGCGCTGCTTCTTTGGCGCAACAGCCGTTCCCACAACCGCCGGCGCATCAGCAGTGGATATCGTATCGATTTCGTCCGCCATCATCATCTCCTCTTTTACTGCCGCAGTTGTGTGCCGCACGATCGCCGGTGTCAACAAGGGCCCTGCCGGCTCAGCTTTCGATGGAGAGACTTCGCCGGCGGATTTGCTTACCAGGTGCCTGTTCGGAACAAACGGCATCGCCTCTTCCTCCAAATCTAACGCCACGGACTTGAGATCCATATTGCCCCAGATCGAGTTTGGCTTGGCATCTGGTTTTCGCCGACCGGATTTATACTCTATGGTAAAACTGCGCTGGATTTTTTTCAACTTTGAAGACCCTGCGGATACGCGGAGATGTTCAGCGACTTTTGAGCGTCACCACAAGACATGGGAATAACGAATACCGACGTTTCAGTCCAGCCCAATGCAGCTTTCATGGGCGCCCTAAAACCCGCCCGATCGTCAGCGTCTGTCCGATCACTCAAATGATAAATATCTTTCGCACGCAGTAGACGCCTTGAAGGGATACGAACCACCGACTACACCATGCCAAGTACTTGAAATGGAACGATCTGGCCCATGCAAAAGGCACGAGATCAAGGGTTTTCAATGGCCGATTTAGTTGCTATGTTCCCTTTTTGTTTCGAATAGGATAGGGCAATTTGGATGTCGAACATTGCCACTTTGACGCTCGGCAGGGACGCGACAGCGACATAGGCATATGTGCAGATAATCCCAGAGGGCCATGATGCGATTGCACACTGAACCTGACACCGAATGGAAGAACATCTTTCAGCTCTGGCGTGAGAGCGGTGAGGTTCTGCCGCTGAAAGTCGCCAAGAGTTCCTGGAGCGCCGAAGCTGGTTCATGGGCGGGCGACGGCGCAGTTTCTCGCCCTCAACAAGCCCGATCTCGGTCTCGATCCAGCAGGCGAGCGGATGGGAATGCAACTCCTTGTCCGTCAGGCTTTCCGGTATTGGCGCCAGAACCGCATCCGGGAGTGCTGCTCCGAGGCTTGTGCTATTGATCCGGGGATCGGTTGCCCTGGCGAGATTCTCATCGATGATCGATGCCGAACTGAGCTCTTCCCCAAAAATCAGCTTACCGACGCGAGCAACGGCGCTTGCTCGTTCGATCTCCTCGTGCGCGCTCGACATCGTCGCTGACGTACCGATGCACAGCAGCTTTTGCTCTTTGACAAGGCGGTCTTTCACGCGACGGACCAGCATCGCGACGTCCGCCCCCTGACGGCCGCGATAGGTGTGCAATTCATCCAGCACCAAGAAATCCAGGCCGGCTGCATTGGCGATGACGGCACGATCGAGTTCATCCTGGCGCGTCAAGAGCAGCTCGAGCATCATGAAGTTCGTCAGCAAGATATCGGGTTTGGCCTTGGCGATCGCCTGCCGTTCCGCATCACTCTCCTGGCCGGTATAGCGGCTGAAGGTCGGACGCAGCCCCTCTTCGAGCCCCGAGCCGCCGATGAATTTTTCGAGTTCCTCAAGCTGGCTGTTGGCCAACGCGTTCATTGGATAGATGATGATCGCGCGCGTCCGCTGCTGCTCGCCTGCGCGCCGAGCGCGCACCACCGCATCGACGATCGGTAAGAAGAAACACAGCGATTTTCCTGACCCCGTGCCCGTGGTCACGCTGAAGCTTTCACCATTGCGCGCCTTCGCAACAGCGCGATCTTGGTGACGGTGAAGCTTGATCGGCGTCCGGCCAGGGCCTGCTGCGAATATCCTGCTAAGAGCCGGATCGAGCACTTCTTGCGCGAAAAGCTGATCAACAGAATGACCAGACCCAAAGCGCGGATTAATGGTGATCAGGGGCTCGGGCCAAAAACGCTGCTCATTATAGGCAGCATCAACTTGAGCGTGGATTTCAGGCGCACGAATCTCGGAGAACGAGCGCGCAAACGATTCATATCGTTCTATCAACGCTTGATCGAGATTAAAGATGTCCAACGATACCTCCCCAGCCACACCGAAATGGAGCCTTCTGGCTTACGATTTGCAACTGTTATTGTTCTAGTTGTGCGTTTGTACACATTGATGCATGATGAATTGCACTAGATTTTCGCTACATCTTCAAAACTATCCATTTTCCGCGACACCGAAGCCACTGTCGCGAACCTTGGCAGTGCCGCGTGCATCGGATTGCCGTTCCCTAAATGAGATCACAGAATTCCCCACGCTCGAAACCTTCCCCTCTCCGTCATCTCGCGCAAGCCCAACTCCTCGACGATCCGCAGCGCCGCCCGCGGGGTGACGGCAAGCTCCTTCGCAATCATACCGGCCGACACCAGCGGCCGCGAGATCACCAACGCGATCAGCTCTGGCAGTTTTGACGATATGCGTTTCCCGATCGGCCGCCGCTCCATCATCTTTCGCGCGAGGGCCAGGCGATCATGCTCCTTCAGTCCAAGCTCTACGGCGGCAATAAAGCCGCCGAGAATGGCCAGCAGCCAAGTTTCGCGATTGCGATGCCTCCGGCGATCGACGGGAATGGTTTTCAGGCCAAAATTGAACGCGGCCGCAAGGCGTGACGCCATTCCTCCAGCCGCTCGTCCTCGTCCCAATCGAGATCATAGACGAGCGGATCCTTGGCCGGGCGTCTTTGCTTGTTCGATGGCCGCATCCGATCGAGCCAGCACCGCATCGATCGCGGCAAACTCAGCGTCGAGGGCGCTTGCGCCGCCTCCGTCCTCTTCTCCCTCCCCTCCTCCGACTGTATCGACTGACACGGCGCCGCCGTCTTTCTCGACGCCGCCACCGTCAACAAGAGATGGTCAGGCCACGCCTGGCCCCGCAGGCTGCGGAGACCGTCAGGAGTGAGCGCCCAGCCGGGTGTCTGCGCGGCAATACGACGGCGGGTGCGCAAAACATCGCGGGCGATGGTGAGTTCGTGGGTCGGCGCGCGAATATCCTTCGTGGCGTCGTGGAGGACGAGGTCCTCGAGATGGACGAGCTCGCCATCGATCCACAGCGAGGCGCAGGCGTCGGTAAAGTGCGTCCGCTCGATCCAGCCATCGCCCACTGGAGAACGTGGCGATCCGCTCATCGAGACGGGTCAACGCCGAACCCGCGTCCGAAATCGGCCGCAGCAGGCTCTGGATGGGCAATTCTTCAAGATCATAAACCATTGAAATCATGGTAAATGATTTGCTAAACGGACACCAGTGGATAGTTTGTGTCCGTCACTGCATGGTTCTGTGGGTTGGTCGTATAACCATCGATAAGTATAGGTTATCGATGGTTGTTGCTTTCAGGGCGCAAATCACGGTCTCAGAGATCGCCGAATACAGCGATTTTGGAGCCTCCGTGGCCAAACCCAAGACATCAGCAACCGCGGTCGAACGGCGCGCCGAAGAGCTCGACACCATCGCCGCCGTGCTGCCGATCGAGCGCCGCGACGAACTCGCCGAGCTGCTCACCGACCGGGACGTCGAAACCCTGCGCCATCTCGTCAACCAGGGCATGGGCGACAACACGCTCAGGGCACTGACCTCGGATCTCGCCTATCTCGAGGCCTGGGGAATGGCGGCGACCGGACAATCCCTGCCCTGGCCGGCGCCGGAGGCGCTGCTGTTGAAATTTGTCGCCCATCACCTGTGGGATCCAGAACGCGGCGAGGCCGATCCGGATCACGGCATGCCGAAAAGCGTCGACGAAAACCTTCGGCCGCCAGGGGTTCCTGAAATCCGCCGGCCCGCATGCGCCAGGAACCGTGCGGCGGCGGCTGGCGAACTGGTCGACGCTGAGCAAATGGCGCGGTTTTGACGGCGCCTTTGCCTCCCCTGCCCTCAAATCGGCCATTCGACTGGCGATCCGAACCGCGCCAAGACAACGTCTTCGCAAGAGCGCCAAGGCGATCACCGGTGACGTGCTGGCCAAACTGCTGGCGACCTGCGCCACCGACAGCCTGCGCGATCTGCACGACCGGGCGATCCTGATGGTCGCCTTTGCCTCCGGTGGCCGCCGGCGCAGCGAGATCGCCGGGTTGCGCCGTGAACAAGCTGATCATCGAGCCACCAATCGAGATGCCGAACGGCCCTCCCCTGCCCTCTGTCGCCATCCATCTCGGCCGCACTAAGACCAGCAGCGGCGAAGAGGACGAGATCGCCTATCTGATTGGCCGGCCTGTCGAGGCGCTGAATGCCTGGGTGACGGCTGCCAAGATCGACAGCGGCAGCGGCCGCTCTGGGGCTTTTGTGGACATTGAGGTTGTCCCAGATCACGACGTCTCCCGGCTGGAGCGTCGGTGCAAGCTGCGTGCGCACATAGGTGTCGAACGTGTCGCCATCCATGGCGCCATCGACGACGAAGGGAGCGGTGATGGCATCGCAGCGCAGGCCGGCGATGAATGTTTGCGTATTCCATTTTCCAAAAGGCGCCTCGGCCTGCAGGCGCTTGCCCTTTTTGCTCCTGCCGCGCAACGGCGTCATGTTGGTCTTGACCGACGTCTCGTCGATAAAAACGAGACGTCCGGGGCTCTCTCGCATCGCGGGCTGGCGATGGTCATGCCACTCATCCCGTTCCTGGCGAACATCGGCGCGTTCGCGTTCCGCTGCCATCCGCGTTTTTTTAAAGGTAAAGCCGGCGCGACAGAGAAATTTGGACAGGTTGGAGGGATCGGCGCTCACGCCATGATCGGCCTCGAGCCAGCTTGCCAGCTCGGACATCGTGATATCCGGTTGCCCTCCACCTTGGCGATGATCGCCTCCCGGTAAGGT
>NZ_LGLV01000023.1 GCF_001687365.1 Pararhizobium polonicum
GTGCCAAGGGCTGCCGCTTCCTGGCCAAGCTCCGCATTCAGATGGTCGATTGCATCCAGCATGCGAAGCGCCGCACCGACGGCGTGGCTGGCATGGCGCGGGTCGTCGAGCGGTGCGTTCCAGAACGCCATCAGGCAATCGCCGATATATTTGTCGATGGTGCCGCCGCTTTCCAGCACGATCTCGGAAAGCGGCGTCAGCAGCCGGTTGATCAGCGTCGTCAGCTGTTCGGGATCGTCCTTCAGGGCCTCGGAAATCGTGGTGAAGCCACGCACGTCGCAAAACAGGATCGTCAGTGTCCGCCGCTCGCCGCCAAGCTTCAGCTGAAGCAGAGGAGCAATATTGCGCCACGCTGGACGAACCGGCCCCGGACGCATAATCTAAATCGAACAGCTTTCGGCAA
Source organism: Pararhizobium polonicum (assembly GCF_001687365.1). Taxonomy (GTDB): domain Bacteria; phylum Pseudomonadota; class Alphaproteobacteria; order Rhizobiales; family Rhizobiaceae; genus Pararhizobium; species Pararhizobium polonicum. Next base: position 404 of record NZ_LGLV01000023.1, read on the forward strand.
ACCCGGTGCGGTTCAGGAGGAAACAATGCCGGAGTTCCGGATCGGGCAACGCAATTTCGCAGTTCTGGCTGCGATACTGGTGCTCGCCGCTTTGTTTCGACTCCATGAGGTACAGCAACCCCTGGTGGATGCCTTTAGTTGGCGTGAGGCAAGCACGGCCATGATGGCGGACAATTTCTATGCGCGCAGCTGGAACATCTTTTTTCCGGAGGTAAGCTGGACCGGGCCAGGCCCCGCCTATCAGGGCCGCGAACTCCAGATAATTTCCTATATTACCGCGCTGCTTTACACCGTGTTTGGCTGGCACGACTGGCTAGGATGCTTGGTGGCTGTTGTTTTCGGAGTGTGGGGTGTCTTCGCACTGCACAGATTGCTCGGTCGCATTTGGGACGACACCCATGCGCACGCCGGCGCCTTTCTGCTTGCTGTCATGCCGGGCGCTGTTTTTATCGACCAGTCGTTTCTTCCCGATCCCGCGATGCTGTCTCTAGTCATCACCGGTACCTGGCTGTATGTCGCCTACCTGCAGGATGACCAACCTGGTCTTTTGGTACTCTCGGGTTTGATTACGACGTTGGGCGTGCTCGCCAAGCTACCTGGTGTTGCCGTGGTCGTTCCGATGACCTATGCGACATTTTCAATTCTCCAGACGAGAAATAAGCTTAATCTGCGCCGCATCTTTCACATCGTACCGGTCGCGCTGATCGCCGGGACACTGATCCTGGGCTACTACCGATGGGCGCTCTATGTCGGGGCGAACTATCCGCCTTATCATGTGGCCGGTAGCGGTTATCTGTGGGACGACGGGCTGCTTAAATTCTTCAACGAGGCTTTTTATCTGCCCGCCACCTGGAAGATAGCCGGCAACTGGCTCTTCACCTTACCGGTCCTCATGCTTGTCGGGATCGCGCTGCTGGTTACGCCGCCGACCACGTCCCATCTGGCACGCGGCAAGGCCCCGTGGCTTTTTCATATATGGTTCGCCGGCGCTACTTTGGTCTATTTCTTCGCCGCGCGTGAGATCAAAACCAATCCGTGGAACTTTCATATCTTCAGCGTGCCGGTTGCGGCATTGGCTGGCCGAGGGCTCGTCCTGTTGAGCGCAATTGGCGGCGACCTTCCTTCGGGCTCGCGATCACGCTGGCTGCGACTGGCGGCCATTGTCGGCGTCGTGATTATTGGCGGAACTCTTCCCGGGCTCCGATTGATGAAGACGCCCTATGCGCAATCTGGTCATGAACTCGGTGAGCGGCTGAGTTCCGTTAGCAAGCCGGGTGACCTAGTCGTTGCGGTTTCGACCACGATCGGCGATCCAATCGCTGTGTATTACAGCAGACGCCGCGGATGGGTTTTTCCGCCCGGCGGAGGGATGAGCGATTGGTCGGTGCTTCTCGAAGACGGCGACGCGATCAACGTACTCGAGACGCTGCGAACACAAAACGCGGCTTGGTTCGGCATAGCGAAAAACGCCCGAGACTCGAAAGGACGCGAGCTAATCAAATACAACAAAGGTCTCATTGCGCATCTGGACAAGACAGCCGATCGTGTTGTCGATGATGAAACCATGCTGATTTATCGCCTCACGCCGCCGGCTATCATTTTATCGAGATAGTCGCGAGAAAAGAGATTTCGGCTTTGGGCGCGCAATTTCTGGAACAATGCATGTTTGCGCTGCTCTATTGCGCTAGCGCTGAACCAGCGCCGCGAGTGTTTTAGGGTCAAAACGCCAATCCGGCGAGCCATATCCCATGGGCCAGCTGTAAGGTTCCTTATCGTTGAAGAATAGGATCGTCTGCAGCAACGGGAACTGCGTTTTATATTCCGGCGAATTGAAAATTTCCGCGTACCAGCCTTGCTTGTAGGTCCTGCTCCCGGAAACACCGAGTTCCGCTATCATCACCGGCTTGCGAAACTGCTGCACGCGCTCGTATTTCTCCTCGACCGTTTCGCTGAAACGCCGGCGACGACTCCAGTAATCAATGTCCATCTTTTCGAGACCCCAGATGGGAATTCCGACGATATCGACGAATTCGTCGCCGGGATAATAGGCTTCAAGGTTCTTATGTCCCTTCGGTGACCACACGTAGCGTGCCTCCGGCAAGATCGTGCGGCAGCGCGACACGAAATACGCGAAGGCCTTGCGATAGCCTTCCGGATCATTGCGCGCCCAAGGGTAGCGGCCATCCACGTCTTCCATTTCGTGACCCCAGCGCATGTACACCGGTTTGTGGATGTCGTGAACCTCGTTGCAAATCCACTCGATCTCGGAATCGAAGCGCCCGTCCTCTATGTCCTGGAACAGGTGATCGCCTCCTTCGCGCCAATCCGCCGCATGCGTGAAGGGCTCGACCGAGATCATCAAGGCACGGTCGTCGCGAATGGCGCTTTTGATCTTACGATCCAGCGCACGTTTATCCGGCGCCTGCCAGGCAACGAAAACATGCTCGATCTGGAAGTTGTCGCTGCCTTTGACCATGGAGTGAGGATCGTAGACGCCCAGGATCACCGGGTTCGCCGCGTGGGCGATGGGGACAGCGCGGGCATCGACTGCACCCGTCTTCGCAGTCATATCTACCAACGGCGATCCAGTTTCGGATGCCTCTCCGTCGGCTGCGCCTAACGCAATTGAAAGCGCCAACACGAAAAAACATGCTTTCACATAGGACCAGCATTTCTCAGGGGGCGAGCACAATGCAGTCATAGGAAGCCCCGCAACGACGCTACGCCTTGCCGGCACGATTTGTGCGCGCAAGGCATAGTCTTCTCCGGAATGTTAGCTGGACCTTCAGCGAAGGAAGCAGCGGGATGTTTGGCCAAAACCGCTGGGTGAACAGATATACGGTCCGCGACCATAGGCAACGGTGCGGGTATCGGTTCTCAGGCTTGCAACGTATCTCGTCGTTTCCATGGAGGCGACTCTTGTTCCCGTCTGGTAAGGCTTGGTTGCTGCCACGCTCTGATCGATCTTCTTGGGGGAGTGATAAGGAACTGCTGATGTCAGCTCAAGGGGTGCTCCAGAAGAACAAGCGACCAACAGGGAAGCCAGACCAACAGCCACGGCACACGAAACTCTGTGAAGTTGTGCGATTGCTGACGCAAAACTTACGCATGTCTCAACATCTTTCGAATGCATTCTTGCCTCACTCATGATCAATTCCTGTCTCGCATGTCAGTATCTCACCGGGGCCTTAATAATCGATTTATTAGAAATCATTCAATTAGATGATCTGCGAACATAGTGAAGCAATTTCGATCATTGTAGCCAGTCAGGTCGTCTGCGCAGTTTTGGCACAACGCAAATTCCTATAGGCAGAATAAACGTATATTCGCAACCTCTTTCATTAGGCCTCCCACAGGAATCTAGCTCCGTATCCGCGCTGTTACTTCCTCACGCGTGGCGCACACGTGCCTATACCTAAAGTATTATTATTGCATTTTAAGTAAATTTCATCGCGGCGTTAGCCTGTTGCGCTCCTTTCTTGCGCTGAAAACGTGTGGTTTTTCGACGTTTAAGAAGCGATTAAATCCTCTTTGACTCCTGTCACAATCAAGAGCATAATTAAATTTAACGTATAGATAACCATTTTTTACTTAATCGGATCGAGCTCTGCGATCTGACTTTTCCATTCACAAACATCACTGAATCCACCCCGCTTTCGCGCTCCATCCGGAGTATCGCGAGATTGCGCTTCTATTTCCGTGGAATTTTGGGGGTTCTGCGTTCGGCATTTGGTTTTTTGTGGTCCATGCGGGAGGTTGAGACATGGCGAGAATGGGCAATCGGAAAAAATCTACTACTGAAAATATTCTCCAATTTCCTAGTAATAGGAGTAATTTTCTCAAGAAAATACTTGTTACCGGTGGCGCCGGTTTTTTGGGCTCTCACCTGTGTGAATCGCTGTTGACGGCAAACTACGAGGTCATATGCGTTGATAACCTTTCGACGGGACGCATCGAAAACATCAAGCACCTGCTCGATCTGTCGAACTTCATTTTCCGGCGACACGACGTGCGGACGCCGCTCAATGTCAAGGTTGACGCGATCTTCAATTTTGCGAGCCCGGCTTCGCCTCCCGCCTATCAGGCTGATCCAATCGGTACCCTCTTCACCAACGTCGTCGGTGCGCGAAACCTGTTGGAACTTGCCCGCCGCCGCGATGCGGTCATTGTCCAGGCATCGACCTCAGAGGTTTATGGCGATCCGCTGGTGTCGCCACAGCGCGAGGACTACTTCGGCAATGTCAGCACCATAGGACCTCGCGCCTGTTATGACGAAGGAAAGCGCTGTGCGGAGACTCTGTTTTTCGACTACCACCGCCTTTATGGCCTCAAGATCAAGGTCGCCCGCATTTTCAATACCTATGGGCCGCGCATGCGTCCCGATGATGGGCGCGTCATATCGAATTTCATCGTTCAGGCCCTGCGCAACGAACCAATCACGATCTATGGATCCGGATTGCAAACGCGCTCGTTCTGCTACGTCGACAATCTGATCGGCGGGTTCAGGAAGTTTCTGGACACATCCGACGCGGTAACCGGGCCGATCAATCTCGGCAACCCGACGGAACTGACCGTGATCGACTTGGCCGAGCGCATCATTCGTCTCACCAATTCGAAGTCCCCGATCGTTCATCTCCTTCCCGCCGTTGATGACCCCCAGCAACGCCGGCCGGACGTTAGCCGAGCGGCCGTGCAGCTTGGCTGGCGCCCATATGTCGATGTCGAGGACGGCCTTCTCTCGACTATCGCCTATTTCGACCTCGCGCTGCGACATGCCGCAGCGGGCAACTGAAAGGCACGGCGATGGACACTGTTCTGGTCACCGGTGGAGTTGGCTATATCGGCAGTCAGACATGCAAGCTTTTGCATCAGTCAGGCTTCACGCCTGTTGCCTTTGACAACCTCTCGACCGGCAACAAAGAGAATGCAAAATGGGGGCCGTTGGTTCGAGGCGACGTACACGACCGCGACCAGCTGAAACATGCGATCAAACTTTGGCAACCCGTCTGCGTCATACATTTCGCCGCATCGGCCTATGTGGGGGAATCTACAGTCGATCCACGCAAATATTACAATAACAATGTTGCCGGAATCCTCTCGCTGCTTGACACATGCATAGAAGTCAAACTTAGAAATATCGTTTTTTCAAGCAGTTGCGCCACCTATGGAATTCCGACCAAACTACCCATTGCCGAGGGTAGTCCACAGGTTCCCATAAATCCCTATGGGCGCACGAAGCTGATCGGCGAAATGATGCTGAAGGACTACGCTTCGGCATACAGTCTCCGCTATGTGGCACTGCGCTATTTCAATGCGGCTGGCGCGGATATCGATGGCGAGCTTCGGGAGAGGCACGACCCGGAAACCCATCTCATTCCTCGCGCCCTTATGGCCGCGGCAGGCAGAATCTCCGAGTTGATCGTCTTCGGCGATGACTATGATACACCGGACGGCACATGTATTCGCGACTATGTCCATGTCACGGATCTCGCTCAGGCACATGTGTCGGCGGTCCAGCATCTGATCGCTGGCGGCAAAAACATGGTGGCCAATCTGGGCTCCGGCCAGGGCACGTCCGTACAACAGATTATCGACACGATCGAACGGCTCACGCAGCGCCGCGTCCCCGTTCGTCGCGAAGCACGGCGGGAGGGCGATCCGCCCGCGCTTTATTCCGATTTCACGGTCGCCCAGTCAGAATTGCATTTCACCCCCCGTTTCTCGGACATCGAAACGATTATTCGTACCGCTGCTCCGACTTTCGGACTGGAGGTGGCTAATGACATTCTGGCGTGAGCCATCCCCGATCCGATCGAACCGCACGCGACAGCGCGTTGAAGGACGCAGGCTGCCCGAACTGCTGGTTCCGGTATTCTCGGGCGAACGGCGCATTGCGTATTTCGCGGGTGCTATCGCATGGCTGGGGGGATTACTCTGGTTCTGGCAATGGTGGTTCAGGTCCGGGCACATCATCGCGGTCGTGCCGTTTGTCGCTTTAAGCCTGATCATGGCGTGGATAACGCTGCTCCCGGCTTATTTCATCTATCTGTTCGCCGGCAGCCGGAAGCCCCGGCACATTCTCAAGCAATGCGTCCCAGGGCGCATTGCACTGGTTGTTACCAAGGCGCCTTCAGAGCCGTTCGAGGTTGTTCGAAAAACACTCAATGCTATGCTTGAACAGCTTGGCTATGACTACGACGTCTGGCTGGCGGACGAGGCGCCGGATCCCGCGACGATTACATGGTGTGCCCGCCACGGCATCTTCATTTCGACGCGGCAGGGGGTAGACGCCTATCATTGCAAGACCTGGCCGCGGCGTACACGCTGCAAGGAAGGCAATCTCGCCTATTTCTACGATCACTACGGATATGCCCGATACGACTTTGTTGCCCAGTTCGACGCGGACCATGTGCCGGACCGGACCTATCTGCGGGAAATCATGCGGCCATTCGCAGATTCAGCCGTGGGCTACGTATCGGCTCCGAGTATCTGCGATTCCAACGCATCGCAAAGCTGGGCGGCACGGGGCCGGCTTCAGGCCGAAGCCAGTATGCATGGCTGCCTGCAGATCGCCTATAATAACGGTTGGGCACCGCTCTGCATCGGTTCGCATTATGCTGTGCGAACCGCGGCGCTGAAACAAATCGGCGGTCTCGGTCCTGAACTGGCGGAAGATCATTCGACCACGCTGCTGATGAATGCCGGGGGCTGGAAAGGCGTTCACGCTATCGATGCAATTGCTCATGGCGAAGGGCCCAGAACCTTCGCCGATCTTGCCATCCAGGAATTCCAGTGGTCGCGAAGCCTTGTCACGATCTTGCTTCGTTATTCGAAGGATTATGTGCCAAGCCTGTCAGGCAAGCTTCAGTTTCAATTCCTGTTCTCGCAACTTTGGTATCCGCTGTTCTCGCTGTTCATGGCGGCGATGTTCCTGTTGCCGATCATAGCGCTGGCGACGGGCCGTAATTTCGTCAATGTGACGTATCCGGATTTTCTCGCGCATATCCTGCCTTTGTCATTTGTGCTGATCGGGCTGGCTTTCTACTGGCGATCGACTGGTGCGTTCAGGCCTCACGATGCCAAGGTTCTCGGCTGGGAATCGGCTGTATTTCTCCTTGCACGCTGGCCATGGTCGCTCGCCGGCTCTTTGTTTGCAATGCGGGACCAGATCACAGGCTCCTTCGTGGACTTCCGGATTACGCCGAAGGATGGCAAGTTCGCCGCGTTCCCACCGCTCCGGGTGCTCGTTCCTTATATGCTGATGTCTGTTTCTTCGTCGGCAGCAGCGTTGCTTGCTTCCAACCCAGGCTCAGCTCAAGGTTACTACCTCTTCGCGATCGTCAATTCGATCATCTATTGCACCGTCCTCGCCGTCATAGTCATCGGCCACGCCCGGGAAAATGCCCTTTCGTCAGTATCTACATCAAAGAGAGGCCTTGCCGCGGCGGCAGCCCTGGTGATGTGCCTAGCCGTGACCGCCAACGCGATTTATTCGCGTGGTAACCATGGCCTGGAAGCGGTCGCCTACGGACAAAACGTTATCACATTCACCGAAACACACTTCGCCGTCGCAGGTGCGGGCCAAGGGGGGTCTCAGGTCAAGATCACGCGGTTCAAGATCAGATGGCATGGGATTTCATAACGAAATAATAAACTGATGGAGGAGATGACCAAATGAAAATCGCAATTATTGGAACAGGTTATGTCGGTCTCGTGAGTGGAGCGTGCTTCGCCGCCTGGGGACATCAGGTAATTTGTGTTGATATAGATCAGACCCGGATCGATGCGCTCAATCGCGGCGAGGTCGCGATTTTCGAGCCCGGTCTCACCAATCTCGTGGAATCAAATCTGCGGTCAGGGCAGCTTCAGTTCACGACCGATCTCAAGCGCGCAGTTCGTGACATAGACGTCCTCTTCATCGCTGTCGGGACCCCTTCAAGTGGCCATGACGGCGATGCGGACCTGTCGTGTGTCTTGAAGGCGGCCCAACAGACTGCTCTGGCCTTGTGCGGACCGGCGTTGATCGTCACCAAATCAACCGTCCCGGTCGGCACCAGTGAAAGGCTCGAGGCGTTGATGCGCTCCGCTCGGCCCGACGCAGACTTCGAGGTTGCGTCAAATCCTGAGTTTTTGCGCGAAGGTTCGGCAATCGCCGATTTCAACAAGCCAGACCGTGTTGTTCTCGGCTGCGATAGCGACCGGGCAAAGGCTCTGCTTCTCGCACTTTACCGCCCGCTCGTTGAGAGCGGGGTGCCGATGATCATCACGACGCGCCGCAGTGCAGAGCTTATCAAATATGCGGCCAACGCGTTCCTTGCCACGAAGATCGCCTTCATCAACGAAATGGCCGACCTTTGCGAGAAAGTCGGTGCAAATATCGATGAAATCGCGATAGGAATGGGGATGGACAAGCGCATTGGTGCGGCGTTCCTGAAAGCCGGTCCTGGTTATGGCGGCTCTTGTTTTCCAAAAGACACGATGGCGCTCCTGCGTACCGCCCAGGAGTACGGGATTTCCTTGCGCCTTGTCGAAGAAACGATCGCCTCCAATACATCACGCAAGCGCACCCTTGGAAATCGGCTGAGAGCATTGTTGGGCGAACCCCTGCAGTTCAAGAAGATCGCCGTCCTCGGTCTGACATTCAAGGCAGGGACTGATGATATGCGCGACGCCCCGTCGCTGACGCTCATCCACGCGCTGCAAAGCGCAGGTGCAAATGTGCGCGCATTCGATCCCAGGGGGATGAAGAATGCTCATATGCTGCTGCGCGGCGTGACCTTTTCCAGCAACCCTTATGAATGTGCGGAGGGCGCTGATGCGATTGTCCTGATGACAGACTGGCAGTGCCTTCAAAATCTCGACTTCAAACGGCTGGGTGCGACAATGAAGCGGCGTGTGCTTCTCGACCTCCGTGGTGTTTATGACATCGATACGCTGGTTAATAGATACGGATTCACGGTCGAGCGCGTCGGCCATCCCGCCAAGCGCGCGCCCGAAAATAGCGTCATCAGACTCAAGCGCCGCATCAACTATACCCCGCCTAGCGTTGAGGCGCGCAACGGTATCCGCAACCTCCCTCATTCCAGTTTTACCGAACCAGTTACCGTAAGTGTCAGAGAGGATCTTGACCATGAATAAAGCCGCAAGAATTTGCACCATAGCGCTTTCGGCTGGTGCCATATTGATCGGAATACTGCCGACTACGGTGCTTGCTCAGCCGAACATACTACCGAAGAAAACCGTTCCAGTAACTGCTCACGAACTGCGCCAGATATATAGCGATAAAACCTGGAAGTGGTCTGCGGGCGGCGCCCGCTTCATTGGCAAGGGTCGGCGCTTGGTCGCTTTCTCCGAGAGGCCGGGCAAAGCGACATTTGCCGAGGGCAGATGGAAAATCGACAACAACGGACGTCTTTGTCTGGTGGCCGTGTGGGTCACCCGGGAAGGCAGCGCGCCGGCCAATACCTGTTTCCTGCATGTTCGCGATCGTGGCACGATCTATCAACGGCGCGAACCCAATGGAGACTGGTACATCTTCAAGACTTACAAATCCAAGCCTGAAGATGAATATGCAAAGCTCGTAAAAGAAGACACGATTTCACCGAACATGGACAGACTCAAGAAGAGCTTGACTGTTTCGGCCAGCCAAGGAGGTTGAAATGAAACACAGACTTGTCAGAACAATGGCGGGAGGCGCACTTTTGCTGATGCCCGTCACACCCATCCTCGCCGGCGCAGCCCTGTGGCCCGCCTATGCTCAGGATGCCGGCACGAACACAACCGCGGCCGACAAGCGGCCGATCCTCCACGCAAACGCGACCAAATTCGGCGCTTATGACCCCTATGGTGATTTCGGAGCTCAAAATGGTGTCGAAACCGAAGCTCTCTTTCTCCCTTGGGAAGACGTCGATCTGACGACCCTGACTGTGGCCGACAATTACGCCATGCAGCGGAACCGCAAGCTGCTGATCACTATCGAACCGTGGTCCTGGAATGAAGGTTGGCGGCTTAGTTCCGACGAGTTGCGCCGGAAGGTACTGGCTGGGGATTACGACGCGAACGTCAAGGCGATTTCCGATGTCGTGAAGACCTTGAAGAGCCCCGTCATCATTCGCTGGGGCCAGGAAATGGAAGATAAATCCGGCCGCTTCTCGTGGTCCAACTGGCCGGCACAGGACTACATCAGTGCCTATAAGAAAGTTGCCGAACAATTCCGCAGAGACACCCCGACGGTCCAGATCATGTGGTCTCCAAAAGGGCTGGAGGGCCTGGAGAAATACTACCCCGGTGACAACTATGTCGATCTTGTCGGTCTCTCGGTTTTTGGCCTGCAGGAATATGACGTAAGGGCCTATGGCGCGCCCAAGACTTTCACTCAGGCATTGCAACCGGGCTATGAACGCGTGATGTCGTTCAAAAAACCAATCTGGGTGGCGGAACTGGGTTATGAAGGCGATGTCACCTACATGCAGCCGTGGATACAAACGGCGACTGCCAAGGACGCCAAGTTTCCAGATCTCAAGGAAGTCGTCTATTTCAACGACCGCGACGTCCATGCCTGGCCCTTCGGACTCGGTCGGCCGAATTGGCGCGTAAAGCCTGCCGCGTCTGGCAACTAAATCCGGCCTGCGAATAGGCTCGGCGCGCTTGCGTCGGGCATATTCGCAGACAAGCCCAAGCATATTCAGGGCGATATTGGCGATTTGGTCAAAGACTTCCTTGAGGATTCCGCCTTCCACCGTCATCTTGGCGAGCGTCTTGCGGAGCCTGCGCTGCAGTCGCTCGATCTGGTTCTGAATTGCTCGAGATTGGGATGCTGGAATGACACCCTTGAACCGCGCCGGGTTTGCCGGAGGCCGTTTGGTTTAAGGTATGCAGCCATGGCTGGTTCGTCCAGCATGGCGTAATGCTGCTCCTCGGCTTTCGGCTGGCGGGATGCTTCCGATGGGCTCCAGAAGCCGTCGATGGTTGAACCAGTCGACCCATTCCAGGGGGGCGAATTCAACCGCTTCGAAGCTGCGCCATGGTCCGCGCCGGTGGATGACCTCGGCCTTGTAGAGACCGTTGATCGTTTCGGCGAGGGCGTTGTCGTAGCTGTCGCCGACGCTTCCGACGGAAGGCTCGATTCCCGCCTCGGCCAACCGCTCGGAATAGCGAATGGACACGTATTGCACGCCTCTGTCCGAGTGATGGACGAGAGGCCGCCGACATGAACGGGGCGCCGCTCATGAAGCGCCTGCCCAAGGCATCGAGGACGAGCCCAGCATGCGCCGTCCGACTCACCCACCAGCCGACGATCCGGCGGGCGAAGGCGTCAATGACCAAGGCCACGTAGACGAGGAAGTTCTCTTCGAAGACACGGCGTATCTCGATCTTGAAGGCAACGTCGCTGCGGGCGCGGATCGACAGGCGTTCCACGTCCAGGCGTTTGGCAACGTTCTCATAATAGGTTGACGGGGCAATCGGCAGCACCCTGCAGATCGGCTCGACCCCGAACACCGACCGGTGTTCGTCGATGAAGGAAATCATCGCTTCAATGGGCGGTCGAGTTCCGCCATCGCGAAATATGCAGACGCTTTGCGCAATATCTCTTTGGCCTGACGAAGCTCGCGGTTCTCCCGCTCAAGCACCTTCATCTTCTCGGCCACGTCGCTTGGGAGTCCAGGCCGGGAGCCATCGTCCACTTCCGCCTTCTTTACCCATTCATTGAGCGTCTGTGGCGTGCAGCCGATCTTGGCAGCGATCGAGGAAGCCGCCGCCCATCGCGACGAATATTCGCCTTGGTGATCCAAAACCATCTGCATTGCTCGGGCGCGCACTTCCGGTGAAAATTTGTTCGCTGTCTTGCTCATATCGGCTCCACTTTCTCAGAAGTTGGAGCCTCCGGCAAACCCGGCGCGGTTCAAGCATCATTCCTAATGACATGCTCAAGTATGCTTTGCCGTTGAGTTGGAAACACATCAATTTGACTGGCATCTATTCATGGGACGAACTGCCACGCTTCGCCGGCAGCAGCTTCAGACCGCTACGAACTTCAACGGCAATGGCGCGATCAGCCTCAGATTCATTTTTCGTTCATGCCTACCGTATGATTTCGAGCAGTTTTTGTTCCGGCCCCGAGATGCTCGGTGTAAGCCAACCCATGGCCTGGCGGATCGGCCATGCGCTGCGTCTCATGGTGGTGCGCGAAAACATGCTCGACGGCACGGTAGAGATTGCCCCTTTCTATCTTGGTGGCGGACCACGAAAGCATCCCGATGATTCATCGCTCGGAAGAGGCCGCAAGGGGCAAGCGAAAACGCTGAAGACGCCGGTCGTGGCGATTGTTCAGCGACAAGCAGATGTCACTCCGGGTTCCGCCGCAGGCGTCGGCCGCGTTGGCGGAACGATCGACGGCAGTTACTGCTGCTGCAGCCCTGCAAGCCAGGCGGTGTATCGGGCCTGCGCGCGTGCGGGCATCCTGACCTTGGCGAAGGCGTCGAGATTGGCCAGGTTCTTGCCCACAACGATCAGCCCGACCATTCCCATCGAAAAATGTGGAGCGCATTTGTAGGCGTAGGCGCCCTCGATATCGAAGGTGACCTCGATCTCCTCGTTGACGCGTCCTTTGAAGGGCTTGGCGCCCTCGGGGATCAGATCCTTGATGCTTTCCGCGTTGTGCCCCGGCTCGGCCGCGACGAAACGGACGGTATCGCCGGGGGCGATCTGCAGGAAGGCCGGCTCGAAAACCATGGCGCCCGTCTCGCCGCGGTTCAACATGCGAACCTCATGCGTCTCGGCCCACGCGGCGTTCATGCCGGCCAGCAACGCGGTTGCGAAAGCCAATGTGCGAACGATCCTCATGCTCTTTCCTCCTTGAACCCCGTCGACATTCGACGTCCTCGACGGCGCAATAGCATCTTGTATCCTACGAAACAAGTATGTATCGTAGGATACAAGATGGCCAGACGACGGGATATCCCCGCCGTCTGGAGCGTCCTCAGCAATGCCTGAGGGGGAGAGCGCTTACAGGGAGGAATAGTCTATGAAATCAACTCTATCCGAACAGCCGGAGACGACGTCTCACGTCTCGCGGCGTAATTTCATGAAAGCGGCGACGATGGCGACAGCGGGGGCCGTGATCGGCGCTTCTGTCGTCACCGACGCGAACGCGCAGGCGTGGAATGAGGAATATGACGTGGTCGTTGTCGGTTCCGGCGGAGCGGCGCTGGCGGCAGCGGCCGCCGCCGTTCACGGCGGCGCCAGCGTCAAGGTGCTGGAGAAGGCCGAACTGGTGGGGGGCACGACGATCAAATCGGGCGGCGTCTACTGGATCCCCAACAATCCGTTCATGGTTGCCGACGGCATCGCAGACCCCAAGGAGGATGCCCTGCGCTACATGGCGCGCTGCGCCTTTCCGCATCTCTACCGTCCCGACAGTCCGACCTTCGGCATGACGGACCGCAACCACCGCCTGATGGAGGTGCTGTACGATCGCGGCAGCACGGTGATCCAGACACTGTCGGACATCGGAGCGCTGAAATCCGTGCGCTACCCCACCTATGGTGCCACACCGATCCCGGACTATTACGCCAACCTTCCCGAAAACAAGGCACCGCTCGGCCGCTCGGTGCATCCAACCGATGCCAAAGGCGAACCCGGCTATGGATCGGACCTCGTCGGCCAGTTGCAGACCTTCATCGAAGGCCATGGCGCCACGATCGCGCTGGAAACCGCCGTCATCAAGGTCGTGGTGGACGAAAACCGCAAGGTGCTTGGCGTGGTGGCGAGAACCTTTGACGGCAAAGAGCTGAGCATCCGCGCGCGCAAGGGTGTGATCTTCGGCTCCGGCGGATTTACCCAGAATCCCGACATGCGCGAGACCTATCTGCGCATCCCGGTTCTGGGCGGCTGCGCGGTGCCGACCAACCAGGGCGATTTCGTCAAGATCGCCATCGATCTCGGCGCGCAGCTCGGCAATATGAACGAAGCCTGGCTGCAGCAGGAGGTGCTGGATGAGGTGCTGGAGTTCAACAGCGTTCCCTTCGGCGTGTTCTTTCTGGGCGGAGACAGCATGGTGATGGTCAACAAATTCGGCCGCCGCACCTGCAACGAGAAGACCACCTACAATGAGCGCACGCGCTCGCACCTAGTCTGGGATCCGGCGCGGGGCGAATATGTCAATCGCCTGCAATTCATGATCTTCGACGAACACGCGCGCGGCTTCGGCGGCGTCATGATCCCGCCGCCCGGCGAATTCGTGCCGCCCTACATCATCACCGCCGACACGTTGGAGGAGCTGGCCAAAAAGATCGATGAAAAACTTGCTTCGTATGAGGACAGGATCGGTCATTTCCGGCTGGACGATCACTTCCTCGACGGCCTGAAAGAAACGATCGAGCGGTTCAAGGGTTTTGCCGAGACCGGCAAGGATACGGACTTCCTGCGCGGGGAGGCGCCGATCGACCGATACTTCGCTCCGGCGCAGGGTTTCGAGGTCAAGGGGCCGAACCCCTGGCTTCATCCGCTCTCCGACAAGGGCCCCTATTACGCCATCGTGCTTGCCGCCGGCACGCTCGATACCAAAGGCGGCGCTGTCTACGACGAGCATTCCCGGGTGCTCGACACCCGCGATCAGCCGATCGAGGGGCTGTATGTCGCCGGCAATGCGGGCGCCTCGCCTTCGGGGCAGTCCTATTGGGGGGCGGGGGGAACATTGGGGCTTGCCATTACCTTCGGCTTTATCGCGGGAGAGCATGCGGCGCAGCGCAGTTGACCATTGGGGCGAGGTGCCGGTTTGACATGCGAGAGAGAGCATCATGACAGCGAAACGCTGCAGCCTTCTGCATATCGCATTCGACGGACCGGAGACGGGAGAGCCGTGGCTGATCCTTCACGATCGCCACGGTGATCTGGCCGCCGCGCGTCAGCTGTGCGAGGCGCAGCTGACGCCGGGTACGCGCCGCATTTCCGTGCGCAGCGCCCGGACCCAGACGCGCGGCAGCCTCGTTCCGCCCAAGGGCAATTTCTGGTTCATCGGTCCGCTGCACCAGCCGGAACTCTCCACGCTCGGCGACGCACTCTATCAGCTCGACCGGCTGCTCGATGATGTGAGGGACATTGACGGGTATTCGCGCCTGAGCCTGCTTGGCGACGGTGAGGGCGGCACGGTGGCGTTGTTGCTGGCCTTGCTGCGTCCCGACATGATCGGCCACGTCGTGGCCATGAACGCGTTCTTCCCGCGGAATTTTGCCCGCATGCCCGTGCAGATCGGCGACGTGACCGGGCTGACCGTGGTGCTATCCAGAGACGATGGCGTCACGGCCGCGGAGCTTACGCGCATCGCGCCCGGTCTTGCCGTGTCGGTGTGCGAGAGCAGGCAATCATCCGAAGCGAGGGGTGGCCAGGGCGGGGTGTTTGTGGAAGACTAGAGGCCGCACCAGAAGAGCGAAGATTGATAAACGCCAAAGACATGACAGACCGCAGCAGCACCAACTCGAATTTCGCCGCCCGCCTGAATCCGAATGCGGAGCAGCTCCGGCACGGCGATCTGCTGTACACGATCCATGAGCTGTCGCGGCTGATCAGCACGCATTTCGACAAGGTGATGGAGCCTCACAATCTGACCCGGGCGCAGTGGTGGGCGATCATGCACATCATGCTGAACGAAGGGCAGAGCCAGTCGGATCTGGCCCGCGTCATGCAGATGGGCCGATCGGCGGCTGGAAAGCTGCTCGACCGCCTCGAGGCCAAGGGCTGGATCGAACGTCGGCCCGACGAAGGCGATCAGCGGCTCCTGCGCGTCTTCCTGCTCGAGGGTGTCGCCCCTGTCTTCGATGCGATCGTGTCCGGCGGCCCACCCCTGTTCGAAACGCTTCTCGACGGACTTTCCGAGGAAGAAGAGCGCGCCATCCTGTCCGGCCTCGGCAAGATCAGGGCAAATGCCGAGCGTGCAGCCGGCGTGAACGGCCGCGCAAGCTGGCTTTAGGGCCGGGACCCGACCCCACACTTCCATCGCCGTTTTTCATCGTTCCCACGCATGGCTTTACCGCAGAACAGGGCTCTCACCGGAGCCGCGTTTTTCGCAGTCTGCCGGCGAACATGCGACTTCCGATTTCCTGAAAAATCTCAAAACCGTTGCCCATGTGGGCAATGCATAACCGGTGGCCCTGCCGCAGGCTGGCAATCGGGAGGAATGAAGGAATGATCGAGCGAGTGATCTGCGTCGTCCACCGGCCGCAGCCGATGATGGCATGGTTGGGGAATTGCCCCGGACGGGGGGATGCCGATGTCTGATATCTCCGTGCGCCCATCAAGGAGCATGCTCCGGCAGAGGGAAATCCCCGGCGAGTCCGGACTTTGGGTCTTCCTCTTCGGCGATATGGCCATCTTCCTTGTCTTCTTTGCCTCCTACCTGGTGGAACGCGCCCGCGATCCCCTGCTTTTCCAGGCCTCGCGGCAGTCTTTCGGGCTGACGCTCGGTCTCGTCAACACGATCATCCTTCTGACCAGCTCGCTGCTCGTGGTGATGGCGGTGAATGCGGCGCGCGCGGGCGCAAAGGCGATCGCGGTGCGGGCGCTCTGGGCCGCGCTGTTCTGCGGCGCGACATTCGTGACCCTCAAATGTGTCGAGTACACACACTTGATTTCCGCGGGGAACGGTCCGGGGTCGAACCACTACTTCACCTATTTCTTTATCCTCACCGGCCTTCACCTGATGCATGTTCTGATCGGTTTCGGCACGCTTGGCATCATGATCGCCAAGGCGCGGCAGCCGGGGGAGATAACAAGCCGGAATCTCTCCACGCTCCAGTCCTGCGCCTGTTACTGGCATCTCGTCGACCTTCTCTGGATGGTCATTTTCCCGCTTCTTTATCTGCTGGGGTAAGCCGTGGCTCTGAAAGACCTTGTTCCCTTCCGCGTGGCGGTCACCTGGGCGGTCCTCGTCACCCTGTCGATCCTGGGGCCGATCCTGAATATCGAAGGCGAGGGCAGCACGCCGATTGCCGTCATCGTGCTCGCCTTTGCCGTGGTCAAAGTCCGGTTCGTCGGGCTGGATTTCATGGAACTGCGCCATGCACCCGTGGCGATGCTCGCCGTCTTCGAGGCCTATTGCGCCGTGCTCCTGAGCACGCTCGCCGGGCTCTACGTCTTCCTATGATTTCGCTCTGTCGGGCTGGGCGCGTCTCGCGGTTTACGCTCGTGCACTGTGGGCGTTCACTCCGGTTTCTCCAATCACATCGCGGTATCAAAACGAGCTGCCGATGTTGTCCAGGTGGGTAATGCACACGTCGCTGCGATCACCCATGGTGCGGGAACGGACCGACGCTGCGGGCCACCGGGCGCCCGGATCGTATCCCGCGTGTTTGCCGCGCGGGGCAGGCCTGTTGAAGTCTTTACTAACCGGATCGGGAGGTCCGGCATTCAAGGAGGAAAACCAATGATGTGCGATTTGAACGCGGCCGGACATGTCTTGCGGAGCATCTGCTCTGAAATGCGGTCCGGCGCGAAGGGGTTCGGCAATTGATGATCGCCCTTGAAAATCTGTCCGCCGCCGTCGAGCGGTTGGAGCGGGCAAGCGCCAGCGGTGTGCCATGCGAGCCCATCGCCGATCTGCTCGGTGCCAGCGATATCGATGCCGCCTATGAGGTGCAGAAGCGGATCACGGAACGGCGGATCGCCGGCGGGGCACGGCTTGTCGGCCGCAAGATCGGCCTGACATCTCGCGCGGTGCAGGCGCAGATCGGCGTGAACCGTCCCGATTTCGGCGTGCTGTTTGACGACATGCAGTTTGCGGATGGCGCGGAGGTTCCGTTTTCACGCCTGTTGCAGCCCAAGGCGGAAGCCGAGGTGGCTTTCCTGCTCGCCCGGGACATTCCGGATGCGTCCGATCCGGTTGCCGTGCGCGATGCTGTGGCGCTGGCGTTTCCGGCGCTGGAGATCGTCGACAGCCGGATCGCCGACTGGCGCATCGGCATCACCGATACGGTGGCGGACAATGCCTCGTCGGGGGTGTTCGTGATCGGCGCTAAGGGCGTCGCGCTCGATGCTGTCCAGCCAGCGGATGTGGTGATGACCATGCTGCGAAATGGCGAGGTGGTTTCGCACGGGACTGGCCGGGATTGCCTGGACGATCCCCTGAATGCGCTGGCCTGGCTTGCCCGCACCGCAATCGAGATCGGCCTGCCGCTGCGCGCCGGCGATATCGTGCTGTCGGGTGCGCTCGGGCCGATGGTTCCGGTCCGTCCCGGCGATGTCTTCGAGGCGAAGATCGAGCCATTGGGAACGATCACCGCCCGGTTTTCAGAAAAAGCCCGGTTTTCAGAAAAAGAAGGAGGAGAACAATGACGGATCGCATCGGTGTCGCGATTATCGGCTCGGGGAATATTGGCACGGATCTGATGATCAAGATCCTGCGGCACTCCGAGAACCTGCGCATGGTGGCGATGGTGGGGATCGACCCTGCCTCGGACGGTCTGGCGCGGGCGGCCCGGCTGGGTGTCGCGACGACGGCGGGTGGCGTCGAGGGACTGATCGCCATGCCGGAATTCAAGGATGTCCGCATCGTGATGGACGCGACCAGCGCTTCGGCCCATGTCGCCAATGCCAAGCGGCTGCAACCCTATGGCCTGCGGCTGATCGACCTGACGCCCGCGGCCATCGGCCCCTTCGTCATTCCGCCGGTGAATCTCGGCGCGCATCTGGGCGCTGCCAATATCAACATGGTGACCTGCGGCGGGCAGGCGACGATCCCCATGGTGGCGGCGGTGTCGCGCGTCACCGAGGTGCCCTATGCCGAGATCGTCGCCTCGGTATCCTCGAAATCGGCCGGACCGGGAACGCGGGCGAACATCGATGAATTCACCGAGACGACCGCACATGCCATCGAACAGGTTGGCGGCGCGAAACGCGGCAAGGCGATCATCATCCTCAATCCGGCCGAACCGCCGCTGATCATGCGCGATACGGTCTACTGCCTGGTCGGCGGTGCGGACCCCGAGAATATCCGCGCGTCCGTCGAAAACATGGCAGCCGAGGTTGCTGTCTATGTGCCGGGCTACCGGCTGGTGCAGGACGTGCAGTTCACTCCGGTCGATCCGGCCGAGGTTGCCACCTTGCTGCCGAAGGGCTCGGGGCCGGTCGATACCAAGGTGACGATCTTCCTCGAGGTCGAGGGGGCTGCGCATTACCTGCCCGCCTATGCCGGCAATCTCGACATCATGACCTCGGCCGCCATGCGCGTGGCCGAACAGATAGCCGTGCGCGCGAAAGAGGTGGCCTGATGACCAAGAAACTGTATGTGCAGGACGTGACCCTGCGCGATGGCATGCATGCGCTGCGCCACCGCCTTGATCCGAAAAAGCTGGGCCAGATCGTGCGGGCGCTCGACAAGGCCGGCGTTGCCGCGATCGAGGTCAGTCACGGCGACGGTCTGGCCGGCAACAGCCTCAACTACGGCGCCGGTTCGAACACGGACTGGGAATGGATCGAGGCCGCCGTCGGGGCTGCGGAACGTGCTGTCATCACCACGCTGCTGCTGCCGGGTGTCGGCACCATCAGCGAGTTGCGCCGCGCCTATGAGCTGGGGGTCCGTTCCGTCCGCGTCGCCACCCATTGCACCGAGGCCGATGTTGCCGCCCAGCACATCGCGGAGGCCCGCAATCTCGGCATGGACGTCTCGGGGTTCCTGATGATGGCGCATATGGGCGAGCCCGCCCAACTGGCCAGACAGGCGCAGCTGATGGAATCCTACGGTGCGCATTGCGTCTATATCACCGATTCTGCCGGGCGGCTGACGACGCAAGGGGTCCGCGACCGCGTGCGTGCCTATAGGGACGTGCTGAAGCCGGAAACCCAGATCGGCATCCATTGCCACGAAAACCTTTCGCTATCCGTGGCGAATTCGGTCGCGGCAATCGAGGAAGGCGCCTGGCGGATCGATGCATCGCTGGCCGGGCATGGAGCCGCGGCCGGGAACACACCGATCGAGCCGTTCGTCGCGGTGGCCAATCTACTGGGCTGGGAAACCGGCTGCGATCTTTTCGAACTGGAGGATGCAGCCGACGATCTGGTCCGGCCATTGCAGGACCGTCCCGTCCGCGTGGATCGCCAGACCCTGACCATTGGCTATGCCGGCGTCTACGGCAGTTTCCTGCGTCATGCCGAAAACGCGGCCACCACCTATGGCGTGGATGCCCGCGACATCCTGATCGAAGCCGGGCGGCGCAAGCTGGTCGGCGGGCAGGAAGACATGCTGACGGACATCGCCCTGAACCTCGGCCGCCGATCCCACTAAGTTTCAAAACCCTTTCATGGATGCGCACCGCCGCATCCGCATCGAACCATACCATACCAGGAGGAGACCAACATGATTCACACCTACGATCCGGGCCCGCGCATTGCCCATGCCGGCGGCATCAATATCGGCACACCGAACCTCGAACGCTCGTTGTGGTTTTTCCGCGACCTGTTCGGCATGGAAGTGACCGCCGAGGGCGACGGCGTCGCCTATCTGCGCGGCTATCAGGAATTCGATCATCACTCGCTGGTGCTGACCCAGCAGGACGAGGCGGTCATCAACACCTACAGCTTCCGCGTCGCGCGGCCGCAGGACGTGGAGCTTTTCCACGAACAGTTCACCGCCGAAGGCGTAGAGGTGAAGGTGATCCCCGCCGGCACCGAGACGGGACGCGGCGAGGCGATCCGCTTTCTGCTGCCCGGTGGCGGCCATCCGATCGAGCTCTATTACGACATCGACAAACCGAAGGCGGCCGATGGGCTGCGCTCCCATCTGCTGGGAAACAGCGCCCGCCGTCGCGGGTTCGGCGTGCGCCGTCTCGACCACCTCAACATCATGACCGGTGCTGCCACCATCGTTCAGGCCGAAGGCTGGCTGCGCGAGCGGCTGGGGTTCAAGCGGCGGGAATTCCTGACCTTGCCGCAGGATCCGAATTTCATCGTCGCGTCGTGGATGTCGGTGAACTCGAAACTGCATGACATCGCCATCGGCGCCTCGCCGAACGGGCAGGACGCCCAGTTCCATCATGTCGCGTTCTCGATCGAGAACTTCCACGACATTCTGACGGCAGCCGACCAGCTGCGCGATCTGGATATCCAGATCGACGCGGGCCCCGGCAAGCACGGCATCGGCCAGGCGATGTATCTTTATGTCCGCGATCCCGGCTCCAACCACCGGATCGAGCTTTATTCCGGCGGCCGCGAATTCTTCGAGCCCGATTGGCAGGCGCTGGAATGGAAGATCAACAGCCCCTACGGCATGACCTGGTACGGCGACCTGCCCAATGTCGACCCGCAGACCAGCCCCTATGTCACGACGACGCCATCGGCGGGGCTGGTCCTGCCCAGCCGCCGTGCTGCGGCGGCCTGATGAGGCGCCTTGCCGGATCGCGCCGGGATCAACCCGCCGCGATCCGGCCCTTGGGGAGGAAAGACACCAATGACGATCGACTATACCTACGAGAATACGCGCAAGACCGTTGAAATCGGCGGCGTCACCCTGTCCTGGCATGAGGCCGGCGAAGGCGAACCGCTGATCCTGTTGCACGGCTCGGGGCCGGGGGTCAGCGCCTGGTCGAACTTCCGGCACAACCTGCCGGTGTTCGCTCGGCGTTTCCGGACCATCATGCCCGATATGCCCGGGTTCGGCGCGTCCGGGCTTCCGGAGCTCGACGACTATTATGCCACGCTGGCGGCGCGCTGGATCGCCCTGCTGATGGATCATCTGGAGATCGGCTCGGCCCTGTTCACGGGCAATTCCATGGGCGGTGCCGTGGTGGCTGAACTGGCGGTGCTGCATCCCGAACGGGTACGCCGGATGGCGCTGATCGGCTCGGGCGGCCTGTCGGTCGGCATTTTCGGCACGGATCCCAGCGAAGGCTTCTTACGCCTTTTCGAGTTCCTCGACGATCCGACGCGCGACCGCATGATCGGCTGGGTCAAGACCATGGTTTACGACCATCGCCTGATCACCGACGCGCTGATCGACGAGCGGATGAAGAACGCGCTGGCCGAGGGCGTCATCCCCCGGATGAAGGCAATCTTCGGGGCGATGTTCAACCCCGCGCTGCGCCGGGGCGTGGCGCCGTTATGGACCCGGTCGGGCACGATCAAGACGCCGACATTGCTGCTGTGGGGGCGCGACGACCGGATGCTGCCCTACGATCACGCCCATTTGGCCAACCGCCTGCTGCCCCAGGTCGAGCTGCACAGCTTCTCGCGCTGCGGCCACTGGGTACAGATCGAGCGCAAATCGGATTTCGAACGCGTATCGGCCGAATTCCACACGCGTTGACACCTTTTCCGTTCCGGCATGCGCGAGGAGGCGCTTGCCGGAACGGCCGCCGACACATGCCACAAACGGATCGCCCATGGGGGCGCTCCGTTCGATACAAGGGGAGGGAATACGGAATGCTTGGGACAAAACTTTCGCCTGGAGCGCTATGCGGGGCTCTCGTCATTGCGATCGGACTGCAAGCGGCGGCGGTGCAGGCCGCGGAATCGATCGCTGCAACGGGACCGATCGGAGGAACCGATATCAATGCGGCATTCCTGCCCCCGGAAGGGTTGTGGATAACCGCCATCGGCGCCACGGTCGGCTTTTCCGATTACTATGACGACCACGGCAACGAGCTGAGTTCGAGAGGGAATGATACGCTCGGTGGTATCGGGGTGCTCTATTCCTATCCGGGCACATTCTACGGTGGCCAGCTGGCATCGACGTTTTTCACGGGATACGAACGGCTCTGCTTCGGCGTGGACCCATACAAGAAGAACTGCTCCAGCGGCGTCAAGGACATCTATTCCGACGTGCTGATGTGGAGTCGGTATTTTCCAAGCGCTGCCGCCCTCAGCCAGTCCAAGAGCGATATTCAGAGGCCTTTTGGCACGGCTGTTCTCGTCGGTCTGGGTTTGACCGTTCCGACCGGGAACTACAGCAAGGACAATGTGATCAACAACAGCGCGAACTTCTGGGGTTTTTCTCCCAACATCGCGCTCACCTATACGGCTCCGAGCCCTCTGCCGGAGATCTTCGGCGATGCGGTGCAGCTCAACGGCCGCCTGTTCTACCACATGTATACCGAGAACAAGGACACGCAGTATCAGACCGGCTCCGTGGTGAGCCTCGACTGGGCTGCCGTCATGATGAAAGGCCAATGGCAATACGGTCTGGCCGGGCTCATGTACGCCCAGCTCGGGGACGACAGGATAGACGGGATCGTTCACCCCAACAACGGCAATCGCTCGGAAGTCATCGGACTTGGACCGATCATCTCGCGCGATTTCACCATGGGCGATCGTCCTGCCAACATCACGATCAAGGGCATCCAGAGCGTCTATGGCCGCAACGTCGCCAAGTCGACGGGGGTGTTCGTTCGATTCAGCACGAAATTTTAAAGCCCGACCGGCCGGCATCGGTGCCCCGGTGCTGGCCGCCAGAAGACACGATTGTCGCTGCTTGAACGCATGCGGAATGAAAACAGGCACGTTTCGACGATGGGGGAACGGCCACTACGGAGGAGAATGAACATGGCAAAGAACACGCATGCCGGGCTGGACCCGGCGCTGAAATACCGGCTCTATCGCTTTTCGGTCTGGTGCGGGGTGATCGTCCTGATCGCCAGCACCGTTGCCTTCTTTTTCCTGGGCAAGCTGTTTCCGCCTCCGGACCCGAGCTGGGGAACCACGGAGATCACCGCGTTTTTCACCGAGAACCGGACGCGGATTATCTGGAGCGTGATCATGATGGCGTTCTTCGCGCCGTTCTTCTATTTCTTCGCCGTCATCACCACTTTGCAGATCAAGCGCATCGAAGGTGAACTCGGACTTCTATCCTTGGTTCAGCTGACCACAGGGGTCATCGCTCCGACGGGATGGGTCTATCCGATGTCGGCTCTCGCTACCGGGACCTTCCGGCCGGAGCGCAACCCCGAACTGTTGCTGCTGATCAGCGATCAGTTCTTCCTGACCCTTGTCGGTGTCGCCTTCATCTTCTCGCTCAACCTGGTGTCGATCGGCATCGCTGCACTTGCTGACCGGCGGGAAAAGCCGGTGTTTCCGCGCTGGTTCGGCTATGCGAATCTTTTCATGGCGCTGCTCTTCGCACCGGGCATCTTCGTCTACGCCTTTCATGACGGCCCGCTGGCCTGGAACGGCCTTTTCGCGCTGTGGATTCCGGCATGCACATTCCCGGTCTGGAAGATCATGATGATCGTCGGCCTGCTGCGTGCGGTCAAATCCGAAGAGGCGGAAGAGGCTGCTGCGCTGCAAGCGGCGGCATGAGGCTTTTGCGCGGCCCGGAAGCGTCGCACGCCTATGATCATAGGGCCGCCCGTGTCAGGGCGGCCTTTTTGCCGCTTGCGTTTCGCAAACGACCGATCATGATATCGATATGCGTTGGGGCCGCATCTCGATGGGCCGATGGTCGATCCATATTGCTTTTCGGGGGAGTTTTGTTGCGAGGAGGAGGAACGGGTGGGATATCTGGAGCCTAGACAGCGTCTGCGGGATGTTACGCTCGAATTGTATCGTGCGGCCCTGCAGCCTGAACCACTGGAAAACTGGTCGAGATCGATCGCCAATCTGCTCGATACCCAGATCGCCGGCCTGACCGTTTTGGCGCCGTCCGGCCTGGCGGTCGAGAGTGGCAGTGTCGGATCCAATCTCGAGGCCTGGAAAGATTACCTCGAGAAATATCAGTACATCAATCCGCTGCGATCATTTTGGCAGACGGCACCGCCGGGAGAGGTATTCCGGATTGACGGAACACTGATAGACGACAAGTTCAGGAACACGGAGTTCTATTCGCGCTACCGTGAGCATCTGGACCTCGGCGGGGGTGTCTGCATGCTGCTCGGCATCCGCACGGCCAAGGTGCTCGTGCATGCCAGCCAGCCAAGGAAACCGCAGCTCGGGCCGATCGAGCAGGAACTGCTGGCCTACCTTCGCGACGATCTCCTGCTGTGCTTCGAGATCGCCGGCACCCTGATGCTCGCCACGAACACGGCCGCCAACATTATTCGCAGTCTGGATCAGAAGGGGATCGGTGTCGCGCTTTTGACGGAAGACGGGCGGATTGAACACGCCAACGGCAGCATGAACGAGATGCTGCATGCGGGAAGCGTGCTGCGGATGGATCAGGGAAAGCTGGCGCCGGGCTCCGAGATCCGGCTGCCCGAATTGTCCGGCATGGTCAACCGCACCAAGAAAAGCGGTGTTTCCGGTCGCCTGTTCTACGGCGACACGTCAACAGAACGGTGCGGCAGCATCATCGCCTATCCGGCGCCGATGGCCTTCGACTGGGAAGGTTCGCACGAAAGCAAGGTCGTGCTGCTGGTAACCGACAGTTCCCGGCCGAAAGGCCTGCTTGCGGACAGGCTGCGCAAAACCTACGGGCTGACACAGGCGGAGACTGGCGTCGCCGGTATGCTGCTGGATGGCAAGACTTCCCGCCACATGGCGACGGAACTGCGTCTTCAGATCAATTCGGTACGCGCCCATCTCAAGGCAATCTATGCCAAGACTGGAACGCATTCGCAGGTCGAACTGCTGAAGCTGCTGCAGATCGAGAAAGAGAACACATAAGGCAAGTGCCGTTCCGCGGCGGCGGAGACCCAAAAGCCGGCCCGATGGTTCGGGCCGGCTTTTGCCGCTTCGCTTACGGCCAATCCATCAGCCGGTCGAGGACAAGGGCTGCGTTCGAGAAGTAATCACCGTAAGCGCCGCGCAGGAACAGGAGCGGTGTCTTGTCCGTCACGGTATGCAACGCGTGCACCCGGCCAACGATGAGATAGTGATCGCCGATCTCGATCACATCATCGACCATGCAGTCGATCCACGACACGATGCCGGGAAGGATGGGATTGCCCAGAGGCGACTGTTCCCAGGTGATGCCGTCGAACTTGTCCGTACCCCTGGCTGCGAGCGTTCTGCAAAGCCGCTCCTGATCGGCAGCCAGCACATTAGCGCAGAATCGCCCCCTGGCCCGGATCCGCGCCTGCGTCGACGACGAACGGTCGGCCAGAAAGGAGACGAGCGGCGGTTCCAGCGACACGGAGGTGAATGACCCGACGATCATGGCGACCGGGGTGGTGCTCGCCTCCACGCAGGTAATGGCCACCACTCCGGTCGGGAAGCTTCCCAGAACAGTCCGGAAGTGGCGCGCGTCGATGGGTGAAGGCTCAGCGGCAGCGGCCATTCCGTCGCTTTTCTTGTTGTCCTGCGTCATCGAAAGCGATCCCATTGTCAGATGCCCATGCGCAACGGCTCTGGCGGCTCCAACCCATACTGGGTCATCGCATTGGCGTGGTAGGTTGGCCCCGGCACGTGGATGAAGTGGTTCAGCCCGACATGGGCATCCCGCCAGAAGCGCTGGATCGGATTGGTGCGCCGGCTGGCATTGCCGCCAGAGCGTGCATAGATCGTGTCGATCGCGGCCACGGCACGCCATGCGCAACGGATCTGGTTGCGCCGGATCCGGGAACGGTCCTCGAATGTGATTTCCCTGCCGGAGGTGACCTGATCGTAGGCCCAGTTGATGCCGCTCAGAAGCTGCACCCGCGAGGCATGGATTTCGGACGCGGCCTCGCCGGTGAAATAGGCCGCGTAGGGGTCGTCGCGGACCTTGGCACCGGCGGCCGAGACACGATCCCGCTGATAGGCGCCGTGAGCGGCCAATGCGCCTTCGGCCATGCCAATGATCGCCCCGGTAATGCCGACGGGGAAGATGACCGAGAAGGGCAGCTTGTAGATGGGGTTGCTGAGCCCAGCCTTTTGCGCGGCGGCGCCGGAGGCGACGTCTTCATGAAAGATGGCGCGATAGGCCGGCACGAAGGCGCCGTTGACGGCAACATCCTTGCTGCCGGTTCCCAGAAGGCCGATGACATCCCAGGAGTCGTCGATGATGCTGTAATCCGGCCTCGGCAGAATGAGGTGCATCGCCCGGGGTGGCATGGCGGGCCTGCCCTTGCCGTCTCCGAGCAGTGCGCCGAGGAAAACCCAATCGGAATGGTCGGTACCCGAGGAAAATTGCCACCGTCCCGTCAGCCTGTAGCCGCCCTCGACGGGCTCGGCAATTCCGGTCGGCGTGTAGGGGGAGGCGATCCAGGTTTCCTGATCTTGCCCCCAGATATCATGCCCCAGTTTCGGGTCGAACAGCGCGACTTCCCAGGGGTGGACGCCGACCACGCCACAGACCCAGCCCGCAGAACCGTCATGGCGCGCCACGGTCATCACGGCTTCCAGGAAGTCGGCGGGGGTGCCGCCCAGTCCGCCATGTTCGCAGGGCTGCAATATGCGCATCACGCCCGCCTCACGGATGATCTGCGCGGATCTGTCGCTCAACTTGCCCAGCCGCTCGTTCTGCCAGGCCAGTTCCGCCAGCTCGGGGCCGGCCTCGTTAATTCGATCGGCAACGCTCTGCGCCATCAGCTTTCCTCCCTCGTATCCCATATGTTCACTCCCAGATTGCTTTGGTTCTTCTCGCCCTGCTTCTGCGGTGGCAGCGGCCCAAGATCCGTGGCCACCGCCGTCAGTTGCGGGGGTTATCGTGACGTATCGCGAGGGGCGGCACATTACCCACCTGGCTAAGAGCGGGTCTCGTCGGGAGCGAATACTCTGCGAAAATGGCTATAGGGGAAGGATTATGACGAGCGGGCGCCTCTGCATCGCATCGAGGCCATGGCTGAATGGAGATCCATTACGATTGTCGCCTGAACATCATTACGATGCCATGAATACGGTGCGCGCAACTCAATGTGACATCGTATGTGGTGCATACGATACTGCAGACGGCAGGAAGCGGTATTGGGAGGTCATAATCTGGGACGACAGCGCGCTTGAAGGCTCCGTCCGCCGTGGCGATGGGCATGCCGTCGTCACGGTCGTCTAGTTTGCTTCGTTACCAGTCGAACGTGGTCGAGCACGGACTGGTTATCGCGGCAAGCTGCAGGCGCCGAAGGCGGCTGCAGCCTTACAGCAGTTTCAGCGTTCCTGGACGAGACATGAACCTGTGCGGCTAAGTCGGCTTGACGAGAAGGCCACGGATCACGGTTGTCTGCAATGGCGCCCGCCCCGGCGAATCCGATGCTTCTAATCGTCATGATCTCGCTCCGCTCCCCGCAGTGGTCCTAGCGCGACGTCCGCCGTATAGTTTTCGCGTATGAAATTGTCTTGAAACTGCCGGGTGCGGGCGTGGGCGAGTTCATCCGCCAGATCCAAGTTCTTGTCCCTGATGGCGTCGAGAAGAAATAGCTTTGGCGGTGACCAGTGGCCGGTTATCTTAAACACAAGCCGCCCGCGCCTATCGCGTTTCTCCGAAGATCGGGTCGTGCTGGATCGCACGGTTCAAAACGGCGGGACACGACGACATGGCGGGCCGTTCATCACGACCCTGAACCAGTCCCCGGCAGACGGCGGCACTCTGGTCGAGCGCGTCGTCGGTCTTCGCAAGCAACGATTGACTGGCAAGCACATTGCCATAAAGAGGGGGCAGTTCACTGCCGTCGGATACTTAAACTCCGGCGGGCTCATTGGGTCGCGTGTGTTGCGCGTCTGGACTTTACCGTGCGACACCGCCGATCATCAGTGCAGCGTTGTTTACCAACTGGCTTGGCCGAAACCTGTGGTTCCCGTAAGAGATGCCCGCGAGCCTGCTTGCCTTGATTGTGGGAGGTCCCGTAGTCATCTGGCTCCCGTCCGAATGTCAATGAGGTTTACGTGATCGACCGCACCAGCGCCTATTCAATACCCGGAACGTGCTTTGTCGACCTGGCTCCTGCCGCGGGCGGCGAGCCATATCGCATCTTTCTTTCCATTCCAGCGGAGCCAGCGCCGGCAGGGGGATGGCCGCTGCTCATCTTGACCGATGGCAACGCTACTTTTCCTTTCGCTGTTGCCAGTCTTGTTACGCAGGCGCCTTACCCTGCAGGAACGAATGTTGGCTGGGGTGTGATCGCAGCGATCGGCTATCCCTCCGACGCGCCCTATGATGCACTCCGTCGATCCTGGGATTTGGGGCCTCCGCCGGTCAAGTCCTATCCGCCGTTCTTTGAGGGGGGGCCCCCGGTTGTCATTGGCGGGACCGGCGAGCTGCTCGACTTCATCGAAAATGAGCTTCTGTCGCGGATCGCGGAGATGACGGCTTTGGACGCTTCGCGCAGAACGCTTTTCGGGCATTCCTTCGGCGGCCTTTTTACCCTCTACGCCCTGTTCGAACGACCCGGCCTGTTTGCCAATTGGATTGCGGCCAGTCCAAGCATCTACTGGGAGGGCCATGAAATTCTCAAGAACGAGGCTCGCCGTCGTGAGGCTCCCGGCAACGCGCCCTTCCTGCATCTGTCAGCCGGCGAATACGAGGGCGATCAGCTTGCGCCGTTTCAGTACCGGAACCAGGACGCCACCGCACGCCTGGAGAAAAGACAGCTGGAGCAAACTGTCCTGCTGGCCCGTGAAATGGCGCAGCGCTTGGATGGTTCTGATGACGGGTTACGGGCACAATTCGAGCTTTACGCCGGTGAGACCCACATGTCCGTCCTTGCCGCAGCGGTTAACCGCGCGATCAGTATTGCGTTCGCCGTCGGGCGCTGACCAGGTACACCCTGAAGTGGGGTTGGTTTTATCTGGCGCTATCAAAGATTGAGTACCCTGTTACGGGCTGCTCGTGGTCATCCGACAACTGCAAATTCGTCGACTTCCGCGGTGCCTGACGCGTCCTCCGTGTGCTGATTTCGAATTTAACAGGGAGACTATCTCAGTTCGATTCACCGATCACAGGACGCTCACAAATTCTGGATTTTAAATTGAAAAGTCTTCTCATGTTTGAGTAATTGCATTGATCTGACTGGTCTGCCCCCTGAAAAATGATCCTTTTTGAAGTCACGGCTCACGAGCCGAAGAAGAACATTGAAATGGCAGCGACAGGACACGGGGCAAAAGAGATCGTCACGACGCTTCGTCAAGTTGCTGACAGAAACGGGAATGATATCCGGCAATACGGTTCCAGTCGGATGACACGCAATAAATTCATAAGTGATACAAATTAATCCATTCAAAACTCGTCATTGTTGTCGAAGGAGGTCCGTTCATAATTTCCATGCCGGCAGGGACAAGGATTGGGTCATCTGCTCGGCGCCGTTTGCACTCTTCGGTTGAGTTGGTCGTTTCCGATGCAGTAGGGATAAACAGATGAATAATATCCGATATCTGGGTTTTGCTTCCCCTATGATCCTTGGCCTGTTTTCCGAAATAAAGGACTATTTTATCAAGAAGTCCTGTTTGCGCGATTCTCAAATAATACCGCGCTCCCCCTCTGACGGGGGCGTTTAAATCCTGTCGGCCAGCGCTGATCTCATGGGGCCTTGGTACCCGTTCCGTGCGATAGGCCGGTAACAGGCTGCGCTTCGGATATGTTTTGAACGACGGAAATGAAATCCCTTACAAGTCTGTTTGAGGTGTCGCGGTAACCTATCGCGATGGAGCAAAATGGCATGTCGATGATTGGTTTGAAAACAACGCCAGGCCGCGCATAGAATTTCGCGGTACTGTCGGCTGTTATGCTGATGCCTTTTTCCGTTGCAACCGCCTGCAGCTCGGATTCCACCGTCGCAGCCTCGAACACCACATTCGCCGGCCGGTCGATCCGATGGTCGTTGGCCAGCCAGTAGTCGCGCCACGGGCCACGCGTTGGAGCGGCAACGAATGGCTCATCAAGAATGTCTTCCAGCACAACGCTTTCCTTGTCGCTGAGCCGATGTCCGGTTGGAAGGCAAGCCACACACTGCTCACGCGTCAGCTCGACAATCTGGATATCCCTGACGTCGATCGGCGGTCGAATGATGCCGCAGTCCACCTGGCCGGATGCGAGCCCCGCGCTGGAATCCGTAAAATCGAATTCCGTTAGATGCAGAGTAGCTTCCGGACGGCGGCGTTTGAATTCCCGGACAATTGCCGGAATGAATTCGACTGCGGTGCCGATCAGGTAACCGACACGCAGTTCGTTGTGCACCGATTGTTGCAGCTGATGAATCTCGTTGTGGAATCCGTCGATATGGCGGCTCAGGGTCAGCGCCTTTTCGAGAAGAAGCTCTCCGGGCTTCGTCAGGCTGACGTTGCGCGTGGTCCGCTCGAACACCGGAAAGCCGATATTTTCCTCGAACTGTATGATCGTCTGCGAGAGTGCGGGCTGCGACACGTTGAGCTTGGCCGATGCCCGCGCGAAGCTCTTTTCTTTCGCAACAGCGACGAAAGCCCTGATGTGCCGGAACTGAATATTCATAAGCGCCATGAATTAATCCTTCAGGGAATCGTCCTTGTTGTCAATGAACTTTGATGAATAATCGCGGCATATCCAACGACGGAGGTAGGCAAGTGAACATCAGTCAGACAGCGGCGATCGCCGCCGATTCAGTGCTCGAGCGCGGCAAGAAATCTCTCATTCACGATCCGCTGGACGGCGATACGAGCAAGATCACGCTGGTACGCGCCAAGGGGTCGTCCGTCTGGGATGACAAGGGCCGTGAGTATCTGGATTGCACGTCGCAAGCCTGGTCCAACAGTCTTGGCGCCAATGATGACCGCGTCGTCGAGGCAGCTATTGCCCAGCTTCGCGAAATTACCCATGCGCGGCCGAACTTCAACACAGTTCCGCTTCTGCAGCTGACGTCGAAATTGCGTGAGATTTCTCCGGGTGACCTCAACCGGATCGGCTACTGCCTGCATGGCAGCCTTGCCGTCGAGATGGCGATCAAGCTCGCTTTCAAGAACAGGCCCGGCGCCCAGAACCTGATCGTGCTGCAGGACGCCTACCATGGCCGTTCGATCACCACGATGGCCGCAAGCTGGCCGCATCCCAACAATCCTTTCCTGCCGATCCAGCCACGCTTCACGCGCGTGCCCCATCCCGATCCCTATCGTCCGCGCCTCGGTATGGATATCGAAGCGGAATCGCAGCTTTGCCTGCACCTGCTCGAGGAAACGATCCTCAAGAGCGTCGACGGCGGCGTCGCCGCGATCATGCTGGAGCCGATCATGGGCAATGGCGGGCACATCGTCTTGCCGCTGTCCTTCCACAAGGGTGTGCGCGACATTTGCGACCGTCACGGTATCATCCTGATCTGGGACGAAATCCAGAGCTGCTTCGGCCGCACCGGTGCGATGTTTGCGGCCGATCTCTACGGCATCGTTCCCGACATCATGACCTTCGGCAAGGGCATCGGCGGCGGCTTCCCGCTGGCCGGCATCATGGCCAGCGAAAAGCTCAACGGCTTCAATTCCGGTGAGGATGCCCTAACCTTCGGCCAGTTCCCTGTCGCCATGGCGGCAGCCGTGGCAACCGTCGATGCGATCATCGCGGACAAGCTTTGCGACAATGCCCGCAAGCTCGGCGACTATGCGACCCAACGCCTTGTCGAAATGTCGGAACGCCGCAAGCTGATCGGCGACATTCGCGGGCCGGGCCTTTTCGTCTCCATCGAGCTCGTCAAGGACAAGCAGACGAAGGAACCGGCGCCGAAGGCGGCATCCGAAGTCTACCGTCGCGGTGTCGAGAAGGGCGTGCTGTTCGGCGAGAGCCGTTATGCAGGCCTTGGCAATCTCATCAAGGTCAAGCCGCCGCTCGACTGCACGCACGAGGACATGTCCCGCGCCCTCGACGTTCTCGATGACGTGCTGGGCTCGATCGAGGCCGACGGCATCGCCTGAGCGACGGCGGACGCAGCATGCTCGGGCGGCAATACGCCCGGGCCGATTGCTTTCAAAAGACAAGGATATTCACAGACCTAGGCATTCCAGAACCACGAAAAGTGGGCATAGTGACAACCAAAAAAGGGGAATAAAAAATGCAAAAGCTGACGAGAAGAACTGTTTTGAAAACGGGGGCGGCTGCCGCTCTCTCCATGCCGTTCGTCCGCCCGTCCTGGGCGGCGCCACAAACGATCCGTGCCCTGATGTGGGAAGCCTATGTGCTGCCCGATGTGGTCACGGCCTTCGAGGAAAAACACAACGTCAAGTTCGTCGCGACCTTCTTTGACGGCAATTCCGAAGCCTATAACAAGCTGCGGGTCGGTGGCGCCAAGGAGTTCGACCTCGTACAGGCCGATGGCTTCTGGCCGCAGCTCTATTTCAACGAGGGCCTGATCCGCACCGTCGACTATGCTGCGGTTCCCGGTGCTGCCAACTACCTGCCGGAGTTCCAGCCCGAGACCTTCAAGGTGCTGACCGATGCAAAATCGGGCGGCAAGATCGGCTTTCCGTTCTGCTGGGGCGCCTATGGCATCACCTATGACGCAGCCAACGTCGCACCTGAAAAAACGCAAACCATCGAATGCCTGTTCAATCCCGATTATGCCGGCCGGCTCTCGACCAGCGCCCGTTTTGAAGAGAACATCGCGTTGGCCGCCCTGCTCGTCACCGACCGCATGGGAACGCGCGACAAGCCTCGCCCGGACGGCAAGCCGTTCAACCCCTATGTGCTCACCGATGAAGAACTGGATGGCGTTCAGAAGCTCCTGACCGAACAGAAAGCCCTGCTGCTGACCCGCTATCAGGACAACCCGACGCTCTTCCAGCTGCTCCAGAGCGGCGCCGTTGTTGCAGCGACCGAATTTGCCCAGGTGTTCCGACAGTTGCTGACGTCAAAGGACGGCAATCCGAAAGGCGACTTCCGTCATACGCTCAAGATGAAGGAGGGCGGCCTTGGCTGGGTGGATACCTGGTTGGTCACCTCCGGTGTTGCCGATGGCGAGCGGCTCGATATCTGCAACAGTTTCATCGATACGATGATTTCGTCGACTGTGATGAAGCGGATCGGCGAGGTGGCCGGCTGCTCGACCACGATCGATCTGCGTTCGGTGTCGTCGGAAGAAGAGCGCAAACTCTACCTCATGGATCGCTCCAGCGAGATTGCCGGCCTCTTCATGTTCGATCAGCCGTCCTCACCTGAAAAATGGGAACGTATCTGGTCGAATGTTCAGGCCGCCTGATACTCGTTGTTCAGGCCGCCTGATACTCGTTGTTCAGGCCGCCTGACATCCGTTCCAATTGGAAATTGTAAGTCCTGAACGCATCGGGCAGGAGAGCGACCACTCTCCTGCCGTGCCGCCCGGCTTTCACAAGGTGAGCATTCATGAGTCCGACCAAAACCGCACCCTATATCCGCATCGACGCCGTCTCGCGCCAGTATGGCCAGGTGCGTGCCCTGCACGACCTCAGCATCGACATCGACAAGCACGAATTCATCGCCATACTCGGCCCCAGCGGCTCTGGAAAAAGTACGCTGCTGCGCCTGATCGCCGGGCTCGATCGCCCGTCTTCGGGCAAGATCTTCATAAAAGGAGAGGACGTCACCAATCTGCCGCCGCACAAGCGCGGTATCGGTATGGTGTTCCAGGAGTTCCTCCTGTTTCCGCATCGCACGGTGCGTGAAAACCTTGCTTTCCCCCTTCGCATGACCAGGGAAACGCCGGAGAAGATCGTCGAACGACTCGAATGGGCCGAAGGCATCCTGTCGCTGGGTGGACTGATGGACCGCTACCCCAATCAGTTGTCCGGCGGCCAGCAGCAGCGCGTCGCGCTCGGCCGCGGCCTGGTTGCCAATCCGACACTGCTTCTGCTCGACGAGCCTCTTGCCAATCTCGACCGCGAACTGCGCCAGGAGATGGAGGTCGAAATCCGCCGCTATCAGAAACAGCTCGGCATTCCCTTCATCTATGTCACCCACAATCAGGAAGAGGCGCTCAGCATGAGCGACCGCGTCGCCGTGATCCACAAGGGCCGGCTGGAAGCGCTCGGCGAACGGCAGGCGATCTACGATCACCCGACAACACCTTTCGTCGCCCGTTTTGTCGGCCGTTCGACCCGGTTCGATGGTGTTTTCGACCGTTCAAGCGGCAACATCACCATCAAGGCACACGACTATACCTTCGCCCATCAACCCGTCGACGGGATGGGGGCGGACGGACGCGTTGATGTCTTCGTGAAGAATGAGCGGTTCGAGCTGTCGCCTTGGACAGAGAAATCGACGGGCATTCCCTGCTCAGTTGCCGACGTGGTGCTGCGTGGCCCCTTCGTCGAATATATTCTGGAAACGGCCAACAAGACCCGCATCATCGCGGTGCAGCCCAAGCGCAAGGATCATCTGTCGATCGGCGACCGGGTCTCACTGTCGTGGGATCCGGCACAGTGCCACGTCTTTGCGGCGGAGGGCTGATCCATGTCCGACACAGACAATGCCATCAACAAACGCATGTTCCTGCATATTCCGGCGGCGTTCCTGATCCTGTTCTTTGTCCTGCCGCTAATCGCGCTGGTCATCCTGAGCTTCTGGCAGACCGAAAATTACAAGATCGTCCGGGAATGGACGACGCTCAATTACGTGACGCTGGCGACGGAGACGGCCTATATCACCTTCTTCATCCGCTCTTTGATCATGGCGATCTGCGTCTCGGTTTTCCTCGTGGTGGTTTCCTGGCCGATCGCGTTCTTCATCGTGCGCTACGGTGGCCGCTATAAGCTGATCTTCTCGCTTCTGCTCGCGGTGCCGTTCCTCTCCGGCGAGGTGCTCC
Source organism: Pararhizobium polonicum (assembly GCF_001687365.1). GTDB lineage: Bacteria > Pseudomonadota > Alphaproteobacteria > Rhizobiales > Rhizobiaceae > Pararhizobium > Pararhizobium polonicum. The sequence continues at coordinate 35,959 of NZ_LGLV01000023.1, forward strand.
GTCTCATCGCGCTGCAGGGCATGCTCGGGCCGGCGGGTCTGGTCAATGGGGCGCTTTTAAAAATGGGCGCAGCACCCCTGCGCTTCATCATGTATTCCAACACTGCCTCCTTCATTGCCTTCGTCTATCTGTATCTGCCGATGGTCGTGACGACGATCTACCTGTCGCTGCTGAATTTCGACCTGCGGCTCGCCAGTGCTGCCAGCGCCTGCGGGGCCGGGCGGATCCGGGTGTTCCTCGAAATCATCTGGCCGCTCAATCTGTCCGGCACGATCGTCGGCTTCCTGCTCTGCTTCATCCCGACGCTTTCGGCATCGCTGGTGCCGCGGTTCCTCGGTGGCCCGAATGGCACGCTTTACGGCATGTCGATGGCGCAGCAGTTCGGCGAGTCCGGAACCTGGGCGCTGGGAGCCGCTATGGGTGTCGTGCTCGTGTTGTTTTCGGTGGCGGCACTGGCCATCCTCAGCCTCGGTGTCAACCTGCGCCGCACGGGCTTTACCGGATTGGGGCGTTGATTATGGATATGATTGTCTTCAAGGAAAATCTCGGTAAATGGGCGATGGGGAGCGTGCTGGTTGTCGCCTATTGTTTCCTCTACATGCCGATCCTGCACATCCTGTTCGCCTCGCTCTCAAGCCATCCGAACTTCCCGTATCCGCCGGAATTCAACACCGGCAGCTATGTGCGGCTCTACACCAATTCGGTCTACCAGAGCGCCTTCGTCAACAGCCTGATCATTGCAGCCTGTACGTCGATCCTGTCCACGGTGCTCGGCTTCCTCGCCACGGTCGGCGTGCTGCGCTTCGGCGGAAAGCGGACGCTGTTCTACGCCGTCTTCTTCGCCGGCCCGCTGTTCGTTTCGGAAATCCTGCTCGGCATTTCCAGCATGTCGCTCTACTATCTGGTGTTCGGACTGCAGGGAAACATGGTGAGCGCGATCATCGCCAATTCGGTCCACTGCTTCAGCTTCAGCTTTCTGATCATGGCCGCCATGCTCTACAAATACGACTGGCGGATGAACGAGGCAGCTATCGTCTGCGGTGCCTCTCCGTTCCGGGCCTTCATCGAAGTGATGCTGCCGCTGACATGGTCCGGCATTCTCGGCAGCCTGATCGTCGCCTTCGTTCTGTCGCTCAACGGTCTCGATATCTCGTTCTATCTGCTGGGGGCGACACCGACCATGCCGTCGGTCGCCTGGGGTGCGCTGCGTTACGGGGTCAAGCCGGAACTCTACGCCCTGTCCTCGATCATCAATATCGCCGTCTTCGCTGCCATCCTCGGGCTTTACCTGATGATCCGGTCGCGCAAGAATGGGGTAGCTTGAAAATCCTATCGGCAAACAGGGCCACTGCAGCACCAAATGCTGCGGTGGCCCTTCCTTTTCAGACAGGCGAAAGCCTTTTTACTTCGCAACGGCCGCTGCTTGCGGGTGTTGCGTTGCCAGCATCCGGAAGGCCTATTTCATGCGATTTGCGCTTGCGTTGCCACCTCAGCAACAAATCTTTGCCGCCTTCTTCACCTATGCGGCCTGTATCGGATCTCTTTATCCTCGCCTGCCCGATATCCAGAAGAACATGGCTGTCGGCGAGGGGGCTTTGGGCGGCGCGCTTATCGGCATAGCGGCGGGAACGCTGCTATCCTTGACCTTCGGCGGACGCTTTGCAGCGAAATTCGACGCGCGCATGATTATCCTCACGTTTATACCGGCGCTGTCGGTTCTGTTCGCGCTGGCGAGCAGCGCATCCAGTCCGCTGCTGTTTTTTGTTCTTCTTGTCCCTGTCGGCCTGAATATGGGAATGCTCGAGCTTGTGCTGAATCTCGAGGCCGACCGCGTTGAAAACCTCGTCGGCCGGCGCATCATGAACCGTTGCCATGCCTTCTGGAGTTTCGGTTTCTTTACAGCCGGCCTGGTCAGTGCCGGTTTTGCCCAGACCGGGCTGCCGCCGACCCTGCAGCTGTGCCTGATGGTGCCGGTGATCTGCGCAGTCACGGCCATTCTGCTATCGACGATCCAGCCGGCACCACCCCGCGTCACAGTGCATGAAGAGCAGGCGGCGCCGCTTTTCGCATTTCCGACCTTCGGGATCCTCGTCCTCGTCACCGTCAGCGCTTCGGCCATGGTGCTGGAAGGGGCAGGCGCAGACTGGTCGGCGATCTACATGCGCAAGGAATTCGACGTGTCGCCGTTCCTCTCCGGCTTCGCGGCTGCAGCCGGTGCCGGAAGCCAGGCGTTCTTTCGCTTCTTTGCCGATGGTTTCGTTGAGCGGTATTCGCCTGTGAAAGTCGCACGCGTCATGCTGTGCATCCTCATGGCGGGTGTTCTGGCCGTTCTCTTGGCACCCGGCGCCGTGTTCGCACTGGCGGGATTCTTCTTGATGGGCGTTGGCACCAGTGTCTTGTTTCCGCTGGCCATGTCCGCTGCCGCTCAGCGAACCGATCGCTCCGCAGCTGTCAACGTTGCGGCACTTGCACAGATCACCTTCGTGCTTTTCCTGCTCGCACCGCCTCTTCTCGGTTTTGTCGCCGAACATATCGGCATCCGCTGGGCCTTCGGCGCCTGCCTGCCGATTGTCGCGGTCAGCTTGCTGGCAACCGGCGCCCTTGGCATCAAACAGGCGAAAGGCGATGATGGAGGCGGCGAGCAAAGGGCATGAACCTCATGCTTCAAACAGAAATGCAGTATCGAAAGGGATGTCGATCGTTTCGCCTTTTCCACCTGTTATCTGCAGCGTGTCATTGCCCGGTGTGATGGATCGAACGAGGCCATCGGCAAGCATTTCGACTGCACCGATCACGGTTCTGACCTCGCGTGTTTCCACCACAGACAGCGATGTCTCAATACCCGAGCCCGACAGCGCATTCGGTGCAATCGAGGCTTTATGGCCGTAACCGAAAAACGTCCTTGCCTCTTCGATGCCCAGAACGCCGTGGTGACGGCCGTTCCAGGGCGCGTAGTGCCGGCCGCCGTTCGAGTACCAGAGCACGGTGCTGGGAAGAACGCCCGGTGGTTTCAGGACAATCGCCATGTCGCGTTCGACCGGCCGCGCCGCAATGGCCCATCCCAACGGATTCGACGGTTGTTCGTGAAGCATGACGAGATCGACGTGACGATCATCGAGAGGGTAGCGCAGAAGATCCGAGACGCCGCCATCCTCGCGCGGAAACGTCCTCAAATCATCTGACGAAGCGGGGTAAGCTAGGATGGATCTGCCTTTGATGTCGTCGGTTTCCAGCCTGTCGGGCATGGTCTCGGCACGTATTTTGGGGGAGACGGACAGAATGCCACCATGGGGCAGATCGACCATCGCATGATAGGCGACCGGCAAGCGGCCTATGCCACCGTCAAACCGATGCGATTGATACAGAAATGGGTGGCCATCCTTGACCGTGCACGTCTTCGTCAATGTGGCGGACATGATGGTCCGTGACAGCACGAAGGTTGCGCGCGACCCGTTCGGCAGCCTTTCCAGGTCCGTCAAAACCCAGGGAGCGTTGGCCGACCAGCCATGGGCGGGAGCCGACTCGACATCCGATTGCCCGAACGGCGCGCAGAAGAAATCGATCGATAATCTTTGCAGGTGAGGGGGAGTAGAGGCATCGAGCGGCTCGTCGATCCATGGCGCTCTGTGGAACGGGGAAAATGTCCGCCCGTAGCGCCTGACGATGAAGGACGAGATATGGCCGACATCGAGATCGAGCGTAACCTCTATGCCGTCTGCCGACAGAACAAAGCTGTTCGTGGTGTTACCCATTGCTGCTGTCTCCTACGTGAATTCTAACCGAAATGGGTTCTGAGGACGGCCTGAACAACGTGCCTTTCGTCGGTTGCGTAGACGGCATTCCAGCGTTGAAACGCAGTGCATGGATGGGAAATGCCAAGCTCCAGAACATCTCCGACGCGCACATCATCAACTGCACCGCTGCCGATGAAGGCGTGCTGATCGTTGAGCTTGTCGACGACCGGCAGTTGTTCGCCGCCGATACCGATGTCGCTGCCGTTGCGAAAAACGCGGCGAATGACCGGGAGGCCCTGATCGTTCGGCGCGTCACGCATTCCGAATCCTGCGATGGCCAGACCCGGTTCCGGCCGGGAGATGATCTCGGCCCATAGTGAAAGGGCCGGCCTGATCGCACGGGCGATTGGCGCGGCAAATCCGCGTTTTGCCATTGCTTCGAACGCCCGGCTGTAAAGACCGTCATCGGAAAAGAAGATGGCACCTGAGCGAAGTACGAGCGGCACGTCGTATTTCTTCGAAAGTGGTCGCAGCGCCCGGATAACGTCGTCGAAATAGGTCGAACCGCCGGCGCTGATAATCAGCGGGGTATCGTTGGACACTGCATCGTGGACGCTGAGAAATGTCTCCTCCACAAGCTTGAAAAGTCGATCGAACGTTTTGCGATGATCGACATCCTTGACCACCGCTGCGGCCTCGTAGGTCGCGACGCCGGCCAACGCGATCAGCCCTTTTGTGGACAGGATTGCGTCGCGTATGGCAATGGATGCTGCGAGGTTGCGGGCGCCGGTTCTGCCAAAGCCAACCTCGACGAGGCCGTAGGCACAGGCGCCATCGACGCGTGCGAGCGCCTGATGCAGTGCATCTACGGTCTCGACGGAATCCAGGAATACGAAGACTTTCGAGGCCGGGCGGCGACCGATCGCTGCGGCAAGATGGGAAGCGCCTATGCGCCCCCCGGGAGGGCTGGCATAGATAATGTCGCTTATGGTCTGTTCCTGCATCGCAGACAGTTGCTGAACATTGGCGACCGTTGCGCCCCACGCACCTCTTGCGACAAGCGATGCTGCAAATTGCGGCATCATCGGCGTCTTGGCATGCGGTGCCAGAAAGACGCCTTCATCTTTTGCAAACGCCAGAAAGTGGTTCGTGTTTGCAAGCAGTACAGACTGGTCAAGGGTCATAACCGGCAGTGTCATGCTTCCGTCGAGCGGAGACCAGTGTTCCGATGTGATGGCGCTATCATGCAACGAAATACCTGGCGGCACGCCTCGGGTCGTGGAGTCGAGGACCAGGTCCTGTGGCGTCGGCAAATCGATGATGGTCAACGTCTTTTCCTTTCGAGATTTTATAATCGATGCGAGATGCGTTCGCATGCGCGCTTCACGGCATCGACCACATCGGTTAGGTTCTGGGTGTCGGCCACGCGGTCGACATGGGGAATGATGATGCTCGCAACCGCGTTTCCGTCAGCGTCGATGATCGGGCAGCAGATGTCCGTGATGCCAACGAAGTCCGTGCTCTTCCCAAGGATGTAGCCGCGTTCGACGATGCCATCGAGAACATCGGTGATCGCTTTTCTGTCGACTTTCTTCCCGAGCTGAGCGTCGCAGTCCTTCAGCATGATCTGTCGTTTTTCGTCCGGCTGGAAGGCCATGATCACGCGGCCGCTCGCAGCTTCCGAGGCAAGGCGGCCATAACCGAGGTGAATATTGAAGGTGACGTCCGAATTCGTTGGGATGGATCCGATGATGACTGTCCGTCCCTTGTAGATGACGACCAGATGGGGCGCCTGGTTGACGTCTTCGGCAAGCTTTCGCATCTCCGGCAAGGCGTTCTCGAGCAACGTTCGTGATTGCGGCGTTCGAAGTCCCAGGGCGAATAGCTTGGGGCTCAAGCTCAATTCGTCGGTATCGCTGTCGCGCTGTACATAACCCCTGGCAATCAGAACATGGATCATCCGGAATATCTCGTTCTTGCTCTTGCCGAGCCGTTCGGCCAATTCCCGCAGCGACACGGCGGATTCCTTCTCCGCAAGGCTCTCAAGAATATCGAGGCCCTTTTCCAATGCCGGCGCCGAGTAGGATTTGTCCGTGCTCAACTCTTCATCTGACATTAACAGGTCTCCTTCGTTTGGCAATGTTCGTTTCATATACGAATTGCACTTTACATGTAAAACAAAATGTGGTGCTTTGAATTAACACTCCGAGGTCATTGGCGGCTCGAGAGGGATAGAATCAAAATCGCCATCACAACGGGTTGTCATCCAGAGGGAAACAAAATGACTATCGCAAAATTGACCAGGATCATGTTCGCCTCCGCAGCGGGTATCGCACTCTATGTCTCACCTGCCGCTGCGCAGGACAAGTTGATCGGCATCGTCGCAATCGATCTCCAAAGCTCCTTCTTCGTTCGCATGCAGGAAGCCGGCGACAAGGCCGCCGCCGACTATGGCGTGACGACGTCCTGGCAGAGTGCGGAAGGCAGCCCGGAAAAGCAGGTTTCGCTGATCGAGAACTTCATCAATCAAAAGGCGAGCGCCATCCTGATCGATCCGCTCGACAAGAATGCTCTGGTTCCTGTCATCAAGAAGGCGCAGGATGCCGGGATCAACGTCATCACGATGGGTAACAAGGTTGAAGCGGCAGGCAACTACGCGACCCTCTATCCAGACTATGGAAACATGGCCGAAGTCGCCCGTGCGCTCGCGCACTCCATCGGCGGCAAGGGCGAGGTCGCCCTCCTGATCGGTGCGCGCGGCAATTACGTCTCCGACACGCGGGAAAAGGGTTTTACGGATACGCTCGCCAAGGAGTTTCCGGATGTGAAGGTCGTCGGCATTCAGCCGGCCGGCTGGGATCCGTCAAAGGCGGCGGACGTCGCTCAGACCTGGCTGACCACCTATCCTGATCTGAAGGGGCTGTCCTGCATTTCCGACACGATGTGCCTGGGTGCAAATTCGGTTGCCGAGGCAGCGGGAAAGACGCTGAAAATCGCCGGTTATGACGGCGACGCGGAAATGGCGCCTCTGATGGAAAGCGGCGCGATGTCGCTGGACGTCCTGACCGGTGCCTATCGCGTCGGCTACTGGAATGTTGCTGTGGCCGCCCGTCTTTCCAATGGCGAAAAGCTTCCCAGGGACCTTTATATGCCGACCCACTTCATTGCGACCGACGCTTCGGCTGCAGAACTCGCAAAGGTCGGCCAGAAGCTGACCACGATCACGCCGGAAAAGGCAAAGGAAGTTGGCGTCGACTACTCCAACGAGTTTGGCCCGAAGAATCCCACGTCTGCAATGAGCGTAGAAAACTGAACCAAACCCGAGGACAATGACGTGGCCAAGATCACTTCAAAACCTCCCGGCAATGGTTCGACGGCTGGCAAACTTGGCAACCTCACGGAAATGCGCGACGAGCTTCTGCTCGTCGCGCTGATCTTCCTCGCGGTTGCAGCGTTTACATTTGCGCAGTCTTCGTTTCTTTCGCTCGGCAATCTCCTCAATATCGGCCAGCAAAGCGCCATCGTTGCCGTCGTCGCATTCGGTATGACCGGCGTCATCATCGCGCGCGGTATCGACATTTCTGTCGGCGGCACGATGGCATCGGCCGGCATCGTGGCCGCGATGGTCATTGAGGCGTCGGATTCCGGTGTTCTCGGCTTTCTTGCCGCCGTTTCGGTCGGCGCAGCTTTCGGCGGCATCAATGCGATCCTGATCGCCGGCTTCGGCATCAGTTCGTTCGTCGCCAGTCTCGGCACGATGGCCCTTGCCAAGGGCGCGGCCCTGAGCATCTCGCACGCGTCTAGCATTCCTGTCAGCAATGCGCTGATGCTGTGGGCCGGGCAGGCAACGGTGCTTGGCTTGCCTGCCGGATTGCTTATAGCTTCGTTACTTTGCGCCGCATGGACTTTCCTGCTGAAAAGGACGGTCTTGGGACGCTCGATCTATGCCGTCGGCGGCAATGGAAACGCCGCTCAGGCTTCCCTCATCAGCGTCAAGAAGACCCAGACGATTACCTACATTCTCTGCGGAGCTTCCGCCGGCGTCGCGGCCATCATCGGTATCGGCCGCCTGGGGTCCGCGCAACCTCTGGCCGGAACGGGGCTGGAATTTGCGGCCATCACGGCTGCGGTCGTCGGCGGTGCAAGTCTGGCTGGCGGCAAGGGTTCCGTCGCGGGCACGATGCTCGGTGCCATCGCTATCGGCACGATCAACAGTGGCCTGTCGTTCCTGCAGGTTTCCCAACAGGTCATCTACATGGTGTCCGGCGCCCTGATCCTCGGTGCGGTCCTGGCACGTGGCGGAGTGCCGTGGGGAGCTCCGGGAGCGAAGAAAGTCACGCCGGCAGCCGATGCGAACGTCGCCGATCCGCGCGATGCGAAGCGCTCGCTGAAAGTCACCGGTCTTTCGAAAAGCTTCGCCAGCGTCAAGGTTCTCAGCAATATCTCCTTCGAACTGAACAGTGGCGAGGTCGTCGCGCTGATGGGCGAGAACGGTGCCGGTAAGTCGACATTGATCAAGTGCATTTCCGGTGTCCATTCCGCAGAGGAAGGCACTGTCGAATTTTCCGGACTCGATCGTGCAGGCGGTAACGACGAGCGGCAGGACATTGCCGTCATTCACCAGCATTTCAGTCTTGTTCCCGACCTGACGGTTGCCGAAAGCCTGTCACTTGGCCGCGAACCCGTACGTAGTGGTTTCTGGTTGCGGCGCTCCGTCATGCGCAGCAAGGCTGCGGAGGCATTGCGTGAAGTCGGTCTGGATTGCGATGTCGATACGCCCGTACGCCAGCTGACGGTCGGGCAGCGCCAGATGCTGGAAGTCGCCAAGGCGTTGATGGCATCGGCATGGTTGGTGGTCATGGACGAGCCGACGAGTGCTCTGAGCAACCGCGAGCGAGACCAGCTTTACACGATTATCGGCAAGCTCAAGGCAAAGGGATGCGCCGTTCTCTATATTTCGCACAAGATGGAGGAAGTTCGCGAGCTCGCATCGCGCGCCATCATCCTGAGAGACGGCAAGCTCGTCGGCGACGTGGCGTTGTCGACCATGTCGGAACGGCAACTCGTTCACATGATGGTCGGCCGTGATCTCGGAAATGTCTTTCCCTGGAGCGCTGCAACCATCGGAAAGAACATGGTTGATATCAGAAACCTCTCCGGCGGCCTTCTGCATGATGTGTCCCTGACCGTTCGGCAGGGCGAAGTCGTTGGACTGGCGGGGTTGATGGGCAGCGGACGATCCGACATCTTGCGCTGCATCGCCGGCATGGATCGCTATTCTACGGGCGAAGTGTTCCTGCGCGGTCAGGCTCTGAAGTCGGGTGATCAGCTGCAGTCCGCAAAAGCGGGGGTCGCCTTCATACCGGAAGACCGCCATGTCGAAGGTATCGTCGGCGGCCTCAGCATCGCCGACAATCTCGGTCTGGTCTGGATGCGGCGTCACAGCAAGGTAGGCGTGGTGTCGACTTCCGGTGCGAAGGCCATGGCCGACCGGTTGATCCGGCAGCTTGATATCCGTCCGCCCGTTCCGACAAAAAAAGTCGGTACCCTGTCCGGTGGCAATCAGCAGAAGGTCGTCATCGGCAAATGGCTTGCGGTCAATCCGGGCATCGTTCTTTTGGACGAGCCGACGAGCGGCGTGGATGTCGGCGCAAAATCAGAGATTCACAAGGTCATCGGCGAATTGAAAGCTGCCGGGGCTGCCATTCTTCTCGTCTCGAGTGAGCTTCCTGAACTGCTGGGCGTCTCCGATCGCATCGTCGTCATTCGCGAGGGACGCAGCGTCGGGGAATTGCCGCGCGGCGCCAGTGAACGTGACGTCATGGAACTCGCGTTCGGTTCGACTGAAGAAAGCCGAAAGGGGGCGCAGTCATGAACGCGCGAAGCAAGCTCTTGGCGAATATCGGACCCATCGCGCTTCTGGTTGCGACCATCCTCGCGTGCGGTGTCATCGATGCGCGGATCCTGGCGTCCCAGAACCTCATCAACATCCTCACGCAGAGCGTACCTGTCCTCATGCTTGCTCTCGGAGCCTTCATCGTGTTGTTGACCGGTGGCATCGATCTGTCTGCCGGAATAACGGTGACACTTGGCAGCATCGTTATCGCCAGCGCGTTCAGCATGGGGCTCGATCTGCCGTTTGCTTTGCTTTCCGGTCTTTCAGCGGTTCTGTTCATCGGCATGATCAACGGGTTTTTGATCAGCGTTCTGCGTGTTCCCGCCTTTGTCGCAACTCTGGCAACGATGTCGTGCATTCAGGGCGTGGCGCTTCTCCTGGCAAAACGCGGCGTCTATATCCTGTCTGATCCTTCGCTTAAATTCCTGGGGATCGCCAGGCTCGGCGGGGTTCCGGTTTCCCTTGTGGCTGCAAGCCTGATCACAGTGATTGCCTATGCACTGATGCATCAAACGCGTTTCGGTCTTCGGGTGTACGCGACCGGTTCCGATCCCGCTGCCGCGGCTCTGGCCCGCGTGCCGACAGGCAAGGTCCTCCTGATGACCTATGTCGTCGCGTCGGCTTTCACATTCCTGTCGGCCGTGATGCTGGTTGCCAGAACGCCGATCGTAACGCCCAATGTCGGGGGACAGTCGCTGTTGCTGGACGCCATCGCTGCCTGCGTCCTGGGGGGGACCAGTATTTTCGGCGGCCGCGGTACAGTGCTCGGTGTCGTCGCCGGTACGCTGATCGTCGGCCTGTTTTCAAATGCACTGCGCGTGGTCGGCATCGATCCGTCCAGCCTCGATCTCATGAAGGGCGCGCTCGTGATCGCAGCTCTTCTCTGTGATGCCGGGATCGTTTCGGCTCGGCGCAAATTTCTCAAGGAAAATACCAAGTGACTGTCAACCCTGCCATACAGGAGCGCGCGACGGGCGACGTCGACACCCTTCTCGAAACAGCGATCGCTGTTCTCGACAAGCTCGTTTCCTTTCCGTCCATCAGCTCGGTCTCGAACCGGGACGTCGTCGACTACATCTGCGAATACCTCTCCGGCTTCGGGGCGACGATCGAAAGGCTGCCGAGCCCGGAACAGGAGAAGGACAATCTCTGGATCAGCTTCGGTGAAGGCAGCGAAGGTGGCCTTGTTCTCTCGGGACATATCGATGTCGTGCCGGTGACCGGCCAGGAATGGACGAGGCCACCATTCTCCCTGACCCGGGAAGGCGGCAAAGTCTATGGCCGCGGCACGACGGACATGAAGGGCTTCGTCGCCTGTGCGATGGCTGCCGCCACGCTGTTTCAACATGGTAGCCTTCGCCATCCCGTTCATCTCGCCATCACGTTCGACGAGGAGGTCGGTTGCCTGGGAGCGCGGGAATTGGTCGAGTTCCTGAAGCAGCGGGGCATCCGGCCGGCGGCGATCTTTGTGGGGGAGCCGACATCCATGGCTGTGGTGGATCGCCACAAGGGCTCGGTCGGTTTCACCACCGAGATCGTCGGCAAGGCGGCACATTCGTCCCAGGTTCATCTCGGCCAGAGCGCCATCCAGATTGCCGGGGAATTGATCGGAGCGCTGACATCGCTTGGCGCGCATCAGGCAACCAAACAGGCGGATGAGGCCTTTCCCTACGCATATCCATCGATCAATGTCGGCGCGATAACTGGCGGTCAGGTTCGCAACATCGTCGCCGCCAATTGCGCTTTTGACTGGGAAATTCGTCCGATCCTTCCTGGGCAGCTCGTCGATATCAGGCAGGCATTCGAGTGCCACGTCTCAGAGAAACTTGAAACCTATCGAGCCTCGGGACATCTGGTGCCATCCATTGTCACGCGTCTTGTCTATGATACGCCGCCCTTGGTGGGGGATCCGCAATCGCAGGCGACAGCCCTTGCGATGAAATTTGCGGGGCAAAATCGGGCTTTGGCCGTATCTTATGGAACGGAGGCCGGCATTTATCAGGAGGCGGGCTTCGTCACCGTTGTTTGCGGCCCAGGGGACATCCAGCAGGCGCACGCCCCGGATGAATGGATCGAGATCGATCAGCTCCACCGCTGCCTCGACTTCATGGAGCGGCTGGCGGACTACGCGCGGGAAACCGGTCAATAAAGGTTGGACGGAAAAAGCATATGCGAATTGCCAAAGACACCTATCTGGTCGCGTCGGGCGTGCAGGGTTGCTCGCTCACCGATGACTTCGACTGCAATTGCTATCTGTTCGATACGGGCGAGGGGCTGGTCCTCTTCGACACCGGTGCCGGACGCGCAATGGAGCGAATCTATGCCGAGATCGAGCGGGACGGGTTGTCTCTCGGCGGTCTGACGCATGTGTTTCTGACGCACGGTCATGCGGATCACTCCGCAGGCGCCGCAGCCATTGTGGCTGAGCATGGCGCCAAGCTGTTGTGTGGAGCGGATACGGCTGCAGTGATGGCCGCGGGAGAAAAAGGCATAAGCCTGGACAAGGCAAGGGCCGCCGGCGTCTATCCGCCCGACTACACTTATAGGTCCCCCAGACCTGACGGGATCGTCGCGCCGGGGGAAGCAATGACGATCGGACGGATGACGGTTACGCCGGTTTCGACGCCCGGCCACAGCGCCGATCACATGTCCTACATCGTCGAGTTGGGAGGCGTGACGTCCCTCGTCTCGGGTGATGCGCTTTTCCACTCCGGCCGCATCATCTACCAGGCGACCGACGATTTCGACGTCGCACAATCCTGCGGCAGCATAGAAAGTCTTGCCGCCCGCGCGTTCGACGCGCTGTTGCCGGGGCATGGCATGTTCGTGCTGTCCGGCGGAACCCGTCATGCGCAGGTGGCGATGGCTTCCATCAGGTCGATGAAGCCCCCGGTGGCCCTCGACCTTGCCAACATATAGAAGGAGGGCCCGGATAAATGGCGAAATTCGATGGGAAAGTCGTTGTTATCACCGGAGGCGCCAGCGGCATCGGCGCGGCATCTGCCCAGGCGTTCGCTGCCGAGGGCGCGCGTGTCGCCATTCTGGACAGAACGCTTGGAGGAGCGACGCGCGAGACGTCGGACACACGGATGCATGAAGTCTGTGATGTCTGCAACGAGAGCGCTGTCGAGCGCGCCTTTGATCTCATCATGGAGCGATGGGGTGCGATCGATATCGTGGTGCACTCCGCGGCAGCTCTCGGCGGAAGCGGGCCGTTTCAGGACCTCACTCTGGCGACCTGGAAGAAATACATCGACACCAACCTGACGGGTTCGTTTCTGGTTTGCCGGGCGGCTGCCAGGCGAATGATCGAGCAAGGCACAAAGGGGCGGATCATTCTGATCGGCTCGGTCAACTCGTTTGCGGCAGAACGACATGCAGCACCCTATGTCGCCAGCAAGGGCGGCGTGCGTCTCCTGACCAAAGCTGCGGCCGTCGATCTCGCGCCGTTCGAAATCACGGTCAACATGGTGGCGCCGGGCCCGGTGACGACGCCGGCGACTGAAGGAAATTTTGAGACGGACGCGACGCGGCAAGTTTTCGCGCGCGTTCTGCCGGGCGGCAAGCCGGGCATGCCGGGAGACATCGCGGCCGCGGTTCTCTTTCTTGCATCGCCGGAAAGCCGGTTCATCACCGGAACCGACATCATCGCGGACGGTGGCATGTCCGCACAGATTCTGAACTGACCTCGGACCCGCCCGGAGGGGCAATGCAATTCCGTCGCGGCGTCAAAAGGCGACCCGCGACCAAAAGATGGGAACAACCAATGGAATACGATGTCATCGTTGTTGGTGCCGGTTCTGCCGGCGCCGTTCTGGCCGCTCGACTGAGCGAGGATGCGGATCGCCGCGTTTTGCTGCTGGAGGCCGGCCCAAGCTATCGTAGCGCCGAGCAGCCCCCGGAGATGCAGAGCGCAAACCCGTTCAACCTGATCCTGCCGAAGCACTTTCAGGATCGGTACATGTACACGGATCTGATGGCACGACGCACCAAGCGCCAGGACCATCGCATCTATTGGCGCGGCAAGGGGCTGGGCGGGTCCACCGCCGTCAACGCCCAGATCGCCATTCGCGGCCTGCTGCATGCTTTTGACCGTTGGGCCGACATCGGCTGCGATGGCTGGTCCGGCAACGATGTTCTGCCGTTTTTCAAGAAGCTCGAGGATGATCCCATCGTGGCGGATTATCACGGCAAGGGAGGCCCCATTCCGATCTATCGCGCTCCGTTCGAAACATGGGGCAACGTTGACAAGGCCATGCGCGACAGCGCCATGGCACTCGGTCACCGCTGGTGCGACGATCTCAACGCCCCGGATGCCGAAGGCGTCTGCACCTTCGCCATCAACAGCCGCGACGGCAAGCGGGTTGCGGTCAGCGACGGTTATCTCGAGCCGGCGCGGGACAGGGCAAACCTGACGATTATCGGCGATGCGCAGGTGGACAAAGTTCTGCTCAATGGGCAGATCGCGATCGGCGTCGTCGCCGTGGTCCAGGGGGAGCGTCATGAATTCCGCGCACCCCTCGTCATCCTGTCCGCCGGCGCGATCCATTCGCCGACGATCCTGCAACGCTCGGGCATCGGGCCATCCGCCCTGCTGGCGCAGCACGGTATCGAAGTCGTTTCCGATCTTCCGGTCGGGGAGGGGTTCTTCGACCATCCCTATTGCCGGATCGAGCTGAAGCTGAAGCCTCAGTTCAAGGCGACCGACCCGAACCAGCGCCACACCAATTGCTGTGTAAAAATGAGTTCGGGTGTTCCGGGTGGCGTACCGCACGACATCCTCTACAACGCCATGAACCATGGTGGGATCGGTGTCGAATCCGACAGCGCCCAGTTCGGTGAATCGATGATCAACCTCATCCTCATGGAGGCCAAGAGCCGGGGAAGCGTCAGGCTGTCATCGCCCTTGATGTCCGACCAGCCTGTTATCGATGAGAACATGCTTGATGATCCGCTCGATCTTCAGCGGATGCGTCTTGCTTACCGTCATCTCGGTGAGATCGCCAAGCAGCCGGCGCTGCAACAGATCACCGAACGGATGCTGCTGGGCGACAGCGACCTGCCCCTGTCCTGGCTCGATGCGGCCACCGACGATCAGGTCGATGAATTCCTGCTCGAACAGTCGTCCGATGCGCAGCATGGGACGGGAGGATGCTGCATGGGCGGAACTGGAGACCCCGGCAGCGTTGTCGATACCGGTGGTCGTGTCCGTGGCTTCGCTGGTCTGCGCGTGGCGGATGCCTCGATCATGCCGCTCGACTGCCAGGCCAACACCAATCTGTCCGTCATCATGATCGGCGAAAAGATTGCCGCCGATATCCGGCGCAACGTAGGGCAATGACCGTGGCTGACAAAATTGACGGCCCGCACGAGCGGCTGCGCGCGCTCCAGCTTGAGCTTCCAGAAGAATTCTCGCCCGGCGGCAACTACGTTCCGTTCCGCTTATGCGGCGATATCCTCTATCTCTCGGGGCAGGGGCCAAGATCGTCCGCCGGTGCCTGGATTACCGGCACAGTCGGCTCCGACGTCACGGTCGAAGAGGCGTATCAACATGCACGTACTGTCGGGCTTGCCCTTTTGGCCACCGCCAACCGGGCGGTAGGCGGTCTTGCCAATGTCGAGGTGTTGAAATTGTTCGGCATGGTGCGGGCCACTCCCGATTTTACGCGGCATCCGGAGGTCATCAACGGTTGCTCCGATCTGCTCGTTGCCGTGCTTGGAGAACGCGGCAAACATGCCCGGTCGGCTGTCGGAATGGGCTCGCTTCCCAACGGCGTGACCGTTGAGATTGAAGCCATCATGCGCATCCTGCCGCAGGAGGAACACTGATGCCCTATGGCGAAGGTACATTCGTAGGGCGGGCATGGTTGCCCGAATGTGGCGGACCCGCGCTTGTCACGATCCGCAATGGACAACTCGAGGATATAACGTCTGCGGTGGCGCCGACGATGCGCGACCTCATGGAGCGCCCTGATCTCGTATCATATGTCCGGGCTGCGAAAGGGACGTCCCTCGGGCCTGTCGAGAGCTTTCTGAATCGCACGGCGGACCCAAACGTCGCGCATCTGCTGGCGCCGATCGACCTTCAGGCGATCAAGGCTTGCGGGGTCACCTTCGCGCGCTCGATGGTCGAACGCGTCATAGAGGAGCGGTCGGCTGGAAACGCGGCACTGGCCCACGACATCCGACAACGTGTGAGCGCAGTGGTCGGCGACAGTCTGAAGGATATCAAGCCAGGTTCGCCGCAAGCGGCCACTGTCAAAGCCGAACTGATCAAGGCTGGCCTGTGGTCCCAATATCTTGAGGTGGGTATTGGTCCCGATGCAGAGGTGTTTACCAAGGCGCAGCCGATGTCCTCGGTTGGCCACGGAGCCGACGTGGGACTGCATCCGGTTTCAAGCTGGAATAATCCAGAGCCCGAGATGGTTCTCGTCGTCGATAGCGGTTGCGTCGTCAAAGGCGCGACACTCGGCAACGATGTCAACTTGCGTGACGTGGAAGGCCGCTCGGCCCTTCTTCTCGGCAAGGCAAAGGACAACAATGCGTCCTGTTCCATAGGCCCGTTCATCCGGCTGTTTGACGAGAGTTATGGAATCGATGACGTTCGCGCGGCCGAAGTCGAGCTTCGCGTCGAGGGAACGGATGGGTTCGTGCTCGATGGTCTGAGTTCGATGCGGGAAATCAGTCGTGACCCGCTTGATCTGGTTTCGCAGGCCGCAGGCCGTCATCACCAATATCCCGACGGTTTCGTCCTGTTCATGGGCACCCTGTTCGCGCCCATCGAGGATCGTGATGTGCCGGGGCAGGGGTTCACCCACAAGATCGATGACATCGTTACGATTTCAAACTCCAAACTCGGCAGCCTGAGTAATCGCGTTCGCCATTCGACGGAGTGCGCGCCCTGGAGTTTTGGAGCATCCCATCTCATGCGCAATCTCGCACGTCGCGGACTGCTTTGATTTGAATACGGATCGATGAACGATTTCGCACAGATAGCTGAATGGATAGAGGAACGCTTGTGACACTCCATCACAACCTGATTGCCGGCGAATGGGTCGGCAGCAACGGCGTTGAAAACATCAATCCTTCGAACACGAAGGAAGTGGTCGGTCTTTATGCCAGCGCCAGCGCCGACGATGCAAAGACCGCGATCGCCGCTGCCAAGGCTGCGTTTCCGGCCTGGTCGCGTTCGGGCATCCTCGAGCGCCACGCCATCCTGAAGAAGACCGCCGACGAGATTCTCGCCCGCAAGGAAGAGCTTGGAAACCTGCTTGCCCGCGAAGAAGGCAAGACGCTGCCGGAAGCCATCGGCGAAACCATCCGTGCCGCCCAGATCTTCGATTTCTTCGCTGGCGAAGCGCTGCGTCTGGCCGGCGAGACCCTGCCTTCGGTGCGCCCGAACATCGGCGTCGAGATCACCCGCGAGCCGATCGGCGTCATCGGCATCATCACGCCGTGGAACTTCCCGATTGCCATTCCGGCCTG
Source organism: Pararhizobium polonicum (assembly GCF_001687365.1). GTDB lineage: Bacteria > Pseudomonadota > Alphaproteobacteria > Rhizobiales > Rhizobiaceae > Pararhizobium > Pararhizobium polonicum. The sequence goes on from NZ_LGLV01000023.1 coordinate 53,074, forward strand.
GAAGATTGCCCCGGCGCTCTGCTATGGCAACACCATCATCTTCAAGCCGGCCGAACTGGTGCCGGGCTGCTCCTGGGCGATCGCCGACATCCTGCATCGTGCCGGCCTGCCGAAGGGCGTGCTCAACCTTGTCATGGGCAAGGGCTCCGTCGTCGGTCAGGCGATGCTCGACAGCCCGGATCTGGCGGGCATCACGTTTACCGGCTCCACGGGCACGGGAAAACGCGTCGCTGCCGCCTCGATCGAGCATAACCGCAAGTTCCAGCTGGAAATGGGCGGCAAGAACCCGATGGTCGTGCTTGACGATGCCGATCTCACCGTTGCTGTCGAAGCCGCTGCCAATTCCGGCTTCTTCTCGACCGGCCAGCGCTGCACGGCATCGTCGCGTCTGATCGTCACCGAAGGCATCCACGACAGGTTCGTGGCAGCGCTCACCGAGAAGCTGAAGACGCTGGTGGTGGACGATGCGCTGAAGGCTGGTACGCACATTGGACCGGTGGTCGATGAGCGCCAGCTTGCCACCGACACCGACTATATCGCCATCGGCAAGCAGGAGGGCGCCAAGCTCGCCTTCGGCGGCGAAACGATCAAGCGCGACAATCCGGGCTTCTACCTGCAGCCGACGCTGTTTACCGAAGCGACCAACCAGATGCGCATCTCGCGCGAGGAAATCTTCGGGCCTGTCGCCTCCGTCATCCGGGTGAAGGATTATGAGGAAGCGCTCAGCGTCGCCAACGACACGCCGTTCGGCCTGTCGGCCGGCATCGCCACGACGAGCCTGAAGCATGCGACGCACTTCAAGCGCAATTCGGAAGCCGGCATGGTGATGGTCAACCTGCCGACGGCCGGTGTCGATTTCCACGTGCCGTTCGGCGGCCGCAAGGCCTCCAGCTTCGGTTCGCGCGAG
>NZ_LGLV01000024.1 GCF_001687365.1 Pararhizobium polonicum
CTGGACCCATGGACGGCAAAGCCGTCCGGCGGGGTGAACCGCCCGTGGTGTGGCTACCCGGCACGCCCGGCCCGCTTTCACGAACCGGAGGAGAACCGCCTTTCACGCAGCCCCGGGGATCTGACGCGCGTTTCGCCAAACCGTCCGGGCACCGGCTCCGCCTCGCCGGCAACGCAAACCGGTGTATCCTCGGCGGAACGAAGTCATGATGGCATGGAACGAAACGGCGGGGATGAACGGGGATGAAAAAATGGACGGCAGGGTCCGGCACCGGCCGTCTTGCCGCCCGATCGCTGCTCTCCTTACGTAAGAAAGATCGGATTCAATCTTTATTGGTAATTTTCCGTTAGCAATTATTGGCAGTGGGGGCGGATGCCGCCGATTGTCTGTTTTGCGTGCGGGTTCTCAATGCGTCTATCGGCTCTTCCAGCAATCCTTCTTGTCGGCCTTTTCCTGGCGGGCTGCACCTCCAGTTCCGGACCGGACAGCCTCACCGCCGGATTGCCGTCGAAGGAAACCACCAGCTCGGTTGCGCGCGGACCGGTTCCCACGACAGATGTCGGTCAGGTCATCGCACAGGCCGAGGCGCATCAGGAGCAGCTGGCCTGGGCCGGCCAGGTGCCGCAGCCGCAGGCCTTCGAATCCATGACGACAGAGGGCATGGCCGTTCCGGCGGAGCGGCCGGTGGCGCTGGTCATGCCGCAGAACCCGGGCACCGATGCGAGCCCCCGGCGGCGGGCGCAGATCTACAGCCACCAGTTCCGCGACGCGCATCCGATCAATTTCGGCAAGGCTTCGCCGCGCAAGCTGGCCGTGCACGGCGTCGATGTGTCGCGCTGGCAGGCCGAGATGGATTGGCCGAAACTGCGCACGCAGGGGGCAAACTTCGCCTATATCAAGGCGACCGACGGCGGCGACCACCTCGATCCGATGTTCAAGACGAACTGGAAGCGGGCAAAGGACGCCGGGCTGAAGCGGGGTGCCTATCACTTCTTCTACTGGTGCCGCACGGCCGGCGAACAGGCCGACTGGTTCATCCGCAACGTGCCGCGCGATCCCGACGCGCTGCCGCCGGTGATCGACGTCGAATATAACGGCGAATCGAGCTGCAAATACCGCCTGTCGCGGGCCAAGACGCTGGAAAAGATGCAGGTGTTCATGGACAAGCTGGAGCGCCACTACGGCAAGCGCCCGGTGATCTACACCGCGCCCGACTTCTACCGCGACAACCTGACGGGCGAATTCAAGGACTATCCCTTCTGGCTGCGCTCGGTCGCGGCGCATCCGTCCCAGGTCTATCCGGGCCGCAAATGGCTGTTCTGGCAATATTCCGGCTCCGGCCTTTCGCACGGCGTCGAAGGCCGTATCGACCTCAACGTGTTCCATGGCAGTGAAGAGGAATGGCACCGCTGGGTGGCGCGGGGATAAACGGTCTCCGCCCTGCATGGAGCGGAGACTGCTGAGGTGGCTCTCCTGCCGCTCGGTCGGCCAACGTCGGCCGACCTTCGGGAATAGCCGCAAGGCATAGTCGCGGTTACAGAGCTTCGAGAATGATGCCGATCAACCGCCGCGCCGCGCCCGGATGATTGCGGCGACGTCGATCTTCTTCATCTCCATCATCGCCTCGAACGCCCGCTTCGCTTCGGCGCCGCCGACCGCCAGCGCCTCGATCAGCACGCGCGGGGTGATCTGCCAGGAGATGCCCCACTTGTCCTTGCACCAGCCGCAGGCGCTTTCCTGTCCGCCATTGCCGACAATGGCGTTCCAGTAGCGGTCCGTCTCCTCCTGATCGTCGGTGGCGATCTGGAAGGAGAAAGCCTCCGTGTGCTTGAAGGCGGGGCCGCCGTTGAGGCCGAGACAGGGGACACCGGCGACCGTGAATTCGACCGTCAGCACGTCGCCCGCCTTGCCGGAGGGGAAATCGCCGGGCGCGCGATAGACGGCGCCCACCGCGCTATCGGGAAATGTTTCGGCATAGAACCGCGCGGCCGCCTCGGCATCCTTGTCGTACCAGACGCAAATCGTATTTTTTGCCATTGTCTCCATCCCTTCTCGTTGAGCACAACTTCATCTTGCTTGCCTGTGCGCAGACCTGCTCCGTCCTCAGCGTAGCCGTCGAATACGACGATAGAATGCATGGGCGCGCTCGATGTTCCTGCAATCGGCCCAAAAGGCGATGATCCTACGCTGCCCGTCCTCCCATCGCCCGCGTCACCCCGTCGGCCGCGGCCTTCACCACCGGCCCCAGTACCGCCAGCGTCTCGTCTGCCAGCCGCACCGCCGGGCCTGACACCGAAATCCCGGCGATCGCCTCGCCGTACTCGTTGAAGATCGGGGCGGCGAGGCAGCGCATGCCGAGTGTATGCTCCTCATCATCGATGGACCAGCCGCGGGCGCGGATGGTTTCCAGATCGGCGAGCAGCCTGGGCAGGGTGTCGCGGGTTTTTTCGGTGAAGCGGGGAAGCGGGCGGAACGACAGCAGGCGTTCGATGTCGGTGTTGTCCCACGTCGAGAGGATGGCCTTGCCGATGCCCGACGCGTGGATCGGGCCGCGGCGGCCGGGCCGGAAGAAGGCGCGCATCGGAGCGTGGCTTTCGACCTGCGAGATGAAAACGACGTCGCCGCCATCCTCGATACCGATATTGGCGGTTTCGCCCGAGCTTTCCATCAGCTGTTTCAGGAAGGGACGGCTGATCGTACCGAGTTTGCGGAAGCGCAGGAAGGCATTGCCGATTTCGAAGGCTTTCAGCCCGATGGTCCACGCGCCGGTCTCGGTATCGTGGGCGACCATGCCATGTGCGCCCAGCGACGTGAGCAGCCGGTGGACGGTGGAGGGGGCCATGCCGGTCTGGTCGGCGAGATCGGTGAGGGCGGCACCTTCACCGGATGCGACGAGATCGAGCAGCTTCAGGCTGCGGTCGAGAACCTGCACGGAGGAGGGAGCGGCGTTTTCGCTCGCCTTGCGGCCGGGTTTTGCGCGGAGGTGATCCTGTTTCGATGGTTGCGGCTTGGCGGGCATATCGGCTCCGTTCGGTTCAAGGGCTGGGGCTTATTGCATTATCGTGAAGTCTGGGCGTCTCGCTTGCACGAACGGCCCCCTCATCCGGCCTGTCGGCCACCTTCTCCCCGTTCACGGGGAGAAGGGATATGCCGCACCTTCATCGCTAATCGAACAGGAGGAAGAAGGACAGGCGGCGCACTCTGTCATTCCGTCTCCCCGCGTGCGGGGAGAGGGCTAGGGTGAGGGGCCATTGGAAAGGGGCCAGGCGTTTGTCATGCGGCTGATTGCCCTAGATTCATTGAAAATGTTTATTTCCACATGATGGGAATGATTTCCATTCAATAATTGCCTGATCGGAAAAAAGCTCTACCCTGATCCTCACACGACGGAGGAGACAGTCATGGCGAAAATGCGCGCAGTCGATGCGGCGGTTCTGGTTCTGGAGAGGGAAGGCGTCGATTGCGCCTTCGGGGTTCCGGGGGCTGCAATCAATCCCTTTTACTCGGCGCTGAAGGCGCGCGGCTCGGTGCGTCATATCCTGGCGCGGCATGTCGAGGGTGCGTCCCATATGGCGGAAGGCTATACCCGCGCCAAACACGGCAATATCGGCGTCTGCATCGGCACGTCGGGGCCGGCCGGCACCGACATGATCACCGGGCTCTATTCGGCTCAGGCGGATTCGATCCCGATCCTCTGCATCACCGGCCAGGCACCACGCGCCCGGCTCGACAAGGAGGATTTTCAGGCGGTCGATATCGCCAGGATCGCCGGGCCGCTGACCAAATGGGCAGTCACCGTGATGGAGCCGGCGCTGGTGCCGTTCGTCTTCCAGAAGGCGTTCCACCTGATGCGCTCGGGGCGTCCCGGTCCAGTGCTGATCGACCTGCCGGTCGATGTACAGCTGGCCGAAATCGAGTTCGATATCGACACCTATGCGCCACTCGAGGCCTACAAACCCTCCGCGACGCGGGCGCAGGCCGAAAAGGCGATCGCCATGCTGAACGCGGCGGAGCGGCCGCTGATCGTTGCCGGCGGCGGAATCATCAACGCGGATGCGTCGGATCTGCTCACCGAATTCGCCGAGATCACCGGCATCCCGGTTATCCCGACGCTGATGGGCTGGGGGACGATCCCGGACGACCATCCGCTGATGGCCGGCATGTGCGGGTTGCAGACATCGCACCGCTACGGCAATGCCAATCTGCTCGCCTCGGACTACGTGCTCGGCATCGGCAACCGCTGGGCCAACCGGCATACCGGCAACGTGCCGACCTATACGGAAGGCCGCACCTTCGTGCATGTCGATATCGAGCCGACCCAGATCGGCCGCGTCTTTGCGCCCGATTTCGGCATCGTCTCGGATGCGGGGGCTGCGCTGAAACTGTTCCTCGATGTCGCGACGGAATGGAAGACAGCGGGCAAGCTGAAGGACTGGTCGGGCTGGGCGGAGGAATGCCGCGCGCGCAAGCGGACCATGCTGCGCAAGACGCATTTCGACCAGACGCCGCTAAAGCCACAACGTGTCTACGAGGAAATGAACAAGGCGTTCGGCCGCGACACCTGCTACGTCTCGACCATCGGGCTTAGCCAGATTGCCGGCGCGCAGTTCCTGCATGTCTATCGCCCACGCAACTGGATCAATTGCGGCCAGGCCGGCCCACTCGGCTGGACGCTGCCGGCCGCGCTCGGCGTGCGGGCTGCTGATCCGGACAGGACGATCGTGGCGCTCTCGGGCGATTACGACTTCCAGTTCATGATCGAGGAGCTGGCTGTCGGCGCCCAGCACAAGCTGCCCTACCTGCATGTGGTCGTGAACAATTCCTATCTCGGCCTCATCCGCCAGGCGCAACGCGGGCTGAACATGGATTTCGAGGTGAGCCTCGCCTTCGACAATATCAACGCATCCGGCGATGCCGAGAAGGGTTACGGCGTCGATCATGTGGCGGTGGCCGAAGGGCTGGGCTGCAAGGCGCTCCGGGTGAGAAGCCCGAACGAGTTTCAGGAGGCATTCGCCAAGGCCAAGGATCTGATGGCGGAGCATCAGGTGCCTGTTGTCATCGAGTTCATCCTCGAGCGCGTCACCAATATTTCGATGGGCGCCGACATCAATGCGGTGGTCGAGTTCGAGGAGCTGGCCGAACGCGGTGAGGATGCACCGACGGCGATCATGGCCTTGCTCGACTGACAGACAATACGGAGGAAACATCATGCCCAAGTTCGCGGCAAACCTGACCATGCTTTTCAACGAGGTGCCGTTCCTCGACCGCTTCGCGCTGGCCGCCAAGGCCGGGTTCACTGCGGTGGAATATCTCTTTCCCTATGATTTCGATGCCAAGGGGCTGAAGGCGGCGCTCGATACCAACGGCCTGACACAGGTGCTGCACAACCTGCCGGCCGGCGATTGGGCCGGCGGCGAACGCGGCATCGCCATCCTGCCCGACAGGATCGACGAATTCCGCCGTGGCGTCGCCTTGGCCATCGACTATGCGACGGTGCTCGGCTGCACGCAGATCAATTGCCTGTCCGGCATTGCGCCGGCCGGCATGTCGGACGCGGTGCTGTCGGCCACCTTCGTTGCCAATCTGCGGCTGGCGGCGGCGGAACTCGGCAAACACGGAATCCGGCTGTTGATCGAGCCGATCAACCGCTTCGATATTCCCGGCTTCTATCTCAACACGGTGGAGCAGGCCGCCTCGATCATCGCGGAGGTCGGTAGCGACAACCTGTTCATCCAGTACGATCTCTACCACCAGCAGCGCACCGAGGGCGAGCTGATCGGCGCGTTCAGGAGGCACCAGACACAGATTGCCCATATCCAGCTCGCCGACAATCCCGGACGCAACGAACCGGGCACCGGCGAGATCAACTATCCCTTCGTCTTCGAAACGCTGGATGCGGCCGGATATGACGGCTTCATCGGCTGCGAATACAAGCCGCGCACCACGACATCCGAAGGGCTTGGCTGGCTCGCCGCCACCCAATTCGCCCGTAGTGCAGACATCATCAGGATCAGGAGTTAAGCATCATGGCCACAATCGGCTTTATCGGACTGGGTATCATGGGCACGCCGATGGCGCGCCACCTGCAGGATGCCGGCCACACCGTTATTACATCCAAATTCCACATTCCGCCGAAACAGGAGCTTCTCGATAACGGCCTGCGTTTTGCCGACACCCCGAAGGCGCTGGCGGACAAGGTCGACATCACCATCCTGATGCTGCCGGATACGCCGGATGTGAAGGATGTCCTGTTCGGTGAAAACGGCGTTGCTTTCGGTCTGTCGAAGGGCAAGCTGGTCATCGACATGAGCTCGATCTCGCCCATCGACACCAAGGAATTTGCCAGACAAGTTCGCGAGACGGGCGCCGAATATATGGACGCGCCGGTGTCGGGCGGTGAAGTCGGCGCCAGGAACGCATCACTGTCGATCATGGCGGGTGGCACCGAGGCAAGCTTCGAGCGGGCGCTGTCGCTGTTCAAGCTGATGGGCAAGAACATCACGCTGGTCGGCGATTGCGGCGACGGGCAAGTGACCAAGGTCGCCAACCAGATCATCGTCGCGCTGACCATCGAGGCGGTTTCGGAAGCGCTGGTGTTTGCGTCGAAGGCCGGTGCCGATCCGGCGCGGGTGCGCGAAGCCCTGATGGGCGGCTTTGCCTCCTCGCGAATCCTCGAAGTGCATGGCGACCGGATGATCAAGCGCAGCTTCGAACCGGGGTTCCGCATCTCGCTGCATCAGAAGGATCTCAATCTGGCGCTGCAGGGGGCCAAGGCTCTCGGCGTCTCGCTGCCGAACACGGCGGCAACGCAGGAACTGTTCAACAGCTGCGCCGCCAATGGCGACGCCGGTCTCGATCACTCGGGCCTCGTCAAGGCTCTCGAACGCATGGCCAACCACGCGGTCGCCTGACGAACCGGCCGGGCGGCAAGGAGGAGGGCCGCCCGGCCATTCCATTGGATGAGAATATGATATCCGCGCGATCGCGGCGTCAGCCGTTTGTCCGCAGCCAGCCATCGATCCCCTCAGCCGCCGCTCGCCCCGTGGCAAAACACGCGGTCAGCAGATAGCCGCCGGTCGGCGCTTCCCAATCGAGCATTTCGCCGGCGGCAAAGAGGCCGGGGAGCGCTTTCAGCATGAAGCGATCGTCGACGCCGTCAAGACCGATGCCACCCGCCGACGAGATTGCCTCGGCGATGGGACGCGGCCGGACGACGGGGACCGGGAGTGCCTTGATCAAACGTGCCAGTTGGCCGGGATCGTTGAGGATGGACTGGGGGCCAAGCTCCCGCACCAGCGCGGCCTTGACGCCTTCAACACCGGCGCCCTTGCGCAGGCGGGTGGAGAGGCTCGCCTTTGCGTCCTGCCGTGCAAGGTCTTTTGCCAGACGCTCGGTGCTTCTTCCCGGTGCGAGATCGACAAGCAGGCTTGCCTTTCCCTGCCGCGCCAGCCTGTCCCGCAGTGCCGTCGCATGCGCATAGACGAGGCTGCCCTCGATGCCATGGCCGGAGACCACGAATTCGCCGGGAAAAGTACCGGCATCCGATGTGGTGGTGACCGACTTCAACGGCGCTCCGGCGAAGCGGCTTTTGAAGACATCGCTCCAATCGACATCGAAGCCGCAATTGGCGGGCTGAAGGTCATGAATATCAACGCCCCTTTCCCTGAGCAGCGCAATCCAGCTGCCGTCCGATCCAAGGCGCGGCCAGCTGGCGCCGCCGAGCGCAAGCAGGGTGGCATTGCTGCGGATTGTTGTGGGGCCGTTCGGGGTTTCGAAGGCGAGGTTGTCACCGGCAAAACCTGTCCATCGGTGGCGCGTCAGCAGCCTGACGCCCTGCGCCTCCAGCCTCCCCAGCCAGGAGCGCAACAGCGGCGAGGCTTTCATGACGTTGGGGAAGACGCGGCCGGATGTGCCGACGAATGTCTCCGTGCCGAGGCCTGATGCCCATGCCCGCACGTCATCTGGCGTGAAGGCGTCGAGCGCCGGGCGCAGCCGCGCGGATGCCGCTCCGAAACGGGTGGCGAAGCGCTGATAGTCTTCGGAGTGGGTGATGTTGAGACCGGACTTGCCGGCGAGCAGGAGTTTCCGACCAAACGTCGGCATGGCGTCGTAGACCGTGACGGCATGGCCGGAAAGCGAAAGCACCTCCGCCGCCATCAACCCCGCCGGCCCGCCGCCGATGATTGCGATCTGCTTTCCCGTCATGATCTGTCCCGTACCGATTCCTGGTCGCCAGTCTTGGCGTCTGCGGCCGCCCGGCGCAAGGGCAGTGACGATCGTGCGTGGCCATCGCCGGAACGCAAACGACCGGTTTTGCATCGCAATTTTTGCAAATCGTGCGCGCAACTTCCTGTCTTGGTTCGGAAATTGTCGGGCACGTGTGATAGTCTCACCAGACGGATTGACCGCGCGGGAAGAGGAGCCTGCCCGGTCTGTGTCTGACGGTTGCGATCTCGGGAGGAGGTTCGATGTATTCAGGCGGTTTGAGCTTTGCGCTTGGCGGCGAAATCGAGGCTCTGCGCGACACCGTGCGCCGGTTTGCCGGTGAGCGTATTGCGCCGAAGGCAGCCGACATTGACCGGGACAACAGCTTTCCGATGCCGCTCTGGCGGGAGATGGGCGATCTCGGGCTGCTCGGCATCACGGCGGGCGAGGATTACGGTGGCATCGGTCTCGGTTATCTCGCCCATTGCGTGACGATGGAGGAGATCAGCCGGGCCTCGGCGTCGGTGGGCCTGAGCTATGGCGCGCATTCCAATCTCTGCGTCAACCAGATCAACCGCAACGGCTCGGATGCGCAGAAGAAACGCTATTTACCGAAGCTGATTTCCGGCGAACATGTCGGGGCACTGGCGATGTCGGAGCCCGGAGCCGGGTCCGATGTGGTGTCGATGAAACTGCGCGCCGACAAGCGCGGCGACCACTACATCCTCAACGGCAACAAGATGTGGATCACCAACGGGCCGGATGCGGATGTGCTGGTGGTCTATGCCAAGACCGATCCCGAAGCTGGACCACGCGGCATCACGGCGTTCCTCGTAGAGAAGGGTTTCGCGGGATTCTCCACCGGCCAGAAGCTCGACAAGCTCGGCATGCGCGGCTCCAATACCTGCGAGCTGATCTTCAGCGATTGCGCAGTACCGGAAGAGAATGTTCTCGGCACTGTCGGTGGCGGGGTTCGTATCCTGATGTCGGGGCTCGACTATGAACGCGTCGTGCTGTCGGCCGGGCCGCTTGGCATCATGGCGGCTTGCCTCGATGTTGCGGTCCCCTATCTGCATGAGAGAAAGCAGTTCGGTCAGCCGATTGGAGAGTTCCAGCTGATGCAGGGCAAGATCGCCGACATGTATGTGACGATGAACGCCGCGCGGGCTTACGTCTATGCCGTGGCTGCCGCCTGCGACCGGGGCGAGACGACACGCAAGGATGCGGCGGGATGCATTCTCTACGCGGCGGAGCGGGCAACGGCGCTGGCGCTCGAAACCATCCAGGTGCTGGGCGGCAACGGCTATACCAACGACTATCCGGCCGGCCGGTTGCTCAGGGATGCGAAGCTTTACGAAATCGGTGCCGGAACCTCGGAAATCCGCCGCATGCTGATCGGCAGGGAGCTGTTCGGCGAGACGGCGTAAGGCGGGAGGAGAGCAGGATGTTTGGTCGGGGGAATGAATGGCCGTTCTGAAATCGCAGATATCGACGTCGTCGGAAACATTCCGTGCCAACAGCGCGGCGATGACGGAGGCGATGCGCGTGGTCGAGGACGCGGCCGTTCTGGCCGCCGGTGGTGGCGGCGAGGTGGCGCGCGAACGGCATGTCAGCCGCGGCAAGATGCTGCCGCGCGAGCGGGTGGCCCAGCTGATCGATCCGGCGACGCCGTTTCTGGAAATCGGCCTGACCGCCGCGCACGGGCTTTACAAGGGCGAGGCTCCGGGGGCGGGACTGGTGACGGGCATCGGCCGTGTTTCCGGCCGCGACTGCATGATCGTCTGCAACGACGCCACGGTCAAAGGCGGTACCTATTATCCGATGACGGTGAAGAAGCATTTGCGGGCGCAGGAGATTGCGGCGGAAAACAACCTGCCCTGCATCTATCTGGTCGATTCCGGCGGCGCCAACCTGCCGAACCAGGACGAGGTCTTTCCGGATCGCGATCATTTCGGCCGCATCTTCTACAATCAGGCCAATATGTCGGCCGCCGGCATTCCGCAGATCGCCGTGGTCATGGGATCGTGCACGGCAGGCGGCGCCTATGTGCCGGCCATGTCTGACGAGGCCATCATCGTCGAAGGGCAGGGCACGATCTTTCTGGCCGGTCCGCCGCTGGTTCGCGCGGCGACCGGCGAGGTGGTGTCTTCCGAGGATCTCGGCGGCGGCGATGTGCACACGCGGCTTTCGGGCGTGGCCGATCATCTGGCGCGCGATGATGCACATGCGCTGGCGCTGGCACGGCGGGCGGTCGCCAACCTCAATCGGCCAAGGATTGCCACCGTCGAGCGGCAAGCGCCGGAGGAGCCGGTCTACGATCCCGACGACATTCCGGGCATCGTGCCCTTCGACCTGCGCACGCCCTATGACATTCGCGAGGTGATTGCCCGCATCGTCGACGGTTCGCGGCTGGACGAGTTCAAGGCGCGCTATGGCTCAACGCTGGTCTGCGGCTTCGCCCATGTGCACGGCATTCCCGTCGGCATCATCGCCAACAATGGCGTGCTGTTTTCGGAATCGGCGCTGAAGGGTACGCATTTCGTCGAACTGTGTTCGCAGCGCAAGATCCCGCTGGTTTTCCTGCAGAACATCACCGGCTTCATGGTCGGGCGGAAATACGAGACGGAGGGCATTGCCAAGCATGGCGCCAAGCTGGTGACGGCGGTGGCGACGACGAAGGTGCCGAAGATCACCATGCTGGTCGGCGGTTCCTTCGGTGCCGGCAATTACGGCATGGGCGGCCGGGCCTTTTCGCCGCGCTTCCTCTGGACCTGGCCGAACAGCCGGATTTCGGTGATGGGCGGCGAGCAGGCGGCCGGTGTGCTGGCGACGGTGCGCGGCGATGCGCTGAAGCGGACAGGCACGCCCTGGAGCGAGGAAGACGAGGCGAAATTCAAGCAACCGGTGCTGAACCTGTTCGAAACCCAGAGCCACCCGCTCTATGCCTCGGCCCGGCTCTGGGACGACGGCATCATCGATCCGCGCAGGAGCCGCGACGTGCTGGCTCTGTCTCTTTCTGCGGCGCTGAACGCGCCGATCGACGACACACGCTTTGGCCTGTTCAGGATGTGAGGAGAATGAGCATGAAACGCGATGCTTTCAACGCCAAGAACGCCCCGCAGCCGCGCGGCGGCTATTCGCAGGCCGTGCGGCTGGAGGATTTCACCCGTGTGCTGTTCGTCAGCGGCCAGATCCCGGCGGATTCCGATGATATCCTGCCGGCTGGATTCGAAGCCCAGGCGCGGCAGGTCTGGCTCAATGTCGATGCGCAGCTGAAGGCGGCCGGCATGACCAAGGCGGATATCGTCAAGGTGACGACCTATCTTTCCGACCGGCACCACACCATGGCCAACCGGGAGATTCGCAGCGAGTATCTGGGGCACCTGGCACCGGCGATGACGGTGGTGATCGCCGGTATCTTTGACGAGAGCTGGCTGCTCGAAGTCGAAGTCGTCGCCGCGCAATAGACCACCGGAAGACATCGATGTTCACGAAGATCCTCATTGCCAATCGCGGCGAGATCGCCTGCCGCATCATCCGCACCGCGCGGCGGCTCGGCGTGCGCACCGTCGCGGTCTATTCCGATGCGGACGCCGGTGCGCTGCATGTCGAACTGGCCGACGAGGCTTTTCGCATCGGTGGCGCATCCGCAAGCGACAGCTATCTGTCCGGCGAGCGCATCATCGCGGCGGCGCTGCGATCCGGAGCGCAGGCCGTCCATCCCGGCTACGGGTTTCTTTCGGAGAATGCGGAGTTTGCGGAAAGCGTCGAGGCGGCGGGGCTGGTGTTCATCGGCCCGTCACCCTCAGCCATTCGCGCCATGGGGCTGAAGGATGCGGCTAAGGCGCTGATGGAGCAATCGGACGTGCCGGTGGTTCCGGGCTATCATGGCGACAATCAGGATGCCGCGTTTCTTGGCGAGCAGGCCGTCGGGATCGGTTTTCCGGTGCTGATCAAGGCGCGGGCCGGCGGCGGTGGCAAGGGCATGCGGCGGGTCGACCGGGCGGAGGATTTCGGCCCGGCACTCGACGCGGCACGGCGGGAGGCGCAAGCGGCCTTCGGCGACGGCGCGGTGCTGATCGAGAAATATCTGCTGCGGCCGCGCCATATCGAGATCCAGGTCTTCGGCGACCGGCATGGCAATGTCGTGCATCTGTTCGAGCGGGACTGCTCCCTGCAGCGGCGGCACCAGAAGGTGATCGAGGAAGCGCCGGCGCCCGGCATGACGGCGGAAATGCGCCGCGCCATGGGCGATGCTGCCGTCCGCGCGGCGCGGGCGATCGGCTATTGCGGCGCGGGCACGGTCGAGTTCATCGCAGACGTCTCGGACGGTCTCTGGCCGGACAAGTTCTTCTTCATGGAAATGAACACGCGCCTTCAGGTCGAGCATCCGGTGACGGAGGCGATCACCGGGATCGATCTGGTCGAATGGCAATTGCGGGTCGCGAGCGGTGAACCGCTGCCGAAAAAACAATCCGACATCGCCATCGAGGGATGGGCTTTCGAAGCGCGGGTCTATGCCGAGGACCCGGCACGCGGGTTCCTACCCTCGACCGGCACGCTGTCCTCTCTTGCCTTCCCGGAAGGCGGGGTCCGGGTCGATGCGGGTGTGCGGCAAGGCGATCGCGTCAGCCCGTATTACGACCCGATGATCGCCAAGGTGATCGTTCACGGGCCGACCAGACCGGCAGCACTTGCCCGCCTGACCGAGGCGCTGCAAGGCAGCCATATCGGCGGTGTTGCCAACAATCTGGATTTTCTCGCCCGGTTGAGCCGGCAAGCGGATTTTGCCTTGGGGCATCCCGATACCGGGTTGATCGAGCGTGAGCTCGAAGCGTTGACCACGCCCGAGGCGCCGGCCGATACGGTCGTGGCGCTTGCCGCTGTATTCTCACTGGGGGCTCTGAAAACCCCGCCGGCCGGCGATCCCTGGCTGTCGCTCGGCCACTGGCAGCTCTGGGGGCAGGCGACCCGCACGGTGACGCTGGACCATGCCGGCGAACGCCACATCCTGCGGGTGGCGGCGCGCGGGCTGGATCTGTTTGCCGTCCATATCGGCAGCCGGGTTATTCCGGTGCGCATCGGCAGCCGCTCCGAAACGGGCTGCCATGCCGAAGTCGATGGCCGGCAGAGCCGCGTCGAGGTGCTGGAGCACCCTTCAGGGCTGACGCTGCGTCTCGATGGCCGATCTCATGATTTCCATCTGCCCGATCCGCTCGACGGGGTATCGGAGAACGCGGCAGGCAGCGACCGTCTCGTCGCGCCGATGCCGGGCCTCATCAAGCTGGTGCGGGTGCGGCAGGGCGATGCGGTCTCCAAAGGCGATGCGCTTGTTGTCATGGAAGCGATGAAGATGGAGCTGACGCTGTCGGCCGGCCGGGATGGCATCGTGGAGAGCCTGAACGTTGCCGAGGGCGACCAGACGACCGAGGGCACGGTGCTGCTCGTGCTGAAAGCCGAGGAGGCGTGATGGCGGAGCCATATGCCGCTGGGGCCTCAAACCGTGTCTCGATCGTGGAGATGGCGCCGCGGGACGGGCTGCAGAACGAGAAGGCGCTGATCGATACGGCTGCCAAGGTTCGCCTGGTCGATATGCTATCGGCCTGCGGCTTCGAGCGGATCGAGGTGACCAGCTTCGTCAGCCCCATATGGGTGCCGCAACTGGCGGATGCCGCTGACGTGATGGCCGGGATCGCCCGCAGGCCGGGCGTGCGCTATGCGGTTCTGACGCCCAACATGAAGGGCTTCGAGGCCGCACTTGCGGCCGGAGCGGACGAGGTGGCGATCTTTGCGTCGGCCTCGGAAGGATTTTCGCAGCATAATATCAACTGCTCCATCGCCGAGAGCATCGAGCGGTTTCGCCCGTTGGCGGAGGCAGCGCGAGAGCAAGGCGTTCCGGTGCGCGGCTATGTGAGTTGCGTCGTGGAATGCCCCTATGACGGGGCTGTCGCGCCCGAAAGCGCTGCCAGCGTCGCCGGGCGTCTGAACGATCTCGGCTGCTACGAGATCAGCCTTGCCGATACGATCGGCAGGGGAACGCCGCAAGCCGTGGATCGTATGCTGGAGGCGGTGCTGGCGGCGATCCCCGCCGCCAAACTCGCCGGGCATTTCCACGACACGTCCGGCCGGGCGCTCGACAATATCGGCGTGGCGCTCGAACGCGGTATCCGGGTCTTCGATGCGTCGGTCGGCGGGCTCGGCGGTTGCCCCTATGCGCCGGGGGCGAAGGGCAATGTCGATACGCTGGTGGTCGACCGGTATCTGAAAGCGCTCGGTTTTGAAACGGGGCTGGATGAGGACGCGCTTGAAAAGGCATCAGCATTTGCACGCAGCTTGAGGAGCCCGGCATGACGCTCGAGACCATTCGGATCGAGATCGACGGCAGGGGCGTTGCCCGTCTGACGCTTTCGCGGCCGGACAAGCACAATGCCCTGTCCGGCGCGATGATCGGCGAACTGACCATGGCGGCGCAGCAACTGGGTGCCGATAGTGCCGTTCGGGCCGTCGTGCTGGCTGCCGAAGGCGTCAGTTTCTGCGCCGGCGGCGATCTTGGCTGGATGAAGGCCCAGATCGAGGCGGACCGGACGACGCGTATCGTTGAAGCCAAGCGGCTGGCGCTGATGTTCAAGGCGCTGAACGATCTCGAGAAGCCGGTCATCGCCCGTGTCCATGGCAACGCCTTTGGCGGCGGCATCGGCTTGCTCAGCATTTCGGATGTTGCGATCGCCGCAGATACGGCCAAATTCGGACTGACGGAGACGCGGCTGGGGCTGATCCCGGCAACCATCAGTCCCTATGTCGTGGCACGGATCGGCGAGGGGCAGGCACGGCCGCTGTTCATGTCCGGCAGGATTTTTGACGCGCGGGAGGCGCAGTCGGTGGGCCTGCTGATGCGCGTGGTGCCGCCGGAAGACCTCGATGCGGCGATCGAAAGGGAGATCGCGCCGTATTTGCAGGTCGCCCCCAGTGCTGTCGGCCAATCCAAGGCGCTGGCGCGGTCGCTGGGAATGCCGATCACGCAGACCGTTATCGACGCGACGATCGAGCGTCTGGCCGACGTCTGGGAAACGGATGAGGCGCGGGAAGGGGTCTCGGCCTTTCTGGAGAAGCGGGAGCCCTGGTGGCGGCGACCGGTTTAATTGCCAGACGCGCTTGAAATGCGCATGTTTTGCGCATATTTTGATATTATGCTTATCAAAATGCGTTAGGATCGTGTCATGACAGCTTTGAGCTTCGATACTGCGGCAAGCCGGTTCGGTGACGGCCAGTCGCCGTTTCTGTCGGCGCAACGCGTCTGGGAACAGCTTGGCGTCACGCAGTCCGAGCTTGCCCGGCTGATCGGCGTTGCCCGCAATACGCTGACGGCAAAATCGAGCGCGCGCAAGGTGGACAGCGCCTTGAGCCAGGTCGTGCGCATCCTTGCCATGGCCAGCGAAATGGCCGGCGACGAAAACCGCGCGACCATCTGGTTCAAGCACCAGCCGATCCCCGGCTGGGCCGGCAAGACGGCCTATGATCTGGTGAGCGAAGGCAAGTCGGACAAGGTGCTGGCCTATCTCGAGGCCGTGCGGTCCGGCGTCTATGCCTGACAAAAACACGGGCACGCAGACGCTGTGGCGCGCTTTTGTGCCGCAATGGGCTTTTGCTCCGCTTTCGGGCGAGGGAGCCGCGCGGTTCGGCGGCCGCTGGAACCCGGTCGGCGTGCCGACGATCTATGCGGCGCGTGAGCTTTCCACAGCCTGGGCGGAATACAATCAGGGCTTCGTCCAGCACCCGGCCTTGATCACGCAGCTGGAGCTGAAAAACGCTGATCTCGCCGATCTGACCGATGCGACAATGCTTTCGAGCCTCGCAAGCTCCGACGAGATACACCGTTGCGAATGGCGCATGCATCTCGATCGGGGCGAGGTGCCCGAAACGCACCGTCTGCGCGAACGGTTGATCGGTCAGGGGTTCGATGGCGTGATCTATCCGTCCTTCATGTCGCCCGGCGGGACCTGTGTGGCGCTCTGGCGGTGGAATTCAAAAGATGCGCCGCGGCTCGACGTCATCGACCCGGATGGACGATTGCCGAAGACGCCGGCATCGTGGATGTAGCGGCTCTCCTTGGTCGTGCGCTGCCGAGGCCCTAAGCGGACGCGACCTTCATCGCCGAAGCACTCCCGTTCCTGTGAACCGCGGCCCCCGCATATGCTCGCAGGAAGGTGCCCACCGCATTGCGCGCAGCACTTTCCAGCTCTTCTTCCGTCGGGATCTCGCCAAACAGCGTGCTCATCTGCAGATCGGCATTGACCAGCGCCAGAAACTGCCGGGCGGCGACGTCGAAGTCGTCGATCTGCAGCAGCCCCTTATGGGCAAGCCGGGCGAACAGGGCGGCCAGCGCCGTGCCGATCTTGCCGGGGCCGTGCTGGCGCCAGGATTCGAACAGATGCGGATAGCGCTCGCCTTCCGACTGCACCAGCTTGCGCAGGAATTTTCCATCCTGATTGCACAGGCAATTGCGGCTGAGCCGCACGGCAAAGTCAGCAAGATCCTGTTCGAGATTGTCCGGGCTTTCCGGAAAGGTCGACAGGATGGAGAACAGCATGGCGTTTGCGCGATCCATCACATCCTCGACCACCGCCGTGAACAGGTTCTCCTTCTCGCGGTAGTGATTGTAGACGGTCTGGCGCGACACGCAGGCTTCTCCTGCGATCTCATCGATGCTCGTACCGGCAAACCCCTGACGGCAAAAGACTTCGGCGGCGGCATCCAGAATCGATACACGCTTGGCACATTGTCCGCGCTGGCTGTGCACGGATGTCCTGGGAACAGTGTTGTTGGAACGTTTCATCGCTTGAAGATAATGCCTCTTGACGTTTTAGACAACAGTGTCTAATTTTACACCTGTGTCCAAGTTTATTGACACGTTCTGCCAAGTGGGCGCGGGTTCCTCCCAAGCACCGCGCGACCATTCCGGCAACGATCATTATTGAACCCTCGTGAAAGCAACGCAGCGCGACCCTGACCCGGTTTGCGCTGCTGTCTTCTGAAAGATGATCCCATGACGTCCTCTTTTTTCCGTACGGCGCTTATTCTTGGCCTCCTGTCCGCCATAGGTCCCTTTGCCATCGACATGTATCTGCCTGCGCTGCCCTCGATCGGACAGGACCTCGGCGCTGAAAACCACATCGTCCAGCTGAGTCTGCTGGCCTTCTTCATCTCCTTTGCTCTTTCCCAGCTCGTCTATGGTCCGTTGTCGGACATGTGGGGCCGCAAGGCACCGCTTTATATCGGCATCGGCATTTTCGCCGTCGCCAGCATCGGCTGCGCGCTGGCCAGCGATATCGAAACCCTGATTGCCTTCCGCTTCCTGCAGGGCATCGGCGGGGCCGCCGGCATGGTCATTCCGCGCGCCATCGTCCGCGATATGCACACCGGCGTGCAGGCCGCGCGCCTGATGTCGCTGCTGATGCTGGTGTTCAGCATCTCGCCGATCCTGGCACCCTTGACCGGCAGTGCCGTCATCGAGTTCTACGGCTGGCGTGGCGTATTCTGGGCCGTGACCGTTGCAGCCTTCATCGGTCTGATCCTGCTGGCGACGCAACTTCGCGAAACCCGCCCGAAGGAACACCGGGCCGAAAGCGGCCTGCGCAGTGCGATGGCGGCGTATGGCCTGCTGCTTCGGGACAAGAACTTCCTGACGCTCACCTTCATCGGCGGCCTCGGCATTTCCAGCTTCCTCGTCTATCTCGCCAATTCGCCCTTCGTGCTGATCGACTATTACGGGCTGACGCCGACGCAATACAGCTTCGCCTTCTCCATCAATGCCGTGTCGTTCTTCACGGTGTCGCAGGCGACCGGCTGGTTCGGCGAGCGTTTCGGTCTCGTCCGCGTCATGCGTATCGCGGTCACTGCCTTTGCGCTCACCATGGCCGCCATGGCGATCGTCATGAGCCTCGGGTTCAACCAGTTGCCGGTTCTGGCCGCCTTCCTGTTCGTCGGTTACGGCTTCCTCGGTCTGGTCATTCCGACAACTGCGGTGCTTGCGCTGGAAGAGCATGGCGAGATCGCCGGCACGGCATCGTCATTGATGGGCACGCTGCATTTCGTCACCGCGGCCGTCGCCATGGTCATCGCATCCGTCTTCTTCGATGGAACGGCCGTTCCGATGGCGATTGGGATTGCACTCTGCGCTGTCGGGGCACTGCTGCTCACCCAGGCGACCATCGGCCGCCGCCGCGCGGTTGCCGCCGCCGAGTAAATTCGACGGTCGACGATATCTGCAGAATCAAGGCGCGGGACAATGTCTCGGGCTTTTTTTCGACCGTGTTGCACGACGGCGTTAACCCGCCGTTAGCCATACGGCCAGAAAAATTCCGCGTCGCTCGGCATGTTTCCGGTGCCTACACATTGACGTTTTCTCCTAGAAGTATACTATATCTAGTGTTCAAGGTTCCCCTGACTCGCAAGGGTCGGGGGCTAAGACGGGAATACGGTGCGCAAGGCCATTCTGGCCAAGCAATGCCGGAGCTGCCCCCGCAACTGTAAGCGGCGAGCGTCTGTCCCATTTCAAGTCACTGAAGCATGATGCTTCGGGAAGACGGGACAGAAGCAACGACCCGCAAGCCAGGAGACCTGCCTTGAGCGAAAACGTCCACGGGCGGGGTGTCCGGAAGGTCGCGTGATGTGCAGCGGAATGACTCCGCTTTATGTTGCGTTCCTCCGATACCCGCCAAAAGGCTTCGGGGTGAAGGCATGTCAGTCAAACGAATTCGCAGACCAAGAGACGCGGGATCGCGATTGACGGCGCACGCCTAGTCCATTCGCCAGCGCGACATTGAGAAGAACACGATCGGATCCGCGTGCAGCGGCCCGGAAGCCTTTCGTGCGCCCATTTCCATCACAGACAACGAGGAACGACATGAGCATTACCGTCTACAGCAAGCCCTCCTGCGTCCAGTGCACCGCGACCTATCGCGCGCTTGAGCGCAGCGGCATCGACTACCGGGTCATCGACATTTCCACCGACGAGGACGCCTTTGCGACCGTGGTCGGTCTCGGCTACCAGCAGGTACCCGTGGTGGTGGCGGGGCAGGACCATTGGGCCGGCTTCCGGCCGGACAAGATCAGCGCGCTTTCCTGATCGCGGCCCGAACTTGAATGGACAAGCGATGGGCCTGATCGTCTATTATTCCAGCCTTTCGGAAAACACCCATCGCTTTGTCGCCAAGCTCGGACTGCGCGTGGCCCGCATCCCTGTCAGCACTGGCGATGCGGCGCCGGACGTGCGGGAACCCTTCGTTCTCATTCTGCCGACCTATTGCGGCGATGACGGCAGGGGCGCCGTTCCCAAGCAGGTCATCCGCTTCCTCAACGACGCGGACAACCGGTCTCTCATCCGGGGCGTGATCGCCGCCGGCAACAGCAATTTCGGCGAGACGTTCGGTCTCGCGGGCGATGTGATCTCGCAGAAATGCCAGGTGCCGTACCTCTACAGGTTCGAGCTCCTGGGCACTGATGAGGACGTCGCCAACGTCAGGAACGGATTGGAACGATTTTGGACGTCTCAACGCTCGAACGCCCTTTGAAGGCGACGGAAACCGCACTCGACTATCACGCGCTCAACGCGATGCTGAACCTCTATGACGACGAGGGGAAGATCCAGCTCGACAAGGACCGGCTGGCGGCGAAGCAATATTTCCTCCAGCACGTCAACCAGAACACCGTCTTCTTCCATAATCTGAGAGAGAAGCTCGATTACCTGGTGACCGAAGGCTATTACGAGCAGGAGGTGCTGGACCAGTATTCCTTCAACTTCGTGCGTGATCTGTTCGATCATGCCTATGCCAAGAAATTCCGCTTCCCGACCTTTCTCGGCGCCTTCAAGTATTACACCAGCTACACGCTGAAAACCTTTGACGGAAAACGCTATCTCGAGCGCTACGAGGACCGTATCTGCATGGTGGCGCTGGCTCTTGCTCAAGGCAACGAGACGCTGGCGCGCGACATGGTCGACGAGATCATTTCCGGCCGTTTCCAGCCGGCGACGCCGACGTTTCTCAATGCCGGCAAAAAGCAGCGCGGCGAGCTTGTCTCCTGCTTCCTGATGCGCGTCGAGGACAATATGGAGAGCATCGGCCGCTCGATCAATTCGGCGCTGCAGCTCTCCAAGCGCGGCGGCGGCGTAGCGCTGTCGCTCACCAATATCCGCGAGGCCGGGGCGCCGATCAAGCATATCGAGAACCAGTCGTCCGGCATCATTCCGGTGATGAAGCTGCTCGAAGACTCGTTTTCCTATGCCAACCAGCTCGGCGCGCGCCAGGGGGCAGGCGCCGTCTATCTGAACGCCCATCATCCCGACATCATGCGCTTCCTCGACACCAAGCGCGAAAATGCCGACGAGAAGATCCGCATCAAGACCCTGTCGCTCGGCGTCGTCGTGCCGGATATCACCTTCGAACTGGCGAAGAACAACGAGGACATGTACCTGTTCTCGCCCTATGACGTGGAGCGTGTCTACGGCGTGCCGTTCACCGAAATCTCGGTGACGGAGAAATACCGCGAGATGGCGGATGATGCGCGGATCTCCAAAAAGAAGATCAAGGCGCGGGAATTCTTCCAGGTGCTGGCCGAAATCCAGTTCGAGAGCGGCTATCCCTACATCATGTTCGAAGACACGGTGAACCGGGCCAACCCGATCGCCGGCCGCATCACCATGAGCAATCTCTGCTCGGAAATCCTGCAGGTGAGCGAGGCCAGCGAATACAATGACGACCTCTCCTACAAGCACATGGGCAAGGATATTTCCTGCAATCTCGGCTCGCTGAACATTGCTGCGGCAATGGACTCGTCCGACTTCGGCAAGACCATCGAGACCTCGATCCGGGCGCTGACGGCCGTGTCCGACATGAGCCATATCTCGTCGGTTCCCTCGATCGAGAAGGGCAATGACGACAGCCATGCCATCGGGCTTGGCCAGATGAACCTGCACGGCTATCTCGCCCGCGAGCGCATCCATTACGGCTCGGAGGAAGGCGTCGATTTCACCAATATCTATTTCTACACGGTGACCTATCACGCCATCCGGGCATCGAACCGGATCGCCGTCGAACGCGGCTCCAGCTTCAAGGGCTTCGAGAACTCGAAATATGCCTCCGGCGATTATTTCGACAAGTACACGCAAGCCGAATGGGTCCCGGCGACGGAGACGGTGAGGGGACTGTTCGAGACCGCCGGCATCCACATCCCGACACAGGCGGACTGGCTGGCCCTGAAAAAGGACGTCATGGCGTCCGGGCTCTATAACCAGAACCTGCAGGCTGTGCCGCCGACGGGATCGATCTCCTACATCAACCACTCGACCTCCTCGATCCATCCGATCGTCTCGAAGATCGAGATCCGCAAGGAAGGCAAGATCGGCCGCGTCTACTATCCGGCGCCGTACCTGACCAATGACAACCTGGACTACTATCAGGACGCCTATGAGATCGGCCCGGAAAAGATCATCGACACCTATGCGGCGGCCACCCAGCATGTCGACCAGGGCCTGTCGCTGACCCTGTTCTTCCGCGACACGGCGACGACGCGCGATATCAACAAGGCGCAGATCTATGCCTGGAGGAAGGGCATCAAGACGATCTACTACATCCGTCTGCGGCAGATGGCGTTGTCGGGCACCGAGGTGCAGGGGTGTGTGTCGTGTACGTTGTAGGCTGAGGCGCCCCTCATCCGCCCTGTCGGGCACCTTCTCCCCGTTCACGGGGAGAAGGGACAGGCGGCAACCTCCGTCGTCCCCTCTCCCCGCCTGCGGGGAGAGGGCTGGGGTGAGGGGCAATTTCACGTGCGAACACAATGAAAACCAAGGACATTCCGATGAACATCGCCATCAAGCCCGCCTCCCGCGTGCGTGCCATCAACTGGAACCGCATCGAGGACGACAAGGACCTCGAAGTGTGGAACCGGCTGACCGGAAATTTCTGGCTGCCGGAAAAGGTGCCGCTCTCCAATGACATCCCGTCCTGGGCGACCTTGCGGCCGGAGGAACAGCAACTGACCATCCGCGTCTTCACCGGCCTGACACTGCTCGACACGATCCAGACCAGTATCGGTGCACCGAAATTGATGGAGGATGCGATCACGCCGCATGAGGAGGCTGTGTATTCCAACATCTCCTTCATGGAAGCGGTGCATGCACGCTCCTATTCCTCGATCTTCTCGACGCTGTGCTCGACGCCCGACGTTGACGACGCCTATCGCTGGTCGGAGGAAAACGAGCATCTGCAAAAGAAATCGGCGCTGATCCTTGAGCAATACCGCAATCCCGATCCGCTGAAGCGCAAGATCGCCAGTGTCTTCCTCGAAAGCTTCCTGTTCTATTCCGGCTTCTATCTGCCGATGTTCTGGTCGAGCCGGGCGAAGCTGACCAACACCGCCGACATGATCCGGCTGATCATCCGCGACGAGGCGGTGCACGGCTATTATATCGGCTACAAATTCCAGAAAGGGCTGGAGCGGCTGAGCGCCGAAAAGCAGCAGGAGATCAAGGACTTTGCCTACGAACTTCTCTTCGAGCTTTATGACAATGAGGCCAAATATACCGAAACGCTCTATGACGGCGTCGGCCTCACCGAGGACGTCAAGAAGTTCCTGCATTACAACGCCAACAAGGCATTGATGAACCTCGGCTATGAAGCGCTGTTTCCGCCCGAGGCCTGCAAGGTCAATCCGGCGATCCTCTCGGCGCTGTCGCCGAATGCCGACGAAAATCACGACTTCTTCTCCGGCTCCGGCTCGTCCTATGTCATCGGCAAGGCGGTCGCCACGGAAGACGACGATTGGGATTTCTGAGCGGGGGATTGTGCCTCTGCCTGTCATGGGACGCTGGATATTTCCTGAGCGGCCCCTATTTTCCCAGCCGGATCCGCTGACGCGGACCGGAAATGGAGGACGCAGATGACAGGGCAACCGGGGCTATGGGACGGGATCAGGATTGCCGATCTCGACGGAAAGGCAGTTCTGATTACCGGGGCATCGACGGGCATCGGGGCAGCGCTGGTGCGCGCCTTCGCAGCACAGGGCGCCGAGGTCGCGATCCACTACAACGAGAGCCGGCAGGCAGCGACGGATTTGCTTGCTGAGGTAGAGGGCTCCGGCGGCAAGGCGGTTCTGGTGCAGGGCGATGTTTCGGCGGATGGCGTGACCGAACGGGTGGTCGAGGAGGCTGCCAATCATTTCGGCCGGCTCGATGGATTGATCAACAATGCCGGCGGCATGCTCGGTCGCGTCTCAACAGCCGAGATGAGCGATGCGCATTACGAGCGGGTGATGGATCTCAATGCCCGTTCCGTGCTGGCAGCGACCAGGGCCGCGCATCCGTGGCTCAGGAAACAGGGCGGCTTCATCATCAACACGACATCGATTGCCGCCCGCAACGGCGGCGGCGGCGGGGCGATCCTCTACGCTGCCTCCAAGGGCTTCGTATCGACGATCACGCGCGGGCACGCCAAGGAGTTCGCCGGCGACAACATTCGCGTCAATGCGGTGGCACCGGGTGTTATCGCAACACCCTTCCATGACCGTTATACCAGTCCCGACATGCTGGACGCGCAGCGGAAAACGGTTCCCATGGGTCGCGTCGGCACGCCGGAAGAGTGCGTCGGCACCTATCTGTTCCTCGCGTCCCCGACGCTGTCCGGCTACATCACCGGCCAGATCATCGAGGTCAATGGCGGTCAGTTGATGCCGTAGACGGCAAGGGCGGTGCTACCGTCTTGACGCCGCCGCCGCGCTCGGACTAAGTGACATCCGACGGTTCCCCGATGGATGACTTCGAGGGGATTAATAGGGAACACGGTGCGGAAGACCCAACAGGGACCAAGACCGTGGCTGCCCCCGCAACTGTAAGCGGATTGCCGATCGTCCACGTGACGCTTTTCACAAAGCGTCATGTCACTGTCCGAACCTGCGGGTTCTGACGGGAAGGCAGACGACCGGCGCATATCCGCGAGCCAGGAGACCTGCCGTCGAACGCAACATCCAACTTCCCGGGCGGGGTTGCCCGGAACAGGAGCCATCATGACTGATTTCGACCGCCACCTCCGGCATCCCTTCGCCATTTCCTTCAAAACGGAACGCTCCGCCCGCCCTTGAGGCACCGGATATTCGCGCCTGCGCGCCCAAGCGTGACCGGTCACAACCGGAGCCGCTTTTGCGTGGCCGCGCGCCACCGCCGTATCCCGTTTCAACCCAGTGCCGGAGCGCTGTGCCGCCTGGCCTGAAGTCCATCCCAGAAGGTCACCATGCCCAATCACCGCCCATTCATCCGCCTTTTCCGCGTGCTGGCGCCGCTATCGGCCGCCGTGGTCGCCATCGCCGCCCTGTCCACACCGGCTGTTGCCGCATCGACGGCCTATCCATTGACGATCACCAATTGCGGCCAGACCGTCCGTTTCGACAGGCCGCCGGAAAAGATCGTCTCGATCGGCCAGGGGATGACCGAGATCCTGTTTTCGCTGGGTCTTGCCGACAAGATCGCCGGCACGGCCGTCTGGGTCGGCCCGGTGCTCCCGCAGTTCGAAGCCGACAACAGCAAGATCAAGCGGCTTGCCGACAACGATCCCAGCTTCGAATCCGTCGTCGGTGAAGAGCCGGACCTGGTGGCCGCCGAATTCGAATGGCATGTCGGCGCGCAAGGCTCGGTCGGCAAGCGCGAGCAGTTTTCCGGCCTCGGCATCGACACCTATGTTTCGCCGGCCGATTGCGTCGCCAAGGTCAACACCGACGGCGGCGACGGCGTGCGCCGCGAACTGTTCACCATGGATCTGATCTATCAGGAGATCGGCGAGCTGGCCGAAATTTTCGATATCCAGGATCGCGGCGAAAAGCTGATCGCCGGCCTGAAGCAGCGCGAGGCCGATGCCGTCGCATCGATCGGCGGCGCCAAGCTTGGCGCGCTTCCGGTCGTCTTCTGGTTTTCCAGCAAGGAAGTTGCGGGCGATGCCTTCATTGCCGGCAAGAACAGCGCTCCGGCCTATATTCTCAAGACGCTCGGCGCCAAAAATGTCGTGACCACCGAAGAGGAATGGCCGCTGGTCGGATGGGAAACCATTGCCGAGGCCAATCCGTCGGTGATCGTCATCGCCACCATGGACCGCCGGCGTTACGCGGCCGACGATCCGGCCGTGAAGATCGGCTTCCTCGAAAAGGACCCGGTCACAAGCCAGCTTGACGCGGTGAAGAACAGGCGTTTCGTCGAGATGGACGCGCAATCGATGAACCCGACGATCCGCACGATCGACGGCATCGAGATCCTTGCCAAAGGCATCAAGTCGTTCGGATTGTCGCAGTGAGCCTTGCCATGGCCCAACCGGTCGTCATCGGCCAGAGGTGGTGGGCGCGTCTGGCGCTCGTCGCCTCGGCCTTTGCCGTGCTCGGTTTCATGATCAGTCTCGCCGTTTCGATCGGCGAGATTTCCATTCCGCTTGAAACGACAGCAAAGGCTGTCTCCAACCGCCTGTTCGGCACGGCCTTCGAATTGAGCCGCATCCATCAGGGCATCGTCTGGGATTACCGTCTCAGCCGGGCGCTGCTGGCGGCCAGCGCGGGTGCTGCCCTGGCGCTGTGCGGCGCAATCCTGCAGGCGCTGCTGCGCAACCCGCTTGCCGAACCCTATGTGCTCGGCATTTCCGCCGGTGCCTCGACGGGAGCGGTCGCGGTGATGATCCTGGGCTTTGGCTATGGCGTGCTGACGCTGTCGACCGGCGCCTTCATTGGCGCCGTCGTCGCCTTCGTTCTGGTCTCGGCGCTGGCGGCCGGCGCGGGGGGAGGGGCTGACCGGATCATTCTGGCGGGCGTCGCGGGCTCGCAGCTTTTCAATGCCCTGACCTCCTACATCGTCACCACATCCGCGAATGCCGAGCAGGCGCGTGGCGTGATGTTCTGGCTGCTCGGGAGCCTTTCGGGCGTGCGCTGGCCGGATGTCTATCTGGCCGCGCCCGTGGCGTTCATCGGCTTTGCGGTGGCGATGTTCCATGCCCGTGCGCTCGATGCCTTCACCTTCGGGATCGATGCCGCCGCGGCCCTCGGGATCGCGGTCAATCGGGTCCGCATCATCCTACTTGGCGCCACAGCACTGATGACGGCGGCGATGGTCAGCATTGTCGGTTCGATCGGCTTCGTCGGACTGGTCATTCCGCACGCGGCACGGTTTCTGGTCGGCCCCGCGCACGGCCGTTTGCTGCCGGCCACGGCCCTGATCGGGGCCATCTTCATGGTCGCCGCCGATATCGTCTCGCGCATCATCATCCCGCAGCAGATCCTGCCGATCGGCGTGGTCACGGCCTTGTTCGGAGCGCCCGCCTTTGCGCTCATTCTCTACAAGGCAAGGAGGCCGGTGTGAGCATTTCCGTTCGTGACGTGCATTGGTCGGCCGGTGGCCTGATGATCGTCGATGGCATCAGCATCGATGTCACGCCCGGCAGGACGCTGGGCCTGCTCGGGCCCAACGGCTCGGGAAAATCCAGCCTGCTGCGGCTCATTTGCCGTCTGCGAAACGTGAAAAGCGGCGTCATCGCCCTTGGAAATACCGATATTGCCGCAATGGCGCGTCTCGATATCGCCCGCCGCGTCGCCTTCGTCGAGCAGCAGGCAACGACCGAGGCGCAGGTGACCGTGCTGGATGTCGTCCGGCTGGGCCGCACGCCGCATCGCGGCCCGCTATCGCCGTGGAGCGCTGCAGACGACATGGCGGTCAATGCTGCCCTACGCCATGTCGGCATGCCGGAACGCGCCGGCCAGCTGTGGCACACGCTGTCGGGCGGCGAACGCCAGCGCGTGCACATCGCCCGCGCGCTGGCGCAGACCCCCAGCGAGCTGCTGCTGGATGAGCCGACCAACCATCTCGATATCCAGCATCAGCTGGAAATCCTGGGCCTCGTCACACGCCTGCCGGTCACCAGCATCATCGCGCTGCACGATCTCAATCTCGCGGCGATGTTCTGCGACAATCTGGCGGTTCTGCACAAGGGCAAGGTCGTGGCCGCCGGAACGCCGGAAGAGGTGCTGACCGAAGACCTGATCGCCGACGTCTTCGGCGTCCGGGCCTATATCGAACGCTCGGCCCATCACGGGCGCCAGCATGTTCAATACCGGCTCGATTGAGCCGTTGTCGGGTCCGACAGATTGGTTCCAAAGAGTGCGGTTTCGGCTTTGTAGCTGGGTGAGTGAGTGAACGAGATGTTCTGTCCAGCAGCGGTTATGCCCTACGGAAGGACGGAAAGTGTGTTGCGCATCTCAAAATACCGGGTTTGTTGCTTTCCGTAAGGCGCCGATCTGCAACACGACCTCATCATGTTGCAGATCGAAGTTAGGTCGCTGTTGCTTTATTGAAGCGGTGCGAACGAACGGTTCATCGCCACGCGGTCCTCGTGGGTCGCGTCCGGCCCTAGCGTTGCCATCTTGCTCTTGAACACGGGCCACCTTGTGTGTGCTTCCCCCTCGACTGCGGCGTCGAGTGCCTTGCGCATGGTGGGGGCGTCGAAGTCGCAGCAATAACCCGGCGTCAAAGGCTGCTGCCGCCAGGATTCGGCAAGCGGTCCGCCATCGACCGGGTCGAACCCGACCTCGTTTACGATTGCCATGGCGATCTTCTTCGCGTCGTCGTCGTCCCCTGCGACCGCCACGGCCAGACGGCCGGGTGTTCCCTCGGGCTGGCCCAGTTCGGCCAGGGAATAGGCGAGGATGTTGTTGAAGGCCTTGATGATGGGGCGACCAATCTGTCTGGAGACCCAGACGCTCTCGACCTCGCCCGCATCGAGGTCGGCGATCTGCGGATCGCGCAGGCCCGGATAGTAGTTGCTGGTATCGATGACCGGGACGTTGGCGGGCAGGTCCTTGAAGAGGTCCTTCGGCAGGTTTTCGATGGCGAGAAGCGGAATGGAAAGGATGACCGCGTCCGCGCCGGAGATCGCGCCCTTCGTGTCCGTCGCCGTGGCTCCGATCTCGTCGGCGAACAGTCTGACAGCGTCGGCTCCCTTCGAGTTCGCCACGCTGACCTCGTGTCCTGCCGATGCGAGCTTGCGTGCGAGAGTGCCGCCAATGTAGCCAATTCCGATGATACCGATTTTCATGCTGATGCTCCTGTTGTGCTGCCTACCAAGATAATGGATACTGTGACGACAACAAGAACAGACAGATAAGTGGGTTACCCACCAAAAGGTAAGTATGGCCCAGGAACGGGAGTGGAGGTGCGGAGACCCGCAACAGCAGCGCAAGTGGGCGGAAGCGACCACGGACGCGCTACGCGTCCTCGAAGGCAAATGGAAGATCGTCATCATCTGCCAACTGTTCGGAGCCAAGGAAGCGCTTCGCTTCTCCGAACTTGAACGGCGGTGTGAAGGGGTGAATCAGAAGATGCTCATCCAGCAACTGAAGGAGCTTGAGAAGGATGGGATCGTGACCCGTACCGTCTATCCCCAGGTGCCGCCGAAGGTGGAGTACGCGCTGACCGAGATGGGCAAGGCACTCGGGCCGTCGATGGCCGAGCTCATCGACTGGGCCTTCATGCGCAGGGAGCGGATGGCGGACGAACTCACACCATGAGCCGTCGCTAATTCTCGTCGAACCGAAGAGCCGTATTGCGCTGCAGGCTCGCTGGAGCCGCCTCGATTATCTCGTTGATAAGATCGACGTCGCCGACGAAAACGACGGTCTCTGTGCCGGGAGTATCGTGGTGTAGAGCATGTTGAATGCCGACCCTTGCGCCTTGTGAACCCGCGCTCCTGAAACCCGCGCAACTGTCCCAACGCCGATCTAAAAAGCAACACCAGCGAAACCACGTTTATGTTCCATAAGATAGATTATCTGATCTGGAACTGTAGAGGCTATTTAGTAATGCGACAGTTGGGCCAGTTAGAGTTTCACTCTCCCCGCGTTTGATAACGCGGAGACGAGCAGATGGGACTGATTGCGATGAGCGAGCGCGATCTGTAGCGGAGTGAGATTTTGTCGAAGGTCATTGAGCTGTCGGGCATCGGCGACGTCATCTCGTTCCCATGCCGCCTGCGGATGCAGGGCTTTCAAGTGCGACCCGTTGGATGTAGTTGCGGACCGGAGCGCTGGCGCTGTCGGCCCGCCACAGGAGCTTCATCTCCATGAGAGGCATCGGGTCGCTGACTTCGAGATAGACGACCCCCCTGAAATTCAAGGATTGCATGGGGGATGGAACGAACGCCACGCCGAGACCCGACGAGACATAGGTCATCAGGCTCATGATGTGGCTGGTCCTGTAAACATGCCGAGGCGACAATTCCGGGAAAGATGTCATCACGCCGGCAATGTTCGAGCGGCCGTCGGGTTCGGCATAGACCGCAAGACTTTCCCCCGAAGCCTCCAAGACCTTGGCGGTCTTCTGGCCCGCCAGCCGATGGTTGTCCGCGACGGCCAACAGCCACGGCCACGCCCCCACTTTACTGGACATCACGCCCTTGGGTTCCTTGCCTGTAATCGCGGCATATCCGACATCGATCTCCTTGCTGAGAAGAGCGTCGGACACCTCGCTGCTGGGCATTTCCCTGAGCGTCACGTTGACGCCGGGCCATTCCGACCGGAAGCGCCTGACGGTGTCAGAAACCAGGCCGACAATAGCGGCGTTTGCCCCGTATCCCAGCCTGAGCGTCCCGGTCGTCCCGCGTGCGAAGTCCCTGACGGTGTCGATCGCCGACCCGACCTGGGCCAGCGCCGCGTAGCTCTCACGCAGGAACTCCCGTCCCGCCTCGGTCAGCTCGACACGCCGTTTCGTGCGCTCGAGCAGTTCGATGCCGAACATCCTTTCCAGCGACTTGATCTGAGCGGTGAGCGCGGGCTGCACGATATTCAATCGCTGAGCGGCCCGCCCGAAATGGAGTTCCTCAGCGACCGCGATGAAGTACCGGAAGTGCCGGAGTTCGATGCCGGGGATGCGCTGACTTGCTGTTTCCAACTGTAATCACTCCAGATGATTAATGGTGATCGAGAAGCTATTGGAAATGATATCCCGAAATGTGCTTAGTGTCTTTGTAAAAAGGATAGAACCATGCTCCAGCAGACTCCGCCGAAAGGGCCAGCGCTTGTCGGTGTCCAGCCCCACGAGGTTGCCGCCCCGAAACCCGCGCGCGATTTTACGAAACTTCTCATCCCGCTGTCCGTCGTTGCGGCAGTCTGCGTCCTTGTCGGCGTGAGCTCCCAGCGCTGGGACAGATGGACGGCCGGAGCCGACACCCAGACGACGGACAACGCCTATATCCGCGCCGAACTCAGCCGCCTGAGCGCGCGCGTGGCCGGGAACGTCAGCGCCATCAACGTCGGCGATTTCGACCACGTTAAGGCCGGAGACGTGCTGGTCGAGATCGATGCATCGGATTACCTGGCCAAACAGGCCCAGGCAAAAGCCGCCCTCGATTCCGCCCTCGCCCAGCTCGGCAACCTCGACAACCAGAAGACCCTGCAGAAGGCAGCCATCCGCCAGGCGGAAGCTCAATCGGCCGTGGCGAAAGCCAATGCTGCATTGGCCGCGACAGAGGCCGAACGTCAGGTCACCTTGATGTCCAGCGGCGCCGGCACGCAGCAAAAGACCGAGCAGGCGCAGGCTGCGGTGCAATCCACGGCAGCCACGGCTCTGGCCGCCGAGGCGGCCGTGGCGTCCGCCAAGGCCCAGCTCGAATATGTCGAAGGCCAGAGCGACCAGCTTTCGGCAAATGTCGATGCGGCCAGAGCCGCGTTGAAGGCTGCCGACCTTTCCGTTTCCTATACCAAGATCACTGCGCCGTTCGACGGCGTGGTCAGCGAAAGGCAGGTCCATGTCGGAGACTATGTGACGGTCGGAACGAACTCCATCTCGATTGTCCCCCTGCCCAACGTCTACATGATCGCCAACTTCAAGGAGACCCAGCTTGCCCGCATGAAGGAAGGTCAGTTCGCAGACGTCACGGTGGATGCGCTCCCCGGCGAAGCCTTCAAGGGGCATATCAGCCGCCTTTCACCCGCGTCTGGGTCGCAGTTTGCCCTGCTCCCCGCCGACAACGCCACGGGCAATTTCACCAAGGTCGTCCAGCGCGTTCCCGTCAGGATCGACTTCGAGGCCTCGCCGTCGCTTGAGCGCCTGCGTTCGGGCATGTCGGCGGTCGTCTCGGTTTCGGTCGCGTCGGAAGGACGCTGAGCCGATGGCCGAAATTCTGAGACTGGCAATCCCGTTCCGCAGCACGGGACGGGAAACCCATCATCCGATCCTTGCCGTCTGCGCCGTGCTGCTCGGGCCGTTCATGGTCGGCTTCCATAGCCGGCTGTTCGGGATCGGTCTCGTCGACCTGCGCGGCGCATTCGGTCTCGGCGTCGACGAGGGAGCATGGCTGAGCACGCTGGCGACCGCCCCGCAGATCGTCTTTGCTCCGGCCGTGGCCTGGCTGGCGGCCGCATTCGGCATCCGGCGCGTCATGGTCGTGCCAGCCCTGATCTACGCCGTCGTCTCCCTGCTGATTCCGTTCACCCGCGACTTCACGGCCCTCGCCGTCCTCCATGTTCTCCATGGAACGCTCCTCGGGGTCTTCGTTCCTGCGACGCTGATGATCATCTTCCGTAATCTGCCCATGAAGTGGTGGGTGACGGCAATCGCGATCTACGCCTTCCGCGGAGCGTTCACCGTCAATTCGGGAACGGCGCTGCTGGACTTCTACGTGCAGCACTTCGGCTGGCAGTATCTCTATTGGCAGGATGTCGTGCTGGCACCTCTGCTGGCCTTCCTCGCCTACAATGGCGCACCGCGCGAGAGCGTGAACATGGACCTCGTCCAGCGCGCGGACTGGGGCGGCATGCTCCTTCTCGGCACAGGGCTCGCCTTTCTTTTCGTCGCGGTCGACCAGGGAAACCGGCTGGACTGGTTCGAAAACGGTGTTGTCGTTTCCGCACTCCTCGGCGGCCTCGTGCTGATCGCAGCGTTTTTCGTCAACGAGATGCTGGTCGAGCATCCCTGGGCCAGTCTCGGGGCGATCGGCGCACGAAACGTCGTCCTCCTGCTGTCGATCGCCATGCTCTACCTGATGAGCAGCATGTCGAACTCGGCGCTGGTGCCGAACTTTCTCACCACGGTCGCCGGGCTGCGTCCCGAGCAGATCGGTGCCACTCTGGTGGCCTGGGTTTGCGTTCCGTTGATCCTGATGACGCCCATAGCCGTCTGGGCGATGCACCGGACAGACGGACGATATCTGCTGTTCACCGGCCTCTGCTGTTTTGCGGGGGCGGCACTCATCGGCACTGGATTGTCGCCTGACTGGAACGGCGACAGCTTCCGGACGATGTGTGTCCTTCAGGGGGCTGGCCACATCCTGACCTTCCTGCCGATCATCATCCTGACGGTGGCCAACGGCGATCCCAAGAAGGCCATCGCCGTCGCGGCCTACATCCAGGTGATCAGGCTCCTCGGCACCCAGACGGCGCAGGCGTTGATGACCACCTATATCCGCAAGGGTGAGCAGTTCCACTCCTATTTGACCGGCCTCAACCTCGAGCGTGGCTCCGAAGCATCGGTGGCGACACTTTCGGCCCTCGCCCACAAGATGGCAGGTGCAGGCCAGGCGGTATCCCAGAGCCGGGCGACGGCCCTGCTCGCGCAGCAGGTCCAGAAGCAGGCCAACGTGCTGTCGTTCATCGATGCCTTCTGGCTGACCTTCTTCTGCGCCCTCGGCGGTCTCGTCATCCTCGCCTTTGTCACCAAGGCGCCCAAAGGCCCCCTCTCCCCCGCCTGAAATCGCCATTGCGGGTAGCATGATGAGATTGCGGGGCATAATGGTTCGTGCTACGAACCATTATGCCCGCGAGGATCGGCATGAGGATCGACATGGAGCTGACGTCAGCAATCGTAAGGACGGCATTTCTTGTCGTTGACCTTCATGCCTCAGCAGCACGGCGGCATGGAATGTCCGCGCAGCAGGCGCAGTTGCTGTGCGTCGTCGGCAGTTGCTTGCCCACAATGGGCGAAGCCGGTTCGCTCATGCGGATTGAGAAATCCAGCCTCAGCGGGCTGGTTCAACGTGCCGAGCTTGCCGGCCTCGTGGAGCGGGAACGGGACGGCGGGGACGGCCGCACCCAGCGGCTGAAACTGACGGCACACGGAAACGTGTGCGCCAAAGCGTTCAAGGCGGCGGTCGTCCACGACCTCTGTCAAATCCTCGAGACCCTTTCCGAAGACGACAAGACCTCGCTTTCAACCATTCTCCCGCAAATCGTCGCCGCACGTGACACCCGCCAGTGGGCTGCCGCCCCACTCCCAGATGCCGGGCATGATGAAGCCGCGCTCGATCGAGCGGGCTGAAACGGAATTCCACCTCCCTTAGAAACCAACCCTTGGAGTAGCCTATGACAAAGCTTAAAATCGCGGTGATCATCAGCAGCACGCGGGATACGAGGTTCGGCCCCATCCCGGCCCGGTGGATCGCCGATCTTGCAGGCAAGCGCGATGACATGGAGATCGAGGTTGTCGATCTGAAGTCCTTCGAACTGCCGTTCTTCAACGAAGCATCGTCAAATGCCTGGGGCCCGAGCAAGGATCCTGCGGCGGTGGCCTGGCAGAACAAGATCGGCGAATTCGATGGCTACATTATCGTCACGGCCGAGTACAACCGCGCCCTGACGGGAGCGATGAAGAATGCATTCGACCAGGCCTATGTGGAATGGAACAACAAGCCGATCGCCTTCCTCGGCTACGGCGGATTGGGTGCTGCCCGGGCTGTCGACAATGGCCGTACCGTGGCGATCGAGCTGCAGATGGTGCCGATCCGCAACGGTGTTCATATCGGTGGCGGCGAGTATGTGAAGGTGGCCCACAAGCGTCAGCCGATCAGCGACATCGAGGAAGCCATCCTGCCGAGCGCCAAGGCCATGCTGGATCAGCTCGCATGGTGGGGCTGGACGACCAAAGCCGGACGCGAGGGCCGCATTCCCGAACTGGCGGCGCCATCGAAAGGCTGATCTCCGTTTTCGGGGTCAGCGGTGATCGCGGTACAGCCTCGGTCACCGCTGACCCAGCCTCGCGACGAGGAACGATACCGTCGCCTCATGCTTTTCCGCTGATCGAAAGACAACGGCGGCCTTGAGTAGATACCCGCATCGTTTCATTTCTGAAACATAAGCACCTTATTTTTCCTGCCTTGAGGTCCTGTGTGCCAGATATACATTAATCAGTGAAACAACGGGGTTAAATCCATGACCGATCATTCGATTAAGACGATCCCTTCCGATCAGCCGCTCCCTGCGGACGACCTGACCCGCACGCTGACGGTTGCCCTGCCGGACGATCCGTCGGTCCCCCACATCTCCCAGGCCGGAAACGTCTATACGATCCTGATCTCGGGAGAACAGACCGAAGGACGCTACTGCCTGATCGACATGCTGGTACCCGACGGCGGCGGGCCACCGCCGCACCGGCATGATTTCGAGGAGATGTTCACGCTGCTTGAGGGCGAACTGGAATTCACCTTCCGCGGTGAGACGCAGACCATCCGCGCGCCTGCGTCAGTAAACATTCCCGCCAATGCGCCGCATCGGTTCGCCAATCGGTCGGGACAAATGGCGCATATGCTGTGCATGTGTACGCCGGCCGGACAGGAAGAATTCTTTCTTTCGGTGGCGGACAGGATCCCCGACCGTTACTCTCCAGCGCCGAAACCCGACGCCATGAAGCAGGCGGAGAAAAAGGAGCTCATGAAAACTCTGGCTCCCAAGTACCGAACCGAGTTCCTTCCGCCAAACTGACACGGGCCGGGCCTAAGACCGGGTCCCCCACCCTCCCCCATCAGCATCCGAACCTGGCACGGCCACACGGCCGTGGGGTTCTCCATGCGCGAAAAATTGAAAGAGCGACTGCCATGACAACTGCAATCAGGCCCATTGACGGGTTCGGCTCTGTGACAGGTGTGCCCAGGCTCCCGAAGGGTTTCCTGGACGTCTTCACCAGCCACAAGGTACAGGCGAACGGGATCGCCCTGCACGCGGTCATCGGTGGCGAAGGGCCGCCATTGCTGCTGCTCGGCGGCTGGCCCCAGAACTGGTTCGCCTGGCGGTATCTGATGCTTCCGCTCAGCCGAGATTTCACCGTGATCGCCGTCGATCCCCGTGGTGTCGGCCTGTCCGAAAAGCCGTCCGAAGGCTACGATCCCGATACCCTGTCAGCCGATATGTTCGCGCTGATGGATTCGCTTGGTCATGAGACGTTTTCGATGGTCGGCCACGATGTCGGCCTGTGGATCGGCTACGTCATGGCGGCCGACCGCCCGGATCGTATCGAACGCATTGCCCTTGGCGAAGCCATCGTTCCCGGCTTGTCGCCGTCACCTCCGCTGCTCAGCGACGATCGTGGGACAAGCGATTTTCTCTGGCACTTCAATTTCAATCGTGCACTCGGCGTCAACGAGCGCCTGGTCGAAGGCCGCGAGGACATCTATTTCGGATATCAGTTCGACACGAAGTCCGGATCCGCCGCTGCGTACCCTGCCTATGGCAAGGAATTCTATATCGAAACCCTGCGCCGCGTTCCCGGCGCGCTGAAAGCCAGCTTCGACTACTACAGGGCAATCGATGACTCGATCCCGCAATACCGCCGCCGCAAGGAGAAAAAGATCGAGATTCCGGTTCTCGCATTCTCAGGCGCTCTGGCCTGCGGAACCATGGTCGAAAACGAATTGCGCTCCGTCGCGAACCACGTGGAATCCGTGATCATTCCCGATTGCGGGCATTACCCCGCGGAAGAGCAGCCGGCGGCGCTGCTCGAGGCATTGCAGCGTTTCCTTCTGCCGTAACCTGGATCAACCGTGGCAGGCCTCTGAAGACCTGCGGCCCATGATTACGTTACCCGAGCCGCCGTTTCGCACGTAATGGTGGCGGATCTCGTTCACCCGCCTCCACGCCTGTCCGGGAAGAATGATCTTCCCGGACAGGCTCGACGCTCCAGAGTTAGATACCCGCCAAACTCACCGTTTGACCGGACTTGGCCGAGCGCGTCGCGGCTTCCGCGACGGCCAGTGCGTTGACGCCGTCGTCGAGCGTGACCGGCAAGGCCGTGCCCGAATTGACAGCCTCGACGAACGCCGCCCATTCCGCGGAATAGGCGCGCATGTAGCGCTCCAGGAAAAAGAACTCGGGCTTTGCCGAGGACACGCCATCCTTGGTCGCCTTCGAGACGGTGTTCTCCAACACGTTACCCGCCGAGAGCAGTCCCTCCGAGCCAAGCAGTTCGACCCGCTGATCGTAGCCATACACCGCGCGGCGGCTGTTCTTGATGACGGCGATGCGGCCGTCGGCAAAATGCAGCGTCACCACGGCCGTATCGACATCGCCGGCGGCGCCGATTTCCGGATCGACGATCGAGCTTCCGATGGCGGTTACCGTCTCCGGCAAGCCGCCCATCAGCCAGCAGGCCATGTCGAAATCATGGATCATCATGTCGCGGAACAGGCCACCCGATACCTTGACGTAGGAAACCGGCGGCGGCGCGGGATCGAACGACGTCACGGACAGCAATTCGGTCTTGCCGATCTCGCCGCGATCGACCGCTGCCTTCAGCGCCGCGAAATTGGGGTCGAAGCGGCGGTTGAAGCCGATCATGACCGGACGCCCGTTCTTCGCCGCGACCTTCTGGCAGGCGCGTGCCCGTTCGAGGCTGAGGTCGACGGGTTTTTCGCAGAGCACGGCCTTGCCGGCGGTCGTCGCTGCTTCGATCAGGCCGGAATGGGTGTCCGTGGATGTCGCGACCAGCACGGCATCAATCGACGGGTCATGGATGATCTCATCCGTCGTCTTTGCCGCGGCGCCATACTGGCTTGCGAGCTTTTTCGCCGCATCCATGTTGACATCCGAGATCGCGACGAGCGTGCTGCCGGGGTGCGAAGAGATTGCCTTTGCGTGGACGTTGCCGATGCGGCCAGCGCCAAGGAGGCCAACTTTAAGCATTTCAATTCCTTTCCATGAGCGGTTCAAAGACCGCTTGTTCTTTCTGATGTCGGCGATGTTGCTCGACGTTAAGCTTTAATACCGGCCGCGAAGCGCTCGAATTCGGCGTCCGTTATCGGGACGGCATGCTGCGGGGCCGGATAGGCGCCCGTTTCGACGTCGGAGATGAACTCCTTGAAGGCCGCGACCCTCTGCTGCTGCAGCCGCGCAAATTCGGCTGCGAAGTTGCGATAGGTTTTCGCGTGCCTTGGCTTGTGGCCGGCCGTGTGGCCGAGCACATCCTCGGCAAAGAGATATTGCGCGTCGGCCCCCGCGCCAGCGCCCATGCCCAGCATGATCAAGGGGGTGCTTTTCGAGATCACCTCACCGACGCGGTCCGGAACGACTTCCAGTTCTGCGCCGAAGCAGCCGATCGCCTCCAGCCGCTTGACGTGGTCCCAGACCGCTCTGGCGCTTTCAGCGGTCTTGCCAACCGCCTTGAAGCCGCCGGTCCAGGTGGCTTGCGAGGGGATCAGTCCGACATGGGCGATCACCGGAACGGCGTTGTCGCAAAGCGCTTTCTGGATATCGAGCGAGGCGGCGCAATAGATGCAGTCGGCGCCGATCGCCATGAAGCGGAAGGCTTCGCGCAGATAGTCTTCGGCAGTGGCGAGCTTGCCGAAGGGGCCGAAAGGCAGCCCTACCTGCACAAAGCAGTTTCCGGCCGCCTCGCGCATCTCCGGGCTGAAGAACCGGCCCTCGATCGACAACATGTCGATGCCCGCCGCGTTGGCCGCCGCCGCCTCTTCGAGCGTCGTGACATAGAGCATGGAGATTTTCTGGCCGCGCGCCTTCATGGCGCGGATGTCTGCGACCGTCGGACGGGTGTGATAGAGACCCATTGGTTACCCTTTCAAACTGTGAATGCGTTGCGGAAGGCTTCAAGTGCTGTGTCCGCGTCGCCGGAGGCGAAGGCCTCCATGCCAATCGGGCCGGAATAGCTCATGGCCTTCAATGCTTTGGCGATATTGTGCCAGTTCACCTCACCGGTTCCCGGCTCACATCGGCCCGGCACGTCGGCGACCTGAATTTCTCCGATCCACGGCAGCGACTTGCGGCACAATTCGATCAGGTTTCCTTCGCCGATCTGCGCATGGTAGAGATCGAGATTGAGCCGCAGGCGCGGGTGGTTGACGGCCGAAACGAGAGCCAAAGTGTCCTCGGCGCGGCCGAACGGAACGCCCGGATGATCGACCGGCAGGTTCAGGTTCTCCAGCGTGAACGTCACGCCCTCTTCTTCGGCCATGTCGACAATCCGGCAAAGGGTATCGCGCGCTTTCAGCCACATCGCGCCGGTGACGACCTCGATCGGCTGGACGGGCAAGCCGCCCTCCCCGAGGCCCGTTCCATGCAGGTTGAGGCGCTGCACGCCCAGCCGCTTGCCGATCTCGGCGGTTTCGCGCGCGGTCTTCAAAAGCTCCGCGGCACCCTCGTCATCCGTCAACCGGCCGCGCAGATAACCGTTCATGATGGTGAAGGTGGCACCGGTGGTCTCCAGCTTCGCCAGATCGTGGTCCGGCCAGTTCCAGAGCCCGACGCCGAAGCCCAGATCCTTCAGCCGGCTGGCGCGCCACTCTATCGGGCGCTCGCGCCACAGCATTTCGGCGCAGGCGGCAAGTGCGAATGTTCCAGTTGTCATGTTCATATCTCGATAAAGACGCGGTCGTTTTCGACCTTGGCTGTGTATGTTTTCAGGTTGATGCAGACGGGCATGCGCATCGCCTCACCCGTGCGATAATCGAAGACGCCGCTGTGTTTCGGGCATTCGATCGAATGATCCATCACCAGGCCATCGGCAAGGTGAACCTTCTCGTGTGTGCAGACGCCATCCGTGCAGTAGAAATCGTCTTCCGGGCTACGGAAAATGCAGAATGTTCGACCCTGATGATCGAAGCGAATGACTTCTTCCTGCTCCACGTCGTCCGTTCCACAGGCTTCCACCCATTGAGGCATGATACGAATACTCTCTCTTCTATTGTCGCTTTTGAGGTCTACGGCCCGGACCCTTGTGGGGGCCGGGCCGCGGGAAGATCCGCGCGTGGAGGTGCGCGGACCGGGAGAACGTAGGGACATCGCTTGCGTGATGTCCGGCAAGCGCATCAATGCGCGTGCTTGGCCGGTTCTGGATGGCCTTCGCCCGTCACCATGTAGCTTTCGATCTCGGCCTCCAGCTCGGCCATCTGTTCGCCGCCCGCCATCAGATCGGTGATCTCCTCCCGGCTCTTTTCGCCCTTGCGGAAATCCGCCGCCTTGGCGCCACGGATAAGAACCGCGAAGTGATCGCCAACCGTCAGCGCATGGATGACATTGTGGGTAATGAAAACCACGGCGATGCCCTTCTGGCGCGCCTGCAGGACGATGCGCAGGACATGCGCGGCCTCTTTCACGCCCAGAGCCGCAGTCGGCTCATCAAGGATCAGGAGCTTGGCGCCGAAATGAACGGCACGGGCAATGGCCAGGGCCTGACGCTCGCCGCCCGAAAGGCCGCCGACAAGACGGTCTCCGTCGTCGATACGGGTGATCCCGAGTTCGCGCATTTCCTTGACGGCGATGCCGTTGGCACGGGCGCGGTCATAAATGGTGAATGGCCCCCATCGGCGTGTCGGCTCTGCACCGACAAAGAAGGAACGCCCGATGCTCATCAGCGGGAACGTGCCGCCGAACTGATGCACCGTTGCGATGCCCTGTTCGCTGGCTTCGCTGGGTCCTTCGAAGGAGACGGGCTTGTTGTCGAGCTCCATCAAGCCCGAGCTGGGTTTGTGAACACCCGACAATATCTTGATGAGCGTCGATTTGCCCGCGCCATTGTCTCCGAGCAGGCAGAGCACTTCGCCGGCATGGACGTCGAGCGAGATATCGTGAAGCACATCGATCGGTCCGAACGACTTGTTGATACCGGTCAGTTTGAGCAAGGGCGTCTTCATTTGCCAGCTCCCTTCTTGGAACGGGGCGAATACATCAGCGCCATATTGCGGAAGGTATTGTTCATCAGCACCGCGACGAGGAGAAGGACGCCAATGATAAGGCTGGCCCAGTTCGCATCGAAGCCGGTGTAGAATATCCCCTGGTTGACGATGGCGAAGGTCATGGTGCCGAGCACGATGCCAACCACCGAGCCGTATCCGCCGGTGAGCAGGACGCCACCGATAACGACGGCGATGATCGAGTTGAAGATGAAGGACTGGCCGGCTGCGACCTGAGCACTGTTGTAGAGCAAT
The DNA here is from genome assembly GCF_001687365.1 of Pararhizobium polonicum. Lineage (GTDB taxonomy): Bacteria > Pseudomonadota > Alphaproteobacteria > Rhizobiales > Rhizobiaceae > Pararhizobium > Pararhizobium polonicum. The sequence goes on from NZ_LGLV01000024.1 coordinate 40,416, forward strand.
GCCTGCGACAGGCCGACGAATGCCGAACACAAGCCGCTGCCGACGAACAGCGAGATCGTCAGCCGTTCCGTCGGAATGCCGGCATTGCGCGCACTGACGCTGTCTCCGCCCATGGCGAAGATCCAGTTGCCGTAGCGCGAAAAATTCAAGAGAAGCCCGACGATCAGGACAGCCCCGATCCACCAGAAGATCGTGACCTGGAATTTGCCGCCGACGAACTGGCCGAGCAGCGCCTTGGCAACCGGTCCGCCTTTGAGGGCGACACTCGTGTTGCCGGCCAGGATCACCGACAAGCCAAGCGTCAGGCCGGCAACGGCAAACAGCGTGGCAAGCGTCACGACGAAGGACGGTACTTTCGTGCGAACAACGACGAGACCGTTGATAAAGCCGACAGCCATGCCCAGACAGAGAGCGGCGGCAATCCCGACCAGAATTGGGGCCTGATAGTATCCGGAGACGATGGCAATCGTCATCGAACTGGCGGGAATGACGGACCCCACGGACAGATCGAGATGACCGGCGATCATCAGCAGGCCGACCGGAAGCGCGACGATGCCAAGGCCGGCGGCAACGTTCAGCCAGCTTGCGAACCCGCCTGCGGAGAGGAAATTCATGCCACCGAATACGGAGAAAAAGGCGAAGACCACGATCAGGCCGATCAGCGAGCCGATCTCGGGCCGTCTGACGAGACTGCCGATGGAAGGCCCTGTGCGGGCAGGCGCGGCTGATACCGCTCCTGCAACGGGGTGAGTTAAGGTTTGAGTTTTCATGGGTTTCCCCCCTGATGAGCCGAAAATGCAATGGATTGACGCTGCTGACAGCGTGACGGAAATGCCCGGCCCGAAGGCATCCAGCCTCGGGCCAGGCATCAGCGCGAAGTGCTAGCGGGCGCCCGCCGCTACGCCGTTCAGCGTCGCTTCGACGTTGGAGGCATCGACAATACCGGGACCGGTCAGAACCGGTTTTGTCGGCAGGTCGAGTCCGAAGTTGACGTAGCTGTTCAGGAGCGACACGGCCAGAAAGCCCTGCAGATAGGGCTGCTGGTCGATGGCGAAGAGCTGCGTGCCATCCTTGATGCGCTGCAAGCCGGTCTCATCCATGTCGAACGTGCCGAGCTTGACCTTGTCGACGGTACCGGCCTGCATGACGGCATTGGCGGCACTGTTGCCGTCACCCGCGCTGATCGTGATCACGCCATCGACGGTTTCGTCCTTGAGCAACGCCGCCTTGATGGCTTCAGCCACTGCGGTCGGATTGCCGAAGCTGGTGGATGGCAACGGCAATTGGCTCGCCTTGCCGCCATGTTTGGCGATCCCGTCGGCCAGTCCCTTGCATCGGGCCTCTGTATTGGCGGCGCCGGGAAGCGAGTTGATACAGAGGACGTTCTTGGAGCCGTTCTTTGCAAAATTCTCGCCGCCGGCAACGCCGGATTCATATTCATCGCTGCCGATATAGTTCATCGCGCCCAGCGTCTTGGCCGCTTCCATGCCGCCGGCATTGTAGATGATGAGTGGAACCTTAGCATCGACAACCGCCTTGAAAGCCTCGTCCATGGCTTCCGGAACCCAGTCCGGACCGACGATGGCGCTGGGGTTCTGGCTGAGCGCCGTGCGGATAAGATCGGCGGCATCAGGGCCCAGATTGTCATAGTTCTGCGGACCGAGCCAGGTTACCGAACCGCCCTGCGCGGAGACGAGCTGGCCGGCGTCATCAGCACCCTTCTTGACCTTCGACCAGAAAGGGTCGTCGGCCTTTCCGCCGATGACGAAAATTTTCGCTCCATCGGCCATCGCAACCGAGGCCGTTGTCGCGATCACCGCGGCTGTGAGCGCCGCCGTGATCAGATGCTTGATATGTTTCATGTCTTCCTCCTCCTAGCGGCCGTCACCTGACGGCCTTTTAAAAACATCGGCGATGAGAACGGTCGGGGCTTGCAGCCAAGCCCATGGAAATCCGGTACTCCTCAACCGGATCTCTGTGCTCATCGCCTCCCAAGGCTCAGCGCTGGCTTGCCGTCTCCGTATTCTTGGCGTTCAGCCGGGCTTTCTTTTCCTGGAACCGCGCCTGCATCTGAGCCTCGCCCTCCTTGGTTCCGTCGTGCCAGGTGCCGAACCACTTATCGAGCGGGATCAACCCGTCGCCGCCGTAGTTCACCTCGAAATACTTGTGGTGAAGGTAGTGTGCGTAAGCATGGCTATCGACGGCGGTTTCCTCGGTGACCTCGAGCTTTTCGAAGCCGATATGGCCGTTGACCGCACCAAAGCCGGCAATGTGCAACTGGAACAGCGCAACGATCGGATTGGAGGGAATGACGAGATGCCACAGCGCGACGGCGTGATAGAGAAACCCTTCCACCGGATGCATGGACAGCGACGACCACGGCGACGGATTGACCGAATTGTGGTGGACGGAGTGAATCCACTTGTAGAGCAACGGCGTGTGGATCAGCCGGTGGATCAGGAAGAAATGCACCTCATGAATGACCGGTGCGATGAAGACCAGCAGGGCCAGATAATAGGGATGCTCATCCCAGTTGACCCAGGTGGCGGAACCGTTGGCGAAGCACCAGAGCATGGCCACTTCGACCACTGTCCAGAGCGGGATCGAGATGAAGAAACTCCGCATGAAGTTGTCGATATTCTGGCTCTTGAACCAGAAGACATCCGATGGCTGCTCGGATGGGAACTTCGCGTTGTATTTAAAGCGGTTTCCCTGAACACGCTTGACGTAGTAGAAAAGCTCGATCGAGCCGTACATGACGAAGATCGCTGTCGCGTTGACCGCATAGAGATAGAGTGGCCAGCCCCAGCTCAATGTCTTCATCGTCTCGATATCGGGAATGACGAGGTACCAGTAGGCGAGCGCGGTTGCCATGTGGAACGCATTCCACGGAAAGAGATATTCCGGCAGCCAATGCAGCACTTTCAGGAATTTCGGCGGCCAGGCCCAGAAGGGCGCAACCTCGATGCGGCCGTTGGGCGACCAATCGCCCCGCTTGTTTCGTGTGCCAAACTTCAGATCATCCATGTTCAATCCTCGAGCGGGCAATGTGCCTTGCCCAGCAGCAGCCTTGATGTTGTTCACACAGGTCGAAGCCCATCACCGCGGACACACAGAACCGTTCGGTGCCCAGGTGCTGGGCCCGTCCTTCTCATTCCCCACGGCTGACTATCTTCCTCCCAAACGGCCGGGCATCCCGAAGCCGTCTTGCTTGAGTGAAGTTAAATGGCTTGACGCCTCTCAACGCAAGTGCTGTTGATATGCGGAGATACAAAAGTTTCATTTGTATCAGTTTGGCGTGAAATTTGACATGAAATGATATGAGGAACGACGATGACGCGTCCAACGATACGGGATCTGGCCAATGCGGCCGACGTTTCCATCGCCACGGCGAACCGGGTGATCGGGGGCAGCGGGAGTGTCAAGCAATCGACCATGCAGCGGGTCAAGGAAGCGGCGCAGGAGATCGGGTTCTACGGCATGGGCGCCATCGACAGCCGAATCGCCGCAACAAGAAGCAAATACCGCTTCGGCTTCCTTCTGCATCAGCCATCCCGGCAATTTTACCTGAACCTTGCGCAGGCGCTGCGAGCCGCAGCCGAGCGCATCCCCGACTGCTTGATCGATCTTCGAATCGAGTTTCTCGACGATCTGTCGCCACAGAATACGGCGGCAAAAATGCTTGAGCTTGCCGAAACCTGCGATGCCGTCGGTGTCGTCGCTGCGGTTCATCCCATTGTCAGCCAGGCGGTGGAAACGCTACAGAGCCAGGGCAAGCCGGTCTTTGCGCTCATTTCGCAGATCGCCCCGACAGGGCAGGTTCACTTCATCGGTCTCGATGGCTGGAAAGTGGGCCGCACGGCGGCCTGGATGTTCGAGCATGTCTGTGATCGTCCCGGCAAGCTCGGGGTTCTCATGGGCAACCCCCGATACCGTTGCCAGGAGATGAACGAGAGCGGATTTCGATCCTATTTCCGGGAATATGCCTCCGATTTCACCATTCTCGAGCCGCGCTCCACTTTCGAGTCGAAGGCGGTCGCCGAGGAAATGACCGAGAACCTTCTCAAGGAACACCCGGACCTGCAGGGCCTCTATGTTGCGGGCGGCGGTATCTCCGGCGCCCTCGCCGCGCTGAGATCGACCGGCAACGCCGGGAAAGTCATGCTGGTCGGCTACGAGCTGATGGACATAACGAAGCAGGCGCTTCTCGACGGCACCATGACCTTTGTCATCTCCCACCCCTTAAATCGCGTGGCGGAGGAAGCCCTGTCGGGCATGGTTCGCTGCGTCAAGGCAAAGGGTGGCGACGGCGCCTATACCAGCGTCCTGCCGTTCGAAATCTACACCCGCGAGAATATATAGCCCCCTGCGCCTCGATAATAATGATATTGTTTATCTCATTTTTATCGAAAAATGATAGTCAATGATACATTGCATCATTGGCATGTTGCGCCTTGCCGGACATTGCGTATGGTCGGACCCACACCTTGGGAGGCAACACCTGTGACACAACACTTCGTCATCATCGGCGCTGGCGAATGCGGCGGCCGTGCGGCACTCTCTTTACGTGAACGAGGCTTTACAGGGACACTCACGCTGATCGGCAGTGAAAGCCTGGCGCCCTATGAGCGTCCGCCGCTGTCGAAGGACGGTATTCTTCTTGCCGCCGGGCCGAAATTCGTTGCGGAAGCGGACGATTTTGCATCGCGCGGCATTATCTTGCGGCTGGGCGTTTCCGTGACCGCAATCGATCGTGGCAGCAAGTCCGTTTCCATCTCCGACGGAACGGTCCTCGCCTATGATAAACTGCTGCTTGCGACCGGCGCGCGGCCACGGGAGTTTCCCGCGTTGCCTTCTCACGGCAAGCGGATCCGCACGCTTCGCAGCCATGCCGATGCCATGGAGATCCGCACGTTCCTCGGGCCGGGACGGAAGATGGCCATGATCGGCGGCGGCTTTATCGGCCTGGAACTGGCGGCGAGCGCCAGGCGGCTCGGCACAGCGGTGACGCTGATCGAGGGGCTGCCGCGGATCCTGTCGCGCGGCGTTCCCCCGGAGATCGCCGCAGCTGTCGCCTCTCGCCATCGGGCCGAAGGCGTGGACATTCTCTGCAACGCCCGCATCGCCGGGATCGACGACACCGGAGACGGCGTGCGTGTTCTCCTGGAGGATGGTTCCGCAATCGAAGCCGATATTCTGGTCGTTGGGATAGGATCCGTCCCCAACACCGAAATCGCCGCCGCCGCCGGTTTGGCCGTCGACAACGGCATTGCCGTCGATATCCATCTGCAGACCAGCTACCCGGACGTCTACGCCGCGGGCGACTGTTGCTCCTTCCCGAGCGATCATTACGGTGGCCGCCGCATCCGGCTTGAATCGTGGCGCAGCGCCCAGGAACAGGCGCTTCTCGCTGCCGCCAATATGATGGGCGCCAAGGAAGCTCTATCCGCCGTGCCGTGGTTCTGGTCGGATCAGTACGACTTCACGCTGCAGGTCGCGGGACTGGCCGATGGCGCAGCAACCACGGTGCGCCGTGATCTGTCTTCCGAGGCGTTTATTCTCTTCCACCTGGCCGAAGACGGCCGGCTGCTTGCGGCCAGCGGCATCGGGCCGGGCAATGCAATCGCCCGCGATATCCGCCTGGCTGAAATGCTGATCGGCGCCGGCCGCCATCCCGATCCCAAGGCGCTCGCAGCGCCGGAGGTCAAGCTCAAGCAATTGCTGGCAGCCTGACCCCTCCCCTTTTCGCTATCAACGCGGACAAGCCGCTCGCTCATCCGACTGAGGATTCTCATGACCGCCCATGTACTGACCGTTTCGTGCAAATCGACCCGTGGCATCGTCGCGGCAATTACCGGCTATCTGGCCGACCAGGGGTGCAACATCGTCGACAGCTCGCAGTTCGATGATCTCGAAACCGGCCTGTTCTTCATGCGCCTGAGTTTCGACAGTCAGGAAGGAAACCAGCAGGCAGAACTGGAAAAAGGCTTTGCGGCTGTCGCCGCCCGGTTTCAGATGACGGCGCAGTTTCATGACAGCGAACACCGGATGAAGGTGCTGTTGATGGTGTCACGCTTCGGCCATTGCCTGAATGACCTGCTCTACCGCTGGAAGATCGGCGCCCTGCCGATCGAGATCGT
>NZ_LGLV01000025.1 GCF_001687365.1 Pararhizobium polonicum
TTGAATCAAAACAAAACCGGTTTGCAAATCCGCCCCGACGAAGCATTGCCCTTAACCGGGGTTTTCCTCACTTTGTGTGATAGCCGAACATGGCGCGGACGAAATACTCGCACCGGACATCATACCGCCGAGACGGCGTGGCTCACGCGGTCCGGAGTCGAAAATTTTGAACTGGGTCTGACAGGCGGTACAAGCCCGCCAACGTGGCGGCGAAGGCTCGCCATCCCAAATCCTTTGTCCCAAGGCCAAGGACAGCTTCAATTGACCTTTGGTAAACGCGTGAATGAGTGCGGTTATATCGCCAGAACATCAAAAAACCGCACAGCCCATTCACCTCACAAAACGAACGATAATGTCGAATTTTACTACCGGCACCGCACATGAGCGAAATTTCCGGCGCGAGGCCCCATCGGCGGCGGTTCCAACGGCGTAAACACGGCCCTGCGCTACCTATTCCGGTAGCGAGTTGCTCTTCGAGAACGAAGCTTATTCCAGTCTCGACGCCAAGTCTCCACCTTTTCACGTGAATCCGCAGCGCATTCCAAGCCGAAAACGAACGCCCATCGGCCGATCCCCGGGCACGAATTCCGTGCCCCAGGCCGACGCTGATACGGGCCTATTCCTCGTCGCCGATCGGCATCTCCGCGACCTCGCGGCCGGCAGAAAGGATCGTTCGTTTGCCGACGTGATTTGCAGATCCGACAAGTCCTTCCCGTTCCATGCGCTCGACCAGCGACGCGGCTTTGTTGTAGCCGATCTGCAGGCGGCGCTGGATGTAGGAGGTCGAGCACTTCTTGTCGCGCAAAACGACCTTGACCGCTTTGTCGTAGAGATCGTTGCCATCTTCCTCGGCCATTGCGCCCTTATCAAAGACAGCAGCGTCCTCGTCCGCAATCTCGTCGATCTCTTCGGCATCTTCCGTGACGGTGCCGAGATATTCCGGCCGGCCCTGCGTCTTCAGATGCGCGACGACTTTTTCGACCTCCTCATCGGATACAAACGGCCCATGAACACGGGCAATCCGCCCCCCACCGACCATATGCAGCATATCCCCCTGCCCCAGCAGATGCTCGGCCCCCTGTTCACCGAGAATGGTCCGGCTATCGATCTTGGAGGTCACCTGGAACGAAATGCGGGTCGGGAAGTTGGCCTTGATCGTGCCGGTGATGACATCGACGGATGGGCGCTGCGTCGCCATGATCAGGTGAATACCGGCGGCACGCGCCATCTGGGCCAGCCGCTGGATCGCCCCTTCGATCTCCTTGCCGGCGACCATCATGAGGTCGGCCATCTCATCGACGATGACGACGATATAGGGCATTGGAGCGAGATCCATTTCCTCCTGTTCGAAGATGGCCTCGCCGGTCGACCGGTCAAAGCCGGTCTGGACGCTGCACAGAACCGTTTCACCCTTTGCCCGCGCCATCGCCGCGCGCGCATTGTAACCGTCGATATTGCGCACGCCGAGCCGCGACATCTTGCGGTAACGGTCTTCCATCTCGCGCACGGCCCATTTCAGCGCCATCACGGCCTTCTTCGGATCAGTCACAACCGGCGTCAAAAGGTGCGGAATTCCGTCATAGACCGACAATTCCAGCATCTTCGGATCGACCATGATCAGGCGGCATTCTTCAGGCTTCAACCGGTAAAGCAGGGACAGGATCATCGTGTTGATCGCCACGGATTTGCCCGAGCCGGTGGTGCCAGCGACCAGAAGGTGCGGCATCTTGGCAAGCTCGGCGATCACAGGCTCACCACCGATGGTCTTGCCGAGGCAAAGCGCCAGCTTGAAGCGGGTCTCCCCATAATTTTCGGATTCGATCAGTTCGCGGAAATACACCGTTTCGCGCACCGGGTTCGGCAACTCGATCCCGATGACGTTACGGCCAGGCACGACGGCTACGCGGGCCGATAGCGCCGACATCGAGCGGGCGATATCATCGGCAAGACCGATGACACGCGAGGATTTCACGCCTGGCGCCGGTTCAAATTCGTAAAGCGTCACCACGGGTCCCGGGCGAACATCAATGATCTCGCCGCGAACACCGAAATCCTCCAACACGCTCTCAAGCAACCCGGCGCTTTGCTCCAATGCCTCCTGGGTTATGATCGCGGTTTCCTGAACGGAGGGCTCCTGCAGAAGCGTGACCGGTGGCAACACATATTCGGCTGCGCCAACGTCGGCCGCGACGTCCGGAATTGCCACGAAGGTATCCGGCCGGACCGCCCGGATCGGTTTGGCTATGGTCACCTGCGGTCTTGCCATACGCGGAGGCTCGACGACGTCTGCGATCACTGAAGCGGACGGTTTTTCTTGTTCCTGTGTTCGCAACGGCGGCGCGATAGGCGCAGGTTCGGGGAGGACAGCTCCGGTCAACTGACGTGCAACCGGTTTGACGCCGATTTCCCGATAAAGAGCTGTCACCGAATTCGGCGCCACGTGATATTCCGGAGGCTGCCAGCGCAATGCCGGCGCCAGAACATCCATATCGGCCTCCATATCCATGGTGTTCCAGAACACCTCGTCGGACACATGGAGGAAAGGGCTGGAGCGTTTGAACACGGATTTCTGCCCCTCCGGTTGCTCAACCCCGTCCTCGCCCGGAAAGCAAACGAGATCGATAGCCGCCTGTTCCTCTGTTGCGCGGGCTGAATGAGCATCCAGGCGACTCTCGATTTCCTGCTGCAGGCGAAACGAAAGCAGCTGAATACCGGAGGCGTCCGCGCTTTCACGCCGCTCGAAAGCAGCCGGCGTGTGCTCCAACGGGCTTTCTACGCTTACCTCAACCGTTTCCGCTAAGTCGGCGGTTGCTGGTTCGTTTAACTCTGCTGCTTCCGGTTCTTTGGTTGCGTCAGCAGCCGGCCGTTTCGAATAGACACTCTCGGGTGTCCGGGTAAAACGCACGTTTGGCCCCAGTACAAATGCGCTCTGCCAGACAGGGGCATCTCCCCTCCCCTCAATTTCCGTCATCGCGTCCGTATCGGGTTCATAAGGACCGTCATCGCTTTTCACCTCAAGGGGGGCTCCGTAGATACGGCGCTGGATCTCGGCCTTGCCCAGGTGGTTGTCAGTGTCTGCGGGCTGTTCTCCCGTGTTATCGAAGGCGTTCGAAAAATTGGTTCGGGAAAGACGCATAGGGACCTGCTCACTCAAAATTCACGGGCAATGGGCACATCCTTTTCAATAGAAAATAAAGGTTAATCAGCCCTTTCCAGCCGGCTTTTCTTACAGAATTTCCGTTCACCCATAGCGAGCGTCCAGACCATCAGAACAATCACAAACTCGCCTTTCCCCCGTTCTGATCCGGCTCCTCAGGTAGCTGTCGGCAGAGTGAATATGGACCCCTCGCGCGAAAATACAGGCGATGACGGTGGTAGCATTTTCCGATCCAGGCATCTCGCATGCGTACCGATAGATACCCGTGCCTCGCGATCCAGCATCGTACAGCTTCTGACCATGGAATCACGCCGGTGCGAAATGGCGGCTGCGACGCTATAAGGAATGATTTCAGGGCTGACTCAGCCTCACCAAAGAGAAAGGACCGCTGTCCTTTAAGGAGAGTGAAGCCAGCGTTAGCCTCTTGCGTAGCCGCTTATGGGGTCTCCCACCGCAAGCTATCGCTGTGACAGAGTGCCCGATAGAGTTCCCCCCATATGGGCGCTTTTGGCTACTCTTCGATAGCCGTTGTCCTCAAGGCTCCCGCCATAACGGGAGCCCGATGTAAAAGCTAGCGTCAGCCTGGCTATTTTTGGCTGGCGATAAATTCCGCATAGAGATCATCCAGGCGTTCAGCAAGATATCCGCCGAATTCGGGAACCTGACGTTCATCGAAAACGATCCGCGTCTGAGCATCATCGCGTTCGATGCGCGCGGCTTTGCGGCCCTGTGGGTTTTTCCACTCCTGCGTCTCCGGTTTGCGTTTTATGAGTTCGTTGCCGAGTCTTTCGAAAACGCGACCAAAGCGCGCATCGCTGTCAGCGGCGAGAAAATCCACATCCGTGATCAGAGTTTCCAGAACATGCTGTTTCTGCTCCGCGCGGTCCACCAGCGCTGCCCAGCGTGCCCGGCCTGCCTTTGGCGCCGGTCCGATCGCCTGAACCAGGTATTCGGGAATGCTGCGGGCAATGGAAATATAGCGACTGAGATCGCCTTTGTCTGTCGAGAGTGCTGCCATGATCGTCACGCGATCATAACCACCATCCTCAAGGCGCCGAGCAAACTGTGCCTTTTCGATGTAGGACAAGTCCTGCCGGTCGAGATTTTCTTTGCCTTGCGCAATGACAAGCTCGTTGTCCGTCAATGTCTGGACGATTGCCCGAACCGTTCGCCCAAGGAGGGCTGCGGCACGCAAGCGCCTGCGGCCGTAGGCCACCTGGAAACGGCCGGGAGAAGCGAGTTGCGGGCGCACCAGTATGGGCACCTGCTGTCCATTTTCTCGCATACTCGCGACCAACGCCTCAAACCCGGGATCGACCGTTATGGAAATACGGTCGCTGACCGAGGAATGATCGATCAGTGCGGGGTCAAGATCAACAACCGACGACCCGGAAGCCAGCTGTTCCTGAAGCTTCGCCGCGCTGCGCGCACCCTCTGTCATTTCCTGAAGAGATGCCCCCATCGCAGAGATGGCGCCCGTGCGGACGCGATCTACATTTTTTTCCACACCTGCGCTCGCAGGCGGAGCGGCGCCTTCGGGCCTTCGCATGAACAGTGTATTAACGGTATCTTTTCGGCTCACAGCAGGCCCCCGTGATTGTATTGCAATGAGGATTGGTTGGGAGTTCCCAACCAATCCTCATGATGAACGATAGATGTTTCCGATGCCTTCGTCACAACCCCCAGGGCAGAACGCTCGAAGCCCGCTGTTGGGAGCTCCCAACATATTCCTCTCGATATCATTTGGGGGATCATCTCGGACTACGCCCCCATGCCTGCCGGATGAGAGATTCCACCTCGCCATTGACCGCATCCAATGCTTCCATCGCACGGTCATATGTCGAGCGGGTCAGATTTTCCCGCCCGATCTCATAGAGGGTCTGCTTCGTCAGTCCGGCATCGGAAACGGCTGCCGACTTGACCATAGGATTGGTCATGACGTGATCGTCGAACAGATTGCGCAGAAGAGCGGCAACCTTTGTCTGCGGGGCATCCTGTGGCTCATAGCGAGTGAGCAAATACCGAATGAAATCGTATTTCAACTCACCACCGGCTTCGCGAACGACGGCCAGCAGATCGTGTGTCATCAAAAGAAACTGGCTCATGGAGGCCACGTCCAGCATCTGGGGATGAATGGTTACAACCATCGACGTGGCGGCGCAGAGGCCGCTCAGGGTGAGATACCCCAATTGCGGCGGGCAGTCGATGACGACGACGTCATAGTCGTCGGCAACTTCGTCGAGCGCACGTGCGACTCGCGTAAAGAAAATTCCGTCCGCATCACGCGAGCCGGTGGTTAGCGCACGGGGCGTCGTGTGCTCGAATTCCATCAGCTCGAGATTGCCTGGAACGAGATTAAGCCCGTCGAAATACGTGTTGCGGATAATATCCGCCAAGGGGCGTTTTTCCTCGTCGTAACGGATGGCGGCATAAAGCGTCTCGTTAGACTTCACGTCCGTTTCCGGCAGCACGCCAAGAAGGGCAGAAAGGCTTGCCTGCGGATCGAGATCGACTGCGAGAACGCGATAACCCTGCAGCGCCAGATACTGGGCAAGGTGAACCGAAGTGGTCGTCTTGCCCGAGCCGCCCTTGAAATTGGTGACCGCAATGACCTGCAAGTGATCGTCCGGCCCGCGACGCGGGACGAGATTGTAGGCCTCTCGTCCCCGCGCCGTCTGCGCCAGCTTCTCACGCAATTCGTTGATCTGGCGAAGGGTATACAGGCGACGTCCATTGCTGGTCAGATCAGGCTGCGGTCCTTCGCCCGCCAGCGTCATCTTCCGCAGCGTCGAATCAGAGACGCCCATCAGCCGGGCCGCCTCACCAGACGTAAACCGCCGCAACGCCTTGCTGGCGGTCGGCGGGAAGAGTACCTCGCTAATGGCCTGGAGCTGCGAGCTTATGATCGCCGCATGATCTCCAATTGTCTCATCGACGGTCTTCCGTTCGATCCTGGGTGCTTGAATGGTATTGTTCACGCTCAAAAACTTTCGTCACGGTAAAATGGCCCAACCGGGGATATAACCGTGACGATACGCAACGCAGCGATTCGTTCAAGAAGTTATTGATTGACTGATGCTTATGGTGACAGAGCGTGAAACTGAAACGAAGGCAGGTGGCAATGAATTTTCCGTATGAATCCAAAGTGTTCGGGATTTCGCCAAGTTGCCATGGGGAGAAACTCCTGGCATGAATGAATCATGTGCGTAATCCTCTCCTCTAGTCTCTTGCAGACAAGATAGCGGGAAGGGTCAGTGCTCTTATGCAGCAGCACAAGCGATCCTGCTGACCTGAACACTATCGCATGGCCGGTTTTGAACCCCGTAAATTTTATAGAAAACATGCGGAACTAATCGTGTCTCTGCGCATTGTTGCATCAGGTCGATTTCTGTCGGCACCAACCACCGTTAACAACGATGAGGATGTGCAGATGAACAACCTTTTACCCGAACTGCATGAGGGGCATGCGCCGATCACGTTGCATCAGCTATTCCGTGACGCGTTAGAAGCCTATGATGACTGGATCGAAGGGACCGAAGTTCCCGTGGTCTACCATCAGGGCACGGCGGTTCCGATCGCGTTGGTGTTCGATCATATGCGGGATTGCACGGACATCTTGCCGAACAATATGGTCAGTGCCATCACCGAGCGGCTGACCAAACCTTGGAGCAGCAATAGTCCGCTGGATGAGATGCCGTTTTCGACCGCCGCCCGCGTCATGTACGTTATGGTGCGCAAACGGCAGCTGCGACGGAGCAGCAGCGACATCAACGCCTTCATCCGCCGGTTTGAAAAGCTGCGCACCAATCCCTGACACTAAACGGATATAGCCGTCCCCTCGTTGACGTTGAAGATAACAAGGAAACCACGGTTCACCGATTTTCTTTAGAAGCTTTTTTCGCTGTAGATAGTCATTCGCCACACGATGCACCTTCGATCTGTGGTTGGTCTCTTCCATCAGCTACGGGTAGTTTGTCGGCTCGAAGAATCGAACACTCTGGCTGGTAAGGGGCTCTCCTAGCTCGCTTTTCGTTCCGAAGATGCGCTGGCCCGTATCAGCGCCATCAACATCGGTCCGAGCGAGAACTCTCCCTTTTCGGCTCGCCGTGTCAGATCGCGTAAATACCCGCCGGCGGAATTGATATGCTCGCCCCGTTCGAGAATGCAGGCCATGACAGCCGCAGCGTTCTCAGGGCCAAGGGCTTGGCAAGCGCTTTGGTAGGCACCGGGACTGACGCCGAGCATCGATCGGACGACAATGGCCGCGGCCATCAGATCTCGCCAGCTGGAAATGGCACCGCCTGGGCCGTACATCGTAATATCCGGGCATGCATTCAGCACCATGCCTAACGGGAATGCTTTTATCGGTTCCTGTTGTTTTTGTGGTTTCGTTATCCGATTTGTGTCTCGCTGATCGTCACAGAGCTGTTCAGATTCAGTGATAGAGTCTGGTTTCGAATTCTGTATGTGCCGCTCAATTTGATAGGGATTGCCGCTCAGTTTTTTGGATTTAATCTGTATTTCCAATTGGTTGATAGTGTCATCACGCAAGTGATGCATTTTATCGAGCGTTTGGGTCAAATGCAGTGCAGACAATTTGCGTGGAAGGGCTTTGAGGAGCGAGATGGCATGAAGACGGATGGTTTCCCAATCGCCACTCATGCCTTCGTTTAGGGCCGTTTCCACGAGTTTTGTGATATCGCGGCAGCAAATGGTAAGCCGCTCACGCATGCGTTGCAGCTGCAGGCGCTCGGCAATGACGGCATCGGCGAGCCGTTCGATGTCCTCGGACTGAGCCAACAACGGTGCCAGAGAGAAGCCGTAAGCTTCGTCAATCGTCCCGGTGCGATCCCGGCGGGCATAACGTTTGCCATTGGCGCTATCCTTGCGTGCCAGAAGCCCGACTTCGACCAAAACGGCCAGGTGGCGGCGGATCGTCTGTTCAGCCATTCCATGCGTGCGCAAGGATAGCTGGGCGTTCGACGGAAAGACCACCAGGCCATTGTCTTGTGAAAGCTCGTTCTTCGGATAGAAGCTGAGCAAGGCGTTCATCACGGCCAGCGCTCGATCTGTTACGCCCAAACGCGGCTTCGCCTCGCACAGAGCTCGGTATAGTTTCCACTTGTCGACCGATTTATCCGGCTCGATGTCCTTGGCGATCACTTGGCTTGCCAACATGCCAAGCGTCATCGACCGCCGCCCAAAGGGCGTCGTCACATGTCCACGTTCCATTGTCCTTCGCCTTCTACAAGGCAAAAGAAATCAACTCACCAAACGGCGCCAAGACTCTTGACAGTGATTCCCGGAAATGCGATTCTCAAGCTGCGAGACTTAGAGGAAAGCTTCCGTGCGGCAACGTTCGGGGGCTTTTTTCTTTTGCGGTTTGTCCTTCTCTTCGTTTAATCGTTGAACTTTTGGGCCTGACGGTTCAGCGCGCCTTGCGTTCCTGCTCCGCAAGATAGGATTGATGCAACTGCTCAAGTTGGGCAGCGATATAGTCTGCAAATGCGGGCGCCGTCCGGTCGTCAAAAACGAGATTTACTTTTGCGCCGGATCTCTCGATCAAGGCCAGCTTTACGCCCTCAGCGCTTTTGACTATCTCGGCCTTCTTCTTGGCGGGTTGGGCGGATAAAAACGCCATCACCTGGCCAAAACGACTATCTGTGTCCGCGACTTTGAACTCCCCGCTGCCGAGCAAGGCGCTGAGAGCTGTCTGTTTCTTTGTCTGAGCAAGGCGCTCTGCCAGAGCAATCCAACGAGGGCGTCCGGCTTTCGGAGCAGGTCCGATCGCCTCGATGAGTGCACGGGGAACCGAATGGGCTACGCTCATGAGCTTGGAGAGCTGCGTCTTCTCCATGCCGAGAGATGACATGATGACACGGCGATCAAATCCGCGCTCTTCCAGAGCCAGGGCAAACAACCCACGTTCGATATAGCTGAGGTCGGATCGAGCCGAGTTTTCCTGGCCCTGGATCACGACCAGTTCTTCGTCGGAAAGGTTCTGAACGACCGCCTTCACCGGGCGCCCAAGCGCAGCCAGGACGCGTACCCTTCGGTGCCCGAAGGCGATCTGATAGTTTTCGGGGTTTGTTGGGTGTGGCCGAACAAGAATTGGGCTTTTTTGCCCGGATTCACGGATTGCGTCAGTCAGGCGCTGGAACGCTTCGCCGTCATCGAGCAGGCGGTCCGTGACGAACGATCCTTCTATCCTGTCGGTCGGGATTTCCACGACGGCAGAGCCGGCGGCGATCAGTGCCCTGGCCTGATCGGCTGCGTTGGCGATATTGCCCAGCGAACGGCCCATAGCACCAACCGCGCCGGAGCGGATGTGATGGAGTTTCTTTTCCGGGATGGCATCGGCCTCATGCGCTTGAAGATGAACCTCGGGGTTGCCACCTGGCAACTCCTGTTCGCGACGGGAAAGCATGGCCTTGAGAGTGTCTTTTCTGCTCATACCGCCCTGCCCCAGGCCTGCCTGATTAGCCCATCGATCTCGCCATTAACGGCGTCGAGCGATTCGATCGCCCGATCGTATGTGTTTTTCGAGAAATTCTCGCGCCCCACCTCGTAAAGCGTCTGTTTCGACAGACCGGCGTCCGAAACAGCCGTCGATTTCAGCATGGTGTTTGTCAACACCCGTTCGCGAAACAGCGAGCGCATGAAGCCGACCATCTGAGCCTGCGGGCCGTCGGATGGCTCGTAACGGGTTACGACATAGCGGATGAAATCATAATCCAGGTCGCCGCCCGATTCCTGGACGACGCTCAAAAGATCGGATGCCATCAGCAGGAACTGACACATCGACATGACATCCAGCATCTGCGGATGCGCGGTGATCAGCAAGCCGGTCGATGCGCAAAGGGCGCCGAGCGTGAGGAAGCCGAGTTGCGGCGGGCAATCAAGCACCATGACATCGTAATTGTCGGCAACCGTGCCAAGCGCGGACGCAACACGCCCGAAGAAAGGCTCGACCGATCGCTCCGCAAGCGCGCGCGGCGTGTCGTGCTCATACTCCATCAGTTCCAGGTTTCCGGGAACGAGATCCAGACCGGGAATGTAACTTTTGCGAATGATCTCGCTCAGGGGGCGGCGATTGTCGTCATAGCGGACGGCACCGTACATGGTCTCGTTCGGGCCGATGTCATATTCCGGCTGGTAACCGTGCAGAGCGGTCAGGGATGCCTGCGGATCGAGATCGACTGCCAGAACACGGTAGCCCTGCAGCGCCAGATATTGGGCCAGATGGGCCGCCGTCGTGGTCTTGCCGCTTCCGCCCTTGAAATTCACAACAGCCATCACCTGGCAATGCTCGTCGCCGCGTCGCCGCGGGACATATTGTTTGCCCTTCGAGTTCTCGTCGAGAACTGCGCGAATCTGATTGATCTGGTCGAGTGTGTAGGAGCGTCGGCCTCCGGGGCTTATCTTTGGCTGAGGCCCCTTGCCGTTCAGGGAAAGCTGGCGAAGATATGCATCAGCGATACCGATCAGCTTTGCCGATTCGACGGATGAGAATGAGCGGAGGTTTTTCTGTGACACCGGCGGGAAGAGCGCACGGCGCATTGCCAACAACTCTTCCGACAAAGCGGCGCCGTCGGCGGCAATGACCTCGGTCATCGGACGCTTCGGCGCGAGTGTTTCTGCAAGCTGACTACGACCCTTGGCCATAACTACGATAATTCTCCCCGGTGGACAAATATTCCGTAGGTGAAGATGCCCCGAGTCGCAATGCTTAGCAAGAGAATAAGGGTTAACGTAACGTTAACACTCGCAAAGCGAGAAAAACAACCGTCAGGCATGGTTGCGCGGTCTCGGTGCACGCCGATGCTGTTCTCCAGGCTCAAGCCTTCGGCTTCTCTCCGGGACAGGCGGTATGGCCTGGCTTTTCTGTCGTCCGCTCTGGCAGCCTCACGCTCATTAAAAAGGTTCACTCCACTCATGACCCGGCACTGACTACTGACCGGTGTGACTTGCGGCGCGACGTTCGGTTTCATCCCAATCCTGGAATGTCCTCACTGCTGCTGGGCATGGCGTAGACTCAATGCAAACACGCTTTGGAACCAGACAAGTTGCCACCTGGCAACTCATGGGGCGGCGGCATTTCGCAAGGACGATATCGAACCGGGCGCCGCATGCAGTTTGCCAGATCAATACCTCCCGTGATCCGGCTCCGATATCGTCCGTTAAATTCGGATAGCATCGTCTCTCCGGAAAGATAAATAGCGAAAAACGCCTACGATTCGCGAGCAAACAACGGTTCTTTTGGATCTTAAAGGTGCGGGGGCAGAAGACTGCCGACTTTGACGGCACCGGGCGGGCGAGATTTGTCTTTTAACCGGTCGAACAAGTCAAACCATGGCGGCATTCAACCCGGCGACGCGCATATCACGTAACGTGTGCGGAAGGTGGCGCCCGAGCATGATCGTTCTCGATCATCGACGGGATTCTCCCGGGAACAATTTCCGCACATATTACGCGTCAACTTCAGCCGAGGATGCAAGGCCGGCGCCAGAGGAGTGGCTCGAAAATTTCAAGGCACGTTTGCCGTCCGACAGGTCATTCCGCACGCCGGCAGCCAACGCGGTGCGCTTGATGAGGCGCGCAATCTCCTGATCGTTGAGTCTGTCCATGCCCACCGATTTGCCTTGACCGGTCACGCGGCGGAAGAGAGGGCCGTGAGTGATCCTTGCGAATGTCAGCCACGTCTCCAGAGCGACGACAGGGCAGGTGGCATCCGACGAACCGCGTCCGATCTCGATCTCGCGTTCGCCGGTCTTGCCGCGTAAGGTAAGAAGAATACCCTTGTCGAGGCTTTCGACCCAGCCGCGACCGTCCTTTGTCTGACCGCGCCCTGCATCGAGACCGGCAATTTCGGAACGGCGCAGGCCACCGGAAAACCCGATCAGCAACATGGCGCGATCACGGATACCCCTCAAGCTGCCACGATCGAGGGTTTCGAGCATGGCCATGATATCCTCCGGCGTCACCGCTTCCCTCTGTACTTGCGGTTTTGCATGGGTATCGCGGATGCCGGCCATAACGGTGGCGATATGACGGTCCTTGCGGTCGAGCGCCTGACCACGCTGCGCATAATTCCAGGTGAGCGACGACAGACGCCGTTCGATGGTCGAGACCGAATTCGGCTTTCTGCTTCCCGTCGCAGCGCCCGACGCGCAGGCAGCTATATAGAGGCCGACGATCTGCGGCTCCGGGGGGAAGGGAGGGGCGTTCTGGCGCCGGCACCAGGCGGAAAAATGCTTCCAGTCGGCAGCGTATGCGCGGCGGGTATTTATGGAGCTGGCAGCCTCGACGTCATCGCGGGCCAGATCGGCCTGCGTTTCAAGATGTGTGGGAAGACCGGTGGCGCCGTCGACTGGCCCGGTTTCCACGGCGGGAACAGCAGCCTTGGACACCTCGTGTTGTCGACCTGTCGTCATTTCCGCTTTCCTTTGTCCATCAAACAAGGTCCCAAGGATTGGTGACCGACATGCCGGTATCACCAAAGTCTTTCATGTTGCGAGTCACCACAATGCGATTATGAACAAGGGCGGCGGTGGCAATCAATCCATTGGTCTCCTTGCAAGGCCGGAGAGCCCTACCGTGTCCCAGCGCCGGCGATCTGATCCGCAATGGGAAGGGGGCTGCGTGATCCTGCCGAAGTTTGCGCAGCGGTTCGCAAGGCGCATCGCCGTCCACGGATCCGACTTCCGTACGAGAAGCAATCCTTCGCATGATCTCGGCCTGCGTGACGACACTCAAGCAGACGCCGAGAGGATTTCAGGAGCGCGACCCGCGAACTGCGATGGGCCTGGGACACGATACATCAGGAGGCCGCGCCACGGTTGGGTGATTTGCCGCGCGCCACAACACTCCTGGCAATTGCTTCGTCCCTTGCGGTTGCTCTTTCCAGCCCATAAGCGCGGCGCATATTGACTGATTTGCCGTCCTGGGCGTAACAGTGGAGGGAATGGGCGAGGCTTGGCAGCAGGCCGTTTACGATCTCGGAACTGCCGCAGTGGCATAATGCCTATGCCGTTGACGGGCGCTGCGCCCCTTGTCGGGACTTCAGTCGCGTGTCTTCCCAATATAATAAGAACGCAACATTATCGTTCGTTTTGTGAGGTGAATGGGCCGTGCGGTTTTATGATGTTCGGGCGATGTAACCGCACTCGTTCACGCGTTTACCAAAGGTCAATTGAAGTCGTCCTTGGCCCTGGGACAAAGGATTTGGGATGGCGAGTCTTCGCCGCCACGTTGGCGGGTTTGTACCGCCTTTCAGACCCAGTTCAAAATTTTCGATTCCGGACCGCGTGAGCCACACCGTCTCGGCGGCATGATGTCCGGTGCGAGTATTTCGTCCGCGCCATGTTCCGCTATCATACAAAGTGACGAAAACCCCGGTTAATGGCGATGCTTCGTCGGGGCGGATTTGCAAACCGGTTTTGTTTTGATTCAAGGTGTGTCCTGACGAAGGAGGTCGGGGCACATGGCCAAAGCGTTGTGCGGCCGGTCTTCGAAAACGCATTGCTACGGTGGCAGAGGAACGGCAGATGGTCGAAAACATCGACCGCACCCTGCAAAGCCTGTCGCATCTCTTCCGCTCCCTGCTCGATATTTCCACGCTGGACAGCGACAAGGTGATCCCGAAGATGGAAGCGGTATCCGATCGGTGTGCTGATCGAGGACGTTGTGTCGCCAGAGGCGCGGTCCCCGGGTGGCGGCTTTTGCTGTGTAAGGCGGAGCCGTTCGCGCCGTGCCGCGCCAGAAGGTTAGCGATGCGCGACTCACTAAAATAGCTGACCGTGGGCGATGATTTAAGCAGTCGGCCGCGACAAAGATGCGGAGGCGCTGACGACCCTGTTCCTTCCCATCTTCTTTGCTTCATAGAGCGCGGCGTCGGCCTTGAGGAGGAGCCCACGAAAATCACTGGCATCCGCCGGAAACGTCGCGATGCCAACGCTGATCGTCACGGACCGCCCAAGTGCCGGCTTTTGGCTGTCGGACACAGCCGTTCGAATGCGCTCGGCCATTGCGCCAGCGCCCGGCGGCGTCTCCGGGCAGAGCAGTGCAAACTCCTCCCCACCGTAACGAAAGAGTTCATCCGCCGCGCGCTTTGCTCCAGCGATCATCGCAGCCACCTCGCGAAGCACCCGGTCGCCTTCGACATGGCCGTACTGGTCGTTGATCGCCTTGAAGTGGTCGATGTCGATCATCATCAAGCTCACCGACAAGTCCGATTGCGTGGCCGCCTGCAGCAGGGCGGCTCCCTTCGCGTCGAACTGCCCGCGATCCTGAAGCCCGGTCAGGGCGTCTCTGCCAATCCGCTCGACCAGCTTCTCATAGCGGTGCCGATACGTGAGACGGTCGAACACGTCGGCCGCGCCTTGCGCCGGAATAGCAACCGGCGTGCGTTCGAGGAAGCGCAGATAAGCGGTGAGCATGAGGCTAAAGAAGCCGGCAGCACCCATCTTGGCGATCCAACCGCCATAGAGCGCGGAGGCCGGCACGCCCGCGAGGAGATGCAGGCTGACGAAGAAGAACAACTGGTCGAAACTCAAAACGATCGACAGGCTGATGAAAATCCGCCCCGGCACCGTGTTCGTCACCAGCGCGCCCAGCCGCTCATAGAGAATGACCAGCAGGATGAGGTCAGCGAAGAGGAGGATCGTGCCCCAGATCATCAGCAGGCCGATCTGGTCGATGAAGCGTAGATCTGCATTGTAGCCGGGCAGGCTTGCAGGATCGGCGTAGAACCGCAGGACGAGGCCCAGCGCGATCATCAGGATGTTGCCGCTCAGAAGGCCGTAGATCGGTTGGCGGATAACCTCGGCATCCTCCTTGATGTACAGCAACAGGAAAAAGGCGAGCTTGCCCGTGAATATCACAGTGGAGCCGGGCGAGATCAGCCCGAATGGAAGCTCGACGAAGAAGACGGCCGCGAGATAGGTCTCAAGGAAATGCATCGTGCCGAGCAGGCAGAAGAAGACGCCGATGCCAATCGTCTTCCGCCTGAAGAAAATCGTTCCCATCACCATGAAATAAATGACTGCCTGCACAAGCAGGGCGAAAATGCCGGACACTGCAAACCCCCGAGTTGATCTTAACTTCGCTCCCCCTTCCTGATGACATCTCCTCCATCGCGGTCGTTCGCCGCTACCCTTGGAATCCCCCATCCTCCAGAAACCTTGCTTCCTGCGGTGACGTCGCCCGGCCCAGCATCGGATTGCGGTGTGCGAAACGCCCGAAGCGGCGGATAATGTCGCGATGGTCTTCGGCGTGAGATAGCCACGGTTGGCCTAGTCTCGCATTCAGTGCCACCGAGATATCCTGGTCGGCCAAATCCTCCGAGTGAGCGAAGGGCAGGCAGAGGAAGAGTCGCAGATCGCCCTCGACGCGCTTCATGTGACCGGCAACTTCTGACTGTCGTGCGCAGTGCCGCGCGAGCGGATCGGTCGCATACACGTGGCTCTTGCCGGCGTGCCGCAACAGCCATATGAAGATCGAGAAAGCGCTTCTCAAACGTGGCGTCGAAAGCCGCGTCCTTGGCGAACCACCGGTTTGAGGACGCCCGCCAGAACGCCACCACATCTTCGGACGCGCTGTGCCGATCCTCGTTCGGTCGTTGCAGGCGAATTGTGTCGAAGGCCTTCATGGCGCCGCTCCTCACTGTGCCGCCAGTGGCGGCTTGCCCGACTCTCGCCGCTTCCGAACCCGCCGGCCTTCCCAAAAGCCAGCCGCCAGCATGATAACGGTCGTGAGCCAGCCCATGGTCAGCAGATCTACGCTCGGCGCGACGGGCATGAGCGCGAGGAGCGCAACGACACCTGCCATGTGCGAGGCCGGCAGGACGCCATACACCACTTTCTTGTATACGGCGCTGCCGAGCAGATAGATCGCCGGCCCGCCGGAGAGGGTCAGCGCATAGGCGACCTTGAGCCCATCATGCGGGTGGGCGAGCACCAGATCGTTGCCGACTGCGGTGGTGATGATGCCAGCGATGAGAATGGCGTGAATATAATGGAAATAGGCGCCGATCCGGCCGGGATCGTCGGAATGGGTGATGGCGTCGGTCGCGTCCTTGCTCGACGTGCCGAAGTAGAGCCACCACATTGCGAGCGTGCCGAGGAATGTCGCGAGCAGCGCGGAGAGGATCGGCAAGTCCCAGCTCTCGGCGCGAGCCATGGTAGCGCCGGTCGCGAGTAGCGTCTCGCCCAGCGCGACGATACAGAAAAGCTGGCAACGCTCGGCAAGATGGCCGCCATCGATCGTCCAGTCGCGGGTCTTCGAGCGGCCGAGGCCTGGTAGCGCAAAGCCAAACATCGGCGATACATATTCGCAGGCGATCGCGACCGCCCACAGCGCCATGCGCGCTTCATGCCGGACGAAGGCGCCGGCGATCCAGAAGACGGCGGCAATCGAGACCCAGCCGAGCATCCGCCGGTAGTTGGCCGCAAGCGGATGACCCGAGCCTAGCTCCCAGACGATATAGGCGGTGCGCCCGACCTGGATCGCAACATAGGCGACGGCGAAGACCAGGCCGCGCTCGCTGAAAGCACCGGGGATCGCTGAGGTCATGACGAGACCCGCAAGCATGATGGCGAAAATCAGGCCGCGGATACGCGGTGTTTCGGGGGAGAACCAGTTGGTGGCCCAGCAGGTGTATTGCCAGCCCAGCCAGACCGCGAACCAGAGGATGAGCGTCTCGATGACGCCCGTGACGTTCAGATTGGTCAGCAACTCGTGACTGAGCTGCGTCACGGCGAAGACATAGACAAGATCGAAGAACAATTCCTCGAAGGTCACGCGCGCATGATGCCCGTCACGGCGGCGAAGCAGAGGGTGATGGTCGGAGGTTGTGGTCGTCGTCGTTCTGTCGGTCATGGGCGTTCCGGCGTGTCAGGAGAGGGCGAATTGCCAGATGGCGATGGCAGCGACGGTGGTCGGCACGGCGAAGACGACCAGCAGAATAGGCGGTTCCTACGCCATTGTGTAACCGGCCCTGTTGAGGCCGACCCGGAGGTTGGTGACGGACACGGCAAACCGAACAGGAGGAAGGCGCCGAGCAGGACAATTCCGCCAACAATGACCATCAGCATGTGCATGGCGTCATCCTTTCCAAGTTGCCGACGCCGCCGAGCGGCAGGCTGTCGATCCAGCAAACATGATCAGAGGAAACGGACGCGATCAGGGCTACCCCCGGCCGCGTCGGGGTTTACTTCGTGGTGTAGCCGCCGTTGACGAGAATGGTTTGGCCGGTCATCCACCAGCCGTCCGAGACGAGGAAGCGGATGAAGGGCACGATGTCTTCGATGTCGGTCAGGCCGGTCCTGGAGAAGTTCGACAGCGCCGCCGCCGTCTTGTGGTAGGCGACCGCATCGGCACCCTCGGCCGGATAGAAGAACGGCGTGTCCATCGGGCCGGGGCCGATCGCCGTCACCGAGATTCCGCGCTCGCCGAACTCCTTCGACGCCGCCCGCGTGAAATGCTCCACCGGAGCCTTGGTGCCTGCATAGGCCGCATAGAAGGGCGTGAACGCGCCGAGCAGCGACGTCACGACGTTGCAGATCTTGCCGTTGTCGTTGAGGTGCTTGCCGGCCTCCTTGATGAAGAAGAAGGCGGACTTCGAGTTCACTGCGGTCGCATCGTCATACTCAGCCTCTGATATCTCGACGATCGGCTTTTTCAACACCTTGCCGACCGTATTGATGGCGATATCGATGCCGCCCATCGCCGCCTTGGCCTCGGTGAACAGCTTTTCGACCGTGCCGGCTGTGGTGAGGTCGGCCTGGAAAGCGAAAGCATCCGAGCCTGCCGCCTTGATCGCGGCCACCGTCTCGTCGGCGGCTGGCTTCGTTGCGCTGGTGTTGTAATGGACAGCTATCGCCTTCGCCCCCTCTCCGGCGAGGTCACGAGCGATTAGCCCGCCGAGATTCTTCGCGCCGCCGGCGATGAGAACGGTTTTACCCTTGATGCTGTGATCGATCATTGGCGTTTTCTCCTTGGATTGCTTGGCGGCTATTCACGGGACCGCTTCCTGCAGCGCACCATATCGTCTATAGATTTGTCATAAAGTCGATGATTCTGACATCACCTGTCAGAAACAACGGACAATCAGCGAGATGACACCCTTGGACCGTATCGATCTCTTCCGCACCTTCACTCGCGTCGTCGAATGCGCGAGCTTCACCCGCGCCGCCGATACGCTGGGGCTGCCACGCTCGTCCGTATCGGCCGCCGTGATCGAACTCGAAGCACGGGTTGGAGCCCGCCTGCTGCACCGCACCACTCGAAAGGTCTCGCCGACTCAGGACGGCACCGCCTTTTATGAACGTTGCCTGCGGTTGATTGCGGATGTCGAGGAAACGGAGGGACTATTCCGGCAGACCTCGGTGGGGTCTACAGGCAAGCTCCGTATCGACGTGCCGGGTAGGATCGGCCGGTTGATCATTGCGCCTGCCTTGCCGGAATTCCTTGACCGTCATCCTCAACTCGACATCGAACTGCGGGTCACTGATCGGGCGGTGAATCTCGTAGAGGAGAGTGTCGATTGCGTGCTGCGGGTCGGACCGCTTGGCGATTCCGGTCTGATCGCCCGCAAGATCGGCGACCTTCCGCTGATCAATGTCGCCAGTCGCGGCTATCTCGATCAGCATGGTACGCCTGTCACCCCGGAGGATCTCGCTATGCATCTTGCTGTCAATTATGCCTCGCCATCGACCGGTCGGATCGAGGATTGGGAGTGGATCGAGGACGGCGAGGTGCGAATGTTGTCGACGCGCGCCCGCGTCACCGTCAACAGCGCCGAAGCCTACATCGCCTGCTGCCTTGCCGGTCTCGGTCTCATCCAGATTCCGGCTTACGACGTCAAGCGCCACCTGGACGCCGGCGAACTTGTCGAAGTCATGCCCAATCGTCGGGCCGCGCCGATGCCGATGAGCCTGCTCTATCCGCACCGTCAGCATCTTTCTCGCAGGCTTCAGGTTTTTGCGGATTGGCTTGAGCAAATCCTGAAGCGCGAGATTCTATAGGAAGCAGCAGATTGACGAACCGCAGGCTTGCTATTGGGCTGTTTCAGCGGGGCGTGCGAGCTGCTGTCCCCTTACGCCAATCACCTGACGCTACTTTGGCAGATTTAGGCAATGCTGGTTTGAGATGATTTGCGCTCTCTTCATGGGGGCGTGACATGGCAGATTGGGATGCGGAGCTTTCAGCTTTTTTGCAGCCATTTCTGGACAAGCTCGGGCACAAGAAACGACGGCAGATGTGTCCACTTTATGTATCCGGGCTCACCGGTTCCGGTGACCGCAAGAGTATCGAGCCGATGGCGGAACGGTTTGCTCCAGGCCAGTACGACCGCCTCCACCATTTCATTTCCGATGGCCTTTGGGATGCTGTTCCTCTTGAGACTGAGCTTGCGCGACAGGCGGACAGGATCGTTGGCGCGATAGATGCGTTTCTGGTGATCGATGATACGGGCCTGCCGAAGAAGGGTGATCACTCGGTGGGTGTCGCGCCGCAATACGCTTCGATGTTGGGTAAGAGGGCAAATTGCCAGACGCTGGTTTCGGTGACGCTTGCGCGGGACGAGGTTCCTGTTCCAGGTGGCTTGCGTCTGTTTTTGCCCGAGAGCTGGACCAGCGACACGGAACGGATGGCCAAGGCCGGGGTTCCCGATGCCATGCGGACATCTCGCACGAAGCTGGAGATCGATCGGTTGCCGAAATGATCGCACCGGCGAGTGAGCATGTCCTCGACTGGTTCCACGTCACCATGCGCATCGCGGTCCTTCGCCAGTTCGGGCAGGGGCTCGAAAACGACGACGAGCAGGCTGGGCAGGATCTGCTTGAGGGCCTCCGCAAAATCAAATGGCATCTCTGGCATGGCAACGGCTATCGTGCGCGCGACGAAATCGCAGACCTGCAATTTGATGCGGAAGCTCTTGAAACGGGCTATCCTAACATGCGCAAGTTCTTGACCACCATCAGCGAGTTCAGGTCCGACATCGCCTCCAACAATGCAAGCCTGATCAACTACGGCGAGCGTTATCGGTCCGGTGAACGCATCTCTTCTGCTTTCGTTGAGGCAACCGTCAACGCCGTCATATCCAAGCGTTTCGCCAAGAAGCAGCAAATGCAATGGAGCAAAGTCGGCGCTCATCTTCTGCTGCAAACCCGCACGCAGACGTTTGATGGTTCCCTTCGTTCGACCTTTCGGAAGTGGTATCCCGGCATGTCGAACGACAATCACGAGTACAGAGAAACCGCTCGCGCCGCATGACCACCCCACCAATCCTCATGCTCCCCATCATGCTGACAAATTCTGTCACTGCCCTGTGCTATAGGATGTCTCATCCCACTCACCAAGGAGAAGAACGATGAGCGACACCCCCACCAGCCCCGCCCTTCAGGTCGCCATGACTTACTACGATGCCTGGAGGAATCGCGACCACGCGACGGCCATGAAAGTCGTCGCGGACAACGTGGTCAACGAGACACCGTTCGGGGGCACCGAAGGTGGCGAGGCGCTGCACAAGGGGGAGTCGGACTTCGCGCACATCCTCAAGGGCGCGACGCTGGTTGCGGCGTTCGGCGACGAGAAGACGGCGCTGCTGATGTACTACACGCATACGCAGCCTGTCCCCAGCGTCCTCTCCTCGAAGCATTTCACGGTCGAGAACGGAACGATCACCGCCCTCAAGGCGGTGTTCGACAAGAGTGTGTTCGGCGCTCAGTGACAACTATCTGGCCGCGCTGAACGCCGCCTCTGAAAGAAAGCATCCCCCATGATTACCATTACTGCTGCGACGGGCCGCTACAGGCGGCTCGTCGTCGAAGCTCTGTTGCGTCGCGGGATCCCAACCAACGAGATTGTTGCGGCCGTGCGCAGCCCCGAGAAGGCTGCCAATCTGGCGGCCACGGGCGTTCAGGTCCGCGAGGCGGACTACGATCGCCCCGAAACTCTAGCGAGCGCATTCGCCGACTCCGACAAGGTTCTACTGGTCCCGTCCGCCGACTTCGGCCAGCGCTACCCTCAGATGGTTCGAGCAATCGAGGCGGCGATCGATGCAGGCGTTGGCCTCATCGCCTATGCGAGCTTCGTCAACACCGACACCAGCACGATCCGGCTGGGCGAAGCGCATAAGCAAACTGAGGCCTTCATCCGCAAGTCCGGCGTGCCTTACGTGATGTTGCGCAACGGGGCCTATATCGAGGTCTATGCGGGCGACCTCGGCGGCATGGATTATGCTCTCATTTCCGGCACGCTTATCGGCTCGGCCGGAACCGGGAAGATTTCCGGTGCGAGTCGCGAGGACCTGGCGGAAGCGGCTGCTGTCGTGCTGACGAGCACCGATCAGGCCGGGAAGGTTTACGAGCTGGGCGGGACGGCTTGGACGAAAGCCGACCTCGCCGCGGCTGTGTCGCAGCTCACCGGCAAACCGCTCGTCTATCAGGACATGCCGGTCGAGGCTTATACGCAGGTGCTTGTCGCCGGCGGAATCCCTCAGTTTATGGCGGAGATCATCGCCGACGCTGGTTTCTCGGCCACGCGGGGTGATTGCTACACGGAGAGCACTGATTTGCCGTGTCTGTTGGGGCGGCCGAGCACGCCGCTCATCGACGTCGTCGCCACGACGCTCAAGAGGAACGGATTGTTATGAAACGCATCCAGTATCATCGCTACGGTGGTCCGGAGACGATGCAACTCGAGGACTTCGAGCTGCAGACGCCGGGCAAGAGGGAGGTCGCCATCAAGGTCGCCTTCGCAGCGATCAATCCGATCGACTGGAAGGTCCGAAACGGTCATTTGAAAATGGTGACGGGCAAGACCTTCCCGCGCGCGCTCGGCAGTGACTTCTCGGGTACGGTCATTTCCATCGGACCAGGCGTGACCCGGTTCAAGGCTGGAGATGCCGTCTTCGGATCGGTGCAGATCAAGGATGGCGGCGCCCTTGGCGAGGCCGTGATCGCACCGGAAACCTTCATCGCCAAGAAGCCAGCGGACGCGTCCTTCGAGGAGGCCGCCTGCCTCGGCACGCCGGGGATCACCGCCTGGAACGGCCTGGTAGACAAGGCGCAGGTCAAGGCCGGCGACCATGTGTTCATCAACGGCTGCACGGGCGCGGTTGGAGAGTCCGCTGTCCAGATCGCGCGCATGTTCGGGGCCAACGTTTCCGGCGCGGCCAGTGCGCAGCAGATGCGCCGCGCCGAGCAGATGGGCGTGCATCCGGTCGTTGACTATCGGACGACCGACCTGTCAAGGCTCGAGGAACGGTTCGATGCGGTCTACGATACTGCAGGAACGATGACGGTCGCGACTGGCCTCGGCTTGCTTCGCAACGGCGGGGTGTTTCTCGACATCAACCCTACGCCCGTAAAATTCATCCGCGCGCTGTTCAACCGGCGGCTCAAGCCGATCGTTTGCACGGCGCGGGCGGACATCCTCGACGGCCTCGCCAAGGCGGCTGGCGAAGGGCAACTGCGGCTTCCGATCGCCGCAACCGTGCCGCTTCGTGATGCAATCCCGCAGGTGATCGCCCTCGAACAGGGACGCAAGCTCAATGGCAAGGTCGTGGTGGCGATGGAGTGAGCAGGCCACTGCCAAAATATGGCATTGGTTGTTAGATTGGCACAATGTCCAAGAGCAACCGGCTATTCGATCTTCTGCAAGTCTTGCGTCGGCGCAATGGTCCCGTGCCCGGCACCGATCTTGCGCGCGAAGCCGGCGTTTCGCTGCGGACCATCTATCGTGACATCGCTACCTTGCAGGCGATGGGCGCGGACATCGAAGGCGAGCCGGGTTTCGGTTACATCCTGAAGCCCGGCTTTCTGCTGCCGCCGCTCATGTTCACCCAGGAGGAATTGCACGCGCTGACTTTGGGCGCGCAATGGGTCAGCCGTCAGACCGACGACGGCCTGGCGCTCGCTGCTCAGAACGCAATTGGCAAGATCGGTTCGGTGCTTCCTTCCGAGCTGCGCCCCCTGTTGACCGACAACGCGTTCCACGTCGGCCGTGCGAGGCCACAGTCAGAGGCAGCCGATCTTGGCCTGCTGCGCCAGGCCATGCGAGAGCAGCTCAAACTCCATGTCGCCTATCGCGATCCAACGGGCGCGCAGACCCAGCGCATCATCTGGCCGATCATGCTCGGATTTATCGAGACCAAGCGCTTCGTTGCTGGATGGTGCGAGCTGCGAGAGGATTTCCGAACCTTCCGCGTCGATAGGATCGAGCGCGTCGAGTTGATCGAGGAGCGCTATCCCGGCCGTCGTCGCGACTTGGCGAAGCGATGGCGGTCTCTGGTTGACGAGAAGCAGAAAATGGAACGCGACAAGTCCCGGGAATCATAAGGCCAATTTGCTATCTACAGTGCCGCGATCAGCCGCCTGGTGCCCCGGGCCTTTAGTGGCGGATAGCCAATGAGCCGCTTCGGAGGTTAGGGGGCGTTAACTGTCTGTCTCTTTGCCATCTGGCTTTTCAGCGACCCATTTCGAGGTGTTTTGTACAGATAGGAAATGCGTGAGAAAGTGAACCTGTGCAAAAGTGTTTTATGGCAAGAATAAAAACCCGCTCAGCGTGTTTTCTTATCAAGGATAGATAAAACGGCTCATCTTGGTTGCGGAAGGCGCATCATCGGCCTTTTCCCTGGCCGAAATGCGGCGGAACTTGCTCTTTCGAGAGGGTTGAGCATGACGTCGTCGCGCCCGACGGGCGTTGATACCAGGAAGAGGGAGAGCAGCGGCTTCAAGTTGGCGGCCCGATTATCGGGTTCCTCTCGCATCATTTGAAGGTCGCAGTGACTAGCTGCCTTCTACAAATTGCCCAATAGAATCGGAACAGTCGATGCGATGAGAAGAAGTGCGACCGAGAAATTGAAGATACGCGCATAGGTCGGTCGGGTAAGTACATTGCGGAGCAGGCGGCCGGCAGCCGCCCAGACAGCAACACTAGGGATGGCCACAAGAGCCAGCAAAGCAGCGGCGATTGAGATGTTCAGCAAATAGTCGTTGCTGGGAATATAAGTCGCAGCAGCGCTCACAGTGATTGCCCACGCCTTTGGATTGATCCACTGAAAAGCGGCGGCGCCCAAGAAGCCGATGGGCGAGCTCTCCGCGCCTTCAACAATGGGGCCGCTGCGAGCAATCTTCCATGCAAGCCAGATGAGATAAAGCGAGCCGCCGATCCGCAAAATTTCGTGCGTGATCGGATAGGCCTCGAATAGTGTGCCTAGGCCGAAGCCAATCGCCAACATTTGCAATGCGACGCCGGCAGCAATGCCGCCTACGAGTGGAAATGATCCAGCTAGGCCGACACGAACGCCGGAAGCCAACGCCATTGCGTTGTTGGGTCCCGGCGTAACTGTCATGAGAAAGGCGAAAACGAGGAATGGGGCGAGAATTACTGGATCGGTCATATGCGCAATGTTAAGAGCAATTTCACAGAATGTTGGTGTGAATACTATCAATGGAGTCGAAAAAATTGCAACAAAAGCCTGCATTTGATCGAATTGACCGTCATATATTGCGCGAGCTGCGCGTCGACGCGCGCCAGTCCAATGTACGTTTGGCTGAGCGCGTCGGTTTGTCTCCGTCGGCATGTTTGCGTCGCGTTCAGGAACTGGAGCGCGCCGGTGTCATTACGGGATACCGAGCGTCGATTGATCGTGCGCGAATGGGGGCCGGATTCCTCGCCTATGTTACGGTTGGGCTGTCCGATCACACCAAGATGAGTCAGGAGGCGTTCGAGCAAGCGATGTCACAGGCCGATGAAGTCGTTGAGTGCCACAACGTGACAGGCACAATAGAATATTTGCTACGTGTCGAAGTTGCCGACATCGCCACTTACAAGGCGTTCCATACCAACGTGTTAGGCACGCTGCCGCAGGTCACGGCAATTAGCAGCTTCATCGTTCTGGGCTCTCCAAAGGATCAAAGGCGGTGATAGACCCTGTCATTTAAGGGGCCAGCGTGGGAAGCGCGTCAGCTGCCCTCTGTCGGGCACTGAGGCCGCGAGAAAGCGTAGGGGAGGGGTCTCATTAAAGCCAAGCTTGAGACCGGGGAATCCGATGGCAGACCCTGACGACTAGACAACCAGGCGCGCCGCGCGTCCGTTCTTCCGGTCGGCATTGTTGTAATAGTTGGCGGCCTGCGTCACCGACTTATGCAGCGACTCTGCATCGCTTCGGGCAGCGGAACACCGCGATTGGCGGCTTCGGTCAGGTAGCCGGACCGAAGCCCATGCGCCGAAAACACCGCCGGATCGAGCCCGGCCTGTTTGACGCGGCTCTTAAGGATCAGATTGACTGATTGTGGCGTCAGCGCCCGCCGATCGATATTGCCCCACTGATCGATGCGTCGGAACACCAGGCCGGTATCGATCTTGCTTCTGCCAGCCACCACTTCAAGGCGGTCACCGGTCGGCCGATCAGCACGACATGTTCGTCATCATCGGCCGTGGTGGTCTTGGTGCGGCCAAGACGGATCGTTAGGTACGGGAGGGGTGGGGAGTTTGCGTTGGCTGGATCAGCGCGTACCGGCTCTTCATCGACTAGGTCCTCGACCCGCAGCCCCGCTACTTCCGATCGCCGGCACAGGTGGCGAGCAGTTTTGCCAGGACATCGCCGGTCACGGCTTTTTTGCTCTTGCGGTGGCGTTGCCGCGGCGCAGCGCGAACGGCCAACCACAACGCAGCCTTCAGCGATGGCGCCGAGAAAGCGCCGGTCAACCCGCGCCAGCGTGTCAGGATGGACCAGGTGGTCAGGCGCCGGCGCACCGTATCGGGGGCATGTGGACCGTCGGCGCGCAGCAGACCCTTGCCTCGCAATCCCGCCTCGACCTCGGCCGGCATACCGTGGTTTGGATCCTCGGCCCGTTCGACCGGATTCCAGAGGTAATGCGCGACGAATTTCAGAAGAAGGCTTTCCGGCGCCGGCCAGGGCAGAGGAGTGCCGGTGGCAAGCCCGCACCAAGCCCTTGAGATAGCCAAGATCGGAGGCAAGCGCCCGGAGCGTATTGTCGCCCATGCCTTCCTTGGCGAGATGCTTGAGGGTGGCGACGTCCTTATCGGTCAGCAGTGTTGCCATCTGATCGCGCCGGGCAAACGGCAGAATGGCGTCGAGCGCATCGAGTTCTTCGGCACGCTTCAAAACGGCGTTTCCTGAAGGCGACAGGTCAGTGCTCATGCTCGAGCGGCCCAACGATGGTGATCCCTTCACCGCGGGCGGCGGTCGCCATTTTCCGGTTGCCAAAGGTAAACCTTGCGTTCTGGCGAGCGCGACATAACTCGCATGGTATGCGGTAAGCGTGTAACGGGTCGCCAGTTCCAGGATGAGGCCGTCCCCTCCTGATCCAGCATCCTCTAGCGGCAGCCCTCGCAGCTGTGTCTCAGCAGCAGCGGTTCGCCCTGCTTGAGCCGACCACGTCGCTCGGCCACCAGAAACAGGTTGCGTGTCTCGAACCAAAACAATGCCGGCACGAGACCCACTGTCGACCGTATCTCCGACATCAGTCGATCGGCGGCGTCGTGTTGTTCATCGGGAAGAAACCAGGCGGCGGCGATGGAGGCATCGAGAACGAAGGCCATCAGCAGCGCCTTCCCTCATCACGCCATTCACGGATTTCGTCCTGTGTGGTGACTTGCCGGCCAGCGCGCTGGGCCTTGATCTCGGCGATCAGCGCATCGACGTCGTTGTCGCGGCGGATGCGCGAAAGCCTGGCAATAGGCGTGTTGCCGCGCGAGATGATCACCTCTTCGCCGGCTTCGACTTTCGCCAGCAGCTCCGACAGATGGGTTTTGGCTTCGGCGACCTTGACGGTAACGGTCATGATGGATGCTCCAGGGTTTGCGTCCCTCATCGAGCAGACGGTGATTTGCAACCGCTTTCGACATTCTGGGCGATCATATGGCCGTTTCCGTAAGTGTCGATCACCTTGATCGAGTGGACCCGGTTTTGCTGCATTGATAGTGTTTTTAGCTTTCCGGGATCACTGGAATTTTCTTGGTTGATCGGAATTCACAACAAGCGAACAAATGCTCACTCTTAAGTGGCAGCTCTACTTCGGGACCGAGCATGGTGATCGTAAGGTGAGCGTCATCTCGATCATTGTCGGACGCAATCCCGCGCTTGCGAACAGCCTCTGCGCTGCCTCGTTCCGGTAAGTGGTCGACAGGACCACCTGCTGCGCCTCGAGAGCCGCCAGCGCGGAGATCGTCGCGTCGACGAGCTTTCCCCCAATACCAAGCCTCCGCTGGCTCGGCTCGACGAAGATGTCATGGACGACACCCGCGGGTCCACAGAGCGCCATGTAGTCGAAGCCTTTCATCTCGGCGTATGAGTACCCGACGGCACGGTCATGATGCCACGCGACGAGAAAGATCACCTCTGCTCTGGCGGATTGCTTCGCAAGATAGGCGGCATAGGCGGCGGGAGTCGTTTTGTCGGGCGCAATAAATCGCTCGTTGTCCCAATGGTGATGGAGTGACATGAGTTCGACGCCGAACCTACCGAGAGCAATCATGTCCTCGTAAGTGGACGGCTGAATAACGATGCTCTCGTCCCTTGATGTTGGCATGATTTCAGCTCCTCGAACACGGTTCCCGATAGCGGAGCGCATTGACGACCGCGGTGAAGGCGGGGGTCGGTTGCCGGCGGCTAGGGTAATACAGGTGGTAGCCGGAGAATGGCTGGCAATAGTCATCGAGCAACAGCGCCAACCGGTTCTCCTCGAGTTGGCCTCTGACGCGGTTTTCCGGCACATAGGCCAGACCGTGCCCGGCGAGTGCCGCCGTAATGATCATGCCGAGGCTGTTGAACATGAGCTGACCCTCGACGCGGACGTTCAGCTCCCTGCCGTGGTGTTCGAACTCCCACGCGTACAGGCCCCCATAGGTTGGGAGGCGTAGGTTGATGCAGTTGTGACCAGTCAGCTCCTGGGGGGTCTGCGGAATGCCGTGGGTCTCGAGATATCTCGGGGCGCCGACGACGATCATGCGCATGTCGGGGCCGATAGGAACGGCGATCATGTCCTTGGCGATCACCTCTCCGATCCGGACGCCCGCATCGTACTGTTCGGCGACGATGTCCGTGAGGCCATAGTCGATGACGATCTCGACCTTGATGTCAGGGAATTTCGGAAGGAAGTTGTCCAGGGCAGGCCAGAGTACATCCTCCGCGGCGTGCTGGTCGGCGGTTATCCTCACCGTCCCTGACGGCTTCTCTTTGAGGCCGCTCAGGGCCGCGATTCCGGCATTGATTCCGTCGAAGTGCGGTCCGACGGACTGGAGTAGCAGCTCGCCCGCCTCTGTCGGGGAGACGCCGCGCGTGTTCCGGGTCAGCAGCCGGATACCCAGTCGCTCTTCCAGACCCCGCAGGGTTTGGCTCAGCGCCGACTGCGACACCCCGATCTTTGCCGCCGCGCGGGTGAAGCTCCGCTCCCGCGCCACGATCAGAAAAGCGGCAATGTCCCGGATATTGTCACGCGCCACGATATTAGTCCTGCTTATAACGGTATACGCTCAATAGCAGCTAACGGAGG
Source organism: Pararhizobium polonicum (assembly GCF_001687365.1). Lineage (GTDB taxonomy): Bacteria > Pseudomonadota > Alphaproteobacteria > Rhizobiales > Rhizobiaceae > Pararhizobium > Pararhizobium polonicum. The sequence goes on from NZ_LGLV01000025.1 coordinate 28,684, forward strand.
AACTGACCACGGCCTATATTCGCGTCATCAGATCACGAAAGGAACGATCATGAAGAAGCGCGCACTCGGTAACGGCCTGGAAGTATCCGCCATCGGTCTGGGCTGTATGGGCCTCACCTTCGGTTACGGTCCGGCGACGGACACCTCGGACGCGGTCGCTCTCATCCGCGCCGCCTATGACAAAGGCGTCACGTTCTTCGACTCCGCAGAAGCTTACGGCGCTGCGAACGAAGAGATGGTAGGCGAAGCCGTTCAGCCGTTCCGCGACCAGGTAGTCGTCGCCACGAAGTTCGGCTTCAAGAACGGCAGCCCGAAGGACGGTCTCGACAGCAGCCCGGCCCGCATTCGTCTCGTTGCGGAGCAGTCGCTGAAGCGTCTCCGAACCGATGTCATCGACCTGTTCTACCAGCACCGCGTCGACCCGACCGTGCCGATCGAGGATGTTGCCGGAACAGTCAAGGACCTGATCGCCGAAGGCAAGGTCAAGCACTTCGGAATGTCGGAAGCCGGCGTCGAAATGATCAGCCGCGCCCACGCCGTCCAGCCGCTAACCGCCCTCCAGAGTGAGTATTCGCTTTGGACCCGCGAATCCGAAGAGGCGATCATCCCGCTTCTCGAAAAGCTTGGCATCGGCTTCGTGCCGTTCTCTCCCCTCGGCAAAGGCTTCCTGACGGGCGCGATCAAAGAAGGCACGTCCTTCTCCGAGGGCGACATCCGCAACACGCTTCCGCGCTTCGAGGCCGAAGCCCGTACCGCCAACCAGGCTCTGGTGAACGTGGTAGGAGAGATCGCCGACGGCCGCAAGGCGACTCGCGCCCAGGTCGCCATCGCATGGCTCCTGGCGCAGAAGCCCTGGATCGTACCGATCCCAGGTACCACGAAGCTGCATCGTCTGGAGGAAAACGCCGGATCGGCCGCGGTTGAACTGACCGCCGACGACCTCTTCAGGATCAAGGAGGCCCTGTCCAAGATCGAGGTCGTAGGCGCGCGCTACAACGCCGCCCAGCAGGCGACCATCAACCGCTAACAGCCTCCCGCTTCAACCAAGCAGGACATCGAAACTGCGTGCCGCAAGAAGACGGCACGCAGAACGGGTCCGCACGCCATCAAGGAACGTCGCCATGGAAATGCAATCGCTGAAGGGCCGCGTCGCCCTCGTTACCGGAGCAAGTACTGGACTTGGATTCGGTGCGGCGAAGAAGCTGATCGAGGAAGGCGCCGTCGTCTTCATCACCGGCCGCCGTCAGGCGGAGCTGGATCGCGCCGTCGGCGAACTCGGCTCTTCGGCCACGGCGATCCAGGCCGACGCCGCCAACAAGGCGGATATGCTGCGGGTGGCAGATATCATCAAGTTCGTCCACGGCCGGCTCGACATCCTGTTCGCCAACGCCGGCGGCGGACACGCGACACCGCTGGAGGAACTCACCGAGGAACAGATCGACCGGGAACTGAGCGTCAACATCAAGGGCGTCGTCCTCACGGTGCAGAGCCTTCTCCCGGTTCTCCGCGACGGCGCGTCGGTTGTCCTCAACGCCTCGATCACGGCCGACATGGGCCTGCCCGGTTTCGCCGTCTACGCCTCGACGAAGGCTGCGGTCCGTTCGCTCGCGCGGAGCTGGACCACCGATCTCAAGCACCGCAGGATTCGCGTCAACACGATCAGCCCCGGTGTGGTGCCGACCGAAGGCTACAGCCACGTCCAGAAGCTCAGCGACGACGATATCGCGGCCTACGCCACCCGCGTCGCGACGGAAATCCCGGCCGGCCGCGTCGGTACCGCCGAGGACATCGCCGACGCCCTCGTTTTCCTGGCGTCCGACTCCAGCAAGTACATCACCGGGATTGACCTCGTCGTCGACGGTGGCATAACGCGCGTCTACGCGGGCAGGAACTGACCATGGTCGCGCAGAAATCCGAGGAGCGCCACATCATCTGCGAACTCCGCTGCGAGAGCGTCAACCGCGAACGGGTCCGGGAACTGATCCTCATGTTCGTGGAGCCGGCACGCATGGAGGAGGGATGCATCTACTACGACCTCCACCAGAAGATCGACGATCCCAACACGTTCTTCATCCTCGACGGCTGGACGAACCAGGACGCCGTAGACGCCCACGCCGCCAATCCCCATGTCGCAGAGGTCATGAAGGACCTGGGCCCACTTCTGACCTTCGGCCCGTCGATCACCCTGAACAAACGCGTCAGCGACTGATCGGTCGGCAGGAGCACCACTGAAAGGTACGACAATGACATCCACCAATTCCCTCGTCACCCTCAACAACGGTGTGCGGATGCCGGCCCTCGGCCTTGGCGTCTTCCAGTCCAAGCCCGAGGAGACCACCGACGCCGTGGTCGCCGCGCTGAACGGCGGATACCGCCTCATCGACACCGCGGCCGCCTATATGAACGAACGCGAGGTCGGCGAAGGCCTCCGGCGAGCCGAGGTCGGCCGCGCAGACATCTTCGTGGAAACAAAAATCTGGATCACCGACTACGGCTTCGACAGCGCCCTGCGTGCCTTCGACGTCAGCCTCAGGAAACTGGGCGTCGACTACCTCGACCTGTGGCTGCTGCACCAGCCTCTCGCGAAGGAATTCGACAAGACCATCGAGGCATACAAGGCTGCAGAGCGCCTTCTGGCGGAGGGACGCGTTCGTGCTATCGGCGTATCGAACCTCACTCCCTCAAGGCTGGAGCTGCTGATGTCGCAGACGGAGGTCGTCCCCGCAGTCAATCAAATCCAGGTCCACCCCTACTACAGCCAGCCGGACCTCCGCGCGGCCAACCGGAAGCACGACATCCTGACCCAATCCTGGTCGCCAATCGGTGGGGCCTACACCTATCGAGGCAACGAGCGAAAGCCACTGCTTGACCCCGTGATCGTGGCCCTGGGGAGGAAGTATTCCAAGACGGCGGCCCAGGTCATGCTCCGCTGGCACCTCGACCACGGATTTTCCGCGATACCCAAGTCCGTGAAGCCGGAGCGCATCGCCGAGAACTTCGACGTCTTCGACTTCTCCCTAACCGCCGAGGAGATCGCCTCAATCGACGCGCTCGACACGGGTGTCCGCGGCGGCCCCGATCCGGAATCCCTGGACCTCGAGACCTACGGCTTCGCCATCCCAGACTGATGATGGATGTGGCGCGGGGGGCTAGATTCACTGGAGCACCCCGCCGTCATCGCTCTCCATTGAAAGGAACATCACCATGAGCCGCGTCTTCATTACAGGGTCCACCGCCGGCCTCGGTCTCGCCGCCGCCCGCACCCTGATGGCCGAGGGCCACGCGGTGGTGCTGCACGCGCGATCGAAGGAACGTGCCTCCAGCCTCACCGCGACCGAACCCAGGTCCGCAGGGATCGTCATCGGCGATCTCGGCAGCGCGGCCGAAACGCGTTCCGTCGCGGAGCAGGTGAACCGGATCGGCCGCATGGATGCGGTGATCCACAATGCCGCAATCTACCTCGAGAGAAGCCGCGGCGACACACCCGAGGGACATGCCAGAATCCTCGCCGTGAACATGCTGGCCCCGTATATTCTGACCGCCCTGATCTTGCGGCCAGAGCGTCTCGTGTACCTCAGCAGCGGCATGCACCAGAGCGGCAGCGGTTCGCTGCAGGACATCGACTGGAAAACGCGCAACTGGAGCGCCGGTCAGGCCTATTCGGAGAGCAAGCTTCACGTCGCGGCACTCGCCGCTGCGGTCGCACGCCACTGGCCCGAAGTCTTCAGCAACGCGGTCGATCCCGGATGGGTCCCCACCAGGATGGGGGGAGCCGGCGCGCCCGACGACCTGGAAAAAGGGCACCTGACGCAGACGTGGCTCGCGGCCAGCGACGAACCCGACACGAAAGTCAGTGGCTTCTATTGGCACCATCGCCAACGCAGAAAGGCGGCCCAGGAAGTCACCGATCCCGCCTTCCAGGATCGGCTCGTGGAGACACTCGGCGAGCTGACCGGAATCCGCCTGTTCCAATCCTGACACCGAAAGGAGCCGGCCTTGAGCGCGGCCCGACAAACCTTAACAGCCGAGAGCACCAAGAGCGCCGTGGTAGTAGGCGCCTCCCTTTCCGGGTTGATGGCGGCACTCGTCCTTGCGCGGATCGGTTTCTCCGTCACCGTGCTGGAGCGGTCTGACAATTCCTTCCGCACGGGTGCCGCCTTGCACGTGGATCAGGGGCTTCTCGCCCGGCTTACCGGAACCCGGATGCACAATCCTCTCGCACCCGGCATCCAATCATGGTTCGCGGTCCACAAGGCGCTGCTTGGCGCGGCGCGATCCCATCCGCTTGTTCATATCGTCACGGGCTCGTCCGTCGAGGTCGTAGAACAGGACGACACGTCGGCATGGGCGGCCACCGTCGATGGCCGGACCTTCAGCGGCGACGTCGTCGTGGGTGCGGACGGCCACAGCAGCGTCGTGCGACGAGCGGTAGCGCCTGAAAGACCCGACGCCACGTTTGCCGGATACTGCATCTGGCTAGGCGTCGCTCAGGAGTCCGACCTCGGTCCCGGCATCTGCTGGCCGGCGGAGACCGCTTTTCTGGGCGGTGGCGAAGCTTATCTGCTGGGCTATCCTCTTCCTGGCCCGGACGGCTCCGTCCAAGCGGGGCGGCGTCAGCTCGGCTGGGCCTGGTACGACTCCAGCCGGAACGACCTTTTCCGTGAGACGGGATGCCTCGTCGGAAAAGTGGTCAGGCATTCGTTGCGAGCGAGCGACGTTCCCGATCGGACTCTTCGGGAGCTCTGGCAGGACGCCGCACAATGGCCTACGCCGTGGCGCAAGGCCGTCATCGACAGCATCGGACGGAAAGCAGTTATCGGCACGCCCATCACCGAATACGTTCCCGACAGGCTCGTGGATGGTCGCCTCGCACTTGTCGGCGACGCCGCTCATGTTCCGACGCCCATGACAGGCAACGGATTCGCCGCATCGATGCTTGGTACCGAGGCATTGGCAGACTGCCTGTCCGAAATGGCTTCCGGTTACGGCGCGCTCGAAGCATCCCTTCGTCAATACCAGACCCTGAGACTGAACGACGTCCGCCGACTGGTGCAGTCGGGCCAGGACTTCAGCCGCGGCTTTGCGGCTTCCCGGAGACGCGCACGGCAATAGAAGCTGTCCACGGCTTCCCAACACAATGGAGACTACCATGTACGACCTGAAGACGACAAACCCCGCCATGGGACGCTACGAGCAAGAAGTCCTGCGAAATGATCTATGGAAACGGCCGCAGTTGTCGGTGCGGGATCGCAGCATCCTGACGGTCGCCGTCTTGATCGCCCGGAACCAGTCCGCCGAGATGACCAACCACTTCGAGCTCGCCCTCGAGAATGGAGTCACGCCGACGGAACTCTCTGAGATCATCACCCACCTCTCCTTTTATTCGGGATGGGCCAACGGCACGTTGGCCGCGTCCGTCGCAAGCGACGTATTCGCGAAACGCGGCGTTACGGTCGATCAGCTTCCCGGAGCGATCGTCGAGTTTCTTGCAATAGACGAAGAGATCGAGGCCAGTCGTGTGGCGATCGTCGATCAGACCGTGGGGCCGATATTTCAGGGCCTGATGGACTTCACGACGAATGTCCTGTTTCGTGATCTCTGGCTTCGTCCCGGGCTGGCGCCAAGAGACCGTAGCTTGGCGACGGTCGCGGCGCTGGTCGCGACATCTCACTTTCCGCAGGTCAGCTTCCACCTGAACAAGGCGATGGAGAACGGGACGACTGAAACCGAAGCCGCCGAGGCGATAACCCATCTCGCGTTCTACGCCGGCTGGCCGAACGCCATGTCCTCGGTTGCCGTCGCCAAGGCTGTCTTCGAAAAGCGCCGGACGCCCACTTCATAAACCAAACCTGATAAGGGTGCCGAAACCCGATATCCCGCGCAACGATCACAAGCAATTAATCTCTGGCCCAAAGTCCGCTCTGGGCCGACAGCCCGCGAGGCGCTCGCGTGTCGCCTCCAGCAAGCGGATTTGGAGCAGCTATCTTTGGAAAGCACCGGACGGAGCAAGAGTTCGTTTGTGAGCGATCCCATGAATAGAGGTGTCTGTCCGGCGTGCCTTGATGAGGATGTTGAAGAGGGGAGGGACCATTATTGCCGATGATCGTGGGCGTACGTCGAAGCAGTGGTTTGTACCCGGCACGGAACCGGCCTTGAAGCGCGTTTTCCGGCCCGGGGATTCAGCCGCGCTGCCCATGGCCTCGCGGTTGGTGTCGTCGATCTCCTCAAGCAGAGGCTTCATCCTGTCGAAGTATCTCTGTCCCTGGTCGGTCAGAGTAACGTTCCGAGTGCTGCGATTGAAAAGAGCGACCCCAAGGCGGTCTTCGAGTGCGTCTCGCTTTGCTCACTACCGGCTGCGACGCACCTATTCTACGGCCCGTGGCCGTGAAACCGCCGGTCTCCACCACCGCACGAAACACTTCGAGTTCGGATAATCTGTCCATCTCATCCCCCTCATGGCATGAAAGTCAGAGATCTATATGAAAATTATAGTCATTTTGACATGCGTTTTTTCCGATGCGCGATGCCAGCGTCTAATGACTTGGTATGCATCAGGCTTGATGCATACCAAGATGCTCACGAAGAGACCCGGCTGAGTTTTTGCGCCTGCGAACTCGCTACTAGAGCATCGGGCGATTAATGTGCAACGCACCCGGCTTTCCTGAAGTCGTTCCAGCATTCTTGCT
>NZ_LGLV01000026.1 GCF_001687365.1 Pararhizobium polonicum
TGTCGACTTAAAACCGGAACTTAATCCAGTCGCGAACATCCGCCGCCCACGTTTCTCTTTCTCTCTATTCAATTGTCAAAAAACAGACGGACAAATCCGTCGAAAACCTAACCCCGAGAGCCCAAACATCCCTGCCTGAAACCCCAAATCCGCACCAAACTTTCATAAGAAACTTCAGAGCGAGTTCGTCGGTCGCCAGCAGCGCCGCCGCCCTCGTTGGTGAGCGGTTTATAGTCCCAGGCATGCTTCATAGTCAACAGGGTTTTTGAAAAAAATGACAGTTTTTTGACAAACGCCTGCGCCGTAAGGCTTTGTTGCGTTGCGACAATCGGCGGGACCCCTTGTATAAAGCCGAAATCACAATTCCGCCCTCACTTCTTCACATTCCGCGCTCTAAACAGGCCTCGCACTTGCGCCGCACGGTGCTTCGCCGGCTCTGTTCCTCTTATAGGTAGCTGCCGACAAAGCCCCGGCTGTTCTGTTTGACTCGGAGACATGAAAGATGCACATCTTCGCACAACATACCGAGACCATAATAAGAAACGGCGCGTAACCAGGGACTCCGCTCGAATTGGCATGATCACGGACAAGACCATGATACGGTCGCTCGGCAACGAGCCGCCGATCCTTGCGGATGGACGCAGGGCACCCGACCGGCGCGAGATTTCTCTGCGCTGGCTTTCGGGCACCTTTCTCACCGGCATTACCTCGAGCCTCTTGATGGGCGTGGCGCTGTTTGCGGCCCTGGACGGACGCCAGCAGCTGGCCATCCCGGCCGAAGCCTATGCGGCGATGGATCCGTCGGCGCGCGGCTCGCAGCCGACCGCTGCCGCCAAGCGCGGCGACCGTATCCTCAGCCCCAGCATCGTTGCCAAGCCCTCCGACCGCAGCATCATGGAAGTCTCGACCATGACCCATGACGGCGAGAAGGAAGTGGTGCGCCGCCAGCCGTTTGCCCATGTGAAGATGACGCTGGCCGCCAACCATCAGCCGGCGGAAAACTATCCGGCCTTCGATCCGCTGGCGATCTTTTCCAGCAGCGATGCGGATGCCGCACCGCCGGTCAGCCGCACCGGCACGATCTACGGATCGGACGTCGAATCCGAAGTGGCGCTGAAGACGGTGGATTTCCCGCTCAAGGGCTCGACGCTGAAATTCGCGCCGTCCATGTCGATGGATGAGGTCGAGGAGAATGTCCGCACCAACGGCTCGGTGCTGACCGACGGCAACACCCAGCTTGCCTCCCTCTTCTATGTCGATCCCCGCCGCTTTGCCTCCGATGCCTCCGATCTCGACCTGATCCAGGGACTGTCGGCCCGGGTGGTCGAGGAGAACATGACGGTCTCGGCCTTCGAGAACATCAACGACCAGTCGACCGAATATGCCGACGACGTCATCCCGGTGCGCCGGGCAACGCCGATCGCCACCGTTCTCATCAATGCCGGTTACGGAAAGGCGCAGGCCGAGGACATTGCCGGTTATCTGCGGCCGGCGCTGAATGCGACGGATCTACAGGACGGCGACGTGCTGCGCATCGGCATCATCCAGAAGGGCCAGAACGACGAAGCCAAGGTGGTGCGCGCCAGCGTCTATACGCACGGCAGCCATGTCTTCACCATGGCGCTTGACGACAAGGACCATTTCGTCAAGGGCTACGAGCCGCCGCGCCTCGACGCGATCGCCACCGCCTTCGACGACAACGGCACGCCATCGATCGCCGCCGGCCGCGACCTGCCGCGCGTCTATGACGGCGTCTACCGCGCCGCCCTCTCCTACGGCATGAATTCAACGATGATCGCCCAGATCATCAAGCTGCTCGCCAGCAATGTCGATTTCCAGGCGCAGCTGAAGCCGACCGACAGTCTCGAGGCCTTCTTCTCCGTGGCCGACAGCAGCGGCAAGGCGACCGACGATTCGGAATTGCTCTATGTCAACGCCAAGTTCGGCGATGCCGAGACGCGCTTCTACCGGTTCCAGGATCCGGACGACAATTCGATCGATTACTACAACGAGCAGGGCAAGAGCATCCGCCAGTTCCTGTTGCGCAATCCCGTGCCGAACGGCACCTTCCGCTCCGGCTTCGGCATGCGCCGCCATCCGATCCTCGGTTTTTCGCGCATGCATACCGGCGTCGACTGGGCAGCGCCGCGCGGCACGCCGATCATCGCGGCCGGCAACGGCGTCGTCGAAAAGGCCGGCTGGGATTCCGGCGGCTACGGCAACCAGACCCTGATCCGTCATGCCAACGGCTATGTCTCGTCCTACAACCACCAGAGCGCCATTGCCAAGAACGTCACCGTCGGCGCCAAGGTGGTGCAGGGACAGGTGATCGGCTGGATCGGCACGACCGGCCTGTCGACCGGCCCGCATCTGCACTACGAACTGATCGTCAACGGCAACCGCGTCGACCCCTTGCGCATCCGCCTGCCCGGCGGCAAGTCGCTGGACGGCAAGGCGCTGGCGCAGTTCGACAAGGAACGCGGCCGGATCGACGAGTTGCTGGCCAAGGACAATGGCAATGCCGAAGTGGCGGCGGTGCAGTAGGAACTCGGTATCCGCGGTTCGCCCGGGTGTCCGGTTTCCGTTCGATAGCCGATCGCCAACGGTCCCCAGCCCTTTATCCAGTTCGGCCATCGTCCCGATGGGCAGGCTGACCGGCGGGACGCAGCCGAGACGGCCGTATGCCGAAGCCCCGTACGCTTCCCCTATGCCGTTGGTTTCGTCTGCCGCATGCCCGGCCGCTCCCGCATGCGTGACCACCAGGCATTGAGATTGGCGTGCTCTTCAAGCATCTGCCGCCCTTCGGGAGCCATACCGAAATAATCCATCATCGGCGCGAGATGCAGATCGGCCAGGGTCAGGGATGCACCCCCGAGCCAGAGACCGCCTCCCATCAAATCGGCAAGAGCCTTCAGAATGATCGGAGCTTTGAAAAGCGAAGCGGCAAGGTGTTTCCCGTCGCTCGGTTCACCGCGCAGGGGCTTGGAAACCCGTTCGACGTAAATCCCCCAGACGAGCGTTGGATAGACATATCCGTCGGCGATGCTGATAATCTGGTTGACACGTGCCCGATGGCGGGGATCGGCCGGCTGGAGGGCCGGTCCCTCGAATGCCTCGTCGATATAACGTGTGATGGCGCCGGTCTCGTAGAGCTGGAACCCGTTGTGCTCGAGGGCCGGAATCCGGCCGAAAGGCTGCCGGGCAAGATAGGATGGCGGCGGACCTTCATCGGCAAAAACATCGACCGGCTCCAGATCGTAGTCGACGCCCTTCTCATGGAGGGCCAATCGGGCTGCACGCACGTAGACGCTATAATCCGCACCGAACAATATCGGTTTCTGCATCGCTTGCCCCCAAACCCGCATTGCGGCTTTCCGCATCGCACCGCGCATTTCACTGGCGATGAACGAAAAAGGCCGCCCCGAAGGGCGGCCTCTCTTGTCATCGTATCAGGCCGCAGCCTTCTCCGCCCCGCCCCTGAGCTTGAAGTTCAGTCGGTCGGAGCCGGAAAACGCCTTGATCGCCGAACCGTCCGGGAAATTGCCCTGGAGAATCTGTTCGGCCAGCGGGTCCTGGACGTATTTCTGGATGGCCCGCTTCAAGGGACGCGCGCCATAGGCCGGATCGTAGCCCTTGTCGGCGAGGAAGGCGCGCGCCTCGTCGTCAAGTTCGAGCGTGATCTTGCGGTCGGCCAAGAGCTGACGCAGGCGTTCCAGCTGGATATCGACGATCGTGCCCATCTCGCCGCGCTTCAGGCGGTGGAACAGGATGATCTCGTCGACCCGGTTCAAGAACTCCGGCCGGAAATGGCCGCGCACCACATCCATCACCTGATCGCGCACCATGTCGCTGTCATCGTTCTCGCCCAGCTGCGACAGGTATTCCGCCCCGAGATTGGAGGTCATGATGATCATCGTGTTGCGGAAATCGACGGTGCGGCCCTGACCATCGGTCAGGCGGCCGTCATCGAGCACCTGCAACAGCACGTTGAACACGTCCGGATGCGCCTTTTCGATCTCGTCGAACAGCACGACCTGGTAGGGCTTGCGCCGCACTGCTTCGGTCAGAGCGCCGCCTTCCTCGTAGCCGACATAGCCGGGAGGGGCGCCGATCAGCCGGGAGACGGAGTGTTTCTCCATGTACTCGGACATATCCATGCGCACCAGCGCGGTATCGTCGTCGAACAGAAAGCGCGCCAAAGCCTTGGTCAGCTCCGTCTTGCCGACGCCGGTCGGGCCGAGGAAGATAAACGAACCGATCGGACGGTTCGGATCCTGCAGACCCGCCCGCGAACGGCGAACCGCGCGCGACACGGCCTGAACCGCGTCCCCTTGGCCGACCACCCATTGCCCCAGCTCGTCTTCCATGCGCAACAGCTTGTCACGCTGGCCTTCGAGCATCTTTTCCACCGGAATGCCGGTCCAGCGGGAAACGACATGGGCGATGTTGTCGGGGGTCACGACCTCCTGCACCATCGGGTCCAGCGCCGAACTGTCCTGGCTTTCGGAAACTTCCAGTTCCTTTTCCAGCTTCGGGATCACCCCATAGGCAAGCTCCCCTGCCCGCTGGAATTCGCCCTTGCGCTGCGCGGCCGCCAGTTCGTTGCGGGCCTCGTCGAGCTGCTTCTTGAGGTCGGCGGCCAGACCAAGCTTCGACTTTTCCGCCTGCCAGCGCGCCGTCAGCGCATCGGCCTGCTCTTCCAGCCCGGTCAGGTCCAGCTCCAGCTTTTCCAGCCGGTCCTTCGAGGCGCGGTCGGTTTCCTTCTTCAGAGCCTCGCGCTCGATCTTCAGCTGCATGATGCGCCGGTCGAGTTCGTCCAGCTCCTCCGGCTTCGAGTCCACCTGCATGCGCAGCCGCGAGGCGGCCTCGTCCATCAGGTCGATGGCCTTGTCCGGCAGGAACCGGTCGGTGATGTAGCGGTTGGACAGCGTCGCAGCCGCCACCAGCGCGGAATCGGAGATCCGCACCTTGTGATGCTGTTCGTATTTTTCCTTCAGGCCGCGCAGGATCGAGATCGTATCCTCGACATTCGGCTCGTTGACCATCACCGGCTGGAACCGGCGGGCCAGAGCCGCATCCTTTTCCACATGCTTGCGGTATTCGTCGAGCGTGGTGGCGCCGACGCAGTGCAGTTCGCCGCGGGCAAGAGCGGGCTTCAGGAGGTTGGAGGCGTCCATCGCCCCATCCGCCTTGCCGGCACCGACCAGCGTGTGCATCTCGTCGATGAACAGGATGATCTCGCCGGCTTCCGCCTGCACTTCGGAGAGAATAGCCTTCAGCCGCTCCTCGAATTCGCCGCGGAACTTGGCGCCCGCGATCAGCGAGCCCATGTCGAGCGCCATCAGCTTCTTGTCTTTGAGGCTTTCCGGCACGTCGCCATTGATGATGCGCAGGGCGAGCCCTTCAGCAATCGCCGTCTTGCCGACGCCGGGCTCGCCGATCAGCACCGGGTTGTTCTTGGTGCGGCGCGACAGGACCTGGATGGTGCGGCGGATTTCATCGTCGCGGCCGATCACCGGGTCGAGCTTGCCGTCGCGGGCGTCTGCCGTGAGGTCGCGCGCATATTTCTTCAGGGCGTCGAAACCGGCCTCGGCATTGGCGCCGTCGGCCGTGCGGCCCTTGCGGATCTCGTTGATCACCTGATTGAGCTTGGACGCCGTCAGCCCTGCCTTCGACAGGATGCTGGAGGTCGCAGCCGAGGTCTCGATGATCAGCGCCTGCAACAGCCGCTCGACGGTGACGAAACTGTCGCCGGCCTTCTTGGCGGCATCTTCCGCCGTCGAGAACACCCGCGCCAAAGGCTGCGAAAGCGACAGCGAACCATTGCCGCCGCTGACTTTCGGCAGTTTGTTGAGGGCCGCGTCATTGCCGATCCGCGCCGCCTTGACGTCGCCGCCGGCCCGCTCGATCAGCGAGGCCGCCATGCCCTGATCGTCGTCGAGCAGGACCTTGAGAATGTGTTCCGGCGTCCACTGCGGATGGCCCTGCGCCAGCGCATAGGTCTGAGCCGATTGCAGAAAACCGCGCACGCGCTCGGAGTATTTTTCAATATTCATCTAACTACCTCCGGTAATCGGTCAGCCCGTTCATGGCACTGCCGACAGTTGGAATAAGGCTCCCTCAAAAGGCAAGCCCGCGTCTCGCCGTTCCGCCGCCTCGCAAAAGGCGGCCACGACAACTTGAGTGGAATATGGGGCACGGATTTCCGGAATTAAAGGGCGCGAAAGTGCCCCGTAACCGATTTCGATGGAACCCTGAGATCTGGGCCTTAAAGCTCCGCCATTCCCGCCCATTTCTCCACGTTGCGGACCATCTCCGGCGCGTGTTCCGGATCGTCCGCAAGCTCTGCCAGTTCGGACAACCGGTGAAAACCCGTCAGGATCGCTACCCGCCGCCGGTCGATCGCACGCCCCGTGAGCCGTTCATAAGCCGACATCGTCCGTTCGGTCAGGTCCGGTGACACGAAATTGGAATAGATGAACTCCTGATGCAGCGGCGCAAAGCCGGAATCGGCGAAATCGTAGATGCCGTTCAGCCTTCCGGCGGCGTGGTCGAACGCCATGTTCCAGCCGTGACCATCGAAAAATCCGTAGGTGACACCGTGGGGATCAGGCGGCAGCGCCGCGAACGCCGCGATCAGTGTATCCGACCGGGCGCGAAGATCATTCTTCAACAGTGGCAGCGCCTTCGCCCGGACAACATCTACCGTCAGCCAGGGCGCGACCGGGCCTGCTCCTGCTGCAACCATGCGCGCGCTATCCAGCCGGTGAAGTTCGGCATAGAATCGTCCGAGCATTTCGCCCAGGCGTTGACGCGCATCCTCGGGAAGACGGCCATAGTCTCCGGCAACGAGGTGGGCGCCTTTCAGCTTCTCATGGATCGAGAACAGCGGTGGACCCGCGTGTATCCGCAGATCGGGAACCGGTATCGAGACTTGCGGTCGGATGACAGACAGCAATTGCGCCTCTCTGAGAAGTGCCTTCTCGGCCGTTATGTGGCGGGGAAATTTGAAGATCAGCCGGTCATCGACATCCACCGCCACGCTATCCCAACCCGCCGTCGCCAGCGTGAAGGGCGCTGTGGAGAGCCCCGGAAAAGCAGCCGTTATAGCGTCGCGGCAATCGGAGAGGTCCAGTGTTTTCATGTTGTCCGACGTAAATCATTCATGCGGAAACACGCAAAACCGCCCGGCGCATTGTCTGCGCCCAAGTCTTTGAGGAGACGTTCACGCAAAATCCGGTATTGCTCCGGTGATGTATCCGCAAGCGCTTCGTCCCGGCCAGAATCAAGATCGCTGTAGGCCACCGGGGACGAAAACTGCAAGGCAGAAAAATCCAGCCGCGCACCGCCAATACGGTTGTAAAAATGCCAGGCATCTCCGAATCTCGTCTTGAGGATATCGCCGCCGAGAAGATCCTGAACGACAAGGGCCGTCACACCGCATTGGCCAAGCGCCGGGTTCTCCGGCCGCCATTTACTGGATGTTTCGATGGACCACGCCGTTGCCAACGCGGACTGCACACGCTCAAGCAACGGATCCCGCAAATCCCAATCTCCAACCCCGAGCCAACCGGCCTTCGCACAATGCCGGACCGGAACACTATCGCAGAACCGCATATTTGCGGCACTCGAAAATCGGCAAGCCTGCCGCGAAGACACCATCCACGAAAAAGCCGCCCGCAACGATCTGCTGCGGGCGGCCCTCAATGTCATCGTCGCGGTCGATTGTAACCGCTGTCGGCTTACTCGCCGGCAACCTCGACCAAGGCCGGCTTGTCGCCACCCTTTTCGCCTTCGGCTCCTGCTTCCGCGGCAGCCTCGTCAGCGCCGGCTTCGCCGCGGCGCGGCTGGCGGCGGGGGCGCGGGGCGGCGCGGCGGCGTGTCGGAGCGCGGCCTGTCGGCGCTTCTTCTTCCAGCGCAACCTCGACCGGCGTACCTTCGATCACCGGCTGCGGGCCGGAACCGTCGATGATCGGCTGCGGGGCCAGATCGGGGCGCGGCTGGGCCTGTTCGGCGCGCGGCGGACGCGGACGGTCCTGCCGCTGCTGACGCTCCTGCCGCGGACGCTCCTGATCGGGCTGGCGCTGGCGGTCCTGCTGCTCCGGCTGGCGTTGCTGGCGCTCGCCTTCCGGCTGCTGGCGCTGCTGACGCTCGGCCTGCTGGTGATGCCGCTCCTGCTCGAGCTGCTGGTCCTGACCGACGGAATTCTCGTCGTTGTCGCCCTGGTCCATGTCGTCGTCGCGCTCGTTGCCGTCACGGTCCTGAAAATCGTTGCGATCGTTGTAGTCGCCGCGATCGTCACGCTGGAAACGTTCCTGCATCTGCGCCTGTGCGGCCGCAATGATGCGGTTGTAGTGTTCAGCGTGCTGAAGATAGTTTTCCGCCACAACCCGGTCGCCGGAGCTTTGCGCGTCACGGGCAAGATTGCCGTATTTCTCGGCGATGTGCTGGGCTGTGCCGCGGATCTTCACATCCGGGCCGGAGCTGTCATAGGTCCGGGTCAGCGGGTTGGAACCCTTCCGGTTATGATTGTTGTTATTGTTGCCACCGCCACCATTGTTATTGCTGCTGGTATTGTTGTTACGCCCACGGCCGCGCTTGTTTTGCTGTCCTGGCCTCATCGTTCACTCACCTGGATTCTCTTGATATTGATGATCATGTGGCTTCGTGGCTTGCCAGAAATCCCATATCGGGGAATTCGGGATCAAGCAGGCACGCGCCGCGACCCAACCGCCTCATGACGGTACCGTCGCTGGTTAAAGTCAAATTAACAGGTACCCGCACCAGGCACTGTCGAACCTTAGCAACTCTTTTTTGAGAGTAATCCCTGCGGCAAGGTCTGACCGGAACGAATCTCTGATCTTTGACCTTCTGCCCAGTGCGTGAGAGGAACCTAGCCCGCTTCCCGTGCGATTCCAAGCCTTTTCTTCACGTTTTTTAAAAAGAGCATCCCGATATCGGCCGGTTTTCAGGGGTTAGTGACCAAATGAGAACAGGATGGCCCGGTCGTTTCCGCCGAGGTCGCGCACCCGGTCGATCACCCGGAAGCCCTCGCTTTCGAAAAGCGCGCCGACCACCTGCAGCTGGTCGTAGCCGATCTCGACGCCGACGATACCGCCCTCTGCCAGATGGCGCGCGGCATGGGCGGCGATGGTGCGATAGGCGTCCAGCCCGTCGGCGCCGCCATCCAGCGCCAGCGCCGGATCGTGGTCCCGCACCTCGGGCGCCAGCGATGCCACCACCTCCGTGCGGATATAGGGCGGATTTGACACGATGATGTCGAACCTGCCGTCAATGCTGGCGAACCAGTCGCTTTCCACGCCGGTAAAACGGTCGCTGAGGCCATTGCGTTCGGCATTGGCCCTTGCCATCTCCACCGCCCCTGCCGACAGGTCGGAACCGACGCCGGTCGCCTGCGGCACGGCGCTCAGCAGCGCCAGGCAGATCGCCCCCGTGCCGGTGCCAAGATCGATGAGATGGCAGGAGCCCTTCTCCGCCACGAATTTTTGCGCGAACGGAATGAGGCCCTCGACGATCATCTCCGAATCCGGCCGTGGCTCCAGCGTGTCGGCGGACATGCCGAGCGTCAGCCCGTAGAATTCGCGGTTCCCGAGGATGCGGTGCACCGGCTCGTGCGCCGCCCGCCGCTCGATCGCCTCGCGGATGCGCTGCGCGTCCGTTTCTGAAACGATCTCCCCGCCGCGCGTCATGAAGGCCACCGCCGGCAGGTCGAGCAGGCCGGAAATCAGCACGCGCGCATCCAGCGCCGCCTCGCCGATATGGGCCTTGAGAAACCGGGCCCGCGCCTCGGCAAACAGGCTGTCGAGCGTATCGGTCATCCCTTGACCTCGCCCAGCTGCGCCAGCTGATCGGCCTGGTAATCGGCCAGAAGCGCATCGACCACCTCGTCGATCTCGCCCATCATCATCCGGTCGATCTTGTAGAGCGTCAGGTTGATGCGGTGATCGGTGACGCGCCCTTGCGGGAAATTGTAGGTACGGATGCGCTCGGAACGGTCGCCGGACCCCACCTGACTCTTGCGCGAGGCGGAGCGTTCGCTATCGGCCTTCTGCCGCTCCATGTCGTAGAGCCGCGAGCGCAGAACCTGCATCGCCTTGGCGCGGTTCTGGTGCTGCGATTTTTCCGAACTCGTGACGACGATGCCGGACGGCATATGGGTGATGCGAACCGCCGAGTCCGTTGTGTTGACGTGCTGGCCGCCGGCGCCCGACGAGCGCATCGTATCGATGCGGATGTCTTCGTTGCGGATCTCGATATCGATATCCTCGGCCTCCGGCAAAACGGCAACGGTCGCCGCCGACGTATGGATGCGCCCCTGCGTTTCCGTGTCGGGAACGCGCTGCACCCGGTGCACGCCGGATTCGAATTTCAGCTTGGAAAACACCCCACGCCCGGTGACGGTGGCGATGATTTCCTTGTAGCCGCCGGCATCGCCGTCGCTGGCCGACAGCACCTCGACCTTCCAGCCCTTGCCCGCCGCATAACGCTCGTACATGCGGAAGAGATCGCCGGCAAACAGCGCCGCTTCCGAGCCGCCGGTGCCGGCGCGGATTTCCAGGATAGCGCTCTTTTCGTCGGCCGCATCCTTGGGCAGAAGCAGGATCTGCATCTCCTGCTCCAGCGTTTCGATACGATCCTCGATCTCAGGCTTTTCCATCTCGGCCAGATCGCGCATGTCACGATCCGTCGTGCGGTCGTTCATCAGCGCGTTGACATCCGCAAGCTCGGCAAGAGACTTTTCGTAAAGCCGGATCTTCGTCACCACCGGCTGCAGCTCGGAATATTCCGACGCCAGCTTCACATAGACATCCGCCGCCGGTCCTTCCGACATCCGCGCCTCGATCTCGCCGAAGCGACGCTCCAGCTCGCGCATTTTTTCAACAGGTAAGGTTGCCAACTCGAACTCCAAAGGGGCTGTTGTAAAAAACAGCGATGTTTCTCGACAAGGGCACCTTCTTCAGAGGCACCAAAGCCGAGGTAAAACTCTTGAGATCTTGCGCGATCTTCCAATCAGTTCCGAATTGGAGAATTGCGCAAAGATGATCCGTTCATCGCTCGAGATCTGACCTCCGGGCGGGAACAAAGGTCAGATCAAGTGATTGAACCTCTTCGACCAGCCGATTTTCGACGATCTCGACGAGGGTCTCCAATACCCGCTCGCGGTCCTGAAGAACACACCCATTCCAAAAACGAACAACGTTCCATCCGTTGGCCGTCATATAGCCGTCCCGCTTCGCATCGTAACGGCTGTTTGCATGCTGGCTGCCATCGACCTCAACGACGAGATGGACTTGCCTGCATGCGAAATCAGCGAAGTACGGACCAATCGGTAACTGCCGGACAAACTTGACCCCGTTGAGACGACGCGCTCGAAGCTCAAACCAAAGAGCCTCCTCGGCATCGTTCTCCACCTTCCGCAAAATGCGGGCGCGATCCGTTTTCTGTTTGTCCGGGCCTCTCATAACAACTAAGTGCCCCTCACCCTAGCCCTCTCCCCGCTCGCGGGGAGAGGGGACGACCAAATTTGCCGTTCCTTCCCACCCCATCTTACGTTTCGACTTTACTGGTCGAGAATTCACCGCTTGTCCCTTCTCCCCGTTTACGGGGAGAAGGTGCCCGACAGGGCGGATGAGGGGCTTTCTTGTCGACGCCGCTAAACCGGAACCCCATGTTCCGCCGCGAACGCCACCAGCATCTCGCGAACCGGTGTCAGGCCCCTCTTGTCGTCCAGCGCGGCGTGCAGCATGGCCGAAAGCTTGTCGACATCCAGCGCCAGAAGCATGGCCTTGACCGGCCCGACCGCCGTCGGCGACATCGAGACGGAGCGGTAGCCGATGCCGAGCAGCGCCATCGCCGACAGCGGCTTGCTGGCCATCTCGCCGCACAGCGTCACCGAGGTCTCGTTGCGGTCGCCGGCCCGCACGATATCGCGCAGGATGCGCAGGAACGGCCGGCCGAGCACATCGAAACGGTCGGAGACCCGCGCATTGCCGCGATCCACCGCCATGGCGAACTGGAACAGGTCGTTGGACCCGACGGAGACGAAATCGACCTCGTCCATCAGCTCGTCCAGCTGCCACAAGAGCGCCGGCACTTCCAGCATGGCACCGAACTGCAGCTTGCGCGGCAATTGCTCGCCGATCTTCGACTGCCGCTGGATTTCCTTCTGCAAGAGTTCGCGCACGGTGCGCAGCTCGGCAACTTCCGTCACCATCGGCAGCATGATGCGCAGTTCCTGGCCGGCCGACGCGCGCAGCATGGCGCGCAGCTGCGTGCGCAACAGGCCGGGACGGTCCAGCGACAGGCGGATCGCCCGCCAGCCGAGCGCCGGGTTTTCCTCTTCCGCCGCGCGGAAATAGGGCACCACCTTGTCGCCGCCGATATCGAGCGTGCGGAAGGTCACCGGCTTGCCGGCCGCCTGTTTCATCACGTTGCGGTAGAACAGCTCCTGCTCTTCCATCTTCGGCATGGTCGACGCGATCATGAACTGCAGCTCGGTGCGGAACAGGCCGATGCCTTCGGCGCCGGATTCGGAAAGCTGTGGCAGATCGACCAGAAGGCCCGCATTCATCTGCAGCTTGATCCGCTTGCCGTCCCGGGTCAAAGGCTCGATCCCGCGCAGCGCCCTGAACTGCTCCTGGCGCCGCGCCCGAAGCTTGACCTTCTCCTCGTACGCCCGCTGCAGGTCGGCCATCGGCCGCAGATGCACCTTGGCATCGTCGCCGTCGACGATGATCGCATCGCCGTTTTCCGCCAGCGCCACGACGCCGGCTGCCTGCCCCACCACGGAAATGCCCATGGCACGCGCGACAATCACCACATGGCTGGTCACCGCGCCGTCTTCCAGCACCAGACCGCGAATGTTTTCGCGCGGATAGTCCAAAAGCTCCGCAGCGCCCATGGCGCGGGCGACGACGATCGCATCCGGCGGGAAATCCGAAGCCGACAGCTTTGCGCCATAGCCAGTCAGCTGCCTGAGCAGCCGGTTGGCAAGGTCGTCGAAATCATGCATGCGCTCGCGCAGGTACGGGTCCGTCAACCGGATCATCCGCGCCTTGGTCTCGCTCTGCACGCGCTCGACCGCCGCTTCCGCCGTCAGGCCGTTGCGGATCGCTTCTTCGAGCTTTCTCACCCAGCCGCGGTCATGGGCAAACATCCGGTAGGCTTCCAGCACCGCGCGGTGCTCGCCTTCCATCGAGACGTCGCGGCGCGACAGCATGTCGTCGATCGAGATCCGCAAGCTGCCCAGCGCTTCCGCCAGCCGGCCGAGTTCATGATCGGTATCGTCGTTCAAAAGATTGGTGACGACGATGCGCGGCTCGTGCAGCACGACGTAACCAAGGCCGATGCCTTCGCCGAAACTGTTGCCGTCGATGGTCACCGGCCGCGACAGGTCAAGCTCCAGCCCCGGGCGGGTGATCTTCTTCAGTTCGCCGGTCGCCACCATTTCGGCGAGAACCATCGCCGTGGTTTCCATCGCCTCGACCTCGTCGTCGCGATAGGTGCGGCTGGCCTTGTTCTGCACGACGAGAACGCCAAGCGAACGGCCGGTGCGCAGGATCGGCACGCCGAGGAAGGAATGATAGATTTCCTCGCCGGTCTCCGGCAGGTAGGTGAAGGCCGGATGCGCCTGCGCATCGGAAAGATTGAGCGGCCGGGCGCTGGCGGCAATGGTGCCGACGAGGCCCTGCCCCATCTGCAATTGCGCCAGATGCACGGCGTCCTTGTTCAGACCTTCGGTGGCATAGAGTTCCAGCACGCCGTCGGAGCGCAGCACGTAGACCGAGCACACCTCCGCGACCATGTTCTGCGCAATCTGGCGAACAATCTGGTCAAGGCGCTCCTGCGGCTCGAGCGGTTCCGCCATCAGTTCGCGCAACCGCCTGAGAAGGACGCGTGGACCCGCAGAGAGGTCTCTCATCGCGCAACGTCTCCTGTCTGAAGTCAACAACTGCAGGCGGCAAGTCGTTTCGGCACTCTCGCGCCAAGATGTCGTCGCCGCCGCTTTTCTTAACTCTTATCCAGACCGTAGACGGAATGCAAAGTGCGAACTGCCAATTCGGCATAAGCGCCGTCGATCAGGATGGAAATCTTGATTTCCGAGGTGGTGATCGCCTTGATGTTGATGCCTTTTTCGGCAAGTGCGCGGAAAGCGGACGCGGCCACGCCCGCATGGCTGCGCATGCCGATGCCGATCACCGAGACTTTCACCAGCCCTGATTCGTTCTGGATGACGTCGAAGCCGATCTTGTCCTTCGAGCCGTTCAGCACCTGCAGGGCCTTGTCGACGTCGGTCGAGGGCACGGTGAAGGTCATATCGGTCTTCGAACCATCTTCCGAAATGTTCTGGACGATCATGTCGACATTGATATGGGCTTCGGCCAAAGGTCCGAAGATGGCGGCCGAAACGCCCGGCCGGTCGGCCAGGCGCCGCAGCGAAATCTGCGCTTCATCCTTGGCATAGGCGATGCCGGTGACGACTTCCTGTTCCAAAATCTCTTCCTCATCACAAATCAGCGTACCGGGCGGGTTCAGGAAATCGCCCATGCCCGGTGCGTCTGGGTCATCGAAACTGGAGCGCACGAAGGTGCGCACCTTGAATACCATGGCAAGCTCGACCGAGCGAACCTGCAGGACCTTGGCGCCGAGAGACGCCATTTCCAGCATTTCCTCGAACGCGATCTTCTTCAGCCGCTTGGCCTTCGGCTCGATGCGCGGGTCAGTGGTGTAGACGCCGTCGACGTCGGTATAGATATCGCAGCGATCCGCCTTGATGGCGGCTGCGATCGCCACCGCCGAGGTGTCCGAGCCGCCGCGCCCGAGCGTCGCGATCCGGTTGTCCGGTCCAAGCCCCTGGAAGCCGGCGACCACGGCCACCTGGCCCTCGCCGAAGCGGCGGATCAGCTCCGAACCGTCGATCTCCAAAATGCGCGCCGCGCCATGGGCATTGTCGGTCTTGATCGGAATCTGCCAGCCCTGCCAGGAGCGGGCATTGATACCGATATTCTGCAGTGCCAGAGCCAGAAGCCCCGAGGTCACCTGCTCGCCGGAGGCAACCACGGCATCATATTCGCGCGCGTCATGCATCGGCGAGGCATCGCGCGTCCAGGCAACCAGTTCGTTGGTCTTGCCCGACATCGCCGACACCACGACCGCGACCTCATGGCCGGCATCGACTTCACGTTTCACATGGCGGGCCACATTCCGGATGCGATCCATATCCGCGACGGACGTGCCGCCGAATTTCATCACGATGCGTGCCATATGCCTCTACCGGTATTGCCTGCCGCGCTTGGGTTCGCGCCTGCTTTGAGAAGTTGGCGGTCTCTTAGCGAAATTGGCGGCGGGGTGCAATGGAGAAGGCGTGGGTTGTGGCCGGGCAGAACAACAAACCGGAGCGGACTTTTCCCGCAACCGGCCAGGCATCGAAGATCAGGCGAAGCACGGCGCTCGCACCCGCTCATCGCCGCCGCATGCCATCAGGGCATGCCCCCTCGGATCAATCCGTGACCGGTGTCGTCTTGCGGACGGAACCGCCGTTGAACAGCGGCGCCAGATTGCGCGGCTTGTAGATCTCCTGCGAGCGGATCGGCGGTGTATCGTCCGGGGAGAACTGGGCTGTTTTCGCGTACCGCTCGACAACGCTGCTGTGAACGAATTCGTTGACCGTTTTCTCCGGCTTGCCGTTTTCGTCCATGGGCTGGTAGAGCGTCTCATAGAAAGCCACCTTGATCTGTTTCTCGCAGATCTGCCGGAAAGTCGGCGTCAGGCGGTCCTTCAACGACCAGCCGGCGCGGGAATCGTGGCGGGGCGCTGCCGCATCGGTCTGTCGCGGCAGGACATCCCAATCGAGCGCAAGGCCGCACTTTTCGGCCTTCTTCGCCATCCACACCAGAGGAATGTCGGCAAGCGCACGGTCCGTATAGCCGCCACCGACATCCGAATGCGCGCCGGTGAACCAGACCTGCTGAATCTCGCAGTTTTCCGGAGCCTCGCCGGTCCAGAGCGTCGGCACGAATTCGTCCCGGCATTCGTCGATCGCCATGGCGTGGAAGGCATGCCGGGTGATCTTCGACGGCGTCGTATTGTGGAAGCCATATTCCTTCTGGTTGATCAGGTTGAAGATGCTGCTGGGAATACCCAGCGCGCCCACCGTATCCCAGACGCCCATGAACATGATTTCCACATCCAGATGCGCCTCTGTCGCATAGCGTACGACAAACGCTTCCGGCGAGCGCTCCTTCTCCTCCTTGTAGTAGCGCCAGGCCTTGCCGAGATCGCTCAGCCGCTGCCGCTTGAGCAGGCCGCAGGACCCGATCAGACCGGCGAGGCTTCGGGCTGTAAACGCGCCGCGGGAAAAGCCGAACAGGTAGATCATGTCCCCGGGCAGGTAATTCTGCGCCAGAAACATGTAGCCGGAGCGGATATTTTCATCCACGCCCAATCCCGTGGCGCCATCGACGATCCGTTGCGCTGCCAGGCCGGCCGAACCGACACCGCGCAGATAGAGAACCGATTGCGAAATGCCGCCGGTATCGATCGTGGCGTGGATGGCGCGCGCCAGCAGCGCGACATTCGTCTCCGCTCCGTCGCTATCCGCGCTGTTCCAGGTTCCGTCGAAACACACAACCAGACGCTTCGGCATTGTATCCTCCCCCGAGCATGAGGTGAGAATATACGCAGACACACGCTAAAGTCGCCATGATTTTTTCACCCGGCCGATGGGGATGCGGCCAGACGATCGCCAGCGCAGCCGCATCACTCCACCAAATAGCCGACACGGTCAGCCAGCTGGATGACAGCTTCCATGCCGGAGTTGAACTGGAGAAAATCCTTCTCAACCCCATCGCTGAAAATAACGCCATAGTCCGGCATTTGCGAGACGATGCGTAAGGGGCTCTCCCGGGTGACACGGCCAAAGACCAGGGAGGCCTGGCTCGAGCGGGCTGGAAACGGTTCGCGGACGGTAAAATAGAGATGATTGCTGTCCCACGCTGCTCCCTTTTCCCGCAGGACCTGCAACTCTCCTTCTGGCAATCCGCCAGCGATCCCTCCGGCGCCGGCAAGGAGGCTTCGCAGCCAGCCTGTCGACCCAAGACCGGTGGAGACGATGATACCACTGGACGACTGGTTCTCCATCCGGTCGCCGAGTTGAATGCCGTAGCGAGCAGACACATGCGTGCGCGGCCCGACGAAAAGATCGTTGACGGCGTAGAGCTCCTGCCCGTCACTCAGGCAAACATGTGCCATCGTAACCGTGCGAAGCGTCCGCTTGTTCTTCAACGCAGCCGAGGTGATCCGCCTCAAATCCTTGACGCCAAACGGCACCAGCACCCCGTCCCAGCGGGCAGGATCCGGATTGACGCCGATAACCGGCTGCCCGGTCAGATATTTCAACGTATTTGCAATGAGGCCGTCCTGGCCGACAACCACGATCAGGGCATCGGGCGGAAAGATAAAGTTGGGAAGGAAAGCGCGATCCAGGCGCTGAACGCGGCCGAAATCAGCCAATATGGTTTCGGCATCGCGCGTGGCCGTTTCATAATGCGCGTGTTCCCTGGCATAATCGGCGAAGTCCGCGCCCAGATGCTCGACATAGAAGCGGGCCTGCTCAAGCGTATTGAAGCGCGCAACCAGCTCATCGAGCCTCGTCCTGCGTGTGACAAGAACGATGCGCCCGCGCTGACCGCTCATCGCCTCCCCTGTGGGTTCGGCCGTTCCATTGGCGGCTTTTCCGCGAGCGCCTGAAGCAGGTCCGGAGAGATGTTCAGTTCCCCGATCTTCTCAGCACTGTTGGCAAGGTTTTGGAACGCCGCGGCAATCAAGGTGCTCGAATCCGCCTGCCCTATCATCAGGGCCTGGAGGACACGCGGGTCGATGCCCTCAACCGCCTTCATAAGCTGGGCAAGAGCATAGGCCCTGGCATCGGCCTCGATACGTGCGTTGCCCGCGCGCAATGCGGTCAACGCCTTGTTCTTGTCTTCAAGAGCAATCTTGCCGGTCAGGTCCTGGTCCTGAATTTGCTGCCTTTTCTCGAGTGCGGACCGCTCGGCTTCCATTTTCGTTTCCACGATCTGCCGATTCTTGGTCTCTATCGCTATCTCGGTGTTGAGTTCGTTCTCACGTATGGCACGCTCCTGCTCGATAGCAGAATTACGCCTCGTGTAGGTTGCGTCGTCGGCCTGTTTCAGAAATTCCTCGCGAACCTGCGCTTCCAGCGCCCTTGCCGTCTCCGGATTCGGCTTCACCGCAAGAATGGCAAGCCCGATGAGACCAAGACCGAGGCTTGGCAAAGCCTCCGGCTGGCTAAGCCCGCTTCGCACCGTTTTTACAATTTGCTCCGAACCCCGCAAGAGTTCCCGCAGCGTCATATTCTGCAGGATAGCCCGCAACTGAACCTGGACGGCATTGACTGCGCGTTGCGGCAAATGGGCGATGTCCTCGGACACATAGGCGCCATTCGGCCGTATGGCAAAGTTCATCAAACCGGCAATCGTCTTCGGCTCCGTAATCCGATAGGTCAATTGCCCCTGAATTGTGACCTCCTGAAAATCGCTGCTCACTTCCGAAAACATGAAAGGCACGTCAACGCTTTCCAGCGGAACGGCGACCAGAGAATTGCGCGGGGCATAGTAATAGAACGAGAGGCCGGAACCTTCCCGTATCAGTGATCCGTTCTGATACTGGAAAATATACGTGGTGGGAGTCGCTTTGAAATAACGCAGGCCAAACATCGAAAATCAACTCCGCAAGGATAAGGCCCCTTCATGCCAGAGTGGTTTTGATCAGGCAACGGGCCTGCGATGCAGACACACGCTAAAGTCGCCATGATTTCTTCTCGCCCCGCCAGCCTGCGCAAGCGGTTGACCGCCCATAACGGCTGAGACGCATCCCGCCGCATTCTCGCCCAGTCCATCGGCATGTTTGACGAGGGGCCGATTCGGAGGCGAGATGATGGGGATTCGGATAAACCGGCGCTTGCGCCGGGCGGGCGCGGTCATGGGCCTGCTCACGGCATTCATCTCCGTCAACAATACCAGCCTCTTCACGACACGGCCGCCGGGGGCGCCAACGCTGCTTGCCCATCGCGGCATCGCCCAGCGGTTCGACCCGACGGGTGTCGGCAATGATACCTGCACCGCCAGCCGCATGCTGCCTCCGACCCATGGCTATCTTGAAAACACCATCGCCTCGATGCGCGCCGGTTTTGCAGCCGGCGCCGATATCATCGAAGCCGACATCCATCCGACCACCGACGGCCAGTTTGCGGTCTTCCACGATTGGACGGTGGACTGCCGCACGGAAGGCAAGGGCGTCACCCGCGACCATTCGATGGCGCAGCTGAAAGCGCTCGATATCGGCTATGGCTATACCGCCGATGGCGGCAAGACATTTCCGTTCCGCGGCAAGGGCATCGGCCTGATGCCGTCACTGGATGACGTCCTCGCCGCATTTCCCGACAAGCAGTTGCTGATCAACATCAAGAGCAATGACCCCGAAGAGGGCAAAAAACTGTCCGTGGTGCTGGCCGCCCTGCCTGCGGATCGCCGCCAGATGCTGATGGTCTATGGCGGCGACAGGCCGATTGCCGCCTTGCGCGCAGCGCTGCCGGATATGCGCACCATGTCGCGCAGCTCGCTGAAAGCCTGCCTGCTGCGCTATATCGGCATTGGCTGGACCGGCATCGTGCCAGACACCTGCCGCGAGACACTGGTGCTCGTCCCCATCAACATCGCCCCGTGGCTCTGGGGTTGGCCGGACCGTTTCCTCGATCGCATGGAGGGCGCGGGCAGCCGCGTCTTTGCGCTCGGCCCCTATTCCGGTGGCGATTTCTCGACGGGGCTGGACACGCCGGAACTGCTGTCCCGTCTCCCGGTCAATTATTCCGGCGGGATCTGGACCAACGAGATCGAGACGATCGCCAGCACACTGGACGCCGGCTCAGGAAACCCGTGATCGGCGCCCAGTGCTCCGCCGACAGCTCAGAAAACCTGCCGCAGCACGACGTAGAGAACAAACGCAATGGCGATCGAGGCGGGCAGCGTCAGCACCCAGGCCACCAGCATGTTGCGCACGGTCGCCCATTGCAGGCCGGAACCATTGGCAGCCATGGTTCCCGCCACCCCGGACGACAGGACGTGGGTGGTGGAAACCGGCAATCCGAAATGGTCGGCGGCACCGATCGTCACCATGGCGACGACCTCGGCCGCGGCCCCCTGCCCATAGGTCAGATGTGTCTTGCCGATCTTTTCGCCGACGGTGACGACGATACGCCGCCAGCCTATCATCGTGCCAAGACCCAGCGCCAGCGCAACGGCGACCTTGACCCAGATCGGAATGAACTTCGTCGCGTTGTCGACGGCCTGGTGATAGGCGGTCACGGCGGCAAGATCGGCTTCCTCCATCGGCAGCAGCTTCTTCTTGTCGATCAGCTTCAGCGCTTCGCCAATCAGGTAGATGTCGTTGCGCACGTTGCCGACCATCTCGTTCGGCACCGCTTCCAGCGTCGGGAAAGCCGCCACTTCGGCGCTGGTCTGATGGATGAACTGCTGCAGGGCCGGCGTCGTCTGGTCGCTCCACGTCTTGGTCCGGACAGCATCCGCGACCGCTGCCTTGAAATCCGCAGCCGTCACACCCGGCTTGACATATTTTCCAAGTGCGACCTCCACCTGTGCGGAGGCCGATTTATAGGCTTCGAGGTAGTTGATATCCGGCGTCCGGTTGAGCGCGAAGGCGGTGGGAACCAGACCGATCAGGATCAGCATGATCAGCCCCATGCCCTTCTGGCCATCATTGGAACCATGGGCAAAGCTGACCCCGGTGCAGGTGAAGATCAACAGGGCGCGGATCCACAGCGGCGGCGGCGCGCTGGTCTTCGGCTCCTGGTAAAGCGCCTGGTTGCGCACGAACATCTTCATCGCAACAAGCAGCAGGGCGGCAAAACCGAAGCCGATCAGCGGTGACAAAAGCAGCGAAAGGCCGATATTGCTGGCCTGCGACCAGTCGACGCCGCTGGTTGCCGTGCCGGCCGGAGCCAGAAACTTATTGGCAAGGCCGACGCCGATGATCGAGCCGATCAGCGTATGCGAGCTGGACGACGGCAGACCGAGATACCAGGTGCCGAGGTTCCAGATGATCGCGGCGCTGAGCAGCGCAAACACCATGGCAAGCCCCGATCCGGACCCGACCTGAAGGATAAGTTCGACTGGCAGAAGCGCCAGGATGCCGAAGGCAACGGCGCCGCTGGACGTGAGAACCCCGAGGAAATTGAAGAACCCCGACCAGATCACCGCGAATTCCGCCGGCATCGCCCGCGTGTAGATCACGGTGGCGACCGCGTTTGCGGTGTCATGGAAACCGTTGACGAATTCGAAGCCGAGCGCGATCAGCAGCGCCAGCCCGAGCAGAACCCACGGAACGGCCGCAGCACTGGTGAGATCCTGGCCGAGCGCATAGGCGACGTAACCCAGTCCGCAAAG
Organism: Pararhizobium polonicum; assembly: GCF_001687365.1. Classification (GTDB taxonomy): domain Bacteria; phylum Pseudomonadota; class Alphaproteobacteria; order Rhizobiales; family Rhizobiaceae; genus Pararhizobium; species Pararhizobium polonicum. The sequence continues at coordinate 21,501 of NZ_LGLV01000026.1, forward strand.
GATGACGACGATGAAAGCCGGGATGAACCATTTCCCCGAACCACCCGTCCCCTCCAAGGGGTGACGAACATTGTCCCGGCCGGCGTGTTGCGGGCCTGCTTGTCCTGAGCTTAGATCAACCATTGGCTTATCCCGTTGCGCAATCGGCTCTTTTGTTAGGACTCCCGCATGAACCTTTCATGACGCAGTGCAACAGTTCGCCTCCCGCCGGAAAATCGCGGCTCGCGAACAGGGCAGACGCACCCCTGTCACATACCTGTCATCAAACCCTGCTCCTGTGCCCCCGACCAACGGGGACTTGACCAGATGATCGACCAGCTCAGCCGCATCAAGGCGGAAATTGCCGACAGCTTTGACGAGGAGCTGGAAATGCAGATGGAGGAGGACCGGCTGGACGAGCTGGTCGCCGAGGGCATGTCGCAAGAAGCCGAGCCGACGATCGACCGCAAGGTCTATTTCCGCGAGCTGTTCCGCCTCCAGCACGAACTCGTCCGTCTGCAGGACTGGGTCCAGCACAAGAAGCTCAAGGTCGTGGTGCTGTTCGAAGGCCGCGATTCCGCCGGCAAGGGCGGTGCCATCAAGCGCGTCACCCAACGCCTCAATCCGCGCGTCTGCCGCGTCGTCGCCCTTCCCGCCCCGACCGAGCGCGAACGCAATCAGTGGTATTTCCAGCGCTACGTGCCGCATCTGCCGACGGCGGGCGAAATGGTGCTGTTCGACCGTTCCTGGTACAACCGTGCCGGGGTCGAGCGGGTCATGGGCTTCTGCACGCAGGACGAACTCAACGAATTCTTCCGTTCCGTGCCCGAGTTCGAGCGCATGTTGGTGCGCTCCGGCATCGTGCTGATCAAATACTGGTTCTCGATCACCGACGAGGAACAGGAATTCCGCTTCAAGATGCGCATCCACGATCCGCTGAAACAGTGGAAACTGTCGCCGATGGACATGGAAAGCCGTATCCACTGGGAAGAATATACCAAGGCCAAGGAAGAGATGCTGGCCAAGACCCACATCACGGAAGCGCCCTGGTGGGTCGTGCAGGCGGTCGACAAGAAAAAAGCCCGCCTCAACTGCATCGCCCATCTGTTGCGGCAGATCCCCTACGAGGACGTGCCGAAACCGGAAATCGAACTGCCCGGCCGCATCCACCACGACGACTACAACCGCGTGCCGGTTCCGGCCGAAATGTACGTGCCGGAAGTGTATTGATCACAGCGGGGCTCGCCCCTCATCCGCCCTATCGGGCACCTTCTCCCCGTTATGACGGGGAGAAGGACCAAGCGGCAAATTCTGTCGTCCCCTCTCCCCGCAAGCGGGGAGAGGGTTAGGGTGAGGGGCCATCACGACGACGTCGCATTTGCATCGGAATCCAGGGCAGGATCACCCAGCCGCAGCCCCACTCTTCCTTGCCATCACCGCCAGATACGCCGCCTGCAGTTCCGCGAACACCGAGCGCTCCGGCGCCGGCTCGCCCAGATGCAGGCTCCGCAGCTCGGCCATGAATGCGTCCCACATCACAGGGCCGCCCTCTTCCAGAATTTCGGCGCGGATCGACAATTCCTCCGACGCCGGGGTATGCCGCCTGCCCCAGGCGCCCATCTGCGCAAGCAGCGGCACCAGCCGGATCGACGGCTCGGTCAGGCTGTAGATACCCTTCTGCTTGTGGCTCGGATCATCCGCGCGCGACAAAAGTCCGTTTTCCGCCAGCCGTCTCAGCCGGTCGGCCAGGACATTGGAGGCGATACCCTCTTCCGATTGGGTGAGAAGCTCGCGAAAATGCCGGCGGTTGCCGAACATCAGGTCGCGGATGACGATCAGGCTCCAGCGGTCGCCGAGCATTTCCAGCGTCAGATTGATCGGGCATCCCGACCGGTGTGCAGTGTCCATTGTCCGCCTTCATCAAAACTGCTTGCAATATAGGATCGGTTATTTTAGAAAACAACCAGTTGCAGATTGAAATCGGTTTGGGAGGACATGATGACACCGCAGCTCTTCGCCCATCCCTTCTCGTCCTATTGCCAGAAGGTTCTCGTCGCCATCTATGAAAACGGCACGGCGTTCGACTATCGCATGCTGAGCCCGGACGAGGCCGATACGGTGGCGGAATGGCAGTCGATCTGGCCGATCAAGCGCTTTCCGGTGCTGAAGGACGGCAAGAATGCCGTGATGGAGGCCACCATCATCATCGAATATCTGATGCTGAATTATCCCGGCACCGTCCGCCTCATCCCGCAGGAGCCGCAGGCAGCGCTGCGCACCCGCATGATGGACCGCTTCTTCGACAATTACATCATGACGCCGATGCAGAAGGTGGTGCTCAACCAGATCCGCCCGGAAACCGACCGCGATCCCTATGGCGTCAAAGAGGCGAAGGCGATGCTCGACGATGCCTATGCCTGGCTCGACGGCGTGGTGGCAAAGACCGAATGGGCGGCGGGCGACGATTTCACCCTTGCCGATTGCGCCGCCTGCCCGTCGCTGTTCTACGCCGACTGGGTGCACCCGATCCCGGAAACCTTGCCCAACACCCGCGCCTATCGCGCCCGCCTGCTCGCCCGCCCCTCCTTCGCCCGCGCCATCGATGAGGGCCGGCCCTATCGTGCCTTCTTCCCGCTCGGTGCGCCGGACCGGGATTGAGAGGGCTGCGGCTCGCGGCCCGGCCTCATGCAAGAATGCCCCAAAAATGGCGCCTCAAGCGGCCGCCCCGGCGTCCTGGAATTCATTCCGCATTCATCCCGTTCAGAATAGTCGTGAACAGCCGGTTCAATTGGGGACCGGTCAATGGAGGAATCGATTTGTTTAAGTATAGTCTTGTATTGATGACGGCCGGCATCATCGCATTGAGCGGCGCAGCAGCAAACGCGCAAACAGCCGGCGACTGGGTACTTGGAAACTACAAGGGCGCCGGCTACTGGTTTCCCGGCATTGCTGAAAAAGTCCAGGGCGGCAAGGTAACGATCCGTTATGACGACGGCGATCGCGAAACTGTCGGGCTCAACGCCGTTCGCCCCTACGACTGGATGATCGGCACGAAGGTCGAATGCAACTACAAGAATGCCGGCAACTGGTACGCCGGAACCATTGCCTCCTTGGCCGGCGAGAAGATCGGCATCGCCTATGACGACGGCGACAAGGAAACCACCAAAACAGGCCGCTGCCGGACCCGGTAGGAAATGACGGGGCAGGTAAAACCTGCCCCTTCGCATCCAATGTGGAACGATTACGATTGGCTGATACGAACGCCTGATCCGTCCCGCAGGACAAGCCCTGCCGAATTCCCACCACGCCTTCTTTTCGCTCGAAGCGCTAACCCGGAATTGAGAGAGTTGGGTGGGGGACGTGGATGATGTTTCCACGTCTAACGCGCCGCATAAGTTGACAGCTTCGCTCGGATTTCTCTATAGAAAGCAACTTTAGATTACATAAATCAAATGCCGGTTGAGGTTAGCGGAAACAGATGAAGAGCCGAATATACTTTATCGTTTTTTTCGCCGCCTGTAGCGCCGCATTCATGATCAACAATGGAGGCGTTGCCCGTTTTGGCATCGCAACATACGTGCTTCCCTCGGTCTTTGCGGTGATCGCCCTTGGGTTGACGATCCGTTTTCGAAGGCTCTTTGGCGCAGAACTTCAGATCGCGATCTGGGCCGCGATCGTACTCGCCCTGATGTCAATATATCTTAATCGTGACTACCTCTTCCACCACTGCAATCGTTTGCTCGCTGCGTTTCTTCCTGGCCGGGCAATCGCCCTGACAAGCGCAGACGGAACAGCTGAAGTCCTGGTGCACAAAACCAGGGGGGGCCATTTCGAAACGCCAGTAAAGGTAAATGGTCGCGAACTTTTCATGCTGGTAGATACCGGAGCGAGCAGCATCGTTCTGAGTCACCAGGACGCCCGAAGAGTGGGCATCAATACAGATGAGCTTGCGTACAATGTTCCGGTTTCGACGGCTAGCGGATTGAGTCTGAATGCCTTCGTGACGCTGCGAAGCGTTTCTGTCGGCCCCATTTCTCGACAGACAATTGCCGCCCTCGTTTCGCCGGAAGGTGAACTGGCCCAGAGCCTGCTCGGGATGAATTTCTTATCGAGCCTTGCCTCATTTCAAATGAAAGCGGACGAGTTGCGGCTAACCGATTATTGACTGGAAACGCCACAAGTCCCGCTGAAGAACGTGGAAATGATGGCAGGTTAGCAATTTGCCTTTCGACAATAGATCAACCCAACGTGGGCATGAAGACATTTTCGGCCGCAATGGGCCAAAAAGTGCAGAACCCCCCCGGCCGCATGGCAGCAGCAGCGGTCATTGGCTCTGCTCTACATTCCTCGATCGGAGACAAACGGAAAGCAGACAGGGTTAAGGTTTCGTGAGTTCTCCACCGGCGACATCGCACAAGTAGAGCGCTGCGCGATAAGCCAACTCCGCATCGTCGGATCTTATCGACAAAACGAGTGGCCCAGTAGAACTTACCGAATCGATATCGATGCGTTTATCCGTGTTCGCCCTCAGAATGATCGTCAACTCCGTCCAATCGGTGGCATCCGGGCTGGAGCTATTACCATCCGAATCGATGTCGCAACCGATGCCCCACAGGTGCTCAGCCAACGCATGGTAGGCAGGACGATCACCGGGCGAGGAAAGAAAAAAGGTAGGCATCTCTGCCATCTAGCACTCTCAGGTTAAGCAATCACCCGATTAGAGGGGCTGGGTCCGCGAGTGACCGATTGCGCGCTCAGTTGGCTGTAGAGTGTATGCGAGCAACAATCTCCTCAAGCTCGATCTTCAAACTGGACGCTCCTCCGACATTTGACAAAGCGAATTCCGCAAAATGAAGCGCCTCATTTGATCGGTTGGCGGCAAGTCTCATCAGCGATATCGCCCGAGCCGTCCTGACCTCCGTGGTGGAGAAGTCCTCCAACTCATGATGACCAGCAGTAAATTCTTCAATTGTTAGAGTTCTGAGCGGGGCGTTTTGATCGGTATGCTTTTCAAAAAACGTGTGCCCCACTGTCTCGTATAGCCGTGTGGCATCCATCACAGCGATCTCGAGGCTGCTCCGGTCTGTGTAATGCCACCAGTAGTCGATACCACTGGGAGAAAGGCGACGCCTGAACTCGCACAAGGGTTCGGTGAACGTCTTCGAGTCTACAGGTGCCCCAAGAACATCCGGAATTGCCAACGGATGCAGACCCAGGTTCACTGCGAAGCTGCCACCATGTCGATTGCCTTGGAAATTTATTACCCACATCATATCATCGACTAGCCGGCGAAACGTTTTGCCTGAGCCGGTGAAACCGAGCTTTCTCAGAGCCGGGGCACCGTGTGTTGCGATTATGCTTTCCAACGACAGCTTTTCCTGCATTTTACCTCCGCTTAAATGGGAGAAGAGGGAGATCGCAGCCGCCGCCACAAATCTCCTCACCCAGCCGCCTCCCCGCGCCCGAACCGCAGCACCACTTCGAACCCGTCAGCCCGCCCCTGCGCCGGCGACAGAACCTCGAACCCGGCATTCATCTGCTGCAGCAGCCGCTCGGCGATCGACAGGCCGAGGCCGGAGCCGGGCGAGACGGTGGCGCCGCGGCCGAAGCGCTTGCGGATCGTTGCCAGTTCGTCCGGCGAAAGCGGTGCCGCGCCATTGACGATGCGCAGCACGCCGCCCTTTTCCAGCCGGATATCGATCGGCTCCTCCGGCCGGCCATGCAGCAGCGCATTCTCGATCAGGTTGCGCAGGACGATCGCAAACGCGTCCTCGCTGTAGCTTCCTTCCAGCTTTGCACCCGCCTGCCGGTGCAGGCGAAGGCGCGCGGAGGAGGCCGGATCGCTGCGCTGGAAATCGGTCACCACCAGTTCCAGCACCCGGGCCAGATCGACCTTCGCGGCGCCGGCACCGGTACCGATCCCGGCTTCGGCCCGGGCCAGCTGCAGCAGCTTTTCCACCGTGTGGCCGAGATTGGCGAGTGCTGTCTCGATCTGCTGGGCGCGGCGTTTTTTCGGGCCGTCGAGTTCGGCGATCAGCATCTGCGTCTGTGCCAGCGCGCCGGCGATCGGCGTGCGCAGTTCGTGGGCGCTGTTGGCGGTGAATTCCCGCTCGGCGTCGAAGGCCGATTGCAGCCGTGCCAAAAGGTGGTTGACCGAGCGGGCGATCGGGCGAAGCTCGCGCGGCAGCATGCCGGATGGCACCGGCGCCATGTTGCCGCCGTCCTTTTCCTCGATCGCCTCGCGCAGATCGTCGACCGGTGCCAGCGTGCGCCGCACGATCAGCCAGATCAGCAGGACGCTGACCGGAATGAGCACGAGGACCGGCAGGAACAGCGCCAGGCTGCCTTCGACAATCGCCTCGGTGCGGTTTTCCATCGCGTCCGCGACCTGGATGAACACCGTGCCGTCACCGGCGCTGGCGGTATAGAACTGGTAGGTTTCGTTTGCCCAGAAGCCGCGCTTCAGCGGCGTCTCGAACGGCTCCATCGGCGCATCATGCGAGCGAATGAGGATCTTTCCGGCCGCATCGCGCACCTGATAGACGAGATATTCCTCGCCCATGTCGTCGGTCTGGCTTTCGAAATGCAGCGGAGATGGCGGCCCCTCGCGCCGCTGCAGGTCGTCCAGCACCAGCGGCATCAGCCGCTCGGCCGTTTCCTGCAGCGAACCGTTGAAGAATTCGTCGAATTCGTCCTTCATCACTGCCACACCGAGACCGGCGGCAATCAGCCAGAAGGCCGTGGTGACGCCGGTGAGCCAGAGGATCAGCCGCCGCGTCATGCTCTGCGTCCGCGTTTTCGGCCCGCTCACGCCGGCACGCCGATCTTGTAGCCGACGCCGCGCACGGTGACGACGTGATCGCGCCCGAGCTTCTTGCGCAGCCGGCTGACATAGACCTCCACCGTGTTGCTCTCGATCTCGGAGCCAAAGGCATAGAGCGCCTCCTCGATCTGCCCCTTGGAGATGATCGCGCCGGGCCGCGACAACAGCATGTCGAGCACCGCCCATTCGCGGCCGGACAGGCCGACTTCGGCGTCTCCGGCAAACACCCGCCGGTCGACCGGGCTGATCTTCAGATCGCCGAAACGGATCACCGGCGCGATATTGCCGCCATAGCGGCGGATCACCGCCAGCATGCGGGCGGAAAGCTCACCGAGATCGAACGGCTTGACGAGATAGTCGTCGGCACCGCTGTTCAGGCCCTCGATCCGGTCGGAAATCTGGTCATGGGCGGTCAGGATGATCACCGGCGTCGCATTGCCGGCGGCACGCAGCTCCTTCAACAGCGCGATGCCGCTGCCGTCGGGCAGGCGAAGATCGAGCAGGACGAGGCCATAGGTAACGGTGCGCAGCGACATGCGCGCATCGTCCAGCGTCTTCATCCAGTCGACCGCATGGTCGGCCGCCGCGAGATGATCGCGAACCGCCTCCCCCAATATCTCATTGTCCTCGACGAGCAGAACGCGCAAGCCGCTGGTCCTCTTCTCGGTCAGCTGTACCGGCATTCTTATTCCCTCTTTGGAGTCTGGCGTCAAACGGGTTTGATCACAGCTGGCCCATTGCTCGAGGAAGGTTCACCTCCTCAAGCACCGTCTCTACCGGTCGCCCCATCCTTACGAAGCCTTGCCATCCCGGCAGGACGCCAGAACATCGAGCGCCGGATCATAGGCCTTGGTGGCGACATTCATCATCCCGAGCACCGTATGGAACAGGTTGTCGTGCGATTGCGGTTGACCTGTTTTGCCGGCAAGACAGGCGTCGTCGATGCCGGCCTTGGTCTCCGTCCCCTCCCACAGCACGAACGGAATATGCGTCTGCTGCGATGGGGCGATGAAATAGGGCGCACCGTGCAGATACAGCCCGCGCTCGCCCAGCGATTCGCCGTGGTCGGACATGTAGATCATCGAACCCGCCATTCTGTCCTGCCGCGCCTTCAGCATGTCGATCACCGTCGAGACAAGATAGTCAGTGTAAAGGATGCTGTTGTCATAGGCATTGACGATCTCGTCGCGCGAACAGTCGCCAAGCTCCGGCGTCCGGCAATCCGGCGTGAAGCGGCGGAAGGCCTCGGGATAGCGCAGGAAATAGGCCGGCCCGTGGCTGCCGAGCTGGTGAAGCACCAGCACGCTGTCACCCTTGACGGCATCGAGCCAGGCACCGAGCCGGTCGAGGTGAATGTCGTCCAGACATTCGTGGTTGTTGCAGAAGCGCGGATCGTTGAGATCCGAAAACGACGTATAGGCGATACGGTTGGCCACCCCTTTGCTGCCGGTATTGTTGTCCCACCATTCCGCCTTGATCCCGGCATGGGTGAGCACATCCAGCAGGTTTTCGGTCTTGAGCCCCTTCTGATGGGTGTAGGTACTGCGGGTATAGACCGAGAACATGCAGGGCAATGAGACCGCCGTCGCCGTGCCGCAGCTCGAGGTATCGGTGAAATAGCGGATGTCCTGCCTGGCCAGCAGCGGATTGGTCTCGCGGGCATAGCCGCCCAAGGAAAAGTTTTCCGCCCGCGCCGTTTCGCCCGCAACGATGATGGTGACGCGCGGTTTGCCGGATGCCAGCGGCGCGATCACATGCGCATCCGTGCCCAGCGGCTGCACGACGATATCCTCCTCGGCCTCGCTGGCCATGACATAGCGCACGGTGCTGACGATCGGCGCCACCGGGTTCAGCGTCGCGACGAGATCGCGGTGCTGGCGGATCACCGCCGCGAAGGTGCGGACATTGGCAAGGCTGACGGACGCGAAAACCGCCACGCAGGAGAGCGCCAGCGCCGAGTTCCACCGGACCTTTTGCGAGAAAGGCCGGTGGCGGATGCGCACCAGCGCAATCAGCGCGCAGGGGACGAGGCCGAACAGCGTCATATGCAGGAGAAAACCGGCCGTCAGCAGATGGCCGGCTTCCGCCCCCGTCGTCTCGGCGGCGTTGCGGATCATGTCGACGTCGATGATGGTGCCGAATTCATCCATGAACCGCGAGGCGCCGGCAGCACTCAGGATCAGCAGCATGAAGATCGGCTTGGTCAGGTATTTCACCGAAACGGCGACACAGATCGCCGAAAACAGCGCGAACAGGCCGATGGCGAGCAGAACCAGCGCGAAACTCGGGGCACCGAGATACGTGACCGCCTTGGTCCAGAAGGTCACGTTGGGCACCGATACCAGATACAGCGCCACGATCACGCTCAGCGTCGCGCTGCCGATGGCCGGGCGCTTCAGGCGCGGAGCCGCCGCCGATAGGGTTTCCAAGGACACCGGTCATCTCCTGCTGAACATCATTCCGGCGGTTTCACCTCGCGGCGCATGGGCGCGCTGGCGAAGCCGTCAGGTGCGGTCCGTTGGGCATGCAATCGGTCGCCTGGTCCGTCTCCACTCCCATCATCTGGCCCGGTTTTCTGACAGGAACCTGAACGGGAAAGACCGGCGGCGGCGCACCGGCGGAATGCATCGTCTTCAAGAAAGCTTACACTAGGCATTCAGTCTGGTGTCAGGATTACCCGGTATGCTTGCAATCCACAACGGAGATCTCTGTTTGAAAGCGCGTCGAATTCCTCTCGGACTGGTCTATATCGCCACCCTCGTGCTGCTGGTCGTGCTGATCCCGCTGCTCCGGCTTGCCGGCCCCCACGCGGCAACGCTGATGCACCGGCAGTCCACGTCGATGGCCCTGCGCCTGGACAAGGCTCAGCTCTAAAACGTCAACCGCTCCTTACCGATGAATCTCTGCCGTGCAGGAATCGGGTGGCGGCGCTGCACGCCTGCTGCGATTGAACCTCCCGCAACAACGCAAGGAGATTCAATCATGACCACGCTTTCCAACAAGGTCGCCATCATCACCGGCGCCAGCTCCGGCATCGGCCGGGCAACAGCAAAACTCTTTGCCCGGGAAGGTGCCCGCCTCGTCCTGTCGGGACGCCGCCGGACAGCCCTTGATGAACTCATCGCGGAAATCGAAGCCGAAGGCGGCGCGGCTTTCGCCATCGACGGCGACGTGCGCGACGAGGCCCATGCCCGGTCCCTGGTCGAAGCGGCAACCGAAAAATTCGGCGGCCTCGACATCGCCTTCAACAATGCCGGTACAACCGGAGAGATGGCCCCGATCGCGGACCTCTCGACCGCCGGCTGGCAGGAAACGATCGACACCAACCTGACCAGCGCCTTTTTCGGCGCCAAATATCAGGTGCCCGCGATAATCGCACGCGGTGCGGGATCGCTGATCTTCACCTCCAGCTTCGTCGGCCATACCGCGGGCATGCCGAACACCAGCGCCTATGCCGCCGCCAAGGCGGGCCTGATCGGCCTCACCCAGAGCCTTGCCGCCGAGCTTGGGCCAAAGGGCATCCGCGTCAACGCCATCCTGCCCGGCGGCACCGATACGCCGATGAGCTTTACCAACGCGCCCGGCGCCGGGCCGGAGGTCCTTGCCTTCGTCGAAGGCCTGCATGCCCTCAAGCGCATGGCCAAGCCGGAGGAGATCGCCCGCTCCGTGCTCTACCTTGCCTCGGATGCCTCAAGCTTCACCACCGGCACCGCCATGCTCGTCGACGGCGGCGTCTCGATCAACCGAACCTGAAAAAATTCATCCCCGCAAATCCCCGCCGTTTTGTTCCATGCCATCATGAGCTTGTTCCGCCGAGGATACACCGGATTGCGTTGCCGGCGAGGCGGAGCCGGTGCCCGGACGGTTTGGCGAAACGCGCGTCAAATCCCCGGGGCTGCGTGAAAGGCGGTTCTCCTCCGGTTCGTGAAAGCGGGCCGGGCGTGCCGGGTAGCCACACCACGGGCGGTTCACCCCGCCGGACGGCTTTGCCGTCCATGGGTCCAGGGCTAAACCCCGCCTCATTGAAAGGCCTGGCGGATAAGCGGCCAGGCTGGGGCATTGG
>NZ_LGLV01000027.1 GCF_001687365.1 Pararhizobium polonicum
TCCGGCTTGACCCGGATCTTCACGTTGTAATCGACGACCCGCTTGACGGTGACCAGAACTTTCATGATGTCCTTCCTTACAAAACGTTTGCGAGAAAATGCGCTTTAACAAAGCAGCCTGATTGTCGGTTGGCGACATCGATACGCGTTTTTTTCCCAATTACAATCTTTGCCCGTTCGGTGATGGCGAGATTATCATGGGAAAATACTTACGTTTACGTGCACGTCAATAATAAATTCTCGAACGAACAAACGCCGCCTGCCGCCGCTCTGTTTGTGGTCTTTTCCGCCCGGCCGTTAACGATCTGTTTTGAATGACAATATCGTTGTCCCAAAGGGCTGCGGGAGGCGGATCAGGACTGTCTACCCCAGGGGCTTGACTTGCCGGGATTTACGATAGCCGGGATAGGCGCGGCTGCAACGGTTGCTTCCACATGCCGCACGGCGCGGGGGGTAACGATGGTCCGGTCAAACAGCGGCACATTCCGGCGTCGCAAAATGACAACCAGCACGAGACCCGCAATGATGCCGCCGACATGCGCCCCCCAGGAGACGCCGCTTTCCGGATCGGCGACCAGCATGAAGAATTGCTGGCCGATCCAGAAGGCCAGCGGAATGAAGGCGGGCAGCGGCAGCGGGATGCGGAACAGCACCAGCACCCAGACGCGCACCTTCGGGTGCAAGAGGAAGTAGGCGGCGACGACACCGGAAATGGCACCTGACGCGCCGATCAGTGGCGCCTGGGAGGCTGTGTTGATCAGGCCATGCATCAGCGCACCGGCAGCCGCGCAGAGAAGATAGAAGATCAGGAAGCGTATGTGCCCGAGCGCATCTTCGACATTGTCACCGAACACCCAGAGAAAGATCATGTTGCCGGCGAGATGCCAGAAATCGCCATGCAGGAAGGAATAGGTGAGGTAGGTCGCCTCATCGGGAACCAGCACGAGGTTCGGCGCCAGATGGGCATAATCGAAGGCGATGGCGGGAATATAGCCCAGCCCCATCGTCGCGGCGTTGGAAACATCCTCCGGCACCAGAAGCGGCCCGGTGATCAGCCAGATCAGTGTGTTGAGGACGATCAGGCTGATGGTGACATACTGGACCTTGATGTATTTCAGGGAATTCGCGTCGTGCAGCGGTATGAACATAGGCGCGTCTGTCCCTTAGAAAACGGCGATACGGCCCAAGCTTACCTGTTTTTCCCCGGAACCCAAAGCACATCGGATTGTCCCTTGCCGTTCGTCCAGCGGGCGGCGACGAAGAGGAAATCGGAGAGCCGGTTGACATATTCCAGTGCCTGCGGACTGACGGTTTCACCGTCTATCCGGGCCAGCTCCACCATCTGCCGCTCGGCTCGCCGCACCACCGTGCGGGCGATATGCAGCGTTGCCGCGGCACCGCTGCCGCCGGGCAGGACGAAGGAGCGCAGCGGGTCGAGGTCGGCGTTCAGGCTGTCGATCTCCGTCTCCAGCCGCGTCACCTGCGCGGCGATGATGCGCAGCGGCTCGTAGGCGAGCGTCTCGCCGGTATCCGGTGTCGAAAGATCGGCGCCGAGGTCGAACAGGTCGTTCTGAATGCGCATCAGCATCGCATCGAGCGTCTCGAATTCCGCCGTATATTGGCGCGCCAGTCCGATGAAGGAGTTGGCTTCGTCGATCGTGCCATAGGCTTCGACCCGCAGATCGCTCTTCAGGCGGCGCGGCCCGGCCGCCAGCCCCGTGGTGCCGTCGTCGCCGGTCCTGGTGTAGATCTTGTTGAGCTTGACCATGCGTCAGCGCCCGCCGCCGGTGATCCACAGCGTCAGCATGATCAGCAGGATCGCGACGGCCTGCAGGAACACGCGCGCCTGCATCAGCTTGTTGGACGTGTTGCCATCGCCGCCCTTGGCCATGGTGATCAGGCCGCGAATGAGGACGATGACGACAAGGCCCATGACGAGCAATGTCAAACCGGTGAGAAAACTGTGCATGTGACTTATCCTTGCCTTTCAGCTCAGCCGAGGCGGCCGATAAAACGATAGAACAGCCCGGCCGGAAGCAGTTTCTTCAAAAGCGCGCCCTGTTTGGCCGGTTGCGTGACGATGTAATGCGGCTTCGGCTTCTTCGCGGTCAAGGCGCGTTTCAGCGCAGTGTAGACCGCGTCGGGCTCGAGCTTGCCTCTGGAAGGGCCGCTCTCGCCCTTCAGCCGCCGCATCTGCCGTTCGTATTCCTGCGCATGCACCGATCCCTTCAGGTCGATGAAGCGCTCGATATAGGTGACCGCATTGGCGGTGAAGCGCGACGCGATCGGTCCGGGCTCGATGAGGCTGACCTCGATGCCGCTGCCTGCAAGCTCCATGCGCATGGTCAGCGTCAGGCCTTCGAGCGCGAATTTCGAGGCATTGTACGCCCCGCGCCACTTATAGGGAACAATGCCGAGGATGGATGAGCATTGCACGATCCGTCCGTGGCCCTGTGCCCGCATCGCCGGGATGACGCGGCGCGTCAGATCGTGCCAGCCGATGACATTGGTTTCCAGCTGCAGGCGCAAGGCTTCCACCGGCAGGTCCTCGACCGCGCCCGGCTGGCCATAGGCACCATTGTTGAACAGTGCATCCAGCCTGCCGCCGGTGCGGGCAAAAACCTCACTGACGAGATTGGCGATGCTGTCCGGTTGGGTGTAATCCATCAGGAACGCTTCGATGCCGTCGTTTTCCAGCGGCTCCAGATCCTCTGCGCGCCGGACGGTGGCAAACACCCGCCATCCGTCCCTGGCCAGTGCGCGGGCGCACCAGGCGCCGATGCCGGAGGAGCAGCCGGTGACGATTATCGAGGGACGGTCGGTCATTGTGGGTGGTTTCCTGTAGAAATTGCCGCCCGGTTTCCCATATTCAGGAACGGGTTACAATCGCAGACAGTCACGGGAATCATTGGAGAGAGAATGCCGGCCTTCATTCGCATAGCCTGGAAGGTCGTCTTCGATGCCGTCTGGCATTTCAGCGAGGACGACGGCTGGGCGATGGCGAGCCATGTGGCGCTGTCGACCCTTTTGGCAATCTTCCCCTTCCTGATCTTCGGCACGGCGCTCGGCAGCTTTCTCGGCGCCGACCAGTTTGCGACGACGGCGGTGCATTTCATCTTCGACACCTGGCCTGAATCGATCGCCAAGCCGATTTCCGATGAAGTCGTGCGGGTCTTGACCATCCCGCGGGGTGGGTTGCTGACGATATCGGTTCTGGCCGCCGCCTATTTCGCCTCCAATGGCGTCGAGGCGCTGCGTGTTTCGCTCAACCGCGCCTACCGCGTCGCCGAGAGCCGGCCCTGGTACAAGACGCGTGTCGCCAGCCTCGGTTTCGTGCTGGCCGGCGTGCTGGTGCTGGTGATCGTCAGCCTTCTGCTTGTCGCCGTGCCGCTCGCCATCCGCTATGCCGGGACCTATCTGCCCTGGTTCAACACGCTTCTCACCATGATCGACAGCTGGAGCCTCGTCGGCGTCTTCGTCATGCTGACCAGCGGCCTGATCGTCAGCCATCTCTGGCTGCCGGACGGCCGCCGCAAGATCATGGATGTGCTGCCGGGCATCATCCTGACGCTGACCGCCTGGTCGATCGGTGCCTATGTCTTTGCCTCCTACCTTGCCACCTTCGCCAATTACGTCTCGACCTATGCGGGGCTCGCCTCGATCATGATCGCGCTGGTCTTCCTCTATATCGTCGGCGTCATCTTCATCCTCGGCGCCGAGATCAACGCGGCGGTCATGAAATACAAGGTGAAGCGCATGGTGATCCGCAGCTTCAGGGGGGCGAAGGACGATGAGGCCAAGGCGGCGGAGATGCCGGGCGAGACCGAAGCCCCGAGGGAAAAGGCCCTATAGGACCATTGCGCGGATATCGTCCGGCGTCTTTCCCGCTTCCCTGAACGCGGCGATGCCGGTGTCGCGGTTGCTCTTTGACAGTTTGCGGCCGTCGGATCCAAGGATCAGGCGGTGGTGGTGATAGACCGGCTGGGGAAGGTCAAGCAGTCTTTGCAGCAGCCGGTGCACCGAGGTCGCATGAAAGAGATCGTGCCCGCGCACCACATGCGTCACCTCTTGCTGCGCATCGTCCAGCGTCACCGCCAGATGATAGCTCGACGGTGCGTCCGAGCGCGACAGCACGACATCGCCCCAGGCTGCCGGATCGGCGGTGATCGTTCCTGTTTCGCCGTTCGGACCGGCGCCGGTTTCCTGCCATGTCAGCGGCGCATTTAGCTCTGCCAGAGCCTTGGCCATGTCCAGCCGCCACGCATGCGGCTTGCCGCCGGCCAGCATCCGTTGGCGGGCCGCCGCCGAGAGCTTGCGTTCCTCGCCGGGGTAGAGCGGCGCTCCGTCCGGATCGCGCGGCCAGCTTTTGCCCTTTGCCTCATATTCCGCAACGGCCGTCTTGATTGCCCCGCGGGTCAGGAAGGCGGGATAGACCAGACCCCGGTCGATCAGTTTGCCGAGGGCTTGCCGGTAGAGATCGAGATGCTCCGATTGCCGTCTTGCCGGTTTTTCCCAATCGAGCCCGAGCCATTCCAGATCCTCGACAATGCCCGCCTCGAACGCGGGCGTGCAGCGGGCGATGTCGATATCCTCGATCCGCAGCAGGAGGCGGCCGCCTTGCACTTTCGCCATGGCATGGTTGAGAAGAGCCGACAGCGCATGGCCGAGATGAAGCTGGCCGTTGGGGCTGGGTGCAAACCGGAACACCGGTTGTTTTGCCATAGTTTTGTTCATAGTTTCTTCTTGGCACGGAAGCGCGCGTCCGGCCATTGGTTTCGCCCCATTCGCTTCGTCCACATGCGGGCCGGACGCCGATGCTGCGCTGGAGGACTGGAGATGCGGATCATCCGCACGCATGAGGATATCAGCGCCGGCTTGAGTGGGCTGGTGATGCTCGATGCGCGGCTGGAGCCGGTGGTGGCGAGGGCAGGACCGGTGCCGTTGCGCCGCGCCGATCCGGGCTATCGCGGCATCGCCAACATCATCGTCTCGCAGATGGTCTCGAAGGCGAGCGCCGCCGCCATCTGGGGACGCATGGAAACGGCGCTTGGCGAGATCAATGCCGATAGCGTGACGGCGATGTCGGATGACGATTGCCGCCTGCTCGGCCTGTCGCGGGCCAAGGCCGATACGCTGCGGCGGGTGGCCCGCGCGGTCATTGCCGGCGAGCTCGATCTGGAGGCGATCTGTTCCATCGAGGGCAGTGCGGCGATCCGCGAAATGACCGCCATCAAGGGTGTCGGTCGCTGGACGGCGGAGGTCTATCTGCTGTTTTGCGCCGGCCATCCGGATGTCTTTCCGGTCGGCGATGTGGCGCTGCAGAATGCCGTCGGCCATGCGCTGATGCTGGAGGTGCGCCCTTCCGCCCGCGAACTCGATTCGCTGACCGAACTCTGGGCGCCGTGGCGCAGCATCGCCGCCCGGCTGTTCTGGGCCTATTATGCCACGCAAATGCGCCGGGACGGCCTGCCGGTCGCTTCGTAAGCCAAAAAGCGAATCTTTTGTTTCCTTTTTCCTTTTGGCTTCACAATCCTGACGCAACGGGCCTAATATAGAAGTGCAGGTGCCGAATCGAGCAGGAGTATACTGGCTTGACGATTGCAGTCTCACCACACGGCCTACCAGCGCTCGTGCTGAACGCTGACTATAGGCCGCTGAGTTATTACCCCTTGTCGCTGTGGTCCTGGCAGGACGCGATCAAGGCCGTTTTCCTAGACCGTGTGCATATCCTGGCCGAATACGATCATCAGGTCTCTTCCCCCAGCTTCTCCATGCGCCTGCCAAGTGTCGTCTGCCTGAAAAGCTACGTGCAGCCGTCCCGCCATCCGGCCTTCACCCGGTTCAACGTGTTCCTGCGTGACCGGTTCGAATGCCAGTATTGCGGCTCGCCCGACGATCTGACCTTCGACCATGTGATCCCGCGCTGCTGCGGCGGCCAGACCACATGGGAAAATGTCGTGGCCGCCTGCTCGCCGTGCAATCTGCGCAAGGGCGGCAAGCTGCCGCGCCAGGCCGGCATGTTCCCGCACCAGAAGCCGTTCCACCCGACGGTGCAGGACCTGCACAACAACGGCCGGCTGTTTCCGCCCAACCATCTGCATGAAAGCTGGATGGACTATCTGTATTGGGATGTGGAACTGCAGCCGTAACGGACGGTCAATGTTTGCGTAGAAACCGCCGCTCGCGATCGCGGATTTTGCTGCGGCGCGGGCCGTTGGCCGGCAAGTGCCAACTTACATCCGTAGTGCTGGATGTCTTCTCCCAGTTATGAGGGGAGGCATCCTCGGAATTCGGATATATGGAAAAAGTCATTGTCGGCCGTACCTTCGGGCGCTGGACGGATGCCGGTCGCGCGCTCTGCCAGCGGGCCTTTGATGATTCGAGAGACCCAAGGACAGTATTTCCAGAGGCCCCATTGTCCTGTGACCAGAATTGAATTCGGTTCTGTGGGAGTAATACCGAATGTCTGGCAACCAGCAGCAACCACAGCAGCAGGCAGTTCGACGCGGCTTGGCACGCTTCGGCATGTTTGTCGTGAGCTTCGTTGCCGTCGCCGCTATCGCTACCGTCGTGGGAATATTCACCGTCGTCGCGTTTTTGATCGTATTCGCTGATTGCACAACTTCGTCCTGCTAAACCCCGCAGAAGATCTTGAGGTGCGGGGCGTTGGCCATGCAGAATGAGCAAACGAAATAGCTGCCGACGATTTTACGCCTTCGCAGCACCCCGCAGCGCAATACCAGCCAAAATCAAACTCGCAATCACATTCCACCCCGCAAACGAAAGCCCCAGCACGCGCAGCGCCGCATCCGTGCAGGAGGGCCCGTGCTTGCTGTCGAGATCGCCGAGCAGGTCGCCGACATTGGTGGAAACGCCGGATGCCGAAGTTGCGCAGGTCGCGGGCCCTGGCCAGAAATGCCATTCGACGCCGGCGTGATAGATGCCAAGCCCGGCCCCCACCAGCATCAGGATGCCGATGACGAGAAGCAGCGTGCGGGTGGTCCAGGCCGGCAGCTTGAAGACGGAGGTGGCGATGGCGACGATGCCGATCGGGATACCCCAGTAGTAGGGCGTGCGCTGCATCAGGCAGAGAGCGCAGGGAATATAGCCGCCGATATGCTCGAAGGCGAGCGCGCCGCCGACGGTTCCGGTCATGCCGAGCGTGGCAAGCAGGGACGGCAGGAGGCCGCGGGCAGGCTGTGTCGGGCTGTCGCTCAAGGAAGGCTCCATCGGAATTATCAGGCAAGCAGACGGTAGGCGACGAACATGGCGATCAGCAGACCTGCAACGCCGGCTGCCAGCATGCCCAGCCGCTTTTCGATGAAATCGCGGATTTCCTCGCCATAGCGGCGCAACAGCCAGGCGAGCAGGAAGAAGCGGGCGCCGCGGGCGACGATCGCCGTGATGATGAACAGGCCGAGATTGATGCTGGCGGCGCCGGCAAGGATGGTCACCACCTTGATCGGCGGCAGATGCGCCAGGCCCGAGGTGATGAGCAGCAGCACCAGCATTTCATAGCCGACCGACGCCTTCATCGCCTCGAAGGCGTCGAGCTTGCCGTAGAAATCCAGGATGGGTCTGGCCAGCGTCTCGAAGGCATAGTGGCCGATATACCAGCCGGCGATGCCGCCGAGCACCGAGGCGACGGTTGCCACGAGGGCATAGCGCCAGGCGCGCTCGGGCCGTGCCAGCGCCATCGGCAGGAACAGCACGTCGGCCGGAACGAGGAAGACGGAGCTCTCGACGAAAGCGATAACGGCCAGCCAGACTTCGGCGGATTTGCGGGCGGCAAGCGACATTGTCCAGTCGTAAAGGCGTCGGAGCATGCGGACTTTCCAGTTGAGGTCCAAGCCTTTTAGGCAGGATTGCCGGTGCTGTAAACGATTTGCTGCAAATGCGAACCGCACAGTTTTGTGATTCCCGGCCAGCGATATTCAAAATCGCGGTTGACCGGCGCGAAACGGTTCGTGTAAACGCATTTTGCTACCCCGAAAGGTATCCGTGCCCCGTTGGCGGAATTGGTAGACGCGCCTGACTCAAAATCAGGTTCCGAGAGGAGTGCTGGTTCGATTCCGGCACGGGGCACCACTTCCCCACAACATCGTTGCGTTGCCGCCTGCAGGTTCAGTAACTCTTCCATCAGCGGATTCCTGCGTGTGCCGCAAACCCGGCAGGGTTGCGATGATGTTCTTGTGTATCGGTTGGAGTCCAACTACGCTCGGCAAACGGGGCGGGAGGATCTCAAATGCTGGTTGCAAGAATCATAATGGCCGTCTTGTTTGGCCTTGTCTTCTTTGCCCGTGTCACATCGGACGCGGGTGCATCGGCCGACGGATACTATACGACCGAGACCCCGGACGAGGACAATACTGACGACGCTGATGGCGACGGGAAGGCGCGGGGCTGACATCCGCCGGTTTTGACCGGCTGGCATTCCGGTGCGTTTATCCGCGCCGTCGTGGGAGCCGGACTTGCGCGGATGGCCGATGTCTGATTTGCATCCGGGACATCACAGGAGAAGCATATGGCCTTCGATCCCATCAAAGCGCTGACCAACTATGCGGATGCCGAGTGCTCCGTCCAGTTCTGGATCGCCGACACCCCGGCGGTCGTTCTGCCGTCGCTGCCGGCCGCCGTGATCCATGCGCGGGAAAACGGTGCCGGCTGGAAGGATGTCGAGATCACCGTGCACCTGCCGCGCGAGGACGTGGTCTATGCGACCGGGAAAGTCCGGTCCCTGATCGAAGCCTTGCGGCCAAAAGCCGGTCGCTGACGCCTCGAGGCATGGCGGAAGAATTGCGCGCGGGGCGCAGCGCTCTGGATGGGAAGGCAATCAATAGATGTGATCCGTGGGGGACGGAAAGCCGAGTTGCACCAATTCGGCACAGCTTCAGCGGGATATTAACCGCTAATCCGCACCGCGATTGCAAAAATTGCCGTCGATGACCAGTCTGGGACAGATCAATCCCCAATCGGCACATAAGGCCCCAATCGTCATAGAAGGAAAGTCGAGCATGTCCCAGTCTCCTGCGTCTTGCGTCATTTCCGATGATGTCGAAGCCTTGTCCGGCGCCCTGTTTTCGTGGTGCGCCGAGCGGGGCGTGCGTCTGCGCAGCCAGGAGGGCGTCAGAGCCGCCGGTGTCGTGATCGATCTGTTCTTCGCAGGCTACAGAACGCAGGATGCGCTTTTGGGCGCACTGAGCGAGCGGGATGGCCGCGAGGTGGTTTTTTCGTCCTGAAGCATGGCTCCTGTCATGCACCGTAGCGAAGGAGCCACGCTTCAAAGCCGCGTCCGTTCGATCAGACGATGACGAAATCGGCGGCTGTCAGGGCAAGGTTCGCTCCGATCGTTGCGAAATGCACGGATCCGCCGGCGGCATCGCCATTGCTGTCGTAGAACAGTTTTCCGGTATCGGTCTCGTAGATGATGCGATCGGACGCGTCATGGGCGACACCGGCCGCGCTTTTGTAGAATTGCGCTGCCGTCAGTGTCCCGGTGCCGGTGATTTTTGTGAAGATTGCGTTGTCGAGGCGGATCGTGTCGTCGGCGACATTGAAATCGCCGATGGTATCGACATTGGTCGAAGCGCTGAGCTTGGTGTTGAACAGGAAGATATCCTTGCCGGCCTCGCCGGACAGGGTGTCGTTGCCGAGGCCGCCGGCCAGGATATCGTTGCCTCCGCCTGCTCTGAAAAAGTTGGCGGCTGCATTGCCGGTCAGCTTGTCGGCGCCATCGCCGGTGCGGGCACCTTCGATGCTGATCAGTGTATCGGTCTTTCCAAAACCGTCGATCGCCTTGCCTGTCTCCAGGTTGACGGTCACGTTGCCTGTGCCGCCGCGCCGGGCATCGCGATAATACAGGGCCAAATCGACACCGCCGCCACCGTCGATCGTGTCGCGCCCGCCGAGCCCCATGAAGGCTTCATCGGCACCTGAGCCTTTAAAGGCATCGGCAAATTGCGTCCCGCGGAATTGTTCGAACTCGGTGAAGGTCTCGCTGTTGCCCCACGGGTCGATGACCGTTCCGGTGGTGGCGTCCAGATTGATGCCGCGATAAGCCGACGGCGTATAATAGGCATCGTCAAAACCGAGCATATCGAAACCGGCATTGCCGTCATAGGTGTCCTTGCCTTCGCCGCCATGGACAAAATCGCCGCCTGAGCCGCCGATGATCGTGTCGTTTCCACCATAGCCGTTGAGGTCCTGATCGCCGGCGCTGCCCTTGAGGATGTCGTTTCCGCGCATCAGGAACTGCGCCATTGCGAACTGGTCATAGGCTGTGCTGGCGTTGTCGAAGCTCTCGAGCGAGAGGTTCAATCCGGTCAGCGTCTGCATTTTCGTCGTGCCGTTGTTGAGATAGACCTCGAAGGCCGTAATCGTCCCGCCGGTCGGGTCGCCGTTCGAATCGAACTGGAAACCGGTGCCGACGATCTTGAGCTTCAATCCGTTGGAAAGGTTGAAATTGACCGCTGTCGCGGTCGGTGTCCCGACCCGGGTTGCCTGATCGAGCCGGACAATTTCGTCGAAAAAGGGCATATAGTCGAAATCCGGCAGGGGCGGCGTATAGTGATCCGGATTTACACCGCCGGGAAAAAATGACGTAAACGTTGCCATGAAAGAAGCCTCCCGCTTAAAAAAATTATAAATTACTTTATTATTATTTAATAATACTTGTGCTGGTGGCGCGCAACTGAAAAAGCATGGTTCTCCATCCGCAGTTGAAGTCTCTCCCACAGAAGTGTTAGCTGCAGCGCAGCGAAATTTCTCCGGCGGGCAGATGCTTCCGATCAGCGATACCTATGACAATCTTCGACGGGACTTCCGCTGGCAGATTCCGGAAAAGTTCAATATCGGCACGGCCGTCAGCGACGTCTGGGCCGCGCGCGAGCCGGAGCGGGTCTGCCTGCAGCATTTCAGCCCGGATGGCGCACATTTGTCGCTGACCTACGGTGCTTTTGCCACGCGATCATCTTCCTTCGCGCAGGGGCTTCTGGAGCAGGGTGTCAGACCCGGGGACCGGGTTGCGATTCTTCTGCCGCAGAGCTTCGAGACCGCGATCGCCCATGCTGGCATCTACAAGCTCGGTGCCATCGCCCTGCCGCTGGCCCTGCTGTTCGGGGTCGAGGCGCTGGAATACCGGCTGCGCGATGCCGGCGCGGCGGCCATCGTCACCAATCGTTTCGGCCATGAGAAAATCGCTGAAATCCGCGGCCAGTTGCCGGAGCTGAAATCCGTCGTCCTGGTGGATGGTGAGGCACCGGACACGATCGCCTTTGCAGCGCTTGCGGAAGGCCACGCGCCCGGTTTCACGGCTGCCGATACCACGCCGGACGATCCGGCGATGATGATCTACACCTCGGGCACGACGGGACCGCCGAAGGGCGCGCTGCATGGGCATCGGGTACTGCTCGGCCATATTCCCGGCTTCCAGTTCCATCATGCCTTCCTGCCGCAGCCGGGCGACCGGATGTGGACGCCGGCCGACTGGGCCTGGGCGGGCGGGCTCTTGAATGCGCTCCTGCCGTCGCTGCTGCTCGGCGTTCCCGTGGTGTCCTCGCCCGGCCAGAAGTTCGATCCGCATATGGCGTTCCGCATTCTGGAGGAGATGGACGTGCGCAACGCCTTCATCCCGCCGACGGCGCTGCGGCTGATGAAGTCGGTCGACAATCCCCGCTCGCTCTACAGGCTCAATCTGCGGACGATCGGCTCGGCCGGCGAGGCGCTCGGGCGCGAAACCTGGGAGCAGGCGAGCCAAGCGTTCGGCGTGCCGGTGAACGAATTCTACGGCCAGACGGAATGCAACATCGTGTTGTCGTCGGCTGCCAATCTCGGCGTGCTGAAGCCCGGCTCGATGGGCAAACCGGCGCCGGGCCATGATGTTTCGATCATCGACAGCGAGGGCCGGGTACTGCCCGCCGGCACTGTCGGCCAGGTCGCCGTGCGCCGCCCGGATCCGGTGATGTTCCTCGGCTATTGGAAGAACGAGGCGGCAACGGCGGCAAAGTTCATCGGCGACTGGATGACCACGGGCGATCAGGGCGTTGAGGACGAAGAGGGCTACATCACCTTCTTCGGGCGCGACGACGATGTCATCACCTCATCGGGTTACCGCATCGGCCCGGGCGAGATCGAGGACTGTCTGGCCGGGCATCCCGCCGTTCAGCTGGCTGCCGCCATCGGCAAGCCCGATCCGGTGCGCACCGAGATCGTCAAGGCCTATGTGGTGCTGAAGCCGGGCTATCAGGCCGGGCCGGCGCTGGAAGCCGATATCCGCAATTGGGTCAAGACCCGGCTGTCAATGCACGAATATCCGCGCGAGATCGCATTTCTCGACAGCCTGCCGCTGACCACCTCCGGCAAGGTCATCCGTCGCATCCTGCGCGACAGGGCGATCGCGGAGGGCTGAACGCTTGCCTATCGCCGCGCGCGTGGCGCCAGCGAGCGGATCTTTTCACGCAGCAGCCGGGCCATGTTGCGGGTGTTGCGGTAGAGATGCAGCTGGGCCGCTACCTGGCGCACGTCACGGTCACGGTTCTGGTGAAGGCCGATCACCAGCGTGCCCATGTCCTCGCGTTCCTCCCAGAACCGGCTCATCACCGGGTGGTCGGGCACGGCGCAGCTGTCGGAGCGCACGATATTGGCATCGTCGAGATGCCATTCCGTCAGTTCCGCCAACAGCAGCTTGCCGGGCGAATATCTGGCATAGTGCTCGTCATAGGCCGTCTTCCAGGTATAGGCCTCACCCGCCATCATCAGCACGATCATCGAGGCGATCGCGGTGCCGTTGAGATCCAGCGTGTGGATGCGCACGCTGTCGGCTTGGGCAAGGTTGGTGATCGCCTCGCGGGCGAAGGCGGCGCGGTAGCGGTCGAGCACCATGGCGGTGCGCTGGCGGCCCTTCCAGCCGGCGGCTTCCAGCGCCAGGAACTCTTCCATGCGGACACGGACATCGGCCGGCTGGCGGGCAACGTTGTAGGATACAGGCGCAATCTTTTCCAGCAGGGCCCATTGGCGGCGCAATTCGCGCAGGTGCCCCGGGCTGATGGCGTGGCGCAGGTAGGTCTGCCCGTCCTCCAGGCTTTCCAGCATCGGCCGGGTATAGGTGTCGGTTACCGTCAGCGGCAGATTGCGGCCGATGGCGACGGCGCGGGCCAGCTGTGCGAACTTGCCCTTGAGGCGGATATCGGGAAGCACGAGCACGCCCGGCAGGCCGACCGACGGGGCGGTGAAGGCCTCGTAGAGATTGTCGATGGTTTCGGCCGCGTCCTCGGCATCGAGCAGGGGGACACCCAGCGGTCCGAATGGATTGGACCAGGCACGGATGATCGGCGTGCCGATGGAAAAGCCCGGCTTCTCGATCGAAAACGGCATCAGGAAGCGGATGCGGCTGCGCCGCTCGTCATTGTCGCGGATCAGCGCCAGGCGGATGATGCGGTCTTCCAGGCGCGGCATGGCCGGAGCGAGAAAGCGGCCGGTGAAGAAGACGTTTGGCTCCATCGCCCGGTTGGAGAGGAAATCCAGCTCGGTCTGCAATTCATAGCCCTGGCCGGCCGGATAAAGGCAGAACTGCCGGCCCGGGCGGCCGATGGCGATGGTGTTGTCGGCGACAGGCCGCTCTGGCGCCGGCTGAACGAGGCCGCCGAGGATGCGTGCCGACCGGCTGTTGGCGTCGTCTGGAAAGTGCGGATTACCGGTCATGGGCGGGGTGCCTCTGCTTTGATGGTTCTGGCATGCGGGTCGGCGAAGGCGAAGAGAACGATGCCGAAGGTGCGGCGCACCGCGACATGAAGAAGGATGGCTTCGACGAACATGGCGCCGGCTGTGGCCATTGCCGCGCCGGTCAGTCCGAATATCGGGATCATCGTGACGTTGAGCACCAGATTGCAAACGAGGGCTACGGCATAGAGCGCGACACAGAGCTTCTGCCGGCCGGCCATGGTGAGGAAGGCTTCCGCCGGGCCGACCAGCGCCTTGGCCATGATGCCGGCAAACAGGATCGCCATCAGCGAATAGCCGGAAGTGAAGGCCGGGCCGAACAGCGACAGGAGGAACGAGCCGCAGGCAAGGACCAGCAGGCCGACCACGAGCGACGGCCAGAACGCCCATTTGGCGCTTTCGATGGCGATGACGGCGAGCTGCTGGCGGTCCGGATTGGCCATGGCGGCGGAAAAGCGCGGGGAGGCGGCGGCCTTGACCGAGAACATCACGAAATGGACGAGCGCCATGGTCTTGGCGGCGGCGAAATAGATCGCGACGCTGGCCGGATCGAGGTAGAGCCCGACGATGACGACATCGGAATTGGTCAGCATGAAGCCGAAGCCCTCGATCAGGAAGATCGGCAGCGCGACGCGGAACCAGGTGCCGAACTCGATGCGGCTCGGGCCCTTGACGTAGCGCCGGCGCAACCGCCAGGTCAGGATGAAGAACTGGCTGACGCTGGTCAGGTAGGTCGCCGCCATGGCGGCGATCATCGCCGTTTGCGCCGTATGCGGCTCGCCGATCGCGACCGCCAGCATCATCAGGACAAGGATCAGCACCGGCCGGACGATATAGGTCGGGCTCATCGCCGAGACGGCCCAGCTATGGGCGCGCGACGTTCCGTCCATGACATCGCCGAGCGCGATCATCGGCAGCGAGAAGACGCCGAGATAGAGCGGCACCAGATAATAGCCTTCGATCCAGTCGCCGAACAGCCAGAGGCCGCCGATGCCGATGGCGGCAAGCGCTGTGGCGGAAACGAGCGCGAAAATGCGGACCGTCGTCGTCATCCCGCGGATTTCCGCCAGGGCGTCGCGGGCATGGTATTGCGGCAGGAAGCGGATGATCGCGGTGTGGAAACCGAGGCAGGAGAGGTTGCCGAAGAGCACCACCAGCACCCAGACGAAGACGAAGATGCCGTATTCGAACTCACCCATGACACGGGCGAGGATGATCTGCGACACGAAGGCGATGGCGGCGCTGACGACGCGGATGGCAAAGGCGACGAGCGCCATGCGCTGGGCCATATGCCTGGGGTCGCTGCTGGTCAGAACGGGAATGAGCTTCTCAAGCAGCGGCGCCAGCCGGTCCCGCAATGCGGGCGGCAAAATTCGACCAGCCGTTTGACATGCTGCCATCAACAAGGGTGTACCCGAAACTACGCAAAACAGGATGTCAGTCTTGACAGAACAGCGTTAACAAAGGGTGGAGGGCAGCCGCCGGAAACGTGGTTTTGCTATCGAAAAGGTGCGGCTCGTTGTCGCCCAGTGCCTGCTGACAACGGCAATCGATATGCTATTGTCGGTTGCATTCGGTGGCAGAAGCAGCATGCGCGGCACCAGCCAGCGCAACCGGCCAGCTAACGCGGCTGGGAAGACGGGCTCCCCGGCCGAGGCAACGGCCTTGCTGTCGAATCTGGAGGTGTTCTATGTGGCAAAAGCCATTTAGCATCACGCTTATGATGCGGAAAACCCGGACTGGCTGGTCAATAGCCGTCCGGGTCAATATCGCTAGGTAAGTCCAAGGCAGACGGGACTGCAATCCCGTCTGCCACTTCAAAAATAAGCCTTCTGCCCTACAAAAATCAAGCGCCGGGCGAGTTACGCCTCGAACGCACCGTGGCAGTGCTTGTACTTCTTGCCCGAGCCGCAAGGGCAGGCTTCGTTGCGGGCGACCTTGCCCCAGCTCGACGGATCCTGCGGATTGCGGTTTTCCGGCTCGACGAAGTTGAGGTTGACGGTGTCTGCAAAGTCGTCGACGCCTGTGTCCGGATCGATGTGGTGACCGATCATTTCCGGCGGCACCGGCTGCGGCGCTTCGGCGGCTTCGCGCACCAGTTCGACACGCATCAGCTGTGCCGTCACGGCCTGGCGGAGGTTCGCCAGCAGGGCCTGGAAGAGTTCGAAGGCTTCCGACTTGTATTCCTGCAGCGGATCGCGCTGGGCGTAGCCGCGGAAGCCGATGACGGAACGCAGATGGTCGAGGTTGACGATATGCTCGCGCCAGAGATGGTCGAGCGTCTGCAGCACCACGGAGCGTTCGACATAGAGCATGATATCGGCACCGAAACGCTCGGCGCGGTCTGCTGCTGCCTTGTCGGCCTCGGCGGTGATGCGCTCGCGGATATCGTTTTCGTCGATGCCTTCCTCGGCTGCCCATTCGACGATCGGCAGGTCGAGATTGAGCGAGTTCTGCGCGTCGGTCTTGAGGCCCACGGCATCCCACTGTTCGGCATAGGCCTTTTCCGGAATGCGCTTGGCGACGATGTCCTCGATGACCTCGTGGCGCATGTCCGCGACGGTCTCGGAGATGTCGGTCGCATCCATCATCTCGATACGCTGCTCGAAGATCACCTTGCGCTGGTCGTTCAGGACGTCGTCGTATTTCAGAAGGTTTTTACGGGTGTCGAAGTTGCGGGCCTCGACCTTCTTCTGGGCGCGTTCGAGCGCCTTGTTGATCCACGGATGGACGATCGCTTCGCCTTCTTTCAGGCCGAGCTTGGTCAGCATCGAATCCATGCGGTCGGAGCCGAAGATGCGCATCAGGTCGTCCTGCAGCGACAGGAAGAATTTCGAGCGGCCCGGGTCGCCCTGACGGCCGGAACGGCCGCGCAGCTGGTTGTCGATACGGCGGCTTTCGTGACGTTCCGTCGCCAGAACGTAGAGACCGCCGGCAGCCAGCGCGATGTCCTTGAGGCGCTGGACCTCGACCTTGATCGCGGCTTCCTTCTCGTCGCGTTCGGGGCCGTGTTCCATCTCGCCGAGTTCACGCTCGATGCGCATTTCGAGGTTGCCGCCGAGCTGGATGTCGGTACCGCGGCCGGCCATGTTGGTGGCGATCGTGACGGCACCCGGAACGCCGGCCTGCGAGACGATATAGGCTTCCTGTTCGTGGTAGCGGGCGTTCAGCACCTGGAAATTGGTAAAGCCGGCGTCCTTGAGCATCTTTGCCAGAAGCTCGGATTTTTCGATCGAGGTGGTGCCGACCAGAACCGGCTGCTTGCGGTCCTGCGATTCCTTAATCTCGGCGATGATCGCCTTGTATTTCTCTTCCACCGTCCGGTAGACTTCGTCGTCCTCGTCGATACGCTTGATCGGCAGGTTGGTGGGCACTTCGACGACTTCCAGGCCGTAGATATTGCCGAATTCTTCCGCCTCGGTCGAAGCCGTACCGGTCATGCCGCCGAGCTTCTTGTACATGCGGAAATAGTTCTGGAAGGTGACCGAGGCCAGCGTCTGGTTTTCCGGCTGGATGGTGACCTTTTCCTTGGCTTCGAGCGCCTGGTGCTGGCCTTCCGAATAGCGGCGGCCCGGCATCATCCGGCCGGTGAATTCGTCGATGATGACGATTTCGTCGTTGCGGACGATATAGTCCTTGTCCTTCTGGAACAGCTTGTGCGCCTTCAGGGCGTTGTTGACGTGGTGGACGATCGCGACGTTCTCGACGTCGTAGAGCGTCTCGCCCTTCAGCAGGTTGGCTTCGCGCAGCAGATTTTCGAGCTTCTCGGTGCCGACCTCGGAGAAGTTGGCCGAGCGCTGCTTTTCGTCGATCTCGTAGTCTTCGGCGGACAGCAGCGGAATGAACCGGTCGATGGTGTTGTAGAGCTCGGAGCGGTCGTCGAGCGGGCCGGAAATGATCAGCGGCGTGCGTGCCTCATCGACGAGGATCGAGTCCACTTCGTCGACGATGGCAAAGAAGTGGCCGCGCTGAACCATCTGGTTGCGCTCGTACTTCATGTTGTCGCGCAGATAGTCGAAGCCGAGTTCGTTGTTGGTGGCATAGGTGACGTCGCAGGCATAGGCCGCGCGGCGCTGGTCGTCGGTCAGGCCGTGGACGATGACGCCCGTCGTCATGCCGAGGAAGGAATAGATCTTGTTCATCGTCGCCGAGTCGCGGGTGGCGAGATAGTCGTTGACGGTGACGACATGCACGCCCTGGCCGGCGATCGCGTTGAGGTAGACCGGCAGCGTCGCCACCAGCGTCTTGCCTTCGCCCGTCTTCATTTCGGCGATCGATTTTTCATGCAGGATGATACCGCCAATCAGCTGGACGTCGAACGGGCGCAGGCCGAGCGCACGGCGCGCGGCCTCGCGCACGACGGCGAAGGCCGGAACCAGAAGATCGTCGAGCGTCTTGCCGTTGGCATATTGCTGGCGGAACTCGATGGTCTTTGCAGCCAGCGCTTCATCGGAAAGCGCTTTGGTTTCCGTCTCAAGCGCATTGATGGCATCGACCTTGGCCTTGTAGCCACGCACACGGCGGTCATTGGATGAGCCGAAAATTTTGCGGGCGAGGCCGCCGAGACTGACCATAAGGAATGGTCCTTTCTTCTATGTCGCCAACGCGGGTCATTTCCGCGAAATACTATGAAACGCCCGGAACTGTTCTGGACGCGAGGTTGCGTGACAGATAAGAGGGGGGTCGAATTATGTCAACGGGAGTTGAGGGACGCGGATCGCAAGGATCGACGATAGGGGCCCGCATTTCGTGGGTTTCTGTGATCGATCCTTGGTCTGAGGCTACAGAACGGCCACAATCTGATGATGTGGAACGTTTTGAGGCCGGCCGTGACCACGGTTCCGGATACCAGCGTGGAAGGTATGAGGATGCTGAAATACAAAATGCTTGCGGCAGTTGCCCTGATCGCTGTCATGGCCGCCCAAGGCCCAGCAGTGGCGCAGGATGCCGCCGATCCGGTCATCGCCAAGGTCGGTGGTGCGGAAATTCACCAGTCGGAGCTCGACTTCGCGCTGACCGGTCTCGATCCGCAGCTTGCCCAGCTGCCGGAAGACCAGAAGCGCGCCGCGGCTCTTTCGGGCCTGATCGATGTCAAGCTTCTCGCCACGGATGCCGACAAGGAAGGCCTTCAGAACGATGAAGACTTCAAGAAGCGCATCGCCTATCTGACCGAGCGCGAACTGCACAACGCCTTCTTCAAGAAGCATGTCGTCGATGCGGTGAAGCCGGAAGAGGTCAAGGCGCGCTACGACGCAGAAATCGCCAAGATCCCGGCGCAGGAAGAGGTCAAGGCCCGCCATATCCTCGTCAAGACCGAGGAAGAAGCCAAGGCGATCATCAAGGATCTCGATGCC
Source organism: Pararhizobium polonicum (assembly GCF_001687365.1). Taxonomy (GTDB): domain Bacteria; phylum Pseudomonadota; class Alphaproteobacteria; order Rhizobiales; family Rhizobiaceae; genus Pararhizobium; species Pararhizobium polonicum. The sequence goes on from NZ_LGLV01000027.1 coordinate 19,070, forward strand.
GGCAAGGACTTCGCGACGCTTGCCAAGGAAAAGTCGACCGATCCGAACAAGGCAGACGGCGGCGACTTGGGTTATTTCACCAAGGACCGCATGGTTCCCGAATTCTCCGAGGCCGCCTTCAAGCTGGAAAAGGGCAAGTACACCGAGACACCGGTGAAGACCCAGTTCGGTTTCCACGTCATTCTGCTCGAAGACAAGCGCCAGCAGCCGCCACCGGCATTCGAACAGGTCGAGCCGCAGGTCAAGCAGCTGGTCATGCGCGACAAGTACATCGAGCTTCTGGCCGCAGCCAAGAAGGATGCCGGCGTCGATATCACCGATCCGGCGCTGAAGAAGGCGTATGACGAGGCCAACAAGGCGGAAGCCGAGAACGCCAACTGATATCATCCAGACATGACCGCTCGTCTTCGAACGGTCATGTCCTTCTGATGTAAAGTGAACGAGACAGGTCCCGGGGGCGTCAGGCTTTTCGGGATTTCGTTTGTGGGCCCGCCAGGCCGGGCCATCATCGCTAAACAGGTTTGATCATGTCCGGTTCCGTTTCCCCGCTTGCCCCGAAATCCTTTGCCGAGATGCCGCCGGTGCGCGGTGTCCGGATGGCGACCGCCGCCGCCGGCATCAAGTACAAGAACCGTACCGACGTGCTGCTGATGGTCTTCGACGAGCCGGCCGCGGTCGCAGGCGTCTTTACCCGCTCGCGCTGCCCCTCGGCTCCGGTCGATTTCTGCCGCCAGAATCTGGCCGGCGGCGTGGCGCGTGCCGTCGTTGTCAACTCGGGCAATGCCAATGCCTTCACCGGCAAGAAGGGCAAGGCGGCGACGGAGCTGACGGCGCAGTCCGCCTCCGAGGCTGTCGGCTGCTCGATCGGCGAAGTATTTCTTGCTTCGACCGGAGTGATCGGCGAGCCGCTGGATGCGACGAAATTCGCAGGCGTTCTCAGCGATATGACGACCGAAGCAGCGAGCGATTTCTGGTTCGAGGCCGCCAAGGCGATCATGACGACCGATACCTATCCGAAGGTGTCCACCCGCAGTGCGAAGATCGGCGGCGTCACGGTCACCATCAACGGGATCGCCAAGGGTGCCGGCATGATCGCGCCGGATATGGCGACGATGCTGTCCTTCGTCGTCACCGATGCGGATATCGCGCCTGAAGCCCTGCAGGTTCTTCTGTCCGAAGGCACCGGGCCGACCTTCAATTCCGTCACGGTCGACAGCGACACCTCGACTTCCGACACGCTGATGCTGTTTGCCACCCGCGCTGCCGCCAGGGATGGCCAGAAGGCGGTGACCGATGCCACCGACCCGGCGCTTGACGGTTTTCGCGCCGCGCTGAACGATCTCCTTCGTGACCTGGCGCTGCAGGTGGTGCGTGACGGCGAGGGCGCCCGCAAGATGGTGGCCGTGACCGTCGAAGGTGCTGAAAGCGATCTGGCGGCCAAGCGGATCGGCCTGTCGGTCGCCAATTCGCCGCTGGTCAAGACCGCGGTCGCCGGTGAGGATGCCAACTGGGGCCGCGTCGTCATGGCTGTCGGAAAATCCGGCGAGATGGCCGATCGCGACCGGCTGGCGATCTGGTTTGGCGATGTCCGCGTCGCCGTCGATGGCGAGCGCGACCCGAGCTATTCGGAAGCGGCAGCCTCGGCCGTGATGAAGGAAGAGGACATTGCCATCCGTGTCGAGATCGGTCTCGGTTCGGGCAAGGCGACCGTCTATACCTGCGATCTGACCAAGGAATATGTCGAGATCAACGGCGACTACCGGAGCTGACAGCACGTGCAGGATATGATTTCGAAAGCCGATCTGCCCAATGTCCGCCGCCTCGAGGCGGTGGGCTTTCGCGCCTGGCCGGCGGCATCGGTGCAGTACGACGGCAGCTGGCTGATCCGCCTGACGGCGGGTCATGATTCCAAGCGGCTCAACTCGGTCAATCCGCTCGATCCCTCCGACAGCCGCGATATCGAGATCCGTCTCGAGAAGGCGGCCAAGCGCTTTTCCGATTACGGCCGGCCGCTGACCGTGCGCCAGACGCCGCTGACGCCGCCGCCGCTGATCGCGTATATGAACGCCAACGGCTGGCCGGTGTTTTCCGAAACCATCGTCATGATGGCCGATATCCCGCCGAACGACACGACCGAATCGATCGAGCATCTGCCGCTGCGCGATGTCGGCCGGTTCGTCGATGCCCGGATTCATATCTCCGGCGAAAGCAGCCAGGACAAGGCGGGCCTGAGCGAGATCATCAATGCGATCAAGCCGGAATGCGGGCTGTTCCTGTTCGAGTCCCCCGATGATGGCCCGATCGCCGTATCGCTGGCGGTTCACGACAACGATCTTGCCGGCATTCTCCAGGTCGCGGTCGCCGACGGCGTGCGGCGGCAGGGCGTGGGAAGCGCCATCGTCAACGCCTCGCTGCGCTGGGCCCGTCTGCGCGGCGCCCGCACGGCCTGGCTCGCGGTCGAGGCGAGCAATGAGGCCGCCATCGCGCTTTATCGCAAGTTCGGCTTCAGGGACGTCTATCGCTATTCCTACCGGCGCGCGGGGCTTTGACGATGAGCATGACGGACCGGAAAATCCTTTTGGTGGCCGCCTGCGCCCTGATCGACAGCGATGGCCGGATTCTTCTCGCCCAGCGGCCCGAGGGCAAATCGCTGGCGGGGCTCTGGGAGTTTCCCGGCGGCAAGGTGGAGCCCGGCGAAACGCCGGAGGAGACACTGATCCGTGAGCTGGACGAGGAGCTGGGGGTTCGCACCAAGGTCGCCTGCCTCGCGCCTTTGACCTTCGCCAGCCACACCTATGACGATTTCCATCTGCTGATGCCGCTCTATGTCTGCCGGCGCTACGAGGGCGTTGCCCATGGGCGGGAAGGGCAGGCGGTGAAATGGGTTCGCCCGAAAGCGCTGCGCGACTATCCGATGCCGCCGGCCGATGAGCCACTTATCCCCTATTTAATGGATTTGCTCTGATCAATTCCCGGAAATTTCGATTTTATTAATCGAACGTTTATTCCCCTCCATCAAGATCAGCTTCAGTTAAGTGCCGGTGTCTATTGGTTTCGGGATGATCCCCGTGGCCGATGCCGGTTGTGTATCGGCGTGGACATGGTTGAAGCGGTGGGGGTGAACCGTCTTCAGGGAAGCGTACGTATTCGAAGAGGCAGACGATGGTCGACGACGATTTTTGGAGAACGGTTCAGGACAAGGATCTGGTGACGAGCCAGAGCCGCCGCACAGGCGCGCTCAACCTGTCGCTGCTGTTCGGTACCGCCGTCATCGCGCTGACCCTCATCCTGACGCCGATGCTGGCCTCCAAGCCGGATAACAAGGTGCTGGCCAACGCGCCGATCGACTACGACAATATTACCACCGGCTCTATCCCGGGCAGCAATACCGCCAAGCGCTATACCGTGCGCCGGAGCGTGCTGCAGGAGATGCCGGGTGCCGTTTGTATTATTGATAGTGATGGAAGCAAGAGCGGCTGCTGACTGCCGGGGTTGAGCCGGATGTGTCCGTATTCGTGTCTGCTGTCAGTCGGGGCCGGCATCGGCCTGACACTTACTTTACGCATGTCCGTCCTTTTCGGGTGACGTCATCCGCGGGGCATGCGCAGGACAGGCTGGGAGCACATGAAGACACTGATTCGTTTTCTCAACGATACAAACGGTGCCACAGCGGTCGAATACGGCCTGCTCGCCGGTCTGATCTCCGTTGCAATGATCATTGGCCTCCAAAATTTCTCCGATGCACTGCTGGGCGTCTTCAACACGCTGACCGCCGCCATCAAGGGGGCCCCTGCCGGCCCCTGACCGGCGGCCCTATTCCTTGAGCGGCAGCTCCCGCGTGCTCAGCGCATCCGACAGCCGCTGTTTGGCCGAGCCGGGCTTCAGCGGTTTCTGCTGGCTTTCGTGCGGCGCCCAGCCGGAAATGTAGATGATCGAGAAGGTCGCCCGGATGCGACCGTCCGGATCGGCAAACCGTTCGGCATAGATTTCCGCCGCCCGCAGAAAGAACTTGCGGCTCAGGGGCTTGCGGCTGCGGGACGCCAGCGGATTGGTCATTCCCATCGAGCGCAGATCCTTCAGCAGCGAAAACAGCGAGGCGTAGCGCACCGTGTAGCTCTCGGTATCGGCGACCGGCAGGGTGAAACCGGCGCGCTGCAGCAGCGCGCCGATATCGCGGACATCGGCAAAGGGGATGACGCGCGGGCTGGCGCCGCCGGTCAATTCGCTTTCGGCCGCCAGCAGCACCTCGCGCAGCTCCTGCAACGTGCCGCTGCCGGGGATGGCCGCCAGGAACAGGCCGTCGGGTTTCAGCGACCGGCGCACCTGGATGAAGACGCCGGGCGTGTCGTTGGTCAGGTGCAGCGACAGCGGCGAGACGATCAGGTTGGCCGATTCGGGCGCGAGCGGCACCGTTTCGAGCGGCGAGACCGAGACGGTTTCGCCCGGGGCTGCGAAGGCCGCATCCGTTTCGACCCGTTCGATCTGCGTGACCTTGCCGGTGTTTGCCAGATAGCGCGCTGCAAGGCCGCTATAGCCGTGCAGCTCGACAGCCCTGTCGAAATGGCGCTCGACCACGCTCAGGCGTTCGGACAGTTCCTGCGCGGCGATCTCCAGCAGGAACTGCGCCTTCGGGTCACCGTTGCGAAAGGCCCGTTTGCGGCGGGCTTCGATGAGGGGCTGGTCGAAAACGATATCCATGGCTTGGCTTCCCAAAAGTCTGATCGTCCAAAAAATCTGATCGCAATGAAACCCGCCCCGCCATAAAGTCAACCGCATGCAGGGCGAAGAGGCGGAAAATCCGGGGTGGCGGCTGGCGGCAAGCCTGCGCGGTCTGATGGCCGCGGCGGTCGATGCCGTCTATCCGCCTGTCTGTTGCGGATGCGGCCGGATCGTCGGCCAGCATCGCGGCGTCTGCCCTGCCTGCTGGGCGACGCTGCGGCTGATCGAGCGGCCCTATTGCGAGGTTCTCGGCCTGCCGTTCTCGCATGATCTCGGCGCCGGCATCCTGTCGGCCGATGCCATCGCCCATCCGCCGGTGTTCGAGCGGCTGCGCTCTGTTGCCATCCATGACGGCATTGCCAAGTCGCTGGTCCATGGCCTGAAATACCGCGACCGCACCGATCTCGCCGTGATGATGGCCGGGTGGATGATCCGCGCCGGCGACGGCAGCGTTGCCGCCTGCGACGCCGTGGTCCCGGTGCCGCTGCATGCCTTCCGGCTCTGGGGCCGCAAGTTCAACCAGTCGGCCGAGCTGGCCCGGGCCATTGCCCGCATCGCGGAGAAACCCTTCCTGGCAACGGCGCTGGTGCGCACCAAACGCACCGTCCAGCAGGTGGGCTTGGGTGCCAGTCAGCGCGAGGACAATGTGCGCGGTGCCTTCGCCGTCACCGAGGCCGGAAAGGCGGCGCTGTTCGGCAGGCGCATCGTGCTGGTCGACGATGTCTATACGACGGGCGCGACCGTTTCGGCGGCAACGCGGGCGCTGAAGAAGGCGGGTGCCGGGGACGTGACCGTTTTGACCTTTGCAAGAGCCATCTCCGGTCCTATATGACAGGGGAGATTATGCTGGCGCAGGGCCGGCGAAGGAGCAGGTCAGGACTATGGCTTCGGTCGTCATCTATACCCGTCAATTCTGCGGATATTGTTCCGCGGCGAAGAAACTTCTCGATGCCAAGGGCGTGGCATTCGAGGAGCACGACGCCACCTATTCTCCCGATCTGCGCCAGGCGATGATCGCGCGGTCGAACGGCGGCACGACGTTTCCGCAGATCTTTATCAACGACACCCATATCGGCGGCTGCGACGATCTGCATGCGCTGGACCGGGCCGGCAAGCTGGATGCGATGCTCGCTGCCTAAGAGACTTGCCGCATAGGGAGATGCTTTCATGACGTTCAGGGCCGCAGCGATCCAGATGTGTTCCGGTGTCGATCCGGCGCGCAATGCCGAGGCGATGGTCCGGCTGGTGCGCGATGCCGCGGCGCAAGGGGCCGTCTATGTGCAGACGCCGGAAATGACCGGTGCTTTGCAGCGTGACCGTGCGGCCATGCGGGCAGCCTTGCGTGGCGAGGACAGCGATCTCATCGTTGCGGCCGCCTCCGGGCTGGCTGCCGAACTGGGCATCCATCTTCATGTCGGCTCCACGGCGATCGGCCTTGCCGACGGCAAGATTGCCAATCGCGGCTTTCTGTTCGGCCCCGATGGCCGCAAGATCACCCATTACGACAAGATCCACATGTTCGACGTCGATCTCGACAATGGCGAAAGCTGGCGGGAAAGTGCGGCCTATACGCCGGGTGGTACCGCGCGGCTGGTCAGCCTGCCGTTCGGTAAGCTCGGCTGTGCCATCTGCTACGACGTGCGGTTTCCGGAGCTGTTCCGGACGCAGGCGGCGGCAGGGGCTGAGATCATGTCGGTTCCCGCCGCCTTTACCCGCCAGACCGGCGAGGCGCATTGGGAAATCCTGCTTCGCGCCCGCGCCATCGAGAACGGCATGTTCGTCATCGCCGCCGCCCAGGCCGGCGTGCATGAGGATGGCCGCGAGACCTATGGCCATTCGATGATCATCGATCCCTGGGGCACTGTTCTGGCTTCGGCCGGTGGCACCGGCGAAGGCGTCGTGCTGGCCGATATCGACATCGCCGCCGTTGCCGCTGCGCGTGGAAAGATCCCGAACCTCAAGAACGGCCGGGCCTTCTCGCTGGAGGAGGTGGCGTCGGGCGCTTCCGGGGACGTGGCCGCTTGATCAAATACACGCTTGCCTGCGACAACGGCCATTCCTTTGAAGGGTGGTTTTCCTCGAGCACCGATTTCGATCGTCAGGCGGGTCTCGGGCTTGTGTCCTGTCCGGTCTGCGGCTCTGCCTCGATTGCCAAGGAGCTGATGGCGCCTTCGGTCTCGACAGCCCGCAAAAAGGACGAGGCCAAGGTGCTGATGATGGATCAGGCCCGCAAGGAAGCGGTGGCCAAGATCCGCGAGCTGGTGACCTCGATCCGCGAAAACGCCGAGGATGTTGGCGCGAAATTTCCCGAGGAAGCCCGCAAGATTCACTATGGCGAGGCCGAGCAGCGCGGCCTGATCGGCCAGGCGACGGTCGACGAGGCCAAGGCACTGCTGGAGGAAGGCATCGAAATCGCTGCGCTCCCCATTCTGCCCGATGACGTCAACTGACATGACGGCCGACGGACACCATCTGGCCATCTACAATTTCGGCCTGCATGTCGGCCCCGAAGGCGATCCCCGCGTCGATGGTTTCGTCTCGCGCGAGCCGGCCAATTTCGAGGCCGCGTCGCGAGCATCCGGCTTTATCGGGCGGTCCGGCTATAGTGGCGCACCGGGGCCGCATAGCTGGGGCATCCAGGTCTTTCCGCGCTTCATCGAAGGCAGCGGTTTCGACAGCGCGCCGTCGTCGCTGTCGCTGTGGCGTGATATCGAATCGCTGATGGCGTTTTCCTACAATGGCGTCCATGCCGATGCGCTGAAACACGGGCGCAACTGGAACATCAAACCCAGCTGGCCGCCGCTGGTGCTCTGGTGGGTGGATGAACGCCATGTTCCCGAGTGGTCCGAAGGCGTCGAGCGGCTGGAATATCTCCACGACAACGGCGCCTCGGCAAGAGCCTTTACTTTCAAAGAACCCTTCGCCGCGAGTGGCGAAGCCTATGCGATCGACCGCGAGCGTATCCGGCGGATCGCGGAAGACAATGCCAAAGGACAGGCCGATCTGCTTGCCCATGTGCGGACGTTGAAAGTGTAGCACGGGGTTTTGGGGCGGGGATGATTGAGGGCTTGGTGAGAAGACCTTGCCGGTTGCTCCGGCTTCACGGACGCTATCAGCAATAAATTTTCTTGGCTGCTTTACCAGAATGGTAGTAATATTTCCTACCATTGAGCCCGGAGGTGTAGATGTCCAATATTGAAAAGATCAGCGTCGCGTTGACGACGCAGCAGGCAGCAATGCTCCGCGACGCGGTTGGGACAGGGGCTTATGCTACGACGAGTGAGATCGTCCGGGAAGCTGTGCGGGATTGGTCAGCCAAGTGGGAGGCTCGTCAAGCCGATACGCTACGGCTACGCGAACTGTGGGAAGAGGGCAAAGCCAGTGGCAAGCCGACGCCGGTCGATTTCGATGCATTGCGTGAGGAAGCGCGACAGGAGCTCAGCGCCGCGCTGAAACATGCCCGTTAAATTGATCTGGTCTCCGCAGGCGCGCGCCGATATCCGTGGCATCTACGTTCAGATCGGACGAGAACAGCCGCATGCGGCCGAGCGCTTTTATGAGCGGTTTCAGCACAAAGCCAGCCTTTTGATCGATCAGCCGCGTCTTGGCATGCGCCACCCGGACATTAGCCCGGCTGCGCGCATGCTCGTCGAAGCGCCGTTTGTCATCCTCTATGAAACGATTCCCGACACGGATGAAGGCACGGTGGCTGTGGTCGAAATCGTGCGCGTGATTGATGGTAGGCGCGACCTGACGGGCCTCTTTCAATAGGTACTCGAACGTTTCGGTGGTCTACGGACAAGTGAGTAAGTGCCGTTTTTCCAACCAGTAGAAAGATATTTTATGTCAAAGAGCGGATCGACCTGACGAGGAATTTCTCGGACGGGCCAATTGACCGAAGTGTAGCACGGGAGTGAAAGGCGGGGACGATTGGGGGCTTGTTCTTGCAGGGCGCGTTTTGAATAGCGCAGTTTCACAGCCGGTATTTGGACAGTACGGTTTGCACCTCGGCTTCGGTGGCAAATTCTCCTCGTGCCATTTCGGCCTGGGCTTCGATCAGATCCGCTTCCTCTTCCGGCGTCAGTTCGATCACCCTCTCATCACCGCCCGCATAGGTCAGCATGATGCGAGCGATGTCGTCCTGCATCTCCGGAGGGAGGTTGCGCGCGGTCGCGACTGCCTGATCGAGAAGCTTTGTCATTGGCCTATTATGCCATGATCGATCTGTAATAAAAGCGGAAATGACTGGTATCAGAACGGAACATCGAGGCTGCGGAAGCGGCGCTGATCTTGCGGATCGGTCTCGCTGCAGCGGTGGCCGTCGTCGCTGATCAGCTGGGCGATGCGCCGTTTCGGGTCGATCACCATCGCTTCGGCGATGAAGCCCTTGTCGATCGTGACGTCGAGCTTTTGCGGGTTTTCCGGGCCGCCGGTCCACCAGTACAGGGCAAATGCCCCTTTTGCCTTGCCCTTGGCGCCCTCGATCGGGCCGGCGATGATCAGATAGGGCCTGTCGGGCAGGCCGGTGCGGTCGATGCTGCGAATGCCGTTGCCGCCGAGGTCGAAGCTGCGGGGCACCCCGAGCGACGGCGCTTCGCCGCGATCGGCGACGGCGGCCGGGTTGTCGAGGGGAACGACGATGGCGCTGTTGTCGCCGGACAGCGGATTGCGCAGCCCGATCAGCAGGCTTCCGGTCTCGGTTGCAGCCAGGCCTTCGATGTTGATGTCCTTGCGGTCGACACCGATGGCGGTGGCGATCGCCTTGCCGAGATCGCGATAGGGCTGGCCTGCGGGCCTGACGGCCGGGACAGGGCCGGGAACGATATCCGTTGCGAAGAACACCGAGCGCCGGTCGATCTTGCCGCCGTGGCGATCCGGGGAATGGGAGGAGATCCAGTAGATGCGGTCACCGAGGCGGGCGGAGGCCTCGAGGTCCGATTTTTTCGCGCCGAGAAAATTCTCCAGCGCGATGCCGTCCGGGGCGGGATCGGGATTGTCGCGCTGATAGACCATGAGCGTATTGCTCTCGTCGCTGGCGACGGCGAAGTGGGTGTCGTCGAGAGGGGAGGCGGCCGATGCCTCGCACAGGCCGGAATAGACCGTTGCCGCGTGAGCTGCGCCCGCGCCGAGTGCGGCCAGCAGGATGCCGGCGGCGATGTGTGTGGCGGCGATGCGTTTCATGGCAGGCCCCGATCTCCGGGTCAGGCCGGGCGCTTGGCGACGATCATGTAGTTGACGTCCATGTCCTTCGACAGGTTCCACTGGTTCGACAGCGGATTGAAGAAGACGCCGGTGCGGTCGGTGACATCCATGCCGCTGGCCGCAATCGGCTTTTCCAGCTCTTCCGGGCGCACCAGCTTTTCATATTGATGGGTGCCGCGCGGCAGCCAGCGCAGCACGTTTTCCGCCGCGAAGATGGCGAGCGCCGCCGCCTTGACCGTGCGGTTGATGGTGGCGACGAACATCAGGCCGCCGGGGCGCACCATGGAGGCGCAGGTGCTGATGAAGAATTCGACATCGGCGACATGCTCGACCACTTCCATGTTGAGCACGACATCGAAGCTCTCGCCGGCCTGCGCCAGCGATTCCGCCGTCACCGCCCGGTAATCCACATGGACGCCGCTGCCGGCCGCGTGGGTTCTGGCGATCATGATGTTCTTTTCCGAGGCGTCGGCGCCGACGACATCGGCGCCCATGCGGGCCATCGGTTCGGACAGGAGGCCGCCGCCGCAGCCGATATCGAGGACACGCAGACCCTTCAGCGGCTGGGGGGCCTTTGCCTCGCGGCCGAAAGTGTCCGACACGCGGTCGCGGATATAGGCGAGGCGGACCGGATTGAACTTGTGCAGCGGCTTGAACTTGCCCTTCGGATCCCACCACTCGGCGGCCATGGCGGAAAACCGGTCGACTTCCGTCTGGTCGATGGTGCTGCGGGCTTGCTCGCTCATGGTCGGAACTCCTTGGGATGGAACCTCTGTGAAGTCGGACGATCGGGGGGGAAAGTCAAGGGTCGGTGGTGTCGCGGGCCGGGAGAGGGTTCTTCACCCTCCCCTCGAGGGGGAGGGTCGGAGCAAAGCTCCGGGGTGGGGTGATCCGCGGCATATGCAATGGACTGTGGCGTTCGCGGTGGTCACCCCCACCCGCCGCGTTGCGGCGACCTCCCCCCTCAAGGGGGAGGTAAAGAGCGCCGCTACGACCTTCAGCCACGCCCGGAAAATCCGCCGTGGTTTCGCTTGATGAATCACTTGGTCGGGGCGCCGGAAAGTGCCGATGACTAAGTAATTTATATGACGCCTTCCAGCGCCCCGTTCAGTGTCTTTTGCCGCGCTTCTCAGGTTCTTCTACGCTTTTGCCTCTTGTGAAGGAAAAAGCCTCCAATGCCCCAGCCTGGCCGCTTATCCGCCAGGCCTTTCAATGAGGCGGGGTTTAGCCCTGGACCCATGGACGGCAAAGCCGTCCGGCGGGGTGAACCGCCCGTGGTGTGGCTACCCGGCACGCCCGGCCCGCTTTCACG
>NZ_LGLV01000028.1 GCF_001687365.1 Pararhizobium polonicum
ATGGAAGAAAAGCTGCGCTTCGCAATCCGCGAAGGCGGCCGTACCGTCGGCGCCGGCATCGTCGCTTCGATTGTTGAATAACAATCGATAAGACGATGGCGAAAGCTGCCGACGGCAACAAAGGTGGTGCAAATGGCGCGCAAGCGCGATTTGCATGCGGCGCCGGCATCGTAGCGTCCATCGTCGAGTAATCTTCGGATTCATCGGTTTCAGAAGGCCCCGCTGGAAACAGCGGGGCCTTTGCCGTTTTGGGTACGCGACGGCGGGAGGGAGGTGCTCGACCAGGGCAAGTTAGCCCTAACTGTCTGCCGCCTCAGCTGCGCGCTATAAGCAAGCGTCACCGTCAAGGCGAGGGGCATGCGGCGTCCTGTCTGATCAATGGGGGCCACGAGGTCGTCGCGTTGATTCGCCTTACCCTGCAGCCGATGGCGCAGGCAGCGGCTGAATCTTCGCCGTATATTGTCGCACCGGAATTGTTTGAGGTCAGAGAGGGGCAGGGCGCTCCTATGATGGCGCGTAACGGATCACCCAGGGCGAACATAGAAAAGACGGCAAACGCCGTTGCCGGGCGCCTGTGTTTCGGCATCAATATGCCGGAAACGGCCGCCGTCGGCGATCTGCATGAGGCGGGCGGGAGATCGCTCGGGGTTTGCCTTCGGAAAAAGAAGCCAGGATGGTTCAGAATTCTTTCTTTTTTCCGGCAAAGGTGCTTGTCATCCTGCGGCAAACTGAATAATAAGCCGCAGACTTCACGCGGCGCTTCGGCTTTCAAGCATTCGGCGCTGCTGGTCTAGGGGTATAGCTCAGTTGGTAGAGCGGCGGTCTCCAAAACCGCAGGTCGTAAGTTCGAGCCTTACTGCCCCTGCCATTCGACACAGCGCAGAATATGCAGCGGTGCTGCTGGCAGACTATACAGGGAGAAGGCTCGTCTTCTCCGGCTAATTTCGCAAAAAGACCGTTGACCTCTTGTGATTTATGGAATCGGTCTTTATGTAGGGTTCAAACAGACACGCGGCGCGTGGGGCTGATCGTCAGCTTTACGGGCCGTTAAGGCGTGAGCATTCAATGGCATCCAAAACAAATCCATTTACGTTTCTGCAGCAGGTGCGCTCCGAGACGGCGAAAGTGACATGGCCTTCGCGGCGTGAGACGATGATCTCGACGCTGATGGTATTCGTCATGGTCTTCTTTGCGGCTATCTTCTTTTTTGCTGCGGACCAACTGATGGGCTGGCTGATTGGCCTCGTCCTGAATGCTGGCGTTTGAACGGTTGGGGATGAATATGGCAGCGCGTTGGTACATCGTTCACGCCTACTCGAATTTCGAGAAGAAGGTCGCTGAATCGATCGAGGAGAAAGCCAAGCAGAAGGGCCTGAGCCATCTGTTTGAAAAGATTCTCGTTCCGACCGAAAAGGTCGTCGAGGTTCGTCGTGGCCGCAAGGTCGATGCCGAGCGCAAGTTCTTTCCGGGTTACGTGCTGGTGCGCGCCAACCTGACGGATGAGGCCTATCACCTCATCAAGAATACACCCAAGGTCACGGGGTTCCTCGGTTCCGACAACAAGCCGGTTCCGATCCCTGATTTTGAAGCAGAGCGCATTCTCGGTCAGGTTCAGGACGGTGTTGATCGTCCGAAGCCTTCGATCTCCTTCGAGGTCGGCGAGCAGGTGCGTGTATCCGACGGTCCGTTTGCTTCGTTCAATGGTATCGTGCAGGACGTTGACGAGGAGCGTTCGCGCCTCAAGGTCGAAGTGTCCATCTTCGGCCGCGCAACGCCGGTGGATCTTGAGTACGCTCAGGTCGAGAAAGTCTGATTTCTGAAGGCTGCAGCGCTGAATTCTGTTCGGCTGCGCAGCTTTCGTTTGGTTTTGCCGGATCGATGTATCCGGCAGATGCGGGCAAGCCCGCAAGTCGCGTGGAAGGGCGCCGGTCTTAGCCGGATCGGTCAGTCCGCACCACGCAACCGCAGCCGCCGTCCTTTTGAAAGGGCGGCATGAGAGGCCGGGAAACCGGTTGTAACGTTTCCGGTTCCGGTTCGCATATGGCGGGCAGGAGTGCCGGGAAAACCATAAAGGCAGAGAGAAATGGCTAAGAAAGTTGCAGGCCAGCTCAAGCTTCAGGTCAAGGCAGGATCGGCAAACCCGTCCCCGCCAATCGGCCCGGCACTTGGTCAGCGTGGCGTAAACATCATGGAATTCTGCAAGGCGTTTAATGCCGCCACGCAGGAACTGGAAAAGGGCATGCCGATCCCGGTCGTCATCACCTACTACCAGGACAAGTCCTTCACCTTCATCATGAAGCAGCCGCCGGTCAGCTACTTCCTGAAGAAGGAAGCGAAGCTGACAGCCGGTTCGAAGACGCCCGGCAAGGGCCCCAAGGCCGGTACCCTCACCAAGGATCAGGTTCGCAAGATCGCTGAAGCCAAGATGAAGGATCTGAACGCGGCTGATATCGAAGGCGCAATGGCAATGGTTGAGGGCTCCGCCCGCTCCATGGGCCTGGAAGTGGCAGGTTGAGACCATGACAAAGATTGCAAAGCGCGTACAGAAGACCCGCGAAGGCATCGACCCGACGAAGCTCGTCGCGCTGTCGGAAGCCATCACCCTGGTCAAGGCCCGGGCGATCGCCAAGTTCGATGAAACCATCGAAGTTGCGATGAACCTCGGCGTTGATCCGCGTCACGCCGACCAGATGGTCCGTGGCGTCGTCAACCTGCCGAACGGCACTGGCCGTACGGTTCGCGTCGCCGTGTTCGCACGTGGCGCCAAGGCTGATGAAGCCAAGGCAGCCGGCGCAGACGTCGTTGGTGCAGAAGATCTCGTCGAGATCGTCCAGGGCGGCAAGATCGATTTCGATCGTTGCATCGCAACCCCGGACATGATGCCGCTCGTCGGCCGTCTCGGTAAGGTTCTCGGCCCGCGCGGCATGATGCCGAACCCGAAGGTCGGAACCGTCACGATGGACGTCGCCGGTGCTGTCAAGGCATCGAAGGGCGGCGCTGTCGAGTTCCGCGTCGAAAAGGCCGGTATCGTTCATGCAGGCATCGGCAAGGCATCGTTCGATGCTGTTGCTCTTGAAGAAAACATCCGCGCTTTCGCAGATGCCGTCATCAAGGCAAAGCCGGCTGGCGCCAAGGGCAACTACGTCAAGCGCGTGGCGATTTCCTCGACCATGGGCCCGGGCGTCAAGATCGACCCGTCGACGGTCAGCGCCTAATCACGTTTATCCGGGCCTCTGGTCCGGTCACAGATTTCCGGCTCTTCGGGGCCGGAAATTCCGGGATCAAACCCGGAACTCCTGTCCGAGATTGCAGGTGGTTATCCCTTAATCACTTCAGCCTGCATGAGATGGGTGAGTCCCGAATTTCATTTGACGCGCGCAAGCGTGGAAATTCGGTTCGAACCTCGGCTTGCCTTGTGCCGGAACCGCTCAAACGGGACCGCGCAGGGGACAGGATCCTCGAGCGTCGCTTGGGATCATCTCTGATCCCATGTGGCAAAGGCAAACCGACTGGTCCCGTGTTTTGCGGTCCAGTCAACTGGAGATAGGCAGTGGAAAGAGCGGAAAAACGCGAATTCGTCACGGAGCTGAACGAGTCCTTCAAGGGCGCCGGTTCGGTTGTCGTGGCCCACTATGCTGGTGTCACAGTCGCACAGATGAACGACTTCCGTTCGAAGATGCGCGCTGCTGGCGGCACCGTCAAAGTCGCGAAGAACCGCCTGGCCAAAATTGCCCTTCAGGGTACGGAAGCCGAAGGGATGACAAATCTCTTCAAGGGTCAGACGCTGGTAGCATTCAGCGCCGATCCCGTAACGGCTCCGAAGGTCGTCATGGATTTCGCCAAGACCAACGACAAGATCGTTGTCCTGGGCGGCGCCATGGGCGCAACCACGCTCACCGCGGATGCAGTCAAGTCGCTTGCGACCCTGCCGTCGCTGGACGAGCTGCGTGCAAAGCTGCTGGGTATGATTCAGACCCCGGCAACGCGCATCGCATCGGTTGTTGCAGCACCGGCAAGCCAGCTTGCCCGCGTGTTTGCGGCCTACGCCAAGAAGGACGAGGAAGCCGCATAAGGCGGTTTTTCGTTGTTTATATCTAACCAAGTTCGAACCGAACAAAAGGAACTAAAAAATGGCTGATCTCTCTAAGATCGTTGAAGACCTCTCCTCGCTGACCGTTCTGGAAGCTGCAGAACTGTCGAAGCTTCTTGAAGAAAAGTGGGGCGTTTCCGCCGCTGCTCCGGTAGCTGTTGCTGCTGCCGGTGGCGCTGCTGCCGCTGTTGTTGAAGAAGAAAAGACTGAATTCGACGTCATCCTCGCTGATGCCGGCGCAAACAAGATCAACGTCATCAAGGAAGTCCGCGCGATCACAGGCCTCGGCCTGAAGGAAGCCAAGGACCTCGTTGAAGCCGCTCCGAAGGCTGTCAAGGAAGGCGTTTCCAAGGCTGAAGCTGCTGATCTCAAGAAGAAGCTGGAAGACGCTGGCGCCAAGGTTGACGTCAAGTAATTCTGCCTACTTTAAAGGAGGGGTGGCCATGCAAATGGCCGCCTCTCTTTGACCGCTTTCTGAACGTATTACCCAAAAGCCTATTGAAAACGGCTTTTGGGTAATGGGTTCTTCAAGAGGATAGTCTCGAACCAAAGACGCCACAGCAATCCGTGCTAAGCGTTTTCGGGGGTTGGACGAGATTGAACGACCCATTGATTGACGGTGCCGACTGGCCAGCGGTCGCCGTCTGTTGCAGGCCCGGGTGCAATTTTTAAAGGAGCGACGATGGCTCAGACCCTTTCGTTTAACGGTCGCAGGCGCGTACGCAAGTTTTTTGGTAAAATTCCAGAAGTCGCAGAAATGCCGAACCTCATCGAGGTTCAGAAGGCATCCTACGATCAGTTCCTCATGGTGGACGAGCCGCAGGGCGGCCGTCCGGATGAGGGGCTTCAGTCCGTTTTCAAGTCCGTCTTCCCGATCACGGATTTCTCCGGCGCTTCGATGCTCGAGTTCGTGTCCTACGAATTCGAACAGCCGAAGTTCGACGTCGAGGAATGCCGTCAGCGCGATCTGACCTACGCAGCGCCGCTGAAGGTGACGCTGCGCCTCATCGTGTTCGATATCGACGAGGATACGGGCGCGAAGTCCATCAAGGACATCAAGGAACAGAACGTCTACATGGGCGACATGCCGCTCATGACCAACAATGGTACGTTCATCGTCAACGGCACCGAGCGCGTCATCGTCTCCCAGATGCACCGTTCGCCGGGCGTGTTCTTCGACCACGACAAGGGCAAGAGCCATTCGTCGGGCAAGCTTTTGTTCGCTGCCCGCGTCATCCCGTATCGCGGCTCCTGGCTCGACATCGAATTCGATGCCAAGGACGTTGTGCACGCCCGTATCGACCGCCGCCGCAAGATTCCGGTGACGTCGCTGCTGATGGCGCTCGGCATGGATGGCGAAGAAATCCTCGAGACCTTCTACACCAAGTCGCTCTATCAGCGCGACGGCAAGGGATGGCGGATTCCGTTCCAGCCGGAGGTTCTGAAAGGTCAGAAGGCTCTCTCCGACCTGATCGACGCCGATACCGGCGAAGTGGTCGTTGAATCCGGCAAGAAGCTGACGCCGCGCCTGTTGAAGACGCTGACGGAAAAGGGCCTCAAGGCCATCAAGGCTACGGACGACGAACTTTACGGCAACTTCCTTGCTGAAGATCTGGTCAATCCGTCCACCGGTGAAATCTTCCTGGAAGCCGGCGACGAAATCGACGAGAAGTCGCTCGGCGTCATTCTCACATCCGGTTTCGACGAAATCCCGGTTCTCGACATCGACCATATCAATGTCGGTGCGTATATCCGCAACACGCTTTCGGTCGACAAGAACGAAAACCGTCAGGACGCTCTGTTCGACATCTACCGCGTCATGCGTCCGGGCGAGCCGCCGACCATGGATTCGGCCGAAGCCATGTTCAACACGCTGTTCTTCGATTCGGAGCGTTACGACCTCTCCGCCGTCGGCCGCGTCAAGATGAACATGCGTCTTGACCTCGATGCCGCCGATACGGTCCGTATCCTGCGCAAGGAAGACATCCTGGCCGTTGTCCGGATGCTGGTCGACCTGCGCGACGGCAAGGGCGAAATCGACGACATCGACAACCTCGGCAACCGCCGTGTTCGCTCGGTCGGCGAGCTGATGGAAAATCAGTACCGCCTCGGCCTGCTGCGCATGGAGCGTGCGATCAAGGAACGCATGTCGTCGATCGAAATCGACACCGTCATGCCGCAGGACCTGATCAACGCCAAGCCGGCTGCTGCCGCCGTTCGCGAATTCTTCGGTTCCTCGCAGCTGTCGCAGTTCATGGACCAGGTCAACCCGCTGTCGGAAATCACCCACAAGCGCCGTCTTTCGGCTCTTGGCCCGGGTGGTCTGACGCGCGAACGCGCAGGCTTCGAAGTCCGCGACGTTCACCCGACCCATTACGGCCGTATCTGCCCGATCGAAACGCCGGAAGGCCCGAACATCGGTCTGATCAACTCGCTGGCTACCTTTGCCCGCGTCAACAAGTACGGCTTCATCGAAAGCCCTTACCGCAAGATCATCGACGGTAAGGTTACCAAGGACGTCGTCTACCTGTCGGCGATGGAAGAAGCCAAGTATCACGTGGCTCAGGCCAACTCCGAACTCAACGAAGACCAGTCCTTCGTTGAAGAGTTCGTCGTTTGCCGTCATGCCGGCGACGTTATGCTCGCACCGCGCGACATCGTGAACCTGATGGACGTTTCGCCCAAGCAGCTCGTGTCTGTTGCGGCGGCTCTCATCCCGTTCCTTGAAAACGATGACGCCAACCGCGCGCTCATGGGCTCCAACATGCAGCGTCAGGCCGTGCCTCTGCTGCGTGCCGAAGCCCCGTTCGTCGGTACCGGCATGGAACCGATCGTTGCCCGCGACTCCGGTGCTGCGATCGCGGCCCGCCGCGGCGGCGTCGTCGACCAGGTCGATGCGACCCGTATCGTTATCCGTGCGACGGAAGACCTCGAAGCTGGCAAGTCCGGCGTCGATATCTACCGCCTGCAGAAGTTCCAGCGTTCCAACCAGAACACCTGCGTCAACCAGCGTCCGCTGGTCACCGTCGGTGACATTCTGAACAAGGGCGACATCATCGCTGACGGTCCGTCGACCGATCTCGGTGATCTGGCTCTCGGCCGCAACGCGCTCGTCGCGTTCATGCCGTGGAACGGCTACAACTACGAAGACTCGATCCTGCTCTCCGAGCGTATCGTTCGCGACGACGTATTCACCTCCATCCACATCGAAGAATTCGAAGTGATGGCGCGTGATACCAAGCTTGGTCCGGAAGAAATCACCCGCGACATTCCGAACGTTTCGGAAGAAGCGCTGAAGAACCTCGACGAAGCCGGTATCGTCTACATCGGTGCGGAAGTGGCTCCTGGCGACATTCTCGTCGGCAAGATCACCCCGAAGGGCGAAAGCCCGATGACGCCGGAAGAAAAGCTTCTGCGCGCCATCTTCGGTGAAAAGGCGTCCGACGTCCGCGACACCTCCATGCGCATGCCTCCGGGCACCTTCGGCACCATCGTCGAAGTCCGCGTCTTCAACCGCCATGGCGTGGAAAAAGACGAACGTGCGATGGCGATCGAGCGGGAAGAGATCGAGCGTCTGGCCAAGGACCGCGACGACGAACAGGCGATCCTCGATCGCAACGTCTACTCGCGTCTTCTCGACATGCTGCGCGGCCACGTCGCCGTAGCCGGTCCGAAGGGCTTCAAGAAGGGCACCGAGCTTTCAAACGCCGTCATCTCCGAATATCCCCGCTCGCAGTGGTGGATGTTTGCGACGGAAGACGAAAAGGCACAGGGCGAGATCGAAGCGCTCCGCGGCCAGTACGACGAATCCAAGTCGCTGCTCGAGCATCGCTTCATGGACAAGGTCGAAAAGGTCCAGCGCGGCGATGAAATGCCTCCGGGCGTCATGAAGATGGTCAAGGTCTTCGTCGCCGTGAAGCGCAAGATCCAGCCGGGCGACAAGATGGCCGGCCGTCACGGCAACAAGGGTGTGGTTTCCCGCATCGTGCCGATCGAAGACATGCCGTTCCTGGAAGACGGCACGCATGTCGACGTCGTCTTGAACCCGCTCGGCGTGCCTTCGCGCATGAACGTCGGCCAGATCCTTGAAACCCATCTGGGTTGGGCCTGCGCCGGCATGGGCAAGAAGATCGGTGCCATGCTCGATGCCTATAAGGCGGGCGCTGATATTCAGCCGCTGCGCGATACCATCGACAGCGTCATCGGCTCCGGTCCGAAGGGCGAACCGATCAAGGACTACGACGATGAATCGATCGTCCGTCTGGCCGAGCAGACCCGTCGCGGCGTTTCGATCGCAACGCCGGTCTTCGACGGTGCTGTCGAAGCCGACGTCAACGAGATGCTGGAACAGGCAGGCCTGAAGGTTTCCGGTCAGTCGACGCTCTATGATGGCCGTACCGGCGATCAGTTCGACCGTCAGGTGACCGTCGGCTACATCTACATGCTGAAGCTGAACCACCTTGTCGACGACAAGATTCACGCCCGTTCGATCGGTCCTTACTCGCTCGTCACCCAGCAGCCGCTCGGTGGTAAGGCGCAGTTCGGCGGTCAGCGCTTCGGGGAAATGGAAGTCTGGGCTCTGGAAGCCTACGGCGCCGCCTACACCCTGCAGGAAATGCTGACGGTGAAGTCCGACGACGTGGCCGGCCGTACCAAGGTCTACGAAGCGATCGTCCGTGGCGACGACACCTTCGAGGCCGGTATTCCGGAGAGCTTCAACGTTCTCGTCAAGGAAATGCGCTCGCTGGGCCTCAGCGTCGAACTGGAGAATTCCAAGCTCGACGAACTCAACGCGGCAAACCAGCAGCTGCCGGACGCGGCCGAGTAAACATCAAGGTGCGTGCCGCTTTTCCAAGCGGCGCGCACCGTTTCCACCCGGATCTCGCGTAAGCGGGGCAGGGTAGGAAATGCGGCCGCATTTCATGCGGTTTTATCCGTTTCGTGCAGGAAGCCGGCGCCCGGGATTTGCCGCGCTCTCTGCCAAGCTCAGGGCGATAGCCCATAAAGGAGATAGGCATGAACCAAGAGGTCATGAACCTTTTCAATCCGCAGGTGCCTGCGCAGACCTTCGATTCCATCCGGATTTCGATTGCGTCGCCGGAGAAGATTCTCTCCTGGTCCTACGGTGAGATCAAGAAGCCGGAAACCATCAACTACCGCACGTTCAAGCCGGAACGCGACGGCCTGTTCTGCGCGCGTATCTTTGGCCCGATCAAGGACTATGAGTGCCTGTGCGGCAAGTACAAGCGCATGAAGTACAAGGGCATCATTTGCGAAAAGTGCGGCGTCGAAGTGACGTTGTCGCGCGTTCGCCGTGAGCGCATGGGCCATATCGAGCTTGCAGCTCCCGTCGCCCATATCTGGTTCCTGAAGTCCCTGCCGAGCCGCATCGCGACGCTGCTCGACATGACGCTGAAGGATATCGAGCGCGTCCTCTATTTCGAAAACTACATCGTCACCGAGCCGGGCCTGACTTCCCTCAAGGAAAATCAGCTTCTCTCGGAAGAAGAATACATGATCGCCGTCGACGAGTTCGGCGAAGATCAGTTCACAGCGATGATCGGTGCTGAAGCCATCTACGAGATGCTGGCGTCGATGAACCTCGAAAAGATCGCCGGCGACCTGCGCGCGGAAATGGCTGACACCACGTCCGAGCTGAAGCAGAAGAAGCTGATGAAGCGCCTGAAGATCGTCGAGAACTTCATGGAATCCGGCAACCGCCCGGAATGGATGATCATGAAGGTCGTCCCGGTCATCCCGCCGGACCTGCGTCCGCTGGTGCCGCTGGATGGCGGCCGTTTCGCGACGTCCGATCTCAACGACCTCTATCGCCGCGTCATCAACCGGAACAACCGTTTGAAGCGCCTGATCGAGCTTCGTGCGCCTGGCATCATCATCCGCAACGAAAAGCGCATGCTGCAGGAATCCGTTGACGCCCTGTTCGACAACGGCCGCCGTGGCCGCGTCATCACCGGTGCCAACAAGCGTCCGCTGAAGTCGCTGTCCGACATGCTCAAGGGCAAGCAGGGCCGCTTCCGTCAGAACTTGCTCGGCAAGCGCGTCGACTATTCCGGCCGTTCGGTCATCGTGACCGGCCCGGAACTGAAGTTGCACCAGTGCGGCCTGCCGAAGAAGATGGCGCTCGAACTGTTCAAGCCGTTCATCTACGCCCGCCTCGACGCCAAGGGTTATTCCTCGACCGTCAAGCAGGCCAAGAAGCTGGTTGAAAAGGAAAAGCCGGAAGTCTGGGATATCCTCGACGAGGTCATCCGCGAGCATCCGGTTCTCCTGAACCGCGCACCGACGCTCCACCGCCTGGGCATCCAGGCCTTCGAACCGACCCTGGTTGAAGGCAAGGCAATCCAGCTGCATCCGCTCGTCTGCACGGCCTTCAACGCCGACTTCGACGGTGACCAGATGGCCGTTCACGTCCCGCTGTCGCTGGAAGCGCAGCTGGAAGCCCGCGTCCTGATGATGTCGACCAACAACATCCTGCACCCGGCAAACGGCGCGCCGATCATCGTTCCGTCGCAGGACATGGTTCTCGGCCTCTACTATCTGTCGATCCTGAACCAGAACGAGCCGGGCGAAGGCATGGCCTTCTCCGATCTCGGCGAACTGCATCACGCGCTTGAAACCAAGTCGGTGACGCTGCACGCCAAGATCCGCGGCCGCTTCAAGACCGTCGATGCCGAAGGCAAGCCGGTTTCGAAGATCTATGAAACCACGCCTGGCCGCATGCTCATCGGCGAACTTCTGCCGAAGAACGCCAACGTGCCGTTCGACGTCTGCAACCAGGAACTGACCAAGAAGAACATCTCCAAGATGATCGACACGGTCTACCGTCATTGCGGCCAGAAGGACACGGTCATTTTCTGCGACCGCATCATGCAGCTCGGCTTTGCCCATGCCTGCCGCGCCGGCATTTCGTTCGGCAAGGACGACATGGTCATTCCGGATACCAAGGCCAAGATCGTCGGTGACACCGAAAGCCTGGTGAAGGAATACGAACAGCAGTACAATGACGGCCTGATCACTCAGGGCGAAAAGTACAACAAGGTTGTCGACGCCTGGGGCAAGGCAACGGACAAGGTCGCCGAAGACATGATGGCCCGCATTAAGGCTGTCGAATTCGACGATAACGGCCGTCAGAAGCCGATGAACGCCATCTACATGATGTCGCACTCCGGCGCCCGTGGTTCTCCGAACCAGATGCGTCAGCTGGGCGGCATGCGCGGCCTGATGGCCAAGCCGTCGGGTGAAATCATCGAGACGCCGATCATCTCGAACTTCAAGGAAGGCCTGACCGTTAACGAGTACTTCAACTCGACACACGGTGCCCGTAAGGGTCTCGCAGACACCGCCTTGAAGACCGCCAACTCCGGTTACCTGACACGCCGTCTCGTCGACGTCGCGCAGGATTGCATCGTCAACTCGGTGGATTGCGGTACCGAAACCGGCCTCACCATGACCGCCATCGTCGATGCCGGTCAGGTCGTTGCCTCCATCGGTGCCCGCGTTCTCGGCCGTACGGCTCTCGACAATATCGATCACCCGATTACCGGTGACCGTATCGTCGATGCCGGCCGCATGATCCTCGAGGCCGATGTCGTCGAAATCGAAAAGGCTGGCATCCAGTCGATCCGTATTCGCTCGGCACTGACCTGCGAAATCCAGACCGGCGTCTGCGGCGTCTGCTACGGCCGTGACCTTGCCCGCGGTACCCCTGTCAACATGGGTGAAGCGGTCGGCGTTATCGCTGCTCAGTCGATCGGTGAACCGGGCACGCAGCTCACCATGCGTACGTTCCACCTTGGTGGCACGGCAACGGTGGTCGACAGCTCGTTCCTGGAAGCGTCGTATGAAGGTACGATCCAGATCAAGAACCGCAACATGCTGCGCAACTCGGAAAACGTTCTCGTCGCGATGGGCCGTAACATGGCGGTCCAGATTCTCGACGAACGTGGTGTCGAGCGCTCCTCGCAGCGTGTCGCCTACGGTTCGAAGATCTTTGTCGATGATGGTGACAAGGTGAAGCGCGGCCAGCGTCTGGCCGAGTGGGACCCCTACACACGCCCGATGATGACGGAAGTCGAAGGTACGGTTCATTTCGAAGATATCGTCGACGGTATCTCCGTTCTGGAAGCGACCGACGAAGCGACCGGCATCACCAAGCGTCAGGTTATCGACTGGCGTTCGACGCCGCGCGGTATCGACCTGAAGCCGGCAATCGTCATCAAGGACAAGAACGGCGCAGTCATGAAGCTGTCGCGTGGTGGCGACGCCCGCTTCATGCTTTCGGTCGACGCCATTCTGTCGGTCGAGCCGGGCACCAAGGTCTCCCAGGGTGACGTGCTTGCACGTTCGCCGCTGGAAAGCGCCAAGACGAAGGACATCACCGGTGGTCTGCCGCGCGTTGCCGAACTCTTCGAAGCGCGCCGTCCGAAGGATCACGCGATCATCGCCGAAATCGATGGTACGATCCGGTTTGGCCGCGACTACAAGAACAAGCGCCGCGTGCTGATCGAGCCTGCGGAAGACGGTGTGGAGCCGGTCGAATACCTGATCCCGAAGGGCAAGCCCTTCCATCTTCAGGATGGCGACTATATCGAAAAGGGTGACTACATCCTCGACGGTAACCCGGCACCGCACGACATCCTGGCGATCAAGGGCGTGGAGGCACTCGCTTCCTACCTCGTGAACGAAATCCAGGAAGTCTACCGTCTGCAGGGCGTTGTGATCAACGACAAGCACATCGAGGTGATCGTTCGCCAGATGCTGCAGAAGGTGGAAGTGACCGACGCCGGTGACTCGACCTATATCGTTGGCGACAGCGTCGACCGCATCGAACTGGAAGATGTCAACGATCAGCTGATCGAACAGGGCAAGAAGCCGGCTTACGGCGATCCGGTCCTGCTCGGCATCACCAAGGCATCGCTGCAGACGCCGTCCTTCATCTCGGCCGCTTCCTTCCAGGAGACGACCAAGGTGCTGACGGAAGCTGCGATCGCCGGCAAGACCGACGGCCTGCAGGGTCTGAAGGAAAACGTCATCGTCGGCCGCCTCATCCCGGCCGGCACCGGTGGCACGATGACCCAGATCCGCCGCATTGCCACGGCCCGCGACGAGATGATCCTCGAAGAGCGCCGCAAGGGCACGGGCGCAGACGCCGCAACGCCGATGCTCGCCGACATGGCGGCCAAGGAAGAAGCAGCAGCCGAATAAGGCTCGAAAGGCGAGGGCGGTTCTGCCGCCCTCGCTCTCCCATTGAAAAAGCCGCCCGGAGCGATCCGGGCGGCTTTTTGCATCTCAGAGGAAGGGAGCCGGGAAGCTCGGCGGCAACCCGGCATTAAATTCGCTGTCCGTCAGCCGAACTTGATGATCGCCACTTCGCCGGTCAGCGCGCCCTGATAGGCGGAGGCGTGCGGCTCTTCGTTGGGAACGTCGGTCAGCGTGCCGATCTGGTCGAGGTCGGCTTCGAGGAACCCTTCCTCGGCAAGCGCGTTGAGGGCTTCGCGCACGGCCGTATCGTCGTCCGGCGCGCGCAGCATCACGTGGATGTCCACACCCTCGTCATCGCCATCCTGTTCATAGGCCTTGCCGATGATGATGAAGATCATCGGTCCGTCGAGGTTGTTGTCGTTATCCGGGATGGCAGTCATGGCTGTTTCCTCTTTCGAAAGATGTGTGCAATGACTTTACAGGGTATTGCAGCGCAGCGCGTCCTAAAAAACACTCTTCCACGACGAATCGTGCCGGGCAGGGGGCGATTCTTTCCCGTCCGGGCTGGATTGTGAAATTGCTTTATGATTCTTTAAGTTGAATGCCGGGCGCTGGCATTTCAGGTCCCCTCAACGGTCCCGCTGCCGCGCTCATGCCCTCAAAGCCTTGTTTTGCAGGCATGTCAGCGCTGTGGCACCAAGAATATTTGTTAATTCCCCTTGACTGGACACCCCGAAATCAGTACACCCCGCCCCATCGGAGCCCATGTGAGGCTGGCTGGTTCGGAACGACACGTTCTGGAGTTTGCCTCAAACAAGGCTCGAAACGCACGCTGAAGACCAAAATGATGCACGCAAGACGCTGAAACTTGGGCGTCCTCTGCTTTTTGCGGGCCATCTGCTGAAAAGCGGATCGGTCCTCGTTTTGCGCATTTGTGAAGCGTTCGAAACCGCCGGAGACGGCATTGATCCGCCCGCAAGGGTAAAGAGACAGAATTTGTAAGGGATGGTTATATGCCTACCGTAAACCAGCTGATCCGCAAGCCGCGTCAGGCACAGGTAAAGCGCAACAAGGTTCCTGCCCTGCAGGAAAACCCGCAGAAGCGTGGTGTTTGCACCCGCGTTTACACGACGACCCCGAAGAAGCCGAACTCGGCTCTGCGTAAGGTTGCCAAGATCCGCCTGACCAACGGCTTCGAAGTCATCGGCTACATTCCGGGTGAAGGTCACAACCTTCAGGAACACTCCGTGGTGATGATCCGCGGCGGCCGTGTAAAGGACTTGCCGGGCGTTCGGTACCACATCATTCGCGGCGTTCTCGATACCCAGGGTGTCAAGAACCGTAAGCAGCGCCGTTCGAAGTATGGTGCGAAGCGTCCGAAGTAATTCGGGTTCCACGATTTTAGGCGCTGCGCGAGGTTCTCCGCGTGTTAAGGCGCCGGTTCAAAGTTGAGAGACAAAAGTATGTCACGTCGTCATAGTGCAGAAAAGCGCGAGATCAATCCGGACCCGAAGTTCGGCGATCTGGTCGTCACCAAGTTCATGAATGCAATCATGCTTCATGGTAAGAAGTCGGTTGCTGAAAGCATCGTTTACGGTGCGTTCGATGCGGTCCAGGGCAAGCTGAAGCAGGAGCCGGTCACCGTGTTCCATTCCGCGCTCGACAACATCGCTCCGCACGTCGAAGTGCGTTCGCGCCGCGTCGGTGGTGCAACCTACCAGGTTCCGGTCGATGTTCGTCCTGAGCGCCGCCAGGCTCTTGCCATTCGCTGGCTGATCGCTGCTGCCCGCAAGCGCAACGAAACCACCATGATCGATCGCCTCTGCGGCGAACTCATGGATGCTGCGAACAACCGTGGCAGTGCCGTGAAGAAGCGCGAAGACACGCACAAGATGGCTGACGCCAACCGTGCATTCTCGCATTATCGCTGGTAATCGACGAACAAATTTCGAAAGGCAGTCATTATGGCTCGCGAATATAAAATCGAAGACTACCGCAATTTCGGTATCATGGCGCATATCGACGCCGGTAAGACCACGACCACCGAGCGGATTCTGTACTACACGGGCAAGTCGCACAAGATCGGCGAAGTCCATGACGGCGCTGCCACCATGGACTGGATGGAGCAGGAGCAGGAACGCGGTATCACCATCACGTCCGCCGCCACCACGACCTTCTGGAAGGGCCGTGACGGCAAGATGCGCCGCTTCAACATCATCGACACCCCCGGCCACGTCGACTTCACCATCGAGGTCGAGCGTTCGCTGCGCGTTCTCGACGGTGCGATCGCTCTGCTCGACGCCAACGCCGGTGTTGAGCCGCAGACGGAAACCGTCTGGCGCCAGGCTGAGAAGTACCATGTTCCGCGGATGATCTTCTGCAACAAGATGGACAAGACCGGCGCCGATTTCTACCGTTCGGTTTCGATGATCAAGTCGCGTCTCGGTGCGATCCCGGTTGTCATGCAGCTGCCGATCGGCGCTGAAACCGAATTCAAGGGCGTTATCGATCTGATCGAGATGAACGCTCTCATCTGGCGCGACGAGTCGCTCGGCGCTCAGTGGGACGTTGTCGAAATCCCGGACGACATGAAGGAAAAGGCCGCGGAATACCGCGAGCTCCTGATCGAGACCGTTGTCGATATCGACGAAACCGCCATGGAAAACTACCTGAACGGCGTCATGCCCGACAACGATCAGATCCGTGCGCTGGTTCGCCGCGGCACCATCGACGTGAAGTTCCATCCGATGTTCTGCGGTACGGCTTTCAAGAACAAGGGCGTTCAGCCTCTGCTCGACGCCGTCTGCGATTACCTGCCGTCGCCGCTCGACATTCCGTCGATCAAGGGCATCGACGTCAA
Organism: Pararhizobium polonicum; assembly: GCF_001687365.1. Classification (GTDB taxonomy): domain Bacteria; phylum Pseudomonadota; class Alphaproteobacteria; order Rhizobiales; family Rhizobiaceae; genus Pararhizobium; species Pararhizobium polonicum. The sequence goes on from NZ_LGLV01000028.1 coordinate 16,173, forward strand.
GACCGAAGCCGAAATCGAGCGTCATCCGTCCGATGACGAGCCGCTTTCGATGCTCGCCTTCAAGATCATGAACGACCCCTTCGTCGGTTCGCTCACCTTCGCCCGTATCTACTCCGGCAAGCTCGAAAAGGGCACGTCGGTCATGAACACGGTCAAGGAAAAGCGCGAGCGCGTCGGCCGTATGCTGCAGATGCATTCCAACTCCCGTGAAGACATCGAAGAAGCCTTTGCCGGCGACATCGTTGCTCTCGCAGGCCTCAAGGAAACCACCACCGGCGACACGCTCTGCGATCCGCTGAAGCAGGTTATCCTCGAGCGCATGGAATTCCCCGAGCCGGTCATCCAGATCGCCATCGAGCCGAAGACCAAGGGCGACCAGGAAAAGATGGGCCTTGCGCTCAACCGCCTGGCTGCTGAAGATCCTTCGTTCCGCGTCAAGACGGATGAAGAATCCGGCCAGACGATCATCGCCGGCATGGGTGAACTTCACCTCGACATCCTCGTCGACCGCATGCGCCGCGAATTCAAGGTTGAAGCTACCGTCGGCGCGCCGCAGGTTGCCTACCGTGAATCGATCACGAAGAAGCACGAAGAAGACTACACGCACAAGAAGCAGTCCGGTGGTACCGGCCAGTTCGCCCGCGTCAAGATCATCTTCGAACCGAACGAAGAAGGCGATGACTTCAAGTTCGAATCCAAGATCGTCGGCGGCTCGATCCCGAAGGAATACATCCCCGGCGTCCAGAAGGGCATCGAAAGTGTTCTGTCTTCGGGCCCGCTTGCTGGCTTCCCGATGCTCGGCGTCAAGGCAACCCTGATCGACGGCGCGTTCCATGACGTCGACTCCTCGGTTCTCGCCTTCGAAATCGCCTCCCGCGCCTGCTTCCGTGAAGCGGCAAAGAAGGCCGGCGCTCAGCTTCTCGAGCCGATGATGAAGGTCGAAGTCGTAACGCCGGAAGATTACGTCGGTGACGTGATCGGCGATCTGAACTCGCGTCGCGGTCAGATCCAGGGCCAGGAATCGCGCGGCATCGCCGTCGTGATCAACGCCAACGTGCCGCTGGCCAACATGTTCAAGTACGTGGACAACCTGCGCTCGATGAGCCAGGGCCGTGCACAGTACACGATGACCTTCGATCACTATGCGCCGGTTCCGTCGAACGTGGCACAGGAAATCCAGGCGAAGTACTCCGGTCAGAAATGACCGGAGCCTAACGCCAGCTGACAGAAACAAGAGAATTACCCCTTGATAGGGGTCAGAAAACGGAGAGCCGGAAATGGCAAAGAGCAAATTTGAGCGCAACAAGCCGCACGTTAACATTGGCACGATCGGCCACGTTGACCATGGCAAGACGTCGCTGACGGCAGCGATCACGAAGTATTTCGGCGAGTTCAAGGCATACGACCAGATCGATGCCGCTCCGGAAGAAAAGGCGCGTGGTATCACCATTTCGACGGCGCACGTCGAATATGA
>NZ_LGLV01000029.1 GCF_001687365.1 Pararhizobium polonicum
GGCGAGGCGGGGCCGGTGCCCGGACGGTTTGGCGAAACGCGCGTCAAATCCCCGGGGCTGCGTGAAAGGCGGTTCTCCTCCGGTTCGTGAAAGCGGGCCGGGCGTGCCGGGTAGCCACACCACGGGCGGTTCACCCCGCCGGACGGCTTTGCCGTCCATGGGTCCAGGGCTAAACCCCGCCTCATTGAAAGGCCTGGCGGATAAGCGGCCAGGCTGGGGCATTGGAGGCTTTTTCCTTCACAAGAGGCAAAAGCGTAGAAGAACCTGAGAAGCGCGGCAAAAGACACTGAACGGGGCACGGCGTGTGTCAATTTACTACTTTACTCTGAGGCATACGTTGTGCCCCGGCCACCTGCTCTTTGAAAACCCACGGCGACTTGTTCGCGCGTGGCTATGGGACGTTGGGGGTGCGGCAAACGCTGAACCGCCCCCTCCCCCTTGTGGGGAGGGTTGGGGAGGGGCAAGGCCGCAAAACGGCAGGCGGGAGTGACCCACCGCGCACGCCACAGTCCATTGCATATGCCGCAGGTCCCCCCACCCCGGAGCTTCGCTCCGACCCTCCCCCTCAAGGGGAGGGTGAAGAACCCCCTCCCGGCCCGTTGGCTCAGCCTCACCCCTTGATATACCACCCCCACGGCTCGTCGCTGTTGAAGCGGGTGATCTGCTTGGTTTCCAGATAGTTCGAAAGCCCCCAGCGCCCCAGTTCGCGGCCGATGCCGGATTGTTTGTAGCCGCCCCAGGGGGCTTCCACGAAGGTCGGCTGCGAGCAGTTGACCCAGACGATTCCGGCCCGGAAAGCCTCGGCGACGCGTTCGGCGCGGATCACGTCCTTCGACATCACGGCGGCAGCCAGGCCGAAGCGGCTGTCATTGGCCATGCGGATCGCATCGTCCTCGTCCTTGAAGGGCTTGACGCAGACGACCGGGCCGAAAATCTCTTCCTTCCAGATATAGCTGTCCTCGCTCATGCCGGTCAGCACCGTCGGCTCGAGAAAATAGCCATTGTCGAGACCGGCCGGCCGGCCGCCGCCATAGGCAACCGTCGCGCCGTCGATGCGGGCGCGGTCGATGGCGGCGGTGATCTTGTCATGCTGGCCCTTGGAGACGATCGGGCCGAGCAGTGTGCCATCCTCCATGCCGTTGCCGATCCTGATCTTGGCCGCTTCCTCGCAGAGCCGCGAAACGATGGCGTCGTAGATGCCGGCCTCGACCAGCACGCGCGAGGTGGCCGAACAGACCTGCCCCTGGTTCCAGAAGATGCCGAACATGATCCACTCGACGGCTTTTTCGATGTCGCTGTCGGCAAAGATGACGAAGGGCGATTTGCCGCCGAGTTCGAGGCTGACATTCTTGATGTCCTGGGCGCCGGCCATCATCACCTTGCGGCCGGTGGCGACCGAGCCGGTGAAGGCGAGCTTGTCGACCAGCGGATGCTCGGTCAGCGGTTCGCCGGCCTGCAGCCCGGTGCCGGTGACGATATTGAGCACGCCGGCCGGAAGGCCGACTTCCTGCGCGATGACGCCGAGTTCAAGCGCGGTGAGCGGCGTCAGTTCGGATGGCTTCAGCACCATGGTGCAGCCGGCGGCAAGCGCCGGTGCGACTTTCCAGGACACCATCAGCAGCGGATAGTTCCACGGCGTGATCGCGCCCACGACGCCGAGCGGCTCGCGGACCACCCGTGAGGAAAAGCGCGGCTCGCTGAGCGGAATGGTTTCTTCCGGATGGTGATCGAGTTCTTCGGCAAGGCCCGCGTAAAAGTTGAAGCAGCCGGCGACATCGTCGATGTCCCAGAGCGCTTCGGGCAGGGGCTTGCCATTGTCGGCGACTTCGAGTTTCGCCAGAAACTCGCGTTTCTCGGTGATCTTCGTGGCGATGGCACGCAGATAGACGGCGCGCTCGGTGCCGGTCAGGCGCGGCCACGGGCCGGAATCGAAGGCATAGCGGGCGGCTTTGACGGCCGTGTCGATATCGCCGCTGGTGCCGGCCGGAGCCTTGTGGATGACCTCTTCGGTGGCCGGATCGATCACATCCATCGTGCCGCCCTTTTCGGGCCGTACCCATTCGCCGTCGATATAAAGCCTGTCCTGCATGGTCGCCGTCCTTCTTCAGATCAGGTCGAGAATCGCCTTGGCAGCCACCGTCACGCCGGCGGCCTCCTTCATGGCATGTGCATTGGTTGCAAGTGTATCGTGCAGGGCGGGATTGTCGAGCAGGCCGGTGATCGAGGCTGCAAGCTCGCCGTCGCTCCAGCGATAGCGGTCAAGCGCGCGGCCGACACCGGCATCTTGCGCTCGGCGGGCATTGTCGTGCCCGTCCCAGCAGAACGGCATGACCAGCGACGGTACGCCGAAATAGAGCGCCTCGCAAAAACTGTTATTGCCGCCGTGGTGGATGAAAAGGCTCGATTGCTCGACGATGGAGGGCTGCGGAAACCAGCTTTCGAGGAAGACGTTGTCGGGAATGCGGCTGTATTCGTCGCGCCATGGTCCGACATTGACGATGAAGCGATAGGGCAGGGTTTCGAAGACGCCGATCATCCGCTTGATCATCGACACATCCATCGCCCCGAGGCTGCCGAAGCTCGCCAGCACCAGCGGTGCATCCTGATGCGAGGCGAAATGCGGCAGCGTATAGGGCGCTTCCTGCCGGATGCAGCCGTCGAGATAGACGAACTTTTGCGGATCGAGCGGGTTTTCGCGCTCGAACCGGACGGCCTTGGGCGACAGGAGCAGATTGAGGAAAGGCGAGTTTTCCAGGAATTGGCTTAGCGGCAGCGGGGTCAGGCCGCATTCGGCGAGGAAGGCATTCATGCGTTTGTGGGCCGGCGCTACGGCCTTGGCATAGGCGTGCGAAAACGCCGCCCATTCCGGGCCGGGCTCACCGCCGCATCCCGACAGGTAGGGCGGCACCCGCGGATCGGGCAATTCCGTCTCGGCGCAGGAGACGACCCGCACCCAGGGCACGCCGGCATTGGCGATCGCCGGAAACATCACGACATTGTCGAGCACGATGGCCGATGGTTTCAACTGCGCCAGAAGCTGGCGAAGCGGTTCTTCCGCCGCGATTGCCGTATCGACGATCGCCTCCCAGGTCGGCGCGACATAGCTTTTCACCTGCTCCAGCGGGGTTTGCCGAAAGGCGTCCTGATGCCGGTTGATGAAATCGGTCCAGTCGGTCTGGCTGTCACTGCCCGCCGGCTGCAGCTGATATTCGGGAAATCCGTATTCGCTGAAGACGCCGCGAAAGCCGGGATGACAGATGAACACCGGGCGGGCACCCAGCCGGCGCAGCTCCTGGGCGATGCCGACGCAATTGAGGGCGGCGCCGTAGCTGGCTTCCGGAAAAAAGGCGATCACCTTGGGCTGGGTCATGCATGCACCGACTGTCTATCCCACGATCTTGAAGACGGGCGGAACGCCGCGCCCGGCAAGGCGTGGCCGCTGGGAATGGGAAAGCTGGATATGCACGCGCATCAGGTCGGCCGCAAGCTCCAGCTGGCCGCGCTCGATCTGCTCCAGCATCTGGATATGTTCCATGTTGGACTGCATCAGCCGGAAGGCATTGACATGCACCGGCGGCTGGCTCGAGCGGCGGCGGCGATGATGGCTCGACAGAGCCTCCGACATGAAGGGGTTGCCGCAGCTTCTGGCGATCAGCATGTGGAAATCGAAATCGGTGCGCTCGAACAGCTTCTGGTCGAAGCTGCTTTCCGTCATCGAGCGCAGGATTTCCATCGATTGCCTGAGCGAGGTGATCGCCGCAATGTCGCGGCGGAAGCCGGGCATGGTCAATGCCAGGGGTTCGCAGGAGAGGCGGTATTCGAAACTCTTGGCAACCGCATCGCCGCTGATGGCGAACTGCTTGATCAGCCATTGCTGACCGGCCGCACGTTCGGCCAGATTGTCCTCGGCCAGTCGCGTCAACGCATTTTGTACCGCGTTGCGCGATGCCGCGTAACGCCGCTGCAGGCTGGCGACGGTCTGGGAATCGCTGATGCGCCCGGCCGAGACGTCGCGCAGGATGGCATTGTAAAGCTCGGTCTCTTCGGCCGGCTGCGCGGTGTCTTCGATGCCGGGGAAGGATGCCGGATCGATGGCAAGCAGATAACCGCCCTCGGCCTCCGCCGTAACGATCGATTTTTCGGCGAGAAACTGCAGCGCCTTGCGGATCGGGGTACGGGAAACGTTGCAGCGGGAGGCCAGCGCCTGTTCGGGAAGCCGTTCGCCCCGGCTCATGCCGCGTTCGGTCGCGATGTCGAGTATTTTTTGCGCCAGTTCGACATGGCGATGATTGACCTTTTTCGCCTCTGCGTCCATCGCCCTTGACCTTGTTCCGTCTGCAATCGAACGCATGCTGCCTCTTCCTCAAGGGGCTTGCAAGGGGATTTATGAATTTTTCGCGGGCGATGCGATTTCGTATTGACGTATTTTTTTTATAAATAATACTGCCTGCCGAAGCGAGACATAGACCGGATAACCGGCGCGGCGCTTCGGGAACAGAGGTTGAGCCCCTGGAGCAGGCCCGCGCATCGTCGCGACACTCTCCGGGACGATGGATTTGCGCAAGCGGCGATCACCAGGGCATCCTGGTATCGGGGGTTGCGCCAGCAACGGGAGATGTCCTTGAAAACGTCAGTGAAACTGCGCCTGGCCGGACTTGCGGTCACAGCCACGGTTCTTTCCTCCGGTTCCGCATTGTCGGCCGATCTGGTGATCTCCAACTGGGCCGGATACATGGCGCCCGATATTGCCGATAGCTTCAAGGCGGCGACAGGCCTGACGATCGAGGTGGTCAACCACGCCACCAACGAAGAGATCATGGGCAAGCTGATGGCGGGCCAGGGCAAGGGCTATGACGTCGTGTTCGTCTCTTCTCCCTTCGCGCATATTCTCAACGGTCAGGGCCTGCTTGAGCCGCTCGGTGTCGAAAAAGTGCCGAACCTGAAGAACCTCTACCCGCAGGCAACCAAGCTCGCCTTCGATCCGGGCAATACCTATGCGGTTCCCTATGCCTGGGGCACCACCGGTCTTTGCTATCGCTCCGATCTCGTCGAAGGCACGCCGGACAGCTGGTCCTATCTGCTCAATCCGCCGGAAGCGCTGAAAGGCAAGGTCACCATGCTCTCCACCGACCGCTGGTTGATGGCGGCGGGTCTGCTCTACAAGGGATACTCGGTCAACGAGAAGGACCCGGCCAAGATCGAAGAGGCGAAGAATGCGCTGATCGAAGCCAAGAAGACGCTGCTCGCCTATGACGACACGACGTTCTATTCGAAACTGGTCTCCGGCGAGGCATCCCTGGTGCAGGCCTGGGACGGCTGGTGCAATTATGGCATCGCCGAAAACGACAAGATCAAATTCGTCGTGCCGAAGGAAGGCTCGGATCTCTGGATCGACACCATGGTGGTGATGAAGAATTCCGAGCACAAGGAAGCGGCGATGAAGTTCCTCGACTTCATTCTCGAGGCCAAGAACCATGCTTGGGCCGCCTCCAATATTTTCTATGAAGTGCCCAACAAGCCGGCCATGGAAAGCCTCGATCCGGAACTGATCAAGAAGTATCCGACCATGGGCGTCTCGCCCGATACGCTGGTCAAATACGAGGAACTGCAGGACCTCGGTGAGGCCCAGCGTGCCTATTCGCGCGCGGTAAGCGAGATCAAGGCGGCGAATTGAGCCGTCTTTCCTTCTCCCCGCGAGCGGGGAGAAGGTGCCCGAAGGGCGGATGAGGGGCTGTTTCGAATCTTTGAAGAAAGCCCCTCACCCCAGCCCTCTCCCCGCATGCGGGGAGAGGGGGTAGCTAAACCCGGAGTCCTTTTCTTGTCCTCGCAGACGGTTCGTTCCAATCTCATGGCTCTGCCCGCCGTCGCCTGGCTCGGCCTGTTCATGGTCGTGCCGTGCCTGATCATCTTTGCCTACGCCTTTCTGACACGCGGACTTTACGGTGGCATCGAATACACGCTGACGGCCGAGAATTTTGAGCGGGTCATTGATCCGCTCTATGCGAAGATCTTCCTGACCTCGGTGCGCATCGCCGGCATAGCGACGCTGCTGGCGATCCTGATCGCCTATCCCGCCGCCTATGCCATCTGCCTTGCGCCGAAACGGACCCAACCGCTGCTGCTGTTCTTCGCCGTTCTGCCGTTCTGGAGCAATTACCTGATCCGCACCTATGCGTGGATCGTGCTGCTCAACCGCGAGGGGCTGATCAACAATCTGTTGCGCTGGTTCGGCTACGAGGGCGAACCGCTGGCGCTGCTCTACAGCGAAGGCGCCGTCATCACCGGCCTCGTCTACAATTACCTGCCCTTCGTGATCCTCGCCATCTATTCCAGCCTGTCGCGGCTGAACGGCGAGCTGGTAGAGGCTTCGCGCGATCTCGGGGCAGGGCGGGTGCGGACATTCTTCCGTGTCACCCTGCCGCTGACCATGCCGGGCGTCGCTGCCGGCGGTGTGTTCGTCTTCGTGTTGTCGATCGGCAATTTCGTTACCCCGGCGCTGCTCGGCGGCGGCCGGTTCCAGATGATCGGCAATCTTGTCTACGATCAGTTCCTGACCGCCAACGACTGGCCGTTCGGCGCAGCACTCGGCATGGTGCTGATCGCCATCATGATCGGGCTGCTGCTGTTGCAAGCCCGCGCCTCCTCCCGCTTCAGCGGCGAAAGACAGGAGGCATCCAATGGCTGACGTTCTGCGCACCAGGCTGACCGGACGAGCCATCCTCGTTCTCGTCTTCGGCTTCCTCTATCTGCCGATCGCGGTCCTCGTGCTTCTGTCGTTCAACGCCAGTGGTCTGCCGACGACATGGTCCGGCTTCTCGCTGCGCTGGTATGCGTCGCTCGCAGGGAATAGCGATATCCTGCATGCCGCATGGAATACTTTGGTCGTCGCCATCTTCGCGACGTTGATCGCGACCGTTCTCGGAACGATGCTGGCGATCGGCATGGAAACGCGCAAGCGCAAGAGCACTGCGCTGGAGGCGCTGGCCTTCGCGCCGATGGTCATTCCCGACATCGTGCTCGCGGTGGCTCTGCTCACCCTGTTCTCGCGGCTGAACGTGACCATGGGCCTCCCGACGATCGTCGTCAGCCATGTGATCTTCGATCTGGCTTTCGTCTGCTCGGTGGTGCGGGCTCGGTTGAAGAATTTCGATTTCTCCATCCTCGAAGCCTCGCGCGATCTTGGCGCCTCGTCCTTTACGACCTTCTGGCGGATCACCTTCCCGGTTCTCCTGCCGGCCATCATCGCCGGTGCGCTGCTGGCCTTCACCCTGTCGGTCGATGAATTCATCATCGCCTTCTTCACCTCCGGTGCCGGCCGCTCCTCGATCACCCTGCCGATGCAGATCTATTCGATGATCCGTTTCGGCGTCACGCCGGAAATCAATGCTCTCGCCACCATCGTCATGGGCGTCAGCGCCGCCGCACTGCTTCTTTCGCAATGGCTGAACAAAGAACAGATGACCCGATGAACACTCCTTTCAAAGCCCCGGTTCTGGCGGTCGATCACGTCGTCAAGCGCTTCGGCAAGACGGTTGCCGTCAACGGCCTGTCGCTCGATATCCGCGAGAACGAGTTCTTCGCGCTGCTCGGGCCCTCCGGCTGCGGCAAGACGACCTTGTTGCGGATGATCGCCGGTTTCGAAGTGCCGGACGAGGGACGCATCCGGCTTGCAGGCGCCGATATCACCGAACAGGCGCCGGAAAAGCGGCCGCTGAATCTGATGTTCCAGTCCTACGCCCTGTTTCCGCATATGACGGTGCGGCAGAATCTGGCTTATGGCCTCGAAATGGAGCGGCTCGGCAGGCATGAGATTTCGGCGCGCGTCGACGAGATGCTGAAGACGACGGACCTGCAGGCGCTGGCCGGGCGCAAGCCGGCCGAGCTGTCCGGCGGCCAGAAACAGCGCGTGGCGCTGGCCCGAGCCCTGATCAAGCGGCCGAAAGTGCTTCTGCTCGACGAACCGCTGGGCGCTCTCGACAAGAAGCTGCGCGAAAAGATGCAGCTCGAGTTGAAACGGCTGCAGCATGAGGTCGGCATCACCTTCATCATCGTGACGCACGATCAGGAGGAGGCGCTGGTCATGGCCGACCGCGTCGCGGTGCTGAAGGATGGCGGCATCCTGCAATGCGGTACACCGGAAGAGGTCTACGAGCGGCCGGCCAACCGCTTCGTCGCGGGCTTCATCGGCGTGATGAATTTCATCGACGGTGAGATTTCTGCCGATGGGCTGTTTCGCGCCGGCGGTGAAACGCTGGCCTGCGATCCCGGCGGGTTGCAGCGCGATCAGAAGGCGGTGCTGGCCGTGCGTCCCGAAAACATTGCGCTGAAACCGGCAGGCACCGGTATTTCCGGCACGGTCGTCGATGTCGCCTATCACGGCCTCGACCGGCAGATTTACGTCAAAACCGCATTGTCCTCAGCACCACTTCAGGTCCGCGTCGCGGCGACGGGACCCGGCGCGGCCTCTACGCAGATCGGGGCGGCGGTGTCGCTCGCATTTGATGCCGCGACCTGCCGCCTTTTCCAGGACTAAAAACAAGAGGGAACTCATGTCCAAGACGATTGCATTCTTTCCCGAAGCGGCCTTCGGCCCGGCGTTGAATTCCGTCGGTATTGCCCAGGCCGTGGAAGCGCTTGGTCACAAGGCCATCTTCCTGTCCGATCCGGGCTTCGTCGATGTCTACAAGGGCTATGGTTTCGAGGCCTATCCGGTCAACCTGTCGGCGCCGATGCCGCCGGAGCAGATGGCGAAGTTCTGGGAGGATTTCATCAATGGCCATATCCCGAACTTCCGCAAAAGCCCTTACGACCAGATCGACAACTATGTCCGCGATTGCTGGGAAGCGATCGTCGACAGCGCCAAGTGGGCTGAAAAGGATCTGCCGGGTGTGCTGGCCCGGATCAAGCCCGACCTGATCTGCGTCGACAATGTCATCCTGTTTCCGGCGATCAAGCAGTTCGGAAAACCCTGGGTCCGCATCATATCCTGCTCGGAAAACGAGATCGAGGACGAGAAAATCCCGCCGCACCTGTCCGGTTGCCGCCAGGACGATCTCGCTGGCCACGCCGCCTACCGCGACAAATTCAATACGGTCATCAAGCCGATCCATGACGATTTCAACGCCTTCCTCGCCTCGACCGGGGAGGAAGCCTATCCGATCGGCCAGTTCTTCGAGGCCTCTCCCTTCATGAATCTCCTGCTTTATCCTGAATCGGTGAAGTTCGACCGAGAACATCCACTCGATCCCAAGCAGTTCCAGTATCTCGAAGGCTGCGTGCGCAAGGAAAAGCCATACGAAGTCCCGGCCTTTGCCGAGAACAATGACAAGCCTCTGCTCTATATATCCTTCGGCAGCCTCGGCGCCGGCGATACCGACCTGTTGAAACGCCTGATCGTGACCATCGGCAAGCTACCCTATCGCGCGCTGGTCAATGTCGGTGACTATAAGGAGCAATATACCGACCTGCCCGGCAATATTATTGTCGAAAGCTGGTTTCCGCAGCCGTCCGTCATTCCGCAGATCGATGCGGCCATCCATCACGGCGGCAACAACTCGTTCACCGAGTGCCTCTATTTCGGCAAGCCGGCCATCATCATGCCCTATGTCTGGGACGGTCACGACAATGCGACACGCGTCGACGAAACCGGCCATGGCTTCAAGATGCCGCGCTATGACTGGACCGATGAGGAGCTGGCGGCCAAGCTCGACGCCTGCGTCAGCGACCCCGCGATGAAGGCGAAGCTGGCGGCCACCAGCGCCCATATGCAGTCGCAGAATGGTCCGCAGAAGGCTGCCGCCATTCTCGACCAGCTGGCGATGACGGGGACGTTCGATGGCTGAACCCTCCTCGGCACCCCACATCTACAACGCCACGACCACCGACGATCTCGTTGACTGGGGTCTGCAGCCCGACAGCGTCGAAGGCCAATCGAAATCGACCGGCCGTCTCGTGCACAAGGGGCCGAACAACCAGCCGGAATCCGGCATCTGGGTCTGCACGCCCGGCCGCTGGCGGCTGTCGATCCCGCGCGACGAATTCTGCCATTTCGTCGCCGGCCGCGCCGTTTACCGCTCGGATGAGGGCGAGGTGATCGCGGTCGAGGCGGGGACCGTGGTGATGTTCCCGGGTGGCTGGACCGGCGAGTGCCACGTGATCGAGACCATGCGCAACATCTACATGCTGGTCTGACGGGACAAGACTTGGAAATACTGCGGCGATCCATGCGCGTTTCTGAGAAAACCGCTGGCGCTGCCGGATGAGAAAAAACGAAAGGAAACATTCCATGACGATGACGCCGCTGATGCGCAAGCCGCTCGACGAGACGGACCTGAAGGACTGGGGCATCATTCCGACCATGATCGAGGGTGAATCCAAGGTCTCCGGCAAGCTGATCCACAAGGGGCCGGATGGCCAGTCCGAATGCGGGCTGTGGATCTGCACGCCCGGGACATGGGACTGCCATGTGACGCGCGATGAATTCTGCCACTTCCTCGAGGGCCGAAGCACCTATGTGCACGAGAATGGCGAGGTCATCGAGATCGTGCCGGATACGGCCGCCTTCTTCCCGCAGGACTGGAAGGGTGTGTGCACCGTGCATGAGACGATCAAGAAGGTTTACATGATCCGCTGAGGTGGCTGGGGCTACCCTCCGGAGGGGCGCCCCTCATCCGCCCTGTCGGGCACCTTCTCCCCGTCATGACGGGGAGAAGGGACAAATGGCAACCTCCGTCATCCCCTCTCCCCGCCTGCGGGGAGAGGGCTAGGGTGAGGGGCCTCTCACCACATGCTCAAAGTCTCCGATAGGAAAACCGATGTTCAATCCAGCCGACCCCGTCTTCTACCGGCACCCGGTCTATGTTCCTGCCAAGGGCGAGCGGCACACGGTAATCAATCCGGCGACACTGGGCGCCGAGGGTACGTTCGCCGACACGACAGTCGCGGAGCTGGATTCCGTGCTGCTCGCAGCCAAAACAGCGCAATCCGCATGGAAGCGTCTTGACGCCAAGAGCCGAGCCACCATCCTGCACAGGATCGCCAACAGGATCGAAGCAACCGACATGCGGGTCTGTGCCGAGCTGATGTCGCGCGAGATGGGCAAGCCCTATCCGGAAGCGATCGGCGAGGTCGCCAACTGCGCCGGCGCCTTCCGCTACTTCGCCGAAATGGCCCGCGACGAGGCGGGCAAGGTGGCCGGCACGACGCAGGCCGGTTCGTTCCAGTATGCGCGATACGAAGCGCTCGGCACCAGCGTCCACATCATGCCGTTCAATTTCCCGATTCTGCTGATGTGCTGGACGGTGGCGGCTTCGCTTGCGTCGGGCAATGCCTGCATCATCAAGCCGGCATTGGCAACGACGCTCTGCACGCTCGAATTCATGCAGGTGTTCGAGGCTCTGCCCGAGGGCCTGATCGCCTGCGTGCCGGGCGGTGCCGAGGTCGGGCAATATCTGATTGCCTCGCCGCTGACCCATGCCGTCGCCTTTACCGGTTCGGTTGCCGCCGGGAAAGCCGTTGCCGCATCGGCGGCGGGCCAGATGAAGCCGGCCGTGATCGAGGCGGGCGGCAGCGATCCGATGATCATCACCGCGCATGCGCCGCTCGACATCGCCGCCGCCGGTGCGGTCACTGCCGCCTTTCACATGTCCGGCCAAGTCTGCACCTCGGCCGAGCGCTTCTTCGTGGTCGACAGCGTCCATGACGCCTTTATCGAGAAATTTGCAACGGAGACGAAGCGGCTGCGCGTGGGCAATGGCCTGACAAAAGCCGAGATCGGCCCGCTGGTCAGTGAGGCAGCGCGGGCAAAAGTCATCCGGCTGGTCGAGGATGCCAAAGCCAAGGGCGCAACCGTTGTCCTTGGCGGCAGAATTCCCGAGAGCGAGCCGGTCGGCTGGTTCTACGAGCCGACGATTCTCACCGGCTGCACCCCCGACATGGCGATCCTGCAGGAGGAATGTTTCGGCCCGGTCGCCGCCATCGCCCGTGTCGCCGATTTTAACGAGGCGATCGAACGGGCGAACGACAGCCCCTTCGGTCTCGGTGCCTCGGTCTTCACCACGAGCCTTGAGGAAGCGATGGAGGCGACTGATCGGCTGGAATCCGGCATGGTCTGGGTCAACAATCCGATGATCGACAATGATGCATTGCCGTTCGGCGGCTGGAAGGCGTCGGGCATGGGCCGTGAACTCGGCCGCCAGGGACTGGACGCCTTCCGCCGCTCCAAGATGGTCATCATCGACCACAAGCCGGTTATCCACGAGTGGTGGTACCCCTATCCCGACAGCTGGTTTTACGAGGAGGGCGGGCGCAAGCACGTCTGAGAATTCCCTTCTCCCCAGTGGGGAGAAGGTGGCGCAAAGCGCCGGATGAGGGGGCTTCGCTCTCTGAAGACATTGATGCCCGCCGGGCAAGAATTCGAAAAGGACGCCTAGCTCATGAAAATCTCCATCCTTGGTGGCGCCGGCCTGATGGGCGCTGGTATCGTCCGCGATCTCGTCTCCGACCGGACCATCGTCGACATCACCTCGATCCGTATCTGCGATACATCGCGCGAGCGCATGGAAAGCCTCGCCGCCGATCTCGGCGATCCGCGGCTGGAATTGTTCGACCTCGACGTCACCGATCCCGCCCGTCTGGCGAAGGCGATTTCGGGCGCCGATCTCTGCATCAACTGCGTGCCGACCCTGCTCGGCTTCCAGATGACGATCTTCGAGGCGTCCCTGTCGGCAAAAGTTGCCTATATGGATCTCGGCGGTCTCGGCACCTTCACCGTCAAGCAGATCGCCGAACACGCGCGCTTCAAGGCGGCGGGTGTCACCGCCGTTGTTGGCGTCGGTGCCGATCCCGGCATGTCCAACGTCATCTGCCGCGCGGTCGCCGACGAACTCGATACGATCGAGAAGATCAACCTCTACTGGGCAGCCGAACTGACCGGCGATGAGAACCCGATCCTGATGCCGCCCTATAGCGTCTCGACGGTGCTGGCCGAATATGCACACCCGAGCACCCAGTTCTTCGATGGAAAACATGTCGAATGCGCGCCGATGACGGGCAGGGAGGTGATCGACCTGCCAGAGCCATGGGGACGCTGCGAATTCATGTATTCGCCTCACTCCGAGCAGCTGACGGTGCCGCTCGCCGACGGCATCCGTGACAAGGGGATCCGGGAGTTCACCTGGAAGCTGCATCTGCCGCATCGCGAGCACGAGGCCTGGGTCGGTCTGGTGAAGGCCGGGTTTGGCGATTTCAACGATCCGGTCGAGATCGGCGGCGTGTCGGTGAAGCCGCTCGATGTGCTCAATGCCGTCATCCAGCGCAACATCGCCCGCAATCCGCACCGTATTCCGCAGCAGGAAAGTTCCGAGATCCATTTCGCCATTGGCCGTGGCCTGAAGGACGGAAAGCCGGTCGAGGTCCGCTATGAGGTTATCGTCACGCCGGACGAGATGTATGCGCCCTATGTGGATGCGGGCACATCGATGAGCGCCTCGATCGCCGCCCAGCTGGTTTTGAAGAACCCGAAACGCCCCGGCGTCTGGGCGCCGGAGGAGTACTTTACCGCGGCCGATTTCTTCCCTGAACTGGAGAAGCGCAGGTTCAAGGTGAGCCATAGCGTGAAGGCGCTTTAGGCGCCTTCATCGGCCCAAACGGTCCCGCTCGAATTTTGACCATTTGGGAAAGATTTTGTTTCTGGAATTTGTTGATTGTTGTGCGGCTTCGGTGTGTTTTCCGGGTGAATTTGAAATACACTAGTAATAACAGTCGCTTATAAGAAACTTCATTTTTCTTGAAACTCTGTGTTGACTTGTTTCGGGTGTGTCGCCTATAAACCGCTCACCAACGAGGGCGGCGGCGCTGCTGGCGACCGACGAACTCGCTCTGAAGTTTCTTATGA
>NZ_LGLV01000030.1 GCF_001687365.1 Pararhizobium polonicum
AGCAATGAGAACAATCAAGCCAATCGAACGATTAGTACCGGTAAGCTTCACACATCGCTGCGCTTCCACACCCGGCCTATCAACGTGGTAGTCTTCCACGGTTCTCAAGGGAATACTCGTTTTCAGGTTGGTTTCCCGCTTAGATGCCTTCAGCGGTTATCCATTCCATATATAGCTACCCTGCTATGCGGCTGGCGCCACAACAGGTCCACCAGAGATATGTCCATCCCGGTCCTCTCGTACTAGGGACAGATCCTGTCAATATTCCTACACCCACGGCAGATAGGGACCGAACTGTCTCACGACGTTCTGAACCCAGCTCACGTACCGCTTTAATTGGCGAACAGCCAAACCCTTGGGACCTGCTCCAGCCCCAGGATGCGATGAGCCGACATCGAGGTGCCAAACAACCCCGTCGATATGGACTCTTGGGGGTCATCAGCCTGTTATCCCCGGCGTACCTTTTATCCGTTGAGCGATGGCCCTTCCACACGGGACCACCGGATCACTATGACCGACTTTCGTCTCTGCTCGACTTGTCAGTCTCGCAGTCAGGCGGGCTTATGCCATTGCACTCGACGAACGATTTCCGACCGTTCTGAGCCCACCATCGCGCGCCTCCGTTACTCTTTCGGAGGCGACCGCCCCAGTCAAACTACCCACCATACACTGTCCCGGATCCGGATAACGGACCGCGGTTAGACATCCATGACGATAAGGGTGGTATTTCAAGGATGGCTCCACGAGAACTGGCGTCCCCGCTTCAAAGCCTACCACCTATCCTACACATGCCGACACGAATGCCAGTGTAAAGCTATAGTAAAGGTGCACGGGGTCTTTCCGTCTGACCGCAGGAACCCCGCATCTTCACGGGGAATTCAATTTCACTGAGTCTATGCTGGAGACAGCGGGGAAGTCGTTACGCCATTCGTGCAGGTCGGAACTTACCCGACAAGGAATTTCGCTACCTTAGGACCGTTATAGTTACGGCCGCCGTTTACTGGGGCTTCAGTTCAAAGCTTGCACCTCTCCCTTTAACCTTCCAGCACCGGGCAGGCGTCAGGCCCTATACGTCGTTTTGCAACTTCGCAGAGCCCTGTGTTTTTGATAAACAGTCGCTACCCCCTGGTCTGTGCCACCTCTTTCCACTTGCGTAAAAAGAGGTCACGCTTCTTCCGAAGTTACGCGTGCAATTTGCCGAGTTCCTTCAGCATAGTTCTCTCAAGCGCCTTGGTATACTCTACCTGACCACCTGTGTCGGTTTCGGGTACGGTCTATACGGTGGAGCTATTTCCTGGAACCGCTCCGCTGCCCTGACAATCCAATAAGCCAGAACAACTTGTGCAATCCGTCACTACCACCAGGCCCACGAATATTAACGTGGTTCCCATCGACTACGCATTTCTGCCTCATCTTAGGGGCCGGCTAACCCTGCTCAGATTAACTTTAAGCAGGAACCCTTGGTCTTTCGGCGAGGGGGTCTCTCACCCCCTTTATCGTTACTCATGTCAACATTCGCACTTCCGATACCTCCAGGACCCCTCACAGGTATCCCTTCACAGGCTTACGGAACGCTCCGCTACCACACGTATTACTACGTATCCTCAGCTTCGGTGCATGGCTTTAGCCCCGTTACATTTTCGGCGCAAAGACCCTTATTTAGACCAGTGAGCTGTTACGCTTTCTTTAAATGATGGCTGCTTCTAAGCCAACATCCTGGTTGTTTTGGGATCCTCACATCCTTTCCCACTTAGCCATGACTTGGGGACCTTAGCTGGAGGTCAGGGTTGTTGCCCTCTTCACGACGGACGTTAGCACCCGCCGTGTGTCTGCCGACTAGTACTCCTCGGTATTCGGAGTTTGGTTAGGATCAGTAAGACGGTGAGTCCCCATAGCCCATCCAGTGCTCTACCCCCGAGGGTATTCGGTCGACGCACTACCTAAATAGTTTTCGCGGAGAACCAGCTATTTCCGAGTTTGATTGGCCTTTCACCCCTAGCCACAAGTCATCCCAATCTATTGCAACAGATGCGGGTTCGGTCCTCCAGTTGGTGTTACCCAACCTTCAACCTGCTCATGGCTAGATCACTCGGTTTCGGGTCTAATGCAACGAACTGAACGCCCTATTCAGACTCGCTTTCGCTGCGCCTTCACCTATCGGCTTAAGCTTGCTCGTTACACTAAGTCGTTGACCCATTATACAAAAGGTACGCCGTCACCCTTGCGGGCTCCGACTGTTTGTAGGCAACCGGTTTCAGGTTCTATTTCACTCCCCTTGTCGGGGTGCTTTTCACCTTTCCCTCACGGTACTTGTTCGCTATCGGTCATGCACGAGTACTTAGGCTTAGAGGGTGGTCCCCCTAATTTCAAACAGGATTTCACGTGTCCCGCCTTACTCAAGGACCTTGGGTGTTCTACATGTACGGGGCTATCACCCGCTACGGCCGGACTTTCCATTCCGTTCCACTTTATTCCCCAAGGCCACTGGCCTGGTCCGCGTTCGCTCGCCACTACTTACGGAGTCTCGGTTGATGTCCTTTCCTCCAGGTACTTAGATGTTTCAGTTCCCTGGGTTCGCTTCTTACACCCTATGTATTCAGGTGTAGATACCTTATCACAATGCTTAGAAACCCAAACCGAGCCAAAACTCAGCTTGGATTCTCTAAGCATTTAAGGTGGGTTTCCCCATTCGGAAATCCATGGATCAAAGCTTATTCGCAGCTCCCCACGGCTTATCGCAGCGTATCACGTCCTTCATCGCCTGTGCATGCCAAGGCATCCACCAATTGCCCTTATTTCACTTGATCGTTCTCATTGCCAATGCTCATCTTTGAGTTGGTCTTGGCAAACCTATCCTCCTCGCTTGCGCTCGAAGGGGTGCCAAGCCCGGCTATACGGACACTTTGCAGTGTGCCGAACCAGTTATCCAACGGATAAGGTTACCTTTTACAACCAAATCCAAATCCAGATGCCATCGACGTGTTCGATACGATCCTCATATGAAGGCACGCCGGTGCACTTCGAGGTCGTATCTTAAGACCAGCTTCTCGAGATCTGTCCGGGGATGCGCGGTCAGGCAACATCCATCGACATGTCGTCAGAGATGACCGGAAACACCAAAATCCCCAAATCCTTACGGACTTGAAGCTTCAGTGGATCAAACCACCAACAACAAACATGCCTTGAGTAACAAGCTTCCTACCTACCACCAGCCCCTCCACTGTCTCGGATCGGCTAGACCGTCGACAGCTTTAGCAGGACTGGGCTCGGACGTTGCAAATGACCTTTCGATCACTCTCAACACCTGGAAGCTTCCAGACATATCTTCTCTTCACAATGATATCAGAACAGGCATCAGGCTCAAACGAACCGATGCAAACTTTATTTCTCTCTTAGGATATTCCATCTTCCACCAAAGGCGCTTTTTTTTCAAAGCGCCGTAATGGTGGAGCTGAGCGGGATCGAACCGCTGACCCCCTGCTTGCAAAGCAGGTGCTCTCCCAGCTGAGCTACAGCCCCAATCTGTTTAAGCCCTTGCGAGCAACAAACTGAACGGTCAACGACCATGTCCGAGCAATCAGCAGCAAAAGCCGCGACAGCATCAGGACAAAAACATGGTGGGCCCGGGTAGACTCGAACTACCGACCCCACGCTTATCAAGCGTGTGCTCTAACCAACTGAGCTACGGGCCCAATGAATTAGCGTCGATCTTCAAAGTCCGATCAGACCGCCAAACAGGGGCAAAGCCCCACGCCGGTCGTCCGGCGCCCTGTCCGGAGGCGAGCGCATCTAAGCGCGGCACCGCCGTGAGGACATATCCTAATCGAGAAAGAGAAACGTAGACGGCGGTATTCGCCTTACTGCGGTGTACCCGAAGGCACATCTCAACAGCGTATGTGTTGCGATGGTCGCCTGACTGGCGCCATCTATGTTCTAATAAGCGTGACCAGGATGTCCGGTAATCCGTAATCCATGGTCGGCTTCCTTAGAAAGGAGGTGATCCAGCCGCAGGTTCCCCTACGGCTACCTTGTTACGACTTCACCCCAGTCGCTGACCCTACCGTGGTTAGCTG
Source organism: Pararhizobium polonicum (assembly GCF_001687365.1). Taxonomy (GTDB): domain Bacteria; phylum Pseudomonadota; class Alphaproteobacteria; order Rhizobiales; family Rhizobiaceae; genus Pararhizobium; species Pararhizobium polonicum. The sequence continues at coordinate 4,074 of NZ_LGLV01000030.1, forward strand.
CCTCCTTGCGGTTAGCGCACTACCTTCGGGTAAAACCAACTCCCATGGTGTGACGGGCGGTGTGTACAAGGCCCGGGAACGTATTCACCGCAGCATGCTGATCTGCGATTACTAGCGATTCCAACTTCATGCACTCGAGTTGCAGAGTGCAATCCGAACTGAGATGGCTTTTGGAGATTAGCTCGACCTCGCGGTCTCGCTGCCCACTGTCACCACCATTGTAGCACGTGTGTAGCCCAGCCCGTAAGGGCCATGAGGACTTGACGTCATCCCCACCTTCCTCTCGGCTTATCACCGGCAGTCCCCTTAGAGTGCCCAACTGAATGCTGGCAACTAAGGGCGAGGGTTGCGCTCGTTGCGGGACTTAACCCAACATCTCACGACACGAGCTGACGACAGCCATGCAGCACCTGTCACCGATCCAGCCTAACTGAAGGACAATGTCTCCACTGTCCGCGATCGGGATGTCAAGAGCTGGTAAGGTTCTGCGCGTTGCTTCGAATTAAACCACATGCTCCACCGCTTGTGCGGGCCCCCGTCAATTCCTTTGAGTTTTAATCTTGCGACCGTACTCCCCAGGCGGAATGTTTAATGCGTTAGCTGCGCCACCGACAAGTAAACTTGCCGACGGCTAACATTCATCGTTTACGGCGTGGACTACCAGGGTATCTAATCCTGTTTGCTCCCCACGCTTTCGCACCTCAGCGTCAGTAATGGACCAGTGAGCCGCCTTCGCCACTGGTGTTCCTCCGAATATCTACGAATTTCACCTCTACACTCGGAATTCCACTCACCTCTTCCATACTCTAGACCGACAGTATCAAAGGCAGTTCCAGAGTTGAGCTCTGGGATTTCACCCCTGACTGATCGATCCGCCTACGTGCGCTTTACGCCCAGTAATTCCGAACAACGCTAGCCCCCTTCGTATTACCGCGGCTGCTGGCACGAAGTTAGCCGGGGCTTCTTCTCCGGATACCGTCATTATCTTCTCCGGTGAAAGTGCTTTACAACCCTAAGGCCTTCATCACACACGCGGCATGGCTGGATCAGGCTTGCGCCCATTGTCCAATATTCCCCACTGCTGCCTCCCGTAGGAGTTTGGGCCGTGTCTCAGTCCCAATGTGGCTGATCATCCTCTCAGACCAGCTATGGATCGTCGCCTTGGTAGGCCTTTACCCCACCAACTAGCTAATCCAACGCGGGCTCATCCAACTCCGATAAATCTTTCCCCCGAAGGGCGTATACGGTATTAGCACACGTTTCCATGCGTTATTCCGTAGAGTTGGGTAGATTCCCACGCGTTACTCACCCGTCTGCCACTCTGTATTGCTACAGCGTTCGACTTGCATGTGTTAAGCCTGCCGCCAGCGTTCGTTCTGAGCCAGGATCAAACTCTCAAGTTGAAAATCTAAACTGGCTTAATGGTCACGTCTGAATCGACGAGAACTTCACATATTCCTTAGTTCGTTTTGGCAAACCTTTCTTGTCTCACGACAAGGGTGCCAAAACCGCCATGCGGATAACCACACGACAAAGCCTGAATAAATCCAGACCAAACCAGAAACGATGTAACTTCTCATAGAAACGTGACCGCCATTGTCGACTTAAAACCGGAACTTAATCCAGTCGCGAACATCCGCCGCCCACGTTTCTCTTTCTCTCTATTCAATTGTCAAAAAACAGACGGACAAATCCGTCGAAAACCTAACCCCGAGAGCCCAAACATCCCTGCCTGAAACCCCAAATCCGCACCAAACTTTCATAAGAAACTTCAGAGCGAGTTCGTCGGTCGCCAGCAGCGCCGCCGCCCTCGTTGGTGAGCGGTTTATAG
>NZ_LGLV01000007.1 GCF_001687365.1 Pararhizobium polonicum
GCCAATGGTACTCCGTCTTAAGACGCGGGAGAGTAGGTCGCTGCCAGGTCTATTAAAGGCAAGAAAATTCCAAAATCATCTTCTCAAAGCACTCAAGGCCATGGGCCAAAACAAAAGGCCGCCTAAAGCGGCCTTCTTCCTGTACAATAATACCGCGGGGTGGAGCAGCCCGGTAGCTCGTCAGGCTCATAACCTGAAGGCCGCAGGTTCAAATCCTGCCCCCGCAACCAAAATCATACACGCATAATAGCAAAAGCCCCGAGGCAGAAATGTCACGGGGCTTTTTGACGTTGCCCCACGGGCCGGTAAACTGTCTGACCTACGTGCTCGCACGCTCAATCAGCCGGAAACCGGTATCGACGATCTGGCCCTGATTGGGCTTGCCTATGGCGCGGTCGATGATCATCGCAACGGATTGCTGGCCCATTTCGTAGGTATTGGGCTGTATCGTCGTGAGACCGGGCGTGATCTCCGATGCGATCTCGTAGTCACCCCAGCCGGCGACCGCCAGCCGGTCGGGAACGCGCCATCCCCGCCGGCCACATTCAAAGAGCACGCCTGCCGCGACGATATCGGTCGGGCAGATGACGGCGTCGATGCGAGGGTTGATCCGGCACAGCCGGTCGAGTGCTTTCGGCCCGGCACCGAACCCGTCCGTTTCGTCCGCCAGGTGCACGAGATCGGACGATAATCCGGACTGAGCAAGAACGGACCTGTACATCGGCAGCCGCTCGGTAAAGCGGCGCGACGCGGCACCCTCGTATCCGATGAAGCCGATCTGCCGGTATCCGCGCGCGAGCAGTACATCAAGGATCGCCTTGGTGGCCGCGGTCGTGGAATGGCCGACGGCCATGTCGATCGGACCGGCCTGAACCCAGGATTCCACGACGGGGATGGCGGTCTTTTTCAGCAGATCTATGGCTGCCGGCTCGTGCTCGTCGCCGACGAGGGCGATACCGGCAACGCGCAATCCGATGAACGTCTGAATGGCGGCCTGTTCGTGAAGCGCCGTATCGGCAAGGTTGAGGATCAGTTCGTAACCCTGAGCCGCAGCCGTATCCTGCATGCCGCGGACATATTTGTAGAAGCTCGAATTCTTGATCGAAGGAATGATGGCACCGATAACCCGGCTGTGTCCCGAGGCGAGATTTCCGGCCGCATGGTTGGGGACGTAGCCCATCTCGGCGGCGATCCGCATGACGCGCCGGCGCGTTTCTTCCTGAACGCGGGCGGGATGGCGAAAGGTGTTGGATACGGTCATCGGCGAGACGCCGGCGGCACTGGCAATGGAATGCATGGTGACGACCGTGCCGGTCTGCCCGGGCCCTTTGGTCATCGATCACTGCTCGCCATTGGGGTTTGGTGATTGCAAAACATGCCGTGCCTTCGCGTAAGCAGACGATCAAAAACCATATTGACTCGTTTCGTCTTTCCATAAATTGTAGCGCTACAAAAGAATGATGGAAATAGGGCATTGACGGAAATTTTGCGGGCGAAAAATCCCGGTCCGGGCGAGTGAATGGTATGAGCACTGCGCTTGAAAAGGCAACGAACCTGCGGCTTTCCGGGATTTCCAAATCCTATGGAAAGGCGATGGCTGTCCGCGGTCTCGATCTGGAGATAGACGGCGGACATCTGGTGGCTCTTCTGGGGCCTTCAGGTTGCGGCAAGACGACGACCTTGCGGATGGTCGCGGGCTTCGAGCGGCCCGACGCGGGTTCGATCCGCATCGGCGCGGCGGAGATAACCCATTTGCCGCCGCATCGCCGCAATCTCGGGATGGTTTTTCAGAACTACAGCCTGTTTCCGCATCGAACTGTCGCGGAGAATATCGCCTTCGGTCTGCGTATGGCGAAAGTCGGCGCTGCCGAAAGGGACCGGCGCTGCGCTGACATGCTGGACCTGATCCAGTTGCAATCGCGCGGTGATATGTATCCGGCCCAGCTTTCCGGTGGCCAGCAGCAGCGTGTGGCGCTTGCCCGCTCGCTGGTGGTCAATCCCAAGGTGCTGCTGCTGGATGAACCGCTCGGCGCGCTCGACAAGAGCCTGCGCGAAAGCATGCAGTTCGAGATCCGCGGCATGCAGCAGCGCCTCGGCATCACGACCTTGCTCGTCACGCATGATCAGGAGGAAGCGCTGTCCATGTCCGACAGGGTGGCGGTCATGAGCAACGGCCGGATCCTGCAGATCGGAACGCCAAGCGAGGTCTATGATCGGCCGCAGACGCGGTTCGTCGCAGAGTTCCTGGGAACGTCGAACATCTTCGAAGGAACGGTTTCCCCAGACGGTGTGGCCTTGATGCTGCCCGGCGGTGCTGTGCCGGCCGCTGTCCGTCTCGATCGTCCGCAGCAGCCCGGTGCGACATTGACGCTGTCTGTGCGTCCCGAGCGCATGACGCTGGGCGTGGCACCGGCGAATGGCCCGCAATTCGAGGCACGGATCACTGGCGCCGTCTTTCGCGGAAACTATGCTGCCTATCAGGTGGATGTACCTTCCCTGAAGCGGGAGCTTTTCGTCTACCGGCAAGCGGACGGACCTCTGGGGTCGGTATCATTTGGGCTCGGTGAAGAAACGGCGCTCGGCTGGGCGCCTGAAGATGCCGTCATTGTGCGGCCGGAGTAATGTTGGAATGACGACTATGGACAAGACCGGCGCACGCATCGGCATCGATGTCGGCGGCACATTCACGGATTTTGTGCTGTCCGATCCGCGCAACGGAACGCTGACCTATTACAAGGAGCCGTCGACGCCCGACGATCCGTCGCGGGCTCTGATCGAAGGGCTGCAGTCCCTGCTCGACAAGGCAGGCCTGCAAGCGAGCGATATCGCGACGATCATGCATGGAACGACGATCGGACTGAACGCGATCATCCAGCGGCGTGGAGCCACGATCGCGCTCGTGGTCAGCCGCGGATTTCGCGACATCCTCGAGATTGCCCGCAGCCGCATGCCGTCGTCGTTCGATTTCCATGCCAGCAAGGAAGAGCCGCTGGTACCGCGTTTCCGGATTGTCGAGATCGATGCGCGTCTTTCCGCCGATGGCGAGATGACGATTGCGCCGGACGACGCGGAAATCGACCGTGTGGCGGCGCAGATCAGGGCGCTTAACGTCGATGCCGCTGCCCTGATGCTTATCAACGGCTATACGGCGCCGGCAATCGAGATCGATCTGGCGTCGCGCCTGTCGGTGAGGTCCGGCGGTCTTGCGATCAGCTCGGCGGCGGCGATCTGGCCTGAAATTCGCGAATATGAGCGGACATTGGTTGCTTGCCTCAATGCTTATATCCAGCCGCTGATGCACCGCTATTTCGCCGGATTGAAGAGTGGCCTTGCGCGCGACGGCGTTGTCGCGCCCATTCTTGTCACGGCTTCGAACGGAGGGTCCCTCAGCCTTTCGTCGGCTGAAGACCGGCCGGTCGAGACCATCCTGTCCGGCCCGGCCTCCGGTGTGATGGCAGCGGCCCGTCTTGCCGAGGCCGCCGGGGTTCAATCGATCATCACCTTCGATATGGGGGGCACGTCGTCCGATATCGCCGTTGCCAGTGCCGGATCGGCGCAGCTTGCAACCCGAACGGATATCGGCGGGCTTCCCCTGGTTCTTCCGGTCGTCGATGTTTCGGCAATCGGCGCCGGCGGCGGGTCGATCGTCTGGGTGGACGATTATGGTGTGCTGAAAGTCGGCCCGCGCAGCGCGGGCGCCATGCCGGGGCCGGTTTCCTATGGACGGGGCGGCACCGAACCGGCCGTGACCGATTGCTATCTTGCGCTGGGCTATATCGATCCGGGTGGCTTTCTCGGCGGGCGCATGCGGCTCGATGGGAAAGCGGCGATAGCCGCGCTTGCCACGATCGGCGCGCGGATTGGCCTTGAGGGCGATGATGCAGCGCAGCGTGCGGCGGAAGGCGCCCTGGCGGTCACCACCGCCGGCATGGCGACCGAGCTTTACAAGACGCTGGCCTCGCGCGGTCTCGATCCGGCGGCGTTTGCCCTCGTACCGTTCGGCGGTGCGGGGCCGACCCATGCCAATCTGCTGGCCGAGGAAACCGGTATCGGCCGTATCGTCATTCCGCCGGCAGCCGGCACCTTTTGCGCGCTGGGGGCAGCGGCTGCGGATCTGCGGCGCGATTTCGTGCGCAGCCTGCGCCGGCCTCTCGACGCGCAAAGCGCGGAATTTCTGCAGGGTGTCTTCGGCGAGCTGTCGTCCGAGGGCAGCGCGTGGCTTGATCGGGAAGGCGAACAGAGCAAGCAGCGCCGGTATGAGCGGGCGGCCGACATGCGCTATGCGGGGCAGGCCTACGAACTACGTGTCCAGCTTGCCGAGGATTGCACGGAGGCCGTCTGCGTGGCGGAGGCGTTTCATCGCGAGCATGAGCGCATCTACGGTTTCCGCGATACGGGCAGCGAGATCGAGCTTGGGACGGCGCGGCTTGCCGTTGTCGGGGTGACCGCAAAGATTTCGGAACCGGTGATCGCCGCCGGCACCGGCACGCCCAGGCGGAAAGAGCAGCGTCTTCTGTTTCGAAAAGGCGCCTGGCTCGAGGCCGGTGTTTATCTCCGCAGTGCATTCGGCGCCGGCGACATGATCCGGGGGCCGGCCATCATCGAGCAGGACGATACCACGACGATCCTTCTGCCCGGCTGGACCGCCAGGGCGGATGCCGCCGGCAATCTTCACCTGGAAAGACAGCGCTATGAAGCTTGATTCCATCACACTGGCCATCCTCGGCAACAAGCTGGCTGCCGTCAGTGAGGAAATGTGCCTGACGCTTCAGCGCACCGGCCGGACGCTTTATGTCAAGGAAACGGCGGACTTTGCCTGTGCGCTGGCGGGGCTGGACGGGCGCTTTTTTGCCTATCCGCGCTCCATCGGGGTTTCCGGCTTCGTCGGGCTGGAATGCGGACCGACGATCGCCGCGGTCGGGCCGCTGGAGCCGGGCGACGTCATCCTGACCAACGACCCCTACCGATCGGAAGGGCTTGCGACGCATCTGCCCGACCTTCACATGATCGAGCCCTATTTTCACGACGGCAGGATCGTCGCTTATGGCTGGTGCTTCGTCCATTGCTCGGATGTCGGCGGACGCGTGCCGTCGAGTATTTCTCCGGTCAATACCGAGATATTCCAGGAAGGGCTGCGCATCCCGCCCGTCAAGCTGATGAAGCGTGGCGCGATGACGGAGGAGGTTCGCCTGTTCCTGGATGCCAACAGCCGGACGCCTGATGCCAACATGGGCGATATCCGCGCCATGCTCGCGGCCCTTGCTGCTGGCCGCCGCCGTTTCGAGCAGACCATCGCGCAGCATGGTGCCGAGGCAGTTTCCACCGCGGCAGTCGAGCTGGTTGCCTATGCGGCGGAAAAGGCCCGCACCGTTCTGAAGCGCGTGCCGGCCGGTACGTATGCTTTTTCCGACTATCTGGACGACGATGCGGCAACGCGCGTTCCTGTGCGTGTTGCCCTGGCTGTGACCTTCGAAAACGGCGAGGTGCATCTCGATTTCACCGGAACGGATCCGCAGGTCTCGACGGCGATGAACATCCCCTCGCGCGGCCGTCCGCATGCCTGGCTCACCTTGCGTATTCTGGCACTTGTCAACACGCTCGATCCAACGGCGCCGCTCAATGTCGGCCTGCTCGATCCGGTACGGATCACCGCGCCGGAGGGCAGTCTGGTCAATCCGCAGGAGCCGGCAGCGACCGGTGTGCGGCATGCCGCGGCAATCCGGGTCAACGACGTCCTGAACGGCGCCTTTGGCAAGGCGCTGCCGGAGGTGATGCCGGCGGCGTCCTCTGGCACGGTCATACCGGTGGTGATGGCCGAACCGGATGGGCGGGGAGGCCGGCGTGTTCAGGTCGTGGAACCGATGATCGGCGGCACCGGCGGACGTTTCGGCCATGACGGTGTCGATTGCCGCGACAGCGGTATTTCCAATCTCGCCAACAATCCGGTCGAGACGGTCGAGGCGGAGCTTGGCATCGAGATTCAGACATATGCGCTGCGCCCGGATTCCGGCGGCGCCGGTCAATGGCGCGGCGGTTGCGGCATGGAACTGACCTTCCGCATCCTCACCGATGATTCCAACGTGCTCGGGCGCGGTCTGGAGCGTCTGGTCTTCCGGCCGTGGGGATCGAACGGCGGCAAGCCGGGGCTTCCCGGCGCGCTGATCGTCAATCGCGGCAAGGCCGATGAGCGTCATCTTGGAAAGATCGACGTCCTCAACGTCAATGCCGGCGATACGGTGACTTTTTTGACGCCGGGCGCCGGTGGTTGGGGCGATCCGGCTCTTCGCGACCTGGAGGCGGTGACGCGGGATGTCCAGAATGGCTTCATCAGTCCGCAAGGCGCAGAGGCCGATTATGGGGTCGTGATCCGCGACGGCGAGGTTGATCAGGAACAAACCGCTATACGCCGTCAGACGCTTGCGCCCAGCAATGCCTCGAACGCGCAAGGCCCAGAGCGGGAACGCTGGGACGGCGTCTTCACAGCGGCTGTCATGGACAGGTTGAATCAGGGGCTGATCGCCTTGCCCGGCGCGGTTCGTCAGCGCCGCCGGAAGGAGATATTCGAGGCGGTCTTGGCCTATGTGCCGGAAGCCTTCCCTCGGGTGGCCGCCAGCCAGGAAGCTGTCCGTGATGCTCGTGAAAAGCTGGAGGCGTTCGCCGCAAGCTTTTAAAAAATTAGCCGACTAATTTTATGTGCCGCTTCGTTCCAACCTTCTGGAGAACTCCGATGACGCTTTTGAAAAGACGCAATTTTCTTGGCGGGACCGCCGCGCTCGGCGCAGGTCTGATGACCGGCGGTTTGCCGCGGTTTGCCAATGCCCAATCCGCTGAAATCACGGTCACCGCATTTGGCGGTGTGTGGGAGGAAGCGGTTCGAACCTGCTTCGTGGCGCCGTTTGAGGCGAAAAACAGGGCGAAGGCCAATGTCTCGCTCGGCGGGCCGCCGCAGTGGCTTGCCCAGGTGGAGGCCAATCCGGCAAAGCCGCCGCTCGACGTTCTGATCATGACGCCGGATCTGGCGCTGACGGCTGCGAAAGCCGACCTTGTCGATGACTTTACGATCGCCAACCTGCCCAATCTGGCGAAGATCCCCCAGCCGTTGACGGATTCCGTCATGGGCAAGGGCACGCTGTTCGACTACGGCGTCGGCGGCATCACCTTCCACAAGGAGCGCGTCAAGAACCCTCCGAAGTCCTTCGCCGAATTCGTCGACCGGGTATCGGCGGGCGAGTTCGTCGCCTCCGTTCCATCGATCAGCTATGCCGTCACGCCGATCATGCTGATCTGGGCAATGGCAAAGGCGCTCGGCGGTGGTGTCGACAATGTCGATCCCTTCTTCAAGGCCATGGAGAAGATGAAGGACAATCTGGTTTTCTGGGCAGGTCCCAACGATTTCTTCAACCATCTGTCGTCCGGCGAGGCCGATGTCGGTATCTATTTCGATGGGCGCACCTGGAACCATTACGATAGCGGCGCGACCTGGATCGATTTCATCAATCCGGAAGAAGGCGGCTCTCTGAACGGCGTCGCCATCCAGAAGCCGAAGAACGCCAACCCGCTCGCCTGGGCTTATATCAACGAGGTGCTTGATGCCGCCAACCAGACGAAGTTCGCGGAGATCATGAACTACGGCGTGACCAATACTGATGTGGTCTACAGCGAAAAGCTGAAGCCGCGCGTGACGCCGTGGGAAAAGACGGCGTTCCCGCCTTACGAACAGATTGCGCTGGTGCGCAACGAATGGGTCGATCGTTGGAACCGTGAGATCGGCCGCTAACACTCCGCTGGGGCTGCGCCGCTCGAACCGGCGATGCGGCCCCGGTTTTCGCAATGGAAACGGACAATGCCCGACAGTCAGATGCCAGCAGTTTCGCGAGCAAGGATACAGCCAGCGCTGAAGCCGTTTTTTCTGGCGCTTCCGGTGATGCTGTTTCTGCTGGCATTCTTCCTGTTGCCGCTGATCGACAACGGCATGCGCAGCTTTGCCGATCCTGCCGGCGGCGGCTTTACGCTGTCGCGCTATGTGTCGCTGCTGACGGATCCGTTTTATTTCCGCGTCATCGGCGAGACGCTCCTTCTCTCGGTGGTGGTGACGGTCATTTCGATCGTGATCGGTTATCCCGTCGCCTATTTCCTCGTTCGCAAGGCCGGCAAGTGGTCCGGTCTCGTCATCTTCCTGCTGATCGCGCCGCTTTTGACTTCGATCATCATGCGGACATTCGGGTGGCAGGTCCTGTTTGCCCGCCGCGGTCTGGTCAACAACCTGCTCGTCGATCAACTCGGCATCCTCTCCGCGCCGCTGCGGCTGACAAATTCTCCCGGGATCGCCATTGCGGCGCTGGTCCATGTCCTCGTGCCGTTTATGGTCCTGTCGATCAGTTCGGTGCTGCAGGGGCTCGACCGTCGCCTTGAAGAATCCGCCAAGATCCTTGGTGCCGGGCGCTTTCGCACCTTCTGGGAAATCACGCTTCCGCTGTCGCTTGACGGGGTCGGCACGGGCGCGATCCTCGTCTTCATGATCGCCAATGGCAGCTTCGTAACGCTGGTGCTTTTGGGCGGTGGACTGCAAACGCTGCCGCTGTTGATCTACCAGCAGTTCAATACGACCCGCGATTTCGGGATGGCAAGTGCGATGAGCACGATCCTGCTGGTCATCGCAGTCCTGTGCCTGTGGCTGCAACTGCGCCTCGTGCGCCGCAAGGGAGCATGATCATGCGGCACGCACAAAGGGACTGGATCAATTTCTGGCTTTTCGCTTTCGTCGTCCTGTTTTTCGTCTTCATGCTGGCGCCCATCCTGGTCGTTGTCGTCGTCTCCTTCACGTCCGCCGGCTTCATCGCCTTTCCGATTCCGGGCTGGTCGCTGAAATGGTTTGCACGGATCTTCGAATATCAGCCGTTCATCGATGCGCTTATCGTCAGCATCGAGGTGGCGATCGGCGCGACATTGCTTTCCTGCCTGCTTGGCGTTCCGGCCTGTCTGGCATTGGCGCGCTCACGCGCCAGCTGGGCAAACGCGGTCATGACATTTCTGCTGTCGCCGCTGTCCATGCCGATGATCGTCATCGGTTTCGCCTCGCTGTTCTTCCTGTCCTGGCTGGGGATCGGCATTTCCTTCACCGCGCTTTTGATCATCCATACGGTCGTTTGCCTTCCCTATGTGGTGCGCACGGTGGCGGGCGTCTATCAGGGAATTCCACGCGCCTATGAGGAAGCGGCGTCCATTCTCGGCGCCAGTCCGCTCAAGGTATTCTGGCACGTGACGTTGCCGCTGATCAGGCCGGGCATCGTGGCGGGGTCGCTGTTCTCGTTCCTGACCTCCTTCGATAATTTGCCGATCAGCTATTTTTTCGGAAGCGCCAGCACCAACACGCTGCCAGTGGTCATGCTGAGCTACATGGAAAACCAGTTCGATCCGACGATTGCCGCGCTGAGCACATTGCAGCTGGTCATGGCCGTCATTGCTTTGCTGGTCATTGATCGTCTCTATGGCATCGACAAGATGACGGTGTCCGCCTGATGCTCACGCTGCCGATCGATCACGTCGTTTTGCTGGTGCCGGATCTGGCGCGCGCTGGTGCCGCGTTCGAGAGCGCTGGCTTCCACGTCACGGCGAAAGCCAGCCATAGCCCGGCGATGGGAACGGCCAATCGCTGCGTGATGCTCGACGGGACCTATATCGAGTTGATGGGAATAGAGACGGAGACGCCGGCCAATCTTGCCTGGCGCAGGCTTCTGGAAAAAGGGCAAGGCATTCGGGGCCTTGCCTTTCGCAGTGAGGACATCCAGTCTTCCGGACAAAGCCTGACACAGGCCGGGATCGGAATCGAACCTGCCCGGCACTTCTCCCGCGAAACGCCGTATGGCGAGCTCCGGTTTTCCGTGGTGCGGATCGATCCGGTGGCGACACCGGGCCTGCAATGCCTTGCCTGCCAGCATCATACCCCTGACAGGCTCTGGCTTGCGGATAGCATGCGCCATGGAAATGGCGCTACCGGCCTGGCATCGGTGGATATTCCCGTCGTTACGGGGCTGGATCGCCTTGCCGCCGCATTCGGTGGTGGCGGCATCGCCGTTTCGTCCGGTGATGGCCGGCTGGTTCTGACGGGCAGCGCGCCCGCTCACTACGATCTGCGCGACGCCTGCGGGATCGTTATCGATATGGTGAGCCGATGACCGCGTGGCCTGTGGATCAACCATCGCCGCTCTGGATGGCGCTTTCGCGCGAGCGTTTCGAAGCGCCCGAATTGCGCGGGGACATCGAGGCTGACGTGGTGGTGATCGGCGGCGGTATTTCCGGGCTGGCCACGGCTCTGGAACTGGCGCGGCGCGGCCGAAAGGTGGTGTTGCTGGAGGCCGTAAAGATCGGATATGGCGCCTCCGGCCGTGCAAACGGTCAGGTGATATCGGCGCTTACGCGGCACGGACCGGCGGCGATCAGGACGCTTTGGCCGGGTGAGAGAGGTGAGCGTTTCATTGCTTTGGTGCAGGGTGCCGCCGACACGCTTTTCACCCTTGTCGAGACCTATGGCATCGATTGCGATGCGCGCCGGAACGGCTGGCTGCAGCCGGCCCACAGTAAAGGACGCGCGCGCCGAGTCGCCGGTCTTGCCGAACAGTGGGCGGCTGCAGGTGCACCGGCCGCGGCTCTCTCCGCTAGGGAGATGGAGGCGCGTCTTGGCGCAGGAGGCTATCATGGCGGCTGGGAGCATCGCGGCGGTGGCCATATCAATCCCTATGCCTTTACCCTCGGTCTTGCCCGGGCAGCCGTGCAGGAAGGGGTGTCCATCTTTGAGGAAAGCCCGGCATTGCGCGTAGAGCGTGACGGAGACACCTGGCTGATCGAGACCCCGCAAGACCGGATAAGGGCGCCGAAACTGGCACTTGCCACGGCTGCCCATACCGGCAATCTGTGGCCGTCGCTCCGCCGGTCGATTGTTCCTGTCACCTCCTATCAGGCGGCGACGGAGCCGCTGGGTGAACTTGCCGAACGCATATTGCCCGGTGACGAGGCCGCGTCCGATACCCGCATGGATCTTCGGTATTTCCGCAAGGACCGCGATGGCCGGCTGGTTTCAGGTGCCGCGCTGGCGGTGCAGCTCGGTGCTGCCACGCGCCTGCCGGCCCTGGTGGCCAGGCGGTTGCGGGAGATGTTTCCGGCGCTGCCGCACAAGCCGATGGCATTCTTCTGGCGCGGCCGGATTGCCATGACGGTCGACAGGCTGCCGCACCTGCACCGGCGCGAAGACGGTCTTTGCGCCTGGATCGGGTGCAACGGGCGCGGCCTGGCGCTCGCCTGCGCCATGGGCCCCGTGCTGGCGGACGCCATCGATGGCGTGCCCGACGATCAGCTTGCCGTGCGCCCGACCGAACCGCCGCCGGTACCGTTGCATGCGATAACATCCCGTATCGCGCGCCTCATCCTGCCCTGGTATCGCTTCAAGGACAGCCGCGAAATTTGAACCGCCCGGGATGATGTGCGGTGTTGTGTGAGCCTACCCGTCTAGCTGCTCAACTGCGCGGTCGAGCACTCATAGCGAACGGCTCCCGTTTCCGCGTCGACGCCGGCGAGGCTGACGTCATAGCCCCAGAGATGGCGGATGTGGCGCAGCGTTGCGTCACGGTTGCTTTCCTCCAGCAGGACACCGTTCTTGATGGTGTGTTGCAGGCGCAGCTGGCGGTCGCCGAGCAGATCCACATCCACCACCTGGATATCCTGCTGGTTGGCACCGACGTCGTAGCTTTTGGCCAGCGCCTTGCGGATCGCCTCGTAACCGCGCTCGTTGTGAATCGAGGCGACCTCGCAATATTTCTCGTCCGACTGGTCGGTCAGCAGGAACAGCCTGAATTTGCGGATCAGATGCGGGCTCAGATATTGCAGGATGAAGGACTCGTCCCGGTGGTTTGCCCAGGCATCGAGCAGGGTTTCACGCCATTGACCGCTGCCGGCGATCTGCGGAAACCAGTCACGATCCTCCGATGTCGGGTGGTTGCAGATACGTTCGATCTCCTGCATCAGCGAAAATCCGAGTGCATAGGGGTTGAGGCCCGAGAAGCGCGGATCGTCGAAATGCGGCTGAAAGACCACGCTGGAATGGCTGTGGAGCATCTCCAGCATGGCGCCTTCGCTGACTTTGCCCTGGTCGAACAGCCTGTTGATGATGGTGTAGTGAACGAAGGTGGCGCATCCCTCGTTCATCACCTTGGTCTGCCGCTGCGGATAGAAATACTGGGCGATGACCCGGACGATCCGCAGCAGCTCGCGCTGCCATGGCTCCAGGATCAGGCTGTTCTTTTCGAGGAAATAGAGCAGGTTTTCCTCCGGCAGATTGAGCACCTTCTTTCGTTCGAGCGCGTCGCGTTCGGCCTCTGCCGGGTCGGGCCGCCCGGTTGCGCGCGGTAGTGTGCGCCATAGGTCGCTATAGGTCTGTTCCTCGTATTCCAGTCTTTCGCGGGCCCGCTCCTGCTCCTTTTTCGAGGACAGGCGTGGCGGACGGCGGTAGCGGAAAACGCCCTGATCCATCAGCGCATGAGCGGAATCGAGGACGGCCTCCACGGCGGACGTTCCATGCCGCTCCTCGCATTTCGTGATGTATTTCTTGGCAAACTCCATATAGCTCAAGATGGCGCTGGCATCGGTCCATTGCCGGAACAGGTAGTTGTTCTTGAAAAAATGATTGTGGCCGAAGGCCGCGTGGGCGGTCACCAGGGTCTGCATGGCCATGGTGTTTTCTTCCATCAGATAGGTGATGCAAGGGTTGGAGTTGATTACCAGCTCATAGGCAAGGCCATGATGGCCCTTGCGGTAGGAATGTTCCTCGAAAACGAACCGCTTGCCGAAGGACCAGTGCTGGTACATCAGCGGCATGCCGACCGAAGAGTATGCATCGAGCATCTGCTCGGATGAAATGATTTCGAGCTGGTTGGGATAGACGTCGAGCCCGAGTTCATCGAGCGCGATCGTCTCGATCGCATCATAGGCATGCGACAACGTCTTGAAGTTCCAGTCGGAGCTGTGAAACAGCAGTTTCGAAGCGGCGCTTTTTCCCATCCCTGGCTCCGTTCAGCTGCGATATTGCAGGGTTGGCTGTCTGGCGAAGAGTTTTCGGAAGACAGGATAGATATCGGACGGTCTGGCGATCCGCGTCATCTGGAAGTTCGGCCATTCACCGTCGACGGTGCGATAGGCACGCCAGAGCGAGGTGCCGTTGTCGGTCGAGCCGAAGATTTCCGTTTCGCGCTCGTCGATGATTTCGACATAGGCATAATATTGGCAGAGCCGCATCAGCGGTCCGTTGAGAAGCGCTGCACAGCGTTCGGAATCCCGCGAGATATTGTCGCCATCCGAAGCCTGGGCAGCATAGATGTTCCATTCCTTAGCCGGGTAACGCTCCTCGATGATGCGTTGCATTTCTTCCAGAGCGGTGGATACGACCGTGCCGCCGCTTTGCGGGCTGTAGAAGAACGTATCCTCATCGACCTCGCCCGCCTCGTCGGTGTGCCGGATGAAGACGATGTCGATCCGGTCGTAGCGGCGCTTCAGGAAGAGGTGCAGCAACACGAAGAAGCGCTTGGCAAGATCCTTCTCCCGCTCGCCCATCGAACTCGACACATCCATCAGGCAGAACATCACCGCGTTGGCATTCGGCAGCGGCTGGCGCTCGAAGCGGTTGAAGCGGATGTCGACCGGATCGACATAGGAAATGCGGCGGCGCCGGCGCTCCAGCAGATCCAGTTTCTCCCGCAGCGCCTCTATGCGCTGACGCCGCGTCGCGTCTGGGGTCGTTTCCGCTTCCAGCCTGGCGATCTCCTCGGCGATTGCTTCGACCACCTTTCGGCTCGGCCGCTGCAGCGCAATTCGCCGGCCGTAACTGTTGCGCATGGTGCGCCCGACATTGATGTTGGTCGGCGAGCCACTGGTGGCGAAACCTGCCCGGCGCGGCTTATAGGCGACGGCTTCCTTGAGGCTGAGCTTGACCATGTCGGGAAGTTCCAGATCCTCGAAGAAGAGATCGAGTACCTCTTCGCGCGACAGGAGGAACTGGAAATCGTCTTCGCCCCGGCCGGTGCCGGCGGCCGAGCCCGTGCCGCCAGCTCCACCAGGCTGTTTGTCGATGCGGTCGCCCTGTGTGTATTCCTTGTTGCCTGGCAGGACATATTGCCGGTCGCCGCTGCCGCGGGCGGGCTGGAAGGTCGGCTCGTCGGCGCCGCGGGCGGGCATGGGGACTTTGTGCCCGCTATCCACATCGGCGATCTTGCCGGTCTTGACGTGTTCCTTGATGGTTCGTTTCAGCTCCTCGCGGGCCCGCTTCAAGAAACGTCGCCGGTTGCCGAGGCTCTTGTCTTTCGGGTTGAGGCGGCGATCGATGAAATTCGGCATTGGCTACCTCTGGAGCATGAGGCCGGACTGGGCGACGCGGTTTTCCGGCAACATCATGCTCTACCCCTTCGACTGAGAACTGAACGCGGACTCCAGATCACAAGGCTGACAATTGCCCCGACAGAGGCGTCTTCATCCTGCCTTGTTGACGCGCATGTACCATTCGACCAGACGCCGGACCTGTCGCTCGGTGTATCCGCGCTCGATCATGCGATGGACGAATTCGGCATGCTGCTTTTCGCTGGCGCTGTCTTTCTTGGAGCCGAAGCTGATCACCGGCAGCAAATCCTCCACCTGGCCGAACATCCGCTTTTCGATGACTTCGCGCAGTTTTTCGTAGCTCATCCAGGAGGGGTTGCGGCCGTTGTTCTTGGCGCGGGCGCGCAAGGTGAACTTGACCACCTCGTTGCGGAAGTCCTTCGGATTGGCGATGCCGGCCGGTTTTTCGATCTGCGACAGCTCGTTGTCGAGAATGCCCCGGTTGAGGATCTGCCCGGTGTCGGGATCCTTGAAGTCCTGATCTTCGAGCCAGGCGTCGGCATAGGAGATATAGCGGTCGAACAGGTTTTGGCCGTATTCGCTGTAGGATTCCAGATAGGCCTTCTGGATCTCATGGCCGATGAACTCGGCATAGCGCGCCGCCAGTTCCGACTTGATGAAGTCGAGATAGGCAGCTTCGGTTTCCTTGGGAAACTGCTCGCGCTTGATTGCCTGTTCCAGAACATACATCAGGTGCACGGGATCGGCGGCGATTTCCTTGGTGTCGTAGTTGAAGGTCTCCGACAGAACCTTGAACGCGAAACGGGTGCTGACGCCGTTCATGCCTTCATCGACGCCGCCGGCGTCGCGGTACTCCTGTACCGATTTCGCCTTCGGATCGACATCCTTGAGGTTTTCGCCGTCATAGACCCGCATCTTGGTATAGAGAGGCGAGTTTTCGTGCACGGAGAGCCGGGTGGAAACGGTGAAGCGGCTGAGGTTCTCCAGCACTTCAGGTGCGCAAGGATTCTTGGCAAGCGCACTTTCGCGAAGGAGCTTTTCGTAGATCTGCCGCTCCTCGGTGATGCGCAGGCAATAGGGCACCTTGACCACCAGAATGCGGTCGAGAAATGCCTCGTTGTTCTTGTTGTTCTTGAATTGCAGCCATTCGGACTCGTTCGAATGGGCAACGACGATGCCCTGATAGGGGAAGGCACCGAAATTTTCCGTGCCGTTGTAATTGCCTTCCTGGGTTGCGGTCAGAAGCGGATGCAGGACCTTGATCGGGGCCTTGAACATTTCTACGAATTCGAGCAGGCCCTGCGTGGTCCGGTTCAGCCCGCCGCTGTAGGAATAGGCATCGGGGTCGGCCTGGCTGAAGTTTTCCAGCTGGCGGATATCAACCTTGCCGACCAGCGCCGAAACGTCCTGATTGTTTTCGTCGCCCGGTTCGGTCTTGGCGATGCCGATCTGGCGCAGGCGGGACGGCATCAATTTGACGACGCTGAATTTCGAGATGTCGCCGCCGACCTCGTCGAGCCGCTTGGTGGCCCAGGGCGAGATCATGCCGGTGAGGCGCCGCCGGGCGATCCCGTATTTGTCTTCCAGAAGGTCGGCCATGCGTTCGGGATGGAAGAGGCCGAGGGGGGATTCGAAGACCGGGCTGATTTGGCCGCCAACCATCAATGTATAGATCGGCCGCTGCTCCATCAGCTTCTTCAGCCGCTCGGCGAGAGACGATTTGCCCCCACCGACCGGGCCGAGCAGATAAAGGATCTGCTTGCGCTCTTCCAGGCCCTGGGCGGCATAGCGAAAATAGCCGACGATGCGCTCGATCGTGTCTTCCATGCCGTAGAAATCGGCGAAGGCCGGATAGATTTTGATGGTCCGGTTGGAGAAGATTCGGCCAAGACGTTCATCGGCGCTTGTCTCGACGAGGTTGGGCTCTCCAATCGCGGCGACCATGCGCTCCTGTGCGGTAGCGTACATACTCTTGTCGTCGCGGCATGCGAGGAGATATTCCTGGAGACTGATCTCCTCCTGCGCTGCGCTGGTATAAATCTCCGAAAAGAGATCGAAGACATCGGACTGGGTTTTTTGCATCATGCTCTCCCGCGGCCGGTTCGTTGAGACGGGATCGCTGCCTCTCGGCTCGCTCAACGAGATTAACGTTATCGTGCCCTCAAAAGTTCCTTCAAATATTTGTCATTGCAGCGAATATTCCAACGATGGCCACCGCATCGCTTGTGCGGCATCGACGGATCCCAGACCTCGTCGAACAGGCGTGTGCTGACGATCGCACAGCCTCGCTCAGGCCCGAATCACCGTCCTCGGCGATCGCTCCATGCTCTTGATGCGTAGGGTAACACAATCTTGCCGATGACAATGCCAACATCGAACGGGTTCACAACTTCTCGTGTAAGATGTGACTTTCTTCCAACGATCGAGTGGATTTCATGCCTCTTAAAGATGGCGAAAACCGCTTGTGCGGGACCCGTCGAAAACTATTTTCGGGGTTCGCTTCCGGCATTCCAGCCGCCGTCCGGCGATTTCGAGAGTATGGGGGTTGAGAAAACCCCGACGGTTCTGTCCGGCCAGTGGCGGCCCAAAGCCGTCAACTGTTCCACCCAACGCCGTGACTGCAGCATGGCGGCGCCGATGGCCACGGGTTCGATGCCGGCGATGGCCAGGAGGGACAGGCCGGCGGCGATGGATGTGCCGCTGGAAATGACGTCATCGATGAGAACGACGCGCCGGTTTTCCACAAGCGGCAGCATGCGCGGATCGATGTAGAGCCGTTTCGTCTGGTCCGGCGTGGTGATCGATGACATCGGCACCGACAGATCGGCCCGGTACCAGAATTTTTTCGAGGTGCCGAGCGGAACATAGCGGCTATGGCCCATCGCCCGCGCTACCGCGCTTGCCAGCGTCAGGCCGAGTGTTGGCAGACCGACGATGACATCGGGCTTGAAGGGCCCAAGTTTTTCGGCGAGCTGGACGGCCAGAGCGTCCTGCACGGCAAAGCTCGCCTGGTTGACGATCAGCGATGCCAGTGCGTGCTCGCCGTCGGAGAGGGGGCGGATCGGCAGGCGAAGCTGGCGGCCATCGCTCAGGATCGCAGGATAAAAGTCCGTATGGCTTTTGCGGATATCATATGTGTCTGCCGGATGGAGTTCCTGCCAGAAATCATGCGGCTGCACGGTGTCTTCCTTTTCGATCGGGCGGGCTCGCCCTTCGGCTAAACTGCACGGGAGGTGTTCGATTTTGCGTGGTTTTGCTCTATACCCGAAGAGCGTCAAGGAAAAGTCTATCCCTCCCTGACGAACAGCAGACTTGCCCATGATTCAAGGAATTTCCTGCCGATGCGCCTGCCTGAACCCCTGACCGCCGATCTGTCTTTCCTGACGGCGCTGCGTCGTGACCTGCATGCTCATCCCGAACTGGGCTTTGAAGAAGAGCGCACCAGCGGCATCGTCGCGAACCTGCTGGAAGAGGCCGGGCTTTCGGTCACACGCGGGCTGGCAGGGACCGGTGTGGTCGGCACGCTGCAAATCGGCAACGGCACGCGCAGCATCGGCCTTCGCGCCGATATGGATGCGCTGGCAATGCCGGAATTGGCGGAGCGACCCTACAAGTCCAAAATCGACGGCAAGATGCATGCCTGCGGCCATGACGGCCATACGACCCTGCTGCTTGGTGCGGCACGCTATCTGGCCAGGACGCGCAACTTCTCCGGCACCGTGCATTTCATCTTCCAGCCGGCGGAAGAGGGACGCGGCGGGGCCAAACGCATGGTCGAAGAAGGTTTGTTCGAACGCTTTGCCTGCGATGCCGTCTATGGCCTGCACAACATGCCCGGCCTCGATGCGGATGAGATGGCCGTCGTCGCGGGCCCACAGCTTGCCTCCTCCGACAGCTGGCGCGTTACTTTCCGGGGTACCGGCACCCATGGCGCCAAGCCGCATCTGGGCAAGGACCCGATCACCGCGGCCGCAACCTTCCTCGCGTCGCTGCAGACGATCGTCGGGCGCGT
Source organism: Pararhizobium polonicum (assembly GCF_001687365.1). GTDB lineage: Bacteria > Pseudomonadota > Alphaproteobacteria > Rhizobiales > Rhizobiaceae > Pararhizobium > Pararhizobium polonicum. The sequence continues at coordinate 18,392 of NZ_LGLV01000007.1, forward strand.
CGTCGATCCGCTGCAGCCGGCAGTGGTCAGCGCCTGTTCGGTGCAGGCCGGTAACCCGAAAGCCCTGAACGTCATCCCCGATACGGTGGACATCGGCGGCACGGCGCGGGCCTATTCGCCTGCCGTGCGCGATCAGCTGGAAACGGAAATCGGCCGGCTGGCGCACGGCACGGCCGCGATGTACGGAATTGCCGTCGACTACGGCTTCGAGCGCCGCATCCCGCCTGTCGTCAACGATTCAGACGCGACAGCCCGCGCCTTGAAGGCTGCCGGAGCGGTTTTTGGCGACAAGCTGCGAACCGTCTTTCCGCCCTCGACGGCGGGCGACGATTTTGCCTTCTTCGCTGGCGAAGTACCGGGCTGCTATGTCTGGCTCGGCAACGGCCCCGCCGTCGATGGCGCGCTGCACCACAACACCGCCTATGATTTCAACGACGAGGCGATTGGCCCCGGCGTTGCCTTCTGGACGACGCTGGTGGAACAGGAGCTGAAACCCGCCTGAACATTCCGGCCGACGATATCAGGTGCCGGCCAAGATCGGGCTTTCCAGCAGCGTTCCGGTTTCGACATCGGCAATGCCCCGGTCCGTCTGGTGCGGGCCGGTGTTGCAGGCAAGGGTCGCCCCAAAGCAGGCCTTGAAGACCAGATAAGGCGGTTGCCATTCGACAATACCGTCCATGGCGGTGCGAATGCCTGCGAAATCCCGGGCGACATTATCGAGCGGCGCATCGGATACCAGGCCCGAAAGGGGCAGCGGCAGGAGTGCATCGATCTTGCGGCCGGACGCAACCGCCATGCCGCCGCCAGCTGCGATCACCGCATTGGCGGCAACCGCCATGTCTTCCGGGTTGCTGCCGAACACGGTGAGGTTATGGCTGTCATGGGAAACGGTGGTGGCGAAAGCGCCGCGCCAGCCCCCCCAGCCCCGAAGAAATCCGACGCGTGGACGGCTGTCACCGCGCCCGTGGCGGTGAGCCACGGCAATCAGCGTCGTTTCCGCAGGTGGCACCACGAAGCCATCCCGGACTTCCGCCTTCGCTTCGCCCCAACGGGTAAAGCGCGGCTGGTCGATGGTGGCGATCCGGACGGTCTTTTCACCGGAAGAAACACGGAAATCATCGACCGTGAGCGGCTCGATCTTCATCGAATGCTGGAGCGCGGCTGTATCGGCAGGCGTGATCTCCTGTAGCATGTGACCGTCCCAGGCCACCGGGACGCCGTTGGTTACGACGATGCGGGCGCGCAGGTCGGCAAGATTATCGAACACCACGATATCGGCCCGCCGTCCCGCAGCCACCAAGCCGAGATCGGGCCGGCCCAGCCGTTGCGCGGCATTGAGCGTCGCTGCCCGCAGCGCCCATTCCGCCTTCAGTCCGTAGCGCACCAGCCGCCGTACCACGTCGTCCAGACCGCCACCGGCAGCAAGATCGTCAGGAAAGGCATCATCGGTACAGAGCGTCACCGTCTGCGGCAGATGGCCGAGCCTGTTCAAGGCATCGACGAATTCCGGCAGCAGATGGTCGTGGGAGCCGCGCAGCTCGATCGTCAGTCCGGCGCGCAGCTTGGCCATCAGGTCTTCCGCCGAGACGAGTTCGTGGTCGGAGGTAACGCCGGCCGCCATGAAGGCGGTGAGATCGCCATCCGTCAGGCCGCGGGCATGGCCGCAGATCAGCTTTCCGGAGGTGAGCCCCGCCTGAACGATGGCGCTCATGCGCGGATCGCGGTCGATCACGCCGCGCATGTTCATCACTTCGGCGATGCCGCCGATTTTCGGCCAGGACAGAAGATCGGCAATCACATCGGTATCGAAATCGGCGCCGTTCAGCTCCAGTCCCGGTGCGGAGGGAACGCAGGAAGGGGCAAGCAGGATGATGCGCAGCGGCGACGCGCGGGCGGCATCGGCGGCAAAGCGCACGCCGGGCACGCCATGGACGTTGCCGAACTCGTGCGGGTCCCAGACGATGGTCGTCACGCCGCGCGGCAGCACGGCCCTGGCATAGTTTGCGGGCGTCACCATCGAGCTTTCGACATGCATATGCGTGTCGATCAGGCCCGGTGAAATGAAACCGCCGGAGGCATCGATGATATCCGTCGCATCGTTCCTTTCCGCTGTCGGGTGGACGCTGGCGATCAGTGCTCCGACAATGCCGATATCGGCGGCGCGCAGTTCGCCCGTGACCATATCGACGAGCGTGCCGTTGACGATCAGGGTATCGAAGGGAGCATCGCCCCTTGCCGCCGCAATCGCACGAGTGCGCAGATCGGCATCGTTGAGGTCGGCGGGTTCCTGTGCCGAAAGGTTCGTCATTTTTGCGCCTCCCACAGCAAGGCGTCGAGAACGATTGCCTTGATCGCCGCTGCGTCGCAGTCGGCCGCGAATGTGGCATTAAAGGCGCCGTGGCTGGCACGGGTTTCCACCACCGTGCGACCACGCGTCAGGGAGCCGGCAAGCTCCATGTCGATCCTTGCGGGGTGGAAGGTGACGAGATCGGGACGGACGAAGGCTGCAGCAGCCGATGGGTCGTAGACCGCCATCGCCGGTCGGCCGCGGCTGACACCGATATTGATGTAACCCGCGAGCATGTCGGCGAGGAGTGCCGCGTTGGCCCCGCCTGCCTGGCGGATCGGCCCGATATCCTCGGGGGATGCCAGAACCGTGCGGCAGAAATCGAGATCGACCATGCGCAGCGGCAGGCCATGGGCGAGAGCGATCGCCACGGCTTCCGGATCGGCAAGCGCGTTGAACTCGGCGGATGCCGTGTGGTTACCACGCGACAGCCCGCCGCCCATCCAGGTCAGGTCATCGATCCGGGCGGCGAGATCGGGCCGCGCCAGCGCGAGAGCCGCGATGTTGGTAAGAGGGCCAAGCGCGAGAATGCGGCGCGGCGAAGGGCCGTTTTCCAGCCAGGCGCAAAGGGTGGAAAAGGCGTCATCACTTGCCGGATCATCCGCCTCCGGTAGCGTCAACCCCGCCGTCGGAATGCCGGTTTCGCCGAGGATTGCCTGGGCGGTTTCCAGTGCGCCGAGGACCGGGCGGCTGCGCCCGGCATGAATGGGGACAGTCCAGCCGAAGGCCTTTGCCGCACCCGCTGCATTGCGGCGTACCTGTTCCATCGGCGTATTGCCGAACACCAGCGATATGCCGTCGATGGCAATGCCCGCATGCATCACCACCAGAATGGCCGCGATGTCGTCAAATCCCATATCCGTATCGATCCAGACACCCATGGCGGCTTACCCGAACCGCTTGAGGCGCGCGGCGCTTTCGACCGGGAGGTCGAACGCAACGTCCGAGCCAAGCGCATGCGCCAGCAAGGTCGCGTCCACTTCCGCCTTGATGATACCCAGTGGCGTTTCCAGCACATATTCGCGCGTGCCGCCGGCAAAGGAAACGCCGCGCACGATCCCCTTCAAGGGGCCGGAGCCCAGAGAAATTGCGCGCGGGCGCCAGGCCAGTCCGGCTGCCTCGGGAAGTTTTCCCGAAAGAAAGACCTCGCCGGTGCCGGCGACAAGCTTGCCGTCGCGGATGGCGAAGATATTTTCAAAGCCGACGAAATCGGCGACGAAGCTGGAGACCGGGTGATTGTAGATCTCCTCGGGCGTGCCGATCTGCTCGATGGCGCCGTTCTTCATCACGACGATCCGGTCGGCCAGCGCCAAAGCCTCGACCTGATCATGGGTGACGAAGATCATCGTCACTCCGCTTTCCTTCTGCACGCGCTGCAATTCCGTGCGCATTTCAAGACGCAGGCGGGCATCGAGATTGGAGAGCGGTTCGTCGAGCAAAAGCACCTTGGGCTCCATGACCATGGAGCGGGCGAGCGCGACGCGCTGCTGCTGGCCGCCGGACAGTTCCGGTGTCTTGCGATCGGCGAAGGCGGCTAGGCCGACGGATTTGAGACCGGCCGAGACTTTAGCCTCCAGTTCGGTGCCGCGCATGCCCTTGAGCTTGAGGCCGAAGGCGACATTCTCGAAGACCGTCAGGTGAGGGAACAGCGCATAGGACTGGAACACCAGCCCAACCGCGCGCTTGTTGGCAGCGACGCGGGTGATGTCGGCGCCGTCGAGGCGGATTCGGCCGCCAACCGGGGTCATCAGGCCGGCGATCGAGCGCATCGTCGTGGTCTTGCCGCAGCCGGAGGGGCCGAGCAGCGCCAGCAATTCGCCCTTTTTGATCTCAAGATCGAGATCCTTGACGGCGACAGTATTGCCATAGGCCAGCGAAAGCTTGTCGAGGATGAGAAAGGATGTGTCAGACATAACGGGAGAACCCCAGAAAACGTTCGGCGGCAAAGACGATGCCGATGGAGAGGAAAGCGAGCAGCGAAGACAGGGCGGCGATCGACGGGTCGAAGACGATCTCCATATAGCCGAGCATATCGACCGGCAGGGTGCGCACGCCGGGGCCGGAGAGGAACAGCGAGACCGGCACCTGGTTGAAGCTGGTGACGAAGCCGAGAATGAAGGCCGACAGGATGCCGCCGCGAATATTGGGCAGCACCACCCGGAAGAAGGCGCCGAGCCGCGACGAGCCGAGCAGCACCGCCGCTTCCTCGATATCCGAGCGCAGATTGTTGAGGCTCGCCGAGACCACCCGCACCGCATAGGGCAAAACCAGCGCGGTATGGGCGAGGAACAGTGCCAGCGTGATCGACAGCCCGATCGGCACGACGAAATAACGCAGCAGCGCCAGGCCGACGATGATGCCGGGCACGATGATCGGTGCCGAAACGATCGTGCGGACCGTTTCCGAAAATGGCAGCTTGTAGCGCGACATGGCATAGGACGCGGGAATACCGAGCAGAAGAGCCGCGAACGTGCCACCGATTGCCAGGAACATCGACATCACGAAGCTGTCGCGAAAGCTCTCGACGGTGAAGACCTTGAGGATCCACTTGAACGAAAAGCCCTGCGGCGGAAAGGCCAGCGTATCGCCGGCCGAAAATGAGGCAGCGACGATGATCAGGAAGGGCCCAATCAGGAAGATCAGCACCAGAAGCAGCGTGATCGGGGCAAACAGTCTCTGGATCATCGCTTGTTCCTCGCCGTTGCGATCCGCTTGAGGAGAATATTGGCAGCGAAGCTCATGACGATCAGAATGAAGGCAATAACGCTGGCCGAAACGAAATTGTTGGCGACGGTGACCTGCTGGTAGAGCAGCGTCTCCAGCATCAGCACCTTCGATCCGCCGAGAATGGCCGGGGTGATATAAGCCGTCATCGAACCGGTGAAGACCAGCGTTCCGCCGACCACCAGACCTTCGCGGGTCAGCGGTAGGATGACCTTCCAGAACACCTGCAACCAGTTGGCACCGAGCACGCGGGCGGCGGGCACGACATCCTTGGGCAGGTTTTCGAGCGCGCTGATCAGCGAGATCACCATCAGTGGCAGGAAGAGCTGTAGGAGGCCGATGAAAACGGCGGTTTCGCTGAACAGAATGCGGATCGGCTCATCGCTCAGGCCAATCGCCATCAGCGCCTGATTGACGATGCCGGTGCGGCCGAGAATGACGATCCAGGCATAGGTGCGGGCGACCGGCGAAATCATCAGCGGTAGCACGATAAGGCCGATCATCCGTCCTTTGGCGCCCGGCGGCAGGCTGACGATGGCATAGGCCGTGGCATAACCGATCACGGCAGCTGCAGCGGTGACGAGCGCGCCGAGCTTCAGGGTTCGCAGAAAGACCGTCCGGTTCAGCGGTTGCGAGAAGAAATCCGTATAGGCCGACAGGCTCCAGCCATCCGCCGAGCGAAACCCTTCCGACAACAGCAGGATGACTGGCACGAGGAAGACCAGCCCGGCGAATATCGCGGCCGGCAGGGCGAGCGCCAGTGCTTCTGCCCGGTTCTGGAACATGGTTGGTCGTCTCCGGCGTTGGGCACGGCGCGCGTGCCCGTCTTCAAATATTCTTTCTCGGCCGCCCCTCATCCGCCCTGTCGGGCACCTTCTCCCCGCAGGCGGGGAGACGGAACAAGCAGCAAACTCTGTAGTCCCCTCTCCCCGCGAGCGGGGAGAGGGCTAGGGTGAGGGGCTGTGGCAGCAGCATCCCACCGTTGGTGGTTGTTTCAGTCGGGGCGCGGCAGCGAACCGAAGTCCGCAGGCCGCGCCCCTCGCCTTGGGAGGCATTCGTATGGGCGGTTACTGGCCGACCTTGGCGTTCCATTCGGACAGCCAGGCATCGCGGTTGTCGAGCGCCACGGCTGAAGGGATCAGCTTCAGGCTCTTGGCGGTTTCCTCGCCATAGGTGATGTTGCCCGCGACCGCGTCGGAAACCTTGGCTTCCTTGTTGGCCGGGCTGTCGACCAGCTTTTCGGCGAGCTTGGTCTGGATGTCGGTCGAGAGCCAGAAGTCCATGAATTCTAGCGCCAGATCCTGATTCTTCGAGCCCTTGGTCAGGACCATCACGTTCATGCCGCCGGTCTGGCCTTCCTTCGGCGTCGCCCAGCCCAGCGGCAGGTCGAGCTTGGTGAACGGCGCCCAGGAGAAGCGGCCGATCGGTGCCGCCCAGATTTCCTCCTGCTGCATCAGCTGAACGAGCTGTGAGGACTTGACGTAGAAGGTGACGATACCGTCCTTCGCCGCGCCAACCGCTTCGATTGCGCCCTTCAGGTCGGGCGTATCCTTGCCGAGCGCCTTGCCCAGCATGTAGAGGGCCGGCGGTCCCTGGTTGGTTGTGACGTTCGGGAAGGCGACATGGCCGGCATATTCCGGCTTCAGCAGATCGGCCCAGGACTCGATCTTCATCTTGTCGGTGCGGTAGACGATCGAGGTTGCGTAGAAGGTATAACCGACGCTCATGCCGTCGCCGTTCGGATCCTTGGCGATATCGTAGAGCTTGTCGAAATTGGTGAGCTTGGACGTGTCGATCTTCTCGATCAAACCACCCCGGTCCGCCGACAGTGCGTCGGCCATCGAAACCACGGCCATGTCGATCACCGGATTGGCCTTGTTGGCTTCGATCTTGGCCAGACGCTCGACGCTGTTGCCGGTTTCCACCACCAGTTTGCAGCCGCATTTGGCTTCAAAGGGATCGTAGACGATCTCCTTGAACTCGTCCTGCGCGAAAGCATAGACGGAAATCGTCAGGGTCTTTTCCTGCGCATGGGCGGCACCCATGGTCAGCATCAGCATGGCGGCCGATGAAAAGAGCATTTTGTTCATATGCGTTCTCCTGCTGGAATGTGTTGGCTGGCGGTTTTCTGGGTCATGCGCGGTTGATGGGGGGTGGCGGTGCCGATGTCTGCCGGACCACCAGCTGCATGGGCACACCCGGCCGCCCGGCGGCAGCGACTGTACCTGTCGCAGTCCGTGGTATGCCGGAACTGGAAACGGGATCGGCTTCGATGACGCGCACCAGAGCCGCGATGGCGATCTCGGCGATCTCCGTCATGTTCATCCGAACGGTTGTCAGACCGGGTGTTACGGCCGACGACCAGATGAGGTCGTCGAAACCCGTCACGCTGCCCCCCTCCGGCACGGCGACACCGGCGCGCTGCAATTCCGTCAGCGCGCGAAGCGCATGCAGATCGGAGACGGCGGCAAAGGCGGTAAAGCCTTCGTCAGCCTTTTGACGGAGCCCGAGAAGGCTTCCCTTGCCATGCGTCTGCTCGTGTCTTTCGATCCACAGCACATCCGCATGGGCGCCCTCGGGCAGCCGGGACTTCATGCCGCCGATGCGGTCGTTCTGCACATTCGATGCGGGATTGTTGCCGATCAGCAGAAACTTGCGGTGTCCAAGCGATGCCAGATGCTCGACGATTGCCTGTCCGCCTTGCCAGTGATCGGCCGAGACCGTGTTGCCGGGGGTGGAGGGGCTGTCGATCACCGCCACCGGGCAGCCGATATCGGCAATGCGGGTTCCACGCCGGGGCACGATGATGATGCCGTCGACATCGCGTTCGATCAGCCGGTTGATGGCTTCCGTCTGCATGGCAACGTCGCCGCGCGAGTCGGCGATCAGGACGCCGTAGCCGGCATTGCTTGCCGCAAATTCGATCGCCTGGGCGATCTGCGGAAAGAGCGGATTGGCGATGTCGGGAAGCACCAGACCGAGGACACCGGTGCGTCCGGTGCGAAGGGCCCGTCCGGTGAGGCTTGGCGTGTAGCCGAGATCGGCGGCCGTGGCGCGGATCTTTTCCGCAAGCTCGGCCGAAACCCGGCCTTTTCCGGAGAGCGCATTGGAAACGGTCGCGGCAGACACGCCAAGCGAAGCGGCGATCTGACTGAGATTCGATCCTGTGCGCACAGTGGCCATTCGATCCGGCGGAGTTGATTAATCGATTAATCAACTCCGCTACAGCAATTTCACGGCGTTGTCGAGACGCGCACAGTGATTTGCGGATGTGGTTGCAGCAGGCGCTTGCGTCGTTTGCCGGCTTATCCCCTGGAAAGCGGTGTCAAACGCCGGGGACGTATTTGCGCCAGTTGTGTTCTTCCTTGAAGCCAAGGACCTCCCGGATCTTCCGGTTGGACAGGGGAGCTTCGAATTCGCCGAGGTCCCGCGTGATGGGGGTGTTCGGCGCCCAGCGGCCAAGAAACGCGCGCGTTGGCTCGGTGGCTGTGATGGTGTCGTTGACGGCGTTGAAAACCTGGAAGCCGAGGCCATCGGCCTGCAAGCAAAGGTCGACGATCTGCCCGAGATCGCGGGCATCGATGTAGCTCCAGGCGTTGCGCTTGCGCGATGCCGGATCGGCGAGGAAACCCGGAAAACGGTCATATTCATGCGGCTCGATGACGTTGGCGATCCGCAGGGCATAGATGTCGATCCCGCTGCGCATCGCAAATGCCCGCGCGGTCTTCTCGTTGACGACCTTGGACAGGCCGTAGCTGTCCATCGGGTCTGTGTCGTAGTCTTCTTCGAGCGGGAGCGTGTGGAAATCCTTGTCGCCTTCGGCAAAACAGACGCCATAGGTCGTTTCGCTCGACGCGATGATCACCTTGCGGATGCCAAGCTTCACGGCGGCCTCGATGACATTGTAGGTCGAGATCGCATTGACCGCGAAGGTCTGGTTGTCCGGCTTGAGGAAGAGGGCCGGAATCGCTGCGAAATGTACGACGGCATCGACCTTGGCCGGTCCGCCTCCCGTCTGCAGGTCGTCGCCGCTGAAATGCATCGACAAGGCGTTGAAGGTCTGGCCGCTGTCGGTCAGGTCCGTGATCAGCGTCCGCACGCCGGGGAGCGGTACAAGGTCGAGATTAAGGATCTCGTGCCCCTTGTTCTGCAGATACGGAACGGCATGGCGGCCTGCCTTGCCGCTGCCGCCGGTAAAGATGACCCGTTTGCTCATGTGATGTCCGCTTCCTCTGGAACGAAGCCCTGCGCTGGAGCAAGGGCATATGAAGGTTCGGATGAATCCGTACAATGCCGGGCAGGGATGAATCAATGGGGTGGAAATCGCTGAACCGATGAGCGGGTTTCAGTATCAGGGCCTCGACGCTGACGGGAAGCCGCCGCCGGCTGGAATGATGCTCAGTATTTTTTCTTCTGGCTGATTTTGTTGCCGCGCGGCCCCGTCTGTACCGGCGTGTTGCTGACGTTTTCGTCGAGCAGCTTGCGCCAGCGGGCCAGCCGGTCGGCGTCCAGGGTGCCGGCATTCACCGCCGCCCGAACCGCGCAGCCCGGTTCATGGTCGTGGGTGCAATCGCGGAACTTGCACAGAGGCGCAAGATCGGTGATTTCGGAAAACAGGGTGTCGATCCCGTCCGATGCGTCGCTGACATGTAACGTGCGCATCCCCGGCGTATCGATCACCCAGCCGCCGCCGGCAATGGCGTGCAGCGACCGCGCGGTGGTGGTGTGGCGCCCCTTGGCATCGTGTTCGCGGATGTCTCCGGTCTGCTGGGCTGCATCGGCATCCTGGCTGAGGCCGGCAAGCGTATTGACAAGCGTCGACTTGCCGACGCCGGATGATCCAACCAGCGCCACGGTCTGCCCGGCGCCGCACCATGGGGTGAGCATGCCGGCGGCATCGGCGGAGCGGCCATTCAGGGCCACGACCTCAAGGTCGCGCTGCAACCCGCGTGCCTGCTGCTCGAAGGTGCCGGCGTCGTCGGTCGTGTCGGCTTTGGTCAGCAGGATCACCGGGTTCGTCCCCGCCTGATTGGCCAGCGCCAGATAGCGCTCCAGCCGGGCAGGGCTGAAATCGGCGTTGCAGGATGTGACGATGAACAGCGTATCGACATTGGCGGCGGCAAGCTGCTGGACGTGCCTGCCTTCGGTCCGGCGCTGCAACACGGTCCGGCGGTCAAGACGGCGGATGAGCAGATGGCTCCGGGGATCGGCAAGCACCCAGTCGCCGACGGCGAAATCGGCGGTGTTGATTTTGTGAGCCAGGGGCAGCCTGACCGGTCCAGCCGCCGATATCGCGGTCAGTCTGGCTCGATGGACTTCGGCGATGCGCAACGGCACCAGATCGATTTCGTCGGGTGCTATCTGGGACGCAAAGAAATCGGACCAGCCTAGGGACGCAAGAAACGCCGTATCAACGGATTGCGTCACAATATCGTCCCGGGAAACGGCATCGCATTCATGGACTGTCTCTTTCGTGCAGTAAGCTGAAACGCTGATAGCAGAACCGGTGGGACACTACCAATCGATTCCGGGTGTTTTGGCCGACATCCGGTCTGCCATGGAATGATCGCTAGCACTCTAGGCAAGAGAGTGCTACTGATCACGGATGGGATAAGCCATCCGGCTGTGATCTCATCAAGGAATCCAAAACATGACAAGCACCAATTTTCGCCCGCTGCACGATCGTGTGGTCGTGCGCCGTATCGAGGCTGAAGCCAAGACCAAGGGCGGCATCATCATTCCGGATACCGCCAAGGAAAAGCCGCAGGAAGGCGAAATCGTCGCCGTCGGCACCGGTACCCGCGATGAGAGCGGCAAGATCATTGCGCTCGACGTCAAGGCAGGCGATCGCATTCTGTTCGGCAAATGGTCGGGCACTGAAGTCAAGCTTGGCGGCGAAGACCTTCTGATCATGAAGGAAGCCGACATCATGGGCGTTATCGGCTGATAGCCGGTCGTTTCTTTCTATCCCTTTTTGTGAAGACCATTGGGCGATGAGCCCGGGAGTTCTTTCTATGGCTGCCAAACAAATCAAATTCGGCCGCGATGCGCGCGAAAAGCTGCTGCGCGGCGTCGACATTCTCGCTGATGCCGTCAAAGTCACGCTCGGTCCGAAGGGCCGTAACGTCATCATCGACAAGTCCTATGGCGCACCGCGCATTACCAAGGACGGTGTAACTGTCGCCAAGGAAATCGAACTCGAAGACAAGTTCGAAAACATGGGCGCCCAGATGGTCCGCGAAGTTGCTTCGAAGACCAACGACATTGCCGGCGACGGCACGACGACGGCGACCGTTCTCGCCCAGGCGATCGTTCGCGAAGGTGCCAAGGCCGTTGCCGCCGGCATGAACCCGATGGACCTGAAGCGCGGCATCGATCTTGCCGTTGCCGAAGTCGTCAAGGACATTGTCGGCAAGGCCAAGAAGATCAGCACTTCGGATGAAGTGGCCCAGGTCGGCACGATCTCCGCCAATGGCGAAAAGGAAATCGGCCAGTACATCGCTGAAGCGATGCAGAAGGTCGGCAATGAAGGCGTCATCACGGTTGAAGAAGCCAAGACCGCCGACACCGAACTCGAAGTCGTCGAAGGCATGCAGTTCGACCGCGGCTACCTGAGCCCGTATTTCGTCACCAACCCGGAAAAGATGGTTGCCGAGCTCGAGGACGCCTATGTTCTCCTTCACGAGAAGAAGCTTTCCAATCTTCAGGCTCTTTTGCCTGTGCTGGAAGCTGTCGTTCAGACCGGCAAGCCGATGCTGATCATCTCGGAAGACGTCGAAGGCGAAGCTCTTGCAACGCTCGTCGTCAACAAGCTGCGTGGCGGCCTGAAGATCGCTGCCGTCAAGGCGCCGGGCTTCGGCGATCGCCGCAAGGCCATGCTCGAAGACATCGCCATTTTGACGGCCGGTCAGGTGATTTCCGAAGATGTCGGCATCAAGCTGGAGAATGTCACGCTCGACATGCTCGGCCGCGTGAAAAAGGTGACGATCACCAAAGAAAACACCATCCTGGTTGATGGCGCCGGCAAGAAGGCCGAGATCGATGGCCGTGTCGCCCAGATCAAGGCGCAGATCGAGGAAACCACGTCCGACTATGACAAGGAAAAGCTGCAGGAACGTCTTGCCAAGCTCGCTGGCGGCGTTGCCGTCATCCGCGTCGGCGGTGCGACTGAAATCGAAGTCAAGGAAAAGAAGGACCGCATCGACGACGCGCTGAATGCAACGCGCGCTGCCGTCGAAGAAGGCATCGTTCCCGGTGGCGGTACGGCTCTGCTGCGTGCTTCGATCGTTCTCGACCTCAAGGGTGCCAACGACGACCAGACGGCCGGCATCAACATCGTCCGCAAGGCGCTTCAGTCGCTGGTTCGCCAGATCGCTGAAAATGCCGGCGACGAAGGTTCGATCGTGATCGGCAAGATCCTCGAAAGCAACACCGACAATTACGGCTACAACGCCCAGACCGGCGAATATGGCGACATGATCGCCATGGGTATCGTCGATCCGGTCAAGGTTGTGCGCACGGCCCTGCAGAACGCGGCTTCGGTTGCCGGCCTGCTGGTGACCACCGAAGCCATGATTGCCGAACTTCCGAAGAAGGATGCCGCCGGCGGCGGCATGCCCGACATGGGCGGCATGATGTAACCAGTTTCCAATCTGGAAACCTGTTAGACTTTCGACTGTGAGGAGGGTTCCGGCCAATCGGGGCCCTCTTCATGACGCATTGTCGATATTCGCAAGCTGGCGCTGCCGTTCCATGCCGCGCTGCCTGTTGATAGCTTTTTTCTCCATTTCAGATCGATAGCCTACCCAAGGACAGAATATGATTAAGCTCGAACTCACGCCGGTCCAGATCAGAGGACTGAAGCTCGCCAAGGAAGGCAAACTTTTTCCGCAACCGGCGAAGAAGTGGACCCATCTCAACGCGACGGTCACCTATGCAAAGACCGACAGGTTTCAGGAACGGCCACAGAAAATCAGGTTCCTGACAACGGTGACCCTGAATGAACTCGAAGAGTTCGGGTTGCTGGAACGCAGCCATCTTGACGACAACGTATCGAACGATCCGCGCGAGATAACGATGGCCGGCAAGATGTGGCTGATGGCCAACAAGTAGGCCCGGCAGATTCGACGGGCGCCGGCGATGACCTTCAACAGGTCTGCGTCAGAAGTCGGCTGCCCGTTCCACGCCTGATCGCATTCCGTTACTTCGCAGCAAATATGAACCGGTTTTCACCGGGAGATCACCGTCTTGGTTCTCCTCCGGGAGCATAAGCGGTCTTTTGCTCGAACCGGAATTTATGGCCGCACCGGCAGCGGATCATGTGTTTGCTCGGATTGCTGGAGGCAAACTCGGTTTCGAAGCCGCCGGGCAGGTCGTCGATCTGGAATCCGCGTGTCTTGCGGCGGGGATCGTCATCCTCGGATACCTCGGCGAAACCCGCGTGTCCGCATTGGCCGCATTCCAGCTTCCTTGAGTATCTGTCTCGCGCAGCCATCTTCACTCCTTCGAAAGAAGCAGGTCATACCAAAAATGCCGCCGGATGGAAGGGCTGTCGGGCCGTGTTTCGACCGCCGGCCCCTGTTTCGTCCCCGTCATAGCGTTCGCACGAACCCGTTCTGGACGGGGGGCTGTGTATGAGCGGAAGGCGGTCTACGCCCTATGGCGTTAGTCCGCTTCGAGAAGAAAGAAGGTTGTCGGGCCGGAGATCGTATCGTTGGAAATGCGGAAACCGGCGGGCGATACCGTCTGGGTGGCGGTCGCCGATGTGGCGCCACTAAGCGTGACCGGTGTCAGCCGCCATCGGCCTTCCGCAAGCTTGAGCGACAGGTCGACATAGCCCTTCCGGATCAGGACGGGAAGCCGGCCGAAGTCGGCGATCACCTTCTCTTCGTCATCGCTGAAGCGCATGCCGGTGTTGTGCGCATCGGTGGCGTAGATGACGAGGAGCCTGCGGCTTTGCGCGATGGACGCGGCATCATCCAGCACGGACACGGAGAGCAATCCGTCACCGTCCGACGCCTCGACCCTTACCGTTCCCAGATTGACGGGCTCCCGGAGCGTGGAAAAGGCCACGGCCTCCGTCCGGGGGGTGGAGACGCGCAATTGCCCGCGCAGGCGGTCAAGCAGCAGCTCGCCGGTGTCGCTTTGGTAGAGGCCGGTCTTCAGGTCGGTCTGGTTGTCCTTCGCCAGTAATCCGGCGGCCTTGACGGCATCGAGGATGGCCTGCGGATCCACGGAAGACCGCGGTTGCCCGACAGCCGGTCTGCCATCTGCTTCGCTTGCCTTTTCCATACCGATCGCGCCGACAAGCGCAAGCTCGGTGAGCCGCTCGGGCTCGCGCGCCTGCATGTCGCCGTCAAGATCCTCCGGTCCCCGCACATGGAATGGAATGGTTAGTTTCGAGGCTGAGACGTCGCCACGCCGGTAGAGAAGCGCTGCCAGCGTCTCGCCGGCGCGCGCGACAGGGTCGAGGGCGATGGCATAGGGCAGCATGGCCTTCTTGTGCGCATAGGGCTCGTTGTATTTGAGGATGATCGGTCCATGTCCGTGGCGGCACAGGACATCCCACCCTTGCTGGGCGGCATAGGCCGGCATTACCAGCCCAGCCTCGTAGCGATAACGGTTCCAGAACAGATGATCGTATTCGCTGACGACGAAGGGTTTGCCGAGCCAGCGGGCGGCGGCGATCAGGCGCATATAGCCGGCGCCATCATCGATGGAGCTGTTCTGCGTCATGGTCGCGCCCGGCGCGTAGCTGCCGACCCAGTCCTGATAGGTATTCATCGTGACGACGGGAAGGTCCTGCCGGCTGAGCGTCGTCTGGATCGTCGGCCAGTTGTTGAAATTGCTGATCTCTCCCTTGTAGCCGAGTTCGCGCAAAGCCTTGGTCATCCGGGCGGCCGTCGTGGTTTCGACGGAAACGAAGAATGCCTGGAGATCCTTGAGGCGTGGCGAATCTTCATAGCGCGATCGCGGCAAAGCGACGGATGCATCCTCCAGCCGCTCGTTTGCCGCAAGGTCGGGCCATGCCCTGGAAAGCGCATCGGTGGAGCCATATTGCTTCTCAAGCCAGCGGTTGAACGGCAGCTTCAGGCGCTCGTCGTAGTGCGGCTTTCCCTCCCGCTCGCGCACGATACTGTCGAATTCGATGTTGTTCTCATTGACGAGAATGACGAGCGCGAGCGCCTTGTCATCGATTGGCGCTGTGCCGGTATAGGGATTGACCAGGGACAGGAACCGGCGCTGGAACTCCAACCAGTGGTCGTATGCCTTGTCGTCGAAATAAAGCGCAAGCTTCAGATCGCTGGATGGATCCCAGCGGTCGTCATAGCCGCCATAGGCGCCGCGCCAGGAGGAAAGACCATCCATGATCCAGTAGATGCCGTTGCGTTTGAGCGCGGCAAGCAGGTAGTGGATGCGGTCGAGGACCTCCGGATCGAAGTCGAAATCGCGGCTGCGGCCGAACATCAGGCTGGCATCGACAAAATGAAGCCGGGCGATGTTGTAGCCGTGTTTGGCAAGCTCGGCCGCATAGAGATCGGCATCGGCATGATTGGGAAAACCGCCCGAGGCCGGGCTCCAGGCCAGCGATGCGCATAGAAGCCGCACGGGTTTTTCCGGCTCGCCGGCGCGGACGAGACGGCCCTGTTTGCCGGTGACAAGCTGGCCGCCGTCGGCGATCGGACGGTTGGGCAGAAAGGCCGAAAAGTCGAGAGGGCTGCCTTCGCCGAGCACCATTGAGGTCTCGCGCACGGGCAGCCACTCGTCCGAGGCCAATCCGGGCGAGGGGATCGCCAGCATGGCGGCGACAACCCATCGAAGCGCTCGCGTCATGGAGCGGTTCCGATCGTCCGGCTTTCGACCCAGGCATCCGGAGGCAGGCGGCGACGGAAAAAGCCCGCCGGTACGGCAGCTGCGTGGAAACACCAGGCGACGACGGTATAGAGACCCATGGCAGCGCTGCGCTTCTTGATGCTGATCAACAGCACGATCAACGCAGCCAGCGCGATCACCGCTGCCAGACCCGAGACGATGCCGGGCGCCAGCAGCAGGATGAGGGCGGACACAGCCCACCAGCAATAGACGGCGGCCCAGAGCTTCAGCTCCGGCAGTTCGGCGATCAGCCGACCGAAATAGGGTTTGCCGACCGATGCGCGCAGCAGCTCGCCGGTGCCGAACAGGTACTTGCTGTTCCAGCGGCGGACGAGCAGCTTGTAGGAATTCGACGTATGGCCGAAGTGGCTGACGAAGCGCTGGTCGAGGCGATGGAGCCGCCAGCCCAGGCTACGCAATCGGACGCCAAGATCGAATTCCTCGTAGCCGTGCAGATTGCGATCGGAGATATAGCCGGTCTTTTCGATGGCGCTGCGCCGGTAGAGACCGCCGCCGTTCATCCGGTCGATGTCGCCCACCCGGTTCTCGGGCGCATTGCGCTGGACCCGGCGCGCATATTCGAGATTGGCGGTCTGCATCTCCTCCACATGCCCGGTGACGCCGGCGACATCCGGATTGCCGGCGAGAAAGCGCAGTGCGTCGGGCAGGAATTGCGGATCGAGGATCATGTCGCCGTCAAGTAGGCAGATATGATCGAAGGTCGAATACTGGAAGCCGAGCTGCGGCCCGATCCCGCAACTGGCCTGCGCCGGCGGTGCGATCTGTGCAACGATGACCGGATAGCCGGACGCGATCTCCACCGTGCGGTCGCGGGAGCCGCTGTCGGCGACGATGACTTCGCCGATGCCGCCGGGGAGCGCCGCCAGAGCGCTTTCGATGGTCGCGGCAATGCGTTTTTCTTCATTCAAGGTCTTGATGATGATCGATACACTCAAAATGACCTCCTGGTCTAAACGCAGCATCGTCGATGCGTTGCCGGACAGGGTTGTGACACCGGTGATGGTACCGGCAAATGATTTGCAATTTGGTTGACAGGGCGGGCTTGGCTGGATGCCCTCAGCGTTTCGGGCGGCGCAGGACGGATCGATACACATCCACCGTGCGTTCCGTGACCTTCTTCCAGCTGTACTCCGTCTGGATCTGTCCCATCAGCTCGTCCACGCCGTCTTCGCTAAACGGAACGGAAAGCTTGCGCTCAAGCGCTGCCGTCAGGGCATCCACATCGCCCATCGGGAAATAATCGCTTGCGGGAAGCTTGAGTTCACGGTTGGCGACGATATCGCTTGCAAGAACCGGCAGGCCGTAGCTGAGCGCCTCCAGCAGCGCGATCGGCATTCCCTCGTGGCTCGACGGCAGGACGAAGAGCGCCGCGTTGCTGTAAAGCTCGGCGAGAGAGACGCCGGTCTGAAAACCGGTCATGACGACGCCCGGCGTTGCGGCCGCAAGGGCCTTCACATAGGCCGAATATTCGGTTTCGTGATCCGCGCCGCCGACGATAACCAGCGTCTCGGGTCGATTCGCCTTGGCGAAGGCGAGGATCAGATCGTGCTGGCGCTTTTCCGGAACGAGACGCGCCATCATGACGATATACCGGCGGGGCTTCAGCCCGAAAGCATCGAGCGTGCCTGTTGTCGCGGGTTTCTGCTGCACCGAAACACCATTCGGCACGAAATCGACGGCGACGTGATACTCGTCACGCATCGCCCGGACGATTTCCTGCGAAATTGCGATACGGCCGTTGGATGCGTACATCCCGAATGTCTCACCCAGCTTGAGCATGCGCTTGGCAAAGCGTCCCCATTTCTGGCGTTCGTAATCGTAGCCGTGGTGGGTGATGATGACCTTGAGGCCGAAGAGGCGTGCCAGTGGGGCAACCAGTGCGGGGCCGACAGCGTGAATATGCAGCACGTCGGGCCTGTGGCGTGCGGCAAACAGAACGCCAGCGACGCTATGTCCGATAGCCTCGAGGATCATCGTCTTCGGTGCCCACAGCGGGATTACCCGAATGCCGTGCCAGATGTTTTCTGAAGGGTTCGTCAAATACTGGCGCCGCCCGATAACATCCACGTCCCAGCCCATATTGACCAGTTCGGTGCCGATCATCTCGATATGCTTTTCGACGCCGCCCTGAACGTTGGGGATGCCTCTGGTTCCAAGCATCATGACGCGCGGCCGGCTGGCGGCTTTCTCAAACGCGATCTTGGATTCATAGAGCGAGGCATCGCTCAGCGGTGGAACAGGCTCCACCGCGATGCGCTGCAGTTCAGAGCGGTCCGAAGCCTCGACAGCCGTGCCCGGTGCCGTTGACTGCATCTCGATTGACACGGCCGCGTCCCATACCAGCCGTTTTTCGCTGCTCTTTCGAGCATCGTTCTGAAGGTCTGCCGGCCCATTTTCGGGCTGCAGGATTGCCATCTTGGAAGCGTTCGGCTTTGTGCTCATTGTTCCACATCCCTGGTTCCTCGGGATATGTTTTAAATGTGAGCGGCTGAAATCGCGGAAATATAACCGTTAAAATTGTATCGAACTGCTGAAATTCTGGGTTGTTATGCCGAAATGTGTATCAATTTGGTTGTGTTTGGGCTTGCGCAGTAACCGGCAGTGATGCGCCGAGGCTGGAATAGAGTTCCGTCGTCCGCCGCAGATAGGCGGAAGATGAGAATTCGACCGAGATCCATTGCCTTGCCGTGCTGCCCATATTGCGCCGTGCTTCCGGCGAACGGGCATCCATCGCGGCGAGCGCGTCTGCCAGACCCTGCGCATCCGCAGGCGCTGCCATGAAGCCGGTCTCGCCTTCATGGATCATCTCGGGAATGCCGCCGATCCTGGCGCCGATGACCGGGGTGCCGAGGGCATAGGCTTCGAGAACGCTGATCGGCGCATTCTCGTACCACTCGGACGGCAGGACGAGGGCTTTCGCCTCGCCGATCAGGCGGTGCAGCGCTTTTCCGGAAAGATAACCAGCGAAAACGGCGTCCACACCAAGTGTTTGGGCGAGCTCTTTCAAGGCGGCTTCTTCCGGCCCGGTTCCTGCAATCACCAGTTTCTGCCTTGAGAGAGCCGCGGCCCGCAGCAGCGTATCGATCCCCTTTTCCGGCGCAAGGCGTCCGGCGAATACGAAATAATCCCCCTCCGTCCAGCCCGTATCGAACGCTTCGGCATCGACGAAGTTTGGAATGTAGACCATCTTTTCGCGCGGCCAGCCCCACTCGGCGAGCTTGTCGATATAGAAGCGGCTTGGAACGACGAGGCGGTCGAGATTGTTGCGGTACAGCCCCAGGCTTCGGTGCAGCGCGGTCTCGGCCAGGACGACTGCGCTCAGCACGGTGGAGCCCTTGATGCAGCGATGCACGAGAACGTTGTGAATGCGGCCGCCCTTGCAGTCCTCGCAGACTTTCGCGTCCCGCAGCATCTTGTAGGAGGGACAGGCAAGCTTGAGGTCGTGGACCGTCATCACGGTCGGAATTCCGGCCGATTTCAGCGTCGAGAAAATCGCCGGTGACAGGTGATGGTAGACGTTGTGCGCATGGGCGATCGTCGGGTTGACCCGCTCGATCAGCCGCTGGAGATTGCGTTGGGCCTCGAAGGAATAGATGATCTTCGCCACCTGCTTGATCTTGTTCAGCGTTCCGGTCTCATGGCCGTATTCGATCTCGGAGACGAAATAGTCGGACCATGGGCTCGGTGGATTCAGTTCGTGCTGCATGGCAAAGGGCACGACGTCCCATCCCGCCTGCTCGAACATGGCGATGTGATCGAGAAACACCGCCTCGGCGCCGCCTCTCCGATAAAAGTAACTGTTGATCTTCAGGAGCCGCGGCTTGCCGATTGTCTGATCCACGATGGTCAAGGGCGGGCCTCCTTCCAACCGAACCGGTCCAGTGCTTCGCAGACCGGCAGAATATCGCATTGGCGTTCGATGGCATGCGAAACGAGCCGTTCGAGCGTTTCCGGCCGACAGCCATAGTGAGTGGGTGTTGCTGTGATGTCGTGGGTAAAGAAGATCAGCCAGCCGGGATTGGCTGCCACATCGTCGATCCATCGTGTCAGGCCGCGTGCATGCTCTTCCGGCTGGCGAATTTCCACGGCTTTCAGCATCAGGGGATCGACCATCTCCCGGTTGATCGCCTCGCCGCCGGCCCGGCATGTCGTATAGCGTTTTCGAAGAACGCGCCGAAGCCGGGGCGATGCGGCATTGTAGGGGAAGGCGAAATTGGTGGGTCGGCGGGAAATGCCGGCATCGCTCAGAAAGGTCCCATTTCGATCGAGATCGCCGGCAAAAGCCTGGCTGGTCAGGCTGCCGACCTTGTGGTGCGAAAAGGTATGGCAGCCGATTTCGTGGCCGCGTTCGAACAGATCGCGGCACCCCTGCGCCGAAATCAGCCGGCGATCCGGCTCGATCCTGTTTTCCAGCCCGCCGGCGATATAGAATGTGCCGCGCGCGCCGTATTGTTCCAGGATGGCCGCCCCATTCGTCCAGGCCGTATCCGGCACGTCGTCAAAGGTGAAGGACACGATCGGCCGGTCCGTTGCGATCGGCCGCCGCGTTCTGGCAAAATGCCATATCAGCTGGTTGTTCAGCCGGTCGGTGATTGCGGTGACCTTGTCGAAAATGTCAGACATGGGGTGCCGGCCTTTCAGCGGGAGCGGCGCGATCCTCGGTCAGCGTCGCTGACGACTGAAAACGCAGGCCATAAAGGCAAAAGAGAAAAGTGAACCAGAGCAGATTGCCGCCTTCGAAGAAGAGGCTTTCGAGACCGGCATTGAAAATGAGGTAAAGCCAGACACGGATGAAAAGCCGGGTCAGAGGGGAGTGCTCGATTGCGGGAGACAGGCGGGAAATGTCGCGCAACGGCAGAACGAGAACCCACAGGAGCGTCATTACAAGACCGGGGATGCCCGCCATCAGGGCGATGTCGAGATAGGAATTGTGCCCGTTGGCGGCCGCGACCGCCCAGGTTTCGACATTGCCGCCGCCATAGACGAGTTCCTGCGTCTGCCAGAATGCCTTGATGCCGTATCCGGTGATCGGATTTTGCGCCAGTGCATCGAATGCGAAGCGCCAGATGTCGGCGCGGTTGGTGAAGGTGGCGTCGATCCCCAGCGATGTGACGAAATTACCAAGCGGCCGAAAAACCGCCGAGCCGACGGCAAAGAGATTGAACAGGCCGACGCCGCCGATGACGATCGGGATGCGCAGAAACCGGACGCGCTCGAACATCCACGCCAGGATCAGGATTGCGGGCAGCATGGCGCTGGAGGTCTTGCCGCCGGTGTGCATCAGAAAGACGACGGAGAGCACGATGATGGCGATCCCGGCGAGCCGCGACCAGACGCTCATGACGAAAAGGCCGAAGAAGGCCGCGACCACCATGGCCGCCGCGGCGCTGTTCTTGTGCGGGAAATGTCCGCGCCACATCCCGGCATTCATCGGTTCGCGCAGTTCGGACAGTTGGTGGATCGAAAGCTCCGGCTTGAACACGATGCCGTAATAGGCCGTCGCCAGCATGATCAGCGTGCCGATCGCCAGCATCTTGGCGAATTGCCTTTCCGAATTCGGCATCAGCAGATAGATGCTGGCGTTGATGGTTGCCATGACCGTCAGGATGACGGCCTTGATCCCGAGCATCGGATGGCTGGAAATGAGCGAAACGAACAGGAACCAGCCGAACATGGGCAGCAGCAGCGCCCGCGGCTGAAGAATGGTTGCACGCAACGGATGAAAAATGCCGTAGCAAAGCGTGCCTGCGAAGAGGCTGAGGGAGACGATCTGGTTCAGGCGGTTCGAATTGCCGGCCGACGGATCGAGTGTGGCCTCGCCGGTGAGATCGACGAATGGTGTCAACGAAATCCAGAAAAACAGGAATATCGCCATGAACAGGATGGGACCGGCGCCGATACCGCCGATCCCAATGCTGCCGAAGTCCGGCAGCGCACGATTGTCCGGCGACGCTGTTTTCATGGGTCAGCCTGCGTGCGGCTGATTCTGGCGCAGAACGCGGAGCATGCCGGACAGGACAGCAAGACCGATGCCGATGGCGATGCCGGCAAATGCACCGGCTGCCAGAAGCAGCAGGGTTCGTGGCGGCCAGCTGCGCGATTTCGGCGGCATTGCGCGTGAAATCACCCGGATGTTGGAGGTGTTGATCTGCTGCTGTTCGGTGATTTGCTGGGCCCGGGTCAGATGGGTTTCGTACAGCGCCGCCTTGGCGCGAGCGTCGCGCTCGAGGTCACGCAGTTGCACCTGCGAATCATTGTCCATGTAGACGGTCGACTGCTGCTCGGTCGCCTTGCCCTGCAGCGCGTCGAGCGTGGACTTGGCTTGTTTCATATCGCCCAGCGCCGTATCGGCAATGCGCTTGGCTTCGTTGGTGATCGATGCCTTCAGCGTCGAAAGGTCGGAATTGGCAGCCGTGATCCGCGGGTGGCGGGTGCCGTATGTCAGTGTCAGCGAATTCAGCTGCAGGACAGCCGCATCGTAGTCCTGCCGCAGCGTCGTCATGGCCGGTGAGGCGAAAACGGATGCGGAACTGGCGCGGCCGGTCGAAATCGCGTCCTGCATCTGCTTGTATCGTGTTTCCAGCTCGATGTAGCGCTGCTGGGCGGTCAGGACCTGCGTATTCAATTCGGCGGCGAGCTGCGTGCTGACCAGTTCGCCATTGCTCGACTGGAGCCCTTTTTGCCGCTTGAATTCTTCGACCTTTGCTTCCGCATCGGTGACGTTGCGGCGAAGTTCTTCGAGGCGCTGGTTGAGCGTTGTCGCGACCCGGCCGGCACTCTGCGCGGCGGATTCAAAGATTTCCGTCTCGAAAGCACTGACGATTGCATCGGACAAGGTCACGGACTTTTGCGGATCGTCGGTGTAGACGCCGAGAGAGACGACGAACGAGCGCTCCTCGCGCCGGGCTTCGACCCGTTCCGCCAGCGCGCGCATCGCGGTCAGCATTTTCCCCCGCGCCGTCTCGTCTTCGGGTGTGCTCGAGAACAACTGCTTGATCGCTGCGAAGATATCCGGTTTTACGAATTCCGTATCGTCGGTCAGTTTCATGGTGTCGATGACGCGAGTCAGTACATTGCGCGAGGTCAGGATCCGCAGCTTGCTTTCAACTTCCAGCAATTGCGAGTCGCGCAACGGATTGGAGCCGAATACGTCGTCGTTGACGACCTGAAGATTGGCGGGATCGATCACGAGATCGGTATAAACGGTGTAGCGCGGCTGAGCGGTCAGCGCATAGACGAGGGCCGCCGCTAGACACAGAACCGTCGCGCCGACGATCCAGCGCAAACCGTCCTTGAGCCACTGGAAAACATCATCCGGCCCAATCGCGCGAAGCGCTGCGAGATGTCCCATGATCTGCCCTTTGACGGGCGCGGGCGTGGGGCGCGTGTTGATCTGTTCGGCGATCGTTTCCTGTTGCCGGCCCGGCAGAAACGCCGTGCGCGCGGTTTCTGCAGACGTGCGTGCATACTCGGCACGGTTGAAGTCATCGCTGTCGTCGGATACCAGATCGAGCAGGGAGCCGCCATGCGAACGGGAGCGCAAGGC
Source organism: Pararhizobium polonicum (assembly GCF_001687365.1). Taxonomy (GTDB): domain Bacteria; phylum Pseudomonadota; class Alphaproteobacteria; order Rhizobiales; family Rhizobiaceae; genus Pararhizobium; species Pararhizobium polonicum. The sequence goes on from NZ_LGLV01000007.1 coordinate 41,902, forward strand.
CGCTTCCGGGCGCTTTGTCGCTTGCCGCAGATCCGGTTCCTTCGGCGTATACATCCACTCTGCCTCCGCGGCGTGCCGTAAGTCCGTCGAGACAAACGCCGCCCTTTAGGTGAACATCATATTTAGCCGCTTATGGTAAACCGGGCGTTAAAATGCCCCGAGGCCAAAGGGCTGGCCGTCAAAAGTCATGGAGAAGCCTGCTCCAGATTTCCGATGCAAGACCGCCGGCATAAAAGCCGTCACCAACGGCAGCGGCCTTCAGATCCGCATGCCGTGTCGAAAGGCAGAAATAGCCGGTATGCCTGTGAACCAGATGGCGTTGACGCAGAACGGCATTCATCAGGAAAGGCTGGGCCATGCCCCGGGCACCGGCATATCCGTGACCATCGAGATCGGCGAAAAGCTGGGCAACGACGGCTGCTTCCTGACGCTCGAGGCATAAGACATTGAGCACCACCGCGTCGCGGCCGTCTGCGCCGAAATAGAGGTAACAGCCAATGACCTTGCCTTGAACATCGACAACACTCCGGCAGTAAAGCGCACCAAGGGACGTATTCAATCTCGCAGCGGCCATCAGCCAGTCGAATTCCGGCTTGGAAAAGACCGGGTGAACGAAGAAACGGTCCATCATGCCGAGAGCCAGCTCTGCGAACTGGTCCGGGGAAATGGGCGCACTCGTCGTATTCTCATGCGGTGCGGCAGCGAAGGACGCCTTCGTCCGGCGGATGAAATGATCAAAGACCCGCGCAATCCGCTGGAGCGGCAGTTTCCCCATAAACGGCATTCTGCCGCGCGCTCTTTCCAGCCCTGCTGCCATTGGCCGGAAAGTGCGGTGCCATTCCAGGCTCTGGATGGGCAGAGCGAGACCGCCGGCGGCAACCCAATGATCGGCGCTGACGGGCGAGGCATTGTCGCTGAAGCAGAAATCCTGGCGGGCTGCGCGCAGCATCCGGGCAAGACGCGCCGCGCCGGCGGCACCGCTCTTTCCCTGCGACATGAATGCGCAGAGAAGCCGTGCGGTCATGGGGCGTCCGTTGACCATGAATTCCAGCGGTATTGCCAGAATGGCACTGTCGATCGTGCCCTGTTCATTCAGGTGCACGAGGCTGCCGACATCCGGCGAATAGAGTGGGCTGGTGAAGAAAACGGTTTCGAGATAGCCGCTCAGGTCCGGGGCAGGCTGCAGCCGGTGCTTGCGGAACGTCTGGGTGAAGAGGCGCGCGACGGCGGACAGGTCGGTCCTCTCCATCGCACGGACCACGCCGGCACTGCGCCCGGGCCGGTTGTCGTCCGCAGACGGCCCGGAGGGTTCTATCGGCTGTTTCAATGCGCTTTTTGTCGCAAGCGTCATAGTGCACTCTTCATGTCCGACTTTGAAAAGCCAGATTATCTACGGGCCAAAGCAGGATTGTCTAAACAACTTAAAATTGAGTTTATGCCTTCATTGCTCCGCCTGCGTCAGCGGCATCGTCCTTTTTCGCATAGCGGAAGAAGACGGCCCAGGCGGCGGCGACCATTGCGGTCTCGATCACGTAGAATGAGACCACCGTACCCATGGGCGGAGCGTACCATGTCGCCCAGGCGGCAAGTGCTGCGCCCAGAATGCTGCCAAGGCCCATGACGGTGGCGCGCGCGGCATGGTATCCGGCGGCGCCCAGCGCTTCGACGGCAATCGACCACATGCCGAGTGGTACCACCACCCAGCAGAGCGTCCTGACGAACGAAACGAGCGTCAGGTATTCATGGCCGAACAGATAGGGAAGCAATGGGGCGAGCAGGAACACGGTCGTGGCGGCGGCCAGGCTTATTCCGGTCGCTGCAATGAGCACCTTGCGGATGCGGTCCATTGCCTTGTGAAGGCCGTTTGCCGCTGCCCGGGCCGAGCCCGGATACATCAGCCGGTTCAAGGCTTCGACGGAGAGATAGCTGCTTTCGAGAATCCGGCGTGCGACGCTGTAGCTTGCGACGATTTCCGCCGAGGTGACCAGGCTCAGTGTCAGAAGATCGGCATTCTGGCGAACGGCGCGCAGGATGAAGGGGATGCTGAAATACATGCCGAGCGGCAGCTCTTCCCGGACGATCTCGAATTTCGGCCGGCCCAGTTTCGCCAAGGCCCGGATGCAGATGGCAGCGACCAGAACATGGCAGACAAATTGCCAGACGGCCCATTCCGCGACGGTCGAGACGCCGAATGCGAGGCAGGCAAGTGCGGCGGCAACGGTGCGCGCGATCGCAAAGCCGACCACGGTCATATTGGCCGATACGAAATTGGAATGACCGATGAAAATCTGCTCGGTCAGCACGATCAGCCGCACGAAGATGATGTTGGTGACCAGCATCAGCGTCATCGCGATGAGGTTGAGCGACGGTTCGGTCGAAAGAGCGAAGAAGAAGGGAAGGATTGCCACGCCAAGCAGCACGAGCGCCACACCACTGATGGTGGTAAGAATGATGTTATGCCCCAGCATGACCGGGTACATCGAAGGATCGCGTGCGACGCGCCGGACCAGGCATTCCATGCCGCCAAGCCCGCAGAGGTGCACGGCAATGCTGCAGACCGCCGTGACGGCGACGAAAACGCTGAATTCGTTGACACCGAGCGAGCGCGCCAGAATGGCGAAGGTGAGCAACTGAGCAGCGGAACTCATGATCAGGCTGCCGCCGGAGGCCATGTAGGACATGACCATCGACAGAAGCGATCTCGATTTGGCCGCATGAAAAGCGTCCGCTGTCACCTTCGGTTCCCTCCTCTTGCAAACAGCGGCTCCTTTCCCGTTCCGGACGGTGTTATCTGTCCGGGCAAGATTTGATGAGACCTCATGGTTGCAGGCGCATAGGTTCCATTTGTTTGCTTGGAATCCGAATGTGACTATACTTTCATTTACTCCAGAGGTCGTTAATTTCGGGCCGAATCTGCTGCTGCGAGACCGGGAATTCATATTGAGGTTAACGCTTGCCTTTATGAAATTGATTTCAGTTTATGTTTACTTCGGTAGAGTATTGATTGCGGAAGACTTCGAGGATCGCAGGTTGGAGTTGTGTTTGTGATGGACAAGGTATGCGTCGAAGACCGAAGCGGAGCGCCAACGGAACCGCTGCTGCACCGTTTCATGGGGGTTGACCTTGAACTCGCTGCCGGCGTGCTCGTTCCGAGAGAAGAAACCGAGCTTCTCGGCCGTACTGCGGTCGGGCTGATTGAGGGGCGGATCGACAATCCACTGGTCATCGACATGTGCTGCGGCTCCGGCAATCTGGCGCTCGCCATTGCAACGCATATCCCGTCTGCCCGCCTTTGGGCTTGCGACCTCACAGACGAAACGGTGGCCCTTGCGTTGAGGAATGCCGAACGCTGCGGTTTTTCCAGCCGCGTCCGCGTGATGCAGGGTGACCTGTTCAGCGGGCTTGCGGGCGAGAATCTCGAAGGCCAGGTGGACCTGATCGTCTGCAACCCGCCCTATATCTCGACGCAGCGTCTCGAAAGCGACAGTGCGCACCTGCTCGACAACGAACCGCGCGAAGCCTTCGACGGCGGTCCCTATGGTATTTCCATTCATCAGCGTCTCGTCCGCGATGCGCTCGCCTATCTGAAGCCGGGCGGCTGGCTTGCCTTCGAATTTGGCGAGGGACAGCACCGGCAGGCCGCAGCGCTGCTGGCACGGGCGCGCGGCTATGAACCTGCGCGTTTTGCGCAGGATGCAGCCGGCCTGCCGCGCGTCGCATTCGTTCAGAAACGGCCCGATGCGTGACGCGCCCGCGCTGAGCAACACATTCAGAAAATCACTGCCAGACATTCACTGCCGGAACCTGAAAAGCTGATGAGTGAAATCCGCGCGTTGCAAAGCTCCGACATTCCGGCCCTGGCAGGGATGTTTCAACGTGTCTTCCGCGACCCCGGCGCTCCGGCAAGCCGAAGTCTGACGGACTATCTCCGGTATTTCTATCTTGATGCACCCGGCCAGGACATCGGTATCGCATCGCTCGTTCATCTCAACGACAGCGGCGAGATGACGGGTTTTGTCGGAGCCACGGGGCTGCCGATCACATTCGATGGCAGGCACCTGCGTGCTGCGATTTGCGGTTCGTTTATGGTGGAAGGACGGGAGGCCGACCCCTTGGCCGGTGCCCGTCTCCTCAAGGCGTTTCTGGCCGGTCCCCAGGATCTGTCCTTCAGCGAGACGGCGAGCGAGGTATCCGCTTCGATGTGGATGAAGCTGCGCGGGGTGGCGCTGCCGCAGTACAGCCTCGACTGGCTTCGCATCATCCGTCCAGCCGGTTTCTTCGTCGAACTTGGCCGCAGCCGTATCGGCGCGGCGCGGTTTCTCCGGCCGCTGGCGCGCAAGGCCGACGATATCCTGCGGCGGCGCATGGGGGGCGACGATCTGCGATGGTCGGCTGTCCCTTCGTCCTGGAATGGGCAGGGAAGCTTCAAGACGACCGGGATATCCGTCGAGGCATTTGCCGAATTGTTCGTCCGGCTGACGGCGCGATTCCGGCTGCGGCCGGATTTTCCGGACGATCAGCTTGCCTATATCCTGCGCGATGCAATGCATGCGCGGCCGGAGGGCGAGGCCGTTTTCTGCAAGGTCGAGGCGCGGACCGGTGCCGTTGTCGGTGGATTCGTCTATTACGGCGATGCGGGTCGCATCGGCCGGGTTCTCCAGATTCTGGCGGTCCCCGGTCAGGAGCGGCAGGTCATCGATTGTCTGATCGCGCATGCTGCGGAGCGGGGCGCCGTCGCCCTGCGCGGCCGCACGCAACCGGCCCTTCTCGAAGCCATGCTCGGCCGGCGCATATCCTTTACCCACATTGCCTCAAGCGTCATCCATGCCAAGGATCCGGATATCCTGCAGGCCTTTCAGAATGGCGACGGATTCTTCAACGGGGTGGCGGGCGAACACTGGAGCCGGCTGGCGGCGGGCGACATCGACTGACGCGCCTTCCGCCGCTTGTCCCTCCATACTCTACTTCGATGCGATCTCGCTGACCGGTTCGACCAGTTGCGGCGCGAGATGCAGGTAGCGCGTCGCCTTGCGCTTGGCGGCGATATCGGCCCAGACGCGCGTCATCTGATCCGCCGTCAGGCCGGCGGCCGTGGCAACGACATCGGCGGGAAGATTGTTGTTGAGGCCGTAGAGGCAGAGATCCATCCGGTCGTAGGGCAGGGAGAAGTAGAACTCCTCCTGCGTCTGCTGCAGCGAATAGGTGTCCGTCGTCGGTGGACGCTTGCAGATTTCTTCCGGCACGCCGAGATAGGCGGCAAGCTGGTAGACCTGGGTCTTGTAGAGATGGGCGATCGGCTTGACGTCGGCGGCACCATCGCCATTCTTGACGAAAAAGCCCTGATCATATTCCAGCCGGTTCGGCGTGCCGATCACGGCGTAGTTCAGCCGGTCGGCATGGAAATATTCGAGCTGCTTGCGGGTGCGCTGCTTCATGTTCGTTGCCGCGACGATGCCGAGATAGACGGAGGGCGTCATGCGCAGCTTTGTCTGCTTGCCCTCCGGGTCCTGCACCACCAGATAGGAAATATTGTAGCCGTCGCCTTCCAGTGCGCTGGAGATGACGATCTTCGAGGCCCAGGCGCTGGTATATTCCGGCACGAGTTCGCGGATGAAGGCATCGCGGCGATCGTAGCAACCCATGGCCTGCAGCGACGGGCCGATGTCCTCGACCACGCTGTCGATGCCGAAGGTTTCGGCGATGGTGCGTCCGAGACGCAGGCTTTCCGGATCGGAATCGTTTTCCGGCATGAACAGCGCGTAGACATTCTTTGCGCCGACTGCGCGGGCGGCAAGGGCGGCGCAGACGCTGCTATCGATACCGCCGGAGAGACCGAGAACAAGCCCGCGCTTGCGCAAGGGGCCACGCAGCTGCTCGCGCAGCGCAGCGACGATCTTGTCGGCTTCCTTGGCCGGGTCGATCGAAAGCGTCGCGGCGGAGAATGCGGTGGCGGTATCGGCTTTGTGCATGTTCATTCGGCAGCCTCCAGTGTTTCCGCGGCCAGCCTGCGGCTCACCTTGCCGGTGTCCGTCTTCGGTAGCGCGTCGCGAAACTCGATAAGACGCGGCACCATGAAATCTTCCAGATGGGCGGCGCAATGTTTGATGATGTCCCGTTCCGTCAGCGCCGAATCGGAGAGAACGACAAGGGCTGCGATCGCCTGGCCCAGCACGGGATCGGGCAGGCCGATGACAACAGCCTCGGCGATGCCGGGATGGGCGTGCAGCACGGTTTCGACTTCCTTGGGCGCAACTTTTTCGCCACGCGTCTTGATGATGTCGTCCTTGCGGCCGACGAAATAGAGAAAGCCTTCCTCGTCGGTGCGGAAGAGGTCACCCGTGTAGAGTACCTTTTCCCAAGGGTTGGGGCCGGGGCGAAGCATCTTGTTGGTCGCCTCGTCGTTGCGCCAGTAGCCTTGCATGACGTGCGGGCCGCGGATCACCAGTTCGCCGGAGACGCCGGGCGGCACGCGTTGACCGTCGTCATCCACCACGAAGGCTTCGGTGTTCGGAATGGCGATACCGACCGAGCCGGGGCGGCGATCCAGTTCCGCCGGCGGCAGGTATGTGCAGCGCTTGCATTCCGTCAGCCCATACATCGAATAGACGGTCGCACGCGGGAAAAGCTCGCGCAACCTGGCGATGTGGGCCGGCGGCAGGGCGGCGGCGGTGTTGGTGATGTAGCGCAGGCTCGGCAGGAAGTCCGGCTCGAGATCGCGCATCTGCAGGATCATCGCGGCCATGGTCGGCACCAGTGGAAAGCCGGTGACGCCCTCTTCACGGATACGGTCGAAAATAGCCTGCGGGAAGGCAAAGGAGGCTTCGAGGACGATGGTGGCGCCAAGCTTTACGGCCATCAGCAGCTGATAGAGGCCGTAGTCGAAGGCAAGCGGCAGGACATTCAGGATGATATCGTCGGCCGTGTTGTCCAGATAGGCGGTGATCGAGGTCGCAGCCGCCTCGACATTCCGGTGGGTCATCATCACGCCCTTCGGGCGGCCGGTCGAACCGGAGGTATAGATCAGCAGCGCCAGATCGACGTCGATGCCGCGATGATCCACGTTGGTTCCGCTCCCGCCGAGACAGGTCTCGAAATCGGCGACGCCTTCGCCGGGGCCTGCGCCCCTGAATGTCGTCGATGCGACGAACAGATGGCGTGGCTCGATGGTCCGCGCTTCCGTCACAACTGGCAGCAGCTTGCCCTGCGTGAGAATCCCTGCCGCCTCGCAATTGCCGATGACATAGGCGAGCTTGTCGGCCTTGGTCGATGGGTTGACCGGGACGGCGGTGGCGCCGGCCTTCAGGATGGCAAACAGCGAGATCGCCGCTTCCCAGCAATTGTTCATGAAGACGAGAACACGATCGCCGCGCACGATGCCGCCCCCGGCGAGCGACGAGGCCAGCCGGCTGGCCGCCGTGTCGAATTCCGCATAACTGAAACGTTTGTCACCGGCCACCAGGGCCGTTTTGCCGCCATCGAGGCGGGCGCTGTTTTCCAGAAATTCTTCGACGCGCATCGTCTGTCTCCCGTCGCCCGATATGGTCAGGCTGACATCTTGTTGCGTGCTGGCTCTTGCGTATGCTTGGCGACGAAGGCGGCGATCCGCGCTACCGAATCGAGATTGGCCGGTACGATATCCGCGTCCGCCATGACGAAGTCGAAGCGGTCTTCGATGAAGGCGACGAGTTCGAGGACGCCGGTGGAATCGATGACTTCATTTTCGATCAGCGATGCGTCGTCCTGAAGGTCGTAGGCTGTGTCGCCGAACAGAAAATTCTCGATGATGAAGGCCTTGATGCTGTCTTTAATGGGCTGGGTCATATGTTTCTCCTGGAATTGGGCTCACGCCGCTTGCGCGCCGAGCGCCTTTGCGGCCGAAAATGTCTTTTGCCAGAGCTGCGTCGACAGGATGCCGACGAAGGCGACGTTGTCGCGATAACCGGACGCCGGCTTCTCGCTGCATTTCTCGTAAAGTTTCGAAACGGCCTTGGGATTGAAAAGGCCGGATTCCGCAATTGTGCTTTCGCTGAAAGCGTCGTGCACGTAATCGCGCTGGTTCTTGCCGACAAAGGATTGGCTGTCCGGCGCCCGGTAGGGCTGTTTGGTCCGGCGGCCGATGGATTCCGGCAGAAGATCCTTGGTCGCTTCCCGCAGGATGTATTTTTCGACAAGCCCCTTGAGTTTCATCTCGGGTGGCAGGCGGGTTGCAAATTCGACAAGGCGGTGGTCGAGGAACGGGAAGCGGCCTTCGATGCCATGCGCCATAGCCATGCGGTCGCCCTGGCTCGACAGGATATAGCCCGGAAGCAGGAAACGGCTTTCGAGATATTGTGCCTGATGGAGCGGATGCCAGCGGCCGAAGTCTTGCGGTAGCCGCGAGACGAGTTCGGCGGCGGCGTCGTATCCCGCCAGCGTCTGGCGAAGATCGCCGGAAAAGAACAGCTTGGCGGCTGCAGTGCCGCGCAGGCGTGGCCGGTGCGAGAACAGCGGATCATCCAGCGGGGCATCGCCGGCGCCGAAGAAGGCGGCCAGATATTCGGCGGATTGCTGTTTCAGGCCGGGCAGATAGGCATAGAGCTTGCGAAACAGATGTGGCCTGATCCGCGAGCCGGGCTGGCGTGCGCAGAAACGGCGGACGCGGGCCTCCTTGAAGATATCATAGCCGGCGAAGACCTCGTCGGCGCCTTCGCCGGTCAGAACCACTTTCAGGCCCTTTTGGCGGACGAGGCCGGACAGCTGGTAAAGCGGCGCCGGCGCGGTGCGCAGGATGGGGCGCTCGGTAAAACGGATCACGTCGGGAAACGAGCCGGCAATATCGCCGTCACCGCAGGCGACGGCATGGTGATGCGTGCCGAGAGCCTCGGCCATCTGCAGCTGGAAAGCGCTTTCGTCATGTTCCTCGCTGCCGAAGGTCACCGAAAACGTCGAGAGACCACCCGGCGCCATGGGCGCTGCGAGCGCCGAGACGATGGACGAATCGAGGCCGCCGGAAAGGTAGGATCCAACCGGCACGTCGGCGCGCATCCGAATGCGTGTCGCGTCGGTCAGGAGGGCGCGCAATTCCTCGGCGGCAGTCCGCGCATCGGTGTAAGCGGCGGGCTCGCCCATATCGGGATATTGCAGCGTCCAGTAGGGCTTGATCGACACGCCGCTTTTCCCGGCGACGAGTAGATGCGCCGGTTCCAGCTCGAAGATGTCGCGGAAAGCGGTGCGAGGAGCGATCGGCGCCCAGAGTGTGAAGATCTGATCCAGCGCCAGCGGGTCCATGTCCGCCCGGACACCCGGCACTTGCAGCAGTGCCTTGACCTCGGAGGCGAAGTAGAGCGTGTTGCCGACGGTGGTATGGAACAGCGGACGCACGCCCATCCGGTCGCGGGCGATGACCATTCTCTGCTCGGGGGCATCCCAGATCGCAAAGGCGAAATCGCCGTTGAGCAGCGAGACGCAATCCGGACCCATGCGCTCATAGAGGTGCAGGATGACTTCGGTGTCGCTTCCGGTGCGGAAGACGTGCCCCTGGGATTTGAGTGTTTCTCTCAGCTCGACATAATTGAAGATCTCGCCGTTGAAGGCGATGGTGAAATTGCCGCTGGAATGCGTCATTGGCTGCTGTCCATCGCCAAGGCCGACGATCGACAGGCGCGCGTGGCCGAGTCCGACGGAGGGGGCTGCGAAAATGCCCTGCTCATCCGGTCCCCGATGGGCAATCGTGGCAACCATACGATGCAGCAGCGGTTGCGCATCATGAGGCGCGACGCCATCTCCGAAATAACCGCCAAATCCACACATGCAGCAAAATCCCCGACTTGCCTTCGAGGCGGATAATGCCTCAAAAGCCTCCGCGATGTGTTAATCTGGATCAGGATTTTTGAACAATTTCCGTAATTTTATCTCACGGTAAAGATTGATTTAAGAGCAATTTCGGATTTTTTCTAAAAGTTTAAATAATAATCTGCGTAAAGGTGTTTTCTTCTGGCATGCAACTGCGCCTGTTGTTGCCGCGTTTCGTTCGGCCGGCACGGCCTTGCGGTGGGAAGAGGCCGACTTTAAGCCCATGCAATCTTGGGTGGATTCATTTGCCGCCCCGACGCGTTACCGCATCTGCCTATGCCGGTGTGTGACGGTTAACGAATTCTGACACGACGGAAATTGACAGGGATCTGCTCAGTCCGGTGATCGAGCTGCGGGTTTGGATCGGATGGCAAGAGCATGGTCGACAAAGACGAATTTCGGCCTGGATGGGCTGGTCGCGAACTTGTGGATGAAGACGACCGTCAGCAGAGGCCAGAAGAGACAGAAAACCAGGCCCGCGACGCGGTGGAGCGGCCACTGGTCGCCCCCTTTCTCGCCTTCGATATAGGTGAGTGCGAGATAGAGCAGGGCTGTCGCACCGTAAACCAGCTCCGCGATCTGCACATTCGACATGACGCCGGCTCCCTGTTGGCCTCGAATATTCGGTTATGACGTTGGAATACAATCTGGACGAAAGTGAACGGAAAGTCACTGCCGTTATGGGTGAAAATTAAGGAATTCTTTACTTAAGGTAAATTTGCAGCTTGCCGGTTCCAGGCGTCGCCGGTCGGGTTGAAGCCGATGCTTGGCGGGGACACACCAGCAAGCGGGGTGGCCATGAATACCGGTGCGACCTGACGGAGGTGGTTCGGATGCGCTTTGCCGGATCACTCTGTTGGTTCGTCTTCGCGCAGATCGAAAAGCTGATGAAATCGAGAAGCAATTATAAGGTGTATTTTTCTCCACTTTGGGAGAGGGCTATGAGAGTGCGGGGCTATGAAAACTGGAATCGGAAACGGATGGTTCGAGTTCAATACCGGTATATCCTCCATATTCCCGAATGAATCGCTTCAATCTAAAGAAGTTTAAGTCAAATTTGGATTTTCTGAAGTTTTCGAGCTCAAAAATATTGTTTTATTAAAATTGCACAACCATTAAGTGTTCCTTTAGCAATAACACCAATAGTTGTATTTGTGCAGCCGGGTGACAACTCGGGCATGATGCGGATGCACGGGCCGGCGAAGAGCCGGCATGTCCAATTTCAGAAAGCCTGATCGTCTCGCGGGTGGTCCCTGTGCGGGCGGCGATCGCAGCGGTCAGGTTTCACGGCCACAAGAGAAAACAACAAGAACACACCGACATTCGGGGCTCCGACAGGCCGACGCATGTGCCCATTGCTGCGCCCAAAATGGCGCGGAAAACCCGATCAGATGCCGAAGGAGGCGTTTCATGAGCAAGCTTTTCTCATTTTTTGGCGGCGATACGACAGCTGTTCTGGCCGCGATGCATAAATCCCAGGCGATTATCGAGTTCGACCTGAACGGCAATATCCTGAATGCCAATCCGAATTTCTGCGCCGCGCTGGGTTACGAACTCTCGGAGATAAAGGGTAAGCACCACCGGATTTTCGTCGACCCGGCGGAGGCGGCAAGCGCCGACTACCGCGAATTCTGGGCGCGTCTCGGCCGCGGCGAATTCGACAAGCGCCAGTACAAGCGTATCACCAAGAGCGGCCGGGAAATCTGGATCGAGGCGTCCTACAATCCGGTGTTTCGCGGCGGCAAGCCCTACAAGGTGGTGAAATTCGCAACGGATATCACCGACGCCCGGCAGAAGGCGACCGAAGATGCCGGCAAGCTGAACGCCATTTCGCGTTCGCAGGCAGTGATCGAATTCACCCCGGCCGGTGAAATCCTGACCGCCAACGAAAATTTCTGTGGTGCTCTGGGTTATCAGCTTTCGGAAATCCAGGGCAAGCATCATCGGATGTTCTGCGATCCGGCCTATGTCCAGACCGAGGAATACCGGCAGTTCTGGGAGCGGCTCGGGCGCGGCGAGTTCACCGCCAACGAATTCCTGCGCTTCGGCAAGGGCGGCAAGGAAATCTGGATCCAGGCGGCTTACAACCCCATCATCGATGACAAGGGCAAGGTCCTCAAGGTCGTCAAATTCGCAACCGACGTGACTGAGCGTATGGGAGCGGTCGCCACGCTCGCTACCGCCTTGAAAAACTTGTCCGACGGGGATCTGACGCAAAGCCTCGAAAAGCCGTTCGTGCCGACGATGGAAAAGGTCCGGCACGATTTCAATGATGCGGTGGCCAAGTTGCGGGCGGCGATGCAGTCGGTCGGCGTCAACGCGCAGGCCATTGCGGCGGGTTCGACGGAAATCCGCTCGGCTGCGGATGACCTGTCGAAGCGGACGGAACAGCAGGCTGCCTCTGTCGAGGAAACGGCCGCTGCACTGGAAGAAATCACCACGACAGTCGCCGACTCCAGCCGCCGGGCCGAGGATGCCGGCAAGCTGGTTGCCGCCACCCGCGAAAATGCCGAACGGTCCGGCGCGGTGGTCCGCAATGCCATCACGGCAATGGGGCAGATCGAGCATTCGTCACGCGAGATTTCCAGCATCATCGGCGTCATCGACGACATCGCCTTTCAGACCAATCTTCTTGCCCTGAATGCCGGTGTGGAAGCGGCACGGGCCGGCGACGCCGGCAAGGGTTTTGCTGTCGTCGCGCAGGAGGTCCGCGAGCTCGCTCAGCGCTCCGCCAAGGCCGCCAAGGAGATCAAGGCGCTGATCAACACCTCCGGCGAGCAGGTCAAAAGCGGCGTCTCGCTCGTCGGCGAAACCGGCAAGGCGCTGGAGGAGATCGTCAAGCAGGTCCAGGAGATCAACAGCAACGTTGTCGCCATCGTCGAAGGTGCCAGGGAGCAGGCAACGGGGCTGAAGGAGATCAACCAGTCCGTGAATGCCATGGATCAGGGCACGCAGCAGAACGCCGCGATGGTGGAACAGTCCACCGCCGCCAGCCACAGCCTGGCCCGCGAGGCGGAAGCGCTGTTTGCCCTGCTCGGCCAGTTCAGGGTTGGACAACAGAGCACATCGCCCCGGGCGGTGGATGCCGGTCATCATCACCGGCCGGTGGCATCACCCGCGCGCAGGATGGCCGGACAGGTGATCCGGGCGTTCTCCGGAAATGCTGCCACGGCGCAGGATAACTGGGAAGAGTTTTAGGCCGATGATCTGATCCGGAAAGAAAAACGGCGCCCTTTGATCGGGCGCCGTTTTCATTGCTTGGATAAGTGACTGAGCCTATTCGGCTGCTTCGAGTCCGGGCAGGGACGGCTGCCCGTGCAGGTGCGTTACAGGGGCCGGTTCGTGGGCGACAGCGTGAGCACCGCTTTTCTTCAGCGGCCTGTTGCCGGTGAGCGCCCGGACCAGAACGTAGAAGACCGGTGTCAGGAACAGGCCGAACAGTGTCACGCCGATCATGCCGGAGAACACCGCGACACCCATGGCATGGCGCATTTCGGCGCCGGCGCCGGTCGAGATGACCAGCGGTACCACACCCATGATGAAGGCCATCGAGGTCATCAGGATCGGGCGCAGGCGAAGGCGGCTGGCCTTGATGACGGCCTCGAAGGGCGTCGCTCCCTCGAATTCGAGTTCACGGGCGAACTCGACGATCAGGATGGCATTCTTCGCCGAAAGCCCGACCAGCACGATCAGACCGATCTGGGTGAAGACATTGTTGTCACCGCCCGTGAGCCACACCCCGCCCAATGCTGCCAGAAGCGCCATCGGGATGATCATGATGATCGATAGCGGCAGTGACAGGCTCTCATATTGCGCCGCCAGCACCAGGAAGACGAGCAGGATCGACAGCGGGAAGATCAGGATACCGGTATTGCCGGCGATGATCTCCTGATAGGTCAGTTCCGTCCATTCGAAGGTGACGCCCGCGGGCAGCGTTTCAGCAGCGATGCGTTCGACAGCGGCGCGGGCCTGGCCGGAGGAATAGCCGGGTGCCGTGTTGCCATTGATATCGGCCGAGAGGAAGCCGTTGTAGCGCATCGCCCGTTCCGGCCCGGCACTGGACGTGACGTTGAGCACGGCCGACAACGGGATCATCTCACCCGAATTCGAGCGGACTTCCAGCTTGCCGATATCTTCGGCCTGGGCACGGTAGTTCGCATCGGCCTGGACGCGGACGGAATAGGTGCGGCCGAATTTGTTGAAGTCGTTGACGTAGACCGAGCCGAGATAGATCTGCAGCGTGTTGAAGATTTCCGTCAGCGGAACATTCAGCTGGCGCGCCTTGGCGCGGTCGACGTCGGCATAGAGCTGGGGAACGTTGACCTGATAGCTGGAGAACATGCCGACCAGTTCAGGCGTCGTATAGGCCTTGGCCATGAAGCCCTTGACGGCGGCGTCGAGCGCCTCGTAGCCGAGACCAGCCTTGTCTTCCAGCTGCAGCTTGAAGCCGCCGATTGCGCCAAGCCCCTGAACGGGTGGTGGCGGGAAGATGGCGCTGAAGGATTCCTGGATGACGCTGAGTTCCTGGTTGAGCCGTCCGGCGATCGCACCGGCCGATAGATCCGGCGTCGTGCGTTCCTCGAAAGGTTTCAGCGACAGGAAGACGATGCCGGCGTTGGACGAGTTGGTGAAGCCGTTGATCGACAGGCCGGGGAAGGCGATGGCATTTTCGACGCCGGGAACCTTGAGCGCGATGTCGCTGATGCGGCGGATCACGTCCTCGGTGCGGTCAAGCGAAGCGCCGTCCGGCAGCTGTGTGAAGCCGACCAGATATTGCTTATCCTGCGGCGGCACGAAACCGCCGGGCACGGCCTTGAAGAGAAAGACGGTGGCGCCGATGAGGAGGAGATAGACGCCCATCATCAGGGTCTTGCGCGAGATTACGCCCTTGACGCCGCTGCTATAGGCGCGTGATCCGCGGGAAAAGACGGCGTTGAAACCGCGGAAGAACCAGCCGAACAGGAAGTCCATCACCCGGGTCAGGCGATCCTTCGGCGCATCATGTCCGCGCAGCAGGAGAGCGGCAAGCGCCGGAGACAGGGTGAGCGAGTTGAAGGCGGAGATGACGGTCGAAATGGCGATCGTCAGGGCGAACTGCTTGTAGAACTGGCCGGTGAGGCCGGAGATGAAGGCAAGCGGCACAAACACGGCAACGAGCACGAGGGCGATTGCAATGATCGGGCCGGAGACCTCGGTCATCGCCTTGTAGGTTGCCTCGCGTGGTGGAAGACCGTCCTCGATGTTTCGCTCGACGTTTTCCACGACCACGATCGCGTCATCGACGACGATACCGATGGCAAGCACCAGGCCGAACAGGCTGAGCGCGTTGATCGAGAAGCCAAGCATCTGCATCACGGCGAACGTGCCGACGATCGAGACGGGAACGGCGATCAGCGGAATGATCGAGGCACGCCATGTCTGCAGGAAGATGATGACGACGATGACGACGAGGGCGATGGCTTCGAGCAGCGTGTGGATGACCGCCTCGATCGAGGCGCGCACGAACTGCGTGGTGTCATAGACGATCTCGTAATCGACATCCTGCGGCATGGATGCCTTGACTTCCTGCATGGTGGCGCGGACCTGATCGGCAATTTCGATCGCGTTCGAACCGGGCGCCTGGAAGACGGGGATGGCGACTGCCTGCTTGTTGTCGAGCAACGAGCGCAGCGAATATTCGGCCGAACCAAGCTCGATGCGCGAAACGTCGCGCAGGCGCGTGATCGCGCCGGTCGGGCTGGTCTTGATGATGATCTCGCCGAATTCGTCCTCGCTCTGCAACCGCCCCTGCGCATTCACCGAAAGCTGCAGGTCAACACCTTCCTGGTTCGGGGAGGAGCCGATGACGCCGGCTGCCGCCTGGACGTTCTGGGCACGGATTTCATTGACGATGTCGGAGGCGGACAGGCCCAGCTGGGCCATTTTCTGCGGATCGAGCCAGATGCGCATCGAATAGTCGCCGGAGCCGAACAGCTGCACCTGACCGACGCCGTCGATACGGGCGAGCCGGTCCTTGACGTTGATGAGCGCGTAGTTGCGCAGATAAGTCATGTCATAGCGGCCCTGGGGCGAGGTCAGGTGCACGACCATCATCAGGTCAGGGGAGCTTTTGATGGTGGTAATGCCGAGGCGGCGGACCTCTTCCGGCAGCCGCGGCTCGGCCTGGCTGACGCGGTTCTGGACGAGCTGCTGTGCCTGATCCGGATCCGTGCCGAGCTTGAAGGTGACGGTCAGTGTCATCAGGCCGTCGGTGGTTGCCTGGCTGCTCATGTAGAGCATGTCCTGGACGCCGTTGATCGACTCCTCCAGCGGCGTTGCCACCGTTTCGGCGATCACCTTCGGGTTGGCACCGGGATAGTTGGCTCGCACAACGACGGACGGCGGCACCACGTCTGGATATTCCGAGATCGGCAGGATCGTCATCGCGATCAGGCCGCCAAGGAAGATGATGAAAGAAAGCACGCCCGCGAAGACCGGGCGATCGATGAAGAATCTGGAGATATTCATGGCGTGATCCGCCCTTGTTCTTAAGTGCCGGAGAAAGGCTTAATTGGTTATCGATGCCTGCTGCTGCGGATTGGCAGCCGGGTTCATGGAGACCATTTCAGGTGCCACGAGCGCGCCGGGACGAATGCGCTGCAGGCCATTGACGACGATGCGTTCATTGGCTTTCAGACCCGCCGTTACCACCCGCAGGCCATCGGATTTCATGCCGACGGATATTTCGCGATATTCGGTGGTGTTGTCCGGCTTGACGACCATCACAAATTTCTTGTTCTGGTCGGTGCCGATGGCCCGTTCATGGACGAGCACGGCGTCTTCCGACTTGGCCTGACCCATGCTTAGACGTGCAAACTGCCCCGGTATCAAGGCGCCGTTGGCGTTGTCGAACACGGCGCGCACGCGGATCGTGCCGCTATCCGGATTGACGCTGTTGTCAATCAGCTGAAGCTTGCCCTTGACGTTCGGCTGACCGGCGACATCCATGCGGACAGGAACGCGGTCGATAAAGTTGCGGGCGTTCTCGCCCTCCGGCAGTTCGGCGAGGATACCGGAGACGATCCGTTCGTCGGCTTCGAAGCTGGCATAGATCGGGCTGAGCGAGACGAGCCTGGTGAGGATCGGCGAGGAAGGACCGGCGGCGATCAGGTTGCCGGCGGTGATCTCGATCTTGCCGACGCGGCCGGTGATCGGGGCGCGGATTTCGGTGTAACCCAGATTGAGCGCTGCCGATTGCAGCACGGCACGGGCCGCTTCCAGATCGGCCTCGGCGCTGGCCAGGCCGTTCATGCGCTGGTCGACTTCGCTCTGCGAAACGGCGTTGGAGGCCAGCAGCTGCTGGCCGCGCTTCAGCTCAATACGTGCAAGAGAGGCGCGGGCTTCAGCTGCGGTAACGCTTGCCTGCGCGCGGGCGACTTCGGCCTGGAAGGGGGCCGGGTCGATGGTGACGAGCAGATCGCCCTTCTGGACGATGGCGCCTTCCTGGAAATGGACCGACTGAATGGCACCGGCAACGCGCGAGCGCAGTTCGACATGATCGATCGCTTCAAGGCGCCCGGAGAATTCGCTCCATTGCGTCACTGATCTCGCCTCGACGAGCGCGACGGAAACGGGAACAGCAACAGGGGCTGCGGTGGATGCGTCGGCCGCGTTGCCGCTGCCGGACGGGCTGCCCTGAAGGCTGAAGAAGATCGTCGGCGCGACGGTTGCCACGGCAAGGACGAGGCCAGTGGTGAGAAGTCTGGTTCTGAAAGTTCCGAATGACATGGCGGTTATCCTGAATTATGCCTCGGGAGGAGGGCGGCCCATCAGTCCGTCGTGGGAGGCGAGGGATTTGGGCAAAGGTTGCATTGACGTTCAATACCGTTCGGTATAGAAATAGGTTCACCAGCCGATCGCTGTCAATCGAATTATGTACCGATCGGTATAAAAAAATTCGGGAGGGCCCACCCCATGGGACGGCCAAGAGAGTTCGATGTCGATGATGCCCTTGAGACGGCCATGGAGCTGTTCTGGCGAAAGGGCTATGAAGGCACGTCTCTCACTGACCTGACCGAAGGAATGGGCATCACCAAGCCAAGCCTCTACGGCGTCTTCGGCAATAAGGAAGGTCTCTTTCTGAAAGCGCTGGAGCGTTACGAGCGCACCAAGATGAACTTCTTTCATGAAGCGCTCAAGGAGCCGAAGGCTCGCGATGTCGCCGAGAAGATTCTCAGGGGCTTTGCTGATTCCCAGACGGCTGAAACCGGTCCCAGCGGCTGCATGGGAATCAATGGTGCGCTTGCCTGCAGCGAAGCGGCGGCCGAAATCCAGAAATGTCTGATTGAAAACCGCCATCGCGGCGAGCGGGATCTCGGCCGGCGGTTCGAGCGTGCCGCACAGGAGGGCGACCTGCCTGCGGGGCAGGAGCCCTACGATCTCGCCCGATATGTCATGACCATCTCGCAGGGAACGGCCATTCAGGCGGCGTCCGGCGCGGATCGCGCGGCGCTTTATCGCGTCATCGACATGGCCCTGCAGTTCTGGCCGGTGTCTGCCGCTCGAAACGGCTGATTATATTCACGATTTAAGTTCCATATACAACATGACGAGTGTTTCGCAGAAAGATCAGTCCTCGGACATCTTTCCGTTGCGCGATTCGAGCCGATAGCGGTTGCCGGGATAGACGAGCCGGGCAAAGGAGACGACGCGTTTGGACGACCATGTGCGCCGCCGGATGAGCAGGCAGGGCTCGGTACGCAGGATCACCAGCAGCTTGCATTCCCATGGCTGCGGCATGGCTGCCTCGACGATATGTTCGGAGCCGCTCAAGGGGGCTTCGGCGGTGAGGTAGGCGTTCGGCGTCAGTGTTGTGAAGTCCTGATCGAGATAGCCGGGGGCGGCTTCCGGGTTGACGAAACGATCCTCTATCTGGACGGGAACGCCGTTTTCACTGTGCACGATCAGCGAATGAAATACCGGTGCACCGATCGGCAGGCCGAGTGCATCCGCCACGTCAGGGGCCGCCGTCTCCTGCGCCAGAACGATCACAGATGCCTGGTGCGTATGGCCCCGCTCGTCGATTTCCTCGGCAATGTTGCGGACTTCGAAGAGTTCGGAGTAGCCTTTGCGTTCGGCAACGAAGGAGCCGACGCCCTGGATGCGCACCAGTTCGCCTTCGTTTGCGAGTTCGCGCAGCGCCCGGTTGGCGGTCATCTTGCTGACGCCCAGTTCGGCAACCAGTTCGTTCTCCGAGGGGACGCGATGTTTCGGGGGCCACTCGCCGCTCTGGATGCGGTCGAGGATCATCTGTTTGACCCCGGCATAAAGCGGCGCGTTGTCGCCTTCGACCGTTTCCCATTTCAGAATCGCGTTTTGTTCGGTGCTGCGCTTCATATGCTTATTCCTTGGGCGAAATTAAATTTGCATCCAAATACGGCCGACCACTTGCATACCATAAAAATTCGCATATGGTACCATATACAACATGGGCGCACAGGATCATTTTTGAGGCCTTGTCATCCATCATGGAATTGGTAGAGCCGGCGCAAGATCGGCGGGCGTTGTCGAAGGTAAATTCTCAGAGGAGAAATGGAATGAATCTGTCTCAATTTTTGACGGCGGGCGCCGTCGTGCTTGCAACGCTTGCGGCTCCGCAGGCTCAGGCCAAGGACTGGAAGACCGTCACGATCACGCTCGAAGGTGCTTATGCGCCATGGAACATCACCAATCCGGACGGCACGCTGGGTGGTTTCGAGCCGGAACTCGCCAAGTATCTCTGCGATCATATGAAGGTCGAGTGCACGCTGGTCGCTTCCGATTGGGATGGCATGATCCCGGCGCTCAATGCCGGCAAGTTCGATGTGATCATGGATGCGCTGTCGATCACCGAAGAGCGCAAGAAGATCATCGATTTCACCATTCCCTACGCCCATACGCACGCGGCTTTCGCGACGCTCAAGGATAGCCCGCTGGCCAATGCCGCTGGCACCGGCACTGTCGTCAAGCTCGATCCGGGCGCGACGGGCGTCAAGGATGTCGAGGCGATGAAGGCAGCCTTTGCCGGAAAGACCATCGGCATCCAGGCTGCGACCGTCTATTCCAAGTTCATCTATGACAATTTCGGCGATGTTGCCACGGTGCGCGAATACAAGACCGGCGCCGAGCGCGACCTGGATCTCGAAAGCGGCCGCATCGATCTCGTCTTTGACGATGCCGTCTACCTGATCTCCGCCTTTGAAAAGTCCAACGATACCATGGCCTTCACCGGCCCGGAAATCGGCGGCACGATCTTCGGCAGCGGCGAGGGCCTCGGTATCCGCCAGGCCGATACCGACCTGCGCGACATGTTCAACAAGGCCATCCAGTCTGCCCTCGACGACGGTACGATCAAGACCCTGTCGATGAAGTGGTTCAAGACCGACGTTACCCCCTGATTCCGCATTCGCCCGCCGCTTGCTATTTCGCTTGCGGCGGGCACACTTGCTGCGGCGGGCCGTTTCTCATCGGTGCGGCCTGCCATATCACTTGACGATCGGGAAACCGGCTGGGCCGGAAACGACGGGGCGCCTGCGGCATGGCACTACTTCAAATGATCGGATTTGGCCCCACCGGCTGGGGCGGGCTGCTTTTGGTCGCTGCCCTGATGACGCTGTGCGTCACCGGCGTGGCGCTCTTGATCGGCGCCATTCTCGGCTCGCTGGTCGCCTGGGCCAAGCTGTCGGGCAGCCGGATACTGCGGACGATCGGTGGCACCTATACAACGGTGTTTCGCGGTGTCCCTGAACTGCTGATCATCTATCTCGTCTATTTCGGCGGATCGAGCGCGGTCACCGCCATCGGTACGGCGATGGGCTATGAGGGCTTTCTCGGCCTTCCGTCCTTTGCCGCCGGCGCGCTTGCCGTCGGCATCATTTCCGGTGCCTATCAGGCCGAAGTCTTTCGCGGCGCCTACCTTGCCATTCCCAAGGGTGAGCTGGAAGCGGCGCAGGCGATCGGCATGAACAGGCGACTGCGCTTTCGCCGCATCATCGGCCCGCAGGTGTTCCGGTTCGCCATTCCGGGCATCGGCAATGTCTGGCAGCTCAGCCTGAAGGATTCGGCCCTCGTATCGGTAACCGGTCTGGCGGACCTGATGCGCACCAGCCAGGTCGCCGCCGGATCGACACGGCAGCATTTCCTGTTCTTCATCGTCGGCGGCTGCCTCTACCTGATCCTCACCAGCTTCTCGGACCGCATTTTCACCAGCGCCGAAAAGCGCGCCAATCGCAGCATGCCGACCAGTCTCGGCCAGGCCTGATCAAGGAGACGCGCGATGGATATCGCCTTCATGTTCGAGACCATGAAAACGCTGCTGGCCGCATTGCCGATGACGCTGGCGCTGTTTGCCTTTTCCGTCTTCTTTGGCGGAATACTGGCGCTCGTCATCGTCTGGATGCGGGTGAGCGGCAATGCCGTCGCCCGTAATTTCGCCAAGGGCTATATTTTCATCTTCCGCGGCTCGCCGTTGCTGATCCAGATGTTCCTGATCTTCTACGGCCTCGGGCAGTTCGGTTTCATCCGCTACAGTTTCCTCTGGCCGGCGCTGCGCGAACCCTTTGTCTGCGCGGTGCTGGCGCTGGCGCTGTGCACGGCCGGCTACACGGCTGAAATCTTCCGCTTCGGCCTGCGCGCCATTCCGGCCAAGGAGATCGAGGCGGCCCGTTCCGTCGGCATGTCCGGCTTTCTCCTGACGCGGCGCATCCTGGCGCCGATCGCCTTTCGCCATGCGCTTCCGGCCTATTCGACCGAAGTGGTGATGATGGTGAAATCGACCGCACTGGCCAGTCTGGTGACGGTCTGGGAAGTGACCGGGGTCGCCCAGCGGCTGATTTCGCAGACCTACCGCACGATGGAAGTTTTCCTGTGCGCCGCCATCATCTACCTGCTTTTGAATTTCCTGATCCTGCAGGCCATGTCCCTGCTGGAATACAAGCTGACCCCGCACCGCCGTGCAGCGCCCCTGTTTCCGGTGCCGCAGCGATGAACCCGACGATCCTCAACCAGACTGGAACGACCATGGCAGGCACGACCCGGCTTTCCGTCCGCAATATCCGCAAGAGTTTCGGTACGCATGAGGTGCTGCGCGGCATCTCGCTCGAGGCGCGCGACGGCGACGTCATTTCGCTGCTGGGCGCCAGCGGTTCGGGCAAATCGACATTCCTGCGCTGTATCAACCTTCTGGAAATCGCCGACCATGGCGAGATTTCCGTCGATGGCGAGCTGATCCAGATGGTGGAACGCGGTGGCCGGAACGTTCCTGCCAACCGCCGTCAGGTGGATCGCATCCGCTCGGAACTCGGCATGGTGTTCCAGTCCTTCAATCTCTGGTCCCACATGACGATCCTCGAAAACATTATCGAGGGCCCCGTGCATGTGCTCAAGCGCCCACGTGCTGAATGCATCGCCGAAGCTGAAGCGCTGCTGGAAAAAGTCGGCATCGCCGAAAAACGCCATGCCTATCCGGCACACCTGTCCGGTGGTCAGCAGCAACGCGCGGCGATCGCCCGCTCTCTGGCAATGAAGCCGAAGGTGATGCTGTTCGACGAGCCGACGTCCGCGCTCGATCCGGAGCTTGTCGGCGAAGTGCTGCGCGTCATGCGCGCGCTTGCCGAAGAGGGCATGACCATGCTGGTCGTTACCCACGAGATGAGCTTTGCCCGCAATGTCTCCAACCGGGTGATCTTCATGAAATCCGGCGAGATCGACAGCGATGGTTCACCGGAAGAGCTGTTCGGCCAGGGCGGCTCGCCGAGCTTCCGCCAGTTCATCGGCAATTTCGGAGGCTGAGCGTGCAGGATATCGTGCTGGAGACGGTGCTTGACTGGCGCGCCGTGGCTGGAGTTGCCAAAGGTGCCAAACTTTCGTTGTCCGCTGAAGCGTCTCAACGGATCGAGACGGCCAGCCGTATCGTTGCAGCGATCGTCGAAAGCGGCGTGCGGGCCTATGGCGTCAACACTGGCGTCGGCGCACTGGCCGATACGGTGGTCGATCGTCCGTCGCAGAGCCGCCTGTCGCGCAATATCATCCTTAGCCACGCCTGCGGCGTCGGTCCGCTGCTGGAGGCGCGTGAAGTCCGGGCCATCATCGCGGCGCAGATCGCCAATTTCTCGCATGGTCATTCCGGCGTGCGGTTGGCGATTGTCGAGGCGTTGCAGGCGTTCCTGCGCGAAGACTGCATTCCCGATGTGCCATCAAAAGGTTCTGCCGGATATCTGACCCACAATGCCCATATTGCGCTGGTGCTGATCGGCGAGGGCAGGGCGCGGCTGAAGGGAAAGCCCGTCATCGGCGCGGAAGCTTTGAAATCGCTCGGTATCGAACCGCTGGTGCTGCAGGCCAAGGAAGGCCTCAGCCTCGTCAACGGGACGGCATGCTCTACCGGGCTTGGATCGGTGGCATTGGCGCGGGCCGAACGGTTTTTGCAATGGGCCGATGCCATCGCGGCGCTGACCATCGAAGCGCTTGGCGGGCAGATGACGGCCTTCGATGCGCCGGTGCTTGCGCTTCGCAAGTCGAAGGGGATCGAAACGGTCGGCAAAACATTGCGCGAGCGCCTCGCTGGCAGCGGTCTCATAGAGGCGGCCAGGGGAGCACGCACACAGGACGCGCTCAGTCTTCGCTCCGTTCCCCATGCGCATGGCGCGGGCTGGGATGTTTTCGAATTCGCCGGCGCGATCGTCGATCAGGAATTGGCTTCCGTGACCGATAATCCGGCCGTATCCGGCACGCCGGACGTACCCGTCGTCTCGTCTGAGGCGCATGCCGTTGCGCCCGCTCTCGGACAGGCGCTCGATAGCCTTGCCATCTCCATTGCCCAGATTTCGGCGATGAGCGAGCGTCGGATCGACCGGCTGGTCAATCCGCTGGTCAGTGGTCTGCCGGCATTCCTGGCTGTCGATCCCGGTGCAGGGTCCGGTTTCATGATCGCGCAATACACAGCGGCGGCCCTTGCCGCTGAAAACCGGCGTCTCGGCGCACCGGCCAGCCTCGATGGCGGCATCACGTCGGCGCTGCAAGAGGATTTCCTTGGACATCCGACGGCAGCGGCCAACAAGTTGCTGGCGGTCATCGACAATGCCGAGCAAATTCTGGGCATTGAATTTGCCGCGGCCGCACAGGCGCAGGATTTCAAGGCCAGCGTCGCGCCGCGAGCCCACGGCACGGATGCGCTCTACCGCCATATCCGCGCTACCGTGCCAACCTATGCCGACGACCGGCCGCTCGGCTGGGATCTGGAAAAGGCCCGCGATCTGCTGCGTGGATCGCCGCCGCCCGGCGTCTGAAATCCCTGAAAGGACATTGCCATGACCGCCCATTTTGACGTTGCCGTTGTCGGTCTTGGCGCCATGGGCAGTGCCGCCATCGCGCATCTGGCCGCGCGCGGCGTGAAGGCGATCGGCATCGATGCCTATTATCCGGCGCATGCGCTGAGTTCGTCTCATGGCGACAGCCGGTTGATCCGGCTCGGCTATTTCGAGGATCCGTCCTATGTGCCGCTGCTGCAGCGCGCCTATGACAATTGGCGGGCACTGGAGGCGCGGCTGCGCGAGGACGTGCTGACGATCACCGGCGTGCTGCAGATCGGCAAGCCGGACAGCAAGATTGTCAGCGGTACCCGGAAATCCTGCGCCCTGCACAACCTGCCGCTGGAAACGCTGGACCCGGAGGCGATGCGCCGCCGGTTTCCGGTGTTTTCGCTGGATAGCGACGAGGTCGCGTTGCTTGATCCGCAGGGCGGCTATCTGCGGCCGGAAGTGGCCGTCATGGGCCATCTCAAGCTTGCCGCCGGTGATGGCGCCGTCCTGCATTTCGGAGAGAAGGTCGTTGCCATCGAGCCGGGCGAAAGCGGCGTCGTCATCGTGTCGGATACGGGCCGCTACAGCGCAGGCAAGGTCATCGTTGCGACCGGCTCCTGGATCGGGGAGCTGGTACCGGTGTTGCGCGAGCATGCGGTGCCGATCAAGCAGGTCGTCTCCTGGTATCAGCCGGTGGACGGCTTCATCACCGCTCCGCAACGCATGCCGGTCTTCATCCGCGACGAAGGTGAAAACGGCTCGTTCTTCGGCTTTCCGGCGATCGGCGTCGATGGCGTCAAGGTTGGCCGTCACGCGCATTTTCGCGAGCCGATCGATCCGAACCAGCCCAATCCGCCGGTGAACGGCAGAGATACCGATCTCCTCGACGGTTTTATCCAGCGGCGCCTTCCAGCCGCTGCCGGGCTGCGTGTCCGGTCCACCACCTGCCGCTACACCATGCTGCCAAGCGAGGATTTCCTCATCGATCTCCTGCCCGGCGACAAGCGTATCGTTGTGGCATCGCCTTGCTCCGGCCATGGCTTCAAGTTCACCAGTGTCGTCGGTGAAATTCTGGCTGATCTGGCGCTGGATGGCGGCACGGATCTGCCGGTCGGGGCTTTTTCGTTTGACGCCATGGACCGGTTTCTGGCGGCGCAGGGGGCTTGATCATGACCTATAAGCTCGTGCCTGCGTCCGAAACCTTCTTTGACCTGCCGGCCGCGAGTGAAGCCCACGCGGGTTCCGTCGCGATTTTTGGGGCCGTGCATGGAACGGCCTATCCCGGCAGCATTCATGACATATCGGGCCTATCGCCGCCGGATGTCGTCCGTCGGGCAATCACCGAAGCCTCCGTGCATATCGATCATTGGGATTTTGATTTCGACGGCCCGTTGTTGAATGACGGCGCCCTGGAGGTCGTCGACCTCGGCGATGTCGCGACGAAACCGGATGACAATGCCGGCAATCGCGCCGCAATCGAAGCGGTCACACGCGACATCCGCATGGCGGGAGCCATTCCGATCCTGATCGGCGGCGACGATTCGGCCGCCATCCCCTTCATGCAGGGGCTTGCCGATGTCGATCGCCTGCACATTCTGCAGATCGACGCGCATATCGACTGGCGTGACCGGATCAGCGATGAGACGCTGGGCTATTCCAGCACGATGCGGCGGGCCTCGGAGCTTCCTTTTGTCCGCTCGATGACCCAGGTCGGCATCCGCGCTGTCGGCAGCGCCCGGCGGGAAGAGGTCGAGGCGACGAGGGCATGGGGTTCGCGGCTGGTGACGGTGCGGCAGGTGCGGGCCAGTGGCATGGCAGACATCGCCGATGCCATACCGCGCGATGGCACGCTGCTGATCCATATCGACGTCGATGCGCTCGATCCGTCGATTTGCCCTGGTGTCAACGCGCTGTCGCCCGGTGGTCTGTGGCTGGATGAGGTGACGGATCTCATTGCCTCAGCCATGACCGGCCGCACGCTTGCCGGGTTTTCGATTGTCGAACTCCAGCCGAAAAACGATGTCAACGATATGACCGCGACCGTTGTCGGCCGCCTGATTTGCCACGTGCTTGGCCATCTGGCCCGCAGAACATAGGTCTCAGCTCGCGGCGAGGCGGATGAGGTAGGCCTCTGTCGGCATATCGGAGGTGATGGAGACAACGCCCTTGAGGATGGCGCAATCGAGCCGGCCGAGCTCTTCGGCGTGGTCGCCGCTGTCGATCCGTAGATTGCCCAGCGACAGAAGCATCGTGACGCCGCCCTCGGCATCCAGATGGTGCTCTCCTTCGACAATCCGCTTCTCGACCTGGTGCGTCCACTGGCCGCGCCGGGTCATGACGTTCAGATCGACGATAGTGCCCGAAACGAGCCGGGCGGACGTCGCGGCATCCGCGGGGAAAGCCAGCGGTTCGGAAAATTGCGTCAATACGACAGGTGCCCTGCCAGCGATGTCCAACTCCATCCCTTGCCCTTCAAGGATGGACAAGGTTCGGTCTATCCCGGGGAAAACGGAGAACGGGCCGTCGCTTGCAACCGTTGCCATGCTGATCCGCCAGCCGAACGTGGCAAGATCGGCCTCGGGCGGAAACACCGCAATCTCCACGGTTTCGCCACCGCCGTTTTTCCAGGGCATGCGACGGTAGGTATCGGCTTTTAAAACCAGCGGGTGGTTGGGGTTGGGCTGCCGTGTACCGGACATTGTAAACCTCGATGAAGTGAACTAAGTTTAGTGGACTAAGTCCGCTGGAGAGTGATGATGGAAACCGTCAATATACACGAAGCGAAGACGCATCTCTCACGCCTGATGGAAAAGGTGTCCAAGGGTGAAACCTTCATCATCGCCAAAGCCGGCAAGCCGATCGGCAAGCTGGTGCCTCTGGACGATGCGGAAGCCCCCCAAAAAAACCGCATCGGGCTTATGAAGGGCATATTCAAGACGCGGGACGATCTCGATACGATGATGGCCGATGAGATCGAAGAGATATTCTACCGCAATCCGGACAAGTTCAAAGACTGACGGGACTTCTGCTCGATACGCAAATCCTCATCTGAACTGTGGGCGATATCGATCGGCTCCCCGGGGGGCCATGTCATCAAAGATATAAACAGCGAGCTTCTCTCTCCAGTCCGGCCAGTATCTGGGAAACGGCGATAAAACATGGGTTGGGCCGTGCCGATTTTCGAACGGATCCTTTTGTCCTCCGTTATCGCCTGCTCGAAAACGGATACATCGAGCTTCCGATCAACAGCGAACATGCAATCGCGATTGCGGGTTTGCCTTTGCTTCACAAAGACCCCTTCGACCGCATCCTGATTGCTCAGGCCATGATCGAAGGGGTTCCGTTGATAACCGTCGACGATGTCGTTCTTCGATATCCCGGTCTTCCGAAATATCCGCCGGTCTAAGCGTCAGTTCCCGAGAATGCCCGGCAACCGCAACCCTTTTTCCTTGGCGCAATCGACGGCGATCTCGTAGCCGGCGTCGGCGTGGCGCATGACGCCGGTGGCCGGGTCGTTCCAGAGAACGCGCTCCAGGCGGCGGGCGGCATCGTCGGTGCCGTCGGCGCAGATGACGACGCCCGAATGCTGGGAGAAGCCCATGCCGACGCCGCCGCCGTGATGCAGCGATACCCAGGTGGCGCCCGATGCGGTGTTGAGGAGCGCGTTAAGCAGCGGCCAGTCGGACACGGCGTCGGAGCCATCCTTCATCGCTTCGGTCTCGCGATTCGGCGAGGCGACGGAGCCGCTATCGAGATGGTCGCGGCCGATGACGACCGGTGCGCTCAGTTCACCGTTCTTGACCATTTCATTGAAGGCGAGGCCGAGGCGGTGGCGGTCCCCGAGGCCAACCCAGCAGATGCGCGCCGGCAGGCCCTGGAAGGCGATGCGATCGCGGGCCATGTCCAGCCAGTTGTGCAGATGTGTGTTGCCGGGGGTGAGTTCCTTCACCTTGGCGTCGGTCTTGTAGATGTCTTCCGGATCGCCGGAAAGGGCGGCCCAGCGGAACGGACCGATGCCGCGGCAGAACAGCGGGCGGATATAGGCCGGGACGAAGCCCGGGAAGGCGAAGGCATTTTCGAGGCCTTCGTCCTTGGCGACCTGGCGGATGTTGTTGCCGTAGTCGAAGGTCGGGATGCCCATGTCCTGGAAGGCGATCATCGCCTCGACATGCTCGCGCATTGAGGCGCGGGCTGCCTTTTCGACGGCCTTCGGGTCGCTTTCGCGCTTTTCCTTCCACTCTCCCATCGTCCAGCCCTTCGGCAGGTAGCCGTTGATCGGGTCGTGGGCCGAGGTCTGGTCCGTCACCATGTCGGGGCGGATGCCGCGGCGGACCATTTCCGGCAGGATGTCGGCGGTGTTGCCGAGCAGGCCGACGGACTTGGCCTCGCCGGCAGCCGTCCAGCGCTCGATCATTTCCATGGCTTCATCGAGCGTTTCGGCGCGCGCGTCGACATAGCGGGTGCGCAGGCGGAAATCGATCGAATCCGGATTGCATTCGATGGCCAGGCAGCAGGCGCCGGCCATGACGGCTGCCAGCGGCTGGGCGCCGCCCATGCCGCCGAGGCCACCGGTCAGAACCCATTTGCCCTTGAGGCTGCCGCCGTAATGCTGGCGGCCGGCTTCGACGAAGGTTTCGTAGGTGCCCTGCACGATGCCCTGCGAGCCGATGTAGATCCACGAGCCGGCGGTCATCTGGCCGTACATGGCGAGACCCTTCTTATCCAGCTCGTTGAAATGATCCCAGGTCGCCCAGTGCGGCACGAGGTTGGAGTTGGCGATCAGCACGCGCGGCGCATCCTTGTGGGTGCGGAACACGCCGACCGGCTTGCCCGACTGCACCATCAGCGTCTCGTCTTCGTTGAGATCCCGCAGCGTTTCGACGATCTTGTCGAAGTCGGCCCAGGTGCGGGCGGCACGGCCGATGCCGCCATAGACCACCAGCTCATGCGGGTTCTCGGCCACTTCCGGGTCGAGATTGTTCATCAGCATGCGAAGCGGCGCTTCGGTCATCCAGGATTTTGCGGTCAGTTCGGTGCCACGGGCGGCGCGGACGTCGCGGATATTGTGACGAGGATTGGTCATTTGGTTCCCCTTGTTTGTTGTGCCAGTGTCAGCGCGAATGTTTCGATGCGCGTGAGAATGTCTTTCAGGTGAATGCGAAGTCTGGCCGCCTTGTCTTCGTCATAGGCGAAGGGCGGCGTTTCGGTGGTCAGGTGCGTGGACTGCGCCAGTTCCATCTGGATGGCGTGCACGCCGGTTTCGGGCCGGCCGTAATGGCGCGTCGTCCAGCCGCCCTTGAAGCGGCCGTTGAGAATGCTGGTATAGCCCTGTGCGTTCAGAACGACGTCGACCGTTGCGTTCTGGATGGTGGGATCGCAGGTCTTGCCGCTATCGGTGCCGATGTTGAAATCCGGCAGGATGCCTTCGAACAGGAACGGAATATCCGAGCGGATCGAATGGCAATCGTAGAGCACGGCGACGCCATGGATTGCTTTGACGCGCTCGATCTCGGCTGCAAGCGCCGCATGATAGGGCGCATGGAAATCGGCAAGCCGTGCGGCGATATCGGCCTCCGTCGGCTCTTCGCCGTCCTTCCAGATCGACACGCCATCGAAATCGGTGCCGGGAATGAGGCCCGTGGTGTTCTGGCCGGGATAGAGACTGACGCCTTCCGGATCGCGGTTGGCATCGATGACATAGCGGTGGAATGTGGCACGCACCGTCGTCACTTCCGGCAGCAATCCGTCATAAAGGTGGTGGATATGCCAGTCGGTGTCGGCGAGAATTCGGCCATTGTCGTTCAGCCGGTCCCAGATCGCCGGCGGAACATCGGTGCCGGTGTGGGGAAAGCCGAGAATGACGGGCGATGAGCCCTGTTTAACCTCGAAAGTGCTCATTCACGCCTCCAAAACCGGGAGAATGCCAGCGGACACAGCGGCGTTCAGCGCGCCGGTAGCGATAAGGTCGGTTGCCGCCTTGAGATCATTGGCCATATAGCGATCGATTTCCAGTGGCGGGACGACCTTGCGGATCGCGGCGATGGCGCTGGTCAGTTCCGGGCTGGTAACGAGCGGTGCGCGGAAATCGATGCCCTGCGCGGCCGTCAGCGCTTCGATGCCGATGATGGAAAAGAGGTTATCGGTCATCTGCAGCAGACGGCGGGCGCCGTGGCAGGCCATGGAAACGTGGTCTTCCTGGTTGGCCGAGGTCGGGGTGGAATCGACCGATGCCGGATGCGACATCTGCTTGTTTTCGGACATGAGCGCGGCCGAGGTGACTTCCGCGATCATCAGGCCGGAGTTGAGGCCCGGCTTCTTGGCGAGGAATGCCGGCAGACCGTAGGACAAAGCCGGATCGACCAGCAGCGCGATGCGGCGCTGGGAGATGGCGCCGATTTCGCAGACGGCAAGGGCGATCTGGTCGGCGGCGAAAGCCACCGGCTCGGCGTGAAAATTGCCGCCGGAGACGACGGAATTGTCCGAGAGAACCAGCGGATTGTCGGTGACGGCGTTGGCTTCGATTTCGAGCGTGCGGGCGACCGAGCGCAAGAGATCGAGGCAGGCGCCGTCGACCTGCGGCTGGCAGCGGATGCAATAGGGATCCTGGACGCGTTCGTCGCCCTCGATATGGCTTTCGCGGATCACCGAGCCTTTGAGCAGGCCGCGCAGGGCAGCCGCCGCGTCGATCTGGCCCTTGTGGCCGCGCAACGTATGGATATCCGGATGGAACGGCGCCGAAGAGCCCATGGCGGCGTCGGTCGAGAGTGCGCCGGTGATCAGTGCCGACTGGGCGGCGCGGTGGGCACGGAACAGGCCAGCCAGTGCCAGAGCCGTGGACGTCTGGGTGCCGTTGATCAGCGCCAGACCTTCCTTGGCCGCCAGCACCACCGGTGTCAGACCGGCGCGCTCCAAAGCGGTGCGGCCGTCAAGCTGTTCGCCGTTGAAGAAGGCTTCGCCTTCACCCATCATCACCGCAGCCATATGGGCGAGCGGCGCAAGGTCGCCGGAGGCGCCGACGGAGCCCTTTTCAGGGATGACCGGGATAACGCCCTTTTCGAGCATGCCTTCGATCAGCCGGACGAGTTCGAGCCGGACGCCCGATGCGCCACGGCCGAGCGAAACCAGCTTCAGCGCCATGATCAGGCGGACGATATTTTCAGCCAGCGGCTGGCCGACGCCGCAGCAATGGGAGAGGATCAGGTTGCGCTGCAGGGTGGCGACATCGGCGGCATCGATCTTGATGCTCGCCAGCTTGCCGAAGCCGGTGTTGATACCGTAGACCGGCGCATTGCCGGCGGCGATCTCCGCGATGCGGGCAGCGGCCTTTTCGATGCCCTTGTCGAACGAGGGATCGAGCCGTGCTGGCTCACCGGTCCAGTAGATGGTTTCGAGGGTCGAAAGCGGGACGGAGCCCGGCTGAAGAAGTAGAGTCATAGATCGGTCCTCACCAATGCGCGGAGCCCGGCTCACGCGTCTTAAAATTTCAATGTCCGTTGCGGACGCGCGCATGCAGCGGGTTGAAGCCCATGCGGTAGACGAGTTCAGCGGGCCGCTCGATATTCCAGATGGCGAAATCGGCCCATTTTCCGGGTTCGAGCGTCCCCACCTCGTCGACGAGACCCAATGCGCGCGCCGCTTCGCGGGTGACGCCGGTAATGCATTCGGTGACCGTCATGCCAAACAGCGTCGCGGCCATGTTCATGGTGAGCAGCAGTGAGGTCAGCGGCGAGGTGCCGGGATTGCTATCGGTGGCGATCGCCATGGCGACACCCGCCTTGCGGAACAGATCGACCGGCGGTTTCTTGGTCTCGCGGATGAAATAGAAGGCGCCGGGCAGGATGACAGCCACGGTGCCGCTTTTGGCCATCGCCTGTGCGCCGGCTTCATCGGTATATTCGAGATGATCGGCAGACAATGCGCCATATTCGGCGGCAAGGGCCGCGCCGTGCAGGTTGGAGAGCTGATCGGCATGCAGCTTGACCGGCAGGCCATGTGCCTTGGCCGCTTCGAATACCCGCCGCATCTCGTCGGTCGAGAAAGCGATGCCCTCGCAGAAGCCATCGACCGCATCGGCCAGCCCTTCGGCGGCGATGGCGGGCAGCATTTCATGGGCGACCTTGGCGATATAGCCGGCCTTGTCGTCCTTGAATTCCGGCGGCAAGGCATGTGCGCCGAGAAAGGTGGTGCGGACGGCAACGTCGCGTTCCTCGCCGAGGCGGCGGGCGGCGCGCAGAGCCTTCGCCTCATTTTCGAGGTCGAGGCCATAGCCGGATTTGATCTCGATGGTGGTCACGCCTTCGGCCATCAAGGCGTCGAGCCGGGGCAGGGACTGTTGCACAAGTGCGTCTTCGCTGGCTTCGCGCAGGGCGCGGACGGACGAAACGATGCCGCCGCCGGCACGTGCGACTTCCTCATAGCTTGCGCCCGCAAGCCGCATTTCGAATTCATTGGCGCGGTCGCCGGCATGGACCAGGTGCGTGTGGCAATCGATCAGGCCAGGCGTGATCCAGCGGCCTTCGCAGTCGATCACCTCACCGGCATCGTCGGTGGAAAAGGGCAACCCGGCTTCGCTCCCAGCGTAAAGAATGCGGCCGTCCTGCACGGCGATCACACCGTCTTCGACAAGGCCAAGACCGGGCAGAGCCGGGTTCAGGGTTGCCAGCCGCGCGTTTCGCCAGAGGCGGTCGCAGGCGGTTGGCCGGGCGCTGTCGGGTTTCGATTTTATGGAAGACATCGATTTCTCGCCTTTCCTTTTCGTGCTATTATGTATAGACATAAAGAAAATGAGCGCAAGTGATTTTTTTGGTGTGACGACTGTCAGGAAGGGATGAGGCCTTGACCAGCATTCATGTAAAATCGGCTCTGACGCCGGCAGGATGGCAGAAGGATGTGCGGCTGACGATCGAGGGCGGCCAGATCGCCTCCGTCGAAACGGGTGTCACGGCACAGGCGGGCGACGAGCGCCATGATATCGTCGTGCCGGGCATGCCGAACCTGCACAGCCACGCCTTTCAGCGCGGCATGGCGGGCCTTGCCGAAGTGCGCGGCCCCGGTGCTGACAGCTTCTGGAGCTGGCGCAATGTGATGTATCGCTTTGCCCTGTCGATGACGCCGGATCATGTCGAGGCCGTTGCCAGCCAGCTCTATATGGAGATGCTGGAAGCCGGATTTTCCCGCGTCGGCGAATTCCACTATCTCCACCACGATATTGATGGCGGCCCCTATGCCGATATTTCCGAGATGGCGCAGCGGATTGCAGCGGCCGCATCGCAGACCGGCATCGGCCTGACGTTGCTTCCGGTCTTCTACGCCCATTCGACCTTCGGCGGTGCAGCCCCGAACGAGGGACAGCGCCGGTTTATCAACACGGTGGACAGTTTCGAGCGTCTGCTTGATGGCTGCCGGGGTGCGGTCAAGGATCTTGCGGATGGAAAGGTCGGCGTGGCGCCGCACAGCCTGCGGGCGGTGACGCCGGACGAGCTTGCCGCCGTCGTTGCGATGGCGAAAGACGGGCCGATCCACATCCATGTGGCCGAACAGGTCAAGGAAGTGGAGGACTGCATAAGCTGGTCAGGTGCGCGCCCGGTCGAATGGCTGCTCGACAATGCGGGGCTCGATGGCCGCTGGTGCCTGATCCATGCGACGCACATGACCGACAACGAAACCCGCCGTATGGCAAAGAGCAAGGCGATTGCCGGCCTTTGCCCGATCACGGAGGCCAATCTCGGCGATGGCACGTTCAATGCGGTCGTGTTCGGCGAGGCGGGCGGCAAGTTCGGCATCGGCTCGGATTCCAATGTCCTGATCGGTATTCCCGATGAGTTGCGCCAGCTCGAATATTCACAACGCCTGGCGCATCGCTCGCGCAATGTTCTGGCGGCGCCCGGGCAGTCGACCGGCCGTGCCTTGTTTGATGGCGCGCTCGAAGGTGGCGGGATTGCCTTGGCATCGAAGGCGGAGCTTGGCGTCGGCAATCCGGCGGATTTCGTTAGCCTGATGGTGCCGGACATTGGTGGTCAGAGCGATGATGTCGTTCTGGATTCCTGGCTGTTTGCCAATGGTACCAGGCCGGATTGCGTCTGGGTTGCGGGCCGCAAGCAGGTTGCGGGTGGCCGTCATGCCCGGCGCGATGCGATATCGTCGCGCTTCCGGGCGGCCATGAACGACCTGCTGGCCTGACCGGTCCAATCCGGCGCCGCCCCTATTGTAGGCAAGCGGCGGCGTCTGAATTCTGCTAGGACCGGACTAGAATGCTTTGAAAGTCGAGAGAATGGTGAAATCGCAGGGTGATGCAGAGTTGGAGGCAGGCAAAGCGCTTGTCGAAGCGACAGGCGATCTGTCGCTGCATCAGCGCATCCTCGGCGATATCGAGGACCGTATCCTCTCCGGCGAATGGCAGCCGGGGTTCCGCATCCCGTTCGAGGTCGATCTTGCCGAGCAGTACAAATGCTCGCGAATGACCGTGAACAAGGCGCTGACCCAGCTGGCGAAGACCGGATTGATCGAGCGGCGGCGCAAATCCGGCAGCTATGTGACACAGCCGCGGGCGCAGTCGGCGGTGCTGGAAATCCGCGATATCAAGCTGGAAGTACAGTCGCTCGGCCTGCCCTATGACTATAGCCTCATGGCCAAAACCAAACGCAGGAGCAATGCTGACGACCGTCTGCGGCTTGGTCTCACATCTCCGGTTTCGATCCTCGATGTTACGTGCCGGCATTTTGCCGGGCGCCGGCCTTTTTGCCTCGAAGAACGGTTGATCAACCTGAATGCCGTGCCGGAAGCGGAAGCCGAAAGTTTCGAGGAGACGGCGCCGGGCCCCTGGCTGTTGAACCGAGTTCCGTGGAGCGCTGCCGAGCATACGATCCGGGCGGCATCAGCCGATGATGCCGTCGCGGCGGCACTTGGCATCGCACCCGGAGCAGCCTGTCTGACCGTCGAGCGGCGGACATGGAGCAATGGCTCCTACATAACGCATGTGCGGCTGATCTATCCTGGCGACCGGCATGCGCTTGTCGCCAATTTCACGCCGTCACAGCCGAAATAGAAAAGCCGGCGCTTTGGGTGCCGGCTTCCGTATCGAGCGAAGGGTTTTTAGCCTTTCGGCTTGCCGGCGGGCTTCGATGTCTCCGCCTGCTTGACCAGCGAGCCGAATGGCGTCGGTGCCTTTGCGGCGACCTTGTCCTTCTTCGGCTTCCTGACTTCCTTGTTGCTCTTTGCTTGTCCCTTGGCCATGGTGATGTCCTTCCTCTGTCAAATTATGGGAACGCGACCGCTTGCGGCTTCTATCCCTTGGCGTCTTCGAGATTGTCTTCCGTCGTTACCCGTTCGTAGGTCTCGCCCTCGGTGCGAATCCGGTATTGCGGCGAACCATCCCGGACAGGCAATGTCGCGAGAATGCGGAAAATCGTTTCGTCGCGCAATGACAAACCGATGGTACTTCTCATCCGGACCTTCTGACCGACGGAAAACCGGTGGAGGCGGGATTTGGGCTGCCCTCTGGGAGGGGAGGAGTTTGTAGGCATGGCCGTTCTCCTTGCATGATAGGCGGGGAATGAAAAAGCGGAGCCTGGCCCCGCTTTGGTCATGTCCGCTTTTTTCAAGGAGCGTCTGCCGGGTCGGGAAACTGCCAGTCAATCCGTAGTCAATTCCTGCCGAGCGATCGGCCGGATTGGTTCAAATCACGTCGAATAGCTGTCTCGTTTCCGTGGGTAATGCCGGTCGAAACAATCGAAAATTTGGATTGAGATTGACGGGCCGGAAACCTCTGACGCCGCGAATAGCCAAGCTTTGGCCAAAGAACGATTACTGTTCAGGTTAGCGTCAAATACGGTTTAATTGAGGCTGCTCGGCGTGGGGCAACGCAGATACCTTAACCTTTCACCCGTGCATCGATGCCGAATTCAGCGCCCATCTCAATGAGTTCGTTCCAGAGACTTTCGGCGAAACCGCGCAGCACGAGGATTTCGAAGTTCTTCTCTCCGATACGGGTGATAAGCGCGGAGATATGGCCGATCAGGGTCATCGCTGAATGCCCGATCGGAAACTTCGCCCGATCGAGATCGACCGCCGTGCCCTTGGCGAGAACGGCTTCGACGGGTGGGCCGCTGATGCCGATCCGGACGCGGCCATGGCTCTGGTCGGCGATGGAGGCCTTGCCTGAAAGCAGCACTGTCTTGCCGGCAATGTCCGGGGGCGAAAGCGGGCTGTCGCCGACGACGAACCACTGTCCGGGGCCATAGGCGCGGACGGAGGCCGGGTTGCCGTCGCCGATCTGCCGGATCAGGTCTTCAAAGCTTGCACTTCCCCTGGAGCCGAGCACCTGCAGCACGTGGCCTTCCGGCAGCGCTTCAAGCGTGATTCGGGAACCGGCCGACGATGCACCGAAGGAGCCGGACTTTGCATCGGCAAGCGCGGGGCGATGAAGGAGAGCAAAATCAACCATGGAGTTTTCCGTTTTCCGGATCGAAGAAGACCGGGCTGCACAGCACGGCCTTGGTGTATTCGTTTTTCAGGTCGTTCCAGACCGTGACATGCTCGCCGTGGCGCTTCGGGCCATGCTTGACGAGGGCCAGCCCGATGGTCGAACCGAGATTCGGCGAGTAGCAGCTGGATGTCACATAGCCCTGATCGTTTTCGAGCGAGGGTGTGACGCCGTCGGAAAGGATGTGCGATCCGGTCTTGAAGGTCGTCGAAGGATCGAGCGGTTTGACACCGACAAGCGAGAGCCGGTCGTCCGCGACCATGCCCTCGCGAGAAAGCATCGCCTTGCCGATGAAGTCCGGCTTGGTCGTGGATACCATCTTTGCAAAACCGAGGTCGGACGGGATGACCGTGCCGTTGATCTCGGAATGGGTGACATGGCCTTTCTCGATGCGCATGACGCCGAGCGCCTCGACGCCATAGGGGCAGATGCCGTGCAGGCTGCCCGCTTCCATGATGGCATCAGCAACCGCTTCGCCATAACCGGCTGGAACTGCCAGCTCATAGGCCAGTTCGCCGGAAAACGAGATGCGGAACAGGCGGCCGGTGAGCTTTCCACCAAAGAGCGATACTTCCCTGGCGCCGAGGAAGGGGAAGGCTGCGTCCGAGATGTCCTCATCGACGAGTGTCTGCAGGATCGCCCGCGATTTCGGCCCGGCCACGGCGATCTGTGCCCACTGATCGGTGGACGAGGCGAACTGCACGTCGAGATCGGGCCAGAGTGCCTGGGCGCAGAATTCCAGATGGTTCATCACACCGGCGGCATAGGCCGTAGTGGTCGTCATGAAGAAATGGTTTTCGCTGAGGCGGCTCGTCGTGCCGTCATCGTAGATCATGCCGTCTTCGCGCAGCATCAGCCCGTAGCGCGCCTTGCCGACCGGCAGCTTTAGGAAGGCGTTGCAATAGATGCGGTTGAGGAACTCGGCGGCGTCCTTGCCGTAGATCTCGATCTTGCCAAGGGTGGAGACATCGCAGATACCGGCATTCTTGCGCACGTTCAGCACTTCGCGATCGACGCTTTCGCGCCAGGTCGTTTCGCCCGCTTGCGGGAACCAGGAGGAACGATACCACAGGCCGGTTTCGACGAAGACCGCGCCGTTCTTCTTCGCCCAATCATGCAGCGGCGACTTGCGCACCGGCTGGAAATGCTTGCCCTTCGAGGCGCCGGTCAGCGCGCCGAAGGAGAGCGGCGTATAGAACGGGCGGAAGGTCGTCGTGCCGACATCGGCGGGCGACACCTTGCGCGCTTCGGCCAGAATGCCGATGGCATTGATGTTGGACAGCTTGCCCTGATCGGTCGCCATGCCGTTGGTGGTGTAGCGCTTGGCAAGCTCCACATGGCCGTAGCCTTCACTCACAGCGAGGCCGAGATCCTTCAGGTGCACGTCGTTCTGGTAATCGACGAAGGCCTTGCCCTTCGATCCACGCACGCGCCAGAGTGGCCTGGAAACGATTGTCGTGTCGGCTGCCGGGGCGAAGGCGGCGGATGGGTTGGAAAAGCCGAGCGCTTGCAGAACGGACAGCGCTTTTCCCGCGCCATCCGCAAGGCAGGCTTCAAGGCTGCCGAGGCCAGCGGCGGCGCCGACGATCGTCAACCCTTCTAGCGTTTCCGGAGCGAGGAAGGCTGCCTTGGTGTCCGACCAGACCGGTTTGGCACCGCGATGGCAGGCGAGATGGATGATCGGGCTCCAGCCACCGGACATGGCAAGCGCGTCCGCGGCTAAGGTCTCCGGGCGGCCGTTGTTGAGGACGCAGACGCCCTTGAGGCTCTTGCCGCCATTGGCATCCACAACCACAGCGCCGGGCAGGACGCGCGCCTTGCCGGACCATGTATGGGCGGCATCCGGGCGACTGTCGATGATCGCGGTCACGTCGAGGCCTGCGGCTTCGAGATCGGCGGCCGTCGCATAACCCGAAGCATCGTTGGTGAAGACGAGAGTGCTCTTTCCCGGCGCAATTGCCTGCCGGTTGAGATAGGAGCGCATGGCGCCGGCCATCATCACACCGGGAATGTCATTGCCGCCGAAGACCAGCGGCCGTTCTTCGGCGCCGGAGGCGAGGATGGCGTGCTTGGCGGCGATGCGCCAGATGCGCTCGACCGGGCGGTATGGATCGACGGTCGCCGTATTCTTCTGCACGCTTTCGACCGCGCCGAAGACATTGCCATCATACCAGCCAAAGACGGTGGTACGGGAGAAGATCCGGACATTGGACAGACTGGCCAGTTCGGCCAGCGTTTGTACGAGCAGATCGGTGGTGCTCTGCTCGCCGATGGGTGCCGTTTCGGAGAGCAGCGAGCCACCGGGTTCGAAACCTTCGTCGGCCAGGATCACGCGCGCTCCGGCGCGACCGGCGGTCAGCGCTGCTGCAAGCCCGGCGGGGCCGGCACCGATCACCAGCAGGTCACAATGTGCCCAGCACTTTTCATAGCTGTCCGGATCCGGTTCGTAGGTCGCGCGGCCGAGACCGGCGGCCTTGCGGATGATCGGCTCATAGACCTTTTCCCAGAAGGCCGCCGGCCACATGAAGGTCTTGTAGTAGAAGCCGGCGCCAAGGAAGGGCGAGAGCAAGCTGTTGACGGCGCCGAGGTCGAAATCGACCGACGGCCAGCGGTTCTGGCTCTTGGCAGTAAGGCCGCTGTAAAGCTCAACCAGCGTGGCGCGGGTGTTGGCTTCGGTGCGGCCACCTTCGCCGACCGTGACCAGCGCGTTCGGCTCGGCGGCCCCTGCCGTCAGGATGCCGCGCGGGCGGTGATATTTGAAACTGCGGCCGACAAGCTGGCGGCCGTTGGCCAGCAGCGCTGAGGCCAGCGTGTCACCGGCAAACCCTTGCATCGGCTTGCCGTCAAAGGTGAAGTCGAGCGGCTTGGCGCGGTCGATACGGCCGCCCTTGGGAAGACGATAGGATGTCATGCGGTCTCTCCCTCAGCGCTGGCATCCGACACGGTATAGATCGCGTGGGTCATCGTATCGCGCTCGACGATCAGCCAGCGGCGGCAGCCGGATGTGTGGTGCCAATGTTCGCTATGGCGGCCGCGCGGATTGTCGCGCAGGTAGACGTAGGCGTACCAGGCATCCTCACCGGCATCGGGTGCCGGACGGGTTATGCCGGCATCGCCGCGAACGGTGAACTCTTCCTTGGGGCGGGGCCCGCAATGGGGGCAGGCGATCAGGCTGGCCATCTCGTGAGGTCCTCAATGCAGATTGGGTTGGGCGCCGACGCCCTTTTCATCGATCATCCTACCGCGCGCGAAGCGGTCGAGGCGGAAGGCCCGTCCTGTCTCATGCGGTTCGTTTCTGGCGATCAGATGGGCGTAGCAGAAGCCGGAAGCGGGTGTGGCCTTGAAGCCGCCGTAGCACCAGCCAGCGTTCAGATAGAGATTGTCGATAGGGGTGCGGTCGATGATCGGCGAGCCGTCCATGCTCATGTCCATGACACCGCCCCAGGAGCGCAGAACCCGGACGCGTGAGAGGGCCGGGATCATCGCGACACCTGCCTCGGCGACATGCTCGACGGTCGCCAGATTGCCGCGCTGGGCGTAGGAATTGTAGCCGTCGATATCGCCGCCGAAGACGAGGCCGCCCTTGTCGGACTGCGAAACATAGAAATGTCCGGCGCCGAAGGTGACGACATTGTCGATAAAGGGTTTCAAGCCTTCCGAGACGAAGGCCTGCAGCACATGGCTTTCGATCGGCAGCTTCATGTCGACCATATCGGCAACGGTGGTGGAGTTGCCGGCCGCCGCCAGCGCCAGCTTGCCGCAACCGATAAAGCCTTGGCTGGTCTCGACGCCCACGACGCGGCCGTTTTCGCGGCGGATGCCTTTGACCTCGCAATTCTGGATGATGTCGACGCCGCGCATGTCTGCCCCTCGGGCATAGCCCCAGGCGACCGCGTCATGCCGCACGGTGCCGCCGCGCTTTTGCATCAAGGCACCCTGGATCGGGAAACGGGCATTGTCGAAATCGAGGAAGGGCAACATCTGGCGCACGGCATTGCGGTCCAGCAGGTCGGCATCGACGCCGTGCAGGCGCATGGCATTGCCGCGCCGGGTGTAGGCGTCGCGCTGTGCGTCGGAATGATAGAGGTTGAGCACGCCGCGCTGCGAGACCATGGCGTTGAAGTTGAAGTCCTGCTCCAACCCTTCCCAGAGCTTCATTGACAGTTCGTAGAAGGGGTTGTTGCCTTCAAGCAGGTAGTTGGAGCGGATGATCGTCGTATTGCGGCCGACATTGCCGGAGCCGATATAGCCCTTTTCCAGCACGGCGACATTGGTGACGCCGAATTCTTTGGCGAGATAGTAGGCCGTGGCCAGACCATGCCCGCCCCCGCCGATGATGATGACATCATAATGGTTTTTCGGGACCGGGCTGCGCCAGGCTGGTTTCCAGCCCTTGTTGCCACGCAGGGCATTGAGAAAAACAGAAAAAGCGGAGTAGCGCATGGCGATGTGATCCCGGGTGACTGGCGGCGATCATGACAGGATTGTTTTTCGTCACTTGCAGAAAAGAGACGGAATAAGCCATAATCAGGTCATGGCGGCAGATGAGCTAAAAAACGTGCAGAAGATCGGCTTTATCCTCATTCCGGGATTTGCGCTGATGTCCTATGCTTCAGCGGTGGAGCCGCTGCGGGCTGCCAATCTTCTGGCGGGGAGAGACATCTATACCTTGTCCTCCCATGCCGCCGAAGGCGATGTGGCCGAGACATCTTCGGGGATTCCCGTTCCCTCGTCGCCGCTGCCCGGGCGAGGAGCCGGCCTGCACACCGTCTTCGTCTGCGCAGGCG
This sequence comes from Pararhizobium polonicum, assembly GCF_001687365.1. Classification (GTDB taxonomy): domain Bacteria; phylum Pseudomonadota; class Alphaproteobacteria; order Rhizobiales; family Rhizobiaceae; genus Pararhizobium; species Pararhizobium polonicum. The sequence continues at coordinate 83,316 of NZ_LGLV01000007.1, forward strand.
GCACACCGGTCGATTGGAATGTCCCGGCGGTTCTGGCCTGCCTGCGCCAGCTTGCCCGCGAAGGGGTGCGCATCGGCGGCATTTCCGGCGGTCCTTATGTCATGGCTGCGGCGGGTCTGCTTGAGGACCGCGACTTTACCATTCACTGGGAGCATGCTCCGGCATTGATGGAGGCCTTTCCGGGCCTAGTTCCGCGTCAGGCGCGCTACGTCCTGGATGGCAACCGCATCACCTGCGGCGGCGGCGTGGCGCCGCTCGACATGATGCATGCGCTGATCTCCGAGCGGATGGGATCGGATTTCGCCCGCCGGGTCAGCGACTGGTATCTTCATACCCATGTGGAAAGTTCGGGTGCGCCGCAGCGGGCCTCGCTTGCCGAGCGCTACGGCGTCCATCACCCCGGTCTGTTGACCGTGCTCGAGAAGATGGAGGCAACGATTGAGGCGCCGCTCGACCGCCAGACGATGTCGGCATTGGCAGGCGTGTCGCCGCGCCACCTTGACCGGCTGTTCTCCAGCCAGATGGGCTCCAGCTTTCTGACCGAATATCACAAGCTCCGGCTCGATCACGCCCGCCGCCTGTTGCAACAAAGCCCGCTTTCGATCTCCGAGATCGCCTTTGCCACCGGCTTTTCCAGCGCCGGCCATTTTTCACGCAGCTATCGTGCGGCGTTCGGCGAGCCACCGCGTTCCCAGCGGCAGACCGGCGGTGCGGGAACATCCTGAACAATATTCTTCCCGGTTGAGAAAATTTCACTCTCAGGATAGCCTGTTTTGACGAAGAGCACCGAGGGAGATGGGCGAGCATGGCGAAAAAATCAGCGGCAATCGATATCGGCCGGACAACCGACGATGAGCGGCCGGCGCTGAAGGCCGCTTTCCTGCAGGACCCGCATGCGCTGCGCGAACCGAAGGAAAACAATCTCGAGATCGCCATCGGCCACGAGGTGCGGGCCTTCCGCAAGAAGCTCGGCATCACCGTCACCGACCTTGCCACCGCCACCGGCATTTCACTCGGCATGCTGTCGAAGATCGAGAACGGCAATATCTCGCCGTCGCTGACGACGCTGCAATCTTTGTCGCGGGCGCTCGGCGTGCCGGTCACCGCCTTCTTCCGCCGATACGAGGAGCCGCGCAACGCGGTTTTCGTCAAGGCGGGTGAGGGCGTCGAGCTGGAGCGACGCGGCACGCGTGCGGGGCATCAATACAATCTGCTTGGGCACATCGACAACAATACGGCCGGTGTCGTGGTCGAACCCTATCTGATCACGCTGACAGCGGATTCTGATACGTTCCCGGCTTTCCAGCATGAAGGTATGGAGTTTCTCTACATGCTGGAGGGCGAGGTGGTGTACCGGCACGGCGACCGGCTTTTCACCATGCAGCCGGGCGATAGCCTATTTTTCGACGCCGATGCGCGCCATGGTCCGGAGGAACTGGTGAAGTTGCCGATCCGTTATCTCTCGATCATCTCGTATCCGCAGACACGTGGCGGGATGTAGGCGGGTGGGCTTGTCCTGCTTACAAAAATAAAGTTTCGGCACCGAGTTCTGGCCCGGCAGCAGCCAGTCGCTGATCAAGCGTGCACAGAGTGGTGCCATGTTCCATCGCTACGGCCAGATGCAGCGCATCTCCCGCCCGCAGGTTCAGCGAAAAATGATCGGTCAGCCGTGCAGCGGCGCGAAAATGGAGAGCCGAGATGCTCAGGAGGGTAAAGGATTCCGAAATGAGCTGGCGAAAGGCAGTTAGTGACCGATTTCTCCCCTCGAGTTGTAACTGGCCGGTACGCATTTTTAGCGAGAGCGCCGATGAAAATTCTGTGATCGTCCAGTCGCTGGTCGTCAACTGATCGGCACTTTGTTGCGCCAACCATTGTTGTATCCTCACGGTACCGGTCTCTGGCGTCAACGCGGCCACAAGAACTGAGGTGTCAATATAAAGCATAGGCTGACCTTGATCGGATCGTCTTAATAGCGATCGCTATCGCGCATCGCGCGGATGAAGTCGCCAGCACTTTCTTCCTGTAATGGCATCTCTTCTGTAACCGAAGCGAGCCAGGCAAGATCGATGGGTTTTTGCGCGGCGGCAATCGCCGTCAGCTGCGCAACAGGTTTTCCTCGCCGAAGGATCCGCACGGTTTCTCCAGCCTCCGCCTGGCTGACGAGTTCGCTCAGGTGCGATTTGGCATCGGCAAGATTAAGCGACTTCATTTCAATCTCCTGACCATCGAGTTGGTCATGTAGCATTTTCCGGCATTTGATGCAACGAATGCACGCATCAGTGCCTTATCGAAAATATTGCTTTAAAAGAAAATAACTTTCTTCTCAGTTGAAATCAGAAACGGCAGCTGCTATCCATCTTTTCAGCAACGAAACGAAGGATTGTCCCCATGTGCGGAATTGTCGGATTGTTTTTGAAGGACAAGAGCCTGGAGCCGCAATTGGGCGCCATGCTGTCCGATATGCTCGTCATTATGACGGATCGCGGACCCGATAGCGCCGGGATCGCGATTTATGGTGCGCCCACCGACGGTCGCGCGAAACTCACGGTTCAATCTGCCAAACCGGCGACCGATTTCGTGGGTCTTGAGGCGCTTCTGAAGCCAGTCGATTCCAGCGTAACCGTCGAGCTGAAAAGCACGCACGCGGTTATCGAAACCAGCGCCGACAAGGCTTCGGTCGTGCGGGATCTGCTGGCGCAGGAACGGGCCGGTATCCGTGTCATGGGCTCGGGCGATAGTGTCGAGATCTACAAGGAAGTCGGTCTGCCGAAGGACGTGGTTTCCCGCTTCGGCATTCGCGCGATGGGCGGTACGCACGGCATTGGCCATACCCGCATGGCAACGGAATCAGCCGTTACCACGCTCGGCGCCCACCCGTTCTCAACCGGTGCCGATCAGTGCCTGGTGCACAATGGTTCGCTCTCCAACCACAACAATCTGCGCCGCGAACTGGTGCGCGAAGGCATGACCTTCGAGACGCAGAACGACTCGGAAGTCGCCGCCGCCTATCTGACGGCCGAGATGGCCAAGGGCAAGGATCTCGGGCAGGCGCTCACCAGCGCGCTCGACGATCTCGACGGCTTCTTCACCTTCGTCGTCGGAACGAAATCCGGTTTCGGCGTGGTGCGCGATCCCATCGCCTGCAAGCCCGCCGTGATGGCCGAGACCGACCAATATATCGCCTTCGGCTCCGAATACCGCGCGCTCGTCAACCTGCCGGGCATCGAGGACGCCCGCGTATGGGAGCCGGAGCCTGCCACTGTCTATTTCTGGGATCATGAGAAGGCTGCCTAAAGTGGATGTCAGCGTAAAACGAGAAAGTCTGGAAGCGATGCGCGTATTCGATCTTGCCACCGTACCGCTGCGCGAACTGAACAGCGCGCTGCACACCATTGCCCCCGGCGCCAATGATACGAATTTCGAGGTCGTCAATCCGCGCGGCAGCCATTCCGTCGCCGTCGGTATCGATCAGCCGGTCAGCGTCGAAGTGCGCGGCAGCGTCGGCTATTATTGCGCCGGCATGAATGACGGCGGCTCCGTCACCGTGCATGGGTCCGCGGGTCCCGGTGTCGCGGAAAACATGATGTCGGGAACGGTCGTCATTGAAGGTGATGCCAGCCAGTATGCGGGCGCGACGGGGCGTGGCGGTCTGCTGGTCATCAAGGGCAATGCAGCCTCGCGCTGTGGTATCTCGATGAAGGGCATCGATATCGTCGTTCAAGGCAATATCGGCCATATGTCGGCCTTCATGGGTCAGTCGGGCCATCTGGTGGTGCTTGGCAATGCCGGCGATGCACTGGGAGATTCGCTCTACGAGGCCAAGCTGTTCGTGCGCGGTGAGGTCAAGAGCCTGGGTGCCGATTGCATCCAGAAGGAACTGCGGCCCGAGCATATCGAAAAGCTCGCCGAGCTGCTGGAGAAGGCAGGCATCACCGACGTCAAGCCGCAGGAATTCAAGCGCTACGGCTCGGCCCGCACACTCTACAATTTCAACATCGATAACGCTGACGCGTACTAAGGCAGGGACATTATATGAGCTATCACAACCCCTATACCCCGCCGCGCAAGTCAGCGACCTTCGACGATTATACGCTGGCCGAAATCCGCCGGGCTGCGGCAACCGGCATTTATGACATTCGTGGTGCCGGCACCAAGCGCAAGGTTCCGCATTTCGACGACCTGCTGTTTCTCGGTGCCTCGATCTCGCGCTACCCGCTCGAAGGCTATCGCGAGAAATGCGACACATCCGTCGTACTCGGCGCGCGCCACGCCAAGAAGCCGATCATCCTCAAGACGCCGATTACCATTGCCGGCATGAGCTTCGGGGCTCTATCGGGCAATGCCAAGGAAGCGCTTGGGCGCGGTGCAACTATCGCCGGAACTTCGACCACCACCGGTGACGGCGGCATGACGGATGAAGAGCGCGGCCACAGCCAGACGCTGGTCTACCAGTACCTGCCGTCGCGTTACGGCATGAACCCGAAGGATCTGCGCCGCGCCGATGCGATCGAGATCGTCGTCGGCCAGGGCGCCAAGCCCGGCGGTGGCGGCATGCTGCTCGGCCAGAAGATTTCCGATCGCGTCGCCAACATGCGCAATCTGCCCAAGGGCATCGATCAGCGCTCGGCCTGCCGTCATCCCGATTGGACCGGCCCGGACGATCTGGAAATCAAGATCCTCGAACTGCGCGAGATCACCGACTGGGAAAAGCCGATCTATGTGAAGGTCGGCGGCGCGCGTCCCTATTACGATACCGCGCTTGCGGTGAAGGCCGGTGCCGACGTGGTGGTGCTTGACGGCATGCAGGGCGGCACGGCGGCAACGCAGGACGTCTTTATCGAGAATGTCGGGATGCCGACGCTCGCCTGCATCCGGCCCGCCGTCCAGGCGTTGCAGGATCTCGGCATGCACCGCAAGGTGCAGCTGATCATCTCGGGCGGCATCCGCTCGGGCGCCGATGTGGCGAAGGCCTTAGCGCTCGGCGCCGACGCCGTTGCCATCGGCACGGCAGCGCTTGTCGCCATCGGCGACAACGATCCGCACTGGGAAGAGGAATACCGGAAGCTCGGCACCACCGCCGGTGCCTATGACGACTGGCATGAAGGCAGGGATCCGGCCGGCATCACCACGCAGGATCCCGAGCTTTCCAAGCGTCTCGATCCGGTCGCCGCCGGTCGCCGCCTTGCCAATTACCTCAAGGTGATGACGCTCGAGGCCCAGACCATCGCGCGTGCCTGCGGCAAGAACCATCTGCACAATCTGGAGCCGGAAGACCTCGTGGCGCTGACGCTCGAAGCCTCCGCCATGGCGCAGGTGCCGCTTGCCGGCACCAGCTGGATTCCCGGCAAGGGAGGCTTCTGAATTTACGGCGATCTCGGTTTAACCCTCCCCCTTGTGGGGAGGGTCGGAGCGAAGCGGAGGGGAGGGGTTCTTTCTGCTGAAATGGAAAGGCCCCTCCCCAACCCTCCCCACAAGGGGGAGGGAGCGCTCCGCGACCGATCAGCGCTTTCCGTCCAAAGCTACAAACAAGTGTCTGAATAATCCAAAGGGGAACACAGTGACACTCGATCTTGCTACCTTTGCCAAGGACCGTGGCATCAAATATTTCATGATCAGCTATACCGACCTGTTCGGTGGCCAGCGGGCAAAGCTCGTTCCGGCCGAGGCTATCGCCGACATGCAGAAGGACGGCGCGGGCTTTGCAGGCTTTGCAACCTGGCTGGACCTGACCCCCGCCCATCCGGATCTCTTCGCATTGCCGGATGCATCCTCCGTCATCCAGCTGCCCTGGAAGAAGGATGTGGCCTGGGTCGCGGCCGATTGCGTCATGGAAGACCAGCCGGTCGAACAGGCGCCGCGCGTGATGCTGAAGCGGCTGATCGCGGAAGCCGCCAAGGAGGGCCTGCGCGTCAAGACCGGCGTCGAGCCGGAATTCTTCCTGATTTCGGCGGATGGATCAAAGATTTCCGACGAGTTCGATACGGCCGAAAAGCCCTGCTACGACCAGCAGGCGGTCATGCGCCGCTATGACGTCATCGCTGAAATCTGCGACTACATGCTCGAACTCGGCTGGAAGCCCTACCAGAACGACCATGAGGATGCGAACGGCCAGTTCGAGATGAACTGGGAATATGACGATGCGCTGCAGACGGCCGACAAGCACTCCTTCTTCAAGTTCATGGTGAAATCGGTTGCCGAGAAGCATGGCCTTCGCGCCACCTTCATGCCCAAGCCCTTCAAGGGGCTGACCGGCAATGGTTGCCACGCCCATATCTCGGTCTGGGATCTCGACGGCAAGACCAATGCCTTTGCCGACAAGGAAATGCCGTTCGGGCTTTCGGCCAAGGGCAAGACCTTCCTCGGCGGCATTATGAAGCACGCGTCCGCGCTGGCCGCCGTCACCAATCCGACGGTCAATTCCTACAAGCGCATCAACGCGCCACGCACCATTTCGGGCGCCACCTGGGCACCCAACACGGTGACATGGACGGGCAACAACCGCACCCACATGGTCCGCGTGCCCGGTCCCGGCCGGTTCGAACTGCGCCTGCCCGACGGTGCGGTCAATCCCTATCTCCTGCAGGCGATCATCATCGCCGCCGGCCTCAACGGCGTGCGCGCCAATGCCGATCCGGGCCGTCACTACGACATCGACATGTACAAGGAAGGCCACACTGTCACGGACGCGCCGCGCCTGCCCTTGAACCTGCTCGATGCGCTCAGGGAATACGACAAGGACGAGGAGCTGAAGGCCGCACTCGGACAGAGCTTCTCCAGCGCCTACCTGAAGCTCAAGCATCAGGAGTGGAACGCCTACGCCTCCCACTTCACCGAATGGGAGCGGCAGACGACGCTCGATATCTGAGCGCCGGCTGCGGGTTGAAAGATCAGAAGAGACGGCATGGCCTGTTCCTGCTATCCGATGTCGCGAAACGGATGGACGGGCGGGCCGGCGCCGCGCTAGCTTCCGTTCCACGATGCTGGGCCGGGAGGGCCAGCCCAAGACCTTAAAGTGAGAGACTTGAGACCATGAAGAGCTATGTGCTGACTGTTTCGTGCAAATCCACCCGTGGCATCGTCGCGGCGATCACCGGCTATCTGGCCGATGAGGGCTGTTACATCACCGACAGCTCGCAGTTCGACGATATGGAGACGGGCCTGTTCTTCATGCGGCTGACCTTCATCAGCCAGGAAGGTGCGACGCTCGACAAGCTGACGGCCGGTTTCGAGGCGGTCAAGACGCGCTTCGGCATGATCGCCGATATTCTCGACAGCGAGCACCGGATGAAGGTGCTGTTGATGGTGTCGCGGTTTGGCCATTGCCTGAATGACCTGCTCTACCGCTGGAAGATCGGCGCCCTGCCGATCGAGATCGTTGGCGTCGTCTCCAATCATTTCGAATACCAGAAGGTCGTCGTCAATCACGACATCCCGTTCCATCATATCCCGGTGACCAAGGCCAACAAGCCGCAGGCCGAAGCCCGGATCATGGACGTGGTCGAGCAGACCGGTACCGAGCTGATCGTGCTCGCCCGCTATATGCAGATCCTCTCGGATTCGATGTGCCAGAAGATGTCGGGCAGGATCATCAACATCCACCACTCCTTCCTGCCGTCGTTCAAGGGTGCCAACCCCTACAAGCAGGCCTATGAGCGCGGCGTGAAGCTGATCGGCGCGACGGCGCATTATGTGACGGCGGATCTCGACGAAGGTCCGATCATCGAGCAGGACATCGCCCGCATCACTCATGCGCAGTCGGCCGAGGATTACGTCTCGATCGGCCGCGATGTCGAAAGCCAGGTTCTGGCCCGCGCGGTGCATGCCCATATCCACCACCGCACCTTCATCAACGGCAACCGCACCGTCGTCTTCCCGGCAAGCCCGGGCTCCTATGCTTCGGAGCGCATGGGCTGATTCCACGCGGTTCCGCGGCATTTTCCCTCGACTGTTCCTTGCATCCCCGGAAGCTTCGCGCTTTCGGGGATGTTTTGTTTTCAGGCGTCCTTGGGAAATGGCCGGACTGAACATATTGTTTAGTCGAATATAATTCTCCTTCACCCCAATCCCATCCTTTCATGATGCGGCGCAATGGTTGCGGTGCAGCAACGATTATCTCTTGTCATGTTGAGTAAATTGGATATCACTAAACATATTGCTCAACACGGCGGAGTGAGGCCGGCTGGGCGAAGGGCGGGGAGCCCCGTAAGTTCCAAATTTGATGCGGTCCCCGACAGGTGACGATGGCGCCGGTGTGTTTCTCCCGTGAGGAGGGATGCCGCCGGCGCCAAAGCAGCCGGAATTCCCGAAGACGGCGTGGTGCCGGCTTCTGTATCTGGGAGGAATACATGCGGAAAATCACCAAGGCCCTTTTGGGGGCAACAACGGCTCTGACGGTTTCGGCGGCCCTACCGTCCGTGTCGCAGGCGGAGCAACTGACCTTGTGCTGGGCGGCCTGGGATCCGGCCAATGCGCTGGTCGAACTGTCCAAGGATTTCACGGCCAAGACCAAGATCGACATGAAATTCGAATTCGTGCCGTGGACGAGCTATGCGGATCGTTTTCTCAACGAACTCAACTCGCACGGCAAGCTGTGCGATCTGATCATCGGCGACAGCCAGTGGATCGGCGGTTCGGCGGAGAACGGTCACTATGTCAAGCTGAACGACTTTTTCGACAAGGAAGGCATCAAGATGGATGACTTCGTGCCGGCGACGGTCGTCGGCTATTCGGAATGGCCGAAGAATACCCCGAACTACTGGGCGCTGCCCGCCATGGGTGACGTGGTCGGCTGGACCTACCGCAAGGACTGGTTCGAAAAGCCGGAATTGCAGAAGGAATTCCAGGAAAAATACGGCTGGAAGCTGGATGCGCCGAAAACCTATGACCAGCTCAAGCAGATCGGCGAGTTCTTCCAGAACCGCAAGGTCGATGGTCAGACGGTCTACGGTGCCTCGATCTATACCGAGCGCGGTTCGGAAGGCATCACCATGGGCGTCACCAACGTCCTGTACGACTGGGGCTTCCAGTACGACAATCCGAAGAAGCCCTACGAGATGGAAGGCTTCGTCAATTCGCCCGATGCGGTGGCCGGCCTGGAGTTCTACAAGTCCCTCTATGATTGCTGCACGCCGCCCGGCAGTTCCAACGTCTACATGACGGAATCGGCCGATGCCTTCAAATCCGGTCAGGTGGCGATGCAGATGAACTTCGCCTTTACCTGGCCCGGCCTCTACAAGGATGAAAAGGTGGGCGGCGACCGGATCGGCTTCTTCCCCAATCCGGCGGAAAAGGCGCATTTCGCCCAGCTCGGCGGGCAGGGCATCTCGGTGGTCTCCTATTCCGACAAACAGGAGCAGGCGCTGCAATATATCAAGTGGTTCGCCCAGCCTGACGTGCAGGCAAAATGGTGGGAGCTTGGCGGTTATTCCTGCCTCAATGCGGTCGTCAATGCGCCGGGCTTTGCCGCCAGCCAGCCCTATGCGCAGGCCTTCCTCGACTCCATGGCGATCGTCAAGGATTTCTGGGCGGAGCCCAGCTATGCGCCGCTGCTCCAGGCCATGCAGAAGCGCGTCCATAATTATGTGGTTGCCGGCAACGGAACGGCCAAGGAAGCTCTCGACGGGCTTGTGAAGGACTGGACCGAAACCTTCCAGGACGACGGCAAGATCTAGGGTTCTCCCGCAGATGGCGGCCCGGTCTTCAAACCGGGCTGGGCCGCCAACGATCATGTCCATGAAGACCGGGTGATATCTTGACACTTTCTAATTCTTCCATCGTCGACAAGGCGGCCGAGGCCGCTGCGAAGGCAACGCCGGTACCGATCGCGATCCGGGTGCGAGGCCTGTCCGACAGGGCGATCGCCTGGCTCTTCATCGCGCCGGCCATCACGCTTCTGCTGGCGATCAACATTTTCCCGCTGCTCTGGGCCGTCTATCTGTCCTTCACCAATTTCCGCGCCAACCGGCCGAATGCGGTGGTGGAAGGTGTCGGCTTTCGCAATTACCAGCGTGTTCTGAACGATCCTGATATCTGGCAGGCGATGCAGACGACGGCGCATTTCGTCTTCTGGACGATTCTTTTGCAGATGCTGATCGGTTTTGCGCTGGCCTATCTGATCGACCGGAAATTTCGCGGCCATGCCTTCTGGACCACCATCGTTCTGATCCCGATGATGCTGTCTCCCGCCGTGGTCGGCAATTTCTGGCGCTTTCTCTATGAGCCGCAGATCGGGCTTTTCGCCTATGCGGTGTCGTTCCTGAGCGGTATTCCGACGACGCAGATCCAGATGCTCGGCAATGTCTCGCTGGCGCCCTGGGCGATCATCATCGTCGATACCTGGATGTGGACACCCTATGTGATGCTGATCTGCCTTGCCGGCCTGCGCTCGATCCCCGACTATATCTATGAGGCGGCCGAGGTTGATCGCGCGTCCGCCTGGCGGCAGTTCTGGTCGATTACCGTGCCGATGGCGCTGCCCTTCATCATGCTGGCCGTGCTGTTTCGCGGTATCGAGAATTTCAAGATGTTCGACATGGTGACGCTGCTCACCGGCGGCGGGCCGGGCTCCGTCACCGAGGTCGCCTCGATCACGCTGAAGCGGCAGGCCTTCGAGACCTGGGCAACCGGACGCTCCTCGGCCTTCGCCATCGTCCTCTTCGTCGCGGTGTTCGGTCTCGCCAACATCTATGTCAAGGCACTTAACAGGGTGAAACAGCGATGAGCTCCGTCAATTCAGCCCATTCGGTTGTCGAACCGAGCCTCACCACCAAACGCATCGCCGGCGCGATCGTCATCCTCTACGCGCTGATTACCATGGTGCCGCTGGCCTGGATCTTCCTCACCAGTATCAAGTCGCCACCGGATTCGATCAGCTATCCGCCGAAAATCCTGTTTTCGCCGACACTCGAAGGCTATTGCAATCTCTTCACCACCCGCACGCGTCAGACGCCCGATTATATCGCCGCGCTGCCGGCGCCGACCAGCACCTGCGACGAGGTCACGCGCAAGCGCAACATGGTGATCGCCGGCCCTTCCAATTTCCTGCCGCGTTTCATCAATTCGCTGGTGATCGCCTTTGGCTCGACATTCCTCGCGGTCTTTCTGGGCACACTGGCGGCCTATGGCTTCTCGCGCTTCAAGGTGCCGTTGGCCGATGATCTGCTGTTTTTCATCCTGTCGACCCGGATGATGCCGCCGATCGCGGTCGCGATCCCGATCTTCCTAATGTACCGCGAGCTTGGCCTGTCCGACACGGCGCTCGGCATGATCCTGCTCTATACCGCCGTCAACGTCTCGCTTGCCGTCTGGCTGCTCAAGGGCTTCATCGACGAGATCCCCCGGGAATATGAAGAAGCGGCGATGATCGACGGCTATACGAGGCTACAGGCCTTCTGGAAGGTTGTGCTGCCGCAGGCAACGACCGGGATCGCAGCCACGGCCATCTTCTGCCTGATCTTTGCCTGGAACGAATATGCGTTCGCCGCGCTGCTGACATCCGGCTCGGCGCAGACAGCGCCGCCGTTCATCCCGACGATCATCGGCGAGGGCGGGCAGGACTGGCCGGCGGTGGCTGCCGGAACGACGATCTTCCTTGTGCCGATCCTCGTTTTCACGATCCTCCTGCGCAAGCAATTGTTGCGCGGCATAACCTTCGGAGCGGTGCGGAAATGACCCTGGACACGACAAAAACCGTCAAGAAGCGGCCGTTCTTTTTCCGTCGCGGACCGATGGAAAACATCGCAACGGCGCTGATCGCCATCGGCTTCCTGATGCTGTTCCAGCCGTTTGCGCTGGTGCTCTACACCTATTCGCTGGTGACGCTTCTGGCAGGCACCGTGATGTTCATCATCGTTTCGAAATTTCCGGAGTGACCCATGGCTGAAATCCGGATTGAGAACCTGCGCAAGCAATTTGCCGATTTCGTCGCGGTGCAGGATTCGAGCTTCACCGTCGAGGACGGGGAGTTCCTGGCGCTGCTCGGCCCGTCCGGCTGCGGCAAGACGACGACGCTGCGGATGATCGCCGGCCTCGAACTGCCGACCAGCGGCAAGATCTATCTCGACGGCGAGGACGTGACCTTCAATAGGGCCAGCGAACGCGATATCGCCTTCGTCTTTCAGCTTTTCGCGCTCTACCCGCATATGAACGTGCGCAAGAACATCGGTTTTCCGCTGCTGTCCCAGGGCGTGCCGAAGGCCGAGATCAAGGCGCGGGTCGAGGAGACGGCAAAGCTTTTGCAGATCACCCATATCCTCGAAAAGTCTGTCTCCGGGCTTGCCGGCGGAGACCGGCAGCGCGTGGCGCTCGGGCGGGCGATCGTCCGTCGGCCGAAATGTTTTCTGATGGACGAGCCGCTCGGCACGCTCGATGCCGAGTTCCGCGAGGTCATGGTGCACGAGCTGCGCGAACTGCACAACCGCATCCACGCGACCACTGTCTATGTCACGCATGACCAGCACGAAGCCATGGCGATGGCCGACAAGATCGCCGTCATGAACCACGGCATCATCGAACAGTTCGGCACGCCGCAGGAGATCTACAACCGCCCGGCCTCAATGTATGTCGCCGATTTCATCGGCTCGCCGCCGATGAATTTTCTGAAATTCACATCCGGATTGCAGAAGGGCACGCGCTCTGTCTCCGTCGAAGGCGTGGAGATTGCCCTTCCCGAAGTCCATCAGGACATGGCAGTCGGCGAACTGGCGCTTGGCGTCCGCCCCGAGCATATCCGCTTCAGCGACAGCTCGGCCCTGCGCGGTTCGGTCTATGGCGCCGAATATCTCGGCACCAACCAGATCGTGGCGGTGGAAACCGGAAAGGGGCTGCTCAAGGCACGTGTCCCGGCCGATCGGACATTCCGGATCGGGGAGACCGTCGGACTGGAACTCAACAGCGAAAAGCTCTCGCTGTTCGACTGCGCCTCCGGCCGCGCGGTGCAATCATCCCTTTATACGGAGGCCCGTCATGGCTGAGGTATCGCTCCAGAACATCTCGAAGTCCTTCGGTGAATCGGAAGCCGTGCGAAACCTGACGCTGACCATTCGCGATGGCGAATTCGTCGTGCTGCTCGGCCCGACCGGTGCGGGCAAGACGACCACATTGCGGTTGATCGCCGGGCTGGAAAGGCCGGACAAGGGTCGCGTGACGATCGGCGGGCAGGACATGGCGGGTGCTGCTCCCGCGGGTCGCGACGTCGCCTTTGTCTTCCAGCAATATTCGCTCTATCCGCATCTGACGGTCTACGAAAACCTCGCCTTTCCGCTGCGCTCGCCAGCCCGCCGCCTGGGCGCCGATGAAATCGACCGGCGCGTCCGCGAAGTCGCCAGGATGGTGCGGATCGACCACAAGCTTGAAAACCGCTCGACGCGGCTGTCGGGCGGCGAGATGCAGCGTGTCGCCATCGGCCGGGCGCTGGTGCGCAAGCCGTCGATCTACCTGATGGACGAGCCGCTGTCGTCGCTCGACGCCAAGCTGCGGGGAGAGCTGCGGCTGGAGCTGAAGCGCATCCAGAGCGAGCTCGGCTCGACACTCCTCTACGTCACCCACGACCAGATCGAGGCCATGACCATGGCCGACCGGATCGGCATTCTCAATGATGGCGAGCTGATCCAGCTTGGCACGCCGCGCGAGATCTACAGCAATCCGGTCAACCTGCATGTGGCGGCTCGGCTCGGCCAGCCGCATATCAATCTCATTCCGGAAGGGCTCGTGCCCGGCGGGCAGCCGCCGAAGGGCACGAAGACGATCGGCGCGCGGACCGAGCATCTGGAAATCCATCCGGGGAACGGCACGGCGAATGCCGAGATCGACTGGATCGAGCATCTGGGCGATCAAAGCCATCTGCACATGCGCATTGCCGGCCACAAGCTGGTGACGCTCGCCAATCCTTACGTACCGGTGATGCCGGGCGACAAGATCATGTTGACCTTGAAGGATCCGCTCTATTTCGGCGGTGACGGACAACGGCTTGTATAGCCAAAAACAGCAGGTTGCATCGCTTGCGCCTTGGCGAAAGGATGCGGAACGAAAAACGGACTGGATGAGTGCCATGAAACATTTCTTCAACCGCAGGGACAACATCGTCACCGAGGCCTTGGATGGCCTGCTGCGCACGTCTGCGCCGGGAACGCTGGCCCGTCTCGACAGCTATCCCGATATCAAGGTGATTGTCCGGGCAGACTGGGACAAGTCCCGCGTCGCGGTGATTTCCGGCGGCGGGGCAGGGCATGAGCCCTCGCATGCAGGTTTCGTCGGCCGGGGCATGCTGACGGCGGCCGTGTCCGGTGAAATCTTTGCGTCGCCCAGCGTCGACGCCGTTCTGACCGCGATCCGTGCGGTAACTGGCAAACCGGGCTGCCTGCTGGTCGTCAAGAATTATACCGGCGACCGGCTGAACTTCGGTCTGGCTGCGGAAAAGGCGCGGGCCGAAGGTTTCGATGTCGAGATGGTCATCGTCGCTGACGATATCGCACTGCCGGATATCAACCAGCCGCGCGGCGTGGCGGGCACGCTCTTCGTCCACAAGATAGCCGGGCATCTGGCTGAAAGCGGCGAGAGTCTCGCCGCCGTTGCTGCCGCTGCGAAGGCTGTCGCTGCCGATATCGTTTCGCTTGGTGTCTCCTATTCCTCCTGCTCCATTCCCGGCCAGCCCTATGAGGACCGTCTGGGAGAGAACCAGGGGGAGCTGGGGCTGGGCATCCACGGCGAGCCCGGTGTCGAAAAGATAACCGTCCAGGCGGCCGACAGCCTCGTTTCGATCATGACCGAGCGGCTGTCCGCAGCGATGAAGCCGGATGGGCACTATGCGCTGCTCATCAACAATCTCGGCGCCGTTCCGCCGGTGGAAATGTCGCTGATTGCCAATGCAGTCTTGGCCTCTCCGTTTGCCGCGTGTGTTGCGCTGACGATCGGGCCGGGGCCGCTGATGACGGCGCTGAACATGAACGGTTTTTCCCTGTCGCTTGTCCGGCTCGACACTGAGCGTGAAAAGGCGCTGCTCTCTGTTGTTGGGCCGCATGCATGGCCGCCGGCGGTCGCGCCGCATGCCGTTGCCATCCTGCCCGCCCCGAAAATTGCGGCCGCCGGGACAGCTGCCGCTGCAAGCCATGACGCCGGGGCGGAACGGGTGCTTGCCGCCATCTGCGAACGGCTGATCGGGCTTGAGACAGAGCTTAATCGGCTGGATGCCAAGGCTGGCGATGGTGATACCGGATCGACGGTCGCGACCGGCGCCCGCAGCATTCTGGCTTTGACGAAGAGCCTTCCCTTTGCCGACAGGGCGGCCCTTTTTGCCGTCATCGGCGATACGCTGGCCACGGCCATGGGCGGCTCGAGCGGCGTTCTTCTGTCGATCTTCTTTACGGCGGCGGGCAAGGCGAGCGGGGATGGGGGGAGCCTTGCGGCATCCCTGCTCGCCGGGCTCGAGCGCATGACCTTCTACGGTGGCGCCCATCCGGGTGATCGCACTATGGTCGATGCGCTGTCTCCCGCGCTCAAGGTACTGGCGGCCGGCGGTGTTCGCACGGCAGCGGATGCGGCCCGCAAGGGAGCCGAGGCGACCAAGGCGATGCGCAAGGCCAAGGCCGGGCGCTCCGCCTATATCGGCGAAAGCGATCTCGACGGCGTCATGGATCCCGGCGCCCACGCCGTGGCCGAGGTTTTCGCAGCCGTTGCCGGTGTTCTGGAGCCCGCATGATCGTCGTCCGCGACCCCAGACCTGCCGTCGATCCCTCAGCCCTGATGGGCCGTGTGATCGAGGCGTGCCGGGATGTCATTGTCGAGCAGGAGGCTTATCTCTGCGATCTCGATCGTGCGATCGGCGATGGCGATCATGGCACCAATATCCGGCGCGGGCTGGATGCACTGGCGGCGGAGCAACATCGTTTGGCGGCAATGCCGTTTCGCGAAGCGATGAGTGCCGCGGGTACCATCCTGGTGATGAGCATCGGCGGAGCTGCGGGGCCGCTTTATGGCACACTGCTCCTGGAGATCGGCAGGGGGCTGACAGCCGATCCGTCGGCAAGATTTGCCGATGTCTTTCGGCAAGCCGTCGCCGCTGTTGCGCGTCGCGGAAGGTCGGCTCTGGGGGAGAAAACATTGCTGGATGTTCTCTATCCTTTCAGCGACGAACTGATGGACCACACGCGCCTTTCGCTTCTCGCCGGGAAAATTCAGGGTTTTGCCGATATGACGATCGACATGAAGGCCATGCGCGGGCGGGCTTCGTTTTTGGGCGCGCGCTCGATCGGGCATATGGATCCGGGGGCGGCCAGTTGCGCATTTCTGTGCGCGACCGCCTGCCGCGAGCTGGCGGAGGCGGGTGTGGCATGACGGACGGACGCGAAAATGTCGGCATCGTCATCGTCTCCCATTCGCCGCTGGTGGCAAAAGGGGCCGCCGATATGGTGCGCCAGATGGTTGGCGACAGCGTGCCGCTGGCGTGGTGCGGCGGCAATCCGGCCGGTGGGCTCGGCACCGATACGGGCGCGATCCTGAAAGCGATCGAGGAGGCGTGGTCGGAGGCGGGTGTTGCCATCTTCGTCGATCTTGGCGGCGCGGAAACCAACAGCGAAATGGCTATCGAAATGATCGGCAAGGGGCGGGCGTCCCGCATCACCATCTGCAACGCACCGATCGTCGAAGGCGCGGTTATCGCAGCTGCCGAGGCGTCGGGAGGCGCATCGCTGGCAAGGGTGGTTGCGACGGCACAGGAGCTGTCCCCGTCATGACCGAGAAACGGCACGGCATCCTGGGAGGGACGAGTTCGGCCGGCGGCAATGCGTCCGTCGAGCTGTTGATCACCCATGGTGTCGGCCTGCATGCACGCCCGTCCGTGGTTTTCACCCGGCTGGCGAAATCCTTTCCCTGCACCATCGAGATCGAGGTCAACCGCTCCGGGCTGTGGCTCAACGCCAAAAGCATTGTCAAGGTGATGGGTGCGCGCATCCGCAAGGGATCGACGCTGAAGATCAGGGCGCATGGCTTGCGGGCCGAAGAGGCGATCGCGGTTCTCGAAGCTTTGTTTGTCAATGATTTCGCCGAGGAAAGACCGCATGTCCGGGGCGCTTAGGCTGCAGGGCCAGGGCAATGGGTGCGGTCACGCAACCGGGCCGGCCTATGTGCCGGCGCAACCGTTGAGTCCGCACGCAGAGCAGGTTTCGCCGTCGCTGGAGTTCGAGCGCCTCGACACGGCGATTGCTCATGCCGTGGCCGCGCTTGAAGCCCTGACGGCACAAACGGATCCGGCCAGCGCCGATATTCTCGAATTCCAGATCGAGATGCTGCGGGATCCGGTGATCGCCGAGATGGCGGCGGAACAGATCGGTAAAGGGCAGAATGCGGCCTTTGCCTGGGTTGCGGCGCTGGAGGACTATATTTCAGGCTTCGAGCAGTCGGACGACGGTGACATCCGGGCGCGGGCAGCCGACATGATCGACATCCGCGATCGTGTCCTTCGGGCGCTCGAAGGCATGCCCGCCGCTGATTTTCCCAAAGGAACGATCTTTGTCGGCAGGGACATGGCGCCCAGCCTTTTCCTCGCCCATGACTGGACAGGCGGCGGCGGGATTGCGCTAGAAGCCGGGAGTACGGCGAGCCACGTGGCGATGCTTGCCCGCGCCAAAGGCGTGCCGATGGCCGTCGGCATCGGCAGTTTTGCCGTGGCTCCGGAAACGCCGGTTCTGGTCGATGGCGACAGCGGCCTTGTCGTGGTGGATCCACGCGGCGCAGACATCGCGGCAGTTGGGGCCGACAAACCGGCCGCTGTAATGCCGGCCGGATTTGACCGCTCTTCCCCCTTGGGGCTGCCTGCGGGCGGTTTCGAGGTGCTGTTCAATATCAGCGATATCTCCGAAATTCACGCCCTCGATGCAGGGGCCTGCGATGGTATCGGCCTTTTACGAACGGAATTCCTTCTCTCTTCCGCGGCCGATCTGGCCAATGAGGAGAAGCAATTCCAGTTGTATTGCGAGATATTGAAATGGGCCGGCGGCAGGCCGGTCACCATCCGTCTGTTCGATCTTGGCGGCGACAAGCCGCTCGGCGGCTTCGGTCTTGAGGAGCGCAATCCCTTTCTCGGACTGCGCGGTATTCGTCTGCTTCTGTCGATGCCGACGATGCTGAGAATTCAGGCCCGCGCGCTTTTGCGCGCCGCAGCGTTGGGATCGATCAAGGTCCTGCTGCCGATGGTAACCTTTCCCGGCGAGGTTACGGACACGAGGCGGATCTTCGAAGAGGAGGCGGCAAGCCTCGCCCACCGGCATGTCGCTATCAGCATGCCGGCCATCGGGATGATGGTGGAGGTTCCGGCGGCCGCCATCATGCTCGATATGTTCGAGGATGCCGATTTCTTCTCGCTTGGAACCAATGACCTGGCGCAGTACCTGACGGCCGCTGCCCGCGACAACCCCACGGTTGCCGATCTCTATCAGCAGGCTGTACCAGCCTTGTTGCGGCTGATCGCCCAGACGGTGGCCGTTGCGCATGACATGGGCAAGCCGATCGGCATCTGTGGCGATCTGGCCGGCGATCCCGAGCACCTGTCGTCGCTGATCGCCAGCGGTATCCGGCAGATTTCCATTGCTCCTTCGCAGCTTGCAGCCGTAAAGACGGCGCAGATGCAGGCAGGGATGGACGGCTGACATGGCACGCGACGCAAATGAAGATGCCATCGTGGCCTATAAGGCAATTCTGGCCTCGATCATCGACAACCGGCCGTCCGGCACGCGCCAGCGTCTTGCCGTGGCCTTGGGCAAACATCGCAGCTTCGTCACCCAGATCACCAGTCCGGGATATGCGACGCCGCTGCCGGCCCGGCATTTGGCAACGATTTTCCAGGTCTGCCATGTCAGCAAGGCCGAGCAGGACCGTTTTCTCGAGGCCTATCAGCTGGCGCATCCGGGCAAGTTGCCGGATCTCGGCAGTGCGGGTGGGCTCAGGCAATTGACGCTGATGGTCGCCGATTTCGGCGATGAGCGGAAGAACCGGCTGCTTGACGAAGCCATCCAGGATTTCATTCAGAAGATCGTGTCGATATCCGGCGAGGGAGACTGACATGGCCTTCTTCGTCCTTCCGCCTATCGCGGCACTGGAAAATTCGCCCTGCTCGGATACGATTGCCGCGGGGAGCAGGAGATGAAGAAATTCATGAACGGCGCCGCGACTTTGGCGCAGGAGTGTCTGGAGGGGTTCGTTGCGGCGCATGGCGATATCGTCGTGTTCGGCGAGGGGCGAAAACACGTCCGGCGGCGGTCGCTGAATCCGGCCAAGGTCGCGGTCATTTCCGGCGGTGGGGCTGGCCATGAACCGATGCATACGGGCTTCGTCGGGCATGGCATGCTGGATGCAGCCTGCACCGGCCATGTCTTCACGTCGCCGACGCCCGATCAGATCCTTGCGGCCATCCGCGAGACGGATAGCGGCGCCGGGGCATTGCTGATCGTCAAGAATTATGATGGCGACGTGATGAATTTCGAGATGGCGGCCGAAATGGCGATGGCCGGCGGTGCGCATCGCATCGAGACGGTCATCGTCAATGACGATATCGCTGTCGAGCGCTCGGCACGGGGAACCGGCCGGCGCGGCGTGGCGGGCACGCTCGTGGTCGAAAAGATGATCGGGACTGCCGCCCAGGCTGGCGCCGCATTGGAAGAACTCAAGGTTCTGGGCGACGCTGTCGTTTCCGCGACCCGCACAATGGGAGTGGCGCTGAAGGGAACGACGGTACCACAGACCACACGCGAGACCTTCGTGCTCGGACCGAACGAGATGGAGGTCGGTGTCGGCATCCACGGGGAGCCGGGCCGCTCGCGCGACGATATGACGGACGCATCGTCCATCGCCGCGCTGATCTGCGGGCATATTCTCGACGATTTCGGTTCGCTGGACGGGCAATCGGTTTTGCTGTTCGTCAACGGCCTCGGTGCAACGCCGCTGTCCGAGCTTTATCTTGTGTTCGGTCTGGCGCGTGCCTTTTTCGAGCGGCATGGCGTGATCATCGCGCGCAGCCTCGTTGGAACCTACGTCACCTCCCTCGATATGGCGGGCGTCTCCATCACGATCACCGTACTGGACGAACACCTCACCGCTTTGTGGGATGCGCCGGTACAGACGGCATCGCTGCGGTGGTAGAGGCTGGCATCAAACCGGCGGTGCGATCTCGATCGGCGTGCCATCGGAAAAGCGGCTGAAGCGGAAGGGCACGGGATCGACGATAGGCGTGCTTCCCGTGACCAAGTCGGCAGCGAGATGCCCGGCACCCGGACCGATGCCGAAGCCATGGCCTGAAAATCCGGTGGCGATGACCAGGCCGGGAACACTCTCGACCGTGGAAATGACCGGCACCGCGTCCGGCGTCACGTCGATCAGCCCGGCCCAGATTTGTTCGACTTTGGCGTTGCGAAGAACCGGCAAGGCATCTGCTGCCGATTGCAGGGCTTTCAAGGCAGCTCCCGTATCGGGCTTCGGGTCGAGAACCCGCTGCCGCTCGAATGCGCCGGGCCGGTCGAGCGGCACAGGGGAGATTTCGAACAATTCCTGCCAGCTGCGGGCACTCAGGCCCAGTTGCACCGAGTCTCCCTCGGCCTTCCGGGCGGGCTGGAAATCGCGGAAGAAGGCAAAGCTGTCGGGCACCAGCGCATGCGTGTTGAGGCCGCCATTGGCAATCGTGTAGCCGCCGTCGAGACGTTTGCGGTAGGCGTAGGTCGCGGTGGCGCCGGCGCCTTCAGGACCTCCCGCCACATGGCTGGTGCGCAGCACCGAGTTGCGCACTTTCAGTTGCGGCAGACGCACATCGAGCCCCTTGCAGAAAAGCCGCGACCATGCGCCACCGGCCAGCACGACAGCGGAGGTCTCGATGCGGCCTTTCTCGGTGATGACGGCGCTGATGCGGCCAGCACTTCTCTCGATGCCGCGCACCGCGCAGCCCGTCAGGATACGGGCGCCCGCCCGCCTTGCACCGGCGGCAATGGCCGGAACGGCTTTTTGCGGCTCGGCGCGGGCGTCGCTTGGGGTGTAAAGCGCGCCCTTGTAGCGTGCGGCCGCACCCGGCATCAACGCTGTGGTCTCGTCCGGTCCAACCTGTCGCGTATCGAGCCCATGCGCCTCAGCGAGTTTCAGCCAGGCATCGCGATTGGCGATATCCGTCTCCGTTTCGGAGATGTAGAGGATGCCGGAGCGGCGAAAACCGGTGTTGCCGCTGATCCGTGCGTCCAGTCCGTCCCAGATTTTCAAGGCTTCCATTGCCAGCGGAATTTCGCGCCGGTCACGCCCCATGATGCGGACCCAGCCCCAGTTGCGGCTGGATTGTTCACCGCCGAGAACGCCCTTCTCGCACAACACGACATCGATGCCGCGTTCGGCAAGGAACAGCGCGGTGCTGACCCCGATGATGCCACCGCCAATGACGACAACGCCGGCCTTTTGCGGAAGAATCCGGTCTGTTTCAATCGGGTCGAGTGTCGGTCCGGGCATGGGCGCTGTTTTCCAGTGTCAGAAGAGATTCCGTCTGATTTGCCTCGTAATCCGCCGGCGTTCAAGTCGCAAAGAGTGGCCGCGGCGGATTGAGGGAACGGCGTTCAGGCCCATCAGCGAGGGGGCAGGATGAACGCATCGCTCTCGCCTTCGACGAGATGTTCCTGCCAGATCTTTCGCAGCGCCGCCTCCGGATAGAAATGGCGGAAGGCCGGCATCGTCGCCAGCAGCGCTTCTGCGAGCGCAATGCCGAGATCGCGGCGCGACAGCGTGAAGCCGGTGAGGCTTGGCGATAGAAAATGTGCTTGCGGGCTCTGGCGTCCGATTACGGCGATATCGCGCCCGGGCTTGAGGCCGGCTTCGCTGAGGCCACGATAAAAGCCGATGGCGATGGTTTCGTTGACCAGCAGGATCGCGGTTGGCCGGTCCTTGTTCGCCAGCAGTTGCTGGGCGACATGATAGCCGCCAGCCTCGTTCGGCTTCGAACTGAAGATGAGATCGGGATCGAGCGTCAGCCCGTGCGCCGCAAGCGCCTTGGCGCTTTGATCGACGAAGAGATAGCCGAGGTTGATGTCGTCATGCGGCCTTGTCACGGCAATGCGGCGGTGGCCTTTCGCCACCAGCCGGTCGATCGAGACCTGCGCCATGCCTTCGAAATCGAGATCGAGCCATGGCTGGCCGACGTCGGTCAGACTGCGCCCCAGCGTGACGAATGGGATCTTGCGCTTGGCCAGAAACTCGAAACGCGGATCGTACCGCTGGGTTGCCGACAGAATGAGGCCATCGGCGAACCCGCGGGCAACGACGCGCCGGAGATAGTCGTCCGGGTCTTCCTCCGACGAGCAGAGAAGGGCGACGAGATCGAGATGATGGCGGGCAAAGACCGTCTGCACGCCGTCGAAAACGCTCATGAAGAAGGTATCGCCCTGACCGGTGATCTCGCTGCCGGTCTGCATCATGAAGCCGATGATATTGGTGGTGCCCTGACGCAGGCTGCGGCCGGACTGGTTGGGCACGTAGCCGAGTTCGGCTGCCGCTTCGAGCACCCTCTTGCGGGTTTCCTCGTTGACATCGGGACGGCCGTTCAGCGCCCGCGACACCGTTCCGATGGAAATATCCAGATGTTGCGCAAGCCTGCGTATGCCCGTCATTCCAGCTGCTTTCAACGTATGATTTGGCTGCCCTGCTGCTCATCTATTGACACGTTTCAAAAATCGTTCATAGTTCCGTAAACGTTTACGGCGATCGAAAAGGAGCGAAAACCGTAGACCTCGAGGAGGAGAATCCCATTTTGCGTGCAGTTTTGTGCGGATGCGGAGCTATGGCCAAAGGCTGGCTCAAAGCGATCGCGGACACCCCTGAAATTCGCTCTGCGGTTGATGTCGTCGGGCTTGTCGATGTCAATCCGTCGGCAGCGAAAGCGCTTGCCGAAGAGTTCGGATTGGCCGAGGCGATTGTCGGTTCTGATCTCGGCGATGTGTTGACGAAGACGTCTGCTGACGTGGTTTTCGACGTGGTTGTTCCATCGGCCCGTCACGATGTGGTTTCCACTGCGCTGGCGCACGGATGCCATGTGCTGAGCGAAAAACCGATGGCGTCCTCGATCGAGGAAGGCCGGTCGTTGATCGCCCAGGCAACTGCTGCCGGAAAAGTCCACGCTATCGTCCAGAACCGCCGTTTCATCTCCGGCATTCGCCGCATCCGCCGTCTGGTCGATAGCGGCGCGCTCGGGGAGCTGACGGCCATCCATTGCGATTTCTTTATCGGCGCGCATTTCGGCGGTTTTCGCGAAGAGATGGACAATGTGCTGCTGCTCGACATGGCGATCCACACCTTCGACGCCGCCCGCTTTATCGCCGACAAGGTGCCGATGGCCGTCTATTGCCACGAAAGCAATCCGCGCGGCTCCTGGTATGCGCATGGCGCGGCGGCCAACGCGATCTTCGAATTTTCCGACGACGTGACCTTTACCTATCGCGGTTCCTGGTGCGCCGAAGGCGCCAATACCAGCTGGGAAAGCCTGTGGCGGATCATCGGCACCAAGGGCACGCTGCTCTGGGATGGCGCGGAAACGTTCACGGCACATCAGGTTGCGGGAACGGAGGGCTTTTTCCGGCCGCTGGAGGCCGTCCCGGTGCCTGAACCGGCAAACGAGGCGCAGACCCACGGTCACGCCAGCGTCATCGCCGATTTCCTCGCGGCCATCCAAACCGGCGGTCAGCCGGAGACGATCAGCAACGACAATATCAACAGCCTTGCCATGGTGTTTGCGGCGATCGAAAGCGCCCGCACCCGGCAGCGCGTGACCCTATGAACAGGACAGTTTCATGAGCAATCCGGCAAAAGCCATTCGCATCGGCACTATGATCAGCGCATCTGCAGGCAAGGCGGCCGAGCGGATCGGCAAGGTGGCAGATATGGGCTTCGAGAGCTTCGAACCCTTCTTCTGGCAGACGACCAACGGACAGAACCTTGCCGAACTCGGCAAGCGCTGCGTCGAGGCGATCGGCGATCGCGATATCACCATCTCGACGCTCGGCATGTTCGGCAATCCGCTGGAAACGACCGATATCGACCGCGACACGCTGCAGGGCTGGAAGGACTGCATCGACAACGCCCATCATTTCGGCGCCACCTGCGTTGCGGGCTTTACCGGCCGCATTCGCAACACGCCGCTGACCGACAGCCTGCCGCGCTATAAGGAAATCTGGAGCGAGCTTGCCAAGCGTGCCGCCGACAAGGGCGTCAAGATCGCCTTCGAGAATTGCGCCATGGATGGCAACTGGGCAACCGGCGACTGGAATATCGCTCACAATCCGGACGCCTGGGAGTTGATCTTCAACGAGACGCCGGATGACAATATCGGGCTCGAATGGGAGCCCTGCCACCAGATGGTCTATCTTATCGATCCGCTGCCGCAGATCCGCAAATGGGCGCCGAAAATCTTTCATGTGCATGGCAAGGACGCGACGATCCGTTGGGACGTCATCCGCGAGCACGGCATTTTCGGCAAGGAGAAGTTCGTCTTCATGCGCACGCCGGGCTTCGGCGACACCAACTGGACGGACGTGATTTCCGAGCTGCGGCTTGCCGGCTGGTCCGGCTCCATCGACATCGAAGGCTGGCATGATCCGGTCTATCGCGACGCGCTGGAAATGACCGGCCAGGTGCATGGCCTCAACTATCTGAAGACTTGCCGGGGCGGCGATTTCGTCGTCGATCCGGTCTGAGGGACTGTACTGAAATGGACTGAGGAAGGCCGGCATGGAGGATGACGGCCGACAGGATCACCACAAGGAGGAAAATTATGGTTATCCGCAAATATGCAGTTATCGGTGCGCTGGCGCTGGCAGGCGTCTCGATGTTCGGTCTTTCCGCGCAGGCGGAAGACGTGACGTTGAATTTGTGGTCTCTGGACAAGGACATCCAGCCTGCGCCGAATCTCGTCAAGGAATTCAACGCGCAGAACAACGGCATCAAGATCGAATATCGTCTCATCCAGTTCGATGATGTGGTGACGGAGGCGATGCGCGCTTATGCCACCGGCCAGGCGCCGGATATCATCGCCATCGACAATCCGGAGCATGCGCTGTTTTCGTCGCGCGGCGCTTTCCTCGATCTTACCGATATGATTTCGAAATCGACCGTGATCAAGCCGGAGAATTATTTCCCCGGGCCGCTGAAATCGGTCGAATGGGATGGCAAATATTACGGTGTGCCGAAGGCGACCAATACGATCGCGCTCTACTACAACAAGGACATGTTCAAGGCGAAGGGTCTTGATCCCAACAAGCCGCCGCAGACCTGGGACGAACTGGTCGAGGATGCCCGCAAGCTGACCGATTCGGCCGCCAACGTCTATGGCCTGGCTTTCTCGGCCAAGGCCAGCGAGGAAGGCACCTTCCAGTTCCTGCCATGGGCGCAGATGGGTGGCGGCAGCTATCAGAACATCAATTCCGACGGTGCCGTGAAGGCGCTCGAAGTCTGGAAGACGATCATGGACGAGAAGCTCGCCTCACCCGATACGCTGACGCGCGGCCAGTGGGATTCGACGGGCACATTCAACTCCGGCAATGCCGCCATGGCAATCTCCGGCCCGTGGGAACTCGACCGCATGTCGCAGGAAGCCAAATTCGACTGGGGCGTGACGCTGCTTCCCGTTCCGAGTGAAGGCGCCGAACGTTCCTCCGCCATGGGCGATTTCAACTGGGCGATCTTTGCCTCGACCAAGCATCCGGCAGAAGCCTTCAAGGCGCTCGAGTTTTTCGCCTCGCAGGATGACAAGATGTTCAAGAACTACGGCCAGCTTCCGGCCCGTTCCGACATCTCGATCCCGGAAACCGGTCACGCGCTCAAGGATGCCGGGCTGAAGGTCTTTCTCGAACAGCTGAAATACGCCAAGCCGCGCGGCCCGAATCCGGAATGGCCGAAGATTTCCAAGGCGATCCAGGATGCCATTCAGGCGGCGCTGACGGGGCAGTCGAGCCCGAAGGAGGCGCTCGATCAGGCGGCCGAGAAGATCAAGGCTGTATTGGGCTAAGCTTGGCGGCTTCTCTCTTCTCCCCACCGGGGAGAAGACAAACCACCGATGGTCTCGCGCCATCCAATATTTCCTCCCGGAAGGGGCTGCCTCCCGCGTGAATGCGCCAGGCAGCCCCGTTCGGAGCATCGGAGGCCCCATGAAGAGGCTGCTTTCCAGTGTCCGGGATGGCCGCGGTTTCGATATCGTGCTCGTTGCCTTCCCGCTCGGCTTTCTGTTCCTGATGGCGGGGCTGCCGCTGCTCTATAATGTCCTGATGAGCTTTCAGGAGGTCGACATGTTCAGCCTCGGCTCGTTCCTGCGCCCTTTTGTCGGCTTCAAGAATTATACCGATCTGTTCACCCAGCCGGAAACATGGCCGATCCTCGGCAATACCGCGATCTTCGTCATCGGCTCGATCGCCGGGCAATTCCTGATCGGCTTCGGGCTGGCGCTGTTCTTCTGGGTAAATTTTCCCGGCGCCTCGTGGCTGCGCGGCCTGTTCCTCGTGTCCTGGGTGATGCCCGGTCTCGTTGTCGGCGCCGTCTGGAACTGGATCCTGTCGGGCGATTTCGGCGTGCTGAATTTCATCCTGAAGGAAACCGGCATCATCTCCGGCAATATCTTCTGGCGCTCCGATCCGAACTATTCGCTCTATGCCGTCATCATGGCCAATGTCTGGCTCGGCACGTCCTTCAACATGATCCTCCTGTCCGTCGGACTGGCGGGTATTCCGACCGACCTCTACGAGGCCGCCGAACTGGACGGGGCAAACGCCTGGCAGCGTTTCTGGACGATCACCCTGCCGATGATGCGCTCGACCATCGGTGCTATCATCGCGCTCGGCCTGATCTTCACTCTGCAGCAGTTCGATCTTTTCGCGGCGATCACCTCCGGTGGACCGAACAATTCGTCCAATGTCACGCAATACTGGGCCTGGGATCTGTCATTCAGGCAGTATGATTTTGCCAAGGGCGCGACGATCTCCGTCATCATGATCGTCTTCGTGATGATCGCAGCCGTCGTCTATGTGCGGTCCACACGTCATGAGGTGCGCGGATGAGCGAGACCAACCGCAACCGCCTGATGCTGGTGATCGCCATCATCATGGCTGCAATCTATCTGTTTCCGCTTTACTGGATGTATGTCACTGCGCTGAAAAGCGGCTCGGAGATGTTCGCCACACCGCCGAGTTTCTGGCCGGCGGTGCCGCAGTGGAGCACCTATTCCTATGTCTGGGAAAGCCGGGGCATGGGGCGTTACCTCTGGAATTCGCTGGTCATCGCCTTCGGATCGGTGGTGCTGATCACCGTGCTGGGCGTCGGCTGCGCCTATGTGCTGGCGCGCTATCGCAACGTCTGGGTCGATATCGGCCTGTTCCTGATCCTGATGTTGCAGGTCCTGCCGGCATCCCTGATGATCACGCCGATCTTCGTCGGATTCTCGCAGCTCGGCATGATGAATTATCCTCGTCTGGCTGTCATCATCGCCATCGCCGCCAAGAGCATGCCGTTCTTCGTCGTGCTGGTGCGCGCCACCTTCATGGCCGTTCCGCAGGAGCTGGAGGAGGCGGCGCTTGTCGATGGCAATTCGCGTGTCGGCGCCTTCTTCAACATCGTGCTGCCGCTTGCCCGCAACGGCATCCTGGTCAGCGCCATCCTCATCTTCATGCAGGCCTTTGGCGAGTTCGTCTATTCGAAATCGATCATCCAGTCGGTCGAGCTGCAGCCTGCCAGCGTTGGCCTCAATTCCTTCATGGGGCCGAACACCAATGAATGGAACAACATCATGGCCTATGCCACGATCTACGTGACCCCCATTCTCGCCATCTTCGTGCTGTTGCAGCGGCGAATCGTCTCCGGCCTTACCTCGGGAGCCATCAAATGACCAAGCAGATCGAACTCTCGGGCGTCAACAAATACTATGGTGCCTTTCACGCGCTGAAGAATATCGAGCTTAGCATCGAGAAGGGCACCTTCGTGGCGCTCGTCGGCCCGTCCGGCTG
Organism: Pararhizobium polonicum; assembly: GCF_001687365.1. Classification (GTDB taxonomy): domain Bacteria; phylum Pseudomonadota; class Alphaproteobacteria; order Rhizobiales; family Rhizobiaceae; genus Pararhizobium; species Pararhizobium polonicum. The sequence continues at coordinate 111,308 of NZ_LGLV01000007.1, forward strand.
CGGCAAGTCCACGCTGCTGCGGTCGCTGGCCGGGCTCGAAAGCATCTCGACGGGCGACCTGAAGATCGCCGGCGAACTGATGAACAACGTGCCGCCGCGCAAGCGTGATATCGCCATGGTGTTCCAGTCCTATGCACTCTATCCGCATATGACCGTGGAGCAGAACCTCACCTACAGCCTGCGCATTCGCGGCGTCGCCAAGGCCGAAGCCAAGAAGGCGGCCGAAGAGGTTGCCGCGACCACCGGCCTGTCGCAACTTCTCGGCCGCTATCCGCGCGAGCTTTCCGGCGGCCAGCGCCAGCGTGTCGCCATGAGCCGGGCCATCATCCGCGATCCCAAGGCTTTCCTGTTCGACGAACCTTTGTCGAACCTCGACGCCGCCCTGCGTGTCCATATGCGCAAGGAAATCCGCGCTCTGCACGACCGGCTTGGGGCCACTTCCGTCTATGTCACGCATGACCAGATCGAGGCGATGACCATGGCCGATCATGTCGTGGTCATGAAAGACGGCGTGATCGAGCAGCAGGGCGCACCGCTGGAGCTTTACGACCGGCCGGCCAACAAATTCGTCGCGGGTTTCATCGGCTCGCCGGCGATGAATTTCGTGCCGGCAACGGTCGGTGAAGACGGCCGGTCGCTGGCCGTCGATGTCGGGGAAAAGCAGACGATCATTCTCGACCGCCAGCTGGAACCGGGCCGCAAGGTGACGGCCGGCCTGCGGCCGGAACATCTGCATTTCGTCGAGCCCGGTCTGGGCGTCTTCCGGCTTCCCGTCGGTGTCGTCGAGACGACCGGATCGGCGACCTACATCACGACATCGACCGCGGCAGAGGTGACGATTGTCGAAACCTCGCGCAGGGCAGTCAAGGCAGGGGATATGATCGATATCTCCGTTCGCCCGGCGGATGTGCATATCTTCGATGAGAAGACGGGGTTGAGAATCTGAGGCTTCGGTGCGATTTCGTTTTTTCTGTATAAAAATACGTTTCTCGCGCTTGACAAGCGGGAAGCCGCCGATATTCCTTGTCCGGAAAATCGAAGCGGCTGGCGGCCGCGACAGGGAGAAATGACATGGGTGGACTTCTGGCCGGCAAGCGCGCGGTGATTACGGCTGCGGCGCAGGGAATCGGGCGCGCGGCGGCCGAAGCTTTCCAGCGGGAAGGCGCCATTGTGACGGCCACGGATATCAACGAGGACAAGCTTGCCGAGCTTTCCGCTCTCGGGATGAAGGTTGCCAAGCTCGACGTCATGAGTGCGGATGCCATCTCGGCCTTTGCCGCCGAGACCGGGACGATCGACGTGCTGTTCAATTGCGCCGGCGTGGTGCACGGCGGAACGATCCTCGAAGCCAGCGAGCGGGACTATGATCTGGCCTTCGATCTCAACGTCAAGTCGATGTTCCGGCTGATCCGCGCCTTCCTGCCGGGCATGATCGCAAACGGCGGCGGCTCGATCATCAACATGTCGTCGGTCGCCGGCGTTCCCGCCGGTGTGCCCAACCGCTTTGCCTATTCGGCCAGCAAGGCGGCCGTCATCGGCCTCACCAAGTCGGTTGCCATCGATTTCATCAAGCAGGGTATCCGTTGCAACGCGATCGCGCCCGGCACGGTCCAGTCGCCGTCGCTGGAGGAGCGGATGAGGGCGCAGGGCAATTACGAGGAGGCCCGCGCCGCCTTCATCGCCCGCCAGCCGATGGGCCGTATCGGCCTGCCGGAGGAGATCGCAGCTCTTGCCGTCTATCTCGGCAGCGATGTTTCCAATTACACGACCGGTCATGTCCACGTCATCGATGGCGGCATGAGTCTGTGATCTTCAGAAACGGCCGTATCTCACGGCGGCCGGTTTGATGGGTGGCAGAACCGGTCGACGCTATACACAGGCTGTTGCGCGCTATAGTCTTTTCGGAATTGGAAAAGGCACGATCACACCGCATGAGCCAGAAGAATACGACCGTTCTCACCCCCATCCTGAGGATTGATTTTCCCCACGCCGAGCGGCTCGGCCGGGGCAAGATCATGTTGCTCGAACATATCCAAGAAACCGGCTCGATCTCGGCGGCCGGCCGCGCCATGGACATGTCCTACCGGCGGGCCTGGCTGCTGGTCAGCGCATTGAACCGGATGTTTATGCAGGAAGCGGTCGAATCGCAGCGCGGCGGCAAGCAGGGTGGTGGAGCCGTTCTGACGCCTTTCGGCGAGGAACTGATCCGTCGGTTCAGGGCGATGGAGGAAAAGGCAGAGGCCGCGCTTGCGGCGGAGATGGCCTGGCTGGAGGAAAATCGCGATCCCAGTGCACCACCGGTCAAAGATCCAGAGCCACGCTCTTGATAATGGCATGAACCGGCTTGCCGATATGCAGCTTGAGCATGTCGCGCGACAGGACCGTTATACGCGAAACGATCGTCACGCCGCCGCAGTCGAGCCGGATATCCACCATCCCCTGCGCGGCGTCACCGATTTCAACGATCGTCGCGGGGAGAATATTGAGCGCGCTCAGGCCCTCCGGCTTGCTGGTTGCCAGCATGACGTCACGGGCCGCGATCTGGAGGCGAACTGTTTTTCCGGTAGCGGCCTCCAGATGCGGCACGCGAATCTCGGCGCTGCCGGCGCGGATGATGGTGATCTGATGTTCGGTGTCCGTTGCCCCGACAACACCATCGATCACGGCACCGGCCTCGCGGCGGCTGACGGCCGATGAGGGCTGGCTGAGAATGGCCGCCGCGTCCCCGGAGGCGCTGATACGGCCATTTTCCAGAATGATGACCTTGTTGGCCAGCCGCGCCACCTCGCTGACCGAATGGCTGACATAGACGATCGGGATTTCCATTTCATCGCGCAGCCGCTCCAGATAGGGCAGGATTTCCGCCTTGCGCTCCTCATCGAGGGCTGCCAGCGGTTCGTCCATCAAAAGCAGGCGCGGACTGGACAGCAGCGCCCGGCCGATGGCGATGCGCTGTTTTTCGCCGCCGGAGAGATTGACCGGTGCGCGGTCAAACAGCGCTCCAACGCCGAGCATATCGACGATGCGGTTGAAACCCGGCCCGTCATTGCGGCCTTGCGCAAACCAGCGCCCATAGGTCAGGTTCTGCCGCACGCTCAGATGCGGAAAAAGACGCGCTTCCTGGAAGACATAGCCGAAGCGGCGTTTGTGCGGCGGGGTAAAGATGCGGTTCTCGGCATCGGCCAGGACATCGCCGTTGAAGACGATCCGCCCGCTATCGGGCCGCAGCAGTCCGGCAATGATGTTGATCAGCGAGGTTTTTCCCGAGCCGGAGCGGCCGAACAGCGCGGTGACGCCCCGGTCAGAGGAAAATGTTGCTTCGACGGAGAATGCACCAAGCCGGTGCCGGGTTTCGACGACAAGGCTCATTTCGCGTCCACCTTTTTGGCCGCGAGATTGGCCAGTATTTCCGATACCATCAGGGCTGCCATGGAAATGACGATGGAGATGAGGGTCAGGCGAAGTGCCCCCGCATCGCCGCCGGGCACCTGGGTGAAGCTGTAGATTGCTGCCGACAGCGTCTGGGTCTCGCCGGGGATGTTGGAGACGAAGGTGATCGTCGCGCCGAACTCGCCCATCGCCTTGGCGAAGGCGAGGATCATGCCGGCGATGATACCGGGCAGGACGAGGGGCAGCGTTACGGTCAGGAAAACCCAGACAGGCCCGGCGCCGAGCGTTGCCGCCGCCTGTTCAAGCTTGCGGTCGACCGCCTCGATCGACAGGCGGATGCTGCGCACCATCAGCGGAAAGGCCATGACGGCACAGGCCAGGGCCGCGCCGGTCCAGCGGAAGGAAAAGACAAGGCCGGTATATTCGGCGAGAAAGGCGCCGATCGGCCCGCGTTTCCCAAAGAGGATCAGGAGGAGAAAACCGGTGACGACCGGCGGCAGAACCAGGGGAAGGTGAACGACGCCGTTGAGGATGGATTTCCCCCAGAACCGCCCCCGCGCCAGAACCATGGCGATGGCGATGGCGAAAGGCAGGCTTGCCAGCATGGCAACCAGCGATACGCGCAGGCTGAGGCGGATGGCCGTCCATTCCGCATCGCTCAAAACTAGCCAGTCCAAATGTTTCTGCTCCGTCCTTGACGGTCAGACGATATGCGCTCCATCCGCCAGCGGATAGAGCGCATCCGATGCTTATTTCAGGATGGTGAAACCCTGCGCTTCGAAGAGGGGCGCGACCTTGGGCGACTTGACGAAATCGACGTAGGCGGCGGCGTCCGGGTTCTTGCTGTCGGCCGTGATGGCGATTGGATAGACGATCGGCGGATGGCTGTCTTCCGGGAAGGTGCCGGCGACCGTCACGTCCTTGTCGGCGGCGGCGTCCGTCTGGTAGACGATGCCGTAGGGCGCTTCGCCCTTGGAGACCAGCAGAAGAGCGGCGCGGACATTCTCGGTGCCAGCGACGTTGCTTTCGACGGACGACCAGACGCCGAGCTTTTCGAGAGCGGCTTTGCCGTATTTGCCGGCCGGAACGGAATCGACGGCGCCCATGGCGAGCTTTTCGTCGCCGAGCAGGCCCTTCAGGTCGAAGCCCTGCTTGATATCGACCGGGGCGGCATCCGCCTTGCCGGTTACCAGCACGATGCGGTTGCCGAGCAGGTTGTCGCGTGTCTCATCCTTGATGAGTTTCTTTTCCTCGACGTAATCCATCCAGGCCAGATCGGCGGAGATGAAGACATCGGCCGGTGCACCGGATTCGATCTGTTTGGCGAGGGCTGAACTTGCGGCGTAGGAGACGCTGGTTTCCTTGCCGGTTTCCTTTAGCCATTCGGCGTCGACGGCATCGAGCGCGTTCTTCAGGCTGGCGGCGGCAAAGACGGTGACCTTTTCGGCGGCCGCAGCTGGCTGGGCCAGCGGCATTGTGCCAATCCAGAGAGCGGCAACGGTTGCCCCGAGAAATTTCAGCAAGGTGCGGCGTTCGGTATGCATGCGATCCCCCATTGGTTTCGAGATATATGTTTAGATATAACGGTATATCCGGAATGGCTAGCGTTATATTGATCAAAATATATTGAAACTCCTTGGTGCATGTGCCGGGATTGGCGCTTGCCATCGATACGTTCGAGGTTAAATTCTGCTGTTCCGAAGGACGGGCAAACGGAAGGGCCGCGCAACGCCATGGAATCGAATGTGAAGATCGAGGAAAGCTGGAAAGCAGCTTTGGCCGCAGAATTTTCCAGCCCTTACATGGCCGATCTCAAGAGGTTCCTGGTCGAGGAGAAGAGCAACGGCAAGCAGATTTTTCCCAAAGGGCCCGAGTATTTCCGCGCCCTGGATCTGACGCCGCTCGACAAGGTGCGTGTCGTCATCCTCGGACAGGATCCCTATCACGGCGAGGGGCAGGCGCATGGCTTGTCCTTCAGCGTCAAACCCGGCGTGCGCTCGCCGCCGTCGCTGGTCAATATCTACAAGGAATTGCAGAGCGATCTGGGCATTGCGCCGGCCCGTCACGGTTTTCTCGAACACTGGGCGCGGCAGGGGGTACTTTTGCTCAACAGCGTGCTGACGGTCGAACGCGCCATGGCAGCGTCGCATCAGGGCAAAGGCTGGGAGAAGTTCACCGACGCGATCATTCGTGCGGTCAACGAACAGGAACATCCCGTCGTGTTCATTCTCTGGGGATCCTACGCGCAGAAGAAGGCTGCGTTCGTCGATCAGAGCCGCCACCTCGTTATCCGGTCGCCGCATCCGTCGCCGCTGTCGGCACATAACGGCTTCTTCGGCAGCAAGCCCTTCTCCAAGGCCAACGACTTTCTGGTGTCGAAAGAACTGAAACCCATTGATTGGGCGTTGCCTGTCAACCCGGAAATACAGGTTTAAGTCAGGGTCTGGGAGGATGGCGGTCCGGGCTGTCTGGCATTGCGCCGGGCAACGACGCTTTCGCGCCAGACGGTGAAGATCCCGGCGCCGACGACGATCACCGAGCCGGCGATCATGTTGAGATTCAATGTCTCGCCAAAAATAGAAACACCGAGGATCGAGGCGAAGACCAGCTGGAGATAGGTCAGCGGTTGAACCTCGGCGGCGTCGAGCAGTTCGTAGGCCTTGATCAGGAAAAAGTGACTGGATGTTCCGGTGATGCAGAGCATCAGCATCCATGCCCAGTCCTGCGGCGCGAGCGTTGTCCAGTAGAACGGGCCAATGACGGTGATCGCCACCGCACCGGCGACACCGGTGTAGAAAAAGCTGGTGATCGAACTGTCGTCCCGGCTGACCAGCCGCGTCGTGATGACATAGATCGCAAAGATCAGGGCTGACGAGAGCGGGATCAGGAACTTGATGTCGAAGGCGCTGTTGTCCGGTTTCAGGATCAGCAGCACGCCGAGCAATCCGATGATGATCGCCGTCCACCGCCGCCAGCCGACACGTTCCCCCAGCAGGGGCATTGATAGAAGTGCGACGAAAAGCGGCCCGGAGGAGAAGATCGCCTGTGAATGGGCAAGGCCGACCGTCGAGAAGGAGATGATGACGATGACGATCTGCACCACGAGCAGAATGCCGCGCAGAATCTGAAGCACCGGCCTCCTGGTTTTCGCCGTGACGGCCAGGCCGCCACGCGACCGCGCAGCCAGCGTGATCGCGAAGGCGGCAAAGGCCCAGTAGCGGATCATGGTGATGAAAGCCGGCGGATAAAGGCCGCCAAGATGCTTTGAGATTGCGTCCTGTATCGAGAAAATCACGAGGGCAAGCAGGACGAAGATGTAGCCGGTTCGCTTCGAGGTCATGGGGACGGACATATACTCGTGGAGCGTTGAGCCGCCATGGGATTTTTGCGGCGCGGCACTGTTTGTTTCAGACCGGCGCTTTCCGGCAACACGCCCGGCGCTCAGGTGCCGCGCGTGTTGTTTCTGCTTCTGATCAATCCTCGCGGAACGTATGCTGGATCTGTTCCGTCAGCGGCTTTGCGAGATAGGAAAGCACGGTGCGATCGGCGATCTTGATGAAGACTTCCGCCGGCATGCCGGGATAAAGCGCCAGCCCCTTCAGGCCCGCAAGACTTGCCGGCTTCGGTTTGATGCGCAGCGGATAATAGGTCATGCCGGTACGCTGGTCGGTGACAATGTCGGGAGCGATGGTCACCACCTCAGCCTCGACGATCGGGGTGGTGCGCTGGTTGAAGGCACTGAAGCGGACTTCCACCGGCTGGCCGAGGCGGATCTGGTCGATGTCATGCGTGGCGATCTTTGCCTCGACGGTCAGGCTGTCGGCTCCCGGGACGACGAGCATCAGCACTTCGCCGGGATTGATGACGCCGTTCACCGTATGCACGGCCAGCTGATAGATCCGGCCGTCCAGCGGCGCGCGAATGTCGATGCGCTTGAGCTGGTCGATGGCGGCGATGCGGCGGTCTTCGTATTCGGCGATCTTGCCTTCGACATCGGTCAGCTCCTTGGCGTTCTCGGTGCGGCGGTCCTCGTCGAGCTGCAGGATCTGCAGATCGATTTCACTCGACTTGCCCGCAGCCTGGGCGCGAGCAGCAATGCGCGCGCCGCGGTCGCCTTCAAGCTGGGCGCGGTCGCGCTTCAGCTCGGTCAGCCGCTGCATGGAAACCAGGCCCTGGCCGTAGAGCTTGTCGAGACCGGTGAGTTCTTCACCGATCAGTTTCAGCGCATCCGCGATGGCATCCAGCTGAACCGTCAGGCCCTTGGTCTCGTCGGCAAGCTGGTCCTTGCGTGACGCGAGCTGGCTCTTCATACCGACGAGTGCGCTCTTGCGGCTGATGAACAGCTTGCGCTCGCTCTGTTCGAGAACGGAGGCGGGCGTGCTCGATGTCAGTTCTTCCAGATTTTCCGGGATCTTGAAATCGTCGGATCCGATTTGTTCGGCGAGAAGGCGCGCGCGCCGGGCATAGAGCTGGGCAAGCGTGTTCTGCACGATCGAAAGATTGGCGCGGACCGTCGTGCCGTCAAGCTTGATCAGAATCTGGCCGGCCGTGACGCTGTCGCCTTCCTTCACCAGAACCTCGCCGACGATGCCGCCGGTCAGGTGCTGGATCTTCTTGACGTTGTTCTCGACCACGACGGTGCCGCCGGCGACGATGGCGCTCGACAGTTCGGTCGTGGTCGCCCAGCCGCCGACGCCGGCGACGAGCGCGACTGCAAGGACCGATACGGCGGTTATATGCCGGCCAAGCGAACGATGCGCGCTGGCGGGATTGGCTTGGTTATCGGTCACGATGCGGACTCCTGTCCTTCACCCACGACTTTCAGCGAGGCGGGGCTTGCGATCTGCGGTTGGCGGTTTTCCTTGCGCAGGATCTGGGCCAGCACCTCGTCCTTCGGTCCGAAGGCCTGCATCCGCCCGTCGTTCATCATCAGCACCATATCGGCGGCGGCAAGTGCGCTTGGCCGGTGGGCGATAACGATGACGATACCGCCGCGCGCCCGCACGCTCATGATCGCCTCGCTCAGCGCCTGTTCGCCTTCGGCGTCGAGATTGGAGTTCGGCTCGTCGAGGACCACGAGGAAAGGTTCACCGAACAGGGCGCGAGCGAGAGCCACGCGCTGGCGCTGGCCGGCCGAAAGGGCAGCTCCGCCTTCACCGATCTCGGTTTCATAGCCATTCGGCAGCTTCAGGATGAGATCGTGGACACGCGCTGCCCGGGCAGCCGAAACGATGGCGTCCGACGGCGCATTCTCGGTGAAGCGCGCGATGTTCTGGGCGACGGTGCCGGCGAACAGTTCGACGTCCTGCGGCAGGTAGCCGATGCTGCGGCCGAGCCTGTCGCTATCCCACTGGTCGAGCGCTGCTCCATCAAGGCGAACCGAGCCGCGAAATGCCGGCCAGATGCCGATCAGGGCGCGTGCCAGGGAGGACTTGCCGGATGCGCTGGGCCCGATGACGCCAAGCGCGCTGCCGGCCTTCACGGTGAAATTGACGTCTGCGAAGGTCAGGCGCTGCGCGCCGGGAGGGCCGCCGGCAAGGCTTTCCGCGCTCAGCTTTTCCCTGGGCACGGGCAGTTCCAGGGGAGGCTCGCGTTCCGGCAGAGCCTTAAGCAGCTCCTTCAGACGCTGCCAGCTCTGGCGGCAGGCAACGTAGCCGCGCCAGTTGCCGATCGCCAGTTCCACCGGCGCAAGCGCACGGGCGGTCAGGATCGAGCCGGCGATGATGATGCCCGGCGATGCCAGCCCCTCGATGACGAGGACCGCGCCGGTTGCCAGAACGGCGGATTGCAGCGCCATGCGGAACACCTTGGACAGGGCACCGTAACCGTTGCCGACGTCGGATGTCTCGCGGTTCTGGTCCCGGTAATGGTTGTTGCGCAAGTCCCAGAGCTGCGACATCCGCCCCATCATGCCCATGGCCTGCATGACTTCGGCATTGCGCTGCGAGGCCTGCGCGAAGGCATTGCGATGGTTGCCCGCTTCGGATGCCTTTTTCGACGGGCCTTGCGTGCCGCGATTGGTCAGGAAGGTGAGGGCGATGAGGATGATCGAACCGACGATCGCGACGATGCCGATCATCGGATGAAACAGGAAGCAGATGCCGATATAGAACGGAAGCCAGGGCAGATCGAAGAAGGCGGCCGGACCGGTGCCGGAAAGGAACGAGCGAACCTGGTCGAAATCACGCAGCGCCTGCAGGCCGTCGCCCTGGGTGCGCAGTTTCAGCGGGGCCTGGACCACGGCGCGATAGATGCGCCCGCTCATCGCTTCGTCGAGAGCTCCGGCAATGCGCACGAGCATGCGGCCGCGCACCATCTCGAAGGCACCCTGAAAGGCATACAGCAGCAGTGCCAGCAGGCAGAGCGCGATCAGCGTCGGAATGCTTCTGCTCGGCAGCACCCGGTCATACACTTCCAGCATGAAGAAGGAGCCGGTCAGATAGAGAATGTTGACAAGCGCACTGGCAACAAAAATGCCGATGAAGCCTGCCTTGCAGTTCCAAAGGGCTTCGCCCGGATCGGACGCGTTCGCTTTGCTTTTCGAATGGTTCGTCACTGTAGAAGCCCTCGCGAGACGGTTATCGTCTCAAATGGAATGCACAATGTGGCATAATTTCTCTAAATCCGCATGACTTGGGGTTCTGTCACCTGGGGAACATGCTTTTGCGCCACTGTTTCCAGTTTCTGCGCTCTATAAATAAATGTAACAATTTCATATTGGAATAGACGGAGTATTGCCATGGTTTCCTCTCCGTTTCTTGTAAATATTTGCCATGGCTAATCGAAGGCTTTGCCTGCGCGGTCCATGGCGGATGCGTATAGAGCTGGCGTGAAGGTGTGTTGTGCCATTCATTCGCGACAAGACGGACATTTTCGAGGCCTGACGCGGCTTGCATCCGTCTGACCGATCGGCCAAAGACGCAAGGGTGCAGTATGGCTGGGGCTTGGACATGAAAAATATTCTGATCGTGGGGATCGGCACCGGAAATCCCGAGCATCTGACCGTACAGGCGATCAACGCCCTCAACACGGCAAATGTCCTGTTCATTCCCACCAAGGGTGAGGCAAAGGCCCAGCTTGCCGGCATCCGCCGCGATATCGTTTCGCGCTATGTCACCCGGGCCGATAGCCGGGTCGTGGAATTCGCGGTCCCCGTCCGCCAGACGGCGGAACGGTCCTATCACCACAGTGTCGATCAGTGGCATGCAGCGATCGCCACCGCCTACGAACGCCTGCTGCTCGAAGAGCTTGTGGAGGGGCAGACCGGTGCCTTTCTCGTCTGGGGCGATCCGATGCTCTATGACAGCACCATCCGCATTGTCGAGCGCGTCCGCGCCCTGGAAACGGTGGCGTTCGACTATTCGGTCATTCCCGGCATCACCAGCATCCAGGCGCTGGCCGCCAGTCACAGGATCCCGCTCAATCTTGTCGGCAAGCCCGTCGAGATCACCACCGGCCGGCGTCTGTCGGAAAGCTTTCCGCAAAGGAGCGAGACGGCTGTCGTCATGCTCGACGGCGAACAGGCTTTCATGAAGATCGACGATCCGGATGCTTGGATTTATTGGGGCGCCTATCTCGGAACGGAGCAGGAGATCGTCATTTCCGGCCGGCTCGCGGATGTGAGGGATGACATCCTGAAGTCCAGGGCCGAGGCCCGGGCGCGGCATGGCTGGATCATGGATATCTATCTCCTGCAAAAGGGCGCGGATTTCGAAGAGTAGCTGTAACGTCCCGGTTGCTTTGCAACGCGGCATGGCGGCCCGTTTGTCTGTGCTGTAGAATGCTGTCATGACGGGCCGAAGATGGCCCGGCGTATTTGCCCGGCGCACGTGATTGTGCCTTTGAAACCCGAGGATGGCCTACCACCCGCCATGACGTTCTGTGCTGCACCATTTGAGGGATCGACAGATCCGGCACATCGATCAGCGATGCGCCGCGGAGCCTGCCCGTCATTGGCTGCGCCGATGATGACGGGCGATGGTCTGCTGGTCCGCCTGCGGTCTGCCAGGCCGGGATTCAGGCTGGGCGAACTGATGGCGATCGCGGATGCGGCCGCGCTGTGCGGAAACGGCATCCTTGAAATCACGGCGCGGGGAAACCTGCAGATCCGCGGGCTGGCGGCGGAAACGGTGCCGCTTCTGGCTGAAAAGATCGCCGATGCAGGGATCGCGATCGCGGAAGGCCTTGCGATCGAAACGCCGCCTCTGGCCGGGCTGGACGCCTCGCAAATTGCCGATCCTGTTGCTCTTGCAGAGCGGCTTCGCACAGTCGTGGCGGCATATCGGCCGCCTCTTGCTCTCGCGCCGAAACTGTCTCTCATTGTCGATGGTGGCGGCCAGCTGCATCTCGGCGAGGTGACGGCCGACATTCGCCTGCGTGCGGTCCACGCCGAGGGAAAGGTGCTCTGGCTGTTGGCTCTTGCCGGTACGGAGGCAACGGCCGTCCGGATCGCTGCCCTGGAGGAAACGGCTGTCGTCCCGGCGGTGATGCATATTCTCGAAAACCTTGCCTCGATCGGCCCGGCCGCTCGCGCCCGGGATATCGACGTGGTGGCTTTGAGGGCCAGCCTCGCCTCGACGGTTGCCCCCGATGCAATCGAGCCCTTGGAGCCTGCGCCGAATTCCGCAGGTATCCATGATCTCGGCGCGGGCCGGATGGTTTTGGGTGTCGGCCTCGCATTCGGGCAAATCCACGCGACGTCCCTTCGGGCGTTTCTTGAAGCGCTGGACATTCTCGGCGCGGCCGAAATCCGTCTGGCGCCCGGTCATGCGTTGATGGTGCTCGGAATTGCGGCAGACAGAGTTGCTGCCGCGCAGGCACTGGCGCTCGGGCATGGCTTGCGGGCCTTCCCGCGCGATCCGCGAAACTACATTGCCGTCTGTGCCGGTATCGGCGCCTGTGCTTCTGCCTTGATCGATACGAGAGCGGTGGCGCAAACCATCATCGGCAATGCGCCGGCGCTGCTCGACGGATCGTTGACGGTTCATGTCTCCGGCTGCGCCAAGGGCTGTGCGAAACCGTCCGCCGCGGCGCTGACGATCACGGCTGCGCCAATAGGCTACGGCCTTGTCGTAAATGGCCCTGCCTCGGCTGCGCCAAACGCCTACATCGAAGAAAACAAGATAAGAACCGCGATGGAACATCTCGATACGCTGGTGTCCGGCGGGAAACGGGCTGGCGAATCGGCACGGTCCTGCCTTACACGGCTTGGAGCGGATGTGATCACAACCGCGGTTCAACAGGGATAGAGATGCCTGAATACGATTACATCCGGGATGGCGATGCCATCTACGAACGCTCGTTTGCCATTATTCGCAGCGAAGCCGATCTATCCCGTTTTTCCGAGGAAGAGTCCGATCTGGCTGTCCGCATGGTGCATGCGTGCGGATTGGTCGAAGCGGCGCAATATTTCGAATTCTCGCCCGGTTTCGTTCCGGCGGCGCGTCAGGCCCTGAAAGGCGGTGCGCCGGTGTTCTGCGATGCCTTCATGGTCTCGCATGGCATCACGCGTGCCCGCCTTCCGGCCGATAACGAGGTGATCTGCACATTGCGCGACCCGCAGACTGCCGCGATCGCCCGCGAGATCGGCAATACCCGCTCGGCGGCGGCGCTGAAACTCTGGATCGATCGCCTGGCCGGATCCGTGGTTGCCATCGGCAACGCGCCGACGGCACTTTTCTATCTGCTGGAACTGCTGCGCGATGGTGCCCCGAAACCGGCAGCGATCATCGGCATGCCGGTCGGCTTCGTCGGTGCGGCGGAATCCAAGGATGCGCTGGCGGAAAATTCCTATGGTGTGCCCTATGCCATCGTGCGCGGCCGTCTCGGCGGCAGCGCCATGACGGCAGCTGCCGTCAATTCGCTGGCGAGGCCGGGCCTTTGAGCGCCGCTTCCGCAGGCAGGCTGATCGGTGTCGGCACCGGTCCGGGCGATCCGGAGCTTCTGACCCTCAAGGCGGTCCGGGCGCTGGAGGCAGCCGATGTGCTCGCCTATTTCGCCAAGGAAGGACGGCGGGGCAATGGACGTGCCGTCGTCGATGGATTGCTGAAGCCGGGTCTCCTGGAGTTGCCGCTCTACTATCCGGTGACGGTCGAGATCGACAAGGATCATGACGACTACAAGAGCCAGATCACCGGCTTCTACGATGCCTCGGCGGCTGCCGTTGCCGAACATCTGGAGGCAGGACGCACGGTTGCCATCCTGAGCGAGGGCGATCCGATGTTCTACGGCTCCTACATGCATCTGCATGTGCGGCTGGCCGGCCGTTTCCCGGTCGAGGTCGTTCCGGGCATCACCGCCATGTCCGGCTGCTGGTCGCTGGCCGGCCTGCCGATCGTTCAGGGCGACGATGTTCTCTCGGTGCTTCCCGGCACCATGGCCGAAGACCAGCTTGTCCGTCGTCTTGGCGATACCGAGGCTGCCGTGATCATGAAGGTCGGCCGCAATCTGCCGAAGATCCGCCGGGCGCTGGTTGCTGCCGGCAAGCTTGACCAGGCCCTCTATGTCGAACGCGGCACGATGGCGAATTCCGCGATGATCCCGCTGGCCGAGAAGGCCGACGATGTCGCGCCCTATTTTTCGCTGGTGCTGGTGCCCGGCTGGAAGGGCAGGCCATGAGCGGTACCCTGTATGTGATCGGCACCGGTCCCGGCGGGCCGCAGCAGATGACCCCGGAAGCGGTCGATGCCGTGTCGAAGTCGACCGATTTCCTCGGTTATGGTCCCTATCTCGATCGTTTGTCGCTGCGTCCGGACCAGAACCGCATCGCCTCCGACAACCGGGAAGAGCTGGACCGCGCTCAGGCCGCGCTCGTTCGCGCGACTTCCGGCGCCCATGTCTGCGTCGTCTCCGGCGGCGATCCCGGCGTCTTCGCCATGGCGGCCGCTGTTTGCGAGGCGATCGACAACGGGCCGGACGAATGGCGGACTGTCGATCTCGTCATCGTGCCGGGCGTCACAGCGATGCTCGCCGTTGCCGCCCGCATCGGTGCGCCGCTGGGGCATGATTTCTGCGCCATCTCCCTTTCGGACAATCTGAAGCCCTGGGATGTGATCACCCGTCGTCTGAAGCTGGTGGCGGAGGCCGGTCTGGTGATCGCGCTTTACAACCCCATCAGCAAGGCGCGGCCATGGCAGCTTGGCGAGGCCTTCGATATCCTGCGCACCGTCCTGCCCGCTGAAACGCCGGTGATCTTCGGCCGCGCGGCCGGCCGCCCCGACGAGCGCATGCTGGTCATGCCGCTCGGGGATGCGGATGCCCAGAAGGCCGATATGGCGACCTGCGTGATTATCGGCTCGCCGGAAACCCGGATCGTCGAGCGTCCGGGCAGGCCTGATCTCGTCTACACGCCGCGCTTTATGTCCGGGGAGAAAAGGTGATCGACAAGGCTGAGCGCTTCCCCGATGGTATCGACCGTGCGGACATCAGCCGGTTGCCGACGCTCGACCATGATCACAGCGATATCCAGCGCCCGCGCGGCCCTGATCTTGCCATAGGTGGCGATCCCGCCGCTGTTCTTGGCGACGATCACGTCGATCCGGTTTTCCGTCAGGAGCACGCGTTCGGCTGCTTCCTCGAACGGACCGGTGGCGAGGATGTAATGCGCATCGGGAACACCGAGCGGCGGCGTCACCGGATCGACGCTGCGGATGATGTAATGATGCTGCGGCGCGTTTTCGAAATGGAACGCCTCCTGCCGCCCGATGGTCAGGAAAACCCGTTTCGGCCTGTCGCCGAGCGCGCCGACTGCATCGATGATCGAGTCAACGCTCGTCCAGCGGTCACCTGGCTCCCGGTTCCAGGCGGGACGGCGCAGCGCGAAAAACGGAATGCCGGTTTCAGCCGCAGCCAGGGTGGCGTTGCGCGAAATTTGCGCTGCGAACGGATGCGTCGCATCGATCAGAAGATTGAAATTTCCACCTTTGAGAAATTCGGCAAGCCCCCGGCTGCCGCCAAAGCCGCCGCTGCGTACAGGAACGGGCTGGGCCATGGGCTCGGCCGTCCGTCCGGCAAGCGAGAGCAGCAGATCGCAATCCGCGCGCCGCGACAGAGCGGTGGCCAGTTGCCGCGCTTCGGTCGTGCCGCCGAGGATCAGGATACGGTGTTTGCCCATGGATGACGGTCAGGCCTTTTCTGCCGGTAGCATTGCACCTTGGCTGACGATCATTGGCCTCGGTGAAGACGGTTTAGCGGGTCTCGGCGACGAGGCCAAGCGCTGCATCGCCGGTGCCGCGGCTGTCTTTGGAGGCACGCGTCATCTGGCGCTTGCCGCGCCGCTGATCGCAGGTGAACAGCACAGCTGGCTGAGCCCGTTCGAGCGCTCCGTCGAAGCAGTGATCGCATTTCGGGGAATGCCGGTCGTCGTGCTTGCCTCGGGCGATCCGTTCTTCTTCGGTGTCGGGGTGACGCTGGCGCGGCATATCGATCGTTCGCAGATGCGCGTGCTTCCGGCGCCGTCGTCCTTCAGTCTGGCAGCCTCCCGTCTCGGATGGGCGCTGCAGGACACGGTGACGGTTTCCCTGCACGGCCGCCCTCTCGATCTGATCCGGCCGTATCTGCAGCCGGGTAACCGCATTCTGGCGCTGACCTCCGATGAGCACGGTCCGGCCGCACTTGCAGCACTTCTTGCCGAAAACGGGTTCGGGCAATCCAGATTGATTGTTCTCGAGGCCCTGGGTGGCGCCCAGGAGCGGATAACCTCGCAGACGGCTTCGGATTTTTCTCTTGCTGGTATCAATCCACTCAATGTCTGCGCCATCGATGTCGTTGCCGCAATCGATGCGCGGGTTCTGCCGCTGGGCAGGGGGCTGGATGATGGGCTGTTCGAGCATGACGGCCAGATCACCAAGCGGGAAGTTCGGGCGCTGACCCTGTCGGCGCTGGCACCGCGCCGGGGCGAACTGCTGTGGGATATCGGCGCGGGATCCGGGTCGATCGGCATCGAATGGATGCTGTGCGACCCGGCCATGAAGGCGATTGCCATTGAAGGCTCTACTGAGCGCGCGGAGCGGATCAAGCGGAATGCCGCCCGTTTCGGCGTGCCGGGATTGGTTGTTGTGCAGGGCGCGGCGCCCGCCGCGCTGGCCGGATTGCCACGCCCTGACGCGGTCTTTATCGGCGGTGGCGGCAGTGAAGAGGGCGTGATGGCTACAGTGATCGCAGCGCTTGCGTCCAGTGGCCGGCTGGTGGCCAATGCCGTGACGACGCAGATGGAAGCGCTGCTGCTGGAGCATCATGCCCGGCTGGGTGGTTCGCTCATTCGCATCGATATCGCCCGTGCCTCTCCCGTGGGGGCGATGACAGGCTGGCGTCCCGCCATGCCGGTCACGCAGTGGTCATGGGTAAAACCGTGATTTCGGAATTGTAAGAGGAAGCAGCATGACCGTCCATTTCATCGGTGCCGGCCCGGGGGCCGCAGACCTGATCACCGTGCGCGGCCGCGATCTGATCGCCCGCTGCCCGGTCTGTCTCTATGCCGGTTCGATCGTCTCGCCGGAATTGCTGCAATATTGCCCGGACGGTGCGCGCATCGTCGATACGGCACCCCTGTCGCTGGATGAAATCGAAGCCGAGTATGTCAAGGCGGCTGAGGCCGGACAGGATGTCGCGCGGCTGCATTCCGGCGATCTCTCGGTCTGGAGCGCGGTTGCCGAGCAGATCCGCCGGCTGGAAAAGCATGGTCTGGATTATACGATGACGCCCGGTGTGCCGGCGTTCGCCGCTGCCGCCGCAACGCTTGGCCGGGAACTGACCATTCCCGCCGTCGCCCAGAGCCTCGTTCTGACGCGGGTCTCGGGCCGCGCATCGCCGATGCCGAATGCCGAGACGTTGGCCGGCTTCGGCGCGACCGGTGCGACGCTGGCGATCCATCTTGCCATTCATGCGCTCGGTCAGGTGGTCGAGGAAGTGACGCCGCTCTATGGCGCGGATTGCCCGGTCGCCATCGTCGTCAAGGCATCCTGGCCGGATGAGCGGGTGGTCCGGGGAACGCTTGGCGATATCGAAGCCCAAGTTGCAGCCGACCCGATCGAGCGCACGGCGCTGATCTTTGTCGGTCGCACACTCAGCGCCACCGGTTTTCGCGAGAGTTCGCTCTACGATGCCGCCTACCAGCGCCGCTTTCGCGGTCGCGACGGGCTGTAAAAGTCTCAGATATCCAGGCCCGCGCTGTCCGGCTCTTCGCCGGCTGCCTTGCGTGGCACGTCGTCTTTTCCTTCGATCCGGTCGCGGTAAAGCGCCGATTGGCCGAGCAGCATCAGCGTCACCGGCGTCGTCAGGATGACGAAGACGATGATCAGGACTTCATGGAAGATCCAGCGGTTCTGAAGCACCGCGAAGGTGATCATCGAGGCAAGGCAGATCAGGATCGTTCCGGCGCTGGCACCGATTGTGGGCGCGTGCAGGCGGCCGTAGAAAGTCTTCAGCCGGATCATCCCGATCGAACCGACAAGCGTGATCGCCGATCCCGCAAGGAGAAGGATACAGACCGGGATCGCCGCCCAGGCCGGAAGGTCGGTCAGATGGTTCATTCGATCACCTCGCCGCGCATCAGGAATTTCGCAAAAGCGATCGATGACACGAAGCCGAGCAGGGCTATGATCAGGGCCGCTTCGAAGTAGATCGAATTGGCCGTTCGGACCCCGAATGTCAGCAAAAGCAGCATTGCATTGATATAGAGCGCATCGAGGCCGAGAATACGGTCCTGCGCGCGGGGGCCGCGGACGACGCGAAACAGGGCGCATGCCATGGCCAGGCCGAGCAGCACCTGCGAGGCGAGGATCGACCAGATGATGGAGAGCTCGCTCATTCGAATATCTCCTTCAGCGGGGCTTCGTAACGGGTCCTGATCAGCTCTGCCCAGGGCTGGCCGTCTTCAATATCGAGCACATGAATGAGCAGCACGCCGGTCTGCCGGTCGAATTCGAGCCAGGCGGTTCCCGGTGTCGCGGTCAGGATGCAGACAAGCACCGCCAGCGCATTTTCGTCCCGCAGGCTGATATCGATCGCCACGAAGCCGGATTTCACCGGACGTGTCCCACTGCGCAGGATCACGCGCATCACGGCGATGTTGGAGCGCATGACGTCGATGGTGACGTGTCCCGCCAGCACGGCGATGCGGCTGAGTTTCTTCAGCCGGGTCTTGTGGGGCTGGAGGTTGACCATGGCCCAGGCCAAGGCAATGCCAAGGATGGAGCCGAGCACGATATGGCCCGGCGACAGTGATTGGTTGATGAGCAGCCACAGGGTAAGCAGGGACAGGGACAGGAGCGGGTAGGGAAACCAGTAGCGCATGGTCTATTGTCCTCCCGCGGTGCCGGCGCGCGGTGCCGACATCACCCGTCCGATGTAGTTTTGCGGCTCGCCAAGCGATTTGGCCGTTGCATCCATGTAGCGCATGGCCGGGCCGGCCTGGAGGCTGAGAAAGAGGCAGGCGACGAGCAGCAGAAGAACCGGGGTGATCTCGATCAGGAAGACGCGCGGAATGGTGCCTTCGATCGACGTCCAGAAGGTGCGGATGCCGACGCGGTTCATCGCGATCATGGCGGCAAGACCTGACAGGATGAGCAGGGCCGTATAGGTCCATTCCGGCCCGGAGACCGGTGCATCGCCGCCAAAGCTGCCGGGATTGAACAATCCGTGCAGCATGGCGAATTTGGCGAGGAACCCCGACAGCGGTGGCAGGCCGGACAGGAGGATGGCGCAGGTGCAGAAGCACAGGCCGAGAACGGCCATGGTCCCGGGCACGGCAACGCCGCCTTCCTTTTCCTCCTCGTTCTCGTCGACATCGCCATAGGCTTCCATCGTCACGGCCAGAACGTCCGCACCCGCGTCGCGGGCGCGCTCCACCAGCTCGATCAGCAGGAAGAAGGCGCAGATCGTCAGTGTCGAGCTGACCAGATAGAACAGTGCGCCGCCGATGACCGCGCCGTTTCCGAGACCGATCGCCGCCATCAGCGTGCCGGACGAGACCAGCACGCAATAGCCCGCAAGCCGGCCCATGGCCTGCGAGGCCAGAACGCCGATCGCCCCGAAGCCGATGGTCAGCAGGCCGCCGTAGAGCAGGACGGCCTGTCCGAAGCCGAGAGAAGCTCCGGCATCGCTGCCGAACAGGAGCATCGAAAGGCGAAGAATGATGTAGATGCCGACCTTGGTGAGAATGGCAAAGATCGCAGCGACCGGCGGTGTGGCGGCGGAATAGGTGGCAGGCAGCCAGAAGCCGAGCGGCCACATGCCGGCCTTGACGAGGAAGGCGATGCCGAGAAGAGCGGCGCCTGCCTCCATCAGCATGCGGCGTTCCGGGCCGATGGCGGAAATCTTCAAGGCGAGGTCGGCCATGTTCAGCGTGCCGGTCGCGCCATAGATCAGGCTGACGCCGATCAAGAACAGCGAGGAGGCGGCAAGGTTGACGGCGATATAGTGCAAGCCCGCCTTGACCCGCATCGGCCCCGAACCGTGCAACAGCAGGCCATAGGATGCAGCCAGCATCATTTCGAAGAAAACGAACAGGTTGAACAGGTCGCCGGTCAGGAAGGCGCCGTTCAGTCCGGCCAGCATCAGCTGGAACAGCGAATGGAAATGATAGCCGGCCCGGTGCCATTTCGCCATCGAGAACACCTGCGTCGCAAGTGCAAGGACGGAGGTGAGCACGAGCATCAGGGCCGACAGCCGGTCGAGCACCAGGACGATGCCGAAGGGTGCGGGCCAATTGCCGAGCAGGTAGACGCTGGCGCCGGATTCGCCCTCCGTGGAGGCCGCGACCCGCATGAGGAAGATGCCGACCAGGAAGACCACCATGGTGGAGGCAAAGCCGATTACGCCCTTCAGTGTCCGGTTGCGCTCATCAAGCGGGATCAGGCTGGCAGCCGTGATCAACGGCAGCAGGATCGGCAGGATGATCAGGTGATGGGACCAGTTCATGCCGCGCTACTCCCTGCCGTCCACATGGTCGGTACCGGTAAAGCCGCGCGAGGCAAGCAGAACGACGAGAAAGAGGGCCGTCATGGCAAAGCCGATGACGATGGCGGTCAGCACCAGAGCCTGGGGAATGGGATCCGTATGGGTCAGCAGGCCACCGGTGCCGCCGGTCTCGAGTACCGGCGGTGCGTTGACCCTGAGCCGCCCCATGCCGAAGATGAAGAGATTGACGGCATAGGAGAGCAGCGACAGGCCGATGATGACCTGATAGGTGCGCGGCCGGAACAGGAGCCAGACGCCGGAAGCGGTCAGAACGCCGATGCCTGCGGAGAGAACGAGTTCCATTATGCGTTTTCCTTCGCAGCCAGCTTCGCCGCCCGGATCAGGGCGCGTGGCGCACGCACCGACTGGTGGGCAAGGGCGATCAGGATCAGCACGGTGGCGCCAAGCACCAGCGAGAAGACACCCAGATCGAACAGGATGGCGGTTGCCAAGGGAATCTTGCCGATGACCGGCAGGGTGACATATTGCGCATATGAGGTCAGGAACGGATAGCCGAAGACCCAGGACCCGAGGCCGGTCACTGTAGCGACAAGCAGGCCGATGGCCATCCAGCGCAGGGGATGGATACGAAGGCGCTCCTCGACCCAGCGGGTACCGCCGGCCATGTATTGCAGGATGAAGGCGATCGACATGGCGATGCCGGCCGCAAAGCCGCCGCCCGGAAGATCGTGGCCGCGGAAGAACAGGAAGGCGGCCAGCATGCCGATAACCGGAAACATCCAGCGCATGATGACGGAGGGAACGAGCAGGTATTCGGCGATGCTGTCGCCCTTCTTGCGGTCCGGATGATCGTCGTCGAACGCATTCTGCACACGCTGCTGTTCGGGCGCCTCAAGGCTTTCGATGGCCGGGCGGAAGCGCAGCAGAAGCGCGAATACGGTCAGTGCGACGATGCACAGCACGGCGATTTCGCCAAGCGTATCGAAGCCGCGGAAATCGACGAGGATGACGTTGACGACATTGGTGCCGCCGCCTTCGCCATAGGCGCGTTCGAGGAAATAGCTCGAAATCGTCTCCGGCAATTCGCGGCTCATCATCGTATAGGACACGAGCATCATGCCGAGACCGGCAAAGAGCGCGGTGGCGAGATCGCGCAGGCGGCGCAGGCGCGTGGAGATCGTCATCATTTCCGGGCCGTTGGGGTCCTCGATCCGCTTGGGCAGCCAGCGCAGGCCGAGCAGGATGAGAACCGTCGTGACGATCTCGACGAGCAATTGGGTGACTGCAAGGTCCGGTGCCGAAAGCCAGACGAACGTGAGGCAGGTGACAAGCCCGGCGCCGCCGAGCAGCACGAGGGCCGCCAGGCGGTGGAATTTGGCCTGGTAGGCAGCGCCGACGGCGCAGACCATGCCGATCAGCCAGATCAGCGCGAAGGCCGGATCGATGCTGCGGAAGGCGATCGTTGCCGGCTTGAAACCCTGTGACAGCAGCGTAACCGCGCCGGCTATCACGGCAACGGCAACGAGGATGCGCATCTGCGGCTGCAGGCGGCGGGTGCCGGCGCGCATCTCGATCGAGCGCGCCCATTTCCACGACAGGGTAACGAGCACGCGCTCGAAGATGCGCTGCCCCTCCAGACGGCGGAAGAAGGGTGGCCCCTCGGTGCTGGTGGCGAGATAGGGCCTCATGATCAGGAACAGCCCGCCGCCGCCGGCAAGCGCGATCAGGCTCATGTACAGCGGCAGGTTCCAGCCGTGCCAGACGGCCAGGCTATAGACCGGCGTGGCATCGCCGAGCACCGATTGGACCGCCGTATGCAGGAAAGGACCGATGGTGAGCGTCGGGATGACGCCGACGACGAGGCAGGAGAAGACGAGAAAATAGATCGGTGCCAGCATCCAGTGCGGCGGCTCGTGCGGTGTTTTCGGCAGGTCAAGCGGCGGCGGACCGAAGAACACGCTGTAGATGAAGCGCAGCGAATAGGTGACGGAGAACATGCTGGCGAGCGTCGCGACATAAGGCGTGATCGTATCGAGGATATTGTATCTGTGTGTCTCGATCGCCTCGGCGAAGAACATTTCCTTCGACAGGAAGCCGTTCAGCAACGGGACGCCAGCCATGGAGGCGCTGGCAACCATCGCAAGCGTCGCCGTGATCGGCATATATTTGAACAGGCCGCTCAGCCGCCGCATGTCGCGCGTGCCGGTTTCATGGTCGATGATGCCCGCCGCCATGAAAAGCGAGGCCTTGAACGTTGCGTGGTTCATGGTGTGGAAGATCGCCGCGACCGCCGCCAGCGGGCTGCCGAGGCTGAGCAGCACGGTGATGAGGCCGAGATGGCTGATCGTCGAATAGGCGAGCAAACCCTTCAGGTCCTGCTGGAAGATCGCGAAATAGGCGCCGAGCAACAGCGTGCTGAGACCGGCGAGGCCGACGATCCAGAACCACTGGTCGGTGCCCGCCATGACCGGCCAGAGGCGGGTCAGAAGGAAGACGCCGGCTTTGACGAGGGTGGCGGAGTGGAGATAGGCCGAGACCGGCGTTGGCGCGGCCATGGCATGCGGCAGCCAGAAGTGGAAGGGGAACTGGGCGCTCTTGGTGAGCGCTCCGAGCAGGATGAGGATCAATACGGTAGTGTAGAGCGGATCGTTGCGAATCAGGTCGCCGGAGTTGAGCACGACATCGAGGTCGTAGCTGCCGACGATATGGCCGATCAGCATCAGGCCAACAAACATGCACAGGCCGCCGGTGCCGGTGACCGTCAGCGCCATGCGCGCGCCGTCGCGGGCATTGGCGTTGTGGTGCCAGTAGCCGATCAGCAGGAAGGAGATGATGCTGGTCAGTTCCCAGAAGATCGCCAAAAGAATCAGATTGCCGGAGAGAACCACACCGAGCATCGCGCCCATGAAAGCGAGGAACAGTGCAAAGAACCGCGGCACCGGATCGCTGGAGGACATGTAGTAGCGCGCGTAGATGACGACGAGCAGGCCGATCGCCGTGACCAGGCTGGCAAACATCCAGGCAAAGCCGTCCATGCGCAGCGAGAAGTTGAGTCCCAGCTCGGGAAGCCAGCTCACATCGTAGCGAAGCACCTTGTCGGACGCGACGATGGGGTAGAGGCCTGCCGATATCGCAAGGCAGAGCAAGGCAATCGATCCGGATAACCAGGCGCTTGCGGTGCCCTTGTGCGCCGGAATGCAGATTGCAACGAGGCTCCCTGCAAAAGGTGCAAGAACCAGAATCAGAAGCAATGTCGCTGCGATCTCTATGTGCCCGTTTCCTTAAAGTTTTCCGACTGAAAAGAACCACGAGGGGTTCGCGAAGGCCGCAGCATTTGCGCGCCGCGACCGGTGCCCGAAGCGCACCGCGAAACGGTGCAAGGGCACAGTGTTTTTATGTCTGCTTTCGGCCGCGATGCCAACCCGCAACGACGATAAAAATGACGGACTGCGGCAATTCGTTGCCCGGTGTGCGGCGAAGCCACAGTCTGCGGATGAAACCGTTGTGCACGCCGCGAACGTTGTGTTTGGAAATATTCGGGCATGATTTTTGTAACGAAATGTATGCGGGCTGTAGCCGGAAATGTTTCGACACCGAAAACGGCTGAGGGCAACGGGCGGGCCGTGTGCGTTTTGGCGTGCTGCTGGTATAAATGCGCCATGGATACGATACCGCACATTCTCGTCGTTGACGACGATCCCGAGATTCGCCGTCTGCTTGGAAAATATCTGGACGGGCAGGGCTTCCGCGTCAGCCTGGCCGGCAGCAAGGGGGAATGCGAAAGCAAGCTGGCCGAGCTGAAGATCGATCTGCTGGTTCTCGACGTCATGCTGCCGGACGGGTCCGGCCTCGATCTCTGCCGCGCGCTGCGCGGGCGGATGCCGCAGCTGTCCATCATCCTGCTGACGGCGCTGAAGGAAGATGTCGACAGGATCATCGGCCTGGAATTCGGCGCCGACGACTATCTGGGCAAGCCGTTCAACCCCCGGGAACTGGCCGCGCGCATCCGGGCCGTGCTGCGGCGCGGCCGCAGCGAGCCGCAACCTGCCGGCAGCCGTCAATATGTCTTTGCAAATTACGTCGCCGATATAGAAAGCCGCACTCTGCTGGCGCCGGACGGGAGCGCCGTCGATCTGACCGGCGGCGAGTTCGAGTTGCTGATGGTCTTTCTCCAGCGCCCGGGCCGGGTCCTGTCGCGGGAGTCGCTGCTCGACCTGACACAGGGGCGGACCGCCGATCCCTTCGACCGCTCGATCGATATTCTGGTCAGCCGCCTGCGCCGCAAGCTTGGCGATGCCAGTGTCTTTTCCATGCTGAAAACGGTGCGCAACAAAGGCTATCAGCTCGCGGTTCCGGTCGAGCGGAGCAACTAGCGATGTTATCACTGCGCACGCGGTTTACGGTGCTGCTGGTCATTTCCGTCATTCTGGTGCTGGTGATTGCCGCCTTCGTCACAGCGCAGCTCCTGCGCCGGCCGTCGGAAGCGATGTTCGATCGTGCTCTTGCGGAAAAGGCCGAGCTTGCCTTTCTGCTGCTGCGCGCCGATCCGTCGGCAGCCGAGACCATGCATATCCAGATCCTGGGAAAACCCGAGGAGAGCCGTATCGACCGGCAGAGGACGGACAACCTTCAGAATGAGGGCCGCCGCCAAGGGTATACAGCCAATGTCGTCGTGCTCAAGAGCTTCAACAAGCATCGCCAGGATATGGCTGTTGAGCTCGGCGGCGCGCGCTGGGCCTATCTCGATTTCCCCGGACCCGGACCGTTCCCCTATCTGCCGCTTGCGGCCTATCTGGCGCTGGTGGCGATCGGCATGGCCGGCGTCTCGATTTACGTCAGCAACGTGATGATGCGGCCTTTGCGCATTCTCGATGAGACGATCGCCAAGATCCGCCCCGACGGCATCATCCCGGAATTGCCGGAAACCGGGCCGATGGAGGTGCGCACGACGGCAAAGACCATCAACCGGCTGGCCACGCGCCTGAACGCCGCGGTTTCCAGCCGGATGCGGATGATTGCGGCTGCGGGGCACGATATGCGCACGCCGATGACGCGGATGCGCCTTCGCGCCGAATTCGTCGGTGACGGAGACGACCGGCAATCCTGGCTGAAGGATCTCGACGAACTCGATCATATCGCCGACAGTGCGATCCGGCTGGTGCGCGAGGAGGTGAGCCCTGCCGCGCGGGAACAGGTGCCGCTGGACGCGATTTTGCGTTCCGTCGCCGAGGAGGTCCGTGAAACGGATCTGCCGGTCGAGGAGGGATCGATCATGCAGGCGTCGGTCAAGGGGGCGCCCTTCGCACTGAAGCGCGCCGTGCGCAATCTGGTGGTCAATGCCGCGACCCATGGGCAGGGTGCGCATATCTCGCTTTCCAGCACCGGCACTGACGCCGTTTTGACCATTATGGACAGCGGTCCCGGTATTCCGCAAAATCTGCTCGATCGCGTGTTCGAGCCGTTCTTCCGCGTTGATCAGGCCCGCCGGCAGCTCGTGCCGGGGGCTGGTCTCGGGCTCGCCATTTCGCGCGAGATCATCGAGAACCATGGCGGCACGATTACCATCGTCAATCGCCCGGAGGGTGGTTTGCTGCAGACCGTATGCCTGCCGTTGTGCATTGAGATACAGGATTGACGAGAACAAGGCGGCCTTCCAGCCGCCAGCACACATAGGGCCAAGTCCAATTTGTCTTTTCAAGGTGGCGGGTCCTCGGTGCTGCGAAACCGCGCTGGCCTTCCCGGGACAGGAGGGGATGTTGACGGTCGGCGCACGTGCCTGCTGACAGCGTAGTGGGCCCGGTAGACGTCCGTTCGATCTCGTCCGTATTTTACCGCATCATCAGTTTCGAGCACCGACAGATGCCGCGGCCTCAAGGGAGGGCGCAAAAAATATGCGCGGCCGGACCGAAATCCGCCGCGCATGATTTTTATTCCTGTCTACGCCCGCCGATACAACGGGCGTATTGTCTGTCGCTTACTGACCGGCCGCTTCGATGGCACCGCCGCCGCCGAGGGCGACGTTCAGAGTGACGTAGTTGTTGGCCAGATCGCGGATGCCGGATGCAAGCGAGATGCGCGAGGACGCGAGCGAACGTTCTGCGTCGAGGACGTCGAGCAGCGATGTGGCGCCGCCCTTGTAGCTTTCACGCGCCAGGCCCAATGCCTGCTCGTAGGAATCGACCACTTTGCGCAGTGCTGCAACGGTCTGGTAATTGTTGCGAAGCGCGACGAGCGAGTTCTCGACCTCTTCGACCGCGTTCAGAACGGTCTGCTTCCAGGCGAGATACTGCTGCTGCGCGCCGGACTTGGCGACATCGACATTGGCCTTCAACCGGCCGCCGTTGAAGATCGGCAGGTTGAGGCTGGGGCCGAACGACCAGCTGCTGAGGCCGCCGCTGGCAGCGGAAGCAACAATCCGCGAACCGTCGATTGTGCCGCTCAGGCTGAGGCTCGGATAAAGCTGCGCTTCGGCAACGCCGATAGAAGCGGTGGCAGCCGCCAGCAGGCGTTCGGCCTTGCGGATGTCGGGACGATTGCGCACGAGATCGGCCGGAACGCCGATTTTCGTGTTGTATCGCGGCGAGGGCTGCGACGAACCCTTGATCAGGCCGGCGGTGACCGATGTCGCCGGCAGACCGAGCAGGGTGGCAATGTGGTTGGCTGCCTGGTTGAAGCCGGTCTGGTAACCGGGCAGTTCCGCCAGTGTCGAGTTGACGAGGCCCTCTGCCTGGACGACGTCGAGGCTGGAGGCCGCGCCGGCAGCCTTGATGTCATTGGTCAGCTTGAGCGTTTCGCGCCGTGAGGCAAGGCTCTTCTGCTGCAGGGCCAGCGCTTCCTGATTGTAGCGGGCCTGGATGTAGGAGGTCGTCAGGTCGGACAGGTAGGCAAGGCGGGCGACATTGACGTCAGCGTAAGCGGCGTCAAGCGAGGCGTTTGCCGATTCCTTGGCGCGCCGATACTGGCCGAACAGGTCGACCAGCCAGGATGCGTCGCCGCCGCCGCCGATCGTCTTGGTTTCGCTGTGGCTTCTGCCGCTGCTGTTGCGGGGATAGGAGCCGTCCTGGCCGGCAATGCTCCCCGATCCGCTGGCGCTGATCTGCGGCAGGCCGCCGGCACCGGCGATGATGACGTTGGCGCGCGCTTCCATGATGCGCTCGATCGATTGCTGGACGTCAAGGTTTTCGCCGAGGCCCTGGGCGACGAGGCTGTTCAGCTTCTTGTCGCGGAAGGCTTCCCACCACGGGGTGAGCGTAACATCACTGGCTTCCGCATGCCCGCCTTGCGAGAATTTTGCCGGCAGAGCCGCGTTCGGAGCCTGATAGTCGGGGCCGACCACGCAGCCGGAGAGAAGGAGCAGACTCAAGGGAAGGAGCGCTTTTACAATTTTCATCTGGGTCCCCATCCGAAACATGACGTCCCGGTAACAAACGATTCACTTTTTTCGTCTTTAACATTTTCCGCGCCGCATGCGAGGGAACAATTGCAAAGATGGGGCTGAAAAAGAATATCCCCAGCTTTAGTGTTTCCCAAGTGCCACGGCTTGGATGTCGCGTCTGTGATTTCAAGGGGTGGAAAAAATTTTTCCGTGCGGACGGAAAATCCATGCCGGTGGCAAATTTCCTCCAGCCAGTATCATGAACGCGACCTGCAGAGACAGCCTGACCCATTAAAGGCTGCATATGTCTGGCGTTTGTCGGCCCGGTGTCGAATTGTTTCCCGCAGGTGCGTATTGGTACGGACCGTGCATGAGCAACAGGCGCCCGGCAATCATTGCCGAGGTCGTGCGATGCCGCTCATGGTGACGATTGCGGGGCTGCGTCATGCATCCCCCGGGGTGGAGACCGCTCAGACCCAGGCTTCGCGTTTGCCGAATGGGTCGCCATCCTGGAAGTTGCGGGTGCCAACGAGCGATGCCGGCTCTTCCTGGCCACTTTGGCCATTCGATGCCGCCGTCTGCTGGGCCTGGGCCTTGCGCGCGTCTGCGGCTTCCAGTGCCTTGATCTTCGCCTGCAGCTCGGCGATCGCCTCGGTTATTTCCGCCTTGTCGTCGTCGGTCCTGGCTTCTTCCAGTTCCGTCTGCTTGGCCTGAAGCTGTGCTTCCAGGGATGCAATCTGTGCACTGCTTGAGCTGCTGCTCGAATTGCCGGTGCTCAGCGTCGTCAGGAGTGAGGTGCTTGATATCGCTCCAACCATTTCGAATCCTTTGCGTTTTCGTTTCGGGAGATAAGAGAAGCGCATCGATCCACTAACGAAAGCTGACTGCAATCTTCGAGAAATCATCCCTGTTTTTTGAGGAGGGGCACGATTGGAAACATTGCAGAAATGCTGTTGCGGGTGCCGTGTGTCCGCGAAATGGGCGGGAACAGGCCGTCGAAGGGGGCGATATCGGCAATTTGTGGAAGAATATTCTACGCAAGAAGCCCTATGGGCGCCGCTATTCTCACATTTCGTTGTGCGCCCTTGAGCGGCGGCCCCGGCCGTTTTGCCTTTCAGACATGTCCGGTTGAAATCGCGACACAAATAGGAAATTCTAAAATACAAAAATGCCGATCATGGAAACAAATCGATACACGGATATCTCTGTGTCAGGTTGTGCGACGGTGGCAATCGGTCCGATGTTGTTGCCCCGCCAACCTTCGTCGACGCGAATCATTTAAAAGATGGGGCGGGGCAAGCCGCAGGCGACTGGCATGCGGCCTATCTCGGCTTGACCCTTTCGGGCAGTGTCTTGCGGCTGGTTTCCGCGAGGTCCTTCAGTTCCTTCTCCGACATGGATTTCTCCATGCTCCTGGAAGCACCCTTGAGGTCCGATTTCTTCGTCTCGCCGCGCTTTGCCGACAGGGCGGCACCGGCGGCTTTCTGCTGGGCTTGGGATTTTGCAGGCATCGTCTTTCTCCTTCAGCCGGATGCTGCCTGTTAAACAATCGTCCGCCGGATTGGTTCCCCGGAGCCGGCTTGAATTGCCCTCAAGCCGGCCCGATCATCGCAAGCAGCGTTTCGAGCCTGTCGGCGTCCCGTGGCAGCTTGTCGGTCCGCAGCCGCGATATGCGCGGAAAGCGCATGGCGACGCCGGATTTGTGCCGGCTGGAAAAATTGATGCCCTCGAAGGCAACCTCGACCACGAAGCCGTGGTCTGCTTCGGCGCGGATGGAGCGAACCGGGCCGAACCGCTCGACCGTATTGTTGCGGACGTAACGATCGAGCACTTCGAGCTCCGCGTCGGTAAAACCGAAATAGGCTTTGCCGACCGGCACCAGCACCTGCCTGCCGTCGCTTTCCGTCCAGACGCCGAAGGTGAAGTCGGAATAGTAGCTCGACCGCTTGCCGTGTCCGCGCTGGGCATACATCAGCACTGCGTCGACATTGTAGGGCTCGCGCTTCCACTTGAACCAGGGTCCCTTCGATCGACCGGACGTATAGGGCGAATCCAACCGTTTCAGCATGATGCCTTCGATCACCGGATCGGGCGGATCGGTGCGCAGGCGGTCGAGTTCCTCCCAGCTGGAGAAAGGGACAAGCGGCGACAGGTCGAAATGCGAGGGGGCGGCCTTGTCGATCAGGGCGGAAAGCTCCGCGCGCCGAGTGAGAAAGCTCTCCGGCCGGATATCGCGCCTGCCGGAAAACAGCAGATCGTAGCCGCGGATGAAGGCGGGATAGTCCTCCAGCATCTTGCGCGTCACGGTTTTGCGGTTCAGCCGCTGTTGCAGGTCCGAAAAGGTGCGGGTGGCAAGGTTGGTGCGCATGGTGCCGCCGACCAGCAGTTCGCCGTCGATGATGCCTTCGAAATCGGCCGCTTCGAGGATATCGGGAAAGGCCGCGGATATATCGTCGCCGCTGCGTGAATAGAGCCTGCGTGTGCCCGCCAGGTTGGCCAGCTGCACGCGAATGCCGTCCCATTTCCATTCGGCGGCAAAGTCCTTCGGGTCGAGCGAAGCAAGATCGTTGTCGCCCACCGGCGTTGCCAGCATGACGGCGTGGAAAACCGCCGGCATATCCAGTTCCGGCTTGTCCGCCTTGCCGTCTAGCCACGGGAAAAGCGCGGTATAGGGCGGTGACAGGCCGTGCCAGAGCGTTTCGATTTCGGTGATATCGACATTGCCCATGTCGGCCAGCGCCTGTTTCACCAGCCGCGCCGATACACCGATGCGCAGGCCGCCGGTGATGAGTTTCAGAAACGCGAAGCGGCTCGATCCTTCGAGCTGGTCGAGCAGGTTGCGGACGAGGCCATGGACATCCGCCCGCCCTGCCGTCTCCAGCCGGTGCATGACGGTACTGAGCGAGAGATCCGGCAGGGGCATCTCGCCGCCGGGCGGTCTCTCCCAGACCAGCGAAATCGTTTCGGCGAGATCGCCGACATAATCATAGGAATAGCGGAACAGTACCTCGTCCATCCGCTCCAGCACCAGTTGCCTCAGCACGTTCGGCTTCACGGTCTTGAGCGTCAGTGTGCCGGCGATGGCAGCGAGCGCATAGCCGCGATCGGGATCGGGCGTGTTTCGAAAATAATCCGCCATCAGCATGATCTTGGCATTGCGCTGCGGGGTGAGGACCAGACGGTCGAGCAGTTCGGCGAAGGCGCGCAAGGCTATTCTCCCTCGTCATCATAGCCGACGAGATGCAGCGGCCGTGCGGCGATGCCCTGCAATTCGCACCAGCGCACCAATGCTTCCTCGCGGCCATGGGTCACCCAGACCTCGCCTGGCCCGATCTCGCCGATAGTTCCGGTCAGCTCCGGCCAGTCACAGTGATCCGAGATGATCATCGGCAGTTCGACGCCGCGCTGCTTGGCGCGCTGGCGCACCAGCATCCAGCCGGAGGCAAAGATGGATACGGGGTCGGGAAAGCGCCGCGCCCATTTGTCGGCGAAGGCAGACGGCGGGCCGATGACGACGGCGCCTGCGAAGGATTGCTTGTCCTTCGTATCAAGCGTGGCAGGCCGGATATCGCCAAGGTCTATGCCTTCGCTCTCATAATAATCACAGAGCTTCGTCAGGGCGCCATGGATGAAGATGGGTTCGTCATACCCTGCTTCACGCAGGAGCGCGATGACACGCTGGGCCTTGCCAAGGGCATAGGCGCCGACCAGGTGAGTGCGTTCGGGGAATTGCCTGAGCGAGGTCAGTAGCTTGGCGATTTCGCCCCGATCGTCGGGATGATGAAAGACGGGCAAGCCAAAAGTCGCCTCGGTGATGAAGACATCGCAGACAACCGGCTCGAAGGAGAGGCAGGTCGGGTCGCGCCGACGCTTGTAGTCGCCTGAAACGACGATGCGCGTACCACCGGCCTCGACGGCGATCTGTGCCGAACCCAGGACATGACCGGCGGGGTGAAAACTGACGCTGACATCGCCGATGGCGGTTCTGGCGCCGAGTACGGCTTCCTGCGCGCTGACACAGAACGCATCGCCGTAGCGGATGCGCATGATGTCCAGCGTCTCGCGCGTTGCCAGTACGTGGGTATGGCCGGCCCGCGCATGGTCGGCATGTCCGTGCGTGACCAGCGCTCTTTCGACGGGCTGGACAGGATCGATATAGAACCCGCCCTTCTCGCAATAGAGACCCTTGGGCGTCGGATAAAGCAGCGTTTCCGGTTTCATGGAAACGAAGATAGCTGGCAATCGTCCGGCTGCCAGCTATCGCGATGAATTTTTACCGGCTCAGGCTGCCGGGTTCAGCCCCAGCGTCTTCGAGATGAGATCAAGGACACCTTCGGCGTCGATGCCGACGCAGACATTCTGGCTTGGCAGGTTGTCCCAGGCGTTCGGCGGAAACAGGTGATCATCAGCCTTCTGGATGGTCTGGCCATCGGCGATACCGCCGCAGACGACGCGGATCGCACCGCTGCGCAGTGTGAAGAGTTCGGGCGCCACGACATAGACGCAGGCGCAGCTGTCATGCACCACCATGCCATCCTCGACATGCTGCTCGTAGAAATCGATGTAGAATTGCGAGATGTCGGAGAGCAGCTTTGCGCGCGCGCCGCCGGCAGCGACGATGTCAGCCAGCCGCTTGCGTGTCATCACGGTCTGTTCGGTCACGTCGAGCCCGACGACGACGACGGGCCAGGGCGCCGTCATCACGGCATCGGCGGCTTCCGGATCGCCATGGATATTGGCCTCGGCGGCCGGCGTGATATTTCCGCGCATATCGAAGGCGCCGCCCATGATGACGATCTCCTTGACGAGCACGGCGATATCCGGATCGTCGCGCAGCGCCCGCGCCAGGTTGGTCATGCGGCCGACGGCGACGATGGTCACTTCGCCGGGATTTTCGCGCACGGTGTCGATAATGAAGCGATGGGCGGGGCGGGGGTCGCAGGGCAGATCGACGGTTGCCGGTGCGCCGATATTGCCGAGACCGTCATCGCCATGAATACCGGTCGGCCAGCCGACATGTGGGCGTGCGGGATCGAGCGTTTCGCCCAGTCCGCGGGCGACGGGGGCGGCGATATCCCATTGCTGCTTCAGATACAGCGCATTGCGCGTCGTCGTTTCGATCGCGGCATTGCCGAAGACGCTGGTAATGCCGATCAGGTCGATCTGCGGGTGATTGTGCAGGAACAGCAGGGCCATCGCATCGTCGACGCCGGGGTCCGTATCAAAAATTACCTTGTGCATGATGTCTTCTTTTCGTTGTTTGGAAAGGCTGCCGCCGTTTGAGCGGGAGAAGTTGGTGCGGCTGTGAAAGCCAGCCGCGTCCGTATCAGGTCATTGGAAGCGCTGGATGCCGAACGGTGCGAGATCCGGCGTTTCTCCGTCTTGCAGAAGCCCTGCGATCTTCTTGCCGGTAATGGCCGACAGCGTCAGGCCGAGATGGCCGTGGCCGAAGGCGAGCGCGATGCGCGGATCGTGCGGGCAAAGGCCGATCACCGGCACCGAATCCGGTGTCGACGGCCGGCGGCCCATCCATTCCGCGCCGCCGGTCTCCGGCAGGCTTGGAACGTAGCGGCGCATCTTCTGGCGCATGGCGGCGGCCCGGGCAAAATTTGCCGGCGCTTCCGGCTTTGCCAGTTCCACCGCGCCGCCGACCCGAAGGGCATTCCTGAGCGGCGTGGCGACGAAGCCGTGCTCGGCGAAGAAGATGGGCAGTTCCAGCGTCACCTGCGGAGCGGTGAAGGTGGTGTTGTAGCCGCGTTCGTTTTCAAGCAGGACCTTCATGCCCAGGCCACGAACGAGTGTCCGCGACCAGACGCCGGCGGATATCACCACCTTGTCGAATATGACAGGCGGCTGCCCCCCGGTAAGGAACGCAACGCCGTTGGTCTCCTGCCGGACGCTCTGCACCTCGGCATCGACAACCGTACCGCGCTGGCGGACATAGGCCTGGAGATGCCGGAGCAGGGCGAGCGGATCGAGGAAGGTCTGGTAGCCCGCGGAAAAGACGCCCCCGGCGAAGTTGCCTTCCAGCGCCGATACGCGGGATCTCGCTTGCGCCGCGTTCAGTTTTTCGACCGCATAACCCAGCAAGGCCGCATTCTCGCTTTCGTGGCGGAAAGCGGCCTCGACGGCTTTGTCTGTATCGAAGATCGTCAGGGCTCCCGTCGCTTTCATATGGCCTGAAAGGCCGGTCATGCGGGCAAGGTCTTCATGGGCGGCGAGCGCTTGGCGCATCAGTCCCAGCAGGGCCGTGCGCGAGCGTTCGACCCGCGCCGGCGTTGCAGCCATCAGCAGGTTGACGAGCCAGGGCGTCAGAGCCGGCAGATCCTGCCAGCGCAGGGTCAGGGGGCCGAGTGGATCGAGCAGCCATTTGGGTGCCGACAGGATCATGTCCGGGCGGGCCAGCGGATCGATCTCGGGAACGGCGAGGATCCCGGCATTTCCGACGGATGCCGGCAGGCCGCCGATATCCTTTTCAAACACCGTGACCTCGTGTCCCTGCTCGATCAGGTGAACGGCGGTGGCGCATCCGATGATGCCTGCCCCTGCTATGCCAATGCGCGCCATGATGTCGGAGATGTCCTTGTGCCGAACGGGATGTGAGCCCCGGTTTTAGCGGGGCGGCGGCCAAGAGCAACCGATTTTGCAGGCCGGTTTCGAGCAAAGTGCCAAAACAGGGCAAATCCGCGGGCCATCGGTCTGAAAGCGCTCAAACGTTTAAACTTTCCGAAACGTGGCCAAGATAGGGTTGGGGCCTCAAGCACAATAGGCAGCCCTGCGGTGACAGGCCATGGAGTTGAAGCTGATGACGGAGCGTCGCGCGTGACATCGGTCTTTAAAAAGATACGCCTCCCCCGCAAGGTGATGTTCCTCATCGCCGGCATTGTCGTGCTGTCGGGCGCATCCGGCGCCTTCGCTGTCTATTCCGGCAAGGACGCCTTGCTGCGTGTCGCCGGACGGCAAGTGCCTTCGGTCTCGGGGCTTTCCTGCACCACCGTCGAGACCGTGAAGATGCGCCGCAACGGCCAACGCTGGATCCGCAAATATGTCAGCACGGATTCGGCCGAGGGCGTCGATCGTGTCCGCACGGCATTGCGCATCACCGGCCTGCTTGCCAGTGAAGAAAAGGCGGATCTCTATCAGGTCGTCGTGCTCGATGAAGCCGGACCGCTGGACCGGGCCCACCGCCGCGGCCCTGCCATCGGTGCCGAGGTCATTTTTGCGCCAGACCCGGGCAAACTGCCGGGGATGAGCGCGCCCTTCGTCGCCCGCTATAATGACGGCAAGGCAAACACGGTTGGTCTTTTCTACGGCCGCGACGTCGTTCTTTCCGCCGACGATATCCAGACCACCCTGACGGCGATGAACGACAGGTCCGATTGCTTCGACCCGGTTGCCGCAGCCGAGGCTGCGGGCTCCGCCGGATCGGAATCCGGGGCAGAGAGCATTGAGGTTGCCGAGGGACCGGTCGAGGTCGAAGCCGATGAAAAAGGGTTTTTCGGCTCGATGATGGCAATGGTCTGGGGTGACAAGGCTGCACCAGCCGAACCGGCAGAAGCTGCCGGTCACTGACGGATTTTCCGATCGAGCCTGTGTGTGGTTGCGCCAGGCAAGACGGTTGGCAGCTGTCCTGTCAAAGCACCGCGTTGCCGGCGATGAAGGCGAGCACCACGAAGATCAGGAAGATGATCAGGGCGATGGCAAACAGCACACGCGCGATCGTCGCGGTTGCGGCCGAGACGCCGGAAAAACCGAGAAAACCGGTAATCAGCGAGATGACGAGGAAGATGAGCGCCCATTTCAGCATGGAAGGGTTCCTTTCAGATTCTGCGGACATTGACGCGCAGGACCCTGAAAAGTTCCATCGGCTGATGGGAACGCGCCATCCTGTTTCCAAAATGGCGCGTTCGTCGTTTTGTCTCAGTCGGCCTTGTTGCGGCGGGCCGGGAAGAGGATGATGTCGCGGATCGACGGTGCGTTGGTGAGCAGCATGATCAGGCGATCGACGCCGATGCCGAGGCCGCCGGCGGGCGGCATGCCCTGGTCGATGGCATCGAGGAATTCGTCGTCCAGCTGCTTGTCCTTTTCACCTCGGGCATGCGCCTGTTCCAGCTGCTCGACCATGCGCTTGCGCTGCTCTTCCGGGTCGTTCAGTTCCGAGAAGGCGTTGCCGAGTTCCCAGGCATTGCAATAGGTCTCGAAACGCTCGACCAGACGCGGCTCGCCGGGCACTTCCTTGGCGAAGGGCGAAATGTCCTTCGGGAAATGCGTGACATGGCTTGGCTGGATCAGCGTGCCCTCGACCTTTTCCTCGAAGATGAAGGCCAGGCACTCACCCCAGGTCCAGTCCTTCTCGACTTCGAAGCCGGCGGCCTTGGCGGCGGTGCGGGCTTCCTCGTCGGTCTTCATCGCAATGAAGTCGAGGCCGGTGGCTTCCTTGACGGCGTCGGGCATGGGCACGCGTTTGAACGGACCCTTGAAGGAGATTTCCTTGTCGCCAAAGGCGAATTCGGTCGTGCCGTGAATGCTCATCGCCAGCTTTGAGAACAGCCGTTCGACGAGGTCCATGATATCCTCGTAGTCGGCATAGGCCCAGTAGCATTCCATCATGGTGAATTCGGGATTGTGCCGGGTGGAGACGCCTTCGTTGCGGAAGTTCCGGTTGATCTCGAACACCTTGTCGGTGAGGCCCGACACCAGCGTGCGCTTCAAAAACAGTTCCGGTGCGATGCGCAGGTACATGTCGAGCTTCAGCGTGTTGTGATGCGTCTTGAAAGGTTCGGCGGTGGCGCCGCCATAGACCGAATGCAGCATCGGCGTTTCGACTTCCATGAAACCGTCGTCTTCCATGAAGCGGCGGATGCCGGAGACGATTTTCGAGCGCTGCTGGAAGCGGAGCTTGGATTCCTCGTTGGTCATGATGTCGAGATGGCGCTTGCGGTAGCGCTGTTCGATGTCAGACAGGCCATGCCATTTTTCCGGCATCGGCAGCAGCGACTTGGTCAGCATGGTGATCTCATGCGCGTTGATCGACAGTTCGCCGCGCTTGGTGCGCCGGACAGTACCGGTGACGCCGATGATGTCGCCGAGATCGATCAGCGGCAAAAGGTTTCTTGCCTCTTCCGGCGTGGTGTCCTTGTGGGAAAAGATCTGGATCTTGCCGCCGGCGTCATGGATGTCCATGAACATGCCGGAATTGCGCGAGGAGTAGACTCGGCCGGCGACGGTGACGACATCTTCGGTCACCACATCGGCTTCCAGGCTCTCATATTTGCTGGCCAGTTCCGCATTGGTGATGGTGCGGTGGAAATGCGCCGGATAGACGTCGCCGATCTTGTCGCGCAGCATCTTCAACTTTTGCGCGCGCACTTCGGTGACGTCGGAGGAGAGGGCGGTTTCGGTCTTTTCGGTCATAGGGCTCGCCTTATCGATGCGGCATATCTTGAAATTGTGTCAATCATAGTCGGTGCGGCTTGCCCGGTCTAACCCTCCCCCTTGTGGGGAGGGTCGGAGCGAAGCGGAGGGGAGGGGTTCTTTACCTATTAAAAGGAAGTCCCCTCCCCAACCCTCCCCACAAGGGGGAGGGAGTTTACCGCGCAAGCCTTTATTTGCCGCTGCCAACCATCGAAGCCGCCACCTGGCCGGCAACCTTCAAACGCTGGCGCACGACCGAACGGCCGAGGATCGCCATCGAGTCGAACAGCGGCAGCGAGCGGGTCGAGCCGGAGACGGCCACGAACAGCGGTGCGACGATGACCTTCAGCTTCTTGCCCATGCGGTCTGCAATCGCCCGCAGTTCAGCCTCGATCGCTTCGACATTCCATTCGAGGATCTTTTCCAGATCCGGCTGGACGGTGTTGAAGATCTCGACCAGCTCTTCCGGCGTCGATTTGACCTTGGCGAAGGACGATGCGTCCAGCCCGAGATCGGACTTGAACAGGAAGCCCGCCAGATCCGGCAGTTCGCCGAGCTTGGAAATGCGCGACTGCGAGAGCTTGAGGCCCTGCTTGATGCGGTCGTTTTCCATCGCCCAGGAGAGCACGCGGGCGGCGAATTCGTCTTCGCTCAAACCTTCGCGCAGCCAGCGGCCGTTCAGCCAGTCGAGCTTCTGGATATCGAAGATCGCACCGGCCTTGGAGAGGTTGGCCGGATCGAATTTTTCGGCGAGCTGATCCATGGTCAGCATTTCCTCGCCTTCTGCGATCTGGATGAAGAACAGGCCGAGGAAGTTCATCAGCGCTTCGGGCAGGTAGCCGAGCGCGGTGTAGTAGGAGATCGAGGTCGGGTTCTTGCGCTTCGACAGCTTCGACTTGTCGGCATTGCGCATCAGCGACAGATGCATGAACACCGGCGGCTCGAGACCGAGATACTGGTAGATCAGGATGTGCTTGGGCACCGAGGACAGCCATTCCTCGCCACGCGCCACATGGGTGATCTTCATCAGATGGTCGTCGACGACATTGGCCATGTGATAGGTGGGCATGCCGTCGGCCTTGAGCAGGACCTGCATGTCGACCGCATCCCACGGGATATCGACTTCGCCATAGACGCCGTCGACGAACTTGCAGGAGCCCTCGGTCGGGATCTTCATGCGCACGACATGGGGTTCGCCGCTGGCGACGCGGGCCGTGACTTCTTCCGCCGAGATATGCAGGCAGAGGCCGTCATATTTCGGCGGCTTGCCGGCGGCGCGCTGGGCTTCGCGCATTTCCGTCAGCCGTTCGGGCGTGCAGAAACAGCGGAAGCCGTGGCCGGCGTCGACGATCTGTTCGACGAAGGGCTTGTAGAGATCCTTGCGGTCGCTCTGGCGATAGGGGCCGTAGGGGCCGCCGATATCCGGGCCTTCCGACCATTTCAGGCCGCACCATTTCAGCGCGTCGAGAACCTTCGTTTCGAACTCGGGCGTCGAGCGGGTCGCATCCGTGTCTTCGATGCGCAGGATGAATTCGCCACCCTGTTTCTGCGCGAAGAGATAGTTGAACAGCGCGATATAGGCGGTGCCGACATGGGGTTCGCCGGTGGGGGAAGGTGCGATGCGCACCCGGACTGGTCTGTCTGTCATGATCCTGGCCCGTGCTTTACGTGCTTTCGGCCTTCCTGCCGGGGAGGGATATCCGGACGCGAAGGCGCATGCTTTTAAGGGAAGGAAGTGCCCGATCGATGCCTGAAACGGCAGAAAATACCGGAAATTCCATATGGCTGGCGTGAGACCATATTCAAAAGGGCGCGTCAAGGAAAACTGCGGCCCGGGACTGCTGTCCCGGGCCGCTTCATTTTGCGATACCCAGCCCGATCAGGGCTTTGATGCCTTGTCTTTCTGCCGTTTGCGGCGTGACAGCATGTTGAGCACCTCGACCAGCGCCGAGAAGGCCATCGCCGCGTAGACGTAACCCTTCGGAACATGGAAGCCCATGCCTTCGGCAATCAGCGTCGTGCCGATCATCAGCAGGAAGCCGAGGGCCAGCATGACGATGGTCGGGTTCCTTTCGATGAAGCGGGCAAGCGGCCCGGATGCCACGAGCATAACGGTCACTGCGAAGATGACGGAAACGATCATGATCGGAAGATGCGGGGTCATGCCGACGGCTGTGATGATGCTATCGATCGAGAAGACGAGGTCGAGGACCAGAATCTGGCCGATGGCGGCAGCGAAGGTGGTGGTGCCGGCCTTGGCAAGCGCATCCTCTTCATGATCCACCGGATCGACGGTATGATGGATTTCCTTCGTCGCCTTCCAGACAAGGAAGAGACCACCGGCAACAAGGATCATGTCCTTCCAGGAATAGCCGTGTCCGAAGAGGTCAAATACCGGCTCGGTCAGCTGAACAATCCATGCGACGGTTCCCAGCAGCCCAAGCCGCATGAGCAATGCCAGCCCGATGCCGATACGACGCGCCTTTTCGCGGTTTTCCGCTGGCAGCTTGTTGGTGAGGATCGAGATAAAGATGAGATTGTCGATGCCAAGCACGACTTCCATCACGATCAGCGTGATGAGGGCGATCCAGGCAGTGGGATCTTGCATGAGGAGCATAATGTCCTGCATCGGGGGGTCGTTCCTTCCTCGATTCAAAGGGCACATAAGGGAAAACCGCGCAGCCGGTGGGCAGCGCGGGTGTGTTTAACATTTCTTATGTAAGAGGAAATGGCGGCAAGGCAAGCGATGAAGGCCGCTCAAATGGGCGGCGATACTGTTAACTCTTCATGGGAAGCCAGATTTCGGACGGCCTATGCTGCCGCTTTCAGGCCGTTTTGGCCTGCCGTGCTCCATATGCGGCCATGAAGACGCGAACGGCGCCGGTGATGACCCGATCGATTTCCTCCGGCGACGGTGGCGTCTCCATGGTTCCGAACAGGCGAAACTTGAAGAAGCCGCCACTGGAGAGATCGAGAAACTGGCCCGCCGCCAGGTCAAGGTCATCGATTTCCAGGTTGCCGATATCGACCTGATGCTTCAGGAATTCCTGCATCACCGTTCGCAGGTTTTCCGGTCCCTTGAAGAAGCGCTGGCACAGAGCGGGCATGCGATCGCGAACCCCGAGAACGGTGCGCATCGCGTTGATGACCTTGTCTGCGGTCATGTGCGTGACGAAGCTGACGCCGAATTTATACAGGCCGGCTTCGACATCTTCATGGGCGGCCAGCACTGTGCGAACCGTCGCCAGGAAAAGCGCGCGCTCGGCTTCGATCATCGCCGAAAACAGGTCTTCCTTGTTGGCGAAATAGACGTAGATGGTGCCCTTGGAGACGCCGGCTTCCCGGGTGATATCGTTCATGCTGGCGGCGTCGAAGCCGACGCTCATGAACACGCGCTTGGCACCCTCGAGGATCTGGTCGCGTTTTGCCGGATCTTCGCCCGCGGCCCGGCGTCCGGAAAGAGAATATGGTCCGGCGGGACAGCTGTCGCTGCCTGTGGTTTCCATCAACTTTTCGTCCTGTCCGGGCATTCTTGTCTCGTCGTTAACTTTTCGAACCGATCGGTTCGATTCCTCTTGATATGAGGTCGAATTCGCATTATGTCAATCGAACTGAACGGTTCGGTTCGAATTTCCCATATAAGGGCTGGTAGTGCAATATGTCAGTTTCAAGCAAATCCGGTGCTGCGCACGTCCGCCCCGTTGGTGATGATTTCGAAGCGCCGCAGGAACAGGACTTGACGCCTGAAGCCAAGGGCGCAGGCGAGCCTGCTGCCGAGGCGCAAGCCGCGCCGCAGGTTGCCGTGGCCGAAGAAAAGCCAGCCCCGAAGCGCCGCAAACTGGTGATGCCGGTGATCGTGATTGCCGCGCTGGCCGCTGGCGGCTGGTACGGTTATCAGTGGTGGACCAACGGCCGTTTCATGATCTCGACCGACGATGCCTATATCGGTGGCGATATCGCGTCGATCTCGCCGAAGGTTTCCGGCTATATCGAAAAGGTCAATGTCGTTGCCAACCAGCACGTCAAGGCCGGCGATGCGCTGATCACGCTCGACAAGGAAGATTACAGAATTGCCGCCGACCAGGCGCAGGCACAGATCGACACCGAAAAGCTGTCGCTGCAGCGTTTCGATGCGCAGATTGCCGGTGCCAAGGCCAGCGTGCAGCAGGCGCAGGCACAGAAAACTGCCCTTGAGGCGGCCGTCCGGGGTGCCGAAACCACGCTCGCGCGTGCCAGCGACCTCCAGTCAAAGGCCGTCGGTACGGTCGCCTCTCTCGACAGCGCGCAGGTTGCCCTCGATCAGGCCAAGGCCAACCTGATCGGCGGCGATGCCAATATCGTTGCCGCCAATGCCAATGTCGCCGTGCTGACCGCGCAGCGTGCCGAAGCCGAAAGCACCATCCGGTCGCTGCAGCTCGCCCACGACAAGGCCGTGCGCGATCTGGGCTTTACCGTCCTGAAAGCGCCCTATGACGGCATCATCGGCAATCTTGCGGTGCAGGACGGCGACCTCGTCTCCGCCGGCCAGCGCCTGGCTGCTCTGGTTCCGGTCGATCAGCTGTATATCGATGCCAATTTCAAGGAAACGCAGATCGCCCATATGGTGCCGGGCTCGAAGGTCAACATCCATGTGGATGCCTTCGACGAAGAGCCGATCGTCGGCACAGTCCAGTCGATCTCGCCGGCCTCCGGCTCGGTGTTCTCGCTGCTGCCTGCCGAAAACGCCACGGGCAATTTCACCAAGGTGATCCAGCGCGTTCCGGTGCGCATCGTGTTCCCGAAGGATGTGCTGGACAGCGGCCGGTTGCGCGCGGGTCTCAGCGTTGTCGTCGATGTCGATACGCGCACGGCGCCGAAGACGCAGGATACCGCGGCGACGCAGTAAGCCGCTCTGCCGTTTCGATGGGCCGCGCCCTTGTTCGGGCGCGGCGTTTCGGCTGTCGGCATCGGATCTGCCGCTGCCGCGATGACCGGTGCCGGACAATGCAGGATGCATCCTTTTTCATGATCACGATGGCCGTTCCGTTCGTCTGAACGTGGACTGCGCCAGGAGCAAAGCCGATGGCTGCCACTGTTACTACCGGTAGGATGTCCCCCCCATCCGTTCCTGCCGCCGGCGCGGAAGAGCGGATG
The DNA here is from genome assembly GCF_001687365.1 of Pararhizobium polonicum. Classification (GTDB taxonomy): domain Bacteria; phylum Pseudomonadota; class Alphaproteobacteria; order Rhizobiales; family Rhizobiaceae; genus Pararhizobium; species Pararhizobium polonicum. The sequence continues at coordinate 153,537 of NZ_LGLV01000007.1, forward strand.
GATCCCAAGCGCCTGATCGCCTTCTTCGCAATGGTGTTCGGCATGTTCATGTCGATCCTCGACATCCAGATCGTCTCGGCATCGCTGGCGGAAATCCAGGCGGGCTTGAGCGCCGGCTCGGACGAGGTCGCCTGGGTGCAGACGGCCTATCTGATCGCCGAGGTCATCATGATCCCGCTATCCGGCACATTGGCCCGCATCGTCTCCACGCGGGTGCTGTTCTCGGTGTCGGCCGCGGGCTTCACATTGGCCAGCGCGCTTGCGGCGACGGCCACGAACATCGACCAGATGATCGTCTACCGGGCCCTGCAGGGGTTCATCGGCGGCGGCATGATCCCGTCCGTCTTTGCGGCCGCCTTTACGATCTTCCCGCCCTCCAAGCGCAGCATCGTCTCGCCGATCATCGGCCTGGTCGCAACGCTGGCGCCGACCATCGGTCCGACCGTCGGCGGCTATCTCAGCCATGCGTTTTCCTGGCACTGGCTGTTCCTGGTCAACATCATTCCCGGCATCATCGTCACCATCGTCACCTGGAATTTCATCGATTTCGACAAGCCGGAACTGAGCCTGTTCAAGAAGTTCGACTGGTGGGGGCTGCTGTCGATGGCGGTCTTTCTCGGCACGCTGGAATATGTGCTGGAGGAAGGCAACAAGAACGACTGGTTCAGTGACGAAACGATCTTCCTGGCTGCCGTCGCATCCGGGATCGGCGCGCTGGTCTTCTTCTACCGTGCCTTCAAGGTCGATTTCCCCATTGTCGATCTCAGGGCCTTCGCCAATCGAAACTTTGCGTTCGGGTCGCTGTTTTCCTTCGTCATGGGTATCGGGCTCTACGGGCTGACCTATCTCTATCCGGTCTATCTGGGCCGGATCCGGGGTTATGATTCGCTGATGATCGGCGAGACGATGTTCGTGTCGGGGCTTGCGATGTTCTGCACGGCGCCGATCGCGGGCAAGGTGTCGACCAAGCTCGATCCGCGCATCATGATGGCCATCGGCTTTGCCAGCTTTGCCGGGGGCACCTGGATGATGAGCTCGCTGACGGCCGACTGGGATTTCTACGAGCTGCTGCTGCCGCAGATCCTGCGCGGTTTCGGGCTGATGATGTGCATGGTGCCGATCAACAACGTCGCGCTCGGTACGCTGTCGCCCGCCCGTATCCGCGGCGCCTCCGGTCTCTTCAACCTGACGCGTAACCTCGGCGGTGCGGTCGGGCTGGCGGCGATCAACACGATCCTGACGCAGCGCCAGGAGGAACACTACGCCCGGCTGCAGGAACATGTGCAATGGGGCAATCCGGCCGCCATGGATCAGCTCAACAACATGATCGCGAAATACAATGCGCACGGTCTCGACGGTGCGACGATCGCGATCCAGAAACTGTCCGGCATGGTCACCCAGCAAGCGGTGATCCTGTCGTTCATCGATGTGTTCCTGATCCTCACCGGCCTTTTCGGCAGTCTGGTCGTCTGCGCCTTCCTGATCAAGAAACCGCAGGCGGCACCGACCGGCGGCGGTGGCGGCGGCCACTAGCGATACAATCACCGGACAGGCCTTCGACCTGTACGTTCCGCCAGTCATCGGTCACAATGCCCTGAAGACAACACTTCAGGGCATTTTGCATGAACGACCGCACATTCCTCCCGCTGTCCAGGCGCGCGCTTCTCACCAATATCCTGAGCTTCGGCGTGGTGTCGTCCGTCCGGCCGGTGTTTGCCGCGACGGCAGCGAAGTCGCCTTGGCCGCCGATCGATGCGACGTTCCTGTTCACGGCCGATGTCCACACCTGCCTCGTCTCCGGCGGTACGCTGAGCCCGAATTGCGAGCAGGAGGGGAAGACCGACGCCAACCTTCTCCGGCACGTGGCGGCGGTCAATCGTATCGCGGAGTTTGACTGGCCAGCGGAAATCGGCGGCGTGGCGACCGGGCTTGCCGGTGCGGGCCAGAAAATCGCCACGCCGCTCGGCATCGTCATCGGCGGCGACATGACCGATGATGGCGGCGGCCAGGTCAAGGTTCCCGGCGAGGGGCATCAGCTGCTGCAGTTCTCCAGCCGCTACCAGCAGGGCGTCGGGCCCGACCGGGTGCATTTCCCGGTCTATAACGGCCTTGGCAACCACGATCTCGATCAGGACGGCATGCCGCCGCATATCGACTGGTACCGCCGTGAACTGCGCGATTATGTCGAGCTCAATCACCGCCAGACGGTGTTCTACAAGCCGCCGGTGGCGGTCGCGAACTACGATATCGAATCCGACAACTATTCCTGGGATTGGGGCGGACTGCATCTGGTGCAGCTGCAGCGTTTCGGCGGTGACACCACCAAGGGGGCGATCGGCGGGCTGGAATGGCTCGGGCAGGACCTTGCCGCGTCGGCTGCCGACGGCCGGCCGGTGGTGTTGTTCCAGCACTATGGCTGGGACGCCTTTTCGCTGGAGAAATGGGATTCGGCGAAATCGACCTTCGACGATGAAGGCTCCGGCCACGCCCATTGGTGGAGCGACGACGACCGGGCGGCATTGCTGGCGGTCCTGAAGGGGTACAATGTCGTCGGTCTGTTTCACGGGCATGAGCATGATACGCCGATGATCTACAAGCAGGGCGATCTCGATCTGTTCAAGCCGATCGCCACCTACAAGGGCGGTTTTGCGCTCGCGCGCATCACTGCGGATTATATGGATGTGGTCCTTGCACAGGCGCAGGGAGATGCCGGGGATGTGACCTTTCTCAAGGCTTTCAGCAAACGGCTCGGCTGATATCCGGCAGCCCCTTGCGGGAAAACGAATGCCGCCCGGCGATCATGATAATTTTTGATTTACGTACATCAAATTTTCCTCTAAGGCTCTTTCCCGGAGGAACCATGAGACCGACAGTTCACGATATTGCCGCCGCGGCAGGGGTCAGCCTTGCCACCGTCGATCGCGTTTTGAACCAGCGCGCCGGTGTCCGCACCGTGACGCGCGAAAAGGTCGAGCAGGCGATCGAGCGCATCGGCTATGTCCGCGACGTGGCGGCGGCCAATCTTGCCAAGAGCCGCGTCTATCCCTTCATTTTCATCCTGCCGTCCGGCGACAACTCCTTCATGCGCGGGCTTGAAGCGCAGGTACGTGCCGCGATCGGCCGTTCGCCGGTGGAGCGCACGGCGATTTCCATCGTCACTGTCCCGGCGTTCAATGTGGAGGCGCTGGTCGCGGCGCTGGATGCGGCCCGCGCGGCGTCTCCGGCCGGTGTGGCTGTTGTGGCGGTCGATTCGCCGGATGTCATTGCCGCGGTCGATCGCCTTCGGGCGGCGCGCATCCCGGTGGTGACGCTGGTTTCCGATCTGGCGGGTTCCCTGCGCGATCATTTCGCCGGCGTCGACAACATCGCGGCGGGCCGCACGGCTGCAAGCCTGATGGGCCGCTTTCTGGGCGGCCGGTCGGGACCGGTGGCGGTGCTGGCCGGTTCCATGCTGGTGCGCGACCATCGCGACCGGCTCGAGGGTTTTCGCGCGGTCATGAACGAGAGTTTTCCAGCCCATGCGCTGCTGCCTGTTCTCGAGGGACAGGACGATCCCGCCCTGGCGGAGCGGCTTGTCGGCGCGGCCTTTGCCGCATCGCCGGAGATCGCGGGCGTCTACAGCCTCGGCGCCGGCAATCGCGGCCTGATTGCCGCGCTGAAACGGCGGCAGAGCGGGCAGCCGGTCTGCGTGATCGCCCATGAACTGACGCAGCACACCCGGGCAGCGCTCAATGACGGGCTGATCGACGCGGTTCTCAATCAGGACGGAGGACACGAGGTCCGCAGCGCCATCCGCGTGCTGAAGGCCAAGGCCGACGGCGTGGCGGTGATCGGCGCGCAGGAGCGTATCCGGCTCGACATCTTCCTCAAGGATAACCTGCCCTTCGATGAGGGCAGCGAAACAGACCTGCCCTTCGAGCAGGCCGGCAACCAGGAGCCCGGACAGGGCAGAGCAGACTAGGGAGACCATCATGTATCTCGGTATCGACCTCGGCACATCCGGGGTGAAGGCACTGCTGATCGACGACGCCCAGACGGTGATCGGTTCCGCATCCGGCGCCATGGATGTGTCGCGCCCGCATCCCGGCTGGTCGGAACAGAATCCGGCCGACTGGATCCGCGCAACGGAAGAGGCCATTGCCGGGCTCAAGGCCGCGCATCCGGCAGAGCTTGCCGCCGTCAAGGGTATCGGCCTTTCGGGCCAGATGCATGGCGCGACGCTGCTGGATTCGAAGGACCAGGTGCTGCGTCCCTGCATCCTCTGGAATGATACGCGCAGCCACAAGCAGGCGCTGGCGCTCGATGCCGATCCGCAGTTCCGGGCATTGACCGGCAATATCGTCTTTCCGGGCTTCACAGCGCCCAAGCTCGCCTGGGTGGCGGAAAACGAACCCGATATTTTCGACAAGGTCGACTGGGTTCTGCTGCCGAAGGATTATCTGCGCCTGTGGCTGACCGGTGAACATATTTCCGAGATGTCGGATTCGGCCGGCACCTCCTGGCTCGATACCGGCAAACGCGCCTGGTCGGAAAGCCTGCTCGATGCGACCGGGCTGACGGAAAGCCATATGCCGTCGCTGGTCGAGGGCACCGAGCCCGGCGGTACGCTGAAAGCCGGTCTCGCGGCCAAATGGGGCATGGGCGCAAATGTCGTCGTCGCTGGCGGGGCAGGGGACAACGCGGCCTCCGCCTGCGGCATGGGCACGGTCGGCGAAGGCCACGCCTTCGTGTCGCTCGGGACATCCGGCGTGCTGTTTGCCGCCAATGCGAGCTATCTGCCCAATCCGGCCAGCGCGGTGCATGCGTTCTGCCATGCGTTGCCCAACACCTGGCACCAGATGGGTGTCATCCTCTCGGCCACCGATGCGCTCAACTGGCATGCAGGCATCACCGGTAAAAGTGCCGCCGATCTGACGGTAGAGCTTGGCGACAGCCTCAATGCGCCGTCCGGCGTCACTTTCCTGCCCTATCTCTCCGGCGAGCGCACGCCGCACAACGATGCCGCCATTCGCGGCGTCTTTGCCGGCTTGGGCCATGAAAGCAGCCGTGTGGTTCTGACGCAGGCGGTGCTCGAAGGCGTTTCCTTCGCGCTGCGCGACAGCCTGGAGGCCTTGCGCGCCGCCGGCACCAATCTTTCCCGGGTCACCGCCATCGGTGGCGGCTCACGCTCGCGCTACTGGCTGAAGTCGATTGCGACGGCGCTGGACCTGCCGGTCGATGTGCCCGCCGATGGCGACTTCGGCGCGGCCTTCGGCGCCGCCCGTCTGGGGCTCGTCGCGGCGACCAAGGCTAATCCGCTGTCGGTCTTCACCGCGCCGGCCACGGCCGAAACCGTCCAGCCCGATGCATCGCTGCGTGGTGCCTACGAGGATGCCTATCACCGGTATCGCCGGCTCTACCCGGCGATCCGCAACGCCTACTGACCCCGATCGACGTTCAGAACACAAAGAGGAAATATCGATGAGCACAGGTTTCTTCGGCGATATCGCCAAGATCAAGTATGAAGGCCCCGACAGCACCAATGCGCTGGCCTTCCGCCACTACAATCCCGATGAGATCGTTCTCGGCAAGCGCATGGAAGATCACCTGCGCTTTGCCGTTGCCTATTGGCACACCTTCGTCTGGCCGGGCGGCGACCCCTTCGGCGGTCAGACCTTCGAGCGTCCCTGGTTCGAAGACAGCATGAAGGCAGCCAAGCTCAAGGCTGACGTCGCGTTCGAATTCTTCTCGCTGCTCGGCACGCCCTTCTATTGCTTCCACGACGCCGACGTGCGCCCGGAAGGCAAGACTTTTGCCGAGAACACCCGCAATCTCAACGAGATCGTCGACTATTTCGCCAGGAAGCAGTCCGATACCGGCGTCAAGCTGCTCTGGGGCACGGCCAATCTCTTCTCCCACCGCCGCTATATGTCGGGCGCCGCCACCAATCCGGATCCGGACGTCTTTGCTTTTGCCGCTGCCACGGTGAAAACCTGCATCGACGCGACCCAGAAGCTTAACGGCGACAACTACGTCCTGTGGGGTGGCCGCGAAGGTTATGAGACGCTGCTCAACACCAATGTGAAGCAGGAACTCGACCAGCTCGGCCGGTTCGTCAACATGGTCGTCGAATACAAGCACAAGATCGGTTTCAAGGGCGCGATCCTGATCGAGCCGAAGCCGCAGGAGCCCACCAAGCACCAGTACGACTACGACGTCGCGACGGTCTACGGCTTCCTCAAGACCTACGGTCTCGAAAACGAGGTGAAGCTCAATATCGAGCAGGGCCATGCCATCCTTGCCGGCCATTCCTTCGAACACGAGCTGGCGCTTGCCAATGCCTTCGGCATCTTCGGCTCGATCGACATGAACCGCAACGATTACCAGTCCGGCTGGGACACCGACCAGTTCCCGAACAACGTTCCGGAAATGGCGCTGGCCTACTACCAGGTCCTGTCCGGCGGCGGCTTCAAGACCGGCGGCACCAATTTCGATTCGAAGCTGCGCCGCCAGTCGATCGATCCGGAAGATCTGCTGATCGGCCACATCGGCGGCATGGATTGCTGTGCCCGTGGCCTTCGCGCAGCGGCCAAGATGGTCGAGGACAAGGCGCTGTCGGGTCCGCTCGATGCACGTTATGCCGGCTGGAAATCGGCCGAGGGCCAGAAGCGTCTTACCAGCATGTCGCTGGAGGAGATCACGGCCTATGTCGAAAAGACCGATCTCAACCCGCAGCCGAAGTCCGGCAAGCAGGAACTGCTGGAAAACGTCGTCAACCGCTACGTCTGATACCGGCAGGGCTTTTCATCAAGGCCGGGGAGCGAAAGCTTCCCGGCCTTGTGCGTGAAAGTTCCTGTTGCGCGGCGGCCGAAATGGCCGGCGCAGATCGGCAGTTTTGCGGCACCGGACTTTTTGGGTCTCGGATGCACAGGACATTCGATCGGGAGGGTATCGGCGACAGGAACACGGATGTTGAAATATCGAGGCCTGCCGCGAATTCGGCTGCCCTTGATATCATCGATATCGATGCGCCCCTCGGGCAGTTTGTCGCAATTTTGAGAAAATACGACAGGAAAACAGTCTCTTATCGATGAGGCTCGACACTCCGCCGTCGCCGCTCGAAAGACATTCTTAACGATACGGACCTAATCCTGCGGCCACGCCTTGGAACATCTGCCGGCATGACGCCGATCGCGCAGCGCGCATGCCTTTCCACGTCTTGATCTAGGATGCCCCGTATGTCTGCGCCCGTTTCCACGACCAAACACCTCAACGAGCGGCTCGATTTTGTCGGACTCGTGGGAGACGAGAGGGATGCCCTGGTTCGGGCAAGGCCGACCATTTCCGCTTCGCTGGATGGCGCCCTGGACAAATTTTACCAAAAGGCGACAGTGAACCCGGAAACGGCGAAGTTCTTTTCCAGCGATGCGCATGTCAAAAGCGCCAAGAACCGGCAGGTCCGGCATTGGGACCAGATTGCTTCCGGTGCGTTTGATGAAAAATATGTCGAGGCCGTCACGAGCATCGGCAAGACGCATGCCCGCCTGGGTCTCGAACCGCGCTGGTATATCGGTGGTTACGCGCTGATCATGGAATCGATCATCAAGGCTGTCGTCGAGAAGCATCTCGACGGTTTTCTCTACAGGAAGAAGGCAAAGGATATCAGTATCGAGGTGACCGCCATCATGAAGGCGGCCTTCGTCGATATGGATTATGCCATCTCGGTCTATCTGGAGGCGTTGCAGGAGCAGCGGGCGATCGGCGAAGCCGAGCGGCAGGCGCTGGCGTTGCAGCAGGATGAGGCATTGTCCGCGCTCGACCGGTCGCTGACCGGCCTGGCCGGCGGCGATCTGACGGCCATGCTCGGTGCTGCGCTTGCGCCGCAGTTCGATGGCTTGAAATCCAATTTCAATTCCGCGCTCGGAACGCTGGACGAAGCTCTCGGTTCGATCGTGCTGGCGGCGGACGAAACCTCCGGCAATGCCGGCGAACTCGTCACGGCCGTCGACGATATGGCGCGCCGGACGGAACAGCAGGCGGCATCGCTTGAACAGACGGCGGCGGCGCTTGAGGAGATCACCACGATTTCCAAGGAAACGGCCGTTCGCACGGAGGAGGTCCGCCGCGTTGTCGGTCATGCGACGGAGGAGGCGCGCAAGTCCGGCGCTGTGGTCGAACAGGCGGTGAGCGCCATGAGCGCCATCGAGGAATCGTCCCGCAAGATCACGCAGATCATCAGTGTCATCGACCAGATTTCGTTCCAGACCAACCTGCTGGCCCTGAATGCCGGGGTGGAGGCGGCGCGTGCCGGTGAGGCGGGCAAGGGCTTTGCGGTGGTTGCCCAGGAGGTGCGCGAGCTGGCGCAAAAATCCGCCGATGCCGCCAAGGAAATCAAGGGGCTGATCGACAAGTCGTTCGAAGATGTGCTGATGGGGGTCTCGCTGGTCAACCGGACCGGCGACGCGCTGCGCACCATCGGCGAACAGGTGACCCACATCAACGGGCACATCGACGCCATTGCCGGTTCGGCACGGGAACAGGCGATCGGGATCACCGAAATCAATACGGCCGTCACCGGTATGGACCAGATGACACAGCAGAACGCCGCAATGGTCGAGCAAACCAATGCCGCCACTCTTAACCTGATGCGCGTCAGCACGACCCTCAAGGGGCTCGCCGATCAGTTCACGGTTTCGCAACGGCGTCGGGTTCCCGAGGCCACACGCCGCCAGCCCGAGCGCCGTTACGCCTGAGCGCGTTGAATAGGATGTAAAGAGGCTGAGGGAGCGTCGTGCAGAAAGGCTTAGCGCTTCGTCCATTCCCGCGAGGGGGCGGCGACGGAGTTGCGGACCACGAGATCGGGGCGCAAGAGGATTTCCGTCTCGGCCGGCTGGCCGTCGGACAGGAGTTCCAGCAGCAGCGCCATGGCATGTTTGCCGATCATCGTGCGCGGCTGGCGGATCGTCGTCAGCGCTGGAGACATGAAGGCGGCCTGCGGCACGTCGTCGAAACCGGTCACCGAAAAATCCCGCGGGATATCGTAGCCGCGTGCGCCAAGGCCGATCATCACGCCGATCGCGGTCTGGTCGTTGACGCACATGAAGGCCGTCGGCAGCGTGTCGCGCATGAAAAGCTGCTCGATGGCCAGCCGGCCGCTTTCGATCGTGCCGTCGCCTTCGAGCACGATGCGCAGATCGGCGCCGACCCCTGCCGCATCCAGCCCCGCCTCGTAGCCCATGCGCCGCCGTGTATAGGCCAGCCGTGTGCGGGAATCGCCGATGAAGGCAATCTTGCGATGGCCCTCGGCCAGCAGAAGGTCGATCGCCTTGCGGGCGCCTTCGATATCATCGACGCCGACATAGGGAATGCCGCCGTTGAAGACCGGTTCGAAAACGCCGACGCTGGGCGGCAGCCGGGCGGTCATGGTCTGGTGGCCAAACGGCAGGATGCCGGTGAAGAGGATCAGCCCGGCGGCCTGGTTGGAATTGAGAAACTTCAGATATTCCAGCCCGCGCTGGGCATCGTTCTGGGTGTGGCCGATCAGGATGCCGTAGCCATGCGCGCGCGCCTCGTTCTCGAGGCCGACCAGGATATTGGAAAAGTTCGGGTCGCCGATATCGGGCGCGACGACAAGGATCATGTTGGACCGGCCAAGCCGCAGGCTGCGGGCCATGGCATTGGTCGTGTAGCCGGTCATGGCGATCGCCTGGCTGACCTTGAGCCGCGTCGAGTTGGCGACTTTCTCCGGCATATGGATCGCACGCGAGACTGTCGCGATCGAAACCTCGGCAATCCGGGCGACGTCTTCGATGGTTGCCGGCGTGGAATTCGACACTGCGCTCTGCCTTGGGTTTTAGTCTCGGCGGGACACTACACAGACTTGCCCGGCGGTCAAAGCCCGCTGGGTGGAATTCTCTGTTATGTTCCTATGTAAACCTTTACATGGTCTATGTAAAGGTTTACATAGCTTCTCCAGCGGATGGGAGCCGCAGGGAGGGATCATGAGTTCGCAGACCATCGAGGCCGGTGCCGGCGCGGTCGTGCTGTCGGCGCGCCGCATCAGCAAGTCGTTCAACGGTGTGCAGGTGCTTTTCAGCGTCGATTTCGATCTGCGAGCCGGCGAAATCCATGCGCTCATGGGCGAGAACGGCGCTGGAAAATCGACGCTCGTCAAAATCCTGTCCGGCTTCGAGCAGCCCACCTCCGGCGACATTATCCTCGACGGTAATCCGGTCAAGCTGCCGCCCAATGGCGCGGCCGAGGCGCTCGGCATTGTCATCATCCATCAGGAATTCAATCTGGCCGAACATCTGACGGTGACCGAGAGCCTGTTTCTCGGCCGTGAGGTGACGCGTTTCGGCATGCTCGATCGCAAGCACATGCGCGCCGAAACGCGCCGCGTGCTCGATCTGCTCGGTTCGCATGTCGACGAGAATGCGATGATCAGTTCGCTGTCCATCGCCGACAAGCAGATGGTGGAAATCGCCAAGGCCATCAGCCGCGATGCGCGCGTGGTGTTCATGGACGAGCCGACCGCGGTTCTGTCGCGCGAAGAGACCAATTTCCTGTTCAAGCAGGTGCGCAAGCTGCGCGATCAGGGCACGAGTTTCGTGTTCGTGTCGCACAAGCTCGATGAGGTGATGGAGCTGACGGACCGGGTGACCGTCCTGCGCGACGGTCAATGGATCAAGACGTCACCGACGGCGATCCTCGATGGGGAGTCGATCGCGCAGCTGATGGTCGGCCGCGAGCTTTCGAAGCTTTTTCCGGCCAAGAACGAGCCGGATGTCGATGAAGCGGTCATGCTCAGCGTCAACGCCCTTTCGACCGGTTATGTCCGGGATGCGAGCTTCGAGATCCGCAAGGGTGAAATTCTCGGGTTTTCCGGCCTGATCGGCTCCGGCCGCACGGAGTTGATGGAGGCGGTTGCAGGCTTGCGGTCGCGCGCTTCCGGCGAGGTGCTGATCAAGGGGGAATCGGTGCCGTCGGGCGATGTGCATGCGGCAAACCGGTGCGGCCTCGCCTATATGACCAAGGATCGCAAGTCCAAGGGGCTGCTTCTCAATTCGCGGATGATTGCCAATCTGACGCTGCAATCCCTCGAAAATCACGGCAAGCTCGGTTATCTGAGCCCGGCCAGCGAGGCGGCCGCTTTGGAGCGTGCGCGCCGCCGTTTCGATATCCGTGTTCGCGATGGCAATGTTGTGGCCGGCCGCATGTCGGGTGGCAACCAGCAGAAGCTGCTTCTCGCCAAGGTCATGGAGACCGAGCCCGATATCATCATCATCGACGAGCCGACGCGCGGCATCGATGTCGGCACCAAGCAGCAGATCTATCATTTCATTTCGGCGCTGGCCCGCGACGGCCGCTCGATCATCGTCGTCTCCTCCGAGATGCCCGAGGTTATCGGTCTTTGCACCCGCGTTGCGGTCATGCGCGAAGGGCGGATCGTCGGCATGCTGGAGGGCGATGAAATCAGCGAGCAGGAGATCATGCGCTACGCGGCGGGTTTGAAGAAAAAGGCTGTGGCCTGACCGCGCGAGGGTGCGGGGCCAAGGAACAGGAAGAGAATTCCCAGGGACAATGGGACGGGAGGTTGGTTTGGATATGAGCGTGAATGAGGAAACCCGGGAAGTCCGGCGTCGAAACTGGCGGGATGTCGATCTTCGGGCCGTCGCACCCTTTGCGGCCCTGGTGCTGCTTCTCATCCTGGGCGCGATCGTCAATCCGAATTTCATCGGATTAAACAACCTCGCCAATGTCGCGACGCGCAGCGCCTTCATCGCCATCATCGCTGTTGGTGCGACGTTTGTCATTTCTTCCGGCGATCTTGACCTGTCCGTTGGCGCGATGGTGGCCTTCGTCGCCAGCCTGATGATCCTGTTCATGAACTCCGGTGTTATCGCCGATCCTGCCCTGATGCTGACGGCAGCAGTGCTGTTCGCCGTCGTGGCCGGTTCCCTATGCGGTCTGGCAAACGGCCTGATCACCACGGTCGGCAGGATCGAACCTTTCATCGCCACGCTGGGCACCATGGGTATCTATCGTGGCCTGACGACATGGTTGTCGCAGGGCGGCGCCATTACGTTGAAGGACCCGGCCCTCCAGGAAATATACCGTCCTGCCTATTTCGGCTCGATCTTCGGCGTGCCGGTGCCGATCGCCGTGATCCTGGTGGTGACCGCTGTTGCAGCCTTCGTTCTTTATCGCACCCGCTACGGCCGGCATGTCGTTGCCGTGGGCTCGAACAGCGATGTCGCCCGCTATTCCGGCATCCCGGTCAATCGCGTCCGCACCATCGCCTTCGTGATCCAGGGGCTCTGCGTCGCGATCGCCGTCCTGCTCTATGTGCCGCGCCTTGGTTCGACCTCGGCAACCACGGGCATCCTGTGGGAACTTCAGGCGATCACGGCCGTCGTCGTTGGCGGCACCGCGCTGAAAGGTGGCGCGGGACGTGTCTGGGGCACGATCTGCGGCGCCTTCATTCTGGAGCTCGTCGGCAATATCATGCTGCTGTCCAATTTCATCAGCGAATATCTGATCGGGGCCATTCAGGGGGCGATCATCATCATTGCCATGCTCGTTCAGCGCTCGCTGGTCCGCAAATCATGAATAACCGGGTTCATGGGTCGCCCGGTCACGGACTGTCAGACCCGTATTCACTAGGGAGAGAGAAACATGCGTAAAGGATTATTGGGCGTAGCGGCCGTCGCCATGATGGCGCTGACCGGCGTGGCCCACGCGGAAGACAAGAAGGTGACGATCGGCGTTTCGATCCCGGCCGCCGACCATGGCTGGACCTCGGGTGTGGTGTTCCATGCGGAGCGCGTCGCCAAGCTTCTGATGGCGCGCCATCCGGGCCTCAACATCATCGTCAAGACATCGCCGGATCCGGCAAGCCAGGCGAATGCCGTGCAGGATCTGGAAACCCAGGGCATCGACGCGCTGGTCATCCTGCCGTCCGATCCGGATCCGCTGGTCAACGCCATCAAGGAAGTCAAGAGCAAGGGCACGTTCGTCGCCATCGTCGACCGCGCGCCCAGCGTCAACGACAACACCGTTCGCGACCTCTATGTCGCCGGCAACAACCCGGCTCTCGGCCAGACGGCCGGTGAATATATCAAGGCGACGACGCCGGACGCCGAAGTCGTCATCATCCGCGGCCTGCCGATCCCGATCGACCAGCAGCGCCAGGACGGTTTCGACAAGGGCATCGAAGGCTCCAACGTCAAGGTTCTCGACCGCCAGTTCGGCAACTGGAACCGCGACGACGCCTTCAAGGTCATGCAGGATTACCTGACCAAGCATCCGAAGATCGATGTGGTCTGGTGCCAGGACGACGACATGGCTGTCGGCGTGCTGCAGGCGATCGAGCAGGCCAAGCGCACCGACATCCAGTATGTCGTGGCCGGCGCCGGCTCGAAGGACATGATCAAGAAGGTCATGGACGGCGACAAGATGATCCCGGTCGACGTGCTCTATCCGCCGGCAATGGTCGGCACCGCGCTCGAAATGACGGTTGCCAACTTCTACGGCCAGGTTCCGGTTCGCGGCGTCTACACGATCGACGCGACGCTCGTCACCAAGGAAAATGCCAAGGATTTCTACTTCCCCGATTCACCGTTCTGATCCGGGTCTGATGTTGGAGCTGCCCGTAGCCTGGTGCTATGGGCAGCTTTTCTTTTTGATGGTGACTTTGCGAAATTTTTTGTCGCGAGACCGATTGCCCGGCAGCGCAAACATGTTAGCTTCCCGGGCGCCCTGCAACGTTTCAGGTTCAGCGGTTGTTATTAGATGTACGTACGCCAGAAAACATTTCAAGATTGACTGATGTGGCCGGGGTGAGCGGTCATTCTTTCGACGGAGGAGACGACAGATGAAGACCATCAAGGGCCCGGCCCTCTTTCTCGGGCAGTTCGCGGGCGATGCGGCGCCTTTCAATTCCTGGGATTCGATTACCAAATGGGCCGCCGATTGCGGCTATATCGGCGTTCAGGTCCCGACCTGGGCCAGCCAGCTGATCGACCTGAAAAAGGCGGCGGCGTCGAAGGATTATTGTGACGAATTTGCCGGCAAGGCGCGGGAAAACGGCATCGAGGTGACCGAGCTTTCGACCCATCTTCAGGGGCAGCTGGTCGCGGTCAACCCTGTCTATGACGAGGCTTTCGACGGTTTTGCTGCGCCTGAAGTGCGCGGCAATCCGAAGGCGCGTCAGGAATGGGCGGTCGAACAGGTCAAGATGGCGCTGACGGCATCGAAGCATCTCGGCATCAAGGCGCATGCGACCTTCTCCGGGGCGCTCGCCTGGCCCTTCATCTATCCCTGGCCGCAGCGCCCGGCCGGCCTCGTCGAGACTGCCTTCGACGAACTGGCCCGCCGCTGGAAGCCGATCCTCGATCACGCCGAAGATTGCGGCGTCGATGTCGCCTACGAAATCCATCCCGGCGAGGATCTGCATGACGGTGTCACGTTCGAGATGTTCCTCGAGCGTGTCGGCAACCATCCGCGCGCCAACATGCTCTACGATCCCTCGCACTATGTCCTTCAGTGCCTGGACTACCTCGACAATATCGACATCTATCACGAGCGCATCAAGATGTTCCACGTCAAGGACGCCGAGTTCAATCCGACGGGGCGCCAGGGCGTCTATGGCGGCTATCAGGGCTGGGTCAACCGGGCCGGGCGCTTCCGCTCGCCCGGCGACGGCCAGGTGGATTTCGGTGCCGTGTTCTCGAAATTGACGGCTCATGATTTTGACGGCTGGGCCGTGGTCGAATGGGAATGCGCCCTGAAACACCCGGAAGACGGCGCGCGCGAAGGCGCCGAATTCGTCAAGCACCACATCATCCGCGTCACGGAAAAAGCCTTCGACGATTTCGCCGACGGCGGCACGGACGAGGCGGCCAACCGGCGCATGCTGGGGCTGTAAGTTTTCACCCTCCCCTTGAGGGGGAGGGTCGGCGCGCAGCGCCGGGGTGGGGTGATTTCCACCACATCCAATGGATCACCCCCACCCGCAGCTTCGCTGCGACCTCCCCCCTGAAGGGGGAGGTAAAACTCTCCGCATATACAAACACATCCAAGGAGAAAAACATGGCAATCGAAGGAACCACAGAGGTTCGGCAAAAGCGCATCCGTCTCGGCATGGTCGGCGGCGGCTCGGGCGCATTCATCGGCGCGGTGCATCGCATGGCGGCGCGTCTCGACGATCATTTCGAACTGGTGGCCGGTGCGCTGTCATCCACACCGGAAAAGGCGAAGGCCTCCGGCGCCGAACTGGGCCTCGACCCGTCGCGCAGCTATTCCGATTTCAAGGAAATGGCCATCCGCGAAGCCAAGCTGAAGAACGGCATCGAGGCAGTGGCTATCGTCACGCCGAACCATGTGCACTATGAGGCGGCACGCGAGTTCCTCAAGCGCGGCATCCATGTGATCTGCGACAAGCCGCTGACCTCGACGCTATCCGATGCCAAAAAGCTGAAGAAGCTGGCCGACGAGAGCGACGCGCTGTTCGTGCTGACCCACAATTACACCGGCTATCCGATGGTGCGCCAAGCCCGCGAGATGATCGCCAATGGCGATATCGGCGCCGTGCGTCTGGTGCAGATGGAATATCCGCAGGACTGGCTGACGGAGAATATCGAGAGCAGCGGCCAGAAGCAGGCCGCCTGGCGCACCGATCCGTCCAAGTCCGGTGCCGGCGGCTCGACCGGCGATATCGGCACGCATGCCTATAATCTCGGCGCCTTCGTCTCCGGCCTGGAGCTGGAAGAACTGGCTGCCGATCTCGACAGCTTTGTCGAGGGCCGTGCGCTGGACGACAACGCCCATGTGATGATGCGCTTCAAGGAAAAGAACGGCCAGCGCGCCAAGGGCCTGCTCTGGTGCAGCCAGGTGGCGCCCGGCCACGAGAACGGCCTGATGGTCCGGGTCTACGGCACCAAGGGCGGTCTCGAATGGACCCAGAAGGACCCGAACTATCTCTGGTACACGCCCTTTGGCGAACCGAAGCGCCTGATCACCCGCAACGGTGCCGGCTCCGGCCCGGCCGCCGCCCGCGTTTCCCGAATCCCGTCCGGCCATCCGGAAGGCTATCTCGAAGGCTTCGCCAATATCTATACCGAAGCGGCGCGCGCCATCTTCGCCAAGCGCAACGGCGAAGCGGTCGATCCGGCTGTCATCTATCCGACAATCGACGATGGCATGAAGGGCATGGTGTTCGTCGATGCCTGCGTGCAGTCGTCCAAGCAGAATGGGGCCTGGATCAAGGTTTAAGCTGCTCGAGCAGCCTTTATCCGGTTCGCGCTTGCTGTTATGCTAACTGTTATTGTTTCCTGTCGGCTGACCGAAGGGAAATGACATGCCAAGCAGCGCGAACCTCGGACAGGATGTGCTTGCGCGCCTTGTCGCCAAATATGATCGCGGGGAGAAAGACGGCAATTCGTGATCGTCGTTTTTACCGACGCGGCCGAGGCGGATATCGAGCATATCGCAGATCATATCTCTCACGATAATCCGGGTCGTGCGGTCACCTTTGTCCGGGAGCTGATCGACCGTTGCGAGCGGCTGGTGCAATCGCCCCATGCCTTTCCGCTGGTACCGCGTTATGCGCATGTTGGCGTTAGAAGGCGCTCCCATTGAGGCTATCTGATCTTTTATACCGTGAGTGATGACAGGGGTGAGATCCTGCATATCCTCAACGGATTCAGGACTACGACGCCATTCTTTTTCCTGAAACATGAATATCGCATCTTCGCAGCAGCCTTGAACTGACGACCCTTGCCCAGCGCGCGGTTGACTTTTTCGCAGACCGTTTTACTGCAACGTTGCAGTCCGCACCGCTTATCCGGAGTATTTCATGATCGATCCCAAGACCCTCGCCGCGCGTTTCCCCGGCGATTTCATGTTCGGTGTGGCGACCGCCTCCTTCCAGATCGAGGGTGCCACCAAGACGGATGGCCGCAAGCCGTCGATCTGGGACGCCTTCTCCAATATGCCGGGCCGCGTCTACAAGGGCCACAATGGCGATGTCGCCTGCGATCATTACAACCGGCTGGAGGAAGATCTCGACCTGATCCAGAGCCTCGGTGTCGAAGCCTATCGCTTCTCGATCGCCTGGCCGCGCATCATTCCGGAAGGCACCGGCCCGATCAACGAGAAGGGGCTGGATTTCTACGATCGCCTCGTCGATGGGCTGAAGCAGCGGAATATCAAGGCGTTTGCGACGCTCTATCATTGGGATCTGCCGCTGGCGCTGATGGGGGACGGTGGCTGGACGGCGCGTTCGACCGCCTATGCCTACCAGCGTTACGCCAAGACGGTGATTGCCCGCCTCGGCGACCGGCTGGATGCGGTGGCGACCTTCAACGAGCCCTGGTGCTCGGTCTGGCTCAGCCATCTCTATGGCATCCATGCCCCGGGCGAACGCAACATGGACGCGGCGCTGCATGCGCTGCATTTCACCAATCTGGCCCACGGGCTCGGTGTTGCCACGGTGCGCGAGGAATATCCCAACCTGCCGGTCGGTATCGTCATCAACCCGATGCATGTCTATCCCGGCAGCGACAGCACCGAGGACAAGGCCGCAGCCGAACGCGCCTTCGATTTCCACAATGGCGTCTTCTTCGGTCCGGTTTTCAAGGGTGAATATCCCGAAAGCTTCCTCTCTGCCCTTGGCCATCGCATGCCTGCCATCGAGGATGGCGACATGGCGACGATCAGCCAGAAGACCGACTGGTGGGGCGTCAATTACTACACGCCGATGCGCGTTTCCCACGACCCGTCCGAGGGGGCCGAATTCCCGGCAACGGTCAATGCCAAGCCTGTCAGCGACGGGAAGACCGATATCGGCTGGGAAATTTTCCCGCAGGCGCTCGGCGACCTCATTCGCACGGTCAATGCGCGCTACGAATTGCCGGATTGCTACATCACCGAGAACGGCGCTGCCTACAATATGGGCGTCGAAAACGGTGTGGTCGACGACCAGCCGCGCCTCGACTACATCGCCGATCATCTGGCCGTGACGGCGGACCTGATCAGCGACGGTTATCCGATGAAGGGCTATTTCGCCTGGAGCCTGATGGACAATTTCGAATGGGCGGAAGGCTACAAGATGCGCTTCGGCATCGTCCATGTCGATTACGACACCCAGGTCCGCACCATCAAGAAGAGCGGACATTGGTACAAGGAACTGGCTGAACAGTTTCCGAAAGGCAATCACAAGGCCGGGTGACAGATGAGCCCCGGTCTGCAAGATGGCCGGGACGATTCTCGTCTTGGGAGGCATGCGCATGACATCCGGCCGGCAGCCGTTGTTTTTCTACGCTCTGGCCGGCAGCTTGCGAAAGGCGTCGTCCAACCGGGCTCTGCTGGAGGCGCTGTGTGCCATCGCTCCATCCGGGATCACGATCGAAATCTGCGATCTGATCGGCGACCTGCCGATCTTCAATCCCGATCGCGAAGCCGACGATATGCCTGCCTCCGTGCTGGCGCTGACAGCCAAAATCCGCGCTGCCGATGGGCTGATCATCTCTTCACCGGAATATGCCCACGGCATTCCCGGCGGGCTGAAGAATGCGCTCGACTGGCTGGTCTCACGCGATGAAATTCCGCATAAGCCGGTGATGCTCATCCATGCCTCCCATCGCGGCGATTCCGCGCTTGAGGCGTTGACGGAAGTGCTGAAGACCATGTCCGTCCGACTGGTTGAGGAAACGTCCTTCCGCATCAATCTTCTCGGCAAGACGCCGGAGCAGCGTCGTGCGATTTTGGCGGATTCCGAGACGCGGGTTATTCTCATGAAAAATCTGCAGCGTTTCGCGCAGGCGATCGCGCGGACGGGAGCGGATCAAACGGATTGAGGCTTGCTTGGGAGGACAGAGCATGATGACAGGTGGATGTCTGTGCGGCGCTGTCCGTTACCGAACAGTTGCAATGCCGAAATATTCCGGTTTCTGCCATTGCCGGGATTGCCAGCGGGCGACGGGGACAGGCCATTGCTGCTACATGATCTTCAGTCGTGGCGAGGTGGCGTTTACCGGTGCAATAAAGTCGTTCAGCACGATCGGTGGCAGCGGCGCGGAGACGGTGCGCTCTTTCTGCGAGAATTGCGGCAGCCCGATTTTTGGCTCCGGTCCGCCGGACGACGATCGCTGGACCGTCTACGCCGGGACCCTTGATGATCCCTCCCTGTTCCAGCCGGACAGCGCGGTGATGACAAGCCGCCGCCCCGTTTGGGATCATATCGCCGGCGGTCTGCCGGAATTTGAAAACATGCCGGGTAGCGGCAATTGACACCGAATGATTCCGGGCCCTATTCGAGATCATGGCCCTTCAACTTTCCTCCTTCGATACTGCATTGCTGGCCGGAAACCCACGGTGAGGCGGCCGCCTTTTGTATGCGGCTGCTGACGCGTTCTGCCGCTGCCGTCGGCGCCGAAAGCTTCATCGATATCGAGGCAGCCCATATCGACGGCTGTCTTTATCTGCGGCAGGTCAGCCACGATTTTGCCGAGCGTCTGGTGGCGCTCAAGGGTCACATTCGACTGCCGGCCGTAATTCAGCTCCCTAGATGCCGCTCGCCGCGCCTCTTGGCCAGTTCCATCTGCCGCTGCCGCTGGCGGTAGCGCAGGCGGTCTTCCTCGGTGCGGGTCTCATGGCAATGGATGCAGGCGACACCGTGTTCGTGGTGAGGCGATAGCCGGTCTTCCGGTGTCAGCGGCTGGCGGCAGGCGTGGCAGAGCGTGTGTTCGCCTTCCTTCAGGCCGTGGGTCACAGACACCCGGTCGTCGAAGACGAAGCAGGCACCGTCCCAGAGGCTTTCTTCCTCGGGCATTTCCTCCAGATATTTCAGGATGCCGCCCTTGAGGTGGTAGACTTCGTCGAAGCCCTGTTCCTTCATGAAGGCCGTGGCCTTTTCGCAGCGGATGCCGCCGGTGCAGTACATGGCGATCTTCGGCTTGGCCGCAAGGTCCGCATTGTTCTTCACCCAGTCGGGAAAATCGCGAAAACTCTTGGTGTTCGGATCGACCGCGCCGCGGAACATGCCGATCGCCGTCTCGTAATCGTTGCGGGTGTCGATCACCAGCGTATCCGGATCGGAGATCAGCGCGTTCCAGTCCTTCGGTGCCACATAGGTGCCGACAATGCGGTTGGGGTCGATATCCTCGACGCCCATGGTGACGATTTCCTTCTTCAGCCGCGCCTTCATGCGCAGGAACGGCATGGACGACGCCCAGCTTTCCTTGTGCTCGAGATTTGCGAATTCGGGCTGGGCGTGCAGGAAGGCCAGCACGGCCCTGATGCCGTCTTCCGGTCCGGCGATCGTGCCGTTGATGCCCTCGTGGGCGATGAGCAGCGTGCCCTTGACCTGATTGTCGTCACATATCGCCTGCAACGGCTCGCGAAACGCGGCGAACCGCTCGAACGAGACGAAATGATAAAGCGCCGCCACCAGAAACTGGCCTTGGGCTTCCGGGCGAGGGGTTTGAAGCGTGTCTGTCATACGGCGTGAAATACAGCTTTCCGGCCACACACGCAATCGGGCGCGTGGCCGGAATAGAGGCGGTCAGGCGGCTTCCGGGGTGAAGACTCGCAGGCGGTGGCCATCCGGATCGGTACAGGTGAAGGTATAATCAGAGTCCGACGAGGCGGGTGCCTGCAAGATCGGGACACCTTTCCTGCGCCATTCGTCGTGAAGCGCGTCGACACCCTCCCGGCCGGCGACGAAGATCGGAAGCTCTGCGTCGTTGGCGTTCATGGCGGCCGGCAGCATCTTCTTCTTTGCCTTGAAGCCAAGCTTCAAGGCGTCGTTCATCAGCACGACTGCATAGGTCGGCGACAGTTCCAGCGGCAGCGCACCGAACATCGCCATGTAGAAAACGGCGCTTTCGGCCGGGCTTTCGACAGGCAGAACAAAATCGGTTTTCATGGCAGTCTCCTCTCGGTGGGTTCGGAGACTTTGTCTATTCCGGCATGCTGTCAATTTATGGCAGTAGGATCACATGTCCTGAGTGACGTTGTGGGCATGCCGCCATTCCGCCAGTAGACGGTCGCGCCGGCGCGGAATGCGGATGCCGGTAACCGTCATCGTGGTGAACCTGTCGGTGCGGAAGTGACGAAAATCATTGCGCAATTCGCACCAGGCCGCAACCACGCGGGTTTCTTCGAAATAGGCAAGTGCAAAAGGCCAGATGCGCCGCGTCGTCGGCTGTCCGTTGACGTCGGCATAGTCGATGTCGAGCTTCATACCTTGCCGGATCGCCTCGCGAA
The DNA here is from genome assembly GCF_001687365.1 of Pararhizobium polonicum. Taxonomy (GTDB): domain Bacteria; phylum Pseudomonadota; class Alphaproteobacteria; order Rhizobiales; family Rhizobiaceae; genus Pararhizobium; species Pararhizobium polonicum. The sequence goes on from NZ_LGLV01000007.1 coordinate 174,786, forward strand.
TGGCGGGGAAGTCGGTGGTGTCGAGAGGCAATTCGCGTGTGTTGTAGACAAGCAGGGAGTTTGTTTCGAGTTCGTGCCGCATGTCGGCCGGCAGCACGGCGGCGATCTTCGCCAGTGCGTTGCGGGCCGCGTCCTTCAGCTCGTCATCCGTCCGCGCCGCCACCCAGCGGGCGCCCAGAACCAGGGCCTCGATCTCCTCCTCGCTGAGCATCATCGGCGGCATCAGAAAGCCGGGCTTGAGCACATAGCCGAAGCCCGGCGCGCCCTCTATATCGGCGCCCTGCGCCTGCAGCGTGGCGATGTCGCGGTAGAGCGTCCGGATGCTGATGCCCATGCGCTGGGCAAGCGTGCTGCCGCTGACGGGGCGCCGGTAGGTGCGCAGCAGCTGGATCAGATCGAGAAGGCGGGCGGAGCGGGACATGATCCAACCATACTGTCAGTAAGTGGCAGCATCAATCCCGATTGCGGCAGGGCGCGCAGGCTCAGGCGGCGTCTTTCCAAAGCAGCCGGATTGTCCGGCTCTCGTCCTTCGGATCGTCGCGGAAGGCGGAATCCGCCACCTTCAGCGCGGCCTTCCGCAGCGCCTCCTGCCGGGTCGTCATCAAGGAGCGAAGAGTGGCCAGATCCTCGCTCTTTCCGAAAAGATGCGGCTGTTCGTTGACGAGGGAGGACAGCAGCGCAAGATCGTTGTGATGGCCGAGCAGCTCGGCGATCACAGCCGCTTCCCTGCGTTTGGCATGCATGGCGGAAGGCCAGAGCTGCCGCAGCAGGTCCAGATAGAACCGGTAGTCCTGGCTACGCTTGCGCAATTCGTGGAAGAGATGGGCGTCGGTGGTGTTTTCGCAAGCCGCGCGTGCGGCGGCGGCCCGTTCCAGTGCCTTGCGCCAGCCCTTTTCGATGCGTGTGGCGCTCTTGCCGGCACCGTCCTCAAAGGTGATGCGGGAGAGTGCCTCGAGCGCACGGCCGCAGGTGGCAATCGCCGCCGCCACGCTGTCTTCGACAGATGTCTCACTGGTGGCCCGTTCGTCGCGCCGGGCAGTCAGCATCTTGGCGATGCGCTTCAGTGCCGCACGCTCTTTTCCGGTTTCCGCGTGGTCCGCCAGATAATGGCTGACCTCGACGAGAGCCGTCGCATCGCGAAACGTCGAGAGCGTCCTTGCCATGGTGCGGATGCGCGCATTTTCCGTGCGCCGGAAGGCCGGGATATCGGCAGCGGCGAGACGGTAGAGGGAGCGCAGCCTTTTGAAATTCTTGCGGGCTTGATGGATGGCCTCTACAAGCCCGTCCGGACGTTCGGTCAGCGCGGCGATGGCACGCTGCAATTGCTCGGTGCCGGCCGCCTTGAATTCCCCGGTGAAATGTTCAGAAGGGCGAATACGATAACTCATGATCCGCCTTCGAAACCAAGGGGCTGGTTGAGAGATACTGATTCGAATAGTGAGGGTCGCCGGTGACCTCGGCACCCAGCCATGAAGGAAGGTCCGGCGTGTCGCCTTCGGCACTCAGTTCGACTTCGGCAATGACGAGGCCGTCATGGGCGCCGCCGTAGACATCGACCTCCCAGATAAAACCGCGATGTTTCACCTCATAGCGGGTCTTCTCGATGGTGAGCCCGATGGCCTTCGACATCAGCTCCTTGGCATCGGCAAGCGGAATATCATACTCGAACTCGTCGCGCGTCATCGAGCCGTTGCTGATCTTGACGGTCAGCCTGGCGCGCGTGTCGTCCATCAGCCGCACGCGGGCCGAGCGGTCGTCCATCGTGACGATATAGGCCTGCAGCAGACGCGTCCCGGTATCCGCCCCATCCCGCCATTCGTCGGACGCGACCAGAAACTTGCGTTCGATTTCCTTGGCCATTGCCCTGCCTGCCGCTTTGTCGACGCCGATCGAGCGCAGACTACAGGATTGTGACGATGGGACAAGCGCGCACTTGGGGCTTGGCGTTACCTGCGGCGAAGCGTTGCAGCGGGCCGCTTGTCAAGCCCGCGTCACGATGCTCGAATAGGTTCGAAAGCGCCCGTTTGGTATCGACAAAGGCGGATGGGAAGAGTATTCGAACGTCACTTCAATCGTTTTAAAAAGGCGGTCCGGCATGAGCGAGAAAACCGAAAAACTTCTTTCCGTCCTGAAATTGCAGCCGGTCGTACCGGTTCTGATCATTGATGACGTTGCGACAGCCGTGCCTTTGGCGCGGGCTCTTGTCGCCGGCGGATTGAAGGCGATCGAGATCACCCTGCGCACGACGGCGGCTCTTGAGGCCATCCGTGCCGTCGCCAACGAGGTCGAAGGCGCCGTCGCCGGTGCCGGCACCATCCTTAATGCCGCTCAATACCAGGCGGCGGTCGAAGCGGGCTCGCAGTTCATCGTCAGCCCCGGTACGACGCAGGAACTGATCGACGCCGCCAATGATTCCGACATTCCGCTGCTTCCGGGTGCCGCAACCGCCAGCGAGGTCATGGGCCTGCGCGAAGAAGGCTACAAGGTGATGAAGTTCTTCCCGGCCGAACAGGCGGGCGGTGCCGCCTATCTCAAGTCGCTGTCCTCGCCGCTTGCCGGCACGCTGTTCTGCCCGACCGGCGGCATTTCGCTGTCGAATGCGAAGGACTACCTGTCGCTGCCCAACGTCGTCTGCGTCGGCGGCTCCTGGGTCGCGCCGAAGGAACTGGTCGCCAGGGGCGATTGGGCCGGTATCACCAAGCTTGCCGCGGAAGCGTTCGCGCTCAGGGGCTGATCCAACCGCCAAAGCATTCAAAAGGCCGGAGCGCTTGCTGCCGGCCTTTTTCATGTCCGGTGTCTTTTATTTGTATTCCTTTCGTTGCATTCCTATGTCTCCATTCGACTTCAACCGGCCAAGGGAGTGTGACCGAATGTTTGACGCGAAGAAATTGCTGGACCAGTTTTTAGGCTCGCAGATCCCGGGCGCCGGCGGCACGGTGCGGGACCGCGCCGGGCAGGCGACGCAGCTCGCCAAGGACAATCCGCTGGCCGCAGGCGCCATCGCCGCCGTTCTGCTCGGCACCGGCACCGGCCGTCAGGTGACGGGCTCTGCCCTGAAGCTCGGCGGTCTCGCCGCCATCGCCGGCCTCGGATATCAGGCCTACAAGAATTACCAGGCCGGCAAGGAGCCGGTCGCACAGCCGGAAGCACAGGCCCAGCCAGAGCTTCTGCCCGCACCGGCCGATTCCGGCTTCAGCAGCGAACCGGCGGCAATCCGCAATGATTTCGTGCTGGTTCTGGTTCGCGCCATGATCGCGGCTGCCCGCGCCGATGGTCATATCGACGATGCCGAGCGCGCCCGCATCATGGACAAGGTCAAGGTGTCGGGTCTCGATTCGGAAGCCGAAGGGTTCCTCAATGATGAATTGAGCAAGCCCGTCGATCTCGACAGCATCGTTGCGGCGGCCGTAACGGAAGAAGAGCGCGTCGAGCTCTATACGGCTTCGCGTCTTGCCATCGATGCCGACAGCCGGGCCGAACGCGGCTATCTCGATCAGCTGGCCGGACGCCTCGGCCTTGCCGATGCATTGATCGATCATATCGAGGCGACGGTCTCTTCCGCCAAGGGTCCGGTGGTGGAAGCGCAGGCGAATGCGCCCCAGACTTCGGTGCCGCAAACGGGCCAGCCGCCGATCAAATCGCCCTGGTGATCGATCCATCATCACTTTGCATTTGTGCGGATGACTGAGCTGTCCTATGCCAGCGTCAGATCCGTTGTCATGACCGGTCCGGGCAGCCCCCTGCCGGTCATGACGATGGTGCTGTTGATCCGGGAGGTGCAGATGCGTGATTTGACGAATTGGACCGGCTGTCCGGCGCCGGCGCCGGTGACGCTGGACGGCCGTTACGTCCGGATCGTGCCCTATGACCGCACCGCGCATCTGGACGCGCTGTGGCAGGCTTTCGGCGGGCTCGATATCAATGCGCGCCTTCAATATTTCGCGCAGGACGATTTTCGCGGCATCGCGGATTTCGATGCCTGGCTGACCGCCGTGCAGAAATCCGGCTGGATCACGCAGGTGTTCTACGACAAGGCCAGCGGCGATGTCGTCGGCATGGCCAATTACATGCGGCCCGATCCGGCAAACGGGGTGGTCGAAGTCGGCGGTGTCGCGCATTCCTTTGCGATGGCGCGCTCGCCTCTCTCGACTGAGGTGCATTACCTGATGGCCAGGCACGCTTTCGAGGGGCTGGGCTATCGGCGCTACGAATGGAAGTGCGACAATCGCAACGAAGCCAGCAAGAAGACCGCCAACCGCCTCGGCTTCACCTTCGAGGGCGTCTTTCGCCAGCATATGCTTTCCAAGCGGGCCAATCGGGATACCGCGTGGTTTTCGATCATCGACGGGGAGTGGCCCTTGCTGAAGGCTGCCTTCGAAGCCTGGTTGTCGCCGGAGAATTTTTCAGGCGACGGAACGCAGAAGCGCAAGCTCGAAGACATCCGCGCAGATCTTGCTCAGAAGGAGACGGCATGAACGCGCCGGAACAGAAAGACCGCTCGCCGGCGATTGCCGCCGCCATCATCCTGCTTGTCGTCGGGGTGGGGTTTTTCGTCCTGCCGAAAATCATGCTCTGGATCGGCGACTTTTCGCCGTTGCTTGCCGGCGCCTTCGGCGGATTGTTCGTGCTCGGTTTCTTCCTGATCTTCTGGCTGCGGGCCCGCTACCAGCGCCGGCGCGGGCTCTGACTGCTTGTTTTTCGCAATTCCGGACGCAAAACCGCTGTGCACTTTTGCTGGAATTGCTTTGGAGCGCTTCATCTTCAAACGGAAGCAATTCTGTTGGCTCAAACCGGCCGGGCCGCGAGAAGGTCGGCGCAGGGCGATGCCGAGCCCATCGTACAAGCCGGCCGACGCTGCGGACGGCCGGTTTCAGCCAACCCTTTGGGCCGGATGAATTTCGGCCATTACCGGCGGCTGCCGTCTCGACCGCAGCTTTTGCTGCGCTCTTCGCCAACCGCCTTGGTCCTGGCCGAAATTCCTTCCGGCAGAATGCTTCCGTTTGAAGATGAAGCGCTCTAGCCCTGCAGTGACGCCCCGAGCAGCACGAAGCCCAGCACCAGCACCAGCAGGGCGCCGGAGATTTCGATGCCGTTGCTGATGCGCATGGCTGCTGCTCCGCTTGAGGCGTAGCGGACAGCCAGATCCTTGGCGGTGACCGCCAGCGTCGCCAGCGCCGAAACGGTGATGGCGGTGCCGATCGACATGGCAAAGACCGAGAGAACGCCACCCAGATAAAGCCCGTTCAACAGCGCAAAGCTGAGTACGATCAGCGCGCCGGAGCAGGGCCGCAATCCCACCGCGATGATGGCCGACCAGGCCTCGCGGAGTGCGAAACGATCGCCCTTCAGCATCGATGGATCGGGAGCATGGGCGTGGCCGCAGGTATCGCAGACCTCGCCCGGCCCATGGCTGTGACCGTGGTCATGAGAATGTCCGTGATCGTGCGCATGCCCGTGGTCATGGGCGTGGTGCGCGTGATCGTGCCCATGGTCATGATGGTGATCATGGCCGTGATGATCGTGGGCGATGGCCGGCGCCAGGCTGCGCGCCCGCATGGCCCGCAGCTTGCGGAACAGCAGCCAGCCGCCGAAGGCCGCGATCAGGGCGTAGCTGACCACTTCGAGGAAATGCGTCGCCTGCGTCATCGAGATCGACGTTCCGCGCAGCACCAGATAGGCGGCTCCGACGAGAAGGATGGCGACCAGCCCCTGCAGCATCGAGGACAGGAAGGACAGAAGCACGCCGCGCTTCAGTTCGGTCTCGTTGGCGATCATGTAGGAGGAGATCACCGCCTTGCCGTGGCCGGGGCCGGCGGCGTGGAAGACGCCATAGGCAAAGGACAGCCCGATCAGCGACCAGAGATGCCAGGGGTTTTCCCGCATGCCTTTGATCGCTTCCGTCAGCGTATGGTAGAAGCGCTGCTGCTCCATGTTCACCCAGGCGAAAAATCCGCCGAAGATGCCGGTGGTCGAGAAGGACGGCTCGGCGGTGCCGATGCCAAGCGGCGACTGGGCGTGGGCCATGGTTGCGCAAAGGGCCGTGAGCATCAGCGCAAGGCCGATCAACCGGACAGGGGGGCGGGCCGTCAGCATTTGAATTCGATCCTTGTGGCAAACATTTTCGACATGTCGGTCCCGGTCGGGTCGTTGAAGAAAGCGTCGGTGAGGGTCGCCTGGTTCTGGGCCAGCACTTCATCGGGGTCCGGACGAACCACCTTGTGCTCACAGGCGTTCAGCTGGGCGCCGACCGGCACCAGGTCGCCGTCGGTCGGAAAATCCATCGCCGTGTACATGGTCGGGTCGTATACTCCGAACGACAGATTGCCCTTGAGCGGCATGGGTTCGGCGGGCTTGACGGCGAACATCAACAGCAACTGTCCGTCCTTGTAGTCGGCGGTGATCGCATCCGGTTTGTTGACCTTGATGGTTTTGCCGTTCTGGATGATCGTCGTGTAGTAATTGTATTCCGCCAGCGAATCGAGAACCGTCTTGCCGACTTCTTCCAGCTCGTCGGGATCGAGCTGCGCATTCGAATTCTTGTCGAAATCCATCACCACGCTGGCGGAGAAAAGCTCGTCGAAACGCCAGACATTGCGCAGCTCGGTAATATGGTTCGTCGCGTCGGCAACGATCTCGAGGCGTGCCTCGGCAAAGATATGCGGATGGGCAAGCGCAACTGAAGGGGCAAGCACTGCCGCTGCCGTCAGGATCAGGGACGATGGTTTCATACGGACGTGATTCCCTTGGCTGTTGCGGTGCAATACCGGCATCCATGCAATGTATGTGAAATGGGACGGAATTGGGACTTTCGCCCTGCGGCAAACGCATCAATTCCCGGTGTGCTTGCGAAACCAGTCATGCAGGAAATCGACGAGGGTCCGCACTTTTGTCGGCAGGTAGCGGCGATGCGGATAGATCGCATAGATGCCGCGATCCTTGGGAAGATAGTCTTCCAGAATGGAGACCAGCGTTCCGGCGGCGATCTTCGGCCGGGCGATGAAATCGGGGATGCTGGAGATGCCGATGCTGGATTCGGCGGCGCGCACGGCGGCGAGCGGGCTGTTGACCTCGATTGGCCCGCCGACGGGAACGCTGAAGCCGGTGCCGTCCTTTTCGACAAAGCGCCAGTTGCTGTAGGAGCGCCCGTTGGTATCGATGATACAGGCGTGCCGCGACAGCTCCGAGGGGTGGTGGATCGGTCCGCTTTTTTCGAGAAATTCCGGCGACGCGCAGATTTTCACCTGAAAATCGTCGAGCTTGCGGGCAATCAGCGTCGAATCCTCCAGCTTGGTGATGCGGACGGCGACGTCGAAACCCTCCTCGACCAGGTCGACGAAACGGTCGTCCGAGACGATTTCCAGCGACAGTTCCGCATGCGCCTTGCCGAAATCGATCAGCGACTGGCCGATCTCGGCATCGACGAAGGTGCGTGGCGCCGAAATGCGCAGGCGGCCCTTGAGGTCGGAATTGCTGGCGCGGACGAGATCGGCGAGATTGTCGATCTCTTTCAGAATTTCCGATGCGGTCCGGTAGTAGGTATGCCCGGCCTCGGTCAGTGAAAACTGCCGGGTCGTGCGGTTCAGAAGCAGGGCGCCGAGCTCGTCTTCCAGTTCGCGCACATATTTGGACAGGAGCGCCTTCGAGCGTCCGACGCGCCGCGCGGCGGCGGAAAAACCCTCGGCATCGACGACATCGATAAAGGCGCGAATGCGGGTCAGGGTGTCCATCGGGTTTTCATCCTCTGCCTGTGCGATTGCCGTTGCCGCGTTCGATTCGCGCCATCGGCTGGCCGGGTCACAATAGCGGGTTCACGGCGGCGCCCAGCCGGTTTTCTTGCCGGTTCGCCGGAATTTGTCGAACGTCTGCCGTTTTTTTGAAGGAAATTGATTTGAATCAGGCGCTTAACTCAATCCAGACCAGTTCCTCCATTGTTCAATAAATGTGAACGCGCCGATTGTTTCCGTCTCCGTGAAAAATTCAACGGCGAATTCGAAAAAAGTCTTGATTACGACAAGGTTTTTTCTTATCTCCACGTCAGCCCAAAGTCGCACGTGCCCATGGGTGTCCGCCGATCCCTCGTTTGGTGAGGAATTGGTAAGGTACCTGGAACTAACCCCTCCAGTCGCTATCCCGGCCAACCGGAAATGCGAGGACATCTGAAGCAACGACGGTGCGGGCCTTTTTGTTCTCTCCCTGCTTTCCATCAGCGGGGGTTACTGAAGAGGCACACCTTCATTGCCGGACGTGCGGTAGGTTATCCTTCCAATCAATGGCAGACAAAGCGGATCAAAGCTCTTGGCAGGGCGTTGTTCCACCATTCGCGCATCGTGCGCATGTCTGGATCCGGGGTCTCCACCGGCTGGTTCCAGGGCGTGCTTACGTATGTCCTTTGTCCTCCACGTCTTCGTGGAGCGTACCTGATTGGGGATAGAACCATGACGACTGCACGCATCATCGACTTCCTGAACACCCGACGTCCCGAAGGCCCGTGCCTTGTGGTTGACCTCGATGTCGTGCGCGACAATTTCAAGGCTTTCCGCCACGCTCTGCCGGACAGCTCGATCTACTATGCCGTCAAGGCAAACCCGTCGCCGGAAATCCTGCGTCTGCTCGCCTCGATGGGCTCCAACTTCGATTGCGCCGGCGTGGCTGAAATCGAAATGGCGCTCGATGCCGGTGCGACCGCTTCGCGCATTTCCTTCGGCAACACGATCAAGAAGGAACGCGACATCGCCAAGGCGCATGCGCTCGGCGTTTCTCTGTTTGCCGTCGACAGCCATGAGGAAGTCGAAAAGATCTCCCGTGCCGCTCCCGGCGCCCGTGTGTTCTGCCGCGTTCTGACCGACGGCGAAGGTGCCGAATGGCCGCTGTCGCGCAAGTTCGGCTGCGTGCCGCAGATGGCCGTCGACGTTCTCGTCTACGCCCATCAGCTCGGTCTCGTTTCGCACGGCGTCTCGTTCCATGTCGGTTCGCAGATGACCAAGGTCGATGCCTGGGATTCGGCTCTGGCCGATGCCAAGCGCGTCTTCGTGCAGCTGGCCAAGCAGGGCATCGAGCTGAAGATGGTCAATATGGGCGGTGGTTTTCCGACCAAGTACCTGCGCGACGTGCCCTCGGCGGAAGCCTATGGCAAGGCGATCTTTTCGTCGCTGCGCAAGCACTTCGGCAACAACATTCCGGAGACCATCATCGAGCCGGGCCGCGGCATGGTCGGCAATGCCGGCGTGATCAAGGCGGAAGTCGTCCTGATTTCGAAGAAGTCGGACAATGACAACCACCGCTGGGTGTTCCTCGACATCGGCAAGTTCGGCGGTCTCGCCGAAACCATGGACGAAGCGATCCGTTACCCGATCCGCACCATCCATGACGCCGACGAAATGGAGCCTTGCGTGCTGGCCGGCCCGACCTGCGATTCGGCCGACGTGATGTACGAGAAGAACATGTACCCGCTGCCCGTCTCGCTGACGATCGGCGACGAGGTTCTGATCGAAGGCACCGGCGCCTACACGACGACCTATTCGGCCGTCGCCTTCAACGGGTTCGATCCGCTGAAGTCCTACGTCATCTGATTGGCGTCATCTGACAGGCCTGCTCCGGGTCAAACCGGAGCAGCCAATTCACAATTCGTCATAACCGCCGCTTATCACGGTATTGGGTACGGGAGGCCAAGATGGCCGCTGTTCTTGATTCTGTTCGCGCCTTCTTTGCGCAGAATGCCTTCACCATCGACACGGAAAATCCGGGCGACGTCGTCGCGCGTGAAAACCTGCTTGACCTCGCCATGGGCCCGAACCGCCGCCGCAAGTCGTCCGAGACGCTGCGCCGCGACCGCGTTCCGGCCGAGGGTCTGGCGCTGGTCGCCCGCGATGCGGATGGCCACGTCATCGGTACCGTGCGCCTGTGGAACGTCGAAGCCGGCGTCGGCCGTGACGGCGTGCCGGTCGAAGCCCTGATGCTTGGCCCGCTGGCTGTCGATGGCGGCCATGAGGGCAAGGGTATCGGCGGCGCGCTGATGCGGGCTGCCATCGGCGAGGCAAAGAGCCGTGGCCACGGCGCCATCCTGCTGGTCGGCGATGCGCCCTATTACGAGCGTTTCGGTTTCTTTGCCGTCAAGGCACGTCATCTGGTCATGCCGGGTCCGTTCGAGCGCGATCGCTTCCTGGCGCTGGAACTGAAGGACGGCTGGCTGGACGGTGCCGCCGGCATGCTGGTTGCCAGCGGCCGCAAGCTTGCCATGCCGCGCCTGCGCCGGGCTGCCTGATTTTTTTATCCCCGTTGATCCCCGCCCTGAAAACCCGTGTCATTCTGTGATCATCTTCAGGGCGGGAAACCGGGTTCGCGAACCGGCCTCGTCCCCCGGCGTGGTCCGGTCCTGAAGGCGGTATCGGGAAACACTGGCAAATGCCCGTGGAATCCGGTGCCGGCAGGCAGCAAAGCCTGACACTCGACCAAAACCGATAGTGCTGCCTGCCATTTCCCAAGCAGCGCCGCTCCGGAGTCCCGACTGTCTCCGGAGCGGGGTTTTCGCCTGCGCAAAAAATGCGCCGCTTTCTCAAATTCCTTCTTGAGGAAAAATCTCGGGATCGTGCCGTGGATGCCTCTCTGCGGGTTCGCGGCAGGGCGGTGCAATTATCGGAGGGGGAAGGGCGTTGGGAAAACGCGCTGCCGCTTCCCGGCCAGTGGGTCACGCACCTGTCAAAATCGCGTGACAATCCGCCAGGACGGCCTTTTTCCCTGGAATTTGCCTTTTTCGGTCGCCAGCATGCCGGAATGTTGAACCGGATCGCCCTGTCGCTTGCCCTCGTTTTTTCCAGCGTTCCCGCGCATGCGCAGGATGGCGCAGCCACGACGCCGGGAGCGGCGGAAAGGCTGACGGCCGTTTTCGACCGCGCCGCCCAACTGCCGTCGCTGAAATCCGTGGTGGTGTCGCGTGATGGTCAGATCATTGCCGACCGTGGCTATGGCGGCCACACATCGCGGGAACCCACCAATATCAAATCGGCCTCGAAGTCGGTCATGTCGGCGCTGGTCGGAATTGCCATTGCCAAGGGCGAGCTTGAGGGTGTCGATCAGAAAATTGCGCCCATCCTGTCGCGTGACTTGCCGGATGATCCCGACCCGCGTCTGGCGCAGGTGACGGTCGGCAACCTGCTGTCGATGCAGGCCGGGCTGGAACGAACTTCCGGCCCCAATTACGGCCGCTGGGTGTCGAGCCGCAACTGGGTTCGCAGCGCATTGTCCGCGCCGTTCGAGGCGGAGCCGGGTGGTCCCATGCTCTATTCGACAGGCTCCACGCATCTCCTGTCCGCCATCCTGACGCGCGCGTCCGGGCAATCGACGCTGGCGTTGGCGCGCAGCTGGTTCGAACCCTTGAAGGACTTCTCCATCACCGCCTGGGACCGGGATCCGCAAGGCATCTATCTCGGCGGTAACCAGATGGCGATGAGCACGCGATCGCTCCTGGCTTTCGGTGAACTATACCGGAATGGCGGCAAGACGCCGGAAGGCGTCCAGATCGTGCCGGCGGACTGGATCGCGCAATCCTGGCAGCACAGGACCAATTCGCGTTTTACCGGCGACAGCTACGGCTATGGCTGGTTCCTGCGCACCATGGCGGGCCGGGACGTTCGCTATGCCTGGGGCTATGGTGGCCAGATGCTCTATATCGTGCCCTCGCTCGGCCTCACCGTCGCCATGACATCGCAGGAAGACGCGCCGTCTGCCCGCACCGGCTATCGCGACAGCCTGCACCAGCTGATGACCGATATCATCCTTGCAAGCGAAACCGGGACTGCGGACCGTCCCGGCTGATGGCGATCGTTTGACAGGAAAGTCCTGCTGGGGTAAATGCCACGGCAACGGGTGAGAGCCCCGGCCGTCCGCAAGCGTCAAGCTTTTGGTGAAGTCTCTCGTTCCCAATTCGGTCGTCCATCCTGTGGCGTGCGAACGGTGGCAAGGCGGGCTCCCTCCGAATGACTGCACGCTCCATGTTGGAGACCTGAAGATGCGCGGTTCAGTCCCGCTACCCTCACTCGATGCCCTGAAGGATCAGGCGAAACGGCTTCGTGCCGGTTTGGCCTCGGACGGTCAGGGCATTACCCATTCGAAATCGCTGGAGCTTCTGGCCGTGCAATACGGCTTTCGCGACTGGAACACGCTGCATGCGATGGTCGGCAACCGGCCGCCGCTCAATCCCTGGATGCTTGGCTCGCGCGTCAGGGGCCACTATCTCGGCCAGCCTTTCGAGGCGAAAATTCTCGGCGTCCAGGCCATCACCGCCCAGCCGGGCCGCTACAGGCTGACGCTGGATTTCGACGAGCCGGTCGATGTGGTGACGTTCGACAGCTTCTCGGCCTTCCGCAAACGCGTCCACTGCACGATCGACGAAACCGGCCGGACGATCGAAAAGACATCGAACGGACGGCCGCAGGTGGAATTGATGTGGTGAACCGGTACGGGACATGTGTGGCGCGCTGATCCGCGCCACACATGCAATGGACATCAGCCCGCGATATCGACCACGCCGCTGTCGCCGGCTTCCGAGCCGAAGGCCAATTGGCGGCCGGTCTTGTTCCAGGCCATGGCGGTGATCGCGCCCTTGCCGGGACGGCGAAGGAGGACTTCCTTGCTGTCGGTAAAGCGGACCACCATGATCATGCCGTCGGCATAGCCGATTGCGGCGATCTCTTCGGCCGGGTGGCAGCAGACCTGGGTGACCATGATGTTGGCGCGGGTGCCGAGTTCGAGCGGCGCCTTGCCCATCGGCCCGTCCTTGGCCTGGAACGGCCAGACGATGGCGGCGGGGGCGCCGGAAGAGGCGAGCCATTTGCCCTTGGCGGACCAGGAGACGGATTTGATCTTGGCCGGATAGCCGGTCATCCGCATGTGCCGTGTTTCGGCGCCCGGTTTGGTGTCCAGCTTCCAGCCGTGCAGCGCGTTTTCCTGCATGGAGGTGACGACGAAGCGGCCATCGGGCGAGAAGGTCACGCCGGTATGGGCGCCCTTCCATTCCAGATCGACCGGCTGTCCTGCCATCGCCACCCAATGCAGCGAGACGCCGTTGTAGCGGGCGACCGCGATCCGCAGACCCTTGGGCGCGAACGCAAGGCCTTCGACGGTGCGCTCCTCGGCAAAATCCTTGACGCTGCCATCGGCGAGCCTGACATGGGCCGTCTTGCCATAGGCATAGGCGACCGCACCTTGCGGCCCGGCGGCGACCTGCGAAATCCACTTGCGCGGGGCGCTGGCGATCTCGCTGATGGTGCCGTCCGCCTGTATGCGGAGAACCTTGCCATCCTCGCCGCCGGTCAGCAGCGTCCCGGTTGCTTCGTCGTGAATACACGACAGAAGCCCTTCATGCGCTTCCACGGTCTTGTGACCATGATCGAGACGATGGATGAGGCCGGAGGATTCGGCGAAAAACGGCACGTCGCCGAGAAAGGCCACGCCGGCGACGTGACCTTGAAGATCGAGGGGGGCAACTGTGGGCATCAGTGTGCTGCAGCCTCAGTGGGAGCGGCGGCGCAGGCGTTGAAAGTGCGCTCCAGCTTTTCCTTGTCCAATTCGCGGCCGATGAAGACGAGGCGGCTTTCGCGCTTCTCGCCATCCTTCCAGGCGCGCTGGTGATCGCCTTCTATGATCATGTGGACGCCCTGGACGACATACCGGTCGGCATCGCCCTTGAAGGCAATGATGCCCTTGAGCCGCAGGATATTCGGGCCTTCCGTCTGGGTGATCTTCTGGATCCAGGGGAAGAAGCGGTCCGGGTTCATCTCGCCGCCGCGCAGCGAAACGGATTGCACCGTCACGTCATGGATCGGCGAGGGAGCGTGATCGTGGTGATGGTGGTCGTGCCCATGGTGATCATGATCATGGTGGTGATGGTCGTGATCGTGGTGGTGGTGATCGTGGGTGCAGTCCGGGCCGCAGGCGTGATCATGGTCGTGATGATCGTCGTGGTCGAGGAAGTGCGGCTCGTTTTCCAGCGCCCGTTCCAGATTGAAGGCGCCCTGGTTGAGAACCTTGGTCAGGTCGATATTGGAGCGCTCGGTGCGGTGGATACGGGCCGACGGGTTGATGGCGCGCACGGTCGCCTCGATCTTCGCCAGTTCTTCCGGCGTGACGAGGTCGGTCTTGTTCAAAAGCACGACATCGGCAAAGGCGATCTGGTCTTCGGCTTCGCGTGAGTCCTTCAGGCGCAGCGGCAGGTGCTTGGCATCGACCAGCGCGATCACGGCGTCGAGTTCGGTCTTGGCGCGCACGTCGTCGTCCATGAAGAAGGTCTGGGCAACGGGCACCGGATCGGCAAGGCCGGTGGTTTCGACGATGATCGCATCGAAGCGGCCGGGACGGCGCATCAGGCCTTCGACGACACGGATCAGGTCGCCGCGCACCGTGCAGCAGACGCAACCATTGTTCATCTCGTAGATTTCTTCGTCGGATTCGACGATCAGGTCGTTGTCGATCCCGATCTCACCGAACTCGTTGACGATGACGGCATATTTCTTGCCATGGGCTTCCGTCAGGATGCGGTTGAGCAGCGTCGTCTTGCCGGCGCCCAGATAGCCGGTGAGGACGGTGACGGGAATGGGCTTGGCAGCTGTGGATGCTTCGGTCATGGGAGCCTCGGAAAAATCGGGATGCCTTCTGGCAGGGGTTGCTGCTGATATAGGAGATGGAAAGCGCCAGCGCAAATGCCTGCCGGATCTTCGCGCTGCTTTTTCCGCATCAGGACCGGAGGCGATTGTCGTTGCTAGCGGAGGATCGACGGGTCGAAGGCGTCAACATCCTCCAGCAGTTCGACAATGCCCCTGACCGCATGGGCGATCAACTGTTCGCCGCGCTCCGCTGTCGCGGCGGACGCATCGCCGGCGACGCCCTTGTCGTTCAGGTCCGACATCTTCCAGCCGAACGCATGCGGGCCGTAAGCGCGCAGATGCCGGAAGCGCTGTGTGAAATCCGTCTGGCGGGAGCCGAACCGGGCCGCCTTCGTCATGTCCACCTTGTCCGGATAGAGCGCCAGCATCACCGACGTTTCGATATCGCCGCCGTGAATATCGATGGCCTTGTCTTCTGCGCCGATCCAGCCATCCGGCTGGCCAAAGCGTGTCCAGCTCGTCGCCACCGCCAGCATGTTGAACCGTACCCGTGCTTCCGTCGCGACAATGGTCGTCAGTGGTGAATTGCCGCCATGGGCGTTCAGCATGACGAATTTGCGGATGCCCTGCTGGATGAGGCCTTCCGCTATGCCGAGCCAGCGCTGTACCGCTTCGTCGTAAGTCAGCGAGCGGGTGCCTTCGACATCCATATGCTCGATCGAATATCCCACCGGTTCGGCCGGGAGGAAGGTGACGGGCAGGGTGGGCGGCAGGCGGTCGATCACCCGTGTGACCAGCCCTTCGGCGATCAGCGTATCGGTGTCGAACGGCAGGTGCGGTCCATGCTGCTCGTGGGCGCCCAGCGGCAACACGGCGATCCAGTCCGCTCTCGCTGCGGGCGGAAGATCGGAAACATTGTCTTTCCAACGGGGTGCGGGGACTGTCATGCTCCTGAGAGCCTTTCGGTTGTACTTGCGGTATGGCCGTCATTCGAGTCATACAGAGAGCGGATGGCCGTGCAAGAAATTTGGTGGAGGACCGATGGGAAAGAAGAGCAAGGCCGAAAAGAAAGCCAAGGGGGCTAAGAAGAAGCATCACGACGTCGAGGTTCACGCACAGGATCTCGCCTCGGTGCTGGTCCAGGCGGCGCGCTCCATGCGCACCGTTCTGTCACGCAACCTGCTCGAAAGCGGCCTCTATGCCGGCCAGGACGGCGTCATGCTGGCGCTGGCCGAAACCGACGGGCTGACGGCCGGCGTGCTGGCGATGAAGCTCGGTGTCAAGGCGCCGACCATGACCCGCACCATCGGCCGCATGGAAGCACAGGGTTTCCTGGAGCGCCGGGCCGACGACGAGGATGCGCGGCTGACGAAGGTCTATCTGACCACCATCGGCCGCGATCGCCTGCAGACCATCGCCGAGGCGGGCAAGACCTCGGAAGAGATGGCGACGAAGGGGCTGACCGAAAAGCAGATCAAGACGCTGATGAAGCTTCTGCGCGCCGTCGACGGCAATCTTCAAGGCACGGCTTCTGCCGAGTAAACGCCCCTGAAACCGTGTTGCGATTTGGCGATTGCGGCAGCAATTTAAACAGTTTAAAGAGGATTTAAAAATAGCGGTGTTCCGCCGGCGAGCCAGCCGGCGGCATTGAGGGGGAAACGTGGCGCAGAAGATCAAGCTCTCCACCATTGCGGAAACGCTCGGCGTGTCCACGGCCACGGTTTCACTGGCCCTGCGTGACAGTCCGCTCGTCGCCGCCATGACCCGCGACAAGATCAAGGAACAGGCCCGCGCGCTCGGCTATATCTACAATCGCCGCGCCGCCAGCCTTCGCACCTCCCGCTCCGGTATCATCGGCGTCGTCGTGCACGACATCATGAACCCGTTCTACGGCGAAATTCTCAAGGCCATCGAGGCCGAACTCGACCGCGACCGGCAGACCTTCATTCTCTCCAATCACTACGATTCCGTCGAAAAGCAGCGCGCCTTCATCGAGACGCTGCTGCAGCTGGGCGGCGATGGCGTGATCATGTCACCGGCCATCGGCACGCCGCCGGAGGATATCCAGCTGGCGGAGGATAACGGCATGCCGGCCATCCTGATCGCCCGCTCGATCGAAGGCCTCGACGTGCCGATTTTCCGCGGCGACGACGCCTATGGCATCTCGCTTGCCACCAATCACCTGATCAGCCTCGGCCACCGTGTCATCGCCATGGTTGGCGGCACGGACCAGACCTCCACCGGCCGCGACCGGTATCAGGGCTATGTCAACGCGCTGCGCAAGGCCAATATCGATGTCGATCCGGACCTGCGCATTCCCGGCCCGCGCTCCATGCAGGGCGGTTTCGAGGCGGCGGTGCACCTGCTTTCCCTGCCGCAGAAGCCGACGGCAGTGGTTTGCTGGAACGATCTCGTCGCCATCGGCATGATGAACGGCATTGCCCGCGCCGGCCTCGTTCCCGGCCGCGATGTGTCGGTCACCGGTTACGACGATCTCGAGGAAGCCTCGATCTCGACGCCGGCGCTCACCACCGTCTGGAACGGTCAGTCCGATGTCGGCCGCAGTGCCGCCCGGGCGCTACTCGACAAGCTCAACGGCAGCCACGAGCCGGACGGTATCCACCTGATCAAGCCCGAAATGCGAATCCGCCAGTCGACCGGCCCGCTTCGGCCCAATTCAACCGAATAATCGATCCAGTCCCGGAAGGAGCGAACCCATGCCGCAAGGCCGCCCGCGTATTGTCGTGCCCGGCAAGATGAGCCAGCGCGTGCTCGATCGCCTGCCTGCGACGTTCGACACGGTTTTTGTCGATGCCGCCGATCCGGCTCTGGTGACGGCGGACATGGCGTCCGGCGTCACCGGCATCGCCGTGCAGGGCAAGATCCCCACCGATTTCATGGATGCCTTTCCAAGCCTCGAGATCATCGCCAATTTCGGCGTCGGTTACGATGGCGTCGATGCCGGACATGCGGCAAAACGGGGTGTGGTGGTGACAAACACACCGGACGTTTTGACCGAGGAGGTGGCGGATACGGCGATCGGCCTGCTGCTCAACACCGTGCGCCGGTTTCCGGCCGCCGAGCAGTGGCTGCGCCAGGGACGCTGGGCCAAGGAAGGCGCCTTTGCGCTGTCGCCGCTGAGCCTGCGCGGGCGAACCGTCGGTCTTTATGGACTTGGCCGTATCGGGCTGGGGATTGCCAGGCGCCTTGAAAGCTTCAATGTTTCCATAGCCTATCACACCCGCACGCCACGCGATGGGCTCGCCTATACCCATTATCCGACGCTGAAGGGAATGGCCGAGGCGGTCGATACGATCATCGTCATCGTGCCGGGCACCGAAAGCACCCGCAGGACGGTCAATGCCGAGGTTCTTCAGGCCCTGGGGCCGCAGGGCGTGCTGATCAATGTCGGACGCGGCACGACCGTGGACGAGGCAGCCCTTGCCGACGCGCTTCAGCGCGGCGTGATCGCGGCTGCCGGTCTGGATGTCTTCGAGAACGAGCCGCATGTTCCCGATGCGCTGCTGGCGTTGCCGAACACCTCGCTGTTGCCGCATGTCGGCTCCGCCTCGCAGGCGACCCGGGATGCCATGGCCGATCTGGTCGTCGACAATCTGGTGGCGTGGTTCGAAACCGGTGCGGCGCTCACCCCGGTGGCCGAGACGCCGTTCAAGCGGAAGACCGCTTAAAAGCGATCAGGCTTTGGCTTTCGATGCCGCATAGGCGCGCACCGCATCGCCGAAAGCCTTAAACAGGGTCGAGGACGGGCCGTCGCGGCCGACCCAGTATTCGGGATGCCATTGCACGCCAACGGCAAAGGCCTTGGCATCGATAACGGAAACGGCCTCGATCGTACCGTCTTCGGCGACAGCCTCGACGGCGAGGCGCGGCGCGGCCTTTGAGATCGCCTGCCGGTGCAGTGAGTTCACCTGTACTTCGCCGGCGCCGAGAACCGAGGCAAGGCAGCTGCCTTCCTTGACGATGACATTCTGGCGGATGCCATAGGCCATATCGAGATCGGGCACGTCCGGCTTGCGGTGATCCCAGATGCCGGGCATGTCCTGGATCTCGCTCGCCAGCGTGCCGCCCAGCGCGACGTTCAGTTCCTGGATGCCGCGGCAGATGGCCAGCAACGGCACGCCGCGCTCTAGGGCACGCCGGATCAGCGGAAGGCTCGTCGCGTCGCGGCCGGGATCGAAGGGGCCGTCATTTTGGCTGGCCTCCTTTCCGTACAGGGAAGGGTGCACATTGCTGCGCGATCCGCTGACGAGAACACCGTCCACCCGATCAAGGATTTCATCCGCGTCGTTGCCGGTTTCGAGTGCCGGTACCAGGAAGGTCATCACGCCGGAGCCTTCGACGGCGGCGCGGACATATTGATGCGGCGTGGCATGCCAGACGTTGCCGTCGAATGTTCTGAAATCGGCCGGTATGGCAACAACGGGTTTGGGCATTGCGGGTCTCCAGCTGCGGGCAGGTCACGGCCTTCTGTCTGTCTTATCAGGCCATTGCTGTGAGCGGCAGGGTAAAGTCAACTGCGATCGGCGGCAAGAAGGGGCATGGCCATCCGGCAGACATGGGCAAGATTTGACAGGTTTCTCTTAGAATAACAGTAACCATTCCAGCGGTTAATCGATCGGATAATTGCGGGAAGAAACCGTGGCGCTGGAAGAAATGAATAACCAGTCCGCAGTTGAAACCATGCACGGTTGCAGAAAAGCGATATTCTTTAGGAATCGCTGCAATACTGGGTTGAAATCTTCCAGAAAGGCAGCATTTTGGCCGCCAGACCCAGTATATGGAACGATTTTTTCCGGTAAGCGCGCGAAATCTTTCGTTAAACCCTCGGGAATAACACTTCGCCAAACCGGAGCAGAGGGTTGATGAAATCAAGTGAACAGAGCGCTCTTCCGACCGAGGTGTATCTTTCGTTCGTAAGCTCGCTCTACCAATATCGCCAGATGCTTTTGATCGGCATGCTCTCGCATGTCGTTACATTTTTGCTCGCCTTTGCGAAAACCGCCGATTTCTTCTACTTCGGCTGCGCCACCGCCATCGCGCTGATCTGGGTGGTCCGCAGCATCGGGATGCGCCAGTTCGACCGTGAAAATCTCGCGGCGCTGGATGTCAAAGGCATTCGGCGCTGGGAAATCCGCTACAATGTGGGAGCCGTCTGCGCCACCATCACGCTTGGTCTGGCCTGCGGCTACAGCATCCTGATCAGCAGGGATCCGTTCGCGGAACTCGCCTGCGTTTCCGTGACGCTTGCCTCGATGGTTTCGCTCGTCGGCCGCAATTACGGATCGGCAAGGGCCGTCGTGGTGATGTCGCTGTCGGCCTGCGGTCCGATCATCATCGGCCTGCTGGGCCTGCTGGACGGATTCATGGCGCTGCTTGCGCTGCTGGTGGTGCCGTTCATTCTGACGACATGGTCGATGGCGCGGGGCGTGCGCGAAACCCTGCGCAAGAACGTGCTGGCCGCCAGCGAGATTTCGATGATCGCCGGCCGTTTTGATCTCGCCCTCAACAATATGCCGCATGGCCTGTTCATGCTGGATGCGGACGATCGCATTCTGGTCGCCAACCGGCGGGCATGTGAGCTTCTCAATCTGGGCGATCAGGCCCGCGTCAAGGATTGCCATCTCGATACCGTGCTGCGTTACGGTGTGCGCCACACGTTCCTTGAGCAGGATCAGGCAACGCAGGTCCTGAAACAGCTCGATCAATTGATGAAGGGGCTGCAGTCGCGCGCACTGATTCCGTTCTCCGACGACCTTTTTCTCGAGTTTTCGGCAAGCCAGCGCGCCAATGGCGGCGTCGTGCTGATCTTTGAAGACGTGACGGCGCGGGTGCGGGCGGAAAAGAAAATCCTGCAGATGGTCCGGTTCGATAGCCTGACCGGTCTGCCCAACCGCGATTATTTCAGCGAGCTGGTCGCTAGCACGCTGGCCGAGGGCAAGCGCACGGGGCAGGCCGGATTCATGGTTCTCGATGTCGCCGAGTTCAAGCATGTCAACGATACGCGCGGCCATGTGGTCGGTGACCGGTTGCTCTGCGCAATCTCGCAGCGGCTGAAAACGGTGACGGGCGACAAGGCCATCGCGGCGCGCCTGATGGGCGACGAATTCGTGTTGTTCTTTCCGAACGAGACAAACCGCCGTGCACTGGAAGAGCGCATAAGCGCCGTGCATACGCAGATGCGGGGCGTCTATGAGGCCGGTGGCTTCACCTTCAATATCTCGATGAGCGCAGGTTATGTGATTGCCGACAGCGCCGATTTCCGGCTGGAGGACATGCAGATCAAGGCGGATCTCGCGTTGTTCGAAAGCAAGAGCCGCGAAAAGGGAGGCTGCACCGCGTTCGAAGCGAAAATGGACGCGCATTATCTCGACCGGCAGAAGCTGAAGACCGATCTGCGCGAAGCCGTGGAAACCGGCGGGCTCTCGGTCGCATACCAGCCGATGTTTCTTGCCGACGGTTCGCGGATTGAATGCTGCGAGGCGCTGGCCCGCTGGACCCACTGCGAACGTGGCCCCGTACCGCCCGATGTCTTCATCCAGCTGGCCGAAGAGATGGGGGTGGTTTCCGAGATTACCCGGTTCATGCTGCGCCAGGCCTGCCTCGACTGCCTGAAGTGGCCCGGGCATATGGCCGTTTCCGTCAATCTCTCGGTTCTCGATCTGCGCAACAGCGAAATCGTCTCGATCGTCACGGATGTTCTTTCCGAAACCGGGCTGGACCCGTCGCGGCTTCACCTGGAGGTGACCGAAAGCTGCCTGATGGAAGAGGCCGCCAAGGTGCAGACGATTCTGCAGGAGTTGCGTGGCCGCGGCATCACCATCGCCATCGACGATTTCGGAACCGGATATTCCAGCCTCAGCTATCTCGATGCGCTGCCGCTGGATATCATCAAGATCGATCGCTCCTTCGTGCGCAACATCCGTGAGGACGCGCGCCGTTTCAAGCTTCTGCGTGGCACGGTGAACCTGTCGCGCGAGCTGGGGTTGAAGATCGTTATCGAGGGAGTGGAGACGAAGGATCAGCTGGCCCTGATCAACGAATTCAAATGTGCCGACCTGGTGCAGGGCTATGTGTTCGCAGCCCCCATGCCTTCGGCGGGAATCATCAGCCTCTCCGATACGCTTTTGAAAAAGACGGCCGTCCCGAAACGGCGCAACCGGCGCGTCGCTCCGGCGTTCTAAGCCAGTTGCGCAGCCGCCATTTCATCCGGATTGCAAGCTGTGAGACCTTGTGGCCGCGCTGTGTTTCAAGGTACTGCGCAGGTGGTTTATGCCTTCGTAATTTAGCATTAACGATCTGTTAACCTTAACAAATGGTTTATCGTTAATATTTTATTAAAACATTGTGAGGTGCCTCCGTTTGCAAGATGAATAGCCCGCGAACAGGGGCATTCGACGACATGAAAGCGGAGCAGCAGAACAGGTTTTCAGAGCGATTGCTCGCGCTGTTGGACCATGTGGAATACCGGCGGGTAGAATCGGGGGAGGACATGGAGGATGTCGCCCGCATTCGTTTCAAGGCCTACAAGATGGCCGATATCCTGCCCTTGTCCGGCACGACGCTGATCGACGACATCGATTTCGACAGCCACGCCTATGTTTTCGGGATCTATTTCGAGGAGCGGCTGATCAGTACGGTGCGGGTGCATCATGTGACCCCGCAGCACAGGGTAAGCTCCTCGGGCTCGATCTTCGGCGCGGAGATCAATGGTTTTCTCGATGCCGGCATGTCGCTGATCGATCCGGTCCGGCTGGCGGCCGATCCAGAAATTCTCAAGGAAATGCCGGCCATCCCCTATCTCACCCTGCGTGTCGCCACCATGGCGTCCGAGCATTTCGATGTCGATCGCTGCCTGTCCCTCGTCAAGCCGCAGCATGCGGCCTTCTACAAGCGGGTTTTCGATGCCGACACGATCGTCTCTCCACAGAAGAACTGTGGCGCCTACAAGATCGATCTGACGCTGCTCGCCGCCCGCGTCCGCGAAATCCGGCCCTGGCTCTACACCCGGTTTCCGTTCTTCGATTCAGAGCCGTTCGAGCGGCGGATGATGTTCGGCGACAGCCTGGAAACGCAGCACACACCGCTGACGATTCTGCCGACCGCGCGGCTGGCACTGACGACGCAGAGCCGTTCGCGCAGCCAGGCCTGATCGGGTTTCCATGTCAGGCATTCCCGATGCCAGGCAAAGGCTTATGCACGGGTCTTTGCCTGCGGTTTTCGTTGCGTTTGACCGTGGCTTTGTGTATGGCCGCTATATGCAATCGGTGCCGCAGGGCACGCCGGATGCACATAGGATGGATTTGAGACGAGATGCGGTGCTCGCCGTTGCAACCACAGGGCAGAGCGCAGCTGAACTTCAGGGAGATATGGACGATGGCTGAACATCATTCCGGACCGGCCGAAACGGGTGCGCCGATGGATTATGCCGAACACGAGAAGACCTACAATTTCTTCCTGGAAGGCACGAAAATCGTCACGATCTTCTGTGTTGCGCTGCTGATCGCCATGGCTGCCGGTTTCTTCACCAGCGCCGGTTTCTTCACGGCCCTCGTTCTCTTCATCCTCCTCAATGTCGCCGGCTTCGTGCTGCTGCGCTGATCGGCTTTCCCACGTTTTGACGAGGCCGGCACTTGGGAGTGAGGTGCCAGTTTTCCCATGGCCCGGCAATTGCCGGGCATGGCATGTATTGACGCCGGGCCGATAACGGTTCTGCGCGAGACTATCGAGTGTGCGGGATATCGGATCATCGGCCTTGCCGTGGTCCGCAAGCCCGTCTCAGGGAGGAGAACCTGTGGCAGATACCGTATTCATACCCTTGGAGACATCCGCCGGTGAAAGCCGTGTTGGCGGCTCGCCCGACAGCGTCAAGAAGCTGAAGACGCTGGGTTTCGACGTCGTCGTTGAGGCGGGGGCCGGCACCTTGTCGCGTATTCCCGACAGCGAGTTCGAGAAGGCTGGTGCACGGATCGGGTCAGCGGCAGATGCCGCGAGTGCCGATGTCGTGCTGAAGGTGCGGCGTCCGTCGTCCGCCGAGGTCGCGGGCTACAAGTCCGGCGCCGTCGTGCTGGCGATCATGGATCCCTATGGCAACGAGCAGGCACTGGACGATATGGCCAATGCCGGCGTTTCCGCCTTTGCGATGGAACTGATGCCGCGCATCACCCGGGCGCAGTCGATGGACGTGCTGTCGAGCCAGGCCAATCTGGCCGGCTACCAGGCGGTGATCGATGCGGCCGCCGAATTCGACCGGGCGATGCCGATGATGATGACGGCGGCAGGCACCGTTCCGGCAGCCAAGGTCTTCGTCATGGGCGCCGGTGTTGCCGGTCTGCAGGCGATTGCCACCGCCCGCCGTCTCGGCGCCGTCGTCTCCGCCACTGATGTGCGTCCGGCCTCCAAGGAACAGGTCGCCTCGCTCGGCGCCAAGTTCATCGCGGTCGAGGACGAGGAATTCAAGGCGGCCGAAACTGCCGGCGGCTATGCCAAGGAAATGTCGGCCGCATACAAGGCCAAGCAGGCCGCGCTGACGGCCGAGCATATCGCCAAACAGGACATCGTCATCACCACCGCGCTGATCCCGGGCCGTCCGGCGCCGCGGCTGATCACCCGCGAGATGCTGAAAGCCATGCGGCCCGGCTCGGTCGCCATCGATCTCGCCGTCGAGCGCGGCGGCAATGTCGAGGGGGCCGTGGCCGATCAGGTGGTCGAGATCGAGGGCGTCAAGGTCGTCGGGTATCTCAATGTGCCCGGTCGTATCGCAGCGTCGGCGTCCGCACTTTATGCCAAGAACCTCGTCACCTTCCTCGAGACCATGGTCGACAAGGAAACCAGGACGCTCGCCCTCAACCTTGAGGACGAATTGGTCAAGGCAACGATGCTGACGCATGGCGGCACGATCGTGCATCCGAATTTTGCACCGGCGCCGCTGGCAATCGCAGCAACAGCTTAAAAAGATTGGAGAGGGCGATGCCGGCACTTCGGGGAGAAGTGCGGCCGCCCAAGGGAGATGTTTGATGGCGAATGAGCTTCTCGACAAGGCGATCGGCGACCTCGACCGGGCGGTCGAAGCGGTGCGCACGGCGGCCGAATATGTGCCGGATGCGGCCGGCAATGTGGTGCACGGGCTGTCGGGCGGTGCGATCGATCCGTTCGTCTTCCAGCTGGCGATCTTCGTCTTGTCGATCTTCGTCGGCTATTACGTCGTCTGGTCGGTGACACCGGCGCTGCACACGCCGCTGATGGCCGTCACCAATGCGATTTCCTCGGTCATCGTCGTCGGCGCTCTGCTGGCGGTCGGTATCTCGGCGTCCGGCCTTGCCACCGGCTTCGGCTTCGTGGCGCTGATCCTCGCCTCGGTGAACATCTTTGGCGGCTTCCTGGTCACCCAGCGCATGCTCGCCATGTACAAGAAAAAAGACAAGTGAGGCTGCCGTCATGAGTGCCAATATCGCAGCCTTCCTCTATCTGGTCTCCGGCGTCCTGTTCATCATGGCGCTGCGCGGCCTGTCGCATCCGACCACTTCGCGCCGCGGCAATATCCTCGGCATGGTCGGCATGGGCATCGCCATCGTCACGACGCTCTTGCTGGCGACGCCGTCGTTCGGGGGCTTCGTGCTGATCGTTCTCGGCCTTGCCATCGGCGGCGGGGCAGGGGCCTATATCGCCCGCTCGATCCCGATGACTTCGATGCCGCAGCTGGTGGCCGGCTTCCACTCGCTGGTCGGTCTTGCCGCCGTGCTGGTCGCAGCCTCCGCACTCTATACGCCGTCCTCCTTCGGGATCGGCGAGATCGGCTCGATCCATGCGCAGGCGCTGGTCGAAATGGCGCTCGGCGTCGCCATCGGCGCCATCACCTTTACCGGCTCGATCGTCGCCTTCCTGAAGCTCGACGGCCGTATGTCGGGCAAGCCGATCATGCTGCCCTTCCGGCATGTCATCAATATCGCGCTTCTGGCGCTCATCGTCTTCTTCATCGTCGGTCTGGCGGCGTCCGAAAGCCATTTCGACTTCTGGGCGATCGTCATTCTGGCCCTGACGCTCGGCGTTCTGCTGATCGTGCCGATCGGCGGCGCCGACATGCCGGTGGTCGTGTCGATGCTGAATTCCTATTCCGGCTGGGCGGCTGCCGGCATTGGCTTTACGCTCGGCAATCTGGCGCTGATCATCACCGGCGCGCTGGTCGGCTCGTCGGGGGCGATCCTGTCCTACATCATGTGCAAGGGCATGAACCGCTCGTTCATCTCGGTCATCCTCGGTGGTTTCGGCGGCGATGCGGCAGCGGCTGCCAGCGATGACGGCGTGAGCCGTACCGTCAAGCAGGGCTCTGCCGACGATGCCGCCTTCCTGATGATGAATGCCTCCAAGGTGATCATCGTGCCGGGTTACGGCATGGCGGTCGCCCAGGCCCAGCATGCCGTGCGCGAGCTTGCCGACAAGCTGAAGGAAAACGGCGTCGAGGTGAAATATGCCATCCATCCGGTCGCCGGCCGCATGCCCGGCCATATGAACGTGCTGCTTGCCGAAGCCAATGTGCCCTATGACGAGGTGTTCGAACTCGAGGATATCAACTCCGAATTCGCCCAGGCCGACGTGGCCTATGTCATCGGCGCCAACGACGTCACCAATCCGGCAGCCCGCGACGACAAGACCTCGCCGATCTACGGCATGCCGATCCTCGATGTTGACAAAGCCAAGACCTGCCTGTTCGTCAAGCGCTCGCTCGGTTCCGGCTATGCCGGCATCGACAACACGCTGTTCTACAAGGACGCGACCATGATGCTGCTCGGCGACGCCAAGAAAATGACCGACGATATCGTCAAGGCAATGGCGCACTGAGCGTCCACGGCACTGGCAGCCCGATACGAAAAATGCCCGCCGGTGAAGCGGGCATTTTTGCGACTGGGGGCCGGGACGGTCAGATCGCGGCCGGCGCCAGCGTCATTTTCTCGACGCCAACGGCGATGTTGAGGCCTTCCTGCACCTGAACATTGACCGGCTGCAGCATGAAGGCCTTGTCCATTCCGCCGCCGAGAACCTTGGCGCCGGCACCGGCGGCAAAGCTTGCATCGGCACCGATACCGTAATAGGCGCCGCTCAGCGGGAAGTTGGCGTCGCTGGCGCCGGTCTTGGCCAGTACGTCCCAGATCATCACGCTCTTGCCGGTCTGGCCGAGATCGACGCCGAATTTCTCGATTCTGCCGTCATAGAGCGCAGCGGGGCCGCCCGCTGCCGAGGTATAGGTGCATCTCAGCGCCTTTTGCGAGGTGACGATCATGCCGACGCCGCCTTCCGAGCCGCAGACCAGCCGGCCAAGGGTGACATAGTTGGCAGCGCCCGCAGGCACGGTCCATACGGCGGCCAGGGCGGCTGCGGCGATGATTGTGCGTTTCAGCATTGTTCTTACTCCTGTTCGGGCCGGGCGCCTGCGCGTCGTGGCGGCATACCCGTTCCCGTCATTCGGTCTTGCGCACGGATGTCCGATCGTTTCGGATATCCGCGCGCGGATGACGATCGGATAACGGTCCGCATGGCGGATGGTTCCGTTTGGCCGGGAATGGCAGGCAACAAAAAACCCGCTGCGGGAGCAGCGGGTTCGATATCATTCGGCGGCAGGTAGCGGCTTTTTCAGGCGCCGCCAGCCTTGACGCGGGCAAGGCCGGCGCGGGCCGGCTCGTATTTGGAATCGAGCGACAGTGCATGCGAATAGGACTTGGCGGCTTTCACCTTGTCGCCCCGGCGCTCATAGACCAGCGCCTGGTTGGCCCAGGATTCGGCGATCTTGCCGTTCAGGTTGATGGCGGTGTTGAAATCCGCGAATGCGTTGTCGTCGTCGTTCAGGGCGACATAGGAAATGCCGCGGCCGTTATACGGTTCTGGCGAGCTGGGCGACAGCGAGATGGCGGTGGAGAAATCCTCGATCGCCTGCGCATGCTGCTTGCGGGCCTGATAGATCAGGCCGCGATTGTGATAGGCGCGCGGATCGGTGGTGTCGAGTTCGATCGCCTTGTTGAAATCGGCAAAGGCCTGATCCAGCTGGCCGGCCTGGCGATAGAGATTGCCGCGTCCGATGAAGGCGACATCATAGCGCGAGTTGAGCTGCAGGGCGGTATTGTAGTCGCTCTGCGCAGCGCTCTGGTTGCCCATGTTGCGCTGAACAAGCGCCCGATTGGCATAGGCCTGATAGAAGCGCGGGTTGAGTTCGAGGGCCTTGTTGAAATCGGCGAGAGCCCGGCGGAATTCGCCGGCGCGGCCATAGGCCGAGCCGCGGACATTATAGCCTTCCGGGTCGCTCGGATTGGCGGCGATCACGGCCGACAGCGAGGCAATGTTCTGGTCGCTGCCCTGTGCCCGTTCGACGCGCATCATGTCGCTCGACGTATCCGCCGTCGTGCAGCCTGAAAGCATCAGCGCTCCGGCAACGGCCAGCATTGAGGCAAAGGCGAACCCGCGTGTGCTGGTGCGCCCGGTGTTGATGCTGGTGTGGTCGGAAAAATCCGCAGTCCTGGCAGTCGATGTCAAGATTGATCCCTCAATTAAGCGAAGTTTCGCGGCATGTCCCGCGCCTGAAAGCGGTAGATCGGGCCAACATGCACAGTTTCAAGTCAAGGAACACATTAAATGCACCCCTGTGGATGCTACGCTCCAAGTCTGAAGACATTGTAGCACGCTCTGCGCGCTGTTCGCACACGGCCGGGATATTCAAATCGGCCGCACAAAAACCGAAACGGGATTCAGAACACCTGTTTCAAACAGAAAAAGCGGTGGCGACCATGTCGCCCCCGCCCGATTTACGCGTCTGATGCGCTGGAAGCGCTAATCAGCGTGCTGCAGCCGCCGCAGGACGGCCGGCTGGCATGATGCCGCTTTCGCGCTGTGCACGCTTGCGCGCCAGCTTGCGAATGCGACGAACGCCTTCGGCCTTTTCGCGCGCGCGCTTCTGGGATGGCTTTTCGTAGGCCTCACGCATCTTCATTTCGCGGAAAATGCCTTCGCGCTGCATCTTCTTCTTGAGTGCGCGAAGCGCTTGATCGACGTTGTTGTCGCGGACTAGTACCTGCACGTTAATCCCGTTCCTTTGGTTTCGAGTGTTCGCCTCATGAAGTCAGGTCAACGAGGCAAAAAAATATGGTTCGCGGAGCCCGAAAGCTTTACGATTGAAAGAGCGGATACCAGATCGGTTGCTCAAAGTCCAGCCGCGAGTTGGTCTCGAGGGCTGAAAATTGCCGGAAAGCCGTGTTTCTTCCACCTCTCCCGCATGACGTCTGTTCACGCGGTGTCGTGTTGGGCCGTTATGTATAGTGTTCCAGCCGATGTGCAATGGCTTATAGGATGCCGGGGTGCTGCATGTCGCAACTCGTGCGACAAGCGCCGTCTCGCGTCGCAAAAGAAACGTTGCGGAAGCCCGGGATTTGCGATTTCTAGCGGCGACCACAGGAAATTCACCGGCCCTTTTGGGCGGGACTACGGAGTGTGAAGGCGGATGCGCAAATATTCGGTTTTTGCTGTCGCTCGCGAGGCGATGCGCGGCCACAGGGGATGGGAGGCGCAGTGGACCTCTCCCGAGCCACGCAAGGACTATGATGTCATCATCATCGGCGCCGGCGGCCATGGCCTCGGCACGGCCTATTACCTTGCCAAGGAACACGGCATCACCAATATCGCCGTGCTTGAAAAGGGCTGGCTCGGCGGCGGCAATACCGGCCGCAACACCACCATCATCCGTTCCAACTATCTCTATGACGAAAGCGCGGGGATCTACGACCACGCGCTGAAGCTCTGGGATGGCCTCAGCCAGGACCTCAACTACAACGTCATGTATTCGGCGCGCGGTGTGATGATGCTGTCGCACAACATCCATGACCAGCAGGTGTTTAAGCGCCATATCCATGCCAACCGCCTGAACGGCATCGACAATGAATGGCTGACGCCGGAGCAGGCGCAGGAATTCTGCCCGCCGCTCGATATTTCCAGGACCGCCCGCTATCCGATCAATGGTGCCGCCCTGCAGCGCCGTGGCGGCACCGCCCGTCACGATGCCGTCGCCTGGGGTTATGCCCGCGCCGCCGCCGATCGCGGCGTGCACATCATCCAGAACTGTGAGGTCACCGGCATCCGCCGCAATCCCGATGGTTCGGTTGCCGGTGTCGATACCAATCGCGGCCAGATCAATGCCAAGAAGGTCGGCGTCGTTGCCGCCGGTCATACCTCGGTGCTGATGGAAATGGCCGGCGTGCGCATGCCGCTGGTCAGCTATCCGCTGCAGGCGCTGGTCTCCGAGCCGATCAAGCCGATCTTCCCCTGCGTCGTCATGTCCAATACCGTGCACGCCTATATCTCGCAGTCCGACAAGGGCGAGCTCGTCATCGGTGCCGGCACCGACCAGTATTCGTCCTACTCGCAGACCGGCGGCCTGCAGATCATCACCCATACGCTGGATGCGATCTGCGAGCTGTTCCCGATCTTCCGCCGCATGAAGATGATGCGCTCCTGGGGTGGCATCGTCGACGTGACGCCGGACCGCTCGCCGATCCTGGCAAAGACCCCGGTTCAGGGCCTCTACGTCAACTGCGGCTGGGGCACCGGCGGCTTCAAGGCAACGCCGGGCTCGGCCAATGTCTTTGCCCATACCATCGCCAACGATGCGCCGCACAAGATCAACGCGCCGTTCACGCTGGAACGCTTCCGCTCGGGCCGCCTGATCGACGAAGCGGCCGCTGCGGCCGTTGCGCACTAAGGGGAAAACACCATGCTTCTGATCTATTGCCCCTATTGCGAGGAAGAGCGTTCCGAGCTCGAATTCCGCCAGGCCGGCGACGCCCACATCGCCCGTCCGACCAACATGACCGAGATGACGGATGAAGAATTCGAGGCGTTCTTCTTCCTGCGCGACAATTTCAAGGGCCTCACCTTCGAGCGCTGGCGGCATCTGAACGGCTGCGGCCGTTTCTTCAATGCGGCCCGCGATACCGTCAGCGACAAGTTCCTGACCACCTACAAGGCCGGTCTGCCGAAGCCGGATGTCAGCACGCTGCGTCCCGCCGCTGCCGCCCCAGTCGAAACCCATGAAGCCACGGAGTCGGACGCGAAATGAGCGGCGCCAATCGTATCCCCGGTGCAGGCCGTCTCACCCCTGCAAAAACCGCCCGTTTCTTTTTCGATGGCAAGAGCTATGCGGCCCTTGAAGGCGATACCGTTGCCTCCGCACTGCTGGCCAACGGCGTCCATCTCGTCGGCCGTTCGTTCAAGTACCATCGCCCGCGCGGCATCGTATCGGCCGGTGCGGAAGAGCCGAACGCGCTGATCGGCGTCGAGCGCGACGCCGCCCGCAAGCAGCCGAACGTGCGCGCCACCGTGCAGGACGTGTTCGACGGCATGAAGGTGATCTCGCAGAACCGCTGGCCGTCGCTTTCCTTCGACGTCGGCGCGGTCAACAACCTGTTGGCACCGTTCTTTGCCGCCGGCTTCTACTACAAGACCTTCATGTGGCCGAAGCAGGCCTGGAAGCATGTCTACGAGCCGCAGATCCGCGCGGCCGCCGGTCTCGGCGTCTCGCCGACCGAGGACGATACCGACCATTATTCCAGCCGCTACGCCCATTGCGACGTGCTGGTGATCGGTGCGGGCGTGGCCGGCCTTTCGGCGGCGCTTGCTGCTGCCAAGACCGGCGCCCGTGTCATCATCTGCGACGAGCAGCCGGAAGTCGGCGGGGCGCTGCACTATGACAAGAGCGTCACCATCGACGGTCAGGACGGCTTTGCCTGGGCTCAAGGCACGGCTGCGAAGCTCGCCAAGATGGACAACGTCACCGTGCTGCCGCGCACCACGGCGTTCGGCTACTACGCCCAGAATTTCGTCGGCCTCAACGAGCGCGTCACCGAACATCTGGCCAAGCCCGATCGCAAGCTGCCGCGCGAGCGCCTCTGGCAGGTCCGCGCCAAGCGCGTCATCATCGCCACCGGCGCCATCGAACGCCACATGGTGTTTGCCAACAACGACCGGCCCGGCATCATGCTGGCCTCGGCGGCGCGGACCTTCCTCAACCATTTCGGCGTCGCTGTCGGCAAGAAGGTCGGCGTCTATACGGCCAACGACTCGGCCTATGAAGCTGCCTTCGACCTCAAGCGCGCCGGTGTCACCATCGCTGCCATCGTCGATAGCCGAGAGCAGCCGGGCGAGGGCGTTCTGGCCGAAGCCCGGGCGCTCGGCATCGAGGTTCTGGCCGGTCACGGCGTCGTCGATACCGGCGGCAAGCTCAGGGTTTCCTCGATGTCCGTTGCCCGCAACGGCGGCGGTGCTGCCCGCAAGATCGCCATCGACGCGCTGCTGATGTCGGCCGGCTGGACGCCATCGGTGCATATGTTCTCGCAGTCGCGCGGCAAGGTCGCCTATGACAATGAGACCCAGCGCTTCCTGCCCGGCACTTACGCGCAGGATTGCCTCTCCGTCGGCGCCTGCAACGGCACCAACGACCTGCAGGCAACCATCGAGGAATCGCTGGCGGCCGGCGAGCTGATGTCGAATGCATCCGGCTTCACCGCTTCGGAAAAGCTCGCGCTTCAGGGCGCGAACGCCTTTGCCTGGACCGGCGGCATGGCCGGGAGCGCCGAAGGGGCCGGACCGGACACCACGGTCAAGGCCTTCATCGACTTCCAGAACGACGTCTGCGCCAAGGATATCCGCCTTGCCGTGCGCGAAGGCATGCACTCGATCGAGCACATCAAGCGCTTTACCACCAATGGCATGGCGACCGATCAGGGCAAGCTGTCCAACATCCATGGTCTGGCGATCGCCGCCGAAACGCTCGGCCGCGAAATCCCCAAGGTCGGTCTCACCACCTTCCGTGCGCCCTATACGCCGGTGACGTTCGGGACGCTGATCAACCATTCGCGCGGCGAACTGTTCGACCCGACCCGCAAGACGCCGATGCATGCTCTGGAAGAAGCACAGGGTGCTGTGTTCGAGGATGTCGGCCAATGGAAGCGCGCCTGGTATTATCCGCGTGCCGGCGAAGACATGCATCAGGCCGTCAACCGCGAGTGCAAGACGGTGCGCGACGTCGCCGGCATCTTCGATGCCTCGACGCTCGGCAAGATCGAGGTGGTCGGCCCGGATGCGGCGCAGTTCCTCAACCTGATCTACACCAACAGCTGGGATACGCTGAAGCCCGGCCGCTGCCGCTATGGCATCATGCTGCGCGAGGACGGCTTCGTCTATGACGACGGTGTCGTCGGCCGCATGGCGGAGGATCGTTTCCATGTGACGACGACGACCGGCGGTGCTGCCCGCGTCATGAACCATATGGAGGACTATCTCCAGACCGAGTTCCCGCATCTGAACGTCTGGCTGACCTCTGCCACCGAACAGTGGGCCGTCATCGCGGTCCAGGGTCCGAAGGCGCGCGAAATCATCGCGCCGCTGGTGGAGGGTATCGATCTGTCGAACGAAGCCTTCCCGCATATGAGCGTTCGCGAGGGCAAGGTCTGCGGCGTGCCGACCCGGTTGTTCCGCATGTCGTTCACCGGCGAGACCGGCTTCGAAGTCAACGTGCCTGCCGATTTCGGCCCGGCCGTCTGGGCTGCGATCTATGAGCGGGCGCAAGCGCTCGGCGCCTGCGCCTATGGCACCGAGGCGATGCACATCCTGCGCGCCGAGAAGGGCTATATCATCGTCGGTCAGGATACGGACGGTACCGTGACCCCGGACGATGCGTCGCTTTCCTGGGCTGTCGGCAAGAAAAAGCCGGACTTCGTCGGCATCCGCGGCCTGCGCCGTCCCGATCTGGTGGCCGATGGCCGCAAGCAGCTTGTCGGCCTTCTGACCAAGGATCCGAAGGCCGTGCTGGAGGAGGGCGCGCAGATCGTTGCCGATCCCAACCAGCCGCTGCCGATGACGATGATCGGCCATGTGACCTCGTCCTACTGGTCGGAAAACTGCGGCCGCTCGATCGCTCTGGCGCTGGTGGCCGGCGGCAAGGCGAAGATCGGCCAGACGCTCTATGTGCCGATGCCGGACAAGACGATCGCCGTCGAGGTGAGCGATATGGTGTTCTTTGACAAGGAAGGAGGCCGTATCCATGGCTGAACTGATTGGGGCTGATCTGGCAACGCGTACCCTGCCTCTCGCAGGCTTCCACGGCGGCTCCGGCGCCGCTTCGCTTTCCGTCGCCGCACCCGCAACCCGGATCTCGCTCAGGGCCAAACCCGATGCCGTGGCCGCGCTGTCCGGCGCGCTTGGCCTGTCGCTGCCGGTGAAGGCCAAGACTTCGGCCTCCGCCAATGGCCGCCATGCGCTCTGGCTTGGTCCGGACGAGTGGCTGGTGATCGACGAAAACGAGGCCGACCTGATGGCGGCGGTCGCGTCGAGCGGCGTGCTGCATTCGGCGACCGACATCTCCCACCGCAACACGGCGATCCTCGTCAAGGGCCGTGGCGCCGAAGTGGCCATCAATGGCGGCTGCCCGCAGGACCTGTCGCTGGCCGCCTTCCCGGTCGGCGCCTGCTCGCGCACCGTTCTGGCCAAGGCCGAGATCGTGCTGTTGCGCACGGGTGAAGATGCGTTCCGGGTCGAGTGCTGGCGGTCGTTTTCGCCCTATGTTTCGGCGCTTCTGAATGAGGCTGCCGAGGATGCGGGGAATTGATCGTCGTTAGCATGCGCTGATGTGATCAGCCCCTCATCCGGCCTGTCGGCCACCTTCTCCCCGTTCTGACGGGGAGAAGGACCAAGCCGCAAACTCGGTCGTCCCCTCGCCCCGCTTGCGGGGAGAGGGTTAGGGTGAGGGGCCGTGCCGCTGTCGAAGTCAACGTGCCTCAATGAGCCCCGGGCCAGCCGGTCCATTCCACCCAGCGGCCGTGAAAATCGGCGCGGCCGATCGGGTGTCTTTCGCCTGACGGCCAGATCTGCAGGCTGAGTGCGGCGCTGTGCTTCTGGTCGTCCGCCTCCATCTGCAGGCGTGCCAGAGGTGCGCTCGCCGTTGCGCGTGCTCCGGCGGCGGCAATCAGCGCATCGCCTCTTTCCTGTGAAGCCCTGGGCAGATATTGCCAGGCGATCGTATGGTAGATCACATGCACATGGCCCTCGTGGACGGGCCGAAGCCGCCGTTGCAGCCAGTCCACCGCATCGGCCTTTTCGACCGTCTGGCCGTCAGCCGTCCGGCAGCCAGCGTGCACAGCTGCGCGGTAAAGGGCGAGCCGAGACCACGGCAGGCGCTGGCCTGCTTTTCGAACGCGAGACGGACGGTCTGGTCTGTCGCGGGTTCTTCAGGCATCGTCCGGCCGGTCCTTCGGGTCGAACTGGATGATCGTCAGCCAGGTGGCGGTGAGCGCCGGTTTGCGTTCGCCCTCGATATCAACGGTGACGTCATAGGTGACCATCAGCATGCCGGCGCCGCGAAAGCGCGCCTCGGCCATGGTGAAACGGCCGCGCACTTTGGCGCCGCTTTTCACCGGCGTCATGAAGCGCACCTTGTCGAAGCCGTAGTTGATGCCCATGGTCTGCTCGCGCACGCGCGGCACGCAATTGTAGTTCATCGCCGACAAGAGCGAGAGTGACAGAAACCCGTGTGCGATCGTGCCGCCGAAGGGCGTTTCGGCGGCGGCGCGCACCGGGTCGGTATGGATGAACTGGTGGTCGTCGGTGGCATCGGCAAAACCGTCGATGGTTTTTTGCGATACGGTTATCCAGTCGGAGATCCCGATTTCCT
Organism: Pararhizobium polonicum; assembly: GCF_001687365.1. GTDB lineage: Bacteria > Pseudomonadota > Alphaproteobacteria > Rhizobiales > Rhizobiaceae > Pararhizobium > Pararhizobium polonicum. Next base: position 210,102 of record NZ_LGLV01000007.1, read on the forward strand.
TGCCGACCAGATCCTTGACGTCAGACAGTGAAATTTCCTGCGGCATTCTCTCTTCCGATCAAAAACATCCCCCCGTTTTCTCTATATGCCGCTCTTTTGAAAAACGGCAATCAGGCGGGCCGTATAGGCTCATAATATTTCGGCGAGGAAACTGACGCTGCGGGCGGCGATCGTGCCGCTGCCGGTATCGGCCGGGGGCAGGAGGGTTTGCCAGCGGACACCCGGCCGCACTGGCAATTGATACGGCTGCGGCGCGTGACTGCGGTTGATCACCACGGCAAGCCGGGTGCGTTTGTCCTGAACGGCGTCCCCGGTGGTCAGCAGCATCGCCAGAGTGTCGGTGGTGTCGCTCTCCCAGTCCGCGACGCCCATCGGCTGGCCGTCGAGCCGCAGCCATTCGACATCGCCGTTTCCAGTGAAGAAGGCGGTTTCGCGGAAGACATCGAAGCGCAGGCGGATCTGCGACAGGGCGGCGGTGTGGGCGATGAGCGTGTCGTCAAGCGCCGCCCAGTCGACCCAGGTGATGGCGTTGTCCTGGCAATAGGCGTTGTTGTTGCCGCGCTGGCTGCGGCCGCCTTCGTCGCCGGCCGTCAGCATGATGGTGCCACGCGTGGCAAACAGGGTCGACAGCAGGCCCATCACATCGCGGCCGCGGAAGGCCAGAATGTCCGGATCGTCCGTCGCGCCCTCGGCGCCATTGTTCCAGGACTGGTTGTCGCTGTGGCCGTCGCGATTGTCCTCGCCGTTGGCTTCGTTGTGCTTGCCGGCATAGGAGACGAGATCCATCAGCGTGAAGCCGTCATGGGCGGCGATGAAATTGACGCTGCGGGTTTGCTGGCCGCCGTTTCGGGAAAAGATATTCGACGAGCCGGCCAGCGCCGTTGCCAGAGCGCCGACGATGGGACGGTCGCCGCGCCAGGTGCGGCGCAGGTCGTCGCGGGCCCGGTCATTCCATTCGAGAAAGGGGGCCGGGAAATTGCCGAGCTGGTAGCCGCCCGGGCCGATATCCCACGGTTCGGCGATCAGGACGCGGTCCTTCAGCACCGGATCGGCCAGTATTTCGGTGAAGAGGGCGGCATCGCTGCGGAAACCGTTCGCATCGCGGCCGAGAATGGAGCCGAGATCGAAACGGAAGCCGTCGATGCCGGCGGTATTCACGAAATGGCGCAGGCTGTCGAGGATGAGCTGGCGCACGACGGGGTGGTCGCAGGCGATCGTGTTGCCGCAGCCGGTGTCGTTGATCAGTTCGCCGGGCCGGCCTTCGGCGTGGCGATAGTAGGTTTGGTTGTCGAGGCCGCGCATCGACAGCGTCGCGCCCAGCCGGTCGCTTTCGCCGGAATGGTTGAAGACCAGATCGAGGATGACGCCGATGCCTGCTTCATGCAGCGCTGCCACGGTGTCGCGCAGCTCGGCCATGCCGCCGGGCACGAGGCGCGGGTCGAGCGCCATGAAGGCGATGGGATTGTAGCCCCAGCCGTTGGTCAGCCCCAGCGGCGGCAGGTGGCGCTCGTCGATCCAGGCGGTGATCGGCATCAGCTCGACGGCGGAGACGCCGATGCGCTTCAGATGGGCGATGACGGCGGGATGGGCGAGCGCCGCGACCGTGCCGCGCAGGGGCTCCGGAATGCCCGGATGCAGCATGGTGAAGGGCCGCACGGCGATTTCGTAGATCAGGCCGCCGGTCTCAAAAAGCGGGGCTTGCGGCTGCACGGTCCGTAGCTCCGTGACGATGGCTTTCGGCACGAGATCGGCGGTGTCGTCGCCGAAGACGGACAGGCGCGGATCATGGCGGAAGGGGCGGTCGAGTTCGCGGGCATAGGGGTCGACCAGCAGTTTGGCGGGATCGAACCAGAGACCGTCATCCGGCGCATAGGCCCCCCAGGCGCGAAAGCCGTAGCGGGTGCCGGCAGGAGCCTGCGAGACGGACAGCCGGTGCCAGCCATCCGTTCCCTTCTGCATCGGCAGGCGGCGGATTTCCCGGTCGCCGGTTGCGTCGTAGAGGCAGAGTTCGATGCCGGAGGCGGAGGCGGACCAGACGGCGAATTCGGTTCCGTTCGGTGTTGGCGTGGCTCCGGGGGGAAAGATGGCGGTGGGGTCTGGCATCGGGTCACCTTGAACTGGCGGGCGGGGAGCAGTCGGGATGCGGCTTCGTACCGGATTGGTTTAACAGCGATTTGTCCCCGCTTTGGCGGATGTTGCAAGCGGTATGTTTCACCCTCCCCTCGAGGGGGCGGTGGACCTACCATCAGCCTCCCACCGGCATCGTTTTCGCGTCCCGAAGCGCCTTTACGACCTCCCGCAGCCCGCGGGTGAGATGCTTGTCGCGGCGCATGACGATGCCCAGCTTGCGCACCAGCTTCGGGCGGACCGGGCAGGCTTCCAGAAAGTCGCTCCGGTCCCGCTTCAGCGACAGTCCGGGCAGGATGGACCATCCGAGACCGGCGGCGACCAGTTCCTTGATCGCCTCGACGCTGCCGAACTCCATGGCGGGCTTGAGCCGGATGCCGCCGGCGGACATCCATTGCTCGATGCTGCGGCGGGTGTTGCCGCCTTCGTAGACGAGGAGCGTCTGCTCATTCATGAAGGCGGCGTCCGGTCCCTGCGGGGGCATCGCCGTGCCTTTGGGGGCGACGGCCATCAGTTCATCCTCGTAGAACTCCTCGACCGCAAGCGATCGTCCCGATGCCGGCAGGGTGACCACGGCGAGATCGAGCACATTCGATTCCAGATCGAGCAGGATGTCATGGGCATTGCCGATGCGAACCGTGATGTCCAGGCCGGGCATTCCGGTTTTCGCCTTGAGGATCGCCTGCGGCAGCAGGTGGATGAAGGCCGTGGCGCCGCTGCCGATGCGGACGCGGCCCGCAACGCTGCTCCGGTGCGGGATCATCGCCTCTTCGGCCCCGGCCACGTCCTGGATGATCCGTCGGGCGTGAACGAGAAGGTCGTGGCCCGCCGGGGTCGGCTGCGCGCGCCGACCGACCCGTTCGATCAGCCGGACGCCGAGGCGCTGTTCCAGCAGCTTGATCTGGAGGCTGATGGCCGGCTGGGTGAGGCCGACCTTTTCGGCGGCGGCCGTAAAGCTTCCGAGCTCGGCGACGTGAATGAAGGAGTGGAGCTGGTCGAGGCTGAGAGACACCGAAGAATTCCTTATGGAAAGCATAAAGATCATAATCTTCTTTAATATCAAAATCCAGCGCATGGTGAGGGGAGTTGAACGCGGAGATTGACCGAGATGACGATGGACTACCCCGGCGACAAACCGGAATTGCTGGCGCCGGATGCTGTCCCGTCGCGCCGGATATCCCTGAAAAGCCGCTGGCTGGCCTTGCTTTCGCAGGTGGCCCGTTATTTCGAGAAACGCAGCGGCCGGATCGCCCTTTCCGAACTCAGCGACGAGCAGCTTCAGGATATCGGCGTGACGCGCCGGGAAGCCGGCAGCGAGATCGCAAAATCATGGTTCTGGTGTTGAGACCACCGACATCAACACCTTTGCCCACGCCCGGAAGATCCGCCGTGGTTTTGCTTGTTCATTCACTTGGCCGGGGCGCTGAAAAGTGCCGAGGACAAAGTAATTTTATATGACGCCTTCCAGCGCCCCGTTCGGTGGTCGTCGGCGGCAACTCCGGTTCCTCTACGGCCGACATTCGCGTCAACCCTGTGTGCTCACAAGCACGCCCGCAGCAGCTTCAGCCTGCGGAGGGAAACCTTTTTCTGTTCGTCCACCGGATGAAGGCTTACGTCTGTCCACCATCCGGCACCGGCCCCGCCTCACTGCCACGTCTGGCAGCGTATCCATGGGCGGAACGACGTCAGGATGACACAGGTTTCAAAGGCGGGGATTTACGGGGATGATTTTTGTGTCGAGGGGCGGTTTCGTGTCCATCCGTTGTGCCGGGTTTGTCAGGCCTCTATACGTTGGAGACCGCAGCCGTGAACCGGTCTCGTCCGTTTCACAAACCGCCGAGTGAGCGCCATGTCATCCAGCACTATCGCGTCCCGCCTCAAGATTCATCGTGACGGTCCGGAATTTTCGCGGCTGGTCTGGGGCGCCTTTCGCATCGCCAACAACCGGGAAACGAGCGAGATCGCCTCGATCGCCCGCACCGTCGATACCTGCCTCGATGCAGGGATTACCACGATCGACCATGCGGATATCTATGGCGGCTACCGCGTCGAGGCGCTGTTCGGCGAGATGCTGGCCACCCGCCCGGACCTGCGCAACAGGATCGAGCTGGTGACGAAATGCGGCATCGCGCTGACCGGCCCGGCGCGTCCGGAGCATCGCGTCAAGCACTATAACAGCACGGCGGATCATATCCGCCGGTCGCTGGAGAATTCGCTGCGCAACCTGAAGGTCGATCATGTCGATCTGCTGCTTCTGCACCGGCCCGATCCCCTGCTGGACGCAGCCGAGGTGGCAGAGGTTCTGGAAGCGCTGGTTGCAGAAGGCAAGACGCGGGCCGTGGGTGTTTCGAACTATACGCCATCGCAGTTTTCGATGCTGCAATCGAAACTGACCATTCCGCTGATGGCAAACCAGATCGAGCTTTCGGTGACGCACACTGCGCCGCTCTATGATGGGACGCTGGACGCATGCGTCAATTACGGGATTGTGCCGATGGCGTGGTCGCCGCTGGGGGGCGGCCGTCTGTTTGACCGGGAGAAAGGCAATCCGCAGCTCGTCGATCTTTTGACCAGCCTTGCGGAGCACTATGGAATGCCCGGTCCGGGCACGATGGCGCTTGCCTGGCTGCTGCGCCTGCCGTCGAAGCCACTGCCGATCATCGGTTCGACCGATCCTGAACGGGTGACGGCGCTGGCGCGGGCGACGGAGATCGAATTCGATCTGCAGGACTGGTTTCAGGTTCTGGAAGTGGCAAGCGGGCGGCCGGTGCCGTAAAGGCCGACGATAGGGCTATCACCCCAGCAGTTTCACCAGCTGCCACTCACCCTGTGCGTCCTTCTCGACGCGCTTGTTGCCCCGGTAGCAGCGCAGCTTGCCGGCCTGCTTGTCCATGACGAGGCGGGTGGGGGTGGATTTGGATTTGCCGTTTTCGCCGATGGCGGCCGTCAGCGCTTCCTTGAATTTTCCGGCCTTGTAGAGGGCGACAAGTTCGTCGTCGGTCATTGTCGCGGTTCTTTCGTGGCTGGGTTTGGTTTAGGGGCAAGGCTATCGCATATGAAAAAAGTCCCCTCCCCAACCCCTCCCCACAAGGGGGAGGGGCTTGGCCTGCCGTTCTGTCCGTGGCTTAAAAACAAGCTTTTGCGGCAGGATCTCTCCCCCCTTGTGGGGGAGATGGCCGACAGGCCAGAGGGGGTCTTTCTCCATACGCCTCCCTCTAACGCATCCGGTCAGGTAATGACAGTCGGTTCGGTGCGGCCGGTGCGGGTCTTGATGCCGGCGATCTCGTCGGCGACGGCGATCAGGTCGGCAAGGGCTGCTTGCGTCTCGGTGTCGTGCCTGGAGGCATCGGGTTCGTAGCGTTCGATATAGACGCGCAGGGTTGCGCCCGAGGTGCCGGTGCCCGACAGGCGGAAGACGACGCGGGAGCCGCCTTCGAACAGGATGCGGATGCCCTGGTTGTTGCTGACCGATTTGTCGATCGGATCATTGTAGGAAAAGTCGTCGGCGGTGGCGACTTTCAGCTTGCCGAAGGTCTTGCCGGGCAGGGTGGCGAGCTGGTCGCGCAGCGCCGTCACCAGGCCGTTGGCGGCGTCCGCGTCGACCTCTTCATAGTCGTGGCGGGAATAGTAGTTGCGGCCATAGGTGGTCCAATGCTGGCGGGCGATATCCTGGACGCTTTCCATGCGCACGGCCAGAATGTTGAGCCAGAGCAGCACCGCCCAGAGGCCGTCCTTTTCGCGCACGTGGTTGGAGCCGGTGCCGGCACTTTCCTCGCCGCAGATGGTGACGAGGCCGGCATCCATCAGGTTGCCGAAGAATTTCCAGCCGGTCGGCGTCTCGTAGATGCCGATGCCGAGCTTTTCGGCGACGCGGTCGGCGGCAGCGCTGGTCGGCATCGAGCGGGCGATGCCGGCAAGGCCCTTGGAATAACCCGGGGCGAGGCTGGCATTGGCGGCCAGCATGGCCAGGCTGTCGGAGGGGGTGATGAAGATGCCCTTGCCGATGATCAGGTTGCGGTCGCCGTCGCCGTCCGAGGCCGCGCCGAAGTCCGGCGCGTCATCGCCCATCATCTCCTCATAGAGCGCGCGGGCATGGACGAGGTTGGGGTCCGGATGGTGGCCGCCGAAATCGGGCAGCGGAATGAAGTTGAGTACCGAGCCCTTGGCGGCGCCCAGCCGGTTTTCGAGGATTTCCTTGGCATAGGGGCCGGTCACCGCGCTCATGGCATCGAAGACGATGCGGAAGCCGCCGCCGATCAGGTTGCGGATCGCCGGGAAGTCGAACAGCTTTTCCATCAGTTCGGCATAGTCGGTGACCGGATCGATGACGACGACTTCCATGCCGGCGACGTTCTGGCTGCCTTCCGTATCGAGATTGATGTCGGCCACCTCGGCGATCTTGTAGGTCTCGATCGTCCTTGTGCCGGCATAGATCGCGTCGGTGACCTTTTCCGGGGCCGGGCCGCCATTGCCGATATTGTACTTGATGCCGAAATCCTCGGTCGGGCCGCCGGGATTGTGGCTGGCCGACAAGACGATGCCGCCGAAGGCCTTGTACTTGCGGATGACGTTGGAGGCGGCCGGCGTCGACAGGATGCCGCCACGGCCGACGAGCACGCGGCCGAAGCCGTTGGCCGCCGCCATCTTGATGGCGATCTGGATGACCTCGCGGTTGTAGTAGCGGCCGTCGCCGCCGATCACCAGCGTTTCGCCCCTGAAGCCTTCGAGGCTGTTGAAGATCGACTGGATGAAATTCTCGGCATAATTCGTCTGCTGGAAGACCGGCACCTTCTTGCGCAGGCCGGAGGTTCCGGGCTTCTGGTCCTTGTAGGGCGTGGTTTGAACGGTTCTGATCATGGTCTTAGCCTTTCGCAAGAAGACTGGAATAAAGATCGGCATAACGATGCGCGCTCATATCCCAGGAAACGTCTGATTTCATGCCCTGGGCCTGGAGGCGGGCCCAGAGTTTCGGTTGCCGGTAGGCGGTAAAGGCGCGGCGCAGGGCCTGGCGCAAGCTCGCAGCGGAGACTGGCGAGAACTGGAAACCGGTCGCGACCTTGGCTGACAGCGCTGCCTCGTTGGCATCGATGATCGTATCGGCAAGGCCGCCGGTATGGGCAACGATCGGCACGCAGCCGTAGCGCAGGCCGTAAAGCTGGGTGAGGCCGCAGGGCTCGAAGCGCGAGGGGATGAGGATGGCGTCGGCGCCCGCCTGCATCAGGTGCGACAGCGGCTCGTTGTAGCCGACCGCCATGCCGACCCGGCCGGGATAGCGCGCCGCGGCGGCGATGAAGGCGCTTTCCAGCGCCGGATCGCCGGAGCCGAGCACGGCCAGCTTGCCGCCATTGTGAACGATATCGTCGATCACCTCGGCCAGCACGTCCATGCCCTTTTGCCAGGTGAGCCGGCTGACGACGCAGAAGATCGGGCCGGGCGCAGTGTCGAAGCCGAAATGGGCTGACAGCGCCTTGCGGTTGGCTTCGCGTTTCTTCAGCGAAGTCGCGCTATAGGTCTCGGCGATGTGCCTGTCCGTCTGCGGGTCCCAGACATCGGTGTCGATGCCGTTGACGATGCCGGAGAGGCTGGAAAGGCGCGAGGTCAGCAGGCCCTCGAAGCCCATGCCGAATTCGGGCGTGAGGATTTCCTGGGCATAGGAGGGGCTGACGGTGGTGATGGCGCTGGCCGTCTGCAAGCCGCCCTTGAGGAAACCGACATCGCCGAAATATTCGACATAGCTCATCGAAAAGGCTTCCGGCGGCAACGCCAGTTCCGCAAAGATATCCGGGCCGAACTGACCCTGGAAGGCGATGTTGTGGATGGTCAGCACCGTGGGTACCGCATACGCGGGGCCAAAGCGCATATAGACCGGCGTCAGCGCCGCCTGCCAGTCATGGACATGGACGAGGTCCGGTTTCCAGCTCGGCAGCAGGCCGCCGGCGATCTCGGCCGCGGCCAGCGACAGGGCGGCGAAGCGGCGGAAATTGTCGGGATAGTCACGCCCCGTCGTATCGACATAGGGGCCGCCGTCGCGATCAAACAGGTGCGGCGCGTCGAGCACGAGAAGATCGAGGCCGTCGTGATCCACCGCGAGGATCGAGGCTGGAGAACCGAAGAGATTGTCGAAGCCGCCGATTACCTGCGGCTTGACGATCTTCTGCATGACCGTCGGATAACCGGGCATCAGCGTGCGCATGCGCACGCCATGCGGCTTCATCGCAAAAGGCAGGGCGCCCGCCACGTCGGCGAGACCCCCTGTCTTGATCAGCGGAAAGACTTCCGATGCGACGGACAGAACCTCCATGCTCACATGTCCAGCTTGTCGATCATCGCCTGGGTAATCAGGCAGACGCCGTTTTCCGAGCGGCGGAAACGCTTGGCATCGAATTCCGGATCTTCGCCGACGACAAGGCCTTCCGGAATGACGACGCGGCTGTCGATGATGACATTGCTCAGCTGCGTATGCCGGCCGATCCTGACGTTCGGCAGGATCACGGCGCCGTCGAGACGGGAGTAGGAATTGACCCGCACCCCGGTAAACAGCATCGAGCGGTTGAGCGAGGCGCCGGAAATGATGCAGTCGCCTGACACCAGCGAGGAGGTCGCCGAGCCGCGGCGGTTTTCGTCGTCATGGACGAATTTCGCCGGCGGCTTGATTTCGGCGAAGGTCCAGATCGGCCAGGTGCCGTCGTAGATGTCGAGTTCCGGGGTGACGTGGGTGAGGTCGATATTGGCCTGCCAGTAGGCGTCGATCGTGCCGACATCGCGCCAGTAGGCCTCGCGCTCGAAATCGGAGCGGACGCAGGACTGGTTGAAGCGGTGGGCAACGGCTTTGCCGTGCTGGACGATATAGGGGATGATGTCCTTGCCGAAGTCGCGGCTCGACGTCGGATCGGCGGCATCGCGGCGCAGCACGTCCATCAGGAACTTGGTGTGGAAGACGTAGATGCCCATCGACGCCAGCGCCATCTCCGGATTGCCGGGAATGCCCGGCGGGTCGGCCGGCTTTTCGACGAAGGCGATGATCTGGTCCTTTTCGTCGACATGCATGACGCCGAAGCCGGTGGCTTCCATGCGCGGCACCTCGAGGCAGCCGATGGTGACGTCGGCGCCACTGTCCACATGCTGCTGCAGCATGAGTTCGTAGTCCATTTTATAGATATGGTCGCCGGCCAGGATGACCATGTATTCGACGCCATGATCCTCGATGATGTCGATGTTCTGATAGACGGCGTCGGCGGTGCCTTCGTACCACTGCGTCTCGGAGACGCGCTGGGAGGCGGGCAGGATGTCGAAGCTTTCGTTTCGTTCGGGGCGGAAGAAGTTCCAGCCGTTCTGCAGGTGGCGGATCAGCGAATGCGCCTTGTACTGCGTGGCGACGCCGATGCGGCGGATACCGGAGTTCAGCGCGTTGGACAGCGCGAAGTCGATGATGCGGGCCTTGCCGCCGAAATAGACCGCGGGCTTGGCGCGACGGTCGGTCAGTTCCTTCAGGCGGCTTCCGCGGCCGCCGGCAAGGACATAGGCCATTGCGTCACGGGCGAGGGGCTGTATTCGTTTTTCCATTGATTTTCCTCCCGATAGTATGGTTCCCAGGAGCGGTACAGCCGTCCTTTGGACCAGTGTCCTCTCCAAATATTCTTCTGACGTGCCGCCCGGCCAGGCCCTGCGGCCGGCCTTGCAACGCGCTAATCCTGCTCCAGCATCAATGTCGCAAGTGGCGGCAATGTGATGGTGGCCGTTATCATGCCTGAACTGTTTTTTACCGCCTGGACGGCCCCTCCGTTGCCCTTTCCGCTGCCGCCGTAGATCTCGGCATCGCTGTTGAGGATCTCCTTCCACCGCCCCTCCACGGGCAGCGGTATGGTGTAATTCTCCCGGTAGACGGGGGTGAAGTTGCTGATCACGGCGATCATCTTTTCGCCGGGCGCCTTGCGCAGCCAAGCAAAGACCGAATTCTCGCGGTCGTCGGCGATCAGCCATTCGAAGCCGTCGCCTTCGCAGTCATGGGCGTGAAGTGCCGCCTTGTTGCGGTAGGTGCCGTTCAAGTCACGCACCAACCGGCGCATGCCCTCGTGCATCGGGTATTCGAGCAGGTTCCAGTCGAGCGAACGGTCTTCCGCCCATTCCTGCCACTGGGCGAATTCCTGGCCCATGAACAGCAGCTTCTTGCCGGGGTAGCCCCACATGAATCCATAGTAGGCGCGCAGATTGGCGAATTTCTGCCAGTCGTCTCCGGCCATCTTGGCGATCAGCGAACCCTTGCCGTGCACCACCTCGTCGTGGGAAAGCGGCAGCACGAAATTCTCGCTGAAGGCATAGAGCAGGCCGAAGGTCAGGTCGTTGTGGTGGTGCTTGCGGTGGATCGGCTCGCGCTGCAGATATTGCAGCGTGTCGTGCATGAAGCCCATGTTCCACTTGAAGCCGAAGCCCAGTCCGCCGGCATGAACCGGGGCGGAGACTTTCGGCCAGGAGGTGGATTCCTCGGCGATGGTGATGATGCCGGGATGGCTGCCATAGACTTCCTTGTTCATGGTCTGCAGGAAGCGGACCGTGTCGAGGTTTTCGTTGCCGCCATACTCGTTCGGCACCCATTCGCCGTGCTTGCGGGAATAGTCGAGATAGAGCATCGAGGCGACCGCATCGACGCGCAGGCCATCGAGGTGGAATTTCTCCGCCCAGTAGAGCGCATTGTTGACGAGGTAGGAAAACACCTCGGCGCGGCCGAAATTGTAGATCGCGGTGTTCCAGTCGGGGTGATAGCCTTGGCGCGGATCCTCGTGCTCGTAAAGGGCGGTGCCGTCGAACCAGCGCAGGCCATGCGCATCGGTCGGGAAATGCGCTGGAACCCAATCCAGAATGACGCCGACGCCGACCTTGTGGGCACCGTTGACGAAGCGGGCAAAACCTTCCGGCTCGCCGAAGCGGGCGGTCGGCGCATAAAGGCCGGTGGTCTGGTATCCCCAGGACGGATCGTAGGGATATTCGGTGACCGGCAGGAACTCGATATGGGTAAAGCCCATGTCGACGCAGTAAGGGATCAGCCGTTCGGCCATCTCGTCCCAGGTCAGCATGTCGCCATTGTCGCGGCGCTGCCAGGAAGCGGCATGGACTTCATAGATCGAGATCGGCTGGCGGCGCGCATCGACGCTTGCCCAATGGGCCCGGTGCGCCTCGTCCTGCCAGACCTGCGCGATCTCGCCCGTCGTCACCGACGCATTCTTCGGGCGCAGTTCCGAGCGGCGGGCAAAGGGATCGGCCTTCAGCGGCAGCAGTTCGCCGTTCTTGCCGACAACCTCGTATTTGTAGATGGCGCCGGACTGGACATCGGGCACGAAGATTTCCCAGATGCCGGTGTCCTGACGCAGCCGCATGACATGCCGGCGGCCATCCCATTCGTTGAAATCGCCGACGACCGAGACGCGCCGCGCATTGGGCGCCCAGACGGCGAAGTGAAATCCGTCGGAGCCGTCGTGCCTGATCGGATGCGCGCCCATCTTGTCGAACAGCCGCAGATGCGAGCCTTCGCGGATGTAATAGTCGTCCATCGGCCCGAGCACGGGACCGAAGCTGTAGGGATCGGTGACGGTCCACTCGCCGCCGGGATTGCGGGCGCGGTAGCGGACCGGCTGGGTCTTCTTGACGGCAACCGGGCCTTCGAAGAAGCCGGCATCGTCGCGCCGGGCAAGCGCGCCGATATCCTTGCCGGCCAGTGTCTCGACGCTCACCGTCTCGGCGCCGGGGATGAAACAGCGGGCAACGAAGTCCTTGCCGGCCGGATGGACGCCGAGGGCTGCGAACGGATTGCTATGCGTGCCAGCGAGGATCGCCGCTATCTCTTCCGTCGACAGGCTGGCTGGCGGGACGGCAGGCGTGGCGTCTTTTGGCACTATTGTCATCCAGCTCTCCAGATTTCCCCGGCATATTGCCGGATTGTACGGTCGGAGGAAAACCAGCCCATGCGCGCGGTGTTGCGGATGGTCTTGGAATACCAGCTGGCCGTATCGGTCCAGATGGCGTCCACCTCGCGCTGCGCCGTGGCATAGGCATCGAAATCGGCCGCCACCATGAACCAGTCGTGATTGTAGATGCCATCGATCAGGCCGGTGAAGCGGTTGCGGTCATCCGGCGAGAAGACGCCGGAGGAAATCGCAAACAGCGCCTGCGACAGCTCGCGCGACTGCTCGATGATGGCGCGGGGGTTGTGACCCTCGGCGCGCACCTTGGAGACTTCGTCCGCCGTCATTCCGAAAATCTTGATGTTGTCCGCACCGACCCAGTCCCGCATTTCGACGTTGGCGCCATCCAGCGTTCCGATGGTCAGCGCCCCGTTCAACGCGAATTTCATGTTGCCGGTTCCCGACGCTTCCATGCCGGCCGTCGAAATCTGCTCCGAAAGGTCTGCCGCCGGGACCATGATCTCGGCCAGCGAGACGTTGTAGTTGGGAATGAAGACGATCTTCAGAAGGCCGCGCACCGACGGGTCGTTGTTGATGACCTTGGCGACATCATTGGCAAGCTTGATGATCAGCTTGGCATTGTGATAGCTCGGCGCCGCCTTGCCGGCGAACAGCTTGACCCGCGGCACCCAGTCGAGTTCGGGATGCGAGCGGATCTGGTCGTAGAGCGAAATCGCCTCGACGATGTTGAGCAGTTGGCGCTTGTATTCGTGGATGCGCTTGATCTGGATATCGAACATCGCTGACGGATCGAGCCGGATGCCCATGCGGCTCTGGACCAGTTGGGCGAGCTTGACCTTGTTGGACCGCTTGATCCTTGCGAACTGCTCCTGAAAGTCGGGCTTGTCGGCAAAGGCGTCGAGGGCCTGCAGGGCTTCGGTATTGTCCATGAATTCATCGCCGATGGCGCCGCGGATCAGCGTCACCAGGTCGGGATTGCACTGCATCAGCCAGCGGCGCGGGGTAATGCCGTTGGTCTTGTTGTTGATGCGTGTCGGGTAGAGCCGATGGAGATCGGCAAAGACCGTTTCCTTCATTAGCTCGGTATGAAGGGCGGAAACGCCGTTGATAGAGTGCGAGCCGACAAAGGCGAGATTGCCCATGCGCACGCGGCGGTCGCCGCTCTCGTCGATCAGCGAGATATTGCGGACCTCCTGGTCGCTATGGCTCTTCTGCTTGCGCGCCTCCAGCAGGATCTTGGCGTTGATCGCGTAGACGATCTGCATGTGGCGCGGCAACAGGCGCTCGAATAGCGGCACCGGCCAGGTTTCCAGCGCTTCCGGCAGAAGCGTGTGGTTGGTGTAGGAGAAGGTGTGGCGGGCGATATCCCAGGCGGCTTCGAAATCCATGCCGTGCACGTCGGTCAAAAGGCGGACGAGTTCGGCGACGGAGACGGCCGGATGGGTGTCGTTGAGCTGGATGGCGACCTTGTCGGCGAGCGAGGTGAAATCCGGATATTGCTGCAGATGGCGGCGCAGGATGTCCTGAAGCGAGGCGGAGGAGAAGAAGAACTCCTGGCGCAGGCGCAGTTCCTGGCCGGCAGGCGTGGCGTCGGCCGGATAGAGGACGCGGGCGAGACTTTCCGCCTTGTTGCTTTCGCGCAGCGCGCCGATGTGGTCGCCGGCATTGAAGGCGTCGAGCAGGATCGGATCGATCGGATGGGCGGTCCACAGGCGCAGGGTGTTGACGCGCTTGGCACGCCAGCCGACCACCGGCGTATCGCAGGCCGTGGCGATGACGCGCTCGGCCGGTTTCCAGACGTAGCGGGTCACTTCCTCGTCGACATTGACGGTTTCGACCGAGCCGCCGAAACCGATTTCGTAGGAGCTTTCGCGGCGCTCGAATTCCCAGGGGTTGCCGTGGGCAAGCCAGGTTTCCGGCAGCTCCACCTGCCAGCCATCGGCCATCTGCTGGCGGAAGAGGCCGTGCACGTAGCGGATGCCATAGCCATAGGCCGGGATATCGACGGTCGCCATCGATTCCATGAAACAGGCAGCCAGACGGCCGAGACCGCCGTTGCCGAGCGCTGCATCCGGCTCAAGGGCGGCGATGACATCGATATCGACGCCGAAGGAGGCAAGCGCCTCGCGCAGTTCGTCCATCAGGCCGATATTGGTGACGGCATCGCGCATCAGGCGGCCGATCAGGAATTCGAGCGAGAGGTAATAGACCCGCTTGGCATCGGTGGCGTAGGCCTTGCGGGTCGATTCCATCCATTTGTCGGTGATGCGGTCGCGCACGACGAGGATCGCGGCCGTCAGCCAGTCGTGGGGCTTGGCGACTTTCGGGTCCTTGCCGATGCGGTAGGTGAGGCGTTCGATGATTTCCTGGGCGAGAACTCCAGCGTTCGATTCGCGGGGCGCGGCGCTGGGAATTTTTTCGTTGGACAAACGATCGATCATGGAAAAGGGTTACCCTCTGCGTGCGGTTTGGGAGACCGGAGGCGGACACCAACGGGGCATATAAGCGATTTATGCACCGATACGAAGCGCTTGCAATAGCGTTTTCAATAAGATGAAAATTGATCCGGCCGCGTCTTCGAAACGGCTTGCGAATTGCCGGACGTCTGCGCGCCGATGTTCTGGTGGGGGCGGCGATAACACGCAAAAAAGCCCGCCTCGATGTTTCGGGCGGGCTCGTTACTGTGCGTTTCTTCCGTCTTACTGTGTCAGTCGAACGGTCAAGTTGGATGCTTTTTCACCGATCGTCTTGAAGGCGGAGATAAGGGCGGCACTGTTTTCCGCTTGGAAATAATGGCTGGCATCGGTTGCGCAATATCTCAGAAGGGTCTGGCCGCGTGTCGGCGCCATGAAGGCGACGGTGAAGACCTCGATCTTATTGGTCCGGGCCGATTCACAAGCCAACTTCGTATCATTATCGGACTTCGTGTCGTTGCCGGTGCCTTGTTTGCCGCCGTAAAAGTTGTTTTCGCCGTCGGTCATGAAAACGATGTATTTTTTCGGGTCGGTTTGGCCGTTCTTTGCCTCGTGGAGTTTTTCTTCCGAGCTTTTATCCGTCTTTGGCAGTGTCAGTGCAGCAAGGGCGGCCTTGAATGCGCCGCTCGAATCCGTGCCACCCTCTGCGGTAAGCAAATTGACATAGCTCAGGGCTGATGCCGTGCCCCACGCGAGGGCACCGGTGTTGTCCTTTTGGCTGCTGTACGACACGCTCGCGGTCCGGACGTATTTGGAGTCCGGATCGGCGGTCTTCAACTGGGCAAGCAGATTGCCGACGGCGAGTTTGAGCGACGTGATCTTCGCCACGTAGCAAGGTGTGCTCCACGTGGCCCTGGGCCAGTCGCTTTCCTGATAGGTATAGCAGGATTTGCTGGTGGTATCGATTGCGTTGGTCTTCCACGCCATCGAGCCGGAGCGATCGAGAACCAGGAACATCGAGAGCGCATTCTTCGCTTCGGTGGCACCGATTGACTTGCTGGTCGTGCCGATCGTGGTTTGTTTCATGCCGAGCAGCTGGGTCATGGAATTGAGCGGGACGCTGAAGCTCGACGAGACCTGGACATTGTAGGTCTTGCTATTTCCCATGCCGACCGTGACCGTTTGTTCCTCGATATCAACGACCGTGGCGGAAAAAGCCTCGTTAAAAGCGGCCAGCTCTTCCGGAGTCATGCTGGACGACTTCCAGTTCTGCATCTGGGCCTTGACGAAGTCCTTGGCCATCAGCTTGGCCTGCGCCTGGGTCGATGTCTGGTTTGCAAGAGCCGAGGACGCGGCGAGTGCTGCCGCATCGGTGGCGTCCTGCAGATGGTTCTTGGCCATCATCATATTGGTCAGGTCTATCGCGACGCCGCCCGAGGCGAGCAGGACCGGCAGCAACAGTGCCGTCATCATGCCGAAATTGCCGCGGCGGTCGCCAGTAAATTTTGAACAGGACTGCAGAAGAAGTGAACGCTTTGCCATTTTTCCCCACACAAAACAGACGTGATTTTCAATGGAGCGACCTTTATCCGGTAAGTGTTACGGTCGGGTTGATCGTGGAAGTTGAAATTGATGATAATTTTAACGATCCCGCAAATGCAGGCTGTTGAGGCTGCTCCGGTGTGCGGAAAGGGGACGGCGGACGTTCCCGTTTTGGGTCACTTCAACGGAATGACGTCGACGGCCTGTTCGGTCTTGTGCGATCCGTAGCTTTTCAGGACACCGATGACGGGGGCGACATCGCTGTAGTCGCGGCCATGGCCGACGACAATATGATCCAATCCTGCAAAAATATTGTTGGTCGGGTCGAGTTCGAGCCAGCCGGAGGCGGTTCCGCACCAGAACCGCACCCAGGCATGCATGGCATCGGCGCCTTCGAGGCGCTCCTTGCCCGGTGGCGGGATGGTGCGCAAGAAGCCGCTGACGTAACCGGCGGGGATGCCGAGGCTGCGCAGGGCGGTGATCATCACGTGGGTGAAATCCTGGCAGACGCCGCGTTTCAGCTTGAAGGCCTCGCGCGGCGTGGTGTCGACGGTGGTTGCCTTCGGATCGTAGACGAAATCCTTGTGGATCTCGGCGCAGATGGCGGTGGCGATCTGGCGGACCGTCATGCCGGGTTTGGCGATGCCGCGGGCATAGGAAGCAATCGCGGGATCGTCGGGCAGGCGCGGGCTGGCACCGAGGAAATGATGCGGCGAATTGGCATCGAGCGACCAGACGCTGGCAAGCTCGGCCGGAAAGCCGGCGAGATCGGGCGAAAAATCGGCGGTCAGCGGCTGGGGCTCGAGCTGGACGCGCGCCTGCATGCGGATCACCAGCTTTTCATGCTGCTTGCGAAACAGGATCGAGGTGGCGGGATTGGCGAAGAAATCGACGCTGTCGCGGCGCTCCTCGGGTGCCGGCGTGCAGGTGACGGTGCCGGCCACCAGCCGCTGGCGGTCCGGCAGCGAGAGGGGAAGCACGCGCACGACATGCCGGCCGCCGGAAACCGGGGCTTCGTAGGTATAGGTGATCCGCAGATTGATGTCGTAGAGCATGGGCTTCTCAAATCCGGCGCGTGAGGGCTGTCATATCCTATCCGAGATAGGTTTGCGCGAGGATGTCGGAGAAGCGCCCCAGTTCCTGTTCCAGATGGTTGTAGACCGATGCGTTCATGGCTTCCGGGGTCATCACCGCGAGACCGGCATGGAGTTTCATGGCTTCACGGTAGAAGGGCGACATCTGGCCATTGGAGAAGGCGTTCGGCAGTTGCTCGACCTCGGTCTTGATCTCGTTCAGCTGGTAGAGGATCGAGCGCGGGTTGAGCGGATCGAGCGCCAGCAGGTCGGTGACCGTCAGCGCCGCGGTATTGACGTTGTAGCGGCGGCGGTGGGTCATGACGCTGTCGCCGATTTCAAGCAGCATGTCATAGGCGCCGTCCGGTGCGTCCTCGCCGGACATATGGCCGAGCAGCCGGGTCATGTGCAGGCCGCGCTCCAGATAGCGGCCGATCGACAGGAAGCGCCAGCCGGTGAAGCGGTACATGTTTTCATGCACCAGACCGGCAAAGCCGGCGAGCTTGCGCAAGAGGATGGTCATCGCATGGGTGGCGTCGTCGCCGGCCTGAACCGTCGACTGGAATTTGCGCGCGGTCTTGGCGAGGTCGTTGAGCGCCAGCCAGCCATCGGCGGAGAAGCGGTCGCGGATGTTGCTGGCCGAAAACAGGGCGCTGTTGATATTGGCCATCAGGCTGTCGGGCACCGGCTGCTTGGTATCGATATCGAGCCCGGCCAGATAGTCGGTGATATCCTTCAACAGCGGCATTTCGGTATTGGCGGTTTCGGCATAGCGGCCGTGCCAGGCGCGCAGGATGCGCAATGCGCCTTCCGCCCGCTCGATATAACGGCCGAGCCAGAAGAGGTTGTCGGCCGCCCGGCTCGGCAGGCTGCCGGGCATGATGCGGATAAAACTTTCCTCGGCCGGCAGAAGCGTCATCTGCTCGACAGGCTTCTGGCTGACGATCCAGACGTCGGCGGCCGAACCGCCGGCCTGCATGGCGATGGCGGCTGCGTCAGCGCCGGAGCCGATGCGGGCAAAGCCGCCGGGCATCACCTGCCAGCCGTCGCGGGTGCGGGCAACGTAGACGCGCAGGCTCATCGGCCGCGGCGTCAGCTTGCCGTTGACCCAGGCTGGCGTGGTGGAGAGCGTGACGACTTCCTGCCCGACGAGCTTGGGGCCGTCTGCCTGCAGCCATTCGGCGGCCGAGACCTTGGCATTGTCGCGCAGCGAGGAACCGAGGATCGACTGGCCGTTGTCGTCGAAGAAGGGGCGGGTGGAATAGGCTGGGCCGATCACCATCTTTTCGATGTTGCGGGCGACCTGATCGCGCTCCGGCTGCTGGCCGCACCACCAGGTGGCGATGCTCGGCAGCAGCGGGTCCTCGCCCAACAGATGACGACAGATGGTCGGCGTGAAGGCGAGGAAGGCGCGGGTTTCGAGAATGCCGGAGCCAAGCGAATTGACGATCGAAACGGAGCCGGAGCGCAGCGCCTCGACAATGCCGGGTGTGCCGATATGCGAACTCTGGTTGAGCTCCAGCGGATCGGCAAAGGCGGCATCGAGGCGGCGCCAGAGCACGCCGACGGGTTTGAGGCCGGCAACGGTGCGCACCATCACCCGGCCGTCGATGACGGTCAGGTCCTCGCCCTCGAGCAGCATGAAGCCGAGATAGCGGGCGATATAGGCGTGTTCGAAATAGGTTTCGTTGGCAACGCCGGGCGTCAGCACGGCGATGCGGTCGTCGGGATGTTTCTTGCGCGATTGCAGTTCGTCGCGGAAGGCGCCAAAAAAGCCGGCCAGACGATGGACATGGGTTTCGGCATAGAGATCGGAAAAGGCGCGCGTCGTTGCCACCCGGTTTTCGAGCGCGAAACCGGCGCCCGATGGCGCCTCGGTGCGGTCCGACAGCACCCACCAGTTGCCATCCGGCCCACGGCCGATCTCGAAGGAACAGAAATGCAGGAAATGGCCGTCGGCGGGAAGAACGCCGACCATCGGACGCAGGAATTCCGGATTGCCGGCCACCAGCGACGGCGGCAGGAAGCCTTCGGCGACCAGCCGGTTGGGGCCGTAGATATCGGCCGCCATGCGCTCCAAAAGTTCGGCGCGCTGGGTCAGGCCTTTCGAGACGGCCTGCCACTCCACATCATCGATCAGGACCGGAACATGGGAAAGCGGCCAGCTGCGCTCCGAATTTTCCTTGGTGCCATAGGCCCGGTAAAACACCCCGGCATCGCGCAGATAACGGTCGGCGCGGGCGAAGCGGTTGGACAGCTCGGTTTCGTCCATGCGGCCGATGGAGGCGAGAAAATTCTGCCAGACCGGCCGGACATTGCCGTTCGTGTCGAGCATTTCATCGGCAATGCCGGGAAGCGCACGATAGCCAAAAACCGGATCGCTGCCGATCCGGTTTTCGCTGCGTGTTACTTCCGCCGTCTGCTTCTTGGACATTAATACCCTACACTCCTGCCGGACGCCGCAAATCGAGCGTCAGGGGAAATTCTGCTGATGGAGTTTCCGGCATCAGCGCATAGGCGCCGGCCGTGTGACCCCACGGCTCGAAACGCGCCAACCTGCGGGCTTCGGCCTCGTTGCCGTTCACCGGAAATGTGTCGTAACTGCGTCCGCCCGGGTGGGCAACATGATATATGCAGCCGCCGATCGAACGTTTCGACCATGTATCATAAATGTCGAATGTAAGCGGGGTGTTAACCGGCAAAGTCGGGTGCAGGCCCGATACCGGCTGCCACGCCTTGTAGCGGACGCCGGCAACGGACACGCCGTTGAAGCCGGTTTTGGTCAGCGGCAGCGCCCGGCCGTTGCAGGCAACGGTGTAGCGTTCGGGATTGGCGGTTTCCAGCTTCACCTGCAGCCGTTCGACGGAACTGTCGACATAACGCACGGTGCCGCCGGGCGCGCCTTCCTCGCCCATCACATGCCATGGCTCCAGCGCCTGGCGGATTTCCAGCTTGGCGCCGAGATATTCGACCTCGCCGCAGAAGGGGAAGCGGAACTCCAGCTGAGCCTCGAACCATTCGGGCCTGAGATCAAAGCCGTTGGCGCGGAGATCGCCGAGCACATCGAGGAAATCCTGCCAGACGTAGTGCGGCAGCATGAAGCGGTCATGCAGGGCGGTGCCCCAGCGCACGAGCCTGCCTTCGGCCGGGTTCTGCCAGAAGCGGGCGATGAGGGCGCGCACCAGCACCTGCTGGGCAAGGCTCATGCGGGCGTTCGGCGGCATCTCGAAGCCGCGGAATTCGACAAGGCCGAGCCGCCCGGTCGGGCCGTCCGGCGAAAACAGCTTGTCGATGCAGATTTCGGCGCGGTGGGTGTTGCCGGTGACGTCGGTCAGGAGATTGCGGAAGAGGCGATCGACCATCCACGGCAGCGGCTGCTGCGCCATGCCGGGCACGGGCACCTGCGCCATGGCGATTTCGAGTTCGTAGAGCGTGTCGTGCCGGGCTTCGTCGATGCGTGGCGCCTGGCTGGTCGGGCCGATGAACATGCCCGAGAAGAGATAGGACAGCGACGGATGCCGCTGCCAGTGCAGGATCAGGCTTTTGAGCAGGTCCGGCCGGCGCAGGAACGGGCTGTTGTTGGGATTGTTGCCGCCAACAACCACATGGTTGCCGCCGCCGGTGCCGGTGTGGCGGCCGTCGATCATGAACTTGTCGGCGCCCAGCCTTGTCAGGCGGGCTTCCTCGTAGATCGCCGTGGTGATGGCGACGCAATCGGCCCAGTTGGACGCCGGATGGATGTTGACCTCGATGACGCCGGGATCGGGGGCGACGCGCATGACGTTGATGCGCTCGTCCTGCGGCGGCGAATAGCCCTCGATATGGATCGGCAGGCCGAGATCGGCGGCAGCCTTTTCCGCGGCGGCGATCAGCTCCAGATAGTCCTCGATGCGCTCGACCGGCGGCATGAAGACGCAGAGACGGCCATCGCGCGGTTCGACGCTCATGGCGGTGCGCACGGCGCCACGGATATCGGCATTTGCCGCTTCCAGTACCTGTTCAGCGCGCTTCTGCCGGGCCTCAGTGGCCACCTTGCGGGAGGCTTCGGCCAGCGCCCTTGCCGGCGTTCCGTAATCCGGAAGAGGCTCGCGATCGATCGACGGATCTTCCGGGTGGATGTAGGGATATTCCGAGGGCGGCACGTAAGGCAGGGTGCCGAGCGGCATGCGGAAGCCGATCGGGCTGTCGCCGGGGATCAGGAAGATCTTGCCGCGGCGCGTGCGCCATTTCTCCGAAATCCATTTCTGACCCTCGGCTTTGGAGTTCCAGGCCTGGACGGGAAGAATATAGCCGGTCGGCGTCGTCAGGCCGCGCTCGAACACCTTGGCGATGCGGGCGCGCTCTTCCGGGCTTTCCAGCTTGGAATTGGCGGGGTCGACATTTTCCGGCAGGCTGCCTTCCTTGATGATCCATTCGGCCGGATCCTCGAAGGCCGGGATCACCATCTCCGGTTCGATCTCAAGCTCGGCGGCAATGCCGCTGATCAGCGCTTCGGCCTCCTTGGCGGTGACCTTGGTGTCCTGTCCCTCGGCGGCAATCAGCGCCGGATCGTGCCAGATCGGCTTGCCGTCCTTGCGCCAGTAGAGCGAGAAGGTCCAGCGCGGCAGGCTTTCGCCGGGATACCACTTGCCCTGGCCGTAATGCAGGAAGCCGCCGGGGGCGAAGCGTTCGCGCAGGCGCCGGATCAGCTCGTCGGCCTTGTCGCGCTTGGTCGGGCCGACGGCGCCGGTGTTCCATTCCTCCGATTCGAAATCGTCGATGGAGACGAAGGTCGGCTCGCCGCCCATGGTGAGGCGCACGTCAGCACCGTTCAGCACCGTGTCGACATGCTCGCCGAGCGCATTCAGCGCCTGCCAGCTTTCCTCCGAAAACGGCTTGGTGATACGCGGGTGTTCGGCGACGCGGCTCACCGTCATGGCGAAGTCGAAGGTGGTGTTGGCATCGCCATAGAGGCCGCCGGAGATCGGCGCGGCATTGCGGTAGTGCGGCGTGGCGGCCAGCGGAATGTGGCTTTCGCCAGTGAGTAGGCCCGAGGTCGGATCGAGCCCGACCCAGCCGGCGCCGGGAATATAGACCTCGCACCAAGCATGCAGATCGGTGAAATCGACCTCGGTGCCGGAGGGACCGTCGAGCGCCTTGAGATCCGGCGCAAGCTGGATGAGGTAGCCGGAGACGAAGCGGGCGGCCAGCCCAAGATTGCGCAGGATCTGCACGAGCAGCCAGCTGGAATCGCGGCAGGAGCCGAGCGCCAGCTGCAGCGTCTCTTCCGGCGTCTGGACGCCCGGCTCCATGCGGATGACGTAATTGACCTTCTGCTGCAGGCGCGCGTTGAGGCCGACGATGAAGTCGATGGTGCGCATCGGTGTCAGGTCGACGGAGGCGATGTAGTCGGCAAGCGCGGGGCTCATCGGCTCCGGCTGCATGTAGATCTTCAGGTCGTCGCGGATGTCTTCCGGATAGGTGAACGGGAACATCTCGGCTTCTTCCTCGATGAAGAAGTCGAAAGGATTGTAGACCGTCATGTCGGCGATGAGATCGACCTCGATCTTCAGCTCGGTGACCGGGTCGGGAAAAACATAGCGCGAGAGATAGTTGCCGTAGGGATCCTGCTGCAGCGTGACGAAGTGATTTTCCGGCGTCACCTTGAGCGAGTGGCTGATCACCTTGGTCTTGGAGTGGGCCGCCGGTTTCAGCCGGATGATCTGTGGGCCGAGCCGCACCGGCTTGTCATATGTGTAATGCGTCAGGTGATAGATGCTTGCCTTGATCGCCATTCGGTCCCCTCGACGGTGGGTCTGTGCCACCCTTGAAAAGACTTTGTGCAATGCGAAGAAAGATTGCAAGGCGCAATTCTTGACGGGAAGATTCATTTCCTGTGAGTGGAGCGTCGCCGGGATCGGCTTCTCGATCCGGATGTGAGGAGCGAGCCCGATGCCTTGGCATTGCAGTCTTATATCGAGCACCTTCAGGAAACGTTTTCTGATGGAACCCATTCCGGATCGGGCGGCTTGGTCATCTGTGCGTCCGAAGATGGCATATCCTGCACTGTCCTTTCCGATATCGGCGACCTCTCCCTGACCGCAAGCGCCATCGTGGACATGGAAATGTCCGCGTCAGCGGCTGTGACACGGACATTCGGGTGATAAGGACATTACCGTTTCATCGACACCAGATTGAAATAGGCGCCCTGCGGATCGACGCAGTTGACCACCCAGGCGCCGCCGGGGACTTCCATCGGGCCGTTGACGACCTTGCCGCCCTTGGCCGTTGCCCGTGCGATTGACGCGTCGAGGGCCTCGACGTTGAAATAAAAGCCCCAGTAGGGTGGAGCGGGAATGGCGGCGGGTTTGGTCATCATGCCGCCGATCTGCGCGCCATTGTGGGCGAAGAGCTGGTAGGTGCCCATCTCGCCCATATCAATGCCTTCGTCCTTCTTCCAGCCGAACATCTCCTGGTAGAAGGGGAGATCGGTGGCGAGATCGCCGGCCATCAGTTCGTGCCAGCCGATATTTCCATTGGCGTTCTGTGCGATCTCCGGCATGTCGTCACTGCCATCGCCCTTGAACAGGGCAAACACCGCGCCGTGCGGATCGGCGACGACAGCGAAGCGGCCGATGCCGGGAATATCCTCCGGCTGGCGGTGCACCGTACCGCCAAGCTCGCCGATCTTCCCGGCTGCCGCATCGACATCATCGACGCCGACATAACCGAGCCAGGCGGGCGGGATGCCCATCTTCAGCGCATTGTCCGGTATCGTCATCAGGCCGGCGATGCGCACGCCGTCGGTCTTGAACAGCGTGTAGTTGGCGCCGGGCATGCCGGAATCGGCGGAGGTCCAGCCGACCACGTCATCGTAGAATGCTGCCGCTGCCGTGGTATCGGTGGTCATCAGTTCGTACCAGACGAACGCGCCGTGTTTGTCGCTCATTGTTGGTCTCCTCCTGGTTGTTTTGGGCCGGGCCGGAAAGACCGGCGGTCAGGCTGCCGGTATGCGTTTGTAGTCGCTGGACATGACAGGCTTCCAGGTGCCATCGGCATTCCGGATGCGGGACGAGAAATTCCGGGAATCCCCGTCCTTGATGGTGATGATGTCCTGATAGCGCGCGGTCCTTCCGGGATTTGCGAAATCGGGGCCTTCGCAGTCGAGCGTCAGCACTTTGCCGGTATCGTCGAGCATGCCTTCATAGACCCAGAGGTGGGTCATGACGGAGCTGGCGAAAGAGCCGACATAGCGTTTCCGGGCGGGGTCGTAGCCAAGTGTCAGGATATTCGTCGCCGCGCTGCCATCCGGCATGGTGCCGGTCATTTCGGAGACGATCCAGGCGCCACCGAGCGAGCGGGTTTTGTCTTCCCATGCTGCGTGAGCCTGTTTTTCGCTTTCGCCCGGCGGGTCGAATGTCACGCGCCACCGGCCCGCCAGCTGTTGCAGCCAGCGATGTTCCTCGACAAGATCCGCTTTCATCGCGCCGTTCTCCTCTTTTGCGCGTTTCTATCGGCAGGGCAGGGTCATGCGCAGCAGGAATGCGCCGGGGATGGCTCCTCATATTCGTCATGGCGCTTCACGAAGCTCAATGTTGACGTTTCATTGCGGCCTTTCGGGGCCCGGTCGAGGATCATCAGCGTGGTGAGGATTTCCTCGCCGCCGCGGGCGTAGTCGGAATAGGTGTGATAGACATTGCCGGCCTCGTCGCGGATGAAGGCGCTCATGCCCGGCAGCTCGTCATTGGCCTGATCGCCGGATATGTCGCGGAAATTGTAGAAGACCTTGCCGCTCTCCAGCTCCTCCCTGGTGAAGGACACGTGGTAGTCGAAGTTGAAATCGCTGCCAAAGGACGACACCCAGGGGAATTTCCAGCCCATGCGCTTCTTGTAGGCCTCGATCTTGTCGAGCGGCGCGCGGGACACCGTGACATAGGTCACGTCATGATGGTTGAGATGGGCAAGCGTGCCGTCGATATGATCGGACAGGAAAGAGCAGCCGGGGCAGCCGGCCTCCCAGTCGGGGCCGAACATGAAATGGTAGATCATCAGCTGGCTGCGGCCGTCGAACAGGTCGGCCAGGGTCTTTTTACCCGCCGGCGTGTCGAACGTGTAGGTCTTGTCGACCTTGACCCAGGGCAGCTTCAGCCGTTCGGCGCGGATCTTGTCGCGCAGGCGGGTTTCCTCCTTCTCCGTCGCGAGCAGCGCCCTGCGGGCTTCGAGCCATTCTTCTCGGGATACAACCGGATTGCTCAACATCGTTCTTTCCTCCTCAGAAAATCGCGTTTCGTTCCGCTTGACTAAATAGGTTGATATCAACATTATTGCACAATGTCAAAGCCTGTCGTGATTCCCTTCGAGACCACCCTTCATGTGCGCGACACATGCCTGTGCCTTCATGTGCAGCGCGCGGCGCGGGCGCTGGCGCGGAAATTCGATGAGGCGCTGCGGCCGGTCGAGCTGACCAACGGGCAGTTTTCGCTGCTGCTTTCGCTCAACAGGCCGGAGCCGCCGGGCATGGGGCCGGTTGCCCATCTGCTCGCCATGGACCGCACAACGCTGACAGCGGCGCTCAAGCCGCTCGAAAAACGGGGGCTGCTGGAAACGGCAACGGATGCCACGGACCGGCGCCTGCGGCGGATGAAACTGACGCCGGCCGGGCATGCCCTGCTGGCCAGAGCGATGCCGATCTGGACGCGCACGCATGCCGAGGTCGGTGACGCCTTGGGCGGCCGACCGGAGCGGCTGTGCGCCGATCTTCAGGCGCTTGCCTGACGCTTGCCTCATCCGCCGGAGGAGGCGGAAAATCGCATAACCAGAGAGGAGACTGTCCATGCGGATGATTTTTGTGAACCTGCCGGTCAAGGAGATCGGACGATCCAGGGCGTTTTTCAGCGGGTTGGGCTTCAGCTTCAACCCCGATTATTCCAGCGACAATACGCTGTGCATGATCGTCGAGGAGAACATTTTCGTCATGCTGCTGGAGGAGGCGCGCTTCAAGGACTTCATCATCGATGAGATCGCCGATACCTCGAAAACGACGGAAGTGCTGACCTGCCTGTCGGCGTCGAGCCGGGCCGAGGTTGACGAGACGCTCGCCAAGGCGCTGGCCTCCGGCGGCAAGGAATGGCGGCCGGTGATGGATTACGGCTTCATGTATGGCTGCAGCTTTCAGGATCCCGACGGTCATGTCTGGGAACTGGCCTATATGGAGCAGCAGGCGGCGGGTTGACGGTGGATTGGCCTTTCAGGTTGACGACAACGTGGCTTGAGATTGATTTGGTAAATCCCCCCGCCGTCATCCTCGGGCTTGTCCCGGGGATCCAGTGCGCCGTGTCCACGGCGCGCAAAACTCACTGACTGCTCCGGTTGAAATGGTCCTTTCACGGCGCGGACGCGCCGTGGCTGGATCCCCGCCACAAGGGCGAGGATGACGGAAGTTGGAGGCGTGCCAAATTCCATCGCTCTCCTTTTGGGCTTCTTTCCATTTTTGTGAAATTCCGTAAATCTCGTCACAAATGGCTGCCATGTCGGAGCTGAGCATATTGGTATCTATCCGCAGACGGCGCAGAAGTGGTGAAGAGTGACCCAGAACATCTATGACAACCCGGACTTCTTCGAAGGCTACAGCCAGCTCGGCCGCTCGGTCGAGGGGCTGGACGGCGCGGCGGAATGGGCGTCGATCCGGGCGCTGCTGCCCGATCTGAAGGGCAAACGCGTCGCCGATCTCGGCTGCGGTTTCGGCTGGTTCTGCCGTTTTGCCCGGGAGCAGGGGGCGGCCCAAGTGCTTGGCTTCGATGTCTCGGACAACATGCTGGCGCGGGCGCGGGCAACGTCGGATGCGGCGATAGACTATGCGAAGGCCGATCTTGAGGTGCTCGAACTGCCGGAAGCCTCCTTCGATCTCGTCTACAGTTCGCTCGCCTTTCACTACATCAAGGATCTCGACGCACTGCTGACGCGGGTTCATGCCGCGCTCGTTGCGGGCGGACATCTGGTGTTTTCCACCGAGCATCCGATCTACATGGCGCCGGCACATCCGGGCTGGACGAAGGTCCGCGCACCACGGACTGGCTGGCCAAGGGCGTGGTCAAGCAGCACCGGACGATCGGCACATTGCTCAACATCCTGATCGGCCTCGGCTTTACCCTGCTGCATGTGGAGGAATGGGGGCCGTCGCGGCAACAGGTTGCCGCCCATCCGGAATGGGCCGATGAGCGGGAACGGCCGATGTTCCTGCTGGTTTCCGCGCGCAAATAGCGACAGCTGGCCCGAAGATTTCGGGTGCCGGCAATATTTCCAGCTGGAATGCGCTTGCGGCAGCGTGGCATGACCGAGGGGGGCTCCCCGGTCATGGTCAAGAGCCTCGGCGGCGCTTTTTAGCCGAGATCGCCCAGATCGCGCACCGCGCCACGGTCTGCCGAGGTGGCGAAGGCGGCGTAGGCCTTCAGCGCTGTCGTCACCTTGCGCTTGCGCAATTCGGTGGGCTTCCAGCCCTTGGCGTCCTGTTCGGCGCGGCGGGTGGCGATTTCGGCTTCGCTGACGCGCAGCGAGATCGTCCGGTTGGGGATGTCGATGTCGATCATGTCGCCTTCGCGCACGATGCCGATCAGGCCGCCATTGGCGGCTTCCGGCGAGACGTGACCGATGGACAGACCGGACGTGCCGCCGGAGAAGCGGCCGTCGGTGATCAGCGCGCAGGCCTTGCCGAGGCCCTTCGATTTCAGGTAGCTGGTCGGATAGAGCATTTCCTGCATCCCCGGTCCGCCCTTGGGGCCTTCATAGCGGATGACGACGACGTCGCCGGCCTTGACCTCGTTGGCAAGGATCGCCTTGACCGAGGAATCCTGGCTTTCGAAGACGCGGGCGGGGCCGGAGAATTTCAGGATCGATTCATCCACACCGGCCGTTTTCACGATGCAGCCGTTGATGGCGATATTGCCCTTGAGGACGGCCAGGCCGCCATCTTTCGAGAACGGATGCTGGGCATCGCGGATGACGCCCTTTTCGCGGTCGAGGTCTAGCTCCTTCCAGCGGGCGCTCTGGCTGAAGGCGACCTGTGTCGGTACGCCGCCGGGAGCCGCGCTGAACAGTTCGAGCGCTGCCGGATTGTCGGTGACGGCAATATCCCATTGCGACAGGGCGTCGCCGAGCGTCTTGGCATGCACGGTCGGCAGGTCGGCATTGAGCAGGCCGGCCCGGTTCAGTTCGCCGAGGATCGCCATGATGCCGCCGGCGCGGTGCACGTCTTCCATATGCACGTCGGCCTTGGCGGGCGCGACCTTGGAAAGGCACGGAACCCTGCGCGACAGCCGGTCGATGTCGTCCAGATTGAAATCGATTTCGCCTTCATGGGCGGCGGCGAGAATGTGCAGCACGGTGTTGGTCGAGCCGCCCATGGCGATGTCGAGCGCCATGGCGTTCTCGAAGGCGCCCTTGGAGGCGATGGTGCGCGGCAGGGCGGTTTCGTCGTCCTGTTCGTAATAGCGCTTGGCCAGACCGACGATGCGGCGGCCGGCTTCCAGAAACAGCTTTTCGCGATCGGAATGGGTGGCCAGCGTCGAGCCGTTGCCGGGCAGGGACAGGCCGAGGGCTTCGGTCAGACAGTTCATCGAATTGGCGGTGAACATGCCGGAGCAGGAGCCGCAGGTCGGGCAGGCGGAACGTTCGATGGTCTTGACGTCCTCGTCGGACATCGTGTCATCGGCGGCGGCGACCATGGCATCGACCAGATCGAGCGCATGGATCTTGCCGTCCGACAAGAGCACCTTGCCGGCTTCCATCGGGCCGCCGGAGACGAAGATCGTCGGAATGTTGAGGCGCAGCGAGGCCATCAGCATGCCGGGGGTGATCTTGTCGCAGTTGGAAATGCAGACCATCGCATCGGCGCAGTGGGCGTTGACCATGTACTCGACCGAGTCGGCAATGATTTCGCGCGACGGCAGCGAATAGAGCATGCCGTCATGGCCCATGGCGATGCCGTCATCGACGGCGATGGTGTTGAATTCCTTGGCGACGCCGCCGTTGGCTTCGATCTCGCGCGCCACCAGCTGGCCAAGGTCCTTGAGGTGGACATGGCCCGGCACGAACTGCGTGAACGAATTGACCACCGCGATAATCGGCTTGCCGAAATCGCCGTCCTTCATGCCCGTCGCGCGCCACAGGCCGCGAGCGCCGGCCATGTTGCGGCCGTGGGTGGTGGTGCGAGAGCGATAGGCAGGCATGGACGTCTTCCTTGAACTTGTCTGGGTGAACGGCAGATATAGGGATCAGGGGCCACAATTGCAGCGGTTCCTAGCGCAAAACTGCGCCCGCGTCACGATTTTCGTAACAAAATTTCGTGTTTTTTCAGCGGCGGCGATATCCGGGGCATGCTTGCCCGCGCGGAGAAATGGCCCGGGTTTGGCTGCGACAGCCGCGGGGAAAATCGCGTTGCCGGTCCGGCGTGCCGTGTTCGGGGCGCTGGCCCGGCGGAATTTCGCCTTCAACCGATTGATTTCGAAGAGGAACAGCGCCGCCTACCCCAATTGGGGGATGCGCGATCCGGCGTTTCATCCTCTATTGCCGGTGCCGGACACTTTGCAATCCGGCAATTTCATCACCTATTCATTGTTCAAATCCCCTCTCCGGCAACGGGGAGGGCTCTTTCTCCGCCAGAGGGGCCTACACCAGCGGACTTTTGCGCCCGGCGCGGTCATCCCGGTTCAGGGCATCCGCGATATCCCGGGCATCGTTTCGATCAAGTCCGGTCAGGTCGCGTCCGTCCGATGCGGCGGGCAGGCGGGTGATGACATCAAGAACGGTCCATGTGCCGTTCTTTTCCTGGCGGAGGTCGTAGCGGGGTTCGTGCATGGGGAGTGATCCTTGGTCAGGCGGAGGTTGCCGCAGATCTACTGCTGGCGTTGAGAGATTTCGGGTGTGTCGGCCAAATGATGTTGGGCGCAAACCCCTCAGGATGGGGCCTGGGAGAAGGTGCACCCCGTGGTGATATTTTTCCTTAGTTTCTTTGGATGATAGGGGACGACGATGGCAATCGAAAATGACGTAACCAAGGAATGGCTTTGGCGGGAAAGCAAGTTATTGGATGAAATCGCCGGAGCTGTTGAATATTACGCGAAGCACACGAGAAGGAACCAGCTCTGGCAACGGATTACTTCCGTCAGCGTGATGGCGCTGAGTACGCTCGCACCACTGGTGGTAGCGGGCTCGGGCATTGAAGGCGGGATATTCGGGCTATCGAAGGTTCAGCTGAATGTCGCCGGTGTTTCGATCACCTTCGTGCTTGCGTTGATTGAGGGAATCCGTCGAATCTTCAGATTCGAACAGCGCTGGGCCACTTGCTACATGGTCAAGGCGACGATCAAGCGCGAGCGAGAGAAATACCGGTATGCGCGGATCGGATTGACCGTTGGCACCGACGAGTGGAAGGCTCAGCTTGCGGCCCTGAGAAAGTCTTTCGACGACGCGACCGGAAGAGAAACGCAAGAGTTTTTTGCAGCCGTTCAGGAAGCCAAGGCGGCGGCACCGAAGAGCCCGGCTTGAAACGGTCGAGCCCGGAGAGATACCAGCGGTGCTGCGGCAAGGTTGAAACGAAAAAGGCCTCTCGATTGCTCGAAAGGCCTTTATAAACTGGATGGTGGGCGTGACAGGGATTGAACCTGTGACCCCTACGATGTCAACGTAGTGCTCTCCCGCTGAGCTACACGCCCATCCGATGTCGGCGCATAGACCACAAACCCCTTGGAGCGTCAATAGGCTTTTTTCGGCTTTTTGACAGGAAGTTTCGCGGCCCTTGCGGCGCAGCCTATGCGGCCAGCATCTTGTTCACTTCGTCCACAAGATCACGCAGATGGAACGGCTTGGAGAGGACCTTTGCGTCCTTCGGGGCTTTCGAATCAGGATTGAGCGCCACGGCTGCAAAGCCGGTGATGAACATCACCTTGAGGTCCGGATCGAGTTCGGTTGCGCGGCGGGCGAGCTCGATACCGTCCATTTCCGGCATGACGATGTCGGTGAGGAGGAGCGAAAATGGTTCTTCGCGCAGCCGGTCATAGGCGCTGGCGCCATTGTCGAAGGACAATACCTTGTAACCGGCCTTTTCCAGGGCTTTCACCAGGAATCGGCGCATGTCGTTATCGTCTTCGGCGAGGAGAATTTTTGGACTCATGGATTAAAGCCGTTGCACCTTATGTCGATGTCGGGAATTGCGGTAACGTCATGAAACCGCAGTTGGGTAAATATCCGGTGAAGACATGAGGTCAATCCCCGTTCACAGGCAGGAAACGACTATGGACATGATTGCTGCCTGCTGGCAACATACACGAAGCATCAAGATCATGACATGGTAAAAAAGGGCTGCGATGACGCAGAACGTCAGCGAAACCGAACAGTTCGAAGTTCGCGAGCCGGAAATGCAGCGCATTCCCTTTGTCTTCAATTCCCCCCACAGCGGCCGGATCTACGCGCAATCCTTCCTGGACCAGTCGCGGCTGGACGATCTGTCGATCCGCCGCTCGGAAGACCATTTCGTCGATGAACTGTTCCATTCCGTGACGGATCTCGGCGCGCCGCTGCTGCTGG
This sequence comes from Pararhizobium polonicum, assembly GCF_001687365.1. Classification (GTDB taxonomy): domain Bacteria; phylum Pseudomonadota; class Alphaproteobacteria; order Rhizobiales; family Rhizobiaceae; genus Pararhizobium; species Pararhizobium polonicum. The sequence goes on from NZ_LGLV01000007.1 coordinate 241,734, forward strand.
CGCATTTCCCGCGCGCCTTTCTCGATGTCAACCGCGAGCCCTATGAGCTCGATCCGCGCATGTTCGACGGGCCGCTGCCGCCGCATGCCAATATCAGCTCCCTGCGGGTTGCCGGCGGTCTCGGCACGGTGCCGCGGCTGGTAGCGGAGAACATGGAAATCTATCGCGGCCGGGTTCCGGTCGCAGAGGCGCTGGAGCGGATCGAAACCATCTACAAACCGTATCACGCCTGCCTGCGGCGGCTGATCGCCCGCACCCATGTCCAGTTCGGGCTGGCGGTGCTGATCGATTGCCATTCCATGCCCGGCAATGTCCGCCTGGCGGGCAGCGGCCAGCGGCCGGATTTCATCATCGGCGACCGCTACGGCACCAGCGCCTCGGCCGATCTGTCGCGCGCAGCCGTGTCGCTGCTGGAGGATCTCGGTTTCTCCGTCGCCCGCAACAAGCCCTATGCGGGCGGCTTCATCACCGAGCATTACGGCCGCCCGGCGCGCGGGCTGCATGCGCTGCAGATCGAGATCAATCGCGGCCTCTATGTCGATGAGACGACGCTGCGCAAGAAGCCGGATTTTACCACGCTGTCGCAGGCCATTGCTGTGTTTCTCGGCGGGCTGGCGGCGCATGTGGAAAAATACGTGACGAATTCCTCGCTTGCGGCCGAATGAAGCCGGCGCTTTCCCTGACATGATGACAAAAAAAACCGCGCTTGTGGCGCGGCTAAGTCTAGGGAGGAAACACCCAAGGAGGGTATTTACAGCCACAAGTGACTGTAGGTAAAAAGCTAATATTGCAGCGCACAATTGTCAAGCCGAATTTGGCCACAATTGGTGCAGTGCGCCAAAGCGCGCTGTCATGGAAACATCGAGAAATGCGCGGTTTTGCCCCGTTTCCCCATTTTTGAGGCACGTTCTTCGAGAATCCGGCGCGAGACCGCTTTTGCGGCGGCGAATCCGTCCGATTTTTCGGGATTTTTCTACCAAAGACTTCTTTTTCAAAAAAATGTGCCATAAGCACATTCAACCTTCCATTTCCCGATTTTCGTGAGGTTTCATGCTGCCGGACCGTGAATTTTTCGACCGCCTTGCCGATGCGGCCAAGGCCGAAACCCTGCCGCGCTTCCGCACCGGCATCAGCGTCGCCAACAAGGAGGCCGCCGGTTTCGATCCGGTGACCGAGGGCGACCGCGCGGCGGAAGCGGCGATCCGGGCTTTGATCGAGGCGCATTTTCCCGACCATGGCATTCTCGGTGAAGAGTTCGGCAATGTCGGGCTCGATCGGGATTATGTCTGGGTGATCGATCCGATCGACGGGACCCGCGCCTTCATTTCCGGCCTGCCGGTTTGGGGCACGCTGATCGGCCTGTATCACAAGGGCGAGGCGGTGATGGGGCTGATGGACCAGCCCTTTACCGGCGAGCGCTATTTTGCCGACGGCAAGGCCGCGCATTATCGCGGGCCGGGCGGAAACAAGGTGATCGCGACGCGGCCCTGCGCCGATCTCAGCCAGGCGATCCTGTTCACCACCTCGCCGCATCTTTACACCGGCGATATCAAGACCCGTTTCGAAGCCGTGCAGAGCAAGGTGCAGCTCGCCCGCTACGGCTGCGACTGCTATGCCTTCGCGCTGCTTGCCTCCGGTCATATCGACCTGGTCATCGAATGCGGGTTGAAGCCCTATGATGTCGGCGGGCTCATTCCGCTGATCGAGCAGGCTGGCGGCATCGTCACCGACTGGAATGGCGGCCCGGCGGAAATGGGTGGCGAAATCATCGCGGCCGGCAGCCCGGAAATCCACGCGCAGGCGCTGGCCATCCTGAAGGGCTGAGCGCCGGAGAGCGACGTGTCAGGCCGACAGGTCCTCGTTCTCCATCATCGGCACATCCACGGTGCTGCCGGGGATGAACGCCTCGATCGCGGCGATCGCCTGGGCGCGGTAGTGGTCTGCCTCCTGCAGCAGTTCGTGGCGTGCGCCATCGATCGGGATCATGTGGCCGGCGCGGAAATTGCGGGCCAGGGTTTCCACCGCCAGATGCGGCACCAGCCTGTCCCGTGTCGGGGCCAGCACAATGGTCGGCACGCGGATCTGCGTCAGGTGTTCGCGGCTTGAAACGCGCTTGATTGCCTTGAATGTTTCATGCAGCCAGCGCGCGGTGGGCGGCCCGAGCGCCAGGTCGGGATGGGTGTCGATCAAGGCCTTGTTGCGGGCAAAGCGTTTGGCGTCCGATGTCAAAAGGTTTTCCGAAAATGGCAGCGAGCCCCTGTCGCGCATCAACGGCAGCGCGCCGAGGCCGCACAGGCTGAAGGCGGCGGCGAGAAAGCTGATCATGCCATGGCCGATCTTCTGGCCGCCGAGCGCGACGAAAGGGGCTGCGACCGCCAGCCGGTCGATGCGGCTGGCCAGCAGCGGTGCCTGCGACAGCGCGATCAGGGCGCCCATCGAATGGGCGAGCATGAAGAAGGGCAGCCGGGTATCGGGCAGCACGATCTTTTCGAGGAAGATGGAAAGATCGCGCTCATAGTCGGCAAAGCGGCGGACATGGCCGCGGCGGGGGTGTCTCAGCAGGCGTTCGGAGCCGGCCTGGCCGCGCCAGTCGAAGGTTGCCACCCACAATCCGCGCGCCGTCAGTTCGCCGATGGTTTCGGCATATTTCTCGATCGATTCATTGCGCCCCTGCAGGAGCACGACGGTGCCTTTGGCAACGGGGGCATCCGACTTGAAGATCGCATAGCGAATTTTCTTGCCATCGACCCCCTCGAAGAAACCGGCTGTATGGTTGCCGGGGATCGGGTTGTCCGGGGTGGCGTGAAGGATGGGCATCATGGCAAGGTCCGTGTCCGGCGGGTCTTTAGGGTGCGCTGGCGATCCAGGGTGCGCCGGCAATGCACCGGATTTATGAACGCCTATCCTTGATCCATACCCATTAAGGAACGGTGCAGGTCACGCCATCGGCAGGGACAAGGCGGTCCGGCCGGGCGAAAAAAGAGGCCGGAAACGATGGGGGACTGGTTATCGTTTCCGGCCAGAGACAGTCGGTCGGTGCAAGGCGGGCAGCCTGCGGGAGAAGGGACGTTCACCGCCGCTGCCTGTCTTGTCGTCCGATGCTGCGGTTTTAGCGCGGCGAAGCTGAACGGATGCGGAACCGGCTGTTCATCCTGCGTTTATCGGCGGCCGGCGCGCTTTCACCACGCCTTCGAACTTGCCGGCCGGGGGCTTGAAGGCTGCAAAAACAATTCCCATCTCATCGTTACGGGCGCCGAAGACGGGCTCGTTCACCGGTTTTGCCATCGCCGCCTGACGGGATGACAGCACCACGATCGCACACCAGTTGCTCACAAGAGGACATCATGCGTCACGTTGATTTTTCCCCACTCTACCGTTCCACCGTCGGTTTCGACCGCCTCTTCACCATGCTCGACAGTCTCGGCCAGCCGGACCAGGCGCAGACCTATCCGCCCTACAATATCGAGCGGACCGGCGAGAGCACCTACCGGATCACCATGGCCGTTGCCGGTTTCGACGAAAGCGAACTTTCGATCGAAGCCCGCGAACACACGCTGACCGTCAAGGGCGAGAAGAGCGAAGACAAGCCGACCGACAGCCAGTTCCTGTATCGCGGCATCGCCAAGCGCGCTTTCGAGCGCCGCTTCCAGCTTGCCGATCATGTGGAAATCCAGTCTGCCTCGCTGAAGAACGGCCTGCTTCATATCGATCTCCTTCGCGAGATCCCGGAAGCCGCCAAGCCGCGCAAGATCGGCATCACCGTTGCGCAGTCGCAGGCAAAGCAGATCGAAGCGACCCAGATCGACGCCAGCGCCCACTAAGCGTTTGGTCTTGATTGAAGGGTGAAGGAACGGCGTCCGAAGGGGCGCCGTTTTCTTTTCCGGTACAGGCGAGTTCCGGCGGGGTGTTGAACGTCGATTGCCGGCTTTTTCAAAGCGATTTTCACCGTCGCAGGTCAGCGAGATATCACGCTGTCTTGACGATGATCCGGCTAATCCTGTGCTGTCGGACGCAGCACGATGTCGCCGACGTCCACTAAGCGTTTGGTCTTGATGAAAGCGTGAATGAACGGCGCTTGAGCATACCACTGCTACGGGCAGATTTTTTCGTTGGCAATGTTTTTGTCGGATATGGCGAGAATGTCCATTGCCGCAAAACGTCTGTTTTGCGATGCTGCCGGTATTCCGCCCCAAAAGAATAACGGCCTCGTCCGGATTTTCGCAGCACTGGATACAGGCTTTCATGCGTATCGTTTTTGCCATCGCGTTGGCACTCTCTCTCCTTGTCTTATGTACTGATGGTCAGGCGGCGAGCCGTGAACAGATTATTGTTCGGACACCCGCTGGTGACGTTCTGGTCGAGAGTTTGACGGACGGGGTGGGCAAGGCGCGCCCGGCCGTCATGATCCTGAGCGGCAGCAAGGGGTTTGGGGCACCCGCTTACGAGGAGATTGGGCGGACCTTCCGTGCGGCTGGCCTGGATACCTATCTTGTCCATGTTCTTTCGCCGGCGGATTTGAAATCCATAGCCGGCGCGGGCAATGCGCGTGGCCGGATCCAATACTATGCCAAGCGGATGCCCGATTGGATCGCAACCGTTCGGGCGGTGGTAACCTATCTCAATGGCCAGCCACGCCACGCGGGCAGGGTCGGGGTGCTCGGCATATCACTGGGTGCCCAAATTGCCGCCGCGGCATCGATCGATCGGGCCGACATCGGCGCGCTATTGCTTGTCGACGGCGGGTTCCCGAACGATGAACCCCAGCGCGTGCGTTCCCTGCCGCCGCTCTCTCTGATTTGGGGTGGTGCTGACACGATTTTTCCGCCGTCGATCGGGAGAAAGCTGCAGACATTGGCGCTGGGTCTCGGCGGGCCGGCGAGCCTCGATATTTACGAGGGTGCAGCCCATGATTTCTTTCTGAACCTGGCGGCACGACAGGCGCGCATGGCACATACGCGCGCCGCCGATTTTTTCGTGTCGCAGTTGTTGCGGAACCCCTAAAGGATCGGCCGTCGCGACGTTAGCGGGCGGGCGTGGCCAAGGCAGCTTCCGCTGCGCGCTGACGCCCTCTTTCGGCATATTTCTGGGCAATCACGGCGCAGGCCATCAGCTGGATCTGGTGGAACAGCATCAGGGGCAAAACGATGCTGCCGATGCTCTGGCCGGCGAAGATGACGTTGGCCATCGGTACGCCGCTGGCAAGGCTCTTTTTCGAGCCGCAGAAGGTGATGGCGATTTCGTCTTCCTTCGAAAAACCGAGCATGCGGCTGCCGTACATCGTGACGACGAGCACGGCGGCGAGAAGCACCATATCCAGAATGATGACGACCGCGATGTCGCGGATCGAAAACGTATGCCAGAGGCCCTCGCTCACCGCTTCGCTGAAGGCGAGATAGACGACCATCAGAATCGAGCCGCGATCGACCGGCATCAGCAGCTTCTTGCGGGCGCGCAGGAAATTGCCGATCCAGGGCTGGAGCAGCTGGCCGGCGATGAAGGGGGCCAGCAGCTGCAGGAAGATCTGCAGGAAGGCATCAAGCGTGAAGCCGCCGCCATGGCCGCCTGCGGCAAACAGCAGCCCGACGAGCAGCGGCGTCAGGAACATGCCGAAAATATTCGACGCGGAGGCTGCGCAGATGGCTGCGGGAACATTGCCGCCGGCCATCGAGGTGAAGGCGATCGACGATTGCACGGTCGAGGGCAGGACGCAGAGGAACAGAATGCCGGTATAGAGCGCCGGCGGCAGCAGGCTGGCCGGCAGAAGCCCGGCGGTCAGGCCGAGCAGGGGGAAGAGAACGAAGGTCGACGCCAGAATGAAGAGATGAAGGCGCCAGTGCAGCAGGCCCGCCACCACGACATCGCGCGACAGCCGGGCGCCGTGCAGAAAGAAGAGCAGGCCGATGGCGATCTTCGTCGCCAGACCGAACCATTCGGCCGGTTGGCCGGAAATGGGCAGCAGGGACGCAAGGATCACCGTGCAGACGAGCAGGATGGTGAAGGTATCGGGCAGGAAGCGGCGCATGTCGATCGTCCGGACTTTGACAGGAAGTGGATGATGACATCATTGTCATTGCGATATAGAATGCAAGAAATAACCGTTATCACGATTTAGGATAACCAATGCTCGATCTGGTCCAGCTTCGCAGTTTTCTCGCGGTCGAACAGATGGCCAGCTTCACGCTGGCGGCGGAACGCCTGGGGCTCGGGCAATCGACGGTGAGCCAGCATATCCGCCGGCTGGAAGCCGATCTTGGCCGCAAGCTGGTCGAGCGCGACACCCATCGCGTATCGCTGACCGCGGATGGTGAGGCGCTTCTGGGGCCGGCCCGGGCGATGCTGTCGCTCGACGGGCAGGTGAAATCGCTGTTTGCCGAACGCAGCCTGCACGGCCGGCTGCATCTCGGCGTGTCGGAGGATTTCGTCATGAGCCGCTTGCCGGCAGTGCTTGAGGATTTTGCCCGGGCGCATGCCTCGGTCGATCTCGAGCTGACGGTGGCGCTCAGCGGTACGCTCTACCAGATGCAGGATGAGGGCGCGCTCGATCTGGTGCTGGCCAAGCGGCGGATCGGCGATGCGCGCGGCCAGCTGGTCTACCGCGAGCCGCTGGTCTGGCTGGCGCGCGATCCGGAGCGGGTGATGCGGGCAGAGGTGCTGCCGCTGATTGCCTTTCCGCCGCCCAGCATCACCCGCAGCGTCGCGCTGGAAGCGCTCGAGCGTGCCGGCGTGCCCTGGCGCATCGTCTGCACCTGCGGCAGTCTCAGCGGCTTGACCGCCGCGGCGCGTGCCGGGATGGGGGTGCTGGTGCAGCCGCGCAGCATGGCGCCGGCCGGCCTGCGCGAGATCGCCTCGAACAAGCTGCCGCGCCTTGAGGATGTGGAATTCGTGCTGGTGGCGCGCCGCGGCGCGGACAGGGCGCTGGTGAAGGCCCTGTCCGGCGAGATCCTGTCCACGGTCGGCGGCCTGCAGGCGGCTGCCGGGGCGGGCAAGGTTGCTTGACCCGGGATATGGGGATCAGAGTGCGCGCAGGAACTGGTCCACATCGTCCGGCTTGGTCGCAAAGCTGGTGACCAGACGGTAGAGGCCTTCATCTCCGGCAACCGAGTCCGACAATGTGTGCGGCACGGGCCAATCGTAGAAGACCGCGCCATCGGCCTGGAGCTTGGCGGCCGTCTCCTTTTTCAGGATGACGAACAGTTCGTTGGAGCCGCTCGGCCAGGCAAGCCGCGTGCTGTTCGATCCGGCGATCCCTGCAGCGAGCCGGTTTGCCATGCCGTTGGCATGGCGGGCGAGATCGAGCCAGAGGCCGCCTTCGAGATAGGCATCGAACTGGGCGGCGATGAAGCGGGATTTTGAAAAGAGCTGGGCGGAGCGCTTGCGCAGGTAGCCCATCTCTTCGGCCTTCGAGGTGTCGAACATGATCAGCGCTTCGGCGCACCAGCAGCCGTTCTTGGTGCCACCGAAGGAGAGCAGGTCGACGCCGCGCTTCCAGGTCATTTCCGCCGGTGTCGTATCGAGCGTCACCAGCGCATTGGCGAAGCGGGCGCCGTCCATATGCAAGGGCAGCTTGGCCGACCTGGCGATGGCGGCGATCGCATCGATTTCATCGAGGCTGTAGACGGTGCCGGCTTCCGTCGCCTGCGTCATGGTGATGGCCATCGGCTGGCCGCCGTGGACGCCGCCGCCGCGGGTGCGCCGGATTTCCCTTTCCAGCCGAGCGGGGTCCATCTTGCCATGGGCGCCATCGACCGGGGCAAGCTTTGCACCATGCGAGAAGAACTCCGGCGCGCCGCATTCGTCGGCGTTCACATGCGCTTCGCGGTGGCACAGCACGTGGCCGCCGGGCCGGTTGGTGCTGGCAAGCGCCAGCGAATTGGCGGCCGTTCCGGTTGCCACGAAGAACACGGCAACGTCGCGTTCGAACACCTCGGAAAGTGTCTTTTCCACCTTTTTGTCGAGGTCGCTTGTGCCATAGGCGGAGGCAAAGCCGCCGGCGGCCTTGACGAGGCTTTCAGCGATCGTGGGATGGGCGCCCGCCCAGTTGTCGGAGGAAAAAATCATCGATGCAGTCCTGTGGTTTTCCGGGGCGGAAAGCGCCGGCGGGATGGGTTGGTATCGACCATAAAGATGCTGTGGCGGCAATCAATCCGGAGCGGCGAGATAAGAACAATACCAGACCAGTTTGAAACCAAATCGAAGAAACCGGCGGCTTATTGAAATAAAATTACAAAAATGCGCAACTAACCGCAATGTTTGGCAAAATCTCCCGGAATAATTTATAAGAGTGGTCTTGCAGTCGCGGATGGTTTCTGGCATAGAGCCTATGAAATAGGACAGTCTTGCTGTCCTATTTCGGTCTCAAGACCGGAAAATGCTGGAATGGCCGTTTTAGAGCGGCTGCCGGCTGACGATTGCAGACCGCGCCGGACGCAGATGTGTCCGTGCCGACGGGGCAATCGCGAAGGTCGCGAGCATTCTTGCCTGATGCAGTAAATGCTTCATTTGCGACCGGATCAGGATCATGCAACGATAATGCCGGTGTCGGCCTCAGACGGGTAGCTTGCCCGCACAAGGTCTGCCTGGACTGCGGAAATATCCGGCCCTTGCCGGGTTAACAGGAGGGAAGACGATGACGGACTTTGCGCCATCCACCGTAACTGGACTCAACATCATCAGCCAGACGGCGACGGTTGAGAAAAACACCGCGTTTCCGGGCCTGCCGAAAAAACAGGGCCTCTATGATCCCGCAAACGAGCATGACGCCTGTGGCGTCGGCTTTGTCGCGCATATGAAGGGCCAGAAGTCGCACCAGATCGTCAAGGATGGCCTGTTCATCCTGGAAAACCTGACGCATCGCGGCGCTGTCGGCGCCGATCCGCTGATGGGCGACGGCGCGGGCATTCTCGTGCAGATCCCCGACCGCTTCTTCCGCGAGGAAATGGCGCTGCAGGGCGTCACGCTTCCCAAGGCCGGAGACTATGCCGTCGGCTACCTCTTCATGCCGCAGGACGAGGCGCAGATTGCCCATTTCAAGCAGGTGATCACCGAGGTCGTGGCTGAGGAAGGCCAGACGCTGCTCGGCTTCCGCGAAGTGCCCGTCGACAATGCGTCGCTTTCCAAGGCGGAGCACATTGCCGCGACCGAGCCGCACCATGTGCAGGTCTTCATCGGCGCCGGCCGCGATGCTGCGACGAATGCCGAATTCGAACGCCGCCTGTTCACCCTGCGCAAGGTGATCTCCAACCGGATCTATGACGCCTTCGAGGGCGCGGAAACCGGCTTTTATCCGGTATCGCTGTCGACCAAGACCATCGTCTACAAGGGCATGTTCCTGGCCTATCAGGTTGCCGCCTATTTCAAGGATCTGGCCGATCCGCGCTTTGAATCGGCTGTCGCCCTCGTGCACCAGCGCTTCTCGACCAACACCTTCCCGTCGTGGAAGCTGGCGCATCCCTACCGCATGGTCGCCCATAACGGCGAAATCAACACGCTGCGCGCCAACGTCAACTGGATGGCCGCGCGTCAGGCATCGGTGTCTTCGCCGCTGTTCGGTGGCGATATCTCCAAGCTCTGGCCGATTTCCTATGAAGGCCAGTCGGATACGGCCTGTTTCGACAATGCGCTCGAATTCCTCGTGCAGGGCGGTTATCCGCTGTCGCATGCCGTCATGATGCTGATCCCGGAAGCCTGGGCCGGCAACCAGCTGATGGCACCCGAACGCAAGGCGTTCTACGAATATCACGCCGCCCTGATGGAGCCGTGGGATGGCCCTGCCGCCGTCTGTTTCACCGATGGCAAGCAGATCGGCGCGACGCTTGACCGCAACGGCCTGCGGCCGGCGCGCTATCTCGTCACCGACGACGACCGGGTGATCCTCGCGTCCGAGGCCGGCACCCTGCCGGTGAAGGAAGAGAGCATCATCAAGAAGTGGCGCCTGCAGCCGGGCAAGATGCTGTTGATCGACATGGAAGAGGGCCGGATCATTTCCGACGAGGAGCTGAAGTCGACGCTTGCGAACCAGCATCCCTACCGTCAGTGGCTGGACAACACCCAGCTCATTCTCGAAGACCTGAAGCCGGTCGAGCCCCGGGCGCTGCGCCGCGACGTGTCGCTGCTCGATCGCCAGCAGGCGTTTGGCTATACTCAGGAAGACACCAAGATCCTGATGTCGCCGATGGCCACGACCGGCCAGGAAGCGATCGGCTCGATGGGCACCGACACGCCGATCTCGGCGATGTCGGACAAGACCAAGCTGCTCTATACCTATTTCAAGCAGAATTTCGCGCAGGTCACCAACCCGCCGATCGATCCGATCCGTGAAGAGCTGGTGATGAGCCTTGTCTCGTTCATCGGCCCGCGCCCGAACCTGCTCGATCATGCCGGGGCATCCCATGCCAAGCGGCTGGAAGTGCGCCAGCCGATCCTGACCAATGGCGATCTCGAAAAGATCCGCTCGATCGGTCACACCGAAGACCGCTTCGACACCAAGACGCTCGACTTCACCTATGACGTGGCGCGCGGTGCCGAAGGCATGCCGGAAATTCTCGACCGGCTGTGCGAGCGGGCGGAAGCGGCCGTCAAGGGCGGCTACAACATCATCGTCTTGTCCGACCGGCAGATCGGCCCGGACCGCATGGCGATCCCCGCCCTGCTGGCAACGGCTGCCGTGCACCATCACCTGATCCGCAAGGGGCTTCGCACCTCCGTCGGTCTGGTCGTAGAGAGCGGCGAGCCGCGCGAAGTGCACCATTTCTGTCTTCTGGCAGGCTATGGCGCCGAGGCGATCAACCCCTATCTTGCCTTCGATACGCTCACCGACATGCACAAGCGCGGCGAGTTCCCCAAGGAAGTCGATGGCAGCGAAGTCGTCTACCGCTACATCAAGGCCGTCGGCAAGGGCATCCTCAAGGTCATGTCGAAGATGGGCATCTCGACCTACCAGTCCTATTGCGGCGGCCAGATCTTCGACGCGGTCGGGCTGAACTCGGAGCTGATCGACCGGTATTTCTTCGGCACGGCGACGCAGATCGAAGGCATTGGCCTGAACGAGATCGCCAGGGAAACCTTCAACCGCCACCAGGCGGCCTTCGGTTCCGACCCGATCCTGTCCAACACGCTGGATATCGGCGGCGAATATGCCTACCGCATGCGCGGCGAAGGCCATGCCTGGTCGCCGGACGCGGTTGCCTCGCTGCAGCATGCCGTGCGCGGCAATGCCGAGGACCGCTACCGCGAATTCGCCGGGATGGTGAATGGCGCAGCATTGCGGATGAACACCATTCGCGGCCTGTTCTCGATCAAGGGCGCCGATGCCATCGGCCGCAAGCCGATTTCGATCGACGAGGTCGAGCCGGCCGTCGACATCGTCAAGCGGTTCTCGACCGGCGCCATGTCGTTCGGCTCGATTTCGCGCGAAGCCCATACGACGCTGGCGATTGCGATGAACAGCATCGGCGGCAAGTCGAACACCGGCGAAGGCGGCGAGGAAGCCGACCGCTACCTGCCGCTCTACGACGGTTCGCGCAATCCGGAGCGCTCGGCGATCAAGCAGATTGCGTCTGGCCGTTTCGGTGTCACGACCGAGTATCTTGTCAATGCCGACATGCTGCAGATCAAGGTGGCGCAGGGCGCAAAGCCCGGCGAGGGCGGCCAGCTGCCCGGCCACAAGGTCGATGCGACGGTTGCCAAGACCCGGCATTCGACGCCGGGCGTCGGCCTGATTTCGCCGCCGCCGCACCATGACATCTATTCGATCGAGGATCTGGCGCAGCTGATCTACGACCTGAAGAACGTCAATCCGGAAGCCGACATCTCCGTCAAGCTGGTTTCCGAAGTCGGCGTCGGCACGGTGGCGGCCGGTGTTGCCAAGGCGCGCGCCGATCATATCACCATCTCCGGTTATGACGGCGGCACGGGTGCCTCGCCGCTGACATCGCTGAAGCATGCCGGATCCCCGTGGGAAATCGGCCTTGCCGAAACCCATCAGACTCTGGTGCTGAACGGTTTGCGCTCGCGCATCGCGCTGCAGGTCGATGGCGGTCTGAAGACCGGCCGCGACGTCATCATCGGTGCGCTGCTCGGGGCTGACGAGTTCGGCTTCTCGACGGCGCCGCTGATCGCCGCCGGCTGCATCATGATGCGCAAGTGTCACCTCAACACCTGTCCCGTGGGCGTGGCGACGCAGGACCCGGTCCTGCGCAAGCGCTTCAAGGGCGCGCCGGAGCATGTGGTCAATTACTTCTTCTTCGTTGCCGAAGAGGTGCGCGAAATCCTGGCGTCGCTGGGCTTTGCCAAGTTCGACGACGTCATCGGCCTGTCCGAACTGCTGGAAAAGGATGCGATGATCTCGCACTGGAAGGCCAATGGCCTCGACTTCTCCCGCATCTTCCACAAGGTCGATGCGCCGAAGGAAAAGACCTACTGGACCGAGCGGCAGAACCATCCGATCCACGACATTCTCGACCGCAAGCTGATCGAGGCGGCGAAGCCTGCCCTCGAATCGAAGACGCCCGTCACGATCGAAGTCGATATCAAGAACGTCGACCGGTCCGCCGGCGCGATGCTGTCGGGCGAAGTCGCCAAGCGCTACCGTCACAAGGGGCTCAAGGACGACACGATTACGGTGAAGCTGACCGGTACGGCCGGACAGTCGTTCGGTGCGTTCCTGGCGAACGGCATCACGTTTGAGCTGATCGGCGACGGTAACGACTATGTCGGTAAGGGGCTTTCGGGCGGCCGCATCGTCGTGCGCCCGCCGGAAAATTCCAAGATCGTCGCCGCCAAGTCGATCATCGTCGGCAATACCGTGCTTTACGGGGCGATCTCGGGCGAATGCTACTTCAACGGCGTTGCCGGCGAACGGTTTGCCGTGCGCAACTCGGGTGCCATCGCGGTGGTCGAGGGTGTGGGTGACCACGGCTGCGAATACATGACCGGCGGTGTGGTCGTGGTTCTCGGCGAGACCGGGCGTAATTTCGCGGCCGGCATGTCGGGCGGCGTCGCCTATGTGCTGGATGAAAGCGACGATTTCCCCAAACGCTGCAACATGGCGATGGTCGAACTCGAGCCGGTTCCGGAAGAGGATGACATGCTGGAGAAGCTGCATCATCACGGCGGCGACCTCATGCACAAGGGTATGGTCGATGTCGCCGGCGATATGACGCGCCACGACGATGAGCGGCTCTACCAGCTGATCTCCAACCACCTGCACTACACGGGCTCGCCGCGCGCCAAGGAAATCCTTGACCATTGGGTCGAGTTCCGGCCGAAATTCCGCAAGGTCATGCCGGTCGAATACCGGCGTGCGCTGGAGGAGATGGAGCGCATGCGGATGGGCATCGCGGCGGAGTGATTGAGCGCGCAAGATGATTGTGATATGACGTTGGCATATCACAATCTTGGAGGCTGAGATGAATGAGCATTCGAATATTGAAGATGCCGGCATCAAGGTCAGCGTCTTCAAGAATGGCAGAAGCCGGGCGATCCGAATTCCAAAGGAATTCGAATTGACCGGCGAGAACGTCATCATGAATCAGCAGCCGGACGGTTCTATCCTTATCCGGACGGCGGAAACGTCCGGATTGGTCGATTATCTCAAAACTGCGGAACCATGGACCGGTGGTGCTTTCATCGGCGACAACGATGATCTTGGGCCGCTGGATGAAATCGACCTGCCATGAGGTACATGCTTGATACGAACATGATCTCGGCGATTGTCTACGAACCGCGGGGAAAAGTGTTCCAAAAGTTGCAGGAGGTGGGCGAGGGCAATGTTTTCACAAGCATTATCGTCCACGGGGAAGTCTGGTACGGAGTTCAAAAACGGGGCTCTGAAGAGCTGGCCCAAAAGGTGGCGAACGTCACGAAACGGCTTCATGTTGCGCCGTTCACCATGCCGGGCGACCTGAAATACGCCGAAGTGAGGTTGGCGCTGAGAAAAGGGTCGAACATCGGTCCGAACGATTTGTGGATCGCGGCGCATGCACTGGCCCTCGACGCTGTGCTGGTCACGGCAAATGAAAGCGAATTTTCCCGCGTGCCGGGATTGACGATTGAAAATTGGCTGCGGTGAGCGGCGATGAGAGACAGGGACGAAAACGGTATGGGTAAGGTTACGGGTTTCATGGAAATCGACCGGCAGCTGGCGAAGTATCAGCCGGCGTCGGATCGCATTCGGCATTTCCGCGAATTCACAATCCCGATGTCGGACCCGGAAGTGCAGAAACAGGCGGCCCGCTGCATGGACTGTGGCATCCCCTATTGCCATGGGCCGACCGGCTGTCCAGTGCACAACCAGATCCCGGACTGGAACGATCTCGTCTACAACGGCAACTGGGACGAGGCGATCCGCAACCTGCACTCGACCAACAATTTCCCGGAATTCACCGGCCGCATCTGCCCGGCGCCGTGCGAGGAAGCCTGTACGCTGAACCTCGAAGACGCGCCGGTCACAATCAAGACCGTCGAGCAGGCGATTGCCGACAAGGCCTATGAGATGGGCTATATCGTGCCGCAGCCAGCTGTCGTGAAGACCGGCAAGAAGGTCGCGATCATCGGCTCGGGTCCTGCCGGTATGGCCGCGGCCCAGCAGCTGGCCCGCGCCGGCCATGAGGTTCATGTCTACGAGCGCGAGTCCAAGCCGGGCGGTTTGCTGCGCTATGGCATTCCGGACTTCAAGATGGAGAAGAACTTCATCGACCGCCGCGTCGACCAGATGCGCGGCGAAGGCGTCACCTTCCATTGCGGCGTCAATGTCGGTGTCGATCGCACCGTCGACAGCCTGATCGCAGAGCATGATGCCGTGCTCTATTGCGGCGGTTCTGAGACGCCGCGCGATGCCGGTATTCCGGGTGTCGAGTTTCATGGCGTTCACGATGCCATGCCCTATCTCGTCCAGCAGAACCGCCGGGTCGGGCGCGAAAACATCGACAGCGTCGGCTGGCCGTCCGCTCCTATCCTGGCCGGCGGCAAGCATATCGTCGTCGTCGGCGGTGGCGATACGGCGTCCGACTGCGTCGGCACGGCGTTCCGCCAGGGGGCCGTCAAGGTGACCCAGCTCGACATCCGCCCGCAACCGCCGGAAAAGGAAGACAAGCTCTCCGTCTGGCCGTTCTGGGCCACCAAGATGCGCACTTCGTCCAGCCAGGCCGAAGGCGCCGTGCGCGAATTCCAGGTGGCGACACTCGAATTCGTCGGCGAAGATGGTGTCCTGACGGGCGTCAAGTGCTGTCAGGTCGATGAGCGCCGCAAGCCGATCGCCGGTACGGAATTCGTCATCAAGGCCGATCTTGCCTTTATCGCCATCGGCTTCAGCGGCCCGGGTACGGACAGCGTGCTGAAGGACATGGGCGACAAGCTGGCCATCGGCAAGGACAAGCGCGGCGGCTCCTTCGTCACCGCCAACGATCAGGACTACCGCACCTCGGTCGACAAGGTCTGGGCCGCCGGCGACGTGCGCCGTGGCCAGTCGCTGGTCGTCTGGGCGATCCGAGAAGGCCGTCAGGCGGCCCGCGCCATCGATGAGGCGCTGATGGGCTCGACGGTCCTGCCGCGCTAAAGCGGACGCCCGCCACACGGGCCGAAGCTCATATTCAAACGCCGCGCACCGGGCTGGGTGCGCGGCGTTTTCCGTTTTGTTGCAGGGTGGCGATCAACGGAAATGGGGTTGCATGATGGCAATTCGATCCGGTGAAAGATTAACTTGCTGCAATGAAACTGTAATGAACATTTAATTTGTAAATAACCCTCGAAATCATAATATTCAGCTCAAGCGTATTTCGTGATTGATCAGTATTGATCGCCGGTTTCGGCGGATTTCTGAATAAAATTCCGGAAAGAACGCCGCTATTCACCCGACGCCGCGTTTCCGCGACATGGAATCATGACGCCGCAACCCAACGATTTCGTAAGGGATAATTTGTCATGTCTCACATTCTCTCGAAGCACCGTGCCGCAGCGCTGCTCGGAGCTGCCATTCTGGTCAGCGCGGCCGCCCTTCCCTTTACCATGCATCAATCGAATGCGATGGCCGCGCCGGCGGAAACCGCAGGCCCGCTGGCCTCGAACGGTTCCTTCGCCCCTGTCGTCGACGCCGACAAGCCGGCGGTCGTGACCATTACCACGACGCTGAAGGCAACCGATGTCAGCGCCAGCGGCGGCGGTTCGCCGATGGACGAACAGTTCCGCCAGTTCTTCGAGCAGCAGGGCATTCCGCTGCCCAAGCAGGCGCCGGAGCAAGGTGAACGTGGCATGGCCCTCGGCTCCGGGTTCATCATCAGCCGTGACGGCATTATCGTCACCAACAATCACGTGATCGACAACGCAGTCGATATCAAGGTGACGCTTGACGACGGCACGGAACTGCCGGCCAAGCTGATCGGTACCGATCCGAAGTCCGATCTGGCCGTGCTCAAGATCCAGGCCGACAAGCCGCTCGCCACCCTGGCCTGGGGCGATTCCGACACATTGAAGCTGGGCGACCAGATCCTGGCGATCGGCAATCCTTTCGGGATCGGCACGACGGTGACCGCCGGTATCGTTTCGGCCCGCGGCCGCGATCTGCATAGCGGCCCCTATGACGATTTCATCCAGATCGATGCACCGATCAATCACGGCAATTCCGGTGGTCCGCTCGTCGACCATGCGGGCAATGTCGTCGGTATCAATACGGCGATCTATTCGCCAAACGGCGGCAGCGTCGGCGTCGGCTTTGCGATCCCGTCCGATCAGGCGCAGAAGATCGTCGCCAAGCTGCAGGCGAGCGGCTCGATCGACCACGGCTATCTCGGCGTGCAGATCCAGCCGGTGACGAGCGATGTTGCTGAAGCCGTCGGTCTTGCCAAGCCGGAAGGCGCGCTGGTGGCCGCGGTGAACAAGGGCACGCCGGCATCGAAGGCCGGTGTCCGCACCGGTGATATCGTGATGACCGTCGGCAGTGAAACGGTGAAGACGCCGCACGACCTGTCGCGGCTGGTCGCCGACATGTCGCCGGGGTCCAAGGAAGCCCTGACCGTCTGGCGCGACGGCAAGACGGTCGATCTCAGCGTCACCGTCGGTGGCAATGACAGCGACCAGAAGCAGGCGTCGCTTGGCAAGGAGGATGGAAAGACCGAGAGCGGGCCGAGCATCGGCATCGCGCTTGCCGATCTGACCCCGGATCTCCGTCAGGAACTGAAGCTGCCCGACAACGTGACGGGCGCCGTCGTTGCCAAGGTCAACCCCGACAAGTCGGCCGCTGCCGCCGGTATCCAGACGGGCGACGTGATCGTCTCGGTGAATGACAAGTCGGTACTCAGCCCCGGCGACGTCAAGAGCGCCATTGCCAGCGCCGTCAAGTCGGGGCGCAAGTCGGTGCTGCTGCTCATCGAGCGCGGCACGGAAAAGACCTTCGTCGCGGTCCCCTTTTCAGCAGCCTGACCCGCAAGGGCGAAGCTGTCGAAGTCCCCGCCCCTTTTGCGGAAGAGGGGCGGGGTACAGTTTTAACGGCTTGGCGATCGGTTTACGTAGCCAGCTCGTAATGATGACCGGCTCCGGTTCGAAATCGGGAAGTACAATTCGCAGGAATCTGTGATCGTCAGCATTCCGCTACGGTTGCGCAAAGCCTTCGGCCTTTGGACAAAGCTTCTCCCTAAGATGCGCAGTTTCAACATCCGTGTGATTGGTCGGCAGAATGCAAGCCGTTTGCGCGGCTGTTGTCGAGAACCGAGCGGCCGGGGCAGTCCGCCTTCATTTGATTTGATATTCCCGGCCGGTGGACCTCTCCTGAAATAGCCGGACATCAGTTGCGCGTGATTGGCTGCCCTGTCGAAGCACGGCGGCGGGCAGGCTTTGCTCAGCCCGATTGGCGGCCCGATAAAATGCGGGGCGCTCCGTCTAGTCGTGATGACGAACATCCCGTACACATCACGCGATCACAACATTGACGTTAACATAGTAGAAGTTTAGGCTAGCATACGAGAATTTATATTATGTATTAAGGTGAATTTTATCGCCGATAAATCGAGGGAGAGCGATTATGGCAGAATTTAAGTTGACGGAAGACACTTTTCTCAATCGCCTCATACTGGATGTAGCCTCTGGATATACGATTTTGAACATGGACTCCCATATTCTCGGAGGATCGATTTCTGCGGATGTGTTTGATTTCAGCGGCCTAACGCAGATCGTCAATGGCAGCATTATAGATCTCTATCACGGAGACGACTTCTTTACCGGTCACGTTGGCATCGACAGGGTATCGGGCGGATTGGGCTCGGACAGGCTGGCGGGCGGCGGCGGAGACGACCGTCTTTTCGGCGGACTGGGCAATGACAGGCTGTTGGGTGAAGACGGCTACGACACCCTTGATGGACAGGACGGCAACGACACGCTGTCGGGTGGAAACGGAAACGACAGCCTGACCGGCGGAGCAGGCAACGATACGCTGTCGGGCGGAACCGGAAACGACTATCTTTTCGGTGGACGTGGAGACGACACGCTGAACGGCGGGACGGGCGATGACACGTTCTATATTGGCGGAAATTCGCTGGGTACGGCCGAAAACGACGTCTTTTCAGGTGGTTCCGGCGAGGATATGGTCGCGCTGACCGCGAACGCCTATTTGAAGAACCTGACGCTCGATGCCGCGGCCTCTATCGAAGTTCTCGATTGGAGCGGACTGGACAACCCCATCTTGCGCGGGACAGAGGAAGCGAACCGGTTCGACCTCAGCGGCCTGATGCGGATCGAAGATCAAGAATGGGAAATATTTTTACTGGGGGGAGACGACATCTATATTGGACATGTCGGCGGCGACGATGTGAACGGAGGTGATGGTAACGACACTCTGTCCGGCGGCGACGGATACGATAGTCTCGAAGGTGGTCTCGGCGACGACACGCTGGATGGCGGCGCGGGCAACGACTGGTTCAATGTCGGGGGAAATACCCTCGGCACAGCCGAGAGTGATGTCTTTATCGGCGGGACCGGCGACAGGGATAGAATCTATTTGGCCGATAGGGTGTACATGAGGAATCTGACGCTCGATGCCGCCGCTGGTGTCGAAATTATCGATATGAAAAATCTCTTCTATGGGACGGAGGAAGCAAACCGGTTCGACGTCAGCGGCGTGACGACTATCAGTAACCACTACTACAACGAGGAGGACGACACGGTCTATTACAACGCCATCAATCTGCTGGGCGGCAACGATACCTATATCGGCTATGCCGGCGTTGACGCCGTGCAGGGCGGCGCGGGCAAGGACAAGCTGTCGGGCGGCGAGGGAGGTGACCGGTTGAACGGCGGCCTGGACGCCGACACGCTCGATGGCGGCCTCGGCGGCGATAACCTATGGGGCGATTCCGGCGACGACGGACTCTACGGCCGCAGGGGCGACGACATCCTCAGCGGCGGCGACGGCAATGACAGGCTGATCGGCGGTATCGGTGCGGATGAAGTGAGGGGAGGCCTTGGCGCAGACCGGTTCATCCTCACCATTCTCGCGGATTCGAGCGTGGCTTCACCCGGCCGCGATCTCGTCCTCGATTTCGCTCGCACGCAAGGCGACAAGCTCGACGTCAGCCTCCTCGATGCCAATACAACACTCGCCGGCGATCAGGCTTTCGAGTTTATCGGTTCTGCGGCTTTCAACAACACGGCCGGGGAACTTCGCTATGAGCTGAAAGGCATCGACACTTACATTTTCGGGGACGTGGACGGAGACGGTATGGCCGATTTCAGCATCGTTCTCGATCGCATCCTGGCGATGCAGGCGTCGGATTTTGCGCTCTGAAACGGTCCAGACTAATAGCCGATTTAGTGTTGCCAACTTGGCGATCTTTAGAGAATGACGGCGGGGATCAGTTGCGGATGACCGGATTGCTGATCACGGTTTCCGGCTTTGCCAGCCGGAAATCATCCACTCGCCCTGCCGGCGCTTCGGCGACGTCGCCCTTTTCGACGAGGCGGTCACGTGGGCTCTTGCCATTGCTGGTGAGTGCCGTCGTCCCGCCGAGAAGGACGGTGCCGCCGTCGAGATTGGGATCATCAAGGCCGACCGGCTGGGTCTGGAGGATATCTTCATTGGCTGTGGGAGCAGCGACGACCAGGTCCTTCATGCCGTCGGCGCCCGGGATGTCCTGGGTCGAGGCGGCGGCGTCGCCCAGCAGCTTGCGGATATCCTTTTCGACATAGAAGGCCAGCTTGCGTTTGCCCGCCTTGGTCAGATTGATGCCGTCGGCGCCGCGCAGGCGGACCTGCTGGCCGTTGACGTCCGATCCGGTCATGACGAATTTTCCATCCTCATCGACGAAACCGTCCCAGATGTCGATGAAGGTGCCGCCGGCCTTTTCCGTCTCCGCGCGGAAAATGCCGTTGAGGGTCACCATGTCGGCGGTCATCGAGGTCGACTGGAAGGGGGGCATGCCGACCCAGAGAAGGGGGATGTTCTGGCTGTGGGCAAGCGCTGCGAAGGCGCCGGTGCGTCGCGTATATTCGGCCAGCCAGCGGTCCGTGCGGAATTTTTCCTTGTCCCCGCCGATCGACATCTGCTGGCGCTCGTTGGCACCCAGGCTGACGATGACGAGAGAGGGCTTCACCTCCGCGATATAGCCCGGCAGGTTTCCCGGCCAGTTGAAGTAATCGTCACGCACGAGACCGGAGGAGCCGTTGGCACGGGTCTCGATGACGATGCCGGGCGTCGTCTCGAAGGCGGTCTTGAGGCCATCGCCAAGGCTGCCGGCAACGAAATCGCCGACGACAAGAACCTTCTTGGCGGTCTCCAGCTTTTCAACGACCACGGGCGCAGGTTCGGCCGGGGCGGGTTTGGGCTTCTGCCGTGTCTTCTGGACCTTCGGGCGCTGCTGCGGTTCTCTCTGCCGGGGCTCGTAAATGGGAACGTCGTCATAGACAGGCGGCGGCTGGCGCCGGCCGAACAGCATGTCGAGGATGGTCCGGCGCTCCTGCGCCTGCGCCTGCGCCTGGCGGGCGGGCTCGATCACGAGCGCGGTTACGCCGATTGCCATGACGATCAGGCCATTGAGCAACCGGTGAAAGCCGGTTCTGTCGCTGTGTCTGCCGCTCATGCCGCTATTCCGTACTGTTCTGGCCTTGATGTTTGTTGTGCTTCTCCGCAACCGCGCAACGCCTCTCTTTCGAAAGGCGCTGCGATCAGTGTGCGTCCGGATTGTGCCGCAAATGAGAGCGCCCGGCGCTCTCGCTGTTCACTTCCGCAGGACTTTCAGCAGGTGCTGCGTCGGTTCGCCGTCCGGCGACAGGCCGTTGCGGTTCTGGAAGGCCTGAATGGCGGCCTTGGAGCCGGAGCCGAAATTGCCATCGACCTCGCCGTCATAATAGCCGAGTTCCTTCAGGCGGGACTGCAGCTCGAACTTCTGCTTGATGTCGAGCGAACCATCGGGGCGGTTCCATGCCTGCTGCATGCCGCCATAGCCGGCAATCTCGTCAGCCAGCAGGCCAACGCCGAGTGCATAGGAGTCCGAGGCGTTGTAACGCTTGATGACGAAGAAGTTCTTGGTCATCAGGAAGCCGGGACCGCCATCACCGCCAGGCATTTTCAGCTCGGCGCGCTGATCCGTATTGCGGAACGCCTTGCCGTTCGGGCGGGTGAAGCCGAGCGCTGCCCATTGCGCCAGCGTCTTCGTCTGACCGGCATACTGGCCGCCGTTGCGCGGCGGGGCAATTTCGTAACCCCAGGTCTGCCCCGTCTGCCAGCCGTTCTTCTTCAGCAGGTTGGCAGCCGTTGCCAGCGCATCCGGGATCGAGTTCCAGATGTCCTTGTGACCGTTGCCGTCGGCATCAACGGCATAGAGCAGATAGCTGGTGGGAATGAACTGCGTATGCCCCATGGCGCCGGCCCAGGAGCCGTTCATCTCACGCGGACTGATATCGCCGTTCTGGAGGATCTTGAGGGCGGCGATCAACTGGGTCTTGGCATATTTGGCGCGTTTCGGATCGGCATAGGCAAGGGTTGCCAGCGCGCGCGGCACGTAATGAAGGCGGTCGTCCTTTTCCAGCACGGCGCCATAGTTGGATTCCATCGACCAGATCGCCAGAAGAATGTTTTTGTCGACGCCGAAATGGCGCTCCAGGGCTGCGAGCGTGCGGCCGTGCTTGACCGCCATCTCCTGGCCGATCTTGCGCGTATAGGGGTTCACGCGGCTATCGATATATTCCCAGATCTTGTGCTTGAATTCCGGCTGATAGCGTGCTTTCTCAAGAACATCCGGATCGGGTGTCTTGACGCCGGCAAAGGCCTGGCGATAGGTGGCCTTGGTAATTCCGCTCTGGGCCGCCGTCGCATAGAAGCTGTTGATCCAGGTTTCGAAACCGGCGTCAGCCGAGGCGGGTGACGCGGCAAACAGGGCGGCGGCGGTCATGAACGCGGCGGCGGTACGGCAAAGGAATTGTCTTCGGGTCTTTGTCATCAGCTGTCGTTTCCGTTGGTCGGCGCTCTGCCGGGATCAGGAGGTCGATCGGCGGTGCGCAAATTTACAGTCTAAGAGCCAGCTTCATGCAGGGTTACATGCACGTGGTTCCATTTTCGGGCTGTTCCGCCAAAGAGGCAACCGCCAGAATCGGGAGCTTACAAAAATGAAGTCAACAAATTCTTTACCATGAATGGGTGGTGTCGTCTTCCTTCGTAAAAAAATAGCAATTTGCCGCTTAATCCCTATTGATAACAATCTGTCCCGTTTAAAATCACAGTGCCGTGATCCTGGAGATGTCAATGACTGACAAGCGTAAAGTTCGTAAGGCCGTATTCCCTGTCGCCGGTCTTGGAACGAGATTCCTGCCCGCGACAAAGGCTGTTCCCAAAGAAATGCTGACGGTGGTCGACAGGCCGGTGATCCAGTATGTGGTCGATGAGGCGCTGGATGCGGGGATCGAGCATCTGATCTTCGTGACCGGCCGCAGCAAGGCGGTGATCGAGGACTATTTCGATATCCAGGTCGAGCTCGAACAGACGCTGCGCGAGCGCAACAAGAAGGCGGAACTGACGCTTCTTGAAACCATTCTTCCCGTTGCCGGAAGCACCAGCTTTACCCGCCAGCAGTCGCCGCTCGGGCTCGGCCATGCCGTCTGGTGCGCGCGTGAGCTTGTCGGCGACGAACCCTTCGCGCTGCTTCTGCCCGATATGATCATGCAGGCCGAAAAGGGATGCCTTAAGGGCATGGTCGAACTCTATGAACAGAGCGGCGGCAATGTCATCGCGGTAGAGGAATGCGCTCCGGACCAGACCCACAAGTATGGCATCGTCGGTGCGGGCGACAAGGTTGGCGACGGGTTCAAGATCACCAAGATGGTCGAGAAGCCGCCGCAGGGCACCGCGCCGTCGAACTTCTTCATCAACGGCCGCTACATCCTACAGCCGGAAATCTTCTCGATCCTGGCCACCCAGGAGCGTGGCGCCGGCAACGAGATCCAGTTGACGGACGGCATGCTGAAGCTGGCCCAGACGCAGGATTTCGCCGGATATCATTTCCGCGGCAATACCTATGACTGCGGCATGAAAGAGGGCTTCATCCTGGCCAACGTCGCCTTCGCGCTGGCACGCGCCGATATCCGGCCGGGTGTCGAAGGGCCGCTGAAGGCGTTGCTGGAAAGCCTGAAATAAGGATTGCGATCTACGGATAAAGGCCGCTCGCGCTGTTTTCGCGAGCGGCTTTTTTATGAGATCAGCGCCGCAGCGTCAGCCCGACGCCGACGCGGGCAATGTTGGTCGACGGGCCGCTGTCGCGTGTCGTGTGTTCGTAGCTGACATCGCCGGTCAGCGCGAGATAGCGGTTGAGGTCCCAGGTCAGCCCCGCACCCGTCAGCCAGACCTTCTCGTCGATCGAGTTGCCGGTGGGGTAGTTGCGGAAGGTCAGGCTGTTCGACAGGCGCGCTACAAGCGCGGTGCGCAGTTCATGGGTCGCCCGGCTGCTCAGCGTATAGACCATCGCGCCGCTTTCGCCTGCCGTGGTCGAGGGCTCGAGGCCGGTCGAGATACCGTAGGTGATGTTGGTGCCGCGTTGCGGCGACCAGTTGACCAAGCCGTCGATGGTGAATCCCCTGAGATCGTCGAGACGGCTGTCGTCAAAGCGGTAGGTCTGGTAGCCGAGCGCGATTTCGCCGTTGAGCTTTTCACCGAGATCGGCCTCGATGCCCGCCCGGGCGCCGTAGCTGTTATAGGAGCGCTCGAAACCCAGCGTGTCCCTGCGCAGATCGTAGATCGACTTGCCGACGGACGCCTCGATGAAGGGAACCAGCGCCGGTGATAGCTCGTAACCGGCACGCACGGTAAGGGCGCCGGCATTGCGGTTTCTGTCCTTCAGGGACAGCGTACTGCCGTCGTCGAGTTTGGCGTTGCCATAGACATAGCGGTCGAAATCGACCTTGGCGGAGCCGCGCAGGATACCGAAATCGCGCGCGATCCCGGCGCCGAGCGTATATTGATCGATGCCGGATTGGACGCTGGCATTGCTGATCGCGTTCGGATCGGTCGAATCCTCACGTTCGAAATGATAGCCGGCCTTCAGTGTCGCAGTCGTCTGGTCGGCGATATCGAGCCGAAGTGCGGCTTCGAGGTTGGCGGTTGGCTCCGTCTCGCCGGAGCCGGAGATGTTGCGCTGCCAGGTGCCTTCGCCGGTCACCGTCAGCTGATGGCGCGACCAGTCGGAGGTCAGCGTGCCTTTCAGGCCGGTCTCGAGATAGCTGCGGTTTTGCTTGGAGCTGCCGGTCTTGTTGCTTTCGAAATTATAGGTCTGGCCGAGCGTCGGCTTCAGGACGAAGGATCCGAAGCGGATGCCCTGCGCATCGTTGCGGTCGATATCGAGCTGGGATCTCAGCCCATCGACGGTGTTTTGGCGCAGGTTCGTGCGGGCCATGTCCTCATCGGTGGCGGGATCGTTGAGCAGCGGCTCGCCGGCATCGGTGCTGATCGAACCGGTGGTGAGCGCGGCCGTATCCGGGACGGCTGCCGGGGTCGCAGCGTTGCCGGCGATTGTGGCGTCGTCCGATCCGGGAAGAAGCGCCTGCGCGGAAACGCCGTGGGGCGAAAACAGCGCACAACCAGCCATCAGCCAGGCCGCGGCGGCGGCCGGGCGCGGGAGGCTGGTCCTCTTCGTGCGTGGAAAGAATGGCGTCATCTGCCGAATGCCCGGAAACCCGTTTACAAGTGTTGAGCAACTGTAAACGGATGTGGTTAACCATTCGTTTCCGAGGTGGTTTCCGGCTTGGAATTCAAGCGCTTTCGACGATCAGGTGGCTGCCGCTGCTGCCGGTGACCTTGACGCGCGCACCGGCGGGCAGGTCCGGCCCGTTGACGGGCCAGGTGGTGGCGTCGAGCCGGATCCGGCCGCGTCCTTCGGTAATCGGCTGTTCCAGCACGGCCGTGCGGCCGATGAGGCGGGCGCCGCGCTGGTTGAGCAGTGGTTCGTCCGAGGCATTGCCCGAGCGGGCGAGGAGACGGCGGCCGATGACGACCGCCACAATGGAGAGGACGGCAAAGAACACGAACTGCGCTTGCCAGATCCAGAAGCCGGTGTCCCAGAGCAGAAGCGAGACGGCGCCGGTGAGAATGGCGGCAATGCCGATCCAGACGAGGAAAACGCCGGGGGCGACAACTTCGGCCGCCAGCAGAACGAGGCCCAGTACCCACCAGCTCCAGGGGCCAAGTTCGAGGACGATGCGCTCGATCATGGATCAGCCTTCCTACTTGCTCGTGTCGAACGGATTGCGGACGGGAGCCGTGCGGGGCGTCACCTGGCGTGCCGGCGCGGGCGAATTGCCGCCGTCGCCGAAGACTTCGCGGGCAATGGCGCCGATGCCGCCGAGCGAACCGATCAGCGACGAGGCTTCCATCGGCATCAGCACGATCTTGGAATTGGGTGCGGTGCCGATGGCCGCCATGGCCTCGGTGTATTTCTGCGCGACGAAGTAGTTGATCGCCTGCACGTCGCCGGCGGCGATGGCTTCCGAGACCATCTTGGTCGCCTTGGCTTCGGCCTCGGCCAGACGTTCGCGGGCTTCGGCGTCGCGGAAAGCGGCTTCGCGCTGGCCTTCGGCCTGCAGGATCGCAGACTGCTTGGCGCCTTCGGCACGCAGAATCTGGGCGTTGCGCGAGCCTTCGGCTTCCAGCACCTGCGCGCGCTTTTCGCGC
The DNA here is from genome assembly GCF_001687365.1 of Pararhizobium polonicum. Classification (GTDB taxonomy): domain Bacteria; phylum Pseudomonadota; class Alphaproteobacteria; order Rhizobiales; family Rhizobiaceae; genus Pararhizobium; species Pararhizobium polonicum. The sequence continues at coordinate 267,868 of NZ_LGLV01000007.1, forward strand.
TCGGCCTTCATCTGCCGTGCCATGGCATCGACCAGATCCTTCGGTGGCTGGATATCCTTGATCTCGACGCGGGTGACCTTGATGCCCCAGGGGCCGACGGCCTCGTCGACCACATGCAGCAGCTTGTCGTTGATGATTTCGCGGTTGGACAGCAGTTCGTCGAGGTCCATCGAGCCCATGACGGAGCGGATGTTGGTCATGGTGAGGTTCAAAATTGCGCTCTGCAGGTCGGAGACCTGATAGGCCGCCTCGGCGGCGTTCAGCACCTGATAGAAGGCGACGGCATCGGCAGCGCAGCTGGCATTGTCGCGGGTGATGACCTCCTGCGTCGGCACGTCGAGGACCTGCTCCATGACATTCATCCGGGCGCCGATCTTGTCGATGAACGGGATGATGATGTTGAGGCCGGGCTCCAGCGTGCGGGTATAGCGCCCGAAACGCTCGACGGTGTAGCGATAGCCCTGCGGCACGGTCTTGATGCCTGCAAAGAGCACAAGGATGACGAGCACCACGAAGGCAATGACGACGATGTCCAGTCCGGCCAAGGGCATGGGGTGTTTCTCCTGTTTGGTGCGTCTTATGGTTGGATGCACTTTAAGGCAAGACGTGTCAGTTGACAGGCTTATTTGCAAGCAGCCCGCTGAATTTCCCGTGTCTTGCTGTGGCCACTACACGGAACGCGCAGGTGGAAACGGCCGGAAAGAACGCTCAAAAAGCAAGTCCGCCCGCCGCTGCGATCATCCGGCGCAAGGGGAGGGCGGGCTAAACCCAGCCCTGCAATTCCCGTCGCACCACGTGCTCCAGCACGGTCATCCCGCCTTCGCTGTCGTTGAGACAGGGAATATGGGTGAACATCTCGCCGCCTGAATGATGGAAGCTTTCGGCGGCCTGTTCGGCGATTTCCTCCAGCGTTTCCAGGCAGTCGGAAACGAAGCCGGGATTGATGACGGCGATGCGCTTGACGCCTTCCTTGCCGAGCTTTTCCACCGTCTTGTCGGTATAGGGCTGTAGCCATTCTTCCGGTCCGAAGCGGGACTGGAAGGTGACCTGCAGTTTTTCCTTCGGCCAGCCGAGCTTTTCGCGCAGCAGGCGCGCGGTTTTCTGACACTGGCAGTAATAGGGGTCGCCCTTGTCGAAATAGGATTGCGGGATGCCGTGGAACGAGGTCAGCACGACCTCCGGTTCCCAGTCGAGCGTGGCGAGGTGGCTGGTGATCGAATTGGCCAGCGCCTCGATATAGACGGGATCGTCATGATAGGGGGCTGCGGTGCGCAGGGCGGGTTGCCAGCGCATGTTCAGCAGCGCCTTGAAGGCCTCGTCGTTGACGGTCGCCGTGGTCGCTGCCGCATATTGCGGATAGAGCGGGAAGACGAGGATCTTCTCGCAGCCGTCCTTCTGCAGTTCGTCCATCTTCGACCTGATCGACGGCTGGCCGTAGCGCATGGCCCAGTCGACCCGGACGTTCGGCAGATCGGCGAAGGACTTCGCCATCGTCTCTGCCTGGTTGCGGGTATAGGTGCGCAGGTAGCTCTCGTTCAGCTCCCTGTTCCAGATCGTCTCATAGGCCTTGCCGACCTTGGCGGGCCGTGTGTTGAGCACGATGCCGAACAGGATCGGGTACCAGAAGAACGGCGACCATTCGATGACGCGTCGGTCCATGAGGAATTCCCTGAGATAGCGTCGCATCGACACTTTGTCGGTGCCGTCGGGCGTGCCGAGATTGACCAGCAATACCCCGACCTTTCCGGATTTGACGGGCGGATGGTTCGGGGCGGTCGTCTCGGTGGCGGCGGTCATGGACATATCCTGCGGGTGACGGGGCGTGCCTCCTATATGGTGAGGCAGGCCATGGTTCATGCCGTTCTTAAAAAGAAAAACCGGCCCGGGAAACCCCGGACCGGTCGTTTGGCAAGAGACATATTGTCTTACTTGGCCGGAATCTGCAGCTCCTTGCCGATTTCCAGCCGTTTGGGGGCCGGATTGCCGTTGGCGGCGGCGATCGTCTTCCAGAGTTCGCCATTGCCGTAGACGGCCTTGGCGATATCCCAGAGCGTATCGCCGCGGACGATGACATGTTTCGTTTCAGCGGCTGCCGCCGTTGCCGCGGCCGGCTTGGCTTCCGGCGTCGTAGTGTCCGCCGGCTTTGCATCGGGTGTCACGGTTTTCACGGCGGTGTCGGTGCTGGTCTGCGTTGATGGCTCCGTCGCGGTGGCGGCTGCGATTTCGGTGATGCGGCCACCGGTCATCGGCTTGTAGGGATTGTTGGCGGTCAGGTAGTCGGCGAGAACGGTTTCGAGCCCCGGACCGTAGTCATAGGCGTTTTCAGCCTTGGTCTTGAAGACGCTGTAGCCGTCGCCGCCATTACGCATGAAGTTGTTGGAGACGAGGCTGTAGGTCTTGGCCGGATCGAGCGGCACATACGCCTCGCCTTCCTTGACCTCGACCACCGAAACGCGGCTGCCGGCCGGCTTGGACTTGTCGAAGGAGAACTTGATGCCGGCCACCTGCGGGAAGCGGCCGCCGCCTTCCTCGATCTGGCTGAGGCCGTTTTCCAGCGCCGCCGTGATGTCGGCACCCTTCAGCTGGAAGGTTGCCACCGTGTTCTGGAACGGCAGCACGGTGATCGCTTCGCCCATGGAGATATCGCCGGCGTCGATCGAGGCACGCAGGCCGCCGCCATTGGTGATGGCGATGGTCACACCCTGGCCCTTGACGCGATCGAGCATGGCGTCGGTGACCAGATTGCCCATCTCGCACTCTTTGGCGCGGCAGGATTCGCGCGTCCCGTCGATCGGCGCATCGGTCTTGCCGATGATCTTGGCCTTGAGCTCTTCGATCGGTTTTGCCATTTCCTTGACACGGGCCAGCACCGCTTCGTCCGGCTTCACGCTGGCGTCGAGGAGGATCGGATCGCCTTTGGCGGATTTGACGACGCCATTGTCGTCGAAGGTGACGACGAGATCGCCGAGATATTTGCTGTAGGATCCGGCCTGGACGACCGGAACCTTGTAGCCGCCCGGGTTGTCGACCATCGTCGGATAGGGGCCTTCCGCCTTTTCATCCGTATTGGACAAAAGGCTGTGGGAATGGCCGCCGACGACGATATCGACATCGGGAATCTTGGCGATGACAGCGAGATCGCGCGGATAGCCGACATGGGTCAGCGCGATGATCTTGTCGACGCCCTGTGCCTTCAGCTCCTGCACGGCCGTGGTGATCGTATCGACATCCAGCCCGATCAGCACGTCATCGCCCGGCGAGGAGATTTCCGGCGTATCGTTGGTGACGGCACCGACGATGCCGACCTTCTGGCCGCCGATATCGAGAACGAGGGACGGCTTGATGCGATCGATGAGCTTGGATTTGAAGCCGGGAAGCACGTTGGAGGAGAGAACCGGGAAGGTGACCTTGTCGAGGAAGGTGACGAGGCCGTCCTCGCCTTCATCGAATTCATGGTTGCCGATGGTCATGGCGTCGAATTTCATCAGGTTGAGGAATTCGGCTTCGGCGGCCCCCTTGTAGGTGGTGAAGAACAGCGAGCCTTGAAAATTGTCGCCAGCGTTCAGCAGCAGCACGTTCTTGCCGGTCAATTCCTGGCGCTTCTGGTCGATCTCGGTCTTCAGGCGCGCGGCGCCGCCGAAGCATTCGTTCTTGCCCTCTTCCTCGGCCGAGCAGGTGGAATCGTATTTGTTGATCGATTCGATGCGCGAGTGAAAATCGTTGATATGCAGGATGTTCAATTCATAATCGGCGAAGGCGGCGCCCGAGGAAAGCGCAAGGATCGAGGCCGTCATCAGCCCGGTTCGCAAATGTCTGATCATCGATATCTCCTGTTTTGGCGGGTGCTGGCCGTCACAATAACCAACAGCTGCAATCAGGCTGTGACGCCCGGATCGAGCCGGATGGTTTCATCTGGACGGGCCGACATCAAGCGATAATTTCAGCGATCTCCCAGCCGTCTCCGGGCAGGGTTAAAATAGGGGGCAGAAACGGAAAAAGCCTCCGCGTAGGGAGGCTTTCCGGATGTTCTGCTCTCAGCCGGTTCAGCTCCGGCGGGTCAGTGAGAATTGCGCGCCGGAATCCGTCGTGCAGTTGAGCTGGGACTGGGTCACCATGGCGCAATTGACCTTGGACTGGGTGTTGCGGACCATCGATCTCATGTTGATCTCGACGAGCCTGGGCGAAAGATTGGTGTAGTTGCCGGAGGCCAGTACCTGGTTCGTGTCGGTGGTGCGTGTCGTGAAGGTTCCGCCCGAGAAGGTGGAAACGATGCCGTTCGGATCGACCCAGGCCCCTTCGACGCCAGCCGGCGCCAACTGGCGGCTCGGCGGCAGTTCGCGCACCTCGCGCGGCGCCTGACAGGAGGCAAGAGCCGCGGCTGCGGACAGAATAGTCAGGATGGCGATCGGCTTCATGTATGTCTCCCGGATGCTGCGCGGAAAGATGTCTTTCGGTGGAAAAAACCATGCCGTGATCAGGAGTTGAATGCAAGAGTGAGGCACGAGCACGGCGGGATAATTCCCCCCATCAACGGCAAACGCCCGGGAATCGTTCCCCGGGCGTCAAATTTTCCAACTGATTCAGACGGTTCAGCGAACGAGAATGTTCTTGAACTGCCACGGATCCTTGGTGTCGAGCTCTTCCGGGAACAGGCCCGGGCGGCCATCGAGCGGGGTCCAATCGGTGTAGTGGCCTTCAACCGGGCCGAGATAGGGCGACTGCACTTCGAGGCAGCGCTTGTAGTCGATCTCGTCGGCTTCGACGATGCCAGCCGTCGGGTTTTCCAATGCCCAGACCATGCCGGCGAGAACGGCCGACGTGACCTGCAGGCCGGTCGCGTTCTGGTAGGGGGCGATGCGGCGGGTTTCTTCCAGCGACAGGCGTGAGCCGTACCAGTAGGCGTTCTTGTCGTGGCCGTAGAGCAGCACGCCGAGTTCGTCGATGCCGTCGACCAGTTCGTGTTCGTCGAGCACGTGGTGGACCGGCTGCGCGTTGCCGCCATTGCCGAACATTTCGTGCAGCGACAGCACGGCGTCATTGGCCGGATGATAGGCATAATGGCAGGTCGGGCGGAAGGTCACTTCGCCATCCTTGTCGCGGACCGTGAAATAGTCGGCGATCGAGATGGATTCGTTGTGGGTGACGAGGAAGCCGTATTGCGGGCCCGGCGTCGGGCACCAGGTGCGGACGCGGGTGTTGGCGCCCGGCTGCTCCAGATAGATCGCCGCCTTGTTGCCCTTCTTGTGCTTCTTGGCGTTCTTCGGCATCCAGTTTTCGTGGGTGCCCCAGCCGAGTTCGGCCGGCTGCAGGCCTTCGGAAATGAAGCCTTCGACCGACCAGGTGTTCCAGAAGACGTTGAGCGGCTTCGGGTTCTTGGTCAGCTGCGTGTCGCGCTCGGCGATATGCACGCCCTTGACGCCGACCTTCTTCATCAGCTTGGCCCAGCCTTCGCGGTCATGCTGGTCGGGCTCGTCGAACTTTACGTCGAGATCCTTGGCAAGGTTGAGCAGGGCCTGCTTGACGAACCAGGAGACCATGCCCGGGTTTGCGCCGCAGGTGGAAACGGCGGTCGTGCCGCCCGGGTTCTTGGCCTTTTCCTTGCGCACGGTTTCGCGCAGCGCGTAGTTGGTGCGCTCGGAGTTCTTCATGCTCTTGTCGAAGTAGAAGCCGAGCCAGGGCTCGACGACGGTATCGATATAGAGGACGTCGAGCTTGCGGCAGAGCTTCATCAGATCGAGCGAGCCGGTATCGACCGACAGGTTGACGCAGAAGCCCTGGCCTTCGCCTTCGGTCAGAAGCGGCTTCAAAAGGTCCTTGTAATTGTCCTTGGTGACATATTCCTTGATGTGGCGGACGCCATGCTTGGCAAGGATTTCCATGTCGCCTGCATCTTCGCGCGGGTCGATGACAACCATCCGGCTCTTGTCGAATTTGAAGTGGCGCTCGATCAGGGGCAGGGTGCCGCGGCCGATGGAGCCAAAGCCGATCATGACGATCGGGCCGGTAATTTCGCCGTGAATCGGGTAGGTTGTTTCTGCCATTTCGCTTGTCTCCTGCGGACGGGTTCGTCTGGATATGGAGGGCATACCGTGCCTGCCCTCTCGTTGATAGGCCCTAGAGCATAGATTTCTGTCACAATAAAGGGGCGGCACGGCAACTCAACCGGTTTGTAGCACGCTGCTGATGACAGGTTTGTGGGCGGCGGTGGCGGCCGTTCTCAGGCTGTCCCAGTTATTCCGGCGGACCATGCCTTCACTGTTTTAGCCATGCTTTTCAGGTGGTCGGCGGTCGAGAAACCGGAAAGCGTCTTGCGTGGCTTCAGGTCGTGATCACCGTCTTCCAGCCAGAGAATACGGATGTTGCCGGACAGCGCGTACCCTGCGACCTCCTCGCGCGTGCCGAATTCGTCGCGGGTTCCCTGGCAGATGAGCGTGGGCGTTTTCAGCTCCGCCAGATGTTGCGTGCGCAGGTTATCCAGCTTTCCGGGCGGGTGGAACGGATATCCGAGGCACAGGAGGCCGGCGATCGCTTGCTTGGATAGAAGGTCGTCGGCGACCATGCTGGCAACACGACCGCCCATCGATTTGCCGCCGATGATCAGCGGTCCGCTCGCGCCGAGCCGGGCGACGGCCGCCCGGTATTCCGGCATCAGCGTGTCTGCCCGCGGCGGCGGCTTGCGCGTGCCGGCGCTGCGACGCGCAGCCATATAGCCGAACTCGAAGCGTGCCACCCGAAAGCCGGCTGTAACGAGGGCCATCGTGCTTGCGTTCATGGACGTGGAGTCCATCGGCGCTCCTGCGCCATGTGCAAGCAGGATGGTCACGGTCGCGTCGGCCGGGCCGTCGATGAGAAAGTCTGGGTGCATGATGAGGCCCGCGCGTGGTCGATCGATCGGAGGGTTATGCCGAAATTCGCCTTCGCCGGAAAGCAGCTTAACGCGTTAGAGGTTGTTTTGGTGTGGCCTGATCAGGATGCGCCGCCGCAAACGCGGGAAGCGCCGCGCATCTCTCCGCGATTGTCGCTGCGCTCGGGCAGGCGGACAGGTCGACATTCCAGCGGCGGGCATTGTAGATCTGCGGCACGAGGCAAAGGTCGGCCATGGTCGGCCGGTCGCCATGGCAGAACGTGCCGGTATCGGGGCCGTCCAGCATGCGCTCGAACGCTTCGAGACCTTCGCCGATGAACTTGCGCATCCACGCTGAGCGCGCCGCATCCGGATCGCTCGATTGCTGCATGACGTGAAAAACGACGCCGAGATTGCAGACCGGATGGATGTCCATGGCAATCGCATCGGACAGCGCTCTGACGCGGTGGCGTTCCAGAGGGGCGGACGGCAGCAGGTCGGAGCCGGGCCGCGTTTCCGACAGGTACTCGATGATCGCCAGCGACTGCGTCAGCATCCGGCCATCGATCTGAAGTGCAGGCACCAGCCCTTGCGGATTGCGGGCAAGATGCTCCGGTTGCTTGTGCTGTCCGGCCAGAAGATCGACGGCGACGGAGCGATAGGGGATCGCCAGCATGTTGAGTGCGATGCGCACCCGGTAGCTGGCCGACGAGCGCCAGTAGTCGAACAGAATCGTCTCGTTCATGGGAGCCGCCTCAGCCTCTTTCATATTGCGTGACGATCTGCTCGATCGCGCCGAAGATCGAATGCCCCGCCTTGTCCTTCATCTCGATGCGGACGCTATCGCCGAAGCGCAGGAACGGCGTGGCCGGGGCACCGGTTTGGATCGTTTCGATCATGCGGATCTCGGCGATGCAGGAATAGCCGGCGCCGCCTTGCGAGACCGGCTTGCCCGGCCCGCCGTCCAGCTTGTTGGAGACCGTGCCGGAACCGATGATGGTGCCGGCTGAGAGCGGCCGGGTTTTCGCGGCATGGGCGATGAGTTGACCGAAATCGAAGGTCATGTCGATGCCGGCATTGGCGCGGCCGAACGGTTTGCCGTTGAGATCGACCAGAAGCGGCAGGTGCAGCTTGCCGCCGTCCCAGGCGTCGCCGAGTTCGTCGGGCGTCACGGCGACCGGCGAAAAGGCCGAGGACGGTTTCGACTGGAAGAAGCCGAACCCCTTGGCAAGCTCCGCCGGGATCAGGCCGCGCAAGGAGACGTCGTTGACCAGCATCACGAGGCGAATGGCGGCGCGGGCTTCCAGGGCCGTCGCGCCCATCGGCACGTCATCGACGATGACGGCGATCTCGGCTTCCATGTCGATGCCGTAGGATTCGTCAGCCATGACGATCGGATCGCGGGGGCCGAGAAAGCTGTCCGAACCGCCCTGATACATCAAGGGCTCGGTCCAGAAGGATGCCGGCATCTCGGCGTTGCGGGCCTTGCGCACCAGCTCGACGTGATTGACGTAGGCCGAACCGTCCGCCCACTGATAGGCGCGGGGCAGCGGCGAGGCAGCGGCGTGCTCGTGAAACCGCATCGAAGGCTGCGAGCCTGTCTCCATACCTTCTTCCACTTCGGCCAGACGTGGCCCCACGTATTCCCAGTCGTCGAGCGCTGCCTGCAGCGTGCGGGCAATATGGCCGACCTCCGAGCAGCGGGTGAGATCCTTGGAGACGACGATCAACCGGCCGTCGCGGGTGGAATCCTTGAGGGTTGCGAGTTTCATGGTTTTGACTTCCGTTGTTTATTCCCAAGTAGACGACCGGCTTATTCATTTGCTGGGTTGCCCCTCACCCTAGCCCTCTCCCCGCAGGCGGGGAGAGGGGATAACAGAGTTTGCCGCTTGTCCCTTCTCCCCGTTTACGGGGAGAAGGTGCCCGACAGGGCGGATGAGGGGCGACCTCACTTGATGCCCGGCGTTCCGTCGAACTTGCGTTCCAGGCCATCCCAGCATTCGAGATAATTGTCCTGCAATGTCTCGAGTTCGGCGGCGTAGCGGGTTAGCTGCTGCGGGTAGCGGGTCTCGAACATGAAGGCCATGGTGTGGTCGAGCTTGACCGGCTTGAGATCGACGTTCGATGCTTTTTCGAAACCCGGCGCATCCGGCCCGTGCGGCAGCATCATGTTGTGCAGGCTCATGCCGCCGGGCACGAAGCCTTCTTCCTTGGCATCGTACTGGCCGTGGATCAGGCCCATGAATTCGCTCATGATGTTGCGATGGTACCAGGGCGGCCGGAACGTGTGTTCGGCCACCAGCCAGCGCGGCGGGAAGATGACGAAATCGACATTGGCGGTTCCGGATTCTTCGGTCGGTGCGGTGAGCACCGTGAAGATCGACGGATCGGGATGATCGAACAGGATGGCGCCGACCGGCGAGAAGGTTCTGAGGTCGTATTTGAACGGCGCGTAGTTGCCGTGCCATGCCACCACGTCGAGCGGCGAATGGCCGATCTCGGTGACGTAGAACTTGCCACACCATTTCACATGCACACGGCACGGTGTTTCCTTGTCCTCATACGCTGCCACCGGCGTCTTGAAGTCGCGCGGATTGGCGAGGCAATTGGCACCGATCGGGCCGCGATCCGGCAGCGTGAACTTGGCGCCGTAGTTCTCGCAGATATAGCCGCGCCAGTCTGAACTGTCGCCAAGACGCGAGACCTTGAACATCATGCCGCGCGGGATGAGGCAGATTTCCGAGGGTTTGACATCCATGATGCCCATTTCGGTGAAGACGCGGATAGTGCCGAGCTGCGGCACGACCAGCAGTTCGCCATCGGCATTGAAGAAATAATCGTCGATCATGTCGTCGTTGAAGACATAGGCATGTGCCGCCATGCCGACCTGGGTCATGACGTCGCCGGCGGCCGTCATCGTCCGGATGCCTGAAAGGAAGTTGAGCTTTTCAGACGGTGCCGGGATCGGGTTCCACCGCAGCTGGCCGAGCGGCAGGGAGTGATCGTCGAGGCAGGGGGCCGATTTCCAGAAGGGGTAGCTCGCATTGCTGAAACGGCGGGTGTGGCGCACGCTCGGGCGGATGCGGTAGAGCCAGGAACGCTCGTTGGTGCCGCGTGGCGCTGTGAAGGGCGAGCCGGAGAGCTGTTCGGCGTAGAGCCCGTAATTGCATTTCTGCGGACTGTTCTGGCCCTGCGGCAGCGCGCCCGGAAGGGACTCGGTCTCGAAATCGTTGCCGAAGCCCGGCATATATTGCGGGCTGTTGGCCACCGCATCGACAGCGACGGTCCGGGTTTTCTCCAGCATGGCTTGAACCTCCTCCAAGAGTGTGGTTACAAATGTAACTGTCTATTTTGTAACTATCAAGGAAGCCATGAGCGACAAGACTGTCACGGGTGATTTCGATCTCGATCAGTTTCTGCCGTTTCGCCTCAATCGGGCGGCGGAGTTTATCGCGCTGCGCTTTGCCGCTGCCTACAAGGCCGAATATGGCCTGACGCGGCCGGAGTGGCGCACATTGGCGGCGCTCGGAAGCTCCGGGCGGATGACGGCCACGGAAGTCGGCGCCCACTCGACCATGCACAAGACCAAGGTCAGCCGGGCGGTCTTTGCGCTGGAGGAACGCCGCTGGCTGAAGCGGACCCAGCATGAAGAGGACCGCCGTGTCGAGCATCTGGAACTCACCGCCGCCGGTGCCAAGGCTTATCAGGAACTGACGCGGCTGGCGCGTGACTATTCGGCGGAACTCGAAACGTTGTTGGGACAGGATGGCCTCAAAGCGCTGTCATCCGGGCTGGCCGCCGTTGAAGGCGTGATGGTGAAGCCGGGCTGATGATGCGCGTCAGTGCCTGCCGCGTTGACGCACCGGCAACCCTTGAAAATCCTTCAGCGTTGCCAGCACGATCGAGGTCTTGACGTGCTGCACGCTGTCATGCGGCAGGAGCACATCGTTGACGAAGTGCGAAAGCCCGGAAAGATCGTAGGTCACGACCTTGAGGTGATAGTCCATCTCGCCGGTCAGGGCGTAGCATTCCAGCACTTCCGGCAGGTCGGCGATCAGGGCGGCGAAGCGCTTGGCGTTGTCGCGATTGTGGGTCGCAAGTGTAACGGCGATCACCACCATGAGATCAAGCCCCAGCCTGGCGCGATCGAGCACGGCCCGGTAGCCGTGAATGAACCCTTCCGTCTCCAGTCTTGCCCGCCGTCTGGAACATTGCGACGGCGACAGGGCGATCCGTTCCGACAGTTCGTTGTTGGTCAGACGGCCATCACCCTGCAATTCGGCGAGGATCTTGAGGTCATAGCCATCCATCTGTTCCATTCGTGCAGATATCCTCAATTGTATGCATGAACCGTGCGTATAATTCCGATAGTATGCGCAAGAATGCAAGAACAATGCATGAAATTTGCGTCATGATGGTCCTTGAGCTGAAGCTTTGAGGAGAGAACCATGGGACCCTTCCCGCATGATGCGCCGCCGACAGGCATCACCACCGAAAACCCGGCCGGCACCGACGGTTTCGAGTTCGTCGAGTTTGCCCATCCCGAGCCGGAAAAGCTGCGCGAGCTTTTCACCCGCATGGGCTATGTCTGTGTCGCCCGGCACCGTGCCAAGGATATCAGCGTCTGGCGCCAGGGCGATATCAATTACATCCTGAATGCCGAGCCGGGCAGCCATGCCATGCGCTTCGTCGGCGATCACGGCCCCTGCGCGCCGTCCATGGCCTGGCGTGTCGTCGATGCCAGGCATGCCTTCGCGCATGCTGTCTCGAAGGGCGCGACGCCCTACGAAGGCACGGACAAGGCGCTCGACGTTCCGGCCATTGTCGGCATCGGCGGTTCGCTGCTCTATTTCATCGAGACCTATGGCAAGAAGGGTTCGCCCTATGAGGCCGAATTCGACTGGCTGGGCGAGCGCGATCCGAAGCCGGCAGGCGTCGGTTTCTATTATCTCGATCACCTCACCCACAACGTCTATCGCGGCAACATGGACACGTGGTGGGATTTCTACCGCGAACTGTTCGGCTTCAAGCAGATCCATTTCTTCAATATCGATGGGCGCATCACGGGCCTGACGAGCCGGGCGATTACCTCGCCCTGCGGCAAGATCCGCATTCCGCTGAACGAGTCCAAGGACGACACCAGCCAGATCGAGGAATATCTGCGCAAGTACAAGGGCGAGGGCATCCAGCACATCGCCGTCGGAACGGACGGTATCTACGAGGCGACCGACAAGCTGGCCGACAACGGCCTGAAGTTCATGCCCGGCCCGCCGGAGACCTATTACGAACTGTCGCACGACCGCGTGAACGGCCATGACGAGCCGATCGAGCGGATGAAGCAGCACGGCATCCTGATCGACGGCGAGGGCGTGGTGGATGGCGGCCTGACCCGCATCCTGTTGCAGATATTCTCGAAGACCGTGATCGGACCGATCTTCTTCGAATTCATCCAGCGCAAGGGCGATGAAGGGTTCGGCGAAGGCAACTTCCGCGCCCTGTTCGAATCGATCGAGGCGGACCAGATCCGGCGCGGCGTGCTGCACCCGGCTGCAGCCGAGTAGCGGATCAGCCTACGCCGATATCAGCTCTGCGCGGATCAACCCGCGCAGCGAGTTGCCCATATAGAGCGTGCCGTTCTGCAGGTCTTTCAGCGTCAGGCGCTGCACGCGGGCGCGGCGGGCGCAGATCAGTTCGGTGCGCAGCACCCCGGCCAGCAATCCATAGGCGATCGGCGGCGTTTTCAGGATGCCCGATCCGTCGTCAAGGAAGATCGAGGTGATCGTGCCTTCGCAGGGCTCGCCCTTTTCGTTGAGCAGCAGCACTTCATCCGCCTCCGTCGCCGGGTATTCGGTGCGCGCCATCTCGTAGACCGCGCGCCGGGTGGTCTTGTGGCGCAGGAGCGTGTTGGTGGAGTGAAGGCGGGTCGTGGCGATCGCGACACGCCAGACGGTACCGTCCGGCAGGGGTGTGAAGGGTGCTGTGGTGATGGCGATTTCGCCGGTAGGGCTGAGCGTCAGGCGGATGCGGAGGGGGGCTTGATCTTTGGTTGTCTTGTCGGGGTTACCCCCCTCTGTCGGCCGGGCCGACATCTCCTCCTCAAGGGAGGAGATCAATCCGGAGTCGACCTCAAGGGGGGATGTGTCCCGAGCGATCTCCCCCCTTGAGGGGGAGATGCCCGACAGGGCAGAGGGGGGTAGACTTTCCCCAAGCACGTCAGCCAGCTTTTCCGCCGCCTTCTCCGCTCCCGGAAACCCCAGCCGTCCGGCCGAGCGCTTCAGCCGGGCCAGATGCAGCCGCAGGCGAACGATGCCGGTGCGGGACTCCCATCGCATCGTCTCGATCAGCGAGAAATCATTCATCGTTCGATCCAGGCATCGCCGACGGCGAAGCGGGCCTTCAGCAGGCATTCCTCGTATTCCGCCTCGGCGGTCGAATCGAAGACGATGCCGCCGCCGACATTGAAGATGGCTTCGCCTTCCGGGAAAAGCGAGAGGGTGCGGATGGCGACATTGAAACGCATGGTACCATCCGGTGCGATGAAGCCGATCGAGCCGCAATAGGCATCGCGCGGTCCGTCTTCGAGATCATGGAGGATTTCCATCGCCCTCATCTTCGGCGTGCCGGTGACGGAGCCGCAGGGGAACAGCGCCTCGAAAATCTGCGCGATGCCGATATCGGGCAGAAGTTTGGCCCGGACATGACTGACCATCTGGTGCACGGTCGGATAGGTCTCGATATCGAACAGCTTCGGCACATCGAGCGTGCCGACCTCGGTGATGCGCGAAATATCGTTGCGCAGGAGATCGACGATCATCCGGTTTTCGGCCTGGGACTTGGGGTCCTCGCGCATTTCGCGGATGAGATCCTGATCCTCGGCCGGTGTCGCGCCGCGCCGCGCGGTGCCTTTCATCGGATGCGTCTCGATCCAGCCGTCGCTGTCGACCCGGAAGAACAGTTCGGGCGAGCGCGACAAAAGGATCGGACCATCGAGCGAAACGAGCGCGCCGTATTTCACCGGCTGCCGCTCGATCAGCGACCAGAAGGCGGCGAGCGGATCGCCGTTCCAGCGGGCGCTGACCGGCATGGTCAGGTTCGCCTGGTAGCAATCGCCCTGCCGCAGATGCTGGTGCAGCCGGTCGAAGCGCTGTCTGTAGGCGTCGAAGTTCCAGCGTGCGCGGGGCTCGGTGATGAACGGCTCGTTCTCGACGCGGCGCCGGGGTTCGGCGAGCGGATGCTTTTGTGCAGGCGCGTCGAAGATGCCGAACGACATCAGCGGGGTACGGCGGTTTTCCTCGGCGAAGGGGGCGAGCTTCCTTTCGAAGAGGTGTCCCGCCTCGTAGCTCATGAAGCCGGCAAGCCATTTTCCGGATTTGTGCGCGGCGTCCATGTCCGCGAGGCCGCGCCAGAAGTCCGCTTGCGTGCGAGCGGTGATGACGCGTGACGGCTCGGCGAAGACAGTCGTTCTGTCTTCGCTGTCGTCCCGGAACAGAACATAGGGGCCGGTGTCGGTCATGCTGTTCACAGTGGTGTCCGTAAGGATCCTCGGGTCAGGCCCGAGGATGACGGAGAATGGGCGCGCGATGACAGAGGACGGGTGCACGCTGGCGAAGAACGGGGCTGCCTATGGTATGCCGGCAGCGGCGTTCCCGCCAGCCAAGCCTGCAGATCGTCATCCTCGGGCCTGACCCGAGGATCCATGCCGGCATCCGCAAAGCTCGCTGTCATCTTCCATACCTGCTCAAGAATTACGCCTGCCTATCAAGCGCCTCGAGCTCGTCGATCAGCCCCTCCAGCATCGACAGGCCCTGTGCCCAGAACGACGGATCGGTGGCATCGAGGCCAAAGGGGGCGAGCAGTTCGGAGTGATGCTTGGTGCCGCCAGCCTTCAAAAGCTCGAAATACTTTTCCTGGAAGCCGGTTTCGGCCTTCTGGTAGACGGCATAGAGCGAGTTTACCAGGCAATCGCCGAAAGCATAGGCGTAGACGTAGAAGGGCGAATGGATGAAGTGGGGGATATAGGCCCAATAGGTCTCGTAACCCTCGGAAATCCGGATCGCTGGTCCGAGGCTTTCCTCCTGCACCGACAGCCAGAGCTGGCCGATATCATCAGCCGTCAGTTCGCCGTTCTTGCGGGCGGTGTGGACCTTGCGCTCGAACTCGTAGAAGGCGATCTGTCGCACGACCGTGTTGATCATGTCCTCGACCTTCTGGGCGAGCATGGCCTTGCGTTCGCGCTTGTCCCTGGTCTTGTCGAGCAGCGCCCGGAAGGTCAGCATTTCGCCGAAGACGGAGGCGGTTTCAGCCAGCGTCAGCGGCGTCGAGGCCATCAGCGCGCCCTGGCCGCCGGCCAGAACCTGATGCACGCCATGTCCGAGTTCGTGGGCGAGCGTCATCACGTCACGCGGCTTGCCCATATAATTGACCAGCACATAGGGATGCGCCGAGGGCACGGTCGGATGCGCAAACGCGCCGGGCGCCTTGCCGGGACGCACCGGGGCGTCGATCCAGCCGCCATCGAAGAAGCGGCGGGCGATATCGGCCATTTCCGGCTGGAAAGCCCCATAGGCCGACAGCACGGTTTCCTTGGCCTCGCTCCAGGGAATGAGCGTCGTCGGGCTTTCCGGCAGCGGCGCGTTGCGGTCCCAGAATTCCATCTGTTCCATACCGAGCCACTTTGCCTTCATCGCATAGTAGCGGTGCGACAGGCGCGGATAGGCATCCTTCACGGCAGTGGCCAATGCGTCGACCACATCGCGTTCGACACGGTTGGCCAGGTGGCGAAAGTCAGCAATATCGTCGAAGCCACGCCAGCGTTTTTCAATTTCCTTGTCCTTGGCGAGCGTGTTGGTGATCAGCGTGAAGGTGCGGATATTGGCCTTGAAGGTTTCAGTCAGCGCTTGCGCCGCCTTCTTGCGGGTGGCCGGGTCGGCTTCCTGCAGCATGCTCAGTGTCACTTCGAGCGGCAAGGTTTCACCATCGATCGTGAAGGTCAGCGCAGCCATCGTCTCATCGAACAGCCGGTTGAAGGCACCGGCGCCGGTCATGGACTTTTCGAGGAACAGTTGCTCGATCTTGTCATCAAGCTGGTAGGGCTTGTCCATGCGCAGATCGACGATCCACGGCTTGTAATGGGCTGTCAGCGTGTCGTTTTCGAGCGCCGCATCGATGACAGAATCGTCGATCCGGTTCATTTCCAGCGAGAAAAACAGCAGATGGCTGGCCATATCGGTCAGTTTCGACTGGGCGTCGCCATAGAGCTTGCCGTTGGCCGGGCTGGACGTGTCGGAGAAATAGGTGAGGCCCGCAAAGGAGCCGATCTTGCCCATCAGGTCTTCGAGCGCTTCGAATTCCCGCACGGCCGCGCCGATGCCTTCGTCGCCGGCAAGCGTTGCCGCCTGCGCCAGCTTGCCCTTCCATTTGGTCTCGAATGCCAGCGACAGGGTTTCTGCTTTCGCCATGTCGCCGAGATATTCCTGCGATGTCGCCGAAGGGTAGAGATCCTCCAGTTTCCATGAGGGCAGGTCACCCAGCCCACTGGTTTCCGCAGCGCCGGACGTGGCGGCACGGGCGATGGATGAGAGGATCTGGAAAGAGGGTAGATGATGCATGAGCGGTCACTCTTTTTGTCAAGGCCGGGCGGCGAAGCGGACAGGCGGATATGGGCCATGACCTAACGTCGGCAATGGTTAAAATGCAAGCATTTCTCAAAAGAGGATTTTCAGGCCTTTCTGACAGGAATGTTTCTCACGATGCGGCACATGACGTGCCGATCGGGTTCTACGCGGAAGCAGGAGGCCTTCATGACATCCCAAATTCTCGTCATCGATGACGATCCGGTCCAGCGCCGGCTGCTGACGAACATGATCGAGCGCCTCGGTCATATTGCGCATCTGGCCGACAATGGCCGTAGCGGTCTCGAGCTTCTGGAACGCAAGCGCGGCCTGATCAGCGTCATCCTGCTTGACCTGATGATGCCGGAAATGAACGGCCATGGGTTTCTCGAAGCGGTTGCCGAGCGCGGCATCGACACGCCCGTCATCGTCCAGACGGGGCAGGGCGGCATCGAGACGGTGGTTCTGGCCATGCAGGCCGGCGCCTTCGATTTCGTCGTCAAGCCGGTTTCGCCCGAGCGCCTCAGCGTTGCCATCACCAATGCCCTGAAACTGGAGCACCGCGATAGCAAGGGGCGTGTGCCAAAACGCTCGCGCAGCGGCTCCGTCGGTTTCGACGATGTCGTCTCGGCAAGCCCGGCGATGATCCGGGTACTGGATCTTGCGCGCCGCGCCGCGCAGTCGAATATCCCGATCGTTCTCGAAGGCGAATCCGGCGTCGGCAAGGAAATGGTGGCGCGCGCCATCCAGCATGCGAGCGAGCGCGCCAACAAGCCTTTCGTCACGGTCAACTGCGGTGCCATCCCGCACAATCTGGTCGAAAGCATTCTCTTCGGCCATGAGAAGGGTGCCTTTACCGGCGCCACCGAAAAACATTCCGGCAAGTTTGCCGATGCCGACGGCGGCACGTTGTTCCTCGACGAGATCGGCGATCTGCCGCTCGAAGTCCAGGTGAAGCTTCTGCGCGCCGTGCAGCAGGGCGAGATCGAGACGATCGGCGCCCGCCATCCGCAGAAGGTCAATGTCCGGCTGATCTCGGCCACCAACAAGGACCTGATCAACGAGGTGCGCGAAGGCCGTTTCCGCGAGGATCTTTACTACCGGCTGAATGTTTTCCCCATCGCCATTCCGGCGCTGCGCCGCCGCAAGGAGGATATCCCGGTTCTGGTACGCACCTTTGTCGAGCGTTTTGCGCTGGAGCAGAGACTGTCTGCATCGCTCTCCGTTTCGAGCGGGGCGATGGCGCTTTTGACCGCCTATGACTGGCCGGGCAATATCCGCCAGCTGGAGAACGCCATCTTCCGGGCCGTCGTTCTTGCCGAAGGCGCCGAGCTTACGGTCAAGGATTTCCCGCAGATCGCCACGCAGATCCCCGGCTATGTCGTCGCGGAAAAGTCGGGCTTCACCTGGGAAGAAACCGGGCCGAGCGGACTGCCGATCGCCGATGCCGATCATCTGCCGCCGGTCTATCCGCATTTCAGCGCTGCCGAGAAAGCGGATACGCGCCATGCCGCCGCCGACCAACATCCGGAAAACGCGATTGCGAGCGTCGACGATGGTGGAAATGTGCGAAAACTGGCAGATGTCGAAGAGGAACTGATTCGTTTCGCGCTGAAATTCTACCGCGGACAGATGAGCCAGGTGGCGCGGAAACTCGGCATCGGCCGCTCGACGCTCTACCGCAAACTCAAGGATTACGGGATCAATCCCGACGATCCCTTCAGCGAAGCCGCGTAAGGCGACGGATAACAATCCGTCGCGATCCCTCGTATTTGGCTGTTGTCGTTTAGACCTTGTTAGTGAACCATTCACTATATTATAAGGATAACCGATGACTGTGGCATATATGCCATGCTGTCACCGTAATTGACAGTCATCTGAGCAGCCACGGGACGCATTGTCCGTCGGACGGGGATTGAGTTTGCAAAATTTGTTCGGATTCAAGAAGCCTAACGGCTCCGTGATAACCCGCTTTTGCGCCGCGGTGGCCCGTAAGACGCCGCGTGTTCTCGCATCGCTTCTGATTGCCGCTTCCATGGTGACCCCTGGCTTTGCTCCGCCCGTCGAGGCGGCCGGCCAGACGCGGACGCTCAAGCTCTATTTCATTCACACACAGGAAAAAGCCTCGATCACGTTCAAGCGCAATGGCCGCTACGACGCGAAGGGCCTGCAGGAAATCAACCGTTTCCTGCGCGACTGGCGCCGCAATGAACCGACGAAGATGGATCCGCGTCTTCTCGACCTCGTCTGGGAAGTCTACCAGAAGAGCGGTTCGCGCGATTATATCCACGTGGTTTCGGCCTACCGTTCGCCGGCCACCAACGGCATGCTGCGGTCGCGTTCCAAGGGCGTGGCCGAAAAGAGCCAGCATATGCTTGGCAAGGCGATGGATTTCTATCTGCCCGACGTCAAGCTGAAGACGCTGCGCGAAATCGGCATGAAGTTCCAGGTGGGTGGCGTCGGTTATTATCCGACGTCAGGCTCGCCGTTCGTGCACATGGATGTCGGCGGCGTTCGCGCCTGGCCGCGCATGAGCCGCGACGAACTTGCCCGCCTCTTCCCCGATGGAAAGACCATGCATGTTCCGTCCGACGGCAAACCGTTGCCGGGTTATGAACTGGCTGTGGCCGATTACAAGCGCCGCGTCGGTGCCAGCGCCATCGAAGTGGCTGGCGGCGGCGCCAAGGGGGCGGGCGACAAGGATACGACCAAGCGCCGGGGCAACCTGTTTGCGATGCTGTTCGGCGGCGGTGGCGACGAGGATGAAGAACCCAATGCAATCGCCAGTGGCGAACTCGAAGGTGCCGGCGAGCAGCAGGTTGCCAAGGCTCCTGTAGCCAAGGCGCAGGCGACGCAGGTTGCCGCAGGGCAGCCGGCGGCCCTTCCGGGCGTGGACAATGCGGCTCAGCAGACGGCTGTCGCGGCCCCGGTTCCCGGCGTCAGGCCTGCATTCAAGGATGCGCCGGCTGACGGCGGCATCCAGACGGCGCTGGTGGCGCCGACCCGGAATACCGTGACCGCGCAGGAAGCCTGGGCAGCGGCTTTGCCGCAGCCGGCAGCCACCGAAAGCGAATATGCCGATTTGAACGCCTACAAGATTCCGGTGCCGCAAATGCTTGGCAAACGCGGCGCGAACGGCGATGCCGGCAGCGATATGCTGATGGCCTCGACGGATCCGAATGCCGCGGTGCTGCCTGACGATGTCGCAGCCCTTGGTTTCGTCCCGGTTCCGGGCGCGCGTCCGGCAGGCGAGGAAGCCTTGATGGCCGTGGCCGACGCCAATGTCGCCGTGCCGTCCTTTGCCGAGCGGGCCCAGCCGCAGGCCGTTGCCCAGGCGCAGCGGCCGGTGGACGCCGCTGCCACGGCGCAGACGCGTGTCGCCCTGGCGCAGCCGACGCGGCAGGAGCAGCAGCCACCGGTCGAGATGGCCGCTTTCGTCCCGCAGTCCGGGGCGCAAGCCCGTGCCGCGATCTTTGACGATGCTTTCGAAACCAATGCCGAAGCGCCGACCAAAGGCAAGCGCCCGAAGAAGCAGGAGGCCGATGCGGCAACGCGGTCGTCCGTCCGGACCGAGCCGAAGCTGACGCAGCAGATCATTTCCTCGTGGGCTCTGACGAACGGCCGTATGGCGACCCTGTCGAAGCCGGTGAAGGCGCCGCGTTTCGTGAGCAAGCAGCTGCGCGCCTCGCCGACGACGGTCTATTCCGCCGGTTTCTCGAACGATACCGTCGCCATCGATACGGCCCGGTTCAGCGGCAATGCGGTCAATTTCATGGAAGTGAAGAAGTTCAGCAGCAATTGATCTTCTCCTCTGATCTCATGCAGTCGTAAAAAAACCCGCCTAGGCGGGTTTTTTGTTGGTTGCGGCTGAGCCGTCTTATTCCGCTTCCGGCGCTTCGATCATGCCGAGCGCTGCGAGATAGGTGTCGAGGATGGCTTCCTGTTCCATGCGCTCGTCCTTGTCCTGCTTGCGGATGGCGATGACCTTTTTCAGGATCTTCGTATCGAAGCCGGTTCCCTTTGCTTCGCCGTACACATCCTTGATGTCATCGGCGATGGTCTTCTTCTCTTCTTCCAGTCGCTCGATCCGCTCGATGAAAGAGCGGAGCTGATCGCGGGCGACGCCGTGGGCATCCGACATGGTCTTCTCCTTGTTGGGGGATGAATGGGTTGGGGGATGAATGGGGTTGGGACTTGAATTTGTGAGGCTGTGACCTGCCGTGAAGCGCGTTCAAGGTCAAGTGACATTGCGTAACATCACGCGAATTTCCGACCTTTGGAGGCCTTGGCGATGCTACGCCTCCTTCGGCTTGCTTGTCTCGAAGGCGGCCTTTTGCTGGGCTGATGCTTCCTGCTGGTTCAGCGCCCGCCATTCGTCATAGGGCATGCCGTAGACGATTTCACGGGACGTTTCCTTGTCCATCGGCACGCCGGCAGCATTGGCCGCATCGCGATACCAGTTGGACAGACAGTTGCGGCAAAAGCCAGCCAGGTTCATCAGGTCGATGTTCTGCACGTCGCTGCGTTCGCGCAGATGGGCAACGAGGCGGCGAAAGGCGGCGGCTTCGAATTCAAGCTGTTGTTGCGGCGTCAAGTCGCTCATCGTCGGTCTCTTTCCACTGTCGTCAGAATGCGTAGGGCCCCGTGCGGGAAGGATAACGTTTAATTTCGTGCAATTCAGGGCGCGCGTTCAAACCGGCAAAAATCGGCCCAAGCCGCTCGTCCCATTCCGCCACGCCGCTGTCGTCGCCAATCAGGTCCTGGCGGACTTCGATCAGCGCATGGGCCAATCCGGTTTCCATGCAGTGGCGGAACATCGTGTCGCCGCGCAGGGCGCCGTCATAGGGCTCGTTGTCGCCGACCAGAATGTCGCCGGGCGCCTCGAGCGCCTCGATCAGCGGATGCACCGCGCGCGGATCGTTGTCCCACAGGATGGCGGCATGCCAGGGCCGGGGCACGCCTTTCCAGGCGGGCGTGTAGGAATGAACGGAGATAATCAGCGGCGCCTTGCCACTGGCTGTGCCGACGGCGGCGATCGTCTGCGAAACGGCGCGGTGATAGGGGCGGTGGAAACGGTTGAGGCGGCTTTCCCATTCCTGCGGGGTGATCGGGTGGTTGCCGGGAATGATGGCGCCGTCGGAAATCTTCATGATCAGCGTCGGGTCGTCCTCGCCGCGGTTCGGATCGATCAGCAGCCGCGAAAAGCAGCTGAGGACGGCGGGAACGCCGAGACGCTTAGCCAGACGGCGGACGAGCGGCTCCACGCCGATGTCGTAGGCGATATGCCGGGCGAAGGCGCTTTCCGGCAGGCCGAGCCGATCATATTCCGGTGGCAGCCGGTTCGTAGCGTGATCGGCCAGAAGCACCAGCCCTGCGGCCGGGTTTCCCTCAATGATCTCGAAAGATGCTGTTTCCGGCATACGGTATCAACTCGTTATAGGCTTGATGAAATTTGATCGCATGCTGCGGTGGTAATCGCAAGACAATGGCGAATTTGCGATGTTTCGGACAACAAAAAGCCCGATGTAATCGATTAGAGTCGCGTTGACATTCGAGCCCCACCGTCGCAAGAAAGTGCCACGACAAATCACAACGGAGACCCATTGGAAACCGTGTCCAGATATCCTTTTTTCAGGCTGAATCTGCGGAACTGGTCCTTGAGCGCCGCTCTCCTCTTCGTTCTGGCAGGGTTTTCGCCAGTTTTGATCGCGAGTGAAGCGCATGCCGAGTTCCGCGTCTGCAATGGTACCCAGAATCTGGTCGGCGTGGCCATCGGCTACCGGGCCAAGGAAGGCTGGATCACGGAAGGATGGTGGCAGGTTCCTGCGACCACCTGCGCGACCCTGATCGAGGGCGAGCTCCAATCACGATACTATTACCTCTACGCTGAGGATGCTGCCCGCGGCGGGCGCTGGACGGGCGACGTCAACATGTGCGTCGCCGAAAACGAGTTCAAGGTCACGGGCGTGCAGGATTGCTTCGCGCGCGGCTTCCAGCGGATGGGGTTCAAGGAATACGACACGGGGCGTCAAGGGAGCTGGATGGTTCAGTTGTCCGATACCCCAGCGACTCAAGAAAGCCACAACTGATGAAGCGGAATAGAAAAGTCAAAATCCTCGCAACGCTCGGACCGGCATCGAGCGAAGAAGAGATGATCCAGAAGCTGCATGAGGCGGGAGCTGATCTTTTCCGGATCAACATGAGCCATGCCAGCCATGACATGATGCGCACGCTGATCAAGCGCATCCGCAATGTCGAAGCGCGCTGCGGCCGCCCGATCGGCATTCTGGCCGACCTTCAGGGCCCGAAACTGCGCGTCGGCAAGTTTGCCGCCGGCAAGGTCGATCTCGTTCCGGGACAGACCTTCACGCTCGACAACAAGGACGAGCCGGGCGACGCGACCCGTGTCTACCTGCCGCATCCGGAAATCCTGGAATCGGTCAAGGCCGGCCACCGCCTGCTGATCGACGACGGCAAGCTGCATCTGCGTGCTGAAAAGTCCGACGGCAAGAGCATCGTCTGCACCGTTATCGCCGGTACCAAGATTTCCGACCGCAAGGGCGTCAGCCTGCCCGATACGCTGCTCAGCGTCGGCGCCTTGACCGAAAAGGACCGGGCCGACCTCGACGCCGTGCTTGAGACCGAGGATGTCGACTGGGTCGCACTGTCGTTCATTCAGCGTCCGGAGGATCTGTCTGAGGTCCGCAAGATCTCGCGCGGCCGTGTCGGCCTGATGTCGAAGATCGAAAAGCCGCAGGCGATCGAGCGGATCGACGAGATTATCGAGCTTTCGGATGCGCTGATGGTTGCCCGTGGCGACCTCGGCGTGGAAATGCCGCTGGAAGCCGTTCCGGGCCTGCAGAAGCAGCTGATCCGTGCTGCCCGCCGCGCCGGCAAGCCGGTCGTCGTCGCCACGCAGATGCTGGAATCGATGATCTCGGCTCCCGTCCCGACACGCGCCGAAGTCTCCGACGTTGCCACCGCCGTGTTCGAAGGTGCCGACGCGATCATGCTGTCGGCCGAATCCGCTTCCGGCGATTATCCGGTCGAATCGGTTGCCACCATGGCATCGATTGCCAGCAAGATCGAAACAGACCCGCATTATCCGGGCATCATCTACGCCCAGCGCACGCCGCCGGAAGCCACCGGCGCCGATGCGATTTCGCTGGCAGCCCACCAGATCGCCGAAACGCTCAAGCTCTCGGCCATCGTCTGTTATACCTCGTCCGGCACGACCGGCCTGCGTGCCGCGCGCGAGCGTCCGCAGGTTCCGATTCTGGCCCTGTCGCCGGTCATCCAGACCGCGCGCCGTCTTGCCGTCGTCTGGGGCCTGCACTGCGTCGTCACTTCGGATGCGACCGACCTCGACGACATGGTCAACCGGGCCTGCCGCATCGTGGCGACCGAAGGTTTCGGCAAGCCGGGCGACCGGGTGATCATTTCGGCCGGTGTGCCGCTCGGAACGCCGGGCGCCACCAACATGCTGCGCATCGCCTATATCGGCTCTGATGGCCTCAGCGGCGTCTGAAGCAAGCCTTTGACCAATAAAAAACCGCCGGAGCGATCCGGCGGTTTTTTGTTTGGCGAGATGCCGGTCAGACGGTGATGCTGATGGGCACCGTCGCCGCGATACCTGTGCTGCCGAACGCAGCCTCCAGTCCCTGGATCGCCGCCTTCAGGCTGTCGCCGGACTGTTGCGCGTCCTGAACCGCGTCCTTGTCGGCGTCCTGTTCCTGGCGCATGCGGCGCAGTGCCTGTTCGAGAAGGGCCTTGATCTCCTGCGCCACGGCTTTGAAGTCCTGCAGCGTCTTGCGGTCGTCGGCGGAGATGCCTTGGCGCTCCGTGCCGTCCTCCATCGTGTCCTGATAGGCTTTCTGGGCGAAGGATGCATCGTTATCGGCGTTGTCGGTCTCAGCCGTTTCCGCGGAGGCTGTTGCCATCTGTCCGGCTGATGCTGCGGCAGTGTCCGCCGGAATTCCGGTTGCCGATCCGGCTGAAATCGCCGAGGCGAAGTCCTTGGCGGCCGCGCCGACCTCGCGGGCCAGGCGGCCCGCCTGCCGGGCAACGATTTCCGGATCGAAGCTCCAGCGGCGCAGGAATTCCAGCTCCTTCTTGGCGGCCTCCAGCTTTTCCTTGGCGCGGGCCTTGCGGTCGTCCGCATCGGCCTGGGCGGCGCTTTTCAGCGTCTCGAGCGTCCGTTGCAGTGGGCTGCGCTCTTCGGCTACCGCGGCAGAGCCGGCAGATGCGGTGCCTGATGCGGGTGCCGTGGCGCGGAACGGATAGGACGTGGCAATGCCGCCGATGTGCATGAATGGGCCTCCGGATTGAGGCGGCATGTTGTTGCCTGCAGCTTGTATGGGGCTGGTCAGGTGTCTGATGATGTTACTCGACGAGCACTATTTTTGCCTCGGCCTCGGCGGCGAGCTTATTCAGGTCACGCTTCTTGCCGGCCAGGGTTTCGATCGCGGCGATCGCCAGATCGGTGACGATGTAATCCGGCTTGTGACCGAGATTGTGGATGCGCAAGAGCGTCGAGCCGGCGATATCTTCATGCAGCTGGCGCGAGTGGATCTCGGGAAGCACCACGCGGTCGGTATCGCCGGTGATGATGACCGTCGGTGCCTTGATCTCCTTGTAGCGCGGCGATACCCGCTTCACATATTCCAGCAGGTTGGCGATATCGATGGCGTTGTTGCGAAAGGCGCGCGGCCGCAGCGCGAGATAGGCGGCCGTCTCCTCGATATAGCCATCGGGGCGGGGATTGGGCGCAAAGACCTGCCGGGTTGCCCTGTCGATCGAGGCGAGGCCCACGGGGGGCACCACGAGCGTGGAGAACAGCCAGCCGATGACAGGAATTTTCGCGGCGTCATAGTACCACTCGATGCCGCCCGGCCAGGGATGGGTGGCGGGCGACAGGAACAAGAGGCCTGCCACCATGTCCTTGTGATTGAGGGCAAAGCTCGCGGCGATCGCTCCGCCGAACGAATGACTGACGATGATCGCCTTGTTGATGCCGCGCTTGCGCATCAGCGCTGCGATGGCGTCGGCCTGGCCGTCCGGATAGGCATTCTGCGGGCCGCCGCGCTCGGAAAACCCAAGCCCCGGCCGGTCGAGAAACAGCATGCCGGCGCGTTCCTCGAGCTTGTCCCTGAAGGCAACCATCGGGTCGCGAAGGTTGGCGCTTGCTCCGTGGATGAAGACCAGCGTGGGAAGGTCGGCGGTCTTTGGGCGGGGAATGTAGACGCTGTTCATCCGGTAGCCACCGACGTCGATCAGTTCGCCCGTGTTCAGATTGTCTTTTTCGAAGGCCGCTGCCTGGTAGGCGCTGAAGCCAAACCCCACAACGAGGGCGGCAAGACATAGGGATGCGATGAACAGCATGGCTTTCCTGAAGACGACGGACATCGATCACTCTTCCGCGCGCTCGCGCAATCGGCCGGACGGGTTGGTTATCGTCCGATACGAGGGAGAGCGGTCTGCGGTTTCGCGGGGCAGGCAGAATTATGTGCGGTTGCCGGCAAGTTTTTCTTCCAGTACGCCAAGCTGTTCCTGGGCCTTGCGGTCGGCTGGATAGATATCGAGGAATTGCTCCCAGGCGCGCAGCGCAAGCTCATCCTTGCCGGCTTCCGTGAGGATCGCCGCCATGCCGGCCAGCGCCCCGAAATGGCGTGGCTCGATGGCCAGCACCCGGTTGATGTCCGACATGGATTTGCGGTAATTGCCCATCTGGTAATGCAGCGTGGCCCGCTGGTTCCAGCCTTCGACATATTGGGGCGAGAGCGTGATGACCTGATCGAAGATATCGAGCGCCGTCGGCTTATGGTCCGATTCGACCGCTTTTGCCGCCCATTGCATCAGGAGATTGACAGTGGCGCTGCCGGAATCCTGCCATTCGAGGCGGATGCGGTCCGAAATCTCGCGCGCCTTGTCGGGATCGCGTTCCCGCTTCAATTCGATAAAGAGCGTATCGAGCCGCTGCTTGGGTGTCGTCAGTTCTGATGGCGCCGGCACCTGGGCTGAGTCTGCGGCATGCAACGCAGGGGCGGCGATGATCGATGCCGCCAGCGCGTAGCCGAGAATCAAAAATGAAGACATGAGTTTAGCCATGGCAGATAAGGTAGTCCGCCATGGCCGAAGATCAAATCAAATTTGAGACATCAAATGGGTAAACCGTTCGAGTGCCAGCTTTGTTGAAAGCCATGGCATTCGCACGCGCTCGATCCATACGCGATCGTTCCGAAAGTATAAACTTCCGGCGTTCACGATGGATCAGCCCTGACGGGCCTTGAAGCGCGGGTTCAGCTTGTTGATGATGTAGACGCGACCCTTGCGGCGAACCAGACGGTTTTCGCGGTGACGGGCCTTCAGCGACTTGAGCGAATTTTTGATCTTCATTTTTCTGATCCGCAGTTTCGGCGAATCTGATTTCGCCGGTCTTTAACAATCAAAAGCGCGCTTGCAGACCGTTAAGGCCGAGCGCGCTCTTAGGGTGGCAGGCAAATAACCCGGCATCGTAAAAGTGTCAACCACAGAGAACCGGTTTTCGCAGAGGCTTTCGGCTTTTCTGTGGGTTAAACCCTCATTCAAGCCAGGTGACGTGTCCCATTTTACGCCCTGGCCGCGCTTCCGTCTTGCCGTAGAGGTGAACGAGCGCGTTCGGCTTGGCGAGCCAGGCCGGCAGATCGTCGATGTCGTCGCCGATCAGGTTCTGCATCACGCAGTCCGAATGGCGGGCACCGTTCGCCAGGGCCAGCCCGGTGACGGCGCGAATGTGCTGCTCGAACTGGGAGACCACGCAGGCGGCTTCCGTCCAGTGGCCGGAGTTGTGGACGCGGGGGGCAATTTCGTTGGCGATCAGGCTTCCGTCGGCCAGAACGAAGAATTCCATGCCGATGACGCCGACATAGTCGAGCGCCGTCAGCACGGCGGTCGCCGCAAGGCGGGCCTTCTCGGCGGTCTTCCCGCTGATTGCGGCCGGCACGGTCGAGGTGTGGAGAATGCCGTTACGATGGATGTTTTCGGCAGGATTGTAACAGGAAACCGTACCGTCGGTACCGCGTGCGGCAATGATCGAGATTTCCCGTTCGAACGGAACGAAGCTTTCGAGGATGAGCGGCACACTGCCAAGCGCCTGATAGGCGCCGGCCGCATCGTCGCCCGCATCCTTGAAGACGCGCTGTCCCTTGCCGTCATAGCCGAGGCGGCGGGTTTTCAGCACGCCCTTGCCGGAGAAATCGGCGAGCGCCTGTTCCAGTTCGTCCTGATTGTCGACGGCGTGGAAACGTGCGGTTTCGATGCCGCAGCCGTTGAGAAACTGTTTTTCGCTCACCCGGTCCTGGGAGACGGCCAGCGCCCTGGGGGGCGGATAGACCGGAAGCGCGCGTGCCAATGTTTCGGCCGCGCCGACCGGCACGTTCTCGAATTCGTAGGTGACGACATCGCAGGCGTCCGCAAGCTGCTTCAGCGCCGTCTCGTCGTCATAGGCGGCGACGATCTGGCCGTTGGCGACCTGTGCGGCGGGACAATCGACCTGGGGCTCCAGGATGATGGTGCGAAAATTGAGCCGCGCAGCCGCCATGGCGAGCATGCGGCCGAGCTGGCCGCCGCCGATGATGCCGATCGTTCTCATGCCTGATCCACGGGATGTTCCGCGACTGCGGCACTCTGCTGTTCGCGCCAGTCGTCGAGGCGGTCGGCGAGATCGGGATCGCTCAGCGCCAGAACGGCAGCGGCAAGAAGCGCTGCGTTGATGGCGCCGGCGCGGCCGATGGCGAGCGTGCCGACGGGAATGCCGGCCGGCATCTGGACGATCGACAGGAGGCTGTCCTGACCGGAAAGCGCCTTGGACTGGACGGGAACGCCGAACACCGGCAGGGGCGTCATCGCCGCCGTCATGCCCGGCAGGTGTGCCGCGCCGCCAGCACCGGCGATGATGACCTTGAAGCCTTCATCGCGCGCGCCCCTGGCAAAATTGATCAGCCTGTCGACTGTGCGATGTGCCGAAACGATGCGGGCATCGTAAGCAATGTCGAGGGCGTCGAGCGTGTCGGCGGCATTCTTCATGGTCTCCCAGTCGGACTGGCTTCCCATGATGATGGCGACGGGCGGGGTTGCTGCTTTCGTCACGTTGTTTGTTCCGCTTTGTTACAGGGCCGGTTTACAAGGGCCGGGATGCGGGCCTGAGCGTTCGCGGCGCGTCCGTTCGGACACGCGGCGATTCAGGCGATGATATCGGGAATGATCTGGTCTTCGATCTTGGTGATCTTGTCCTTGATGATCAGTTTCTTCTTTTTCATCCGCTGGATGCGCAGGGCATCGCAGCCCGTCTGGATCATGGCGTTGATCGCGACATCATAGTCTTCATGTTCCTGCCTCAGCCGCGCTACGCTCAGTCTGAGTTCGGCCTGATCCTGATCTGGCATGCATGGTTCCCCGTCGGCGCCGGCAGCAGGTGGTCTGCTATCCGCATCAAATCGAGCGTCGCTCTAGCACAGAATTGTTGGTAACGGGAAGTTATCCCAATACCAAATCTCGCCATCGAGATTTGACGTCGGCCACGATTTCGCCTTCGACAAATGAAAAATAGCATGGCACACTATCTCGGTTACAACGTGGAACATCCGGCATTTACTGATCGGGTGCAAGCAAAAGGAAGGGACTGCCACATGACCATTGAGGCTCATCTCGCAACGCTTGAAAAAAAACATGGTGTTCTGGAGCAGGAGCTCCACTCGGCTCTCACGCAGCCGTCTGTCCAGGATCAGCACATTGCTGACATCAAGCGTCGCAAGCTGCGCTTGAAGGACGAGATCGAAAAGATCCGCTCCTCAACTCACTGATTTAAATAAAACAATCTCATTCATCGGGAGACTTTTGTCCCAGCGCGCAGTTGGACGACCGGACGTCAAAGTGAATTTTGAGGGCTGGTTTCAGGCGCTGTCGATGCGCGGACGTGATTGGTGAGGACATGAGGTTCGCCAATATGCCGCAGATAACGAGTTTCCCGATGTCTGGTCCTTCGAGGCTGCGCCCTCACGACCAGAACTGATCCAGCCATAAATTGACCCGATCGAAGCCGGGTTTGTTGATCGCATAGATCCGTTTCGTGCCGCTGGCGGAAACGGAAACCAGATTTGAGTCCAGCAGTGCCTTGAGGTGCTGCGACACGGCCGGCCGGCTGATCGGCAATCCCTCTGCAAGCTCGTTCACGGTACGCGGCGCGCGACGCAATTCCTCCAGCAGGTACCGCCGGTTCGGATCCGAGATCGCATCAAAGGGATCAGCGTGTGACATGGGCAAAAGCTAGGAGAATTAGGCGCTCCCGGCAAGCAAATTGTGCAATGCGGCAATGGAATTTTGCTATGCGGTATGCAAGCCCGGATTGCGGTATGCGAGCCCGGCGTGCAGGGCTTCCGCTGAAGAGTTCGGGCTTTCCGCCCGGCGGTTTCAGCGGCGGATGATCATGATCCTGCCGCAAGGGCGACGATGCCATCGTAGACGAGCTTGGAGCCGGCCAGAAATGCCATCGTATACATGAACGGGTAGAACACCTGCGGCTGCATGCGCCGGACGACCCAGGCGCCGGCCATCGTCGCCAGGATCGCCAGTGGAAAAAGCGTCAGCGACGTTGTCAGGTTGCTGAGATCCAGCTGTCCAAGTGCGAAATAGGGGATGAGCTTGACGGCATTCAGGATGGCGAAGAACCGGACGATCGTGCCGGTATACTCTCGCGGCGGTAGTTTCAGCGGCAGCGTGTAAATCTGGAAGGGCGGTCCGCCGGCATGGGCGACGAAGCTGCCGTAGCCGGCGAGGCCACCGAAGAATGTCGCCTGGACCGGTCTCTGCGGTTTCGCCGGGATGACGATGCCCTGCCGCGCCCGCCAGAGATTGTAGACATAGCGCAGCACGAAAAGAACGGTGATCGCGCCGATGATCAATCGCAGCGCCTCACGCGGCACATAGGCCGCAGTGGCCCAGCCGATGGCGATGCCGACAAGGGCGCCGGGCAGCAGGATCTTCAGCGTCTTCATGTCTCCATGCTGGCGCCACGTCCACAATGCGACCAGATCCATGGCGATCAGGATCGGCAGCAGAAGGGCCGCCGCCTGTACGGGCGACACCGCCAGCGACAAAAGCGGCACGCCCATGAGTGACAGCGCCTCTCCCATGCCGCCCTTGCTGAAGCCGACGAGCAGCACCGCGGGGATGGCGATGGCATAGAAGTGAAAATCAGGAAGCATGGGTATCGGTTGATCCTTTTGCCCGCAGGGTCTATCGCTTTTGCAGATTGAAATCGAGTAGGGATGGTGCGCGGATGCGCATTTCATCGGAAACAGAGACATTATGAGCAAACAAGACAATCGCTGCCGCCTCGTCCTCATTGCGCCGGATATCGCCGATATCGACAGCCGGGCAAAAATCCTGGACGGTGCGTTGCGCGGCGGCGATGTGGCCTCGGTCATCGTGCCGCAATACGGGCTGGACGATCAGGCCTTCCAGAAACATGCCGAAGTGCTGGTTCCGCTGATCCAGGAGGCAGGTGCCGCGGCACTGGTTGCCGGCGATACGCGCGTTGCGGGCCGCGTGAAGGCCGACGGCCTGCATGTGACCGGCAATGCGGCGGAGCTGGCGGAGGCGATGGAAAAGTTCGCGCCCAAGCTGATCGTCGGCGGCGGCAATGCCACGGACCGTCACCACGCGCTGGAAATGGGCGAGATTCGGCCGGATTACGTGTTCTTCGGTAAGGTTGACGGCGATATCAAGCCGGAGGCGCATCCGAAGAACGTGGCGCTGGCCGAATGGTGGGCCTCGATGATCGAGATCCCCTGCATCGTCATGGGCGGCACCGATCCGGAATCGGTCCTGACCGTTGCCGAAAGCGGCGCGGAATTTGTCGCACTGCGTCTGGCCGTCTTTGCCGAGCCGGAACAGGCGCCTGCCATCGTCGCGAGCGTGAATGCGCTTCTTGACGAAAAAGCGCCACGGTTTGAAGCTTAAGACATTTTCATGTTGACCCAACCTTCTCCATCGCTGCGCCGAATTTCGCTTCTTCTGTTGAGCGCTGCCCTTCTGGGTGTGCCTGTGAGCCTGCGTGCCGATGACGCATTGCCGGGCGTGAATGATCCCGCGCCGGTGGTGGAGCAGGGCGAGAACGATGAAGGCGCGGTTGGCAAGCGCGGCCGGATCACGCCGTTCAATGGCGCGGCCTTGCCCGAAGGCGAGGTCCCGGCGCTGCAATCGCCGGAAGAAGCCAGGAAGGCGGATGCGGAAAAGCTCACTCCTTCGAGCGGCGTCAACGTGCTGGAGCGGATGGGCGCTGAACTGCCGGCCCTGCCGCAGGAAAAGCCGTTTGCCGGCAAGGCCGACGACGCCTATGGCGCGTTCCAGCGCGGATACTATCTGACGGCGATGGAGCTGGCGCTGCCGCGCGCGCAGCTGGGCGATGCGGCGGCGCAGACGCTGGTGGCGGAAATCTTTTCGCAAGGGCTCGGTGTCGCCCGCAACCGCAAGGATGCTGCCTTCTGGTATGGGCAGGCTGCCAATTCCGGCGATCCGGCGGCGATGTTCAAATACGCGCTTCTGCTGATGGAAGGCCGCGATGTGCCGCGCGACAAGAAAAAATCGGAAGAGCTGATGAAGAAGGCCGCCGATCTCGGCAATTCTTCCGCCCAGTTCAATTATGGCCAGCTGCTGGTGGCCGACATGCCGGGCGAAAAGGGCCTGAAGGCGGCCTTGCCCTATTACGAGAAATCGGCAGAGCAGGGCATTGCGGACGCGCAATACGCCCTGTCGCAGATCTACCTGAATGTCGATGGCATCGATGAGAACAAGCGCGTGACAGCACGCGACTGGCTGCTCAGGGCCGCGCGGGCCGGTTTCGATACGGCCCAGCTCGATCTCGCCATCTGGCTGGTCGATGGCGTCGGCGGCGACCGC
The DNA here is from genome assembly GCF_001687365.1 of Pararhizobium polonicum. Classification (GTDB taxonomy): domain Bacteria; phylum Pseudomonadota; class Alphaproteobacteria; order Rhizobiales; family Rhizobiaceae; genus Pararhizobium; species Pararhizobium polonicum. The sequence goes on from NZ_LGLV01000007.1 coordinate 300,259, forward strand.
AATCTCGACGAGGGTTTCAAGTGGATGCTGCGCGCGGCACGCGGCGGCAATGTCGTGGCCCAGAACAAGCTGTCGCATCTCTATGTCAACGCGATCGGCACGCGGCCCGATCCGGTCGAGGCCGCCAAATGGTATGTTCTTTCGCGCCGGGCCGGGTTGAAGGACCTTTCGCTCGAGGATTTCTATCTGGGACTGCCCGAAGACCAGCAGAAGGCGGCGCTGAGCGCGGCCAATAAATACCGCGCGTCCTGATCGAGTTTCGACGCGAGACTTGAACTTTCGGGGGTTTTGTGGTCTTGAAGCGCCGGATTGGCTGGCCGTAGGGGCGGCTCTCGGTTCTTTAGGGAATGCTCCCCATGAAAATCAACGGCAACGAAATCCGCCCCGGCAGCGTGGTCGAGCACAATGGCGGTCTTTGGGCTGCTGTGAAGTGCAACACTGTCAAGCCCGGCAAGGGTGGGGCTTTCAATCAGGTGGAACTGAAGAACCTGATCGATGGCACCAAGCTCAACGAGCGTTTTCGCTCGTCCGAAACGGTCGAACTGGTCAGCCTCGAACTGAAGGATTTCCAGTTCCTCTACGAAGAGGGCGATGCGCTGGTGTTCATGGACAATGAGAGCTATGAACAGCTGGAACTGCAGAAGGATTTCGTTGGCGATCGCGCGACCTTCCTGCAGGACGGCATGATGGTGACGGTCAAGCTCTATGACGAGAGGCCGATCGGCATCTCGCTGCCCGACCAGGTGGTTCTGACGATCGCGGAAGCCGATCCGGTGGTGAGGGGACAGACGGCAGCGTCGTCCTACAAGCCGGCGATCATGGAAAATGGCGTGCGCGTCATGGTTCCGCCGTTCGTCGAGGCCGGTGAGCGTATCCTGGTCGATACCAATGAAATTGCCTATCTCCGCCGCGCGGACTGATCCGCAGCGGCACGTCTGAATTTCTCCGGCCGTTGCTGCGGCCGGTTTTCTGTTTCGAAGGAAAGCCAAAATGGCACGCTCAGCTCTTCTCAATGTCATGGTTCAGGCCGCGTTCAAGGCCGGCAAGTCCCTGGCGCGCGATTTCGGCGAAGTGCAGAACCTGCAGGTCTCGCTCAAAGGTCCCGGCGACTATGTTTCGCAGGCTGATCGCAAGGCGGAAAAGGTGCTCCGCGAAGAGCTTTTGAAGGCCCGCCCGACCTATGGTTTCCTCGGCGAGGAAAGCGAAGAGATCATCGGCACCGATGGCGCCCATCGCTGGATCGTCGATCCGCTGGATGGCACCACCAACTTCCTGCACGGCATTCCGCATTTTGCGATCTCGGTCGCGCTCGAGCGCCAAGGTGAAGTTGTCGCCGCCGTCATCCTCAATCCGGCAACCGACGAACTCTACACAGCCGAGCGTGGCGGCGGCGCCTTCCTCAACGATCGCCGCCTGCGCGTTGCTGCTCGCAAGAACCTGTCGGACGCCGTCATCGGCACCGGCACGCCGCATCTGGGCGTTGCCAATCACGGCACCTATCTGGTCGAACTGCGCCATGTCATGGGCGAAGTCGCCGGTGTGCGCCGCATGGGCGCTGCCTCGCTCGATCTTGCCTATGTCGCGGCCGGCCGTTTCGACGGGTTCTGGGAGCGCGGCCTGATGCCGTGGGATCTGGCGGCGGGCATTCTTCTGATTCGCGAAGCCGGCGGATGGGTTGCCGATATCGACGGCGGCAACAAGCCGATGGACGATGGCTCGATCGTTGCGGGCAACGAATATATTCGCAAGGCGCTGCATGATGTGCTGCACCGCCCCATTCCGGGCAAATAAGCCCATGACGGCCTGAACGGGCGGCTGTTTCATCCTGTTGATGTTGCCCGTTGTTTCCCCTTCAATTTGGCGCAAACTTCCTCTAGTCTCCGCCCAGCGTCGTCACGCCCGCACCCTGCGGGCAGGGCCGTGGCACTGGAAAACCGGAGAGTGAGCCCCATGGCGAAATTGGAACTGTCGGGATGGGATGCCGACGGAGGGTTGAACGAGGGGTACAATCCCAACAAGCTGTCGAGCCCGATGGTTTTCTTCTGGACCATGGTGATCTTCCTGATCATTGTCGGCTTTGTCGCGGCCATCCTGTTTCGCCAGGCCCATGCCGCTTTCGTCAGTAATCCCGGTCTGAACGGCCTGATTTTCGGCGTTTTGCTGATCGGCATTCTTCTGGTCTTCAATCATGTTTTCAGCCTGCGGCCCGAGGTTCGCTGGTTCAATTCCTTCCGCGCAGCTGGAAGCGCCGAGAAGGTCGGCCGCGATCCGGTGCTGCTGGCGCCGATGCGGGCCCTGATCGGCCAGCGCCATTCCATGTCGATCTCGACGACGGCGCTGCGTTCCATTCTCGATTCGATCGCCACCCGGCTCGACGAATCACGCGATACCTCGCGATACCTGATCGGCCTTCTGGTCTTCCTCGGCCTGCTCGGCACCTTCTGGGGCCTGCTCGGTACCATCGGCTCGATCAATACCGTCATCCAGTCGCTCGATGCCGGAACGGGCAGTACCGAAGATGTCCTCTCTGCTCTCAAGACGGGCCTTTCCGCGCCTCTGACCGGCATGGGCACGGCGTTTTCCACCTCGCTCTTCGGTCTGTCGGGTTCGTTGATCCTCGGTTTTCTCGACCTGCAGGCCGGCCGCGCGCAGAACCGCTTTTACACCGAGCTCGAAAACTGGCTGTCATCGGTGACCGATGTCAGCTCCGACCTGACGACGGCGTCCGGAAAGCCGGCCATTGCGCCCGTCGAGGAGCTTCGCCAGCTGACCGAGCAATTGTCCCGCCTCAATCAGGACGGCGGCATGAACCAGCGCACGACCGCCGCCATGGCAAGCCTGGCGGAAGGCATTCAGGGGCTGGTGAAGAACATGCGCGGCGAGCAGCAGATGCTGCGCGACTGGATCGAAGCGCAGCAGGAGGAAGCCAAGTCGATGCGCAAGACGCTGGACAAGCTTTCGGCGCGCATCGGCCAATCCGACAAGATTGCCGTTCATCCGGAGAAGGCACCACCCAAGCTTACGCGCGTCGAAGACGCCGGGGGGAATGACTAATGGCACTGGCGCGCAAAGGGCGCAGCCAGAGAACCGTCGATTACTGGCCGGGTTTCGTCGATGCGCTATCGACGCTGTTGCTCTCGATCATGTTCCTGCTGTGCGTCTTTGTGCTGGGGCAGTTTCTGCTCAGCCGGGAAATCAGCGGCAAGGATGACGTACTCAACCGGCTGAACAGCCAGATCAACGAGCTGACCCAGCTTCTGGCGCTGGAGAAGGGCGGCAAGCAGGATCTCGAGGATTCGCTTGCCAATCTGCAGGCGTCGCTTGCCTCATCCGAAGGCGAGCGCTCGCGGCTGCAGGCGCTTCTGGAACAGGGAGCCGGCAGTTCGGATACGGCCAACCAGCAGATTGGCGACCTTACCGGGAAGCTTGACGAGGAAAAGCAGGTTAGTGCCCGGGCGATGAGCCAGATCGATCTCCTCAACCAGCAGATCGCCGCGCTGCGCAGCCAGATCGCCGCCATCGAAGGCGCATTGCAGGCGTCGGAGGCCAAGGACAATGCTTCGCAGACGAAGATCGCCGATCTCGGGCGCCGGCTGAACGTTGCGCTGGCGCAGCGCGTGCAGGAACTCAACCGCTACCGCTCGGATTTCTTCGGGCGCCTGCGCGAAATCCTGTCCGACCGCGAAAACATCCGCATCGTCGGTGACCGTTTCGTCTTCCAGTCGGAAGTGCTGTTTCCGTCGGGCGGCAATGAGCTGAACCCGGCGGGGCAGGAGGAGATGGCGAAGCTTGCCTCGGCGCTGCTCGATCTTGCCAAGGAAATTCCCTCGGAGATCAACTGGGTGCTCCGCGTCGACGGTCACACCGACAATGTGCCGCTCTCAGGTAACGGGCGTTATGCCGATAACTGGGAGCTTTCTTCGGCCCGCGCGACGTCCGTCGTCAAGTTCCTGATCTCGAAGGGTGTTCCGGCCAACCGTCTGGTGGCCGCGGGTTTTGGCGAGTTCCAGCCGATCGCCGAAGGCGACAGCCCGGAATCGCGCTCGCAAAACCGCCGTATCGAGCTGAAGCTAACCGAGAAGTAAGCGGCTTTCCGGCCGGTTGATCCGGCTGTTTGGAAGCACGGGATATCCCGCTTTCCGGCCGTGTTTCCGCGTTGCCTTGACGTTTACGTGCGCGTAATGTCGGGCCGAGGCGGAACTGCTGGAGGGCGAATATGGATTGCGATGTTCTGGTGATCGGAGCGGGGCTGGCCGGCCTCGTGGCGGCGGTTGAAGCTGCCGATCGGGGCCTGAAGGTGATCGTGCTCGATCAGGAAGGCGAGCAGAATCTCGGCGGTCAGGCCTTCTGGTCGCTTGGTGGTCTTCTGTTCGTCGATAGCCCCGAGCAACGGCGCATGCGCATCCGTGATACGCTCGATCTGGCCCGGCAGGACTGGATGGGTTCGGCGCAGTTCGACCGGCCGGAAGATTTCTGGCCGCGCCGCTGGGCCGAAGCCTATCTCGATTTTGCCGCCGGTGAAAAACGCGCATGGCTGCATAGCCAGGGCATGCGCTGGTTTCCCGTCGTCGGCTGGGCCGAGCGCGGCGGCGGGCTTGCGCATGGTCATGGAAACTCGGTGCCGCGCTTCCATGTGACATGGGGGACCGGGCCGGGCGTGCTGGCCCCGTTCATTGCCCGCGCACGGGCGCTGGAGGCGCGGGGGCGCATCCGCTTTCGGTTTCGTCATCAGGTGGATGAACTGATCATCAGCAATGGCGCCGTTACCGGTGCGCGGGGTTCGGTGTTGAAAAACGACGCCGTGCCGCGTGGCCAGCGCAGTTCGCGCGAGGTGGTCGACGAGTTCTGGTTCGAGGCGGGCGCCGTCGTGGTCTCGTCCGGCGGGATCGGCGGCAATCACGATCTGGTTCGCAAGCAATGGCCGGTCGATCGGCTCGGTCCGCCGCCGGAATTCATGGTCAGCGGCGTGCCTGACTATGTCGACGGGCGCATGGTGGAAATTGCCGAGCATGCCCGTGGCTCGGTCATCAACAAGGACCGCATGTGGCACTATACTGAGGGCCTGCGGAACTTCGATCCGATCTGGCCGAACCACGGTATCCGCATCCTGCCAGGCCCATCTTCTTTCTGGTGCGATGCCGACGGCAACCGGTTTGCAGCCCCGGCCATGCCGGGCTTCGATACGCTCGGGACGCTGAAGGCGATCCGCAAAAGCGGCGCGGACTACAGCTGGTTCATCCTGACCAAGGCGATCATCAAGAAGGAGTTTGCGCTGTCCGGTTCCGAACAGAACCCGGACCTGACGAACAAGGACATTCCACTGCTTTTGAAGAGGCTTGGCAAGAATCCGCCGGGGCCTGTGCAGGCTTTCATGGACAAGGGCGAGGATTTTGTCGTTCGCGATCGGCTGGAGGATCTGGTCGAGGGCATGAATGCGTTGAGCGGAGAAGGTCGCCTCTCGCTGGAGCATCTGCGCCGGCAGATCGAGGCGCGGGACCGCGAGATCGGCAATCCGTTTTCGAAGGACGCGCAGATCACCGCCATGCGCGGCGCGCGAAATTATCTCGGCGACAGGCTGATGCGCACGGCCAAGCCGCACCGGCTGCTCGATCCGAAGGCCGGACCGCTGATCGCCGTGCGGCTGAATATCCTGACGCGAAAGACGCTGGGCGGCCTGCAGACGGATCTGAACGGCCGGGTGCTGGAGCTGTCCGGCGAGCCGGTGCCGGGGCTCTATGCGGCCGGCGAAGTGGCTGGCTTCGGCGGCGGCGGCATGCATGGGTACAGCGCGCTGGAAGGCACGTTTCTCGGCGGCTGCCTGTTTTCCGGACGCGTTGTCGGGCGTAGCGTCGGGGCCTGATGGGTTCAGCCGGAAAAGCGGCTCCCCGGAAGGTCCGGAGAGCCTTTGACGATCAATCCAGCTGGACGTTGGCGTCCTTGACCACAGGCCCCCATTTGGCAAGTTCGGCGGTCACATGGGTGGCCAGCTCTTCCGGTGTCGATGCGACGATGGTGGCGCTGAAGTCCTTCATCTTCTCGGCCACGACCGGGTCTGCCAGGGCTTTCTTTGCCGCCGCGTTGAGCCGGTCGATGGCCTCTTTCGGGGTTCCTGCCGGGGCAAACAGCGCGTTCCAGGTATAGGTCTCGTAGCCCGGAATGGTTTCGGCGATGGTCGGCACATCGGGGAAGGAGGGGGCTCGCTCCCTCGTGGTCACGGCCAGTGCCCTGAGCGTGCCGGATTTGATATGGCCGGAGGACGAAGGCAGGTTGTCGAACATGATCGGCACCTGATTGCCGATGACGTCGTTGAGCGCCGGGCCGGCCCCCTTGTAGGGCACATGCTGCATGCTGACGCCGGCCATCTTCTTGAACAGTTCGCCGGACAAGTGCAGCGGCGTGCCGTTGCCGGAGGAGGCATAGGAATATTGCTCCGGTGCCGCCTTCAGAAGGGCCAGAAGCTCCGCGACGTTCTTGGCCGGCAGCTGCGGATTGACGACGAGCACATTGGGCACCAGCACCAGCAGCGAAACCGGGGCGAAATCCTTTTCCGGATCGTATGGCTTGGTCTTCAGGATCAACGGGTTGAGCGCGTGGGTTGCGACCGTTCCCATCAGGATCGTGTAGCCGTCGGGTTCGGCCCTTGCCACCCGGTCGGCGCCGAGATTGCCGCCGGCGCCCGCAACGTTCTCAACCACGACCTGCTGGCCGAGATCGTCGGACATCTTCTGCCCGATGATGCGGGCCACGACGTCGGTCGAGCCGCCGGCTGCAAAGGGCACCACCAGAGTGACCGGGCGATCTGGAAATTCCTGCGCCTGTGCTCTTGTGCCAAGGGCAAGCGCCGATACGGCCACCATGGCCAGGCTAAGAGCCGTGCGCCGCTTCAACAAAGACAATGCCATTCCAATCTCCTCCCAAAGACGTTCCTGTCCGGAAAACGGCCTGAAGCCGTCCCGCCATCAACAATAGCGCGGGACGGCGCAAGGGCAACCGTGGAAGGGGAGATTGACGGCTACCGCTAGCCCAGCGTTACGACCTTGCTCTCCTCGGGCGTGTCATAATCGAACTGCAGCCGGGCAAGCTTGGCATAGAGGCCGCCCTGACGAACGAGGGATGCATGCGTGCCTTCCTCGACGATCCTGCCCTGATCCATGACCAGGATGCGATCGGCCTTCAGCACGGTGGCCAGCCGGTGAGCGATGACCAGCGTGGTGCGCTCGCGCATCAGGCCATCGAGCGCTTTCTGGACCAGCGTCTCGCTCTCGGCATCGAGCGCGGAGGTTGCCTCGTCAAGCAGGAGGATGGGCGCGTTCTTCAGGATGGCGCGGGCGATGGCGATCCGCTGCCGCTGGCCGCCGGACAGCGTGATGCCGCGTTCGCCGACCTGTGTGTCGTAGCCGTGGTCGAGCCTTGCGATGAATTCGTCGGCCTGGGCGGCGATGGCCGCGGCCGTAACCATGTCACGCGATGCGGAGGGCATACCGAAGGCGATGTTGTCATGGATCGAGGCGGCAAAGATCGTCACGTCCTGCGGCACGATGGCGATGCGGCGGCGCAGCTTTTCCGGATCGACGGCGCGGATATCGGTGCCATCGACATGGACGGCGCCCTTGATCGGATCATAGAACCGCAAAAGCAGCGAGAAGACCGTGCTTTTGCCGGCGCCCGACGGGCCGACGACGGCCACGGTCTCGCCCGGCTTGATGGCAAAGCTCAGGCCCTTGACGCTCTTGTAGCCTGGCCGCGAGGGATAGGCGAAATGCACGTCATCGAATGTCACCGCGCCCTGCGCCGGTTCCGGCATGGCGAGCGGATTGGCAGGGGCGGTAATGTCAGGCTGCTCCGTCAGCAGCTCGCTCAAACGCTCTGCCGCGCCTGCCGCCTGGGAAAGCTCGCCCCAGACCTCCGAGAGCGCGCCGAGGCTGCCGGCGGCGAAGACGGAGTAGAGGAGAAACTGGCCGAGCGTACCGGCCGACAGCGTGCCGGACAGTACATCCTGCGCGCCGAACCACAGGACGGCGACGACGCTGCCGAAGATCATGGTGATGGCAAAGGCGGTGAGGATCGAGCGGGCCTTGATGGCGGACCGCGCCGCCTGATAGGCGCTTTCGACGGCGCTGCCATAGCGGGCCTGTGCCGCGGCCTCGCCATTGAAAGCCTGGACGGTGCGGGCGGCCGAGATCGCTTCTCCGGCATAGGCGGATGCCGTCGCCAGCGTATCCTGCGCCTCGCGCGAGCGGCGGCGCACCGAGCGGCCGAAGCCGACCAGCGGGAAGACGATGATGGGGATGGCCGCGATCACCAGGCTCGACAGCTTGGGGCTGGTATAGACCATCATGCCGATGGCCCCGAGACACAGGATCGTGTTGCGCAGCGCCACGGAGGCCGTGGCGCCAACGGCGGATTTGATCTGTGTCGTATCGGCTGTCAGCCGGGAAACGATCTCGCCGGACTGGTTGACGTCGAAGAAGGAGGGCGAAAGCCGGGTGACGTGATCGAACACATCGCGGCGCAGATCCGAGACGATGCGCTCGCCGAGCGTGATGACGAAATAATAGCGGGCGGCACTGGCAAGAGCGAGCACGATCGCCAGAATCATCAGCATGGAGAAATAGGTGTTGATGAAGCCGGAATCGGAATTCGAGAATCCGTGGTCGATCATCCGCCGCACGGCCATCGGCAGCGTCAACGTCGTCACGGCTGCGACGACGAGCGAAATGCCGGCACCGATGACGAGATTGCGGTAGCGCCGGATATACGGCAGCAGCTTGACCAGCGGGCGGACGGACTTTCGCCCCGCCGGCTGAACGACTTCATTCGACACGTTACCTCCAATACCGAAGAAGCCGCGATTCTCGCATGAGTCTTCTCCGGCGGTACTTGTTATCCCGATGACCATCATGTATAGGCACGGCATCAAATTGGGAAGCCGTGGTCCCTTCAGTGGTCTGCGGCTTCATTTACGTGTTCGGTCCCCATGCCGCAATGGCCCGCGAATGGCTTGCGACAATTGGACCCTGGAACTTGCAGGAAGATTGTTATGAAGGCTGATATCCATCCCGCTTACCACCTGATCAAAGTCGTCATGACCGACGGCACCGAATACGAAACCCGCTCGACCTGGGGTTCGGAAGGTCAGACCATGAACCTCGAAATCGACCCGAAGTCGCACCCGGCATGGACCGGCGGCAACCAGCAGATGCTGGACCGCGGCGGCCGCGTTTCCAAGTTCAAGAAGCGCTTCGAAGGCCTCGGCCTCTAAGCTTTCCTTGCTGGATTCTGATTTTGGGAAAGCCCGGTTCGTCCGGGCTTTTTTGCGTTCGCGCGCGAAGTGCGACCGGCATTACGTGAGAAGGCTGTGCCGTAGGGTCGAGTGCCTTGCGCTCATTGCAGCCATCGGCCTCAGCCGGCAGAGCACGGTTCGCTGCTGTGGTTATGAGGGGCGCTGAACGGGTATTGGTACATCCGCTGGGTTTTCGTTGGCCCGGGTGCTGATCGCGTGGACCTGGCCGGGTATCTCGTCGCGCAAATAGCTCTCATTGCCCGGCAGACCCATCGGGTACAGTGCGTTCCGGCTGGCCTCGTAGGCAGCGCTCTGGTCGGTGCAGAGGCGGGTACGCATATCCTGTGGCGCAACGCCGGTCTGATTCTGGAGATTGTTGACAAGCCCGGCGCCGGAGGGCAGGCGGCCCTCAAAGGCTTGGGTCAGATATTGTGCGGACCGTTCATTGCGCTCCCGCTCTGTCGTCGCACCCAAAATGACCACCATCACGCGTTTTCCATTTCGCGTGGCCAGCCCGACGATATTTCGTCCAGATGCGCAGAGAAAACCGGTCTTCATTCCGATCGTGCCGTTGAAGCGGGTGAGCAGCAGATTGTTGGATTTGATCTCCTTGCCGTCGATCGTGACGGCCGATGCCAGGAAGAAGCGGCGGTATTCGGGGAACATCCGATCCACCTCCATTCCCAGGATCGCGAGATCGCGCGCCGTGGTATAGTTTTGCCGGTCAAACAGGCCGTTCGGATTGGAAAAATGGGTGCCGGTCAGCCCGAGACGGGTTGCTGCCTCGTTCATCTTGCGGACAAAAGACGTTTCGTCGGGAGCCACCGCTTCAGCCAGGGCGACAGCAACATCGTTTGCCGATGCGGTGATCATGGCAAAAAGCGCGTCTTCAAGCGTCATCGTCCTCCCGAAGGTGAGGCCGGATTCGAGAAATGCCTGTTTCGTCGCGTTGCGGGTCATGGTGACGGGTGTCGTCAGTGTCACTTCGCCGGACCGAAGGGCTTCAAACACGACGAACGCTGTCATGAGCTTGGTCGTCGAGGCGGGATACCAGGGCGCCCCGGCATCTTCCTGATAGAGCACTTGATGACTGTCGGCATCCACAACGAGCACAGGCGTTGCATGTGCCGGTGCCCACAGGAAAAGGGACGCGATAAGCGCCAGCCCTTTCGATGATCGCCTGACCATTCTGTTCATGCTCTTGGTCATGTGCCAGTCTCCGGAGAAAGGCATCCTAATGGCATGACGGGCCATGGGAGGACAAGCGTTTGCTGCGGTATGGATACCGATAAATGGGCTGGGAAGGGGCGGCCGATTGACCGCTTCGGCGGTAACGGCGTCCTTTGCCCCTGACCCCAACAACGAAAAACCCGGCACAGCGGCCGGGTTCGAAACGTTCGGTTGGCGTCCGCCTTGGATCAGTTGTTTCCGAAAGCGGTCTGCAACAGGGTGAGCTGCGCCTTGACGCCGTTCTGGTTGTCGGGCGTAAAATTCTGAGCCTCCTGCGGGCGGTAGATTTCGCGGTCAAGCAGGGCGACGCGGTTCTGCAGGCGCAGCGAGCGGTCGATCAGGTCGCGGAAGCCTTCCGGCAGATCGTTCCAGCCCGGCGCGGTGCGATCGACGTTGAAGCTGTCGAGGCGGACCTTGTTCTTTTCCGACAGGACCTGTTCGCGGTTCATCTCGCCATTGTTGACGGCGCGCTGCAGCAAAAGCCAGGAAGCCATCTGCATCAGGCGGGTGGTGAGGCGCATCGATTCGGCTGCATACAATACGGACGCCATGCGCGGCAGGACCTTGGAGGCGGTGCGGCCGGGACCGTCGAGATAGCTGGCGGTTTCTTCAACCAGGCCCATGCCTTCCGCGTACAGCACCTTGAACTGCGCCGAAGAGGCAGCGTGCCCCGCGAAGCTCACAGTATTCAATCCCGGTTCGGACATGGTTTGATTCCCTGGTTAAACGCATCAACTCTGTCAGGTAACGAACGGGTTAACAAAAAGTTTCCAGCCGCCCGTCTTATAGTCTGAACATGATCTCATAGCGCATCCCGCGCAAGCCTATTCTTAAGAAAGGGTTAATCTCCACAATTCTTTGCGGGTTGTGGAAAAAAGGACAAAAAAAGAGCCGCGAAAGCGGCTCTCAAGGTAAAACAGGGAGAAAAATCAGACCATTCGCCAATCGGGAAATGTCTGAGTCCAGAGCGATCCGGATGCCTTAGTAATATCTTATAAGGCTTAATGAAGGGTTACATTGGCCGGATTCACGCGGAAGTGATGTCTTGTTTCCGGCAAGCCGTCCAGCGACGTTGCTTTGATGGGCCGAAGTATTAACGAAAGAAGCTTTCAGCCGCCGATTTGCTGGCCGACTTGTTTGCCTTTTCTGTTTCCAGCCGCGCGATTTCCTGTTTCAGCAGGTCGATCCGCAGCGAAAGCTCGTCGGCCGACAGCAGTGACAGGTCACAGCCGATCTCGTGGGCCAATTGTTTCTTTGGGCGGTCATCGTCGAACAGGCTCATTGCGGTCTCCCTGTCGGTTCATCGCCATTCGGCTCTTCTTCGAATGGCGCTGCCCTTGGCGATAGTTGCAGGCTTTCGGGTGTCGTCAGCGTGCCCGGATTGATCGTCGAGTAGGCGTCGCGTTCGGCCGCGGGCACGGCGGCACGCATGCGGCTGCGGAAGATCGCGTAAGCCGTGATCAGCACATGGGCGCAGGCCGTGATCATGAACAGGCCATAGGGGCCGGTGACGGTCATGATCGGGCCGCCGATGGTCGGGCCGATGATCGTGCCGATGCCGTAGAGCAAGAGCAGGCCGCCGGAAATCTTGACGAAATCCTCGGGCGTCGCAAAGTCGTTGGCGTGCGATACGGCAATCGGATAGAGCGCGTTGGCTGTCGCGCCGTAGATGCCGACAAGGGCGATCAGCAGGATGACATGGGTCGGCTCGATCAGGAAGATCAGCGCGCCGGCGACGGCCGCAACGGCGGCAAGGGCTGCCAAGACATAGCGCCGGTCGATCATGTCCGAAAGCCGGCCGGCGGGAAACTGCATCACCGCGCCGGCAAAGATTGTCGTGCTCATCATCAGCGCGACATCGCTGTCGGTCAGCCCGACCTGGCGGCCGAAGACGGCGCCGAGCGTGCCGTAGGCGCCGTTGGCAATACCGACCAAAAGAATGCCGAGGAAGGAGATCGGCGAATTGCGGTAGAGGCCGCGCAGGTCGAGGCTGACCTGTTTCAGCGGCTGCGGCGAGGCGGCGGTTGAGAGCAGCGTCGGCAGCATAGCGAGGCAATAGACGATGCCGCAGATCATGAAGAACAGCGTCGTCGAGGTGTCGCCGAACGGGATCATCAGCTGCCCGCCGACGACACCCATCAACGTAATGGCAATGTAGAGCGAGAAAATCGCACCGCGGCTTTCATTGGTGGCGCGTTCGTTCAGCCAGCTTTCGATGATCATCGATGTGCCGGCCGTCGAAAAACCGGTGAAGGCGCGCAGCGCCACCCACCAGATCGGATCGACAAGCAGGCCGGTCAGAAGCGCGATGATTGCCAGCAATGCCGCAAAGCCGCTGAAGGCGCGCACATGGCCGGCGCGCTTGACGATCGTCGGTGCCAGCAGGCAGCCGAGCACGAAACCGCTGGCCCAGGATGTGCCGAGCAGACCGAGCAATGTCGTCGAGTATCCTTCCGTCGTACCGCGCACGGGCAGCAACAGGCTGTGCAGCCCGTTGCCGAGGAAGAGGAACAGCGTCCCAAGCAGGAGAGCGGCGACGGGCAGAAGGTTTTTTCTCATGTGAAATCCGCAGGTTCCGGGCTGCGCCGAAAGGTAAGGCCATGCCGCCGCAATTGCCAGCCGGAAATTTTTATTGAGTGAGAATGCAAAAGGCGCTCTAACCCTGATCGCGCGCAAAAGTGACGTGCGTGTGACGGGCCGCAAGTGCCGCTAACTCTTTTCCACAAACGGGAAAAACGATGTCGAAAGCGTTAACGGTGCTCTTGCTGCTGGCCATGCTGATCCAGCTCCTGAAGCCGCTCAACCTGCCCGGACTGCGCCAGCGGCGCGACTTCTGGAAGATCGCCGTATTCGCGATCGCGGTGATGATGCTGACGGTGCTGATCCGGCCTTAAAGGCTGATCGCCCCTTGCATGACGGCAACACAGCGTCCGGCAATCCGCACGCTATCAACCAGCCCGTCCGATTTGCGAACCTTCAATTCGATCAGACTCCGGCGTCCCATTTCGACGCCTTGCTCGATGGTGATGTCGATCTCGATATCGCTCTCCGGGTGCAGGGAGGTCAAAAGAGCACTTAGCGCACCGGCGGCGCTTCCGGTGGCCGGATCCTCGATGACATTGTCGAGCGGGGCGAACATCCGGGCGCGCAGGTGCCATGGGTTTTCCGGCGCACGCGTATAGAGAAACAGGGCGAACTGGTCATCGTCCGTCGAGTATCGCCGGCCAGCTTCGGCAAAGGCGGCTGTGTTGGGGCAGGCGCGCGCCAGCGTTTCGAGATTGGCCAGCTCGGCGACCGCGAAAGGCAGGCCGACGGAGGCGATGACCGGCCCATGGGGTCCTGTGAGAATACTGCCGGCGTCGATCGAGGCACAGCGGGCGATGGTCTCGTGATCGACCTGCGGTCCCAGCGACAAAGACTGTGGCGCGAAAATGCCGGCGCCAACGACATGCCCACCGTCGCGTATCAGCGCCGCCTCGACGAGGCCTGCCTTTTCCTCGAACCGGAGCACATCTCCGGGCGGCTTGCCGAAAATGTCGCTCTGGCCACCGAGAACGAAGGCGGTGCCGACATTCGGATGGCCGGCGAACGGGATTTCCATCGTCGGTGTGAAGATCCGCACCCGGGCGGTGTTGGCCGGGTCTTGCGGCGGCAGCACGAAAGTGACTTCGGAATAGCGGAATTCGGCGGCGATGTTCTGCATCTGCGCATCGGACAGGCCGCGCGCATCGGGGACCACCGCCAGCTGATTGCCGGAAAACCGCTCGCCGGTGAAAACATCGACGGTGACATAGGCGACGCTGTTCATGCTGGTTTCCCCTGTTCCTGCTTGCTCCTGTTTCAGGGAATATCGCAGGGCGCTTGCGGTGCGAACAGCGTTCTTGTCACCCTGACAATCGGTTTCTGCGCGTCACGAAAAAAGCCCGGCCGCTTGCGCGGGCCGGGCTTCCTCCTCTCCCTCCGTAACTTTGAAAAATCACGCGGCTTTTTCGAGTTCCTTCTTCCATCCGCCCTTGGCGGCAAGGCTGCACATCTGGGCGCGGTGGCTGAAGGCGCGCTGGCCGGCGGCGACGTTTTCGGGCTTGCCGGCCCAGGCGTTGAGCGCTTCGGTCTGCAGGGCGCGGCCGTAGGAGAAGGTCATGCCCCAGGGCAGGTCGTAGCCGGCCTTCATGGCCGAGAGATGCGCTGTCGCTTCTTCGGTGGACTGGCCGCCGGAAAGGAAGGCGATGCCGGGAACGGCTGATGGGACGGTGCGTTTCAGCACGGCGACCGTGCGTTCGGCAACGTCTGCGACGGACGCCTTGCGGGCCTTCTTGCCGTCGATGACCATGCTTGGCTTCAGGATCATGCCTTCAAGGCTGACGCGGGCGTCGTTCAGTTCTTCAAAGACGATCCGCAGTGTCAGCTCGGTGACCTCTTGCGAGCGCTCGATCGAATGCGTGCCCGGTGCGCCGTCCATCAACACTTCCGGCTCGACGATCGGCACGATGCCGGCTTCCTGGCAAAGGGCTGCGTAGCGGGCAAGCGCCTGTGCGTTGGCCTTGATGGCGCCGAAGCTCGGCAGGGTATCGGAGATCGAGATCACGCCGCGCCATTTGGCAAAGCGGGCGCCGGCGTCATAGTAGGTCTTCAGGCGGGCGGCGAGGCCATCGAGGCCCTCGGTAATCGTCTCGCCCGGAAATTTCGCCATCGGTTTGGCACCGGTATCGACCTTGATGCCAGGAATGGCACCGGCCGCGCGGATGACATCGACGAGGGATGTGCCGTCGGCGGCCTTCTGGAAGAGCGTTTCCTCATAAAGGATGACGCCGGAAATATAGGCCTTCATCGCCTCGTCGGCGCGAAAAAGCATCTCGCGATAGTCGCGGCGCGATGTTTCCGTCGATGCCAGGCCGATCGTCTCGAAGCGTTTGCCGATCGTTGCGGTGGATTCGTCGGCGGCCAGCAGGCCCTTGCCGGTGGCCACCATGGCTGCTGCAATGTCTTCCAGTCTTTCGCTCATCTGCGTTCTCCTGATTATCCCGATGGATCGCCGATAGCAGAAGAATATGGCAACGAAAATGGAAGTTAAACTGTTTAAAACGATTAAAATAAATTTAATCGTTTGAAATGTTGGGATTATTTTTGCGGCGCATCCAAAAATGGGTGCGGTGCAACGAAAACCCCCGGCGCGGGGCCGGGGGTAAAAGGGGGCGGATCAGCGGTCTTGGAAGCGACCGTTTGCTTACTTCTGTTGGTGCAGGATATCGACGCCCGGAAGTGGCTTGCCTTCCATCCATTCGAGGAATGCGCCGCCGGCGGTGGAGACATAGGTGAGGTCATCGGCAACGCCGGCATGGTTCATCGCCGAAACCGTATCGCCGCCACCGGCGACGGAAACCAGTGCGCCGCTCTTGGTGCGGGCGGCCGCGTGCTTGGCAACAGCGACGGTCGCCTTGTCGAAGGGGGCGATCTCGAAGGCACCGAGCGGGCCGTTCCAGACCAGCGTTTCGGCCTTGCTGACCCAATCGTTGACAGTGGCGATCGACTTCGGGCCGACATCGAGCACCATGGCATCGGCCGGGATCGCTTCGATATCGACGACTTCATTGTCGGCGCCAGCCTTGAACTCGCGGGCAACGACGCCGTCGACCGGCAGCACGATGGCGCAGCCGGCGGTCGCGGCTTCGATCATGATCTGCTTGGCGGTTTCGGCAAGATCATGCTCGCAGAGCGACTTGCCGACATTGGTGCCGCGTGCAGCGATGAAGGTGTTGGCCATGCCGCCGCCGATGACCAGCGCGTCGACCTTTTTCACAAGGTTCATCAACAGGTCGATCTTGGTGGACACCTTGGCGCCGCCGACGATGGCGACGACCGGGCGCTTCGGATTGCCGAGGCCCTTTTCCAGCGCCTCAAGTTCGGCCTGCATGGTGCGGCCGGCATAGGCCGGCAGCAGGCGGGCGAGGCCTTCGGTGGACGAATGGGCGCGGTGCGCGGCGGAAAAAGCGTCGTTGACGTAGATATCGCCATTGGCGGCCAGCGCCTTGGTGAACTCTGCGTCGTTCTTTTCCTCGCCCTTGTGGAAGCGGGTGTTTTCCAGCAGCAGAACGTCGCCGTTGCTCATGCCGGCAATGGCGGCGGCGGCTTTCTCACCTATGCTGTCGGCGGCGAAATGAACGCGCTGATCGAGAATGTCCTCGACGGCGGGCGCGATCAGCGACAGCGACATGTCGGCGACCGGTTCGCCTTTCGGGCGGCCGAAATGGGCGAGCAGGATGACCTTGGCGCCCTTTTCCGAGAGTTCGCGGATGGTCGGCACGACGCGCTCGATGCGGGTGGCGTCCGTCACCTTGCCGTCCTTGACCGGCACGTTGAGATCGACGCGGACAAGCACACGCTTGCCGGCGATATCGGTGAGGTCGTCGAGGGTCTTGAAAGTCATGATCGGTCTCCGGTCATAGTCTTAGGAAAAGGGTGGGATAATCCGTCACCAGCCCGTCCTCGTCCACCGGCAGGTCGGTGGTGAAGGAGCGGTCCTCGGCCCCATATCGATAGAGCCGGCCGTCTTCGAGACAGGTATAGTTCTGGCCGTCGGGAAGGGGCTCGAACGTATCGAACGGCACATAGAGCATGGCGAGTTTAACGGTGCCGTCCTTGGGCTTCAGCTGTAAGCGGCGGATGGGCAGGGTATTGGTAAAGGGCGTTCCGGCAAGGTCGATGTCGATGCAGCCGTCAAATGCGGGAAGGGCGGTTCCATCCGCGTCGCGCCAGTGGCCCCGGCCATCGGATGCCAGGGAAAGGTGCTGGCCATCCGTCGTATCGATGCTGAAGGACATGACGGTCCAGGACTCATCGCAATCGATTGTGTAGCGGACGCCGTAGGGGCGGCGGCCGCGTTCGCCGATCAGGACACTGGAGGCGCGAATACCGGCTTCGGAAGTTCCGATCGTCAGATGTTCGAGCCCTTCCCCTTCGAGCGGACGCCAGCGTACCGTCTTGAGGGGAAGGGGCCGAAACATGGAAGTCCTCTATCTCTGCGCGGCAGTTTTACCCGGCCATGCAAGCATAGCCGGGTACGCCGCTTTAGATCAGCTTGGCCAGCGCAACGGACGTGTCGGCCATGCGGTTGGAGAAGCCCCATTCATTGTCGTACCAGGAGAGGATACGCACGAACTTGCCTTCGAGAACCTTTGTCTGGTCGTTGGCGAAGATCGAGGAATGGCTGTCGTGGTTGAAGTCGCGCGAAACCAGCGGCTCGTCGGTGTAGCCGAGGATGCCCTTGAGCGCGCCATCGGAGGCGGCCTTGATGGCGGCGTTGATTTCGGCAACCGTCGTATCGCGCTTGGCGACGAACTTGAAGTCGACAACCGAAACGTTCGGGGTCGGAACGCGGATCGAGGTGCCGTCGAGCTTGCCCTTGAGGTGCGGCAGCACGAGGCCGACGGCCTTGGCAGCGCCGGTCGAGGTCGGGATCAGCGACAGGGCGGCAGCGCGGGCGCGGTACAGATCCTTGTGCATGGTGTCGAGCGTCGGCTGGTCGCCGGTATAGGAGTGGATCGTCGTCATGAAGCCATGGTCGATGCCGACGACATCATCCAGAACCTTGACGACCGGAACCAGGCAGTTGGTCGTGCACGACGCGTTGGAAATGACCAGGTGTTCCTTGGTCAGTTCGTTGTGGTTGACGCCGAAGACGACCGTCAGGTCGGCACCGTCGGCAGGCGCCGAAACGATGACGCGCTTGGCGCCGGCCTGAAGGTGCAGGGCGGCCTTGTCGCGCGAGGTGAAGATGCCGGTGCATTCCAGAGCGATATCGACGCCCATTGCGCCATGCGGCAGGGCTGCCGGATCCTTGATCGCGGTGACCTTGATCGGCTTGCCGCCGGCAACGATGATCGTGTCGCCTTCGACCTTCACGTCAGCCGGGAAACGGCCGTGGATCGAATCGTAGCGCAGCAGGTGGGCGTTGGTTTCGACCGGGCCGAGGTCGTTGATGGCGACGACTTCGATGTCGGTGCGGCCGGATTCGACGATGGCGCGAAGGACGTTGCGGCCGATACGGCCAAAGCCGTTGATGGCAACTTTTACAGTCATTTCAGGTCTCTCCCTGTCTAAGGTCTCGATGTGGAAAACGGAGCGCGCCGGGACGCGCTCCGAAAAGGAAAATCATGCGAGTTTCTTTTCGGCGGCCGCGACGATGGCGTCCGCGGTGATGCCGAAATGCTTGAACAGATCCTTGGCCGGACCGGAGGCACCGAAGGAGTGCATGCCGATGAAATCGCCGTCGCTGCCGATGAAGGTGTCCCAGCCCTGACGGACGGCAGCTTCAGCAGCGATCTTGACCGGCGCATCGCCGATGATGGCCTTGCGGTAGGCGTCCGGCTGTTCGGCGAAGAGTTCGAAGCAGGGAACGGAGACGACGCGGGTGGCGATGCCCTTGCCGTTCAGTTCGGCCGCGGCCTTGACGGCCAGTTCGACTTCCGAGCCGGAGGCAAAGATCGAGACCTTGGCATTGTCGGCGGCGATCAGTTCGTAGGCGCCCTTGGCGCTGAGGTTTTCCGCCTCGTAGGTCAGGCGGGCAGGGGCCAGGTTCTGGCGGGTCAACGCCAGGCCGGACGGACGATGCTGTTCCTTCAATGCCAGCTGCCAGCATTCGGCGGTTTCCACCGCGTCGGCTGGGCGGAACATCAGAAGGTTCGGGATCGCCCGCAGCGCTGCCATGTGCTCGACCGGCTCATGCGTCGGGCCGTCTTCGCCGACACCGATCGAATCGTGCGTCAGCACGTGGATGACGCGGATGCCCATCAGGGCGGCGAGGCGGATCGACGGACGGCAATAATCCGAGAAGATCATGAAGCCGCCGGAATAGGGGATGAGACCGCCGTGCAGCGTGATGCCGTTCATGGCGGCTGCCATGCCGTGTTCGCGGATGCCCCAGTGCATGTAGCGGCCGGCAAATTCCGTCGGGGTGATCGACGTCATCTGGCTGGTCTTGGTGTTGTTGGACGGCGTCAGGTCGGCCGAGCCGCCGAGCGTTTCGGGCACGGTGCCGTTGATGACCTCAAGCGCATCCTCGGAGGCCTTGCGGGTGGCGATGGTCGGCGGAGCGCCGGCCAGCTTCTTCTTGTAGGTGTCGATGGCGGCATCGAGATTGCCAGGCAGTTCGCCGGCAAAGCGGCGGGTGAACTCGGACTTCTTGGGCGAAGCGGCCAGACGGCCTTCCCATTGCGTGCGTTCGCCGACCGAACGCTTGCCGGATTCGCGCCAGGCATCGAGAACGTCAGCCGGAGTTTCGAAGGCGGGTGCTTCCCAGTTGAGAGCCTTGCGGGTTGCCGCGATTTCGTCTGCGCCGAGCGGCGAACCGTGAACCTTATGCGAACCCTGCTTGTTGGGAGCGCCGAAGCCGATCGTGGTCTTGCAGGCGATGAAGGTCGGGCGGTCCGATGTCTGGGCATTTTCGATGGCGGCGGCGATCTGGTCGGGATCGTGGCCATCGACTTCGATCGTGTTCCAGTGGACGGCCTTGAAGCGGGCGATCTGGTCGGTCGAATCCGACAGCGAGACGGTGCCGTCGATGGTGATGTTGTTGTTGTCCCAGAACAGCACCAGCTTGTGGAGCTTGAGATGGCCGGCAAGGGCGATTGCCTCGTGGCTGATGCCTTCCATCAGGCAGCCGTCGCCGCACAGGACATATGTATGATGGTCCTGCAGGCCGGCGCCGAATTCGTCGCCGAGCTTGCGTTCGGCGATCGCCATGCCGACGGCATTGGCAATGCCCTGGCCGAGCGGGCCGGTGGTGGTTTCGATGCCCGAGGCATGGCCGTATTCAGGATGGCCGGCGGTCTTGGAGCCGAGCTGGCGGAACTGCTTGAGGTCCTCGATGGTCATGTCTTCGTAGCCCGTCAGATAGAGCAGCGAATAGAGCAGCATCGAGCCATGGCCGGCCGACAGCACGAAGCGGTCGCGGTCGGCCCAGAGCGGGGCTTTCGGATCGAATTTGAGGTAACGGGAGAATAGCACCGTTGCCACGTCGGCGGCACCCATGGGCAGGCCGGGATGACCAGAATTCGCCTTTTCAACGGCGTCCATGGAGAGGAAACGGATCGCATTTGCCATCCGGTCGTGTTTTGCGCGAGAGATCATTGACTGTTCCGCTTGAGTTCGGTGGACAGGGAACGGTCTCTATCCTCCAAAGACCGTACGAGAAGCGGCTGACACATAACAGTTGCTTCGGCGGAGTCAACAAATACGGCCTTTTTGACCCCGCCGGAAGACGCTTTTTGCGCGGCTTTCCCGCGCAGTCCCGGCAAATGGGGCCCTTGCGTGCTAATCGATTTAAAATTCGTGATCCACAGGTTACGCAGCCCGCGCAGGCGGATGGCGTTGTGGAGACTTGCCGAATGGGTTTATTAGTGAGATTGGCTTGAAATACAGGCTCCGGAGAGCGATTCGACGCGGGCCGGTGCGTATCGGGACAGCGTTATGGCGGCAGGAAAGACAGTCAAGGCAGCGATCGACGAGTTGCGCAGCGCAGTCGGCAGCCTCGAAAATGCCATTGACGGGCGCTTCGACCGGGAGCGCGATCATGGCGAAATCGAAGGCGAAGTCCGCCGCGTCAACACAGACCGGTCGCGTCTCGCCCAGGAACTCGACCAGTCGCAATTCCGGGCCAACCGCCTCGAGGAAGTCAACCGCGAAGTCTCGCGCCGTCTGGTGACGGCCATGGAAACGATAAGGGCAGTGCTGGACCGCTGATGCGTGGTCGGCCTGCGGCTCAGGTGACGTGAATGGCGCAAGTAACGGTGATGATCGACGGCAAGGCCTATCGCATGGCATGCGAGGAGGGGCAGGAAGATCATCTGACCGAACTGGCCACCCGTTTCGACCAGTATGTCAGCCATCTCAAGACCCAGTTCGGCGAGATCGGCGACCTGCGCCTGACCGTCATGGCCGGCATCATGGTGATGGACGAACTCAGCGAAGTGAACCGCAAGCTGAAAAGCCTGCAGACGGAAGCCGACAATCTGAAGCAGGGCCGCGATGCGACCCTGTCAGACCAGCAGAAGGCGGAGGAGGCTCTGGCCTCGGCCCTTTCGGAGGTCACATCGCAGATTCACGGGATTGCGATGAAGCTCTCGGGCAAGGCGGCTCCGGCCTCCAACTGATTTTTGACAAGTTGGGCATGCGGCACTGGCGCAAGCCATCGATGCACTCTATATTGACGTTGCGGTCTGCGCTTCCCGACAGGACACCACAATCCCTGGGGCCATACTCGATCCAACGGGAGCTGTCCCTGACCTGGCCCGTGGGCTAGGTCACATGGCGCCCACCTACGTTTGTAGGCACCCAGGATCGTAAAAAGTCCATCGGTTGTGTGGATCGCACCTTTTCTCTTCCGGAAAACGCTTCAGCCTTACGCCGCCGGCCGAAAGGCCTCGCGGATGGCGTTGGACATGCTCTCAACGATCCGCGTGTTGCCCCGGGCTCTGGTTTTCATCACCACATTCGAAAAGTCGATGACGTCATATCCGTCCGCGGCGGTCAGTTCGCGGCATCCGGCGGGGATGCTGCTGCGCGTCAGCGGGGCGATGGCAAGGCCCGATGTCACCGCGGCGATCAGGCCACTGCTGGTGCGGCTGACATAGGCGACGCGGCTTTCCAGCCCGCGTTTCTGCAGGCTCTTGAGTGCCAGCTCGTCGCACCAGCCATTCTTGAGATAGGTATATGTGGCGATCGGCAGCGGCCGCCGCTCATGCGCGCAATGCTGGTCGGAGGTCACCCAGACGGTGGGATCCACCATGAGGACTTCGTTTCTCGTCTCGCCGCCCGGTTCGAAAACCACGGCGATATCGATTTCTCCGGCGTCGAGTGCCGCGAGGTTGGCCATCGAGACGCCCTGCTGCACCGTCACCTCGACGCCGGGATGAACGGCGGCGAAGGTGCCCAGTGCCTTCGGCAGGGTCGAGTTGATGTATTCCTCCGAAATTCCGATCCTGACCGAGCCGTCGAGGGCCGGCAGCCGGATCGATGCTGCCGTGTCGTCCAGGAGCGTGACGATGCGGCGGGCGTTGTCGAGCAGTCGCGCGCCGTGGCCTGTCATATTGACACCGCGCGATCCCCGCTCAAACAGCGTTTCGCCGAGAATATCCTCGAGCTTCTTGATCTGCATGCTGACGGCCGACTGGGTTCGACCCACCGTTTCTCCCGCCTTGGTGAAATTGCCGCTGTCCGCCACCGCGACGAACGTCCGCAGGAGATCGCTTTCAAGAGGGGGAAACATTGCATCCTGCCATCATTTTTTCTGATGGTAGGTATGTTTGCAATTCGTTGGCGATATGTCAATCGAGGCCCGATACTTGGACGAATCCAAGGAGTACCGGGCATGAAAGATGATCATGCGAAACGAGGGCGGCTCAGTTCAACCGTCGCGGCCATTCTGCGCAAGATTTCCCGATGGCAGTCGGAGCGGCTGGCGCGGCAGGCGTTCGCGCAGATAGTCAGAGGCAGAAACCGGCATCTGCTTGATGACATCGGGATAGACAGGCTGAACGCCTGCTATGGGTGTGGCCCGGCTCAAGATGAGAAGGCCGCCAGTGAGAGACATCGTTTCTGGATGTTATGAAATCAGCTTCATGCGGGCGGCGCGGAAAACCGCCTCGGCGACATTGCCCGCCTGCAGCTTGCGCATGGCCGAGGCGAAAGCCTCGTCGATCCTGTCATGGGAAATGTCTGTTTCGCGGGTAATGTCTTCCCTGGTCCGTCCGCGCGCGGCCAATGACAGGCAGCGCAGTTCCAGGGGATCGAGTTCCTGCAGCATCTTGTCCTTCATGGACATGGCCGGCTCCGTCTTAAAGCTGAACAGTTCCCCGCATCGCCGGAAGCGGGCACCGAACTGTTTTCATGATGTGATTGGCGGCCTTCTCTTGCACGGTGGTGAGAGGCCGTGAAAGCGGAACTGCTTTGCATAATGAACAGACCTCTAATGTTGTGCCAGATTGAACAGCAAACGCTTTTCTGTCGTAAAAGGTTGCATAAGCGACGGCGCCACGGTTCCCCTGCCTGCGTTCGATGCACTAGAAATGGACACTGGCAGACAGGAGGGCATGTGCATGACACCCAGGGAACAGAAGGCGGCGCTGCGCATGGAGCGGCTGGCGCTGCGCGATTCGATGACGCCGGAGGCGCGGATCGAGGCAAGCCTTCGCATGCTCCGCCATGCCGGAGATGCCATCGAATTTGCGCCCGGACAGGTGATTTCCGGCTTCTGGCCGATCCGCTCGGAAGTCGATATCCGGCCGTTGATGGCGCGCTTGCGCGAGCGCGGCGCGCGTCTGTGCCTGCCGGTCATCCTCGACAAGAAGACGATCGTGTTTCGCGAACTGGTGGCGGGCGCCCCGACCGTCGAGACCGGCTTCGGCACGACCGGGCCGGGCGAGGACGCGGCCGTGCTCGATCCGGATATCATGCTGGTGCCGCTGTCGGCCTTCGACAAGGCAGGGCACCGGATTGGCTATGGAGCGGGATATTACGACCGTGCAATCGAGCGTTTGCGCCAGAAAGGCCATATGCCGAGGCTGATCGGGATTGCATTTGACTGCCAGGAAGTGGCATCAGTGCCGGCGGAGCCGCATGATGTGGCGCTGGACGCCATGCTGACGGAAAGCGGGCTCCGGATCTTCGGGCTAGGATAGAGCGAATATGAGACTTCTGTTTCTGGGTGACATGGTAGGCAAGACCGGCCGGACGGCGGTCTGGGAAAAACTGCCCGGCCTGATCAGCGACCTGAAGCTCGATTTCGTCATCGTCAACGGCGAGAATGCCGCCGGCGGTTTCGGCATCACCGAAGACATCTTTCTCGAGACCATCAATGCCGGCGCCGATGTGGTGACCACCGGCAATCATGTATGGGATCAGAAAGAAGCGGTCTCCTTCTGCCAGCGGCATGACCAGTTCCTGCGGCCCGCCAATTATCCGGCCGGAACGCCGGGGCGTGGCTCAAACCTTTATTTCGCCCGCAACGGCGCCCGCGTCCTCGTCGCCAATGTCATGGGCCGCGTCTTCATGCATCCGGAACTCGACGATCCCTTCAAGGCCGGCGAGGCGATCCTTGCCGCCTGCCCGCTGAAGGAACAGGCCGACGCCATCATCTTCGATTTTCATGCGGAAGCGACCAGCGAGAAACAGTGCTTCGGGCATTTCGTCGATGGCCGCGCCAGCTTCGTCGTCGGCACCCACACCCATGTGCCGACCGCCGACCACCAGATCCTCAACGGCGGCACGGCCTATATGTCGGATGCCGGCATGTGCGGCGATTACGACTCGTCGCTCGGCATGGAAAAGGAAGAGCCGCTCAACCGCTTCATCTCCAAGATGCCGAAGGGGCGTTTTGAGGCTGCGTCCGGTCCGGCGACCCTCTGCGGCGTCGGCGTCGAGATTTCCGATCGCACGGGACTGGCGGAAAATATCGCGCCGCTGAGGATCGGGCCGCGGCTGGCGGAAACGATACCGGCATTCTGGGGATAACATCGAAGCCGGCTTCACGGCGCGCTGGCTTCGCTTGAGGCCAGACCCGTTCCCGTATGCGGCAATGCAATGACGCGATTGTGAGCGGCTGCACGCAATCGCCGCTGGACCTTGCGCCCATCCTGCCTATCCTCTTCGCCCATGCCAACCTTTGCCTGCGAGGTGCTGCATGATGTCGAGATTGCTTCTGCTCACATTGGCCGCCATCGCGCTTGTGCATTTCCTGTGGCCGATGCCGGCGCATGCGCAAGGGGCGCCGCAGCCGGTCAGCCAATGCCAGGCGATCGCGCAATCGCTCCCCAATGTCACCTTCGCCAGTTTCAAGCCGCCGGCCGCGCTCAAGACCCAGGTTCCAGTCAACGAAGAGGTCGACATCACCTATGTCGGGCACTCGACATTCCTCATCGAAACCCCGGGAGGCGTGTCGATCGCGACAGATTACAGCGGCTGGTATGCGCCGGCGAAGGTGCCGGATGTGGTGACGATGAACAAGGCGCATTCCAGCCACTACACGTTGACCCCGGATCCGTCGATCAAGCAGGTGCTGCACGGGTGGAGCGACGATGGACGGCCGGCCGATCACGATGTCGTCGTCGGCGATGCCTATATCCGTAACGTGACGACGGATATCCGCTCCTTCGGCGGGGCGATGGAGCCGGACGGCAATTCGATCTTCATCTTCGAGGTCGCGGGTCTCTGCATCGGCCATCTCGGCCATCTGCATCATGAACTTGACGATACCGACTATGCCGAGATCGGCCGGCTCGACGTGCTGATGGTGCCGGTCGACGGAGGACTGACGATGGGGGCCGAAAGCATGAGCCGGGTGGTGACGCGGCTGCGTTCGGCGCTGATCCTGCCGATGCACCGGCGCGGGCCGCCGGTCACCAGCTTCCTGCAGATGTTCGGTGACGGCTTCGACAAGCGTTTCGCGCAGCAGGCAAGCGTCACCGTGTCCCTGCGTTCCTTGCCAAAGAAGCCGCTGATTTATATCCTGCAGGGTGTGTGACCCTGGGATTGATGGAATGAAATTTTTCGCCGCCGCGCTTCTCGCTGTTTTCTCCATGACATCTCTCGCTCTGGCCGATGGTGGAGCGCCGCCGCCGCGCATGCCGACGGCGGATGGATCCGGGGCCACGACGCAGCAAACGGAGACGCAGGCCGAGCCGAGGACGGGGCTCGGAACACAGGAAGAATTCGTGACGCCGACCCACAACATCGGTTGCGTTTTCACGCCGGAGGGCGGTACGGCCACCTACATGCCGGCCGGGGGAGGACCGGAACTCTCCTGCGATCGCGTCGAACCGGTCTATGCGCGGGCCACGCTCGGGCGTTCCGGACCGCCGGAGATCGACCGCAACGTGACGGGCGAAGCCAGCTGCTGTTCGGCAAACCCCGTTCTGGAATATGGCGACGTCTGGCGGCGCGGGCCTTTTACCTGCGCCTCGGCGCGCACCGGTCTCACCTGCACGCGTGACGACGGTCACTCGATGTTTATCAGCAGAAGGCGCATTTCGGGGAATTGAAAGCGCGTTCTCACGCTGGACGGAACGGATCAATAAAACTATAAGGCGCCATCTCAAAAGAAGAATAGATGCGGAGGGCGCCATGGCCGGCCATTCACAGTTCAAAAACATCATGCACCGCAAGGGCCGTCAGGATGCCGTGCGGTCGAAAATGTTCTCCAAGCTCGCGCGTGAAATCACCGTCGCGGTCAAGGGCGGCCTGCCCGACCCGACGATGAATGCGCGCCTGCGCCTGGCGATCCAGAACGCCAAGGCACAGTCGATGCCGAAGGACAATATCGAGCGCGCCATCAAGAAGGGCTCCGGCGCCGATGGCGAGAACTACGAGGAAGTCCGCTACGAAGGCTACGGCCCGGGCGGCGTTGCCGTCATCGTCGAGGCTTTGACCGATAACCGCAACCGCACCGCCTCCAACGTCCGCTCGACCTTCACCAAGGCCGGTGGCGCGCTGGGTGAAACCGGCTCGGTGTCCTTCTCCTTCGACCGCGTCGGCGAAATCTCCTACAAGCTTTCGGTTGGTGATGCCGACAAGGTGATGGAAGCGGCGATCGATGCCGGTGCCGAAGACGTGACGACGGACGAGGACGGCCACTTCATCATCTGCGGTTTCGAAGATATCGGCGACGTTTCCAAGGCGCTTGAAGCGACGCTCGGCGAAGCCGATACCGTCAAGGCGATCTGGAAGGCCCAGAACACCGTGCCCGTCGATGAA
The DNA here is from genome assembly GCF_001687365.1 of Pararhizobium polonicum. Taxonomy (GTDB): domain Bacteria; phylum Pseudomonadota; class Alphaproteobacteria; order Rhizobiales; family Rhizobiaceae; genus Pararhizobium; species Pararhizobium polonicum. The sequence continues at coordinate 327,515 of NZ_LGLV01000007.1, forward strand.
GAGCGCGCTCAGTCGCTGATGAAGCTGATCGACACGCTGGAAGACGACGACGACGTGCAGAACGTCTACACCAATTTCGAAGTCTCCGATGAAGTGATGGCCAAGCTTTCGGCCTGAGCTTGGCTGTATTGCGACGGTTCGTGTTGCCGTCTGTCGGAATTGGCGAGCCAGTTCCGACAGTGGGCCCTTGGGCTCCTCTCTTTTCGAGAGGATGTTGACCATATATTTGGACGAATCCGCAGAAACCTCCGTCTGCCGGCGACGGGACTGTATTGCCTTTCCCTCTCGTGTGAAGCAGAAGAATCCTTCTCAAAGAGGAGAGGGTGAGTTGATCGCGGTCGTGGAAGGTATCAGTGCGGCCGGCAAGACGACGTGGTGTCGAACGCACGCGCCAGAGTGCATCGTTCCGGAGACGTTTCCGCCCGATCGTCACCATCAGTCATCGACCGGACTGCCAACTGCACAATATTGGACGGATTGGAATGCCAAGCGCTGGGCAGACGCTCTTTCCGTCGAGGCGGGCAGGGGCGTTGCGGTTTGCGATACCGATCCGCTGAAACTCCATTATCTTTGGAGCCTAGTGCAGATTGGCGAGGCCCCAAAAGCCCAATGGTTGCTGCAGCTTGAAACCACAAGGGCCGCGTTTGCAGCGCGGCGCCTGGGCTTTGCTGATCTTTATCTGGTGAAGAAAATCGATGCAGCGGTAGCGCGTTTGCAGAGTGACGGTGACACCAAGCGATTGCGAGACAAATTCGATCTTCACGTTCGCCTTCAAGAGCCGCTGATCGCTTGGTATCAGTCCTTAGATCGTGTTTTGCCGGAGTGCGTGCTCTGGCACCTGCCGGATATGTTGCCAAGTCGGAAGGACGGTGACCGACGCAACCGGTACGATTTAGAAGCGTTCGACACTCTCATCCTTTCTCTTCCAGCATTTTGAGCAGCTGTGCTCCGGATGAAGGCTCCTCACGCCACCTTTGCCAGCTCCTGCTGCGCATCCGCAAACAGCCGCACCGATTTCAGCCGTGCATCCATATCGTAGATCGGCATGGAGACGATCAGTTCATCGGCGGCCGTCTGCTCGAGGAAGCGGTCGAGCTTCGTCTTGATCGTGTCCGGCCCGCCGACGACCGCATAGGTCATGGCGTGATCGACGAAGATCTTTTCGGTTTCGCTCCACAGACCATTCATGGTTGCCACCGGTGGCGGAAACTGGCCACGCGCATTGCGCCGCAGCGCCACGAAGGATTGCTGCATCGAGGTGAAGAGGTGGTTTGCCTCGGCATCGGTGTCGGCCGCGACGCCCATGATGCCGACCATGGCATAGGGCTTATCGAGATATTCCGACGGCTCGAAACGCTCGCGATAGATTTCCAGCGCCGACAGAAGCATGTCTGGCGCGAAATGCGAGGCGAAGGCGAAGGGCAGGCCGAGCATGCCGGCAAGATGGGCGCTGAAATGGCTGGAACCGAGCAGCCAGATCGGCACGTTGCTATCGGCGCCGGGCACGGCGATCAGAGCCTGGTCTTCACCGGCCGGGGCCAGCAATGCCTGTAGCTCGACGACATCATTGGGGAAATTGTTGGCGCTGGCCTCCATGTTGCGGCGAAGTGCCGATGCCGTGCGCATATCGGTTCCGGGCGCGCGTCCAAGACCGAGATCGATACGGCCGGGATAAAGCGCTGCCAGCGTGCCGAACTGTTCGGCGATCACCAGCGGCGAATGGTTCGGCAGCATGATGCCGCCGGAGCCGACGCGGATCGTCTTGGTGCCGGCGGCCACATGCGAAATGACGATCGACGTCGCGGCGCTGGCGATGCCCTTCATGCCGTGGTGCTCGGCCAGCCAGAAGCGCTTGTAGCCGGATGCCTCGGCTTCCTGCGCCAGACGGCGGGAGTTGTGCAGGGCCTGGGACGCGTTTGAGCCTTGCGTGATCGGCGAGAGGTCGAGAATGGAAAAAGGGACCATGGAAAAAGCCTTTGATCAACGAATTTGATGAAAGTCTATGTAAGAACGAATTTTGCAAATCCAAGGCAGGCGGCGGAGTGGGGATGAAGATCATTGCTTCCTAAAACACGCGGATGTTTTTGTTTTGTTCACATTTTGCTGGCAGCGTCCGGGTATGAGTATTAAGCTTCCGACCATGCAGAACACGATTCGTATCATCGGCATCGATCCAGGCCTCCGGCGCACCGGATGGGGCATTATCGATACGCTGGGCAACTCCCTGCGCTTCGTTGCCTCCGGTACCGTTACCTCCGATGGCGACATGGATCTGGCCTCGCGGCTCTGCCAGTTGCATGACGGCCTGTCCGATGTGATCCACACCCATAAGCCCGACGAGGCGGCCGTCGAGCAGACTTTCGTCAACAAGGATGCGGTGGCGACACTGAAGCTCGGTCAGGCGCGCGGTATCGCCATGCTGGTGCCGGCGCGCGCCGGGCTGCAAGTGGCTGAATATGCGCCGAATGCGGTGAAGAAGGCCGTCATCGGCGTCGGTCACGGCGAAAAGCGGCAGATTCACATGATGCTGAAGATCCTGATGCCCAAGGCCGAATTCAAGGGCGACGACGCTGCCGACGCGCTGGCGATCGCTATCTGCCACGCGCACAATCGGGGTGGTGCCCGGATGCGGATGGCGGCGCTTGCCGGGTAGTTTGTTCTTGACTTGTTCCGCGGTGGCGATTAAGTAATACCTTAGAGGTATTACCATGCGTGTTACGGAAAAAGGCCAGGTTACCATCCCGAAGAACGTGCGTTCGAACCTTGGTATCGAGCCGGGATCGAGCGTGGAGTTCATTCTCAAGGGAAACGAGGCTGTGCTGCGCCGCATCGAACCGGCTCAGGCAGGGATCGAGCGCTCGGTTCAGGAGTTTTCCGATCATCTGAACCGCCATAAAGGTTCGATGAACCTCGGCGGGATGGACGGAGACGAATTTTATCGGCTTTTGAGGGGCTGATGGCGACATTGGTCGATACAAATGTGCTGATCGATGTGTTTCACACGGGCAGCCCCTTTGAGGAATGGTCGGCTTTCCGGCTGGCGGATGCCAGACGTGAAGGGGCTGTCGTCATCAATCCATTGATCTATGCCGAAATGGCTGCTGGTTTCGTCCTGTCATCAACGCTCGATGCGGTCCTGTCGCCGTCTGCTTTTCAGCGGGAGGATTTGCCATGGGAGGCCGCTCATGCTGCTGGGCAGGCCTTTTTGAGATACAAAAAATCGGGAGGCGACAAGCGGTCTCCGCTACCGGATTTCTATATCGGCGCTCATGCGGCAGTGCGCGGTTATCGCATTTTGACCCGCGATCCTGTGCGATACAAACTCTATTTCCCCTCCGTCGAACTGATCACGCCGGAAACCCACCCATGAAGGATGTTGCGCCATGATCGGCAAGCTCAAGGGAACGATCGACGAGATCGGCGACGACCATGTGGTCGTGGATGTTCATGGCGTCGGTTACGTCGCCCATTGCTCGTCAAGGACCCTGTCGAAGATCGGTTCGCCCGGCGAGGCTGTCGTGTTGTTTATCGAGACCTATGTGCGCGAAGATCAGTTGCGGCTGTTCGGCTTCCTGTCGGCGCTGGAGCGGGAATGGTTCCGGTTGCTGCAGAGCGTCCAGGGTGTTGGCTCCAAGGTGGCGCTGGCCGTGCTGTCCGTGCTGACGCCCGGCGAACTGGCCAATGCCATCGCGCTGCAGGACAAGACATCCGTTTCGCGTGCGCCGGGGGTCGGACCGAAGGTTGCGGTGCGTATCGTCACCGAGCTCAAGAACAAGGCACCGGCCTTTGCCGGAGAGGCGGCGGCCAATATCGGGCTCAAGCAGGAGCTGGGCGAAGGCGTTGCCTCCGCGCCGGTTTCCGATGCGGTGTCGGCGCTCAGCAATCTCGGCTACTCGCGCGACCAGGCGGCGAACGCCGTGGCGGCCGCGCTCAAGAATGGCGGGGAGGGGCTGGACAGCGCCAAGCTGATCCGGCTGGGGCTGAAGGAACTGGCGCGATAGCGCGTTGCCATTGCGCCCGCAGCATGAGATTGAGTTTTTATGAGTGAAGAGCACAGACTGATCACACCGGAAAAGCGCGGCGAGGATCTCGATGCGACGCTGCGGCCGCAATCACTGGACGAGTTTACCGGCCAGGCGGAGGCGCGCGCCAATCTGAAAGTGTTCATCGAAGCGGCGAAGAACCGTGGCGAGGCGCTGGATCATGTGCTGTTCGTCGGTCCGCCGGGCCTTGGCAAGACGACGCTGGCGCAGATCATGGCCAAGGAACTCGGGGTCAATTTCCGCTCGACCTCCGGGCCGGTCATCGCCAAGGCGGGCGATCTCGCCGCGCTGTTGACCAATCTCGAAGATCGTGACGTGCTGTTTATTGATGAGATTCATCGTCTGAGCCCGGCCGTCGAGGAAATCCTCTATCCGGCAATGGAGGATTTTCAACTCGACCTGATCATCGGCGAAGGGCCGGCGGCGCGCTCGGTGAAGATTGACCTGTCGAAGTTTACGCTTGTCGCGGCAACGACGAGGCTCGGGCTTTTGACGACGCCGCTGCGCGACCGCTTCGGCATTCCGGTACGGCTGAATTTCTATACCGTCGAGGAACTGGAGCTGATCGTCAGGCGCGGTGCCCGGCTGATGGGGCTTGGCATCACCGATGACGGGGCGCGGGAAATTGCGCGGCGCGCGCGCGGCACGCCGCGTATCGCCGGGCGGCTGTTGCGCCGCGTACGCGATTTTGCCGAGGTGGCCAAGGCCGAAGCGGTAACCAAGCAGATCGCCGATGAAGCACTGACCCGGCTTCTGGTCGACAATATGGGCCTAGATCAGCTCGACAAGCGCTATCTCAACATGATCGCCCTCAATTTTGGCGGCGGTCCGGTGGGCATCGAGACGATCGCGGCCGGTCTGTCCGAGCCGCGCGATGCGATCGAGGATATCATCGAGCCCTACATGATCCAGCAGGGGTTCATCCAGCGCACGCCGCGCGGGCGGACGCTGACGGCCAATGCCTGGAAGCATCTGGGACTGGCCATACCCAAGGACCTGGAAGCAACGCAGTTCCGCCTGTTCCAGGAGGAGGATTGATTGATTTCACGGCGCGGTTTTCTCAGCACGGCCGGCGGTCTCGTGCTTTCGAGCGTGGCGACAGGAGCCTATGCCATCGGTATCGAACCGAACCGGCAGCCCCGCGTAACGCGCTACAGGCTGGTCCCGAACAATTGGCCGGCCGGATTGAAACTGAAGCTGGTCGTCCTTGCGGATATTCACGCCTGTACGCCCTGGATGTCGCCCCGGCGGATCGGTGAAATCTGCGAGCAGGCCAACGCGCTTGGCGGCGACATGATCCTGCTGTTGGGGGATTTTCTGTCCGGCATGCGGATCAAGACCGGTCATGTGGCACCGGAAGATTGGGCGCGCGAGCTTGCCCGGCTCGCCGCGCCGCTCGGCATTCATGCGGTGTTGGGAAACCACGACTGGCTCGACGATCCGGCTGCAATGGCGGCGAGAAAGGGGCCAACGATCGTTCACCAGGCGCTATCGTCGATCAATGTTCCGGTCTATGACAATCGTGCCAGCCGTTTCGAAAAGGATGGTGGGGCGTTCTGGCTTGCAGGACTTGCCGACCAGATCGGACCACGGCCGGGGTTCGACGATTTGCCCGCGACCCTGGCGCAGATCCGCGACGAGGCACCCGTTATCCTGATGGCGCATGAGCCGGATGTCTTTCCAACGGTGCCAAAGCGCGTGTCGCTCACGCTTTCGGGCCACACGCATGGCGGACAGATCCGCCTGTTTGGCTATTCCCCCGTCGTTCCCTCGCGTTTTCGCAACCGGTATGCCTATGGCCATATCATCGAACACGATCGCAACCTGATCGTCTCCGGCGGGCTTGGTATGTCGGTTCTGCCCATCCGTTTCGGCTCGCCGCCGGAAATCGTCGTCGTGGAACTCGGGTAATGTCCAAGCGCCGGATGATCCGCATCGATGCTGCGCCGAAGCGGTTCAATTTCCGCATCGCCGGTCTCGGATTTCGCGAAGGCCATGTGCTCGTCCACCGGGCGACACATGAGGATTTCTGGACATTTCCGGGCGGGCGCGCGGAGATCGGCGAAACGTCGGCCGAGACGCTGACGCGGGAGATGGTGGAGGAGCTCGGCGTCGAGGTCGCCGTCGGGCGCATGCTGTGGACGGTCGAGAATTTTTTCCGTTATGAAAAGCGCGATTATCACGAGATCGGCTTTTACTACCTGATGGACATCCCGGTCAGTTTTCCCTTCCATCCGCATAAGATCGTCCACCGTCTGAGGGACGGCAAGAACGATCTCGAATTCAAATGGGCGAAAGCCACCAAAGTGGCCCTGACGGATCTCGATATCCCGCCCTATTTCATCGCGGAACAGATCGAAAACTTGCCACAGACGCCGGTCCATATCATCTGGAACGACGGCGATCTCGACCGGTAGGGCTGCCCGCCGTCAGGATGCGCTTGGGCTTCCCGGTTCTTGCTGAACCATGTGCTCGATCGTCTGCCGCAGCAAATCCATCCCTCCGGGCTTCCAGCCCAGTGCCTCGATCTTGCAGGTGCCCATGGCATTGCCCGCCATCGTCTCGGCTGGCGGCGGCAAGGGGTGCGGACAGTGCGTGATGCGTTGCAGGATGGACAGGATTGTCCGGGTGTCGGTCAGGATGTCCGAGACGTTGAAGGTTTCGCCGTTGATGCGCACGGTATCGGATTCCAGCAACAGCCGGACGGCTCTGGCGACATCCTCGCCATGCACTTCGGTGCCGACGCGGGGCAGGGTGGGTCTGCCCGCCAGATAATCGTCGAAGAGCGATGCCCATTTGTGTTCCCGGCCCGGTCCGGCGAGGCCGTAGATGCCGGTTGCGCGCAGGCTCGCAGTGACGAAGCCGTGGCCGCAGAGGGAAAGCAGGCTGCGTTCCGCCTGCAGCTTGACCTCGCCATAAAGCGTATCCGGTCTGCCGTGCATGTCTTCTGTCAGCAGCACGCCCGGCTCGCCGGGGCCATAGGCGGCGCGGCTCGAGAGGAAGACGCAGCGGCGCACACCGGCATCGCGCGCCGTCTCGAACAGCCGCACGGTTCCATCCAGATTGGCGTGGCGGAACCCCTGCGGATCGTCGCCTTCGCCGCCGCGATATTTCCCCGGCAGATGGCCGAAGGCGGCATGGACGAAATAATAGACGTTGTCGAAAGCCTCGATCTGGTCTGCATCCGGATCAAGCCTGAGCGGCACGAAGGAAACGCTCTTCGAGAAGAAGCCGGGATCGGGGGGCGTGCGGCCACCGACGGTGACCTTGTAGCCGTTGGCCAGCAGGTGCTCGACGATGAAGCGGCCGGCATAGCCGGTGCCGCCGGAAACGAGAACGCGTGTCATAAGCTTCCTGATATCAGTCCGGGTTTGGCAGATCGGCAACGTCCGGAATGTTTTCGCCGGTCAGGAAAGCATGCCAGAGATTGATCAGCGGTCGCAGCCTTTCCGCCTTCGGATGATCGTTTTCCCAAGGTTTTTCATATTGATAATGCAGCACGCCGATCGATGACCAATCCCACAGCGCCGGCATGTTGAACCAGACATATTGCAGCATGTTCATTGTGACAGGGAGGCCGTGCCAATCCGGGAAGAAATTCTGCAGAAATGTCTGATCGGTGCGCGGCCAGAAAGCATCCGGCGTGTCCAGCCGTGTGAGCATGGCATCGAAGGTCTGGAGCGAGGGCGTAGCGACGAAAACGCCGGAGTTCAGCCGGTGGAAATCGGCCAGGCTCTCATAGACGTTGGGGGCGGCGGAAAATTCGGGATAGGCGAAATAACGGTCGATGTTCTTCAACACCAGCGCGTCGGCATCGATGAAGATGCAGCGCTCGTATTCGGTCAGCTGCCAGAGACGCAGCTTGCAGAAATTGTCGAGCGGCGAATGGAAGTCCGGTTTGCGCCCCTTGGTGAAGGGGGCTGCGCTGTGAACGTTGTGGCGCGCATGCCGTTCGTTGAAGCCGTCCGACAGAGGCAGGAGGTCGGTGGCGACGAGCCGGCAGCTGAATTCGGCGAGGGGGTGGAGGCATTCAGGGTTGACGCCGCCGGTGTGGAGCACGACGATATCGGCGTCCGTTCCCGTCCGCCGTATGGAGCGGGCAAGCGCCGTTGCGCCCATGGCATAATCGGCATTCGTCACCAGTGTGACGAATGCGTGGTGCGACCCGGCGGGGCGGGAAGGCGGGATGCCCTCTGGAACGGAACCCGGCTGCGTCATGAAACCGATTTCAGCCTTCTTCCTTCCGGATCGTGGTTGATCTTGGCGGCGATGTCCTTGGTCCAGGCGGAAACAGCCGGCACGCGGCTGCGATCGACGCGGTAGGCGTATTTCTTGCCGACATCGACGATTTCCGCAAGCAGGCCATCCTGAAGCGTCGTCGGGTTGAGGCCGAGTTCGCGGAACTTCTCGTTGCGCACGACGAGATCGTTTTCAGCCGCTTCCTTGCGTGGATTGGGCAGCCAGGCGATCTCCGATCCGGTGAGGCCGGCGATCATCTTGGCGAGATCACGGACTCGGTGCGTCTCGGTCATCTGGTTGAAGATTTCGACGCGTGCGCCGCGCTGGGGCGGATTTTTCAGGGCCAGCTCGATGCAGCGTACCGAATCCTGGATGTGGATGAAGGCGCGGGTCTGGCCGCCGGTGCCGTGCACGGTCAGCGGATAACCGATTGCCGCCTGAATGAGGAAGCGGTTGAGCACGGTGCCATAGTCGCCGTCATAGTCGAAGCGGTTGATCAGCTGTTCGTGGCGGCGGGTCTGCTCGGTATGCGTGCCCCAGACGATGCCCTGATGCAGGTCGGTGATCCGCAGGGCGTCGTTCCTGGCATAGAATTGGAACAGCAGCTGATCGAGGCATTTGGTCATGTGGTAGATCGAGCCGGGATTGGCTGGGTAGAGGATTTCCTGGGCGACTGTGCGGCCATCCTGCGCCTCTATGCCAACCGGAAGATAGCCTTCGGGAATGGCAGCGCCAACCGTCGAATAGCCATAGACCCCCATGGTGCCGAGATGGACGAGATGCGCATCGAGGCCGATCTCGACCAGCGCGTTCAGGAGATTATGGGTGGCGTTGACGTTGTTGTTGACCGTGTAGTTCTTGTGGCGGTCGCTCTTCATCGAATAGGGGGCGGCGCGCTGCTCGGCGAAATGGATGACGGCGTCCGGACGATTGTCCTTGAGCCAGTTTTTCAGAAGTTCGTAATCGCGGGCCAGATCGATCAGGTGGAAATGGATGCGCCGGCCGGTTTGCGCATGCCAGATACGGGTCCGCTCCTGAATGGAGTCCATCGGCGTCAGCGATTGCACGCCGAGTTCTGTATCGATCCAGCGGCGCGAGAGATTGTCGAGAATGTGGATGTCATGTCCGGCATCGGACAGATGCAAGGCTGTCGGCCAACCGACAAAGCCGTCACCGCCAAGGACTGCAATCTTCATGCGCCAATCTCCTGTGGGATGGGAAGTCATGCGCTGGTGATAGGAGAACATTGTGACAAACCTGCAATGCTTGCAAAAGCCGTTTGGTTCCTGCACAGGAAAAAGAATAATTTTGCGAGGGCGCCTATGAGTTTGATTTCGCTCGCCGGTGAGCTGACGGATAACGGACACCGGCTGATTCAACGGGTCTATTACGAAGACACGGACTTTTCCGGCGTCGTCTATCACGCCCGCTATCTGCATTTCATGGAACGGGCCCGCACCGATTATCTGCGGCTGCTGGGCGTCGAGCAGGCGACGCTGGCCATCGAGGGCGATACTGAAGGTCTCGTCTTCGTCGTCCACCGGATGGAGATCGATTTCAAGCAGCCGGCGCGGATGGACGATATCCTGACGATCGTCACGACGACGGAAAAGGCGGGCGGTGCCAAGATGGTGCTGGCTCAGGAAATCCGCCGCGACGATACGCTGCTGATCGCTGCGAAGGTGATCATCGCCGTCATCAACGGCAAGGGGCGGCCCCGGCGGCTGCCGGAGACGCTGGCGGCACGTTTTTGGGGCGCCGGGCCTGCGGTTTGAACCGCAGGCCGATTATGTTGGTTGCCGGCGCTCATGGATGGCGGCACCGCGCGCATCGTTTGCGCGGTGCCTGCGTGTTTCAGAGCCAGGGGTGCCGGGCGGGCTTTACGCCGTTGAGATAGTAGTTTCCGATATGAAACGGCTTCCAGCGCGCCGGATCGTGCAGCGTATGGGTCCGGGCATTTCTCCAGTGGCGGTCGAGGCCATGGGCAGACAGCGTTGAGCGCGTTCCCCCAAGCTCGAAGAGCTTGTTGGAGGCCAGAATGGCGATCTCGGTGGTCAGGAATTTCGATTCGGCTGTGGCGACGGCTGCCTCGGCCACGGTTTCGTCTGTCGGGTTCTTCAGGGCGATATCGATCAGGCGGGCTGCGCGTTCAAGCAGCGCTTCGGCCGCATGCAGCCGAATTTTCAGATCGCCAACGGCAGCGATGGTGAACTGGTCGTCGCTGGCACGGTCCTGTCCGGAATCGACCCACGGCCGTGCACGGTCGCGCACGAAGCGGATTGTTTCCTCGATCGTGCCCCTGGCGATACCGGCATCCACCGCCGCCTGGATGATCTGTGAGATCGCGCCTGCCGGGGTGGGGTTGGCAAAGGCGAGGTAGGCCGGAATAACCCGGTCGGCGGATATCTTGACATTGTCGATCACGACGCTGCCCGATGCCGTCGTGCGCTGGCCGAAGCTCGACCAGTCGTTGATGATGGTCAGGCCCTCCGCCGAGCGGTCGGCAAACGCCAGATGGGGGAGACCTTCGCCGTTGACGGCGACGATCGGCACGACATGGGCGAGAAGCGCGCCGGTCGAATAGAACTTTTTGCCGTTGACGACGAAGTTCTCGCCATCCGGTTCGATGCGGGTTTCGAAGGCGGCGACATGCTTGCTGCCGCTTTCGGAGAAAGCATTGCCGAACCGGATCCCCTTGAGGACGTCGCCGAGGAGGGCCTGTTTCTGCGCTTCCGTGCCGTCAGAGACGATGTGCTCGACAATGGCCAAATGGTTTTGCGGAATCTGCCCGAGCGAAGGATCAGCTGCCGAAATGATCTTGATGACCTCGGTCAGGGTGACGTAGGACACGCCGGCGCCGCCATATTGCTTGGGAATTGTGATGCCCCAAAGCCCGCTCTGCGAGAAGGCGTCCAGTTCCTCAAGTGGCAAAAGTCCTTCCTTGTCGCGAAGGGCGGCGCCCTTGGCGAAATCGGCCGCGAGGCGGTGGGCGATCTCGATGGCCTCCTGATCGGACGCGATGATATGGGCGGGTGTGGTGGGGCGAGGCCGGGGCTGAAACAGCGTGTCGGGATCGTTCACCCGCGGTGCATCGGCAATGTTCTGTGGTACGATGGTCATGCTCATCTCCCTTTGGTGCCGGAGATTCCGTGGTCGGAAAATCGTCGCGACATACCGTTTCTACCGTCCGGGCCATGCCGGAACCGTAATAATCTATAAAATCTATAAGGATTACAGGAAATCTATGCCAATTGCGGATTGTGGCGGAGAATAAACTCTCGGCCGGAGGCGGTTGGCCTGTCAGGATCGCAGTGCAGATGCGAAAGCGCTAAGACTTCGTTAACCATAATGATGTCTTAATGCCCGTATTAGGGTTTTGTGCAGTGCACGTCATCCTTTCACCAAGATTGAACGCAAGAAGGCAACAGGAAGCTTAAAGACCGGCATGAGGCCGGTTATCGGCAGCTGCCGGGTCAATCTTGCAACAATGACGTTTGAGCACCCTGGCTGTGAGCATGAGACTGCTCTTGCCGGGCGTTTGGATTCGGGGATTTGAGAACGATGGAACAGGTTGGATTGGCTGCGGCGACGACAGACGTGACGCTGTGGTCGCTATTCATGGAAGCGGGCTTCGTGGTGAAGCTGGTCATGCTCGGGCTGATTGGCGCCTCGGTCTGGACCTGGGCGATCGTCGTCGACAAGACCCTGAAATTCGGCAAGGTGCGCCGTCAGCTGGATGCCTTCGAGCAGGTCTTCTGGTCCGGCCAGTCGCTGGAAGAGCTTTACCGGACGCTGTCCGACCGGACGACCTCCGGCATGGGGGCGATCTTCGTTTCGGCGATGCGCGAATGGAAGAAATCCTTCGAGCGCGGCGCCCGTTCGCCGATCGGCCTGCAGATGCGTATCGACAGGGCAATGGACGTGACGCTGTCGCGGGAAGCCGAAACGCTCGAAGCGCGGCTCGGGTCGCTGGCAACCATCGGTTCGGCCGGCCCGTTCGTCGGTCTGTTCGGTACGGTCGTCGGTATCATGACGTCGTTCCAGGCGATCGCCGGATCGAAATCGACCAATCTCGCGGTCGTTGCCCCCGGTATCGCCGAGGCGCTTCTCGCCACCGCGATCGGCCTTCTCGCCGCTATCCCGGCGGTTATCGCCTACAACAAATTCTCCGCAGATGCCGGCAAGCTGACGGCGCGCATGGAAGGCTTCGCCGACGAGTTCTCGGCCATTCTTTCGCGCCAGATCGATGAGAAGCTGCAGCCGCGCCAAGCTGCACAGTGATGGCCGCGCAGTAAAGAGCCGCAGCGGCACGAAGACGGAGATAGACCATGGGTATGTCAGCAGCAGGTGGATCGAAGGGCGGCGGCCGGCGCCGTGGCGGCCGCAGCGGCCGTGGCGGCAAGGGCGTCATGAGCGAAATCAACGTCACGCCGTTCGTGGACGTCATGCTGGTGCTGCTGATCATCTTCATGGTGGCTGCACCGATGATGACGGTCGGTGTGCCGATCGACCTGCCGGAAACGCAGTCGAAGGCGCTGAACTCCGAAACGCAGCCGATCACCATTTCCGTCAAGGAAAACGGCGAAGTCTTCCTGCAGGAAACCGCCATCCCGATCGCCGAAGTGGCCGCCAAGCTCGAGGCGATCGCCACGACGGGCTATAGCGAACGTATCTTCGTGCGTGGCGATGCGACGGCACCCTATGGCGTGATCGCCGATGTGATGTCGCGCATCCAGGAAGCCGGTTTCAAGAATATCGGCCTCGTTACCCAGCCGAAGAAGGACCAGTAGAGCGCTGCGATGAAGACAAGCCTCGTCACATCCGCTGTACTGCATGCTCTCGTTTTGACCTGGGCGCTGGTATCGCTTGGCAGCCCGGAGAAGTTCGAAGTGTCGAATCTCGAGGCGATGCCGGTGGATATCGTCCCGATTGATGAACTGACCCAACTTCAGCAGGGAGACAAGGACGCGCCCAAGGCGGAAACGCCATCGGCCGTGCCGACCAAGAAGCCGACGGAAATCCAGGGTGCCGAAAATGTCGGTGAAAATGATATCGATCTGAAGACGCCGCCCAAGCCGGTATCGAAGCCGATCGAAAAGGAATCGACCGGCGCCATCAAGGCCGAGGAAAAGCCGGTTCCCACACCGGAGCCGGTGAAGGAAGACAGCCCTCCAGTAAAAGAGGAGAAGCCGGCTTCCGAGCCTGCGACCGAAGTGGCGAGCCTTCCCGAGCCCAAGACAGAGGTCAAGCCTGATCCCAAGCCGGCGGAACAGGCGGTCGAGGAAAAGCCCGCAGAGAACCCCGACGCGGAAGCATTGCCCGACAAGATCCCGACACCCGTCGTGAAGCCCAAGGTCGAGCCGCAGGCACAGACCGCCAAGACTCAGGACCGGAAGAACGAGGAAAACAAGAAGGATCAGAAGAAGGCCGCAACTGCCAAACAATCCGACTTCAACGCGGACGAGGTAGCGGCCCTTCTGAACAAGCAGGATTCGTCGGGCGGCGGTGCCAAGCGCTCCACCAATCCGGCAGCAGCGGGCGCCAAGAAGACAACGGGCAATACGCTTTCGCAAAGCGAAATGGATGCATTGAGGGGCAAAATCGAAGGCAACTGGTCGGTTATCGCTGGCATATCGGGCGCAGAGGGACTGACCATTCGGGTCTCCATGCAGCTTGACCGCAGCGGTGCCCTGATCGGGACGCCAGAAGTGGTTGCCTCCGGTGGAACGGATTCTGCCCGGCGTACATTCGAGGGCAGCGTCCGGCGGGCGATCATGAAATCGGCTCCGTTCACCGATCTGCCTGCCGACAAATACGATTCCTGGAGCGACGTCGTCGTCAATTTCGATCCGAGCGCAATGCTCTAAAAACACACGCGAGTGAATGGCTGAAAGGCTTCTATAATCATGTTAAAACGCAACCCATTCCGTTTTCTCGTCGCGCTTGCGGCGATGGTCACGCTTTTGACCTCGCCCGCCCACGCGCTGGTGGAAATCAACATCAACAAGGGCAATGTCGAGCCCCTGCCGATCGCCATCACCGATTTTCTGCAGGGTGAGCTGGGGCAGAAGATTTCCGATGTGGTGGCCGCAGACCTCAAGCGGTCCGGCCTGTTTGCGCCGATCGACAAGAAGGCCTTCATCGAGAAGATTTCCAATCCGGACGCTGCACCCCGCTTTGAAGACTGGAAGGTCATCAACGCCCAGGCGCTGGTCACCGGGCGCGTCACGCAGGAAGGCGATGGCCGCCTGAAGGCCGAGTTCCGCCTGTGGGATAGCTTTGCCGGCCAGCAGATGACCGGCCAGCAGTTCTTCACCCAGCCGGAAAACTGGCGCCGTGTCGCCCATATCATTGCCGACGCGATCTATGAGCGCATCACCGGCGAGAAGGGCTATTTCGATACCCGCATCGTCTATGTCGCCGAAAGCGGCCCGAAGACGGCGCGCAAGCGGCAGCTGGCAATCATGGACCAGGACGGCTTCAATGCCCGTGCGGTCACCAATTCCAACGATATCGTGCTGACGCCGCGTTTCTCGCCGAACAAGCAGGAAATCACCTATATGTCGTTCGAGGGCAACGAGCCGCGCGTCTATCTGCTGCAGCTCGAAACCGGACAGCGCGAAGTGGTCGGCAACTTTCCGGGCATGACCTTTGCACCGCGCTTCTCGCCAGACGGCCAGCGGGTGATCATGAGCCTGCAGCAGGACGGCAACGCCAACATCTACACGATGGACCTGCGCTCGCGCACCACGACGCGCCTGACCTCGACGGCTGCGATCGACACCTCGCCGTCCTATTCGCCGGATGGCAGCCAGATCGTCTTTGAAAGCGACCGTGGCGGCAGGCAGCAGCTCTATGTCATGAGCGCCGGCGGCGGCGGACAGAACCGCATCTCCTTCGGTGACGGCTCCTATTCGACGCCGGTCTGGTCGCCGCGTGGAGACCTGATCGCCTTTACCAAGCAGTCGGGCGGCAAGTTCTCGATCGGCGTGATGAAGCCGGACGGTTCGGGCGAGCGCATCCTGACCACCGGCTTCCACAACGAAGGTCCGACTTGGGCGCCGAACGGCCGCGTTCTGATGTTCTTCCGCCAGAACGCCGGGGCAGGCGGTCCGCAACTCTACTCGATCGATCTGACCGGCTATAACGAGCAGCTGATCCAGACCCAGGGCTTCGCCTCGGATCCGGCCTGGTCGCCCTTGCTGGAATAGCATTTGCCTGTGCGGCGGGAAATGTGGCGAAGCCGCCGCTTTCTCGCCGTAAAGTGCTGATTAGCAGGCCGCATGCGAATTTTGTCAAACTGTTAACCATATCCGTTGAAATGGGGTTAACCGCTTCCGGTTACAGTCTGGCAACCCTGAATTTAGACCATCCAAGGAGACCGGCCCATGAGCCGCATTCACGCCCAGGCCGCAGGCCGCATGCAATCCATCGCTCGCAACCCTGCCATGATCGCGCTTTTTGCCGCTCTGGCACTTGCAGCCTGCGCCAAGAAGCCGATGAACAGCGCCGGCGATCTTGGCCTCGGTGCCAATGCGGCAACGCCCGGCTCCACCCAGGACTTCACGGTCAATGTCGGCGACCGCATCTTCTTCGATACGGACTCCACGTCGATCCGCGCCGATGCGCAGGCGACGCTTGATCGTCAGGCCCAGTGGCTGGCCAAGTATCCGAACTACGCGATCCGGGTCGAAGGTCATGCCGACGAACGCGGCACCCGCGAATACAACCTGGCACTCGGTGCCCGCCGCGCTGCCGCAACCCGCGACTATCTCGCATCGCGCGGTATTCCGGCTGGCAAGATCAAGACGATCTCCTACGGCAAGGAAAAGCCGGTCGCCGTTTGCGACGACATTTCCTGCTGGTCGCAGAACCGCCGTGCGGTCACGGTTCTCGGTGGCGCCGGCATGTAATTGCCGGACTGTCGAAAGCTTCAGGAAAAGGCGGTCGTTCGGGCCGCCTTTTCTTTTTTGTCACACTTTGACCGAACTCCGTTGCTTTTTGAGACCAATTGGAAAACTGTGCGGCAATCACCCCAAGGCCGATTTGAACCCGGTCGCGGGTGAGAGTGGGATACACAAACAGGACACATGACATGAAACATTTTGTCGTGGCGGGATTGATCGGCCTGACTGCCTTTGCGGGTTTCGGGCAGACAGTGACCGCCATGCCGCTTTCCGCGCTGTTTAACCGCGCAATTCACGGCGACACCCAATCGCCGGACAAGGTGCCGCTGCTGAAGGTCCAGTCGAACGAGATTGGACGCATCGGACAGCTCGAGGAACAGATCCGCTCGCTCAACGGGCGTATCGAGGAAATGAGTTTCCAGCTTCTGCAGATGCAGGAACAGATCCGCAAATTCCAGGAGGACAACGAGTTCCGCTTCCAGGATCTGGAAAGCGGCAAGTCGGGTTCCACCAAGAAGAGCCAGCTGGAAACACCGCGCACGAATCATCAGGCAGCCGGAACCGCTCCGGCAACGACTGAGCAGGCAACGGCAACCGATCCCAACGCAGGTTTGGGATCGGATACCACTGCCGGCACGAATGTCGGCGCTCCGCCCACGACACTCGGCCAGATCGAATTCGATCAGAATGGCAATCCCGTTGGGGCAACCCGCGACCCGTCCAGTCTCGAAGCGACGCTCCCCAGCGGGGATCAGGGCATCAACCAGACACCGGACAGCCAGCAGCAGACGGCATCGCTCGACAATCCCGGCGATCTCTACCAGTCGGCCTATGGCCATGTGCTGACGGGCGATTACAGCCAGGCCGAAAACGAATTCCGCAGCTATCTCGAAGCATTCCCGAAGGGCGAAAAAGCCGCGGATGCCAGCTTCTGGATGGGTGAGGCACAATATTCCCAGGGCAAGTTCAGCGATTCCGCCAAGACGTTCCTGAATGCGCATCAGGCCTATAGCAAATCGCCCAAGGCGCCTGAAATGCTGCTGAAGCTCGGCATGTCGCTCGCCGCTCTCGATAACAAGGATACAGCCTGCGCCACGTTGCGCGAGGTGAACAAGCGCTATCCGAAGGCGTCGCCGGCCGTGAAGGCCAAGGTGACCACCGAACAGAGCCGCCTTGCCTGCTGAGGCGGACCGGGCCGCGCCGCACGTTGCCGTCGAGGCGGCAAAACAGTTTCTCTCTACCTTCAAGACACCCGGCCTGATCCTTGCCGCCATTTCCGGTGGCAGCGATTCGAAGGGACTGCTTCTGGCGCTGCATGAAGCGATCGCTCGTGGCGGCTTTTCGGCTTTTTCCCTCGCCGCCTGTACCGTCGATCACGCGCTGCGGTCCGAATCCGCCGACGAGGCGCGCGCTGTCGCAGCTCTCTGCGCTGCAAGAGGTATTCCTCATACCGTCTGCCGGTGGCAGGGGGAGAAGCCGGCTACCGGCATTCAGGCCGCGGCACGCGCAGCGCGCTACCGTCTGTTGTCCGATACCGCGCTGGATATCGGGGCATCCTGCATCGTCACGGGCCATACAGCAGACGATCAGGCGGAAACCGTGGCGATGCGGCAGGGCCGATCGCAGCCGGACGCGCCCGGTCTTGCCGGAATGGCGGATGGCGTGCTTGCCCATCGCCGTACTTGGGTGCTGCGGCCGTTTCTGCGTCTGCGCAGAGCCGATATTCGCGACTACCTCAGCGCATGCGGCGAAGGCTGGTTCGATGATCCCAGCAACAGCAATGTAAGTTTCGAGCGCGTGCGCGTGCGTCAGGCGCTGGGCGGCGACATCCGTCCGGTGGAAGAGGGATGGATGGCTGCAGGCGAGGCACGCCTGAGTTCCAGCGTGCGGGTGGCCAGGCTGCTTGCCCAACAGGCCCATGTTTTCGAAGGCCTGGTGGCGCGGCTCGATCCGGCGCTCGCCGTCAATATGGCCGATGCGGATTGCAGCCGTGCCATTCTTGCCGTCACCGCTGTGATCGGCGGCCGCCCGCATCTGCCGGGACGCGAAACGGCGGCGCGGCTTGCGGCGTTTCTGGCCGATGGAAACAACGGCCGTATGACTGCCGGCCGCGTGGTTTTCGATCGCCGCCGGTCCGGCCTCTATCTCTATCGCGAGGCACGCGATCTGCCGGAGATGATGATCGAGCCCGGCCAGGAGGCGATATGGGATGGCCGTTTTCTCGTCGGCAATGACGGTCGCGAGCCGATCGTGGTCCATGTCGGCGGCGAAACGGATGAACTGGGCGCGAGACTGATTGCCGCAGGCCTGCCCGAGCCGGTGGTCAAGCGGGCGGCCAGATCGGCGCCGGCCTGTTCGCTGCCGGTCTCTTCCACGGAACACCGGGAAGCCTTGGAACCCTTGGCGCCAAAGCCCCGCATTGAAAGCAGCATCGGCCTCTACGACACCTTTTTGCCGTGTTTCGACCTGATGATGGCCAATAGCATTGCCGTACTCTTCGGCCGTGATCGGTATCGTGCCCCTCCGGTTCACGATGTTTTGACGGAAAAGAGAGCTTGGGCTTGAGTTTGCCTTGGCAAGCCGGTTACGCAACCCTATGTTAGGGGCAAGAATGCAGCCACAAATCATTGCAGGTTGCGACAGAGGTTCCGGGGAGTTCGATGAACCCTAATTTCAGAAATTTTGCCCTTTGGGCAATCATTGCCTTGTTGCTGATCGCGCTGTTCAGCATGTTCCAGCAGCCGAGCGAGCGCACGGGATCGAAGGATGTTCCTTTTTCCCAGTTCCTGAAGGACGTTGACGGTAGTCGCGTCAAGGAAGTGGTGATTACCGGTAACAAGGTAATCGGTTCCTATGCCGAAAGTGGCGCGACCTTCCAGACCTATGCGCCAGCGATCGACACGGCACTGACCGAGCGCATGGAAGCCAAGAACGTGACCGTGACGGTTCGCCCCGAAACCGACGGCTCTTCCGGCTTCCTCAGCTATGTCGGTACGCTTTTGCCGATGCTTCTCATTCTCGGTGTCTGGCTGTTCTTCATGCGCCAGATGCAGGGCGGCTCGCGCGGTGCGATGGGCTTTGGCAAGTCCAAGGCCAAGCTTCTGACCGAAGCGCATGGCCGCGTGACGTTTGACGACGTCGCGGGTGTGGACGAAGCCAAGCAGGATCTGGAAGAAATCGTCGAATTCCTGCGTGATCCGCAGAAGTTCCAGCGCCTCGGCGGCCGCATTCCGCGCGGCGTGTTACTCGTTGGCCCTCCCGGCACCGGTAAGACGCTTCTTGCCCGCTCGGTTGCCGGTGAAGCCAACGTGCCGTTCTTCACGATTTCCGGTTCGGACTTTGTTGAAATGTTCGTCGGCGTCGGCGCAAGCCGTGTCCGCGACATGTTCGAGCAGGCCAAGAAGAATGCGCCCTGCATCATCTTCATCGACGAAATCGACGCTGTCGGCCGCCATCGTGGCGCCGGTCTTGGCGGCGGCAATGACGAACGCGAACAGACGCTCAACCAGCTGCTGGTCGAGATGGACGGCTTCGAGGCCAATGAAGGCATTATCCTGATCGCTGCGACCAACCGTCCCGACGTTCTCGATCCGGCCCTTCTGCGTCCGGGCCGCTTCGACCGCCAGGTCGTCGTTCCGAACCCCGATATCAACGGCCGCGAACGTATCCTCAAGGTTCATATCCGCAACGTGCCGCTGGCACCGAATGTCGATCTCAAGGTTCTGGCCCGTGGTACGCCTGGTTTCTCCGGTGCGGATCTGATGAACCTCGTCAACGAAGCCGCTCTGATGGCTGCACGCCGCAACAAGCGCGTCGTCACCATGCAGGAATTCGAAGACGCCAAGGACAAGATCATGATGGGCGCGGAACGCCGCTCGTCTGCCATGACCGAAGCCGAAAAGAAGCTGACCGCCTATCACGAAGCGGGCCATGCTATCCTGGCGCTGAAGGTTCCGGTTGCCGATCCCCTGCACAAGGCGACGATCATTCCGCGCGGCCGTGCGCTCGGCATGGTCATGCAGCTTCCCGAAGGCGACCGCTATTCGATGAGCTACAAGTGGATGGTCTCGCGTCTTGCCATCATGATGGGTGGCCGTGTTGCCGAAGAAATCACCTTCGGCAAGGAGAACATCACTTCTGGTGCATCCTCCGATATCGAGCAGGCAACGAAGCTTGCCCGCGCCATGGTCACGCAATGGGGCTTTTCCGATCAGCTTGGTCAGGTCGCCTATGGCGAGAACCAGCAGGAAGTGTTCCTCGGCCACTCCGTGTCGCAGTCGAAGAACGTTTCCGAAGCGACTTCGCAGAAGATCGACAACGAGATCCGCCGCCTGATCGACGAAGCCTATCTGGAAGCCAAGCGCATCATCACCGAGATGCATGGTGAGTTCGTTGCCATTGCCGAAGGCCTGCTCGAATACGAGACGCTGACCGGCGATGAGATCAAGGCGCTGATCCGTGGCGAAAAGCCGGCTCGTGACCTTGGCGACGACTCGACGCCGCATCGCGGTTCGGCTGTTCCGTCTGCCGGGACCAAGAAGGACGGTTCGGTTGGGAATAAGGGCGATGAGCCCGAAGGTGGATTCGAGCCGCAGCCGCAATAGGCTTTCGAAGTAGAAAACCGGTATAAACCGCCGTGCCCCGAGGTTCGGCGGTTTTTCTTTGTCTTGAATGATGTCGCCGCAGTCCCGGCCGGTTCCAGCTTGGTAACGGGCTGTAATGAATTCTGATGATACAACGGGATGCTGTTGTGAATATTTTATGGCAAGAGAATGCGCGTGTGTGATCTTCCATGTGGTCGCAAGCCGGGGCGCTGGTCGCGGACAATGTGATCCGGAAAGATCCGGAATACGGGAAGCGGCTCCCTGATGAGCCTGCGAGCGACGGTGCGCTGGCGCCCTTGGACAAGAATTGGAGTGTTTATGAAGCGCAAATATTTCGGAACGGACGGTATCCGCGGACAGTCGAACCTGTTTCCGATGACGCCGGATCTGGCCATGCGCGTCGGCATCGCTGTCGGCACGATCTTCCGCAATGGTGCTCATCGTCACCGGGTGGTGATCGGCAAGGATACGCGGCTGTCCGGCTACATGCTGGAAAATGCGCTGGTGGCCGGCTTCACTGCCGCAGGGCTCGATGTCTTCCTGCTGGGGCCGATCCCGACACCCGGTGTGGCCATGCTGACGCGTTCGCTTCGCGCCGATGTCGGCGTGATGATCTCGGCTTCGCACAATCCCTTCGAGGACAACGGCATCAAGCTGTTCGGCCCGGACGGCTACAAGCTGTCCGACGAGATCGAAGCGCAGATCGAGGATCTGCTCGACAAGGACATGACGGCGCAGCTGGCGAAATCGCAGGAAATTGGCCGGGCCAAGCGCGTTGAAGGCGATATCTATCGCTATATCGAGCATGCCAAGCGCACGCTGCCGCGGGATGTAACGCTACAGGGCTTGAGGGTTGCCATCGATTGCGCCAATGGGGCGGCCTATAAGGTTGCGCCTCTGGCGCTGTGGGAGCTTGGCGCCGATGTCGTGACGATCGGCAACGAGCCGAACGGCATGAACATCAATCTGGATTGCGGCTCGACCCATCCGGCGGCGTTGTCGAAGAAGGTGCACGAGGTGCGCGCCGACATCGGCATCGCGCTCGATGGCGATGCCGACCGCGTGCTGATCGTCGACGAGAACGGCACGGTTATTGACGGCGACCAGCTGATGGCGGTGATTGCCGACAGCTGGGCGACCGATGGCCTGCTCAAGGGCGACGGTATCGTGGCCACCGTCATGTCCAACCTCGGTCTGGAGCGCTACCTCAACGGACGCGGTCTCGACCTGCATCGTACCAAGGTCGGAGACCGTTACGTCGTCGAGCACATGCGTCAGCACGGCTTCAATGTCGGCGGCGAACAATCCGGCCATCTCGTTCTCTCGGATTTCGGCACCACCGGCGACGGCCTTGTCGCTGCCTTGCAGATTCTCGCCTGCGTCAAGCGCCAGGGCAAGACCGTCAGCGAGGTTTGCCATCGTTTCGAGCCGGTGCCGCAGGTTCTCAAGAACGTGCGGGTTTCGGCCGGCATGTCGCTGGAAAATGTCACGGTCCGTCAGGCGATCGCCGATGCGGAAGCCGAACTGGCCAAGAACGGCCGGTTGCTGATCCGTCCTTCCGGTACCGAACCGCTGATCCGTGTCATGGCGGAAGGGGACGACCGGGCCCAGGTCGAGCGGATCGTCGATGAACTGATCGGCGTGATCGGCGGCGTGCGCAACGTCGCCTGACCTGCCACATTTAAGAATACTTGAAGAGGCCGGGTTTTTCCCGGTCTTTTTTTGTTTGTTGTTGGAGGAGGGCTTTCGTTGCTTGGCAGTGAGCCAAATTCATTAACAGTTACGGTAAATTTTTGTAGTTAATCGGGCCTTAACCTTTCCTGTCCATGATCCGCTTCAACACCATTTGCTGGCGGCCGTGTTTGGGCTGGCCAAGCAGCCAGACGTATTGGAGTGAAGCCATGAAGACTACTTTGATTGGCATTGTTGCAGCTGTGCTTGGCGGCACCGCGACCTTTGCTGCGGATCTGTATGAGCCGCCCATTGAACAGCCGGTTGCGCAACCGGTCCAGATCGCCGAAGCCAGCGGCTGGTACTTGCGCGGCGACGTCGGTTATGCTTTCACCAATCTTCGCGGCGCCCATTTCTATCAGGGCCCGGGCCGTTTCGTGCGCGACTTCGATCGCGCGGATCTCGATGACACCTACACGATCGGCGGTGGTGTCGGTTATCAGATCAACAATTACCTGCGCACGGACCTGACGCTCGATTATCTCGGCAAGGCCGATTTCGAGGGATCGACGACCGGTAGCTGCGGCGTCGCCGCCGCGTGTACCTCGCGCGATGTTTCGGCAATCGCCGCCTGGAGCCTGATGGCCAACGCCTATGTCGATATCGGCACCTACGGTTCCTTCACGCCTTATGTCGGTGCCGGTATCGGTGGCACGCAGGTCCGTTGGGACAAGCTGCGAAACACAAGCTGCGAAACCGGCAATCCGGGCAATTGCGATCCGGAATTCGAACACGGCGGCCGCAAGAAATGGCGCTTCACCTACGGTCTGATGGCCGGTACGGCGATCGACCTGACCTGCAACCTGAAGGCTGACGTCGGCTACCGCTTCCGTCATATCCTCGGCGGCGACATGTTCGGCTACAACGAAAACAGCGGCCCCGGCTCCGACAAGGGCATCTACGTCCACGAGGCCCGCGCCGGTCTGCGCTACTCCTTCGGCGGCTGCCAGGAAGCCTATGTTCCGCCAGTCGAGCCTGCGATCTACAAATAAGCGTATCGCGCTCTTGCCTCCAAAGGCCGTCCGGTTCCCGGGCGGCTTTTTCAGTTTTACGAGCGAGATTGGTTAAAAAGCATGCTTAACCACAGATTAACCAGTGGATGCAATAATTGACACTCATACACGCGAGCGAAGAGGGTAGTCCCGCCGCCGCGGATGGTTTTTTCAAGGACGGTACCCATGAACAGTCGGCACGCTTTCCTCAATGCATCCGCACTCATCCTGCTGCTTGCCAGTGGTCAGGCGATGGCGGCGGACGACCTTCTCTATGCTCCGGAAGTCAATGTTGCGGCAGCGGAATCCGGCCCTCAGGGTTTCTATATGCGCGGCGATCTCGGTTATGCCGGCTGGACGAACGGGGGCGATCCATCGCTGCGTCTGTTCGACGCCGGCAGCGGCCGGACGAACTCCGCGTCCCCCGGCAACACCAGCGTCGACAAATCGTTCACCGGCGCGTTGGGTGTCGGGTATCAGTTCAACGACATGTTGCGCGCCGACCTGACTGGCGACTATTCCGACGGCCGGCTGGATGGCAGCGGTCGCGCCAGCATTCCCTGCGGCGGCGAAGCGGCGGGTACAACCTGCTCCGGACGCCTGGGAGCCGACTACAAGGCCATTGGCCTCATGGCGAACGGCTATGTCGATCTCGCGACCGTGGCCGGCCTGACGCCTTATCTCGGTGCCGGTCTCGGCGTGACGCAGCTGCGCTGGAGCGATGTTTCGCTGCGGACAAGCTGCGTGCCGGGCGCAGCCGGCTGCTCGGGTGCAGCCCCCCTCAACCAGTCCTTCGATGGCAAGAGCAGCTGGCGCTTCACGTATGCATTGATGGCCGGCGTTTCCTACGACATGACGGAACGGCTGAAGCTTGATGTCGGCTACCGCTATTCGCAGATCGCCGATGGCGGCATCTTCAACAGCAGCGATATCGATGGCCTCGATGATGGTCTGGCCCGTCACGAAATCCGCGCAGGTCTGCGGATGTCGCTCTGGTAGGGGCCCGCAATACATTGATCCCCAGGTCAACGATGGGGTTGAGTGCCGCCGGTGAGGCGGCATTCTGCGTGGCGGTTGCTTGAGCCGTCTTGACGTCCATTGCTCCTGTGTTCCCAACGCCAAAAATCTTTTCAGAAGCGACACATCATTCTTGACTTCCTTCCCGCGCCGCAATATTCACGGCGGCAGGCCACCTCTCCCTAACGAGAGGCTCTCTATCTGGAAGGATAGCTCAGATGACGACACCTGCGACACCGGAATTGCGTCCGGCAAACACCCATTTTTCTTCTGGTCCCTGCTCCAAGCGCCCTGGTTGGTCGCTTGATGCGCTCTCCGATGCAGCCCTCGGGCGCTCGCACCGTGCCAAGGTTGGCAAGAGCAAGCTGAAGCAGGCGATCGACCTCACCCGCGAAATTCTGCAAGTACCGGCTGACTACCGCATCGGTATCGTGCCTGCGTCCGACACCGGCGCCGTCGAGATGGCTCTCTGGTCGCTGCTCGGGCCGCGTGGCGTCGACATGGTCGCCTGGGAAAGCTTCGGTTCCGGCTGGGTTTCCGATGTCGTCAAGGAGCTGAAGCTCCCCGACACCCGCAAATTTGTTGCCGATTACGGCAAGCTCGTCGATTTCGCCCAGGTCGATTTTGACCGCGACGTCGTCTTTACCTGGAACGGCACGACTTCGGGCGTCCGCGTTGCGAATGCCGATTTCATCCCGGCCGACCGCAAGGGCCTTACCATCTGCGATGCCACCTCGGCCGCATTTGCGCAGGACCTCGACTTTGCCAAGCTCGATGTCGTCACCTTCTCCTGGCAGAAGGTTCTCGGCGGTGAGGGTGCACATGGTATCCTGATCCTGTCGCCGCGTGCTGTCGAGCGGCTGGAAAGCTACGAGCCTTCCTGGCCGCTGCCGAAGATTTTCCGCATGACCAAGGGCGGCAAGATCATCGAAGGCATCTTCCAGGGCGAGACGATCAACACGCCGTCGATGCTCTGCGTCGAGGACTATATCGATGCGCTCAATTGGGCGAAGTCGCTCGGCGGTCTCAAGGCGCTGATCGCCCGGGCCGATGCCAATGCGAAGGCTATCGACGATTTCGTCGCCAAGACGGACTGGATCGCCAATCTGGCGGTCGACCCGGCAACGCAGTCGAACACCTCGGTCTGCCTGAAGATCGTCGACAAGGACGTCGCGGCGCTCGACGCTGCCGGGCAGGACGCCTTTGCCAAGGGCATGGTGGCCTTGCTTGAAAAGCAGGGTGTCGCCAACGATATCGGCGCCTATCGCGATGCACCTTCCGGCTTCCGTATCTGGGCCGGTGCGACGATCGAGACGTCGGACCTCAAGGCGCTGATGCCTTGGTTTGACTGGGCTTTTGCGACCCAGAAGGCGACGCTTTCCCAGGCTGCGGCCTGACCGGCTTATAACCGCGCCAACAGGGCGCGGTTCTTCCATACCCTTTCAATTTTTGACGAAACCAATGGAGGCCTCTCATGGCACCTCGCGTACTCGTATCCGATGAACTGTCGGAAACCGCCGTCCAGATCTTTCGTGATCGCGGCGTCGACGTCGATTTCCAGCCGCAGCTCGGCAAGGACAAGGAAAAGCTTGCCGCGATCATCGGCAATTATGACGGTCTTGCCATCCGCTCCGCCACCAAGGCGACGGAAAAGCTGATCGCAGCCGCGACCAACCTCAAGGTCATTGGCCGCGCCGGTATCGGCGTCGACAATGTCGATATCCCGGCTGCCTCGCGCCGCGGTATCATCGTCATGAACACGCCGTTCGGCAATTCGATCACGACGGCCGAACACGCCATCGCGCTGATGTTCGCCGTTGCCCGTCAGCTGCCACAGGCCGATACATCGACCCAGGCCGGCAAGTGGGAAAAGTCGAAATTCATGGGTGTCGAAATCACCGGCAAGACGCTTGGCGTCATCGGTGCCGGCAATATCGGCGGCATCGTCTGCGCCCGCGCCATCGGCCTGAAGATGCACGTGCTTGCCTATGACCCCTTCCTGTCGAAGGAACGGGCCGAGGAAATGGGCGTCACCAAGGTCGAGCTGGACGAATTGCTCGCCCAGGCCGATTTCATTACCTTGCATGTGCCGATGACCGACAAGACGCGCGGCATCCTCAACCGCGAAGCGCTGGCGAAAACCAAGCCCGGCGTGCGTATCATCAACTGCGCCCGTGGTGGCCTCGTTGACGAGCAGGCGCTGGCCGATGCCATCAAGTCTGGCCACGTTGCCGGTGCCGGTTTCGACGTGTTCGAAGTCGAGCCTGCCACGGAAAGCCCGTTGTTTGGCTTGCCGAATGTCGTCTGCACGCCGCATCTGGGCGCCTCCACCACGGAAGCGCAGGAAAATGTCGCCCTGCAGGTGGCCGAGCAGATGTCGGATTACCTCGTCAAGGGTGCCGTCTCCAACGCCATCAACATGCCGTCGATCACCGCCGAGGAAGCGCCGCTCCTGAAGCCGTTCATCCGGCTCGCCGATGTGCTCGGCGCCTTTGTGGGTCAGGTGACGGAAAGCGCGATCAAGGAAATCGAGATCCTCTATGACGGCGCGACCGCCGGCATGAACACCCGCGCTCTGACAAGTGCGGCCCTTGCCGGTCTGATCCGGGCACAGGTGTCCGATGTCAACATGGTTTCGGCCCCGGTGATGATCAAGGAAAAGGGCATTATCCTGTCCGAGGTCAAGCGCGACAAGTCGGGCGTCTTTGACGGCTACATCAAGCTGACGGTAACGACGGAAAACCAGACACGCTCGGTTGCCGGTACCGTGTTCTCCGATGGCAAGCCGCGCTTCATCCAGATCAAGGACATCAATCTGGATGCCGATGTCGGCAACCACATGGTCTACATCACCAACACCGACGTTCCCGGCATGATCGGCTTCATCGGCACGACGCTCGGCAATGCCGGCGTCAACATCGCCAACTTCCAGCTCGGCCGCCACAATGCCGGCGCCGATGCGATTGCGCTGCTTTATGTCGATGGCGCGGTGTCGGAAGACGTGCTCGACAAGCTGCGTGCCAATCCGGCGATCCGCGCCGCCAAGCCGCTGGTGTTCAACGTCGACTAACCTTCCGGGGTACATGGCTTCAATGGACTGACAGATGGACGCGCCGGATTACCCCTCCGGCGCGTCTGTCGTTGATGAAAGCGGATGGCATGACTGAGAACAATATGGCCTACCACTGGCGCCCGGCCGATCCGGCGGACATCAGCGTCATTTATGATATCCAGTGCATCGCCCATGACCTTGAGCCCGAGGCGCAGGACGTGCTGTTGGAGCGGCTGCTGCTGTGCCCGCAGGGGTGTTTCGTGCTGGAAAAGGATGGCGTGGTTTCGGGATATGTTCTCAGCCATCCGTGGGTCCGGCGTGCGCCTCCGCCGGTCGATGTCCGGCTTGGGGCGATCCCGGCAGAGGCCGACACATGGTATCTCCACGATCTGGCGTTGCTGCCCGCTACACGCGGATCCGGCGCGGGGTCGAAGGTCTCGGCGCTGCTGTCCGACGTGGCCGGCAAAGCCGGATACGAAACGGTGGCGCTTGTCTCGGTCAGTGGATCGCAGGGCTTTTGGGAGCGGCAGGGGTTTTCGGTGCGCATGGATGAAACGCTTGCCGGAAAGCTTGAAAGCTATGGCGGCCAGGCCGTCTATATGGAGCGGGATCTCACTTAGAAGACCTATTGCGCCTTGACGTCTTCCGGCAGGCGTGGCCGGCCGCGCTCCGCCACCGCGATACCGCCAAGAACCAGCGCCAGGGCAATGATGTGGAAGGTCTGCAGCGCCTCGCCGATCAGCGCGATCGACAGCAGTGTGCCGAAGATCGGGATGGTGTTGATGAACAGCCCGGCGCGATTGGGACCGATCAGTTCGACGCCGCGCACATACAGGATCTGCGACACTAGCGAGGGCAACAGGCCGGCATAGGCGACGATGACCCAGCCTTGCATATCGGGCCAGATCATCCGGTCAGTGGCGATCTCCCAGCCAAGCAGCGGAATGCTGCTGAGGAGTGCCCCGAAAGCCGAGGCCGCAATCAGGCTCTTCCAGTGAATCTCCGGCTTCCAGCGCAAGGCCACGGTATAACCGGCATAGACGAGCACGGCCGCCAACATCAGGGCGTCACCCTGGTTGAGCTCAAGAGAGAGAAGCGTGGTGAGATCGCCATGCGATGCGGTCAGCGCCACACCGAACAGCGTCAGCGTGAAACCGGCGATCTGCGCCATCGAAAAGGCGGTGCGAAACAGCACGTAATTCATGACGAAGATGACCATCGGGATGCCGGCCTGCTCGATGACGGCATTGATGGCGCTGGTGAATTGCAGCGCCGAATAGAGGAAGGCGTTGAAGGCCGTGAAGCCGACCGTGCCGTAGCCGAGCAAAAGCGGCCAGTTCTTGCGGATCGCCGGGAGATCGCGGCGGACCTGGGGTGCGGCGAAAATCAGGAGTACGATGCAGGCGATCACCCAGCGCAGGCTGGTCAGCATCATCGGACTGACATGGCCGACAGCCATCTTTCCGGCAACCGAATTGCCGCCCCAGATCAAGGTGGTGATGCACAAAATGGCATAGGCTTGGAGGTTCAAAGACGGCGATTCCCTAGACTGCTTTTGAGCCTCGTTGTGAACCCGAAGCTTCCGGAGGCCTTGTGATATAGGCTAAACCGCGTGAATGCCATGCAAAAACCCCGAATCCACGCCTAAACAGGGTCGCTTTCCAAAAAACAAAACAGTATAGATGCGCGGGTTTGAAGACAGCGCAATGACTGGCGCCAAGGAAACAGGAAATCTGAAATGACGAATGTCGTGGTGGTCGGATCGCAATGGGGTGATGAAGGCAAGGGCAAGATTGTCGATTGGCTCTCCGAGCGTGCCGACATCGTCGTGCGCTTCCAGGGCGGTCACAATGCCGGCCATACCCTGGTGATTGACGGCACAAGCTACAAGCTGTCGCTGCTGCCTTCGGGCGTCGTTCGTCCGGGCAAGCTTGCCGTCATCGGCAATGGCGTGGTCATCGACCCACATGCGCTGATCGCCGAGATCGAGAAGCTCGACAAGCAGGGCGTGACCATCACACCGGAAAACCTGCGCATCGCCGACAATGCCACGCTGATCCTGTCGCTGCACCGCGAGCTGGATGGCATCCGCGAGGATGCGGCCTCCAACAGCGGTACCAAGATCGGCACCACCCGCCGCGGTATCGGCCCGGCCTACGAGGACAAGGTCGGCCGCCGCGCCATCCGCGTCATGGATCTTGCCGATCTCGACACGCTGCCGGCCAAGGTCGACCGGTTGCTGACCCATCACAATGCGCTGCGCCGGGGTCTTGGCGAAGCCGAAGTCAGCCATCAGGCGATCATGGAGGAACTGTCCTCAATCGCGGCCCGCGTGCTGCCGTTCATGGAAACCGTCTGGCTTCTGCTCGATCGCCAGCGCCGCAAGGGCGCGCGCATCCTGTTCGAAGGTGCGCAGGGCACATTGCTCGATATCGACCATGGCACCTATCCCTTCGTCACCTCGTCCAACACGGTGGCAGGGCAGGCGGCAGCGGGTTCCGGCATGGGTCCCGGCGCGCTCGGCTATATCCTCGGCATCACCAAGGCCTACACCACCCGCGTCGGTGAGGGCCCGTTCCCGACCGAACTGCACGACGAGATCGGCCAGTTCCTCGGCGAGAAGGGGCATGAGTTCGGCACGGTCACAGGCCGCAAGCGCCGTTGCGGCTGGTTTGATGCCGCACTGGTGCGTCAGTCGGTGGCGACCAATGGCATTACCGGTATCGCGCTGACCAAGCTCGATGTCCTCGATGGTCTCGATGAACTGAAGATCTGCGTCGGCTATACTCTGGATGGTGTCGAGATCGATCACCTGCCGGCAAGCCAGGCGCAGCAGGCCCAGGCAAAGCCGGTCTACATCACGCTCGAAGGCTGGAAGGAATCCACCGTCGGCGCCCGCAGCTGGGCGGAACTCCCGGCACAAGCGATCAAATATGTCCGCCAGGTGGAAGAACTGATCGGCGCGCCGGTGGCTCTGCTTTCGACCAGTCCGGAACGTGACGACACCATACTTGTGACAGACCCGTTTGAGGACTAGTCTTCACGTTTATGACTAGGCAGAGTTTGGCGTAAACACGCCGATGGTATGAGAAAGTTCTGATGGCGGATTTTGTTGCAGTTATTCGAAGGACCGTCGATGGTCTGTCGGACAATGTTCCCGAGATGCGTGCCAAGGTCTATGAAAAGGCCCGTGGCGCCGTCCGCCGTCAGCTCGAAAGCATGAAGCCTCGTCCTTCGGACGAGATGATCGACCGGCAGATGGTCAAGCTGGAAGCGGCGATCAACGAGGTCGAAAGCGACCACGCCGAGGCGCTGCCGCCGCTCGACGAGCAGCAACCCGATTCGGCACCCGAAGCGGTTGCCGGCGAGGACTATGCCCCGGAGCAGGCGACGGCGGAGGCCGAGGCGGTAGAAACCGCCGGGCCTGATCATGCGGCAGACGACCATGCGGAGCATCAGCCCGCCGAAGACGAGACGGCGCATGCGCCTGTCGAACCTGTCGAGCAACATGACGAGCAGCCTGAAACCATTGCACCGGCCGAGGCTTTTGAGCCGCCGGCCGCGGAAGGCCATGCGGAGCGGGAAATCGAGACCACAGTGTCTTCCGAAGAGGATCATGATCCCGAGCCTGTCCATTCGGTAGAGCCTGAAGAGCTGCAATCTGAACCGGAAGCGGTTCATTCCGACGAGCCGGAGCATCCGGTCGCTGCTGCGTTCGAGCAGGCGGACGATGGCGAAGCCGCGCCTGTGGTCGCGGGCGAGGTTGCGGAGGCTGCTGCCGAACCGATCGTCGAGCATCATGTCGAACCGGAGGCAGACAAGCCGGCGCCTTCAACACCCTCCGAATGGGAGTTGCCGGAATGGAGCGATCCGGTTCCGGCTACAGCCCATAGCGAGCCGGTCTGGACCGAAACCGCTGATACCGTGGTGGGCACCGACGAGATCCCCGATCTGACGCAGTACGAGCCTGTCGAGACGGTGACGCCGCCGAGCGATGACGCTGAAGACAAGCAAAAAGCCGCCGCTGAACCGGCACAAGCCTGGGCCTGGGACGACAGCGATCCCTTTACCCAGAGCCCGGCGGCGGCCGCGGTCGAGACATCCGAGCCGGCGATTTCGGACTGGTCGTGGCCTGTCGAGAAAACCACTGCCCCGACGCCGGAACAGCAGAAGGCTGCGGGCGACAGCTGGAACGATATCGACGAGCTTCTGGAGCATGGCGGCACTGCCGCCGCTGCGGGTGCTGCATCAGGGGGGCAGGCGGACAGGAATTCCGCGCTCTTGAGCGAAGAGATGGAAGTGCCGGCGCGGCCGGTTTCCTATCGGGTCGAACCGAAGCGGTCGCGGTTCAATGGAAAGGCCATCGGACTTTCGGCTGTCCTGTTGCTCGCCCTTGGCGGCGGCGGTTATGGCTATTGGCAAAATCAGACGGCGGTGAACTCCTGGGTGTCGGGCATACTTTCGTCCATCACCGCGCAGGTGCCAGGGCAGACGAGCCCGGTCCCTGTGCCGGAAGGCGGCACGAATGGTGCCACGACACCGGAAACCAGCAATCAGACACAGACACCGGCTGCCTCCGACACCGCTTCTGTTGCCGGCAGCAACAAATTCACGCAGCGCCTGCAGCAGGATGGCAGCGAGATCGACCAGGGTCCGGCAGCCGCGCCTGCGGGGGCCGAGGAAGGCAAGTCGGTCGCTGCGCAGACAGAGGCCGGCAAGCCGGCCGATACCGCACAGGCAACGCCGGCAGTACCGGCAGGCCAGACCTCCGGCGACGCCCAGCCGGTGCCCGGACAGCAGACCCCGGCCAATCCGGCAACGCAGCAGGTGCCTGCCGGCGCCCAGAAGATGTTCCTTTATGAGGAGCGGCTGGGCCAGTCGGCACCGACGGCGATCGAGGGAAGCGTCGCGTGGTCGATCAAGGAAGAATCGCCGGGCGGCGATGCCAAGCCCGAGCCGGTTATCCAGGCCCAGATCAATGTGCCCGAGCGTGGCCTGACGGCCTTGATGAC
This sequence comes from Pararhizobium polonicum, assembly GCF_001687365.1. Lineage (GTDB taxonomy): Bacteria > Pseudomonadota > Alphaproteobacteria > Rhizobiales > Rhizobiaceae > Pararhizobium > Pararhizobium polonicum. The sequence continues at coordinate 360,112 of NZ_LGLV01000007.1, forward strand.
CATCAAACGCAATGCCGACTCGTCTCTGCCGGCAAGCCATGTGATCGAGTTCGTCTTTTCGCTGCCCGAAAATTTCGAGGGTGGTAGCATCGACAGCGTGCAGCGTGTGTCGATGAAGCGGAACGAGCAGGACCGCGGCGACGCGCTGATTGCTGTTCCGGCCAAGATCACGGAAGACTTCCACATGATCGCGCTCAACGACTTCCCGGAAGCCGTGGCGACGAACACCGAACTTCTGCGCAGCCGCAGCTGGATGGATATTCCCTTGACCTACCGCAATGGCCGACGCGCGCTCCTGACCCTGGAGAAGGGCCCGGCGGGCACCGAAGCCTTCACCAAGGCGATGCAGGCCTGGAGCCTGATTGCGAAGCCGGACCCTGCCGGTCAATAAACGGCCGGAAAATACGGACACGAAAAAACCGGCTGGAGCGATCCAGCCGGTTTTTTTATGGAGTCAGCCTGCGGGCTGCTCACTTGCGAGTTGCTTAGGCGTCTTCGACGACCCGCAGCGAATTCTGGCGATCCTGTGCCGCCTTGCGGACAGCATCCTGAACCTTCTCGAAGGCACGAACCTCGATCTGGCGAACGCGCTCGCGGCTGATGTCGAACTCGGTCGACAGATCCTCGAGTGTGACCGGATCTTCGGTCAGGCGGCGGGCTTCGAAGATGCGGCGTTCGCGATCGTTCAGAACCTTCATCGCGCTCGACAGCAACCCACGGCGGCTTTCCAGTTCATCCTGCTCGATGAGCATGTCTTCCTGGCTGTCATGGTCGTCGACGAGCCAATCCTGCCATTGGCCGGATTCGCCTTCGCCGGCCTTGATCGGCGCATTCAGCGACGCGTCTCCGGAGAGCCGCTGGTTCATCGAGATCACTTCGGCTTCCGAAACCTTCAGCGTCGTTGCGATATGCGCGACCTGCTCGGGCTTCAGGTCACCTTCGTCGAGAGCCTGGATCTTGCCCTTGAGGCGGCGCAGGTTGAAGAACAGCCGCTTCTGGTTGGCGGTCGTGCCCATCTTCACCAGCGACCAGGACCGCAGGATATATTCCTGGATCGAAGCCTTGATCCACCACATTGCATAGGTGGCCAGACGGAAGCCGCGTTCGGGGTCGAACTTCTTCACGGCCTGCATAAGGCCGACATTGCCTTCGGAAACGACTTCGCCGATCGGCAGGCCATAGCCGCGATAGCCCATGGCAATCTTCGCCACGAGGCGCAGATGGCTGGTGACGAGCTGATGGGCGGCCTTGCGGTCGTCATGCTCCTGATACCGCTTGGCGAGCATGTACTCTTCCTGCGGTTCAAGCATGGGAAACTTGCGGATTTCGTCGAGATAACGATTGAGACCGCCTTCTCCGGCGGTAATGGACGGTAACGTACTGCGGGCCATGATGCACCCCCCTTTCGCGTTCCGGCCTCCTTCTGGCAGGCCGGGCATGTGGGTCTGTCCGACCCCACATCCTCATAGATAAGTGCGGCGAAAGCATGATTCAAGAACTCCGGTTTCACAGAGACGTGAAGCCGGAGAAGCGAATGCTCCAAGTGGATTACACCCGGTAAATTGTGTCCGCCCCCGAAATATCAAGGGCGGAAGTGGCGGTTTGTGGGGCTTTTCGCTCGATCCGCCGCGATCAGTGGATCGGCGAGCTGTCTTTTTCCTCTTCGAACGTCACGGCGACATCGCTGTTGGCGCTGAGCCGGACGCGGTTGCCCTCGATGTCGGCTACAAGGCCGAGCGAGATGTAGTGATGATGGCGGTCGTGACCCTGGCCGCTGTCCTTCTTCGTCAATTTGATCCTGCCGCCTTCGACGTGATCGACTGTTCCGACATGGACGCCGTCCGCACCGATCACTTCCGCATGTTCCTTGATCTGCGTTGCATCAACCATTGCACTTCTCCTTTTGCTGTCTGCGACAACGCGCCAGACCGGGAAAGGATGCATGCCGGTTGGAAAAATGCGGGGGATACGGTTTGGAATTCGGCCTTCAATGCGGCTCAGCATCCCCGTTTTCGTCTGGAGTTAGCGTGGTACTGCGGCGATAGCGGCTGTATCCGCCATAAGCCTGACATCTTGAGAGGCCGATGTCCTTCAACTGATCGTCGTTGAGCTCCAACAGCGCCAGCCGGTTGCCGCGTTCCCGCAATTTTCTGATGACGAAACCTGCAAACCTGCGTGCAAGCGGGAAACGGGCCGCGGAACGGGACTTGGCTCGCTTGACGGGCTGCGTATTGACGGCACTCTGTGGCGCAAGCTTCAGTTCTAAAATGAGGTCGCGTTCGTTCGGCACGCGATCGCCGATCACATGGGCTTCGTTCTTCATAATGTTGTCTCCGGGGAATGCCGGCCCCTTATCGGGCCGGCGCGGCAGGGCAGGGGACCGGTTGCGGCCTTATCCCTTCGATACCTGGGTGACGTGGATTGCAGCGTCTGCTTCGCGCAGGGCCTGCGCGCATTCTTCGCAGCAGACCTCGACAGTCTTTCCGCCAATCTTGACCGCGATGCGGCTTGCGTCGAGTTCGCAGTCACAGGCAGCACATGTGTTTTCCTGCATGATCTTTCCTCCGTTTGGTTCGTTGCGACCAGAAGAGAAGACCATTTCGGCAGTTGCGGCGCTGTCAGAATCTTTAGCGATCTTTGCTGCCGTTAAAAAACGGCAGGGATCAGCGCAGGCCGGCAAAGCGCTGGAATTCGGCCGGCGTGCGCCCGTAGACCTGGCGGAACGAGGAGGAGAAATGGCTGTGGCTGGAAAAGCCGAGGTCGAGCCCCAGATCGGTCAGGTCGTCATAGCTTCCGAGCAGGTCGAGTGCTTTGGCCAGTCTTAGCCGCAGATGATAGCGATAGAGCGGCGTTCCCTCCACCTGCTGAAAAACCTGGGTGAGATAGACCGGGGAGACACCAGCCTCCTTGGCGATCTCGGCGAGGGTCCATCTGCGCGCGAGATCGGAGGACAGAACGAGCTTGGCGCGGTCCACGAGTTTTTGCCGGCCGATGCTGGCGGTCGCGGCGCGGGCGGTCCGCTCGCCGACGGCGCGTCGGACGAGCGTCATCGCCAGTGTTTCGGCCTCCAGCGTTTCGGCAGTGCCCCTGAGCAGGCTGTGGCGCAACAGGGCGACAAGTGCCTGCGCGCGGGCATCTATTCTCAGGCGCTGCTTGTTGAAGGCGAATGTGCCGCGAGCGGCGCGATGAACCTTGGGAACCAGTTCCTCAAGTGCTGCCTCGTGTACGGCCATGCTCAGGCAGGCATCGCCGCCTTCCACCGGATGGCTGATGCGATATCCTTCGTCGCGGTTGAAGAACAACACCTGATTGGCCTCGGCAACCGCGTCATCGCTGCCGACATGGCGCAGGAAAACACCACGATAGGGGAAGACGAGACTGGTCACGCGCGCGCATTCCTCGTCGCTCCTGTGCCGGCATTCGCCGTTGCACAGCACGTCGTGGACGCTGACCATCTCGGTTTCGAGAATTTTCCTGGCGGAAAACTGGCTCATGGGCGCTCCGGGCTATCGATAAGCGTTATACGCCTCGAAGGGCCGGACCGCCATGGCCTTGCTTCAGCCGCGCAGCGCTTCGACCAGTTCGCGCATGTCGTCGGGAACCGGCGACTCGAAATGCATGGTCTTTCCGGTCGTCGGATGCTCGAAGGCCAGCATGAAGGCGTGCAGCGCCTGACGCGGAAAACGGTTGACCACGGCCTTGGCGGCGTCCGGCAGCAGATTGGCTTTGGTCTTGAAGGCGGCGCCGTAGTCGGGATCGCCGATCAGCGGATGGCCGATATGGGCCATGTGGACGCGGATCTGGTGGGTGCGGCCGGTTTCGAGGTTGCATCGGACCATCGCGGCGAGCGCGGTGGAATCCGGTTTTTCGAGATAGCGCTCGACAACCTGATAGTGGGTGATGGCTTCACGCGCGTCGTCCGCGCCTTCCTGTTTGACGGCACGCTTGACGCGGTCGCCGGCGCGGCCGAGCGGCGCGTCGATCGTTCCCTTCAGGCCACGCGGGCGGCCCCAGACGATGGCCATGTAGGCGCGCTCCAGCGGCCCGGTGCGGCCATGGTCGGCAAACTGGTCGGAGAGGTGGCGGTGGGCGATATCGTTCTTGGCGACGACCATGACGCCGCTGGTATCCTTGTCGAGGCGGTGGACGATGCCGGGACGCTTGACGCCGCCGATGCCGGACAGGCTTGCGCCGCAGTGATGGATCAGCGCATTGACCAGCGTGCCCGTCCAGTTGCCGGCGCCGGGGTGAACGACGAGACCCGGCGGCTTGACGAGAACGATCAGGTCGTTGTCCTCGTAGAGCACGTCGAGGGGGATGTTCTCGCCCTTGGGTTCCGGGTCTTCCGCTTCCGGCAGGCCGATCGTAAAGACGTCGCCGGGCTGTACCTTCTTCTTGGCTTCCTTGACGGTCTTGCCGTTGACGGAAACCTCACCCTGTTCGATCAGGCTCTTGATGCGGTTGCGGGAAAACTCGCCGCCCAGTGCTTCGGTGAGAAAGGCGTCCATGCGGCCGCTCGCGTCCTCATTTGCCGTAAGGACTTTCCTAATCGCCGGGGCTTGTTTAAAGGGGTCGTTCATTCTTCATTCCATTTTTCAGGGTAGGCCAGCCATGTCATCTCAGAAACCAGTCGAACAGGAAGAAAAGCCGCTCGATCCGGTGATGGAGAACGTGCGCCGCAAGATGATCAAGTTGCAGCTGGTCTCGGCCGGTGTCATGTTGGTCATGCTTATGGCCGTGCTTGGGGCCGTTGTCTACAAGGTGACGCGGTCCAATGACAAGGATGTGGCGCAAACGGCCGCTGTTGCCGTCCCCAGCGATGCGCCACTGACGGCGATTGCCGCCCTGCCTGCCGGGTTCGAGGTATCCAGCGTCGCTCTGTCGGGTGGCCAGATCCTGTTCTATGGCACGGCTGCCGGTGGGGACCGCAAGGCGATAGTCTTCGATATCGCGGCCGGCCGGATCGTCGCGGATATTTCCGTCAAGACGAACTGAAAGAAGACCCCGCCGTGACCCCGGTCCGCATCGACGATCCCGCAGATCCGCGCATTGCCGGCTTGGTCTCGATCAAGGAGCGTGACCTGACGGGCCGGCATGGCCGCTTCATTGCCGAGGGCACCGTCGTCCTGCGCATGCTGGCGGCCGCGCATCGCGCAGGTCGCGGTATCGAGGCGGAAGCGATCCTGTTGCTTGAAAATCGCGTCGATGGTCTCGTTGACCTTCTCGCCGATTTTCCGGCCACCATTCCGGTCTACGTGGCCAGCGCTCCGGTGTTCGATGCCATTGCCGGCTTCAACATGCACCGGGGCGTGCTGGCGCTGGGCAAACGTGATTCTGCGCCGCGGTTGGATACGCTCCTTGGAGGGCTTCCGGCCAAAAGCATGGTTCTGGCCGCCTGCGGCATTTCCAACCATGACAATATGGGCTCGATGTTCCGCAATGCGGCCGCCTTCGGTGCCGATGCCATCCTCATGGATGAAACCAGCTGCGATCCGATGTACCGCAAGGCGATCCGGGTGTCGGTGGGATCCGTCCTGACGGTGCCGTTTGCCCGCGAGGGCTCGGTGACCGCGCTTGTCGGGCGCCTGCAGGCGGACGGTTTTGCGATCTGGGGGCTGTCGCCGCGCGGGCAGACCGATCTGCAGGACATTGCGCCATCGCCGCGCACCGCCCTTCTGGTGGGCACGGAAGGCGAGGGGCTGCCGGAAACGATCCTGTCATCGATCCGGACTGCCCGCATTCGCCAGCGGCCGGGCCTCGACAGCCTGAATGTGGCGACGGCGACCGGCATTGCCCTGCATCAGGTGGCGATGATCAACGGGTTGATCTGAGAGAAACGAGCAGGGTGTTACCGGTGCCGGAGTCTACCGGTGTTCCGGTGGCAGCATGTCGCGGGTGCGGCTGGCGAGGCTTTTGCCGGTCGCATCGGGCTGCGCGCCTGCCGGCTTGAGAAGACCGGGGATCGGCGATGCCTGGCCTTCCTTTGCCGCGGTCAAAGCCACCATGGTCGCCGCGATGTCGGCAATGTCTTCCCGCAGAGCATCGTCGTGGACGTCGGTGGTCGAGGCGATCAATCGCTCCGATAGTGCTGTTGCCCGGTTGCGGGCATATTCGGCTGGCACGGTCAGGTCGATGGTCTCCACTGCAGAGGCGTCCTCTGCCACACCTTCCACACTTGCGCCATCTGCGGGGTCTGCCGCGACAGCCGGTTTTTTCTCGCGGCGCACAGGCACCGTCAGGCCTGCGGCCCGCAACGCTTTCGATGCGTCGCGCAGGTCCGTGCCGGCATCCCTGACCTTGCCCTTCAAGCGCTCGATTTCGGTCGCCCTGCGCTCAAGGAAGTTCTCCTTGTCGGCGTTGGCGGCCATCTCCTTGGCAAGCTTGGTTTCGGCCTGGCGAAGGCGGGTTTCGTCGCGGGCAAGCTTGGCTCCGAGCTCCCGCGCCTTGGTGCTTTCCGCCCTGAGTTCGTTGCGAAGGCTTTCCCGTTCGTCTCGCAGGCCGGCGATGCGGCTTTTCAGGTTCTCCGCCTCGGCGTCATGGGCGGCGACATCGATCTTCAGGCTGTCCATGTCGGCGGAAAGATGGTCGATCTGGCGCGTCAACGTCTTGATGTCGATGGTCTTCTTGACGTTGTCGCGTTCGACGTCGGCCAGCGTCGCCTTCAGCCGTTCGATATTCTGCTCCAGCTGGCGGGTGGAGGAGCGCAGGTCGGCTGCTTCGACGTTCATGTCGGCGAGCTGTATATGGAGATCGGCATTTTCGCCGGCGAGGCGCTGGGCTTCTTTCAGGACGGAGCCATTCTGCAGCATCAGCGCGACGTTCTTGTCGCGCTCGTGTTTCAACGTCTGGCTGGTGCGGGCGTTTTCAGCGGCGTAACCGGCGCGGGCGGCATCCTTCTGGGCCCGGACCTCCTGCGGCGACAGCGGCATCGTCGCCTTCAGCCGGTCCTCGGCAAAGCGGACGATGCGCCTGTGAACGACCGGCGCCACCAAAAGGCCGAGGATGACCGCCGTCAGGAATCCCAAGGCAAACAGGAGTGCGAATTCAATCACGGGCTGGCCATTTCAGTTCTAAGCACGCGGTACAGTACGAGTTGTGTCATTACACGACGAAAGCGTGATGATCCTATTAATTCAACTATTCGAGAATGTGCCTTTTTTGCAAGGCATGGCAACGTCTGAGAGGAGCCTGGAAAAGAAAATGAGGCGTTTCCGCCTCAGAAGGGGTTCCAGGTCGGCTGCTGGGTGAGTTTCAGATAGCCGACATTGATGCCGAGCCGCGCGCCGATGCCGGTCCGGATGGGCACCAGCACGATGTTTTCATCGGTGAGCACCGTCATGCCGACGCCAGCGACCACATAGGCCGAGCCCGATACGCCGCCGAAGCGTTTGAAGAGCGAAGGAACGGCCGGCAGATTATAGACCAGCATCATCGTGCGGCTGCCCTGGCCGCCCCAGTCGATGCCGAGCGAGGGGCCTTGCCAGAACACATTGTGCTGGCCGGCATTCTTTGTATAGAGGTCGCCTTCGCCATAGGTCAGGCCGGCCACGAACGCGCCGGAGCCTTCCTGGCCGAGGATGTAACCGTTCGGTAGTCCGTATTTGGAAAATGCGTTCTCGACCACCTTGGCAAGGCCTCCGGAGGCGGCCCCGAAGAAATTATTCCCGGCATCGACGATTTCCTGCATCGAGTACTGGTTGCCATTGGCACTCTGCGCATTCGCTCCGGAAACGAGGCTGAAGATGATCATCAACGTTACGAAAGTGTGGAGGCAGGTGGTTTTGACGGCACTGGCGATCCGCTGCATAATTTTCTCCGTGTAGTCAGGCACGGCGGGGATAGTGCATCCGCGGGCCGTTGACCTGTCCCTTTCCCGATTGTCACAGGGGCGGGCTGATTGTGAGCAATTTGAACCGATGGTCTTAACAATGGGTTTACCAAATGTGGTGTCTTTATGATCTTCGCCCTTGACGCTATGCACGCGCAATGTTCGCGGGTTAGATAGTGGGGCAAAGGGATCGCGGAACACCGCCGGATCACGCTGACGAGCCGGACGACGGCTATTGAGGATACAATCATGGGAAAAAACCCGAACCTGACCTTGACCGGTCCCGATCTCGCAGCGCTTCTGTGCAGCCGCGTTTGCCACGACATCATCTCTCCGGTCGGTGCCATCAACAACGGCCTCGAATTGCTGGATGAGGGCGGGGCGGATGCGGATGCCATGGACCTGATCCGCACCAGCGCACTCAATGCCTCGGTGCGATTGAAGTTCGCCCGGCTGGCATTCGGTGCGTCGGGCTCCGTCGGCGCGTCGATCGATACCGGCGAGGCGGAAAAGGCGGCGAAGGATTTCGCCTCCGTCGAAAAGAAGACGGAAGTCACCTGGGTCGGCCCGCGCGTCATCATCGCCAAGAACCGCGTCAAGCTGCTGCTCAACCTGTTCCTGATTGCCTACGGCGCCATCCCACGCGGCGGCTCGATCGAAGTCATCCTGGAAAATCCGGAATATGACGCGGTCTTCAAGCTGATCTGCAAGGGCCGGATGATGCGCGTGCCGCCGAAGCTGGTCGAGCTGCTTTCCGGTACGCTCGAAGAGGCCGTCGACGCCCACACGATCCAGCCGTATTACACCGTGCTGCTCGCCGATGAAGCCGGCATGGAGATCGACGTCAGCTCGACGCCGGAGGAGATCGTCTTTGTCGCCAAGATGGCCGCAGTCTGAGGGGCGTGCGATAAATCATCTTTTAGTTCCCGTGGTAACTGAATCTTTGCCAAAGCGGCATACGGTTGTCGTTGGGGAACAAGTTCCCGCTTAGGTGCAGACAAGGAGCTGGAAATGCAACGCTTGATGATTGCCGATGATTCAGATGTCGTACGCAAGGTCGGAAAGCGCATTCTCTCCGGATTGAATTTTCTGGTCTCCGAGGCTGCCAACGGCCTCGAAGCGCTGGTGCGCTGCGAAGCGGAACTTCCCAACATCATCATCGTCGATGCGGGGCTCGATGGCGCGCTGGACCTGATCGCCAACATCCGCAACCTGCCTGACGGCAAGACCGTGCGCATCTATTATTGCGTGGTCGAGGCGGACCTGAAGAAGATGATGGCGGGCAAGCGTGCCGGTGCCGACGATTTTCTGTTGAAGCCATTCGACCGCAAGATCCTGACCAGTGTTTTCGGCAGCCTGTCGGTCGCCGCCTGATTTCGCATCCAATCAAGCCATAGGGTTTCGAAAAAGCCGTTGCCTTTCCCAGGCGACGGCTTTTTCATGCGCTGCTCGTCGAGAAGCGGCCCGGCTTGGCAATATACGTACGGTCAGCCGGAAACGAAAAAGCCCGCCATCATCGGCGGGCTTTTAAGAAACTTTCGGCACGATCAGCCGTGGCGTCCCTGCATTATGCGGGATGCGAAACACCGCCGGCTAAAATGGCCGGGTGGTTTCAGGCGCTTTCTGCGAAATCGCCTTCCGGCTCGCGCAGCACATAGCCACGGCCCCAGACGGTTTCGATATAGTTTGCACCACCGGCAGCATTCGCAAGCTTCTTGCGCAGCTTGCAGATGAAGACGTCGATGATCTTCAGTTCCGGTTCGTCCATGCCGCCATAAAGGTGGTTGAGGAACATTTCCTTGGTGAGCGTCGTACCCTTGCGGAGCGAAAGCAGCTCCAGCATCTGGTATTCCTTGCCCGTCAGGTGAACGCGCTGGCCACCGACTTCGACAGTCTTGGCATCCAGGTTGACGATGAGTTCGCCGGTCGAGATGACCGACTGCGCATGGCCCTTGGAACGGCGCACGATCGCATGGATACGAGCGACCAGTTCGTCCTTGTGAAACGGCTTGGTCATGTAGTCGTCGGCGCCGAAGCCCAGGCCCCGAACCTTGTCCTCGATACCGGCCATGCCGGAGAGGATCAGAATCGGTGTCTTGACCTTGGACAGGCGAAGCGTTCTCAAAACCTCGTAACCGGACATGTCCGGCAGGTTGAGATCGAGCAGAATGATGTCGTAATCATAGAGTTTGCCGAGATCGACGCCCTCTTCACCAAGATCGGTGGTGTAAACGTTAAAACTTTCCGACTTGAGCATCAGTTCGATGCTCTGCGCTGTCGCGCTGTCGTCTTCAATTAGTAGAACCCGCATAATTGTCCCCTTTTCCGCCGCCGAAAGGTCGTTGTGGCCCCCTTACGCGATACGGATCCAGTCGTTGCCTGATTTGGAGGCTGCCAGCAAATGGTTAACAAATTCTGATTCACTCTGGCAAGGTGTATCGGAAATGTTAAATATTTTTTGCAGTCCTCTGATTTTGCATGTGAATCTAGAATGATATCCTTAATGCACAACGTTAAGAAAATCAGCTATCTGACTCATCTGACTCAATCTATGCCGAACATCAAATTTAGCGCCCGGCATTTACTGACCCTTAAATGATCGTCCCTATGATTAACGATGCCCGTAAACGAAAGGTTACCAGCGGTAGGATTTTGTTAAGATCGCTGTAATTTTTTTTGTTTCCGACACCGTAAGGTCGGTTGAACAGGCCAAATCCAGTAACCGGGGTCTCGCATCACGGGAGTATTGCGTATGAAGTCACGTGAGAGCCTTGTTCGCCTGAAGGAATTTCAGGTGAAGGAGAAACAGCGTCAGTTGAGCCAGCTGCAACTGATGATGTCCGAATTTGAGCGGATGACCAAGGAATTGGAAAACCAGATCACATTCGAGGAAAAGAAGTCGGGGATCTCCGATCCCACGCATTTTGCTTATCCGACGTTTGCCAAGGCTGCGCGGCAGCGGGCCGACAATCTCCAGGTCTCGGTCCGGGAGTTGAAGGTACAGCAGGATGCGGCGGAACTGGCGCTGGAAGAGGTTCAGGCGGAATTCGCCAAGGCCGCGGCGCTCGAAGAGCGGGACAGCGGTGCTCGCATGCGCGCCTAGGCGCGCTGAGGATTGCTGAAGGCTAAAAGGCCCTTCTCACGGACTTGTCTTAAGTCCGTGAGAAGGGCCTTGTGCATTTCTGGTTCAGGTTTTGATCGCCCCGGCTTTTGCCAGGCCAGTTCTTGCTAAGCCTGGATGACATCCTGCCATTCGGGGTGGCGCTGAGCCTGGGCACGCATGAAAGGGCAGAGCGGAATGATTTTCCAGCCGCCTTTGCGGGCTTCCTCGATCGCATGGGCTGCAAGCGCCTGCCCGACGCCTTTGCCGCGCAGCGCGTCGGGAACGGCGGTATGATCGATGATGATCAGATGCGGCGATGACCGGGAATAGGTCATTTCGCCGGTATGGCCCTCAAGCGTTGCGCTGTAGCGGCCATGCGAGCCGGTTTCTTCAAGCTGTATGTCCATGATCCACCCGTCACATTGTTGGCTGCTGCCTATATGGCATGAGGCGGCGCCGGTGCGAAGGGTGGGGCAGGCTTGAAAATGTTTCGGGCGGCTGCCGGTTGATGGCCGCCGCCCGAAAATGGGACGCCTGACGCGCCGATCAGTGACGATATTGCTGGATGCGGGTCGTGCGCAGGCCGGCAAGACCATGGTCGCTGATCGAGGACTGCCAGGACAGGAATTCTTCGACGGTCAGGGTATAGCGTTCACAGGCTTCTTCCAGGCTCAGAAGCCCGCCACGCACGGCGGCGACGACTTCTGCCTTTCTGCGGATTACCCAGCGGCGGGTATTGGCCGGAGGCAAGTCTGCAATTGTCAAAGGGCTGCCATCGGGTCCGATGACATATTTCACGCGGGGTCGTATCATTTCGGTCATTGGACTCTCTACACATACTCAAGACCATATGGGCACAACTTACCCTGCCACATTTAACATTTGCCTAAGCACGCGGTAACAATTTGCTAATAATTTTAGAGACTTCCGGCGCTTGCTTCGACCTGTAGGCGATCTGCGGTACTCGCCTGGCGACAATGCGCGGGCTATCATCGGGTATTTTGCCGCGCCGCGAAAATGCCCCGGATGCCCTCATTTCCCGTCAATCAAGATGACGAAAGCTGTGAATTGAACATCTGCATGGGAGCCATGCAAATATAATGGTTCAATTTGCCTAAAATCATTGCTATAGCCGCCTCGTAATTGAGCATAAGCGTCTTCTTTGATGCTCCGGAATGCTCTCGCTGCATCACTTTATTTCCATGCCTCGGCCTGTTGCTTCGATCGCGCCCCATTCTGGCGTCTTCGGAGTTTTGTCGGTGGCTGGTTTGACTTGGCAGATTTAAAAAATTCCGGAACGAGAATTTTTTGCGGCGCCGGCGCCATAGGCCGGCAAATTGGTGATCAAAGTTATGAGAGACCCTGACAAGCTGGCCTTGCGAAGCGAGGCCTATGCTGATTTCCTTTCGGGCGTGAACAGTCCCGCAGTCCAGACGGAGTATGAAGTGCTCCACCTGATGCGCCAGTGCACGGCGCAGTTCGGCTTCAGCCACTTCATGATCGCGCGCGTTCCCTTCGGCGAGCAGCAGCGCTTTACCGAGCGTCTCGTTTTGAGCAGCTGGCCGGCCGAGCTTGTGCGGGATTATGACACTGCCACGGTATTCCACATCAGTGTGCTGATCGAGCGGCTGCGCCATACGAAGCTGCCCCTCTTCGGCGAAACCAAAGCTCTGCTCAATGCGCAGGGGGCGGCCGCGCGCGACAGCATCGATGTGCTGTTCGCCGGCCAGGCAATGCGCAGCACCTTTGCCGTCATGCTGCACACCACCCATGGCGAGGCGTTTGCCGTCCTTCTCTGCGGGCCCCGAGGCGAGCCGGACAGGGCGGAGACCGCCGATCTTTATCTCACCCTGTTGCAGCTCTTCGAGACCCTTGAGCGGACCTTCGAGGCCGGTGTCTCGGCACGCGACAAGCTGTCGGCGCGTGAACTCGAGTGTCTGCGCTGGGCCGCGGCCGGCAAGAGCAGCGACGAGATTGCCATCATCCTTGGTATTTCCGGCTACACGGTCTCCAGCTATTTCAAGACGGCGGCCCGCAAGCTCGGCTCCGTCAACCGCATGCAGGCGATCGCCCGGGCCATGCGGATGAAGCTGATCTGAGCGGCCATACCGGCCGTTCATTCATACCCGTGTTGTGCATGCTCTTGTTCAATTCCCCGCGACTTTCTATATAGCAGCCTTGCGGCGCGGTCTTTTGGACCGGTGCTGCCTCGCTGCGGCGTTGGCCGCTTGCAGGAAACAGGGTATGGTCGCGCGGAATTGCCCGATAGACCCGCCGATGGACCGGAATGCCGGATTGGATGCCGTGAACAGTCTCGATTTTGATCGCAAGCCCGAAGATACGCGCGTCGTCGTTGCCATGTCCGGCGGCGTCGACAGTTCCGTGGTGGCCGGCATCCTGAAACGCCAGGGCTATGATGTTCTCGGCATCACCCTGCAGCTCTACGATCATGGCGCCGCCGTCCACCGCGCCGGCTCCTGTTGCGCCGGTCAGGACATCGACGATGCCCGCCGCGTCTGTGACGTTCTCGGCATCCCGCATTACGTTCTGGATTACGAACAGCGCTTTCGCGAAACCGTGATCAATCCCTTTGCCGAAAGCTATGTTGCCGGTGAAACGCCGATCCCGTGCGTTGCCTGCAATCAGACCGTCAAGTTCGCCGATCTCTTGGCGACCGCGCGCGAACTGGGCGCCGATGCGCTGGCGACCGGCCATTACATCCGCTCGAAGGCCAACCCGCAGCCGGGCGCCCCCGGCCGCAGGGCGCTCTTCCGCCCGACTGACGCCGATCGCGACCAGAGCTATTTCCTCTTTGCCACCACGCAGGAGCAGATCGATTATCTGCGCTTTCCGCTCGGCAATCTCACCAAGGCCGAAACCCGCGCGCTTGCCGAAGACATGGGCCTCGTTGTTGCCAAGAAGGCCGACAGCCAGGACATCTGTTTCGTGCCGCAGGGCAAATATGCCGATATCATCAACAAGCTGAAGCCGAATGCGGCGCTGGCGGGCGATATCGTCCATCTCGACGGCCGCGTGCTCGGCAGCCATGACGGCATCCTGCATTATACCATCGGCCAGCGCCGCGGCATCGGCGTTGCCACCGGCGAGCCGCTCTATGTCGTGCATCTCGATGCCCGCTCGCGCCGGGTCATCGTTGGCCCGAAGGAAGCGCTGGAAACCCGCCGTGTCTACCTGCGCGACATCAACTGGCTGGGCGACGGTGATATCCATGATGTGGCTGCTGATGGTTTTGCCTGCTTTGCCAAGGTACGCTCCACCCGCCAGCCGGCACCGGCCATCCTGCGTGCCGATGCCAGCGGCATCTCCGTCGAGCTTCTGGAAGGCGAGGCGGGCGTCGCTCCCGGCCAGGCCTGCGCGCTCTATTCCGGCATCGGCGAAGACGCCCGCGTCTATGGCGGCGGCTTCATCCTGCGTTCGGAGCGTGAAGCCGCTGCCGAAGCGGCGCTCAAGGACCTGCTGCAAAGCGTGGTAGCGGCCTGATTAAGGGCAGGGGGCGTTCATCGCGTCCCCTTGTCCGGCCATTGTCCACCGTCCCTTGGAAAACTTCCGTTTTTTTGAAACGGCTCGTCTTGACACCGGCATGAACCGCACCTTATAAGCCGCCCCACTGATGACAGCGACAGCGGCTTATGCCTGCTTCAAAGTCCGATGGCGGGGTAGCTCAGGTGGTTAGAGCAGCGGAATCATAATCCGCGTGTCGGGGGTTCGAGTCCCTCTCCCGCTACCAATTCCAACTTAAATCACTCATTGTGCAAGTCTGACGGCGGATTCCAAGCAAACAGCCTGACGAAACCGCTGCCCGCTAGGCCGCCGTGTTCGTCGGATGCCGCGTGCGCTTGCGGCATTCGATGACCTGCCAGCTTCGCACGCCGCACCCATGCGCCGCCTGCCCGGTTTTACTCTGCCGTTGACATATCTAAAAGCATGAATTTTAACGACATAAGTAAGACATTCGTCATGGGAAACCCGTAGGCTTCGCACGATATGAGAGGCACGGTAGCCGTCACGGTTTTTGAAGCATGACGCTTGATTACAATTCTCTTTTGATGGCGCTTGCTGTTTCGGCCACGTGTCTTGGTGTGACGCTGTTCGGCAGCTGGTTCGTGCGCCGTTCCGAGACCTTCTTATTGAGCTGCACGCCAGGGCTCGTGCTTATCGTCAGCGGCATTGTTGCCTACGGCCTTTATGTCGACGATCCTGTGGTGGCGTTTGCCGTTGTCTCGTTCGTACTTTTTCATGCCGGCTTTGCAATTATCTGGGGCGCAGGCTACCAGTTTCGCACCAACATACTGCCGCTGCGAGCTACTATTGCCTGCGCTCTCGCGGCAATGCTTATTTCTATTCCTCCGCTGCTGATCGGTTATGACGGGCTCGCATTTATCGCCGAAAATGCGGCGATCGCTACCATGCTCTTCGCGACCGCCTGTCAGTATTGGCGGGCGCGCGAAGAAGCGCTGGTCCCCCTAATCGGAATTACCACCCTCTATTGCCTGACAGGGATCTCCTTTGTTCTCTGCGCCGCCGTTCTCATTGCCGATGGAAAGATGGTGCTGGGCGTTGCGCCAAGCAATTGGGCCGAGGATCTCAGCCTCGCGATCTGCATTGCCGGCATGACCGGCATCGGGGCCCTGTCGCTGGCGCTTCACCAATGGCGGCTCGCCGCGCGGCACCGTCTGGAAGCTATCACAGATCCGCTGACCGGCCTCGTCAATCGCCGTGCACTTTTCGATCGCTACGGACAGAGTCTGGTCGGACCGAAAACCGCGGTCTTGGTCTTCGACCTCGATCATTTCAAGTCCATCAACGACACTTTCGGGCACGCTGGTGGCGACCGCGTGCTGAAGATTTTTGCTACCGAGCTCGCGGCAAACTGTGGAGCCGGTGATACCGCTGCGCGCCTCGGCGGTGAGGAATTCGCACTGGTTCTGAAAGAAGTCACGCCTGATCGTGCCGAAATGGCGGCGGAGCGCATTCGCAAGGCCTTCGCCGGTCACGAAATCCACCTGGAGGGTGAAACCCTCACGTGCACGGTCAGCGTTGGGGTCGCGCCGGGGCGTTCTATGCCAATGGATTTCGACGCCATGCTGAGTGCGGCGGACAGGGCGCTCTACGTCGCCAAGCGCACGGGCCGGAACCGGATTGAGCTCGCAAGTCATCTCCACTCTGTATCGATTGGTTCCGCTCGCACCGTCTCCTGATCGGAAGCCTAGGCACGCCTATTTCTGGCAATCCTGAGCGCATTGTCGCTGCCGGTTTTTACTCCGCTGTTGACGAGCGTCACAGACGCGTGTTCGGATCAGCAAATTTGTAGTCGTCCTTGATGCAGAACTTCAATGCGTACTGGATGAGGTCTTTCAAGTTCAGGCCCAGCGGCTGTCCTTCCCCTGTCGTCGACCAGCGACGGCGGCGCTCAGGGCCGGACAGGACTTCTATCTTAGCACTGTGACTGGTCATAATGGGCACATTACCTCGCACGCTTGTTAAGTGGGAGATCGTGCCCGGATATTTATGGGGCCATTACACGATCTGCGCGCAGGAATTCCGGATTGCTTTGGCATTAAGGCGATCGTCAAGGATGGGCATGAGCAATCGATGGACCCTACGGCCTTGAGGCTTCCGTAAAAATCCCTATTCTGCAGCGGAGTAAATATTGACCGCGAAACTGCTGCTTGGCTGGTTTTCGCGAGGTTCCTTTGGATCGAATCATGACAGTTTCCGCGCCACCGTTCTCGCTTGTCGGCCTCGATCATGTCGTGTTCATCGTGGATGATATGAAAAGGGCGCTGGACTTTTACCAAGGTGTGCTGGGCTGCACGATCGGATATTCATATCCAGCATTAGGCATGGAACAGGTTTGGTGCGGGGCTTCACTGATTGTTCTGTGGGATATGACACATCCCGGTGGCACCAAGGCTGCTCCGCCGGTGCCTGGCGGGCGGAATGTCGATCATATTTGTATTGCCACGAGCCCTTTGGATCATGAAAAGCTCCGGGATCACCTCCGGAAATGTGACGTAGAAATCTATCAGGAGGCATTCCACGGTGGTGCACGCGGAATGGGGCACTCTTTCTATATTCATGACCCCTTCGGCAATAAGATCGAGCTGAAAGGGCCGGCAGAATATCCTGACGGACGACCTGTGTAGTTTCCGCAAACTGCGATATTGCGGCCTGCGCAAGCTGACGTAGCCGTGCGGCTATCGCTTGCATCGGCGTTTGGACGCGGTAGGAAACGAGTTCGGCTTTAGCGCGCGAAATATAATCCGTGATCGCCAAAGTGGCATCCACATCGTCATTTCCGCGCGACATAGCCTGTCCGGCTGATCCCGTGGCGCTGCAGTTTGTCGTAGAATGTCTTTCTGGCGATGCCGAGCGCGTCGATCGTCCGGCGCACATCGCCGTCATGGGCGGACAGGGTGTCCCGAATAATCTCGGCTTCGTAGCGTTCCAGTTTTTCCGGCAGGGTGGCGCCGGCCGGTTGCGGGGAGGTGGTGTTTTCCTCGCCCTTTTCCAGACCAAGCACCACTCTTTCGGCAAAATGCGAAAGCTCGCGGACATTGCCGGGCCAGCTATGCGACGCGAGATGGCGGCGCACGCTCTGCGAGAGCGGTGGAACCTCCCGGCGAAAGCGGGCCGCGGCACGGCCGGCGAAATGGGAAAACAGCAGGGGGATATCGTCGCGCCGTTCTCTCAGCGGCGGAATGGAGATGGTGACGACATTCAGCCGGTAGTAGAGATCCTCGCGAAAGTCGCCGCGCACGGCGGGATCGCCGAGATCGATCTTGGCGGCGGCCACGACCCGAAGATCGACCGGGCGCACCTCATTGGTCCCGAGCGGCATGATTTCGCGCATCTCCAGGACGCGCAGCATCTTCACCTGTGTGCCGGGCGGCATGCTTTCGATCTCGTCGAGAAACAGGGTGCCGCCGCTGGCATGTTCGATCCGGCCGGTGCGGCGTTTCTGGGCGCCGGTGAAAGCGCCGGGCTCGTGGCCGAACAGCTCGCTTTCGATCACCGTTTCCGGCAGCGCGCCGCAATTGAGCGCTACGAAATTGCCCTTTCGCCGGCGGCTCCATTGGTGCAGGAGCTGGGCGACGACCTCCTTGCCGCTGCCGGTTTCGCCGGCAACCAGCACATCGACATCGGTATCGGCGATATGCCGGAGGATGTTTTTCAGATTTTCCATCACCGGCGTCTGGCCAATCAGCGGCAGGCTGTCCTGTGCCTCCTCGGCGGCGCGGCGCAGCGCCCGGTTTTCCATCACCAGCGCCCGCTTCTCGCTCGCCCGGCGCACGCTCTGCACCAGCCGGTCGGCTGCGAAGGGTTTGGCGATGAAATCATAGGCGCCGTCCTGGATGGCCTGCACGGCCATGGGAATATCGCCATGGCCGGTGATGAGGATCACCGGCAGGTCGGCATCCATCTCCTTCAGCGCGCCGAACAACTGCAGGCCGTCGATCTCAGGCATGCGGATATCGGTCACCACGGCACCGGCAAAATCGGGGGACAGCGCGGCCAGCGCCGCCCTGGCGCCGCTGAAAGCCGACACCGCAAATCCGGCCAGCTCGAGCGTCTGGGCCGTGGCGCGGCGCAGGTCCTTGTCGTCGTCGATCAGAACAACGGGTGTCAACGGATCCATGCTCTCAAGCCTTCTTCAAATGGACGACGAACCGGGTGCCCTGGCCGTCGCTGGACACGTCCATGCGGCCGCCATAGTCGGCGATGATGTCCTTGGAAATCACCAGCCCCAGGCCGAGGCCGCCTTCCTTCGAGGTATTGAAAGGGGTGAACAGTCCCTCACGGATATCCGGCGCAATTCCCGGCCCGTTGTCGGAGACGGTCAGCGATACCTCTTTTGCGCCGGTTGCGACCCGAACCTCGACGCGGCCCTGCTCGCCCTTGGGAGCCACAGCCTCCAGCGCGTTCTGAAAAAGATTGATCAAGACCTGCTCCAGCCGGATGCGGCTTCCCATGACCTGAAGACCGACCGGCGGCAAAACGATATCCAGCGTATCCATGCGCCCGGAAAAACGGCTGCGCAGCAACATCACCGCGCCTTCGATGACATCCTTCATCCCGGTGGGTTCGGCCGTGGCGCGGCCCTTGCGGGCAAAAGCCTTCAGCTCGTCGGTGATCGAGCCGATCCGCTCCGTCAGGGCGGCAATGTTTTGCAGATTTTCGGCGGCCGGCGCCGTCTGGCCGCGATCAAGGAAGACGTGGGCATTGTCGGCATAGGCGCGAATGGTTGCCACCGGCTGATTGATCTCATGGGCAACGCCCGCCGCGACCTGGCCGAGGATCGCCAGTCTGTTGGCCTGTACCAGATCCTGCTGCACGGCCTGTAGTTTCTGCTCGGTATTTCTGTGATCGGTGATTTCCGTCTGCAGGCGGTCGCGCGCCTGGCTGAGGTCCAGCGTCCGTTCCACGACGCGGCGTTCCAGTTCCTCGCGGGCCTGCTGTTCGCTGGAGATCCGCAGCGCGACCAGATGGCGGCGGCGCAGCAGAAAGGCGGCACCTGCCAGCAGCGGCAAGAGAACAAGCAGCGCCAGCATCCGGGCCTCGCGCACGCCCGCATCGACCGCCGGCTCCAGTGCCACCAGGTGCTGCAATTGCCATTGGGTTGTCGGAACGGCGATCTCCGTGTCCAGAAAGGTCGATTGCCCGGTGCTGCCGGGCATGACGATCCGCACGAGATCGGCCGCTTGCCCGGCCGTCCTGACGATGTCGAACGGCAAAGGCCGCAAAGGTGCATCGCCGAACTGAAGGCTTTCGCGGATGGTGGCCAGGCGGTCCGGCGCGATTTCGCCGATGGTCATGAAGCGCCAGGACGGAATGCTGGTGATGAGGACGATGCCGCGGTCATCAACCACATAGGTCGGCTTGCCCGAAGCGTTCCAGTCGGCCTCGACATCGTCGAACTCGACCTTGACCACGACCACACCCAGCGGGCCGCTGGCGCCGTCGATTCGCTGCGAAATATAGAGCCCCGGTTTCTTGCTGACGCTGCCAAGCGCGAAATGCTCGGCCTGCCCTTTGGACACCGCACGCTGGAAATATTCGCGGAAGCGATAGTCGTTGCCGACGAAGCTGGTCGGCTCGCGCCAGTTGCTGGCCGAGACTGCAATCCCGTCGTTTCCGATCACGTAGATCACCGCCGCCTTGGTGCCGGCCGCCAGCCTTTCCAGCTTGTCGTTGAGGCGGTTGAGTGTGCCCGCATCCTTTGCCGTCAGCGCTGTCGCAAGCGCGCTGTCCTGTGAGAGCACGAAGGGGAGGGCCCGGTATTTTTCCAGAACCGTGCGCAGCAATGCCGCATTCATATCGGCATCGATGCGGGCCTGGGCGGCAAGCGCGACCTCGGCGCGGCGCCTGCCGATCTCGCCGCTTGCCCAGAGGCTGGCGATGACCAGCGCCAGCGCCACGCCGGCGTGAACCAGCCGCATCCGCCGGATGCGTTCGTGCAAGGGGAGAGCCGGCCACAGCCATCGGGATACGGAAAACGTCATGGAGAATTTGTGCATATTTCTGCACATTTATCAAATAAATTTGTGTGGATTTCCGCATGAAATCGTTCGGTCGATAACCGGCCGTGGATTTTTAAGAAGGTTTTTCAATCAGTTAATTCGATCATCAAAACTGGCACGAAGATTGCGAAACGATTCCCCAACAGCGGTACGACTGCTGGACTTGAAGCCAATGGCTCGGGAGGCCGGCACTCGCTCCGGACGAGCCTCAAGGAGGAAATCATGATCGCAGCTCCCTTCGATGCGGCCGAAAGGCCCCACGGCAAAACACCTTTCTACCGGCATCTCTATGTCCAGGTTCTCGCAGCCATTGCCGCGGGTATTCTTCTTGGCCATTTCTATCCCGAGCTCGGCACGCAGCTGAAGCCGCTCGGCGATGCCTTCATCAAGCTCGTCAAGATGATCATCGCGCCGGTTATCTTCCTGACGGTCGCCACCGGCATTGCCGGGATGAGCGACCTGCAGAAGGTCGGCCGCGTCGCCGGCAAAGCGATGCTCTACTTTCTGACCTTTTCGACGCTGGCGCTGGTGATCGGTCTCGTCGTCGCCAATGTCGTCCAGCCCGGTGCCGGCATGCATATCGATCCGGCGTCGCTCGACCCGGCAGCGGTATCGACCTACACCCAGAAGGCCCATGAGCAGAGCATCACGGGCTTCCTGACCAACATCATTCCGACGACGATCGTCGGCGCATTCGCCGATGGCGATATTCTGCAGGTGCTGTTCTTCTCGGTGCTGTTCGGTATCGCGCTTGCCATGGTCGGCGAGAAGGGCGAGCCGGTCATCAATTTCCTCAATGCGCTGACGGCCCCGGTGTTCAAGCTGGTCGGCATTCTGATGAAGGCGGCTCCCATCGGTGCCTTCGGCGCCATGGCATTTACCATCGGCAAGTACGGCGTCGGCTCGATTGCCAACCTCGCCATGCTGATCGGCACCTTCTACATCACGTCGCTGCTTTTCGTCCTTGTCGTTCTGGGTGGCGTCGCGCGCTACAACGGGTTTTCCATCCTGGCGCTGCTGCGCTACATCAAGGAAGAACTGCTTCTGGTGCTCGGCACATCGTCCTCTGAAGCCGCTCTTCCCGGCCTGATGAACAAGATGGAAAAGGCCGGCTGCAAGCGCTCGGTTGTCGGCCTGGTCATTCCGACCGGCTATTCCTTCAACCTCGACGGCACCAACATCTACATGACGCTGGCCGCGCTGTTCATTGCCCAGGCGACGGATATCCATCTGTCCTGGGGCGATCAGATCCTGCTGCTGCTCGTGGCGATGCTGAGCTCCAAGGGGGCGGCAGGCATTACCGGTGCCGGCTTCATCACGCTGGCGGCCACGCTGTCGGTGGTGCCTTCGGTGCCGGTCGCGGGCATGGCGCTGATCCTCGGCATCGACCGTTTCATGTCGGAATGCCGGGCCTTGACCAACCTCGTCGGCAATGCGGTGGCCACCATCGTCGTCGCCCGCTGGGAGAACGAACTCGACACCACGCAGCTGGCCGCGGCACTGGGCGGCAAGGACACGGGCGGTGTTCCGGTGACGGGGCTGCAGCCGGCCGAATAAAGCCTGGCTTTCGGGACAGTTCGCTCTTCGCAGAACCGGCCCGCCGAAAGGCGAGCCGGATGTGTGCATTCATGAAGATGAGAGCTGACTGGTGATGCCGCCGGACCAGCGCAAGTGGCGTGGTCCGGCATTCACGTTCAGACAAGCGGGCATAGGTGCGCCGCTTCATGCTTGCGGCAGGCAGAACGCCTTATACCATCCGGCTGATTTCGGTCTGAAGACGCTGGGCCTGGTTCTGCAGTGTGATGTATCGGGGTGTCGGTATGACGCCATGGTTCCGTTCAGCCGTCCACATTGCTTCGCGACGGATCTGCCCGTCCTCCGCCTTCAGGTGGCGGGATTCGCTGGCCGTCAGGAGGCCGCGCGCCCGATCCGCGTTCACACGCTGGTCATCGGCCCGAAGCTCGGAGAGAATTGCCTGGAGCCGCGGTCCGGAGGCCTGAACGGGCGTAAAGGCGGGAACAACGAAGGCTGGGTTCTGGGCGTCATCGTTTGTGATGTCGTTGTCCCCCAGCATGAAACGGTCGTGATGACCGTCGCGGTGGTCGCCGTTATGGTCGCCGCTGCCGCTGCTGCCGCCGTGCGAACCGGCGAAGGCCACGCCCATCGAAGCTGAGATGATGATTGCGGAGATCGCTGCAGTCTTTGCAAAAGAAAACATTTGCGTTACCTCAATTGGAGCTTCACTTTGCGAAGCATCTCTTGACGTGAGGCTATCTTATAGTGTCGAGTCACGGTTTCGTTACCGTCGGCATTACATAGCCTCGATTGGCAATGTAGTTCCGGTGTCGCTTGGAATCATGTTAAATAAAAATAATATTTGAAAGTCTGCTGTTGCCACAATCGATCGCAATTGTGGCAACCTGATTTGCCGATGCGGCGAGGCCTATCGCCAAGAGGGGGGCGTCAGCCGAGCATTTTCTGGAATGCCCGGTAGCTGCCTTTCGGTATCCTGTCTCTCGTCTCTGGATCCATGGCGACGATGCCGAATTTTGCGCTGTAGCCTTCCGCCCATTCGAAATTGTCGATCAGGGTCCAGGCCATGTATCCCCTGACATCGACGCCTTGCTTCTGGGCGTCGCGGATGGCAGCGAAATGCTTGTCGAAGAAATCGATGCGCTTGCCGTCATCGCTCTCCGACATGCCGTTCTCGGTGACGTAGATGGGCAGCCCGGGGTAGCGATCGGAGGCGCGCTTGAGAAATTCCGTCAGAGCCTGCGGGTAGGTTTCCCAGCCGAGATCGTTCTTTTCGAGTGGACCTCTGGACTGGGTAAACGGAAATACGGGAACGCTTGGATCGGATTGGTAGAGGGAGCGGGTATAGTAGTTGAGGCCGATCCAGTCCACCGGAGGGGAAATCAGTTTAAGGTCGTCCTGCCAGTTGGCGGGCAGATATTGCTCGATTCTGTCGGTGACGAGTTTCGGGTACTGGCCTTTCAAGGCACCGTCGAGGAAGAACTGGTTGAAGATGGCATCGCCGAGCTCGGCGGCTGCCGCATCCTGTGGAGATTGTGTCAGCGGCTCGCATTTTTCCATATTGACGACGATGCCGAGATCTTTGCCGCCCTCGGCACGCATCGCTTCGATACCGAGGCCATGGGCGAGCAGGACATGATGCATCGCGCGCGATGCGGCGCGGATGTCGCGGTAGCCCGGTGCGTGTATCCCAAGAAAATGGCTGAGGATGGTGATGCACCAGGGCTCGTTCAGGGTAGCGGTTGTGGCCAGCCGGTCGCCGAAGCGCCGGGTGATCTGCGCGGCATAATCTGCAAAGGCGCGGGTCGTGTCCCTGTTCATCCAGCCGCCCTTGTCCTGCAGGGCGCTTGGCAGGTCCCAATGATAGAGCGTGGCGAGCGGTTTGATATTGCGCTCCAGCATGCCGTCGATGAGGCGGTCGTAAAAGTCGAAGCCCGCTTCGTTCGGGGCTCCCGTCCCCTCCGGGATGAGCCGGGGCCAGGAAAATGAAAACCGGTAGGCATCGAATCCGCCGTCGCGGATCAGATCCAGATCTTCTGCCCACCGGTTATAGTGGTCGCAGGCGACCACTCCGTTTTCAGCGTTCTTGATATTGCCAGGGGTGGCGGCGAAGCTGTCCCATATGGACGCGCCTCTGCCGTCGGTCTGTCCGCCTTCGATCTGATGGGCGGCCATCGCGACACCGAAGACAAAGTCAGGACCGAAGTCCTTGCGATCATGCGAAAACATCATTTTTCCCGTTCCGAGCTGCTTGTTTGACAGGAGCACCGATACTCCGGATTAGAGATTGGCGTCGACCAGTGCCTTGAGCTCATTCAATTCGCCGGCTGTCAAATCCACCAGGGGAGGGCGCACAGGTCCCGCCTGGCGGCCTCTGACCTGCAGGCCAGCCTTGATGATCGATACGGCATAGCCTTTCCGGCGGTTACGCAGGGCGGTCAGCGGGAAGAAGAAGTTCTTCAGAATGCCGTCGGTCGTCTTCGTGTCTCCAGCGCGCAGTGCCGCGTAGAAGCGCTGGGCCAGTTCGGGCACGAAGTTGAACACGGCAGACGAATAGGTCGTGACGCCGGCTGCGAAATAGGCGGTCGCATAGAGTTCGTGGGTCGGCATGCCGCCGATATAGACCATGCGGTCTCCCAGCTTGGTGGTGATTTCGATCACACGGTCGACCTCGCCATAGCCGTCCTTGAAGCCGATGAGGTTGGGGCACTGGTCGCAGAGCTTTTGCAGGCTATCGGCGGTCAGAACGATATTGTCGCGGTTGTAGACGACGACGCCGATGCCAACAGCATTGCACACGGCCTTCACATGGGCGACCAAGCCTTCCTGTTCGCAGAACATCAGATAGGGCGGCAGCAGCAGGATGCCGTCGGCGCCGGCCGCCTCGGCCGCCTTGGCCATCTCCACGGCCATGGCCGTTCCATAGGCCGCGCCGCCCAGGATCGGCGTCTTGCCGGCGGAGGTCTTGGCCATTTTCGTGACTGCGGCCACTTCCGCCGGTGTCAGCGAGAAAAGCTCGCCTGTGCCTCCGGGCGCAAACAGCACGGCGGCACCAAATCCATCGAGCCAGTCGATATGGGCGCGATAGGCTTCCTCGTCGATGCTGAGATCGGGTTTGAACGTGGTGACCGGGAAAGAGAGCAGGCCGCTGCCGAGCGCGATCTTGAGTTCATTTGGAGTCATGAAAAAAGGTCCTTCTGAAAGGGCAGGAAAAAAGAAAAGGCGGAAAATGGCTCAGTAGACGTCAAGCGCCTGAAGGAGGGCGGCCGTGTAACCGTAGCAGAAGGCAAAGGCGACGCCCTGCGGATCGCGACCGCTGATCGTCGGCACGTGGTCCGGCATGATCATGTATTGGTAGCCGACCTCCCGGTAGATTTTGATGGAGCGGGCCATGTCCATGTCGCCTTCGTCCGGGAAGGTTTCCATGAAGGAAAGCTTCTTGCCGCGGATATTGCGGAAGTGAAGGTTGAAGATCTTGTTGCGGCTGCCGAACCAGCGGATCACATCGTCGATTTCCTCGCGCGGATTGTCGAGCATTTCGCCGACGGTGCCCTGGCAGAAATTGAGGCCGTGATAGGGGCTCTCATGCATGGTGACGAATTTCTTGAGGCCGTCGACCGTGCCAAGCACGCGGGTCACGCCCTTGAAGCCCGGCGGCGTGTACGGATCATGCGGATGGCAGGCGAGCCGGACCTTGCTGGCTTCTGCGACCGGCACCACGCGGGACAGGAAATAGTCGATACGCTCCCAGTTTTCGTCTTCCGGCAGGACGCCGGCAAGGCCGGGGGCTGCGGACTGGTCGATCTTGTCCCAGCGGAACGAGGCATTCAGCGAGCCGCCGCGGCCAAGCTCGTCGGGGGTGCGCGGAATGCCGATCAGGTTGAGATTGTATTTGGCCGCCGGGATACCAGCCGTGGCCAGATTCTCGATCAGGCGGCAGAGTTCATCGAGCTGGCGATCGCGCTCCGGTCCGGCAAGCAGGATGTCGGGGTAGGTGGCGGTCTCGATCGGGTTGGACGGAAGCGGCAGCTGGATCATGTCCAATATCAGCCCGAAGCTTTCGACCTTGTCCCTGAGCCGGTGGAGGTCGTCGAGCGTCCACGTCCCGGGCTTGCCTTCCGGGTCGGCGCAGATGTGCTTGATGCCGAGCTGGGCCCAGACCCGATAATCGTCGTCGTCGCGCGCAGCGAGCTGTGTACCTATATACATGTCATACCTCTGTCTTCTATAAGGTATGACATAATATGAATTTTGACGGCTGTCGAGATGTTACCGTGCGAGACGGCGATATCGTTTCTGGCTGTTCAGCAGGTGGTCACGCATGGCGATGCGCGCGGTATCCGGATCCTGGTCGGCAATGGCCTCGATGATCCGGTCGTGTTCGGCGGCAATGCCCATAAGATAATCGACATTGCTGGTGTCGGGCAGTGTCGGAAACTGGCTGCGCGGGATCGACCGTGCGCCGAAACGCGATATCGATTCGATGTAATAGCGATTGTCGGTGGCCTGGGCGATGGCGAGATGGAAGGCGAAGTCGGCATCCACGGTCGGGTTTCCGGCCTGGATCTCCGCGACCATTTGCTGATTGGCGGCGCGAATCGCTTCTTCCTGATGTGGCGAACGCCGATAGGCCGAAATTGCCGCTGCTTCCACTTCCACGGCGATCCTAAACTCCAGCAGTTCCAGGGTTTCCGGGATGCTTTTGATTTCCCGGGGCGTCAGGCTTGCGTGCCGGAATCCGGGCTGCTGTCTTGCCACGAAGACGCCCTTGCCCTGGACCGGCGTCACCAGCCCGCCGGCGCGGAGTTCGGCGATCGCCTCGCGCACCACTGTCCGGCTCACGCCGAATTCGCTCTCGAGCTGGATCTCCGTTGGCAGTTGATCCCCTTCCGTCAGGTCTCCTGTGGTGATGCGGTCGCGCAGCGTCTCAATCACGGTCTGTGCCAGCCGCTGCCGTCGGTGGGGCCCCACTTTGCCATCGTTGTTCATTGTCTCTCCCTCGGCATTTGGTTTCGCTGCGATCTCAACGGGCTTGCAAGCGTTCGTCACTTAACGTAAGTCATATGATAAGATACGAATGATGCATTAACGTTAGAAGTATCAGAAGTGGAGGAATTATGAAATCGTTTTGGAAGCCCATCCGTCTGGCGCTGGCTGTTTCCCTGATAGTCGCGCATGTTCCCGCGGCGATCGCGGCGACGCCGAATGACCAGCTGGTTATCGGCACGTCGCTCGTGCAGGTGCTGTCGCTGGACCCGCAGCAGGGGGTCGATGCAAAGACAATCGAGATTTTGACGAATACCTATGATCGTCTGGTCTATACCGACAATCAGAACGGCAATGTCATTGCCCCGCAGCTGGCGGAAAAATGGGATGTCACCGAGGATTCGATCACCTTTCATCTGCGCGAGGCGAAATTTGCCTCCGGAAATCCGGTAACCGCGCAGGACGTGGTTTTCTCGCTGGTGCGCCTGATGAAGCTCGACCAGGCGTCCGCCGCCAATTTCAAGACGGCCGGATATAGCGCTGCCAATATCGAAAGCATGGTTTCGGCCCCGGACGACCGCACATTCCGGATCCAGTTTCCGAAGACCGTCACTCCGGACGCGCTGCTCTACCGGATGTCGATGGGTGTCGCCAGCGTGGTCGACAGCGTCGAAGTGCAAAAGCACGTCAACAATGGCGACTACGGCAATGAGTGGCTGCGGACCAACACGGCGGGTTCCGGGCCGTTCACGCTGCGGCGCTGGACCCCCAACGATCTCGTGATGCTGGAGGCCAACAAGGACTACTGGCAAGGCGTGCCGACGCTGCGCCGTGTCATCATGCGCCATGTTCCCGAAAGCCAGGCGGCCCGGCTGATGCTGGAACGCGGCGATATCGATATCGCCAATGCGCTCAGCGCCTCCGACATCGGTTACTTCCAGAACAAGGACGGTTTCGTCATCGATCGCGTTCAGACCGGTGGCTTCTATGTGCTGTCGATGAATGCCGGCCGCAAGGAACTGGCCGATCCCCTCGTTCGCAAGGCGATTGCCAACAGCATCGATTATGCCGGCATCGAGAAGACGATCGTCGGCGCCTATGGCCGGGCCCGCAATGTGCCGGTGCCGGTGGATTGGGCCGGAGCCATCAAGAATCCGGACTGGGGCTTTCATCCCGAAGAAGCAAAAAAGATGCTGGCAGAGGCCGGCTATCCCAATGGCTTCGATCTGACGCTCAAGGTCGTTTCGCAGGCTCCCCGGGTCGATATGGCAACTGCCATTCAGGCCAATCTGGCCGAAGTCGGCATCCGGGTGACGATCCAGCAAGGCAATGGCGCCGATATCGTCGCGGCGCATCGGGCGCGGGACTTCGATCTTCTCATCCCGCAAACATCCGCCTATATGCCGACTGCCCTCGGCGCGCTGGATAATTTCGCCTACAATCCGGACAATTCGGCAGAAGCGAAAAACGCCGGCAATTTCGTCTGGCGTTCTGCATGGGACATTCCGGAAATCAGCAAATTGCGCGATGAGGCGAATGCCGAACGCGACGTTGCCCGCCGTCAGGCGCTGGTCACGGAAATCCAGGAGAAATTTATCGCCGCCAGCCCGGCCGTCCTGCCGATGTTCGAACGCTTCGAGCCGATTGCGCTCAGCAAGCGCGTCATCGGCTATAGCGGCCATCCCATGGGTATGACGCGGGTGAATAAAATCACCAAGTCAGACGCGCAGTAATCGAGTAGCCGATCATGCAAGAGTTTAACCTGAAAGAGCTCGGCAAACGAGCGATCCAGCTGCTCGTCAGTCTGTTCGTGCTCCTGACAGTCACCTTCGTGATCGGCCGCGTTCTGCCGGCGGATCCTGTCGGCGCAATCGTCGGCGAACTGGCCGACCCCGCCGCGTTCGAGGCCATGCGCCAAAGGCTTGGCCTCGATCTGCCGCTCTATCAACAGTTCTTCCTTTATATAAAGGCGCTGTTGCATGGCGATCTGGGGACGGCGATTCTGACCGGAAATCCGGTGATGCAGGATCTGTCCACGGCCTTTCCGGCGACCCTTGAGCTCGCCACGCTGGCCGTCATCATCTCCACCGTCGTCGGCGTGCCCCTGGGCATGGCGGCGGCTATTTTCCGCGATACGCTGATCGACCGGATCGCCCGTGTGGTTTCGCTTGTCGGGCATTCCATCCCGGTCTTCTGGTTCGGCATCGTCGGGCTGGTGATCTTCTATGCCGGCCTCTCCTGGGTCGGCGGGCCGGGGCGGGTCGATACCTATCTCGAAGGCCTCGTCGAGCCGAAAACCGGACTTCTGCTGATAGACAGCCTGCTCGCAGGCGACATGGAAGTGTTCTGGAGCGCGGTCAACCATATCATCCTGCCGGCCTGCATTCTGGCCTATTCGGCCATGGCCTATATCACCCGCATGACGCGCAGCTTCACGCTGGAGCAGCTGAACCAGGACTATGTGGTGGCTGCCCGCGCCAAGGGTGCCTCGAGCAGCCGGATCGTCGTTGGGCATATTCTTCCCAATATCGCCGTGCAGTTGATCACCGTCCTTGCGATTTCCTATGGCAGCCTGCTCGAAGGCGCGGTGGTGACGGAGATCGTGTTTTCCTGGCCCGGCATCGGCCAATACATGACCAATGCCCTGATGATTGGCGACATGAACGCGGTGGTTGCCGGCACGCTGGTCATCGGGCTGATCTTCATGGTGCTGAACTTCCTGGCCGACCTGGCCTATGTGCTTCTTGACCCCCGTACCCGCGAGGCCGGCTGATGACCGAGGCGAAGATGATTGTCCAACACAACGCACTGCATCAAGGTGCTGGCCGTTTCTACCGGTCGCTTCGAAAAAGCATCGACAAGCTGACGCGCGAGCCGTTGGGCATGCTGGGGTTTGCCGTACTTGCGCTGCTGATCCTCGTGGCGATCTTCTCGCCCTGGATCGCGCCCTACAGCCCCATCACGCAGAACCTGCCGCAGGCTCTTCAGCCGCCGAGCTGGGCGCATCTGGCGGGTACGGATGAATTCGGCCGCGATATCCTGTCCCGCCTCATCTACGGTGCGCGGATCACCATTCAGACGGTCCTGTCCGTCACGGTCATTGTCGGCCCGGTTGGCCTGATTATCGGTGTGGTCGCCGGCTTCATGGGGGGGCGCACGGATGCGATCCTGATGCGGGCCACCGACATCGTGCTGTCCTTCCCGTCGCTGATCCTGGCGCTGGCGTTTGCCGCCGCTCTCGGGGCTGGTCTGGGAACGGCGATCATCGCCATCTCGCTGACCGGCTGGCCGCCGATCGCCCGGCTGGCGCGTGCCGAAGCGCTGATCGTGCGCAACACCGATTATGTCGCCGCGGCTCGCCTCTACGGTGCGTCTCCGTTGCGTCTGCTGTTCCTCTACATCGCCCCGATGTGCATTCCTTCGGTCGTTGTCCGGCTGACCATGAACATGGCCGGGATCATTCTCACGGCCGCAGCGCTCGGTTTCCTGGGCCTCGGCGCACAGCCTCCGTCACCGGAATGGGGTGCGATGATCTCCAGCGGCCGGAAATTCATGATCGACAACTGGTGGGTTGCGGTGATGCCGGGGATCGCGATCCTCCTGACCAGCCTTGCTTTCAACCTGGTGGGCGATGCCCTCCGCGACCTTCTGGATCCGCGCCATGCCCGTTCCTGATAGCACCAGCATCCTGACCGTCAGGAACCTGAACGTGACCTTTGCGCGCAGCTCGCTCAAGGCTGTCGATGGCGTGAGCTTTACATTGGGCGCAGAGCGGCTCGGCATCGTCGGGGAGTCCGGTTCGGGCAAATCGACGTTGGGCCGCGCCATCATGAAGCTGTTGCCCAATTCGGCAAAAATTGAGGCCGAGGCCCTGGAGTTCGCGGGCACATCGCTCGTCAAGGCCTCCGAAAAGCAGATGCGGACACTGCGCGGCAACGAGATGGCGCTGATCATGCAGGATCCCCGCTATTCGCTGAACCCGGTGCTGTCGATCGGCAAACAGGTTGCCGAAGCCGCCAAGCTTCACTTGGGTTTGGGCAAAGCCGCTGCCCACAAGGCCGCGGCCGGAATGCTCGAGCGTGTGCGCATCGCCGATGTCGAGCGGACCATGCGTCTCTATCCCCACCAGATTTCCGGCGGGATGGGACAGCGCGTCATGATCGCCATGATGCTGCTTGCCAAGCCGCGTCTCGTCATCGCCGACGAACCGACCTCGGCGCTTGATGTCAGCGTGCGCGGGGATGTCCTCAAGCTGCTGGATGAACTCGTCACCGAGAACAATTCCGGCCTGATCCTGATCAGCCACGATATCCGGATGGTGGCCGCGTTCTGCCAGCGCATTCTGGTGATGTACAAGGGCCGGGTGGTGGAGAACCTCGTCAGGCTGGAAGACGCGCAACATCCCTACACAAGGGGTCTTGTCGCAGCCATGCCCAATCCGCGCCATCCCGTGAGACGGCTTCAGGTGCTCGATCGGCCGTCAATCGACGCTGCGGAGGTAAGATCGTGATTGAAGTTGAAAACCTGGAAGTCACCTTCGGCAAGGGCGGCAATCTGAAGCAGGTGGTGAAGGCGGTGTCTTTCTCCGTCGCCAGGGGCGAAAGCCTTGGGATCGTCGGTGAATCCGGCTGCGGAAAATCCACGGTGCTGCGTTCGCTGGCCGGTCTCGATCGCCATTGGACCGGGCGTATCAGCCTGAACGGCCAGTCGGTCGACAAGAACCGTACCATTGAGCAACTGCTTTTGGCGCAAATGGTGTTTCAGGATCCCTACGGTTCGATCCATCCGCGCCATCGCATCGAGCGTGTGCTGGCGGAGCCGGTGCGGGCGATGAAAAAGGGGGCCGGCTGGGACCGCGTGCCCAAAGCCCTCGAACGGGTGGGGCTACCCGCCAGTTTCGCCGAACGCTTTCCGCATGAACTGTCCGGTGGCCAGCGCCAGCGCGTCGCCATTGCCCGCGCCCTGATGCTGGAGCCGCAAATTCTCCTGCTGGATGAGCCGACGTCGGCGCTCGACGTTTCCGTGCAGGCTGAGGTGCTGAACCTTCTGAGCGACCTGCGCGAACAGCAGGGACTGACCTATGTGCTCGTCAGCCACGATCTCTCGGTCATCGCCCATATGTGCGATCGTGCCCTGGTGATGAAGGATGGCGTTTTTGTCGACGAACTCGACAAGGCGGACCTGCAGGCGGGGCGCACACATGCGGACTATTCGGCTGTTTTGTTCCAGTCGAGCTTTCTGTAAGCAGCCATTTTCCGTGCACGATCAAGCATATCCGCCACTGGCCGGCGGATATCCGGCGCAATTTATTGCGATATTACCGTCTCAGCGCGTCAGGAAGTAAATCACCACGCCCCAGAACGCCACGCCGGCAAGCACGGCCGCGGCAATGGCCTTCAGGCGCAGCGTCGGCGAAAACGGACCTTTCGCCGCGCCGAGCTCGCGGTGATCTTCTGCAAATGCCGAATAGGCATCTCTTTTGTGTTCCGGCATGGCACGATCCTCGGCTTGTGTCAGATAAGGATACGGAAACGCCGTAAAGGAAGCCTCAAAAAAACGGCTAAAATTCTACCGGCCGGAAGAATTCGGCGGCGCTGTTCCTGCTGGAGTTGTATCCCGTGCCATCAATGTTTGTGTTTGATGGCCGGTATCGGGCGACATCTACCCCTCGCTCAGCATTTCCATGCCGCCGGTCAACCGCTCCATCAGGCTGCGGCGGACGCGGCCGACATCGCGCAGCGGCGGCTCGCCGAACTGGCGGGCATATTCGCGGCTGAACTGTGACTGGCTCTCATAGCCGACCTGGTGGCCGGCCGATCCGGCATCGAGCATATCTTCCAGCATCAGCCGGCGGGCCTCCTGCAGCCGCAATTGCTTCTGGTACTGCATCGGGCTCATGGCGGTGATCGCCTTGAAATGGTGATGCAGCGAGGAGACGCTCATGCTGACGCGATTGGCGAGTTCCTCGATCTTCAGCGGCAGAGCATAATGCTCCTTCAGCCAGATGCAGGCCCGGCCAACCTGATGCGACTGGCTGTCGGCCATCGCCATCTGGCGCAAACGGCCACTTTGCGGGCCGGTCAGAAGCCGGTAGATCAGTTCCTGCTCGATCAGCGGCAAAAGGACGGGAATGTCGCCGGGCCGGTCGAGCAGACGCAGCAGCCTCACGGCGGCGTCCTCAAGTTCGGGCGTGACGGTGCTGACCTCCATGCCGCGCGCAGCAGGTATGGTCCGCTGCTTTTCGGCATGTTCAACCAGTCCGGCGATCCTGCCGGTGTCGATCTCGAACGTCATGCTCAGATAGGGCTCTTGCGGGCTGGCCTCGACGATCTGGGTGGTGACGGGCAGGTCGATCGAGGTCAGCAGGTAGTCCGCACCGCTGTAGCGATAGATTTCGCTGCCGAGCACCACCTGTTTTGCGCCTTGTGCGATGAGGGCGACGCCCGGTTTGTAGGAGCCGCAGGCTTTCGTGCCCGTAGCCGAGCGCATATGAACGCTCAATCCGGGGATCGCGGTTTGATGGTCGCCATCCTGTCCGGCGAAACGGGCAATAAGATCAATCAGTTCCCGACTGCGCTGGGTTCGTGAATCTGTCATAATCGAAAGTCTTTCCAGTCGTTTAGTTTTTGTCTCGCAACCCGGAAGTTAGGTTCTTACCGTGCGTTTGCAAAACTCCAGCGACACTTTTTGCAGGATCGTGTAATAATTTTGCAGGATTGCTCTAACACTTGTTCTCTGCCCGCCGCATAGTACACTTCCGGGGAGAGGCCATTCGTGCTTCCATCGTAATCCCCGTCTCACAGAATAAAGGAGTGACCCATGGCCCTGGCAAGAGGATATGCGGCGACGGATGCGTCGAAACCGCTTGAACCCTTTACGTTCGAACGGCGCGAGCCCCGCGAAGACGACGTCGTCATCAGCATCAAATATTCCGGCATCTGCCATTCGGACATCCATCAGGCGCGTAACGAATGGGGCAATTCGGCGTTTCCGATGGTTCCCGGCCACGAAATCGCCGGCATCGTGACGGCTGTCGGCTCGAAGGTTTCGAAGTTCAAGGTCGGCGACCGGGTCGGCGTCGGCTGCTTCGTCGACAGCTGCACCACCTGCGCCAGCCGCGATGTCGATCTGGAGCAGTACATGCCCGGTCTTGTCGGCACCTATAACAGCGTCGAGGCCGACGGCAAGACGCCAACCCAGGGCGGCTATTCCGATTTCATCGTCGTCAAGGAAGGCTATGTCCTCTCCATTCCGGAGAACCTGCCCTTCGAGGCAACGGCACCGCTGCTTTGCGCCGGCATCACGCTCTATTCGCCACTGCGCAACTGGGGCGCCGGTCCCGGCAAGAAAGTCGCGGTTGTCGGCATGGGCGGTCTCGGCCATATGGGCGTCAAGCTCGCCCATGCGATGGGCGCTGATGTGACTGTGCTTAGCCAGACGTTGTCGAAGAAGGAAGACGGTCTGAAACTCGGTGCCGATCATTATTACGCCACCGGTGATGCCGAAACCTTCAAGACGCTGGCAGGCACGTTCGATCTCATCCTGTGCACCGTCTCGGCGGAAATCGACTGGAATGCCTATCTCGGCCTGCTCAAGGTCGATGGCACGCTGGTGCTGCTCGGCATTCCGGAAAAGCCGGTACCTGTGCATGCCTTCTCGCTCGTTCCCTCGCGCCGCAGCATTGCCGGCTCGATGATCGGCTCGATCAAGGAGACCCAGGAGATGCTCGATTTCTGCGGCGAGCACAACATCGTCTCCGAAATCGAACTGATCCGGATGGATCAGGTCAACGAAGCCTATGAGCGCGTCATCAAGAGCGACGTGCGCTACCGCTTCGTCATCGATATGGCGACGTTGTAAGCCATTGAAACGAAAAGGCCGGCAGTTCGGTTGGACTTGCCGGCCTTTTTATCGCGTCAGCCCGGTTAAAGGCTACTTGACCTCGGTCAGGACTTCCGTGCCGGAGCCGTCCTTGCCGGTAATCGTCCACTTGCCGTCAAGGGTGCCATCGCCGTTGACGTGGTAAACGACCAGCCCCAATGCGTCTTCCAGGACGTAGGCCGCCGCAAAGGCGTTGTCGTTGAGCATGCAGACGCCGGTCGATTTGACGCCGGCGGTCTCCCATTCGATCACGCAGGTGGTTTCGCTGGCGAGCGTTATTTCCGCCGTTCCGGAATAGCTCGACCCATCGAGATTGGTGCCCTCGACGGTATATTTGCCGGCATTGACGGTTTGCGCATTGGCGGTGGAGGCTGCCGCGAGCAAGAGCGCGGCGGCGGCGATAATCTTTTTCATCTGATCCCTCAAAGAATGGCTCGATGATCGAGCTGCGCTGGAGCGTAGGCGGATTTCCAGCGGTTTGAAAAGCACCAAAATTGTGGTGATCGAGCCGAGGGTATCGCCCACCCGCTCAGGTGACCGGAGGTCCGTTGTGGAAGCAGGGGGACTTCACACCAGCGGCAGCGGCCCGTCGTTCTTGATCTCTTCCATCACCGCGTAGGTGCGCGTTTCCTTGACGCCCGGCAGTGTCCAGAGCACTTGTCCCAGAAAATTGCGATAAGCGTTCATGTCCTCGAAGCGGGTCTTGACGAGATAGTCGAAGCCGCCCGCCACCATGTGGCATTCGAGCACGGCCGGCGCCTGCTTGATGGCGGCGGCGAATTTGTCGAAGACTTCCGGCGTCGTCTTGTCGAGCATGACCTCGATGAAGACGAGCAGCCCGAAACCCAGCTTGTGCGGATCGAGCCGGGCGCCGAAGCCTGAGACATAACCCTCCTTCAAAAGGCGCCGCAGCCGCTCGCTGGTTGCCGTCGGTGACAGGCCGATGCGATCCGCCAGCTCCAGATTGGTGATCCGGCCATCCGCCTGCAGGATGTTGAGGATCCGCCGGTCGATCTTGTCTATCTCGTGCATCGGCGCGATCCCCAGTCTCTTCAGGTCGTGCGCCGGTTCAGGCCGTCAGCCGCGTTTCGGCGAGCTTCACCCAGTAGGAAATACCGTGCGGGATCGCCTCGTCGTTGAAATCGTAGCCCGGGTTGTGCAGGCCTGCGGTATCGCCATTGCCGATGAAGATGAAGGCACCGGGGCGGGCCAGCAGCATGTAGGAAAAATCCTCGCCGCCCATCATCGGATCGAGATCGCCCGAGACCTGGTTTTCGCCGGCAATACCTGCCGCTGCCGAAAGCGCGTAGGCGGTTTCCTGGCGATGATTGACGGTGACGGGATAGTTGCGGTTGTAGGCCACCCGGATCTTGGCGCCGTAGGCGGCGCCGAGATTCTCCGAGATCTGCTTGATGCGCGCTTCAGCGAGTTCGCGCACTTCCGGCATCAGCGTGCGCACGGTGCCGGCCAGGATCGCCTGTTCGGGAATGATGTTGTGGGCAAAGCCCGAATTGAATTTCGTCACCGATACGACGACGGACGCCAGCGGATCGACGGTGCGCGAGGCGATGGTCTGCAGCGCGTTGACGATCTGCGAGCCGACGACGATCGGGTCGATCGTCCTGTGCGGCTGCGCTGCGTGGCCGCCGCGGCCGTCGATGGTGATGTTGAATTCGTCCGTCGAGGCCATGATCGGGCCGACGCGGCTGCCGAACTGGCCGACCGGCATGCCCGGCATATTGTGCATGCCGTAGACTTCCTCGATGGAGAAGCGCTCCATCATGCCGTCCTTGACCATTTCGTTGCCGCCGCCGCCGCCTTCTTCGGCGGGCTGAAAGATTACCGCGACCGCGCCCTTGAAGTTGCGCGTTTCTGCCAGGTATTTGGCTGCGCCGAGCAGCATGGCGGTATGGCCGTCATGGCCACAGGCATGCATCTTTCCCGCCGTTGTCGAAGCCCAGGGCTTGCCGCTGGTCTCGGTCATCGGCAGGGCGTCCATATCGGCACGCAGGCCGATGGTGCGGCCGTCGCCGAGATTGCCCCTGATCAGGCCAACGACACCGGTGCGGCCAAGGCCGGTCACGATTTCGTCAACGCCAAATTCCCTCAGTTTATTTTCGACGAAAGCTGCCGTATTTTCCACGGCGAACAGCAGCTCCGGCTTCGTATGAAGGTAGCGACGCCATTCGGTGACTTCGTTCTGGAGTTCTGCTGCGCGGTTCAGAATAGGCATTTTGGCTTCCTGTTGGTCCATTGCGGGGCATGGGGTACGGGATTTTTTGGCATCGACGCTGAAGAATGGTCTTTGCCATCACCGTGCCATATAGGTTAAATAGCCGGGCGATACGAGGCAATTCCCGAAATTTCGAGGTTTGATTGTGGTGACAACTGGAATTCCGAACAGCGGCGCGGCAAAGCTACTGGCAGTCCTGACGGGCGCCTGCGCGACGCTTCTGGCGGCAGCCATGCCCAGCGCCGCCAATCCCCAGCTGGTTATCGACGTCAATTCGCTCAAGGTCTATGAACAGCGGGAAATCTATCAGAAGTGGTATCCGGCGTCTTTGACCAAGCTGATGACGGCCTATACGACATTCCGTGCCTTGAAGTCCGGCCAGCTGACGCTTGAATCACCCGTGGTGATGACGAAGAACGCGGCCGGCAAGCCGCCCAGCAAGATGTTCTACAAGCCCGGACAGGCTTTGACGCTCGATAGCGCGCTGAAGATGATGTTGATCAAATCGGCCAACGACATCGCGGTGGCGATCGGCGAAACCGTCTCCGGATCGGAGCCCGCCTTCGTCAACCAGATGAATGCGGAAGCCGCGCGGATCGGCATGACCGCCTCGCATTTCGTCAATCCCAACGGCCTGCCGGCGCCCGGCCAATATACGACGGCGCGCGATCTCGCCATTCTGGCGATCACCATCAAGCGGGAATTTCCGCAATATGCGCCGTATTTCGCCTATGAAGGCTTCACCACCGGCAAGAAGAACTATCCCAATCTCAATATGCTGATCGGCCGCTTCGACGGCGCAGACGGCATGAAAACCGGCTTTATCTGCGCGGCCGGCTTCAATCAGGTTTCCTCGGCGACGCGCAACGGCCGTGCCGTCGTTTCCGTCGTTCTCGGTGCGGACAGCCTGGGCGGGCGGGCGGATGAATCGGCCCGCTTGCTGCAGCTCGGCCTGACGTCGAACGGAGCGGGCAAACCGGTTCTCGGCCAGATCGCGCCTTATGGCGAGACCCGGGACATGGTTGCCGATGTCAGCAAGGAAATCTGCAATCCCAAGGCAGCCAAGGTCCGCTCTGAAAATCGTGACGAGGTCGGGCGGCAGAAGCTGCTGTCGCCGTATATTCACGAAATCAACCGGCCGCTCAATCTTGTCTCCGCAGGCCTGATTGCCGGTACGGAGGCCGATACCAACAGTCAGCTGGCCGGCGCGCAGGGCGACGCCGCCAATGTGCCGATTCCGGTTCCGCGCCCCGTTTTCTGATTTCCCGCATCCCGATCGGACATATCATGAGTTCTGTTCTCAACGCCGTACCGGTGTCGATCCTCACCGGTTTTCTCGGGGCTGGAAAAACCTCGCTGCTCAACCGGCTGCTGAAGGATCCCGATCTCACCGATACCGCCGTCATCATCAACGAGTTCGGCGATGTCTCGCTCGACCACCTCCTGGTCGAGGCGTCGAGCGACGGCATCATCGAACTGTCCGACGGCTGCCTGTGCTGCACGGTGCGCGGCGAACTGGTCGATACGCTCGCCGACCTGATGGACCGGATGCAGACCGGCAAGATCAAGCCGCTGAAGCGCGTCATCATCGAAACCACCGGCCTTGCCGATCCGGCCCCGGTGCTGCAGTCGGTGATGGGCAATCCGGTTATCGCCCAGAGCTACCGGCTCGATGGCGTCGTCACCGTCGTCGATGCGGTCAACGGCCTTTCGACGCTCGACAATCATGAGGAAGCGGTCAAGCAGGTGGCCATGGCCGACCGCCTGGTCATCAGCAAGATATCGCTGGCGACGCCGGATGCGGTCCTTTCGCTGAAGGCGCGTCTCCGCGATCTGAACCCGCGCGCGGCAATGATCGATGGCGATCTGCCGGAAGCGGGCAAGGCGGAAACCTTCCATTGCGGGCTCTACGACCCGGCGACCAAGATTGCCGATGTCGGCCGCTGGCTTCAGGACGAGGCCGCAGCGGATCACGACCATCACCATGATCATGATGGCCACGACCATGATCCCGATCATCACCGTGATCCCGATCATCACCATGATCACGGGCACTGCGGCCATGACCATCATGCGCACGGCCACCACCATCACGATGAAAACCGCCATGGCGCGGATATCCGCTCCTTCAGCATCGTCCATGACCGGCCGATCGATCCGATGGCGCTGGAGATGTTCATCGATCTTTTGCGCTCCGCCCATGGCGAAAAGCTGCTGCGGATGAAGGCGATCGTCTCCATGTCCGACAAGCCGGACCGGCCGCTGATCCTGCATGGCGTGCAGACCGTCTTCCATGCGCCGCAGCGCCTGGCCGCCTGGCCGGACCCGTCCGACCGGCGCACCCGGATGGTGCTGATCACCAAGGACCTGCCGGAAGCGTTCGTGCGCGATCTCTTCGACGCCTTCACCGGCAAGCCGGGCATCGACCGCCCGGATAGGCAGGCGCTGGAAGACAATCCACTCGCCGTTCCCGGTCTCCGGATGTAACTCTTCGGTCGAAAAGGATCGGCATGGTTTTCACCGCGGATGAGAGTATCGGCACCATGCCGGCGCATCCGCGAAGCCGGAGCGGGTCGTGGAGCCTTGGTGCTTCGTTCGCCATCCATCTGGCGATCGGGCTGGCGCTGCTGCTTGTTGTGGCGCCACGCCCGCAGGTTCTGGCGCCGGAAGACAGTGTCAGCGTCGATGTTCTGACACCGCAGGAGTTCGACGCTGCGAACGGGGCGTCTGCCACCGAAACGCCCGCCCAGAAGCCGGTGGAAGCCTCCGTATCACCGCAGGTCGAGCAGAAACCCCCTGATTTTACCGAACTGCCGACGGACCGGCCGGCGAATGCGGTGGGCGGCATGGTCCGTGCCACCCATCTCATGTCGGCCAAGGTTCTGGCCGATCCGCGCAGCGCCAAGGCGCGAAAGGCAATGAAGGAACTCGCTTCGTCAGAGCGTATCGTGCAGCTCTGCAATATCGAGGCGATGGAGCAGGTTCATGTCTGGAAGGCCAGCTTTCAGCCCGATTTTATCGTCGCCTATGCGATGGCGGATGTGATGCTGGCCGGAAACAGGCTGGAGGCGAACGGCGGCGCATTCCGCAGCAAGAGCCAATGGTACAATATTCGCTTCACCTGTGACGTCACGCCGGACATGGCCAAGGTGACCGCGTTTGCCTTCCTGGTGGGGGCCGGGATTCCGAAAAGCGAATGGCAGGATCACAACCTCGTGGCGGATGACGGACCGGCCGATTAACGATCAGGCCTTCTTGCGGATTGTGAACCGGTGCCCGGTAGCCAGTGCCTCGGATTGCGCCAGCGTGTGGCCATCCTCGTTGCAGAAATGCGGAATGTCGATGACAGCAAGCGGGTCGGTCGTCTCGATGGTGATCAGCGCGCCGGGGGCAAGGGTCAGCATGCGCTTGCGGGTCTTCAGCACCGGCAAGGGGCATTTCAGCCCCTTGAGATCGTAGATCACGCCAGCGGTCGGCAGGCTGTCCGTCTCAGGCATCAATTGCCCCAGATTTTCCAGAACGGACGCTTTTTCGGCTGTTGCTCAGCAACGGCCTGCTCGGCCACGGGTGCCGCCTCGGTTGTGGCGGTTGTCTGTACCGCAGCACCGGCCGGCTTCTTCGCCGTCTCAGTGGCGGCCGGGTGCACTGTCGCGACAGCCGCCGGTTTCTGCGTGGTCTGCTTTGGATCGGCGGGCTGCAAGGCTGCAGCATCAACGGGCTCGACGGCTGCCGGCTCCAGTTTCTGTGCATCAGTACCGCTTCTGGAAAACAGGCCTCCCCAGAAACCTTTCCGTGCCGGGGCCGTCTGTTCGGCAGCGGCCTGCATGACCGGCTTCGGCAACGGGTTTTCCACCGGTACCGGGATACTCTTGCCGTTGCGGGTGGTTTTTTCCAGTTCGGCCTGCTGAACTTCGATCGCCTTCTTGGCCTCTTCCAACTCGGCGCGGCGGGCTTCCTGCTTTTCGAGATCGGCGACCTTCATCAGCTTGCCGGCGTCAAGCGACGTGCCTGTTGGTGCATAGGCCAGTTCCTTGCCGACGCGCTGCTTGGCGACGATCGCCTTGCGCTCGGCTTCCGTTGGCTCGTACCAGACCAGGCCGGCCAGCTTCTTGGTCGCCTTGGCATAGTCGTCATTGTATTTTTTGTTATAGGACTGCAGCGCCACCTC
Organism: Pararhizobium polonicum; assembly: GCF_001687365.1. Classification (GTDB taxonomy): domain Bacteria; phylum Pseudomonadota; class Alphaproteobacteria; order Rhizobiales; family Rhizobiaceae; genus Pararhizobium; species Pararhizobium polonicum. The sequence goes on from NZ_LGLV01000007.1 coordinate 401,386, forward strand.
CATCGCGGGTGGCGTCGACATCGCCGGGCACTGGCCGGTGGGTGAGAACTTGCCGTCCGTCTGCTGGTTGAAGACGTACTTCTTCTCGCAGATGTTGACTTCCGGCGGTCGCTTGGTGATCTCGAACTGGTCGTAGCCGGGTTTCAGCATGTTCCAGAAGTCGATATTCGGGCTGTCCTTGTGCCTCGCCATGTTTTCCGCCGTCATGCGGAAGGGCAGGGCCTGAAGCTGGATTGCCTGCTGGCCGCCCTTGTAGGCATCCCGGGAAAGCGCAAAGATTTCCTGCATCTGCTCGTCGGTCATCGAATAGCAGCCGGACGACGAGCAGGCGCCATGGATCATCAGATTGGTGCCGAAGCGTCCATTGGCCTGGTCGAAACGGTTGGGGAAACCTGTATTGATGGCAAGGTAATAACTGGAATTCGGGTTCATCTGGCCCGGCGAGATCGGATAGAAGCCTTCCGGCGCCTGCCGGTCGCCTTCCTTGACCTTGGGGCCGAGCTTGCCCGACCAGGCGCAGATCTTGTACTGGCGCAGCATTTCGAAGCGGTTGGAGGCATTGGCCTTCCAGACCTCGAGCACGCCTTCCTCCTTGAAGATGCGCAGCATGATCGGCGATTCCTTCGCCATGTTCATAGCCTGCATCTTCTGGACGATCTTGCCGGAAAGCTGGTAGTTGACCTTGCTGGAGACCTTCTTGAGGTCGACGTCGACCGTATCCATCGCCTCGTTGGCGGTGCAGCCCGAAAGCAGTGCGGCGATGGCAGCGGTGGCAACAAGATGTGTCAGACGCATCGGCAAAGGCCCATCAAGAAAATTGTCGAACGTGGCGTTCCCATCGAGACGGATCGCAGGGAATCAATACGTCCTTATACTTCACAAAATCTTAATCGTGCAGGTCCGCCTTACCCCACCCGTTCCTGAGCGCAGGAATATGGCCAAGGTTGGACGGCGCCCGCAGTTTGGCCGCCGAACGCGCCTGAATCCAGAAAATATCCTTAGAGCTGGCGTCCAATGCTCAGATATTTCTGGCGGCGGTCGGAGCGCAACTGGTCGCCGGTGCGGCCCGAAAGCTCCTTCAGCGCGTCGGCGATCACGGTGCCGGTCTTTTCGATCACGGCGGCCGGATCACGATGCGCGCCGCCGACGGGCTCGCCGATGATGCCGTCGATGATCCCCAGCGATTTCAGGTCTTCGGCGGTGATCTTCATGTTGGTGGCGGCTTCCTTGGCGCGGGTACTGTCGCGCCAGAGGATGGAGGCGGCACCTTCCGGCGAGATCACGCTGTAGATCGAGTGCTCCAGCATGTAGACGCGGCTGCCCGTGGCAATGGCGATGGCGCCGCCCGAACCACCTTCGCCGATGACGACGGAGACGATCGGCACGCGCATGTTGAGGCACATTTCTGTCGAACGGGCGATGGCTTCCGCCTGGCCGCGCTCTTCCGCCCCAATGCCCGGATAGGCGCCGGCGGTATCGATCAGGGTGATCAGCGGCAGGCCGAAACGGTCGGCCATTTCCATGACGCGGATCGCCTTGCGGTATCCTTCCGGGCGGGCGCTGCCGAAATTGTGCTTGATGCGCGACTTGGTGTCGTTGCCTTTTTCCTGGCCGATGACGGCGACAGGAGTACCGCGGAAGCGCGCAAGACCGGCCTGGATCGCCTCGTCATTGGCAAACTTGCGGTCACCGGCGAGCGGCGTGAATTCGGTGAACAGGCTGGCTGCATATTCCTGGAAATGCGGGCGCTGCGGATGGCGCGCGACCTGCGTCTTCTGCCAGGGGTTCAGCTTGGAATAGATCTCCGCCATCGCCTCGCGGGTGCGGACTTCCAGACGCTCGACCTCGTCTGCCGTATCGATGCTCTCATCTTCGCTGGCAATCTTCTTCAACTCGTGAATTTTGCCTTCGAGATCGGAGATTGGTTTTTCGAAATCGAGATAATTGTGCATGTGATGCGTTTCCGATCATATTGCGCCAGTGGCCATGGATGTGACGATGCCAGTCGTTCCGGCCAAGTGTTCTGGCGCTCCTAATCCTGTTTTTTCGCCTGTTTGGCAAGAGGGTGATGGTTCTGGACCAGCTGATGCAGCCGTTCTTCCAGCACATGGGTATAGATTTGTGTCGTTGAAATGTCCGAATGTCCGAGAAGTTCCTGCACGGCGCGCAGGTCCGCGCCGTTGGCCAGAAGGTGACTGGCAAAGGCATGGCGCAGCACATGCGGCGAAATCGCCGCGACCCGGATGCCGGCGCGGGCGGCCAGATCCTTCAGGTCGCGGGCAAAAACCTGCCGTGGCAGGTAGCCGGCCTTGCCCGACGAGGGGAAAAGCCAGAGGCTTTCCGGCGGCGGTGTTTTCTGCGCGGCATTGTCGCTGGCCATGGCGGTGCCATAGGCCTGCATGGCGCGGATCGCCGAGTGCGACAGTGGTACCAAGCGCTCCTTGTTGCCCTTGCCGCGAATGACGAGGAACCGTCCGTTCTGGGCCAGCACGGACGCCGGCAGCGAGACCAGTTCGCTCACCCGCATGCCGGTGGCATAGAGCAGCTCGATCAGTGCATGCATGCGCAGTCGCGCCACGGGATCGCTGCCGCCCTCGGCTGCTTCCTGTTCCGCCCGGCCGATCAGTTTGGAAACATCGTCGATGCTCAGCACTTTCGGCAGCGGGCGGGCTTTCTTCGGCGCATCGAGCACCCCGGTCGGATCGTCGGTGCGCAGCCCTTCGGCATAGAGAAACTTGTAGAACTGCCTTAGTGCCGAGAGCCTGCGCGCCTGCGACGATGCCTTGAAGCCCTGCTGGGCGAGATGGGAAAGATAGGCGCGCAGATCATCCGAGGTGGCGTCAGTCGGCTTGACGCCGCGCTGCTTGAGGAAGGAGGAGGCATCCTCCAGGTCGTGTTCATAGGACAGGAGCGTGTTGTTGGCGGCGCCGCGTTCGGCGCTCATCATCTCCAGGAAGGACTCCATATGGGCGGCGGAAAGATCGATCATTGCGGCTTGTTGATCCGCTCGGACGGGATGCGGATGGTCACGTCGCGCTCCACCGGATTGACGAAGGTCACCAGTGCCACCATCGTTCCATAAATCACGCCGGCGATCAGGGCGCAGATGGACAGGAATCGGAACAGGGTGGGCATTTTCAACTCCTCGGGTCAGCGATCTATATGACCATGCCTGTTTGCAAGTGCAAGAACCGCCGTGTCACCGCCGGTTTCGTGCCATCATGTAGGCCGCCATGTCTTGACGCTTCCCGCCGATTTGTCGATACCGGTGCGGAACGGGGAAATTGAAACTGCATGAGCGACGTGATCGAACCGGTTTCCGAGGCGCTGATCGAGCAGGCGAAGGCCGCACTCGGGCGACGGAACCTCGTCTTCGTCGGTCTGATGGGGGCCGGCAAATCGGCGGTCGGCCGGATGACGGCCGCTGCCCTCGGCGTGCCTTTCATCGATTCCGACCATGAGATCGAGCGCGTCTCGCGCATGACGATCAGCGAACTTTTCGCGGCTTACGGTGAAGAGGAGTTCCGCTCGCTCGAGGCCCGCGTCATCAAGCGTCTGCTGCAATCGGGCCCGCGTGTCGTCTCCACCGGCGGCGGCGCCTATATCAACGAGCGCACGCGCAAGCATATCAAGCGCCACGGTCTGTCGGTCTGGCTCAATGCCGAACTCGATGTTTTGTGGGAGCGTGTCAACAAACGCGACAGCAGGCCGCTTCTGAAGACCGAAAACCCGAAACAGACGCTCGAAAACCTCATGCACGCCCGTTATCCGATCTATGCCGAGGCGGATTTGACCGTGCTCTCCCGCGATGTGAAGAAGGAGGTGATGGTGGAAGAGGTTCTTGCCGCTCTCGCCACCATCCCGAAGAAGTGAAGCCATGACCCGTGCCAGCCTGTCCGCCGCCCCGAAAACCGTCCGCGTCGATCTCGGCGACCGTTCCTACGACATCCTCATCGGCCCCGGCCTGATCGCCACTGCCGCAGGCGAGATCGCCGGACGCCTGAAGGGCCGCCGCATGGCTGTGATTACCGACGAGCACGTCGCACCGCTCTATCTGGAGCCTTTGATGGCAAGCCTCAAGGAAAAGGGCATCGAGGCCGTGTCGCTTGTCCTGCCGGCCGGCGAAAAGACCAAGAGCTTCGAACATCTGATCCCCGTCTGCGAGGCGATCCTCGGCGCCCGGATCGAGCGCAACGACGCGGTCATCGCGCTCGGCGGTGGCGTCATCGGCGATCTCACCGGCTTTGCCGCCGGCATCGCCCGTCGCGGCTCGCGTTTCATCCAGATTCCGACATCGCTTCTGGCGCAGGTGGACAGTTCCGTCGGCGGCAAGACCGGCATCAACTCGCCGCATGGCAAGAACCTGATCGGCGTCTTCCATCAGCCGGATCTGGTGCTGGCTGATACCGACGTGCTCGACACGCTGAGCCCGCGTGAATTCAGGGCCGGTTATGCGGAGGTCGCCAAATACGGGCTGATCGACAAGCCGGATTTCTTCGCCTGGCTGGAAAAGAACTGGCAGGCGGTGTTTGCCGGCGGTGAGGCCCGGATCGAGGCGATCGCCATCAGCTGCCAGGCCAAGGCCGATGTCGTCGCCGCCGACGAGCGCGAGAACGGCCGGCGTGCGCTGCTCAATCTGGGGCACACTTTCGGGCATGCGCTGGAAGCGGCGACCCAGTATGATGGAAGGCGGCTCGTGCATGGCGAGGGCGTGGCGATCGGCATGGTGCTGGCGCATCAGTTTTCGGCGCGTATGAACCTGGCAAGCCCCGACGACGCGACGCGGGTCGAAACGCATCTGAAAGCGGTCGGCCTGCCGACCCGCATGAACGACATTCCGGGCACGCTGCCACCGGCGGAAAAGCTGATGGACGCCATTGCCCAGGACAAGAAGGTGAAGGGCGGCAAGCTGACCTTCATCCTGACGCGGGGCATCGGCCAGTCCTTCGTCGCCGATGACGTGCCGGCCAATGAAGTGTTGCGGTTTCTTGAGGAAAAACATCCGGGATGAGCAACGAGACATTCACGGTTTTCCTGGCGGACTACGCTCCGGGCATCCTGATCATCCTGCTGATGATCGTCCTGTCGGCTTTCTTTTCAGGTTCCGAGACGGCGTTGACGGCGGCTTCCCGCGCCCGCATGCACACCCTGGAGGCCAATGGCGATGAGCGCGCCGGCCTCGTCAACCGGCTGATCGAGCGGCGCGACCGGCTGATCGGTGCGCTGCTGATCGGCAACAATCTCGCCAATATCCTCTCCTCGTCCATCGCCACCAGTCTGTTTCTGCATTTCTTCGGCACGTCCGGCGTTGCCTATGCGACGCTGGCGATGACCGTGATTCTCGTCATCTTCGCCGAAGTGCTGCCGAAGAGCTGGGCGATCTCGTCGCCGGACCGGTTTGCGCTTGGTGTGTCGCGCACCGTCAATCTCTTCGTGCTGGTGGTCGGCCCGGTTTCGGGCCTTGTGAACTGGATCGTCCGGCGCATCCTTGGTGTCTTCGGTTTCAACCTGTCGTCCGATACGCCGATGCTGACGGCGCATGAGGAGCTGCGCGGCGCGGTCGACCTGCTGCATCGCGAAGGCTCGGTCATCAAGGCCGATCGCGACCGGCTGGGCGGCGTGCTCGATCTGGGTGAGCTCGAAGTCTCCGACATCATGATCCACCGCACCTCGATGCGCGGCATCAATGCCGACGATGCGCCGGAAGTCGCGGTCCGCGCGGTTCTCGAAAGCCCCTATACCCGCATGCCGGTCTGGCGCGGCTCGACCGACAACATCATCGGTGTCGTCCATGCCAAGGATCTCCTGCGCGCGCTGGCCGAGCCGGATGTCGAGCCGGAAAATCTCGATATCAGCCGGATTACGCAAAAGCCGTGGTTCGTGCCGGATACGACCAATCTCAAGGACCAGCTCAATGCCTTCCTGCGCCGCAAGGCGCATTTTGCCATCGTCGTCGATGAATATGGCGAGGTTCAGGGGCTGGTGACGCTGGAGGATATTCTGGAGGAGATCGTCGGTGATATCTCCGACGAACACGATCTGGAAATCCAGGGCGTGCGCCAGGAAGCCGACGGTTCGATCGTCGTCGATGGCAGCGTGCCGATCCGCGACCTCAACAGGGCGCTCGACTGGACCCTGCCGGACGAGGAGGCGACGACGGTCGCCGGCCTCGTCATCCACGAATCGAAGACCATTCCCGAGGAGCGGCAGGCGTTCACCTTCTACGGCAAGCGCTTCATCGTGATGAAGCGGGTGAAGAACCGCATCACGCGGCTGCGGATCAGGCCGGCGGATGACGCAGCAACGCCTCCGCCCCTGGTGCAGGGCGAAGGCCGCGAGTAACGAAATAGCCGGCTTCAGCGGTTGCTGAGAATGCCGCCAAGGGCGCCGCCGATCAGGCCGCCGGCGAAGGCTGCACCGGCCGGGTCCGCGCCGCCGCTGTTGCCCCGGCGCTCGACCGGGCCTTCCAGCGTGTCTTCCTGGTGGTGCTGCCGCCTGACCCGCTGTTGTCCCGCCACTTTCTGGCGGACCGGCGCCTGCGCCTTGCGCACCGCTATGGCAGCCTTCTTCTGGGCTTCGAACTGCGCCCGGATCTGCGGCATCATCGGATCGGTCTGGACGGTGAGGAACATGTGCTGCTGCTCCGTCAGATAAGTCGTTTCGACCATCCCGTTCTGCCGCTGCCAGGCACCGATGGCCGTGCGCGATTTGGCACCGAGCGTACCATCCGCTCCACCGGTCACGTGGCCCAGCGCCCCGAGCCTGAGCTGGAGATCGATCCTGTCATTGCGATCGAGGTTGAGCAGGGCCTCCGTCTCCGGCGTGCCGACGGTCAGCTTGACGTCGTCGGGAACGGATACCGCGGTTCTCACCTGCGATGCGGAGGCCGTTGCCTCGCCGGCCGGCGCCACGGCTGCGACCTGGGTCGTGGCCGTTGCTTTCAGCTGATCGAGGTTGAGCTTGGCCAGCGTTGCGAAATTGCCGGCCGGGTATTGCTGCAGATACAGTTCGTAATGTGCCACTGTGTTGCGCTTGGACGCCTCTTCCCAAAGCTTCTGCTCAACAGTCCAGTTGACGTCGTTCGCACCGGCTGCGCTTGTGGCCTCGCCCGAGGGCTTGACCGCGTTCGGCACGACTGCCGCTGCCTGAGCCGCCGCATCGCCACCGATAAAGACCTCGCGGGAAAGCGAGGCATTGTGCCAGGGGTGCTGGGCTCCGCCTGTCGCCTCCGATACGTCGGCGCGGACCCGCGTCAGGGCGCTTTGAATTTCGAGGCCCGGCGTCGTCAGGTGCCGTGCGAGAGCCGCGGTGTAGGGGCTGTTGATGCCCTTGCCGTCATAGGCGACGGCGCCCGGGTCGGTCGCATAGGCGATCAGCAAGCCACCGGCCCCGGAACTCTGGCCGTTGGCCTGCACCGGCGCCAGCCCCACGCCCATCGATGCCGAGCGGCTGGCCGGCAAGACCTTGGCCAGCGAACGGGCCAGCGGATTGTCGCGGCAGGCATCGAGAATGATGATGCTGACCGCCGGATCCGGCGGCAGGGCGGCGAGGAATTTTTCGGCCGGAACGGTGCGGGTCTGCAACTGCGCCGCCTTTTCCAGCTGCGCGTCGATCGGCACGAGATAGTTGCGCCCATCGACCTGCAGGCCGTGGCCGGCATAGTAGACGACCGCGATCTCGGCATCATAGGCGATCTCGGTGAACTGATCGACCAGCGCGGTCATCGCCACCTTGTCGAGATCCTCGCCCTCGATCACGGTGAAGCCCGCCGCGCGGAATGTCTCCGCCATCAGCTTGGCGTCGTTCTTCGGATTGGGCAGCTCGACGGCGTGCTTGTAGGCACTGTTGCCCATCACCAGCGCGACTTTCTTGCCGGCCGGCGTTGCTGCCGATGCATAACCCATTGATAAAAACGCGGCGAAAAACACCGCGACAAGCCCAAACCTCCTGAGCATCGTCTTGACCTCAAAAAACAAGGCTGGCCGGACAAACGGAAACCGGTCCCACCTGAAAGATTAAATTTTCTGTATGCCGTAAACTTTAACGGATCACGCGATCCTGTTCTTCTCCACCCGCTGCAATTGTAAATGCAGGACCCGGAACCGTCAATTCGACCGGGCCTTGAATGCAGGCGGGTTCAGCCCGGTACTGGGGGTAATCTACGCGCCGGTCTACCAGCGGGTTGTTTCCCCGGGAACAGCCGGCTCGATCGCCAGCGCGTGCAATCCCGCGTCGATTTCCGACTTCAGGATCTCGTTGATGGCGCGGTGGCGGGCAATGCGGCTCATGCCGATAAAAGCGCTGGAGACGATGCGCACTCGCATATGGGTTTCGCCGGTGCCGTCGATATCCGGATGGTGGCCGGCATGCAGATGGCTTTCGTTGACGACGACAAGCCGTTCGGGCGAAAAGGCCGCGGTGAGTTTTGTTTCGATGCGGCTTTGAAGCGACATGTTTTAGCCCCGTTTCTCTGGCTTTTCCGTGGGCATCGGTTTGCGACCGAAGGCCGTTCCCGGATTGCTTTTTGCGCGGTGCAAAATGCCTTCACAAAGCCTGCAACATTCCGATTTGTCAATTCTTGTTGTGGCGCCCGCCACGCCCCATAATTAGCGCCATGAAACTTGATTCAAAATATTTTGACGGGATCCGGACGCGCCGCAGGGTGAACCAGAAACCGGAGCCGATGGCACCCAAATGCCAGTGGGACGGGTGCGAGGAGAATGCTGTCCACCGTGCGCCGGTCGGCCGCAATGCCGAGAACGAATTTTTCATGTTCTGCTTCGAGCACGTCAAGGAATACAACAAGGGCTACAACTACTTTTCCGGCCTGTCCGACAGCGAGATCGCCCGCTACCAGAAAGAGGCGATCACCGGCCATCGCCCGACCTGGACGGTGGGGGTGAACAAGAATGCCAAGAATGCGCCGCAACAGTCGCAGCAGCGCTCCGGTTCGGCCGGCGCGCAGGCCCGCATGCGCGACCCCTTCGGCTTCGTCGACCAGGCGCGAGCCCGTGCGCAGCGCCAGGAGCCGCGCCTGCGCAAGCTGAAGACGCTGGAGGCCAAAGCCTTCGAAACGCTCGGCCTGCATGCCAACGCGACGGCCGCCGATGTCAAAACGGCCTACAAAGAGCTTGTAAAAAAGCATCACCCCGATGCAAATGGCGGAGACAGGGGATCGGAAGAGCGTTTTCGCGCCGTGATCCAGGCATATCAATTGTTAAAACAGGCTGGCTTCTGCTAGGAACCCGTTTTATTACGGTCACACATTAAAAAGGCATAGACGGGATGCCCCCGCCAAGCGAATCAAGGGGCTTTCCGTGCTGGAGACATGATGAGCAAGGTAGACCTCGATATTTCCAACCTCCCCGATACGACAGTTTCCGTCCGAGACGCTTTCGGCATCGATAGCGACCTGCGCGTACCGGCCTATTCCAAGGCCGATGCCTATGTGCCGGACTTCGATCCGGACTATCTGTTCGACCGCGAAACCACGCTTGCCATTCTCGCTGGCTTTGCCCACAACCGCCGCGTCATGGTGTCGGGCTATCACGGCACCGGCAAATCGACCCATATCGAACAGGTCGCGGCCCGCCTCAACTGGCCGTGCGTGCGCGTCAACCTCGACAGCCATGTCAGCCGTATCGATCTCGTCGGCAAGGACGCCATCGTCGTCAAGGACGGCATGCAGGTCACCGAATTCAAGGACGGCATCCTGCCCTGGGCCTACCAGCACAATGTCGCGCTGGTCTTTGACGAATACGACGCCGGCCGCCCGGATGTGATGTTCGTCATCCAGCGCGTGCTCGAATCGTCGGGCCGCCTGACGCTGCTCGACCAGAGCCGCGTTATCAGGCCGCACCCAGCCTTCCGCCTGTTTGCAACAGCCAATACCGTCGGTCTCGGCGACACGACCGGCCTCTATCACGGCACGCAGCAGATCAACCAGGCGCAGATGGACCGCTGGTCGATCGTCACCACGCTCAACTATCTGCCCCATGACAACGAAGTCGATATCGTCGCCGCCAAGGTCAAGGGCTTCGCCAAGGACCGGGGCCGCGAGACGGTGTCGAAGATGGTCCGCGTTGCCGATCTGACCCGCGCCGCGTTTATCAATGGCGATCTGTCGACCGTCATGAGCCCGCGTACCGTCATCACCTGGGCTGAAAACGCGCATATCTTCGGCGATATCGCCTTTGCCTTCCGCGTTACCTTCCTCAACAAGTGCGACGAACTGGAGCGGGCGCTGGTGGCGGAACACTATCAGCGCGCCTTCGGTGTCGAGCTGAAGGAAAGCGCTGCCAATATCGTGCTCGAAGCCACGGCCTGATCCATGGCAGGCCGGGGCGATAATTCGAAAGCAAGACCGGCCGGGGTCGTCGATGTGGAGCCGTTCCGCCGCGCGCTGACCGGCTGCATCCGCTCGATCGCCGGTGATCCGGAAGTCGAAGTGGTATTTGCCAACGAGCGCCCGGGTCTTTCCGGCGAGCGCGTGCGGCTGCCGGAAATCTCCAAGCGGCCGACGCGCCAGGAGCTGGCGGTGACCCGCGGACTCGGCGATTCGATGGCGCTGCGCAAGGCCTGCCACAACCCCCGCATCCATGCGACCATGTCGCCGCAGGGCGCCGATGCCCGGGTGATCTTCGATGCCGTCGAACAGGCGCGCGTGGAGGCGATCGGTTCGCTGCGGATGAGCGGCGTTGCCGGCAACCTGACGTCGATGCTCGACGAGAAATATGCCCGGGCCAATTTCGGCAATATCGACCGTCAGGCGGATGCGCCGCTCGAAGAGGCCGTTGCCTTGATCGTGCGTGAAAAGCTGACCGGTCAGAAGCCGCCGGCCTCGGCCGGCAAGGTGCTCGACCTCTGGCGCGATTTCATCGAGGAAAAAGCCGCCGGCGATATGGAGAACCTGTCGGCTGCGGTCAACGATCAGCAGGCTTTCGCCCGCGTCGTGCGCGATATGCTGACCTCGATGGACGTCGCTGAAAAGTACGGCGACGACGAGGTCGAACCCGACGATCAGGACACCCAGACCGACGAAGACCAGCCGCGCAGCCAGGAGCAGGATGAAAACAGCTCCGACGAGGATGCCGGCGCCGATGCCGCGCCCGCCGACGAGAACGAATCCGCCGACGAGCAGATGGACGAAGGCGAGATGGACGGTGCCGAGATCTCCGAAGACGAGATGTCGGATGATGGCGAGGACGACAGCGAGACGCCCGGTGAGGTCAAGCGGCCGAACCATCCCTTCGACGATTTCAACGAGAAGGTCGACTACGGCGTCTTCACCGAGGAATTCGACGAAACCACCACGGCCGAAGAACTCTGCGACGAGGCCGAGCTCGACCGGCTGCGCGCCTTCCTCGACAAGCAGTTGGCCCATCTTCAGGGTGCGGTCGGCCGTCTGGCCAACCGGCTGCAGCGCCGTCTGATGGCGCAGCAGAACCGCTCCTGGGAATTCGACCTGGAGGAGGGCTATCTCGATCCGGCGCGGCTGACGCGCTTGATCATCGATCCGATGCAGCCGCTCTCCTTCAAGCGCGAGAAGGATACCAACTTCCGCGATACGGTGGTGACGCTGCTGATCGACAATTCCGGCTCGATGCGCGGCCGGCCGATCACGGTCGCGGCCACCTGCGCCGATATTTTGGCCCGCACGCTGGAGCGCTGCGGCGTCAAGGTGGAGATCCTCGGTTTCACCACCAAGGCTTGGAAGGGCGGGCAATCGCGCGAGAAGTGGCTGGCCAGCGGCAAGCCACAGACGCCGGGCCGCCTCAACGACTTGCGCCACATCGTCTACAAGTCTGCCGATGCCCCATGGCGCCGCGCCCGCCGCAATCTCGGCCTGATGATGCGCGAAGGGCTTCTCAAGGAAAATATCGACGGCGAGGCGCTGATCTGGGCGCATAACCGCCTGCTTGGCCGCTCCGAGCAGCGCCGCATCCTGATGATGATCTCGGACGGTGCGCCGGTCGATGATTCCACCCTGTCGGTCAATCCGGGCAATTATCTGGAGCGCCACCTGCGCGCCGTCATCGAGCAGATCGAGACGCGCTCGCCGGTCGAGCTGCTGGCGATCGGCATCGGCCATGACGTGACGCGTTATTACCGCAAGGCGGTGACGATCGTTGACGCCGACGAACTGGCGGGTGCGATGACGGAGCAGCTGGCCTCCCTGTTTGACGACGAGAGTTCACGGCGCCGCGCTGCCCCGGCACGCCGGCGCGCGAGCTGAGACATTTCCGGCCGGGGCATCGGATTGCTGTCCCGGTCTTGCCTGCATATTGCCTGTTGATTTTTCGGGAGCTGCCTTGCGCGCTCCGCCCGGCATGCCGGAAGGAACCCGTTTGAAAGCGACACTGATCCAGGCTGCCGTCCTTTGCCTGACACTGACCGTCATGCCCTGCGCGGCCGCGACGCTCCCGGCTGCGGAGACCGTTCCGGTGAAAAGCCGGCAGATCGAGAACTTCAAGATCGGCTCGGACCAGAAACGGTTCGGCAAGCTGGAGTTCATCGGCGGCATCGAGATGTCGTCGTCGAATGCACTGCTTGGCGCGATATCCTCGATTCGCTTTCGCCCGGACCGCAAGTCTTTCCTCGCCATCATGGATACCGGTCATTGGGTCGAGGGCGAAATCGAGCGTGACGGCAAGGGCCGGCTGGCCGGAACGAGCGATCTCACCGTCACGTCGATGATCGATGCCAATGGGCGCTCGGAGCAGGTCAAGGAACGGATGGACTGCGAAGGGGTTGCTTTTCGCGACGGCGCGGTTCTGGCCAGCTACGAGGGGTTTCACCGCGTCGATGTCTATCCGGATCCCGGTTTTGCGCAGTCCCGGCCGCTTGCAAGCCTTCCCATCCTCATTCCGCCGAAATCACTGCGCCCCAATCGCGGGCTGGAAACCATCGCCGTTTCGCCGAAGGACAGCCCGCTCGCAGGCGGCGCCGTCGTCGTCTCGGAGCTAAGCTTCGACAAGGCCGGTCATCTGCTCGCCGCCATTCTTGACGGCCCGCGCAAGGGCCTCTTCGGTGTCGTCCAGAAGGCTCCTTTCGCCGTGACTGACGGCGCGTTCCTGCCGAATGGCGACCTTTTGCTGCTGGAGCGCCGGTTCAGCTTTGCCGAAGGCATCGGCATGCAGGTCCGGCGCATCAAGGGCGCGGAAATCAAACCCGGTGCCGCCGTTGATGGCGAGGTGCTGCTGAATGCCGACATGGGCTACCAGATCGACAATATGGAAGGGCTGGACGTCATCGTCCAACCCGACGGCGAAATTCGCTTGATCATGGTTTCCGACGACAACCATTCCATCCTCGAGCGCAATCTGATGCTGGAATTCCGGCTGGTGGAGTGACGGGTTCGGCTGACGAGTCGGGAACCCCGAGCAAGTTCGCCCCCCTCTGTCACTCCGTGACATCTCCCTCACAAGGGGGGAGATTGGCCGAGATTTTGTGGCTCCCTGACAAAATGGGTGAGTTTGAGTCGAGGCCGATAAGGGAAAAGAACAATCTCCCCGCCTGTGGGGGAGATGTCAGCGCAGCTGACAGAGGGGGGGCGAGCTTGCTCCGTCGCTACCTTGTTATCGCCTCAGACAGTTCAGCTTGCCTTCACAGGCATCGGCTTGATCACGTTCATCAGGGCGCCATAGGGCAGCAGCATTACCAGGCCGACGATGATCTTGACGCTGAGGTCTCCGAGCGCCCAGGAGATCCACCGGGGGGCTTCCGCCGTCATCACGCCGAGGATCGGGGTGCTTTCGAGCGCGAAGGGATCGTTGGGGCCGAAGACGACGAAGAAGGCTGCGAAGGCGAACGAGAAGAAGATCGCCGTGTCGAGGAAGGAGCCGAACAGCGAGCCGAGCAGCGGCGCGCGCCACCAGCTCTGTGCCCGCAGCCTGTTGAACACCGAGATATCGAGAAGCTGGCCAAGCAGGAAAGCCGAGCCGGATGCGATGGCGATGCGCGGCGTCGCCACCAGCACCGACAGGGCAATCGCCACGGCAAAGCCTGCGATCACCACCTTGCGGGCGGTGCGCGGTCCGAACTGGCGGTTGGTGAGGTCGGTGACGAGAAAGGCGATCGGATAGCTGAAGGCGCCCCAGGTCAGGAGATCGCCGAGCTGCATGCCGGCGATCGAGCCGGGCAGGGGGTACTGGACGAGGACATTGGAGGCGACGACCACCAGGGTCATCAGCACGACATAGAGAAGGAAGGTGCGGTTCGTCAGCATTTTTTTATCCTGGGGTATGCCACCAGTTGGAGCAATCTCTATCCGCGATGCCCCGGGCTTGGAAAGCCGGCAAGCTGCGGACGGTTTATTGTCATCACTGCACGAGAAAAAGGCCCGCCGGTTGCCCAGGCAAGCCTTTTAATCTCTATAGTCAAGTGTGCCGATTAAGCGGCGACAGCGACGGCTTCAGCCGTCTTCTTGACGATCTGGCGGCGCAGCAGGCGAGCGCGCATCGACAGCTCGACTTCGTCAGCCTTGATCAGGAACGCGTCGAGACCACCGCGATGTTCAACCGAGCGCAGGGCTGCAGCGGAAACACGCAGACGGTAACGCTGGCCGAGCACGTCGGAAATCAACGTAACCTGGCACAGGTTCGGCAGGAACTTGCGCTTGGTCTTGTTGTTTGCGTGGCTCACATTGTTGCCCGACTGGACGCCCTTGCCGGTCAATTCGCAACTACGGGACATGATGCACCTATTTTTCTTTTCGCCTTCGGTCCATGCGTTGGCGGACTATGAAAAGCCCAGGCCGCATTCCGTTGGCCATGATTGGAAAGTTGCGGTTCTATAGTCAGAGAGAGCCGCGGCGTCAAGCCAAACCTTCGTTTTCCGGGAAAACTCTTGAGAAACGCGCGGGTCTTTCAAGCCGGAGATGCCGATCGGTTCGGATTCTCCCTGCCCCTATACATCTTTGCGGCGGCCAATTCCACTTTATTGGGCCATGGGTTAATGCTTGTGGCGAAAGCGGGGTTTGCGGCGCAGAAATGCCGTAAACCCGCCGTATCGGCTAGGTTTGCATGAACGGGAATGGAAGGGCATCTGGAATGAACTGGCGTATCGGTGTCTCGACGCTTCTGGCTTTTGCCATGGCAACGTTTTCCACAGGCGCGGCGCGCGCCGTCGACGTGACGCACATTACCGATTACAGCATTTCCCTTGCCGGCCTGCCGATTGCCAAGGCATCGTTCCATACAGAACTCAACGCCAACCGCTATACCATTTCCGGCACGATGAATTCGGCGGGGCTTGCCGACATCTTCGCCAAGACATCCGGCCAGACCTCCGTGTCCGGTGTTGTCGGCCGCGACCGGTTGAGCGCTTCGGAATATTCGGTCCGCTACCAGACGGGCAAGAAGCGCCGGGCGATCGACGTGCAGTTCCGCGACGGCGACGTCACCTCGGCCTCGATGAAGCCGGCGCGCAAGATCCCGAAGAACTGGGTGCCGGTGACCAAGGAGGACATGCGCAATGTCGTCGATCCGCTTTCCGGACTGATCTTCCCGGGCGACACGAAGGTATGCCCGAAAAGCGTGCCGATCTTCGACGGCGAATCGCGCATGGACCTGAAGCTGTCGGCAAAGGGCACCAAGCCTTTCAAGACGGATGGCTTCAAAGGCG
Source organism: Pararhizobium polonicum (assembly GCF_001687365.1). GTDB lineage: Bacteria > Pseudomonadota > Alphaproteobacteria > Rhizobiales > Rhizobiaceae > Pararhizobium > Pararhizobium polonicum. Next base: position 417,010 of record NZ_LGLV01000007.1, read on the forward strand.
ATGTCATCGTCTGTGGCATCCAGTTCGTGCCGAAATCCGGCTACCGCAAGGGGCGCGAGGATGTTGACTACCTGCGCAAGCTGGAAACCATGGAGATCTGGTTTGCCAAGGCCGACGCGGTGAATGTATATGCTCCGGTCTATGTCAGGATTCCGACCAGCTACGGCCCGGTGACCATCTGGGCGACGCGGTTCGGAAGCTGACGATCCATTCAGGCCGGGGGCAGACGCATGAAAGTCAAGGCAACGCTGATCGGTTTTTCGGCGATCCTCATGTGGTCGCTGCTGGCCCTGTTCACGGCGGCCTCGGGAACCATGCCGCCCTTCCAGCTTTCGGCCATCTGCTTTTCCATCGGCAGCATTCCCGGCCTTGTGGTGCTGGCTCTGAAGCCGGAGCGGCTGGCGCTTCTGCGGCAGCCTGCCAAGGTCTGGATCGTCGGCATTGCCGGCCTGTTCGGCTATCACTTCCTCTATTTTACCGCACTTCGGAATGCGCCTGCCGTCGAGGCCGGGCTGATCGCCTATCTCTGGCCGCTTCTGATCGTCGTCGGCTCGGCGCTTTTGCCGGGCGAGCGGTTGCGCTGGTATCATGTCGCCGGGGCCATTCTCGGCCTTGTCGGCACCATCCTGATCGTGGCGCGCGATGGCGTGCAGTTCGATGACGCTTATGCCATGGGCTATGGCGCGGCTCTCGCCTGCGCCTTCACCTGGTCGGGCTATTCGCTGCTGACGCGGCGATTCGATGCGGTTTCGACGGATGTCGTCACCGGCTTCTGCCTGGCGACGGCGGCCCTGTCCTTCCTCTGCCATCTCGGCCTGGAAACAACGGTCTGGCCGGAGACGGCGACGCAATGGGTCGCGGTTGCGGGTCTCGGCCTTTTGCCGGTCGGTGCGGCCTTCTACGCCTGGGATTACGGCGTCAAGAACGGCAATATCCAGATCCTCGGCGTCGCCAGCTATGCGGCGCCGGTGCTCTCGACGCTGGTGCTGATCGCTTTCGGTTTTGCCGAGCCCTCCGTGCGCATCACGCTCGCCTGCCTGTTGGTGACCGGCGGCGCGGTGCTTGCGGCCAAGGACATCATCTTCCGTGACCGCAAGGCGGCTCCTCAGCCGGCCGAGTAAGGTTCACGCTTCCGGTGGCGTCCAGTCCGCGGGGGCCATCTCGAAGGCGGCGAAGTCGAAGCCCGGCGAGACCGTGCAGCCGACCAGCGTCCAGGCGCCGAGCGAGGTTGCCGACTGCCACCAGTTGGCCGGTACCACGGCCTGCGGCAGTTCGCCGATCAGAATGTTCGAGCCGAGCGTGACGGTGGACGCCGGCTTGCCGTCCTCGGCAATGCTGAGCGATAGTGGTGCTCCCGCATAGAAATGCCAGACCTCGGCCGCGTCACGCACACGGTGCCAGTGCGAGTGTTCGCCGCGCTCCAGCAGGTAGTAGATGGCGGTGGAATGGCCGCGCGGGCCGCCCGCCTTGTCCTTGAAGGTCTGGATGTACCAGCCGCCTTCCGGATGGCGCTCCAGTTTCAGCGTTTCGAGGATGGCCTTGGCCGATAGCGGTAGTTGAACGTCCATCAAAAATTGTCCTTGCGTTTGCGGATCTCGGCAAAGACTTCGGCGTCCGTGGCGTTTTCCATCTGCAGATGAGCTCGTATCGCGGGATCGTGCGGCCGCAGGAAAGGGTTGGTTGTCTTTTCCAGCCCCAATGTCGTCGGCGCGGTAAAGCCGCCCTCGGCGCGCAGGGCCTCGATCCCGGCGCTACGGCTCTTCAGGGCCGCGTTGTCCGGATCGACCGTCACCGCGAACCGGGCATTCGACAGGGTATATTCATGGCCGAAATAAACGGTGGTGTCGTCGGGCAGCGCCAGCAGTTTCTGCAGCGAGTTCCACATCTGCGCCGGGGTGCCCTCGAACAGCCGTCCACAGCCGAGCGCAAACAGTGTGTCGGCGGAAAACAGAAGCTTGTCGTCGGGAAAATGGAAACAGATATGTCCTGCCGTGTGCCCCGGTGTTTCGTAGACATGCACCTTGTGGCCGGCGAATTCGAAATCGCCGCCATCGCCGATGGTCATGTCGATGCCCGGAATTTTCGACGCCTCGTTTTCCGGTCCGATGATCGTCGCATCATAGCGTGTCTTCAGCGCCAGATTGGCTTCGACATGGTCGGGATGGTGGTGCGTCGTCAGGATGTGGGTGAGCGTCCAGCCGCGCCGTTTCAGCGCGCCGAGGATCGGCAGCTCCTCCGGGGCGTCGATGGAGGCTGTGGCCCCGCTCACCGGATCGTGGAGCAGCACGCCGAAATTATCGGTGCGGCATAAAAACAGTTCGATTTCGAGATTGGCCATCGCGGATTCCTGGAAGGGACGGGGTGTTATGGCGAATGTAGTGACCGCCGCCTTGAAGTCCACCCGTTCCAGTCTAACATGCAGAGCATGCATGCAGATATCGTAGACCTTCGCCAGTTTTATCATTCCCTCCTCGGGCGCTTTGCCGAACAGTCGATCGGCATGGCGCTGTCGTCGCTGTGGGCGCGGCTGCCGGAGGAGCGGCTGGTCGGGCTTGGTTATGCCGTTCCCTATCTCGACCGTTTCCGCGCCGATACCGAACGGACCTTCGCCTTCATGCCGGCGGGCCAGGGGGCGGTGAACTGGCCGGTTGCCGAACTGTCCTCGACAGCGCTGATCTTCGATGAGGAATTGCCGCTGCCCGATTCGTCGATCGACCGGGTGCTGATGGTGCATTCGCTGGAATTCGCCGAAAACCCGCGCGAGACGATGAAGGAGCTCTGGCGTATTCTGGCGCCCGGTGGCCGCCTCGTCATCGTCGTGCCGAATCGGCGCGGCGTCTGGGCGCGCATGGAGCATACGCCGTTCGGTTCCGGCCGGCCCTATTCGCGCGGGCAGCTGACCGCGCTGCTGCGCGAAACCAATTTCACCCCCGGCGCGTCAGCCGAAGCGCTGTTCTTTCCGCCTTCCAAGCTGAAGATGGTGCTGAAAATGCGCCGGGCTTTCGAAAGGCTCGGCCGTTCGCTCTGGCCGGTGTTTTCCGGCGTCATCATCGTCGAGGCGCAGAAGCGGCTTTATCAGGGTCTGCCGGTCGCCGCCCGCGCATCGCGGCGCGTCTTCGTGCCGGTGCTGGCGCCGCATGGCGTGCCGACGACGCGGGATGCGGGGCGGTAGTTTTTTCGTCATTGCCGACAGAGGGGGGTATGCCACAAGCGCGAGCGAAGAAATCGGCATCTCACTCGACAAAAACCCTCTGTCCCGGTATTGGCTGAACCTCGTTTCCCTGCCGCCGAAAGCTGATCCCATGAGCACAGACCTTCAAAGCCCTTCGCCACGCCCCGGTATCCTCGATATTGCCGCCTACGTGCCGGGCAAGGAGCATGCGCCGGGTGTCGCAAAGGTCTACAAGCTCTCCTCGAACGAGACGCCGATGGGCGCCAGCCCCAGGGCGATCGAGGCCTTCCAGAAGGCGGCGGGCAAGCTGGAAATCTATCCCGACGGCCAGGCGCTCGAACTGCGTGAAGCCATTGCCTCCGTCTATGGGCTGAACATCGCCAACCTGATGTGCGGCAACGGCTCGGATGAATTGCTCGGCCTGCTCTGCCATGTCTATCTCGCTCCCGGCGACGAGGCCATCATTACCGAGCATGGGTTCCTCGTCTACAAGATCCAGATCATGGGCGCCGGCGCGACGCCGGTCACGGTCAAGGAAGACGATTGCCAGGTGACGGTCGACGCGATCCTGGCCGCAGTCACCCCGAAGACGAAGATGGTTTTCCTTGCCAATCCCGGCAATCCGACGGGCACCTATGTCCCGGTTGACGAAGTTCGCCGCCTGCAGGCCGGCCTGCCGAAGAACGTCATCCTCGTTCTCGATGCGGCCTATGCGGAATATGTCCGCCGCAACGATTACGAGGCCGGGCTCGAGCTCGTCTCCTCCAACCCGAACGTGGTGATGACCCGGACGTTTTCGAAGATCCACGGCCTTGCGGCCCTGCGCATCGGCTGGATGTACGCGCCACTCGCCATCATCGACGCGCTGAACCGGGTGCGCGGCCCGTTCAACATGAATGCGCCCGCCATTGCCGCCGGTGCCGCCGCCATTCGTGACCAGAGCTTTGCCGCTGCGGCTGCCGAACACAATCTGCTCTGGCTTGGCAAGGTGACGGGAGCGCTGACCTCGCTCGGCTTGCGGGTGACACCGTCGGTCACCAATTTCGTGCTGATCCATTTTCCGGATGTCGACGGCAAACGGGCGCCGGAGGCCGACGAATTCCTCACCAGCCGGGGTTTCATCCTGCGGGCCGTGCGCGGCTATGGCCTTCCCAATGCCCTGCGCATGACCATCGGCTCGGTGGAGGCCAATGAGGGCGTGATCGCCGCGCTGACCGAGTTTATGGGGCAACCTTGATGTCAGGTGGCGTGATGGCAAAACAGTTCGAAACCATCGCGCTGATCGGCATCGGCCTGATCGGCTCGTCGATCGCCCGCGAGATCAAGGACAAGGGGCTCGCTGGTTCCGTGACCGTTTCGACGCGCAGCGAGGCGACGCTGAAGCGGGCGCAGGACCTGAACCTTGGCGACCGCTACACGACATCGGCGGCAGAGGCCGTCAGGGACGCGGACCTCGTCATCGTCTCGGTTCCCGTCGGCGCCTCCGGTGCCGTCGCCGCCGAGATCGCGGCACACCTGAAACCCGGCGCGATCGTTACCGATGTCGGCTCCACCAAGGGCTCGGTGATTGCCCAGATGGCCCCGCATATGCCGCAGGGCGTGCATTTCATTCCGGGGCATCCGATCGCCGGTACCGAATATTCCGGTCCGGATGCGGGCTTCATCGGGCTGTTCAAGGGCCGCTGGTGCATCCTGACGCCGCTGCCGGATACCGACGAGGCGGCCAAGGCCAGGCTGCGCACCTTCTGGGAAACACTGGGCTCGATGGTCGATGACATGGACCCCGAGCACCATGACAAGGTTCTGGCGATCGTTTCGCATCTGCCGCATATCATCGCCTACAATATCGTCGGCACGGCGGACGATCTGGAAGCGGTAACCGAATCGGAAGTGATCAAATATTCCGCCTCCGGTTTCCGCGATTTCACCCGTCTGGCGGCCTCCGACCCGACGATGTGGCGCGACGTCTGCCTGCACAACAAGGATGCGATTCTCGAAATGCTGGCGCGGTTTTCCGAGGATCTCGCCTATCTGCAACGGGCGATCCGCTGGGGCGACGGCGACAAGCTGTTCGACCTCTTCACCCGCACCCGCGCCATCCGCCGCTCGATCGTCCAGGCGGGCCAGGATACGGATATGGCCGATTTCGGGCGGCATGCGATGGATCAGAAGTAGGCTGGTCGTCATCCATTATATTGTCGCTTTGCCCCTCACCCTAACCCTCTCCCCGTAAACGGGGCGAGGGGACTGGCTCCCGAGTCTGCCGCAAATCCCTTCGCCCCGTTTACGGGGAGAAGGTGCCCGACAGGGCGGATGAGGGGCGCATCAAGCAATAGGCTTGCTTTGGTCTCACCCTCAAAGCTGCGGCAATTCCCCGATCGGGAAGAACGCCAGAAATGCGATGCCGTCGCGCACGTTCAGCTTGACGGTTGCCTCGTTCTTGCCGTCGGCCAGCGCCGTCAGCATGTTGGCGATGTTGTTGATCATCACGGTGTCGTCCTTGTCCGGAAACGCCTTGACCAGGTTCTGGCGCCAGCCTTCGATGTTTTTCATCGTCACATGGAATTCGCCCGAGATCAGCCCCCGATCGTCGACGCTGAAGGGGCCGGAGGCGGTCGTCACCATGCCGCCGCCAAAGTCGAGCGTCAGATTGCGCATCTCGCCCTTGCTGTTGTGCAGGGCGTTCGGCACCAGTCCGCCGGCCTCCATCAATGCGGCGCGGTCGACGAACGTCAGGTCGGCGCTGGCGTTGAGGGCAGGCAGCAGGCTTGGTCCGCCATCCAGTTTCGTATCGAGTTTGTCGATGCTGACGGCGGCGTCGAGATCGGCGCCGTTTTGCCGAAGGTGCAGTTCGCCATGCCCCGCGGCAAAGGCAAGCTTGTGCGTTGCGCCGTCCGGCGCGTCGTCGTCCATCGACGGCACCACGGCGGTGCCGGCCAGCTGGTCGTAGGTGATCGACGTCCGGTCGAGACCGGACAGCGTTGCCTGCATGCTCGCATGCATCAGCTCCCAGTCGGCCGAGACCGATAGGCCGGGGGAGATGCGAATTTCCGCCGGGCCGTCGAGCTCGATGATGGCATGGCCCGGCCGGTAGACCTGGGCTGCGGACCGCAGCGCGCCAAAGGTCGCGGACGCGCCTTTCGCGGTATCGTCGAGCCGTACCTTGTCGCAGAACAACCCGATACGGAAGGGAAAGCCGCGCACGTCCATGTCGGCGCATTCCGCCGATGAGCCCGTTGCCTTCTTTCCGTCCAGAAAGGCCGACAACCGTGTCTCGATCTGGCTGGCGGCCAGAAACCATGCGCCGGAATAGACGATCAGGAACAGCACGATGCCGATTGCCAGCCACCTGATCTTCCGGCTTCCGCCTGAACGTTCGGCAATGTCTGTGGCTGTCATGGTCTGCTCCAAGGCTGTCGCTCGTCTCTGACGCTGCGGCACCAGGACTGTCGTTTTGTGTTTGGGCGATCCGCGCCGCACCATTCAGGAATTCGATTCCGATTGCCGGGCTTATGCGCTAGGAAAGCTCAAGAGTGGTCTGTGCGCCGCTCCAGACACCGGCCGTCTGGCGGCGTCTGGATGGCATGGATGTGAATGGCAGTGGATATGGACGATTTTTGGGTCTTTGGCTATGGTTCGCTGATGTGGAACCCCGGCTTTGCCTTCAAGGACAAGATGGCCGCCCGGGCCTTCGGCTACCGGCGCGCGCTCTGTGTCCGTTCCTGGGTGCACCGGGGAACGCAGGAACGTCCCGGCCTCGTGCTCGGCCTCGATTACGGGGGCTCGTGCCGGGGCATGGCGTTCAACGTCGCGCCGCAGAACAGGGACGCGGTCATCGGCTATCTGCGCGAACGCGAACTGGTGACCCAGGTTTATAAAGAGCGCACCATGCCGGTGTTGCTTGCCAATGGGCGCCGCGTGCCGGCGCTGACCTACATTATCGATCGCACCCACGTGCAGTATGCCGGTGCGCTGAGCGCCGAGGAAGCGGCGGCAACGGTTGCAGTGTCGCATGGAAAATCCGGAGCCAACACCGACTATGTGCTGAACACGCTTGCCCATCTCCAGCAGATGGGCATCCGTGATCATTGGCTGGAAGAGGTGGCCGCCACCGTCGGGCGGCTGCAGTCTCAGGCCTGAGCCCGCAGCTCCTTCAGCCGCTGCGCTGCCGTTGGCGGCAGGGGCACATGCGGATTGTTCTTCACCGTCTCCACCAGCAGCGCGTCGCTGGCGCTTTCCATCCTGTCGGTCAGGGTTTTCAGGAACACGTCGGGATCAAGCCCCGGCTCGATCGGCGGCAGGATGCGCACCTTGAAATGGCCGGGATAGCGCAGAAACTTGCGGCGCGGCCAGAACAGGCCCGGATGCATGACGACGGGCACGACCGGCACCGTCAGGTCGCGGTAGAGCCGGGCGATGCCGTATTTGTATTCGGGCGGTGCGCCCGGCGGACGGCGGGTGCCCTCGGGATAGATGATCAGCTGGCGGCCGGTGTTCATCTCGTCCTTGGCGCGCTGCATCACCGCCGCCATCACCTTGCCACGGGCACCGCGATCGACCGGCACCATGCGCTGTTTCAGCACATACCAGCCGAACAGGGGGATCCAGACAAGCTCCCGCTTCAGGATGAAGAAGGGATCGGACAGCCAGGGGAGCAGCGCATAGACGTCCCAGAACGACTGGTGCTTCGGTGCAAAGATGTATCCGCCTTCGGGGATGTTCTCGAGACCTTCGATTTCGAACGTTGTGCCGACGATGACCCGGAACAGCCAGTGATTGCTGCGCGCCCAGTTCTTCGGAACGAACCAGGCCGTCTTGCGCGGCGCCAGGAAATAGAACGGCGTCATCACGACCATCTGGAGGATCAGGTTGATGTAGAACACGATGTTGAACAGGACTGAACGCAGGATGATCATCGGCAGGCTTTCGCAGCGAAAAGGGTGACCCGCTGCCTACACGAATATTCCGGCAAGGAAAACAGCTTGGTTGGTGCTATCGCGGTCTATCCTAATTCGCGGCAGCACCGGCATCCTTCTTTTCCGTGCGCAACCCGCTTGCCGGGTGGGCGCCCAGCGCGTCGCGCGCAGATGCGATGGTGAGCTTGGCGTATTCGAGGAGAATGGTCTTCAGGACGATCGGATTGCGCAGCCAGTTGGTGCTCTTGAGATCGGAGTTGACGACGGGATAGGCGATGAAGTCGATGCCGGGATTGGCCCGGCGCAGTTCGAGCAGGCTGCGCGGCATATGGTAGTTGTTGGTGACGACGAGAATGCTGCGGTAGCCGTTGTCGCGGATCCAGCTGGCGGTCTCGTTGGCATTGCCGATCGTATCGATCGCATCATGGCCGATATCGACGCAGCATTTGAACAGATCGGCCGAGCTCTGGGTGTTGCGGCGGATCTGGCCGCCCGTTGTCGACGGGTGGACGCCCGAGATCAGCAGCCGTTTTCCGGCTCCGGCCTTCAGGAGTTCGACCGCCTGATCGATCCGCTGGAAGCCTCCGGTCAGAACGACGATCGCATCGGCCTTCGGATTGGCCGGCGGCTGCAGCGAGGCGACGGAATCGGCGAAATAGAGAAAACCGGCGGTGGCGCTTCCGGCAACGAGCAGCAGCACGTAGAATGTCAGCCGCACCAGCCGGCGGCGAAGACTCACATGCCTTCGCACCAGCGTCGCCCTGCGCCGTGTGTCATCGCCTTCGCTCATTGCTGTTTCTGGTGCTCCGCCAGCTGCTCTGATTCTTCCATAGAGACAGATTGCGGCAAGGAATGGATGCAAGGCAACGCAATCATGGCGGTCAGGTCTGGTTGCCGTCGATCCGGGCCGGATCGGATCGGATCAGGTCGATTTCATAGATCGTCCGCATCACCGTGAAACGGGCGGTCAGCGTCGTCAAAAGCGCGATGACGATCATGATGGCGGCAATGCCGAGATAGCCGGTATAGCCGATGGTGAAGCTGCCGAACATGGCGGTTGCTTGGTCGCTCTGCGGCGTCGCCAGCGAGCGCGATTGCCAGAAGCCGGCAACCGCAAAACAGGCCGCGGCCAGCAGGCCGCCGGCACCGGCGCCCTTGAGGCTGATCTTGAGAAAGTGCTTCTGGAACTCTGACGCGACGAAACCGGCCTCGGCGCCGACGAAATGCAGCACCTCGACGATATGGCGGTTGCCCGAGAGCGTGCCGCGCGTGGCAAAGATGACGGTCAGCACCATGGCCGAGAACACCAGCACCAGCACGCCGGTGCCGATCAGCGCCGTCGTGTGTGCCATGGCCACCAGCCGGTCGACCCAGGTCCGGTGATCGTCGAGATAGGCTTGCGGGATGGTTTCCGTCAGCATCGCCCGCATGGCGGCGAAATCGGGCGGGTTCTGTTCGTCGATGGTGATGATGACAAGACGCGGCACCGGCAGGTCGTCAAGGTCGAGGCCGGCGCCAAGCCAGGGCTCCAGCAGCCGGGCCGTGGCGGCCTTGTCGACGATCGTGCCGTCGGTGGTGCCGTTGAAGGTGAGGGCCAGATCGCGTGCGTCGGCAAGCGCCTTTTCCATATCCAGCTTTTCATCCGGCTTGATCTGGATGGTGATCTCGCGGGAGATCTGGCTTTCCCAGCTTTGCGCCGTCGAGCGCACCATGCTGACCGCGCCAAGCGTCAGGCAGGCCAGGAAGGCCATGATGGCGATCACCAGCACCAGCGCATTGCCGGATACATTGGCCGGCGGCACGATCGGCGCGGTCGGGCGCACGCGCAGGGAAGCCTTGCGCTCCCGCGGTGCTGCCTGTTGCGAGCGATCGGGGGCGGGGGCTTCACTCATAGATGTCGAGCCGCCCCTGCGACAGGATCATCCGCCGCGCCTCGACCTGATCCATCAGCGACAGATCATGGGTGGCGATGACGACGGCGGTGCCGAGCCGGTTGAGCTCGAGGAAGAGGTTGAGCAGTCGCCGGGCCATCGGCGGATCGACATTGCCGGTCGGCTCGTCGGCAAGCAGGATTTCCGGCCGGTCGATGAGCGCGCGGGCGATCGCCGCGCGCTGCTTCTCGCCGCCCGAGAGCACCGGCGGCAGCACGTTGATCCGCTCGCCCAGCCCGACCCAGCCGAGCAGCTCAAGCACGTCGGCGCGATAGGACGATTCGTCCTTGCCGCGCACGCGCAGCGGCAGGGCGACATTCTCGTAAGTCGTCAAATGATCGAGCAGGCGGAAATCCTGGAAGACGATGCCGACCCGGCGGCGCAGCATCGGAAGCTCGTCACGCGGGATGGTGGAAATGTTGCGGTCGAACATGCGGATCAGCCCGCGCGTCGGCTGCAGCGACAGGAACAGCAATCTGAGCAGCGTCGTCTTGCCGGCGCCGGAAGGGCCGGTCAGGAACTGGAACGATTTTTTGGGAATGTCGAAGGTCAGGTCGCGGAGGATTTCCGGACCCATTCCATAGCGCAATCCGACATTTTCAAAATGAATCAACGGGTCAGTGTCCAGCTTTTCTTCAGTCTCGTCTGCCATGTCTTGGCGGCGGTGTGATGGCCCTTGTGGCAGCATACAACGCAGCACGCTGTTACAGCGTCAACATGGTTAAACAGTGGTTAATTTTGCATGAAAACGGATCGTTTCGGCAGCACCATTTTCGAAGCATTAACCATTTAGGTTTACGTCTGCGAAAGGTTTGTTTCAATGCCCGATTCTGGGGACCGTTTCCGGCCTGGCAGGGCAGGGTAATCTGGCCCGGCCAGTGTGGCCGGCAAGGAGAGACGATGAACGCTTTCCGTTTCAACGGCACTGCCCGCCGCATGGATCTGCTGCCCCCGGACCGCTCCGTGCGCACCGCTCCCAAAGGCACGATCCCGCGCCGCGCCGATATCGTCGATGCCGAATTCGAAACCGTTCCTTCGCACGCCCGGCGCACCGTCTATCCGGTCTTCAACGACAATCGCCGCGGCGCCCCGGCGGCCATGCCGAAGCCCGATACCGGTTTCAGGGTTATGTCGGTGTTTCCATGGGCGCTGGACCGCTTTGAACGCCTGTTGCGGACGGCTTCGCCCAAGGCCTTCGCGGTTCTGGTCACCTGCCTGTGCGCTCCGGTTTTCCTGCTCTTTGCCAGCCTCTCCCACTATCAGCCGGCCGTTGCTTCCGCGCAGGCGCTTGCCATCAACGATGTCACCACGTCGCTCAACGACGCCAACGGTATGCGGATCCTTTCGGTCTATGGCGCCGTCGAAAACCGGTCCGATGCGCCCAAGGCAGTGCCCACGCTCCTGGTCGACGTCATCGCCAACGGCCACAGGCGGACCGTCAGCCGTATCGTTTCCGGACAGGAGGTTCTTGCGCCCGGACAAAGCCGCGCCTTTTCAACGCGGCTTCTACACACAGGTGGAAAACTGCCCGACGTCGCGGTTTCCTTCGGTCAGCCGGGTGATTCGGCTCCCTGACTGTGCTAAGCGGCTAGGTTCCGGAGGCATAAAACGCAGTCTCCAATACAATTCTGGAGACCATCCTTCATGCCCGTCGTCCGTGGAAAAAACATCGACCCGCTCTATTCCGCCGAAATGATCGCGGTGCGAAACGTCGAAATGGCCGAGCAGATCGCCAAAGGTCCGATCAACGACCTGCTGGTCATCGCGGTGCTCAAGGGCTCCTTCATCTTCGCCGCCGACCTGATCCGGGCGATGCACACGGTCGGTCTTGCGCCGGAAGTCGAGTTCATCACGCTGTCGAGCTATGGCACCGGCACGGTGTCGCAGGGCGTCAAGATCATCAAGGACATCGACAGCGACGTGCATGGCCGCGACGTTCTCCTGATCGACGATATCCTCGAATCCGGCCGCACCCTGCGTTTCGCCAAGGAGCTGATGCTGGAGCGCGGCGCCAAGTCCGTGACCATCGCCGTTCTCCTCGACAAGAAGGTGAAGCGCCAGACCGATCTCGAAGCCGATTATGTCGGCTTCGAATGCCCGGATTATTTCGTCGTCGGCTATGGCATGGACGTGGCCTATGCCTTCCGCGAGTTGCCGTTCGTCGGCGTCGTCACGGGCGATGCCGAATAGCTGTCCGGCTGTGGACAACCCCTGATCTGGCCGTCCGCGTTTACGGAAAACAAACAAAACTCTGGTGGTGTTGCCCCCGCAGCGGCTGTGCTGCGGGCCTGGGACAGCATGCCTTTACAGGCGGAATGCCCCAGCGGAGTTGTTGCCGAAACGGAGGCCATGATGGCGAAAATCCTGATTACCGAAGATGAGGACGGCCTGCGCCGTTTCGTTGCCCGCGCCCTGCAACTGGATGGTCACGAAACCGTCGAGGCCGCCGATGGCGCCGAAGGCCTTGCCTGCCTTCAGGGCGAACGCTTCGATCTGCTTTTGTCGGATATCCGCATGCCCGTCATGGACGGCATCGAGCTCGCCCATCAGGCATCGGCCGCTTTTCCGGCCCTGAAGATCCTGTTGATGACCGGCTACGCCGAACAGCGCGAGCGCGCCGACAATCTCAACGGCAAGGTCATTGATGTCGTGTCGAAACCGTTCACGCTGCCGGATATCCGCAAGGCGGTCGCGGTGGCGCTGGCGGCGTGAGCTTGCCCTGATTTTCATTTTGGAATCGCCCCTCATCCGGCCTGTCGGCCACCTTCTCCCCGTAAACGGGGAAGAAGGGACAAGCGGCAATCTCCGTTGTTCCCTCTCCCCGCTTGCGGGGAGAGGGGTAGGGTGAGGGGCAGACTCTCAACTCGGAGCCCAATGTTTGATTGATGAACGCCGTCGATCTTAGGCGCTATCTGATATCCAGCAATCGTTCCAGATACCGGCGCTCCGTCTCCGGTGATGCGTTCGTGCCGAGGCGGCGGCGGATTTCGTCGAGGATTTCGCGGGCGCGCTGGGTGTCGATCTCGTCGGGCACCTTGACCTGATCGCCGAAATCCGGTCCGGCGTTCTGCTGGCGGCGGCCGAGAGGGTCGCGGCCGTTCTGGCCGTATTGCGGAATGCCCTGACCCTGTCCGGGGCCTTGCCCCTGGCTTTGCATCTGCTGCATCATGTCCTGCGCGCCGTCGCGCAGGGCCTGCAGCGCACGTCCCTGGCTGCCGACGGCCTGTTCGCCCTGTCCCTTGCCAAGGGCGCCCGAGGCCCCCTTCATCTCGCGGCCTGCCTCGCCGAAACCCTTGCCGGGCTTGATGCCCATGCCTTCAAGGCCCTTCTGCAGTTCGCCGAGCTGTTTGCCCAGCTGGTCCTGCTGCGCCTGCATGTCCTTCAGCGCCTGCTTCAGCTCTTCGGCGGTCATGTTGTCCATCGGACCCGGCTGCTGTGCGTTTTCATCGGGCTGCTGCCCGGGTTGCCGGGGCATGTCCTGATCGAACAGTTCCTGATCCTGCCCGTCCAGCGGGTCGCCGCGCTGCATGCGATCGCGCAGGGCCTGATCGTATTTGAAGGTCTCGTCCATCAGCTGCTGCTGCTGCTGCATCAGCTGGCCGAGCTTGTCCATCTGCTTGCGCATCTCGCTGTTTTCCTGGCCCTGCTGCTGCTGTTGCTGCATGCGGCCGGCCTGGAGATTGTTCATCATGCGCTGCATTTCGGACAGCATCTGGCGGGCCTGATCCTTGGCGCCCGATTTGGCGAGGTTCTCGATCTGGTTCATCATCTTTTCCAGATCCTGCTGGCGCAGCACGTTGTTCTGGTCCGGATTGGCGGCCACCTGCGGGTTCTTTGCCGCCTGCTTGGCCAGCGCTTCCATGTAGTCCTTCATGGCGTCGCGCAGTTCCTGCATCAGCTTGGTGATTTCCTCGTCCGATGCACCCTTTTCCAGCGCTTCGGAGAGCTTCTGCTGGGCGTCGCGCAGCCGCTTGTCGGCCAGCGCCATGTCGCCGTCCTCGATGCCGAGCGCGATCTCCCAGAGATAGCCGGCCGCATCGCGCAGCATGTCGTCGTTGCGCGAAAGCGCCATGCGGGTGCGGGCGGATTGCAAAAGCAGGAAATGCGTCAGGTTCGGGATCGTCTCGTCCGGGCGCACCATCAGGGCATCGTTGAGATCGATGGCACGGGGCAGGTCGTTGGCGTTGAGCGCGAAGACCTGCCGCTGCTCGGCGACGGCGCCGGCCAGAGGCTCGAAGAACGGGCGGGCGGGCAGGATCATGTCCTGTGGCACGCTGCGGCCTTCCTGACCTGCGGCATCCCTGGCAACGAGCGTGACGCGCACGCGCTTTCCAGACAGCGGATGTTCGCTGAGATTGCGGCTGCTCAGCCCCTTTGCCTCGCGGGCGTTGCGCTTGGGCAGGTCGAGGCGATATTCCGGCAGGGGATAGAGCGGCCTTGCGTCGGCCGCCGGCTTGTCCAGAGGCACGATCTCGGCCCATGCGTCCTGAATGCCATAGTCGTCCTTGGCCGAGAAACCGATCTCCAGTGCGCCGTTGACGGTGGCGCGCGGAATGCCGTCGAAGGCGATGTCGGGCACGCTGTCCGGGATGACCGTGAAAGCCCATTGCTCGCCGCCGACGGCAAGCGTGCCGTCCTTGGTGATCTTCATCAGGTGCGTTTCACTGCCGGGCTTTGCCGGGTCGGCAGTCGCCGTATCCGCCGGTTTCGCGTCTGCGGCAGGCTTTGCGGCCTGTACCGCGATGACGAGCGGCTGGGCGGCGCCGTTTTCCAGATAGGTGACCGGCGTGTCCTCGCCGCCGCTGGTGACGCGGACGGTCAATTCGCTGAATTGCGGGATGCGCAAGGCATCCTGGTTCGCAACGGCTGGCTGTTGCGCATCCTGCCGGCCGGTCAGGAAGACCGGAGCACGGCCGGTATAGGCTGGCGGCGTCACCCAGGCGTCGATGCGGACATCCGGCACTGCCGCGCTTTGCTGCGGCGGATGGAAGATATCGGAAATCAGGCCCGCCTTGTTCGAATAGGAATAGGCAAAGGCAACACAGGCGATCAGCACCGGGATGGCCCGCAGGCCATGGCTGTCGCTGCGGGCAATGTCCGGCTTTGGCAGCCCCGCCTCCAGCGCGCCGATCATCCGCGCCATGCGCGTCTGGTGTTCCTGCCACAGGGCCTGGCCGAAGGCGCCGCTGGTGGCCGGCTGGTCGTCCTGCACGCGGATTGCCTGATGCGGCAGATCGTTGCGCTCTTCGAGCATCCGGTCGGCTTCGGTATTGCCGGGGATACGCAGGCGCAGGAGCGGGATCAACAGGATGACGAAGGCGGCTGTGAAGCCAAAAAGAGCCACGGCATGCAGCCAGCCGGGTGCGACGCGGAAGAAGCCGAACCATGCGGCGGAGAAAAACAGAAGCACGGTCGCAAGCAGCGGCAGGGCGCGCGGGGCTGCCTGCTCGGCAACGAGAACGAAGCGGGCAAGCGTCCGCTTGACCGCAAGGCTCCGCATGAAGCCTGCTGTCCCGGTCGAGCTATCCCGCCGGCTTTCCGTCATCCGTTCCCTTTCAGCATCGGAACCATGCCGTCAAGGATAACACTCTTTGTGGCGAAGACGAGGGCGGCAACGCAATCGTGATCGATTTTGGTGGCTCTGCTGCCGGGCTATCAACAGCCGTCGGACGGAAACCGTCCGGCGAGTGTCAGTCGAGCCAATCCGGCACCGAATCCAGCCCGATCAGGTCCTCGTAGCTGGTGCGCGGGCGAATCACGTGGAAGCGATCGCCCTTGACCAGCACTTCGGGCACCAGAAGACGGCTGTTGTAGGTACCGGCCTGGACGGCGCCATAGGCTCCGGCGGTGCCGACCGAGATCAGGTCGCCGGGCTTCGGCATGGCCATTTCCCGGTCGAGCGCCAGATAGTCGCCGGTTTCGCAGACCGGGCCGACGATATCGGCCTTGATGCGCGGGGCGTTGGCGGCGGAGATGCGCACCGGCTGCACCTCGTGATAGGCCTCGTAGAGCGTCGGGCGGATCAGGTCGTTCATGGCGCCGTCGACGATGACGAAAGTCTTCGAGCCGCCATCCTTCACATAGATCACTTCCGTGACCATGATGCCGGCATTGCCGACGATCAGCCGGCCGGGCTCCATGACGATCTTGCAGCCGAGTTCGCGCAGCTGATCCTTGACGATCGTGGCATAGGCATCGGGCAGGGGCGGCGGGTTGTTGTCCAGCTTGTAGGGAACGCCAAGGCCGCCGCCGACATCGACGTGATCGATGCCGTGGCCATCGGTGCGCAAGGCGTCGACCAGCTCACGCAGCAGCTTGAAGGCATCGGCGAAGGGCTGCAATTCGGTGATCTGGCTGCCGATATGCATGTCGATGCCGGTGACCTTGATGCCGGGCAGGGTCGCCGCATGCGCATAGACCGCGCGGGCGCGTTCATAGGCGATGCCGAACTTGTTTTCCTTCTTGCCGGTCGAGATCTTCGCATGGGTCTTGGCGTCGACATCCGGATTGATGCGGAAGGAGACATGGGCCTGCTTGCCGAGCCGCAGGGCGCGGGCATTGAGGACTTCCAGTTCCGGCTCGGATTCGACGTTGAAGCAGTAGATGCCGGCTTCCAGCCCGAGATCCATTTCCCCTGCCGTCTTGCCAACGCCGGAAAACATGATGCGGTTGGCCGGGATGCCGGCTGCAAGCGCCCGGCGCAGTTCGCCGCCCGAGACCACGTCGACGCCGGCGCCAAGCCGCCCGAGCGTCTTCAGCACCGCCTGGTTGGAATTGGCCTTCATGGCGTAGCAGACCATGGCGTCGATATCGGAAAACGCCTTGGAGAAGACGGAGTAGTGCCGCTCCAGCGTCGCGGTGGAATAGCAGTAGAACGGCGTGCCGACCGCCTTGGCGATGTCGATGACGGAGACGTCTTCTGCAAAGAGAATGCCGTCGCGATATTCAAAATGGTTCAAGGGAGTGCTCTGTTACAGGAGGGGGTCGAGGAGGAAGGGCTTGCCCGGCGCTTCATCCTTCTTTTCCACGGTGCCCGCTGCGGCCTTCGTGTTGATCGGCGCGCTTGAGCCGGGGCGATCGAGATCGCCCTTGCGGCCGCAGCCGGAGAGCGTCAGACCGGTTATGGCAAGGGCGGCAATGAGAATGGTGGTGTTTCGGTAGAGCATGGATGGTTCCCGGTCCGGGCGATCAGCCCTTCTTCGCACAGTCGTCAAAACTCATATCGAGTTTTTGAGGCGCTGTGCACCCTGAATCTTGTGGCTCAGTTCCGCGTCCGCCACCAGGCGATCTGCTTGCGCACTTCGCTGGGAGCGGTGCCGCCGAAGCTTGTGCGGCTGGCGACGGAGGCCTCGACGGTCAGCACGCCGAACACCTTGTCGGTGATGTCGGGGTGGATCGCCTGCAGGTCTGCGAGCGAGAGTTCGGCAAGCTCGCACGCCTTCTGTTCGGCCAGCGCCACGGCCCGGCCGGTCACATGATGGGCGTCGCGGAAGGGCAGGCCCGCCTCGCGCACCAGCCAGTCGGCAAGGTCGGTCGCGGTCGAATAGCCGGAGCCGGCGGCGGCCTTCATGCGGTCGGCACGGATGGTGATGTCGCGCACCATGCCGGTCATCGCGGCAATGGCGAGTTCCAGGCTCTCGGCGCTGTCGAAGACCTGTTCCTTGTCTTCCTGCATATCCTTGGAATAGGCGAGCGGCAGGCCCTTCATCACGGTCAGAAGCGCGATCAGCGAGCCGTTGATGCGGCCGGTCTTGGCGCGCACCAGTTCGGCGGCGTCCGGGTTCTTTTTCTGCGGCATGATCGAGGAGCCGGTGGAAAACGCATCCGACAGGCGCACGAAGCCGAATTGTGGCGTCGACCAGATGACGATCTCTTCGGCCAGCCGCGAGAGGTGCACCGCGCAGATCGAGGCGATCGACAGGAATTCCAGCGCGAAATCGCGGTCGGACACGGTATCGATCGAGTTGCGGGTCGGCTCGCGGAAGCCCAGCGCTCGTGCCGTCATGTGCCGGTCGATCGGAAAGCCGGTGCCGGCCAGCGCCGCAGCCCCAATCGGGCTTTCGTCCATGTGCTCGATGGCGTGGCGCACGCGCGCCCGGTCACGGCCGAACATCTCGACATAGGCCATGCAATGATGACCGAAGGTCACCGGCTGGGCGGTCTGCAGATGGGTGAAGCCCGGCATCACCGTTTCGGCATGCTCTTCGGCGCGGTCGAGGAAGGCGGCGATCAGGCCGGTCAGCATCCCCTCGCATTTCTGCAGCTCTTCCTTCACCCAGAGGCGGAAATCGAGCGCCACCTGGTCGTTGCGCGAACGGGCGGTGTGCAGGCGTCCGGCTGCTGGGCCGATCAGCGTGGCGAGCCGCGCCTCGATGTTCATGTGGATGTCTTCGAGGCGGCGGGAGAATTCGAACTGGCCGCTTTCGATCTCTGACAGGATCGTGTCGAGACCGTGAACGATCTTGTCTTTATCGTCGGCCGAAATGATGCCTTGATGCGCCAGCATGGTCGCATGCGCTATTGAGCCGCGGATGTCCTGGGCGAAAAGCTTCTTGTCGAAGCCGATCGAGGCATTTATCTCCTCCATGATCGCAGCCGGCCCTTGTGCGAAGCGTCCGCCCCACATCTGGTTGGAGCTCTTGGTTTCGGAAGTGCCGTCGCCCATGAAAAATGCCCGCCTTGGAGAATGACCCGTTTTGGAAAATAAAGTGACCGACAAGAAGAAGCGCTTTCCTCCTGCCAGACTGGTGGTGATCGCGGCCCTCGGGGGAGTGATCGCCGGTGCGGCAGCGGTATACGTCAGGGAAAGCGGGTCTGGCAATGGTGCGGCTGTCGAAACCGCCGGTGCAAAGGCCTGCGAGGCGGCAAAAGACAAGGTTGCGGCGATCACGCCGTTCCTGAAGGGCCAGGTCGCGGCCATGGCGCCGGTCAGCGAACCGCGTCCGCTGTCGGGCCTGAATTTCAAGGGCGCGGATGGCAAGGCGCTGACGCTGGCCGATTTTACCGGCAAGACCGTCCTCCTCAATCTCTGGGCGACATGGTGCGTTCCCTGCCGCGAGGAAATGCCGGCGCTCAACGCGCTGCAGAAAGCGGCGGGCAGCGACAAATTCGAAGTGGTTGCCGTCAACATCGATATCGGCGACGACGAGAAGCCGAAGGCCTTCCTCACCGAAACCGGCGTGCACGATCTCGGCTACTACCGGGATGCCTCCATGGGCGTCTTCAACGCGCTGAAGAAGGAAGGCCTTGCCTTCGGCCTGCCGGTGACGCTGCTGATGGACGACAAGGGCTGCCTGATCTCCTCGATGAACGGACCTGCCGCCTGGGGCAGCGACGATGCCAAGGCGCTGGTGAAGGCGGTAGTGGGCGGAAGCTGAGGCCATGCCGGCTGAGAAAGACCCTTGGAATCATTGTATGGATGACTTCTCCTTTGTGTAATGATACTATTTGCACTTGGATGGAGTTTCACGATGACCTTGCAAATCCGCGATGAACGCGCGCGTGATCTGGCGCAGCAACTGGCCGCCAGGCGGAATGTCACGATGACAGCGGCTGTGATTCAGGCGCTCGAAGGCGAGTTGCGCCGGGACAGTGAGAAAGAGCTGCTTGCGGATCGCATTGCCCGCATTGCTGCCGATCTTGCAAATCAAGCAGGCCCCAACCGCAAAACAATTGGCAAGGAAGAAATCGATGCCATGTGGGGTCACTCCTGATGTTCATCGATACATCGGTGATCGTTGCGCTGCTGGCGGGTGAACCGGAGGCTGGTAATTTCGCGGGGCGCATTTCGGCGGCGGAAGCGCGCGTCACATCTGGTCTGGTGATCCTGGAAGCCTCGATGCGCTTATCGACAATGCTCGATCTTGATCCGCTTCTCGTTGAAAGTCGCGTTCGGGTACTGCTCAATGAGGCAGAGATCGGCATTTTGCCGATTGATGGAACTATTGCCACCGCATCGGTCATGGCATTTGCTGCTTACGGCAAGGGACGCGGCCATCCGGCGCAGCTCAATCTGGCCGATTGCATGTCCTATGCCTGTGCCAAAGTGCACGGCATGCCGCTGCTGTTCAAAGGCAATGATTTTTCGAAAACCGATATCACTGCGGCCTGATTTACCGCGTCGGAACCGGAACCTCGCCGCGGTAGTCGTAAAATCCGCGGCCGGATTTGCGGCCGAGCCAGCCGGCTTCGACATATTTGACCAGCAGCGGGCAGGGGCGGTATTTCGAGTCCGCCAGCCCGTCATGCAGCACCTGCATGATCGACAGGCAGGTATCGAGCCCGATGAAATCGGCAAGCTGCAGCGGCCCCATCGGATGATTGGCGCCGAGCTTCATTGCCGTATCGATCGCATCGACGCTGCCGACGCCTTCATACAGCGTGTAGATCGCCTCGTTGATCATCGGCAGCAGGATGCGGTTGACGATGAAGGCCGGAAAGTCTTCCGCGACGGTAATTGTCTTGTCGAGCGTCGCCACGAACTGCTTGGCGGTCGAAAACGTGCCTTCCTCGGTGGCGATGCCGCGCACCAGTTCGACCAGCTTCATCACCGGAACAGGGTTCATGAAATGGATGCCCATGAAGCGTTCCGGCCGGTCGGTGGCAGAGGCAAGCCGGGTGATCGACAGGGAGGAGGTGTTGGTGGCGAGAATGGCGTCAGCCTTCAGCACAGGACAAATCTGGCCGTAAATCTTGCGCTTGACGCTTTCGTCCTCGGTGGCAGCCTCGATCACCAGATCCATCGGCGAGAGGTCGTTGACGTCGGCGGAGCCCTTGATCAGCGACAACGCCTTCTTGCGCTCTTCGTCGGTCAGTTTGCCGGAGGAAACCTGACGCGCCATGTTGCCGTTGATGGTTGCCAGGCCGGCTTCGACGCGATCGGCGGAAATGTCGTAGATGTGTACCTTGTAGCCGGCCGCAGCCGATACCTGGGCAATGCCGCAGCCCATCTGTCCAGCGCCTACAATACCGACATTCTTGATCATCGAGCCAATTTTCCATCATCAATGCGGAAGGGCGGTTGCGCTTCCGTTCAGGCAAAAAGCAATGCGCCCTTCAGGGCGGAGTATTCTGATGCCTGTGATAAAGGCATCGCAGCCAATTTTCCAGCCTTTATTCGTGGCGCAGGCCATTGTGGGGCAAGGAAAGACATTGCTTCTAAAACGAAAAAAGGCCGCGCAGGGTTGCGCGGCCTTTGATGTCGTCTTTCAAGGCTCACAAAGCTTTTTCAAGTTCCGGGAGGATGTCGAAGAGATCACCGACGAGACCGTAGTCTGCGACCTGGAAGATCGGGGCCTCTTCGTCCTTGTTGATGGCGACGATGACCTTACTGTCCTTCATGCCGGCCAGATGCTGGATGGCGCCGGAAATGCCGACCGCGATATAGAGCTGCGGGGCAACGACCTTGCCGGTCTG
>NZ_LGLV01000031.1 GCF_001687365.1 Pararhizobium polonicum
GCTTGCCACTGTCGCGACGGCGCCCCCGCCGCGAAGGCTCCAACGAACCAGTTCGATCCAATCGCGGCTTGAGCCGGACCGCCGTGGCGGCGGAAACAGAAAAATCAGCGGCGGCGGCGCGGCGCGACTTGCCGCGCGATATCGCATCGACAATCCGATGACGCAGATCCAAGGAAAACGCGTGAGACATGGCAAAATCCTCCTGCCATGTCGAATCACAAAAGTCCCCAGAACGGAATCCATAGATTCACAAAATCCACCCCACGCTCTAGTCGTGATGACGAACATCCCGTACACATCACGCGATCACAACATTGACGTTAACATAGTAGAAGTTTAGGCTAGCGTACAGGAATTTATATTATGTATTAGGGTAAATTTTATCGCCGATAAATCGAGGGAGAGCGATTATGGCTGAATTTAAGTTGACCGAAGACACTTTTCTCAATCGTCTCATACTGGACGGGGCCTCTGGATATACGATTTTGAACATGGACTCCCATGTTCTCGGAGGATCGATTTCCGCGGATGTGTTTGATTTCAGCGGCCTAACGCGGATCGACAATGGTAGCATCATCAATCTGTATCACGGAAACGACACCTATATCGGTCATGTCGGCGCCGATAACGTATTGGGCGGTGCGGGCAGCGACAATCTGTCGGGTGGAGGCGGAAACGACCGTCTTAATGGCGGGGAAGGTAATGACACGCTGTTGGGTGGGGACGGAGCTGACCAGATCTGGGGCGGGAACGGCAATGACACGTTGGACGGCGGCGCGGGCGACGACACGTTCTATCTCCAGGGAACCGGCCAGAACGTAGGCGCTGATGTCTTCATCGGTGGTTCCGGCTGGGACCAATTAATAGTGAAGGGGAGCGTGTTCGTGACAAACCTGACGCTCGATGCGGCGGCCGGTGTTGAATATCTCGACATTGGCAATTCCGACTCTTTCAACAATAGTTTGCAGGGGACGAGTGCAGCGAACCACTTCGACCTTAGTGGCCTGACGAAACTCAACAATCTCCTGCTAATTCAGTGGCCGGGGGATTGGGGGGATCCAGGGTGGACGGAAGTAGAGGTGATTCCCATTTTGATGGGCGACGGAAATGATACCTATATCGGTTATGTCGGCGATGACGCAGTTGAGGGCGGACGGGGCGACGATACGCTGTCGGGCGGAGACGGGAACGATTGGCTGAGCGGCGGAGAGGGCAATGACACGCTCGACGGCGGGTCGGGCAACGACACGTTCTATGTCGGGAATGTGAGTTCTGAGATCGCCGGCGACGATGTGTACATCGGCGGCTCCGGGAGTCTCGACACGCTCGAGGTAGGGGATGATACGGTGATGACAAACCTGACGCTCGATGCGGCGGCCGGTGTCGAAATCCTCAAACTCTCATATAGCTTGTCCGGCACGGGCGAAGCAAACCGGTTCGATTTGAGCGGCCTGACGCGGATCGAAGGGAGCCGCGTAATGTCTCTGGGGGACGGAAACGACACCTTTATTGGTCATGCCGGCGATAACAGCGTTTCGGGCGATGCCGGCAGGGACAATCTGTCGGGTGGAAACGGAAACGATGGGCTTTCCGGCGGACTTGGCAACGACTCGCTCTACGGCGAGAGCGGCAATGATATTTTGATAGGTGATGCCGGCAACGACAGGTTGTCGGGTGGAGATGGAGACGACACGCTTTCCGGCGGACTTGACAACGACACGCTCGATGGCGGCATCGGCAACGATGACCTGAAGGGCGGTGCTGGCGACGATCGGCTTTCTGGCCGAAGAGGTAACGATGTCCTCAACGGTGGTGATGGAGCCGACAACCTGACTGCCGGCATCGGAGCGGACACATTGACCGGAGGTCTCGGCGCAGACCAGTTCATCCTCACCATGATCGCGGATTCGACCGTCGCCGCCTCCGGCCGCGACATCATTCTCGATTTCGCCCGCACGCATGGCGACAAGATCGACCTTAGCCTTGTTGATGCCAGTACGACGCTCGCTGGCGACCAGGTCTTCGCATTCATTGGCTCCGCGGCGTTCAGCAACACGGCAGGAGAACTTCGCTACGAGATAAAAGGCATCGACACCTTCATTTCTGGCGACGTGAACGGCGATGGGACGGCGGACTTCACCGTCGTTCTCGACCGTGCCCTGGCGATGCAGGCGTCGGATTTTGTGCTCTGAAACGATATAGAGACTGATTGCCGACTTTTGGGTTGGCGGATGTTGGACATTCGCCGCTCGGGGTGTTTGTTCTGCAGCGGAGCCGGCAGCTCGCTGCTGATTTAGAGCGTCGGGGGGACTTTTGTGATTCGACATGGCAGGAGGATTTTGCCATGTCTCACGCGTTTTCCTTGGATCTGCGTCATCGGATTGTCGATGCGATATCGCGCGGCAAGTCGCGCCGCGCCGCCGCCGCTGATTTTTCTGTTTCCGCCGCCACGGCGGTCCGGCTCAAGCCGCGATTGGATCGAACTGGTTCGTTGGAGCCTTCGCGGCGGGGGCGCCGTCGCGACAGTGGCAAGCTCGGACCTTACCGGGAGGCGATCAT
>NZ_LGLV01000008.1 GCF_001687365.1 Pararhizobium polonicum
GCACGCTCTTTCAACAACTGGCGCAAGTTCCGTCAGACCGTTAACGAACTTGGCCGCATGTCTGCCCGCGAACTGCAGGACCTCGGTATCGATCGCGCCGACATCCGCACCGTTGCTCGCGCATCGGTCGCTCGCTAATCAGCGCCAGACTTTACCTGAATGATACCGCATGACGCCCGCTGATGACGCGGGCGTTTTTGTATTCGGGCCGCGGGATTGTGCCTTGCCCGGCTGCTTTTCTTGTCAGATTCCGAGGTGTGAACTTTGTGCATAGCTGCAGTGCAGCATTGTGTCTATGAAATGCCGGTGATCAGCGTATGATCATTTCCAACGAAGCAATGCACCTCCTCCCGCAGAGCTTCGTGTTTCAGACGTCCCACTCCTCCTCCCAAGGGGCGTCTGTCGGAACAGCGGCACTCCTCCTCCCAGTCGCTGTTCGGTTCTTTTCGGAAAGCCTGCCGCACCTCCTCCCGCGGCAGGCTTTTTCGATTCAGGGTTCAGGGAACTGCCGAGGGCGGAAATCACACTGTAAATTTGTGGCTCGATACGGAAGACCGCCGTATACGCTTGCGTATGGCTCTATGCTGTTTGAAAGCTTTGACGAGTGGTGCGGAGCATGGCAGGTCGGTTCGCAATGACAATCATGCAAAAAATCTCCCAGGGCGATCTCGAGGCAAACCTTGCAGCTCAGGCGCAGGGCGAAGCTTGCGATCTGAGCAATGCCGATCTCTCGGCCATCCTGTGGAACGGCCTTGATCTCAGCGGCACGACCATTGCCCTGTCGCTTATACGAGACGCGCATTTTTCTGCGGGACAGGTACTGCATGGTTGTTGCTGGATCGGAAACAGGATCGAGAACTGCGTGTTCGCGTCGATATCGATCTCAAAGTCCGAGATGCTCGATTGCGAATTCAATGGGTGCGCCATGGAGGCGATGCAGCTCTTCAGGGCTGACCTGTCCGGCACGCTTTTTTCCTCTTGCCGGTTTGTCGATGTTGATTTTTCGCAAGCCACCATGATCCGGGTCGGGTTCGAGAATTGCATTTTCGTTCAGACCCGGCTGACCAAGGATTTGCTGTTTACCGGCACCGGTGATTTCGTGTTCTCGGCTGGCGAGTTGGTTTCTCCTGACCGATAACTGCATCCCGTTTGAGCAAAGGCAGCAGCAGGCTCGCAATGAAACGTGCACCCAGGTCCTGAGAGGGAAATGACATGCAGCACAAGAGAACGTTATGGCGCGGCGCATTGATCTCGCCATGGGTGGTGCCGGTGGGCATGCCGATTCTCGTGCTTGTCGCGGAATTCCTGACGGATGGAACGATAGATGCGCATGCCGGTGAAATCATCCTGATGTTCCTCTTTTTCGGCGTGCCGTTCACCTATCTCGTGACCTTTCTGCTGGTCGTCCCCATGGCGCTGTTTCTGCGTGCTCACAACGCTCTATCGTCCGTCCGGCTGTGCGCTTGGTGTATGCTGCTGGGGCCTTTGACGATGTGGGGCTATGCCTGGCTGCTCAGCGGTCAGCCGTCGAAAGTGCTTGAACTTTCGGGCGTGATTTTCACCTCGGCCTATGGTCTGATCTCCGGTGCTTGCTTTTGCGCGGCATCCGGCATCAGACTGTTTGCTCGCAGCGGTGTAGCGCATCAGGCATGACATGCAGGCGCCTGTCGCCCATCGCTGCTTCCGGCTCTGGTGATTGACGGCTAAGGCATCAACATTATCCGTTCGTTTTGGAAAAGCAATAAACTGTGCGGTTCTGGGCTCCGTGGATGGCGAAAACCGCTCGACCACGTTACGCTCGCGCCTATGGATTCGAGCCTTGTATCACTGACGCCTTCCCATATTCCTCCTCGCGCCGTGCCGACATGGGCGATGCCGCGTGGTGCGGTGGCAAGCGACCTGGATGCCGCATTCGTCGCCGGTGCAGCGTTGACCGCACTGGACGATCTGGTGCGCTCCGAGCCTGTCTGGGCCGGTGCCTGGCGCCAACGGCTCGCGCTGAAATGCGCTGTTGCCGGCGTCAGGCTGACGGGGCGGACGGAGGACGAGGCGGCTCTGCGTGACGCCGTCTTGCT
This sequence comes from Pararhizobium polonicum, assembly GCF_001687365.1. Lineage (GTDB taxonomy): Bacteria > Pseudomonadota > Alphaproteobacteria > Rhizobiales > Rhizobiaceae > Pararhizobium > Pararhizobium polonicum. The sequence continues at coordinate 2,076 of NZ_LGLV01000008.1, forward strand.
GCGGGCTGCGGGTGACGATGCAGGGCCTGCGGGAAATGTGTTTTTGGCAACCCGGAGGCTGGCGGCGCGCGCCATCTTGCTCGACACGAAAACCCTGCGCGAAATCGCCGACCTGTTTGCTTTGCGTTGGGATGATGCGTTGGAGGATATGCCGGGTCTGATCGACGATCTTTTGCAGCCGGGCCGGGCCGCCCCCTTTGCCGTTGCCGAGTTGGTCACGGCAGTTTGCACACGGCGCCCGGACGCAGAAATCCTGGCCTGGTGGCTGGCGGACTGGTTGCTGGCCAAAAAGCTTGGTTGGCCACAGCCGGTGCCATTGTTGCTGGCCGAGCGCTATGGCCCCGCATTCCGGACATCCGCGGGCAGGGGGCGGGTGCAACCCGGCGATGAGGCTTTTCCCCGGTCTGTTTGTGTGGCTCTGGTTCAGGGAGCGGATACGGCATTGCGGCAGGCGGCGGAGATCGCCCGCCGCGCCGGGCAGTTGCAAATGGCCGCACCAAAAGTGCGGACCAAAGGCGCGGAAACCGTTATCCGGCACTTGCTGAACGACGATGCGCTGTCGGCCTCCGCACCCGGCAGCAATCTCTCCCGCTGGGCCAGCCGCAGGCTGTTCGAGCGGCTGGAAAGCTTGGGCGCCGTGCGGGAGCTTTCGGGCCGTCCGACCTTCCGGATTTATGGGTTGTGAGCATGGCCGACACAGGCAAAGCCGAAAAACGCAGGGCAAGGGCAAAGCCGCAAGACGAGGTTCTGTTCGATCGGGAATTGGAAGACCTGCCGGCCGACCTGCGCTGGCGCGAATGGATGCTCCGGGTCGAGGCGGTGATCTTTGCGGCGGCGGAGCCGGTCAGCCGCGAGACACTGGCGCGGGTGGTCGGGAAAAACTGCGGCATTGATCTTTTGATCGACGATCTGCGGGAGGAACTGCGCGGCCGGCCGTATGATCTCGTCTCGGTCGGTGGCGGCTGGCAGCACCGCACCCGGTCTGCCTATGCTCAAACCATCCGCACCTCGGCCGCTCCCACGCGCTCGGCGACAGCCATGCTCTCGCAGCATGAGGCGACGGTTCTGATGGCGGTGGGATATTTCCAGCCGGTGACGCGGGGAGAGCTTTCGAAAATCTTCGGCAAGGAGGTCAGCCGGGATACGATCGCCAGTCTTCGCGGTGCCGGCTTCGTCGCTGCCGGTCCACGCAGTCCGACGCCCGGTGCGCCCTATAGCTACGTCACGACGCCGGCTTTCCTGTCGGCCTTCGGCTTCGATACGCTTCGTGATTTGCCGGATATCGAGATGATGGAGGATGCAGGTCTGCTGAGCCGGCGGGCGGCGGTGCCGATGGACATTTTCGAAGATGAGCGTGACGAGACGGATGCGTTCGAAGGGGAATGAGATGCAAACCGCGCTCTTTAGATACATATAGTCGGCGCTTGATAGCGTCTGTCTCATCGATGTGCCGGTTCCGCATTTCTCGATCCACAGATGGAAACGGCCGCCCTGCTCAAGGGCGTCTGCAGCCTCACATTATTTCAGCTTCAGTTCCCGATCGGGAATTTCCATTCTCCTTTCGGCAAAAACATTAGCAATTCGTTGTTATCAATAGGGCATAAAATATATAGATTATAGCGACGAATTTGGAGCGTCGCGCATGAAGATTGTCGGTCTCTCGGGGAATGTCAAACGGCCGTCCAGAACGGCGTCGCTGGTGGAGGCCGTCGTCTCCGGCATCGGTGACCGCATTGGAGGTCAAAGCCGGGTCATTGAGCTTGTCGATGCTGCGCCGGTTCTTTTCAAGGCTTTGCGGGCTGACCAGCTCGATACCGAAGGGCGGGCGATCATCGATGCCGTGGAGGCAGCAGACGTCCTCGTCGTCGGCTCGCCGGTCTATCGCGCCTCCTATACCGGCGCCCTCAAGCATCTGTTCGATCTGGTCGACTATCGGGCATTGACCGGCAAGCGCGTCATTTTGGCCGCGACCGGCGGCACGCCGCTGCACGGATTGATGACCGAGCACCAGCTGCGGCCCCTGTTCGGCTTCTTCAACGCATTCACCCTGCCGACCGCGATCTACGCCACCGAAGCCGATTTTACCGAATACACGCTGACAAGCCCAGCCGTGCGGGAGCGCGTCGAGCGCGCCGTTTCAGAACTCGCGCAGGTCCTGCCTGCCATCGATCCAGCCGCTGTACGCGTTTCGGGGCATCGCCCGGCGCTGGTTGCGGCCCAAGTCTAATTTGCATTGAAGAGGAGATTGCAATGCCACATATCGATAGAGACCCGGTCAAGTTCGCCTATTGGGTTCCCAATGTTTCGGGCGGTCTGGTTATCTCGAATATCGAGCAGCGCACCAGCTGGACGATCGAATATAACCGGAAACTGGCGCAGATCGCCGAAGCCAGTGGCTTCGACTACGCGCTGAGCCAGATCCGCTTCACCGCAGGCTATGGCGCCGAGTTCCAGCATGAATCCGTGTCGTTCAGCCACGCGCTTCTTGAGTCGACGACGACGCTGAAGGTCATCGCCGCCCTTCTGCCTGGCCCATGGAACCCGGCTCTTGCCGCCAAGCAGATTGCCACCATCAATCACCTCACCAATGGCCGCGTCGCCGTCAACGTCGTCAGCGGCTGGTTCCGCGGCGAATTCCACGCGATCGGCGAACACTGGCTCGATCACGATGAGCGCTACCGGCGTTCCGAAGAGTTCATCCGGGCGTTGCGCGGCATCTGGACCGAGGACAACTTCACCTTCAACGGCGATTTCTATCGCTTCAACAACTACTCGCTGAAGCCGAAGCCGATCGATCCGCAGCCGGAAATCTTCCAGGGCGGCTCCTCGCGTGCTGCACGCGACATGGCCTCGCGCGTTTCCGACTGGTATTTCACCAACGGCAACACGCCGGAGGAAATCCGCAAGCAGGTGGATGACATCCAGGGCAAGGCAAAGGCCAACGGTCATTCGGTGCGTGTTGGCGTCAACGCCTTCGCGATCGTTCGCGAGACCGAGGAAGAGGCGCGGGCCGTCCTTGCCGAGATCATCGAGAAGGCCAATCCGGACGCGGTCAACGCGTTCGGGCACGAGGTCAAGAATGCCGGCAAGTCTTCGCCCGAGGGCGAGGGCAACTGGGCGAAATCCTCGTTCGAGGATCTGGTTCAGTACAATGACGGTTTCCGCTCCAACCTGATCGGCACGCCGCAACAGGTGGCCGAGCGTGTCGTTGGCCTGAAGCGGGCCGGCGCCGATCTCATTCTTCTCGGTTTCCTGCACTTTCAGGAAGAGGTCGAGTATTTCGGCAAGCATGTGATCCCGCTGGTGCGCGCACTTGAGGACGCTGAAGGCTTAACGGCGGTGGCTGCCGAGTAATCCAAGTCAAATAGGCGGCGGGACCTATCCCGTCGCCGGCATGGGCAAAATATCGCGCGGGCCGCTGGCGGCCCGTGAACGGAGATGTGCGTCCTGATCTGGGGCCAATCGGAAGACGTTCTGGAGAAACAAGGCATGCATGCGATGACATTTGCTTACGGCGGACTGGGGGCCGCACCGTTTCCTCCGGGTATTCAGGATCATTTGGCGGGCTTGGATGGTCAGACCGCGAGGGGCGAAGAGCAGTCGGCGGACGTGACGGATGTCGTTCTGCGGCTTTCCGGCGTCAGCCTCTCTTTCGGTGGGGTCGTGGCTCTTTCGGGTATCGAGCTTGCCGTGCGGCGTGGCGAGATCAGGGCTATCATCGGGCCGAATGGCGCCGGCAAAAGCTCGTTGATCAACGTTATCAGCGGTGTCTATCGCGCCGATCAGGGCCATGTCCGGATATCCGGGAAGCGTTATGCACAGGTACCTACCCAGAAGCTCGCCAGCCTCGGCATTGCCCGCACGTTCCAGAACCTTGCCCTGTTCAAGGGGTTGAGTGTTCTCGACAATGTCGTCTCCGGGCGCGCGCATACCGTCCGTTCCACCTTTCTCGGGCAGATCGCCGGCTTCGGTCTCGCCCGCCGTGAAGATGCGGATGCCCGGGCGCGTGCGGGGCGTATCCTCGATTTCCTTCATCTCGACCACGTCGCCGACCGCCTGGCGGGAACCTTGCCCTATGGCCTCCAGAAGCGTGTCGAGCTTGCCCGTGCATTGGTCGCAGAGCCGGACATCCTGCTGCTCGATGAGCCGATGGCGGGGATGACGGCGACGGAAAAGAACGAGATGGCCGGATTCGTCCGCGCCGCCCGCGATGAATATGGGACCACCGTCGTTTTGATCGAGCACGATATCGGCGTGGTCATGGGCCTTTCCGACCGGATCGCTGTGCTCGACTACGGCCTCAAGATCGCCGATGGCACGCCGGAAGACATCCGGGCCGATCAGCGGGTGATAGACGCCTATCTCGGGGTCGCGTCCGAAAATGAAGACGGGGAGGGCATCTGATGGCGGATTTCGACTGGCTGTTCTTCATCGAGGTTCTTGTCGGCGGTCTGCTGTCCGGCGTGATGTATTCGCTGGTGGCGATCGGTTTCGTGCTGATCTACAAGACTTCCGGCGTGCTGAATTTCGCGCAAGGCGCGATGCTGCTGTTCGCAGCGCTGACCTTTGTCAGCCTGACCGAGCGCGGCGTTCCCTTTGCTCTTTCGCTCGGCATTACCTTCGTCATCATGGTGGCGATCGGCATCATGATCGAGCGAACGGTGCTGCGCCCCTTGACCAACAAGCCGCCGATCACCTTGTTCATGGCGACACTGGGCTTGTCCTATATGATCGAAGGTGCTGCGCAGTTGATCTGGGGCACGCAGGTTCATGGCCTCGATCTTGGTATCGAGGATGTTCCGTTCGATGTCGGCGGGGTCTTCATCAGCCAGTTCGATATCTTTGCCGCCGTGGTCGCCGCAGGCATGGTCGCGGCTCTCTCTGCCTTCTTCCGCTATACCCGGATCGGGCTCGGCTTCAGGGCCGTGGCCGACGACCAGTTCGCGGCCCTTGCCGTTGGTCTGCGCCTGCCATGGATCTGGGCGACGGTTTGGGCTGCGGCCGGCCTGGTCGCACTGGTGGCGGGATTGCTCTGGGGCGCGCGGCTCGGCGTCCAGTTTTCCCTGTCGCTGGTGGTGCTGAAGGCCCTGCCGGTGCTGGTGCTGGGCGGCTTTGATTCCATTCTTGGCGCGATTGTCGGCGGCCTGCTGATCGGGGCGACGGAGAAACTCGCCGAAGTCTATATCGGCGAATATTTCGGTGGCGGCATCGAGAGCTGGTTTGCCTATGTCGTGGCGCTTGCTTTCCTTCTCGTGCGTCCCTCCGGCCTGTTCGGCCAGAAGCTTGTGGAGAGGGTCTGACCCATGACCGCTATCGACGCCGATCTTCATCTGCCTGCACACTCTCCCCGCTGGGCTGTTCCCGTCGCACTGTTCGGCATCGCCTATCTGGTGATCCCTTTCATCGGCACCAGCTATTTGTTCGAAGCAATCCTGCTGCCGTTTCTCGCTCTCAGTCTCGCAGGGGTGGGCCTCAATCTTCTCACCGGCTATGCCGGTCAGGTGTCGCTCGGCAGCGCCGCCTTCATGGCGGTCGGGGCCTTCGCCGCCTATAATTTCAATCTGCGGGTCGAAGCTCTGCCGCTGATCGGCAGCATTTTTCTTGCAGGGCTTGCCGCCGCCGCCATCGGCATCGTCTTCGGCCTTCCCAGCCTTCGCCTCAAGGGCTTCTATCTCGCGGTATCGACCCTTGCCGCCCAGTTCTTCGTGCAATGGGCGCTGACGAAATTCAGCTGGTTCTCCAACAATTCGGCGTCCGGCGTCATCGATGCGCCGCCACTGTCGGTGGCTGGCGTGGTTTTCGAAGGCCCCGTCGGACGCTACCTGTTTTCGCTCACCGTCGTTGCCGTGCTGACATTCCTGGCCTATCGGCTGGTTGTCTCCCAGACGGGACGCAATTTCATTGCCGTGCGCGACAACGAGACGGCGGCAAGGATCATCGGCGTTCCGGTGCTGAAGACCAAGCTCCTGGCCTTCGCGATCTCGTCCTTCATCATCGGCGTTGCCGGTGCGCTCTGGGCCTTTGCCTATCTGCGCACCGTCGAGCCCGCCGGCTTCAATCTCGACCGCTCGTTCCAGATCCTCTTCATCATCATCATCGGCGGGCTTGCCTCCATCCGCGGGGCCTTTTTCGGCGCGGCGCTGATCGTGGTCTTTCCGCTGATCCTGTCGCGGCTGGGCTCTTTTCTTTTGGGCGATGTTTTCGATTCCGGCGTGCTCGAGATGAGCCAGCGGATCGTGCTCGGCGCGCTCATCATTCTGTTTCTGATCCTCGAACCGGACGGGCTGGTGTCCCTCTGGGATCGGGTTCGAAAACGCATTGGCACCGCCTTGCGGCGGGCCTGATCAAGTCCGGAGCCTGAAAGCTCCCAACACATGCAGCCAAGCTTTCCAGATCAACCCAAAACCGGTGCTCTCGCCGGTCGATACCAGGAGTGTGCCCAGATATGACGATCTTCAGAAAATTCAAAGTCGCAGCGCTTGCTGCGGGCATCGCCTTCACGGTGGCGCTGCCGGCCGCACAGGCGGACGAGCAGTATTTCCCGCTGCAGAGCTATCGCGTCGGTCCCTATGCGGCCGGCGGCACCGGTTTCTTCGGCGGCTTCATCGATTATCTCAACCTGATCAATACCCGCGACGGCGGCGTCAACGGTGTCAAGCTGACCTGGTCGGAAGCCGAAACGCAATATGAGGTCGAGCGTGGCGTCGAGGCCTATGAGCGGCTGAAAAGCAATCCCAACGTCGCCGCATGGAATCCGCTGTCCGTCGGCATCGCCTATGCGATGATCGATCGGATCACGCAGGACAAGGTGCCGTTGATCACCATCAACCACGGCCGCACCGATAGCACCGATGGCCGGGTCTTTCCTTACGTCTTCCCGCTGCTGCTCAACCCCTACAGCGAGACGTCCGGTATCGTGAACTACATCGCCGGCAAGGAAGGCGGTCTCGAAAGCCTGAAGGGCAAGAAGATCGTCGTGCTTTACCATGGCTCGCCCTATGGCAAGGAAACCATTCCGATCTACGAGCTGCTGGCGCAGAAATACGGTTTCGAGCTTCAGCAGATCGAGGTTCCGCATCCGGGCAACGAGCAGCAGTCGCAATGGCTGACGATCCGCCGTGCGAAGCCTGATTATGTCGTCCTGCGCGGTTGGGGCGTCATGAACCCGGTTGCCTTGAAGACGGCTGCCAAGACCGGCTTCCCGGTGGATCACATCATCGGCAATGTCTGGTCCAATTCGGAAGAGGACGCTATTCCGGCCGGCGATGCCGCCAAAGGCTATACGGCAATCACCACGCAGGCATCCGGCGCCGAATATCCGGTCGTCCAGGAAATCGTCAAGACGCTCTATGACGCCGGCAAGGGCAATCTGGAAGACAAGAAGCGCATCGGTTCGGTCTACCACAATCTCGGCATCGTCAACGGTATCCTCAACGTCGAGGCGATCCGCATCGCGCAGGAAAAGTTCGGCAAGCGCACGCTGACCGGCGACGAAGTCCGCTGGGGCTTCGAACACCTGCAGCTTGATCCCGCCCGCGTCGAGGCACTTGGCGCCAAGGGGCTGTTCCACTCGATCAACGTCACCTGGGACAATCACGAGGGCAACGGCTATGTGACCTTCCAGCAGTGGGACGGCAAGAAGTGGAATGTCGTCTCCGACTGGATTGCGCCGGACTGGGCACTGCTGCGGCCGATCATCGAAAAGTCCTCCGAAGCCTACGCGGCCGAGAAGGGCATCAAGCTGCGCACGGCTGAAGACGCCGAAACCGCCACCAACTGATGTGTTCCGGCCGGCACGATTCTGGAAGGCTTTGGCCTATCCGAACATGCCGGCCGGTCATAGAAATCGCTCACGCAGGATTGGAAAGCGCCATGGGTCACAACGAGGTTCTGCTCTCGGTCAACGGTGTGAAGGCAATCTACAACCATGCCATCACCGCTCTCCATGGTGTCAGCTTTACGGTGGCGCGCGGTGAAGTCGTCGCGCTTCTCGGCGCCAATGGGGCTGGCAAGACGACAACGCTGAAGGCGGTTTCCAATCTTCTTCCGGCAGAGCGGGGTGCTGTGACGGAGGGAAGCATCCTGTTCGAAGATCTGGATGTCACTACCGCCAGACCGGCTGATCTGGTCAGGTCCGGTCTCGTCCAGGTGCTGGAAGGGCGCCATTGCTTCCGCAGTCTGACGGTCGAGGAAAACCTCGTGACCGGCGGGCTGGGGCGCAGCGGCAAACGCGCGGAGATCGCCGCCGATCTGGAAAAGGTCTACGCGCATTTCCCGCGTCTGAAGGAAAAACGCCATGCGCTGTCCGGCCTCACGTCCGGTGGCGAACAGCAGATGACGGCGATCGGCCGGGCGCTGATGTCGCGGCCGCGGCTGCTGGTTCTTGACGAGCCTTCGATGGGGCTTGCCCCAATCGTCGTCCAGGACATTTTCAGAACCCTGCGCAGGCTCAACCGCGAGGAAGGCCTGTCGATCCTTGTCGCCGAACAGAACTCCACCGTTGCCCTGAAATATGCCGACCGCGCCACGATTCTGGAAAACGGCGTTGCCGTTCTCTCCGGTGATGCTGTGGAACTGCGCAACAGGGACGATGTCAAAGCCTTCTATCTCGGCCAAACCCCGTCACCGGCCGTCCCGAATACACCCATTCTTCCGGCAATCGCGGTTTGAACCGCGCCGCATTTTCTCAAGAGGAGACGATCAGAATGACCCTATCCAATGTCAATACCAACAATGCCGCCAAAGCGGTACCCGGAGTGCCGCGCCCGGCGGAACCGGCCCATGTGATCAAAACCGATGCCGAGGCGATCCGCATTGCAAAGAGGCTTGCCGCCGATTTCGTCACGGGCTCCGCAGAGCGCGACCGGGATAGAATCTGGCCGGTCAAGGAGCTGGACGCCTTCTCGCAGAGCGGCCTCTGGTCGATCAATGTGCCGAAGACGTTCGGCGGCCCGGAGGTGTCCTATGCGACGCTCGCCAAGGTTATCGAGATCATCTCGGCGGCAGACTCGTCCATCGGCCAGATCGCCCAGAACCATCTCGGCGTCGTCGCGGCCATCCGGACCGTTTCGGACGAAGAGCAGCAGAAGCTGCTGTTCGCCGAAGTGCTGAAAGGAACCCGCTTCGGCAACGCCTTTTCCGAGTTCGGCTCCAAGCGCGCCGCCGATTTCGAGACACGATTTGTCGATGCCGGCGATCATATCATCGTCAACGGTCAAAAGTTCTATTCGTCGGGCGCGCTGCTTGCGCATCTGGTACCGATCGTTGCGCTCGATGACGAGGGCAAGGCTTGGTATGCCATTGCCGAACGGGATGCGCCAGGCCTGACCGTCATCGACGACTGGTCGTCGTTCGGACAGCGCACCACATTGTCGGGAACGGTCATCCTCAACAACGTCAAGGTGCCGAAGACCCATCTGGTGCCTGGCTACAAGGGCTACGCGGTGCCGACGGCCGACGGCGCGATCTTCCAGATCATCCAGGTCGCTGTCGATACCGGCATTGCGCAGGCTGCCATCGATGAAACGGTCAGTTTCGTGCGCACCAAGAGCCGCGCCTGGGTGGATTCGGGTGTCGACAACGCCTGGGATGATCCCTACACGATCCAGGCGATCGGCGACCTGACGCTGCGCCTGCATGCAGCCCAGGCGCTGCTGGAAAAGGCGGGCTATGCGATCGACCGGGCGATCGTCGATCCGAATGCCGAGACCGTGGCGGAAGCGCAGATCGTCACGGCGGAAGCCAAGATCCTGTCGACGGAAATCGCCATCGCTGCGACCAACAAGCTGTTCGAACTGGCGGGGACCCGCTCCACGCTTGCCGAGCATGGCCTTGACCGGCACTGGCGCAACGCCCGCACCCACACGCTGCACGATCCCGTCCGCTGGAAATATTCCATTCTTGGCAAGTATTTCCTCAACGGCGAAAAGCCGCCGCTTCACGCCTGGAGCTGAAGCCGGGCCATAACGATTGCCCCGCGATCAGTTCGACGGGGCAATTGGTGTTACTCTTCGGGTCTGCTCTTGTTGGAGACCCGGAGAAGCCCCGATGGCGTTACTTCGACCTGCAGGGCACTGTAGTTTTCAGCGGTCGCATGCCGTGTTTCCAGTTTCGCCTTGTGCGTCGCGCTGATGACGATGATTGAAGCACCGGCCGCTTCAGCGGCTTTGATTCCAGCCGCAGCATCTTCGAAAACAAGACAGTCCTCTATGCGCTGTCCCAACCTTTCCGCAGCCAGTAAGAAACAGTCGGGCGCAGGCTTCCCGTTCTGCACATCCTCGCCGGTGATCAGCAGCGGAGGCGTACGAAAACCGGCGGCTCTCAGGCGGACGATCGCCAATTCCCGGGGGGCGGATGTCACGATCGCCCAGCGGTCCATGGGCAGGGACGCAAGAAAATTGCCCGCCCCTGCGATGGGTTGAATACCTGCCACGTCGGCAACTTCGGCTGCGGTCAGCAGCTTGACCTCTTCGGCCGGATCGACGCCGGGGAGGCCAAGCCGGGTGATCGTCTCGATCGCCTTTCTTCCATGAACCACCGACAACAAAGCCTCGACATCGACATTATGCCGCAAAGCCCAGGCCGACCAAACCCGGTCGGCCACCGCGATCGAATCCAGCAGGGTCCCATCCATGTCGAACAGGAAGGCGCCGAAGGATCGGCCGGGATAGATGGGCACGGACATTGTCACAGGCTTTCACAATTGGCGGATAGAGAGGGTTTGCGAGGCTGGTCCCTCAACCCGTATGGATGGCGGACAAGCGGTCAAGAATGGCCTGCGCGGTATTCACGTCTGTGACCAGAGCATTGATCATGCCGGATCGTGCTGCGCCGATGATGCCGGACGCCTTGGCAGGCGTTGCCGCGATGGCAACCGTCAGAGGAATCTTGCGAAGCTGCTGCGGCGACGCGGCAATCATGCGTTCTTCACCGTCCCAATGCAGGATCTCGCCACTCTCGGTCACATAGTGGCGCAAAACGTCGCCTGCTGCCTGGCTAAGGGCTTTCTCACCCGGGAGCGCGCCCGTTGCTTCGGAAGGATTGGCCGAATGCCGCAAGCCAACGCCGACGATCGCGGCATCGAGCTTGTTCCAGAGCGATGTCACCTGCTGGACCGTTGGGTCGGAAAGGAAAGCATCCCGCAGTTCGGAGGATGAAATATAGGGCGCATGCAGAAAATGCGGCACGCCCCCCATCTGTTCTGCCGCCTGACGGACGAACTCATTGGTCTGGAAGTGCGGCGCTGCCTGCTGCATCCCGCCGTTGAGCGCGACTGTCGCAACGCCGGGCAATTGAGGAAGGCCGGCAAGCGTTACCTGCCGCACAGCCCGTCCCCAGCCGATGCCGAGGGTCGAGCCCGATTGCAGTCCGGCCTGCTTGAGCAGGGAGCCGACCGCCGGCGCAAGCGCGCTCAGCAGGTTGGACGGCGGTGCGTCGATGACGGCAGCCGTTCGCAATTTCAGCCCGTCAATGAGCGCTGTGGTCAAATCTTCCGAAGGAGAAAGATCGATCACCTCGATGCGGACGATCCCGGCAGTGCGCGCTTTCTGAAGCAGACGCGATACGGTTGCCGTTGATAATCCTAGCTTTTTGGCAATGTCGACCTGCGACATATCTGACTGGTAATGCAGCTTTGCAACCATATGCAACAGGGTACGGCTTGCCATAGCCTCTTGGGATTGAGACGAATTCAGGTTGAAATTCCTTTCTGCAATGTGTTACACACATCGGGACATGAAGAAGTTATCGCTCAAATCTGCCGATTTCGCAATGAATATGCGGCCTGCGGGGACTCTTAATGCTCAGTGACTGCTTTCCCTCCAGCTAGAGCGGAAAGAAATTTCAGCATCCCGTTTCGGGTGACATAAAGGGAGGACTTGATGTCCAGATTAACGACAGCCGAAATGCGCGGTTACCAGCAGATTTGCGGAAATGATGGAGCCATGATGGTCATTGCCTGCGATCAGCGCGGCGGCATGCGTACCTTGCTTGCCAAGGACCCGCAGGAGCAGGCGGCGATTTCCGACAAGACCCTGGGTGACACCAAGGCTGATATCGCCCAATTTCTCGCAAGCAAGGCATCCTGCGTGCTGGTTGATCCGATCTGCGCCGTTCCGGCTCTTGTCGATGATCGTATCATTCAACGCGATACCGCGCTCCTCATTGGTCTGGATGCGTCGGGCTGGGATACGTCGCCGGAGGGATACCGGCTTTCCAAGCTCGTTCCCGGTATCACGGCCCGCCGCGTTCGCGAACTCGGTGCCACGGGCGGCAAGATCATGGTCTATCTCCGGTCGGATCGGGACGAGGCAAACGTCCACAACATCAAGATCCTGCGCCACTGCATCGAGGATTTCGCGCGGGAGGACCTGTTGCTCGTTGTCGAGTTCCTGACCTACAAGTTTGATGACGAAGACGAGGCTGACTACAAGGCGAAAACCCCGTCGTTGATCGTCGGCGGAAGCCGGATCTGCCTTGACTGCGGATCGAAGGTCCTCAAGATCCCGTACCCGGGAACACCGGAAGCCTGTGCGCAAGTCACGACGCTTGCAGGTGACGTGCCGTGGGCGGTACTGTCCGCCGGCGTCGATCATTCGACGTTCCTGAAACAGGTTGAAGATGCGATGCGCAATGGGGCTTCCGGTGTTATCGCCGGCCGGTCACTCTGGAAGGACTGCATTTCTCTGGATCGCTCGATCACCAAGGAGCGGCTGGAAACGGTGGCGGTTCCGCGGCTTCGCGAAATTCAGGCCGTGATTGCCGCTCATTTCAAAGCCGCGAAATTCGAACATGTCCGTCAGGGTCAGAAAGCTCATGCCTGAAGTCGCCGTTGGCATAGACATTGGCGGTACGAATATTCGTGCCGCCCTCGTCTCCAAGCGAGGCGATATTTTGACAAAACTGTCGGAACGAACGCCGGCAGATCCTTTGCAGGTCATTGAACGCATCAAGGCGATGGTGGGTCGGCTTGATGCGCCGGGAGATGCGGGTATCGGCATCGGTATTCCCGGCCGTGTGGATGTCGCGAACCGTGCGATCCTGTCCGGGGGTATTTTGGATTTGGCGGGCATCGATTTCGCCAACCGGGTGGAGAGTGCTCTCGGCAGAAGGGTCATCCTCGAAAATGATTGCAGCATGGCACTCATCGCGGAAATCGGTCTCGGTGCCGCCAGGGGTTACCATCGTGCCGCAATGCTGACGATCGGAACCGGTATCGGCGGCGCGGTTGCGAACAGCGGCCGGATTTATCATGGCCGGCAGACGGCCGGACAGTTGGGGCATATTTCCGTCGCGCAGGACGGCCCCCTCTGCCCATGCGGAAGACGGGGATGCGTCGAAACCTTCAGCTCGGGTACCGCGCTGCGTCGCCACATGAATGAAGCAGGACTGCAGGCCACATCCGTCAGCGATGTTTTCGAGATGGCGGCAAGTGGCAACACGGTGGCCAAGGCCGTGTTGCAGGCCTGGGCATCCCCTTTGCGCGTCGCGGTCGACAATATCGCGGCGACGATGGATCCGGATGTCATTGTGCTGGGCGGCGGGCTCGGCTCTGCCGCCGCGCGTGCTCTCGCAGATTTCCCGGCTGTGGCACCGTGGTTTCAGCCGAAAATCCTTGCCGCAAAATTTGGAGACGATGCCGGGGTCATCGGCGCGGGCCTATCCACTTTCGCCAGCGGTGGAACGGCGGCTGAAAAGCACGTCGTGCTGGTCAACGGTGTCCCCGCATCGGGGAAAAGCGGCCTGGCAAAATCGCTATCACAGCGCACCGGATGGCCAATCCTTTCGCTCGACGGCATCAAGAATCCATTCCTGCAGCACATTGGCGGCGTGGACCGGGATTTCAACCGGACATTGGGAAAAGCGAGCTATCAGGCGATCTGGTCGTTCATTCGCGACGCACCGGCCGGATCGACATTCATTGTCGATGCGTGGTTCGGCTTCCAGCCGAAAACCGTGCTCGAAGGCTATATCAGGGATGCCGGTGTCGATCGTACCGCGGAGCTTTGGTGCAAGGTCCCCGGAACTGTCGCGGGCGAGCGCTATGCCCGCCGTTTGAAGGATCGGCTGCCGGGCCATCCGGGGGCTGAATATGTTCAGGAGCTGGTGGCGCTTGCCGATCGCGCGGAGCCCATCGGATGCGGCCCGTGCATGACGGTCGATCAAACCAGGGAGCCGGATATGGGGGTGGTGACCGACTGGGTTTCGCAGGTGTTCGGCGAGCCGGAAGAGCATGCGGACCTGCGGTGATGAGGCACATCCAACCGGCCAGAACTGGGGTGTCCAAAACCGAAAATAAGTCGATAGAAATTCATTGCAGCAAAAAATTACTTGACGAGCCGTCATAACCAGCGTGATTATCCATTCTGCCGGGAAGGGAGTTCCGGCTTCAAAGAGGAGGAAAGCATGGAACGTCGTTCATTCTTGAAGGCCAGTGCGGTTGCAGCGCTTGTAAGCGTTACGGCTGTCGCGGGGCAGGCCCAGGCCCAGGACAAGAAATTCACAATCGCCCTTATTCCGGGCCTGACCACGGACGCTTTTTACATCACCATGCGCAAGGGGGCCGAGGCCGCCGCTGCCGCGGTGGGCGCCCAACTGGTGTTCCAGGGGGCTCCGGATTTCAACCCGGTCACGCAGGTTCCCGTGCTCGATGCGATCATCGCAAAGAAGCCTGACGCCATTCTGATCGCGCCGACGGACAAGGACCAGTTGATCCAGCCGCTGAAGAAAGCCAGCGATGCCGGCATTCCGGTGATCACCGTCGATACCTTCATCGGTGACGGCGTCTATCAGACAGGCAAAGGCGATGCCGAGTTCCCGCTTGCCTATGTCGCCTCCGACAATGTTCTTGGTGGCGCGATTGCGGCACGGGCGCTGGCAAAGGCCGTCGGTGAAAAGGGCAAGGTTTACGTCTCGAACGTGAAGCCCGGCATCTCCACCACCGATCAGCGCGAGGAAGGCTTCAAGGAGGAAATGAAGAAGTTTCCGAACATCCAGGTTCTGGAAACACAGTTCAATGACGACGATGCCAACAAGGCAGCGTCTCAGCTCCAGGCCGTCTTTGCCCGAAACTCCGACCTTGACGGCGTCTTCGGCGCAAACCTCTTCTCGGCTCTCGGTGCTGCGAACGGTGTCCAGCAGGCGGGGCAAACCGGCAAGATCAAGGTCGTCGCCTTCGACGCACCGACATCGATCGTCGACAACATCAACTCCGGCCTCGTCGATCTCGCCATCGCCCAGCACCCGGCTGAAATCGGCTATTTCGGCGTCATGGCGGCTTATGCCCACCTGACCGGCAACTCGATCCCTACCGCGATCGGCACGGGCTTCACGGTTATCGACAAATCGAATGTCGCCGATGAGAACGTTGCGAAGTTCATCTACTCCAATTGATCGAATAGAGCCTAGCGCCTCGCTGAAACGGCGAGGCGCATTTTTGACCAATAGCAGAGGGACGGGTGCGACGATCTGCGGATCGTCAGTGCTCGGGTTCAGGTTGATCCATGACAATCGAAAGCACCGATGTCCGCGAAGCGGTCCATCATGTGGCGCCACAGGCCGACCACGGCGATCAGGCAAAAACCATCGTCAATCGTATCGCACAATTGCGTGCATGGCTGTTTCTGGCCGCACTCATCATCATCTTCGAGGTTTGGGCCTGGATTGACTTCTCCGGCACTTTCGTCGGATCGTCCTTCAACTGGCAGTCCGTAGCGGTCTTCGCCGTGGCGCCGTTGCTGCTGGCCATCGGCCAGACCTTCGTCATCATCACCGGCGGCATAGATCTTTCGATGGGCTTCATCATGGGGCTCGCAGCCGTCGTTGCGGCGCATGTGACCAATCTCGCCGGCGTTTACATGCCTTTTCCGTTTGCCGTGCTTGTCGGCGTCATGGCGGCATTGATGGCGGCTGCGATCCCGGGAGCCATCAACGGACTGCTGATCTCGCGGCTCAACGTGCCGCCGTTCATCGGAACGCTCGGCATGTTCGGCGTCGCCCGCGGGGCCGCTTTCCTGCTGGCCGGCGGCACTACCGTTCCGGTCAAGAACTCGTTCTTCGCCGAATTGGGCAATGGCCGGCTCTTCGGTGTTCCTTACCTTGTTCTGGTCACGATCGTCTTTGCGGTCATCATGCATTACATCCTCAGCCAGACCCGCTTCGGGCAGCATAATTATGCCATCGGCGCCAATGCGCA
Source organism: Pararhizobium polonicum (assembly GCF_001687365.1). Taxonomy (GTDB): domain Bacteria; phylum Pseudomonadota; class Alphaproteobacteria; order Rhizobiales; family Rhizobiaceae; genus Pararhizobium; species Pararhizobium polonicum. The sequence goes on from NZ_LGLV01000008.1 coordinate 18,268, forward strand.
GGCCGCCCGGCGTGCCGGCATCAACATCAAAAATCACCTGCTGAGGCTCTACATACTGTCCGCCGTCTGTGCCGGACTTGGCGGCGCGCTTTACGCGGCCCGCTTTACGGCAGGTGCCGCACAGGCCGGCGAGCCCTTGCTGCTCGACAGCGTTGCCGCGGTCGTGATCGGCGGGGCAAGCCTGTTCGGCGGATCCGGCACCATCGCCGGTACCGTGGCCGGCGCCCTCGTCATCGCCGTCATTCAGTACGGTCTGGTCTTCATGAATGTCGAACCCTTCTGGCAGTTCATTGCCGTCGGCATCGTCATCATCATTTCGGTTCTGATCGATCAGGCGCAACGCCGGTTCAGTGGAGCAAAGCAACATGAATAGCGCGACACCTCTTCTCGAAGTCCGCAACCTGTCTCGCTATTTCGGCGCGGTCAAAGCCCTCGACGATTGCTCGATGGTCGTTCGCCCCGGCGAGGTCGTAGCGCTGGCCGGCGACAACGGTGCCGGCAAGACGACGATGATCAAGGCGATCTCGGGCGTCTATCCGCCGACGGCCGGTGAAATCCTGATCGAAGGCAAGCCCGTCGTCTTTTCCTCCCCGCAGGATGCCCGCGAGAAAGGCATCGAAACGATCTATCAGGACCTGGCGCTTGCCGATAACCTGACGATCGGCGCCAACATCTTTCTCGGCCGGGAACCGATGAAGAAACTCTTCGGCTTCCTGCCGGTAATCGACCGCAAGGCGATGGCCGATGCGGCGCGCGCCACGATGGCGCAGCTCGATTTCCATGTGAAGCGGCTCGACGCGCCGGTGAGCAATTTTTCCGGCGGTCAACGTCAGGCGGTTGCCATCGGCCGGGCGGTCTATTGGAACGCCCGCATCCTCGTCATGGACGAGCCGACCGCCGCGCTCGGTGTCCCCGAGCAGAGAAAAGTGGTGGCCTTGATCAAGTCGCTGAAGGCCCAAGGGCGGGGTGTCGTGTTCATCTCGCACAATCTGCAGGACATCTTCGCGGTGTCGGACCGGATCGTTGTCCTTCGCCGCGGCATCGTCGCCGGCGAGCGCAATATCAACGAGACCACGCATGACGAGGTCGTCAAGCTGATGATCGGCGGTTAGCTGGTTTTCGCAAAACGGCGCGCCCGGTCGCGGGTTGCCTCAAAAATGCGGGTGACCGGACTGCTACGCAGACGCTCCGGTCACCTGCAGCAAAGCCGAAGTTGCCGCCGTTTTCAGTTTCCGTATCGGCCCGTGAGACCAAGCCTTTCGGCCAGCAGGACGGACCGATTGATCGTGCGAACGAGCGTCTCCGCATGCTCACTGACAAGAAGATCCAAACTCTCTTCCTTCGACTCGGCAAATGCCCGGAAAACCGACGCTTGCATTTCGGCAAGCGCTGCGAGTTCGCTCATGACGGCGCGATCGGCGGCCAGAGCGGCGAGGTGATGGGCAGTGACCGGGCCGACGCCCGGAGGCGTGCGGGTTCCGCCTGACTGATACCCTTCAGGCAGCGTTCCCTTTAGATTGACCACTTTTCGCAAGCGGATCACATCCATGATCTGATCCACCGCCTGCCTGGCGCCGGCAACGCGTGACGGATGGTCGGTGTCTGCTGCGGCATGCGGCAGAAGCTCCAGCTTGTCCGCGTGCCGGTCCACCAGACGGAGATAGGGCTTCATCGGCCCTGACAGCTCCCCGGTGTCCGGATTGCGAAACAGGTCCGCATCGATTGCCGCATGCCGGATTTTCCCCGACGTCAGTGCTTCGTCCAGTGCTGCGATATCGACGAGCTCGCCACGGTCGTAGTTGATGAGAACCGCTCCGTCGCGCAACGCCGAAAGAACGGTGCCGTCGAGCAGGCCGCCATTGGCATAGCGGCCGGTACCTGTATCGAGATTGCCGAGACCAACGTGAACGCTCAGGACATCGGCCCCTTTGGCTGCATCGAGCGGTGTCGCCGCATAAACGAAGCCCTCGGACTCGATCCATTCGCGATGCCTTGCTCTTGCGTGAATGACAACGGTCATGCCGAACGCACGGGCGAGTTTTGCCAGCTCGCGGCCGATATTGCCGTAGCCGATGATGGCAATGGTCTTGCCTTCGAGCTTCGCGGTCGGATAGTCGCGCAGTTCCTTGCCGGTATCGAAATCGCCGGCGGTAACGCGCGCATGCAATTGTCCGACATCGAGATCGGGCAGCACTTTCAGCATGGCCTTCATCGCCATCTGCGCCGTCGCCCGGCTGTTGATGCCGGGCGTGTTCATCAGCGGCGCTTCGCCGCCGTCGCCACCGCCGCCGCCCCATGAAGCGGAGCCCATGTTGCCGGTCCCGGCACCGATCCGCACGCCACCCAGGGGGAATACGGTTTCCTTGGGGATGAACGTCGCAGCCGCGATGACCGCATCGTACTGGCCCTGGCCTGCAGCCGCGATCAATTCGTCACGGGTGCTCAGGTCGGGCTGGTAGAAGAAATGAACCCGGCCCTTTTCCAGATTGGCATGTACGGTCAGCCCGCCGTCGTGAAAGAGACCGCCCTTGTTCTCGATATGGCGACGGGCCTCGGAGCAATCAGGATTGCCATCTGCACCCGGGAGCAGACCAATGAGGTCGCAGACCAGCACGGTGTAGGCGCGGTTCGGATCGAGACATTGAACGGTTTCGGCGGCGCCAGTCATGACGATCTCTCCAGGGATTCGGACGGGGTATTGGAAGTGGTGTGGATTAGAAACGGTTCAGGCGAAAGGGTGTCAGATCGATCATCACCGGTTTTGCGGCAGCCATCTCCGAGACGATTTTCCCCGTAACCGCGCCGCCGATCAAGCCCTGATGGCCATGACCGAATGCGTAGATGACATTTTTCGCCCGTGACGCCCTGTCGATGACGGGAATGCTGTCGGGCGTGCCCGGACGATGCCCCATCCAGCGGGTGACCTCGCCGACCTCCAGCCGGTTGAACATCGGCCGTGCCTGCTTGAGCAGGGTATCGGCACGGTGCATGTTGGGTCCGCGTCTCAAGCCCGCAAATTCGACATTGCCGGCAATGCGCAATCCGTCTTCCATCTGTGACGCGACGAACTTGCGGTCGGCGGAAATCGTCTGGATGCGCAATCCGCTGTCCACGCCTCTTGCCATGACATGGTATCCGCGCTCGCTTTCGAAGGGGATCCTGTCGCCCAGCATTCTGGCAAGCTCGGCCGACCAGGCACCGGCGGCAAGCACGATCGTCTCGACCCCCAGCCGCTCGCCGCCTTCCAGCTTCAGGGCGAGGGGTCCGGCCGCACCCATCTCAAAACCGGTGACCCGCGCGCGGATAAACCGTGCGCCCTGCCGTGCGGCATGTTCGGCAAGTTTTGCCACCAGACGCCCGGGGTTCGGGCACTGGCCCTGCTCGGGAAGATAGACGGCGCTCTTGAAGATCGGGGCAAGTGCCGGTTCGAGCTGGCGGATTTCGTCGGCGTTCAAGATTTCGACCTTCACGCCATGTTGCCGGCGAAGGCCAAGACCGTAAGCGCCCTTTTCCGGACCATCGGTGTTTTCATGGACGAAAAGCTGGCCGCGCCGCTGTAAAAGCTCCTCGCAATCCGCCTCCCTGATCAAGGGCTCGTAGCACTCGAACGTATAGCGGTGCAGCGATCGCATCGCCGCCGCGATCTCCTCGACGCGCGGTTTCCGGCTCGCGGCCAGAAACCGCAGGAGCCAGGGCAGGGCGTGCGGCAGGTAAGCCAGCCGCACGAATAGCGGACCTTCCGGGTCCATCAGCCATTTGGGCACGTTTTTGAGCACGCCCGGCATCGAATTCGGAATGCAGGAGCCGGGGCAGATCCCGCCGGCATTGCCGAAGGAGCATTGTTCCTCCGAGCCGGGCAGGGCCGGGTCGACCACATCCACGGCAAAGCCCTGCTTCAGCAGATAGTTCGCGGTGCAGACACCGATGATGCCTGCGCCGATGACGGTGACCCTGCGTGGAGCCGGCTGCGCATTCGAAGTCATGATATTGGACCTACAAGAGCATGAGGCGCTATCTGTAATAGCGGCATGCGGACAATCGGATCGGAAGCCTGCCGGACGACGCTTTCGCCAGCAGGCTTTCGCGCTCCGTTACGGTGCGATTTCGCTCGATATGCCGGAGCGGAATGCCGACAGCGAACGCGACACGCTCTGTTGCAGCATCCGGAAATCGGAGAGATAGGCCATGAAGCGGTAGCCCATCTTGCGCATGTCGGCGCCATAGGCGACAGAGCCGCAATGGATGCCCGGAATGACGCCCGCCTCCTTGCATTTGGCGGCGATATATTCGATCGCCTCGTAGACGGCCGGATAGCGCGGATCGAAGCCGGGGGCTTCGCCCATGGTGACGGCGAGATCCGACGGGCCGACGAAGATCGCATCGAGATACGGCGTCTTGAGGATGTCTTCGAGGTTCTTGACCGCTTCCTCGCTCTCGATCATCGCCATGGTGACGATCGTATCATTGGCATGCTGGAAATAGTCGGAACCGGCATAGAGCGAAGCGCGCAGGGGGCCGACCGAGCGGCCGCCCCTCGGGAAATAACGGCAGGCCTTGACGAAGGCGGCGGCTTCATCGGCCGTGTTGACCATCGGGCAAATCACACCATAGGCGCCTGCATCGAGCACCTTGCCGATGATCGCCGGATCGTTCCAGGGAACGCGCACGAAGGGGGCGGTATCGGTGGTCGAGATCGCCTGCAGCATCGGCACCGCATCGGTGTAGTCCGTCGCACCGTGCTGAAGATCGACGGTCAGGGCATCCCAGCCCTGCTGCGCCATCAGTTCGGCCGAGATCGACGACGGAATGCCGAGCCATCCGGTGACGACTTCGCCGCCGGCGGCCCAGATGTCTTTTACCTTGTTTCTACGCATAGCAGGATCCTTTAGTTGGAAGAGCCGAGAATGAGATCGGCGGCCTTCTCGGCCATCGCGATCGTGGTGATGTTGGTGTTTGCTGCGACGATGGTTGGCATGATCGAGGCATCGACCACCCGCAGGCCCTGGACGCCGCGCACGCGGCAATGGGCATCGAGAACGGCCAGCGGATCGTCGTCGTGCCCCATCTTGCAGGTCCCGGACACGTGCCAGCCGGACCAGACGGACTGCTTGACCCAATCGGCGATCAGGTCGTCATCCTTGATCATCGCGTGCATCCGATCGGCCGTGCCGAACTTGCGCTTGAGCAGCGTGTCGCGGAAGAATGGCAGGTAGTCGAACGCATAGGCGGCGCTGGCCGTCTTCAGCCAGTTGGATGGTTTGCGCACGCTCAGTGCCCGCGCCTCGTCGCTATAGCCGGCCAGAAACCAGGTGTTGACGTGCTGCTGGACATCCGGCGTCATCATGATGCGGTAGAGCCGCTTGAAGCCGTCGACCAGACGCATGAGGTCGCGCCCGTCAGACGCAAGGTTCAGATCGACGACGGGTTCGTCCGCTTGCGCTGACGTCTTCAGCGTGACCGTACCGCGCGAATAGGATTTGTTGACGCAGACGTTGAGTGCCCCCATCGCCTTGCCGAGCGGATGCCATCCAGCCCTGTTGACAGGCATGAGCAGCATGTCGCCGGGGTGGCAATCCTGGTAGTTGGAGGAATACCGCACGCCGAGAAAGATATGGCGGCGCTGGCCGGGCCGCAGACGCGCCGACTTCTTGAAATGTGCAGCGACCGCGAGATGCGGATGGTCGGTGAGATTTTCGCCAACGCCCGGACGGTCGGCCAGAACGTCGATGCCGAGATTGCGCAGCTGCGCTGCCGGGCCGATGCCGGCGCGCAGAAGGATGGCAGGAGAATGCAGCGCACCGGCGCAGACGATGACTTCGCCAGCGCTGTAGACCTTCGTCTCTCCGCCGATGGTCACCGAAACACCGGTAATCCGGGTGCCTTCGCTCACGAGCTTTTCCATGAAGGCATTGGCGAAGATGTGGAGGTTCTTGCGCGCCCTTACCTGCTTGTCGAGATAGCCGGTAGCCGTTGAAACACGGCGGTCATTCTCATTGGAGAGCGGCAGAGGGAAGGAGCCATCCTCGAATGTGCCGTTATAATCCGGGCGGTAGGGATAGTCCGCCTCCGTCGCCTTCAGCACCGACTTGGTAAAGCCTGCCCAGTCTTCCGGGAAAACGCGGCGGATCGGGATGCGGCCAGTCTTGTTGTGCATCTCGCCGTCGAAATCGAGATCGCGCTCCAGCTTCTTCAGATAGGGCAGCATGCTGTCCCAGCCCCAGCCCGGCAGACCGAGACTTTCCCATTCGTTATAGTCGTGCGGCAGGCCGCGCACGGCAAACTGGCCGTTGATGCTGGATCCACCGCCCATCACCTTGGCCTGCTCGAGCTTGGCGGTTTTCGGCGTGGCGGAGTTCAGCTTCGGGGAGCGGTTGTAGACCCTCAGATTGGTCCAGTGGAATCGCGGATCGAAGTAGGACAGGCCGGGGTAGCTGTCGGCGATAACATCCGGCACATCGTCCGGCGGCGTGTCCGGTCCCGCTTCGAAGAGCGCGACCTGCTTGCTGCCGTTTTCGGAAAGACGGCTGGCAAGAACGGCTCCGGCCGAGCCGCCACCGACGATGATATAATCATATTGCATGGAGGTGCGCTCGCTCAGGCGTAATTGACCCAGATGGCTTTCTGGCGGAGATAGGCTTCAATCCCAGCCCGGCCCATGTCCTTGCCGAACCCGGAGCCCTTGTAGCCGCCGGCCTGATAGGTGAATTCCGGACCGCGCCCGTGCTGGTTCACCCAGATCATTCCGGCCTCTATGGTATCGGCGGCCTTGAGCGCCTTCTTCATATCCGTCGTGTGGATACTGGCCGCAAGACCGTAGACCGGGTGGGCCGCCAGCTGCAGGCCTTCTTCCAGGTCCGAGAACGTGCGAACGGTGAGAACCGGACCGAAAAACTCGTCCTTGAAGCCGATATTGTCGTCGGAGACGTTTTCCAGAACGGTCGGTGCGTAGAAGCTGCCTTCATTCCGGCTTTCGAGTGCGGCTCCGCCGGTGATCACCGATGCGCCTTCGACAATGGTCTGGCGAACCATGCCGTCGATCCGGTCGAGCTGTTTGCGGCTGATGATCGGTGCAAAGGTCGTTGTCTCGTCCCAGGTCGGCCCCGCCTTGATCGCCTTGGTGATGCCGATGATGCGCTCGATCAGTTCATCCGCGATCGTGTCTTCGACGATCAGGCGCGAGCCTGCCGTGCAGACCTGTCCGGCATTGGCCATGAACGCCGCCGAAACGCGGGCCGCCACGACACTGAGGTCGCCCGCATCGGCCAGAACCAGCTGGGGGCTCTTGCCGCCCAGTTCCAGCGTCACCGGCTTGATGCCCGATTGCGCCGCCAGCGACATGATCGCAGCACCCGTCTGGGTCGAGCCTGTAAACGAGATCATCATGATGTCCGGATGGCGGACGATGGCCGCGCCCGTCGTATGGCCGTAGCCATTGACGACATTGAACAGGCCGGCCGGAACGCCAGCCTGTGTGGCCAGTTCCGCTAGTGCCAGCAGGCTGTGCGGCGTCAGTTCGGAGGTCTTCATGACGATCGCGTTGCCCGCCGCAAGCGCCGGTGCGAATTTCCACGCGGCCGTGATCATCGGGAAATTCCACGGCACGATCGCACCGACAATGCCATAGGGCTCGTGCTTCAGGATACTCAGCGTATCGGCTTGCGTTGCTGTGACGATCCCTTCGACCTTGTCGCAATATTCGGCATAGAAGCGAACGACGCCGGCGGTGCGCACGGCATCTCCGGTGATCGTTCCGGAGACCAGGCGGCTGGAGCCGAGCGCTTCGAGTTGCCCGAGATAGGTGGCGTTTTCCTCGATCAGCGTTGCGAAACGCATGAGGATCGCCGCCCGTTCACGTGGCACGATCCTGCCCCAATTGCTCTGCTTCAAGGCCGCCTTCGCCGCGTCTACAGCTTGCTGCACGGCAGCATCGCCGCCATCGGTGATGGTACCCATCAGCTGCAGATCCGACGGGCGCAGGACGGCGATTTCCTCACCCGGAAGCGCGATGTAGCGGCCACCGATGTGATGGCCCTGCGGGACGGCAACGGTGGACGGATCAAAACTCAAAGTCATGATGGTCTTTCCTTCTGCGGCGGTGACAGGCCGCATCTGATTGTAGCAGGGCGTTTTCAGCCCCTTCGGATCTGTGGTTGTCCGGCGCGCGGGATGGCGCGCCTCATTCGGCCTTTTTCGCCTGGCGCGCTTCCAGGAACGGGCGCAGCAGATCGGCGGATTCATGAAAGCGTTCCACGAAGCTCTTCAGGCGCGGGTGTTCGGGATGCAGGAGAACCTCGCCCGGAGGCCCTTGCTCGACGATCAATCCCTGATCGAGGAACACCACCCGGTCGGCGATTTCGAAGGCGAAACCCAGCTCATGGGTAACGATCACCATCGTCATGCCGCTCTTTGCCAGATCGACCATCGCCTTCATCACTTCCCCCACCAGTTCCGGGTCAAGAGCGGATGTCGGCTCGTCGAAAAGCATGACCTTGGGCTGCATGGCCATGGCGCGTGCTATGGCAACGCGCTGCTGCTGGCCGCCCGAGAGCTGGCGCGGATATTTATCGACATGCTGCTGCAAGCCCATGATCGCCAGGAGGTCGAGTGCCGTCTTGCGCACTTCGTCCTTGGGCTCTTTTTTCACGATGACGGGCCCTTCCATGACATTCTCAAGGGCCGTCATATGGGGAAACAGGTTGAACTGCTGGAAGACCATGCCGGTCTTTGAGCGGATCCGGTTGACTTCCTGGCTGGGGATCTGCGAGCCGCCCTTGTCTTCGGCCTCGGTGTGAAACAGCACCTCGCCGTCGATCACGATGCTGCCGCTGGTCGGCGTGTTCAACAGATTGACGCAGCGCAGCAGCGAGGTTTTCCCCGACCCGCTTGCGCCGATCAGGACAACGACTTCGCCCTGCCGGACGGCGAGATCAACCCCTTTGAGAACCCGCTTGTCTCCGAATTGAAGGCAGATGCGGTCCAGACGCAGGACGGTGGTTTCAGCCTTGCCGCTTGCGGATGCGATGGTGTCCGGTGTCGTGGTCATTTCACGCTTGCTCCGCTCTTTTCAAGTTTTCGCGACAGCAGGGTCAGCGGCACGAGGATGATGAGGAAGATGGCGCCAACGGCCGTGTAAACTTCCATCGGACGGTAGGTGAAGCTGCTGATATAGCTTGCCTGATAGAGCAGGTCGGGGACGGTGATCATCGAAAGAAGCGTCGTATTCTTCATCTGGATGATCGATTGACCGGCCAGTGGCGGGATCATTTTGCGGAATGCCTGCGGCAGGATGATACGGCGCATGCGCTGTCCGTAGGACATGCCGATGGCTGTGGCCGCATCTGTCTGTCCGGCATCGACGGACTGGACGCCCGCCCGTAGGATTTCGGCGTAGAAGGAGCCGACATAGCAGCTGAGGCCGATGAAACCTGCCCAGAATTTCGTGACGTTGACGCCCGCGAAGATCGGAAAGGCGTAGTAGACCCACAAAAGCGTGACCAGCAGCGGTATGTTACGGAAGAACTCGACATAGACCTGCCCGAAGATGACCAGCGGGCGAAAGGTGCTGAGCTGGATGAGGCCGATAAACAGGCCCAGCACGAGGCCGGCGCCGATTGTGATGACGGTAAAGTAGAGCGTCATCAGCAGCCCCTGCCAGAGCAGGCCGATATTGTTTGTGATGACAGTGTAGTCGAACATGGTTGTCCTCACCGGTGCATGTGCACGGGGACGCCGGAGACGCCGATAATAAAAGCCTGACCGCCGCGCGTGCCGCGGTCAGGCGGTTATGGGATCAGAAGCTGAAGCCTGCGGGGAGGATCGTCAGGTCGATGCCACGGGCTTCCCATGCGCGGGCAAGCTTGCCCTGTGCGAGACCGAGCGAACGCTCCTGCTGGATCCAGTTGGTCAGGAAGTTGATGTAACCTGCATTGCCGGGCTTGCGGGCGACTGCGAGTGTTGCCGGGTTGCGCAGGATCGGTTCCGGCAGCGACACATCGCCGATCTTCTGGTTGGTGATCTGCAATGCGTCGAAGACGGCGAACACGACGCCATCGGCCCGGCCGGACTGCAGTTCCATCAGCGCGAGACCGCGATCTTCGACCGGGGTGATCGTTGCCTTCGGCAACAGCGCCTCTGCGACGATCTGCATCGTGCTGCCCTTCTGGACAACGACGGTCTTGGACGGATCGTTGAGCTCGGCCCAGGTCTTGACCGGCTTGCCGGGAGGCGTCAGCACGGCCCAGGCGTCGGTGAACAGCGGTTCCCAGAGATAATCGACGACAAGGCCGCGCTTCGGGTTCGGATTGACGCCGATGGCGATATCGATCTTGTTGGACTGGAAGTCGGCGGCAAGGTTGCCCCAGGTGGTTTCGACCGGCTCGAGCTTGACGCCGAGCTGCGTGGCGATTTCGCCGAGGAATTCGTAGTAGAAACCGCTCCATTCGCCGGTTTTCGGATCCTTGATGTAACCGGGTTCCTCGCCGGTCATGACCGGAACCTTCAGAACGCCGCTGGAACGAATCTGGTCGATGACGGCCGAGGGATTGTCATCGGCCTGCGCGGCTATCGGCGCGGTCAACAGGCTCAGGCCCATGGCGGCGGCGGCGATAAATGTACGTAGTGCGGTCAGTCTCATTTTTATTCCCCTTTTTTAAGGTTTCTGGATGACTAGCTGCATAGGAATCCGTTTGAGAGAGGATCTCCTTTCTCAAAATGGATGGTTTGGGTTGAGGTGATGAAAGCAGCACCTTCGATCGCCACAACAATGGCTTCCCGGCCGGCAACCGTTGTCCGGCTGGCAAAGCGCGCCTGAAACGGAATGCCGAGGATATTGCTGGCGCGGTAGGTCTGATCCTCGGCAAGCAGGCCCTTGCTCAGGAGATGGGCCATGCGGGCGGCGGTGCCGGTGCCGCAGGGCGACCGGTCGAACTTGTTGGATTCCAGCACCAGGAAATGGACGGCGGCATCGGGCGATGCGGCGCTGTAAAAGAGAACGCTGGGCGCCGGCGATCCTTCGAATGGTGCCAGCCCCTGTACCTTTTGCTTGATCGCCGTCTTGATTCTGGAGCCGGCGAGCATCAGCGCCGAGGCATGTTCCGGCGCAAGCGTCAGGCCGAGCGCATCTGCATCGACCAAAGCGTACCACATGCCGCCGTAAACGATGTCGGTCACAACATCGCCGACGCCATCGACCGAAACGGCGAGGTCCTCAAGGCCGACATAGCTCGGGACATTCTCGATCCGCACCCTGTCCAGAGACCCGTCTTCGGCCCAGACAAGGCCGACCGTGACGATGCCAGCAGGGGTCTCCAGAGTGAAGCTGTCGCCCATCGCTGCGGTGATCTGTCCGGTGAACGCCAGCGTCTTGGCAAAGCCGATGGTCCCGTGCCCGCACATGTCGAGATAGACATAGGACGAGATGAAGAATGCCCCGTAATCGGCCACCTCGGAGGCAACCGGCACAAGGCCGACCATGGCGGCATGTCCGCGCGGCTCGTGCAAAAGGGCGGTGCGCAGATGGTCGAAGCGCAGACGGAAATCGTCGCGCTTTGAGCGAACGCTGTCGCCCGACAGCTTCGGGATTCCGCTCAGGATAACGCGGGTCGGGTGGCCTGCGGTATGGGAATCGATGACGCTGAAGGACGAAGAGAACGCAATCATGACCTAGCCTCGTCCGAACGAGTCGAGAATGCCGGTACGCATCGTCTGCCAGATTTCGTGGATGAGCTTTTCCGTCAGCTTCTGCGCGGCTTCGCCATCGCCCTCGATGATCGCCTCGCAAATGCGCGTCGTGTCTTCCAGCGACAGCTGGATGATCTTCGGATTCTGCTCGTAAGCATGGAAGCGGTAACGCAGCGCCTGTTTTTCCAGGCCGGCCAGCAGGCGCATCAGTGTCTTGTTCTGCGCAAGCGTGTAATGAATGAAGGAGCCGCGAACGTCGGCGATGAAGAACTGGCGAACGTCGTTCTTTGCCTGCGCCTCCTTCAGGTCGGCGATCAGAGTGTCGTATTCGGCTCGTTTGTCCGGATGGTCGGATTCGGCAGCCTGCCGTGCGATCAGCCCTTCGAGAGGAATGCGGCACATATAGATCTCGTCGAAATCGCGCTGCGACATCGGCGATACCCAGATGCCACGCCGTGCCTCACGAACGACCAGCCCGTCACGCTCCAGCAGCCGGAGCGCTTCACGAACCGGGGACCGGCTGACGCCGTAGCGTTCGGCAACCATCTCTTCTGTTAATCGCTCCTGCGATTTGATGCGGCCGAAGATGATCTCTTCCTCCAGCATCTCTGCGAGGTTTTCGGGAATGGCGACGGATAATTTCTGGATGCGCGCTAAAATCATGTCGACACCATAATGTATACAATATACACGTCAAGCCACTCGCAGCGGCTTTTTCATATTTTCATCACAGCCCGCTGCGGATTTGGCTTTGAACGGGAAAGGACACCGGCAATGTTTTCTGAAAAGATCGAACTTCTGATCGACGGCCAATGGCTTCAGGGCTCGGACGGCAAGACGGAGCCCCTGATCAATCCGGCGACCGAGGAGGTGCTGGCGACCGTCCCGCATGCAACGCTCGCCGATCTCGACAGGGCGCTGGATGCGTCGGCAAAAGGGTTCAAGGTCTGGAAGGCGATGACCGCCATGCAGCGCGCCGTCATCATGAATAAGGCTGCGGACCATATAGAGCAGTGCAAGGATGCGATCGCGCGGATACTTACCCTGGAAAATGGCAAGGCGATCGGCGAGGCCACCGGCGAAGTCCAGTTTGCAGCCGACGCGACGCGCTGGTATGCGGAAGAGGGCAAGCGCGCCTATGGCCGCATTATTCCGGCCCGCCTTCCCGGCGTGCGTCAGATGATGTTCAAGGAGCCGGTTGGTCCTGTCGTTGCCTTTGCCGCCTGGAATTTCCCGGCGAGCAATGTCATTCGCAAGATCTCAGGCGCGCTTGGTGCCGGGTGCTCGATCATTCTGAAGCCGGCGGAAGAAACGCCGGGCACGGCTGTGGCCATCGCGCGATGCTTCCAGGATGCGGGTCTTCCCGATGGTGTTCTCAATATCGTCTTCGGCGACCCTGCGCGGGTGTCCTCGCACCTCATCGCCTCCAAAATTCCGAAAAAGGTTTCGCTGACGGGATCGACTGCTGTTGGAAAGCTGCTGCAGAAACAGGCCGCCGATACGCTGAAGCGCTGCACGATGGAACTTGGCGGCCATGCTCCGGTCATTGTCTATGAGGATGCCGATCTCGAAAAAACCCTCGATACCGTCGTCATGTTCAAGTTCCGCAATGCCGGGCAGGTCTGCACGTCGCCGACCCGCTTTTATGTGCACGAGGCGATCTACGAGGCCTTCATCGCCGGTTTTGCTGCGCGGGTGGAGAAATTGAAGGTCGGCAACGGTCTTGAGGATGGCATTCAGATGGGGCCGATGATTGCGCCCCGGCGCCTTGATGTCATGGACGCGCTCGTCAGCGATGCCAAGGCAAACGGTGCGGCCGTGGTAACCGGCGGCGTGCGCCTTGGCGGCAAGGGGTATTTCTACGCCCCGACGCTGTTGCGCGATGTGCCCGATACGGCGCGGATCATGTCGGAAGAGCCCTTTGGTCCGATCGCGCCGGTCACGCGTTTCTCGACCTTCGATGAGGTAATCGAGCGGGCCAACAGTCTGCCTTACGGCCTTGCCTCCTTTGTTTTCACGTTCAATCTCAGTTTGGCCCAGAAGACGGAGATGGCGCTGGAAGCCGGCATGGTCGGTGTCAATCATATGATGGTCTCCACCCCCGAGACGCCGTTCGGTGGCGTGAACGAGTCCGGATACGGCTCTGAAAGCGGCATCGAAGGTCTGGAGGCTTATCTGCGAACAAAATTCGTGACCGAAGCCTGACGGCAGTCGGCTTGCATGACCGGAGCGGCGGATGCTTTCAGGGCCGTTCCGGTTGTCCCGCGTGGCACTGTTCATCGTTGGTTTCTGCCAGGGATGCCGCCCGTTACCTCATGGCAGTTTCTTCAAGCGATGAGAGGGCTTCTCAGAGAGGAATTTTTACTCTTGTAAAAATAGAAATACATATGTATTCATTACCTCCAGGGGGCCACCGGGACAGAGGAGTCCATCGGCGGACAGTTCCCCGGATGAGCAGGCGAAGGAGGTTTCGCCTGCCGCAAAGGGAGGTATTCCATGAAGAAACTCGCTACGCTGTTGGCGTGCGCCGCATTTGCACTTCCTGTCGCCGTGCAGGCTCAGGATGCGGCCGGAACGACAAAGAAGGACTCTTATCGCTTCGTCATCGTGCCAAAGGTCGTTCACCCCTGGTTTGACAAGGTGAACGATGGTGCGCAGATGGCCGCCGCCGCCCTGAAGGCGCAGACGGGCGCCAATATCGAGGTTATCTATTCGGCGCCGCAGGCTGCCGACGTGGTCCAGCAGAACCAGATCCTTGACAGCGCGCTGGCCACGCAGCCGGACGGTCTTGCCATCGACCTTCTCGATCCTTCGGGCAATCGCGCCTCGCTCGAGGAAGCCCAGGCCCAGAAAGTGCCGCTCGTCATCTTCGATTCCGTTCCGCCGGAAGGTATGAAGATCACCTATATCGGCTCGGATTTCTGCGAGCAGGCGAAGATCGCCGCCCGCCGCCTCGTCGAAGTGCTCGGCGGACAAGGTGAAGTTGCCATCATGATGGGTGTGCCGACGGCGCCGAACCATGCCATCCGCGCCGAATGCCACCGTCAGGTCTTTGCCGAAAACCCGGGCATCAAGGTCGTCGCCGAAGGCATCGACAATGACAGCATCGAGACCGCGCAGCAGCAGGCCGCGGCCATCATGCAGGCCAATCCGAATCTCAAGGGCTGGGTCGCTTCCGACGCTGCCGGCCCGATCGGTATCGGTCAGGCGATCGTCGAAGCCGGCAAGCAGGGCGAGGTTACCCTCGTCGGGCTCGACAACCTGCCGGAAATGCTGGAGATGATCCGCAATGGCGTTGCCGACAGCTCCTCCGCATCGCAGCCGGAACTGCAGGGCTACTGGTCCGTCATGATGCTCTGGTCGCAGGCCACGGGCGCACCGGTTCCCGGCTATATCGACACCGGAAATGCCTTCCTCACCAAGGAAAACGTCGGCGGCTGATCAAGCTCCCAGGACGATCGCAGGGGCGCGGGCCCAAACCCGCGCCCCTGACCGCGTCTTGCCTGAAGGTGGTGGCATATGGCTTATCTCGAAACGCGGGGATTGGGCCGGGATTTTCCCGGTGTAATCGCCCTCAATGACGTCGACCTGACGATCGAACTCGGTCGAACCCATATTTTTGCCGGCGAGAACGGTGCTGGAAAGTCGACCCTCGTCAAGATCCTGACCGGAACCGACCGGCAGACGCGTGGCCAGGTCCTGATCGACGGCCGCGATCCGACCGAGGACCCCGCGCTTTACCGCAACGTCGCCTATGTGCCGCAGGAGCTGACCCTGTTTCAGCAGATGACGGTGGCGGAAAACCTGTTCATGCCCTTCGACCGCACCGGTCATGGCGGCACGCTGTTCAACCGCCGCGCCCTGATGGAAGAGGCGCAGGCCTATCTGGCCCGCTTCGGCATAGAGGCGCGGCCGCAGGATCTCGTCGCCCATATTTCGGTTTCCGACCAGCAGTTGCTGCAGATCGCGCGGGCGTCCACCAATGAACATATGAAAGTGCTGATCCTCGACGAGCCCACCTCCGCGCTGACGCGCGTTGATGTGGACCGCGTGTTCAAGGTCATCCGCGGCTTTCTCGACCGCGACCACGCCGTGGTGTTTATCAGCCACAAGATGGATGAGGTCTTTGAGATCGGCGACGACTATACGGTCCTGCGCAACGGCGAGAAAGTCGAGAGCGGCAAGGTTTCCGATATCGCCGAGGCCGATCTGATCCGCGCCATGTCCGGCCGGCATCTCGCCATGGAAGACCATTTCCGTCCGGAAACGTCGGTGACCGATACGATCATGCAGGTGAACGGCCTTTCGGGTGCCCGCTTCAAGGATGTCAGTTTCGATCTGCGCCGCGGGGAGATCCTCGGGTTCGCCGGTCTTGTCGGTGCCGGACGCTCCGAGGTGATGCAGACCATCTTCGGGTATCTCAAGGCTTCCGGCGGTACGGTCTCGGTCGAGGGCAAGGGCTGGCCGCTCAACGACACGTCCCGCTCGGTGACGGGCGGCATGCTCTATCTCTCGGAAGAGCGCAAGCATCATGGCATTTTCCCGATGCTGTCACTGCGCGAAAACATCGGCATTTCCATACTGTCGCTCACGGTCGGGCCGCTCGGCATCAGCGACAGGCGCGAACGCGCCGGCGTGCAGAAGATCATCGACGATTACGGCATTCGCACCGCCGGCATGGGCAAGCGTATTTCGCATCTGTCGGGCGGCAACCAGCAAAAGGCGATCATCGGTCGCGCCATGGCCAACCGGCCGCGCGTCCTGATCTTCGACGAACCCACCAAGGGCATCGATATCCGCACCAAGGCGGAAATCTACCGCATCATGAAGGAGCTGGCGGAGGACGGCGTGGGCGTCATCCTCGTCTCCTCCGAGATCAATGAGCTGCGCAAATGCGCGAGCCGCATCATCACCATGCACAACGGGCGCATCACCGGCGAATTCGATACCGCCGCGACGGACACCGAAATCCTTGTCGGCGCCATTTTCGGAACGGAGGCGAAAGCCGATGCAATCTAGTTCTCTCTCGATCCTGCTACGCAATCCGCTGGCCGGCGTCTTCGTTGCGCTTGCCGTCATCTTCGCGCTGTCGTCGCTGATCTCGCCGTATTTTCTCACGCCGTACAATATGATGGTCGTTGCCCGCGGGCTGGCCTTCGTGGGACTGATTACCATTGCGCAATCCATGCTGATGGTGCTCGGCGAGCTTGACCTGTCGCTTGGCGTCATCGGCGGGCTTTGCGGTGTGGTCTCCGGCATTCTGATGGTGAAGATGGAGATCAATCCGGCTCTTTCGATGCTGCTTGCCGTCCTGTTCGGCGCCTGTCTCGGGCTGCTGAACGGGCTGCTGGTCACCGTGCTCAGACTGCATTCGCTGGTGCTGACCATCGGCACGGCCGGCATTTTCGGTGGGGCGAACCTGGTGCTGACACGCGGCGTGGCAATCACTGGTATTCCGCGTGAGGTCCAGTTTCTCGGCCGTGGCGATTTTCTCGGCGTGCCGGTGCCCTTCCTCATCATGTTGCTGGCTCTGATCGCGGCCGCCTTCGTGCTGCTCAAGACGCCGTTCGGCCGGTACATATACGCGATCGGCAACAATCCGCAGGCTGCCCGCATGCTCGGTATTCGGGTCGATCGCATCCGCCTCATCGTCTTCGTTGTCGCCGGTGCGCTGGCGGCCCTGGCCGGTGTGCTGATGGTGGCCCGCCTCGGCACGGCCCAGCCCTCGATCGGGGATACCTGGGTGCTCGCCCCGATCGCAGCCTCCGTCATCGGCGGGGTGGCCACGACCGGTGGGGTCGGCAGCCCGATCGGCGCTATTTTCGGCGCTGGCATCATTGCCGTTATTGAGAATATCATCGTTCTCTTTGGCGTTTCTCCCTACTGGCAGGGTATCGTTTCCGGTGCCATCGTCGTACTGGCTATCTCTTTTGATGCCATTTCCCGCCGCTATCTGCGCCGCGACGCTGCCTGAACGAACAACCCGGCCAAGACCTTACGGAAAACACGATCATGACCGAACACGCTAGAACCAAGAAACTGATCAATGCGCCGGAGAATATCATCGCCGAGATGATCGAGGGCATGGTGGGCGCGCATCCCGACATGCTGAAGGTCGAGGGCCAGACCGGCCGGGCCGTCGTCGCCGTCGACGGGCCGCGTGACGGCAAGGTTGGCATCGTCATCGGCGGAGGCTCCGGCCACGAGCCTGCCTTTGCCGGCTATGTCGGGCGGGGCCTTGCCGACGCCGCGGCCGTGGGGAATGTCTTTGCCTCGCCTTCACCGGCACAGATTGCCGATGCCGCGCGTGCGGCGGATGGTGGCGTCGGCGTGCTCATGCTTTACGGCAACTATACAGGCGACGTCTTGAATTTCACCATGGCGGCCGAGGAACTGGCAGCCGAAGGCATGACCGTGCGCCACGTTGCCGTCGCCGACGACGTGGCATCGGCACCGCTCGACCGGAAGGAGGAAAGACGCGGCATTGCCGGGGATTTCTTCGTGTTTAAGATTGCAGGCGCTGCCGCCGATCTTGGCGAGCCTTTGGCCCGCGTCGAGGCGCTGGCGCAGGCGGCCAACGATGCAACCCGTTCGATGGGTGTGGCGCTCGCCGCCTGCTCGTTGCCACAGACCGGAAGGCCGAATTTCTCCATCGGCGACGAGGATATGGAAATCGGCATGGGCCTGCACGGCGAACCGGGTATCCGCCGCCAGAAGCTCGCGCCCGTCGATGAGGTGACCGACGAACTGCTGGATACGATCGTCGGCGAGCTTTCGCTGGCGAAAGACGACCGCGTGGCGGTGCTGGTGAACGGACTGGGCTCTACGACACAGATCGAACTTTACCTCGTCTTCCGCCGGGTGAAAGAGCGGCTGGATGCCCTCGGTGTGGAAATCCACGCCTCATGGGTTGGCGAATACGCCACCTCGCTGGAAATGGCCGGAGCTTCGATCACGCTCATCAAGCTGGATGCAACGCTCCAGAGCCTGCTCGATCATCCGTGCCGTACCCCGGCGCTGACCGTCGGCACGCTCACTGATGGCGCGGCGGCCGGCCTGCGCAGCCGCCGGACGGAGAAGGCGGCGGAAAACCGCAGCAGCACCGTTGAGGCAGCCCGTGACCTTATCGCGGACGGTGACGTCACGCCCGCCATATTCCGGGCGATGATGCAGAATGTCGGCGACCAGATCATTGCGGAAAAGGATTGGCTTTCGGAACTTGACGGCGTCATCGGCGACGGCGACCATGGCATCACCATGGAAATCGGCTGGAGAGCCGTGCAAAGCGCCATGCAGGATGCTCCGGACGACGAGACGATCGAAGGGACGTGCAAACGGATGGCAAAGGCCTTTCTGGATGCCGTCGGCGCATCCTCCGGCCCGCTCTATGCGACCGCTTTCCTGCGTGCGGGAACGGCGGTCGGAAACCGGCTGAACCTAGATGGTGGCGCGATGGCCGACTGGCTGACGGCCGCTTGCCAGGGCATCCGGGATCGCGGCAGGGCCGAGCCCGGCGACAAGACGATGATCGATGCCTGGGTTCCTGCCGTGGTGGCGGCCCAAGCCTGCGCGGACAAAGGCTTGCCTGCCCTTGAAACGTTGGCGGCGGCGCGCGATGGCGCTGAAGCCGGCATGCGTTCCACGGTGGCGATGGAGTCCCGGCGTGGCCGCTCGGCCAAGCTCGGTGCCCGCTCGGTCGGCCACATCGATCCTGGCGCTGCGTCAAGCTTTATCATGCTGCGCGCCATGGCCGGCGCATTGGAAACCGCGCTTGGCTGAATGAGGCGATAGCCTCTCCTCAGCATGCAGGTGGGCCGCGTCAGCGCGGCCCCTGCAGAAGGGCACGGGCAACGGCCTCGTTGGTCACGAGCCGGTTTACATATCCGCCCCGTAGAATCGCCCTGATGATCGGGATCTTGCTCGTTCCGCCCGAAACCAGGATCGAGACCGGCTTCAGCTTCAGCTTGTCCGGCGGCAATGCGATGATCGAATCGTTGAGGAAATGGTCGATCGGCCGTCCCTGCGCATCGAGAAAGCAGCCGAGAAACTCACCGACCGCGCCCAGTTTCAGCACCGAATCCAGATGGTCCTTCACCACCCGGATATGTGTGAGCGATGTGTCCTCCGCGACCGGCCCGCAGGAAACGAGACCGATATCGGCAATCTCCGTGCGGGCCAGCACGTCGGTCAACTCGTCGTTCAAAAGCACGGCATTGCGGCTTTCCGGGTTGGCGCAGTAGATCGGCGCGGTCAGATAGTGACATTCAACGCCGAGCGCCCGGGCAAACGCAGTTGCTACCTCGAACGTGTTGGTGCCGGAGCCTCGCGTCACGCCGCCCGTCAGCCCGACAACCCAGCTTTCCGGCTTCGGCCGGGCGCGAAGCGTCCGCACTGCAAAACTCAACGTGCGGCCCGATCCGATTCCGACACCCATGTCGTGTTCATGAATGAGCAGGCTTGCCATGCCGCCGGCCGCTTCGCCGATCACCCGTTTCTGTTCAACGAAATCATCGAGATCCGGCACCACCACGGCTTCCGTCAGGCCATAACGTGCCGAAACCTTGGTGGCCAATTCGACGCAGTCGGTCAGGGGCAGTGTCACACTTACCTGCACACTGCCGGATTCCCGCACGGAGCCGATGATCTTGTTCACCTTCAGCCGGGTGATATTCATCCGCTGGGCGATTTCCTGCTGGGTCTGCCCGCCGATGAAATAGAACCAGGCGACGCGCGCGCGCTCCAGTTCGTCGTCGAAAGGTTCCCATTCCTCGGCCATACCCACTCCCCATGCAAACATCCCGCGAGAAAGGGGACATTGTTCAATCTCTTGGAAATAAACGAGACCGGTGTATTGAGCCAGCGTGATTGTGCTCCCGTCGTTCGCGGAGCGAACATTTTACGGCTGCATGTCCACCGGCGGCGCGCTAGACGCTGCTCAGCAGCAGGCTCGTCTCGCTGTTGGCAACACCGTCGATCATTCTGACTTCGCGCAGCACATGGTCGAACTCCGAGAGGTTGGCGGTGCGGATATTGGCGACGAGATCCCAATTGCCGTTGGTCGTATGCAACATATGGATTGCCGACAAACCGCGCAGCTTGCGAATGACCTGGGTGGTCGATTTGCCTACCACCTCGATCATCATCACCGCGTGCACCGCATTTTCATCATAGTCTTCCCGCACGCGTATGGTGAAACCGGCAAGCGTACCGGTTTCGATGAGCCGGTCGAGCCGGCTCTGCACGGTTCCCCGCGATACGTTCAGCGCATCGGCCAGTTTCGACAGTGGCGCACGTCCGTCCGCGCGCAGATGCGCAATAAGGCGGCGGTCCAGGTCATCCGGTGAATATTTTGCGAGATTCCGGTCTGCCATGATCGCCCCCATCGTTTTGTACAGTAGTACTGTACAATTTCATCAGATGGACAGCAAATTTAGTGCGATAATGCAATTTTGATCAGCATCATTCGCAACTATCCTCATGTCAGTCGGTCGCAACCTGTTGAGGAGAGCTGTCATGTTCAACGCCGAACCATCCGTGAAGGCATTGGTGCCCTTCGTCAGTGTCCACAACATGATGCGACTCGTCCACCATATCGGTATCGAGACCGTGCTGTCCGAGTTGACCGATGCGATCGAGGCGGATTTCCGGCGCTGGCCAATGTTCGACAAGACGCCCCGGATCGCCAGCCATTCGCGCGACGGCGTCATCGAGTTGATGCCGACATCCGACGGGGTCGTCTATGGCTTCAAATACGTCAACGGTCACCCCAAGAACACGGCGGAGGGGCTGCAGACCGTCACCGCTTTCGGCCTCCTTGCCGACGTGGCGACCGGATATCCCGTGCTTTTGACAGAAATGACGCTTCTGACCGCATTGCGGACGGCTGCAACCTCGGCAATGGCCGCGCGATATCTGGCACCGGCCGGCGCGCGCTGTATGGCCATGATCGGCAATGGTGCGCAGGCGGAGTTCCAGGCGCTGGCCATGAAAGCGGTCTGCGGTATCGACAGCGTGCGGCTTTACGACATCGATCCGCAGGCGACGGAAAAGACCCGCCGGAATCTCGAAGGGTCCGGACTGACGGTCGTTGCCTGCACGTCCGGGGAAGCCGCGATCGAGGGCGCCGGCATCGTGACGACCTGTACGGCTGACAAGCAGTTCGCCACGATCCT
The DNA here is from genome assembly GCF_001687365.1 of Pararhizobium polonicum. Lineage (GTDB taxonomy): Bacteria > Pseudomonadota > Alphaproteobacteria > Rhizobiales > Rhizobiaceae > Pararhizobium > Pararhizobium polonicum. The sequence goes on from NZ_LGLV01000008.1 coordinate 40,119, forward strand.
CACCGACAACATGATCGGCACCGGCGTGCACATCAACGCCATCGGCGGCGACTGCCCGGGCAAGACGGAATTGCACCGCGATATCCTGCGCCGTGCCGATACGTTCGTCGAATTTCCGCCGCAGACCCGGATCGAAGGCGAGATACAGCAGATGGAGGCAGACTACCCCGTGATCGAACTCTGGCGCGTGGTGAACGGCGAGGTTCCAGGCCGGCGGGATGCGCGGCAGGTGACGCTGTTCGACAGCGTCGGTTTCGCCATCGAGGACTTCTCGGCCCTTCGCTATGTCCGCGATTGGGTGGCCGGAACCGACTTCCAGCAGAGCCTGGATATGATCGCAGATCCGGACGATCCTCGCGATTTGTTCGGCATGCTGCAACGTGCGCACTGATACGCCAGGAGTTTGCCAATCATGACCCGACGACCAACCTTCTCCGTCCAGGCTCCTGCCGCCGTCGTCATGGTGCGGCCGTATCATTTCACGGTCAACACCGAAACGGCCGTGGACAACCGGTTTCAGGCTACGGACAATTCCGGGACCGATTTCGCCCCCTTGGCCTACGCCGAAATCACCCGCGCTGCCGAAACGCTGAGACAGCATGGGGTCGATGTCCATCTCTTCGAGGATACCGGCACGGACACGCCCGATTCCGTCTTTCCGAACAACTGGTTTTCGACTCATGCCGGCGGGCACGTGGCAATCTATCCCATGAAGGCCCCCAATCGCCGTCGCGAGCGCCGCGCCGATGTCATCGACATGCTGAAGAGCCGCTACCGTGTTCAGGAAGTGATCGACTATTCTGGTCTGGAGCCGGACGGGCTGTTCCTGGAGGGGACCGGAGCCATGGTGCTCGATCATATCGATCGGGTGGCCTATGCGGTCAGGTCCGACCGGACGGATCCGATCGCGCTTGAGCGCTTCTGCACGCAGTTCAACTTCGAGCCGATGGCTTTTGCCGCGGAGGACGAGAACGGTGTCGCGGTCTATCACACCAACGTGCTGATGTGTATCGCGACCGATTTCGCCATGATTGGACTGGACATGATCTCGAATGCTGCACGGCGCCGTGAGATTGTCGATCGCATCGAACGATCCGGCCGGGATGTCGTGGCTTTGAGCCACGCGCAGATCGCGAGTTTCGCCGGAAATGCCATCGAATTGCAGGGTAGGGAGGGCCGCATCCTGGCGCTGTCCACCACCGCCTTTGCCGCGTTGACGAAGGATCAGATCGCCAAGATCAGTGAAAGCGCAACGCCGGTTGCGCTCGACATCCCGACCATCGAGCGGGCCGGTGGCTCGGTCCGCTGCACGCTGGCGGGCATTCACCTGGCACCGCGCTCGTGAGCGCGGCATCCCACCGGGCAAATGCATGCCGCGGTTCCCATTTCAAGGCTGATAGCCAAATTCAAAGGTGCTCGGCGTAGGCAAGAACCGCGCCCAATAGGGTCTGCGCCCCGGCTCCGCACTGATCGACAGTGCTGCTTTCGAGCGGGTTATGGCTGAGGCCATCCTTGCACGGCACAAAGATCATCGCCGTCGGAGCAATCCTGGAGATGTAGACGGAGTCGTGTCCGGCGCCCGAGATGATTTCCATGGCGGAAAAACCTGCATCGGCCGCACTTTTGGAGACGGCGGCAACACATCCGGGATCGAAATTGACGGCAGGGCTGTGCCAGATGCGTTCGCAGGTGATGGCGGAAACCGCTGCGCCGGTGGCTTCGATCAAGTGCTGCGTTGCAGCCTCCATGTGATCGAGAGCACTGTCGTCATGGTGGCGAAGATCGATCGTCATGTGAAGGTGTCCGGCAACAACATTGCGCGATGCATTTGTGACGTTCAGATCGCCCACCGTTGCAAGGCCGAGAAATTCCCCGGCAATCGTCTCGACACCGAGAATGAGCCGGGCGGCAGCGGTCATGGCATCCTGCCGCATCTGCATCGGCGTTGTACCGGCATGGGCTTCGCGGCCCTTGATGGTCACATCGTACCAGCGCATGCCCTGAACGCCGGTCACGATGCCGATATCCGTGTCAGCCTGCTCGAGAACAGGCCCCTGCTCGATATGCAACTCGAACATGGCCGCAAATTTCGTGGCACCCGCCTTCACCGTTCCACGATAGGAAATCCCGTCGAGAGCGTTGCCGAAACGTGCGCCATCACTGGCAAGCCGGCCGTCCGCGTAGGCCCGGTCGAAGACGCCGGCATGAACACCGGAGCCCAGCATGGCGGGCGAAAACCGTGCGCCTTCCTCGTTCGTCCAGTTGACAAGCAGCAGAGGCCGGCGTGTCGTGTAGCCGGCATCCGTCAGCGTTTGGAAGATCTCCAGCCCAGCCAGGACTCCAAGAATTCCGTCGAACTTGCCGCCCGTCGGCTGGGTGTCGAGATGGCTGCCGATGGCGATCGGCAGGGCTGAGGCATCCGTACCGGCGCGAAGGGCAAACATGTTGCCGACCTCATCGATGGTGACGGTACATCCCAGTTTTTCACAGCGGTTTTTAAACCAGTCGCGGACTTGGCGGTCTTCTTCCGTCAGCGTCAGACGGCGGATACCGCCGTCTGAGGTGCCGCCGATTGCGGCGGTTTCCATCAATGTGTTCCAGAGACGCGTTGCGTCGATGCGCAGATTATCCATTTATCAAGAAACCGCTTTCGATGATCAGAGGGCGACGCCCACGGATTTTACTTCCGTGTAGAGCAGAATTGCCTCGTATCCCTGTTCACGCCCCCAGCCGGATTGGTTGAAACCGCCGAAGGGCAGGGCAGGATCGATCACATGGTGGGTGTTGACGCCGATCGTCCCGGCTTTCAGCTTCTTCGCAACCTTGTGGGCGCGGCTGAGGTCACGGGTGAAGACGCTGGCGGCCAATCCGTAGATGGAATTGTTGGCCTCACGCACGATGGCATCGATGCCGTCATCATCGAAGGTCGCGACAACGAGAACCGGCCCGAAGATTTCTTCGCGGACAACGGACATGTCCGGCGTGGTTTCCGTCAGGATGGTCGGTTCCAGGAAATAGCCCTGTTCGCCGACGCGCTTGCCGCCATGAAACAGGTGTGCCCCATCGGCGAGACCCGCCGCAACATAGTCGGTCACACGCTCGAACTGCTCCTGTGAGACTAGCGGCCCGATCTGCGTCGAGGGGTCTAGGCCGACGCCGACCGTCATTTTGGCGGCAAAATCCTTCAATCCGTCGAGAATGACAGGAGCGATATCCTTGTGCACATACAGGCGTGTCCCGGCGGTGCAGGTCTGGCCCATATTGTAGAAGATGCCATAGGCCACGGCGGGAATGGCAACGGCCGGATCGGCATCCGCAAAGACGATCATCGGCGATTTGCCGCCCAGTTCCAGCGAAACCTTCTTCAGGTTGCCCTTGGCCGCGTCGAGGATCTTCTTGCCCACCTCGGTCGAGCCGGTGAATGCCACCTTGTCGACATCGGGATGCGCCGCGAGTGCCGCCCCTGCCGTTTCGCCATAGCCGGTAACGACGTTGAAAACGCCGGCAGGAAAACCGGCTTGCTCAACCAGTTCGGCCAGGCGCAGTGCCGTCAGCGGCGTCTGTTCAGCCGGTTTCAGAATGATAGTGCAGCCGGCAGCCAGCGCCGGAGCCACTTTCCACACCGCCATCATCAGTGAAAAGTTCCACGGCACGATCTGGCCGCATACGCCAACCGGTTCGCGCAACGTATAGGCATGGTAGGGAGCGGCTGAAGAGGCGAGGGGGATCGTCTGGCCGCAGATCTTCGTGCTCCAGCCGGCCATGTAGCGCAGCAGTTCATAGGAGAAGGCGACATCGCCGAGGCGGGCATCCGTGACCGGCTTGCCATTGTCGAGAGCTTCCAGTTCGGCCAGTTCGTCGGCGTGCTTTTCGACGAGATCGCCGAGCCGCCAGACGAGTTTGCCGCGTTCGGAAGGCGTCATCGTTGCCCAAGGGCCGTCATCGAAGGCCTTTCGTGCTGCAGCGACGGCGAGATCGATATCCGCAGCGGTCCCTTCCGGTACCCGGTCGAACACCATCCCGGTCGCCGGGTCTATGACGTCGAATGTCTTTCCGCTTGCGGCCGGCAGCCAGGCGCCGCCGATATAGAGCTTCTTTTCCTTGGCCACGAAACGGGTAGCGTCATCACCAAGCCGCTTGAGTGTTACGGGTGCATTCACGGGAATTCTCCTCTGTCTGGTTTCGGGCGGGATCAGGCTTTTGCCGAGACTTCCTGGCAGCTCACCAGCGTCACCTCGCCATCGAGGATGGGCTTGGCAATGCCGAAGAACCGGGCGACCACTTCGGAATTGTTGTGCCGGTCCATCGCTGCCTGGTCCGCAAAGCGCTCATAGGTAGTGAACAGGCACGGATCGGTCTGGTCTTGCGAGATGAAGAAGCCGAGCGTCTCCGGCTCGTTGGCACGAACGTGGTCGGCCACTTCCAGCAAAGCTTGGCACATGGTCTGCTCGTAGCCCTTCCGGACACGGATGATGGCGGTGATGGTGAGCATGGTAACCTCTCTTCGATGAGCTTTTCTGATGGGATCACGCGGGCAGGTATTCGCCGGCGATATCGGCGTCGTGCAGTGTCTTCGGGTCGATTTCTCCGGAGAGGCGGCCGCGCCGGATGACGAGGACACGGGTGGCAAGGTCGCTGATGAAATCGAGATTCTGCTCCACCAGCAGCACGGCGACGCCGCGCCCTTTCGACAGGGCCTTGAGCGTGTCTTTCATCTCCTCGATGATCGAGGGCTGGATACCTTCCGTGGGTTCGTCGAGCAGGATCAGCTTCGGCTCGCCGCAAAGGCAGCGGGCGAGCGCCAGGATCTGCTGCTCGCCGCCCGACAGCACGCCACCGGCTCGCGTCAGGATCGGCTTCAGGCGCGGAAGTTCCTCGATCACCTGCTCGATCACGGCGCGGGCGTCGGTACGGGTCTTGCCGGCGGCGCCGACGCGCAGATTGTCCATGACGCTGAGCGCGGGAAAGATCTGCCGGCCCTGCGGCACATAGCCGAGCCCCGCCCTGGCACGCGCGGCCGGTGAGATCTGGGTAATGTCCCGTCCGGCGAAGGTCAGGCTTCCTTCCGTGGGCGGAATATGTCCCATCAAGGTTTTCAGCAGCGTCGATTTTCCCATGCCGTTGTGGCCGAGAATGCCGACGAATTCCCCCTCGTTGATGACAAAGTCGATGCCGAACAGAATGGGGATGCGACCGTAGCCCGAACGCAGGCCGGAGGTTTTGAGGAGCTCAAGCGACATGTTTCTTCCCCAGATAGACATCCCGGACCGTTTGATTGCGCAGGATATTTTCGACCTGATCTTCCACGAGAATTTTCCCCTGGTGAAAGACCGTGATCTGATCGGCGATCATGCGGATGAACTGCATGTCGTGCTCGACCACCACCACTGTATGGCTGCGATTGACCTCACGGATAATGGCGCCCAGACGCTCCACCTCGGCGCTCGTCATGCCCGCTGCCGGTTCGTCCAGCAAAATGAGTTCCGGATCGCTGGCAACGACCATCGCAAGCTCGACCAGCTGGCGTTGCCCATGGGCCATGCGCCCGAGAGTGCCGTTGCGCAGGTCGGTGATGCCGACACGCTCCAGAACTTCGGCGATCTTCGATGTGCGCTGCCGGCGATCCCTGATCGAACGCAGGGAAAGCCAGATATTTTCTTCGACGGTCAATCCATCGAAAAGGCTCGGGACCTGGGTCTTGATGCCGATACCGGCCCGGGCGATCTCGTGCCGTTCCTTGCCGGCGATATTGCGGCCGCGAAATTCGATGGTGCCGTAGGTCGGCTTCTGGGTGCCGGTCAGGCAGCGGAAGAAGGTGGTCTTGCCCGCGCCGTTCGGTCCGATCAGGCAGCGCAACTCGCCTTTGCGGAGGCGGAAATCGATCCCGTCCAGTGCCTTGACGCCGCCGAAATGCATCGCAACGCCTTCAGCCTTGAGGAGGTAATCCGTCATGACAGCTGCTCCTTTTTAGTCGGTGCCAGATCGCCGCCGGCTTGGCCGCGCCGGGAACGAAGCTGCTGTGCCAAGCCGGTCAGTGCCGGCAGAATGCCGCTGGGTACGAACACGACGAAGACGATGAGAATGATACCGAGAACGATATTGGGATCGACCAGGCCGAACTTGCCGAGAAAAACGGTCACGATCTGCAGGAGGATGCAGGCGGCCACTGGTCCCATTAATGTTCCAAGCCCGCCAACGACGACCCAGATCAGCACCTGCGCTGCCGTCGACAGGCTGAACATGGTTGGGCTGACGAACACCACATTGGCAAACAGCATACCGGCAAGTCCGGCAATTGCGGCCGAAATGCAGAAGATGGAAAGCTTGAGCCGGCGGGCGTTGTAGCCAAGCAATTCGGCACGGACTTCGTTTTCGCGAACGGCGATGACGGCACGCCCGAACCGGGTGGCAATCAGCACCTTGCACAGAATATAGACACCAAACAGAAGCATCACGGCGAAACCGAACATCTGCGCCGGACTGAGCGGTATGCCGGTGAGCGGCATCTTGAGGAGCGGCGTGTTCGGGATGCCGTTGAAACCACCGAGACGGGCCGATCCGATCCGCCAGGCATCACCGCCGGTGCTATTGACCAGCTTGAAGAGGATGAGCGTCGCGGTGAGGGTGATGACGCCGAGATAGACGTCGCTCAGCCGCCCGTAGAAGAGGAAATAGCCGAGCAAGGCTGCGAAGATTGCGGGCACGAGAATGGCTGCGAAGGCCGCGATCGTCGTGTCGCCAAGGTTGAGCGCGACAACGGCATAGGCATAGGCACCGAGGCCAAAGAAGGCCGACTGGCCGAAGCACAGCACGCCGCCATATCCCCACAGAAGAGCGAGGCTGAGGGCGAAAATGGCCATGGACACATAGAGCGTTGCGTTGATGACCGTGTAGAGCGGTGCAGCCTGCGGAAAGATCGCCAGTGCAGCAAGCGCAGCCGCGCCGGCAAGCCCGATGTGGACGGCGAAGGGAGACCGGAAGACGAGAGATTGGCTCATGGAGCACCCTTGAAAATGCGGCCGGTGATGCCGGTCGGCAGCAGCCGGAGGAAGATGGTGGCTGCGAGAAGCAAGGCTACATCGCCGATAACCGGCGTGGTGAGGAAGGTCGAAACCGTGTTGACGCTGCCCAGCAGCGCAGCGCTGGTCGCTGTGCCGACCACGACACTTGCACCGCCGGTAATCACGGTGATGAAGGCCTTGGCCACATAGGCAACGCCCATCGTCGGCACCACCCCGGACAATGGCGCCAGCAACCCGCCGGCGAGCCCGCTCAATCCCGCCCCAACGGCGAAGGTGACGGCATAGACCCGCGACGGTTCGATGCCGAGCGATGAAGCCATTTCGCGGTTCTGCATGGTAGCCCGGGCGATCAATCCCACCGGCGTGAAACGCAGGACAGCATATCCGCCGGCAAAGACCGCGGATGCCACGCCTGCCAGCACGAAATCATAGCCGCCCAGGTTGTAGTCACCGACGGTGAAACTGCCGACCGGGGCGGCGATGCCGACGACGCGGTTGCCGAAGAAGGTTGTCGCCAGTCCGATGAGCAGCAGGCTGAGCCCCCAGCTCGCCAGCATCGTATCGACCATGCGGCCGTAGAGACGGCGCATGATCAGCCTTTCGACGGCAACACCGAGCAACGCCACCGACAGCGGCGCAACCACGAGCATGGCGACCCAGATGTTGACCCCGGCCTGGACGCTGAAGATCGCGGCGAAACCGCCGAGCATGATGAATTCGCCATGCGCCAGATTGATCACCCGCATCATGCCGAAGATGACGGCAAGACCGATGCTGATCAGCGCAAGGTTGCCTACCGTTCCAACGATCTGGAACAGAACGACGAGAAAATAATCCACTGGAATGATCCTGAAATAGGATGGCGGAGGCCGTTCGACCGGAATGATGAAAAGGGCATGCGGATGGAAAACCATCGCGCATTCTTTCTCACCCCGCCCTGATTGGCGACGCTCCGCATCCGTTGCATGCAAGCGATCGCTTATTCGATGACGTATTGCTGGTTGTCGTTGGGATTGGCGATGAGGTCGCAAACCGCAGCCGTGTCGGCCGGCGGCTGGTTCTTGTAGCTTTCGAGGATCTCGAAGCTATGGTTTTTGACCTTGGCGATGTGGACGTCGGTTGCGCAATGGTGCGTCTTCGGGTCGACCGTTGACGGGCCGCCCGGACCTTCGACTGTCGATCCGCTTTCGATGGCTTCGATCACGGCCATCCGGTCGAGGGAATTTGCCTTGCGGACACCATTGGCCCAATGATTGATGGCATTGTAGGTGGCGGATGCATGTTCGGTCACATAAGGGGCGCTGTCGCCGAACTTGGCATGGTAGCGCTTCACGAAGGCTTCGTTCTGCGGTGTCTTGATTTCCTGGAAATAGCCGAAGGCGGAGATGACGCCGTCGGATTCCGCAGGGGTCAGGACGATATGCTCGTTGCCGCCGCCGAAGGATGTGGAGACGATCGGAATGCGGTTGGCCATGCCGGCCGCCGCCCATTGCCGGAAGAACGACATATGATTGCCGCCAACGAGAAGGGTGTAGATGACATCCGGCTTTTCGCGCTGGATCTTCTGGATCGCGGCGCTGAAATCGGTGACGTCGAGCGGGAAGAATTCCGCCGCGATGACGGAACCGCCGGACTGCTCGGTATAGTCCTTCACCCATTTCGCGGAGATCTGGCCATAATTGTAGTCGGCGGCGAGCACATAGACCTTCTTGCCGAAGTTCTTGACGGCGAAGGGCATCAGCTTGCCGATGGTCTGCGCGGGGGTCGAGCCGGTCAGGAAGGTATTTCTGTCGCAGACGCCGCCCTCGTAAAGCGGTGAATAGAAATAGAGCGTCTGATAGCGGCTGAGGATCGGGCGGATGGCTTCGCGCGAGGCGCTGGTGATCCCGCCGAAGACGGCGGATGCCTGCTGGCTGGTCGCGGCTTCGGTGGCGAATTGCGTGTAGAGCTGGATATTGGATTGCGGATCATATTTCTGTACGGCGACTTCACGGCCAAGCAGGCCGCCGGCGGCGTTCAATTCCGAAATTGCCAGATCGAGGCAGGCGTCGATCGGCTGACCGTAGATTTCCAGCCCGCCGGAGAGATCGTAGATGCTGGCAATGCTGATTTTGTCAGCCGCCTGGACGCGCTTCACCCAAGGTGCGGTCAGCGCCATTGCGGTTCCACCCAGAAAAAGACGTCTGCTGATGTTCATGTCGTTCACCCCTTTGTTTGTTTTTTACTGTTCCACCGGGCATGCGTTCTCCCGCCCCGAAGGGCCGTCGCCCACCGGAACTGTCTCCATGAAAAGGAGCATCAGAGTTTTTCGCGAGAAATCGCGTTGCCTACTTTTATTTATATATTCAATATTTTCTTTTTCAACTAATTTCTACTGAGCATGAATATGTGCCGCACCTGGAGGGCCGCGCCGCTCAATGCAGCTGTAAAAGTGATTTTGGAACAGGGGTTTAGCCGAATCTCTGCAAGACTTCGAACTGGGCGCCGTCTGCTCGGGCGAGAAAAGTAGGGCCGCAGGCCACGCCATTTCTGACGGTGGTCACGCCGCGGGCGCTGCTGAAACTCAGCCCTTCCATTGCGCCCGCGAGATCCGCGAGCCAAAAGGTTCCGGCGCGTGCGGCCAGCGCTCCCAGGAATTGAAGGGCCTCGTAGCATGCCTCGCTCAGCACGCCCTGGACAGGTGCCGTTATGCCGAACGCGTCACGGTAACGCTTGAGAAAACGCAGGTTTTCCGGGGTCTGCAGCGCGCTGAAATAGCCGGCTGCGCAATAGAGATTTTCGGTATTCTCCTCGCCGATGGCCAGCAGCGTATTCTCCTCGATGGCGCCGGAAAAGCGCAGGATCCGGCCGGCCAGACCGCGCTCAGCGAATGTCCTGTTGAAGGGAATGCATTCGGACCCGACCAGGGATTGAAAGACGACGTCGGGATTGGCTTGCTCGATCATATCGACGAGATGGCCAGTCTCTTCCTGTCCGATGCCGACATATTCCTCACCGACGATCTCGCCGCCATTCTCTTCGACAAAGCGCTTCATCCAACGGTGAGACGCGCGCGGCCAGACATAGTCGTTGCCGATCAGGAACCAGCGCTTTGCCTTCAGGGTTTCCATCATCCAGCGTGCCGGGCCGGAAAACTGGCGCTCCGGTACTTCGCCGATGGCAAACACATCGCTGCCTTCGATGCCCCCCTCATACAGCGGAGCGAACACATAGGGAATCCGGCCTGAAAACTCACGGCTGAGCGCGAGACGCACGGAGGAAAGGTGCACGCCGACAAGCACATTGGCGCCGTCTTTCTCCACCAGTTGGCGTGCACGTTCAACGACCGCTTCGGGGCTGCCGCCCGCGTCTGCCGCCAGAAGCTCGATCTGCCGTCCGAGAATCCCGCCGCGCTCGTTCAATTCGGCTGCGGCCAGCACCGCGCTATATTGGCAGGAGGGTCCCCATATGGCATCAGCGCCCTGGAATGGTACCAGCAAGCCTATCCGCAATGTCTTCTCGGACCGGCGTCGAAAGATATCGGGCTCAAACGGGTTGCGAAATGCCCGTCCGGCTTGGTGATTTCGGGGGCGAACGCGGCTTGTATCTCCGCGCGCCCAGGACGGTTGCCCAACGGTATCTATGGTGCGATGATGAGCCACGTCATCTCTCCGATCGGCTGATATTCGACGCTCCTCCGCCATCGCATCGCCATTTTCAGCACGTCGCCTCAAAAAATGACATTGAACAACTGCCGACCCTTCCCGATACGATAGAAGCACTATATATATAGTTTCCGATTAAACAATTCCCGATTCAATAAACATGTCCGAACGCTCTCTCAACGACCATCTTTCGCACCTTCTCGCGCAGGCTAACCGGCATTTGAGCCGTCAGCTCACGGCAGAGGGCGTGTCTCTGGATCAGTGGCGCCTGATGAAGGCGCTCTCGGAGGCGGGCGGCATGACGATGGGGAAGCTGGCGGAAGAATTGGCGCTCAATCACCCGACACTGACCAAGCTTGTCGATCGCATGGTCCAGGACGCGCTTGTCTACCGTGTCCCCGATCCGAATGACCGCCGCAAAGTGCGGATGTTCCTGTCGGACAAGGGGTCGGCTTTGCTTGCCTCGCAGAACAAGCGGGTTCAGGATCACGAGATGAAGGTCGAGGACAACTACGGCAATGAGGATGCACAGCGCCTCAAGGATATGCTTGAGGTTTTTATCAAGCAGATCAGCTGATTAGCCGTCTCTCAGCATTCCAACCCTACGAAATTCACGTCTTGGATCGATCATCCGCCACTGGGTACGCTTGACCCCGGCATGGGGCAGATTGAGGATGTCGGCGGCTTGACGAGGACGCTGACGCGACGGACAGGCTCTATGCAGCCTTCGTCCGGAACATTCTCATGACGCCGACGAACAGGAACGGCACGAAGAAAACGCCAAGCAAGGTCGCCGCCAGCATGCCGCCCATCACGCCGATACCGATCGCATTCTGCGCCGCCGATCCGGCGCCGCTGGCGACGGCCAGCGGAAGGACGCCCAGTACGAAGGCGAGCGATGTCATGATGATCGGCCGCAACCGCAGCCGTGCGGCTTCCAGAACGGCGTCGAGGAGCGGCTGTCCTTTTTCATGAAGGTCCTTGGCGAATTCCACGATCAGAATCGCGTTCTTCGCCGTCAGCCCGATCGTCGTCAGCAGGCCGACCTTGAAATAGACGTCGTTCGACTGACCGAACACGGACGCTGCCAGGAGCGCGCCGAAGACGCCGACGGGGACCGCAAGAATGATTGACAGCGGGATGGTCCAGCTTTCATAAAGCGCCGCAAGGCAGAGAAAGACGACAATCATCGAAGCGATATAAAGAAGCGTCGCCTGCGATCCCGCCAGCTGTTCCTGATAGGACAGACCTGACCAGGAAGACTTGTAGCCACCCGGCAATGCGCTCACCAGTGCTGCCATGTCGTTCATCGCGTTGCCCGAACTTGCTCCGGGCGCGGCCGATCCGTCCATGGCGATTGCCGCGGTGCCGTTGAACCGCGCCAGCGAAGGGGAGCCCTCCGTCCATTCCGTCGTCGCGAAGGCCGAAAACGGCACCATCTCGCCGGCGGTGTTCCTCGCATACCAGCGATTGATGTCGTCAGGCTGCATCCGGAAGGGGGCGTCGGCCTGAACGTAGACCGGCTTGATATCGCCGTTGTGGATGAAGTCGTTGACGTTGGTGCCGGAAAAGGCGGTGGTGATCAGCGCATTGGCGGCCGCAAGATCGACGCCGAGCGCACCTGCCTTTTCCTGGTTGATATTGATCTTCAGCTGGCTTTCCAGCGTCCTGGTATTGCCGCGCACATTGGAGATCGTCGCGCTTTTTGCAGCATCCGTCGCCAGCTGGTTGCTGGCTGCGATCAGCGCCGTGCGTCCCTTGTTGCCGCTGTCTTCCAGATACATCGAAAAGCCGCTGGACTGGCCGAGCCCCTGAATGGCCGGCGGGGAGAGAGCGAAAATTTCAGCATCGCGGATCTGGCGGAAGTAGGCGGAGGCGCGTTGGGCGACGGCCGAAGCCGAAAGCCGGCTGTCGGTACGCTGGTCGAAATCCTTCAGCCGAACGAAGCCCATGGCGGCGTTCTCGCCGCTGCCGCCAAAACCGAAGCCGAGCGTCATGAACACACTTTGGACCGCGTCCTTTTCCTGTTCGAGATAGTAGTTCTGCACGAGATCGATGACGGCCTGTGTCCGCGCGGCATTGGCACCGGCCGGAAGCGTGATCTGTGTCATCAGAACGCCCTGATCTTCCTCAGGAAGAAAGGATGTCGGCAGCCTGGAGTACAGCGCGTATGCACCGACAAGCAACAGAACGAAAAGGAGAACGACGCGCACAGGCCGGCGAATGATGCCGCCCACCGAGCCGACATAACCGTTCGTCAGCCGGTCGAAACCACGATTGAACCAGCCAAACCACCGCGTCAGCTTGCTGTCATGGGAAGGCTTGAGCATCAGCGCGCAGAGCGCCGGTGTCAGGACGATCGCAACCAGGACCGAAAGCAGCATCGCACTTGCGATGGTAACGGAAAACTGCCGGTAGATCACACCGACGGAACCGGAGAAAAACGCCATGGGAATGAAGACGGCCGTCAGTACCAGGGCGATCCCCACCAGCGCGCCGGTGATCTCGCCCATGGATTTCTCCGTCGCCTCCCGCGCCGACAGGCCTTCCTGTGTCATGACGCGTTCGACATTTTCGACAACGACGATAGCATCGTCCACCAGCAGGCCGATGGCGAGCACCATGGCAAACATCGTCAGCATGTTGATGGAATATCCCAGCGCCGCAAGGATACCGAACGTACCCATCAGCACGACCGGCACCGCGATCATCGGAATGAGCGTGGCACGGAAATTCTGCAGGAAGAGCAGCAGCACGACAAAGACCAGAATGATCGCCTCGATCAGCGTTTCCACGACCTTTTCGATGGAAAGCTCCACGAAAGGCGTCGTTTCATAGGAATAGGCAATCTCGACACCCGGCGGCAGCGAGGTCTTCAACCGATCGAGTTCCGCATGCACGCCGTCCGCCGTGGTAATGGCATTGGCGCCGCTGGCAAGCTGCACGCCGAAACCGGCTGATGGCTTGCCGTTATAGGTCGAGCTTTGGCCATAGGTTTCCAGCCCAAGCTCGACACGGCCCACGTCCTGAAGCCGCACGGTAGAGCCGTCCGTCGTGGTTTTCAGGATGATCCGGCTGAATTCGTCGGCCGATGTGAGCTGCGTCTGCGCGACGATGGTCGCTTTCAGCTGCTGACCGGGAACGACCGGCGTCGAGCCGATCGAGCCTGCCGAAACCTGGACGTTCTGCGAGCCGATCGCCGCCGTTACGTCGCTGGGAACGAGCTGGTATTTCTGCATCTTGATCGGATCCAGCCAGATGCGCATGGCATAGCCCGAACCGAAGGACTGAAGCGAGCCGACGCCCTCGACCCGCTCGATACGATCCTCGATGGTGCTGGCGACGATATCCGACAATTCCGACGAGGTGTATTTTCCATCGGCGGAGACAATGTTGCCGACCATCAGGATGCCCGACGGTGCGCGGGAAACGTTGACGCCCTGATCCTGCACGGCATCGGGCAATTGCGACTCGACGCGGGCAAGCTTGTTCTGCACTTCCACCTGCGCCAGTTCCGGATCGGTCGTGTTACTGAACGTCAGCGAGACGGACGCCGAACCGGTGCTGGATGTCGATTCCATGTAGAGGAGGCCGTCAAGCCCGGTCATCGCGCTCTCGATTTTTGTCGTGACCGAGTTTTCCACGGCTTCCGCTGTTGCCCCGGTATAGGTGGCGGTGATTCTGACGGTCACGGGCGCGATATCGGGATATTGCGAAATGGACAGCGAATAGATGCCGATCACACCGGCGAGAAGCGTGGCGATAGCCAGAACGATTGCAAAGATCGGCCGGGCGATGAAGAAGCTGGCAAGCGCGTTGCGCGCACCTGGGGAAACGGGCGGCGTGTTTTCTATATCGGTGCTCACTTGGCGATCTCCTGCTGGATCACGCCATTCTCATCGATGGTCACCGCCACCGGCTTGACGGTAGTCCCCTCGGAGATTTTCTGAAGACCGTCGACGATCAGCTGTTCACCGTCCTTCAGTCCGCCGGTGACAAGCCAGTTGTTTCCGATCGAGCCGCTCGTCGTCAGCACGCGCGTCTCGGCCTTTCCGTCCGCTGATACGAAAAAGGCGGTCGCCTCGCCTGCCGAATTGCGGGTAACGGCGCGCTGTGGCACCAGAAATGCCCCTGGTGTCTGGCCGATATCGACAACGGCCTCAACGAACATGCCCGGCAGGAGAATGCGCTCGGGATTGGGAAATGATGCCCGCAATGAAAACGTACCGGTGGTCTCGCTCACCACCACATCGGCAAGGCCAATCGTCCCGTCCTTTCCGTAAGCTTGGCCGTTTTCCAGCGTCAGCGCCACCGTTGGTGGCCCCTCCACAGTGCGGCCCAGCGTTCCGGCCTCCACCTGATTGCGGATGTTGAGCAGATTGGCGCTGCTATCGACGAGATCGACATGGATCGGATCGAGCTGGCGAATGGTCACCAGCGCATCGGTTTGGTTGGCCGTGACCAGCGCTCCGACGGTGATGACGGATTTCCCGGCTATGCCGGCGATCGGCGCGCGGATGGTCGTGTTGTCGAGGTTGATGGTCGCGGTCTCGACATCGGCCTTGGCGGATTCGACATCGGCCTGCGCCTGAAGCTGGGCGGTCTCGGCGTCCTGAATGGTTTGTGCACTGACGGCGTTGTTGGCCGCAAGCGCCCGGTTGCGCTGCAGAGTGTCGCTCGCCCCCTTTGCCGAGGCTTCCGCCTTCTGAAGCGCTGCCTGGGCGGAATCGACGGCGGCCTTGAACTTTCGCGCATCCAGCTCGTAGAGCGCGTCGCCTTCGGCAACCATGCCGCCCTCCTTGAAGACGACCTTGCGCACGATGCCGTCCACTTGGGGGCGGATCTCCGCCGTTGCCAAGGCGACCACCCGGCCGGGCAGGTTGATCGAACGTGGCACTGCCTGGCTCTTCAGGGAAACGATGCCCACCTCCACGCCGGCATCGGTTGCCGGTGGCGCATTGCTGCCAGCACCGCTCTGGCTCTCGCCGCATCCAGCCATGACCAGAAGCAGCAACAGCAGAGGCATACGAAACGCTGGACGGGTCATCGAAGAAATCCTTGCATCGGAGTTTGCAGGTCGCCTGCCGACGACATCTCGTCCTCGGATCGCGTCCGGCAAGTGCCGCATTTACAAAACTCATGATTACCAATATTATTTTCCAGATGCCGTTGTCAACGCGGGAAGCCACTCGAATGCCAAGATCACTTTCCCGGTCTTCAAATTTCAGCGATGACGCAGCGTCGCACCCGTCAGTCCCGCGGCCCCGCGGCAGGCCGAAGGTGATGTCCGATACGACACAGGCCGAGCACATTCGTGGCACGGCTAGAGCTCTGTTTATCGAGCAGGGCTATGGCGGCACCACGATGAGCCATGTCGCTGCGCGCTGCAAAATCTCCAAGCGGACGCTTTACCGCCATTTTCCCGGCAAGACAGAATTGCTCGCAGCGGTCATCGATCTGCATCGCACCAGCATGCTGGCCCTGCCGGGCGATTATGACGAACTGCCGCTGACGGAAGCCCTCGAGAAGATCTTTCTGATCGATATCGATGCTGAGGCGGATGCCGAGCGGACCGCTTTCCTGAAGCTGGCCATGGTCGAGTCGGTGCGCGACCCACAGGTCGGTGAACTGATGCACCGTCTGGGTGCCGACAGATCGAGAATGCTGCTGGCCGAATGGTTGGATGCGCAGCAACAGAAAGGCCGCCTTCAGGTCGACGACACCTCCAGTGCTGCCGGCATCCTCATGGATATGATTTTCGGTGCCGTCGTAACAAAGACCGGTAACGGCCCTGAATGGCCGGGCGCGGATGCACGGCGGCTCTATCTGCGCCGCTGCATTCACATTTTTGTTCATGGCGTCGGGTGAAAGCAATGGCGACCCATCTGGCTCGATAGTCAATGCCACCCTCAGAATGTGGCTCTGTTCGCCCGTTGCCATGTCTGGACGGCCCCGTGCGAGCCGATCGTGCTTGCCCGGACGTGGCTCGGCCTGCTGATCCGTCATTCTTTTGCCGGACTGGCAGTTGACAACAGCCGCTATCGTCGGCTAGCTATCAACTAGTAATGGTATAACGTTAAAGATTGATGGCATGAAGCTTGATTTCGACCCGTTCCGCACTTCCGTCATGGCGCGCTCATTCATGGTCCGGGTTTCGGCTATTGGCTTGCTGCTTGTTGCCTTGTGGGTTGCGATCGCCTGGGCGGTCGCGTTGCCATGAGACAGGCCGCGGTGCGATTGCACGATGTCTCCATCGCTTATGACCGGGCATTTGCCGTCCAGGGCGTCAGCGGATCGTTCGAGCCGGGAAGCCTGACAGCGATCGCCGGGCCGAACGGGGCAGGGAAATCGACCTTGCTGAAAGCCGTCATGGGCGAGCTTTCGCTATCCTCGGGAAGCATTGAAGGCGGAACGTCCAAAGACGCCAGGTTCGGCTATCTGCCGCAGGCGGCAGAGATCGATCGCCACTTTCCTCTCACTGTCGCCGATACCGTCATGCTGGGAATGTGGGGTCAGACCGGCGCCTTCGGCGGTGTGTCGCGGGAGGCGGCGCGCAAGGGAAGGGATGCGCTGCAATCGGTCGGGCTGGAGGGGCTGGAACGCCGCCATATCGGCACCCTTTCTGCCGGCCAGTTCCAGCGCGTGCTGTTTGCCCGCCTTCTGCTTCAGGACGCGGAGATCATCATGCTGGACGAGCCGTTCACAGCTATCGACGCCGCGACGACGCGTGATCTGCTTGATATCGTCAAGCACTGGCACGGTGCGGGACGCACCGTCATCGCCGTTCTGCATGACTTCGATCAGATCCGCGCCCATTTCCCGCAGACACTCCTGATGGCCCGCCGTCCGATCTGCTGGGGCTCGACGGAGGCAGCGTTGACGCCGGAGAACCTGCTTCGGGCGAAGACGATGGCGGAGAGCCTCCATGGCCACCCGCTGGATGAGGGGTTTGCAGCATGAACGTTTATGCGGCCATCATCCACCCGTTCGTCGAATATGGCTTCATGCGGCGCGCCCTGATCGCCTGCGTTGCGCTGGGCATCGGATCGGGACCGATCGGCGTGCTGCTGATGCTGCGCCGCATGAGCCTTGTCGGCGATGCGATGAGCCACGCGGTCCTTCCGGGGGCGGCCATCGGCTTCCTGATCGCGGGCGGGCTTTCTCTTCCCGCCATGGGGCTCGGCGGTATCGTCGCGGGCCTGATCGTCGCTCTGCTGTCCGGATTGGTCAGCCGCACGACGGTCCTGAAGGAAGATGCAAGCTTCGCGAGCTTCTATCTGGCCTCCCTGGCGCTCGGGGTGCTGGTCGTGTCGCTGCGCGGCTCCAACATCGACCTGCTTCACGTGCTGTTCGGCACCATTCTCGCCATCGATGCGACCGCACTCTATTTCGTCGGCGCGATCACCTCGTTCACGGTCGTGACGCTTGCCATCGTCTACCGGCCTTTGATCGTCGAATGCTTCGATCCCGGATTTCTGCGCTCGGTGCGCGGCGGCGGCGCGATCTACCATGTCCTCTTTCTGTTTCTGGTCGTTCTCAATCTGGTTGCGGGCTTTCAAGCCCTGGGGACGCTAATGGCGGTCGGCCTCATGATGCTGCCCGCATCGATTGCCCAGCTCTGGGCGCGGACGCTGCCGGTCATGATGCTCATCGCCGCCGGCGTGGCTGCGGCTTCGGGCCTTCTCGGGCTGATCATTTCCTATCATTTCGGATTGGCATCGGGGCCGACGATCATCCTGGTCGCCGCCGCCGCCTATTGCCTTTCGCTGCTCTTCTGCCCTTCCGGTGCAGTCCGGCGTCTTTTCCCAGCCCGCATCTGAACGATGCAAAACATAAGGAGTGCCCGATGGCACAATTACGGAAGTTGATCCTTGTCGGAACGGCGATGATCTCGCTGCTGGCATCAGCGCCGCTCGCTGCGGCGAAACCCCTCGAGGTCGTCGCAAGCTTCACGGTGCTTGCCGACGTCGTCCATGAAATCGGCGGCACCCATGTCAACGTCAGGAGCCTGGTCGGCCCCAACGGCGATCCACACGAATTCGAGCCGTCTCCGGACGATGCCAAGGCCCTGAAAGAGGCGGACGTGGTGTTCGTCAGCGGTGAAGGTCTGGAAGGATGGATGGACCGGCTCATCACAGCATCCGGATATACGGGAAAGCCGGCCGTCGCCTCCGAGGGGATCAAGACCCGCGAGATGGAAGAGGACGGCAAAACGGTGACCGATCCTCACGTCTGGAACAGCCCGGTCAATGTCATGCTGTGGGTCAAAAACATCGAAAAGGCGCTGTCGGCGGCCGATCCGCAGGACGCCCCGCATTTCCACGCCAATGCCGAAAAATATATCGCCGAGCTGAAAAAGCTCGACGCCTATGCGCATGCCAAACTTGACGCGGTACCCGACGACAAGCGCAAGGTTCTGACGAGCCACGACGCGTTCGGATATTTCGGCCGGGAATACAAAGTCAAGTTCCTCTCGCCGGTCGGCCTGTCCACCGAGACGGAAGCCTCTGCCGCAGACGTTGCCAAGCTCATCGACCAGATCAAGGCCGAAGGGGTCAAGGTTTACTTCATCGAGAATTCGAACGATCCCAAGCTCGTCAACCAGATCGCCACGGCGACCGGTGCCAAGCCCGGCGGCGAGCTCTATGTGGAATCTCTGTCCACCAAAGACGGGCCGGCTTCTTCGTATCTCAAGATGTTCCGTTATAACGTTGATCGGGTGGTGACGGCATTCGGCAAATAAAAACAGGACAGGGCGGCAGGATTTGCCGCCCTGTCTTCGTTCGCAGACAGATCTGCAGTTTCGCCAGCCAAGAGCTGCATGGCGGCGCGGCTTTCAGGACGCGGTCGCTATTGCCGGCCATAACCGCTCTGTCGCCTCGATCAAAGCCCCGGTTCCGGCTGCGATCCAGTAGGCATCCGATGCGGCATCGTGGCCGATCCGCACCTCAAGGCCAGCTTCGCGGACAAGGACGGCGCCGCCGGCAATGTCCCACATGGTCGTGGTCTTCTGCAGGTGTCCGTCGAGAATGCCGCATGCGGTAAAGGCAAGCCCGATCGAGGTGGCGTGAAATCCTTCGACGATCCAGCCGCTGCGGCGCAGACCGGTGTGCAAGGCGGCGATGTCGTCGATATCGTCCGACAGGCTGTCGCCGAGCGACATGAGGCGGACTTCGGCGAATGGGATGTCGCGCGGGCAGGGCTTCCCGTTGAGGAAGAGGCCGGTGCCGTCAGCGGCGGCAAGCAGCTGCTTCAGGGCTGGAAGGGCGACGACACCCAGTTCCGGCCGTCCGTCGCGGACGAAACCGAGCGAGATCCCCCAGAGCGGCGAGCCGCGCAGGAAGTTGGACGTGCCGTCGATCGGATCGATGATCCAGTAGGCGTTGCCGATGGTGCCGCCCATTTCCTCGCCGACGATCGCCTCCCCGGGAAAGGCTTCCGCAAGCCTTTCCCGGATCAGGGCTTCGACTGTGGTGTCGGCCTCCGAGACGAAATCCTGCGCCCGTTTCGTGCGTGTTTCGATGGTGTCGCGCGCATGGAAGAAACGCGTCGCAAGGATGGCGGCCTCTTCGATCACGGCGATGGCGCGGGCAAGACGGTCCGGTATTGCGGTCACAGGGAAGCTCCGTTGGTGCAGGGACGCGACAGCCAGTTCTTGAAGGCCACGATCGTATCGGTCTGTATCGCACCGACGCCCGCATCGGAAAGCGCGCCCCAGACTGCTTCCGGGTTTTTGGCCGCGCGGCTGTCGTTGAAATCGAGGCAATGGGAAACGTCGAGCGTGTTGATCCACAACCGGATATTCTGGCGCTCAAGCTCCTCGCGGCCTGCCGCCAGATCGGCGATGTCGGCAAACCGGACCTCGATCATCGGTGCTGCAAGTGGGGCGATACGGCGCAGGTCCTCGGCAAACAGGCCGGGGCGGACGCTGAACATCGGCATATGGGGAATGCTGCCGAACCAGTCGACATCGCGGATTGGAAAATGCTCCGATGCCGGATCGACCGGGGTCTTCAGGATGACCTGATCTTCCATCGACAGCCGGCGTACCTCGGCTGCGATCAACGGCAGGTCACGGGCGAATTTGGTGTCGATGTTGACGGCGATGCGGCCGCGCGCCTCCTCCAGCGCTTCGGCCAGTGTCGGGATGGCTTCCTGAGTCACGTGAGCGCCTATGCCGCCGCCGCCGGACCGCAGGCGCACTTGGCGGATGGTTGCGAAGGGGAGTTGCGCGGCGATCCCCGTGCCGGTCGAGGTCCGGTCGAGCGTATCGTCATGGATGACGACGAGCATTCCATCGGCGGTCGCCTGCGCATCGATCTCGACGATTTCGACGCCGGCGGCAATCGCGTCACGGATGGCGGCCAGTGAGTTTTCCGGAGCGTGGGTCCAGAGGCCGCGATGGGCGACGGTGAGGATCTGCGGATTGTCGCGGGAGAGGAGGGAGGGGACCTTCGGGAAGGCGGGCTGAAGGGAGGATGCTGTCTGACTGGGCATTTTTGTGTCTCTAGCTGGGAGGGAGGATGGTTGGGAGGGGTGGTTAGAGTTTCCCCATGCCGGCGGCCATCAGGTCGTCGCGCAGGATACGGCCGGCGATGACGAAGACGATCAGGGCAGGAAGAAGCAGGATGAAGGCGATGATCGCGGCGACGGGCAACTGCAGGGAATAGGGGTTGAGGAAGATGTAGAGCTTGATCGGCAGGGTCTCGATGACGGGGGCGCCGACAATGAAGGACTTGTCGAACTCCTCGAAGCTGCCGATGAAGGAGAGCAGTCCGCCGGCGAGAAGCCCGGGCACGGCGAGCGGCAGGATGATGTGGAGAACGACGCCGGCCGTTCCGGCGCCGAGCGAGCGGGCGGCGTGGATCAGATCGTCGGGAATGGTCTCAAGCGCCGCCGTCAGCAGGCGGATCATCAACGGCAGCGTGCCGACGATCTGAACGAGGATGACACCGGTCATCGAATAGGACAGGCCGAGAAACAGGAAGACCTGGCCGATGCCGACGGCGACGACGAGACCGGGAATGATGACCGGCGCCAGAATGAAGATTTCCACCACCCGCTTCAGCCGGAAGGGAAACCGCGCCATGGCCCAGGCCGTTGGCAGCGCGATGAGGCCTGTCGCAAAGGTGACGATGACGGCAATGACGGTGCTGTTGAGCGCGGCACGCAACAGGCCGGGATCGGCGATCATGTCCATCCAGCGGCTGAGCGTGTAATCGCGCGGGATCACATGTGGCGGCGCCCAGCCATCGGCCACGCTCCAGAGGAACATCAGCACGAGCGGCAGGGCAATCGTCAGCCCCAAGGCGGCATAAAGCCCGGTTGAAACGAGCAGGCGATCATCCTCCTGAAAGACGCGGGCGCGTGCTGTCGGCAGGGTTTCGGCAAGGATGGTCATTCACTCGTCTCCCTTGGCACGGTTGACGCCGATCTTGGCCGTCAGCGCGTAATAGGCGAGAAGCACGGCAATGGCGAAGAGGCTGAGCACCATGCCCATCGCATAGACCTGCGCGAACTTGCCGTCGTTGAACTCGGAGACCATCAGCACGGAGAGCGGGCGCGGCGAGGGCGAGCCGACGATATCGGGAACGGCGTAGGAGCCCATGGAGCCGATGAACGTGAGAAGGATCGCAGCGGTAATCCCCGGCATGGCGAGCGGCACCTCGACGAAGACGAAAGTATTCAAACGCGAGGCGCCGAGCGATCGTGCCGCGTGGCGGATGTCTTCCGGAATGCCGGCAAAGGCACTGGTGATGATCAGGGTCATGAAGGGGATCTGTTTCCAGACGGTGGCGAGAATGACGCCGATGCCCCATTCGTCGCGCACGAGCTTGGGCAGGCTAAGACCGAAGGGCGCGATCACCCGGTCGATGAAGCCGCCGCGCTCGGCCATGATGATGACCATGAGTGCGACGATGATGCCGGGCACCGCCATCGGCAGCTTGTAGAGACCATTAAAGAGCTTTCGCCCCCGGAAGTTCTGCCGGATCAGTAATGCCAGCGGTATGGAAACGGCAAGCGAAACGATGACAGGGGCGACGCCATAGTAGATCGAGGTCTTCAGGCCGCGCAGCATTGTCGCGCGGGTGAAAATCCGCTCGTACCATTGCAGCGTGAAAGTGCCGCCGTTGAGCTGAAGACTGCCGATCAGCGCCGACGCCAGTGGGCCACCGAAGAAGACGACGAGATAGCCGACGCCGGGCAGCAGAAGCAGGGCAAGCTGCGCCCTGCGGTCGCGAAGGGCGGCCTGCATCACGCGGCCTCCGCACGTTCGAAACCGCTCAGAAGATGCAGCGCTCCGTTGAAATCGAGCGAGACCCGGTTGCCGGCAGCGATCAGGCTTTCGGCCCCGGCCTGGCTGATTTTCAGCGTGTTGCCGGCGATATCGACCATGTAAAGCGCATTGGCGCCCATGAAGGAAACCGACGTCACCATGCCCGCACCCGCTTCGTTCTGCCGGATCGCGATGGTTTCAGGACGCACGGAAACGCGCACGCTCCCCTTTGCCGGTGCAGACAGGGTGACGATCTGCCCCCAGGGCAGGCGGGCACGCAAACCATCGGCGTCAGCGGTCAGCAGGTTGGTCTGGCCGAGGAACCCGGCCGTAAACGCGCGGGTCGGCGCGCGGTAGAGATCGAGCGGCGTGCCCGTCTCGACGACCTTGCCGCCATCCATGACGACGATCCGGTCGGACATCGCCATGGCTTCCGCCTGATCGTGGGTCACGTAGATGCTGGTGGCGCCGATCCGGCGGTGCAGGTCGACCAGTTCCTGACGGAGCGTATCGCGCAGCTTGGCGTCGAGATTGGACAGGGGTTCGTCAAACAGAAGCAGGCGTGGCTGCATGACGATGGCGCGGGCGAGCGCAACCCGTTGCTGCTGGCCACCCGACAACTGGCGCGGCATACGCTCCACCAGTCCGGTCAGGTTGCAGATCTCCAGTGCATGCTCGATACGCCGTGCACGCTCCGGCTTGGGCACATTCTTCATGCGCAATCCGAAGGCGAGATTCTTGGCGACCGACATGTGGGGAAACAGCGCATAGGACTGAAACACCATGGCGATGTCGCGGGCCTCGGGCGGCAACAGGTCGATCCGGGTGCCCGCCAACCGTATTTCGCCGGCGCTCGGGCGGGCAATGCCCATCAGGATACGCAGCAGCGTGGACTTGCCGCAGCCCGAGGGGCCGAGGATGGTGACGAACTCGCCCCGTTCGACATTGATGGACACAGGGTGCAGCACGCGGGTTGCGCCATAGTCCTTGGTGATGTTGCTGATCTCGAGTTCGCTCATCGGATATCGTCTTTCAATCTCGGGAAAGAGGACCGGCTGTGCGTCCGGTCCGTCTCGAAAACGGGCATCGCCTTACTGGCTGAGGACCTTCTCATCCAGCGCGTCGCCGAGCGCCTTCGACATATCCCAGAAGGCCGGAGCCGAGAGGCGTGGATAGACGCTGGATGGCAGGAGGTATTTGGCGGTTTCCGGCGTGATGAGATCGCCGGTAAGGTCGGTGCGCGGCGAGCGCGAGGCCTTGTTTTCAAGCTTCCAGGCCTGGAAATCCTTGCCGATCGCCATGTCGATCAGGAGCAGGGCGGCCGCGACATGCTTGGCATTGGCCGGAACGAACATCGCATCGCCGCTGCCGACCTGTCCGTTTTCCAGAAGTGTCAGGCGGAATGTGTCGGGAAGCTGCTTGCCGCGAATGAAGGTCATGACCTGGTCTTCCCAGACGGTGCCCATATAGAGCTGCTGGTTGTTGATCAGGTTCAGCGTATCGGCATTGCCGTTGGTGAGTTCCGCAGCGCTGAGCAGCCTGCGGTAATAATCCCAGACTGGCTCCAGGCATTCGGATGTCATTGCCCAGTCGGCCGCCTGTTCTGCGGTCAGCGTGTAGTCCGTCAACTTGGTCCGGCATTCGCCGGTCAGGTAGTTGAGCGCGACGGAATAGATGAAGCCACCGCCGGAGCCGCCTTTCGAGGGCAGGGTGACGCCAAGGCGCATCGGGTTCTTCTCCGCCCAGGCAAGCAGTTCGTCGAAGGTCTTGGGCAGGTCGCCGGGCTTGATGAAGGCGCTGTCGTAGCCAATTGCGGTCTGGTTGAGATGAACGAGCGGATAGGCGCCGCCATGCGGCCGTCCAAAGAGGGATTGGGCGAAGGCCGGATCGTAGTGATCCATATTGGGCAAGATGGTCGTCAGTGGGATATTGCCGACCACACCGGCCGATGACAGCAGCGGGTAATCGCCGCCGCCGGCGAAATAGGCGTCGACCGGCGCATCTTCGCCGGCCTTCTGCACGGCGATCAGCTGCTGGTCGGCCTGTGCGCCATTCACATCGCTGTATTCGACCTTGATGCCGTATCTGGCCTCAAAGCGGGTGATCAGTTCCTTCCATGCGTCGCCGAAACTGCCGGCGAAATTGTACATGGTGACCGTGCCCTCGGCCTTCGCGGCCGGAACGACGATGTCGTAAAAATTGTCCCTGGTGACCTTCGAAAGATCGAAGTCGAGATTCTTCAGGTTCGTTTCGGCGGACAGGGCGGGTGTCGTCGCGGCTGAAAGGGCGAGCGCGGCAATGGCAAACAGTCTGGCGGTCATGCTGATGCTCCGGGTTGCTTGGATTGGCATTGCGGGCAATTAATACACTTTAAGTGTAATATTTATGACAGGCGAAACAAAACCCGCGTCAACGGCGCTCAGAGGAGGTTGCGGGAGATCCTGCGAGCGGATAAGCCAGAGCCATGACGCCCCCAAAACCTCCATCTCCGTCCGTTGCGCCATCCGGGCGCCCAGGCTTGCCGCTTGCCAGCGACAATGAGCGCATGATCCTGGACATCGTGCGCCGGCACGAGCCGATCACCCGTGCGGCGATGACCGAAAGGACCAATCTGACGCAGCAATCGGTCCATCGGCTGGTCGAAGGCCTGATCGAGCGCAATCTCCTGCGCGCAGGGGCGCCACTCAAGGGTGGCCGCGGGCAGCCGAGCCCGACGATCGAGCTGGTGGGCGAGGCCGTCTGTTCGCTGGGTATTTCGATCAATACCGATAGCGCAGTGCTGTGCCTTGCCGATTTCGGCTGCAATGTGATCGAGGAAATACAGCTGCGCATGGTGCCCGAACGCCGTGAAGCGACGCTGCAGGTGCTTTCGGGAGAATTGTCGGCCATGTTGGTCCGGCACGGGATCGCCCGTAGCCGCCTTCTGGGGCTTGGTTTCTCCATGTCCGGATTTTTCATTTCCGGCAACCGCGAATTCAATGCGCCGGAACCCTTGCGCGACTGGTCGCTGATCGATCTGCGGCCGGATCTCGAACGGATCTTTCAGATGCCCGTCTGGCTGGAGAACAACGCGACCACCGGCGCGATCGGCGAAAGTCTGCGCGGGGCAGGCCTGTCCTATCCGAGCTTCGCCTATCTCTCGTTCAATTACGGTTTCGGCGGCGGCGTGATCATCGATGGCAAGCCGCATCTCGGGGTGCACGGCAATGCCGGTGAATTCAGCGGTATCTATTCCGATGAGGAATCGTCGCGCCGGCCCGCTCTCCAATATCTCATCCGGGACCTGCAGGATAACGGCGTCGACATCCACGCCATCGAAGACCTGCGGACCCGTTTTGACCCGTCCTGGCCGGGCGTCGAAGCCTGGCTGGAAAAGACCATGCCGTCGGTCGACCGGCTGATCGCCACGCTCATTGCCGTCCTCGATCCGCAGGCAATCGTCTTTGGCGGGCAATTGCCGGCCGAGTTGGGGCGCATGATGATTGCCCGTGCGCGCAAATCCTCCGAAAAGGTGCACCGCTATGATGTGGGGCCACCGGTCGCCGAACTGGTACTCAGCCAGACGAAAGGCGATGCGGCGGTGCTCGGCGCTGCTCTCTTGCCCTTGAAGCTCAGCTATTTTCTTTAGCTTGCCGGGGCACATGCTCTTTCTGTTGTTTCCGTGAATTTCGGTCTGCGAACGTCGAGCGACCGATAGATGCAGGTCCGAGGCTGGCATCCCGTTGGCTTGTTATCCGAGACCGCTATTTCCCCACCGCGCAACCGCATCCAGTGCTGCCCTGTCATCAAGGCGGCACAACGGAGAATGCCGCGATTTTAGGCGTGCGCACATTCTGCCTCAATTGGCACTTGCCAAGCCCAAAAACCGTTGCTACAAATCTGTTATAACAAATATCAGAAAGAGGTGGAACTTCCATGAAACATGCAATGAGCATTCTCGTCGTCGCCAGCCTGATGAGCAGCACAGCGTTTGCGGCCGATATCAAGATCGGTGCCACGGCGCCGCTGACCGGCCCGCAGGCCATCTTCGGCACGACGCTTTTCAATGGTACGGATCTCTATTTTGAAGAGCTCAATGCCGCCGGCGGCATCAATGGCAACACTCTCGTCCTGTCGCGTCAGGACGACAAGGCCGACCCGAAAGAGGGGACGCTGGTTGCGCAAAAGTTCTGCGACGACGAATCCATCGTTGCCGTCATCGGTCACCTGAACAGCGGCGTGCAGCTCGCGGCTCAGTCCATCTACTCGGATTGCGAATTGCCGGAAGCTGTTCTCGGCTCCAATCCCGACATCACCAGGCAGGGTGCGGCAAACATTGTGCGCCCCACCGCCAGC
The DNA here is from genome assembly GCF_001687365.1 of Pararhizobium polonicum. GTDB lineage: Bacteria > Pseudomonadota > Alphaproteobacteria > Rhizobiales > Rhizobiaceae > Pararhizobium > Pararhizobium polonicum. Next base: position 67,397 of record NZ_LGLV01000008.1, read on the forward strand.
GATTTTGCCCAGGGCGAATTGTCGGCCCAGTATGCGCTTGAAAAGCTCGGCGCCAAGAATGCAGCCATCGTCAACGACAAGCAGGCATTCGGTCAGGGCGTTTCTGAAATCTTCGCGGACGATTTCAAGAAAAGAGGCGGGGAGATCCACTCAACGTCATCGGTTAATCCAACGGATGTCGATTTTACGGCTGTGATAACCCAGCTCAAGTCGGCCAAGCCGGACGTCGTCTATATGGGCGCGGTCATGCCGCAGCTGGCCTTGTTTGCCAAGCAGATGCGCGAGCAGGGCCTGAATGCCAAGCTTCTGGTTCCAGATGGTGCTTTCACCCCGGATTTCGTTGCCCAGGCCGGCAAGGAAGCCGCGTCCAACGTCGTTTTGACTTTCCCGATCCCGCCGGCCGATGCCACGCCCGAACTGGTTTCGTTCGGCGAGCGCTACAAGAAGCGCTTTGGTGAAGAGGTCGGACCGTACTCGATCTATGGTTATGTCAGCGGTCAGATCGTTGCCGAGGCGATCAAGAAGGCCGCCGAGCCGACACGCGCAGACATTCTTCCGGCGTTGAAGGCTGTCGAGCTGGACACGATGCTGGGTCATGTCAAGTTTACCGATGTCGGCGAGCGCACGGTTGCTCCGATGTATCTCTACGAGATTCAGGACGGCGAATTCAAAATGGTCGGTCAGGCCAGCTGATTGAACGTGTGAACCGATGGGCCGCATGGTGCGGTCCATCGCCTGATTTCAATGACGGATCGCTCCGCCGGTTTCGCCCATGTCCAGCAGGACCGACGTGCCGGGTTCATGGTGCGGCTGGATCGCATCCGTCATTCAAGGCGAATTGTATATGACCAGTCTCATCCTCCAACAGACCATCAATGCCCTGACGATCGGCGCGATCTATGCGCTGATCGCACTGGGTTACACGATGGTCTACGGCGTTCTGCGCCTCATCAATTTCGCCCACAGCGAAATGTTCATGCTGGGTGGCTATGTCGCGCTGGTGGCGCTTTCGGTTTTCGCTGTTACGGGAGGGCCGGCCTATGCGATTGTCGTTATCGGCGTCATGGTGGTGACCTTCTCGGCCGTGGGAGTGATCGGCGTCGTGACGGAGCGCGTGGCTTATAAACCCTTGCGCAATTCGAGCCGGCTTGCGCCGATGTTGAGCGCGCTTGGTGTTTCCATGGCGCTGCAGGCTGCAATGCAGCTCATCGCAGGGCCGCAACCCATCGCCTTCCCGGCGCTTGTCGAGCCGGAGCGTCTGCAGTTGGGTGATGCAAGTATAACATATCTGCAAATCTTCATCGTTGCGCTGTCCGTCGGGCTGATGTTCGCCCTCCAGTTCCTCATTACGCGCACGCGTCTGGGTGTGCTGGTAAGAGCCGTTGCGGAAAATCACCACACCGCGGCATTGCTCGGCGTCAGCGTCAACAGAACGATCAGCCTGATCTTCTTCGTCGGTCCCGGCCTCGGCGCGCTCGGCGGCGTCCTCTATGGCTCATACTATGGTCTCGTCAGCCCGACGATGGGTGTCGTCGTGGGGCTGAAGGCGTTCACCGCGGCCATTCTCGGTGGTATTGGCTCGATCCCCGGTGCGATGATCGGCGGCTTTGTGCTGGCGTTCTTGGAAGTATTTGGAACGGCGCTGCTTCCCATTCTGAGCCACGGTATTCTTGGAACCGAATATCGCGACATCTTTGCATTCGCTGTTCTCATCGCTGTGCTTCTCTTCCGTCCGGCAGGCCTTCTTGGCGAAAGCGTCACGGAAGAGTCCGGCGTCACCAAGCGGGAGTTTTGAGATGAGCGCACGAGAGACCATTCTTGACCGCGACACGGCTTCGGTGCCCGCAAAGCGCCGGCTCAACCCGCTTGGCCTTCTTTGCATCGGCGCTGCCCTGGCGCTCCTTGCCTATGTGCCGACCTTGCCGAACTACTACCTGCGCATCGCCGATCTGGTGTTGATCTACATTATTCTCGGCATGGGCCTGAACATCGTCATCGGCTATGTCGGCCTTCTCGACCTCGGCTTTGTCGCCTTCTATGCGGTTGGCGCCTATTGTTATGCGTTGCTTTCGAGCAATTATTTCGACATTCACCTGCCATTCCTTGCCGTTCTGGTTGTTGCTGCCTTTGCGGGCGGGATCACCGGCATTTTGCTCGGTATTCCGGTCCTGCGGCTGCGCGGCGATTATCTGGCGATCGTGACGCTCGGTTTCGGCGAGATCATCCGCATCCTGATCAACAATGTCGATTGGCTCACCAACGGCCCGCGTGGCATCACCGGCATCGATAGGCTTTCGTTGTTCGGCTATCAGGTCAGTACGCCGATGCAGTTCTATTTCCTGCTTCTGGCACTTGCGGTGGTAACGGGCGTGCTGGTCTACCGGCTTGAGCGCTCGATCCTTGGCAAGGCATGGTTTGCCCTGCGCGAAGATCAGGATGCGGCTGTGGGCGTCGGCATCGACAAGACCCGTGTCAAGCTGATCGCATTTGCGACAAGCGCTGTCATCGGCTCAACCTGCGGCGTCATTTTCGCAGCGTTCCAGCGCTTCGTCAGCCCTGAGAGTTTCACCCTCAACGAGTCCATTCTCGTGGTGCTCGTCATCGTTATCGGCGGCATCGGCAATATCGTCGGCATCGTCGTCGGCGCCGTCGTGCTGGTCGTCATGCCGGAGCTGCTGCGCGAATACGCGGAATACCGCATGCTTCTGTTCGGCCTGCTGCTTGTCGGCGTGATCGTGATGCGCCCGCGCGGCATCGTTCCGCAATCCCTGACGCCGGTGCGGCTGATTTCTAAACTGGTGTGGAAATAATGCTGGAACTCAAAAATCTCGTTAAGCGGTTTCAGACGCTTGTCGCGACAAACGACGTCACGATGACGTTCGAGCCGGGCATGATCTATGGCATTATTGGCCCGAATGGTGCAGGCAAGTCCACGCTGATCAACCTGATGTCGGGTTCGTTTCCGCCGACCAGCGGTGAGATCGTTCTGAACGGAAGCGCGGTGCAGAGCCTGCCAAAGCACAAGATCAGCATGGCGGGCATTGCGCGGACCTACCAGAACGTGCGCCTGTTCGATCATCTGACCGCGCTGGAGAATCTCGAAGTCTGTTTTTATCCGACGGATCGCGGCGCAGTCTGGAAGGAAGTGCTGGTCCCCGGCTACGGCCGGCGCCGGGACCGCGAGCGTCGTGATCTCTGCTACGCCATCCTGGAGCTTTGCGGCATTGCCCAATATGCCGACATGCAGGCCAATCTCCTCCCTTACGGTCGCCAGCGTATCCTGGAGATCGCCCGGGCACTGGTTCGTGACCCGGCCGTGCTTCTGCTGGATGAACCGGCCGCGGGCCTCAATCACAACGAAACGGCCGATCTGACATCCCGCCTGCGGTCATTTGTCAAACCGCACCGCTCCATCATCGTCGTCGAACACGACATGGATCTCGTCATGTCGCTCTGCGACTGGATCTACGTCCTCAATTTCGGCAGCCTTCTCTTTGCCGGTACGCCCGCGCAGGTGCAGGCAAGCGAAGTCGTGCAGGAAGCTTACTTAGGAACCACCGATGAACTCGACGAAATCCGAGCCCTTGCTCAAGATCGAAAAGCTAACCTCGGGCTACGGGCCAACGCAGATCCTCAACACCATTGATCTGGAAGTCCGTGCCGGAGAGATCGTCGTCGTCGTTGGTCCCAATGGCGCTGGCAAGACCACGCTGCTCAACACGATCTCCGGTCTGACGACAGTCAGCCAGGGGAGCGTGCAGTTTGCAGGCACCGACATCACCCGCATGAATGTCGCGCGCATTCCGCATCTTGGCCTGTCGCATTGTCCGGAGGGGCGCCGCATCCTCACCCGCCTGACGGTCGAGGAAAACCTGATTGCCGCTTGCATCGATCGCAACCGGAGTTTCGAGGAAAAGCGCGATGATGTCTACACGCTCTTCCCGATCCTGCACGAAAGACGGCATGGCTCGGCGCAGCGCTTATCCGGCGGCCAGCAGCAGATGCTGGCGATCGGCCGCTGCCTGATGGCCGAGCCGAGCCTCGTCATGATGGACGAGCCGTCGCTCGGTCTGGCGCCCAAGCTCATCGCCCAGATCTTCCGCATTATCGTTGATCTGGCCAATCGCGGCATCGCCATCCTGCTTGTTGAGCAGAATGTCCGCCTGGCGCTGGAGATCGGTGACTACGCGTACCTCTTTGAATCCGGCCGTTGCCGCCTTGAGGGCGGGGCAAAGCGCATCGCCGAGGACCCGTCGCTTATCGACCTTTATCTCGGCGCACACGGACAAGTGGAGCATTGAACATGGCAGACCAACAGATGCACCACTGGCGCAAAATCTCGAAAGAAGTGGAATTCGCCGGCACTCCGCTCCGGGGCGATCTCGATGCTGACGTCGTGGTCATCGGCGCTGGCTTCACCGGTCTCAATGCTGCGATCGAACTGGCTACAGCGGGCACCCGTGTGGTTGTGCTCGAAGGCTTAGACATCGGTCAGGCCGCATCGGGGCGCAACAACGGACAGGTTATTCCGCATCATTCCAAGAAGAGCCCGAGCGAATTTGCGGCGCTGTTGGGCCAAAAGCGCGGTGATATCTATAACGAGATGGTGGCCAATGCGCCGCTTCGCCTGTTCGAGATGATCCGCAAATATGACATCGCGTGCGATTTGGTTAGCAAAGGCTGGATGCAGGCCTGTCATTCGCTGGAAGCCCTCAAGCGCGCCCAGATTTTCCATGCCGAATGGAAGGCGTTCGGATGTGAGGTCGAGTGGCTGGATTCTTCCGCGATTGCCGAAAAGATCGGCGGCGGCGATTTTCTCGGCGGCTGGAAGGCATTGAACGCCGGCTATCTCAATCCCTACGCCCTGACGCAGGGTCTGGCGCGCGCCGCCGCTCAGGAAGGGGCCGTCATCCACACGCGTTCGATGGTCACAGCCATCGAGAAGCGTGGCAATGGCTGGTTTGTCAAAACCGCTGACGGCAGTGTGCGCGCCGCGAAAGTGCTTGTTGCCGCAAATGCGGTGGCAGGCCATTTCTGGCCTTCGCTGCACAAGGCGATGATCCCCGTTCGCGTCTATCAGATTGCCACCGCGTCGTTTTCGCAAGACGTGCAGCGCAAGATCCTGCCCGGCCGCGAGGGCGTCTCCGATACCAGCCGGGATATCCGGGCATTCCGCTATGACTCGACCGGCGGCCTGGCCATGGTCGGTTCCCATACGGTCTGGTTCAACGCTGCCGAGCGCGGCAAGCGCAAGGTCATGCACCGGCTCACCAGCCTGCTGCCACAGGTGCCGGACGTTCCCGCGGCCGAATATTGGGAAGGCGTCATCGCGGTCGTTCCCGACAAGGTTCCCCGGTTGATGGAGCTGGCACCGGGCGTGCTGTTTGCAGGCATTTATTCGGGGCGCGGCATCGCCATGAGCACGGTGTGGGGGCGCAACGCGGCGCAGATCCTGACCGGACGCCTGACGGATAGCGCCATGCCCATGCCGATCGGCGGCCTGCAGACTGTCGCGGGACATGGCGTCGGCGTTCAGGTCGCGCGTTTTATCCACCCCTGGCATCGGCTTCAGGACCGCCTGGACAAGCGCGCCTGAGATGTTCGGCGCAATGCCGCCCCAAGACAGAAATTCGAAATGAATCTGGTAAAGTTGAGATGAAGAACGGACCCTCCATAGACGAACAGCTGGAAATGTACCGGCGTATGATCATTACCCGCAGGCTCGAGGAGCAACTGGGTGACCTGCACAAGGCTGGCAAGACACGCGGCCCGATCCATCGTTGCGACGGTCAGGAAGCGGTCGGCATTGCCGCCACTGCCATGCTCTCGGACAGCGATTACATCACCAGCACGCATCGCGGTCACGCGCATTATGTCGGCAAGGGCCTCGATGTTTATAAAATCCTTGCGGAAATTCTTGGCCGTGAAACAGGCTACTGCAAGGGACGTGCCGGCCACATGCTTGTGGCGGACGCTTCGCGCGGCATGATCGGGGGTAATGCCATTGTTGGCGCCAGCATTCCGGCTGCCACCGGCATGGCGCTGTCCATACAGGTCCAGGGCCGCAAGGATGTGGCCATGTGCTTCTTCGGGGATGGCGCGGCGCAGACCGGCATTGCCCATGAATCCATGAATATCGCGTCGCTCTGGAAGCTGCCGGTGGTTTTCATTCTGGAGCACAACCAGTTCGGCCTGACCGTGCACCATTCCGTGCAGTCGGTCGTATCGGATCTCAGCATTCGCGGCGCCGGCTACAATATTCCGAGCGAGATCGTTGACGGCAACGACGCGGTCGCGGTCTATCGCGCCGTTTCCACTGCCGTTGACAGGGCCCGCCGGGGCGAGGGGCCAACCCTTATCGAGGCCAAGACCTATCGTATCGAGGGTTTTTCCACCTCCGATATGGGCGGCTACCAGCTGGATGAAGACATCAAGGCGTGGAAAGCACGCGATCCGATTAAGGTCAGCTTCGATGCTCTGAAGGCAGAAGTCGGTGAAGACAAGCTCGCCGCCATCGATGAAGCAGCCACGGCCGTTGTCGCCGCTGCCGTCGAAAGGGCGCTTGCCGATCCATACCCCACATTTGAATTGCATCCGGCCAGTGCGGCCTATTCGGAGGCACGCTGATGGCCAAGCTACGTTACGCAGAAGCATTGAACGCCGCGTTGCGCGAGGAAATGCAGCGCGATCCCAACGTTTTCCTGTTCGGCGAGGATATCGCCCGCTACGGCGGCGTGTTCAAGGTGACACGCGGCCTGATGGAAGAGTTCGGTGAATCCCGGGTTCGCGATACGCCGATTTCGGAGCAGACGCTTGCCGCCATGGCGGTAACGGCCGCGATGACCGGTACGCGTCCCGTGCTGGAAATCATGTATGCCGACTTCATGCCGCTCGTGCTAGACGCCTTGATCAACCAGGCCTCGATCTATGAGTATATCTGGGCCGATCAGGTGCAGATGCCCTTCGTCCTGCGCACGCAGGGCGGCGGCGGCGCGGGTGCCGGCGCGCAGCATTCCAAGAGCCTCGACGTGCTGATTGCCCACATACCGGGCATCAAGGTCGTTGCTCCCGTTACCCCCGCCGATGCGAAGGGCATGCTGAAGGCGGCCATTCGCGATCAGCAGCCGGTTGTCTTTCTTGAGCACAAGCTGCTCTACAACCTTCGCGACGAGGTGCCGGACGATGAGGATTTCATCGTCGAGATCGGCAAGGCCCGGACCGTGGTGGAAGGCACCGACATTTCCATCTTCGCAACCTCGCGCATGGTGCTCGAAAGCCAGAAGGCGGCGGAATTGCTTGCCGCTGACGGTATCAAGGCGGAAGTCATCGACCTGCGCTCGCTGCGTCCACTCGATCTGAACGCGATCAAAGCCTCCATCGCCAAGACGCACCATGCCGTCGTCGTCAATGAGGGATGGCGCTTCTGTGGCTACGCGGCAGAGCTTTCCGCCACCATCATGGATCATGCGTTCGACGATCTGGATGCGCCGGTGCAGCGCGTGACGCTTCCGGATCTGCCGGTTCCGTATAGCGAGCCGCTGGAAATGGCTGTTCTTCCCAATGCGGCCAAGATCGCTGATGCAGCGCGCAAGGCGCTGGCCTGAAGGAGGCAGTCATGACCGATATTGTCGTAACCGGCGCCGGCGGCGAATATATGGAAGCCGTCGTCGTCGTCGAATGGCTGGCCAAGGTTGGCGACAACCTCAAGGCCGGTGACATCGTTGTGGTCGTCGAAACGGCCAAGGCCGCGACGGAAATCGAAGCACCGGCATCCGGCGTGCTGAGCGAAATCCGGGCCGATGTCGGCACGGAAATCGAGATCGGTGGATTGCTGGGTATTATCGGTGACGCGGATGCAAAGCGCGCGGCTGTCCCGGCCGCCGCATCTGTTGCTGCAATTGATGCACCGCCGCCTGTGGCAAGTGCTCCGGTCATATTGACGCCGGTGAAGGTGGAAGCGGTTTCGGACCGCATTGTCGCTTCGCCGCTGGCGCGCCGCATTGCAGCTTTGAATGGCATCGATCTTGCCACGGTGCTGGCGACAAGCCCGAGCGGCCGCATCAAGGTGCGGGACATTGAGATGACACTGAAGGCCGCAAAGCCGGTGGCAGCACCCGCCGTTGCTTCCCGCATCGTCGCGGAAAAAGCTGAGGGCGACGCGTCCGGTCAGCTCTATATGCAGCGTCGTGCCGGCGATGGTATGCCCATTGTCTTCCTGCATGGTTTCGGCTCGGATTCGCTGTCCTGGCGCCCGGTGCTGACAGCGCTGCGCAGCCGCAATACGACGGTCAGCATCGATCTGCCATCTCACGGCCGCTCGCCCTTCATGCCCATTGCCGATGTCCGCGCTCTTGGGGCAGCGGTCTCGGCCGCGCTTGAAGGCGAAGGGCTGGATCAGATTCATCTCGTTGGCCACTCGCTTGGCGGTGCTACCGCGCTTGCGATTGCCGAAGCCGGCCGCATCGAGATCCGGTCGCTGACGCTTATATCGCCTGCCGGTCTCGGTGCGGAGATCGACGGTTCCTTCATCGATGGCTTTTCCCGCGCAACGCGCAAGGAAAGCCTGGAGCCCTGGCTGCGTCGTCTCGTCGCCGATGAAAGCCTGATCAATCCGGCCTTTGTGTCTGCGACGATGCAATCGCGCGAGAATGCGGATCTTCGCGATGCGCAGGCCGAGCTTGCGGACCGGTTGTTTCCCGATGGCACGCAGGCTGCCGATTTCCGTCAGGCTTTCGCCCGTCTTGGCATGCCGCAGAAGATCATCTGGGGAATCCAGGACAGCATCATTCCGTGGAAGCATGCGCTTGCCGGTACCGGCAAGGCAGGTCTGCACCTGCTGCCCGCCATTGGCCATATGCCGCAATTCGAGGCGGCCGGAGCCGTTGCTGCGGCCATCGATGAGCTCGTGAGGGCCACCGCATGAGCCGCCGGATCTTGCTCATAGGGTGTGGCAATATGGGATTTGCCATGCTGAAAGGCTGGCTTTCCAGCGACGCCGGCTTTGACATTCATGTGGTCGAGCCCGCTGAGCCGCTTCGTATCCGCGCCCGGGAAGCCGGTGCATCGATCTCGCGCGATCGCGATGGTATTCCGGCGGATTTTGTGCCGGATGCCATTGTGATCGCGGTCAAGCCACAGGTCATTCATGCGGTTCTGCCGGATTACAAGGTTTTTGCCACGGGCGGACACCCCGCCTTGTTCCTTTCCGTTGCGGCCGGTATCAGCACGCAGGCGATCGAGACGTCGGTGGATAAGGACGCGGCGGTCATTCGCTGCATGCCGAATACGCCCGCCGCCATCGGCGAGGGTATGATGGTATGCTACGCCAATCGTGCAACGACGGCCGGGCAGCGGGAACTTGCAGGCGAACTTCTCAGGCGCAGCGGCAAGGTGGCCTTTATCGATGATGAGGGTATGATGGATGCGGTGACGGCGGTTTCCGGGTCCGGCCCGGCCTATCTGTTCCACTTTATCGAAGCTCTGTCCCAAGCGGGTGCAAAAGCCGGTTTGCCGGAAGACTTCGCGTCTGAGCTTGCCTTGCAAACGGTTTACGGCGCGGCGCGCCTCGCTTTTTCCAGTGCGGATACGCCGTCCACTCTGCGTCAGCAGGTGACCAGCCCGAACGGCACCACGGCGGCGGCACTTGATGTGTTCATGGGCAAATCGGAGCTTGCCGATCTCGTTGCCAAGGCTGTTGCTGCGGCAACGGCTCGCTCCATCGCCCTGGGCAAGGCTTGAGGAGGGCGCACTTGACCAGACCGACAGCAGTTGTCAGCGGAGCGACCAGCGGCATAGGCAAGGCCATTGCCTTGCGTCTGGCCGATGGCGGCTATGATGTGCTGGCGCTCGGCACCAACGCTGCGAAGCTGCGGGCGCTTGAGAAGGACTACGGTCTTCGCATCAAAGGCGTCGATATCGCCGATGCCGATCTGGTTATGCAGGCTCTTGAGGGCGTTGAAGCCGACCTTCTCGTTCATGCCGCCGGCGTCTTGGGGACGGCCGGCAAGGTTTATGAAATCACGGCCGAAGCTGCCGCCGATATTCTGGGCGTCAATGTGATGGGAACGGTCAGTCTGCTACGGGCGCTTGTCCCCTCCATGGTCGAGCGCAGAGCGGGATATATCATTCTGCTGGGGTCGGTGGCCGGCCGGAACCCCGGAAATGGCCCCGCACTTTACAGCGCCAGCAAGGCTGCCGTCAGCGCATTGGCCGCGGGCTTGCGCAATGACCTGCACGGCACCGGCGTGCGCGTTACCGAAATCCAGCCGGGGCGTGTGAACACCGGCATGCACCGGCAGCTGGCCAGCGGTGACTTTTACCACGGCTACCAATGTCTGGAAGCCGACGATATCGCTTCGACGGTTGCTCATCTCGTTTCCCTGCCGCCGCACGTCGATGTCAGCCAGCTGGAAATACTGCCGACGGATCAGACATTGGGTGGATCGCGCTTCCGGCAACGATCCAACTCGACAAATGCATGAAAGAATAACGGGGACTGCCATGCCTTCCATCTACTTCCGCTTTGACGGCCAGGATCACGAAATCGCGCTTGCCACCGATCTGGCGCCTGACGCGATTGGCAAATTGCTGGCATCGATGCCTGCCGTCGTGGACATCCATTGCGCCAAGATCGCAGGTCAGCACATTTTCTGGCACGCGCCCTTTCTGGCCGATGTCGAGAAGGCCACGGACATTCTGACCCTGCCGGCAGGTACATTCCTTTACTGGCCGGAGCGGCAATTCCTGGAGCTGATCTACGGTGAGCTGCAGGCGGAGAAGGCTCAGGTTTCGGTCCTCGGCCGGCTGACTGGCGATATCGAATGGTTGCGCCGGCTGGGCCGTCATGTGGTCGAGGATCACGGCAAGGAAATCATTCGTGCCGAATTGATCCCGACGGACGAAGCAATGACACTTGCGATCCGCGAACCGGAACCGGCAAGCCCCGGTCTTGCGACGTTGCGGGCTGCACGAAAAGCCATATGGGAAAAGGAACCCGCAGATGTCGCGGTGCTGCTTGCGCGCTCGGGCATGATGCTGCCCTATGGCCCGCTTGCGATGGCCGAAGGCGAATTGCGCAAGCTGCATGAACTCTTGTGGCGGCTGCGCGGCGGAACCTATTATTCCGGCACGGAAAAATCGGAATTCGCCATCTTTCTCATCGATGCTTTCGTCGCGCGAATCGACGGCTTCTGTGGCATGGTTGGCTGTGGGGTGGTATTGGAAGGCGCGAGCAATCTCTTGAAGGACGAGCCGCAGCATCAAGCTGCTATCCTGGACGAACTTGTCCTCTATACGGGTCGTGCGGCAGCCTGGCTCGATCTGTATATTCCATGGAATTCCTTAAACGATGTCGTTCTTGACACGCTTGATGCTCAAGGTTTGCGCGGAGAACCCTCCAAATGACCGACTATGCGTTGGAAACAATCGAGCGCAACGACACACTTTCGGAGCGTGTGAAATACGCGTTGCGCAAGGCGTTAATCGAGGGAACGTTCGCGCCCGGCTCGCGGATCAAGATCCGCGATGTCGCGCAGGCGCTTGGCGTGAGCCCGACTCCGGCCCGCGAAGCATTGATGACGCTGATTGCCGAAGGGGCGCTGATCGAGGATTCCAACAAGAGCGCGATTGTCCCGGCGCTCACCAAGGAAAGCCTGCTGGAAATCACCGAACTCCGCGTATCGCTTGAAAAGACGGCGGCGCGTATCGTCATTCCGGTGTTGAACGATGCGGCGCTGAGCGAGATCGAAGAATTCAACGCCCGCATTGTCGCCGCGTCCGAAGCCGGTGACATGAAGCACGGATTGGAAGAGAACGCCAATTTCCATTTCGCTATCTATCGGCTGACGCAGATGCCGATGCTGCTGAAGATGATCGAGACCGTCTGGCTGAGATCCGGTGCCTATCTCAATCTGGCCTATCCGGCGTTTGCCAATATCAACACGTCGCACAGCAAGCACCAGATGATTATCGGCGCTCTGCGTGCGCGGGATGTGGTCGCCCTTGAGACCGCAATCGAGGACGATATCCGCACATCGGCGCAACACCTTTTCGAGCGTCTGGACGAGCATCTTGCAGACGGCGTCTGACACGCTTTCCTGAACAGATGGATCACGACCGGCCAACGGGGTCACGGTTTGCAGCCGCAGTCAAACACCTTGAGAGCATGAATATGTCCGCGAAGATTGAAGCCGCCTGTGCAAGCCAAGCCGTCGATGTCGTTGTTGTCGGCTCGGGATCGGCAGCCCTGAGCGCTGCCCTGACCTCTGCCCGATTGGGCCTGAAGGTTGCCATTGTCGAGAAAAGCGATCTGATCGGCGGTACCAGCGCGATGTCCGGCGGAGGTACCTGGATCCCCGCCAACCATCACGCCATCGCCGCCGGTATCAAGGACAGCAAGGAAAATGCACTTGCCTATCTGCGCGCGACCGCGCCCGAAGGCTGGGGACAGACGGACGATCATCTGTGGCAAGCCTTCGCCAATGCCGCCCCCGACATGCTGCAATTTCTCGAGGCGAATTCGCCGTTGCGGTTCGAGATGATCGCCGAGCCCGATCCGTTTACGGAAGCGCCGGGTGGTGTCCCACATGGACGCATGCTTTCGCCCAAACCCTTGAGCCGCAATATCGTCGGCAAATGGGCCGCCCGGCTTCGCCGGTCGACGATGCCGCATATCTTTTCCTATAAGGAAGCGGTGGATAGCGATTTTTATGGTGCGCCGGTACGCTCGGCCATGCGCCTTGGCCCGACCCTGCTGCGCCGGTATCTGAACAATGAGGCCGGGCAGGGTTCGGCACTGATCACCGGTCTCCTGAAGGGCTGCCTTGATGCCGGATGCGAAATCCTGGTCTCAAGCCCGGTCACCGACCTCCTCATCGACGATAATGGACGCGTGGCGGGCGTCGTCTGCACGCGGGAGGGCAAGCAGCACGAAATACGCGCAAGCAGGGGTATCGTGCTGGCGACCGGTGGCTTCGAATGGGACGAGACCATGCTGCGTGCGCACTTCCCCGGCGCGACGGATCGGCTCGGAAGCCCGAGCACCAACACGGGTGATGGCCACAAGCTTGCGCTCAAGGCCGGTGCCGTTCTCGAACATATGGATCAGGCGAACGTCTATCCGACCATTCCAACCCTGTATGAAGGCCGGCTGCAGGGCCTGCCCATCACCTTCCAGATTTCGCCCAATGCGATTGTCGTCAACCGCCACGGCCGCCGATTTGCCAGCGAATACGACTTCAATCTTGGCGAGATGCTGGATAGACGCGATCCCGAAACCGGCGAAAGCGTTCATCTGCCGGCCTGGCTCATTGCCGATACCCGCTTCATGAAGTCTTCGGCACCGTTCCGATATTACGCATCGAAGCAGCCGGGCTGGATCAAGTCAGCCGCAACGATCGAGGGCCTCGCCGTCCGGATCGGTGTCGATAGCGGCAATCTCAAGCAGACGGTGGATGCGTTCAATCGCTATTCGGTCAATGGCCGCGATGAGGAATTCCAGCGCGGCGACAATCGGTGGGAGCGCTACAAGTCCGGCGGGGAAGAGGATGCAAGCGGCAATCCGGCGCTTGGCGGAATTGAGACGGCGCCGTTTGTCGCCATGAGCTTCAACCGCTCCATTCTAGGAACCAAGGGCGGCGCAAAGACCAACGAGAAGGGGCAGGTCATCCGCGCAAACGGCACGGCAATCGCGGGTCTCTACTGCGCGGGCCTTACCATGGCCAACCCGATCGGAACCCGCGCCATAGGCCCCGGCACGACGATCGGCCCATGCCTGACATGGGGTTATATCTGCGGCCGGTCCCTGGCAGAGAGCCAACCCGTTTAGAAACATCCGTTGGAAAGAGATCATTGTCGACGGGCGGGTCCGTGCGATGCCGGCGGGTGAGGTAGATCAGCGAGCCCCAACGTCAACAGCGCCTCGAAAGCGTGAGTTGCTTTATGTTTTGATCCGCAACAGGACGCTTGTCAGCGCAGCAGTCAAAGCCTCGGTCCCGCCACCCTGTTCGAATTCTCTGAAGAGCTGCTCGTTCAGGCCGCCTTTTGTCGAGAATTCGCGCCGCAGGTCGCCGGGAGAACGGTCCTGCGATATCACGCTGGTCCGACCGAGACTGGCAAAGAGGGGAGCAAGATAGTTTCGCGATTTCTGCTCGGATATGCCCTGGCTTGTCAGCCACTCGGTGGTGCGCTCCAGAAGGCCAAAATAGGTCCCCATCAGCGCACTTGCCGCTGCGAGCAGGTCGTATTCGTTTTGCGTTTCGCATTCGACGGCTGTTCCGAGCCCGGCAAAGAACGAAGCTGCCCGGGGTTCTGGCGGATAGATCATCGTGACACCCGTTCGATCGGCGACGAACGGAAGTGGAACCGCCCGGACGATCTCGACCTTTTGGTCGATCCATTCCGTGAGTTTTGCATCGTGAACCGCGGCGATCAGGCTGACAACGCGCTGACCGGGACGAAAACGTAGCGCTCGGATCACCTCCTCGGCAATTTGCGGACGCACAGCCAGAAACAACATGTCCGCGGCATCCACGATCTCCTGATTGCTGCCGGCAATGCGGACGGAAGGGTATCGTGCCGCCAGCTTTGCAGCGACCTCGGCGTTGCGCGGTGAAACCAGAATGTCGGCCGCCCGATCCGGCACGGCGAAAATGCCGGTGATGATCGCTTCGGTGATTGTGCCGGTGCCTATGAAACCCAACGTGCCTTCGATCATGCCGATCAATCCCTTTCCGATGTGAGCAGCGCTCTCATGATACGGCTCTGCTCTGGCGGACTATCTTCGTTGTTCCTGAGCCCCGTAGCCAAGACGGTGTGCGCGGCGAGGACCGCCTTCAGCGCGATCGGGCGGTAATGAATGGAGAGATCCAGTTCACTGACGGTTTCCGTTTTTCTGCTGTTCGACGGATACTCTTTCAATTCGATTGCCTTGCAAAACAAAGCACCGCGGCTTTGGCTGGGGGAAGTGACATATGCGAGATAGGCACTGTTTGTTACTGCTGATGTTTGACCATAGTGCCACCGCCCGTCGCCTGATCGGTGGGGAAGACCTCGATGCGCGATACGTCGACGAATGTCGGCAACGTGATGACGTTGGCGATAATGGTGGCGATGTGATCGGGCTGGATCGGACGATAGCCGTCATAAAGCAGCTCTTTTGCCTGGTTTCCAGCAATGGCCGTGCGATAGAGTTCCGTCTGGACCCGGCCCGGGACAACCTCGCTGACCCGGACGGACGTTCCCAGCAGATCACAGCGCAGGTTGTCGCAAAAGAGGCTCAACCCTGCCTTCGAGGGGCCGTAGGCCCCCATCGAGGGATAGGGTGCCCGGCCGCCGCTGGAGCCGAGATAGATCAGATGGCCTCGCTTGCGTTCGACCATGCCCGGCAGAAATGCCCGCGTCAGATGCATCGGCGCCTTGAGATTGACGTCGATCATGGCATCGATCTCGGCAGGGTCGATCTCGTGAAACAACGCGCGTGTGGAGAGAATGCCGGCATTGTTGACGAGGATATCGACCTCGACGCCGGACAGGCGCTCGGCGATTTCTCCCGTATCGCGCACATCGGCCCGGATTGGCATGGCGCCGGAAAGCGCCGCTAATTCTTGCAATGAGCTTTCGTTCCTGCCGACGGCGTAAACCGTCAGCCCGAGTTCACGCAGTTTCAGTACCGTTGCGCGGCCGATCCCGCTGGTGGCGCCGGTCACGACGGCGGTGCGGTAGGGCAGGGGCTCAGACATAGATGTAGCCTCCGCTGATGACGACATTTTCGCCGGTTGCATAGGTGTTGCGGCTGCTTGCCATCATGACGATCCATTCCGCCATCTCGACGGGTTCCGCTGCACGGCCCAAGGCGCTGGCTTTCGCCAGTTCCGGAAGAAAGCCGAGTTCCTTGGCGCGGTCTGTGGCAAAACCGGCCGGCGCGACGGAGTTGACGAGGATCTGATCCTTCGCACATTCCTGCGCGAACGACTTGGTGAGGCTGACGACTGCGGCCTTGGTTGCTGCATAGTGAGCGTTTTGCGGGTGCGCCTTGAACGCATCGACTGAGGTGATGTTGACGATCCGGCCGGTCACCTCAGGTGGGCTCACGTAGTTGCGCATATGCAAGACGGCCGCGACCATCATATGATAGGTGCCTTTGATATTGATCGCGTTCTCGAGGTCCCAGTCGGCATCGGTAATCTCAAGTATCGACTTGCGCGGGTAGATCGCCGCGCTGTTGACCAGGGAATGGATGCGGCCAAGTTTTTGAGCGACGGCATCAAAGCTACGATGCGCACTCTCCCCGATGGATATGTCGGCTGCGGCCACCGCCACTTCGACCCCCAGGTCTCTCAGTGTTTCGGCCGCCGTTTCCAGCAGCTGTTCGTTGCGGTCGATCAGGCCGATTTTCGTGGCGCCGTGCGAAACCATAAGCTTTGCGGTCGTCAGGCCCAGCCCAGACGCGCCGCCGACGATCACTACTGCCTGGTCTTTCATAATTCACCCCTTGTATTCGATTGTCTTGGCTATTGGTATGATATCACTTATATGCCAACCTGCAAGCGCTCAAGATCTTTTTCTGGTGCGCAGATGACCCTCCGCCTCGCTATCCGAGGTCGGCTACGCGTTGATCAGGACTGATGAATTCGTTCGTGAGGAAGAGGGCTGTTCCGGCGATATTCTTGCCGGTTTCCGATGGAAATCATGGCGGAGAGGCGCTCGAAACCCGTGATTCAAGTGTGCAGCACGCCTGCTTTTGATAAAACACGGTCGCGTAACTCGGATTGGCATGATATGTGATATGTGAGGTCTCTATCGAGTCCGTCGAAATTTGGAGCAAAAAAGTGTCCGTGATAACCCAGCGCGGCAACCTTGCCGAAATAGTCGTAGCGCAATTGACCACACGCATCGATTCCGGCCTGTATCCGCCCGGCGAGAAGATACCATCGAGCGCGCTGCTCTGCGAGGAGTTCGGCGTCAGCAGAACGGTCATCCGCGAGGCGCTGACATCGCTCAAGGTCAACGGTCGCGTGATCGCGCGTCAAGGTGCCGGCGTGTATGTGACCGAGAGGGACAGCAAGTCGCTCAATTTCGAGATCAGCCGGATCGATGACATCAGGTCTGCCATGCAGATCCTCGAGTTGCGCCTTGGCGTCGAAATGCAATCCGTTGCGCTTGCCGCAGCGCGGCGCACGCCGGAGGCCCTCGCCGAGATTGCCCGGGCCTATGATTATCTCGAAGGTCTTCAAACCGACGACGCAGAGATTGAAGCTCAGGCCGATTTCGAATTTCATCTGGCGATCGCGAAGGCGACCCGCAATCCGCATTTCCCGCGTTTCCTGGAAGCGGTCATGGGCGAGATCAGCTTCGATCTCGTCTTGAAGCACCGCCAGTCGGCGCGGACCTATCAGAGCTATCTGAAGAAGATCAACAAGGAGCACGCGGCGATCATGTCGGCGATCACGCAAGGTGACGCCAAGGCGGCCAAGAATGCCCTGGCGCAGCACCTTGAGGAAAGCCTCAATCGCTACCGGACTATGCTGGACGAACCCGCCAGTACCGAACTGGCAGAGTAATCCACGCGAGCCATGCGCCATTTTCTCACATCGCTGCTGGCTCTCTATTTCCGCGCATTCCATGACCCGGCGCGAGACAAGATCGACGCCAGGCCCAGACCCGGGCGATGGGGCTGAAACGAAACAGAGCCCGCCTGCGGCAACAGGCGGGCTCTGTCGTTTTGTTTGCCTATCGGCCTTGCGCGATGGCCTGATCGCGAATTTGCGACAGGCTCATCTTTGGCGTCAGCGCCTCCGGGTCGATCCTGATCTCGATCAATGCCGGTTTTCCCGATGCTTCGGACCGCAGGAAGGCGTCGGCGAACTGCCCGGTCGCCTCCACCGTCTCCCCGTGCAGTCCATAGGAACGGGCAAGGGCGGCGAAGTCGGGGTTCGTCAGCTGCGTGCCCGAAACGCGGCCGGGATAGCTCCGCTCCTGGTGCATCCGGATGGTGCCGTACATGCCGTTGTTGATGACGAGGAAGATGACGCGCGCGTCATATTGCATGGCCGTGGCCAGTTCCTGGCCGTTCATCAGGAAACAGCCATCGCCTGCAAAGGCGACCACGGTACGCGCGCGGTCGGTTATCTTGGCGGCGATCGCTGCCGGAACGCCGTACCCCATCGAACCGTTTGTCGGTCCGAGCTGTGTGCGAAAGTGGCGGTACTGATAGAACCGGTGCGCCCATGCAGAGTAATTGCCGGCGCCGGTCGTCAGGATCGAGTCTAAGGGCAGGTGGCCGCGCAGCCACGCCATGATGTCGCCCATCTGGACAGGGCCGGGCACCTGTGGATGTATCAGGTTTTCCAGATAATCAGCATGCGCCTGATGTGTCCACTCCCGCCACCGGGGCAGGGCCGCCGGCTTGAGCTTGACCGCCTGCGAGAGGAAAGCACCGACCGCGGCGTTGATGGGAAGTGTCGCATGGTAGACGCGCCCCAGCTCTTCCGCTCCGGGATGAATGTGGACAAGGATCTGCTTGGGAACCGGGATGTCGATGAGGGTATAGGCTCCCGTCGTCATTTCGCCCAGTCGTGCGCCGATCGAAATGAGAAGGTCGCAATCCTTCATGTGCTGAATGAGTTTCGGGCCGGCCGCCAAGCCCAGATCGCCTGCATAATTGGGATGCGTGTTGTCGAACAGGTCCTGGCAGCGGAAAGATGCGGCAACGGGAAGGGAAAACGCCTCTGAAAAGGCGCGAAGGTTGTTGACCGCAGCTGTCGTCCAGCCGCCGCCGCCGGCGACCACCATCGGGCGCTCGGCCTTTTCAAGAAGGCTGACCAGTTCTGCGAGTTGCTCTTCTCCGGCATGGGCTTCGACCGTCTTGAACGCTGGAACGTCATCGACGGTCACTTCGTCGGTCAGCATATCCTCGGGCAGGGCAACGACGACTGGTCCCGGACGGCCGTTCACCGCTCTGTGGAACGCCTGGCTGATCAATTCCGGAATGCGGGCTGCGTCATCGATTTCAACAACCCATTTGGCCATTTGGCCGAACATCCGGCGATAGTCCAACTCCTGGAACGCTTCCCGCTCGACCTGGTCCCGCGCCACCTGCCCGATGAACAGGATCATCGGGGTCGAGTCCTGAAAGGCCGTGTGGACACCGATGGAGGCGTTGGTCGCACCGGGCCCGCGCGTCACGAAGCAGATGCCGGGTTTGCCCGTCATCTTGCCATAGGCTTCCGCCATATAGGCCGCGCCGCCCTCCTGCCGGCAGACGATCAGTTCGATGTCGTCGGCGGCGTCATGGAGGGCGTCCAGCGCTGCGAGATAGCTCTCGCCCGGCACGCAAAAAGCGCGCTCGACGCCATGAATACGCAATGCATCGATAAGAACCTGTCCGCCATTGCGGACGTTTCTGGTGGTCGCCATCGGTATGTCCCCTCACTCTATTCTGATTTAGATGACCGCGTCTTCCAGGAAGGGGCGGTTGGCCGGCACGCGCTCATAGCCGAATGGCGATAGATCGAGCGTCTTGAAGGAGCCATAGGTGATCAGCTCGCTCAATCCCCGGCCCATGGCCGGCGATTGCTGGAGGCCGTGCCCGCTGAAGCCGTTGGCGAACTGGAAGTTGCGGACCTCGCTATGCGGGCCGAGAACGACGTTATGGTCGAGCGTGCAGTAATCATAATGCCCGGCCCAGGCATTGACGACCTTGATGGCCTCGAAAGCCGGCACGCGTTCGGCGAGGATCGGCCAGATCTCTTCCTCGAACTCGTCATGCATGACGTCGAAATCGTCGGGATCGACTTCCGGGTCGTGCTTTGGATACGTCCCCATCAGATAGAACTGGCCCTCGGGACGGAAGAAGACGCCGGTCGGATCGATCGTCAGGCCGACGACGCCCGGCAGCGGCGTCTTGCAGTCGACGACGAAAAGCGACCTGCGGCGCGGCTCCACGGGAATGTCGAGGCCGGCCATGCGCGCCATCTTCTTGCCGCGGGTGCCCGATGCATTGACCAGGGTGCCACAGGCAATCGTTTGCCCGCCTTTGGTGGTCACCGATACGATCCGGTCATCCTGACGATGGATCGCGATCACCTCGTCTTCGATATATTCGGCGCCAAGGGAGCGTGCCTTCTTGCGGAACCCCTGCATCAGACCGGAACTGTCGAACCAGCCTTCGCCGCGTTCGCCGTAGCTGCCGAGCGTCAGCCCTTCGAGATTAAGCCACGGGAAGCGAGCGCCGAGCGCGTCCGGCTCCAGCAATCTGACCTGCGCGCCGCACGAGACCTGCGTGGCGTGGTTCCGCTCCAAAACCGCCCGCCCTTTTTCGTCGCCGGCCAGAAACAGGTAGCCGTTCTCGTGGAAGCCGAGCTCCGGCGCATCGCCATCGACCACCACATGTGTCCTGAAATCCCGGATGAAGTCGGTGCCGAATTGCGATATCTGGACGTTGATCGGGTTGGAGAACTGATGACGGATCGAACTCGACGAGAGCGCGGTCGCGGACCGGGCATAACTCCAGTCCTTTTCGATCACCAGGATCGAGCCTTTGAAATCGGGATTGGTGGCGAGGAAGTAGGCCGTGGCGCTGCCGACGACCGCGCCGCCGACAATCACCACGTCATAGGATGTCTTGGAAGCCTGCATGATTGCACCCGTTATTTGTGATCGTCTTCATAGTGACCGGCTGCGCAAAAGCTTCCGCCCTGAAAGCGTACGGCTGGATCATTCGGATCGCCCTGGCTCGTGTTGGCCAGTACCTTTTCACGATAGTCGTCTGCGCTGTCCTGCGGCTTGTAGCCGAGGACGGCGGCCGTCCGGTTGTCCCAGAAGGACTCGCTGTTGTTCGACATGCCGTAGGCCACCATGAAGCCGACGCGGGGTGCCGCGAGGCTCTTTTCGACGAGCTGCCGGCAGTCGCGATAGGACAGCCAGGTAATCAGATGGCGGCGGTCGGTCGGCTCGGGAAAGCTCGAGCCGATGCGAAGCGACACGGTCTCGATGCCGAATTTGTCGAAGTAGTAGCGTGCGAGATTTTCCACGAAGGTTTTGGAAACCCCGTAGAGGCTGTCCGGCCGTGTCGGGACATTGCCGTCGATGGTCTCGGTGCGTTCGTAAAAGCCGATCGCGTGCACCGAACTGGCATAGACGATACGTTTCACGCCGTGCTGCCGCGCGGCCTCATACAGGTTGTAGCTGCCTGTGATGTTGGCATCGAGAATGGTCTTCCACGGCCCTTCAAGCCCCTGGCCGCCCATATGGATGATTGCGTCACAGCCCTTGACTGCTGCGGATACCGCGTCGAAATCGGAGAGGTCGGCTGGCATATCCTCTTCGTGCGGTGCCAGATCCTGGCAGGCGCTGCGGGCGGACAGGCGAACGATTTTGCCGAGTTTGGTGCCCGATTTGCGCAGTTGGGTCCCGAGTGCGCCGGCAGCACCGGTGAGAAGTGTACGCTGGTAGTCAGTCATGAGTTTGTCCTTCGATCAATTCAGCGAAGCTGCCCGAGAGCATCGGCCACCCGGTCGATCGCGATCGACAGATTGTCCCGCGACGTGGCGAACGACAGGCGGATATAGGGTTCGACGCCGAACGCCGCTCCCGGAACCGTCGCCACCTTGGCGGAGGTCAGCAGGTAGCTCGCCAGTTCCGTGTCATTGCCGATGCGGGTGCCGTCCGGAGCGGTCTTGCCGATGTAAGCGGCGCATTTCGGGAAGAGGTAAAACGCTCCGCCGGGCGGCCGTACATCAAGGCCCGGGATTGCCGAGAAGCCCTTGGCGACCAGTGCGCCACGCAGCTTGTATTCGGCAACGGCCCGCGTGACGAAATCCTGCGGCCCGTTCAGGGCTGCCGCCGCGGCGATCTGCGAGATCGACGAAGGGCAGGTCGTGCTTTGCGACTGCATCTTGTTCAGAACCTTCGTCAGGCTCTTTGGTCCGGCGGCATAACCGAGCCGCCAGCCGGTCATCGCATAGGCTTTCGAAACGCCGTTGATGATCAGTGTCCGGTCGGCAAGCTGCGGGCAGGCATTGGCAAACGACGTGAACGGAACATCGCCGCAGACGATATGCTCGTAAATCTCGTCCGACATGACGGACACGTGCGGGTGACGCTCCAGCACCGCGCCCAGCGCCGCAAGCTCGGCAGCGGTATAGATGGCGCCGGTCGGGTTGGAGGGGGAATTGAACAGGAACCAGCGGGTCTTCGGCGTAATGGCCGCCTCAAGACGCTCCGGCGTCAGCTTGAAATCATCTTCCACGCCGCAGGAGACAATCCGCGGGACGCCGCCGTGGAGGATGACGATATCCGTATAGGAGACCCAATAGGGAGCGGGAACGACGACCTCGTCGCCCGGCTCCAACGTGCCGAGAAAGGCATTGAACAGAATCTGCTTTGCGCCATTGCCGATGGAAATCTGGTCCGTGGCATAGTCCAGTCCGTTCTCGCGCTTGAACTTTGCAACGATCGCTGCGCGAAGCTCTTCCAGGCCATCGGGGCTGGTATAGCGCGTCTTGCCGCTGCGCATCGCTTCGATCGCCGCTTCGACGATAAAGTCCGGTGTTTCGAAGTCCGGCTCGCCGAGTGAAAGGTCGATGACGTTTTCACCCTTGGCGCGCATCGCCTTGGCGGCCATCGAAACGGCCATGGATGGTGACGACTTGATGCTCGCTGCCTTGGTGCTTTCGAACCTGATCATATTCATGCTTCCGCTCCTGGCGTCTTCTTGTCCGTATATGTTTCCGCCTGCTCGGCCGTGATGTAGCCTTGCTTCAGGTCATGGCTCACCGTCGCGGCAGGCCGCGCGGACGGGTCCCCATAACCGCCGCCGCCGGGAAGCTGGAGAACGAGCTTCCTGTCGGCTGGCACGAATTGCAGGCCCTTGCCGCGCAATTTGGTGCCGTCATCCAGCGAAACGGACCCGGCCGCACCGTCCTGGCCGCCGTCGCGGCCGCGCGCCGGGTGCTCAAGCCGGTCGAACATGGCCGAAAACCGGAAGCTGTAGCCTTCCGCAGCCGAGATCTCGATGGTTTGTCCCAGGCCGCCGCGATGCGCGCCGGCCCCGCCCGATCCCTCGCGCAGTTCCTTGCGCCAGATGATGACCGGGCCGACATTTTCGGTCGCCTCGATCGGCATCGTGTGTACACCGCTGGGAAAGGCGGTGGCGTTCAGACCATCCAGGGAAGGGCGCGCGCCGGTGCCGCCGGAGTTGAACATCAGGATTTCAGCACCCTTGCCGCCGATCTGGTCGGAGATCGGGCGAACGCTCATGTGAAGGTTCCAGAGCGCGCTTGCGCCTTCGGCCGGCACGTGACCGGGCAGCGCCTGGTGAAGGGCTCCCAGCACGAGATCCGGGACGAAATGACCGAGCACGTGACGCACAGCCACAGGTGCCGGCCGTTTTGCGTTGAGAATGCAGCCTTCCGGCGCAACGACGTCGAATGGTGCCAGCGATGCGGCATTGTTGGGGATCTCGGGCGCCACCACGCATTTGATGCCGTAGCAGGCATAGGCCTTGGCGTAGACGAGCGGGACATTGATGCCGAACTTGCTCATGCCGGAGGTGCCGTCGAAGTCGACCAGTACGCCGTCGGCGCTGATGGTCAGTTTGGCAGCCAAGGTCACCGGCTCGTCGTAGCCGTCGAGATCGAGGCTGTAGGACCAGCTTCCATGCGGAAGATTGCGCAGCCGCTCGAGGGTCGCTTCGCGGCTGTGCTTGAGGATGAACGCGCCGATCGTGCCGAGATCATCGAGATTGAACTCCGTCAGCATGTCGATCAGGCGGCGATGACCGGTTTCGTTGCAGGCCGCCAGCGCATAGAAATCGCCCACCACCTTGTCGCTCTCGCGAACGTTGTTCTTGACGATCTCGATCAGCGTGCGGTCCAGTTTTCCACGATCGAAGAATTTCATGATCGGGATGAAGAGACCTTCCTCATACACTTCGCGCGCGTCCGGCCCGAAGCCACGGCCGCCGATATCGACGACATGCGCCGTCGACGCGAAATAGCCGACCAGCTTGCCGTGGTGGAAGGACGGCGTCACGATGGTGATGTCGTGAAGATGGCCGGTGCCTTTCCAGGGGTCGTTGGTGATATAGACGTCGCCCTCGAAAATATTGTCGGGGCCGATATCGTTGATGAAATGCGCAACCGATTCCGCCATCGCGTTGACGTGGCCGGGTGTGCCGGTGACGGCCTGCGCCAGCATCTGCCCTTTAAGATCGAAGACGCCGGCCGAAAGGTCGCCCGCTTCGCGGACGCTGGTGGAAAAAGCGGTTCTGATGAGGGTTTGCGCCTGTTCCTCGACGACCGAGATGAGGCGGTTCCACATGACCTGCATATGGATATCGATCATGGACTGGTTCATGGGATATTCCTCAGAGACGGGTTACGAGAAGGCAGCCGTCGGTCTGTACGGTTGCCTTGAACGACGAGGTGAGAACAGTCGATGTTTCCCGCTCGACGATAACAGCCGGACCATGGACGACATTGCCGGGCGCCAGATCTGCGCGGTCATGAATGCCTGCGTCCAGAAAGGCATGGCTGGCCGCATCGAAGAGTTTGCGCCGTGCCGATGGCGTCACCACGGCTCCGGTCTCGACCGGCGCAACCCGGGCGACCTGCGGAAGCGGCGAGCTTGCCTTGACCGACCAGCTGACGATCTCGATCTCAAGCCCCTCGATGGCGCGGCCAAAGAAGCGGGCATATTCAAGCTCGAAGAGTTCGATGATCGTTGCTGCACTTGTGTCGTCGAACCGTTTGTCGGCGAGGGCGACCGGAATATCCCAGCCCTGGCCCGCATAGCGCATGAAGAGCGTGCGCTCGATCACGGGCTGTGCGCCTTCAAGGCCACCTTCGACGAAGCTCAGAGCCTCATCCGTCATCGCGTCGACGAGTTTGTTGGCCTCCGCCGCGTTGAACCGATGGAGATTGAAGACAGCGCTTCGCACGGATTCGTAACCGAAAGGTGCTCTAAGGAAGCCGATTGCCGATCCGACGCCGGCGCCTGATGGTACCAGGAAGGTCGAAATTCCCATTTTCTCGCAAAGGCGGGCGGCGTGAAGCGGGCCGGCGCCGCCGAAGGTGATCATGGTGAAGTCGGAGATATCCTTGCCGTTTTCCACAGTGTGAACGCGCCCGGCATTGGCCATGTTTTCATCGACCATCTCGCATGTGCCGTAGGCGGCGGCATCGGCATCCAGATTGAGGAGCGCGCCGATCTCGTTGACCATGGCTGTGCGGCTTGCGTTGATGGACAGCGGAATGGCGCCGCCGGCAAAATTGTCGGGGTCGAGCTTGCCGAGAATGAGATCGGCATCGGTCACGGTCGGCCGGGTGCCGCCGCGCTGATAGCAGGCAGGGCCGGGCTCGGAGGCTGCGCTATGCGGCCCGACGCGGATCTGGCGCATCGAATCCACGCTGGCGATGGAGCCGCCGCCGGCACCGATTTCAACCATTTCGACAACCGGAATGGAAATCGGCATGCCGCTGCCTTTGCGGAACCGGTATGTACGCGCCACTTCAAATGTCTTGGCCGTTTTCGGAACCTGCTTCTCGATCAGGCAGATTTTCGCGGTGGTTCCACCCATGTCGAACGACAATACGGCATCGAGGCCATGGTGGCGGGCGATATCGGCCGCAAAGATGGCGCCACCCGCCGGGCCGGATTCGACAAGGCGGACCGGAAATTCGGACGCGCTTTCGACGGAGACGATCCCGCCGCCCGAATGGATCATGTAAACCGGGCAGCCGACGCCGATCTCCTTCAGGGCGACCACCAGCCGGTCGAGATAGGATTTGATCGCGGGCTTCACATAGGCATTGGCGCAGACCGTATTGAACCGCTCGAATTCGCGCATCTGCGGCGATACCTCGGACGATATCGAGACCGAGAGGCCAGGCATGCGCTCCAACAGCGCCGCGCGGACCTGCGCCTCGTGCGCGCCGTTCGCATAGGCATGAATGAAGCCGATCGCCACGCTTTCATATCCGCCGGCTTCGATCGCGTCGACAGCGGCTTTCACCGAGTTGTCGTCCAGCGCAAGCAGCACCTTTCCGGATGCATCGACGCGCTCGCGAACAACGAAGCGGTCGGCACGCTCGATGAGGGCCGGCGGCAGGGCAATGTTGAGATCGTACTGTTCGAAGCGATTTTCCGTGCGCATTTCGAGAACGTCGCGAAATCCCTCTGTCGTGACAAAGGCCGTCCTAGCGCCGCGCCGCTCGATGAGCGCGTTGGTCGCCAGCGTGGTGCCGTGGATGAGGATGTCGATCTCGGAAAGGCGAATGCCGGCAAGCTCGGCGACCGCCTTCACGCCCTTGAGAATCGCGCGCTCAGGGGCGGTGTAATCCGTGAGGATCTTGGTGGAATGCAGCGCGCCGTCCAGATCGAGAGCGATGTCGGTAAACGTCCCCCCGATATCGACTCCGACGCGGCAGTTTCGTGGTGCATTGGTCACCATTTTTTTGATCCCCAGTTTCGTGAGCAGCGACTTGGCCTGTTGGTGGCAGTGTGCGCGTTATTCTCGCGTTTTCAATGGCTTCCCATCCATTTTCCGGCAGGCCAGTGCGCCGATAATTCCGCTTGACCTTCATCGGATATATCACTTATCATACATGTGTCAACTGGAAAGCAGGCAGGATATCTTCGGCGATTGAAGCGCCGCAGGAACAATGGAAAGGGGCTCCTGAAGATCGATTGAACGACGGCTGTCGGCCGCAAGAGAACGAGGACGCAGGACATACCTGCGCCGGATGAAGTCAACGAACAGATTTCGAACCAGAGGGAAATTACGATGAAATCAGTCGCAAAATTTTGGGTCACCACTGCGGTGATGGCCTCGCTGCTCGCCGCACCCGTATTTGCCGCAGACACGATCAAGATCGGTGTGGCAGGCCCGATGACCGGCGCCAACGCCACATTCGGCGAACAGGTCTGGACCGGCGTTTCGGCCTATATCAAGGACGTGAACGCGGCAGGTGGCGTGGAAGGCAAGCAGATCGAACTCGTCAAGGGCGATGACGCCTGCGAGCCGAAGCAGGCCGTGGCCGTGGCAAACCGTTTTGTCGATCAGGACAAGGTGCAGGCGGTTGTCGGTCATTTCTGCTCTTCAAGCACGATCCCGGCCGCGGAAATCTACAACGATGCTGGTATTCTGACGGTCACGCCGTCTTCCACCAACCCGATCGTGACGGATCGCGGCTTCGATACGATGTTCCGCACCTGCGGCCGCGATGATCAGCAGGCGGTTGTGGCGGGCAGCTTCATTCTCGATACGCTCAAGCTCACAAAAATTGCACTGATCCACGACAAGGACACATACGGCCAGGGCTTGGTCGACGCGCTGAAGCAGACGCTTGCGGAACGCGGCGTTGCGCCTGTTCTCTATGAAGGCCTGACCCGTGGCGAACGCGATTTCAATGCGCTTGTCACCAAGATCAAGAGTTCCGGTGCGGAAGCGGTTTATTTCGGCGGCCTTATCCCGGAAGCGGGGCCATTGATCCGTCAGCTTCACGAGCAGGGACTTTCGGTTAAGTTCGTCAGCGGTGATGCGCTCGCACAGGCCGAAATCGTCACATCTGCCGGCGGTCCGCAGAACCTGACAAACGTTTATTATTCATCGGCGGCCGATCCGCTGAAAGACCCTGAAACCGCCGATGCCCAGGCCGCTTTGAAGAAGGAAAACATCGCGCCGGACAATTACACGCTGTTTGGTTACGCCAGTGCCCAGACCATCGTCGCGGCCCTGCAGGGTACCAAGGATGGCGATGTGAAATCGCAGATCGAGTGGCTTCGGAACAACGACGTCAAGTCGGCTGTCGGCAAGCTTGCTTGGAACGACAAGGGCGACGTCAAGGACTTCAAGTTCGTCTTCTACAAATTCGACGACAAGGGTACCCCCGTCGCTTCGAACTGACGTTCGCACAAGCGAGCCGGCCGAGGCATTTTCGGCCGGCATTCTTTTGCCAAACAATAAAAATGGGGGTCGCCATGGATTTTTACATTCTGGCACAACAGCTGGTGAACGGCATCACGCTGGGCACGATCTACGGTTTGATCGCCGTTGGCTATACGATGGTTTATGGCGTCATCCGGATGATCAATTTTGCACACGGCGACGTGTACATGGTCTCCGCCTATATCGCAGCGATAACATTGGCGGTGCTGAGCTTCTTCGGGGTCCAGTCGGTTCCCTTTGCCCTTGTCTCCGTGCTCGTCATCACCTGTTTCGTCACGGGCGTATACGGCTGGGCGATCGAACGGGTGGCCTATAGTCCGTTGCGCGGCTCGACAAAACTTGCCCCGTTGATCTCCGCTATCGGCATATCGCTGATGTTGCAAAGCTATGTGCAGATTGCCCAGGGAGCGCGCGATCAGGGCGTGCCGATCCTGATCAGCGGCGCCTTCCGTTTCGGTACGGAAAAGGATTTCGCGCAGATCACCTACATGCAGGTCGTCATCCTGTTGGCGTCCATCATTGCCATGGCAATTTTGACCTATGTGATCAATCACACGCAGATTGGCCGGCAGTGCCGGGCGACCCAGCAAAATCGGGCCATTTCGGCTGTTCTCGGCGTCAACACCGACCGGATCATCTCGACCGTCTTCGTTATCGGAGCTTCCACGGCTGCCGTCGGAGGCACGCTGGTAACCTTCAACTACGGATCGTTCAATTTCTTCATCGGTTTCGTCATGGGGATCAAGGCATTTACCGCGGCGGTGCTCGGCGGCATCGGATCGCTGCCGGGGGCCATTCTCGGCGGGCTGCTGCTTGGGCTGACCGAAGCGCTTTTCGCAGGCTATGTCAGCACGGACTACAAGGACGTCTTCGCCTTCGCCCTTCTCATCATCATCCTGTTCTTCCGCCCCTACGGTCTGTTGGGCCGCCCGGAAATCCACAAGGTCTGACGTCCATGGAAAACGCATTGAAGTCCCATCTGGTCATGAAACTGGCCAAGGAAGCACTCTTCACCTTCGTGATTGCTCTTATCGTCCTGGGTCCTATATCCGGTCTTGTTCTTGAGGGCTTTTCGTTCAGAAACGAGCTGGCGCGTGCCCTCGCTCTGGCCGGGACCGTCGCTGCCGGACGTGTCCTCGTCTCGTTGGCCCTCAGCACCGCAATCGGCTCCAGTCTGCTCCAGCGCTTCAGCCGCAACAGCGGAGGCGGGGTAACGGTCAAGACCGGCAAGGAGAAGTTTCCCTATCCTCTTCTCGCGTTGGTGATTGTCGCAGGCCTGGCATTTCCGGCATTCGCCGACAAGTATTACCTTGGCGTGGCGATCCTCGCCCTGATCTATGTTCTGCTCGGCCTTGGCCTCAATATCGTGGTCGGTCTCGCGGGACTTCTCGATCTCGGCTTTGTCGCTTTCTACGCCGTCGGTGCCTATCTTCTGGCGCTGGGGTCCCAGTATCTCGGGCTGGGCTTCTGGAGCGCGCTCCTCATCGCCCCGTTTCTCGCCGGCCTGTTCGGAATGATCCTGGCATTTCCCGTCCTTCGCATGCACGGCGACTATCTTGCCATCGTGACGCTGGGATTTGGCGAGATCATCCGTCTGGTTCTGACCAACTGGCTGGAGTTTACGGGCGGACCGAACGGCGCTCCCGCACCGCCGCCGACACTGTTCGGGCTGGAATTTACCAGAACCGCGCGTCAGGGCGGCGTGCCCTTCCATGAATATTTCGGCATTCCCTACAGTGCCGACTATAAATTCTGGCTGATCTACATCGTGTTGTTTCTCGTCGTCTGTGCCGTCGTCTATGCGGTCCATCGCTTGCGCGCCATGCCGCTCGGCCGCCTCTGGGAGGCGCTGAGAGAAGACGAGATCGCCTGCCGCTCGCTTGGGGTGAACCACGTGTTCACCAAACTGTCGGCCTTCATGCTGGGGGCTTCCACCGGCGGTCTCGCGGGTGTTTTCTTCGCGGTCCACCAGGGCTTCGTGAACCCCACGTCGTTTACATTCTTCGAGTCGGCCCTGATCCTTGCAATCGTCGTCCTCGGTGGCCTCGGATCGACGGTCGGCGTCATTCTCGCAGCCCTGGTCCTGACCATTCTGCCGGAGGTTCTGCGGGATTTTGCCGAGTACCGGGTCTTCGTCTTCGGCATTCTCATGGTCGTCATGATGATCTGGAAGCCGCGTGGTCTCGTGCGCATAACGCGCCCGGCCTTCTTCCCCTCGACGTCATCCGCCACAGCCATGCATGTGAACCAGCCGTTGGAGGTGGCACGATGAGAGACGCTGTCCTCGAGGTCGAGAACGTAACGATGCGGTTTGGCGGCATCGTCGCCAACAGAAATGTCAGCTTCAAGGTAAAGCAGGGCGACATAACCGCGTTGATCGGGCCGAACGGCGCAGGAAAGACGACGATATTCAACTGTATCACCGGCTTCTATCGCGCCAGCGAAGGCCGCATCGTCCTGCAGTCGAATGGCCGCTCGTGCAATATCGGCGACCTGATCACCAAACCGATCGTGGGCGGCTCGCATCTGGTTACGCGCGCAGGCATTGCCAGAACCTTCCAGAACATCCGGCTTTTCAAGGAAATGTCGGTCGTGGAAAACCTGCTGATCGCACAGCACCTGGCCACCACCAACAACCTTCTCAGCGGCATCTTCAAAACGCCCCGCTTCCGCAGGACCGAGGTCGAAGCCATCGATCGGGCCTATTACTGGCTTGGCCAGATGAACTTGCTTGAGGATGCCAACCGCCTTGCGGGCCAATTGCCCTATGGCCGTCAGCGCCGCCTGGAAATCGCCCGGGCCATGTGCACCTCGCCAAAGCTCATCTGCCTGGATGAACCTGCGGCAGGTCTCAATCCCTCCGAGACCCGGGAACTGTCGCAGGTCATCCGGCGCCTGCGGTCGGATCATGATCTGACCGTTCTTGTGATCGAACACGATATGGGGCTCGTCATGAGCATCGCCGATCACATCGTGGTTCTCGACCACGGCGAGGTGATTTCGGACGGTACCCCGAGTGAAGTCGCAAACGATCCCGCCGTCATCGCCGCTTACCTCGGTGTCAGCGAAGAGGAAGTAACAGCATGAGCACCGCAGCAACCGCGTCCAAGCCGCTGTTGGAATTCGTCGGCGTCGAAGCCCATTACGGCGCGATCCAGGCGCTAAAAACCGTCGACGTGTATATCTGTGCCGGCGAGATCGTCAGCCTGATCGGCGCCAATGGGGCGGGCAAGACCACCCT
Source organism: Pararhizobium polonicum (assembly GCF_001687365.1). GTDB lineage: Bacteria > Pseudomonadota > Alphaproteobacteria > Rhizobiales > Rhizobiaceae > Pararhizobium > Pararhizobium polonicum. The sequence goes on from NZ_LGLV01000008.1 coordinate 98,584, forward strand.
TTTGTCGACGATCTTCGGCGTCCCGCGGGCCTCATCGGGCCAGATCCGTCACCGAGGCGAAGACATCTCCAGGCTGCCCACCAACAAGATTGCGCGGCGCGGCATCGCTCTCGTTCCGGAGGGGCGCCAGATTTACCAGGACATGACGGTCGAAGAAAATTTGATGATGGGCACGACCGCGATCGGAATGTCGCATTTCGAGGAGGATCGGACAGCGATGTTCGACCTTTTTCCGCGGCTGAAGGAACGCCGCAATCAGACAGCCGGAACCATGTCCGGCGGCGAGCAGCAGATGCTGGCCATTGCGCGTGCCTTGATGGCACGGCCCGAACTCATCCTCTTCGACGAGCCGTCGCTCGGCCTTGCGCCACTTGTCGTCAAGCGGGTCTTTGAAGTTCTGGCGGAGATTGCCGCGATGGGAAAAACGATTTTCCTGGTCGAACAAAACGCCAATCACGCGCTGAAGCTATCCCAACGGGCATATGTCATGGTCAACGGGAAGATCCAATTGTCCGGCGACAGCGCCTCGCTTCTCGATAACGAGGACGTCCGCAAGGCCTATCTCGGCCTTCATTAATCCGGGGAACGACGATTTTCCGGTGAGTGGGGTGGTCCCTCTTCGCGTCATTCGTGGTCGAAGGCCGCGATGATGGGGCAAGGGCCGCTTGCGCTGGCGCCACAGGCATCGGCAAGCTTGCGCAATGACTCCCGTGCGGCATTCAGCTGCGCGATCTTGGCATCGAGCGCTACGAGGCGCTCGCGGGCCAGCGTATGGGCGCGGTGCCGGTCCTCGCTGGCATCCAGCTCCAGCAGTTCGCCGATCTGTTCGAGCGTAAAACCCGCTGCCTGAGCCGAGCGGATGAAGTGCAGGCGGCGGATATCGTCCTCGCCATAGCGACGGACGCCGCCGGCAACACCGACGCCGCCGATGCGCTGCGGGACCCCGAGAAGACCACGCCGCTGATAATAACGCACCGTCTCCACTCCGACGCCACCCTCGCGGGCAAGCCCGGCAATCGTTGTGTCTTTCATCGCTTGACTCCGTACCATGGTACGGACCTTATAGTCCCTGCAATCGATCGAACCAAGCGAAATGAAAGATTGCAACATGCTCGACAAAACATCCAGGAAAGCCACTCTCTATAGGATGGTGATGGATACCCACACCTGCCCCTATGGCCTGAAGGCCAAGGATCTGCTGCAACGGCAAGGCTATACCGTCGAGGATCACTGGCTGACGAGCCGCGAGCAGACCGACGCGTTCAAGGCCGAACACACCGTCAAGACGACGCCGCAAACCTTCATCGACGGCGTGCGCATCGGCGGATACGACGACCTGCGGCGGCATTTCGGCAAGACGGTCCGTGATCCGAAAGCGGTCACCTATCGGCCCGTCATCGCCGTCTTCGCCGTGACTGCGCTGATGGCCCTTGCGGCGAGCTATGCCGCATATGGCACCGTCTTCACGGTTCGCGCAGTGGAATGGTTCATCGCCTTTACCATGGCTGTGCTGGCTATTTTGAAACTCCAGAATATCGAGAGTTTCTCGACGATGTTCCTGAACTACGATTTGCTGGCCAAGCGCTGGGTTCGGTACGGCTATATATATCCGTTCGCGGAGGCCGGGGCAGGCATCCTGATGATTGCCGGTGCGCTCAGCTGGGTTTCGATCCCTGTCGCGCTGTTTATCGGGACTATTGGCGCCGTGTCGGTGTTCAAGGCTGTCTATATCGACAGGCGCGAATTGAAATGCGCCTGCGTCGGTGGCGACAGCAATGTGCCGCTCGGCTTTGTTTCCCTGACGGAAAACCTGATGATGGTGGCTATGGCGGTCTGGATGCTGGCGATGCTGTTGTCCGGCACCGGGCACTAACCGGTCATAGAAAGACGGTACGCATCGAGGATCGAGCCGGCAATGGCGATGTCCTGGATGGCTATGCCTGTGAGGTCTGCAATCGTGATGTCGTCGGAACGTGTCCGGCCAGTTGCCTTGCCGCCGAGGACTGCTCCAATTTCTGCGCAGTCCTCGGCGGCAATCGATCCGGATGTGAACGCGGTGGAGAATTCGCCGTGATCCAGCGATTGTTCGAGCCGGTCGCTGATGCGGCGGTCGGCGCGGATGACGAGGGCCGTGTCCAGTTCCTGCTTGCCCGGCGCGTCGGCTCCGATCGCGGTAATATGGGTGCCCGGTCGGATCCATGCATCGTGGATCAGCGGCGTGCGCGATGGTGTCGTGGTGATGATGATATCGGCCTCACGGCAGAGGCGCTCAAGGTCGGGCGCGACCTCTACGTCGATACCCTCACTTGCCATGACGTTTGCCGTTTCCCGTGCCTTGGTTTCCGAGCGGCCCCAGAGACCGAACGTGAGCGGCGTTTGCTTCATCGCGTGCCGGAGACAGCGGATCTGCCATCGGGCCTGAATACCGGTCCCGATAATCGCCACGCGCCGCGCATCCGGCCGGCAAAGCGCCCGGGTTGCGACGGCGCCGCCAAGGCCGGTGCGCAGATCGGTCAGGAAGCCTTCATCGAGCAGGATCGCCTCCAGAATGCCGGTGCTGGCGGAGAACACCAGCATCACCCCGTTCGACGTCGGCAGCCCGAGCAGCGGATTGCCGTAGAAGCCGGATGCGATCTTGACGACGAAGCTCGGGTCGCCTGCGATATGGCCATATTTGATATGGCAATCGCCATCCCGTTCCGGAAAGGCGAGGTAGCCGACCGGCGGGATGGTTGCCCGTCCTTCGGACGCGGCAACGTAACCGGCCTCGACGGCGCCCAACGCGCTGTCGAGATCGATCAGAGCCTCGATCTCCGACCGGGACAGGATGATCATTCTTGCGCCGATCGCTCCTGGTTGAGATATTTGTAGACGGTCGCGCGGCCCAGGCCGAGAATGCGTGAGATATAGGCGGCCGAGTTCCTGCCGCCGAACGCGCCGTCGGCGGAGAGATCCCGGACCACCTGCTGCTTCTGCTCGCGGGTCAGTTCCGCAACGATCAGCCCGCGCGCACCGGTCCAGTTCTGGATGTATTCGTTGATGCGCTCGTGCCAGTCCTCCTTGAACAGGCTCGCCGGTTTGGCATGATCGACCGGGACCGAGGCGAAGGCACTCAATGTCTGCATCACCGCATGGAAATGCGAGACGTCCGCGTTGATGCACATCACGGCAATCGGTCGCTCGGTGCTGTCGCGTAGGATGATGCTGATCGACTTGATCCGGCGCCCGTCCCAGTTGACCTTTTCGTAGGGACCGAGAAGACGCTCGGTGGGCCGGAAATCGATCTCGTGCAGCAGCGACGGTTCACCGATCTCGCGCTTGGAAAAATTCCCGGCAATGTGCGCTGCCGTCTCGGTTTCGAGATCGTGCAGCACGACTTCGACGAAAGGCTGGAACAACTGGGCGACGCCATCGCAGACGGCCGCATAGGGAGCGAGTTCGGGTTTCATCCGGCGGCCCTCAACCTCTCATGAAGTCTGCCAGACGGCCCAGTCCGACCTCAAGATGATGTTTCGGTGCACCGATGCCGATGCGGATATAGCCGTCGAGACCATAGACATCGCCGGGCACCAGCATGACGCTCTTTTCCTCACGGACCCGGTCGACCAGCACCGATGAATTGATGTGCCGGTTGTAGCGCACGAAGGCCATGCCGCCGGCCCGTGGGGGCAGATAGCAAAAGAGATTGTTGTGGGCGTCGATCCAGGACGTCAGCAGGGCACGGTTTTCCCGCAGCAGACGGCGGCTGCGCGACAGGATTTCGGCGCGCTTGGCCGGCTGGAGAACGATATTGGCAATGTGTTCGCTGAGCGCGCCGGTGGTGATCGAGGTATAATCCTTGCGCTGCCAGGTGCCGTAGATCTCCTTTGCCGGGCCGACCAGCCAGCCGAGCCGCAACCCCGGAAGCGCCATCGCCTTGGAAAGCCCAGCGGTCACCACGGCCTTTTCATAAAGATCGGCAAAGCTGGTGGACTCTTCCGTATCGAGTTCCGAACCCCTGTAGATTTCGTCGGCATGCAGGTAGACGTCGTGTTCGCGGGCTATAGCGACAAGCGCGTCCATCGTTTCGCGCGGCAGCAGGCTGCCGGTCGGATTGTTGGGGTTGCACAGGCTGATCAGCTTGGTCTTTGGCGTCACGGCGGCGCGAACCTCGTCCAGATCCGGCAGCCAGCCCAGCTCCTCGCGCAGCACGATCTCCTTGACGGTGACGCCGAGGGCCTTCGCCCAGCCGCGGATCTGCAGGTAGTTCGGCACGAACAGCACCAGTTCGTCGCTCGGCTCCAGCAGGGTCATCACCAGAATGAAGTTTGCTTCCGCCGAGCCATTGGTGACCATGACGTTTTCGCGGTCGCGGTTCTTGTACAGTCGGGCAATCGTGTCGCGCAGCTCGACGCCGCCATTGGTCCAACCGTAGCCGAGTTCGACCTCATGCAGCCCGAGCAGCTGATCGGGCGTTAGCAATTCCTTGAGGGAATAGGGATGGACGCCGCTGTCGGATAGGTTGAACTCCACGAGATTTTCGTAGAGCGACTGGATCCGTTCGAGTGTGAATTCCTCGATCTGCATGCTGGTGATCTCCGCGGCAATGGCTGTGCGGTTTGTCTAGCACGGAGAATGTAGACAATAAAGTATCGAATAGAAATTTTGTCTACAATTGTGTCTATGCCGGTTTGATGGCTCTGATCGCATAGCGATGCTGCGTTGCGCGCGCCATGCCTTTCAGGACATTCCAGTTCTTGGCCTGGGTGCGGTGGATCTCGCCCAGATCGGTATCGATGACGACATCTTCGAACCCGGCCTGAGCCAAAAGGCCGGCAACAGCGTCTGCCCGTGCCCCTTGCGAGAAATAGACCCGCGACAGGATGCTGCGATGGGTCTCCATCATGCCGGGCGGCGCATGGAGCGGATCGCTCTTCAGGAGCCCGCAGCGCTGCCCCCAGCCAGCGAGTTTCATCAGCGTGCGTTCGAACAAGGTCGTGTTGACGAAATCGCCGTCGATCACCAGCAGCGTTCCGCCGGGCTTCAGCACCCGCAGCCACTCGGCAAAGGCCTTGGCCGGGTCCACCAGCGTCCAGACGAGATGCCGGTTGGTGATCGCATCATAGTGATTGTCCGGCTCCATGGTGTTTTCCGCGTCGCCGATGCGGAAGGTAATGGCGCGGGTGCGCGTTTTCGCCTTGTTGCGTGCGCGCTCCAGCATCGGTTCGGCCCAGTCGAGTCCGGTGACCCTGAAGCCGAGATCGTCCATCAGATGCGAGATCACGCCGGTACCGCTGGCAAGATCCAGCGCCATGCGCCCGTCGCCCTTGCCAAGATGCCGGACGATCAGCCGGTGCCAGGCGGCCCGTTCCTCCTCGGAGAAGATCTCGTGGCCGGGCGACTGATCGAACGTTGCCGCGCGCTCGGACCAATAGGCCTTGATCTCGTCGCGCAGATCATAATTCGTCAGTCGAGGGGTATCGCTCATAACATGCTGCCTTGGATTAAAGTGCGCTGCGGCCGGTTCCTGGAATGCTTCTAAAAGATAGAACTTGACTGTCAATATCATGATATCTACGAAGCGCGCAGTTTCCCCGATGGAGTTGAGAATTATGGGTATGTTCGGCAAAGCGACCTTGGTCGCTGCGGCTTTCTGCGCGCTTTTTTCCGGCACGGCATTGGCCGGCGAGAAGGTCGTCATCAAGGACGTGACGGGTCGTGATGTCGAAGTCAGCGTGCCGGTCGAACATGTCATTCTCGGCGAAGGCCGCCAGATCTATTTTGTCGCGGCTCTGGACCGGGATGCTCCCTTCAAGCGTGTCGTCGGCTGGCGGGACGATCTGGCCAAGGCCGACCCGGAAAGCTATGCTGCCTATCTCGCCAAATATCCGGAGATCGCCAAGCTGCCGACATTCGGCGGCATGAAGGACGGCACCTTCGATATCGAGCAGGCCGTTTCGCTGAAGCCCGACGTCGTCATCATGAACCTCGATGCCAAGACGGCAACCGAAGAGGCCGGCTATATCGAAAAGCTCGGCAAGGTCGGCATTCCGCTGGTTTATATCGACTTCCGCGAAAAGCCGATGGAAAACACCGAAGCCAGCATGCGGGTGATGGGCAAGCTGCTGGGTGAAGAAGCCAAAGCGGAAGACTTCATCAAGTTCCGTGCCGACAGCATCGCCAAGGTCACCGACGTGCTTGCCAAGCAGAACCCGGCGCGGCCGGTGGTCTTCGTCGAACGTGCCGGCGGCTATTCCGATGATTGCTGCATGTCGTTCGGCAACGAGAATTTCGGCAAGATGGTCGAAATCGCCGGCGGCACGAACATGGCCAAGGACATCATTCCCGGCACGTTCGGTACCGTCAATCCGGAGCAGGTCATCGCCTCCAACCCCGACCAGATCATCGTCACCGGCGGCAATTGGGAAGGGTACGTGCCGGGGGGCGATTGGGTTGGTGTTGGCTATGGTGCCGACCTTACCGAAGCGCATCGCAAGCTGGAAAATCTGACGAAGCGCCCGGCCTTCACCGGCGTCAAGGCCGTCATGGATGGCAATGTTCACGCCATCTGGCATCAGTTCTACAACAATCCGTACCAGTTCGTTGCGATCCAGGAGATGGCGAAATGGCTGCATCCGGACCTGTTCAAGGATCTCGATCCGGAAGCGACGTTCAAGGAACTGCACGCACGCTTCCTGCCGCTGGATTACAAGCCCGGCTATTTCGTCTCCCTGAAGGATCAGTAATCGATGGCCGTCGCCACCGAACAGCTTGCAACGGCAACAGGGCGCGATCAGTATCGCGCTCTCGCTTTTCGACGGATTGTCCTGATTTGCGGCATGCTGGTGGCGCTGTTCCTCAGCGTGTCGATCGATATGTCGCTGGGACCGGCCAATTATACGCTGCGGGAAGTGCTGACTTCACTGTTTCACGCCGAATCCGTCACCGATCAGCTGCGCGTCGTCATCTGGGATATCCGCATGCCGATCGCGCTGATGGCGATCACCGTCGGGGCATCGCTGTCGCTGGCCGGCGCGCAGATGCAGACCATCCTTGCCAATCCGCTGGCCAGCCCCTTTACCCTCGGGATTTCCGCCGCCGCCGGCTTTGGCGCGGCCCTCGGCCTGATCGGCGGCGTGGCGATCTTTCCCGCCGCCGTGCAATACATGATCCCGATCAACGCCTTCCTGATGGCGATGGCGGCTGCACTCTTCATTCATTTCGCTTCCACCATGCGCGGCGTCACGGTGGAGACGATCGTGCTTTTAGGCATCGCGCTGGTTTTCACCTTCAATGCGCTGCTGTCGCTGCTCGAATATCTGGCGTCCGAACAGGCACTGGCCGCCGTCGTCTTCTGGACCATGGGCAGCCTCACCAAGGCGACCTGGCCAAAGGTCTGGATCACCGGTGCGGTGCTCGTGTTTGCCATTCCGCTGTTTGCACGTCACGCCTGGGCGCTGACCGCGCTGCGGTTGGGTGAGGACAAGGCCGCCAGCCTCGGCATCAACGTGCGCCGTCTGCGGCTGCATACGATGATGACCGTCAGCCTGCTCGCCGCCATTCCCGTTTCCTTTGTGGGCACAATCGGGTTTGTCGGCCTGGTCGGTCCGCACATCGCACGCATGCTGGTGGGCGAAGACCAGCGCTTCTTCCTGCCGGCCTCCGTCCTCTGCGGCGCGCTGCTCCTGTCGGTGACCTCGGTCGTCTCGAAGACGCTCATTCCCGGCGCCATCCTGCCGATCGGCGTCATCACTGCCCTGGTCGGCGTGCCGTTCTTCTTCGTGCTGATCTTCACCAATCGGAGACGGGCATGGTAGGCCTCGCACTCAAGGGCGTCGGCGCGAAATACGGCAAGCATACCGTACTGTCGGGCGTCGATACCGATATCCTGCGCGGCGGCGTCATGACCGCCGTCATCGGACCCAATGCGGCCGGCAAATCCACCCTGTTCAAACGCATCGCCGGACTTGCTTCGGGGCCGGGAACGGTGGTGCTGTCGGATACGCTGAGAGGCCCGGAGACCATCTGCTACATGCCGCAGGATACAGGCGCCAATGCCGTTCTGACGGTCTACGAATCCGTGCTGCTGGCCAGCAAGCAGGGATCGAGCTGGAAGGTGCGCGACAGCGAGTTGCAGGAGATCGACCGTATCCTGCAGGCGCTGCGGATCGACGATCTGGCTTTCCGTGGCCTCGGCGAGCTTTCCGGCGGGCAGCGCCAGCTTGTCTCCATCGCTCAGGCGCTGGTCCGCAAGCCTGAAATCCTCCTGATGGACGAACCCACCTCGGCGCTTGACCTGTTTCGCCAGATCGAAGTGCTTGGCTTCATGCAGGCGCTGGCAGCCAAATCCGGCATGTCGGTGCTGATCGCCCTGCATGATCTCAATCACGCGCTGCGCTATTGCGACAACACCATCGTCATTGCCAAGGGTGCGATGGTCGCGAGCGGCCCGACCGGCGATGTGATCACCGAGGCGATGCTGCGCGATATCTACCGGGTCGAGGCGCGGGTCGAGATGTGCTCGCATGGCAAGCCGGTCGTCATCGTCGATCATTCGATCATTCGATCATCGGATAATTGCCAATCCGAAAACCCGATGGTATGAATTGCCCGCACCATGTCGAGAAAGGAGGGCTGCGCAATGAACACATTTTTCCGGCACCATCGCCAGCGTGGCCCCGTCAACGCCCTGCAAATGCGTTTGCAGGGCTGACCAAAGTCCGTTTCTCTTAAAACCGCTTCTGGTCTGCCCTTCGTGGCATTGCGGCGCTTGAGCCTGATGGCTTGAGACGCCTGCATTTTCCCATCCGCCGCGCGCAACGCATCGCATCGATGATGGCTTGAGAGCCCTCGATGGATGGCTGTGCGGCAAGATCAGAGAACGATCATGACCCTTATCAACATCCGCAATCTCGGCATCGTGCTGGGCAATTCGCTTTTTTCCAGGCTTAATCTCGTCGTCAATGCCGGCGATCGCATCGGTCTCGTCGCCGCCAACGGTCGCGGGAAATCGACGCTCTTCCGCTGCATCGCCGGTGCGCTTGATGCGAGCGAGGGCGAGATTACCAAAGCCCGGGGGCTGACCGTTGGCTATGTCGAGCAGAATGTTCCCGCGCGTCTCTTCGATCTCCCCTTCTACGCCGCTGTGCTGGACGCGCTTTCCGCCGATCAACAAGAGAGCGAGAGCTGGCGTGTCGATGTCGTGCTGGAATCGCTGGAGGTACCGGAAGCCCTGCGAGAGCGGCCGCTGAAACAGTTGAGCGGCGGCTGGCAGCGCATCGCCATGCTTGCCCGCGTCTGGGTTACCGAGCCGGATGTGCTGATGCTCGACGAACCGACCAACCATCTCGATCTCGGCAAGATCGCCATGCTCGAGGCGTGGCTGAATGCGCTGCCGCGCGATGTGCCCGTCATCATCTCCAGCCACGACCGGGCTTTCCTGGATGCGGTGACCAACCGCACGCTCTTCCTCCGGGCGGAGCAATCGCAGATATTCCCGCTGCCCTATACGCGGGCGCGGGGTGCGCTTGACGAGGCCGATGCAGCGGACGAACGCCGCTTTCAGCGCGACATGAAGGTCGCCGAACAGTTGCGCAAGCAGGCGGCCAAGCTCAATAATATCGGCATCAATTCCGGCAGCGACCTCCTGGTGGTCAAGACCAAGCAGCTGAAGCAGCGAGCCGACAAACTCGAAGATGCCGCCAAGCCCGCACATCTGGAGCGCTCGGCCGGCGCGATCAAGCTTTCCAATCGCGGCACCCATGCCAAGGTGCTGATCACGCTGGAGGATGCAGCGGTTCAGACACCCGACGGCACGTTGCTATTCAAAACCGGCAAGCAATTTGTCTGCCAGGGGGACCGCATCGTGTTGCTCGGTGCCAACGGCGCCGGAAAAACCCGCCTGGTCGCCATGCTACGCAAGGCGATCGAACAGCCGGAGGTGGCACAAGGGGGCATCAAGGCGACGCCCTCGCTTGTTCTGGGCTATGGCGATCAAGCACTTGCCGATCTGTGCGATGTGGACACACCGATGGAGACGATTATTCGCCGCTTCGATATCGGCGATCAGCGGGCAAGGGCGCTGCTGGCCGGGGCCGGTATGGCAATTGAGTTGCAGGCACGACCGGTCGGCCAGCTCTCGGGCGGACAGAAGGCGCGGCTCGGCATGCTTGTCCTGCGGCTGGCCAACCCGAACTTCTATCTGCTCGACGAGCCGACGAACCATCTCGATATCGATGGTCAGGAGGCGCTGGAAGGCGAGCTGATGGCGCATCAGGCCAGCTGCCTCTTCGTCTCGCATGACCGCAGTTTTGTCCGCGCGGTCGGCAATCGTTTCTGGCTGATTGAGAAGAAAAAGCTCGTCGAAGTCGAAAGCCCGGAAGGGTTCTTCGCATCGGCTGCCAAGCCTGCCTAGGTGGTGCTGGGCGGCTGGGAGACCGGCCGCCCACTCAAAGCGCCTGGGCGTGTGGCGTTTTTGGTCGTTGCGCTTTGTCCATGGTTTCCCTATAGCCGGGAAACGGGATCATGCGCGCCGGTATCCCGATCTTATCTCTCCGCGCGTCCGGTTTCCTGATGCCTCACCTTCAAAAATCAAAATCGGACGGTCGTTTTCGAATGTTTGTCCCCATCCTGGCCGGTGCAACACTGCGCGAGCGGTTGATCGCCTGCGTTGGCGCGCTTGTTGGCATTGTCCTGACCGGCGTGATCAGCGGTTATCTGTTCGGCCAAGGCCCGCATCTGCCGCTGATCGTGGCGCCGATGGGCGCGTCTGCCGTGCTGCTGTTTGCGGTGCCGGCAAGTCCGCTGGCGCAGCCGTGGTCAATCATCGGCGGCAACACGATTTCTGCGCTGATGGGGATCATCGCCGCCTATCTGATCCATGACCCGATCATCGCCATCGGCGTCGGTGTCTCGCTGGCGATCGGAGCGATGTCCTTGACCCGCTGCCTTCATCCGCCCGGCGGTGCTGCGGCGCTGACCGCCGTGCTCGGCGGGCCGGTCGTGACCGGCTGGGGCCTGCTGTTTCCGTTCGTGCCCGTCGGGTTGAATTCATGCATTCTCGTCGGGCTTGGATTGTTGTTCCATAGGTTGTCGAGGCGTAGCTACCCCCATGTTGCGGCCAAGACGGCGGTCAATACGCACCAGACCGCGGATCTGCCCTCGGCGCTCCGGGTCGGTTTCCGCGAGGAGGATGTCGATGCAGCACTGGCCGCATTCGATGAAACCTTCGATATCGATCGCGGGGACCTCAGCCGTCTGCTTCAGCAGGTCGAGCTGCAGGCGGCGATCCGCGCACATGGGGATGTCAGCTGCGGCGATATCATGTCCCGCGATGTCATCTCGGTCGACGAACAGACTGATCCCGCCGATGCGCGGGAGCTTCTCTTGAAGCACAATATCCGCACGCTGCCGGTCCAGGACGGCAACGGCCGGCTGATTGGCACGATCGGCTTGCGGGAACTTTCCAGGTTTGCCGTGCGTATGGGCGACGTCCTGTCGCTGGCGGCCACCGCTTCGGTGGCCGATCCGGCGCTGTCGCTGCTGCCCGTTCTGACTGATGGTAGAACCCACGCTGTCATTATCGTCGGCGAGGACAGCCGAATCCTTGGATTGATCTCCCAGACCGATCTCTTGAGCGCGGTGGCGCGGGCCTTGTCAAACGCTCACGACAAATCGTAAGCGCGGTCGGCGGGGATCGCTTGCCGTCCCCGCAGTTCCGTCAAAGTCCGGCAATCTTCCTCAGATCGTCGATGGCACCGGGGGCGGCGGCGAGCACCGGCGAGCCCTTGGTCAGCTGTTCGCCCTCGACCGGAAACGGATGGTACCAGCCGCCGGCTTCCTTGACGAGGCAATAGCCGGCAAGGCAATCCCAGGCGTGCATGTAGGGCTCGTAGTAGCCGACCAGACGGCCGGCTGCGACATAGGCGAGCATCAGCGCACCCGAACCGTTGCGGATGAAATTGCCGCCCGCTTCCAGCAGGCTCTCGACCATCTTGCCGACGAAGGCGGGTGTCACATAATTGTTGGCGCCGAGGCCGGTGACGGCGTTGCGGATGGTTCGGGTAGGGTTAAGCGTCAGCACCTTGCCGTTGAGTGTTGCGCCCTTGCCGGATGCGCTGGCATAAAGCTCGTCGTGGCACGGCGCACAGATGACGCCGATCACCGGTTCGCTGTTGTGCAATACCGCGATCGAGACGCACCAGTTCGGCATGCCGTTGACGAAGGGGCTGGTGCCGTCGATCGGATCGACCACCCAAGTATAGCCGGAATGTCCTTCGGCAAGACCGTATTCCTCGCCGAGAAATCCATCCCCGGCGTGGACCTCGGCGACGCGGGCGCGGATGAGGGTCTCCACTTCCCGGTCGGCGATGGAGACGACGTCCTGCAGGTCGCGTTTGGTTTCGATCACCAGCGTTTCGCGCCTGTTGAAATAGTCGAGCGCGACGGCGCCTGCTTCCCTGGCCATGGCCTGCGCCAGCGCGAAACGTGCGTCGAGCCCGGAGATCTGCGATGTCATGAATATGGTCCTTTTGCGATATCGTGCGGTTCAGCCGTTGATGATGGCGATGCCGCGTCCCTTGAAGCCGACGGCAACTTCGGTCGCTGGCGCCAATGCGCGCTCGACGGCCGGATCGACGACGAACAGTCTGCCGGTACTGGTCTCGACCTCGTATTCGACATGGTCGCCAAGATAGGCGGCATGGGTGATCTGCCCCGGGAAAGCAGCACCGGAGGCGGGTTCCAGCGTGATGGAATTGGGCCGGACGGCGAGCTTTGCCGGACCCGGTTTTGCATTGCGGCTCGGAACCCGGTGTTCCAGCGCACCGATGCGGATGGTCGCGTCGGCACCTTCGACGCTGATGACATCGCAAGGCACCACATTGGCCTCGCCCATGAAGTCGGCGATGAAGGCGGAAGCCGGCGCCTCGTAGAGATCGCGGGGCGAACCTTCCTGGGCGATCACCCCGTCCTTCATGATGACGATGCGGTCGGAGACGGCCAGCGCCTCGTCTTGATCGTGGGTGACGTAGACGGCGGTGAAGCCGAGTCGCTGCTGCAGGTCGCGGATTTCGGTGCGGACCTGGCGGCGCAGGCGCGCGTCGAGGTTCGACAGCGGTTCATCCAGCAACAGCACCTGCGGTTCGAGCACCAGCGCGCGGGCTACGGCGACACGCTGCTGCTGGCCGCCGGAAAGCTCGGCCGGAAGCCGCCCGCCCATGCCGCCTAGACCGACGAGCTTCAGGCCTTCCTCGGCACGCTCGCGCGCTTCCTTCTTCTTGAGGCCGGAGGATTCCAGTCCATAGGCGACATTGTCGAGCGAGCTCATATGCGGAAAGAGAGCATAGGACTGGAACACCATCGACACGTCACGCTCATTGGCCGGCAGCATGGTGACGTCCTTGCCGCCGATCAGGATCTTGCCGGATGTCGGATGCTCGAGACCGGCCAGCATCCGCAATGTCGTCGTCTTGCCACAGCCGGAAGGGCCGAGCAGGGTGACGAGCTGGCCGGGTTCGATGGTTAGCGACAGGTCGTGAATGGCGGTGAAGCTGCCGAACTGCTTCTTGATGTTCTGGAAGACGACGGAGCCGGCGCGGGGCGTGATCATGCGGTTTTCTCCTGGCCGAGGGAAAGGGAAGGGGCGGCGGTCACTCCTGCGACGCGATTTTCGCGCCGCAGCCTGCGTTCGCCGACGAGAAGCTGGAACCCGGCGATGACAACGATCATCACGACGATCAGCATGGAGGAATAGGCGATCGCCACGCCATACTCACCGTTTTCGACGAGGCCGACGATGTAGGACGTCGCCATATTGTATTCGGCGCTTACGAGGAAGATGACGGCGCTGATCGAGGTAATGGCCCGCACGAAGGAATAGACCAGCGCTGCGGTGATGGCCGGGCGCAACAGCGGCAGGATGACCTTGCGGATCGTCCGGAAGCTGGTGGCGCGCAGCGTCAGCGACGCCTCGTCGAGGCTCTTGTCGAGCTGGCTCATTGCCGCCACGCCGCCGCGCACGCCGACCGGCATGTTGCGGAAGACGAAGCAGGCGATCAGGATCAGCGCTGTGCCGGTCATTTCCAGCGGCGGCAGGTTGAAGGCCATGATGTAGCTGATGCCGATGACCGTGCCGGGAATGGCAAAGCTCATCATCAGGGCGAATTCGAAGACGTTGCGGCCGGCGAATTTCTGCCGGACGATGAGATAGGCGGTCAGCAGGCCGACGGCAGCCGTCAGCGGTGCCGATATCAAGGCGATTTCCATCGTCGTCCAGAAGGAGTTCCAGGCAACGCCGGTCCAGGCGATGACGCCGTCGCGGAATTCGATGGAGAAGGCGCGGGCGTAGTGGTCCGTCGTCAGTGAATTGTCGAGGCCCCAGGTCTTCACGAAGCCGCCGAACAGGATCATGCCGTAGATCACGATGGTGAAGATCATCCACGGAATGACCATGGCATGCACGGCGATGGAGAGCGGGCGGGGCAGGGCGATATGCGAACCGCTGTCGCCCTTGCCGGTGACGGTGGCGAAGTTCTTGCCCGCCAGCCAGTAACGCTGGGCGAGGAAGGCCGTCAGCGTGAAGCAGAGCAGGATGACGGCGAGCACGGCGGCGCGGGACGGATCGTTCTGCGAGCCGACGACGGCAAAGAAGATTTCCGTCGAGAGAACGCCATGGCTGCCGCCGAGCACCAGCGGATTGCCGAAATCGGCCATGCTTTCGATGAAGCCGATCAGGAAGGCGTTGGCGATGCCGGGTTTCATCAGCGGCAGCGATACGCGCCAGAAGGTGCGCCAGCGGTCGGCGCGCAGGGTCTGCGACGCCTCTTCCATCGAGGGGCTGACGCCTTCGACCACACCGATGAGAACGAGGAAGGAGATCGGGGTGAAGGACAGGACCTGCGCGATCCAGATGCCGGTCAGGCCATAAAGCCAGCGTCCCGGCTCAATGCCGAACAGATTGGACAGGCCTTCGGTGATGACGCCTGCACGGCCGAAGAGCAACGTCAGGGCAAGGCCGATGACGAAGGGCGGCGTGATGATCGGCAGGACCGTCAGAAGCCGCAGGCCCTTCTTGAAGGGAAACCGGGTGCGCGTGGCGACCAGCGCGAAGGCAAGGCCCATGATGGTCGATCCGCCGGCGGTCATCAGGGCCAGCCAGAGGGTGCGCCATGCAACGCCGCAGCGCTCGCCGCCGACCACGCAGCCGAGGCTCCAGATCGCATTGTCCTGAATGTTGCGGGTAAAGCCGTCAGGATTAAAGGAACCGTCGAAATCCTGAAACGCTCCGACCAGCATGCTGCCGACCGGATAGAACACGAAGATAGCCACGAGGAAAACGAGAATGGCAATGGAAGCGACGACGAAGGCGTCGCCTTTCATCACGCCCCGTTCGGCAAGGCCGAAGGAGAAGATGAGTACGAAAGCGAAGGCGGAAAGCACGGCCCCGGCCCCCATTGAAGGCTGGCCGTCGGCAAGTGAGCCGAACAGCGTTTCGCTGACCGTCCATGTCCAGCCGGAAAAGCCGATTGCCAATCCCTGAAGCGTGAGGAAGAGGACACCGATCGCGCCGGTCCAGGCGAGCAGCGTGCCGCGCCGCATCGGGTCGCGGACGAAGCGCGCCGTAACGGCGGCAGCCATGATCAACGCGGCAAACGCCAGCCACCAGCGGCCAAAGCCGAGGATCTGCAGGATGCCCGGAGCAACGGCAGCCTCCGACGGAAAGCCGGCAAGCCAGCCAAAACCGAGAAATCCCCCCTCGATCCGATACCAGGGAATGAGAATGAACGCGGCTATGCCGAGCGCAAGGACAATATCCAGTCTGCGGTTGCGATGGTCCATGACGATCCTCGCGCCTTTTCATAATGCTGAATGTGAGATGATGGGTGGTCGGAAAGCGCATTCCTGCCTGTGGAGGAACACGAATGCGGCTTCCCGACCGGGAGCCCTGGAGCGGAGAGCGGCGATTAACTGCCGCACCCCCCGGTTCTCCGGTTTAGTTGGCGCTGGCGCTGATCTCGCGATCCCAGCGCTCGAGCAGTTCCTTGCGCTTGGCCGGATCGCCATAGGTCTTGAAGTCGTAGTCGATCAGCTTGATGTCCTCGAACCGCGGTGCTTCCTTCGGGATTTCGGCATTCTTGTTGGACGGAAGCTGGAAGGACTTGGCGTCCTTCATTCGCGACTGGACTTCCGGCTTCAGCGCCCAATCATACCAGATCTTGGCGTTGTCGAGGTTTTTGGCGCCCTTGACGATCGACATCGAGCCGATCTCGTAGCCTGTGCCTTCGCAGGGCGCGATCGACTTGATCGGGAAACCTTCGACCGTCTGGGCAACGGCGTCATGCATGAAGACGATGCCGATCGCGGTTTCGCCGCGGGCCGCCGCCTTCACCGGAGCGGAGCCCGATTTGGTATATTGCGAGATGTTGGCATTCAGTTTCTTCAGATAGTCGTAGGCCTGGTCTTCGCCCATGATCTGGACAAGCGAGGCGAGTGCCGTATAGGCGGTGCCCGAGGAGTTCGGATTGGCGATCTGGATCTCGCCCTTGAAGGCCGGGTCCAGCAGGTCCGCCCAGCATTTCGGCTCCTTGAAGCCCTTGGCTTTGAAGATATCGGTGTTGTAGCCCCAGCCCAGCGCGCCGGCATAGACGCCGACCGTCTTGTAGCCGGCGCTTTCCGCCTGCTTCTTCGCCCAATCTTGCAGCTGGTCGAGCATGGGCGATTTGTATTCGAGCGTCAGGTTTTCGGACGCCGCCTGCAGATGCGGATCGCCGGTGCCGGCCCACCAGATGTCCGTCTTCGGATTGCGCGACTCGGCGCGGATCTTGGCATAGGTCTCACCCGAAGAGAGGCGCACCATGTTGACCTTGATATCGTTTTCCTTCTCGAAGCCTTCCTTCATCTGTTCGCAGATGACGACGTCTGCCGAGCAGATCAGATTGAGATTGCCAGCGGCCTGCGCCGAGAATGCTGTCAGCGCCGTTCCGGCGGCAAGCGCAGCGGCGGCAATATATCTTGAAGCCATGAAATTCCCTCCTGTTGAAGCGGCGCCTCCACGCCACTCGCTTTTGCAAGCGTGTGCAAATGCTGCATGAGATGAAAACCGCTGTCAAACAATTTCTTCACAAAACTGTCATAATGCAGCCGATCAAGTGCTTGCACGCTATTGCAAAATTGTGCAAATTGCCTGTCAAAGGGTGGTTGTCAACGTGTCGCAAAAACTATTCGTCAGCGCTCAGGAAGTGGCGGAAAAAGCAGGCGTTTCCCGCTCGGCGGTTTCCCGCACGTTTACGTCCGGCGCCAGCGTTTCGCCGAAAACGCGCCAGAAGGTGCTCGATGCCGCCGAGGCGCTGGGTTACCACGTCAACCATCTGGCCCGAGGCCTGATGCGCAACGAAAGCGGCATCGTCTGCCTGATCGTGTCGGAGATCGGCACGCCCTACCGCTCTTCGCTCATCCGGGCGCTGACGCAGCAGCTGCAGAATTCCGGCAAGATATCGATGCTGATCAATACCGACCGTTCCGACGGCAGTGTCGATCTCGCGCTCAGGCAGGCCATCCGGTACCGCGCCGATGCCTCGATCATCCTCTCCGGCCTGCCGGACAAGTCGATCACCGACCTCTGTCTGAAGAACGGCCAGCGGCTGGTGCTGATCAACCGCGATGACGACCGGGAAGGGCCGCTCAGCATCAATCTTGACGACGCCGATGCGGCGGCGCGCGTTGCCACGGCTTTCGTGCGCGCCGGGTGCCGCAAGCTTGCCTTTGCCAATTCGCAGGCAGGTACGCCGAGCCTGATGGCGCGCGAGCGCGGCTTCGTTGCCGCCGCCAAGGCGCTGGGGCTTGATGTGATCGTCGAACGGTTCGGTCATACGGGATACGAAAGCGGCCGGGTTGTCGCCCAGCAGCTTCTGACCCGTAAGGATCGTCCGGACGCGGTCTTCTGTGCCACCGATCTGTTGGCCTGCGGCTTCATGGATGCCGCCCGGCATCAGTTTTCCATGTCCATCCCCGATCAGATCTGCGTGGCCGGTTTCGACGATATCGAGCAGGCCGCCTGGTCATCCTATCAGTTGACCACGTTTGCGCAGCCGGTGGACATGATTGCGCGCGAAGCCGTTTCCTGGCTGGTAGGCGACAGCGCACAGCCTGAACATCATTCAGTGCGCCTGCACGCCGATCTGGTCTGGCGAAGCTCGATCCGGGGCGGCTGAGCGCCATGGGTGGAGTGTCGAAGAAATCCTCGAAAAAACCCGGGACGTTTCTATCCGAACTCGCCCCCTATACCGGTGCGCTGCTCAAGGAGCGAATGCGTGAGCAGTTTGCCGCGCTCTGCTACCGGATGCGCCCGGATCGCGGCCTGTTCGAGGTGCTTTTGGTGACAAGCCGCGAGAGCGGTCGCTGGATTATCCCCAAAGGCTGGCCGATGACGGGCAAGAAACCGCACGAGGTCGCCGCGATCGAAGCCTTCGAAGAGGCGGGGGTGCGCGGCAAGGCGAAGAAAAGGCCGTTCGGATATTTCACCTACCTGAAGGTGCTTGATAACGGTCAGCGCGCGCCGTGCTGCGTTCAGGTGCATCTGCTCGATGTCGAAGAGATTTCCGATTCCTTTCGGGAGAAAGGCCAGCGCATCAGCGAGTGGGTGTCCTGCGTCGAGGCGGCCCGCCGCGTCCGGGAACCGGAACTCAAGGGGCTATTCCTGTCGATGCAGCGGACATTGCTGCCGTGAGGCCGCAGGTCTCCGGGGCGAGCGGCTTTCAAACATGAGGTAATGGTCTCGCGCCCAGACGTGAGCGCGAGGGACTTCAAACAGGATGGCCTGCGGCGGCGTGTCTAACCGAAACGTTCCATGACAAAATTCGCAGGCGCGGCCGTGCCGTTCAGGCGGCTCGTTTTCGACAGCGTCGTGTGGTTTGCCATTGTCAGTGCCAGCAGCAGGCCGGCACCGAGAACAAAGCCGAATACGAGATAAGAAAACTTTGCGAGCATGACAGAAACTCCTGTTTCCCTCTGCGCCTGCAACGCGTCGGGTCACGAAAAGTTCCAGCGATGAAACGAATGCCGGCCTCGGGCTTCAGGCGGGGCTCGCTTGATCCCTGCCTCCCGCATGACCGAGGACCTGGTAAGGAATATAGTCCGCATCGTAGCCGAAATACCGTGGACCGACGAGTGCGATGCCGGCAGGTGTCTGCCACTGCGGATTGCACGGGAAGGCCAGCGCCACCAACCGCAACCCGTAGCGCAGAGAATCGGCCGTCACTGGATTGCCGCTTTCGGCCTCCAGCAGCGTGATCGGATCCGGCGTCGTGCAGACGATCGCGCCGTCACGCTCGGCCATCAGGAATTCGTTCTGAAAATCCAGCTTGAACGTCTGGCCCTTCCATTCCTCGACACCATCGAACCGCGCAGTGCCTCGGGCAAAGCCGCCGATGGTGCGCCGGTCGATATCCGTCAGGCGGCCGTGGAAGAGAAGGGTGGCCCCCAGCATGTCACTGATGGCGTCGACCGGATTGCCGTTGGCAGCCCGGCTTTCCCGCAGCGTGCGGCCAAGATTGGCGCAGAGCGTCAGCGTGCCGCGCACGACGCATTTCTTCGCCACGTCGCCGCTCATCGGATAGAAGGCAAGCAGCGCCGAGCCGCCCATTTCCACGGTTGCAGCGCGGGCAAGGCGCTCGGTCCAGGCATTGTCGACGGTTTCCAGTACCAGCGAATTGCCCTTGTCGTCGCAGAGCACCATCGGCGTTGCCGAAACGCCATGCATGGTGAAGGTCACCATCTGCAATTCCGGATAGGCGCGGCCCATGCCGTCGCCGTCGACAAGCGGCAGGCCCGTGGCGGCCGCGACGACGAATGGCGTGGTGGAATTGACGCCGCCGGCCTCGCCGCAGAGCACGGCATCGATCTTGCGGCCGAGCAACTGTTCCAGCTTGCGGAACGCGATGATCAGTTCGTCGCCCTGCGGCAGCTTTTCCGTCATCACGGTCGGTGCGCCCATCATGCAGACGGGTACGATCAGTGCGTCGTCCGGCAGGTCGGCCATATCGACGAGCTTGACGGGCCCGTGCTTGCGGATGGCTTCCTGTGCCATCAGCTTGCCGACATAGGGATCGCCGCCGCCGCCGGTGCCGAGGATGGCGCCGCCGATGGCGATATCTTCCAGATCTTCCGCGTAGATTGTCCGCAGGATTTTCATGGGTGTCTTCTCCTACTTCGACGCAGTGCGGAATTCGAGCGGCTGGAAGGTCAGTTCCGGATAGCCGAACGCCTTCGGACCGACGATCTCGAGCGCACGCTGTGTCTTCATCAGATCGTGTACCGGCAGCCCGATGACGGCGATGCGCTGGCCGTAGCGCAGGATTTCCGTCGTCAGCGGTTCGCCGGTGTCCATTTCCAGATTGACGATCAGGTCCGGCACCATCACCACCGGCTTGTCATCGACCCAGAGAACGAGGTTTTCGTTCTGAATGGCGATGCGGGCCTCGGACCCGGCCCAATCGCCGACGCCGGAGAGCAGCGCGTGACCACGGGAGAAGCCGCCGGTGAGTTCGCGCTTGATGTCGGTGATCTTGCCGGTGAAGAACAGGGTCGCTCCGGTGCTCTCCACGACCCGATCGACGACATTCTGCCGCTTGGCGCGGGCTTCCAGAATGGTGCGGCCGATCTCGATCGCCTGGGTGACCGTGCCCGGCACGGCGGTGCGACGGACGAAATCGCCGCGCATCGGGGCAACGGCAAAACCGGCGCCGGCGCCCATGGCAACAGAGGCGTCGCGGGCAAACCGCTCCAGCCAGAACATGTCGACCATTTCCTTGAAAACGACGACATTGCCCTTGTCGTCGGCGATCGCAGCCGGAGCGACATCAGCGCCGTAGATCATGTAGGTGGTCATCTGCACTTCCGGGAAGGCGCGGCCCATACCGTCACCATCGACGACCGGGAGCCCGGCCATGGCGGCGGCGATGATCGGTTCGATCGAGTTCGCCCCACCGATCTCGGCCGAAATGACGGCCGAAACAGTGACGCCCGCCGTCTCCTCGACGGCACGCATGGCGCGGTAGCATTCGCCGCCTTCCTCGATCTTCTCGACGCCGACGACGGGCGCGCCGATGCCGCCGACTTCCGCGACCCATGCGTCATCCGCCAGGGCTTCCAGCGGGATGATCCTGACTTCGGCGCCCTTGCGCATCAGTTCGCGTGCCCGCAGCATGCCGATATAGGGATTGCCGCCGCCGCCGGTTCCGAGCAGGGCAGCGCCCATCGACAGGGGAACCAGATCCTCTTCCTTCAGCAGGTAACCTTCAACCGGCATGGAGCTCTCCCACGGCCTTGACGCGGATGCGGGTGGCATTACCGGGCAGATAGGCGAGCGGCACATCCTCGACATCGACGATTTCAATGGAATCCCGCGACGCACCGGCTGCGACCGCCGCTTCGACGGCACGGCTCTTGGCATCTTCGAGCGCCTTGTCGCGGCCAAGCTCGGCCAGCGAATAGACACGGTCGACTTCACCGGAAACCTGGGCGATAGCAGCACCGACGGCATTGGCGACGCCGAAATGCGAAGGCTTGATCACCTCAAGGCCACCGATCGGGCCGTTGACGAGGATCGAACCGCCGCCGACGACGATGACCGGCAGCGGATCCGGCGAAAGCCGCGATTTCTCGACGCAATCCTCCAGCATGTCATGGATCTTCGCTTGGACGCGCTCCAGCAGCTCTTTCGGCAGATGTGCGACTTTCGAGGCATCGCCGAGATCGGCTCTGCCGGCTGCGACGGTGACATCGGTGGTCGTCAGCGTCTCGCCGCCGAAGATCAGCGCTTCCGTCTTGATGCGGTAACCGACCGAAACCGGTCCGACCTTGATACCGTGATCAGTCTCGACCACATGCGAGCCGCCACCAAGACCGATGGAGAACACATCGGGCATGCGGAAGTTGGTGCGCACACCGCCGACTTCGACGGCGACCGTCGCCTGGCGCGGAAAGCCCTTGTGCAGCGAGCCGACATCCGAGGTGGTACCACCGATATCGACGACGATGGCCTCGCTGACGCCGGAGAGGAAGGCGGCGCCGCGCATGGAGTTGGTTGGGCCTGAGGCGAAGGTCAGCACCGGGAATTTCTCGGCGAAGGACGCATCCATCAACGTGCCGTCGTTCTGCGTCAGAAAGAACTTGCCCTTGATGCCCGCCTCGCGGATGGCGTTGCGGAAGGCTTCGATGACATGGGCGGAGAGATCGCGCAGGCAGGCATTCATGATCGCGGCGTTTTCACGCTCGAGCAGGCCGATGCGGCCGATCTCGTTGGAGAGCGTGATATGGGCGCCGGGAAGGGCTTCGGCGAAGATTTCACCGGCGCGCTTCTCGAAATCGCTGCTGACGGGAGAAAACACCGAGGTGATGGCGATGGAGCGGATGCCCTTGGCGGCGATATCCCTGGCGATGCCCTTCAATTCGTCTTCGTCCAGCGGCGAGATCACCCGTCCGTCGAACTCGTTACCGCCATGGGCGAGGTATGTGTGGTTGCCGATCGACTGCTTGAGGTCTTCCGGCCAATCGACCATCGGCGGCAGCGATGCCGTTGCCGGCAGGCCGAGGCGCACGGCAGCCGTCTGGGCGAGGTCGCGGCGCTGCACGACGGCGTTGGTGAAATGCGTGGTGCCGATCATCACGAAATCGACCATGGACGCATCCATTTCGGATGCGGCGAGAACGTCGCGCAGTGCGTTGACGACACCGCTCATAACGTCAGCCGTGGTCGCGGACTTCACGCCCGCGATCACCTCCGTGCCATTCATGATCACGGCATCCGTATTGGTGCCGCCGACATCAATGCCAATTCTAATCATCTGTCTGAACCTCATTGGTAATGGTCTGTTTGACCGCCTGTTGTCGAAGCGCGATCAACATTTCGGGCGTCGGGATTTCCCCGTCGATCAGGGGTATGTGCGGGCGCAGGGCTTCCTCCTCCTTGGAAATGACGGGGACGGAGGCCAGCAGAAGGCGCGTATAGTCATGGGCGGGGTGATCGAACACGGCATCGGATGTGCCGTGTTCGACGATGACGCCGCGATAGAGAATGCCGACATCGCCAGCGAAATTGCGCATCAGGCTGAGGTCGTGCGAGATGAAGAGATAGGTCAGATCCATCTCCCGGCCGAGATCAGCCAGAAGATCCATCACCTTGGCCTGCACGGAAACATCGAGCGCCGAGGTCGGTTCGTCCAGCACCAGGAGTTTCGGCTCCACGGCCAATGCACGGGCAATTGCCACGCGCTGTTTCTGGCCGCCGGACAGTTCGTGCGGATAGCGCTGCGCAAAATTCGCCGGCAGTTGCACCATGTCGAGAAGCTCCGTGATGCGTTTCTGCCTGCCGGCACGCGGATAACCGTGGGCATCGAGCGGTACGGCGACGGATTGGCCAACGGTACGGCGCGGATTGAGCGAAGAGCCGGGATTCTGGAACACCATCTGAACCTGGCGGCCATGCACACGGCCACTCGAACGGTCGGTGATGCTGCGGCCGTCGATCAGGATGTCGCCGCTATCAGGCCGCTCCAGTCCCATGATCATGCGGGCGATGGTCGATTTGCCCGAGCCGCTTTCGCCGGCCAGCCCATAGACCCTGCCCTTGTCGATCGAGAAGGAAACATTGTCGACGGCGCGGACCTCACCGGTCCTGCGGCCGAAGGCGTTGCGGGTCGGGAAGGCTTTGCAGAGGTTGCGGATTTCCAGCATCGGGCCGCTCATACCAGGGCTCCCTGCTGGCCGAAGCGCCTGCCGCCGGTCAGTCGCGGCACGGCGTCGATGAGGCTCCTGGTATAGTCGTCCTTCGGCGCGTCGAAGATCTGCGCAGTCTCGCCGTGTTCGACGATGACGCCCTTGTTCATGACGTAGACGTAGTTCGAGGTTTCTCGCACGACGCCGAGATTGTGGGTGATCATCAGCAGCGCCAGCCCGCGCGCCTCGACCAGATCCTTCAGAAGTTTGAGGATTTGCGCCTGTGTCGTGACGTCAAGCGCCGTGCCCGGCTCGTCGGCGATCAGCAGATCGGGTTCGCTCAGCAGCGCCATGGCGATCAGCACGCGCTGGCGCATGCCGCCCGAAAGCTCGATCGGATAGGCGCGGGCGATGCGTTCAGGATCGCGCATGCGGACCTGTGACAGGACCTCATGGACGCGGGCAATGCGTTCCTTTTTCGAGCGGTTACGGCCGAGACGCCGGTCGGCATATTTGAGGATCGTGCCCATCTGGTCGGCGATGGTGAAGACCGGGTTGAGCGAGCTCATCGGGTCCTGAAACACCATCGACATGGCGGTGCCGCGTAGCCGGAGTCGTTCCTTGGCTGGCATGGTCAAAAGATCGGCACCGTCATAGAAGATCTCGCCCTTGGTGATGCGGGCCGGCGGCTGGCGCAGCAATCCCATGATGGCCTTCATCGTCACCGTCTTGCCGGAACCGCTTTCGCCGACGAGCGCCACCTGCGAGCGGGCGGGAACCTCGATATTGACGTTGCGCAGAACCTGCTGCGTCTGGCCGTATGTGGTGAATTCCACGCAGAGATCACGAACCTTGAGGAGGGGAAAGCTCATCTGACCTCCTGTACGTCAAAGAGGTCGCGCAGCCCGTCTCCGAGAAGATTGAAGCCGAGCGCGAGAAACAGGATGGCGAGGCCCGGCAGTACCGATTCCCACCAGAAGTCGGGCAGGAACGAGGCGCCGGAAGCGACCATGGTCCCGAGATCCGGTGTCGGCGGCTGGATGCCGAGGCCGAGGAAGGAGAGCGAGGCGCCGACGAGGATGACGAAGCCGCAATCGAGCGAGGTCTTGACGGCAATGGCGGAGACGCAATTGGGCAGGATTTCGCGGAAGAGGATATGGAACTTGCTGGCCCCCAGCGTTTCCGCCGCCTCGATGAATTCCTGGCTGCGGATCTGCTTGGTGATCGAGTAGATCAGCCGCGTATGCCAGGTCCACCAGAGGGCGGCGATGGCGAGCAGCGAGTTGACAAGATCCGGCGACAGGACGGCTGCGACCGCCAGCGCCATGACCAGCGGCGGAATGGCCAGCGCGATATCGGTGACGCGCATGATCACCACCTCGACCCAGCCGCCAAAATAGCCGGCGAGAAGACCGAGAATGGTGCCGATCGGCACCGCCGTACCGAGCACGACGAAAGCCAGAAGCAGCGAGATGCGCATTCCGTAGACGACGCGGGTAAAGATGTCGCGGCCGACATTGTCGGTGCCGAACCAGTATTCGAACGACGGCGGCAGGTGCCGCGCCCGGAAGTTCACCATCGCACCGACATGCTCGGGATAGGGTGTGATCAGCGGCGCAAAGATCGCGGCGAGCACACAGATGATGACAATCGCGGCGCCGATCACCGCCGTCGGATTGCGCGAAAAGCGGTACCAATTCTGGTAGCTGTTGGAGAGGCGCCTGTTTTCGGCCTGAGGTAGCGACACGTCGGACATCAGCGTCTCCCCCGGATGCGGATGCGCGGATCGACAATGCCGACCAGCACATCGATGACGAGATTGACGAGGACGAAGAAGACGCCGGAGACGATGACGACCCCCATGATGGCGTTCAGATCCTTCTGCATGATGGTACGCACGCCGTAGGCCGCCATGCCCGGCCAGGAAAACACCAGCTCGACCACGAAAGCATTGCCGAGCATCGACGCGAATTCGAGGCCGAGGATGGTCAGCGGCGGCACGAAACTCGGGCGCAGCATGTATTTGAACACCCGCACCCGTTCCGGAACGCCGAAGGCGCGGCCGGCTTCAGCATAATCCTGGCTGGCAACGTCGATCATCGACGAACGGGTGATCCGGGCAATCTGACCCATTGTCGCCGCAGCCAGTGCGAAGGACGGCAGCAGCAGGTAACGCAGGGATTCGCCGAAGACATCGAGGCGGCCATGCAGCAGTGAATCGACGGTCAACAGACCGGTGATATCGGCGGCAAACGCCATTCCGGGCGGCAGGCGGCCGGTGGTCGGCAGGATGTGCAGCACGTAGCCGGCAAGAATCTGCAGCAGCAGCGCCAGAAAGAAGCTCGGGGTCACGGCGGAGAAGATCGCCAGCATCCGCACCAGATTATCCGGCCATCGATCCTTCCATCGGGCAGCGGCAACGCCGAGCGGCACACCGAGGACGAAGGCGATGGTGATCGTCGATAGCACCAGTTCGAAAGTGGCGAAAAAGGTCTGGCGGATATCCTGCGCCACCGGCTGCTCGGTCAGCAGCGAACGGCCGAGATCGCCCTTGGCAAGACCCGCGACGTAGATGCCGTATTGCTGGATCAGCGGCTGGTTGAAACCCAGCGTTTCACGCAGCTGCTCCACCTGTTCGGCGCTGGCGCGGGGGCCGAGCGCCAGGCGAACCGGATCGCCGGGCATGGCGCGGGCGATGAAGAAGATCACCACCGAGAGCCCGAACAGCACCAGCAGGGACCACAAAACACGCCGCAGAAGGAAGAGGAGGAATTCCAATGTTCCAGCCTTGTCGAACGGATATTGAAAGGAAGGTGACCGGCAAGCGGCCGTCGCACACCCGGTTTTCCGGACTATTCCCCGGCCCGCGTGGCAGCGCGGACCGGAAGGGCTGTTCCTGTCTTACTTGCAGGTCCAGCTGTAGCGCGTGAAGTCGTAGTCGAAGGACTGCATGGGAACGGCGTTGAAGCCGGTCAGGCATTTGTCCATCGCGTGCTGGACCTTCTGGGTCATCAGGAAGACGTCCGGCTGAAGCTCGACCAGCTTGTGCTGCAGATCGCGATAGATGGTCGCCTGTTTCGCGATATCGCCGGTCGAGCGCGCCTCGTCGATCAGTGCGTCGATGGCCGGATCCTGCAGCCATTCGGCCGAGGCCCAGGTGCCCGCCGATTTCGAATGATACTGGGTGAAGAACATCGAATCCGGCGACGGATAGGTCGGTCCGAAGAAGATCTGGTTGACGGCCGGCGTCGTCTCCACCTTGGTGGCAAGTTCGGTGATCCGGTTCCATGGATCGGCCTGCTGGGTCACCTTGAAGCCGAGCTGCTCGAGGTTCGACTGCATCAGCAGGCTGATTTCCTCTTCGAACTTGGTTCCGGCGACATAACCGAGCGTGATCGGGATTTCACTGCCGGCATATTTCGACTGGGCGATTTCCGCCTTGGCGGCTTCCAGATCGTATTTCGGTGCGGCGATGTCTGACGCATGGAAATCGGCAAAGCTGGACGGCAGTGGCGATGTCAGCTCGCCGCCTGGCAGGATGACGTCGCGGATTGTCGCATAGTCGGTCGCCAACGCCAGCGCGCGGCGAATATGGATATCGTCGGTCGGCGGCACCTTGGTGTTGAGCTTCAGATAGAAGGCCGTCGCCGTATCCTGGCTGACGATGTTGAAACGGCCCATGGCTTCCAGCGCCTTGTAGGTCTCAGGCGATTGATACTGGCTGGTCATCGTCAGTTCGCCGGATGCGGCAAGCGACCGCACGGTGGCTTCGTCATTGGTGACGATCCAGCGAACCTCGTCGATCGGGCCTTCACCGAAGCCCTTGTAATAGTTTGGGTCGCGCTCGATCGTCATCTTCGCGCCACGGTCCCATTCGACCAGCTTGTAGGCTCCGGCACCGGCCACCTTGGTGGAGAGATAGGTCTGCCCGTCGTCGCTGCCGGCATTCTCCTTGACGACGTCGGCATTGACGATGAACACGGCCGGGACGGTGGCAAGGAACGGTGCGAACGTTTTCGACAGGGTGAACTTCACCGTCTTGGCATCGACGGCAACGACCGATCCCGGCGCCAGGACATCGGCGAACAGATTGGCCGGACCCTGGTTGATCCGCAAAAGCCGCTCGAAGGAATAGACGACGTCAGAGGCCTCGACGGGCGAGCCGTCGGAGAATTTGGCGTCGGCGCGGATCTTGTAGGTTACTTCCTTGGCGTCATCCGAAACCGTCCAGCTTTCGGCGAGTTCGGGAATGATAGCGCCCTTGGAATCGACGCTTGTCAGGCTGTCGTAGAGGTTCACGGCGGCCATGTAGTCGGTGTAATCGGAAATCTTGGCCGGATCGATGGTGCCGAAGATCTGCACGGTATTCATGGTCACGACCGTTTTGGCCGCAGCCGTTCCAGCGGTGCCGGCAAGCAGGACGGCGGCGGCTGCCGTCGAGGCGATAAATCGGAGCTTACGCATAGGTTCTCCCGGTTTGAAGAAAAAGGTTCCCGTCGCAATCCTTCTGGATTGTCGTATTTTATCCGGCTTTGCCCGGCACCTGTTGCGCCTTGGATCAAGCCGTCTGAATGCTGCGCGGATGCAATCCGAAACCGGCGGCCAAGCCCGGTCTTGGGGCAGGCTGGCTCTCCGATACGTCGAACACCGCGTTGAGTGCAGGCCCTTCTTGTTCAAGGCCTGTGGGAAAGATTGCATGGCACGGCGGGGCGCTCAACACGGTGCTGGTATAGGTTTTATCATAAATGGTATAGGTTTTACGCAGAAGATGCCGGAAAGGCGGGCTATTGCAGCGGCATAATTAGCTCACAAGACCCAGCGCGCGCGCGGAGCTGATGGCTTCCTGCCGGTTACGGCAGCCGAGCTTGCGATAGACGTTGCCGAGGTGGAATTTCACCGTGGCCTCGCTGAGGCCAAGCGTATTGGCGACGAACTTGTTGGCAGCTCCTTCGGAAATCATCAGCAGGATCTTGCTTTCCCGGCGCGAAAGTTCGCTGCGGTTGCCGGTGTCGCTTGCAAGGCGTCCCGCGTCGCGCAGCTTGCGGATGATCTGGCGGATCGGCGAAGACGTGGCCAGAAAGCCGCCGATGCGCTGGTTGTCGATCAGTTCCTGCAGAAACACCCGCTCTTCGGCCAGCGGCGCGATGGTTCCCAGGCGGGCGCAATCACCGAAGGTCTTTTGCAGCACCGCGCGCGCCTTGGTGAGGTTGCGCTGACGCTTGCTGACATGTGCAAGCCAGATTTCTGCCGCCATGCGCTGTCTATCCGTCATATGCAGGTTGCCGATCATCGTGGTGATCAACCCGTCCAGGTCTTCGCGCCCCGGCATTTCGTAGACGATCTGGCGCAGCCAGATGAGGGCGAGAGCCAGTTCGTCGCGCTCGTGGAGCCGCACCAGTTCATCTCCGCCTGCCAGCACGAAACTGCGGTCCACGCGGGATTTCAGCGCGGTGAGATGTTCCGCTGCCTCCTGCCATCGATTGGCATTCTGCAGCACCGCCGCCTCGCGGATCGAGATCATCGTCTGGAACTGGCCGTTCGACGCTTGATAGACCCGCCAGCGGTCGAGAAAACTGCGCGCGGCGATGGTGGAGAAATGTTCGCCGAGAGCCTGGCTGCCGTAGTGCAGTGCGAACTCCAGAAGACTTGGCCAGATCTCGCCATGGGAAAAATCGTCGATTTCCAGGCTGAGAAACCGCGCCAGCGGCTCTGCCTTGCCGCCTTCATATTCGACGCACGCATCGAGAAGCACCTGCAGCCGCCTGTCGTTCGGGCTTTCGAAGCCCATTGCGTTCAAGCTGGCGGACGAAAGGGCCGCATGTTTGCGGGCGGTCAGCGCGTCGCCCATCAGCAGCCGGATCAGGGCCTGATGCAGGCTGATATAGAAGGCCAGCATCGGTGATCCGGCCTGCCTGTAATGGTACATCGCCCGCTGGGCCACGTCCTCGGCCTCGGCAAAGCGGCGGTTGCGGATGTAGAATTCCAGCACCGAATTGTAGAAGCTGCCGCGAAACAGATGATCGTCGATCGGAAACTCGGCCATCAGCGCATAGGCGCGGTCGAGCAGTTCCTCGCTAAAGAAATAATCCTCGTAGAGCAGCATCAGCAGCCGGAAGGCCCGGAACTCGCGGGAAAAGACGGACCGGGCCGAAAAGATCATGCCGAGATCGTTGGCTGAATCGCCGTATCGGTCGGCAAGCAGCCGGCGCGCGCGGGAGACGTCGCCCTGTTTCAAGGCTTGCAGCGCATGCGACAGAACCAGTTCCTCGCTTTGCATCGCATAGGTGCGCGGAAATCCGGCCAGCACGTTTTCGAAGGCTTTTGGCCCGTGGAAATAGATGAAGAAATTGCCGCCTGCCTTTTCGAACAGGCGCAGCGCATTGTCGAAAAAGCCGGCATTCTGGAAGGTCTCTATCGCGTCGACCGTCCGGCCGCGCTCGGCAAAGGCTTCGGCGATGGCTTTGGCGCCTGCGGCGGTCTTGATCCGCGCTGCGATGGACAGGTGCAACGCCTCGTCAAGGGCCTGCGTGATGGATGGCATGCCGAAACGCAGTGCGCCGTTTCCATCCGGTCTGGCAAAAGGCAGAAGGCCATGGTCCTCGAATGCCCTGGCAGTGCCGCCATCGAGCAGGATGCGCAAATCAACCAGATCGGCCTCGGGCATCGTCTCGAGCATCTCGCTCTGCAGGAATGTGCTCATCGTCGCATCATCGGGTGAAAACAGATTGTCGTTGAAGACTGCCAGCGGCCAGCCGGCCGTGTCGGCGAGGATGGCCTCAGCACGCGGATCGCCAAACAGCGGCCGAAGCTCGTCCGGCGACATGAGCAGGGCTTCGGTGTCGATCACCCGGGCATGCCGATAGGCGAGCGCACGCGACAATCCTGGCAGAACCACATCCGGACGCTTGGCGATGATAAGCCGCCCCTGTCCGGCGAGAAAACCATCGGGGATCGGGGCCGGCGTCCCATAGGGCGGGATGTCCCAAAGGACCGGAGCGCTCGCGCCGGTGGGCTCGGGCGCCGCGGTCGAGAAGGTGACATCGGTCGCGAAATGGCGGGCCAGAAGCTGCAGGATGCAGGATTTCCCCATGCCGGCCGGCGCATTGAGAACCGTCACCGGCGTCTCGTCCGCGAGAAGATTTTCGATGATCCTCGGACGGTCGACCAAACGGTCCATGAAGGTGCTTTCACAATGGCGCCGGAATTGCCCTTTGCGTGCCTCCATTTCGGGGCCCTGTCAACCGATGCGGGGAACAAGCGTACCGGCTGCAGGCCGGCAGCAATCGCAAAGAGGGGAGGACCAAATCGACTATGCGTCCCGTGCATGGGTGGTCTGCCGTATTGGCGCTGTTGCAGCACAATCGGGAGGATTATATCCCGGCCATCAAATAACAACGGCGCCACCGACTGGCTGCCGGCACCGGACAGCCCTGGAAAGGGGATCAGCATGAACGTAGCACGCTCTTTCAACAACTGGCGCAAGTATCGTCAGACAGTCAACGAACTCGGCCGCATGACCACGCGCGAATTGCGCGATCTCGGCATCGATCGTTCGGACATCCGCAGCATCGCCCGCGCAGCGGTCGCTCGCTGATCACAGCGAATACCGCCGGCCAAAGAGACTGATCGAAACGCCCGCTGCCTTGCAGCGGGCGTTTCGCGTTTGAGGGCTCTCCGTCCGGAGTAGCAGCAGCCGGATCGGGGGGCGGTCAATTTTCGTTCGCGTTCATTCCCGGCTGTGCCAATCTGTGGGTGGTGTGATTCCGGGGAGCGAGAGAGTGGAACAAGCGTTTTTGCAGCGTGCTGCGTTGTCGCGGCCGGATGTGACTGCGAAAGAGGCCGCCGGCCTTTTTGCTGCCCACTATGGTCTCGTGGGACCGATCGCCGAGCTCGGCAGCCAGCAGGATCGCAATTATCGTATCGACACCGCAAACGGGCGTTTCGTCCTGAAAATCTGCCGCGCGGACTATGCGACCGTCGAGCTCGAAGCGCAGAACGCCGCGCTGCGCCATATCGCCACCAAACCCGGCACGCCGCGCGTGCCGAGGGTTATCGCTGCCGTCAACGGTGCGGACATCGTGTTCGTTACGGTGCGCGGGCAGGACTATCAGATCCGCCTGCTCGACTATATCAAGGGCGAGCCGCTGACACAGCGGAAACATCTTCCCGAGGTCACGATCGCAACACTCGGCGCGCTCGGTGGCCGGCTTGCCCTG
Organism: Pararhizobium polonicum; assembly: GCF_001687365.1. Classification (GTDB taxonomy): domain Bacteria; phylum Pseudomonadota; class Alphaproteobacteria; order Rhizobiales; family Rhizobiaceae; genus Pararhizobium; species Pararhizobium polonicum. Next base: position 130,491 of record NZ_LGLV01000008.1, read on the forward strand.
GCGCTTTCCGATTTCGTCCATCCCGGCCTGTCACGTGAGCTGCAGTGGGATCTGCGTCACGCAGGCCCGGTCGTGCACCATCTCCTGTCCGCTGTGAAGGACGCGGACCGAAAGCAACGGATCGCGCGGGCGATGAACACGGCCATGCAACGGCTCGACGCTCTGAAGCCGGAGCTGCGGCTGCAGGCGATCCATCATGACGTGACCGATGACAATGTCGTCAGCCAACCGAACGAGCAGGGCCAGCTGATCCCGAACGGGGTGATCGATTTCGGCGATATCATCAACGGCTGGCTTGTCGCCGATCTCGCTGTGACCTGTGCTTCGCTGCTGCATCATGCCGATGGCGATCCCTTCGTCATTCTGCCCGCGATCAAGGCGTTTCACGCGATTTTTCCGCTCAATGATGCGGAATTGCGGGCGCTCTGGCCGCTGATCGTGGCGCGGTCCGCCGTGCTGGTGGCCAGCAGCGAACAGCAGCTGGCGCTTGATCCGGACAATCCTTACGTCGCCGGCAATATCGACCACGAACGCATGATCTTCGACGTCGCGGTCTCTGTACCATCAGCGCTGATGGAGACGGCAATCGCCCAGTCCGTGGGGCGCTCGCTTGCCCCGGTCCCCCCGATCGCCGGCAGCTTGCTGTTGCCGGAAATCGATCTGGCGCAGGTTGCGACGGTCGCGCTGGATACGCAAAGCCCGCTGTTCGACGGTGAGCCATGGCCGGAACCCATGCTCGAAGCAAACCTGCTGCGGGACGCGTCCGGCAAACACCCTCTCGCCGCAACCCGCTACGGCGAATACCGGCTGACCCGCACGGTGCTGCTTTCGTCAAAGCCTTCCGAAACCTTTGCGCTGCATGTCGATCTGTTTTTGCCAACGGGCGCGAGCGTCGCTGCGCCCTTTGATGGCGTTCTGAAATCCACTGGCAGCGGCCTTGTTCTGAAAGGGGAGGATGCAGCCCTTCATTTGACCGGTATCGAGGCTTTGCCCGGACTGGAGGCAGCTGCCGGTCGCGGCCAGCCGCTTGGCTCCCTCGCTGGTATGCCGGGTCGAAAGGCCTTGCTGCGCGTCCAGCTCTGCCGCGATACGGATATCGTGCCGCCGCTGTTTGCGGCGCCGGCGCATGCGGCGGCATGGGCCGCGCTATGTCCTTCGCCAGCGCATCTGCTTGGCTTCGATTGCGATGCGCCAGCACCGGAAAGTGCAGCCCTTCTCGCGCGACGCCACAACCACTTCGCCAGGCCGCAGAAGAACTACTACGAGACACCGCCGCAGATCGAGCGTGGCCGGCGCGAGCATATGGTCGATGTCGAGGGCCGTGCCTATCTCGACATGGTCAACAACGTCTCCATCCTCGGCCATGGCCATCCACGCCTGGCCGAAGCCGTGCACCGGCAATGGCAGCGGCTCAACACCAATTCCCGGTTTCACTATGCCTCGGTAGCCGCGTTTTCCGAACGGCTGGCGGCGCTTGCGCCCGAAGGGCTCGACACGGTGTTTCTGGTCAACAGCGGCTCGGAAGCCAACGACCTGGCACTTCGGCTGGCCTGGGCGGCCACCGGTGCCCGCGACATGCTCTGCCTGCTGGAAGGCTATCACGGCTGGTCGGTCGCCAGCGACGCGGTGTCGACCTCGATCGCCGACAATCCGCAGGCGCTGACGACAAGGCCGGGCTGGGTGCACCCGGTGATGTCGCCCAATACCTATCGGGGCCCGTTTCGCGGCAACGGTTCGACGGCCGATTATGTCGCTGCCGTCGCTCCCGTGCTCGAAAAGCTGGATGCGGAGGGCAAGCGGCTAGCCGGTTTCATCTGCGAGTGCGTTTACGGCAACGCCGGCGGCATTCCCCTGCCGCCCGGTTATCTCAAGGCGATCTATGCGACGGTCCGGGCGCGCGGCGGCGTCTGCATCGCCGATGAGGTGCAGGTTGGTTATGGCCGTCTCGGCCATTATTTCTGGGGCTTTGAAGAGCAGGGCGTGGTTCCCGATATCATCACCGTCGCCAAGGGCATGGGCAACGGTCATCCGCTCGGCGCCGTCATCACGACAAAGGCGATCGCCGATGCGCTGGAGAAGGAGGGATATTTTTTCTCCTCCGCCGGCGGCAGCCCGGTGAGTTCCGTCGTCGGCATGACCGTGCTCGATATCATGCACGACGAAAGCCTGCAGGAAAACGCCCGCATCGTCGGCGATCACCTGAAACGCCGCCTTGAAGCGCTGGGCCAGCGGTTTTCGCTCGTCGGTGCCGTGCATGGCATGGGGCTCTATCTCGGGCTGGAATTCGTGCGCGACCGCGAGACGCTGGTGCCCGCGACCGGAGAAACGGCTGCGATCTGCGACCGGTTGCTGCAACTGGGCGTCATCATGCAGCCGACCGGGGATCATCTGAACGTGCTGAAGATCAAGCCGCCGCTCTGCCTGTCGCGGGAAAGTGCCGATTTCTTCGCCGACATGCTGGAGTGCGTGCTTTTGGACGGATGGTAGCGACGGGCACGGATCCCGGTTGAATTGCGCGGCCGGATCGGCTTAGCTCATGCCTCATTCATGGCAAGCAGCGAGTATCCGCATGACGCAAACGGCCGATATCATCATTCTCAACGCGCGCGTTCTGACGCTGGATGAGGACAATCCCCGCGCCGAGGCGATAGCGCTCGCCTCCGGCCGGATTGTCGCCGTCGGCTCCAAAGCGGAGATCGAGCTGTTTCGGGGCGCGGAAACCAGGGTCGTGGATGCAGCCGGAGGCACGGTGCTTCCCGGCTTTTCCGAAAACCACATGCACCTGTTTTCGGGTGCTGCCGAACTCGATCATCTCCAGCTGGCCGGGGTGAAGGGGCTGGCGGCGCTGACCGAGGCTGTACAGGCCTATGCGGCAAGCCGTAGCGGGCACAAAGTCCTGTTTGCGCAAGGGGCCGACTATACGATCCTCGGCGACACCGAACGGCTGACACGCCAGCACCTCGACGCGATCCTTTCGCACCAACCGCTGGTTCTCTTCGCACCGGATCATCACACCGCCTGGGCCAATACCAGTGCACTCGAACTGGTCGGCATGCTCCACGGCGCCGCGCTCGGCCCGGGCAATGAGGTCGTAATGGGCGAGGACGGTCTTGCGATCGGAGAGTTGCGCGAGATGGAAGCCTTCAGCCCGCTGCAGGCTGCCGGCGGGTTTGATCGCTACCGCCTCGGTCTGGCGACGGGCGGCGAGCCCGATCCCTATCCGAATGCAGCGGAATGGGCGCAGGATATCGCCGTGATGCGGCGCGGCCTTGAATATTGCGCTGAGCACGGCATCACCACCATCCAGAACATGGACGGTAATCTCTACCAGCTGGAGCTGCTCTCGACGATCGAGAGAGAAGACGGTGGTCTGCCGTGCCGGGTGATGATCCCGTTTCATTTCAAGAATTTCATGTCGCTCGACATGCTCGAAAAGGCCTCCGATCTGGCCCGCCGCTTTGACAGCGACTGGCTGTCCTCCGGTGTCGTCAAGGTGTTCTATGACGGCGTGCTCGACAGCTGGACCGCGGTCATGGTCGAGCCCTATGCTGACAAGCCGGGGGATTGCGGCGAAGGTCTCTTTACGCCCGAAAGTTTCCGCGCGGTCGCTGTGGAGGCCGACCGGCGTGGGCTGCAGATTGCCGTGCACGCCATCGGCGATGGCGCCGTTCGTGCCGTTCTGGACGGTTACGAGGCAGCACGGCGGGAAAACGGTGCGCGCGACAGCCGCCATCGCATCGAGCATATCGAGGTGGTGCATGCAGACGACATCGCCCGGTTTGCCGAACTTGGCGTCATTGCCTCCATGCAGCCGCCGCATCCGCCGGGTTGCGCCGGTGTGCCGTTGGAGCCGACCGTATCGCGCATCGGTGAGGCGCGCTGGCCGGTCAGCTACGCCTGGCGGACGTTGAAAAATGCCGGTGCACGCATCTGCTTTGCCTCCGACTGGCCGGTCTCCCCCATCGATCCGATCATCGGCGTCGAGGCCGCCGTCATCCGCAAACGCTGGGCGGAAAGCGATCCGGATCAGTCCTTTTCGCTCACGGAAGCGCTTGCCGCTTACTGCGTCGAGGGTGCCTATGCGGAATTCAAGGAGGACCGCAAAGGTATGATCCGGCAAGGTTATCTCGCTGATATCGTCATTCTCGGCGGTGATATCGAGACGGTCGCTCCCGAGGCGCTCCACACCATCCGGCCCGTCACGACGATCTGCGGTGGACGCATCAGTTTTTCCTGCCGATAAATATTTTTGCTTCGTAAAACAGAATCGTGTTGTCAACGTGGAGGCGCTGTGGTCACCTAGCGCAAAGCCGAAAAGGCAGGGAACAGCAGCTTCATGCAAGGTTAAGTGTGCCGCATATGGCGGAATTGAACGCGGTCGAAATTCGCAATGTTTGCAAAATATTCGGCTTCGGCGAGTTTGCTTTCGCCGCCGTCGACGAGGCATCGGTCGCAATCCGGCAGAACGAGTTCTTCACGCTTCTCGGGCCATCCGGATGCGGCAAGACCACGCTGCTGCGGCTGATTGCCGGCTTCGAATTTCCGACCTCCGGCGACATCATGCTGAACGGCGAGAATATCGCCGCCATGCCGCCCTTCAAGCGCCCGGTCAATACGGTCTTCCAGAGCTACGCTCTCTTCCCGCACATGACGGTCGCGGAAAACATCGGTTTCGGCCTGACGATGCTTGGTCGCCCGAAACAGGAGGTCAGGGATCGCGTCGCCGCCATGCTGAAGCTGGTGCGCATGGAGGCTCTCGCCGGCCGCCGGACGAGCCAGATTTCCGGCGGGCAGCAGCAGCGCGTCGCCTTGGCCCGTGCGCTGGCCCCCCAGCCGAAGGTCCTGCTTCTCGACGAGCCGCTGTCGGCGCTGGACTACAAGCTGCGCAAGGACATGCAGATCGAATTGAAGCGGCTGCAGGCGGAAACCGGCATCACCTTCATCTTCGTGACGCATGACCAGGAGGAGGCGCTGACCATGTCGGATCGCATCGCCGTCATGTCGTCGGGCAAGATCCTGCAGGTCGGCAACCCCAGAGAAATCTACGACGCGCCGGCCGATCGTTTTGTCGCCGATTTCATCGGCGAGACCAATTTCCTCAAGGGCCGGATCACATCCGTGGCCGATGGCGTGGCCGACGTCGATACGCCGGTTGCCGGCCGGATTTCGGCGACGGTGCCGCAGGATTTCAAGGCCGAGGGTGAGGTGACGGTGGTGTTGCGGCCGGAGCACGCGACGCTCTGCCCGCCGGACCAGCCGGCCGCCATCCAGATGACCGGAACACTCGAAAACGTCGTCTATTTCGGCACCGACACCCACTATCACGTCCGTCTTTCGGACGGGGAAACGCTGTTTACCCTGCGAGAACAGAACAAGCCGCTGCAAAGGGCGCGGTTTGCCGAAGGCGACAGGGTGGGCATTGCGCTTGAAGCCAACGCCGCCCGGGTCCTGAGGAATTGAGATGTTGGACGCAGCCGGGACCATCGAGGCGGAAAAGAGCAGGGACATCCGGAAACGGTGGCTGCTTTCGCTTCCCGCCCTGCTGATCATCCTTGTTGCCGCCACCGGCCCGCTGCTGATCGTTCTCGTCTATTCCTTCCTGACGCCAGGTCCTTATGGCGACGTGCAATGGTTGCCGTCGCTGGACGGCTGGGTCAGCGTCGTTCTGGAAAAGGATATTTTCGACGGCACGTTCTCGCTCGCCAGCGCGCATGTATCGATCTTCATGCGCTCGGTCATGCTGTCGCTGGCTACCACCGTTCTGACCCTGCTGGTCGGCTTTCCCACGGCCTATTTCATTGCGACCCGCCCGGAAAAGACGCGCGAACTCTGGCTGTTCCTGATCACCATCCCGTTCTGGACCAACCTTCTGATCCGCACCTTCGCCATCCTCGAAATCATCCGCAACGAGGGCCTGATCAACGGCCTGCTGCTGAAGTCCGGTCTGATCGCCAGGCCGGTCCAGATGCTGTTCACCGACGGCGCCATCCTGACCGGCATGGTCTATGTCTATCTGCCGCTGATGGTCCTGCCGCTCTATGCCAGCATGGAAAAGCTGGATTTCCGGCTGGTCGAGGCCGGGTATGACCTGTACGCGACGCCGTTTCAGGTGCTGCGCCGGATCATCATTCCGCTGGTCAAGCCGGGCGTCATTGCCGGCTCCATCCTTGTCTTCATCCCGGCGCTCGGAGCCTATGTGACGCCAAGCATTCTCGGCGGCGGCAAGAACATGATGCTGGGCAACCTGATCGAACTGCAGTTCGGCCAGGGCCGCAACTGGCCGCTCGGATCGGCGCTGTCGATCACGCTGATGCTGATCGTCATGGTGGCTTTGCTGTTCTATGTCCGCAACGCAGGATCTCAGGGGAACCGGCATGGCTAGAACATTCTCGATCCGGCGTCAGCGTGGTTTTACCACCATCGCGATGATCTGCTTTTTCGCGCTCTACCTGCCGATCGCCGTTCTGGTTTTCTATTCCTTCAATGCCGGGACCTCGCTCGCGTCCTTCGAAGGGGTTTCGCTGCAATGGTTCGCCAAGGCATTTGAAAACCAGCAGGTGATCGATGCCTCGCTGCGGTCCCTGCAGATTGCCGCGATTGCGGCCGTCATCGCCACCATCGCGGCCACGATGGCGGCGCTGGCCACGACGCGGACGGAACCCTATCGGGGTCTGACGCTGAAATATGCCTTCATCAACCAGCCGCTGATGATCCCGGAGATCGTTACCGCCGTCGCGCTCCTGATCTTCTTTGCCCGCATCAAGATCTGGACCGGGTATTCCGGGCTTGGCTACCTCATCGCCGCCCATACCGCGTTCTGCATTCCGTTTGCCTATCTGCCGATCCGGGCACGGCTGGAAAACATGGACCTGACGCTGGAAAAGGCCGCCGCCGACCTCTACGCGACGCCCTGGAACGCCTTCCGTTACGTCACTTTGCCATTGCTGTGGCCGGGCATTCTCGCCGGCTTCATGCTGGCCTTCGTCATCTCCCTGGACGATGTCGTCATCACCGAATTCGTCAAATCCGCAGGGCAGGATACGCTGCCGACCTACATGCTCGGCCAGATCCGCCGCAACGTTACGCCGGAAATGAACGCGATCTCGACGCTGTTTCTGCTCTTGTCGATCTGCGTCGTTACCGTCTTCTTCATCGTCAACAGGAAACGCGTCTAACAGAAAAGAAGGGAACAGCACCATGAAACTGATCACTGCGACCGTGGCCTTGACGGCCGCGCTCCTGGCATCGGCGGGCCTCGCCCGCGCGGAAGGGGAGCTCAACATCTATAACTGGGGCAACTATACCAGCCCCGAGATGATCAAGAAATTCGAGGACCAGTACAAGGTCAAGGTGACGATCACCGACTATGACTCCAACGACACGGCACTCGCCAAGGTTCGCCAGGGCGGCTCCGGTTTCGATATGGTCGTTCCCTCGCAAAATTATATCCCCATCTGGATTTCCGAAGGCCTGCTGCTTGAAACGGATCCGGCCAAGATGGAGAATTTCAAGAACGTCGCCAAGGAATGGGTCGATCCTGATTTCGACCCGGGCCGTAAATACACCGTTCCGTGGGCGATGGGCACGGTCGGAACCGTCGTCAATACCGATGTCTACAAGGGCGACATCAATACATGGGCCATCATCTTCGATACGCCGGACGAGCTGAAGGGCAAGGTCAACGTCGTGCCGGAAATGAACGACGTCATCGACGCCGCCGTTCTTTACAATGGCGGCACCAAATGCACCGGCGATCTGACCATCCTCAAGAAGGTGCGCGACACGCTGGTCAAGGCCAAGCCGAACTGGGTGGCGATGGAGTACGGCACCATCGAGAAGATGGGCTCCGGCGATTTTTCAGCCTCCAGCGACTGGAACGGTTCGGCATTTCGCCAGCGCCTGAAGAACCCGGCGATTCACTATGGTTATCCGAAGGAAGGCTTCGTTGACTGGAGCGATAATCTGGCCGTCCTCAAGGATGCCAAGAATGTCGAGAACGCCAAGCTGTTCCAGAATTTCATGATGGACCCGGAAAATGCCGGCATGAATTCCGGCTTCCACCGCTATGCCAACGGCATTGCCGGTTCCGATGCGTTCATGCCGGCCGATATGAAGGGGGCGCCGGAAATCGACGTGCCGAAGGAGTTCGCAGCACGCGGGGTTCCCTCCAAGACCTGCCCGCCAGAGGTCCAGGAACTCTATACCAGGATCTGGACCGAACTGCAGAAGTAAGCCTGCGATCGCCGCACCCCGCCCGGCAGGCGGGGTGCGTTTCACTGTGTGCCGACGGATATATTCATGAAAACTGTCTTCTCGCCCCGCCATCGCGGCCATGCCGACCAGCTCGAGCTCGTCGCGGGCGCCATCGTTCCCGGCTACGAACTGACCTCGCGTGCCGAATATGTTTTTGCGCGCATCAAGGCCGTGGGGCTGGGCACGATCCTGGGGCCTGAGCCGCATGATCTGATGACGGCGGCCCGCATCCACCGCCAGGACTATCTCGATTTCCTGCCGACGATCTGGGATCGCTGGATCGCCGAAGGCAGAGACGGTACGGCATTGCCCTTCACCTGGCCGACGCGGGGCCTGCGCGGCGACGTTCCGCCGGAATTCATCGACGGGCTGCTCGGCTATTATTCCTTCGATGCGGGCTGCGGCATTGTCGAAGGGTCGTGGGATGCGATCAAATCCTCGCATGATGTTGCACTGACGGCCGCCGGTCTCGTAAAGGACGGCGAACGCGCCGCCTTCGCGCTCTGCCGTCCGCCGGGCCATCACGCCGGCGCCGGTTTCATGGGCGGCTATTGCTACATCAACAACGCGGCGGTGGCGGCGCAATGGTTCCGCGACAATGGGGCGAAACGTGTCTCGATCCTCGATGTCGATTATCATCACGGCAACGGCACGCAGGAAATCTTCTACTCCCGCGCCGATGTGCAGGTGATCAACCTGCATGCCGATCCGATGCAGGAATATCCCTATTTCCTCGGTCATGCCAACGAGCGTGGTGCCGGAGAGGGGGAGGGCTACAATCTCAATTATCCCATGCGCTTCGGCACCGATTGGGCGCGCTGGAGCCAGTCGCTGGAGGACGCCTGCGGCAAGCTGGTGACCTACAATCCGGATGTCGTCGTGGTCTCGCTCGGTGTCGATACGTTCGAGAAGGATCCGATCAGCAAGTTCAAGCTGAAGACCGAGGATTTTCCGAAGATCGGCGAGCGCATCGCGCAACTGAACCTGCCGACCCTGTTTGTCATGGAAGGCGGCTATGCCGTCGCGGAAATCGGCGTCAACGCCGTCAGCGTTCTCACCGGTTTCGAGGGTGCCTGATGACAACAGCATCGACCGTGACGCTGGGTGTCGTCCAGTTCGCCTGCACGGATGACCTTGCCGAAAATCTTGGCACCGCATCGCGCCTGATCCGGCGGGCGGCGGCTGAGGGCGCGAATATCATTCTGGTTCAGGAGCTTTTCGAAGGGCTGTATTTCTGCCAGACGCAGGATCCGGTCCATTTTGCCCGGGCCCATTCGCTTGCCGATCATCCGGTGATCGCGCCGATGCAGGCGCTGGCCCGCGAACTCGGCGTCGTGCTGCCGGTTTCTTTCTTTGAACGGAAGAACCAGGCTTTCTACAACAGCCTTGCGATGATCGACGATGCCGGAACGATCCTCGGCATCTACCGGAAATCGCATATTCCGGATGGGCCGGGCTACAGTGAGAAATTCTATTTCCGGCCCGGCGATACCGGCTTCAAGGTCTGGCCGACCCGGTTCGGCGCGATCGGCGTCGGCATCTGCTGGGACCAGTGGTTTCCGGAAGCGGCCCGCGCCATGGCGCTGATGGGCGCCGAGCTGATCCTCTATCCGACCGCGATCGGCTCGGAGCCCGCCCGGCCCGATCTCGACACGATGGAACACTGGCGCATGGTGATGCGTGGCCATGCCGCCGCCAACATGATGCCGGTCGTCGCCGCCAACCGCGTCGGCTCCGAAACGATCGGCGGCCTGTCGCAATCCTATTACGGCTCCTCCTTCATCGCCGGTCCGGACGGACAGCTGGTGGCCAGCGCCGGGCGGGACGGCGAAGCGGTCCTGATCGCCAGCTTCGACAGACAGTCGCTCGCCGACAACCGCGCCGCCTGGGGCATGTTCCGCGATCGCCGCCCTGAGCTTTACGGCGCATTGGCAACCGCAGACGGTGGAGACAGGGCATGACGGATTTTACCCGCGCGGACGTGACGCTCGCCAACTGGCGAACGGCGCCCTATTGCCGCTGGTCCTTCCAGAATGTCAGCGAGATCGTGCCCTCGGCCGTTATTGCCGCCGACAGCCAGAGCGAGGCGCCCTCTCTCGATCTCGGCGCGCTCGGAACGTTGGAGGTGCCCGGCGTTGACGGCGTGACGGTCCCGCTGGAAGCATTTCTGACCGCGAGCGAAACCGACGAACTCGTCGTGATGCGGGATGGCCATATCGTCGCCGAATGGTCGGCCAGCCATTCCGATCCGGCCCGGCCGCATATCATCTTCTCCGTTTCCAAATCGCTGACGGCGCTGCTCGCCGGAATTCTGGCGGGGAAAGGCCTGCTCTCCTTCGACAGGTTGATTGTCGATTACGTGCCGGAGGTCGCCGGTTCCGCCTATGCGGATGCAACGGTGCAGCAATTGTTCGACATGGAGATCAGCGTCGATTTCGTCGAGGATTATCTCGACACCTCGGGCGGCTTCGACCGCTACCGCCGCGCCACCGGATGGAACCCCGATAGAGCCGAAGATCCGGCGCCGGATTTGAAAAGCTTCATTTGCAGCATCGGAAAAGGCCCCTGGGCGCATGGCGAGAAACACGCCTACCGTTCGCCCGATACCGATCTGGCCGGCATCGTGCTGGAGCGGGCCGCCGGTGCGCGGCTGGCCACGCTGCTCAGTCAGTCTCTGTGGAAGCCGATGCGGGCAAGATCGGATGCCATGATCACAGTCGACCGCATCGGCACCGCCCGCGCCGCCGGTGGCATGTCGGCGACGGCCCGCGATCTGGCTCTGGCCGGCGAACGCGTGCGCACACGGGGCGGCGGGCTGCTGCCGCAGTCTTTCATCGAAGACCTGTGGACGGGCGGCAGCCGCGAGGCCTGGCAGAACGGCGACCAGACGACGCTGTTTCCAACCGGCAGCTACCGCAATTACTGGTACGAGACCGGTGGCGGAGAACTGGCAGCCATCGGCATTCACGGCCAATGGATCTGGATCGATCCGGCCACGGCGACCGTGATCGTCAAGCTGTCGTCGCAGGCGCTGCCGGTCGACCCGGTGCTGGATCAGGCGATCGTGTGCATGCTGCGTAAGATCTCCGCTGCGGTCATCGCCTGACGTTCCGGCCGGATGCGCATTCGCGGTTATTCGGCGGCAACTTCCACATCGCCTTCCGGCGATGGCGACGGCCAGCGCGCGAGTGCTTCGGCGCCAGCCGGTGTCAGGCCGTAAATGCCGCGCTCGACGCGCTCGAACCAGCCATAGACATTGCCGCGCAGGATATTCATCGCCGTCGGGACGGCCGGTTTCAGGTCCCGGGGGCGTAACGGGCCCGCTTGCAGGGCGGCGGCGCAGGCCAGCGCCTGTTGGCGGTAGGCCGTCATGATCGGCGCCCGGGTGCTGCCGCCAACGGCCGGATCGCCCTTGCGCTTCTTGTGCTCGTTGACGAGACGCGACCGCTTGCGCGCGTTCTTGCGCGGCATCGGCGCAACCGGGCTGACGATGACATCGACCGTGCCGTTGTCGGAAACACCGAGCATGCCGAAACCAAGCCGGCGGCAAAGATCCCGGTAGCGGCGGTCGCTTTCGCGTCCCTTTCCCTTGGCCGAAACACGGGCGGCAATCCAGACCTCGTCGCTTGCCGCCGCCCTGTCGACGGCCTGCAGGACGAGTTCGAGATTGAAGCTGAGCTTGAGTTCGCAGATGACCACGACAGGCGGCTCGTCGGGGCTCAGGCCGACGAGGTCGCAGCTGGCGATTTCGCCTTTGACGCTGTAGCCGGCCGCCTCGAGAAAGCGTTTGATCGGCAGATAAAGCGTGGTCTCCAAATCATGTCCTCACATCATCGTCGGCTACGGTCTTGACGCGTTTTGTTGGCGAGATCAACGAAGGCCTGCAATTTTGCTGGTGGATGCCGGCTGTTGACAGATGGCAACTTTCGATTTACGACTGACGAAATTCAAAATTCGTCAGTCGTAAATCGAAAGATTGTAGGATGGATGACAACACGGAAATCCTGGATGCTGCCCGGCAGGACAATGTGACGCGCATACTGGATAGCGCGGAGCGTCTGTTCCGGCATTATGGCTACGCCAAAACCAACGTCGCCGACATCGCGCGCGATCTCGGCATGTCGCCCGCCAACATCTACCGTTTCTTTGCGTCGAAGACCGAGATTCACCAGGCCGTCTGCGGCCGCATGCTCGAGGGCGGCTATCAGCAGGCCCTGGAAATCTCCCGCCGGCCGATCGGCGCGGCCGATCGTCTGCGGCAATATCTGAATGCGCAACACCAGTTGATCGTTACCGCGATGATGGACCAGGAAAAGGTGCACGAGATGGTCATCGTCGCCATCGAGCGTGACTGGCACGTCATTGAAAAGCACATCGACCGGATCCACGAACTGATCGAAGAGATCATTCGGCAGGGCATTGCCGCCGGCGAGTTTGCCGAGCAGGACGCCGCCGCCGCTGCCCGCTGCTTCGGCGCTGCGACCGTCAACATGTGCCATCCGCAGATGGTGGCCCAATGTCTTTCCAAACCCAACCGGGCGATGCCCGGCGAGCTCATCGAATTTGCCATCAAGGCATTGAGATAAAAGCCGCTGGCCAACGGCTCGTTTTCGACACTTCATTTCAAGATCAGGAGCGCGAACATGTCTTCGCCCAGCCAGTCCCGCCGTCGTTTGTCCATTGCCGCCGTCATCTCCGTCGCGGCCCTCGCCTTGTCCGCCTGCTCGGAGCAGAAGGCCGAGACCGCAGAGGTCGTGCGCCCGGTCAAGGTGGTCGAGATTGCAGCGGCCGACAATAGCCGCACGCTCAGCTATTCCGGCACGGTGCGCGCCCGCACCGAAATGAACCTCGGCTTTCGTATCAACGGCAAGATCACCGCGCGCCTCGTCGATATCGGCCAGCGGGTGAAATCCGGCGATCTGCTCGCCCGTATCGATCCGGCCGATTACGCGCTTGCGGTTCGCAGCGCTCAGGCAAACCTTGATGCCGCCGAACAGCAGGTCGAGACCGCCGAACTGGTCCGCGTCCGCGCCGAGCAGTTGTTTGCCAAGAATGTCTCGCCGAAATCGCAGCTTGAGCAGGCGGTGCTCAGCTACAATCAGGCTGTCGCCACCCGCGATTCTGCAAAATCGACTCTGGAGCAGGCCGAAAACCAGGTGAGCTACGCCGATCTGAAATCCGATCAGAACGGTATCGTTACCGCCGTCAGCGCCGATATCGGCCAGGTCGTCGGCTCGGGAACACCGGTCGTCACCGTCGCGGTCGATGGTGAGAAGGAAGTTCTGGTGGCCATCCCCGAGACGGACATTGCCCAGTTCAAGCCCGGCAAAATCGTCACCGTGGGCTTCTGGTCGGATGCCGCATTGATGTTGCAGGGCAAGGTCCGCGAGGTGGCCGGCAGCGCCGACCCCCAATCGCGCACCTTTGCCGTCCGCGTCAGCCTGCCGAACGATCCGAACGTGCTTCTCGGCATGACCGCCGGCATCTTGGCTTCCGCCGCGGACATGCAGCAACTGCTGTCCATCCCGCTTAGCGCACTTGCCAGGAAGGATGATCAGCCGATCGTCTGGACCGTCGACCGCGCCGCCGGGACCGTGCATTCCCGACCGGTCAAGGTTGCTGATTTCACCGGCGACGGCGTGCGGATCACGGACGGGTTGAAGCCTGGCGATATCGTCGTTGCCGCCGGTACGCAGTTCATGACGGAAGGTCTCAAGGTGAAACTCGACAGCGAAATGACGCAGCAATCCGCGTCCGCCGATAATGCCGGCGGCAACGCCCAGCTTGTGCGCTGAACCCTAGATCCATCGAAAGCGGAACAACGCCGATGACCACCTCCACCGATCAAAAGCAGTCCTTCAACCTGTCGCGCTGGGCGATCGGGCATCCGAGCATCGCCCGCTTCCTCTTCGGCCTGATCCTCATCACCGGCGTGCTTGGCCTGATGCGCATGGGCCAGAAGGAGGATCCGGATTTCACCTTCCGCGTCATGGTCGTGCAGGCCATTTGGCCGGGTGCCTCGATCCAGGAGATGGAAGACCAGGTCGTCAACAAGATCGAGCGCAAGTTGCAGGAAACGCCGCATCTCGATTTCGTCCGCTCCTATACCCGCGCCGGCAGCGCCATCATCACCCTGCAGGTCAAGGGCGATACCAACGGCGCCGACGTGGCGGATGCCTTCTATCAGGTGCGCAAGAAGGTCGGCGATATCGCCAATGAACTGCCGCAGGGCCTGCTCGGCCCCTATTTCAACGACGAGTTCGGCGATACCTTCATCACTCTGCATTCGCTGAGCGGCGCGGGCTACAGCTACCCCGAGCTGAAGACATTCGCCATCCGGGCGCGCGACATGCTGCTGACGACGCCCGGCGTCGAAAAGGCCGTGATCATCGGCGACCAGCCGGAAAAGATCTACATCGACATTTCCTCCGCAGTGCTGGCCTCCCGGGGACTGACGCTGACCGACGTACAGAACGCCATCAAGGGACAGAACAATGTCGATCCGGCCGGTTCCGTCGATACCGGCACGCGCTCGGTGCGTATCTCCGTCGAAGGCGGACTGACCAAGGCATCGGATATCCGCGAGCTTCGGCTTAGATCCGGCAGTCAGGTCACCCGTCTTGGCGATATCGCCACCGTGTCGTCGGGCCTGGAGGACCCCTATCAGCGCAAATATCGCTTCAACGGGCAGGACAGCGTCCAGCTTGGGGTCGTCATGGCCAAGGGGTTCAAGGTGACTGATGTCGGCGCGGCGGTCGAGGAGACCTACAAACGCTTCGAATCGGCTCTGCCGTATGGCGTGGCGGTCGATCAGATCGCCAACCAGCCGGAAGTCGTCACCGACGCCGTCAGCGAATTCATGCATGCGCTCGGCGAGGCGCTGGTGATCGTTCTGGTCGTCTCGTTCCTGTCGATCGGCTGGCGCTCGGGTCTCGTCATCGCGATTGCCATCCCGCTCGTTCTGGCCGCCACATTCGCCATCATGTACGAACTGGGCATCGACCTGCAGCGCATCTCGCTGGGTGCTCTCATCATCGCCCTTGGCCTGCTCGTCGATGACGCGATGATCGTCGTCGAGATGATGGAGCGGAAACTGGAGGAGGGGCTGGACAAGCTCGATGCCGCCAGTTTCGCCTATTCCTCGACCGCGTTTCCGATGCTGACCGGCACGCTGATCACCACGGCCGGCTTCATCCCCGTCGGATTTGCCGCCTCGACAGCCGGTGAATATGTCCGCTCGCTGTTCTATGTCGTCGGTATCGCGTTGGTCGTCTCCTGGTTCGTGGCCGTCTATTTCACGCCCTGGCTTGGCTACATGATCCTCAAGCAGCGGCATCATGCAGGCGAACATCACGACGTTTTCGACACGCGCTTCTACCGTCGTCTTCGTGGAGCCGTCGGCTGGGCCGTGCGCCACCGCATCATCGTGCTGTCGTTGACGCTCGTCACCTTCGCGACCAGCCTCTGGGCGTTCCAGTTCATTCCGAAGAATTTCTTTCCGCAGTCCTCGCGTCCAGAAATTCTCGTCGATCTCTGGCTGCCGGAAGGCACCAGCATCAAGGAAGTGGAAAACCAGGCGAAGGCGCTGGAAGCAAAGATACTCGACGACACAGACAAGACGTTCATCGCTACCTATATCGGCGAGGGCGCTCCCCGCTTCTTCCTGCCGCTCGACCAGCAGCTGCGCAATCCCAACTTCGCCCAGCTTCTTGTCATGGCGCATGACGAACCCGCCCGCGAACGGCTGATCGTCAAGCTGCGTACGATCCTTGCCGAAGATTTTCCGTCCATTCGGGGCAAGGTCGACCGGCTGTTCCTCGGACCTCCGACCGGCTGGCCGGTGCAGATGCGTGTGATAGGACAGGATCGTGCGGAAGTGCGCCGGATCGCCGATCAGGTGAAGGCGAAGTTTGCCGAAAACCCAGCGCTTGGCGCTATCCATGACGATTGGCTCGAACCGGTTCCGACGATGAAGCTGGTGATCGACCAGGACCGCGCCCGGGCGCTCGGCGTCACCTCGCAGCGCATCCGTCAGATGCTGCAGGCCACCATGGCCGGCGCTCCGCTCGACGATTTCCGCGATGGCGAGGAAACAGTCTCGATCGTCGCCCGGGAACCGGACGCGAACCGTCATCTGCTCTCGGCGGTGGATTCGATCTATATCCCGACGGATTTCGGCAGTTTCGTGCCCCTGTCGCAGGTCGCCAAGGTCGTCCCGGTTCTGGAACAGGGCGTCGAGTGGCGCCGCAACCGCCTGCCGACGATCACGGTGCGCGGCACGCTGCCGGACGACGTGCAGCCAAACGATGTGGCGATAAAGATGTATGCCGATCTGAAGCCGCTGCGCGACAGCCTCGCACCCGGCTACAAGGTCGAAATTCAGGGCGGTGCGGAAGATGCGGCCGAAAGCCAGCAGTCGATTGCCGACAAGGCACCGATCATGCTCGCCGTCATCGTCGTGCTCTTGATGATCCAGCTGCAGCATTTCGGCAAGGCGATGCTGGTGCTGGCGACCGGTCCGCTCGGCATTATCGGTGCGGCCGCGGCTCTCTTGATCAGCGGCGCACCCTTCGGGTTCGTGGCGATCCTCGGTGTCATCGCGCTGCTCGGCATCATCATGCGCAACTCGATCATCCTTGTCGATCAGATCGATCAGGATATCGCTGCGGGCATGGACCGGACGGAAGCCATCATCGGCTCGGCCGTTCGCCGTTTCCGTCCGATCGTGCTGACGGCGCTGACGGCGGTTCTGGCGCTCATCCCCATCTCGCGCGGCGTCTTCTGGGGCCCGCTCGCCTATGCGATGATGGGCGGTATCCTCGTCGCCACGGTGCTGACGATCCTCGTGCTTCCGGCCGGCTATGCCCTGTTCTTCGGCAAGGCGCCGAAGTCGAAACCCGCAGAGCCGGAGCAGGCGGACGGGGAAGACGAGGCGGACGCCGCGTACCCGGCCGCCATCGCGGCGGAGTAATCCGCCGAAAGTCGGAGATCTATCCGGTTTACGACAAGCGGCGCCCTTCGCTATCGAAGAGGCGCCGCTTGTCGATATCGCAGGACAGCCGCACGGCGCTTCCGGCCCCGATCGGCTCGGCGCCGCGATGTTCGGCGGTTACCGGCTGGCCGTCGGCCAGCTGGCAATAGAGATATTGCGTGCCGCCGAGATATTCGAAGAAATCGACCCGGGCCTCAAGGCCGTCCGGGGCATCGGTGGATACGATCAGGTGCTCCGGGCGAATGCCGAAACTTACTGTGTCGCCCGGCTTCAGACCGTCTCCTGCGACCGGTATCGCCATCTCGGTCTGCCCGATTGCCACCTTGCCGCTCCCCAGCCATCGGGCGTTCAGGAGGTTCATCCGCGGTGAGCCGATGAAACCCGCGACGAACATGTTAGCCGGGTTCTCGTAGATTTCGCGCGGGCTGCCGGTCTGCTCGATGCGGCCGTCGCGCAGGACGACGATCACATCGGCGAGCGTCATCGCCTCCGTCTGGTCGTGGGTGACATAGATCATCGTGTTGCCGAGCTCGCGGTGAAGCCGTGCGATCTCGATGCGCATCGAGACGCGCAGTTCCGCATCGAGATTGGAGAGCGGTTCGTCGAACAGGAACACATCCGGCTTGCGCACGATCGCCCGGCCGATCGCCACCCGCTGCCGCTGGCCGCCGGACAGCTGTCCGGGACGGCGCTCCAGCAGCGGATCGATCTTCAGGATCGCCGAGGCGGCCTTGACCCGTGCTTCGATCTCGGCCGGTTGCGTGTGCGCCATCTTCAGTCCGAAGGCCAGATTGTCACGCACGCTCATATGCGGGTAGAGCGCATAGGACTGGAAGACCATGGCAATGCCCCGGTCGGAAGGGTCGAGATCGGTGACGTTGCGCCCCTTGATCTCGATCTCGCCGTCGCTCACCTCCTCCAGCCCGGCGATCATCCGCAGCAGCGTCGATTTTCCGCAGCCGGACGGTCCGACGAAGACCACGAAGGACCCCTCCGCGATCGTCAGGTCGATGCCGTGAATGACCTCCAGGCTACCAAAACTCTTGCGAATGTCAGTCAGCACAACGCCGGTGTCGGTCATGTCATTCACCGTTCTGTTCGCCCGCCCGGACCCAGACCAGCATTTCGCCCGGCTCCCGGTTGTCCCAGAAAGGATAGGGGATGAACCGCGCCGTTCCCTTTTTCGTGCTTGGCGGCGTCGTGCGATAAAGCGTGGCGCCCCAATCGGCTTCATCGCGTGTGACCGGGATATCGAACGCCACCGCGCCACGCAGCTCGGCGATTTCCGTTGTCTTTGCTGCGGCGAGGTTGCCGGTCAATTCGATTGCATTCAATTCCCGGCCATTGTCGGTGGCCTCGACGCAATAGACTAGCGGTCCGCGCATCAGCGCCGCGCGGCCGGCATCCTGACGCACCAGTGGATTGGCAAAGAGGGCGCGGGGGCTGAGCGGAATATCGAGGTCGATATGGTCTCCAATCTTCCAGTCGCGTTCGATGCGGGCATAGCCGTCGATCGTCGCCGATGAGAGATCGACCGCCTGACCGTTGACCTTCAATGTCGAACCATCAGCCCATTCGGGAATGCGCAGAGAGATGGCGAACCGGGCCGCCGTGTCCGCCGTCACATCGAAACGGATCGCCCCGTCCCAGGGATAACGGGTCTTTTGCGCCAGCTCGATCTTGGCGCCGCCGATGTCGAAGCGGGCCGTACTCTCGCCGTACAGATGCACGGCGATCTCGTCCTCGGAAACCGCATACATGTAGGAGCCGATCGAGGCGAGGAGGCGGGCGATGTTTGGCGGGCAGCACGGGCAATGGTGCCAGACCCAGCGGTGATGTTTGCCGCCGCTTTCCAGCGGGTTCTCGTAGAAGAACGTCTTGCCGTCGAGCGACAGGCCGGACATGGCACCATTGTAGAGCGCCTGCTCCATGATATCGGCATAGCGCCGGTTGGGACCGCGCCCCAGCATGCGGTTGGCCCAGAAGACCAGGCCGACCGAGGCGCAGGTCTCGGCATAGGCGCTTTCGTTGGGCAGGTCGTAATAGTCGGTGAAGCCCTCGTTGGAGGCTGCCGGGCCGATGCCGCCGGTGATATACATCTGCTTGGTGGTCAAGTCGTCCCAAAGGGTTTCCAGCGCCGCCGTCAGGCTGTCGTCGTTATACTCCGTGGCGATGTCGGCCATGCCGGAGTAGAGATACATGGCGCGCACGGCATGGCCGACGACCTTTTTCTGGTCGCGCACCGGTTGGTGAGACTGGCTGTATTCATAGGTCTTCTGGATGAAATTGGCCGGATCGCGGCCGTCGCGGATGGTTTCCTCGGTGAAATAGTGCGGCTCGGCGCCACGCTCGTCGATGAAGAACTTGCAGAGGTCGAGATACTTCTTGTTGCCGGTGACGCGGGCAAGCTTCACCAGCGCCAGTTCCACCTCCTCGTGGCCGCAATAGCCGCGTTTCTGACCCTCGCCAGGACCGAAGACCGTGATCAGGTAATCGGCATAGCGGCACATGATGTCGAGCAGCTTGCGCTTGCCGGTCGCCTGAAAATAGGCGACGGCGCCCTCAATCAGGTGGCCGGCGCAGTAAAGCTCGTGATGGTCGCGCAGGTTGGTCCAGCGGCGGCCGGGCTGGACGCGCTGGAACCAGGCATTGAGATAGCCGTCCTCATCCTGCATCTTCCCGTACATGTCGATGATCTCGTCGACACGCGCCTCAAGCTTCGGATTTGGCCGGCGGTAGAGCGAATAGGCGACCGTCTCGATCGACTTGCCGAGATCCGAGTCCCAGAACATCTGCGTGGTGCCGCCCCAGGGCTGGATCGGGATGACGATGCCGGGGCTTGGCTGGCTGGTGTCGATGGCGTCAAGCATGCCGGCCTCGACGCAGCGGTCGAGCAGCGTTTCGGCTGTCGTATCACAGATCGCATCCTGACGGTCGCCGAACAGGCCGTGGATATCGACGCTGGGCACGGGCAGGGGGCGGAACTGGCGGTCTCTTTTCATCGTGTTCATGGCTTCATCCGTTTCTTGAGATCATTTCACCGCGCCGGCCATCAGCCCGCGCATGTAGTAGCGTTGCAAAAGCAGGAAGACGATCAGGCAGGGGACCGTCATGACGGCGACGCCGGCCTGCACGGCGCCCCAGTTGACCGCGCCGAGACGCCCGGCCCGTACTGCCATCATCAGGACAGGCAGCGTATATTTGTCATTGCTGGACAAGAGGATCAGTGCTGCGAGAAACTCGTTCCAGGCATTGAGGAACGCGAAGATCGCCACGGTCGCCACGCCCGGCAGGACCAGCGGCAAAAGCACGCGCACCAGCAGCCGCAAATCCCGCGCGCCGTCGATACGGGCGGCTTCCTCGATCTCCTTCGGCACGGCGTCGAAGGCATTGCGCATCATGAAGACCGAGAAGGGCAGCTGCAGTGTCACATAGACCAGCGTCAGTCCGAGCAGCGAATTGTTCAAGCCCAGCTTGGCGAGGATGATGAACAGCGGTGTCAGGATCGACTGGAACGGGATCATCAGCGTGGCGATGATCAGGACGAACAGCACGTTCTTCAGCGGAAACCGGTAGCGCGAGAAGCCATAACCGGCGAGCAGGCTGACGGCGACGGTCAGCACCACGGTCGCGAGCGAGACCAGCAGCGAATTGATCGTATGCTGCCAGATACCGGCACCGAACGTATCGAGTGACTGGTAGGAATCAAGGCTGATCCCGCTTGTCGGCCAGGGCGGCAGCGGCGGCAGGCGAGCCTCTGTTCCATGGCGGAACGACGCCAGGAAGGTAATGACGAAGGGGGCCAGAAAGAACAGGCAGATGGCGATACCGGTCGCATGATAGGCGCTGTCGGACCGGAAGGCCTTGCGGGTGCGGCGTTGCTTCGAGAGGTTCCTCGCTGAAGGGGTCATGGCCGCTCCTCCGCGACGCGCAGCAGCCAGAGTTGCACGATGCTGATCGCAACGAGGATGGCGAGCAGCGCAATGGAGAGGGCGGCGCCATAGCCGAGATTGAACGACACGAAGGATTGGTTGAAGATGTAGTAGACCACCGAGATCATCCGGTTCTGCGGCCCACCCGACGTCATGATGTAGAACTGGTCGAAGGCGAGGATCGAACCGGTGACGGAGATGATCAGCGCCAGCGCGATGGTCTTGCGCATCAGCGGCAGCGTCAGGTGCCGGAAACGCTGCCAGCGTCCGGCGCCGTCGATGCGGGCGGCTTCCGTCAGCTCCGACGGAATGGCCTGCAGGCCGGTCAGAAGAATGATCATGGTGAAGCCGGCAATCTTCCAGACGACCATGACGATGATCGTGAGAAAGGCGCTGTCGAAGGTGGCGAGCAGATTGGGGCTCTTGTCCACCCAGCCGAGCGCCTTGAGAACCGGTCCGATGAAGCCGCTGTCGACATTGGCCAGCCACACCCAGAGCAGCGAGGCCGTGGCGAGGCCGACGACGACGGGCAGGAAGATGATGGTGCGGTAGGCGCTGACGAAGCGCCGCTGTTTCTCGACGAAGATCGCCAGCGGAAAGGCGACGGCGAAGATCGCGATGGTGACGACGACGGTATAATAGGCGGTGAATTGCAGCGCCGACATGAAGCGGGCGTCGTGGAACATGCGGACGTAGTTCTTGAAGCCGATCCAGCGCGTGCTGCCCATCAACGGCCAGTTGTGCAGGCTCATCCAGCCGGTGAAGATCACCGGTATGACGAAGAACAGGATGACCAGCGCCATTGCCGGCGCGATGTAGACAAGGCCGCGCCAGCCCGATCTGCGCCGCCGCCTGCGCTGCGGTGATGGGGTCTTCGAACCGGAACCGGTCATCGAAATGCTCCGCATGGATTTGAAAGAATTGGCCGGGAGGCGGCTTTTCCTCCCGGCCACAGCGACCGGGAGATTATTGGCCGCTGTCGATGATCGACTGCATTTCGCTCTGGGCGTTTGAGAAAGCGCCATCGACGTCGTCACCATAGATGGCGGCGTTGGTGAAGCTCGCCCAGGGGCCGTTGGCGCTGTTGATCAGGTCGTTGAACTGCAGCGTGTAGGGCGTCTTGGCAACGGAGATGGCCTGGATGCCGACCTGCAGCCGCGGGTCGAGACCTGCCAGAACCTTGTCGGCAATATCGCCGCGGGTCGGCAGGCTGCCGTATTTCGCCATGATCTTCTGGCCGTCCTCGGAATAGATATATTCGAGGAATTCCTTGACGGCGGCGATCTTCGGCGTCCCCTTGGTGACCACGAAATTGTCGCCGCCGGCAAAGGAGGATGTTCCGCCGGTGGCGCCGGGGATCAGCGTGACACCAAAATGGATGTCCGGATGTTCCGTTACCAGTGATCCGATGGCAAAGGCGCCGAGGCTCTGCTGGCCGATCTTGCCGTTGGTGAAGGAGAGAAAGTTCGCGCCGTTGTCGCTGGCGGCCCCTGCGGGCACCAGATCCTTCTTGACCATGTTGCGGTAGATATCGACCGCCTTGCGCATTTCCGGCGTATCGAGCGTTGCCGCCTTGCTGTCGGCTGACAGGATATCGGCGCCCGATCCCCAGACCAGCGGGGTGAAGGTAAAGATCATGCAGCCGCCGCAACCGCCGCCGGAGAAATAGAAGCCGTAGGTATCGTCACCCAGCGCCCGGATTTTCTCCGCATTGGCGGTGATCTCGTCCCAGCTGGCCGGTGCTTTTTCCGGATCGAGGCCGGCCTTCTTGTAGAGATCCTTGTTCCAGGCAAAGACGGAGGTCTCGACGGACAGCGGCAGGCCGTAGATGCGGTCCTCATAGGTGCCGAGCTTGATGTGCGACGGCGAAAGAGAATTGAAATAGGGCAGGGACTTTGCCCAGTCCGTCAGGTCTTCCAGTTGTCCGGCCGCTGCAAAGGCCGGATTGTAGATCAGGTCCATCGACAGCGCATCGGGCGCCTGTCCGCCGGCGATCGAGGTTGCGTATTTCTGCACCAGTTCCGAGAACGGCACCTCCGTCATCGCCACCTGGTTCTCATGGCTGGAATTGTAGGCTTCGACGGCCTTCTTGAAGGCATCGCCGACGCCGGTGCGAACCCACATTTCCACCTTTTCGGCCGCCGCTGCACTGGCAACCAGGCACAGGGTAGCGATGCTGGTCGCTGCCAATAGACGCTTGATCATGACACTCCTCCCAATATGGCGCCATCTCCTCCGGCGCCCGCGTTCATTCCCTCGGGGTGCTGCCCCCGCATGACTGCCGGACAACCAGCCGGCATGGCAGTTTCCTCACGCCCGGCTCGACAGGCCGTCCCTCCGCAAGCGCCAGAACGGTCAATCCCGCCTGCCGCCCGAGTTCCTTCAGTTCCATATCCACCGTCGTCAGCGGTGGCCGCGTCTGGGCCGCAACAATCTCCCAATTGTCGAAGCCGATGACGGATACGTCTTCCGGCACTTTGATACCGCGCTCGCGCAGGGCGTCCACGGCCCCGCGGGCGATCTGGTCGTTGCCGCAGAACAGCGCATCCGGCTTTTCTCCAGGCCGCCTCCAGATCTCCGCGATCGCGTCATGCCCCCAGCTTTCCGACCAGAGGCCGTATAGGACCGGTTCGGCACTGCCAGCGGCGGCACTGTAGGCATCGGCGCGCTCCCGCACGGAGAAAAATTCCTTTGGGCCGGTGATATGCGCAATCCGCTGCCGCCCGCTCCGCAAAAGCCATTCAACGGCCAGCGTTGCGCCCTGCGCATCGTCCGACCGGAAGGTCACGCTGTTCGGCGTGCCCTCGGTAAAGGCATAGACCACCGGAACCGGCAGGTTCGAGAGATCGACCGGCAGACGCCTGTCGAGCCGCTTGCCGGTGGCGATGATGCCGTCCACCTGCTTGTCGAGCATCGCCTCGACATGGATCTGCCCCAGCGCCGGATCGTCCTCGATGGCGCAGAGGAAGACCGAAACGCCATGATCGACCAGCGCCTCCGAAACACCGGCCATAACCGGCAAAGTGAAACGGCCATAGGTATCGTTGGTCAGAAGCCCGATGGTGAAGCTGCGCTTGCTGAGCAGGCCGCGCGCCAATGCATTCGGGCGAAAGCCGATGTCGCTGGCGACGCGCTTTACCCGTTCGCGCGTCTCGTCTCCCATGCGTCCTGTGTTGTTCAGCGCTTTCGACGCGGTCGAAATGCTCACACCCGCTGCCGCTGCAACGTCATGGATCGTAATGCGCTTCTTTGCTCCCCCGGTATCCAGAATATCCTCCCTCAATTGAGATGAGAAAACCTTTTACCAAGGGCAATGTCAAATGAAAAAACGTTTTCTCAAAAAAACCATTGGAATTGAGGGATGTGGGTGTTTTTGCTGGTGAGGCGGAAGCTCCCTCCGACACCGGTGCTCGCTGGTATGCGGGCAGATCAGAGCAGCAGCCGTTTTGAACCGATTTATGAGTTGGCGAGCCATCTGCTGCGCGCATAGCGCATGGCTGCCGTGCAAAATTCTGCCTACGATTTAAGCGGAATCAATGTATATTCAGCTCATCGAAGTGATGCACCTCCTCCCGCAGAGCTTCGATATTGTAGGTGTCCTCGCTCCTCCTCCCAGAGGGCACTTGCGGAATGGCAACACTCCTCCTCCCAGTTGCCGTTCGGTTCTATTCGAAAGCCTGCCGCACCTCCTCCCGCGGCAGGCTTTTTCGATTCAGGGCTCTTTTTCTCCGTCATTCATCCAAACGCAAAAACCGCCGCGAAGCATGGCCCCGCGATGGCTCGAGACAGTCTCTGCGCTTGCGTTGATCGGTTCTCCAGCGGGTTTTTACGTCGCACGTGTCCCCCCGTCCGGGCGGCGCAGAGCGCTGCCAGGCTCTTTTGTTGTTTGTTGTTTGCTATTGGCCGGGGCGATCAGCCCGTTGCTGCAACCGCCTCGAAGGTGTCCTCGAGCACGGCGAGCAGGTGGTCCGCGTCGCGCCTCGAAAAGATCATCGGCGGCCGCATCTTCAGCACGTTGTCATGTGGTCCTTCGGTGCCCATCAGCACGCCGCGCTGGCGTGCGCTGTTGGAGACGGCACGGGCAAAATCCGTGGCCGGCGCCTTGGTCTTGTGGTCGGTGACGAGTTCGATGCCGAGGAACAGACCCATGCCGCGCACGTCGCCGATCACCTCGAAGCGTTGCTGCAGTGCCCGGAAGCCGGCGATCAGATGGTTGCCGATCTCCTGCGCATTGCGGCGCAGGTCCTGCCCCTCGATGACATCGAGCACGGCAAGGCCGACGGCGCAGGAGACCGGATTGCCGCCGAATGTGTTGAAATATTCCATGCCATTGTTGAAGCTGTCGGCGATCTCGCGCGTCGTCACGACGGCTGCCAGTGGATGGCCATCACCGATCGGCTTGCCCATGGTGACGATATCGGGAACGACGTCTTGCGCCTCGAAGGCCCACCAGTGGCTGCCCACCCGGCCGAAGCCGACCTGAACCTCGTCGGCGATGCAGACGCCGCCTGCCTCGCGCACCATCCGGTAGACCTCCTTCAGGTAGCCGTCCGGCAGGAACACCTGTCCGGCAACGCTGGGGATGGATTCGGCCATGAAGAAGCCCGGACCTTCGCCCTTTGCCTGCATCGTGGCGATCAGTTCGGCAACGCTTTCGGCATAGCGTTTTCCATGTTCTCCGGCCGCCCAGTCGGCGGGTGCATGATAGCTGTCGGGAACGGGTGCGACGTGGACATGCGGCTTCTGTCCCTTGCCGCCCTTTCGCTGGAATTTGTAGGGGCTGATGTCGATCAGCTCCTGCGTCGTGCCGTGATAGGCCCAGTCGAGCACGATCGCATTCTCGCGGCCGGTATGGGCCCGCATCAGGCGCAGCGCCAGGCCGTTGGCCTCCGAGCCGCTGTTGACGAAGCCGGCAACCGTCAGCTCCTTCGGCAGGGTGCCGGTCAGCCGCTCGGCATAGGCGACGATGTTGTCGTGCAGGTAGCGCGTATTGGTGTTGAGCGTCGCAGCCTGCCGGGCCATCGCCTCCACCACCGCCGGATGGGCATGGCCGATGTGGCAGACATTGTTGAAGCAGTCGAGATAAGCCCGGCCGCTGTCGTCGATCAGCCAGACGCCGTCACCACGCACGAACTTGATCGGCCTGTCGTAGGAGATCGACAGATTGGGGATCAGCAATTCCTTGCGCAGCCTGACGATCTCGTCATGCGACCGCCCGGTTTTCGCAAAGAATTCCGGGGCGATGCCGGCGAAGGCATTCGCATTCGGAAACAACTCGGCCCAGACATCGAGGTAGCGCTCCTCGCCGACCCCGAGGATTTCCGTGGCGGAAAGGCGGGTGTCGGTGGAAATCTGCAGATGCAGGTGCGGTGCCCAGCCGCCGTTTTCCGTGGGCGCGCCCATCTCCCCGACCAGCGCGCCGGCTTCCAGACGGTCACCCGCTTGCAGCCTGCCGAGGGCCTCATGGGCCAGATGCCCCCAGAGCGAGACGAAGGCCGGGCAGCCTTCCGGTTCGTGGCGCAGTGCAATCAGGCAGCCGTAGCCGAGCGGATCTTTCTCGATCTCGACACTGACGATCGTGGCAGCCAGCGGCGTGTAGAGCCTGGTGCCCGCAGCCATGAACAGGTCGAGGCCGAGATGACGGATGCGGCGGGTCTCCTCGATCAGCCGGGACACGAACATGTCGCCGGAATAGACCGTGCGCGCCTCGCCCCAGGGGCCGATGCCGAGATCGACGCCGCGTTCGCTGCAATAGGCTTGCCAGATCGCCTGCGCCTCGTCCGGCCGCTCGCCGGCGGAGGCCACCGTCATCGGATGGTTAGGATCGGCATAGGGTACGAGATCGGCCGGATAGGTGGCCGCCGGCCGGTCGAGCAGCGGGCGAAGCGATGTGTGGTTGGCTTCAATCCATGCCGTGACGGCATGCGCGCCGGGTGCGGCCTCGAAACCGCAGGCATGGCGCAGGATCGCGGTGGCAAAACGCGGGTTCATTGCATCCATCTTGCGCAACAGCGTCCAGGCCGGCTTCTCGCTGATGGCGAGATAGGGGTTGCCGCCGGTATGGGCATGGCGCGAGGCCGAGATCGTCACCGAGGTGACGAGCCGCATGGCGATCAGGTCGAAGAGGAGGTCGATTTCCTCTTCGAGAAACGGATATTCCGCATGGAAGCCGCGCACGATGGCTGCGGCAGCGCCGATCGGATCGGCATGATCGAGACCGGCATAGGCGGCAGCGATGGCGACCTCGGCGATCACCGGCGCATAAAGGGCGTCACCGAGATCGATCAGGCCGGCGATCCGGTCATGATTGTCGCTGTCAACCAGCACGTTCCAGTCATTGGCATCATTGTGGATAACAGCCGAACGCAAGGCCGGCAGACGCGGCGCGACCGTGATGTCGAACCGGGCGAGAAACCGCTCGAGCAGCGCGCGATCCTCAGTGCCGGCAATATGGTGGAGCCTGCCGGCGGAGCGGCCGGCATGGCAGATGTTCCAGTCGAGGTCGCGCAGCGCGCCGGGATGCATGAAGCCCTTCAGCGCCGCATCGAAACGGCCGAGCAGGCGGCCGAGCGATTCCAGCGCCGTGTCGCTGCGTGCCGATTGGGCGAGCGGCATGCCCGGCACCCAGCCGACAAGGCGCAGCAGATGGCGAACACCGTGTCCGCTTGTCGTCTCCGCAAGGCTGGAGCCGGATGTTGTCGAGCGGATGTGGGGAACCGGCAGATCAGGCGCGTGCCGGCTGATATGCCTGAGAAGGGCAGTCTGGAATTCGCTTTCGACCAGCGGTTCGCCTGCATTGATGATCTTCAGGATATAGGTCTCACCGCTGCCGGTCATCACCTTGAAATTCTGGTCGCGTTCGCTGTCGAGCGGCGACAGCGTGCCCTTGAGGCCATAATGCCCGGCAAGCAGGCGCTTTGCGTCCTCGATGGAGAAATCCGGTGTGGTCTTCAGCATATCGGTCATGTCGCGTCCCCGTGTTGTCCCCAGAGTTGCATGACAGAACGAATGGTGCATCCGGCATTGTGCCGGTTGCACCGGCATTGTGTTTATAATAACCGTCATCTTGTCGGCTCCCTCAAAGGCGAAAAATATGCAGGATACAGACGCGATCGACCGGACGATCCTGAGCATCCTGTCGCGGGAGGCGCGCATTCCGATGAAGTCGCTGGCGGGCCGCATCGGGCTTTCCAGAAGTGCCACGACCGAGCGGGTCGGCCGGCTCGAAAAGGCGGGGATCATTCGCGGCTATCGCGCCGATATCGGCCAGCTGGACGACGGCCAGATCCAGGCCTTCCTGCTTTTGACGCTCAAGAAGACGCCGTCGATCGGCGTGCTCGACCGCCTGGCGGGGTTCTCCTCCGTGCGCAAGGTCTCCTCCGTCAGCGGCCAGCTCGATCTTGTCGTCGAGGTCGAGGTCGGGTCGATCAATGCGCTCAATGAACTGAGGAACGAGGTGGCGATGCTGGAGAATGTCGACGACCTGACGACCTCCATCGTTCTTCGCCGCGATATCGAGCGCAGCTGAGGCCGCGCTTGACTTCGCTGCCGATGCCCACACAATGATCGGCAGGAAAATCGCAGCGTTTCACCCGTTCCAGCGCCGATTTGGCGAAACAGGACGTGGCGTTTCCGGCCGCCGGCCCCCATTCCGCCCAAAACCGTCCCCCGAAAAATTTGAAAGTCTTTCGCTTGGGCCGTCGAAATGGACGGCTAGCGATCCGGCGCGCGAAAACGCACAATCATCAAACCGTAAATGAGACATCCGGCATCTCCTGTGGGGACGCGGGATCCTGATCGGGCAGGGGCCCTGACAAGCCGCAACGGCTTGAAAATCGGTACAGTGTGGTCGGCTCGCCGGAGGAGAAGGCGGTTCGGCCAGTGGCATGCGCCGGAGGTCTGACGATCCTGGCCAAGGGAGGAAATATGTTTGAACGGCTCTTCAAGCTGAGTGAGCACAATACCACGGTCCGCACCGAGCTGGTCGCGGGCATGACGACATTTCTGACGATGTCTTACATCATCTTCGTCAATCCGGACATCCTGTCGACCACCGGCATGGACCGCGACGCGATCTTCGTGGCGACCTGTATCGCCGCCGCGCTTGGCTCGGCCGTCATGGCGCTGGTCGCCAACTGGCCGATCGGCATGGCGCCGGGCATGGGGTTGAACGCCTTCTTCGCCTTCACCGTGGTGGCGGCGCTCGGCTTCACCTGGCAGCAGGCTCTGGGGGCGGTCTTCATCTCGGGCCTGATCTTCGTCTTCCTGACAGTGACGGGTATCCGCAGCTGGCTGATCGCCGGCATTCCGCAGTCGCTGCGCAGCGCGATTGCCACCGGTATCGGTCTCTTCCTCGGGATCATCGCCCTGAAGAACGCCGGGATCGTCGTCGACAATCCGGCAACGCTGGTCGGCCTCGGCAGCCTAAAGGCGACCGGGCCGTTGCTTGCGATCTTCGGCTTCTTCGTCATCGCCGTGCTCGACGCGCTGCGGGTTCGAGGCGCCATCCTGATCGGCATTCTCGCCGTTACCGTCCTGTCCTGGGTGACCGGCGTCAGCGAATTTCGCGGCATCGTTTCCATGCCGCCGAGCATGGCGCCGACCTTCCTGCAGCTCGACATTGTCGGTGCCCTGCACGGCGGCCTGATCCATGTCATCCTCGTCTTCGTGCTGGTCGAAGTGTTCGATGCCACGGGCACGCTGATCGGCGTCGCCAAGCGGGCCAACCTGATCCAGGAAGGCAAGCCGAGCCGTCTTGGCCGGGCGCTGCTTGCCGACAGCACGGCCATCGTCGCAGGCTCCCTGATGGGCACCAGCAGCACCACCGCCTATGTCGAAAGTGCGTCGGGCGTCCAGGCCGGTGGCCGCACGGGCCTGACGGCTCTGGTCATCGCCCTCCTCTTCCTCGCCTCGCTGTTCATCTCGCCGCTGGCAGGTTCCGTGCCCACCTATGCGACGGCACCGGCGCTGCTCTACGTGGCCGGCCTGATGATGCGCGAGCTGACCGAAGTCGATTGGGAAGACCTCACCGAAGCCGCCCCGGCAGCGCTGACGGCTCTGGCCATGCCCTTCACCTACTCGATCGCCAACGGCCTCGCCTTCGGCTTCATCAGCTATGTCGTGCTGAAGGCGTTCACCGGCAAATGGCGGGCCATCCATCCGGCAACGCTCATTGTCGCAGTGCTGTTCGTCATCCGCTTCGCGTTCTTTGCGGAGTGAGGGGAGGGGGCGGCGGAGAGCCGCCTCGTTTCAGGTGATTGATCCATAAGTCCGGGCCGCATTCGCTGCGGCCCGTTTCTTTTCGATAGCGTCCGCTCCTGTTTCTGGGCAGACGTGATTCGGGATGCTAGAGAAAGTCGAGCGCGTAAGACGATCAGGAGATATCGGATGGACCAGCTTGCTTATTCAGTCGTGCTTCGAACCCCTTCGACAGAAGAATATCTGCATCTTCGCGCGGTGGCGGGACTGAGCCCATTCTCGGAAGAGGCGGCGAGGAAAGGTTTGCCGGGAACCGTTATTTCCGCATTGGTTTTGCACGAAGGCTCAGCAGTTGGAATGGGGCGACTGATCGGGGACGGCGGTTGTTTCTTTCAGGTCGTGGACATTGCCGTTCATCCCGAACATCAGGGACGCGGGCTCGGAAAGATGATCATGAAGGCCATCATGGGACATATAGAAAGCGAACTTCCTGCTTCAGCCTATGTCAGTCTGATCGCGGATGTGCCCGCCAACAAGCTCTATGAACAGTTCGGCTTCAAGGAAACGGCCCCACGCTCTCTCGGCATGGCATATCGGGTCGTGCGTTAGCATCACCGGAAACGGCAAGCTGTGTGTCGTCTTCAGCCATCCGCAATGCCCGCCAAAGCACTGGTCAATTCCTGAGACCCCGCGAAGGTTCTCAGTCCCTCGGCTTCGAGCGCACCCGGTCACGGAGATCCGTGACCTCCGGCATCAACGTCTCATTGCCAGTCGGCCATCTCGTAGAGCGGCCGGATTTCGATCTCGCTCGGTCCCGGCATGGGATTGGGGCAGCGCTTTACCCAGGCGACGGCCTCGTCCATGTCCTTGACGTCCCAGAGCCAGAAGCCGGCGACCAGCTCCCGGGTCTCGGCGAAAGGCCCATCGATGACCGTGCGACCGGAACCATTGAACGCAACACGCTTGCCCGCCGAGGAGGGTTTCAGCCCGTCGGCCTCGCGCAGGATGCCGGCATCTCGAAGTTCCTCGTTGAATTTGCCCATCGCCTCCATCATCGCTTGGGTCTCGGCCGTCGGGAAAAAGCCCTTTTCGCTGTCTTCGGTCGCTTTCACGAGCACCATCACACGCATCGTCTGTCTCCGTGTTAGAGCCGGCCTCATCGGGCTGGCATTCTAACGACGAACCGGCTTTCCGGAAATCGACATCGTCCGGAAAATTTTTTCGGCGGCAGCCGAGATGGGCCTGCCTTCCGAACGTTCAGCGGATCAAGAACGGCGCCTCATAAAAATGTTCTTCCAGATTGACGCCTTCGCCACCGCGATCGACCACGGCAAAATCCGATATGCCGTCGAGCGGCGTCAGGATGCCGTGCCAGACATTGCGGCCGATATTGACGCCCTGTCCGGGGGCGGTCTTGAAGGCGATCGGTTCGCCCGGTCCTTCCGGCGTTTCTTCGGCAACGACGACGAGAAACGGATGCTCGCTGAGCGGGATAAATGCCTGCGTGCCAAGCGGATGCCGCTCGACCATGATAAGCTCCAGCGGCAGCGGATAGGGTTCGCCCCGCAGCAGACTGATCATCGGACGGGCCCTTTCGCCCGTCGTCTCGATCTTCGCAAGGTCATGATACCGCACGCATTTGCCCGCATTGATCGGAAAGCTTGGCGCGCCTTCGGTTTCCAGAACCTCGCCGAAGGGTGCAAAGGCTTCGCGGGTGAGCGGCCGGATGTCGATCGTCTTCATCGTTTTCCCCTCAGTTCGGCAGCATACCGGTCAGGCGCAGCAGGGCGATCCGCTCGACCTGACGGCAGGCCGTTTGAAATTCGGTCTGCCAGTCATTGCCGATGCGGCGCTGGAAGGCCGCCAGAATGTCATCCTTGCCGAGGCCACGGACGGCGATAATGAAGGGGAAGCCGAAGGTTTTGACATAGCGGCCGTTGAGAATGGTAAACTGCGTGCGCTCGGCATCTGTCAGTGTGTCGAGCCCGGCGGACGCCTGTTCGCGGGTCGAACTTTCGGTCAGCTGTTTCGCCAGCGCCAGCTTGCCGGCCAGATCCGGATGGGCATTGAGCACTGTCAGCCGCTCCGCATCGCTCGCTTCGCGAAAGACCATGGTGAGCGCCGCATGCAGGCCGATGGCGGTATCATTGGCGGCTCCCAGTTCTCCGGCAAAGGCACGCCGGGCGATCCAGTCCGAATGTTCGAAGACGCTGCCGAAACGGGCAACGAAATCGTCCTCGCTCAGGCGAGACGGGCGGTTTTCGTTGGCTTCGAACGGGCGAACCTTCATCCAATGCTCAGCGATATCGATACGGCGGGCGATCCAGACCTTGTCGTGGCTCTTCACATAATCGATGAACCGGGCAAGGGCGGCGGCGCGTCCCGGCCGCCCGGCGAGCCGGCAATGCAGGCCGATATTCATCATCTTCGGCGCACCTTCAGCACCTTCGGCATAGAGCACGTCGAACGTGTCCTTCAGGTAGCTGAAGAACTGGTCGCCGCTGTTGAACCCTTGCGCCGTGGCAAAGCGCATGTCGTTGGTATCGAGCGTGTAGGGAATGACCAGCTGGTGCCTGCCGCCGTGCTCGTGCCAGTAGGGCAGGTCGTCGGCATAGCTGTCGGAGACATAGGCAAAGCCGCCTTCCTCGGTCACGAGGTCGACGGTGTTTTCCGAACAGCGGCCGGTGTACCAGCCGCGCGGCCGCTCGCCGGTGACAAGCGTGTGCAGCCGGATCGCCTCGGCGATCTGCTTGCGCTCCCCGGCCGGATCCATGTCCTTGTGCTCGATCCATTTCAGCCCGTGTGAGGCGATTTCCCAGCCGGCACTTTGCATCGCCGCCACCTGTTCCGGGGAGCGTTTCAAGGCGGTGGCGACGCCATAGACGGTGACCGGAACGCCGCGCTCGGTCAGCAACCGGTGCAGCCGCCAGAAGCCGGCGCGGGCACCGTATTCATAGATCGATTCCATGTTCCAATGGCGCTGGCCCGCCCATGCGCTGGCGCCAACAATCTCCGACAGAAAGGCTTCCGAGGCGATATCGCCATGCAGCACGCAGTTTTCGCCACCCTCTTCGTAGTTGACGACGAATTGCACGGCGATGCGGGCGCCGTCCGGCCATGTGGCATCGGGCGTCACGGCGCCGTAGCCCTGCAGATCGCGGGGATATCTCATGAAGTCACTCCTCCCAGATATGTGATAGACCGATTTCTAACCAGAAAACGCGCGCGCCATTCCCCCTCAAAAATTTGAAAGTCTCGAACGATCAGCCCGCTACCGCGGGGAAGTGCGGTGGCGGATAGTGGCCTGATGAATGCAGTCTTCGGGAGGTGAACGTATGCAATCTGGAACAGCCGGCCGGCTGACGACCCATGTGCTCGACACGGCGCTCGGCAAACCCGCCGGGAACCTACGCATCGATCTCTTCCGCATCGACAACGAGCGCACCGAGCAGATCGGTTCCACCCGCACCAATGATGATGGCCGCTGCGATGCGCCGCTGTTGAGCGGCGAGGCGATGACGGCTGGAACCTATGAGCTGCGTTTCCACGCCGGCGATTATCTCGGCCGGAACGAGGGTGGCGTACCGTTCCTCGACATCATCCCCATCCGCTTCGGCATTGCGGACGAGACGGCGCATTACCATGTGCCGCTGCTGCTCTCGCCCTACAGCTATTCGACCTATCGCGGGAGCTGAGCCATGACCGTCCAGATCCGCAGTTCCATCCGGTTCCTGCTCAATCACCGCCTGGTCGAACTCTCTGCCGTCTCGGCGGTCCAGACCTTGCTTGATTTCCTGCGCATCGACCGCAATCTGCGCGGCACCAAGGAAGGCTGCGCCGAAGGCGATTGCGGTGCCTGCACCGTTCTGGTCGGACGCCTGCTTGATGGCCAGCTGAAATACGAGAGCGTCAATGCCTGCATCCGCTTCGTCGGCTCGCTCGATGGTTGCCACATCGTCACGGTGGATTCGCTTGCCGTGCCCGGTGGTCCGCTGCATCCGGTGCAGCAGGCAATGGTCGATACGCATGCCTCGCAATGCGGCTTCTGCACGCCCGGCTTCGTCATGTCGCTCTACGGGCTCTGGATGGAAAATCCCAAGCCTTCGGTGACGGAGATCGAGAAGACATTGCAGGGCAATCTCTGTCGCTGCACCGGTTACGCCGCCATCATCCGCGCCGCCGAGGCCGTGTCGGTGATCGGCGATCTCGACCGGGATCCGCTGGTCGCGGAACGCGCCACGATCATTGAGAAACTGGAGGGGCTGAAGGATGGCAAGCGCGTCGAGATCGGCGAGGGTTCCGAGCGCTTCCTGCTGCCGGCCTCCGTCGATGATCTCGCCGATATCTACGAGGCGGAGCCCAAGGCCCGCATCGTTGCCGGTTCCACCGATGTCGGCCTGTGGGTGACGAAGTTCATGCGCGATATCGCGCCCGTCGTGCATCTCAGCCATCTGGACGAGTTGCGTCGCATCAAGGTCGATAAAACCGGAATCACCTTCGGCGCGGGCGTCAGCTACACCGAATCCTTTCCGCTGATCACAAGACATTTCCCGCAGCTCACCGAGCTCTGGAACCGCATCGGCGGCCAGCAGGTGCGCAACATGGGCACGATCGGCGGCAACATCGCCAACGGCTCGCCGATCGGCGATACGCCGCCAGCCTTGATTGCGCTCGGCGCCTCCGTCGTGCTGCGCAAGGGCAAGGTGAGCCGCACCGTGCCGCTCGAAAGCTTCTTCATCGAATACGGCAAGCAGGACCGCCAACTCGGTGAATTCGTCGAGGCTGTGCGTATCCCGTTCCTCGAGGAGAATGCGCGCTATGCGGTCTACAAGATCACCAAGCGGCTGGACGAGGACATCTCCGCTGTCTGCGGCGCGTTCCGCTTGGCCTTTGATGAGAATGGCAAAGTCGCTGAAGCGGTGATCGCCTATGGCGGCATGGCTGGAACGCCGAAGCGGGCCGACAATGCTGAGGCGGTCTTGACCGGCGCCGACTGGAGCGAGGCGACGATCGAGGCCGCCATGGAAGCGCTCGCCAAGGACTACACGCCGCTCTCCGACTGGCGCGCATCCGCCGATTACCGCTTGCTGGTGGCCAAAAACCTTCTGCGTCGCTTCTATCTTGAAGCTCAGGGCGACGAGCCGGTACGGCTCGACCGCAAGCAGGCTGTGTGAGGAGAAGATCATGAACGTCATGCAGCCGATCGACCGCATCCGTGGCGGCGTCCACGAAAACGAGCGCCATGAATCCGGCCACAAGCATGTGACCGGAACGGCCGAATATATCGACGATATTCCCGAACCCGCCGGCACCCTGCACGCCTATCTCGGCCTGTCGCAGCGCACCCATGCGCAGATCCTGTCGATCGATTTCGACGCCGTGACATCCGCACCCGGCGTGATCGGTGTGCTCACCGCCGACGATATCACCGGCGAAAACGATGTCAGCCCGGCGCACAAGCATGACGACCCGGTTTTTGCGACAGGTAAGGTCGAGTTCCACGGTCAGCCGATCTTCGCCGTCATCGCCGAAACCCGCGATGCGGCCCGCCGTGCTGCCGCCAGGGTCAAGATCGAGTACCGCGACCTGCCGCATGTCACCGATGTCCTGGAGGCTGCCGCCGCCAATTATCCGCTGGTCATCGATCCGCTGAAGCTGGAGCGGGGCGATATCGACGCCGGTTTTGCCAGGGCGAAGAATATCCTCGAAGGCGAGATGCGCATCGGCGGGCAGGACCATTTCTATCTCGAGGGCCATATCTCCTTTGCCATCCCCGGCGAGGACGACGAGATCACGCTGTATTCTTCGACCCAGCATCCGAGCGAAACCCAGCATATGGTCGGACAGGTCTTGGGCATCGCTTCCAATGCTGTGACCATCAACGTGCGCCGCATGGGTGGCGCCTTCGGTGGCAAGGAAACGCAGGCCAACCTGTTTGCCGCCGTCGCGGCGCTCGCGGCGAAGAAATATCGTCGCGCCGTGAAGATCCGCCCGGATCGCGACGACGACATGACCGCGACCGGGAAACGCCATGATTTCCACGTCGGCTACAAGGTCGGGTTCGATGACGACGGCCGGATCGAGGCTGTCGACGCCACCTTCTCGGCCCGTTGCGGTTTCTCGGCCGACCTTTCCGGCCCGGTGACCGACCGTGCATTGTTCCATGCCGACAATTGCTACTTCTATCCGCATGTCCGGCTACGCTCGCGGCCGCTGAAGACCAACACCGTTTCCAATACCGCCTTCCGGGGCTTCGGCGGCCCGCAGGGCATGGTCGGCGGCGAGCGGATGATCGAGGACATCGCCTATGCGCTCGGCAAGGATACGCTCGACATCCGCAAGCTGAACTTCTACGGCGGCGAGGGGCGCAATCTGACGCCCTATCACCAGACCGTCGAAGACAACATCATCGGCCGGATCATCGAGGAGTTGGAAACCTCCTGCGATTATGCGGCGCGGCGCCAGGCGGTGCTGGCCTTCAACCGGAAGAGCCAAATCATCAAGCGTGGCATCGCGCTGACGCCGGTGAAGTTCGGCATCTCCTTCACCAAGACGGAATACAATCAGGCCGGTGCGCTGGTGCATGTCTATGCCGATGGTTCGATCCACCTGAACCACGGTGGCACGGAGATGGGGCAGGGGCTCTACACCAAGGTCGCCCAGGTGGTGGCTGACGAATTCCAGGTCGATCTCGACCGGATCAAGGTAACGGCAACCACGACCGGCAAGGTACCGAACACATCCGCCACCGCCGCCTCCTCCGGTTCCGACCTCAACGGCATGGCCGCCGCCAACGCGGCGCAGCAGATCAAGGCGCGGCTTGTAACGTTCGCCGCCGAGCGCTGGGGCGTCAGCGAAAACGATGTCGCCTTCGAGCCGAATATGATCCGCATCGGTGCCGAACGCATTCCTTTCGCGGAGTTCATCAGGATCGCCTACGGATCGCGCATCCAGCTGTCGGCTGCCGGCTTCTACAAGACGCCGAAAATCCACTGGAACCGGTCCGACGGCCGGGGCCGTCCGTTCTTCTACTATGCCTATGGCGCTTCCTGTTCCGAGGTCAGCGTCGACACGTTGACCGGCGAGTATCAGGTCGATCGGGTTGACGTGCTGCACGATGTCGGCAAATCGTTGAACCCGGCGCTGGACATCGGCCAGGTCGAGGGTGCCTTCGTGCAGGGCATGGGCTGGCTGACGACGGAGGAGCTGTGGTGGGATGCCAAGGGGCGGCTGCGCACCCAT
Organism: Pararhizobium polonicum; assembly: GCF_001687365.1. GTDB lineage: Bacteria > Pseudomonadota > Alphaproteobacteria > Rhizobiales > Rhizobiaceae > Pararhizobium > Pararhizobium polonicum. The sequence goes on from NZ_LGLV01000008.1 coordinate 168,108, forward strand.
GCGCCGTCGACCTACAAGATCCCGCTCGCCTCCGACCGGCCGCGCATCTTCAACGTCAAGCTGGCCGAATGGTCGGTCAACCGCGAGGAAACCATCCGCCGTTCCAAGGCTGTCGGTGAGCCGCCCTTCATGCTGCCGATCTCGGTTCTCGAAGCAATCTCGATGGCGGCGGCAAGCGTTGCGGAGTATCGTATCGCACCGCGCATCGACGCGCCGGCGACACCGGAGCGGGTGCTGCTGGCCATCGAGCGGCTGCGTTGCGCGGCAAAGAACGGGTGAATGGCATGGCTGCCAAGCGCGAAGACATCAGGGATTTTCTGCGCCGCGAGCCGGACTGCGTGCTCGTCGAGGTGACGGGTGCGGCCGGTTCGACGCCGCGCGACACCGATGCCTGGATGCTGGTGGCGGCCGATTGCATCTTCGGCACGGTCGGGGGCGGCCAGCTGGAATATATGGCGATCGACCACGCCCGCCGCGCTTTGCGGCAGGGCGTCCCGGCAGAGGCCATGAATATTCCCCTCGGCCCGGAAATCGGCCAATGCTGCGGCGGCCGGGTCGGGCTTTCCTTCACGGCCATGAACGCGGAATTGTCAACGCTTCTCATCGCCCGCAGCGACCGCGAGATGGCCTCGCGTCCGCATGTCTACGTCTTCGGCGCCGGCCATGTCGGTGACGCGCTGGCGATGGCGCTTTCGCTGGTGCCGTTGCGGATCATCCTCGTCGATACCCGCGAGGAGGAGCTCTCCGCCTCCAATGTTCCGGGCATCGAAACCTGCCTGACGGCGATGCCGGAGGCCTTGGTGCGCGACGCTCCGGCCGGCAGTTCCTTCGTCATCCTCACCCATGACCACGCGCTCGATTTCCTCATCACCGCCGAAGCCCTGCGCCGCGAGGATGCCGCCTATGTCGGCATGATCGGCTCGAAAACCAAGCGCGCGACTTTCAAGAACTGGCTCTCCCGCGAGGTCGGCCGCCCGGAGCTTTTCGACCGCCTGACCTGCCCGATCGGCGGCGCGGCGGTGAAGGACAAGCGCCCGGCGGTGATTGCGGCTCTGGCAGCGGCGGAGATCATGACGGCGGCGTTAAATTGCGATCGTGAAAGTGATCTTCGTCGGCGTAAAAACCAAGATACTCCGGCCAAGGCGACGGTAGGGCGCTGACCGTTTACGCCCATGGATTGAGGCAGCGCACGCCAAGCGGTTCAAAGTGTGACGTGTTGCGAGTAACAACATCCATGCCGTGGAGAAGCGCAATCGCCGCGATCATTGCATCCGGAGAAGGACGCTTGTCCGCTGTCGGAAGCTTGCCGGCGATAGAGGCCGCCTCAGCATCAAAGGCCAAGATTCGGCCATGGAAGCGCGGAAGCACCGTGCCGTTAAGCCATTGGTCAAGTTCTGCGGCAAAAGTGGTGTCACGGCTTCGTTCTCGCGCAATGCCGAATTCGATCTCCATGATAGTTATCGCCGAGAGAAATGCGCTGCTGGCATCAAAATCGGCAAAAAAGGCGCGGAATTTTTCGGTTTGACGATCCGGTCTGCGCGCAGCCGAAACCATATTTGTATCAAGGAGGAGAGGCATCAGAAGGTGATGTCACGGCCAGAAAAATCGATACGTTCGGGTTCAAAATCTTTGTCTGACCGAGGCGAGGGATCGGCCAGCGCGTCAAGCAGGCTCATCGGCTTTTTCCAGCTCCGCTGAAAATCGTCATATTTGACAAGCACGTAGCTCGCTTCGCCGTGCTCGGTGATGACGAGCGGACCTTCGTTCGCGGCTTTCTTTGCCTTGCTAGGGTTTTGGTTGAAGTCGGCGCTGGTCATGAGAGCATATGTCATCGATATCTCCGCCTAGTATATTTGCGATAAGATATACTATTTTCCTCGGAAAATTCAATCGAGTCGGCTGTTGACCTTCTCACTCCAGCATCTTCCCAATCATCCGCTGACAGCGCTCCGCCATGAAATCAATCATCAGCCGCACTTTCGGATCCTGAAACCGCTTGTGCGGATAGATCGCCGCGAGCTGGACGCTGGCCGGCGGGGTGTCCTTGAGGATCTCGACCAGCGTGCCGTCGTTGAGATGGGCTTTCACCTCGAACAGCGGCTTGTTGATGATGCCGCGGCCTTCCAGCGCCCATTGGGTCAGCACGTCGCCGTCATCGGAATCATAGGGGCCGCCGATTTCCAGCTTGCGGATGCCGTCCGGGGTTTGCAGCGTCCAGTAATATTCCTTCGAGCCCGGATAGCGCAGCAGCAGACAGTCGTGCTTGTCGTCGATCAGGGCATCCGGCGTTTCCGGCGTGCCGCGTTTTTCGAGATAGCCGGGGGCAGCGCAGACGACGCGCTGGCAGTTGAGGATGCCGCGCATGCGCAGGTTGGAATCCTCGAGAACCCCGAGCTTGAAGGCGACATCGACACCTTCGCTGAGGATATCGACATTGTGATCGGAGAGGCGCAACCGCACCTCGATATCCGGATACCGGTCATGGAATTCCGGAATGCCCGAGGCAATCAGCCGGCGGCCGAGGCCAAGCGGAGCGGTGATCCGCAGCGACCCCTTGGGATTGTGCGAGAGATCGGCAATGGCGCTTTCGGCCTCGTTCACCGCCTCGATGATCTTGACCGCGCCAAGATAGAAGACCCGGCCATGTTCGGTCGGCGACAGCTTGCGCGTCGTGCGGTTGAACAGGCGCACGCCGAGATGCCGCTCCAACTCCTTGATGCGGTTGCTGGCCACAGCCGGGGTCACCCGCTGGTCGCGGCCGGCGGAGGAAAGCGTACCGAGTTCGACGACGCGGACGAAGACGCGGATGTTATCGAGATAGGACATGACACCTTTCTACCACAGGCAGGACCCGACCACAGCGGGGGTGATCTTATAGATTTTTTTGAAAGTGTTCGGGATTAGCGGGCATTTCGGTTGGTATCGCGCGGTGGCAGAAGTCTCCCGAACAGGGAGGCTCCTATGTATGAATACGCCATTGCCTGGGACTGGCTGACCTTTGCCGTCCGCTGGCTCCACGTCATCACCGCCATCGCCTGGATCGGCTCGTCGTTCTATTTCGTTGCGCTCGATCTCGGCCTGCGCAAGCGTCCGGATCTTCCGGCCGGCGCCTATGGCGAGGAATGGCAGGTGCATGGCGGCGGCTTCTACCATATCCAGAAATATCTGGTGGCGCCGTCCAACATGCCCGAGCACCTGATCTGGTTCAAATGGGAAAGCTACGTCACCTGGCTTTCCGGCTTCGGCATGCTGTGTCTGGTCTATTATGCCGGCGCCGATCTCTACTTGATCGATCCGAACGTGCTCGACGTCTCCAAGCCCGTCGCCATCGGCATATCGCTCGCCTCGCTGGCCTTCGGCTGGATCATCTACGACCTGCTCTGCAAGTCGCCCTTCGGCAATGACAATACGCGGCTGATGGTGGCGCTCTATTTCATCCTGGTCGCGGTCGCCTGGGGCTATACGCAGCTGTTTACCGGCCGTGCCGCCTTCCTGCATCTCGGCGCCTTCACCGCGACGATCATGTCGGCCAATGTCTTCTTCATCATCATGCCGAACCAGCGCATCGTCGTCGCCGACCTGATCGCCGGGCGCACGCCGGATGCCAAATACGGCCGGATCGCCAAGCAGCGCTCGACGCACAACAACTACCTGACGCTGCCCGTGCTGTTCCTGATGCTGTCGAACCATTATCCGCTGGCCTTCGGCACGCAGTTCAACTGGATCATCGCCTCGCTGGTCTTCCTGATGGGCGTCACCATCCGCCACTATTTCAACACCCGCCATGCCAATGCCGGCAACCCGACCTGGACATGGCTGGCCACCGTGCTCCTGTTCATCGTCATCATGTGGCTGTCGACCGTACCGAAGATCCTCACTGGCGAGCCGGAACAGGTTTCGGCAGCGCAACAGCCCTTTGTTGCGGCGGAGGCATTTCCGAAGGTGCGCGATACCATCCTCGGCCGCTGTTCCATGTGCCATGCGCAGGAACCGGGCTGGGAGGGCATGATCAAGCCACCGAAGGGCGTGGTATTGGAGACCGACGCCGAAATCGCCGCCCATGCGCGGGAAATCTACCTGCAGGCCGGGCGCTCGCACGCGATGCCGCCGGCCAATGTGACCGCCGTGACCGACGACGAGCGCAAGCTGCTGGTCGCCTGGTACGAGACAGTTGTGAACGGAGGAAAAAACCAATGAGCGAACTCCTGATCCGTGGACGTGTCCTCACCTTTATCGATGAGCCGCAGGGTATCGATGATACCGCATCCTATCTGACCGTGGACGATGGCGCGGTTCTGGTGCGCGACGGCAAGATCGTCGCCGTCGGCGACTATGCCGATATTCGCAAGGCAGCACCCGCCGACGTGACGGTTGCCGACCATCGCCCGCATCTGGTTATGCCCGGGCTGATCGACACGCACCTGCATTTCCCGCAGACGCAGGCGATCGCGTCCTATGGCGCGCAGCTCATGGAATGGCTGAACACCTATATTTTCGTCGAGGAGCAGAAATTCGCCGAGCCGGAGCATGCGGCCTTCATTGCCGGGCGGTTCATGGACGAGCTTCTGTCCAATGGCACGACGACGGCGGTCGCCTATTGTTCGGTGCATCCGCAAAGCGTCGATGCCTATTTTACGGCGGCTGAACAGCGCGGTATGCTGATGGTCGGCGGCAAGGTGATGATGGACCGCAATGCGCCGGACGCGCTGAGGGACACGCCGCAACGGGGCTATGACGAGACCAGGCGGCTGATCGGCAAGTGGCATGGCCGGGGCCGGGCGCAGTATGCGATCAGCCCACGCTTTGCCATTACCTCGACGCCGGAACAGATGGAGATGGCCAAGGCGCTGGTGGCCGAGCATCGGGATTGCTATGTGCAGACGCATCTGTCGGAAAACCGCGACGAGATCGCCTTTGCCACCTCGCTCTATCCGGATGCCAGGGACTACACCGACATCTATGCCCGCTACGATCTCCTGACCGGCAAGACGCTGCTGGGGCACTGCATCCATCTGAGCGACCGGGAAATTTCGGTGCTGGCCGAGACCGGTGCGGTCGGCGTGTTCTGCCCGACCTCCAATCTCTTTCTCGGCTCCGGTCTGTTCGACCGCGACCGCTTCGACCGGCTCGGTGCCCGCTGGTCGGTGGCGACCGATGTCGGGGCAGGCACCAGTTTTTCGATGCTGGAAACGATGGACGAGGCCTACAAGGTGCTGCACCTGCAGGGCCAGCGCCTGTCGCCGCTCAATTCCTTCTACCGCATGACGCTCGGCAATGCCCGGGCGCTCGGTCTTCAGGATCGCATCGGCTCGCTGCACGTGGGCGCCGATGCCGATATCGTCGTCCTCGACTCCAGCGGCAAATCGGCGATGGAGCTCAGGATGCGAACGGCCAAATCGCTGGCCGACGAGCTGTTCATCCTCCAGACGATGGGGGACGATCGTTGCGTCGCCGAGGTTTATGTGGCGGGCAGGGCTATGAAGGCGCGGAAGGCCGGTGCTGCGGCGCGGGCGCTGGAAACGGTGTGATTGGGTTACCCTCCCCTTGAGGGGGATGGTCGGAGCGAAGCTCCGGGGTGGGGTGATCTGCGGCATATGCAATTGCCTCTTGTGTTCGCGGTGGTCACTCCCTCAACGCCTGCAGCCACACCCGGAAGATCCGCCGTGGTTTTGCTTGTTCATTCACTTGGCCGGGGCGCTGAAAAGTGCCGAGACTAAGGTAGTTTATATGACGCCTTCCAGCGCCCCGTTCAGTGTTGGTCGACGGGCAACTCCGGTTTCTCTGCGGGGATGGCGGCACCTTTTTCCGGTACAGGGTGACGCTCGACGGTTGCCGGATTGCTCCGGCCGCCGCGGCGTCACGAAAGGAATCGCTGTTACAATCCCAGTCGCCGCTCCTCATGTGTGCCTCACAGGCGCGCCCCGCCCTGTTTCAGACGAGAGGGAAACCACTTTCTGCCAATCCACCGGATGAAGGCCTACGTCCTTCCCGCACCCGGCACCGGCCCCGCCTCACTGCCACGCCTGGCAGCGTATCCATGGGCGGAACGACGTCAGGATGACACAGGTTTCAAAGGCGGGGATTTACGGGGATGATTTTTTTGTGCGGGGAGAGTTGCAGCGGGTTTGGATTATCCAAAAATTTCCGTCATGCCTGTGCTCGGGCTTGACCCGAGGGATGTCACAGGCATCCAGCCACCGCGCGTCGGCGCGGTGAGAGGGTGGTCCTGTCGCGGGGAAGGAGGCTTTGCGCCATGGACATGGCGCGCTGGATCCCCGCCACAAGGGCGAGGAAGACGGAGGGATATGGGAAAGCTCCAGGGAACCATTTCCGTCAGATTTTTAAATGACGATGCAGGTTCTTTCAAAGGGAGCAAGATGCGTCTGTGCAGAGGGTATGCCGAGTTGCTCCGTGTCGACGGACTGTTTCTCGGCACTCAGATTGACGATCCAGATTGCGCGGCCGGCAGCCGTTTCCACCTGAAATGCCAGCACCTTTCCCGGCTCGGACGTAACGACGGTCTGCCACTTTTGTCCAGCCAGTTGCGCCAGCCCTTTGACGACTTCATGCAGCGGCCTTGGCCCGCCTTCGACCGCGGGTTCACCTTTCCCTGCATAGAGCCCGAACGGGCCGGTGAGCGCCGACAGCGTCAGGGTTTCCAGACCGGCATCCAGCACGGATGCGGCATAACCGGCGGCGAAGGCTGCGGCGAAACGGCCGTTGTGGCGGGGATCGCGGTTGGCCATCGGGATACGGCCGCCCTGCGGATTGTCCATCGTGCGGCTGCCATAGGGGTTCTGGCGCATCGGGATGGTCGAGGGGCCGAGGCGATAGGGTATGTTGCCGTAGATGGCACGGACCGAGCGGGTGATGAAGGGCAGGGCCTCGAGCGTCTGCATGACGCTGATATCGTCGGCGGCATGGACGATCGGGTTGGTGCAATGGCTGACGAAATCGAGGTTTCCGGCAGGCACGCGCTTGCGGTTGAGCTCGGTGAAATAGGAGAGCATGCCGCCACCCAGCCGGATGCCCGGGAAGGCTCTCGATGCAGCGGCGTAGACATTCTCGAGCGGCGGGCAGTCCGGCCATTTGCTGCCGGGCGGGGTCGATTGCCGGTCGACGGAGGGGCAGACCATGATGGCGCCGGGGGTGAAGTTTGCGGCGCGCATCTGGGCCGCGATCTCCTGCATTTCGGTATCGAGCGGGCGCTGGCAGGGGACGGCGATTTCGAGTGTCGTGGTGCCGTTATGGAGCGCGGCGATCTCGGCGAAATCCCGGAAGGCTTGGGTGCCATGCCCGGCTGTGGGGTCGAAATGGAAGAGCAGGTCCTGGGCTTTCGGCGCATCCGGTTGCTGGAGAGCGGCAAGGCTTGCTCTGGCCTCTTCCGGCGTGATCAGCAGGCCGATGGCGGGCATGGTGCCGGAGGAAATGCCGGGGGTGAGGCGGATGACACCGGTATTGCCGGCGGGGGCGCGGAGAGTGTCGGCGGTGCGGCTGTCGGTGATCGTCAAGGTGATCTGCTGGGTAACGGCTTCGCCCGCCGGAATCCGGTAGGGCCAGGGCAGGGCGAGCGGCCGGACATAGGTCTTGTAGGAGGCATCCGACCAGTTGCGCTGGTCTTCCATCTCGAACGTGTCGCCGTCCATGCGGCATTCGATGCTGACGCCGGGAAGGGCCGTGTGGGTGATGGCCCGCATGTCCTTGAAGGGCTGCCAGGGATCGATCAGATCGGGCAGCTTGGTGTCTTCGATGCTGCCATCGACATGTTCGACGGCAACCGGCGTGCCGGCGACGCCGACGATCGGATGGAGGATGCAGAAGCCGCAGCGGTTGGTTTCGAAGCCGGTGGCGGACAGGGCCTCCCCCTTGAACGTCAGCCTGCCGTCGGCCGTGCCTTCGATCGTCGCTGCGATAGCAAGATGGCTGCCGTCCGGGCCGTTGCAGCTTGCTGTGTAGGCGACGGTGAAGCCGTCTCCGGTTTCGCGCACCGTAAGGTTCGACAGAGCGGGATCATAGGTGCCCCAGTCACGGTCGCGCACCAGGTAGGAGATGGCGCGCAGAACCTCGACGCCGTCATAGGCAATGGCGCGCAGGTTGCCGCCGGCCAGTTGCGCCGTCAGCTTTCCGGCCGTGAGGAGGCGCGGGGCGGGATCGGCCTGCGTGGTTCCGTAGAGCGTGAAGGCAAGCGCCGTATCGGTCATTTCAGGAGGGTCCCGATCTCGACCGTGGCTTTGCTGGCCGCGCTGGCATAGGCGGCTTCGACCAGCGCGAAGGTCTTGAGATTGTCCGCGCCCGAAGTGGAGGTTTCCTTGCGATGCAGCAGGCTGTCGGCCCAATGCTGCTGGATGGCGTAGACGCTTTCCTGGATATTGTGCCAGGGGCGCGACGCCCAGGGCAGCAGTGTCGGGGCGACGTCGGTATTGACGGTGCCTTCGGCATTGGTGACCTGCAGCTCGTAGCCCTGCGACAGCCGCAGCGAACCGTCCGTGCCGTCGATTTCGATCAGCGTTTCGGGGAAAGGCTCGATCGCCTGTTTCGTCGCATAGCTGACATCGACGATGGAGGTGGCGCCGTTTTCATGGTCGAGCAGGATGGTGGCGACATCCTCGCCGTTGATCTTCGGGTTGACGCGTTTGGTGCGGGCCGAGAGGCTGGCGACATCGCCGAGGATATAGCGAGCGATATCCAGCGTATGGATGCCGAGATCCTCGATGATGAAGCGCTTGCCTTCGGCAAGATAGGGCTGGCCGGAAAAGACGTCATAGCCGGAGCGGAAGGAGAAGCGGCCCCAGAACGGCGTGCCGATCGCACCCGAGTCGAGCGCCTTGCGCACGGCCTGTATCGGCGTTTGCCAGCGGAAGTTCTCGTGGATCATCAAGGGAATGCCGGCGGCATCGCAGGCGGCGACCATGGCCTTGGCATCGGCGAGCGTCGGGGCAAAGGGCTTCTGGCAGATGGCCGGGATATTGTTTGCGGCGGCGAGTTCGACCAGGGCGCGGTGGCTGTTCACGGTGGTGGCGATGTCGACGAAATCGAAGCCGCCATCGGCAAACATCTGGCCCGCATCGGTATAGCGGCGTTCGATACCGAACTGCTCGCCGACGATCTTCAGGCGCTCGGGGTCACGATCGCAGATGGCGACGATGGCAGCACCTTTGACGTCGTTCCAGCCGTGCATCTGGTTGACGGCGAAGAAGCCGCAGCCGATCAGGGCTCCCTTGAGGTCTGGCATGTGAACTCCTGTTCCAATTCTTCCACCAACTCCCCTCGCCGGCGGGATATGGGAGGATGGAGCTTGCTGCTTGTCCTTCTCCCCGTGAACGGGGAGAAGGTGGCCGAAGGCCGGATGAGGGGCATTGCGTAAGTTCAAGCCTGAACCGTATCTGGATTTGAGCCCCCGGCCCCTCACCCTAGCCCTCTCCCCGCAGGCGGGGAGAGGGGACTTTTACCCCTTTTTCGCCAGCTGCATCAATGTCACCTGCTGCTGCAACCGGCGCTGGGCCTGGTCGACCACCACGGCGACGATGATGACGATGCCCTTGATGACCATCTGCCAAAAGGAGGAGACGCCCATCATCACCAGACCGTCGGACAAAATGCCGATGACGAAGGCGCCGATGATGGTGCCGCCGATCGTGCCGCGTCCGCCGGACATCGAGGTGCCGCCGAGAACGGCCGCGGCAATGGCGTTCAGTTCGAACGAATTGCCGGTGGCCGGATGCGAGGCCATCAGCTCCGACGAAATGACGATGCCGACGATGGCGGCGCAGAAGCCGGAGAACATGTAGACGAACATCTTGACGCGGTCGACGCGGATGCCGGACATGCGGGCGGCGCGCTCGTTGCCGCCGACGGCGAAGATCTGCCGGCCGATCGGCACGTATTTGGCCACATAGGCCGCCGCCAGCGCCACGACGATCAGGATCCAGATCGACACCGGCAGGCCGATGATGCGGCCGGAGCCGAGGAAGCCGAAGCCGGTGGTGGCCAGTTCTTCCTTGCCGACGAGATTGGGGAAGGTCTGGCCGTCGGAGGAGAGCAGCGCGAAGCCGCGCGCCACATAGAGCGTGCCGAGCGTGGCGATGAACGGCGCCACGTTGAGCTTGGTGATCAAAAGGCCGTTGACCGCGCCGATGAGGATGCCGACCACCAGCGTGATCAGGCAGACTTCGACGACGTTGAAATACATCGTGTAGCCGAATTGCAGGTCGATGCCGTTGAGGATCAGGCCGCCGGCGACCATGCCGCAGAGGCCGACGATCGAGCCGACCGACAGGTCGATGCCGCCGGTGATGATGACGAAGGTCATGCCCATGGCGAGAAAGGCATTCAGCGCCACGTGCTTCGACATCAGGATGATGTTGGCCGTCGACAGGAAGTTCGGCGCAAACACCGAGAAGAAGGCGATGACGGCGAAGAGCGCGATGAACGTGCGCAGTTTCATCAGCGTCAAAAGGATGGAGCCGCCATCGGCAGCGGGTACTTTTTCGGTCGCGGTTGCCGTGGTCATCACGCAAGTTCCCCAGTGGTTTTGTGTTCGGCCGACTTGTGTCCCACGGACGCGGCCTTGACGATCAGCTCTTCGGTGGCGTCGGCTCGGTCGAGGATCGTCGTGACCTTGCCGTTGCTCATGACGGCGATGCGGTCGGAGAGCGCCATGACCTCTTCGAGGTCGGAGGTGGAAAACAGGATGGCGAGACCCTCGCCGGCAAGCCGGCGCATGGTGCGGAAGACGTCCGCCTTGGCGCCGACATCGATGCCGCGGCTCGGCTCGTCCATCAAAAGAACCTTCGGATTGGTCATCAGCGCCTTGCCGATGACGACCTTCTGCTGGTTGCCGCCGGACATGGAGGTAACGTCGAAATCCGGATTCGGCGCCTTGATCGACAGGTTGCTGATGGCGTCCTTGATCGCCGAACGCTCGCGCTCGCCGGAAATGTGGAAGCCGAACTTGACGAATTTCTCAAGGCTGGCGAGCGTCAGGTTGGCGGCGATCGACAGGACCTGCACGAGCCCTTCGCGCTGGCGGTCCTCGGGAATGAGGGCAAGGCCCTTGCGGATGCGGGTGGAGGTATCCTTGGCGGCGATCTCCTCGCCTTCAACGAAGATCCGGCCCGTCGAGTGGGCATGCTGGCCGATGACGCATTCGAAGAATTCGCTGCGGCCGGCGCCCATCAGGCCGTAGATGCCCAGCACCTCGCCGGCCTTCACGCTGATCGACAGGTGATCGACGGCAAAGCCGCCGGTCTTGCGCGGCAGGCAGATGTCTTCGGCGCGGAAGGCTTCCGCGCCCAGCGTGTGATCGAGCGACTTGGCGAAATCCTTGGCATCGGAGCCGATCATCGAGCGGACGATCCAGCGGGTGTTGATGTCCTTGACCATCGCCTGGCCGGTGATCTGGCCGTCACGCAGCACCGTGATGTAGTCGCCGATGCGCATCAGCTCTTCGAGCCGGTGCGAGATATAGACGATGGCGACGCCCTGCGCCTTCAGCTCGCCGATGACCTTGAACAGGATATCGACTTCGGCGGCCGACAGGGCCGAGGTCGGCTCGTCGAGAATGAGGATGCGGGTATCGAGCGAGATCGCCTTGGCGATTTCGACGAGCTGCTGCTGGCCGATCGGCAGGTCCTCGACCATGGTCTCGGCGCTGATGCCGGCATCGAGCTTGTCGAGAAACCGGTTGGCCTTTTCAACCTGCGCCTTGTGATCGATGCCGCGAAGTCCGCGGGTGATCTCGCGGGTGGCGAAGATGTTTTCGGCAACGGAGAGATTGCCGAACAGGTTCAGCTCCTGGAACACCATGCCGATGCCGTGCTTCTGGGCGTCGGCGGGCGAGTTGAACTCGACCTCCTTGCCTTCGAGCAGGATGCGGCCGAGCGAGGGCTTTTCGACGCCGGCGATCATCCGCATCAGGGTCGATTTTCCGGCGCCGTTTTCGCCGACCAGCACGTTGACCGCGCCGCGCTTCAGTTCGAGGCTGGCATGCTTGACCGCGACGATGCCGGAATAGACCTTGGTGACATCGTCGAGCTTCAGGATGGTGTCATGGTTCTCTGTACCGGCCATGTCAGTTGCCGATCGTGATGGTGGCGGGCGTCAACAGCGCCGGCTGGCCGGCTGAGGGCAACGGATAGGCGCCGAGCGCCTCGACCTTTTTGCCTTCGAGGCCGTCACGTGGCAGCTTCTCCAGCGTCAGGCCGTTGACATGGACGTTGAAGGCCTTGCCGAATTCGGCCCACTGGATCTGGTTCTTGAATTCGTTGAAATTGACGAAATCCAGGCTGTCACGGATCGCCGTGCCGCGGATGACCGGGCCGATCTGGATGCGCACGTCCGCCTTGCCGTCACCATCGACGTCGGTGTCGAGATAGGCGGCGCGTGATGTCGTTTCGGCCTTGATAATCGTGCCGGATACTTTCGCCGCAAAGGTCCAGGGCGCGCTGCCCTCCTTCTCCTTGTGGCCGTATTTCGCGGCGGCGGCATTCAGGTCGGATGCGGCAAGGGCGGAGACCTCCTGGAAGGTGCCGGCGCGCTTTTCGAGGAACGGGATGACTTTCGCATCCCAGATGTCCGCGACCTGACGATTGGGGTTGAAGCCGCCGCTTGCAGCTTCCGCAGCCTCTTCGGCCGTCGGTGTCTTGATGATCTTGCAACCGGGCAGCGCCAGCACGATGGCGAGCGAGATTGCGGCGGCTGTCGCGAAATTCGGCATGAAATCTGCTCCGTCACATGGAAAGAAACGCAGGGCGGAGTTTGTCCGCCCTGCGCGCATCCTTGGGAGGATTTAGTCCTTGAGCGCGAAGGTCTCGAGCTTGTCGGCGTTGTCGCCGTTGATGAGGACGCAGTCCATCAGCTGCTTTTCCTCAGCCGGGCCCTTGCCGGTCTTGATATAGGCGTCGGCCTGTTCGACGGCCATCTGGGCCTGCGCATAGGCCGGCTGCAGCACGGTCGCCTTGATGCCGCCCGACTTGATCGAGTCGCGCACATCGTTGGAGCCGTCGAAGCCGACGACGATCACGTCCTTGCGGCCGGCGGCCTGGAGAGCGGCGATCGCGCCCATGGCCATGGTATCGTTGCCGGAGATGACGCCCTTGATGTCAGGGTTCGCCTGCAGGATGGTCTCCATCTTGGAGTAGCCTTCCGTCTGGCTCCAGTTGGCCGACTGCTGGGCAACCATCTTCAGGTCCGGATATTCGTCGATGATGTCGTGATAGCCCTTCGAGCGGATGCCGGCATTGAGATCGGCTTCGCGGCCGAGCAGCTCGACATAGTTGCCCTTCTCGCCCATCAGCTTGACGAATTCTTCGGCGCCGAGCTGGGCACCCTGGTAGTTGTTGGAAACGATCTGCGAGACGGCGATGCCGGTGGCGTTGATTTCGCGGTCGATCAGGAAGGAGGGGACGCCTGCGTCCTTGGCCTTCTGGACGGCGGCGATCGAGGCTTCCGAGCCGGCATTGTCGAGGATGATCGCCTTGGCGCCACGGCCGATGGCAGTATCGATCAGCTGGCTCTGCTTGTTGGCGTCGTCGTCATGGACGAGAACGAGGGTTTCGTAGCCGAGTTCCTTGGCCTTGGCTTCGGCGCCGACAGCTTCCGCCTTGAAGAACGGATTGTCATGCGACGGCGTGATGATGGCGATGAGGTCGGCGGCGAAGGCCGGCATGGCAACGCCCAGCGAAAGGGCGCCGGCGAAGGCAGCAAGGGTCAGTCTGCGTGTCAGTTTCATGTGGTTCCTCCCAGGTGAAATTGATCGGCTCCGTTCCCGGCGGAGCCGATGGTCGTCAGGCTTGAAAGCCTGATGGCGGTCAGGTGATGCGCCGGATGCTTTCGGCGATCTCCTCGGGTTCGAAAACTTTCTTCCAGTCGTCCTTCATCAGGACGGGGATGCCAAATTCGATGGCCTTGTTGCAGGCATCGGAAAAGACGCCCGGCGTCTCTTCGAAGATCACCGCGCCGAGCACGTTCATGTGGCCGAGCAGGAAGTCACGGGCGGCTTCCTTCGGCACGCCGCGGGCGACGCATTCGTCCATGGCCTGGCGCATGACGACCAGAAGCGAGGCGCAGACGGTTTCCGACAGGCCCGGCTCCAGAAGCGCAATCTGCTCGACGGTGACGCGATGCGAGCGCATGACGGGCGCCCAGATGACCTTGGCCACTTCCTCGCCCAGCGCAAAATGATCCTCCGGACCCTGCATCAGAGCGGAGACGATATGCTGCTTGGCGGCGACGCCACCGAAGAAGTCGCGCTTGGCGGCCGGGTCGGTTTCGTCGTTGAAGATCGGCGGATGGCAGGGATGGGTGACGAAATAGGTGAGATCGGCACGATCAGGCAGATGACCGGCGGCCGGTGCTGCGGCATCCAGCACGATGACGATGGTGCCGGCGGCGAGCTTGTCGACGATACCGGCGGCAACCTTGCCGATGGCCGTATCCGGCACGGCGAGCACAACGACTTCAGCGCCCGAAAGGGCGGTGTCGGCGTCGACGCAGGAGAGGCCGAGGTCGGCCTGCAGGCGTGCCTTTCCGGCATCGCTCAGCTCAACATGGCGCACGTCGAAGCGCGAGCCCTTGAGGTTTTTGGCCAGCCGGTAGCCCATTTTGCCGCCGGCGCCGAAGAGTGCGATTGAAGTCATGTTTCCTCACTGCGCGTTTGTTTTGCGATGATCTATAGACAGCTGGTATGATGAGTCAATCAGTATATCATGTTGTGAGGTGGTTTTTTGGGCCGACAGCGGCGGGTTGCCCAATATTGACGTATAATGCTTTCGGGAATACGTATAATACGTATTTCACGTATTATACGTATGACACGCAGAAGAAGAGATGTCCCATGAAGCAATACAGCTTTTCCGATCTCAATCGCGGATCCGGCGAGATCCTGGATGCGGCCATGCGCGGACCGGTGTCGCTGACCAAGCGCGGCAAGGAAAGGCTCGTGATCATTCCGGCCGAGGATTATCACCGGCTTGTCGGCCGGCAGCGCGCCTATCGGATCGAAGAGGCTCCTGACGACATCCATGCGGAACTGATGAGCGGTGTCGACAGCTTGCTGGGTGACGGCGAGGATGTTTAAGCCGGGAGATATCCTGCGATACAACTATCTCTGGGCTCGTCAGTTCGATGACGGCGAAGAGTCCGGTAGAAAGGCGCGGCCGGTCTGCCTTGTCGTCAGGACACAGACCAAGCCCGCAAATCTGTTCCTGTTTCCGCTCACGTCGCAGCCGCCGGCGCAAGGCCGCGTTGCTTTTGCGCTCGGCGAGATCGAATGCCGCCGCGCCGGCCTCGATTTTCCGACATGGCTCATCGTCGATGAGTATAACTATCTCCGCGAGGATGAGCTCTTTGATCTGGAAGCCGCCCGCCCGGTGGGCTCGTTGAGCCCTGCCGTATTGCGCAAGGTCGCATTGTTGATCAGGCAGGCAGCCGAAACGCGACGGCTGCGCGCCATTCATCGAGCGTAGCTCTGTCTGAGCGACGATGCTCTACCCCTGCAAACCATCCCTGATCTGCGCGAAATAGCCGTCCGAACCGACCTGTCCGCCTTTGAGCGCGATCTGCAGGCCGTTGGTGGCGGCGTAGGTTCCGTGCGCGGTGCAGAGCGGGGAGCCGGGTGTCTGCGGCAGCGGCAGCAGGGTGGTCAGCGCCTGGACGTGGAGTTCCCGCAACGCGTGGCTGGAGGTGTCGCCACCGGCGATCACGGCGCGGGTGAGGTTCTGTTCCTCGACAAGGCGGCGCAGGATGGTGCCGAGCAGGCGGCCGAGGCGGTGGCGGCTGCCGGGGATCCTGTCGATGTCGCCGCCGCGATCGGCAGAGGGGCCGAGCGCCGTGTTGAGGACGACGCTGTTGCCCTGCCTGAGGCTGTCGAGGCCCGCATTGATGGCCTTTTCCAAGGCGGTGCTGCCGTTTTCGCCGAGCAGTTCCAGCGGATCGAGATTGATCCCGGTAAAACCGTTCTGTGTCGCATGGCGGATCTGCCGCTCGGTGGTGGGCGAGACGCTGCCGGAGACGACGGCGATGCGATCGGCCTTGCCCGGCAGGGGGAAGGTCTTCTTCCCCTCTGTCAAACCAGCGGCATTCCAGGCGGTGAGCAGCGCATATTCGACACCGGACGAGCCGGCGACGAACCAGCCGTTTGCGGGCTTCAGCCGCCAGACCTGACGGCCGGCCTGGATCTGGCTTTCCGGGCTGTCGATATCGAAGAGCACCATACCATCCGCATCGGCACAAAGCGCATCGATCCTGTGATCGGCGTCGGCGGCTGAAAGCATGGAGAGATCGGCAAGCCGGGTCTCCAGCGCCGTCTGCGCCTTCATGTGCAGGCGCAGGTCGGCTTCAGTCATCGGCGTGACCGGATGGCGGCTCATCACCGGGTGGCGGTCGATGCGGTAGACCTCGCCCTGATAGGCGGCAAAGAGATGGCCAAAGGCGGTATAGCGCTTCAGCTGCGGGGCGCCGACCACAACGGGGACGTAAGCCTGATCAAACAGTGTCTTGCCGATTTCGACGGCCTTGCCGATATTGCCGACCGTCGGGGCCGAATCGAAGGTCGAGCAAACCTTGTAGTGGCAGAGAGCCGCATTCAGGCTTTTCAGCCATTTGAAGGCGGGCGTCAGGTGCGCGTCCATCCAGTCCGGCGTTTCGCTGCGGCTGGTGCCGGCAAGGCCGATGGCGCGGCAATGGCCAAACCGCGTCAGCAGCGCATCATCCGGCACGTCCATGAACAGCACGGTCTCGACGCCATTGGAGGCCAGCGCCTCCATCACATCGGTGGAGCCCGTCAGATCGTCGCCGTAATAGGAGAGAAGAAGATTGTCTTGCATGAACATTACTCGCTTGCACTGCCGAATTTCTTGAGGGAGGCGGCGAGCTCCGGATGATCCTTGGCATAGGTTTCCAGCGGGATATCGGCGACCGCCGCTTGCCAGGCCTGCTGCACGGCACGCACGCCGGCCGCCGGACCGCCGGGATGGCTGACGATGCCGCCGCCACAGAGATAAAGCAGATCGGTGGTGCGGCCGGTGCGGCGATAGGTTTCCGGCGCCTGGCCGCCCCACTGGCCGGAGCCGGCGACGGGAAGGGCGCAGTCGGACTGGTCGAACAGCGGCGTGGTGACGGCCTTGAAGCTTTCCACAAAGCTCTCGTCCGGCTCCCAGTATTTGACGCCAATGCCGTTGATCTGGAACTGATCCACACCCAGAAGCCGCCAGAACTGCTGCCAGACCTTGAAATCGAAGCCGATGCCGGGATGGCGGGTGAGCACGTCCCAGCCGTTGCGATGGGCATGCAGCACCAGGCCGGAGCGCTTGCGCAGGAAGGCCATGCCGCCCATGCCGATGGAATTGATGTTGACGACGGCACAGTTGCCGCCGGCCTCAAGCACCAGATCGTGGTTGCGCATCATCTCGTCGGGATCGGTCGCCGAGATGCCGAAGGCATACATCACCTTCTTGCCGGTCTTCTGCTCGTGATCGAGGATCCTTGGCATGATGGCGGCGACGCGCTCCTTGAGCGGCGAATAGGCCGGGCTCATCAACTTCTCGTCGTCCTTGATGAAATCGACGCCGGATTCGATCAGCTCGCCGACCAGCGCGGCGGTCTCGTGCGGGCGCAGGCCGAGCGCCGGCTTGACGATGGTGCCGATGATCGGGCGGTCATGAACGCCGGTGAGCCTGCGGCTGCCGGGGAGGCCGAATTGGGGGCCAAGATAGGCGGCCTTGTATTCCTGCGGCAGCTTCAGATCGACGACGCGCAGGCCGGTCATGCCGCGAATGGAAAAGATGCCGCCGACGGCGATGGTCATCAGGGCGGAGAGATCGGTTCCGATGGCATCGAGGGGGAAGGCGATGTCGGCCTCGGCGCGGCGGATCGGGCCATGGCCGGCCGGCGCTTCGGGCCAGCTCGGGCGGTCCGCATCGGAAAGCGTGCGGATGGCGAGCACACGGGCGGCAACGCGGGCTTTCAGCTCCGGCGTTTCGCCGGGGACGGGCACGAAGGTGCCGGTCGACTGGTCGCTGGCGATCTTTTCCGCCATGGCCTCAACGCTGCCGGTCGTTTCGATTCTGTAGGTGATGACGATCATGAGCGAGCAAAATCCTCCCGGCTTGGCAATTCCCGGCCAGATCCGGCTGGCGCGTTTTCGCCAACTGGTATAATGAGCATATCAATTAAGCAAGAGGAAGCTTGCATCAGCAACGATGAATGTGGACGGTGAGCGGCGCAAGGCACTGCGTCATTTCCTTCACAGGCGGAGCGGTGCATAACGTTGGCGACGATGAAGCAGCGAGAAACCATGGGCCAGCAGTCCGAACAGATCGTCCGCCGCAAATTGTCCGACGAGGTGTTCGCGCGGCTGAAGGCGATGATCACGTCGGGCGAATTGCAGCCCGGCGACGAAATGCCGTCCGAGCGGGAATTGATGGAACGTTTCGGCGTGGGGCGTCCGGCCATCCGCGAGGCGATGCAGGCACTGGCCGGCATGGGGCTGGTGGTGATCTCGCATGGCGAGCGGGCCAAGGTTCTGGAACTGACGGCGCAATCGATCTTCCGGCAGATGGACATGACGGCGAAGATCATGCTGGCCAAATCGTCTGACACGCTGGAACACCTGAAAAGCGCCCGCATCTTCTTCGAGCGCGGCATGGCCCGCGAGGCGGCGCTGAAGGGGGATGCCAACGATATCGCTAGCTTGCGCGAGGTTCTCGAGCGGCAGCGCCAGTCGCTCGGCGACGCGGAAGCCTTCATCTCCGCCGACATGGAATTCCACACCCGGATCGCCCGGGTTTCGCGCAATCCGATCTACGTCGCCGTCAGTGAGGCAATGCTTGCCTGGCTGAAGGAATACCACACCGAAATGCTGATCTGGACCGGCAAGGAAAAGTTCACGCTCGCCGAGCACGAAGAGATCATCACCTGTCTGGCGGCGCGCGATCCCGATGCCGCCGAACAGGCGGTGCTGAAGCATCTGGAGCGCTCGCGGGCGCTGTACGCGTCGAAGTAATCCGGTTCAGACCGCAGGCGGGATCACCTTCCCCGGATTCATGATTCCGTTCGGATCGAGCGCCGCCTTGATCCGGCGCATGACGCCGATTTCGGCCTGGCTGCGGGAGTGATCGAGGAAGTCGCGTTTCAGCGTGCCGATGCCGTGTTCGGCGGAGATCGAGCCTTTGTATTTTCGCACCAGATCATAGGCGATGGTGTCGACCTCATGCAGGTCATGCGCGCTTGCATTCTCGACCCAGACGCCCACGTGCAGGTTGCTGTCGCCGACATGGCCGAAGAACGAGACGTGGGCCGCCGGGAAGCGGGCGAGAAGTGCCGCCTGGCAATCGCCGGCGAAAGCGTCGAGCTGGCCGACGGGCAGGCTGATATCGAGATTGATCAGGCCGGGCATGAGCTGGTCCATCAGGTGGCCTTCGCGGACCGACCAGAAGGCGCGGGCCTCCTTTTCCGACTGGGCGATCAGCGCGTCGGTGACGAGACCGTCCTCGAACGCCTTGGCAAGGAAGGCCTCAAAGCGATCCCTGTCCTCGTCGCTGCCGTCGACATCCTGTTCGATGATGATTGTGAACGGATAGGTCTTGTCGAAGAAGGTGAGCTTCAGGGCCTCGGCGTTGAAGCGGACATAGCTCTCCCACATGGCCTCGAAGGCCGACAGGCCGGACAGCGTGCGCTGGGCGGATTTGAGCAGCGAGACGACATGGCCGTAGCTTTCCAGCGCGCAGAGCGCCGTCAACCTGCTGGCCGGCAGCGGACGCAGACGCAGCACGGCGCGGGTGATAATACCGAGCGTGCCTTCCGCGCCGATGAACAGCTGGCGCAGGTCGTAGCCGGTGTTGTTCTTGGTCATCCGGTTGAGCGAGGACAACACCGTGCCATCGGCCAGCACGGCTTCGAGGCCCAGCACATTGTCACGGGTGACGCCGTGGCGGATGACGCGGATGCCGCCGGCATTGGTGGAGAGATTGCCGCCGATCTGGCAGGAGCCACGCGCACCCAGATCGATCGGCAGCAGGAAGCCGGCGGTTTCGGCGATCATTTGCGCCACTTCCAGCGGCGTTCCGGCAAGGACCGTCATGGTGCCGGCTGCCGTATCGATCTCCTCGACGCCAGACATTCGCTCCAGCGACAGGGCGATATCGCCGCCCCGCGCATTGGCGCCGCCGGCAAGGCCGGTGAGGCCGCCCTGCGGCACGACGGGCTGGCGGTGGCGGTCGCAGATGGCAAGAGCCAGCGAAACCTGTTCGGTATTCGATGGGCGCAGGACGGCGAGCGGCAGGGATTTGCCGGTGGTGCTGGCGTCGCTGCGGTAGCGTTCGCCGATCGCGTTGCCGGTCAGCACGGTTTCGGTGCCCAGCGCTTCGATCAGGTCATCGATGAGGGTCATGGGGATACTCTCCTGATCAGGCGGCAACGGGCGCGTGGAGGA
Organism: Pararhizobium polonicum; assembly: GCF_001687365.1. Taxonomy (GTDB): domain Bacteria; phylum Pseudomonadota; class Alphaproteobacteria; order Rhizobiales; family Rhizobiaceae; genus Pararhizobium; species Pararhizobium polonicum. The sequence goes on from NZ_LGLV01000008.1 coordinate 188,536, forward strand.
AGGACGGCAGATCGGCAATCGTCCGGCAGCCGAGCTGAGCCATGGCGCCGGACAGTTCGGCCTTGAGGATATCAATCAGATGGCCGCCGCCGGCAGCCCCCATGGCGGCGCTGGCAAAGACGAAGGGGCGGCCGAGGAGGACGAAATCGGCGCCGAGCGCCAGCATGCGGGCAACGTCCAGACCGGAGCGGATGCCGCCATCGGCTGCAATCAGCACATCGGGGCCAAGAGCGCGACGGATGCCAGGCAGGATCGAAACGGCGGTCGGGGCGGCATCGAGCTGGCGGCCGCCATGGTTGGAGACGATCAGGCCGTCGGCGCCGAGCGCCAGATAGGCTTGCGCTTCCGTCACGTCGAGCACGCCCTTGATCAAGAGCTTGCCCCTCCAGGCATCGCGGATGCGGCGGACGCGATCGGCACCGATCGGACCGGTCATGACGCGGCCGACGAACGCGGCGGATTCCTTCAGCGACGAACCCTTCGGATAGTAAGGCGACAGGTTCTCGAAATCGGGAATGCCGTGGCGCAGCACATGGCGTGCCCAGTGCGGATGGGTGGCGATCTGGAACATGGTCCTGAGATCGAGGATCGGTGGCACCGACATGCCGTTGCGGATATCGCGCTCGCGGCGGGTGGGCGCGGGGATATCGACCGTCAGCACCAGCGTCTGGTAGCCGGCGCGCGCGGCGCGGCCGATCATGTCGGCTTCCATCGTGGGATCGTTGGGCGGATAGAACTGGAACCAGCCATTGTCGCCGGCGATCGGCCCGATCGTTTCCATGGCGCGGTTGGCGAAGGTGGAAAGCACATGCGGAATGTTGCGGGCCCTGGCCGCTTGCGCCAGCGGCACTTCGCAGCCGGGCCAGAGCAGGCCGGCAAGGCCGAGCGGGGCGACGCCGAAGGGCGCATCGAAGCGCTTGCCGAACAGGCTGACACTCAGATCCGGCGACGGCGCTTCCGACAGATAGCGCGGCATCAGCTCGATCGTATCGAAGCTTGCGGCATTGCGCCGGACGCCGCTTTCCCGGCCGAGACCGCCGATCAGGTAATCATGCACAAACCCCGGCATGCGCCGCGCGGCGGCCGCTTCCATGTCGGGGATGCAGGGAAAACGTCTGTGCAGGGATGTCATGCTGGCCGGATGCTCCTCGATTCGATGCGGACCTTAGCGGTTCTGCAGGGATGGCGGAAAGGCCCTGTTCCTGACTTTGCACCGCTGGCCGCCATCTCCATGGACGTGCTGTCATGCCATGTCTCCGCTTTCGGGCGTGGCGCGGGATTTGCGGAGAAGGTAGAGGCCATAAAGCGGCAGCACCGATGCCACGGCGTAAAGCTCCGCAGCGCTCCAGAGCTGGCCTGCGGGACCGACATCCAGCATGAAGATGCAGAAATCCCAGGCGGCGTGCAGGGCGATCACGGGATAGAGCGAGCCGGTTCTGATCCGGATGGCGACAAAGAGAATTCCAAGGCAAAAGGTGAAGATCGCCTGCGGCACGGCGGAGGCAAGGCCGGTCGAAAACCCGTTGAGCAGATGCACGGCCCCGAACAGCAGGCTGGATATCCAGACGGTCGAGCGGAGCGAGCAGCATGCCCGCAAGCCCCGGAAGAGAATGCCGCGAAACATCAGCTCCTCGGACAGTCCGATCAGGATCGTATTGACAAAGATAGAGGCAATGACACCGGTGGCGGGAAGGCCCGCAAGCATCATCGCGACGCAGAAAAACGCGATGTAAACCAGCGGCAGCCAGAGCGCGGACAGAGACCGCACCGAGACCGGGGCATTGAACCCGAGGTCGTTCCAGCGGCAGATGAACGCGGCCCCCATCAGGAAAACGATCGCGGCGACAAAGGCCGTGTGCACGCCCTGGGTGAGCGGATCGGCAGCCGAACCATCGAAACCAGCGCTCATGATGCCGCCGATAACGGTGATCGCGGTCCATATCGTCAGGACCATCAGGGACAGGCCCAATCGATTGTTCAATACGCCCATCGAGTTCCGGTTCCTCGCATTTCTTTCCGGTGACCCGTGATTGTCACTCGCCGAAGGATGACCGCGAGGCGGCCTTCCGTGTCGGCAACGCGGGAACGACATCTGCGCTGGTTTTCCTCGCTGGCCCGGATATCCCATCGAGTCGATGCGACCTTAGAGGTTTTGGTTGGCGTTTGTCGCCTATTCCTTCTCCCCGTCGAGACGGGAAGACGGCGCGTTGCAGGCCGGATGGGGGCTTTGCCGAAAAACTCAGGCCGCCTCTCTTACCAGCGCCTGCGCCATGCAATGGATACCGCCGCCGGTCTTGGAGATTTCGCTCATGTCGATGGCGGCGACTTCGAAGCCGCGGGCGCGCAGGTTTTCGATCAGGGTTTTCGAGGATGTCGGCGCAATCACGCGATCCTTGCCGAGCGACATGAAGTTGCAGCCGAGTGCCATCGTGTCCTGGAAGGGCACGTCGATGATCTCGTGGCCCTTGGCCTTCAGCCAGTCGACGATGCCCGGTTCGGTGCAGGCAAGGCAGACGGCGGTGAGCTTTTCGGCGATCGGCACGACCATCAGGTCGATATGGACGTAATATTCGTCGATGAAGGCAAGCCGCGTTTCCCAGCCTTCTTTTTTGAACCAGTCCTCGACCTGGCGGGCGCCTTCCTCCTGGGTGCGGGCGCCGCCGCAGCCGATCAGGACGACGCCATCCTCGATGACATTGAAATCGCCGCCTTCGAACGTGCCTGCCGTGACCATGTCGTAGATCGGGATGCCGAGCTTTTCATAGGTGCGAATGGCGGCATAATTCTCGCCGCGCCGCCACCAGTTGGCCATGGCGGTGATGATGGCGCCATAGGGCGTCATGACGCTGGAATCACGCGAATAGACCTGCATCGGCAGTTCCGGCGTCGGATCGTGCCAATGGATTTTCACGCCGAAATGCTCGTAGGCTGCGACCAGTTCCTTGTGCTGCGACTGCGCCACCTGGATGTTGCAGGGCGCCTCGCGCAGATGCTTGCGCGACAGCGAGCTGGTCGAGAGATGCCGCAGATGCGCCGGTGAGCCGAGCAGCACGTCGGTCAGCGGATCGGTCTCGTTCTTGAACCCCCAGCGGGTGAGCGGCGTGGTGCCGCCCTTGGGGTTGCGGCGCTGAAGCGAAAAGGGCTCGTTGAACTGCATGTCATGCCTCCGGGGTTGAGGGTTTGGGGATCCACCAGTCGCGGCCACGGGCGGTGGTCACATATTCGGGCCATCGGAAGTGGATGGGGGGTGAATAGTCGCAAAGCGGCGGTGTCCATTTCGATCCGCCGATGCCGCCGCCGGTGCGCTCGTTGAATTCGCGCCTGGCCGTGGCGCGCACGGTTTCGTCTTCGAGCAGGCGGATAGCGGATAGGGCGAGGGTCTTTGCGGCGCAAAGCACGGTCGGATCGATGGTTGCCGGAATGCCGCCGAGCGCATTGGCGACCCAGACGGGATAGGTATAGCCCGGCGGGGCTTTGAGCGCGGGGCGGGCGATATAGAAGCGGGCGGTCGGCGCGTGCCAACTCATGTCGGTATAGTCGTCCGACGTGGAATTCAGCTGTGACGGGGCGAGGTCGCGGCGCAGGATGGCCTCGGCGTCCTGCGGGGCAATCAACTGCTCCATTTCGTCGATGAAGGGGGCCTCCATCACTTCCACGCCGAGAATGGCCTGGATCTCGCGGGCAACAGTCCTGGCCGTCTCGTCCCAGCGCGGAGCGCCGACAGCCTGAAGAGAGCCCCAGACAAGATTGGCCATCGCGTGATTGGCAAGGCCGGGGCGGGATTTGGACACCCAGTGGCGCTCGTAGCGGCAGCCGGTCATGGTCGCCGCCGCTGCGGCATTTCGGTCGAGAACCGAGGTGACCTGCTCGGCCATGGCGATGGTCGGCACGCGGATCATGTACTGGATTTCGGCAAGACCGGCCGGCAGGTTGTCGGCCGTGGCCTGTCCGGCCGTCAGGATCGCCTCGCTGATCGACCAGCCGCCCTGATGGGTGAGCATGGAATCGCGCAGCGCCTTGGACGCCATGTACATGGTCATCAGCGCGTCGTTGGCGCCGGGTGCGCGCACGGCCGAATGCGACTGCGGGATCGGCGCATCGTCGCTGCGGCCCCAGGCTTCGGGCTGGTCGCAGATGAAACGGTAGATCATCGAATAGGCAGCACCACAGTGGGTATCCCAGCGCACCGTGTTGCACATCGGCAGCATGTAGAACGGGTGGAAGGAGAACATGCCGTCGAGGCCGTCGTAATAGCCTTGTGCCGCGTGGATCGGCTTGGAGCCGCGCACCTTTTCGGCGGGTTCGCCGGTGAAGCGCAGGGTGCCCTTGATACCGTGCCGCTCCATCGCTGCCCTGGTGGCGAGCAGGCCGCCGAGCGAGCCGATGCCGAGCGCCGAATGCGGATCGGTATGGCCGCCGGCCTCATAGCTCAGGTTTTCGCGCGGCTCTCTTCGCGTCGTTGCTGCCTGGCAGTTGCCGGGCACGGCATCGTATTCCGCATACATGCCGATGACGGGACCGGGGCCGTTGCTCCATTCGGCACAGAAGGCCGTCGGCATGCCGGCCGAGCCTTCCTCGACGGAAAAACCCTGCTCTCGCAGCAGATCGACATACCAGGCGGCGGATTCGTATTCGCGCCAGGCGGTTTCGCCGAACGAGAATATCCGGGCCGTCCAGTCCGACAGGTCGGCCCGGATGGTGTCGACGAAGGTCTGGGCTGATGTCTGGGCGGCGGAGATCGGCACGGGGATTTCGTTTCGCTGGAGGGATCGGCGCGACGGTCAGTTAAACGCCGATCCGATCTGCGAAAAAGTGAAATGTTTTCTCGCCTTCGACAAATTAAGTTCGCCAATGCTCAAAATCCGGTCTAGCCTTGAGGGACGTTCAGGAGAGGGCCGATGCAGAGAATTCCATCCACCCAGGCGTTGCGCGCGCTGGAAAGCTTTGCCCGTCACGGCACGGTCTGGAAGGCGGCCGACGAGCTGAACCTGACACGCAGCGCCATCAGCCATCAGCTGCGGCTGCTGGAGCGGGAGCTCGGCTTCCAGATTCTCAATCGCGTCGGCACGCGCATCGAGTTGACCGAGCAGGGGCTGGGCTATGCCGCCGACATCCGCCATGCGCTCAACTCCATTGCCGGGTCCGCCGCGCGCCACGCCAGCCGCGGCGTCAGCGGTTCGATCACGGTCAGCTGTCCGCCGGGCTTTGCCTCCAACTGGCTGTGCAGCTACATCTCGCATTTCCGCGATGCCTATCCGGATGTGCGGATATCGATCGTCACGCCGCGCCGGCTGGACGATATCAGCAATCCCGACGTCGACGTGTTCATCGCCTTCGGCACGGGAAACTGGCCGTCGATGCAGGTGGAGCTGATCGTCGAGGTGGAATTTGCGCCGCTCTGTAGCCCGATCCTGCTCAACAAGATCGGCGGGCTGAACGACCCCAATGATATCAAGAAGATGTGCCTGCTGCACCTCACCGATTACGAGGACTGGGAGACCTGGCTGGCGCTGGCCGGGGTCGACCAGAGCTACGCCTCAACCGGCATCATCTTCTCCGACATGAACCTGGTTTTTGCCGCGACGCTGTCCGGCCAGGGTGTCGCGGTGGGCGACCGTTTCACCTGCCGCCATGCGATGAAAAGCGGCCAGCTGGTGCAGCCGTTCGATATCAGCATCAATTCCAGCCGCTCCTATTATCTGGTGACATCGGAGGCCAAGGCCGACAATCAGGCCGTTGTGGCCTTTAGCTCCTGGCTGCGCTCGGAGATGCTTAAAAATGACGCAGATGCCTAGGGGCTTCGCCCGTTCGATGGGCGGCATTCGGCAAATTATATTTGTCCAAGCGGGGAAAAGATTTCGTTTGTTCTGCCGCGGAAAGGCTCATACGATTTCCGTGTTGAAAAGGAGCGTCCATGCAGAGCGGGAATGAGGCGGCCGAGATCACAGCAAGCGGCATAGGCAAGGCCTATGGCGATTTCCACGCGTTGCGCGATATCTCGCTGACCATCGGCTCCGGTGAATTCCTGACGCTTCTGGGCCCCTCCGGTTCCGGCAAGAGCACCTTCCTGATGATCCTGGCCGGCTTCGAGACGCCGACCTCCGGGCTACTGCGCAAGAATGGCGCCGATATCACAACGGTCCCAGCCGAGAAGCGGGCCTTCGGCATGGTTTTTCAAGGTTATGCGCTGTTTCCGCATATGACGGTCGAGCAGAACATCGCCTTTCCGCTGCAGGTCCAGCGCCGCGCCGACGCCGACATCAAGCGCAGCGTCGATACGATCATCGATCGGGTGGGCCTGCGTGGGCATGAGAAGAAGCGGCCGGCCGGTCTGTCCGGCGGCCAGCAGCAGCGTGTGGCGCTGGCCCGCGCGCTGGTGTTCGAACCCTCGGTCCTCTTGCTTGACGAGCCGTTTTCGGCGCTCGACAAGAACCTGCGCTCCTCGATGCAGGAAGAGGTGCGGCGGCTGCATCAGGAGACCGGCACGACCTTTGTCTTCGTCACCCACGATCAGTCCGAGGCGTTGGCGCTGTCGACCCGCATCGGCATTTTCAACCACGGACAGCTGCAGCAGATCGGCACGCCGAAGGATGTCTACGAGCGGCCGGCCAACCGTTTCGTGGCGGAGTTTCTCGGCGACGTGAATTTCCTGTCGCTGTCATCGGTCAGGACAACGGCGGATGGGGCCGAGGGGCTTTTCGAAGGGCATCCGATGCGCATCTCGGCGCCGGGACAAGCCGTCAGCGAACATTTCGCCATCCGGCCGGAGCATATGGTGATGTTCGAGCAGGCGCCGGCCGAAGGCAACATGCTGAAGGCCGAGATCGGCGAGATCACCTATCTCGGCGCCGAAACGCGCTTTGGCCTGAAGACATCCGGCGGCATCGATCTCGTCCTGCAGATGCCGACACGCGAGGTGACCAGCGCCTTCCAGCCGGGACGGCAAGTCTGGGCCGGCTGGCCGGCCAATCAGGGTTTCTTTCTGTAAGTGCCTGAAACGTGACGTGCATGAACGAGCGATGCCGATAAAGGCACGCCGCAAAAACCAGAGGAGAACGGCATGAGCGAAACATTGGCAACGGGCGGGATCTCCCGCCGCACATTCACCCAGCTGGCAGCGCTGCTTCTGTCGGCAAGCCCGATCGCGCTGGCCGCGACGCGCGGCTGGGCGGCGCAAGGCGATCTCGTCTTCGTCAACTGGGGCGGCGACGCGGGCCCCGCCTATGACAAGGCCTATGGTGCGCCCTTCAAGGAAGAGGCCGGCATCACCGTCAAGCAGGATGGCTCCGGCCCGACGGAAGGGGCGGTTGCCGCGCAGTTCGAAAGCGGCAAGCCCGCCTGGGATATCGTCGATATCGATGCCTTCTCGGCACAGGCGCTCGGCAAGAAGGGCATGATGGAGCCGATCGACTATACGGTGGTCGACAAGACGAAAATGCGCGAGGGCTTCGGCTGGGAATTTGCCGCCTCGACCTATTTCTTCTCCTATATCATTGCCTATGATGCCTCGAAATTCGGCGACAAGGTGCCGACAGGCATGGCTGACTTCTTCGACGTGGAGAAGTTTCCCGGCAAGCGTTCGCTCTACAAATGGGGCGCGGGCATGTGGGAGGCGGCGCTTCTTGCCGATGGCGTCGAGCCGGCCAAACTCTATCCGCTCGACCTCGAGCGCGCGCACAAGAAGCTTGCCGCCTTCAAGGACAATGTCGTGTCCTACTGGGGTGGCGGCGCCGAAAGCCAGTCGGTTCTTCTGAACGGCGAGGCTTCGATGGCGCTGATCTGGTCGACCCGCGCCGGGCTGATCGAGAAGGATTCCGGCGGCTCGATCAAGTTCGTCTGGGAGCAGGGCCTGATTTCGCCCGGCGCCATGGGCGTGATCAAGGGCAATCCCGGCGGCAAGGACGCGGCGATGAAGTTCATCGCCTCGGCGCAGGATCCGAAGAAGCAGGTCATCATGTTCGAGATGCTGGGCCAGGGCCCGGCAAACCCGGCTGCCGATGCGCTGCTGTCGCCGGAACAGGCGCGTCTGAGCCCCGTCGATCCGGCCAATATGAGCAAGCAGATCGCGCTCGATATGGCCTGGTACGAGACCAATTATGGCCCGGCGCTGGACGAGTATACGAAGATCATTTCGGCGTAACTCGAGCGGCTCCCTCCCCCTTGTGGGGAGGGTTGGGGAGGGGACTTCGTTCCAGGCAAGAACCCCTCCCGACCCTTCGGGCCACCCTCCCCACAAGGGGGAGGGGAGGATCGAGTTTGCCGCACTCACCCCGCCTCAAGACACGGGCAGTTTCACAGAAAGGAGAGCCGCCATGACATTCGACAAACTGAAACCGGCGCTCCTGCTCGGGCCGCTGGTGCTGTTTCTGGGGCTTGCCTATCTCGTTCCCTTTCTCGGCGTCATGCAATGGAGCGTGACCCTGCCGCAGCCGGGGTTTTCGCAATATGGCAAGGCGGTCAGCGATCCGCTGATCCAGTCGGTGTTCATCCGGACCTTCCGCATCTGTCTGATCGTCACCATCTGCGCGGTGGCGGCCGCCTATGCGATCGCCTATGTCTGGGTGCGCGGCACGCCGGCGCAGAGGCTGGTGACGGAGCTCTGCATTCTCATTCCCTTCTGGATTTCGGTGCTCACCCGCGCCTTCGGCTGGGTGGCGCTGCTGTCCAATCGCGGGCTGATCAACACGTGGCTGCAATCGGCCGGCATCATTTCCGAGCCGCTGACGATGGTGCGCAACGAGTTTGGCGTCGTGCTTGGCATGACGCATTTTCTCATTCCCTTCGCGGTGTTTCCCATCGCGTCGGCCATGCGCAGCCTGGACGAGCGGGTGTTTCTGGCGGCTCGCGGCATGGGCGCGTCGCGGCTGCGGATCTTCTGGTCGATCTTCGTGCCGATGACGCTGCCGGGCATTCTCGGCGCCGGGTTGACGGTGTTCGTCTTTGCGCTCGGCTTCTTCATCACGCCGGCCATTCTCGGCGGCGGCCGCAGTGTGATGATCGCGGAGCTGATTTACTTGCGCATCTTCCAGAGCCCGGACTGGGGGCTGGGCGCTGCCATCAGCGTCCTCCTCATGCTGTTCGTCGGCCTGCTTCTGATCCTGATGCTGCGTCTGGTGCGGCCGAACAGGATGCTGGGTTGAGCCGATGTCGATGAAGCCCACGCCCATCGCTGTTTTCCTCGCCTTCGCAGTGGCACTGTTCCTGTTCTTGCCGCTGATCGCCGTCGTGCCGGTGTCGTTCACGCCGGCGCGGTTCCTGTCGATGCCGACGGATGTCTGGTCGCTGCGGCATTATCAGGCGCTGCTTGATAACCCCGCCTGGTTGCAGAGTATCTGGCTCAGCCTGCGCATCGGTATCCTGAGTTCCTTGATCGCGACACTGCTGGCGCTGGCCTTCAGCCTCGGCATCTGGATGTTCCGCCCGTGGTTCGGCAGTCTGCTGTTCGGCTTCGTGCTCTTGCCGATGGTGGCACCGCCCGTCGTGTCGGCGATCACGCTCTATTTCTTCCTGACGTCGCTCTCCAAGCTCAACAGTATCGTCGCCTATGACACCTGGATCGGTGTCGCCATCGCCCATGCGGTGATGATCGCGCCATTCGCGGTGGTGATGGTCACCGTGGCTTTGGCACAGGTGGACCGGCGGATCGATCTCGCCGCGCGCGGTTTCGGCGCTTCCGTCAGCCAGCGGATCTTCAAGGTCATCCTGCCGAACATCAAGTTCGGCGTGTTCACCGCCTTCTTCCTCTCCTTTGTGCTGTCCTGGGAGGAAATCGGCGTGACGCTGTTCATCACCAGCGTCGATGCGGTGACCCTGCCGCGGATGATGTGGATGGGGCTGCGCGACAATATCGATCCGGCCATCGCGGCAATCTCGGTGATCCTGATCGGCATCGTCATTGGGGTGATCCTCGTGAAGACCGCCATTACCTTCAAGCTTTCCCGAAAGACCTGAGACGAAGCGCTGCGGAACGTGCACGCGCGAGAATTATACGATCGTACAACAAGAAAAGAAGCGAGGAACGCCCGATGATCAGCACCGGCATGTATCTGACCAAACTGCTCGCCTCCTATGGTGTCGATACCGTCTTCGGCATTCCGGGCGTCCACACGGTCGAGCTTTATCGCGGGCTGGCCGGCAGTCCAATCCGTCATGTGACGCCGCGCCACGAGCAGGGCGCAGGCTTCATGGCCGATGGTTATGCGCGGGCCACCGGCAAGCCGGGTATCTGCTTCATCATCACCGGTCCGGGCATGACCAATATCATGACGGCGATGGGGCAGGCCTATGGCGACAGCATTCCGATGCTGGTGATCTCGACCGTCAATGCCCATGGGCGGATGGGCTCGGGCGAGGGCTGGCTGCATGAACTGCCGAACCAGCAGGCGCTGGTGAGCGGTGTTTCCGCCTTCAGCTGCACGGTCAACCGGCCGGAGGATCTGGCGTCGGCGCTGGCGCGGGCCTTTGCCGTCTTCGACAGCGCCCGGCCAAGGCCGGTGCATATCGAACTGCCAATCAACGTGATGCTGGCATCGGCGGATCATCTGCCGGTTCCGGAAAAGCCTGTCCGGCTGACACGTCCGGTCGGAGATGCCGACGCGCTGAAGGCGGCGGCCGCATTGCTGGATGGGGCAAAGACGCCGGTCATTCTGGCGGGTGGCGGCGCTATCGGCGCTGCCGCGCAGATCCGGGCTCTGGCGGAAAAGCTCGATGCGCCGGTGGTGATGACCACCAACGGGCGCGGTATCCTGCCGCCGGGGCACACGCTGGCGGTCAATCTTTCGGCCAGCATGCCGGCCACCCGGTCGCTGATCGAGGCGGCCGACGTGGTGCTGGGGATCGGCACGGAACTCGGGCCGACCGACTACGATTTTTATGAAAATGGGTTCTTTTCCATTCCCGGGACCTTCCTCCGCGTCGATATCGATCCGGCGCAGCTGATGCGGAGGAGCGCGCCCGAGATCGGCATTGTCGGAGACGCGGCGAAATGCGCGGCCGCTTTGCTCGATCTGGTGTCGGTGCGTGTGCGGGATGGGGCGGTGCGGGCGGCGCAGGTGGAAACGCTCGTTCATCGTGATGTTCCGCTCGCCATGCTCGACGATCTCATCCTTCTCGAAACGATCCGCGATACCCTGCCAAACGTGCTGATCGCCGGGGATTCGACGCAGCTCGTCTATGCCGGCAACACGGCCTATGAGGCGGCATATCCGGGATCCTATTTCAACTCGGCAACCGGTTACGGCACGCTCGGCTACGGGCTGCCGGCGGGCATCGGTGCCAAGATCGGAAGACCCGAGCGCCCGGTGGTGATTTTGGCCGGAGACGGGGGCGTACAATTTTCGCTGGCGGAGCTTGCCTCGGCGATGGAGGCGAAGGCGCCTGTCATCCTGATGCTGCATGACAATGGCGGCTATGGCGAGATCAAGTCCTATATGGTCTCGAAGAACATCCCGCCGCTTGGCGTCGATCTGCACACGCCGGATTTCATCGCGATCGGCTGGGCCTATGGCTGGCACGCGGAGCGGCTGGAAAGCTATGACGCCTTGAAACCGGCGCTGGAGGCGGCCGCGCAGCGGCATCTGCCAACAATGCTGGTCTTCGGCGATGCGCTTCGCGCGCAGGCGGCGGGCGGGAAACGCTCGCCGGGTTAGCGGTCACTCGGCCGGTTGCGGCCGGGCCAGCGACATGGCGGCATAGCCGGCGGCCGTCAGCAGAATGATCACGCAGACATAGATATCCGCGGTCGTGGTGAGCCCGACCGCGCGCGACAGGAACCCGGCCAGGATGGCGGGAATGCTGAAGGCGAGATAGCTCTGGACGTAATAGGCCGACAGCAGGCCGGCGCGTTCTTCCGGCCTGGCAAGCGGCATGATCGTGCTGACGGCACCAAGGAAGCAGGAGCCGAAGCCGAAACCGGCAATGATCGTGCCGGAAAACAGCAGCGCGACAAGCCCCGAATGGACGCCGGCAACGACGATCAGCAGACCGGCCATCATGGCAAAGACACCAAGTGTCAGGTTGGCGCGGGCCGGCTTCTGCCGCCTGACAAAGACCGCGAGCGCGCCGCTGACGGTGAGGGCCGCGACGGTCAATCCCCCGGCCATCGGCGAATGGTTGCCGGTTGCGGCACCCACGAGCGACGGCATCAGCGAGAGGTAAAAGCCGCCGAGCGACCAGATCGAGATGTTGATCGGCGTGATCGTCATCAGCGGGGAGCGGACCTGCGGCGGAATGCCGACATGCGGGCGCAGGGAGGCGAGGGCTCCCGGCTTGGATTCGGCTGTTTCCGGAACGGTCCAGACGAAGACGGCCTGCAGGAGCAGGGCAGCGAAAACGACGAGATAGACGAGGCGCATCGGATCGGGTGCAAACTGGACGAGCGCGCCGGCGCCAAGCGCACCGACGGCCATGCCGAGCAGCGGCGAAATGCTGTTGACGATCGGCCCCGTCGTCCTGTTGGCATCGACCAGCGCAGCACCAATGGCGCCGCTGGCGGCACCCGTGGCGATACCCTGCACGACCCGCGCGGCAACGAGCCATGAAGGGCTGTCGGCCAGCATGAAGAGAACCATGGCAGCCGCCTGCAGCAGGATCGAAACGAAGATAACCGGGCGCCTGCCGATATGATCGGACAACGAGCCGACGATCAGAAGCGTGGTGAGCAGGCTGAAGGCATAGACGCTGAAGATGAACGTCAGCAGGATGGGAGAGAAGTGCCAGCTCTCCTGATAGAGATGATAGAGCGGCGTCGGCGCCGCAGAGGCGGCAAGGAAGGTGATCAGGGTTACCGCATGAAAGGTCAGAGCCCAGCGCCGTTTGACGGGAGAGAGGTCTCCCGAAAGATGTTCACTTTTGCTCGACATGGCGTTATGGTCCTAAAAGCTAAAATATTGCGTTAGCCCTTGTAGCGCGATGCCGATCTAAAGGCAAATTATTTGCTTTAGTAATGTTGGGTAACGGGCGGAAAGTGAAGACAGCGCCGATGAACATACGCGAAAACATACGGCCGGGCGGACGCAGCGCGCGCGTGCAAGCTTCGGTGCACAAGGCGGTGCGCGATCTCCTGTCGACGATGGACCGCGGCGACGTGACCATTCCGCTGATCGCGGCGGAGGCGGGCGTCACGCCCTCGACGATCTACCGCCGCTGGGGCGACCTGCAGGAACTGCTGGCCGACGTGGCGGTCGAGCACCTGCGCCCGGACGCGCCGCCGAAGGATACCGGCTCGGCACGCACGGACCTTGAGCTCTGGGCGGAACAATATGCTGACGAAATGGCCTCGGGTCCGGGCCGGGCAATGATCCGCGACGTGCTGTCGAGCACCGGCACGGAGACGCGCAACGCCGGAAAATGCTGTGGCTATACCCGCGAACAGCTACAGGCCATTGCCGCCCGTGCAGATGATCGCGGCGAGGCCTTTCCGGATGTGGAGACGGTGATCGACCACGTCGTCGCGCCGATCATGTTCCGTATCCTTTTCGACGAGACGCCGGCGGCGGCGGGGCAGGTGAGGTTGCTGGTCGAAAAGGTGCTGCCGGAGCGCTGATTTTAAGCCATTGGCGGAATTGGTAAGACACAGCTGTTAAGCACGCCTGACGTTTTCAGGGCGATATCGGTTCGCCCGACCGAACGCAGGAGCGCCGATGCCGCAGGCTGATACGAATACCGAGAAGCCCATCTGCATGCGCGATGCGCTGACGATCGCTCGCATCGTCCGGGTGAACCATGCCGGCGAATTCGGAGCGATCCGGATCTATTCTGCGCAAATTCTCGTCTCCGGCTGGTTCTGGCCGGATTGTGTGCCGACATTGTCGGACATGCTGGAAGATGAACAGCGTCATTGCACGCTTTTTCGCGATGCTATGCCGGTCCGGCGATCGCGGCCATGCCGTATCATGCAGTTCTGGAGTTACGGCGGCTGGATGCTCGGGTTTCTCACAGCGCTTCTCGGCCGGCAGGGCATATGGGCGTGTACGGCCGCCGTCGAAGCTACAGTGCATCGCCATCTCGATGACCAATTGCATTTTCTGAAAGGGCGCGATCCCGAATTGAGTGATATTATTCTCTCCATTCGCGATGAGGAGATCGCGCATCTGCAGCATGCGGAGGAGCTGCTGGTCTCGCGAAGTCTTGCTTCCCGCCTGCTGGGGACTGTCATTTCGATGGCGACGGACAGCCTGATCTGGCTGTCGACCTGGGGAGATTCGACGCGGATGGCACGGGCTCTGAAAAGCTGACGGCTGGTAACGCACCTTGCCCGCTGCTTCCACAAGCAGCGCGGCCATGCCGGAAAAGGAATGAGCGCACCGAGGCCATCATGGCGCTGATGCGCGGTGGTGCGTGATCCCTGCCCGATCGTCGTTGCCGGGCAGGGGCTGCCCGGCCTTTTGCCGGGTCAGATCATGCCGGCTTCCGGGGCGATGGGCTTCTCCTTCGGCTTGTAGCCGAAGGAGCGGAGGGCGACGTAGAAGACCGGTGTCAGGAACAGGCCGAGGATGGTGACGCCGAGCATGCCGGAGAAGACGGCGGTGCCGAGCGACTGGCGCATTTCAGCACCCGGGCCGGTGGCGATCATCAGCGGCACGACGCCGAGGATGAAGGCGAAGGCGGTCATCAGGATCGGTCGCAGGCGCAGGCGGCTTGCCTCGATTGCGGCATTGACGGGGTTCATTCCGTCATCCTGCGCCTGGCGCGCGAACTCGACGATCAGGATGGCGTTCTTGGCCGCAAGGCCGATGAGGACGATCAGTCCGATCTGGGTCAGGATATTGTTGTCTTGCCCCCTCAGATGCACGCCGATCAGCGCGGCCAGCACGGCCATCGGCACGACGAGAATGATCGCCAGGGGCAGGATCCAGCTTTCATACTGGGCCGACAGCGCCAGGAAGACGAAAATCACCGACAGCGCGAAGATGAAGATCGCCGTGTTGCCGGTGTTGCGCTCCTGGAAGGCGAGGTCGGTCCATTCGAATGAAGTCCCCGGTGGCAGGATCTTTGCCGCCAGTTCTTCCATCTTGTCGAGCGCGGTGCCGGTCGAAACGCCGGGGGCGGGGTTGCCCTGGACCGGAACCGAGACATACATGTTGTAGCGCTGGACGAGCGAAGGGCCGGTAGTGTCGCGGATATCGACCAGCGTGCCGAGCGGCACCAGCGCGCCGGTGGCGGAGCGCACCTTCAGGTCGAGGATATCCTCCCGATCCAGCCGGTACTGTTGGTCGGCCTGCGCCCGCACCTGATAGACGCGGCCGAAGGCATTGAAGTCGTTGACATAGGACGTGCCGAGATTGATCGACAGGGTTTCGAAGATATTGGGAATCGGCACGCTCAGCGCGCGGGCCTTGTCGCGGTCGATCGCCAGGAAATATTGCGGGCTGGAGGCGGAGAAGGTGGTGAAGACGCCGGTCAGGCCTTCCGTCTGGTTGGCGGCGCCCATCATCTGATAGGCAAGGCCGAGCGCGCGGCGCATGTCGGAGCTTTCGCGATCGACGATCTGCATCTTGAAGCCGCCGGAATTGCCGATGCCGCGGATCGATGGCGGCGGCACGGCGATGATGAAGGCTTCCTGGATGCTCTGCATCGTGCCGTAGAGCTGACCGATGATCTGGTTGGCGCTCTGCCCATGCTTCAGCCGCTCCTCGAACGTGTCGAAGGCGGCAAAGACCACGCCGGAATTCGAGGCATTTGTGAAGGTCGCCCCGTTGAAGCCGGAAAAGGCGACGGCATTCTTGACCCCCGGCACCTTGAGGATCATGTCGGACGCGCGCTGGATGACGGCGTCGGTGCGGGCAAGCGAGGCGCCTTCGGGCAGTTGCACGACGACGATCGCATAGCCCTGGTCCATCGTCGGCACGAAACCGCGCGGCACGATCTGCGCCATGTACCAGGTCCCCGCCAGCAATCCGAAAAAGACGATCAGGCTGGCGCCGAGCGCAACCCGCGTCGAGACGAGATGGCGCACCGCCCAGGAATAGCCGTGGGTCATTCGATCGAAGCCGTTGTTGAAGCCGTTGGCAAGGCCCCTGCCGATACGCGTGAACGGATTGCGGGTTTCGTGATGTTCCTGATGCGGGCGCAGGATCAGGGCTGCGAGCGCCGGCGACAGGGTCAGCGAATTCAGCGCCGAGATCGCCGTTGCCACGGAGATGGTGACGGCGAACTGCAGGTAGAACTGCCCGGATATGCCGGGGATGAAGGCCGTCGGCACGAAGACAGCGATCAACACCAGCGAGATGGCGATGACGGCGGTGCCGACCTCGTCCATGGTTACATGCGCCGCCTGCTTGGGCGTCATCCCCTTGGCCAGGTTTCGCTCGACATTCTCGACCACGACGATCGCGTCATCCACCACGATGCCGATCGCCAGCACCAATCCGAACAGGGTCAGCATGTTGAGCGAGAAGCCGAAGGCCAACAGAAGTGCGAAGGTTCCGATCAGCGATACGGGAATGGCGACGATGGGGATCAGCGCCGTGCGCCAGGACTGCAGGAAGACCAGCACCACGATGGCAACCAGAATGGCCGCTTCGAGGATGGTCTTGTAGACCTCGTTGATCGATTCCGCGATGAATTCCGTCGGGTTGTAGACGATCGTATATTCGAGGCCCGGCGGGAAATCCTTCTTCAGGGTTTCCATCGTCGCCTTGATCTGTTCGGCGGCTTCGAGCGCATTGGTTCCCGGCCGTGAGAATATGCCCAAGGCGACGGCGGCCTTACCGTTCAGATAGCTGTTGGTGACGTAATCCTTGGCGCCGAGCTCGATGCGGGCCACGTCCTGCAGCTGGACGAGGCGGCCGCTGGCCGTCGCCTTGACGATGACGTAGCGGAACTGGCGGGCGTCGCTGAACCGGCCTTCCGTGGTGACGGTGTACTGAAACGCATTGTTGCCCGCGTTCGGCGGTCCGCCGATCGAGCCGCCGGAGACCTGGACGTTCTGGTCGCGCAGCGACTGCACGACATCGCCGGATGTCATGCCGTAGGAGGCGAGCTTTTCCGGATCGAGCCAGATGCGCAGCGCATATTCGCGCTCGCCGAACAGGATGACGTCGCCGACGCCGTCAAGGCGGACCAGCTGATCGCGGGCGCGGCTGCGGGCATAATTGGAGACGTAAAGCTGGTCGTAACGGTCGGTCGGCGACAGCAGATGAACGACCATCATCAGATCCGGCGAACTTTTCGCCGTGGTGATGCCGATGCGGCGGACTTCTTCGGGCAGGCGCGGCTCGGCAATCGAGACGCGGTTCTGCACCAGCACCTGCGCCTTGTCGAGATCGGTGCCGAGCTTGAAGGTGACGGTCAGTGCCATCGAGCCGTCGGCAGTCGAATAGGACGACATGTAGAGCATGTCCTCGACGCCGTTGATTTCCTGTTCGAGCGGGGTCGAGACGGTATTGGCGATCGTCTCGGCATCGGCGCCGGGATAGGCGGTGCGGATGACGATGGTCGGTGGTGCGATTTCCGGATACTGGGCGACGGGAAGCTGGAAATAGGCGATGCCGCCGACAATCAGCATGACGATCGACAGGACCGAGGCGAAGATCGGCCTGTCTACGAAGAAATGGGCAAATCTCATTGGCCGTTCTCCGCAGTCGCCGCTTCGGGCGGCAGAACAACGAGCTTGGGATCGACGATGACGCCCGGCCGCAAGCGCGTCAGGCCGTTGACGACAAGGGTTTCATCGCCGGTCAGGCCTTCGCGGATGACGCGGTAGCCGTACAGCCTCGGGCCGATGCGCACCGGCTTCGTCGTGAAGCTGCCGTCGTCGGCAACGACATAGACGACCCGCTGATCCTGATCAGAACCGACAGCTTCGTCGGGCACGAGAATGCCCCTGTAGGGATTGGAGGCACGCACCTCGACGCGGCCGAAAAGGCCCGGCTGCAGCACGAAATCCGGATTGTCGAAACGGGCCCGCACCCGCATGGTGCCGGTTTCCTGATCGACACGGTTTTCGGCGAAATCGAGCTTGCCCTTGAAGGGCTTCGCGGTGCTGTCAGCGATGGTCACGAAGACATCGAGCGATCCGCCGCCCTCCTGCAGATTGCTGCCGTGCTCGCGTGCCTGGCGGGCATAGTTGAGCAGCCGGCGCTCGTCGACATCGAAGTAGAAGTCGATCGGATCGAGCGAGACGATCGTCGTCAGCGCCGTCTGGTCGGCCTGCACGAGGTTGCCGACCGAAATCAAGCGCCGGTCGATGCGGCCGCTCAGCGGCGCGATGATGGTGGTGTATTCCATGTCGAGCGAAGCCCGGGCGAGGCTCGCCTCTGCGCCGCGGACATTGGCTTGCGCCGACAGCAGTTCGCGCCGGCGATCGTCCAGGGTGGAGACCGAAAGCGATCCCTTCTGCACCAGTGATTCCGTGCGGGTAAATTCCGCGTCGGCAAAGGTCAGCGTGGATTTGGCGACTTCCAGGGACGAGGTGGCCACATCCAGCGCGGTCTTGAAGGGGCGCTGGTCGATGACGAAGAGCGGGTCGCCCTTTTTGACGATGGAGCCGTCCTTGAAATTCACCTGGTCGAGATAGCCGCCGACGCGTGAGCGGAGCGTCACTTCATCGACGGCCTCGAAGCGGCCGATGAATTCGTCGCTGTCGACGACATCGCGGACCACCGGCTTGGCCACGGTGACGACAGGCTTTGGTTGCTCCTGCGCGGAAGAAGGGTTTGCCGTCAGAACCGTGGAGAAAAGCAGTATCGCCGGAACCAGCCAGTGTCGTACCATTGTGAGCCCTCTGAAGCGAATGAACATCCCGATCCGCACGGTTGCGCGGGTCAGTTCGTGGAGCGTGCGCGATGGTCGCCTCTTGCCGGACGTCGGTGCTTGCGGGTCGTCGGGGCAGGAGTTCAACCAGGCTGCGGACGGTAAGGAATCTTCAGTTATTTCAATTGGATAGATTCTGAACCTGTCAGTAAGGCCAGTGTTTTGAGCCGCGGCCATGCCAGACAGGCTATGCTTTGTTCAGGCTTAGCTTACATTATTCAGACAATGTGTCACCACGGAAAAGACACGACCCGGCGCGGAATTCGTGTTCCGCCGATGTGGGCGCCGGGTTCAGATCATACCGCCGTTGGCGCACAGCACCTGGCCGTTGATCCACGAGCCGTCGGGGCCGGCGAGGAAGGCGACGGCAGAGGCGATGTCGTCCGGGGTGCCGAGACGTTCCAGCGGGTTCATCGCCGACAGGCGGGCAATCAGGTCGTCGCTCTTGCCGTTGAGGAAGAGGTCGGTGGCCGTCGGACCCGGGGCGACCGCGTTGACGGTGATGGTGCGGCCGCGCAGTTCCTTCGACAGGATGGCGGTCAGCGTTTCGACGGCAGCCTTGGTGGCGGCGTAGACACCGTAATGTTCAAGCTTCAGGCCGACGACGCTGGTCGAGAGACTGACGATGCGGCCACCGTCGCGCAGCCGCCTTGCCGCTTCCCGCAGCGTGTTGAAGGCGCCCTTGAGGTTGATGGCGATCTGGCGGTCGAACAGGGCGTCCGAACTGTCGGCCAGCGGCGAGAGCATCATGATGCCGGCATTGTTGACCAGCACATCGACGCCGCCGAAGGCAGATTCCGCTGCGTCGAACATGCGGCGGACGGCTTCCGGGTCGCTGACATCGGCTTTGGCAGTCAGTGCCCGGCCGCCTTTGTCCTCGATCGTCCGGGCCAGTGCCTCGGCCGGAGCAGCATCGCCGGAATAATTGATGACGACGGTGAAGCCGTCGCTGGCCAGGCGTTCTGCGATGGCGGCACCAATGCCGCGGGATGCGCCGGTGACGATGGCCACCCTGTTGTTGTTGCCGGACATTGTCGTTCTCCTTGGGGATCTGCGCTGCGGCGTGTTTCGATGAGGGGAAGATGCCGCTTTTCACTCGGCGGATAATCGGGCATTCTTCGGCATCACTATTCGAAATTGGCGAACAATCCCGATGGACAGATTTGAGGCGATGCGGGTGTTTTCGCGCGTGGTGGAGCGGCGCAGCTTCACGCTGGCCGCCGAGGACACCGGGCTTCCGCGCTCGACAGTGACCGACGCGGTGAAGCAGCTGGAAGCCCGGCTCGGCGTTCGTCTGCTGCAGCGCACGACCCGGCATGTCAGCCCGACGCTCGACGGCGAGGCTTACTACCGGCGCTGTCTCACCATTCTATCCGATATCGAGGATGCGGAAGGCGCCTTTGCCGGCGCCAAGCCGAAGGGGCTGCTGCGCGTCGATGTGCACGGCAAGCTGGCGCGGCATTTCGTTCTGCCCGGACTGCCGGCTTTCCTGACGGAATATCCGGATATCCAGCTTTACATGAGCGAAGGTGACAGGCTGGTGGACCCGGTCCGCGAGGGGATCGATTGCGTGCTGCGCGTCGGCGATCTGCAGGACAGCGACATGATCGCGCGGCGTGTGGCCCTGCTGGACGAGGTGACCTGCGTCTCGCCCGAATACATCGCCCGCTTCGGCATGCCGCAAAGCCTCGACGATCTGGCCGGCCACCAGATGATCGGTTTCTGGTCGACGGCAACCGGCGGGCTGCTGCCGCTGGAATTCACGGTATCGGGGGCGATCCGCAACATTTCCCTGCCGGCGGTGATTTCGGTCAGTGGCGCCGATACGCTGGTCGCGGCCGCGCGGCTGGGGCTCGGCATCATGCAGGCGCCGCGCTATTCGCTGGAGGACGACCTGAAAAACGGCACGCTCGTCGCCATCCTGCCGGACCATCCACCGACCCGCACGCCGGTATCGCTGCTCTATCCCCGCAGCCGCCAGCTGTCGCCGCGCGTGCGTGTTTTCATCGACTGGCTTTCCCGCGAATTTGTCACACGGCAGGAAGATAAATAGAAAGATCGCTGTTCGAGGCTTGCCTTTCGGCGGTTGCTGTCCCACATCCCCGCCAACTTTACGGTCCGTCTCCGGACGCTCCCGCCGCTCAGCGCGTTGCCGCGACGTTCAATTCCTGAAATCGATTCCGGATCAAGGGGTGATGCGCTAGACGTGTGAATGGCGCAGGAATCAGGAAAATCGACATGAACGCAAACGATATCAGCGAGATTTCTGCCTGGTTGACGACGCAGGGCCTCAAGGGCATCGACGAAATGGATATCGTCAACGGCTTCTGTCAGCGGGCCCGGGCGGCCGGGATGCGGCTCGATCGTGGCCTGGCGCTGATCGATACGCTGCATCCGGTCTATGAAGGGCGTGCGTTCCAGTGGGACAGCAAGGAGCCGGTGAAAACCGCCTTCGAGTATGGGCCGACGAATGAAGGCGTTTCGGCGGAGAACTGGGAGCGCTCGTCCTTCCATCATATGCGTGAAAACAACGGGAATGAAATTCGCCGCCGCCTCGGTTTCGGCGATCCTCTCGATTTCTTCACTTTGGATACGCTACAGGCCTCCGGCCACAAAGACTATATTGCAATGATCCATCGCTTTGCCCAGGACAGTCATATCGGCGATATGGATTGTTTCTATTCGCACTGGACGACCATGGACGAGGACGGCTTTCGCGATGAGGATATCGCGGCGCTTCGGCAGCTGGTGCCGGTGCTGGCGCTGGCGATCAAGGCGGGATCGCTGACGCGCGTCTCGCGCACCATTGCCGAGGTCTATCTGGGTGAAGACGCTGCCAAGCAGGTGCTCGAAGGCCGCATATCGCGCGGCAAGGCGGAGCGGATTTCGGCGGTGCTGTGGTTTTCGGACCTGCAGAACTATACCCGCATCTCCGACAACCTGCCGCCGGACGAGATCATTCCGTTCCTCAACGACTACGCCGACGCGGTCATCTCCTCCATCCATGAGGCCGGCGGCAATGTGCTGAAGCTGATCGGCGACGGCACGCTGGCGATCTTCAAGGCGGAAGAGCGCGAAGATGCCTGCGCCCGGGCGCTTCTGGCCGAGCAGAGTTTGCGGGAAAAACTCAAAGGGCTGAACGAACAGCGCCAGCAGCAGAGCCGTCCGGTGACCGAGGTTTATCTCGGCTTGCATATCGGGGATGTCTTCTATGGCAATATCGGCTCGAGCGACCGGCTGGACTTCACCGTCATCGGCCCGGCCGTCAACGAGGTCAGCCGCATCGCCTCGATGTGCCGCTTCGTCGATCGCAGCGTCATCATGTCGTCGCAGTTCGTCGCGGCCGCACCGCCGCCGCGCAATTCGGAGGTGGTCTCCATCGGCCGCTATGCGCTGCGCGGTGTCAAGCGGGCCCAGGAACTGTTCACGCTGATGCCGCTGGAAAAGGCAGAGTAGCGGCCGATTCCGTCAGACCTTCCGGCCGTCCTCATCGAAGAAATGCAGGTTCGGTATCGGCAATCTGACAGCCACATTCCCCTGCATGCCGAGGAAGCGGCGGTCGAGGGTGAAGGCCTTGAAGGCGACGGGTCCGAGCTTGAGGTGGACGATGATGCCGAAGCCGGTGGGTTCGACGAGATCGACGGCCGCCATCATCACATCCGGCCCTTCGGCGCCGAGAACCACGTGCTCCGGCCGGATCCCGAGCGTGGCGCGGCTGCCGTCTGCGAGATTGGCTGTGCCGTCGAGCGGCAGGACGATGCCGCCGGTGAGCGCGAAACTGGCGGTATCGCCGGTCGCCATGTAGCGTCCCTCGAAGAAGTTCATGCCCGGCGAACCGATGAAGCCGGCGACGAAGAGGTTGGCGGGGTTGTCGTAGAGTTCGAGCGGGCTGCCGACCTGCTGGATGATGCCGCCATGCATGGCAACGATGCGGTCGGCGAGCGTCATCGCCTCGATCTGGTCATGGGTGACGTAGATCGAGGTGGCGCCGAGGTCCTGGTGCAGCTTCTTGATTTCGGCGCGCATCTGTTCGCGCAGGCGGGCGTCGAGATTGGACAGCGGCTCGTCGAACAGGAATGCCTTGGGTTCGCGCACGATGGCGCGGCCCATGGCGACGCGTTGGCGCTGACCGCCGGAAAGCGCCTTCGGACGCCGTTCCATCAGCGGATCGAGACCGAGCTTGTTTGCGGCACCGGCAACCACCGTGGCGATCTTTTCCTTGGCCGTCTTTCTCAAGCGCAGGCTGTAGCTCATGTTCTTCGCCACGCTCATATGCGGATAGAGCGCATAGGACTGGAACACCATGGCGATGTCGCGGTCCTTGGGCGCAAGGTCGTTGACGCGTTTTCCGTCGATGCGGATCTCGCCGTCAGTGACTCCTTCGAGACCGGCGATCATCCGCAGCAATGTCGACTTGCCGCAGCCGGAGGGGCCGACGAGCACGACGAATTCGCCGTCCCTGATCTCAAGGTCGATGCCGTGCAGCACCGGATGAATGCCGTAGGACTTGCGGATGTTGGCGATATCGATGGATGCCATGGGATCAGCCTTTCACGGCGCCGGCCGTCAGGCCCTGCACGAGATAACGTTGGATCAACAGGAAGAACAGGCAGGCCGGGATGAGCGCCATGACACCCGCCGCCATCATCTGTCCGAAGTCGACCGAGAATTTCGACACGAAGGAAAGCAGCCCGACCGGGAAGGTCGCCGCGTCATTGCCGGAGATCAGCATCAGCGAGAACAGCAGTTCGCTCCAGGCCGCCGTGAAGACGAAGCCGAGCGTCGCGGCGATGCCGGGCAGCGTCAGCGGTAGGATGATCTGGCGGAAGGCAACGAACTGTGTGGCGCCGTCGATCATCGCGGCCTCTTCGAGATCCTTCGGAATGCCGTCGAAGAAGGACTGCATCAGGAAGGTGGCGAAGGGAACGTTGAAGGCGGTGTAGACGATGATGAGGCCGGTCAGGCTGTTGGTGAGGCCAAGGGGCGAGAGGATCTTGAAGATCGGCGCCACCAGCATGACCAGCGGAAACATCTGGGTCAGAAGCATCAGCGCCACGATCCAGTATTTGCCGCGGAAACGGAAGCGCGAGAGGGCATAGCCTGCCAGCGAGGCAAGTACCGTCACGATGACAGCGGTCGAGCCGGAGACGATCAGGCTATTCTTGAAAAATACGGGAAAATCACTGTGTTTCAGCACGAACTCGAAATGCTCGAAGCTGGTGCGCGACGGCCACATCTTGATGCCCTCGGAATAGAGCAGCTTGTTGGGCGTCACGGAAACCTTGAGCAGCCAGTAGAGCGGAAACAGCGCGAAGACGACATAGGCGAGGATGGCCAGACGATGTGCGAGGATGGAGACGATGCGTTTTGCGGTCATGATCTCAATCCTTGCTCAGGAGCCACTGCCGCAGCACGACGATCAGCATGGAATAGGTGATCAGGAGTACGAGCAGAACGAGCGCGATGGCCGAGGCATAGCCGAAATCCAGCCGTTTGAAGGCCTGGGTGAAGATGTAGCTGGCAACGATCTGGCTGCGGTCTGCAGGCCCGCCATTGGTCATGACGATGATCAGGTCGGCGAAATTGGAGATCCAGACGGTGCGCAGGAGAACGGTGATGGCGATGGTCGGGGCAAGGAACGGCAGCGTGATGGAGATGAAGCGCTGAACAGGTCCTGCACCATCGATGCTGGCGGCCTCATAGAGATCGCGCGGGATTGCCTGAAGGGCGGCCAAAAGCGTGATGGCGAAAAAGGGAATGCCCCACCAGACATTGGCGATGATCGGTCCCCACATGGCAAGCTGCGGATCGGACAGAATGTTGGTGGGCTCGCTCATCAGCCCGAGCGCGAACAGCCAGTGCGGGATGGGGCCGACGACGGGGTTGAACAGCCAAGCCCAGTTGAGACCGGCCAGAAAGCTCGGCACGGCCCAGGGCAGGAAGACCAGCGCCTGCACGATGGCCCGGCCGTAGAAAGGCTTGTCCAGCAAAAGGGCAAGGATGAGACCGAAGACGAACTGCAGCAGGACGGACCAGCCGGTCCACCAGAGCGTGTTCTTCAGGGCCCGATAGAAATTCTGGTCCTGCGACAGCGCCCTGAAGTGATCAAGACCGATGAAGCCGCCGGAAAAGGGATTGAGCAGCTGGATATCGCGAAAGGCATAGGAAATGCCGAGCACCAGCGGCACCAGCATGACGGTCACGATGAGAATCAGCGCCGGAGCACTGTAAAGATAGGGCGCGGATGCATCGGCAAGTCGCTTTTTCAGCGGCCGCTGGTGCCTGCGCGAGCCGCCATTGCGGGCTGCAAGTGAAGCCATCGTCAAAGTTTTCCGTTTCGCGGTCGTTCGCCAGTCAGTGGATGCCGGAACAGCGCTTCGCAACGCTGTGGCTCGGAAACCCCCCTCTGGCCTGTCGGCCATCTCCCCCACAAGGGGGGAGAAGACCCGTGGCGACCATCTCGGCTCAAGCGTCTGATGGTGCGGCGGGTGGAGCCCCTCCCCCTTGTGGGGAGGGTGTGGGGAGGGTCTTTCCAAACGTAGGTCCGACTTATTTGCTCGCGAGGAACTTCTGCTGAGCCTTGGTCATGTAGTCAGCCCATTGCTTGGCCATCTCTTCCGGCGTGATATCGCCGAGCATGGCTTCCTGGCTGGTCTTGATCGCCATCGAATCCTTGAAGAAGGCGAATTCTTCCAGATAGGTCGGCATCACGGTCGGGATGGCGTCCTTGTCGGCCAGTTCCTCGAACCAGCCCTTGAACTGTTCGCTGGCGTAGAACGGGTCCTTCTCGGCCGCCTTCAGGGCAGGAAGCGCGCCGATCTTCTTGTTCCACTCGATATTGCCTTCCGGGCCCTCAAGCGTTGCGATCAGCTTCCAGGACAGATCCTTGTTGGCGCTGGCCGACATCATCGACCAGCCGGCATAACCGATGGTCGGGAAGGTCTTGCCGGACGGGCCCTTCGGCATGGTGGTGATGCCGTAATCGGCGGCATCCATGCGCTCTGCGATGGCGATCAGCGCGTCCGGATCCTGGTCGAGCATGGCGCAGGTTCCGGTGTAGAAGCCGGCAACGATCTCGTTGAAGCCCCAGTTGACGCTGTCCTTCGGTGCATAGCCCTTCTTGTAGAGGTCGGTCAGCCAGGTGAATCCCTTGACCCAGCCTTCTTCCGAGAACTTCGACGTGCCATCGGCGTTGAAATAGGTGTTGTCGCCCGCCATGGTGGCGCCGAACATCATCCAGCCGTTGAGGCCGCCCGGACCGCCGCGCATGCAGTAGGCATATTTGCCCGGCAGCTTCTTGATCTTTTCGGCTGCGGCAACGAAATCGTCCATCGTCTTCGGCGGGCCTTCGACACCGGCTTCCGCGAAGATCTTCTTGTTGTAGAACATGGCGCGCAGATAGAAGCCGTAGGGCAGCATATAGGCCGTGTCCTTGACATCGCGGCCAAGTTCCAGCGCGCGATCGGTCAGGCCGGCCGTCTGGTCCCAGGTCTTGAGGTAGGGCTCGAGGCTTTCGAGCATGCCGTTATTGGCATAGAGCGACAGCCAGGTGTCGGGCATTTCCATAACGTCGGGAATTTCACCGGCCGAGACCATGGTGGCGAACTTCTGGAAGGCTTCGCCCCAGGGCAGCGAGATGATCTCGACCGTCGTTCCGGGGTTGGCCGCTTCGAACTTGGCGACGATCGATTTCAGGGTTTCGGTGCGTTCCGGGCTGGTGATCACTTCCACCAGCTTCAGCTTGGTATCGGCAAGCGCAGAGCCTGCCATCAGAGAGGCGAAGATCGCCGCGGTTATCAGTTTCCTCATTTTACTTCCCCTTTTTTTGTTCAGGTGATTGCTTGCTGTCGTGTCAGCCTGCTGAAGCGGCAGCGATTGCCGCTTCGATATCGCTCCAGAGGGCCTCCGTTCCCTCCAGGCCGACATGGAGCCTTACTGACCGCGGACTGATGCCGAAGGCGACCGCGGAATTGGGTTGTGCTTTTTGCGCAAGGACGACGTCGCCCGGCACGATCAGGCTTTCGTGCCCGCCCCAGCTCACGCCCAGCTTGAACAGCGTGAGGTGATCCGAGAAGGTGCGGACGTCGATGCCTTCCTTGAAGATGAACGAGAACAGGCCGGACGTGCCCGTAAGGCCCGGCGCCAGCTGATTGGCAAGGCCGGGATAGCAGACGGTCTCGACCGCCGCGTGCGCCTGCAGCCGCTTGGCGATGACCACAGTCGATTGCTCGTGTGCTTTCATGCGGATCGGCAGCGTGCGCATGCCACGGATCAAAAGCCAGGCATCGAAGGGCGACAGCTTGCCGCCGAGATAGGGATAGGCCTCGCCACGAATGCGGCCGATCAGTTCCCTGGAGCCGGCAACGACGCCTGCGACGACGTCGCTGTGGCCACCGAGATATTTCGAGGCCGAGTGGATGACCAGATCGACGCCGAGCGCGATCGGCTGCTGGAAGATCGGGCTCGCCCAGCTGTTGTCGATGGTGGTGAGGACGCCGTGGCTTTTGGCAAGCGCTGCCAGCGCTGCGACATCATGGGTTTCCATGACCCAGCTTGTCGGGCTTTCCAGATAGAGGAGTTTCGCACCGGGCAGGGCTTTTGCGACCTCTTCTTCATCGCGGCCATCGACATAGGTCACTTCGATATTCATGCGCTTGAAGAACGTGCCGAACAGGCGGAAGGCATCCGGGTAGAGATGCTTGACGGCGACGATGTGGTCGCCCGGCTGGACGAAGGACAGAACGGTTGAGGAGATGGCCGACATGCCGCTGGCAAAGCCGATCGCGTCTTCGGTGCCCTCGAGTTTCGCCAGCATCTCCTCGAACATGCGCACGGTCGGATTGAGGCCGCGCGTATAGATCGGCCGGATCTTTTCGCCGCGATAGGAGGCGATCATGTCGTCATAGTCGGTGAAGGTGAACAGCGACGTCTGCACGATCGGCGGCACGACGGCGTCATAGGCATTGCTCATGTCGTGGGCGACGATGAGGGAGGCATCTTCGAACGGATCGAACCCGTTGCTCATTTGGACATTTCCTTGATGTCTTCCTCGACGATAGCGAGGATTTTCAGTGTTTCGGTACGGGCCGCTTCGGGGTCTTGCGCGGCAATGGCGTTGAAAAGGGTGCGGTGGAACGGGAAGGACCGGCGCGCGAAATCCGGCCGGTCGAAGGGCTTGTCCCAGAAGCGTTCGAAGGCTTCGCGCATCTGCTCGAGAAGCTGCTTGAACAGCGGATTGTGGGTGGCGTCATAGATGGCGAGGTGGAAGGCGAGGTCTTCCGGGCCGGATGTGCCCTTGGAGAGGTGCACCCGCTCCATTTCATCAAGTTTTTCCTCGATCACCGTCAGATCTTGCGCCGTCCGCATCCGTGCCGCCACCATGCCGGCCTCGGCCTCGATGCCGCGGCGAACCTCCAGCGTCTTCAAAAGCACGTCGCGCAGATGGGTGGTTTCCAGCGACAGCGGCATGTGGATGGTCGTGCCCGAAATCGCCCGCAGCAGATAGGTGCCGCTGCCCTTGCGCGCCTCGACGACGCCCAGCGCCTGAAAATGGCGGATGACTTCGCGGATGGTCGAGCGGCCGACGGCAAGCGCCGCCATCAGCTCGCGTTCGGCCGGAAGCCGGTCGCCGGGCACGAGATTGGAACGCTGGATATAGTCGGCCAAGGCAGCCGTCACCTGCTGGGCCCGGTCCGCCGGGGGCAGGGGCATGAGGGCCGCTCTTGCATCCGTATGCTTCATCGTCCGCTTCCCGGCTAAGGTCAAAATTGGTCTGACATCTGAGCAATAATGCAAATCGCGGCGCTGACGTCAAGCGCGCTTTTCCGGGCATGAGCGCGGGGCACCGCATTCATTTGCTGAATGCCGATCCTTCATCTAATGGATTTGCCGGGGAAGGTCCGATCCGATTTGATCGACGCCGGCGGGGCCGCAGCGAGGCACGAGGTGACGGATAAAAGCCAGATTTTCCCGGACGTCGGGCTGAGCGCCGAACAGCGGCGAGAGGACATTTCCAGCGCGGCAAGGGCGAAATTTCCATGCTGGAACCTGCGAATGGGTGGCAGGCTTGCTGCGCCGGGGTAAGATGATCGAGCGAGTCGCCGCCCATGTCCTCAACCGCTATCTCAAGCGATAACTGATCCCAGAGCAGAGCAGCATGAACATCCAAGCCATCAACCGGGCCGTACCCGGTCCGTTCTCCACCGGGCACCTGCGCCGGTCGTCGGCCATGCGGGCGGTCTTCTGATGGCGGATGTTGCCGGTAGCCCCATGACCATTGGCCTCGCGACGTCCGAGGATGCGGATCTTATCCATGCCGGCCTGCTGACCATCGCGCGGCATCTCGGCAGCGAGGGCAAAGTTACCTCCACGCCGCAGGACATTCGCCGGCACGGTTTTGGCACGCAGCCGGCCTTCAGCGTGCTGATCGCACGGATCGGCGGAGATTTTGCCGGCATGTGCCTGTTCTTCCCGAGCTTTTCGACCTGGCGGGGGCAGAAGGGCGCCTATATTCAGGATATCGCCGTCGAGGAGCGATTTCGCGGCACCGGCGTCGGCGTAGCACTCCTGCGCCACACGGCAGCGCATGTCCGCATGGGCGGGGGAACCTATCTGCGTCTGTCGGTCGATGCCAAAAACGTTTCCGCCCAGCAGTTCTACACACGGATGGGCCTTGAGTGGTCCGAGGACGAACGGATCCATGCGGCCTACGGCGACGCTTTCGAAGCCCTTGCGGGCCTTCATGAAAGTGGGGTTTGAAAGCCTTGGCAGCCGCCAGCGCCTGATTTCTTCGGATGAACGCCGCGTGACGATGCTTGAACTATTCCCCGTGTGACACGGCCAGCGGTCGTGCCGCCAATCCACCAACGTCGCGTTTGGAAAAATCCGACACTTGATTGGCTGGAAACGGGCCGGTGGTCTGAAACGTAAAATCGAAAGGAGACCGCAGGTCGGCGGGAAGCACATATTGGCGGTGAACCCTGAGAAGGTCGCGCCTGATCTTCCGGTAATGCTCCGGCGAGAGAAGATGCTTGACCCGGATGAACAACAGTTCGGCCTGGGGTGCATCGGGATATCCGGACACCGCGACGACGCGGGATTTGTAGAAATGGATGGCATCCGTCAGGCACTGCACCTCCAGCCACGACACTTCCGGCGCACGCGCGATCGCGCCGACGCGCTGGCGCAATCGGGTGGCAGGTTTCAGCAGGGCGCACTGCAGGATGGCACCCCCGAGGGTCACGAAGACGATGCGCCGGCCGGCCAGGGCCTGGGGGTTCTTTTCCAGCACCATGCCGAGCACATGCGTTGCAAGAGTTGACCCCATGCTGTGGGAACTGATGACATATTCGTCCGCCTCTTCGTCCAGAGCCTTCAAGGCGGTGTCGGCGCAATCCTCCAGCCAGCGGGCAAGGAAAGGATCGTCCAGGCTTCCGGCCGCAACCGCCAGCTCCCAATCGGAAAAGAGATGGAGCGTGTGAAACCTCTCGGAGAAAGGGCGAAACACGAACTGGAAGGATGCCCATGCCAGCGGCAGGCTCCAGAGATAATGCCAGGGATGCAGGCTTAGCCACCAGGGCAACGTGGCCAAGGTCAGGCCTGTGGCGAGCGCAATGCCCATGAGCAGGAACGGAAAGAGAAAGAACAGGCCGAACCGCCAGGCGTGCCTGAAATATCCAGCCAGGCCGCCCTGCAGCACAATGCGCACAGCGCTATGATAGCCGGACATGATCCGCCGGATGACCGGCCGGCCGGCGAATTTTTCGACCAGGACATTATGATCGAAGATGTAGATGCTGTTGAGCGTCTGCCAGTTTGCCCCTTCGGAAAGGACCGTGAAACTCGACGCGGGGCCTTCTTGGCGCGCGGATCCGATATCTGCCACAAAATCCCATATTTTGGATGTTTGATGAATCGCCCTTTCGAAACGCCTGTGGTGCGCCTGCGCGTCCATTCGCTCAAAACCGGGAAAGTGCAACACCATGCGTCTGTGGATGGATTCAGTCATATCGGCCTGCAATATCGTCTCGATGGAGGGGGAGGACCCAGGGCGGAACATCGGACGATTGGAATGTCATCGCGTTGCGGCGCCTGCCGCTTGGGGCAGTCGATGTTTTCAGTCGGGGCCGACGATGTTGTCGATTATCTGCCGGCCTTTGCGGAGAGCGGCACGCGGCGCTTCCGCGGTGCGTCCGAGGATGTAGCGCGCCTCCTGCAGAGGATGCAGATTGAAACCCGTATCCTCCTCATCGATGGCTGCGGACCGTATATCCGCCCGGTCGGGGCCTGGAGCGGGATAGCCGACGATCAGCGGATCCTGCGTTTCGCACCGCGGCACACAATGGTCAAACCGCAGAACGCCTGACGGCATCGCTGCCCTGCTATCTGCCGTTTTGGCATCGGCATGGGATATCGCGCGCTTTGGCGAAGAAACGGGTTTTGCCGAAGGGATGGCTGTGACGGGGAGATTTGGCTTCGACAGCAGCGCGACCTGAACGATGGGGCTCGCATCGACGGCCGTCTGAAGCTTCGTCGGCTTGTCTTCGCGTTTGCCCGCGTCAGCCGCAACGCGGTCTTCGACGCCTGCTGCCTCTTGCGGATTTATGTGAGCGGCGGCGTAAGCCAGGCCGATGACGGCGGCGCACACACCGAACCCGATACCCAGCTTTCGCCCGATCCCAAGCCGGGTGTCGAGCAACTGCGTCAGATGCCTATCCATTTTCATCGTATGTCCCATCCGGCTGATCTACGGGAGCGATCTTTAACGCCGGAATTGCGGCATGCTTGCTGCCAAATCGTGGCCGGATGCGGGCAGTTTGCAAAGATTTATTGCGAAAAACGGTGGGCTGATTGAAAATCGATGGGTTGTGGCGGTAACCTCAGGGCGTTTGATCGGGGCCGTATCTGAAGATAACTGACGATTGGACCATTTCGGCCCCTGTCTTCAGGTCAGGGTCACATCCATTCCATCAGTTGCTTGAGGCCAAAGGCTCCCGGTGCAAGCACGCCGATCGCCCAGATGGCCGCTGAGGCGACATTGGCGATCTGGAATGTCAGGAGAGGCATCTCGCAAATGCCGGCGACCAGCGGCACGGCCGCGCGCAATGGCCCGAAAAACCGCCCGAAGAAAACGCCGGCGATGCCCCATCGTTCGAAAAACAGGCGCCCGCGCGGGATCAGGGTGGGCTGACGCGACAGCGGCCAGTAATGGCCGACGCGTTCCTTCAGCCGGAAGCCGATGCTGT
Source organism: Pararhizobium polonicum (assembly GCF_001687365.1). Lineage (GTDB taxonomy): Bacteria > Pseudomonadota > Alphaproteobacteria > Rhizobiales > Rhizobiaceae > Pararhizobium > Pararhizobium polonicum. The sequence continues at coordinate 220,533 of NZ_LGLV01000008.1, forward strand.
ACGACAGCCAATCTCCGAGGATCGCGCCGGCGGTTGCGGCAAGCCAAAGCGGCCAGAATGCAATGCCGCTTTCGCCGATCAGGAAACCGACGCCAACCAGGATCACGGTCGCAGGCAATAGCAGCGAGATGAATGCCAGGGATTCCCCAAATGCGAGGACGAAGACAACGGGCACGGCCCAGGCCTCATGCTGGCGGACGAACTCGATGGTCGACTGAACGATATTTTCCATGCTCATGCATTCACCCGGCCACGATTGGGCGGCAGGGGGGCTTTCCGATCTCAATCCCGGGATTACTCACCGCCATTGCCGTAAAGCAGCGCGTTCAGTTCGCTCAATCGATCATTGATCAGCCAGCCGTAGTAATTCTCGACGGGCAGGGTGCGGCCGGTCCGGTTGGCCACGGCAAGCGCCAGATCATGCGCCCGTTTTCTCGGCTGGCCGACATTGTAAAGGGTTGCGGTGATGCCCGGGTTGCCGGAAATATCAAACCCCTCCGCTTTGTAGGCATCGATCGAATCCCTGATGATTGCCGCGATGTAGAGAAGGCTTCGATCCGGGTCGATGACGTCGCGATAGATCGCCTGCGGCCGGTCGGGCGACAGCGTCGGCAAGCCGCTCGTCTTGCTGACCAGATCGGTGACCTGAAGGGCTGTGAGCGGACTTATCTGGCCAAGGCCGAATGTCTGCCCCGCATAGAACGGCTGGAAGAAGGCGCGCTGAAACGTAATGTTTTCATACGTGGTTCCTTCCACGGTCTTGCCACGGAATTGCTCATCCCATATCGCGTCGCGGCAACTCCAGATCAGGGCGCTGCCGTCCTGCGATGCACAGGAGGCAAATTCAGGCCGCTTGACGAAGGTTTGAACCGGAACATTCTTGTAGCGGAATGAAAACGCCAGGTCGGCATAGGCAAGCGCTTTGACGTAGTAGGTCTGGAGAGAGTCAACCACCGTGATGTTGTAGGTATGCTCTCCGACGAGCGCGCCGATGATATGTATCGGGGCGATGTCATAGGCGGTGGCCGCCTGTTCGATCTTCCCGAGCAGCTTCTTGTCTTTGCGCAGCAACGAAACGATGGTTTCGTATTTTTCGTCGTAAGTCGTGTTGGTGGCTTTCGAGCGAAGGGCGGATGCACGCGGAATCTCGGGCTGTTCCTTGGAACGGTTGCCGGGCGGCACGACCGTGAGGGCGGCAGCTTGTGCCGGGTGCATAGGTGCCATTGCGGCGAACAGGATTGTTGCGGCGATAAGCGATCGACCGAAGATGCTCGCGAACATGATACTCCTGTTTCTGCCACTCCGCGCGACGGGTGCGCTGGCTGACGAGGTGATGTCTGTTGGATGGTCCCGGTATTTCCACAACCGGAGGCGAATGGCAAGGCGACTAACGCAGGCTGCGGCCCGCGTCGAGCAGCGTGTTGTCATGGGCAGGTTTATTTTCTCATCCATGCAATCTGAGAAAGATGGCGATTTTGTTCCAAACCGCCCAGGACTGGAAAATACAATTGAGATGACTTGCTTGCCTGACGCAGGGCAACCGCAGATAGTTTTATTATTGATTTTCAGGCACTTCCGTATTGAATTATATATTTCTTAAATATGTTGGCGCTCAGTTCTCCGACAAGAGACCCGAGATGGTTATCGGAGTTTTTCTGCTGACGACGCTGACATGAAGTCACCGGCTGGGGCGTTTTACAGTCACTTCCAGGAGGCTATCGTGTCGCGCCCTAAAATCAAGACAGCATTGACCGCCGTGTTGATGCTCATCGGTATCGTGTTCCTATCCTTTGCCGGTTTTGCCATCCAAAGCATGAATACCTTGAACAGGAATGTCGCAGAGATGGCGATGGATTGGCTGCCCGGGGTGTCCGGCGCCAAGGACATGAATCTGGCACTGTCGTCCATGCGGCGCAACTACCTCAACCACGTGATGGCTCTGGACGATGCCAGCCGGAAAACCGTTGAGCAGGCGTTGGACGCCGATGCCAGGCAATTCCTGGACGAATTGAAATTAAACGAAGCCGCAAGCAATGATGCGGAAGAACAGGCCCTGGCGAAGGACATCCGGACGAGGTTTGCAGCCCTGCAACAACTGGCAGAACCCATGCTGGCGCTATCGCGCGCGGGGAAGATAGAGGAGGCGAAGATCGATCAGCAGACGCGGGTTCGCCCCGCCGCCGCCGAACTGACCAGCGTGATCGACAAGATCGTCAAAAGCAAAAGCGAGGGATCGCAGCGGTCTTACGAGCTGAGCAAGCAGGTCTTCCAGACGACGATGACAATCACCATGCTTGCCGTCGCAGCTGGTCTTTCCGTCATCGCCGGTGGCATCTATTTTGCGCTGTCCGGAATAGCCAGGCCGATCGAGGCGATTACGGCATCGATGAAGGCGCTGGCGACCGGCGACACAACAACCACAATTCCTTTCGAAGGCAGAGCGGACGAAATCGGTGCCATGGCGGCGGCCGTGGCAATCTTCAAGGCAAATGCGCTGGCAAATATCCAGCTTGAAGCGGAAGCGGCGAGCGAACGCTCCCTGACCGAGAGCGAACGCCGCCGCAATGCTGAATCTGCCCGCATCAAGGGTGAGGAAATGGAGCTGGCAACGGCCGGACTGGCGGACGGTCTGGCGCACCTTGCGGCCGGCGACCTTTCCTTCCAGCTTCGGGATGCTTTCGCCGTGGATTTCGAGGCGTTGCGCCAGAATTTCAACGCGTCGATTGTGCAGCTGGCGCAAACCCTTCAATCGGTCACCACTGCGGCCGCATCGATTGACAGCGGATCACGCGAAATCAGCCAGAGTTCGGACGACCTGTCGAAGCGTACCGAGCATCAGGCGGCCTCGCTGGAAGAGACGGCGGCAGCCCTCGACCAGATTACGGCGAACGTGTCCAATTCCTCGCAGCGCGCTGAAGAGGCCCGGTTGATCGCCGTTCAGGCGAATACGAGTGCTGTGCAGTCCGGCTCGGTCGTTGCAAGTGCCGTCAATGCCATGGAACGCATCGAGCAATCGTCGAGCCAGATCGCCAACATCATCTCGGTCATCGATGAAATCGCCTTCCAGACAAACCTCCTGGCCTTGAATGCCGGGGTGGAGGCTGCCCGCGCCGGTGAGGCAGGCAAGGGTTTTGCCGTCGTCGCGCAGGAGGTCCGCGAACTTGCCCAGCGTTCGGCAAAGGCCGCCAAGGAGATCAAGGAGCTGATCCGCAACTCGAGCGTCGAGGTCGAAAACGGGGTGAAACTCGTTCGCGATACCGGTGGCGCGTTGAAGGTGATCGGCGACTACGTCGTGACCATCAATCAGCATATGGACGCGATTGCATTGTCAGCCAGAGAGCAGTCCGTCGGGCTGGCGGAGGTCAATACGGCCGTCAACCAGATGGATCAGGTCACCCAGCAGAACGCAGCGATGGTTGAAGAGATGAACGCGGCCGGCGCAACCCTGGCGCAGGAATCCAGTCAACTCAGGGAGCTTATCTCTCAGTTCACGCTGGCATCGGCGGATCACGGGTCGGCAAACACATCCGGCAGGTATGCCCGCCGGGCGGCATAAGGCAGGTGGTTGCCGCGTGCCGCACGGATATCCGCAAGGCTAGCCGGCCGCAAAGGCATCCGCGATCCGTGCCATGGGATGGATCGCGGATGCCTGCGAAAACCGCTTCGTCTGGCAGCGGCAGGAGAAACCGGTGGCCGCAACCCTCTGCTCGCCATCCGTCTGCGCTTTCCAGGACAGGGCGAAGAGGTCGCGGCTGACAGTCTGGTGGCGTTCGAGATGGCCGAAAAGCCCGGCCATGCCGCAACAGCCGGTGGCGACGACCTCGACGGGCAGTCCGATGCGCTCGAAGACGCGCCGCCACTGCGCCGCCATCTGCGGCTGCGTTGCTTCCGTGCAGTGGAGAAAGAGTTTTTCACGCACAGCACCTCGCGCTGTCGGCCAGATGTCGCCGGCGTCAAGGCGGGATGCCAGAAATTCCTGCGGCAGGAGCACCGGAGCGGCCAGCTCGAGGCCGGATTTGCGGTATTCCTGTCGCAGCATCATGACGAAGGCGGGATCGATGCCGACCATCGGCACGCCGTTGGCGGCGATACGGTCGAGCTGCATTTTCAGTCTTTCCGCCTGCTGCCGGAACCCTTTGCGATCTCCAAGCACATGCGCGGCCTTGCCGCCCGCCATCGCCGAGGCAATGACCGGGCGATAGCCCAATGCGGCAAGTCCGTTGGCGACAGCAATGACCGCCTGCGTATCGAACACCGCCGTGAACGGATCCTGGACAAGGCAGACGGTCGTTTCGGGCCAGATCATCCGGGCGATCCTGCCAGCCGGCAGGACGGGGTAGCCGGCGCGTTCGGGGCCATCCGCCGCAAGACGCGGCAGATCCCGGAATCCGAGAAGGCGCTTCGCCAGCGGCAGCAGAAGATTACCGACCGGACGCGCAACGCTGCGCAGCCGTGCGATGAGCGGCGCGAACCGCTCCATCATCAGCGCGGCGCGATCTGCAAGCGGCCGGCGGCGATCGGTATAATAGGCTTCGAGAAAATGCGATTTCATCTCGGGGATATCGACCTGCACGGGGCAGGCGGTGGCGCAGGCCTTGCAGCCGAGACAGAGATCGAGTGCCGCAAATGTATCGGCGTCCATTTGCGCGCGCATGTCGGGTTGCGCATCCAGCGTGCGGTGCCAGTCGCGGAGCGCATCGGCGCGGCCTTTCGGCGAATGGCGCGGATCGAGCGTCGCCTTGTAGGATGGACACATCGGAACGGTCGCCTGGTAGCTCAGGCACTGGGCATTGCCGTTGCAGCGGAAGGCCTGTGCGAGCGGATCGGACGGGGCGGTATTGACGGGGCGAAAAGGCGTGGTGGCAATGTGGTGGATCGGCGTGTCGGTGCTGACGAGCTTGCCGGGGTTGAAGCGGCCGTGCGGATCAAGCGCCGTCTTGATCCGCTGGAAGGCGCCATAGGCCTCCGCGCCGACGAAATCCTGGAGATAGGCGCCGCGAATGCCCTTGCCGTGCTCGCCCCAGAAAATGCCGTCATGCCGCCGGGTGAGCGCATAGACCTGATCCGACAGCGTCTTCATCAGCGCGCGGTCGGGCGCTGAATCCATGTCGAGTGCCGGGCGGATATGCAGGCAGCCGACATCCACATGGCCATACATGCCGAAGCTGAGACCGTGCGCGGTGAGGACTGCGGTAAAATCGCTGACGAAGGCGGCAAGATTTTCCACCGGAACGACGCAATCTTCGACGAAGGCAATCGGCCTTCGCGTGCCGCTGGTTTTGCCCAGCAGCCCGACGCTTGCCGCGCGCACCGCCCACAGCCGCGCCACCTCCGCATCATCGAGGGCGACATGAATGCCGACGAGCCCCTTCGGCTTTGCTGGCCCCTCCATCCCGGCTCTCAGTGCCGCCACGCTTTCCTCAAGTTTATCCTCGTCGCTGCCCGACAGCTCGACAAAATTGAAGGCGAGCGGGGTCACGCCATCGCCTGCCAGAGCCTGCGGCAAGTCGTTGAGCAAGCCCGCCTTGCGCGCCAGCCCCTGCACCCATTCGTCCATCACCTCGATCGCCAGCGGCTCGAAAGCAAGAAGTGCCGTGCCGGCGCCGAGCGCTTCGGTAAAGCTGGAAAAGGCGAAAACGACGAGCCGCCGGAATTTCGGACGGGCGACAAGGCGCACGCGAATGCGCGTGACGAGGCCAAGCGTGCCTTCCGCGCCGATGGGCAGCCGCCACCAGTCCAGCGTCTCTTTATCCGGCCGCGCCCGTTCGAGGTCGTATCCGGTGAACCGCCGCGACAGGGCGGGCACGCGCGAGAGCAGAGGTGCGCGGCCGGCATCGCAGGCCGCCGTCAGCGTGTCGATGAGCGGTGGCGACCACACGGGCAGAGGGGCCGAGGTGCTCAGATGCCTGCCGCCGTCGAGCATCAGATCGAGGCCGAGCACATTGTCGCTGGTCTTGCCGTAGATCCGCGATCCCTTGCCCGATGCATCGGTGGCGACCATGCCGCCGATGGTACAGCGATTGGACGTGGAGGTTGTCGGCGCAAAGAACAGACCGGCCGGGGCAAGACGGGCGTTGAGATCGTCAAGGACGATTCCGGGCTCGACATCCGCCCAGCCCTCCGCCGCGTTGACGGCGATGAGGCGGTTCATGTGGCGACGGAAATCGACGATCAAGCCGGTGTTGAGAGCCTGTCCGTTGGTGCCGGTGCCGCCGCCGCGCGCGGTGATGGGGATATGTGCAAATTCCGGCCGGGACAATACGGCGAGCAGGGTCTCGACATCATCGGCGTCGTGCGGCGCGGCAATGATATCGGGCCTGATCTCGTAGATGCTGTTGTCCGTCGACATGGCGGCGCGCGAGGCCGCGTCCCACGTCACCTCGCCGCGAAACCCGCCAGCCTTCAAGGCCGCTGCGATAGGCTGCGGATCTGTCGGCTCGCGGGGGATATTCCGGCTGTGAATCGTCATGTGCCTCTCCTTCGATTGGCCATTGAACCATGCCGTCATTGTTCGTAGAATTAGAATGTTATGAATATAATTTCGATAAATTCGAACATAGGAATCCGCCATCTCAGGGCGGCTTTGGCTGTCGGCGATGAGCGGTCTTTCGTCCGGGCCGCCGAGCGGTTGGGGGTCGTCCCTTCGGCGCTGACGGAAACGATCCGTCAGATCGAGGAGCTGGCGGGTGTTGCGCTGTTCGATCGCAAGAGCCGGCCGGTGGCGGTGACCGATGCCGGGCGGGACTTCCTTTCGTCGGCGCGCACGATCGTGTCGATGTTCGATCAGTCGCTGAACGGCTTGAAGGAGGCGGGCGGGCTCAAGCGGGGCCGTGTCGCTATCGGGGCGGCCCCGTCGGTCGTTCTCGGGATCCTGGCGCAAACGGTCCGGCTGTTTCGAAGGGAGCATCCGGGCATCGATCTCGTCATCCACGACGACGTCGCCGACCGCGTTGCCGAACTGGTGCAGGATCACACCGTGGATTTCGGCATCGTCGCACGGGGATTGTCGTCCCCGGACCTCGTGCAGACGCCGATTGCCAGGGACCCCTTCGGACTCGTCTGCCACGCCAGCCATGCGCTTGCCGGCAAGGACGGGCCGCTCCTGCTTTCAGATATCGCACCGCAAGACGTCATCAGCCTTCAGGGCGGAACGGGGATCGCCCGGATACTGGGTGCGTGTGAGGAACTGCCGGACATGCTCCGCCGCGGTCCGATCGAATGCCACAGCACCATCTCGCAGCTGATGCTTGTCGCCCAGAACGTCGGCGTCGCCCTGCTTCCCCAGCTTGCCGCCGGGGTCATGGCGAACGAAAACATCCGTTTTCTCCCGATCGCCGATCTTCGGGTGGAGCGGGAAATCTCACTGATTCACCTGAAGCGGACCGTGCTGTCGCCGGCAGCAGCCGCATTCATTCTGGCGCTGAAGGCCCAGCTAAACAGGAAATAGCGGGACGGCGGCGCTGAACCGCAAATTATCGAACGGGGATGGTCAGGCGTAACGAACCATCGGCATCGGAATGGAAGCCCGCCTGGCGATAGTTTTCGAGTGTCAGATGCATCGTTTTCATCGGATGCCGGTGGGTGGCGCTGATCACGACAATCTCCGCGCCGGCCGTTTCGCCGGAGCGGATGCCGGCCGGCGCATCCTCGAAAACGAGGCAATCGGCCGGATCGACGCCGAGACGCTCGGCCCCCAGACGGTAGCAGGCCGGATCGGGCTTGCCATAGGTCACGTCCTCGCCGCTGACGATAATGCCGGGCATTGGAATGCCTGCCGCCGCCATGCGCCTTTTGGCAAGTTCAAGCGGCGCCGACGTCACGATCGCCCATTTTTCGCGAGGCAGGCCGTTCAGGAAATCGACGACGCCGGCAATCGGCACGATGCCGTCGATATCCTCCATTTCCAGAGCCTGAAGCTGCAGCGCTTCCAGCTGGGGATCGACATTGTCCAGGCCAAGCGGGGTGATGACATCGATCGCCCGGACCCCATGAATGGTACGGATGAAGGTTGCCGGGTCGAAACCATGGCGGGTCGCCCAGTCACCCCATATGCGTTCGACGACGGCGGTCGAATCCAGAAGCGTCCCGTCCATGTCGAAGAGAAAGGCCGAGAATGTGCGTTGCAGAACGGTCGGTTGTGGATCGCTCACGGTATTTCCTTCTTCAAGATTGGCTGGCTTCCGGCGAAACGTGAAGGTCACACCGTGTTCGACGGATCATGCGCGCTGGTTTTGAGCGTGGTGGCTTTGGTGGAGAGGGAGCGGCATTGCCGCTCAGTTGTCGTAGATCTTTTCCAGCTCGGCATAGACCGTCTCATTGCCCGCCAGCACCCGATTGCCCTTGTTCAGGCCGTCATTGGCGAGGAAATCGTTGGTCTTCAGCCCGGCGGCGCGGATGACGGCGATGGCGCCGAGGCAATCCCAGGAGTTGATGTGAGGCTCGATATAGCCGAGCAGCCGGCCGCATGCGACGTAGCATAGCGTCAGGGCGCCGGACCCGTCGCGGTAGAACATGCCGCCGTTTTTCAGGAAACGCTCGAATATCGGCAGGAATTCATCCGGCGTCACACGCGGCGAATAGCCGACGCCGACGATGCCGTCCTTGATGGTTTTGCCGGGATGGCGCGATACCGGCTTGCCGTTCAGCGTTGCCGGAAAATCTTCGCCGCCGGCAAAAAGCTCGCCGCGTTCCGGCGCATAGACCATGCCGAACCTCAGCACATTGTTCTGGACGAAGGCGATCGAGACGCACCAGCTGGACATGCCCGAAACGAACGGCTGCGTGCCGTCGATCGGATCGACGACCCAGATGCCCTGTTCGGGCGCGAAGGCGGACAGGCCCGTTTCCTCGCCCAGGAATGCGTCCTGCGGAAAGCTTATTGCCAGCCGGTCGCGGATCAGTATCTCCGTGTTCAGGTCGGCTTCGCTCGCCATGTCCTGAAGGCCCTTGCTCTTGATCGTCAGGCTGTCGCGATTCTTGAAGTAGCCGTGCGCCAGATCGCCGGCATCGCGAATGAGGGCAGTGGCGAAGTCGTAGCGGGCTTTCAGCGAAGATGTATCGGTCATCATATGTCTTTCGGATTGGGTTTCGGGCGGAAGGGCCGCGTTATTTCCAGAGCCAGGCAGCGCCACGGACACCGCTGGAATCGCCGTGAACCGCCTTGCGGATCGGCGTGTGGAAAACAGTGGAGAAGGTGCGTTTTGCCAGTTCGCGCGGCAGGTCGTCATAGAGTTCGTCGACATTCGACATGCCGCCGCCCATCACCAGAATATCGGGATCCAGCGAATTGACGACGGTTGCCAGGCCCCGCGCGACACGATCGATGTAGCGCTCCCAGAGCAGGCCGGACAGGCGGTCGCCGTTGCGCTTCCTGTCGATGATCTCGCGTGCCTTCAGCTCCTCATGGGTATGGCTTGCATATTCCGCCTCGAAAGCACGGCCGGAGACCCAGGTTTCCATGCAGCCATGCCGGCCGCAATAGCAGGCCTTGCCGGGAATTTCCGTCACGTTCGGGAAGGGCAGGGGATTGTGGCCCCATTCGCCACCGCTGTTGTTGGGGCCATGATGGGCCTTGCCGCCGACCGCGATCCCGGCCCCGGCGCCGGATCCTAGAATGACCGCGAAGACGACATTGTGGCCGGCCCCGGCGCCGTCGACCGCCTCGGAGGCGGCGAAACAATCGGCGTCATTTTCGACCCTGATATCCCGCTGGATCGCATCATGCAGATCCTTTTCCACCGGGCGGCCGAGCAGCCAGGTCGAACTCGCACCCTTGCCGAGACGGCTGACCGGCTCGAGTGAGCCGGGAATGCCGATGCCGAGCGTTCCAGTTCTGCCCGTCTGGCTTTCCAATCCTGCGATCATCGCCTTGATGACGCGGATGCAGCCGAAATAGTCGTGGCGCGGTGTTTCCTCGCGCAGGCGAAGCAACTCCCGCCCATCCCGCTCCATGGCGACGCCTTCAATCTTGGTGCCACCCCAATCAATTCCAATCAGCATGTCGGCCTTTCCTCCCGCCGGCCCTTGGGCAGGGCCGGTCATTGCAATGGTCATTTTCCCTCTCCCGCTTCAGCTGAAGAGAATATCGCGGTCTCGCGCATAGTCGGCGAGCAACGGCAGGCTGGCGGCGCCGAGAACGCGCGCATCGCTGCCGATCCTGCCTTCGACGATCTCGACGGGCGCCACGCCCTGCATTTCCATGCGGGCGACCTTCTCGCGCGTCTGCCGCACGATTTTTGCACGCACGTCCGCAGGGAACCCGCCGTCGATGACGACGTTGTGAAAATCGATGACGGAAATCGCAGCGCCGATTGCCAGGGCAAGGCTATCGGTGGTCTGTTCGATCCACCGGTCCAAGACCGGGCCGAGATGCGACCAGTCGGTGTTGTTGTGCCATATCGCGTCCGGTTCGCCGCCGCTGTCGCGGATCATCCGTTCAAGCAAGAAGATGGAGGCGCACTGGATCAGCCGTTTCGGCGGCTGGCCCGGTTCCAGCGACGGCACGGGCGTCGAGCCGATGGAGCCGGCATAGCCCCGTCGTCCCGGGTAGAGGCTGCCGTCGAGCACGACGCCGCCGCCGATTAGGGTGGCGAAGAAGACGTAGAGAAAATCCTGATACTTGCGGCCTTCGCCGAAGGCGAGCTCCGCCGCGCAGGCGGCCGTGGCGTCATTGTAGAAATGGACGGGCCAGGAGAACATCTGTTCGACCTCGGCCTTGAGATCGAACAGCCGCCACGCCTCGACCACATCGTGCGGCGCACCGAATTCCTCTTCCCAGCTCCACATTTCCGACGGCGCAGCGATGCCGATCCCGCGGATGCGGCCGTATTGAAGCCGCGTCATGTTGTCGATGATCTGGTTGACGCCGGCTTCGAGGAACGCTTTCAGGAGGCTGGGGGTCGGATAGGCATAGGACGTGCGGATCAACTGCCGCGCCTTGCCGACCATATCCATCAGCACGACATCGGCGGAACGGCGACCCACCTTGAAGCCGATCGAGAAGGCTCCTTCGGGGTTGAGCGACATGGGCACGGAGGGCTGGCCAACCTTGCCGCGCTGGGGTTCTCCCTTGATCAGGAGGCCATCGCCCTCGAGCTGTTTCATGATCACGGAGCTTGCCTGCGCCGACAGCCCCGTCATGCGGGCGATCTCGCCCTTCGAAAGGGCCCCGTGGGTCCGCACGAGCGACAGGACCAGCCGCTCGTTGTAAAGCTTGACGCCTGTCTGATTGGTGCCGCGGCTGGTATCCGACAGCTGCGGGGAATCCCCCTGGATTTTTTCACTGCTCAGCAAGGCATTTCCCCTCAACGAATGGCGCGGCGGTGCCGCACGTCCATCGTAGCTGTTGATATGAGAAGCTCCAAGTCATCGGCAGACATCATCCCTGATTACGGAAAAACTATGCAGCAAGGGGTTGCGTCCGTCAATAAATAAATCATACCGGGTTAATTATATGATTTATATTAGAAATGGCTTCCGTTGGCGCCGGTAAGCCGGCATAGATAAAAGTTCCGAAGAAATGACCGAGATGACCCAAAATTGACGATATCCGAAAGGATTTCAGGGCGTTTTGGATGGATGTGGATACTCTCCTCGGATTCGGTGAATTCGCGAGCGAAGTTGAGCGCCGTCGATGCTTAATAAATAAATCATACCGCATTATATATTGACAGGCTTGAGGTTTGGTGTTTGCATTGTACCGGCGCCATGCAGCCAAGGCTGAGGTGGACGTCGAAGGAGCGCCGGGGAGGGGTTCCGTATCAACACTGCCAGGTTCGGCCTGGTCTGGAGGAGAGAATGAAAACAGTTTTTGTCAGCGCGATTTCTGGCGCAGTGCTTTCTGCCGTCACCATGGCGGCGCCCACGCATGCGGCGGACGCCATCACGGCATGCCTGATCACCAAGACCGAGGTCAATCCGTTCTTCGTCAAGATGAAGGAGGGCGCCTCGGCGAAGGCCAAGGAGCTTGGCGTCAACCTCATGACCTTTGCCGGCAAGCAGGACGGTGACGCAGACACGCAGATCGCCGCCATCGAATCCTGCATCGGCAGCGGCGCGAAGGGTATTCTGCTGACGCCGAACGATTCCAGCGCCCTGGTGCCGATCATCACGAAGGCCCGCGAGGCCGGGCTGCTGACGATCATGCTCGATACGCCGCTCGACCCTGCCAATGCCGCGGACGCTACTTTCGCGACGGACAATTTCAAGGCCGGCGAACTGGTCGGCAAATGGGCTGCCGGCAAGCTGGGTGCCGAGGCCCAGAATGCGAAGATCGCCCTTCTCAACCTAAATGCGCAGGAAATCACTGTCGATTACATGCGCAATCAGGGTTTCCTGAAGGGCTTCGGCATCGACATCAAGAACCCGACGGATATCGGCGACGAAGATGACCCGCGCATTATCGGCAATGCCGTGACCAATGCCAATGAAGAGGGCGGCCGCACGGGCATGGAAAGCCTCCTGCAGATCGATCCGGAGATCAACCTTGTCTACACCATCAACGAGCCGACGGCTGCCGGCGCCTATGAGGCGATCAAGGCCGCAGGCCGTCAGGGCAAGGTGACCGTCGTCTCCGTCGATGGCGGCTGCCCGGGCGTCGCCAATATCAAGGAGGGCGTGATCGGCGCGACCTCGATGCAGTTCCCGCTGCTGATGGCCTCCATGGGCGTTGAAGCGATCAAGGCCTTCGCCGAAACCGGCAAGAAGCCGGAGGTGACCCCCGGTCTCGATTTCTTCAATACCGGCGTCGAGTTGATCACCGACCAGCCGGTGGATGGCCTGCCATCCATGACCTCCGAAGAGGGGCTCAAGAAGTGCTGGGGATGATCTCTTCGCCACGCTCAACGCTTGTCTGACGACGAACCGTTTCCCGCGGTTTGAGGACAGGCGTTTTAGCGCGCAACTCCCAAACGCGCGCCGGGGAGCGGACGGCGAAAGCCGCCCGCCCCACCCCGCAAGGGGCGCGTATCCAGATTGATGAAGAGAGCTCTTTCCATGGCAGACAAATTCGAGGGCCTGCCGGCCCAAGCAGGTGATATGGCCTTGAGTGACGCCAATGCGTCCCATGCCCGTTTCGACGTCGATGACATCGGCCTCCTGGGCCGGATCCAGCGTTTCCTCCACAGTTTCCCGACGATGGTTCCGCTCATCGTTCTGGTCCTGTCCCTGATCGGTTTCGGGCTCTTTGCCGGATCGAAATTCTTCTCACCCTACAACATGTCACTGATCGTCCAGCAGGTTTCGATCATCGGCGTGCTCGCAGTGGCGCAGAGCCTGATCATCCTCACCGCCGGCATCGATCTCTCGGTCGCCGCCATCATGGTGCTGAGTTCGGTGATCGCGGGACAGCTCGCGGTGAAGCTGGGCTTCAATGCGCCGCTGTCGTTGTTGATATCCTTTGTCTGCGGCACGGCGATCGGGTTTCTCAACGGCTTTCTGGTGACGCGCGTCAAGCTGCCGCCGTTCATCGCGACACTGGGCACCTGGAACGTCTTCTATGCGCTCAATCTCTATCTTTCCGGCGCGCAATCGATCCGCGGCAGCGAGATCGATACAGCGGCTCCCATTCTCAAATTCTTCGGCCAGAACATTACGCTGTTCGGCACCCAGATCAGCTACGGGTCGTTCCTGCTCGTCCTCGTCTTCGTCATCCTCTGGTACGCCCTGACCCGGACCGCCTGGGGGCGGCATATCTATGCGGTCGGCGACGACAAGGAGGCGGCGGAGCTGGCCGGCATCCGCACCGATCGCGTTCTCATCTCCGTCTATTCCGTCGCGGGCCTCATCTGCGCCATCGCCGGCTGGTCGGCCATCGGTCGCGTCGGCGCAGTGTCCCCCACTAGTTTCTTCGAGGGCAACCTGCAATCGATCACGGCGGTGGTGATTGGCGGCATCTCCCTGTTCGGTGGCCGCGGTTCCATCCTCGGCCCGCTCATCGGGGCGCTGATCGTCGGCGTCTTCCAGTCGGGGCTGCGTATCGCCGGCGTCGATGTCCTGTGGCAACTCTTTGCGATCGGCTGGCTGATCATTATCGCCGTCGCCGTCGACCAATGGATCAGAAAGGTATCGGCATGACCGCCTCCATCATTCCCGCTCTCAGCGCCCGGGGTCTCGTCAAGCGTTATGGCCGCGTCGTCGCCATCGACAACGCCGAATTCGACCTCATGCCCGGTGAAATTCTCGGGGTGATCGGCGACAACGGTGCCGGCAAGTCCAGCCTGATCAAGGCATTGTCGGGTGCCATCCGTCCGGATGCCGGCGAGATCCGCCTGGACGGAGAACTGGTATCCTTCGCCTCGCCGATCGAAGCGCGCCACGCCGGAATCGAGACGGTCTACCAGACTTTGGCGCTCTCACCGGCCCTGTCGATCAGCGACAACATGTTTCTGGGCCGGGAGATCTACAGCTCCAACATCCTGGGAAAACTGTTTCATCAGCTGGATCGAAAGGCCATGGACGCTATCGCCCGCAAGAAGCTTTCGGAACTCGGCCTGCTGACGATCCAGAATATCCAGCAGCCGGTCGAAACACTGTCGGGCGGCCAGCGTCAGGGGGTGGCCGTTGCCCGCGCCGCCGCCTTCGGCAGCAAGGTGATCATCATGGACGAGCCGACCGCGGCCCTCGGCGTCAAGGAATCGCGCAAGGTTCTCGACCTGATCCTCAAGGTGCGCGCACGCGGCGTTCCGATCGTTCTCATCAGCCACAACATGCCGCATGTCTTCGAGGTCGCGGATCGCATTCACATCCACCGGCTGGGCAAGCGTGCCGCGGTCATCCGGCCAAAGGACTTCTCGATGTCCGATGCCGTGGCGATCATGACGGGCGCGCTCGCCCCGCCGCTCGCCGCCTGATTCCTCCCGTCCTTCTTCATCTGCCGGTGCGGCATTCCCGCACCCTGGAGCTGCATGCCATGAAACTCGCCTTCAATACGTTCCCGTTCAGCAGCTTTCCCACCTTTCTGCCGACCTATCCGCTGGAGGATGCGATCCGTTCTCTCGCCGCGATCGGCTATGATGCCGTGGAGATCGGCTGCTGTGCACCGCACGCCTGGCCGCAGCAATTGTCGCGCGCGCGGCGTGGCGAGATCAGGGCGATCGCGGCGGGCGAGGGCATTGCCATATCCAGCCTGCTGCCTGCCATCGGCGGCGGCTTCGGCTGCAACCCGTGCTCGGTGCTAAGAGCCGAACGGCAGGCGACCATCGAGCACTATAAGGAAATCGTCGATCTGGCATCGGACCTCGGCGCCGGCATGGTGCTGTATATCGGCGGCTGGCGGGCGGAGGGCATGCCCTATGAGGACGGCTGGGCGCACAGCCTGGATTGCCTGCGGTCCATCGCGACGCACGCGGCCGATCGCAACATCACCATCGCCATCGAACCGACGACCGCCGATACCAACCTCATCGATACTGCCGCCGATGCGCGGCGGATGATGCACGAGAGCGAAGGGGAAAACGTCAAGCTGATGTTCGATACCTGCCATGTCGCCTATGAGGGCAAATCACTGGCAAGCTATGTGGACGAGATGGGTGCGGACCTTGTTCATCTTCATGCCGCCGATACGGACCGCAAGGCCATCGGCGACGGCGACATGGATTGGGACAGCCTGCTGCGGGCACTTCAGAGATCCGGCTATCAAGGCCTGTTCACGGTCGAGACCGGTTTCGGATCCCGCGGCATCGATCCGCATGACATCGCAAGACGCAGCTTCAGCTATTTGAAAGACCGCCTTTCTCCTGCAGAATAAAAGGCTTCCGGCGCGCTTGAACCCGCAGCGCTGGTTTTCCCGGCGCCGATAAACGTGCCAATCAAACAGGATGTGTCCGTGTGTCACAGCACGGGCTGGCATAACCGGACATCGCGGGATGGCGCCCGGCACTCGCCATCGATAGATTTTCCTGCAACCATAGCCGGTGGTTCTGCCCGGAAAAAACCGAGATGCTGTCGTTTAAGGAAAAACGCGCGGAGGTTTTTGCCGGGTTTGAAAACGTTGTTTCAGGAAAAGGGTAAGCAAAAACATGCGCCTTCTGCTCGTTGAAGACGATGCGATCCTTGGCTCGTCGCTGAAAAGGGCTTTGGAGAAGCACGCCTATGGCGTGGATTGGGTGCAGGACGGGGAGGCCGGGCTGGCCGCCCTTCAGGACCTGAGCTTCAGTGTCGCCATCCTGGATGTCAACCTGCCGAAACTCGATGGTATCGAGGTGGTCAAGGCGGTGCGCAAGCAAAAGAACATGGTTCCGATCCTGCTCCTGACGGCCCGCGATACGCCCGCGCAAAAGGTTGGCGGGCTTGATAGCGGTGCCGACGACTATCTGATCAAGCCGTTTGATCTCGACGAGCTTCTGGCGCGGCTGCGTGCGCTGATCCGGAGAAGAGAGGGGCGCAGCGATGTCGTGTTGCGAAGCGGGCCTGTCGAGGTGGATCCTGCCGCCAGGGTCGTGCGCGGACCGGCGGGACAGGTGACGATGACGGCCAAGGAGTTCCAGATGCTCAAGCTTCTGATGGAACGGGCCGGCAAATACGTGACAAAAAGCGATATCGAATACGCGCTTTACAGTGCCGACAATGCGGTGGAGAGCAATACGACGGAAGTGGTGATCTACAATCTGCGAAAGAAACTCGGCAGCGATTTTATCAAGTCCATTCGCGGTGTCGGATACATGGTCGAGCTATGATCCAGCCAACGCTTGCACGGAAACTTTTTTTCAGAATTGCGCCGACCATCCTGATTACGATTGCCGTGATCGGCGCGCTTGCGTTTCGCAGCGCCACGCGCGAGATCAACAATATCTACGATGCGCAGCTGATCAACGATGCCAATGTTCTCTGGACGCTGCTGGAGCATGAAGTCGAAAAGCCGGGTCCGCGCAAGTCGAAGCAGGTCAACGACATCGATCTGGAAATGGGCAACCAGCTGGCAATGAACGAGGATGCCGATGACTATGCGGAAGCGCATATGTTCCGGGCCTGGAAAGACGGGCAGATCAGCGTCTTCTCAAGCACGGCATTTCCTCAAACCGTACCGGTGCAGAGAGCCGGCTTCACCAACATCCAGTATGACGGCGAGGATTGGCGGGTCTACGCCCTTCCGATTCCGCGCACGACGATCGTCATGGAGGTTGGCGAAAAGCTCGAGCTGCGCAAAACCCTGGTTTCCAACATTCTTCTCAATCTCTCCTTTCCGCTGGTAATTTTATTCCCGCTTCTGGCCCTGCTGATCTGGTTCGGCATCCAGAGCGGCCTCAGCGCCATTCATGGACTGGTCAGCCAAATTCGCAGCCGTTCGCCGGATGATCTTTCCAGCATTCCGATCGGCGCGTTGCCGCGCGACCTTTTCCCGCTCGGCCGGTCGATCAACCAGCTTCTCAACAAGCTCGACCGGTCGCTGACGGCGGAACGGCGGTTCGCCGATCATGCCGCTCATCAATTGCGGACACCGCAGGCGGGCGTCAGACTGCTGATCCAGATGTTGGCCACTGCCGAGACCGAAGAGGAGCGCCGGGCCATCTTGTGCGACCTGATGGTGAGCAATGACAAGGCGATGCATTTGATTGAGCAGCTGCTGCGCGCCGCCCGCGTCAGCTATCAGCCCGTGGAAATGAAAAACGTACCGCTCTACCAGACCGTCGCCGCAGTGATTGCGGAGCTGGGCAACATCATCAATCTGAAGAAGCTGGATGTCTCTTTGCGTGGCGATACCGATGCGCAGGTCAATGCCGATGAACCGCTGCTGCGCTTGATGGTGAACAATCTCATCGACAATGCGATCAAATATACCCCCGCCGGCGGGACGATCGAGGTAACGATCGAGGCCGAGGCAGAAAACTGGCGGCTGTCGATCGCCGATAGCGGCCCCGGCATCGCCACGCAGCATCGCGACGCCGTGTTCCAGCGCTTTTACCGTGTCGATACTCCCCAGGTCGAAGGCTCAGGCCTGGGATTGGCGATCGTATCGGATATCATTTCCCGGCTTTCCGCCAGCATCGCGCTCAATGTCCCTGATTCCGGAAGAGGATTAAGGGTCGATGTCGTGATGCCAAAAGTATAAATCCGGATATTATGATGATGTGCGGCATGCATGACGCACTGAAGTTCGACGTAACACTATAGATCCGCTGCATAACTGCATTCTTGAACCGATTCCGATTTAAGGAATTACGCAGTCGCCACATTCGTGCGATTTCAGTTTCCCTTCATTTTGGCATAATCTTGCACTCAGGCACGGCTGTTAGAACCCTCGCATACGAATGCCGAGGTATGACTGAATGCATGTGTACTGTGATTTCGATGGAACGATTTCTGTTGAAGATGCAACGGATCTCGTCCTGGAGCGATTGGCCGACCCGAAATGGGAGCTTCTCGAAGAACAATGGAATCGCGGCGAGATCGGTTCGGGCGAGTGTATGCGCCGCCAGATCGCCCTGATCGAAGCAACGCAACAGGATCTGGACACTGCCCTTCGGGATGTCCTCATCGATCCCGGCTTCGTATCGTTCGCCGCGCTCTGCGACATCCGCAATATTCCGCTCACCATCGTCAGTGACGGCGTCGATTACTTCATCCGGAGTATTCTGTCGCGGCACGGTCTTGGACATTTGCCTGTCATCGCCAACCGGCTGACCATCAAGGACGAGGACGGCCGCCAGTCTTACACGCTGACATCGCCCTATGCCGACCAGAATTGTCTGGCGGCGTCCGGCGTGTGCAAATGCCGGTCACTGATGCCGGACGATCTGCGTGTCTATATCGGCGACGGCCGCTCGGACTTCTGTGTGTCCGACAAGCCGGAACTGGTCTTCGCCAAGGCAAGCCTTGCCGACCATTGCGCCGATCGGAATATCCCCTTCATCGCCTACCAGACCTTCTCCGATCTGACCGAAAGCCTGGTGAGCGTCCTGCCTGCCCTCAGAGGCAAGGCCTTCAAAACTCCCCGTCACGTTGCCGCATAAACAAGTGAGAAACTGAATGAACACGCATAGACCGATCAAGCTATCCGACATCGCTTCACCCTTGCCGCATTCGGAAACTGAATTGCGCCAGCTCGAAGATACCTATTGCTCCCATGGCGATACGGTTCACTACGCCCACCAGCCGAATTTTTTCGAGACCTGTGAGGGCTCCTATCTCTACGACAGCAAGGGCACGCCGTTTCTTGACCTGCAGATGTGGTATTCGGCGGTCAATTTCGGTTACCGCAATCCGCGTCTCAACGCCGTTGCCCATCGTCAGCTTGATACGCTGCCGCAAGTGGCATCGCAGTATCTGCACCGCGAAAAAGTCGAGCTTGCCGCGCTGATCGCACAGGATGCCGAGCGTAAATTCGGCTCCAAGGGGCGCGTCCATTTCAATGTCGGCGGCTCGCAGGCCATCGAGGATTCCCTGAAGCTGGTGCGCAATTATTCGGGCGGCAAGAGCCTGATGTTCGCGTTCGAAGGTGGCTATCACGGGCGCACGCTCGGCGCCTCGTCGATCACCTCCAGCTATCGCTATCGCCGCCGGTACGGGCATTTCGGCGATCGTGCGCAGTTCATCGAGTTCCCCTATCACTTCCGTGGCCCCAAGGGCATGAGCAAGGAGGAGTACGGTCATCAATGCGTGCAGAAATTCGCCCGCCTGTTCGAGAGCGAATATAACGGCGTCTGGGATCCCAAGGCCGGCAAGGCCGAGTTCGCGGCCTTCTATGTCGAGCCCATTCAGGGAACCGGCGGCTACGTCATTCCGCCGATGAATTTCTTCAAGGAGCTGAAACAGGTTCTGGATCAGCACGGCATCCTGATGGTGGTCGACGAGATTCAGATGGGCGTCTATCGCACCGGAAAATTGTGGTCCATCGAACATTTCGGCGTCAACCCCGACGTGTTGGTGTTCGGCAAGGCGATCACCAACGGTCTCAATCCGCTGTCCGGCGTCTGGGCAAGGGAAGAGCTGATCAATCCTGGTATCTTCCCGCCCGGCTCCACGCATTCCACCTTCGCCAGCAATCCGATGGGAACCGCCGTGGCACTCGAAACCATGAAAATGATTGAGGAAGCCGACTTCGGCGCCACCATCATGGAGAAGGGCGCCTATTTCCTCGATGGCTTGAGAGATTTGCAGAAGCGCCATCGCATTATCGGCGATGTCGATGGGTTGGGCCTGGCGCTGCGGTGCGAAATCTGCGCGGAAGATGGCTTCACGCCTGACAAGGCGACCATGGACTGGTTGTGCGACGAAGGCATGAAGGGCGACCTCAAGGTCGGCACGGAGATGTACGGTCTGGTGCTGGACGTCGGCGGCTACCACAAGAATGTCATCACGCTTGCACCGAACCTGCTGATCACGTTCGAGGAGATCGATCTGGCGTTGACGCTGCTTGATCAACTCCTGGTGCGCGCTTCGAAGCGATAGGCTGATGCAACTCCTCCTTCTTCACCTCGATGATGCGCTGGAGTTGCAGCCTGATTTCACCCGCGCTTGCCTGAACGCCGGCGCGGGCGAAATACAGGCCGAGGAGGACGGCCGCGCGATCCGCCTGTGGGGCAAGCAGAAGAGCCTGAACACGGTTGCGGACCGGCTGGCGCGGGCGATGCTGCGCGGCAGAAAGGATGCCCATCTCTGCTTCATGGGATCCGGCGATTTTCATCACGTGACGGCGCTTCTGCTGGAGGTGGCGCTGGCGAAGGACGAAAAGCCGGTCACCGTGATCCATTTCGACAATCACCCGGACTGGGTGCATTTCAACGGCGGCATGCATTGCGGATCCTGGGTCAATCGCGCCGTCCGGAACCCGCTCGTCCACAAGGTCATCACCGTCGGCGTTTGCAGCAGCGATCTGCACAAGCCGGAATGGAAGGGCGCCAATCTTTCGCTGCTCAGCAGCGGCGATCTGGAGCTTTTTCCCTACGATCATCCGCCCAGCCGGGTGAAAAAACAATACGGCTCGGGCGCCAGCTACCGGCAGGACACAGGCGCGCTGTGGTGGAACACCATCAGCGCTATCGGCGAACAGAACTTCATCGACCGGTTGCTGTCGCGGATCGAGACGGATGCCGTCTACCTGACCATCGACAAGGACGTGCTTGCCCTGGACGACGCGGTCACCAATTGGGATCAGGGCCGGATGCGGCTGCCCTATCTGCTGTCGTTGATTACCGAGATCGGCACGCGGCACCGCATCGTCGGCGCCGATGTCACCGGCGATTATTCGACGCCTGCTTACGCGGGCACCCTGTGGATGCAGGTCGCCAAACGCGCCGAAATCCTGATGGATCAACCCGGCCGGCCATCCGATCTGCGGCTGGCGACGAACATCAACAGTGCGGCCAATCACACGCTGCTCGCGGTTCTCTCGGAGATCATGCAATGAGCGGTTCCCTGACCCTGCCGCTTCTGGCCCTGATCGGGTTTTGCATCCTTGCCGAAATGGTGCGGGAGGTCTGCTTCAAGCAGGCCGCCAACGATACGACCCTCGCCCGGGCCATCATCAAGCCTATCACGTGGATCGGCATCGTCTTCTGGGCGGTCGAGCTTCTCGCCTGGACCGTCGTGCTCGAAACCGTGCCGCTGTCCATTGCCTTTCCGATGATGGCGCTGAGCTACGCCGTCATCGTGATCGCCGGGGCATGCTTTTTCAAAGAACACATCAACTATCGGCATGCTGCTGGCGTGTTTCTCATCACCGCAGGTGTCGCATGTGTGGGAGCTACAGGACTATGAAACTCTTCGCCTATACAAAGTGGGATGGCGCACCGGTCGTCGCCGCATTCGCTCACCTGTTTTTCAACGTCTATCTCATTGCTGGATTTCACAGCCGGCCGCTTTGGCTGTCGGCGCTGTTGGGGTGCATCTACGCCGTTTCCATTTCCTGGAACATCAACAGCATCTCGCACAACTTCATCCACACGCCGTACTTCTCGGCAAAGCCGCTGAATTATGCCTTCAGCCTGCTGGAATCCATCACGATCGGCTTTTCGCAGAGCTACTACCACTGGATTCACATGCGCCATCATTCCGGTAACAGCGACCGTCCCAACGAAAAGGGCGAGACGGTCGATTGGCTGTCGATCTACCGGCATGGGAAAAACGGCGAGCCGGAAAACGTCTGGTCATACACCTTCCTCAGCTTCTTCCGCGACGATATCGGCGATATCCATAAGCGTATTGCGCGGACCCGGCCTTTCGATGCCAAATGGGGCCGCTTCGAGCTCTACGCATTCATAGGCGTTGTCGGGCTGGCGCTGGTTTACGATTGGCGGGCCGTGCTGTTCTTTGCGCCGTTCTATTATCTCGGCAATTGCCTGTCGTCGCTCAACGGCTACTACGAACATCTGCACGGCGATCCCGAAGAGCCGATCGCCTGGGGTGTGAGCAGCCATAACCGCTTCTACAACTGGCTGTGGTTCGGCAACGGCTATCACGCGGAACATCACTACCGTCCGCGCACCCACTGGACCCAGCTTCGCACATTCCACGATCAGATTGCCGTTCAGCAGGAAGAGGCGGGCGTGCATGTCATCAGCACCTGCCATGCCCTCGGCTTCATGGCCAAGGAAAATCGTGAACTGGACACGCAAAATGCAGATCACTGACAGGCTTGGTTACTTCATGGAAGGCACCAATGGCATGGGTGTTCTGCTCGTGCACGGGCTGACGGGAGCACCCGCCGAAATGCGCCTTGTCGCGCGTCAGCTGAACCGCAAGGGCTATAGTGTCTATGTGCCGCTATTGGCAGGCCACGGAAGCGACGCGGCAACATTACGGAAAACCTCGTGGCGCGATTGGCTGGCCAGCGTTCATCAGGCCGCCGATCAGCTGGCGGAACATACACGCACTATGTTTGCGGCGGGCATCTGCGTTGGCGGCAAGCTGGCGCTGTTTGCGGCCCACCAGAGGCCGGGAACGTTCAACGCCGTGGCGATCTATTCGCCCTGCTTCCTCTACGACGGCTGGAATGTCCCGTTTTATTACCCGCTGCTGTCGCGCCACATCAACTGGCTGTCGCGCATTCCGTTTCTCGACCGGCTGAATTTCAGCGAGACCTCCTCGCTCGGCATCAAGGATCAGCGGATGCGCCGGATGATGGAGAACATGTCGGGTGAGGGCGTCATCGAAAAATTCCCCGGCAAAGGCCTTGTCGAGATGTACCGGCTGGGAAATGCCCTGAAGGACGAGCTGCCGAACATGCGCACGCCGACATTGATCTTGCATGCCCGCGAAGACGACCTCAGCAGCCCGGATCACGCCCGCTACATCACCGATCACATCGGTGCACCCAACGAGCTGCACTGGATCGAAGACAGCTACCACATGATCCATGTCGACCGGCAGCACAAATATGTTGCCGATGCGACGGCCGGCTACTTCGAGGCGAACAATGTTCCAGACCGTATCTAAAGAGTTGCCCGTCGGTGTTCCCGTGATTGAGGGGGCGCCATTCGGGCTACAGGTTCGGATCGAAACCTCGATCCGCAGGATTGGCAGGGATGCCTGGGATGCCTGCTTCGCGGGCGAAGTCGAAGGCTACGATTGTCTTCTGGCGATCGAGGAAGCCGGGATCGAGGGATTTTCCTGGTGCTACATCACCCTAGTCCAGGATGGACGAACGATTGCGGCGATGCCGGCCTTCATCACCGATTACCCGCTTGAAACCACCTTGGAGGACGGTGCGCTGCGGCGGTTCGTCCAGCGGGTCAGGCGGTATTTTCCGGGTTTACTCAAGCTGAAACTGGCCTGCCTCGGTTCTCCGTGCACTGAAACCGGCACGCCCGGCTTTCATCCGGATGTGCGGGCCGAAAGCAGGCCGGCGCTGTTCGACCGGCTCCTGCGCGAATTCCAGCACTATGCGGGGACGCGCGGCTGCGCCCTGCGCGGCGTCAAGGATGTTCCGCAACATCACGCGCTGCAATTCAAGGCCGCATTCGAACAGCAGGGCTTTGCCGCCATGCCCGGTCTGCCGACGGCCTGGCTCGATATCGACTTCGATACGATCGACACCTACATGAACCGCCTGTCGTCCGGAACCCGCAAGGACATGCGGCGCAAACTCAAGTCCCTTGCCGATATCACCGTTGAGACCCGGACCGACCTTGGCGATCTGTTGCCGCGCGTCATGGCTCTCTATCAAGAGACGCGTGAGCGCAGCGAATGGCAGTTCGAGGCGCTGACGCCGGACTACTTCACCGGGATATTGAAGAGCATGAAGGGCCGATCGTTCTGCACGCTCTATTTCGCCGATAATACGCTGCTGGCGGCCAATATTCTCGTGCATGACGATCAGACACTGATCGACAAATTCTTCTGCATGGATAGCGAGCTGGGCCGCGTCCACAATCTTTACTTTTTAAGCTGGTTCACCAACCTGCGCTATTGCCTGGAACACGGCATGCGCCGCTATCAGAGCGGGCAGGCCTATTACGAAAACAAGGTCCGGCTCGGCAGCCAGCTGACAGCCAACACGATGTATTTCAGGCATCGCAACAGCGTCGTGCAGAGCCTTTTGCGGCTGGTGTCGCCGCTGCTTGCATCCGATGATTTCACGGGCAAATCCCCATGAACGTCAACCGGCTGATATGGATCGGGATCCCGGTGCTCAACACGCTTTTCCAGATTTTCATCAAACTGGCGGCGCAGCAGGCGCTCGACTTCCGCTCGGCCGGCGACTGGCTGCTTCACACGATGAGCTCGCCGTGGATGCTCGCCGCAATCGTCGTCGAGATCGTGACGTTTTTCATCTGGATGCGGGTGCTTTCCGAACTTGATCTCGCCAAGGCGTTTCCCCTTTCCGCCATCAGTTACGTTCTGGTTCTGGCCTCGAGCTGGCTGTATTTCGGCGAAGAGATCAACGGACTGCAGCTGCCGGGAAGCGCGCTGATCCTCTGTGGTGTCTGGTTCATCGGTACGGCGACTACACGCACGCCGCATGCCGGCGCCACAACTCCCGCTAAATCCACACGCCTTGAAAAAGCGAGCCCAGTCCTCAAATGACCTATTCCATCGAAAAGCCTTCGCCGCGCGCGGCCTCCAATGACAATTCGAAGCGGCATACGATCGTGGACAAGATCCTGGCGACGGCGTTTTCCCGCATCGTCACCACCGGGTTTCTCGAAATCACCACGGCAAGCGGCCGGCGCCTGACCTATGGCGACCTGACGGGCGTGCGCGTGGCGGTCCGGTTTGCCGACAGTCTCGCCCAGTGGAGTTTCCTGCTCGATACCGACATGAAGCTCGGGGAGCTCTACATGGAGGGCCGCTTCATCGTCGAGCAGGGAACGATCTACGATTTCATCGCGCTGATCCTGCGCGAGGCGCAGAACAAGACGCATCCTTTGCCGGCGCGGATCATCGATGGTTTGCGCGCCCGGTTTCGCAAGCTCACGCTGCCCAACATGCGCAGCCGCTCAAAACTCAACGTCGCGCATCACTACGATCTTGACGGCCGGCTTTATGCTCTGTTTCTCGATGCCGACCGGCAATATTCCTGTGCCTATTTCGACGATGCCGGCCAAAGCCTCGATGATGCGCAGCTGGCAAAGAAGCGCCATCTCGCCGCCAAGCTTCTGCTTGCACCCGAGCACCGCGTTCTCGATATCGGCTGCGGCTGGGGAGGGCTGGCACACCATATCGGTGCCCGCGTTCACAGCGGCGCCGTGCTGGGCATCACCCTGTCGGAGGAGCAACTGGCCTATGCGCAGGCGTCGCCCGCCGGCATGAACGGCAATGTCTCGTTTCAGCTCCAGGATTATCGCGATCTTGGCGGGCAGTTCGACCGGATCGTTTCGGTGGGCATGTTCGAGCATGTCGGCGTTGCCTCCTATGGCGCGTTCTTCAACACCTGCAACAGGCTGCTTGCCGATGACGGCGTCATGGTTCTGCATACGATCGGCTGCTCATCCACCCCCGGATTCACGACGCCCTGGCTGGACAAATATATCTTCCCCGGCGGTTATGTTCCGTCTCTCTCCGAAATCATTCCGCAGATCGAAAAGGCCGGGCTTATCGTGACGGATGTGGAGGTGTTGCGGCTGCACTATGCCTGGACACTGAAGAACTGGCGCGATCGCTTCATGGCCAATCGCGAGACTGCGAGACAGCTGTATGACGAACGCTTCTGCCGGATGTGGGAATTCTACCTGTCGGCGGCTGAAGCGGCGTTTCGCTATGAAGACCTCGTGGTGTTCCAGATCCAGCTTGCCAAGCGCAACGATGCCGTTCCGGTCGGGCGCAATTATATCGGCGCCGACGAACGGAGCGTGCAATAGCGCTCACCCGTTCCTGTGGAGACGGTCAGAAATTCAGCGTGAAGGACCGGGTCAGCACGATGCCGATGGTGTTTTGGGTGTTTGATCCGATGTTGCTGACAATCGGGCTGTTGGCGGCATCGCCGACGAGCCTCTCGAACTTGTTATAGACCTGCAGGCTCGTCGTATCCGAGATCTGATAGGTGACGCCGACGGCAAACCCGACAGACTTGAAGCCGGCTTTCGGGTCGAACGCGTCCAGGCCGCTCGCCGCGCTCTCGGTCGCAGAAATTCCAAAACTGTTGCTCATATAGGTCGAGTCTGCAAACGCGGCGCGTGGCCCCGCGGAGATCATGAGGTTATCGCCGACCGGCGTGAACCAGTCCGCTGCAAAATCCGCGACGAAACCGTCATTTTTCCGCAGGCTCTGCCGCGCCTCCAGCCTCAGCCGGAACTGATCCTCGATCGGCCAATATTGCGCATAGGCCCCGGCATCCACACTCCAGTCGATCGGGTGAATGTCCCGCAGGGCGCGGCTATCCGATTGCGCGCGGCCGCTCCTGAAGCCGACGACCGGTCCAAACTCGATCCCGCCCAAGGTGAACAGCGAATAATCGATATTATCGTCCGGTGCGCTCAGGTCCGCTTTTTCATCGGTCCGCCGCAGATCGAACGAGGGTACGAATGTAAAGGTGTTGTGGGACGAACCTTCATAGGACGGCCCATATTCGGAGCCGCCGCCGATCGTAATGATCCAGCCGGGCGTTTTTGCGTTGCCAGTTGTCGAATCCGTGAGGTCGCCAGCCTGTGCGCTTCCAGAGACGGAAGTCGCCGCAATGACCGAGAACATAGACGCTATACTTGCACGTCCCGCCATGACATCCCTCTCAGAGGTCGATTGAGCCAACAAACCCATTTGACTGCCTCAGGGCACCATAGCAGGTGTCCTTTCACTCAGATATGCAATTTCGCAGGTTTGAGGTACTGTAACGTTAAATGGCATCGTTAAGTGAACGGCCATATGCGGAATCTTGAGATGAGCGGGCATGGGCCAGGCTCATTGTGATCCGGTCTATCACTGCATCGCTTTGCATCGAGCCTTCGGATGGTGGAGGATCTGCTTGCTGCCTCGCTGCTGGACGGATCTGGATGGCAACCCGGCCTTTAAGTAACGGAAACATATCAAAAATTAACAGTGCGTGAAAACGACTTGCACCCCGGGGGTCTCCGTGGTTAAAATTATAGAATACATAGAGTATGCCGTATATTTATGAACTGGCGTTTGAGTGACAGTGCCAAGGTTCAACCATCCAGCCGCATGATGCGGGGAGGAAATGATATGACGGTTCACGGTCTTTCGTCGCCCTTCAGTCCCCACGGCGACCAACCCTTGCAGATCGCCATCGTCGGCCGTGGCTTTTCCGGGTTGATGATGGCCATCGCCCTTCTGAAATCGGTCAGTCAGCCATTCCGGCTGCGCATGTTCGACCCGCGGCCGATCGTCAGTGGCGGCCAGGCTTTGGCAACGGCGCGCGCGACCGAAATCCTCAACAGCCGCGCCCGCGACCTGTCCGTCTCGACCGGCGAGCCGAAGGATTTTACCCGCTGGCTGCAGGCCAATGCTCCCTTCCGCGAGGCGGTATCGGCTGCTATCCCGGGTTTCGGCCAGATTTTCGTCCCGAAGGCGACGTTCAGCGACTACGTCTATCAGCGCTTTTCCGAAGCGCTCGCCCAGCGCACGGACGTCAGCGTGCAGATGTCCAACGAAGGCATCACCGGTATCCGCCGCCATGACAATGGCCTGTTCACGCTTGGATTGGCGGATGGCAGCGAAGCGACCTACGACACGGTCGTGCTGGCCACCGGCTACGGGTTGAAAGCACCGTTGGAGACGGCAGCGCAAGGTCTGGAAGCGGCGTTGCAGGAACGCGGGGATGCACCGAGACATGTCGTCGTCATGGGCAACGGGTTGCGTGCCGTTGATCAGGTTCTTCAATTGCGCGACGGGGGTTTCACCGGACGCATCACGATCCTCTCGCGCCGCGGGTTCCTGCCGCAACCGCATACGCGCATGCCGGCAGATGCGGTTTTTCCGTCCCAGCCGATGCCGTCGCAGCTTCGCAATATCGTCCGTTTCGTTCGCAAGGCCTGCGCGGAGGCGGAAGAAAACGGCTGGAGCTGGCAGGCCGCCATGAACGGCCTGCGCAAACGCGCCCGCACGCTTTGGGCATCTTTGCCGCCGAGCGAAAAGCGGCAGTTCAATCGGCATCTGAGAGCCATCTATGACAGCCATCGCAACCGGCTGCCGGCGGACGTTCATGCAAGGCTTGAACGCGAGCTGGCCGGTGGCATGACCGAGATGAGGCGGGGCACCACGCTCAAGCGCCTGCCGGATGGGCTTTTCGTGCGCTGGGCGGGTCAAACGGCCGGGGAGCATTTTGCTGTCGATGAGGTTATTGACTGCCGATGCCTGTCGCCGGACCTGAAGGATCCGGTGGTTACGGATCTTCTGTCCGCCGGTCTTGCGACCACCGACGAGCTTGATCTCGGTCTGGCTGTCAATCCGGCCGGCGAGCTTCTGACCCAGAGGGGGCGGCCGGTCGCCCTGTTTGCCATTGGTCCCCTCGGTCTCGGTTCGCTTCCCGATATCGACCTCGTCCCCGAGATCGTCACGCAGACCTATGCCGCCGCAGCACTGATCGATGCGAGAGCCCGGCCGCAACTGCAGGCGGGCTAACCAGAGGTCCACGGAATCGCCTCCAGATTGCGGCCTCGAAGCCGCCATCGCTCCCGCTGTTTCCACAGCTGAAACGCAGGCTGGCTGCTTTGCGGGCGTAACGCCTCAAGAAGGCATGCAATGCGAACGGATTTTCCGTAGCCGATAAAATTTATAGATATAATTATTTTGCAGTCGCGGCCATTCCCGGAAAAACTACAGGGTAAAGCCATTCTGTATTCGCACACGCTGGAGACTATCGTACATGAGCACCGTTCCGGAAAAGATCGACGTTCTCTGGTTCCTGCCGACCCATGGGGACAGCCGCTATCTCGGCACATCGATCGGCGGCCGCAATGTCGACCTCAATTATCTGAAGCAGGTTGCCCAGGCGGCCGATACGCTCGGCTATTACGGGGTGCTGATCCCGACGGGGCGCAGCTGTGAAGACAGCTGGATCGTCGCGTCTGCGCTGGCGCCGCTCACCGAAAAACTGCGCTATCTGGTCGCCGTTCGCCCCGGCCTGCTCAGCCCGACGCTGGCTGCCCGCATGACCGCGACACTCGACCGGATTTCCAACGGCCGTCTCCTCATCAACGTCGTTACCGGCGGTGACCCGATCGAGAACAAGGGCGATGGCATTCACTCTTCCCACGAGGAGCGCTACGAGGTCACCGAGGAATTCCTCAATATCTACAAGGCGGTTCTGCGCGGCGAAGACGTGACCGTCAAAACCAAGCATTTCGACATCGAGGACGCGAAACTTCTGTTCAAGCCGTTCCAGGATCCGCATCCGCCGCTCTATTTTGGCGGCTCGTCCGGTATCGGCCAGCAGGTCGCCGCCCGCACGATCGACAAATATCTGACCTGGGGCGAGCCGCCCGAGGATGTCGAGAAGAAGGTTGCCGAGGTGAAGGCCCTGGCAGCGGCGGAAGGCCGCGAGGTCACCTTCGGCATTCGTCTCCACGTCATCGTCCGTGAAACGGCCAAGGAGGCCTGGACCGCGGCTGACGAATTGATCAAATATGTCGACGAAGACACGATCGCGGCGGCCCAGAAGGTTTTCTCGCGGATGGATTCCGTCGGCCAGAGCCGGATGAGCAAGCTGCATGGCGGCCGCAAGGACAAGCTGGAAATCAGCCCGAACCTGTGGGCCGGCGTCGGCCTCGTTCGTGGCGGCGCGGGCACCGCGCTTGTCGGCGACCCCGATCAGGTCAAGGCCCGCATCGACGAATACCGGCAGATCGGCATCGATACCTTCATCTTCTCCGGTTATCCGCATCTGGAAGAAGCCTACCGTTTCGGCGAACTCGTGTTGCCGAACCTGCCGCTGAACCACCCGGTCAAGGCCCATACGGCCAGTGCCAACACCGGCCCCTTCGGCGAAACCATTGCCGGCGATCATCGGCCGAAGCTCAAGGTTTCCCAGTCCTGACGCGAACAAAACGCCAGGCCGCCGATTGTCTCCTTTTGGAAGAAAATCGGCAGCCTGGCGTTTTTATCTCTGACGCTGCGATTAAACCGTAACGTTCAGCCGTTAACCAGGGCAGTGGTCACAGAGCGTCCGCTGCCCGTGTTCGGTTGACAAACTCCAGGCAAGCCTAAAGAGTAAAACCGGTCAAAACGGCAGCGTTGGGGAGGACTTTTGTCTATGCGCGCGTTTATCCGGATTTCAGCGATCATTCTCGGTGCCCTTGTCTTTTCGCCAGCGGTCCATGCTGCGGAAACAGGCAGGCATGTCGTCACGACACAGGACGGCGACTATTTCGGCTTCGATTTGCGGACGGAACAGAACGTCTCGCTCGCCGATTGCGAGAAGGTCTGCATCGGCGATTCCGCCTGCCGCGCCTTCACCTACAATCCCAAGGTGAAATGGTGCTTTCTCAAATCCGACTATAACAAACTGAACACGTTCAGCGGGGCCGTCGCCGGCAAGATCGTCGAGGCCAGCGCATCGAACGAGCCGGATATCGGCGCACCGCCGGCGCTGCCTTTCGTGACGGAACAGCTCGTTGCGGATGCCCGCACCGCCAGGAACAATCTGGAATTGACCAGCGACCAGGAAGGGCAGGGGATCAATGGCCTTCTCGCCACCGCCCATCGCGAACTCGCAGCCGGCAATATCGCACCGGCGCTGAAAGCTTTCCAGGGTGCCTTGTCGATCACACCGGATGACGGTGCCCTGTGGATCGAAGCCGCCCGGGCTGCCAACCGGGTCTACGGCAATACCGATTTCGCCACGCAGGCAGCGCTTGCCGCGCTCAACGGTTACCAGCTGACCCGCACCATGCAGTCACGCGCCGATGCGCTGGCCGTTCTGGCGACGGCGCTTAAAAATGCCGAAAATTTCCGCCCCGCATTGAGCGCTTACAAGGCCAGCCTCGAACTGGTCGAAGCAAAGAGCGTTCGCGCGGATTATACCGACCTGAGGACGCGCCAGGGCTTCCGCGTCACCGAACACAAGATCGATTCCGACAGTGCCACGCCACGGGTTTGCGTTCAGTTTTCCGAGCCGCTGGTCAAGGCCGGCGTCGATTATACCCCGTTCGTCATGCTCGATGGCGCCACGCCCAAGGCGCTTGAGGCCAAGGGTAGCGAGATCTGCGTCGAGGGCCTGAGCCATGGCCAGCGCTACAAGCTGGCTTTCCGTTCGGGTCTGCCTTCTTCTGTCGATGAGCCGCTGGAAACCAACGTCAATCTCGATATCTATATCCCGGATCGCGCGGCGATGGTCCGCTTTACCGGCGACAGCTTCGTGCTGCCGGGAACGGCGCGGCGCGGCATTCCGATCGTCTCGGTCAATACCGCCAGCGCCAACCTGAAGCTCTACCGCATCGGCGATCGCAATATCGCTTCGCTGCTGACGACCTCGCAGTTCCTGACGCAGCTTGATGGTTACAGCGCCCAGCGCATTCAGGATGAAAACGGCGAAATGGTCTGGCAGGGATCGATCGATATTGCCACCGACCTCAACAAGGAAGTGGTGACCAGCTTTCCCGTCGATGAGGCATTGCCGCAGCGCAAGCCCGGCGTCTATGTGCTGACCGCCGTTTCGGCGACGGGGGCAAGCAACGAGTGGGACAGCCAGGCGACGCAATGGTTCGTCATCTCGGATATCGGCCTGTCCACCTATTCCGGCACGGACGGGCTGTCGGTCTTTGCCCGCTCGCTCGCCAGTGCCAAGCAACTCGCCGGCATCGAGCTGACGCTGCTTGCCAAGAACAATGAAGTGCTGGGGACCGGGACCACCGATGCCGATGGCCGCGTGACGTTTGACGCCGGCCTGCTGCGCGGCACCGCCGCGATGGCACCCGCTGTCATCACTGCAAAGAGCAGCGCCGACGATTTCGTTTTCCTCGACCTTACCCGCGCCGGGTTCGACCTTTCGGACCGCGGCGTCACCGGACGTGCTGCGCCGGGCGCCATCGATGTGCTGACCTGGACCGAGCGCGGCATCTACCGCGCCGGCGAAACCGTGCACGTCTCGGCCCTTGCCCGCGACAGCGCCTCGGTTGCGATCGAGAAACTGCCGCTGACCTTCATCTTCATGCGTCCCGACGGGGTCGAAGACCGCCGCGTCGTCAGCGACGGCGGGCTGGCCGGCGGTTATGCACTGGATCTCCCCTTGCAGCCCAATGCCATGCGCGGCACATGGACCGTGCAGATCTTCACCGATCCCAAGGGCACGGCGATCAGCGAGAAGCAATTCCAGGTCGATGACTTCGTACCCGACCGGGTCGAGTTCGATATGGCGAGCACGGTCAAACAGATCGAGATCGGCAAGCCGACACCTGTTACCATCGATGGCCGCTTCCTCTATGGAGCACCAGCCGCCGGGCTGGAGCTCGAAGGCGAAGTGGGCCTGAAGCCGACGCGCGAAAGCGCTGACTTCAAGGGATATTTCTTCGGTCTCGCCGACGAGGAAGCAACGGAAGACAGCCGTACACCGCTGGAAGGGCTGGAGCCGCTTGATGAGGACGGCAAGGCGGCGTTCGACGTCGATCTGACGGAAACACCGTCGACCACGCAACTGCTCAACGCCAACATCACCGTGCGCGTCCAGGAGGCTGGTGGCCGGGCCGTCGAACGGTCGCTCGTGCTGCCGGTCAAGCCGGAAGGCGCGATGATCGGCATCAAGCCGGAGTTTTCCGGCGACCTTGCGGAAAATGCGGTCGGCAAATTCCATGTCATCGCCATCGACCAGAACGGCGAAAAGCAAGCCAAGTCCGGCCTGACCTGGAAGCTTTTGCGCGTCGAGCAGGACTATCAATGGTACCGCGACGGCACCGCATGGAAATACGAGCCGGTGATTTCGACCAAGCAGGTCTCCACCGGCACGCTTGACGTCACCAAGGACGGCGGCGAGATTTCCCTGTCGGCCGGCTGGGGCCGCTACCGGCTTGAGGTCGAGACGGCCGATATCGATGGACCGTCATCCAGTGTCGAATTCGATTCCGGCTGGTATGTCACAACCACCTCGACGGAAACGCCGGATGGTCTGGAAATTGCGCTCGACAAGCAGAACTATGCGATCGGCGATACCGCCAAGCTGCGCGTCTCGCCGCGTTTTGCCGGTGAAGTTCTGGTGACGATCGGCTCGGAAAAACTGATCGGAACGAAAACCGCGACCATTCCTGCCGAAGGCGGCGAGGTCGATATTCCGATCACTGCCGATTTTGGCGGCGGTGCCTATGTCACGGCAACACTCTATCGTCCGGGCGATGCACAGGAAAGCCGCATGCCGATGCGCGCCATCGGCATCAAGTGGCTGGCCGTCGATCCGGCCGAACGCAAACTGGCGGTCAAGCTCGACCTGCCGGAAAAGACGTTGCCGCGCCAGACTTTGAACATTCCGGTTGAGGTCACCGGGGCAGGGATTGGCGAAGAAGCCTATGTCACGGTCGCTGCCGTCGATGTCGGCATCCTCAACCTGACCCGCTACGAAGTGCCTAATCCGGACGGCTGGTATTTCGGCCAGCGCCAGCTCGGCCTTGAAATCCGCGACCTCTACGGCCGCCTGATCGACGGTTCTCTCGGCGCGACGGGACGCCTGCGCACCGGCGGCGACGGCGGCCAGATGCCGCTTCAGGGCAATCCGCCGACCGAAAAGCTGGTGGCGTTCTTCTCCGGTCCGGTCCAACTCGATGCCGGCGGCAAGGCGATCGTCAGCTTCGATATCCCGCAGTTCAACGGCACGGCCCGCGTCATGGCGGTCGCCTGGTCGAAAACCGGCGTCGGCCATGCCAGTGCCGATGTCATCATCCGCGATCCGGTCGTGGTGACGGCAAGCCTGCCGCAATTCCTAGCGCCGGGAGACAAGGCCGAACTGCGGCTGGATATCGCCAATACCGATGGCCCTGCCGGAGATCTCAATCTCAAGGTCACCAGCAGCTCCGCCGTCGTGATCGATGCGGCTGAGGCCGAGCAGACGTTCAGTGTCAAGCCGGGCGGCAAGTTCGACCTCACCCTGCCGCTGTCCGGCGTTCATCCGGGCGATGGCGCCATCTCCATCGAGCTTTCGAGCGCCGATGGTGGCCTGTCGCTGCAGCAATCCGTTTCCGTTCCGGTGCGCCCCGCCGCCCTGCCGGTGACGACCCGTCACCCGATCACCATCCAGCCGAATGCCAGCCTGAAGGTGGACGGCGAATTGCTGGCGGAAAGCATGCTGCAGGGATCGGCAGTCAGCATCAGCGTGACACGCTCCGCCGCCTTCGACATTCCGGCCCTTCTGACCTCGCTCGACCGCTACCCCTATGGCTGCGCCGAGCAGACGACCAGCCGGGCACTGCCGCTGCTCTATCTCAGCGAACTCTCCAAGCAATCCGGCCTGCCGGAGGATGGCGACGTCCAGAAGCGGGTGCAGGAAGCGATCTACCGCGTGCTATCCTACCAGTCGTCGACAGGCAGCTTCGGTCTCTGGAGCCCCGGCTCCGGCGATCTGTGGCTCGACGCCTATGTCACGGACTTCCTGACCCGGGCCCGCGAACAGAAGTACCAGGTGCCCGATCAGGCCATGGTGCAGGCGCTCGACAACCTGCAGAATGCGCTGAGCTACGACATCGACATGAAGAGCCAGGGCAACGAAATCGCCTATGCGCTTTATGTGCTTGCCCGTAATCGCAAGGCGGCGATCAGCGATCTGCGCTACTACGCCGACACCAAGCTGCCGGAGTTCCCGACGCCCCTGTCGAAGGGACATCTGGCCGCGGCTCTCGCCCTTTACGGCGATGCGCAGCGTTCCCAGAGCATTTTCGAGGATGCGCTGCAGATGTCGACAGCAGCGACCGGCACGAGCCTTGACCGCTCCGACTACGGATCGGCCCTGCGCGACGACGCTGCCGTGCTGACGCTGGCGGCCGAAAGCCGTCCGGTCCCGACGATCATTCCGCAGCTTGCCAAGATCGTTGCCCGCGAATGGGAGAAACAATCCTACACAAGCACGCAGGAACAGATGTGGACGCTGCTTGCTGCCCGCGCCATCCAAAGCGGAGATCAGGATTTGAAGCTCGACATCAACGGCACGGCGCGCAGCGGCGGTTATGCGGCACGTCTCACCGGTGATGAAATTCTCGATCAGCCGGTGACGATCGCCAACCGGTCGGCCGAGCCGGTGGCCGCCGTGGTGACCACCGTCGCCGCGCCTGCCTTCCCGCTGCCGGCCGGCGGCAACGGCTTCACGATCGAGCGCACTTACTACACGCTCGACGGTGAGCAGGCCAATGTCACAGAGGCCAAGCAGAACGAGCGCTACGTGGTCGTCATCAACGCGACGGAGAGCAACAGCTGGCCGTCGCGCGTGCTGATCACCGACCTTCTGCCGGCTGGTTTCGAGATCGACAATCCGAGCCTGGTCGATAGCGCCAAGCTGTCGAATTTCGAATGGATCGGCGAAGTCGAGGCGGCGCATACGGAGTTCCGCAGCGACCGTTTCGTCGCCGCCTTCGATCGGTCGGCCGGCGATAATCGCACCATCACGGTTGCCTATGTCGTGCGTGCCGTCACCCCGGGCACCTATGATCATCCGGCGGCAAACGTCGAGGACATGTACCGGCCGCAATTCTCCGCGCGCAGCGCGACAGGACGCATGGAGGTTCAGGCGGTCGAATAATGTCTCTCTGGTGGAAACTCTGCGCCGCATTGCTGGGTTCCGCGCTTTTGTGCGTGGCAGCGATCTTTGGACTTGAGGCGGCCGACCGGGCGTACCCGCCGCCGCTGGATGCGGCGCGCACCGTATCGACTGAGGTTCTGGATGCCGACGGACAGTTGCTGCGCGCCTTCGCGACGCCGGAAGGCCGCTGGCGGCTGAAGACCACGGCTGGGGATGTCGACCCGCAATTCGTCCGCATGCTGATTGCCTATGAGGACCAGCGTTTCTGGGAGCACAAGGGTGTCGATCCCTGGGCCCTGATGCGTGCGGCCTGGCAGTTTGCCACCCACGGGCGGATCGTCTCCGGTGCTTCCACGCTGTCGATGCAGGTGGCACGCTTGATCGAGCCGCGCGAAGGCCGCTCCTTTATGGCCAAATTCCGCCAGCTCGCGCGCGCCATTCAGATCGAGCGCCGCCTGAGCAAGGCTGAAATCCTTGATCTCTATCTGACCCACGCGCCCTATGGCGGCAACCTTGAAGGCATCCGTGCGGCCAGCCTTGCCTATTTCGGCAAGGAGCCCCGGCGCCTGAGCGTTGCGGAGGCGGCCCTGCTCGTGGCGCTGCCGCAACTGCCGGAGAAACGGCGGCCTGATCGTCACCTGAAAACGGCGGAGATTGCGCGCCAGCGTGTGCTTGAGCGCATGGCCGTTGCCGCCGTGATCGGGGAAGGGGAGGCGGAACGGGCCGCTTCCTTTGCTGTTCCCAATCGCCGCTTGCAATTGCCGGCCTTCGCGGCCCATGTCGCAGAAGCAGCGCTGAGAAAGGAGCCGACGGTTGCCCGCTATCAGACGACGCTGCGACGCTCCATTCAGGCGGGTCTCGAAACGGTCGCGAAGGCCGCCGCCGCACGGCTTGGGGCCAAAGTGTCGATCGCCATGGTGATGGCCGATGCACGCACCGGCGAGATTGTCGGCGAGCTCGGCTCCGCTGATTATTTCGATGCCAGCCGCTCCGGCTGGATCGACATGACCCGTATCTCACGCTCGCCGGGATCGACACTGAAGCCCTTCATCTATGGCCTTGCCTTCGAGGAAGGGCTGGTGTCGCAGGAAACCATCATCGAGGACCGGCCGGCGGATTTCTTCGGCTATCGTCCGCGCAATTTCGACATGACCTATCAGGGCGATGTCAGCATCCGGCAGGCGCTGCAACTGTCACTCAACGTTCCCGCCGTCCGGCTGCTTGATTCCGTTGGCCCAAGCCGCCTGATGATGCGCTTTCGCCGCGCCGAGGTCAGGCCGATCCTGCCGCAGAACGAGGCGCCCGGCCTGGCGATCGGTCTCGGCGGGCTGGGGATCAACCTGAAAGACCTCGTGCAGCTTTATGCAGCGCTTGCCAATCGCGGCAAGCCGGTCAAGCTGGGCGATGGCATCCAGGGGCAACCGGGTGCGATCGAAGGCGAGCCGCTTCTTGATCCGGTCGCCACATGGCAGATCGCAGACATCCTCTCCGGCGTCCTGCCACCGGCGGGCGCCGTTCAGCGCGGCATCGCCTACAAGACCGGAACGAGCTACGGTTACCGCGATGCCTGGTCTGTCGGGTTCGATGGCCGCTATGTGCTCGGCGTCTGGGTCGGCCGCCCGGACAACGGTGCGGTGCCGGGCCTGACCGGCTATGGAACGGCCGCGCCGATCCTGTTCGAGGGCTTTGCCAAATCCGGCATCGCCATGACGCCATTGCCGCGGGCGCCAGCCGGTGCTGTGCGCATTGCCCAGTCGCAATTGCCGATCAGCCAACGCCGCTTTTCGCTGACCTCCACCGGGCTGGTTTCCGCGACGGTCCGCGAGGCAGCCCCGCAAATCGTCTATCCTCCCGAAGGCGCCCGTGTGGAGCTGGGCGTCGATACCGTCGGCACGCCCATGCCGCTTGTCCTGAAGCTACAAGGGGGGCGCGCTCCTTTCCGCTGGCTCGCCAATGGAAAACCGCTGGCGGAAACATCCCGGCGGCGTGTCAATCAATGGGTCCCAGACGGCGCCGGCTATTCCACCCTGACGGTCATCGATGCTGCTGGCCGGGCTGCGAGCGTGCGGGTTTTTCTGAACTGAAACGTTCTGATTTTGACGATCCGGATCGGGAAGCGGACTTTCAGGGCGCTGGCCACGTCCCGCAATTGCGATAGGCAGCGTGGACTTGATGCCGTCGGCTCTATATTCATCAGTTGGATTTGACCGGATACGTTGCTCCGTCCGGCTCTTCCGTGACGTCATCAAGCAGGAGCGGAGTGGAAAACGTGACGACATCCCCATTGGATATTCCGGTCAAGACCGCAGACGGTCGCCAGACAACGCTTGCCGAGTTTCGTGGACGCGTGATGCTGGTCGTCAATGTCGCTTCGAAATGCGGCCTGACGGTGCAATACGAGGGACTTGAAAAGCTCTTCGAGGCCAAGCGCGACGAAGGCCTTGTCGTCCTTGCCTTTCCGGCCAACGATTTCATGGGGCAGGAGCCCGGCACGGAAGCCGAGATCGTCGAGTTCTGCACCAGCACCTATGACGTGAAATTCCCGATCTTCGCCAAGATCTCGGTGAAGGGAGAGGCCATCCACCCGCTCTACCGCAGCCTGACCGCCACAGTCCCCGAGGCGATCGGCGAGGGGCCGATGCGCGATCGGCTGAAGGGCTATGGCGTCGTGCCGGACAATGCTGCCGATGTGCTGTGGAACTTCGAAAAGTTCCTGATCGGCCGCGATGGAACTGTCGCCGCCCGTTTTGCCCCCGACGTCACCGCCGAAGACGCGCGCCTCGTTTCCGCGATCGAGAAAGAACTCGCACGCTGACAAGGATATTTGCGCCGCAGCAATCGGACGTTGCGGTGCTCCCCCGCTGGACCGAACATCCTATTCGCGTTGAACTCTGGCCGTCTCCCGCCGGAAGGCGCTTGGGCTCTTCGAGGTCCACTTGCGGAAAGCGCGATGAAAGGCGCTCGGCTCTGAGTAACCAAGCTGCGCGGCGATCTCTCCGACACCGCTCTTGCCATGCAGCAGCAGGTCGATGGCAAGATCGCGGCGGATTTCATCCTTGATACCGGCATAGCTCTGGCCTTCGCCGTGCAGGCGGTGACGCAGCGTCGATGGCGACATGCGCATCTGCCCCGCAAGATCGCTGAAGCTGGACCAGGCGGTGGGTGCCGCTTGGCGCAAGCGCTTGCGCACGCTGGCGGCGAGACCGGCATCATACCGGTAGCGCACCAAGATATTGGCGGGTGCGCCGCGCAGAAACTGCTTCAGAGCCTGCTCCGTTCGCACGATCGGCAGCTTGAGCACGGTGCGATCGAAGGCGAGACGGCTGACCGCTTGCGAGAATTGGACCGGCGCGCCGAAGAACAGGCGGTAATCGGCGCCCTGCGGCGGCTCGCCACAGCGGAAATCCACCCTGCGGATCGGAATGCGCCGCCCAACCAGCCAACAGGTGATGCCGTGCAGCAGAATCCAGTAGGTCCGGTAGGCGAAGGCAGAGCGCGCCTCACCCTTGTCCGTCAAAACGATCTCGGCAAGTCCCTCGCGTATCACGAGTTCGCCGCTCGGGTCTTCCAGCATGACATTGAGGAAGCGGAGGGCGCGGCGAAGGGCTTGCTCGAGGGTTCCGGCGTGCAGCACGCAATGACACAGCAGCGTGAAGCTGCCGCGCCGCATCGCTCGTCCGCCCATGCCGAAGAATTCGTCATCGACTTCGGCGGCAACCGCCAGCCAGAGCGCACCGTAGGTTTCGGCCGAAATCGGTTTGTCGATGATCGGGGGTAGACCGAGAGACGTGAGCAATGGTGCAGCAGGCTTACCCTGCCGCCGCAGGCAGTCGAGCGCCTCCTCGACGAAAGAAGGCGAAATCATCCGCCGGTCCGCATCCATCATCGATCGTCCTCCAATATGGCAAAAGTGGCCGAAAGAGGAAGGACACTTCTGTCATCGCTTGCAATACCGCGTCAGCGTAGACTTCGGCAAGATGGTTCGGCTGAAAAGCCGTTATCTTCGATGAAACGTGGCACGGGAGGGCTGCATGATGGATCGAAAATCAGCACGCACACGTCGTCCAATCGGGGTCGCTCTGTCATGCTGATCGCCGGCAAGGTTTTTGTGGTGACGGGCGGCGGCTCCGGCCTCGGTGCTGCGAGTGCCCGCTTGCTGGTCGAAGCCGGTGCCCGCGTTATTATCGCGGACATCAACAGCGAAGCCGGCGGACAGGTTGCCCGCGAACTCGGAGCGAGCGCCCGTTTCGTACGCACCGATGTCACCAGTGAAACGGACGGGTTGGCTGCGGTCAATGCAGCGCTCGAGACCTTCGGCCATCTGCATGGGCTGGTGAACTGCGCCGGCGTTGCGCCGGGCGAAAAGGTTCTCGGCCGCGATGGCCCGCACCGGCTTGAAAATTTTGCCCGCGCCATCGGTATCAATCTCATCGGCACCTTCAACATGATCCGCCTGGCAGCCTCGATCATCCAGAGGCAAGAGCCCGATAGTGACGGCGAGCGCGGGGTCATCGTCAACACCGCCTCGGTCGCCGCATTCGACGGGCAGATCGGTCAGGCCGCCTATGCCGCCTCAAAGGGCGGGGTCGTCGGCATGACCCTGCCGATCGCCCGCGAACTGGCGCGTTACGGCATCCGCGTCGTTTCCATCGCGCCCGGCATTTTCGAAACGCCGATGATGGCCGGCATGCCACCCGAGACGCAGGAGGCCCTCGGCAAGAGCGTGCCCTTTCCGCCACGTCTTGGCCGCCCGGCCGAATTCGCCGCGCTGGTGCGCCATATCTGTGAGAATAATATGCTCAACGGCGAGGTGATCCGCCTCGACGGTGCCTTGCGCATGGCGCCACGTTGAGACCGGTTTAGGGAGCTTGAAATGACACAGCACGATCCTATCGTCATCGTCGGTTCGGCCCGCACCCCCATGGGCGGGTTTCAGGGCGACCTGCAGGGCGCCACCGCGCCCGAACTCGGGGCAGCGGCCATCCGCGCCGCGTTGGAGCGCAGCGACGTGGCGCCGGAAGCAGTAGAGGAAGTCGTGTTCGGCTGCGTCCTGCCTGCAGGGCAGGGGCAGGCACCGGCCAGACAAGCCGCGATCGGCGCTGGTCTGCCTTTTGCCACGGGTGCCAGCACCGTCAACAAGATGTGCGGTTCGGGCATGAAGGCGGTGATGCTGGCGCATGACCTGATTCTGGCCGGCAGCGCCAACATCGCCGTTGCCGGTGGCATGGAAAGCATGAGCAATGCGCCCTATCTGCTGGATAAGGCTCGCGGTGGTTACCGGCTCGGCCATGGCCGTGTCATCGATCACATGTTCCTCGACGGGCTGGAGGATGCCTATGACAAGGGACGGCTGATGGGAACATTCGCGGAAGATTGCGCCGAGGCCTACCAGTTCACGCGGCCTGCGCAGGACGATTTCGCCGTGACGTCGCTCACCCGCGCCAAGAAGGCGATGGGCGATGGGATGTTCGACGCCGAGATCACACCTGTGACCGTAAAGGCGGGAAAGACCGAACAGGTCGTCAGCCGCGACGAACAGCCAGGCAAGGCGAGGCTCGAAAAGATCCCGACCCTGAAACCCGCCTTCTGCGAAAACGGCACGGTGACGGCCGCCAATTCCAGCTCGATTTCCGATGGCGCGGCGGCACTGGTGCTGATGCGCCGCTCCGAGGCCGACCGGAAGGGCCTGACGCCGCTTGCCACCATCACTGGCCATTCCACACACGCGCAGGCGCCCAATCTGTTTGCGACGGCTCCGATCGGCGCCCTGAAGAAGCTCAGCGAACGCACCGGCTGGAACCTGAAGGATGTCGACCTGTTCGAGATCAACGAGGCCTTCGCCGTCGTCGCCATGGCAGCGATGCGCGATCTCGACCTGCCGCATGACAAGGTCAACGTGCATGGCGGCGCCTGCGCGCTTGGTCATCCCATCGGCGCATCCGGCGCCCGTGTCATCGTCACATTGCTGGCAGCCCTTGAGCGTTACGATCTGAAGCGCGGCATGGCCGCGCTCTGCATCGGCGGCGGTGAGGCGACGGCGATTGCGATCGAGCGACACTGATCGGGTTTTGGGAGGAGGCCGATAGATGATCCTGACTGAACAGCAAATCCAGATCCGCGACATGGCCCGCGATTTCGCCCGTGAGCGTCTCATGCCGGGGGCGGCTGAACGGGACGTTTCGCATGCCTTTCCGAAGGCCGAACTGAAGGAAATGGGTGAACTCGGCTTCCTCGGCATGCTGGTGCCGGAGGCCTATGGCGGCTCTGAAACGGGCATGGTCGCCTATGCCGTGGCGCTTGAAGAAATCGCGGCCGGTGATGGGCCGTGTTCCACGATCATGAGCGTGCACAGTTCGGTCGGCTGCGTGCCAATCCTGAAATTTGGCACTGAGGAACAGAAGCAGCGCTTCCTGCCGAAGCTTGCCTCGGGCGAGTGGATTGGCGGCTTTGCGCTGACAGAACCGCAGGCCGGTTCGGACGCATCGAATCTCCGCACCCGCGCCCGCCGCGACGGCGATCATTATGTGCTTGATGGTGCCAAGCAGTTCATCACGTCAGGCAAGAACGGCAACGTCATCATCGTCTTCGCGGTCACCGATCCCGATGCCGGCAAGAAGGGCATCACGGCCTTTATCGTTCCGACGGATACACCGGGTTACGAGGTCGTGCGCGTGGAGCACAAGCTCGGCCTGCATTCCTCCGATACTTGCCAGATCGCCTTTACCGACATGCGCATTCCGGCCGACCTGCGGCTGGGGGCGGAGGGCGAGGGCTATAGGATCGCCCTGGCGAACCTCGAAGGCGGCCGCATCGGTATCGCCTCGCAATCGGTCGGCATGGCGCGCTCAGCGTTCGAGGCAGCGCGCGACTATGCCCGTGAGCGTATCGCCTTCGGCAAGCCGATCATCGAACATCAAGCCATCGCGTTTCGCCTCGCCGACATGGCAACGCAGATTACGGCGGCGCGGCAGATGGTGCTGCATGCCGCCGAACTGAAGGGGGCCGGCGAGCCCTGCCTGACGGAAGCCTCGATGGCCAAGCTGTTCGCCTCGGAGATGGCGGAAAAGGTCTGTTCGGATGCGATCCAGATCCATGGCGGCTATGGTTATATGTCGGACTACCCGGTCGAGCGCATCTACCGCGACGTGCGCATCTGCCAGATTTATGAGGGAACAAGCGACGTGCAGCGTATCGTCATTGCGCGTAGTCTATAAAACAAGAGACCCCGCTTTCCGGGAGTGAGCAAGGAAAGCGTGGGTCCAAAAGGAGGAAGAGCACGGCATGACCGAGTTCCCGCAATTGAGCCTGCATGTTCCGGAACCGGCCGTCCGGCCCGGTGGTCAGCCGGATTTTTCCAACGTCAACATCGCCAAGGCAGGCTCCGTGCCGCGCCCGTCGGTTGACGCCGCGCCGGAAGACATCCGCGATCTCGCCTATTCGATCATCCGCGTACTGAACCGCGATGGCGAGGCCGTTGGCCCATGGGCCGGGCTGCTGTCGGACGAGGAATTGCTGACCGGCCTCAAGCACATGATGAAGCTGCGCGCTTTCGATGCCCGCATGCTGATGGCGCAGCGGCAGGGAAAGACATCCTTCTACATGCAGCATCTGGGCGAGGAAGCCGTCAGCTGCGCCTTCCGCAAGGCGCTGAAGAAGGGCGATATGAATTTCCCGACCTATCGTCAGGCCGGGCTGCTCATCGCCGACGATTATCCGATGGTCGAGATGATGAACCAGATTTTCTCCAACGAGAATGATCCGCTGCGCGGCCGTCAGCTGCCGATCATGTACTCCTCCAAGGAGCATGGCTTCTTCACCATTTCCGGCAATCTCGCCACGCAATATGTCCAGGCGGTCGGCTGGGCGATGGCGTCGGCGATCAAGAACGACACCAAGATCGCCGCCGCCTGGATCGGTGACGGCTCGACGGCGGAATCGGATTTCCATTCGGCGCTGGTCTTTGCCTCCACCTACAAGGCGCCGGTCATCCTCAATATCGTCAACAACCAGTGGGCAATCTCGACTTTCCAGGGCATCGCCCGCGGCGGCTCCGGAACGTTTGCTGCCCGGGGTTTGGGCTTCGGCATCCCGGCGCTCAGGGTCGATGGCAACGATTATCTCGCCGTTTATGCCGTATCGCACTGGGCGGCCGAGCGCGCCCGGCGCAATCTCGGTCCGACCCTGATCGAATACGTCACCTACCGCGTCGGTGCGCACTCGACCTCCGACGATCCGAGCGCCTATCGCCCGAAGACGGAATCGGAAGCCTGGCCGCTGGGCGATCCCGTCCTGCGCCTGAAGAAACATCTGATCGTCAAAGGTGTCTGGTCAGAGGAGCGACACGTGCAGGCCGAAGCCGAAATCCTCGACGAGGTGATCCAGGCGCAGAAGCAGGCGGAGGCGCACGGCACGCTGCATGCCGGCGGAAAGCCCTCCGTGCGCGATATCTTCGAAGGCGTCTATGCCGAGATGCCGCCCCATATTCGTCGCCAACGACAGAAGGCAGGATACTGACATGGCCAGAATGACAATGATCGAGGCCGTGCGCAGCGCCATGGACGTGTCGATGGAGCGCGACGACGATGTGGTGGTGTTCGGCGAGGATGTGGGGTATTTCGGCGGCGTCTTCCGCTGCACCCAGGGCCTTCAGGCGAAATACGGCAAGACCCGCTGCTTCGATGCGCCGATCAGCGAGAGCGGCATCGTCGGAACGGCGATCGGCATGGCCGCGTATGGCTTGAAACCCTGCGTCGAGATCCAGTTCGCCGATTATATGTACCCGGCCTATGACCAGATCACCCAGGAAGCCG
This sequence comes from Pararhizobium polonicum, assembly GCF_001687365.1. Classification (GTDB taxonomy): domain Bacteria; phylum Pseudomonadota; class Alphaproteobacteria; order Rhizobiales; family Rhizobiaceae; genus Pararhizobium; species Pararhizobium polonicum. The sequence goes on from NZ_LGLV01000008.1 coordinate 265,380, forward strand.
CCCGCATCCGCTATCGCTCGAACGGCGACTTCACCTGCCCGATCGTGCTGCGTATGCCGACCGGCGGCGGCATCTTCGGCGGGCAGACACACAGCCAGAGCCCGGAGGCGCTGTTTACTCATGTCTGCGGCCTGAAGGTCGTCGTTCCGTCCAATCCCTACGACGCCAAGGGGCTTTTGATTGCCTCCATTGAAGACCCGGACCCTGTGATGTTCCTCGAACCGAAGCGTCTCTACAACGGCCCTTTCGACGGCCATCATGAAAAGCCGGTGACGCCATGGTCAAAGCATGACCTGGGCGAGGTGCCGGAAGGGCACTACAGCATTCCGATCGGCAAGGCCGAAATCCGCCGGCAGGGATCTGCTGTGACCGTCATTGCCTATGGCACCATGGTGCATGTGGCGCTGGCCGCCGCCGAAGAAATGGGCATCGATGCCGAAGTGATCGACCTGCGCAGCCTGCTGCCGCTCGATCTCGACACAATCGTGCAATCCGTCACCAAAACCGGCCGCTGTGTCGTCGTGCACGAGGCAACGCTGACCTCGGGTTACGGCGCCGAGCTCGCAGCACTCGTGCAGGAACATTGCTTCTATCATCTGGAAGCGCCCATCGTTCGCGTCACGGGCTGGGACACGCCTTATCCACACGCCCAGGAATGGGATTATTTCCCCGGGCCCGGCCGTGTGGGGCGTGCGCTCGCCGAAGTCATGGAGGCGTGATCATGGGTGAATTCGTTATCAAGATGCCGGATGTCGGCGAAGGCGTGGCGGAAGCCGAACTCGTCGAATGGCACTGCAAGGTCGGCGATCCCGTCCGTGAAGACATGGTGCTTGCTGCGGTCATGACCGACAAGGCGACGGTCGAGATTCCCTCGCCGGTGAACGGCACCGTTCTCTGGCTCGGCGCTGAGATCGGCGACACCGTTGCGGTCAAGGCGCCGCTGCTGCGGATCCAGATCGCGGGTGAGGGCGGCGAGGCGGATGCGGTTCCGATGGCGGAAACCGTGACGATCGCTTCTTCTTCTCCTCAGCGGAGAGAAGGTGCCCGAAGGGCGGATGAGGGGGACGCTCCGCCCTCCCTTGGCCAGTTATCCCCTTCATCCGACCCTGCTGGCCACCTTCTCCCCGCAGGAGAGAAGGGAAGCCGTGCGGCACCCGATACGCTCGCCAAGCCACTCGCTTCGCCTGCCGTCCGGCTTCGCGCCCAGGATGGCGGCGTCGATCTGCGCCAGGTGACGGGCACCGGCCCGGCAGGGCGGATCACCCATGACGACCTCGACCAGTTTCTGGCCCGTGGTGCACAGCCATCCATCCTGCCGGTGGGCCTTGCCAGGAAAACCACTGTCGAGGAGATCAAGGTTACCGGCCTGCGCCGTCGCATCTCCGAGAAGATGGTGCTGGCGACGTCGCGCATTCCCCACATCACCTATGTCGAGGAGATCGACGTCACCGATCTGGAGGACCTGCGGGCGACGATGAATGCCAGCCGCAAGCCGGACCAGACCAAACTGACGATCCTGCCTTTCCTGATGCGGGCTCTGGTGAAGACCGTTGGCGAGCAGCCGGGCGTCAACGCCACCTTCGATGACGACGCCGGTATCATCAGCCGCCACGGCGCCGTTCATATCGGCATCGCCACCCAGACCCCCGCGGGCCTCACCGTGCCGGTGGTGCGCCATGCCGAAGCACGCGGCATCTGGGATTGCGCGGGCGAACTCGTGCGCCTTGCGGAAGCCGCCCGCACCGGCTCGGCGTTGCGCGAAGAACTGTCCGGCTCGACCATCACGATCACTTCGCTCGGCGCGATGGGCGGCATCGCGACGACACCGATCATCAACCATCCGGAAGTGGCGATCGTCGGCGTCAACAAGATCATGATGCGGCCGGTCTGGGACGGCAGCCAGTTCATTCCGCGCAAGATGATGAACCTGTCGTCGAGTTTCGATCACCGCGTCGTGGACGGATGGGATGCCGCGACCTTCGTCCAGCGGATCAAGGCCCTGCTCGAAACCCCCGCGCTGATTTTCATCGAAAGCTGATGCCCATGAAAGAGATCGTCTGCAAGCTTCTCGTCATCGGCGCCGGCCCCGGTGGCTATATCTGCGCCATCCGCGCCGGCCAGCTCGGGGTCGATACCGTCATCGTCGAGGCCGTCAAGGCCGGGGGCACCTGCCTCAATATCGGCTGCATTCCCTCCAAGGCACTGATCCATGCGGCCGAGGAATTCGAGAAGGTCAGCCAGATGGCAAACGCCAAAAGCCCGCTCGGCATCACGGTCGAGGCGCCGAAACTCGACCTCGCCAGGACCATCGCCTGGAAGGACGGCATCGTCGGCCGCCTGAACAGCGGCGTGCTCGGCTTGCTGCGCAAGGCCAAGGTCAAGATCGTCCATGGCAGGGCGAAGTTTCGCGACGGCAAGACCGTCGAGGTCGAGACGGAAACCGGAACGCAGATCATCCGCGCCGAAACGGTGGTGATCGCCACCGGCTCGGAACCGGTGGAACTGCCGTTCCTGCCCTTCGGCGGGCCGGTCATCTCCTCGACGGAAGCACTGTCGCTGAAGACGGTGCCGCAGAGGCTGGTCGTTGTCGGCGGCGGCTATATCGGTCTGGAACTCGGAACCGCCTTCGCCAAGTTGGGCGCGCAAGTCACCGTGGTTGAAGCGACCCAGCAGATTCTGCCGCAATATGATGCGGAACTGGTGCGGCCCCTCGCCAAGCGGCTGGGAGATCTCGGCATCCGCGTCCTGACCGGCGCCAAGGCCAAGGGGCTTTCGGATGAAGGCGTTGCGCTCCTGATCGAAACCGCCGAAGGCGAGGAACAGCGGCTGCCAGCCGACAAGATCCTCGTCACCGTCGGCCGCAAGCCACGCACCGAAGGATGGGGACTGGATGAACTCGACCTCGACCGCGCCGGCAAATTCCTGCGCATCGATGACCGCTGCCGGACCTCGATGCGCGGCGTTCATGCCATCGGCGACATCACCGGCGAACCGATGCTGGCGCATCGCGCCATGGCACAGGGCGAAATGGTCGCCGAGATCGTCGCGGGCAAGAAGCGGACATGGGACAAGCGCTGCATTCCAGCCGTCTGCTTCACCGATCCGGAAATCGTCACGGCCGGTCTCTCTCCGGATGAGGCGCGGGCGCAAGGCTACGAGATTCGCGTCGGGCTGTTTCCGTTCAATGCCAACGGCCGCGCCATGACGATGCTCTCGGAAGACGGTTTCGTCCGCATCGTGGCGCGCGCGGACAGCAACCTCGTTCTCGGCGTGCAGGCTGTCGGTGCCGGTGTTTCGGAACTGTCGAGCGCCTTTGCGCTAGCCATCGAAATGGGTGCCCGTCTGGAAGATATCGCTGCGACGATCCACGCGCACCCGACACGCAGCGAAGGTTTCCAGGAAGCAGCAATGAAGGCGCTCGGCCATGCCCTCCATGTCTGAATCCCGCACAACAGAAGCAGAAACGCTTGTCGACCACCAGGGTGCGCTCGGTCGTATCCGGCTCAATCGGCCCAAGGCGCTGAACAGCCTGACGCTGCAGATGGTGCGCGACATCGAGTGCGCGCTGGACGACTTTGAGACCGATCCGGCCATCGCGGCCGTGCTCGTCACCGGCGAGGGCGAGCGCGGCCTCTGCGCTGGCGGCGATATCCGCGCCATCTATGACGGCGGAAAAACCGGCTCTGATCTGCCGGAAACCTTCTGGCGCGAGGAATACCGGCTCAACGCCCGGATCGGGCGCTATCCGAAACCCTATGTCGTCATTATGGATGGCATCGTCATGGGTGGCGGTGTCGGTATCTCCGTCTATGGCAGCCACCGGATCGTCACCGAGCGCACCCGTTTCGCCATGCCGGAAACCGGCATCGGCTTTTTCCCGGATGTCGGCGCATCCTGGTTCCTGACACGCCAAACCAATGAACTCGGCACCTATGTCGGACTGACCGGCGAACCGCTGGGCGCCGCTGATGCCATTCTTGTCGGCCTCGCAGACATTTTTGTCCGGTCCGAACGGCTTGCGGAATTGACCGAGGCTTTGACATCGCTGCCAGCGGGAAATTCACGCGAGGCAGTTTCAACCGTGATCGCAGACTTTTCCGAAGCGCCGCCAGCCGGCGTTCTGGAATCACACCGGCCGGCCATCTATCGCCTCTTTGCCTTCGACACGATCGAAGACATTTTCGCCGCCCTGCGTGGTGACGGCAGTTCTTTCGCGGAGAAAATTCTCTCCGTTCTCTCGGCGAAATCGCCGCTCAGTCTCAACGTGACGCTACGGCTGCTGCGGCTTGGCCGCAAAACCGAAAGGTTGGAAGACTGCCTCGAACGGGAATTCGCGGCCACGGCCGCTGTTCTGCGCAGCCATGATTTCTACGAGGGCGTGCGCGCCGCCGTGATCGACAAGGACCGCAATCCGCAATGGCGGCCGGGTCGGCTTGCGGATGTCACCGCGGCGGATGTCGATGCCTATTTCAAGCCATCCGCCCATCCACTTTTTGCGGATAAGACCAAGGAAGGATCACCAGCATGACGATCGGCTTTATCGGTCTCGGTCACATGGGCGGCCCGATGGCTGCCAATCTTGTCAAGGCTGGCCATACGGTCAAAGGGTTCGATCTCTCGCAACCCTTGCTGGATGAAGCGCAAGGAAAGGGCGTCGCCGCCTGCGCGTCGCTTGCCGAAGCGGTCTCTGGCGCCGACACGGTCATCACCATGCTTCCCGCCGGCAAACATGTTCTGTCGGTCTGGCAGGAACTGGTCGCGACGGTGCCATCCGGTACGCTGCTGATCGACTGCTCGACCATTGACATAGACAGCGCCCGCAAGGCGCATGAGATGGCCGCCGGAAAAGGTTGCCCCTCGCTCGATGCGCCGGTATCCGGCGGCACCGGTGGCGCGGCAGCGGGAACGCTCACCTTTATGATTGGCGGCGAGCAGCAGGCCTTCGCGGATGCCGCGCCAATCTTCCAGGCAATGGGCAAGAAGATCATCCATTGCGGCGGGCCAACGGCGGGGCAGGCGGCGAAGATCTGCAACAACATGATCCTCGGCATCAGCATGATCGCCGTCGGCGAGGCCTTCGTACTCGGCGAAAAGCTCGGCCTCTCGCATCAGGCGCTCTATGATGTCGCCTCGGTTTCCTCAGGCCAGTGCTGGTCGCTCACCACCTATTGCCCCGTGCCAGGCCCGGTTCCCACATCCCCGGCCAACAACGACTACAAGCCCGGTTTTGCCGGAGCCCTCATGCTGAAAGACCTGAAGCTCTCCCAGGAGGCAGCACAATCGGCGGGGGCGACAACGCCGCTCGGGGCCAAGGCTGCGGAGCTCTACGCGCTGTTCAACGAGCTCGGAAACGCCGACAAGGATTTTTCCGGCATCATCGACATGTTAAGGCAACAATCCGGCGGCACCGCCTGAAAACGCCTTAAACGCCCGCAAGAGGATCACGCCCATGGAAAAACCGATCATCATCGAACAGCAGGACCGGGTTGTGGTCGTCACACTGAACCGGCCCGCCGCGCGTAATGCGCTCAATTCCGAGATCATGAATGCGCTGGTAACCGATCTTGCGCCGCTCGACCGCGACCCCGGCGTTGGCTGCTTTGTGCTGAAGGGCTCAGACAAGGCATTCGCGGCAGGCGCCGATATCAAGGAGATGGCCGACAAGTCGTTCGCCAACATGTTTGGCGAGGACTTCTTTGCCGCCTGGGACCGGTTCGCATCGTTCCGCACGCCGAAGATCGCGGCGGTCTCGGGTTATGCGCTCGGTGGCGGCTGCGAACTGGCGATGATGTGCGACATGATCTTTGCCGCCGACACCGCCATGTTCGGCCAGCCGGAGATCAAGCTCGGCGTCATCCCCGGCATGGGCGGTTCGCAGCGGCTGACGAAGCTTGTCGGCAAGGCAAAAGCGATGGACATGATCCTGACCGGGCGAATGATGGATGCGACGGAGGCCGAACGCTGCGGCCTCGTTGCGCGCGTCCTGCCGGCGGACAAGCTGATCGACGAAACGCTGGCCGCCGCCCGCACGATCGCCGGTTACGGCAAGGCCGCCACCATGGCCGCCCGCGAAGCGGTCGATCGTGCCCTCGAAGGGGGGCTGCGCGAAGGCATCCTGTTCGAACGCCGTATTTTCCATGCACTGTTTGCGACCCACGATCAGAAGGAGGGCATGGCCGCCTTCATCGAAAAGCGGCCGCCGCAATTTCAGGGCAAATAGGCGGCCGGTCAGTCCGAAGGTTGAGATAGGTCTGTTTGAGGCGCTATCGCAGTGAAAGACCAGGTGCCGTACAATCCGTGCTATTGAGGCGATCTGAAAACCAGCGGAGCAACAGCCGTCGATGCGCAAGGGAGACTGGATCGCAGGCGTGTCCGTGGCGGGGCTGATGTTGCCTGAAGCGGTCGCCTATGCGGGAATAGCCGGATTGCCGCCTCAGCGGGCCATTTTTGCCGCGGTTGCCGGCTGTCTCGCCTATGCGGTGATTGGCAGAAGCCGGTTTGCCATCGTCACCCCCACCTCGTCTTCGGCAGCGATCCTTGCTGCAACGCTTGCCGCCATGCCGGGCTCTGTCGGCGACAAGGCGGCGCTTGCCACCATCGTGGTGGCACTGGTCGGCATTCTCTTCCTGCTCGCATCGGCGATGCGGCTTGGAAACCTGGCGGGATTTATCTCCCGGCCGGTCCTGCGTGGTTTTGCCTTCGGGTTGGCGATAACCATTATCCTGCGGCAGCTCCCGGTTCTGGCCGGTGTGGACGTGAAAGCCCCGGATGTTTTTCATCTGGCGATCGGCCTTGTTTCCTCCGCGCCGCAATGGCATCTGCCGAGCGTTCTGGTCGGTGTGGCCGCTCTTGCCGCCCTCATTGTTCTGCGCCGCATTCCTCTGGTTCCGGGTGCCTTTCTGGTGCTCGGCGCGGGCATCGCCGCGTCCTTCCTCTTCGATCTCGCCCATCATGGCGTCGCGCTTGTCGGCAGCATTCCATTGGAGGCCGCATGGCCGGAATTCTCGGGACGCCAATGGACGGAAATCAGGGCACTTCTGCCCTTCGTGCTGCCGCTGATGCTCATTCTCTTTGCCGAATCCTGGGGGACCTTGCGGTCCCTAGCACTGCGCAACAACGAAACCGTCGAGGCAAACCGCGAGCTTGGTGCCCTGGGTTTTGCAAATGTTGCCAGCGCCGTTGTCCAGGGCATGCCGGTTGGCGCCGGTTTCTCGGCGGGAGCGGCGAGCGAGGCTGCGGGTGCACAAAGCCGGGCAACGGCCGTCATCGCGGCGTTCGGCCTGGCGTTCTTGATGATTTTCGCTCCCGGTCCGGTGGCGCTGCTTCCGCAACCGGTCCTGGCGGCGGTGGTCGTGGCAGCACTGACCCATGCTCTCAATCCTATGCCGCTGCTGCGCCTCTGGCAGTTGAACCGTGATGGTTTCATCGCGCTCGCGGCAGTGTTTGGCGTGCTGGTGTTCGGCGTTCTGGATGGAATGCTGGTGGCGATCGCGCTGTCGCTGGCTGCCCTGCTCAGGCGTCTGGCATCGCCTTATGTCGCGCGCCTTGGCCGGCTTGGCCAGGGCCACGATTTCGTCGATATCGCACGTCACGCCGACGCGGCGCAGATTCCGGGCGTTGCCATCTGGCGGCCGGCACAGCCGCTGTTTTTCGCCAATGCGGATGCCATGCTGACCACCATTGCCCATGACGTTCATGCCGAAAGTGCTATCGCGGCCGTCATTGTCAGCCTTGAGGAGAGTTTCGATCTCGACAGCACCGCGCTCGATGCACTGCTGGAATTCGACAAGACGATAGGATCGTCCGGCAAGCGGGTGCACTATGCGCGCGTCCATGACCGGGCGCGCGACCTGATCGCGGCTGCATCACCCGAACTTGCCGGACGATGTAGCGTCAGCGTCGACGATGCCGTTGCCGCCGTTTTGTCTCAACCATCCCGCTCTGGAGGTCCTTCATGACGCAGTCATACGAACCACGCCTGCAGCCGGTGGCCATAGCAAGCTTCAGGCCGACACAGATGACTGTCGGCTTTCACGAGGTCGCCAGCAAACGGCTGGAATGGCGCGCGCATGCCGGGCGTAACGGAGCGAAATTCCTCGGCCGCCACATGGTTCCGGTCGTTCTCGGTCCGAAGAAGCGCGCTTACCTGATTGACCATCACCATCTCGCCAGAGCGCTTCAGGAGGAGGGCGTCGAACATGTCCTGACCAGTGTTGTCGCCGATCTCAGCGGCCTCGGAAAACCGGAATTCTGGTCGGTGATGGATCACTATCGCTGGACGTATCCATTCGATGCCAAAGGCATGCGCCAGCCGCACGATCGTCTCCCCAAGACGGTCGCGGATCTCGTCGATGATCCCTACCGGTCTCTGGCCGGAGCCCTTCGCACGTCAGGCGGCTATGCCAAGGACAATACGCCGTTTAGCGAGTTCATGTGGGCGGATTTTCTGCGCAACCGCGTCGATGCCCGAGCGCTGCACAAGGATTTCAAGGGGGCCGTGGCCGAGGCCATGAAGCTTGCCCGCACGAAGGCCGCAAGCCATCTGCCGGGATGGTGCGGCCCGGACGATTGACCCAAACAGCGACAGGCTTTTCGCAGTCGCTCTTCAACCTGTCACGGGGACAGCCTTCCTGCGCATCCGCATCCGGAGTGACCGTATGAAGGTGGACAGCCGTTCAATCTCGACGAAGATGACCGGCGTCATGAAAAGGGTCAGCACCTGGCTGACGAGAAGCCCGCCGACCACCGCGACGCCGAGCGGCTGGCGCAGCTCCGAGCTGGCGCCCGTTCCGATCGCAATCGGCAGCGCACCGAGCAGAGCGCAGAAGGTCGTCATCATGATCGGCCGGAAGCGGCGTACCGCCGCCTGATGGATGGCATCCAGCGTTTCGTGATGCTCGTCGCGTTGAAGCGTCAGGGCCACGTCGATCATCATGATCGCATTCTTCTTGACGATACCGATCAGCATCAAGAGGCCAATCAGCGCGATGATCGACAGATCGAAGCCGAAGAGCTTGAGCGTCAGCAAGGCTCCAAAGGCGGCTGACGGCAGGCCGGAGAGAATGGTCAGCGGATGCAGAAAGCTTTCGTAGAACACGCCGAGCACCACATAGATGGTCAGGATCGCCGCCCCGATCAGCAGTCCGGTATTGCCGCTTGCCTGCTGGAAGATCTGTGCGGCGCCGGCGTAACTGGTGGTGACGGAGGACGGCAGGTGGACCTGCTCCTTCAGCGCCTCGATGCGATCGGTCGCCGTTCCGAGTGATACGCCCGGTGGCAGATTGAACGATAGCGTCACGGCGGTCAGCTGTCCGGTCTGGTTGACGGTGACCGGCCCTGCCTCGCGCGTCACGCGCGCAAAGCTCGAAAGTGGCACGAGTGCGCCGGACGTGGAGGCGACCCGGATCGCCGCCAGCGATTGTTCGTTCCAATCCAGCGACTGGTCGTATTCGAGAATGACGTCGTAGCTGTCGCCGGTGGTTTGGATCTGTGTAACGACATAGCTGCCGAATGCGGCTTCCAGCGTCGTGCGCAGCGCCTGCGACGAAATTCCAAGGGTATTGGCACGGTCGTTATCGACGGCAACATGCGCCTGAAGCGCGTTGTTCTGGAGATCGGAAGCGACATCAACGAAATTGGCCCGGTCGGCGCGCATCGCCTCGGCGAGCGTTTGCGAAGAATCCCGCGCCGCCTGGGCATCGATGGATTGCAGTACCAGCTGATAGAGGCTCTGGGTGCTGCGGCCGCCGAAGCGCAGGCTTTGCTGGGGGGTGATGAACGCCTTCAAGCCTGCGATCTGCGATAGCGAGCCCCGCAACGCCTGCAGGGTTTCGTCGAGCGGTAGGCGTGCGTCGCGCGGTTTTAGCTGCACGAGCAGCGAGCCGGCGTTGAGCGCCGATCCGCCGGGGCCGGAGCCGAGCGTCGACGTCACATGCGCAACGGCGGGATCGGCGGCAACGATGGCCGCGGCGCGCGCCTGCAAGGCGCTCATCGCCTGATAGGATATGTCCTGCCGTGCCTGCGTCGAGACGGTCAGAAGACCGATATCCTCGGCAGGAAAGAAGCTGCGCGGCAGGTTCGTGAACATCCAGCCGGATGCTGCGAAGGTGGCGACGAACACCAGCATGACCAGCGCGCGGTGGTTCAGGCACCAGCCGACGGAGCGGCCATAGGCGGCGGTTACCCGGTCGAACAGCCCCTCGCGCGGTGCCTCTTCGTGCGGCTGATGCGGCAGGCGGGCTGCAAGCATCGGCGTGACGGTGAGCGAGACGAGAGCCGAAGACAGAATGGCCAGCGTCACGACGACGCCGAACTCGTTCAGCACGCGCCCGACGATACCGCCCATCAGCAGAATGGGCAGGAAAACGGCGACCAGCGAAATCGACATCGAAACAATGGTGCCGGTGACCTCGCGGCTGCCCTCGATTGCCGCTTGTAGGGGGGCCATGCCCTCTTCGACCTTGCGCACGATATTTTCCAGCATGACGATGGCATCGTCGACGACAAGGCCGACGGACAGGGTCAGGCCCAGAAGGGAGATGTTGTCGATGGAGAAACCGAGCGCATACATTGCCCCCACCGTCGCCACCAGCGACAGCGGCACGGCGAGCCCTGGGATAAGCGTGGCCGACAGCCGCCGCAGGAACAGATAGATCACCAGAACGACGAGGCCGATGGTGATCATCAGCGTTGTCTCGACATCGGCCACGGCCGCGCGGATCGACACGGAGGCATCGTTGACGACATTGATATGCATGTCGGCGGGAAGGCCGGCCTGAAGTTCCGGCACCTTGGCCAGAATGGCATCGACCACCGCCACGGTATTGGCGCCCGGCTGACGCTGGACGGCCAGCGCGATGGCCGGCTTGCCGTCCAGCCAGCTTCCCTGATTGACGACGGTCACGCTGTCCTTCACGTTGGCGACATCGCTCAGCCGCACGATCCGGCCACCGGGTTGGGCGATAATCAGTGTTTTGAAGGCGGCGGCATCGCTGCGCTGGGTCGAAACCTCGACGGTCAATGCCTGGGATTTGTTCTGAAGTGTGCCGACGGGCGATTGATCGTTGGCTGCTGCCAGCGTTGTCGCCAGGCCATCCAGCGAAAGGCCCCGGCTTTGCAGCTTGCGCGGATCGACCTCGATGCGCACGGCATAGGCTTTTTGGCCGAAGACCTGTGCCTGGGCCACGCCGGAGATCGTCGACAGTGCGGGGGAAATGATGTTTTCCGCCACATCGTCCATTTTCGTCAGCGATGCGCCGTCACCCGTCAGCGCCAAGATGAGCACCGGGGCGTCTGCCGGGTTCGCCTTCCGGTAGCTTGGCGGCGCGGTCAGATTGTCGGGCAATTGCCGTCCAGCCCGCGCAATCGCGGCCTGCACATCGGCGGCGGCGGCATCGATATCACGCGAAAGGGAGAACTGGATGGTGATCTGGGTATTGCCGAGCGATGAGCTGGCGCTGATCGTGTCGATACCGGCGATCGTCTCGAATTGCTTGATCAGGGGCGTTGCGACAGAACTGGCCATCGTATCGGGCGATGCGCCGGCAAGCTGGGCGGAGACGTTGATCGTCGGAAAATCGGCCTGCGGCAGGGCGGCGACTGGTAGATTGGTGTATGCGGATGCGCCCGCGAGAAGGATGCCGATGGTCAAGAGGATCGTTGCGACCGGGCGGCGGATGAAGATTTCGGAGATGTTCATTGTGCCGCTCCGGCATCGGACGCGCTGTCGGCAACCTTCTCGGCCGTGGGTTCCGGCGCGGAAACGACGGTTACGTGGGTGCCCTCCACCAGCCCCGCTTGCCCTTCCGTGACGACAACCTCACCCTTCTCCAGGCCACGCGCGATGCCGGCCGTGTCTCCGGCGCTCAAAGCGACCTCGACCTTGCGCACCTGGACGGTATTATCCTGGCCGACAACGTAGCAGATGGAGCCATCGTCGTGGGGCTGGAGCGAAACGGCCGGCACGATGACCAGGCCATCCTTTTCACCGGCATTGACCGTGATATCCAGGGACTGCCCCGGCCAGAACGCACTATCTGCATTCTCCAGCAGCGCCCGCAGCTTGAAGGTGCCGGAGGCGGGGTCCACCGCGTTATCGATGAAGACGATCGGTCCCGATGCCGCTGTGGTGTCGTCCTGAGACATCATCGGGGCAATGCGAACGTTGAGTTTTCCGGCCGAAAGTGCTGACCGGGCAAGGTCGAGATCGGGCTCCGCAAGCGTGAATTCCGCGTAGACCGGTTTCATCTGCGTCAGTGTCACGATATCCGCGCCCGGGGCGACATAGGCGCCGGGGGAGAATAAAATCACGCCGAGCTTGCCGTCGAAGGGCGCGCGAATTTGCGTCTGCGTCAGTGCGACCTTGTCCGCAGCCAGATTTGCCTGATCGACGGCAATGGCGCCTTCGGCCTGTTTTGCAGCCGCAACTGCATCATCAAGCTGCTGCTGTGTCTGGGCACCGGCATTGCTGAGGGCCTGTACCCGCTTCAAAGTGGTATTGGCATCGTCAAGCGTCGCCTGATCCTTCGTCAGGGTGGCGGTATCGCGCTGTATGTTTGCCTTGATCGTCCGGTCATCCAGCTGCACCAGCAGATCGCCGGCCTTGACGTCGGCGCCATCCTTGACCAGCACCTCGGCGACGATCCCCGAGGCCAGACTGGAAAGCGCCGTCGAGGCAATCGGAACGATGGTGCCGATCGCCTTGCGCGTGATCGGCAAGGACCCTGCCTTTGCCGTGGCCACCGTCACGGTGACGGCATGGCCCCCATGTCCTGCGGCCCCCTGTTTCTGCCCGGAGCCACCGGCAAGGTCCTTTGCGTCGGATTTTACTGAGGCGGTCTTTGCCAAAAACCCGGGCAGATAGGGCGCCAGTTCGGCGCGCCCGAGGAAAATGCCCACGGCGGCAACCGAAAGGACAAGCAATGAATTCCGGTACCGCATGCTGCGTTCCTTCAGTGGGAATGACGCTTTGCTACGAAGTTTAAAATCTAGCCGAAAAAGAGTTGATAGAAATCAATAAGTTGTGATTTCGTCTAATTTTCGGGATTCAGTGGAGACCGCATTGCCCTGGATTGGTTTCACCCGTCGTCGCTATGGCCGACGGTTGAGCTGGCGTGCAAGCCGTCGGACGGATCGGCGCCCTGAACGGTCATGCCGGTGGGAGCGGGAGAAGACGTTCGAAAATCCGCCTGTATCATGCTGGTTCCTGCTTCGAGAACAGTACACATCGATCATTGAATTTCGTCGAGATTGCGTCTGTCCTGAAGACTGGCTTTGCCGACATCCGCAAACGCGATTTGAAATCCGGTCTGCGGGACGCGGGCCGGGCATCGTCAGCGCCGTCAACGCAAACGGCGGGTGCTGGCGCAACGCTCTTTCGACAGATAGATAGACCATCGGCAAGCTGTTTTGAGAGCAGGGAAAACGAAGACGATGACTGACAGACGACAAGCGCCCGGCCATGTGCTCGAACTCCAGGGCGTCGGGCGGCGTTTCGGCACGGTCGCCGCGCTGGCCAACATCGATCTCGCGATTGCAGCCGGCGAGATCATCTGCCTTGTCGGCCGATCCGGCTGCGGCAAGTCTTCGCTTCTGCGCATCATCGCCGGCGTCGATACGCCCGATTCCGGCCGCGTGCTTCTGAAGGGCAACGAGGTTTCCGGACCGTCCCGTTTTATCGAGCCCGAGGCGCGCAATATCGGTTTCGTGTTTCAGGATTACGCGCTGTTTCCGCATCTGAGCGTCGAGCAGAACGTGATGTTCGGGCTGAAGCGTCTGCCGGGCAAGGAAGCCGGCACGCGGGCGCGGGCCATCATCGAGCATATCGGTATCGGCGATCTTGCCGGGCGGTACCCGCATATGCTGTCGGGCGGCGAGCAGCAGCGGGTGGCGCTTGCCCGGGCGCTGGCGCCCAAGCCGGACATTCTGTTGATGGACGAGCCGTTTTCCAACCTCGACCGTGGCTTGCGCGACCGGGTGCGAGAGGAGACGCTGGCCCTGCTGCGCGGCCTTGGCACAACGGTCATCATGGTCACCCACGATCCGGAAGAGGCGCTCTCGGCCGGCGACAGGGTCGTACTGATGAAGAATGGCGAAATCGTCCAGACCGGCACGGGCTACGATCTGCACGATCGGCCGAAGACACCCTATGCGGCAGAGTTCTTCTGCGCCTTCAACAAGATCCCGGGTGTCTACCGTGATGGCCACGTGGAAACGGCCATCGGCCGTTTTGCCCACAGGCTGGATGCCGATAACGGCGCCGCGGCAATGCTGTACCTCCGGCCGCAGGGGCTTTCGGTGGTGGAGGGGGAGGGGAACCTTGCCGGCCGCCTTGCCGGTCGCGCCTTTCTGGGCGAAGTGGAGCAACTGTCGGTACGCGTTGAAAATCTGGCCGAGCCCTTGCGTGTGCGCACGACAAGCCGATTGCCGATGGATGCCGATGCGGTCAATCTGGCGATTCTGCCCGGCAGTACGCTCGCCTTTTCGCACCCGGGATCGTAACCGGACTGCAGCCGCGCAATCACACCTCCGTGATCGTTAACCGTAAACTGCCGCCCGTTAACTTGACTATCTAAGTCATAAATGATGGACAACGCGGGCATTCATTGGAGGGATACATGAAACATCCACGCCCGCAGTCCGTACTTCTCGCTGCCACTTTCCTCTTCGGCGCAAGTGCCGCTTCTGCTGCCGAACTCAATATCTACACGACGCGCGAGCCCGGCCTGATTCAGCCCTTGCTCGATTCGTTTACGGCTGAAACGGGCACCAAGGTCAACACGGTCTTCCTCAAGGACGGTTTGGCCGAGCGTGTTGTGGCGGAAGGCGAAAGCTCGCCCGCCGATATCCTGATGACCGTCGATGCCGGCAATCTGGTGGACCTGACCGAAAAGGGCGTGACGCAGGCCATCGAATCCACGGCGCTGACCGAAGCTGTTCCCGAACAGCTGCGCGATGCCAATGGCCATTGGTACGCCCTGTCGATGCGTGCCCGCGTGCTGTATGCGGCAAAGGATCTGGATCTGGCCGACTTCAATTACGAGGACCTGGCCGATCCCAAATGGAAGGGCAAGGTCTGCATCCGTTCTGGCCAGCATCCCTACAACACGGCGCTGATTGCCGACTACATCGCCCATTATGGCGCTGAGGAAACCGAAAAGTGGCTGGCTGGCGTCAAGGACAATCTGGCCCGCAAGGCGGCCGGCGGTGACCGCGACGGCGCCAAGGACATTCTCGGCGGCATTTGCGATGTCGCAATCGCCAATTCCTATTATGTCGGCCTGATGCGCTCGGGCAGGGGTGGCGAAGAGCAGGTTGCCTGGGGCAATGGCATCAAGGTTGTCCTGCCGACCTTCAAGAATGGCGGAACGCAGGTCAATATCAGCGGTGCGGCCGTTGCCAAACATGCGCCGAACAAGGCCGAGGCCGTCAAGCTTCTGGAATATCTCGTCTCTGACAACGCCCAGAAGATCTATGCCGAAGCCAATTTCGAATATCCGGTCAAGCCGGGTGCCGCTGCCGATCCGATCATTGCCTCGTTCGGCGAGTTGAAGATCGATTCCAAGCCCCTGGTCGAGGTGGTCAGCCATCGCAAGCAGGCAAGCGAACTGGTCGACAAGGTCGGCTTCGACAACTGAGGCAAGACGCCGGACGGATGATACGGTTTTCAGCCGCTCTCTGTAGGATACAAGAGAAGGCGCCCGCGGCAACGCGGGCGCCTGTTTTCGCATGGAATTCCCGCATATGACGGGCCTGTCACCGGCACGCCCGCATCGCCGTCGTGCCGGTCGCGGCTGGCTGCTCGGCGCGTCCGCCGTTGCTCTGTTCGTTGTGTTGCCGATCGTCGCGCTGTTCGTGCAAGCCATTCAGGGATCGGCCGGATTGTGGTCTCATCTGGCGATCACCGTGCTGCCGGTGGCGCTGTGGGATACCGTCGTTCTGCTGGCCGGCGTCGGCCTCGTCACGGCTGTGATCGGAACCGGAACCGCGTGGCTGGTGACCGCCTATGCCTTCCCCGGCCGCCGGCTGCTGGAATGGGCGCTGCTGCTGCCGCTTGCCGTCCCCACCTATATCGTCGCCTATGCCTATCTCGACATCCTCCATCCGATCGGTCCCGTGCAAGGCGCGGTGCGCTGGCTGCTCGGCTATGAAGGCCCGCGCCAGTTCCGCCTGCCCGACATACGTTCGATGGCAGGCTGCATCCTGTTGCTCGGCTTCGTGCTTTATCCGTATGTCTATATCCCGACCCGGGCCATGTTCCTCACCCAGTCGGCGAACCTGATCGATGCGTCGAGAATGCTTGGTGTATCGCGCCGCAAGGTCTTCTGGCGCGTTGCCCTGCCGCTGGCACGCCCGGCCGTGGCTGTGGGCATTAGTCTGGCGCTGATGGAAACCCTGAACGATATCGGCGCGTCGGAATTCCTCGGCATCCGCACGCTGACCGTCTCGATCTACACAAGCTGGGTGACCCGCTCGGATCTGCCGGGCGCCTCGCAGATCGCGCTGTCGCTGTTGTTGATCGTCGCGCTGCTGGTGGCGGCAGAACGATGGGCGAGACGCAAACAGCGCTATGCCGCCGGCGCGCAGCGCCAGCATGGGTTCGAGCCCGCCAAGGTCTCGCGGCCAAAAGGCATATTGCTTTTGATCGCCGGCTCGTTGCCGATCTTGATCGGCTTCGCCGCACCGGCGCTCTATCTCGCGGTCGAGGCCGTCAAGCGGATCCAGTTTGCCGGCCTGTCGCCACGTTTCTGGGGTGAGGCATTCAATACGATCTCGCTCGCTTCGGCCGCGACCGCAATGACGCTGTTCTTCGGTCTGGTGGTTGCCTATGCGGTGCGTCTAAGGCCGGGCACGGCTGCCGCCTGGTTCTACCGGTTCTCGACGCTCGGATATGCGGCGCCCGGAACAGTGGTCGCGATCGGTGTCCTGATCGTTGTTGCAATGCTCGACCGCTTCATCGACAGGACCGCGATCGCCTGGTTCGGTCTGTCGACGGGGCTCCTGTTCATGGGGTCCGGCGCGGCCTTGCTCTATGCCTATGCGATGCGGTTCCTTGCGATTTCGGCGGGTGGCATCGAAGCGGGGCTGGCGCGCATTCCGCTCTCGCTCGATCACGCGGCACGTACGCTCGGGCAGACGACGGCGGGCACCCTGCGCCATGTGCATCTCCCGCTCTCGAAAACAGCCTTGACGGCGGCCGGTCTCCTGATCTTCGTCGATTGCGTCAAGGAGTTGCCGGCAACATTGCTTTTGCGTCCGCTCAATGTCGAAACCTTCGCCACGCATCTCTACGGCGAAGCGGCCAGAGGCACCTACGAGGAAGCATCCGTTGCGGCGCTCGCCATCGTCGTGATCGGGATTTTGCCGGTGATTCTCCTCTCGCGCATCGGCCGGAACTAGGCTTGTCACGCAAGGCGTTGGTCCATCGCTGACGCCGGCGAAATGCGGGCAGGCTCAGGATTTTTAGGTTTTATTTCTGTTTTCAGTGCAATTTTGGGTGGTGCAAACTGACATTCAGCTTTTTGTCAGGTAATAGGCACAGGAGAGGGCACCTTTGCAATTGCCCGTAGTCGGAGTGTGCTTTGAACCGTCCCTCTTTCAAGCGTCCTGTGATGGGAAGCGTCCCGCTTTCCCTGATCGTCACGCTTTACATTCTCGGTGCGTTGAACTTCACGTTCTGGAACCAGGCCTTCTCTGTATTTGGCGGTTTCAATGTCAGTTTCTATACGTTTTCTGCGGCGATTGCTCTGCTCGTGGTTGCGGGCGTGGTGCTGTTCTCCGCCAAATATGTCATCAAGCCATTTCTGATTTTCCTGATCGTCGCCGGCGCGATCTCATCCTACTACACGGACTTCTTCGGCGTTGTGATCGACAAGGAAATGATCAGAAATGCCGTGGTGACGACGCCGCAGGAGGCAAGTCATCTCGTCACGCCGACATTTGTCTTTCACGTTTTGCTTTACGGCGTTCTCCCGTCGTTGCTGGTTTGCTGGACGAAGATCAGGCACCGCCCCCTGATCGGAAAACTCTTTGCGAATTTCGTCGTTATCTCCGCATGCCTTGCTGTCTGCGTCGGCCTGATCATCAGCAATTACTCCGGAATCTCGTCGAACATTCGCCAGAACCGCGAAATGATGGCCAAGCTGACGCCGTTCGCGCCGATAACCTCGGCGATCGGCCTGGCGGTCAGCACCTATCGCGAGATCGGCATTGTCCGTGCGCCGCTTGGGACCGATGCCAGACTTGGGCCGGTCTATGCGAGAGCGGACAAGCCGATCGTGACCATTATCGTTGCCGGCGAAACGGCGCGCGCAATGAACTTTTCGCTCAATGGCTATGCGAGAGAAACCAATCCCGAGCTGAAGGCCCTCGACGTTGTCAACTATACCAAGACGACGAGCTGCGGAACCGCGACCGCCGTTTCATTGCCCTGCATGTTCTCCGTTTATGGGCGGCAAAGCTATTCGGACCGCAAGGCTCGTTCGACCGATACCTTGATGGATGTTCTGCGCCGTGCCGGTATCGACGGCTACTGGTGGGACAACAACACCGGCAGCAAGGGGATTGCCGATCTGATCAGCTTTGCCAGTCTTACCAAGCAGAAGAACAGCAAATTCTGCACGGACGGCGAATGCCAGGACGATATTTTCCTGGGGCTTCTCGATGCGAAGCTCGCAAGCATCACCAAGAACACCGTCATCGTCCTGCATCAACTCGGCAGTCATGGGCCGACTTATTATTTGCGGTATCCTGAAGAATTCCGGCGTTTCACGCCCGATTGCCGCACGGCGCAGCTGTCCGATTGCAGCCGCGAGGAGATCGTCAACGCCTATGACAACTCGATCCTTTATACCGACCACAACCTGTCGGAAGTGATCAAGCTGCTGAAGAAGCATCAGGGCACTGTCGATGGTGCGATGATCTACATGTCGGATCATGGCGAATCGCTGGGCGAAAACGGGTTGTTCCTGCATGGCGCGCCGTACATGTTTGCGCCTGTGGAGCAGACCCATGTTCCCTTCATCGCCTGGTTTTCAGATCAATATGCCCAGGTGATGAAACTGGATGTCGGCTGCTTGCGTCAGTATTCGGACGCCCCGACGTCGCACGACAATCTGTTTCATACCGTGCTTGGGATGATGGACGTCGTGACCAAAGTTTACAGGCCCGAACTGGATGTTTTCGCCGCCTGCAGGGGGGCCGCGCCGAGCGGGTCACCGGCGTCGTGATCAGCTTTACGGGTAGCAAACAACGTCTGAAAACGTCCGGGCGCCATAATGAGGCGGGAGTGGCGCTTTTATTGGAGCTGTCTCAGCACCATCTCGAATTCGGCCGATGGTGTGTCGTCCCGGCTCCTGAGCTCGCTTGTAACGGCCTTCATCGCCATTTCAATGCAATATTCAAGCGCAGATGCGTCAAGCTGGCGTGCGCTGTCCCGGATGTAGGTCAGCATTCGCGCAATCGTGGCGAACTCTTCGGCTTCAGTTGAAACGGTGGCAAGGTTGTCCATTCGAAAATTCCTACGCGCTATGGAGGTTTCGAAGGTGATTGTAGATACAATTCGAAACAAATGGCGTTGCACGAGCGTTGCACACGTTTCGATTGAATGTTCCTCTCCTAGAGGGCTGTCAGGTTCAACTGCCAGTCGGGAGCGTGTTTGCGCAACGTTGCCGGTGCTTCGTGCATGGTGGCCAGCAGCTGCAGGGCATCCTGCCTTTTGATATCGACCATTCCGCGTGTCAGCACGGGCAGGACTTCCTTGCCGAGACCACTGCCCGCAACGATCCTTTTCCACGTGCGTTCCTTGAAGAAGATATTTCGCGCGCTGGTTTCCAGCAACTCCTGCTGCAGGGGTGACAGGTGACCACTTTCTTGCAGAGTATCGAGCGTTGCGCTGACATTGACGAACGGCACTGTCAGCGCCGGATATCCCAACTCTTCAGGACCGTGGAGCAAGGCGACGTCGGCGTCATCGATCAGCCTCCCGGTTTTGAACCCGTCGAATACCGCTCCGATGCCGATCATTCCGAAGGCTTCGCATTCGGCGGCACGAAGCGCGCCCATGCTCGATGCCCCGTAGATCCGCACGCCGATGGACAAGCCGTAGAGTATTTCCTTGTGCCAGACCGGCGGCTGATACTCAAAGCCGCCATCGACCAGGCCGATAGAGGTGAACCCTTCATCGATCGCCTTGCGGAGGTCGCCCTGGATCGCTGGTGGGCGAAGGATTATGTCACTCGCACACAGGCGCGCGGCATCCGGCAGGCTTGGGCCGATAAAAATAACTTTCATGGCCACAAGGTCCGGGCAATGGCGCGGGCGCCGAAACGTCGGGCGCGCTTGCCGTCCGGGTTTTCCAGGGCAGGGACAAGCGCTTTGACGACGGAAAAAGGCCAGTCCTTGCTTGAGAGACGCAGGGCAATGGCGGATGGAATGTGCGCTTCGCGCAGTCTCTCCAGCACGTGCTCGATCATCGAAGCGGTCGTAGACGGGATCGGTTGCCGATAGTCCGGCACCTCGGTTGGAACGCAGGCGAACAATCGGCGCGTTTCATCCGGCAATGATGTCCGGTATGTCTGCGCCGAGACGTCGTCGCGGGCGCCGCTGATGTAGGTCAGGCGCGATTGCGCCGCTTCCGTTACGGCGCGAAGTGCGGCAACCGACGGCGATGGATGGGCGCCCGATCCGTTCGTCACCTCGACATACCGCAGGGGCCTGTCGGATAAAACGCCGGCAGGGCTAAGAAAGGCCGTGAGGCAGGGAATGCCGATATCGGAGGTGATGTCGAACAGCCGCAGAACCAGTCCGGCTCTTTCGATGCGGGTGAGGAGTTCCGTCATGGCCGCGCCGCCATACAGTGAGGGGTCGACACATCGCGAATGCCGGTCGCTGGCCGGTGCGACTTGCCAAAGCACGTAGGCGTCGCGCTCAATCCGCTCCAGAAGACCGTGGAGAAACGCTTCATCATCGCAATTGCCAGACGCCAGGCCGTCCGACGACATCCAGTAGCGGTTATTCTGCCGGGTACGATCCAGAATCACGGCCTCAAGCGGTACGAGGAT
The DNA here is from genome assembly GCF_001687365.1 of Pararhizobium polonicum. Lineage (GTDB taxonomy): Bacteria > Pseudomonadota > Alphaproteobacteria > Rhizobiales > Rhizobiaceae > Pararhizobium > Pararhizobium polonicum. The sequence continues at coordinate 286,439 of NZ_LGLV01000008.1, forward strand.
CTCCTGTCCGTTCAGGACATTTCGGCCCGCAATCCAGTCGATTGTCTCGTCCGGGCGCAAATCGGACTGCCCGCCCGCAATCAGGCTGGGCAGCGGATCGGCAAACCGTCCCCGGTCCGCCAATCCGCTCATCGTCGCGGTGACGATATCGACAGCCGGATGCCCCGCCACGACCCGTTCCAACGCCTCCATCACCGCCGATGCCTTGGCGTCGTCATCGGTGATGCCCTTGCCTTGCGCGATAACGATCGATTTTGCGTTCGGCGTATAGGCGCACCATACCGGTATTCCCAGGTTGTCGAGGCCGGTATGGCGTGCAACGCGGGTGATGCCGAAGTTTTTCAGAAGGGGTTCGACGCGGGAGAGTGTCTCACGAGGCGTATAGATGCGTTGCGGGGCTGCGTCTTCCAAGCCTGTTATCAGCCCTCGAAATGGCCTGAAAAGACTTGATCCGCCGAGGAGACCGCCACGGCAAAATCCACACCCTTCACGACAGCACCACCCGAATGCCGGAGGGACTCGGCTGTCGCAAGTTCGCCAGACAATGGCTTGGGCAGTTGCGTGACCGTCCCCGCTGTCAGGTCAGCCAGCCAAAGCCCGCTTTCGCCCGGAATCCCTATTACGACCACTTTCGCCATATTCGCTCTCCTTTGTTAGAAGCCTGCTTTGGTCAGGCCTTCTCGATACAGTTCCCGTTGCCAGCTTTCCTTCATCGGCACGACCTCAAGCCATCGCTGGAGGTCAAAGCTGGGATTGTCGCGCAGGACTCGCTGGCGGCTTGCCCGGGCTTTGTTCTTGTCACCGATCATTCCCCAGCTGGCAGCCAACAGCCTGTCAGCCGGGCGAGCGTCGCGCATTTGGCCGATATAAGCAACGGCGTTTTCAAACTCCCCGAGGAAGTAACTGGCCCCAGCCGCGGTCCAGAAATAGGCATCCGGGCAAAGGGGATTGAGTTCGATCGCCTTCTTGATCTTGACCAGGCCATCCGCCGGTCTGGTGACATGCACGAGGCTGTCGGCATGGCTGTAAAGCGCATCGGCATAATGCGGGCTGATGGTCTCGGCGGTCGACAGGGCTTCGAGACTTTCATCGAGTTTCTGCAGATACAGTTGCACGACGCCCAGTTCGCGGTACCCGGCGGCCAGATTGCCATTGTGGTGAACTGCGGCCATGGCTTTCTGCTCGGCCGCCACCAGCAGCTCTTCATCTCCGCGCGCGGTCAGAAGCCATTCCGTCGTCAGGGTCCGCGCCATGCCGGCCAGCGCGGGTGCAAAATCCGGAGACAGGCGCAAGGTCTCGCGAAACTTTTTCCGTGCCCTGCGAATCCCGGGCAGAGACAGTTCCGACAGATGCTGCATGCCCTGCAGGTAATTCAGATACATTTGCGGGCGTGTGGCGAAATCGAGTTGTGCGGCTGCGGTTTCGTCCACCTGGCGCGCAATGGTTTGCGTGATCGTGCGGGAAATCTCGCTGCGCTGCGTGGTCAATCCTTCGGCCGTCAGAGTAAAGCGCTCGGCCCAGATGATTTCGTCCGTGGGCAGAAAAATGAGCTGGGTGAAGAGGCCGTCACCCGACCGTTTGGTGTCGAGCGCATAGATGACGCCATGCTTTTCCAGCACCGCTGCCTTGTCGTCTGCCTCGCGAATGCGCTCGGATGTGAAGGGGGCGACGACGGACACGGTTCGAAGCGAGCACAGACCGATCGTCACGTCCTCGACCAGGGCATTTGCAACCGATCCGTTGAGACGCGAATCTTCCGCCGTATCGGGAGGAAGCAAGGCGACGCGCGGCAGTGACAGCCGCTCGGCCTGCAAAGGGGAGGGCGCAACACCGATCGTGGCATCTAGCCTGGTTTGCGTTTCGCGCGGCACGGCAAAGAGCCTGTCGGGCACGTCATCCGATTCGACGATTTTGGCGCGATCCAGGATATTGCGGATATCCATGTCATTCGGTGCGCGCTGCAGAATTTGAACGCATGCGATTTTAACGGCGCGGATATCCGCTCGATCGGTCGCCAGCGGCGATCCATCAAGAACCGCAGCTCTTAAAAGCTCGCCATAGCCCTGACGCTGCCCCTCTATCCATCGTTTCAGGGGGCCATTTGTATTGCGCGTGCCGGCGAGGAATTCCTCCTTCATCGTCTCGACGATCTGGCGCAGGCGCGCCAGCTTATCGTTTTCAGGCAGGAAGCAATCCAGATCCGAATGCAGCGCATCCGGTTGAAGCCGCACCATTCGGCCATCGGCAGACAGAGGGAGTGGGTTCAACTGGCCGGCTGTGCGCATGCGAAGCAGCGTCGAACGAAGATTCTTGAATGCAATGCTGCGGTCGACATCAGGCCAAAGCATCGCCGCGAGGATTTCGCGGGACACCTCCAATCGCTGGCTGGCACGCATATAGGCGAGAATTAACATCCCTCGCTCCGGCAGAAAGACCTGCCGACCGTCGGGATCGAGCACTTTCAGTTCTCCGAATGTGTGGAGAAAGTAGCCCGTTCTCGCCACGGAATTTTACCCTGCCGCGCCCTTTCCGCTTTCGGTTTTGGCAACCGATTTCGCCAGCTTGACAATGTTCTGACGAACCGCGGGATCGGAGATCGATATAAAGGCTCTGTTCAGAGCCAGGCCTTCAGAGCTGGAAATGAACACCGAGATGTCGGAGATCTCGTTGGGTCCTTCCCCCGCCGAGATCGCTGTTTCCTCGAAAAAAAAAGCGATCGGAACACTCAAGGTCGAAGCAATGTTCTGCAGGCGGCTTGCGCCGACGCGATTGGTTCCCTTTTCGTATTTCTGGACCTGCTGGAATGTGATGCCAAGGCTATCGCCCAGCTTTTCCTGGCTCAGCCCCAGCATTGTTCGCCGGAAGCGGATACGGCTTCCAACATGGACGTCAATCGCGTTCGGAATCTTGTTCATCGGTGCCCTCATGGCGTCGCTAAGGTTGAGTATGAGCACTTTGCTTCAATCGCGTTCGCGTTGCAATCGCAGCCTCTGTAAAAAGGTGCTTCCAGACATAATATTCCCTGTCTTGCTGAGGCTACGATGTCCTAGCTGTAGCTGATCGTACCGCTGTTGCGCGGTCTTGTGAAAAAATGCCGGTCATATTCGTAGCCCCGGACACCGGTAAAACGCTCGAACAAAGCGGAGAAGATGGTTTCCAGTTTGTAGTGCACATGCGTCACGATCATTTGCGTATCCTGTTCCCGCAACTCTTCAGGAACATCGATCGGGGACGCCTGGCCTGCGGGAAGAGCGGTTGTGCCGTATGCTGCCGACCAGACGACGACCGCTTTATTGTTCGCATCGATTTTCACCACGGAGATGAGAATCGTGAGGCCCGTCAGGTCGTATGGCTCAAGGATCGAGCTCACCCCGGACAGGATGGTCGAGATGTCGGAGCGGGTCCAGCTGCTTTGCATCGACACCATTTCGGCCGATGTGGAGGCCATCTGGTTCATCTTTCTCTGGACCGTCAATCCCTGACCGAGATCGACGGTTCCGGCAAGGAGGAGGAATAGGAACGGGATCAGCAATACGAACTCGATCGCGGATGCGCCGGCACGATCTTCGCCAAAGCGCCGCAACAGGCGTGACCCAAAACGGATTTTCAGGGGTGTCATTGGGCTTCCTCAGAAGGGTTCGTTGCGAAACAAGGTGGAGGCACCCAAAAGATAGCTCCCATCGGAGAGCGTTCGGCTGGAGAGAGAGTAGAGATTGACGATCGGCGGCCAGGGCAGGAAGGCTTGAACGAGCACGTAGTCGCTGCCGTAACCGGGGTTGAAGCTCTCGGTGATTGTGACATTGCCCTTCGAATCGACGGGTACCATGCCGCCGGCCGACGAGACGTCGGTGATGACGTCGACCGACACCAGCAACCTTGCCTCGCAGTTCAGCATGTAGACCATGTCGCCACAGATCTTTGCCTTGAAGTCCGCCAGAGAAGTCTTCTTCTCGGCTGCCTGCCCGGTTTTGATGAGCCGAGCGTTTTTGTGCACGGAGGAATCGAGAGCGGTATTGACGAAGAACATCGCCGAAATCTCGATGATGCCGAAAACAAGCACGAAGAGCGGCAACGCCAGGATCGCGAACTCGATCGCTGCGACGCCGGATCTGTCTCCGAAAAATCGATGAAAGCTTCGCCGGCGCATCATTGGGTCAGGCGCACGGAGGTTAGATACTGGGTAAACAGCGCGGAAAGACCCTTTGCGATCTCGGTCTCCGACGCGGCGGAAAGGAAGAGGTCCGACGAGGAGGCGCAATCCTGCAGCGCTATCGGGATATAGTTCAAACGACTCATGTTGCCGCTGACGCCGTTGCGCAGGGTGCCTCCCCACAGAGAGCTCCAGACGCTGCTTTTCATGCTTTCGGCGACCGTGGCCTTATATCCCCAGTCATTTGGGATCGCCAGATACTCGGTATAGAGAACAGCCACGCTGGCTTTGTTGTCTTTGAGAGCAGCGCACCAGGCAGGGTTGAGCGGTGTCACCCGACCCCAATAGCTGGCGCCGCCGAGGACCCAGTCGCGATCGGATTGCACGCCATCGGTGAGGAGAAGAACGAGTTTCAGTGGCGAGTTTGCCGACGAGCCGTCGCCGGCTATCCCTACCTTGCTCTTCAGGGCTTTAAGCGACGTGTCGAAATCGGTCGATTTCATCGAACTCGCGCTCGTCAGGCCGCTGCTGTCATCGGACAGTTTCTTGCGCGCCGAACTGGTTGAGTAAGTCGGGGGTAATGCCTCCGCAATTTTTTCCCCAAGCCCGTAAAGGCCGACCTTGATCCGCGTATGGGTGCTGTCGGCGCTATCGATCATATCGAGGACCTCGCCCACCGCAGTCAGTGCGACGTCGGACCGCAGCTTGACGCCCGCGGCTTTGCTGTAGGCGTAGTAGGTCGGATATTTCTTTCCCTGAACGGTGACCGGGTCGTTGGTGTTGTGGCAGGCAAATTCGCAGCCGGCGGTATTGCGCATGAGCGTCTGCCCCTTGCTCGTTGCCGCCAAAAGCATCGAGGGCGATTTGTCGATGACGATATACACTTCCAGATTGGAGGTGCCCGGGCCCTTGATGGCGCTCGTGACGCCAACCGGCACGGTTTTGATATCGGCAAGGGCCATCAGCGTCGTCGGCACTGTTCCTGCGGCCGTGGCTGTAATGGTGTGGCCGGATTTGTCGACCTTGATATCCGTCAGATCGTAGCTGGAATCACGTTTGTCGGCCTGGGCGTCAAACCAATCGGTGATCTTTTTCTCCAGCTTGCCTTCATCATAGCCATCGATCTGTTTGATCGCCGCCACCAGGGCAGCATCCAGATCGGCCTGCATCTTGTTTTGGACGTTGTAGGCCCGGGTGTAGTCGAGGCTGGCGCCAACGGCGAGCAGCATCGGCAGGGACGCGATCGCGACAACCAGCGCAACGTTTCCTCTCGTATCGCGAAGCAGGGATTTCAACCGCAACAGGGCGGTGGCGAATGAGATGAGACGCATATTTCCAGAGACACCAGTTCAGCTTTGATAAAGGCTGACGATGCATTGTAAATATTATGACCAAGTAAATTGTATGATTATTGCCCCGGATAAATGACGCAGAAATATCCAGTTTACGCATGCAATCCACAAAAAAGAAGATTATCGGGGTCGAAACATAGATTGTTCCCGTATAAACTGCATAAAGTACACGAATAAATACCATAAGTTGCAAATTAGCCTTTAAGTAAATTTTCACCTTACCTTTTGGCCTCGACCCGTTTCTGTTGCTGTACATCACACTTCAGTTCCTCACCGAAGATGCACCGACCGCAGAAAACATTTACGCGTGTGCTAATATGTGCAAAAGTCATATTAATCAGCCATGCCGAAAGGCTTGCGATTGGAGGCTTTGGCAATGAAGCATGAAAAGCAGGCGGGCGGTGAGCGACCGGTTCGAGACGTCGCGGCAACGCTGCGCGGAGTGCAATTGCTTCCCCTGCGTGAGTGCCGCCACCCATGAGCAGACCGGGCCAGGTCTCCCGTTTCAAGGTTGTCGAAGCCGACGTCGATCAGCTCCGTGAACACTATGCCAATACCCTGAAGCCTGTTCGCGTCAATCCGATGAACAGAGGGGCCTCGATCTCGGTGGAGGACCTGCATTTCTCGACCGGCGATTTCGATATCTGGTCGGGCCTATGCCGGTCCGGAATGGAGGTCAGCTTCTCCGAGCCACCGGATGCCTTTGCGCTCTATCTGCCGCTCTCCGGCGCGATGGAACTGGATGCGCGGGGCCGCCAGTTCGTCTCGACACCCGGCAAGCTGATCGCGACGGATCTCTCCCAGACCCGGATGCTGCGGCTCCATTCCGAGCGCAGCCATATCGGCATTGCCTTCAGCCGCAAGGCCGTCACCCGGCAGCTTTCCGAGCTGTTGGACATGCCGGTGATCCACGACCTCGATCTCTTCGCCGAATGCGACATGAACACAGGTGCCGGCGCGAAGCTCGCCGCATTCGGTCAGGTCCTCTGGGACAATCTCGCCAACGGCCCAGCAGACAATATCTCGGCGCGCTCCACGGAGTATTTCTTTCGCACGATTATGGTCGCAATGCTCGAAAGCGTGCCGCATCGCTATTCGGCGCTGCTGGAGCGCCCTGCGTCGCCAGCCATGCCGCGGCAGGTGAAACGGGCGATTGACTATATGATCGCCAACATTGCCAGCCCCATTCAGGTTGAAGACATCGCCCAGGCGTCCGGTGTCAGCATCCGTTCGCTCCAGGTGGGCTTCCAGCAGTTCAAGGATACGACACCGCTGAACTATCTGCGCCAGTTGCGTCTGGAAGGCGTCCGCCGCGAACTTGTCGGCGGCAGGCACGATCGCATTTCCATTTCCGATGTGGCCCGCAATTGGGGATTTACGCACATGGGACGTTTCTCTGTTCTCTATCGCGAAGCCTTTGGGGAAATGCCGACGGAAACCCTGCAATTGAGCCGTCTCGGCAAATAGCGCGCCTAAACCGTCGGATACTCGTTGGCCGTAAAGACATGGTGATGAACGCGGCCGGAAAACATCTCCAGCAGCCCGGCGGTAACAGTGCGGCTTTCAAAGCGGACATCCGATTGCAGCGCTCTGTTGCAGGCGTCGATATCGGGATAACGGATGGCCAGAGCCATGGCGTAGACAGGGGCGCCTTCGTCGCGGTCCGTTCCATCCAGCACCCGTACCTCCTCGGCTCCGGGAAACCGGGTCCAAAGCGGCACGAGCTTTTCCGTCACATAGGCGCGGAATTCCGTTTCCCTGCCGGCGTGAATTTCCCCTTCGAAGAGGGCGTAGCGAATGATCATGATACTGCTTTCGTCGGCGGGAGTTTTGCGTCGTTGGAAAAAAAAGGGGCATCGTTCGCGATGCCCAGGTCCTGGGCGATCGTTACATTTTGCCCCAGAGTTTCTGGTATTCGTCACGGTAGCCGTTGTCCGGATCGAAGCTGTTCTTCGGTCCGCCGTCGAATTCGACATTGTCAGACGTAACGACATGCAGTGGCGACAGATAGCCCGACCAGGCTTCGCCGGCAAAGGCGCGGTTCAACTCATCGACAAGCTGCCAGCCCTGCAGGTTCAAGGGTTCGGCAACGGTCACCTTCTGGAACTGGCTGGCGCGGATCCGCTGATAGGCCGATTCCGAGCCGTCGCCGGCCGCAACGTTGATCGGTGCATCGGTGCCGCTCTTGCCGGCAGCGGCCAGAGACGGGCCCATGAAATCGAAATAGAGGTCGTTGATCGCCAGTGAATGGGTCCACTGGTCGCCGTATTTCTGCAAGAGCGATGTGGTCAGCTGCGGCATGCGCTGCGACGTCTCGGCGATCGGCGTGTCGACATATTCGAGCACCGTGCCGCCCAGTGCCTCGATCTCGGCCTTCATCTTGTCGGCCTTGGCAATCGCGATCGCATAGGTGCTGTCGGTGAAGATGATTACGCCCGGCTTGCCCTTGGCGTCGACATAGGCGTAGTCGGCGGCGGCCTTGGAGACCTCCATGGCATCGGTGCTGACATTGGCGAAAAGGCCGGTCTTTTCATCCGGGCCGATCACTGGGCCGGCATGCCAGGCGACCAGCGGAATGCCTGCGGCTTTGGCCTGCTCCAGCGCGGGGGCCTGCTCGACAGCATCGAAGCCGTTGATGATGATGCCGGCCGGCTTCAGGGCCATGGCCTGGCCGAAGGCTGCCGTGCGGCCGCCAATCGAACCCGCTCCGTCCAGCACCTTGACCTCCCAGCCAATGGCTTTTGCAGCTTCCTCGACACCCGTGGTGACACCCAGGATACCACCATTCTTCAGGTCGCCGGCCAGCACGACGATGGTCTTGCCTTCCTGCGCCTTGGGGCTTGCCTTGGGGCCGTCCCAGGTGGTGACGCGGGTGGCGTATTTGTCCACCACGGCCTTGGCATCCGCTATGGCGTCGGCGAGCACCGGGCCTGCCAGCATCAGCGCCAGCATGGCGACGGAACTCCGGATCAATGTTCTGCGTTTCATGGTTGTTCCTCCCTTTGAAGACGGTGCAGTTCGCACAATCGGTTTCCCTCAGTTTTTCCCTGTCTTGACCGGCAGCGGGCCGGGTGTCGCGGCCTTGCCCGCAGCGCCCCGCTTGCGCTGCGCATAACCGGCGATGCCGATGGCGACGAGCAGGGTGACGCCGTTGAACAGCGGCTCGACGAAGAATGAACCACCGATCTGCTGGATGCCGGAAATGCCGACCGCCAGAATGACGACGCCGGTCATCGTGCCCCAGACATTGACGCGGCCGGGCTTGATGGTGGTGGAGCCGAGAAAGGCGCCGACCAGTGCCGGCAGCAGATATTCCAGTCCGACACTGGCCTGGCCGATGCGCAGCTTCGAGGCGAGCAGGACGCCGGCAAGGGCGGCGAGCGTGCCGGATGAAACGAAAGCACCGATGACGAAGCGGCGGACCGGAATGCCGTTCAGCGCGGCGGCTTTCGGGTTGGCGCCGATGGCATAGACGTAGCGGCCGATCGGCAGATATTCGAGAACGATCCAGAGCGCGATGGCGATGGCGATGACGTAGAAGCCGGTGACCGGCAGGCCGAAGACCATCGTGCCGTTGAGCGCGTAGAAACCTTCCGGCAGCACGCCGACCACCTGCCGTCCGCCGGTGTGCCAGAGAGCCAGCGCATAGAGGATGGTGCCGGTGCCCAGCGTGGCGATGAAACTGTCGATTCGTGCCACCTCGACCAGAAGGCCATTGAGGAAACCGGTGAAAGCGCCGAGCGCCAGAACGATGACGACGGCAAGTGGCCATGGCACGCCGAACATGGTCTGCAGGCTGATGGCCAGGATATGCCAGAGGACAATGCCGTAGCCGACCGTGAGATCGATGCGGCCGGATGCCATCGGGATCATCGCCGCCAGCGACAGGAGCGCGATGATTGCCTTGTCGGAGACGATCGAGCGCAGGTTGAGAAGCGTCGGGAAGGTGCCGGGCAAAAGGATCGAGAACAACAGCATCAGGGCGACCGTCAAAATGACAAGACCGTAGACAGGGATATAGCGGGTGATCTTCTGGCCCACTGTAAGCCCGGCCAGTTCGCTGCGCGTCGGTTCAAGCGCGGTGGATTCGATCGATTGCATGGTATTGCTCCCGTGGTCTCTTAGGCGGCTTCCGATGCCGAAGCGGCGGAAATGACGGCGGATGTGGTCAGGGCCTCGCCCTGAAGTTCGGCAACGATGCGGCCGCGCGAAAACACCAGCGCGCGATGGCAGATATGGGCAATTTCCTCGAAATCGGTGGAAACGACGACGACGGCGAGGCCGGCCTCGAGCGCTCGGGCGATCAGCTTGTAAATCTCGGCCTTGGCGCCGACATCAACACCAGCAGTCGGGTCTTCGGCGACCAGAAGTTTGCGGCCGGTCACCAGCCAGCGGCCGACGACGACCTTCTGCTGATTGCCGCCCGACAGCGCCTCGATCGGCAGGCTCTGGTCGTTCGGGCGCAGGCCCACGGTTTCACCGATCTTGCGCGCCTGCTCGGCTTCATCGGCCGGGGACAGGAACGAGAACAGGCCGCGGCCGGAGGCGCCGGGATTGATGAAGGTGTTTTCGCGAAGCGACAGCGACATGGCAACGGATTCTTCCGTGCGATCGCGCGCAATCAGCCCGACGCCGGATTTCATTGCGGCGACCGGGTTCGAAAGGTCCGGTGTCTCGCCGTTCAGGTGTATCGTGCCGCCAAAGGCCTCGCAGCCGAACAGGGCGCGGCCGATCAGCTCCTGTCCGGCGCCGCGCAGGCCGACAAGGCCGAGCAGTTCGTTCTGGCGAATATCGAACGAAACCGGGCCGGTGCCGGTGCAGGTCAGGTTTCTGGCTGCAAGAACTGCCTTGCCCGGCGTGCAGGCGGCCTTGACGAAAAGCTGGTTGGCCGGGCGGCCGACGATCATTTCGATCAGATCGTCGGGCCGGGTCTCGCTGACGGGGCGCTGCCCCACCAGCTTGCCGTCGCGCAAGACGGCGACCCGATCGGCGATACGGAAAATTTCGTCCAGCCGGTGCGACACGTAGATCATGCCGACGCCGCGTTCCTTCAGCGGGCGGATGGCGTTGAACAGCCGCTCGACCTCGTCGGCCGGAAGGCTGGCGGTTGGTTCATCGAGCACCAGGACGTCGGCTTCGACGGCAAGCGCGCGGGCAATGGCAACGAGCGATTTTTCCGTGCGGGTGAGATCCTGGACGCGGGTGCTGGGGTCGAAATCGCAGCCGACCAGTTCCAGCGCCTCGCGGGCACGATCTTCGGTGCGGCGCCAGTCGATCAGGCGCGAACGCAACGAAAAGCCCTGTGCCAGGCCGACATTCTCGCCGACCGTCATCCATTCGATCAGGCCGAGATCCTGATGGATGAAGGCGACGGGCTGGCGGGTATTGGGTTTCGGCGGGCGGTGGCTGTAGGGTTCGCCACGAAACAGGATCTGGCCGCCATCCGGTTTGTAGATACCGGCAAGCGTCTTGATCAGCGTCGATTTACCGGCGCCGTTTTCACCGAGAAGAGCAAGGATTTCGCCCGGAAGCAGATCGATGGAGACATTCTCAAGCGCGCGGGTGCCACCAAAGATCTTGGTGATTCCCCTGAACTCGATGAGTTTTCGATTGTCCATCTCTGCTCCTCCCAAAGCGTCGATTGAGATATGTTATCGATAACATATCTGGTTAGTCAAGGACTGATGTTCGTCCCACTCCACATTTTGTCAGGAAAGCGTGCCGTCGAGCAGGCGCATCATCTCGGCGGAATCGCGCGCGCCGAGGCCAGCCGCACAAAGCAGCCGGTGGATCTCGACGACCTGGCCGGTCATCGGCAAAGGTGTCTTCGTCTTCAGCGCGAAGGCCTGCAGCGAATCCAGGTCCTTCAGCATGTTGTCGATCCGGCCGGTGGGTGTGTAGTCGCGGGCGGCGAACTTGCCCATGAACTCCTGCAGGATGCTCGAATCGGCGCGGCCACCGGCAAGCGCTGCGGGAATGGACGCCGGATCGACGCCGCCAGCTTCGGCCAGTTTTGTCGCCTCGGCTACGGCCTGGAAGATCACCGCGCAGAACAGCTGGTTGATCAGTTTTGTGGTCTGCCCGGCGCCGCTTGCGCCCATGCGCGTATAGTTACGGGCGAGATGCTGCATGACGGCGCGGGCGCGCTCGAAATCGGCCTCGTCACCGCCGGCCATGATCGTCAGCCGTCCGCCGAGCGCGCCGGGCACACCGCCGGACAGCGGGCAATCGACCCATTTCATGCCGGTCTCGTTTGCCAACTGCGCCGACATCTCGGCCGTATCGGCGGGATCGATAGACGACATGTCGATCAGCATCTTGGTTGCATCGGCGCCTGCACTGACGCCATCCGCACCGAACACGACAGCGCGCACGATGTTGGCATGGTTGAGGCTGAGGATGACGAAATCGTTGGCACGGGTCGCCTCGGCTACCGAGGCCGCGGTTCCGGCGCCCTTGTCTGTCAGCGCCTTGACCTTGACCGGATCGAGATCGAACACGGTGACATTCTGGCCGGTCTCGATCAGCCGTGTCGCGATGGCCGATCCCATGATGCCGGCACCGATAACAGCAACCCTGCAGGCTTGTGTCTTCGTCATGGTTCAACTCCATTCAGCGCAGCGAGGCCTTCGAGGGCCGCTGCGGTGATGACCTCGGGCGAGGGGGCGATATCGACGGTGACAACAAGCCTTTCGTCTTCCGGGCTTTCCAGCGTTGCGAGCTGGCTGTCGAGCAGGGATGCCTTGAAAAAATGCCCCGGACGGGCCGTCATCCGCTGCAGCAGGATATCGCGTGATCCCTTCAGGTAGACGAAGGCGAGGGGATGTCCTGCAGCCTGCCGCAGCCGGTCGCGGTAGATCCGCTTCAGGGCCGAGCAGGAGATGACGATCCCTGCCTCATCTGCTTCGGCCAGGCGCTTGCCGATCATCGCGAGCCATGGCCAGCGATCGTCATCATCGAGCGGGATACCCGCCGACATCTTGGCGATGTTGGCCGGTGGATGCAGGCTGTCGCCCTCAACATAGGGCAGGCCCAGATGCGCCGCGAGCCGTTCGCCGATGGACGACTTGCCGCAGCCGCTGACGCCCATGACGACGATGGGGCCATTAAAGGCAGGTGGTGATGCCGCCATCGACATAGAGCGTGTGTCCGTTCACGAAAGAGGATGCGTTGCCGGCAAGGAAAACCGCCGATCCGACCAGTTCATCGACATTGCCCCAGCGGCCGGCCGGGGTGCGCTTTTCCAGCCAGCCGGAAAATTCGGCGCTGTCGACCAGGGCCTGATTGAGCGGCGTCTTGAAATAGCCGGGCGCGATCGCGTTGATCTGGATGCCGTATTTCGCCCAGTCGGCGCACATGCCGCGCGTCAGGTTTTTCACGGCACCCTTGGTCGCGGTATAGGGGGCGATGCCGGGGCGGGCCAACTCGCTCTGGACCGAGGCGATATTGATGATCTTGCCTTTGCCGCGCGCGATCATGTGCCTGGCAACGGCCTGGCCGACATAGAAGACGCTGGAGATATTGGTGGAAAGCAGCAGCTCCCACTTGTCGGCCGGAAAGTCTTCCAGCGGCGTGCGAAACTGCATGCCGGCATTGTTGACGAGGATGTCGATTGCTCCGATGTCAGCCTCGACCGCGGCAACGCCGTTGCCAACCGAATCCTTGTCCGTCACGTCGAAGACGGCCGCATGGGCGGTATGGCCCGATTTGCGCAGCGCTTCGACCGCGGCGTTCACCTTATCGGCGGAGCGGCCATTGAGAACGACCTCTGCGCCGTGCGCCGCCAGACCCTCGGCGAGCGCATAGCCGATACCCTGGCTCGATCCCGTCACCAGTGCCCGGCGCCCGCTCAGGTCGAACAGTGGAAATCCCATTGTTAAAGTCTCCCAGAATTTTCCGAACCGTGTCGTTTCGCGTTGCCTGTTTACAGCGCCCGGTTTCTATTGACACATATGTTATCGATAACATATCAAGTCAAGCACGAAAATTCAGGAGATAAACATGTCGAAGCCAGAGGTTCTTGTGATCGGTCCCTATCCCGCCTGGGACATGGAGGATCTCGAATCCCGCTATGTCATTCACAAGCTTTGGGAGGCGGAAGACCGCGATGCGTTTCTGGCCGGACATGCAGGCGGTATTCGCGCGATTGCGACGCGCGGCGAGCTCGGCGCCTCCGCCGATCTGATGAAACGGCTGCCCAAGCTCGAAATCGTCAGCTGCTACGGCGTCGGTACCGATGCGATCGATCTTCGCTTTGCCCGCGAAAACGGCATCCGCGTCACCAACACGCCGGATGTGTTGACCGAGGACGTGGCCGATCTCGGCATGGCATTGATGCTTGCCGCTGCGCGCCAGCTTCCCGCCGGCGATGCCTATGTCCGCGGCGGGCAGTGGACGAAGGGCAATATGCACCTGACGACCCGCGTCTGCGGCAAGCGCGTCGGTGTTGTCGGCATGGGACGCATCGGAGCGGCCTTTGCCCGACGTGCGGCCGCCTTCGACTGCACGATTTCCTATTTCGCCCGCGCACCGAAACCGGACCTTCCCTATACCTTCGTTGGCGATCTGGTCGCGCTCGCCCGGCAATCGGATTTTCTCGTGGTGACGCTAGCGGGCGGAGAAGGCACGCGCGGCATTGTGAGCGCCGAGGTGATCGAAGCGCTTGGGCCGGACGGCATCTTCGTCAATATCTCGCGCGGCACGACCGTGGACGAGGCGGCTCTGCTGGATGCGCTTGAACAGGGCCGGATCCGGGGGGCGGGGCTGGACGTGTTTCTAAACGAGCCCGCCATCGATCCACGCTTCGCGAGCCTGAAAAATGCCGTCCTGCAGCCGCATCACGGCAGCGGTACGGTTGAAACCCGCCAGGCGATGGGCAAACTGGTGCGCGACAATCTGGCGGCGCATTTTTCAGGCGTCCCGTTGCTGACGCCGGTTGCCTGAGCGCGAAGGAGAGACCATGAAATCCATAGTGATCCATGCAGCCAAGGATCTGCGCGTCGAGGAAACCGATCCCGGCACAGCCGGGCCGGGCCAGGTCGAGATCGCCATCGAGGTCGGCGGTATCTGCGGCTCCGACCTGCATTACTACAATCACGGCGGCTTCGGCGCGATCCGGCTGCGCGAGCCGATGATCCTCGGCCATGAAATCGCCGGTACGATCAAGGCGCTGGGCAGCGGCGTTTCCGGCCTTGCCGTCGGCGATCGCGTCGCCGTCTCCCCGAGCCGGCCGTGCAATGCCTGCGACTATTGCCTCAAGGGGCAGCAGAACCATTGCCTCAACATGCGCTTCTATGGCAGCGCCATGCCGATGCCACATATTCAGGGCGCGTTTCGCCAGCGCCTCGTCGCCGAAAGCTGGCAGTGTCACAAGGTCGCCGATGGGGTCTCGATCAACGAGGCGGCCTTTGCCGAGCCTTTCGCCGTCACGCTGCACGCGGTCAACCGCGCGGGCTCGCTTCTCGGCAAGCGCGTGCTGGTCACCGGCTGCGGCCCGATCGGTGCGTTGTGCATCCTTGCTGCCCGCGCGCACGGCGCGCAGGAAATCGTCGCCACCGACGTGATGGACGCGGTGCTTTTGAAAGCGCTCGAAGTCGGCGCCGACCGCACCATCAATGTCGCTACCGATGGCGACGCACTTGCCGCCTATTCCGCCAACAAGGGTTATTTCGACGTGATGTTCGAAGCCTCGGGCAATGAACGGGCTGTGCGGTCCGGGCTCGACGTGCTGAAGCCACGCGGCATCCTCATGCAGCTCGGGCTCGGCGGCGACGTCTCCATCCCGCAGAACCTTATCGTGTCGAAGGAGATCGATATGCGTGGCAGCTTCCGGTTCCATGAGGAGTTCGCGCTGGCCGTCGATCTCATCAACCGCCGCCGGGTCGACGTGAAGCCGCTCCTGACGGGTATCTTCGGTCTCGACGATGCCGTGGCAGCTTTCGAGACGGCCGGCGATCGCAGCCGGTCGATGAAGGTGCAGATCGCATTCTAGCGTAACGTAACCGGAACAAGCCACTATTGCCGTGCGGCAGCCAAGGCGAATGGCCGAAGCCCCCGGCGTGAAGCGTTCGCTTTGAACGGTCGGGGTGCTTCGCTTTCCGCCACACAAAAAAGCCGACTGCAAACTGCGTCGGCGACTGGTTTCGGGGAACGGTCCTCCTTGTCGCCGGCGCTCGCCGCCGGCATGTCCGGCTGACACTCCGCAATCTGTCAAACCCCACACAACGTGACGATCCCGATCCGCTCTGTTGCGCAGCGCCGGCGGCGGCCCTCTGCCGCTTGTCTTCCACGCCGGTATCGGCGTTCACCAGCGTTCCATCGGCTTTCGCGCGATCCCCTTTTTGCTCATTTGCAGCCTGAGGCCAATGCCGGATTCGCAGCGCAATAACGCCCTGAAATTGAAGCGGGGAATCGAACGCTCGTCGCCTGTTCGCGATAAGTCATTGAATTAAAATGGTAAATGTAACGCCCGAATTTTATCCTCAGGGCTGGCAGCGATCGCGTTGACAGCCCCATGAATGTCTGCTTACCTTTAATCAGCAGATGAGCATTGTTTGCACATTTGTTGATTTTGGTGAGGAAAAATCGAGTTCATTGGGAGGAAAACAATGCTCAGCCGCCGTACATTCGTGTCCAAATTTTCGATTGCCGTTTCGGCAATTTCGCTGGCCGCCGGTCTTGGCCTGCATGCAACGGCAGCCCATGCCGAAGGCCTGAAGATCGGCTTCAGCCAGGTGACGCTGCAATCGCCCTTTTACGTTCAACTGAAGGACGGCGCCGAGGCGGCTGCAAAGGCAGGCGGCGACACGCTGGTGTTCCTCGATGCCAATGGCGATGTGTCCAAGCAGAACAACGACATCCAGGATTTGATCACGCAGGGCGTCAGCGCCATCATCATCAATCCGGTCAATCCGGATGCGGTGGTGCCGTCGCTCGAAGCGGCTGTCGCTGCCGGTATTCCGGTCATCACTGTCGACCGCAGTATCAATGGCGAAGGCGTCACGGCCCATATCGGCCGCGACAACAAGGCGATGGGCAAGCTCGTCGGCGAAGCCGTCGTTGCGCGCCTGAAGGCCGACGGTATCGAAAAGGCCAAGATCATCGAGATCCAGGGCGATGCTGGGGGCGCGGTCATGATGGACCGCCGCGATGGTTTCCACAGTGCTATCGAAGGATCCGGCCATACGATCGTCGAAGGTCCCTATGCGGAATACATCCGCTCCAACGCCGTCACGGCCATGCAGGACCTGTTGCAGGCCAATGCCGACGTCAAGGTGATCTACGCCCATAACGACGACATGGCGCTCGGTGCCCTGCAGGTTCTGCAGGAAAACAACCGCACCGACGTGCTGGTTGCCGGGGTCGACGGCCTCTCCGAAGCGCTCGGCGTGATGGCCGATGGCGGAAATTATATCGCGACGGCCCTCAACGATCCGAAATATCTGGGCGACGTCACCATCCAGGTCGCTCGCGAGGCGGCAGCCAAGAAGCCCGTTTCCAAATTCGTCGATGCCGGCACGGCACTGGTGACCAAGGACAACGTCAAGGACTTCCCGCGCGAAGGCCTGTTTGCGGAATACCGCCCGAAGGTTCTGGGTCAGTAAAAAAGCTTTCCTCCCGACACTGCGGGGCAGTTCGCTGCTCCGCAGCCCAAACTTGGCGGCCGGTCACGACGCGTCTGCGCCGCCCTTATTCTCTTTTCAATTTCCAGCATCACAGGATTCCGTCATGCGCGCAGCCGTTCTCTATTCTCCCGGCGACATTCGTCTGGAAGAGGTTCCCACTCCGACCCTCAAGGCGGGACATGTCATCGTCCGGGTTGCCGCCGTCGGCGTCTGCGGATCCGACATGCCGCGCATGCTGATCAAGGGGGCGCACAAGATGCCGCTGATCTGCGGCCATGAATTTTCCGGCCATATCACCGAAATCGCCTCCGATGTCGAAGGCTTCGCGGTCAGCGAACTGGTCGCCGTGCCACCAATGCTGCCATGCTATACGTGCGATCAGTGCCAGCGCGGCCAGTTTTCGCGATGCCGCGACTACGATTATTTCGGCTCTCGTCGGGATGGCGCCTATGCGGAATTCGTCGCCATTCCCGTTTCCAACCTGCTGAAGACGCCGAAGGGGATCGACCCGCGCGCCGTGGCGATGACCGATCCGGCCTCGATTGCCCTTCACGCGATCTGGAAGGCCGGCGGCATCGGCATGGGTCAGCGCGGCGGTGTCATCGGTTGCGGCCCGATCGGATTGTTCGCCATCCAGTGGATGAAGCTGATGGGCGCGACGGAGGTTGTCGCCGTCGATGTCTCCGAGGAAAAGCTGGCCATGGCCCGCGAGGCTGGCGCCACCCATACCCTGCTATCGGGAGCGGATGTGCCGGCAGCGCTGCTCTGCGACACGATCGTCGAGGCGGCCGGGCACCCGTCCTCCATCAATATGGCGGCCCGAATGGCGGCGCCTGGCGGACATGTGGTCTTCATCGGCATTCCTGTCGGCGACGTCTCCTTCGAGAACAAGACGTTCCAGCATTTCCTGCGTCAGGAGATCTCGTTGCATGGGTCGTGGAATTCCTTCGGCGCACCCTATCCCGGTCCGCAATGGACGGTGACGCTGGACAAGCTCGGCTCCGGTGAACTGAAGTGGGAGTTCATGATCACGCATGATCTCGATCTTGCGGAACTGCCCGCTATGTTCGAAAAGTTTCGCACCGACAGAAGCATGTTCTTTTCCAAGGTCATGTTCCGCCCATAGGCGGTATTATCGGTAGAGCCGGGGAGGACCGGCTCAGGGAGGGAATTCGACAGGATGACACGCGTCCTCAGTTTCGATTTCGGTACCGGTGGTGTCCGGGCCGGCGTCTATGACGTCGGGAAAAAGGCCATGGTTGCGTCGGCGGAGGCAGCCTATGCCACGGATTTTCCGCGTGCGGGCTGGGCCGAGCAACAGCCGGGCGACTGGTGGGCGGCATTGCTGTCTGCCGGTGCGCGCGCGGTCTCTCAATCGGGCTCTTCCGAGATTGCGGCGATCTGCGTCGCGACGACGGCGTCGACGGTCGCCATCTGCAAGGACAATGGCGAACCGATCCATCCGGCGATCCTCTGGATGGACTGCCGGGCAGCCGAGGAAGCGCAGGCCACGCAGGCGGTCAAACATCCGGTCATGGCCTATAGCGGCGGCAGCGATGCCGTCGAATGGCTGGTGCCAAAGGCGATGTGGCTTGCCCGCAACAAGCCGGAAGTCTATCAGCAGGCCGACATCATCTGCGAAGCGCTTGATTTCATCAATCATGGCCTGACGGGGCTTTGGGTCGGCTCGCG
Source organism: Pararhizobium polonicum (assembly GCF_001687365.1). Taxonomy (GTDB): domain Bacteria; phylum Pseudomonadota; class Alphaproteobacteria; order Rhizobiales; family Rhizobiaceae; genus Pararhizobium; species Pararhizobium polonicum. The sequence continues at coordinate 305,257 of NZ_LGLV01000008.1, forward strand.
CATGAACGCCGCCTGCAAATGGAACTACGATTCGGCCAGGGCCGAGTTCGTGCCGGAAATCTACAACGAGCTTGGCGTCCCGGACCTGATCGACAAGCTGCCGCAGCGGATCATTCCGGTTGGCGACGCGATTGCACCGCTGAGAGACGAGGTGGCGCGGGCGCTCGGCATAACATCGCAAGTGCTGGTCGCGCAGGGCGGTATCGATGCCCATATCGGCATGCTGGGCGCCGGCACGGTTGCCGTCGGGGGCATGCTGATCATCGGCGGCACCTCCGTCGTCCACCTCACCCATCTCGCCGGGCAGGGCGACGTCACCGGCTTCTGGGGGCCCTATCCGCATGCGCTGGTCGACGATCACTGGCTGGTGGAGGCCGGACAGGTCTCGGCCGGGTCGATCCTCAACTGGCTGAGTGGCCGCATCTTCGGTCTCGACGAGGCCGGCCATCAGGCGCTCATTCGCGAGGTGATGACCTCGGCGGACCGCAGCTCCGGCCTGCTGACGCTGGATTACTGGATGGGCAACCGCACCCCCTATCGTGACGCCAACTTGCGCGGCGCCATTCTCGGCCTGTCGCTTGGCCACGGCCGTGCCGATATCTACGCCTCGGCGGTCGATTCCATCGCGCTCGGCTCGGCCAACGTCTTGGCCGTTCTGAAGGAGCGCGGTATCGAGGTCGGCAAGATCGTCATGGCCGGCGGCATCTGCAAAAACCCGCTCTGGCTGCAGGCGACGGTCGATGCGATCGGCCGGCCGGTTGGTGTTGCCCGGGAAGACAATCTGTCGCTGATCGGCGCCGCCATCTGCTCGGCGCATGCCCTGGGGCTGTTTCCCGATCTGATCGCTGCATCGCAGGCCTGCGCCGTGCCCACCGAGGAACTGTTGCCCGATGCTGCCCGCAGCCGGCGTTACGACGAGGCGCTGGAACTTTACCGAGACACAACCAAGGCGCTGACCCCGGCCTTTCACACACTGTCGCAACGGCAGGCACAACGAGGACGGCCATGAGCATCGAGCCCACCGACAATCGCCTTTCGTCCTCCGTGCGTCTGCCCTCCGACGAGCAGCGCGAGCATCTGATGGTGCGGGTCGCCAAACTCTATTACGACCTGGAGCGCACCCAAAGCGAGATCGCCACCGAACTCGGCCTGACCCGCTGGCAGGTCGGACGGCTGCTGACCGAGGCCAAGGAGCTTGGCGTTGTGCGCATCGAGATCACCCCGCGCGCCCACCGCAAGACGGAGCTAGAGGTTCAGCTGCAGCAGGAATACGGTCTGCGCGACGCGATCGTCGTCCCGTCCGGCGGCACCCGCGATTCCGCCCTGTTGATGGAAAGCGTCGCCCAGGCGGCGGCCAAATATCTGGCCGGTCTGAACCCCAAGGCCGATCTGATCGGCGTTTCCTGGGGGCGCACCATGTCGGCCGTGGCAAAATTCCTGCCGGGCAACTGGAATCCCGGTGTGCACGTCGTTCTGGTCAACGGATCGACCAACCTGCGCTCGACATCGGCACGCACGAGCGCGGTGGCGGAAGAATTTGCGCAGGCCGGCAGCGGCACCGCAACATTGCTGCCGGTACCGGCGATCGTCGGCAAGAAGAGTACCCGCGATGCGCTTGAGGAAGATCCGATCATCGGCCGCGTGCTGACGCTTGCCGAGCAGGCCGATGTCGTCTGCTTCGGCATGGGTGGTATTTCACACCAGTCGGTGCTGCTGAATTCCGGCTATCTCAACGAGGACGATATCGACCGGCTGCGGGATGCCGGCGCGGTCGGCGATATTCTCGGCCGTTTCATCGATCGGGATGGCCGCATTGTCGACCAGTCGATCGACGAGCGGACGGTGGGTCTCAGGCTCGAAAGCCTGACGCGCAAGCAGCGCGCGATCGGCGTCGTATCGGGGGAGGAGAAGCTCGATATCGCCGTGGCGGCCCTCAAGGCCAGGTATGTCTCGGTGCTTGTCACCGACGAGGCAACCGCCCGTCATGCGCTGGAGGTAAAACATGACACATGACGTCCTGACGGTCCGCAATGTCTCGAAGACGTTTCTGCCCAATATCATCGCGCTGGAAAAGGCGTCGCTGAACGTGCGCAAGGGCGAGGTTCATTGCCTGCTCGGCGCCAACGGCGCCGGCAAGTCGACGCTTCTGAAGATCATTGCCGGGGCGTTGCGTCCAAGCGCCGGCGAGCTGATGCTCGACGGCAAGCCGGTCGACGTCTGGTCGCCCGCCGAGGCGGCACGGCTGGGCATATCGATGATCTATCAGGAACTCGACCTCGTGCCGCAGCTGACGGTCGAGGAAAACCTCTTTCTTGGCCATGCGCCGCGCACATTCGGCGTGATCCACAAACGGGAGCGCCGCCGGCGGTCGATCGAGGCGCTGCAGCGCGTCGGTGCCAATTTCGGTCCCGAAATCCGTGTCGAAGCCCTGTCGGTTGCCAATCAGCAGCTCACCGCAATCGCCCGGTCGCTGACCATGGATGCCAAGATCATCATCATGGATGAGCCCTCGGCCTCGCTCAACGAGACCGAACTCGAGAGCGTCTTCGAGGTCATCCGCGATCTGGTCAGCCAGGGCGTCGCCATTCTCTACGTCAGCCATCGGCTCGGCGAGTTGCGCGCGATCGGCGACCGCATGACGGTGCTGCGCGGCGGCTGCACGATCGACACGTTCGACGTCAGCAAAACCGGTGACGAAGCTCTGGTCGAGGCGATCATCGGCAAGGAGCGGTCGCTCGTCGAGCGCCAGGAGAGGGCGCCGGTGACCGGCGGGGTTGCGATGCAGGTTCGCCACCTCAAGGGGGCAGAGGGGCTTGAGATCCGCGACTTCGAGGTGCGCTGGGGCGAGGTTTGCGGCTTGACCGGCCTCAACGGATCCGGACGCACCAGCTTCCTGAAATCGCTGTTCGGGGCTCGCCCGTTCGAGGGCGAAGTCGATATCGAAAACGAACGCTTCCACCCGCGCCACCCGGCCCACGCCATCAGGAGCGGCCTTGGGCTGGTGCCCGAAAATCGCAAGACCGAAGGCCTGATCCTGCATGCGCCGATCTACAAGAACGCGACATTGCCGTCGATGCGGGAGAGCTGGTTAACCCGGCACAATTGGCAGAAGGAGCGCACCCGGCCGGTTCTCCAGAGCCTGTCGACCAAATATGGACGGCCGGAACAGGCGGTGGTGCAGCTTTCGGGCGGCAACCAGCAGAAGGTGGTTCTGGCCAAATGGATCATCAACGGTGCCCGCATCCTGCTGCTGGACGAACCGAGCCGCGGTCTCGATATCGGCGCCAAGGCTGACCTCTATACCCTCGTCGATCGTCTGGCCCGTGACGGCGCGGCCGTGATCGTCGCCAGCAGCGAACTCGACGAGCTCTACGCTGCCTGCGACACGATCTGGGTCTTTCATGAAGGCCGCAATATCGCCCGCTACAATCCGTCCGCGACGGATCGCGACACAATCCTCAAAGCCACCATTCTCGGCGACGCCGGTATTGGCGCCCACACCGTGAGGGATCATCATGTCCAACATTGATACGCTTCGCTCCCCAGCCGGGGCGCCGACCTTTTCGCCCGCAAGGCGCATCATCGATGTCGCCATCGAATACAACTTCATCGTCATCTTTCTGGTGGTCGTGGCCATTGCCGCGACCCTTTCCGACAGCTTTCTGACGCCGACCAATATTGCCAACCTGTTCCAGCAGGCAGCGGTCGTCGGTGTCGTCGCGGTCGGCATGACCTTCGTCATCCTCACCGGCAATATCGACCTCTCGGTCGGCAGCATCGTCGCGCTCTGCGGAATGCTGGTGGCGGTGCTTCTGGCCAATGGCTACAGTCCGGCCTCAGCCGTGGTGATCACCGCCTTGGTCGGCTCCGGTTGCGGCGCGGTGATGGGGGCGACCGCAGCGCTTGCCCAGGTGCCGAGCTTCATCGTCACGCTGGCCGGTCTGGTCTCGTTTCGCGGCCTCACCTATCTGATGACCGATGGCGTACCGGTCAGCGGTTTGCCGCAGGGGTTCGCCAGCATCAGCTCGACGATGATCCCCCTGCTTCCCGGTTTTTCGCTGTCGTCGATGGGCCTGATCTTCATCCTGCTGTGCATCGTCGCCGGCCTGGTCCTGCGCTTCACGGTGTTTGGCGAATATGTCTACGCCACCGGCGGCAATCCGGAAGCGGCGCGTCTCTCCGGCCTGCCGACTCGCCTGATCGTCACCGCGGTCTTCGCCGTCTCAGGACTGATGGCCGCGCTTGGCGGCATCCTCCTGACCTCGCGGCTGCGGATCGGCCAGCCGACGGCAGCGCAAGGGCTGGAGCTGGACGCCATCGCGGCGGTTGTGCTCGGCGGCACCAGCCTGTTCGGCGGGCGCGGTGGTGTGCTTGGTACATTCTTCGCCGTCATGTTGTTGCAGGTTCTGCGCAACATCTTCAATCTTCTCGGCCTGGGCTCCTTCTACCAGATGACGGTCACCGGCATCATCATTGTCGCAGCCATCCTGCTCAACCGGTTTATCGATCACAGAAAGGGCCGCGGATGACCATGAACCAACCGATCCCGACGCAGAAAGCGGATATCATCATGAACACGCATCCCCGCAATGCCGGAACCGGGCTCAAGCCGGAATGGTTCGAGGACATCGCCGTCAACCGCACCGCCAGCGAGCGTCGCGCCGCTTCGCTTGCCACGCGCCGCACGGTGAAGAAGGAATACCAGGCCGCCTGGCTGGTGAAGGCGATCACCTGCATCGACCTGACGACACTGGCCGGCGACGATACGGAAGGCCGTGTGAAGCGTCTTTGCGCCAAGGCCAGACGGCCGATCCGCGACGACATTCTCGAGGCGCTCGGCCTTGCGGATGAAGGCATCACTACCGGCGCCATTTGTGTCTATCCGACCATGGTGCCGCATGCGGTCAAGGCCCTTCAGGGCTCGAACATTCCGGTCGCCTCGGTTGCCACCGGCTTTCCGGCCGGCCTGACGCCGCTGCCGCAGAAACTCGCGGAAATCCGCTATGCGGTGGATCAGGGCGCCAGGGAAATCGATATCGTTATTACCCGCGAGCATGTGCTGACGCAAAACTGGAAGGCATTGTTCGACGAGATATCGGCCATGCGGGAAGCCTGCGGCGATGCCCATATGAAGGCGATCCTCGCCACCGGCGACCTCAACACCCTGCGCAACGTCTATCGTGCCTCGATGGTGGCGATGCAGGCCGGTGCGGATTTCATCAAGACCTCGACCGGTAAGGAAGACGTCAATGCGACGATCCCGGTGAGCCTGACGATGGTGCGGGCGTTGCGCGATTTCGGCGCGCTCTCCGGGCAGATCGTCGGATTCAAGCCCGCCGGCGGCATGAAAACGGCCAAGGACGCCATGCTGTGGCTGATCCTGATGAAGGAGGAGCTGGGCCTGCCCTGGCTGCAGCCCGACCTGTTCCGTCTCGGCGCCAGCTCCATGCTCGCCGACATCGAGCGCCAGCTCGAACATTACGTGACGGGCCGCTATGCGGCATCGAACCGTCACCCGCTTGCGTGAGGACAAGAACAATGGCCAAGATCAAGGATATCCTTCGTACCATGGAATATGGTCCTGCACCGGAATCGAACTCAGACGTGCAACAGTGGTTGACCGCCAATGCTGGTGGCTTCGGCCACTTCATCAACGGCAAGTTCACCGGCACCGATGGCCGCGACTTGCTGACGGTCATCAACCCCGCTAATGAGCAGGTCCTTGCCAAGATCCCGCAGGGCAACGCCGAGGATGTGGACGCTGCCGTCAAGGCCGCCCGTGCCGCCTTTGGAAAATGGTCGAAGCTTTCTGGCCATGAGCGGGCCAAATATCTCTACGCCATCGCCCGCCACATCCAGAAGCGCGAGCGCTTCTTCTCGGTTCTGGAAACCATGGACAACGGCAAGACGATCCGCGAAACGCGCGATATCGATATTCCGCTCGTCGCCCGCCATTTCTATCACCACGCCGGCTGGGCCGAGATGATCGACAGCGAATTCGAGGGCTTTTCGCCGGTGGGTGTCTGCGGCCAGGTCATTCCGTGGAATTTCCCGTTGCTGATGCTGGCCTGGAAAGTGGCACCGGCGCTGGCCGCCGGCAACACCGTCGTCCTGAAACCCGCCGATCTGACGCCGCTGACGGCGATCGCCTTTGCCGAGGTCTGCGTCGAGATCGGCCTGCCGCCGGGCGTGCTCAACATCGTGCATGGCAACGGTGCGACGGGCGCTGCCATCTGCGGCCATGCCGACGTTGATAAGGTCGCCTTTACCGGTTCGACCGATGTCGGCCGGATCATCCGCGAGCAGATTGCCGGATCGGAAAAGAAGCTGTCGCTGGAACTCGGCGGCAAGTCGCCCTTCATCGTGTTCGAGGATGCCGATCTCGATGGCGCGATCGAAGGTGTGGTCGATGCCATCTGGTTCAATCAGGGCGAAGTGTGCTGCGCCGGATCGCGCATCCTCGTGCAGGAAGGCATCGCCGAGACTTTCTACGGCAAGCTGAAGGCGCGCATGAAAACCTTGCGGATCGGTGATCCGCTCGACAAGACCATGGATATCGGCGCCATCGTCTCGGCCAAGCAGCTGAAGCGCATCACCGGCCTCGTCGAACAGGGCAAGATCGAGGGCGGCACGCTGTGGCAGGCGCCCGTGACGCTGCCCGCCAAGGGCAGCTTCTTCGCGCCCGGCTTTTTCACCGATGTCGAGCCGGCCTCGACCGCCAGCGAGGTCGAGATCTTCGGCCCCGTCGCTGTTGCCACCACCTTCCGCACGCCGGACGAAGCAATCGCGCTTGCCAACAACACGCGCTACGGGCTTGCCGCTTCGATCTGGTCGGAAAACATCAATCTGGCGCTCGACATGGCGGCACGGGTGAAGGCCGGCGTCGTCTGGATCAATTCGACCAACATGTTCGATGCCGCTGCCGGTTTTGGCGGCTACCGCGAAAGCGGTTTCGGGCGTGAAGGCGGCCGCGAAGGCCTCTACGAGTATCTGTCGGCGGACTGGGAAAAGCGTCTGCCTATTGCCAAGGCGGAAGCGCCGTTCAAGCCGGCGGCCGGGCCGGACCTTTCCGGCAAGATTGCCCATATTGGCGGCATCGACCGCACGGCCAAGAACTATGTCGGCGGCAAGCAGGCACGGCCGGATGGCGGCTACAGCTATTCCGTTATCGGCAAGGGTGGCGCCGTTATCGGCGAGGCCGGTATCGGCAGCCGCAAGGACATCCGCAATGCGGTCGAAGCGGCCGCCAAAGCCAGCTCCTGGGGCGGCGCGACCGCCCATAACCGCGCGCAGGTGCTGTACTACCTTGGCGAAAACCTCGATGCCCGCCGTGCGGAATTCGAGGCATTGCTGGTCGAAAGTACGGGCGTTTCGGCCAAGGCGGCAGCGGACGAATTCGACGCCAGCCTGCGCCGGATCTTCTATTACGCGGCCCAGGCCGACAAGTATGACGGCGTGGTCCATGGCACGAAATCCCGCCATGTCACGCTGGCGATGAACGAACCGTTCGGCGTCATGGGCATTGTCTGCCCGGACGAGATGCCACTCCTGTCGCTGGTGTCGCTGATCCTGCCGGCGATTGCCATGGGCAACCGCGTCATCGCCATTCCCTCGCAGCGTCATCCGCTGATCGCCACCAATCTCTACCAGGTGCTCGACACGTCGGATGTGCCCGATGGTGTCGTCAACATCATCACTGGCGAGCGCGATCTGCTGGCCAAGACCCTGGCCGAGCATGACGAGGTTGCCGCGATCTGGTACGCCGGATCGAAGGACGGCAGCGCCATGGTCGAGAAAGCCTCCTGCGGAAACCTGAAGACCACCTGGGTCAGCAATGGCCGCCAGCGTGACTGGCTGAATGCCGCTCAAGGTCAGGGCCGGGAGTATCTTCGCCGGGCAACGCAGGTTAAAAACATCTGGGTGCCCTATGGTGAATGAACGGGCGCTCCGCCGCCATGGATCGGCTACGGTATAGGGATGCGGCAGGGGCTGCCCTGCCGAATTTCTGAAACCGGATCAATCCACGCGTGACACAATAAAAAAAGGGTCTCCGGTATAACCGGGACCCTTGAGTTTTGAAGGTGTCAACCTCCAGAGGGGAACAGCTGAAGAGGATGGGCCGGGAGGAGAGGCCATCGCAACCTTCAACTGTCGCCAGTGTGCGCGATACCGCGAACACAAACAACGAATGCCGTCCTTCAATGGCTCCGGAATGGAACGTTTCACCCAAAGTCCGATCCCGATCTGCAATTTTATACTCAAGTCGGAAAAGCGTCGTCCCCATCCCTGGCCGGACCATCTGCGACGCATCGCCGTCTTGGGAGAGTGATCTGGCTTTTCCGGCGTTGCGGCGGATCGAACCCGAGGTCGCCGCTGAAATATTGCCCGTAATCGTCAAAAATTGAAATAATTTTACTCCACAACGTCTCTTTAAACAGGTGTTATCGATCGATGCGTCAGCGGCAACGTCATAACGCCATAGATGGACATCACGTGGGATTGAAATCTGCCAAGAGTGAAGCAAGCTCCATCCGGATCGCCGATTATGGCGCCGATACCCTGTGGGATCAGCTCTGTAATGAGGCACGCGCGGCGATTGACAATGATCCGCTGCTCACCCGCTCGATGAATTTGGCCATTCTCTACCATCGGAGTTTTGCCGAGGCGCTGGCACATCGCATCGCGCAGAAACTGGCAAACCCCGACATCAATCAGGAAGAGCTGATTTCCATCATCCGGGAGGTCTTTCAAAGCGATCAGCGCATCGTCTCATCGGCAAAGGTCGATCTCGAAGCCATTCGCGACCGCGATCCCAGCAACGCCGAAATCCTGACGCCGTTTCTGTACTTCAAGGGGTTTCTGGCCTTGCAGGGCCACAGGGTCGCGCACTGGCTCTGGCACCATAACAAGGTTCATATGGCCCGCCACATCCAAAGCCGGATTTCGGAAGCGTTGGGCGTCGATATTCACCCCGCTGCCCGGATGGGGCAGGGGATCATGCTCGACCACGGCAGCGGTCTCGTCATTGGTGAAACCGCCGTCGTCGAAGACGAGGTTTCCATCCTGCAGGATGTGACATTGGGCGGAACGGGCAAGGAAACCGGTGACCGCCACCCGAAAATCCGCCGTGGCGCGCTGATTGGCGCCGGTGCCAAGATTCTCGGCAATATCGAAGTGGGTGTCGGCGCCAAGGTCGGGGCGGGCAGCGTCGTCGTCTCGCCGGTGGCGGCCCACACCTCGGTTGCCGGCGTACCGGCGCGACTGGTCGGCAGGCCGAATTCCGATCTGCCCGGCATCAGCATGGAGCAGACGATCACGGAACCCGAATACGTGATCTGATCGAAACCGGCCCTGCCTTTAAAAGACAGGGCTCGGCTTGAGCCCCTCTCAACTCTTGATCAATCCGCGACTACAGCAAGTCCGCATGGTGACGCTGGGCAACGTCGGGATGCGAGCGCAGGCGGCTTTTCAGGTTGTTCTGGCCGACTTCGCGGAAGATCGGGTTCAGCGGATCGACGGTGATGCCGCGCTCCTTGCGGCTCAGTTCTTCCGGCAGTTCGATGACCGGGACGACCGCGTCGTAGCGGGCGCCGAGGAAGAACGGCACGGAGAAGCGTTCCGATCCCGCCGGCGGGGTTACGACATCGTGGACATCCGCCTTGACGTAACCGTTCGTCGCCAGCTCCAGCAGTTCGCCGGTGTTGATGACGAAGCTGCCCGGCAGCGGCGGTGCTTCCAGCCAGACGCCCTCTTCCGTGCGCACCCGCAGGCCCGGCGTGCTGTCCTGCAGGAGCACGGTTACCAGGCCGCCATCCTTGTGTGCGCCGACGCCCTGTTCGCTCTCGGCGGCATCGCGGCCGGGATAGCGGACGATCTTCAGAAGCTGGGTCGGCTGCGGCTCGTAAAGCGTTGAAAAGACATTTTCATCCTGACCGAGTGCAATGCCGATCGCCTTGAGCACATCGATACCGACGCGGGTGACTTCCGCCTGATAGCGCAGCAGCAACGGCTTCAGTTCCGGTAGCGCCGACGGCCACTGGTTCGGGCCGATGAGGCGCTTCCAGGCGGGCGTATCCGCAGTCAGTTCGATGGCTTCGGATTCCGTGTTGACGTCGATCTGTTCGCGCCAGTCCTGCTTGCCGCGCGTGTGTTCGAGACCGGCCCGGTTATAGCCGCGGAAATGCGGCGAGTTGACCATTTCGATTTCCAGCTTGTCCTTCTCCGGCAGGGCGAAGAAGCGCTTGGCGACGGCAAAAACGTCGGCGATCAATTCGGGCGGCACACCATGGCCGACCAGATAGAAGAAGCCGTGATCGTGCAGCACGCGGCGCAGGTCGGCAACGAATTCGGACCGCGATTCCGGCGAGGCATTGAACCGCGAGAGATCGAGGATGGGCAACTGGACCGCCGACGTATGGATGCTCATGAAAGTCTCCTGCTAATGTTCGGGACAAAAGATAGTCCGGTATTTGACTGTGTAAACGGCACGCTGGCCTTCAGGCCAGTTTTCGCCTGCGGGCGATGCGATGGTTGACGGCGCGCGCCGCCCAGTCGCCCAGAACCTGCACGGACTGGACGATGACGACGAGGATGATGACAACGGCCAGCATCACCTCCGGCATGAAACGCTGATAGCCGAAGCGGATGCCGAGATCCCCGAGCCCGCCGCCACCGACGGTACCGGCCATGGCCGAATAACCGATCAGGCTGACGAGCGTCACGGTCTGCCCAGCGACGATGCCGGGAAGCGCTTCCGGCACCAGCACCTTGGTGATGATCTGGAACGGCGTCGCGCCCATGGATTCCGCCGCCTCGATCAGGCCGCGGTCGACCTCGCGCATGGCAGCTTCGGCCAGCCGCGCAAACAGCGGCGTGATGGCGACGGTGAGCGGCACGACCGCTGCCCAGGTGCCGACGGTGGTGCCGACGATGAGGCGGGTGAACGGAATGATGGCGACCATCAGGATGATGAACGGCGTCGAGCGCACCAGATTGACCACTGTCCCGATCACCCGGTTGAACACCGGCCGTTCGAGGATGTGGCCGGGTTCGGTGGCGACGAGCAAAATGCCGAGCGGCAGGCCGATCAGGGTTGACAGCAGCGCTGCCACCACGACCATGGTCGCCGTCTGCTTCAGCGATTCAAGAATGAGCCCGGCGAGCGCCGGCGGCAGCAGGTCGAACAGCATGTCCGATGACCTCTCCAAACAGTCTAAGGGATGAAAGATATGACAGCACGTCGGGCAGGCGTTCGCCCAGCCCGCCGGCAATCAGCGTCAGCACGCCGAGTGGCTTACCGTCGATATAGTCGATGCGCCCGTGCAGGATATTCGGCCGGATGCGGAATTGCTCGACCAGCGTCGCGATTACAGGATCATGCGCGGCGTCACCGGTAAAGACGATGCGCAGCACCGGATCGGTATCGGCGTGCGCCTCGGGCAAAAGCCGTCCGGCAATCTCCGGCGGCAGATCATGGGCGACGATGCTGGAGAGGAACGACCGGGCGACCGGCGATTTCGGAAAGGCGAAGACATCGAAGGTCGGGCCGTTCTCGATCAGCCTCCCATGCTCCAGCACCGCGACGTGGCTGGCGATGGCGCGCACCACCTCCATCTCATGGGTGATCAGCAGAATGGTCAGGCCGAGCCGGCGATTGATGTCCTTGAGCAGGTGCAGGATCTGCTCGGTCGTTTCCGGATCAAGCGCCGAGGTTGCCTCGTCGGACAGAAGCACTTTCGGGTCGAGCGCCAGAGCCCGGGCGATGCCGACACGCTGCTTCTGGCCCCCCGACAGTTCGGACGGATAAGCATCGGCCTTGGAGGCCAGTCCGACGAGCTCGAGCAGCGGCGGGATCCGTCTGCGGATGTCCGCCTTGGAAACGCCGGCGACCTCCAGCGGCAGGGCGACATTGCCGGCCACCGTGCGCGACGACAGAAGGTTGAAGTGCTGGAAGATCATGCCGATATCGCGGCGGGCAGCACGCAGCGCCGCCCCGTCGAGGCTGGTGATCTCGCGATCCGACACGATGACGCGGCCCGACGTTGGCGTGACGAGCTTGTTGAGGCAGCGCACCAGCGTGCTCTTGCCCGCGCCCGACCGGCCGATAATGCCATGGATGTGGCCCTCGCCGATCGTCAGGGACACGTCGTCGAGCACCGGCCCGGCAGCACTTTCATAGGTCTTCGTCAGGTTCTCGATGCGCACGGCGACCCGGCCGGCGGCGGCGCTCCCGGCGTCCCGTTCTGTCTCCTCCTGCACCGCGGGTGCAGGAGGCTGTTTGAAGTCGAGGGGTTGGGGGAGCGCCGTCACTGGACTTACCATCCGGCGATGACGTTGCCCTTGAACGTCGTCTCGATGAACTGCTTGACCTCTGGCGACTGGTAGCTTTCGACAAGCGTCTTCACCCAAGGCGCATCCTTGTTCTTCTCGGCAACACCGATCAGGCAGAAATACTGCGAGAGTTCGTCCTCGACCAGCAATCCGTCACGCTTGGGAACCAGGCCGGCGGAAAGGGCGAAATGCGAGGTGATAACGGAGAAGTCGACATCTTCCAGCGAGCGGGGAAGCTGCGCCGTTTCCATCGGGATGATCTTGATGTTCCTCGGGTTCTCGATGATGTCGAGTTCCGTCGCCTTGAAGGTGGAGCCGGGAGTCAGCTTGATGATGCCGCCGGCCTCCAGAAGTTTCAGGGCGCGGCCTTCGTTGCTCGGGTCGTTGGGAACCGAGACCTGGGCGCCATCGGGAAGTGCGTCGAGCGACTTGTATTTGCGGGAATAGCCGGCCATCGGCAGGAGAACCGTGCGCCCGACCGAAACGAGGTTCAGTCCGCGGTCGGCATTCTGCTGGTCGAGATAGGGCGTGTGCTGGAAGCCGTTGGCATCGAGGTCGCCGTCATTGGTGGCCGGATCGATCAGGGCGCCGTCGGAAAATTCGACGACCTCGATATCCAGACCCTTGGCCTTGGCGATCGGCTTCAACGCCTCGGCGATCTGCGCATGCGGGCCGGCGGTGACGCCGAACTTGATCGTTTCGGCGGCAGCGGACAGGTGGGAGGCAAAGAGCAGGCCAAGAGCCGAGACGGCAGTGGTCAGGCGGGATGCAAAACGCATGGATCGGGGTTCCTTGAAATCAGTTGGAATGGAGGGGATCGGCAAGGTCGGGAAGGATCTTGCCGGGATTGAGAATGTTGAGAGGGTCGAGCGCGATCTTCAGCGTCCGCATCATGGCGACGGCTTCCGCGCCATGTTCGGCTTCCTGAAACACCCGCTTGCCGAGACCGACGCCGTGTTCGCCGGTCGCCGTGCCGCCGACAGCCAGCGCCCGCAGGACGATGCGGTCCGCCAGCCGGTGGACCTCGGCCTGTTCCTGCGCATCGTCGGGATCGGACATGAACACGCAGTGGAAATTGCCGTCACCGACATGGCCGACGATATAGGCCGGTATCTGCGACGCGCGGATATCGGCATGGGTCTCCAGCACGGCATCGGCGAGGTTTGAGAGTGGCACGCAGACATCGGTCGGCCAGGAATGGGCGCCGGGACGCTCGGCTTTCGCCCAGCCCAGCGCCACCCTGCGGGTTTCCCAGATCCGGCGTGTCTCGTCGGCATTCTTTGCCCAGCGCAACGGCGTTCCGCCATGGTCGGCAACGATTGCCGCGATGATATCCGAGAGCGCGGCAATGCTTTCGGGATTGCCGTGGAACTCGAAGAACAGGGTCGGCAGCGGAGCAAGATCGAGCGTCTCGTGCCGATTGATCACCGCGACCAGAGCTTCGTCGAGAAGTTCGACGCGGCCGATCGACAGGCCGGCGCGCTTGATGTCGATGACGGCGGAGACGGCACCCGCCAGCGTCTGGAAACCGGCAATGGCGGAGACGGCATCGGGAATGGGGTGAAGGCGAAGGGTCACCTCGGTGACGATGCCGAGCGTGCCTTCGGAACCGACGAACAGGCGGGTCAGGTCGTAGCCGGAGGACGATTTTCGTGCGAGCGATCCGGTCCTGACGATGCGGCCATCGGCCGTCACCACCGTCAGCCCCAGCACGTTTTCGCGCATGACGCCGAACCGCACGGCATTGGTGCCGCTGGCTCCTGTCGAGACCATGCCGCCGATCGAGGCATCCGCGCCGGGATCGACGGGAAAGAACAGGCCGGTGTCGCGCAGCTGCCGGTTCAGCTCCTGGCGCCGGACGCCGGCCTCGACCCGCACGATCATGTCGTCGGGGCGGATGTCCAGAATCCGGTCAAGCCGGCTGGTGTCGAGCGAGATACCGCCCGCAACCGGAATGGCGCCACCTTCAAGCCCCGATCCCGCACCAAAGGGCACGATCGGCACGCGGTAGCGGCTGGCAATAGTGGCGATCTCCGCGACTTCTTCCGTCGAACTCGGGAACACCACGATATCGGGACGGCTTGCAGGATGATGGCTTTCGTCGTGCGCATGCAGATCGCGGACCGACAGGCCGGTGAGCGCCCGGTCCCCAAACCGGGAGACCAGCGCGGCAATTGCCTCCGCTAGTCCGCCTGAAGCGACATGCTGGTTCATGACGCCGCTTTCAATCCCTGATCCCGGCCCTGGTTCTCGCGCCAGCGTGACAGCCGCTTCACGGCCTCTTCCAGCGTTTCGATCTTCTTGGCAAAGCAGAAGCGGACATGGCTGGTGACATCGCGCGCGCCATAGAAGGAGGAGATCGGCACAGGCGTAACGCCGGCTTCCAGGGTCAGTCTGCGCGAGAAGGCGAGATCGTCGCCATCGGCGTCGAAACTGCTGATATCGGCGATGGCGAAATAGGTGGACGCAGCGTCCGCAACGGTGAAGCCGGCAGCGCGCAGGCCGTCGACAAGCACATTGCGGCGCAGTTCCAGATCGGTTTTCAGGCTCTGGAAATAGGTATCCGGCAGCCGAAGCCCGACGGCGACCGCAGCCTGCAAGGCCGGCGGCGTGGTGAACGTGACGAACTGGTGCGCCCGCGCAATCGGTGCCAGCAGCTTGGCGTCGGCGGTGACATAACCGACCTTCCAGCCAGTGACCGAGAAGGTCTTGCCGGCTGAACCGATGCGGACCACGCGATCACGGAGTTCAGGCAGGGCAAAGAGCGTCTTGTGCGCGCGGCCGTCGAAGGTCAGGTGCTCGTAGACTTCATCGGCGATGACGAGGAGATCGTGCTTGAGCACAAGCGCGGAAAGAAAAGCCAGTTCCTCGTCGTCGAAGATCTTGCCGATCGGGTTCATCGGCGTGTTGATGACGATGGCGCGGGTTTTCGGTGTGATCAGCGCAGCGAGTTGTTCGCGCGGCAACTCCCAGTGGGGCGGTGCCAGCCGCACCGGAACAGGGATCGCACCGGCGCGGCGGATCAGCAGGGCGTAGACATCATAGACCGGTTCGAAGACGATGACTTCGTCGCCTGTCTCCAGAAGCGCCAGAAACGTATCGGCAAGCGCTTCGGTGGCACCCGAGGTGACCAGCACCTCGCGCTCCCAATCCACATCGATCTCGAGGAAACGCTTGGTGTTTTCCGCAACTGCCTGGCGCAGTGCCGGCAGGCCCATCATCGGCGGGTACTGATGTGGCCCGTCCTGCAGTGCCTTGACGGCGGCATCGATCAGAGCGGCGGGCTCCATGCCTTCCGGAAACCCCTGGCCGAGATTGATCGACCCGGTCTCGGCGGCCAGCCGTGACATGGATTCGAAGATAGAGGTGCCGGCATTTGCAAAGATGGGATTGACCAAGCGTATGTCTCCTGCGCGCCGCGCGCGAACTGGCGAGGCGAGGAAAACATATATTCTGTAGATTACCTGTTCAAAGATTGGTGGTGACGTGATTTCGGTATTGTGAGAATAAATTTGCGGCAAAGGCGGGATGGTGAGGCAATCCATCCAGCGTGCCGATCCGCACCTCTGGAGCGGCGCAGATCCGTGGCCGGCAAACCCGTCCCGGTTGGGCAGGCCCTGGTTGCTCAGCCCTGTCCCGTGGTCTCATCCGCCGCGACCAGGCTCAGAAGTCCCGGCAGTTTCGCCTCGATATCCGCGCGCCGCAGGCAGGCGGCCCGGCTGTTGCCGCGATCGACCTGACGGACCAGACCGGATTCCCGCAACACCTTGAAATGATGGGTCAAGGTCGATTTGGTCACGGGCAGGTTGAAGGACGCGCATGTCCGCTCCGTCCCGTCCGGCGCGCGCGCGAGTTCGGCGATGACACGCCGGCGAAGCGGATCGGCAAGCGCGGCGAGGATAGGCCCGAGCGCGATCTGCTCTGGTTCAGGATGTCCATCACTATCTGTCAATGAATGTTACTCCACAAGGTACGTATTGCGTCATACCTAAGATCGGGATAGGTACGGTGATATTCATACCAATAGGAACATCCCATGTCCAACGCCGATTTTACCCTTCCCGAACCCGATGCGGATGATGTCGCGCCCTACACGCTGGTCGGCCAGGCAAGAGCCAGACCCGGACAGGAAGACGCGCTCGAGCGGGTGCTTCTCTCCCTTGTCGCTCCCACCCGGCGGGAGGCGGGCGCACTGGAATATCACGTGCACCGCGACCGCGCCGATCCCTGCCTCTTCGTCTTCTATGAGGCCTGGCAGAGCCTCGGTCATCTGAAGGCACATCTGCAGCAGCCGTACATCATCGACTTCCTTTCGCGGCGGATGGATTATCTCGCCGAGGATATGGATGTGCGCTGGCTGAAGATGGCCAGCTCCTACGCCGCGTGACCATCTCCATCGCTGCGGCCCCCGACGCTGGATTTTCCCGCAGCCGCGACGATCGCATCGATGGTCGCGCGCAGCCGCGGCAGCATCACCGGTGCGCTCGGCCAGATCACGTGGATCGGCAGATGGCCGGCGATTCGTCCGGGCATCACCTGCCGCAGCGCTCCGGATGCAATCTCCGGCGCTGCCAGCCATTCCGGCAGCAGTCCGATCCCATGGCCGGCCTTGATCGCCGCCAGCGTCAGCGCGCTTCCATCGAGCAGGAGCCGGGCAGGGGGCATCCAGGCTTCGATCACCCCATCCGCACCGGTTATCGACCAGGGCAGGGTTCGCCCGTTGCGGCTGGTGGCAATCAGCGCGTGTCCGGCCAGGTCGGAGACTGTTTCGGGCATGCCATGTTCAGCGAGATAGTATGGGGACGCGCAGAGCAGGATGGTCTGCATGCCGAGCTTGCGGGCGGTGAGGCCCGACACATCCGGAAGAGCGCCGATCCGCACCGCCACATCGACCCGTTGCGACAGCAGATCGACCTTTTCGCCGTCAAGCACGATCTCGAAAGAGAGCAGCGGATACCTGTCCGACAGGGCAAAAAGCGCCGGGGCGATGATGGTCATGCCGAATAGCGGCGGCAGGTTCACCCGCACAAGCCCGCTCGGCGCCGTGCGGGTGGCGGCCAGTTCGTCCTCGGCAGCGTCGATCTCTTCGAATGCCCGGCGGCAGACATCCCGGTAGCGCTCGCCCTCCTGCGTCAGGTTCAGCCGGCGGGTCGTCCGCTCGAACAGGCGCACACCGAGCCGGTCCTCCAGCCGCGCGACAGCCTTTGCCACGGCAGAGGGCGAGAGATGCAGCCGGTCCGCGGCGGCGGCAAAGGAGCTCAGGCCGCAGACGGTGAGGAAAATGCGGATCGGTCCCGCCCGTTCGATGGTCGACATCCTCCGTATTTAGAGAATTATATTCGTGAGTCCCAGGAATTTTGATCGCTTCGACGGATTTCAGATCGCGAATACAGTCGAGCGCATGAAAAAAGCAAACACATATGCCATCATCGGCGGCACCTCCGGCATGGGGTTCGGCCTTGCGCAACGCCTTGTCGAAAGGGGAGACCACGTTCTTGTCGGCGGCCGATCGGTGACTCGTCTCGAGCAGGCAGCAAAGCAGCTCGGTCCGGCCGCGGTCGTCCGCCCTGTCGATATGGAGGACAGGGCATCCCTTGCCGCCTTCTTTGACGGCTTTAGCGATCTGGCGGGCCTGTTCACACCCGGCGCCTCCTACCGCACAGCCTCCTTCCGCGAGGCAGACAGCGAAACCGCCGAGAGCCCGTTCCGTGGCAAATTCTGGGCGCAGTATTGGGCCGTTCATGCTGCCCTGCCGCATCTTGCCGAGGACGCGGCCGTGCTGCTGATGTCGGGCGCCGCCTCTGTTCGGCCGATCGGAAATGCTGCCTATGCGGCCTGCAACGCCGCGATCGAGGGGCTGGCAAGGGCGCTCGCGGTGGAGTTGCGGCCGATCCGCGTCAATTGCCTCTCGCCCGGAACCATCGACAGCGAACTCTGGCGCAACCGCCCGGTCTCCGTCCGGGAGCCGGTTTTCGAGGGATGGCGGTCTCTCGCCCTGACCGGCCGTGTCGGCAGCGTCGACGATGCCGTCAGCGCGGCCTTGTTTCTCCTCGACAACGGCAACATGACGGGTTCGACGCTCTATAATGACGGTGGCTACTCGATGCGTTGAGGAATGCCGTTATGTGCTCGATGGTCCGTGAGCGCTTGCAGCGGAAATTTTCAGTCATCGGAATGATCAACGGCCGGATTTTTTGCAATCACCGCCGCGTGTAGTTGCCAGTTCCTTTAGTCTATCAAATTTATAGACAATAATGCTCGCCATACCTTTTGATAATCACGATGCGGGATTTTCGCGCTGTGGATGTGAGGACATGATGAGTTTGCTGAGACATTTCGACCGCCTTCAAACGATGAGAGACCAGCTGGAGGCAAAGCTGGATCTTGATGATGCGGGCATCCTGGGAGGCGGCGGCATGGGTTACCGGGCGCGGCGTGCCTTGCGCGACCGCATATCCGAAATTTCCGAGGAGATCTTCGCATTGGAGCAGCGCGCCCGTTAATCCCAGAGTTGACGGGGTGCCACAGCGGGGAAACCAGATGACACTCACCTTAATCTTGCCCGGGTTGAACGGCTCCGACGATGGACATTGGCAGCGGTTCTGGCTCAAGGACGATGCAAACAGCCGGCTGGTCGAGCAGGACGACTGGAAATCTCCCAGGATCGAGACCTGGACGAAGCGTCTCGAAGAGGTTCTTGCTCAGGAAGGACCGGCCTATATCGTCGCCCATAGCCTTGGCTGCCTGCTGGCTGCGAAATGCGCGGATAGTCCATTCGCGCGGCTGATCAAGGGCGCTTTGCTCGTTGCGCCCTGCGACCTGTCGACCACGGAAAACCTGCATCCTGGCGCCATCCACTTTGGCCGGATGCCAACCCGGACGCTGCCCTTTCCAACGATCACGGTTGGAAGCCTGAACGATATCTACATGCCGCTTGAAAGCCTGTCGCTCTATTGCCGTCTCTGGAGGACGCCGGTCAAAAATCTCGGGCAAGCGGGCCATATCAATATCGAAAGCGGCTTTGGCAGATGGACCGGCGGCTACGGCCTGCTATCCTTGCTGGAAAAGAAGGTGAAAGCACAGGGCAATCCCGGCAAGTTTCACTGAGAAAATTATTTCCATAAATTCTATAGAAATAGACATTCCGACTTTCACGCCCCATGGCCTTTGCCCGTAGGCTTATCCCAACGCAGAGTGGCGATGCCAACAATAGGGGATGGATATGGGCTTGTTTCGTTCGGCAATGATCGGTGTGGCGGCGGCTTTGAGTTTCGGGCTGGCCTCGGCCCAGGCGGCGGATCTTTCGGAAATCAGGATCGATTGGGCAACCTACAATCCGGTCGGGCTTCTTTTGAAAAAGGAAGGTCTGCTCGAGAAGGAATTCGTCAAAGACAATATCAGCATCCGCTGGGTGCAGTCCGCCGGCTCCAACAAGGCGCTGGAATTCCTCAGTGCCGGATCGATCGATTTCGGCTCGACGGCCGGCGCCGCTGCGTTGATTTCGCGGGTCAACGGCAACCCGATCAAATCGGTCTATGTCTTCTCCCGCCCTGAATGGACCGCTTTGGTCACCCGTGCGGACAGCCCCATTGCCACCGTTCAGGACCTGAAGGGCAAGACGATCGCGGTGACGCGCGGCACGGATCCGCATATCTTTCTCGTTCGTGCGCTGGCCGATGCCGGACTGAAGGAAACCGACGTGACGCTGGTGCTGTTGCAGCATGCCGACGGCAAGCTGGCGCTCTTGCGCGGTGACGTCGATGCCTGGGCCGGTCTTGATCCGCTGATGGCTTCCGCGGAAGTGGAGGAAAAGGCGAAGCTGTTCTATCGCAAGCCGGAAAACAACACATGGGGCGTGCTCAACACCACCGAGACCTTCGCCACCGAGCATCCGGATATCGTCAAGCGCGTCATCGCCACCTATGAGCAGGCGCGGGCGCAGGCGATCGCCGATCCCGCCGCCCTGAAGGCGGCGCTGGTCGAAGCGGCAAAACTGCCCGAGGACGTGATCGCCAAGCAGCTCGAACGCACCGACATCTCCCAGCCGACGATCGGCGACCTGCAGCGCGATACGATCTCGAAAGCAGGCCTCGCCTTGCAGAGTGCGGGTGTTCTTCCGGCCGACGTCGATATCCAGAAGGTTACCAACGAGCTGATCGACGACAGTTTCGCTGTCGGCAAAACGCAGTAAAGGCGTAAAGCATCGTCATGGCGGATCTGGCCGGGACTGGAATCAAAACCGAGATAAAGGCGTCGCGCTCAGCCGCGGCGTCGGCGTTTTATGGCCTGAGCCGGCAAGCGCTGGCCGCTGTCATCGTGCCTGCTGTGGGCCTGCTGTTCTGGGAAGTTGCGGTTGCCGCTGGCTGGTTTTCCGGCCGCCTCATGCCGCCGCCATCCAGGGTTCTGGCGACCCTGTGGGTGCTTTTGAAGTCCGGCGAGCTGTTCAACCACATCGGCATTACGACGGTCAGAGTGTTCTTCGGATTTGTCCTCGGCACTGTCGCGGCCACCATTGCCGGCGCCGTGACCGGATATTTCGGACTGGCCCGCCGCCTGATCGATCCGTCGCTTCAGGCGCTGCGCTCCATTCCGTCGATCGCCTGGGTGCCTCTGTTCATTCTCTGGTTCGGAATTTTCGAGGCCTCAAAGGTGGCGCTGATCGCTGTCGGTGTCTTCTTTCCGGTCTATCTCGGTGTGTCGGGCGCCATCCTGTCGGTCGATCGCAAGATCGTCGAGGTCGGGCGGATCTTCCGGCTGTCCGGTTTTGCTCTGGTGCGGCGGATCATGCTGCCGGCCGTCCTCCCGGCTTATGTGCTTGCCTTGCGATCCGGCCTCGGCCTTGGCTGGATGTTCGTCGTCGCGGCAGAATTCATGGGGGCATCGGAAGGGCTGGGCTATCTTCTCGTTGATGGTCAGCAACTGGGCAAACCCGACCAGATCATGGCCGCCATCATCACCTTCGCCATCGTCGGCAAGGTGACGGACAGTCTGTTGCTGGCGGCAACGGCGCCTTTCCTGACATGGCAGGATAGCTACAGGCGCGGGGAGTGAGCCGATGCTGACGCTGCGAAATCTCGGAAAAACCTATGCAAACGGCGTGCACGCGCTCGAGGGCTTTTCGCTCAGCGTGGCCCGGAGCGAAATCATTGCCGTCATCGGCGGGTCCGGTTGTGGCAAGAGCACGCTGTTGCGGCTGATCAGCGGGCTTGAAACTCCCACGCGCGGAACGGTCGAGTTGAATGGCGAGCCCGTCAGCCAGCCGCATCCGCTGATCAATCTCATCTTTCAGGAGCCGCGACTTCTGCCCTGGCTGACGGTTGCCAACAATGTCGGCTTCGGCCTTGCCGAACTCGACGGCGCGGATCGCGGGCGGCGGGTCGAGGCTGCCTTGAAAAAGGTCGGTCTGGCGAAACTTGGCCACCGCTGGCCGAAGGAGTTGTCCGGTGGTCAGGCCCAGAGGGTGGCGATCGCCCGTGCGCTGGTCACCCGGCCGGAGGTGCTGCTTCTGGATGAGCCGTTTTCGGCCTTGGATGCGTTCACACGCACCGATCTGCAGGATCATCTGCTCGACATCTGGTCCGAAACGCGCCCGACGCTCATTCTCGTGACACATGATATCGACGAGGCCCTCGTTCTTGCAGACCGTATCATCGTCATGCGGCCATGGCCGGGACGTATCCTGGATGAAATCACGATCGAACTGCCGAAGAAGCGAGACCGGACATCCGCCGCTTTCGAGGCCGCGAAGCGGCAGCTGCTCCTGTCCCTCAACGCGTCCCTGCAACCCGCCTGAACGGTATGGACGATCAGCGCGGCTTCCGGCGCTCGGCCAGCCGGATCATCTTTTCCCAGAGTGGGTTCACGTGCTTTCGCGCTCGATGACGCGGAAGCCGGTCAGGGTGACGGGCTCCGGCGTTCCGGGGGATTGTGCCTGGATGGTTTGCGTCAGCTTGAGTGCGGCCTGCCGGCCGATGCCGTAGCAATCGACATTGACGGTCGTCATGCGCGGATGACAGCAGGCGGCGATCTCGTAGTCACCGAAGCCGGCAATGGCAATATCCTGCGGCACCTTCAGGCCGCGCCGCTGACACTCCATCAGCGCTCCGAAGGCGGAAAGATCAGAAACACACAGGGCCACCTGCGTGTCCGGCCAGCGCTCCAGCATGCTGACGACCGCCTGCGCGCCCTGTTCCATCGAGATGGGCGGGACCCCGAAGGAGATCACCCGGTCGGATGACAGGCCCAATCTTTCCAGGGCACGGACAAATCCTGCCCGGCGCTGGCTGCCGCGTGTATCGCGCGCGGTGACGCCGCCGATATAGCCGAAGCGCCGATAACCCTTGCGCGCGAGGGTTTCGACCAGAAGCTCCATCGCCTCGCCGTTCGAAAACCCGACCACCTTGTCGATCGGCTGGGCCGGACGGTCCCATGTCTCGATAACCGGGATGCCGGCCTGTTCCAGCATGCGCCGGCCTTTCGGCGTGTGAGAGCCGCCGGTCAGGATGATCCCTTCCGGCCGCCGCCGGAGCATGGCTTCGATCAGCTCTTCCTCGCGCTCGACGGAATAGTTGGTATAGCCCAGCAGCAGTTGCAGGCCGGTTCCCTCCAGCGCATCGGTGATACCGCGTGCCGTGTCGGAAAAATTCGAATTGTTGATGGACGGAATGATCGCGGCGACAAAGCCCGTGCGCCGGGAGGAAAGGCTGCCGGCCGATTGATCGAGAACATAACCGAGCTCGTTGATGGCCCGGGTGATCCGCTCGCGCGTCGCGCTGGAGACGTGACTGCCTTCCTTTAGAGCCCGTGATACGGTCATGGCGGAAACACCGGCGCGGCGGGCGACGTCGTTCATGGTCGGCGCTTCGGTCGTCTTGCCGTCGTTTATCTTCGTCATTGCTGTTTCCGCATGGCCGATTGCTGCAAAAAACTTGGTTGTGCCCGCGTATGTTATCGCTATCATCCAAAAGAAACAACGGCCCGTAAGCAGCGGGGCCTGATACGAGGAGGGAGAGGACATGTTCGGGGCGATTGAGGGAACAGGGTTTGAGGTTCTGGATTCGCGCTTTGCCGCGTGTTTCGTCGGCCATGCCCGCGTCGATCGATTGTGGACGGGCGGGCGCTGGCTGGAGGGGCCTGCCTGGTTTGCGCCGGGCCGCTATCTCGTGTGCTCGGACATTCCGAACAATCGGATGCTGCGTTTTGATGAAACCAGCGGGGCGGTATCCGTCTTCCGGCAGCCCTCGAACAACTCCAACGGCAATACGGTGGACAATCAGGGCCGGCTGGTGACCTGCGAGCACCTGACGCGGCGAGTGACGCGCACGGAGTTTGACGGCACGGTGCAGGTCATCGCCGAGACGTTCGAGGGCAAGCGGTTCAATTCGCCGAACGATGTCATCGTCAAGTCTGATGGTTCGATCTGGTTTACCGACCCATCCTACGGGATCATGCATGATTACGAGGGCGACTATGGCGAGGAAGAGATCGGCGGTTGCCACGTCTATCGTGTCGACCCGCAATCCGGAGCCGTGACAAAGGTCGCTGATGATTTCGAAAAACCGAACGGCCTTGCCTTTTCTCCGGACGAGCGGCACCTCTATATCGCCGATACCGGTGCCAGCCACCTGGAAAACGGGCCGCGCCACATCCGGCGGTTCTCGGTTTCGCCAGAGGGGAAACTTTCAAGCGGCGAGGTTTTCGCGACCTGCACCAACGGCATGTTCGACGGTTTCAGGGTCGACAGGGCGGGCCGGATCTGGGCGAGCGCGCAGGACGGCGTTCACTGCCATGATCCGGACGGGACGCTGATCGGCAAGATCCGCATCCCTGAAATCGTCTCGAACTTGACTTTCGGTGGCCCCCGGCGCAACCGGCTGTTCATTACGGCAACAAGTTCGCTTTATGCCGTTTATGTCACCGCGAACGGCGCGAAACTTGGCTGAGCAACAAGGGACTTATCGTGAAAACAGGCATGGGTTTTTGTTTGCTGATCGGCTTTTTGGCGTCATTCCCGGCCGCTGCGCAGGAATGGCAGGCCGTCGAAAAGGTGCAGACCTATGCGGTCGCCGGCCGGACGGGCGGTGCGCTCTATGCATCGATCGGCGAGCGGGGACCCAAGGTTGGCAACTCAGGCCGTGCCATCGCCTTTACCAATTTCAAACTGACCTGGACCAGAAAATACGAGCCGCAGGGCGGTGCCTGCGTCCTCGTCACGGCGCGGCCGAAGCTCACCATCACCTACACGCTGCCGAAACCGGCCGAACGTCTTCCGGCTGCCGTCGCGGCGAAATGGGACATCTTCATCGCGGGTGTGCACAGACATGAACTGGTTCACGGTGACCAGATCAAGGACATGGTGAAAAAGATCGAAGCCACGTCCGTGGGCCTGACAGTCCCGGATGATCCCAAGTGCCAGAAGATCAGGACCGAACTGACGACGCGCCTTGGCGAACTCTCCCGCGCGCAACGGCAGCAGAGCCGGGATTTCGACCGGGCCGAACTCAGTAACGGCGGCAACATCCACCAGCTTGTTCTGGCCTTGATCAACGGCGGGTAGAAGAGGCGGCTGGCTCCATCCCATGCGGGTCATCCACCATCGGCCAGATATCGCGCGGAGCCCGGCGGTAGTCCGTGCGGGCCGGATCGTTCGGATAGGGGGTGCCGGCCGAACAATAGAGAATTTCCGAGGCGATCGGCGCGAAGGCGGCATGGAAGTGATTGGTCGACTTGATCACCAATATGCTCTTCGATGTCGGGTCGATACCCATCACGGAGAACAGGCTGGGGTCGAAACTCTGCGCCCGGGTGGAGTTCAGGATGATGTCGATGCCGTCGAGACGGATATGCGCGGCGTCGCCGAAGGGCACCTGGCTCTGCCCGAACCGCATTTCGGCATTGCGCACCAGCTTGATGATCCTGACAGTGTCATCGACAGGGTTGCCGGTGCCAGGAGCCGATTTCGCGCCGAAGCGCAACTGGATCTCGGCGCCTTCGCCAGCCGCCATGCAGATCTGCACCGCCATCGGGTCCCAGATCGTCCCGACAGCCACGTTCTTTGCGTCTTGGGCCAGCAGTTCCGCCAGCAGCACGGTCGCATCGCCGGCCGTGCCGCCGCCGGGATTGTCCCATACATCGGCGATTACGACCGGTCCGCCGGTTGCCGATAGCGCGCGGGAAACGGCTTCCTTCTCGTCGATCTGCGGCATGATGAAGGTCCCGCGTCTGGCGAAAAGCTCAAGTCCGAGTTCGCGCGCAAGCGCATTACCCTTCTCCGGCTTGCCGTCGGTGACGACGGCCATTTTGGTGCCCATCTCCGGCACATCGCCGGCCATGAAGCCGTGGACGACGGAAATGGAGAGAATATCCGGGTCCTCCGCTTCGATCCGCATGATCCTGTCGACGAACGAGCGCATCGGCTCGCGCGAGGTCGGATAGACGTCGATCATTCGGCAGTCGAAAGCCGACATGACCGGCTTGAGGCGGCCGTCCAGCGTGCCGAGCGCGATGCGCCAGAGGTCTTCGGCGCGATCGACGAAATCCGTATGCGGGAATTCCTTGAAGTAGACGAAGAAATCCGCTGCTGCCTGACGTTTTGCGGTCAGATGGCTGTGCGGGTCGAGCTCGGCGCAGACGAGAATATTCGGCCCGACGATGGTGCGAACATGGGCGAGGAAGTCCCCCTCTGCATCCTCATAGCCATCGGCAACCATCGCGCCATGAAGGCCGAGCACCACGGCATCGACCGGAAGGGCCGCGCGCAACTGGCCGAGGATCTCGTCGCGCAGTCCCTCATAGGTAAGGCGATTGACGAGGCCTGCCGGGTCGGCCCAGGCAGCCGTTCCCTCGATAAGGTCGAAACCTCTTTCTGCAGCCAGCCGGCGGCCAACCGTGATCGGCGCGGAGCATAGCGTCGGTGTTCCCGGATGCTTGCCCGGCGGCGCATAGAGCGAGGCTTCGAAGGCGCGGCGATCGACGCAGATCGGCGAGAATGTATTCGTTTCGGTCGCCAGGACGGCAGTGAAGATGCGCAATGCCTTTGCCTCGTGCTTATCCGCTCAGGCCCCGCCCATCGGATTGGGCAGATAGCCGGTGAAGCCACAGATTTTCCACCGCCCCTCGTGCAGGCGGCAATAGTACAATGTCTGCCACTTGAGGATATCGATGCTGCCGTCCGACTTTTTCAGGCTGCCGTCGAATTTCTTGCGGGCCAGCGCCATGTCGCCTTCGATCTCGATGTCTTCGAGTGTCGTGGTGGCAAAGATGGCCGTGCGCGGATCGTCTGCGAAATCCTGTTCGGCGAAATCCAGCGCCTGCCGCAGCCACTCGGCGCGATAGGCCGCCAGCGACGGGAAGGCGAGGCGCCATTTGTCGGGGCTCGTCTCACGTTTGCCATCAATGCCGATGAACCCGTCCTCGACGAAATCACCGGCGACCCTGGACCAGTCGGCAGTGAGGAAGGCATCGATGTCTCGCTCGACCAGCATTTGCCAGATCGCATGACGGGTCGGGTCGGAGGATGGAAACGGATTGCGGAAAGGATCGCGCACGGCTACTCCAGAATCGAAATAATTTTCATATATGACGTTTTCTCTGGCCAAAATCCGCCTTTCATGATCGTATGTCAATGTTGGAAGAAAATAATTTACAAGGCCGGGCCGTATCCATCAAGCTTACGAATCTGGACAAATCAGCCCGGAAACCGCCGCCGCAGGTCTTCTCAAGGCAACCCGGTAATCTCGTTCAAGGTCTATTCCAATGGATATTTTCACCACGCTTCAGGACGGCAAGGCGAAGTTTTCGCAAGCCGAAGGCCGCATCGCCGAAATCCTGCTGACCGACTTCGAATTTGCGGTGAATGCCTCGATCATCGAACTTGCGGCCAAGGCCGGCGTTTCGCCGCCAACCGTAACACGCTTCTGCCGGCGGCTCAGCTGCGACAGTTTTGCCGATTTCAAGGTGCAGCTGGCGCGGACCACCTATGTCGGCGCGCGCTATCTGAAGCCTGAGCCGGCGAGCCGGGAGCCTGCCGATGTGGCGCAGGACGTCGTTTCCAAGGCACAGAACGCGCTTTTCCTGCTGCATCGCAGCCTCGACTTTGACGCGATCGGGCAGGCGACTGCGCTGCTGGCGGAAGCGAAGATGATCTATGCCTTCGGTTCCGGCGGCAACTCCTCGATGATCGCCAGCGAATTGCAGAACCGCCTCTTCCGTCTGGGGCTGCGCATCACCGCAAGCGCCGATCACGGCATGCAACTGATGATGGCGGCCGCCGCCCGGCGTGGCGACGTTGTGATCGGTTCGTCGTTTTCGGGCCGCAACGCCGAACTGGTGCGATCTTTCATGGCTGCCCGCGATCAGAAAGTCATCACCATCGCGCTGACGCAAAGCGGCAGTCCGGTTTCCCGCGCTGCCGATATCACCGTTCCGGTCGACCTGCCGGAAGGCAGCAACATCTACCATCCGACCGCGACGCGCATCGCCTATCTCGCGCTTGTCGATATCCTCGCCAGCCTGGTTGCCTATCACATGCAGCCGCAGGCAACGGCGACGTTGCGGCGGATCAAGCAACAACTCGTCTCCCACCGCGACGGCGACGACCGTCAGCTTCTCGGCGACTGATCTGGGGCTCAAAGGCGCGCGGAATCTGCGGGCTGGCTTTCCCGGGCATGGAGCATCACGGCTGCAAACGCTCCCTGTACTGAGGGTGCATCCGGGAGAGTGCATAAACTCTCGTAGAGATGATCCGTCTCAGCAAGGCCGGCCCAGGCGAGGCAATCGCGAAACTTTGCGTGCCGGTCGGTGTCGCTCAGGGGGATCTCCACCGATCCCGTTGCATGCAGCTTTTCGGTCTCCAGCAGGCGCCCGTCCGCGAGGCGGACAACAATTTTGTGCGGCAGGCGCTCCAGGCCCTGCTCTTCTGCGGCGGAGTAAGCAGTCATGGAAACCTTTGCCATGTGGCGGCGAATATCCGGCCTGAAAATCGCCTGATCGGTGAAGTCGGAAAGCGACAGGCCGCCCTGAACGAGGGCGGCGGTCAGGCAATATTGCATCGAAAAGCGCGCCTGCATCGGGTCGGCAGGCTCGGGATAGGCGAGGTTGTCGACGGCAGAGATCCCCACCTTTGTTTCTATTCCAACGACATCGTCCGCCGTGAAGCCGAACCGGTCGCGAAGGTCGAGCATCCCATCGATGGCTCGGTGCGTAGACGCGCAGCAGGGATGCCGCTTGGCGACCAGCCCCCGGGTTTCGATGATGTGGCTGTCATCGAAGGACAGCGTATCCCAGCCCCTGGCCGCATCGCCACCGGTCAGGTCGAGAAACCCTTGGGACCGCTCCAGAATATCGAGCCGACCGGCCAATCCCGCCCTTGCAAGCAGGGCGGCTTCGACCGCATTGCGTGCGGCCATGCCGGCATGAAGCGGTTTGACCGCTGTGCCGAACTGGCCCTTGGGGCCGGCTGCGAAACTGGTGGCGATGCTCATCGCGTGTGCAATCCCATCTGCGCCAAGGCCGAGGAGGCTTGCCACACCGGCAGCTGCGCCAATGCATCCGACCGTCGATGTTCCGTGCCATCCCCTGTTGTAGTGAGATGGATTCACGCCATATCCGACGGCGGCCTGCGCTTCCAGCCCTGCGAGATAGGCGCGCAGGAATTGCAGGCCGGAGATGCCGGCATTGGCTGTCGCGATCGACAGCAGGGCCGGAACCAGAACCGCCGAGGCATGGGCGCGGGCTGGATGGAAATTGTCGTCGAAGTCCAGGCAATGTGCCGCCGTTCCATTCACCAGTGCCGCGACCGAGGCCGATGCATGCCGGCCTCCGACCACCATGGATGTGCCGTTCTCGCCGATATCGCCACAAAACGCCTTTGCGACGGAACGCGTCGCACCATCCTCCGCGCCTGCGAGCATACAGCCGATCGTATCGGTGACAGCCTGGCTTGCGCGCCGCAAGGCCAGCGGCGAAGCCGCTGAACGCGACGAAACGTGATGGGCGATTTTTTCGATTGCCGTCACCATTGACGAATGTCTCCACAAAGTCTTCGTTGTTGCGCCTCAGCATGTGCGCCTTCGCGGAGCTGTTCAATCTTATGCGGTTTGCGGGTCGGGCTATTCAATTTCAGGAGCGGGAATGACGAAGGACGGCGACCTGACGATCAGCGTCAAACATATACAGGCCTATGACGCGATCGCGGCGACGGGCTCGACAATCGCTGCGGCAGTGGAGCTTGGGATTTCGCAGTCGAATGCCAGCCGGCTTCTGCATCAGCTTGAATTGTATCTGGGCGTCCGGCTGTTCGAGCGTGACAAGAACAGGTTGTCGCCAACGCGGGAAGGGGTACAGCTGGGACCGGAAATCCGGGCTATCTCGGACCGTCTGACGGCGCTGAAGGTGCTTGCGCAGGAAATGGAGAACGGCCGGTCCCAGGAAATTCCCCTGCGGCTGGCGTTTCCCGCCAGCCTGTCGGCGACGCTGGTGCCGCGCCTCGTCAAGCGCTTCCTCTCCGAGAACGGGCCTGTCCGCGTCGAGATTTCCTCCGGCACCTATCTGGCGATCGAGCGTATGGTGGCCGATGGCGAGGCGGATATCGGTTTTACCCGCCTGCCATCGCCGACATCCGGCCTTCGACAGGAAATCCTGCTGCCATCGCGCAATCTCTGTGCGCTGCACCGGGATCACGATCTGGCCGGCCGTGCGGCTCTCTCCGTCGCCGACCTCAAGTCGCAGGATCTCATCCTGCTGAACCGGGAGCGGCCGGTGCGTCATGAACTCGAAGCCCTGTTCTACAAGCAGGGACTGCGCCAGCGCCCGGCGATCGAAGCGCATTCGGTGGGCTGTGCCTGTGGGCTCGCGGCGGAGGGGCTGGGCATTGCCATCGTCAGCGAATTGCTGGCCCGGGAATATCTGTCGCTGCCGCTGGCACTGGTCCCGCTTGAGCCCGCCTTGCCCGTCACCTATGCCATCGTAACCTCGGCTCAGCATCCGCTGCCAAAATCCGCGGCGCTGTTTCTCGCCTATTTGCGCGATTGGCCGTAAAGCCTGCGATCGGGATCGCATATTTGATTTTGCTCTGAAGGGAGCTTTGCTGATGATCAATTTCCGGCAGCTGGAAGTGCTGAAGACCTTGCTTGCGACGGGATCGACGATCGCGACGGCCAAGAGCATGGGACTGAGCCAGTCCGGCGTCAGCCGGCTGCTGCAGCAGCTCGAATCCGACCTGTCGCTCAATCTGTTTGCCCGCGACAAGGGGCGCCTGATCCCGACGCCGGAGGCGACGATTCTGGCGCGCGACGCTGAAAATATCCTGCTCGGATTGAACCGCTTCTCCGGACTGGCGGAAGACCTGCGCAGCGGCGCGACGGGGCCGGAGGTCGTTCGCATCGGCTTGCCGAGTAGCATGTGGGAGGATTTTGCCCCGGCGATGCTGATGGACTATGCCAGGGAATATCCGAGCGTGCGCATCGAAACCTTTTTCGAGACGACCACTGCCATCACGAGGCTGGTCGAGCAGCGGGTGATCGATTTCGGTTTCCTGCGCTACGAGGGACAGGTGGGGCCGGGCATCGAGATGGAGCCGGTGGCGAGCGGCATCAGTGTCTGTGTCATTCCGGAAAACCATGCCTTGGCCGGGCTTGCGGAAATCACGCCAAAGGACTTGCGCAATATCCCCCTGATCCTGATCGGCCGCCAGCGGCCGACACGCATGCTGCTCGATCAGACCTTCAAGCGGGCAGGGGTGAAGCAGAACGTCAAGATCGAGACCCACACCAACAGCTCCGCCTGCGCCTATGCCGCGCATGGCCTCGGTATCGGCATCATCAGCAGCTTCTATGCCAATCTCTACCGGCATCTGCGAATCGTCCAGCGCCCGTTCGTTCCCGCATCCACCCAGGAGTTCGGCCTTGCAAAGCCTGCGGGCGTTCCGCCATCACTCGCCGCGCAGGGGTTGATGGATGCGCTCAAACGCC
Source organism: Pararhizobium polonicum (assembly GCF_001687365.1). Classification (GTDB taxonomy): domain Bacteria; phylum Pseudomonadota; class Alphaproteobacteria; order Rhizobiales; family Rhizobiaceae; genus Pararhizobium; species Pararhizobium polonicum. Next base: position 336,555 of record NZ_LGLV01000008.1, read on the forward strand.
AGATCGCCCTTTCGCAGGAACCGCGCTAACCCGCTTGGCTGGTTGCATTTTTCGATGATCCGGCACTGGAAAGCGCGCGCCGCTTCTGCATAGGTCTATGACAAAAATGCATAATATTGCGCGCATTTAGCAAAACCATCATAGTTCCTTCACAAACAAGCCGGCAAACGGCAGCGATCCCGCATCCAATCGTGTTCAGGGGAACCGATGTTCAGATTTATCTTAAACCGCCTGCTCATGGCGATGCCGACAGTCGTGATCGTGGCGATCACGGTGTTCGCGCTGATCCGCTTCATTCCCGGTGATCCGGCGGCCCTGATGCTTGGCGATATGGCACAGCCCGATCAGATCGCCGAAATGCGCTCCGAGCTCGGTCTCGACAAGTCGCTGCCCGAACAGTTCCTGATCTGGGGTGGAAACGTCCTGACCGGCGACTTCGGCCGGTCGATCGTCAACGACGAGCCGGTACTGCAACTGGTCGTCTCGCATTTCGCCGTCAGCGCGCAGATCATCCTTGTCGCCGTATTGCTCGCCAGCCTGATCGCCGTTCCGGCCGGCGTCATCGCCGCCTGGCGCCAAAACAGCCTGACCGACCTTGCCCTTGTCGGTACGGCGACGGTGCTGCTGTCGATCCCGACATTCTGGCTGGGCCTGTTGCTGCTTCTGTTCTTCGGCCTGAAGCTCGGCTGGCTGCCTGTGCTGGGTTATGTCTCGATCGGCGATAACCTCGTCGGCGGCCTGCTCTATCTGGTCCTACCGGTGATGACGCTGGTGATCCACGAGATGGGCGTGCTGATCCGTATGGCACGGGCCTCGACGCTGGAAGTGCTGCGGCTGGACTACATCACCCATGCGCGGGCAAAGGGCCTGTCCGAAAGTGCCGTTCTCTGGAAACACGCCTTCAAAAATGCCTTCGGCCCCACGTGGACGATGATCGGCCTGATCCTCGGCAACCTGCTTGGCGGCATCGCCGTTATCGAAACGGTCTTCACCATTCCGGGCCTCGGCCGGCTGATGGTCGACAGTATTTTTCAGCGCGATTATCCGGTCATCCAGGGCTGCCTGCTGTTCGTCGCCTTGTCCTACGTGCTCGTCAACCTGATCGTCGACCTGCTCTATCCCCTCTTCGATCCGCGTGTGGTGGCCGAATGAAAAATTATACGTTCAATGGCCTCATCGGCGGCATCCTGATCGCTCTATTGCTCGCCGTCGCGGTACTCGGTCTCTTCTGGACCCCATTCGATCCGATGAAGCTGAGCTTCACCGCCCGCCTCGCGGCGCCGAGCGCGGAGCACTGGCTGGGAACCGATGAATTCGGTCGCGATGTCCTGAGCCGCATCATGGTCGGTGCCCGCGCCAGCGTCTGGATCGGCGCCCTCACGGTCTCGCTGGCGGCGATTGCCGGAACGCTGATCGGATTGGTCAGCGGTTACGCCCGGGGCTGGGTCGATGCGGTGATCATGGCGGTCAACAATGCGCTTCTGGCTTTCCCGGGCATTCTGCTGGCGCTGGGCCTGCTCGCCGTCTTCGGGGCAAACCAATACGGCATCATCTTCGCGCTCGGCATTGCCTACACGCCGTCGATGGCGCGTGTCGTTCGCGGCGCGGTGCTGTCCCTGCGGGAACGGGAGTTCATCGAAGCCTCCAAGATTATGGGCAATGGCGAACTCTACACCATGATGCGCCATATCCTGCCGAATTGCCTGGCGCCGATCACCGTCCTGTCGACGTCGATGTTCGGCTGGGCGATCCTGTCGGAGAGCGCGCTGAGCTTCCTCGGCCTCGGCGTGCCGCCACCGGCGCCCACCTGGGGCAATATGCTGGCGGCCGGCCGTCCGTTTATCGAACAGGCCGTCTGGCTCGGTCTTTTCCCCGGCCTCTGCATCGCGCTGACGTTGCTCGGCATCAATCTTCTCGGCGACGCGCTCCGCGACAAGCTCGATCCCCGCATGCGAGGTCTGAAATGACACAGGAAAGACTTCTCAGCGTGCGTGATCTGACACTCGAGGTTGCCCAGCGCGGCGTCGAGGTGGTGAAGAAGGTCAGCTTCGACATCGAGCCCGGCGAAATCTTCGGCATCGTCGGCGAAAGCGGTTCCGGCAAATCATTGGCGACGCGCGCGATCATCTCGCTTCTGCCGCCCGCCATCACGGTGACCGGCGGGCAGGTAACCTTCAAGGGACGCGACGTCCTGTCGATGAGTGCGGCCGGGCTTCGCGAATTGCGCGGAGCGGAAATCGGGCTGGTGTTCCAGGAGCCGATGACATCGCTCAACCCGTCGATGACCATCGGCCGGCAGCTGGAGGAGGGGCTGACGCTCCACACCAATGTGCCGGCGGCCACGCGGCGTGAACGCATTCTCGGCATGCTGCAGCGCGTCGGCATTCGCGATCCGGAAGGCGCGCTTTCGGCCTATCCGCATGAATTCTCCGGCGGCATGCGCCAGCGCATCATGCTCGCCTCCGTCATGCTCCTGAAACCGGCGCTTTTGATCGCCGACGAGCCGACGACAGCGCTCGATGCCGTCATCCAGCGCGATGTCATGGAGCTGATGGTCGAACTGACCAAGGCCGAGGGCACGGCCGTTCTCCTGATCAGCCATGATCTGCCGATGGTGGCGCGCTATACCAGCCGTATCGTGGTGATGGAAAAAGGGTCGGTCGTCGAGCAGGGCACGACGGAGCAGATTCTCGAAACACCGCTGCATCCCTATACGCGCAAACTGCTCTCATCGCTGCCGATCCGCGGCGAGGTTCGCACGATCGACACCGTATCGGCGCCGATGATCTCGGCCCGTAACATCGTGGTCGATTATCCCGGCCGCAAATCGTTTTTCAAGAAGGGAACGGCGAAGCGCGCGCTGCATGGCGTCAGCGTCGATATCCATGCCGGCGAAGTGGTCGCGCTGGTCGGCGGCTCCGGCTCGGGAAAGACGACGCTCGGCCGCACCATCGCCGGGCTGGTGAACCAGAGTAGCGGCGAAATCCTGTTTCAGGGTCGTGAACGGTCGGCGGACTGGCAGGACTATCGGCTGAACTGCCAGATGGTCTTTCAGGATCCTTATTCGTCGCTTGATCCGCGCATGACGATCCTTTCGCTGGTCGAGGAAGCCTTGCGGCTTGTGCCCGGCATTGATCGGGCCGCCAAGACGAAGCGGGCCTATGAAACGCTCGACGAGGTTGGTCTCGGTACCGAATATGCCCTGCGCTATCCGCACGAGCTTTCCGGTGGTCAACGCCAGCGCGTTGCGATCGCCCGCGCCATTGCCCGGCGGCCGAAATTCCTGATCGCCGACGAGCCGGTTTCGGCGCTTGACGTCACTGTCCGCGCGCAGGTTCTGACGCTCTTTTCCGATCTGCAGAAACGCTACGGCTTTTCCTGCCTGTTCATCAGCCACGATCTCGGTGTCGTCGAGCAGGTGGCCGACCGCGTCATCGTCATGCAGGACGGCCGCATCATCGAACAGGGCGACCGCAACACGATCTTCGACAAGCCGAAGGAGGCGTACACACGACGCCTTTTGTCGGCCATCCCCGCGCTCGATCTCAACGAGAACGGCGGGGTCAAACTGAAATGGCGTCTGGAGGCCTGATATGAACACGATGACGACTTCGAGCAAGGCGGCCGACCGGCTGAATGCGATTTGCGATGCGCAGTCCTTCATCACCCGCTACTGTGTCCGCAATCTGCTGACCGGCGAAACTTTTGGTCGTGGCGCGGACGAAGAGACCCCGTCCGCCAGCACCCGCAAGACCTCGATCATGATGGCAGCCCTCAAGGCCGTCGGCGAGGGGCGTCTCGATCTCGATGAGAAGATCGTCTACGAGCAGCGTCTCGCCGAGGAAGTGGCGAGCGGCATCTTCCGTTATCTGACGCCCGGCATCGTCATCTCGCTGCGCGACGCGATTACCGGCATGATGGTGCTGAGCGACAATGTCTGCACCAAGATGGTGTTCGAGCGGCTGACGTTGGAAGAGGTCGATCTCTATTGCAAGTCGATCGGCATGAGCGGAACCCATCACCGGTTCCTCATCCCGCCGCTGGCGCTGTCGCCGGATCATGCGCTGGGCGCGGTCACGACGACCACGGCCGCCGATCAGGTCATGCTCTTGCAGGCCATTCTCGATGCGCAGACGTCAGGGGAGGCGGCTGCCAAACTCGGCTGTTCGACCGAGCTTTGCCAATACGCGCTGCAAACCCTGAAAAACCAGGTGCTGCGTTACGGCATCCATTCGCGGCTGCCGTTCGAAACAAAGGTGGCGAGCAAGGGGGGGCGCGGCAAGCGCGGCCGCATGGACGCGGGCATCGTCTACCGCGACGGTGCGCCCTTCTACATCATCGCCGCCTATACCGATCAGGTGCCGCAGGCGATGCCGGACGGGACGCCGGGATACACGGTGTCTCTCGAAACCATCGGCAGGCTTTCGCGCGCCTGCTGGGACGAATTCCAGTCATAATCAACCATAAAAGAGGGTAGAACAATGAAAACCATTCTCCTTGCCGGTACCATGATGATGGTGCTGGCCGGTACGGCGGCGGCCCGCGATATCGTCGTGGCGCAAAGTTCCGATCTGCGCAGCAGCAATCCCGGCGTCAACCGCGACGGCAATACCGACGGTGTGATCCTCCATATCGTCGAAGGGCTCGTCGGCTATGCCAATAATGGCGAGGTCAAGCCGCTTCTCGCGGAAAGTGTCGACATGGCGCCGGACGGGCTCAGCTATACGTTCAAGCTGCGCGGCGGCGTGACGTTTCACAACGGCAAGGCTCTGACGGCGCAGGATGTCGTCTGGAACTGGAACCGCTACATGGACCCGCAGACCAAATGGACCTGCATCAAGGACTTCGACGGCAATGGCGCCGTGCATGTGACCGGTATCACGGCTGTGGACGCATCGACCGTGACGATGACGCTGGAAAGGCCGTCGGCGGTTTTCCTCGGCCTGATGTCACGGCCCGAATGTGGCTATACCGGCATCATCTCTCCCGATTCCGTTGCTGCCGACGGTACGTTCGACAAGCCGATCGGAACCGGTCCATTCCAGTGGGACACGTGGAAGAAGGGCGAATACGTTCACCTTGCCAAGTTTGACGGTTATGTCTCGCCGAAGAACGACGGCAAGCCGGACGGCATGGTGGGATCGAAGCGGCCGCTGGTTGACGGCATCAAGTTCATGGTCATTCCCGATGCTTCGACGGTCAAGGCCGGCCTGCAATCGGGCGTGCTGGATACGGCTGAAATCTCTCCCGATCTCATCCCGGAATTCAAGGATAGCGACAAGACTCAGCTGATCATTGCCCGCAACAACGGCAAGAACCTGTTCTATATCCAGACCCGCGATCCGGTGCTCGGCAAGCCCGCCATCCGCCGCGCCATGGCACAGGCGCTGGATCTCGACCAGCTGGTCGCAGCCGCGTCGAACGGCACCGGCGAAGCGAACGGTTCGATGGTCTCCTCCGATTCCGTCTATTTCAGCGACGTGCAGAAGAAGCGCCTTCCTTACGATCTGGACGCGGCGAAGAAGGAGCTCGACGCGGCCGCCTACAAGGGCGAGCCGATCAGCATCATTGCCAACAAGCGCGGCAACGTGCCGAGCTTCTCGGCGGCCGTGATGGCGCAGGCGATGCTGCAGCAGATCGGGCTCAACGTGCAGATCGAGGTGCTCGATTATGCAACACAGGTCGATCGCCGCCGTTCGGGCAACTACCAGATCATCTCGCAGTCCGTCGCCCCGCGTCTCGATCCGGCGCTGATGTACAGCTTTTATGTCGGCGACAAGGACAAGAATGCCTCGCTGATGTGGGACGATCCGAAGGCACGGGAACTGATGAAGGCTGCCTATGGCGAGATCGATCCGAAGAAGCGCCAGGCCATTTTCGACGCGTTCCATGAGCTGATGCTGCAGGAAATGCCGGGCATCTTCCTCTACGACATGGTCGATGTCTGGGGTGCGACCAAGGCGCTGAAGGGCCAGCCGGTCTGGCAGTCCAATGCGCGCCTCTGGGAAGTGTCGCTCGACAAATAAGCCGCGAGCAGACTGCGCCGCTGCGGCGGCGCATCTCTCCTGCTCTTTGAACATGATTGAAGCTGGCGGAGACCGATCCGCCGGCCAGGATTTCCGACGCCAAAAGGCGCGGATGCGAGGATACACATGCCCGATAAATCGTCCCTGCTTTCCCTGGCTGCCGCCATCGATGGAATGGCGCCGCAGTTTACCGCTCTGAGCGATCAGATCTGGGCGTTGGCGGAGCTGAAATTCGACGAATACCGGTCGTCGGCGTTGCTCATCGAGACGCTTGAGCAAAACGGGTTTTCCGTGCGCCGCAATGTCGCCGATATGGAAACGGCGTTCATCGGCGAATACGGCAGCGGCAAGCCCGTCATCGCCTTTCTCGGCGAATTCGATGCGCTGGCCGGCATGAGCCAGGTTGCCGGCGTGGACACCCAGCAGGCCCTGTCGCCGGATGGCACGGGCCATGGCTGTGGCCACAACCTGCTTGGAGCCGGATCGCTGCTTGCGGCGATTACCCTGGCAAAGCACTTGAAGGCCGAGAATCTTCCGGGCACCGTGCGCTACTACGGCTGCCCCGGAGAAGAGGGCGGTTCCGGCAAGACCTTCATGGTGCGCGCCGGCACCTTTGCCGATGTCGATGCGGCGCTGACATGGCATCCGGCGCCGTTCAACGGGGTCCGTTCGACCAACAATCTGGCGGTCATCGAAACCTATTACCGATTCAAGGGGGTGGCGGCGCATGCGGCCAACAGCGCCCATCTCGGCCGCTCCGCGCTCGACGCCGTCGAACTGATGAATGTCGGCGTCAATTTCCTGCGTGAGCACATGCCGCAGGATTGCCGTGTCCATTATGCCATCACCGATGCCGGTGGCCGTGCCGCCAATGTCGTGCAGGCCAAGGCGGAAGTGCTTTACCTGATCCGCGCGCCGGAAATGGCGCAGGCGCTGGCACTGGCCGAGCGGGTCGAGAAGGTTGCCCGGGGGGCTGCCATGATGACCGAGACAGACGTCGAGACCATTTTCGATACCGCCTCGACCAATCTGCTTCCCAACCTTACGCTCGAAAATGCGATCCACGACAACATGGTTGCTCTCGGCCCCGTGCCGTTTGACGAGACCGACATCGCTTTCGCTAAGAAAATCCAGGCAACCTTTACCGACGAGGCGATCAAAAGCAGCATTCGCCTGTACCAGATCAAGAGCGACGTTTTCTCCAACGACAAGATCGATGGTTCAACAGCCTTGCATCTGGGCTTGCGGGCCTTCGAAGGCCAGTCGCATTTCCGGGCCGGTTCGACCGATGTCGGCGATGTCAGCCGGGTGACGCCAACGGCACAATGCTGGGCGCCCGCCTGGGCGATCGGCACCAATCCGCACACATGGCAGGTGGTGGCGCAGGGACGAAGCCCGGCGGCGCATAAGGCCATGGTGCATGCGGCAAAGGTGCTGGCGGCCACCGGCCTCGATTTGATGACGTCGGAAAAGCTTCGTGATGACGCGAAGGCGGAGTGGCACAACAAGATGGATGGGCAAGCCTATGTTTGCCCGATTCCGGCTGACGTTTATCCTCAGAAACACTAGTTTCTGCCGGGACGGCCTGGCCGGTCAGAATGTCGGCGGCGTGCAGGCGCTGATGATCTCGCACGCAACCGGGCCGACGCAGCGGAAGCGATGGGGGCGGCGGCTTTCGAAATAATAGGCGTCGCCGGGTCCGAGAATCCGGCGTTCGTCGTCGACGGTGACCTCAAGGCGCCCGGATAGAACAATCCCGCCCTCTTCGCCGTCGTGCACCAGCGGTACTTTGCCGGTATCGGCGCCGGGTTGATAACATTCCTTGAGAATCTGCAGGCTGCGGCCGAACAGGCTGTCGCCGACCTGGCGGTAGGAGATCGGTCCCTTGCCGATCTCGACCAGTTCCTCTGCCTGATAGAAGGCCTTCTTCGGGCGCTCCGGCTCGAATGCGAAAAATTCCGCAAGTCCTATGGGGATGCCATCGAGGATGCGCTTCAGTGCACCCACGGATGGATTGGAGGAATTGGACTCGATCAGCGAGATCGTCGAATTCGTCACGCCCGCCCGCTTGGCCAGCTCCCGCTGCGACAGATTGTTGAGGATGCGCAGATGGCGCAATCGGTTTCCGATATCGACCGACATGGATTTTCCTGTTTCGCCTGTTCGAAATATCGAAACTATTACATATCGTGCCACGTATTTTCAACGGTTTATGGCTCAATAGAAAAGGACTTGTTTGGTTATATGAAATCATGGCGTCATCACGGCCTCACAGGAGGTCGCCATGAACCAGCACAACAGACAGAACACCCCGGTACTCGACAGCTACTGGATGCCGTTTACCGCCAACCGGCAATTCAAGGCGGCACCGCGCCTGCTCGCTTCGGCCGAGGGCATGCACTATACCAGCGTCGATGGACGCAAGATCCTCGACGGGACGGCAGGTCTCTGGTGCGTCAATGCCGGCCACGGCCGCCGCCAGATCGCCGCTGCGGTCGAGCGCCAGCTTTCCACGCTGGATTTCGCGCCCTCCTTCCAGATGGGCCATCCGATCGCCTTCGATTTCGCCGAGCGGCTGGCGGAGATTGCGCCCGGCGGGGCGGACGGCAAGCTCGACCGTGTGTTCTTCACCGGCTCCGGCTCGGAGTCCGTCGATACCGCGCTCAAGATCGCGGTCGCCTACCAGCGCTCGATCGGGCAGGGCACGCGGACACGGCTGATCGGCCGTGAGCGCGGCTATCATGGCGTCGGTTTCGGCGGTATTTCGGTGGGCGGTCTGGTCAACAACCGCCGCGTCTTTCCGCTCATTCCCGGCACCGACCATCTGCGCCATACCCATGACCTGGCGAAGAATGCCTTCGTGAAGGGGCAGCCCGAGCATGGCGCCGAACTTGCCGACGATCTCGAAAGACTGGTCGCCTTGCATGGCGCGGAAACCATCGCCGCCTGCATCGTCGAACCCGTCGCCGGCTCGACCGGCGTGCTGATCCCGCCGAAGGGCTATCTCGAGCGGCTGCGCAAGATCTGCACAGCGCACGGCATATTGTTGATTTTCGACGAGGTGATCACCGGATTCGGCCGCCTCGGTGCCTCGTTCGCCACGGATTATTTCGGCGTGACGCCCGATCTCGTCACCACGGCGAAAGGCCTCACCAACGGTGCTATTCCGATGGGTGCAGTCTTTGCGAGCCGCAAGGTGCACGATGCGCTGATGCATGGGCCGGAAGGCCAGATCGAGCTTTTCCACGGCTATACCTATTCCGGCCATCCGGCAGCCTGTGCGGCCGGCATCGCAACGCTGGATATCTACCGCGACGAAGATCTTTTGACGCGCGCGGCGGCCCTGCAGGACGACTGGCACGAGGCGATGCACTCGCTGAAGGGGCTTCCCCATATCGCAGACATCCGGACGATCGGCCTGATTGCCGGCATTGAGCTCACGTCCCGTGAAGGCGCTCCCGGCGCACGGGCCTACGACGTCTTCGTCGATTGCTTCGAACGCGGCCTTCTCATCCGCGTCACCGGCGACATCATCGCCTTTTCGCCGCCGCTGATCGCGGAGAAATCCCATATCGAGGACATCGTCTCGATCCTGGGCGATGCCCTGAAACGGGCGCAGTAATCCCAGCCAGCATGAGGCGCTCCGGAACGTTTCCGGGCGCCTCCGCCATAGCCATTCACTCTTTCGGCAGTCCTGCCGGCCTCAGATGCTTTCTGAGCGCCGCGATCCGGAAGATGGCGTTGGCCGCGCCATAGCCGCGATAGCCGCGCCGCTCGACGATTTCGAAGAAAAAGCCTTCGCCATAGGTCGGGCTGTAGAGCTGGAAATATTCGCCGTGCTCGTCACGGTCGTAGAGGATATTGCTGGTTTTCAGCCGTTCGGTCAGGTGAGGATCGAGGCCGAAGCGGGCTTCGAGGTCGTCATAATAGTTGGGCGAAATGTGGAGTGCGGTAAAGCCGTTGGCGGCAAGCGCCTGTGCCGTTGCGAAAATATCCTTTGTCTCGAAGGCCAGGTGCTGGATGCCGGAACCGAAGGTCTCGGCGATGAAATGGCCGGCCAGCGTGTTGCGGTTTTCCGCCCCGTTCATGGTGATCCTGAGCGATCCATCGGCGTTTTCCACGACCTGGCTGCGCACGATCCCCGAGGGATCGATGATGTCGACCACCGGCGTCTTATGTGCTTCGAAGATCGAGGTGTAGAAGAGCAGCCAGGTCAGCAACTCGTCGTAGCGCATCGTCTGGGCGATGTGGTCGATGGCCACGAGGCCAGCTGCCTGTCCCGGCGCATCATCGATCAGCGGGTCGAACTCGATCTCCCAGATGCGGCCAAGGTCCGATGCCCTGTCGAGGAAATAGAGTACGCCGCCGCCGATGCCGCGCACGGCCGGCATTTCGATTTCGCCGGCATCGAGTGGTTGTTCGAAGCGTTCGGCCCCCAGCGCAACCGCCCTTGCCAGGGCATCGCGGGCATTGTCCACCACCAGTCCCATCGCATAGGCCGATGCGCCATGGACAAGGTAGGACGATCCGGCAAAGCCGCGCTCGTCGGTGTTGACGACAAGGTTGATGCCACCCTGGCGAAAGAGCGTCACATTTTTGGTCTTGTGCCTTGCAGTCTTGCGAAAGCCGAGGTTGCCGAGCAGCGTTTCCAGCTGCGGCGCCTCCGCCTCCTCCACGGTAAACTCGATGAAGGCAACGCCCTCGACTGTGCTGCGCGGCGGCATCTGCGGGACGGGCAGGGCGGCATCGGGCTCGGCGCGTTTCACCTGATCGCCGAGATAGATCAGCGACCGGCGGCCATCCACGGCGATCGCGATGGGCGATCCGCCGCGGAACTGATCGTTGAAAATCTCCAGCGAAAGATAACCGTCGTAGCCGGTGGCGGCCACCGCTTTCATGAAGTCCAGCACGGGCAAGTCGCCCTCGCCGGGCATGTTGCGGAAATGACGGCTCCAATAGAGCAGATCCATGTCGATCAGCGGCGCATCGGCAAGCTGGATGATGAAGATCTTTTCCTTCGGGATCGAGCGGATCGAATTGACATCGATCTTGCGCGACAGCGTGTGGAAGCTGTCGAGGATCAGTCCGATATTTGGATGATCGGCACGACGGACGATTTCCCAGGCATCCCTGTGGTCGTTGATATGACGGCCCCAGGCCAGCGCCTCGTAGCCGACGCGAAGGTTTCGTTTGGCAGCCCGTTCGCCCAGTTCGTGAAAATCGGCCGCGGCCCTGTCCAGTCCTCCGAGCGCTGCCGGCGAGACGTTGGAGCAGACGAGCACCAGATCGGTGCCCATTTCCTGCATCAGGTCGAACTTGCGCTCGGCCCGGTCGAATGTGCGGCTGCGCAAGGGTTCGGGCATGCCTTCGAAATCGCGGAAGGGCTGGAACAGGGTGATCTCCAGCCCATGGTCGCGCACCATGTTTCCGACCTGCTTCGGGCTTTCGTCGAAAATCAGGAAGTCGTTCTCGAAGATCTCGACCCCGTCGAAACCAGCCTTGGCAATCGCCTCGAGTTTCTGCTTGAGATCGCCGCTCAACGAGACGGTGGCTATCGAAGTTTTCATCGACCTGCTCCTCTGACCATTTCTATCCGATAAGGATACGCTCGCCGCTTGCGGCCGATTGCTTGACCGCGGTGATGACTTTCAGCGTTTTCAGCCCTTCGCGGCCGCTGACCAATGGTGCTTCTTCGCCGCGGATGACGCTGCAAAACTGGCGGATCTGCAGGGCCAGCGGGTCTTCGTCCTCAACCGCGGCACGGTGTCTCTCGAACGGTTCCCACCAGCTGCGTTTGACGCCGTTCTTCCAGACCTCCAGCGCGGGGATTGTCAGCGATCCATGGGTGCCGCCGATCACGTAGCAGGCCTCTTCGGTTTTTGGATAGGCCGGGTTTTCGCCCGTCGTCATTTCCCAGCTCCAGGGGGCGACGACCGAATCCGACACGGATGCGGTCGCCAGCAGCCCGCTGGCAAACTCCAGCAGGATCACGGCCGTTTCTTCGACGACGTTCTTGCGAATGGCGTTGGATTCCCGCGCCTGGACGGCAACGATGTCGCCAAAGAGATAGCGCAGATTGTCGACGTCGTGGATGAGGTTGACGAAAACCGGGCCGGCGCCGGCCTGCCGCCGCCAGCCGATGTCGAAATAGTCGTCCGGCTTGAACAGCCAGAACATCGCATTGGCGACGAGGATGCGGCCCAGTTCGCCGCTGTCGATGATCTCCTTGGCCTTCTGCATCATCGGATTGTGGCGGCGGTGATGGCCGGTGAGGAGGGCCACACCGGCTGCTTCGGCCGCTTGGATGAGCTTTTCGCCGGCGGCGATATCGTCCGCGATCGGCTTTTCGATCAGGGCGGGCACACCGGCGGCGATGGCCTCAAGGCCGTTTTCGACGTGAAGCTGATTGGGCGTTGCAACGATGACGCCATCGGCGCGCTCGACGGCCATCATGGCGGAGAAGCTTGGAAACCAAGCCACGCCTGCTTCCGACGCGACCTGCTGCCCGAGCGGCGTCGGATCGACCACGGCAGAAAGCTCGGCCTGCGGCTCGGCGAGCACATGCTGGATGTGCCTTTTGCCGATCAAACCGGCCCCGAGAACCGCAAGCTTCACTGTCCGTTGCATCCGAAAGTCCCTTTGCGTCTACTTCTTTTCTGCGGCCTTGATCAGGCTTGCCAGCCTTCGGATCGCCAGCTGATAGCCTTCCGTTCCGAGCCCGGCGATGACGCCGTCGGCGCGTTGCGAGACGAAGGAGTGGTGGCGAAAGGCCTCGCGCTTGTGGACGTTGGAAATATGCACCTCGATCACCGGCTGTTCGAAGGCGTTCAGCGCATCGAGAAGGGCGACGGAGGTGTGGCTGAAGGCCGCCGGGTTGATGACGATGCCGGCAGCGTCTTCACGCGCTTCATGGATCCAGTCGATGATCTCATATTCGCGGTTGCTCTGGTGAAAGCGGATGTCATGACCGAGCTCCAAGGCGACGTGGCGGCAGTCGGCCTCGATATCGGCAAGTGTCTCATGGCCGTAGATATGCGGCTGGCGCTTGCCGAGCAGGTTGAGGTTCGGGCCGTTGAGAACGTAGATCAGGCTCATTGTTCTTTCCTTTTGCGGATCACGAAGCCGGGTCCGGTCGTTCCGCTATGAGGCTTTGCAGAGTTCGGTGAAATGGTCGGTCATGCGCGCGGCATCGGGTTCGACGCCGCTGAAGAGCTTGAAGGCGGCGGCAGCCTGAAACACCGTCATCCCGCCCCCCGGCAGGGTGCGGCAGCCGAGACGGGTGGCAAGGGCCAGAAGCTCGGTCGTGAGCGGCATGTAGACGATATCCGCGACCCAATGGCGTGGCTCCAGCCAGCTTGCCTCGATCGGCAGACCCGGATGGTCCTTCATGCCCGTCGGCGTCGCGTGGATAAGGCCATTGGCAGATCGCATGGCTTTGCCGACATCGGTGACCGCCAGGGCGCGCCCAGTGGAAAACCGGCTGTTCAGATCATCGGCGAGGCGCTCTGCGCGGGACACATCCTGATCGAAGATCGACAAGTGCTCGATGCCGAGTTTCATTGCGGCATGGGCAACGGCGACACCGGCGCCGCCGGCGCCCAGAAGCACCGCGTGCTGGCGTGGCACATCGGGAAGGTTGCGCTGAAAGCTCTCGTAGAAGCCATACCAGTCGGTGTTGTGCCCGGTCCTCTTGCCGTCCTTGAACACCACCGTGTTGACGGCGCCCAGCATCCGGGCGTCTTCGGACAGGTCGGTCAGATATTCCAGAACGATCTGCTTGCAGGGATGGGTGATGTTGCTGCCGGCAAAGCCGCGGGCCTCCTCTTCGGCCAGCAGATCCGGCAGGGCGCTGGGCGGCAGCCCGCGCTCGGCAAGATCGAGAAGTTCGTAGCGATAATCGAAGCCCTGCAGCGCGCCCTCGCGTTCGTGGAGGGCGGGGGTTTTCGACGTCTGGATGCCAGCGCCGATCAATCCCACCAGCACTGCGCGCTGTGTCCGTGATGTTCCATTCGAACCGGTCATTGTGGGTATTCGCCTTAGTGATGTGCCAGGATTTCGCCGAGGAAGGCCTGGGTGCGTGGATGCGTGGGGTTGCGGAAGAACGTTTCCGGCGGCGCCTCTTCGATGATCTCGCCAGAAGCCATGAAGATCACGCGGTCGGCGACCTGCCGGGCAAAGCCCATTTCATGGGTGACACAGATCATCGTCATGCCGTCCTTGGCCAGACCGATCATGGTGTCGAGGACTTCCTTGACCATCTCGGGATCGAGTGCGCTGGTCGGCTCGTCGAACAGCATGGCTTTCGGCTCCATGCAGAGCGCACGGGCAATGGCCACGCGCTGCTGCTGTCCGCCGGAAAGCTGGGCGGGGAATTTGTCGGCCTGATCGAGAATCCGGACGCGTTCGAGATATTTGCGGGCGATTGCCTCGGCATCCGCTTTTTTGGTGCCGCGAACCCGCATCGGGGCAAGCGAGCAGTTTTCCAGGATGGTCATATGCGGGAAGAGGTTGAAGTTCTGGAATACCATGCCGACCTCGCGGCGCACGGCATCGATGGATTTGCCGCTGTCATCCAGCTTGGTCCCTTCGACCATGATCGTGCCTCTCTCGATTTTCTCGAGCGCATTGATGCAGCGGATGAGGGTGGATTTGCCGGAGCCGGACGGTCCGCAAAGAACGATCTTCTCGCCTTTGCGGACTGTCAGATTGATGTTTTTCAACGCATGGAATGCGCCGTACCATTTGTCCACACCCTCCATGGAGAGGAGCGGGCTCTGATCGTCAGCTGCGTGCGGCACGGCGCGGCTCCTTGCGTTTTCGGTCTTAGTTGATGGTGAAGGGGATGTTCGGCAGGCTCTCGGGGAACTTCGGAACCTCCACCTTCATCCACTTGGCATAGACCTTGGCGTGTTCGCCGTTCGCCATGATCTTGTCGAGGAAGGCATTGGCAGCTTCGTTCCAGTCCTTTTCGCCAAGACGGGTGCCGACGCCGTTATAGGTCCGCACGAAGTCGATCTTGCGCTCGTAGGTGCCGGCGCTCGCCGCATCGAGCCGCTCCATGTAGAACACGTTGCCGCCGACGGCCTGAACCTGGCCGGACAGCAGCGCCTGAATGGTGGCTGCGTCATCATCGAAGCGGCGGACCGTTGCGTTGGAGCCGACCGCATCGGTGACGGCCTTATCCTGCGCGCTTGACCGCGGCACGCCGATCTCGATGCCTGAAAGGTCGGTGACCTCGGCCATCTTCTTGTCCTTCGGTCCGTAGAGCGAGATCATGTTGCCGGCATAGGGCTTGCTGTACTGGATCGATTTGGCGCGTTCCTCGGTCATCGCCATGGTGGCGAACAGGATATCGACCTTGCCGGTGACGAGCGCCGGGATGCGGTTGGCGACCGCCAGCGGCGTGAACTCGACCTCGACCCCGAGTTCCTTGGCAAAGAGCTTGGCGATATCGGCATCGAAACCATCCTGGACGCCGCTCGAATTGACGAAGCCCCAGGGGGCGTTGTCGCCCTGAATGCCGACGACGACCTTGCCCTTGGCTTTGACTTCTTCGACGGTTGCGGCCTGCGCGGACATGGGCGAAAGCCACGGGGCCATCACCAGGGCTGCGGCTGCAAACAGAATTCCACGGCGCTTCAGGCCGGTCTTGAAGCTGCTGATCATTACCTTCTCCTCCTTGGTTGATAAGAGCTTGTGCATGCGTTGGATTGCCAACTTACCGGACGGCCTTGGCCATCCGATTTTCCAGCCGGGCCCCATAGAGAGACAGGGGCCAGCAAATGATGAAGTAGATCGCGCCGACGATGCCGAAGATCAGCAGCGGCCTGTAGGTCTGGTTGGAAACGATCTGTCCGGCGCGGGCGAGCTCGATAAAGCCGACGATGGCGGCGAGCGACGTGCCCTTGATCAGCTGGACGAGGAAACCGATCGTTGCCGGCAGCGAGACCTTGAAGGCTTGCGGTAGAACCACATCCTTCATGCGCGAAAAATAGTGGAGACCCAGCGCATTGGCGGCTTCCGTCTGGCCCTTCGGGATGGCCTGGATGCCACCACGCCAGATCTCTCCGAGAAAAGCGCTGGCATGCAGCGTGAAGGCGATGGCAACGGCCATCCAGGCCTCGATGCTGACGCCGAGAAGCGCAATGCCGTAATAGACGACGAACAGCTGCATCAGCAGGGGCGTGCCCTGAAAGACGGAGATGTAGCTGGCGGCGATCTTGCGGAACACCGATCGTTCCGAGGTGCGGGCAAGAGCAATGGCAAGACCGAACAGTCCGCCGCCGATGAAGCCGATCGCTGACAGGAGCAGGGTCCACTTCAGGCCCTGCAACAGGAACAGCATTTCGTTTTGGCCGATAACACCCATCGTCTCGTCCTCACCGCACCGGATAGCTGAAGAAATGCCGCGAGATCAGCGCAAACAGCCCCATCATCATCCAGGAGATGACGAGGTACATGAGCGTGATGGTGAAATAGACCTCGAAGCTGCGGAACGTGTCGGACTCGATGATCTGCGCTACGGAGGTCAGCTCGTAAGCAGCGATGGAGGTGCAGACCGATGTCGTCAGCGTCAGCATGATGAACTGGCTGGTCAAGGAGGGGTAGATTGCCCGCAGCGCCGGCTTCAGCACGATCAGGCGGAAGACCTGCGCCTTGTGCAGGCCAAGCGCCAGGCCGGCTTCGACCTGGCCCCTGTGGATGCTGTCGACGCCGCCGCGAATGATCTCGATGGCATAGGCGCCGCCGTTGAGTCCCAGTGCGATGATTGCTGTCACGGTGGGATTGAGGCGAACCCCCATCATCGGCAGGGCAAAGAAGATGAAGAAGATCTGGACCAGGAACGGCGTGTTGCGGATCACTTCGACGAAGGCGATGACCGCGCCACGCAAGGGGCGGATGGCCGAGGTTCTGGCTGCGACGCCGAGAACGCCGATGACCAGCGCCAGCGACATACCCGCAAGCGCAAGACCGATCGTCGCCATCGCCGCCACCAGAAGGTCGGGCATCTTTTCCAGAACAACGCTGAAATCCAGCACGTAGTTCATGATCTCGTCTCTCCTCCCGCAACCGTCCTCCTCGACGCGCAGCGAGGGAGCGATTTTTGTCATTCATGCCACTCGGGAAATGCGAAATCAATATATGATCGTAAAAACATATGATATTTTTATAATCATATGGTGATTATGGCGTCGATCGACGGTTGTTGATGCCATATTCTGTGGGGCATTTGATGTCGATACCGGTCGGGCGAGCTGATTCAGGAGTGGTTTTGCGAAGCTGAAGACAGCCGCGCTGCTGGTCATTTCGAATGCGCACAAGGAACAGCCGCGGCCGGCTCGAATTGTTTCGCGATCACGATGAGCAGTCGCTTGAATTCCTGTGAGCGATGCGATTATATCAGATGATCTTCAAATCCTATGAGAAATGGCAAGAATGTCCGCCATAGACCCTGCACCGGAAAGCATCGGAGAAAGCGCGTATCGTCGGATACGGGCCGACATCATATTCGGTCGGGTGACGCCCGGTCAGAAACTCAAACTCGACCGTTTGAAGGATACCTACGGAACAAGCATCAGCACGCTCCGCGAAATTCTGAACAGGCTTTCTTCAGAAGGGCTTGTTCTTGCAGAAGGGCAGCGCGGCTTCGAAGTGTCGCCGGTCTCCGTTGCTGATCTGAAGGAGGTGGCCGCGCTGCGCCTGCTGCTGGAGACGCATGCGCTCGAACAATCCATTGCCGATGGCGACATGGAGTGGGAGGCCCGTCTCGTCTCGGCCCACTACAAGCTGGCCAGTATGGAGCGCCGCATGAAGGCGGGTGACATGAGCCAATCCGAAACATGGAAACGCTACGACTGGGAATTCCATCAGGCCCTGATTTCGGCCTGCGGCTCCAAATTGCTGATGGAAACCCACGCGGCGGTGTTCGACAAATATCTGCGCTACCAGATGGTCGCACTTTCCTATCGCGGCGATATCGCTGCCAACGAGCATCAGACCCTTCTGGACTGCGCCTTGCGCCGTGACGCCGAGGCAGCCAAGCAGGTTCTCGCTGTCCATATCCAGGCAGGCGTCGTGCACGCCCTGGCAGCCGGATCGCTGTAGCCGGCCGTCGACTCCGTCTTGCGAACACGATTTCGAGCCGCCTGTCGCTGCCCCAGAATGGGAACGGCTTATCCCCGCGTTAACGTCCCCTGACTGTTTGCCGCAGCTCACGACAATCCTTGGTTGGGAAAATGCTGCGTTGCGGTAGTCTGGCACTGCCGAGGTGCCGATTTTATCAATCTGGAATGGTTGCCGCCGGCTGTCATCAGCAGCATTGACGGGAGACGGCCATGCGCAAAACGGTTCTGAACGCCCTTGGGGAAACGCTGTTCTACAGCGACAGTTCGAGCGGGTTTTTCTCGGCGACCGGCTCCGGCCCGACATTGTATGGGACGGCGGGCAATGATTCCATGTGGGGCGACAGCGCCGTGAACGTCACGATGAGCGGCGGCACGGGCGACGATATCTACTACCTCTATTCGGCGATCAACCGAGCCTATGAGGCGGCGGGCGAGGGGATAGACACGATCAGCACCTGGATGAGCTACACCCTGCCGGACAACTTCGAAAACCTCATCGTCACCGGCGACCTGCGCCATGCCTTTGGAAATTCCGCCGACAACATCATCACGGGTGGCACGGGGCGGCAGACGATCGACGGCGGTGCTGGCAATGATGTGCTCACCGGCGGCGGCGGCGCGGATACCTTCATTTTCAGCAAGGGCAACGGCAGCGACCTGATCACCGATTTTGCCGCCGACGATACCGTCCGGCTGAACGGTTACTCCCTGACATCCTTTGACCAGCTTCTTAGCAATACCACGCAGGAGGGAGCCAATCTCCGGCTCGATCTTGGCGATGGCGAAAGCCTGGTCTTTGCCGACACGACGGCGTCCGATCTGAATGCCGGTCAATTCGAACTGAGCCTTGATCGCTCCGCCCTGACGCAGACGTTCAACGACAACTTCGATACACTTTCGCTGGTCAATGGAACGAGCGGCGTCTGGGAAGCAAAATACTGGTGGGCGCCGGACAAGGGCGCGACCTTGACGGAAAATGGCGAACTGCAGTGGTACGTCAATCCGCTCTATGCGCCGACATCCGCCGTCAACCCGTTTTCCATCGATAACGGGGTGCTGACGATCACCGCGGAACAGACGCCCGCCTCGATCAGCGCGGAAGTCGAAGGATATGACTATACCTCGGGCATGCTGACGACCCACGCATCCTTTGCGCAGACCTACGGCTATTTCGAAATCCGCGCCGATATGCCGGACGACAAAGGCGTATGGCCGGCTTTCTGGCTGCTTCCGGAGGATGGCTCCTGGCCGCCGGAGCTGGACGTCGTGGAAATGCGTGGTCAGGATCCGAACACCGTGCACGTGACCGTTCACTCGAACGAGACAGGCTCGCAGACCTCGGTTTCCTCCGCCGTCAGCGTCTCCGATACGGAAGGCTTCCACACCTATGGCGTCCTGTGGCAGGAGGACGAGATCGTCTGGTATATCGACGACGTTGCCGTTGCCCGCGCCGATACGCCCTCCGACATGCATGAGCCGATGTATATGCTGGTCAATCTCGCCGTCGGAGGCATGGCCGGTACGCCGACGGATGGCCTTCCCGATGGTTCGGAAATGAAGATCGACTATATCCGTGCCTATACGCTGGACGATCTCGCCTAGCTGCGCTCTTCCCAGACCTTCGCGAGTTCGACGATGGTCTGGACGGCCTTTTCCATGTCCTGCCGGCTGATCCATTCCAGCGGCGAGTGGAAAGCGTGGCCGCCAGCGAAGATGTTGGGGCAGGGCAGGCCCATGAACGACAGGCGCGAACCATCGGTCCCGCCGCGGATACTGCCGCGCACCGGCGCCATGCCCGCGCGGCGGATGGCTTCGACGGCGTTGTCGACGATTTCCGGATGGCGGTCGAGCACGATCTTCATGTTGCGATACTGTTGCTTGACCTCGAACGTGTAGGAGGAGCCGGGATAATCCGGCATGACATCTTTCACGATCGCCTCGATCATCGCTTCCTTTGCCGCAAGACCTTCGTCATCGAAGTCGCGGACAATCAGGCTGATGGTTGCCTTCTCCATCGAGCCGGTAACGCCCGTGGGGTGAACGAAGCCCTCCTTGCCGGACGTCGTTTCGGGCGCAACATGCTTCGGCAGCCGGTCGATGATGGCGCCGGCGATCTTGATGGCGTTTTCCATCTTGCCCTTGGCAAAGCCCGGATGGATGGCAACGCCCTGAATGCCGATCTCGACGCCATCTGCCGAAAATGTCTCGTCCTCGATATGACCGGCCGTTTCACCGTCCATGGTGTAGGCGAACTGCGCACCCAGCTTTTCAAGGTCGACTTTATCGACACCGCGCCCGATTTCTTCATCCACGGTGAAGAGGAGCTTGATCGCCCCGTGCTTGATACTCGGACTGTCGATCAGGAATTGCGCTGCCGTCATGATCTCGGCAAGGCCGGCCTTGTCGTCGGCGCCAAGCAAGGTCGTGCCGTCGGTGGTGATGATGTCGTTGCCGATCTGGTCGCGCAGTGCGGGATGATCGGCAACGCGGATGATCTGCTGCGGATCGCCTGAAAGCTGGATATCGCCGCCGGCATAGCTGCGGATCAACTGTGGCTTGACGTTCGTTCCGGTGAAATCGGGCGCCGTATCCATGTGCGAGCAGAAGCAGATGACGGGCACCGGCTTGTCGACATTCGATGGAATGGTCGCATAGACGTAGCCGTGTTCGTCCATATGCGCATCCGAAAGGCCGATGGTCAGCAGTTCCTCGACCAGTATCCGGCCAAGGGTCTTCTGCTTTTCGGTCGACGGCTGTGTTGCCGATTTGGGATCGGACTGGGTGTCGATGACGACGTAGCGGAGGAAGCGATCGGTCACGGTGTCGGTCATGGGCTGGCTCCATTGCGGGTGCGTCCGGTGCCTTTCTGTAGCCTTGACCAGTGCCACAGTGAAGACTCTTCGCGGGAAAAGCCCGTCAAAAAGACACGGATCCGGGCATCGAAAACCTGCGACATTCGCCAAAACACGTGCCATAAGGGCGCCGCAACATTCTTGGGCGCCGCAACATGATCCGTATTGAAAATATCAGCAAGCAGTTGAGCCACCGCATTCTCTTCATCGAGGCTTCCGCAGCGCTCAACAAGGGCGAGAAGATCGGCCTTGTCGGGCCGAACGGTGCCGGCAAGACGACGGTCTTCCGGATGATCACCGGCGAAGAACAGCCTGACGAAGGTCAGGTGGCGGTGGAAAAGGGGGTCACCATCGGCTACTTCAATCAGGATGTGGGTGAGATGGAAGGCCGCAGCGCCGTTGCCGAGGTGATGGATGGCGCCGGCCCGGTCAGCATCGTTGCCGCCGAACTGCGCGAACTCGAGACCGCCATGGTCGATCCCGACCGGCTGGACGAGATGGATGCGATCATCGAGCGCTACGGCGAGGTGCAGGCGCGCTACGAGGAGCTGGACGGCTATGCGCTGGACGGACGGGCGCGCGAGGTTCTGTCGGGTCTGAGCTTCACCCAGGAAATGATGGACGGCGATGTCGGCAAGCTGTCGGGCGGCTGGAAGATGCGCGTGGCGCTCGCCCGCATTCTGCTGATGCGCCCCGATGTCATGCTGCTCGACGAACCGAGCAACCATCTGGATCTGGAAAGCCTGATCTGGCTGGAGGAGTTCCTCAAGGGCTACGAGGGCGCGCTTCTGATGACCTCCCATGACCGCGAGTTCATGAACCGTATCGTTACCAAGCTGATCGAGATCGACGGCGGCGGATTGACGACCTATTCGGGCGATTATGAATTCTACGAGCAGCAGCGGGCGCTGAACGAGAAGCACCAGCTGGCGCAATTCGAGCGGCAGCAGGCGATGCTGGCCAAGGAAATCAAGTTCATCGAGCGTTTCAAGGCCCGCGCCTCGCATGCAGCCCAGGTGCAGAGCCGCGTGAAGAAGCTCGACAAGATCGAACGGGTCGAGCCGCCCAAGCGCCGCCAGGTCGTTGCGTTCGAATTCCAGCCGGCGCCACGCTCCGGCGAAGACGTCATCAACCTGAAAAACGTGCACAAGAGCTATGGCAGCCGGAGCATCTATGAGGGGCTGGACTTCATGGTACGGCGCAAGGAGCGCTGGTGCATCATGGGCATCAACGGTGCCGGCAAATCCACGCTTCTGAAGCTGGTGACGGGCTCCACCGAGCCGGACCAGGGCACCGTCGCGCTGGGCGCCAGCGTCAAGATGGGCTATTTCGCCCAGCACGCGATGGATCTGCTCGACGGCGAGCGCACGGTGTTCGAAACGCTGGAACACGAATTCCCGCGGGCCGGACAAGGACCGCTCAGGGCGCTGGCCGGCTGTTTCGGCTTTTCCGGTGATGACGTGGAAAAGCGTTGCCGGGTGCTGTCTGGCGGCGAGAAGGCGCGGCTGGTCATGGCGATCATGCTGTTTGACCCGCCCAATCTGCTGGTACTCGATGAGCCGACCAACCATCTGGACCTCGACACCAAGGAAATGCTCATCAAGGCCTTGTCCGAATACGAGGGCACCATGCTGTTCGTGTCGCACGACCGGCATTTCCTCGGTGCGCTGTCGAACCGGGTGCTGGAACTGACGCCGGATGGCATCCACGAATATGGCGGCGGCTACACGGAATACGTGGCGCGCACCGGCCATGAGGCTCCGGGCCTCCGGAGCTGATGGAAAGCATCGGGCATTGCCGGTGTTGGCTGAATGATATGGAAGAATGCCAAGATACTGCGGAAGACGGCCCAGCGGCGCATGGCTTGACCTCATCGGTCAACGCCATCGCTTCGTAGCAAGACCCGTTTGCGGTATTTTCGGCATGTCTACACAATCTCTGGCTTGCAAACTGGTTTGCGCATCGCAATCATAGGCAATGGTCAGCAATCAAACCCGATTTCAGCCGCCGGCGAGCGGCTATCAGCCGATCCGGCGCCGCAGCCTTCTGCTGCAATTGCAGCATTCAAGTCCCCGGCGGCTGACAACCATCGTCGCGCCCGCCGGCTACGGAAAGACCTCGCTCGGCGCGCAATGGTACAATCTTCTGAAAGACGAAGGCGGCAATCCGGTTTGGATTCCGCTGGAACATGACGACTGCGACCAGAGCCGTTTTCTTCTGGCGATACTGGAGCCCCTCGAGCATCTGCTGCCGGACGAGGCACGCGGGATCGACGCTGGCAGCATGCCGGTCGCGGCACTTCTCTCGGTTCTGATCACGCGCCTGCGCCGCATAGAGACGCCGGTTACGCTTTTCCTTGACGACTACCATTTCGCCCAGACCGATGCGACGGAATCGCTGATGGCGAAGCTCTTGGCAGCGGGCGATCTGAGCCATGTGGCGTTCGTTCTGATCTCGCGCAGTTCGCCGCGATTTCCGACCTCGACCCTGCGTCTCAACGGTGAACTCAAGCAGATCGGCGTCACCGATCTGAGCTTTTCCGACGCGGAGGCGCAGGAGTTTTTTGCAAGCAAGGCCGCAAAACTGACGCCCGAGCAGGTGGGCGAACTGAACCACCGTACCGAGGGTTGGGCGGTCGCGCTGCAGATGGTCCGGGTGCTCGTCAATGACAGAATCGAAAGCGGCGCCATCCTGTCGTCGTTCGACGGCAGCAATGCAGAGATGGGCCGTTATCTTTCCGAACAGGTGTTTTCCAGCCTACCCGAAGACATCCGCCATTTCCTGACCGAAACGGCGTCGCTTCCCGCTGTCAGCCGGGCTCTCGTTGCTGCCGTTTCCGGCCAGGCGGATGCCGCGGCACTCTTCAACCGGCTGGGGGACCATGCGCTTCCAATCGCCGTTCTTGATGGCCAGGGGACATGGATCCGCTATCATCCGGTCTTCAACAGCTTTCTGAAGGAGGAGGCCGAACGGGTCGGCATCGAGACCGGTCAGGTGCTGAAAAAGGCCGCGCGCTGGTTTGCTGCGCGCAACGACTGCGATGCGGCGGTGCGGCATGCCTTGCTGGCTAGCGATGCGGAGCTGGCCGCGGAGATCGTCGAGGATGCCGGCGGCTGGCGGCGGGTCTATGCGACGACGCGCGGCGGTACGCTGCTGTTTCGCACCTTGATCGATCGGGCCGCCGACATCAATCTTGCCGCTTTTCCACTGACGACGCTCGGGCTTTCGGTGATCAGCGCCAAGGCCGGCCAGCTGGACGCAGCCAACCATTATCTGGCGATCGCCGAACGGGCGATCGCCAGTGAGAAACTGTTACGCGATCTGCGGGTGGTCCGCGTCCTCATGTCGCTGTACACCGACCGCTGGGCGACGGCATCCGACCTGTCGGCGCTGGAGGCCGATCTGTCGCAAGACCGCGATATGGAGCTGATCCACCGCGCGCTGGCGCTGAATATGCTGTCCTACAACTTCCTGATCCGCACTGATCTTGAGCGTGCCCTGCATTACGGACAGCTCGCCATGCGGGCCTTCCGCGACGGTGGCGCGGATTTCGGTGCCATGCATCTCTATACCCATATCGGTCAGGCGGCGTTTTTCAGTGGCGACAGCGCGAGTGCTGCGGATGCGTACCGAAACCTGATTGCCGAGGCACAAACCAATATCGGCGAGGGCAGCGATCTTGACGCCGTCGGTCAAGTCTTGCAGAGCGAAGTTCTCTCCATGGGCGGCGAACGGCAGGCTGCATCGTCCGCCCTCTCCTGGGCGCTGCCGCATCTGGAGCGGCATGATACCTGGTTCGATCTGCTGGCCGCCGGCTTCACGGCACAGCAGCGGGTGTTCCGGCTGAATGATGACGTGATGGCGGCCCATACCGCCATCGACACGGCCCGTGCGGCGGCCCGGCGCCGGGGCTTCGACCGGTTGACCCGGCTGATCGACGGCGAGCGTGCGACGCTGCTGATCGCTTCGGGAGACGTCGAGGAGGCGATCCGCTACGCTGATGTCTGCGGCTTCACTGCACAGAGCGCCCGGTCCGACGGGGCCAACAACCTGGCTGTTCATCTGCGTGGCTGCGTTCCGGCTCTCCTGTGGGTACGGATCCATGCGGCGCTCGGCGAGACCGCACGGGCGCGCGCTGTTTTCCAGAGCCTTGTCACGCAGCAGGCCCAAAAGCCGCATGTGCCGCGTCGCATCGAACTCGGCTTCATCGATATCCGCCTGCTGCTTGCGGAAGGTGAACTGCAGAAGGCCGCCGCGACGCTGTCCGATCTGATGCTGTCGCTGCCGGTTGCCGATTACCGGGCAATCCTGCAGGTCGAAGGTGCAGAATTCGCAGACCGGCTGCGGTCATTGGCAGGCTCCCAGGATGTCCCGGCCATCGTGTCGCAACGGCTCATCCATGTTCTTGATACCGTACCGCCTGCGCGGGGTATTGCCGCGGCCACCATGCCGGAGACCGGCAGCCTGACCGAACGCGAGCGCGGTGTAATGCATCTTTTGAGCGCTGGTCTCAGCAACAAGGAAATCGGCCGCAAACTCAAGCTCAGCGACAACACGGTGAAATTTCACCTGCGCAATATCTTTGCCAAGTTGAACGTGACGACGCGAACGGCAGCGGTCATGGCCGGACGCGATATCGGCGTACACTCATGAACTGGCACCTACCCAAACGGGTGGGACGCGTCAAAAACCACCCACCCATCTGGTAGGCTACCTGCCTTCAACGAACGCCCCTAGTTTGCCCTCAACAAGAAAAACGAGGGTGACGAGACGATGACCACCGGGCAACATCCCGTCGATGCCGTGACGCAGGAAATCATCGAAGGCAAGCTGATGGCGACCGTCGATGAAATGGGTATCGTCATGGCGCGCACCAGCATGAGCCCGGTCATCTACGAAGTGCTCGATTTCGCCTGCGGCCTTCTGACCGCCGATGGTGAACTGGTCGCCCAGATGAACGGCATCACCCTGTTTACCGGCACCTTCGGTGTGCAGGTGAAGGCTCTTATCGAGAAGTTTACGGACAATCTCGCCGATGGCGATATCCTGCTGTCCAACGATCCCTATGCGGGCGGCACGCATGCCTGCGATTTTGCCATCGTCAAGCCGTTGTTCATCGACGGCAAAATCCTCGCCTATGCCATCAATGTTGCGCATTACCTCGATGTCGGCGGGTCGGTGCCCGGAAGCCTTGCGCCCGATGCCACCTCGGTGTTTCAGGAGGGGCTGCGCCTGCCGGGCGTCAAGATCGTCCGTGCCGATGTCTTTTCCGACGAAATCCTGCACATCGTCAGCGAGAATGTCCGGCTGCCTGAAATCGCGCTAGGCGACCTCAACGCACAGGTGGCAACGGTGCGGGTCGCCGCGCGGCGTATGGCGGAACTTTCCGCCAAGTACGGGGCTGGGGTTGTCGAAGCCGCCTTCGCCAATCTCCTGTCCGCAAGCGAATCCCGCAGCCGCGCCGCCATCACCGCGCTCCCCGACGGCCGCTACGAGGCTGCCGACATCATCGATGGAGACGGAGTCAGCCTTGCGCCGATCCCTGTCAATGTGGTGGTGACCATTGCCGGCGACCGCATCACGGCCGATTTCACCGGCTGTCCGCCAGCCGTTGCCGGGCCGATCAACTGTGCCCGCGGTGCGTTGCAGTCGGCAGTCAGGACGATCGTCAAGGCGATGGTCGGCCCCCAGGAACCCTCCAACGAAGGCTGGTTCCGGCCGCTCACCGTCATCGCGCCGGCCGGCACCATCTTCACCGCCGAAAAACCTTCGCCGACCGGCTGGTACTACGAGGGGTCGGTACATGCGTCGGAACTGGTCTGGAAGGCGCTGGCGCCGCTGATGCCGTCGCGGTTTTCCGCCGGATCCTATTCCAGCCTCTGCGTCGTCTATATTTCCGGCAAGGACCGGAGCGGCCAGCCATTCATCCACATCGAGCCGCAACACGGCGGCTGGGGGGCGAGCGAGCATCGCGACGGCGCCGACGCGCTGATCGCGCTCACCGACGGCGATACCTACAATTATTCGGTCGAAGTGATCGAGGCGCGGTTTCCGCTGCGGGTCAAGCGCTACGGCTTCAATGTCGAGGGTGGCACGGGTGCCGGCCGCAGGCGCGGCGGCTTCGGCATCGTGCGGGAATACGAGATCCTCGGTGAAGACGCATCCGCCTATGGCAGTTTCGGGCGCACGGCAACGCAACCCTGGGGCATGGATGGCGGCGGGCAGGGAAGCGTGAATAGGCTGCAGATCGCACCGGCAAAGGGGGGCGCGCTGCAAACCTATGGCCGCGTCGCCCATATCGATCTGAACAGAGGCGATGTTCTGCGCGTGATCACCGGCGGCGGCGGTGGCTGGGGCGATGCCTGCGAGCGCGAACCTCTGCTGGTCGAGCAGGATCTGCGCAACGGCTTTCTGACGGAGGCACAGGCCTCCAGTCTCTACGGGTACAACACGAGGATTTCAGGATGATCAGGCTGGCAACCGATGTCGGAGGGACATTTACCGATCTTGTCGGGTATGATGAACGTAGCGGCGAACTGTTTACCGCCAAAAGCCTGACCACCGTCAAAAACCAATCCCGGGGTGTGCTCAATGCCATTGCCTCGGCGGAAGAGAAATGTGGACTGCGAACGCGGGACGTGACTTTCTTTGCTCATGGCGGAACCACGGTCATCAATGCCATCACCGAGCGCAAGGGCGTGCGCACGGCACTGGTCACCACCGCCGGCTTTCGCGACGTGCTGGAAATCGGCCGGGGCAATCGCCCCGATCTCTACAATCTGCAGTTCCACAGTCCCGAACCTTTCGTTCCCCGTGAGCTGCGCTTCGAAGTCCGCGAGCGGCTCGATGCCTCAGGCAAGGTCATCCTGCCTCTGGAGCTCGACGATCTGAGGCCGATCATCGCCCGCTGCAAGGCGGAAGGGATCGAGGCCATCGCGATCCTCTTTCTGCACAGCTACGCCAATCCCGAACATGAAATTCTCTGCGCGGGCATTCTCGCCGACGCTCTTCCAGAGGTCACGGTCTGCGCCAGTCACGCGGTATCGCGGCAATGGCGCGAATACGAACGTACCAACACGGTGGTGCTCAATGCCTATGTCCAGCCGATCATCCAGCATTATTTCGAGCGGCTGGAAGAGGCCCTGATGAAGCGAGGGCTGACATGCCCTTACTACGCGATGCAGTCGAACGGCGGTATCTCGACCTTCGATCAGGCGGTGGGCAGTCCGCTGACCCTGGTGGAATCGGGGCCAGCCGGCGGCGTTGCTGGTGCGGCCCGGATCGGCGATGCGCTCGGTGAGCGCGAGGTCCTGTCGCTTGATGTCGGCGGCACCACGGCCAAATGCTCGCTGATCCATGGTGGGCGCCCGACCCTGAATGTCGACTACAAGCTGGAACATACCCGCATCCGGCCCGGCCATCCCGTGCAGGTGCCGGTGGTGGATATCGTCGAGATCGGCTCCGGCGGCGGCTCGATCGCCCGGCTCGACGATCGCGGCGGGTTGCGTGTCGGCCCGGAAAGCGCCGGTTCCACCCCCGGTCCCGCCTGCTACGGGCTTGGCGGCAAGAAACCGACGCTGTCGGACGCCATCCTCACGATCGGCATTTTCGATCCCACCACGTTTGCCGGCGGCAGCCTGCATCTGGACAGGCAGAAGGCGGCGGATGCGATCGCCACCGTCGCCACACCGCTCGGGATGAGCATAGAGGATGCGGCGATCGCCATTATCGACATCGCCCATGCCAGCATGATCAATGCCCTGAAACTGGTAACGGTGCAGCGCGGCCACGACCCGCGCGATGCGGTCTTCGTCGTCAGCGGCGGCGCCGGGCCGGCACTGGCCACCCGTCTCGGACGGGATCTGAACGTCAAGGCGACCGTTATTCCGCCGCACCCCGGCATTTTCTCCGCCTGGGGGATGCTGGCCGCAGAACCGCGTGCCGATTTTCGCGGCACCTGGTTTTCGGCTCTGACGGCGGGCGCGCTTGCGGAATTGTCCACCCGGTTCGATGGACTGGAAACCGAGGCCGTCGCCTATTTCGCCAAGGGGCAGGATGCCGATATCCGCTTCACCTATCAGGTCGAAGCCCGGTATCGCGGCCAGGAACATGGCGTCTTTGCCCAGTTTCATCGGGATGACGATGTTCAAAACTTTGCGGAACGCTTTCATGCCGCCCATGAGCGCGCCTATTCGTTCCGGCTGCCCGATGCCGGCATCGAGATCACCACCCTGCATCTCGAAGCGGTTCTGAACGGGCCGGTCATCGCATTGCCGCCGCTGCCGGGAACCGGCCATGGGGCAGATGCAGCCCTCACGGGCCGCCGTGACGTCTATTTCGGTGCTGCCCTCGGTTGGGTATCGTGCCCTGTCTACAAGCGCTGCCGGCTCGGACCCGGCCAATCGATCGAGGGGCCGATGATCGTGGAGGAGCCGACGGCAACCACGCTCGTTCAGGAAAACCAGGTGCTTGAAGTGACGGATACCGGTATCCTGATCATCCGTGAGAGCAGCGTTGAGGCGGAGTGATATGGCGATATCGATCCAGATCGATCGTGTCAGTCGGGACTATGGGCCGGTCAAGGCGCTGGATGACGTGACGCTCGACATCCGGGCGGGCGAATTCTTCACTCTGCTTGGATCGTCGGGATGCGGGAAAAGCTCGCTTCTGAAGCTGATCGGTGGCTTCGACAGGCCGACATCCGGCCGCGTCGCCTTCGACGGCAAGGATGTCGGCGATCTGCCGGCCAACAAACGCCCGGTCAATACGGTCTTCCAGAGCCTGGCCCTGTTTCCGCACATGAGCGTGGCGCAGAACGTCGGCTACGGTTTGCGCCTGAAGGGGCTGTGGGGCGTTGCGCTGGAAATCAGGATCAACGACGCGCTGGACCTTGTCGAACTTTCCGGCTTCGGTCCGCGCGACGTCAACCTCTTGTCCGGCGGCCAGCGGCAGCGTGTGGCGCTGGCCCGGGCGCTGGTGATGGAGCCGGGCATTCTGCTTCTCGACGAACCGCTGACCGGGCTTGACGAGCGCCTGCGTCAGCAGATGCGCGATGAATTCGGACGGCTGCACAAGCGCACCGGCGCCACCTTCATCCTCGTCACCCACAATCAGGACGAAGCGCTGAGCCTGTCGGATCGCATGGCCGTCATGCATCGGGGGCGGATAGAGCAGGTGGATGCGCCCGCCCGTTTCTTCGAGGCTCCGGCCAATGCGTTCGTTGCCCGCTTCATCGGTATCGATACCCTGTTGCGGCCGCAAAGCATCGTTGCGGCCGGTGGTCATGCGGAGGTGACCGTTGCCGGCCAGACGCTGCCAGCGCGGGTGGAAGGTCCAACGGATCCAGCCGCAAGCGTTATCGCCATCCGCCCGGACCGCTTGTTTCTGGCTCGGGCCGGCACGCTACCCGCGCTGATGCTGACAGTTGTCGGAACGACGTTCCGCGGGCTCCATCGGGACCTGAAACTAGCCTTTGCAGATGGCCAGACGCTGGTGATCGCCATCGAAGCAGACGCCGATATCGGGCCGTTTTCCATCGGACAGCAAGTGGCCGTCGGCCTCAAGCCGGATGCCGCGGTGCTGATTTCCAGCGCGGGATTGCCGCCGGCCGGATGATCCGGCGGTGAAGGAATGACAACGCATGCCAAGAACCAAAAAGGGGAATGACAATGAGCAAGCAGAACAGATCGCCTTTACCCCGGCAGCACAGCAATGTGCAGCGGCGTGATTTCCTCAAGCTGATGGGCGCGGGCGGTATCGCGCTCTCCGCCGGCAGCCTGGGCTTTGCCTCTCGTCTGGCCGCGCAGGGTGCCGCAAGCGTCGCCTTCTGGGCGACGGCAACGCTGGATATCGGCGACAAATGGCAGGAATTCGCCACGCAGAATGGCGTGACACCGGAATTCACCGACAACGGCAACGACCTCGGTCCGGTGATCGCGCGCCTCGCCGCCGGCAATGCCAACGACCTGTTCGACATCGGCGGCTTTCAGGGCGGCGCCGAGAAGGAACTGGCGCGGCAGGGCGTCATCATTCCATGGGATGTTGCCAAGATCCCGAATTACGAAAGCCTCTGGCAATGGGCGAAGGACATCCCCTATCTCAAGTATGACGGCAAGCAATACGGCATTCCGGCCGTCGTCAATGCCGACTCGATCATCTACCGGCCTGACAAGCTCGGCAAAATCGACAGCTACGGTGCGATCTTCGACCCGAAGCTGAAGGGTCGCGTGGCGATGGAGGATGCCTGGATCAACAGCGCCATCTTTACCGCCATGTATCTGAAGGAAAGCGAAAACCAGCCGATCGCCGATCCCGGCAATCTGTCGGAATCCGAACTCGGTCTGGTCATGGAATTCCTGATCAAGCACAAGTCGGACGGACAGTTCCGCACCTTCTGGAACGGCTGGGAGCAAGGCGTCCAGCTTGTTGCCGATCAGGAGGTCGATGCGATGACCGGCTGGGAGCCGATCGTCTACGAAGGCCGCAAGCGCGGGCTTCAGGTGGAGTATGCGGCGCCCGTCGAGGGGTATGAGGGCTGGGGTAACAATATGGTTCTCCTGAAGGGTGCCGGCGATCGCGGCGTTTCGGATACGGCCCATACCTTCGTCAACGGCCTGCTCGGCGGCTTCTACGGCTGCGAACTCGGCCAGGCGCGCGGCTATCTCGTGCCGACCGACAACAATGTCGTCTATGCCAAGGCCCATCCGGAAGAATACAAGCCCGATGACGTCGAGAAGCTCGGCGAACATGTGAAGGCGAAGTTTGCCGGCAAGATCTACTGGCAGAATGCCCGGCCGGACAATTTCCAGCTTTACGAGGAATGGTGGCAGAAGCTGCGCAACGCCTGAGCCAATGATCGGCAGCGGCAATCTCCTTGCCGCTGCCGCCAGACCCTTGAAGGACCAGCATGACCGGATCGCGCCTGCCCATTTCATCGGCTCTGATGACGCCGCCGCTGCTGGCCATCCTGGCATTCGGACTGGCGCCGCTGACCATCGTCGTCGTCTGGAGTTTCTGGAACTGGGACCCCTCGACCTACTGGATCAAGCCGGACCTGAGCCTTGCCGGGTATGCGGCCATTCTGGAGGTGGGGCGGTGGACGGTGATCGTCTCGACACTGGTAAAGGCGTTCGCAACGGCGCTGCTTTGCCTGCTGATCGCCTATCCGACGGCCTATGCCGTGCATTTCCTTGCCGGGCGACGGCTCAGTATCCTCCTGCTGGCTTTGATCACCATCCCGTTCTTCACGTCCTACCTCATCCGGTCCTTCTCCTGGCGGCTTGTGCTCGGGCGCACCGGCGTTCTCAACACATGGCTGCAGGACTGGGGCATCATCCATGCGCCGCTCGACTGGCTGTTGTTCAGCAATTTTGCCGTCGTCGTCGGACTGCTTGCCTCCTACCTGCCGTTTGCGACCTTTCCGCTGCTTCTGTCGATGCGCCGGGTCGATCCGACGTTTCTGGCTGCGGCACAGGATCTCGGCGCCGGTTTCTGGAAAGGTTTGACGAGCATCCTTCTGCCGCTAACCATGCCGGGCATTTTTGCCGGCTTCCTGTTCGTCTTCGTCATGGTGGTTGGATCGTCCACCGAGGTGCAGATGCTTGGCGGTGCCGGTGCGTCGATCGTGTCGGTGATGATCAACGATGTGATGCGTGTCGCCAATTATCCGCTCGCCTTTGCCATCTCCACCATCGTGCTTGTGGTGATCTTCGGACTTGTGCTGATCGGCAATCGCCTCTTCGGCCTTGCCTCGCTGTTCGAGGACCAGTCGCCATGATGACCCATGAAGGTCTTGCCAACCGTATCCTGCTCTGGGCGATCACCATCGCCGGGCTGATCATCATCTACGCGCCGCCGCTCTACCTGCTGGCCGTGTCGTTCAATCCCGCTTTGCAGCCCGGCCTGCCGCGCCTGTCCGATCTCAGCCTCACCTGGTATGCGGCACTGCCGAAGGAGAGGGCACTGATCGGGGCGTTGCAGCAGTCGCTGATCATCGCCACGGTGACGGCGGTGCTGGCAACCGGCATGTCGCTGCTGGCAGCGCTTGCCTATTTCGAACTGCGTGCCCGGCGGACGAGCTGGTTCCTGACGGTGATCCTGCCGATGTTCGTTCCGGGGGTGATCCAGGGGCTGGCGCTGTCGGCGGTGTTCACCCGCAGCGGTATCAAGGCCTCCAGCCTGACGGTCATCGCCGGCCATCTGCTGTGGGCCATGCCCTTTGCCTTCATCGTCATTCTCACCAGCTTTGCCGCGGTACGCCGCTCCTATCTGGTGGCCGCAGCCGATCTTGGGGCAACACGCTGGCACCAGTTCGTCGATATCACCCTGCCGCTGATCCGGCCGGGGCTGATCAGCGCCTTCCTCTTTTCATTCCTGCTGTCGCTCAACGAATTCACCCGTGCCTTCTATCTGGCAGGCCGCCAGAACACCCTGCCGGTCGTCCTGTTCGGCAAGATGAACTCGGGCGCCTCGCCGGTGATCTACGCCATGTCCGGCGCTATCTTTATGGCCTCCGTCGCATGCGTCGCATTGATCGCGATCCGCTCGCTATGGACAGGCACAGGGCAACGCTCGCCCCGATAAGGGGTGGAATATATAGGACACTCCGGCAGACGGCCGCGTTCCGACGCTTGCGTGTTATCGCGCCGGTTGAAGGCAGGCCTGTTCGTATGCGGCGAGAACCGCATCGACGGAAGCAATCAGGATTGTCTCGGGCTCACTTGTCCCTGCCAGCCACGCGAGGTGGTTTGGCAGATACTGGTGCGCCAGGGTTTCCGGGATCGCTTTTCCCTTGAGCGCCGTCATGAGGTTCGCAACGGCTGCTTCAGCATCCGGCTTGCCCCAGTAATATCGGATACGGTCGCTGTAGCTGTAGTGCCGCTGAAGACGAAGGGCGGTTTCGTCGCCGTGATAGTGGCCCTTCCAATCGCCAGGCGATGCAAGCATCGTGTCTTCCATGGCTTTGGCAAGCGGGCGATCGCCATATCCGTCGATCAATTCGGAGGCGATCATGTCCAGGGCATAAACGGCTTCGCGATAGGCGAATGTGAGGCCCGGACCGACCTTCAGAATCGGGAACCCGTCGTGCACCAGCGATGTGAGCGCCACCTCCGTCTGGTAGTCGGTGGAATGAGCCTCGAAGACCAGTTGCGGTTGCTCGTCCAGCAGCGCCGTCAGCTCTGAGGCCTGCTCCGACCTGTAAGCGATGACGTTGTCGCTCCCGAATTCGACGCCCGGCTGAACGACGAATGCGATGACGCGGAAAAATGCGTCCGCAAGGCCAGCCTGCTGAAAGATGGTCCGGTGGATGTCGATCGTCGAGCGCGCGGCATCAGGCGATGTCGGCTCCACACTGCTCAAAACGTGATCTGCCCCGCCGGGGACCGGAACCTCGGTTCCGAGGATATAGACCGGCGGCTGGAGGTTGGCCGCCAAGGCTGCCTTTTCGGCCACCCGCGCCAGCCGCGCCGCCCTTTGTGCAATCGTCTTGTCGTCGAGGGCCGCCGGCTCGCCGGCGCAGCCCATCGAAGCATCCAGATGGATCTTGGAGAAGCCGGCCCGCACATAGGCATCGACCATCGCCTCGGCCTTTTCCATGGCGATGTCCGGCTGCTCCTTCCTCCAGGGATTGGGACCAAGATGATCGCCACCGTAGATGATACGGCTGCGGTCCAATCCTTCCTCGTCGGCAATGCCGTTGACAAAGTCGATGAAGGCCTGCGGCGTCATGCCCGTATAGCCGCCGAGATGGTTGACCTGATTGCAGGTGGCCTCGATCAGCACTGTGCTGCCGTTCAGGGCTGCGCGTCTCACTGCGGCCCGCAGCACGACGGGATGCGCGGAGCATACGGATGTGATGCCGAAAGGCTTGCCGTTGCGACGGGATGGGGCGAGGCTCGTCAGGATATCACGCATGAATGCTCTCCGTCGTGCTGGATGCAATGAAGGCCTCGAGGTCGGCGAGGCTGGAGACCCCTTCCATCGGACCCCGTCGGGTGACATTGCGGGCGCCCGCCGCGTTGGCGAGCAGAAGGGCTCTTTCCGGCTCCATGCCGGCGCGGCGGCATGTGAGATAGGTGGCGCCGAAACAATCGCCGGCGCCGGTCGGGTCGACTTCCTCGACCGTGAAGGCCGGGCTATCGACCCGCGCACCGTCCCGGCCGAAGAAGGATGAGCCGTCCCGGCCGCGCTTCAGCACGATCTCGCTGACGCCGCCGTCCAGAAGTTTCGCCACTGCCGTTGCCTCGTCGGCGCTGTCGGCAGCAATGAGCAATTCCTCACCGGAGGGAAGCAACAGGTCGGTCACCGCGAGAATGTCATCCACAAGCTTGCGCCCGCGCCCGGCGTCGACCAGCTCCTTGCGGATGTTGGGATCGAAGGAGACGGAGCCGCCACGGCGTTTCACCGTCTTGATGGCGTTCTCCAGAATATCGGCGACACCGGGAATGGCGAATGCCGATCCCATGATGTGAAGATGCCCGGCACGCGCCACCAGAGCATGGGCGGCTTCCGTCATCCTGACGTCGCCGGCTGCGGAATGCGCGATGTTGAAGACGAAATCACGCGCGCCGTCTGGACGGTATCGCACGAAGGCACTGCCGGTGGGTTTGTCGGCGATGATCGAAATCGCCGAAATATCGGCGCCGTCGCGTTCGAGGCGCTCGATGTTCAGTCGTCCGAAATCGTCGTTGCCGACACTGGCTATGATCCCGGCGGATCCGCCCATTTGGGCCACCTGATCGATAAAGATGGCGGGAGCGCCGCTCGGGTAGGGACCGGTCAGCGGCTGCGGCTCCAGAAATCCCGCACCGATGGTTGTCGCCATGATCTCCACGAGGATTTCGCCGACAGTGATCGTGGGCCCAAGCGCTTCGGGCGCGAGACCCCGGATATTCGAAACGGACAACATCAGCCTCCCTTGATCCATTCAAGCCCCGGATCACTTCCGGAGCTGCCGACTATCGAGCCAAGTAGTGTGAGGGCGAGGTGCAGTCAACTTTATTTTACACGCGATAATTATTTTTGCAGTGCAAGAAATTATTGCCTCGCATTCATACGCGAACAGTTTTTCCTAAATTATGGTTTTATATCATATTCATGGGCGAAATTCCGGAAAACTGAAACCCGGCGAGGTACGCTTGTCTCTTGACAAGTGCGGGATTAATGGCAGATAGAAAATTTACGCATGTAACTTTTGCGTATCAACATTCGTTAGAGGAGGAGCGGAAATCATGAGGAACATCACTCGAATTCTATCGTCGTCCGTCGTTGGCCTGGGGCTGATGACAGGGCTGGCTCACGCTGAGGAGCTGACGATCGCGACCGTCAACAATGGCGACATGATCATCATGCAGAAACTGTCCAGCGAGTGGGAAAAGCAGAGCGGTAACAAGCTGAACTGGATCGTGCTCGAAGAAAACGTCCTGCGCGAACGCGTAACGACCGACATCGCCACCAAGGGTGGCCAGTTCGATATCCTGACGATCGGCGGCTACGAGGCACCGATCTGGGGCAAAGCAGGCTGGCTGACCCCGGTTGACGATCTTGGCGACGACTATGATTACGGCGACCTGCTGGAGCCGATCAAGGCCGGCCTGACCGTTGATGGCAAGCTCTACGCGGTGCCATTCTACACCGAGAGCTCGTTCACCCTGTATCGCAAGGACCTGTTCGACGCAGCCGGCCTCAAGATGCCAGAACAGCCGAGCTACGACCAGATCAAGGAATTCGCAGCCAAGCTGACGGACAAGTCGAAGCAGCAATATGGACTTTGCTTGCGTGGCAAGCCGGGCTGGGGCGAGAACATGGCGTTCCTCGGAACCATGATCAATTCCTACGGCGGCCGCTGGTTCGATATGGACTGGAAGCCGCAGCTGACGTCCGAGCCCTGGAAGAAGGCCGTGACCGACTACGTTCAGCTGCTGACGGACTATGGCCCTCCGGGTGCAACGGCAAACGGCTTCAACGAGAACCAGGCCCTGTTCTCGACGGGGCATTGCGCCATGTGGATCGATGCCACATCGGCTGCCGGCCGCGTCTACGATCCCAATCAGAGCCAGGTGGCCGACAAGACCGCGTTCACGCGTTCGCCGGTTGCCGTGACGCCGAATGGTTCGAGCTGGTCGTGGTCCTGGAATCTTGCCATTCCGCAGACCTCGACAAAGGCCGAGGCGGCGAAGTCGTTCCTTAAATGGGCGACCTCGAAGGAATACGTAAAGCTGGTCGGCGAAAAGGAGGGCTGGGTTGCCGTGCCACCGGGTACGCGCAAGTCGACCTACGCATTGCCGGAATATCAAAAGGCCGCGCCGTTTGCGGCAACGGTTCTCGAGGCAATCCTGTCCGCCGACCCGTCCAAGCCGACGAAGGATCCGGTTCCCTATACCGGCGTCCAGTTCGTGGCGATCCCTGAGTTCCAGGCCATCGGCACGGTTGTCGGGCAGCAGATCGCATCGGCACTTGCTGGCCAGCAGAGCGTCGATGCAGCCCTTGAAACTGCTCAGAAGCAGGTCGAGCGCGACATGACGCGGGCAGGTTACATCAAGTAAAGGTCTCTGCCTGCGGCTCCGGCCGCGGGCAGCTCCCTCGGAAGGTCCGGCGGCCGATCTGCCGGGCCTTGCAGATTGAAGATCAAGGCGATCCGCGGGGCCAGCCACCTCGGATCCTGACCGCAGCGCCCTGGTTCCACAACGCCAGTTCTATCCAAGCCACCCCTGGAACGATCCCGCCAAACACAAACCGCGGCGGACCATGACTATCGGAGACCGACATGAAGCTACAGAACAAGATCGCGCTGATCACGGGCGGCGCACGCGGCATCGGGCTCGGTTTTGCCGAGGCTTTTGTCAAGGAAGGCGCCAAGGTCGTGATCGCCGACATCGACATCCAGCGGGCTACAGTCGCTGCCGCGGCAATCGGCCCGGCCGCCAAGGCTGTCAAACTCGATGTGACGGACCTCGCGGCGATCGAAACGGTCGTCAAAGCCATCGACGAAGAGTTCGGCGGCATCGACATTCTCGTCAACAACGCCGCCATCTTCGACATGGCGCCGATCAACGAGATCACCGAGGACAGCTACAACCGGGTCTTCGCCATCAATCTGAAGGCGCCGCTGTTCGTGATGAAGGCCGTGTCCAACGTCATGATCGCCCGTGGCCGGGGCGGCAAGATCATCAACATGGCAAGCCAGGCCGGACGGCGCGGCGAAGCGCTCGTCACGCTTTATTGCGCATCGAAGGCTGCGATCATCTCGGCCACCCAGTCGGCGGCGCTGGCGCTCGTCAAGCACGGCATCAATGTCAATGCGATCGCCCCCGGCGTCGTTGACGGCGAGCACTGGGACATCGTCGATGCAAAGTTTGCCGAATGGGAAGGCCTGAAGCCAGGAGAGAAGAAGGCCGCCGTTGCCAAGTCCGTGCCGATCGGCCGTTTCGCGACGCCCGATGACCTCAAGGGCCTTGCCGTCTTTCTCGCCTCCGCCGACAGCGATTACATTCTGGCCCAGACATACAATGTCGACGGCGGAAACTGGATGAGCTGAGCGGACGCGAGGAGACACAAGAGATGCAAGCCATCCAATTTACCGCCAAGGGCGTGGCCGCCTCGGCTGACCTGCCGTTGCCTGAAATTCCCCCGGGCCATGCGCTTGTGCGCGTGAAAGCATCCGGATTGTGCCACACCGATATCGACGTTCTGCATGGCCGCTACGGGGAGGGACGCTTCCCTCTGGTTCCCGGCCACGAATATGCCGGTGTCGTCGAGGCGGTCGCCTCTGATGTGATCCGTGTTCAACCGGGTTCAAGGGTGGCGGTCGATCCAAACCTGCCCTGCGGCGAGTGCCACGCCTGCCGCAAGGGGCTGACCAATCTCTGCCGCAATCTCAAGGCCTATGGCGTCACGCACAATGGCGGCTTCGCGCAGTTCAGCGTCGTCAAGGCAGATCATCTCCACGACATCGGCAACCTGCCGTTCGATGTCGCCGCCCTGGCTGAACCTCTGGCATGCGTGCTCAACGGGCTCGGCAGCGCCGATCTCAAGACCGGCCCCTCCGGCTCGCAAAGTGCCCTCGTCTTTGGCGCCGGCCCGATCGGTCTGCTCCTGGCGTTGTCCCTGAAGGCGGAGGGTGTCGGGACGGTGACCGTTGCCGATATCAACGAGAACCGCCTTGCGTTTGCGCAGGACCTCGGGCTCAAGGGTGCGATGTCCGGATCCGAGGAACTGCTGGCGCGCAAGCGGGACTTCGATTTCGTTGCCGACGCCACCGGCATCGCAAGTGTTGTCGAAGGAATGATCGATTTCACAGCGGACGGAGGAACGGTTCTGGTCTTCGGCGTCTGCGCACCAGATACGCGGATTTCCGTGGCCCCGTTCGAGATCTTCCGGAGGCAGATCAAGCTGGTCGGCTCGCATTCGCTCAATCGCAATATCCCGGATGCGCTGGATATCCTGACGAAGGACGACGGCGCCATGGCACGGCTGGTGTCGCATCGCCTGCCGCTGCTGGAAATCCTGCCTTTCCTGACGAAAAAATCGGGCGATGCCGCAACGATGAAGGTGCAGTTCGTCGCGGACTAGGTATTTGAGGGCCTCGTGACGGCTGGTGCGCTTTCGACTTTCCGCGTATCGCTTCATCATCTAAAAAGCCGAAAGGTTTGCCGCATCGGGAGTAAGCACTTGGGGAAAACGATCAGAACGATGGAGGATTTTTCCGAGTTCGTCGGCCTGTCGCGCCCTACAGTCTCGAAATACTTCAACGATCCGGCCTCGGTGCGCAAGAAAACCAGGGACGCCATCGAGGTGGCGCTCAAGAAATCGGGTTTTCGCCCGAACATGTTTGCCGTCAACCTCAATCGCAGGCGCAGCAACATTATCGGCGTCATCATCCCGAATTCCACCGACCCGTTCTATATGGCGCTGACGCGCCGTATCGAATCGACCGCCAACGAAGCCGGGTTCCTGGCCTTCGTGCTGTCTTCCGATGGCAAGGCGGAGATGGAAGA
Organism: Pararhizobium polonicum; assembly: GCF_001687365.1. Classification (GTDB taxonomy): domain Bacteria; phylum Pseudomonadota; class Alphaproteobacteria; order Rhizobiales; family Rhizobiaceae; genus Pararhizobium; species Pararhizobium polonicum. The sequence continues at coordinate 376,553 of NZ_LGLV01000008.1, forward strand.
CCGGGCCATCACGACATTCAAATCGATGAACGTCGCCGGCGCCGTCATCGCCCCGCTCGGGATCAAGTCTCACCATTCCACGCTCGAACAGCTCGGCAAGGACATTCCGCTGATCTATGTGGATTCGCCCCTGGACGAGACATCGGCCTTCGTGGGAACGAACAATCGCCAGAGCTTCGGCCTGATCGTCGATTACCTGTGCCGTTCGGGAGAGCCACCGTGTTACTTCGGCATGCCCCAGGTCAATATCAACGCGGCAACGCGGCAGCATGCCTATATCGAGGCGATGGAGCAGTTTCGCTTCACGCCGGAAATCATCGATGTCACCGATAGCGCCACCTGGGATTTCGAGCGGTTCGGGTTCGAGGAAGCGACGCGACTGTTTGAGGGCGGCAACCTGCTGCCGACCAAAACCATCCTCTGCGCCAACGACCGGGTGGCGTTCGGCGTCATCTCGGCCGCGTACCGGAAGGGCCTCAAGGTCGGCCATGGCAGCGATTGCGATCTGCGGGTGGCAGGGCATGACGATCATCCCCTGTCGCGCTACGCCTGCCCGCCGCTGACGACCGTTGCGCAGAACTACAACGAGATCGGACGGCGCGCGATCGATCTGCTGTTGTACAAGCTTGGCGATGCTGCACCCGTTTCAGGTGCGGGCGGAATGGACGAGCGGGTGTTGCTGACCGCGGATATTATGCTGCGCAGCTCGGCTTGATGGCCGTTTCAGCCGAACTGCACAGATGACCGGCGGGCGCGGTTTTCAGGCATGCGATGCGGTCACCAGCACGGCGCGAAAATCGTTGACGTTCGTGCGGGTCGGGCCGGTGACGATCAGATCGTCCAGCTTGGCGAAGAAGCTGTAGGCATCGTTGCCAGCCAGATGATCCCCGGCACTCAGGCCAAGCGCGCGGGCACGTTCCAGCGTATCCGGCCGCAGGATTGCCCCGGCATTGTCCTCCGACCCGTCGATCCCATCCGTATCGCAGGCCAAGGCATGGATATCCGCGCAGCCGTCAAGGCTGGCCGCCAGCGACAGCAGGAATTCGACATTACGGCCGCCCCGGCCGTTGCCCCGGACGCTAACGGTGGTTTCTCCTCCTGACAGCAGCAGTGCGGGAGCGCTGACAGGCTGACCGAAATCCCGGATCTGGCGCGCGATCGCAGCATGGACCGCCCCCACGTCGCGGGATTCGCCCTCGATGCGGTTGCTGAGGATCAGCGGCGTGAGCCCCAGTTCGCGGGCTTTTTGTGCCGCGGCCTCCAGCGCATGCTGGGCGGAGGCGATGACGCTTACCCGGTTGAAAGGGTTGTGCACGATTGCCTTGCGGTCAGTGGGCTTGCGCAGCATCGCCCGTATGTGATCCGGAACCGGGATGGCATAGCGCTCCAGAATGGCGAGCGCATCCGCCGGGGTGCTGGCATCGGGGATTGTCGGCCCGGATGCGACGATCGCCGGATCATCGCCGGGAACGTCGGAAATGACCAGCGTCACGATCTGCGCCGGGCCGCAGGCATCGGCAAGCCTTCCGCCCTTGATTGCCGACAGATGCCGGCGAACGCAGTTCATGTCGGAAATCGGTGCGCCGCTTCGCAACAGTGCCTGGTTGATGGCCCGCTTTTCGGCAAGAGAAACACCGTCGGTCGGCATGGTGAGAAGCGACGAGCCGCCGCCCGACATCAGGCACAGCACGAGGTCTTCCGGTCCGAGGCCGGAAACGAGATCAAGGATACGCCGCGCCGCTTGCGCTCCCGCTTCATCAGGCACCGGATGCCCTGCTTCGATTACCTCTATCCGGCGGCAATCGGCCCCGTGGCCGTAGCGCGTAACGACGAGGCCTTCGATCTCTCCCGTCCAGTGTTGCTCCACCGCCTGCGCCATTCTGGCGGCAGCCTTGCCGGCGCCGATAACCACGGTACGTCCGCTGCGGGGCGGCGCGGGCAGGAATGGCGGCACCACCACCAGAGGATCGACGGCGGTGAGCGCGGCTGCGAAAACTGCATTCAGGCAGGCTTCGGGTGCAATGGAGGCTGGCATGATGGACTGGCCTTTTTCAAACATGGACGCAAAGTCTTGGCGATCCGCCGATTGTGCAGCTCTAACAGCCGGCAGAAATGCGCGCCAATGGCATTTCGGAATTGCCGTCATTCCCGCCGGGAATGACGCGCCGACGATGCGTGAATAGCATGAAGATATGGCTCTGATGAAAGCGGGGAAAGCAATCGTCCTGCCGGATGGATGATTTCCTTTGGGAGACCCCTATTCGGGCTTCGGCATCTCCGTGGGCGCAGTCATTCCGTCGAGAACATGCAGCATCGCGGCGATGGCGCCATCCGTTCTGCGGTCTTCAGCATAGATAAACGACAGCGGGCAGAGCGGGATGGCGCCTTCCCAGATCAGCAGTTCTCCCTCGCGGGCGCTGGCCCGGACAATCTCCTCGCGCATCAGGCAAAGCCCGACGCCGCTCTTGACCAGGCTGATCATCGACGATTCCTGATCGACTTCGATCGCCATCGCCGGCGGCATCACCCCGGCATCGGAAAAAAGCGTCTGCAGGATGCGATATTGCGAACTGTGGATGTGAGGCCCGACCCATGGCAAGGCCGCAAGGTCCTCTATCGATTGATTGTGGACCTTTGACGCCCAGCCTCCCGGTGCAATGACGACATAGCCCACCTTGCGAAGCTCGACCGCCGCGATGCCGGGCCGTTCGACCGTTCCGAGGTAATAGCCGGCATCGAGTTCGCCCGATTCGACCTGCTTCAGGATGTCGCCGGAAATGCCGTGTTTCAATTTGATCTCGATCATCGGATGCCATTGCAGCATCCGGGCGAGAAAATCTCCCAGCTGCAATGAGGAGGGATCGATGATCGTGCCGAGCCGCACTGTTCCTGCGACTTCGCCGCGCAACTGCGCGGCCTTGCCGGTCAGGGCCATGGCCGCGGCGAGGGTCGTTTCCGCCAGACTGAGAATGTCCCGGCCGCTCTTCGTCAGCAGGACGCCCGCCGGAGTGCGCTCGAACAGGGCCAGCCCGAGCTCCTCTTCCAGCGCCTTGATCTGCTTGGAGACGGCGGGCTGGCTCAGATGAAGCTGCTCGGAGGCTCGCGTCAGATTCTGACAGCGCGCGACGGCAAGAAATGTCCGAAGCTGATAGATTTCCATGGTGCCGACCTGTCTACGCCATATGGACGCCGATATCCTTGCAAGCGGGTTCCGCATGGGAGCGGGCTCCGCTCCGGCCTATATTACTCTTCCGGGGCGGAACCGGCCGCCTGGAAGCGCTCTTCGAATTCACGTCTCAGGCTGCGGCGCACTTCCGCTGCCCGTTGGCGCCGCTTTCGGATGGCTGTCTCGGGATTGTAGGCCGGAACGTTGGTGGGGCGTCCCTCGGCATCGACGGCCACCATCGTGAAATAGCAGGAATTGGTGTGCCGGCGCTCGCCCGTGCGGATGGTTTCCGCCTCGACCCGGATGCCGACCTCCATCGAGGTTCGGCCGGCATAATTGATCGAGGCACGAAAGGTGACGAGTTCGCCGACATGGATCGGCTGGCGGAAGACGACCTGATCGACCGAGAGGGTCACCGCATATTCCTGCGAATAGCGCGAGGCACAGGAGAAGGCGACCCGGTCCAGAAGGTTGAGAAGCGCGCCGCCATGAACTTTACCGCTGAAATTGGCCATGTCGGGCGTCATCAGGACGACCATCTCGAGTTGGCTTGTGTCATGCCCGGATTCCAAAGCGAATCTCCCTGCCGTTTCCATTGCGCGATAGACTGTGCCCGAGGGCGCCCTCGATCCCAGTCAGTCTACTCGGTCATCAACCCATCAAAGACTTCGAGCATCGCATCTGCGATGGCCTTACCCAACGCCGTTCCATTGTCCTTAAGCGCCGTCTCATCCATATCGCGGGCTGCCAGCGCAAGTGCTGCGCCCTCCGCCATGACGATTTCTTGTGCCCGCTGGATTGCCCAAAGAGCAAAATCGCTTCGACCATTGATTTCCACGGTATCCATCTGCACGTCCATTGCTGTCGATTGTCGCGGCCGAAGAGGCTTCGCGCATGTTTCGAATTGACCCATCCTCTCCAATAACAGGGCAAGGCCGTGTTACAAAGAGCAAGAGAGTACCCCCGCTGCATATTGGTCCGCCGTGGTTTCAGTACGCAATGCCGGAACGGAAACCGCGCTTGCAATCCTGCGCGCATGCTCCAGATTGACGGGACTGGCATTTAGGGAGATGGCCGTGACGGATGACCGCAAGGCACTGCTGGTTCGCATCACCGGAAGGGTGCAGGGTGTGGGGTTCCGTTTCTGGACGCGCGGCCAGGCTGAGCGACTCAGTCTGTCAGGCTGGGTCAGAAACGAAGACGATGGATCGGTGAAGGCCTTGATCGCCGGGCCGGATCGAGCAGTCTCCGCCATGCTGCAACTGCTTCGGAACGGACCACCCGGTGCCCTCGTTTCCAGCGTCGAAACCGCGTCAACCTCCCTTGGTGAGGTGTCCCCGGGGTTCCGCATCACGAAATAGTGGCCGGAGCAAGATCTACCTTACATATTGTTTCTATTGGTATTTTTAGACATCCATTCGACTTCGCTAGCGGGTGCAACAATATTTGCTTGTCGATGATGCAATGCAGCAATAAAAGGGTGATCGACATTTTACCGTCAGACATGAAAACGGGGAACCATAAAGCGCGTACGTCATATCCATGAACAACAGGAGACTTCTATGTCCATTGCACTCAACACCATCGATGGCCTCGGCCTCGGCGCAATTTCCGGCACAACCGTAGCATCCCGGGTCAAGGCCTATCGGGAATCTGCCGGTTACAGCATCGAGGACCTTGCGGTAACATGCGGACTGGCGAATTCCGAGATTGCAGCGATCGAAGACGGCACGGACGCCGACCCGGCGAAGCTGAGAAGGATTGCCGCGGCACTCCAGGTTCCTGTGTCGGCCTTGTTGACCACCGATTCCTAAACCGATTTTTGCCTCGGCCAGCTGTTTGAGACAGTGGTGTGGATAAACGGGATTGCCGCACTCACGGCGTCAGATTTTCCACGATCGAGGCACAGACTGCGAGACGGGGTTGGAACCCAGAACACTCCAAAACCCCGGCGCGCTCTTTCTCAACAAAAATAACCGATATATTCCAGAATTTCACCGATCCGTCCCGGCACGCGACACCCCTTGGCCTGTTGGCATGCGGCGCCGCTTTCGACCCGGATGGCGATCGGTACGCCGAACACGGCTTGCGGGCCGGGCCCCGGTTTTCGTCCGGGACCCGGCTGCCATCTCAAGAGGCGGGGAGCTTGCTATCACGCAATCGGCCGATGGTCTTATTTGACCGGCCGTCCGCTGACCCAGACGGTAGCGATGTTCGGTTTTGAGGCGGTATAGACGATCTTCTGCAGAACGGCGTCTCCGCGATCGAGATCGTCCCACAGGCGGATAGTCCCATTTTCAGCCGTGGTGTCGATGGCCAGCGCGTCGAACTGATATCCCGGTTCGAACCGGCCGATCGGCAAATCCAGCGCGATGCCGCCGCCGGTGGTGGCGAGATAGAACGCATCGCGAAAATCGACGCGGCTGTTGGACTGCCTGCTTCTTGCCTCGGGCGGAAGGTCGGGATCGGTGCCCGTTTCCAGCATCCGCGACACCATGATCGCGCCACGCATGGCATCGAACATGGAGCCGATCGGTCCGCCGGAAATATCAGTGCCGAGCCCCACATGCAGGCCCTTTTCCAGTGCTGCCTTCAGGGGAAACACCGCATTGGCGAAATAGGCGTTGGACACCGGACAATGGGCCACCGCCGCCTGCCGCACCCGGATCGTTTCCATATCCAGCCGTGTCAGAAAATTCGCGTGCGCGAGAACGCTGCGCCTGCCGAGCAGTCCGAAGCGATCGAGGCTCTCGGTGTCGGTCATCCCGTGGCGCTCAAGCACATAGCCATGCGCCCAGTCGCTTTCCGAGCAATGGGTCTGGACATGGCACCCGCAACTCCTGGCAAGGGCACCCAGTCCTTCCAGCGCGGCATCGGTGCAGGATGGAATGAAACGCGGCGTGATCACCGGCCTGACAAGACGTTCCTCATTGTCCGGATGCGCATGGATATAGTCGATCAGGGCCTGCGTGCCGCCGATCGCCGCTTCCGGCGATGCATCGCGATAATAGTCCGGGCACTGGTCCGGATTGTCCATCGCCACCTTGCCGATCAGCGCCCGCTGCCCCCGCTCCAGGCAGAGATCTGCCAGAAGGCGGCTGGCATCCTGATGGATGGTGGCGAAATAGAGAGCCGTCGTCGTGCCGCTGGCCAGCAGGTCATCGACAAGCAGCCCGTAGCTTCGTCTGGCAAAGGCGATGTCGGCATACCGCGCTTCGAGCGGGAAGGTGTATTGATGCAGCCAGACCTCGAGCGGAACGTCGAGGGCCTGCCCAAGCTGCGGATATTGCGGCGCATGGACATGGAGATCGACCAGACCCGGCAGGAGAAAAGAGCCCGTCGGCAGGGTAACGAGGTTTCCTTCCGCCGAGCGCGCGCGTTTCTCGGCCTCGTAACCCGCTTCGTCGGGGCGCCGGACCGATTGAATCACGCCATCCGCACCGATCGCGATCAGCGCGTCCGTCAGTTCATCGACTGTCCCGCGCTCGGGCATGTGAAAACCGGAGGCGAGAAGTGTCTTGCCACGAAGATGGGTCATGCGGCCTGCACGTTCGTTCCGTAGGTGATGCCCTTTTCCTTCAGCCAGCGGCGATAGGCGATGGAGGATGCGTCGGCGCGGGTCGGGATTTCCGAGCGCGGCTCGAGCGGCAAAAGGCGCGGGCGCTGGTTTTCCAGGATGATGCGATCCTGCAGGAAGATCAGCTGCTGGAAATGGATGAGGTCCGTCAACGCCGAGACATCATCGATCAGAAACATCACCGGATGCGCCCGGCAGCGATCCGGATCGAGCGGCTGGACGAACAGGCAGATGACGTCCCAGCGGTTGGCGGCATTCGGGCAGGTCTTGTAGAGGATGGTCGCGAAGGGATTGGCGACGCGGTACATGTACTGCGTCATGATCCCGCCGGTCGCCGAGAGAGCTGCCTGCGGCTGGAAGAACTGGCAGTTGGTCGCCCAGACCTCATCGACGTCGCGGCGGATTTCGGTGGTGTAATGCAGCACCTCCGTATTCGGCTCGGCGCCAAGGATATCCGTATGGACGAAGGGGAAGTGCGCCATGTCGAGGAAGTTCTCGACGATGCGCAGGCCGGATGCCTTCACCGAGATCGCGCCGCAGACGATGACGCGGCGGTCGTCTTCGTCGGTTTCCGGGATTGGCAGAACATCGGTTTCCGGTTGCCCAAGCGTCACCCAGAGATAGCCGTAGCGCTCCGTCGCCTGAAGAGGTTCGCTTCGGTCCACCGCATAAACCGTAATTGCTCCGTCGGCTGCGCGGCTCACCGTCAGGTCGATCCCAAGCAGCCGGTTGGCCATCGTGCCCTCGGCAATATCCTGCAGCGCCTCGATGCAATACCACTGGTCGAGGGCTGCCTTTTCGGCGGGTCTGCTCATGGTGCGGTCCTCTTCATGTCCGTCTTCACTGGCGGTAGATGCGGTTCATCACGTCTTCATGGGCCGACATCGCCGCTTCGACATCGAAACCCGTGAATTCGCCCTTCCGGACGATCTCCCGGCCGTTGATGAAGGAATAATCGACCTTGAACGGACCGCACATGACGAGCGCCGCCAAGGGATCGCGCTGCGTGCCGGAGAGCCCGAGCTGGTTCAGTTTCACGGCGATGAAGTCGGCGCTCATGCCGGGTGCAAGATAGCCGATATCGTCGCGGCCGAGAAGGGCGGCTCCGCCGCGCGTTGCCATTTCCAGCGATTCCCGCGCCGACAATGCCTTCGGCGTGCCGCCGAAACCACCACGTCCACCGGGCTTTTCCGAAAGGTAATGATGCGGCGCGACGCGCTGGAGCATCATCGCCAGCCGCGCTTCCATGAACATGTTGGAGGTGTCGTTGGAGGCCGAGCCATCGACGCCGAGGCCGACCTTGACGCCCTTGTCGAGCATTTCACGGATCTTGGCGATGCCCTGTCCGCAGCGCATGTTGGCAGACGGGCAGTGGGCGACGCCGGTACCGGTTTCGGAGAAACGGTCGATCTCCGCGCTGGTCATGAAGATCGAATGGACAAACCAGACGTCCGGTCCCAGCCAGCCGACGGATTCGGCGAACTCCACCGGCCGCATGCCGTAGATCTCGTGGCAATATTTTTCTTCAAACAGCTCCTCGGCCAGATGCGAATGCAGATGCACGCCGGGATGCTTGCGCGCTAGCGTGGCCGCCTCGCGCATCAGGTCCGGTGTCACCGAGAAGGGCGAGCAGGGCGCGAGAATGATCCGGTTCATCGAATGGCGCGCATTGTCGTGATACCGGCCGATCAGCCGCTCAGCATCCAGCAGGATGGCATCCTCCTTCTCGACGCAGCGATCGGGCGGCAGGCCGCCCTGGCTTTCACCGCGCGACATCGCACCACGTGCTGCGTGAAAACGCAGGCCGATATCACGGGCGGCATCGATGGTGGCATCCAGCGTGCAGTTGTTCGGCAGGATATAGAGATGGTCGGAGCTGGTGGTGCAGCCGGAATGGATGAGCTCGGCCATGGCGATCCGTGCCGAAATGCCGATGGCATCATCGTCCAGTTCCGACCAGATCGGATAGAGCGTCTTCAGCCAGACCAGCAGTTCGTCGTCCTGCACCATGACGCGGGTGAGGTTCTGGTACATGTGGTGATGCGTGTTGACCATGCCGGGCATGACGATGTGGCCGGAGAGATCGAGAGTCTCATCGGCTTGAAGATGTGTGAGTTCCCCGGTGGTGCCGACGGCCTCGATCACGTTGTCCCGCACGAGAATGGCGCCATTCGTTAGTTCACGGCGGGTGTCGTCGAAAGTGGCGAGATGATCGATGTTCTTGACAAGCAGGCTGGGCATTTCGCCTCCGATACGGACGTTTAGCGGACGTCGCGGAAATAGGGTTCGCCAAGGGCGGCGGGTGCCGCCATGACACGGCGCATGCGCTGCCAGGCGAGAACCGGCACGATAATCAGCGCGATGGTGCCAAGATAAGGCAGCATCGAGAGAACGGCGGGTGCCACCGGCCATCCGCGCGCCTGGCCAACGAAGCCGAGCGCGGTGATGAGGCCGAAGAGCAGGCCGGAGAGCACCGCTGGAATCGGCCGGTATCCGGCGAAAATCACCAGCGCCACCGCGATCCAGCCGCGGCCGGCGACCACACCGTCAGACCAGGAGGGCACGAAGGCGAGGGTGAGATAAGCACCGGCGCCGGCGGCGAGCGCCGAGCCCGCCGTGACATAGGCAAAGCGGATCGCGTTAACCGGAATGCCGGCCGCATCCGCCGCTGCCGGGTTTTCGCCGACTGCGCGCAGGTTGAGGCCGTGACGCGTCTTGAACAGCAGGTAATGGAGTGCCAGCGGCAGGATGATGTAGATGAGATAGACGAGGATGTTTTGCGAAAACAGCGCCTTGCCGAGAATGGGAAGCTGGCTCAAAAACGGGATCTCTATGGGCGCGAAGACGGCACGCGCCGGCATGCCGGAATAGGAGCGGCCGATGGTCGAGGCAAGCCCTGTCCCCATCAACGTCAAGGCGAGCCCGCAAAGCACCTGGTTGGCGCGCAGCCAGACGGTGGCGGTGGCAAACACCACGCCGAACAGGGTGCCGACGGCGAGCGCCGCAATGAAGCCGAGCATGGGATTGGGTGTCGCTGTCACGGTGGCGATTGCGGTGATCGCCCCCATCGCCATCAGCCCTTCCGCGCCCAGATTGACGACGCCGACGCGCTCGGCCAGCACCTCGCCAAGGGCTGCCAGTGCCAGAACCCCACCGGCGAGAAAAGCGGTCGAGAACAGTCCGGTCAGGAGGTCCATGTTTTTTCTCTCCTCAGATCTTGATGCGCGTGATGCGGTAATGCGCCAGCTCGTCGCCGATCGCGGTGAGGAACAGGATGAGGCCGGTGATCGCCAGCACCGCCGAGGTGGTCAGCCCCTGCGTCTGCAGGATGATGCCGGCATTGAGGATCAGTGCCATCAGGGCTGCCGAAAAGATCACGCCGATGCAGGAGTTGCGCGCGAGCACAGCGACCATGATGCCGAGATAGCCGAAATTGTTGGAAATGCCGCCTTGCAGCCGGTGCACGGTGCCGGCGACCTCGAACATGCCGGCAATGCCGGCGACCATGCCGGAAAGCAGCATGACGGTGATGATATGGCGGCGCACCGGAATGCCGGCGTACTTTGCCGCCGATGGATTGGAGCCGGACAGACGGACTTCATAGCCCCATTTCGAATAGGAGAGTACCAGCGCAAAGCCGACCGCCATCAGCACGCCGAGCGGCAGGCCCCAATGGACCAATCCCCAGAATTCCGGAATTTCGGCAGACAGACGCGGGGTCGAGGAATTGGACATCCCGACGCGGTCGCGCCATGGGCCGGTTGAGACATAATAGACCAGCAAGGCCGCAACGAAGTTGAGCAGCAGCGTGGTGATCAGTTCGTTGACGCCGGCATAGGCGCGGGCAAGCGTCGGCACCAGGATCCAGATCATGCCCCCGGCAGCACCGGCGATGAACATCAAGGGCAGGATGACGACCGGCGGGCCGGGCACGAACAGGCCGATGGCGGTCGCCGAAAAGGCTCCCGCATAAAACTGGCCTTCAGCGCCGATATTCCAGGCACCGATCTGCTGGCCGACGGCCACTGCGAGGCCGGTCAAGAGAAGCGGGATCAGCAGGAGACAAAGATCCTCGATGCCGTAGGTGGAGCCGAAGGTGGCGCTGATCACCTGCGCGCCGAGCTCCAGTGGTGCCGCGCCTGAAATTTCAAGGACGATGGAGGCAAGAAGCAGGGCGATCACGATCGCTGCGACACGGGCGGCAAGCGCAATGCCGGGATGGGCGGAAGGAAGGCGCTGAAGACGCAGGCTGGACAGCATCAGGCGACCTCTTTGGTCTGCTGGCGGCCGCCCATCAACAGGCCGATCTCGTCGATATCGACCTTGTCATTGTCAATCACACCCATGATCTTCCCTTCATAAAGCACGGCAATCCTGTCGGAGAGATTGAGCAGTTCCTCCAGTTCCTCCGAGATCAGCACGATGCCGGCGCCGGCGTCGCGCAGTTCGACGATGTATTTCAGCATGGTGTTGATCGCGCCGACATCGAGACCGCGGCTCGGATAGGCGGCGATCAAGACCTTGCTGGCGATGCGCATTTCACGGCGAGCAACGAGGCGCTGCTGGTTGCCGCCCGACAGGTTGCGGATCGGCATGGCGAAATCCGGCACGGCGACGTCGGCAATCTCTGCGATATCCTTCGCGAGCGTGGTCGCTGCCCCCGGGCGGTAGAGGCCGGCGGTGGTGACGGGCGGCTTCTTGTATTCGCGCATGACGGCGTTGATGGTGACGCTGAGTGCCGGCGCCAGGCCGCTGTGCAGCCGGTCTTCCGGAATGTGGCCGATACCCATCTCGACGAAATCGGCGGCATTGGCGCGGGTCACCGGCTTGCCGTCGACAAGGATCTGGCCGGAGGAGGGCGCGCGGATACCCGTCAGCACCTGGCTCAGTTCCCGCTGGCCATTGCCGGCAACCCCGGCGATGCCGACGATCTCGCCGGCAAAGACGTCGAGCGTCACGCCGTGCAGGGCGGAAAGTCCGGTTTCCCCGAGCGCCGAAACGGCGTCGAGCCGCAAGACCGGTTCTACGGAAATCGGCGCTGCACCTGCGGGGCGCTGGCGCATGTCGGCCAGCACGATGTCGCGGCCGACCATCTGCTTGGCGAGCGAGCGCGGATTGCAATCGGCCGCCTGCTCGGTGGCGATCTTGCGGCCGCCGCGCAGAATGGTGATGCGGTCGGAGATTTCCAGTACCTCGTCGAGCTTGTGGCTGATGAAGATCACGGCATTGCCGCGGTTGCGGAATTCGCGCAGCGCCTTGAACAGTTCGCGCGCTTCGGCGGGCGTCAGCACGGCGGTCGGCTCGTCGAGGATGAGGACGCGCGCCTCACGGGCCAGCACCCGCAGGATTTCGACACGCTGCTGCTCGCCGGTCGAGAGCTCGCTGATACGGGCGTCGGGACGGACCTGCAAATTGAATTTCGCGGCGAGTTCGGCGGTGCGGGCCTTAAGCTTCTGGGCGGAAGCGCGCCTGGGCGTCTTGTCCCAGCCAAGATGGATATTTTCGGCCACCGTGAACGCCTGTACCAGCTTGAAATGTTGATGCACCATGCCGATGCCGGCGGCGATCGCATCGAGCGGCGAGGCAAATTCCTTGGCATAGCCGTCGATGATGATCTCGCCGGCATTGGGCTGGTAGATGCCGGTGAGGATGTTCATCAGCGTCGACTTGCCGGCGCCGTTTTCGCCCAGCAGCGCATGGATTTCGCCGGGCCTGACGTCGAGATCGACATCCTGGTTGGCAATGACGCCGGGAAAGTATTTGGCAATGCCTTTCAGTTGAACAAGCGGTGGCGTTCCCGGCGGAAGGCTCTGCAAAATGTCATTCATCGAAAAGGTCCGGCTGCATGAGACGTGCCCGAATGCCGGGCCTGGTAGGTGTCGCGGGAGGGAAGGGCGGCGATGGACGCCGCCCCCTGGTTCAAGTTGTCATGCGGCGTCGCGGCGGCCTAGCTCGTCAGGCCACTGACACCCTCGACCGACCAATCCCAATTGTAGAGCTCCAGTTCCGTCATCTTCTGGTCCTTGGCGAGACGCACGGTGCCGGTCGTGTCCTTCAGTTCGCCGACGAAAGGCGACCAGCCACCGAGGATCTTGTCGCGCACCGCATCGGCCGCCTTGGCGACATCCGCCGGGACCTTTTCGCCCCAGGCATCGCGATCGACGCCCTTGCCCATGCCAAACAGGTTCTCGGTCGGTGTCCATTCGCCAGCCAGCCGCTTCTTGACCTGATCGACGTAGAAATCCTTGAAGTCGATGATGATCGACGAGACATAGGAATTCGGACCGTAGCGGCGGATATCGGTGTTCCACATGGCGGCCCAGACGCCCCGCTTTTCAGCCACCTGCAGGTAACCTGCCTCGTCCATGATGCCGAAGAGGAAGTCGCAGCCGTTGTCGATCAGCGCCGTGCCGGCCTGGGTTGCGGCCTGCGGATCGAACCAGGAGTTGATCACGATCGTCTGTAGCGTCGCGTTCGGGTTGACGGTCCGCGCACCCATCAGGAAGGCGTTGGTGGAGGTATACACCGAGGCGACCGGGAAGGACGCGACATAGCCGAGCTTGCCGGTCTTTGACAGGTGGCCGGCGGCAACGCCCAGCACGTAGGTCGGATACCAATGGGCCAGATAGTACCAGCCCAGATTGTCCATCGTCTGGTGGCCGTTGCACTCCATGAAGGCCACATCCGGCGCGCGCTTGACCACGTCGTGCAGGAAGTCGCCGGTCGAGGACGTGTCGAAGATCATGTTGGCACCTTCCGAGACGAACTGGCGGTAGGTGCGCGTCGCGTCGGCGGAATAGGGAACGTTCTCGACTTCGATGACCTTTTTCAGCTTCGGAAAGGCCTCCTTGACGGCGAGCAGGCCCTGATGGTGGCTCCAGGTCCAGCCTTCGTCGGTGATCGGGCCGACATGGCCAAAGCCGATGACGGCGTCTTCTTCGGCAACGGCCGGAAGCGTGGCCGCCAGGGCGGTCGACGGGCGCAGGAGCCCGCCGGGCATGGCAAGGGCTGCGGCGCCCACGGCGCTCATGTTCAGGAAGCCTCGGCGGGAAAGTGTACGCAGGTCGATCATGTATTCCCCTTTTGATTGTTGACGGCTCTCTCCGGCAGCCGGATGATCCGGTCTGCCGCCAATGCCGCTTTCGATACTGTGAACTGGCAACGCAACAAATGTGCCAAGCCGGATGGTCGGGGAGGAGGCGGTGCTCGTTGCCATCCGGCCATGCAGGACGCGGCTGTCAGGCGCAGGCCAGGATGCCGGCCTATGGAGGCGGCGTGGCGCGGGCATTGGCAGTGCGTCTTGACGGCTGTGGCGCAAAGTGCCGCTTCTGACCCCTGATCCGGCCAGCGCGGAAACAGTTTCAGAAGCCCGGTGTTCGCAATAGAGCGTATTTCCCGATGATTGCGGTGCGCAAAACGCAACACTTGACGGCGCGTTTTTTCTGGGCGTAAAACCCGCAATGGCAATTTTGCACAAATAGAGTGCATGAGTAAATATTGTGCATTTTGGAAGTTTTTTGGTCCGGAAGTGAAGTTTTGAGGCAGTTCCCGCAGTTTGAACGGATGTGTCACAGTGCCGTCTGGCCTCGCCAGCAGGGTGATGATCGTTTGGGGCTGCGCGCATGAATGAAAAGGCCCGCCTCGTCTTCAAAGGACATCTGAACCCCGATGCCTTTATCGAATTTGCCGGTCATCGCGCCCGCCGCCTGGACATCACGCTCGAGATCACCAGCGCAGACGATGCGGCACTGAGTGTTACCGTGGAAGGGGCGGCCGATCTGGTCGATGCCTTCGAAATGGCCTGCAGCCTTGGCCCTTATGACTGTCTTGTCTTGGATGTGGTTCGCACCGCCGCCTGACGGGTCGGTGGGCGGCGAAACAGGAGTTGAAAATGAGTACGGGAAACATGTGGCAACCGGTCAGCCTGTCCCATTCGATCGAAACCGCCACATCGGCGGGAACACGGCTGTCCGGCGAGGATCTGGTGGTCTGGCGCGACAATAGCGGCGTCGCCCATGTCTGGGAGGACCGCTGTCCGCACAGGGGCATGCGTCTGAGCTTCGGCTTCGTGCGCGGCGATCACATCGCCTGCCTCTATCACGGCTGGCAGTACGATACCGGCGGCCAATGCCAGTACATTCCCGCCCATCCCGACCTTGAGGTTCCGAAGACGATCAAGGTGCCTGTTTATCTGACGCAGGAGCGGGCCGGCATGATCTGGACGACGCTGGCGGCGGATGCCGGGCCTTTGACGGTACCGGCCGACGAGACAGGAACGGTTCCCGTTCAAAGCCTCTATGTCGACTGTTCCGCGGACACTGCCATCGCTGCGCTCGAGAATATGACGCTTGCTCCCTTCTCGGCCGGGCGCGATGCCGAAACCACGGTCTCTGCCGTTGCGCCGTCGCTCTATTCGGTCTCTGCCGGGCAGGACCGGCTGCTGGTCGGCATCCAGACCATTACGGATAAGCGGACGGCCCTTCATGTGGTGATTTCCGGCCTGCCGGAAATCTATGAAGGCGGCGGGCAGGCCCATTTCCTCTC
The DNA here is from genome assembly GCF_001687365.1 of Pararhizobium polonicum. Classification (GTDB taxonomy): domain Bacteria; phylum Pseudomonadota; class Alphaproteobacteria; order Rhizobiales; family Rhizobiaceae; genus Pararhizobium; species Pararhizobium polonicum. Next base: position 391,840 of record NZ_LGLV01000008.1, read on the forward strand.
CTGGGCGCTCGACCTGCGCTACCGCATCGAAAACCCGCCGAAGAAAACTTTCGCTGCCTCTGCACACGCTGTTGCGGAGGCGCTGTGATGACGGCCCTGATGCTGTACAATTACGAGCTGGATGATAGCTGCTATAAGGTCCGCCTTGGTCTTTCGATGCTCGGGCTGACATGGGAGACGATCGCTGTCGATGTCTTTCCGGGCAGGGAACAGACGACACCCGCATTCCTGGCGATGAACCCCGCCGGCCGGCTGCCGATCCTCAAGGACAATCATCTCGTTCTTTCCGGCACCGAAGCAATCCTCGCTCATCTCGCCAAAACGCACGATGCCACCGGAAAGTGGCTGCCTGAATCCGGTGCCGCTTTTGCGCTGGTCATGCAGTGGCTGAATTTCTCCGCCCGCGATCTCGATGCGACGATCACTGCCCGCCAGCATTCGCTGTTTGATGCGCCGGGCGACGAGACGGCCTTGCGTGCGGCGTCCGCCAGGGCTTTGCGGATCATGGACGATCACATGACGGGGCGCGGGTTTGAAGGCGCGGACTGGTTTGTCGGAAGTGACGCGACGATCGCCGATATCGCCCTGTTTCCGGCCTTCGCTCTTTCCAGAGACTTCGGCATCGATCACGACGAATATCCGGCACTTCGGCGCTGGGCGCGAAAATTCCGGACGATCAAGGGCTTCATGACCATGCCGGGCATTCCGGACTACCATTGAAGCAGAGACAGAACAGGATAAGGGAGTGATCCGATGCGTGCGTTGACCCGTTTCTCCGTAAAACCATTGTCGACGATGACGCGGCGGCTTGCCGATGTCGCCTCCGGACGGAGCGAACCGGATCTGGTGATCGGGGGTGCCCGGGTGCTTTCCACCTATTCCGAGCGCATCCTGCCGGACCGGGAGATCTGGCTGTCGGACGGGCGTATCGCAGCGGTGAAACCGGCCGGAACCCACAAGGGATCGGCGAAGCGCTACGAGGCCAGGGGCGGCATCATCGCGCCCGGCCTGGTCGATCCGCACATCCACATCGAGTCCTCGATGGTGACGGCCTGCGCCTATGCCGAGGCGGCTCTCCTCAACGGCACGACGACGATCTTCTGCGACAGTCACGAAATCGGCAATGTCATGGACGTGGCCGGCGTCGAGGCGATGCTGGAAGATGCCCGCATGGCGCCGCTGTCGATCTTCCTGACCGTGCCGAGCACGGTGCCGGCAACCTCGCCACAACTCGAAACGGCCGGCGGTGATCTGACTGCGGCCAAGATTGCAGCGCTGTTCGACAAATGGCCCGAAGCCGTAGCACTCGGCGAAAAGATGGATTTCGTCCAGGTGGCCATGGGCGACGAACGCAGCCATGCGATCCTTGCCGCAGCGCTGGAGCGCGGACGCCCGGTCTCAGGCCATGTCTATGGCCGCGAGTTTGTATCGGCCTACGCGGCCTCCGGCGTCACCGACACCCATGAAGCCATCGATCGCGAGATTGCCGACGACATGCTGGAGGCCGGTATCTGGCTGTTCCTGCGCGGCGGCCCGCCGTCGACGCCATGGCACAGCCTGCCGGATGCGATCAAGACGATCACCGAACTCGGCTCCTCGCACAAGCGCGTCGCTGTTTGTACCGACGACCGCGACGCCGACGACCTGATGATGTTCGGCCTCGACTGGGTGACCCGCGAGGCGATGAAGGCGGGCATGAGACCGGAACAGGCCTGGGCCATGGGCTCGCTGCACGGCGCCACCCGTTTCGGCATGGAAGGCGATATTGGCGGTCTGGGCGGTGGACGCCGGGCCGATCTCGTTCTTCTCGATGATGCCTTCAAACCGGTCAGCACATGGTATGGCGGCGAACTCGTCGTCGATGGCGGCAAGATCACTCCGCTGCTCGATCAGGCCCTGTCGACGCGCTACCAATATCCGCAGGCCGCCTATCATACGGTCAAGCTGCCGAAGACGATCAAGCTGACGCCGGACCTGCCGACAGAAAAGGTCATCGCCCACACCATCAAGACGGAACTGCCGGGCATCACGCTCGGCCATGTCACCGTGACGCTGGAACCGGCCAATGACTGGCAGACGCATTTCGAGCGCCATGGCCTGTGCTTCGTCACCGTCGTCGAGCGCCACGCCAAATCTGCGGGCAATGTCGCCCATGGCCTTTTGACCAGTTTCAACCTCAAGCAGGGAGCGGTTGCGTCCTCCGTTGGCCATGACAGCCACAACATCATCATCGCCGGCACCAACGAGGCCGATATGCATGTGGCGTTGCGGGCGCTGGAGGAAACGCAAGGCGGCGCCTGCGTCGTCAGGGATGGCAAGGTCACCGCCATGGTGCCGTTGCCGATTGCCGGCCTACTCTCCGACAAGCGCGTCACGGAAGTCGCCGAACAGGTGCGGGCGCTGAAGGTCGAATGGGAGAAGGCCGGTTGCTCGATCCCCTATATGGGCTTCAACCTGATCCCGCTCTCGGTCATCCCGGAAATCCGCATCACCGACAAGGGGCTGGTGCTGGTGCCCGAAATGGAGATCGTGCCATTGTTCGAGGTGGCTTGATCCATGGACCCTTACCGGCTCGGCCTTGTCGCAACCCGCATCCACTATTTCCAGTTGGTCGCGCGTCTTGGCTCGATCCGGCAGGCGGCGCTGGCGCTGAATGCGGCGCCTTCCTCGATCAGCCGCGTCATCAAGCAGCTGGAGGATGAGCTTGGCACACCGCTGTTCGAACGTATCCGGCAGCGCCTGAAACTGACCAGCGCCGGCGAGCTGATGCTCTATCACGCCCGCGTCTCGACCGCCGAGCTGAACCGTGCCTGGTCGGAGATCAACGATCTGCATGGCCTGCACCGCGGCACGGTGTCGGTCGCGGTGATCGAAAGTGTTGCGCGCGGCCTGATGCCGAAGGCGCTTTCGGATTTCTGGGCGAAACACCCCGAGATCACCGTCGATGTGAAAGTCATGGGCTCGCAGCAAGTCTGCGATGCGGTGGCGGAGGGCGATTGCGATCTGGCGCTGACCTTCGATGTGCGCATCCCGCGCAACGTCCGCCGTATCGCCTCGGTCACCTTGCCGTTGGGTGTGCTTGCGCTGCCCGGCAGCCGTTTTGCCGGCAGGAAGGAGCTGAGGCTGTTTGATCTCGCCGGCGAACGGGTGATCATGTCGGATGCGAGCCTCATGCTCGGCAATTCGGTGGAGGAAGCCTTCAGCCGCTCGCTGGTCGAGCTCAACCGCCGCTCGCGCACCAACTCGATCGGCCTGATGGTCGACATGGCCAAACGCGGCCTCGGCACGGTGCTGCAGACGCGGGTCGGCATCGAGCAGGAAATGGCCGAGGGTGCCCTGATGTTCGTGCCTCTTCGCGATCCGAAGATCAATCCGCGCCGCCTGATGCTGCTGTCGCGCTCGGCAAAGGAGATCTCCGATGCGGCGACCGCGTTTGGAACCCTGCTGGCGCAGGCGATCGATGGACTGCAGCGCTGACATGTTGCGTTTTGTGCATCATTTGCGTCAAGAAATAACCACTATTTGAAACAGGTCCCACCTGCGAAGGTCCGGCTTCAAAGAGGAAAATTCATGAAGCAGAGCGCAGTGGACGCGGTGATCCGCGGTTTGAAGAAGGCGGGGGTCAGTGTTGTCTGCTACCTGCCGGATTCGCTTTTCAAGGAACTCTATCCGGCGCTCGATGCCGATCCGGATATCCGCACCATAAGGGTGACCAACGAGGGCGAGGGGGCTGCCATCTGCGGCGGCGTTTTCCTGTCCGGCAAGAAGGCGGCGCTGGTGATGGAAAACTCCGGCCTGCGTGCTTCGGTCGAACCGCTCGCCCGCATGGGGCTTGGCGCCGGCATTCCGGTCGTCATGCTGATGAGTTATCGCGGCGAACTCGGCGAAAACAACTGGTGGGCCATCCCGCACGGCATCACCATGGAGCCGGTGCTGAATGCGTTGCGCATTCCCTATTCCGTCGTGCGCGAGGAAGACAAGATCGAGCGCGCCATCACGGATGCCTACGCATGGTCCTATGCCTCCTATTATCATTCGGCCGTGGCACTCGGCGGCGAGGTGGTGCGATGAAACGCTTCGATTGCATGAAGGCTCTGTCCGCCCGCCTCAAGGACGAACTGGTGATCCTGTCGCTCGGCGCCAGCGTCGATGAATGGTACAACGCAGCACCCCATATGCGCGCCGCCAGCCTGTTTCAGCAACAGCTCGGCTGCGTTACGCCGCAGGCGTTCGGGCTGGCCGCCGGCCTGCCGCACCGGCGCATCGTCTCGCTGGATACCGATGGTGGCATGATGTTCAATCTCGGCATCCTCGCCACGCTTGGCAACGAGCAGCCGAAAAACCTGTTCGTTGTCGTCTGGGACAACGAATGCTACCAGTCGATCGGTGGCCCGCCGACCCATACTGCCTCCGGCCGTGTGGATATTGCCGCCATCGCCCGTGGCGCGGGCATCGACAATGCCTTTACCGCCCGCACGCTCGAGGAATTCGATGCCCACTGCGCGGCGGGCCTTGCCGCCAATGTGCCTTACGTGGTTGTCGCCAAGGTCGCGGGAACGGTCCAGCCGGACATCAAGCGCAAGCACAGCGACGGCCGGGAGGACAAGTACATTTTCGTGCGTCATGTCGAAGCCACCGAAGGCATCGTCATCATGGGGCCGAGCGAGCATAATTGATGACGCATCCCTTCATCCAGAAACGTCCCTTGAAGCCAAGCTATGACCATATCGTCATCGGCTCGGGGTCGGGCGGCGCGGCGGTTGCTCGCCGTCTGGTGGATGCCGGGGCGGATGTGCTTCTGATCGAGGCGGGGCCGGATGGCATCGGCATCCCCGAGATCGACGACCCCACCCAATGGGTGCCGCTCGGTCGCAGCGTCTATGACTGGGGCTACGACTATGCGCCGACGGATCGTATCGACGGCCGCACGATCGGCATTCCGCGCGGCCGCGTGCTGGGCGGCTCGTCAGCCATCAATGGGATGATGTGGTATCGCGGCCATCCGGCCGATTATGACGCCTGGGAGGCGGCGGGTGCCAGGGGTTGGGGCTTTGCCGGCGTTCTGCCCTATTTCAAACGCTGCGAGGACTGGCAAGACGGTGAAACGGCGTTTCGCGGCACCGGCGGTCCGCTTCGGATTGAGCGCAGCCCTGGTCCGCATCCGCTCGCCACGGCCCTGATCGACGGTGCGCACGAACTGGGTGTCCCGGTCATCGACGACCCCAACGGTCCCGGCAACGAGGGTGCCGCGCTTTCCAATTTCAACATATCACGGGGCAAGCGCTGGAGTTCGGCGCAGGGCTATCTCTGGCCTGTGCTCGATCGTGAGAACCTGCATGTCCTGACCGGGTCGCTTGCCGTTTCCCTTGGTTTCGATGGGCGGCGCTGCGTTTCCGTCCGGCATATGGTTGGCAATGTGCTCACGGAAACCCGTGCCGGCGCCGGCATCGTTCTGGCACTGGGCGCCATCGACACGCCCCGCCTGCTGATGCTCTCCGGCATCGGCGATCCCGCCGAATTGAAGCGGCTGGGGCTTCCCGTGCTGGCGGCGCTGCCCGGCGTCGGCCAGAACCTGCAGGATCATCCGCTGGTCCGCGCCATCAATTTCCGCGCCCGCAAGCCCGTCGGTCCGCCGCGCGACAATGGCGGCGGGTCGATGGTCAACTGGAAGACGCAGGCAAGCCTTGCCCAGCCCAACATCCACGCCTTCCCTGTGTTGAACCGCAGCGCCACTCCGGATGTGGCTGCAAACCACGATCTGAGCGGCGATGTCTTTGCGATCGGTACCGGGCTCATGCGCTCGCGCAGCCGCGGTTTTCTGCGGCTGCTGGGTACGGATCCACGGTCGCTACTCGACATACAGCCGAATTTCCTGGCCGAGCAAGGCGACATGGATGATCTGGTCGAGGCGGTCGATTTCACCCTGAGCCTTGCCAGAACGCAGGCCTATGCCGACTGGTTTGATGGCTTCGCAGCGCCGGCCAAGCACCCGGGCCGGACGGAAATCGTCGATTTCATCCGCATGTCCTGCTCGACCTTCTTTCACACCTGCGGCACCGCGAAGATGGGCGAAGATGCTATGTCCGTCGTCGACAGCCGCCTGGCGGTGCGCGGGCTGGATGGCCTGACGATCGCCGATGCCTCGGTCATCCCGATCATTCCCAGCTGCAATACCCATGCGCCCGTCACCATGATCGGCGAGCGCGCGGCGGACTTCATCCTGCAAGCGGCCTGAGATTTGCATGGCTCACTTGAACAAGCCGAAAGGGAGGCTGCGGCCATGACGACGGAAAACATGATTTTGGCAGGCGATTATCTGCTCACCATGGATGCCGCAAACAGCGTCGTTCCGGATGGCGCGGTGCTGATCGAGGATGGCCGCATCGCAGCCGTCGGCACGCTTTCGGCGTTGCAGGCCGCGCATGCCGGCGTACCGGTCAAGCGCGTGGCCAACAGCGTGCTGATGCCGGGCCTCGTCAACGCCCACGCCCATTCCGGCTTCCTGCGCGGCACGGCGGAGCATCTGCCGGTCTGGGACTGGCTGACGCTGCATATCAATCCCATGCATCGCGTCCTGCAGCGGCATGAAGCCGAAGCCGCCTCCTGGCTGTGTTATGCGGAATCGGTGCTCGGCGGCACCACGACCGTGGTCGACATGTGGCGTTTCATGAACGGCAGCGCCAAGGCGGCCGAGGCGATCGGCAACCGGCTGGTTGCCGTGCCCTATGTCGGCGAGCATCCTGAATACAACTATTTCGATACGCTCGACATGAACGAGGAACTGATCGAGACATGGCATCGCAAGGCCGGCGGCCGCGTCAATGTCTGGGTGGGTCTCGAACATCTCTTCTACGCCGACGAGGCGGGCCAGAGACGTGCCATCGAGATCGCCAAGAGGCACGGCACCGGCTTCCACACCCATTGCAGCGAAGCCGAGATCGAGCTTGCCGAATTCCAGACGCGCTACGGCAAGCGGCCGATGTTCGTGCTGGAGGATCTCGGTTTCTTCGAAGCACCGCGAACCATGATCGCCCACGGCGTCTGGCTCGATGCCGCCGAAATCGCGCTCATCGCCGGCCACCGCGTATCCGTGGCGCACAATCCCGTCAGCAACATGAAGCTCGCCAGCGGCATCGCACTGGTCGGCGACATGCTGGCGGCGGGCGTTCCCGTCGGCATCGGCACGGATGGTGAGAAGGAAAACAACAATTTCGACATGTTCGAGGAAATGAAGGTCGCCTCGCTGCTCGGCAAGCTCAAGGATCTGGATGCCGCCGCCATGGACAGCTGGCAGGTGCTGCGAATGGCGACGATCACCGGCGCAAAGGCGATCGGGCTCGATGATGAAATCGGCTCCATCGAAGTGGGCAAGCGGGCCGATATCATTGCCGTGCGAACCGACACGCCGCGCATGACACCGCTCTTCGGAGAGGGGCCCTATTTCAACCTGCAGCACAATCTCGTTCATGCCGTGCGTGGCGGCGACGTGTCGCTGACCATGGTGGACGGACAGATCCTGGTTGAAGACGGCGTGCTGAAAACGGCGGATATGCAGGATATCATCCGTGAAATCCACATGCTCGCGCCGGGGCATTTTGCCCGCCGCGCCGCCTTTCTGGCAGAAAACACCGGCGGAACGGTCCAATGGACCCAAAAGACCCAATGAACGCGAAGGGAGCCTGAGCGGATGGGCAAGACGATCGACAGGGCAGCGCTTGACGAGTGGTACGCCGTGGAAACGGGCGCGGACCTCACCGTCCGGCCGGTGCGCACGCGCCTGCTCGGACAGGAGATCGAGCTTTACCGCGACGAAAGCGGTGCGCCGGTCGTCCGCGAGGTGCTTGACGGCGGCTCGTTCGGCCCGCAGTTGCCGGTGCGCGAGCGCTACGGCTGCGTCTGGACGACGCTCGGAACGCCCCGCCGCGAGATCTTCGACATCATGGAAGCGGGCGAGGACGATCGCCGTTTCGTGCCGTGCGGCTGGGTGAAGATGCGCGCCTCGGGTCTGCGTGTCGTGGAAAACTTCCTCGACATGGCGCATTTCCCCTTCGTCCATGCGGATATTCTCGGCTCCGAACCGCATACGGAAGTACCGGGTTATCTCAGCGAGATCCGCCGTGACGTCGATGAGGTCTGGGCCACCAACTGCACTTTCTTCCAACCGCGCATCGCTGCCACCGAATCCGAAGGTGCTTTCGTGCAGCTGACCTACCGCGTGCCCAATCCATTCGTGGTGATGCTCTACCGGGTCTGTCCGACCTCGCCCAACCGGCTGGACGCCATCGCGCTCTTCATCCAGCCGTTGGAAGAGGGGCTCTGCCGGGCCCAGCCGGTGATGTATCTGGTCGATGATGCCTCGACGCAGACCGCACTGCTCAATTTCGAGCAGGTCATCTTCCTGCAGGACCGCATCATCGTCGAAAACCAGCGGCCGCTGCTGCTGCCATTGGAACCCCGCCAGGAAATCCCGACGCGTGCCGACAGTTCCTCCATCGCCTATCGCCGCTGGCTGAAGGAAAAAGGCCTGCGTTTCGGCACCACGGCAGGAGCTGCATGATCATGGCCGCAGGCGGGTTCACGGTGGTGCGCGCGGCTTCGGCAGACGAAGCGCTGTCGTTTGCTGCGAACCCGTCGTCCCGCCTTGTGGCCGGCGCGACGGCGCTTCAGCTCGAATGGGCCAAAGGCCAGCCGAAGCCGGAGCGGCTGATCGATCTGACACGGATCGCCGGGCTGTCGGCGATCAATATCAGTCCCGATCGGGTCCGCATCGGCGCGCTCGTGCTGCTCGCCCGTCTGACGATGGATGCTGCACTGGCTATTGCCCTGCCGCTATTGACCACCGCCGCGAAAACCGTCGCAGGCCCCGCCGTGCGCAATCTGGCGACCATCGGCGGCAATATTGCCGGGCGAAGCGGCTGTCTTTTGCCGTCCCTTCTGGCGCTGGATGCGTCGCTCGAGATCGCAACGCTTGAGGGGCGACGGACGGTGTCGTTGACCGCATGGCTTGCGGAGGACCAGAGCGGCCCCACCGTCATCGAGACCATCATCGTTCCCCGCCCAAAGCCCGGTTGCCGCTGGACACAGCGCAAGATCGGTCTGCGCGCCGCGTTCACGCCGAGCATCATTGGCATTTCGGCCGTGCTTGATCTCGATGGTGACACAATCCGCGCCGCCCGGCTGGCCGTCGGCGGCGGTAGTGTCGTGCCGGCGCGATTGCTGCAGGCGGAGCGGATACTTGCGGGCCTCAACCTTGCGGAAATCGATTGGGCCGGGGTCCACACCGCTCTCCTTTCAGACATCGTCGCGCCTGACGACGCGTTCCGCTCCGCCGCCTATCGGCGCCATGCTGCTGCCAATGCTCTCGTTCACGGTCTCAGCGGCACACTGACGGGTGACACCCAGGCAAGCGCCATGGGCATCGTGCAGGCGTCCAGCAATCTAGGAGCAGAAACACTGTTGTCGAAAGCCGCGCATGGCGATCGCTGGCATGTCCGTCCGGATGGTCCCGCCAAGGTCGCCGGTACATTTACCTATCTCACCGACCATCGAACGCCGGACATGCTGGTCGGACGTATCCTGCGCGCCGGCATCCCGCATGCGCGTATTGTCTCGATCGATACCAGCGCCGCGGAAGCGCTGCCCGGTGTCGCTGCTGTCGTGACGCACCTTGACGTCCCCGGAGACAATGCCTTCGGTATCGTCATCCAGGACCAGCCGGCCTTCTGCTTCGACACCGTCCGTTATGCCGGCGACGCAGTGGCCGCTGTCGCCGCCGTCGATGCGCGCACGGCCGAAAGAGCGCTTGCCCTGATCCGGGTCGACTATGCGCCACTGCCGGTGGTGACCGATCCGCACGCGGCCCTCCTGCCGGATGCGCAGGCGGTCCATAATGGCGGCAATCTGCAATGTGCCCTGAGCTTTTCGAAGGGCGACATCGAGACCGGCTTTGCCCGCGCCGCCCATGTGGTCGAGGCTACCTATGAGACACCGAGGCAGATGCACGGCTTCATGGAAACCGAAGGTGGCCATGCCTTCGTCGGCGAAGACGGGATATTGACCGTCTGCGCGGGCGGCCAGCACGGCAGCCGCGACCGGCTGCAACTGTCGCGAATCCTGGCGATGCCGGAAGAGAAAATCCGCGTTGTCACCAGCCCCACCGGCGGGGCCTTCGGCGGCAAGGACGAACTGACCGTACAACCTGCCCTGGCGCTTCTGGCCTTGAAGACCGGCCGCCGGGTTCGCCTGCAGCTCGACCGGGCGGAATCGGTGATGGCGGGCACGAAGCGCAACCCGATGACGATCCGCATGCGCACGGCTTGCGATAGCGAAGGTATGCTGCTCGCTCAGGACGTGGAGGTAATCGGCGACGCCGGAGCTTATGTCTCTCTCGGCGCAGCGGTGCTCGAAACGGCGCTGGAACATGCCTGCGGCCCCTATGTCGTTCCGCATGTCGCCAGCAGCGGCAGGCTTGCCTATACCAACAACGGGGTCTGCGGTGCCTTTCGCGGCTTCGGCGCCAATCAGATGACCTTTGCCGTCGAATGCCAGATGGACAGGCTGGCGGCAGCCTGCGGTCTCGATCCCCTCGATATGCGCCGCCGCAATCTGCGGCAGCCGGGCATGGCGGGAACGCTTGGCCAGAAGGTCGCGCCCTCCGAACGGCTGGCTGAAATGCTCACTGCCGCGCAGGCCGACCCGCTCTGGCAAAAGCCCGCTGGCCTGTCGCTCGATGGCAGCGAGGTTCTCGGCATCGGTATGGCACTGAACTATCAGGGCAATGGCCTTGGTACCCTGCCGCCCGATCCGGGGGGCGGTGGATTGCGGCTGGCGCCGGACGGCATGATTGAGGCGCTGTATGGATTGGACGAGATGGGGCAGGGGCTGCTGACCTCCGTTCAGGCCGCTGTCTCGAGCGCGCTCGGCTGCGCCCGCGCTGACATCCGCGCGGTGACGGGCGATACCGCAGAGACACCGGAATCCGGCTCGACCACCGCCTCGCGCGGTGCTTACGTCGTCTGGAAAGCGGCCGCGCTGGCAGCGCCTGAATTCTCGGCGCATATCCTGGCCGCCGCCGCCGGCGTGCTTGGGCGGCCGGTCCGGCAGCTTGTCCTCATGGCCGGCGGCATCGGCGAGTGTGGATCGAACAGCGGCATGCCCCTCCTGAGCTTCCGGCAGCTTGCCGATGCGCTCGGTCCCGGCGCTTTGCCCGCTGTCTCGACGCGCTTCGATTTTCCGAAGACGGACTATACCAGCGGCAACGCCCGCTTCCTGTTTGCCTTCGGCGCCACGCTGGCGCGGGTGGCCGTCAGCCGCATCACCGGGCAGGTGCGTGTTCTCGATCTCGTGCAGCATACGGCGGCAGGACCGGTGCTGGATGTCGCCGCCTATCTCGGCCAGATCGAGGGCGGCGGCTTGCAAGGTCTCGGCTTTACGCTGAGCGAGGATGCGATCATGGAGAACGGTCATTTCGTGACAACCAATCTCGACAGCTACATGCTGCCGGGCATCGCCGACGCGCCGGAGACGCTGCGGGTGCATGCGCTGGAAACGCTGGATGTGGACGATCCCTTCGGACCGCGCGGCGTCGGCGAACTCGGCATCGGCGCCATCACCCCGGCCATCGCCAATGCGGTTGCCAATGCCATCGGCATCTGGCCGGGCCGCACGCCGTTCGATCCGCAGATGCTGCTCGATGCCATGGAAAACCAAGCATGACCGGCGAACACGTCACGTTCCGTCTCAACGGTGAAACCATCCAGCTCGATGCGCCCGGCGATGCGCGCCTGATTGACCTGTTACGGGATGATCTTGGGTATATGGCAGCAAAGAAGGGATGCGGTATCGGCCGCTGCGGCGCCTGTAGCGTCCTGATGAACGGCGCACCGGTCAATGCCTGCCTGCTGATGCCCTGGCAGTTGCAAGGGGCGGATATCATCACGCCGGAAGGGCTCGATCGTCTTTCCGAAGCGACGGTCATCCGTCAGGCGCTTGCCGCGGAAAACGCATTCCAGTGCGGCTATTGCGCGCCGGGGTTCACCATCGTGCTGACGGCTCTGCTGCGGGAAAAGCCGGATGCGGGCGAAGCCGATATCCGCGCCGCCCTGGAAGGCAATCTCTGCCGCTGCACCGGCTATCATTCCATCATTCGCGGCGCGCTTGCCGCCGTTGCCGCACTCGCCGGAGAAACACAATGACCGTCATCATCCGCAACAGCGAGCCGACCAACGAAGCGGCCAGGGCCTTTCTCGCCCGGTCCCGCAAGCAGCATCTGATCGGCGGCGTCTGGGTCGATGCCTCCGACGGTTCCGTTTTCGAAACGCACGATCCGGCAACCGGCCGCCGTCTGGCCGAGCTTGCCAAGGGGACCGCGGAGGATGCAAACAGCGCCGTGGCTTCGGCACGTGCCGCCTTCGAAAGCGATCCCTGGCGCGGCATGACCCCGTCCGCACGTGGCAGGCTGCTGTGGCGCATCGCCGATCTGATCGATGCGCATGCGGACGAACTGGCAGAACTCGAAACGCTCGATCAGGGAAAATCCCTGAAGACCGGCCGCTTCGGTGAAATTCCGGCCGCCGCCGAGCAGTTCCGCTATTTCGCCGGGTTCGCCACCAAGATCCTCGGCTCGACCATTCCGACCTCGATCGGCTATCAGCCGCCGGGCAAGAAGATGTTCGCCTATACCACCCGCGAACCGATCGGCGTCGTTGCCGCCATCACGCCCTGGAATTCACCGCTGCTGATGGCGGCGATGAAGCTGGCCCCGGCGCTTGCCGCTGGCTGCACGGTGGTGCTCAAGCCGGCGGAAGAGACATCGTTGACGGCGCTGCGCCTGGGTGAGCTGATGCTGGACGCGGGCCTGCCCGCAGGCGTCGTCAATATCGTCACGGGCTTCGGCGAAACCGTGGGCGCGGCGCTGACGGCGCATCCGGACGTCGACAAGGTCGCCTTCACCGGCTCGACCGAAGTCGGCAAGATGATCCTTGGTGCGGCACAAGGCAATCTGAAGAAGCTGACGCTGGAACTCGGCGGCAAGTCGCCCGCCATCGTTCTGCCCGACGCGGATTTCGATCTCGCCATCCCGGGCATCGCACGCGGTATCTTTGCCAATGCGGGTCAGGTCTGCGTGGCCGGATCGCGCGTCTATGCGCATCGCTCAGTGCATGACCGGCTGGTCGAGGGGTTGGCGAAGGAAGCATCAAAACTGCGCCTTGGCCATGGCCTCGATCCGGAAGTGGATCTCGGACCGCTGGTCAACCGCAAACAGGCGGACAGGGTCGCCGGCTATGTCGCGGAAGGGCACAACGACGGTGCGACCGTCGTTGCGGGTGGCGGCCAGGAGGGTACGTTCTTTCAGCCGACGGTGGTGACCGGCGCTCGCGCCGACATGCGGATGATGCGTGAGGAAATCTTCGGTCCTGTCGTGGCCGTAACCCCTTTCGACGATGTCGATGAAGCCATCGTCTATGCCAACGATTCGCCTTACGGCCTTGCCGCCAGCGTCTGGACGGCCGATCTGAGTTCCGCCCACCGGCTGGCGGGGCGCATCCGGTCGGGGACCGTCTGGATCAACTGCCACTCCTATTTCTCTCCGGAACTGCCCAAGGGTGGCCACAAACAGTCCGGCTGGGGCTACGAGAACGGTGCGCAGGGGCTGGAAAACTATCTGGAAACAAAGACCGTCTGCGCCGTCATCTGAAGTATTGCCTGCCCGCAGGCTCTGACGCCGGCGTAAGCCGCGCCGCAGTTCGGCCGTTAAAAATCGTTATTGCGACTAATTCTTACTTGCAATAAAAACGGCATCGCTTATTGTTGCAGTTGAAACTTAGTCGCAATAAGGAGATGCGGATGCTCGATAGGGTGAGGCGGTCGGTGCTGGCCGGAATGATGGGGGCCGCAATCGCGCTTGCCGTAACGGCAACGCAGGCGGCAGCCGAGGAAAAATTCAAGGCCGTTACCACATTTACCGTCATCGCCGATATCGCCCAGAACGTTGCAGGCGACGCTGCGATCGTCGAATCGATCACCAGGCCGGGCGCGGAGATCCATAATTATGCGCCGACGCCGGGTGATATCCGCCGCGCGCAGGGCGCGCAGCTGATCCTGTGGAACGGTCTGAACCTGGAGCTCTGGTTCGAAAAATTCTTCCAGAACGTCGAGGATGTTCCGGGCGTCGTGGTCTCGGACGGCATCGAGCCGATGGGGATTGCCGAAGGCCCCTATCAGGGCAAGCCCAACCCGCATGCCTGGATGTCGCCAAGCGCGGCGGAAATCTATGTCGACAACATCCGCGATGCCTTCGTGAAATACGACCCGAAGAATGCCGAGATCTACACGGCAAACGCCACCGCGTATAAGCAAAAAATCAAGGATGCCGTCGATCCGATCAAGGCCAAGCTTGCCGCCATTCCGCAAGACAAGCGCTGGCTGGTATCGAGCGAGGGCGCGTTCAGCTACCTGGCCCACGATTTCGGGCTGAAGGAACTCTATTTGTGGCCGATCAATGCGGACCAGCAGGGAACGCCGCAGCAGGTCCGCAAGGTCATCGATGCGGTTCGCGCCAACAAGATCTCGGTCGTTTTCAGTGAAAGCACGATCTCGGCCAATCCGGCAGAACAGGTTGCGCGGGAGACGGGCGCCAAATATGGCGGCGTGCTCTATGTCGATTCCCTCAGCGAGCCGGATGGCCCTGTCCCGACCTATATCGACCTGCTGCGCGTGACCTCCGACACCATTGCCAACGGTCTTGCCGAATGAACGCGCAGGTCCACTCCTTTGCAGGCTCCCCTTCACCGGAGGGGGGCTCAGGCATTTCCGTCCGGGATGCGACGGTGACCTACCGCAACGGCCATACGGCTTTGCATGATGCCACCTTCCACATTCCGACCGGGACGATCACGGCGCTGGTCGGCATGAACGGTTCCGGCAAATCGACGCTGTTCAAGGCGATCATGGGCTTTGTGCGCACGTCGAAGGGATCCATTTCCGTGCTCGGCCAGACGGTTGAGGCAGCGCTCAAGAAGAACCTCGTTGCCTATGTTCCGCAGAGCGAGGATGTCGACTGGAACTTTCCGGTTCTGGTCGAGGACGTCGTGATGATGGGCCGCTACGGCTATATGGGCATGATGCGACGCGCCAGAAGCGTGGACCATGACGCGGTGTCATCAGCGCTTGCCCGGGTCGGCATGAGTGACTTTCGCAAACGCCAGATCGGCGAACTTTCCGGCGGCCAGAAGAAGCGCGTCTTCCTTGCGCGCGCACTTGCGCAGGACGGGCGTGTGATCCTGCTCGATGAGCCTTTCACCGGCGTTGACGTCAAGACGGAGGACGCCATCATCACGCTGCTGCGCGCGTTGCGGGATGAGGGGAGGGTGATGCTGGTCTCCACCCACAATCTCGGCAGCGTACCGGAATTCTGCGATCGCACCGTTCTGCTCAATCGCACCGTGCTGGCTTATGGCACGACGGTGGAAACCTTCACGCAGGCCAATCTCGAAAGGACGTTCGGCGGCGTGCTGCGGCATTTCGTTCTGAACGGCGCTGACGGAGGAAAGCCGCATCCGGTCGGTTTCATCTCCGACGACGAAAGGCCGCTCGTGCTCTATGACGACGAGCAGGATGCCCGCGATCCGGCAAAAGGCGCCGGAGGCCGGACCTGATGGCGTTGCTGTTCGAACCCTTTACCTATGACTACATGGTCAACGCCATGTGGGTATCGGCGCTGGTCGGCGGCGTCTGCGCCTTCCTGTCCTGCTATCTGATGCTCAAGGGCTGGTCGCTGATCGGCGATGCGCTTTCGCATGCGATCGTGCCCGGGGTTGCCGGCGCCTATATGCTCGGCCTGCCGTTTTCCATCGGCGCCTTCTTCTCCGGCGGCCTTGCCGCCGCCGCCATGCTGTTTCTCAACCAGCGGACCAAGCTGAAGGAAGATGCGATCATCGGCCTGATCTTCTCCTCCTTCTTCGGTCTCGGCCTGTTCATGGTTTCGCTGTCGCCGACCTCGGTGAATATCCAGACCATCGTGCTTGGCAATATCCTCGCCATCACGCCGCAGGATACGCTGCAGCTCGCCATCATCGGCTTCGTTTCGCTGGCCATTCTTCTGGTGAAATGGAAGGACCTGATGGTGGTCTTCTTCGATGAAAACCACGCGCGTTCGATCGGCCTCAACCCGGCGGCGCTGAAGATCATGTTCTTCACGCTTTTGTCCGCCTCGACGGTCGCCGCCCTCCAGACCGTTGGCGCGTTCCTCGTCATCTGCATGGTCGTCACGCCGGGCGCGACCGCTTATCTGCTGACCGATCGTTTTCCACGGCTTCTCGTCATTGCCGTCGCCATTGGGGCGCTGACCAGCTTTACCGGCGCCTATGCCAGCTATTTTCTCGACGGCGCGACCGGCGGCATCATCGTCGTTCTGCAAACGCTGATTTTCCTCCTGGCTTTCTTCCTCGCCCCTAAGCATGGAATGCTGGCTGCCCGCCGCCGGGCAACCCAAGCACTGGAGGCAGGCCTGTGAGCGTCATCGAAACACTGCTTTCCCCGTTTCAGTTCGGGTTCATGGTGAATGCACTCGTCATCGCGGTTCTGGTGGCGGTTCCAACCGCGCTGCTGTCCTGTTTTCTGGTACTGAAGGGCTGGTCGCTGATGGGCGATGCCATCAGCCATGCGGTCTTTCCGGGCGTGGTCATTGCCTATATCGTCGGCTTTCCGTTCGCGGTCGGTGCCTTCGCAGCCGGCATGTTCTGCGCCGTTGCCACGGGTTTCCTCAAGGACAACAGCCGTATCAAACAGGACACGGTGATGGGCGTCGTCTTTTCCGGGATGTTCGGACTGGGGCTGGTGCTTTACGTCAAAATCCAGTCCGACGTGCATCTCGATCATATCCTGTTTGGCGACATGCTCGGTGTCGGCTGGCGCGATATCGCCGAAACGGCCGTCATCGCGACGATCACGACGGGTATCATCGCGGTCAAATGGCGGGATTTGCTGCTGCACGCCTTCGATCCGGCACAGGCGAAAGCTGTCGGCCTGCCGGTCAAGCTGTTGCACTATGGCCTGCTCTGCCTGATCTCACTGACGATCGTGGGCGCGCTCAAGGCGGTCGGCATCATCCTCGCCATCGCCATGCTGATCGCGCCGGGCGCCATCGCCTTCCTGCTGACCAAAAAGTTCAGCACGATGCTGATGCTGGCGGTGACTATCGCCGTCGCCGCGTCCTTCTTCGGCGTCTATCTGAGCTTCTTCATCGACAGCGCCCCGGCGCCCACCATCGTCCTCCTGATGACGGCCGCCTTCATCGCCGCCTTCGTCCATGCAACCCGCACGGCGGCACGGATCGAGGCCGGTGGCACGCAAGCCAGGATGCATTGAGACAGGATAACGGAACCGGGTCGCTGAGATCCGGTTCCTGCTCCGGAACGGCCGCTTACTCCGGATCGCGCGCGGAACCGTCCTTGTCGAGCTTCTTGACGAAAATCTCCAGCCGGTGACTAACGATGGTGTAGCCATGCAGGCGGGCGATTTCTTCCTGAAGCTTCTCGATCTCTTCCGAATGGAACTCCACCACCTTGCCGGTATCCACATCGATCAGATGATCGTGATGGACCTGATCGACCGTCTCGAAGCGGCCGCGCCCATCGCCGAAGGCATGGCGCTCGACGATGCGGTTTTCCTCAAGCAGCTTGACCGTTCTGTAGACCGTTGCAATCGCAATGCCGGGATCGACGGCGGTCGCCCGGCGATGAAGTTCGACGACATCGGGATGATCGTCGGACGAGGCGAGAACCTGCGCGATGATCCGCCGCGGGCCGGTCATGCGCAGCCCTTTTTCCCGGCAAAGCCGCTCCAGCGTGGCCGTCGCTTCTGCGATTTCAGTCTTCTTCTTCGTCATCGATTCCTTCTACGCCTAATCCGCCATGTCAGTCGAGAGGAGAACAAAGCGTTTTCCCGCTGGTATCTGCCATGCACAATAGCAAAAGAAGGATGGCCGGAACATGCGGGGAAGCCAGCCGGGTAACCTAACGTAATCTTCTCGTCAAAGGTGATGTAGGACGAGAGGTTTACCGTCTATCTCTTTAATCTGCATGCGATAACCGAAGATCGCCTCGAGATTGTCTTCGGTCAGAACCGCCTCCGGTGTTCCATCCGCGATCACCCCGCCGTCGCGCATTGCCACGATGCGGTCGGCATGGGCGGCTGCCTGGTTGATGTCGTGCAGCACGATGATGGCGGTGCGTTGCTTTTCATCGGCAATCGTCCGCAGCGAGCGCATCAGCTGGCGCGCATGGAACATATCGAGATTGTTCAGCGGCTCGTCGAGAAGCAGATAGTCCGTTCCCTGGCAGAAGGTCATGGCGACCATTGCCCGCTGACGCTGGCCGCCGGACAGGGTATCGATGAAACGCTCCGAAAGGGCCTGCAGATCGAATTGCGCCAGTGCAGCCTCGACAAGGACGTGATCTTCGGTGTCCGGCCGGCCCTGATGGTGCGGGAAGCGGCCGAACCCCACCAGTTCACGAACGGTGAGACGGCTGGCAACCGCGCCGTCCTGGCGCAGGATGGCCAGACGCTGCGCCAGTTTCCGGCTGGTCGTGGTTTCGACAGACAGGCCGTCGATGGTAATGCGGCCGCTTTGAAGCGGCTGCAGCCGGGCGATCAGCGAGAACAGGCTGGATTTTCCCGCACCGTTCGGCCCGACGAGAGCGGTGATGCCGCCCTTCGGCAGCGAGAGGTTGATATCGCGCAGGATCGGTGTGCCGCGGTGGGAAAGCGAGACGTTTTCGATCGCGATCATTTTCGGCTCCCGAGGATGAGCAGCAGAAGGAAGACGAGGCCGCCGACGAACTCGATCACCACGCCGAGCGTCGATGCACCGCCGATCCCATGCTGCAAAAAGGTCTGCCCGCCGACAAGGACGATGATTGCGACGAGGACCGCGGCAGGCAGCAGCAGGGCATGGCGCTGCGTTCGCATCAGGCGTTCCGCCAGCGCTGCGACCAGCAGCCCGAAGAAGGCGACCGGCCCGACCAGCGCCGTCGAGACCGCGACCAGCAGGGCAACGAGCAGCAGAAGCCCCGCCGTCGCCTTCGTCCAATTGACACCGAGCCCGATGGCGGTATCGCGGCCGAGCCCGATGATATCGAGCAGATGACGAGCGCGCCAACAGAGGGCTGCGGCCGCCAGCGTGACGACCGTGCCGAGAATGGTCAGATCGGCGCGCAGCGTGTTGAAATTGGCAAAGCTCGCGCCCTGAACGATGGCGAAGGCATTCGGGTCGAGCAGCCGCGACAGGAGCTGCGACAGGCTGCGAAACAGAAGGCCGAGCGTCACACCCATGAGCAGCAGCAGGTTCATGTCGACGCGCGTCTTCAGCAATGGCCAGAGCAGCGCCATGGCAAGGGCGATCATCAGTGCTACCTCGATGCCGAATTTCACGCCGCCGTTGAGACTGGCATAACCGAGGCCGCCGAGAGCAAAGACCAGCGTCGTCTGGCCGAAAAGGTAGAGGGCATCGAGCCCCATGATCGACGGCGTCAGGATGCGGTTTGCCGTCACCGTCTGGAACAGGACGGTCGAGACCGCGATGGAGATGGCCACCTGCAGCAGCGCCAAAAGCTTCAGTCCCCGCAATTGCAGGACGAAGGCGATATTGCCGCGCAGCTCCAGAGTCAGAAACGCAAGCATGGCCAGCAGCGCCATCGCCGCAAGCAGGATCAGCCGGCGGTCAGGCATGCGCGGCCCTAGCAAACATCAGCCGCAGGAACAGGAAAGCGCCGACAACGCCCATGACCGTTGCCACCGGAATTTCATAGGGGTAGCGCAGCACGCGGCCGAGCACATCGCAGCCGAGCACCAGCGTCGCACCGCTCAAGCCGACCCACGGGATCGTTCCGCGCAGGTTGTCACCCATGATGCGTGAGACGAGATTGGGCACGACCAGGCCGACGAAAGGAATGATGCCGACCACCACAACCGTCAGCGCCGAAATCACCGAGACGATGACGAGGCCGAGTTGCAGCACCCGCTGGTAGCTCAGACCCAGACCGATGCTGACGTCCCGACCGAGCGACAGCACGGTCAGCCGGTCGGCAACCCACCAGGCGATGGCCACCATGATGGCGGTTCCCCACAGCAGTTCGTAGCGGCCGCGCACGACGCCGGAAAATTCGCCGTTGGTCCAGATATCGACGAATTGCAGCAGCTCCGTCTGCCAGCCGATGAAGGTGACGACAGCACCGATGACGCCGCCGTAGACCAGGCCGAAGAGCGGCACGAGATAGGGTTGGGTCGGCGGCAGCCGGTGGGCTGTCATCATGAAGAGCGAGGTGCCGAGCAAGGCCAAGACGCTGGCCGCCAGCGTTTTCACCGCCAGCGATGCCGCCGGAAAGACAAGCGTCATGATCAGGATGCCCAGCGCCGCACTTTGTGCCGTTCCGGCTGTCGAGGGTTCGACGAAGCGATTGCGCACCATCGCCTGCATGATCAGGCCGGCGATGGAAAGGGCGGCCCCCGTCAGCACCGCCGCCATCGTTCGCGGCAACCGGCTGACGACAAACAGCTGCAATGCTGCGGGATCATTGAACATCCGCGCCAGCGAAAAGTCCCCGGCGCCGATGAAAATGCTCAAGACCACAAGCACGACAAAGGCCGCGCAGGCGGCCAGTTTCGCAGTCCGATGTTTTGCCGTTCGTTTCTCGGTCATTTCGTCCTGGAATAGGCCTCGGTGATGGCGGTGAATACCCGGCTCATCGCCTGAACACCACCCGCGGCGATGTAGAAATCCCCGGCCGGCAGATAGATGACCTGATCTTTTTTCCAGGCTGTGGTTTCGGCCACCAGTTCGTTGTCCAGCGTTGCCCTGGCGTTCTGGTCTTCCGAGCCGATCGCAGCTGCCCGATCCAGCACGAGCAGCCAGTCGGGATTGGCCTTGCGGATGAATTCGAAGGAGATGGCTTCGCCATGGGTCGCGGCTTCGACGTCCGGAACCGCGGGCGGCAGATCGAGCGCCGAATGCACCCAGCCGAACCGCGATCCCGGTCCATAGGCGGTCACCTTCGGGCCGTTGGTCATGATGATCAGCGCGGTTCCCTTGCCGGCAGCGGCATTGCGGGCCTTGCCGATCACAGTATCGAGCGCTTTGGCGGCGGCATCAGCCTGTGCCTCCTTGCCGAACAACGTGCCATAGGCCGATAGCCTGGTTTTCACCTGCGACACCAGATCGTCGCCATCCATGGTCATGTCGATGGTGGGGGCTACCTGCGCGGTCGCCGCAACCTGCGGCGAGGAGCGGCCGCCGACGATGATCAGGTCCGGATCCAGTTCGCTCAACGCTTCGAGATTGGGCTCGAAGATATCGCCGACGACCGTGCCGCCGCCCTTCAGATGCGCCAGTTCCGGCAGATAGAGGTTGGACGGCAGGCCGGCGATCTTGACGCCGAGACTGTCCAGCGTATCGATCGCCGCGATGTCGAACACCGCGATCTTCGCCGGCGTCGTTTCGATCGAGACGGTTCCGGTCGCGGTGCTGATGTCGGCGGCGTGGACTGCGCCTGCCAACACAAGCGCCAGCAGTCCCACGATCGTCGCTGTTTTCGTTTTCGCCATTGCCGCTTCCTAGAAGTTGACTGTTCGCCGGGCCGGTTCGCGTCCCTCGATCACCTGCCGGACCTGCCGCCTGTCCCGGCGCAGGATGTCGAGGCAATCTCCACCGAACCATTCCAGTGAAGCATCGATCTGCGGATCGCCGGAAATCTCGCCGAGAAAGCGCCCGTAATCGACGGTTCCTTCGAACAGGGGTGTCATCCCGTCCCGGCGTCCGGCCGCCGCATAGACATTGGCCGGCTCGAACACCGAAAGATCAGACCGGTCGCGAATGTTCTTCAAGTGATAGTGCCGGATATGCGGTTTCATCGTCCGGTGTACGGCCACCGGGTCGTCGCCACCTTCCCAGACATGCAGCGTATCGAAGTTGATGGCGAAGGAGGGGTGATTGACTTCCTCGATAAGACGCATGGTGGAAGTGGCGGTATCCGCCAGCGTTTCCGGATGTGTTTCCGCCAACAGATGAATGCCGTAACTCTCGGTGATAGCGCAGATGTCGCGCAGCCGCTCCACGATCAGGCGCCGGTCCTCTGTCGATGTCGCCAGGCTGCCGCGATTGCCGGCAAACGTCCGGATCTTCTTTGCCCGCCAGCGGCGTGCCAGCCGGCAAAGATCGACGGTCTTGCGGCGCAGCGTCTCCGGATCGGCGTTCACCGGCAGATAGTCGCTGATCATCGGCACCGACAGGCCGTAGCTATCCAGCCATTCCGCATTGCGATCCGGCTGTTGCGCCAGATTGCGCGCATGCGCGCCCCAGAGCTCGATGCCCTGAAAATCATTGGATTGCGCCCAGGCGGCGATTTCTCCGAGCGAGATCAGGTGGTGCCGGAAGGTGATGGTGCAGAGCGATACTTTCATCGCGCGGCCCTCTTGAGCATGGGAGGTTCAACGGATGCCGGAATGGTGCGCTCGCACCAGAGATCGAAGATCTCGGCCAGTTTGCCTTTCAGCTTCGTCTCCAGCCGGTCGGCTTCATCGAGCTTTTCGAAGACGGAGGCCGCCAGAGTGCGATCTTCCGTCTGGGCGAGCTTCATGCAGGCATAATGCAGCGTCTTCAGCGACTGGACGAAGGATTCGATCTCCTCGCACCATGTCTCGAATTCGGCAGCCGGCAGCTTCAGCGCCCGCCAGAAGAAGGCAAAACCGTGCTCATAGGCATATTTGCGGATGGTGATCACAGGCAATTCGCGCACCGCCGCCGTCAGGTCCGAAAGGCCGATGCCATCGGTCCCGTCCAGATGCGCCGTGACTATTTGTCTGACGGCATCGACCAGCGGGTTGCTGCCGTCAACGAAGCAGGCCTCGAAATAGGCCTTCAGATCCTGCGCATCCGGGGTTCTCGCCTGTGCATGATCGAAGACATAACCGCCGCCGACGGTCGGCTGCATGATGGCGTGGATGACTTTTTCCCGGGCGATCTCGCCTTCCCAGCGATAGTCCGGGTCGTGCACGAACCAGGTGTCCGGATCCTTGGTTTCCTGCAGCATGAGATAGTGCGGGAAGGGGTTCTGGTTGAACTTGTTCTCCCGCTCCGGCAGGTGGAACATGTCGAGCATGACCATGACGGAACCGGTCGCGCTGCGGTTCTTGACGAGATCGAGCAGAACGGCAAGGTTTTCGATCTTGGTTTTGTCGGGATCGTACCACTCGCGAACGGTGACGCCGTAGAGCTGCTGATACCACAGCCGGAAGAATTCCTGGCTGATCTCGGGTGCATGGTAGAGCAGCTGGAAATTGTCGCTGACGGCGAATTTCGCATCCCAGACGCCGAAGTAGAGTGGCCGGTGGTCCAGCCCCTGCCGCTTCAGGCCGTCGCAGACGCAGCTGACGAAGCAGTGGACCTTGATGTCGTAATAGGCTTCGCCATGCACACCCTCGTCGGTCGTGCCGCCGGTGAGCGCGAAGGACGGGACAGCGGCCGCGGTATCCTTCGGTGCGTAGAGCGCGACCAGATCGGCGACGGTCTCGATATCCTGCTTCGCAATCGCCTCTTCGGGAACGGACAGGCCGTATTCCAGTTCGATATTGAGGAAGATCTGCAGGATCAGGACGGAGTCGAGATAAAGGTCTTCGTTGAGACGCGCCTCCGGGCCGAAGCCGTCCATATGCGCATGCGCCATCTGCTCATTCAGCACCGTCTCGATGGCGGCGAGGATGTCCGTGTTCGTCATGATGCTGCTCCGGTGATCGGCCCTGCAACCGGTGTTGTAAACTCGCCGGCGGCATGACGCGTGGCCACGTCGCGGCGGCTGATCTTGCCATTGGCCTGCCGGGGAATGGTTTCCACCTGCAGGATGTCCATCGGCAGCTGATGGCTGGCGAGATGACGGCTGCACCATTGGCGCACCGCTTGCGGCGCGACCGACTCGCTTGCGCTGAACAGCAGCGCCACGCGCTCGCCGGCAAAGCGATCGCTCTTGCGGAAGGCAACGGCGTCGGTGACGGATGCCATGGTCATGACGGCATCCTCGACGTCCTTGGGATAGACGTTGAGGCCGGAGACATTGATCATGTCGTCCATGCGCGAAATGAAGACCAGCATCCCGTCATCGCGGATATAGCCGAGATCGCGGGTGTGGATGGCGATGCCATCCGTATTCTTCACGATAATCTCGCCGGTATCGTCCGCGCTGCTTCCCGTCTCCGCGGCAAGATGCGGCAGCACGAAACCCATGTCTCCGGTCGCCGTCACATCGGGGTTGATGGCGATGCAGCCCGATTCCGAGCAGCCGTATTGCTGGAACATATGCTGGCTCTTCGCCCGGATCAGGGCGAACCAGGCGTCGGGCAACAGCGTGCCCGAGGTCATGGTCGCGTGGATCTGTTCGCCGTCGGGCAGCAGCCGGGCCAGCGTGTGCAGGATCGCCGGCGAAGAGTAGAGCAGCGGGCGTTCGGTTTCGCGCAGCACTTTCAGGAGATATTTGGGATTGGCGGTGTTGACGATCACCGGCGTCTGGCCGCGCTTGAGCGCGACGAGAATGCCGCAGATCAGCCCATAGGAATGGGTGGTCGGGCAGGCGACGACCGGTGTCATCGTCTCCGGCTCGCGGAATGTCGCGACATAGCTCTCGATTTCCGCGTCGATCTCCTCCCAGCTCCGCGCCACGCATTTCGGCGCGCCGGTCGTGCCGGAACTCATCTGGAGAAGCTGACCCTTTGCCTCTACCACCACAGGCACATCCAGCACTTCGGCCGTCAGGCTGTTGTAGAACAGCCGGTCGCAGCCGGCGCCGATGGCGAGCTTGCGGGCTGCCGGATAAGGCGTGCCGGGATGGATCGGCAGCACGCTGGCACCCGCCTTGCGAATGGCGAAGAACAGCGACAGCCAGTCGATGGTTTCCGCAAAGCAGACCGCATAACGGCCGCCGGCGCGCGTCAGAAGGCCGGTCTGCTCTGCGAGGCGGGCCGAGGTTTCTTCGAAAGAGGCGTGATCGTAAAGCCTGTCATCAATCCGGATCATGGCTTTCTCCTTAATTGCAGCTGATCCGCAGCCAAGGCATTGGGTACCGTGTGGTGGTACTCAGGCTTGAGCGCGAACAGCTTCCGCGTCATCAGGGATTCGGTGAGGATATGCGGCTGGTCATAGCCGAGCTGTGCCTGGCGCTCCGCCATGCCGTGTTCGTCCGCGTAGGACGTGAGCAGGCTTGCGACGCGCTGCCAGAAGCGTGCCTCCGGCAGGTCGTAGCAATGGTCGAGAAGGTGGGAAATCTCGGTCAGATTGTAGACGAACAGCGTGTCCATCACCAGTTCGCGCAGCGAATCCAGGTTGTCCGTCCAGTAATACTGATCCGGCTCGGCATCGCGGTAGAGCGGGTTCAGCGACAGGAAATCCGGTGCCTTTGCGGGCTCGCGCAGAAATTCCGGGCAGAATTCCATGCTGTCGTGGAAATCGCGCAGGACGAGACGCACCGGCCAGCCGTCGCGGTGGACGAGCAGCATGTTTTGTCCATGCGCCTCCACGGCGATGCCGTGATGAACCAGCAGATGCCAGACGGGCAGGACGGCGATCTCGATCAGCCGGTTCATCCACGGCATCAGGCCGAAACGCCCGATCCAGTCGTCGGCAAACGGCCTGCCATCCGTCTCCACCATCATTAGCGCATTGAACGGAATGACCGCTTCGCCCGGCGCGAGCGTCGCCTGCGCGCTCTGGCGCCAGATGGCACCGATCTGGCCTGCGAGAGGGCCATCGGCATCGGCGATGATACCGGCATATTCCTGCAGGATGGTCAGCGGATACCGCTCGGCAAACAGAGGGTCGGCGGCAACGGTGTCGCCGATCCAGCAGGAGAGGGCCGGGGCGGTGCAGACCGAGTGCGGCTCCAGCGTCCGCCGCGACGACGTGTTGACCATGTTGAGCGGCAGCTTGACGCTGGCCGCCAATGGACGGTCCGCGTTCAGCAGGGACCGCACCGACTGGGTTGCGGTGTAGCGGTCACCGGCCGGGCCGAGGCAATAGGCATCACCGGCCGCGATCCAGCCCGAAAACAGAGCTTCTCCAAGATTGTGCCATTGCCAGGGATGCAGCGGCACAAGCCCGAAGTCTTCCGACGATAGCTCCAGTTGCTCCTGCATGGCCTGCAGATGCGACCATGTCTCCGGGCCAAGCTCCGCCTCCCAGAACGCCTGTTCATCGGCAGGCAGGGCCTGCTTCAGATGCTTGCGCGCAATCAGCAGCCAGACCAGCTGGAAGGCCTTGCCCGTCTCCGGGCCATAGGCGGCATGATCCGCATCGGAAAAGCCGGTGCGCGCCTTGTAGCAGGGGTGATAGGGGTGTCCTTCGTCCAGCGCACCCTCCAGCGCGGCAAAGGACATGGACCGGCGGGGCCGTGCCGGAACGTTGCGATCGTTCCATTCGGAAAAGGCGATCGTCTGCTTCATTTCGCCGAGCAGTTTGCCACGGGTAATGCCCGTGCCGGGCAGGGCGGAGACGAGCCGGGCCAGCGATGCTTCGCCCCAGGCACCATCTTCGTCCTGCACCTCCACCGAGCCTGCCACAGGGCGGATGCGGCCGAACGGGCCGATGGTTCCGTTGCAGCGATAGCTCAGGCCACCGAGCGACCAATGGAAATGCGTCAGCCCATGTTCGAGGCTTTGGCGTGCATCGATCACGCCTTCGAACAGCAGTGTTGCCACGAGCTGGCGCAGCACGCGTTCGCCGGGCTGTCCTTTCAGCTCAAGAGGCAATGGCATGGCTAGTCCTTGGGATGGTCAATGCCGCAGGCGCCCTCAAGGGATTCGGCACGGGGCGGTAAAGCGTCGGTGCATTGTCGGATTGCAGTTCGTCGACGTCGAACAGCCGTGTCGTCAGGTTGGCCTTGGAGGCGATCGTCGGCAGGTCGAGAACATGGCGGGCAAAATCGCGGCCGGCTCCCGTCATTTTCGAGGCGCAGCGCTCCAGATGGGCGCGCAGCAGGCGCAAAAGCTGGCCTTCGTCGCACAGACCGTCATGTCCCATGCGGCTGATGACCGAGAAGACCTGGTTGACGATGAGGTAATAGGCGAACCGGTCGCGAATTTCGCTTTCGGCAAAATAGAGCGAGGCAATGGTTTCTGTCTCGGGAACATGGCCGACAAGCAAGCTGCGATAGCGCTCGGACAGGTAGAAGCCCTGATTGTCACGGTAATAGCTGACCGACGGATAGCCCGCGCCGATATCCAGCAGGCTGTTCTGCTGATGGGCCTCGAGCGCCACGCCGTGATCGTCGTAAAGCTGGATCAGCGGCTCGACCGCGCAGGTGAGGTAATGCCGGAACCAGGCAAGGCAGACATCGGGCAGGGGCTCGCCGTCTCTTGCGGCGATCGCGCGGATGATGCGTTCCAGCCTCGACGGCTCACCGGGGAGCGGGTCGGCTGTCAGCGCCGCCACGGTGATGACGCCTCGTCCCTTGCTTCCCGCAAAGGGGTTTTCCCGCAGGATGACTTCGAAGCCGCTTTCGCTGCGGCCGGGCATGTCGAGCGTGATATAGGCGGGATCCCGAATGATCCGGAAGTTCTGCGAGCGTTCGGCAAACCCGATCCGGTCGATCAGCTTGGCCATCGCAACGCCCGCCTCCAGTTCCTGCCGCCGGTTGAGGCGCACGGAATTGGTGATGCGGACTGGCAGCGAGAATTTGAGCATCCAGTTCTCATCGGCGCTGTAGACCGTGCGGACGGACGATGTTGCGGTAAAGAGCGAACCGGCGGGGCCTAGATGGCGCAACAGGCCGTCCTGTTGCAGCGCCCGGACCTCGGGATCGAGAAGCAGGGCTTCCGCCTGGAGCGGATGCATCGGCAGCAGATATTCGTCATCGCCGATCGACAGGTTTTCGCCATTCGCGCTTACCAATGAACGGACGATCTCGTGCGCTGCGGCCGGACGTGCCGATGCATGCCGGACATGGCCGGTCTTTACCGCGAAATAATGCAATTTGAACTGGCCGCGCAGCTCCGGCGCATAGCTTTCCTGCTGCCAGAAGGTCATGCCCTGCCGGCTCTTCGGTGTCGGGTGCAGCCAGTGGCCGAAGACGAGCGACTGCTCGGCCTCGATGAAGCCGCCGCCGGTTGCCGGTGTGGGCAGCCCCTTGTCGATATAAAGCGATGTCTGCTGGTAGCTGTCGAGAACGCGCATCAGCAGTTCGAGTTCGAAGCCACGCAAGGCATCGACGTGACCTTCCTCTACCTGACGATAGGTCTCGTGAACGAGGTTATGAAGCGCCGACATCAGCTCGATCTGCCGCCAGTTCGAATCCGGTACGCCCCGGCACCAGACCCGGCCGAAATGTTGCGGACCGCACAGGGAGGATGAGGTGATCTCGACGCGCAGGACGATCTGCTGGCGCGGCATCGACCATTCGATGCAGTCGACCGGACCGCTCAGGGTCCGATGCATCACCGGCACGCCGGAATTCACCTCGCGCAGATAGCAATTGGCGAAACTCTGGAAGGTCGCCGTTTCTGCGATTTGCCTAGACGATTGCATTCTTGTCCATCCTCGGCATGCAACACGCAACGCCACGCAAAAGCGTTGCCGAACCCTCGGTCAACGCATTGAATTTTCTGATCGGACGGGCCTATGCCCGAATGGATGCCTCTGTCTCAGCCTGTTGCCTGCCATTGGAGCGGGCCGGTATTTTCCCTGAAGGCGAACCGCAGGAGGTGATCCTCGACCACGGATTTGGTATCCGCCAGATTGGCATCGTCGGGTGAGCGCACCCGGATGTGCAGTCCATCCGCATCGGCTTCGAGAAATCCGGTTCCGCAGGAAAACATCAGCTCACCACGATCGCCGGTCTGGGCCACGTCGATCTTGTGGGCGAAATGCTTGCAGAGCTGGGTCAGATATTTCTGGCCGTTTTCCGTGGCGAAACGGGTTGTTGCTTCTTGCATCGGGAACTCCTGTCTTTCGACGTTTTGTCGCAAGGAACGGGGTGCCAGCACCCGTTCTCGTTGTCAGCAACCGTCACGCAGGACGGCTCGCGCCAGGACGATCAGAACGTCGCCTTGGCGGTCAGCATGAAGGCGCGGCCCTGTTCGTAGAGCGGCGTTACCGTTCCGAATTCCTGGCCGTAGGTCGCACGGTCCGAGTAGGTTTCATCGAAGATGTTCTTCAGATCGGCCCGGAATGTCAGGTTCGGCCGGGTCGGTGGCTTGTATTCAACGAAGGCATTGAAGACTTCGTAGCCCTTGTAAGCCCTGTAATTGGGGGCGAGTTCGGCATCCGCGCCAACGGTGACACCCCAGTCGGTAAAGGTGTGGACCGCCTGCAAGGTGATGAACTGGCCTCCCGGAGCCGCCAGATAGGTGCCGAGATCGGAATCGGCTGGATTCCCGTCGATTTCAACATCGATATTGGCGTATTTCACCTTGAAGGAACCGTCGCCCCAGCTGTAGCCACCGCCGATTTCAAACCCTCTGGAGCGAACGTCATGCGCCTCGATGCCGCGCAGGACTGCGTATCTTGGGGAGCGCGCGTCATCGAGATTGGTCTGGAAGACGCTGCCTTCGATGGTGAAGTCGTTGTAGGTCGCCTCCAGCCCGACATTGAAATTGTCGGAGGTAACCGGCTTCGGTCCACTGCCGTAATCCCAATTGGGATTCATGATGAAGTTTTCAGCGAGCGGAATACCGGCCCAGACATGCGAATAGCCGGCTTTTGCGATCAGGAAATCCTCGATCAGATCGTATTCGCCGGAAATATTGCCGCTGAAGCCCGAATGGCTCCATTCCTCACCGGTGGTGCCGGTGAATTTCTGGGTGTCGCCGCGAGCGCCGAAGGAAAGCCGCGTCCGATCCCAAGGTTCGATTCGTGCCTGTGTGTAGATGCCGACATTGCGCGATTTTTCGGTGCCAGGATCAAACATATCCTCCAGTTCCGCTTTGTCGCTGTAGAAATCGATGCCGGCGACGATGTTGCCGATGTCGAAGGAGAACTTGTTCTCGAACTTGCCGTTGAAGCTCTCTGTTGTGCCGATACCGTTATAGGGCGGAATATTGAATCTCGGATTCAGGTATACGGGTGTCTCAAGTTCGGTCTTGCTGTAGGCCAGCACCAGTTTCGGATCCCACCAGCCCTCGGGCGTACTGTCGGTATAGGTGAAAACGGTATTTTGACGGTCAAGCTTGTAGTCGCGAACCCGTGGCTCCCACTCGGGACGCCCTTCGATGAAGCCCGTATTGGCGCGATATGGCCGTGGTGCATCATCGTGAACACGTTCGTGGCTGATCGAGACGCGGTCGCCGCTCTCGAACTCGTAGGCAAGCTTTCCAAGGCCACTCAGAATATCGGTGCTGGTGCCCTGAACGCCTTTGCCGTTGCCGGCGGTGAAATCATTGCCGTTGCCGAAATTGAACGAACCGAGAAATTCCAGACCCTCATGAAGGCCATAGGCCGTAAGGCCGGTCGTCACCGTGTCGCTGTTGAAATTGTAGCTTGAGCTGATGGAGCCGCCGAAGCCGTCGCCATCCAGCAGGTCGCGGGCATCCTTCGTCTCATAGGCGATGGCGCCGCCCAGCGCTCCGGGACCGGCATCGGCCGGCGCGACACCGGCATCGACACCGACAGCCTTCAGCAGGCTCGGATCGATCAGGTTGGTGCCGGCATGGTGGAAAACCTTGTTGTTCTGGCGGCTGCCGTCGATGGTCACCGCAAGGTTGGTTTCCTCGATGCCGTGGACATAGACCTTCTGCGACATCGGCAGGGAGCTGCCGACTGCAATGCCCGGCTGGCCGGAGAAGACATCGGCGACGCTGGCCGGGTTCTTCTGCTCCAGGTCTTCAGCCGAGATCTGAATTTCGCCGGCGCCCGGACTGCCGCCGCCGAAGACCGAAATGGGTTCGAGCAAGGTTCCGTCACCGGCGACGGCCGCGCCGCTATCGCCCGCCGAAGCGGCCGAGCCGATCACGGCCGTTCCGCCGGAAATCTGATAGGAAATGCCCGTGCCGGACAAAAGCTGGGCCAGCGCCTGCTGCGGCTCCAGCGTCCCACGGACGGGGCTGGAGCGAACGCCGCGCGATGTCGCGGCGGCAAGCGTTACCTGCAGGCCGGATTGCCGCCCAAAAGCGTTGAGCGCGCTGGAGAGCGGCTGGGACGGGATATTGAAGCTGCGGGCATTGCTGACCCGCGAGGTCCTCTCCTGCGCCGATACCGGAGAAAGGGGCATCAGGGCAAGGGACGACAGTCCGACGATCGCCGTTGTGGCAGCCAGGCGCACACCGATGGCACGGCGGCCCTTTGCTTTCAAAAATGTATTTCCATTGCGGCATGTCGGCGAACGCATTTTACCCCCGTCTCGGTTTCCGGCGCATTGCCCCTGCATGCGCTTCCAACCAAAGACGACCGGCTCCGGATTTTTTTTCACCGTATCCGGTTTTTTTCTTGATTATTTACGTCATCTTAAAATCGGGCCAGGACGCGCCCGTACGGCGTCACCGCATGAACCCTGCCGCCAAAGGGTTTTACCATTGCCTCAAGGGCGCTATCCGGGTTGTTAAGATCATAAAGGCCGGTCACCCGGCGCGATGCCAGTGCCGGATCCGGAACGCTGATCCAGGCGTGATGATAGCGCTGCAGTCGTTCCGCCGCGGCGCCCACGGTGACGTCGTTGACGAACATCTTTCCGGTTCTCCAGGCGGCAACATCCTCCGGCGCGATCGTGGCGCGCATCACGGTGCCCGTGCCATGCTTGATCGCCGCCATCTCGCCGGGTGAGAGCTCGAAGCTCTGCTTATGGTCCGGTCCGTCATAGGAGATCGCCACGATGCCGCGCGCCAACTCGACCGTCGTTTCGCCGTCGGCCAGTTGCACGTCGAAGGCCGTTCCCAGCACCTCGACCGCGACACCTCCGGCATTGACCGTGAAGGGCCGCGCCGCATCATGTGCGACATCGAAAAATGCCTCTCCGGACAGGAGCGTGACGCGGCGCACGGATGCGGTGATCTCGGTTGCGATGGCGCTGCCTCCGCCCATTTCGATGACGGTGCCATCCTCCAGCGTCAGGGTCCGGCTTTCGGCCGTCCGGGTGATGTGATCCGCCTGCAGGCGCAGAAGCAGGGAGGGGCCGGCAAGAAGGACGAGGGCACAGGCCGCAATCGCCAGGACTGCTCCGGCCGTCCATGCCTTCCAGCGGCGGCGCGGCGGCGGCAATACGGTGACGGCGGCGGACGGTTTCCAGAGATGCTCGTAAGCCGGCGGCACCTCACCGAGAAGCACCCAGGTCTTCAAGGCCTGTTCAAAGGCGCGCCCATGCATTGGCGAATGCGACAGCCATGCCTGGAAATCCTGTTCAACCGCTGGACAGCCCGGCTGCGCCTTGAGATTGAGAAACCAGTCCATGGCTTCTTCCAGTGTCGCTGCCGGTATGTGGTTGTCCTGGGTCAAAATTCTACCTGCACCGCTCGGGTCATGCCTCATGGGCACTTTTAGCCGAATCATCCTCTGTTTTACAAAGACGAATTGCGGTCGATTTTTTTTCACATGGATCGCGGATTTTTAGGATGCATTGGCCATCAGCATGGTCGCCACCCGCATCATGGCGGTTCGCACATGACGATGGGCTGTTGCAACCGAGATGCCCAGATGAGCCGCGATTTCTTCCAGCGTGTAGCCGCCGAAGCGATGCATCTCGAGCGCGACGCGGACCTCGACCGGAAGATCGTCGAGAACCGCGGATATTTGCCGCATCTCGTCGGTCACCACGACGAAGTCTTCCGGTGTCGGCACCTCATTCGGTATCGACCAGAAAGGCGGCTCGTTCTGCTGTTCGCGCGTCTCGACCTTCTGGCGTTTCAGGAGGTCGAAGGAAAGATTGCGAACGATCTTGTAGAGATAGGGCAGCATCTGCCCGGACGTGCCGGTATTGGCAGGGGCAAACCGCAGGAATGCATCCTGCACGATATCCTCTGCCGTTTCCCGCGATCCGAGGATACGGGTGGCGTAGGCGACCAAGGCCGTCCGATTGGCGATATAGACCTCATGGCGGGCTTCCATGTCGATCATGGCCTCAGTCCGCGCCATGCAGGTTTGATCTGATGTGCGGCATTGGCTCCCATCGCGGCTTCCGTTGCTCATCGGCTGATCCAGGCTGCCACCGGCATAAACGGCGAGTTGGCATCCACATTAAAACTAGCCTGTAATTATCATGTTTATTTTACAGGTCCACCGCCGTTTTGGTTTTTCTCCTTTATCTTCGTCAGCCGCCGCGTAAAGATCGGGCCGGCTCGATCAGCCCATGCGCTCCGAAGCGTAGGATCCCGGGCTTGCCGGGAAGACGACGGTGCGGTTGCCGTTGATGAAGGTGCGGTGGTGGATATGGGCATGCACCGCGCGGGCCAGAACCTGGCTTTCGACATCGCGGCCGATCGAGACGTAATCCTCGGCCGACTGCGCATG
>NZ_LGLV01000009.1 GCF_001687365.1 Pararhizobium polonicum
AGGCTGGTACGCACATTGGACCGGTGGTCGATGAGCGCCAGCTTGCCACCGACACCGACTATATCGCCATCGGCAAGCAGGAGGGCGCCAAGCTCGCCTTCGGCGGCGAAACGATCAAGCGCGACAATCCGGGCTTCTACCTGCAGCCGACGCTGTTTACCGAAGCGACCAACCAGATGCGCATCTCGCGCGAGGAAATCTTCGGGCCTGTCGCCTCCGTCATCCGGGTCAAGGATTATGAGGAAGCGCTCAGCGTTGCCAACGACACGCCGTTCGGCCTGTCGGCCGGTATCGCCACGACGAGCCTGAAGCATGCGACGCATTTCAAGCGCAATTCGGAAGCCGGCATGGTGATGGTCAACCTGCCGACCGCCGGTGTCGATTTCCACGTGCCGTTCGGCGGCCGCAAGGCCTCCAGCTTCGGCTCGCGCGAGCAGGGCAAGTATGCGGCCGAATTCTTCACCGTCGTGAAGACCGCCTACACGCTGGCATAAGGTGAGATCTGTGGTGCAGCATATCCTCGGTTTCTGCATGGCGGTCGACAGGCTGGAGGTCAAGTCCAGGATGGGACAGGACGAGCGGTTCTATGACGCCGATGCCGCAATGCTCAGGTGACGGACATCGACGAGCCGCGAGGCCGCGGCCGCACATCTTCGATAAAGGGGAGCATGAGCATCGCCGATGTATCCCATAGTGCTTCTTTCCATTCGACAGAACAGATCACACCATCAAACTCCGGGATCAAACACCTCGTGCTATTTCCCGAGATCGCTTTCGGAAATCTTCTGGTTAGCGATGACCGTATCGCGATTGAGCTTGTCTCGCTCCGGATAGGGCGTGTGCTTCACAGCTAGCGCGTAGCCGTCATGGAACCGCATGAACGCACCGTGCGTCGCCTGCGGCCACTCGGGAAGCCTTGCGCCATTGGGATTACCTGTCTTGACGAAATTTGCCAGATACGACGACATCGTTTCCGCCATGCGATAGTCGGCACCCGTCCAAAACCGCTGACCTGGCTTTTCACGTAGAGAATTCATGAAGTACCACAGATCGGAAGAGTGAAATGAGCCGTAGAACTCAGAATTGCGGCCCGGAAGAGCGTGGTTGAAGTAGAAGGTATAGATGTTGGAGTTCTTGTTGCGGCGCTTGGCGATCTCGGCTGAGAGGAGATAGCCCTGAAGATTGTAGTCTGCCTTGGCGCGCAGCGACTTGCGATAGGCATCCTGAGGATCCGAAGGGCGATAGACCGTCTTCCATGCATCGTCATAGCCGATCTTCGACATGGCCTGTGCGAAATCGGTGTCCGAAAGTGTCTTCTCCGGGCCGCCCGTCAGTGACGTGTACTCGTCTGACGTGCCGCCAAACATGATGTCGATACCATTCAGTGCCCCCGGACGGAGAAGATTGACCGACTCGTCAGTGAAGACATATCCATCGATTGCATGCTGGGCCGGGACGTTTGCTGCCTGATGGAGTGCCTCGTAAAGCTGCGTCTTTCCATCGGCTGCCTTCTTGGAAATGAAATCGTCGGTCGGGATCGCACGCAGATCCGCCAGGCTCATCGGCTTGCCGAAGACCTGTTCGATTGCCTTTTTGTTGGATTGCTCACGTTCGGCAAGCGGCTGCATTGGAGAGGAGAAGAAACCGGTCTGGCCGCTTTCGATCACGGCCCGGTGGAAGAGTCCTTTCGCCAAGGGAGAACGCAACAGCATGGAAGAATTGCGCGCGCCGGCCGATTGCCCTCCGATGGTAACACTGCCGGGGTCGCCGCCGAAGCCGGCAATATTTCCATGCACCCACTGAAGTGCTTTGATCAGGTCGAGCATGGCGTAGTTGCCGGAGACATTGTGCGAGCTCTCGGCCGAGAGTTCCGGCAATGCGAGCCAGCCGAGGGCACCAAGTCGGTACTGGACCGATACGACGACGATGCCTTTGGCTGCCAGCTTCGATGCATAGAATTCCATTTCGGAAGCGTAGCCGTGATGGTTTGCGCCACCATGAATCCAGACATATACCGGTAGTCTGGCCTTCGGGCTTTTTGCGGGTGTCCAGACATTCAGGTTCAGGCCGTTTTCACTGGCTTTGGGCAGGAAATCGGGGTCGAAATAAAACTCGTCGCCCCAGAAGGCGCCGGTCGGGTTCGTGTGAACATCCTGAAGCGCCTGGTCGCCCCAGGTATCCGCCTTTTTCACGCCTTCCCATTTGACGACAGGCTGTGGTGGCTTGAAGCGGTTGTCGCCATCGGTGGGGCCTGCGAAAGGGATACCCTTGAAGACTTCCACGCCGCTGACGTCCGTCTCCACGCCGCTGATTTTTCCACCTTCTGTCTCGACAATACCGATTGCGGATGCCGCCCACGCCGGTCCGAAAGACATCCCAATCGTCACGAGGCTTGCCACGGCGGCAAGCATCGTCAATTTCAATATCGGTTTCCTCATGGGTGATCTCCTCCTAAGATTGTTGGGATTCTCGTGAAGTCATTCAAGTTGCGGTCCCGCTTGCGCTACAAGCGGTCGGGCTTCGATACCCATTCGTCGACGAAGTCGAACACGCGTTTCTTCGTATCGCCGTATTCAGGCCGGCAAGGCTGAAAGAGATGCGTTGCACCCTCCACGGATGCATAGGTTTTGTCCTTTGAGGCGAGGTGGTCAAAGATCACTTCGCCGGGCACGACGAGATAGTGGCAACTCATCGTCAGGACGAGGGATGGAACGGTCACGCCCTCGGCATTCGCGGGCGTCGATGTGTAGGACGAGGCCCAGTCTATCCCGATAATGTCGTCGGTCGTGAAGGCATAATCGGCGGTCGCCCGGATTGCGGAGTTGGCAAGGAAGCCACGAACGGTCGTCGAATAGTTCATTGCCCCAAGCTCGTTGAGCATCGATAGGACCTGCTTGCCACCAGCGGGAGGACGTACCGACTTGATGATTTCGACTGGCCGTGTTCCGTCGGCCCGCAAAAGCATGTATGGCTGCTTTGTGTGCGCGGCAAAGGAAAGATCCGGTTGATAGAGCCGAGCGCCAAGAGCCCGGATGCCGACGCCCTTCACAACGAAAGGTTCGTCGTTCGAAAACTCGCCCTTGCCCGCCTCGATCATCTTAAGCCTAGCCAGGGCGGCATCGACGATTTCATTATTGCGCTTGGCCTGACCCGCGTAGAACTTCTTTGCAAACTCCGGGGTATAGATCGCCTTCTTTCCCTCGATATCGTAGCCGTTTTCTCCGGCGAACATGTCGAGGCCGGCGTCCCGCTCTTTGCCTCCGGCCGCCGGATCGACGGCACTCATCTGATGCGCGGCACCGAGCGTCGGATCAAGCAATATCAGCGCATCCGGCTTTTCGAGATTGCCGATGCTCTTTCCGTCGCAAGGAGCGATCTTCTCCGAGCCCTGGCATGCCGATGGTCCATGCTCGGCGACATTCTCGTAGAGCGTTCCCATGTGGGTTCCGCCGCTGTGTGCGAGGAGAACGACCTTGTCGATCCCTTGCATCGTCCTCAGGTAGGCGATCCCCTCCGAGATGCTGGGTAGGAAATCTTCTGGCGGCGCGTCGGGGTTGTCGCGATCGCCGCGGTAGTTCACCAGCATCACCGTATAGCCGTGGCTGGCAACGGCCGGTCCCGGAAGCTCCTTGAAGTTGTCACGATTGGGATGGGAGAAGACGAAGGCGACGTGCGCATTGGGGTTGGGCGCCTTCGGCTGGAGCAGGAGACCCTCCGTGTCCTTGCTCAGGCGCACATAATGGGATTCGTATGCAGCCTGTTCGGCAGCGGCCGACGTCTCATCCTGTTGCGCCAGCGCGACGGCTGGAAACGCGGCGAGGGTTATCAATAAGGCAATGGTCTTCATTTTTCCTCCTGAAAGCTCACAGCTAGACGCCGCATGCTGTACTCTGGACCGGCGTGCGGGATGATTGCCGGGCGCGTTGGATGCCCGGCAATCAGACCAGATTTAAAGAGCTCCGGCCGCCTGCAGCAGCTTGCGGTCGAGATCGACGGCGACGCGAGAGACCTTGTCGAACACCATCGTCGACGGCTCGTCAGTCGTATAGGCAGGCCAATCCGGCAGCCCTTCCGCGCTGGGCTTTCCATTTCGAGCGAAGTTGACCCAGGCCTGGCTCATTTTCTTTGAAAGCGCGAGGGCGTCGCTACCTGCGCCGGTCGAGGTCTTGACCAGGGCGGCATTGGCGAAGACATAGGGCAATTCCGCGCAATGCCATGCCATGGCAATCCCATCCAGCACCGGCGACTCGTAGGTGAACATGTAGGAGTAGACCGGCGCTCCATTCTGCTTTGCCTTCAAGTCCAGGTCGCGGATGGCGCCAGGGCGGAAACGAAGATCGATGAAGTAGGCGTCGGCCGCGTTCTTCTCCGGATAGGCTGTGGCGAATGCCTTGCCGACGGCGTCGGCCTTGTCGCCGAAGCGTTCTTCCAGCTTGGCCTTGGTCTTGGCTGCGTCCCACGTGCTTCTGTTGTCTGCGAGAAGCTCCGATGTCTTGTGGTTGATCACCGTTTCGAACTCGTTGAGCGTGTTGCCGACCATCAGGGGGATATCGCTGGCCTGGTCGACCCAGCGTGTCCCAACCGGGTTCTCGGGGATGTATGCGCCATCCTGAACCGGAGCGTAGCGTGCGTCCTTCGCCCCTTGCACCGTTGCGTCCTTGATCGCCTTGTCGGCTGCGGCAAGAAGGTCGTAGTAGTTGACCTCTGACAGCTTATCGGCCTCGTCTGTGTTCAGTCCGAGGTTTTTGAGTGTCAGGTCCGCGACCTTGCGCGACGATTCCCGGTCGGTGACGGAGTCGGCTCGTGAGCCGCTTTGAACGATCGCCTTCTGGAACAGGCCCTTCGCTGCCGGCGTTCCCATCAGCGCCCGTACCTTATAGCCCCCGCCGGACTGGCCGAAGATCGTGACGTTGCCGGCATCGCCGCCGAATGACGCGGCATTGTCGTGTACCCACTTCAGCGCGGCCACGAGATCGGTCACGCTGGCATTGCCCGACTGCTTGTACTTCTCGCCATATGCCGAGAGATCGAGGAAGCCGAGGACATTGAGGCGGTGGTTGAGTGTGACAACGACGACGTCACCTTCCTTGCTGAGGTTGTGACCGTCATAGGACGTGAGCTCGATGCCGGATCCATTGGTAAAGCCTCCGCCGTGAATCCAGACCATGATGGGCCGCTTCTTCCCGTCCTTGATGGCCGGGGTCCAAATGTTCAGGAACTGGCAGGCCTCGCTCATCGGCAGATAGCGATGAGGATTGAAGAGTTCATCCCCCGCGACGGCCTTCATCTGCGGAATGAAGCAATTTTCACCGTAAGTCACAGCCGACCGAACACCCTTCCAAGGATCGATCTCCTCGGCGGGCATGAAGCGGTCGGCCTTTGCGTAGGGCACGCCAAGATAGCGATAGATGCCGTCATCCAGCCCGCCGACAAGGCTGCCTTTCGTTGTCTCAACGGCTGTCATGCTCTGGGACGCGACGAACTCGCCGGCCAAAGCTGGCGCGCTGGCCATTAGCGGCATGAACAGCAGGGCCAGGCCTCCGGCCCGGTTCAGTAGGGACGTTCTTCTCATCAACTTCTCCTCCGTCATTGAATTCGAGTCTTTTGATCTGCGGCCGACGTCGTCGCCCGTTCATTCCGCGCTTGCCTGCATATGACTTCCCTCGAACGAATGACCGACGGTCAGACAGACGTACATGCCGAAGAACGCGTACCGGAACGTCGGCGCGTATGGCCGGATGCTGCTTTCAGCGCTGGCGGTTCTGTCAGACATCGGCGCAGCCGTGTTCCGGCCTATTGCCGCACAATGCCCGCATTTTCGATGACCTTCGACCACTTCTCGATATCCGCTTTCAGACGATCGCCGATCTCCTGTGGTGTGCTGGAACGGGCTTCGACGCCCAGTTCGGCAAACCGCTTCTTCACGTCAGGATCGGCAAGCACCTCGACGAGCGTCGTGTTGAGTTTGTCCACCACGGCCTGCGGCGTGCCGGCGGGAGCGAAAATGCCGTTCCAGGACGTAACATCGAATCCCTTCACACCCTCCTCCTCGGCCGTTGCCACATCCGGCAGGAGGATCGAGCGGCTCGGGCCGGATGATGCGATCGCAACCGCCTGGTTCTGCTGGAGGGCCGCCTTCAGCGCGGTCTGGCTGTCGACAATCATGTCAAGTTCTCCACCGAGAAGGGCAACTTGAAGATCCGGCGTGCCCTTGTAGGGGACGATGGTAAAATCGATCCCGGCCGTCGACTTGAAGAGTT
This sequence comes from Pararhizobium polonicum, assembly GCF_001687365.1. GTDB lineage: Bacteria > Pseudomonadota > Alphaproteobacteria > Rhizobiales > Rhizobiaceae > Pararhizobium > Pararhizobium polonicum. The sequence goes on from NZ_LGLV01000009.1 coordinate 6,261, forward strand.
CGGCCGCAAGGTTCTGACTGCTCCCGACGTTGATCGTCCCGATGTTGAGTGCGCCCGGATTGGCACGGGCCGCTTCGAGAACGTCCTTGAGGGATTTGAATTTACCGTCCATCTTGGTGACGAACACGAAGTCGAAGTAGGCAAGGCTGGATACCGGCACGAAATCGGCGACGGGGTCGAACTGCAGGCTCTTGAACAGCGGGACGCTGATTGCGGTGCCGTTTGAAAGCAGAGCAAGCGTATATCCGTCCGGTTCACCATTCAGCGCAACCCGAGCGGCAACCGATCCGCCGGCGCCCGGCTGGTTCATGATGACGATCTGTTTCCCCAGCTTCTTGCCAAGCGCATCGCCGACGATGCGGGCGGTAATGTCGGCGATACCGCCGGGACCGAAGGGAATGACGAGGCTGATCTCGCGTGTCGGATAGTCGTCCTCCTGCGCCGGTGCCACCCCGGCCATCGTGAGCGTCAGAATGCATGCCGGAACCAGCGATTTCATCAATCTCACTATCCGCCGCGATGGCGTATTCCGTTGGTGCCGTATGCTCATGATCATAGTCTCCTCCTCCTGATAGCCGTCGGTCATGCAAGCAAGCGCGCAATACAGGCATGAATGCTCTCCGCGATTGAAACGATGCTCGCCGCGCGCTTGAGATGCGTCGTCCGCCTGACTATCGCCAGTAGAGCCGCATCGGATTGTCCACCAGCAGCTTTTGCCGGAGCTCTTCGGTTGGGGCGATGCATGGGATAATGTTCACCAGCGCACCGTCGTCGGGCATGTGGTTCTTCATGTTGGGATGCGGCCAGTCTGTGCCCCATAGAACCCGGTCAGGGAAGCGCTCGACCAGCATGCGTGCGAAGGGGACGACATCGCCGTAGTTTGGCGGACCCGATAGCGACAGCCGTTCCGGGCAGCTCACCTTGCTGACGATATTGTCGTGCTCGGCCATAAGCCGGATAAATCTGCCGAACTCCGGCCCGTCTACCGGTTTGGAGACGTCGGGGCGGCCCATATGATCGATGACGACGGTCGTCGGCAGCGAGGTGAAAAAGTCCCATCGCTCTTCAAGATCGGCCGCTTCGAAATAGATCACCACCTGCCAGCCGAGCGGCGCGATGCGGTCGATGATCGTGCGGTAATAGGCGTCAGGCTTGGGATCGACGAGGCGGCGCACGAAGTTGAAGCGGACGCCACGCACGCCGGCGTCATGCAGGTCTGCGAGTTCCTCGTCCGTTACGGTATCGCGCACGGTGGCGATACCGCGGGCGCGGTCGCCGCCCGCTCGCAGCGCATCGACCAGTGCCCGGTTGTCGGCGCCATGGCAGGTCGCCTGGACGATGACATTGCGTTCGAAGCCGAGAAAGTCGCGCAGCGCAAACAATTGCGCCTTGCCGGCATCACACGGCGTGTATTTCCGCTCGGGCGCATAGGGAAAGACATCGCCAGGGCCGAAGACGTGGCAATGGGCATCCACGGCGCCCGGAGGCGGTACATAGGTCGGCTTGCTGGGGGCGGGATCGTAGCGGAGCCAGTCGGGATCCATCCGGAAATTGGCCATCATAGCCCCCTTGCCTTGAGCTGCGCATCAAGGCGGGGATAGACGCGTCGTGCATTGAGCTCGAACACTTTTCGCTTGTCTTCGTCCGGGATATTCAATGCGTCAACATAGCGCTTGGTATCGTCGAAATAATGGCCCGTCTGCGGATCGATCCCGCGCACGGCACCGACCATCTCCGATCCAAACAGGATATTCTCCACGTCGATCACCTCGAACAAAAGGTCGATGCCCGGCTGATGATAGACGCAGGTATCGAAATAGACATTTTTCATCACATGCTCGACCAGCGGCGGGCGCTTCAGCATGTCGGAGAGGCCGCGGTAGCGCCCCCAGTGATAAGGCACCGCTCCGCCGCCATGCGGGATGATGAAACGCAGTGTCGGAAAATCGCGGAACAGGTCGCCTTCGATGAACTGCATGAAGGCGATGGTGTCGGCGGCGATGTAATAGGCGCCGGTCGCATGCATCGCGTGATTGCAGCTGCCGGAGACGTGGATCATCGCCGGGACGTCGAGTTCCACCATCTTCTCGAAGAAGGGATACCAGGCGCGGTCGGTCAGCGGCGGCGAATCGAATTTACCGCCGGAGGGGTCGGGATTGAGATTGCAGCCGATGAACCCGAGTTCGGTCACGCAGCGCTCCAGCTCGTCGATCGAGTTGGCAATAGAGATGCCCGGCGTCTGCGGCAGCTGGCAGACACCGGCAAAGGTTTCGGGGTAGAGATCGACCACGCGCTTGATCAGATCGTTGGAGCGGCGCGCCCAGACCTTCGCCACCGCTTCACCGCCGATATGCGGTGCCATCGCCGAAGCGCGGGGCGAGAAGATGGTCATGTCGGCGCCGCGCTCACGCAGCAGGCGCAGCTGGTTCGCCTCGATCGTCTCGCGGATCTCGTCATCGGAAATGTCCGGATAGGCAGGATTGATGTCGCCGCCCGATTTGATGGCAGCCTCCTGCTGCGCCCGCCATTCGCCATGGGGAACTGGGGCGGTGGTATAGTGGCCGTGGCAATCGATGATCATGACTTCGAGATTCCTGTGGCAGCGAGGATGGCGTCGGCCTTGGCGGCGAAGCCATCGGGCAGAGGGGAAAGATGCAGGGCGCCCAGATGTTGCTGCCAGCCCGCGGTGGCGCTTGCCATCGTACCCGCCTGGCCGAAATACGCCGCGGTTTGCGCCGACTCGCGCATTTCGGCTGCGCGGCGAAGCCCATGAACGAGCATGCGGTCGAGATTATAGTCGGCCCGGCCACGCCAGCCCCAACCGGGAAAGCTGGCGTCCAGCGAGGCGAGAACCTCTTCCTCCACGCCTGCGGCGCGTGCCGAAAGCAGGCATTCGGCCGTCAAGGCCTCCAGCCCCTTGATCATGATTGAGCGGATCATCTTGATTGCGCTTGCTGCGCCCACCCCGCCATCAATGACCTGCCCATGGAAGCCAAGAGCTTTAAGCAGCCTCTCGCCCTCCTCTGCAAACGGACCGGACAGCAACAAGGGGACGGCGAGCAGCGCAGGGCGCACGGGTGCCATGACCGCGACATCGATATATCGGCCTCCGGCTGCCGAGATCACCTTCGCCGCAGCTTGTTTGGTGGACGGTGCGACACTGTTGCAATCGAAGAAGAACGTGCCGGGCGAAATCCACGCGGCCGCGTCACTTGCCGCGTTAAGCGCCTGATCGGCGGTCACAACGCTGATGACTATGTCCGCGCCTCCGATTGCGTCGCCGGTCGCGCCGCAGCCCACCACGCCGAAGCGGCGGTAGTCATCACGTTTGCCAGCGGCAGATGGTTCTTCATCCGTCTTGATGTCGTAAGCGCGCACACCAAAAGCTGGCGTGCCGCCCCAACCTTCGCAGAAGGCCTGTGCGGCCTCACCGAAACCGATGAATGCGATCGTCTGATGTTTGCTCATGCCGCCGTTCTAGTGGACAACAAGCCGATCAGGCATATCGGAACGGTTGACGCTCCATTGCTTTTCCTGAGGTCCACTCCATGCACACGGCGCGGAAAGTATCCAAGAACGCCGTCTGAAGTTGCGTCGGACGCCAGTCATTGCGCACAGTGAAGCCGATCTGGCGGCGCAATGACGGCCCTGTGCCGGCGATCTCGTCGAGCAGGCCAGCACGTCTCTCGAACAGGAACTGGTCGCGCGACATCAGCGTCAGCCAATCGTCCTCCAGCATCAGCCCGCGGACCACGAGAACCGAACCGCATTCGATCCGCAACCGTGGCGGCTCAAGCCCATGATCCGTGAACATCTCTTCCCAGCGATGGCGCACCGGAGCGCCAGACGCGGCAATGACCCACGGAAAATCCAATAATCGCGGGAAGGCGAACTCCGGCTCCGCCAGCAAGGGATGGCCCGCACGACCGACAATTACCGGGTCATCGATGAACAGCGGCTCCTGGGCGATATCCTTGACCGGCGGCGGGTCCCGCATCGCCCCGATCAGCAGATCCATCTCGCCTTCACGCAGACTGGCGAGCAATTCCACATATGGTCCCTCGATGACGTTTACCGACGCCATCGGATATGCCCGTGCGAAGCGGGCCAACGCCTGCGGCAACAGGATGGCACGCGCCAGCGGCATGGTGCCGACGGTGACACGTCCGGCGCCTTCCGACCGCAGTGCCTCCAATTCGTCGTACCCGGCCTCCAGTTCCGATTGCGCCAGCCGGGCGAACCGCAGCAACACGGCTGCCGATGCCGTCGGCTGAACGGTACGCCCCTGGCGGACGAGAAGCGGTACGCCCAGCAACTGCTCGAGATCGCGGCTCGCCCGATGCAACGCGGGTTCCGACAGTCCGGTTCGCTTCGACGCCAGCGCGAAGCTCCCCGCCTGGTCGACCGCGATCAGCGCGCGCAACTGTCCAAAGGTGATGCGTCGTTCGATATGGGGTAGGGGCGGCAAGCGTGCGCCACGTCGCACGCTTTGCCCGCCGCGTGCCACATAGGCGAGTGCGCGCTCGATCCGGGCCATGATCAACCCTCCCGCCTCGGTGGCGGTAACACCGCTCGGCTGGCGATCGAACAGCAGGTGGCCAAGCTGCGCCTCGATTTTGGCGACGGCCTGGGTCAGCGCGGGCTGCGACAGATTCATTGTCTGCGAAGCTCTGCTGATGCTTCCCAGTCGCCCGGCGACGGCAACGGCTTCGAGATGCCGAAGGTTGAGTTCTCGGTCCATATTCATCTCTACACTTCAGCATAGCTTATGGGCCGTGCACAAATCCAGTTTGCTTTGCCGACCAGTATTCCCTCCCTTAACGCGCAGCCAAGAGCAGAATGAGGATCGAGCATGCCCGAAGTCGTCATCCAAATCGAACGCGCCGATGCGGCCGTCATCGGCGGCCTGGCAGGTGCCGGGGTCGCCACCGTCCACGAGGCGCAAGGGCGCATTGGACTGCTGGGCAGCCGGCTGCGGCCGATCTATGCCGGTGCCCGCATCGCCGGGTCCGCAGTCACCGTTTCCGTACCGCCGGGGGACAATTGGATGATGCATGTTGCCATTGAACAATTGAAAGATGGCGACATCCTGGTGGTTGCCCCGACCTCACGCTGCGAGGACGGCTATTTCGGCGATCTGCTCGCCACCTCGGCAATGGCACGAGGGTGCTGCGGCCTGATCATCGATGCCGGCGTGCGCGATGTGCGCGATCTCACCGCCATGGGCTTCCCGGTCTGGTCGAAGGCGATCTCCGCGCAGGGAACCGTCAAGGAGACGCTCGGCTCTGTCAATGTTCCGATTGTCTGCGCCGGCGAGCTGGTCCAGGCCGGCGATGTCATCGTTGCCGACGACGACGGCGTCTGCGTCGTTCGCCGCGCGGATGCCGCTGGCATCCTCGAACAGGCGCAGGCGCGCGAAGCCAAGGAAACTGAGAAGCGCGAGCGGCTGGCGAAGGGCGAACTCGGCCTCGATATCTATGCCATGCGCGAGCGGCTGGCTGCCAAGGGGCTGCGCTATGTCTAATGCCGTGCGCGCCATGTGGATGCGTGGAGGGACGTCCAAGGGCGGTTTCTTCCTCGCCGGCGATTTACCGGCTGACGCCGCCGAGCGGGATGCCTTCCTGTTGCGTGCCTTCGGTTCGCCCGATCTTCGTCAGATCGATGGCATGGGCGGCGGCGATCCGCTGGCTTCCAAGGTCGCGGTGGTCTCCCGGTCCGCACGGGAGGGGGCCGATGTCGATTATCTGTTCCTGCAGGTCTTCGTCGATCAGGCAATCGTCAGCGACGCGCAGAACTGCGGCAACATGTTGGCCGGCGTCGGCCCGTTCGCGATCGAGCGCGGGCTGGTCGCGGCGAAGAACGGCGAGACTCCGGTCGCGATCTTTATGGTCAATACCGGCAAGATGGCCACCGCGACGGTACCGACGCCGGGCGGTGAGGTTACCTATGAGGGCGACACGCGGATCGACGGTGTTCCGGGAACGGCAGCTCCGATCCCGCTCGCCTTTGCTGATATCGCCGGGTCGAGCTGTGGTGCTCTGCTTCCCACCGGCAACCCGATGGATTTGATCGAAGGCGTGGAGACGATACTGATCGACAACGGTATGCCCTGCGTGATCTTGCGGGCCAGCGATGTCGGGATCACCGGCTATGAGGATCGGGCGGCGCTCGATGCCAATGCAGAGCTGAGGGCGCGGATCGAGGCGATCCGTCTCAAGGCCGGACCGTTGATGAGCCTGGGCGACGTCGCCGAACAATCCGTGCCCAAGATGATGCTGGTCGCCGCCCCGAGGAACGGCGGAGCGATCAGTGTCCGCTCCTTCATTCCACATCGGTGCCATGCGTCCATCGGCGTGCTTGGCGCGGTCAGCGTGGCCACGGCCTGCCTTGTCGACGGCTCGCCCACGCAGGCGCTCGCCGTGATCCCGGAGGGACAATCCAAAACGATCGAGGTCGAGCATCCGACCGGCAGCACCGGCTGCGTGATTGACATGGACGAAAAGGGGGCAATCGCAGGGGCGGCCATGCTGCGCACGGCCCGCAAGCTGTTCGACGGCATGTTGTTTGGCTGATTGGGCAGGTCGCACGTCGTCATGAAAACATGGCGTTTTTTGCGAGGGAAGGAAACATGAGGGATTTGGGAGTGAGGAAAACGATGACATATCCGGGCGAGATCCAGAAGCCCGCGCGCGTCTTGGTCTCCTTGGCCAGTTGTGGTTCCCGGTACTCGCAGGGATGCTGCGCGGCATCACCGACATCAAGAGCGCTGGGCGTGTCGCGCTGAAATAGATCATCTATTTCGAGGTGATCATAATCTTGGCGCTGATATTCGGACTGGTCTTGGTCGATCTGTGGCGTCCGGGCGAGGACGCGGTCACTATCCAGCTCCCGGGTCCGTATGCGGAGACGGCTCATGCCACATGTTTGTCAGCTGCTTACAGAGGTGGCTCGGTCAATTTGAACAGCTGGGACAAATAGAATTTCTGCCTGACTTTGGCTTAAATGCCGGAAACAGGAGAGAGCATGACGGGACGATCGTACCGGAACCATACCCCGGCTTTCAAAGCGAAAATGGTGCTTGCCGCGATCATGGGCGAGCAAACGTTGGTAGAATTTTTTCCAGCCATTCGACGTCTGCGCCAACCACTTCTATTTGCCATCGCCGCCAAGTGTTCGATAGTGGAAGCGATCACCCAGGGGAAGCGACCGCCCCAGGGTGTATTGCGAGTGGCACTTTTCCGGCACCTGCGTGAAGATGGTTGTCATCGCGCTGTCTCTTCCTGACATCAGGATAGTCGGCGGCCTTCGACGGGATGGTGCGGGTCGGACGGAGCCAGCGTGGAGGTTTTGCCCGGCGAGACGAGAAGGTCGATGAAGTCCTCGTCCTTTTTGTCATAGGGATATTCGAGAGCGTCGAGATAGTCCTGCCACTGCTCGAAGGTACGCGGCCCGACGATGGTGGAGGAGACCAGCGAGTTGCGCATGACCCATTGCTGGGCGATATGCGCCGATTTTGCGCCCTTGTCCGCCGCGTATTTTGCCAGTTTTTCGGCAACCAGAAGTGATTCCGGCCGCCATTCGGCTTCCATCATCCGCACGTCGCCGCGCCCGGCGCGCGTTTCGGCATCCGGAGCCGCGTTCGGCTTGTATTTTCCGGTGAGGATGCCGCGCGCAAGCGGGCTGTAGGTGACGGCGCCGAGTCCGAAATGGTTTGCTGCCGGCAGATGCTCCACCTCGGCTTCGCGGTTGACGAGATTATAGAGCGGCTGCGTGGCGACCGGTCCCTGGATGCCGGCCTGCGCGGATAGGGCAACCGTCTCCGCCATGCGCCATGCCTTGAAGTTCGACACGCCGAAGTAGGTTATCTTTCCGGCATGGATGAGGTCGGCAAAGGCCAAAACCATCTCGGACAGCGGCGCTGCAAAGTCTGCCTTGTGAATATAAAGCAGGTCGATGTGGTCGGTGCCCAGGCGCTTGAGGCTGGCATCCACCGCCTGCAGGATCCACTTGCGGGACATGCCCTTTTCGTTCGGCCCGGTGCCCATCGGGTTTCCGACCTTGGTGGCGAGAACCCAGTGGTCGCGATCCCTGGTGACAGCGCGTCCGATGACGCGCTCGGATTCGCCGCCATTGTACATGTCTGCGGTATCGATGAAATTGATGCCGGCATCCCGCGCCGAGTCAATAATGCGGCCGGAGGTTGCCTCATCGGTCGCGCCGCCGAACATCATGCCTCCAAGGCAGAGTTCGGAAATCCGCACGCCGCTTTTTCCCAGGTAATTGTATTTCATCGTTGCCTCGTATTCTTCGACCTATCACATGCAGGCGGTCTAGCAGCTGAGGGAGCGCCGACAAACATCGGATCGGAGCCAGTCAAGAAGTCGTGCGCATATGTCCATGCGGGCACGGCTTCGTGCGCCTAGTGTCGTCTGCAGCAGGGTCGAGGATCCAGGCGGCGAAATCCAAACACGAGGTAAGGCTATGAACATTCCCATTCACCCGAAAGGCTGGGTCGAAGGCAAGACACCAAACGGGACCCGGCATCTGAACTGGGGTATCAAGGCCGGCAATCAGATCTTCGTTGCCGGAATGCTGTCAACCGACCCCTATGACGGCAGTATTGTTGGTGTGGGCGACATTGAGGTGCAGACCCGCCGGGTTCTCGACAGCATCAAGGACGTGATTGAAGCCGGCGGCGGCACCATGGCCGACGTGACCTTCAACCAGATATTCCTGCGGGATCTTGCCGATTACAACAGGATGAACGCGATCTACGTGCAGTATTTTCCGGATATCCTGCCCGCCCGTTTCTGCGTCAAACTGGATATGGTGAAGCCGGAATTCCTCGTCGAGATCGCTACGACGGCCGTCATTTCCTGACGTTTTCGCCGGCATGCCCCTGAGCGAACGTGTGGTCGCCCGTGGCCGCACGTTTTCTCTTTGGGATCACCGCCTGTTGCAAAAGAGGATGATCGCGCCGGACGCGACGATCATCAGGGCACCTATGGTCGTCGAGAGAGCGGGGATCTCCTGAAAGATGAGGAGCCCCGCCGCCAGCGCCCAGCACAGCTGGGTATAGGTGAGGGGCGCGAGCGTGCTTGCCGGCGCATGACGGTGCGCGAGCACCAGAAGAAAATGCCCCAGACCGCCGACGAACCCTACGGAGGCGAGGGAAAACCAGCTGGCAAGGTCTTTCGGCCAGACCCATACGGGGACGACGGCGACGGAAAGCACGGCTGACGGTAGGAAGACGGCCATCATGTTGAGGCTGAGAGCCGTATCCGTTTCAAGGAGCCGTTTCGACAAAAGCACATAGAAGGCATAGCTGAGGACGTGTCCGATGGCGAACATCGATCCCGTCTTGAACACATCGCCGCCTGGGCGGATGACGACGAGGGCGCCGATCAGCCCGGCCAGCAATCCCGCCATGATCGGCAGGTTCGTTCTCTCGCGGAAGAGCAGGATCGAAAAAGCGGTGATGACCACCGGGCCGAGCATGACGATGGCCTGGTTTTCTACCAGCCCGAGGCTGCGAAGCGCAAGGAAGTTGAAGGCTGTGGCGCTGAGCAGCAACGCTGCGCGAAGCAACTGGAGGGGAAGACGGACAAGGCCCCAGTTCGCCGGATTGGCGGAGGGGCGAAACAGCACGATCGCGGTCACCACCGCAAAGGCATAACGCCCCCATACCACCTGCAGAACGGGCAGGTCCCGTGCGGCATATTTCGCCGCCGGATCGATAAGCGCAATGCACATCACGCCAGCCAGCATGATGAGAATGCCATGCCGTGTCTCCTGTGAGGCCATATCGGCAGTGGCCTGCGCGGCCGGTGCATCATGTTCCATGCGAGCCGTGGCACTCTTCGAGATGTCAGGCACTGCGTGCATTCAGGTTGACGATGCGTGGCGACCGTTTCGCGCCTTGCGTCTTATCGCATCCCGTTTCGTGCCAGCGCCAGCTTTCACGGTGCTGCGACGGCGACAGGCCAAACAGATCCTTGAAAGAGCGGCTGAAATAGGCGGAATCGTTGAAGCCCCAGCGGAAGCTGATTTCGGAGATGGATTGTGGGAAATAGAGTGGATCCATCAATTCCTCGTAGGATCGTTCCAGCCTGCGGCGGCGGATGTAGTGATTGACGTTTTCACCAGTTTCCTCGAACAGCTTCTGCAGGTATCGAACGGATATGCCGAGCTGCAGGGCCGCGCCCGATGGCGATAGCTCGGGGTCCGACAGTTGAGCCTCGAGCAACTGCGTGGCCCGCAGAACGATGGCGTTCTTCGCCGTCGAGCCGTGAATGACGTTGCGCGCGGCGCTGGCCGTGAAAACGGCTGCAAACAGAAACTCGGTCATTGCTGTTTCCAGCGGACGGATTTCGTCGCTGGTGATTTTCAGGATCTTGTCGGACGCACTCCGCAAGAGATCGGCGAGGAATTCCGTCGATCCATGTTCGGTGACGAGCGGGCTGGCGACAAGCGAGGTCGGCACGGATGCGAGCCGTGCGCCGGAGCCGCTTCGCGGGAAAGAGACCCAGTTCAGGCGAACATGGGACAGCGACGTCAGCACCATTTCGCGGGCGGTCTTGCCGTAGAGCAAATCGCCTTTCTGGAAGGCAAGCATGCCCCGTTCCGTTTTCAGGGTGCCGTTGCCGTCTGCAACCTGCAGCAACCAGAGCCCGTTCGACAGAGCACGATTGTCGAAGATCAGCCGTTGTGCCGAGATATCGAGGCTGACGAGTGTAAAGCGCCAGGGCGTGACGGCTGCACTCAGCCGTGCAGCGAAACTGCCGGCCGATGTGTCGGCGACCACCGTGCATCCAAGTGGGGAGAGAAAGGAAGACCAGGCGCTCACGCGCTGGTTTTCCGGCAGTGTCTGCGCAGAGAATGTTGTGATGTTCAGCATCGGTCGATCATCTCATTTCTGGCCGCGCAGGAAAGGAATGCCGATCTCGCTCGGCCCGGCATTGCTTTTGCCCAGCAGAACCCAGGCGATCAGTGCCAGAAGAAAGGGCGACATCAGAAGCAAAGGCGGGGAGATGGAAAGGCCGATCGCCTGGCCCTGATATTGCAGGGCATCGGCGCAGCCGAACAGCACGGATGCCAGCATGACAAGGATCGGGTTCCATCGGCCGAAGATGACAACGGCGACGGCCAGATAGCCACGGCCGCCGGTGATGTTATCGACGAAGATCCCGCCTGACGCGACAAGTGTCAGATAGGCGCCTGCGATCCCGGCCAGAAGGCCGGTAAACAGGATGGCTGAGAAACGCACGGCGGTGACCGAAATCCCCGCTGCATCGGCAGCCCCGGCCCCTTCGCCGACAGAGCGGATAACAAGGCCGAGCCGTGTGTAGCGGATCACCGCCCACAGCATGACGGCGATGACGACGCCGGCGTAGAGGATAGGGCTTTGCGAGAACAGCGCCCGCCCGACGACCGGAATATCGGACAGATAGGGCAGCCGCAGCATCGATACGGCACGCAATGACGGCACCAGATAGGCGGGATCAAGCGAAAGTTCGCGCAGGAGCGATGTCAGGCCAAGCGCCAGAATATTGAAGCCGATACCGACGACGATCTGGTCGGCGCGCAGCACGGCAACCGTGATGGCAAGCACCGCTGCTGCCCCGATACCCCAGAGGCCCCCCATCAGTACGCCGGCATAGGGCACGCCGGTCAGTTGCAGTCCGAGCACAGCGCCGAAGGCGGCAAACAGCATGAGGCCTTCCAGGCCGATATTGAGTACGCCTGTGCGCTCGGAAACAAGTTCGCCCAGTGAGGCAAGGAGGATCGGAGCCGCAAGCCTTATGGCGGACGCGAGAAAAAGGCCGAAGGTTACCGCGTCGAAGACCATAGCGGGCGTCCTTTCAGGAATCTGTAGCCATGGATGCAGGCGAGAAAGATGATCGGCAGGCTCGCCATGATCTGGGCCAATGCGGCCGGGATGCTGAGCGCACTCTGGAGCGCAAGCGTGCCGCTGTTGATCGCCCCGAAATAGATCGCAACGATGACGGAGCCGAGTGGTTCGAGGCTGCCGAGCAACGCGATGGCAAGGCCATCAAAGCCGAGATTGGAGCTGAAACCATCGATCAGGCGATATTGTACGCCCAGCACTTCCACCGCGCCGCCGATCCCGGCAATGCCCCCGGAAATCATCATGGAGCTGAGGATGAGCTGCGATAGCGGCATGCCTTGCAGGCGGGCTGCGCGCGGGCTCAGCCCAGCCGCGCGCAGGCGGACGCCGAACGTGGTGTGGTAAAGCATGAACCAAACGGCAAGAGCAACAACACCCGCCAGCACGACGCCGGCATGCAGCCGCGTGCCGGAAAGCAGAATGGGCAGGGCCGCGCCGTCTGTGATCTTGGCGGACATGTTGAAGTCCGAATCCGGCGGTTGCAGTGGACCCTGCACGAGATATTTCACCAGATAGATGGCAATGAAATTCATCATCAGCGTGACGATGATCTCGTCTGCACCGCGCCAGAGCTTCAGAACCGCCGGGATAAGGCCCCAGACTGCGCCGAACAATGAGCCGCAAACAATGGATATCGGCAGCAGCATGTAGCCAAGCGATGCCGGCAGTATTGTTGCCGGTAGAACCGCACCGATCGCCCCCAATTGCAGCTGGCCCTCCGCCCCGAGATTGAAGAAGCCGCAACGCAGCGCGACGAGAGCCGCAAGCGCGGTCAAAAGCCTTGGCGTCATGAACACCAGCGTATCGGCGATCGCCCTCTGCGACCCGAATGCACCATCGAACATCACGGCAAAGGCAAGCTGGGGAGCGACCCCGAGGAACGACAGGATGAACAGGCCGATCGCGATGCTGGAGGCGAATGCCGATAGCACCAGAAAGGCATTGTTTGCCGTCACGGCGCTGATCGATTGGCGGGTTCGCGCAATCACCGAGGATGCCCGGGGCGAGAAGATCGAGTTCATGAGCGGTGTTCCGTCCGGGTTTGCCTGCCGCCGGTCATCAGGTCGCCGATGTCTTCGCGTGAGGTTGTACTGGTCACTTCACCAACGGTGCGCCCGGCAAAGAGAACGACGATGCGGTCGCTGATGCGAATGATCTCGTCGAGATTGCTGGAGATGATCAGCACCGCCTTGCCGGCGTTGGCTGCAAGCCGCAGTTTCTTCAGAACGTCTTCGCTGGCTGCGACATCGAGGCCGCGCGTCGGCTGATAGACGATCACCACCGGTGCATCCTCGTTCATCGCGCGGGCGAGAACGATCTTTTGCTGGTTGCCGCCCGACAGGGTACGGGGCGTGACATGAATGGAGCGCGTTCGCACATCGGACTGCGTGCGCATATGCTCGGCGGCGGCATTGATCCTTGAATGGATCAATCGTCCACGCTTTGCATAGGGCGTCTGGCCGATCTTGTTGAGAAGCAGGTTGATGGACACGGGCAGGTCAAGGACGAGGCCCTCGTGATGGCGGTCTTCCGGCACCAGTCCTGCAAACGCGCGCCCATCCTTATGGGCATGCCGGGCTTCGACGGTGCCGCTGTCGGGTTTTCTGAGGCCAGCCAGAACCTCGAAAAGTTCGCGCTGGCCATTGCCTTCCACGCCGGCCACACCGACGACTTCGCCGGACCGCAGTGTCAGTGAGGCGCCGCGCAGACCGGACGAGGATTGCGTGGGCGCGACATCGATATTCTCCAGGCGCAGCTCGATCGGGCCCTCGGCGCCACCCTCGCGTTCAAGCGGAGCCGTCAGATCGATGTCCTTGCCGACGATCTCGCGAACCAGATCGCTGCGCTTGCGGTTGCCGACGGGTGCGCTGCTGATCAGCTTGCCGCGCCGGATGACCGAGACATGCTGGGCATGGTCCAGAACTTCCTCCAGATGATGGGTAACCACGACCACGGCCCGGCCCTCAGTGGCGATCTGCGTCAGAACCCCGTAGAAGGCGTCGATCTCGGCGGGATTGAGGATCGTCGTCGGCTCGTCGAACAGGATCAGTTCCGCCCTGTTGATAAGAGCCTTGAGAATTTCGACCCGTTGCTGCAGAGACAGCGGCAGCGAGGACACGATGGTGGAAGGATCCACCGGCAAGCCGAAGTCATCGGCTATCCTTGCGATGTCGGCATCGTTGCGTAGCGTCTTGCGAATGGTGGCCGGTGCTGCGAGGCGCAGGTTTTCGGCAACAGTGAAACTTGCCACCAGTTTGAAATGCTGGTGGACCATGCCGATGCGGTTGGAAATCGCATCGGCCGGGGACCGGTGGACGACCTGTCGACCATCCAGCAGAATGCCGCCCATATCGGGCTGATGCATGCCGAAGAGAATGTTGAGAAGGGTGCTTTTTCCGGCCCCGTTCTCTCCCAGCACCGCGTGAATTTCCCCCCGCCGGAAAGCAAGGGTGATGTCTTCGAGAACCGGGTGGCCCGGCACGAAGCTCTTGGACACTGCGGTCAGTTCGACAAAGGGGCGGCTGCGCATGGTCTTGCTCAATCCGGCTTCATTTCTCCCTTGGCAAGCTTGTCCATCAGGGCGAAAACCGCGGTTTCAACTTTCGCATCGACATGCTTGAAGGGCTTGCTCAGGGTCCAGCCATTATTGGCCAGCGTCTCCTGATAGATGGTGCCGCCGAGCTTGCCTTCCGTCATCAGCTCGCCCATCTCGTCGTAGGATTTGTCGAAGTTCAGCACCGTGCTGGTGATGATGGCGTTCGGATAGCTCGCGCTCTGATCCATGTAGGCGCCAATGGTGTGAGCGCCTTCCTCATCGGCTGCCTGCTGGATGCCGGCATCGGCAAGATCTGAGGATGGCAGGAGAATATCCGCACCCCGCAGGATCACCCCTGTCGCCACTTCCTTGGCCTTGGCCACGTCCGTAAACGAGCCGGTGAAAACGGCATCCATCTGGATGTCCGGAACGAGCGCCTTTGCACCGCGCAGCGTATATTCGTGGGTGCGCTTGGCAGACGGGATTTCTTCGCCGGAAATGATCGCGATATGCTTGCTCTTGCTGGCCGCCGCTGCGATCGCGCCCTGCACATAACCGTATTCATCCCAGTTCACCGACCACGCGGTGTAGTTCTTCAGATCTCCCGTCGATGCGGCATAGCTATAGAGAACGAACTGCGTATCGGGGAACTCCTTGGCGACTTCCTGGATTGCTGCCGAATAGCCGGAGCTGTGGCATATGATCATCTTGACGCCGCGGGAGGCGAGCTGGCGAAGGAGGGCCGGCGCTTTTTCATAAGTCGCATGTTCGATGAAAGACGGTTTGAAACCATATTTCTTCGCCATCTTGTCGAAGGCGGCATAACCCGGCGGATCCCAGTTGCCCTGGGTTATGGCGCCGGTGAAAAGAGCAGCGACTTCGCCCTTTTCCTGCGCGTAGGTTATCGAGGGGGTGAACGCCACAGTGGCAAGCATGCCAGCCGCCGCAAGCCGCAGAAGCATTCGCCGCTGGTGTGAGAAAATCATTTTCCGCATGTCATTCCCCTTGTTTTTAGGATTGAACGGCTTGTTGTCCGGTACGAATGCCGGATTTCATCAGGCCGGGACCATGACCACGAGGTCGATCTCGAGCAGAAGTTTGGGATCGGCCAGCCCGGCCACGTGAATGAACGTGCTGGCCGGCAGCTCAACACCGTCGAAAAAGGCAAGCCTGCCGCGATGGATGGCGGGTGCGAATGCCGGGTCGGTCACATAAGTGACCGTCTTGACGATATCATCAGGCGTCGCGCCGAGCCCCGTGAGGAGCAGGCCGATATTCTTGTAGGTCTGTGCCACCTGAGCATCGATATCGCCTTCGCCGATGACGTCGCCGTTCTCATCCCACGAGACCTGACCAGTCGGAAAGATCGGCGTTCCGGGACGAACCTTGACGTGGTTGTAGTAGGTCTGCTGCTTGAGGCCTGCTGGATTGATGGTTTTCATGACAATCGCCCGTGCTGATGCGCATAGGCTGTTGTGGTGACGCCCGCTTCGTGCAGACCTTGCACGACCTTGATGCCGATCGTTTTCAGGTCGTCGATGAAATCCGGAACGATGACAGTCACGCCGTCGAGATCTGCATTCTTGACGATATAGGCCAGCTTGTCGGCGATGGTCTCCGGCGAGCCGATCAGGGCCGCCGGAGACATCGAATTACGCTCCTGGCCTTGCGAGATGAAGCGTTTCGCCATGGTGTTCTGCTTCAGGCTTGGGTCGGAGGAATATTCGCGCGTCTGATTGTCCAGTGCTTCGACGTCCACGCCGGAATTGTAGTAATCGACACGTTCCTGGGCTTGCCTGTCGGTCGCTCCCGGGACGATCGTGAAGAGGCCGTAAGTCTTGAAATCGGTCCGTCCGACCTCGGCTGCGAGCTCCTTGGCGCGCAGCCCCGTCTTCACGAAATCGTCGCGGTTGCTGCCGAGCAGGAAACTGCCTGTGCAGTTCTTGATGGTGAAGCGGAAGCCGCTGTCGGAGGCACCGGCACAGATGATCGGTGGCGCCTTGCGGGGCTTCGGGTTCGACATGCAATCATCGAGCTTGTAGTGCTTGCCCTCGTGGTTGACACGCTCCTCGCTCCACAGACGCTTGGCGACGGTAATCCATTCCTCCGCCAGTTCGTAGCGGCCCGAATGGTCCAGATCGCGCCACAGCCCCATCTGCCCCTGATCGACCGGATTGGAGCCGGCAACCAGGTTGAGGCCGAAGCGGCCGTTGGAAATCTGGTCGAGCACCGCGACCATCTTGGCAACGACGGCCGGGTGAAAGATCATCGTGTGCACGGTGCCCCAGACACCGATACGGCTTGTCGCCTCGGCCAGGCCTGCCATCGTTGTCAGCGACTCAAGCGTGATGTCCCAATGCTGGCTGGGCCCGCCGTAACCGCGCCACTTGGCCATGCTGAGCGCAAAGTCGAAGCCGAGTTCTTCTGCCAGCAGCGTCACTTCCTTGTTGTACTCATAGGTCGCGGGAAGCTGCGGGCTTGTTGTCGATGTGATCCAGCCGCCATTGCCGACGGGCAGGAAGACACCCAGTTCGACGGATTTTCTATTTTCACTCATCACTGTACCCTTCAGTCTGGCAAGCTTGGCGTGTCTCTATTGAGGTGACGCTAGCAGCAAAATTTTTGAACAAGTAATCGAATGTGGCCCATGTCATGTTGCTGTTTTGGCAACGCGAGACCTCTGGTTGTGCCTCTCAGGACAGTTGTGTGGATGATTTGGTCGCTGCCTGGAAGGCCTTGACGAGCCGCTTGAGGAACTCGTTTGCCGCATAGGACAGCTGCCGGTCGCGATGAACACAGACGGCTGCCGTCGCTTCGGAAAAGTCGCCTTCCTGAATCGGAATGGCTCGCAGACGCCCGTCGCTCAACTCCTTGCGCGCAGCCAGGGCCGGCGCGATCGCAAGTGTCCTGCCTGTGATCGCCATCGCCTTGGTCAGCTCGAGATTGTTGGTGGAAACGAGAATGTCGGGGGTGAGCTTGCTTTTGGTTGTCGCATGGTCGAACAACTGGCGGAGCCCGAAACTGGTGATCGGCAGGGCGATCTGCTGGCTGCATATTTCGGCAAGGCTGAGGCTTTCCCGGCTGGCAAAATCATGGGTGGGGCTGACCATGCACATCACCGGCTCGGAATATTGTGCCACGATTTCAATACCGGGCCTGCCCTTGACGTTGTAAACAATGCCGATGTCAGCCTCATCCCGGGTCAGGGCCTCCGCAATGCGGTCCGACGATTCCGAATAGACCGAGAACTTGATCGCCGGAAACTGCTCATTGAAATCGGCGATCGTGCGCGGCAGAAAGTCCATGATCAGGCCTTCGATGACCCAGATCTTGACCTCGCCCAGCCTAAGCCCCTTCAGGCTGCGGATACTTTCCTGTACCCGCTCCATGTCGCGGAACATGTGGCGGGTAAAGCGTTCCAGCACCAGACCCGCCGGGGTGAGCTGGATGCCGGTATTGGTCCGCTCCAGAAGCAGAGTGCCCAAGGATTGTTCAAGAATGGCGATCTGACGGCTGATGGCCGATGGCGCGACGTGCAGCCGGTCTGCGGCCCGTCGTATCGATCGCGTCTCGGCAACCTCGTTGAAATATTTGTACGTGTTCAAATTCATGGTCGGTCTCCATCGTCCGGTTGGAACAGACAAAGCAATCTCTATGCCAATCGTTGCATGTGGCGTTCGAAAAACGGCAACGCGGCTGACCGCATATTGATCTACTTTCCGGGCCGGCGGAGTTGTTATGCATCACGTCGTCGTCTGTTCATCTTGCAGTCGCCGCCGCGCTTTCAGCATTCCGAACCATTGCCGGACCATCGGCGGGCTCGCTTGGCATTCCGTGAATTCGCTGGCAGCCGTTGCAATGCAAGGTCGTGCAGACGCCGAGAAAGCATCCAGTCCATCTGGCCGCGCATTGCACAAAGGCGCCGACAGCTGGGGAATCAAGGAGTCGGAAAAATGCCTTTCGCGACGGTCGATGGCTCACAATTCTACTATGACATCGAGGGAAGCGGTCCGCCGTTGCTTCTGGTCACAGGCCTTGCCGGCGTGGCGTCCTATTGGGACCCGAACATGGCCGAACTCAGCGAACACTTCACCGTCATTCGTTACGATCACCGCGGTACCGGGCAGAGCGTTCGCTCCGAGCAGGACTATACCATCGAGCTGCTGACCGACGATCTGGTCGGCCTGATGGACGAATTGGGCATTGAACGCGCGTCCTTCCTCGGCCACTCGACAGGTGGCGCGATCGGTCAGGTGCTGGCGGCTCGTCATCCGGGCAGAGTCGACCGGATGGTGCTTTACGGATCCTGGTCCACTCTTGGTGCGCAGATGCGCCTTTGCATGGAGCTGCGTCTCGATCTGCTGCGCGCCTATGGCGTGGAGGGCTACCACAAGGCATCGCCGATCTTTCTCTATCCACCGCGTTTCGTCTGCGACCATTGGCCGGCACTGGCAGATGGTTTTCTCGCCGCCGTCGCCAATTCGACGACGATATCCATTCTTGCCGCCCGCGCCGAGGCGGTGATCAAGCATGATGGATCGCCATATCTGGCCGATATCTCGTCCCCGACGTTGGTTCTCGTGGCCAAGGACGACATTCTCACTCCGGTGAATGCATCCGAAGAGCTGGCCAGGCGCATTCCGGGTGCCACTCTGCAGGTCCTGTCCTACGGAGCCCATGCCGTTTCGGCTTGCGAGCCACAGGCCTTCAATCGTGCCGTTCTGTCCTTTCTGCTCAATCACGGCGTCCGCGACGAGTTCGATAAAGTGCAGGCGAGCGCCGCCGGGCGAGCCTGAAGTCCCAAACGGAGGCGATCAATGCAGGTACATTCGAATGCAGTCAGGGCGAATGCCGATGCGCCGCCGAGCCCGCATGGCGATCTGAAGGGCGCGTTCCGCAATGGGATGGCGCGGTTGGGGTCGGCTGTGACGATCGTGACAACCGACGGCCCCGCTGGTCGGGCAGGGTTTACCGCGACTGCCGTATGCAGCGTGACCGATTCTCCACCCACCTTGCTCGTCTGCCTCAACCGGGACGCCTCGGCGCATCCGGCCGTCATGGCGAACAAGGTGGTTTGTGTGAATGTCGTCAGCGGTGACGATGAAAAATTATGTGGATTGTTCGGAGGCAAAACACCGGCAGAGAAGCGGTTTTCGGCAGCATCCTGGTCGTCGCTCGAAACCGGCGCTCCAGTACTGAACGGTGCCCTGGTCTCTTTCGACTGTAGAATTTCCTCGATCTGCGATGGCGGCACGCATGATATTCTGCTGTGTGACGTCCTGCGCATCAGCGAAAGCAAAGACAAACGAGCGCTGATATATTTCGATCGCGCCTATCACAGCATTTGATGGCAGCGCTGGATTGGAAAAGATCTCAGCCGGCCGCTGCCAGTGTTCCGATGAACTTATGCGATGCTCCGGTTTCACTTGCAGGACAAATTTTAGCTGATTGTCTTCGTGTGCATGCGAACGCAACACGTGCCGCTACGGCTCGCAGGGCAACTGTAATGACGTGCACCTTCTTTAGGCGGGAAGGCGGGCTGCGGATTGGCTTTTTAGGGTGTGATTTCAGGGTATCGAGGCGTGGCTGGTCTTCGGCGCCCGATTTTTCGGCAGGGCTTTGCGCGGGGTTTAGGCAAAGGTTGCCGTGTTGCCTTTTCGGCAACGTGCCCAGCATCACTCTCGATTAGATCGAACACGAAAGCGCTGATAGCGTGACAGACAATGCGAGCCGCCGGATCGCCGTCCGCGGAGCGCTCCATTCAAGAACTGAGGGAAACGAGATGGGTCGGCTGATCATAAAAAACGGCATGGTTCTGACGCTTGACGAAGCGGGTACATATCACGAAGCGGCCACCGTCATCGTCGACAACGATCGTATCTCGGCAATCGTGCCAGCGGACCAGACGTTTGAATGCGGCGCGACTGATGAGGTTATCGATGCGACCGACAAGATCGTCATGCCGGGCCTGATCGACCTTCATTACCACACGGCCATCGGCAAGGGTTTCAACGACCACATGCCGTTGTGGGAGTATCTTGATGAATGCTGGTATCCGCTAATCCGCGCTCTCGATCCTGAAGCTGCCTATTGGGCGGCGCTGGCCAGTTATACGGAATCGGTGAAGTCCGGCGCGACGACCGTCAACGACATGTATCGCCAGCTCGATTCGCTTGCGCAGGCGGCCGACGATATTGGTATTCGTGCCGTATTGTCCAATGACGTCGCCTCGCCGGAGCACGATCTCGACAGCCTGCAGGACAATTACGATGCCTATCAGCGCAATCACGGCAAAGCCAATGGCCGTGTGGAAGTCCGCATCGGCATCGAGTGGCTTCCTCTGGCGTCGCGTGAATTGCTACGCGATGCGCGGGCCATGGCTAACGATCTGAAGACCGGCATTCACGTCCACCTCAACGAGTCCAAGACCGAAGTCGACTTCTGCCTGGAGAAGTTCGGCCGGCGTCCAACGGAGCTTGCCTATGACATGGGTCTTCTGGGCGCAGACACCATTGCCGCGCATTGCGTCTGGCTGAGCGACGACGAGATCGCAATGATGGCGGAGACGGGAACGCATATCTCGCACAATCCGAATTCGAACGCCAAGCTGGGCAATGGCATTGCGCGCGTGCCCGAGATGATCGCGGCAGGTATCAATGTCGGACTTGGGCACGACGCTGTCGAGTGCAACAACAGCGCGGACATGTTCGAGGTCATGAAATATGCCTCGCTTCTTCAGCGTGCGAGCCGCATCGACGCCAGCCTGATGCCGGCAAAGGACGTTCTGCGCATGGCCACCAATAACGGCGCCAAGGCGCTCGGCCATGAAACAGGTCAGCTCGCCGTTGGCAAAAAGGCGGACATCATTCTGGTGGAAACCCAGAGCGCGATCTTCACGCCGCTCTTGCGTGACACACCGGTTCACATGACCAGCCACCTTGTCTTTGCGTCGAACGGCAGCGTCGTCGATACCTCGATCATCGATGGCAATGTCGTCATGCGGGGGCGTGAACTGACACGTGTGGACGAACGCAAGATCGTGCGCGAAGCCAATGCCGCTTTCCGGCGGATCAAGGACAAGATGGTCGTCAAGAGAAGCCAGGCCTGATTCGGATCCCCTTCAAACGACCTACGGCGATGCACTCAGGATCTCTGCACGCTGGCATAGAATTATAGGAAGACTGAAATGCAGAAAATCGATTTCGACTACGGCTTGTTCGGCAAACTGCGCGCCGCCGCCAACGAGGAATGGTCCGGTTATGTCAACCACCCCTTCGTCAAACAACTGGCCACCGGCGCGTTGCCACAGCCATGCTTCAAGCGTTTCCTGACACAGGATTATCTGTTCCTTATCCATTTCGCCCGCGCTTATGCGCTGCTGGCCTACAAGAGTTCGACGATCGGTGAGGTTCGATCCGCCACCAAGTCGCTGAATGCCATTGTTGACGAGTTGCCCGTTCATGTCGGCTACTGCACGTCCTGGGGGCTGACCGAGGAGATGATGCAGACCGAGCCGGAAGCGCCCGAGACCATGACCTACACCCGGTTCGTGCTCGATATCGGCCTTTCCGGTGACATTCTCGATCTGATGGTCGCCCTCATTCCCTGTGTGGCCGGCTATGGCGAGATAGGCCAGATCCTGATGTCGGAAGAGACGACCGTGCTTGAGGGCAATCCCTATGGCGACTGGCTGCGCAACTATGAGGGCGAGCATTATCTGCAGAGCGTGCAGGACGCGATCAATGCATTGGACGACGTCGGCAAACGTCGCGGTGCGGAAGCGCGGTTCGATCGACTCCTGCAGATCTTCAGGACGGCAACCCGCCTTGAAGCCGATTTCTGGCAGATGGGGCTCAATGCCGAGCGTGCTGCTCTTTCTGTCGCGGCAGAATGAGCCGGTCTGGCCTCGGATAATGGGAGACTACGGCAGATGGGGAATACCTTGAGCGCATATCAGACCAGAATGCTAGCGAACGGGCCGGTACTCGAAAAGGTCCTGCCACCGGGTATCCGCGTCGACAATCTGACGCTGCGCTTCGACGCCCATACCATCTTTGAGAGCCTGAGCTTCGAGATCAGGGGCGGGGAATTCGTGGCCTTGCTCGGCTCGAGCGGCGTCGGCAAGAGCAGTTTGCTGAAGATCATCGGGGGACTTGCCAAGGCGACGTCGGGAACGGTTATTGGCACCGATGGTCTGCCGATCCAAAATCGCATCGCCTATATGGGGCAGCAGGATCTGCTGTTCCCCTGGCTGAACGTCTTCGAGAACGTCACGCTCGGTGCGCGCCTTCGGCGTGAAAAGATCGACAAAGCCTGGGCCGAACACCTGCTGGAGCGCGTCGGTCTGTCGACACGGCACAAGACCTTGCCCTCGGCTTTGTCCGGTGGCATGCGCCAGCGCGCGGCGATCGCTCGCACGCTCTACGAGCGCCGGCCAATCGTTCTGATGGATGAGCCGTTCTCCGCGCTCGACGCTATCACCCGTTCGATGGTCCAGGATCTGGCGGCAGAGCTTCTGGAAGGGCGCACCGTCCTGCTCATCACCCATGATCCCATGGAGGCATGTCGGCTTGGTCATCATCTGATGGTGCTTTCGGGACATCCGGCAAAGCTTGGCACCCCCATCACGGTTGCCGGAAAACCACCACGTTCCCCCGATGATCCCGAATTGCAGAAGAGCCAGGGCGAATTGCTGCGGCTGTTTGTGGAGAATGCACGATGAACCTGAAACTCGTTGCCGGCGGCCGTGGCGTCGTAATCTTCGTCGGCCTGATCCTGATCTGGTGGGGATGTGCCGTTCTGTTCAAGCTGCCGTCTTATATGCTGCCGACCCCGCCTCTGGTCGCCGAGGCGCTCTGGAACGGCAGGGCCTATCTGATGGAGCATACGCTGATCACGGCGCTGGAAATCTTCCTCGGCCTGTTCTTCGGCCTGCTGTTCGGTGCGCTGCTGGCGCTGGCGATGGTGTTCTCTCCGGTCCTGCAACGCTGGCTGATGCCGGTTCTGGTCATCAGTCAGGCAATCCCGATCTTTGCACTGGCGCCGTTGCTCGTTCTCTGGTTCGGCTTCGGCCTGTCCTCCAAGGTTGTCGCGGCAACGCTGGTCATCTTTTTC
Organism: Pararhizobium polonicum; assembly: GCF_001687365.1. Taxonomy (GTDB): domain Bacteria; phylum Pseudomonadota; class Alphaproteobacteria; order Rhizobiales; family Rhizobiaceae; genus Pararhizobium; species Pararhizobium polonicum. Next base: position 29,819 of record NZ_LGLV01000009.1, read on the forward strand.
CCGGTCGCGGCGTCCTTCTATGACGGTCTTCGCCGCACGGAAACCGGCTGGATGGAGCTGGCCCAGACCATGGGTGCTTCACCCTACGCCCAGCTTCGACACGTCCGCCTGGTGGCGGCGCTGCCGGCCTTCGGATCGGGTCTCCGGGTTGCTGCGGCAGTGGCGCCGATCGGCGCGGTTATCGGCGAGTGGGTCGGTTCGGCTGGCGGGCTTGGCTATGTGATGCTCAACGCCAATGCCCGCATGCAGACGGCGGTCTGCTTCGCCGCACTTTTCGTGCTTTCGCTGATGGCCGTCGCCCTTTGGCAATGCGTCGACGTCCTGCTGAAACGCATCCTCTACTGGGTGCCCGATGCCAATCAGACCAACTAGTTCTCCCAAGACGTTACAAGAAAAGAAGCTCCAGAAAGGAACACGCATGTTGAAAAAACTAGCCCTCGGCGCAGCCTTTGCGCTGATGACGATGACTTCTGCCCAGGCGGCAGAAAAGGTGACGGTCCTGCTGGACTGGTTCATCAATCCCGACCATGCCCCGATCATGGTTGCCGAACAGATCGGTGCCTTCAAGGATGCGGGCCTTGAGGTCGAGATCGTGCCGCCGGCCGATCCGAGCATGCCCCCGCGCCTGGTTGCCGCAAAGCAGGGCGACCTTGCCATCAGCTACCAGCCGCAACTCTATATGTATGCCGAACAGGGTTTGCCGCTCGTTCGCGTCGGCACGATCGTCAATTCACCGTTGAACACGGTTGCCGTCCTGGAGTCTTCTGGCATCAAGTCCATGGCTGATTTCAAGGGTAAGAAAATCGGCTATTCGGTCAGCGGCGTGGAAGAGGCGACACTGGGAACCATGCTGAAGCAGGGTGGTCTCGCGCTTGGCGACATCTCGATGATCAATGTCAACTTCCAGCTGGTCAGCGCGCTGATGGCGGGTCAGGTCGATGGCGTGATCGGTGGTTACCGCAACTTCGAAGCCACCGAAATGCGCGATCTTGGCGTCGAGCCGAAGCTGTTCAATGTCGAGGACTTCGGCGTACCGGCCTATGACGAGTTGATCGTCCTGGCCAACAAGGACAGCGTCAACGATCCGAAGATCAAGAAGTTCATGGAGGCGATGAAGAAGGGCACGGACTACCTTCTCGCCCACCCCCAGGAGACTTGGGAAGCCTTTGCAAAGACCCATCCGGATCTGAACAACAATCTCAACAAGACCGCTTGGATTGACACGCTTCCGATGTTCGCCAAGGACCCGATGGCGCTGGATGTGGCGCGCTACGAAGGTTACAGCAAGTTTCTCTTTGAGAACAAGCTGATCAAGAAGGAACTGCCGATCGGCGACTATGCCGTCGAGTTGAAGTGATGCGATGGCCGCCGGTCCCGCGGGCCACGGACCGGCGGTCTTTTCGCACGTCGCGCGATACAGTTACTCCAAGAGTTCGAAAGTTGATGACATGAGTGTCGATATCCAGACCCTGCTCGATCAGGTCGACAGCCGCGAAGGCGAGCTTATCGATCTGCTTTGCAAGCTGATTTCCTTCGAGACGCCGGCACCTCCGGCGCGCAACACCAAGGATGCACAAGCCTTCATTGCCGGCTATCTACAGAATCTTGGGTTTTCGATCGACACCTGGGACATGTATCCCGGCGACCCCAATGTGGTCGGCGTGTTGAAGGGGGCAGGTGATTGCGCCTATAAGAGCGTTATCATAAACGGTCATGTCGATGTGGCCGAAGTCAGTCCGGACGAAGCCTGGGAAACCGGCCCGTTCACGCCGATCGTGCGCGATGGTCTCGTCATCGGCCGTGGTGCGGCGGACATGAAAGGCGGTCTTGCGGGTGCGTTGTTTGCGCTGATGCTGCTGCGTGAACACAATATCCCGCTGCCGGGCGATATCACGTTTGAATCGGTCATCGGCGAGGAGGTCGGCGAGGCCGGAACGCTCGATTGCTGCAAGCGTGGCTACATGGCGGATCTCGCTCTCGTCGTCGACACGTCCGACCTTCATATCCAGGGGCAGGGCGGTGTCATCACCGGATGGATCACCGTCAAGAGCCCCCAGAGTTTCCACGACGGAACACGCCGGCAGATGATCCATGCCGGCGGCGGATTGGTCGGTGCCAGTGCTATCGAAAAGATGATGAAGGTCATTCAAGGATTGCAGGATCTCGAACGTCATTGGGCGGTCACGAAATCCTATCCGGGATGCCCGCTCGGCTCCACGACGATCAACCCCGCTGTCATCGAAGGGGGACGTCATGCGGCATTTATCGCCGACGAGTGCCGTCTGTGGATCACAGTCCATTATTATCCGAACGAGAACCACGAGGCCGTCACGCAGGAAATTGAGGCGCATATTCGCAATGTTGCCAATGCCGATCCGTGGTTGAAAGACAATCATCCGACGTTCCGCTGGGGTGGTAAGTCGATGATCGAGGAGCGCGGCGAGATCTTTCCAGCACTTGAACTCGATCCGTCGCATGCCGGTATCAAGCTGCTGGCCTCAAAATATGAAATGGTTACGGGAGAGCCCGCCATCCTCGGAGTTTCTTCGACTGTATCGGATGGCGGTTGGTTCGGGCATGAAGGGATTCCGGCGGCTGTCTTTGGGCCCGGCAAGCTCCGGCATGCGCACAGCATCAACGAGCAGGTGTCGATCCAGCAGTTGAAGGACTATACCAAAATCATGATCGATTTTATTGCGGCGTGGAGTTCGACCCCGCGCTAGGCATTTCGTCCCGGCATTCGATGGATCGGTCGGCTCGATGATGAATCTTTCGGGTTCCATCGTCTATCGTTTGCCGATGAACGCGTAGGGCGTGAGCCCTTTCAGGGGCTTGAGGCGGAGGCCGAAGGTATAGCCGGCAATGAAGCTTTGCAGACGGGGTCGAAGCTGATCATGGTCGTCACAGTGGAAGCGCTTGACGGTCGCGTCCCTTATGGCTCGGCTCATGCGCTCGACCCGGCCGTTGGTCCATGGATGCCTGGGCTTTGTCAGCCGATGTTGGCCCTGTCTTGGCAGGCGAAGGAACCTGTGCTGCCCCTACATTCCCCAGACGACGGATTGCTCGTGCCGTTTTATCAGGGATTTCAGATCATCAAAAGACGCACCGATGTAGCGCGCGAACTGGTCGATGGCCGGCACCCGAAGTGCATCGGCGCGCTTGAGGAGCCCGAGTGCGCGTTCGGGGTGTGGGATCGTGACCGGCAACGCCGTGATCGATTTGTCGTTGCGAAGTGCGAAGACGACACTGTGTGGCATGATCGTCAATGCCTGCGATGTCTTGAGATAATTGACGACGCTCATCAGGGACCCGCCGGAATAGCGGATCTTGATCTCGGTTGCTCCGAAGGACAGCAACATGCCGCGCAGGTCGGACATCAGCGGACTGCCGGGTGGCGGCGCGATCCAGGGATAGTCGAGCAAATGCGAGGGTTGCGGCCGTCTTTTCAGCAGCAGCGGATGGGTGACACTGCAGGCGATCACGTTGCGGCCGGGCAGGATCTGCTGGAAGGTGAGGCCCGATCCTTCGTCAAGAATATCGATCGGGCAGATCGCGAGATCGATCTGGTCGGCATGCAGAGCGGTGCGAAGGTCCGGAAAATAGCCGTAGGTTAGGTCGACCCTCACATCCGGATGACGGGTCTGAAACTCCGCGATCATCGGTGCGATCAAAGCATCCATGAAGAAGGGCGTACCGCCGACCCGGACGATGCCGCTATTGCCAACACGGAAGCTCTCGATCGTATCGGAGGCCTTGCGGCCGGCGGCGAGCATGGTGCTGCCATGTTCGGCAAGTGCGCGGCCGAGCGGCGTCGGTTGCAAAGGCCGCTTGCCCTTGACGAACAGCGGCTCCCCGACCCGCTTCTCAAGCATGGATATGGTGCGCGATACCGCCGGCTGGGCCAATCCCAGGAAGGCGGCGCCCTCGGTGACCCCACCCGCTTGGACCACGGCGGCAAGTTGCACAAGATGGCGCTCGTCAATCTTCATAACAAATCGTTATACAGGATGGTAATAAAATCATCAATGCACCGGATCTGCTTTGCTAGTGTCGCTTCGGGACATTATCTTGGAGGAGAACATGCAGGCGGGAAACTCGGCGCCAGGTTTCAGCGAGAGCAATTCCGCTGACATCTTCGCGCAACGTCTTGCCAGTACCGAGCTGAAACCGCTGCCGCAAATCCTGACGGCGGCCGTGCAGCACCTCCATGCGCTGATCAAGGAATTTCGCCCGACGCCCGAGGATTGGAAGCGCGTGATCGCATTTCTGACCGAGGTGGGGCATGCCTGCGACGAGCGCCGCCAGGAATGGGTGCTGCTGTCGGACCTGCTCGGCGCCTCGGCGCTCGTTGAGGAAATCAATTCCCGCCGCCCGAAAGGTGCCACACCCAACACCGTGCGCGGTCCTTTCTATCGCAAGGATGCTCCGCAATATCCGCTCGGCGCTTCGATCTCTCTCGACGGGGCGGGGGAGCCACTTCTGGTGTCAGGGCACGTACACGATCTCGATGGTCACCCGATTCCAGGCGCGGTGATCGAAACATGGCAGGCGAATGCGCTGGGGTTCTACGAGAACCAGCAGCCCGACATGCAGCCGGAATTCAACCTGCGTGGTATATTCAAGGCCGATCAGGACGGCGGATTTCGCTATTCGACGGTGCGGCCTTCCGGTTATGGCGTGCCTGACGATGGGCCTGTCGGCATGCTGCTCAAGCAGGCAGGCTATCCGTTACGGCGGCCCGCGCATCTGCATTTCATCATCAAGGCGCCGGGTTTCGAGCCGATCACCACTCACATCTATGACGCCAACGATCCGCATCTCGACGAAGATGCCATCTTCGGGGTCAAGCAGGACCTTGTGTACGACTTTGAGCAGACCGACAGCGGCTGGAAGGCGGACATGACATTCGTCATGGCGCGGTCGAGAAACGGAGGCCGTTCATGAGCCGCACATTTAGCTATCAGGGCAGTGCTGCGCATATCGTTTTCGGTGAAGGACGCAGCCAGACTGCCGGCGAATGGATCGAAAAGCTCGGCTGCAGCCGCGCCCTGGTGCTTTCCACGCCGCATCAGAAAGCCGATGCCGAAGGGGTGGCCGCAAGGCTTGGCCCGCTTTCCGCCGGCGTGTTTGCGGGGGCTGTGATGCATACGCCGGTCGAGGTGACCGAAGCGGCCATGGAGGTGGTTCGCAGGAGCGGTGCCGATTGCGTCGTTTCGCTCGGCGGCGGATCGACAACCGGCTTGGGCAAGGCGATCGCCTACCGCACCGACCTGCCGCAGGTCGTCATTCCCACCACTTATGCCGGTTCCGAGGTGACATCGATCCTCGGCCAGACCGAAGGCGGGCGCAAGACCACCGTCAAGGATGCAAGGATCCTGCCTGAAGTGGTGATCTATGATGCGGCCCTGACCACCGGCCTGCCGGTCGGGCTCTCGGTCACATCGGGGTTGAATGCCATGGCCCATGCGATGGAGGCGCTTTACGCGCAGGACCGAAACCCGATCTCCAGCCTGATGGCCGTCGAGGGACTGCGTGCCTTCCAGTCTGCGCTGCCGGCAATCGTGGCCACGCCCGGCGACCTTGCCGTGCGCGCCGACGGTCTCTACGGCGCGTGGCTCTGCGGCACAGTGCTCGGCACGGTCGGTATGGCACTGCATCACAAGATCTGTCACACGCTGGGCGGCACGTTCGATACACCGCATGCCGAAACCCATGCGATCATGCTGCCGCATACGGCATCCTTCAACGCTGTTGCGGTGCCCGAACTCCTGGCCCCGGTGGCGGAGATTTTCGGCGGTTCCGTGGGCGGCGGGCTGTGGGATTTTGCCAAGTCGATCGGTGCGCCGATGGCCCTGCAGCACCTGGGGTTGACCGAGGCCGATCTCGACCGGGCAAGCCAGATCGCCGTCGAGAACCCCTATTGGAATCCACGGCCCATCGACAAGCGGTCGATCCGCGAACTCTTGCAGCATGCATGGGAAGGCAATCGACCGACATCATAGCGAACTCTCGGGAGGAGGAGCACAATGACAACAAGACGCGAATTCCTGAAACAGACGGCTGCCACGGGCGTACTGGCCGCAACGTCGGGACTGGCCATGCCGGCAATCGCCCAGGCTGCACCGATCAAGCTCGGCTATGTCAGTCCGCAGACCGGTCCGCTTGCCGCTTTTGGCGAGGCCGATAAATTCGTCATCGACAGTTTTCTTGCGACCACCAGGAAGATGGGCCTGAACTACGAAGTCGTGGTCAAGGACAGCCAGTCCAACCCCAACCGCGCGGCCGAGGTGGCCAAGGAACTGATCCTCACCGACGAGGTCAACCTGATGCTGGTTTCCTCGACGCCGGAAACCACCAATCCCGTCTCCACCACGTGCGAGGCGGAGGAAATGCCCTGCATCTCGACGGTGGCACCCTGGCAGCCCTGGTACATTGGCCAGCAGGCCAATCCCGGCGATCCGGCGTCATGGAAGCCCTTCAACTTCGCCTACCATTTCTTCTGGGGGCTGGAGGATGTCATCGCGGTGTTCACGGGCATGTGGGCACAGGTGGAAACCAACAAGCAGGCCGGTGGGCTCTTCCCGAACGATGGTGACGGCAATGCCTGGGGCGACAAGGTCGTCGGCTTTCCGCCGGTGCTCGAAAAGCTCGGGTATACCCTGACCGATCCTGGCCGCTTCCAGAACCTGTCCGATGATTTTTCGGCACAGATCAACGCCTTCAAGCAGGCGAATGCGGAGATCGTCACCGGCGTGGTCATTCCGCCGGATCTTGCGACCTTCTGGAATCAGGCCAGGCAGCAGGGCTTCAAGCCAAAGGTGGCTTCGATCGGCAAGGCTCTGCTGTTCCCGCAAACGGTGGAAACGCTGGGCGAGGCTGGCCACAATCTCTCGACCGAAGTCTGGTGGACGCCCACCCATCCGTTCAAGTCCTCGCTGACAGGCGAGACGGCCGCACAGGTAGCGGACGCCTTTACCAAGGCCACCGGCCGCCCCTGGACGCAGCCGATCGGCTTTGCGCATGCACTGTTCGAACTCGCCGTCGATGTCATGAAGCGCGCCGGCGATCCCACCGATGGCGAAGCCGTGGCAAAGACAATCGGCGAGACCCGGCTCGACACACTGGTCGGCCCGATTGCGTGGGGCAGCAGCAACCTGCCGCCATTTGCTGCCAAAAATGTCGCCAAGACCCCGCTGGTCGGCGGCCAGTGGCGGCTCAGGGACGGCGGCGGCTACGATCTCGTCGTGGTCGAGAATGGACTGGCAACCAACGTGCCACTCGGCGGCAAGATGGAAGCGATCGTCTGATTATGGCCTGATGAAGCCAACGAGGGGCCGCGAGGAGGCGGCCTTTTTACCCCCGGGAGGATGAACCATGCCGATTCTTGAGCTGGATGGAGTGTCGAAAAAGTTTGGCGCGCTGACGGTCGCCGAACAGATTTCGTTCGCGGTCCAGCCGGGCGAGGCGCTTGGTATCATCGGCCCGAACGGCGCCGGAAAATCGACATTGTTCAACCTGATCACCGGCAATATCGCCGCCGATTCCGGTACCATCCGGTTTGAGGAACGTGACGTGACGCGGACGCCGCCGATGCAGCGCTGCTTTGCCGGCATGGGGCGGACCTTCCAGATCCCGCAGCCTTTCGAGCAATTGACCGTGTTCGAGAACCTGGTCGTCGCCGGAGCCTTCGGGGCTCGAAAGACCGAAGGCGAAGTGACCGACCGCTGTGCCGAGATCCTGATCGATACCGGATTGATCGACAGGGCGAACGCCACCGCCGGCAGCCTTTCGCTTCTGCAAAGAAAGCGGCTTGAGCTTGCCCGCGCCATGGCCACCGAACCGAAGCTGCTGCTGCTCGATGAAATCGCAGGCGGCCTGACCGAGGGTGAATGCCGGGCGCTGGTGGCGACCATTCGCGGCGTTCACGCCAAGGGGGTCGCGGTAATTTGGATCGAGCATGTGCTGCATGCGCTCAATTCCGTGGTCGAGCGGCTGCTGGTGCTGCATTTCGGCAAGGTGATCGGAATCGGCAAGCCCGAGGAGATCATGGCATCGAGGGACGTGCGGGAGATCTATCTGGGGATAGAGATCTGATGGCACTGATCGAAACACGCGCACTCAAGGCTTTCTATGGCGACTTCCAGGCGCTGTTCGGCGTCGACATCGTGTTTGAACAAGGCGAAACCGTCGCCATCATCGGCGCCAATGGTGCCGGCAAGACGACGCTGATGCGCTCGATTGCGGGTGTTCTTCGTAACGATCCGGGCGCCATTCTCTATCGCGACGAGCCGATCGGCGCGCTGGCCGCGCCGGCTGTCATGGGCCGGGGCATCGCCATGGTACCGGAAGGTCGCCGGCTGTTTCCGTCCCTCAGCGTCGAGGAGAACCTGCTGGTCGGCAATTATGGCCGCAAGGTCGCCGGTCCCTGGACCCTCGAGACCGTCTACGGTCTGTTCCCGATTCTCAAGGAGCGCCGCCACAAGCCTTCAACCGCGCTCTCCGGTGGCCAACAGCAGATGGTGGCGATCGGCCGCGCGCTGATGTCCAACCCGGATGTGCTGCTTTGCGACGAGATCAGCCTCGGGCTGGCGCCGGTCGTGGTGCGCGACATCTACGCAGCCTTCCCTCGCATCCGCGAGACCGGTGCCGCGATTGTCGTTGTCGAGCAGGACATCGCCCAGGCGCTCAAGGTCGCCGATCGGGTCTATTGCATGATGGAGGGGCGCATCACGCTCACCGGCAAGCCGCAGGACCTGCATCGCGACGCCATTCACACGGCATATTTTGGAGCGGACGGTCATGAACCTGCTTGATACCCTCCTCCAGGGCGTGCTGCTCGGTGGTCTCTACGCGCTGTTTGCGGCGGGCCTCAGTCTGGTCTTCGGCATCATGCGGCTGGTCAACCTGGCCCATGGCGACCTGATCGTTCTCGCCGCCTTCGTGATTCTCGTTCTTGTGTCCGCCCTCGGCCTCCATCCCTTTGTCGCCGCGGTGGTTGCCGCGCCGTTGATGTTCGCCGTGGGCTGGCTGCTGCAATTCCATTTGCTCAACCGGGCCCTTGGCAAGGACATGATGCCGCCGCTGCTGGTGACGTTCGGTCTGTCCATCGTCATCCAGAACGGTTTGCTCGAAGGTTTCACCGCCGACAGCCGGCGCGTATCGGCAGGATGGCTGGAAACCGCGTCTATCCCGCTAGGCCCGGTAAACGCCGGCGTCATGCCGGTCCTGACCTTTGCCTCCGCGATCCTGATCATCGTCATGCTCAACCAGTTGATCTACCGCACGTCCGTCGGCCGCGCCTTCCGGGCCACCTCGGACGATCCGGTCACGGCCGGGCTGATGGGCATACAGCCGAAGCGCATTTTCGCGCTCGCGACCGGTCTTGCCATGGTGGTGGTGACGATCGCCGCGCTCTATCTCGGGACACGCGCCAATTTCGACCCGACATCGGGACCGGCGCGGCTGATCTATGCTTTCGAGGCGGTTATCATCGGCGGGCTCGGTTCGCTGTGGGGTACGCTCGCCGGCGGCATCATCCTGGGCGTCGCACAGACGCTCGGCGCCGCCATCAATCCGGAATGGCAGATCCTCAGCGGTCATCTTGCTTTCCTGCTCGTCCTGTTGTTCAAGCCGCGCGGCCTGTTTCCGCGCGCGGTCGATTGAGGTGCCGATGACCGTTCTCTCCCGACAGGTATTCAACGTCGAGACCCGTACAAGGACATCCTCTGCATTCGCGGGCGTAGCCGCGCTGGTCGTCGTGGTGGCCGCGGCAGCCCCATTCCTGGTCTCGCGTGGGGCAATCCAGGACCTGTTCTTTATCCTGACGATGCTGGTTCTGGCGCAATGCTGGAACCTGCTGGCAGGCTATGCCGGGCTTATTTCGGTCGGCCAGCAACTGTTCGTCGGCTGCGGCGCCTATGCGATGTTCGCTGTCGTGACACTGGCGGGGCTCGATCCCCTGGTCGCCATTCTGGCGGCGGGATTGTTTGCCGCGCTGGTCGCCGTGCCGACGGCGTTCTTCACCTTCCGGCTCTACGGGCCGTACTTCGCCATCGGCACATGGGTGATTGCCGAAGTCGGCCGCCTTCTCTTCGCTCAATGGAAGGCGCTGGGTGGCGGCACCGGAACGTCCCTGCCGCGCGAGGCGATCCGCGACATGGCCGGTATCGATCTGCTCAAAAATACATTCGGCATGAAGTCGGCACAGGCCGGGGACGCGCTCACCTATTGGCTGGCGCTGATCCTGGCCGTTGCCGCGATCGGCTTCATCTACCGTCTTCTCCGCTCCAGGCAGGGGCTCGGTCTCGCGGCCGTCCGCGACAATGAGCAGGCCGCGCGTGCCGTTGGTGTCGATGCTCGGCGCATGAAGGCGCTGGTCTATCTGGCGACCGCCTTCATTACCGGCATGGCGGGCGCGCTCATCTATGTTCAGAAGCAACGAATCTCGCCGGATGCCGCTTTCTCGCTTCTCGACTGGACGGCCTATGTGATCTTCATCGTGGTGATCGGCGGCATCGGTACGATCGAGGGGCCGATCGTCGGTGTCATCGTCTTCTTCCTGCTGCAGCACCTTTTGGCCGACTATGGCTCCTGGTACCTGCTGATACTGGGCATGATCGCGATCGCAACGATGCTGTTTGCGCCCCGTGGGCTTTGGGGTCTGTTCTCCGCGCGCACCGGAATCCAGCTCTTTCCCGTCCGCCGCATCCTCAAGGGCGGGGCTCCAGACATTTCGAATTCACAAGACATCAAGGGAGGGCCGCATGGCTGACATCACCACCGACGTACTCATCATCGGCACAGGACCGGCGGGATCCGCCACTGCGGCGCTGCTGTCGACCTATGGGGTCGAGAACATGGTCATCAACCGCTACCGCTGGCTGGCCAGCACGCCGCGTGCCCACATCACCAACCAGCGCACAATGGAAGTGCTGCGCGACCTCGGCCGCAATGTGGAAGACGAGGCTTATATGTTCGCCGCAGAACAGGACCTGATGGGCGAGAATGTCTTCTGCACGTCCCTCACCGGCGAGGAGATCGGCCGGATGAAAAGCTGGGGCAAGCATCCGCTGTCGCGTGCCGAGCACCAGCTTTCGTCGCCAAGCCACATGAACGACCTGCCGCAGACCTTCATGGAACCGCTGCTGTTCAAGACCGCCTGTTCGCGCGGCACGCAGGCACGGATGTCGACGGAATATCTCAGCCACGTTCAGGATGCCGATGGTGTCACCACCACCTGCCGCGACCGGCTGACCAACAAGGACATCACCATCCGCTCGAAGTTCCTGGTTGGTGCCGATGGCGGCAATTCCAAGGTCGCCGAACATGCGGGCCTGACCTATGAGGGCAAGATGGGTGTCGGCGGTTCGATGAATATCCTGTTCGAGGCGGATCTGTCGCGCCATGTCGCCCACCGCCCGTCGGTACTCTACTGGGTGCTGCAGCCGGGGGCCGATGTCGGCGGTATCGGCATGGGACTGGTGCGCATGGTGCGCCCCTGGAACGAGTGGCTGATCGTCTGGGGCTATGACATCAACCAGCCGGCGCCCGAAGTGAGCGACGATTTCGCCATCAAGGTGGTGCGCGACCTCGTCGGCGATCAGGAACTGAAACCGAAGATCAAGTCCGTCTCGACCTGGACGGTCAACAACATGTATGCGACGAAAACCGCAAGCGGCCGCGTGTTCTGCGCGGGCGATGCGATCCACCGCCATCCGCCTTCGAACGGGCTGGGCTCCAACACCTCGATCCAGGACGCATTCAATCTTGCCTGGAAACTGGCGGCAGTCATCAAGGGGCAAGCCGGACTTGGATTGCTCGACAGCTACGACACCGAACGCGCGCCGATTGCCAAGCAGATCGTGACCCGCGCCAACAAGTCGATCGAGGAGTTCGGGCCGATCTTCAAGGCGCTCGGCCTGCTGGACTCCGTCGATCCGGTGAAGATGCAACAGAACATGGATGCCCGCTGCGACGACACCGACGCGGCCGAACAGCAGCGCGCTGCCATCCGCAAGGCGATTGCCTCCAAGGTCTATGAATTCGATGCCCACGGCGTCGAGATGAATCAGCGCTACAGGTCAAGCGCGATTGTTACCGATGGTCAGCCCGAACCGGCATTCGAGAAAGATGCCGAACTGCATTTCCAGCCCACCACCTGGCCCGGCGCCCGGCTGCCGCATGCCTGGCTGTTCGGCCAGAACGGCGAAAAGGTGTCGACGCTGGATCTCACAGGCCACGGCGTCTTTACCGTGCTGACGGGGGTCGGCGGCGATGGCTGGGTCGAGGCCGCGAAGTCGCTGGGCAAGGCATTCGGCATGACGATCGCCGTGCACAAGATCGGACCGCGCCAGGAATGGCAGGACCTTGTCGGAGACTGGGCCAACATGCGTGAAATCCGCGATTCCGGCGTCTTGCTGGTGAGGCCCGATCATCATGTCGCCTGGCGTGCCGAAGGGATGGTTGCCGATCCGCAAGCTGAACTTCGCCGTGTCCTCAATTCCATCCTGAACAAGTGAGACGATCATGGCAACGCACGAAAAAGGCTTTTTCACCGAGGACGATTCCGTCGCCGTCGTCACCGGCCGTAACATAAACGCCAGGGATGAACGGCTGAAGCAGGTGATGGAGGTCATCACTCGCAAGCTGCACGAAGCGGTCAAGGAGATCGAACCGACCCAGGACGAATGGATGCAGGCGATCCTGTTCCTGACCCGGACGGGCCAGACCTGCAACGAATGGCGTCAGGAATATATCCTGTTGTCGGACGTGCTGGGTGTCTCGATGCTGGTGGATGCGATCAACAACCGCAAGCCGTCCGGCGCATCGGAGAGCACGGTTCTCGGCCCCTTCCACGTCGCCGACGCACCGGAACTGCCGATGGGCGCCAATATCTGCCTCGATGCCAAGGGCGAGGACATGTTCATCGAGGGTCGTATCCTCGATACGTCAGGCAAACCGATCGCCGATGCCGTTATCGATGTCTGGCAGGCCAATGACGAAGGTTTCTACGATGTCCAGCAGAAGGGGATCCAGCCGGATTTCAACCTGCGCGGCATTTTCCGCACCGGACCGGACGGCCGCTACTGCTTCCGCGCCGTCAAGCCGAAATACTATCCGATCCCGGACGATGGTCCGGTGGGACAGTTGCTGGGCCAGCTCGGCCGCCATCCTTACCGCCCCGCGCATCTGCATTACATCATCAAGGCCGATGGTTATGAGACGCTGACCACCCACATCTTCGATCCCGACGACCCCTATATCAACTCGGATGCGGTGTTTGGTGTGAAGGAAAGCCTGCTGGCCAAGTTCAACAGAATGCATGATCCGGCACGCGCGCAGGAATACGGGTTTGCCGGCGATTTCTGGGATGTGGACCATGATTTTGTTCTGGCGCGGAAGGGGGAGACCTGAGCTTCGGCATCTGGACCGCCGCCATCCCGCATTTCAGGCCATCGGCTTGCGGTCGCGTTCGGCAAGGAAAGGGCCATGCGCCCAGGGAATGGAGCTGTCGTGCTTTTCGATCATGCGGCGCAGGTCGGAAAATTCGCGCCGCAGGTGACCGATGAACTTGCGGCTGGCGGGATTGGCGTAGGGTTTGCGCTTGGTCATGATGCCGAGCGCGCGCTCGGGCTGCGGGATATCGAGCGGGATGACGGTGATCTTGCTTTCGCGGCGGAAGGAAAAAGCGACGGAAAGCGGCAGAATAGCCAGCGCATCGGTCCCGATAAGGTAGTTGATGACACTGAGAAGCGATCCGCCTGCATAGCGGATCGAGACTTCCGGTATGCCAAGCGTCAGCAGGATGTTGTGGAGATCGAGAACCAGCGGCGAGCCCGGTAGGGGCGCCACCCAGGGGTAGTGGACGATGTCCTCGATGGCGATGGTCCGCTTGTGCACGAGGGGATGGCCAACGCTGCAGGCCAGTACGTTGCGGGCCGAAAGAATGGGTTCGAATGCATAATCCGCCTTGAGATCCGAAGCGCCGGTCGGAGTCACGGCAAGATCGATCTGTCCGGATTCCAAACCCGCCATCAGATCGGGATAATTGCCATAGGACTGATCGATCATGATCCCCGGCTCGCTCCGCTGGAAGGAGGCGACCATCGGCGAGATCACGGCATCTATGAAGAAGGGAACACCACCCAGCCGGACGCGCCCCGACGAGCCGGACTTGAAGCTGCGGATGATCTCGTCCGCCTTTCTCGAGGACGACAGGATGGCCTTGCCCTGCTGGCCCAGTTGCTCGCCGAGAGACGTCGGCTGCATTGGCCGGCGCCCGGGGATAAAGAGCTGTTCGCCGATCCGCTTTTCGAGCATGGAGATCGTGCGCGACACGGCCGACTGGGTCATGCCGAGCAGAGCGGCTCCCTCGGTTACCCCGCCTGTCTCGATGACGGCGGCCAACTGGACGAGATGTCGTTCATCTAGCTTCATAGCAAATTGCTATAGTGGTTATGAGTAATCGCAACAAGAGGGCGTGTGAGGTGTGTATAGTTTGCCCATCTCTGGAAGCGATACGATAAACCGGCACGCAGCCGTGCGGTTGTCGCAGCGACACGCGGGAGACGTGCCGGAGATTGGACGAAGTCCTTGAGGAGGAGAACAGGGCGATGGCTTTTGTCAGCGGATATCACCATTTGACGCTCAGCACCGATGGGGTGCAGGAAGACTACGATTTTTATACCAAGATACTCGGTCTGTTTTCGGTGAAGCGGACCGTGCTGTTTGACGGCAGCGTTCCGGTCTATCACCTGTATTACGGCTCGCGCGATGGCGATGCCTCGACCATCATCACCACCTTTCCCTTCCGCAAGCCGGCGATCTTCGGGCGGCGCGGTACCAATCAGTCGAAAATCATCCAGCAGGCCATCCCCGTCGGGGCATCGGACTATTGGGTCGACAGGCTGAATGCCAAGGGCATCGAGGCACGGAAATTCGGCCGTTTCGGCTTGACCCGGGTGGGCTTCAAGCATCCATGCGGCATCCCGCACGAGCTGGTGGAAAGCCCGGCCGACACGCGTCCGTCGATCGTCAACGAGGCGCAGGGCGTCAATGCGCAATATGGCATCAAAGGCATTTACGGGGCGGCAATCGCCGTTTTCGATCGCACGTCGATGGACGATTTCCTGACTGTCGGCATGTCGATGAAGAAGGAGGCCGACAATGACGAGGGCCTGATGTTCTCTGTGCCGAACACGGCAGGTCCGAGCAGCATGGTCGAGATCCTGCACGAACCGAACGATCGCCAGGGAACCTGGACGCTCGCCGGTGGCACGATCCATCATCTGGCGCTCAACAGCGGCAACGAGGAAAATCAGTTGAAGCTCAAGGCGCATCTCGAAGGTCTTGGCTTCACCGATGTTTCGGACCAGAAGGACCGCAACTATTTCAAGTCCTGCTATGTCCGTTCGCCGGGCGGCGCGCTGTTCGAAATCGCCTGGTCGGTCGAGGGCGGCTGGGCGCTCGACGAGCCTCCGGGCGAGATCGGTACCACGCTCGTGTTCCCTCCGTGGTTCGAGGATCGCAAGGCGGAGTTGATCGCCGGCCTCGAACCGGCCAACTTCTGAGCAGCGCCATGGCGACGCATGATGCTCCACTGCGCCTCGGTGTGTCCCCCGGGGAGGCCAAAGTCCTTTGCGTATTCGTCCATGGGCGCACCCAGGCGCCCGAGGACATGCACGAACAGGTGGTCGGCAGGCTCAAGAGCGCCGGTATCGCTTTCGTGCTGCCACGCGCAGCGGGCAATAGCTGGTACGATGCCCGTGCCGTCGATCCACTGACCGACGGTGCGCGCCGCCAGCTCGACGCTTCGCTGATCCATCTTCGCCAGATCGTTACCGATTTCGTCCGGGATGCCGGGCGGCCTCTTCCCATGCTTGTCGGCGGTTTCAGCCAGGGTGCATGCCTGACGCTGGAATACGCAATGAAATACGGGCCCTGGGATGGGGCGATGGTGAACCTCACCGGCTGCCGCGTCGGCACGCCGGCCTGCGACCGGCCTTTCGCCGATCTTGACCGCATGCCGGTCTATCTCACGGGCTCCGACAAGGACCCGTGGATACCGGTCGAGGCCTTCGCCGGGGCTGCGGAAGCGCTCGGCAAGGCGCGCGCCGAATTGCGCTGCGACATCTTTCCCGACAGGGCGCACGAAGCATCCGATACGGAGGTAGCGCAGCTCGACGCAATGTTGTCGGCGCTGGCATCCGGCCGAAAACCGTTCCGGCCGGCTGCCGGATAGTCACGCATTCGACTGTGTCATGGGGGGAGAGAAACATGATGAAGCGAAGAACACTTCTGAAAGGTACGGCCGCCGCCGCGGTGGGCACGACGTTCGGTGCCTTTCCGACACCGGCGATATCACAGAACGCCAAAATCAAACTGGGTTACGTCAGCCCGCAGACGGGCCCGCTCGCAGCCTTTGCCGAAAGCGACACATTCAACATCGATCGCTTCCTTGCGACCGATATCGGCAAGAATTTCGAGATCATCGTCAAGGACAGCCAGTCAAACTCCAACCGCGCCGCCGAAGTTGCCAAGGAGCTGATCGTTTCCGACCGGATCGATCTGATGCTGGTGGCGTCCACGCCGGAAAACACCAATCCGGTCGCGACCACCTGCGAGGCGGAGGAGATCCCTTGCATCTCGACGAAGGCGCCCTGGCAGCCCTGGTTCATCGGCCAGCAGGGCAATCCCGGCGACCCGGCATCCTGGAAACCGTTCAACTTCGCCTACCACTATTTCTGGGGCCTCGAGGACGTCATCGCCGTCTACACCAATATGTGGGCGCAGCTTGAAACCAACAGGAAGGTCGGCGGCCTGTTTCCGAACGATGCCGATGGCAATGCCTGGGGCGACCCGCAGAATGGCCTGAAGCCGGGATTGGCGGCTGCCGGGTTTGAACTCAACGATCCCGGCCGCTACCAGAATCTCAGCGACGATTTCACCGCTCAGATCAATGCTTTCAAAGGCGCCGGCACAGAGATCCTCACCGGCGTGGTGATCCCGCCGGATTTCACCACCTTCTGGAACCAGGCCAAGCAGCAGGGCCTGACGCCCAAGGCAGTGACGGTTGCCAAGGCGATCCTGTTTCCGCAATCGGTGGAAGCGCTCGGCCAGAACGGTCACAACCTCTCGTCGGAAGTGTGGTGGTCAGCCAACCATCCGTTCAAATCATCGATAACAGGCCAGTCGTCGGCGGATCTGGCGGCCGAGTTTACCGAGAGGACGGGCAGGCCGTGGACCCAGCCGATCGGCTTCATCCACTCGCTGTTCGAAATGGCGGCGAATGTGATGGGCAGGGTTGACGACGTGACCGATGCCGAAGCGGTCGCCGCTGCGATCGGGGCGTCCAGGGCCGATACTGTTGTCGGTCGCATTGAGTGGAACGGTGCCGGCCTGCCGCCGTTCGCGGCCAGGAACGTCGCCAAGACGCCGCTGGTCGGCGGTCAATGGCGCCGTCAGCCGGACGGGAAATTCGAACTGGTCATCGTCGACAACAAGACCGCAACCTTCATTCCCGCCGGCGGGACAATGGAAGCATTGAGCTGAACGATAGGGCAGATGAATACCGTTGCCAGCCGGAGCTGCGAGTTTCGGCTGGTTCTTGTCCTTACGATTGACGCATCGAGACGGTGAACGGCTCAAACGGTCTTTTCGGGCTTGGAATCGTTTTGCCCGTTGACGCGATAGGCAAGCTGCGGACGCGTCAGGCCGAGAAGACGCGCGGCAGCAGAGAGGTTTCCGCCCGCCCGCTCAAGGGCTGCTCTATAGACCGACTGCTCGAAATCGGGGAGGGAAAATTCCTCTGCCCCCATCAGCGTTTCGAGCAGGGACGACACGGATGTACCGTCTTCGCCCGCCATGGACGACTGGCTGGCAAAGCGCGAAAGCTGCGTTGCAATTTCCTCTGCTGTAATTGGACCCGGATTCGAATGGCTTGCGAGCGTTGCGCTCAACACGCTGCGCATCTGGTGGAGGTTGCCAGGCCAGCCAAAGTCCTCGACAAGTCTTGTTGCCGCGCTGTCCAAAGTCGCTGCGTCCATGCCCATCCGGAACGCCAGCATCGGCAACAATTCCATGGCGATGTCGGCACGCCGGCCCGTTCGCTCCGCGAAAGCCGGCAGGCGGATTGACAACGCCGACAGGGCAGTCCGCAGTTCGGGCGACAGGCCGCGAGAATTGCCCGGCATGTCCTCCTGCGACAGCGCAATGATGCGTGGCCCGCCGCTGATAATCCCATCCTCGATCGCCCGCGCCAGCTGCAGCTGGATATCGGCCGCAATGGTCTCGACGCCATCGATCAGGATCGTCTCCCGCCCCGCATTGCGTTTGGCGGCTTTACGGGGCAGCGCGATTTCGGTGCAGAATTCAAGGTTGACCTGCGCGCCGAAGATCCGTCGCATCTCCGCAGCCTGCACGGCGGACGCGCGATGAAGATAATGCGCCGCCCGGCTTCTGCCGGTGCCTGAGGCCCCGGATATAAGAACCGGCAGTGCCATGGGGGCCAGAAGGTCCAGCTGCGGCCGCACGGGGGCGAGCAGCACCCGGTCCAGCCCGCTGAGAGAGACTTCAGGCAAATGGGCGCCGGACCTGCGCGCGGGTTCGGGTGGCGGTGTGTCCTGCGTGGCCAGGATCCGGTCGCGGAACAGCGCAACCTCGGGATCGGAAGCGCCCCATGCGCCGGCATGCTTGCCCACCACACGGCAATGGCTATGCCCCTGACCAACACATTCCACTTCCTTGTAGACGATCAGCGTGTCGAAGAATTCGCTGGCATAGCCGGATGCGTAGCCCAGCTGCGTCCAGCAAACAGGATCCGCAGAGGGCCGTCTGTCGCGGAATTCCGCCGCCTCGACGCTGTCGTGCCAGAGGAACTCGGCGGTGAGCTTCTTCTTGCTGAAATCATAGGTGTTGAACACCGTTTCGACCCGGACTACGCCGCTGAACGTATGAAGCCGGGTGCCGGCCGTGAAGGCGTCGCGGGCGTTGAGATTGGGCCAGCTGGCCCGCACGAAACGCGCATCGGACTGGCCTGACAGGAAGCCGAGGCGGATGAGAAACACGCGCGCTTCCTGCGGCCCGAGCATGCGAATGAGCTCGCGCCGGAGCTCGGTGCTGACGGCGGTTCGCTGCATGACGATGCGCGCGCCATTGAGACTGATCATGCCGTCGCTGGGATTGAACACGATACTGGACAGCAGTTCGCGAACGGTTGGATTGCCGCCGCGGTCCAGCACTTTGGAGGGTTCAATCGGAGCGATCATTTCGTGTTTTCTCACGTCATTAAGCGGCAGATTGAAGCTCCAAGATTTTCATCAAATGGTCAAGCGAATATGATGATTTCATAAAGTGGATTTGCGGGAATTTATTTTGCGTCGCAAAAATATACTGGAAAAATTCGTTTAAATTCAAATGTTTGCATTTTTTCTTCGAAAGAAGATTTCGATTTCGATCCGACATTTGACAGGCCCATGCGTTTCGACGTCCTAATCATCCCGTAGACATGAAGCCGCGACCGGGGAGGAGCGGACAGTGCCTGGAGAGATCGGTTCGGCGCGGGGTGAAAGTGCGCCCGCCGAACCGCCAGATGCAGTGGTGTGGGAGCAAGCATGACGACTTTACAGGACATGTTCGACGTTCGTGGCAGATCGGTCATCGTGACCGGCGGGGCAAGCGGGATTGGCCGCGCCTATGCCGAGGTGATGGCTGACAACGGCGCGCGCGTTTGCATTTTCGACATGAATGCCGATCGTCTCGATGGGGTGATCGCAGACATGGAGAGCGGCGGCGCCGACGTCTGGGGACAGGTGATTGACGTCAGCGACCGCACCGCCATGGCCTTGGCGTTCGATGCCGTGGCGAGCCGGCACGGCCGGATCGATGTGGTTTTTGCCAATGCCGGCATCGATGCGGGGCCCGGCTTTCTGTCGACCGAGGGTGGCCGTATTCGCGAAGGCGCAATCGACGTGCTGGACGATCACCACTGGGACAGGGTGATCGAGGTGAACCTCACCTCCGTCTACACAACTGTCAAGCATGCCGCGCGGCACATGAAGACGACCGGCGGCGGCAGGATCATCGTCACGTCGTCGATTGCGGCCCAGATCAATGAAGCCATCGTCGGCACACCCTACATGCCGGCCAAGGCCGGCGTGGACCATTTCGTGCGCCAGATGGCGATGGAACTGGGCAGCTTCGGTATTCTCATCAATTGCATTTCGCCAGGCCCCTTCATGACCAACATTGCCGGCGGCCGCCTGAAAATCCCTGCGGACCGCAAGGCCTTCGAGGCGCAGTCCCTGATCGGCCGGATCGGCGATACGGAAGATATCAAAGGGCTGGCGCTCTACCTGGCGTCGCCATGCTCGTCCTATGTGACCGGAAGCCAGATCGTCATCGACGGAGGCGCGATGCACCGCATCAAATGAGGCAACGCAACGGCCGGCCTGCGTGGAGGACGCGGCCGGCTGTTGCGAACATCAACAGAGACATCAAAGGGAGGAGACCATGATGGAACTGACAAACAAGATAGCGAGGCCGTCGCGACGAACGGTACTCAAGGGAATGGGTGCTGGCCTTGTGGCCTCGGCGCTGGGAGCGCCGATGGTTGCGCGCGCACAGTCGGCCGGCACGATCAAGATCGGCTTCGTCACGCCGGTGACGGGTCCACTCGCGCTCTTCGGCGAAACGGACGGTTGGGCGCTGGGCAAGATCCAGGATCTGCTCAAGAACGGGCTGGAGACGAAATCCGGGCGCTACGACGTCGAAATCCTGATGCGGGACAGCCAGTCAGATCCCAACCGGGCGGCGGAAGTGGCGGGCGACCTCATCCTGAACAAGGAGGTACATCTTCTCCTGCCGGCATCGACAACGGACACGGTGAGCCCCGCGGCAGACCAAGCCGAACTCTACGAGTGCCCGTGCATCTCGACGGGCGCGCCCTGGCAGGCGATCATCTTTCCGCGCGGCGGGCAGGATAAGCCCTTCAAGTGGACCTACCATTTCTTCTGGGGTCTCGACGAGGCGCTCAATACTTTCGTCGGTCTGTGGAATACGCTCGATACCAACCGCAAGGTCGGCATGCTGTTTCCGCAGAACGCCGATGGCGAAACCTGGGGCAACGATGGCTATGGCTTGCCCGCGCCGACCCAGAAGGCCGGCTTCGAGATCGTGGTTCCCGGATATTTCCAGCCGCGCACCAACGATTATTCCGCCCAGATCAACGCCTTCAAGGCGGCAGGTTGCGACATTATCGGCGGTATCACCTCTCCGGACGATTTCAAGACCTTCGTCAACCAGTGTGCACAGCAGGGCTACAAGCCCAAGGCCATGACGGTGGCAGCGGCGCTGCTCTTCCCGTCCGGCATTCAGGCGCTCGGACCGCTCGGCGACGGCATGTCGTCGGAGGTCTGGTGGACACCGGCCTTTCCCTTCAAGTCGACGCTAACGGGGCAGGCAAGCCGCGATATCGCCAATGCGTGGGAAAACGAAACGAAGAAACAGTGGACCCAGCCGCTCGGTTACAGCCATGCGCTCTGGGAGGTCGCCCTGGATGTGCTCAAGCGCTCTGAAAATCCGCTCGACCGGGCGGCCAATCTTGAGGCGATCGTCGCGACCAAGCTCGACACGCTGATCGGGAAGGTCGACTTTTCCAGCGGCCCGCATGCGAACGTCTCGACGACACCGATCTTCGGCGGCCAATGGCGGAAGGGCGACAAGTGGCCCTACGATCTGAAGATCGTCGACAACACCGTCAACAAGCTGTTCGAGCCTGAACAGAAGATGGTGCCGATCCCCTGGTCTGCCTGAGCAGGACCGAAACTCCGGAACCGGTACTGCCGCCTTCATGGGCGGCAGGACGAGACAGGTGGCGAGGAGCCGCCTGACGGGCATGCATGAGTTTGGGATGGAGAAGCATGGCAAACGACATATTGCTTGCGGCGCAGGGGCTGACCAAGTCCTTCGGGGCGTTGCGGGTCCTCCACGATATCACCTTCGACGTTCGCGGTGGCGAGGTGCTGGGCATTCTGGGGCCGAACGGCGCCGGCAAAACCACGCTCTTCAACCTGGTGAGCGGTGATATCCGCGTCGACGGCGGCGAGCTGGTCTTTGCCGGCGATAGACTGGTCGGCCAGCCGCCCCACCGGCGCTGCCAGATGGGCATCGGGCGGACCTATCAGATTCCACGGCCTTATGTCGGCATGACGACGTTCGAGAACCTGCTTGTCGCGGCCTCCTTCGGCGGTGGCAAGTCGGAAGCCGCAAGCTACGCGCGATGCGCCGAGATTTTGCGTCACTGCGAACTCGCCGACAAGGCCAACCGCCCGGCGGGATCCCTGACGCTGCTCGATCGCAAACGGCTCGAACTGGCACGTGCGCTCGCGTCCGGGCCGAAACTTCTTTTGCTCGACGAGATTGCCGGCGGCCTGACCGACGATGAAGGCAAGGCGCTCGTCGCGCTCATCCGGCGCATCCGCGACAGTGGCGTCACCATCGTCTGGATCGAGCATGTCCTGCATGCCCTGCTCGCTGTTGCCGATCGGATCATGGTTTTGAACTTCGGTGAGAAGATCGCCGAAGGCGCGCCGGACGAGGTCATCAACGATCCGGAAGTCCGACGCGTTTATATGGGGATCGAAACATGAGCATGGCGCTTCTGTCCACGCATGGGCTTGTGGCCCGCTATGGTGACTTCCAGGCCCTTTACGGTGTCGATTTCGAGATTGGCGCAGGCGAGGTGGTTGCTCTGATCGGCGCCAACGGCGCCGGCAAGTCGACGCTCCTGAAATCGATCATGGGCCTGCTGCGCGTGGCCCCGGATATGGTGCAGCTCGATGGCCGCCCGGTCGGCGGCAGCCAGCCATATCGCATGGTGGCCTCTGGTGTCGCGATCGTTCCCGAAGGGAGGCGCCTGTTCTCGGGCATGTCGGTCGCCGACAATCTGCGCGTCGCAACGGACCATGCCGCCCCGCCGCACGGCGAGCCATGGACGATCGACCGGGTCTACGCGCTGTTCCCTATTTTGCAGGAAAAACAGGCCGTTCCGGTGCAGTCGCTGTCGGGTGGCCAGCAGCAGATGGTCGCCATCGGCCGGGCGTTGCTCAACCAGCCGCGCCTGCTTCTGTGTGACGAGATCAGTCTCGGTCTGGCGCCCAAGGTGGTGCGGGAAATCTATCAGTCCATTCCCTCGATCGTCGAACGCGGCACTGCCGTCGTGGTGGTCGAGCAGGACGTCGGCTTGGCCCGCTCGGCCTCCAACCGGCTCTACTGCATGCTTGAAGGCCGCGTCACCCTTACCGGCCGCTCAGAAGACATTTCCCGCGAGGCTATCGGCGAAGCCTATTTCGGAGCATCTCATGCATTGGATTGACGGGCTCATTCAAGGTATTCTGCTGGGTGGCCTCTACGCCCAGTACGCGCTGGGCATGGCGCTCATGTTCGGCGTCATGCGCATCGTCAACATCACCCATGGCGACCTGATGATCCTGCTCGCGTTGATCGGGATCAGTCTTGCCTCGACCTTTTCGCTCGGCCCGTGGTCGGTTCTGGTCGTGCTCGTGGCGCTGGGGGCCGTCTTCGGCGTGCTCTTGCAGAGCCTGATCCTCAACCGGGTGGTTGGCGAGGATCCTCTGCCTTCGCTGATTGCCACGTTCGGCCTCTCGGTGGCGCTTCAGAACGCGATGCAGCAAATCTGGTCGGCGGATACCCGCTCGCTTCCAAGCGCCGGCCTGGCGCAGGCATCGGTGCAGCTGGGGCCGATTTTCGTGGGCGTCTTGCCCGTCATCGTGCTCTGCACGGCGACCGTCCTGACCGCCGGGCTCCATGCTGTGCTGCGCCACACACGGTTCGGCCGGGCGCTGCGCGCCGCCTCCGCCGATGTCGAGGCCGCCGCGATGACCGGCGTGAACCCGAAGAGAATCTATGCCGGCGCGACCGCGCTTGCGGTGGCGATCCTGGGTTTTGCGGCGGTCTTTCAGTCGCTGCGGTCAACCGTTGCACCCGCCGACGGTGCCTACCAGCTGATCTATGCGTTTGAGGCCGTGATCATCGGTGGCATGGGCTCGATCTGGGGCGCGTTCATTGGCGCCATGGTGCTCGGTATCAGCCAGTCGATCGGTTTCCGTATCGATCCGGGCTTCGGCATCCTCGCCGGCCATCTCGTCTTTCTCATCATTCTCGCCCTGCGGCCGCAGGGCATACTCGGAAAGGGTTGAGCCCATGGCAGAGATGTTTGCTCATGCCGATACCGGTGCCGTACAGCCGGCCCCCGTCCGCGTGCAGCGCCAGACAGTGTCCGGCGTCGTGGCGCTGATCATAGGCCTTGGCGTGCTGGCTGCGATCGCCTCCATGCCGCTCTGGGCGAGCCAGGGCCTGATCCGCGACGTTGTCGAACTCTGCTGCTACATTGCGGTGGCGCAGATGTGGAACCTGCTTGCCGGCTATGGCGGTCTGGTATCGGTCGGCCAGCAGGCTTTCGTCGGTGTGGCCGCCTATATGATGTTCGTGATGGCCCAGCTCTGGGGTCTCAATCCGTTCGTCGCGGTCGTGCTGGCGATGATCGCACCCGCGATCCTGGCCGTTCCCACCTATGGCCTGCTGCACCGGCTTGACGGACCCTATTTCGCCATCGGCACCTGGGTGATCGCCGAAGTCATGCGGTTGGCAACCTCGGTTTTCGGCTATGTCAATGGCGGCGCCGGCATGAGCCTTCGCGTGATGACCGGGTATTCGGCCGACGAACGCGCGCTTGGCGTCTCGCTGATCTCGGCGCTGATGCTGCTGCTCACCGTCGGCGGCAGCTATGCGCTTCTGCGCTCGCGCTATGGCCTGGCGTTGATTGCTATCCGGGACAATCCGGTCGCTGCGGCAAGTCAGGGCGTCAATGTTGGGCGCGTGCGCTTTCTGCTCTGGGTGGCCGCGGCCATGGGCACCGGGCTTGCCGGCGCCACCTATTTCCTCGCTCAGCTGCGCATCACCCCGCCGTCCGCCTATGACCCGAACTGGGCCAATATCGCAATCTTCATTGTCATGGTCGGTGGGCTGGGATCGCTCGAAGGCGTGCTGATTGGTGCACTCATCTATTTCTTCGCGGACAGGTGGTTCGGTGAATATGGCACCACCTACGTGGTGGTGCTGGGTCTTCTCACGCTGTTCATGGCGCTGTTTGCGCGCGGCGGCATCTGGGGGCTGATCTGCAAGGTGGTGGACGCCCCCTGGTTTCCGACCCGACGCCTCCTTCTGGAGGACAAGCCATGAAGGCCGCTCTTTTCGACGGTGTCCGGCAACCCTTGCGTATCGATGACATCGGGGTGCCCGAGCCGGCCGATGACGAGGTTCTGCTCAAGATCGCAGCTTGCGGCATCTGCGGCTCCGATCTGCATATGACCGAGGACCCGGTGACGTTCGGCCTCAAGCCCCGTGACGTGCTCGGACATGAATTCGCCGGTGAAGTCGTTCGTTGTGGCAGCGGTGTTGATGACCTGAAGCCGGGAGACCGGGTGGCGGTCGCACCGATGCGTGGCTGCGGCCATTGTGAAAGCTGCCTGTGTGGCGAGCCCGCCTGGTGCGCCGAAATGCGGCTCATCGGCGGCGGATATGCGGAATTTACGACCGTCGCAGCCCGGCAATGCCGCGTTCTGCCGCAAGATCTGCCGACCGCCGAAGGGGCGCTGGCCGAGCCACTTGCCGTGGCCCTGCACGTGGTCGTGCGATCCGGCCTGAAGCCGGGCGCTCGCGTCCTCATCCTCGGCGCCGGTCCAATCGGTCTGCTGGTTGCTTTCTGGGCCCGCCGTTATGGCGCCGGCGATGTGATCGTCGCCGATCTCGGCCGCCATCAGGAAGCGCGGGCGGCGGCACTGGGGGCGACCGGTTTTGCGCTGTCCGGGCCGGGCCTCGCAGCGGAGTTCCAGAACCAGGCCGGTGCCGCGCCGGATATCGTCTTCGAATGTGTCGGCAAGCGCGGCCTGCTGGATTTCGCCTGCCGCCTCGTTCGCCCCCACGGAACCGTGATCGGGGTTGGCCTCTGCGTCGGCGGAGACGAGTGGGACCCGTTCGTCGCGCTGTCGAAGGAGATCACTCTGGCGTTCGCCGTGTTCTTCAACATGGCCGAATTCGAAACCGCGCTCGACGCGCTCGGACCCGGCCGCTTCCGGCCGCAGGAACTCATAACGGCGCGGATCGGCTTTGCGGATGTTGCCGAGACATTCGAGGGGCTCCGTCGCAGGACGACAGAATGCAAGGTGCTGATCACCGCCGAGGCGGATCGATCGGCGAATTCCGGGAGGAACTGATGGATTTCGAAACATTGACGCATGACATCGACGGCGTATCCGTCGTCGTGAAGGCAATCGGCGCGGGGCCGGCGGTGCTGGCATTGCATGGCGCCGCCACCCTGGAAGGCTACGAATGGGCAAGGGGGCTTGCCGACCGCTTCCGTGTCTATCTGCCCTTTCATCCGGGTTTCGGCGAAAGCGGCGAGGCGCGGCATTTTGCCGGGATGCAGGATCTGGTCGTACACAATCTGCGCCTGATCGCGGCGCTGGGTCTTGAACGTCCGCATCTCGTCGGCCAT
The DNA here is from genome assembly GCF_001687365.1 of Pararhizobium polonicum. Classification (GTDB taxonomy): domain Bacteria; phylum Pseudomonadota; class Alphaproteobacteria; order Rhizobiales; family Rhizobiaceae; genus Pararhizobium; species Pararhizobium polonicum. The sequence continues at coordinate 56,391 of NZ_LGLV01000009.1, forward strand.
TCGATGGGCGGATGGATGGCGGCGGAAATGGCCGCGGTGGCTGGCGAACGCTTCGGCCGGCTGGTCCTCAATGCCCCGGCCGGACTCAACCATCCGGATCATCCCGGCGCCGATCTTGCAGCAATCGGCCCCGAAGCACTGCCAGGCTATCTGGCGCACGATGTCGGCGTTGCCCTGCGTTATTTCCCCGGCGGATCGGAATGCCCGCCGCTGGAGGACTTTCTGGCTCTCCGCGAGAAAGAGGGCCGGGCGCTCGGCAATATTCTCAAGGTTCACGGCATGGGGCATCCCAATCTCGGGCGCTGGCTAGGCCGCATTCCGAATGAAACGCTCATTGTCTGGGGCGACAAGGACCGCATGCTGCCGGCATCGCAGGCGCCGGTCTGGGCCGCGCGCATCCCGGCTGCCCGCACATTGATCATCGCCGACGCCGGCCATTTCGCCATGCAGGAGGAGCCGCAGGCGACGGCTGCCATCGGAGATTTTCTCGCGGGCTGAAGCGTCGCGGGAACTTGATAGGAAACGCCGCAAGGCCTGCCGAGACCGGCCTTGCGGCACAATCGGAAATGCCAAGGAGGAATAGTCATGAATGCACCACTGAAGCATGAGAACGCATACTGGGGAACGAAAACGGATTTTTCGTCCCTGATGGAGCAGGTGCGCAAGATTGGCCCTGTTCTCGAAGAGAATTCGCAGGACAATGAAAAGCTCGGTCGCCTGAACGAGGCGACGTTTGAAGCCCTGAAGTCGCTGCGGATGTCGCACATCTTCGCCGGCGAGGACATCGGCGGCGCGCAGCTTTCCCCGACCAGGGGGCTGCAGCTCATAGAAGCGATCACCTATTACAGCGGGGCAGCCGGCTGGATATCGATGGTCCATGCCTGCATCGGCGCGATGTCGGCGGCTTTCCTGCCGGACACCGCCATCAACCGCCTGTTCGGCGGCGACGTTGATAACCGATTTTCCGGACAGGGTACACCGACGGGCATGCTCAGGAAGGTCGATGGCGGCTACCTGCTGAATGGCAAGTGGTCCTATGCGAGCGGCATCTATCATGCCACCTTCACCCACACAGCAGCACTTCTCGACGATGGTACCGGTCAGCCGACAAAGGATGAAAACGGCAACGTGATCGTGCTCTGCGCCCACGCTCCGGTCGAGGATCACGACCTGCTCGGAAACTGGCACTCGCTGGGCCTGCAGGCGACCGGCAGCATCGACTACGCTGCCAAGGACGTACTCATTCCCGAAGACATGGTGTTCCCGATCCTGACCGCGGAACCGCAGCGCATGAAGGAATTCTTCAGCCTTGGCGTCGTTGGACTTGCCTCGATCGGCCATTCGGGCTGGGCCATCGGCGCATCCCGGCGCATCCTTGACGAGGTCGCGAAGTATGCCCTCACCAAGACCGGCCGCGCCGGCCTGCTTGGCGAGAGCGACAAGTTCTGGTTTGACTTTGGCCGGGCGGATGCTCGCGTGCGTGCGGCGCGTGCCTTCCTCTTCGAAGTCTGGCGTGATGTCGAAGCCTCGATCGAGGCTGGCAATCGCGTCTCGACCCGTCAGATCAGTCTCATACATCTTGCCAAGTCCGAGGTGCACGAAGCCGGCGTCGATGCCTGCCAATTCGTCTACCGGGCAGCCGGCGGGGCCGCCCTGCGGTATGGCGTGATGCAGCGGACCTATCGCGAGATGCTGACCGCGGCCAATCATTTCACGATCAATCCCAATATTGTTGGCGCGGCCGGCCGCGAAATTGCCGGGCTGTGGAGCGATCGCGTCTGGCAGTTCTACGATTTGATTGAAAGGAAATGAGCGGCGTGGTTAAACGGCAGGATCAGCCCGTATCGGGCACGGCCAGGGCCACGGACAGCGGCGCCAGGGACCCGGTGATGGAAGCCTTTTTCTCAGCCTTCCGTCATCATCCCTCAGGAGTGGCGATCATCACGGCCGATGCGGGTGATGGACCGGTCGCGCTCACGGTCAGTTCGCTGATTTCCGTGAGCGCATCGCCGCCAATGGTGGCCTTCTCGCTTTCGGCATCATCGTCGACGGCGAAGGCGGTCGAGCAGGCGGAAACCGTGGTCGTGCATTTCGTGCGGCGCGGCGACATGAAGCTTGCGAGGTTGTGCGCCACCAGCGGGGTCGACCGTTTCGGAGCCGATGTGCGCTGGGAGCGGCTCGCTTCGGGAGAGCCTTATTATCCCCAGGTTGGCTTTTGGTTCCGGGCAGCACTTCGGGGCCGGCTCGCCGTGCCCGGTGCCTGCCTGGTGACCGCCGAGCTTCTATCGGCATCGCCCTTCGCGCAAGACGCGCGGGGGGATGATACGCTGGTCTATGCCAACCGTACCTGGCATGAGCTGCGGACGATTTCCGAGGAAAACAAAGCGCCGCTGCTATTATGGCCTGAGGATTCGGCGACGTTCTAAGGAACATTCGTCCATATGGCGTGACGGGCAGGCCGAAGATATCTCCAGGCCGGGATCGGCGTGCTTTGGCGGTTCTTCGCTCGGCGCGCTCCGTGAGAGCTATCGGCCGCGCCGCGAGTTGTCCTGGACCTCGAGTGCCTTGCTGAAGCTGAGCGCGATGATGGTACAGACGGCGCCGGACAGCAGGTAGTAACCGACGAAAGGCAAGCCGAACTTGCTGGAGAGAATCAGGGCCACCAGCGGGGCGAAACCGGCGCCGACCAGCCAGGAGAGGTCGGAGGTGAGGGCCGCGCCGGTATATCGGTAGGTCTGGCCGAAGCGCGACGAGACCACGCCGGACGCCTGGCCGAAGGACAGGCCGAGCACGCCAAAGCCGATGATGACGAAAGCATCCTGTCCGAACGAGCCGGCGCCAAGCAATAGCGGTGCGGCGAAACTGAAGGCGGCGATGACAATCGCACAGATCATCAACTGCTTGCGCCGGCCGATACGGTCCGAGATCAGGCCGGAAAGAATGATGGTGACGATACCGACCGCAGCGCCGGCAACCTGGATCAGGAGAAATGCGCCGATCGCCTGGTTTCCGAACAGGTTCATCCAGCCGAGCGGGAAGATCGTTACCAGATGGAACATCGCAAAGCTTGCCAGCGGCACGAAGGCGCCGATGATGATGTCACGGCCGTGAAACCGGACCACTTCGCTGATCGGGGTCGCCTGGAGCTCATGCTGTTCGAGAAGCGTGCCGAATTCCTTCGTCATGACGAGGCGGAGGCGAGCGAACAGCGCGACGACATTGATGGCAAAGGCGACGAAGAACGGATAGCGCCAGCCCCAGCTGAGGAAGTCCTCGTTCGACAGGTTGGCGACGAAGAAACCGAAGAGAACGCTCGCCAGTGCAAAGCCGATCGGCGCACCCAGCTGCGGGATCATGGCATACCAGCCACGCTTGTTATGCGGCGCGTTCAACGCCAGCAGCGAGGCAAGGCCATCCCAGGCGCCGCCGAGGGCAAAGCCCTGACCCAGACGGAACAGCGCCAGAAGCGCGATTGACCAGTAACCGATCTGCTCGTATCCCGGAAGAAACGCGATCGAGGCCGTCGAGCCGCCAAGCAGGAAGAGGGCGATGGTGAGCTTCGTGCCGCGTCCGTACCAGCGGTCGATGGTCATGAACACCACCGAGCCTACCGGCCGGGCGATGAAGGCGAGCGAAAAGATCGCGAAGGAATAGATTGTTCCCGTCAGGCGGTCGGGCGCGAACGGAAAGACCAGCTGCGGGAAAACCAGCACCGAGGCGAGGCCGTAGACGAAAAAGTCGAAGAATTCCGACATCCGGCCGATGATCACGCCGATGGCGATGTCTCCGGCGGATGCCGGCTTGTCATCGTGGATCTGCCGGGCATCGCGCTCCAGCGAGGACGACGACGGACCATATTCGGTTGCGGTGCTCATGATGCCTCCCTCGCTGAGACCATTTCGGATAAAGCCTCTTTGAATGATGTTGATCAAGTTCACCGTCTTATCAAGACCCGATCGCGGAATTAATCGTCATCCGGCCCCAAATCGGTGCTTGAAATCGTCAGCGGGACGGCCATTAAATGCTAGGCGCCTCTGGAAGATCGTTTTTCGGGCATTAGTTGGTTTTTCCGACGGTATCGCTGAAACTAAATCCTTCTAAAACTACTCATGATTTCAGAAGGATACCGTGCGACATTATGCTGCGCCGCAACCAATTTGCTGCGCTGCGACCAAACACCTCATATCGCAGTGACGTCGAGTGTCTTAGTGCCAAGGTCGATGAAACAAACAAGAGCGTAGAGTCGTGCAAAAGCTGGCAAGGTTTTCCCGCCTTTTCCCCCTCCTGCTACCGGTGTTTTCGCTGGCAGGCTGTAACATGGTGGTCATGTCGCCCTCGGGCGATATCGCCAACCAGCAACGTGATCTGATTCTCGTGTCGACGGTGCTGATGCTTTTGATCATCATTCCGGTGCTGTTCCTGACGCTGTTCTTTGCCTGGCGGTACCGCCATTCGAACACGAAGGCGACTTACGCTCCGGACTGGCACCATTCGACACGGCTTGAAATCGTCATCTGGTCGGCACCGCTTGCCATTGTCATGGCGCTGGGGGCCGTCACCTGGATCAGCACCCACAAGCTCGACCCCTATCGGCCTCTCGACAGGCTCGATGCGGCGCGCGCCATTCCGGCGGAAACCAAACCGCTGACGGTGGAAGTGGTCGCGCTCGATTGGAAATGGCTGTTTTTCTATCCTGATCTCGGCATCGCCACCGTCAACGAGCTGGCGGCTCCGGTCGACGTGCCGATCAATTTCAAGATCACGTCGTCGTCGATGATGAATTCCTTCTACATCCCGGCACTCGCCGGCCAGATCTACGCCATGCCCGGCATGCAGACCAAGCTGCATGCGGTGATCAACAAGGAAGGCACCTTCGACGGGTTTTCCGCCAATTACAGCGGCGACGGCTTTTCCCATATGCGTTTCAAGTTCCACGGCCTGACCCAGCAGGGTTTCGACGAATGGGTCGGCCGGGTGAAAACGCAGGGTACGGCGCTCAACCGTGATGCCTACCTGAAGCTCGAAAAACCGAGCGAGAAGGAGCCGGTCCGTTATTACGCGTCGGCTGAGAAAGGGCTTTACGAGGCGATCCTCAATCTGTGCGCGACACCCGGCAAGATGTGCATGAGCGAGATGATGCACATCGACATGATGGGTGGCGGCGGCAAGGAGAGCGCTGAAAATCGCCAGAAGCTGGAATACGACAATCGCCGCACCGGTAACAACGAGGCAGCGCCCGGCGCGACCTTCCCGGCAACCGGAACATCCGCCCACAGTGCCGATGAGCCTGCCGGAACGGAAAAGAGCGGGGCAGCACCGGCGGAAGGCGACATGAAGGGCATGAATATGCACGACGGCCATTCCATGCCCGGTATGGACCACGGCAACGGCGATCCGGCGCCGGCCCAACTCAACAACTGAACCTGGCGCTTTGCGTCGCTAAGACATCGATGAACGGGTACTTCCATGTTTTCCAATCTTGACCTGCAGAAGTTCGTCTTCGGTCGGTTGACCCTCGAGGCCATCCCCTATCACGAGCCGATCCTGGTCGCGACCTTCGCGGCCGTGGCCCTTGGCGGCCTGGCACTTGTCATTGCGTTGACCTATTACAGGCTCTGGGGCTATCTCTGGAGCGAGTGGTTCACCAGTGTCGATCACAAGAAGATCGGCATCATGTATGTCATCCTGGCGCTCGTCATGCTGCTGCGCGGCTTTTCAGACGCGATCATGATGCGCATCCAGCAGGCAATGGCTTTCAACGGCTCCGAAGGCTATCTGCCGCCGCACCATTACGATCAGGTGTTCACAGCCCATGGCGTGATCATGATCTTCTTCATGGCGATGCCCTTCGTCACCGGTCTGATGAATTTCGTGGTGCCGCTGCAGATCGGCGCGCGCGACGTCTCCTTTCCGTTCCTCAACAATTTCTCGTTCTGGATGACGGCGGCCGGCGCCGTGATCATCATGATGTCGCTGTTCGTGGGCGAGTTCGCCCGCACCGGCTGGCTTGCCTATCCGCCGCTGTCGGGCGCCGATTACAGTCCGGGCGTCGGGGTGGATTATTACATCTGGGGTCTGCAGGTGGCCGGCATCGGCACCACGCTCTCGGGCATCAACCTGATCGCCACCATCGTCAAGATGCGCGCGCCGGGCATGACCATGATGAAGATGCCCGTCTTCACCTGGACTTCGCTGTGCACCAACGTTCTGATCGTTGCGAGCTTTCCGGTTCTGACCGCGACGCTCGCGCTGCTGTCGCTCGACCGCTATGCCGGCACCAACTTCTTCACCAACGATCTCGGCGGCAACCCGATGATGTATGTGAACCTGATCTGGATCTGGGGCCACCCGGAAGTCTACATCCTCGTGCTTCCGGCCTTCGGCATCTTCTCCGAAGTGGTGGCGACCTTCAGCGGCAAGCGTCTCTTCGGTTATGCCTCGATGGTCTATGCGACGGTCGTCATCACCATCCTGTCCTATATCGTCTGGCTGCATCACTTCTTCACCATGGGGTCGGGGGCCAGCGTCAATGCGTTCTTCGGCATCACCACGATGATCATTTCGATCCCGACCGGGGCGAAGATGTTCAACTGGCTCTTCACCATGTATCGCGGCCGTATCCGCTATGAAGTGCCGATGCTGTGGACGATCGGCTTTATGATCACCTTCGTCATCGGCGGCATGACCGGCGTTCTGCTCGCCGTGCCTCCGGCAGACTTCGTGCTGCACAACTCGCTGTTCCTGATCGCCCATTTCCACAACGTCATCATCGGCGGCGTGGTCTTCGGTCTGATGGCCGGCGTCACCTACTGGTTCCCGAAAGCCTTCGGCTTCAAGCTCGATCCGTTCTGGGGCAAGATGTCTTTCTGGTTCTGGTTCAGCGGCTTCTTCTTTGCCTTCATGCCGCTTTATGTCCTCGGCCTGATGGGCGTCACCCGCCGTGTTTCCCAATTCGAGGATCCGTCACTGCAGATCTGGTTCGTCATCGCGGCCTTCGGTGCCTTCCTGATCGCGCTCGGTATCCTGTCCTTCCTCATCCAGCTCGTCGTCAGCTTCAAGCGGCGTGCGCAGCTGGCGGACTTTACCGGCGACCCGTGGGATGGCCGGACGCTGGAATGGTCGACATCGTCACCGCCGCCGGAATACAACTTTGCCTTCACGCCCGTCGTTCATGACCATGATTCCTACTGGGACATGAAGAGCCGCGGCTATGTCCGTCCGCTGTCGGGCTTCAAGGCGATCCATATGCCGAAGGGCACGGGCACCGGCGTCATCCTGTCGGGCCTGAGCGTCGCCTTTGCCTTCGCGATGATCTGGTACATCTGGTGGCTGGCCGCCCTGTCGCTCGTTGCTATCCTCGTCGTGGCGATCGCCCATACGTTCAACTACAATAGAGACTTCTACATTCCCGCGAACGAAGTCGTCGAAACGGAAGACAAGCGCACCGAGCTGCTTGCCGGGCAGGTATAAGACATGAGCGACACCATGATCGACGCGGCCGAAAAACCGCAATTCCACCTGACGGAAGACCATCATCCGGAAGGCAGCACGATGCTCGGCTTCTGGCTCTACCTGATGAGCGACTGCCTGATCTTCGCCGTGCTTTTTGCTACCTATGGCGTGCTTGGCCGCAACTATGCCGCCGGCCCTTCGCCTGCGGATTTGTTCGACCTGAAGCTGGTGGCGGTCAACACCGCCATGCTGCTTCTGTCGTCGATAACCTATGGCTTTGCCATGCTGCAGATGGAACGCAACGCCAAGGCGGAGACGCTGTTCTGGCTGGGGATCACCGGCCTCTTCGGGGCCGTGTTCATTGCGCTCGAGCTCTATGAATTCGCTCACCTGATCCATGAGGGAGCCGGACCGTCGCGCAGCGCCTTCCTGTCGGCCTTCTTCACGCTGGTCGGCACGCACGGCCTGCACGTTACCTTCGGGATCATCTGGCTGGTGACGCTGATGGTGCAGGTGAACAGGCATGGGCTGATCCCGGCAAACCGGCGGCGGCTGATGTGTCTGTCGATGTTCTGGCACTTTCTCGACGTCATCTGGATCGGCGTCTTTTCGATTGTCTATCTGTTGGGAGTTCTCGGATGAGTTCGCACGCACCCGCACATGAGGATGCCCACGAGGCGCATCACGGGCACAGCCATGGCCATGAGGCCGGCCACGGAAGCCTGAAAAGCTATATGACCGGCTTTGTGCTTTCGATCATCCTGACCGCCATTCCCTTCTGGCTGGTAATGGCCGGGGTGTTTGACAGCCGCGCGATAACGGCCGTGGTCGTGATTGCGTTCGGCGCCATCCAGATGGTGGTTCATATGATCTACTTCCTTCATATGAACACCAAATCGGAGGGCGGCTGGACGATGATGGCCTTGATCTTCACCATTGTCATTGTTGCCATCGCTCTGTCCGGTTCCTTCTGGGTCATGCATCATCTGAACACCAACATGATGACGATGAGCCCGGAAATGATGAAGAACATGCCGTGACGGGCAGGGCAGGTGTCCGGCCTGCCGGCCGCGACGGGTTCAGCGAATGAGCAGGCAGGATCAGGTACAATCCCGGCATCGGCGCTCGCCGTTTACCCTTGCGGTTTTCGGCGGGCTGCTACTGCTTGTGGTTGCGGGCTTTACCGCGTTGGGGATCTGGCAGCTTGAGCGCTTGTCGTGGAAGCGCGATCTGATCGCCCGCGTCGATGCGCGCGTGCATGCGGCGCCGGTGCCGGCGCCCGCGCGTTCCGAATGGCAAGATATCAACGCTGCGGCTGACGAGTACCGGCGGATCACCGTCAGCGGTTCGTTCCGCAATGATGGGGAAACCCTGGTCGGTGCCTCGACGGAGCTTGGCGCAGGGTTCTGGGTGATGACACCTCTGGTTGTTGCGGATGGTGCCACGGTCTTCGTCAATCGCGGCTTCGTTCCCAGCGACAAACGCGATCCGCAGAAGCGGCCCGGCAGTCAGACGGACGGGACCGTAAGCGTCACCGGGCTGATGCGCATGACCGAGCCCAAGGGCTCTCTTCTGCAATCGAACGATCCGTCTGCCGGCCGCTGGTATTCCCGCGACGTCGCGGCCATGGCTGAGAGCCTGGGCATGAAGGATGTGGCCCCCTACTTCATTGACGCGGAAGCGAGCCCCGTTTCCAGCCAGTTGCCGGTTGGCGGATTGACGAAGATCGTGTTTCCCAACAACCACCTCGTCTACGCGATCACCTGGTTCGCCTTGGCCCTGATGACCATTGCCTGTTGCGTCATCGCGATCCGCCACGAACGGGCATGAGGCCGATCAGCCGTGTTGACAGTGTATCTCTGCGGCTGCCGGCCTGTGTCCGGCAGCCGCAGGGCTGATTGCGCATACAGTCAGCGCTGCTCCCGTTTGCGACGCCAGGGAGCGTTCTTCTGCCAGTCACCGGCCATGATGCTCCCGTAGGGGATCACCTCGTCAATGATTTCGGCAAGGCCGTAATGTTCGATCTGGGACCGGACGTTGGCGGCGTTCTTGTAGGCGCTCGGCAGCTCCGAAATATCGGGGATGCCGGAGAAGAAACGGGCGTCGAGACCCGACGTCTCCCTCTCCATGACAGCCGCGATGTTGTTCGGGCTCAGACCTCGGCTATCGGCTCCGAATTCCTCGCCGAGGCGGCGCATATGTGCCGTTCGCGAGAAATTGCGCCCCGCGCCATGCGGCGAGAAGCCGAGACCGTGGGCCGCGTTCGAGCCGCGCACGATCAGGATCGGTTCCGCCATGTTGAGCGGAATGATCGTCAGATCGGTCGCGTCTTCAGCCCAGTCGTCGAAGGCCGGCGTTGCACCCTTGCCATGGTAGAACAGGCCGTCGGACTTGCGGAAAACGAAGTTGTGCTCGTTCCAGAAACGGTCGCTCACCTTCGCCGCCAGTTTCTCCGCCGTCATGTCATGAATGGCGTAGTGGTTTTCCTTCGTCCACTGGCGGATCGTCTGCAGCGCCGACCAGTACATGTCTCCTTCTTCGCTGTCGGCCGGAATCCAGGCATTCTCGCGGTGTGTTTCTGGCGAAAGCTCCTCGCGGAACCTGTTGGCGATCTTCATGCCCCGATCGTAGAGCCGCGCACCGGGGGCACGCGATCCGTGATGGGTGACGAGCGCCGTCTCGCCGGTCGATTTCATCTGCCCGACATAGGCGAAATGATTGCCGTCGCCCTGCGTGGCGAAATGATCGATGCCGACGCTGATAATCTCCTTCAGCAGCGGGTTTTCCCGGAACGCCGCCAAGGTCGCTTCGGAAGGCTTGATCTGCGCGCCGCGCGGACGTCCGCCCGGGCCGAAATGCGTCACCGCATGCACGGCATCGAGCAATGCCTTCGGCTCTACGCCCGGGAAGATCGAGATCGCCATCGAGCAGCAGATATCGGCCGAATGCATGCCGGGATGGATCGCCTCCGATGCCACCACGCCGCCGACCGGGATCGTGCCGACCGGCCCGGACGGGCAGGCGTCGGGCATGATCGCGGCTGCGCGAACGACCGGCGTGCGGGCAAGCTCGCGCATCGTGGCGCTCACCTTTTCGATATTGTCCTGTTCGAAAGCGTCTTCGGCGCGGATGTTCATGTGGATCAGCACGTCGTTCGGCGCCTTCAGCGGCAGGGTCGGGCCCGGCTGATAGCCGCGAGCGACCGCCAGCGCATCGGTCGTCGAACCGCCGTCGCTCAGCACCCGGTTGGCCGCTTCCAGCGCATCGCGAAACCACTTGCCCTGGCTCATGCCGGCATCGATCAAATCCTGTCCGCTCATTACCTCTGTCATTGTCTTTTCTGCGTCTGCAGTCCTTCTGGTTCCGTTTCGTTTCGTCACACCGCCTGGGCGACAAGCATGTGCCGGAGATCTCGCTTGCCGCACGCATTCCATGATCATGGCGCGATGCGGCCCCTGTAGTCTCCGGCGGCATTCGCCCAGGGTTCTTTCATGATCCCGGCGACGAGCTTTGGCAGGACGGTTTTCTGAGCTACGCGTTTCCTTTCGAAAACACGGGATGGATCGAACATCCGACCTGCCCGCCGGAAGTCCGGAGAGCCGCTCTATCCCTGTAGTCCTGCCGGCATTCGCCGGGGTCGTTCTTTGCAGCGGCGACGAGGATGGATGAAACCAGGATGGCCCCGCTCGTGCCAGAGAGCGTATGCGAAGGAGGAGTCGAACCTGCCAGACCATCCAACGGTTGGTGCTGTAGTTCCGCCCGGCATTCGCCGCTGCAAGTCTGCAATAGGCAATCAACCGGAAATTTCCCGCCGGTTCTCCACAGTGGGAGGTGACGACGGAGCAGGCTTCGAACCTGCAACTCCATTCGCGGAGCACCAGTATCGTTTCCGACCGTTTGCTTCTTTCGGGCATGGCGACCAGTTTCAAGGAAACACCCGCTACCAGAATGGGAACGTGACTTCCCCTGTGGGATTCGAACCCACCGCGGCCGATGTAGTTTCCTTTGCATTCGCCATGTCATTCGTCCGCGACGACGAGGGTTTTTGGAAACATTCCTGCTCTACCGACTGAGCTACGGGTCCATAGTATGGCGGACCCGGCGGGATTCGAACCCGCGACACGGAAGTGTGAACTGTAGTTTCCAAAGCATTCGTCACGGTCCCCGCGCCGTTCACGGCGGTGCGGGTATTGCTTTCTGTCTCAGAGTTCGATCGTCTCGATGGTTTTCACCCAGCCGTTCGCTCCGCTCGTGTTGGCCGCAAACGCTGTGATCACGCCATAGACGGCATCCGAGAAGCCGCCGATGTTGAGCACATCATCCCGCGTCGGCGCCTGCGTGGTGCCATAGGGCTGGATGTCGAGGCAAACCAGCTTTGCAGCCGGGTTGCCCCGCTTGATCCGTGCCCATTCCGTCATCACAGCCGTCGGCTGGCCACTCTTGCCCGCATCCATCCAGGACTGGTTGTCCGAGATGAACACGACGAGATCGACCTTGGCCTTCTCGTTTGCGAGCTTGCGCAGCGGCGCAGAGCAGTTGGTTCCACCGCCGCCGACCGCAGCCAGCTTGGCGGCATTGGTCATCACCGAATCCCGCCGGTTGAGCTTGACGTTCACCACGTCATTCTCGAACGGCAGTACCCGCGCCTTCGGGTTGCGCTGCAGGAACGCCGCGGTCATAAGACCGGCGACATCGATGCAACGAACCGAGGACGTTGCCCCCTTGCGGTATCCGGTCACGGGCGAACCCATGGAGCCGGAAACATCGGGGCAGAGCACCACATTGCCGGCAAGCGACGGCACATTGGCAATGGCGACATCCATCGCGTCCTGCAACGCATCGCGCACGACATCCGGAACCTGGCCGTCGACCATCTTCCACGCCATCATCAGCTGATAGGGGAAGACCTTGGCCTTGCGGACTTCGTCCGGATCGGCCAGCCGCGCAGCCAGCGTTTCGGCGAATCCCTCGACCTCGAACACGCCGTTGCGTGCGAAGGTGTTGAGGTTCTGCCGCACCATCTGCCAGCTGCCCTTTTCGGCGATCTCGACCCAGTGCTCCCGCGTCAGCGGCAGCGAGGTCAGCATCTGGAACGGCACGTCGGGCACGGGCAGCGTCTGGTCGCGCCGGAAGGCTTCCAGCGCCTTGACGAGGTCCGGCAGCGCCGCATAGGCGTGCGGCTTGCCGATCGCCCAGGCGTAGAGCGCCTTGCGTTCTTCCGACGCTGGCTTCGGATGCACCATGCGGATCACGTCGGCGAGCGACGGGTCGTTGCCGACCATTGCACGCAGGATCTGCTCGGTGCTTGCCCGTTCGAACCACGCCTGTACCAGCTTCTTCGGCCGTGTGCCGAGCGACTTGCGCCCTGTCGCACCCGACCGCATCACCTGGACGAAGCCGCGCAGCATCTTGCCGCTCTTGACCACACGCGGAAACGCACGGGCGAACGCCTCGCTCTGAAGGCCGGAAAGCACCGCTAGCAGCGTCACCGGCATGTCCTTCATATGGCCCTTCTCGGCGGCATGGACGGCCACCTTGGCCAGGAACTCTGGCTCGACCTGAAGCGCAAGCGCCTTGACCGCTTCCAGCTGATCGGCACCATCCGCATAGAAGGTTCCGTTGAACGTGCCGGTCACGGCATACTGCGCCAGGGCTTCGCGCGGCGTCAGGATATAAGCCGGCGCTTCTGCGTGGTTTTTCGTGTCCGTGCCCGGAAGCAATTTTCCGAGGTAGGTTTTGAAGATCGCCTTGTTGACCATGACAGCACCTCTTTGGTTGGGTTCATGCCAGATACATTTCAAGACGCGTGCCAGTTTGACGAAACGACGCCTGATCCCGAAAATATTCTTGTATCTATCTGTTTTACAACGAGAAAAATTATTGATCAAAAGAGGTTGCCGAGAATTGTCTTGTCCCGGAATGTCAAATATTATATCGAAAATTATCGTATTTTATAAAATTGGATAAATCATGAGGCGGCGCGTTGCCATCAGTATTTTGGGAACCACCCTGGATATGGGGAAATGGGACAACCGCTGGAGCCGCTGGCGGCCCAATGTCGGGCTTTGCCAGCAAGCCGGTCTGTTCATCGACCGGCTGGAGCTGATCCACGACAACCATGCGAGCGCGCTGGCCAGCCGGATCATTGCCGATATTGGAACCGTTTCGCCTGCGACGGAGGTGCGCAGCAATGTCATCAATTTTCGCGACCCCTGGGATTTTTCCGAGGTCTATACGCATCTGCGCGACTTCGCCCGCAGCTACGCATTCGATCCCGACACGGAAGACTATCTGATCAATATCACCACCGGTACGCATGTGGCCCAGATCTGCTGGTTCCTGCTGACCGAGGCGCGTATCATCCCGGGCCGTTTGCTACAGCTTTCGCCACCGCGCGACCGCGAGCCGGATCAGGACTTTGCCGGCACGCACCGGATTATCGACCTTGATCTCTCGCGCTACGACGAAATCGCCAAACGCTTCGCCTCCGAGCGCGAAGACGCGGCGTCCTTCCTGAAATCGGGGATTTCGACCCGCAACGTCGCCTTCAACCAGATGATCGACGAGATCGAACGGGTGGTCATCCGCTCGACAGCCCCCGTTCTGCTCACCGGCCCGACAGGAGCGGGCAAATCCCAGCTTGCCCGCAAGATCTATGAACTCAAGAAAAGCCAGCGCAAGGTCAGCGGTCCCTTCGTCGAGGTCAACTGTGCGACGTTGCGCGGCGACCAGGCCATGTCCACCCTTTTCGGGCATGTGAAAGGCGCATTTACCGGAGCACTTGGCGAGCGCTCGGGTTTGCTCAAATCGGCTGACAAGGGCGTGCTGTTTCTCGACGAGATCGGCGAGCTCGGTATCGACGAACAGGCCATGTGCCTGCGCGCGATCGAAGAAAAACGCTTCCTGCCCGTCGGTGCAGACAGGGAGGTTTCTGCGGACTTCCAGCTTCTTGCCGGCACCAACCGTGATCTCGGCGAGGATGTGCGCAAGGGCAAGTTCCGCGAGGATCTTTATGCACGCCTCAACCTCTGGACCTTCCAGCTGCCGGCATTGTGCGAGCGCAAGGAGGACATCGAGCCCAATCTCGACTTCGAACTCAAGCGCTTTCTGGAACGTGAGGGAGAGAACGTGACATTCAACAAGGAAGCGCGCGATCGTTACCTCGCCTTCGCGACCGGCCCGCAGGCAATCTGGACCGCCAACTTCCGCGACCTGTCGGCCTCCGTCACGCGCATGGCGACGCTGGCGCCGCATGGACGCATTACGATCGATGTCGTCGATGACGAGGTCCGGAGGCTGAATGCCTTCTGGCGTCTCTCGAATAACGATGTTGCAGCCGATGCAATCCTCAACGAACTCCTGGGCCAGGACGCTGCCGCTCGTCTCGACCGCTTCGATGCCGCACAGCTTGCCACCGTGCTCCATACCTGCCGGGAGCACATCAGCGCCAGCTCCGCCGGCAGGGCCCTGTTCGCACACTCGCGGCTGGAGAAAAAAAGCAGCAACGACGCCGATCGGCTGGTCAAATACCTTGCCCGCTTTGATCTGAAGTTCGAGGACATCAGGAAGTAGGGACGCTGAGTGCGCAAGGAAACGGCCGGCATCAGCCTGCATATGGCTTATGAGCAGCCAGACCGCCGATGATTTTCGATGGCGGTCTGGCCGTTCTTGCGGTCGTGGCCTGGCGTCAGAGCGGTAGCTTCACCTTCTTTTCCCGCGACCAATCGCGGCTCGAGAGCTTGTCGGTCAGGGCTTTGGCGCCGCCACCTGCCAGGTTGAAGAAGAACCCGTCATGGATGACGCCGGCCTTGTCGAGCAGGGCTTTTGCCCCATCCGTATGGCCGATGGCCTTGCAATGGGCATAGGCATCGGAGACGAAGTCGAGTGCTGCCTTTTCTCCGGCAAGCAATTCTGCTCCCTCGGTTGATAGAACAAGCGCGATCGCATCGAACAGAACCGAAGGGGCGCCGTCGATCTTTTCGTCGGCTTCGAGCTTGCCGCCGCCTTTCAGTTGCACACCTGCGACCTTCGGCGCGATGATCTTGACCGCAGCTCCGGCGGCTTTGGCCGCCGATTTCAGGGCTTCCACGACGGAACCGTCGGCCCCGTCGGAGACGAGGATCCCGAGACAGCGCCCCTGTGTCGGCGCCTGATGTTTCAGGATGGAAAGCGCATCCGAAGGAGCCATGTCGACCGGCGCCTTTGCCGGAGGCAGGGCCGGCGGCAGATCCATCCCCAGCCCATCCGCAATGCGGCTGGCCATGCTCTCGTCGATATTGCGCAGCTGCGCCAGCACCCGCTTTCTGACATGCTTCAGTTGAACCTTCGACAGTTCGAACACGATGGCGGCGATGATGTGGTTCTGCTCGACGGCGGTCTGCGAGGCGAAGAATTGCCGTGCCTGGCTGAAATGGTCGGCAAAGGTCTCCGGCCGGATGCGCCGCTTTTCCGTTGCCGGTTCGGCAAAGGCCGCAATAGAGACGAAACCCTGCTCGGAGGGGCGGGGACCGGCGTCTTCGCCCGCCTCATCCAGGCTGTTCGGCTCGTAATTCGCCCGGCCCCTGGGCACCTGCGTCTGCATCATTCCGTCACGCTGGAAATTGTGCATCGGGCATTTGGGTGCGTTAATCGGGATCTGGTGGAAATTCGCTGTTCCGAGCCGTGATTTCTGGGTGTCGAGATAGGAGAACAGTCGCCCCTGCAAAAGCGGGTCGTTGGAGAAATCGATCCCCGGCACGATGTTCGAAGGCAGAAACGCCACCTGCTCGGTCTCGGCGAAGAAATTATCGGGGTAACGATCCAGCACCATGCGACCGATGATTTGTACCGGCACATCCTCCTCGGGGATGAGCTTGGTCGGGTCCAGCACGTCATAGGGCTGTTTGTCGGCCCAGGCTTCATCGAAGACCTGAATGCCAAGGTCCCATTCCGGAAAGTTTCCCGCCTGGATCGCGTCGTACAGGTCGCGACGATGATAGTCGGGATCGGCGCCCGAGATCTTGACTGCCTCGTCCCAGGTCGTCGACTGAACGCCGAGCTTCGGCTTCCAGTGGAACTTGACCATCGTCGCCTCGCCCTTGGCATTGACAAGACGGAAGGTGTGGATGCCGAAACCCTCCATCATCCGCAGGCTGCGCGGAATGCCGCGGTCCGACATTGCCCACATGACCATGTGCATGCTTTCGGGCATCAGCGAGACGAAGTCCCAAAACGTGTCATGCGCCGACGCCGCCTGCGGGAAGCCCCGGTCGGCCTCGGGTTTTACCGCATGTATCAGGTCGGGGAATTTCATCGCATCCTGGATGAAGAAAACCGGGATATTATTGCCGACCAGATCCCAATTGCCTTCTTTGGTGTAGAACTTGACCGCAAAGCCGCGCACGTCGCGCGGTGTATCCTTTGATCCTTTGGAGCCGGCCACGGTGGAAATACGAGCGAAAACCGGAATCTTCGCACCTTTCTTCTGAAACAGCGAGGCGCGTGTCAGTTCCGGGATAGCCTTCGTGCATTCGAAATAACCGTGCGCGCCGGTGGCCCTTGCATGGACGATCCGCTCGGGGATCCGTTCGTGATCGAAGTGGAAGATCTTTTCGCGCAGGACGAAATCTTCAAGCAGCGCTGGCCCCCGATGCCCGGCCTTCAGTGAATTCTGGTTGTCGGAGATCGGCACGCCGTGATTGGTGGTCTGCACCGGGCCTCCGCGCTGCTGGGTCTCGCCGCCGGACCCTTGAGGGATACCGTGGTCATCGCCTTGTGTCTTCCTCGCCATTTTCTCTCTCTCCTTGTTGAACTGGGTTCACTGACTTGAAGATTGGCTTCGGTTGGGCGGGCCATTTTTCCCGGGGCAGGTGTTGACCCCGGCGCTCTTTCGAACAGCCGAAGGGAGCGCGCGCAATCCATTGGGGAAAGGTGTCGGCACCCATCGGGTCTGCGTCTGCACTTGAAGTTGAATTTTTCACGAAGGCGCTATCATAGCTGATCACTCGGTGGTCAAACGCGTCAATCCGCGCGAAGTTCCATGGGCCGGGATGATCCGGTCCTTGTCGTGCCGTCGCCATTTTCGTGGCGTTCTTGCCAGTGATGTCGCGGCGATGAGGAACCATTGACCGTCGTGCGGTAGCACCGGTCTCGCACCGGATTCTCTCGTGGATTTTGCTCAAGCACTCGCCGTGGAACCATGACGTTCTGACGGTATCGGGAGCCCACGCCGGGTGAAGCGTGTGTGCGGCCTTAATCGGCAGGCTGTCGTCTTTGCACCGCGCCGATGTCGTTTTCACCGCCGCTGTTTGCTTCCGCCCGTGGTCTGTTCGTGATGTTCAGGGTGCCATGTCGACAGTGAAGGATATGGATAATTGGGAAGCCGGTGCGATGCCGGCGCTGCCCCCGCAACGGTAGCGGAACTGCAAATCTCGACGGACATCATCGGGGGAGAATACCCCGGGAAGGTCCGAAAGGATGGTTCCGAAGTCCGGAAACCAGCCTTGAACGGAATAACCCGGCGGATTGCGGTGGGCGATCAGGAGGCGGGACGTGGCAGGTTTGCATCTGCACCGTTCATTCTCTCATCCCCGTCTTCCGTGTGTAGACACCTTTGGGTTCGGCCGCCTCGGCCTCATCCGGAGGCGTTGTGGTTATCCGGCCTGCAGAGGAGGCAGGTTGTCTGGAATGGTTTGCCGCCTCTTTTGGGCGGCGGATCGAGATATTGCGACCATAGGAGGAGTTTACATGAGCAGAAACAGAGGCGTCGTCTATTTGCGGCCCGGCAAGGTCGAGGTCAGGGACATCGACGACCCAAAACTCGAGGCACCGGACGGCCGCCGGATCGAACACGGGGTCATCCTGAAGGTGATCTCAACCAATATCTGCGGTTCGGACCAGCATATGGTGCGCGGCCGGACCACGGCCATGCCGGGCCTTGTTCTCGGACACGAGATTACCGGTGAGGTGATCGAGAAGGGCATCGATGTGGAGATGCTGGAGGTCGGCGATATTGTTTCGGTGCCGTTCAACGTTGCCTGCGGCCGCTGCCGCTGCTGCAAGTCTCAGGATACCGGTGTCTGCCTGACCGTGAATCCGTCGCGTGCCGGCGGCGCCTATGGTTATGTCGATATGGGCGGCTGGATCGGTGGACAGGCGCGCTACGTCACCATTCCCTATGCCGATTTCAATCTGCTGAAATTCCCGGATCGCGACAAGGCGATGGCGAAGATCCGTGATCTCACCATGCTTTCCGATATCCTGCCCACCGGTTTCCATGGTGCGGTGCGCGCCGGTGTCGGGGTGGGGTCCACCGTCTATGTCGCGGGCGCCGGTCCGGTCGGTCTCGCGGCTGCCGCCTCTGCCCGCATTCTCGGTGCGGCCGTCGTCATGATCGGCGACTTCAACAAGGATCGTCTTGCCCACGCGGCGAGAGTTGGCTTCGAACCGATCGACCTGTCGAAGAGTGATCGCCTTGGAGACATGATTGCGCAGGTCGTCGGCACCAACGAGGTGGACAGTGCAATCGATGCCGTCGGTTTCGAGGCTCGCGGTCATGCGGGGGGCGAGCAGCCGGCCATCGTGCTCAACCAGATGATGGAAATCACGCGCGCGGCGGGGTCGATCGGTATTCCGGGCCTCTATGTGACCGAGGATCCGGGCGCCGTCGACAATGCCGCCAAGCAGGGCAACCTGTCGCTCCGTTTCGGTCTCGGCTGGGCCAAGGCACAGTCGTTCCATACCGGCCAGACGCCGGTGCTCAAGTACAATCGCCAACTGATGCAGGCGATCCTGCATGACCGGCTGCCGATCGCCGATATCGTCAATGCGAAGGTGATCCCGCTCGATGATGCGGTTCAGGGCTACGAGAGCTTCGACCAGGGGGCCGCGACCAAATACGTCCTTGATCCGCACGGCGACCTTGTAAAGGCGGCCTGACGCATCACGCCGCGACGTAACTCCGTGAATCAAGAGTGGATGGCCGGGCCGTAATGTCCGGCCATCCTCGTTTCCAGCCAAGGGGCTGTATTGGGCAGCGTTGGGCTCTTCGTCCACGTCCGCAGCGAAACGGCCGTCATCGAGGGACTTGATGGTGCCGGTGACGGAATACACGGGAATATCAACCCCGCGCGCACTCGCTGTTGACAGTCCTCCTGCCACGCGTGAAGCAAAATACAACCGGGTTGGAAGACCTTGAACCGGAGCGCCAGAGCCCGAAGGCCTGGCGCAGGCAGCATCTGCAAAGCTGCTCGTCAAAGGAAAGGGGGACTGCCGCGTTGCAGAAATCCTGAACGCAAGCAGTCCCCCGTCAGCCTATGCCGTTCTCTCTTCCGTGGCGTTCGGTCTCCACTTGATGAGCCGGCCTTCCAGCACGTCGAGAATGCGGTCGATGATGAGCACGAACATGGCCAGGATAATGATGCCTGCGAACACGCCAACCGCATCGAAATTGCCTTCCGCCTGGGCGATCAGATAGCCGAGGCCGGCCGAGGAGCCGAGATATTCGCCGATGATGGCGCCGACCACCGCGAAACCGACGGAGGTGCGAAGCGAGGACAGGATCCAGCTTGCCGCAGCGGGAAAATAGACGTGCCGCAGCAGATCAGACCGCTTGGCGCCGAGGATCTTCGCGTTGGCAAGGACGACCGGATTGACTTCGCGCACGCCCTGCATGGCGTTGAAGAAGGTGATGAAGAACACCAGCGTTACGGCCAGCGCCACCTTCGACCAGAGCCCGAGCCCCAGCCAAAGCACGAAAATCGGTGCAAGCACGACGCGGGGAATGGCGTTCAGGCCCTTGATGAAGGGATCCAGAATCCGTGCCGCGCTACGGCTCAGGCCAAGCCATACGCCGGCCGCAACGCCCAACCCAGTACCGATGACATAACCCAGCACGGTCTCCGTCAGTGTGATCGAGACATGGCGATAGAAGCCGGGATCGGCAATCCAGCTGACAATCTGGTTGAAGATGTCGAGTGGAGCCGGAAAGAAGAAGACGTCGATGAAGCCGGCGGTCACGCCGAGCTGCCAGCCGCCGAGGATAAAAACCAGCATACCGATCTGGATCATGCGTTCAGTCACGACGTTCATAGCTTTTCTCCACTTCGCCGCGCAGGGAAGCCCAGATGTTGCGATACAGATCCATGAAGCGTGGATCGAGTTTGATCTCGGCCACATCCCGTGGCCGTTCGAGATCGACTGGGAAACTTTCGATGACCCGTGAACGGGGCCCGGCGGCCAGAATGGCGACGCGGTCTCCGAGCGCGATTGCCTCTTCGAGGTCATGTGTGATCATGACCACGGCGCGGCGCTCCTCCTGCCAGAGGCGCAGCAATTCATTCTGCATGAGATGCCGCGTGTGGATGTCGAGCGCGGAGAAGGGTTCGTCCATCAGGATGACCTTCGGGCCGGCAATGAGGGCCTGCGCCATCTGGACACGCTTGCGCTGCCCACCGGACAATTGGTGCGGATAGCGGTGCTCGAAGCCCTTGAGGCCGACCTTGGCAAGCCAGCTCATCGAGCGTTCGCGGCGCTCAGTGGCTCCAACGCCCCGGAACATCAGTCCGAGTTCGACATTCTCGATGGATGTCTTCCACGGAAGCAGCGCGTCCTGCTGGAAGAGATAGCCGATATCGTTCTGGACGCCCTTGACCGGACAGCCGTCAATCGAGACCGTTCCGCTTGCGGGCTTCAGAAGGCCCGCGATCGCATTCAAAATGGTGCTCTTTCCGCAACCGGTCGGGCCGACGATGGCGAGAAATTCGCCATCGGCAACCGTCAGATTGACGTCCTGCACCGCAACGTAGGAACCGAACGACATTGTCACAGCATCGATCGATACCATCGACTTTGCGCTTTGCTCTCCCGTCGGGATAGGCGTGGGTTTTACGACAGCCAAAGACATGGCCTCCTCCTCGGATCAGTTGGTAGTCTTGTCCGTGACCTTGTCCACGAATGCGTTCGTGTAGGTTTTGGAAAGATCGATGGTTGCGGCAGCAACCTTTTCGTTAAAGCTCTTGAGAACCGCCAATGGCGTCTGCGTGTCGGTCTCGCTGAAGCGGCCGTCCACCGAGAAGATCGGCTTGGCATTCTGGACGGCCTTCACGTAGGTGTCCCGATCGCCGGAAATGAATTCCTTCGGCAGTGTTTCGACGATTTCTTCGGCGCTGTGCGTGTTCATCCATGCCAGGGCTTTGACGGTCGCATTCGTGACCTTCTGGATGGTGTCCGGGTTCTTGTCGATATAGGACTGCGTCGCATAGAGGACGGAGGTCGGGTAGATTCCGCCGTAGATTTCCTTGGCACCTTCGTCGCTGCGGGCGTCGATCAGAATCTTGCCGACACCCTTGGCCTCGATAAAGGTCGCCGCAGGATCGTAGTTGACCAGGAGATCGACTTTCCCTTGCTCGAGAGCCGCGACTGCGGCCGCGCCCGAGCCAACGCCGATCAGCGAGACCTCATCGGCCGAAAGATTATGGCGCTGCAGATAGTAGCGGACGAAGAAGTCGGAGGATGAGCCGGGTGCGGTGATGCCGATTTTCGCGCCCTTGATCGTCTCCGGTTTGGCCGGATCGAAAGTCGTGCTCTTGCCTCCGGCCAGAACCAGGCCTGAATTGCGCGCCAGCTGCACGAATCCGACGACGGACTTGTTCTGCGATTGCATCTGGATCGTGTGATCGTAGAAGCCGACGGCGATATCCGTCGAGCCGGCAACAAGCGCCTGCAGCGTCTTGGAGCCGCCGGACGCAAAGTTTTCGACCGTCACGTCGAGACCTTCCTTCTCGTAAAGACCGAGGCCTGCGGCAACCGGGAAGGGGAGGTTGTTGAGGTTGTAGGATCCGACGCTGATACGGACGGGTTCCGCAAAAGCCGAACCGGCGAAAGCGACGGTTGCGGCAAGAGCGAGTATGAGTTTACGCATGTATATTCCTCCCTGATGTGTGGCGCCCTCCCGGCAACCACTTTTGATTATGCCGCGCAAACCATTTGCGCGATAGGTTTTGCAAAGACGTGCCCCTCGAAGAGGCGCCGGGCCGTCCGCAGAATTCCTGCAGTTGTCTTGCCGTCGCGGGTATCCAGCTTGACGTCCAGGCGGCCGCTTGGATGTTCCAGAACGAGAACGATCGGTGGTTTGCGGTCGCCGATCAGCCGCGAGGCGACGGTTCCGTCGCTGATGCACGCCGTAGCGATGCCGACCGCACCGGTCGTTGCAAGAGACGGGTGGCACTGATGGGGCATGAAATAGCGCACGCGCAGATCGCCCCCCCCGCCGGGTCTTGAGATCAAAACCGGCTTGGGCGTGACCTGGTTGCTGACATCGCCCATGCCCATGCGCCGGCCGGCCTCGAGCCGCAATGTTTCCAGCCGCTGCAGCAATGTGCTGTTGGCATTGAGTTCGGCTGCGGATTCATTGCCCGTTACACCGAGGGCAGCGGCCTCAAGCAGCATCATCGGCATCGCGCAATCGATGCAGGTCACATCGATGCCATCGATCCTGTCGCGCGGGTTACCGGTGGGGAAAAGCTTGCCTGTGCGTGCGCCGGCAGCATCCATGAAGGTCAGCGCGATCGGGGCTGCATTGCCTGGCACGCCATCGATCGAGGCGTCTCCCATATAGGCGACACGGCCATCGGGGGTCGGGACCTCGGCTTCGATCAGTTTGCCGGTATTGACGTTGTGTATGCGCACACGGGTTACGCCGGTTGCCGATTGGACAAGTCCTGCCTCGATCGCGAACGGACCGACGGCGGCCAGCATGTTCCCGCAATTGGGCGACGTATCGACGAATTGCTGATCGATGCGGACCTGGGCGAACAAATAATCCACATCCGCCTCCGCTACGGTTGCCGGGCCGACAATGGCGACCTTGCTGGTGACCGGGTTGCCGCCGCCGATACCGTCGATCTGCAGCGGGTGTCCGGATCCCATCACCGAAAGCAGGATCTGATCGCGCTGGCGCGGATCCGACGGGAGGTCGGATGCGAGAAAGAACGGCCCTTTGGATGTGCCGCCTCGCATCAGAACGCAGGGAATGGAAATCAGATCATTCATGCTTGTGTCCGCTTACTGATGTGATTTAAAGATCAATCAGCTTCTTTGTTGCAGTAAGCGGCAAAATGATTGATATGTGAAATGCGAATATCAGAGGGAGTGATGCGTTGTGAGCATTAATTGCGAGATATTGGATCTGCGTGCGTTTCTCTCGGTCGTCGAGCTTGAAAATTTCCACCGCTCCGCCGAAGCCCTCAACCTGTCCCAGCCGGCACTGAGCCGGCGAATTCAAAAGCTGGAATTGGCAATCGGGGCGCCTTTGCTCGAACGCACGACGCGGCATGTCTCGACAACGGCCCTTGGTGCGGAGCTGATCCCCCTGGTGCGGCGCATGCTGGAGGAATTCGATACGTCGCTGTTTGCGGTGCGCGACGTTGGCTCACAGCGCAGCGGTCTGGTGACAATCGCATGCCTGCCGACGGCGGCCTTCTATTTCCTGCCGACGGTCATCAAGCAGTTCAGCGCCGAATATCCCCATATCCGGTTTCGCATCCTCGACCTGCCGGCGACCGACGGTCTGCAGGCTGTCGCCCGCGGCGAGGTGGAGTTCGGCATCAATATCATGGGCTTCTCGGATCCCGACTTGATCTTCGACCGACTGATCGAGGATCCCTTCGTTCTGGCGGCACGCAAGGATCATCCGCTGGCAGCAAAGAGCGAGCTCGAATGGGGTGATCTGGCGCCGTATCAACTGATCACGGTCCATCGCTCCAGCGGCAATCGCACGCTTCTCGACGCGGCACTTGCGAAGTCGAACCTGACATTGCGCTGGTCCTACGAGGTGACGCATCTATCGACATCGCTTGGTCTGGTGGAGGCCGGGCTTGGGATTTCGGTTCTGCCGAAGCTCGCCACGCCTCCGGAGGAGCACCCGTTCCTCGTCACGAGACCGATCCGCAACCCCGAAATCTCGCGAACGATAGGCATCGTGCGCCGCCGCGGTGCAACGCTTTCGCCGGCGGCGGAGCGCTTCATGACCATGCTGATCGGGACATGGGCCGAGAGGGGCTAACCGGTGCCCATGTGGTGGTGTCAGGGTCTTTGCCATGTGCGGCGGCAGTGTTGGCCGTCCTAACACAGAGGAAACAGCAGATAGCGGGTTGAGATGACACCCAGCAATGGCTATCTGGTGCGAACCGCAAACGGCCCTCATTAAACAACAAGGTGCATTCGGCATGACTCCAGATTTCCTCGTCACCCATTCCGGTGGCTTCCATGCCGATGAACTGCTGTCCAGCGTCATCCTGACCCGGCTTTTCCCGCAGGCGCGTCTGATCCGCAGCCGGGCGCCGGAATGGATCACACCCGGCGCAGACCGCATCATCTATGATGTCGGCGGCGTCTATGACGCTGCGGCGCAGATCTTTGATCACCACCAGCGCGGCGCGCCGTTGCGGGAGGATGGCCAGCCATACAGTTCGTTCGGATTGATCTGGAAGCATTACGGCCATGATTATCTCCTGGCGTCCGGTGTTCCGGAAGGGCATGTCGAGACCGTTCATGCCTCGTTCGATGCCAGCTTCGTGCTGCCGGTCGATCTGGTCGACAATGGCGCGCTCAGCCCGTCGGTTGCCGGGTTGCTGGGCGGCCTGACCTTGCCGGCTCTGCTGGAAACCTTGAAGCCCGTTTTCGACGAGACCGATCCGGACGCCGACGATCGCGCTTTCCACGCGGCTCTGGCCATTGCCCGCAGTTTTGTCGAGGCAAGGATCGGCAAAAGCGCTGCGAAATTACGGGCCGAGGCGTTGGTGCACCGGGCGATCGTGGACGCCGGCGAGGGGCGCATTCTGGAGCTGCCGATGGGCATGCCGTTCCGCCCTGCCATCGTCAAGGCAGGCGCCGATCACCTGCTGTTCGTCGTTCACCCGCGTGACAAGGATTGGTGCCTGACCACCATCCGCCGCGCCGACGAAGGTTTTGAGGTCCGCGCCGATCTGCCGGCCGCCTGGGCCGGTTTGACCAATGGCGATCTGGAGGCCGCTTGCGGCGTGGAAGGTGCAAGCTTCTGCCACAACGGCCGCTTCGTTGCCGCCGCCAAAACCCGCGAGGCTGCACTTGCCATGGCCGAATTGGCGGTGAGGGAGGCGATCTCCATCGCTTCAGGTGATGTGGCGACGGCGGAAATAGCGTAACGCGTGCGGCCAACGGTCCTTTCCGTGATCGTTGGCAGAGACCGGTAGGGCAGTCTTCTGCCAGAGATGAACGGTTTTGCGTTCAGGCATGGAGGCCGCGTCTCGCGGCGGCTGTTGAGGCCGCCGGGTTATGGCAATGGTGTGATGGAATGCAGGCGGGTTCGACCGCTGTTGAACCCGCAATAACCTTCAAGGGAGATCTCGATCAAAATCGGCGCACGCAACTAGATCAAGGGGAAATCGTCGAAGTCGCCGTAAAACGCGGCAAGACCCGCCAAAGGCCATGGGACGGACGTGTCTGCCGCGACCTTATTCGCCGGCGGCCGTCAGCGCCTCTTTCGCGCTTTCCAGGTCCTGCTCAGCGGCCAGGCGCCACCAGTAGATTGCCTTGTCCTTGTCTTTGGGAACGCCAAGTCCCAGATTGTACATCACACCGAGATTGTATTGCGATTTCGCGTATCCCTGCTCCGCCGCCATTTCAAACAGGGCGAGGGCTTGTGCTTCATCCTTGGCAACGCCATTCCCGGCGGCATATTGGAGCCCGAGGTTGTCCTGCGCGACGTCGTAGCCCTGGTCGGCCGATTTCCGGTACCATTCGACGGCCTGGCTTGCATCCTGCGTCAGTCCGCCAAGCCCTTCGAGATACATGTTGCCGATGCTCATCTGCGCGCGCGCATCGCCCTGATCAGCCGCTTTGCGGTACCAGATGACCGCGTCCGCATCGCTTTGGGATACTCCGGTGCCATATTCATAGGCCAGTCCGAGAGCGTTCTGTGCGTCGACGTTGTCCTGCTCGGCGGCCTTGCGATACCAGCCTGCTGCCTGTGCATCATCCTTTTCGACGCCATATCCGTTCGAATAGATGTTGCCGAGATAATATTGCGCGAAGTCATCCTCTTGAGCCGCCGCCTTCAGCAACCACGCAAGGGCTTGAGCATCGTCCTCCTCGACTCCGCTGCCGTTCGAATACATGAAGCCGAGGTTGCGCTGGCCCTTTGCGAGCCCCTGATCGGCAGCCTTGCGGAACCAGGCAACGGCCTCCTCCGGATTTTCGTCAACCCCGAGACCCAGCTGATACATGTGTCCCACCGCATTTTGCCCCAGGGCATATCCCTGATCCGCGGATTTTTGATAGTGCGCAAAGGCCTTGGCAGTATCCTCCTCAACGCCGGTTCCGCCTTCATACAGAAGCCCGAGGCCGAATTGCGCGGCCGCATCCCCCTTGTCTGCCAAAGGCTGCCAGTATTGCAATGCGGCTTGGTAGTCCCCCTTGTCAAAGGCAGTTTTGCCATCATCGGCATGGGCATAGGTGGACAGGGAAAAAGCGAGGCCAACGGCAAAAATGGCAGACTTCAGGTTCAACGTACTCACTCCACTGAACGACAGATATCAGATGCCACCCGACTACAGACATCGGCAGGGGCCTGCAAGCCCGGGGCTGATTTCGAGCGCGTGTTCGAAGCTGCTCCCCGCGCGTGGCGCTGTTCAGCGCGTGGATATCTCGTCTGAACTGCAAATGAATACCAGGAGCCAGCATAAGCGCAGAGCTCTCACCGGTCAGGTGTTGACCCGATCCATCACCACATCCAGAAGCACGTTTGCCCCTGCGGCAAGCTCGGCGTCTTCGGTAAATTCCCCGGGGTTGTGGCTGACGCCGGCACGGCTGGGGACGAAGATCATTCCGGCTGCCGTGATGCGCGCCATCATTTGCGCATCGTGCCCCGCGCCGGAGGTCATGCGCCGCGTTGAAAGACCGCGTTTGGCCGCAGCCGCCTCGACGCAGGCAACGATTCCCGCATCGAATATCACCGGGTCGAACCGGGCGAGCTGTTCCGTGGCGATCGTCACACCCGTTTGCGCGGAGAGCGTTTCCAGATACCCGGCAAGTTTTCCTTCTTCTGCGGCAAGGTTCGTTGCATCCGGATCGCGCAGATCGACGGTCATTGTGGCGCGTGACGGGATGACGTTGATCGCGTTGGGCTCGAAACGGATACAGCCAACGGTCGCGACCGTCCCGCCGGTTGAAGCGGCGGCGCGATCGTGCACGAAGACGCTGATTGCTGCCGCCGCATGGCCGGCATCGCGGCGCATCGACATGGGCGTCGTGCCCGCGTGGTTTGCCTCGCCATCGATGGTGATGCGGTGCCAGGAGATGCCTTGCAGGTTTTCGACCGCACCAACGGATATTTCTTCGCGTTCGAGAATGGGGCCCTGCTCGATGTGCAACTCGATATAGGCGTGCGGTTGCAGAAAACCAGGCTCTTCAGTGCCGGCGTAGCCGATGCGCTCCAGTTCGGCGCCGAGAATGCTTCCGTCCGTGCCGACCGTGGCAAGCGCCTGTTCCAGGGGCAATCCTCCGGCATGGACCAGAGACCCCATCATGTCGGGCGCATAGCGCACGCCTTCTTCATTGGTGAAGGCGGCAACGGCGATCGGCCGGGGCGGCACGAAACCGGCCTCGCGCAGTGTCTGGATAACCTCCAGCCCGGCCAGCACACCGTAGCAGCCGTCGAAGATCCCCGCATCGATGACCGTATCGATGTGGGAGCCGACGAGAACGGGCGCGTGGCGCGCGTTCCCGGCCGTCTTCCATAGCCCGAAGATATTGCCGATCCGGTCAACCGCCAGCTCCAGTCCGGCATCGGTGATCCATCCGGCGAGCATATCCCGCCCGGCCTTGTCGGCATCGGAGCAGGCTGTCCGCGCCAGCCTACCCTCGGCATCACGGCCGATGGTTCCGAGCTGCTGGATACGGCCCATCAGCCGGCCGGTGTTTATCGAAAGAGCATGCATCGGGTTCTCCCGGTCAGAGCCGTACGAATTCGGACAGGCGATCGCCCTGCTGCAACTGCTGGCGCAGCGCCTCCGGTGAGCCGTTGAAGGCGATCTGTCCTTTTTCCATGAAAATGACGCGGTCCGAGACATCGAGCGCGAACTTCATCTCATGCGTGACGATCACCATGGTCCGTCCGGATCTGGCCAGATCGGCGATAATGCGCAGGACCTCGCCGACGGTTTCGGGATCAAGCGCCGATGTCGGCTCGTCAAAGAGCAGGACCGAGGGCTCCATGGCCAGTGCCCGGGCGATCGCCACGCGCTGCTGTTGGCCGCCGGACAGCTGATGCGGATATTTCAGCTCGTGGGCGAGCATGCCGACCTGATGCAGCGTGGCGCGCGCCGCCGCCTGGATCTCGGCCTTGCTACCCCTGTGATGATAGCGCGGGGCAAGCGTGATGTTTTCGAGCACGGTGCGGTGGGGGAAGAGATTGAAACTCTGGAACACCATGCCGATTTCCAGCATCTCGCACCCGTGCCGGGGCAGGGTCGCACTCAGGCGCTCTTCACTGCCGGCAAGGAACGCACGGCCATTGAGGTAGACCACACCCTGTTCGAGCGTCTCCAGCCCGTTGAGGGACCGGATCAGCGTGGTTTTGCCGGAGCCCGAGGGGCCGATGATGGAGACAACCTCGCCTTGCGCGACGGTGAGGTCGAGATTGGCGAAGACGACGCTGTCGCCGAAGCGTTTTCCGCCGGCATCGAGATGGATGGCGGGATGGGAGGGCTTTTCGAGGGATGTTGCCGTGATCGGGGTTTCGGCCGTAGTGGCCATTGGCACGGAACCGGACAGTGCCGTTGCCTTTCTGGAAAAGTCGAGATGCTTTTCCAGCATTTTCAGTAGTGTATCGAACACGGTGACGATCAGAACGTAGTAGAACGCCACCGCCAGCATGGTCTCCATGACCTTGAAGTTCTGTGTGTAATAGCGCTGTCCCACCAGCAGGATTTCGGCCAGCGAGATGACCGAGACCAGCGAGGTGAGTTTGACGATGGAAATGTATTCATTGCCCAGCGCAGGCAAGGCAACGCGCAGCGCCTGGGGGATGACGATCAGCCGCTGGATGCCGAACTTGCGCAGGCCGAGCACATGTCCGGCCTCATACTGACCCCGGTTGATCGCGAGCAAGGCACCCCGGTGTATCTCGGCGATATAGGCGGTCTCGCTGAGAACCAGGGCGATCAGCCCCGAGACGAAGGGGATCGACAGGAATGCACTCGTCGAGGGGAAGGCCTGCGGCAGGTTGTAGACGAAGATGAGCAGCACGAGCAGCGGCAGGCTGCGGAAGAACCAGATATAGGCGGATGCGGCTTTCCGGATGACCAGCACGGGCGATTGCCGCGCCAGCGCGAGAAGGAAGCCCAGCACGACGCTGATCGTCCAGCTGGCAAGGCTCAACTCGACGACGAGCAGCGTCGCGGTCCAGAAGTCGCGGCTCCAGAACAGCTTGAAGGTATAGGTCCAGTCAAAATCCATGAAAAGCGCACACTCCGTGGCAAATGTCCGGATCCTGCCGCTTTCCCGCGGCCGGATCCGGCTGTTCGATCAGTTCGTTCCTTGAAGGGACTGTTCGATTTCGCCCGGGGAGGGCATCGCCAGATTGTATTTCTCAAGAAGCTTGGCGTACTCGCCGGACGCGATCAGCGCCTGCAGCTCTTTTTCGACTTTTTCACCGAGCGCCGTGTTGCCCTTCTTTACCGCGATGCCCATGACGACCGGAAACAGGATCGTATCGGAGGTTATTTTCAGGCGGTTGCCGGAGGCAGCGACGGCAGCCTGCGAGACGCCTGCGTCATCGAACACGACATCGACGCCTTGCGATAGCAGCGCCTGGGCGGCCTCGGCCGAGGTCGCATATTCCTGAACCGTGATCGGCGCCGATGTGCAGCTTGCCTCGGATACTTTCATCAGCTCCGGAACCCAGGCAGCGCCCTTCAGGTTGCCGACACGTTTGCCGCACAGGTCTTCCGGCGTTTTCGGCGCAAACGTATCCGCGCTGCGCACCGTCAGCGATCCGCCGGTCTTGGCGTAGGGGATATAGTCGACGACTTTCGCACGGGCGGCGGTCACATAGAGCGCCGAAGCGATCATGTCGAAACGGTTGGCCTGAAGGCCGGCAATGAGATTGGCAAAGCGCGTATCGACGAACTTCACCTCCAGTCCGAGTTTCGGACCGATCAGCGCCATCACGTCGGCATCGAGCCCCTTGGTGACGCCATCCTCGACATAGTCATAGGGCGGATAGACCTGATCCGATCCGACAAGGAGGGTGCCGCTTTCGACCGTGGCCAGATCGGACGCAGTCGCCGCGCTGCCTGTGATAATGGTCAGAGCGAGGGCGCAAAGTCCCCCGGCAAGGCGGTTCCTATGGTTCGTCGTCCTGAATTTTGCATGCGTCATCGTATTTCCCCTTTTTTAAGAAGAGCGGCTTGGCCGTCTCGGTTATGAAGCAGTTGACCGATATGGAGCGGTCGAGGTCGTCAGCGAATGACCGGCAGTTCGCGCGGTGCCCGCTTGGTCAGGAGGCGGGCGCCGTCCGCGGTGACAGCGATGTTTTCCTCGTGGACGATCATCTTGCCCGGCGCATATTCCATGCCCGGCTCGATGGTCAGCACCATGTTTTCGACGATCACCGTGCCGTCGCCCAAACGGTGGGACGGCGGTTCCGTCAGCTGAAGGCCGAGACCATGACCGAGGCGGCCGACATTGTTGCCGATGGCGCCGGCCTCCTCGATGATCGCCGACATGGCCCGCCAGACATCATCCGTGGTGGCGCCCGGCACGGCGGCGGCGATGCCGGCTTCCGTTGCCAGCCACAGAGCCTCGTGCACCCGGCGGGCTTCGTCGGCCACCGTTCCGATCGCGTAGTTCCGGTCGAAGTCGCAGAAATAGCCGTCGAAGGTGGAGCCCGTGTCGATGAAGAGAATGTCGCCCTGCTCAAGCGTGCGGTCATGCGGGCCGCAGACGATTTGCGGAACACCGCCCGGTCCCGAAATCGCCGGCATGAAGGGGGTGGAATCGGCGCCTCTGCGGGCAATGTCGATCCGCAGCTTGCGCACGGCTTCCCGCTCATTTTCGCCGATCGAAATCTGCGACGGCAGAGCCTCATAGGCATCGCTGGCGATCTGGCAGATGTAGTGAATGTGGTCGATCTCGGCTGCCGTCTTGACCATGCGGATCTCCCAGATGCATGGCGATCCGTCTTCGATGGATGATCCGAGCGTGTCGCGCAGGGAAAGGAACTCGGAGACCGGCATGCGCAGTGACATCTCCCGGCCCATTTCGGCGCCGATCCTGCCGAAGCGCCGGGGGAGGGCGCCGATGGTGGACCGCAGAAGCGACAGGCCGTCATCATGCGGAACGGGTGCCGGCCATGTCCGGATGTCCGTCATCCAGGTGAGCGCCATTTCCGGCGCGCCGATTTCCGGAATAACTGCGATCGGCGCTCCCTCGAGCGGAACGACGACGAACCAGGGACGGGTGGGGCTTTCCCAGAACTGGGAATCGAAGCCCGTGAAATACCGGATGTTCGGCGGCGCGGTCAGCAGCAGTGCGTCGAAGCCATGGCGGTGCATGATGGTTTGCGCCCGCGCCACGCGCTGCTCGAATTCCTGTGGTGTGAAGCCGCGCTTTGGCAATATTAATCCTGTCGACATGGGTAAATCCTTTCAGGCCCTGATTATCTGATCACTGTGAATGCTGCTGACGATGCGCCGGTCATGTCTTGCCGCCGCGCGCGATCATGTCCGGGGCGACACCGACGATATCCTCGTAGGAGCGAGGGTCGGTCGCCGTTTCGGTGTTGATGACAAGAACGCGGCTGTCTTTTCCAAGATTGAGCTTTGCGCGGGCAACGGGATCGTTGGCGAGGGCCAGGAATCCGGCCAGTCCCGCAGCGCCGCTTTCTCCGGCGATGATGGCCGGTGTGCCGTCTTGCGGAAAGGCCAGACGCCGCATGGCATCCTTCGCCTGTTCCTCCGAGACGGTCATGAAGGCATCGGCGGTTTTCTCCAGAATGCGCCAGGCGATCAGCGACGGCGTGTAGCATTCCAGCATGGCCATCACCGTCGGCGCGGTGGGCGTAACGCTCGTCAGGCACCGGGCACGGGCGCTGGCGAACAGGCAGGCGGCAAGATCCGGCTCGACGATGACCGCGGCAAGATCAGAGGCACCCAGCGCGTCCTTCAGATACCCGGCGATGCTGCTTGCAAACCCGCCGACACCAGCTTGCAGAAAGACATGGGTCGGAGGGCCGAAACCAAGGTCTTCGACCTGCTGCAACGCTTCTTCCGCAAGAATCGTGTAGCCTTGGGCGACAAGGGCGGGGATGGTTTCGTAGCCGGGCCACGACGTATCCGACACCAGCAGCCAGCCTCTCTCCCCGGCGACCCGCTCGGCCGCCTCGACCGATTCATCATAGGAACCCTGGATCTGGATGATCTCGTCGGCGCCGATCGCCTCGATTCTGGAGGCCGAAACGCCGGCATGGACGAAGATGACGGAGGTGCAGCCGAGAAGGCGGGCACCGGCAGCGACGGATTTTCCATGATTGCCGTCCGTCGCGCAGCAGACGGTGACGGTTTTGGCGAAAGCGCGCGCTTCGGCAGAGGTGAGGTGCGATATCTCGGCGCGCGTGCCCAGCTGCTCCTCCCAGAGGGTCTTGAACAGCACCATGACGGCATAGGCGCCGCCAAGCGCTTTGAAGCTGCCGCGACCGAGACGTTCGGCTTCGTTCTTCAGAAAGACATGCGCCGTCCCCGTTTCTGTCGCCAATGCCGGAAGCGAAACCAGGGCGGTCGTTTCCAAGGCTCCCCACAAGGACAGATAGGGGCGAACGGCGGCCGGGGCATCCTTGCCGGTGGCCGTCCGTTCCGCATCCGTCAATTGTGCTCCAAAGGCGTTCATCGTGTTCAATTCTATCTGCATCGCTCTCCCCAAGCGTTCCACTGGCCGGTAGATTATTGCGTTGCACACTTTATTTGTGATCTTATTCGCCCCATGATTTGCATCAAAATTCCGCAGTTGTTGCAGTTGGCGGAATAAACGTCAGAAAGCGCCACTTGCGTGGCGAGCCTGTTTGAACGTCGGGGATACCAATGAAGAAGAAGCGGACGATGACCATCGATGATTTCGATCTGAAAATTCTTCAGTTCGTGCAGGTCGACAACCAGACGCCGCAGCGCGTCATCGCCGAGACCATCGGCCTGTCACCTCCTGCTGTTACGCGGCGGTTGCAGCAGCTGCGCGAACAAGGGGTCATCCAGCGGGATGTGTCGATCATCGACGAGGTTGCCGTCGGGCGGCCGTTGACCATCGTCGTCGAGGTGACCACCGAAAACGAACGGCTGGATCTCATCGATGCGATGAAGGCGCGCTTCCTCGCCTGCCCGCAGGTGCGGCAGTGCTACTACGTCACCGGTGAGATGGATTTCATCCTGATCCTGAACGCCCGGGACATGGCCGAATATACCGAGCTGACACGGGAGCTGTTTTTCGAGGGTGGCAATGTGAAGAGTTTCCGCACCTGCGTGTCCATGGAAAACGTCAAGACGAATGGGCCCATACCTTTGAGAAGCTAGGAAAGTACAGCCTTTACTTCGGCGAATGCCCGGAGACCTCGACGCCGGCATTATGTTGCAACCCTAAAAAACGGAGCGACGCAATGATGCCGATTGCGCCGATTGCAACGAATGACCATCGAAAATCGGCGAGCGACAGCGATGCTCCGCCACGCAGATGTTGAGACAGGCTCAAAACCGCCGCGGCGACAGCGACGCCAAGCACCATGGAGAGCTGCTGCAGCATGCTCGACAGCGTCGATGCGGAACTGCGTTGTGCCGGTGTAATGTCGGCAAAGCCCACCGTGTTCAACGCCGTGAACTGCATGGACCGGGAGAGCCCGGCAATGAACAGGAGCGCGTAGATTGCCGCGTCCGGCGTTGCCGGCGACAGAATGGCGCAGGCGGCGATAGAGGCTGCGGCGATCATGCCGTTGATCACCAGAACCGTTCTAAAGCCGAACCGGCGCAGAAGCGGCGTCGTCACCGATTTCATCGCCAGGTTGCCGGCGAAATAGACCAGAATATAGGTTCCCGTCGCGATCGCATCGAGACCGAAGCCGACCTGGAAAAGAAGCGGGATCAGAAACGGCATGGCGTTGATCGCCAGCCTCGACGCCGTGCCGGCAGACAGCGTTGAAAAGGCGAATGTCGGGATGGCAAACGGCGAGAGATCCAGAAGCGGATTGGCGGATCTGCGAAAATGGCGGATGGCCCATGCGGAGAAGACGAGGCCTGCGACGAGCAGGAGAATGACCGGACCTGCCGTTATGGCTCCGTGAACGAAGCTTTCCAGTCCCGCCAGCAGCAGAGTGAGGCCGAGTGCCGAAAGCACGAAGCCGATGATATCCAGCCTGCCCGTATCCTCCTCTTTCTGCTGCGGCACAAAATGCCAGACGAGTGCCAGACCGATGAGGCCGATGGGGATGTTGATGAAGAAGTTCCAGTGCCAGCTGAAATAGGTGGTAATGAAGCTGCCGAGCACCGGTCCGATGACGGGGGCGATCAGTGCCGGCCAGGTGATCAGCGCCACGGCATTGATCAGCTCGTGTTTCGGCGCATTCCGCAGGACGATAATGCGTCCGATCGGGTTCATCAGCGCGCTGCCGAAGCCCTGCACCGCGCGGGCGGCGATGAACTCGGCAAGCGTCGTGGACAGGCCGCAGAACAGCGACGCGACGACGAAGATCGCGATTGCCGCCAGGAAGACATTGCGGGCGCCGTAACGGTTACCGAGCCAGCCGGACAGCGGAATGAAGGCTGCCATGGTCAGCATATAGACCGTCAGCCCGATGCTCATGGCCACCGGCTGCACACCGAAGGAGCTGGCCATCTGCGGCAGCGAGGTGACGACGATGGTGGAATCCAGCATCTGCATGAAGAAAGAGACGGCAACGACAAGGGCCACCAGCCGCGAATTGCTGGATGACGACGGTGTCTCGCCGCTTTCTGCTGTGTTGACCACGGTCATTGCTTATCCTTGCGGGCTGGTGGGGCTGCGTTCGGCGAAATAGACGCTGCGAACTGCAGGGATGGCGAGGATAATGCCGATGAGGAAAGCTCCGGCGGCAAGCCCGATCAGAATCTGCAGGTCGAACCGGTGGGCGGCAAAGCCGATCAGGAAAGCGCCGAGCGCCGGACCTGCCCGGAAAACTAGCGTATAGAGTGCCAGCACACGGCCACGCATGGCCGGTTCGCTCATCGTCTGCGCCATGGTTTGCATGCCGATGTTGCAGACGACGTGGAAGAGCCCCGCAAAGGCAATGAGCGGTAGCGCCAAAGCCAGCGTGCCCGTCGTTGAAAAGAGAATGAGCGAAACGGCGATGCCCAGGGCAGCGGCAAAGGTGATCCGCACCAGCGTACCCACCGCTCGCTTCCGGAGCATCCAGCCGGCCCCGAACAGGGCACCGATGCCTTGCGCCGCCATGAGCAGGCCCAGCGTATCGGGGCCGCCCTTGAACGTGCCGCCCGCCAGAGCCGGGAAGAGTTCGGTGAAGGGGCGTGCCAGCAGGGAGAACGAAAGCGTGAGCGCAAACAACATCGCCACCTGCGGAGCACGAAGAATATAGCGGAAGCCGGAGACGATATCGCCGGTAAAGTGCACTGAGCGTACCGCCAGCCCCGGGCGGTCGATCCACGGGCGGACATGGACGAGAACGGCCATGATGGCGACGAAGGAGACGGCGTTGATGAGAAACACGTCGCTGACGCCGGAATGCACCATGATGAAACCGCCGACCATCGGGCCGATGCTTCTGGCAAGATTGGCGGCGATCGAGTTGGCCGCGATCGCCTGCGAGACCCGCCCGTGCGGCGCCAGCGCACCGGTTACCATCATCCGGGCCGGCTGATTGAAGCCCTGCAGCGTCGAATCCATCACGGCCCAGGCCAGCAGGAGCCAGGGCGAAACAAGACCCAGCACAACCAGCAGCCAGATGAGGCAGGAGTTCGCCATGGCAAGAACCTGCGTCAGCCAGATCAGCCTGTAGGGATTGCTGCGATCGGTCACCGTACCGGCAAGCGGGGCAACCCAGAAGGCCGCGATGAGATCGGACAAGGCCACGGCGCCGACCCAGGCGGGCGAATGGGTCAGCTCCCAGACCAGCCAGCCAATCGCCGCCTTCTGCATCCAGTCACCTGAGAAACTGACGCATTGGGCGATGGAAAACAGGATGAAGTTGCGGCTCTTCGGCTCGGGCATCAGCCGCTGATCGGATGGAATGGCTGTCATAAGGTCTTGAGGAGTTGGGATTCATCATGCATTCGCCGGGTCGTGGTCACCCACAAACCCGGCGGACATATGACGCAGTATAAACGTGTTGCTGATTGGAATCGACGTCCTTGTCGGCCGCATCGAGATAATTGGTATCGATCCAGTTATCGTCGTTCACCGCCCCGGAACATCCAGAGTCGATTGAAGCAGCATGCGGGCTCCGGCGATGCTGTGCTCCGGTTCGACGTATTCAGCCTCGTTGTGGCTCAGACCGTCCCTGCAAGGCACGAAAATCATGGCGGCGGGCGCAACCCGCGCCACATAGAGCGCGTCGTGAAAGGCACCGGAGACCATGTGCTTGAACGGGAGCCCGAGATGGCGGGCTGCCTGTTCCACGCTTTCGATAACAGCCGTGGAAAATGGGGCGGGGCTCATGTCGAATGTCTTGCGAATATCGACTTTGCAGCCATGCAGGGCTGCCGAATCCTGAAAGGCCGCCAGCACTTGCGTTTCGATGCTGTCGAGGCGATCGGCTTGCGGATGGCGCAGGTCGACACTGAGGCTGACGGACCCCGGAATGGCATTGACGGAGCCGGGGAGGGCGGCGATCCGGCCAATCGTCAGGCGTGCGTTTTCGTCCGCAGGCATGACGGTTTCATACAGCGTGTGCAGGGCTGAGGTAACGGCCGCCATGGGGTCGCGGCGAAAGGCCAGCTGGGTTGTCCCGGCATGCGCCGCCTGGCCCGTAACGGTGACCTCAAGCCAGCGGGTCCCCTGCACGCCGGTGACGATGCCGATCGGGATATTCTCCTTTTCCAGGGAAGGGCCCTGCTCGATGTGAAGTTCGAGATAACCCGAGATCGGAAACCCGAGCGGTCTGGGCTCGGCTATGGGCAGAGCCGCAAGCGTTGCGGCCAGGGCATCGCGCCACAATGCCCCGTCTGTTCCCCGGATGTCGTGCCAATCCTGCGGAATGTGCCCGAGCGAAAATGCCATCGAGCCCATGGCTCCCGGCGCAAACCGGCTGCCCTCCTCGTTTGTCCAGGCGACCATTTCGACCGGCACGTCTGTTTCTATCTGCGCGTCTTCCAGGGTTTCCAGAACCTCGAAGGCGGCAAGCGTTCCGAGCGCGCCGTCATAGCGTCCGCCTGTCGGCTGGCTGTCGAGGTGGCTGCCGATGAGAAAGGGTGGAAGGTGGTTATTTTTGCCGTCGCGGCGAATGAACAGGTTGGCCAGGGGATCCTGAAAGACGCGGAAGCCGCGCTCCAGCGCCAGACTAGTGAGAAGCGCGCGGGCGGCCCGATCGTGCGGATCAAGCGCCTGCCGGTTGACGCCGCCGGCTGGCGTTGCGCCGATGGCGGCGAAGTCGTCAAGTCTCTTGAGCAGGCGCGCGCCGTTGATCTGCGCTGGGGGGGTCATTTCTTCAATCCGGCAATGAAGGCCGTGACGCGTGCCTTCTCCACCTTGTTCCACCAGACGCCGTCATATTTCAGCGAGCTCGCAACGATGACGCCGTCGACAATGTCGAGGATGTCGCGGGCATTGTCCGGCGTGACGCCGCTACCGACCAGCGTCGGCAGGCCGGCGGCTTCCTTGATCAGGCGGATGTAACCGAGATCGGCGGCGTGGCCCGTGCGCTGGCCGGTGGCGATGACCGCGTCGGCATCGAAGAAGACCAGATCCTTGACCTGTTCCTCGACCGGCCGGTCGGCGACGATCGCATGGGCGCCGTGCTTCACATGGGCATCGGCAAAGATCTTGATGCCGTTGGCGCGCAGTTTCGCGCGGTAGCGCATGGCACGGGCAGCCTCGCCCTCGATGAGCCCTTCATTGGCGACATAGGCATTGGCCCACTGGTTGACGCGCACGAAGCCGGCACCGCTGGCGCTGGCAATGGACAGTGCCGGAATGGCGGCATTGGCCAGCACGTTGATGCCGATCGGGCGGCCGAGCGCGCGGCGGATGCGATCGGAAATCACCGACATGTAGGCGGCAGTTTCCGGCCCGATATCATCCGGCTTGGAAAACGGAATGTCGCCGTGGTTTTCAACGATGACGCCATCGCAGCCGCCTTCGAGATAGGCGCGGGCATCATCCAGTCCCTGGCTGTAGATATCCTCCACAGCCTCGCCCTTATAGCGCGGCGCGCCGGGCAGAGGGGCCAGATGCACGACGCCGATGACGGCCTTGCTGCGGCCGAAGAGGGAGGTGATCGCATCGCCGGTGCCCGGACCGACCGGTTTTGAGGCCGAACCGACCGGTTTTGAGGATTGTGTCATGCGTGTTCCGTTTCCATGTTTTTCATGAGATCGATGAGTTCCTGCCTGCTGGGACAGGACGCGAGCGTGCCGTTGCGTGTGACGGCGATCGCAGCCGTGCGCATTGCGATTTCCAGGGCGGAAGCAACCGATGCGCCCTTTGCCAGACATCCGGCAAAGGTGCCGCAGAGCACATCGCCCGCACCGCTGGTATCCACCGCAGTCACAGGCGGCGCCGGTATGGAGACGGGTTTGCTGCCGCGTCTCAGAAGCAGGCAACCGCGTGCGCCGAGCGTAACGATGACATTCATTGCGCCGAGATGGGTCAGTTCGGCGGCAGCATCCTTCAGATTTGAGAAGCTGCTGATGGCTTGCGCCTCGCCCTCATTCACGATGAGGAAATCGACGGAGGAGAAGTCTGGATAGGTGTCCTTCGGCAAGGGGCTGGCATTGAGGATCGTCCGGGCGCCCTTCCTGTTTGCTTCGCGAAGGCAATCCGCTGTTGCTTCCTCGTCCAGATTGCCTTGCATGACGACAATATCGCCCCTGCCGACCTCGTCCCCGATATCCGAATGGTACAGCGGCTTGAACGCCGCCGCGCAGGAAACGCCGCTGATGATGAGGTTCTCGCCCCCGGCATCGACGGCGATGGTCGAGCGGTCGGTCGGCAGGTCGAAGTTAGTGAGGCGCAACATATCGACTTCGCCCGCCAGTCCTGCCCGGATTCGTGCAGCCTCGGCATCCCGGCCGGTCGCCGCCCAGAGCGTGACCGGTGCCCCGGTGCGTGCGGCGGCGACCGCCTGATTGGCACCCTTGCCGCCGAGGCCGTCGGCATGGCTCATCGCGTTTCGCGTCTCGCCCGCTTGCGGAAAGCGGTCGAGACGGAAGGTGGTGTCGATGCAGACATTGCCGGCGACATGGACGCGCATGGATCAGGCCTTCGCCGTTGCCCAGGCAAGCATCTGTTCGAACAGGGTCTTGTAGCCCGGCCAGGCAATGAAGCTCGACGGCAGCCAATGAGGGCCGACATCGGAGGTCCAGGCGACGGTGCGGCCCTTGCCATAGGTTCCGGTGACCAGCAATGGCTGCGAACCGTAATCGGTCGAGACCGTTGCCAGAACCTCAGCGCCATCCTTGACCGTCACTTCATTGTAGCCGAGCAGCACCGGCCAGTCGGTGCCGAGGCCCTTGAGGATCGGGTGGCTCTCCTTGCCGGTGACGACCGGGGCAAAGCCTTCCGGCACTTCCATCCGGTCATCGACCGACAGGCAGGAGACCGGCAGCACCTCTTCGACCGGTGTCTTGTGATAACGGG
The DNA here is from genome assembly GCF_001687365.1 of Pararhizobium polonicum. Taxonomy (GTDB): domain Bacteria; phylum Pseudomonadota; class Alphaproteobacteria; order Rhizobiales; family Rhizobiaceae; genus Pararhizobium; species Pararhizobium polonicum. The sequence goes on from NZ_LGLV01000009.1 coordinate 96,684, forward strand.
CGCCGCCATTGATGCCCTGGAAGCTGTAATAGCCACCGAACATCAGGAGCGCGCCACCGTTGCGGACATAATCGCGCAGCAGGCGAAGACGGTTCGGCGTGGTCTTGGAGTGGATCCAGGTGTCGGGATGCAGCAGCAGCGTATTGGCGCCGATATCCGACAGGATGATCGCGTCATAGGCAGACAGCGCTTCCAGCGACTGCGGGAAGTCGCGCTGGGCCTCATGCGCCGGCATGAACTGGACATCGAAGGGGCTGTCCTTCAGCGCAGCCAGAAGCTCATCGGCGCCGGTGTGATAGGTCACGGTCGGGAACTGGTCGAAACCCTTGATATGGGTGGCAGTGGAAACCCAGGACTCGCCTGCGAGAAGAACTTTGGACTTGGACATGGAAACTCCTTGGACTTTATGAACAGCGCTCAGAGCGCGCTGGAGAAAACGGATTTCGGGTTGTCGATCAGCATCCGGTCGATGGCGGCCTGATCGACCCCGTGACGTTTCAGGCGCGGCAGGAAATGCTTCAGAATGAAGCCATAGCCGAAGCCGCCGTAGCGGGTGAGCATGATTTTCAGGAACACGTCCTGCGAGAGCAGAATGCGGTTGCTATAGCCCATATCGATCAGCGAGCGGATCGCGCGGGCGTTCTGCTCGTCCGATGGCGACTGGGCGTCCTGATCAGCATAATAGAAATCCATGCCGATCATGTCATATTCCAGAAAGGCGCCGCGCTCGGCCAGCGCCTTCTGATAGGGCAGATCGTCATGGCTCGGGTTCATGTGGCAGAGAACGGTGTGACGCAGGTCGGCCCCTTCCTCCTCGACGATATCGAGAACCTCATGGGCCAGCCGCTCCCACCCGGGCAGATGGATAGAGAGCGGCACGCCGGTGATCTTCGAGGCCCGGGCAGCCGCACGCAGGGATTTGCGCTCTTCGGATGTGAAATCCTTGCTAACGCCGATTTCACCGATGATGCCGGCCATGACATCGGGCTGGGTCTCGCCGCCGCCGACATCGTTGACGATGAAGTTGGTTACCTCGTCCACATCCATGGCCTTCAGCCAGTCGGGATGGCTGAATTCGAGATAGAAGCCGGTGCCCATGACGATTTTCAGACCGGACATTTTTGCAATGCGGGCGAGTTTGGCCGGTTCGCGGCCAATGCCGATATTGGTGGTGTCGACGACCGTGTGGCCGCCAAGCGCCTGAAACCGCTTCAGTTCTGACAGCGCCAGATCGCTGTCATCGAGCGAAACATTGTCGCGGTTCATATAGGGGTTCATCCGCAATTCACCGATGATCTCCATGCTGACCTTCTGCTCGCCGATGGCCTGAGCCTCCGGATGGCAGGGGCAGCGCCAGGATTTGGCGCCATCGAGCAGGATGTGCTCGTGCATCAGGGTGATGCCCATGTCGGCGACCGGCACGGGGCCGAGAACGGTCATCACCGCTCCCGTTGCGACACCGATTTCCGCCCGTTCTTTCGGGGGCGTTTCGAATAGGTGATCCATATCACTTGCCTCTGGCCGCGCCGCGGAACAGGCGGAAGTTGAGCCAGACGGCAATCAGGATGATCGTGCCCGTGACGATGGGGGTGAGAAACGGCGACATATGGGCGAGGATCAGGCCGTTGGCGATGACAGCGACGGTCAATGCGCCAAGCACCGTTCCGACAACCGTTCCCCGGCCGCCGAACAGGCTGGTGCCGCCCAATACCACGGCGGCGATGACTTCGAGTTCGAAGCCCTGACCGGCATTGGACGAACCGGAACCGAGACGGGCGGTGACGATGATGCCGGCGAGTGCGGCCGCAGCGCTGGAGAGAATATAGACGAACAGCGTCGTGAAGCGCGTGTCGATACCGGCACGGCGCACGGCTTCGGCATTGGCGCCGATACCGGTGACGTAGCGGCCGAACGGGGTTTTGTTGAAGACGACATAGGCGATCAGCAGCACGGTAAAGGCGATCAGCGCCGGCACGGGGACGCCGAGGAACCAGGATCTGCCGATGACATTGAAGAAGCTCGCCGGATCGACCGGGATCGAGTAGCCACCGGTGATCAGCAGCGCCAGGCCACGGATGACGGACAGGCCCGCCAGCGTGACGATGAAGGCCGGGATGCGCTCATAGGCGATGAAGAAACCGTGGATCGCCCCGATGATGACCCCGAGCAGCAGCATCAACAGAATGACCAGCGGCCAGGCGAGCCCCGCCTGCAGCGCCGTCGCCGACAGCGTGGCGACCAGCGCCAGCACCGAACCAACAGACAGATCGATACCGCCGGTGGTGATGACGAAGGTCATGGCGGCGGCAACGATCAAGAGCGGCGCCGACTGGCGGATGATGTTGAGCAGGTTGGGTGCTGTCAGGAAGGCATCGGTGATGACCGAAAAGACGACGCAGACGACGAGGAAGAACAGGGCGATCGACACGACGCTGCCGTTGGCCAGCAGCTTGTCCCAGAGCGTCGCCTTGCGCAGACGCGAGGGCGAGACGTGAGAACCGGCATGCCCGGTTTGGGTTGAGGGCATGCTCATGCGGAAACTCCGGTTTCATTGCCGTGCCGGGCGGAACGGGCGGAAAATTTGCGCCCGACGATCAGGTTGACGACTTCCTCGATGCTGGTTTCGCCGATCAGCCGTTCGGCAACATTGCGGCCTTCATACATCACCTGGATGCGGTCGCAGACGAGGAACAGGTCCTGCAGGCGGTGGGTGATCAGAATGACGCTGACGCCGCGGGCGCTGACCGTGCGGATCAGTTCCAGCACGGCTTCGACCTCGGCCACGGCCAGCGCTGCCGTCGGCTCGTCCATGATGAGGACCTTGGGCTCGAAGGAGGCAGCGCGGCCGATAGCGATCGACTGGCGCTGGCCGCCGGACAGGTTTTCGACCTTCAGCCGGGTATCGGCAATGACGATGCCGAGACGGTCGAGCATGTCGCGCGTCAGGCCATGCATCTTCCTGTTGTCGAGGAAGGGTACGCCGAGGATCCGGCGGCGCGGTTCGCGGCCGAGGAAAAGATTGCCGGCCACATCCACCGTGTCGCAGAGCGACAGGTCCTGGTAGACCATTTCGACATGGGCGGCGCGCGCATCGGCCGGCGATGCAAAGGAAACGGCCTTGCCGTCGATCTCGATGGTGCCGCTGTCGGGAATGACGGCGCCGGAAAGCACCTTGCTCAGCGTCGACTTGCCGGCGCCGTTGTCTCCGACCAGCCCCAGCACTTCGCCGGGCTTCAGCGTCAGCGAGACAGTGTCCAGCGTCTGAATGGGATTGTAGCGTTTCGAAATACCGGTCATCCGGACGCGGTAGGGTATGCCATCGGTCATGGTGGGGTCTCCCCTATTGCCTGAACGGGCGTGGCCGGTTTCCTCAAACCGGCCATGCCGCGATGATGCGGGAAAAACCCTTATTTGAACATGTCCTTGAACTGGGCAACGTTGTCCTTGGTGACGATGGTCACGGGAACGTTGATGACCGGCTCGATGGTTTCGCCCTTCTTCAGCTTGACCAGCGCTTCGACGGCAGCCTTGCCTTCGCCGGCCGGATCCTGCTGGACGACGGCTGTGACCCAGCCTTCTTCGATGCCCTTGACGGCCTGTGCCGTCAGGTCCCAGCCGAAGATCTTGACGTCCTTCTGGCGGCCCTGGCTTTCGACGGCCGAAACGGCGCCGATCAGCTGCGGTTCGCCGGTGGCGTAGATCGTCGTCATGTCGGGGTTGGCGGTCATCAGGTTCTCGGCAGCACCCAGCGCGATGTCCTGCTGGTTCTGGCCATCGACCGTGTCAAGGAAGGTGACGGCCTGGCCGCCGTCGGTCACGGCCTTCTTGAAGCCGTCGAGACGCTGGTTCTGAATGAAGGAATTGAGCGCGCCGACGATACCGGTCTTGGCGGTGCCGGACATGTCGGATTTCACATGGTCGGAAAAGAACTTGCCGATGTCTTCGCCGGCCTTGGCATTGTCGACGCCGATGAAGGAGATGTTGTCGCCTTCCGGGATCTGCGCGTCGATGGCGATGACCGGGATGCCGGCTGTCTTGGCGGCCGTGATCGCAGGTTTCACGCCGTTGACATCGATGGCCACCAGAATGATGCCGTCGACCTTCTGGGTAATGTAGTTCTCGATCGCGTCGTTCTGGGCTGATGGCACGTTGTTGGCGTTGAAGATCACCAGCTTGGCACCGGCGGCATCCGCAGCCTTCTGCGCGCCGTCATTGATCTGGTTGAAGAACAGGGCCTGCTGGTTGATGGTGACGAGCGCAAACGTATCGGCGCTGGCGGATGCGGCGCCGAAAGCCAGTGTCATGACGACGGCTGCGGTGCTGCGGATCAGAAATCTGGAAAGGCGCATTCGGGTTCCCCTTGTTGTCGGAAAGGCCCGTAGCCGGGCTCATCTCGCGCTTGAGCGCCAGGGCATAATTCAAGAGACTTGAATTTTTATCAAGTCTCTTGAATTTATCTTTCCAAGGGGGTTCCGGCTGGATCAGCCGGATGGATCAGAACGTGGCCGGGGTGTTGACCCAGAAGATGCTCGCCCGCTCACGGCCGACATTGCGATAGTGATGCGGCAGTTCGGAATTGAAGACGAAGGCATCGCCGGCCGCAAGCATGAAGCTCTTGCCGTCGACAATCAGTTCGATCTCTCCGGCCAGCAGATAGCCGACCTCTTCTCCGGCATGCTGGATCGGGCCGGCGCTTTCGCCGCTTTCCTCGATATGATGGATATTGCACTGGAGCAGATGGCCGGCCGAATAGGGGATGATCCGCTCCAGCGAAATCCCTTCGCCACGCCGCAAGGGGTCGAGCGCAATCAACGGCCGGGTTCCCGCACGGAAGATGATGCCCTCTTCCCCGTCGGATTCCTCGAACATCCAGCCGATATTCGTCTCCAGTGCGCCCACCAGACGGTGCAGCATGGGCAAGGACGGAGATGCCTTGCCGTTTTCGATTTTCGACAGCAGGCTTTCCGAGCAATTGGCCGCGTCCGACAGCGCTTTCAGCGTCATGCCGCGTGTCTGGCGCGCAAGCCGCAGACGCACGCCCAGACGGGCCGGGTTGGCGGTCTGGACATCGTCCTCGCCGGGAATGGCCGCCGTCAATTCAAGCCCTTTTTTCATCCGATTTTTGTCTTCTGTTGTTGAATGCGAGAGTGCCGGACATCACGATTACCATTCATCTTTCATCGCAATCAAGTCTCTTGAATACAATGGCGCTGCCTGCCTCATACGTTGCGGATTTTTCCTTCGATGAGGTCGATGACGGCCTGGGCGGCTTCCATGACGTTTGTCCCGGGTCCGAAGACGGCGGCGACGCCGTGATCGATGAGGAACTGGTAGTCCTGGCGGGGCACGACGCCACCGCAGACGACGATGACATCGCCGCCGCCCTTGGCCTTGAGCGCCTCGACCAGCTGCGGCAGCAGCGTCTTGTGGCCGGCAGCCAGCGACGAGACGCCGACGACATGGACGTGTGCGGCAAGCGCCAGATCGGCGGCCTCGCCGGGCGTCTGGAACAGCGGGCCGGCCAGCACGTCGAAGCCGATATCACCAAAGGCCGACGCGATGATCTTGGCGCCGCGATCGTGGCCGTCCTGACCGAGCTTGGCGACCATGATCTTCGGCTTGCGGCCGATCGAGCGGGTGACATCGGCAAGCCGGGCGGCCAGCGTCGCCAGTTCCGGCTCGTCCCTGTAGGCGTCGCCGTAGATATCGCTGACCACTTCGGGAACGGCGGTGTGATCGCCGAACACCACGCGCAGGGCATCGGAGATCTCGCCAACGGTAGCGCGGGCGCGGGCGGCGGTGACGGCGGCTTCGAGAATATTGCCGTTGCCGCTGCGGGCGACTTCGGTCAGGGCTTCGAGTGCTAAGGTGACCTCGGCCGTGTCGCGGCGGCGGCGGGTTTCCTCGATGCGTCTGATCTGGGCGGTGCGCACGGCGGCATTGTCGATATCGAGAATGTCGAGATCGTCCTCGGTTTCGAGCCGGTATTTGTTGACGCCGACGATGACTTCCTCGCCCTTGTCGACGGCGGCCTGCCTTCGGGTGGCGGCTTCCTCGATCAGCCGCTTGGGCAGGCCCTCGGCCACCGCTTGGGTCATGCCGCCGAGCGCTTCGACCTCCTCCATCAGCGCCCAGGCCTGTTCCGCCAGTTCCGCCGTCAGGCTTTCGACATAGTAGGAGCCGGCCAGCGGATCGACGACGCGGGTGACGCCGGTCTCGTGCTGGAGGATGAGCTGGGTGTTGCGGGCAATGCGTGAGGAAAACTCGGTCGGCAGCGCGATCGCCTCGTCGAAGGAATTGGTGTGCAGCGACTGGGTGCCGCCGAGCACCGCCGACATTGCCTCAAACGCCGTGCGGATGATGTTGTTGTAGGGATCCTGCTCCTGCAGCGAGACGCCGGATGTCTGGCAATGGGTGCGCAGCATCAGCGAGGATTGTTTCTTCGGCTCGAAGCCCTGCATGATCCGGGTCCAGAGCAGGCGGGCGGCGCGTAGCTTGGCGGCTTCCATGAAGAAGTTCATGCCGATGGCGAAGAAGAACGACAGGCGGCCGGCGAATTCGTCGACGCTCAATCCCTTGGCGATGGCGGCGCGGACATATTCGCGGCCATCGGCCAGCGTGAAGGCCAGTTCCTGCGTAAGCGTCGCACCGGCCTCCTGCATGTGATAGCCGGAGATCGAGATGGAGTTGAACTTCGGCATCTCGCGGGCGGTATAGTCGATGATATCGGCAACGATCCGCATCGAGGGTTCGGGCGGATAGATATAGGTGTTGCGGACCATGAACTCCTTGAGGATGTCGTTCTGGATGGTGCCGGATAGCTGCGACCGCGGGACGCCCTGTTCCTCGCCGGCAACGATGAACGAGGCCAGGATCGGAATGACGGCGCCGTTCATGGTCATCGACACCGAGATTTTTTCGAGCGGAATGCCGTCGAACAGGATCTTCATGTCCTCGACCGAATCGATCGCCACGCCCGCCTTGCCGACATCGCCCTCGACGCGCGGATGGTCTGAGTCATAGCCGCGATGGGTGGCCAGATCGAAGGCGACGGAGACGCCCTGCTGGCCGGCCGCCAGGGCCTTGCGGTAGAAGGCGTTTGAGGCCTCGGCAGTGGAGAAGCCGGCATATTGGCGGATCGTCCAGGGCCGTCCGGCATACATGGTGGCGCGCGGACCGCGGGTGAACGGCGCAAGCCCCGGCAGCGAGCCGAGATGGTCCACGGTCTCAAGATCAGCCTGCGTATAGAGCGGCTTGACGGCGATGCCTTCCGGCGTCTGCCAGGTCAGCGTTTCCGGCGGGGATTTGAGCTCGCGTTCGGCAAGGGCTGACCAGTCGGCGAGGGTTTTGTTATCGGACATGGGGTTCCTCCAATTCGCCGGGCAGCGGGTAAAATGATTGATGTGCGGGAGATGTGAAATCCGTCATTCCTGTGCTTGTCACAGGAATCCAGCCACGCGATGTCCATCGCGTGAAAGAGGTCTTTCGCGCCGCAGACGCGGCGCGGCTGGATCCCCGCCACAAGGGCGAGGATGACGGAGAGGATGTAGGCATCATCTGTCTTTCCATCACGAATCAACCGCTTTCAACCACGCGCGCGATCCGCGCCGTGGGTTTGCTTTCAATAAACTCGGACGGGGCGCTGAAAGCTGCCTCGATAGAGTAGAATAGATGGCACCCTTCAGCACCCCGTTCAGCGGTTTTTGCCTGCGACTTGGGTCCCTCTGAGGTGGCTCGCCGGAATGGTGTTCGTTTGACCCGATGGAGCGCGGCCGAACCGATTGATCGGCAACACTCCACCCGGCCGCCGCCGGTGCCTGCCAGCGCCTCATCCCCCAATTGAATCCGGGGAATATCCGAGGCATTGGACGGACGTTTGGCACGTCCGGCGAAACCATTCCGTCTGCCACCCTGCATGCCGCACAGGCAAACCCGGCGCGCTCTTTCGGGCATCCGAAGCGGCAAGGCTGATCCGTTGCCCGTCCGCTTCTCCCCGTGTCGCCGGAGGGAGACCATTTTCCGCAGACCCCCGATGCCAGGGTTTACGTCATCCCCTTGCACCCGGCGCCGGTCCCGCCTCACTGCCACGCCTGGCAGCGTATCCGACGGCGGGATGGAAAGAGTATGGCATGGGTGCTTTGGGCGGGGATGAAAGGTCATTCGGTTTCTCTGAAGCCGTTGTTTTTTCACAGGGAGACCGGGATTTGCATCCCCGATCCCCTCACCAACAAAATCTAAGACTTAGCTGAAGCTAAGGTCTTGATTTTGTAACCGCTCCCACAAGGGGAGAGGGAAAGTGCCGCACTCTCCGCATCGTACCTCTCCCCCTGTGGGAGAGGAAGCAATTTCAACATCTTAGCTTTAGCTAAGTGTTAGAAATTGCAGGTGAGGGGAATTTTTAGGGCTACTCGAACTCCAGGATCAGCTCGTCCACGGCAAGGCTCGCGCCGGCCGTGACCGCGATCCTTTTCACCACGCCGCGCCGTTCGGCGCGCAAAGTGTTTTCCATCTTCATCGCCTCGACGGTGGCCAGCGGCTGGCCGGCTTCCACCGTCTCGCCCTCGGAAACCGCAACCACGGTGATGACGCCGGGCATCGGGCAGAGCAGCATTTTCGAGGTGTCCGGCGGCAATTTCTTCGGCATCAGCCGGGCAAGCTCGGCAACGCGCGGGCTGCGCACATGTGTGGTGATATCGATGCCGCGCCAGCGCAGGCGGATGCCGGTGCCCGCAAGGTCGATCTTCACGCCCATTGCCGTGCCGCCGATCGTGAAGGCGGCATGGCTGCGGCCGGGCGTCCAGTCGCCGGCCACCGTCAGCACGCTGCCATCTGCAAACACGGCGAAGGCGCCATCGGCGGATGTGCCGAGCGTCACGGCATGGTCTGTTCCGTTGAAACTGACGACCCAATCCTTGCCGATCACCCGGCGGTGATTGCCGATAGTGCCGGAGATCTGCACGGCGCGGTTCTGCAGCGCCTGATGGACGAGCGTGGCGACCGCCGCCAGTGTCTGCGCAGATGCCGGATCCGGCTCGACCCCGTGGAAACCATCGGCAAACTCCTCGGCGATGAAGGCCGTGGTGATCCTTCCCGAGCGAAACCGCTCATGCTGCATGACAGCCGACAGGAACGGCAGGTTATGGCCGATGCCTTCGACCTCGAAATCGTCGAGGGCCGCCGACATCGCGTCGATCGCGGTTAGCCGATCGGGAGCCCAGGTGCAGAGTTTGGCCACCATCGGATCGTAATACATCGAGATCTCGCCGCCCTCAAAGACGCCGGTATCGTTGCGCACGATGGTGCCGTCGGGCTTCGTGCCTTCGACCGGCGGCCGGTAGCGGGAGAGACGGCCGATCGAGGGCAGGAAGTTGCGATAGGGGTCCTCGGCATAGAGCCGGCTTTCGATCGCCCAGCCATTGAGTTTGACGTCGTCCTGAGCAAACGACAGCTTTTCGCCCGATGCCACCCGGATCATCTGTTCGACCAGATCGATGCCGGTGATCAGCTCGGTGACGGGATGCTCGACCTGCAGGCGGGTGTTCATCTCGAGGAAGTAGAAGTTTCTGTTGCCATCGACGATGAATTCGACGGTGCCTGCCGAATGATAGCCGACCACCTTCGACAGGGCGACGGCCTGTTCGCCCATGGCGCGGCGGGTCTTCTCATCGAGAAAGGGCGAGGGGGCCTCCTCGATGACCTTCTGGTTGCGCCGCTGGATCGAGCATTCGCGCTCGCCGAGATAGAGCACCGTGCCGTGTTTGTCGCCCAGCACCTGGATCTCGATATGGCGCGGCTGGGTGACGAATTTCTCGATGAAGATGCGGTCGTCGCCGAACGATGCCTTCGCCTCGTTCTTCGAGGCCTGGAAGCCTTCGCGTGCTTCCGCGTCGTTCCAGGCGATGCGCATGCCCTTGCCGCCACCGCCGGCCGATGCCTTGATCATCACCGGATAGCCGATCGAAGCGGAGATTTTCACCGCCTCGTCCGCATCGGCAATCAGCCCCATATGGCCGGGCACGGTGGACACGCCGGCTTCCGCCGCCAGCTTCTTCGAGGTGATCTTGTCGCCCATCGCTGAAATTGCGCCCACCGGCGGGCCGACGAAGGCGACGCCTTCCTTCTCCAGCGCCTCAGCAAAGGCCGCATTCTCCGACAGGAAGCCATACCCCGGATGTACGGCATCGGCGCCGGTCTTGCGGATCGCCTCCAAGATCCTGTCGATGACGATATAGGACTGGTTCGATGGTGCCGGCCCGATATGCACCGCCTCATCCGCTAGTTTCACATGCAGCGCGTCGGCGTCCGCATCCGAATAGACCGCAACCGTCGCAATCCCCATCTTCCGCGCGGTCTTGATGACCCGGCAGGCAATCTCGCCGCGATTGGCAATCAGAAGCTTTTTAAACATGTGTTATTCCGTAAGTGATGGGTTCTGGATGACGGGCCGGCCATTCCATCGTAATGGACTTCGCGTTTTCGCACGAGACGTGAAAACCGGCCGCTGTAAAGAAACCGGATGCTCATCCCCGGCAACGGCTTCTCTCAATTCCAGGGCGTTGGGCATGCCGCTCATAACGGTATCGTGTCATGCTTGCGCCAGCGCACGTCGCTGCGCTTGTTTCGCAGCGAGGCGAATGCCCGCGCGATGCGGCGGCGCGACGAATGGGGCATGATCACCTCGTCGATGAAGCCGCGTTCGGCCGCGACGAAGGGGTTGGCGAAACGTTCCTCATATTCCTTGGTGCGCGCCGCGATCTTCTCCGGGTCGCCCAGTTCGGAACGGTAGAGGATTTCGGTGGCGCCTTTTGCACCCATGACGGCGATCTCGGCGGTCGGCCAGGCATAGTTGACGTCGGCGCCGATATGCTTCGACGCCATGACGTCATAGGCGCCGCCATAGGCTTTTCGCGTGATCAGCGTCACCATCGGCACGGTTGCCTGGCTATAGGCGAACAGCAGCTTGGCGCCGTGCTTGATGACGCCGTCATACTCCTGGGACGTGCCGGGCAGGAAGCCCGGGACGTCGACGAGCGTGAGAAGCGGGATGTTGAAGGCGTCGCAAAACCGGACGAAGCGGGCGGCCTTGCGCGATGAGTCGATATCGAGGCAACCGGCCAGCACCATCGGCTGGTTGGCGACGACGCCGACGGACTGGCCTTCGATGCGGATGAAGCCGGTGAGGATGTTTCTGGCGAAGGCTTGCTGGATCTCGAAGAAATCGCCCTCGTCGGCGATCGCGAGGATCAGCTCCTTCATGTCATAGGGTTTGTTCGAGGAATCCGGAATCAGGGTATCGAGACGGTGCTCGATGCGGGCAGGATCGTCGAAGAACGGGCGCACGGGTGCCTGTTCGCGGTTGTTGGCGGGTAGGAAATCAAACAGCAGGCGGATCTGCTCGAGCGCTTCGACATCGTTTTCGAAGGCGCCGTCCGCCACCGACGACCTGGTGGTGTGCGTGCGCGCACCGCCCAGCTCTTCCGCCGTGACGATCTCGTTGGTGACGGTCTTGACCACGTCCGGACCAGTCACGAACATGTAGGAGGTGTCGCGGACCATGAAGATGAAATCGGTCATCGCCGGCGAATAGACAGCGCCGCCGGCGCAAGGGCCCATGATCACCGAAATCTGCGGGATGACGCCGGAGGCCTCGGCATTGCGGCGGAAAACCTCGGCATAGCCGGCGAGCGAGGCCACGCCTTCCTGTATGCGGGCGCCGCCCGAATCGTTGAGGCCGATGATGGGCGCTCCGTTTCTCAGCGCCATGTCCATGATCTTGCAGATTTTCTGCGCGTGTGTTTCCGATAGAGAACCGCCGAGCACGGTGAAATCCTGGGAGAAAACATAGACCTGGCGACCGTTGATCGTGCCCCAGCCGGTGACGACGCCGTCGCCGGCGACCTTCTGTTCAGCCATGCCGAAATCAACGGCACGGTGGGTGACGTACATATCGTATTCTTCGAACGAGCCCTCGTCGAGCAGCACCTCGATCCGTTCGCGGGCCGTCAGCTTGCCCTTGGCATGTTGGGCATCGATGCGCTTCTGCCCGCCGCCAAGCCGGGCTTCGGCGCGTCGCTGCTCAAGCTGCTCAAGGACGGATCGCATGTCATTTCCACTTCGACGGCTGTGACGATGAGCGGTTTGTAGCCGAGCCGGGCGGTTGACAAAACACTTGATCGTGCGCGCATGAGTAAACTATAAAAATGCAAATCAATTATTGCAAAGTTGCGAACATGGCGATCGGCAAGCTGTTCATCGGCAGAAAAGTCAGGGAATTGCGGGACGCCAACAGGGCGACCCAGGCGCAGTTTGCCGAGCGCATCGGCATTTCCACGAGCTATCTGAACCAGATCGAAAACAATCAGCGGCCGGTTTCCGCCGCGGTTCTGGTGGCTCTCGCCGAAAAATTCCAGATCAACATGAGCGAGCTGTCGTCCGGCGAAGGCGACCGGCTTTTATCCGCCCTGACGGAAGCGCTGACAGACCCGTTGTTCGAGAACCTCGCCCCCAATTTTCAGGAGCTGAAGCTCGTCACCCAGAGCGCGCCCAATCTGGCGCGGGCATTCATCCGGGCGCATCAGGGATATAAGCGCAACGGCGAGCAGCTCGTCAGCCTGAGCGACAGTCTTGGCCGTTCGGCCTCGCTGGCGGAAACGACCCCTTACGAGGAAGTGCGCGACTTCTTCCATTTCGTCGACAACTATATCCATGCGCTGGATGTCGAAGCCGAGGCGCTGGCGGGCGAGCTCGGTCTGGGAGACGCAGACAGCTACGCGGCCCTCTCCGGTTTTCTGAAGTCGCGGCATCAGATCGACGTGAAGCGCTCGGAACTGGACAATGATGCGCTCAGGCAATTCGACCGCCCCTCCGGGACGCTGCTGATCAACCGTTACGCGCCGGCGGCGACGCGGGATTTCCAGCTCGCCCTGCAGGTCGCCCAGCTGCACGTGCCGGACCTCATCCAGTCGATTGCGCGCGAGGCCAATTTCCGCACTGTCGAAGCCGTGGAAATCTGCAAGATCGGCCTGCAGAATTACTTCGCCGGGGCGCTGCTGTTGCCCTATGGCGACTTCCTCGTGGCGACCAACAGCCTGCGGCACGATCTCGATCTGCTGGCTGCCCGTTTCGGCGCCAGCCTCGAGCAGGTCTGCCACAGGCTGAGTACATTGCAGCGTCCGGGCAACAAGGGCGTGCCGGTGTTCTTCGCGCGGATCGACCGCGCCGGCAATATCACGAAGAGGCACAGCTCGACGAAGCTTCAATTCGCCCGGTTTGGCGCGGCCTGTCCGTTGTGGAACGTGCACGAGGCATTCGAGGCGCAGGGGCGCATCATCCGGCAACTGGCGGAGACGCCCGACGGCGCGCGCTACCTCTGTCTTGCCACGCAGATCACCAAGTCCGGCGCCGGCTATCATAGCCCGCAACCCCGCTACGCCATCGCTTTCGGCTGCGAGATCTCATACGCCCATGCCTTCGTCTATGCCGACGATCTCGATCTGTCGGCCAAGGCAAACTTTGCGCCGATCGGGATCTCATGCCGGATCTGCGAGCGGGTAGCCTGCCCGCAAAGAGCGGTGCCGCCGCTCATGCGGAAAATCCAGGTCGACCACGACAGGAGAACGGTGCTGCCCTACACGATCGGCGAGGCTTGAAGGCGCCATTGAATGTTCATGCGTGTTTGATGGAACCGGCAGCTGTTTCCAGCTGCCGGGATAATATCGTCAGACCGGATTAAGCGGCGAACGAGCTGTCGAGGCTCACCGAGCCCGCCGATGCGGTGATGGAGACCGTACCGGCCTTGTAGACCGGGATCGACAGCTTGGAGGAGAAGCTGCCGGAACGGTCGCCAAGCGTGTAGGTGCCGCTGACGGTGCCATCGGCAGCGATGTCGATCGTGGAGGCGAAGGACGAAGCGCCGCCGCTGACGAGATCAAGCATGTCGGTGTTGATTTCAGTGATCGTGTTCATTTTAGTCTCCTGTTGATCTTGGATTTCAAGTCTGGTTTCGGAGGATGTACCGGAATGGCCTCCCCTTCTTATTGTCGCCGGCTGCCTATTGCCCTCAAGGGATCCAATACCCAGTCGGTGAAGTGGCGGCGGTCGGTGATGACATCGCCGAGAAGGGTCATGCCGGGAGCCAGCGGCCGGTCTTCGCCATAGGCGGTGACGCTGGTACGCTCCAGACTGACGGTGACGCGGTAAACGGTGTCTTTGAATGCGATCGGGGCAAGCAGCTCGCCCTCGCGGTAGGTGGCGCGCGAAACCTGCACGACATGGCCCGAAATCGCGCCGAAACGCTGGTAGGGGAAGGCGTCGATTCTCAGCCGCACGTCCTGTCCCGGCTGGATCAGTCCGGCGGCGCGCGGTGGCACCAGCAGGTTGGCTTCCAGGCTGCTGGCGGTTGGCACCAGAGCCAAGAGGGGCGATTGCGCCGCCGCCGTCTGTCCCAGCTGAGCCTGCAGCACGGCAACCCGGCCGGCCACGGGCGCAACCATGACGTAGGAGCGGTTGACCTGCAGCTGCGCCAGGGATTGCTCGAGTTCGCTGCGCAGGCCGCGCAATTGCGCCAGTTTGTCCTCGCGCTCCGCCGGCAGGCTTGCCAGCTGCGAGCGGGCATCGCTGAGGTCGCCGCCACGCGATTCTTTCTGCCGCTCCAGTTCGTGAATGACGCCGTCCTGGGTCAGGGCCTGCTGCTGCAGGCGCGACAGCTCAAACCGCGTGCCGCTTCCCTTGGCCTGAAGTTGACCGTAGCGGCTCGCATCCTCCGCCTGCAGGGCTTGCAGCTTGCGCTCCGACGACAGACGGCTTTCCTGGCTCGACAATTCTTCGCCGAGACCTGCTACCCGGGCGGACAGGCGCCGGCTCTCTTCTTCAAAACGGGCCGTTGCCGCCGCCATCTGGGTGTCGATCGCCTGGATGCGGGCTTCCGTCTCCAGCCGCAGCTTTTCGCCCACCGGGCCGTCGATGCCGGCCGTTTCAAGTGACAGCTCCACCAGGGGCTGGCCCTGAGCGACGATATCGCCTTCGTGCACCAGCACCTTCGAGACAGTGCCGCCCTTGGTGGCATATATCTGGGCGAGGCCTCCGATCGGCGCGATATAGCCTTGCACGGTCTCCTTGCGGGCATAGGTGCCGGTCACCAGATAGGTGCCGCCGGCCAGCACGAAGAGGCCCAGAACCGCCGTCATCACCTTGTGGCGCACCGGCTGCACGATCATCACCTCGCCGCGAAGCCGGCGGCGGTGCTCAATGGCCTGCGGGCGGAACAATCCGGTGCTCATGGCACCACCTGCAATGGCTGGGCCTGCACGTCGCGCACCAGTTCACGGACCTTGCTGTTTTCGACGGCAAAAACCCGGTGAGCACCCTCGATGGCGCCGGGGCGATGGGCGACCATGACCTGGGTAATGCCGATGGTGCGCAGCGCCTGCATGACCCGGCGCTCGGCAAGCACGTCCAGATTGGCCGTCCCCTCGTCGAGGAACAGGATGGACGGGCGGCGGTAAAGGGCGCGGGCGAGCAGAACGCGCTGTTGCTGGCCGCCCGACAGGGTGGATCCGAGGTCGCCGACCAGGGTCATGTAGCCCATCGGCATGCGCAGGATCTCGTCACGGATGCCGACCAGCCCGGCCACTTCCTCGACGCGCTCCATGTCCATGTCGGGATCGAAGAAGGCGATGTTGTCGGCGATCGTGCCGGCAAACAGCTGGTCGTCCTGCATCACCACGCCGATGCGTTCGCGGTAGGCTCGTGTACCCCATGCGTTCAGAGGCAGGCCGTCGGCGAGCACTTCGCCTTCTCCGGCAGGATAAAGTCCGATGAGCAGCTTCAAAAGCGTCGACTTGCCGCCGCCGGACGGCCCGACAAACACCACGGACTGCCCCGGCTCGATGCCCAGCGAGACATCCTTGAACACCCAGGGTTCGCGTTCGGCATAGCGGAAGCAGAGGTTGCGCGCTTCCAGCGCGCCCGCGAACGGGCGGTTGATCCGCGCCTCGGCTTCCAGCCCCGGCTCGAGATCCTGATGCACCGCGTCCGCCAGCCGTTCCAGATGCAGGCCGGTCATGCGGAATTTGAAATATTGTTCGACAAGCGACAGGGCCGCCGTGCTGAACTGGCTCTGGTAGGACAGGAAAGCCAGCAGCATGCCCAGCGTCATCTCGCCCCGGATGATCGCCGCAGCACCGAGATACAGGATGAAAACAGCCGCCGCTCCCATCAGCAAGGACAGGCCGGCCGTGCCGTTGAGATTGACTTTCTGAACGCGGACATTGTTGTTCATGCTGTCGGCATAGGCGTTCTGCCAGACGCCGTGGCGCTCCAGTTCCCGGCCGAACAGCTTGAAGGCGCGGGCGCCGCGGATGGTTTCCAGAAAGACGCTGTCCACCTTGGCCTGATACTGGATACCCTCATTGGTGAGGCTCTTCAGCCAGGGGAAGGTGCCGAGCCGGACAGCGACGACAAGCGCCAGCGAGGCCAGCACCATGGCCGTCAGAGACGGCGCGTAGATCAGCATCACCACCAGGGTGATGATCGCCATGGCTCCGTCCATGACAGCGGAGACGAGGCCGCCGGTGAGCAGGTCCTGCACCGGCTGCAGCGAGTTGAAACGGGAGAGGATATCGCCGAGGCGTCTTTTCTCGAACCACGGCACAGGCAGGCGCAGTGCGTGGCGCAACAGATTGCCGCGCATCTGAAACGTCAGAAGCGTGCTGAAATGCATCTGCACGTAACCGCGCAGCAGGGTCGTGCCGGTCTGTATCAACAGCAGCAAACCGGCGCCGATGACAATGACGTTCAGGAGGTCGAGATCGCCCTTGGAGATTGCCTCGTCGACGATCATCTGATTGACGAGGGGAGACAGCAGGCTGAACAGCTGCAGCAGGGACGAGAGGGCCAGAATCTGCAGCAGGCTGGGAATGAAGCCGGCGGTCTTCGACCACAGATCCCCCAGCCGCACCCGCTCGACAAGCTTGCGCTTTTGAAAGCTGGCGGCGGGCATCAGTTCGAGTGCCACACCGGTAAAATGCCTGGAGGCCTCCGCATGGGACAGCCGCCTCAGTCCGCTGGCCGGATCGTGCACCTCGATGCGGGTCGGCGTGACCCTGCTCAGCACGACATAATGCGACATGTCCCAGTGCAGGACGCACGGCATTCGCAGCCGTCCGATGTCCTCCATCTCCAGCCTGACCGGCCGGCTGGCAAAACCCAGGCCATCGGCGACGGAGATAAGGGTCTTCAGCGTCGCGCCCTTCAACGACACGACATGGCGGCGCCGGAGTTCCGACAGCGTCACCCGGTGGCCATGGTGGCTTGCCACCATGGCCAGGCACGCCAGTCCGCACTCGGCCGCTTCAGACTGAAGCAGCGGCTCGATGCGGGAGCGGTTATGAAGGGCATTGAGGAGCAACTGACGATCCTATCGCGCGCTTGAATGAAAACCTGCGCGCCCTGGAGTTCAGAACTGGTTTGTTATGGTGGAGGCTGACGGCGCACGGGCGCCGGCGTCTCATCGGTCCCTTTTCAGAAGCGGTCGGTCGTCATGCGCCGCGTTTCCAGGATTTCACCCCGGCGGGAGACGATAACAAGAAGCCTTTCATCCCGGCGGGAGGCCCTTACAAAATACCGGCCACGTTCCAGCCGCACGTCCCGGACGCGGTATCCGCGCCGTTCGAGCAGGCTGATGACATCGCGCTGGCCAAACTGCTCGTGCCGCTCGCGGGCGTATCGATTGCGTTCCTGGGCCCGATGTCCGTTCGCCAGGCCGTCCTCCAGATACCGCTCGCGGGCACCGTCTCTGTAATAGCCGTCCTGGGCCAGGGCGGGGGAGAGGACACCGGTCATCAGCAATGCGGCGCAAGCCAGAGCGGCCAGGTTTCTGTTCATTCTTGTCTCCTGTCGAGCCGAATTTCCGCGAACCCGGACAGTCGCAAGCGACCATCGTCCGGGGACGTCAATCCGGGAACATGTTTCATCCAGGCCGGTTCGGCTGCTTGTCTCACCCCGCGCGCCGCCGGTTGGCTTGGCGATCGATTGTGGGAGAAGCAGTGACCCAGCCAGGTAAAACTAGCCGCTGCGAAATTGCTGTGTGTGCTGTTTTGTTACGAAAGGTTCGCAACTGTGGTCGCTTGGAGGCACGCGGCCATGCGGGCAGCAGGGGAGATCCGGGATGCCAGCCTCAACCCGCGCATGACCATCGGTGAGGCCGTCGGTCAGCCGAATCCCCGGTTGGCCAAGGGCGACGAGATAGACCGGCGGTGTGGACCGAATCCTCGCCGGAGCCGAAGGCGTTTATCCCGGCTTTGCGAGCCGCCCGCTTGCACGGCATCGGAAACCTCCATGCCGCCAAACTTCGCCTTGTATTTGTAGAAGGTCGCCTCAAGGCGGCAGGAACAGGAACCAGGCGCCTCTGTCTTTCAAGGCCTGTGCCGCTTTGGTGCTTTTGTGAACCGCGAGATTGTCGAGGATGACGATGTCACCAGGTTTAAGTGTTGGCGCAAGCTGGGTCTGGACATAAGTGCTGAACGGCGCAAACATTCGCCACGCGGGCAGCGGCCACGCAGCCGGACCATCTTCGTGTTCACGGAAGTTTCGTCAATGAAGACAAGACGATGTGGTTCCAGCCGTACCGTCGCGCGCGTGCGTTCCGATGCCGTCAGGGCTTTTTTATATGGGAACCCTTGGGCCACCAGGACACGCGACAACGACGAGGGCGGGACCCGGACGCCATGCGCCCCGTCAAGCTTGTCAGCCAGTTCCGGCATGGTGATGTCGGGCCTGTGCTCGACCTCGGCGATCAGGAAAGGCAGACAGGCCGAAAGTTTGCCGCTTCCCGGCGGACGGCCTTGCATCCCGCCACGCAAGAAGCGGTGGCACCCCGCCGACTACGACAAAACTCTCTACAAACAGCGATACCGCATCGAGAACATGTTCGGCAGGATCAACGATGGTTTGCCGTTCGTCTTTGGCTCATACCCAAAACCAAAAACGGCCCCCGGAGGGGCCGCCTTATCTGGTGCTGGTCGAGGCTTGTTAACGGCCAGACCGCGTTTTCTGATCTGCATTTCTGCCAAATCTGGCGATGCGCGTCAAGCGGTCCAACTGCAACTACATCATCGCGTACTGACTATAAGCTTCAGTCTCAACGGTTGTGGGCGGAAACCGGTGTGGACCCGCTCTCCTGCATGTGATAGCTTTTATAACGCCAGCTAATAGACGCCTATCCGACGAGTTTGGACTCCCTCCGTCATGTATCTCGCTATCACTCTAATGGTGACTATGGCGGAGTTCTCGCGCGATTGCAATATGCTCCTTACATCATCGCATATTTTTTTCAGCCTGTCCGCTGATGGTTGCAGACGGCTGGACCGCGTTTTCTGATCTGTTAAACTCACGCAAAGCGCAGAAAATATGCGCTGGAGGTGGCGGCTGGGCCGCGTTTTCTGATCAGCCATGCAGGGCCAAGGTTTATTCTTTTTTATGTATAGCAATCTTCTTTTTTCATTTGATATCGGCACCAACTCGATCGGCTGGTGCGTGTTCGCGCTGGATGAGGCGGGGGAGCCTTACCGTATCGTCGATCTCGGAGCCCGCATCTATGCGGATGGCCGTGATCCGCAGTCGAAAACCTCGCTGGCCGTTGCCCGCCGTGAAGCACGCGCCATGTCGCGCCGGCGCGACCGCTATCTGCGGCGGCGCAAGGCGACGCTGCGCACGATGATCGAGTACGGCCTGATGCCGGGCGACAAGGCGGGGCAGGAGGCGGTGTTGCGTGAAACCGGCGATCGGGAGGGCGGCGACGAAAGCTTCAATCCCTATGCTTTGCGGGCCCGCGCACTCAGCGAAAAGCTGCCGCCCGCCTATATCGGCCGGGTGCTTTTCCATCTCGGCCAGAGGCGCGGCTTCAAGTCGAACCGCAAGACCGACCGCAAGGACAACGACAAGGGCAAGATCGCGCTCGGCATCGACGAGCTGACGGCGGCGATGCACCGTTCCGGATCTCCGACCCTTGGCGCCTGGCTGGCGATGCGCCGGGCGGAGGGGCATTCGGTGCGGCTGCGGGCCGGTTCCGAGGTGTTCGATGCGGAGGGCTATGCCTTCTATCCCGAACGATCGCTGCTGGAGGATGAGTTCCGCCAGATATGGGACGCTCAGGCGGTGCATCATCCCGACATATTGACGCCGGAACGCCGCGCGCACCTTTTTCGGGTGATGTTCTATCAGCGGCCGCTGAAGAAACCGCTTGTCGGCCGCTGCTCCTTCAATCCGGCGGAGTTTCGGCTTTCCCGAGCGCATCCGCTGTTTCAGGAGTTCCGGCTCTACAAGGAAATCAACGACCTGGAGGTCGTTCTGCCGGATCAGAGCCACCGCAAGCTGACGCTTGATGAGCGCAATGCGCTGGTGGCCAAGCTGAAAACGTCAAGAAAGGCCAGCTTTTCGGCATTGCGCAAAACGCTGAAACTGACGCCGGACCTTGTTTTCAACAAGGAATCGGAGGCCCGTAAAGAGCTCCTCGGCGACGAGATCTATTCGGTATTGGCCGACGCGAAGATGTTCGGTGCGCGATGGGGCGGTTTTTCGCGCGCGCGGCAGTGGGAGATCATCACGCGCCTGAAGGAGGAGGAGGACCCTGCAAGCCTTTCCAGCTGGCTGAAGAGTGAATTCGGCCTTGATGATGAACGCGTCACCGCGATTGCCAACGCATCTCTGCCGGATGGATATGGCCGGCTCGGAGAGACGGCGCTTGCTTCCATGCTGGAGGAGCTGAAGACGGCGGTGATCCCCGAATCCGAGGCGGCGCGGCTCTGCGGTTACGATCATAGCAATCTTGCGAAAGAGCAGGACGAAGGGCTGGACACCCTGCCGGAATACCAGGAAATCCTGGAGCGGCACATTCCTCCGGGCACCGGCGATCCCGATGATATCTACGATCTGCGCAAGGGCCGCATCACCAATCCGACGGTGCATATCGGGTTGAACCAGCTTCGACGCGTCGTCAATGCATTGATCCACCGGTTCGGCAGGCCGCAGCGCATCGTCGTGGAACTGGCACGCGACCTGCAGCTTTCGGAAAAGCAGAAGGACGATGTCAATCGCCGGATTGCGAAAAATACCCGCGAGGCCGAGGGGCGTTCGCAGAAGCTGATCGAAATGGGTCAGCTCGACACCGGTTACAACCGGTTGCTTCTGAAACTCTGGGAGGAGCTGAACCTGGACAAGCCGGAGGATCGGGTCTGCATCTATTCCGGCAAGCCGATTGGTATCGCCATGTTGTTTTCCGGCGAGGTGGACGTCGATCATATCCTTCCCTGGTCGAAAACGCTCGACGACAGCCAGGCGAACAAGCTGCTGTGCCTGAAATCCGCCAATCGTCAGAAACGCAATCGCACACCGTCCGACGTGCCGGAATGGCGCGACCGCTATGACGAGGTTCTTGCGCGCGCGGCGCGCTTGCCGAGGAACAAGCGGTGGCGCTTTGCCGCCGATGCCATGCAGCAATTCGAGGCGGAAGGCGGCTTTCTGGCGCGGCAGTTGACGGATACGCAGTACCTGTCGCGCATGGCGCTCGAATATCTGTCTGCGCTCTATCCGTCCGAGGAAGCCGATAAATCGGGGGAGTTGCGCCAACGCAAGCGGGTTCATGTGGTGCCCGGCCGGCTGACGGAGCTGCTGCGCCGCAACTGGGGCCTCAACACTCTGTTGCCGGATCACAATCTGGGTGAGATGGCGCAGGAGAAGAACCGCAGGGATCACCGTCACCATGCGATCGACGCGGCTGTCATCGGCACGACCAGCCGCTCCCTCCTGCAGCGCATGTCCGGTGCAGCGGCACGGCTGGACGATGTGGCTTTCGACGATCTCGTCCGCACGGTTGTCAAGGACAACCCGCCATGGCCGGGCTTTCGGGAGGAATTGCTCGCGGCCATCGGCCGCGTCACGGTCAGTCACAAACCGGATCACGGCACAGTGTCGCGGGCGGCCTATGCGCAAGGGAAAGGTCAGACTGCCGGCAAGCTCCACAACGACACCGCCTATGGCCTCACCGGGCTGGTGGATGCAAAGGGCAGTCCGCTGGTTGTGCGGCGCAAGCCGTTCATGGCCCTGGAGGTCAAGGACATCGCCTCGATCCGCGATACGGAGCTGCAGTCGGCATTGTACGGCGCCATCGGCAGCCTGACGGAAAAGAAGGCGCTGCAGGAAGCGCTCATCCGTTTTCGCGACACGCATCCGCAATTCAAGGGGATCAGGCGGGTGCGGGTGCTGGAAACGCTTTCGGTTATCCCGATCGTTGATAGGGACGGCAAGGCCTACAAGGGCTACAAGGGCGACGCCAACTATCGCTACGAGGTCTGGGAGACACTGGATGGCAAGTGGCATACGGAGGTCGTGTCGATGTTCGATGCGCATCAGCCGGGCTGGCAATCGCCTTTCCACAAGCAAAACCCGGCAGCACGCCGTGTTCTTAAACTTCAGCAGAACGACATGGTGGCCTATGAGCATCCGGCTGATGGATACACCATTGCGCGCGTGGTGAAATTCTCGAACGACAAACGGATCTATTTCGCCTCCCATCGCGAGAGTGGCAGCCTGAAGGCGCGCGACGCGGACAAGGGCGACCCCTTCAGCTACTTCGCCAAGGCAAACAACGGGTTGCGGGACATCAAATGCCGGCAGGTGCGGATCGACGCGGCTGGCCGGATCTTCGACCCCGGCCCCCAGGACAGGGAGACGCGGCAGGCGAATAAGGGTGTGTAGGGAAAAAATTCCCTTTATGATTGTTTCATTTCTTTGCGCCACTCTGGCCGGATGGACCGGATTGTTGATATATCGACGGATGGCCTGCACCTGGCCGTCTACAGGGGTTTTCTCACCGTATCGAAAAACGGTGGGGACGAGGTTGGGCGCATCGCGCTCGATGATATCGGCGCGCTGATTGTCCACGCTCACGGCACCACATGGTCCAATCATGTCTTCGTCAAAATGTCCGAACGCGGCGTGCCGGTCGTATTATGTGCTGCCAATCATGCGCCAGTGGCGGTCGTCTGGCCGCTTGAGGGCCATCATGCCCAGGGCGCAAGGCTGCGCGCGCAGATAGACGCTTCCAAACCGCTGCAAAAGCAGGTCTGGCGAAAGATCGTTTCTGCCAAGGTGAGAATGCAGGGGCATGTGCTTGCGGCCAATGGGCTGGAGGCCGGCGCTTTCGATATGCTTGCCCGCAAGGTTCGCTCGGGCGATCCCGACAATATCGAGGCGCAGGCCGCGCGGCGCTACTGGAAGGCGCTTTTGGGCCCTGACTTTTATCGCGACCGGGAAGCAGAGGGCCTCAATGTCCTTCTGAACTACGGCTATACGGTATTGCGCGCCATTGTCGCGCGGGCGATCTGTGCCTCCGGCCTGCATCCCACCATCGGCGTTTTCCATTCCAACAGGGCCAACGCCTTCGCCCTTGCCGACGACCTCATGGAGCCGTACCGGCCCCTCGTGGATCAACTGGTCCGCAATCTTGCCGCGGCCGGGAAAACGGATCTGTCGCCGGAGACGAAACGGGCGCTGACATCCATCACCACCTTCGATCTCGATACGGACATCGGCGTTTCGCCGCTCTCCGTTCAGATCGGACGGTTCGTTCATTCGGTTGCGGTCGGTTTCGAGACCGGTGAGGCGCGGCTCGATCTGCCAGTCCCGCCATCGGCCTTGCATCTGGCGGCGCTCGGAAAACAGCCCGTGGAGCAGGAAGAGGCATGACGGCGGCTCTTCACAAGGCCAATAGCGGGCCACGACATTTGAGCGGGTATAGAATCATGTGGATGCTCGTGACATTCGATCTTCCGGTCGAAACCAAGACGCAGCGTTATGCAGCCACGAGATTCCGGCAGCGGCTGCTCGACATAGGCTTTGAAATGAGCCAGCTTTCCAACTATCTTCGCTTTTGCAGCGGCAAGGAGCAGTTTGAAAGCTATGCCCGTCAGATCGAGAGCATCCTGCCGGAATGGGGTGACATATACATCTTCCAGTTCACCGACCGGCAATACGAAAATATCATCCGTTTTTCAGACCAAGCCAGAAAACGGCGGAAGAAAAATCCCGACCAACTGGCGCTTTTCTAGCGCCAGCCGCCATTTCCGCTGCCGTCACCCCGGCCAATCTTCCTTTGAAATCAGAAGATTAACCGAGGATCGAGCTTAGCAGATCAGAAAACGCGGTCCAGCCGCAACTAGCTACTGCCCATGAACGGAGAGCTTCCCAGCTTAGCAGATCAGAAAACGCGGTCCAGCCGCAACTGGTCATCAGTGCGATCACCACCGTCCTTGAGCTTAGCAGATCAGAAAACGCGGTCCAGCCGCAACAAGCGGCCACCCGTCATGACCACCCGTGCGAGCTTAGCAGATCAGAAAACGCGGTCCAGCCGCAACACGCCGCCAAACGGCTTGAACAAGCCAGAAAGCTTAGCAGATCAGAAAACGCGGTCCAGCCGCAACGATCGTCCACCGAGGTGCAGATGCTTGGCGAGCTTAGCAGATCAGAAAACGCGGTCCAGCCGCAACCCGGCGGCGGCGTCTTGAAAGACGACGAATGAGCTTAGCAGATCAGAAAACGCGGTCCAGCCGCAACTCTTTGGATGACGAGGACGTTTTTCCGTACAGCTTAGCAGATCAGAAAACGCGGTCCAGCCGCAACGCCTTGCTCATCATCTCATCGAATAGCTTCAGCTTAGCAGATCAGAAAACGCGGTCCAGCCGCAACAGATAGCGCACCATGCGCCGCGCTACATCTAGCTTAGCAGATCAGAAAACGCGGTCCAGCCGCAACCGTGGCGACGCCATTTGCTTTCAAGGTTCTAGCTTAGCAGATCAGAAAACGCGGTCCAGCCGCAACGGAGATGAGCAGGGTAGGCTCCGTGAGCGTAGCTTAGCAGATCAGAAAACGCGGTCCAGCCGCAACTGAAGGCAAAGCAACCCGTGATGTGTTTATAGCTTAGCAGATCAGAAAACGCGGTCCAGCCGCAACTACTTTCCCCCGAACCTGTTTGGATGGGAGAGCTTAGCAGATCAGAAAACGCGGTCCAGCCGCAACGAACGCATCAGCAAGAACGCCAGCCAGATCAGCTTAGCAGATCAGAAAACGCGGTCCAGCCGCAACGAACGCATCAGCAAGAACGCCAGCCAGATCAGCTTAGCAGATCAGAAAACGCGGTCCAGCCGCAACCAAGATCGCCCGGATATATTTTCCCCAATAAGCTTAGCAGATCAGAAAACGCGGTCCAGCCGCAACGGGTGAAGGCTCGTTTGCTGGCGGCAAGCGAGCTTAGCAGATCAGAAAACGCGGTCCAGCCGCAACGAAAACCTGCAGTTGTTGTGCGCGCCATGTAGCTTAGCAGATCAGAAAACGCGGTCCAGCCGCAACCCGGCGCTCAAGAGGAATGAACATCCACCGAGCTTAGCAGATCAGAAAACGCGGTCCAGCCGCAACAAGCCGTGCAGCAACCATGCCACCGTAGAGAGCTTAGCAGATCAGAAAACGCGGTCCAGCCGCAACGAAGTACGCCTCGTAGGCGTGTTCCGGGTTAGCTTAGCAGATCAGAAAACGCGGTCCAGCCGCAACGAAAAGATCGCCAGAACTGCATCTCGGTCCAGCTTAGCAGATCAGAAAACGCGGTCCAGCCGCAACCTGCATCTGCTTGCCGAAGCCCTTCAGGGTAGCTTAGCAGATCAGAAAACGCGGTCCAGCCGCAACGTTCAGGACGGTCTTGTCATGCTCCAGGTGAGCTTAGCAGATCAGAAAACGCGGTCCAGCCGCAACATGCCGCACACCAGTATATGGTCGTGTGGCAGCTTAGCAGATCAGAAAACGCGGTCCAGCTGCAACACGACGGGCCGGTAAGGCCTGTTCCGTTCTAGCTTAGCAGATCAGAAAACGCGGTCCAGCCGCAACTAAGTCGACTCGGTTACTGTTCCTCTGAGGAGCTTAGCAGATCAGAAAACGCGGTCCAGCCGCAACGGCGAATGACAACAAAAGGTTCTGGGCGTTAGCTTAGCAGATCAGAAAACGCGGTCCAGCCGCAACGCACGCGGCAAAAAGGTCGCGGCGGATCCGAGCTTAGCAGATCAGAAAACGCGGTCCAGCCGCAACGCGATGATCGGGCAGACGATGTCGTCCCTCAGCTTAGCAGATCAAAGGATATGGTCCAGCGGCAATGCGCCGATCTTGAAGGAGTGCTGCCGAGCCCGCGATATGCTCCACACCGCGTCGACTCCTGAGAGTTGCAAAATGGCTGGCGACGTCCAGCGCCTTGCCGGGCTGGCTCGATGTTGAAGATTGATCGAAAGTGAGCTGGAGCGTTGAATGCTAGGATTTTCAATGATCTGCAGAAGCTGCGATCTGCGCGGTCGTGGGGTTGAATTCGTTCAGGCGCATCGTGACTGGCTGTCGTGATCAATTCACGGTGCCGCCGCGGTCCAGTCTTCGACATGTAGGCGAGGTACGCGATTAAACTCGCGCTGGCTATTGGTGATCCTCTCGTTGTGAAAATATGATGTGGTCGGCCCGGCTGCCTCGTAACGGCACCTGTGCTCACGGGGGAGTGCTGCGGGGCTCCCTTGACTGTTCCCAGAATTCGGTCGCATCGGTTATCCAGCCTTGCGCGCTGGTGCCGATGCCAAGGCCGAAACCGTGGCCAAGCGCGGGGTATTTTCTGTATGCGACCGGTGTGCCCATTTGGCGCAGAGCGGCGATGCGCTTCTCCATGCTGGCAGGCGGGGCGATGGCGTCGTCGGCGCCGACAACGACGAATGTCGGTGGTTCGTCGTTCGAGACATCGGAGTGCGCGGTGTAGGCCATGACCAGCGCTGCAGGCTTCGGCAGCATGGCACCTCCGAATGCGGCGACCCCATGCGATCCGACAGCCGCCACCATCCTCGCGCCGGCCGAGCTACCCCAAAGGGAGTATCCGTCGGTTGCGACATCGAGCGACCCGGCGTTCTCAAAGATATAGGAGATCGCCGTGGCGAGGTCTGCGGCTGGAGCCTTTCCGCCTTGCCCGGCACGGTACCGTATGACGAAGACGTTGAAGCCGAGCTTGCTGATCTCTGTCGCATAGGGAAATCCCTCATGGACAGAGCCGACATAGGCGAAGCCACCGCCGGGCGCGACGATCGCGAAGGGCGCGCCGGATTTGCCCCGGAAAAAGAACAGTCCCGTATTTTCCTTCGTGGGGTCTGCGCGCCTCTCTGCGTCGGAGTAGATGTCGTAGAAGACTTTACGGCCGTCGGCTGCGTCGTCGATCATCCGATTCAGTCCATCGACAACGCTCAGCGTGTCCACGTGGCTGTGATAGGGCAACAGGCTGGCAATACCGCTGAGTGGCTGGCGATCGTCGTATCCCCGACCATCCCACGGAAGGATCAGGCGACCAAACGCTGCGAAAGTCGGATGCAAAAGAACGTCTCCGATCGTGCTGCTCGCCGACAGGTGACGGCTTTGCGCCGTCACCTGTGTGTCATGGTCTCTGATCCGGGATGCGGCTCGTCGGGTTTCCCCCGCATCCGTCAGCGCGGAATCCAGCAAGAACGGCAACGCCATCAGCGCGGTTTTGAAACTGTCCTTTGCCCGTTGCATGCTCGCTTCATAAACCCGTCATCTTGAGGACAGCCTCCGGAAGCCGCTCCCCTTCGATCTCGATCCCGGCGAGTGCTGTGCCGATTTCCTGCAGATCGGCATCTGAAAGAGCGGCGTCGACGGAGCCGAGGTTTTCCTCAAGGCGGTGCAACTTGGTGGTGCCGGGGATCGGAACGATCCAGGGCTTCTGCGCCAGCAGCCACGCCAAGGCAATCTGGGCAGGCGTTGCTGCCTTGCGTTCCGCGATCGACTTCAACAGGTCGACGAGCGCGAAATTCGCCTTTCGTGCCTCGGGCGTGAAGCGCGGGACCAGATTGCGGAAGTCCGTGGCATCGAATGTCGTGTTCTCGTCGATCTTGCCTGTCAGGAAGCCTGCGCCGAGCGGGCTGAACGGCACGAAGCCGATACCGAGTTCTTCCAGCACGGGAAGCAGTTCCGTTTCGGGGCCACGCCAGAACAGCGAATACTCGCTCTGGACGGCGGTGACCTTCTGGACTGCGTGAGCGCGGCGGATCGTCTGGATACCCGCCTCCGAAAGACCGAAGTGCTTCACCTTGCCAGCGTCGATCAGGTCCTTGACCGCACCCGCGACATCTTCGATCGGAACAGCGGGATCGACACGGTGCTGGTAGAACAGATCGATGCGATCGGTCTTCAGCCTCCTGAGGCTGGCCTCGGCCACAGCCTTGATGTGTTCGGGTCTGCTGTTCGTGCCGCCGGTGCGCGCGCCTGTTTCGAGATCGATGTCGAAACCGAACTTGGTGGCGATGACCACATCGTTTCGGATCGGTGCGAGAGCGTCACCGACAAGGTCCTCATTGACGAATGGACCATAGGCTTCAGCCGTATCGAACAGCGTGACGCCGCGCTCGTGGGCAAGGCGCATGAGCTTGATCATTTCGCCGCTATCGGCAGCGGGGCCATAGGCGGCGCTCATGCCCATGCAGCCAAGGCCGAGTGCCGAAACTTCAAGCTCGTTTCCAAGTTTTCGTTTTTTCATGGTCGTATCTCCGTTCATAGGAATGCATCTGGTGGGTCATTGCGCTTCAGTTGCCGTAACGGGGGCGGTCTCGGGGCACTTGGCAACGATGAAGGCGAGGGCGGGGATCAACGTCAGAGCGATCGGGAATGTTCCTGTTTCCGCGGCCAGATCCCGACAGTGAGCCAGAAGGCAGCCGCCGAAAGCCAGCGCGCAGGCGGTGGAGACCCATGACAGCCCGGCATCGGTGAAGCCGGGTTCGACGTGGATCTTCGGGAGACCCGTCGGCACGATGGAGATGCCGGGGACGATCATCACGTTGCTGGCGAGGACGATCGCGAAGATGGCCCGCTTGTTTGGGGGGCTCGATTGCATGGGTCATGCATATTCCAGTTCAGACGCGACGGGGACTGCTGTCGATCACCCGTTTGACTGACTGCAATCTAGCGTTTGCCGCCGCTTTCGATTAGTGCCTATAATCAGCATGAACCTATAAGCTGGGATAATGAATGGCACAGGACAATTTCAATGATCTCGTTGCCTTCATCACGGTTGCGCGCGAAGAGAGTTTCACGCGGGCGGCGGTGAAGCTCGGTGTCTCGCAGTCGGCACTCAGCCAGACGGTGCGCAGCCTTGAAGAGAGGCTCGGTATCAGATTGCTCACGAGAACGACGCGGCGTGTATCGCCCACTCCGGCGGGCGAGCGGCTCCTTCACACGGCTGGTCCGCGGTTCGAGGAAATCAGGGCGGAACTGTCGGCTCTGAGCGAGATGCGCGACAAGCCCGCCGGCACGATCCGCATCACGGCCGGCGAGCATGCGGCGATCTCCGTCCTTGCCCCCGCCCTCGACAAGTTCCTACCCGACAACCCTGACGTCAATGTCGAGATCACCGTCGATTATGGTCTGACGGACATCGTCGCCGAGCGATATGATGCAGGTGTCCGTCTCGGGGAGCAGGTCGCGAAGGACATGATCGCGCTTCGAATAGGGCCGCCGATGCGCATGGCCGTTGTCGGTTCGCCGTCCTATTTTCGTCTCAATCCATGGCCCGAAAAACCGCAGGACCTGACCGCGCATAACTGCATCCAGATTCGCATGCCGACCTATGGAAACATCTTCCCCTGGGAATTTGAAAAGGATGGATACGAACTCAAGGTCAGGGTCGACGGCCAGCTTGTCTTCAACAGCCTGGCGATGCGACGTGATGCGGCTTTGAGAGGTCTCGGCCTTGCCTACATGCCGGAAGACCAGGTCCAGGACCTGATCAAGGGCAACAAACTCATCCGCGTGCTGGAGGACTGGTGCGAGCCGTTTCCGGGTTATCATCTCTATTACCCGAACCGGCGGCACGCCTCTCCAGCCTTCGCCCTTGTCCTGGAGGCCCTTCGCTTTAAGGGATGACGTGCTCATCAACCGTTTGTGATTAAGAAGCCAGGCTAATGGCTTCAATCGAAAATAGGTGGCTAATGCTGATAAAGAGCTTCGCATAGGCTTCATCCACTCGACCACGAGAAGGATGAACATGACGTCTCTGATGAAGACCTTCGCGCTTGCTCTGATGTTTTCGACGCAACTCGCCGCCGGATCGGCCTTTGCGCAGACCGGATCGAAACCGGAACCGCTCGTTATCGCGGAGCAGGGAAGCTTCGCCGTTGGCGGAAGCGTGACGTCCACGCCGGGAGCCTACAACAACAACGCGCCCTCGGACGAAGGCCAAAGCCTGCACGGGGATCACGCCTACGTCTTCTATCAGGTGCCGGAGAAGCCAAAGCCGCTTCCCATTGTCATGCTGCACGGGGCCTACCAGTCCGCAAGAAGCTGGGAAACGACGCCGGACGGCCGCGAGGGATTTCAGAACATCTTTCTGCGCAAGGGCTATTCCACCTATCTCGTCGACCAGCCGCGCCGTGGTCGCGCAGGCAACAGCCCCGTCGCCATGACGATCGAACCGACGCCTTACGACCAGCTCTTCTTCGACCAGTTCCGCATAGGCAAATGGCCGGACTATTTCGACAATGTCCAGTTCGACCGCGACCCCGAGGCGCTTGACCAGTTCCTACGTTCGGTCACGCCGAATACCGGGCCCTTCGATGCCAACGTGATCGCTAGCTCGATGTCGGCGCTGTTCGACAGGATCGGCGACGCCATTCTGTTCACCCATTCCCAGGCGGGCGGCCCAGGGTGGCTGACGGCAATCGAAAACCCGAAGGTCAAGGCGATCGTCGCTTTCGAGCCGGGAAGTGGTTTCCTCTTTCCGGAAGGCGAACTGCCGGAAGCCATGCCAAGTGCTGCCGGAACCTTGAAGCCGGATGCGGTATCCGTGGCTGATTTCGAGAAGCTGACGCGCATTCCGATCGTTATCTACTACGGCGACAACTTTCCGGTCGAACCGACCAGGGAGCGCGGGCAGGACAACTGGCGTGTCCGTCTCGCGATGGCGAAGCTCTGGGTCGCCGCAGTCAACAAGCACGGCGGCGATGCCCGCCTGGTGCATCTCCCGGAGATCGGCATCAAAGGCAACACCCATTTCCTGATGTCGGATCTGAACAATGCCGAGATCGCCGACCAGGTCGTAAAATTCCTGGCCGAGAAGAAGCTCGACTGAAACCCAGGCAAAAGATTTTGACGATCCCAATGCAATCAGGAAGGCGGCCGTTCCACCATCGGAACGTCCCGGTCCTTACAGGAGTACGGACATGAAACAGTCCCCGACCAAGGCCACGCTGATGGCCGCGATGATGGCTTTCACAGCTGGTGAAGCGATAGCCGCGGACTTCAGGAAAAATCCGTTCACCCTTGCATACGCCGGTGCGCTTACGGCAAACGAGCCCGGCAAGGTCAATATCCATCCGGTCCAGTACACGCTGAACGGCCTAGATATTGCCGCGAACGTCTACACGCCCGCCGGTTACGATCCCGCCAGGAGGTACCCCGCTATCATGGTGGCGCATCCGAATGGTGGCGTGAAGGAACAGGTTGCTGGATTGTACGCCCAGCGTCTGGCCGAACAGGGCTATATCACGATCGCCGCCGACGCCGCCTATCAGGGCGCGAGCGGCGGTGAGCCCCGCAACGTCGACAAGCCCGCGAACCGCATCGAAGACATTCATGGCATGGCGGACTTCATCACCCGTTATGCCGGGGTCGATGCAGAGCGCCTCGGACTTCTGGGCATCTGCGGGGGTGGTGGCTACTCCCTGGCGGCTGCGGAGACCGACAAGCGGTTCAAGTCGATCGCGACGGTGAGCATGTTCAATTCCGGACGCGTTCGCCGCAACGGTTACAACGACACCCAGTTCGCCACCGTACAGGCGCGGATGAAGCAGGCGTCCCTGGCCCGGGCTCAGGAAGCCGCCGGCGGCGAGGTCCTGTATTCCGGCGATGCCAACCTGACAGACGAGCAGATCGCGGCGCTTCCGTTCGACCTCTATCGTCAAGGCTACGAATATTACTGGAAGACGCACGCGCACCCGAACTCGACCTTCAAATATACCACGAGCAGCCTCGTGGAACTGATGCGGTTCGACGCAACCGACCAGATCGAGCTGATCGATCAGCCTCTTCTGATGATCGCGGGGAGCAAGGCCGACAGTCTTTACATGACGGAAGATGCGTTCGCAAAAGCCACCGGCACCCGCAACAAAGAGATGTTCAAGATTGAGGGCGCGACCCACATCGACACCTATTGGGTACCCGAGTACGTGGACGCCGCCATGAACAGGCTGACCTCATTCTACGCGACGACCCTTACGCAGGAGGCACTGGCCCAATGAGCTTGAAACTGTCGATCATCACCATGGCAATCGTTGTCGCAGGCACCGCTCATTCTTCTGTCTCCGCGCAGGATCAGCCATCGGCAAACCTCGAGTCCGCGAAGTCCCGAACCCAGCAATTGATGGGCGGTATCGCTCCGAAGCTCGCGGACCTGACCGACGATGTCCTTTACGCCGACATCTGGGAGCGTCCTGAACTTTCCAAGCGGGATCGAAGCCTCGTGACGGTCAGTGCGCTGATCGCCCTGAACAGACCGGATCAACTCCGCTCTCACCTGATCCGTGCCCGCGACAACGGGCTGACCGAGGCGGAGCTGGTGGAAACGATCACCCACATGGCCTTCTATTCCGGCTGGCCAAGTGCCGTTTCGGCCGTGGCAATCGCCAAGGATGTCTTCGCCGAAAACTGACGCCGCCGATGCCCGCACGAATTAAAGGAACCATCCCGTGAACGCGAAATCCCTGATCCCCATAACCTTGATGATGAGCGCGACGGCTGCATTCGCCGAGCCGGACAAGACGATCACTGTCACACCCGCCGGTGCCCACGCCTCGACGGCGGGCCCGCCCGAGAATTTCACCGGGGCGGTACGTGTCTATTCCCGTTTTCAGACCACCGCACCCGCCCGTGTCGGCGGGGGAACCGTTACCTTCGATCCCGGTGCTCGAACGGCCTGGCATGCGCACCCTCTCGGTCAGACCCTCATCGTAACCGCAGGCGTTGGCCTGGTTCAGCACTGGGAAGGCGACGCGCAGGAGATCAGGCCCGGCGACGTCGTCTGGATACCGCCGGGTGTCAAGCATTGGCACGGGGCGACCGCCAAAACCGGCATGTCGCACATAGCCATCGCCGAATCGCTCGATGGGAAAACGACGGACTGGATGGAACAGGTCTCCGACGCGCAATACGCGCGATAGGCCGGCTTCCGGCCGGGGTCGCCTCTACAAAATCACTTCAATTGAGGGCCGCGTATGAAGAAAATCCTGGGTGCTATCTCTGCTTCGGTCCTGGCGGGCTGTGGTGTCCTGCTCGTCGGATGGCAGGCCCATGCCGAACCGAACCGAACGACGATGCCGGACATCGACAAGCTTATACACTACACGACGGTGACGCGGGGCGAGGTGACCGAACACCTGATGACGACACGTGAAGCGATCGAAGCCGTCAAGAAGGGAGAACCGGTTCCGCCGGGTTCACATGTCGTTCTGGTGGATTACCGCGACGGCGAAGTGTTTCGTTACTTTGTCATGGAGAAAGGTCCGGACTGGGGTGCCGACTACGATGAGCGCCGCCGGACCGGCGATTGGCAGTTCCAGTGGTTCAAGCCGGATATGACCATCAACACGGCAGAGAACACCGCCCGCTGTCAGTCATGCCACACGTCCAGGGCGGATCGGGACTTCCTCTATTCGTTCAACGAAATGCGAAGGTTCGAGTTTGAATGAGGGCCTTCAGAACGGCAAAGCAGGCTCAAGCCTTGAGCAATTATGGGGTGGCGGGCCGGTGAGCAGGGTCTTCCGCATCCGGCTTTTCCTCGATTTTACCGCGATCGGGCTGATCATCGCGTGTCTTGCCTACTGGTGGCTCGACAACCTGTCGCACGAGCTGTTCGGCACGGCGCTGTTCGTCCTCGTCATCGTCCATAACGTCTTCAACCGCCGCTGGTACGGTTCGGTATCGAAAGGCAGGCGAGATGCGACAAGGGTGTTCAATATTGCAACCATTGCCGGTCTCGCGCTGGCCATGCTGGTCATGCTGGTGACCAGCATCCTGATCTCGCGCGATCTCTTCGCATTCATGGCGCTCGAGGGAGGTTTCGCGATCCGCGAAATCCATATGTTCGCGGGCTATTGGGTCCTCCTCATCATCGCCGTGCACCTGGGAACCCGATGGGGCATCGTCATGAACGCCTGCCGGGGCATGTTCGGGATCGCCAGCCAAAACCTTGCGCGAACCATTGTCGTCAGAGGCGCCGCGGTCGCGATCGCCATATGGGGGATCAGAAGCTGTTTCGAAATGGCCTTCGGCTCGAAGCTTATGCTGACCTACTCGCTCGATATGTGGGATTTCAATGAATCGACGCTGGGGTTCTTCGTCAACTACGCTTCGATCGTAGGGCTGTGCGCCGGCATCACCCATTACGCCCTAAAATTACTGCGCTTCGCCTGGCGAACTGCCACTTCGTGACAGTGAATGCCGTTGGCGCTATCCGGCACATTGATCAGCCAGGCCAATTCTGCCGGCCAAGCCCAGGCGCCGGCATATGGAACCATTCGTGCTTCTGGTCGCTTGCGGGCCCGGCACGATTGACCGGCCACCCGGATACTGAACAACAAAGCTCCCGCAGAGAGACCACGGGAGCTTGATCGTCGAACGGAGCTCTGCGCGCCTCAGAGGCCGTGTGTGCCGTCATAGCCGTTGAGCTTGGGCGCGCTCCAGCCCTCTGGCGGACGGGAGGGTTTGTAGATCTCAACCACAAGCGGATAGCAGGCGACTGCGTCCGAAGAGTGCTCGGACGAGCAGTCACCGCCGGGGCAGGCGGACATGCAGCCCAGAAGGTCGATCTCAGCGAAAAATTCGAGATAATCGCCGGGACGGACCGGGCTTGCCTTCATGAAATATTGGCCCGTGTCGCGCGTAAAGCCTGTGCACATGAAGACGTTCAGCACATCATGGATGTAGGTGCCGGCTTCCTGTGGCGATTTTCCTGTCTGCGCGGCGAAAGCCCGCGTCAGATTGGAATGGCAGCAGTGGTGATACTGGCCGCCGTTGCTCAGCAAATTGTGCGTGTACGGATCGCAACGGGTACCGATCACGTCATGCACCGAGCCGCCGAACTCATCGAAGCCGTACCAATCGAGGGTGTCGTGCGTGATCGTCGCGATCGGACGCAGATAGGGCATGTTCGAGAAGAGCTGATCCCCCAGGCCCACATGCGTTCCGTTGAGCGCACGGGTCTTGCCCGTAAAGAGCCGCTCCTCGAGATTGTTGGCGTTGAACAGGTTGAGATCGCCGACCTGCGCGCCGTCGGCGCAGAGAATGCGGCAGAAATGTCCGGCGGGAACCTGCCAGCAGGCCGCGTCGCGGGCGGGAACGATCACCCGCTCGACGAACTCCAGATCGTTGCGCAACGCGCGATAGGCTGTCAGATCAGGCCGGGGCAGGGTGTCGACGGGATAGCAGATGACAGGCTTGATTGCCTTGCGGCTCAACGCATCTTCCGGCGCGCGCGTAATCGGTTGGGGTTTCATCCCTATTCTTCTCCTCATGTGCTGGGCGGGGTGCCGCGTTCGTCGGCGGGCGCCGCCAATTTCTTGCCGGGGCGGGGAAGGGTCTGCGCGCGGGCGGCTTCCAGCACCACGCGTTCAGATTCCTGCAGGTAGAGTTCGAGCGCCCTGCTGGCGGCCGTGCGGTCGCCATCGCAGAGCAACCCGCAGATCTCGACATCGCGAGCGACCCATGGCTCCTGGAACCGGCGAGCGTCGGGGGCCATCGAGAAGGCCAGGCGGGCCTGTGCGGCGACGGTGGCGAAGACATCGTTCAGTCTGGGGCTGCCGATGAAATTGACGATCTGCCGGTGAAACTCGAGGGAGGCGGTGCCGCATTGCTGCCAGTCCTTGTCGAGTGCGGCCCGCTGCACGGCTTCAACGCGTTCGACCAGTTCGGACATGGCGTCCTGCGACGCATAGGCGCTGCAAGTGACGCCGCGCAGTTCGAGCGTCATGCGGATTGCATAAATTTCGCTGATCTCCGTGGCATTGAGCGCCCGCACCGTCGCACCGTAATGCACCCTATGCTCGATCAACCCTTCCGCAACCAGGTCCCGCAGCGCCTCGCGCAAAGTGTTGCGCGATACGCTCAGCGCCTCCGCCCAGACAACCTCACGCAGCGGAGTCCCCGGCGCCAGTTCGCCGCGCAGGATCTTGTCGCGCAGCAAGCCGGCCACCGTCTGGGTCAAGACAAGTGGACGATCCGAGGAATTCTGGTTGGTCAATATGGTCTCCTTGGTGTGCGATTTTTGTTGAACAACTAGCGCATGTCAAGAGAGGGCCCGCCAACATGAGGGGCAATAAGAAAGAATGTTGCCGAGAGCATGCGTAATCATGGCGCCTCGCTCCGGTGCATGGATCGAGATCGTCCGTGGACGTCAGTCAGAGTGGGTTTCTTGGCATGTTTTGCTGATAGTGTTCAACAAAGACAGATTTTCAAGAAAATACAATGTTTTATGGGCGTCCTGGCCAACTGTGCCAAGGCGGCGTAATCGCGCGATCTGCCTGAAATACGCCCTCTGATGAAACTTTATGCACGGGAGGGGATTGCAATATCATAATTGTTCAACAAAAATGAGCCATCAACTGAGAGGAACAGTCCATGAAGAAACTCGTAGCCGGCATCATCCTGTTGCTGGCGCCGCTGACGGCGGCCCAGGCGGAAACGCTCAAAATCGGCGTCGATCTCACCTATCCGCCCTACAACTATTTCGATGACGCCAACCAGCCTGCTGGCTTCGATGTCGAACTGGTCAAGCTGATCGGTCAAAAGACCGGAAGCGAGGTTTCCTTCAACGACACACGCTTTGAAAACCTGATCCTCGGCGTATCCAGCGATCAGTTCAACGTCATCGCGTCGACGCTTTACGTGACCCCGGCTCGTGCCAAGCAGATCGACTATATTCCCTACATGAAGACGGGGGTCTCCATCGCGGTCTCCGCAAGCAGCGGTGAAAACTTCACCCGGCCCGAAGAGCTGTGCGGCAAGCGCGTCGGCTCCATCAAGGGAGCGGCGTGGATTCCGGAACTCGAAAAGCTGAACACGTCGGTGTGCTCCGCCAATCCGATTGATTCACGCGAGTTCCCGACGTCCCCTGAAACGACCCAGGCCCTGATGTCCGGTGGCGTAGACGCGCAGTTGGAGAACTCCGCTGTGCTCGCTGACGCTGCCAAGAAGCTTAACGGCCGCCTGAAGGTCACCTCCAGCGAGCAGCTTTACCCCGTCATCGTCGGTTTCGGCGTGAAGAAGGGCAATACGGAGGTTGCAACCTTCCTGCGCGATACGCTCGCCAAGCTTGATGGCGATGCCGACTACGAGGCCCTGTTCAGCAAGTACGGTGTTGCCAAATCGACGGATGCCGAGTTCAAGGCGGCAATCGGGGAATAGGCGCTTCAGGCAGGCGCCCGTGAGACGCCTGCCTGGCCAATCAGCACAGGCATTCGCGGCGCTTCGGTGTCGTTACTCTTCGGGATATCCGGCCCATGAACTTCGACTGGAATTACCTCTTCAGCCTCGCGCTCTATCCTGACTTCTGGCGCGCGACGGCTCTCGTCGCCTGGCTCGGGGTGCTGACCTGGGTTATCGGGACAGTGCTCGGTTTCCTGCTGGCGCTCGCCCGACAATCCAGCCTTCGACCCGTGCGCTGGTTTGCGAAAACCTATATCTGGCTTTTCCGCAGCCTGCCTTTGCTGGTGTTGCTGATTTTCGTTTATAACCTGCCGCAGTTCATGCCGGCGCTCGGGCCTGTGCTTTCCGTGCCTTTCTGGGCGGGATTGATCGCGCTTGTCGTATCCGAAACCGCCTATCTGGCGGAAATCCATCGTGCTGGCCTTATCGCGGTCGATCCGGGGCAGCACGAGGCGGCGCATGCGCTGGGTGTTCGTCCTGTCGGCAAGTACCGGCATATCATCCTGCCGCAGGCGGTGCGTGTTGCGCTGCCCTCGCTCGGTAACGAGTTCATCACCATCGTCAAACTGACCTCTCTCGTCTCGGTGATCTCGCTTGCGGAAATCCTGCTGGTCGGCCAGCGGCTCTATACCCGCAACTTCATGGTCCTGGAAACGCTCGTCGCGGTTTCGTTCTATTATGTGCTGGTGGTCTCGGTCTTCACCTTCTTCCTTTCGCGGCTTGAAGGGCGCCTCGACATCTCACGCATGACAGGCGCCGAAATAGCCATTCCCGCGGCGAATGCGCCGATCGGTGCGACAAGCAATCAGCGCCGCATTGGCGAAGAAATCGTGGTGGAACTCGCTCATGTTGACAAGAGTTTCGGCGACAAGCGAGCGCTCGCAGACGTCTCGCTCAAAGTCCGCAAGGGCG
Source organism: Pararhizobium polonicum (assembly GCF_001687365.1). Classification (GTDB taxonomy): domain Bacteria; phylum Pseudomonadota; class Alphaproteobacteria; order Rhizobiales; family Rhizobiaceae; genus Pararhizobium; species Pararhizobium polonicum. The sequence continues at coordinate 135,141 of NZ_LGLV01000009.1, forward strand.
AGGTTCTCAGCATTATCGGGCCGTCCGGTTCCGGGAAGACCACGCTTATTCGCACGATCAATGCGCTTCAGGATATCGACAAGGGCCGCATCACGCTGGATGGAAATGACTGGATCACCGCTGACGCCAAGGGCTATCGCATGGTGCCCGATTTCCATGACCGCGTTACCTGTCTTGGCATGGTGTTTCAATCATTCAATCTGTTTCCGCATATGACGGCGCTGCAGAACGTGACTTTCGGGCCTCGTTATCACGGCAATCGCGACAGGCAAGCCGTGCGCGCGGTTGCGATGAGCCATCTTGCGCGGGTAGGGTTGGCGGCGCACGCCAACAAGTACCCACATCAGCTTTCGGGCGGACAGAAGCAACGTGTCGCGATCGCACGTGCACTCGCCATGGATCCGGAGATCATGCTGTTCGACGAGCCGACCTCGGCGCTCGATCCAGAGCTGGTCGGCGAAGTGCTTCAGGTCATTGAGGGCCTTGCCAGCGAGGGTATGACGATGGTCATCGTGACCCATGAAATGCGCTTCGTCAGCCGCATCAGCAACCGGGTCGTGATGATGGAAAACGGTTACGTCGTCGTCGACATGACGGCGGAAGAGCTGGAAAAATCACCGGCTGACAGCCGGATCCAAAAGTTCATGCGGCAAAGCTGAACGGCGCGATTGTTCTTATGAAAAGACCGGCGGACCGCAAGATCCGCCGGTCTTTTCGCACCCAGCTCTTCATTTCAGCAAGCGACGGCAATGCTCCTCGTCCCGGAGCGATCGTCATGGGACGCGCTTGAAACCGTTCGAGGCTGCGCCGCCTCAAGCGGCCTCTGGATATCGCGATGCGTACCACGTGCGGAAGAGATCGTACTGCTTTTCGAGATGGCGGCGCTGGGAGGCGCTGAGCTTGTCTGTCTCGTTGAAATGCAGCGCGTATCTGTCGTCGCCGTTGAGCACCATCAGATATTTGTAATGCAGGACGAGATCCGGGCCTTCGTCATAGGTCGAAAGCACCATCAGGGCTTCTTCGAGTTCGCGCGCTTGGCGGCGCGCTTCGGTATCGCCCTTGGCTGCCAGCTCGCAGAGTGCAACGAGGTGGAGCACTTCCTTGGGAAGCGCATTGCCGATGCCGGTGATGGCGCCGCCGGCCCCGCAGTTGACGAAGCCGTGATAGACACCGGTGTCGACGCCGACCATCAGTGTCAGGTCGTCGTCACCAGCGGTGATGTTCTCCGCAGCATAGGTCATGTCCTGCTTGCCGCCGAATTCCTTGAAGCCAACGAGGTTGGAAAAGCGCGACCTAAGATCGAAGAACAGGTCTGCGCGCGTCGCAAAGCCGTAGTACGGGCTGTTGTAGATGACGGCGGGCAGGTCCTTGCCAGCTGCGAGAACGGCCGAGAAATGGTCCCGCTGGGCAGCGACGGAGGAACCGCGCGACAGCACGCGCGGAATGACCATCAGGCCCTTGGCGCCCACCTGGGCGGCATGGGCCGCATGGTCGGCAGCTGAGTGGGTATTGACTGCGCCGGTTCCGACAACAACGGGAACGCCTGCCTGCGCAAGGCGCTTGACGCCTTCCTGCCGCTGCTGATCGGTGAGCAGCGGCCAGTCGCCCATGGAGCCGCAATACACAACGCCGGACATGCCGAGGGATACGAGTTCCTTTCCCTTCTCGACAAGCGCATCGAAGTCGGGGCTGCGATCCGGATTGCACGGCGTCATCAGAGCCGGAATACATCCTTTGAAAACTGAATATGCCATTCAACTGCTCCTCGTCATCACCACACATATCGGGCCTGCCTCATCAGCGTCTTTGCCGATGTCGGCCCATTTGCGACTGGACTAGCAGTTCACCGAGTTGTTGTCGACAATAAAAATACAAAGCACTTCGGCTCCGCGTTTCCCCCGCGATCCATCCAGCATCCGTACCGGGCACGTCACGCACCCATGAAGCGCCTCACAGGTTCAGGCGTGCGGCCTGGCGCGTATCGGCTGTGATGTAGGAGCGGATCTGGGTGACGATCTGGTCGGCATGGGCAACCGCCAATGCATCGGCGCCATCAATGTCGCGATCGATGATCGCCTGGATCAGATCCTCGTGCTCGCGCACATATTGCCGGGGCAGAACATCGTTGAAGGAGGAATAGTAGAGCCGGAGAATCCTGCGGCCTTCATCCAGCAGCCGCGTGAAAAGCTCGGTATAATAGCGGTTCCGGCCTGCCTGGGCGATGGCGATATGGAAATCGCGGTTGGTCGAGATCATGCCCAGAACATCGCGCTGCTCAACGGCGGTCTCGAAGCTTTTCTGCAGCGCCCTTATGCCGTCGATGTCGCCGGCAGCATGATTGGCAGCCGCAAGGCGCGTGGTCACCCGGTACATCAGCGTCAGGGCATCGAAGAATGCCGGCAGACCGAGGAAGTCGATATTGGAAACGATCGTCGTCCTGTTGGTCAGCGTGGTGATCAGGCCCTCGGCTGCCAGCCTGACAAGCGCCTCGCGGATCGGTGTCCGGGAGAGCGAGAACCGGTCGGACAGTTGCTGCTCGTCCACCGGACTGCCGGGCGCAAGTTTCAATTCGATGATTTCGTTGCGCAGCGTCTCGTAAACCGTCGATACGCCATAGCCGCGCTTGTGCGCCGGCTGCCTTTCCTTGTCGTCTGGTTCCGCCAAGCGTGTTCTCCCCTGCAACGCCCCGGATCCGGGCATTTCCAGCTCTCCTCGTAACGGATTCCGGTCATGGCCTCAAACAGCATATTTTATGTCGACAAATGAAATTTGAACGCTGCGCTTTTTGGGCGGCGTGAACCCCAGCCGAAGTCTGCAATGCAAACGGCGCCGGCGGTTGCAAAAGGCGAGCCGTCGCTCAAACACGTGGGCTCGCCGTCCAAAAGGGGAGGGCTTGGCCAAAAAGCGAGGGCTTGGTCGGCCCGGCAGTTCACGAACTGACATACTTGGTCACTTATTATGAGTTCCCATTACCCGCCAATGTAGTGCAGTAAGCTTCAACAATATCCGAAGGGTTGACCGCGACCCTTTCTGAAAGAGTTTGCACCATGAAAAATCCGACCGCCCTGCAACACATGTCCCAGAACACCGTCTTTCGAAAAGGCGATATTTTCGTTCTATTCGGCGAGCTGTTCGGACGCGGTTATGCGACCGGGCTGCTCGAAGAGGCGAGACGTGCCGGCATGCAGATTGTGGGCATCACGGTCGGGCGGCGCGATGAGAACAATGCCCTGAGACCGCTAACAGAGGAAGAACTGGAAGCTGCCGAACAGCAGCTCGGCGGGAAAATCATCAATGTGCCGCTCATGGCCGGATTCGATCTTGATGCTCCTGCGGGCGAGCCTACTCCCACCGATCTTCTGGCAGGCATGACGCTGGAAAGCTGGCAGACCGACAAGCTTGATTGGCCGTACATCGCTCAATGTCGAAATGTCGGCGTGGAGCGCTTCAGACATTCGCTATCCCAGGTGATGGAAATTCTCGATGGGATCATCGCGGACGGCAAGAATGTCTTCTTCGCTCACACGATGGCCGGCGGAATCCCGAAAGCCAAGGCATTCCTCGTCATCGCGAACCGGATTTACAAAGGCCGCGGCGCGCGGCACATGTCGTCCCAGACCCTGCTCGACAGCGACATGGGCAAGCTCATCCTGCAGAACTTCGATGAGGTTTCCGCAAACACTTTCCAGCATCTCATCAATCTGAGCGCGCCGATCCGGGCACGGATCGAGGCTTCAGGTGGACAGGTTCGCTATACGGCCTACGGATATCACGGAACGGGCATTCTCATCGGCGACGCGTACCGCTGGCAGACCTATACCAACTACACTCAGGGCTACGCGAAGATGCGGCTTGAGGCCATTGCCCAAGAGGCCTGGGCAGCCGGCGTCAAGGCAACGGTCTACAACTGCCCGGAAATCCGAACCAATTCGTCCGACGTCTTCGCGGGTATTGAGCTGCCACTGATACCTCTCCTGCTCGCGTTGAAAAAGGAAGGCGGCGGCCAGTGGGCCGACGAACTATGGCAGGCCTGCCAGGATCAGCTGGCAGACGGTTTTTCGGTGGATGATGTCCTGCAAAAGATCATTGATCTTCAGGCCGACGACGTCATGCAGCCTTTCTACGATTTTTCCCTGTGGCCCATGCCCAACAGTCAGGGACAGTCCGATCTGACCATCGGCACCTCGAGTGAAATCACGCAGATGCACAGGGACAGCAAGGTTCTGATCAGCGATCTTCTCAGCAGCCTGGTCGTTGAGGCTACCGGAAAGCTCATTTTTGCGGAAACCTCCGCCCCAACAGGCCCGGTTCTGTGGCTCAACCACGACATCGTCGCTCAGCGGCTCAACGCGAGCCACCGGACGGACATCCAGACCTCCACCACGGAGAAGGTGAGGATGTTCGCTTAGCGGCGAGCATTGCCCCGCCCCTCATCGAATGCGCTTGAAGCACAACTTGTGTTCTCGTCGCGCCGACAGCAGCTCGCAATGAACGGCCGGTAACGACAGCGGCGCGCCCGGCGCCGGGGGAGGGGCGCCTGCTGCCTCTTCAGTGGTTATGTCGCGGTAGTTTTTCAGCCAGCTTGCGGAACTCCGGAGCGCCTTCAATGACGGCGCCGTCGGACAGTTGCGTCACGGTACGGCGGTACAGCATCTGCCATGGCGTGGCATCGCCCGGAACGGCGGGAATACCCTCCGCCTTGCGCCGTTCGATTTCCGCCGGTTCGACCAGCATATCGCAACGGCCGTGGTTGAAATCAATCCGGATGATGTCGCCGCTACGCACATAGGCAAGGCCGCCGCCGGCTGCACTCTCCGGAGAGGCATTGAGGATCGACGGGCTGTCGGCAGTGCCCGACTGGCGGCCGTCGCCGATCGTCGGCAGGCTGAGGATGCCCTTTTTGATCAGGTGATCCGGCGGCTGCATGTTGACCACTTCGGCCGACCCCGGCCAGCCGAGCGGGCCGGCGCCGCGGATCACCAGGATGGTCCGCTCGTCGATATCCAGCGTGGGGTCGTTGATGCGCTTGTGATAATCCTCGGAGCCATCGAACACCACCGCCTTGCCGTCGAAGACGCCTTCCTTTCCCGGTTCGCTCAGATAGCGTTCTCGGAAGCCGGCGGAGACGACGCTCATCTTCATGATCGCGAAATCGAACAGATTGCCCTTCAGCACCAGAAAGCCGGCGCGCTCCTTCAATGGCGCGTCGAAAGGCAGGATTACCTCGCGGTCGGTCGCTTCACGGGCTTGAAGATTTTCTGCCATGGTCTTGCCGGTCACCGTCGGACAGCCGCCCTCCAGTTTGCCGGCCTGCAGCAGTTCCCACATGATGGCGGGAACGCCGCCGGCCCGGTGGAACCGCTCGCCGAGGTAGGCGCCGGCCGGCTGCACATTGGCCAGCAGGGGGATGTCGAAGCCGTGGATCTGCCAGTCGTCGGGATGCAATTCGACGCCGGCATGCTTGGCCATGGCGGCCAGATGCGGCTGCGCATTGGTCGAACCGCCAATCGCCGAATTCACCCGGATCGCGTTGAGGAACGCCGCGCGCGTCAGGATATTCGAGGGCTTGATATTCTGCAGGACCAGTTCGACCGCCCTGCGCCCGGTGCGATAGGCCATCTGGCCGCGTTCGCGATAGGCTGCCGGAATGGCGGCGCAGCCTGTCAGCGACATGCCGAGCGCTTCGGCCATGGCATTCATGGTCGAGGCGGTGCCCATTGTGTTGCAATGGCCGATCGACGGCGCGGAATCGAGCGCCGACTGCAGGAATTCCTCGCGCGTCATTTCGCCCGCCGCATATTTGCGGCGCGACCGCCAGATCACGGTGCCGGATCCGACCAGGTCGCCATCGTGCCAGCCGTCGAGCATCGGGCCGCCGGAAAAGACGATCGCCGGAATATCGACGGTAGAGGCTGCCATCAGCGCCGAGGGCGTGGTCTTGTCGCAACCGGTGGTCAGCACCACGCCGTCGAGAGGATACCCGTAGAGGATTTCGACCAGGCCGAGATAGGCAAGGTTTCGGTCGAGCGCCGCGGTCGGCCGCTTGCAGTTCTCAAACAGCGGATGCGTCGGAAACTCGATCGGGATGCCGCCGGCATCGCGAATGCCATCGCGGATGCGCTTGGCAAGTTCGATATGGTGGCGGTTGCAGGGATTGATATCGCTGCCGCTCTGGGCAATGCCGATGATCGGCTTGCCGGCGCGCAGTTCTTCCGGCGTCGTTCCGTAATTCATGAAGCGCTCGAGATAGAGCGCCGTCATATCGAGATGATCGGGATTGTCGAACCAGTCCTGTGAGCGCAGACGCCGCCCGCCCTTGTCGTCCTCAGCCATTGTCATCCCCGCTCTTAACCGTGCCAGCAAAACCACCAAGTCTGTATCATCGCCGCGTGCCGTCACGAAGTCGAAAAACGTTTGGCGCACCTGGTGGGTCAACGGAGGCTTGTCGCAAATTCTGGCCCTTAGCCGTATATTGTCGACAGGACGAAGCCCTTGCTCTCGCCCGAAAAGGTCGGCATCGCTGACACCAGCACCTTTCTCTCGGCGATCAGGACGTCATTCGATGATCGGCTCCTGCGTCCCGATTGCGGGCATTGCGTTACCAAGCATCTCCTGCAAGACGCCGAGAGCGACCATTTCCGCGTGAAACGCACCCGTTCAGGGGGAGTTGCCGGCCGCGAATACTTTTGCGGCAAGCCCGTCAGAACCTCACGGCAAGGTCGAGCTTGAAGCTGTGATCCTGTGCCTTGCTGGCGACCTGGCCGGCATAGGCGAAGCCAAGCGTTGCGGATTTCGCGATCTGGAGGTCGGCACGGTATCGCCGAAGGCATGCCGCCAGCCCAGCATGCCACGGGCGGTGACACCGAGGCTGCCGATGTCGACGTCGGTGGCAGCATGCACGCCGCGCGTCCGAACAATACGGCAGATGCCGTATTTCGGGCCGGAAAGCCCGGCATTTGCGCGATCAGACATGGTGGCTGACAAGCGCCACGCCCAATCCGATGAGGATGGTGCCGCAGGTTTTCGGGACCATCCATCCGCCTCCGCCGCCCATCAAGCGTCCAACGGCGAGCGAGGCGATGCCGACCGCGGTGAGATCGGCCATCGAGAAGATGAGATTGACGATGAGGCCGAGGATGAGGAACTGCAGTCCCACGGGAATGGCGGCCGACGAATCCACGAATTGCGGCAGGAAGGTCAGGAAGAACAGCGCAGTCTTGGGATTGAGGATTTCAACGACCATGCTGTCACGAAATGTGTTCGGCGCCGGCTGGGCACCGTCCTTGCCGGTGCGGTTCCAGCCCAGGAGCATGGCAAGGCCGAGCGTGATGAGGTAGGCAGCCCCCGCAAATCGGATCATCGAAAAAACGACCGGCGCATGCTCCATCAGCGCGGCGAGCCCCACTGCTGCGGCGATGATATGCACGTAACAGCCAAGATGAACACCAAGTGCCGCCATCAAGCCTGCCTGGCGGCCATGGGCAACGGTCTGCGCGGTCATATAGAGTATTGCAGGCCCTGGCACGCAAGCGAAGGCAAGCGTTGCGATGGCAAATGGAATCCACAGTTCCAGCGACGGCATGATGGGTCCTCCCAGATGTTTCAGCCGTGGGAGGGATAGGCGCGGCTCCGGGAGGAAGACATACGGCAGATGCCGTATTTGAACGGCCGCCGCGCTTCGATAATCAGTTGATGGTTAAGAGAATATTACCCGGAACTGCGCGCCCTGAACGGTCCTGTCAGCCGGCGGGCAATCCCAGGCGAACCGCGTAGGCGGTCAGTTCGGCGGCACTATGGAGATTGAGCTTGCGCATCAGGTTTTCCCGATGCTTGCGGGCGGTCAGGGGACTGATGCCCAGCCGCTCGGCAATGTCCCGCGCGGTCATGCCTTGCGCCACCAGTGCCAGGATTTGATGCTCGCGCCGCGTCAGCGGGATGGGCGACAGCATGTCCTGCGCCGCTGGCGGCCTGCTGTTTCGGGCCGGTTCGCTGATCGCGAAGCGGACGGTCTGAGCCAGATAGGTTCCGCCGTTCTTCACCGCTTCGATGGCCGCGCCAAGTTCCTCCGGGTCGCCGTCCTTGGTCAGATAGGCGCTGGCGCCGGCCTCCAGCGCAGCCCGCACCGTTCTCGGCTCGATATTGGCCGTCAGCACCAGAATTTTCAATCGAGGCGCAAGGGCCCTTATATCGGAGATGAACTGGATTCCGGCAACTCCGGGCATGCCGAGATCGAGGATCAGCAGGTCGGCGCGCGTGCCGCGCACATGCCCCAGCAGAGCCTCGCCATCCGCTGCCTCGGCGATAACAGACACATTTTCCATCACCGAGATGAGCAGCTTCAGGCCTTCGCGGATAATGGCATGGTCGTCGGCAAGAATGGCGGTCAGTGGGCGTTTCATGCTTTCACCATTACTGTATCGACGGCGATTCTTCGATGATCCTTTTATGAGAAGCGTGCCGCCGGTTATGAGAAGCGTGCCGCCGGGAATTCAAGCTGTTATGCATCGGCGTGGGGTGAGCGACATCTATCCGAGCTTTGAGGGGCGTGATGCAGGACGATAAAATACAGGAAGCTCTCGTTGACCTCTTGTACCGCCAGTCCTATGCGGTGCTGTTCGTCAATTTCATAATTCCCCTTCCCGTCGTCTACATCTTCCGCGACGCCGTGCCTGCGGGCTGGCTGCTTGCATGGATCGGTGTGATGTACGTGGTGACGGCGGGGCGGGCCGTACTCGCGTTTCTTTTTTTCAAGCGGGCGGATGAGATGGCTTCCGCCTCGCGATGGGCTTGGCGTGCAACGGCGTTCTCATGGGTATCGGGCCTGCTTTGGGGCTCGCTCGGTTTGATGGGCTTTTTGCCCGGTGAGCCTCATCTGTTTTCGTTCACGATGATCGTGCTGACGGGCCTTGCCTGCGGATCGGTATCTTCGCTTGCGGCATTTCCGCCAGCTCTTCCAGGCTCTCTCGCGGCCATGCTGGTTCCGGTCGCCTTGCGCTGCTTCACCGCGGAAGGAGAAATATATAATATCTATCTTTTCTTCCTTGCCTGCCTTGCTGGCGTTAACCTCTACTACGGCCGTGTCACATACCGCATGCTGTCCGAAACGGTGAGGCTGCGTTCGGAAAATGTCTCACTGATCGGCCGTCTGGAACAGGAACGCGATCGGGCGCAGGCTGCGGACCACGCCAAAACGCGGTTCCTTGCTGCCGCCAGCCACGATTTGCGCCAGCCCATCCATGCGCTCAGCCTGTTCATCTCCGCGCTTGCAGTCCTCGGGCAGCGCGGAAATGTTCCAGCCAAGGATGCCCGCGATCTCGCAAGCCGCGCCAAGTCGATTGTCGCCAACCTGAGCGGCCTTCTGAATGCACTCCTCGACATGTCGCGGCTTGATGCCGGTGTCGTAACGGTTGCAAGGGAACCGGTCTCGCTTGACGAACTGTTCCGCAATTTTCACGGCGAGTTTGCCGCCGCGGCGAAGGGGCAAGGTCTCGAATGGTCTGTGGTGGAAAGCGATCATTGGGTCGATAGCGATCCCATGATGCTGAAACGCATTCTCGACAATCTTCTGTCGAATGCCTTTCGATACACCAGGGATGGGCGGGTTCTGCTTGGCTGCCGTCGGCGCGGAAGCTCGGTCGAAATTCAGGTTTGGGATACGGGGATCGGTATTCCGTCCGGTCAGCAGAAAGCCGTCTTTGAGGAATTCGTCCAATTGAAAAACCCGGCGCGGGACCGAACACAGGGTCTTGGCCTGGGTCTTGCAATCGTTCGCCGAACGGCCGAATTGCTCGGTCACCCATTGAAACTGGTCTCGGTGGAAGGGCGCGGATCGATGTTCTCCATCACCGTTCCCTTGACGAAGAGAACAGAGCCGAAGGCGGCGGCACACGAAACATCCCCTGCCGGGGTTTCGCTGGGTATCATGGTCGTAGACGACGAACTGGATATCCTGGACGCGATCCGTCAGCTTCTTGCCCTCGAAGGTCACCGGATCTATGCCGGCCGCTCGGCCGCCGAAGCGTGCCGCGTTCACAGCGCTGCGCAAGAGGCAGGGAAAGCGCGGGTCGACCTGGTGATCGCAGACTATCGCCTCGAAGACGGAACGACGGGTTTGGAGGCGATCCGCGCGCTTTGTGACTATCTGGGTCGTTCCGTCCCGGCCATCATCGTGACAGGCGACACTTCGCCCTCACGCCTGAGCGAAGTCTCCGCGAGTGGTTATCGCCTGCTCCACAAGCCCATTACCGGCGACGATCTGCGTGACGTCATCCTGAAAACTCATTTCGAAAGTGGGCCGCGGGATCTCAACGCGAGGCTCCGTTGATGGAAAGCTTCCACCGTTGCATGATCATAAAACCATGTCTGATCGGGGCCGGAACAGCATGGGGTGATTGCCGAGCGGCAGCCGGCGCATAGGCACCCTTGCTTTGCAAGCGGGGCCAGGATGAAGCAATCCCGAGACGGACGGCGTCGGGGCTGGGCGGCAGACAATACGCGTATCTTGCCTGCGTCAATTAACGCCTGCCCGAAGCAGGACGCTGATGGCCGAGTCGAAATGTTCGGCCATGGCAGTCTCCGCCATCTCCGGATTTTGGAGGCTGATCGCCTCGGCGATCCTCTGGTGGCAGCGGATGTTTTCAGTGCGGTTCTCCAAAGTGGCGCGGCTGCGCCAACCGATATGCCAGGTTTGTTGCGTAATGACGCGGAACGAACCGACGATGATCCCGTAGAGGGAGTTGCCCGAAGCCTGGGCGATCAGTTCATGGAAACGGATGTCGAGTTCCATGAGCGTTTCCGGCGCTTCGAGTGTGTGGAACATATCTTCCACTATCCGGAGAAGTTCCAGCGCCTGTGCATCCGTCCTGCGCAGAGACGCGAGGTTTACCGTACGAAGCTCAAGTGTACGGCGAACATCCAGTACCTGCTGAACGCTGAGCTGCTTCATCGTTACGGTATGATCGAGAATCATGCTGAGCGGCACTGCATCCGGTGCGGCGACACGCGCGCGGCGCCCTATGCTGACCTCAATAATTCCGAGCGCGGCAAGCGCGCGAAAGGCTTCCCGTGCCACGGTCCTCGAAACGTCGAGCTTGGCGGCCATGGCGGTTTCGCTCGGCATGAGGCTGCCCGGCCGGAGCTGGTTTTCACGCATGTACGCACGGATGCCGGCGATGGCCCGTTCGACGAGGCCTGCATCTTGCTCGTCAACCTGTACTACAGCTTTATCCATTTCAGGGCACTACTTTCACAATTTCAGTTGACACCATTATAAAAGGTTGTCAGAAGTTCCGCCAGAAAAATCGGCTGGGAGGAGCCGTCAGCAGGACTTTGATGGAGGTCACAGGGCTGCATGCCTGGGCATGCGGTCGATGGCTTTCTTTTGTCCTCGCATCTTTCCGACCGTAGTGGCGGCGCCTGGCGAAAGCCCGGCCGATCGAACGGAAGCGACGATGAAGATTACTGCAATCAAGACTTTTCGTGCCGATGAGTTCTCCAATGTTCTCTGGGTGCATGTCGAGACGGATCAGGGCATCACCGGTCTGGGAGAGACTTTTTATGGGGCAGCCGCGGTAGAAGCCCATATTCACGATACGCTGGCGAGCCGGCTCGTGGGCCGCAACCCGCTTCACATCGAGGCCCTTCACAGGGAAATGCTGAACCTCCCGATGGGGCATGCCTCGACGGGGGCCGAACATCGGGCGGCTTCCGCAATCGATATCGCGCTGTGGGATCTGTTCGGCAAGGTGTGCGGACAACCGGTCCACCAGATGCTGGGCGGCCTCTGCGTGGAGAAGATGCGCGTCTACAATACGTGCGCCGGAAGCCGCTATGTCCGGACGAAGAAGATCAAGCCCGTGGACACCTGGAACCTCGGCGGGGAAGCGGGGCCTTACGAGGATCTCGACGGCTTCATGAACCGGGCGGGCGAACTTGCGGAGGATCTCCTGTCGAACGGTATCCGGGCGATGAAGATCTGGCCGTTCGATCCGCCGGCGATGGAAAACCGCGGCCTGTTCATCACGGCGGATCAGATGAGGACGGCGATCCGGCCGTTCGAGTTGATCCGCAAGGCCGTCGGCGACCAGATGGATATCATGGTCGAGTTCCATTCGCTCTGGAACCTGCCGGTCGCCAAGCAGATTGCGCGGGCGCTCGAACCCTTCAAGCCGACCTGGTACGAAGATCCGATCCGGATGAACTCGCCGCAGGCGCTCGCCGAATACGCGCATTCCACCGACGTGTGGACCTGCGCTTCCGAAACGCTCGGTACCCGTTTTGCCTACAAGGATTATCTCGACCGGGACGCCGCCCATGTCGTCATGGCCGACCTCTGCTGGACGGGCGGACTGACCGAAGGCCGCAAGATCGCGGCCATGGCGGAGACCTATCACCGGCCCTTCGCGCCGCATGACTGCATCGGCCCGGTCGGCTTCGCTGCCGCCATCCACATGAGCTTCTCGCAACCCAACACGCTCATTCAGGAAAGCGTGCGCGCCTTCTACAAGGGCTGGTATCGCGAGCTTGTAACGGAGGTGCCGCGCATCGAAGGCGGCTTCGTCTATCCGATGGAAGGCCCCGGTCTCGGTACGGAGCTGCAGCCTTCCTTCTTCGAACGCGCGGATCTCACGGTCCGTGTGACCGAACTCTGAGGAGGGAAATCGTTATGAGCGTTTCACTATTCGATCTCAGCGGCAAGACTGCTCTGGTGACGGGTTCGTCTCGCGGGCTGGGGCGGGCCTTTGCAGAGGGGCTGGCAGATGCCGGCGCCCGGGTGATCCTCAACGGTGTCGATACCACGCGCCTCGAAGAGGCCGCCGCAGCAATGCGATTGGCCGGCCGCGATGTGTTGACCTTAGCATTCGACGTGACCGACGAAGCCGCCGTCGTTGCGGCCTTCGAGACGTTCGATCGGGATGGCATCCGGGTGGACATCCTCGTCAACAATGCCGGGATCCAGTTTCGCAAGCCGATGCTTGAGCTGGCGACCGCCGACTGGCGTCGCGTGATCGATACCAATCTCACCTCGGCTTTCCTCGTCGGCCGGGAGGCGGCAAAGCGGATGGCGGAACGTGGTTCCGGCAAGATCATCAATATCGGATCGCTGACCTCCGAACTCGCCCGGGCGACGGTCGCGCCCTACACGGTCGCCAAAGGCGGTATCAAGATGCTGACCAAGGCCATGGCGGCCGAATGGGCCGAAAAGGGCATCCAGGCCAACGCGATCGGCCCCGGTTACATGATCACGGACATGAACGAGGCCTTGCTCGCCAACCCGGAATTCGACGCTTGGGTCAAGGCACGCACGCCGGCCCGGCGCTGGGGCCGGCCGGAGGAACTGGCGGGAACCGTCATCTATTTCGCGTCCGCCGCATCCGACTACGTCAATGGCCAGATCGTCTATGCCGATGGCGGGATGATTTCCGTGTTGTAGGCGCGCGAGGAGCGCGCCTACGAAATCACTTTGTCGCGCTTCGGGGGAGCATGACAAGTTCCAACGAAACCAAGGGAGGAATGACATGAAACTCGGATCGATGAAGCGCGCATTTCGCGCGGGAAAACAATATCTGGCGCTGCGCGTCGGCGCGGGAGACACGCCGCGCATGACGCGTCGTGCAATCGGTTTCGGCATATGCGCGGCGATCGCACTGGCCGTCGTGCCGGCTACACCGACTTTGGCTGAGGACGCCAAGGTGGCAAAACTCGGCCATGGGTTTGCCGATACCCATCCGCGCTCGGCAGCGATGAAATACTTCGCCGAGGAAGTGGCGAAGGCAACCGGTGGCAGCGTGAAAGTCGACGTCTTCGGCAATTCCGCGATCGGATCCGAAGAGAAGATGCTGATGGCGCTTCAGTCGGGAACCATCGACCTTTACATGGGCGCGCTTGCTCCGATCGCGACCCACGAGAAGGAACTTCAGATTTTTGACGTTCCTTTCCTGTTTGCGACCGACGCCGAGGCTGCGGAAGTGCTCGATAGTCCGCAAGGAAAGCGTCTGCTCGACAACCTTGCCGATATGAATATTCATGGCCTTGTCTGGGCCGGTGGAGCGTTCCGCAATCTGTCGAACAGCAAACACCCGGTGGCATCGCTTGCCGACATGAAGGGACTGAAAGTCCGGGTGATGCAAAGCCCCATGGCTCTCGCAAGCTTCAAGGCACTTGGCATGAACGCCGTGCCCATGGCGTTCACCGAGGTCTATACGGCGCTCGAGACACGGGCTCTCGACGGCTACGAGCACCCTTTCGTGGACATGTATGCGAACAAGATGTTCGAGGTGCAGAAGTACCTTACCGCATCCAACCACGTCTACACGCCCGTGGCGCTACTGGCTTCCAAGAGGTTCTATGACTCGCTGACGCCGGACCAGCAGAACGCCATCCAGGCTGCAGCGGAGAAGACGCGCACCTTCCAGCGGGAGGCCGAATTGCGTGATGCCGCCGAAGCTCTCAAGAAGCTCGAGGCCGAGGGCATGGAGGCGACGGTGATGCCGCCGGCGGAACTCGATGCGATCCGCAAGGCGATCGAACCGGTCGTCGCCAAGAACAAGGACGTGATTGGCAATGAATTCGTCGATCAGTTCTATGCCGAGATCGCGAAGCACAGAAAATAAACGTTGTTGTCAGCAACGAGCCGGCCGAATGCCGGCTCGTCGCCGCAGTGTTCTGAGCGAGGCCTGTGAAATCTGCGAGGGGAGCCGCGCATCGAATGCGGCAACCGGTCTCGCTGGGGAGAGGAAAATGCGCGCATTTCTGGATGCAGGAGTCGGCGGGTTCTACCGCGCCATTGAGGTCATCCTTGTACTCTGCATGGCGACGATGCTTGTGATGGTTTTTGGCAATGTCGTCCTGCGTTTGTTTTTCAATACCGGGATCGACATCTCGGAGGAGCTTCCACGATTTGCGTTCGTGTGGATGACTTTTCTCGGAGGAATCATCGGCCTGCACAGGCGTAGCCATCTGGGTGTCGACATCGTCGTGCAGGCACTGCCGGTCCTTGGACGAAAGGTGTGCTGGGCAATCAGCCAGGTGGTGATGCTCGTCTGTGCCGTTTTCATCTTCTACGGCACCTGGCTTCAGCACGACATCCTGAAAATCACGGAATCTCCGGTCGCGCAGATCAGCATGCTGTGGGTCTATGGGGTCAGCTACGTCACCGGTGCGGCGATCGCTTTGATCTGCCTGTCGAACCTCGTGCGGCTGGCCATGGGGGATATTGCCGATGAAGAACTGATCGACGTTCACGAGGAAGGCCTTGACGAGGGGCTACAGGCAGCACGCGCGGCCGACGAGCAAAAGGGACGCTGATCATGATCGTTTTTGTCTTCATAGGGTCGCTTCTGGGCCTGATGGCGCTGGGCATGCCCATTGCGTTCGCACTGATCGGATGCGGACTTGTGATGATGTTCTACATGGGCATTCCCGACCCGCAGATCGTCATCCAGAACATGTGGGACGGCGCCAACAGCTTCCCGCTGCTCGCCGTTCCCTTCTTCATGCTGGCCGGCGAATTGATGAATGCCGGTGGAATGACCCGGCGCATCATTACGATGGCCATGGCGTGGATCGGTCATATTCGTGGCGGCCTCGGTTATGTTGCGGTCCTGGCCGCGATCGTCATGGCATCGCTTTCGGGCTCGGCGGTCGCCGACGCGGCGGCGCTTGCATCAGTCCTGATCCCGCTGATGCGGAATGCGGGCTACGATATCAATCGTTCGTGCGGGCTCATCTCGTGCGGCGGTATCATCGCTCCGGTGCTCCCGCCGTCGGTCGGCATGATCATCTTTGGCGTCGCCGGCGGCGTATCGATCACCAAACTCTTCCTGGCCGGCATCGTGCCGGGACTGCTGATGGGTCTTGCCATCATGCTGGCCTGGCGCTGGAGTATCGGGCGGGACAAGCCGAGAGTTGAGCCCAGGCGAACCCTTGCCGAGCGGCTGAGCGAGACGCGCAAGGCGTTGTGGGCGCTTGTCATGCCCGTGGTCGTCATCGGCGGCTTGAAGATCGGCGCGTTTACGCCGACCGAAGCGGCGGTGATCGCGGCGGTCTATTCACTGTTCGTCGGTGTCTTTGTCTATCGCGAGATCAAGCTGTCCGATCTGTTCGGACTTATGTATCGCGCAGCGGAAACCACGGCTGTCGTCATGTTCCTCGTCGCCGCCGCCGGTGTTTCCGCCTGGCTCATCACCACCGCGAACATCCCGCAGCAACTGGCCGACATGGTTCAGCCGTTCATGGAGAACAAGATCCTCCTGATGACAATCCTCATGGTGATCGTACTGATCGTTGGTACGGCAATGGACTTCACGCCAACGGTGCTGATCCTGACCCCGGTGTTGATGCCGATCGTCCGGGAGGCAGGAATAGATCCCGTCTATTTCGGCGTGCTGTTCATCATGAACAATGCGATCGGGCTGGTAACACCTCCAGTCGGCACGGTGCTGAACGTCGTCTGCGGCGTGGCACGGGTTCCGATGACCGGTGTCATCAAGGGGGTTGTGCCCTTCATGGTCGCCCAGATTGCGGTCCTTGTCCTGCTCGTGATCTTCCCGCAAATCGTGCTGTGGCCACTGGCGCTGATGTCGAGATGACCGCTCGCCGATCGACGTTGTTCAGTTCACCTTTCTAGGCTCAGGCCCTGTTGATCAATCCTTTTTCCAATTTGACGGGGTTTGATGAATAGGGGCCTGAGCCCAAACATTGTCCGGATTTTTCTGTTGCCCCCTGAACGATACGGTCAAGCACGATGGCGCAGGTGAGGGGCGCAAAACCGGCCAGCAGGCCTTGGCTCCGGGCTGCGTATTGAAGTGATTTCACGACCTCCTCGCCAAGGCCTTGAGCCCCGATCAGGACGGCGATCGCAACCATCGACAGGCACATCAGCATCGTTTGACAGATCCCGGCCATGCTCGAAAGTGCGGCGGCCGGCAGGTCTGCCGATCTGAGGTCACGGCGGTGAGGATAAGACGCTCCCGCCGGCAGCGGGCGAAATTCGGCTCGAAAAATAGCCCTTGCTTTCGGGACGCTAATTTCTATTATTTTAGTAGAGAATTATGCCGTCATGGCCGAACCGGTTCGTTCGGCTGATGCAACACCGCCTGGCTTCCCGCAAGAAAGGAACCGACGCATGACGCTTTTCCCGCCCCATCTTTCCGATTCGTCGCAACGCGCGGATACCGGCCCTCTTGCAAAGATCGCGATCGTCGGCCGTGGGTTCACCGGCATCATGACGGCGATCGCTCTGCTCAAGGGCTTCGACCGGCCTTTCCATCTGGTGATGTTCGATCCACAGCCGAAGATCGATGGCGGTGAGAGCGTCAGCCAGTCCGCAACGACGGTCCTCAACAGCCGGGTGCGGGACCTTTCCGTCGATCCGCAGGCGCGGGATGATTTCCGTCAATGGCTGGAAACGGATGAGGCATGGCGCAATCGCCAGGACCCGGCGGAGCTGAACGTCGAACAGTCGTTCGTGCCGGGAGAGATCTTCAGCGCCTATGTCTATCAGCGTTTCTCCGAGGTCCTGAGAAGGCGGACGGATGTCATCGTCCAGGTCTGCCCGGAAAGCGTCACGGCGATCGACAGGCACCCGGGCCGCGGCCTTTCGATTTTCTTCGGTGATCAGCAGCGAACGCGCTTCGATGCCGTCTTTCTGGCGACCGGCTACGGGTTGCGCGACGGGGCGGACGAGCCGTCGACGCTGAGCGCGGTTCGCGATACGGTGGTGATCGGTGGCGGGGTTCACGCCGTCGACCGGGCGCTCCGGCTGCTGGCGGCGGGCGAAGCGTCTCATGTCACGCTGATCTCCGCATCCGGTTTCCTGCCGCAGTCGCATGCGCGCGCGGCCGTCGGGCCCGTCACGTCGGATCGGCCGCTGCCGGGCACGCTTCGCGGCGCGTTCCGTTTCCTGCGTGAGGCTGCCAATACGGCCGATGCCGAAGGGTCCGGCTGGCAGGGCATCATGAACGGTTTTCGCCTGCGCGCCCGCGATCTGTGGGAAGGATTGACGCCGGAAGAGCGCCGCCGGTTCAAGCGGCATGTGAAAGCCATCTACGACAGCCATCGCAATCGCCTGCCGCCGGAGCATTACCGGCGTCTGCATGAGGCGCTCGCCAGCGGCGCCATTACGGTGCGCAAGGGAAAAGTCGAACGCATCGCAATCAACGGCGTGCTTCTTGCGACTGCCGCCGGTCTTGAGGTTCTCCCCGCCGATCGCACGATAGACTGCCGCTTCCGGCCGACGGACATTGATTCTCCCCTGTTCCGTTCGGTGCTGCGCACTGGCCTTGCGCGGCGCGACGAAGTCGAGCTTGGGATTCTCGTCGATCGCTTCGGCCGCGCCCTGGCCGCGCCGGATCTGTTTCAGGGACTGTTCGCCATGGGGCCGCTGGGGCTGGGCAGCCTTCCGGATATAGATTTGGTGCCGGAGATCGTCGCGCAGACCCATGCGGCGGCATCAGCCCTCGGGTCCTGGATCGACGAACTGGCCGAAATGGGCGATGTGGTGCGGGGCGCCGTATGATGCCGCTCTTGCTACTTCCTCATGCCTTTCGGCAGGTGCAGGCGTCATAGCCGCCGGAAAACAGCCGGCCGGGCCGCATGCCGATCATCAGCGGAATGTCGCGGACATGCGAAACGCGTAGCGAGCGGGACATCGCAATCGCCGCCTCGGCACAGATCGCCGCGTCCTCGGCGGCGTTGTGATGCGCGAAGGTCAGGCCGAGATGGCTGGCGAGAACATTGAGCTTGTGCGATCCGAGATGGGGCCAGACCTTTTGCGCCATCTTCACCGAGCAGAGATAGGAAAGCTCCGGATAGGCCTGCCGGTAGAGATCGAGACAGGAGCGCCAGACGCTGAAGTCGAAGGCGGCATTGTGGGCGATCATGGTGGCGCCGCGAAAGTCGTCGGTAAATTCGTCCATCACCTCGGGAAACTCACCGGCATCCTCGACATGCTCCGGGCGGATACCGTGGATGGCGATGTTGAAGGATGAAAAGCGCATGTTGCTCGGACGGATCAGCCGCTCCTCGACCCGAACGACCCGGCCGTCCTCGATCCAGGCCAGCCCCACGGAGCAGGCGCTGCCACGCTGTTCGTTGGCAGTTTCGAAATCGATGGCAATGGTCTTCAAGGCGGCGTCCCGGTTGCTCTTGCCCCGCTTCTAGCGGTGAGCGAGCGATTTGGCAAAGACAAGCTCTGTTCCGTCAAAAAGGCGGAAATTTGCCCGCTTTTGGCGCGGAGCTGGATGCTGTCCGGATGAGCACGCGTGCGAGCGTGTCTTCCACCACTTCGTCCGGATTGTGGACGAAACGTTGCATGACAACTGCCCTTCCACCTTCCCGCGGTTCAATGCTGGCTTCCGCTGGCAAGCCCCGCCTTGACGGCGCCCAATGAGCGCCGCAACCCGTCTTCGATGTCATGGAGTGGAACCGGAGCGGAGCGCCGCACGGGTTGCGCCCGGCTGTCGCGATGAAGCCTCATGGGCAGTTCGATGCTGACAGGCAGATCCGGACGCGCGGCCATGGCTGCCAGAATCCGGGCGCAGCCGATGTCGCCTTCGCCGATCGGCGTGAAGAACCAGCCTTCCGGCGTTCTTCGAACGTCCTTGATATGGGCGTGCACGCAAGCCGGAATGGCCAAGATGCCATCCGCGGCGAAGTCGCCGAGCGACGGACGATGCGAGGCGGTATTGGCTGCATCGTAGTTGAGGCCGAGATGGGGCGATCCGATCCGGGCGACGAGTGCGGCGCCGTCGGCCGCGGTATCGATGAGGTTGCTGCTGCCGTCACCGGGGTTTTCCAGCGCGATCAGGATGTCGAGCGCTTGCGCCCGCTTCAGCAGCGCTTCGATGTTGCGCAGGAAACTGGCGGCGCGTGCCCTGGGTGCGGCGTTGGTGGCGATCACCTTCGCGCCGATGGCGGCGGCGAATTCCATTCGGCCGGTGAAAATCTTAACAGCGTTGTCCGCCCCGAGATCGATATGGGACGACAGGGCGTGACAGCTCAGGCCCGCCGCGGCAATCGCGTTTCGCCAGGCTCTCGCCTCTGCCGGCGTGAAGGCGGTTTCGTCGAAGGTCTCGGTATAGCCGACGATGAAGGCCGGCTCGATATGGGTGAATCCAACCCGGGCCATGCTGTCCAGCATGATGTCGCGGCCATGCCCGTCATAGGGCGCGCCGGACGCGGAAATGATCCGCTCTGTCATGTCTTGTCTTCCTCCCGCTGCGTTTTCCGACCGGGGAAGCGCAGCCTCTTTCCTGTCTCCAGATGTTACGGGAACGGGCAGGACGACAAGCGGAAAAAACTAAAGAACCGGTGAATGAATTTCATGATTTTACCTGGGCGAGAGCAGAGGTCTCCGCTGCAGCTTCGCCGAGTTCGCCGAGAAGCCAGTCCGCAAACCGCCGCGCCAGGCGTCTCTGGCTGCCCGATTTCGGGAAGGCCAGGTAATGACCGATATACGAGAGGTCCTGCGCGACGCCGGTCAGCGGGGCAACGAGCCTGCCGGATTTCAGCTCGCGATGGGCAAGGCGGGTCGATTCGAGCGTCACGCCCATGCCATTGGCGGCGGCGTCGATCGCCAGGAAGCTTCTGTCGAAGCTCATGCTCTGCAATGGGGGAGCACCGAGGCCGTTCGCCTCGAACCAGTCCGGCCAGCGCAGACGCTTGTTGTCGCTGCGGATCAGGACAAGCCCGAGAAGATCGCGCGGCGATCTGATCCGTTCTGCCAGTTCCGGCGCGCAAAGCGGCGTCACGGTTTCACGCCCGAGCGGAATGACGACAAGATCATCTCCCTGCGGCTCCCCGTAGATGATGTCGGCGTCAAATTCACCATCGACAAAGCGGACGTAATTCGTGCTGGCGGCGATACGCACCTCGATCCCCGGATTGGCCGCGAAGAAATGCGGGAGGCAGGGCGACAGCACCTGGGCTGCGAAGCTTGGTGCGCAGTGCAGGCGCAGCAGGTGCGACCGGTTGGAGGAGACGACCTCGATCCCGCGGCGCAGATCCTCGAAGGCGCTGGATGCATAGGACAGGAACGTCTGTCCGGCGATCGTCAGCCGGACGGTTCGCGATGTCCGCTCAAACAGCGGATTGCCCAACGCCCGCTCGAGCTTGACGATCGCGTGACTGACGGCGCTGGCGGACAGATGAAGTTCATCGGCCGCGGCGCGGAACGACCCCAGGCGGGCAGCGGATTCAAAGGCGCGAATCGAGGAGAGTGAAATTCCATTCAACATGGGATTAGTGAAACAGATTCACCGACACGTGTAAACTTCGCGTTTGAAGCACCCGGGCCGACTTTGCAATATGCCGCCTGCAACCGCCACATCGGCGCTGCGGCCGACACGCCGGGAAGGCGCCGGCCAGACATGAGCCGGACACGATCATGTCCGGGGAGGAGAGAATACATGTTGCTGAAGGGCAAGACCGCCGTCATTTCCGGGGCGGCGAGCAGGCGCGGTATCGGCCGCGCCACGGCTGAACTTTTCGCGGAGCATGGCGCCCGCGTCGCCATTCTCGATCTCGACGAGGGCGCGAGCGCGGATGCTGCCGCATCCCTTGCCACCGTCGAAGGCGGCGCTCATCTCGGCATCGCCTGCGACGTGACCGATCGCGCCTCCTGCGGCGCAGCCGCTGCCAGGATCATCGAAAAATTCGGCAAGATCGACATCCTCATCAACAATGCCGGCATCACCCAGCCAGTCAAGACGCTTGAGATTTCGGGTGCCGACTGGGAGCGGATCGTTGCCGTCAACATGACCGGCGTTCTCTATCTCAGCCAGGCGATCATCCCCGGCATGAAGGCCGCTGGCGGCGGCTCGATCGCCTGCATGTCCTCGGTTTCCGCGCAGCGCGGCGGCGGCATCTTCGGCGGCCCGCATTATTCGGCTGCCAAGGCGGGCGTTCTCGGTCTCTCAAAGGCCATGGCCCGCGAGTTCGGCGTCGATGGCATCCGCGTCAATGCGGTGACCCCGGGCCTGATCCAGACCGATATCACCGGCGGCAAGCTCACCGACGAGATGCGCACGGACATCCTCAAGGGTATTCCGCTCAATCGTCTCGGCGATGCCCGCGATGTGGCGAACATCTATCTGTTCCTCGCCTCCGATCTTTCCGGCTATGTCACCGGCGCGGTCATCGACGTGAATGGCGGCATGCTCATCCACTGACGCCGCCATTCCGGATCTCACAGGGAAACGCATCATGACACCGACGCCCGACACGGCGCTCAAGGCCAACATGTCCCTCGCGGACCGCGCTTACCGCATCCGGCGCAATGCCGTGCTGATGGGCGAGGTCCAGGGGCAGGGTTATGTCGGTCAGGCGCTCGGCATCGCCGACGTTCTGGCTGTTTCGTATTTTCACGCCATGCGCTACCGGGCGGACGATCCGCACTGGGAAGGGCGCGATCGCTTCCTGCTCTCCATCGGGCATTATGCGATCGCCCTCTACGCTGCGCTGATCGAGGCCGGTATCGTGCCGGAGGACGAGCTGGAGACCTATGGCTGCGACGATTCCCGTCTGCCGATGTCCGGAATGGCGTCCTATACGCCCGGCATGGAGATCACCGGCGGCTCTCTCGGCCACGGCCTCGGTATCGCCGTCGGCATGGCGCTAGGGCTGAAGCGGAAGCAATCGGACCGCTTCATCTTCAACCTGATGTCGGATGGGGAACTGGGCGAGGGATCGACCTGGGAAGCCGCGATGGGGGCTGCCCATCATCGTCTCGGCAACCTCATCAACCTCGTCGACTTCAACAACCAGCAGGCAGACGGTCCGTCGCGCGAGATGCTGTCGTCGGAGCCGGTAACGGACAAGTTTTCAGCCTTTGGCTGGCATGTGCAGCGTGTCGACGGCAACGATATCGATGCCGTTCGCAACGCCTTCGATATCGCCATGGCGATCGAGGACGACCGGCCGCGGGCGATCATCTTCGATACCCGCATGGGCAGCGGCGTTCCCTTCCTCGAAAGCCGGGAGGTTACGCACTTCATCCGCGTCGAGCCCCATGAATGGACGCTGGCGCTGGACGCCTTGGAAGCAGGACGACCCACATGAGTACGAAACCGACCCCTGTCACCGCCGATGCGCCGAAGAAGCGGCTGACCACCTCGGCCATGATCGCCTCGATCGCCGCGGAGGGGCAGGCGACCCGCCCTGCGCCGTTCGGTCATGGCCTGGTCAAGCTTGCAGAAAGCCGGCCTGACATCGTCGGGCTCACTGCCGATCTCGGCAAGTACACGGACCTCCATATTTTCGCCAAGGCCTATCCGGACCGCTTCTATCAGATGGGCATGGCCGAGCAGCTGCTCATGAGCACGGCAGCCGGTCTGGCGCGCGAAGGTTTCATGCCATTTGCCACCACCTATGCGGTTTTCGCCGCCCGCCGCGCCTATGATTTCATCGCGATGGCGATCGCCGAGGAAAACCTGCCGGTGAAGATTGTCTGCGCCCTGCCCGGGCTGACGACCGGCTATGGCCCCAGCCATCAGGCGACCGACGACATCGCCATATTCCGTGCCATGCCAAACATGACGATCATCGATCCATGCGACGCGATCGACATCGAAGGCGCAGTACCGGCTATTGCCGAATATCCGGGCCCGGTTTATCTGCGGCTGCTGCGTGGCCAGGTCCCGGTGGTGCTCGACGAATACGACTACCAGTTCGAACTCGGCAAGGCGAAGCGCCTTCGCGATGGTGCAGATGTTCTCTTCATTTCCTCGGGCATTCTCACCATGCGCGTTCTCGAAGCCGCAAAACGCCTGGACAAGGACGGAATTTCCTGTGCGGTCCTGCATTCGCCGACCATCAAGCCCCTTGATGTCGAGACCATCCTGGCCGAAGCCGATCGGATGGACCGGCTGCTGATCGTCGCGGAAAATCATTCGGAAATCGGCGGTCTCGGCGAGGCGGTCGCGCTGGCACTGCTGAAAAACGGCCGCGCGCCGCGCCTGCGGCACGTGGCTCTGCCCGATGCTTTCCTCGACGCGGGCGCCCTGCCGACGCTTCACGATCGCTACGGGATTTCCGTGGAGCGGATTTGCGAGCGCACCAAGGGGTGGCTGAACGAGGATTGAGATTGAACGCATCGGATCCGTGAAACGATCCTGTGTGAACGAGACGAGCGGTATCCGGTCGATCAAGAGGAGACGATCGCCGGGCACCGGACTGAACCAGCTGCCTTCGGGCACATTCGATCAACGGGAGGAAGACATGACACTATCCTTGAAAAGGCGGACGTTCCTGACGATGACCGGCGTGGCGCTTGCCGCGCCTGCCGTTCTCAGCGGCATCCGGCATGCGCGCGCCGCAACCACGCTGACCCTTGGCCACGGTGCTGCGCCCGGCAATCCGCGCACGCTTGCGGCGGCGAAGTTCGCCGAGCTGGTCGCGGCCAAAACCGAGGGCCGCGTTGCGGTCAATGTCGCGGGCTCCGAAACGCTCGGCAGCGACGCCGCCATGCTCACCAGCCTGCGCACCGGTGCGCTTGACTTTACCGCCAATAGCCAGGGCCCCGTCTCCGCGGTTGTGCCGGAGATCGCGGCGCTCGGCCTGCCTTTCATGTTCGAGAGCGCCGATCACGCGATCAAGGTTCTGGGCGGGGATGTCGGCAAGGCGCTTGACGAACGGTTCGCCGCCGTCGGCATCGTTGCGCTGAACTGGTGGGACAACGGCATCCGGCACCTGTCCAATTCGAAGAAGGCGGTCATCACGCCGGCCGATCTCAACGGGCTGAAGATCCGCACACCGGCCGATCCGATGACCATCGACATCTTTCGCGCGCTGGGTGCCAGCACCGAGCAGATCGCCTTTGGCGAACTCTATATCGCACTCCAGCAGGGCGTCGTGGACGGACAGGAAAATCCGCTTGCCAATATCGAGAGCTCCAAGCTCTACGAGGTCAACAAGTATATCAGCCTGACCGCGCACAAGTGGGAGTCCACGCCTTTCCTGATGTCGAAGATCGCCGAAGCGCGTCTCGGCGCCGATCTCGAGGCCGTGAAGGCGGCGGCGCAGGAGGCAGGCGATCTGCAGCGCAGCCTCTCCGCCCAGAAAGCGACCGACACCTTGGCGGCCTTCAAGTCGAACGCTGCAATCGAGATCGCCGACGTGGACCGTGCCGCCTTTGTCGCGGCCACCCGCCCGGTTCTCGAAAACTGGAAGCAGAAGCCCTTTGGCGAATTCGTGTCGCAAATCGAGGCTGCGGCTCAAAGCTGACCCACAGGGAATGGCGCATCGCCGCATGCCGGCAATGCGCCATTCCGGTTTCCATGAAACCATGCCAATGCGAGTAGGCTGCTTGACCGGGCGGCATGGGGAATGCGTGATTTTGGAGGAGGAACGATGACCGGGGGATTGCTTTCAGCAGCGGATCGGATTGATGGACTGGTATCACGGCTATGCAGGTGGGCGATCATCCTGTCCGGCATCGTGCTGACCGTCGTGATGACTGCCAATGTCGTGGCGCGCTACACCTTCGCGTCCGGCGGGTTCGATTTCGCCCAGGAACTGCCGACGTTGATCTTTCCGTGGTTCATCATCGCGGGCATTGTTCTGGCGGCTCAACTGGGCTCTCACATGGCCGTCGAGTGGATCTATGGCAAGGTCGACGAGCCGGGCAAGGTGAAGGTCTTCCTTCTGGCAAACCTGATCACGCTTGCATCCTTTCTGGTGCTGGCACGACAGGCGCTGATCGTTGCCGACATCGCCGGGATCGAGCACAGTCCGGTCCTCGGGCTGCCCAACAGCATCGGCTATTATTCGATCGCCACCGGCGGCCTGCTCGTCGCCATCGTGACCGCCACGGCCGTGCTGCGCGTCGCCGTCAACGGTTGGGCTGCCCGCCCCGCTGCCGATACTCAGGAGATGCCGCTATGACCCTCATTATGGTCGTCACCTTCTGTGTCCTCATGATGCTGGCCGTGCCGGTGGGCTATGGCCTGATCATCGCTGCCGGTGCGGGCATTCTCTTCAACGGCTACGTGCCGCTGTCGATCGTCGCCCAGCAGGTCTATGATCAGACCCAGTCCTTTCCGATGCTCGCCCTGCCGTTCTTCATGCTGGCTGGAACGTTGATGCTGGGCGGCACGCTCGGTCAACAGTTGCTGGAGCTGGCGTCGAAATCCATGCAGCGCTGGCGGGGCGGGGCGCTTTCGACAACCGTCATCTCTTCCGTGGTGTTCGGCGGCGTTTCCGGGTCGGCCGTCGCCAATGCCAGTGCGCTCGGTTCCGTGCTTATCCCCTGGCAGAAGCGGCAGGGCTATCCCGCCCCGCTCTGTGCCGCCAACAATGCGACATCCGCGGTGATCGACGTGCTGATTCCGCCGTCCATTCCGCTGATCCTCTATTCGCTGGTCAGCGGCGTCAGCGTCGCCAATCTGTTCCTTGCGGGGATCTTGCCCGGCATCCTCATGGCAATCGGCTTTGTCTTCGTCTGCTGGGCGATCTCGGTGAAGCGCGGCTATGCGACAAAGGATGAACGTGTCCGCAAGCGCGATCTGGCCGGGCTTGCGATGAAGAGCATGCCGGCCCTGCTTTTGCCGGTGCTGATCATTCTCGGCCTGCGCTTCGGCTTTGCCACGCCAACGGAAGTGGCGGTACTCTCGGTGGTCTATTCGCTGATCCTCAGCCTGTTTTTCTACCGCGATCTCACCTGGAAGCGTTTCTGCGACAACTTCGTGGAGGCGGGTACGGCCACCGGGGTGGTCATGCTCGTGATCATGGGAAGTGCTGCCGTCGGCTGGGTCCTGACCTTCGACCAGACGCCGCAACATGTGGCGACATGGGTTGCGGACAACATCTCCAATCCGATCGTCATCATCCTGATGATGAACATCCTGATGCTGATCGTCGGCATGCCTCTGGACCTGCCGCCGTCCATCCTGCTGCTGGGGCCGATCTTCGTGCCGCTGGCCGATGCGATCGGGCTGGACCGGGTACAGCTCGGCATCATCATGGTCATCAACCTCGGCATCGGCCTTTATACGCCACCGATCGGAACGACCCTGTTCATCTCGACGTCCATTGCCAAAGCGCCGCTTGGGGCGACCACCCGCGAACTCTGGCCGTTCTTCGCGATGGCCATGCTGCTGCTGATCGCCGTCAGCTACATTCCCGCGCTGACGATCTACTGAGGCGTATCCGATCACCGGCAAGCCCGCGGCGCATGGTGTGCCGCGGGCTTGTCATTCGAAGCGATGGATGAGGCGTCCCTTCCAGAACGGAAGGCGGCTAGGTGTCTGTCCCGGCCGATGCGCCTGGCTCCGGCAATTCGGCTGGCGACGTCTGTTCGGAATTCCGAAACTGCTGCAAGACGGGATCGATCGCGTCCATCAAACCGTCGGGATGGCCTGGCTTGCCGGTTGCTGCCCATCGGTCTTCATATTCGGCAATCTCAAGACCGACGACGTCGTTTCCGGCGAGAATCTCGAAGGCATTGCGCAATTCCGCAAGCGACAGGCCTCCCTCGACCTGATAGTCGCTTGGCACCAGGCCGGGCATCAGAACGTCGCAGTCGAGATGGATGTAGACGGGGCGCTCACCGATGGCTTTGCGAAGGGCGTCCGGCAGGGTCTTGCCGGGAGGAACGAGCTTCAGTGTTCCGCGTTCCATCAGATTCCGCTCGAACGGATCGAGATCCCGGGTGCCGACCAGGATCACGTTGTCCAGTCTCAATGCGTCACCCAGGCCGGTTGGCCACAGGCCGGCGGCGCCGGTGAGAACCAGTCCTCCCAGATAGCCGGTATCGGAGGATTCCGGAACATTGCTGTCGGCGTGGGCGTCGAACCACACCACGGCGGCATCCGGGAAGTGCCGGGCAATGACCGGCAATGTTGCCAGCGACGCGGCGCACCGCCCCGCTGTCGTAACGGGACGCAGGCCCTTGCCGATGACGGAATCCAGATGCTGCGCGAAGCGGTGCAGGGCAGGAAGGGCGGCATCGAGTTCTTCGCGCCAGCCCGTTGCCAGCGGCGGTTCCGGAGTGCCGATCAGCGCAGGAGCAATCCCCAGCCGCTCCGCTATCCGTTCCCCGATGACGGACGCACCGGCCATCGCGCGTGGATTGCGATCGCCACACCTGCCTGCAAATATTGTCAGTGCGCTCTGCATGAAACTCCTCCTCAGCTCCGGGTGTTATGCCGGGGCCATCGGCCATCCTGATTTACCGATCCGAAGTGTAGCGGGCAGCGTTCCTCTCTGGAGTGTGACCGGCCGGACTGGTCCCATTGTTCCACAGATTTATCACGCGGGAGATCATGGCCGGATGGCTGAGGTGACGGCTTCATGTCGGTCGGCGGTTACCGGGCCGTGCCGATCGGTGCGCACGATCCCCGCTCGACGATGGTGCAGCCCAGTTCCACGCGGCGCGCGGGCAGATGCTCGCCGAGGGTCCGCAGGCAATATTCCATTTCATCGAGCGCCATGCGGCCGATCTGGGCGAGTGGTGCATGGACGGTGGAAAGCGGCGGGTCCATCATCTGGCCGCGCAGGATATCGTCGAAACCAAGCACCGAGACATCCTGCGGGACCCGGTAGCCGCGCTCCTTCAAGGCCTGGATCACCCCGATGGCGATGTTGTCGGCAAGACAGAACATCGCCGTCAGGTCTCCGAGGCCGCCGTTTTCCTCCAGCCAGCGGCGCATGCTGCGCGCTGCTTCTTCCGGCTCGAAACTGTCGATCATGATGATGGAGCCGCGCGCGCCGATCGCCTCGTGGTCGCGGATCGCCTCGTTATAGCCGTCCTGCCGCTGGCGGATCGTGTATCGCCCCGTCCATCCGACCAGCGCGATATTGCGGTGTCCAAGATCGAGCAGGTGCTGGACGCCGAGCCGCGCACCATAACGGTTGCCGATACCGACGGAGCCGACCCGCATGGTCGGGTCCTGTCCCGCAAGGAGCAGGGCCGGACGGTCAAGCCGCGACACGGCTTCGAGCAGTTCCGGGTTTTCGTCGAAATAGACGATGATCCCATCGGACGGGGTCTCCTTGATCCGGCTCAGCACCGGCCCCGGCATCAGCCGGCTTCCCTCCGTCACCAGCGGCTTGATCTGGATGCCGCGCGCGGCGCATTCCTTGCGCAGGCTTTCCAGAATGGTCCAGGAGACATAGTTGGTGTCGTTCTGCGGCAGCCTGTCGGCCGACGCCACCAGCATGACGGATTTCAGCGTCGGCTGCATGGCGCGGCGCAGGCGCGAATCGAGATAGCCGCTTTCGCGTGCGATCGTCATGACGCGGTCGCGCACCGCGTCGGAGATCTTCGCCGTGCCGTTCAGCACGTGGCTGACCGTGCTCAGGGAAACGCCGCTCTGTTCGGCTATCTTCTTGATGCTCACGAGGTCATTTCACTCCGCTGCTGGCAACGCCTTCGGTGATATATTTCTGCAGGAAGAGGAATACCACGGTTACCGGCAGCAAGGTAACGACCGTCATCGCCAGAATATAGTGCCATTGCACGTTGAACTGACCTTGCAGAGCGCTCAATCCGATCTGCAGCGTGTAGTTTTCCGGGCTGGACAGAACGATCAGCGGCCAGAGGAAATCGTTCCAGCGCCAGATGACCGAGAAGATGGCGAGCACAGCGAGCGCCGGCGCGCAGAGCGGCAGCACGATCCGCCGGTAGATGCGGAACTCCGATGCCGCATCCACCCGGGCGGCCTCGATCAGGTCGTCCGGAATGGTCAGCATATATTGCCGCAGCAGGAACACGCCGGTGGGCGTCGAGACGGTCGACAGGATCACGCCCCACAGATTGTCGGCGAGGTTCAAGCCGACGATCACCATGAAGGCCGGCACCATGATCACCGACAGCGGGATCATCATGGTCGACAGGATGAGCGCGAACATGGCGTTGCGGCCGGCAAAGCGGTATTTCGACAGCGCGAAAGCCGCCATCGAATTGAGAAGCAGCGTCAGGATCGTGGCGACCACGGTGACGAACACGGTGTTCCAGAGATAGCGCAGGAAATTGAACTGCTTCATCGGCTCGGTATAATTCGAGAATTGCAAGTGGAATTCCTTGAGCTGGCGCAGCTCGGCGACCGGAACGCGGAAGGTCTCTTCCGGTTTGGTGGGATCGAGCACCGTCGCCGACAGCCCGACACGGCGCACCAGCGCGACTGTCTGTTCGCTGCCATCGGGCGCCGTCCTGATCCATACCGACAAGGGCTTTGCCTGGCCTTCGACGGTGATTGTCTGGGCGGCACGCGGCACAAGTGCCGGCGGAAAGGAATTGATCTCCGCTTCCGTCTTCAGCGAGGAGATGACGGCCCAGGCGATGGGGATGGCAACGACCAGCGTGCCGAGAATGGCCCAGCCCCAGGCGAGCCAGTCGGAGAGGTCAAACCGGCCGGGATGGCGGGTGCGGGTGAGAAAGGCAATCATGTCAGACCTGCGCTTTCTTGGCGAGCCAGAGCTGCGAGAGTGTGAGGAGGAGCAGGGCGATCCCCATCAGGACGGAAGCGGCGGACGCCAGGCCGTAAAGCCGCAGGTCCGGGGAGAAGGCCGTCTGGTAGATGAACTGCACGATGAAGGTATTCGCGGTTCCCGGTCCGCCGCCATTGGTCAGCACCCAGGCTTCGTCGAAGACCTGGACCGAGCGGATGAGCAGCAGCACGGTGACGACGAGGAGATTGGGCATCAGCAGCGGCAGGGTCAGGCACCAGAACTGCCGCCATTGCGAGGTTCCGTCGATCTCGGCCGCCTCGTAGATATCGCGCGGGATCGCCTGCAATCCGGCAAGGATAATCAGCATGAAGAAGCCCATGTGGAACCAGATGGAGACATACACGACCCAGATGCGCGACCAGGCGACTTCCAGCAGAAAGATGATCCGCGTATCGAACCATTCCATCAGGAAGCTGTTGAGCAGGCCTTCACGCGCCAAAAACCATTGCCAGATGAGGCCGACGACGACGGGTGACAGGAGCACCGGATAGAAAAAGACCGCCCGGAAAAAACCGCGCCCGCGCGTCAGCCGGTTGAGCACCAGCGCCGTCACCAGGGCGAAGAACAGGGTGCCGAGCGTATTGAGGAGGGTGTACCACCAGGTATTGTGGACGGCGGTCCAGAACAGATTGTAGCGGCAGGTGGAGGGGGTCAGATAGCTGCCGCAATCGAGCAGCGCCTTGAAGTTCTCAAGCCCGACGAAAGGCCGGTCCCAGATCAGCAGATTGGTGCCGCCGGTGAACGCGTAGGCGATGGCCAGCCCAACGGGCACGAAGACGAAAATGGTGAACAGCACCATGTTCGGCAAGATGAAGACATAGGGCATGCGTGCCGCACCGAGGAGCCGCTGCAGCGCCGCCATCGGCATTTCCACCACCCGCATCACCGCGTCGAGCCCGTCCCCGACACGCTCGCTGCGCGCAACGGCGGGAGGTGCGACGCTGGCCGGCGCACTCATATCCGCGCTCCCTTGAGCGACCGGCCATCTGCGGCGGAGAAGAGATGGGCGAAGGCGGGATCGAATGTGAAGGCAAGGGTTGTACCTGTTTCCGCTTCGAAATGGCCCGGCACGTGGACGATCGTCAATTCATCGCTCTGGCTGGTGCGGCCATAGACGAAGGTTTCGTGCCCCATGCTTTCGACCTGTTCGACCACCATGGTGCCGCCACCTGTGCCGGGTGTCGTGGGCCTGAGCTTGAGATGGGACGGCCGCAGGCCGATCGCGACATCGCTGCCGGCCTGAACGTCGGCGTCCATGCCCGGTACGGTGAAGCGGCCGAGATGGGGGCTGTCGAGCGTCACGCCATCGCCACCGGACGAAACGACCTTGCCCGGATAGATATTCATGCGCGGCGAGCCGATGAAGCCGGCGACGAAGAGATTGGCGGGTCTTTCGAAGAGATCGAGCGGCCGGCCGATCTGCTCGACCTTGCCCTTGTTGAGAACGACGATTTTCTGCGCCATGGTCATCGCTTCGACCTGATCATGGGTGACGTAGATCATCGTCGTCTTCAGCTGCTTGTGCAGCTTGGTGATTTCCGAGCGGGTCTGGACGCGCAGCTTCGCATCGAGATTGGAGAGCGGCTCGTCGAACAGGAAGACGCGCGGTTGGCGCACGATCGCCCGGCCGATCGCGACACGCTGGCGCTGTCCGCCGGAGAGCGCCTTGGGCTTGCGGTCGAGATAGCCGTCGATCGCCAGCATTTTGGCCGCGGCGTCCACCCGGCGATTGATCTCCGCCTTTTCCATCCGCAGGTTTTCCAGCCCGAAGGACAGGTTCTTGCGCACGCTCATATGCGGGTAGAGCGCATAGGACTGGAACACCATGGCGATCTGGCGCTGGGCCGGCGAAAGATCGTTGACGCGCTGGTCGTCAAAGCTCATCTGCCCGGCCGAGATCGGCTCAAGGCCGGAGATCATCCGGAGCAATGTGGATTTGCCGCAGCCCGACGGACCGACAAGAGCGATGAACTCGCCGGACTGCACCTCGATATCGATGCCATGGATGACTTCCAGCGATCCGTAGGATTTGCGCAGATCCTTCATGGATATTGCGGTCATTGTTCTTTCCTCCCAATTTCCGTGATGGACGCGCTGCCGTGATCGCGCGCGTCCTCTCCGTCAGCACGCCTGCCGTCTCGATTCCATCAGGAACAATCCTCCGAGCGCCTGACCATAAGGCGTCGGCAGATTTTTGATGCGACGGTAGAAGTCGAGATCCTCGCCCATCGGCGTGCCGTCCGAAACATCCATCAAAAGGCCGGTTTCGTCGATCCGCGACAGGATGGCGCTGAGCGAACGCTCGGCCGTGACCCGGAAGCTCTCGTCGATCAACCCTTCGCGGATGCCGGCAAGGATGCCGTAGCCGATACCGGCGGTGGCGGAGGCCTCGATCGGGCTGCCCGCATCGTCCAGCAGCGTATGGAACATGCCTTGCTCGTTCTGCAGCGTCTGCAGGACACGAACCTGCGTGCGGTAGACCTCTTTCAGATAGCGCGCAACCGCACCCTGCGGCGGGGCGATGCGGAAGAGTTCCGGAATGGCGATGGTGATCCAGGCATTGCCCCTTGCCCACAGCGCGCGCGCATAATTGTGCCGCCCAAGAAAAGTCCAGCCGTGAAAGAACAGCCCGCTCGGCGGATCGCCCAGAAAGCGGATGTGGCAGAGATATTGGTAATGCGCATCCTCGATCCAGTCGGGCCGTCCGCACAGCCGGCCGGCCGTCGTCATGAACAGCACCGCCATGAACAGGGTGTCGTCCCAGAGCTGTCCCTCATTGTCGCGTTCCTTGACGAGGTGCTGGTAGCCGCCCTCTTCGGTGCGGGGCATCTCCTCGAAAATCCACAGCGCCCAGTCGTGGACGATCGCCTTCCAATCCTCGCGCCCGAACTTTTCGGCCAGCAGCGAAAACACCAGCATCGGCGAGGTGGAATTGACCTGGCGGCGCGGCAGACCGCGGGCGAGCTGGTTTTCGTACCAGCGGATCAGTCTGTCGAAGGCGGCCTGATCGTCGCGCTCCTCGGCATCGCGGAAATAGCCGTAGAGCCCGACGCCGACCTCCCAGTCCCATTCGTCGAAGACGATCTCGCCGGTATCGGCGCCGGCTGTGTCGCCGATACCCTTCAGGCGGCGAAAGCCTCGGGAAATCTGCGAAATGGCTGATGTGATATCCGCGGCCGGGATCATGCGGAAAGCTCCTTCAATTTCGTCCAGGAATGAAGCGCACCACCATCGATGCCGATCTGCGGCACGATGGAAAGCGGCTCGAAAGGCATGGGGGTGCCGGCGCATCGCAGGTCCCCCCCGAACGGCAGCACCAGGGCACCATCCGGATGGTCGAGCGTCAGGCTCACCGCGTCCGCGTCGAAATGCGGCGCAAGGGAAAGGCAGCTTTCCCGGAAGGCGGAAAAGCCGCCATGCGTCTGCGCGCTGCCGGCAATCATCAGCCAGCCGGCTTTTTCCGCATGCATGCGCCATTCCATACCGGCGAACAGGCCCTGATCGAGCCGTTCCAGCGCCGAGGTCCCGTGGATGCAGACATAGCCGTCCGCAACCCGCGCAAAAATCCAGTGCGTGTCGACGATGACCTCGTCGCACAGTTCGACGGGGACGAAGACATGGGTAAACCGGATGGAATGGGGCTGGCACGTCAGGTCGAACAGCATCATCGCCACATTGTCATATTGGGCGACGCGCGGATTGATGCCGTTGCCGGCCCAGTAGGACGGACGGCTGCCGCCCCAGACCTTGAGGTCGCCCGGATGATTGACGAAGAAGCGCGCCAGCATGTGCCCGGAAAGCTGAATATCGGCCATATGCTGCTGATGTCCGAGCTCGCCGGTCTTGTATTCCGCGACGCTGGACAATTGCGCGTCGGCGCATTTCCAGAGCGACAGCTTGGCATTCATGTTCAGGCCCTGGGTATAGCGCGCCGTAAGCCGCTTGCCT
Source organism: Pararhizobium polonicum (assembly GCF_001687365.1). Classification (GTDB taxonomy): domain Bacteria; phylum Pseudomonadota; class Alphaproteobacteria; order Rhizobiales; family Rhizobiaceae; genus Pararhizobium; species Pararhizobium polonicum. The sequence goes on from NZ_LGLV01000009.1 coordinate 169,536, forward strand.
TTGGGCGGGAAGGCAAGGCCGGTGGCAAGCGCTGGCGGCTCGTAGTCCGACAGGGCAAAGAGCGCGGCCGCGCGGTCGTGCCCGGCATACCAGCGGCCGCCAAAGGCGATTGCAGCGACCGAGGCAAGCTCGGTTGCCGGTCCGGCGAACAGTTCCTTTTCGTAAACGCGTCCCTGAGATCCGGACGGAACGCTTTCCAGCGTATGCAGCGCGGTCATGACGAAAATCTCGTCCAGCAAGCCGCGGGTCCGTTCCTTCAGTTTTGGATCGTCGGTGTTTTCGAACAGCGTGAACAGGCCGAGGAAGTCGATCGGGTAATAGGCGGCGGAGTTCCATTCGGCCAGACCGTGCGCGTCGACCGCATCGAACCAGCGATGCAGCCGTGCCTCGGCCTGCGCCCGGTGCTGGGCACCGGTCTTGCCGCTGTTGGGAAAGACATCGTCGGGAAACAGGTCGCCCGCCAGGTATTGGGCAATATGGAAGCAGAGGACATGGTTCTCGCTCCAGTACCACATCACGTCGTTGCCCGGCTCATCCAGCCAGTAGCGGAAATCGAGGATGATGCCGCGCAGTCTCTGCCATGTTTCGTCCGGCAACTGGGTGCCGGCATGCTTGCGGTAGGCCCACAGCAGCGGCAGTAGCCAGAAATCGGCGCAATCATGGCGCTCGATCACCGGCGGCAGTGCGGCCTCGATCAACTGCAATGCCTGCTCCGGCGCTTTTTCAAGCGCCAGCAGGACAAGGGCTCGCGACGGCTCGTTCTTGCCGCCGGCGGCCATGACGTCGAGTGCCGCCCGTTTGCGATCAGCGATATGGCCCTGATCGAGCGACAGCGGTGGCGGCAGGATGGAGGTGCCGAGCCCGCGCTCGATCCGCACGCCGGCGATCTGAACGACGAATGTCAGCGAGATGCAGCCGGCCCTCAGACCGTCGACGTTGAACAGGTCCGCCACCGGGCTGTCCTTGGAAATCGTGAAGCGGATCGGCTCGGCCGTCTTGCCCACGCCATCCGGCAGCACGTTCATCGTCACCGTTTCGGACGGATGCCAATCGGGTCCGAGCTCGATGTCCACCGGACGATCGGGCAGATAGTCGGCAATCACCCGCACCGTGCCCTTTTCATAGAACAGCCGGTCGGTCCGCAGGCCGTTCAGCGTGGCCTCGACCTCGCGCATGGAATGACTGTCGATCTCGGCCTCGATGCCGGCGGTGATGCCCGTTCCGTCCAGCAGCGTCAGTTTGAAGAAGCAGCTGGTATCGCGCTCGTGCAGGTCTTCGAGAAATACGGTGAGAATGCTTTCGCCCTGCGGCAGATCGGCGGAAAACGTTGCGGAATGGGCGATGTTGCGATCATAGGGCTCGTGCGCCAGCACTTTCGTCCCGTTGAGCCAGACATGCAGGCCGCCGCAGGTTTCGGCGGCAAGGCGGATAGTCTGTGCCGCCGGCGCGGTGACGATGCAGCGCATCCAGCGGCGAATGAGAAGCGGGCGGAAACAGAAGGTGGAAAAATCGACGCGGGGGTCTTCGCCCCCGAGATAGATATTGGAAAAATCGATGGACGACGGCAGCCGGATATCGCGGGTCAGAAGCCGTGCACGCAAGGCTTCGCGGCAGGGCAGGTCACCGGTGGCAACCCATCCGTTGATAAAGCGATAATCGATCGCGTCCGGCATCGGCCGGGCCGTTCCCGGGAAATACTCGGTCTCCGCTGCGCTGACATGCCAGCGGTTCAGCGCTTCGCCGGGCGCAACCGGCCAGAGCGTCGCTCCGGCCGCAAGCCCGTCATGCTCGATTTCGTCTTCAGGAAATTCTAATGAAATTCTTTTCATCACTCCCTGCGACCTCCTCATTTCTCATTTCATTTTTATTGACTTATCGGCAGAAATAGCCATTAAATCCGACAGAGGCAATGAAATTTAATGGTCATGATTATGAAAATTATTTCATTGAAGCGGGAAATATCCAAAACGGGAGGAATGCATGATCTTGAAAACCCTGAAAATTACCGCCTTTGCGCTCGCTTTGAGCACGGCTGCCGTGCCGGCATTCGCCGAAACGATCACCTTTGCCTTCAGTGACGACGATCCGAATTATATCGCCACGATGGAGAAGCTGGTCGACCAGTTCGAGGCGGAGAACAAGGATATCACCGTCAATTTCGTCACGGCGGGCTACGCCCAGATGATGGAGCAGCTGCCGCTTCAGCTGTCCGTCGGCAAGGGCCCGGACGTGGCGAAGATAACGGCCACCGATCTTCTCAGATACACGGCCGACCTGCGGCCCTATATGAAGGACCCGGATGGTTTTGCGAAGCTGCACGGAAAGTCGCTGGAGCTGATCCGCACTCCGGGCACGGCGCCGGACAAGATCGGCGGCTATGTCGCTTCGCAGACGCTCAACCAGCCGTTCGTCAACGTCACCCTGTTCGAGCAGGCCGGGGTTCCGCTGCCGGCAAAGGGGGCGACGCTGACGGAAATCGTCGATGCGTCCGTCAAGGTTGCCAAGGCCACCGGCGTCGAGATTCCCTTCACCATGGACCGCTCCGGACACCGTTTCGCCGGTCCGGCCTTTTCCTATGGCGCCCATTTCCTCAAGGACGGGCAGCTGATCTTCCCCGACGACGCGGCCAAGCGCTATATCGCGGATCTCTACAAATGGAGCCAGTCCGGGGCGTTTCCCAAGGAAATGTGGGGGGCTGCCGGTGGAACGCGCTACAAGAACATGGGTGACGAGTTCGCCAACGGCAATGTCGTGACCTATCTGGCCGGAAACTGGATGGTCAATCCCTTCATCGCAAAGATCGGCGATGCGTTCGACTGGACGGCGATCGATCCGCCTTGCGGCGATGCCGGCTGCGTGCCGATGCCGGGCTCGACATTCGTCGTCGCCTTCCAGCACACCAAGGCGCCGGAAGCGGCCGCCAGGCTCATCGAGTATCTCGGCTCGGAAAAGGTCCAGCGCGAGATTGCCGAGCAGTTCCTGATCCTCACCGGCGCCCAGATCGACAACCCGCACTACAAGACCGACAGCGCCAACGCCAAATCCTCGATGGAAGCCTTTGCCCGCAATGTTGCCAACGTGCCGGAGGAAGCGCGGACCATCGAAAGGACCCAAGGGGCAAGTGCCGTCTATGGTTCCATCGTACAGCGCATGAGCCAGCTGATCGTCGGCGAACTGACGCTTGAGGAAGCCTATGCGCAGCTGGCCGCCGATGCCAAGGGCGCGAACGTCGAGCTTGCCAAATACGCCGCCGCCGCCAAGTAACATCAGTGCATATCCGATCGGCGCCGTGACAGACCGCGGCGCCGATTTCGCGTCCCGGGCGGGCGGCATCCGCCCGCATGAACAGCAGCAAGGAAAGACCATGGACATCCGCGAGACAATTCACCCTGAACACGCAAAACTGCTCGATACGGACGGCCTGCGCGCGCAGTTTCACATCGCCGGGCTCTTTACACCCGATGCGATGAATATGACCTACACGCATTACGACCGCGTGATCGTGTTCGGTGTCTGCCCGGTCAGCGGAACGGTCGAGGCACCGAACGACGTTTCCGGCGTAACCGGGACCGAGTTCCTGCTGCAGCGCCGGGAAATGGGGCTGATCAATATCGGCGGGCCGGGCAAGGTCAGTGTCGACGGCGAGGTCTATGGATTGGGACCGCAGGAAGCCCTCTATATCGGTGCAGGTGCAAGGAGCATCGTGTTTTCGAGCGACGATGCGGCGCATCCGGCAAAATTCTACGGCAATTGCGCGCCCGCGCACAAAAGCTACCCCAACAAGCATGTGACGCTGGAGGAAGCATCTCCGGTGACGCTCGGCGCGCGTGAGACCAACAACGAGCGCACCATCTACCGCTATCTCCACCCCAATGTCATGCCGACCTGCCAATTGTTGATGGGCCTGACCAAACTTGCGCCCGGCAGCAACTGGAACACGATGCCGGCCCACCTGCACGACCGCCGGATGGAGGTCTATTTCTATTTCGACATGGCGCCGGAAGCCTTGGTTTTTCACATGATGGGAAAACCGCAGGAAACCCGCCATATCGTCATGCGCAACGAGGAAGCGGTCATTTCGCCGCCCTGGTCGATCCATTCCGGCTGCGGAACCGGCAACTACACCTTCATCTGGGCCATGTCCGGGGAAAACCAGGTCTTTGAGGACATGGACATGGTGCGGCCGCAGGATCTGAGGTGAGCGATGTTTGATCTGACGGGAAAAGTGGCGCTGGTGACCGGCGCCCGGACCGGACTCGGCCAGGCGGCGGCAATCGCCCTTGCCGGGGCAGGGGCCGATATCGCGGCGATCGGATCACAGGACATGCCCGAAACGGCCGCGCGCATAGCCGCGCTCGGCCGGCGCTTCTTTGCGATCAGGCAGGATCTCGGGTCGGCCTTCGAGGGCGCGGACCTGATCGGGGCCGTGACCGGAACCCTTGGCCGGATCGATATTCTCGTCAACAATGCCGGCATCATCCGGCGCAGCGATCTTGCCGACTATTCGCTTGAAGACTGGGACGCCGTCAACGCGGTCAATCTGCGGGCGGTCTTCCAGTTGTCGCAGGCGGCAGCCGCAGACATGGTGCAGGCCGGGCGTGGTGGGCGCATCATCAATATCGCCTCGATGCTCTCCTACCAGGGCGGCATCCGCGTCGTTGCCTATACCACCTCGAAGCATGGGATCGTCGGCCTGACGAAAGCCATGGCCAACGAGCTTGCGACAAGCGGCATCACGGTCAACGCCATCGCGCCGGGTTACATGGAGACCGACAACACCTCGGCGCTCCGGCAGGATGCCGGCCGGTCGCGCGACATCCTCGCCCGTATCCCGATGGGACGATGGGGTGTGCCCGACGATCTTGCCACCGCCATCCTGTTTCTGGCGTCGCCCGCTTCGGGCTATGTCACGGCCACGACCATTCCCGTCGATGGCGGCTGGCTGTCACGATAACGACGGCATGTGCGCAGCCAGGCCTCCTGGCGTTCGGCATGGTTCATCCGTGTTTCAGAACGTCAGGAGCGGCTCATTGCGGTAGCCGGAAATGGTCGTCCGTCTTGCGCAGATGCCGCGTCTCCTTGGCCCAGCCGATGGCCCGGCGATAGCTGCCGAACAGACCGTCCTGTTTAACGGTGTCGACGGTCAGGCTGTAGACATGGGCGGGATCCGGGTCGACATAGAGCGCATCGACGGGACAATAGACCTCGCACATGAAGCAGGTCTGGCAAGAGTCTTGCCGCGCGATCACCGGAGGGCCGTCCTTGACGGCCTGAAAGACATTGGTGGGACAGACCGAGACGCACAGGTTGCAGTCGGTACAGACATCGGTATCGAGAACTTCGATCATTATTCCGCAGCCTCCCGGAACGATACGGATTCGACGGGTTCGCGCCTGACCGCAATATCCGCCAGTCCGCTGACGATCAGGCGGTGATGCTGCAGCGGGTCCTGTTTCGGAAAATCGTCGCGCCGGTGCATGCCGCGGGTCTCCGTGCGGGCGAGGGCGGCATTGTACATCCAGCGGGCGGTCGCCGCCATCGCGGCCGTTTCGCGCAGGGCAAGCAAGGCGACATCGGAAACGCCGCCGCTTGTTTCCAGCGTCTGCCAGATCGTATTCAGCCGTTTAAGCGATATTGCCAACCCGGATTGCGTCCGGAAATAATTGATGTCCAGCGGCGCCACTTCGGCCTGTACGGCTTTCAGTGCTGCGGGCGCGTCGAGTGCCGGATGGCCTTGCGAAAATCCAGCCTTGCCCAGACGCAGTATCTCTCCCTGCGTCGGTTTTTCCCGGCGGCCGGCAAATCCGGCGGCAGCGCTGCCGGCAAAGCTGCCCGTGGCAATGGCCCAGGCGGCGTTGTGGCTGCCGCCGCCGGTGAAGCCGCCGCAGATCGGTTCGCGTGTCGCGTTGTCGCCGGCCGCATACAGTCCCGGCACGTTGGTTGCACAGTCAAGGCCGGTCAGACGCAATCCACCGGTCCCACGCACCGTTCCTTCCAGCCGCAGCGTTACCGCGAAGCGCTCGGTAAACGGATCGAGGCCACGGCGAAGGAACGGCAGAAAAAAGTTCGGTTGCGCCCGCCGCATGATCTCGCGGACCTCTTCCGTTTCGGCAAGGTCGAGCCGTGCGAAAACCGGTTCCGTCAGCAAGGTGCGGGCGATGATCGAGCGGCCGCGCGCCGATCCAGCACCTTCGATCAGCGAACCATCCTCGCGGTAGAAGCTGGCGAAGCGGTAGAGAGCGGTCTTCGTCACGGATGCGAAGGTTGGCGAAATGGCATAGGCCGAGGAGAACTCCATGCCGGAGAGTTCCGCGCCGGCCTCCGCCGCCATCAGATATCCGTCCCCCGTTAGCACGTCGCAGCCGAGCGCCTTGCTCTTGAAGGCGCAGCCGCCCGCTGCCAGCACCACCGCGCCGGCCCGCACGATCCAATTGCCGCCTTCCTGCCGCCGGATGCCCGTCGCCCCGGCGATGGTGCCGCTTTCATCCATGATCAGCTCGAGGGCTGGCGAATGATCGAGAATGGTGACGCCGGCATTCTTCACCTTGCGGCGCATCAGCCGCATATATTCCGGCCCCTGGACGGAGATGCGCTGCTGGACACCGTTTTCGTCCGCCGGAAAAGGATAGCCCCACTCGGCAAGCCGGTTGACGCTCTCGTATGTCGTGTCGAGCACCGGCCGCATCCAGCTTCGATCCGAAAGATAGCCGCCCATGGCCTCGCGGCTGGCCATGGCGGCCTCCCGCTCTTCGGCAACCGGCGGCACATACCAGATCTGCGTGCCGGCGGATGCCGTCGCGCCCGAACTGCCGCAATAGCCCTTGTCGGCAAGCACGACGCGTGCACCGGCGGATACCGCATTGAGGGCAGCCCAGCATCCGGCAGGCCCGCCGCCGATGATCAGGACGTCGGTCTCAAGATCGAGCTGGAATCCCGATTGCGGAGATTCAATTGATGTCATGACGCTTCCTCAAACATGTTAATTTGACTATGTTACCTGTAGTGCATAATTTATATAGACTATTATGCCGTCTACAAACGGTTGTTTTGACTGGAGTTTGAATGCCAACGCGTCTCGCAAGCCTTGCCATGTATGTCAGCCCGCCGCCGATCGCCGAGGCGACAGCCGCGCTCTGGAGCTTTCTTTCCGCTCGCCTTGAACGGTCGGGATTGCCGGATGTCCCCGCGGCGCTCGATGCGACCGTGCGCTACGACGAGGCGTGGGTGCATCCGGATCTTCTTCTCGGGCAGACCTGCGGTTACCCCTATGTGAAACATCTGCGCGGACGGGTCCGTCTGGTGGCCACGCCGGTCTACGGTCTTGCCGGTTGCGACGGGCCGTTCAAATGCAGTTTCGTGATCGTTCGCCGTGATTCCCGGATTGAAACGATCGAGGACCTGCGCGGTGTAAAGGCGGCGATCAACGAGCCGGGCAGCAATTCCGGTGTCAATCTGCTGCGTGCGACCATCGCGCCGTTTGCCCGCAACGGCCGGTTCTTTTCGTCCGTCATCGAGACCGGTGGCCACCGGGCCAGCATCGATGCCGTGGCGGAGGGAAAGGCCGATGTGGCGGCGATCGATTGTGTCACCTATGGCAACACATTGCGGTTCGACCCGGAGCGGCTTGCCGGAATTCGTATCCTGACGGAAACCGTCAAGGGTCCGGGACTTCCGTTTATCACCCGGGCTGAAGCATCGGACGAAGAGGTTCTCATTCTGCGAAAGGCGCTGCAGGATGCGATCACCGATCCGTCCCTTGCGCAAGCGCGCGAGACGCTCTCGCTGAAAGGTTTCGTCATGCTGGACGACGAGGCCTATGAACCGCTGGCTGAGCTTGAGCGTGAAGCGCATCGTCTTGGTTATCCCGTCATTGCCTGAGAGCCGCCGCTCAGGGGGAAATGGCAGGCGACGGCGCGGCCGTCGTCCAGAGGCGCAAGCCGTGGTTGCTGAACGGCACAGATAGGTTGCGCGACCGGGCAGCGTTGGTGAAAACGGCAACCGGACGGCGGATTGCGGGGGCTCGGCAATTCACCTTTGAGAATGATGCGCTCGCGCCGCCGTTGCGGATCGATCGTCAGGTTCGAGGATAGAAGCGCCTTTGTGTATGGGTGTGCCGGATTACGGAAAAGCACGCTGGTCCTGCCGGTCTCGACGATCTGGCCGAGATACATGATCGCCACGCGGTCCGTAACACGGCCGACGACATTCAAGTTGTGCGAGATGAACAGGTAGCTGAGCCCCAGCCTGTCGCGCAGTGCGCGGAGCAGGTTGAGCATGTCGCCCTGGATGGAGACGTCGAGCCCGGCTGTGGGTTCGTCGGCAACGATAATCCGCGGCTTGGCCGTCAGTACACGGGCGAGCGCCACCCGTCGCGCCTGACCGCCGCTCAGCTGATGCGGGTAGCGCGACAGGAACTGTTCGCCCAGCCCCATATCCCGCAGAAGGGCGACCGCCGCGCCCCATGTGTCCGCATTGAAGATCTTGCGTATCTTCAGCGGTTCGGCCAGCAGTGCGCCGACTGTCTGGCGCGGCGAGAGCGACGCTACCGGATCCTGGAAGAGAAGCTGGACGCGATCGGCCAGAAAACGACGGTCCGCGCGGATACCGGCGGCAACATCCTGTCCGTCGATCAGCAGCGATCCGGCAGACAGCGGCGCAAGCCCGGAAATGGCCCGCGCGATGGAGGACTTGCCGCATCCGCTTTCGCCGACAAGACCCAGCGTTTCGCCGGCATGAAGGTCGATCGACACGCCATCCACGGCCGTCAGGTCGCCATAGCGCACGGCGCCATTGTTGAGGGAAAGCACCGGGGCGGTCATGAGGACACTCCAAGCCAGCAGGCAAAACCTCTGCCGTTGCCCTGCGACACGAAGGGCGGCGGCTCGGAGCAGCGGTCATGGCGGGCGGGACAGCGGGCAGCAAAGACGCAGCCCGCCGGCCGGTTGGCGGGATCCGGCACAGTGCCCGGAATGGTCACCAGAGGTTCTGCACTTTCGATGGACGACAGCGGCTCGATCTCGCAGGCCAGCAGCGCTTGCGCATAGGGATGGTGCGGGTCGCGCAACACGTCGCCGACCGCGCCCGTTTCGACGATGGTTCCGGCATACATCACGATGACGGTCTCGCACAGTTCCGCGATCAGGCCGAAGCTGTGGCTGACAACCAGCAGCGCAGCCGAAAGCTCCGAGCGCAGATCGCGCAGAATGTCCACGACCTGCGCCTCGATCGTCGCATCGAGCGCAGTCGTCGGCTCGTCGGCGATCAGCAGTTTCGGTTCGACAAGCAGCGCCATGGCGATCACCACCCTCTGCCGCATGCCGCCGGAAAATTCATGCGGATACCGGCGCATCCGGTTGCCGGCATCGGAAACGCCGACACGGGCCAGCATGGCTTCGCCACGCGCCCAGAGTTCGGCCCGGCTTGCGCCTGCAAATTTCCGGCGCTGGATTTCGACGAGATGGGTTCCGATGGTAAACAGCGGATTGAGCGCCGTCATCGGATCCTGGAAGACCATGGCGATGTCGATGCCGCGCAGGCGCCGCGTTGCCGCAGGCGACAGCGCGTCGGGACAGTTATCAAAGACCGCGCTTTCCGACTGGATTTTAGCATTGTCGGGGAGCAAACCCAGCAATGCCAGTGCCAGGGTCGACTTGCCGCTGCCGCTTTCGCCAACAAGGCCGACGGATGCGCCGGGCGCAATCGTCAGATCGACGGCGGACAGAATCTGCGCCTGTCCACGGGCGGTCGGATAGGAGACATCGAGGTTGCGGATGGAGAGCAGAGGTACCGTCATTGGCTACGCCTCAGCTTCGGATCGAACGTGTCGCGCAGAGCCTCTCCGAGAAGCGAGAAACCCAGCGTGGCGACGATCAGCGCAAGACCGGAGAAGATCGCCGGCCAGACCGACTGATCCAGATAGGTATAACCATCGTTGAGCAGATTGCCCCAGCTTGCCAGAGGCGGGCGCACGCCGAGACCAAGGAAGCTCAGGCCTGCCTCGATGGTAATGACGACGGGTATATCCATGCAGGCGAGGACGAAGATGGGGCCGATGATGTTGGGCGTGACATGATGCAGCACGATGCGCCATCGCTCCGCGCCAAGCACCTTTTCAGCCTCGATGAAGGGGCTGTTGCGGATGGCGATCGTCTGGGCGCGGGCAACACGGCCGAAATGCGGTATGAAGACGATGCTGACCAGCAGGACGATATTGCTCAGCCCCGGCCCGAACACCGCGACAAGCGCCAGCGCCAGCACCACGCTCGGAAAGGACGTGACGACATCGAAGATGCCGAGGATGACAAGATCGAGCGGACGCGGCGACAAGGCGGCGGTTACTCCAAGCGTGATCCCCACACTCAGCGATATGGCGATGACCGACAGCGAAACGCCGAGCGCGACGCGCGAGCCGAAAATCAGCCGGCTGAGCAGATCGCGGCCGAGATGATCTGTCCCGAACAGATGATCGAAGCTTGGCGCCATCAGCCGGTTTGCCGGCGCAATTGCGTTCGGCGCATAGGGAGCAATGAGCGGAGCGGCGATGGCAACGATGAGGATGAGTGCCACTGCGATCAGGCTGAACGTGCCGCCCGGGCGTTTCGAGACGTCGTGCAGAGTGGAGAGAAAGGCCTTCATCGCCCTTCTCCCGCAGCGGATGTCAGACGGCTGCGCTCTTGCGGATCGAGAAAGGTCTGGAGCAGGTCGGCGGCCAGATTTGTCAGGACGTAGAGCAGCACGATGACAAAGACGCCGCCCTGGACAAGCGGATAGTTGCGCGTGCGGATGGCATCATAGATGAGCGAGCCAAGGCCCGGCCGGTTGAAGATGACCTCGGCGAAAACAGCGCCACCGAGCAACTCGCCAAACCCCATGCCAAGGATGGCGATGGTCGGGATCAATGCGGGCTTGAGGGCGTATTTCAGCAGGATTCTCGCCTCGCTGACACCATAGGCGCGCAAGGTCCTGACATGGCTCTCGCCCAGAACCTCCAGCAGCGACGAGCGCAGGAGCCGGGCGATATAGCCGATCCAGCCGACAGCAAGTGCCGCCGAGGGGAGAACGAGATGCCAGAGCTGATCGGCGAGATTGCCGCGATCACCGGCGCCGAGCACGGGAAACAGCCGCAGCGACACGGCAAAGAACAGCAGGAGGAAGACGGAGACCACAAAGCTGGGCGTGGAGATGAAGCCGACGCTGACGAAGGCGATCAGGCTGTCGGCCTTGCCGCCCGGACGATGGGCGGAAAGAACAGCGAGCGGCACTCCAATTATAATGGCAAGCAGAATGGCGGAAACGGCAAGAGCGGCCGTGTTGGGCAAGGCGGCTGCAACAAGGGTCAGAACAGGCCGCCCGTTGAAAACATCCTGGCCGAGGTCACCGGTAAAAAGCCGGGCAAAGAAGGCCAGCGCCTGCTCGGCAAGCGGCCTGTCGAGCCCCATGCGGGCATTGAGGATGGCGACCGCTTCGGGCGTTGCCCGCGAGCCGAGAATGACGGTCGCGGGATCGCCGGGAATGAAGCGGGTCAGAGCCAGCAACAGCACAACGGCGCCGGCGACGGCCAGAAGAGCCGTCGCCAGTTTGAAAGCGAGATAGGCGTAGAACGAATGGCTTTTCAGCACGGTCTTCGACCGTCTGTCTGCACTGCGATCTTCACAGGCCGTGCCTATGCCGTTGCTTCGCTGAAGGCCGTGTAGAGCCAGTTGTTGCCGTTCGGCAGCACGCCGGGCTTCAGCCATTTGCGCGATGCAAACGCGTTGACGTTGTGCGTGATCCAGATGAACGCCGCGGATTCGTCCAGCAGCTTCTGTGCCTCGACATAGATGCGGGCGCGTTCCTCGGGGTCCACCGTCGTTGCACCCTTTGCGTGAAGCGCATCGAAATCGGCGTTCTGCCAGCGCTGCCAGTTCCACTGGCCGACCTGTTCGGAGGTAAACCATTGCGTCTGGAAACTCGGGTCGAACTTGCCGTTGTATTTGATCAGCGACAGCTCGAGGTCCTTGCTGGCATTGTTGTCGCCCAGTGCCCAGTAGGCGGCGGACTCGAGAGCTTCGATCTCCACCTCGATGCCGACATCGGCCAGGTTTGCCTGGATGATCTGGGCGATGGCCTCGTAACGCGCGTTTGCCTCGATCGTCAGTTTCGTCTTGAAGCCATCCGCATGGCCTGCCTCTTCCAGGAGCGTCTTCGCAGCCTCGATATCACGCTGGTAAACCGGCGCGTCTTTCCAGTACCCAAGCAGCTGCGGGGCGAGAAGGGAATTGGCGCGCGGGTAGAGACCGGCATAGGCGCCCTGCAAGATTCCGTCGATATCGACGGCAAGGCGAAGCGCCTTGCGTACACGGACGTCATCGAACGGCGCCTTTTCGATATTGGGGCCGAACCAGACGTAGTCGATGGCCGGCACCTGGGTGACGCTTGCATCCGGCGTCTGGGAAAGCGCCTTGCCGTTTTCGGGATCGATTGCAGTAAAGTCGATTTCGTTGGAGCTGAAGGCGATTTCCGCCGTGCGCTGTTCCGAGATCGGCTTGCCGACGATCTGCTGGAAATGCGGCTTTATCGGTCCCTTGTAGTCCGGATTGATTTCGAGCACGAACTGCTCGCGCGGCGTCCATTCCTTCAGGATATACGGCCCGCTGCCGATCAGCGTGGTGGCAAAATCCTTGCCGAGCTTTTCAAATGCCTTTTTCGAGACGATGCGGCCGGAACCATCGGCCAGTGCGATCGAGTAGAGGGCCGGAGCCGGGGTCTTGAGCAGGATGCGGCCTTCCAGCGGCCCGGTCACTTCGACATGGTCGAGTGCTGCCCAGTCCTTCGCATAGGTGACCGGCTTGCCTTCGGCGTCCGGATGGAGGAAGCGCTCGAAGGAGAATTTTACGTCCTCCGCCGTCAGCTCGCCGTAGCCGCCGGTGAAAGTCAGCCCCGGACGGAGCTTGAAGCGGATTTCCTTGTCGTTGACCTGAACCAGCTCTTCGGCTGCATCCAGCTCCCATTCGGTCGACTCCGGCTTGAAGGAGATCAGGCCCTGCTGGACAGACCAGATCACGTTGAGATCGACGGGGCCGGACCGGTTTGCCGGATCGAGATTGACGAGATCCTTGTCGACGCGCACGACGATCTTCGTGCGGTCTGCTGCTGCAAATGCGGGGTGGACACCGCCGAGCGCCACGGCTGCTGCAATCGATGCACCGCCGAGGAGCGCCTGGCGCCGGGTAATGTTCAATGTCATAAATCTCTCCCTTGAGAAAAAGGCGTCATGTCCGCAGCAACACCGGATTCGAAATGTCTATTTATTACGCATTAAATGCATAAATTTAGTAGATTAAATGCGCCTGTTGCCGGGACGAATTTTAGAAAATGAATCTCTAATTTGACGGGGAACGGAAATTTTCCCCGGTCCTGCATAATGGTTCGCGATGGCTGGATATTTGCTGCCAATTGCAGTGGTCAACACCGGAACCGGTATCGGCCTCATCGGCTTACCGATCTGCCGAGATAGCGTTCGAGCCAGAGGCTGTAGCGGGAGCCGCTGAAGCAGATCATGAAATAGATCAGGGCCGTAAAGACATAGGATTCCGTATAGAACCCGAGCCATAGCGGATCGGTGGCCGCGGTCCTGGCCGTATTGAGCAGATCGAAGATGCCGATAACCGCCAGCAGCGAGGTATTGAGCAGAATGCCGATCGACAGGTTGACGATCGCCGGGATCACGGCGCGCAACGCCTGCGGCAGCACGATCAACCGGATCGTCCGCCAATAGCCGAGGCCAAGGGCGGCAGCGGCTTCCGTCTGTCCGTGCGGAATGACCTGAAGTCCGGCGCGGATGATCTCCGCCAGATAGGCCGAGAAAAACAGCGTCACGCCGATCTGCGCGCGCAAGAGCTTGTCGATCAGCGCGCCGCCGGGAACGGCCATCGGCACGATCAGCATGGCGATGTAGAGCACCGCGATCATCGGAATGCCGCGCAAGACCTCGATGAAGGTGATGGCAACGATGCGCAGCACGCCCATGTTGGATTGGCGGGCAAGGGCAAGCAGCAGCGCGATCGGAAACGCAAGCGCCAGCCCGGCAATGGCGACCGCCAGTGTAATGGGCAGGCCGCCCCACTGGTTGCTGGATACACGCGGCGGCGTGAACGTGCCCGCCATCAGCGTCCAGGACAGCACGAGGGCCAGCAGCCACACCGGGATCAGCTTGACGGTCCAGAACCGCGGCAGCGCGGAAAAGATCAGAAGTGTCGCAATCCCCAGAACGACCAACGCCGGCCGCCATTGAAGATCGGGCGGAAAGAAACCGAACAGGATGAAGCGCAATTTCGCGCCGATGAAGGCCCAGCATGCGCCGGCCGTATCGGCTGCACAGGTCTCGGCTGACCCGCTCCAGACGGCGTCGGTCAGGAGCCATCGCAGCATCGGTGCGAGCAGCCAGAGAACCATGGCCAGCGTGGCGAACGTCACGATGGTATTGCCGATGCTTCCGAACAGGCCGCTTTGCCAGCGCCGCCATTCCGGCGCCTTGGGCGGTGGCAGATCGATCTGGCTCATCGTTTGTCTCCGCCCTTCAATGCCACGCGGCGGTTATAGATGTTCATCAGGATCGAGACTCCGATGTTCAGCGTCAGATAGACGGCAACGATGATGCTGATGGATTCGAAAACCTGACCGGTGGTGTTGGCCGTGGTGTTGGCCACGCTGACGAGATCGGGAAAGCCGATGGCCACCGCCAGGCTCGAATTCTTGGTGAGGTCGAGATAGCTGGACGTCATGAGCGGCGTGATCACCCTCAAGGCCTGCGGCATGACGATCAGCCGCATGATGTGGCCGCGCTTGAGACCCATGGCCCGCGCGGCTTCCCACTGGCCATTGTTCACCGACTGGATACCGCTGCGCACGATCTCCGAAATCGAGGCTGAGGCATTGACGACGAGGCCGACGAGCAGGGCCGCGAATTCCGGCGTCAGCGAAAGGCCGCCGCGAATGTTGAAGCCGCCCTTGGCCGGCAGTTCGGCGGAGGCGGACAGGCCCAGGGTCAGAAGGAACGCGAAATACAGCAGAATGACGGACAACAGGATGCCGGTCGCCTTCAGAAAATAATAGGGCACCCCGGTCAGGAGCCGCCGCGACAGGAAGATCGTGACGGCAATGATTGCGAGCAACAGCGGCAGCCAAAGCGTCGCCGGGAGCCCTTCGAACTGCAGACTGGGAATGAAGATGCCGCGGTTGCTGAGGAAGAAACCGTCAAACGGCGAAAACGCGCCGCGCGGCGTCGGCAGGCTACGGCTGATCGCGCTCCACAGGAAAAGCTGAAGCAGCAGCGGCGTGCTGCGCAGAACCTCGACATAGCCGTAGACAAAGCTGGAGAGCAGCAGATTGCCGGAGAGCCTGGCGATGCCAAGGGCGACGCCGAGAATGGTCGCAAGGAGACAGCCGAAGAACGCCACCTTGATCGTGTTCGCCAGTCCGGCTGTCAGCGCCCGGGCATAGGTATCGCCGGAGGAATAGGCGATGACGCTCTCGCCGATCTCGAAATTGGCCTGCTGCGACAGAAACGAGAAGCCCGGCTTGATGCCGAGGCGCTCCATGCTGTCGACGGTATTCGACCCGAACAGCCAGAGGATCGACAGAATGCCGGCCAGCATAAGGATTTGCTGCAGCGGCCGGGGACCGATCCAAGCCCTGACCTTGGCGAAAAAGCCGGGTCCATCGGGACCCGGCACAGTCATGATTGTCATCGAAAAATCCGGCTGCGGCTCAACGGAACGGCGGGGAGTAGAGCAGGCCGCCATTGGTCCAGAGCTGGTTGTAGCCGCGCTCGAAGTTCAGCGGCGTGCCCTTGCCGACGTTGCGGTCGAAGATCTCGCCGTAATTGCCGACCGCCTTGACGATATTGTAGGCGAATTTCGGATCGAGGCCGATGGCTTCGCCAAGCGACGGATCGACGCCGAGGAAGCGCTGGATGCTTGGATCCTCGCTCTTGAGAAACTCGTCGACATTGGCTTGGGTGATGCCGAACTCTTCCGCCTGGATCGTGGCGTAGACGGTCCAGTTGACGATTTCCAGCCACTGGTCGTCGCCGGCGCGCAGGGCAGGGGCCAAGGGCTCCTTCGACAGGCGTTCGGGCAGGAGGACGTAGTCGTCGGGCTTGCTCAGCTGCGTGCGCTTTGCGGCAAGGTCGGTGGCATCCTGGGTCAGGGCATCGACGCGGCCGGAATCGAGCGCCTTCAGGAATTCGCCGGTTTCCTCGATTGTAACGGGCGTGAATTTCTTGCCGGTCTTGCGGAAGAAGTCGGCAATGTTCAGCTCGCCGGTGGTGCCGCTTTGTACGCCGATCGTGGCGCCGTCCAGCTCGTCACCCTTGGTGACGCCGAGATCCTTGCGGACCAGCAAACCCTGTCCGTCATAGAAAACCACCGGACCGAAGTGGAAGCCGAGCTTGAAGGCACGGGTGACGGTCTGCGTCACTCCGGACAGCAGAATATCGAACTCACCCGACTGCAGCGCCGGCAGGCGCTGCTGCGGCGAGGAATTGGTGAACTCCACCTTTTCCGGGTCGTTGAAAACAGTGACGGCCAGTGCCCGGCCGAAATCGATGAAGAAACCCTGCCAGCGCCCGTTGCTATCGGGGGTAAAGAAGCCCGGCGTGGTGCCGACGCCGACCTTGATCAGGCCGCGCTGCTTGATCTTGTCGAGTGTTTCGCCTGCCAGCGCAGACGATGCAATGAGGCCCGTGGCAAGCACCAGGGTGGTCGCGAGCGCCTTTTTGAAAAGGCCGCTGCGTGCGGAAATTGGATTCATGAAATGGCTCCTAAAGATGTGGTGTCCCCGGTCCCGGCAAATGGCTATCCCCACCATCGCCGGGATCGACTGCAGAATAAGTCTATAAAAATTATAGAATAGATATATTAATCCCATTGCGTGCCCGCTTTTAAAACAGATTGCTCGATTTATAAGCGATTTTGGCCGCTAACCGTCCGGCGGACCGCTTCCGGCAGGCCTATCTCGACCTGCGGTGGTGCGAACAGAAATAAATGCAATTTCCAACGAAGCCCCGAAAATTGGAAATTCGTTACTCTACAAAAACTATAGACATAAGCGATCCTGCCGCCCTGTAACCGCTCTCCCGCGGCACGGTCTCGAAGGAGCAGTCATCCATGTCACTTGCCGTTGAACTGAAGAAAACTGCAGATTCTCTCAAGGCCGCCCTGCCGGAGGACATCTTCTCGGCAATCGGGCAATCCATTGCCGATCTGAAAGCAACCGGGATCGCCAAGAGAGCCGCATCGGTCGGCTCGACCATTCCGCTGCCCGTCATCACGGATTTTGACGGCAACGACGTCGATCTGCGTAAGCTCGCAGCCGACGGGCCTTTGGTCATCAGTTTCTATCGCGGTGGCTGGTGCCCCTATTGCAATGTCGAATTGCGCGCTCTTGCCAACGCGCTGGGAGACATCGAGGCGTCGGGTGCGTCGGTAGTGGCGATCTCGCCGGAGCAGCCGGACAGCGCGCGCGAAACCGCCGGCAAGAACACGCTGGGCTTTCCTGTTCTGGTCGACAAGGGCAATCGTTATGCCCGCGAACTCGGGATCGTCTTTTCCCTGCCGGAAAATCTGCGGCCGCTCTATCGCTCGATCGGCATCGATCTTGAGGACTGGAATGGCGACGAAAGCCATGAGCTGCCGCTCGCGGCAACCTTCATCGTCGATTCGAAAGGCACGGTCGTGTGGGCGTTCGTTGATGCCGATTTCTCGGTGCGTGCCGAGCCTGCCAATATCGCTGCCGCCCTTCGCCGGGTTGCCGCCTGATCCCCTTCATCTGCGTTTCAAAGGAGAGAGACCATGAGCCTGAAAACCACACGTCCGGAAACCCTGGCCCTTCATGCCGGATGGCGGGCCGATCCCGCTACAGGGGCCGTTGCCGTCCCCATCTACCAGACGACCTCGTTCCAGTTTCGCGATACCGAGCACGCGGCCAATCTCTTTGCTCTCAAGGAACTCGGCAATATCTACAGCCGCATCGGCAATCCGACCGTCGATGTGCTCGAGCAGCGGGTGGCTGCGATCGAGGGCGGGGTTGCCGCTCTGGCCCTTGCCTCGGGGCAGGCGGCGTCCGCCTTTGCGATCCAGAACCTCGCCAAGGCCGGTGACAATATCGTCAGTTCGACCGATCTTTATGGCGGCACATGGAACCTCTTTGCCAACACGCTGAAGGACCAGGGGATCGAGGTGCGCTTCATCGACCCCACCGACCCGGAGAACTTCCGCCGGGCCACCGATGATCGGACACGGGCCTATTATGCCGAGACCCTTCCAAATCCGAAGCTGACCGTTTTCCCGATCGCCGAGGTGGCCGCCATCGGCCGCGAGTTTGGCATTCCCCTGATTGTCGACAACACGGCGGCCCCGCTTCTTGCCCGGCCGCTCGATCATGGCGCCGCGGTGGTTGTCTATTCGACGACGAAGTATCTCGGCGGCCACGGCACATCGATCGGCGGCCTGATCATCGACGGCGGAAACTTCGACTGGGCCGCGCATCCCGAGCGGCAGCCGGCCCTCAACACGCCCGACAAGAGCTATCACGGCGCCATCTGGACGGAAGCGGTCAAGCCGCTCGGTCCGATTGCCTACATCATCAAGGCGCGGGTAACGCTGCTGCGGGATCTCGG
Organism: Pararhizobium polonicum; assembly: GCF_001687365.1. Classification (GTDB taxonomy): domain Bacteria; phylum Pseudomonadota; class Alphaproteobacteria; order Rhizobiales; family Rhizobiaceae; genus Pararhizobium; species Pararhizobium polonicum. Next base: position 188,194 of record NZ_LGLV01000009.1, read on the forward strand.
CGCACCGCTTTCTCCGTTCAATGCCTTCCAGATCATCCAGGGGATCGAGACGCTGCCGTTGCGCATCGAGCGTCATACGAAGAATACCGATGCCGTTGCCGATTATCTCTCGAAGCGGCCGGAAGTGTCGAAGGTCATCCATCCGTCGAAGCAGACAGGGCTGTGGCGCGAGCGCGCCGACAAATATCTCAAGGGCGGCTATGGCGGGCTGGTCGGCTTCGAACTCAAGGGCGGCCTGGAAGCCGGCCGCCGCTTCATCGACAGTCTGGAACTGCTGTATCACGTTGCCAATATCGGCGATGCCCGCAGTCTGGCGATCCATCCGGCCACGACGACGCATTCGCAGCTTTCCGGCGAGGAGCAGCTGGCCAGCGGCGTTTCTCAAGGCTATGTCCGGCTGTCGATCGGTATCGAACATATCGATGACATTCTCGAAGATATCGGCCGTGGCCTCGATGCGGCCTCGGGTGTGAGCGGCGACCGCCAGGTGGCCTGATTTTTTGAATTCGGCCGGGCCGCCGCAGAATGGATGCGGCGGTCCGGTTTTTTCCATCTGCGGAGAAGACGATGTCGATTAAACCCCGCCGGACCTTCCGGTTTCATATCGAGACGAGCAATCTGGAATGGCCGACGGTCATTCTTGCAATTTTCATTTATGGCTCGTTTCTGGCGCTGACCTTCTGGTGGCAGCAACTGCCGATCGTTGTCGTCATGCTCGCCGGCGGCTGGTTGATCGCCTGGCAGGGCTCTCTTCAGCACGAGGTCATTCATGGCCATCCGACCCGCAACCAGGCCGTCAACGACGCCATCGGTTCTGTGCCGCTTTCCCTCTGGCTTCCCTATCGCATCTACCGCGATACCCATCTCGTTCATCACCGGGACGAGTTCCTGACCGATCCCATCGACGATCCGGAATCCGCCTATGTCACCAAACTGGCCTGGCAGAGAATGGGCCGTGTGGGCCGCTGGCTGGCCGATTTCAACATGACGCTGCTGGGGCGACTGACGCTTGGCCCCGTCGTCATGATCCTGAGTTTCCTGCTCAGCGAAGGGAATCTCATTCGTTCCGGTGTTGCCGGGCGTGCCCGGATATGGGCCCTGCACTTCGCCGCCACCGTGCCTGTGCTGGCATGGGTCACCCTGGTTTGCGGCATGCCGCTCTGGCTCTATCTTTTTGGCTTCGTCTATATCGGTGCGGCGCTGACACGGCTCAGATCGTTTGCAGAGCACCGGTATGCCGATGACCACGAGGAGCGGACGGCGATCGTGGAAGGCAGCGCCATTCTGGGCGTTCTCTACCTCTACAACAACCTGCACGTCCTTCATCATCTGCGTCCGGGGATTTCCTGGTACCGCCTGCCATCGATCTACCGCGAAAACCGTGATGAGCTCGTGCGCCGCAACGGCGGGCTTGTCTATCGCGGCTATTGGGATATCGCGCGCCGGTTTTTCCTGACCCGTCACGATGACCCAAGGCACCCGCATCATTCGTAAGCCCGCGCATTATCTTGCTGCCGGGGTTCTGGCTGTGAACCTGACGACCCTGCTGCCTCAGACGGCCGTCTCGACGGCGTCTTCCGTCAGTTCCGACAGGGCGGCGCGGTCGAGTTCGCGGGCGATCTGCCCGTGGCTCATCAGCACGCCGCGATCGCACATATGGCCGATGACGCCGGCATCGTGGCTGACCAGAATGAAGGTTATCCGGTGCGACACTTTCAGATCGTTGAGCAGGTTGAGAATTTCAGCCTGAACGGTCACATCGAGGGCCGATGTCGGCTCGTCGAGCAACAGCAGCTTCGGTTTCAGCAGCAAGGCCCGGGCAATGGCGACACGCTGGCGCTGGCCGCCGGACAGCTGGTGCGGATAACGCCCGGCGATGGCGGCGACAAGACCCACCTGATCGAGTGCCGCGCGCACTGCCGCGTCGATACCCTCGACACCATGGACCTTGAGCGGCTCGCCGAGAATGCGCGCGATCCGGTGACGCGGATGCAGCGATGAATAGGGGGCCTGAAACACCATCTGGATATTGCGGCGGGTCTCGCCGGTGATCTTCCTGCCCGGTTCGAGCGCTGTGCCGAAGACATCGATTGCGCCGGTCCAGCCGGTGTTGAGCCCGGCAATGGCGCGCAGCACCGTCGTCTTGCCACATCCAGACGGGCCGATAAGACCGAAGGTTTCGCCTGCCTCAACGAAGAAGCTCACATCGCGCACGGCCGAAAACCGGGTCTTTTCCGACTGGAACGAAATCGACAGCTGGTGGACGGAAACGGCTGCTGTCATGATGGCTTTCCGTTCGCATCGAAGACCGGCAGCCGGGTTCCATAGGTGGCAACCGATGGCCGGGCAGCCCAGAGACCACGGGTATAGGCGGATTGGGCCTGAGCCAGCTGCGATGCCGGCAACCGTTCGACGATCTCTCCCTGACGCATGACGATGACCCGGTCGGCATAGCGCGAAACCTGTTGCAGATCATGGCTGATCAAAAGCAGCCCCATGCCGAACTCTTCCGTCAGCGCGCGCAGCAGGGTCAGCACCTGATCCTGCAGGCCGCGATCGAGCGCGGAGGTCGGTTCGTCGGCGATGATCAGCTTCGGCCGGTTGATCAGCATGGCAGCAATCATCACACGCTGCCCCATGCCGCCGGAAAGCGCTGCAGGATAGCTCGCATAGATCCGTTTCGGATCGGGCAGGCCGACCTTGGCCAGCATGTCGAGGGCGCGCTCCTTCCGCTCCCCGGCGGAAAGTCCGGTGTGCAGCAGCAGTGCTTCCTCGACCTGACGGCCGATGCGGTGGGCGGGATTGAGCGAGAATTTCGGATCCTGCAGGATCAGCCCCATGCCGCTGCCGCGCAGGCGGTTCCAGCCAGACGCATCGAGTGTCTGCAGGTCGATGTCTTCGAACACCATGCGCACGGCGCGGACTTCAGCGCGGCGCGGCAAGAGGCCCATGATCGCCCGGCCGGTCAGGGACTTGCCCGAACCGGATTCGCCAACGACGGCGACGATCTCGCGGCCGACTGTCAGCGAGACCGATTTGACGACGGGAACCGGGCCGGAATCCGAGGGAAACGCGATGGTCAGATCTTCGACGGACAGGAGGGGCTCAGTCATTGCGGGGATCCATCAGGTCGCGCAGGCCGTCGGCAAGCAGGTTGAAGCCGAAGGAGGTGATGAGAATGGCGAAACCCGGCGTTGCGGCGATCCACCATTGATCGAAGATCACCTGCGTGCCCTCGGCGACCATCGAGCCCCATTCCGCCGTCGGCGGGCGCACGCCCAGTCCGAGAAAGCCGAGGCCCGCCGCAGCCAGGATGATGCCCGAGAGATCGAGCGCCAGCCGGATGACAGCGGAAGGCAGGACGAGCGGCAGGATATGCCCGAACAGCAGGCGCGGCCCCTTGATGCCGACCATTTCGGCGGCGGCAAGATAGTCGCTCCTGGCAAGTTTTGCTGTTTCAACGCGGGCCTGCCGGGCATAGGCCGGCCAGCTGGTGAGCGCCAGCGCCAGTGCCCCATTGAGCAGGCCCGGCCCCATGATGGCGACGAAGGCGAAGGCCAGCAGCAGGCGCGGAAAGGACATGACGATATCGGTGACGCGCATCAGGCCGCGCTCGACGAGGCCGCCAAAATAGCCGGCGAGAACGCCGATGGTGATCCCCACCGGCGCCATCAGGAGTACGACAAACAGCACGAGCAGCAATGTCGGGCGAGCGCCGTAGATGAGCCGCGAGAGGATGTCGCGGCCGAACGCATCGGTGCCCAGCCAATGCTGCGGGCTTGGCGCCATCAGCCGGTTGGCGGTTTCCTGAAGCGTCGGATCGTAAGGGGCGAGCCAGGGGGCAAGGAGCGCCATGATAAGCACGGTCAGGATGATCGCGGTTCCCACCGTCGCGGAGGGGGAGCGCAAGAGCCGCAGCAGCAGCCAGCGGGCCGGCGATATGTCCGCAGATGAAAGGGCCGTCATCGTGCCTGCCCCTGATGGAGTCTGGCGGCGGCCAGATCGGTGAGCGCATTCAACAGCACGAAGCAGCTGCCGACGACGAGCGTCGCACCGAGAATGGCTGGCATGTCGCCGGAAAACATCGCGGTCGTCAGATAACGGCCGATGCCGGGCCAGGCAAACACGGTCTCCGTCAGCACTGCGCCCTCGAGCAGGCTGGCATAGGCGAGTGCGATAACGGTGAGCAGCGTGCCGGCGATATTCGGCAGGATATGGACGAAGACGACGCGGGACAGGCTGGCGCCCTTGGCCCGCGCGGTCAGCACATATTCCTGCCCGAGTTCGGAGAGGACCGAGGCGCGCGTCAGGCGGGAAATCCCGGCCAGCGCATGGAAGGCCAGAACGATGGCGGGCAGGGCCAGATGCGCCAGTGCATCGCGGAATGCGCCGGCCTTGCCGGATATCCAGGTGTCGATCAGGGCAAAGCCGGTCACGGGCTTGACCGTATACTGGAACATGACATCGAGCCGGCCCGGTCCGGGCGCCCAATGGAGGCGTGCGTAAAACAACAGGAGCATGAGGAGGCCGAGCCAGAAGATCGGCACGGAATAGCCGAACAGCGAGACGAAGCGGGCAAGCGCGTCGATCAGGCTGCCCTGTCGCATGGCGGCGGCGATGCCGAGCGCCAGGCCGATGAGGCTGCCGATGATGATGGCGGCGGTGGCTAGTTCGAGCGTGGCCGGAAACGTGCGGGCGATGTCGGAGGCGACCGGCTGGCCGGTCGAGATCGACTGGCCGAAATTGCCGGACAGGGCCTGTTGCAGGTAGCGCAGGAACTGAACGGGAAGCGGCTGGTCGAGGCCGAGTTCAAGCCGCGCCGCCTGATAGGTGGACTGGCTGGCATGGTCGCCAACCATCTGCAACGCCGGATCGATCGGCGAAAGGCGCGTCATGGCGAAGGTCACCAGCGCCAGGCCCAGCAGGGTCATCGCGAAGGATGCCAGCCATTTCAGGAGACGCCCGAGCAAAGACAACTCCCGCCAGCGAGGCCGCTGGCGGGAGTTGTCGGATTCAGACAGGCTGCGGAGGACCGCTTTTGCCAATTACTTCTCCACGTGATCGTAATAGACCTGATCGGCGTTCAGGCCCTGGACATAGTTTTTCACCTTGTCGCTTATCACGACCTGATCGTTGCCCTGAAGTAGGAAAACGAAGGGCGAGCTTTTCTGCACCTTCTTCTGCAGGTCTTCGTAAAGCGCGATGCGCTTGGCGGCATCCTGTTCCTTGACGGCGGCCAGCGTTTCGTCAGTCAGGTCCGGGATCACCCAGCCGGCATATTTCGCCGCCGTATTGGTCGAATTATCGCGGTTGATGGCAAAGGCGCTGGCATTGGAATGCGGATCGAAATAATCCGGAATCCAGTAGCGCAGCGTCATCTGGTACTGACCGGAGCGGCCTTTGGCATAGATGTCGCTGGCGACGCCCGGCTGGATGTCAAGCTCGATGCCGGCCTTGGCAAAGGAAGACTGCAGCGACTGCGCGATCGACAGGAAGGGCTGGTCGTTGAACACGATGAACTCGACCTTGACCGGCGTCTTGATGCCAGCGTCGGCGAGGACCGTCTTGGCCTTTTCGACGTCGAGCGAGAAGGGCGTGTCGGTCACGGCGCCGGGAAAGCCGACCGGCAGGAATGCCTGGTGAACCTGGCTCTGGCCGCGCAGGAGATCCTTGGCAATGCCGTTATAGTCGACGAGGTAGCGGGCAGCTTCCCAGAAGGCGGGGTTGCCGAGCGTCTCGTTGGCCTTGGAGTTGATCAGGATGTAATCCGTGCGGGCGGAGGGAACCGACAGCACCTTGATGCCGGCCTTGTCCTTCAGCGCATCGATCTGGTCGGCGCCGAGGCCGCGGGCGATATCGGCATCGCCCTGCTCGACCAGCAGCCGTCGGGCCGCGACGTCAGGCACATTGCGCAGGATGACGTTTTCCAGCTTCGGCTTGTCGGAAGATTGGGCATTGGCTTCAAGCACCAGTGCCTCGTGTGGGGTATAGGACGCGATCTTGAACGCACCGCTGCCGGCCGAATTGGTCTTCAGCCAGCCATTGCCGAAATCACCGTCCTTGGCTTCGGCCGAGACGGTCTTTTCGTCGACGATCGAAGCGATCGGCGCGGTCAGGAGCGACAGCGCAAAGGCGGGGCCGACATCGGCGGTCCAGGTGAGTTTTACGTGCGTGTCGTCGATCTTTTCGACGGCCTTGTCGACAGTCTCGGCTGTCCAGCCGAGCTCGTTCAGAATGAAAGCCGGCGACTTGTTGAGCTTGACGGCGCGGGTCAGCGAAAAGACCACGTCTTCCGGACGAACCGGATTGCCGGAAGAAAAGACGGCCTTGTCCGCCAGCGTAAAGGTCAGGCTCTTGCCATCCGCGCCGGCTTCCCAGGCGGCTGCGAGCGCCGGCTGGATCTTGGTGCCGTCATCGCGGTTGGATTCGATCAGACGCTGATAGAGATTGTTGAACGACTGCACCGTCGTCAACTCGAAGCCTTCGGCCGGATCGAAGCTCACCGCGTCATCGATCGACTGTGCGACAATGAGGGCGTTGGCTGGTGTCTCGGCGTGGGATGTCCCTGCGGTAAAGGCCAGTGCGACGCTGAAAACAGCGCCGAGCAGTTTGGCCCGGCGGGATCGTTCATTCATCGATATTCTCCTGTGAAACAATGATTTGTTTGAACATGCGTGAACCGCATGGAAATGACTTTAGAAACCGGTCTCACGCATTCGACCAAGTGACAGTTCGCATTGGTCAATCAGCCTTTCCAATGCCAATCGGTTCTTGGCGCAAAGGCTAGAGGCGGATGGGGAGAAGGCATAGTAAAATATACCTAAATTATAGACAAAGCTTGCAACTCCATGCTTTTGTCGAAAGGGATCGAGGTCTCCTGTTGGGCTGCTGTCATCTGACGGTAAAGCCTCTGCCATGGGTGCCACCGGTACGGCCCCTGCGGCCGGCGTGAGAGGGAATGAGATGTTTTATGACGTCGCCGTGGTGGGATCCGGCTTTTCGGCAATTGCCGAAACAGTCAATCTTTTGCGGTTGCTGCCGCCATCGGCATCGATCGCCGTGGTCGGCGACGATCCGGGCTTCGGGCGCGGCACGGCCTACAGGACCGAGCTGCACGTTCATCGTCTCAATGTGCCAGCCGGCCGCATGAGCATATTTCCCGATGAGCCGGATGACTTCGTGCTCTGGCTGCGCGAGCAGAAGCGCGGGGTTCCACCGGACGGCTTTGCGTCCCGGGACGATTTCGGCCGATACCTCCGTGACAGGCTGGCGGCTTTGCTGCGCAATCGCGACAACCGGCCGACACTGCATTTCATCAAGGCGAAGGCATTGGCGTGCGATCAGTGTACGGCGGATAGGGTCGTCTTTCAGCTCGACAACGGCACGCGCCTCGACGCCGCCAGCGTGGTGTTGTGCCTGGGCGTCGGCAATGCGGAATTGCCTGTCGATCCGGCCAATGTGATGGGGCTCAGGCAGGAGCGGATCGTCCGAAACCCCTGGCGCCTCGGTTGGCTGTCGCAGGTCGAGCCCAACCAGGCCATCTGTATTCTCGGCTCAGGCCTGACCATGGTCGATCAGGTTCTGGCCCTTCGGGCACATGGGCATCGTGGTCCGATCCATGTGCTGTCCCGGCGCGGGCTTGTCTCTCATCCGCACCTGACCCGAAAGGTGGAGCCGGTCGCGCCGGAGCTGCCGGCATCGCGTGATATCAGCGTCCTTCTTTCGGCGCTTCGCCGCCAGGTGCGCGCCGGCGCGGACTGGCGGGGCGTCATGGATGGACTGCGGCCGTTGACGCAGCGCCTCTGGCAGGAACTGTCGCGCGAGCAGCAAAGCCGCTTTCTGCGCCATGCGCTTGCCTGGTGGAACATCCATCGCCACCGACTGGCGCCGGATGTCTTTGGCCAGCTCGATGCGCTTGTGCACGGTGGCACCGTGATTGTTCACAAGGGCTATCTGCAGACGATCGGCGAGGCCGGAGACCGGCTGGAGCTGGCATTTCGCCCGCGTGGCCGTGCGGACATCATTGGTTTGCGGGCCGACTGGATCATCAATTGCACGGGCATGGAGCGGGCAGGGATCGCCCATTCACCGCTGCTTCGGCAGATGCGGGAGGATGGCCTGATCTCTTCGGACAAGCTCGGGCTCGGCATCTGTGTCGGTCAGAATGCGCAGGTGCTCGATTGTAACGGCAAGGCACAGCCCGGCCTGTTTGCCGTTGGCGCCCTGACGGCAGGACAGTTCTGGGAGATAACCGCCGTGCCCGATATCCGTGTTCAGGCCAGGAATGTAGCCGTCGCGATATCGCAGTATCTGAGCCCCACCAATGTCTGATAACGGCTGGCGACGCTAAACCGGTTTTCCGGTGCGGGTCAGGATGCGACGCGAACGATCAGTTTGCCGAAGTTCTTTCCTTCCAGAAGGCCGATGAAGGCCTCTGGCGCGTTTTCGAGCCCCACGACGATATCCTCCTTATGCTTCAGCCGGCCCTCGGCAATCCAGGCCCCGGCTTCCCGATAAAAATCGGAACGCTGATCTGCAAACTCGCGCTGGATGAAGCCCCGGATGGTGAGGCTCTTGCGCAGGATCGCCCGCATGACGGCGGGGAGTTGGTCATGACTGTTCGCAACGGAGCTGTCTTCGTTGTAGTGCGCGATCAGCCCGCAAACCGGCACACGCGCAAAATCGTTGAGCAGGGGAAACACCGCGCTCCAGACAGGACCGCCGACATTTTCGAAATAGACGTCGATGCCCTGCGGGCAGGCCGCAGCGAGCGCAGTGGCGAAATCGCTTGAGTGATGGTCTACCGCAGCGTCGAAACCGAGCACATCTCGCAGATAATCGCATTTTTCCCGCCCGCCGGCGATGCCGACGACCCGGGCACCGAAAATCCTGGCGATCTGGCCGACTGCAGAGCCGACCGCGCCGCTGGCTGCGGCGACCACCACCGTCTCTCCCGCCTTTGGTTTTCCGATGTTGCGAAGGCCGGCATAGGCGGTGAAGCCGGGCATGCCGAGAACGCCAAGCGCTGTCGTCACCGGCGCCTGTCCGGGATCGAGTTTTCGCAAGTCGCTGCCGTTCGAGATTGCATGGCTCTGCCAGCCGGAATGGGACAGGACGATATCGCCGGGATCGAAAGCGGCGTTGCGGGTGCGCAGGACCCTCGCCACTGTTCCCCCCTCCATCACGCCGCCAATTTCGACCGGTTTGGCATAGGATTTGGCGTCGTCCATGCGTCCGCGCATATACGGGTCGAGGGAGAGATAAAGAATCTGGAGAAGAACCTCGCCCTCGGCAAGATCACGGACCGTCTCGGCCTCGAGCCGGAAATTTTCTGCCACAGGCTTGCCGGAAGGGCGCGAGGCAAGAACGACACGGGTTGCGGTCGGTTGAGTGGGCATCGGTAATCCTCGTTCTGTTTGTGGATATTGGCAGTTTGTTTTCACGCGGGGCGTGGTTTTCGAGGGTAGCAATTCCCGCCTCCCAAGCCAGGTGGCTTTTTCCCTCCAACTCTCCTTAAAGAGAATGCCATTCCTTATAAAGCATTTTGTCTACTGATTTTATAGACTAAGTTTTGCAACTTAGTGAAGGGATCGGAGGCTCATGCCTTACCTCCTCAGTCTTCTCGACAAAAGCCCTATCGAAGAGGGCGCTACCGCTGCCGATGCACTGCATACGACCGTTCGGCTTGCCGTCAAGGCGGAGGAGCTCGGCTACCACCGTTTCTGGGTCGCCGAGCATCATAATGTTCCCACGCTCGCGAGTTCCGCGCCAGAGGCGCTGATTGCGTATCTTCTGGCCAGAACAGCGCGGATCCGCGTCGGCTCGGGCGGCGTCATGCTTCAGCACTACAGTGCCTACAAGGTTGCCGAGACCTTCAATCTTCTGGCATCGCTTGCCCCTGATCGCGTCGATCTCGGTGTCGGCAAGGCACCGGGCGGTTTTCCACTCTCGACCCGCGCTCTCCAGGTGGGGATCGACCCGGCCGGAAAGCCGGATTTCGCCGGGCAGCTGTCCGACATCAACAGATATCTTGCCACTGATCCCGACCGGGAAGGCCCGCACGCAACCCCGTTCCCGCCGACAGCGCCTGAACGCTTTCTTCTGGGCGCCAGCGTCGAAAGCGCGGAACTGGCTGCTGCGAAGGGCTGGCGTCTCGTCTTTGCCGGGCAGCTGAATGGCGATCCGGACAATCTGCGCAAGACCTTCGAGGCCTATGCGCGGGCAAGCGGCGGGCAAACGCCCGTTCTGGCGCTTGCGGCCTATGCCGCGGAAGACGCACGCGTGGCGCAAAAGGCTGTCGCGGATCTTCGCGTTTTCAAGGTTTTCCTCACCGATGGCAGAAGCGTCAATGTCGGCAGCGAGGAACAGGCCGCCGAATATGCGCGCCAGGCGGGTGTCGGCATCGATCGGCTCGAAGCAAGGTCTCCGAGCGTGCTTCACGGCACGGCCACTGAGGTTCGCCGGCAGCTCGATGACCTGCACAGCCGGTACGGCATTGCCGAATTCATCATCGAAACGCCGGCTCTCGGCGCTGCCGAGCGCCTTGCCTCCATCGAACGTCTCGCCAAGGAGCGGCTTTCGCTCGCTGCCTGACAATCTAGCAAAAGGATTTCTCCGATGGCTCAGAAACATATCCCATTCGGCATCATGCTGCAGGGGCCCGGCGGCCATATGAATGCCTGGAAACACCCGAGCGGCCCGGCCGATGCCAGCGTCAACTTCGCATATTTCGTCGAGACCGCGCGCAAGGCCGAAGCGGCTGGTATCGCCTTTGCCTTCGTCGCCGACGGGCTCTACATCAACGAACAGTCGATCCCGCATTTCCTCAACCGGTTCGAGCCGATTTCCATCCTCTCGGCCCTTGCGGCATCGACCTCGAAGATCGGCCTGGTCGGCACGGTCTCCACCTCCTACAGCGATCCTTTCACCGTCGCCCGCCAGTTTGCCACGATCGACCTGATCAGCGGCGGCCGGGCCGGATGGAATGCGGTGACCTCGCCGCTCGAAGGGTCGGGACGCAACTACAGCCGCGAACATCCCGAACATGAGTTGCGCTACGAGATTGCCGATGAATATCTCGATGCGATCAAGGGGCTCTGGGATTCCTGGGATGACGACGCTTTTGCACGCGACAGGGAGACGGGCGTCTATGCCGACAGGTCGAAGCTCCACCGGCTGAACCACAAGGGCCGTTTCTTCCGCATCGAGGGGCCGCTCAATATCGGCCGGTCGAAACAGGGACAGCCGGTCGTCTTCCAGGCGGGCGCCTCCGATTCGGGCGTGCGGCTGGCCGGCAAGCACGCCGATGCGGTCTTTACCAATGGCGGGCCGATCGGGGAGGCAAAGACTTTCTACAAGCAGGTGAAGCAGAGCGCGATCGCGCAAGGCCGCCGCGCCGCCGAAGTCGGCCTTTATCCCGGCATCGGGCCGATCGTCGGCGCAACGCCAGAGGAGGCCGAGCGGAAATATCAGGCAATCCGCAATCTCGTCACCATCGAGGAAGCACTGCTCTATCTCGGCCGCTTCTTCGATCACCATGATTTCAGCGCCTATCCGCTCGACGAGGCGTTTCCGGATCTCGGCGATATCGGCAAGAACAGCTTCCGCGCCACCACCGACCGCATCAAGAAGACGGCGCGGGAACAGAACCTGACGCTGCGTCAGATCGCCCTCGATGTCGCGACACCTCGGACGGCCTTCATCGGCACGGCGGACCATATTGCCGATGAGATCATCCGCTGGGTGGACGAGGACGCAGCCGATGGTTTCATCCTGGGCTTCCCGGTCATTGCTGAAGGGCTCGACGATTTTGCGCGGTTCGTTCTGCCGATCCTGGAGAGGCGCGGATATTTCAATCCGGTGCTGACGGGCGAGACGCTGCGCGATCATCTGGGCCTGCCGTATCGCGAGAGCCGTTATGTTGCCGTGGCGGATGACGTCGAACACGGAAAGGCGGTCGGCGCGTAAGGCGCCGGGAAACGGCCATGAACGTCATCGCACAGACACCACGACTGAACGATCCGGTAGAGCGCGGCATCGCCGCCTATCTCGACGAGATCATCGCGCTCCGTCACGACCTGCATCAATATCCGGAACTTGCCTTCCAGGAGCGGCGCACCAGCAAGCTCATCGCCTCCCATCTCTCGTCCTGGGGATACGAAATCACCAGCGGCATTGCCGGAACGGGACTTGTGGCCACGCTGAAACGCGGCGACGGTGAGCGGCGGATCGGCATCCGCGCCGACATGGATGCGCTGCCGATCGAGGAGGCGACGGAGCTTGCCTATGCCAGCAACAATCCCGGCGTCATGCATGCCTGCGGTCACGACGGACACACCTCGATCCTGCTGGCTGCGGCGCGCTATCTCGCCGAAAGCGCAACGTTCAACGGCACGCTGCATCTGATCTTCCAGCCGGCCGAAGAAATCGGCGCCGGTGCCCGCAAGATGATCTCGGAAGGCCTCTTCGAACGCTTTCCCGTCGATGCGGTCTTCGGACTGCACAACTGGCCGGGCGTGCCGCCGGGGCAATTCGGTTTCGTTGCCGGTGCGGCGATGGCATCGGTCGATCAGGCCAAGATCCGGATCGTCGGCAAAGGCGGTCACGGTGCTGAGCCGCATCGCGCCGTCGATCCGGTGCTGGCGTCAGCCTCGTTCATCACTGCGCTGCAGAGTGTCGTGTCGCGCAATATCGATCCGCAGGAGATGGCGGTGGCGACGGTCGGTTCCATCCATGCGGGCTCTGCCTCGAATGTCATCCCGGAAAGCGTCGAACTGAAGCTCACCATGCGGGCCTTCAACGAAACCGTCCGTCAGCAGCTGGGGGACCGCATTCCGGCGCTCGCCCGCGCCCAGGCGGAAAGCTTCGGCGCCGTGGCGGAGGTGGATTACCGGCTCGGCTTCCCGGCGCTGATCAATCATCGCGACGAGACCGATTTCGCGCGAACGGTCGCCGTCGATACGTTCGGTCCTTCAAAGGTCGAGGAGGGCTTCAAGCCGCGCACGGCGAGCGAGGATTTCGCCTTCATGCTGCAGGCCAAGCCCGGCACTTACCTCTTCGTCGGCAACGGCGACACCGCCCCCCTCCACAGCGCCCACTACGATTTCAATGACGCGATCATCGCACCCGCCGCCCGCTACTGGGTGCGGCTGGTGGAAACCTTTCTCAACTGACGACATCAACAGGCCCACGACATCAACAGGATTGGCGACATGAGCGATACGTTTCTCTACACCACACCCCTCGATCCGCGTGCAAAGCCCCTGATCGACGAACTGACCTTCGAATATGACAGCCGCTACGGCACCTATTTCAATGCCGCGGGCGCTGTCGAAGAGATGAACCGCTACCCGGCCGAAGCCTTCGCACCGCCCCACGGCAATTTCCTGCTGCTGCTGCGCAATGGCGAAACCATCGGTGGCGGTGCCTTCAAGCACTATGACGAGCGCACCGCCGAGTTCAAACGCATCTGGACGCGGTCCGATCTGCGCCGTCAGGGACTTGCGCGCAAAGTGTTGATCGAGCTGGAGGTTCAGGCTGCACGGCAGGGATATTCACGGGTCTATCTGACCACGGGCTTCCGCCAGCCGGAAGCGATCGGCCTCTACCTGACCTACGGCTACACGGCCCTGTTCGATGTCGATGCCGATCCGGAAATCTACAAATCCCTGCCCTTTGAAAAAGAGATCGGCCATCTCGCCGCGGCAAGCGTGCCTGCCGAACAGCAACTCCAGTTCGCAGCCGGACATCGCTGACGCGCCGAAGACCTAAATCCATAAAGGGGATAGCCATGGCATTGACGACAGATTTCCCGGGCATCAATCCCGTCATCAGGGCGGCCGAGCACAAGCAGGATTATGCGCGCTACCGGATCGTTCCGGCCCGCCATCCCGGCCGCCTGGTCGGTACGATTTTCGCAGGCCTGATCATCGCGGCCATTCTCTATTCCACCTTCACCAACCCGCGCTGGGGCTGGAACGTCTTTGCCGAGTGGTTCTTTTCCGAACCCGTGCTTGCCGGTCTCGGCAGGACGCTGCTTCTGACGGTGCTGGCCACGGTGTCGGGTTCGGTGCTGGGGACAGCGCTGGCGCTCGCCCGGGTGTCGAGATCGCCGCTGCTTTCGGGCCTGTCCTGGGGCTACGTCTGGCTGCTGCGCTCCATCCCGCTGATCGTGCTTCTCCTGATCCTCAACAACCTCGGCTATCTCTACGAGACGATCCGGATCGGCGTCCCGTTCACCAACGCGCTCCTGTTTGAATATCCCACCGTGCAATTGCTGACACCCTTTGCGGCGGCCTTTCTCGGGCTGACGCTCAACCAGTCCGCCTTCTTCTCCGAAATCGTGCGTGGCGGTATCCTGTCCGTCGATCAGGGACAGTTCGAGGCGGCTGCCGCCCTCGGTCTGCCGCGCCGCCGTCAGGTGTTCCGCATCGTCATGCCGCAGGCCATGCGCTCGATCCTGCCCACAGGCTTCAACGAGATCATCGGTTTGGCAAAGAGCACGTCGATGGTCTACGTGCTGGCCCTGCCGGAACTGTTCTACACGGTCCAGGTCATCTATCGCCGCAACCTCGAAGTCATCCCGCTGCTGATGGTGGCGACGGCCTGGTATCTGGTCATCATGACCGTGCTGTCGATCGCCCAGCACTATATCGAGCGCTATTTCTCCAGGGGTGCCGTGCGCAACCCGGTTCCGCTGCCGTTTCAAGCGCTCCTGGCGCAGTTTCGCCGCCCGGCGCCGGCGCCTGTTGCCGCTGCGAGCCCTGCCGCCCAGCAGTCCGGTTTTCGTGACGCGCCCCTGATGCGAACCGGCGGTACTGTACGCATTCACGGTATTTCCAAGAGCTTCGGATCTTTGAAAGTCCTCGACACGATCGATCTGACCCTGCCTGCCGGCAGTGTTACCGCCATTCTCGGTCCCTCCGGCTCGGGCAAGTCGACGCTGCTGCGCGCCATCAATCATCTGGAGCGCGTCGATAGCGGTTTCATCTCCGTCGATGGCGATCTCGTCGGCTATCGCCAGAATGGCGAGACGCTTTATGAACTGAAGGAAAAGGACATTCTCAAGCGCCGCGCCGACATCGGCATGGTGTTCCAGAGCTTCAACCTTTTCCCGCATCTGACCGTGCTCGAAAACCTGATCGAAGCGCCGATGCAGGTCCGCGGTATCGACCGCGAGCAAGCCATCCGGCTTGCCGGCGAATTGCTTGCCCGTGTCGGCCTCAGCGACAAGATCCATGCCTATCCCCGCCAGCTGTCCGGCGGTCAGCAGCAGCGCGTCGCCATCGCCCGCGCTCTGGCGCTGAAGCCGAAGGTGCTGCTGTTCGACGAGCCGACCTCGGCCCTCGATCCGGAACTGGTCGGCGAAGTGCTCGATGTCATCAAGGAGCTGGCGCGCACTGGCACGACGCTGGTCATCGTCACCCACGAAGTCGGCTTTGCCCGCGAAGTGGCCGATACGGTCGTGTTCATGGATGGTGGCCACATTCTGGAGGCGGGTCCGCCCGCCCGCATCTTCAGCCAGGCGGATCATCCGCGCACCCGCGAATTCCTCGCAAAAGTTCTCTAGCAGCTTCCCGGCCGCTTGAGCGGACGGGATGGGACTATCGACAATCACAACCATAAGATGAAAATGGAGACGGGAAACATGACATTCTTATACAGAGCCAAACGCCTGATGGCCGGCGCGGTGACCATTGCGGCTCTTGGCATCGGATCCGCGCAGGCCGCCGACAAGTTCGACCTGAGCCCGGAGCAGCCGAACCGCCTGCGGGTCGAGAAGAACGAGAAGCGTATCGAAGAGGTCAAGGACTTCAAATTCGTCGAAGATGGCGTCTTCACCGTCGGCATCAGCACCAGCGGCAATCTTCCGCTGCATGACTATGCATCCGATTCCAAAACGGTCATCGGCTATGACGTCGATTTCGCGCAGGTTCTTGCCGACAGCCTGGGGCGGAAGCTCGAACTGGTCTCCGTCGCATGGGCCGATTGGCCGCTCGGCCTGACGTCGGGCAAGTTCGACGCCGTGATCTCGAATGTGACGGTGACCGAAGAGCGCAAGCAGAAATTCGACTTCTCCACCTATCGCAAGGATGAGCTGGGCTTCTACGTCAAGGCCGAAAGCCCGATCACCACGATCCGGGAGCCGAAGGATATCGCCGGTCTGAAAGTCATCACCGACGCCGGAACCAACCAGGAGAAGATCTTGCTCGAATGGGACCGCCAGAACGTCGCGGCCGGGCTGAAGCCAGTCGAGGTACAATATTACGACGATGATGCGGTCCGGAACCTGGCCGTCCAGTCCGGCAGGGCTGATGTCGTTTTGAGCGTCAATGCGACCCAGGCCTATGCGGCGGCGCTGAGCGGCAAGACCAAGCTCGTCGGCACTCTCAGCGGCGGCTGGCCGATTACCGCCGAGATCGCGGTGACCACGCGCAAGGACAGTGGCCTGGCGGCGCCGCTCACGCATGTCGTCAACGATCTGATTGCCAGCGGTGCCTACCGGAAGGTTCTGGATACCTGGAGCCTCGGTTCGGAGGCCATCGATGAAGCCAAGACCAATCCGCCCGGCCTGCCGAAGAGCGGTTCGTAATCCTGCAAGAACCGAACCGGCGCCGTTTGCGCAGCGCCGGTTCGAGCAAGACTGTTTCTCATATGGAGACGATGACAATGACCCGCAGATCGGCCTTTCGGAATGTCTTGCTTGGCGCCCTGGCGTCTGCCTTTGCCATGTTCGGTACGGCTTATGCCGGCGATGCATTCGATCTCAGCCGCGAGCAATCGGGCCGCATCCGGGCGCAGAAGAACGAAGCCGCCATCGCAGCGATTGCAAAGGATTTCAAATTTGTAACGCCGGGCAAGTTCACCGTTGCGGTCAGTCCCGGCGGCCCGCCGCTCGCCACCTATGCGACGGACGCGGCAACCGTGGTCGGCGCGGATCCGGACTATGCATCCGCTGTCGCCGACAGTCTCGGGCTTGAACTGGAGCTTGTGCCGGTCGCCTGGATCGACTGGCCGCTTGGCCTGGCATCCGGCAAGTACGACGCGGTGATCTCCAATGTCGGCGTCACCGAGCAGCGCAAGGAGAAATTCGATTTCTCCACCTATCGGCAGGGACTACACGGTTTCTTCGTCAAATCCGATAGCGTGATCACATCCATCAGGGAGCCGAAGGACGCCGCCGGTCTCAGGATCATCGTCGGTGCCGGCACCAATCAGGAGCGTATCCTGCTTCGATGGAACGAGGAAAACGTCGCCACCGGACTGAAACCGCTGGAGCTGCAATATTACGACGACGAGGCTGCAAGCCTGCTGGCGCTGTCTTCCAAACGTGCCGACGTGATCGTCCAGCCGCATGCGCAGCTGGTCTACATTGCCTCCCGCGACCATAACATCAAGCGTGTCGGCACGCTCAGCGCCGGCTGGCCCGACCGCTCGGACGTGGCCATTGCCACGAAGAAGGGGAGCGGTCTGGCAGACGCGCTGACCACCGCCACCAACGGCCTGATCGGCAGTGGCGTCTACGCTCAAATTCTGAACCGGTGGCATCTTTCCGAGGAGGCCTTGCCAAAATCGGAAACCAATCCACCCGGCCTGCCGAAGTCCTGAGCAGGAGACGCAGAATGACTGACATCACACCGTCTATCAGCCATATCGGCTTTCTGACGCCGGGCAATTATCCGGCCGACGATCCGCTGTCCGGGTTGGAAAAGGCGCTGCAGCTTCTGGAATATGGCGAAGAACTCGGCTTCCAAAGTGCCTGGGCACGCCAGCGGCATCTGGAACCGGGTATCTCGTCGGCAACCGCCTTTCTGGCGGCCGCGACGCAGCGCACCAGCCGCATCCAACTTGGAACGGCGGTTATCCCGATCGGCTATGAAAGCCCTTACCGCTTGGCCGAAGATCTCTCGACGGTCGATGTCCTGTCGCGCGGGCGTCTCAACATCGGCCTGAGCGCCGGGCGGCCGCTGCATGCCGATCTGATCGCGCCGCTGGTCTTTGACGATGGCTGGGAAAGCAACGACTTCTCCCACGCGCGCGTCCTGCGTTTCGTCGACAATCTGCACAGCAACCCGGTCGGCGACGAGACCACCTTCATCAAGACGCCCTTCGGGCCGCAAAGGCCGCGGCTGCAGCCTTATGCCAAAGGGCTGACCGATCGCATCTGGTATGGCGGCGGTTCGCTGCGCTCGGCCGGCTGGGCGGGCAAAAACCACTTCAACCTTTTGATCGGCAATGTCACCACGGGGGAGGAGACGGATGACTTCTTCGTCGCCCAGTCGCGCCAGCTGGAAGTCTACAAGGCAAGTGGTGGCGGCGGCAGACGTGTCGCGCTCGGCCGCGTCATCGTCCCTCTCGACAGTGCCGATGGGCACACCCGCAAGCGTTATCTCGATTATGCGACGGGGCGCCATGAGCGGACGTTGACGCCCCAGGGCGAGCGGCGCACACTCTTTGCCAGCGATCTTGTCGGCAGTTCGGAGCAGATCCTCGAACGGCTGCTTGCCGATCCCATCCTGCCGCATGTCAGCGAACTCAGGCTCGAGCTTCCGTATGAATTCGAGGACGAGGAATACCGCCAGATCATCCACGATTTCGCCACGCTCATCGCACCACGCCTCGGCTGGCTCGATGGCGCGGGCCGCGAAAAACGCACGGCGTAGACGGCAGCGAGCATCGTTCCGCCCAAAGCGCCCATATCCATAGGGATAAGAACATTGACCAAAATCGTTGAGTATTTCTTTTCCATCGGCTCGCCCTGGTCCTATATCGGCTTTGACGCGTTCGTCGATCTGGCGGCGAAGAACGAGGTCGAGATCAAACCGTATCTGACGACGGTCGTCGAAGAGAATGGCGGGATATTCTCGCGCAATCGCCCCGAAATCCGCCGGGGCTATTGGACACGCGATCTGAAACGCTGGGCGCGTGTGCGCGGCAAGACGCTGATCCTCGAAAGCCGTCCCGCGTTGAGCGACCCCGCGCCGGCATCTCTCATCGTGATCGCCGCCTATCTCGACGGCAAGGACTGGATCGGCCTGACCCGCGCCTTGCAGCATGCTTTCTGGAGCGAGGCAAAGGATATCGGCCAGCCGCGCATACGGGCGGCGATTGCCGACGCGGCGGGCTTCGACGGAGCCGGCCTCTTGAAGCGGCAGGCGGACGACGACGTGCGGGCCAAATGGGCTGCCGATCGCGAACACGCGATAAAGCGCGGCGTCTTTGGCTTTCCGACCTTCCTCTACGAGGACGAGCTATACTGGGGGCAGGACAATCTGCCCTTTCTTGAACGCCACATTCATGGCGACAGGCCTTAGCCAAAGAGTACGAATTTGGGCCGGGTACGCGACCACGCCGGACGATCGAGCGGGTTGCACAGGCCGACACCAACCAGACGCAGGACATCATGAGCGACAGCGACCACAGATCAAAGAACCTTGGGCCCAATACGCAGCTGGTCAGGGCGGGGTATGATCCCTTCGACTATCACGGTTTCATCAATCCCCCCACGGTTCGCGCATCGACGGTGCTTTTCCCGAATGCCGCGGCGATGGAAACCCATAGTCAAAAGTATACCTATGCCACCCGCGGCACACCGACGACGGATGCCTTGTGTGATGCCGTCAACGCGCTGGAAGGGGCTGCCGGCACCATCCTCGTGCCGTCGGGCCTTGCGGCGGTCACCCTTGCATTCCTGGCCTATCTCTCTCCGGGCGATCACGTGCTGATTGTCGATTCCGTCTACGGCAACGTCCGCCATTTCTGCGATACGATGCTCAAGCGCTTCGGCGTCGAGGTCGAATATTACGATCCCTCCGTCGGAGCGGCGATCGAAACCCTCTTCAAGCCGAACACCAGACTCGTTCATCTCGAAGCACCGGGTTCGAATACGTTCGAGATGCAGGATGTTCCCGCGATTGCCGCCGTCGCTCACCGGCATGATGCGGTGGTGACGATGGACAATGCCTGGGCGACGCCTCTCTATTTCAGGCCGCTCGATTTCGGCGTCGATATCTCGATCCAGGCTTCCACCAAATATCCGGCCGGTCACTCCGACATTCTTTTGGGGACCGTTTCAGCCAACGCCGAACACTGGAAACGCCTCAGACAGGCGAATGGCGCGCTCGGCATCTGCGGAGCAGCCGACGATGCCTATCAGGTCTTGCGCGGGCTGCGCACCATGGGTGTGCGTCTGGAGCGCCATCAGTCCGGCGCGCTCGAGATCGCCCGCTGGCTGGAGGCCCGCAGCGAGGTGGCGCGCGTGCTGCATCCTGCGTTGCCGAGTTTCCCCGGCCATGACATCTGGAAGCGGGATTTCAAGGGTGCAAGCGGCGTCTTCTCGTTTGTGCTCGCTGTTGCCCGCAAGGATGAATTCAAGGCGAAAGCCCAGTCGTTTCTGGATGGTCTTTCGCTTTTCGGGCTTGGCTATTCCTGGGGCGGTTTTTCGAGCCTGGCACTCCACGTCGATCTGGAGGAGCGGCGCATTTTGCAAGCGCCGGACGAAGGCCCGGTTTTGCGCCTTCATATCGGTCTTGAAGATGTCGCCGATCTCAAGGCGGATCTCGCGAAAGGTTTTGCCGCGCTTCAATGATAGAGGGGGACATGGTGGCTCCACGTCAGCGGCCGTATCCCCTGCAATCACACGCAGCGGCACTGCCCGGAAAGGGCATGGATGTGGCCGGTACCGCCGTCCGGAATCAGTCCACGCCGTGTCATCGTATGTTTCAGTCGTTTGCCTTGAGAGCAGACCCTCTGGCGATGGCTTCATCCAGCCAGCCCGGGCGCATTTCCGGGACAGAGGCAATCAGCTTTTCGGTATAGGGATCGAAAGGCGGCGCCAATACCTCGGCCTTGCGGCCATAACGCACAACCTTGCCGCCGAGCATGACCGCGACCGTGTCGGCGATCGCCCGTACGATGGCGAGATCGTGGGTGATGAACAGATAGGATGTGCCGGCCTCGTTTTGCAGGCGCATCAGGAGATCGAGAATGCCTTCGGCGACCAGCGGATCGAGCGCCGAGGTGGGCTCGTCGCAGATGATCAGCTTGGGATCC
This sequence comes from Pararhizobium polonicum, assembly GCF_001687365.1. Taxonomy (GTDB): domain Bacteria; phylum Pseudomonadota; class Alphaproteobacteria; order Rhizobiales; family Rhizobiaceae; genus Pararhizobium; species Pararhizobium polonicum. The sequence continues at coordinate 209,245 of NZ_LGLV01000009.1, forward strand.
GCCGCAAGCGCGCGAGCGATGCAGATGCGTTGCTTCTGCCCGCCGGACAATTCGGCCGGATAGCGGCTGAGCATCCCGCGTGGAAGCTCGATCTGGTCGAGCAGGGTGGCCACGCGGCTTTTGAGCGCGGCGCCCTTCAGGCCGAAATAGAAGGCGAGGGGCCGTGACAGGATCGCCTCGACGGTCTGGCGCGGATTAAGGGCAAGATCGGGTATCTGGTTGACGATCTGGATATTGCGCAGCGTGTCAGGCGTGCGCGCGGCAAGCCCGTTCGCCAGTTCCTTGCCGTCGAAGCTCAAGGTTCCGGAAGAGGCCGGAAGCAGGCCGGTGACAACGCGCGCCAGTGTCGATTTCCCCGAACCGGATTCGCCGACCACCGCGAGCGTTTCGCCGCGGCCGAGATCAAGGGTCACATCCTGGAGAACGGGTATGCCCGGTATGTAGCCTGCGTCTATTCCCTTGATGGTTAAAAGGCTGTCGGGTGCCTGTTCCCGGGCCGGCTTTTCCGACTGGCGCATGGAAACGAGCTGCCGGGTATAGTCTTCTGTCGGCGCATTGAAGATATCGTCGACCGTGCCACGCTCGACCATCTTGCCGTGACGGAGCACCAGAATTTCATCGGCGACCTGGGCGACGACGGCCAGATCGTGGGAGATGTAGAGTGCGGACGTGCTGGTGAGAGCGATGGCCTGCTTGATGGCGGCGAGAACCTCGATCTGCGTGGTGACGTCGAGCGCGGTGGTCGGTTCGTCGAACACGATCAGTTCCGGTTTCGGGCAAAGCGCCATCGCCGTCATGGCACGTTGCAACTGGCCGCCGGAGCCCTGGTGCGGATAGCGGTCGCCGAAATTCCGCGGGTCCGGCAGGCCGAGAAGGGCGAAGAGTTCCTTGGCGCGCTCCATCGCCTCGGCGCGGCCCATCAGCCCGTGCCAGAGCGTGGCTTCGATGACCTGATCGATCAGCCGGTGCGCCGGGTTGAAGGCCGCTGCCGCCGACTGGGCGACATAGGTGACGACGGCACCGCGCAGCAGGCGCGTGTCCCGGTTGGACAGGTGCAGGATATCGCGGCCGTTCAGCTCCGCGCGGCCGCCGGTGATGTGCAGGCCGTCACGGCTATGGCCGAGCGAGGCCAGGCCGATCGTCGACTTGCCGGCGCCGGATTCGCCGATCAGCCCGAGAACACGGCCCTTTTCGAGATCGAACGACACCTTGTCGACGATCACCGCATCGCCTGCCTTGATTTCGAGATCGGTGACTTTCAGCAGGAGTTCAGCCATTGCGGCGCCCGCCCTTCAGGCTGGTCGTCTTCTGGAGCATCCAGTCCACGACAAGATTGACGCAGATGACCAGCGCGGCAATCGCGGCACCCGGAATGAGGGCCGCGAAGACGCCGAACACCAATCCATCCTTGTTCTCCTTCACAAGGCTGCCCCAATCGGCGACCGGCGGCTGGACGCCGAGGCCAAGGAACGAGAGCGTGGACAGGAAGAGAATGGCGAAGGCGAAGCGCAGGCCGAGTTCGGCCAGAAGCGGCGAGAATGCATTCGGTAGGATCTCGCGGAAAATGATCCAGCTCCAGCTCTCGCCGCGCAGCCGGGCCACCTCGACATAATCCAGCACGACGAGATCGGCGGCGATCGCGCGGCTGACGCGAAAGACCCGCGTCGCCTCGAGCGTGGCCATGACGAGCACGAGCACTACCATGTTCTTGGGAAGGACGGCGAGCACGACGAGCGCGAAGATCAGCGTCGGGATCGCCATCATCAGGTCGTTGAGCCGCGACAGGACCTGATCGGTCCAGCCACGCCGGACAGCGGCGTAGAAGCCGAGCGATACGCCGATCAGGAAGGCCATGGCGGTCGCCAGTGCTGCGATGACGAAGGTGATCCTTGCCCCCCAGACGAGACGCGAGAACAGATCGCGGCCGATATTGTCGGTTCCCAGCAGCGCATCGGCAGACGGCGGATCCCAGACGCCGCCGACCACGGCAGAGACCGGATGCGGCGCAAGCCAGGGCGCAAAGATCGCCACCAAAAGAAAGGCGGCGACGCCGGCAAAGCCGATCATGGCCATGAGCGTGAAGCGTGGCAGATTCTTCATCGCGGATGCCTCAGCCGTGGATTGGCCAGAACGGAAATCATGTCGGCGACGATGTTGAGGACGATGTAGACGGCGGCGAACACCAGGCCAGCGGCCTGCACGACCGGCACGTCGCGCTTTGCCACGTGATCCACCAGATACTGGCCCATGCCGGGATAGACGAAGATCACCTCGACGACGACGACGCCGACGATGAGATAGGCCAGGTTGAGCGCCACGACATTGACGATGGGCGACAGGGCATTGGGCAGCGCATGCTTCCAGACGATGCGCCAGGAGGGCAGGCCCTTGAGGAGCGCCGTTTCGATATAGGGAGAGGCCATGACGTTGAGGAGCGCTGCCCGCGTCATCCGCATCATGTGCCCGAGAACGGCCAGAACCAGCGTCAGGCAGGGCAGCAACATGACAACAAGCCTTTGCCCAAGCGGCATGGCGTCGGACACGGTGGCGCTGCTCGGAAGCCAGAAATGGGCGACGGAGAAATAGGCGATCAATAGATAGCCCGCGAAGAATTCCGGAAGCGATATGGCGCTGAGCGTGACCAGGCCGATCGTCCGGTCGATCCAGGTGCCGGTGTAGAGCACGGACAGGATGCCGAGAAGGATCGAAAGCGGCACGGCAATCACGGCAGCCATTGCTGCCAGAAGCAGCGTATTTTTCAAACGGGGCGCGATGCTCTTGGCAATGTCCTGGCGGTTGCTGTAGCTGCGCCCGAAGTCGCCGCGCACGGCGCCGTTCAGCCATTTGACGTAGCGGACGGGTGCCGGTTGTTCCAGCCCCAGCTCCTTGCGGATGCTTGCCACGGCTTCCGGCGTTGCCTGCTGGCCAAGCATCGAGGTCGCGACATCGCCCGGCAGGATCTGCGTTCCGGCAAAGATGACGACCGAGACGGCCCACAGGAGCACGAGGCCGAGGAAAAGACGCTTGATCAGCAGCAGCCACAGGCTTCCGCCGGTCGCCTTTTGCGCCGGTAACGGCCGCATGGCCTGCATTTCTATATCGATTCCGTCAGCCAACGGCCGGCCGCCCATCTGTCTGTTGTCAGGATTTATCGAATGGCGCTATCGCGAACTGCGCCGCAGCGCAATGGTCTGGCTGCGGGACGCCGTAAAAAACGCCCCCGAACTGTCGTCCGGGGGCAAGGAGTGTGCTGTCCTTGCGGCAGGTCAGGCATTCAGCCAGGCGCGCTCGGCGATGCGGTAGCCGCTGAGATCGCCGCCGCCCGGGACCGGAACGTAACCGCCGACCTTGTCGGTTGCTGCGGCCAGATTGTCGACGAAGAGCGGAATGATCTCGCCGCCCTCGTCCACCAGCTTCACCTGCAGGTCGTGGTAGATCTGCTTGCGCTTCGTCTCGTCCAGCTCGACACGTCCTGCTGCAAGCAGCTTGTCGAACGATTCGTCGCGCCAGGCCGTTTCATTCCACGGTGCGTCGGACTGGAAGATCAGCGACAGCATGGCGTCGGCGGTCGGGCGCACGGACCAGTTGGACGCGACGAACGGCTTTTTCAGCCACACCTCGTCCCAATAGCCGTCGGAAGGCACGCGCTCGACATCGATGGTGATGCCGGCCTTGGCGGCCGAGGCCTGGAAGAGCTGTGCGGCATCGACAGAACCGGGGAAGCCGTTGTCGGAGACGCTGAGCTGGATGCCGTCGGGCGAGCCGGCCTTCTTGAAATGGAAGGCGGCCTTGTCGGCGTCATAGGCACGCTGCGGAATGTCCTTGGCGAAGTAGGGATTCCACGATGCAATCGGATTGTCGTTGCCGATCGCGCCGGTGCCGACCAGAAGGCTCTTCTGCAGCTCTTCGCGATCGATCGCATATTTCAGCGCGAGGCGCAGATCGACGTTGTCATATGGCTTGGCATCGACCCGCATCGGGAAGCAGAACATCGTATTTTCCTGCGAACGCAGGATCTGTATGCCCGGACGCGAGCTCAGCCGGCTCAGGGTGCGGGGTTCGACGCGGTTGATGATATGGACCTGCCCGCTGAGAAGCGCGGCCATCCGGGCTGTCGCATCGCTCATGGCGATGGTTTCGACCGAATCGACATGGGCGCGGTCGGATGCCCAGTAGTTCGGGTTCCGCTTGGTCAGCGCGCGCACGCCCGGCTGGAAGTCTTCGAGAATGAAGGCACCGGTACCGACGCCCTTGTCGAAATCGCCGCCGTCCGGGCCGATGCCCATGTGATAATCCACCAGGGCCGCCGGGAAATCGGCATTGCCGGCGCTGAGCGTGACGGTCACTTCATGGGTGTCGGTGGCTTTGATATCGGTAACGGCGAGCAGCTGGCCCTTGCCGCCGGAGTTGCTCTTTTCGCCGCGGTGATGGTTGAGCGAGTAGACGACGTCCTGGGCCACAAGTTCCTTGCCGTTGTGGAACTGGATGCCCTTCTTCAGCTTGAAGACCCATTTGCTCGCATCCGGGGTTGCCGCTTCCCAGCTCTCGGCCAGGGCGCCGAAGAGCTTTCCGTCGGGGCCGAGTTCCAGCACCGTGTTGAATAGCTGAAAGCCGACCGTATACATGTAGGCTTCGGTGTAGAACGCCGGGTCCAGCCGGTCGGAGCTCGAAGCCGTGTCGAGGCCGAGGATCAGATGACCGCCCTTGACCGGCGTTGCCGCTTGCGCGCCGGCCGAACCCGGCAATAGCAGGCCACCGGCCGAAAGTGCTGCAGACAGAAGGCCCGCGTTTTGCAGAAGCTGCCGGCGCGTGGGCTGCAGGATGTTCGAGGTAGTCTTGTGACCCGGCATTATGGCTCCGTCCTTGGTGTGGTTTCACGATGTTTGGCGTCAGCGCGCCCGGAATGATGGATTGTCGACGTTCGTGCCCGCGTTTCTAGGTGGTTCCGGTGGCGCAATCCCGCAAATTCCTTCTAAAATTCCTCTGCGCAGAGGAAGAAAATGCGGATTGCCACCGATGGAACCACCCCCGGACCCTGTTAAGCCAGCAGTCTCGCAGCCGCCAGCGACAGCGCCACGACGCCGTTGCCGATGCAGCGCTCATCCGGCTGGTAATCGGAATTGTGCAGCCGGTCGTCGCGGCCTTCCTGCGAGGCGCCGACACCGAGCTGAAAGGCGGGGACCTTCGCCCCTACCAGCGCGAAATCTTCCGCGCCAAGGCTTGCTTCGCGCTTCAGGACGACATCGCCGAAATGATCGCGGATGGCTGCTATCGTCGTTTTCAAAAGGCGATCGTCGGATACCAGCGACGGGACACCACGCACATAGTTGATCTCGCACCTGACCCGCATCGATGCTTCCAGACCGGCACAGACGCGTCTCAGCGCCGCTTCGATGGCGTCGCGCGAGACCGGATCCTGACAGCGCACGGTCCCCATAATGCCGACGGAATCCGGGATGATATTGTGGGTGTTGCCCCCATGGATGGAACCGATCGTCAACACGGCCGGCCGCATGGGATCAACCTCGCGCGAAACGATGGTCTGGAGCTGGGTGATCAGTTGCGCGGTGGCGACGACGGGATCGACAGCCATATGCGGGCGGGCGGCATGGCCGGATACCGCGTGGATGGTGATATCGAACTCGTCGGACGAACCGTTGGCGATCCCTTCGACGAAACTGAAGGTGCCGATCGGCTCATCGGGGTGATTGTGGAAGCCGAGCGCGAAATCGACGCCATCAAGCACACCGTCGGCGATCATCGCGGCTGCGCCGCTTTCCTGTGTCTCTTCAGCCGGTTGGAACATCAACTTGATGTTGCCGCTCAGGCGCGGCGCGATCTCTTTCAGGACGGCTCCCACGCCGATCAGCGTCGCCGTGTGCAAATCGTGACCACAGGCATGCATCTTGCCTTCGATGCGGCTGGCGAAGGGCAGGCCGGTCTGTTCCTTAATCGGCAGCGCATCCATGTCGGCGCGAATGATCAGCGTCGGCCCCGGCGCTCCACACGGAATAAAGCCGACGATGCCGGTGCGCCCGACGCCGGTGACATGCTCGATGCCGAGGCTTTCCAGCTCGCGTGCGACGACACCGCTTGTTCTCTCGACATCGAAGCCGGTTTCGGGATGCGCATGAATGTCACGGCGGATTCCGATCAGATGTGCCTCATGGTTCGATGACAGGTCCTGAATGAGCCTGTTGAGGTCGTTGACGTGGGTGTTCATGTTGATGTCCTTACTACAAACTCAAGCCTCAAGCGAAGCTGGCCGTACACGATACCAGATCTGGCGTCGCAGCTTATAGGGGATGACGGTTGGTCAGGAAAGGCACTCGGTCGATCTTCTCGCCGGGCTCGTGATCTCGTCGCCCTTGTTCGGCGCGGCGGCTGAGGTCGTAACCCAGTTTTCCAACATCCGCCCTCCGACCGACAGCCAAACATCCAGCCATGCTTTGACCGAACCGTCCGCAATGCTGCCGCAACCTTGGCGGTAGAAAGAGACGGACGAAAGGAGCATGGCGATGAGGTTTCTGCTGATCGAGGAGCTGATGGCGCGCGTGCGAGCGGTGCTGAGATGGCCGGCCGTTCTGGCGGAACAGCAGATCGCCGCCGGGCGGATCGTGATCGATCCGCTTCATCTGGACGTGACGGTCAATTCAGCTCCCTTTGACCTCCCCCGTCGTGAGCTTCTGGTTCTCGTTGCGCTTGCCAAGCGCAAGGGCAAGACCGTCCTTCGCGGAGGGGGCACATCGCCCGCACTGTGGTTGCCGATCTCGCGCCCCTGGCGATTGCCGCGGGTTATGAAATTTCCTTCGAGAGTGACGTTGCGGTGCTCAAGCTGGACGGCAGTCCCGCTGCCCTGCCGCGGGCGATCGGCAATCTGGTGCGCAACGCCATCGACCACGGCGGCAATACCGGTACGATCGTGGTCTCCGTCTCAGGCGTGGGCGAGATTACAGTTTCCGATGAAGGGCCGGGGATACCAGCAGATCAGCGGGAGCAGGTCTTCGAGCCATTCTACCGCGTCACGCCGCGAAGCAAAGGCGCAGGCCTTGGCTTGAGCCTCGTCAAGCAGATCGTCGCCAGTCATGGCGGCCAGGTGACGATCGACGGTGCCCCGTCCGGAACCGCCGTCAGGATCCGGTTGTAAGATGGCACCAGCAAATACGATCCTGCCATCATTCAGAGGCAGGCTTGTAATGTTGCCGCAATCCTCGGCGCAGAATATCTGGGGCATTGTTATCCATGATGGAGGCCGAAACGTGTGCAGCAAACGACCATGTGAATTCAACCCGTCGCGTTTGTGGTGACAGGACAATGCCTCGATTGAAAATCGCAGGGGTCGGCCTGCCGCTTCTCCTCCTCATCTCCGGCTGCACATCCGTCCCCTTGAAAGAGGGCGGAACGCTGACTTCCTACAATCAGCTCAGTCCCGCCAAGGGTAAGTTCACCAAGTCGCGGACATTCGTGGATGCGCAAGGATTGGCGGCGGTAAAGACCGTCTCTATCCTGCCGTCCATCTTTTCCTTCGAGGCTGCCTCTCGCATCAAGACGGTGCAGGATCGATCGCTTGTCACGAACGCTCTGGACCGCGCCGTTTGTGTCGCACTCAGCGACAAGTATCAGCTGGTCCCTGCCGGTCAGCCGGCCGACCTGACCGTTCGGGCCGTCGTCACCGATATCGTGCCGACCAACAAGACCATGGCTGGCGTTTCCACCGCCGTTTCGCTTGGAAGCAGTGTCGCCCTGCCAGTCGGCATTCCGCGTCTGCCCGCCGGTCTCGGTGGCTTGGCGGTCGAAGCCGAGGCGCTTGACCCGATGGGGGCACAACGCGCGGCCGTTATCTGGTCGAAGGGCGCCAACTCCATCACCAACAGTGCACGCGTCTCCGAAGTCGGCGACGCCTACAGTCTTGCGGCCAATTTCGGCACGTATTTCTCGCGGATGCTGGTGGCGGGTAAGGAGCCGAAGGGGCTGGATCTTTCCCTGCCGTCCGGACAGCGCATGAAATCGGCAATGGGCGGCAAACCGAAATATGCAGCTTGCGATGCCTTTGGCCGCGCGCGCGGCCTGGCCGGCATGGTGGCGGACAAGTTCGGAGCACCTCCGCAGTGGACCGACAAAAAAGCCAAGGCCACTCCGCAATCCTGACTTTCAGACCAGCGCCGACGCCGTCAGACCCGACGTATACCCGGTCAGACTGCGTCGGCGCCGATCGCTGCCAGGCCGGCGCGTGCGACCTCGAAATCCTGATCACCGGTTCCCGAGCCGACGCCGATCGCAGCGACCAGCCGGTTGCCGAAGCGGATCGGCAGACCGCCGGGCAGCGAGGTGACGCCCCCTTGTGAAGCGATACCGGCGGCCGTGCCGAATTCGGCCGTCATCGTGCCCGTCGGTGCATTGATCGAGGCTGCCGTTCGCGCCTTGGCGCGGGCGGTATGCATGCTCAGATATTTCGCGCCGTCCATCCGGACGCTTGCAATCACCTCGCCGCTGACATCGACCAGAAAGATGCATTGCGGAACCTTGATGGCTTCGGCATGGGCGATCGCCGCGGCCAGGGCGGTCATGGCGCCCGAATGGGTCAATGTCAGGGTTTCTCGTGTTACAGCCATGGGTGTTTTCCTTTGGTGAAATCGGTTCAGCCGCGGCCAAGCGGCTGAAGAGCCTTGCCGCCGGCATCGAAGAGGTGACAGCTGGCCGGATCGACGGTCAGCCTGATCGACGCGTGCAGCGGCGTTGTATCGCCACCCTCGGCCTGAACGACCAGCGTCGTGCCGGGGATCAGATCGACATGAAGGATCGTCAGGCTTCCCAGGCGTTCGGCCAGCACGGCCTCACCGCCGAATTGGCCGGCCTGCGCAACGCGCAGATGCTCCGGCCGGATGCCGAGGATCGCTTCATCGCCTGGCTTCAGGCTTCCGGCGTCGACGGCGACGGTCAGCGCTGCACCATCGGGGAGCGTGACGGTCACGCCTTCCGGTCCGGCGGCAGTAATCTTCAAAGTCAGCAGGTTCATTTTGGGCGACCCGATAAAGCCTGCGACGAAGGTATTGGCCGGACGGTTATAGAGATCGAGGGGCGAGCCGATCTGCTCGATATGTCCCGCATGCAGGACGACGATCTTGTCGGCCATGGTCATGGCTTCGGTCTGATCGTGGGTCACGTAGATCATCGTCGCCTTGAGCTGTTCGTGCAGGCGCATCAGTTCCAGCCGCATGTTGACCCGCAGCGCCGCATCGAGGTTCGACAGAGGCTCGTCGAACAGGAATATCTTGGGATTGCGCACGATGGCACGACCGATGGCGACGCGCTGGCGCTGGCCACCGGAAAGCTCCTTCGGTCGCCGGTCGAGAAGATGCGCCAGTTGCAGCACTTCGGCTGCCTCGCGCACCTTTCGGGACCGCTCAGCGACCGGTATGCCGGCCACCTTCAGCGCAAAGCCCATATTTTCCGCCACGGTCATATGCGGGTAAAGCGCATAGGACTGGAAGACCATCGCAAGGCCGCGTTCCGAAGGGCCGATCTCGTTGGAGCGCACGCCGTCGATGGTCAGTTCGCCGCCGCTGATCTTTTCCAGACCGGCGATCATCCGCAGCAGGGTGGATTTGCCGCAGCCGGACGGGCCGACGAAGACGACGAATTCGCGGTCCTTGACATCGAGATTTATGCCCTTGATCACCTCGGCGGCTCCATAGGATTTGCGGACGTCGCGTAGGTTCAGCTCAGCCATGAATGGCCTCCTTTGGCCCGGCGGGCGTGGCCCCGGGCTGATGGTCCAGATCTGCTTCGGTGGCGGGAGGCATGGCCTCGCCTTCATCGCGGAGGATGAGGCTTGCGACCCCGATGAGGCCGGCATGGCGGCCCAACTGCGCCGGTACCACCGGTACGTCGCGATAGGCCGGCATGGCGCGGCTGCGGATTGTCGCCTCGATGGTTTCGCTCAACAGATCGAACCCGTTTGAAATGCCGCCGCCCATGACAATCACGTCCGGCGAATAGAGATGCAGAAGATTGGTAAAGCCGATACCCAGCCATCGCGCTTCCTCCGCCAGCAGAGACAGTGCCATCGGATCGCCCGCTCGCGCCGCATCGACGACATCGCGGCCGGTCACGGCTGCGTCGCAGGACAGGACACGCAGCCTCGAGCCATCTCCAGCCGCCGTCATGGCGGTCGCACGGCGGCCGAGTGCGGTACCGGAGGCGACGGCTTCGAAACATCCGACCGCGCCACAAAAGCAGCGGTCGCCCGTATCGGTAATGGTCATATGGCCGATTTCCGCGGCCAGCCCCCGCCGCCCGTGGATGATGCGCCGATCGGCAATTGCGCCGCCGCCGATCCCGGTCGAGACGGTGACGAAGACCAGAGAATTGGCGCCACGGCCGGCGCCGAAGCACCATTCGCCGAGCGCTGCGGCATTGGCATCGTTTTCGAGGCCGACCGGCAGGCCAAACCGGTCGCTCAGAATGCCGGCCAATGGCACGTCGTGCCAGCCGGACAAGGTCGGCGCACCGAGAACGATTCCCGCTTTCGGATCGAGCGGCCCCGGCGCTCCGATGCCGACCCCGGCGACAACGGCGTCGGGCACCTCCCTGCGGACCGTTTCGGCCAGCATCTCGATCTGGCCGACAACCGCCATCACACCTTCCCTGGCAAGCGTCGGAACCGATGCGAATGCCAGAAGCCGGCCCTCGCCATCGACGAGCGCGGCGCGAAGCTCCGTTCCGCCCAGATCAAAGGCAAGAGCGACCCTGGTCATCAGTTTTTGGTCTCCAGCGCGTGCAGCCAGGCGATGCGGCTGGCCAGATCCTTGTCGCCGAAGGCGAGAGAGCCGAGCACGACAGTTTCGGCGCCGGCGCCGCGCAGCAGCGGCACGGTCTGTTCGCGGATGCCGCCATCGGCAGCCAGAATGATGTCCTGCTCGCGGCCTGCCTGTTTCAGCAGGGCACGCGCTTCAAGCAGCCGGTCGCAGGCCTTTTCCGAGAGGCTTTGTCCCTTGACCCCGATCGACGTGCCCAGAAGTGTCACGAAGGCGACATGCGCCAGAAACGGCACAACCTCGGCGACCGGCGTTTCCAGACGCAGCACGACCCCGGCCTCGGCACCGAGTTCCCGGGCCAGCTTGACGGCACGCAGGCCGGCCTCGCCATTCTCGGCATGAACGCTGATCAGATCGGCGCCGGCTTCGATGAATTGCCGCGTCTGTTCCTCGACGATTTCAGCCTCGACCATCAGATGCACGTGGATCGGCTTGGCTGTTAGCTTGGCGATGCGGGCGACGAAATCCGGGAAAAACAGAAAGCCGGGTGTGAAGCGGGCATCGGCGACATCGATATGATGTAGATCGACATGCGCTTCGATACGCTTCAGATCGGTCTCCATATTGGCAAGATCCGCCGACCAGAGCGAGAATTCGCCGAGCAGCCGGTCGCGCGGGAGGGCAGCGATGGCGGCCGGGCCGGAAAGGGGTGTGGACGTCATGGTGTAACGAGGCTCCGGTTCTTGAAATGGGTCATGAGGAAGTGGTCGATGGCTTCGCGGGTCTCGGCCAGATGCCGGGTCTTGTCGGTCGCCTTGGCGGCAACTTCGACGAACCGGGCATGCGGAAGGGTGTCAGCCAGCAGCCGGGCCGAATCGAGCGGATGAACGGCGTCCTGCGCATTGCCGATCACCAGCGCCGGCAGCGACAGCGCGGCGGCATTCGCCTTTGAAACGCCCGGTCCGTCGGCGGCGATCCCGGCGAGTACGCCGGCGAAGGGCACGGCGTTCGGCCGATCGAAATAGCCCAGCAGGGATGCGAAATTATCGGGGGCCTCGACGCTCAGGCGCCGGGCGGTTTCAGAATGGACGAACAGGGCGCGTGCCCGCTCAAGTGGGTTCGACCGGATCAGCTCCGCGATCTCGCGAATGGGCGCCATGTTCACGGGCGAGACCGCAAACGTCCAGGCGGGGCGGACCAGAATGAGCCCGGTCACCCGGTTCGGAAAGGCATGTGCGAGATGAAGCGCGACCGCTGCGCCCATCGAGATGCCACCGGCAACGAATTGCCGGATGCCCTGCCGGTCGGCAATGGCAAGCACGTCGTCGGCAAACATCGCGATCGAGAAGTCGGGTCTGGTGCCCAGGGATGAGCCGCCGTGCCCCCGGCATTCGACGGTGAGCCTGCGCCACTGGCCGGACCCATCGGGAAAAGCCTGCGCAACCTGTGCCTCGTCTCCGCCGAGCCCGTGCTGAAACACGACCGGCTGGCCTTCGCCGCCGTCAAAGACGCAAAGTTCGGCATCATCGCGCTGAAGGTCGGCAACACGGGCCATCAGATCAACCCTTTCAGGAAGGCGGCGACATCGGGCGCTTCCTCCGCCGACAGGCCGTGAGTGATGAGTGGACCGTCAAACCCCGTCGCCTTCAAGCGGGCGACGAAATCGGCGAAGTCGATGACGCCTTGCCCGGCGGTGGCAAAACGTCCGTCCACATGGCGATCCTTCGCGTGGGCCATCGCAATGTGGCCGGCGGATGTTTCGACCGCATCGGCAACGATCGTAAGGGCCTCGTTCTTGGTTGCCCGCTCGAACAGATTGGCCGGGTCCAGCACGATGCGCAGATGCTTCGAGCCCATCTCGGCGATCAGCCGGACGGCATCATCGGCGGAGGTGACGATATTGGCCTGCTCGGGTTCGATACCGAGATCGACGCCATGCCGCTCTGCGATTACGAGTGCCTTGGCCATCTCGGTCGCCATATCCGCCCATGCCGATGGATCGGCATTGTCGGGATGGTGCGCCCATTGATCGGCGGCATTGCGGCTACCGGTGCACAATGTCACCAGCGGAATGGAGAGGACAGCGGCCGCCTCGATCACGACGGCAAGCTGGCGCAGGCCGCTGTCGCGCACCGCCTTGTCGGGATGCGCCATGTTGTAGGTGCCGGACAGTGCTGCCAGCGATACGCCGGTCTGTTTCGATGCCGCCTTTATCGCTGCGATGATGCCGGGAGAGACCGTATCGGGCATCGAAGGCAGGCCGGCGCAGGCCAGATTGAACTGCGTCGTCGCAAAGCCGCTTTGCCTGACCGATGACAGCACGCTCAACGGGTCCGATCCGGCAAAGGTCTTGGCGAAAATCCCGATCTGCATCAGACCGACCCCGTCACGGAGGCAAGCTCGACACGCTCGCCGGCTTCCACCGAGCGGGCGATAGCGACCATGGCGCGGATCGATGCGATGCCGTCTTCGATGTCGGCCCCGCGCATCGGTGCGCCGGTCAGAACCGTGTCGGCAAGCCCTTCCAGCTGGCGGCGAAAGAAATGGCCGTCGGCGCCCAGCGGTTTGCGGGTCGTTGCATCTCTCTCATGGAAGATTTCGACTTCGCTGGCCCGCAGGTACCAGGGGTTGAAGGTCTTGGCGAGGACGGAGCCGTTTTCGCCATAGAGCTGGAAGCCCTCGTGCCAGTCCATGCGCACGGCGACGGTCAGGTCGAGATGGCCGAGTGCGCCATTGGCGAATTCGGTCTCGACGAACCAGCAATAGGCACCGGCCCGTTCCAGAAGGCGCGCCCGCACCGCGACGATCTCGCCGCAGAAGAAGCGGGCGGTATCGACCAGATGCGAGCCATGCGCCAGCATGAAATATTGCCGCAGGTCGGCCTTGGGATTGCCGGCCGGTTTCTTGGCCAGCTTGCTGGTGATCGGCAAAGGCTGCACCGCGTCGGTGTTGGTGTAGCGATGGGTGGAATCGCAATACCAGGCTTTCATGGCAAAGATGTCGCCGATGTCGTTGCGCACGAAGTCGTGGGCCGCTTCCAGCGCCGGATCGAAGCGCTTCATGTGGCCGACCTGCAGCACCTTGCCGGAACGTTTCACCGCATCGGCGAGTTCCCGGCCTTCCTCGATGGTCACGCCGGTCGGCTTCTCGCAGAGCACGTGCTTGCCGGCATTGAGCGCCCTGATCGACATCGGCACGTGATAGGCATCCGACGTCGCGACGATGACGGCTTCCAGCTCCGGATCGGCCAGCATGGCATCGTAATCGGCATACATCTTCTGCGGTTCGTAGGTCGCACCCATCCGCGCCAGAAGATCGGGCGCCGCATCGCAGATCGCATACAGGTCCGCATTGCGGGCCTTGACGCAGGATTCCAGATGCGCGAACTGGGCGATCGGTCCGCAACCCAGCACGCCAACACGCAGACGCCGGCTTTCCTTTTCAATCATCGTCTTCTTCCTCAGGCGCCGTAGCCGCGCATCGTTTGGCGATTGATTTTCACGGCGGCAGCCGGGTCAGCCGCCGCGGTGTCGGATTCTTCTTCCAGGACCAGCCAGCCGTTGAATTTCGGTGCGGCGGCAACGATGTCGATGACGGCCGGCGTGTCGCAGACGCCCTTGCCGAGCATGGCCCATTTGCCGCCGGCATCGACATCCTTCAGGTGCAGGTAGCGAATGCGATCCTGATAGGTTCGCAGCGTGTCGAGAATGTCGGCATGGCCGCGCAGGATATGGCCCGTGTCCGGCACCCAGCCGACCAGATCCCCGTCGAGCAGGGCAAAAATCCGGTCGTAGTCGGCGCGGTCAAACAGCAGCGTATTGTGGTGCGAGCTCGGATGGACTGCGACATCCACGCCCGACTTTTTACCCAGCTCACCGGCCCGATTGTAGAATTCGGCAGCGATGGCAAACTTGTCGTCGCGCGGGCCTTCGGAAACAACGGTCGCCGAGCCGATCGACACCATCGCGCCGGGGAATTCGGCGGCGAAATCGATCCAGCGCTGCGTCGCCTCAAGATCTGTGCCGATCTCTTCCTTTACCGTGAAGCCGCTTTTCGAGCCCATGGCGAAGGAAACGAGCGTGAGGCCATTGTCTTTCAGGGCAGCGGCGAATTCGGCCGGCTTGCCGGCATAGTGGCCGATCATCGTGTCGGTGATTTCGATACCGCTATAGCCGCCCTGAGAAATCGCCCGCAGAAGATCGTCGGGGCCGCCGGCAAAGGCGTTGCCGAGCATTTCCCAGGTAAACGTCTGGCAGCCGACTTTGAGGTCCTTGGTCATAGGCTTATTCCTTGATTCCGCCCTGTGTCAGGCCTTCGATGATGTGCCGCTGGAAGAAGAGAACCAGAATGATGAGCGGCACGGTGACGACGGCTGACGCTGCGGCAATATCGCCCCAGGGCACGTAGTAGAGGTTGGTGAAGTTGGCGATGCCGACGGGAATGGTCTGGCGATCGATGTTGGAGGTAAAGGCAAGCGCAAACAGGAACTCGTTCCAGGCGGTGATGAAGGCCAGCAGCCCGGTGGTGACGAGACTTGGCAGCGACATCGGCAGGATGATGTGCCAGAGCAGGCCGATGACGCCGACGCCGTCCATGCGGGCGGCCTCGTCGATTTCCTTCGGCAGCGTTTCGAAATAGCCGAACAGGACCCAGGTGACGAGCGGCAGGCCAAGCGCCAGATAGGTGATGATCAGCGCCGTATAGGTGTCGAGCAGGCCGAGATTGGCAGCCAGCAGGTAGAGCGGTCCGACCAGCGCGATCTGCGGAAACATCGACACGGAGAGAATGACCATGAGGATGCCGAAGCGGCCCTTGACGTTCAGCCGCGACAGCGCGAAGGCGGCGAGCGACCCGACCAGCAGACACAGGAACGTGGTTGCCAGCGATACGACCAGCGAATTCCAGACGTAACGATGCAGGCCCTTCTGCACGAAGGCATTGTAATAGTGCTCGAGCGTGAAAGGATCGGGAATGAAGGACGGCGTTTCGGCCGTCAGGGCCTTGTCGAGCTGGAACGAGGTCGAGAATTGCCACAGGAAGGGGCCACCCGACCAGATGAGGATCAGGGCCGCGCCGAAATAGATGGCAATGCTTTGCAGCGGGGAGCGTGTCTCGTTCATGTCGTCCTCCTGATCTGGCGGACGAGGTAAAGACAGAAAGCAAGTGCGATCAGGCCTTCGGTGATAAACATGGCGGTGGAGACAGCCGAGCCGTAACCGAATTGCAGCGTCGAGAAGAGCACTTTGTAGGACAAGGTGGACAGCGTTTCGGTGCTGTCGGCGGGGCCGCCGCCCGTCAGGACGTAGACAAGGTCGAAGACGCGGAACGCATCGAGCGCCCGGAACAGACCGGCGATCAGCAGCGTCGGCATCAGCAGCGGCAGCCGGATGTTCCAGAAGATCACCCACGCCTTTGCACCATCCATGCGCGCCGCCTCGACCAGCGATTTCGGCACGGTCTGGAGGCCGGTCAGGAGCAGCAGCGCCATGAAGGGCGTGGTCTTCCACACATCGGCGATGATGATGGTCGTCATTGCGGTATCGGGAGAGCCGTACCAGTTGACGTTCTGGTCGATCAGCCCGAGATGCAGGAGTACGAAATTGATGATGCCGTGCTGGCCGTCGAACAACCATCCGAACATCTTCGAGGTTACGACAGTCGGCATGGCCCAGGGAACCAGCATGGCGGCGCGCACCAGGCCGCGCCCGCTGAATGCCTCGCACAGGATCAGCGCCATGGCCAGGCCGATGAGCGTCTCAAGGGTGGTCGAGGCGAACGTGAACCAGATCGTATGCCACCAGGCATTCCAGAACAGCGGGTCGTTCCAAAGCTCGACATAGTTGGCAAAGCCGGTGAAGTCATTTTCCTGGCTGATCAGCGATGTGTTGGTCAGGGAAAGATAGAGGCCATTGACGATCGGATAGAAAGAAACCGATGCCAGTGCCATGAAGGCTGGCAGCAGCAGGAGCCAAGGCCAGAGGGCGCTGGGTAGCGCCCTCCGGGCCCGGAGCGGCCCACCGTCGGGAGGGAGAGTGGCCGCCTGTGACAACATCAGCCGACAATCTTGTTGATCTGCTCGGCGCATGCGGAAAGCTCCGCCTGCACGTTGCCGGACACCAGGGCCTTTGAAATTCCGGATTGCAGCGCGAGCGTCACTTTTGCATATTCCGGGGTGATCGGGCGGCCCGTCGCGCCTGTGAAAACGCTTTCGAGGCTCGCCATAAACGGCTGTTCCTGCTTGATCTTTGCATCCTTGAACAGGGCAGGGCGCGTCGGCGCCAGGCCGAAGTTCAAGGCGATCCGCTGCTGGGTTTCCGTCGATGACAGCCAGGTCAGGAACTCGATTGCCGCTTCGCGCTGCTTGGAGTTGGCATTGACGCCGAGCTGGTAGCCGCCAAGGCAGGCTGCACTCTTGCCGCCTGCAAAATGCGGAAGCGGCGCGACGCCGACCTTGTCGACGACCTCGGATGCCTTGGGATCCTGAGCGATCGGATAGACATAGGACCAGTTGCGCATGAACATCGCCTCTCCCGACGTAAATGGCTGGCGTGACGGCTCCTCATCCCAGGACAGCACGTTCTGCGGGCTGATCTTGGTCTTGTTGATGGTATCGTAGAGGAACTGGATGGCATCCACGGCCGGCTTGTCGCCGATGAGCGATGACTTGCCGTCGGCCGCAAGGATAGAGCCATTGTTCGAGGTGATGATTTCAACCGCGTCGCAGACCAGAACTTCTGCCTGCTTTCCTTGCCAGAGATAGCCGAACTTGGCATCGCCTGCCGCCTGTGCAGCGGCTGCGATCGTTGCCATCTCGTCCCAGGTTTCCGGCACCTTGGCGCCGTGTTTTTCGAGGATGTCCTTGCGATAGTAGAACATGCCGGAATCGAGGAACCAGGGCAGGGCCGTCAGCTTTTCCTGATAGGTGCACGCTGCGACGGTTCCGGCAAAATAGTCTCCGCGCTTGTCGGCCGGGAAATACTCATCCAGCGGCAAGGCCCAGCCGGCGGCGGCAAAGCCGGCAATCCAGATCACGTCCTGGCTGAAGACATCGGGAGTGCCGTTGCGGCGGGCCAGCTGCTGTACCAGCCCCTGATAAACCTCTGTCGAGGAGCTCGGTGGCGGCAGTTCGATATAGGTGACGGTGACGCGGTCCTGCGATTCGTTGAATGTCTTGCAGAGATCACCAAAGGTCTCGTTTCCGAAGAATGCGGCGCTGGCGAAGCTGATTTCAGCCCGGCTTTGCGCGCGGGCGGTGCGGATGCCAAGGCCGGATCCGACGGTGAGTGCAGCAGCTCCGGCCGCGACGCCGGCGGCACCAAGCAGGAATTTGCGGCGATCCGCCATCGTAACATGCCCGACAGAAGACGCACCGCCGAGCGGTTTTTTAATATCAGTCATTGTTTTCCTCCCAAGGAAACTGGCGGCCTCCATACCGATCCAGCTTGCCGTATGTGTCATTAAAATTTGTCGCGCGTCAATAAATAAAATGCTTTATAGCATCCGGAAGGCTGCCCCTTGCGATATGGGCATGTGTGTTATTGATGTGGAATCGGCGGAGGAGGCCGGCTCAATGAAGACGAAAACGAAACTGGGTATCGGTGTCATCGGATGCGGCAATATCTCCATGACCTACCTGCGCAATGCCGCGCTCTTCGGAGCCGTCGAGCTGAAAGCTTGCGCGGATATCTCCGCCGACATGTCGGCCTTGCGGGCGAAGGAATACGGAATCCGCGCGCTCGATGTGGATACGCTGCTGGCTGATCCGGAGATCGATCTCGTCCTCAATCTGACAATCCCGGCCGTCCATTATGACGTCACCCTGTCGGCCCTGTCGGCGGGCAAGCACGTCTTTACCGAGAAGCCGCTGGCAACCTCCGCTGCCGATGGGCGCAAGCTGGTGGCGGAAGCGAAACGGCGGGGACTGCTGCTCGGTTCGGCACCCGATACCTTTCTCGGCGCGGCCGGCCGGCGGGCGCGTCGGCTGATGGACAAGGGCGCGATCGGCCGCCCCGTCACCGGCACGGCCTTCATGATGGGCCGTGGCATGGAACACTGGCACCCCAACCCGCAATTCTACTATCAGGCCGGCGGCGGTCCGGTCTTTGACATGGGGCCTTATTATTTGACCATGCTGGTCAATCTTCTGGGGCCGGTCAAAAGCGTCATGGCCTTGGCGACCAAGGGTCAGGAAGAACGCCGCATCACCGCCGAAGGTCCGTTTCAGAATACCACGTTCACCGTCGGAACGCCGACCAACGTCCTCTCCCTGCTCGAATTCCATTCAGGCGCCACTGTCAATTTCGGCGCCTCCTGGGATGTCTTCCGCCACTCCAACCATCCGATCGAACTGCATGGCACGGAAGGCTCGCTGCGGTTGCCGGATCCCGATACGTTCGGCGGCACGGTGTCCCTGTCGGAGCGCGGCGCCGAGTGGGTGAATTTCGAAAGCGAAGGCGAGCTCTATGGTGCCCGCAACTGGCCCTATGCCGCTCCCGACCGTGCCAATTATCGCATGCTCGGGGTTGCCGATCTCGTTCGCGCTCTGGCCGATGGCCGTGCGCCGCGCGCCTCCGGTGATCTCGCCCTGCATGTGCTTGAAATCATGGAAGCGATCCTTGCGTCCGGCGAGAGCCGCGGCGCGGTTGCCATTGCAGGCAGCGTCGTCCAGCCGCCATTGCTGGACGAAGACGAAGCGCGCAGTCTGCTGGCATAGGGGGATCTGGCGATGACCGTACCACTTCACCCGGGGGCGCAGCGTGTCCTCGATATCGGCCGTGCCGCTGGCGGCACACCTTTCGAGGCGGGGAGCCCGCAGGAGGCGAGGGCAGCCTATGATGCCGGCTGTTCCACCCTTCAGGGAGACCGGGAGCCTGTGGGTGCGGTCGAAGACATCGAGATCGCCGGTCCCGGTGCTCCGATCACCGTCCGGGTTTACCGCGGCAAGCATGCGCCGGCTTCCGAGGCGCCGGCCTTGCTCTATCTTCACGGCGGCGGATGGGTGATCGGCAATCTGGAATCACATGACGACATCTGCCGGTGGTTCGCCAATCTTGCCGGCTGCGTCGTGGTCTGCCCCGATTATCGTCTTGCGCCGGAACACAGGTTTCCGGCCGGCTTGCAGGACTGCGCGGCGACCCTTGTTCATATGGTGGGTGCGGCCGAAGCACTCGGCATCGACCCTGCACGCATTGCCGTTGCGGGAGACAGCGCCGGCGGCAATCTCGCAGCCGTCTTGGCATTGATGGCCCGCGACGGCGATGTGCCACCGCTGTCTGCGCAATTGCTGATCTACCCGAATACGGATGCAGCGCAGACCGCCGACAGCTATCGCCGGTTCTCGCAAGGCTATGGTCTGTCGGCATCGACAATGAAGTGGTTTCGCGATCACTATATCCGCAACGAGGCCGATTTCGCCGATTGGCGGGTGTCGCCGCTCGCGGCGGATCATCTTGACGGCGTTGCGCCGGCCTACATCGTCACGGCCGGATACGACATTTTGGCCGACGAGGGAGAAGCCTACGCCGAACGCCTGGCTCTGGCTGGCGTCCCATTGGTACGGCGGCACCGGCCGGATCAGATCCATGGTTTCGTTTCGATGGGCCGGCATATCCCGGCGGCACGCGAGACTATCCAGGAGGCGGTTGCCGCATGGCGAAGCTTCTATCCGCGGCTTGACCCGGCGTGATCGGCCGGCTTGATCAGGCCGATTGGCGCATGACCAATGTGCCGTTGAGGCTGACCCGGCGAGCGAGGGGTTCCGTCCCGCCGTCCGTTTCCTCGAGCAGTGCCAGCAGCATCTCGACGCTGTGCCCGGCCATCGCCGCGAAATCCTGCGCCATGGTGGTGAGCGGCGGGCAGGCATAGCGGCTCAGCGGATGGTCGTCATGCGCCGCTATGCGCAGCTGGCTGCCGCTCTTGCGGCCAATCCCGATGCCCCGCGAATAGGCGGCCGCCATCACGCCGAAGGCGAGACGGTCGTTGGAGCACAGGATCGTCTTGCTCGGCAGGGTGCCGTTCGCCAGCAGAGCTTCGGTCTGTTCGTAGCCGATCCGTTCGAAATCCCAGCTATAGTCCCTGGTGTTGCCGAAAACGATGGGCTCCAGCCCCAGCGCTTCCATCGTGGTGATGTAGCCATCGAGCCGTTCGCCCGAATTGTGGTTGACGTGCGGTATGTCAAAATAAGCCGGGGGCTCGCCCGAGCGGCAGAGATAGTCGACGATCGTCGCGACACTCTGCCGGTTGTTGTTGCCGATGAAGGGGGTATCTCCCTCGATATAGGTGTCGAAATAGACGACGGGAATATCCTGGCCCAGCTTCTCGAACACCCGCGGGTCGGAGGTGAGGCCGAGCGGCGCGACGATGGCGCCGGCGACCTTCAGCGACATCATCGTATTGGCGGCCTCGAGTTCCAGTTCCGGCAAACCGTGCGACGAAATCACCACTGGCCAGTACCCCTCGTCGCGCAACCGCAGTTCGAGGCGATTGACCATTTCCGCGTAAAAGGGATCGGTGATGGCGGGGACCAGAATGCCGACATTGCGCGTGCGTTTACGATTGAGGTTGCGTGCAAAAAGGTTCGGCCGGTAGTCGGAGGCGCTCAACGCCATCTCGATCCGCTCGCGCGTCGCGGATTTGACACTGCCCGGATCGTCGAAATACTTGGAAAGTGTGGGTCTGGAGACGCCGCAAGACCGTGCAAAGTCATCCATGGTCCGATGTGTCGGTTTCGTCATTTGCCCTGCCGCGTTCCTAAAAAGTGAGGCACGCCTTTCGATCCAGGCACTGTCGATGCATCTCGTGGAGAAAAGCAAAACTTGCCCGATAGAAAGTTTCTGGCTCAATTCTTACTACAAAAATATCCCACACGTAAAAGAATTTCTTAACGCAAAATATAGTGAGTTACATAGCACATCGGCGTCCCGTTCAGCACCGGAAAGCGAGACGCGACGCGCGTCGCTTTCCGGTGCTGAACGGTCCGGCATTCCTATCGTCTGAGCGCACCCGCCAGACGGTGGATATGTTCGGCGCCGATGCCACAGCAACCGCCGACAAGCGTCGCGCCGGCGGCCACCCAGTCACAGGCAAAGCGGGAATAGCTGTCCCCCGTCAGATCCTCGCGCGTGGCATGCAAGGTTTCGTTCGCGCCGCCCTCCGTCTCGCCCTCGAATGCGTTGGCATAGACGCCGATCTCGATATTCGCGCCGCGGTCCTGAAACACGCTCGAGGCGGTCGCGACAGCTGCCGCCATCACTTCGGGCCGGCTGCAGTTGAACAGCAGCGCCCGAAGCCCGGCGCCGGCAGCCCAGGCGGCGGCATCGGCGACGGTCTCGCCCGATCGCAGTTTCGGCTCATCTCCGGCGCCCAGTTCCGGATCGTCTGCCAGGGTGAAGGAAACCCAGAGCGGCTTGCCGGTTCCCGCGGTCGCGGTGCGAACCGCTTCGCCCTCGGCGATCAGGCTCAGGGTTTCGCCCAGCCAGACATCGACATGCGGCACCAGTCCCTTGACGAGAACCGCGAGGTATTCCTGCACCCGCGTGGGGTCGAAGAGTTGCGGTTCGTAGGAGCCGAAGATCGGCGGCAGCGACCCGGCAACGAGGACTTTGCGGTCTGTCTGTGCATCCGCGGCCTCGCGGGCCAGCCGTCCCGACAGATCGATCAGCGCCGGACCCTGACTGCTAAAGCGCTCCTCGCCGATGTGAAACGGAACCAGCGCATAGCTGTTGGTCGTGACCACATCCGCGCCGGCCTCGATGAATTCGCGGTGGACCTGCAGCACGATATCGGGCGTGTCGATCAGCGCCAGCGCCGACCATTCCGGTTGCCGCAATTGCGCGCCGAGGCGCAGCAGTTCCCGGCTCATGCCGCCGTCAAGAATGCGTATCGTACTCATGGGGTAGAATTCTCCAATCGGGTTGAAATCCGTTTGTCGGTGAATAACCGATGACGGGGTAAAGGCTATAAGGATATTGCGGACACCCGGCAGGGAATGCCGGCCATCGACAGTTGTTCGATTGTCTGGAAGACGCGTTCCAGATCGAAGGGGTTGTCGCCCCTTTCGAACAGAATAACGATGAATTCGCCGTGGGGCGAGCAAAACAGATAGGTCGTTTCCCTGTCGCCATCTGCGGAACCTTCCGGTTAGGCGCGAAGCGCCTGGTCGAGGTCTTCGATAAGATCATCGACGGACTCAAGCCCCACCGAAAGCCGGAAGACGCCATCGCCGGCAAAAGCGCGGTAATCCTCCAGTTGCGAACCCTCCAGCCGGTAAGTCGAGGTCATCATCTCGGCGGTATCGAGAAGAACGACGATGCTGCGCTGGTGGCCGAGCGAGAAGGCGTAGTGGGCAACCTTCAATTTGCTCGCGAGCCGGGCGGCGGTGGCGTGCGGGGATGCCGTCTGGAAGGTGATCATGCCACCGAAGACGTCCATCTGGCGCTTCGCCAGATCGTGTTGCGGATGTGCTTCCAGCCCCGGGTAAACCACCGAGGTGATGGCCGGATGATCCCAGAGAAACCGGGCAAGGCGCATCGCCGTTTCGGAGATCGTCCGTATCCGCGGAAAGAGCGTGTCGATACCCCGCATGATGAGCCAGGCATTCTGCGCGGACAGCGTGGCACCGAGATAGACCCCGGCGCGCGAGCGGATTTTAGCGACCAGCTCCTGGCGGCCGCACACCGTGCCCCCCAGCGCATCGCCGTGGCCGTTGATGAACTTCGTCAGCGAATGGATGACGAGATCGGCACCGAGCGCGAGCGGCCGCGTCGCAACCGGCGTCGCCAGCGTCGAATCGACCGAGACGAGCGCACCGTGTTCATGCGCCAGCGCCGCCACGGCCGGGAGGTCCGTCAATCGCAGGATCGGGTTGCACGGGCTTTCGCAATGAACGAGCCGGGTGTTGGGCCGGAAGGCAGCGGCGACCTCATCGAGACGCGACATGTTCACGGCCGTCACCTCGATACCATAGTCCGGCAGGATACGCCGCGCGAGCTCGTTGGCGCCCGCGTAGCAGACATCGCTGACGATGAGATGATCGCCGGCCTTGAGAAAGGTCAGAAAAGTTGCCGCGATCGCGGCGACGCCGGTTGCTGTTGCCAGCGCATCGTCTGCACCCTCCAGCGCCGCCAGCCGCTGTTCGAGCTGCCGCACGGTCGGGTTGGTCCAGCGGGCATAAAGGAAGGGCAGGGCCGTGAGATCGGAAACGCCGTCGGCGGAAAAGGCGCCATCGCCGGGAACGAGCAGATTGTTGACCGACATGGAGATATTGGGCGCGATTGCCCGCGTGGTCGGATCGATGCTCAGGCCGCCGGAGAGCGCCAAGGTCTCCGGGCGCAGGATCCGGTGAGTGCCGGCGATCGTCTCCGGGAGAGCCGATCCGGCCAAATCTGACGGCATGTTCAAAGACATTGGAAGCCTTTCAGTTCATTCCCATTTCGCGGACTCTAGGCATCATTTGAGACGAATGGCCGCCCAATTGCTCTGGAATTCGCCGAAAATCCGCGCCACAGTGCGGTTCGCGCTGTTTTTACCCGCTACGTCCACAGCGGTCTCTTCGTCGATTGATGCGGGAAAAATGCGCAGGTAAGGCTGTATTCAGCGACGAGCTGCGACATCTCATTGTAGGGTGCGGAAAAACATCACGGGTGAGGGGCAAATGCCGGAACCATTGGACCAGTTCGACCGCAGCATTCTTGAGATCGTGCAGCGCGATTGCCAGCTCAAGGCGGAGACGATCGCCGACAGGGTGGGGCTTTCAGCGTCTGCGGTTCAGCGGCGATTGAAGCGGATGCGGGAAACCGGTGTGATCTCGGCCGAGATCGCGATCGTCGACCGCAAGATCGCCGGCAATCCGATGACCTTCATCACGGGCATGGAAATCGAGCGCGAAAACTACGACGCGCTGTCGAAATTCCGGGTTTGGGCGGAAAAGCACGACCATATCCAGCAGATCTACTATGTCACGGGAGCCGTTGATCTCATTGCCATCATCACCGCCCGGGATGTCGGTCAATATGACGAAATCACGGCCGCCATCATGTCTCAAAACCCGCAGATCAAGCGGATTCACACGAACGTCGTGTTGAAGGAGATTAAACTGGGGATGTTCGTGCCGGTAGAGCCGTGACACTTCACTGCTCGTCACAAGGGGCAGCCCTTTTCAAGCGGGGAGAAACTGCACGCCCATTTCGGTAATTTTCTTCCACCGCACACTGCAGTCATGGGACGCTCCGTCGTCGAGCATGAGCGTAAAGCCGTCCGGAATGCCGATCGTCGTTTCGACGACGATCTTTGCACCTCCCTCGGACAGATTCCGGATGGTGCAATTGAGGGAGGAGTGACCGTGATTGTAGACGATGCGCGCACCCTTCAATGCGCGTGTCCGCTGTGCGTTTCTATGCTCTTCGGTCGACATCGCCATGGCTCCTGAAAGGGACATTGCACCGATAGATTGTTAGCATGACAACGATCGCGCTGGCTAGTCGCGGGCCCTGTGGCGTTGTTCTTCGGTTAATGAACATTTGATGGCCATGAGGCCGTCAGCCGCCACTTTGGGCAACCGTATCAGGGAGTAAGGCCTTGCTTTCCAAAAGTTATATCATGGCTCTGGGTTTGATGTCAGGGCGAAGAAGCTCTGACATCAAACTTCGCTCAGCCATAGGCAGAGACCCGAACCAGGGTGCACGATCTTACCCGGGATGCTTGTGGATAGGGTCCACCCAGTAGACTGCTTCCGGATTTTCCACCGGATCGACATCGCTGATGTTGACGACGACGGCCTCGTTGTCGGAGCGCACCAGAACACATTCGAGCACGTTGTCGGGATCGGCGTTGATTTCCTGATGCGGAACATAGGGCGGGACGAAGATGAAATCGCCGGGGCCGGCCTCGGCAACGAATTCCAGCCGGTCGCCCCAGCGCATCCGCGCCTTGCCACGAATGACGAAGATCACGCTTTCGAGCGCGCCGTGGTGATGAACGCCGGTCTTGGCGTTCGGCTCGATCGCCACCGTGCCCGCCCAGATCTTCTGGGCGCCGACACGGGCATGATTGATCGCCGCCTGCCGGAACATGCCGGGTGTCTGCGCCGTATTGGAATCGAGCTGGTCGCCCTTGATGACGCGGATACCGTCATGCTTCCAGCGGTGTTCATGCGCGTGGTCGTGGCTGTGATCGTCGTGGTCGTGATGATGGTGGTCGGTCATTGTCTTATCCAACTCTGGTCGTGAGATCGTCAGGCGGCTGCGCGCGTTGCAAGGCTTGAAACGGCGCCGATGATATCAGCTGCTTCGGTCGGCGCCAGCCGGTTCGAGCTGATATCGGCAAGTGCCCGGTTGAGGGCGTGTTCCGGAGCCATGACTTTTATCCTTTGCAGCGATGTGCATTAACGGTTGCTCCAATCATAGTTCTGCGACGCAGGCGGGAACGAGGGACGAATTTTTGAGAATTCGCCTCGGGGCAGGCAGGATTTTTCAAAATCCTGCGCCGCATCACAAACTCAATCTCTTTAGTCCAGTAAATACCTAGATAATATCAATTGATAGTTGAGACTGGCTCAGCACTGCCGGAGATTTTCGTCCATGACCGTGACACCGCTTCGTCCGCTTGCCGAAAAAGCCCAGCGTGCATCGCTGGACGTGGCCGCCGAGCTGTCGCTGGCCTTTGCGCAAACCGCCGCGCATTACGACGCCAGCACCGAGTTCCCGCACGAGAATATCAGGCAGGTGCACGCGGCTGGCCTGACGGCGCTGACGGCGCCGGTGGCGTTCGGCGGGCGTGGTGCTAACCTTGCTGAAGCAGCGGAGGTCATCCGCCTGATTGCGCGGGGCGAGCCTTCGACCGCGCTGATCCTGATCATGCAATATATTAATCTGGCAAC
This sequence comes from Pararhizobium polonicum, assembly GCF_001687365.1. Lineage (GTDB taxonomy): Bacteria > Pseudomonadota > Alphaproteobacteria > Rhizobiales > Rhizobiaceae > Pararhizobium > Pararhizobium polonicum. The sequence continues at coordinate 235,876 of NZ_LGLV01000009.1, forward strand.
CCTGCCGGCCAGCCGCTGGCCGGCTCATCTCATTGCCCGTGTCATCGGCGATGCGGTGAACAACGGCGCGCTGATCAATGCCCTGCGGGTCGAGCCCGAACTCGGCACGCCGATCCGCGGCGGCCTGCCGGCAACGACGGCCAGGCGCGTTGCCGATGGCTGGTCGATCAGCGGACGCAAGATCTACGCCACCGGCGTCGAGGGGCTGACCTGGGCGATCGTCTGGGCAAGGACCGATGAGGAAGATGTAAGGCTTGGCGGCTTCCTGGTGCCGGTCGATGCGCCGGGATTCCGGATCGAGAAGACCTGGAACCCGCTCGGCATGCGGGCCACCGGCAGCCATGATGCGATCCTTGAAGAGGTCGTCGTTCCGCTCGACCACGCCGTCGATATCCGCCGGCCATCCGAATGGGATGTGCGCGGCGAGGGACAGGCCGCCTGGTTCGGCATGCTGCCCGGCGCGCTCTACACCGGTGTGGCGGAAGCTGCGCGCGACTGGCTGGTGCAGTTTCTGCAAAACCGCGTCCCCACCAATCTCGGCCAGCCGCTTTCGACCGTTCCCCGCATCCAGCAGGCCGTTGGCGAGATCGAGGAACTGCTCACCGTCAACCGCCGGCTGATCGCATCTGCTGCCCGCGATATCGACGAGGGGCGCGGCATCAGCCAGTCGGAGGCCGGGTTGATCAAGGTCGTCACCACCGAGAACGCCATTCTCGCCGTCGAAAAAGCGCTGAAGCTCACCGGCAATCACGGCGTCTCCCGCAACAATCCGCTCGAACGCCACCACCGCGATGTGCTGTGCGGCCGTATTCACAGTCCGCAGGAAGATACCGTCAGGGTGGGCGCAGGCAAGCTTGCCCTCGGGCTTTGACCAACAGGATCAAGGAGAGTTTCATGCCAGTCGAAATCATCGGTTACATCGGCAATCACAATGCCTCCGAGACGATCCCGGCCGCCGGCCCGGTCATCAATCCCGAGCATATCGCCGCTGCTGCCGCCATCCACGAGAACGGCGGCTTCGACCGCGTGCTCTTCGCCTTCCATTCGACCTCGCCGGAAAGCATCCTGATCGCCCAGCATGTGGCGGCGCGGACGACGAAACTGAAGCTGATGATCGCGCATCGGCCGGGCTTTACCGCGCCGACGCTGGCCGCCCGGCAGCTGGCGACGCTCGATCACCTCAGCAACGGCCGCGTTTCGGTCCACATCATCACCGGCGGCAACGATCAGGAGCTGGCGCAGGATGGCGACAGGCTCACCAAGGACGAGCGCTATGCCCGCACCAGCGAATATCTCGATATCGTGCGGGAAGAATGGACGAGCGAAAGGCCGTTCGATTATGACGGCACCTATTATCAGGTGAAAGGCGGCTTCTCGCACGTCAAGCCGCAAGGTCCCGACGGCATCCCGGTCTATTTCGGCGGGTCCTCCGAGGCGGCGATCGCCGTTGCCGGCAAGCATGCCGATATCTACGCGCTCTGGGGCGAAACCTATGCGCAGGTGGCGGAAACCATCAAGCGCATCCGCCAGGCCGCTGCCCCTTACGGCCGTCGGCCGCGCTTCAGCCTGTCGCTGCGTCCGATCCTCGCCGATACAGAGGAGGAAGCCTGGGCCAAGGCCGGCAGGCTGCTGGAGCGGGCGAAGGCTCTCAGGGCATCGGCAGCCGGCGAACGGCTGATCAATGTGAATGCTTCCGCAGCCGATCACCAGCCACCCAATGAGGGATCGCGGCGCCTGTTGGCCGCCGCCGCGCAAGGCGCTCGGCTCGACAAGCGATTGTGGACCGAGATGGCGGCGTTGACCGGTGCCAGTGGCAATTCCACCTCCCTCGTCGGCACGCCGGATCAGGTCGCCGAAGCCCTGCTCGATTATTACGACCTCGGCGTTACCACCTTTCTGATCCGCGGCTTCGATCCGCTGGAAGACGCTTTTCACTATGGCCGCGATCTGATCCCGCGCGTGCGGGCGCTGGTTGCCGAGCGTGACGCCAGTGCCTCGCGTGCGCAGGCTGCCGAATAAATCCCGATTTTACTGTAGCGCCCGAGCGGCAGGAGATATTTGAATGACATTGAATTTGAAAAATCCGACAGCAAACGCAACAGGCTCTCTGATCGGCGGACTGGATCGCCGCTCGTTCCTCAAGACGGCCGGCGCACTGGGACTGGCAGCACCGCTTGGCGCCTTCTCCGCAAACAGCCTGCTCGCCCAGACCACGGCGCCGGCCGGGGAGCTGAAGAAGATCAAGTTTGCCACCAATGCCACGGCGATCTGCCTTGCCCCGGTCTTCGTCGCGCAGGAGCACGGCATCTTCAAGAAATACGGGCTCGATGTCGAACTCGTCAATTTCGGCGCCTCCACCGAAGCGCTGCTCGAAGCCATCGCCACCGGCAAGGCGGATGGCGGCATCGGCATGGCATTGCGCTGGCTGAAAGCGCTGGAGCAGGGGTTTGACGTCAAGATCACTGCCGGCACCCACGGCGGCTGCTCGCGTCTGGTGGCGCTGAAATCGGCCGGGATCACCACGCTGTCGCAGCTCAAGGGCAAGACGATCGGCATTTCCGACCTTGCCAGCCCCGGCAAGAATTTCTTCTCGATCCTCCTGCACAAGGAAGGCATCGATCCCGTCGCCGACGTCGAGTGGCGGCAATATCCGGGCGAACTGTTGCAGCTCGCGGCCGAAAAGGGCGAAATCCACGCCATCGCCGATGGCGATCCGAAGGCTTACTTCTGGCTGCAGGATCCGAAATATATCCAGGTCGCCTCCAATCTCGACCACGGCTTCGAAAACCGGGTCTGCTGCATCGTCGGCCTGCGCGGCAGCCTGATCCGAGACGATCTGCCGACGGCAACAGCGCTCACCCGCGCCCTGCTCGAAGCACAGGACTGGACGGTCGCCAAGCCGGAAGATGCGGCCAGGGCCTTCCTGCCGAATGCGCCGAAAGACAAGTCGGTCGAGGATCTCGTCGGCGTACTTCTCGCCCAGACGCACAATCACAATCCGACCGGCGCCGACCTGCGCCAGGAAATCGCGCTCTATGCGCAGGAGCTGCGCGACGTGCAGGTGTTCAAGAACTCGACCGATCCGCACGAGTTTGCCGACAAGGTCTATGCCGACGTGCTTTCGGCCTGAGGGGGATAGGACATGGCTTCGATCGATCCACCCATTTCCGATGGCGCCGTAGAGGTCGCCGCATCTGCTCGTCCGGCGGCGTCACTCTGGTGGACCGGCCTGATCGCCGCTGCAGCCTGGGCGGGGACTGCCGCGCTGATCGAACTCTGGCCGGAAATCATTCCGCAGCCCTATGGGCGTGAACTGGCGGCCGGTTCGCTGGTGATCGCGCTGCTGCTGGCCGTCGTCGCGGCGACCGGCAAGCTCGGCGGCAAGATTGCGGTCGCGATCCGCTACTACGGGCCATGGTTTCTTGTCTCCGCATTGGCCGTCGCTGCCTGGGAAATCGTCACGGCGAAGACCGGGCTGCTGCCGGTGCCATTCTTCTCCTCGCCGCAGAGTATACTGGAGGTCTTCTTCGACGACTGGGAACGGCTCGGATTGAGCGTGTTCTATTCCGTCCTGCTTCTCGCCAAGGGGTATTTTTTCGGCGCGCTCGCAGGTTTCATCACCGGCGTCACCATCGGCTGGTCGCGGGCGGCGAGTTATTGGGTGCATCCGGTGTTGCGGCTGATCGGCCCCTTGCCGGCCACCGCCTGGCTGCCGCTCGCCTTCTTCATCTTCCCGACCAGCGGCTCGGCCAGCGTCTTTCTGATCGCGCTCGCAACGGCCTTCCCGGTCACCATCCTCACCTGGTCGGGTATCGCCAGTGTCAACCGCGATTATTACGACATCGCCCGGACGCTCGGGGCCAAGCCGCTGTTCCTGATCTTCAAGGTGGCAATCCCGGCGGCCCTGCCGCATGTCTTCGTCGGCCTGTTCATGGGGCTCGGTACATCCTTCGCGGTACTGGTCGTTGCCGAAATGCTGGGGGTCAAGGCCGGTCTCGGCTGGTACCTGCAATGGGCGCAGGGGTGGGCGGCCTATGCCAACATGTATGCGGCGCTGCTCGTCATGGCGCTGATGTGCTCGACGCTGATCACCATTCTCTTCCGCGTTCGGGACTGGTCCCTGTCCTGGCAGAAAGGCCTTGTCCGATGGTAGCCCTTGCAACGAAACAGCCGGAGCTTTCCGCCGTCGGCCAAAAGATCGACATCCGCAACGTCTCGCATCAGTTCGAGCTCGAAGGCGAGCCGCTACCGGTTCTCGACAATGTCGATTTCTCGGTGGAGCCTGGATCCTTCGTCGCCTTGCTTGGCCCGTCCGGATGCGGAAAATCGACGCTGCTCAGGCTTCTGGCCGGGCTCGACCATCCGACGCGCGGTGCGCTCAGCGTTGACGGGGAAATCGTCGGCGAACCCGATCCCTCGCGCATTCTGGTGTTTCAGGATCCGACGCTGTTTCCCTGGCGCACGGTCTGGGACAATGTCGCGCTGGGGCTGGAAGCGCAGGGCGTTCTCAAGCGCTCCCGCCACCGCGTCGACAATGCGATCGAACTCGTCGGGCTGAAGGGTTTCGACAAGGCCTATCCGCACCAGCTCTCCGGCGGCATGTCGCAGCGGGTGGCGCTGGCCCGGGCACTGGTCAACGAGCCGCGCCTTCTGTTGCTCGACGAGCCGCTCGGCAAGCTGGATTCGCTGACCCGCCTGACCATGCAGACGGAACTGGTCAGCCTCTGGCAGCGGGCCGGGCTGACGGCGGTGCTCGTTACCCATGATGTCGAGGAAGCGCTGTTTCTGTCGCAGCGCGTGCTGATCTTCGGGCCGCGCCCGGCGCGAATCGTCGCCGATATCCGCGTCGATCTCCCTTATCCCCGCCATCGCGGCGATCCGCGCCTGGCGGAACTGCGGCGCGAAGCGCTCGGGCATCTCGGCCTTGCGGCAACCTGGTAACGAAAAATTGGACCGACAATGAACATTCTGAAAACGGGCGCCCGCGCTTTTCTGACCACGATGGCCGTCGCAATTGCCCTACCGGTAAGCGCCCACATCACCTTCGAGAACAAGGACGTGGCCCCCGGCGCAACCGTCAAATTCGTGTTGCGGCTGCCGCATGGCTGCTCGGGCGCGGCAACAACCGGCGTGCGCATTGCCATTCCGGCGGAGCTGACATCGGCAAAACCGCAGCCGAAGCCCGGCTGGACGCTCTCGGTCATCACCGACGACGTCCACAAGGCGTCCGCGGAAGAAACCCATGCGCACGGCCATGGCGCCACGATCAAGGAGATATCCTGGACGGGCGGTAAGCTCGAGGATGCCCATTACGACGAGTTCGTCTTCCGCGCGACGGTCAGCAAGACGGCGTCCAACCGGATCTTCGTGCCTGTCGTGCAGGAATGCGAAGGCGGCGTCGATCGCTGGATCGAAATTCCGTCGGCCGGCGGGGTCTCCGACGATCTGAAGTATCCGGCACCCTCCGTCCGCGTTCAGCCCTGATCGTGAATTACATCGCAAAATGGGCGGCGATGATCTGCATCGCCGTCTTTCTGTCGGCTCTCGGCGCGAACTCTGCCTTTGCCCACGCCAACCTGATCGCTTCCGAGCCCGCCGATGGTTCGGTATCGGACGTCCCTCCCAGGACGGTCACATTGCGATTTTCGGAGCCGGTGCGGCCTCTCGTCGCGCGGCTCATCCATCCGGGTGGACATACGGATGTTTTGAAGGACATCGGCGAGAAGGGGGATGCGATCATCCTCACTCTGCCGGGCGGGCTGGAAAGCGGTACCCATATTCTCTCCTGGCGCGTCACCTCGTCGGATGGTCATCCGATCGGTGGTGGCCTGGTCTTTTCTGTCGGCGCACCGAGCGCGGTTGCTCTGCATACTGAAGAGCAGGTCGATCTGGCGGTGAGAGCGGGCCTGTGGGCCTCGCGGCTGGTTTTGATGCTGGGTCTGGTGTTCGGCGTCGGCGGCACGGCGTTTTCGATCCTGATTGCCCGCCAGCCCGTCGTTCGCGGGGGAGGGCTGGCGAGTGGCCTGCTGTTTGCCGGCCTTCTGGCCACGCCGGTGCTGATCGCATTCCAGGGGCTTGATGCACTGGGCGAGCCGGTATCGGCTTTGGTTCGGCCCGATATCTGGAGCGCCGGATTGTTTGCCACCACGTTTGGCCGGGTGGCCCTGCTAGGGGCGACGGCGCTTGTTCTCGCCTATGCCGCCCGCCAGACGGGGGCGGCAACGCGCACCGGTATTATCCTCGCATCGCTGGCCCTTTTGACCGTAGGCCTTGCGATCGCCAGTGCCGGCCATGCCGCGACGGCGCCACCAATCTTGCTGATGCGGCCAACGCTCTTTCTTCATGCCGTGACGGCGACGCTCTGGATCGGCGCGCTGCTCCCCCTCGCGGTCCTGTTTCGGCAGACATCGCCGGACAGCTTGCTGGCTCTCACGCGCTTCTCGACGGTCATACCTTTGATCGTCGGCATCCTGATCCTGTCCGGCCTGGCGCTGGCCATCGTGCAAGTGCGCTCTGTCCCGGCATTGTGGACGAGCGGCTATGGGCGGGTGCTCCTGGCAAAGCTCGTGCTCGTCGCAGCTCTGCTCGCGGCCGCAGCCGTCAACCGCTGCCGGCTGACCAAACCTGTTCTCGCCGGAAATGAAACGGCCGCGCGGCACTTGAGGCGCAGTATCCTTGCGGAAGTGGTTCTGGGCAGCCTGATCATTGCCGTGCTCGGTCTGTGGCGTTTCACGCCACCACCGCGCACCCTTGTCGCAGCCCCTGCGGCCGTGCACGAAATACAAACGCGGAAGGATGGGCTGAGTGCTGTTCTCTCCATTCATCCTCCGGTCACCGGGCCGGTCAGCATCGAGGTTCGCGATCTCCTCCTCGACGGCAAGCCGCTTGAGCCGATCTCCGTCAGCATCGATCTCGATAAGCCGTCCTATGGCATCGGCCCGTTCAGCAAACAGGCAAGCAAGATCGACCCGCAACGGTATCGTGCCGAGGGCTTTGTCCTGCCGCTCGATGGTTTCTGGGTTGTGCGCGTGACGGTGCTTGTCTCGGATTTTCGCTCGGTGACGCTGACGGATGTGTTCGACGTTGCCAAGGCAAGCCCCGCGTCGAAATGACCGCGCGCCTAGCGTGTGCCCTTCGGCGCAGAAATCCTTTCGCGCATCAGCGAGCAATTGGCAATAAAATACCTATTCCATAGTTTTTATAATGATTAGCCTGATATCTCGAAACGTGTTCGAACGCCTGCAGGAGAGATCATATGTCGGCAAAACGTCAGTTAAAACTCGGATTCATGCTGCATGGCGTGGGCATGGGATGGGGCGATTGGCGGCATCCGGACGCGGAGCCGAACGCCAGCACGAATTTTGCCTATTACAGGAAGCAGGCGCAACTGGCCGAGGCGGCCAAGTTCGATTTCCTCTTTGTCGCCGACAGCGTTTTCATCACCGAAAAATCGAGCCCGCATTATCTCAACCGCTTCGAGCCTTTGACCATCCTGTCGGCGCTTGCCGGTGCCACATCGCATATCGGCCTCGTCGCGACGCTGACGGCCAGCTACAGCGAACCCTTCAACGTTGCCCGCCAGTTCGCCTCGCTCGACCATATCAGCGGCGGCCGGGCCGGCTGGAACGTGGTGACCTCGTGGCTTGAAGGTTCGGCGGAGAACTACAGCAAGTCGAAGCATCTGGCGCATGATACGCGCTATCGGCTGGCTGGCGAATATCTCGATGTCGTTCAGGGTCTCTGGGATTCCTGGGAGGACGACGCGCTTGTGCACGACAAGCAGAGCGGTGTCTTCTTCGATCCCACCAAGCTGCACACGCTCAATCACAAGGGTGAATTCTTTCAGGTGAAGGGGCCGCTCAACATCGCGCGCTCGGCGCAGGGGCAGCCGGTCATTTTTCAGGCGGGCGCATCGGAAGATGGCAAGAATTTTGCCGCGCGGCGCTCGGATGCGATCTTCGTGCATCACGAAAATATCGATGACGGCAAGACCTATTACCAGGATATCAAGACGCGGGCCGCTGCCTTCGGGCGCGATCCCGACCAGCTGTTCATCCTGCCCGGCATTCGCCCGGTCATCGGATCGACAGAAGAAGAGGCCGAACGCAAATATCAGGAATTCGCCAATCTGACCTCGATCGAGAATGCCCTGTCGATGCTCGGCCGGCCGTTCAACGACTATGATTTCCTGCAGCACGATCTCGATGCACCGTTCCCGGATGTCGGTGCACACGGGGCCAACAGCAACCAGAGCACATCCGGCAAGATCCTTGCCGTTGCCCGTGCCGAAAACCTTACGCTCCGCCAGACGGCCTTGCGTTTTGCAACGCCGCGCACGGACTTCGTCGGTACGCCGGTCCAGGTGGCGGATGCACTCCAGCGCTGGCTGGAGGAGCGTGGCTCGGACGGCTTCGTCGTCAACGTCTCGCTGCCGCGCGAACTCGAAGTCTTCGTCGAGACGGTGGTGCCGATCCTTCAGGAACGCGGCATCTACCGCACCGAATACGAGGGGGAAACCTTCCGGGAGAGCCTCGGAATTCCTGCGCCGGCCAATCGCTATTCCCATGCGCAGATCGCCGATGCCGCTGAATAAAGGCAGGCTCCTTCACGAAACCCGAACCTTTTGAAAGTCGAAGCTTCATGACCAATCTTTCCCGGCGTCTCTTCAGCACGGTTCTTGGCGGCCTTGCCGCAGCGCTGTCCATCGGAGCCTTCTTTCCCGTCCTGGCGGCGGAAGATCTGAGCAAAGTCATCCTGCGCGTCGGCGACCAGACCGGCGCGACCCGCGCCAAGCTGGAAGCCGCCGGGCTTTTGAAGGACGTATCCTATCAGATCGAATGGTCGGTCTTTCCGGCTGCGGTTAATTTGCACGAAGCCCTGAAAGCGGATGCCGTCGATATCGGCCAGGCGGCCGATTCCCCGACGGTCAGCGCCATTGCCGGCGGTTCGAAGATCAAGGTCGTCGCCAATTTTTCCAACGGCGGCCTTGGCAGCACCATCCTGGTGCCGGCCGGCAGCCCGATCAAGACGCTGGCCGACCTGAAAGGCAAGACCATCTCGCCGACCACGCGCGGCAGCGTCGCCCATTATCTGACACTCGGCGCGCTGAAAAAGGCCGGACTGACGGCAGATGACGTCAAGCTCGCGTTTCTGACACCGGCCGATGCCAGTGCCGCCTTTCAGGCAGGCAGCATCGACGCCTGGGGCACCTGGGGCGTTTACAAGGCGCGCGCCATCGGCACGCTGAAGGCAACCGTTCTGCTCGACGGACCGGGCATCAGCACCGGAAATTTCGTATTGAGCGCGACGGACAACGCTCTTTCCGATCCGGGCAAGGTCGCGGCGATCGCTGATTTCGCCGATCGCCTTGAGAAGGGCTACGACTGGTCGCTGAACAGCAAGGATGCCTATATCGAATTTTACGCGGGTTTCGCCAAGCAGGACAAGGCAACCATCGAGAAGATCTATCCGGACGAGGCTGCCTACAAGCGCCAGCCGATCGACGACGCCTTCGTCGCGTCGCTTCAGAACGTCTTCGACACCTGGAAAGAGGCCGGAGTGCTGAAGGGCTCGCTCAATCTCGGCGATTACGTCTATCGCGGTATTCCGATCAATTGACTTGGGAGCGGGGTATCGCCATGGCTATCGCGACAATAGGTCCGGCTGCAACGGAGTGTGCCGATCAGCGCGAGTGGCGGCAGGCCCGGCGTCTGGGGGGAAATGAGCTTCCGCTCCAGCGGATCGAACCGGTCTCCGTGTCCGGGCGGGGCTTGCCTCGCTGGCTGCGCCGGACATCCGGCCCCGTCGCACTGGTTCTCCTCTGGCATATCCTGTCGGTCACCGGCGTTCTGCCGAGCGAGGTTCTGGCCGGTCCGTCCACCGTCCTGTCCAGCGCCGCGACGCTCATTGAAACAGGTGAGCTGCAGGAAGCCATGTGGGTCTCTCTCAGCCGGGCGCTGACCGGACTTGCGATCGGCGGCAGCATCGGCGTGACGCTGGCGGTGATTGCCGGGCTGTTCCGCCTCGGCGAGGATCTGGTCGATGCCACCATGCAGATGATGCGCACCGTGCCGAATGTGGCGCTCATCCCGCTGCTGATCATCTGGTTCGGCATCGGCGAGGCACCCAAGATCGCCCTGATCGCGCTCGGAACCGCCTTTCCGCTCTATCTCAATGTCTATGCCGGTATCCGCAATGTCGATCAGTCCTTGATCGAGGTTGGCCGCACGCTCGGGCTTTCGCGTCTGGCGATGATCGTCAATGTGGTTCTGCCCGGTGCCTTGCCCAGTGCGCTGGTGGGCCTGCGCTATTCGCTCGGCATTGCCTGGCTGGCGCTGGTCTTCGGCGAACAGATCAACGCGACGGCGGGTATCGGTTACCTCATGGCCAACGCCCGCGAATTCTTCCAGACCGATGTGATCGTCGTCTGCCTCGTCGTCTATGCGCTGCTGGGCCTTGGCGTCGACTTCACCGTCCGCACTCTCGAAAAGGTGTTCCTGTCATGGCGACCAGCGTTCAACGGAACCTAAGTATTTCAGATCCGCAATTGCCCGTGGCGGCGCTGAAGAAGGCAACGCCGCAGGTGGTCCCGGCTCCAGTCATTGAGCCTGCGGCCGCCGTCAGGGTTCGCGGCCTGTCGCGCCGGTTCGGATCGCGCGACGTTCTGCAAAACCTGGACGTCGATATCGTTGCCGGCGAATTCGTGGCCCTGCTTGGGGCGAGCGGCTGCGGCAAGAGCACGCTGTTGCGCATTCTGGCCGATCTGGACCGCGAGTTCACCGGCGCTGTCGAGGTGCCGCAACGCCGCGCGGTCGCCTTTCAGGCACCGCGCCTTCTGCCGTGGAAAACCGTCTGGCGCAATGTCGTGCTGGGGCTGCCGGGCGGCGGTGGCCGCAAGCGGGCGCTTGAAGCACTGGAGGAAGTCGGTATCGGCCATCGCGCCGAGCAATGGCCGAAAGTCCTGTCCGGCGGCGAGGCGCAGCGGGCTTCGCTGGCCCGGGCGCTTGTCCGCGAACCCGATCTTCTGTTGCTCGACGAACCCTTCGCCGCGCTCGATGCCCTGACCCGGATCAAGGCGCAGGAGCTGGTCGGTGAACTCTGGCAGCGCCATGGCTGCGCAGTGCTTCTGGTCACCCATGATGTCGAGGAGGCAGTGCTTCTCTCCGACCGGGTTCTGGTGATGAAGGATGGCATCATCGCCCATGAGGAGATCATCGATCTGCCGCGCCCGCGCGATGTGGCCGATCCCGCCTTTGCGAAAATCCGCGGCAATCTGCTGGATTGGCTGGGCGTTCGCCACGGAACGCACGGGAATTCCTGAGATGGGCGTGGCGAATGGCGGCGATACTGTTCACCTTGACGCCGATGTCCTCATCATCGGCGGCGGACTGGCCGGAACCTGGGCGGCAGCCGCCGCGCGCCGGGCCGGAGCCTCGGTGGTCCTTGCCGACAAGGGTTGTTGTGGCACCAGCGGCGTCACGGCAACGGCGGGACCCGGCCATTGGTGGGTGCCGCCCGATCCGCCGGAGCTGCGGGAAAACACCATTCGCAATCGCCAGAAGACCGGCTTCGGGCTGAACGATCCGGAATGGATGGCGCGGGTGCTGGCAAAGACCTGGGAGAGCCTGCCGACCCTTCACAGGTTCTATGACTTTTCGAAAGACGGCACGGGCGCGACGCGTTATCGCGAACTGCGCGGTCCGGAATATATGCGTGCTTTGCGCAAGCTGGTCGACAGTCTCGGCATCACCGTTCTCGACCACTGTCCGGCGCTCGAACTTCTCCAGCGGGCCGATGGTTCGGTGAGTGGCGCACGTGGATTGAGGCGCCAGCAGGGCGGCGAGTGGCAGGTCAATGCCGGCGCGGTGGTGCTTGCGACCGGCGGCACCTCGTTTCTGTCGCGCCTGCTCGGGTCCCATACCAATACCGGCGATGGTTATCTGATGGCCGCGGAAGCAGGCGCCGAACTCTCCGGCATGGAGTTTACCAACTACTATACCGTCGCGCTTGCCGGCTCGAACATGACGCGCTCGATGTCCTACGCCTTCGCCACCTATTATGACGAGGATGGCGCGGTCATCCCGATCCCACCGGGGCCGGATGTCTCCCGGCCGCTGGCGCAGGCGATGCTCAAGGGCAAGGTATTTTGCGATCTCAGCCGCACGCCGGAGGATATCCGCGCCAAGGTGCCGATCATCTCCCCCAATTTCATGCTGCCCTTCCACCGCTGGGGCATCGATCCCTATCGCGACAAGTTCGAGGTGACCATGCATGGCGAGGGTACGGTGCGCGGTATCGGCGGCTTGCGCATCGTCACCGAAGATTGCGGCACCTCCGTTCCCGGTCTTTATGCGGCAGGGGACGCGGCAACCCGCGAGCTTGTCGCCGGTGCGATCTCGGGCGGTGGCAATATCAACTCGGCCTGGGCGGTCTCGTCGGGGCAATGGGCAGGGCAGGGCGCCACGCGGTTTGCCGCCCGCCAGCGCGGCCGCGATGCCGGCCGTCCAATCGGACAGGCGGGTCTGCGTCCCGTCGCGCAACACGAGGTCGATCTGCGGGCAACGCTGTCGATTATCCAGAATGAAATGCTGTCCTACGACAAGAACATCTTCCGGACCGGCGAAAAGCTGAAACGGACGGGGGAGGTTCTGGACGATATCTGGAGCGTCTTTCATGCGCATGCTCTCGGCAACGGCGCCAATGTACTGCGCACGCGGGAAACGGCGGCAATGCTGGCGACCGCGCGCTGGTCGGCGGCTTCCGCGCTGGCCCGTGACGAAAGCCGTGGCATGCACCAGCGTGACGACAGGCCGGAAACGAATGCCCGTTTCAGCCATCGCATCCTTGCCGGCGGCCTTGACAAGGTCTGGACATCGAAGGACGGCAGCCAGCCGCTGGAGCTTGCGTCATGATCGAACTCATCCTCGAAGACCGCTGCACGGCCTGCAACAAATGCGTCGAGATCTGTCCCACCAATGTGCTCGCAATCGTGGCGGACCAGATCCCGCGCATTGCCCGGCAGGAGGATTGCGAGACATGTTTCATGTGCGAGCTCTATTGTCCGCACGACGCCATCTATGTCGGGCCGGATTGCGAAAACCCGCAACCGGTCGACAAGGCCGCGATCCTGGCCTCCGGCCTTCTTGGCGAGTACCGGCGTCATCACGGCTGGGATGAATGGGCCGGCGATCCCCGCTACACCAACGAACACTGGCAGATGGAAAACGTGTTCCTGCGGGCCCGCGATCTGGCAAAAGCCAGCCCGGTTTGAGAGGCCGCCTGTGCCGCGGCGCGGCAAAACATACATAGGAAACAGGATGACATGCGTGCCCTTTTCAAAAGCCTGCCGGATACCCTGATCCTGCCCGGCCTCAACGGATCGGGTGAGAACCACTGGCAGCAGCATTGGGCGCGCGATCATCCGTCAAGCATGGTCGTGGAACAGGAAAACTGGGTTCAGCCGGATTTCGATGTCTGGCGCGTGCGTCTGGCGGCGGCCATTTCGGCAAGCGACGGTGTCTGGCTTGTCGCTCACAGTCTCGGCTGTCTGCTCGCGGCGCAGCTGGCAACCAGCGCCGTTGCGCACAAGGTTCGCGGAGCCCTGCTGGTCGCGCCCTGCGATCTCGAAGCCACGGCAAGACTGCATCCCGGTGTGGTCCTGCCGCTTGCCATGCCGCTGCGGCGACTTCCGTTTCCAAGTATCATTGTCGCGGGCCTGAACGATCCCTACATGCCTTTTGACACGCTACGGCATGTCGCGGCCGACTGGGGCAGCGACCTTGTCGAAATCGGCGCGGCGGGCCACATCAATGTTGCGAGCGGGTTCGGACGATGGACGAATGGCTATGAGATATTCGAGCGTCTGAAGCGCATGGATGCCGGTCAGCCACGGCGAAGCGGTACTGAAAGCGCCTCACAGGAGGGGTGCTATACCGTTTGGCCGTATTGAAAAGACGAAGGAAAAATAGCCGGTCCCTTTTCGAAGAGCCCGTGCCGACGACGAACACAAACCCACAACGGCAACGACATTTTTTTGACGCCACATCCTTATCATTGCCCTCAACGGAGACCTCATGGCTCAGTCACGTCAATTGCACCTGGGAGCCTTCATGCGCCCGGTGAGCCTGCATACCGGTGCATGGCGCTATCCGGGCTCCTATCCGGATGCCAATTTCAACTTCACGCATATCAAGAGCTTTGCGCAAAAGCTCGAACGGGCGAAATTCGACGCCTTCTTCATGGCCGATCATCTGGCGGTGCTCAACATGCCGGTGGAAGCGTTGCGGCGAAGCCATACCGTGACATCGTTCGAGCCGTTTACGCTGCTGTCCGCCCTTGCGGCCGTGACCGAACGGATCGGCCTTGTGGCAACGGCCTCCACCACGTTCGACGAACCCTATCATATCGCCCGGCGCTTTGCCTCGCTGGATCATATCAGCAATGGCCGGGCGGGCTGGAACATCGTCACCACCTCCAATCCCGATGCGGCGCTGAACTTCGGTCTCGAGGATCATGTCGAGCACGGCGAGCGCTATCGGCTGGCGCGCGAATTCTATGATGTCGTGACGGGGCTGTGGGACAGCTTTGCCGACGATGCCTTCCTGCGCGATGTCGAGAGCGGCATCTTCTTCGATCCGGCAAAGATGCATGTTCTCGATCACAAGGGCGATGGATTGAAGGTGCGCGGACCGCTCAACATCGCCCGCCCGCCGCAGGGATGGCCTGTTATCGTCCAGGCCGGCCAGTCCGAGCCGGGCCGGCAGCTGGCGGCCGAAACGGCCGAGGTGGTTTTCTGCTCGCCGCGGGACCTGGCAGGCGGCAAGGCGCTGTATGCGGACATCAAGCAACGGATGGCGCCCGCCGGGCGGGACCGCAATCATCTGAAAATCCTGCCGGCAGCCTTTGTCGTTGTGGGCGACAGCGTCGAGGAGGCCCGCGCCAAACGCGCCAGGCTCGACAGTCTGGTTCACTACGACAGCGCCATCGCCTCGCTGTCGATCGCGCTTGGCCATGACGCCTCCGGTTTCGACCCGGACGGCCCGCTGCCGGCTATTCCGGAAACCAATGCCAGCAAGACGGGCCGAGCGCAGGTTTTGAAACTTGCCGAAGAGGAGAAGCTGACGGTGCGGCAATTGGCGCAGCGTTACGGCGGCTATTCCGGTCTCGCCTTTGTGGGTACCGCGCAGACGATCGCGGACGAGATGGAGGAATGGCTATCCGGCGAGGGTTCCGACGGTTTCAACGTGGTCTTTCCCTATCTGCCGCAGGGGCTTGACGACGTGACGGAGCGGCTGGTTCCCGAACTGCAACGCCGTGGCCTGTTCCGCACGGACTATGAGGGCAGCACGCTGCGCGACCATCTCGGTCTGCCCCGTCCGGAGAACCGTTTCTTCCCGTAAGGCAATGGCCCGCGGGACGAACAGGGTGCGACATCCGCGCCCTGTTTTCCACCCGGCCTTCACAAAGGCACGTCTTTGCGTTAGAAGCCGCGCGTATTCCGGTCGCAGCCCACCCGGTCAAAACAAGGGACCCTATCCTATGAAAACCATCGTCATCTGCTCCGGCGGATTGGACTCCGTTTCGCTTGCGCACAAGGTCGCGGCGGAACATCAGCTCATCGGCCTTCTGTCCTTCGACTACGGACAGCGGCATCGCAAGGAGCTGGACTACGCGGCGGCCTGCGCCAAACGGCTGGGCGTTGCCCACCAGATCATCGACATCAGCGCGATCGGCAGCCATCTCACCGGATCGGCCCTGACCGACGATATCGAGGTTCCGGACGGGCACTATGCCGAGGAGACGATGAAAGCCACCGTCGTTCCAAACCGCAACGCCATCATGCTGGCCATCGCCTTCGGTCTTGCCGCCGCGCAGCAAGCCGATGCCGTCGCCGTCGCCGTGCATGGCGGCGACCATTTCATCTATCCCGATTGCCGGCCGGGCTTCATCGATGCCTTTCAGGCGATGCAGAACCAGGCGCTCGACGGTTACGCCAATGTCCTGCTCCTTGCCCCCTATGTCACCATCTCCAAGGCCGATATCGTCACCGATGGTGTTAAATACGGTACGCCGTTTGCGGAGACCTGGTCCTGCTACAAGGGTGGCGCGCGTCATTGCGGCCGTTGCGGAACCTGTGTCGAGCGGCGCGAGGCCTTCCATCTCGCCGGGGTCGACGATCCCACTGACTACGACGATCCGGATTTCTGGGTGGGCGCGACCACCGGCTTTTCGGCTGCCGAGGTGAAATGATGTTCCGCATCACCAAGGAATTTCATTTCTCCGCCTCGCATCAGCTCACGCATCTGCCGGCCGAACACCAATGCGCGCGCCTGCATGGGCACAATTACATCGTCGTGGTGGAGCTGTCCGCCGCGGCGCTGAACGGCGACGGCTTCGTTCGCGATTACCACGAGCTTGCGCCGCTGAAGCGCTATATCGACGACAGCTTCGATCATCGCCATCTGAATGAGGTTCTCGGCCACGACCGGGTAACGTCTGAATGTCTGGCGAAGCACTTCTATGACTGGTGCAAGGACCGCCTGCCGGAAACATCGGCCGTGCGGGTCAGCGAAACACCGAAAACCTGGGCGGAATACCGGCCATGAGTGGCGTTCGCGAGGCACAGATCCGCGTCAGCGAAATTTTCGGGCCGACAATCCAGGGCGAGGGCATCCTGATCGGCCTTCCGACCGTCTTCGTCCGGACCGGCGGCTGCGATTACCGCTGTTCGTGGTGCGATACGCTGCATGCGGTCGATAGCGCCTATCGCGATCAATGGCGCCCGATGTCGGCAGACGAGATCTGGCAGGACGTCGCCCGGCTTTCCGGCAACAAGCCGCTGACCGTGTCTCTGTCCGGCGGCAATCCGGCGATCCAGCCACTCGGGCCGCTCATCGAACGCGGTCATCGCGAGGGGTATCGTTTTGCGCTGGAGACCCAGGGCAGCGTCGCGAAAGACTGGTTTGCCGATCTCGATGTTCTGGTGCTGAGCCCCAAGCCGCCGTCCAGTGGCATGGAGACGGACTGGGACGCATTCGATGCATGTCTGGCGATGGCAGCCGAAAGACCGCAGATAGCGCTGAAAGTCGTTGTCTTCGACGATCGCGACTATGCCTATGCCCGCGCTGCCGCCGCTGGTTATCCCGATCTCCCGGTCTATCTCCAGCCGGGCAATCATACTCCGCCGCCGCCCGATGACGACGACGCGCGGGTCGATATCGACGGCGTGATGGACCGCATGCTGTGGCTGGTCGACAAGGTGACCGAAGACCGGTGGTTCGAGGCCCGCGTGCTGCCGCAACTGCACGTCCTGCTCTGGGGCAACAAGCGCGGCGTCTGAAATAAGCGGGGCGCGGTCGCAGCTAAAGCATCCATCTGCAGAATATCTTTGCGATCACGTGCCCGTCCTCACGCCGCAACTGTCCCTGGGCGGACAACCGGTCACCGGAAACGGCAAGCAGATCGAAGAAAACGCTTTCATTCGGCTGGATGTTTCCCAGGAAGAAAACGTCCCTGTCAACCAGACGGCGGCGCTCGGGAAGCCAGCGCTCGAAGGCGCGATCGGCCAGCGCCTGGAATTCGGCGAAATAGAGCAGGCCGGCGCCGTTGAAGTCCTGAGAAAGACTTGGTTCGAACCGGTGTTCGCGCAGCGCCTTGTCAGGCATGATCGGAAATCCGAAATGTGCCTCCAAACGGCCATTGCGGATATCCGCGGCTGCGCGCGCGAGGCGACTGGGCTCGAACCGCTTCGACTGCGGCTCTCGCAACGCCACACGCGCGATGGAATGATTGTCACCTCGAACCATTCTGCGCACGAAGGTCGAAACCAGTTCGCAAGTGCCAATGCTCCGGCCATGGACGGACATGTCGTGGTGGGTCGATATCTGTGTGCGCGAGATAGTGCTGAGCACCGAGCGGATTGTCAGGATGTCATTTGCCTGCACTTCACCGAACTGCGCCGCCGTCAGCGAGGACGCGCAGATCGCAGCATAGGCTTCTTCTCCGTCGGCTGTCCGGAAGTCGGCGTCGTCCATGCCGAGATGCAGCGCAAGCATCAGCCAGTGGCGATGGCCAAGCTCCTTCATCAGCCAGGTTTCCGACAGGCCGCAGCCGTTCAGGTGCGGCATGCCGATCAGGACATGCGGATCAAGGGCGCGCGCCATCAGATCGCGCGCCGACGGTTTTGGCGGTGGAAACTCGAGAAGGGCAGCGCTGCTCATCAGGCGTTTGCCGCCTTCTTCAGGGCGGGCTCTTCGGCCGAAAGCCGGGCCGCCAGATGGCCGACCACATATTCCGCATCCTTGCCGACACTGAGGAAACGGCCGGAGCCCCAGGTCCACAGCCACGGAAGACCGAGGACGTAGACGCCATCGACCGCCGTCACGCCGCGGCGATGGACGGGATAGGCATTGCCATCGAAGATCGGCAGACCGACGAAGGACCAGTCGGGGCTGAATCCGGTTGCCCATATGACGGAGGTGATGCGTTCCGCCTTCAGGTCGAGCTCCATGGTCTCGGCCTCCGGCTCCCAAAGGGGCACATAGGGCGACCCGGCTGGCGCTTCGATGCCTTTCGCCGCGATGTGGCGATCGATCAGCGCATTGATGCCGTTATAGACGCGGTCGGCACCGTCGAGATTGGACTTGAGGTTGGGTTCGAACAACATGCGGCCGGCGGCCACGCCTGACATGCGGCCATAAAGCGCCATGCCCTCCAGCGCGAACTTGCGCAGGTCGATATCGCGGCCGCCGTCACGGCCGGTCAGGTAGTGGTTGGTGTCATGCTTCTTCTTCGTCATGCCGTCCTGTTCGACGGTGATGTCGTACTGACCGATATCCGACAGCCAGTCCACCACATCGCGGCCGCGATAGAACCGGGCGCAGCGCGGCGCGTTGCCGGTGACGAGGTGCACTTTGCGGCCAGCCAGATGCAAGTCTTCGGCAATCTGGCAGCCGGACTGGCCGGAGCCGACGACGATGACGTCCCCCTCGGGCAATTGGCCGGAATTGCGGTATTGCGCGGTGTGGATTTGCATGATCTCTTCGGGGAGGCGTTCGGCGGCGCGGGGGATTGCGGGTTCGCTATAGAGGCTGGTGGCGATGACCACCGTGTTGGCGGTGACGGTCCCGGCCGAGGTCTCGATGCGGAAGAACTCGCCATGGCGTTCCAGCGCGGTGACGGCGGTGTGTTCGAGAACCGGCGCATCCACCTTGGCGACGAAGCGATCGACATAGGCGAGGATCTCGTCCTTGACCATGAAGCCGTTCGGGTCCGTGCCGTCATAGGGATGATCCGGCAGCTGGCATTGCCAGTTGGGTGTCACCAGGCAGAAGGCATCCCAGCGCTCGTTCTTCCATTTGTGGGCAACTGTCTTCTTTTCAAAGACAACATGATCGATACCATGGACTGTCAGATAATGGCTGGCGGACAGGCCGGCCTGTCCGCCGCCGATGACGACAGCGCTGTAATGGGGCTTCAGGGGAAGAGTGGCCATGGGAGTTCCTTTCACAGGATGAAGATTTCGCAGCGGACGGTCGCATCCGCATCGGAGACAAAGGGAAAGGCGGCCTGTTCGATACGGGCCAACTGCCCCAGGGCACGCGAACACGGATAACCGTATTTCGCCTCGACCCGGTCACTGGCGATCGTCAGTGCCTTGCGGCTGCGGTCGAGGAAGTCGGTGAGCCCGTAGGTTTGCCCCTCGGAGAGGAAATCCCTGATGACAAGCGACGGGGAATAGCAGGTCTCCTTGCGGCCATCCGGCCAGGCAATGATGAAGCGCATTTCAGGCATGGGTGGGCTCCATCAGGCGTTGATAGGAGGCAAGATGCGCGGCAGCGGTGCGCGGCCAGGCGTGACGGGCGGCAACATCGAGACCGCGCGCGATGATACGGTCGCGCACAGGGCCGATCAGCGAAAGCGCCATGCCCTCCGCGATCGAGGCAGGATGGCGCGGGTCGCACCAGATCGCGTCCTCCGGCTGCAGATATTCGGTGAAAGGGGCGATGGAGGAGACGACGACAGGCACGCCGCTTGCCATCGCTTCGAGTACGACGAGACCGTATCCCTCGGTGATGGACGGGAACACCAGAGCATCCGCCAGCCGGTAGAGATTGGGCATATCCGCATCGGCGACCGTCCCGATAATATGGACGGCGGCGGCGTGGCCGCGCAGGCTTGAAAGGGCTTCGTGGAACTCCTGCTGATAGCCGTGATGATCGAGCAGCGAAGCGCCACCAGCAATGACCAGCTGCGCATCCGGCCGGATCGCGCGTATCTGACGGAAGGCTTCGAGAATGCCCAGCGTGTTCTTGCGCGCCTCGATACCACCGATGCTGAGAAACATCGGACCGTTCGTCAGCGTCAACCGATCGCGCAGTGCTGCCTGCTCGCCGTTCCAGGCGGGTGAGAAACGCTCGGTATCGACGCCGTTGCCGACGACGGAAGCTGTCTGGCCGCGATCGTCCTGCAACACCTTCTGCCACATCCGGCTGACGGTGAAGAAGATATCCGCCGCATCGATCGAGCGATCCTGCAGGGCCATCAGCCGGGCGTCGGCAAACTGCTCGATGTGGTGGACGGTGCGGGCGAATCCGGGAATGAGCGCCTTCTGCTTCAGCGTTGCAAGGGCATTGCCGGAAATACCGTCATGCGCGTGGAAAAGGTCGAAGCCGTCGGCTCCGGCCTTATCGAAGTAAGCGACATAGTCATGGATCCGCTGCTCGACCATCTCCGTCATGTCCGCGGCTGCGGGCTGGACGGGAATGCACTGCGTCCTGCAGGCGGGATTGCGGAAGAAGCCGGTCCCTTTCGCATCTGGCGCATGCAGGATCACTTCGTGGCCGAGTGCCGTCAAGGCTTCCGAAAGCTGCATGGCATGTACCACACCGCCACGCGGATTGGTGGAATGGGTCAGCATGGCGATGCGCAACGGCCGGCTCATGCGGCATCCTCCCGGCTTCCGAGACGCAACAGCGGCATATCGGCATAGTCGCGGATCAGGGCACGCTGCGTACCGTCCGTAATGGCGATTTCAGTTCCCGCCTGCACCGCGCCGATGACGGCTGCTGTGATGTTGCGTTTGGCAAACCGGTGTAGAACCTCCTGCGAATTGCCGGGGGAAACGGAAAGCAGGTAGCCGAAGCTCGGAAACGTTGCGAGCCAGCGCTCCAGGCTGACGCCGGCGGGCAGGGGAATGGCGGAAACATCGATCTCGATGCCAACATTGGAGCATTCGGCCAGCATGATGGCGGTGCCGACGATGCCGCCCTGGCTGATGTCCTTGGCCGCCAGCGCCAATCCGGCTTCCGCGATCTCGGGCAGGAGTTCCAGATCGCTCCGCAGCCGCGCGGATGGCGCGTCGGTTGCGGCTTCCCAATTGTTGAACGGCTCGCGGTAGCGGCCGCGATGGTCAATGGCGGCGATCAGGACATCGCCGGGCCGAGCATCGAAGCTTGTCAGCAGTTTTTTCGCCCGGCCGAGGATCGCGACCGAAAGCTGGCCCCGATCTGTACGGATATTGGTGTGGCCGCCGACGATGGGCACACCGAAGGTTCTAGCCGCCGCCCGCATGCCTTCGAGAACGGGAGCGGCACCCATTTCGCCGTCGGCCCAGACGGCATCGACGACGGCGACCGGGCGTCCGCCCATGGCGACGACGTCGGAAATATTGACCATGACGCCACACCATCCGGCAAACCACGGATCGGCGGCGACGAACTCGTTCATGAAGCCTTCGATGGCAAAGAGCAGATAGCCGTCGCCATCCGGCAGCGCGGCGCAGTCGTCACCAACGGCTACGGACTGGCCCTGAAGGCCGAGGCTTGCCGCCACAGAGCCGATATCCTGCTTGGCGGCGATGCCGTTGCTTGCGGCCAATGTGGCGGCCAGTGCCTTGATGTCGATCGCACCCATGGTCATGCCGCCTTCCTGGGGAGTGCGACGAAGCCGGCCTCCGGTGTGATGCAGGGCGGATAGAAATTAAGGTCGGCCTTCATGCTCAGATGCGGTTTGCCGTGGATTTCAATTTCGGCGAGCAGGTCCCAATGCAGGCGCCGGAACAGGAGGCCGTTCTGTACCTGCACATTGGCCAGAAAGGTGTGGCAGCCCATCGCATGGGCAGAGGAGACGGCGAGCCTGATGAGCGTCGCTCCCAGCGCGCCGATCTTGCGGAAATCTTCGTGCACGGCGAGGCGCGAGCCCCACCAGACGCCCGGTTCTGCTTCATGGATGCGCACCGTACCGACGAGCCGGTCGGCGGCTACTCCGAGCATCGAGAGGGCAACAATCGGCGTTGCGTAATCGTCGATTGCGTCGCGGTCGTCATCCTTGAAGATTTGCTGCTCCCGGCAGAAGACCGCGCGGCGCAGCGCATGGGCTTGCTGCCGCTCCCAGCCGGATGTGGCGAACTTCACCTGGAATTCACTGGCGCGATAGGGTGCGAAAGGTTCGAAGATCATCTGGTCAGCATCCTTTCATAGGTGGAAAGGGCCGAGCAGGCGCCACATTTGCCGCAGCCGGCCTTGATATCTACGGCCTTCAACCCGCTCTCGACCAGCATCCTTGAGAGCGGCGCGAGGATCGAGTGCATGAACTCCGGCTTTGGCGCCGGGTGGCTTTCGAGCGGCGTTCCGGAAATCGGCACGAAGGGCACGACGAAGGGATAGACGCCGAGCGCCACGAGCTTCGCGCAGATATCGAGGATGGCCTCGCTTGTATCGCCCAGACCGGCGAGGATATAGGTGGAGACCTGCCCACGACCGAAAACCGCGACGGCCGCCTTGAAGGACGCCATGTATTTCTCGATCGGCACCTGCGCCTTGCCGGGCATGATGCGGGCGCGGATTTCTGGCGTGACGACTTCGAGATGCATACCGAGCGCATCGACGCCGGCGTCCTTCATGCGCTGAAACCAGATGTTGTCTTCCGGCGGCTCGCATTGCGCCTGGATCGGCAGGTCGACGGCCGCCTTGATGGCACGGGCACTTTCGGCAAGCACGGCGGCACCCCGGTCGTCGCCCTTCGGCGTTCCCGTGGTCATCACCATATGCTTGACACCATCGAGTTCGACGGCGGCCTTGGCAACTTCGGCAAGTTGTTGGGGTG
Organism: Pararhizobium polonicum; assembly: GCF_001687365.1. GTDB lineage: Bacteria > Pseudomonadota > Alphaproteobacteria > Rhizobiales > Rhizobiaceae > Pararhizobium > Pararhizobium polonicum. Next base: position 258,979 of record NZ_LGLV01000009.1, read on the forward strand.
TCTTGTGCGCCACCGTGCGGCCGGCTGCGAGCGACTGGCCGATGGCGCAGAACTGACAGGTCTTGGTGCGGCTCTGATAGCGGATGCAGGTTTGCAGTACCGTCGTTGCCAGCACGTCCTTGCCGTGCAGGACGGCAATCTGCGAATAGGGGATGCCGTCCGCCGTTGAGCGCTCGTAGAAGCGCGGACGCAAGGGGAAGGACACCTCGCCGATGACCGTGCCATCGCGGCTGATGCGGCTTTTGCCGGCATCATCCGGTTTTTCCACCAGATAGGGGCTTTCGAAGGCCGGCGCCGTGTGTACCGGCACCATCACCGTCATGCCATCGATGGTGATCGCCTTGTGGTCGGAAGGCCCGGCACCGCCGCGGCGGCTCTCGTGTCCGGCCTTCGGATCAACCAGCCGGGCTCCGAAGGACTGCAACTCGTTGATCAGCGTTTCGGTCGAGAGGGAGTTCTCCATCGGTCTTTGTCCTTGTCGGTGCGATGTCGGGAGTTGAAAGAAGGGATGCATCCGTCATCGGCGCGGTGGCGCGCCCGTCCATCACCAGATGCAGCAGTTCGGGGCGGGCATAGTGGCCGACCGAGTCCATCATCCGCTTGCGTTTGACGATCAGGCTCATGTCGAGATCGGCAATCAGGATACCTTCGCCTTCGGTCAGCGGGGGAACGACATGCTTGCCTTCCGGCGAGATGATCGCCGTCATGCAGCCGCCACGCAGGGCCTTTTGAAGGCCCTGATCCGGAGTGATCGAGGCAATCTGCTCGTCGCTCAGCCAGCCTGTGGAATTGACGACGAAACAGCCGCTTTCCAGCGCATGGTGGCGGATCGTTACCTCCATCTGATCGGCAAAGATCGGCCCGACCATCGAGCCCGGAAACTGGGCGATGTGGATTTCCTCGTGCTGGGCCATCAGCGCGTAGCGGGCCAGCGGATTGTAGTGTTCCCAGCAGGCCAGTGCTCCGAGGCGGCCGACAGCGCTATCGACGACCTTCAGGCCGGACGCGTCGCCCTGACCCCAGATCATCCGCTCGTGGAAGGTCGGCGTGATCTTGCGGCGCTTGAGGATCAGCGTTCCGTCGGCATCGAACAGAAGCTGGGTGTTGTAGAGCGTGCCGTGATCCCGTTCGTTGACGCCCAGCGCCACGACGATGCCGTGTTCGCGCGCCGCCGCCGCGACGCTTTGCGTGGCCGCGCTCGGGACGGTCACCGCCTCTTCGTAGAGCCGGACGTGCTCGCGGCCGGACAGGACGGGCGGCAGGACGAAGGAAAAATACGGATACCAGGGAACGAAGGTCTCCGGGAAAACGATCAGTTCGGCGCCCTTGGCCGCTGCCTCGCGGATAGCATCCAGCACGCGCGCAAGCGTTTTTTCGCGAGACGTCAGATCCGGCGCGATCTGGACGGCGGCAACCCGGACGGTCGACTTTTTCTCCATGACGAATTCCTCGGTCGGTGAAGTGAGGGGCGGAGCAGGGGGCTCCGCCCGTTTTCGATGGATAAACGGCGGCTCTAAAGGGTCCAGGTATCGAGGATAAAGGCGCCATCGCGGCGATGGATGAGGATCAGGTCCAGCACGTCGAGCGGACTGATCGGCTTGATGCCGGGGATCAGCGCGCCTTCGCCATGGCCGTAGAGCGCCTGCAGTGCGAAGCGGCAGGCATAGACCTTGCCACCCTCTTCCATGAATTTGACGATCTGGTTGTTGAAGTTCAGGTGGCCGGGAAAGGCTTCGGCGCCAAGCGTCGGAAAGCCGCGCTGAACACCGAGCGTCACGCCCGGGCCGTAGAGCAGGATGGACGTTTCGAAGCCCTTCCGCTTCAGGCGGGTGGCCTGCAGCAGATTGACGAAACCGATCGAGCCTTCGAAGGCGACGGTATGGAAGGTGACGAGGGCTTTCTCGCCGGCTGTCGCCTGGACGTCTTCGAAAACCTTTTCTTCGTAGTCGACAAGAAAGTCGCCTTTTTGATTGGCTGGCTTGGTCACTGCGGGCATGGATGGCTCCTTGGTTGAAATCCGATCCCCATCCGGGGAGTATCCATCCAATTGCAAGCCCCGTGCCAGATTGATTTTGCACAAACGGCAGTCAAATATCGAAAAAATACATTCAATTATGCAATCAATTTTGGAGAAGGAAAATTCGAGGCCGATTTTCTGGGCGATTCAGTGCAAAAATCGAATGCAGGAAAGTTCAAGATGAATGCCATCATTATGCATTCAATAAGTTTGCCGGAGGCGCTGTGTTGGCGGATCTTTCCCGCGAATACCATTTATCCCGGCAGCCGAGACATTTTTCGTGACAGGGCGTAGCTGCAACAATATACAGTCAATGTCGATCAAGAAGAACATGGCAGCATCACGATGAAAGACTGGCGACCCGATCTCAGCCGCAGCGGCAGCCCCCGTTACATGGCCATCGCCGATCTGATCGAGATGGATTTGCGCAGCGGTCATCTGGTCATCGGAGACCGGCTGCCGCCGCAGCGCGAGCTGGCCAAGCGCCTGAATATCGATTTCACCACCGTGGCACGCGGCTATGTCGAGGCGCAAAAGCGTGGGCTGGTGGATTCGCATGTCGGCCGCGGCACCTTCGTCACCGGTGGCGCCGATAAGGAACGTCGTGGTTTCGCATCCGACACCGCTCCCGATCCGCGCCGCACCTCTGCGATCGACCTTTCAATGAACATGCCGCCGGAGCCGACCGATCCGGAGCTGATCGCCCGGATGCGCGAGGGCCTCTCGGCGGTCGCCTCCAGTCTCATCCCGCTGTTGCGCTATCAGGGGTTCGGCGGTTCGGGCATGGATAAGGAGGCCGCCGCCGCCTGGCTCAGCCGGCGCGGGCTCGTGCCGTCGCAGGAGCGCATCTTCGTGACGCCCGGGGCGCACCCCGCGCTATTGGCGATTTGCGGCCTCTTGGCCAAGCCGGGCGAAATCATCCTGTCGGAAAGCATCACCTATCCCGGTATCCGCTCGATCGCCGCGCAATTGCGCCTCAACCTTTCCGGGTTGCCGATGGACGAGTACGGCATCCTGCCGGACGCCTTCGCCGATGCTTGCGAGAGACTGAAGCCCAAGGGGCTTTATCTCAACCCGACCCTGCAGAACCCGGTGACGCTGACGATCCCCGAACGGCGGCGCGAGGAAATCTGCGCGGTGGCGCGCAAATATCACGTGCCGATCATCGAGGATGACGCCTATGGCTTCATTCCGCTGCATGCGCCGCCGCCATTCGCTGCCATGGCTCCGGACCTCACCTGGCATATCGGCGGGCTGGCCAAATGCATCGGCGCCGGCCTCCGGCTGGCCTATGTCGTCGCCCCGGATACCAAGGCGATCTGGCCTTTCGTCAGCGCGATGCGCGCCAACAATGTCATGGCGTCGCCGCTCAACATGGCGCTGGCCACCCGCTGGATCGAGGACGGCACGGCCGATACGATCCTGCGCTTCATCCGCAAGGAAGCAACGGCACGCCAGGAAATGGTCGCAGCCATTCTGCCGGCGGGCAGCTATCGCGGCGATCCGATCAGCTTCAACATCTGGCTGCCGCTAACGAACGGCTGGACGCGCTCGACCTTCGGCAGCCACATGCGCGCTTCCGGCATCGGCGTCGTCGCCAGTGATGCCTTCACCGTCGAAGGTCCGGCTCCGGAGGCGGTGCGCGTCTGCCTCGGTGGTCCCATCGACAGGGAAAAGCTTCAGGGCGCCCTCGAATATATGGGCCACGCGCTCGAAGGCCCGCCGGAACTCGCTGCATCCTTCTTCTAGTCTTACGTGCTGGCAAGAAACGCGTCTCGCTACAGAGTGAGCGGGCGTCTGCGTCACTATGCCATATCGCATCAATCGGATGAATGTATCTATATTGACTGCAATCAATAACGATATTGATCGCAAACATAGGAGCATTCGTCATGCAAACGGAATGGCCGCCACTCCCGCCGACGACAACGGGGCTCAAGGGAAGATGCCCGCGCTGCGGCCAAGGGCATATTTTCAACGGTTTCCTGAAGATGCGGCCCGAATGCGAAGCCTGCGGTCTCGACTATGGCTTCGCCGATCCGGCAGATGGCCCCGCGTTTTTCGTCATGTGCTTTGCCTGTATTCCAAGCGTCCTGCTCGGCGTGTGGCTGGAAGTCCAGCACAGCGCGCCCCTGTGGGTCCAGCTTCTGGTCACCGGTCCTTTCATGCTGGCCACCTGCATACCGCCTTTGCGGCCGCTGAAGGGATGGCTGGTCGCCAGCCAATATTTCTACAAGGCGGAAGAGGGCAAGCTCGTCCGCACGCCGTCTACGCCAGTCAAGGAAACGTAAGATCACGTCCCGTTGGTGATCGACGGAGTACGAAACAGTTGTATCCGAGCCTTCAGGCGCCGTCCCGGCGATCCGGCCGAAGCGCCTCGGCCATCACCCGGATCAGGAGGGCAGCGGAGGCGGCTCCGGGGTCAATGTGGCCGAGTGATCGCTCGCGAACTCTGGCCGCCCGTCCCTTCGTCGCGATCATCGAGCGGGTGGCGGCGGCGCCATTGTCCGCTGCTGTCACCACATCATGCCAGTAGGCGTCCACAGGCTTGTTCTCGGCGCGCGCATGTGCCGCCGCGTCCGCCGCCGGAAGCCAGACGTCGAGCATCGTCTTGTCGCCACGTTGCCCCTTGCCGCGTTCCCGGATGCCGGCTGAAATGGCTTCGATCACGTCGGTGCAGGCGGACAGGTCCAGCGCATCGTGACCAGCGAGTGCCTTGGCGGCACGGCGAAAGCCGGTCGCATAAAGCGGCCCGGTCGAGGCGCCGACAGCATTCAGGAAGCCGCTTGCCGCGGTCGACATCACGTCCGAGAGGCTTGCCCGGTCAAGATCGAGTTTTGACAGTTCGGCGTTGATGGCGAGAAAGCCGATGGACATGGTGATCCCGTGGTCGCCATCGCCGATGGCACCGTCGAGTTCCGAAAGATGATCCTTTTCAGTCTCGATCATCTGCGACATCATCTGAAACATACTGGCCATGCTTCGCGCCGCGCTCTTGGACATGGTATTCCTCCCGGTGCCTCGCACAGCCCGGCGGTCCCTCCGTCGAACCGCCGGCCCATGCTAGTTGATATTCAGGACTGCGGTTTCACAAGGATGGTGCAGCAGTTCGGTCAGCTGCGGGTCGAGATGCAGGATCGAGATCGAGGCGCCGGCCATATCCAGCGACGTGCAATAATGCCCGACCCAGTTGGCCTCGATGACGATGTTCTTGGCCGCCAGCCGTTGCTCGACGCGGCGGAAGAGGATGTACAGTTCCATCATCGGCGTCGCACCAAAGGAATTGACCAGAACCGCCACCCGGTCGCCCGGCTGCGCCTTCATTTCCTTGAAGATGTTGTCCATGATCGCATCGACCACCTCGTCGGCCGTGCGGATGCGCTCACGCGAGACGCCGGGCTCGCCATGGATGCCCATGCCGATTTCCATATCCTCCGGGCCGATCTCGAAATTGTGCCGCCGGGTCTGGGGCATCGAGCATGGCTCCAGCGCCACGCCGACGGTAAAGGTCCGGTCGTTGGCTTTCCGGGTCGCGGCTTCGCAGGCATCCAGCGTCAGACCCTGATCGCAGGCGGCACCGGCGACCTTGAAGATGAAGAAATTGCCGGCCACGCCGCGCCGGCCATCCTTGTCCTCCAAAGGGGACGAGGCAATATCGTCGGTCGTCAACACCGTGCGGATCGGAATACCTTGTTCCTCGGCCATTTCGGCGGCCATTTCGAAGTTCATCACGTCGCCGGCATAATTGCCGTAGACGAACAACACGCCTTTGCCGCCGGAAGCGGCCAGTGCGCACTGGACGATGGGATCCGGCGGTGGCGAGGAGAAGATGTTGCCGATGGCGACGGCATCGGCCAGGCCCTTGCCGACATAGCCGAGAAAGGCCGGTTCGTGACCGGTACCACCACCGATGACCAGGCCAACCTTGCCGGCGCGCGGACCGTAGCGGGCAACGAGCGCGCGCTGCGAGCCCTTGATCGGTTCCAGGTATTTCCGATGGGCGCTGACGGCGCCCTCCAGCATTTCCTCCACCACATCATTGGGATTGTTAAGGAATTTCTTGACGTGGGTGCGGTAACTGCTCGGCGTGGCAATCGGCTTCTGACGTTGAGAAAGACGGCTGTCGAGGCTGGTCACCCCATCCGCCCGCAGGATACCGCCGCCGGTCGCCGCATCGGTGATGAGAACATTGGCGTAACCGCCCCGAAGTGCCGCCAGCAGGGCAGGCACCTTGTCGAAACCGCCGGCAACTGCGATCCGCGTACTGATGCCGCGCAGCATCTCCAGCGAGATGCCGATGGTGCGATCATCCAGCGGGCCTGTTACCGGCTTGCCGCGTTCGTCGATGAAGCGGCCCGCCACGACGCCGGCGGCACCCTTGGCAAGATATTGCTGCAGCGGCACGGATTCGAAGAAGCCGCTGGTGTGGATCGTCGAGTTCGGTCTGAGCGACGAGATGCCAAAGACGATCCGGTTCGCGCGGGCGAGCGTTGCGAACTGCTCCTTGAGCAGGGGCTCGTCCAGAAGCATGCGCTGCATTTCGGGCGAGGCGACGACGGCAGGGGCCGTGATGTTGACGCAGCGCGCGGAGATCGCCTGTGCAACGGCCGAGGCGGTCAGTTCCGGCGTATAGGCAAAGGATGCGGTGGTGCCGCCCGTCGCCTGGACGACGGTCATGTCCTGCAACGAGCCGATATTCGTATGCTCGCCGACGGACAGGATCGTCCGGCCCCAGGCGACGGCAAGCGTATCGCCCGATTTCAAGAGCTTCTGCAGCGCATGGGCACCGGCGACTCCAAGCCGGTCGATCAGCGGCCGGGCGTTGTCGTCGCTGGGGACGACGAGACAGTCCGCAAGGCCGAAATGCCGCTTGAGCTCCTGCGCGATCGTCAGCGAGGCAAGCCGGGCCGGCTCCAGCGATATGTTGACGATGCCCATTTCACGCGCATCGGCCAGATAGCTGTTGACGGTGGCGCGCGACACCCCCATCGCATCGGCGATCTCGCCCTGGGTCATGCCGTCTTCGTAATAGAGCCAGCAGGCCCAGACATAGGGATCGTCGCCATAACGCAGCGGCATGACCTCGAGGCTCTCCGTCGTGCCGATCCGGCTCGCGCCGCCCTTGCGGGGCGATGGTGTCTTGGGTGTCATGAAATTCCGCTGTTCCCTCGTCCACGACAGTGCTGCGCGTCCTTTCAGACGCACAAAGGCTGCTGTCACACATCAGGCCGCGAAGATGGAAGCAATACCCACCGTTTGCAACCGCAATCCGAAAGAGGCGGCGCGCGACCACAGCGTTTTCCGCCGTGGCCGCGCCGTCCCGGGAGGTTTACTGCAGCAGGGCGCGCGCACCGAGCGAGAGTTCCTTCAGGATGATGGCGCAGGATGTTGCGCCGGCATCGAGCACGCCGAGCGAGCGCTCGCCGAGACGGCTGGCGCGTCCGATTTTGGCGACGAGATCGATGGTCGAATCACGCCCGGCTTCCGCAGCGTCGACAAGGGCAGTCAGCGCCTCGCCGAAGGACTTGCCCGCTGCCGTTGCCGCATCGAAGGCTTCCACGGCCGGAACCAGCGTGTCGATCAGCGTCTTGTCGCCGACCTTGGCCGAGCCGATTGCCTGGATGCCGTCCAGCCCCGCATGCAGCATGGCACTGTAGGTCTTGGCATCCACGGCCTCGACACCCTGAAGCTGTTCGGCAAACTCGGTAAACATCACGCCGTAGAGCGGTCCCATCGAGCCGCCGATTTCCGTCATCAGCACCGTGCCGAGCGTGTCGAGCGCCTCGGCGAGCGAGGCATCCTTGCCCTTCAGCCGCTCGGCCGCCATACCGAACCCCTTGGCCATGTTGACGCCGTGGTCGCCGTCGCCGATCTTGCCGTCGATCTCGCTGAGATAGGCGCGATTTTCGATGATCCGCCCGGCCAGCGCGGCAACGATGCCGCCCGCCGCCGCATTGGAAAATGTCTGCATGGTCAAATCCCCCGTCAAACTACGATGGTGCAATGGGCCTCGGCATCGATGAGCGTCTTCAGCTCGTCGTCGAGGGCCATTACCGATAGTGTCGCCCCGACCATTTCGAGCGAGGTGAAGTAATTGCCGATATAGGTCTTGTGGATCTTGAGGCCGCGCGCGGTGATCTCCTGCTCGATCGTATCGTAGAGGATATAGAGTTCGTTGAGCGGCGTGGCCCCGAGACCGGAGACCAGCACCGCGACGTCGGTTCCGGCCGGCAGATCGTGATCGTCGAGCACGATCTTGCACATGTCCTTTGCCACCGCGTCGGCGGTCTTCAAGGGTTCGACCCGGACGCCGGGCTCTCCGTGGTGGCCGATGCCGACTTCCATCGTGCCCGGCTCGATCCGGAAATTCGGATGGCCGACGGCGGGCAGGGTGCAGGGGCCGAGGCCGACGCCGATCGAGCGGCAGTTGTCGATCGCCTTCTGCGCGGTCGCCCGCACCTCTTCCAGCGATGCGCCGGTGGCAGCCTTGGCGCCGCCGGCCTTCCACATGAAGATCTCGCCGGCTACGCCGCGCCGCTTGTGGCGCTCGTCCGGTGGCGCCGAGCAGACGTCGTCATTGGCGACCACGGTGGCGATCTCGATGCCGTCCTTCGCTGCCAGTTTGATCGCCATCTTCACGTTCATGTTGTCGCCGGCATAATTGCCGTAGAGGCAGACCACACCCTTGCCACAATTGGCCTCGCGCATGGCGTCGTAAAAACTCTTGGCCGTTGGCGACGAGAACAGCTCGCCGACGGCCACGGCATCCAGCATGTTGCGGCCGGTATAGCCGATGAAGGCCGGCTCATGTCCGGAACCGCCGCCGGTGATGACGCCGACCTTGCCCGCTACCGGCGCAGTCTTCGACACGATGACCCGCGGATTGTCGGCAAGCCGAACGAGATCGCTATGCGCCTTGACGAAACCCTTGACCGTGTCTTCGACCACTTCGTCCGGATTGTTGATGAAACGTTGCATGATAACTCCTGTCAATGATCGTCGCGCGTCAGAGGATCGTGTAGCCGCCATCGATCAGAAGATCGGCACCATTGATCATGTCCGCACCGGCGGAGGCCAGAAACACGGCCGCGGCGGCAATTTCTTCCGGATAGGCAAAGCGTCCCGTGGGAATGCGCTTGCGCGCAGCTTCGCCCTTTTCGCCGGCCCAGGCCTTCTTGCCCAGCTCGGTGAGAACGATGGTCGGCGACAGCGTGTTGACGCAGATGCCGTACTTGCCCCATTCGGCGGCAAAGGTCTTCGACAGGCCGATCACACCGAATTTCGAGGCGCAATAGGCGACGTGTTCCTCGATGGCAACCGTGCCTGCCTGCGAGGCCAGATTGATGATCTTGCCGCCCTTGGCGGCTGCGATCATCGCCCGGCCGACGGCCTGGGTCACCAGGAATGTGCCCTTCAGATTGATGTCGATGGTCTTGTCCCAATGCTCCAGCGACAGGTCCTCGGCGGGGGCGAGAAAGGCAACGCCGGCGCTGTTGACGGCAATGTCGATGCCGCCGAAGGCTGCGAGGACATCGGCAACGGCAGCCTGGACCGAAGCGGGTTCGGCTACATTACAGACGAACGGCTTGGCGCCCCCGCCGATCCGGCTGGCCTGTGCGGCGGCGGCATCGGCGTTGATATCGAGCACGGCGACCCTTGCGCCCTTGGCGGCAAAGGCGGCGGTTACCGCCGCGCCGATGCCGGAGGCGCCGCCGGTGACCAGCGCCACCTTGCCGGTCAAAGGAAAGTTCAGGTCGATCTGCGGGGCAGTGTCGGTCATAGGTCAAACCTCTCTTGTGGGTGGACGGGGCGGCCTGCCCGGTGGAGTGGCCGCCCCGCTCGTGTTTTACTTACTTACGCGCTTCCAGCAGCTTGTCGACATTCTCAGCCGTTACGGGCGTCCACGGAACATTGTATTCCTTGTCCTTGCCGTCGTTGAAGGGCATCTCCGGATACTGGCTCCAGATGGCCGATTCCGGCTTGTAGTCACCCTTCTTGGCGTGGAAAATCGCGAGATCCAGGGCGCCCTGCGCCTGAGCGCTGGCATCCTGAAGGATCGAGGTCATCGTGCCGTCCTTGACGGCAGTCAGCGCATCCGTGATGCCGTCGATACCGGCGATCGCGAAATCCTCGGTCTTGAGTTTGGCCGACTTGATGGCTTCGATGGCGCCAAGCGCCATTTCGTCGTTCTGGCCGATGATGCCGTTGATCTGGCCGGCATGCGAGGTCAGCCAGTTTTCCATCAGCGTCTGGGCTTCGGCACGCGACCAGTTTGCCGTCTGGTCCTCCAGCACCTTGACATCAGGGCATTCCGCCAGCGCCTTCTTGTTGCCTTCGAGGCGCGAGATCTGTGCCGACTGGCCGATCGGGCCTTCGAGGATCACGACATTGCCCTTGCAGCCGATCTTGTCGAGCACGGTCTTGGCTTCCATGTAGCCGGAAATGGTGTCGTCCGAGCCGACATAGGATGCAAGCAGGTCCGAATTGACACGGGTGTTGGAGCCGACGACCGGAATGCCGGCGTCATGGGCCGCCTGAACGGCGGTGGCGCCCGCTTCGATATCGATCGGCACGAAGATGATCGCATCGAACTTCTGGGTGATCATCGTGTTGAACTGTTCCTGCTGGACCAGTGCGTCGTAGCGGCCGTCGAACACCGTAAGTTCGATCTCTCCGCTCTTGACGGCCGGATGCTGTTCGAGCGCTGCCGACCAGATCTGCATGAACTCGGCATTGAGGCCATAGGGGGCTGCCCCGATCTTCAGTTTCTTATCCTGGGCCATGGCCGGCGACATCATCAGCGCCGTCGTTGCGGCAAGGGCAATCAGCAGTTTCTTCATGTCATTCTCCTCCGTTGAAAAGTCCGGGAGCCGTCATGGCGCACCGTTGCAGTGACGGGTGCGAGGCACCCGAATGGCTTGGTTCACAGACCCTGATTGCGTTTCTGGTCGAGCATGACGGCGCCGACGATCAGCGCGCCCTTCAGAACCTGCTGGTAGTAGGACTGGATGCCCATCAGATCGAGACCGTTGTTCATGACGCCGATGATGAGAGCGCCGATCAGCGTTCCGGTGACCCGGCCGACGCCACCGGAAAGGCTGGTCCCGCCGATGACGACGGCTGCGATCGCATCCAGTTCGTAAGCGATACCCGCCTGCGGCAGGGCGGAGCCGGTGCGCGCCGAGAGCATCATGCCGGCAAGACCGGACAGGCTGCCCGAGATCATGTAGACCGAGAACTTCATGCGGGTGACGTTGATGCCGGAGGTCTTTGCCGCATGCGGGTTGCCGCCGACAGCGTAGATGTAGCGGCCATAGCGCGTCCGGGTCAGCACCCACCAGGAGACGGCAAAGACGATGGCAAGCAGGATCACCGGCATCGGAATGCCGAGGATATTGCCGGTCCCGATCCAGCGGAATTCGGGCGTCAGGGCGGGCACGGGCTTGCCGCCGCCATAGATCAGTGTTGCGCCGCGCGCAGCCGACAGCATGCCGAGCGTTGCGACGAAAGCCGGGACAGCAAAGCGCGAAACGATCAGGCCGACCAGAGCGCCGCAGGCAAGGCCGACGAGGATGCCGATCGCCAGCGCGACGTAGAACGGGTAGGGTCCACCCGCAATGCCCGCGGTCGCAGATGTGGTTGCAAAGCTGGCGCTGACGATGCCCGTCAGCGCCACGACCGAGCCAACCGAAAGGTCGATGCCGCGCGTCAGGATCACGAAGGTCATGCCGATCGCCAGAACGCCGTTGATCGACGTCTGCAGCAGCACGTTGGAAATATTGCCGGGCGTCAGGAAATATTCGTTCGAAAGTGAAAGAATGAAGGCGAGCAGCAGGAAGGCGAGGAAGATCCCGTATTCCTGGATGATCAGCCGACGGCGATCCGAACTGAACCAGGTGCTGGCCGGTTTGTTGTCTATGCTGGACACGGTGTTACCTCTTTCGATGCCGGACGGAAGTGCAGGGCTGGTGGCGGCCTGTCAGGTGGACAGATGGACAAGCGACTGCGCGTCCGTCTCCTCGCGGCTGTAGATTCCGGCAGACCGGCCGCCTCGCATGACGAGGATGCGGTCGGACATGCCGAGGACTTCATCAATTTCCGATGAGATCATCACGACCGTGCCACCGTCAGCGGCGAAGTCGCAGATGATGCGATAGATTTCCCGCTTGGCACCGACATCGACGCCGCGTGTCGGCTCATCCAGAAGCAGGACCTTGGGGTTGCGCAGAAACCATTTGCCGAGCACGACCTTCTGCTGATTGCCGCCGGAAAGGCCGGAGACCGGCATGGTGTCGCGCGCAGCCTTGATGCCGAAATGGGCGATCATGTCGCGGCTGGCGGCCTGTTCCTCGCGCCCGCGCATGGTGAAGGACGGGCTCATTTCCGGCAGACTTGCCAGGCAGATATTGTTGCGGACGCTGTCGGAAAGATTGAGGCCGGTGACCTTGCGGTTTTCGGTGACGAAAGCGATGCCTTGCCGCATGGCGTCTGCCGGCTTGGATACCGAAATCGACTGACCGCCGAGGCGCATCTCACCTGCGGTTGGCTTGTCCAGGCCAAAGAGGCAGTTGAAGATTTCGGTGCGTCCGGAGCCCATCAGGCCGTAGATGCCGAAGATCTCGCCCTTGCGCACGGCAAAGGAAATATCTTCGATCTTTCCGGGCGCCGTCAGCCCTGAAACCTCGAAGCCCGTCACGTCCGTCGGCGCGTTGGTCTTGATATATTCCTCGCCCAGCTCTCGGCCGACGATCATGCGGATCAGGCCGGGACGGTCGATATCCGCCAGCCGGCCGCTGCCGACATAGGAGCCGTCGCGAAACACCGTGTAGCTGTCGGCGATCTGGAAGATTTCCGAGAGGCGGTGCGAGACATAGACGACGCCCTTGCCCTCGGCCTTGAGGCGGGCGATCGCTGCGAAGAGCTGCTGTGCCTCCTTTTCGCCGATCGCGGACGTCGGCTCGTCCATGAAGATCACTTCGGCATCGTGGCTGAGCGCCTTGGCGATCTCCACCAGCTGCATCTGCGCCACCGACAGGTTCATCATGTACTGATTGGCGCGGATGCTGAATTCCAGCCGGTCCAGCAGCGCCTGTGCATTGCGGTTCATCGTCTTGAAATCGATTCCGCCGAACCGGGCCGAGGGCTCGCGGCCGAGATAGATGTTCTCCGCCACCGTCATGTGCGGAACCGGGCTTAGCTCCTGCTCGATGATGGCGATACCGGAGGCGAGCGCCTCGGCGGGACTGTTGAACTCGACCGGCGTGCCGCGCCGCCAGATCTTGCCGCCGTCACGTTTGTGGATGCCCATCAGGATGGAAAGAAAGGTCGACTTTCCCGCGCCGTTGCCGCCGCAGAGCGCATGCACGGACCCGCCTTCGAGTTCGAAGCGGCCATCGCGAAGGGCTGCAACACCGCCGAACGACTTCGTCAGGCCTTCCACTTTCAAAAGCGATTGCATTGCGACCCTCCCAAGCCCCGGCAATACCTCATCTGCCGATTTGACAAATATCAATATTAAGTCGACAAATGTCAATATTGAATTCTGACTTATGATTATATTCTGCTGACTTTTGTAAGGTCATGGTCTTTTCTCCTCGCCGGGAAGCGGAATTCGGACCGAGCTCGCCCAGGTCTATCCGCGGGAAAGACCCGTGCCGTGAAGGCGCGATCATCATATTTTGCGACAGGCAACTCGCGCCGGGCGATCAATCGTAAATTGGTGAGGACGAGCGGGAGCTGGCGTCCGGGAGGCAGGCCAGCCCACCGGAACGGCTCTTTCGGCCACTAAAATGGCAAAGCGGCCGCCGTGGATACGAAGCGTTAACCATATGCTTTGTAAATCAGAATCGCCAACATGGAGAACCGCCGGATGAGTGCTGCGTTGAAGGATGTGCGATTTTCGCAGACGGAAGAACGGATCGTGCCGTTTCCTCTGTCGGGACAGGTCAGCACTGTCCGTCGCTGCGCCTCGGAGCTCGAAAACATCCATGGCGAGCAGGCTCTTCTCTACTGGAAGACCGAGTGCCGCGCGCTAGCGGAAAACCTGCGCAAGCTCGGATGCACCGAAGAAGCGATCCGCACGCAGGTCATGGCCTTCCAGACCGAGGTCCAGGTGGAGATGATGCGGCGCTATTCGGACCGCCTGGCTGCGGAAGCGCAGGACGGCTACCGTCTTAATCCCTAAATCTCGAAAAGCTGCTTCGTTCCCCGACGGGGATAGGCGCGTGCCTCCGCAGGCCAAACGAAAACGCCCGGCATTTTCGCCGGGCGTCGCTCTGCAGGATATGAGGGAGGATCTACATAACCTGCGGAAGGTCTTCGATCAGAGGATCACTTGCCGGCGTCGAGCCTGTCGATCGCCTGGACGTTGCCGGCGGACGAGCCGTTCGGATCGAATTCGGATTCCAGCCACTTGTCGACGATGGCCTTTGCCAGTTCCGGCCCGATGACACGTGCGCCCATGGTGATGATCTGGGCGTTGTTGGACTTGGCGGCGCGTTCGGCCGAATAGGTGTCGTGCGTCAGCGCGGCGCGGATGCCGGGCACCTTGTTGGCCGAGATCGAGACGCCGATGCCTGTGCCGCAGATCAGGATGCCGCGGTCGTTCTGGCCACTGACGATGGTTTCGGCCAATCCCTTGGAGAGGTCCGCGTAGAAGCCGGACTGGCTGAGGTTGCTGACTTCAAGGCCGCTTTTGGTGGCGAGATGGGCCTCGATGATGTCGAGAAGCGGCTTGCCTGCGCTGTCGGCGCCGATTGCGATTTTCATGACTGTTTCCTTCCGTTGACGTGTTTTCAGAGTGTCGAGGAGACGCGTTTCAGGATGTCGAGATAGCCCGCGACATCCCAGGCAGAACGACCGATGAACAGGCCGTCGATATGCGGCTTGGCGATCAGTTCCTCGCAGTTGCCGGGATTGACGCTGCCGCCATAGAGGACGGGAACGGCAACGCCGAGGACCGCGTTCGCCCATTGTGCGATCAGTGCATGGCGCGCGTCGGCATAGTCGGCGGAGGCCGGAATGCCGTTGACGCCGATCGCCCAGACCGGCTCGTAGGCGAGGAGAACAGGCTTGCTCTTGTCGTCGCCCTTCAGCAGGGCCAGGGCACCCTCGACCTGCCGCTTGAGAACGGTATCGGCCTGGCCGGATTCCCGCTCGGCCAGCGTCTCGCCGATGCAGATCAGCGGGATCAGGCCATGCCGGACGGCCGCCGCTGTCTTCAGGCCCACCGTGCGATCGGTCTCGCCAAAATGTTCGCGCCGCTCGCTGTGACCGAGCTCGACGATATCGAGATTGCAATCCTTGAGCATGACCGGTGAGACTTCACCGGTCCATGCGCCGGCGTCGTCCCAATGCATGTTCTGCGCGCCGACCTTGACGCTTGTGCCGGCAAGCCGGTCCTTGACCTGGCGGACGGCGGTAAACGGCGGAATGACAAAGCGCTGGATGCGGCTGTCGCGCGCCGCGTCGGCCTCAGCCAGTCCGTCGGCAAAGACCATCGCCTCGGCGAGCGTCTTGTTCATCTTCCAGCTGGTTCCAACCCAGACGGACGTCTTTGTCATGCGGTTTCCTCCGTGGCTTTTGCGCCAATTTTTTGAAGTTTGATACCGGCCTCGCGCAGATCCGCCTCATAGGCCGGATCGATTTCCGCGCCGGTCAGAACAGCGTCGAAACCATCGAGCCCTGTCAGGAAGTGCAGGGCGGATTTTCCGAACTTGCCGTGATCGACAAGCAGATAGCTGCGCGCCGCCGAGGTCATCATCTGCCGCTTGGTCTGGACCACTTCCTGGTCCTGATGGAAGGCGGAGGCGCCGTGAATGGCCGAGCTTGACAGGAAGGCGGCGTCGGCCCTGAGCGAACGCAGGGCTTCCTCGGTGGTGATGCCGAAAAATCCGTTGAACTTCTTCGAATACTGGCCGCCGAGCGAGATGACGTCGATGCCGGCCACCGGCGCGAGCTTGTTGATGACGCCGAGATTGTTGGTGATGACCGTCAGCGGCCGGATATCCTTGAGATGATCCGCCAGGCCGCCCGCCGTCGAACCGTCGTCGATGATGATGATCTGGCCGGGCTCGATCAGTGTTGCGGCATGCTGCGCCAGCCGCCGCTTCTCTTCCGCCGCGATTTTCTCGCGGTAACGGAAATCGCTCTCGAATTGCGGGCTCGACTGGATCGAGGCGCCGCCATGCACCTTGCGCAGGAGGCCGGCCTGCTCGAGATCGTCGAGATCGCGGTGCACGGTCATCTTGCTGACGCCGAAGCGGCCGGCGAGATCCTCGACGGAGGCCGAGCCCGCTTCCATCAGAATGTCCATGATCTCCTGCCGCCGGTCGTCAGGCTTCATCAAGCTGCTCTCTTTCGGGCTTATTCATCGCCAAAATAACGGAAACTTTGCGAATTGCAACTTTCATTGTGATGTTTTGTGATTTTAATATGTGAAAATGTGATATTTTCACCTGGCAGTGCCAAGCCGGGCCGCAGATTGTCGGGCTTTCTGCCTTTGGAGTTTTGCTTTGTTGCATCGGCCTGTTGCGGCGGGGGCGAATGCCGTGTCATGACTGCGGGGTGAACCACACATGCGCATGCAGTGCCGGAGCGGGGGAGATTTTTCATGACCAAGACGGACATCGCTCGCCGGGTCTACAACAATGCCTGGAAGCTCGATCCGGTCGTGCGCAGCCTGCTCGACACGGATTTCTACAAGCTGCTGATGCTGCAGATGATCTGGCGCCTCTATCCGGAAGTCGACGCCACGTTCTCGGTGATCAACCGCACCAAGACCGTGCTTCTCACCGACGAGATCGACGAGCAGGAATTGCGCGAGCAGCTGGACTATGTGCGCAATCTGCGCTTCACCAAGAAGGAGATGATCTGGCTCGCCGGCAACACCTTCTACGGCCGCAAGCAGATTTTCGCGCCCGACTTCCTCGCCTGGCTCGCCGATTTCCAGCTGCCCGACTACGAACTGTCACGCAAGCATGGTCAATACGAACTGACCTTTCCGGGCAAGTGGACCCATACGACGATGTGGGAAATTCCTGCGCTGGCGATCGTCAACGAGTTGCGCTCGCGCACGGCGATGAAGGATATGGGGCCTTTTGCCCTGGATGTGCTCTATGCCCGGGCGAAAGCCAAGATGTGGTCGAAGGTCGAGCAGCTTCGGGCCTATCCGGATCTGCGCATTTCCGATTTCGGCACCCGCCGCCGCCACAGCTTCCTCTGGCAGCGCTGGTGCGTCGAGGCGCTGAAGGAAGGCATCGGCAAGTCCTTTTCCGGCACCAGCAACGTACTTCTCGCCATGGATACCGATCTCGAAGCGCTCGGCACCAACGCGCACGAACTGCCGATGGTCGCTGCCGCCCTTGCGCGCAACGATCAGGAGTTGGGCGAGGCACCCTACAAGGTCCTGCAAGACTGGAACCAGCTTTACGGCGGCAATCTTCTGATCGTTCTGCCCGATGCCTTCGGCACGGCGGCTTTCCTGCGCGATGCGCCCGACTGGGTGGCCGACTGGACCGGGTTTCGCCCCGACAGCGCGCCGCCGATCGAAGGCGGTGAAAAGATCATCGCCTGGTGGCAGAAGATGGGCCGCGACCCCAGGGAGAAACTGCTGATCTTTTCGGACGGACTGGACGCCGAGACGATCCTCGAAACCTACCGCCATTTCGAAGGCAGGGTCCGGATGAGCTTCGGCTGGGGCACCAACCTGACGAATGATTTTGCCGGTTGTGCGCCGATGGAGATCAGCGGCCTCAATCCCATCTCCATCGTCTGCAAGGTCAGCGACGCAAATGGCCGGCCGGCCGTCAAGCTCTCGGACAATCCGCGCAAGGCGACCGGCGAACCGTCGGAGGTCGAGCGCTATCTGAAATTCTTCGGAACCGAGGATTTTGCCGAACAGGCCGTCAAAGTCTGACCGCGTTTGAGGCTTTTGCCAACGGATTGGGCAGAAGTTCAAACGCTTACCATGTTTTAATCGTTTTAAGTGGATATTGGCGACGAAATTGAGCGCGCTGCCGGAATGAATCCGGCAGATCGATCCCGCCAGTCATGAGGCCTGCTCCGGGTTGCCCCTTCACCGTCTGCGACGGGAAGGACCGTACCGATTATGGAGCCCGTGCATGTCCCGACCGTCTATCAGAACGTCGCTTGTCGCCATCTTCTCGGCCATTGCCATCATCATGGCCGGTTTCGCCTGGATCTCCCTCGACTCCCTGTCGCGCATCCAGCAGGCGACGCAGCGCATCACCGCTGAATCACTGCCCGGCATGCTGGCGGCAAAGGACATCAAGGCGAAGATGCTGGAGATGAAGATCGACTATCTCGCCCATATCACCGCCGCGTCGCCGCAGGCGACGGCAGCGGC
Organism: Pararhizobium polonicum; assembly: GCF_001687365.1. Taxonomy (GTDB): domain Bacteria; phylum Pseudomonadota; class Alphaproteobacteria; order Rhizobiales; family Rhizobiaceae; genus Pararhizobium; species Pararhizobium polonicum. The sequence goes on from NZ_LGLV01000009.1 coordinate 277,362, forward strand.
GGAAGAAGCGATCAAGACATCGCAGGATGATATCGGGACGGTCACGACACGCTATGCAGCACTTGCCGCCTCGGACAAGGAGCGCGACATTCTGAAGCGGATCACCGACGGGATCGACGCCTATATCAAGGCCGGTGAAGGCATGATGAACCTGTCGAAGATGGGCATGTATGACGGCGCCGCCAAGGCGCTGGCCAACATGAACACGATCTCCGATCCCGCCTTTCAGGCGATCGACGAGCTGGCCGCGATGAAATTCGAGGATGTCGGCAAGGCTGTCCAGCTGACGACGGATACCCATGGATCGGCAACCGCCTTCGTCTATGCGATCATCGCGGCCGTTGCATTGCTGATCGCGATATCGACCTTTTATGCCCTGCGCGGCATCGCGCGGCCAATCGGCATCATCACCCGGTCGATGATCAATCTGGCCGATGGCGATACCGACAAGGCCATTCCCTATGCCGACCGCGCCGACGAAATCGGTTCCATGGCCGGCGCTGTCGAGGTGTTTCGCCAGGCCGCTATCTCCAACAGGCGCCTGGAACTCGAGGCCGAGGAAGTGCGCCGCCGGACCGAAGCCGACCGCCAGCACCTCACGGCAGAGGCCGAAGCCGCCGCGCAAGCCCGCCTGCGGCAGGCGACCTCCGGTCTCGCTGCTGGCCTGAAGCGGCTTGCCGCCGGCGATCTGTCGTTCCAGTTGAACGAGCCATTTGCACCGGATTTCGAGGCCTTGCGCCATGATCTGAACGCCACGGTCAGCCAGTTGCAGGAGACATTGTCTTCGGTGGCGCAGGCCGCCGACCTGATCGACACCGGATCGCGCGAAGTCAGTCACAGCGCCGACGACCTGTCGCGCCGCACCGAGCAGCAGGCGGCCTCGCTGGAAGAGACCGCCGCCGCACTCGACCAGATCACGGTGAATGTCGCCAGTTCGTCGCGGCGCACCGAGGAGGCGCGCAGCATCGCCGCCAAGGCCAATGCCAGTGCATCGCAGTCCGGCGTCGTCGTTGCCAGCGCGGTCAACGCCATGGGCCGGATCGAGCAGTCGTCCAGCCAGATTTCCAGCATTATCGGCGTCATTGACGAGATCGCCTTCCAGACCAACCTTTTGGCGCTGAACGCCGGCGTCGAAGCGGCGCGGGCAGGGGACGCGGGGCGCGGCTTTGCCGTCGTCGCCCAGGAAGTGCGCGAACTGGCGCAGCGGTCTGCCAAGGCCGCCAAGGAAATCAAGGAGCTGATCCGCAATTCCACGGCCGAGGTTGAAAACGGCGTCAAGCTGGTGAGCGAAACCGGCGACGTGCTGAAGACCATCGAGGCCTATGTGGTGACGATCAACCAGCACATGGATGCCATCGCCACATCGGCCCGCGAGCAGTCAGCGGGCCTTGCCGAGGTCAACACCGCCGTCAACCAGATGGACCAGGTTACCCAGCAGAACGCTGCGATGGTCGAGGAGACCAATGCGGCGGGGGCGACGCTGGCCAATGAGAGCGTCAATCTGCGCGCCCTGATTGCGCGCTTCACGCTGCAGGCCACCGATCGCAGCGATGCTTACGGACGCCGCGCGGCATAAGTGCCGCCGGAGCCCGGGCCTGAAAAGAAAAACCCAGCCGGCGGAGGTGCCCGGCTGGGTTTTTTATGTGCGCTCCTGTTGGGGGAAGCGCCGGCAGAACGGTTGTGCTACGCGCTCAGGCGCAGGCAGTCGGCGCGCGAGGCGAGGGGGTGGACCATCGACAGCAGTCGGCGTTTGGGCGCCGCGAGCAGGTTGGCCGTATGATTCTTGGCGCTCACCGTCCCGGGCTGCATCTGGCGAAGTGCGCTGGCAGCCGAATAGAGGAGCGTTTTCATTTCATTGGTCGTGACGCCATCCGCACGCATGACGGCACGGATCATCGGGTCCGTCAGGACCTCTGTGATGGTCAGATCGCTGTTTGCCTGGTGCATTGGGGTATTCCTTCGGGTTCATCGTCTTTTCCGGCGGGCGGATCCCGGCCGGTGTCTTAAACTTGACATCGTTTTCTTGCGGTGTTACCACTAAGTAACATTCGAATAGTTACCGACCGGTCACACCTATGTCAAGAAGCCTTGTCAATAAAAATTCGAAATCCGTATCAGCCCCGAAACCGGCAGATGTAAGGCTGGAAAAAGGTGACTGTGTGCAGGCGCGTCAGGCGCCGCGCGATCGTATTGTTTCAATGGCTTGCGAGCTGTTTCGGCAACACGGAATCCGCGGCATCGGCGTCGATGCCATCGCGGAGGCCGCCGAAACCAACAAGATGACGCTCTACCGTCATTTCGGCTCGAAGGACGACCTTGTCTGTGAGGCTTTGCGATATACATCGGAAAAAGCAGCCGCCTTCTGGGACCAGCTTGAAGCCTCCCATCCAAACGACCCGATGGCCCAGCTCATGGGCTGGGTGAAGGCCAGAGCGCAGTGTCTCGAAGACAATAAATTTGGTTGCGACCTTGCCAATGCCGCCGTCGAACTCAAGGAACAGGGCCATCCGGCCCATGTGGTCATCGAAAATTTCAAGCTGGCGCAGCGCCAGCGCCTCGAAAAGCTCTGTCGCGATGCCGGGGTAAGCGAGCCGGAACTGTTGTCCGATACCCTCTCGATGCTGATGGAGGGCGCCCAGGTCAGCAAACTCGCCACCGGCAGCGAAGGGCCCTCGATGCGGTTCAAACGAGCTTGCGAAGCAGCGATCGCCGCCTACCGCCAGCCGGCAAACACTCCCCCCGAAACTGTTGCTCCATAGGCCTTGATCCACGGTCGGCCTGTTTCCCTCCGGTCTCGATCCCGTCGAGGCACGGGAGAGGAACCCCCAAGTCCTTCATAGCCAGCCGACACCGGCTCCTTGCTCAGCCGCGGTGTGGCGATGTTATGGACTGTTTTCCCGATCCATTTGTGCTATCGCGTCCGCCTGAAACGATTGGAAGCGCGCGTGATACCCTGGACCCTGATTGATACAGCGATAATGCCCGATGGCGGCGGGGAACTGCGGCTGAAGCAGCGCGGCAGCGAATTCTCCATCATGCTCGGCGCGATCGAACTGATGAACAGCCGCCTCAGCGGCTCGGAAGAGGCGCTGGCGCGCCTTTCCTACGAGCGAATCCGCACCCATGCCCGGCCGCATATGCTGATCGGCGGGCTCGGCATGGGCTTCACGCTGCGGGCGGCGCTCGCCGAACTCCCCAAAGATGCGCGGATAACGGTCGGCGAACTCGTGCCTGCCGTCGTCGCCTGGGCCCGTGGGCCGATGGCCGAGGTGTTTTCGGGCTGCCTCGACGATGCGCGGGTGGTGATCCGCGAAGGCGATGTCGGCCATCTGATCAAATCAGCCTCCAGCGGCTACGACGCGATCCTTCTGGATGTCGACAACGGCCCGGAGGGGCTGACCCGCAGGGCCAATGACGATCTCTACAGCGTCTCCGGCCTGCGCGCGGCGCGCAAGGCGCTCAGGCCGAACGGCGTTCTTTCCGTCTGGTCGTCGGCGCCCGATGCGGGGTTCACGCGGCGGCTGCGCGACGCCGGGTTTGCTGTCGAGGAACTGTCGGTGCGCGCCAGCACCAAAGGCCGTGGCGCCCGTCATGTCATCTGGATGGCGACCAGGAACGGTTCATAGCACTGGGCGGCTACAGGCCGTCGCGCTCCAGCAGGATTCGGACCTCCTCGAACCTGCGCTTGTTTTCCTCGTTCTTTTCATCCGCCGAGTAGCAAGTGCTGGCAAGGCAGAAGCGCTTCAGCCCGAACGGCGGCTTGGCGCTGTCGAATTGGCATTCGAACGTATCGACCATGTCCTTTTTCTCGACGCCGTCGCGGGTGGAATAGGTCATACGCGCGCCCGGCGGCTTGAGTTCGGGGAACGACTGGACCACGCCGGTGTGCAAGGTCTCGGTCATCAGCAGGTGCTTTGCCACTTTCACGCACAGATCCTCGACCTTCATCGTCTGCGCGGCGGCCGGAGTGGCGATCAACGCCAGGGCGAGGATGATTGTTCTCATGGCAAGCTCCCGAATTGCCGGCCCTGTGGCCAGCCCAAGGGACATAACGGGGCTGGCCGTTTTTCGTTCCGAAGAAGACAGTGCAAAAACACCACGTAGTGGTTGCGCTATCTTTGGATTGCACGCAAACTACACCCAGGATTGGGTGCGAATCGTTTTTGACGCGTCCTTTTCGCAGCCTTGGGAGCGCGTAATCCTGTTGTAGAATCCCCGGTTTCCAGGTCCGAAAATTCAGTGCGGTGACAGATCGTGCTGAAATTTCCGGCGAAACCAAGCGCTCTCGTCACAGTTGTTGTTGACCATTTTGCAAGGGAGAAGCAGATGACGGGTATCAGCGAAGACGATATCAGAATACGTGCCTATGCTCTCTGGGAAGCCGATGGCCACCCGGACGGCAGCCACGACACGCATTGGCTGCAGGCATTGCGGGAATTGACGGAGGAAGCCGGCAGCATTCCGCTGACGCCTGCAAAGGCCTCGAAGCTCTCGGTCGTCAAGAACGACGCGGCAATCGAACCTGCCACACGCAAGCGCAGCCGGACTGCCTGATTTCTTTGACATGCGGTGAGATGCCGGAAAGCCGGCATCTCACACGGTTCCACGCTGCGGTTCCCGTGTCCGGAGGTGTCTGGACGCGATAGTGGAGGCGCGACCTTGCCGTTTGTAGCGGATCGTTTTCGCACTGCAAAAAATTTGATCCCCGATGCGCTTTTCTGCGGACATCGACTTCTCTTTGCCACATCATGGGGCTCGCCGACGTGCTTCGTGCAATCGCGTCGCAGTGATAAACCGTTGGTACAAGGAATGTGATCTGCGTGAAGATACTTTCGGTGGCGTCGGAAATTTTTCCATTGATCAAGACCGGCGGTCTCGCCGATGTCACGGGCTCGTTGCCGAAGGCTCTGGAAGGCTACAATTGCCAGACACGCACGCTGGTTCCCGGATACCCCCAGCTGTTTGCCAATCTGCCCGATGCCCGGCAGATTTATTTCTTCCCCGATCTGTTCGGCGCTCCGGCCTCGCTGCTGCAAGCGCGCTACGAGCAGCTCGATCTGCTCATCCTTGATGCGCCCGCCCTCTACAATCGTCCCGGCGGTCCCTATCTCGATGAATGGGGCCACGATCATCCCGACAACTGGAAACGCTTCGCCGTCCTGTCCTATGTGGCATCGGCCATTGCCGGCGGTCTGATCGCGGGCTGGTCGCCCGATCTGGTCCATACCCATGATTGGCAGACGGCGCTGACTTCCGTCTACATGCAATATTCGAGCAATGCCAGGAAGGTTCCGAGCGTTCTGACGATCCACAATCTGGCGTTCCAGGGCCAGTTCCCAACCTCGGTCGTCAGCCAGATCGGTTTGCCGCCGGAAGCGGTGTCGCTCGATTGCCTCGAATATTACGGCGATGTCAGCTATCTCAAGGGCGGCATCCGCACCGCCAGCGCCATTACCACCGTCAGCCCCACCTATGCCCGCGAAGTGATCGCGCCGGAGCTTGGCATGGGCATGGCGGGGGCGCTCAGTTCACGTCCACGGGCGCTGACCGGCATCGTCAACGGCATCGACATGGATATCTGGAACCCGGCCACGGATGCCTATCTGCCGGTCAAATACGACCACAAGAGAATTCGGCTGAGAGAACAGAATCGCGCCAGACTGCTGGAGACCTTCCGGCTGGATGGCGGACCGGGACCGGTCTTTGCCGCCGTGACCCGGCTGACCTGGCAAAAGGGCGGCGACATGCTGGCTGAGGTGGCGGAGGAGATTTCCGCGCTCGGTGGCAAGCTGATCGTGCTCGGCAAGGGCGAGGAGCATATCGAGACGGCGCTTCTGGCCGCCGCCGGCCGGCATCCCGATCGGATCGGCGTGCGGATCGGCTATGACGAAGCGACCGCCCACCTCATCCACGGAGGCTGCGACGTCATCATCCAGCCGTCGCGCTTCGAACCGTGCGGCCTCACTCAACTGTATGCCCTGCGCTACGGCGCGGTCCCTGTCGTCTCGCGCACCGGCGGCCTGTCGGAAACGATCATCGATGCCAATGACGCGGCGGTCTCGGCCCGGGTGGCAACCGGCTTCCAGTTTCATCCGGCAACGGCGGAGAACCTGCGGTTTTCCATCCACCGCGCCTTCGCTGCCTATCGCGAGCCGAAGAAATGGGCGCGGCTGCAGAACCAGGGCATGAAGGCCAATTTTTCCTGGGAGCGAAGCGCCGGACAATATGCGGCCCTCTACGCCCAGCTCATTCCCGACCGCCGGAGAAAAGCGCCGTCCGCTCTGGCAAAGGCGGCGGAGTAACGTCCTCTATCTGTCCACTGGCTCGTGCTTGAAAAGCCCAGATGTGCTATCCTTTTCGGGCCTGTTTTCGGGCGAACAGGAAAGTGGCAAAAACTTTGCCGGCACGCGATTGATGCGCGGGCAAAGCGCTCTATCTAGCCCTTGCTGACGATTGATGTCGTGGCGCGGAATTTACTCTTTTTCATTTCAGGTTTTCATGCAAGCGGCTGCATCCGACATGCGATACCCGTTCCTCGCCGTGGACGGCGAGATCGCATCGCTGATCAATACCTTCGACTGGGCGCAGACATCGATCGGCCCTCTTTCGAGCTGGTCCACAGGGCTCAAGTCTATCGTTGCCGTCGTCCTGCGCGCCAAGGTGCCTATGCTCCTGATGTGGGGCGCCGACGGCGTCATGATCTACAACGACGGTTTCGCGGCTTTTGCCGGCGGGCGCCACCCGGCATCGCTCGGCTCCAACATACGGGAGCACTGGCCCGAGATCGTCGCCTTCGATGCCAATGTGCTTGATGCCGTGCTGGGCGGCGCAACACTCAGCTGCAGGGACCAGCATCTGGTGATCGAGCGCAACGGCGCGCCGGAAGACGTCTGGCTGAACCTCGACTGCAGTCCGGTCCCGGACGATGATGGCATCCCGGCGGGCGTGCTGGCCATCGTGGTGGATACGACCCTGCGCGTCCGGACCGAACAGCGCCTGCGCATCGCCCAGGAGGCCGGTGGCATCGGCACGTTCGAGTGGTATCCGGAGACCGGAATGCTGGACGTGTCGGACGAGTATCGCCGGATCTGGGGCCTTGCCGCCGATGTCGTGGTAACGGATCGGCTTCTGGTCGATCTGCTGCATCCGGACGATCGCACCGCAAGCGGTCCGGCCAAACTCGGCCAGAACAATCCGCTCGACTATGTCGAATATCGCCGGGTCGACGCCGCAACCGGAGACATCCGCTGGATCGCCCGGCGCGGCGAGGTGGTCTCCAGTCCCGAAAGCGGGCAGCGGCGCTTCATCGGCGTTGCCTTCGATATTACCGACCGCAAATGCGCGGAGGCTGCCATTCGCGAAAGCGAGGCGCGGTTCCGCAATCTGGCGCAGTCGATGCCCAACCATGTCTGGACCGCTCGGCCGGATGGCCGGCTGGACTGGTTCAACGACCGCGTCTATCGATACAGCGGAGCGCCCGCAGGCACGCTCGATGGCGACGGCTGGGGCAGCATCGTTCATCCGGACGATCTGCGGAATGCCGCTGAATCCTGGGCGGCAGCGCGCCATGCCGGCCAGCAATATGAAGCGGAGTTCCGGCTGCGCCGGCACGACGGTGCCTATCGCTGGCATATCGCCCGTGCCGTATCGCTGCGCGATGCCACCGGCAGGATCGAGAAATGGATCGGCACCAACACTGACATTCAGGAGCAGAAGATTGCCGAGGCCTCCCTTGCCGATCTGGCGGCGACGCTGGAGCAGCGCGTCGAGGCGCGCACCACGGAACTGCTCCAGACCCAGGACGCCCTGCGCCAGAGCCAGAAGATGGAATCGATCGGCAATCTGACCGGTGGCGTGGCACACGATTTCAACAATCTGCTGCAGGTGATCGGCGGCAATCTTCAATTGCTCCTCAGCGAGCTGGCGGGCAACGACCGGGCCGAACAGCGTATCCACAATGCCATGGCCGGCGTCGCACGCGGCGCGAAACTCGCATCGCAACTGCTCTCTTTCGGCCGCCGCCAGCCTTTGGCGCCGAAGGTCGTCAATATCGGCCGGCTGCTGCGCAATCTGGATGATATTCTCCGCCGGTCCCTCGGCGAGGCGATCGAGATCGAGACGATTGTCGCCGGCGGCCTGTGGAATACCTATATCGACCCCGGCAACGTCGAGAACGCCATCCTCAATCTCGCCATCAACGCCCGCGATGCCATGGACGGCAACGGCAAGCTGACGATCGAGGCGGGCAATGCCTTCCTCGACAGCGACTATGCCCAGGCCTATGCCGATGTCCCGCCCGGGCAATATGTCCTGCTCGCCGTCACCGATACGGGCACGGGCATGTCGGTGGAAACATTGGAGAAGGTGTTCGAGCCATTCTTCACCACGAAACCCGAGGGCAGGGGCACGGGGCTTGGCCTGTCGATGGTCTACGGGTTCGTCAAGCAGTCCGGCGGCCATATCAAGATCTACAGCGAGCTAGGCCAAGGCACGACGATCAAGCTCTATCTGCCGCGATCGCCGCAGTCCGAAGACGTGATCGTCGAGAGAGATGCCGGTCCCGTCATCGGCGGCAACGAAACCATTCTGGTGGCGGAGGATGACGAGGCCGTGCGCAATACCGTCGTCGCCATTCTCAGCGATCTCGGTTACCGGGTCTTGAAGGCGAGGGACGCGCAGAGCGCCCTGACAATCATCGAAAGCGGCGCATCCATCGATCTGCTGTTCACCGATGTCGTTATGCCCGGCGCGCTGAAAAGCCCCGAGCTGGCGCGCAAGGCGCTGGAGCGGCTGCCGCATCTGGGCGTGCTGTTCACCTCCGGTTATACCGAAAACTCCATCGTCCATTCCGGCCGCCTCGATGAAGGGGTCGAACTTTTGAGCAAACCCTATACCCGCGAAGCGCTTGCTCGCCGGATCCGCCATGTGTTGGCCAAGGCGCTGCCACGCGCATCGGCGGTGGAGGTCCCGGCGCAGGAGGCCGGCATCGGGATGCGGCCGGATGGCAAACAGACGATCCTGGTCTGCGAAGACGACTGGCTGATCCGCGCGAGCACGGTCGATATGCTCGAGGATCAGGGTTACGCCGTGCTGGAAGCAGCCGACGCGAAGACGGCGCTTGTGGTCCTGTCCGAACGGACCGTCGATGTCCTCGTCACCGATGTCGGGCTTCCCGACATGTCGGGGGTGATGCTGGCGGAGCGCGCGAGGATCCTGCTACCCGGTTTGCCGGTGGTCTTTGCCACCGGCCACAGCGATGTCGAAGGCGTGACGCCGGGGCCGTTGGTGCAACTGGTCGTCAAACCGTTTTCCGGCAAGACGCTGGCCGCCGCCATCGCTTTCGTGACAGGAGGCCGGGGGCTGGTTGGCTGAAGGGGCCGGAGGCAGGTGACAAAGTGTAGTGGCAATGATCTAACTCTCTAAATTGCATGAATATGCTGGCCGGGTGAGATCAGTTGAGGGAGCGGCGCGTGAAGAGGACTTTCGATATCCCGCTATCCGTCTTGCGGCTCTGGTTCGCCGCATTGCTGATGTGTGTGGCTGCGGTCTCCACCGTTCAGCCCGTTCTGGCGCAGACCGCCAGTCCGGCGGCATCGGCGGACAAGGTCGACCAACTCATCAAGCTGCTCGACGATCCCGAGATCCGCGCCTTGCTGAACAAGCAGACGGCTGCGCCGGCCGCTGAAGCGGACACGAGCATGTCCGCAACGGAATTCAGCGCTTTGGGACACAGGATACGCGACCATCTGCGCAAAATTGGCGAGGCAATTCCCCAGGTTTCGTCCGAATTCATGCGCGCCGGTGGCACCATCGCCGATGATATCAATGGCCACGGTCCGCTCGGCGTGTTCGGGCTTTTCCTGACGATGGTGCTGATCGGTCTCGGCGCCGAGTGGCTGTTTCACCGCATTGCCAGCCGCAGCCGCATGCATGCGGCGCTGGCGCAGACGGATGGGGCAAGGCAAAATCCGCTGCACAGTGCCGGCCGCCACCTGTTTGCGGTGCTGGCGCCTCTGGTCGCCTTCAGCCTGGCGAGCCTTGGCCTGTTCATGGCGATGACCTGGCCGCCGCTTCTGGACGCGATAATGCTGCCTCTGCTTCTGGGTGTCATTGCCTGCCGCTTCGTGATCCGCATCGCCCGGCTTGTCCTGATTGGGCCGCGCACCGGCAAAGACGTTGCGGCCACAGCCGGGCTGGTTCCGATCGATCGCGCTTCCGCAGTCTTCTGGTACAAACGTATCTTCTGGTTCGCCTGCGTCTTTTTTGCCGGCTGGGCTCTGGTCGGCGTGATGGTTGCGCTCAGCATCGAGCCCGGCGTCAGGGCCACGGTCGGCTACGCGCTCGGACTCGGCATGCTGCTGGTTGCCATCGAGACCGTCTGGAACCGGCCGGCGGCCATAGCCCGGCCGCATGGCCGCGGGGCCATGGAATGGGCGCTGACATTTTATCTGTGCCTGCTGTGGGGGCTGTGGGTGGCGGGCCTCGTCATCATCCTCTGGCTCGGCATCTACGCGCTCATCCTGCCGGGGCTCCTGAAGGCGACCACCGCGATGGCGCGAAATGCCTTCGGCGGCACGCCCGACGTTCCCGGCAGCGGCAATCCCGTGGTCGAAGTGCTGGTGGAGCGCGGGGCGCGGGCGATCATCATCACGCTTGCCGTTCTGTGGCTCGCCTTCCTCATCAACAAGCGATCGTCGATGTTCACCGGTGAAGCGATGACCGACCGCATCATCCAGGGCGTTCTGGCGGGTGCGATCATCCTGCTTGTTGCCGATATCCTGTGGCAGATCGCCAAGGCGGTGATCAACCGGACGCTGGAGCACGCGCAGGTTTCCACCGCCGACAGCGCGCATGCGGCGCGAAACGGCCGGCTGCTGACGTTGCTGCCGATCCTGCGCACCATGCTGGCCATCGTCATCGCCCTGATCGCCGTGATGATGGTTCTGTCCGGCCTCGGCGTGCAGGTCGCCCCGCTGATCGCAGGTGCCGGCATCTTCGGCGTGGCCATCGGTTTCGGGTCGCAGACCCTCGTCAAGGATGTGATCAGCGGCGTCTTCTATATGATGGACGATGCCTTCCGGGTTGGCGAATATATCCAGAGCGGCAGCTACAAGGGAACCGTCGAATCCTTCAGCATCCGCTCGGTCAAGCTGCGCCACCATCGCGGCCCGGTCTTCACCGTGCCCTTCGGCACGCTCGGCGCCATCGAAAACATGAGCCGCGACTGGGTGATCGACAAGTTCACGATCTCGGTCGGCTACGATACCGACATCAACAAGGTCCGCAAAATGGTCAAGGGGGTTGGGGCGGCGCTGCTCGAGGATGAGGAGCTTGGGCCGCTGATCATCGAAACGCTGAAGATGAAGGGCGTAGAGCAGTTCGGCGACTACGGCATCGACCTGAGCTTCGCGATGATGACCAAGCCGGGATATCAGACGACGATCCGCCGGCGGGCCTATATGATGATCCGCGAGGCGTTTACCCAGAACGGCGTCGTCTTCGCGTCGCCGACAGTTCAGGTCGCCGGTGGCGATTCGTCGTCGGCCGCGGCGGCGGCTTCAACGGTGAAAACCGCGATGGACCTGAAGAAACTGGCCGAAAGCGGCGAGGGGGCCTGAAACGCCTTCGCCGGCCGAACCGGGAGGCAGGGCCGGACACAATGATCCGGCTCACCGCGCTTGCCGACACAGCAATTTAGCGCTGGCGGGCCTTGCGGGCCGCATAGCGGCGATCGCGTTCGGCCTTGCGTTCGGCTTCGTCCGCGACAACACGGGCGATGCGCTCACGGGCCGCTTCTTCACGGGCCGTTGCTTCGGCTTTCGATTCCAGTTCGGCTGCGGCCGTCAGTGCCGCCGCTTCGGCGAGCTGGCGCTCGTTTTCTTCCTGCTTCAGGCGGTCGCGCTCGGCGCGGCGGGCTTCGCGGGCAGCCGCATTGGCTTGACGCTCGGCAAGCTTGGCAGCCAGCGCCGGATCGTCGGCCTTCGGGGCCGTTGCAAATTTCTTCAGAAGCTGCTGCTTGGCTTCGGCTGCGGCTTTGCGCCGATCGGCAAAGCCATTATCGGATGCGTGTCTCAATCTTCGTCGTCCTTGTTGGTGAATGTATCGTCGGTCGGTCGTGGCCGGGAAAGAATTTATCGCCTTGCCAGCCGACACAGGTGTCGTTTCGCATTTTGTGCTTCCTCAAGATAGGGTGGAAGCGGTAAAAAAACAGAGAGACTGCCGTCTTTCACGTCCTATTTCATGACGCGAAAGCATAACAGCGATATGGCGGCCGGGGAAACTGCGTCACGCAATCAGCGTTTTGCGGATTTCCGCACGACTGCGGCCTTGACGGGCGCGGCAGCTTCCTTTTCCAGCCGCAGTTCGCGCAGCCGCAGGGTCTTTGCCTCGCGCTCAGCCGCCACGGCGTCGATTTCCGAAATCGTCCGGTTGCGGGCCATGAACTGGGTCTGCGTCCTGCTGAAGGCGGATTCCGCCTGATCGCGGGCTTTTGTCGAATTCTCGGTCAAAATGATATCCTGGTGCTATCGCACCTGCGTTTCAGCCAGATCATTCTGTCGAAACGGTGTGCGTATTGGCCGTTCGGCCAAGAAAAAAGGCCAGGCAAGAGGCCTGACCTTCCATTGGATTTTTACCTCTTCAACGATGCCAGTACATCCGTGGTCACCGGAGAGGCTAGATCCGATTTAGGCAGCCTGGAGCTGGCAAGCGGACATTTTGCCCGACTTTGCGTCGCGTTCCATCTCGTAGCCGATCTTCTGGCCTTCGACGATTTCGCGCATGCCGGCACGCTCGACAGCGGAGATGTGAACGAAAACGTCCGCGCCGCCGTTGTCAGGCTGAATGAAGCCGAAGCCCTTTGTGGAATTGAACCATTTAACTGTGCCAGTGGTCATAACGAACCCTTTCAATAGCAACATCTATCCACCGCTGTACGACGCACAGCGGTCAGTAATCTCGATTTTTGAAGGGGGAAGTTCGTCAGAGACGCGACAAGCGCGGGCAGAAACAAATATCAGTCAAACAACTATCGATGGCCGAAGCAATAGACCGATCTTTCCGGTTTGTCAACTTTTGGTTTTTGATGCCGGAGAAATACGCCCTTTGATTGCGATCGTCTTTTCTTCACGTCACTTCGCCGCCGGCACAGTCCGCCAGCACCTGCCGGCCAATCTTCGAACAGTTTCCTTTTGCTGTTCACTTCTGGAAGACAATCCGTCCAGTCCCGCGCGTCTATCGCCAGGGCGGAAATGAGCCCATCTAGGGAGGTGAAACGGGGCCCGGGTTTCAGCGGGCAGAAAGGGATCAGATCATGCTCACTCAGATCAAGGGACTGCATCACGTCACCGCGATGGCGGCGGACGCCCGCACCAACAACCGGTTTTTCACCGATGTGCTGGGCCTGCGCCGGGTCAAGAAAACCGTCAATTTCGATGCACCGGATGTCTATCACCTCTATTATGGCGACGAGACCGGCGCACCCGGCACGGTGATGACCTATTTCCCGTTCCCCGACATGGGCCCGGGCCGTCCGGGCACCGGCGAAGTCGGCACCACCGTGTTCTCGGTGCCGGAAGGGTCGCTCGGTTTCTGGAGCGACCGGCTTTCTAGCCACGGCGTTACCGGCCTGAAGGCGGAACAAACCTTTGGCGAAAAGCGGCTGAACTTTGCCGGTCCCGACGGCGACGGCTTTGCGCTGGTCGAGGTCAGGGACGACAATCGCCCGGTCTGGACCGCCAACGGCGTTTCCGGGGATCACGCGATCCGCGGCTTCCACTCCGTTGCCATGCGGCTTCGCGATGAAGGGGCGACAGCCGAGCTGTTGAAATTCATAGGGTACGAGACGCTGGAGGCCAGGGATGGCGTCACCCGGCTGATCGTGCCCGGCGGCAATGGCGCCGGTCTTGTCGATCTCGAAACCATGCCGAACATCCAGCGCGGCCAGCAGGGCGCGGGCTCTGTGCACCATGTCGCCTTCTCGGTCGAAAACCGGGAAAAGCAGCTGGAGGTGCGCAAGGCTTTGATGGACACCGGCTACAATGTCACGCCGGTGATCGACCGCGACTATTTCTGGGCGATCTATTTCCGCGCGCCGGGCGGCGTGCTGTTCGAGATCGCCACCAACGAACCGGGCTTCGACCGCGACGAGGATACCGCCCATCTCGGTGAGGCGTTGAAGCTGCCGCAGCAGCACAAGCACTTGCGGCCGATCCTCGAACAGCATCTGGCAAAGCTGGAAGGTTAAGGGAGAGACATCATGAGCGACTATGGTTACGTGCACCGGCTGAAGGCCGGGGCGCCTGGACATCCGATCTTCTTCGTCTTCCACGGCACCGGCGGCGACGAGCGGCAGTTCTTCGATTTCGGCGGCGACCTGCTGCCCGATGCAACGATCGTCTCGCCGCGCGGCGACGTGTCCGAACACGGTGCGGCGCGCTTCTTCCGCCGCACCGGCGAGGGCGTCTACGACATGGCCGATCTTGCCCGGGCAACCGACAAGATGGCCGAGTTCGTGACCCGGCTGGCGGCGGAGCACCAGGCGTCCGAGATCATCGGCCTTGGCTTTTCCAACGGCGCCAACATTCTCGCCAACCTGCTGATCGAGAAAGACCTGTTTGCCAAGGCGATCCTTTTGCATCCGCTCATTCCCTTCAAACCGAAGGCCAATGCGTCGCTTGCCGGCAAAAAGATCCTGATCACCGCCGGCCAGCGCGACCCCATCTGCCCGGCGCCGCTGACGCAGGCCCTTGCCGACTATTTTACGGCACAGAAAGCCAGCGTGGAAACTGAATGGCACACGGGCGGGCATGATATCCGCCCGAACGAGATCGAGGCGGTTCAACGGTTTCTGGGGTGAGGCTTATCTTACCTCCCCCTTGAGGGGGGAGGTCGCCGCAAAGCGGCGGGTGGGGGTGACTACCGCGAACACCATGGTCCATTGTATATGCCGCGGATCACCCCACCCCGGAGCTTCGCTCCGAGCCTCCCCCTCAAGGGGGAGGGTATCTCAATACCCGCTTGCCGCCCCCGATGTCGCGCGGCTGTCCATCGCGCCGTTGTAGCGCGCGCCGCCGCCTTTCTCGATTTCAGCCACAGTCTTGCCGCCGACCAGAATGCCCGCCGCCTGGCCCCAGACCGGCCAGCTGGCGTCGATCTGGACATCATGGCCCATCTCGCTCAGCAGTTTCAGCGTGTCGGTCGACAGGGCGAAGGGCTCCATGAACACCGTGTCGGGCAGCCACTGATGGTGGATGCGCGGGGCGTCGATGGCTTCCTGGATGTTCATGCCATGATCGATGACGTTGATGATCGTTTCCAGCGTGATGGTGATGATGCGGGCGCCGCCGGGGCTGCCGATGACCATGAAGGGCTTGCCGTCCTTCGAGATGATCGTCGGGCTCATCGATGACAGCGGCGTCTTCTTCGGTTCGATCGCATTGGCCTCGCCCTGCACAAGGCCGTAGAGATTGGGCGAGCCGGGCTTGGAGGTGAAATCGTCCATCTCGTTGTTGAGCAGGATGCCGGTTCCGGGCGCAACGACCCCTGCGCCGAACGAGCCGTTCAGCGTATAGGTGACGGCCACCGCATTGTCGTCATTGTCGATGATCGAATAATGCGTTGTCTCGGTGCTTTCGCCCATGCCCTTTGGCATCAGGTCCTTCGAGATGCCTGCCTTGAACGGACTGATCTTTTCGCGGATCTCCTTGGCATAGGCCTTGTCGGTGAACTTTTCGACCGGATTTTCAACGAAATCCGGATCGCCGAGCGCCGAGTTGCGGTCGACATAGGCATGGCGCATGGCTTCGACCATGACATGCACGGTCTCGGCCGAGCCATAGCCGAGATAGGACAGCGGATAGCCTTCCAGCACATTGAGGATTTCGCAGATGATCACGCCGCCCGAGCTTGGCGGTGGCGAGGAGGCGATCTCGTAGCCGCGGTAGTTGCAGGTCACGGGGTTCAGTTCACGCACCGTATATTGCTCGAAATCGGCCTTGGCGAGAATGCCGCCGGCGGCGGCACTCGCCTTGACGATATCGTCGGCGATGGCGCCCTTGTAGAAAGCGTCGGGGCCGTTTTGCGAAATGCTGGTCAGGCTGGCGGCGAGATCGGGCTGCACCAGCGTTTCGCCGATTTCGAAGGTCTTGCCGCCGGGTTTGAGGAAGATCGCGGCGGCAGCCTTGTCGTTCGACAGTTTTTTCGCGCCGTTACCGAGCGAGGCGACGTCGCCCTGATCGAGGACGAAACCATCCTTGGCAAACCGGATGGCCGGCGCCAGCAGTTCCTCGCGCGACAGCGTGCCGTATTTCTCACGGGCGGTTTCCAAGCCCATCACCGAGCCGGGCACGCCGACCGCCAGATAGCCGCTGGTGCTTGCGCCTTTGACGATCTCGCCCTTGCCGTCGAGATACATGGCCTTGGTGGAGGCGAGCGGTGCACGTTCGCGGAAATCGAGGAAGGTGGTCTTGCCGTGCTTTAGCCGGATGGTCATGAACCCGCCGCCGCCGATATTGCCGGCGGTGGGATAGACAACGGCGAGCGCATAACCGACGGCCACCGCCGCATCGATCGCATTGCCGCCCTTCCTGAGGATATCGACGCCGACATCGGAGGCGAGATGCTGGGCGCTGACGACCATGCCATGTTCGGCCTTGACCGGTTCGGGCGAGGCGGCCAAGGCCGGGGAAAGGGCGATGGAAAGGATGAGGGCGGCGAAGGTTCCGCGACGGGTAACAGACAGCATGGCGTTCTCCCGGTTCCGGTTTTTGTGTCCGTCATCTTTGCCGAGATCGGCCGGCAATGCCATCCTTCGAGGATGGAAAAGTGGTGCATCTTCACCTTCCCCTCGAGGGGGAGGGTCGGAGCAAAGCTCCGGGGTGGGGTGACCTGCGGCATATGCAAT
>NZ_LGLV01000010.1 GCF_001687365.1 Pararhizobium polonicum
CTGCTCCCTCCCCCTTGTGGGGGGGGTGGGGGGGGGGCAAGACTGCAAAACGGCGGGTGGGGGTGACCACCGCGCACGCCACAGTCCATTGCGTATGCCGAAGATCACCCCACCCCGGAGCTTTGCTCCGACCCTCCCCCTCGAGGGGAGGGTGAAGACCCGCGCAACATGCCGTCAAGGTCAGGGCGCTGCGTGCCGGGCGGTTACAAAGGAGCCGCCTCAGATGTCGTAGTTGTTTCCAGCACTCAGCGACGAGATGAACTTTTTCGTCCGTTCCCGTTCCGGGGTCTGGAAGATGGTGCGCGGTGCTCCGCTCTCGACGATCAGGCCACCGTCGAGGAACAGCACCTGGTCGGCGACTTTCGAGGCGAGCCGCAGGTCGTGGGTTGCCATGATCATCGTTGTGCCTTCGGCGGCAAGCCGGTTCAGCACCTCGACGACCTCTTCGGCCAGTTCCGGATCGAGCGCCGATGTCGGCTCGTCGCAGAGGAGCACGCGGGGCGAGGGCGCAAGGGCGCGGGCGATGGCGACGCGCTGCTGCTGGCCGCCGGAGAGCGTTGCCGGCCAGGCATCGGCCTTGTGGGCCATGCCGACCTTTTCCAGCAGGGCAAGGGCGCGTTCCCTCGCCTTTGCCTTTGGCCATTTCAGGACGGTGACCAGCCCTTCCATGACATTTTCGATGGCCGTCTGGTGCGGAAACAGCTGGAAACTCTGGAACACCATGCCGGTCTGGCGGCGCAGGCGCTGGATGGCGTCCCAGCCGGTCTTCTTGTCCGGCGCAAAGACGATCTCTTCCTCGCCCAGCCTGATCGTGCCGGCCGTGGGGATTTCGAGCAGGTTGACGCAGCGCAAGAGCGTGCTCTTGCCGCCGCCGGAGGGGCCGACCAGCGCGGTCACCGTGCCTTCGGCGATGGTGACGCTGATATCCTTCAGCACGACATTGTCGCCGAAGCGTTTTTCGATATGGGTGAGCTCGATCATGTGCGCGCCTCCAGGAAGCCGCCATAGCGGGCGAAGCGTTTTTCCAGCCGCACCTGTAGCGATGAGAGAACGGAGCTCAGCGCCAGATAGAGCAGCGCCGCCTCGATATAGAGGATCAGCGGCTCATAGGTGGTGGCGACGATGCGCTGTGCGGTCTGGAACAGTTCCGGCACGGTGATGGCGGCGGCAAGCGACGTATCCTTCACCAGCGAAATGAAGGTGTTCGACAAGGGCGGCACGGCGACGCGCGCCGCCTGCGGCAGGATGGTGCGGCGCATCGCCTGGCTCCAGCTCATGCCGATCGAATAGGCCGCTTCCCACTGGCCGCGCGGCACCGAGGAGATCACCGCGCGGATGATCTCGGACGTATAGGCGCCGATATTGAGCGTGAAGCCGATCAGGGCCGCCGGGAAGGCATCGAGCAGGATGCCCAGGCTCGGCAGGCCGTAGAAGATCACGAACAGCTGCACCAGCAGCGGCGTGCCGCGAATGACCCAGACATAGAACCGCGCCACGGCGACCAGCGGCTTCGGCCCGAACAACCGCACGACGGCGGTCAGAAGACCGAGCGCCAGGCCGAGCGAAAAGGAGAGCAGGGTCAGCGGAATCGTAAAGATCAGCCCGGCCCGCAGGAGCGGCAGGAGCGAATCGAGCATGAGCTGAAGCCAGGGGGGCATGGGCGGGCCTTTCAAACGGCATGATCCGCCCCGGAAAGCCGGGACGGATCATGCCTTATAGTTCAGATAGAAAAAGTGCGAAACCGTATGAACGGGCAGTTGAAACGATGTTGCCGAATTTCGGGTTGGCGGCTTCACAATCAACCGCCGTCTTCACTTTGAAAACGCCCCTCACCCTAGCCCTCTCCCTGCTCGCGGGGAGAGGGAACTTGTGCGGAGTTTGTCCCCTCGTCCTTCTCCCCGTCATGACGGGGAGAAGGTGCCCGAAGGGCGGATGAGGGGCAGGCAACGGTAACGTGAAGGGTCAGAAACCGGCTTACTTCGAAACGTCTGCGCCGAAATATTTCTGCGAGATCGCATCATAGGTGCCATCCGCCTTGATCTCGGTGAGCGCCTTGTTGATGGCCTCGAGAAGCTCCGGTTCGCCCTTGCGCACGATGATGCCGGAATAGTCGGCATTGGCCTGTTCGGCGGCGATCTTGACCGGCGCGTCGGGCTTCTTCTTCTTGAAGTCGAGGAAGGACAGGCTGTCGTTGATCGTCGCATCCGCGCGGCCGGTGAGCACCAGCTGGATCGACTGGTCGAAGCCGTCGGTGCCGACGAGCTCGGCGCCCGAAGCCTCCGCCAGCTTGCCGAAGTTGCTCGTCAGCGACTGCGCTGATTTCTTGCCCTTCAGGTCCGGGAAGTCCTTGATGTCGGCATTGTCGGTCTTGACGATCAGCACGGCCTTCGAGGCGATGTAGGGCTCGGAGAAATCATACTTCTGCTTGCGCGCTTCGGTGATGCCGACCTGGTTGATCACGGCGTCGTAGCGGTTGGCGTCGAGCCCGGCGATCAGGCCGTCCCACTTGCCTTCGAGGAACTCGGCCTTGACGCCCAGCTTGCTGGCGACGGCTTCGCCGATCTCGACGTCGAAGCCGACGAGCTTGCCGCTTTCGTCATGATAGGTGAAGGGCGCATAGGTGCCTTCCGTGCCGATCTTCAGCGCGCCGGCCGACTTGACGGCCGCGAGGTTTTCACCGGCAAGGGCGGGGCTCAGCGAAACCAGCTGGGCGAAGGCGGCGGCGGCGAGAAGTGTGGGAACCCATTTCATTGTTTTTTCCATCTTTTTGGTCCGGCCCGTCTGCCGGTGTGAAGGGACAATCGCATACGGCCCGATGCATGACAGCGCACAAAACTTCAATTCTGCGGCGCAAGGGCGAAGGTTTTTCTCCATTTCGAACCGTTTCAACGCAAATTTGGCCAGTGCCGTCTAAAATCAAGGCGGGGTGCCGGTTTTTGCGGCATGTTTTTGCGCTGCGCCGGATAAATCGATTGAATTCCGGAAAAAAGACCGATATGCATGTTTGTGCCGATTTAAGCGCATTCATGCACGATTGAGAGTTTCATGCAGGCCGACCTTCTTTTGCGACAGAGACAAAGTCTCATTCAGGACCGCCTGCGGCTGTCCGGCCGCGTGCTGGCAATCGATCTGGCGCAGGAATTCAACGTCTCCGAGGATACGATCCGCCGGGATTTGCGCGAACTTGCGGCCGCCGGCCTTTGCGAGCGGGTCTATGGCGGCGCCCTGCCGGTTGCGCCCGGCGGCACGACCCTTGTCGAGCGCGTCGGCCAGGCGTCCGAGCGCAAGGCGGCCCTTGCTGCCGCCGCCATTGCCTTCATCAAGCCGGGCATGACCGTCTTCTTCGATGTCGCGTCCACCAATCTGGCCATTGCCCAGGCGCTGCCGGCGGGGCTGGAACTGACGGCGGTGACCAACACGCCGTTGATCGCAGCCGTCCTGATGGACAAGCCGGATGTCGACCTCATCCTGATCGGCGGCAAGATCGACCGGCAGATCGGGGCTGCGATCGGCGCCAAGGCGCAGCGCGATGTCGAGGTGCTGCGGCCGGATCTGTGCATTTTGGGAGCCTGCGGCGTCGATATCGGTGCCGGGCTGACGGCTTTCGACTATGAGGACGCGGCGTTCAAGCGGCTCGTCGCCCGCAACAGCGCTGCCGTCTTGGCCGCCGCCACCAACGACAAGCTCGGCACATCTGCGCCGCATAGGGTCATCGCCGTGCGGGAATGCACGACGCTTGTCGTCGAACATGACGCGCCGGACGATGCCGCCCAACTCTACGGCGGAGCGGGCATCTCGGTCGTGCATGCCCGGGAGGTTAAGCCATGAGGATCGCCCATATCGCGCTGTGGACCGCCGATCTCGACCGTCTCTGCCGCTTCTGGGCGGAAACGTTCGGCGCGATCGTCGGAGATCTCTATGAAAGCGCCCGGCGGCCCGGGTTTTCCTCGCGGTTTCTGTACCTGAAGGACGGCCCGTCGATCGAGATCATGCAAGGCCCCTGGATCGCGCCGGGAGACGAGCCGGGCGAGCGCCAGGGATATGCGCATCTGGCGCTGTCGCTCGGCAGCCGCACGGCGGTCGATGCGATGGCGGCGCGGGCCGCGGCTTCGGGCACGCTCGTTTCACCGGCACGGATGACCGGCGACGGCTTCTACGAGGCGGTTCTCAGGGACCCCGACGGCAACCCTATCGAAATTACAGCGTGAATCCGGCAGCCGATCGTACAGGACAAAGACCATGGACCAACATACCATCATCCCGCCGCACGGCGTTGCCCGTTCGCGCTACATGCCGAAGACCCGGCTGGCCGTCTCGCTGCTGTTCCTGATGAACGGCTTCGTCACCGGCAGCTGGGCGCCGAAGATTCCGGAATTCAAGGACAGGCTGGGCATCAGCGAAGGCGTGCTCGGGCTGTTGATCCTTGCCTTTGGCGTCGGTTCGCTGGTGCTGATGCCGATCGCCGGCGGTTTCATCGCCCGGATGGGATCGCAGAAGGTGGTCAAGGTCACGGCCGTCCTGCTGTCGCCGCTGCTTCTGCTGTTGACGCTGCTGCCGAATGTCTGGACGGCCGTCATCGGCATGTTCCTGCTCGGCGGCTTCGTCGGCGCCATGGACGTGGCGATGAACGCCAATGCGGTCGAGGTGGAGAAATCCATGCGCCGGGCGATCATGTCGTCCTGCCATGCCTACTGGAGCCTCGGCGGCCTGATCGGGGCTGCCAGCGGCGGTCTGGTCATGGCGCATTTCGGCGTGCTGCCGCATGCCATTCTCGTCACCCTGGTCTGTCTCGGTGTCCTCGCCGTGGCCTGGCCGATGTTGCTGGCCGACCAGCCGCATCCCGATACCGCCAAGCAGAAGCTGCGGCTGCCGATGACGCCGTTGCCCTGGCTGATCGGTCTCGTGGCGCTGTTTTCGATGGTGCCGGAAGGCACGGTGCTCGATTGGGGCGCGCTTTATCTGCGCAACGAGCTCGGCGCCTCGGTTGCCCTGTCCGGCTTCGGCTTTGCCGCGTTCTCGGCGACCATGGCGATCATGCG
The DNA here is from genome assembly GCF_001687365.1 of Pararhizobium polonicum. GTDB lineage: Bacteria > Pseudomonadota > Alphaproteobacteria > Rhizobiales > Rhizobiaceae > Pararhizobium > Pararhizobium polonicum. The sequence continues at coordinate 5,040 of NZ_LGLV01000010.1, forward strand.
CTTTGCCGGCGATCACGTGCGCGACCGGTTCGGCGGCGTGAAGACCCTGCGCGTCTGCACCTTGACGGCACTTGTCGGCCTCGTGCTGGCGGGGCTTGCGCCGAACGCGCCGCTTGCCATCCTCGGCTTTGCGCTTGCCGGTGTCGGCATTTCCAACATGGTGCCGATCGCCTTTTCGGCGGCCGGCAACATGCCGGGACTGGCGCCGGGCATCGGGCTGTCGGTCGCCACCTTCATGGGCTATTCGGGCATGCTGTTTGCGCCGTCGCTGATCGGTTTCGTTGCCGAGCATACCGGCTTTGCCATCATCTTCACCAGCGTGCCGATCCTGTTCATCGTCGTTCTCGCGCTGTCGCGTCACGCGGTTCATGCGGATCCGAAGGGGCATGACTGAACTTTCCATGTGCAGATTGCCCTTTGCAAAGGCCCCTCACCCTAACCCTCTCCCCGCGGGCGGGGAGAGGGGATGACAGAGTTTGCCGCTTGGTCCTTCTCCCCGTCAAAACGGGGAGAAGGTGGCCGACAGGCCGGATGAGGGGCCTTGGCGGATGAGTCGATCGGCGGTGGCAGCCATCAATTCGCCGTCAAACCATGATGTTGCCGTTGACAAGGCGGCTCTCCTCATCCACCTCAGGGGAAATCGCCAAAACCTGACGTGCAAGGGGCTTTCATGACGTCCGCTTTCGATTACGAACCGCAACCCCGCAGGGCCTCCGTTGCCGTCGATGTCGGTGGCGTGATCGTCGGGGGATCGGCGCCCGTGGTCGTCCAGTCGATGACCAATACCGATACGGCCGATGTCGACGCGACGGTCGCGCAGGTCGCTGCCCTCCACCGGGCGGGCTCCGAGCTGGTGCGCATCACGGTGGACCGGGACGAAAGTGCCGCCGCCGTGCCGAAGATCCGCGAACGTCTCGAGCGTCTCGGCCTCGATGTGCCGCTGATCGGCGATTTCCATTATATCGGCCACAAGCTGCTGGCCGATCATCCGGCCTGCGCCGAGGCGCTGGCGAAATACCGCATCAATCCCGGCAATGTCGGTTTCAAGGCCAAGAAGGACAAGCAGTTCGTCGAGATCATCGAACGCGCCATCCAGTTCGACAAGCCGGTGCGCATCGGCGTCAACTGGGGCTCGCTCGACCAGGAGCTTTTGACGCGGCTGATGGATGACAATCAGGCCAAGGGCTTTCCGCTGACGGCGCAGCAGGTGATGCGCGAAACCATCGTCCAGTCGGCGCTGATTTCGGCGGAGCTTGCCGAAGAAGCCGGCCTGCCGCGCAACCGGATCATCCTGTCGGCCAAGGTCTCCAACGTGCAGGACCTGATCGCCTGCTATTCGATGCTGTCTTCCCGCTCCAACCATGCCCTGCATCTGGGCCTGACCGAAGCCGGGATGGGCTCGAAGGGTATCGTCTCGTCCGCCGCCTCGCTCGGCATCCTGATGCAGCAGGGCATCGGCGATACGATCCGCATTTCGCTGACCCCCGAGCCCGGCGGCGACCGCACCCGCGAGGTGCAGGTGGCGCAGGAGCTGCTGCAGGTGATGGGTTTTCGTCAGTTCATCCCGGTCGTTGCCGCCTGTCCGGGATGCGGACGCACCACCTCGACGGTGTTTCAGGAACTGGCCCAGAAGATCGAGGGCGATATCCGCCGCAACATGCCGGTCTGGCGCGAGAAATATCCGGGTGTCGAAGGCCTGAAGGTTGCGGTCATGGGCTGCATCGTCAATGGCCCGGGTGAAAGCAAACATGCCGATATCGGCATTTCGCTGCCCGGCACCGGCGAGCTTCCGGCAGCCCCGGTCTATATCGACGGCAAGAAGGCGATGACCATTCGCGGCACCAACATTGCCGGCGATTTCGAGACCCTTGTCGGCGAATATATCGAGAAGCGTTTCGGTCAGGGGCAGGCGGCGGCCGAATAGGCTATAGCTTGGCCGTCAGCAGCCGCAGGCCGGCAAAGGCGAAGAAGCCGGCCATGGCGCCTTCGATCCAGCGGCGTGCCCTCTTGTAGCCACGGTGCACGGGCTCGACCGAGAACAGCAGCGCAAAGCCCATGAAAATGATGACGCCGAGCACCATGCAGCCGCCGATCAGGATGGGCATGACATGCGGCGCGTCCTGCGGCGTGCCGAGCGAAACCAGCGTCAGCCAGGAGAAGATCGCCTTCGGGTTGGTCAAATGGATGCCGAGGCCCTTGAAGTAGAGACGGCGCAGCGTGGGTGGCTGTTTTTCGAGCGGCAACGCGTTTTCCGTCTCCTTGCGCATCGCTGCCTTCAGTGCCTTGAACGCCAGCCAGAGCAGATAGAGCCCGCCGGCAATCTTCAGGATGAACAGTGCGTTGCCGTAGCTGCGGATCAGCGCCGAAAGCCCAGCGGCAGCCAGCATCGCCCAGGTGTAGGAGCCCGTCAGAACGCCGAAGGCCAGCGCCAGGCCGGCATTGCGGCCGCGGCTGATGGCCGTGGAGATGATGGCGACCACCGCAGGCCCCGGCGAAGCGGTGGCGATGATATAGGCGCCCCAGGCGACCATCAGCTGCGGCAGGTAGGGCAGAAGGGTGGACATGCGAAAAGCTCTCCGGGCCCGCGTCTCGCGTGGCAGGGCGTCATCATGCTGAGAAAACCGGCAAAGAGAATGTGCAATCTTGTTGCGGTGACAACTTCGCCTTGAAGGACGGACGGCTTGCAGGACATCTGCTCCGTGCCTCATCGGTTCTTTCGGTGTCAATGGCTGCGGTTGGCGATGAAGCGGGCAGTCTCGTTGAGAATATCCGCCCGTGCGCCGAACGGTTCAAGCAGAGCGGCCGCTTCCTCCACCAGCGTTGCCAGCCGGGTTTCCGCCCAATCCTGGCCCCGCAGCGAAACGAGCGTGCCCTTGCCCCGGGCGGCGTCCTTGCCGGTCGCCTTGCCCATCGTCTTGGCATCGGCCGTCAGGTCGAGCAGATCGTCGGCCAGCTGGAAGGCAAGGCCGATCGTCTCGCCATAGGACCGCATCAGCCGCCGTTCGTCCGCGCTGCTGCCGGCGATGATCGCGCCTGCCTCGCAGGCAAAGCGGATGAGCGCGCCGGTCTTCATCGCCTGCAGCGTCACGATGGCTGCCTCGTCCGGTGCCGATGTCTCGGCTGCCAGATCCAGCGCCTGGCCGCCGGCCATGCCGCCGATGCCGGAGGCGCGTGCCAGTGTGAGCACCAGTTCGGTTTTCTGCCGGTCGGTCAGGTTCGTTTCGGGCGCTGCAATGATGTCGAAGGCCAGTGTCAGCAGGCTGTCGCCCGCCAATATCGCGTTGGCCTCGCCATAGGCGATATGCACGGTCGGCTGGCCGCGCCGGAGATCGTCATCGTCCATGGCGGGAAGATCGTCATGAACCAGAGAATAGCTGTGGACACATTCGAGTGCCGCGCCGATGCGCAGGGCCGCTTGCCGATCGCCACCGAAAAAGGCGGCGCTCTCCATCACCAAAAACGGGCGCAGGCGCTTGCCGCCGTTGAGCACGCCATGGCGCATGGCCGACAGCAGCGGCGCGGGCCGGGCGATTTCATCGGCCTGCGTCCGGTCGGTAAGAATGCCGGCAAGGCAGGTCTCGACGGCTGCGGCGCTGGCCTTCAGGCGGGCTTCGAAGGATGCGGAGTTCTCGCTCATGCGGCGCTCTTTGGCATGACTGCGCTGCCGCTGGCAACGGGATTTTACCATATCGGCGGGCGCCAGCCCGGCTTGCTGTGCGTTCCCGAGAAAACCGTTCAATTTTATCCGCTCTTGTTCTATGAAAATTGGATGGATTATGAGGCGGGCGTTTCAGGGGTGGACATCGTACCGGAAAGTCGGGAGGAGCAGGACGTGTCTTCCAGCCGTTCGCGGGGATGGATGCAGGCCTTGCGCCGGCGCCGGCGCCAGTTGCTGCTGATCGCAGCGGCGATCGTCGGTCTGCCCTATGTTCTGATCGTGCTTTATGCGCCGGGCTTCGTTCATCCGATTTCGACGCTGATGCTGCGCGATCTCGTGCTTCTGCGCGGCTATGACCGCCAATGGGTCGCCTTCGAGGATATTTCGCCCAATCTCGTGCAATCGGTGATGATGTCGGAAGACGGCCAGTTCTGCATCCACGGCGGTGTCGACTGGGTGCAGATGCGCGGCGTTGTCAACGATGCGCTGGAAGGCGCTGCCACCCGCGGCGCCAGCACCATCCCGATGCAGACGGCCAAGAACCTGTTTCTCTGGAATGGCCGTTCCTTCATCCGCAAGGGCATGGAACTGCCCTTGGCGCTCGCCGCCGACTTCGTCTGGAGCAAGCGGCGGATGATGGAGCTCTATCTCAACGTTGCCGAATGGGGGCCGGGGATCTATGGGGCGGAAGCTGCCGCCCGGCACCATTTCGGCGTCCCGGCGGCAAAGCTGACGCGGCGGCAGGCGGCCCTTCTGGCCGTATCGCTGCCCAATCCGTTCGAGCGCAATGCGGGAAAACCCGGCCGTGGCCTGCGCCAGCTGGCGTCGTTGATCGAGCGCCGCGCGGGCCGCTCCGGCGAATATATCAAATGTCTTTATGAGTGAGATCAGGCCTTTTCATTGGCTGTGAGGTTGCCGCGTCATCTATAGCAGAGCCTCGTTTCACAAGGATCGGAGAAGACCGGTGACCAAGCTCACGCTCTATGTCGGCAACAAGAACTATTCGTCCTGGTCGCTGCGGCCGTGGCTGGCGCTGGAAGCCTGCGGCGTGCCGTTCGAGGATGTCGTCATCCCCTTCGATTTTGCCAATGGACACCCCAAATTCAAGGAAATCTCGCCGACCGGCCGCGTCCCCGTCCTGCACCATGGCGATGTGCGCGTCTGGGAATCGCTGGCGATCATCGAATATGCCGCTGAGCTTTTCCCGCAGGCGGGGCTCTGGCCGGACGATCCCACTGAGCGGGCGGTCGCGCGCAGCTACTCGATGGAAATGCTCTCCGGGTTCACGGCCTTGCGCGGCGCCTGCCCGATGAACATCCGCCGCGAGAAGCGCGCGATTGATCTGCCTGAAGGCGTGATGGCCGACGTCGAGCGGATCGAGACGATCTGGCGCGAGGCTGTTGCCCGCTCCGGCGGTCCGTTCCTGTTTGGCCGCTTCACCGCCGCCGATGCCATGTTCGCCCCGGTGGTCAATCGCTTCGAGGTCTACGACCTCACCCGCAATCCCGGCTCGCTCGCCTATATGGATGCGGTCAAGACCCATCCGGCCTTTGCCAAATGGCAGGAAGCGGCGCTGAAGGAAAGCTGGATCGTGCCGGAGGACGAGGCCTGACCGGTTTGCCGGCCGGCCATCGCGAAAAAATGGCTGAAGGGACTGGTCAAACGCCTGTGGGGCATGTATAAGCCCGGCAAATTCCGAGATTGACATCTGTTTTTCCCGGCCAACGGTCTGGCCGCGAAACAGAGTTTTGCCCGATAAGTGGAGTATGAAATGGCTGTACCTAAAAGAAAAACAAGCCCGTCCAAGCGTGGCATGCGCCGCTCCGCTGATGCGCTGAAGACGCCGACCTACATCGAAGACAAGAACTCCGGCGAACTGCGCCGTCCGCACCACATCGACCTGAAGACAGGCATGTACCGCGGCCGCCAGGTTCTGACCCCGAAGGCTTCCGCTTAATCAGCGTCGCCGACAGGCTTGATTTTGAAGGGCTGGCTTTTTGCCGGCCCTTTTCTGTTGTCTGCCGTTGACCGGGGGGCTGTTTGCGCTCTCAGGCGGAGGCGGTCATTTTCTTGACCGCAATGCTGCTGTAAGCAAGGATCGATCGACGCCAGGCCCGAAAGGCCGGCGCGAGAAATTGGGAGCGCCTGCCGATGATTGCCGCCATTCCGTTGTTGATTCTGCCCTTCGTGCTTTACAATCTGGGCATGACAGGCGTGCTGGGAAGCGGCGGCGTCCCGGTTTTTGACAATACGGTCATGGCGCTGACGATGCTGTCGGGTGCGGTCTGGACGATGAATGTCGGCGATCTGCTGATCGTCATCGCGCTTGTTCTTCTGTTCGTGGAAATTCTCAAGGCAACGCGCGTCAGTTCCAAGGCGCTGATGGATCACCTGCTGTCGATGGTGCTGTTCATCGTCTTCCTGGTGGAATTCCTGCTGGTCGCCAACGCCGCGACGCATGTCTTCTTCATCCTGATGACGATCAGCTTCATCGACGTCATTGCCGGCTTCTCCGTGTCGATGCGCACGGCTTCGCGGGATGTGTCGATCGGGCTTTGATGCGCCTGTAAGCGGGCGGGCTTTGATGCCTGCGGGCGGCGGTGCCGCGGGCCGTTGGAAAACGGCGGCGCGGCACGCGGCGTGTCAGCCCAGATTTTCCAGCTTCGTCTGCAGCGCGCGCAGCTGTTCCTTCAGTTCGTCGATGTCCTTGGCTTCCGCCTTGCGTGGTTCCTTGGCTGCTGGCGTTGCCGCCATGAAGGGCGAAAACATCTGCATGGCCTGATGGAAGAGATCGGTGTTGCGCTTAACCTGTTCCTCCACCAGTTGCAGCGGAACCGCCAGGTTCTTGCCGAGCGGCGTATCGCCGAACGCCTTGTTGATCTGCTCGCGCATCGTCACCTGCTGGTCGGTAAAGGCCTGCATCGAATGCTCGAGATAGCTCGGCACCACCAGCTGCATCTGGTCGCCGTAGAACGAGATCAGCTGGCGCAGGAAGGAGATCGGCAAAAGCGTGTTGCCGGTCTTGGATTCCTGTTCGAAAATGATCTGCGTCAGCACCGAGTGGGTGATGTCCTCGCCCGATTTCGCGTCCTGGACGGTGAATTCCTCTCCCTTTTTCACCATCACCGCGAGATCGTCGAGCGTGACATATGTGCTCGTGCCGGTATTGTAGAGCCTTCGGTTGGCGTATTTTTTAATTACGATCTGACCGTCGTGCTTTGCCATCTGGGTCTCCTCCCCATGTTCCCGTCTTTGTTGTGTTTTTCAGAGTACCCGTAAAAAACGGGTTCTGACAATCTCTTTGTGCAATGCGGTGACGCAGGTGCGAAATTTCGTCTCCTGCGGGAGGCGCAGAGCCGAAATGGCGAAGGCCGCATATGGCATTTGACTTGCGCGGTGACCTTTGCCAGTCTTTAGCAGTTGCGAAAAAAAGAACGAGGAAACATCTGATGAGCACTCCCTCTATCGTCATCGCCAGCGCGGGCCGCACCGCCGTCGGGTCGTTCAACGGCTCTTTCGCCAATACGCCGGCGCATGAACTGGGCGCCGCCGTGATCAAGGGCGTGCTCGAGCGCGCAGGCGTTGACGCAGCCGATGTCGACGAGGTGATCCTCGGTCAGGTGCTGTCGGCCGGCGAGGGCCAGAACCCGGCCCGCCAGGCGGCGATCAAGGCCGGTATTCCGCAGGAAGCCACGGCCTGGGGCATGAACCAGCTTTGCGGTTCGGGTCTGCGCGCCGTCGCGCTCGGTATGCAGCAGATTGCAACCGGCGATGCGAAGATCATCGTCGCCGGCGGCATGGAATCGATGTCGATGGCGCCGCATTGCGCGCATTTGCGCGGCGGCGTCAAGATGGGCGACTTCAAGATGATCGACACCATGATCAAGGATGGCCTGACCGACGCGTTCTACGGCTATCACATGGGGACGACGGCTGAGAACGTCGCCAAGAAGTGGCTGCTGTCGCGCGAGGACCAGGACGTGTTCGCGCTCGGTTCGCAGAACAAGGCGGAAGCCGCCCAGAAGGCCGGACGTTTCGCCGACGAAATCATCCCCTTCATCGTCAAGGGCCGCAAGGGCGACGTCACCGTCGACCAGGACGAGTATATCCGCCATGGCGCGACGCTGGACTCGATGGCGAAACTGCGTCCGGCCTTCGACAAGGAAGGCACCGTGACGGCGGCCAATGCGTCCGGGCTCAACGACGGTGCGGCGGCTGTCCTGCTGATGAGCGAGGCCGAAGCGGAACGCCGTGGCATCCAGCCGCTGGCCCGCATCGTCTCCTGGGCAACCGCCGGCGTCGACCCGCAGATCATGGGCACCGGCCCGATCCCGGCCTCGCGCAAGGCGCTGGAAAAGGCCGGCTGGTCGATCACCGATCTCGAGCTTGTCGAAGCCAACGAGGCCTTCGCGGCGCAGGCCTGCGCCGTCAACAAGGATCTCGGCTGGGATCCGGCGATCGTCAACGTCAATGGCGGGGCCATCGCCATCGGTCATCCGATCGGCGCCTCCGGTGCGCGTGTCCTCAACACGCTTCTGTTCGAAATGAAGCGCCGTGGCGTGTCCAAGGGCCTGGCGACATTGTGCATCGGTGGCGGCATGGGTGTCGCCATGTGTGTCGAACGGCTGTGACAATCACCCGCTAGTCCATTGCTCCGGCCCCGCGGGGCCGGCAAACTTCACGGCAAGAGCCGGAAGAACGGTTTTGCGCTTCCGGCGCAGGCATCGAAACAAGAATGGTAAAAAGGGGAGAGACGGATGAGCAGGGTAGCATTGGTCACCGGCGGGTCACGCGGTATCGGCGCGGCGATCTCCATCGCCTTGAAGGCGGCGGGATACCGGGTGGCGGCAAATTACGCCGGCAATGATGAGAAGGCGCAGGCCTTCACCGAATCCACCGGCATCCCGACCTACAAATGGGACGTTTCGGATTACACCGAATGCACCAAGGGAATTGCCCGGGTCGTGGATGAACTGGGCCCGGTGGACGTGCTGGTCAACAATGCCGGCATCACCCGCGACACCATGTTTCACAAGATGACGCCGGAACAGTGGGGCGCCGTCATCGACACCAATCTCACCGGCCTGTTCAACATGACACACCCAGTCTGGACCGGCATGCGCGACCGCAATTTCGGCCGGGTGATCAACATCTCCTCGATCAACGGCCAGAAGGGCCAGATGGGCCAGGTCAATTATTCGGCATCCAAGGCCGGCGATCTCGGCTTTACCAAGGCTTTGGCGCAGGAGGGGGCTGCCAAGGGCATTACCGTCAACGCCATCTGCCCCGGCTATATCGGCACGGAAATGGTGCGGGCGATCCCGGAGAAGGTGCTGAACGAGCGGATCATTCCGCAGATCCCGGTCGGCCGTCTCGGCGAACCCGACGAGATTGCCCGTATTGCGGTGTTCCTGGCCTCCGACGATGCCGGCTTCATCACCGGTTCGACCATTTCTGCCAATGGCGGCCAGTTTTTCGCCTGATCGGGCGATCATTCCCATTGCCAACGGCGCCATCATCGGCGCCGTTCTGCATTCCACGGGAATGGTTAACACGGCCTCTTTCCTGTCGTGTCCGGTTGTGGGTTATCCACTGTTTCCTATGGTTAACGATTTGATTTCATACAAGATATCGCGGTGAACAAACCGGGAAACAAGATGCGTCTGTGATTCGTCTCCGGTTCGTTCCCGTTTTGGTTGAAATCTTAACGTGCCGGCGCAAAACCAGTTAAGACGGTTGTGGCGACTCGCGCGCCGCCGCTGGCGCGGACGATCTTGCTGAGGCTCTGCAAAGATAAATTTTTCGCATCGGCCAAGATTCGAATCTGGCGAAGGACCGCTTTTTCCTATGGTGTGATTTCCGGTTTTCCTACCATATCTGGTAGGGAACAAATCGAGAAGACGGCGGTATCGCGATTCGTCGCCGATTCGTTCCGCCTTTGGCCTGCGAACCCGGACGGAGGCTTGAGCAGTCCGGCCGCTGAAGCGGTTATGGTTAATTTTTCCTGAATATTCAGATATTTGGATTCTGAATCTCCGGTTGGGTGACGTGCCCTGCCGGTTGATCATGTCCGTGGCCACAGCGATTTCGATTGGAAACCCGTGAGTCAGCATGTGATGCGAATCCGGCTCAGGGAATCAATATCTAGCGGCAAACGGACCCTGAAGCCGTTGGAATCAGCGATTCGTCGCTGATCCGTTCTGCCGCTGTTCCCTTGCCGGAAAACAGGGCGGGAAATGCAGGCCGGATGGCTGATTTGCACGTTTCCTGCCCGCGCACCCTTGCGTTTGCGCGTCTGCGTGGGCATGTGTGGCTGCGCCGGTTGAAACGGCTTGCCCGCCGTGAGTGGACTTCGCAGACTGAAAGTGCGCAGGATCGATACAGTGCCTGACCAACCGATGATCTTGAGCGGCCGCGGCGTGATCGCGGTGCTCGGCCCCACCAATACCGGCAAGACGCATTATGCGATCGAGCGCATGGTCGCGCACGAGAGCGGCGTCATCGGCCTGCCGCTCAGGCTCTTGGCGCGCGAGGTCTATACCCGCGTCGTCGAAAAGGTCGGCGCCCACAATGTCGCGCTGATCACCGGCGAGGAAAAGATCACGCCGCATATGGCGCGCTTCTCGGTCTGCACCGTCGAAGCCATGCCGCGCGACACCAAGGCCGCTTTCGTGGCGATCGACGAGGTTCAGCTCGCCGGCGATCTGGAGCGCGGCCATATCTTCACCGATCGCCTGATGCACCTGCGCGGCCGCGTCGAGACGCTGCTCCTGGGGGCTGCGACCATGCGGCCGATCCTCGAACATCTTCTGCCCGGTATCACCGTTGTCGAGCGCCCGCGGCTGTCGCAGCTTCTCTATGCCGGCTCGAAGAAGATCACCCGCCTGCCGCAGCGCACCGCGATCGTCGCCTTCTCCGCCGAGGAGGTCTATGCGATCGCCGAACTGATCCGCCGCCAGCGGGGCGGTGCCGCCGTCGTGCTCGGTGCCCTGTCGCCGCGCACGCGCAATGCGCAGGTCGCGCTCTATCAGGCGGGCGATGTCGAATATCTGGTGGCGACGGACGCGATCGGCATGGGGCTCAACCTCGATGTCGACCATGTGGCCTTCGCGCAGGACCGCAAATATGACGGCTACCAGTTCCGCAATCTCAATCCTGGCGAGTTGGCGCAGATTGCCGGGCGTGCCGGGCGCCATCTGCGCGATGGCACCTTCGGCGTCACCTCGCGGGTCGAGCCGTTCGACAACGAACTGGTTCACCGCATCGAATCGCATCAGTTCGATCCGGTGCGGGTGCTGCAGTGGCGGTCGAAGTCGCTCAACTACGCGTCGATACAGGCGCTGAAGAAAAGCCTCGACGCGGCACCGGTCGTGAACGGGCTCACACGGGCATTGCCGGCCGTCGATCAGCAGGCGCTGGATTATCTTTCACGCTATCCGGAAGTTACCAGTGTCGCGACCACACCGGAGCGTGTAGAGACACTCTGGGAGGCCTGTGCGCTTCCCGACTACCGTCGTATAACACCGGCGCAACACGCCGATCTGATTTCGACGATCTATGCCGATCTCGTCCGGCGTGGCACAGTGAACGAAGATTTCATGGCCGAACAGGTTCGCCGCGCGGACCATACGGATGGTGAAATCGACACATTGTCCGCGAGAATTGCACAAATCAGGACATGGACCTATGTGTCCAACCGTCCGGGATGGCTTGCCGATCCGACACACTGGCAAGAAAAGACGCGGGAAATCGAGGATCGATTGTCTGACGCGTTACATGAAAGGTTGACGAAACGCTTTGTTGATCGCAGGACATCTGTGCTCATGAAGCGCCTGAGAGAGAATGCGATGTTGGAAGCTGAAATCAGTGTAAATGGCGATGTCTTCGTTGAAGGTCATCATGTGGGACAATTGGCCGGGTTCCGTTTCACACTGGCGACAGTGGCCGATGGTCTTGATGCGCGCGCAGCGCAGGGTGCTGCGCAAAAGGCGCTGGCACTCGAATTCGAAGCGCGGGCTGCAAGGCTGCATGCGGCGGGCAATGCGGATCTCGCATTGGCGTCCGATGGTCTGGTGCGCTGGCTCGGCGATCCCGTGGCGCGGCTTGCCGCCAGCGATCACGTCATGCGTCCGCGCGTGCTTTTGCTGGCCGACGAACAGCTTCAGGGCAATGCCCGCGAGCATGTGCTCGCCCGCATCGAGCGCTTCGTCAATCATCACATCTCGACGGTGCTGAAACCGCTCGACGATCTGTCGCGTGCCGAAGACCTGGAAGGTCTCGCCAAGGGCCTGGCCTTCCAGCTGGTCGAAAATCTCGGTGTGATGTTCCGCCGCGATGTCGCCGACGACGTCAAGTCGCTGGATCAGGAGGCGCGCGCCTCCATCCGCCGCCACGGCATCCGTTTCGGGGCCTATCACATTTTCATGCCGGCGCTGTTGAAGCCCGCTCCGGCGGAACTCATCACGCTGCTCTGGGCGCTGAAGAACGACGGCCTGGACAAGCCCGGCTATGGCGATCTGATCCCGGTTCTGGCCGCAGGCCGCACGTCTGTTGTCACCGATCCGGCGTTCGAGCGTACCTTCTACAAGCTGGCCGGCTTCCGTTTCCTCGGCAAGCGTGCCGTGCGCATCGACATCCTCGAGCGTCTCGCCGACCTCATCCGTCCGCTGCTGCAGTGGAAGCCGGGCACGACGGCGCGTCCGGACGGTGCCTATGACGGCCGCCGCTTCACCGCGACGACGGCAATGCTCTCGATCCTCGGTGCGACGCCCGACGATATGGAAGAGATCCTCAAGGGTCTCGGCTATCGCGCCGATGCCGTGAAGGCTGAAGAGGCCGCTGCTTTCCTGTCCACGCAGGCCGGCTCTGCCGCGCCGGCAACGGATGCCGCAGCCTCCGACATGCCGGTTGAAACGGCAGACCATGACGACGCGGATGCCGCGGGCGAAGAGCAGCATGCTGCCGAGCCGGCGGCGGAGCAGGCCGCTGAGGCCGCCCCTGCTGTTGCCGAAGTTCCGGCGGCAGAGGCCGAGCAGCCCGCAGCTGTCGAACAGGCCGTAGCCACCGAACAGGGTGAGGAGCCGGCAGAGGCTGTCGAAGCCAAGCCGGTGCTGCTGTGGCGCCCCGGCGGCCGCAACGACAACCAGCGTTCGGGTGGCCGTCCGCAGGGCGATCGCCGTGGCGGCAACAACCGTGCACCGCAGGGCGAAGCCCGCCGTGACGGCGGCGAACCGCGCCGCGAAGGTGAAGGCCGCCGCGAAGGTCGCGATGACAATCGCAAGCCGGGTGGTGGCGGCAGGCCGGATCGCAACCGGGGCCGTGACGGCGGCAAGCCGCAGGGTGACCAGCGCCACGGAAAGGGCGAGCGCCAGGATCGTCCGGATCGCAACGACCGTGGTGCCAAGCCGCAGGCCGCCAAGTTCGAGGCACGCCCACCGCGCAAGGAAAAGCCGATGGATCCGGATTCGCCCTTCGCCAAGCTGGCTGCCCTGAAGGAGCAGATGAAGAAGTAACGCCCCAGGGTGTAAGGATGAGTGGAAAACAGCCTCAGTCCCTGCCGGTTCTCCGCCAGCGTCTCGACAAATGGCTGTTCTTCACGCGCCTGCAGAAGTCCCGCTCGATCGCCCAGAAGGCGATCGAGTCCGGTGATGTCCGGGTCAACGATGTCCGGATTACCCAGCCGTCGCATGCGCTGAAAGCCGGCGATATCGTCGTTGTTTCCCTTGACCGGCGTGACACCACCGTTCGCGTTTTGCTTGCCGGTGTCCGGCGTGGCCCGTATGAAGAAGCCCGCCTTCTCTACGAGGACCTGACGCCTGTCGCCGTTCCCGGCGAAAAGCCGAATGCCTTCGAGCAGGCAATGCGCGAGCGCGGCAGCGGCCGGCCGACCAAGAAGGAGCGCCGCGATGTCGATCGGCTGAAGTCCGGCTGGCAGGATGATTAGAAAACAGGATTAGAAAACTGTCCCGCCGGCCGGTGGTTTGGCGCATGGATTATTCTTGCAAAGCCCCGGCAAAGCCTTTACCTCACGGGGTAAATGAGCAGCCGTGTCGCGCCGTCAAAGGCGTTGGCGGGCTGATATCCCCAACGGATGCGGACAAGCGGGCTTCACTCTGGTTGCTGTCTGCCATCACATGTGAGAAATCGCTGGAGTACCTCATGACGTATGTCGTGACCGATAATTGCATACGCTGCAAATACACCGATTGCGTGGAAGTGTGCCCGGTGGACTGCTTCTATGAAGGCGAGAACTTTCTGGTCATTCATCCCGACGAGTGCATCGACTGTGGCGTCTGCGAGCCGGAATGTCCCGCAGGGGCCATCAAGCCGGACACCGAGCCGGGTCTGGACAAGTGGCTGAAGGTCAATGCCGAATTCGCCACACAATGGCCCAATCTCACCGTCAAGCGTGATGAGATGCCGGAAGCCAAGGAGATGGACGGCGAAGAAGGCAAGTACGAGAAATATTTTTCGCCGAATCCCGGTCAGGGCGACTGACCGGCCGGATTTTCGGACAGCGGGTTACAGGGTTGTTTTCCCGGCTGTGAAAAATGGCGAAAATGGGGGAATCATGGCTTAACCATGTCCGTGACGGGCTGGCTGGCCTTGTTGGCCGTTGTAAAGCAAATTATTGATTTCCGCAGTTTTTTATGATAGGGTCAAAATACTGATCCACATCGTGGCACTTGCGTGTGCCCGAAAACCATCACGAAAGCAAAAGAATCCCACGGCGCGGCTGACCCCAAATACGCAACGTCTGTTGCTTGTGCGTGATCGCCCCGCAGAAGATCGATTTGATGACCGTTGGCACGGAACAGTATGGAGTCACCCGACGGTGCCCCCGTCCATCCCGGGCCTGACTGACCCGGCCCCGGCTTGTTGCCGGGAGCGTAACAGGGAGTTTTTGAAACGAATGACGACCCAGCAGAAAAAACCTTCAACACGCCATGGATTCAAGACCGGTGAATCGATCGTTTACCCGGCACATGGCGTAGGACAAATCGTTGCAATCGAAGATCAGGTGGTTGCGGGCATGTCGCTCGAACTGTTTGTGATCGATTTCGAAAAGGACAAGATGCGTCTCAAGGTGCCGGTTGCAAAGGCCGTCTCCATCGGCATGCGCAAGCTGTCCGAGACCGATTTCGTCGAACGTGCATTGAAGGTCGTACAGGGCAGGGCACGCGTCAAGCGGACCATGTGGTCCCGCCGCGCGCAGGAATATGATGCCAAGATCAATTCCGGTGACCTGATCTCGATCGCCGAGGTCGTGCGCGACCTTTACCGTGCTGAAAACCAGCCGGAGCAGTCCTATTCCGAACGTCAGCTTTATGAAGCTGCGCTTGACCGCATGGCGCGCGAAATCGCAGCCGTGAACAAGATGTCGGAAACGGAAGCTGTCCGTCTCGTGGAAGCCAACCTGAACAAGGGGCCGAAGCGCGGCAAGGCCGTCGAAGAAGACGAAACGCAGGAAGAAGCTGCATAAGCACCGGTCAAACGGCGCTTGTATCCAAAAGGCCCTGTCAGCGATGACGGGGCCTTTTGTTATTCTCCGACAGCTCTGTCAGTGGCCAGGACCGAACGGCGGGTCGCCTGCAGGAACCAGAGATAGCTGGCGACTGACGTCAGCAGCATCGCCGGAATGATCAGTCCGAAGGCGATGAAGGGTGTGCCGAGGAGGGCTGCCGCGAGGCCGCCGAGAAAGCCGCCGGCCATCTGGATGAAACCCATCATCGCCGATGCCGAGCCGGCAATATGCGGGAAGGATTGCAGCGCCGCCGTCGTCATATGCGGCGTCAGGAAGGCGATGCCGAAGCTGGAGAAGGCGACCGGCAGCATGACCGACAGGTAGCTTGGGGTGATGAAATGCACCGAAAGCGCGATCAGCAGAGCGCCGATGGTGCAGAAGGCAAGGCCGGCGCGAACGGAGCCTTCGCCGCCGAGTTTTGCCGCCGTCAGCCGCAGACAGACCGAACCTGAAAAATAGGAGCCGGACTGCATCAGCATGCCGAGCCCGAAGGCCGTTGGCGACAGGCCCACCTTGTCGATCAGGATGAAGGACAGCATGGTCGACTGCGCATAAAGCGCGCCGACCGAGCCGCCGAGCACGATGGCCGCGGCCACGAAGCGTGGATCGCGGATCAGCTCGCCATAGGCTGCCAGAAGCGGTCCCGGCCGGGCGCGGCGGCGATCGGGCATTGCTGTCTCGCGCATGAAGGCAGTGACGGAAACGATGGTGAGCAGGCCAAACCCGACCAGAAGAAAGAAGATCGCCTGCCAGCCGAAGGCGGCCAGCGCCAGCCCGCCCAGCGTCGGTGCCATGGCCGGGCCAATGGCCAGCATGATGCCGATCAGGTTCATGATCCGCGATGCCTCGGCGCCCGTGAACTGGTCCCGCACGATGGCGCGGGCAACGGTGATGCCAACGGATGCGCCGATGCCCTGAATCAGCCGGCCGGCCAGCAGCCCTTCGACCGATGGCGCAAAGGCGCAGATCAGGCTGCCCAGAAGGTTGATGCCGACGAAGGCGAGGGTCGCGTTTTTCCGGCCGAACGCATCGGACATCGGTCCGGCGACAAGCTGTGCGACGGAAAAGCCGCCGAAGTAAACCGACAGGGTGAGCTTGATCATCGATTCGGTGGTGGCAAACGCCTGCACCAGCTCGGGCATGGCCGGGGTATAGATCGACATGGAAATCGGACCAAGGGTCGCCAGCAATGCACCGAGCATGCTGGTGCGCCGTTCGCTCATCCGCAGGCTCATTCGGCGATACTCTTCTTGTCGGAGGAACCGCAACGGTCCAGCTGGTGCAGATTGTCGCGCAGCCCCTTGAGGCTAGCCCGCAACGCTTCGCGGCCCTCGGCATCGAGGCCCAGCGTTACCTGATCCATCAGCGCGCGGACTTCTCTGCGAATCTCGAGAAGCAGCGTATCCGCCTTCCCGGTCACGATCACGTTCTTGGCCCGCCGGTCACCGGGATCGGCAATCCGTTCGACAAGCCCCAGTCCTTCCAGACGATCGAGATAGGTGGACAGCGTCATCGGCTCGATCCCCATCTTCACGGCGATATCCGCCTGCTTGATGCCCTCGGTCGCTGCCACCTGGATCAGCGCCCGGGCTTCCCCCGGGGTGACGCCAAGGCCGGAGGCGCTGATGCGCCGGTCGAAGGCGCCTCGCAGCAGCCGGGAAACATCCGTCAGCAGCATGCCGATCGTATCGGTTTCAAGTCTGACAGGCATGACAACTCGCAATGTCGAATATCGTAAGCTTTACTTAGCATCTTGCGATAAAGGCGGCAAGTTTGGCAGCCGGGATCCCTTCGAACACCGCATAGGCCGATCACGACAACAGCGCATCCATGCTCGCGTGGGGTGTCGACGGACCATCAATTGGCTCTGCCGGCATCTTGACGGAATCACCGGCGCAAGGTCGAATGGCTCTTTCCTCGCAAGGAGCCTCCATGACGCAGACCCTGTTTTTCGGCGCCTTTCTGGCCGCCCTTCTTTATGTTCTCATTCCGGGTCCCGCTTTTCTCGCCCTTCTCGGCATTGGCGCCGGGCAGGGCCGCAAGGCGGGGGCGCTGTTCATGGGCGGGCATCTGGCCGGAGATATTCTCTGGTCGACGCTGGCGCTGGTGGCGATCGTCGGCGCCAAGACGATCGGCAGCACGATCTTCGATATTCTCGGCCTTCTCTGCGGCGTCTATCTCGCGTGGATCGGCTGGACGGCATTGCGCGCCAAGCCGCGCGGCGAAAACCAGCCGCTGATGAGCGTCGAGCGGCCGTATCGGCGCGGCCTGATCTTCGGACTGACCAATCCCAAGGGATACCCGGTGGCACTCGCCACCTTTACGGCGCTGCTCGCCGGCTCGTCGAATGCCCTGGATTTCCATGCCCTGCCGGCATTGCTCGCCGTTTCGTTCCTCGGGTTCCTTGCCGCCGACATCATTCTGATCGGCATCATCGGCGCCTCCGTCGTGCGGCGTTTCTACCGCCGCCACGAGCTGGCCATCGTCCGGCTTTCCGGCGTGCTGTTCATGGGGTTTGCGGTACAGGCCATCTGGCATGCTGCACCCGGTCTTCTTGGAATGCGGAAGCCTTGATCCGGAGCGGCCGAGCGCCCACCTGACACTCTTGATATCTCCACAATCGCTGCCGACAACGTTTGGCAGCGCCCGCCTTCTGCGGGACTGATCGGAATGCGAAAGGACTGCCCATGACTTCGAGCCCTGCTCTCAACCCCGCCGTCACCGACTGGAACGGCCCTGACGGGTTGCCCCGCTTCGAGGCGGTCGGCGATGGCGATTTCGCGGCATCCTTCGAAGCGGCTTTGGCCGAGCATGAAACGGAGATCGCGGCGATCGCCGACAATTCCGAGGCCCCGACTTTCCAGAATGCCATTGTTGCGCTGGAAATTGCCGGCGATACGCTGTCGCGCGTCTCCGCGCTGTTCTGGAACCGCGCCGGCGCCCATACCAACGATGTCATCCAGGCGCTGGAGCGTGATATCGCCCCGAAGATGTCGCGGCACTATTCGAAAATCGGCATGAACGTGGCGCTTTTTGCCCGCATCGACGCCTTGTGGGAGGGCCGCGAAAAGCTCGGGCTCGATCTGGAGCAAACCCGCGTGCTGGAGCGGCACTGGAAGGGCTTCGTCAAATCCGGCGCAAAGCTGCCGAAGGCCGAGCAGGAGAGGCTGGCTGCGATCAACGAAACGCTGGCAAGCCTCGGTGCCCAGTTCGGCCAGAACGTGCTCGCCGACGAAAAGAGCTGGGCGCTCATCCTCGACAAGGAGACCGATCTTGCAGGCCTGCCGCAGTTCCTGAAGGATTCCATGGCGTCTGCCGCGCGCGATCGCGGCGAGGACGGCAAATATGCGGTGACCCTGTCGCGCTCGATCATCGAGCCGTTCCTGACCTTCTCGGAAAACCGCGACCTTCGCGAACAGGCGTTCAAGGCCTGGGTCGCCCGCGGCGCAAATGGCGGCGAGACCGACAACCGCGACACGATCCGCCAGACACTGGCGCTGCGCGCCGAAAAGGCCAAGCTGCTCGGCTACGAAAACTACGCCGCGCTGAAGCTCGACAATACCATGGCAAAGACGCCGGAGGCGGTGAACGGGCTTTTGACCCAGGTCTGGGAAAAGGCCGTCGTCCGGGCCCGTGAGGAAGAAGCCGATCTCGCCGCGCTGATCGCCGCCGAGGGCCGCAACCATCCGGTCATGCCCTGGGACTGGCGCCACTATGCCGAAAAGCTGCGGGCGCAGAAATTCAATTTTTCCGAAAGCGAACTGAAGCCCTACCTGCAGCTCGAAAAGATCATCGATGCCTGCTTCGACGTCGCGCACCGGCTGTTCGGCATCACGGCGACCGAGAAGAAGGGGGTTGCCGGCTATCATCCGGACGTGCGCGTCTTCGATATCCGCGATTCCAGCGGAAAGCTGGTGGCGCTTTTCCTTGGCGACTATTTCGCCCGCGCCTCGAAGCGCTCCGGCGCCTGGATGAGTTCGTTCCAGTCGCAGCACCGGCTGCCGCTGAAAAACGGTACGGTGGGCGAATTGCCGATCATCTACAATGTCTGCAATTTCGCCAAGCCGGCGGAAGGCAAACCTGCCCTGCTGTCGCTCGACGACGCCCGCACCCTGTTCCACGAATTCGGCCATGCGCTGCACGGCATGCTGTCAGATGTGACCTATCCATCGGTCTCCGGCACCAGCGTTTCACGCGATTTCGTCGAACTGCCGTCGCAGCTCTACGAACATTGGCTGACGGTGCCTGCGATCCTGAAACAATATGCTGTGCATGAGGCGACCGGCGAGCCGATGCCGCAGGCGCTGCTCGACAAGGTGCTGGCCGCCCGCACGTTCAATTCGGGCTTCAACACGGTGGAATTCACATCGTCCGCATTGGTGGACATGGCGTTCCACACCCGTGGCGCTGTCGAAGACCCGATGGCGGTACAGACCGAAGTCCTGACGAAAATCGGCATGCCGGCCTCGATCGTCATGCGCCATGCCACGCCGCACTTCCAGCACGTGTTTTCCGGCGACGGTTACTCGGCCGGCTATTATTCCTACATGTGGTCGGAGGTGCTCGATGCCGACGCCTTCGCCGCCTTCGAGGAAACCGGCGATGCCTTCAATCCGGCCACGGCAAAGAAGCTGAAGGACAATATCTATTCCGTCGGCGGCTCGATCGACCCGGAAGACGCCTACAGGGCCTTCCGCGGCAAACTTCCGAGCCCGGATGCGATGCTGGCCAAGAAGGGGCTGGCGGTGACGGAGGAACTGGCTGGATCGGACGCCTGATCTACTCGTCCTTGAGCTTATCAGCGAGACCGATGAGATCCTCGTGCAGCCGCACGGGGATATCCATCCGGTCGTGAAGGATGGCCATGACGCCGATCTTGCCGCCCGGGAGCTCCCGAAAGAACAGGTAGTGGCGTTCGTAACGGCTGAAGTAGGCCTGAATTTTCAAGTCTGTCGGCGCTGCGAGATTGCCCGGCAGCCGGCGCCAGAGAGCCTTTGTCCGCGACAGTTTCTGCAGATGAGCATGAAGGCCGGTGATATAGGCGATCGCCTGGTCTTCGCCCCACTGAGCGACTGTCTCTTTCCAGATGCGATCCTGCGCGGCATTTGCCGGCGGATAGAACAGATATCCGCCCATCCTATCGGCTTGTGTTGCGACGAATGACGTCTTCGGCCGAGACGGTGACAAACTCGCTTTCGTCAGCCCTCAAGCCGGGTTCCAGCTTCTTTTGAAGCCATTCCCAGGCTTCCGTCCGGCTTTGCAGATCACGGCGGATCAAGGCGCGGATATATTCGCTGGCATTTTCGTAAAGGCCGTTCTGGCCGATCTGCTGCTGTACATGATCCTGCAATGGGCCTGTGACCCGGACGTGAATGCTTTCAGACGCCATATCTGCCTCCCTGGGAATGAGGGATGATGTGTACTGTGAAGTTTATTGTCAATAAATTTCACGTCTTCGTCTTCACGTCATGGAACTGTCGCCAAACGGTTGGAATAGATTCATCCAACTGTAAACGAACTGACATCCGCGTCGCCAAAGGTCCGCCTCGGGAAACCCGTCACTCCCGAGGCGATACCGGAGGCAGATTTGGCCGATATTCAGGATACGTTGACCCGCCGCTCCTTTCTGCTGTCGGCAGGCGTTGCCGGATTTGCGGCCACATCCGTTCTTGCCACTCCCTTTTATGCGCGCAGCTTCGGGCGGCCATCCTTCACCCATGGCGTCCAGTCCGGCGATGTCGATACGAAGTCCGGGATGATCTGGACGCGGACCGATCGCCCATCCCGCATCGGCGTCGAATATTCGACGACGGAAAGTTTTTCTACACCGGTGCGGCTGCCGTCGATCGATGCGCTGCCGGGCAGCGATTTCACGGTGAAATGCGCGCTGGACCGTCTGCTGCCCGATCAGGACATCTTCTATCGCTTCACCGCCACCGATCTCTACGACAGCAACAGCGTCTCCGAACCGATCACCGGCCGCTTTCGCACCGCTCCCCTGCGCCGCCGCTCGGTGCGTTTCGTCTGGTCGGGTGATACGGCCGGCCAGGGTTGGGGGATCGACGATACCGGCATGAAGACCTACGCGACCATGCAACTGCACGAGCCGGACTTCTTCATCCATTCCGGCGATACGATCTATGCCGATAACCCGATTCCCGACGAAATACCGCTCAGGGACGGCAGCATCTGGAAAAACCGCATCGTCACCCTGGAAAAGCGCGAGGTTGCCCGAACGCTGGATGAATATCGCGGTCAGTGGAAATACAATCTGCTCGACGATCATGTCCGCGCCATGAATGCCGCCTGCCCGACCTTCTATCAGTGGGACGATCATGAGGTGCTGAACAACTGGTCGCCATCGACCGATCTGCGCGATGATCCGCGCTACCCGGAAAAGGATGTCTCGGTCTATGCGGCCCGCGCCATGCGGGCTTTTCAGGAGATGACGCCGATCCGCACCATTGCCGCCCAGCCGGGCCGCATCTTCCGCAAGATCCCCTATGGGCGGCTGCTCGACATCTTCATGGTCGACCTGCGCTCCTATCGCGACGCCAACCAGGGCGAAGGCGGCGAACTGTTCGGCTGGCGGCAGGCGGATTGGCTGAAGCGGGAACTGGCGGCCTCCAGCGCCACCTGGAAGGTGATCGCCTGCGACATGCCCATCGGCCTCGTCGTCTGGGACGATTTTGCCCACAAGCGCGGCTCCGATGCGATCGCCAACGGCGACAATGGCCCGCCGACGGGACGCGAGACGGAATTTGCCGATATCCTGCGCTTCGTCCGTGACAATGCCATTCAGAACATCGTCTGGCTGACGGCCGACGTGCATTATACCGCTGCCCACCATTACGATCCCGCCCGCGCCGCCTTCAAGGACTTCCTGCCGTTCTGGGAGTTCGTGTCCGGCCCGCTGCATTCCGGCACCTATGGGCCGAAGGAACTGGATATGACGTTCGGCCCGGACGTGCGCTTCATCAAGGCTGCGGGCGAAGGCATCGACCAGAACCTGCCGCCGTCGGCCGGGCTGCAGTTCTTCGGTCTTGTCGATATCAACGGCCAGACCGAGCAGATGACGGTTCGCCTGATGGATCGGGACGACCGCGAACTCTGGCAGATCACGCTCGATCCCGCCGGAAATTCCGTATGAGGCGATCACTGGATTCACCGTCTTGCAAGACTTTGCGGCCTGCCCCCCTTTCGCAAATGCAAAAAAACCTGTATGAGCCGCGCAATTGAAGATGCGGCGTTCATCACATACGCCCCGAAACCTCCGAGTATTCACACATGAAAATGCGCAACATCGCGATCATCGCACACGTTGACCATGGGAAAACCACGCTTGTCGACGAACTTCTGAAGCAGTCGGGTTCTTTCCGCGACAACCAGCGCACGACCGAGCGCATGATGGATTCGAACGACCTCGAAAAAGAGCGCGGCATCACCATTCTGGCGAAGGCCACCTCGATCGAGTGGAAGGGCGTTCGCATCAACATCGTCGACACCCCCGGCCACGCCGACTTCGGCGGTGAAGTGGAGCGCATCCTGTCGATGGTGGATGGCGCGATCGTTCTGGTCGACAGCTCGGAAGGCCCGATGCCGCAGACCAAGTTCGTGGTTTCGAAGGCCCTGAAGGTCGGCCTTCGCCCGATCGTCGCGATCAACAAGATCGACCGTCCGGATGGCCGCCATGAAGAAGTCATCAACGAAGTTTTCGACCTCTTTGCCAATCTCGACGCGACCGACGAACAGCTCGACTTCCCGATCCTCTACGGTTCGGGCCGCAACGGCTGGATGAACCTCAATCCGGAAGGTCCGAAGGAAGAAGGCCTCGCGCCGCTTCTCGACCTCGTTCTCAAGCACGTTCCGGAGCCGAGCGTCGGCGACGAAGACGGCGCGTTCCGCATGATCGGCACGATCCTGGAAGCCAACCCCTTCCTCGGCCGCATCATCACCGGCCGCATCCATTCCGGCTCGATCAAGCCGAACCAGGCCGTCAAGGTTATCGGCCAGGACGGCAAGCTGATCGAAAACGGCCGTATCTCCAAGATCCTCGCCTTCCGCGGCATCGAGCGTACACCGATCGACGAAGCGCATGCGGGTGACATCGTCGCCATCGCCGGCCTGTCCAAGGGCACGGTCGCCGACACGTTCTGCGATGCTTCGGTCACCGAGGCGCTGCATGCCCAGCCGATCGACCCGCCGACCGTCACCATGTCCTTCATCGTCAACGACAGCCCGCTTGCCGGCACCGAAGGCGACAAGGTTACTTCGCGCGTCATTCGTGACCGTCTGCTCAAGGAAGCCGAAGGCAACGTCGCGCTGAAGATCGAGGAAGCCGAAGGCAAGGATTCGTTCTACGTCTCCGGCCGTGGCGAATTGCAGTTGGCCGTTCTCATCGAAACCATGCGCCGCGAAGGCTTCGAACTCGCAGTCTCGCGTCCGCGCGTCGTCATGCACAAGGACGAAGCAACCGGCCAGATGCTGGAGCCGGTGGAAGAAGTCGTCATCGACGTCGATGAGGAATATTCCGGCGTCGTCGTCCAGAAGATGTCCGAGCGCAAGGCTGAAATGGCCGAGCTGCGTCCGTCCGGCGGCAACCGCGTTCGCCTGAAGTTCTTCGCGCCGACCCGCGGCCTGATCGGCTACCAGTCGGAACTGATGACCGACACGCGCGGCACGGCGATCATGAACCGCCTGTTCCACGAATATCAGCCTTACAAGGGCGATATCGGCGGCCGCGTTCAGGGCGTTCTGCTCTCCAACGATGCCGGCGAATCCGTTGCCTACGCCATGTTCAACCTGGAAGACCGCGGCCCGATGATCATCGACGTCGGCGAGAAGGTCTATGCCGGCATGATCATCGGCATCCACACGCGTGACAACGATCTCGAAGTCAACGTGCTGAAGGGCAAGAAGCTCACCAACATGCGCGCCTCCGGCAAGGACGAAGCCGTCAAGCTGACCCCGCCGATCCGCATGACGCTCGACCGCGCCCTCTCCTGGATCCAGGACGACGAACTGGTCGAAGTGACGCCGAAGAACATCCGCCTGCGCAAGATGTATCTCGACTCGAACGACCGCAAGCGTTTCGAAAAATCGCGCGGCGCTGCATAAGCAGACCGTTTGGGTAGAATAGACAAAGGCGCAGCGATATCGATCGCTGCGCCTTTTTTCATGTGTGCCTTATGGCCGTCAGGATTTCAGCACGCCGCTTTTCCTGGCCGTCCAGGTGGCGATATAGTCCATCAGGGCGTTGTTCAGGCAATCGGATGGCGTGAGCCCCAGTTCCGTCAACCGCGCGCGGATGGCCGGCATATCGGCGGGATCGGTGCCGGATTCGATGATGGACGAGACGAATGCGGCAAAGCCCGGTGGCGACCAGCTATCCGCGTTGAAGCGTTCGGGGTGGATGAAGTCCAGCCCCTGGAAGGGGTGTTCCCGCTCCACGGGCCCGTACATATGGACGCCGCAGCCTTTGCAGGCGTGGCGCTGGATCAGCGCCGATGTGTCGACCACCGCAAGCTTGTCGCCGTTTTCAAGCACGGCGATCTTGTCGTGGGGAACGACTGCGACGATGGAAAATGTTGCGCCATCCGGCTTCCAGCATTTCGTACAGCCGCAGGCATGATTATGGGCGACGTCGCCATCGACCTTGACCCGTACAGGCCTGTCGGCGCAGGCGCAGACCAGAACGCCGCCGGTGAAGCCGGACGCGCCCTTGGGCATGCCCTTGTCGAGCAATGGATGTAGAGAAACGGTAGCTGTCATTTTCTCCTCCCGCTGCCGGTTATGATGGCGTCTGCGCGCCGGCAGACCGCACGAGGCGCCTCGGCAATCAGCATATCACGATGGCGGGAAGAATCCCGGTGTTCATTTGCCGCAACGAAGAGGCTCTTTCAGCCTTTCCGGTCCAACGCGTCGCGACAACAAAAAAGCCCGCTTCCGGGGCCGGAAACGGGCTTTCAAATCGCAGTCTGCGTCGCTTTTACTTGTCGCGGTTGCGGGCGGCCAGTGTGCGCAGACGCAGCGCATTGAGCTTGATGAAGCCGGCGGCGTCCTTCTGGTCGTAGGCGCCCTGGTCGTCCTCGAAGGTGACCAGCTTGTCGGAATAGAGCGACTTGTTGCTCTCGCGGCCGGTGACCATGACATTGCCCTTGTAGAGCTTCAGCGTCACCTCGCCCTCGACATGCTCCTGGCTCTTGTCGATCAGCGCCTGCAGCATTTCGCGCTCCGGCGAAAACCAGAAGCCGTAATAGATCAGCTCCGCGTAGCGCGGCATGATGTCGTCCTTGAGGTGGGCTGCACCCCGGTCGAGCGTGATCGATTCGATGGCGCGGTGGGCGGTGAGCAGGATCGTGCCGCCGGGGGTCTCGTAGATGCCGCGCGACTTCATGCCGACGAAGCGGTTTTCGACGAGATCGAGGCGGCCGATGCCGTTGTCGCGGCCGAGCGCATTGAGCGCGGTCAGGATAGAGGCCGGGCTCATTTCCTTGCCGTCGATCGAAACGGCATCACCCTTGCGGAAGCCGATCTTGACGGTGGTCGCCACATCCGGCGCTTCTTCCGGCGAGATGGTGCGCATGTAGACATAGTTCGGGGCTTCGATCGCCGGATCTTCCAGAACCTTGCCCTCGGAGGAGGAGTGCAGCAGGTTGGCGTCGACGGAGAAGGGCGCTTCGCCCTTCTTGTCCTTGGCAACCGGGATCTGGTGCTTTTCGGCGAATTCGAGCAGGTCGGTGCGGCTCTTGAACGACCAGTCGCGCCAGGGCGCAATGATCTTGATGTCGGGGTTCAGCGCATAGGCGGAAAGCTCGAAACGAACCTGGTCGTTGCCCTTGCCGGTGGCGCCATGGGCAATGGCATCGGCACCGGTTTCGCGGGCGATGTCGATCAGGTGCTTGGAGATCAGCGGGCGGGCGATCGAGGTGCCGAGCAGGTAGACGCCTTCATAGACGGCGTTGGCGCGGAACATCGGGAAGACGAAATCCTTGACGAATTCCTCGCGCACATCGCGGATATAGATATCCTTGATGCCCATCATCTCGGCCTTCTTGCGGGCCGGCTCGAGTTCTTCACCCTGGCCGAGATCGGCGGTGAAGGTGACGACTTCAGCACCGAGTTCGGTCTGCAGCCATTTCAGGATGATCGACGTGTCGAGACCGCCGGAATAGGCGAGAACGACCTTTTTCACTTGCTTTGCCATGTTTGTCTGTCCGTCTTGTCCAGGAAGACGCGGGATCGCGCCCAAGAAAATTCTGCGGCACTTTTAGCGAGATTGCGGGGACGCGCAAGCCTTTCGCGGCCGGATTAGCAAGCTTGTCGTCTCAACGGAGGTTTATGGGGTCGGCAATGCGAGGCCGCAATTGAAAAAGCCCGCCGTCCCTCGGGGCGGCAGGCTCGATTGCGATCTTATGGCCGTTGAGTGGCCATCCCCTAATTGTACTGGCCTAGTTGCACTGGCGGCGTGGCCCGTAATTCGGCTGGTAGGTGTTGTCGGATGCCCGATAGGAGCGATATCGCGCGTAGCATGACTGAACATGGGAATTGCCATTGGAGTAGCGCGGCTGCGATGCAAGCGCCCCGCCGATGATCGCCCCGGCAGCCAGGCCGCCGATGATTGCACCCGCATTGTTGTGGCGATGGTGCCGGCGATAGTCGTTTCTGTAATAACCGCGGCGATCGTCTCTGTAGTAACCACGGCGGTCGTCGCGCCGGTTGCGGTCCCATCCCTGGCCGCGATGATGTCTGCGGATGAAGGCCCGACCGGCATGGTCACCCACCTGGACGATATCCGATTGTGCGGTTTGCGGCTTCAGCGGGGCGGTCGGAAAGGCCTGTGCCGGCGCAAAACTGGTCAGGGCTGTTACGGCTGAAATGAAAAGTACGGCTATTTTTCTCATGGAGTGTTTCCTCATTGGTGGGACGGAAACGGTTCAGCGGATCTTTTGTTCCACTTATGGTCGCATTATTATCCGGCGATCGGCCGCATCCATTATCTGAGGAAATGCGATTTGCTTTCAAACGCCATTTGGGACATTCAATAGGCGTGCATCGACCGACTGCACGGCTCCAAACGTCCCATAGGTTTCAAAGATGGATTTCCTGCCCAGCCTGCCGACACTACTGGCCTTCACCGCCGCAACGCTGCTCCTGGCCGCGACACCGGGCCCGGACATGACGCTATCCATCAGCCGGGCGCTGAGCCAAGGCAAGGCGGCTGCGTTCTTCATCGTGGTCGGAACGAGCCTTGGCTGCGTCGTGCACACGCTTCTGGTCGCCTTCGGCATTTCGGCGTTGATCACGGCATCGCCGACGGCCTTCATGATCCTGAAAACCGGCGGTGCTGCCTATCTCTTTTGGCTCGCCGTGCAGGCGATCCGCTATGGATCGACCCTGACGGTCAAGAAGGTCGACGATACCGGGGCGTCGCCGCTGGCCAATGTCTCGACGGGGCTCTGGGTCAACCTGCTCAATCCGAAGGTCATCATCTTCTTCATGACCTTCCTGCCGCAGTTCGTCACCGCCCATGACCCGGCCGTGACGCAGAAGCTTTTGTTCCTCGGCTTCTTCTTCATCGTCGCGGCGATGCCGGTCAATATCCTGGTCATTCTGACCGCCGACTGGCTGTCCGCCTGGCTGCAGCGCCGCAAAAGCGTCATGCGCGGCATCGACTACACGTTTGCAGGGGTCTTTTCGATCTTCGCCGTCAAGATCCTGTTCACGCAGGCACGGTGAGCGGCGTCAGCCGCGGTAGCGATAACGCCCGGTGATGGAAAAGGCGAAGAGGATATCGTCCATCTTCGTCCCCCATCCGATATTGTGGATCAGCAATGGTCTCGAGCCGTCCTTGTTGAGCGTATCGCTGACAATGGCGATATGCGGCTTGTTGCCGGGCAGCATCTGCGTGACAATGTCGCCCGCAGCGTAGTCGAGCCCGTCCGTGGCGATGGGCATGTCGGTGTTCTGTCGCTTCAGAAACGTCTGCAGGTTGGGCACGCGGCGGTGGTCGATATTGCTGTCCGTGGCCTTCAGGCCCCAGTTTTTCGGATAGGCATCGAAAGCCTTGCGCATGTCGGCGTTGACCAGGGCCTGGAGATCGAGATTGAGGCCGTCGCGATAGGCCCGGACGATGACATCGGTGCAGACGCCCTTGAAACGCGGTACGTCGCCACCCGGGAAAGCGATTTTCGAATAGCTTGGATCATACAGCAGCGTGACGCCAATCTGCGACTGGGCCGCCGTCACCAGCTTTTTCGCCCATTCCTCAGCGGGGAGTGTGGTTTCGGCGCGTGGCCGCAGGTTCGGTAGAGCCAGTCCGGCGGCGCCGGCGCACAGGCCACCGGCAATGAGCTTGCGACGCGAAAGCATTGTCCCTCCCCCAATCGACGACACGACATGCTTGAGGGGCGATTGGAGCAAATTGACGGCGCCGCAGCCGTCAGCCGATCAGCAGCGCATCGTCGTCCAGTGTCTGGCCGCGAATCTTGCGGAACATGGCGATAAGGTCTTCGACCTGCAACGTCTTGCGGCTGTCGCCGGAGACATCGAGCACGACTTCGCCGGCATGCAGCATGATGGTGCGGTGGCCGAAATCGAGCGCCTGACGCATCGAATGGGTGACCATCAATGCTGTCAGCTTGCGCTCGGAGACGATCTTCTGGGTGAGGTTCATGATGAATTCGGCCATGCCCGGGTCGAGCGCTGCGGTATGCTCGTCGAGCAGCAGCACTTCCGAGCCCGCCAGCGTCGCCATGACCAGCGAGACCGCCTGCCGCTGGCCGCCCGAGAGCAGGTCCATGCGGTCCTTCATGCGGTTTTCAAGGCCGAGATTGAGCTCGGCGATACGCTCGCGAAAATGCTCGCGGCGCTTGGGGCCGAGCGCCGGTGTCAGGCCCCGGCTTTCGCCGCGCCTGGCGGCAAGCGCCAGATTTTCCTCGATCGACAGGGCGCCGCAGCTGCCCGCCAGCGGGTCCTGGAACACACGGGCGACCAGCCCGGCGCGGGCGGCGGTGCCCTTGCGGGTGACGTCCGTCTTGCCGATCGTGACCTGGCCTGCCGTGGGGATGACGTCGCCGGCGAGAACGCCGAGCACGGTGGATTTGCCGGCGCCGTTGGAGCCGATGACGGTGACGAAGGTGCCTTCCTCGATGGTGAGGCTGACGCCGTTCAGCGCCTGTTTCTGCAGCGGCGTTCCCTTGCCGAAGACGACCTGGATATTGTCGAGCTTGATCATGCGGCACCTCCGCGGCGCAGGCGAGGAAGAACGAGGGCGACGGTGACGAGCGCTGCGGTGACGAAATTGAGGTCGGAGGCCTTGAGGCCGAGCATATCGCTCGAGAGCGCCAGCTGGATGGCGATGCGGTAGAGGATCGAGCCAAGCACGCAGCCCAGAAGCGCAATCAGGATGCCACGGCTGCCGAGCAGGGTTTCGCCGATGATGACGGCGGCGAGACCGACAACGATGGTGCCGACGCCGGAGGTGACGTCGGCAAAGCCGTTGGTCTGGGCAAACAGCGCGCCCCCGAGCGCGACCAGCGCGTTGGAGAGCGCCATGCCGAGATAGATCTGGCGGCTGGTCTCCACCCCTTGCGCCCGTGCCATGCGCGCATTGGCGCCGGTTGCCCGCATCGCAAGCCCGGCATCGCTTTCCAGAAAGCGCCAGACGGCGAGAACGGCGACAAGCACCAGAAGCCCGACAAACAGCGGCCGGACGTAGAAATCGCGCAGGCCCAGGCCGTAGAAGGGCGACAGCATCGTGTCGGCATTGATCAGCGCCACGTTCGGTTTGCCCATGACGCGCAGGTTGACCGAGAACAGCGCGATCATCGTCAGGATCGAGGCGAGCAGATTGAGAATGCGGAAGCGGACATTGAGGATGGCGGTGACGATGCCTGCGGCAGCACCGGCGACCATGGCAACGCCGCTGGCGATCCACGGATTGACGCCGGCGATGATCAGCACGGCGGCAACGGCGGCACCGAGCGGGAATGAGCCGTCGACGGTGAGGTCCGGAAAGTCCAGCACGCGGAAGGCAAGGAACACGCCGATGGCGACGAAGGCGTAAACAAGCCCCAGTTCCACCGCTCCCCAGAAGGCAATTTGGCTCACCGCTGTCGGTCCTCTTCCTTGGTCTTCAAACCCGTTTTGGCCCTATCGGCAGGCGAAACGGGCCTGTTTTACAGATGAACCGCCCCCGTATGATGCGAGGGCGGTTCAAAATCAATCGGATTGTCGTGTTGCGCGCTTATTCGATGATGCGGGTGGCGCGGCTGGTGACGCTTTCCGGGAAGGTTACGCCCATCTTGGCGGCGGCAGACTTGTTGATGACGAGATCGGTGCCGGCCGCCACCTTGACCGCGATGTCGCCCGGATTTTCGCCCTTGAGGATGCGCACGACGATGTCGCCGGTCTGCTTGCCAACATCATGATAGTTGAAGCCGAGAGCGGCAACCGCGCCGCGCGAAACGGAATCCGTATCGGCGGTGAACAGCGGCAGCTTGGCTTCTGCGGCAACGGCGACGGCGCCTTCGAGCGCGGAGATGATCGTGTTGTCGGTCGGAACGTAGATCACGTCGGCGCGGCCGACGAGGGCGCGGGCGGCGCCCTGGACTTCGGCCGACTTGGTCGCGGCGGATTCAACCACCGTCAGGCCGGCTTTCTCGGCTTCCGTCTTCAAAACGGCCAGCAGCGACACGGAGTTCGCCTCGCCGGAATTGTAGAGATAGCCGATCGATTTCACGTTCGGCAGGATTTCCTTGATCAGTGCCACATGCTCGGCAACCGGCGACAGGTCGGAAAGGCCGGTGACGTTGCCGCCGGGCTTGTCCATGTCCTTGATCAGCTGGGCGCCGAGCGGATCGGAAACGGCGGTGAAGACCACCGGAATATCTCGCGTCGAGGACACGACGGCCTGGGCCGAAGGCGTCGAGATCGGAACGATGACGTTCGGGGCTTCGCCGGCGAACTGGCGGGCGATCTGGGCTGCCGTTGCCGGGTTTCCTTGCGCGGATTCGTAGAGGAACTTGAGGTTCTCGCCTTCCTTGTAGCCGGCAGCGGCCAGGGCTTCCTTGACACCGTCGCGCACGGCATCCAGTGCCGGATGTTCGACGATGGCAGTGACCGCAACCGTGACATCGTCTGCCCGCGCGGGCAGAGTGAGGGCGACGGTTGCCGCCAGGGCAATGAGAAGTGAACGCATGGGTGTCCTCCAAAGACTGATTTTTAGGCAGTCTTAGGAAGGCTTGAGGCTGAAATCAATCGAATTGCAGACCGGTATCCATCAAAATTGCTGATCAATCCTCGCCGTGGTTGGCGATCATCATCGCCTCAAACGCCATCCGGTCGACCTTGCGCATGCGCTCGGAATCGGATTTCAGCTGGCCGCAGGCGGCGAGAATGTCACGACCGCGCGGCGTGCGGATCGGCGAGGCATAGCCGGCCGCATTGATGAAGTCGGCGAATTTCTCGATCTCTTCCCATTTCGAACACTGGTAGTTGGTGCCCGGCCAGGGGTTGAACGGGATCAGGTTGATCTTGGCCGGAATGCCCTTCAGCAGGCGCACCAGTTCCTTGGCGTCTTCCAGCGTGTCGTTGACGCCTTCGAGCATCACATATTCGAAGGTGATGCGGCGGGCATTCGACAGGCCGGGATAGTTGCGGCAGGCGTCGAGCAGGTCCTTCAGCGGATATTTCTTGTTGATCGGCACCAGCATGTCGCGCAGGTCGTCCTTCACCGCATGCAGCGAAATCGCCAGCATGACGCCGATTTCCTCGCCGGTGCGGAAGATTTCCGGAACGATGCCCGAGGTCGACAGGGTGACGCGGCGTTTGGACAGCGACAGGCCATCACCGTCGGTGGCGATCAGAAGTGCGGTCTTGACGTTCTCGAAATTGTAGAGCGGCTCGCCCATGCCCATCATCACCATGTTGGTGACCTTGCGGCCTTCGTTCGGCACGATGGCGCCGGCCGGCGTGTCGCGGTCCGGAAAGTCGCCCAGCCGGTCGCGGGCCAGAAGCAGCTGCGAGAGGATTTCCTCGGCCGTCAGGTTGCGCACCAGCTTCTGCGTGCCGGTATGACAGAAGGAACAGGTGAGCGTGCAGCCGACCTGGCTCGATACGCAGAGCGTGCCGCGGCCTTCCTCGGGGATGTAGACGGTCTCGATCTCGACGGGACGGCCGGCACCGCGGGGCGGGAAGCGCAGCAGCCATTTGCGGGTTCCGTCGGTGGAGATCTGCTCCTCGACGATTTCCGGCCGGGCGATGGTGAAATGCGTCTTCAGCAGTTCACGCATGTCCTTTGACACATTGGTCATGTGGTCGAAATCGGAGACGCCGCGCACATAGAGCCAGTGCCAGAGCTGGCTGGAGCGCATCTTGACCTGCTTGGCCGGAACGCCGATTTCGGCCAGCGCCTTGCCCATGTCCTCGCGCGAGAGACCGATCAGTGTCGGCTTTTCAGGCGTCATGGCCGGGCGGACCGCTGCCTTGACGGGGCGGTCCAGATTGAGTGCTTCAGTCGCGGCCATGCTCGCCATTTCCCATTGTGCGATACGCAAAACCCGTTCAAGCGCTTTTGCCTGCGGCCGATGCGTAAAATGCTGAGATCAGAGTTCGTTTGCCGCGCATCGGGATCGTCAAACGATCCGCGCAGCCATCGTTGCGCGGCCTTTAGCACGGTTTTCACCCGGCGTCACCCTCCGGCGCGTCAGGGCAGATCTGCAAAAAGGCAAAGACCTGAACGTCAAAAGGCCGGACGTACCGGCCTTTTGAAAAAACTCTACGGTTGGCCGCAGCTTACTTGCAGGTCTCGATCTGCTTGAGCGCTGCCGAAATGCCCGAGAGCGAGTAGGAATAGGCCGTCGGCGTGCCCTTGCGGGACTTGGCGGCCACAGACATCGCCTTGCCGGTCTTCATCGCGGCAACGAGCGCCGGTTCTTCGGCGGCGTTCTCGACCCAGGCGGAATTGCCCTTGGTGAACATCACGAAGTTCTTGGCGTCGATGGTGACGGTCACCTTGGAGTTTTCCTGCAGCGGATAACCCATCATCGCCTGCGGCTCGTAGGAGATGTTCTGGCCGGGGCGCTGCGACACCAGGAAGAAGATATCGCCGTGATCGACGTTTGCCGGGCTCTTTTCCTTCGGCACGGACAGCACATAGCAAACCTTGCCGGCACCGGCCTGATAGGAGTAGGCGCCCCAGGCATTGAACTGCTGGATGCGGGTCGGCGACTGGGCCGAAGCAACGCCGGCAAATGCCAGCACGAGTGCGAGTGCGAGGTTAAGCTTTCTTACAAACATCTTGTCCTGCCGGTTTCTTGAGCGCCCAAAGCCCGATCAGCATCAGCCGGGCAACGCATGGTCACGATTTGATTTATTTTGACTTAATTCAGGTTACCAAACCGTCAACATTCCCTGAACTTAATGCCACTCGCTTTAATATGGAACAGATTACGACGCAAACGGCGCTCAAGTTTCAGGCTTGCGGATAGGCGCCCGAATTCTTGGCAAGCTTGTCTGATCCATGCTGTGCGAAACCCCGAAGACGGTTCCGGCGGCAAAACGCCGATGTCCGCCTGCCTCGCACGCTTCACTTGCGGTTCAATCGCCCGATCAGCCGACGCGTACTCGACATGCGTTTATGTCACAAAGAATCAGGCAAGAGTTTGACCTTTGACAAAAGCGCTGTACCTGTTGTGAAATACTGCGAAAACAGGGCTGGGAGGCCATCAAAAGCGGAATGAATGTTGATGCACGACAGCATTTCGCCGCGCTTGTCCTGGCCGTCGCACGGAATCGTGATCAGGGCGCCTTCTCGGAACTCTTCGATTTTTTCGCCCCGCGGTTGAAATCCTTCCTGATGCGGCAGAGTGCCGGCGTGATGGAGGCCGAAGAGGTGGTGCAGGAGGTGATGGTCATCCTCTGGCAGAAGGCCCATCTCTACGATCCTGAAAAATCCTCGCTTTCGACCTGGCTGTTCCGGATTGCCCGCAATCGCCGCATCGATGCGGCCCGCAGGCAGCGCACCGGCACGCTCGATGCGCACGAGCCGCTGCTTTTGCCGGCAGCCCCGCCGGCGCTGGATGATCTGGTGGAAAACGGCGATCGCGAGCAGATCGTGCGGACTGCGCTGGCAAAGCTGCCGGTGGAGCAGGTCACCCTGATCCGGATGGCGTTTTTCTTCGGGCAATCCCATTCGGAGATTTCCGCCGCCACCGGCCTGCCGCTCGGAACGGTCAAGTCCCGTATCCGGCTTGCCTTCGGCAAATTGCGGGCGCTGCTCGAGGAAGGCGGCGTGGATGGCTCCGGCTAATGTGCCTTGTCTGGAATTTCGCCGCGCAGCGTCTCGTCGGCCTTGATGTAGTGCTGTTCCTTGATCTGGCCGCTGATGGCGGCAAAGGCGGCGGTCAAAACGGCGATATCATCGGAAAAGCCGACCACGGCCAGGAAATCCGGAATGAAATCGAACGGCATGACGAAATAGGCGAGCGCGCCGAGCAGGATGCCGCGCGTGCGCAGCGGCGTCGCCGGGTCCATCGCGCAATAATAGGCGGCAACGACATCGCGGCTGAACGGCACCTGCCGCATGGCCCGCTTCAGGGTCGGCCAGAAGTGGCGCCGCACCTTGCGGGCCTTGGCCTCCTGCTCGCTTTCCTCGCCAGGCAGCAAAATTTCGCCGATCTTGACGTCATCCATCGTGTTCGCCTTGTCTGTCATGGAAAATCATATGGTGAGCGCTACGGCGATTTCAAATGGTCTCATTTCAGATGGTCCGGCATCCGTCCGGCGGCGGCCCGGTCCATCCTGGCGGCGAGCTTGAAGTCCAGCTCGGTGAGACCGCCGGAATCATGCGTCGTCAGCGTCACGTCCACCTTGTTATAGACATTGAACCATTCGGGATGATGGCCGAACTTCTCCGCTGCCAGCGCGCTTTCGCTCATGAAGCCGAAGGCTTCGACGAAGCTCTTGAACCGGAATGCCTTCCAGATCGACACGCCATCCTCCGACAGCACCCAGCCTTCCATCTTATGCAGGTTTTCGGCAATGGCTTCCGCGGTGAGTTTTTCCTGCTTCATGGCGATGTTCACTCCAGCTTCCTTGACGGCGGCGAGACAGTTTCTGGTTTCACAACGCGGCAGCCGGGGATAGGTTCAACCTTTTCTCCGTTGCGTTGGAAAAGTCCCGTTGAATAGCATGAAACCTGTCAGAATTCTCTTTGTCTGTCTCGGCAATATCTGCCGTTCGCCCCTGGCCGATGGTATCCTGCGGCATCTTGCCGGGGCCCGTCCGGTCGATGTCGATTCCGCCGGTACAGGCGGCTGGCACATCGGCGATCAGCCCGACCGCCGCTCCATTGCCGTAGCGCGCGGCCACGGGATCGATATTGCCGGCCAGCGCGGACGCAAGGTCCACGCCCGGGACTTCGAGGCATTCGATCTGATTTTCGCGATGGACCGCAGCAATCTCGCCAATCTGCGCGCCCTGGCGCCGGCGGCTGCGCAGCATAAGCTGCATCTCTTTTCGAGCTATACGCTGGGCGTCGAGCGCGATGTACCCGATCCCTATTATGAGGGACCAGAGGGGTTCGAGGCCGTTTACAGCATGCTCTTGGAGGGCTGCTCGTCGCTCATCGGCAGGCTCGACGAGCGCTCATAGAGTGGGAAGACCTCTTCGGTGATGTAGGGACCGCCGCCGATCGAATCGCGCGAGGACAAAAGCACGAAGCGCGAGACGGTGAAGGGGTTGGTGTAGAACCCGCCGCGTCCCGAGAGATAGCCGACGACGTCCTCGACCCGCGAGGACCGCAGCCGGCCGAGCGTCACATGCGGGGTGAATTTGCGCGGATCGGCCGGCAGGCCGAGCCGCTGGCAGATCCGTTCGATTTCGGCCTGCAGGGCATAAAGCTCCGGCGGATTGCTGACGCCAGCCCAGACGGAGTGCGGTTTCTTCGAGCCGAAGGCGCCGGTACCGGTCAGTTGCAGCTGGAATTCCGGGCGTTCGATGCGATCGAGCCGGTCGACGATCTCGTCGGCGGTGCGATTGTCGACGTCACCGATGAAGCGAAGAGTGATGTGGTAATTCTCCACATCGATCCAACGGGCACCGGGAAGTCCACCACGCAACAATGAAAGGCTCATCGCGGCATTACGCGGAATCTCGAGGGCGGTGAAAAGTCTCGGCATGACGAGCTCCCCGAATCTCTTGCAGATAATGTCAGCGAATCATGACTGACATCCGTAAGCAACTATAATTTCGCACCTGCAATATTTGTCCAATGGCATTAACAGGGGCTGAACGATCCCCATTTTCCCGATCCGCCTGTTTTCAGCCTCCGGCCGGGAGGGAATGGATGAAGCGTTCGGCCACCGGCAGGAAGCGCTCGACCATGACGCCGATGCCGTCGCCGTTCGGATGCATGCCGTCCTCGATCTTCAGTTTGGCGTCTTCGATCACGCCGTCGAGGAAGAACGGGTAGAACTCGGTGCCGAAGGTTTTGGCCAGCTCCGGATAGATCGGATTGAACCGTGCGGCATAATCGCCGCCCATGTTCGGCGGCGCTATCATGCCGACCAGCAGGACGGCGATGCCGCGCGATTTCAGCTTCTCGATCATCGCGACAAGGTTCTTGCGGCTTTCTTCCGGCGCGATGCCGCGCAGCGCATCGTTGGCGCCCAGTTCGAGGATGACGCCCTTGGTTCCATCCGGCACCGACCAGTCGATCCGCGCCAGCCCGCCCGAGGTGGTGTCTCCGGAAACGCCCGCATTGCTGATCGTCACGTCGAAACCCTTGTCGCGCAGGGCCTTTTCCAGACGGGCGGGAAAGGCATCCTCCGGCGGCAACTGGTAGCCGGCCATCAGGCTGTCGCCGAAGCCGACGAGGTTCAGCGTCGCCGCCAGCCCCGGTAACGGCATGATCACAATTGCCGTGATCGCCAACAAAAACGCACGAAAAGCTTTTATTTGCATGCCTGCACCCTTAAATCGGTGAACGTCAGCCGCTCCGGCCACCTTCATATTGTACATATAGGGCAATTTCCTTTGGCAAAAACCATGATCGACCTGAAAAATGCGGATCTGACCCTCGGCCAGGCCGCTGCGTCCGTTCATGTGCTCAAGGGTATGGATCTGACGATCGATGCCGGAGAATCAGTTGGGATCGTCGGTCCGTCCGGCTCCGGCAAGTCGACGCTGCTGATGGTTCTGGCCGGTCTGGAGCGCCTCGACAGCGGTGAAATCACCATCGACGGCACGCCGCTGCATGACCTGAGCGAAGACCGCGTGGCGGAATTCCGTGGCCGCAACATCGGCATCGTCTTCCAGTCTTTCCATCTGATCCCCAATATGACGGCGCTGGAAAACGTCGCCGTGCCGCTCGAGCTTGCCAATGTCCGCAACGCTTTCGAGATCGCCCGGCAGGAGCTTGTCTCCGTCGGCCTCGGCGAGCGCCTGTCGCATTATCCCGGCCAGCTGTCCGGCGGCGAGCAGCAGCGCGTGGCGATTGCCCGTGCGCTGGCGCCATCCCCCAAGCTTTTGATCGCCGACGAGCCGACCGGCAATCTCGATGCCGAAACCGGCCGCCAGGTCGCCGACCTGATCTTTTCCAAACAGGCCGAGCGTGACATGACGCTGGTGCTGGTGACCCATGACGCGTCGCTTGCCGCCCGCTGCTCGCGCCAGGTGCGGGTCCGCTCCGGCGAGATCGTCTCCGGCGCCGGCCATGATGCGCCGGTTACCGCTCCCCTGTCGAAGGCTGCCTCCGCATGAGGGCGGATGCTGCCAAGGGCTTTCGTCTCGGACTTGCCTTTCGCCTGGCGCTGCGTGAAATGCGCGGCGGCCTGAAGGGGTTTTATATCTTCCTGGCCTGCGTTGCGCTTGGAACGGCGGCGATTGCGGGTGTCAACTCGCTGTCTCAGTCGATCACCGGGTCGATCGCCAGCCAGGGCCGCGAACTGCTGGCCGGCGACATCCGCTTCGAGCTGAACAATCGCGTCGCGACCGATGAGGAAAAGGCGTTTATCGACGGTCTCGGCACGGTCGCCGTGTCTTCCAGCCTGCGCTCGATGGCCCGGCTGCCCGATGGCTCCAATCAGGCGCTGGTCGAGCTGAAAGCCGTCGATGGCGCCTACCCGCTCTATGGCAGGCTCGAAAGCGAGCCGGCGGCACCGCTCGGTGACCTTCTGGCCGAGCATGGCGGCGTTTATAATGCGCTGGCGGCGCCGCTGTTGCTGGAGCGCCTCGGCATCCAGACCGGCGACGAGTTCCTGCTCGGCAATGCCCGCCTGCGGATCGCCGGCGTGATCACGCGCGAACCGGATGCCCTGTCGGACGGGTTCGGTTTTGCGCCGCGCCTGCTGTTGTCCGCAGACGCGCTTGCCGCATCCGGCCTGGTGCAGACAGGCAGCCTCGTGGCCCATGTCTACAAGGTGAAGGTTGCCGATCCCACCACCATTCCGGCCGTGCGCAAGCAGGCCGAGGAGACCTTTCCGCAGGCCGGATGGTCGATCCGCAGCAGCCAGAATGCAGCCCCGGCGCTGACGGCCAATATCACCCGCTTTTCGCAGTTTCTCACCCTTGTCGGCCTCACGGCGCTGATCGTCGGCGGCGTCGGCGTTGCCAATGCGGTCAGGTCCTTCCTCGATTCCAAGCGCGGCGTCATTGCGACGTTCAAGTGTGTCGGTGCGCCTGCCTCGATGGTGACCACCATCTACCTCATCCAGATCCTGCTGATCGCGCTGCTCGGCATCGGTATCGGCCTTGTGCTCGGGGCACTCATTCCCTTCGTCGCGGCGCAGTTCCTGGCGGGCATGCTGCCGGTTTCCA
Organism: Pararhizobium polonicum; assembly: GCF_001687365.1. Lineage (GTDB taxonomy): Bacteria > Pseudomonadota > Alphaproteobacteria > Rhizobiales > Rhizobiaceae > Pararhizobium > Pararhizobium polonicum. The sequence goes on from NZ_LGLV01000010.1 coordinate 44,042, forward strand.
CCGCGTTCCAGCTCTATCCGGGTGCGCTCGGTCTTGCCGCGCTGTTCGGTCTGCTGACGTCGCTGGCCTTCGCCATCCTGCCGCTCGGCCGGGCGCGCGAGGTTCCGGCAACGGCGCTGTTTCGCGAACAGGGTTTCGAGCGTGCGCGCCTGCCGTCCTGGCCCTATCTCATCGCGGCCGCCCTTTGCCTTGCCGCGCTGGCCGGCCTGGCCATCCTGACGGCCTATGACCGGCGGATTTCGCTGACGTTCCTCGGCGCGATCGCCTTTTCCTTCATCGTCCTGCGCGGCGTTGCCATTCTCGTGGCCATGCTTGCGCGCCGCGCGCCGCGTGTCCGTTCGCCGGCGCTCCGGCTTGCCATCGGCAATATCCATCGTCCGGGCGCGCTGACGCCGTCGGTGGTCCTGTCGCTCGGTCTCGGGCTTGCGCTTCTGGTGACGCTGGCGCTGATCGACGGCAATCTGCGCCGCGAGCTGACCGGCAACCTGCCGGAACGGGCGCCGAATTTCTTCTTCGTCGATATCCAGGGCGCGCAGATCGAAGGGTTCCGCGCGCTGCTGCAGAAAAACCTGCCGGAAGGCAAGATCATCGAAGTGCCGATGCTGCGCGGCCGCATCCTCGCGTTCAACGGCGAGGACGTGACCAAGATGAAGGTGCCGCCGGGTGGCCAGTGGGTGCTGCGCGGCGACCGGGGCATCACCTATGCCAAGAACAAACCGGAGAACTCGTCGCTGACGGAGGGAAGCTGGTGGGCGCCGGACTATGCCGGCGAACCGCTGGTGTCGTTTTCTGCCGACGAGGCCGGCGAACTCGGATTGAAGATCGGCGATACCGTCACGGTCAATGTGCTCGGCCGCAACATCACCGCCCGCATCGCCAATTTCCGCAAGGTGGAGTGGGAATCCCTGTCGATCAATTTCGTCATGGTGTTCTCGCCCAACACCTTTGCCGGTGCCCCGCATGCCTGGATTGCCACGGTGATCGATCCGCAGGCGACGGCGGCCGAGGAGACCGCGGCGCTGAAGGCCGTCACCAACAGCTATCCGACCATCACCAGCGTGCGGGTCAAGGATGCGCTCGATATCATCAATGTGCTTCTCGGTCAGCTGGCGACGGCCATCCGCGCCGCCGCCGCCGTCGCGCTTGTGGCGTCCGTGCTGGTGCTTGCCGGTGCGCTTGCAGCCGGCAACAGGGCCCGCACCCATGATGCCGTCGTGCTGAAAACGCTGGGCGCGACACGCTCGACGCTGATCCGCGCCTTCTGCTACGAATATGCGATGCTCGGGCTTTCCACTGCCATCTTCGCCCTGTTTGCGGGCGGGGTTGCGGCCTGGTTCGTGGTCAGCAGGATCATGTCCCTGCCCTCGTCCTTCCTGCCGGATGTCGCCCTGATCACGATGGCGGTCGCGCTTGTCGTCACCGTCGGTTTCGGTCTTGCCGGCACCTGGCGCGTGCTCGGACAGAAGGCTGCACCCGTCCTGCGGGAACTCTGAGTGGGCAGTTAACCGTTAACGCTACGGCGCGAAAGCCTTGCAGGGCCGCTTTTCGTCCGATTCGCGGCCCCGCCGGTCTTGTGTAAGTCATATTTCGACATCATATTCAACGCAGGCATGCTGGAGCCCCGCAGCGGCGCCTGGGTAAAGTGGCTGGCACCGTCAAGGATGCGCCCTTGCAGCCCGACACCGTAAATTCAACCGGGGCTTATAAAGAGGAAACAATGGCTGATCTTAGAAACTACCAAACCCGAATGTCGCCTGCCGGCGCACAGGCGGGGGCCGTAATCGATGAAGGTCTGCGCACCTATATGCTCAAGGTGTACAACCTGATGGCCCTCGGTCTGGCGATCACCGGTATTGCCGCCTTTGCTGCATTTCAACTCGCCTTCGCGAACGGAGAGCTGACGGCCTTCGGCCAGGCGATCTATGTGAGCCCGCTGAAGTGGGTGGTCATGCTGGCGCCGCTGGCTCTGGTGTTCTACATGAGCTTCCGCATCAATTCGATGAGCGTGTCTGCCGCGCAGACGACCTTCTGGGTCTATGCGGGCCTGATGGGTCTCTCCCTGTCGTCGATCTTCTTGGTCTATACCGGCCAGAGCATCACCCAGACGTTCTTCGTCACGGCGGCGGCCTTCGGCGGTCTGTCGCTCTACGGCTACACCACCAAGCGTAGCCTGTCGGGCATGGGCTCGTTCCTGATCATGGGCCTGTTCGGCCTGATCATCGCCTCGATCGTCAATATCTTCCTGGCCTCGTCGGCTCTGACTTTTGCGATCTCGGCCATCGGTGTTCTGATTTTCGCAGGCCTCACCGCCTACGATACCCAGAAGATCAAGGAAATGTACTTCGAAGCAGACAGCGCCGAAGCCGCTGGCCGCAAGGCCATCATGGGCGCGCTGACCCTCTACCTCGACTTCATCAACCTGTTCCTGTTCATGCTGCGTTTCCTCGGAAACCGCGAATAGTCCGAACCGGAATACATCTGAAAAAGGCGGTTCCGGCCGCCTTTTTTGTTGCCTGGATTCCACAGAGCATGGCAGCTTGATCGCGCCGCTGCGATGTGCCAGAGGACTGGCGACGATCATTCCTGTTCAGGCTTTTGCGATGTCCTTCACGCTGCGCGACGCGACCCTCTCCGACATTCCGGCCATCACCGCGATCTACCGGGAATCCGTGCTCAACGGCGTCGCCTCCTACGAGATGACGCCGCCCGGGGAGGCGGAAATGGCATCGCGCTTCTCGGCGATCACCGGTAACCGCTATCCCTATATCGCCGCCATCAGTGCGGATGGCGTCCTGCTCGGTTACGCCTATGCCTCGGCATTCCGCACCCGCACGGCCTATCGTTTTCTGGTCGAGGATTCGATCTATCTGGCGCCGGAGGCGCGCGGGCAGGGCGTTGGCAAGGCCTTGCTGGCCGAACTGATCAGGCGTTGCACGGCGCTCGGGTTCCGCCAGATGGTCGCGGTCATCGGTGGCGCGCATCCGGCTTCGGTGGCGGTGCATCGCGCCGCCGGTTTCGAGCATGGCGGATTGATGAAGGGCACCGGCTTCAAGCACGGCCGCTGGCTCGATACGATCCTCATGCAGCTGCCGCTCGGCGAGGGGCTGACGACCGATCCGCAAGCCGGCACCTATCCCGATACGCTCTATCGCAGCTGAATCAGGTCTCGATCACCTTCAGCAGCTTGTCGAACACTTTCAGAACCTGCTGCAGGTCATGGCCGCGCTTCAGGATCATGCCATGCGTGTTGACGACGCTGTAGGCACCCTGTTTGGCCGCCAGCTTCGGATTTTTCTCGATCCGGAACAGCGGCATTTCCCCTGAGCGCTTGAACACCGAGAAAACCGCCTTGTCGCGCAGATGGTCCATCGCATAGTCGCGCCATTCGCCTTCGCCGACCATGCGGCCATAGACCTTCAGGATCAGGTCGAGTTCCCGGCGGTGGAAGGTGATGGGGAGTGGGTCCTGGGCGCCGCTTCGGTATTCGTGCAGATGGACAACCACATTGGACGTTTGCTGCCTTTCGGAACGGGTCTCGCCTTGCGGCAAATCCGGCTGATCGGTCATCGGTACTCCGGCCTTATATTGTGACAGGACGGTTACAGTTTGCCTCAGCTTGGCGGAAATGCAAGCCGCAAACGGAATGGGGCTGCCGGAGACTTTTTTCGGTGCGCCGCATTTCAGTCAAAACCGCGCCCCAATTCGAAAGGAAACTCGCGCTCGCCGGCACAGGGCGTTCTCCCTTGTGCCGGCCGGTATCTTCGGTCGAACAGTGTGATTTGTTTTCGAACGGGGTGCTGTTGGAGTGTCTGGCCAATGCGCCTGTTCAGGCGCGGACACTCTGGATGCCATGTTTCCGGCAGCGCCTGTTGCCGGGGTTATGGCCGGTTCGGTCCGGCATCTTCGAACCCTCAGCCCCAGCCCCTCGATGCTGCCGGGCCGAACCAGAAACGATGGGACCGTCAGTTGGCGGTCTTGTCCGCCATGACGGTGGTCGCGCCCAGAATGGCGCCGGGCGTTTCGTTGTCCTTCATCTTCTGCAAAAGGACCGCGCAGCCGCCATTCTTGCCCTCGTTGAGGACGGAGGCGGGCAGGATGAAATTGGCCGGCGTGCCATCCCACATGCCGATGGTCTGGATATCGCGGACGGAATGCCAGTAGGAGATCTTTTTGCCGCCGTTTTCGCCCTTCTTGACCTCCACCTGCTGCTCGCGGTCGAAATAGACGACGACGACATTGGCCTTGCCGCTGCCGGCGCCGACCTTGATGTCGACTTCGTCCTTGCGTACCGTCGCGCTCACCGGCACGGCCAGCCCCTGGCCTTTGCCGGTCATCTCCGTCAGCCGCCGGTTGATACCGGCGAGATCGGCGCCATTGATATGGTCGCGGCCGTTGAGAACGGCCTGCGGCGTGTAGACGCCGTTGCGGCCGAGCATCTTGGCATAGGCATATTGCCGGGCGGTGTTGTCCTTGGAGGCCAGCGTGTCGGCCCAGCCGAGATAGTTCCAGTAGTCGACATGATAGGACAGCGCCACGACCTTGCCGTCGTCGATCAGCGTTTTCAGCGCCGCATCCGCCGGCGGGCAGGACGAACAGCCCTGGCTGGTAAACAGTTCCACGACGCCCTGCGGTTCACCGGCCGCAACCGGCAGCGCCAGCAGGCCGAAGCCACAGGCGAGCATGATGCGGTAAACGGTGCTTGATCCAGACATCAGAATTTCCATTTCAACAGGCATGGGCGGCTTCGGTCATTCGGTGATCTTACATACGCTGCCCGGCTTTCAACAGAAAGTCACGTTGGAGTGAGGCTTGAGGCTTCGGTGGTCACGAAAAAGCCGGGGCTCGTGAAAGCCCCGGCTTCGTTCATTCCAGCATCAGAAATGCATCAGGCGGCGAGATCGCGTAAGACCGTCTGCAGGATGCCGCCATTGTTCATGTAGGTGACTTCATCGAGCGTATCGATGCGGCAGATCAGCGGAACGTCCTTCACCGTGCCGTCGGCATAGGTGATCTTTGCCACGCGCTTCTCACGCGGCTGGACATTGCCGAGATTGTCGATCGTGACGCTTTCATCACCCTTCAGGCCGAGCGATTCCCAGGTCGTGCCTTCCTCGAAGACGAAGGGCACGATGCCCATGCCGACGAGGTTGGAGCGGTGGATGCGCTCGAAGGACTGGGCGATCACGGCCTTGACGCCGAGCAGGTTGGTGCCCTTAGCCGCCCAGTCGCGCGACGAACCGTTGCCGTATTCGACACCGGCGAAGATGACCAGCGGAACGCCTTCGGCCTTGTACTGCATGGCAGCGTCATAGATCGACATCTCTTCCTTCGAAGGATAGTGGATCGTGTAGCCGCCTTCCTTGCCGTTCGGTCCCATCATGTGGTTGCGGATGCGGATATTGGCGAAGGTGCCGCGCATCATCACTTCATGGTTGCCGCGGCGCGTGCCGTACTGGTTGAAGTCGGCAACGCCGACGCCATGGCCGATGAGATAGGCACCGGCCGGAGACGCCGCCTTGATCGAGCCGGCCGGCGAAATGTGGTCGGTGGTGATCTTGTCGCCGAACAGGCCAAGCACGCGGGCGCCCTTGATGTCGGAAATGCCCGAGCCGGTCTTGCCCATGCCGACGAAGTAGGGCGGGTTCTGGACATAGGTCGAATTGTCGTCCCAGGCATAGGTCTGGCCGGCCGGAACCTGAACCGCCTGCCAGTTGGCATCGCCCTTGAACACGTCGGCATATTTCGATGCATAGAGCGCGCGGGTGACGTATTTCAGGATGTATTCCTGAATTTCCTGCGAGGTCGGCCAGATGTCCTTGAGGAACACCGGCTGGCCATCGCTACCGATACCGAGCGGCTCGGTGGTCAGGTCTTTCTGGACGGTGCCGGCCAACGCATAGGCCACGACCAGCGGCGGCGAGGCGAGATAGTTTGCCTGAACGTCCGGCGAGATGCGGCCTTCGAAGTTGCGGTTGCCCGAGAGAACGCCGGACATGATCAGGCCCTTCTCGTTGATGGTCTTGGAAATCGGCGCCTGCAGTGGACCGGAATTGCCGATGCAGGTCGTGCAGCCGAAGCCGACGAGGTTGAAACCGAGCTTGTCGAGATCGACCTGCAGGCCGGACTTCTCGAGATATTCAGCGACAACCTGGGATCCCGGTGCCAGCGAGGTCTTGACCCACGGAGCCGATTTCAGGCCCTTGGCAACGGCGTTGCGGGCGAGAAGGCCGGCAGCGATGAGAACCGAGGGGTTGGACGTGTTGGTGCAGGAGGTGATGGCGGCAATCGCCACGTCGCCATGGCCGATGTCGTAATCCGTGCCTTCGACCGGATAGCGCAGGTCGATCTGGCCCGGCTTCTTGTAGTCGTTTTCAAGCGAGCCTGCGAAGCCGGTGGCGATGTTTTCCAGCGGGATGCGGCCTTCCGGACGCTTCGGACCGGCCATGGCGGGGACAACCTGACCCAGATCGAGTTCCAGCGTGTCGGTGAAGACGAGGTCTGCGCCGTCATTGTCGCGCCACATGCCTTGAGCCTTGGAATAGGCTTCGACCAGCGCGATGCGCTGTTCTTCGCGGCCGGACATGGTGAGGTAGTTGATGGTTTCGCTGTCGACCGGGAAGAAGCCGCAGGTCGCGCCATATTCCGGGCCCATGTTGCCGATCGTCGCGCGGTCGGCCAGCGTCATGTTGTCGAGACCGGAACCGAAGAATTCGACGAACTTGGAGACGACGCCCTTCTTGCGCAGCATCTGGACGACCATCAGCACGAGGTCGGTGGCGGTGACGCCTTCCTTGAGCTTGCCGGTCAGCTTGAAGCCGATGACTTCCGGCAGGAGCATGGAGACGGGCTGGCCGAGCATGGCCGCTTCCGCCTCGATGCCGCCGACGCCCCAGCCGAGAACGCCCAGACCGTTGATCATGGTCGTGTGGCTGTCGGTGCCGACGCAGGTGTCCGGATAGGCGGTGATCTCGCCGTCTTCTTCCTTGGTCCAGACGGTCTGGCCAAGATATTCCAGATTGACCTGGTGACAGATGCCGGTGCCCGGAGGAACGACGCGGAAATTCTTGAAGGCCTGCTGGCCCCATTTCAGGAAGCGGTAGCGCTCGCCGTTGCGCTCGTATTCGAGCTCGACATTGCGGGCAAAGGCGGTCGGGGTGCCGAATTCGTCGACAATGACCGAGTGGTCGATGACGAGGTCGACGGGAACCAGCGGGTTGATCTTTTCCGGATCGCCACCGAGCGACACCATCGCGTCGCGCATCGCGGCCAGATCGACGACGGCGGGAACGCCGGTGAAGTCCTGCATCAGCACGCGCGCCGGGCGATAGGCGATCTCGTTTTCTTCACGGCCCTTGTTGTTGAGCCATTCGGCGACGGCAAGGATGTTTTCCTTGGTCACCGAGCGGCCATCTTCGAAGCGCAGCAGGTTCTCAAGCAGCACCTTCATCGAATAGGGCAGCTTAGAAACGCCGGTGAGGCCGTTTTCTTCGGCCTTCGGCAGGCTGTAATAGACATAGTCTACGCCATTCACCGAAAGCGTCGAACGACAATTGAAACTGTCAAGGGACTTGGACACTGGATACCCCGTTCCGTTTGATCGCCAAAACCTGACGTACGAACGCCCGAACGCATTTAAAGCGCGATATGGGATGCGGGTACGGCCATTTCCGCTGTCCGTACGTGGAATGTCATTCCAAGTTCGGCGCTAGGATGAAATTCACGCCGACCGCTGGCGTGTTGGGGCGGTTATAGATAATTTCTCCGGAACGTGCCAGACCATCCGTCCTCAATTTGAGACAATTTTTTTGCGCTGCGACGAACGTCGTAAAAGGAATGTGAATGCCGATCCGCCTGCGTGTCGAAGGCCTCAGTGCAAAGCGCGGTGAGGACCTGATTTTCCACGGTATTTCCGTCGTTCTCGATGCGGGCGAAGCCCTTGTGGTGACGGGGCCGAACGGTTCTGGAAAGTCGACATTGCTGCGCGTTCTGGCAGGGCTTCTGGTGGCCGAATCCGGCAGCGTCCGGGTGGAGGGCGCATCGCCGGATATCGGTCATCCGCGCGAACTTTGCCACTATCTCGGTCACCGCAATGCGATGAAGCGCGAATTGACGGTCATGGAAAACCTGTCCTTCTGGAAATCCTTCATGGGTGATTCGGCGGGTGGATCCGGGATCGATGTGGAGGCCGCCACCGAAGCGCTCGGGCTCGGGGGCATTTCGCATCTGCCGTTCGGCTATCTGTCGGCCGGGCAGCAGCGGCGGATGGCGATGGCCAAGCTTCTGGTCGCTCACCGGCCGGTCTGGATTCTCGACGAGCCGACGGCGGCACTCGATGCCAGTGCCGACCGGCTGTTTGCCGGGCTGGTCGAGCGGCACCTCGGCGCCGGTGGCATTGTCGTTGCGGCAACGCATCAGCCGCTGGGGGTGGATGCACGGGAATTGCGGATGACGGGGTTTGCGGGGGAGATGGTTTGAATATGCTTTGCCTGATGAAGACCCCTCCCCAACCCCTCCCCACAAGGGGGAGGGGCTTCCGCGCCGAAACCTCTCGCTCAGATTTCTGGGTTCATGCGATCAGCGTAGGTTGTTATTTGGCGAGGTCGTTGCTTCGGATTAGTCCCTCCCCCTTGTGGGGAGGGGTTGGGGAGGGGTCTTTCTTCCGTCCACCGTTTGTGCAGGCCACACGATGATCTCCCTCTTCCTGCGCGACCTCAAACTGTCCATGCGTGCCGGGGGCGGCGCCCTGATCGGCGTGCTGTTCTTCATGACGGTGATTGCCGTCGTGCCGTTTGCCGTCGGTCCCGACCTCAATCTGCTGTCGCGCATCGGCCCGGCGATCCTGTGGATCGGGGCGTTGCTCGCCTGCCTTCTCGGGCTCGACCGGCTGTTCCAGGCGGAGCGGGAGGATGGATCGCTGGACCTGATGCTGATGCAGGAGACGCCGCTGGTGCTTACCGTGCTGGTCAAGTGCCTGGCGCACTGGACAGCGACGGGACTGCCGCTGGTGATCGCGTCGCCGCTTTTGGGGCTGTTCATGAACATGAGCGAGGTCGCCATCGGTGCGACCATGCTGACGCTGCTGGTCGGGACGCCGGCGATTACCCTGATCGGTGCGGTCGGCGCCGCCGTTGCCGTGACCCTGCCGCGCGGAGGGCTGCTGGTGTCGATCCTGGTTCTGCCGCTGGCCATTCCGGTGCTGATCTTCGGGGTGAGCGCGGCCTATGCGGCGGTCGAGGACCCCGCACCGTTTTTGCCGCCCTTGCTGATCCTGGTGGCGATCACGCTGTTCTTCGCGGTCATCGGGCCGCTGGCGGCAGCATTGGCGCTGCGGTCCACGTCTGACTGACACAAAAGTGATCGAACCACCCTCATTGAAGAGAAAGCCCTTCGGCGTTAAAGAACCATCATGAGCGAAAACAGCCTGGCCATCCGCAAAATCAGCGACCTTGCCAATCCCACCCGGTTCCTGGGCCTTGCGGAACGTGTCCTGCCGTGGCTTGCCGGGCTGACGGCATTGCTGTTTGCCATCGGGCTCACCCTCTGTTTCACCACCGAGGGCGATTATCAGCAGGGCGAAACGGTGCGCATCATGTATGTGCATGTGCCATCAGCCTGGCTGTCGATGATGTGCTACACGGTGATGGCGGTCGCAGCGCTCGGCACGCTGGTCTGGCGCCATCCGCTGGCCGATGTGGCCGCCCGGGCGGCGGCACCCATCGGCGCCAGCTTCACCTTTCTGGCGCTGGTCACCGGTTCGCTCTGGGGCAAGCCGATGTGGGGCACGTGGTGGGTCTGGGATGCGCGGCTGACCTCGGTCTTCGTGCTGTTCCTGATGTATCTCGGGCTGATCGCGCTCAACCGGGCGATGGACGAGCCGGGCAAGGCGGCCAAGGTTTCCGCCGTTCTGATCCTCGTCGGCTTCGTCAATATCCCGATCATCAAGTTCTCGGTCGAATGGTGGAACACGCTGCATCAGCCGGCAAGCGTGCTCCGGCTCGGCGGCTCGGCGATCGATCCGGAGTTTCTGCGGCCGCTCTTGGTGATGGCGGTTGCCTTTACGTTGTTGTTCTTCACCCTGCATATCGCTGCGATGCGCAACGAGATCTGGCGCCGCCGGGTGACCTCGATGCGCCGTCAGGCCGCCCGCAGCGCTGGCCGGGAGGTGTGAGACGATGATGAGCCACACCGCCTATGTCGTCGCCAGCTACGGTATCGCCGCACTGACCGTCGTCGCCCTCATTCTCTGGGTCTGGGCCGATGGACGCGCCCGTCGTCGCGAACTGCAGGCGCTGGACAAGGCCGGCATCCGCCGCCGCTCGGCGCCGGCCGGGGACGCACAATGAGCATTGAGACACCTGTCGGGCCCGACAACAGCCGGCCGGGCAAGATGCGCATCGTCTTTGCGGTTCTGCCGCTGGCGATTTTCGCCGGTCTGGCTGCGATCTTCTGGAGCCAGCTCGATTCGGGCCGTGATATCAGCGAAATTCCGTCCGCCCTGATCGGCACCAAGGCGCCGTCGCTCGCCATGCCGCCGCTGGAAGGTGCGACGTTCAAGGGCGCCGCCATGCCGGCGCTGACCGACGCGGCCATCACGGGCAAGCTGACGCTGGTCAATGTCTGGGCGTCGTGGTGCGTTCCCTGCCGCGAGGAAAACCCGATCATCCTCGAACTGGCCAAGGACCCGCGGCTGACGGTGGTGGGCATCAACTACAAGGACCAGACCGACAATGCGCTGCGGTTTCTCGGCGAGCTCGGCAATCCCTTCGCCGCCGTCGGCGTCGATCCGCGCGGCAAGGCGGCGATCGACTGGGGCGTCTACGGCATCCCCGAGACCTATCTTGTCGATGCTTCGGGAACCATCGTTTACAAGCGGGTCGGGCCGTTCGACGCACGCAGCCTGAAGGACGGGCTTTATCCGGCGATCGAAAAGGCTGTGGCCGGGAAGATGTGAGGAGGGCTTTGCCCTCCAGGCTCCGTTATGCTCGGGCTTGACCCGAGCATCCATTCGCCAACGGGGCCGGATCCGAATGCGGCGGTATGGATCCTCGGCTCAAGGCCGAGGATGGCTTGAGTGTGTTGTCCGCCTCAGTTTTCACGAACATGTTAAAGACCACCCTGCCACGCCTTCACCGCCTCCAGCGGGTAGACCAGCATCAGCACGTTGAGCGTCAGGTTATCACGGATCAGCCAGCCGGTGAAAAGCTCGAAGGCGATGGCTATGGCGACCGTGACGGCGACAGGCGCACGCCAGGCAAGCAGGAAACCGAGCGCCATGAAGATCGTGTCCATCACGGAGTTCAGGATGCTGTCGCCGTAATAATCGAGCGAGATGGTCGCGGCGCGGTAGCGGTCGATGATGATGGGTGAGTTTTCGAGGATTTCCCAGCCGGATTCGATGACCAGCGCCAGCAGCAGTTTGGCGGCCAGCGGCTTGCGGCGCAGCACGAGATGGGCAAGCCCGTAGAACAGGAAGCCGTGGATGATGTGCGACGGTGTGTACCAGTCGGCCATGTGCTGCGAATTGCCGGGGCCGTTGGCAACGGGCTCGAACAGCTTGATATATCCACATTCGCAGATCGGCGTGCGGCCCATCCCGTATTCGATAAGGATCTGGAGAATGAGGACGCCGGCGCAGGCGGCAAGCCAGAGGGCGGTCTGCGGCGAACGGTTTTCGGCCGGGACCAGTGCCGTCACTTCGGGTTATCCTGTTCCAGCGAATGTTTCATAATGATCGGCATCTGCGAGAGGGTGAACAGCACAGTGATCGGCATCGTGCCCCAGACCTTGAAGGCGACCCAGAAATCGGTCGAGAAGTTGCGCCAGACCACTTCGTTCAGCACCGCCAGAACCAGGAAGAAGATCCCCCAGCGGATGGTCAGCTTGCGCCAGCCTTCTTCATCGAGCTTGAAGGCGGTGTGGAAGACGTAGCCGAGCAGCGATTTTCCAAACAGCAGGCCGCCCAGCAGGATGATGCCGAACAGCGAGTTGATGATGGTCGGCTTGATCTTGATGAACGTGTCGTTCTGCAAATAGAGCGTAAAGGCGCCCATGACGAAGACGACGACGCCCGAGATCAGCGGCATCATCGGCAAGGTGCGGGTGAGCAGCCAGGACGCCGTCAGGGCGATGGCGGTTGCCGCCATGAACAGGCCGGTGGCGATGAAGATCGGGCCACCGAGCTCGGTCAGCGCAGGAAATTCCCGGGCCAGCCACTCGCCGCGCGAATTGGCGAAGAAAAAGACCACCAGCGGGCCGAGTTCCAGCGCCATTTTCAGGAGCGGGCTGATTTCCTTGCGCGGCTTGTCCGCCTCGATCGATGACATACTGACTTTCCTAACGCCTGCTCGATGGAGCGATGGTATTGCAAGTTTCGGGTGCGTGGATGTTTTTTCACGCGGGTATTTCGGTTTTGGTCGTCTCGGTCCGCACTCTCGTGCGGTTCGTGGCGGCGTTCTTCACTGTCCGTCATTCCTGTGCCTGTCACAGGAATCCAGTGACGCGGCGTCTGCCGCGTCGAAGAGTCTTTAGCGGCGCGGACGCGCCGCTGCTGGATCCCCGCCACAAGGGCGAGGATGACGGAGAAAATGGAAGGTCGCGTCCAAGCCGTTCATTTGCAACCCTATAACATCAGCAAAAAGGCAAAATGATATCCGGGTCAATGGGGAATTCCGGCAATCGCCTCGGCGAAATCCTTGGCCTCGAAAGGTTCGAGATCGTCGACGCCTTCGCCGACGCCGATGAAATAGACCGGCAGCTTGTGCTTGGCGGAGATGGCGACGAGGATGCCGCCGCGCGCCGTGCCGTCGAGCTTGGTCATGATCAGGCCGTTGACGCCGGCGACGTTGCGGAAGATCTCGACCTGGTTGAGCGCATTCTGGCCGGTCGTGGCGTCGAGCGTCTGGAGGACGGTGTGCGGCGCGTCGGGATCGAGCTTGCCGAGCACGCGGACGATCTTTTCCAGCTCCGCCATCAGCTCGGTGCGGTTCTGCAGCCGGCCGGCGGTGTCGATGATCAGCACGTCGCTCTTCTTCAGTCGCGCCTGTTCGAAAGCCTCGTAGGCGAGACCGGCGGCATCGGCACCGAGCTTGGAGGAGACGATGTCAGACTTGGTGCGCTCGGCCCAGATCTTCAGCTGTTCGATGGCAGCGGCCCGGAAGGTGTCGCCGGCGGCGAGCATGACTTTCAGGCCGGCGCCTGAAAGCTTGGCGGCGAGCTTGCCGATCGTCGTGGTCTTGCCGGTGCCGTTGACGCCGACGACGAGGATGACATGCGGCTTATGGGAGAGGTCAAGCTGCAGCGGCTTGGCGACAGGGGCCAGCACGCGGGTGATTTCGGCGGCCATGATGCGGGAAACGTCCTCGCCGGTCACGTCCTTGCCGTAGCGCTCGGAGGCCAGCGTGTCGGTGACCCGCAGCGCCGTCTCGACGCCGAGATCGGCCTGGATCAAAAGGTCTTCCAGATCCTGCAGCGTCTCGTCGTCGAGCTTGCGCTTGGTGAACAGCGCGGTGATCTGGCCGGTGAGCTGCGAGGATGTGCGGGCAAGGCCCTGGCGCAGCCGCTGGAACCAGGTCAGCTTCTGCTTCGGGGTTTCCGGTTCCGGCTCGGGGGTGCGGCCGGTGGCGAAGCCCTTGGGGAGGATGGGTGCTGCTGCCGGTGGCTCGGTGGTCGGGGAGGCTTCACCCCCCTCTGCCCTGTCGGGCCTCTCCCCCTGAAGGGGGGAGATTGCTGGCGGGGCGCTTTCGTTGTGGTCGTCGGTTTCCGAGAGCGCGGAGGCTTTACCCCCCTCTGTCGGTTGCACCGACATCTCCCCCGCAGGGGGGGAGATTGGGCTTGCGGAAAGCTCCTGCGGCTCATCAAGCGTATTCTTTTGCAGTGAAGGAGCATCATCCTCCGTCTGATCTCCCCCCTTGTGGGGGAGATGTCCTGAAAGGACAGAGGGGGGTAAAGCCTCCACACTCTCGGACGCCTCGGCTTCCGCCTCCAGCAGCGACAGCGGGATCAGGCCGAGATCGCCCGCCTCTTCAACGGCAGGCAGAATGGCGTGGGTTTCGTCTTCGTCCTCGGCGGCGGTCTCTGCCTCGGATTCCGGGGCATCAACCTCATCGGCGGACGGACCTCCGGCGGTGTCCATTTCCGGCGGCAGCACCGGATCATCAGCGACCGGCAGGTCCTCGGTGCGGGAATGCGGCTCCAGCTCGGCTTCGATCGCCCGGGTTTCCTCGGGGCTGAACGTCGATTCGGCCTGGTCCATGACCGCATCGACCGCGGGCGCTGCGGCAGGCTCGCCTTCCACCGGCTTGTCCTTGCCGAACGTGAAGACCTTTTTCAGAAAGCTGAGCGCCATTGGGTATCCGTAAAACTCAGGCCGCGCCGGCGGCCATCAATTGCATGTCTGAAGCGCGCCGCACTTCAGGTTCTTATTGTCGCCATGCCGTCATCCCAAAACCGCGTCGCACTTTTGGGCGGCATGCATCAGGTGCTTGCCATTGTGGCCGGTGACCGTCACCTGAACCATATCGCGGGCCTTGAGCCCGGGGACAGCGGCAAGCGTGAAATTTTCCGTATGCGCCAGGCCGTTGTTCTCGACGAGCAGCCATTGCTGCGTTCCGACCATACTGTCAAGATGGGCCTGATGCAGCTGATGTCCAGTGGCGCGCAGCCGGGCGGCGCGTTCTTTCACCAGGGCGCGGTCGAGCTGGGGCATGCGGGCAGCGGGCGTTCCCTCGCGCGGCGAGTAGGGGAAGACGTGCAGATGGGCAATGCCGGCTTCTTCGGCAAGGCTTGCGGCGTTTAAAAACATCTCTTCGGTCTCGGTCGGGAAACCGGCGATCATGTCGGCGCCGAAGCTGATTTCCGGCCGCAGGCGGCGCACGTCCGCGATGAACCGCAGCGCATCGGCGCGCGAATGGCGGCGCTTCATCCGCTTCAGGATCAGGTCGTCGCCATGCTGCAGCGACAGGTGCAGATGCGGCATGAAGCGCGGCTCATCGGCAATCAGGTCCATCAGGTGGCTGTCCACCTCGATGCTGTCGATCGAGGAAAGCCGCAGGCGCAGGATGTCGGGCACCTGCTTGAGTAATGTTTTCGCCAGAAGGCCGAGGCTCGGGGCTCCGGGCAGGTCGGCGCCGTAGCTGGTGGCATCGACACCGGTCAGCACGATTTCGCGGTAGCCGCCCTCCGTCAGCTTGCGCGCCTGATCGACGACGGCGCCCATCGGCACAGAGCGGGAATTGCCGCGGCCATAGGGGATGATGCAGAAGGTGCAGCGGTGGTCGCAGCCGTTCTGCACCTGGATGAAGGCGCGCACATGGCCTTCGATCAGCCTGACCATCTGCGGCGCCGTTTCGCGAACGCTCATGATGTCGTTGACGCGCAGCTTTTCCTCCGCCGAGACGCCGAAATCGGGCAGCGACCGGTAGGAGGCGCTTTTCAGCTTTTCCTCGTTGCCGAGAACGGCATCGACCTCGGGCATGGCGGCGAAGGTCTGCTGTTCGGTCTGGGCGGCGCAGCCGGTGACGATGATGCGGGCATGCGGGTTTTCGCGGCGGGCGCGGCGGATCGCCTGGCGGGCCTGGCGCACGGCTTCGCCGGTGACGGCGCAGGTGTTGACGAGGATGGCGTTGTTCAGCCCCGCCTTCTCGGCCTGCGTGCGCATCACTTCGGATTCGTAGGTGTTGAGACGGCAGCCGAAGGTTATGACGTCGACGCCGCTCAAAGTGCGGCGCTTCCCGTGTGCTGGGCTTCCTGTTCCTCTTCGCGCGACCAGATCCCGGTCACGGGATCGACGCGGCCGGACCATTCCCATTCGGCGGGGCCGGTCATGACGACGTGATCGTCGCTTGTCCGCCATTCGATGGTGAGAATGCCCGGCGGCGTGGCGCTGGCAACCTTGATGGCGACGGTGCGGCCGGTCCTGCCGGTGCGGGCAGCCGAGACGGCGGCGGAACAGGCGGCGGAACCGCAGGCGAGCGTCAGCCCGGCGCCGCGCTCCCAGGTTCGCGTCGTCACGGAAGAGGGCGAGGTGACCTGGGCCAGGGTGATATTGGCGCGCTCGGGAAACATCGGGTGGTTTTCGAGCAGCGGGCCGAAGCGTTCGAGATCAAACGACATGACGTCGCGGTCGACCCAGAAGATCGCATGCGGATTGCCCATCGACATCACCGAGGGCGAATGCAGGATCGGATCGTCGATCGGGCCGATCTGCAGCTCGATGCGGCTGGTGTCGTAGAATTCCTCCGACAGCGGGATCTTGTCCCATTCGAACACCGGCTTGCCCATGTCGACGGAGATGGTTCCATCCGCATGTTCCTGCGCATTCAGGATACCGGCGACGGTCTGGAAGGTGAAGACCTTCTTGCCGGTTTCGGCTGACAGCGCCTGGACGACGCAGCGCGTGCCGTTACCGCAGGCCTGCGCCTTGGAGCCGTCGGAATTGAGGATGTCGATAAAGGCGTCGGTGCCGTCGGCCTTCGGATCGTGGATCGCCATGATCTGGTCGAACCGGGTGGCCGGATCGGCGTTCAGCGCGATCGCCGCGTCCGGCGTCACCTTGTCCTTGCGGCCACGCATGTCGACGACCAGGATCTTGTTGCCAAGCCCGTTCATCCGCGCGAATTCGACCGTAGTGCTCATGACGTCCATTTCCAGTGTTTGTTGGCGTGTATATGGCGGAATTGCAGGGAAATTACCAGTGGGGCGGGTGGTGCGATTCACCCTTCCCTTGAGGGGCGGCTCCCTCTTCTCCCCGCTGGGGAGAAGAGGGAGGCTGCCGTCAAACTGTCGGCACGTCGAAAACCTCGCCCGCCCGCAGTGCCCGAAACCGCTCCGGGGCCACGCCCTGATCCTTCAGGGCCACTTCAAGCGCCCGAACCGGCTCCTCGATCCCCTCGTTGGTCAGTTGCACCGTGCCGAAATGGTGGCCTGCTGCGTAAGACGCGTTGCAGAGCTGCATGCCCTGCACCGCTTCTTCCGGGTTCTGGTGCTGGGCCTTCATGAACCAGCGTGGCTCGTAGGCGCCGATCGGCAGGTTGGCGAGGCGGAAGGGGCCGTGTTTTTCGGCGGCGGCGCGGTAGTTGATGCCGTCGTGAAAGCCGGTATCGCCGATGTGGTAGATCTTTCCGGCTGGCGTCGAGATGACGAAGGCGGCCCAGAGCGCCATGCGGCGGTCACGGGCGCCGCGGGCCGACCAGTGATGGCACGGTTCGCAATCGATGGTCACGCCGTCCCAGAAGGAAATCTGCTCGCCCCAGTCCATGTCGGAAATCTTGGCATCGGCAATGGCGCGGTGGATGATCGTGTCGTTGCCGAGCGGGGTGACGATATGGGGAGCGTGTTCCGCATGCAGCCGCTTGAGGGTGGCAAGGTCGAGATGGTCGTAGTGATTGTGGGTGACGAGGACGATATCGATCGGCGGCAGATCGTCAAAGGCAATGCCGGGCTCGACCACGCGTTTCGGTCCGGCGAAGGAAAACGGGCTGGTGCGTGGCGACCAGACGGGATCGGTGAGGATATTGAGGCCGGCGACCTGGATCAGCAGCGAGGCATGGCCGACCATGGTGACGCGCAGGCCATTGCCGTCGACGCGATCATCGGGCTTTGCCGGCGGGAAGGGGCTTGGCACCTGTGTCGGCCAGGCGCTGCGGCCGCCGCCGAACTGCCAGCGCATCAGCTCGCGAAACCCGAGCGGGGCCTCGCCTTCGGGGTTGAAGAAGACGGTGCCGTCGAAATGATCGGAGACGGGGCCGGTGTAGTAGGGATTGCGTGGCTTCCGGGAAGGCGGCGGCTGGGACATGGGGAACCGATCGGTGGGAGGTGTCGGTCTGATCTGGGATCATCCGGCGCTTTTTGAAAGGGCCCGCGGGCGACAATCCGGCAAAATCGCCCGCGATCCTTGACTTTCCCGCCCATATCGTGTTTACCGCCTGCAATCTGCGACAAGAACAAGACTTGTAGCCACCGACCCGGACCCATTGCGGAGATCCCGGAGGTCAACACCCGACAGCGCGTTGCGCCCTCGGGTGCTTTTTGGCTTTGCGTCTTGTTTTCGTCACGGAAAAGCACAACGTTTCGAACCACGCAAAAGCTCGAAACGACAAGGATGAAGCGATGTTTGAAAGTCTCCAGGACCGCCTTGGATCCATTCTGAATGGATTGACCGGCCGTGGCGCGCTGTCGGAAGCCGATGTGGCTGCCGCCCTGCGCGAGGTTCGCCGTGCGCTCCTGGAAGCCGACGTCGCGCTCGAAGTCGTCCGCTCCTTCACCGATAAGGTTCGGGAAAAGGCTGTCGGCGCGGAAATTCTGAAAAGCATCAAGCCCGGCCAGATGGTCGTCAAGATCGTCCATGACGAGCTGATCGCCATGCTCGGCTCCGAAGGCGTGCCGATCGATTTGAATGCGGCCGCCCCGGTCGTCATCATGATGGTCGGTCTGCAGGGCTCGGGTAAAACCACGACGACGGGCAAGATCGCCCTTCGGATGAAGACGCGGGACAAGAAGAAGGTCCTGATGGCGTCGCTCGACACGCGCCGTCCGGCAGCGCAGGAGCAGCTGCGCCAGCTCGGCGCCCAGACCGGCGTCGATACGCTGCCGGTGATCGCCGGCCAGTCGCCGACCGATATCGCCGCGCGCGCCGTTCAGGCAGCCAAGCTCGGCGGCCATGACATCGTCATCCTCGATACCGCCGGCCGCACGCATATCGACGAGCCGCTGATGCTCGAGATGGCCGAGATCAAGCGCCGCTCCAACCCGCATGAAATCCTGCTCGTCGCCGATGCGCTGACCGGTCAGGATGCCGTCAATCTTGCCCGCAATTTCGACGAGCGCGTCGGCATTACCGGCCTCGTGCTCACCCGCATGGACGGTGACGGCCGCGGCGGTGCTGCCCTGTCGATGCGCGCCGTTACCGGCAAGCCGATCAAGCTGATCGGTGTCGGCGAGAAGATGTCGGAGCTGGAAGAGTTCCACCCGCGCCGCGTCGCCGACCGTATCCTCGGCATGGGCGATATTGTTTCGCTGGTCGAGAAGGCTGCCGAAAACATCGATGCCGAGAAGGCGGCGGCCATGGCCGCCAAGATGAAGACCGGCAAGTTCGACCTCAATGATCTCGCCGACCAACTCGGCCAGATGCAGAAGATGGGCGGCATGGGCGGCATCATGGGGATGATGCCCGGCATGGCCGGCATGAAGGACAAGATGGCATCCGCCGGTCTCGACGACCGCATGTTCGGCCGCCAGCTCGCCATCATCTCGTCGATGACCAAGGCCGAGCGCGCCAATCCGGATATTCTCAAGCATTCCCGCAAGAAGCGCATCGCGGCCGGTTCCGGCACCGATGCCGCCGAAATCAACAAGCTGCTGAAAATGCACCGTTCCATGGCCGACATGATGAAAATGATGGGCGGCAAGGGCAAGGGCGGCATGATGAAGCAGATGATGGGCGGCCTTGCCGGCAAGATGGGCCTTGGCGGGATGGGCGGCGGAATGGGTGGAATGCCCGATCTGTCGAAGATGGACCCCAAGCAGCTCGAAGCCCTGCAGAAACAGGCCGAAGCCGCCGGTCTCGGCAAAGGCATGGGTGGCGGTGGCCTGCCCGGTTTGGGCGGTGGCGGCCTGAAGCTGCCCGGTCTCGGTGGCGGATTTCCGGGCCTGCCCGGCCTGCCGAAGAAGAAGTGAGGATTGGGTCCGTATGATTGATCCCGCAGTCAAACAGGAACTCTCGGGCTACCGCCAGTCGATCGACAATATCGACGCGGCGCTCGTGCACATGCTGGCCGAACGCTTCCGCTGCACCAAGGCGGTGGGCGTGCTGAAGGCCAAGTACAATTTGCCGCCGGCGGACCCGGCGCGCGAGGAATACCAGATAGAACGCCTTCGCCATCTGGCAAAGGATGCCCATCTGGACCCGGATTTCGCGGAGAAGTTCTTGAACTTCATCATCCACGAAGTCATCCGGCATCATGAAGCCATCGCTGCCGATCTCAAGGATTGATCAGCTCAACAACCAAACAAAAAGGCCGCCTCGGGCGGTTGGATATCTCAAGGAGTATATGACATGGCACTGAAAATTCGTCTCGCCCGCGGTGGTTCCAAGAAGCGCCCGTTCTACCAGATCGTTATCGCCGACGTGCGTTCGCCGCGCGACGGCCGTTTCTTGGAAAAGGTCGGTTCGTGGAACCCGATGCTGAAGAAGGACGACGCAAAGCGCGTTGAACTGAACGTCGAGCGCATCCAGTATTGGATCTCGAACGGCGCGCTGCCGACCGACCGCGTCCTGCGCTTCCTCAACGAAGCCGGCGTCGCAACCCGCGAAGCACGCGTCAACCCGACCAAGGGCCTGCCGGGCAAGAAGGCTGTCGAGCGCATCGCCGAAGCCAAGCAGAAGGCTGAAGACGCAGCGGCTGCCGCCGCCGAATAAGCCAGGCGATAGCCTATTTTTGAAGCGGGCGGCGTTTTCATGCCGCCCGTTTTCGTTTATGCGAAGGGCACAATCTGGAGATCGAGCCTGCGATGAGCAAACTCAACAACCCTGTGCTGATGGGAACGATCGGCGGCGCTCAGGGCCTGCGCGGCGAAGTGCGGGTCAAATCCTTTGCCGAGGAGCCGACGGCGATCGGTGACTACGGCCATCTGCATGCGCAGGACGGCCGCTCGTTCGAGGTGCTGGAAGTGCGCGAGGCGAAGAACGTCGTCATCGTGCGGTTTCGCGGCGTCAACGACCGCAATGCCGCCGAGGCGCTGAACGGGCTGGATCTCTATGTCGAGCGCGACAACCTGCCGGACGACGATCTCGACGAGGACGAATTCTTCTATGCCGATCTCGAAGGGCTGGAAGCGCTCGATGCCGATGGCAAGAGCTATGGCATGGTCACCGGCGTGTTCGATTTCGGCGCGGGCGATCTGCTGGAGCTCAAAGGTCCCGGCAAGCGGCCGGTGCTGATCCCCTTTACCGAATGGTCGGTGCTGGAAATCGATCTGGAAGCCGGTACCATGCTGGTCGATCCGCTGGCCGCCGGTCTCACCGACGACAAGGATCAGGATCCGACCAGCCAGTTCAAGCCCAAGGCGAAGTAAGCCTTGTCCTTCCGCGCCACCATCCTGACGCTCTACCCGGACATGTTTCCGGGGCATCTCGGCCATTCGCTGTCCGGCAAGGCGCTGGAGCGCGGCCAGTGGTCGCTTGATACTGTCCAGATCCGCGATTTTGCCGAGGACAAGCACCGCACCGTCGACGATACGCCGGCCGGCGGCGGCGCCGGCATGGTGCTGCGGGCCGATATTCTCGCCAAGGCGATCGATAATGCCTCTGCCGGCGACGACCGGCCGCGACTGCTGATGAGCCCGCGCGGCAAACCGCTGACGCAGGAGCGTGTGCGCGAACTGGCCGATGGTCCCGGCGCCATCATCGTCTGCGGCCGTTTCGAAGGTGTCGACCAAAGGGTAATCGACGGGCGTCAGCTCGAAGAGGTCTCGATCGGCGACTATATTCTCTCCGGCGGCGAGCCGGCGGCGCTGATCCTGCTCGATGCCATCGTGCGCATCCTGCCCGGTGTGATGGGCAATGATCTTTCCGGCGTGCACGAAAGCTTCGAAGGCGGGCTCCTGGAGCATCCGCACTATACCCGGCCGCCGGTGTTCGAGGGGCAGGAGATCCCCGCCGTGCTGACATCCGGCCATCACGGCGACATCGCCAAATGGCGGGAGGCCGAGGCGAAGCGGCTGACGCTGGAGCGGCGGCCGGATCTGCAGCGACGGTAGGCCCTTGTCGCCGCGTCACAGTCGGCATGACGCGCTTTTCCAGCGCGCCATGCCTTTCGGGATCATCGATCATCCGTAATAACGGCAATCCCAACAACGGGCAATCTGGCGCCTATTCCGCCGCCTGCGGCAGCGCGCCGACGGCCGTTTCCGGGTCGCCGCCCGCCAGGGTTTTCTGGCCCCATGCGACGGTGATCACGGAGGCCACGCCGGCCGCCACGGAGAGCCAGAAGCCGTTTTGCGCGCCGAAATTGTCGACGACCCAGCCCGCCAGAAACGCCCCCATGGCCATGCCGATGCCGATACCGGTCGTTACCCAGGTGATGCCTTCCGTCAGCATCGATTCCGGCACCCGGCGCTCGATCAGGCCGAAGGCGGTGATGAAGGTGGGCGAAATGGCGACGCCGCTGATGAAGACGGCGAGGGCCAGAAGAGGCACTGTACCGGCAAGCAGCAGGGGCAGGGCGGTGAGGGCCAGGACGCTGACGGCGATCAGCAGCTGCTTTTGCAGCGGCGTGCGCAGCTTCAGGGCGCCAAGGACCAGCCCGACGATGAACGATCCGATCGCGTAGACGCCGATGACGAGGCTGGCGGCGCCCGGCTCTCCGAGTTCCCTGGTGAAGGCAACGGTGGTGACCTCCGCCGTCGCGAAGGTGGAGCCGACAAACACCAGCGCTAGCGTGATGATCTGCACCGGCACTAGGCGGATGGCCGATCTCCGCGGCGTGCCGGCCTCGACCGGGCGCACCGCCGGTTCGGTCGACCGCTGGAGTGTGAAGGCCAGGGTTCCGAAGGCAAGGGAAAGGGTGCTGACCAGCATGCCGGCTTCAGGAAACAGCGAGACCGCCAGCCCGACAGAGAGCGAGGCTCCGGCGATATAAACCAGCTCGTCGGCGGCGGATTCAAAGGCAAAGGCGGTGTTCAGCGCAGGACTGCCGCGAAAGATCTCCGTCCAGCGCGCCCGCAGCATGGCCGGCATGCTGGGCATGGCGGCGGCAAGAAGGGCCGAAGCGAACAGGGTCCATGCCGGCCAGTTTCGATGGGCCGACAGGATGAGGAAGGCAAAGGCGATGACCGCGACAATCGTTGCCGGACCGATGACACGGCTCTGTCCGAACCGGTCGATCAGCCGCGAGATTTGCGGCGCGATGAGCGCGTTCGTCAGCGCAAAGGTTGCCGAGACCGCGCCGGCGATCCAGTATTCGCCGCGTGTCTGCGACAGCATGGCGACAATGCCGATCGGCGCCATGGCAATCGGCAGGCGGGCGAAAAAACCGGCGACGGAAAAGCCCTTTGTCCCCGGCACACTGAATATTTCCCTGTAAGGATTGGACATCGGATGCTCCTGTCATCGTCCGGATGCACCACTTACATACGTGGCGTATGCGATAAGGTGATTGCATACGCCACGTATGTCAATTAAAATACGCTGCGTATGTGAAAATAAATACGTGGCGTATGTCAAATAGGAGATCCCATGATCAAGCCGCGCCCGGAAATGATCGCCGAAACACGCGCCAAGCTGCTTGCCGCCGCCCGGCATGCCTTCGGGACCGTCGGCTATGCGCAATCCTCGATGGATGATTTCACGGCCGCCGCAGGGCTGACGCGCGGTGCGCTCTACCACCATTTCGGCGACAAGAAGGGCTTGCTGCAGGCGGTCATCCAGCAGATCGATGCCGAGATGACGGCGCGGTTGAGCAGGGTCTCGGCCGGAGCCGCAACCCGCTGGCAGGGGTTTGTGGATGAATGCGCCACCTATATCGAGATGGCGCTGGAGCCGGAAA
This sequence comes from Pararhizobium polonicum, assembly GCF_001687365.1. Taxonomy (GTDB): domain Bacteria; phylum Pseudomonadota; class Alphaproteobacteria; order Rhizobiales; family Rhizobiaceae; genus Pararhizobium; species Pararhizobium polonicum. The sequence goes on from NZ_LGLV01000010.1 coordinate 67,582, forward strand.
TCCAGCGGATCATGTTCCGCGATGGCCCCGCCGTGCTTGGCGACATATCGCAATGGCCAACCACCAGCGGCTGCATTGCAGCGCAGAAGAAGAGCCTTGCCCAGCTCAAGCAGGACGGGGTGATCATCGACCTCGACGAGGAGGTGACGGCACGGATGATCAATGGCGCCAGCAGCAATGCCGCCCTGTGGGTTGCCAATTCCGATAATCCGGAGGAAACCTCAAAAAGGGCGGTGCAGGGTTTTCGCACGCTGCTCGAAGGTTTGAGATCGAAACAGGCCGGATGAAGAGATGGGAATACAGTCTCACCCCGTGACGAAATAATAGACCGCCAGCAGCAGGCCCACCGCGACCACCAGCCCCCGGATCAGCGCCTGCGGGATGTAGGCAGCCAATGATGTTGCAAAGTGAAGGAAGGTCGAGACGGGACGGCTCGCGAAAGAGCAGCGGCTGGATTGGTTGCTATGACAGGCATTTGGTGTGGACAGCTGCCGCCAAGCTTATCGATAATAGAGAAAACCTAGTGGCAATCGTGCGCCAGAAACTATCAGTCATATATTCTTGCGTTCATTTGTCTGTGGCGCACTTCACATCTACATAGGATGTGCTTTTTCTCTCAAAGGATTTCAAAAATTGTTTTGCAAAGCCACTCATTTTTTGCTGACAACTTTTCTTGGTGCGTCACTTCCGTTTAGCGCGCTCCAAGGGCAACGATCGGAAATCGGGGCCGTGATTATTTCCATTCGGCTTTCTGACAGTGCTTTCGATGCGGCCGGTGAAACTTTTGAGTTGTATGGACTAGAAGATGAATTGGAATCTGCAGTCGGAGATTTTGGTGAGTTGGATGGACATGAAACAGGCGAAGGTTTCTTCCGCATATACTTCTATGGCGTGAACCCCGACACGCTGGTTGCGAAAATGAAGGCCATCCTGTCCCGAGGTTCAATCCCAGTCGGCTCTTTTTTGGAACTACACGACGACCCTCTTGGAGCCGCGATCAAGCGAGTGGAGCTTCCTCTCGCCGATCTTGATTGACGGTTCGTCAGAAGCCGGGGACTCCGTTTTGAAGTTTTCTATGTGCCAAGAGTGACGAGCCGACGCTCATCCGTTCACTTCTGCCCCTTAGCCTTCTGTCTCACCCCGTGACGAAATAATAGACCGCCAGCAGCAGGCCCACGGCGACCACCAGCCCCCGGATCAGCGCCTGCGGCACGCGGCGGGCGAGCCAGACGCCGGCATAGCCGCCGAGCGCGCCGCCGGGGATCATGACGGCGGCCTGCAGCCAGCCGACGACGTTGCCGCCGGTAAAGACGACGATGGCGACGGCGGCGATGACCATGGCGAGGAAATTCTTCAGGGCGTTCAGCCGGTGGTAATCGCCGCCCTTGGACAGGCCCAGCACGGCCAGCATCATGATGCCCATGCCGGCGCCGAAGAAGCCGCCATAGATCGCGGTCAGCAACTGGCCGGCGAGGCCGAACATCCCGACGGGCGTGCCCTCCGCCGGGATGCCGGGGCGCAGGAGCGGACCGGCGGCAAAGATCACCGTCGCGGCGATCAGCAGCCAGGGAACCATGGCGCGGAACGACGGATTGGACAGCGACAGCAGGATCAGCGCGCCGGCAAGGCCGCCGATCAGCGACAGGATGCCGAGAATGGCCGCTTCGCGGAAATCCCTGCGGATTTCCCGGCGATAGGCGAGCGCCGAGGTGACGTAACCCGGAAACTGGACGATGGCGGAGGTGGCATTGGCGACGATCGGCGGCAGGCCGGCCAGCGTCATGGCGCCGAAGGTGAGAAACGTGCCGCCGCCCGCAACCGCATTGACCGCGCTCGACAGGAAACCGGCGACAAACAGCATGATGGCAGTGGATATGGACAATGACGCTCCTCCAGCGATATAAATGCCATACCCCGCAGGTTGACCGGCGGCAAGACGCGGAAATCATCTCCTTCGGCTTGCGGCCGGGAGAATTTTTGCCGCCTGGGGATGACAAGTGCCGCGCTTTGGTGTATTCGCCCGACCGGTTCGGGAAAAATCCCGTCAGCCGAAAACAAAGAATGGTGAATTCGCTCCTGTTTCTCGATGAGGAACAAAACCTTGAGGCGCCTCGCAAGAGGGTGATCCGGAAGGTCCGTTTGAGCGCTCTGGCTGTTTCAGAAGAACTTGAGAAGGTTAGACAATGAATATCATCCAGCAGCTGGAAGCCGAACAGGTCGCCAAGATTGCCGCCAAGCGCACGCTTCCGGAATTTTCGGCAGGCGACACCGTCCGCGTCAACGTCCGCGTCACGGAAGGCACCCGTACCCGTATCCAGGCCTATGAAGGCGTTTGCATTGCCCGTTCCGGCGGCGGCATCAACGAAAGCTTCACGGTCCGCAAGATTTCCTACGGCGAAGGCGTCGAGCGCGTATTCCCGGTTTACTCGCCGCTCGTTGAAGGTGTCGAGATCATTCGCCGCGGTAAGGTCCGTCGCGCCAAGCTCTACTACCTGCGCGACCGTCGCGGCAAGTCGGCTCGTATCGTTGAAGACACCGGCGTTCGCGCCCGCAAGCTGAACGACGCCGAGCGCGCCGCCGTTGCCGAAGAAAAGGCACGTCTGGAAGCTGAAAAGGTCGCAGCAGCACAGGCTCTGGCCGCGGAAAAGGCAGCCGCCGAAGCCGCCGCGGCAGAAGCAGCAGCAGCCAAGGCTGCTGAAGAAGCAGCCGCTGCCGCAGCAGCCGCCGAGCCGGCAGCAGAATAAGTTTCAATCCATCGGGATTGTTGGAAGGCGGCCTCCGGGCCGCCTTTTTCGTTTTGGGGGGAAGCCCGGCCGCAGCCATTGGCATGATGGCGGCCTTGTAAGGTCTGATCACGGCTTGGTGGCCGGGTCCCAATGCTCGTCGGCCTTTCCGTCCTTGATCCGCCAGGTGTCGTACCAGGTGGTCGTGTAGGTCTTGGCGGGATCTTTCTCGTCCTTGATCTCGCGAACATAGCCGACGGTAACGAGATCGCCTTCCGCCGTGACGAAGGCGACGGGCGTCTTGATCTTTTCGGGAATGGGCGATGGCTTGGTGTTGAGGACCTGGGTAAAATATTGCACCACGCCGGCGCGGCCTGATGCAGCATTGGGATTGTGCTGCAGGTAGCGCTCGGTCAGGTACCGGTCCGCCCTGTCCCAGTGATTGGCCTCGAGCAGATCGCGGATGATGCCGTAGACCACCTGCTTGTTGGCATTGAGCTTTGGATCGGGGCTGGTGAACAGAGCCTCCGCGTCGGGCGCCGCGACCACGGCTTCCTGCGCTACGGCAGGCGTGGCTGCCATCATCGGTCCGAGCAGAAAAAGCGCCAGGGCAGCCGGGGCGAGGGTTTGTTTCATGGGACGGGTTTCCTTGTTGGGCCATGTGTCAGCCGCAGCGGGCCGGAGTGGCATGGCAATCGTGCGGTCGTGCGCGTCGCAGAGTAGGGACAGGCGCGGGCTTGCGAAAGAAGGCAGTTTTTCCGCTGATGGTGTCAAAAAGATAACCAGGTTCCGTGCGCCGTCATCCGCCTCTCTGCTATTTTCAGGAATGTTGCCCGCGAAACCGGCTGGCAAAGTCTCTCATCCCTTGCCAGCCCGCCGGCTTCTGTGACACGTTCCAGTTGCCACAATTCAGGAGCCATCCATGTTTTCCCGCCGCACCGTTCTCGCTGGCCTGACCGCCCTTGTTCTGACCCCGTTCAGCGTTGCCGCCGCCGATCTGCCGGATCTGGCCGGGCGCACCGTCGTGGTCGTCACCGAGAATGCCTATCCGCCGCTGCAGTTCGTCGATCCGAAGTCGGGCAAGGCGATCGGCTGGGAATATGACGCGATGGAAGAGATTGCCAAGCGGCTGAATTTCAAGCTGGAAATCCAGAATACCTCCTGGGACGCGATGATCCAGTCGGTCTCCGACGGCCAGTACGATATCGGCATGACCGGCATCACCATCAAGGACGAGCGCAAGGCCAAGGTGGATTTCTCCGATCCCTACATGCGCTCGCAGCAGTTCATGCTGGTGCGCGGCGACGAAAGCCGCTTTACCGACGGCAAGACCTTTGGCGCGTTTACGGATGGTCTGGTCGGCGCCCAGCCGGGCACCTCGCCGTTCTACACGGCGGTCTACGAGATACTCGACGGCAACGAACAGAACCCGCGCGTCAAGCTGTTCGAGACATTTGGCGCGACGGTGCAGGCGCTCAAGGCCGGCGATGTCGACACGGTGCTGACCGACAGCGTTGCGGCCAAGGGGTATGTCGATTCCTCCAACGGTGCGCTGAAAGTGATCGGCGGACCGCTCGGCACGGAGGATTTCGGCTTCATCTTCAAGAAGGGCTCCGATCTGGTCGCCCCCGTCAATGCCGCGATCGCCGCGCTGAAGGCAGACGGCACGCTCGACAGGCTGAACCAGAAATGGTTCGTCGATTACAAGATGGGCGAATGATGCGCATCCGATGACGCCTGCCCATCCGCAAGACAGCTCTCAAAAGGGCGACTATCCCTGGTGGCTGGTCGCCCTTGCCGTTATCGCCGTGGCGCTGGCCGTGGTGATCGTTTCCAGCGACATCTATATCCAGGTCTTCACCATCGTCTCGGCCGGTATCGGCATCACCATCCTGGTGACGCTGCTCGGCTTCTTCTTCGCCACGGCGCTGGGGCTCGGCATCGCGCTGATGGCGCTGTCGGAGCGCGCCGTGCTGCGCCAGATCGCCCGGTTCTATACCGAGGTCATTCGCGGCATCCCGATCCTCGTGCTGTTGTTCTACATCGCCTTTGTCGGCGCCCCGGCGCTGGTGGCACTGATCAATCTCATCCTGTCGCCGCTGATTTCGGCCGGCTCGATGGAGCCGGTGCTGGTGCGCGACCTGTCGCTGATGTGGCGGGCGGTCATCGCGCTCTCCATCGGCTATTCCGCCTTCATCGCCGAGGTGTTTCGCGCGGGTATCCAGTCGGTCGACAAGGGGCAGATCGAGGCGGCCAAGGCGCTCGGCCTGACGCGCACCCAGCGCTTCCGGCTGGTGGTCTTCCCGCAGGCGATCCGCGTCATCCTGCCGCCGCTCGGCAATGATTTCGTGGCGATGATCAAGGACAGCTCGCTGGTCTCCGTGCTCGGCGTCGCCGACATCACCCAGATGGGCAAGATCTACGCCTCCGGCTCGTTCCGCTTCTTCGAGACCTATTCGATCGTGGCCTATATCTATCTGATCCTGACGATCGGGCTTTCGCTGGGGCTGCGGCGGCTGGAGATGAGGCTGCGGCGGACAGGGCAACGCTGACGGGGCGTGACAGGGCAATTGCCGAACCGGCAAAAAATTGATATATCCCGCCCATGGAATCCAAATTCGGATGTTTACGGCAGAAAATCGTCGTGCTGCAGGACCACAAGCGTCTGCCGGCACGCTTTTTTGCGTGCATTTCCGGCGCGCTCAACAGCCGACGTCCGTGATATCCGGGGCCTGAGCCCCGATGTGGCGCCGGCGCCCCTTTGCCGGATTTTTCCTGACCTTCTTCTTCACTATGGATGAAAAGCCATGAGCGCACCGCGTACTCTCTACGACAAAATCTGGGACGACCATCTGGTCGACAGCCAGGACGACGGAACCTGTCTTCTCTATATCGATCGCCATCTCGTTCACGAAGTGACGAGCCCGCAGGCGTTCGAAGGCCTTCGCTTGACGAACCGTCAGGTCCGGGCTCCGCAAAAGACGCTGGCCGTCGTCGACCATAACGTGCCGACCTCGCCGGACCGTCATCTCGGCATCAAGAACGAGGAAAGCCGCATCCAGGTGGAGGCGCTGGCCCAGAACGCGGCCGATTTCGGCGTCGAATATTATTCGGCCAGCGATATCCGTCAGGGCATCGTCCATATCGTCGGTCCGGAGCAGGGCTTTACCCTGCCGGGCATGACCATCGTCTGCGGCGACAGCCACACCTCGACCCATGGTGCTTTCGGCGCGCTGGCGCACGGCATCGGCACGTCCGAGGTCGAGCATGTGCTCGCCACCCAGACGCTGATCCAGAAGAAGGCCAAGAACATGCTGGTGCGTGTCGATGGCGTCCTGCCGGAGCACGTTACCGCCAAGGATATCATCCTGGCCATCATCGGCGAGATCGGCACGGCCGGCGGCACCGGCCATGTCATCGAGTTTGCCGGCGAAGCCATCCGCGCGCTGTCGATGGAAGGCCGAATGACCGTCTGCAACATGACGATCGAAGGCGGCGCCCGCGCCGGCCTGATCGCGCCGGACGAAAAGACCTTCGAATATATCAAGGGCAAGCCGCGCGCGCCGAAGGGCGAAGAGCTGGAACAGGCGATCGCCTACTGGAAGACGCTGCAGACCGACGAGGGCGCGCATTATGACCGCGTCGTCGTGCTCGACGCCGCCTCCCTGCCGCCGATCGTTTCCTGGGGCTCCTCGCCGGAAGACGTTATTTCGGTTCAGGGCATCGTGCCGAACCCGGACGAGATCCAGGACGAGAACAAGCGCACCTCCAAATGGCGGGCGCTCGACTATATGGGCCTGAAGCCGGGCACCAAGATCACCGATATCAATATCGACCGCGTCTTCATCGGCTCCTGCACCAACGGCCGCATCGAGGACCTGCGCGAAGTCGCCAAGGTCGTCGAGGGCAAGACGGTGGCCTCCACCGTCTCGGCGATGATCGTGCCGGGCTCCGGCCTCGTCAAGGAACAGGCGGAAGCCGAAGGCCTCGACGTGATCTTCAAGGCGGCGGGCTTCGACTGGCGCGAGCCGGGCTGCTCCATGTGCCTTGCCATGAACGACGACCGCCTGAAGCCGGGCGAGCGCTGTGCTTCGACCTCCAACCGCAACTTCGAAGGCCGCCAGGGCTTCAAGGGCCGCACCCATCTGGTGTCGCCGGCAATGGCAGCGGCAGCCGCCGTTAGCGGACACTTCGTCGATATCCGCGACTGGAAGTGAGACCTTTACCCTCCCCTTGAGGGGGAGGGTCGGAGCAAAGCTCCGGGGTGGGGTGATCTGCGGCATACACAATGGACTGTGGTGTTCGCGGCGGTCACCCCCACCCGCGACTGCGTCGCGACCTCCCCCCTCAAGGGGGAGGTGCTACCTCACCACCTTCACCACCGTCCCCCGCCGCATGAACCGTAGCAGCCGCTGCATCGCCGGCAAGCTCACCGCCACGCAGCCCTCCGTCGGTGTGTAGCCGGGTTTGGCGAGGTGGAAGAAGATCGCCGAGCCGCCGTAGCGTTTGCGGCTGCGCAGGTTCCAGTCCATCACCAGGCAGATATCGTAGAGGCCGTCGTCGCGGCGCATCTTTTCGTGGCTGGGTGTGAAGGGGGCGCTGACGGGGCGGTTGTAGAGGGCGTGGCGGGGTTCGTCGCACCAGAGCAGGTTTTTCGGCGTGAAGCGCAGCGGCAGGGCGGTCGGTGGCGGTGTCACGTGGTCGTTGCGGATATAGCCGCCGATCAGGCGCATGGCGGCAATCGGGGTGGCGCCGTCGCCTTCGCGCTTGCGCGATGTGATGCCGCTGCGGCCGATCGCAGCCTCTTCGGTGCGGCCGGCGAAGGTGACGAGCGCCCTGGTCCGGCTTCCCGGCTTGGGCCTGACGGTGATGATGCCGGTGGAATTTGCGGCCTTGCGGGGTTTTCGTCGCATTTTACTCACAGTTTTTTGCGTTGTCCGTGATCTGAAACATAACCATAGCACTACACAATATGTAACAAGCGGGTGAAGGCTTCCGCTGCTTGCCAAAAGCACCGATTGAGCTAGTTTCAAACCGGAAGCAAGGAGGGATTTCAGCATGTCGGCCCGCACCATTCTTCTCGTCGACGATGACAACGATCTGCGTGAAACGCTGACCGAGCAGCTTTCTCTCTATGAGGAATTCACCATTCTTCAGGAGCCGACCGCCGCCAAGGGCATCCAGACGGCGCGCGCGCAGCAGATCGCCCTTCTGGTGATGGATGTCGGTCTGCCCGATATGGACGGCCGCGAGGCGGTCAAGCTTCTGCGCAAGGGCGGCTTCAAGTCGCCGATCATCATGCTGACCGGCCACGATACCGATTCGGATACGATCCTCGGGCTCGAAGCCGGCGCCAACGATTATGTCACCAAGCCGTTCCGGTTTGCCGTGTTGCTTGCCCGCATCCGGGCGCAGCTGCGCCAGCACGAGCAGAGCGAGGACGCCACCTTCACCGTCGGCCCTTACACGTTCAAGCCGGGGCAGAAGCTGTTGACGCTGGAAAACGGCCAGAAGATCAGGCTCACCGAAAAGGAAGCGGCGATCATCCGCTATCTCTACCGCGCCGAGCAGAAAGTGGTTACCCGCGACGTGCTGCTGGAAGAGGTCTGGGGCTATAATTCCGGGGTCACCACCCATACGCTCGAAACCCATGTCTACCGGCTGCGCCAGAAAATCGAGCGCGACCCTTCCAATGCGGAGATTTTGGTGACAGAGAATGGCGGCTACAAGATAGTTCCCTGAAGACAGGGGCGCGATGCCAGCTGTGATCGCGCCCGCCCCGAGGTATCGCTTTGGCGCTGAATGACGATATTGCCCTTCTGTCCCTTGTGCCGCTGTTTGCGGATATCGATGACGACAAGCTGCGGCTGATCGCGTTCGGGGCCGAGCGCCGCCGGCTGAACAGGGGCCAGCAGCTGTTTCGCGAGGGTGCCCCTGCCGATTGCGCCTTTGCGGTCGCCAGCGGCTCGTTCAGCCTGACGCGCAGCCTTGTCGATGGCAGCGCCCAGACTGTCGAGACGGTCGGGCGGGGCACACTGCTTTCGGAACTGGCAATGATTTCCTTCGTCGAACGCAAGTTCACCGCGACGGCCGAGGAAGACAGCGAAGTCATCCGCATCAACCGTCCGCTGTTTCGCCGCATGCTGGAGGAATATCCGGATGTCGCCGTCGTCGTCGAAGCGCGGATCAAGGACAATCTCCAGACGATGATCCGCGCCATGCAGAAACTGGCGCCGCGGTTCGGGTGAACGCGCAGCGCCTGTTTTTGCGGTCTTACCACTTGTATTTCAGCGATCCCAGCACCGCGCGGCCTTGGCCATAGTAGCAATAGCCCTCGGTGCAGACGCGTTCGCGGCGGTCGGCGAGGTTGGTGGCGCTGATGGCGAGGCTCAGGCCGTCGAGTTGCGGCGTGCGTTTGCCGAAATCATAGGACAGAGAGGCATCGAGATAGGCGGCACCCGAATTGCGGTCGGTGTTTGCGTCCGACGTGTAGGATTCACCGGTGACCCGGACACCGGCGCCGAGCGCGAGGCCTGCGAGCTGGGTGTCTTCCGCGACGGCGTATTTCGCCCAGAGCGAGGCGGTGTGACGCGGTGTCGTCGAGGGCGTGTTGCCGATCAGCGCCGGGTCCACATTGCCGGTGATTTCGGCATGGCTGTAGGTGTAGGCGGCAATCAGGCTGATACCGTTGTCGAGCTCCGTGCGGCCTTCCAGCTCGAACCCCTTGTAGGTGTTTTCGCCGGATGACTTGTAGTAATAGCCGGCCGGCAGTGAGCCACCCAACACGTATTGCGGCTTGCCGGATTCGACAAGCCGGTAGGCGGCAGCTGTCAGCGAGTAATGTTCGCCCTCCGGCTGGTACTTGACGCCGACTTCGATCTGCTCGCCCTTTGTCGGATCAAGCACGGTGCCATCGGCTGACTGTTGCGTCGAGGGAACGAAGGAGGTGCCGTAGCTGACATAGGGTGCGATGCCGTTGTCGAAGAGGTAAAGCAGGCCTGCCTGCCCGGACAGCGCGCCGTCATCCTTGCGATCCTGCACGCCGGTCACCTTGTTGGTCGATGTCTGATCGACCCAGTCGTAACGTAGCCCGCCGACCGCCCGCCAGTTGCCGAATTCGGCCTGTTCCTGGGCATAGACGCCGGTCTGGCGCAGTTCGCGGCCGCTGAAGGTCGTCCGCTCCGGTGTCGGCGCCTTTGAAAGGTCGGCGGGAGCGACAGAGCCGAAGCCGAGGCCGAAATCGGAGGTGATCCAGGTATAGTCGAGCCCTGCAAGCAGCGTATGAGAAACGGCTCCGGTGTCGAATTTCGCCTCGAGCTGGTTGTCGATCTGGTAGGCGCGCTGCTCGTCGGTGACTGCCGTGGACGTATAGGAGCGGGGTGGATCGAGGGGGTTTACAGGGATAACCCTGCTCGACGTGTCAATATAGCGGGCCTTGAGATCGACGTCGCTGGCGCGGGCGTTCTGCCGGAAGGTCAGGCCGTTGTCGAATTCGTGGCTGAACTGGTAGCCGATCTGGTATTGCGTCACCTTCTGGTGGTCGTAGTCGGGATCGCTGTATCGCAGCAGCTTGCCGTCATGTTCGAACATGCGCGGGCTCGCATCGGTCTCGCCCTTCTGGGCAAGGCCGTAGATCGTCAGCGAGGTCGCCTCGTCCGGCTTCCAGGTGAACGATGGTTGCAGCAGATAGCGGTCGTCGGCAATGTCGTAATTGGTCTCGGCGTTGCGGGCGAGGCCGACGACGCGGTAGAACATGCCGTCACTGACAGGGCCGCCGAAATCGAAGGCCGCCTGCGTCCGGCCGATCGTGCCGTATTGCAGCTCCACTTCGCGGTGGGTTTCTTCAAGCGGCATCTTCGAGATGCGATTGACGATGCCGGCAGCGCTGGCTGCGCCGTACATCACCGAAACCGGGCCCTTGAGGATCTCGATGCGGTCGAGCGTGTAGACCTCGGTGGAGAAGGTGCTGTAGCTCATATAGGGCTGGCGCAGGCCATCGCGAAAATCGCTGTCGGTGGTGGTCGAGATGCCGCGGATGTAGATCTGGTCGAAGCGCGGATCATAGCCGAAGGCGCCGGTGGTGACGCCCGCCGTGTAGCGTGTCGCCTGGATCATGTCCTGGACGCCGCGGTCTTCCAGTTCCTTGCGGGTGACGACGGAAACCGCGCGCGGCGTCTCGATCAGCGGCGTGTCGGTCTTCAGCGCCGAGATGTTGCGTGTCGGCACAACGGTGTCGTTGTCTTCGGCAATCGAGGTGGCGGCACCGCTGCCGGTGATGGTCAGCGCCTCCAGCCGTGTCGTCTTTTCCGCTGCATCCTGTGCCGCGGCAACGACTGGAGCGAGCGAGGCGGCCAGCAGGCCAAACAGGATGGTCGAGCTCTTCCAGGCGTTGCGATCGCCGGCTCGCTTGCGCGGGAGAATGGGTGTGGTCATGCAAAAAGCCCCTCTTACAGGGCGCACGAAAACCCTCCGGCAAAAGCCGGACCAAAGCGCCCGATCAACAATGGAAACAGCGGCAGGACGCCGCTGGAGACGGTGTCCCCGCCGTCCTGCGAAGGGATAATCGGTTTGGATTCGGGCTTCAAGTTAAATATGACTTAAACGGTCATATTATTGTTCGAGAGCGATTTCCCGGAAAAAGAAGCGCTTTCTACAGATCGAAATGGGCGATGACCGGCACGTGGTCGGACGGGCGTTCCCAGCCGCGGGCTTCCTTGAGGATTTCGACGCGGGTCAGGTGTGGGGAAAGGTCGGCGGAAGACCAGACATGGTCGAGCCGGCGGCCCTTGTCGGCCCCTTGCCAATCCTTGGCGCGGTAGCTCCACCACGTATAGAGCTTTTCCGGCGATGGCGTGTGCTGGCGCATCAGGTCGACCCAGGCGCCGCCGGAAAGCACCGCCGTCAGGCCCTCGGTCTCGATCGGCGTGTGGCTGACGATTTTCAGGAGCTGCTTGTGCGACCAGACGTCGTGTTCCAGCGGCGCGATATTGAGATCGCCGACCAGAACCGACGAGATGCCGGCTTCGCCTTCGGCATGCAGCAGCTTCATCTCCTCGATGAAATCGAGCTTGTGGCCGAATTTCGGATTGATCGTCCGGTCGGGTTCGTCGCCGCCGGCCGGCACATAGAAATTGTGCAGCCGGATCTTCTTGGCCGACTTTTCAAACATCACCGAGAGATGGCGGGCATCGCCGACGCCGCAATAGTCGCGCCGGTCGGTGAGTTCATGCAGCGGCAGGCGGGAGATGGTGGCGACGCCGTGATAGCCCTTCTGGCCATGGATGGCGATGTGCTCGTAGCCGAGCGCCTTCAGCGGTGCAAACGGGAAGAGGTCGTTTGTCACCTTGGTTTCCTGCAGGCAGAGAATGTCCGGCGCCCAGGTCTTCAACAGATGCTCGACCAGCGGCATGCGCAGGCGCACCGAATTGATGTTCCAGGTCGCGATCGACAATGCCATGCGGGATTCTTCCTTGGACGTGTTCGGTTGAGACGGACGCCGCCGGTCCGCGCGTCATGTCATAAGGATTTTTTGCAGGCTTGGCCATTGGCTTTGCGGGCGATATTGATAGCCCTGAACATTGCCGTTCGGGCCGTGCCGCCGCGACGCGCGGGGCCTGCGGCTTATGGAGGATTGATCGATGATCCGGCATCTCGGTCCACAGGATGTGGATATCTTCCGCCGCATCCGGCTGGAGGCCCTGCGCATGGAGCCTGCCGTCTTTGCCAGCAGTGTCGAGGACTGGGAAGGTTTGCCGGATGCCGAATGGCGCCGCCGCCTGACCGCCAATGCCGTCTTCGTCGATTTCCACGCGGAGGAACCGGTCGCCATCATGGGGCTGATGCGGCAGGGCGCCAGCAAGATGGCGCATCGCGCCACCGTCATCATGGTCTATGTGCGCAAGGACCGGCGCGGGGCGGGCCATGCCAAGGCACTGCTCGATGCACTCACCGATCATGCCCGCGCAGCCGGTATCCGGCAGCTGGAACTTGCCGTCAGCGCCGAAAATCCGGCGGCGATCCGGTTTTACAAGCGCGAGGGATTCGAGCAAGCCGGCCGCATTGCCGGCGGCACGATCCACGAGGGCAGGGAGATCGACGAGATCCTGATGACGCGCCGGATCGACGGCATGGGGGCATTGGCCTGATGCCGTCCCGGCGACGGTTTTCAGGCAGCCCGTCGTCGTGTCTTTCAGGCGGAGGCGGACTGCGCCCGGCGAATGCGGGCGATCAGGTCCGTGACGATATTGTCGGCATCGCCAAGGGCGGTATCGACGACGATCGGTGGGTGGTCCCAGCTGTCATAGCGCCGGTCCACGACATCCTGCCATGTCGGTTGTTTCAATCCTTCGATATCGGAGTGCCGGGTTTCGACGCGTCTGCGGTGTTCGTCCCTATCGGAGCAGATCACTTCGATTTCCACGGATGGCGACAGGCTTCGCTGCGCAACGGAACGCCATGCGTCGCGGGTGATCTGCAGGGGATTGACGCTGTCTGCGATGATCGTCCTGCCGAGCCGCAAATTGTCTTGCGAAACCGCATACGCAATCGCGTATCCGGCCGGGCCGACATCATCCTTTAACGTGCCGGAGGACCGCAAGGCCTGCTCGATCGTATCGACACGGATGTGCGTGGCGTCCATGCGTGCAGCGAGATGACGTGCGATCGTGGTCTTGCCGGTGCCGGGAAGCCCTGAAAGAATGATCAGCATCCCGGCCGGCCGCATCATTTGCCGCGATTGTTGATGTCGTCATAGGGGATCTTGAAGACCTTGTCGTCCATCGGCACGCCGTTCTTGACGTTGAAGATCATCACCGACGTGTCCTTCTTCTGCGCGTCGGTGATCGTCCACTGGCGCAGGTCGTAGGTCTTCGGGTCGAACATCAGGGTGATCGTCGCATCGCCGAAGATGCTGCGGTCGCCCAGCACGATGGTGATGAGATCGGGCTCTTCCTTGACGTCGCGCACCATCTTGCCGGTGAGGTCGATATTGTCGGAGAGCAGCAGCTTCAGCGGTGTCTTCGACAGCGGATAGATATCCCAGGTCTTCATTTTCTGGTTGCCGATGACCACGGACCTGCCGTCGGCGATCACCCGCATCGGCGAGGGGGCGTCATAGTTGAAGCGGATCTTGCCGGGACGGCTGATATAGAACTTGCCGCCGGTCTGCTCGCCGCGCGGGCCGAACTGCACGAACTCGCCGCTCATGGTTTTGACGGAGGCGAAATGATCGGCGATTTTCTGGGCGACGGCGGTCTGTGCCCGGGCGGGCTCGAGGGGCAGGCCGATGAAGGACAGGGCGGCGAAAACGGCAAGGCCGCCGACGAGCGATCGGCGCGACAGCGGCAAAAATCGGGCCTTCTGCGTGTGGTGGCCGGTTTCTGTGTCTGTCATCGCAATCTCCTTCAGTTCCAGTCTCATGTGGAGCGCAAGTACGGCACCTTCAAGGCGTTGTTTGCGCTCATCTTCAATTCCGCGTGAGGCCGCTTCGGGCGGCGTTCGCGGGCAAGCCCGCGGCCGGCGGCAAACGGGCTTTGCGGGCGTTTTACATGTCGCTTTCGGTGGGCACCAGGATCTCGCGCTTGCCGGCATGGTTGGCGGCGCCGATGATGCCTTCCTGTTCCATGCGCTCGATCAGCGATGCGGCGCGGTTGTAGCCGATGCCGAGCCGGCGCTGGACATAGGAGGTCGAGGCCTTGCCGTCGCGCAGCACGATGGCGACCGCCTGGTCATAGGGGTCGTCGGATTCGGCGAGATTGGAGGTGCCGGCCGGGCCGCCGCCTTCATTGTCCTCGTCGTCATCCTCGGTGATGGCATCGAGATATTGCGGCGCGCCCTGCATCTTCAGGTATTTGACGACATCCTCGACTTCGGTATCGGAGACGAAGGGGCCGTGCACGCGCTGGATGCGGCCGCCGCCGGCCATATAGAGCATGTCGCCCATGCCGAGCAGCTGCTCGGCGCCCTGTTCGCCGAGAATGGTGCGGCTGTCGATCTTCGACGTCACCTGGAAGGAGATGCGGGTCGGGAAGTTGGCCTTGATCGTGCCGGTGATGACATCGACCGACGGGCGCTGCGTCGCCATGATGACATGGATGCCGGCGGCACGCGCCATCTGCGCCAGACGCTGGACAGCGCCTTCAATATCCTTGCCGGCGACCATCATCAGGTCGGCCATCTCGTCGATGATGACGACGATATAGGGCATGGGCGCCAGATCGAACTCTTCCGTCTCGTAGACGGCCTCGCCGGTCTGGCGGTCGAAGCCGGTCTGGACGGTGCGGCTGATCTGTTCGCCCTTGGCCAGCGCCTGCTCGACGCGTGAGTTGAAGCCGTCGATGTTGCGCACACCGATCTTCGACATCTTCTTGTAGCGCTCTTCCATCTCGCGCACGGTCCATTTCAGCGCGACGACGGCCTTCTTCGGATCGGTGACGACAGGAGAGAGAAGATGCGGGATGCCGTCATAGACGGAGAGTTCGAGCATCTTCGGGTCGATCATGATCAGGCGGCACTGTTCCGGCTTCAGCCGGTAGAGGATCGACAGGATCATGGTGTTGATGGCGACGGACTTGCCGGAGCCGGTGGTGCCGGCGACGAGCAGATGCGGCATCTTGGCGATATCGACGATGACGGGTTCGCCGCCGATCGTCTTGCCCAGCGCCATGGCAAGACGGGTCTTGCTGGTCTCGAAGTCGCGGGAGCCGATCAGCTCGCGCAGATAGACGGTCTCGCGGCGGTTGTTGGGCAGTTCGATGCCGATGGCGTTGCGGCCGG
Source organism: Pararhizobium polonicum (assembly GCF_001687365.1). GTDB lineage: Bacteria > Pseudomonadota > Alphaproteobacteria > Rhizobiales > Rhizobiaceae > Pararhizobium > Pararhizobium polonicum. The sequence continues at coordinate 83,079 of NZ_LGLV01000010.1, forward strand.
GCACGACGGCGACGCGGGCGGCGATCGCCGACATCGAGCGGGCGATATCGTCGGCAAGGCCGATGACGCGCGACGACTTGATGCCGGGGGCGGGCTCCAGCTCGTACATGGTGACGACCGGGCCGGGGCGGACATGGATGATCTCGCCCTTGACGCCGAAATCCTCCAGCACGCCTTCCAGCATGCGGGCATTCTGCTCCAGCGCATCGGCCGACAGCGTCGCGTCGCGGGCGACGTTCTTCGGTTCGGCCAGGAAATGCAGCGGCGGCAGGGTGAAATCGTCATCGTCGGTGACCAGCGAGGCCTGTGCTTCGCGCTCGATGCGCTGGCCGGTCTTGGGGCGGGGAGCGGCCGGAACGACGCGTGCGGTGGCCGCAGGCTGTGCCGGGGCCTGTTTGCGCGGGGCCGGAACGGGCGCCCAGTCGGCGGCGGGGTCGAGATCGTCGTCCTCGTGATCCTGCGGTGGGATACCGGCAGTGCGGCGTCCGGTATCCAGATCCGGGAAATCGCCATCTTCGTCGTCATCGATCGACATCGGCGGTGCCGCGACGACGCGGCGTTCGCTGCGGTCGAGCGACGGTTCGACACGCTCGGAGCGGGCAGCGGCCTTCGGGCGGGCCGGCTCGTTCAGCGTGCCGAATTCGTCGGTGTTGAAGTCGTAGGGCTCGTCATAATGACGCGATGCCGGCTTGCGGCGGCCGCTGAGGCCGAACAGGCGGCGCAGGCGCGCCTGCGCGGTAAAGCGCATATGGGTAAGCGCGCCGGCCATCACCATGATGATGCCTTCGGAATCGTCTTCTTCCGTCTCGTCGCTGACGGTGCGGGCCTTGCTGGGGGCCGGAGCCGGCGGGGCAATCTCGTCCTCGGGGTCGGAGACGCCGATCAGGCCGGCGCTGTAGATCAGGAAATAGGCGGCGGGCAGGGCAAACAGCACGGCCAGCACCGTGCCGAAGGTGCCGGTCGGGTAGGTGCCGGTGAACAGGGCGGGGAAACGCAGGATCATGTCGCCGAAGACGCCGCCAAGGCCGTTGGGCAGCGGCCAGGTGACGGGAGCCGGAATGCAGCTCAGAGCGGCGGAGGCGAAGACCGAGCCGGCAAACCAGGCGCCGGCGCGCTTGACGATGTGATCGAAGGGCTTGCCGGTGATCAGCACCAGCCCCCAGGCGACGACCGGCAGCAGCGCCACGACGCTGGCGATGCCGAAGAACTGCATGAAGATGTCGGAGAAGGCAGCACCGGTATAGCCGAGGATGTTGGTCGGCGCATCGGCGGTCGCGTAGGAGAAGCTCGGATCCGAGACGTTCCAGGTCGATAGCGCTGCCACCGCAAAGCCGAGCGCTACGAACAGCGCAAAGCCCGCCAGCGCGGCGATCTGCTTCCAGACGAAGGTGGAAAGCACAAAACGGTTGGAACGGTTGTCGTATACCGCCTGATTGTTTCTGCTCATGATGACCTGCTTGCCCGTTATCTCGAAAGTGCAATGCGCACAGGATCCGAAGGTAAGCAGAGGAGGGTTAAAGCCCTATTAACCTTGACGCTTCGTTTACGGGAAACTGGCCGGTCCTGTCGGTTTTCCCCGGCGAAGGTCCTTTCGGCAACGCTGTGCAGGTCAAAAAAAGCCCGGATGCGAGATCCGGGCGAAATGCGGTTTCGTGAAATACGAAACCGCGACGGGACTGGATACGGAGCCGGTTTGTCCGGCTCCGTAAATGGCTTAGGAGTGGTAAGCGGCTTCGCCGTGCGAGGAGAGGTCGAGACCTTCGCGTTCGGCTTCGACCGGGACACGCAGGCCGACGATGACATCGACGACCTTGTAGAGGATCGCCGAGCCGATGCCGCACCATGCGAGGGTGACGAGGACGGCATAGAGCTGCGTCATGAACTGGCCGCCCATGGTGACGCCTTCGGCATAGCCGATGCCGCCGAGCGAGGCCGATGCGAAGATGCCGGTGGCAAGAGCGCCGAACAGGCCGCCGACGCCGTGAACGCCGAACACGTCAGCCGTGTCGTCGTAGCCGAACTTGTTCTTCACGAAGGAGACGAAGAAGTAGCACAGCGGCGAAACGATCAGGCCCATGGCGATCGCGCCCATCGGACCGACGATGCCGGCGGCAGGCGTAATGGCGACGAGACCGGCGATCATGCCGGAAGCGGCACCGAGCATCGAGGCCTTGCCGCGGGTGAAGGTTTCAACCAGCGACCAGGAAACGATGGCAGCAGCCGTTGCGACGAAGGTGTTGACGGTTGCCAGCATGGCGCCGCCCGAGGCTTCGAGGTTGGAACCGGCGTTGAAGCCGAACCAGCCGACCCAGAGCATGGCCGCACCGACGAGCGTCAGCGTCATGGAGTGCGGAGCCATCATGTCCTTGCCGAAGCCCGTGCGCTTGCCGACCATGATCGCGCCGATCAGACCGGCAACGCCGGCGTTGATGTGAACGACCGTACCGCCGGCGAAGTCGAGAGCGCCCCAGCCGAAGATCAGGCCGTTTGCGTCCCAGACCATGTGGGCGATCGGGAAGTAGACGAAGGTTGCCCACAGGATGCAGAACAGCACGGCAGCCGAGAACTTGATGCGCTCGGCAAAGGCGCCGACGATCAGGGCAGGCGTGATGGCCGCGAAGGTCATCTGGAACATGATGAAGATGAACTCAGGAATGACGACGCCGTCGGAGAAGGTGGCGGCGGTCGATTCCATATTGACGCCGGAGAGGAACATCTTGGCCGTGCCGCCCCAGAAAGCGGAGGTGCCGCCGCCGAAAGCGAAGGAATAGCCGTAGATCACCCAGACGAGCATGACGGCCGAACCGGCGACCGTGCACTGCATCAGCACCGACAGCATGTTCTTGGCGCGAACGAGGCCGCCGTAGAACAGGCCGAGGCCCGGAACCAGCATGAACAGAACGAGGATGGTGCAGATGAACATGAAGGCCGTGTCGCCCTTGTTCGGGACCGGTGCTGCGGCAACGGCTTCAGCCGCGGCGGGCGCCGCTTCCTGCGCAAACGCGATGGCCGGGGCGAGGAAGGCTGCGGCAGCAGCGCTCACGCGTCCGAGAGAGGTCGAAAGTTTAAATGAGGACATGAAATTATAGCTCCCTGAACGGCCGTGACTTACAGCGCTTCTGTGTCGGTTTCGCCGGTACGAATGCGCACGGCATGGTCAATCGAATAGACGAAGATCTTGCCGTCGCCGATCTGGCCGGTCTTGGCCGACGATGCGATCGCCTCCACGGCCTTGTCGACGATTTCGCTGGCAACGGCGATCTCGATCTTCAGTTTCGGCAGGAAGCTTACGGCGTATTCCGTACCGCGGTAGATTTCCGTATGTCCCTTCTGGCGCCCGTAACCCTTCACTTCGGTCACGGTCAGACCTTGGATGCCGACGGCGGTGAGGGCTTCACGAACCTCATCGAGCTTGAACGGCTTGATAATGGCCATCACAATTTTCATCTGGTTTCCCATCCTTGTTCATCTGCGGCTCGGGGCCGTCTCTCCTTGCCGCCGAGCAGAATTCCCCAACGACCGCCCAATGCTATTCAAGGGGCGTGCCAGTTCGGAAGCGGCCGGTTAAGTCCATGAAAAGACGCGGAAATGCCACATTTCGCCGGGAATGGGCGGCGGAATGTCAAAAAATCGTCAATTTAAATGATGAAAAAATGAGCAAAAATAAAAAAGTGGTGTTTTTTTATTCAGATGCCTTTTTCCGGATCAGGCCTTCCTGGGCAACGGAGGCAATCAGCATGCCTGACCGGTCGAAAAGGCTGCCGCGCGTCATGCCGCGCGCGCCGAATGCGCTTGGACTGTCCTGGGTATAGAGCAGCCAGTCGTCCATCCGGCAGGGCCGGTGGAACCACATGGCGTGGTCGAGGCTCGCCACCTGCAGGTCACGGTCGAAGACCGAGGTGCCGTGCGCATAGAGCGCCGTGTCGAGCAAAGTCATGTCGGAGATATAGGCAAGCACGGCCGCCTGGATATGGCGCTCGTCCGGGACGGCGCCGACGGCCTTGACCCAGACGTCCTGCGCCGGCTGCAGCTTGTCGCGCGAGAAATAATGCTTGAGCGAGACGGGGCGGATCTCGATCGGCCGCGGCCGCTCCCAGTAGCGGCGGATGGCTTCCGGGGCGTTCTGCAGGAATTTCTCCTTGATGCCCTGTTCGTCCATCAGTGTTTCCGGCGGTGCCACGTCGGGCATGGTGATCTGGTGGTCGAAGCCGTCCTCGTCGAACTGGAAGGAGGCCGACAGCGAAAAGATCGCCTTGCCGTGCTGGATGGCAACGACGCGGCGGGTGGCAAAGCTTGCGCCGTCGCGGATGCGGTCGACATCGTAGATGATCGGCACGGCGGGATCGCCGGGCCGCATGAAATAGGCATGCAGCGAATGCACGTAGCGGCCTTCGCTGACGGTGCGCTGCGCTGCCACCAGCGCCTGGCCGATCACCTGCCCGCCGAACACGCGCTGCCAGCCGACCTGTGGCGAGCGCCCGCGAAACAGGTTCTCTTCCAGCTTCTCCAGATCCAGCGTCTGCAGCAGCACATTCATCGGGGCGGGATTTTCAGCGGGGCGCGACATTTCGGCAATCTCCAGCGGTAGAATGGCTCCGGCGGTAGGAAGGAGCGCATCAATGATCTATATAGGCCTCAAGGAATGCTCAAGAGCGACGGGAGAATGTGCGATGATCGATGTGCTGATTGCGGGCGGCGGTTATGTCGGGCTGTCGCTGGCCGTATCGGTCAAGACGGCCGCGCCGCATCTCGCCGTGACCCTGATCGACGGCGCTCCGGGCGATGCCTGGAAAAAGGACGAACGCGCCTCGGCGATCATCGCCGCCGCCGCGCAGATGCTGGACGTGCTGGGTGTGTGGAGCGGGATCGAGCCGGAGGCCGAGCCGATCAGGCGCATGGTGATCACCGATTCGAAAACCGCCGATCCGGTGCGTCCGGTGTTTCTCACATTCGAGGACGAGGCTGTCGAAGGCCGGCCGTTTGCGCATATGGTGCCGAACGTCGCCTTGGTCGGCGCGCTGCGCAAGGCAGCGGACAATCTGGGTATCGAGATCCGGCAAGCGACCGCAGCTGCCGGTTTCAAGAGCGGCGATCATGCGGTTTCCGTGGCTTTGGCCAATGGCGAGACGATCGAGGCGCGCCTGCTGGTCGCCTGCGACGGCGTGCGCTCGAAACTGCGCGATGCCGCCGGCATCAAGACCGTCGATTTCGACTATGGCCAGTCGGGCATCGTCACCACCGTCGAGCATGAGCGCCCGCATGAGGGCACGGCGGAGGAGCACTTTCTGCCTGCCGGACCGTTTGCGACGCTGCCCCTGAGAAACAACCGTTCCTCGCTGGTCTGGACGGAGCGGACGCGCGATGCCGACCGGCTGATCGCCAGCGACGACCTGGTGTTCGAGGAAGAGCTGGAGCGGCGCTTCGGCCACAGGCTCGGCGCGCTGAAAGTGGTCGGCGGCCGCCGCGCCTTTCCGCTCGGCCTGACGCTGGCCCGCGATTTCATCGCGCCGCGCTTTGCCCTTGCCGGCGACGCCGCCCATGGCATTCATCCGATTTCCGGCCAGGGCCTCAATCTCGGTTTCAAGGATGTGGCGGCGCTGGCCGAAACCATCGTCGATGCCGACAGGCTGGGACTGGATATCGGCTCGCTCGCGGTACTCGAGCGCTACCAGAGCTGGCGGCGCTTCGATACGTTCCGCATGGGGCTGACGACAGACGTGCTGAACCGGCTGTTTTCCAACGACATCACCCCGGTCCGGGCGCTGCGCGATTTCGGCCTGGGGATCGTCGATCGCCTGCCGTCGGTCAAGTCGTTCTTCATCCGCCAGGCGTCAGGGCTGGGTGGGCAGAGCGAGCCGAAATTGCTCGGTGGGCTGCCGATTTGACGATGGGCGCGGTTGATAGCGGGAGCTCATAAGCTGCCGTCATTCCTGTGACAAGCACAGGAATGACGGAGAGTTTTGGGCGAATCGCCAAACGTACACGCCAGCCTCAATCCTCGATCTTCCTCGCCTCGGAAATCAGCATGATCGGAATGCCGTCGCGGATCGGGTAGGCGAGGCGGGCTTTTTCCGAGATCAGCTCGTTGTCGGCGGCATGGTAGCTGAGGCGGCCCTTGGTCAGCGGGCAGACGAGGAGTTCGAGCAGTTTGGGATCGACCCGGCTGGTTCTGTCTTCCATCGTTTGCGCCCTATTGCAGCATGGTTTCGATATCGCCGAACGTGCGGGCAAGCACGATCTCGGTGATGGCGATCAGCGTTTCGGCGCGGGTCTTGAGGTCGGGCGCCTCCAGCAAGGCCTGCTTTTCCGCCGGACCATAGGGCGACATCATCGCCATGGAGTTGACCAGTGTCACATTGCTTGCCCGCTCGACGCTTTCCCAGTCGGCTTCCAGCTTGTTGGCATCCAGATAGGCCTTGAAGGCGGCCAGCAGCGCTTCGCGGTCCACCTGGGCTTCATCGTCCGGCCCGGTGAGATCGGCGGCGAAGGGGGCGATCCGGAAGGAGCGGTAGCCTTTTATCAGCGGCATTTCGTCGAACAGGCGGAAGCGGCAGATGCCGGTCAGCGAGACGAGATAGCGGCCGTCCTCCATTTCCGCGAACGAAGTAATCCGGCCGACGCAGCCGACCTGGCAGAGCGCCTGCACATGCGCCTGGCCCGCCTCCTCGCGGACTTCGCCGAAAGACGGCTGAATCATGCCGATCAGGCGGTTTCCGGCCAGTGCGTCGTCGAACATCGAGAGATAGCGCGGCTCGAAGATGTTGAGCGGCAGCTGCGAGCCGGGAAGCAGGAGCACGCCCGTCAGCGGGAATACCGGAAGCGTCTCCGGCAGGTCCTGAGGCCTCAGATAGCGTGCATTTCCAACTTGCATGGTCCAACATACCCCGTCGCTGTCGGGCGCTCTTCTTGGCAATCGCGGTGGCGCCGTTGTCGCTTATCGACAAGAAATGGTGCGCTGTCTCAAAATCTCAAGAGCGCGCGTCATAAGGCTGTTGCGAGAACAGGCCGTTACGAAAACAGGATCGACGACAGCTTGCGCCGCGCCGACAGCGTTGCCGGATCCATCGGTCCCCAGACGTCGAAGAACTGCAGGAGTTCACGCCGTGCGCCGTCGTCCTCGAATGTCCGGTCGCGCTTCATGACCTTCAGCAGGTGATCGGCGGCGGTGTCGCGGTCGCCCTCGACATTGCGGATCTTGGCCAGCTTGATGCGGGCGCCGTGATCGTCGGGATTGGTGGCCAGCAGCTGTTCCAGCGCATCGGGATCGCCGAGCTTGCGGGCCTCTTCGATCTGGTCGAGCTTTTTCAGCACGGCGATAATGCCGGCATCCTTTGCCAGTTCCTCGGAGAGATCGGTCAGCACGTCGCGGGCCTGCTGCGGGTCTCCGGCGGCAATCATGCACTGGGCAAGCCCGGCAAGGGCGGTGGCATTGTCCGGGTCCGCCTGCAGCACGGCGCCGTAGAGGCCGGCCGCGTTCTGCAGGTCGCCCTGGTCGAAGGACGTCTTGGCCTCGGCCAGCGCGGCGTCGATCTCGGCCTGCTGGTCATCGACCATCGGTCCGGCGATCTTGTCGATGAACTCGCGGATCTGGCTTTCGGGAACCGCGCCCATGAAACCATCCACCGGCCGGCCGCCGACAAAGGCGATGACGGCGGGGATCGACTGGATGCCGAGCTGGCCGGCGATCGAGGGGTGATCGTCGATATTCATCTTGACCAGCCTGACGCGGCCTTGCGCTTCGGTCACGACCTTTTCGATCACCGGGGTCAGCTGCTTGCAGGGACCGCACCAGGGCGCCCAGAAATCGACCAGGACCGGCTGCTGGCGGGAGGCATCGATCACGTCGCTGGCAAAATTGGCGGTGGTGGTTTCCTTGATCAGACCGGCGGCAGAGCCTGCGGCCGGGGTTGCCGCCGCCGGTGCCGGCGCGCCGCCATAGCTGGCCGTCGCGGTCATCTGGTTGCCGTAGGAGGCTGCATAGGGATTGTCGTTGCCGCTCATCGTGTCTCCTCGCGGACATCCTCGTCCGTCTGAACTGTGCTTGCGTCAAAGATCGTATGTCAGGACGTCACTTTCAAGACAAGCGGTTCGTGTCCCGTCGCCTCGATAAAGCGCAGGAGGTCCTTCGATGCGATCGATGTCGTCGCATCGTTGGTGAGCGGGTGGCAGTTGACGATTTCGTCCTTCATCAGATCAGCATCGATGATGATCTTCACATTCTGCCCCGCGTCGTTGATCACGCCGAAGGCGGTGACCGCACCCGGAATGACGCCGAGATACTCCATCAGCTTTTCCGGCCGGCCGAAGGAAACCTTGCTGGCGCCGCCGATGATCGTGTGCACGGTCTTGAGGTCCACGGTCGCGTGTTCCTCGACGGTCAGAAGGAAATAATTGTCCTTCTTGTCCTTCACGAACAGGTTCTTGGTGTGCCCGCCGGGGATTTCGTCGCGCAGCGACACCGATTCGGCGACGGTGAAAACCGGCTCGTGCCGCTTTGTCGTGTGGGCAATGCCGAGGCTGTCGAGAAACCGGAACAAATCATCCTGTGTCTTCGGCTGCATTTCACTCATGACGGCTTCCTTCTGGCTTGAAAATGGCGGCCTTCCTTACGGCGAAGGGCAGAAAATCGCAATCTTCCACAGAATGCAGGCTGCAAAACGCCTTGTTTTCAGGGGCTTGCGACATTTCTTCCAATTTTTTTTGGATCGCCCGTCATTTCCCTGTTGCATTTGAAAATCGTCTGGGCCATATAGCCGTCGTCGCCGCAAACAAGCGGCGGCGCCACGGTCCACCGACTACCCCCGGACCTTGGATGATGAGCGGGTGTAGCTCAGGGGTAGAGCACAACCTTGCCAAGGTTGGGGTCGAGCGTTCGAATCGCTTCACCCGCTCCATTTTTTCTTCAAGACTTTCAAAGCCTCGGTTTTCCGGGGCTTTTGTGTTTTTTGGCGCGGCTGAAATCGCAGTTGCTGATTGTGGCGCAAGGCACGCGGTTACCGCAGGGTAACGCGCTGGCAAACAAACCCGCTAAACGTTCGACTTGTATTTCGAACTCAGTTAACGCCATGATGGTTGATCTGGAGGGTGGGATGCAGCTGGAACGCGCGCGGATAAAAAACTTTCGGTCTCTCAAAGATATAGATGTTCAATTTGGCGCACACACCGCCCTGATCGGTGGGAACGGTGCAGGAAAATCCTCGATCCTCAAGGCAGTCGAGAAGTTCTACTCCAGTTCAAAGGTATGTGAACTCGATGATTTTTTCGGCAGGAATCCGAACGCACCAATAGAGATTGAGCTGACTTTCAAGAGCTTGAATGAGCGGGAGCTTGAAGCGTTCGACGACCGCGTACGAGACAGCAAACTTGTTGTGACGCGAATTTTTGACGGAACCGCAAATAGTGGTCGTTATCACGGGGTCACGCTACAAAACTCGGACTTTGTGGCTGTCCGATCTCATGTTACCGCAAATCCCAAGCGTGACGCTTATCGTGCACTACGCGAAACCAATCCAGTTTACGCAGCCCTACCTGCCGCAAATAGTGCAATAGCGGTCGACCAAGCTCTTCTTGCGTGGGAAGCCGCCCATCCAGAACAGCTCCAGCTATTGCCTGATGATGGGCAGTTTTTTGGCTTTCAAAATAACAGTCGAGGCAAACTGCAGCAGCATACCAGCTTCGTCTTTATACCTGCCGTTCGAGAGGCGTCGGCAGACGCCGCGGATGGCAAGTCAAGTGTTATTGGGAGGTTACTTGAGCTGTTAGTGAGAAGCCAAATCCTCAAACGGCGTGAAATACAAGAATTCAAACAGGAAATGACCGAGCGCTACCAGCGTCTAGTCGCCCCTGAAAATATGCCCGAACTCGGAGCGTTGGCAGGAACTCTGACAACAGATTTGAGGAATCTTTATCGTGATGCTCAAGTCTCGCTTGCTTGGCGTGAAGTTGGAGAAATGCCTGTCCCACTACCCATGGCAGACGTCTCCTTGGAGGATGATGGTTTCGGCGGTCCTGTGGATCGTCAAGGGCACGGTCTCCAGCGAGCATTTATTTTCACATTACTGCAACATCTGGCAAGAACAGCAACCGAAGAAACAAATGCAGAAGATGGTCAGGAAAATCCCAACAACGAAAATGCGCCCCTTGCACCTACATTGATCCTCGCGATTGAAGAACCGGAACTTTATCAACATCCGACGAAACAGCGTCACTTTGCAGAGGTGCTTCGCGACCTAAGCAATGGCACTTTGCCCGGTGCAAGGGGGCATACTCAAGTCCTGTTCGGCTCTCACTCGCCTATGTTCATTTCGATGGGAAAACCAGAGGAGGTTCGTCTTGTCAGGCGTGTCACACCCCTCGATGGCGGCTTAAAAGAATGTGCGCTTCAATCACTAGACCTTGCAAATGTAGCACGAAAACTGGAGCGGGGCTGGGGGAAGGAGCCCGGCACATTCAATGTCCAAACGCTGACGCCCCGTCTTCATATACTTGGCACAGAACTCGCGGAAGGCTTTTTTGCTGCCGGGGTCGTTCTCGTCGAGGGGCGAAGCGATAAAGCTGCACTGACCGCAGCAGCGCGGATGTTGGGTGTGAGCTTTGAGAGCGCCGGAATCGCAATTTTGTCAGTTGAGGGCAAAGGCAATCTTGATCGCCCCTTAGTCATTTTTCGTGAACTCGGTATTCCTACATTCCCATTGTGGGATTGCGATCAGGACAAAGCGCCTCGAGATCGAAAGGTGGATATAAATCTTGCCTTACTGAAGCTTGCAGACTTGGATGGTAATCCCGAACTTCCTCCTGAAACGAATCACGTAGGAATGACTTTTGCCCATTTTGCCGAGACGCTTGAACGGAAAATAAAAGAAGATCTTACACCTCCCGTTCACGAGGCGTGTTTGGCGGTGGTCTGTGAACCCTTCGGCCTTACACCGAGCAACGAAACACACAAGGTTCCCGAAGTAATGTTCGGTATTCTGCGTCTGGCTAGGGAACAGGGACACGAATGCGCTATGCTACTGGAGCTAGTCCGGGCAATCTGGCGCTTTTTCAGGAACGAGGAAATTCAACCTTAGGGATGTCGCAAAACAAAGGGTCCCCCCTTCACCCCCGCCCCACATACGGCATCTGTGTCGCCATCACCGTCATTGTCAGCACGTTGGCGCTGAGCGGCAGGCCGGCCATGTAGAGGACGGCGTCGGCGACGAGGTGGGCGGGGATGGTCGGTTCGCTGGCGGTTTCGCCGTTGGCCTGGAGAACGCCGCCGCTCATCCTTGAGGTCATTTCCGTCGAGGCGTTGCCGATATCGATCTGGCCGCAGGCGATGTCGAAGGGGCGGCCGTCGAGGGCGGTGGATTTGGTCAGGCCGGCAACGGCGTGTTTGGTCGCCGTATAGGGTGCCGAGAGCGGCCGTGGGGTCGAGGCGGAGATCGAGCCGTTGTTGATGATGCGGCCGCCGCGCGGCGTCTGCGCCTTCATCAGCTTCATCGCCTGCTGGGTGCACAGGAACGCGCCGGTGAGATTGGCGGCGACGATGGCGTTCCATTGCTCGAAGGTAATGTCTTCCATCGGCACCGCGGGCAAGCCCATGCCGGCATTGTTGACCAGCAAGTCGAGACGGCCGAAATCGTCAGTAATGGCCTGAAACAGGGTGGCGACCGACTGCGGATCGCCGACATCGGCGGCGAATGCCCGTGCCGTGCCGCCGGTCTGCGCGGCAAGCTCCTCTGCCGCTGTCTGGAGAATATCGGCGCGGCGGCCGGAGATGACGACGGTGTAGCCGTTTTTCAGCAGCGCTTCGGCGATGGCGCGGCCGATGCCGGTGCCGCCGCCGGTCACCAGTGCGATCCTTGCTGTGTTCGCGTCAGTCATGCTTCAAATCCTTCCACCCAGTTCATCGTCGATATGTGCCCTGATCAGCTGATCGAAACCGCTTTCGGCGCGAAAGCCGAGTGCCGTTGCCCGCTGCGTGTCGAAATCGGCCGGCCAGCTGGCGACGATCCGGGCAATGGCCGGATCGGGCTCGCGCCGGATGAGGCGGACGGCCTTTTCTCCGGCCAGTCGTCCAAGCGCCTCGATCTCCTCGCCGACGGTGGCCGACAGGCCGGGCATCGACAGGGTGCGGCGGGGGCCGAGACGGGCAAGGTCGAGCCGCGCCGCATGGATGAAGAAGCCGATGGCGGCGCGTGGGCTGGCAAACCAGTGGCGCACGCTGTCATCGACCGGCAGGATGGCTTCCTCGCCGTTCAGCGGTTCGCGCAGGATGTTGGAGAAGAAGCCCGAGGCGGCCTTGTTCGGCCTGCCGGGGCGGATGCAGATCGTCGGCAGCCGCAGGCCGATACCGTCGAACAGGCCGCGGCGCGAATAGTCGGCGAGAAGCAGTTCGCAGATGGCCTTCTGGGTGCCGTAGCTGGTCAGCGGCGCGCTGAGGAATTCGTCGCCGATCCTGTCGGGGAAGGGCGCTCCGAACACCGCGATCGACGAGGTGAAGACAAGGCGCGGACAATAGGGTTGCCGCAGGCCTTCCGCGCGGATGGCCTCGAACAGCAGCCGGCTGCCATCGAGATTGACGCGGTAACCCTTGCCGAAATCGGCTTCCGCCTCGCCCGAGACGATCGCCGCCAGGTGAAAGATCAGGTCCGGGCGCTGGGCGATCAGCGTGCCGGCAGCACCGTCTTCGCCAAGGTCCAGCGCGATGGCCCGGGCAATGCCGGCAAGGCCGGCCGGCACCGGCGGCCGGATGACGTCGGCCAGCGTGACGCGGTCGATATCGCAGCCGAACAGGCCGCTATCGGCGGCAATCCGCTCCGCCAGCTTGCGGCCGAGCATGCCGGCCGCACCGATCACCAGAACATGCATGTTCCATCAACCTCCCCATGGAACGGCAGCCTCGGCAAGGCCCCTCCCGAAGGCCTCTCCGGAAGGACTGGCGTCAGCTTTTCGTGAAGACGTAATCGGTTTCCTGGCGAAGGGTTTCGCCCGGCCGCAGGATGGCCTGCGGGAAGCCGGAATGATTGACGGCATCCGGCCAGATCTGGGTTTCCAGGCAGAAGCCGGCGAAGGGGCCGTAGCGGCGGCCTTCGAGGCCGGGAACCGGGATGTTCATCTTGAAGCCGGTATAGAACTGCACGCCGGGCTCGGTGGTGCGGACTTCCAGCGAGACGCCGGAATTGATGCTGCGCACCAGCGCCACCGGCTGCTTTGCGCCGCGCTCGTCCGACAGGCAGAAATTATGGTCGTAGCCGATCTTTTCGCCTTCCAGCTGGCGGCGCATCGGCGTCATGGCGCGCAGGTCGAAGGCGGTGCCCTCGACGGGCCGGATTTCACCGGTCGGCACCTGCAGCGGGTCGGTCGGCAGATAGCTGTTGGCGGCAATCATCACGTCATGGCCAAAGGCATCGGCGGTGCCGTCGAGATTGAAATAGCTGTGCTGGCAGATGTTGCAGATCGTGGCGCGGTCGGTGCTGCTTTCGTAGAGGACGTTGAGAACGCCGCCGGCGCTGACCGTATAGGTGCAGGTGACGGTGCAATTGCCGGGATAGCCGGCGCGGCCGTCGGGATCGACGATCTGCAGCACGACGCGATTTTCCGTCGCCTCGAGGATCGTCCACAGGCGCTTGGCGATGCCGTCGCTGCCGCCATGCAGATGGGTGACGCCCTTTTCGTTGTTTTCCAGCTGATAGGCCGTGCCGTCGATTTCAAAGCGGCCGCCGCCGATGCGGTTGGCGTTGCGGCCCGGCGTCGCGCCGAAATAGGGGGAATGCGCCAGGTAATCCGGGAAAGTCTCGAAGCCGAGCACAAGCGGCGCCGCATGGCCATCGAGCCGCAGGTCCTGGATGACCGCGCCCCAGGTGAGGATATGCGCCGTCAGGCCGCCGCCCCTGATGACGACGCGGTGCACCGGTTCGCCGGATGCCGTATGGCCGAACACTTCAGTCTCTGTCTGCACGGCCATTCTTCCTCCATTGTTCCCGGCGGCAAACTGCGTCATTTCGCCGGCAGCGGCAACCGGAAAGTCATACAATTCACGGCCGATTGGCCGCTCATCGCCTGTCCTTGCCGATATCGGCCAGATCATAGGGCGTCGTCTGGTAGATGTCGTTGATCCAGTTGCCGAACAGCAGATGGGCGTGGCTGCGCCAGCGGTTCTGCGGCGGCAGTTCCGGGTCGTTGTGGGGGAAATGGTTGTGCGGCATCTTGATCGGCACGCCGGCATCGACATCGCGGAAATATTCGTCCGACAGCGAGGTCGAATCATATTCGACATGGTTGAAGACATAGAGCCGGTTGCCGGCCTTCTCATGCACGAAGCAGACGCCCATCTCGTCGGATTCCATCAGGATTTCCAGCCCGGGCTTGTTCTCGATATCGGCGCGGCGCACCTCGGTCCAGCGCGATACCGGAATCTGGAAATCGTCGGAGAAGCCGGACAGATAGGGCGACGACGGGTTGAGATTGTGGTGGCGGTAGACGCCGAAGGCCTTTTCCTTCAGCGTGTATTTCGGCACGCCGTGGAAATGGTAGATCGCCGCCATCGCCCCCCAGCAGATGTTGAGCGTCGAATGGACATTCGTATGCGTCCAGTCGAGAATCTCGCGCATCTCGTTCCAGTAGGTGACGTCCTCGTAGTCCAGCGTCTCGACCGGGGCGCCGGTGATGATCAGGCCGTCGAAGGTGCGGTGCTTCACCTCCTCGAAGGTCTCGTAGAAGGCGAGCAGATGCTCCTCCGGCGTGTTCTTCGCCTTGTGGCCGCCCAGCCGGATGAGCGAGAATTCGACCTGCAGCGGCGAGGCGCCGACGAGGCGCGCCATCTGCACCTCGGTCTTGATCTTGTTCGGCATGAGATTGAGCAGCCCGATCTGCAGCGGCCGGATGTCCTGCCGGATCGCCGCGGTCTCGGTCATCACCCGCACGCCCTCCTTGACGAGGGTTTCATAGGCGGGCAGCGTATCGGGAATCTTGATGGGCATGGGCAACACTCGAGGGTCTGATGGCAGCGACACAACGCTAACGGCCCGCTTGCTTGCGCATGCACGGCCCTTTAGCAACTTATTTAACGTGGCTGCAAGCCGGCCGGCCAAATCACCACGAACTCTCTCCATAACGCCACCGGCTGCGAAAATCAATGTCGTTGCGGCGGGGCCCGTTTCGGCCTGCGCATGGGGATGTGCCGTGCGGGCTGAAACTCAAAGGTCGCGGCCGCCGTTCTGTCGGTATCGATGGAGGAAACGCGATGCCAGGCCTCGCCTATCAGATCAGCCCGATGGACTTTTGGCAGCGCCGGCTGCTGCAGGCAACCATCGCCGTTCTTGCCCTGCTGCCGGTGTTTGCGGGCGTCTGCGGTGTCGTCACCGGCGCAGGCTTTCTCGGCGTCAAGGCCGGGCCTGCCGATCTCGACAGCCATCTGCGGTTTCTCTCCGGCCTGTTCCTTGCCTTCGGCATCGGCTGGTACAGCTGCATTCCGGCGATCGAGACGAAGGCGGAGCGCATCCGGCTCTTGGCGATCCTCACCTTCTGCGGCGGGCTGGCGCGGCTTTATTCGCTGGCGGTCACCGGCATTCCATCGGCCGGGCACCTGCTGGGGCTCGGCATGGAACTCGTGGTGGTGCCCTGCCTTGTCGTCTGGCACGGACGGGTGGCGGCGCTCAGCCGGAGGCGGAGTTGAAGGGGTGTTCGGCTCCTCGCCCGGCTTCGAGGTCGCGGCCTTCCCCTCCCCAACCCTCCCCACAAGGGGGAGGGAGCGGTCCGGCGCTTGCCTCCCCCTCCGTCTTCCTCTCCTCGGGTTTAACCCGAGGACTTGTGGCGGGGATCCAGCCACCGCGCGTCGGCGCGGTGAGAGAACTCTCACCCTCCCCTTGAGGGGGAGGGTCGGCACGCAGTGCCGGGGTGGGGTGACCTGCGGCATACGCAATTGTCTCTTGTGTTCGCGGTGGTCACCCCCACCCGCCGCGTTGCGGCGACCTCCCCCCTCAAGGGGGAGGTGGGTGATCCACAACGTCCTGTAGCCACGCGCGAACAATTCGCCGTGGGTTTTCAAAGAGCAGGTGGCCGGGGCACAACGTATGCCTCAGAGTAAAGTAGTAGGTGACACACGCCGTGCCCCGTTTCGGTGTCTTTTGCCGCGCTTCTCAGGTTCTTCTACGCTTTTGCCTCTTGTGAAGGAAAAAGCCTCCAATGCCCCGGCCCGGCCGCTTATTCGCCAGGCCTTTCAATGCGGCGGGGTTTAGCCCTGGACCCTTGGACGGCAAAGCCGTCCGGCGGGGTGAACCGCCCGTGGTGTGGCTACCCGGCACGCCCGGCCCGCTTTCACGAACCGGAGGAGAACCGCCTTTCACGCAGCCCCGGGGATTTCGCGCGCGTTTCGCCAAACCATCCGGGCACCGGCTCCGCCTCGCCGGCAACGCAATCCGGTGTATCCTCGGCGGAACGAAGTCATGATGGCATGGAACGAAAGGGCGGGGATTTGCGGGGATGATTTTTTGTTTTGGAAGAGGGACGGAAGTGGCCGCCTTCACCCTAAAACGGTCCAGGCAATCGGTTAGGAGAAACACCATCAACGCTCAAAGGCTTCGGAAATTACGTTTTCCGGGCCGCGAGGGAGGCATGATGCCCTCCTGTTGCGTCTCTGCGCCGCATGATTCAGCGTCTCAAGCAAGAAAGCCCGACTTAACAGGAGAGGCTGCGCCCTTACCTCCACATTCATATACAGCTAAAAATCAAATGATCGATCTCTATGCGTCTAGAAGTGGTAGATATCATCTACATCATGTTGTTATATCGCGCTGACGACTCAATTAGGCGATCGGGGGAAGCCTTGAACCAGTACATCAGCGACAAAATAGAAGCAGTTATCACTCAGCCTGACGCTGTGTTCAATCCACTATTGAGGCTTGAGACCGATCTTCGCGCAGAGGCCAAGCGTCGCAAACCCCCATTAAATTTTAAAACAGTACGTCCTGAGGACGTTGCTGAAGAGTTGGGCAATGGCTGGGCCGTAAAGAAAGCCGGTAAACGGCAAACTACGTTGGGACGGCCGAAACAACACGATCAATTACTTGAAGATCGGATCTGGTCCTTGCTGCGCATGATGGGCTACCAGCAGATGAATGGACACAGATCTACTATCGAATTTAAACGAACCGATGGTTCAATAGGCCGAAAACAAATAGATGTATTCGCGGCTGACGCAGAGACTGCGATAGTTGCAGAATGCAAATCACGAGAAACGAGAGGCCGAAAGAGCCTTCAGAAAGATCTCCAAGATACAATATTACTACAAGAATATATAAGAAAATTGATTTACTCAAGTTATCCGAACACAGCCAAGCCGAAGATAATTTGGCTTTATGCTACCAATAATATAATTTGGTCAGAGTCGGATTTGGAGAGAGCTGAAGACGGAAAAATAACAGTAACGACCGAGAATGAAATTCAGTATTTTGAAGCGTTTCTGAAGCATATGGGCCCAGCAGGAAAATATCAAATACTTGGTGAGTTTTTAAAAGGACAAAAAGTTCCCGGGCTCGAGGGAGTTAAAATACCCGCGATCAAAGGAAGGATCGCTGGAGAAACATTCTTTAGTTTTGTAGTTACACCTAGAAATCTCCTACGTATTGCGTTTGTTAATCATCAGGCGCTCAATCATCCTGACGGAAAACCCGCTTACCAGCGAATGATTTCGTCAAGCCGAATCAAAGAAATCGGAGAGTTCATCAAACAAGGGGGATTCTTTCCGACCAATATCCTCGTAAACTTCACATCCCCTCCACGATTCGATCCTATTTCAAATAAAGAAAATACGGATGATAATATCAAATTTGGATGGCTTACACTTCCGCAACTATATAGGTCAGCATGGATTATTGACGGACAACATAGACTATATGGATATTCGAGTATCACCGATAAATTTCTTGATCAAAGCCTTTTTGTATTGGCATTCAATGGGATGGATACACATAAGGAGGCAGATCTATTTATCACCATCAACCACAAGCAGAAAAGCGTTCCGAAAAGTCTATTGGTGAGCCTTCTTGCCGATTTGCGACTAGGAGATAGCGACGCAAGGACAGCAACGTCGGCACTGGCTTCTGCTGTGGTCCGGGCGATTAATACCGATAAGACTAGCCCTCTTTCGCGTCGCTTTATTACACACGGCGTTCCACCTGAGGCCAATCAGAATCTAACCGTATCCGAGGCGGTCAATGGTCTGGTGAGATCCGAGCTTATTGGGCGGGTCATTGGCAAGGGGCGGTTGGGAGGACCGCTTTCTGGCCCAACCGACGAGGCTACCATTACTCGCGCAAAGATTGTATTGAATGCCTATTTTGAGGAACTCAGAAAGACCAATCCAGAACGATGGGAAGCCGGACGAACAGGTTATATCTCGACCAATCCTGGCATACGCGCCCATCTTGGGTTAATCGCCGAGGTTGTGAAATATCTAAGTCAAAAAACAGGTCAGGACTTCCATGCAATTCAAGAAAAAGAGTTTGCTGCCTGCGTTGTCGATTTTACCAAGCCTCTTTTTGATCATTTTAGTTCGGCAGACGATGACGCCATTTCGCAAAAATTTTCTCGCAAGTTTGGCGAGGGTGGTGTCAAAGAGTACCTGTATCACCTGCTGAAGGTGATACACGATGTGCATCCTGACTTCGGGCCGCAAGAATTCATAACGTGGATATCACAACGTGAGTCCGCGAGGGTCGATGAAGCCAACGCGTTTGTGATGAACTTGTCAGAGCGACTTACTAATTACGTCATCGAAACTTTGAAATCAATTCACGGCACTCACATCCTTCCGTCGGGGGATGCTGCGTTTTGGGAGGTCGGAGTCGAGAGTCGGCGGGTTAAAGATAACGCTTATAGAAAACAACAAGAAGATAAGCAGGAGAGGAGAAAACCAAGGGAAGCTTATTTCGATTTGATTGATCTCGAGGAGATTGTTAAGCAAAAGAATAACTGGGATCATTTTGAGTACATATTTAACATGCCAATGGAAGACGAGAAAAAGGGGAAAAAGTACTATCTTGACTGGATATCTAGGTATAACGAATTGAGAAGAGTTGCAGCCCATAAGAATAATATGAGAACGTACACAGAAGAGGATATCGAGTTTCTTGACTGGCTTAGGTCTGAATTAACGCCGAAATTGAAGAGTATTTCCTAGTATGGTCAGTCCTATATTAAAGTGGGCCGGAGGAAAGCGATGGCTCGTTGTCGCTGATCGCCTCCCTAAGCCTTCGAAATATCAGCGTTACGTCGAGCCGTTCTTGGGAAGTGGGGCCGTATTCTTTCACCTGAAACCTTCAAGCGCAATATTGTCGGACTTGAACGCCGATCTAATAAACCTCTACAAAGTTGTCCGGGATAATCCGTGGGAATTTGAAGAAAGAATGCATGCTCATCAAGCCATGCATTCTAAGGAATACTATTACCAAATCCGAGCGAAATTATGTGTAGATGCTGATGCCGCTGCTGCTCGTTTTCTGTACCTAAACCGAACGTGTTGGAATGGCTTATACCGAGTTAATAAACGAGGCGAATTCAACGTTCCTATTGGCACAAAGCAAGCTGTCGTGATGAGTACTGATGATTTTTTAGCTGTTTCCGAGACTTTAAAACGGGCCGAGCTACGAAATGAGGATTTTGAGAAAATAATTGATGAGACCCAGCATGGAGATTTTCTGTTTGTCGATCCTCCATACACTGTCCAGCACAATTTCAATGGATTCCTGAAGTACAATGAACAGATTTTCAGTTGGCAGGATCAAATACGCTTGAGTAATGCCCTGCAAAAGGCGGCAAATCGGGGGGTTTCCATCGTGTTGACTAATGCTGACCATGAATCAGTCCGCCAACTTTACGTGCAAAAATTTCAATACCGGAAGCTTGCCCGGCAATCGGTATTGGCCGGGAAGTCCAACAAGCGTGGCGGCACCACAGAGGCGATATTTACATGTAACCTCGAAGGTTAATGGGCATGCCCGATTCCTTGACCATCAGCATTGAGTTTTCTCGTTAGACAACCACTTCATTCGAGGAAGCCTTTGCGAGTGATCATCGTCTGCCGTCCCCTTGTGGGGCGGAGCGGCCGTTCTCTCAACCCCCCCTACCCCTCAATCTCCTCCCGCAACATCTCCAGCTCCAGCCATTCCTCCTCCATCCGCACAATCCCCGCCCGCAGCTTTTCCATCTCAGCCGCCAGCGCCGAAAACCGGGCCGGGTTCTTGGCAAACAGCTTCGGATCGGCCATTTCCGTCTCGCGCCTGGCGATCTCGGCTTCTGCCTTTTCCATCTCCTTCGGCAAATTCTCCAGTGCGAATTTCTGTTTGAAGGAGAGTTTGCCTTTGCCCGCTTTTGGCGCGGAGGATGAGGTGCCGGTGTCGGCGGAGCGGGCTTTTTCGGCCTTGTCGGCCCGCTTCTTTTCGTCGGCCATGCCCTTGCGCTGGGCCATCATGTCGGAATAGCCGCCGGCATATTCGATCCAGCGGCCATCCGGCGCGTCCGGGTTGGCAGGCGCGATGGTGGAGGTGACGGTGCGGTCGAGGAAGTCGCGGTCGTGGGAGACGAGGATGACGGTGCCGGGGAAGCCGGCGACGATTTCCTGGAGCAGGTCCAGCGTCTCGATATCGAGGTCGTTCGTCGGCTCATCGAGGATCAAGAGGTTGGTCGGGCGCGACAGGATGCGGGCGAGCATCAGCCTTGCCCGCTCTCCGCCGGACAGGTTCTTGATCGGGGTGCGCGCCTGTTCGGGCTGGAACAGGAATTCCTTCATATAGCCGGTGACATGACGCTGCTCGCCGTTGACGAGCAGGTTGTCGCCGCGGCCGTCGGTGAGGTAATGCGCCAGCGTATCCTCGAGGTTGAGGTCCTCGCGGCGCTGGTCGAGCGTGGCGATCTCCAGATTGGTGCCGAGCTTGACCCAGCCGCTGTCGGGCTTGATCTGGCCGGTCAGCATCTTCAGGAGCGTCGTCTTGCCGGCGCCGTTGGGGCCGACAAGGCCGATGCAATCGCCGCGATGGACGCGGATCGAGAAGGGGGCGACGATGGTGCGGTCGCCATAGGTCTTGGTGATCTGGTCGGCCTCGATCACCAGCTTGCCGGATTCGCGGGCGTCGGAGACCGTTGCCTGCACCGAGCCCTGCGGGCCGTTATGGCCGCGATGCTTGGCGCGCAGGTCCTGCAGCGCGCCCAGCCGGCGCATGTTGCGCTTGCGCCGGGCCGTCACGCCATAGCGCAGCCAGTGTTCCTCGCGCTCGATTTCCTTGCCGAGCTTGTGCTGCTCGATCTCTTCCTCTTCCAGCACCTTGTCGCGCCAGGCCTCGAAGAAGGCAAACCCCTGGGACAGGCGGCGCGACTGGCCGCGATCGAGCCAGACGGTGGCGGTCGAGACCTTTTCGAGAAAGCGGCGGTCATGGGAGATGACGACAAGGGCCGAGCGGCTCTTGATCAGCTCGCCTTCCAGCCATTCGATGGTGGGCAGGTCGAGATGGTTGGTCGGCTCGTCGAGAAGCAGGATATCCGGCTCCGGCGCCATGACGCGGGCAAGGGCTGCGCGGCGGGATTCGCCGCCGGACAGCTGCGAGGGGTCCTCGTCGCCGGTGAGACCCAGATGTTCCAAGAGGTAGGCGACGCGGTAGGGGTCGTCGCTGGGCCCAAGGCCGGCTTCGGCATAGGCGCGGACGGTATCGAAGCCGTCGAAATCCGGCGCCTGATGCAGGTAGCGAATGGTGACGGAGGGGTGGCGGAAGATCTCGCCGGTCTGCGGTTCGGCAAGGCCGGCGGCCATCTTCATCAGCGTCGATTTGCCCGAGCCGTTGCGGCCGACAAGGCAGATGCGGTCGCCCGGCTCCACCTGAAGGTTGGCGCCGGCAAGCAGCGGCGTGCCGCCGAAGGAGAGGACGATATCGTCGAGTTTCAGAATGGGCGGCGCCATGGTCAGGCTCCCGGAAGGTCTTGCGGACGGGCAAGAATGAGCGCCCGGCCGGAGGAAAGGGTGAAGCGGACGGTGCCTTCGGCGACATTGGAGATGGTGCGCGAGGAGCCGAACGGCAGATGGAAATCGTCAAGCGGATAACGGGCGCCGGCTATGGAAAGCCCGGTCAGCGTATCGAGCCCGAGGATGGAAAACAGGCTGCCTTTCGGCAGGTCGATGTCTCGGCTGCCGGGCAGCAGCGGCCAGGCTTCCTCCTCGCCGGAGGTGAGCAGCACGTCGAAGCCGTCTTCGGCGAGTTTGGCGGCATAGAGCAGGTGCATGAAGGCATGGTCGCTGCGCTCGCCACCGAGAGCGCCGGCGAAGATCAGCCGGGTTGCGCCGCGCTCGAGGGCTGCGGCCACGGCGATCTCGCCGTCGGTCTCGTTCTTGGCGGGCGGATAGGGCTCGCGGATCACGTCCGGCCATTCGGCAATCAGCGCGTCCGGCGTGGAATCGAAATCGCCGACCCAGAGTTCGGGCTTCAGCCCCAATGCCTGCGCATGCCGCATGCCGCCATCGGCCGCAATCACGCGGGCGCCGGCAAGGTGCGCGCGCAGCCGGTCCGTCGGTGTCAGCGCGCCGCCCATCAGGATTGCAAAGGCCAGTTGTCTCATGGCGCAAGGCCATAGCGTAAACAGGGGGAGGAGGGGAAGGGGCAGCGCAGCATTTGCATCGAGGCCGGTCTGAAAGGGGCGGCAGGCGCCTTCTTCTCTCCGGCGGGGAGGCGTGCCGGGTGAAACGAGGCGATGAGGGCGTTTCCGCATATTCCGAACCCGCCGCCCCCTCATCCACCCTGCGGGCACCTTCTCCCCGCTGGGGAGAAGAGGAGGCGCGCGTTACGGCGCGGCGCGGCGCTCGGCATTTTCCTTTTCGCGCGCCTGATGGACGCGCTCGAAGGAGGTGACGAAGCGGTCGAACAGGCCGGCAAAGGCGGTGACGTCGTCTTCCGGCCAGTCAGCAAGGATGCTCCCGATCACCTCGCGCTTGACGGCCTTGACCTCGCGCATCAGCGTGTTTCCCAGATCGGTCATGACGACGATGATGCGGCGGGCATCGGCCTGCGAGGCTTCCCGGCGAAGAGCACCGCGCGCTACCATGTCGGCGACGATGCGGCTGGCGCGCGACGGATCGATGCGCATGAATTCGGCGATCGTGCCGACCGTCACCTCGCCTTCGGGCTCGGCGCGCCAGACGGCATCGAGCACGTCGAGATGGGTGATTTCGAGGCCCGGGGCGACATTTTCGATGGCAAGGCGGGCCAGCACCCGCCGGCCGACCAGCAGCCGCCAGCGGCCCATGGACTGGCTGATGGAGGCGCGGTTTGCCTCCTTCTCGCTCTGGCGGGTGTCGTTTTCGAGTGTCGGCATCGTGTTTTCCATGGGCCGGACAATAGCAAAGCCTGGTGCCTTGAGAAAGCCGGAATGTGCGGTTCACATAAATGTGCTGTTGACAATTATATGCTGATAGCACATTAATTGACGAAAGCAACCGGATACCCCCCATGGACATGCATGTCACGCCTGCGCCGCTGGTCTCCAGCCCCGCGCTTCGGCTCACGCTTTTCTTCTTCCTGATGACGGCCCTGTTCATGGCGACGCTGGACAACCAGATCGTCGCCACCGCGCTGCCGACCATCGTCGGCGAGTTCGGCCAGATGGAGCGCTTCGGCTGGATCGGCTCGGCCTATCTTTTGGCCACCTGCGCGGTGATGCCGCTCTACGGCAAGCTCGGCGATCTGTTCGGCCGCAAATATGTGATGCTGACGGCGGTGACGATCTTCACCCTGGGCTCGATTGCCTGCGGCCTTGCGGTGTCGATGAACACGCTGATTGCCGCCCGCGTGCTGCAGGGGCTGGGCGGCGGCGGCATCATGGTGTCGATCTTCTCCATCAATGCCGATCTGTTCGAGCCGCGCGAGCGGGCCAGGTACCAGAGCTATTCCAGCCTGGTGCTGATGGCGTCCGGCGCCATCGGCCCGGTGCTCGGCGGGGCGATGAGCGATCACTTCGGCTGGCGCTCGATCTTTCTGATCAATATCCCGATCGGCATCGCCGTGCTCGCCGGCCTGTTTTTCTTCCTGCCCTTCCGCCGGCCGACGCGCCGGCCGACGATCGATTATGCCGGGGCGCTGCTTCTGGCGGGTGCCGTGACGATGGTGGTGCTGCTCGGCGATGGGGCGGAACTGTTCGGCTCGCTGTTTTCGCTCGGCAGCCTTGCGGTCGTTGCCATCGGCGCGCTGTGCGCCGTGGCCTGGGTGCTGGTCGAGCGGCGGGCGCCGGAGCCGGTCGTGCCGCTGGCGCTGTTTTCCAATCCGACCTTCAGCCTGATGCTGGTGATCTCGCTCGCCAGCGGCGCGGTCGGCATCGGCATGGTCAATTATTTCGCGCTGTTCTTGCAGACGACGACGGGGCTCAGCCCCTCGCTCGCCGGGCTTCTGTTCATCATGCTGACCGGCGGCATCGTCTGCGGCGCGCTGACGGCGGGACGGCTGATTGCGCGCTCGGGCTGCTACAAGCCGTTTGCCATCGTCAGCGCCAGCCTGACGATGCTGTCGCTGCTGATCTTCTCGCAGATCCACCCCGGCACGCCGCTCTATGTGATCTGCGCCGTCATGGCGCTGCATGGCATCGGCATCGGCTTCGGCCAGCAGGTGCCGATCGTCGCCGTGCAGAACATCGCCGCGCGCGGCGATGTCGGGGCCGCCACCGGCGCCGTCACCCTGTCGCGCATGGGCGGCGCCTCGATCGCCATCTCCATCTACGGCGCCATTATCGCCAGCGGTCTGGCGCGCGGCACGAACGCGATCCCGGGCATCGACGACATCGAAAAGCTGACACCGCTGGTGCTGTCGACACTGCCGCAGGCAACGCGCCAGCTGGTCGCCGAAAGCTACACGGCCGCCTTCCAGCCGCTGTTTTTGACGGCGATGGGCATATCGCTGATTGCGCTGGTTTCGGCGGTGAGCGTGAAGGCGGTACGGTTGCCGCAGAAGGTGGTGTGAGGGGTGACCGTCCCCCGCACCCAATTGATCGGTACCGCTTTAAGATATCGCGAGACCTTCTGCGCAGCTTATGGTCCGGTTGGTGCGATCTTCTACAAAACCTTATCAGCATACCACCGTTGTTTACGGCGTTGGTTCAAAAACCCAGTTTGCCTTCTCGGAAGCAGGCTGAAACCTCAGTGAAAATGATCGGCGGGCAACGAGATAGGCGGCGAACCAGAAAGCGAAAGCTATCGAAAGCAAGATTAAAGATGTCGATACTGCATCACCTCTCCTCACAATAGCTTGATCGGTAACCACTCCGGCAATACCGAAGATATACTCAAGTGCGAAAAATATTAGCAGACTGATCGCTACCCAACGAAACCTCCCAGGGGCATTGGAGCGAGAGGACGTTATCAGCCTCCACACGACAACCGACACTAGAAGCCAACCAACAAACGCAATACCAACAAAAAAAATGCCCACGATCATATCTGCAGAATCGAGTAATATAGCATCTAAATCGCCAAGGGAATTTACTATGTCGTGTATTGATTGCGGATTAACGGAGAGGGCTAGCTCAAGTCCACATATAAAACCAACAATTCCAATTATTAATATTCTGGTTTTATGAAAAGTAGGGATATCACTCAAATTAAACCAGACAGATAAATTAATCAACATCGACATAATTGAGAGTATCGTTGCAAAAATGATAATAGTAAAAAACAATAACAAAAAGAACGTAATAGCGTCAGTGAACATGGAATTTAAAGCCTCTTCCATAGTGTTTGCATCCACCTCTGGGATATGATCTATGCTCTCGACTACAGAAGCACCAAGGCCTATCATGTAACCATTCCAACCCAGGCGAAAAATGCCTGGCCTCAGAACCATCAGGGGGTTTCCGACTGCGCGAATTCTTTCTTTTAGATTAGGGTGTACTGAGAAAATTTGAAAAGATCTACTTTCTTTCTTCGCCGCCTCCGACGTCAATCCACCGGCAAGAAGTCCTTTCATCGGCTGAGGGCCGACAATCGAGGCCGCGGTAATATCAGCGTAACTTTCTCGCACCCTCAGAAATGCGCCATATTGGATTCTAAGAATGACTACCCAAAACAGGGTCTTGCCTGCGAGTACGGCGAGCATCATAAGGTTGAACCCGATCCAACCAAATCTCACCGTGGCGAATTCAACAATCGATTCATGGCCACCCGGCCATTTTGGCCATATTCTCACGAAGATATTGATAAGCTGAGAAAAATACAAAATAATAGCGGCGGACAAAAAAACAAATGAAACGACAATAAGTGCCCTAGCAAAGAAAGCTACCGCAACGTCTTTATTCTTAATATGTCCTAATTCATGCGCAATAATAGCGTCGAAATCCTCCGGCCTCTTGATAAAAAGCAATAATAGTCCGCGCCCCATCAATATCGTTTTTTTGCCTGGCAGACCCATCGCCACCGCGTCGCCATTGGCAATGTCTCGGTCCATAAGGAGCCGAGGCATTTCAACCCCCAGCCGAACACTGATTTCCTTCGCTCGTTGAAAAAGCGGGCTTTCGCTCGCGACCTCCTGCATCTCTCCGAACGAGCGCTTTTCGAAATAAGGGTGAACCAGATAGAGCGCAAAGGCCGCCGAAAACGCAAGCACAGCTCCTGCCGCACCGTTCGCCAAGCCTGCGAAGTCAGACAGCTTTCCCAGTGCTGAAGGATTTATGGAAATCCAAGCTTGACCATATACGAACGCCAGCAAAAGTACGGCACACAGCATCAGTGAGAACTGCGATCTGGTAACGCTTGGAAAATGCGACAGGTTTACCCGCTTTATTGTCATAGCTGCGAGCGACCGAAAGCCGACTTCAGAGAGTTGGTAATACCTGCCACTTGGGTTTCGTCACACCCCTTTTCCACGGCAACACTCACAACCGCCTGGAGAATGCCTTCAACCTCCTCCACGGTTAACGTCACAGGTGCGGACTCCTGAAAGCGGCCCTTGATCCATGTTCTGATTTTTTCGCTAAAGCCCGCTTGAAGTTCTGCTGCCGCGTCTTGCGCAACCCCGACAAGCATCGGTTGAGCAATTGCCCAAAGCGATTGAACGACAATTTTTCCAACGTCCATCAGCACTATCGCCATGATTACCCCGCCTGGCGACGTACCGAAGGCCAATGTCCTGTCCTTCTTCGCTTTTGGTGTGGTACTGTACGCGTCGATTATCTCGTCATAAAACGGGCTTTCTTCTGGTGCGATGTCTGCCGTCATGTATCGTCCGAACTCGCGAGCCAAGTCGTTTTCGATGTTTTTCATAGTATCCCCCAAGCTATCTTAGCGATTTTTTAAATATTTCATTGCTCAGCTCGTTCTGAGCAGAAGGCTAGATCGACGAGGCATTCCAGGTTACCACTGTTACAATACAGTATGGATTCAGCCCAATGCGACTTGAAATATCTTTAAAATGGGCGGTGCGAAGCCGCGAGTTTATTTGGTTTATACCGAGAATACTTAGTTGTATTCGGAGAAATTTCGCCAATTATCCGCCTTTGATGCGCAAATTTGACTACTATACGTCGGCGCAACCATTCGTATGAAATCCGCCATTTGACATCAAGTCGCTAATAATCAACCAAAAATATCTTTATAGAACACGAATTTTATGCAAGTTCAACTATTATTATATCTATATACAGAGATAATCTGTTTAAATTCGGACACTAACGCAATTTAAGAGTTACGTCGTCGTAGATTCGATTGCATTTCCCTCGATGACGGCGGGCAACGTGACGACATTAAAACGACAATGCTGCATAGCCAAGGGATACTGTCGGGAATGCAATATGTGGCTCTGAGCGGGGTGCAGTGTTTTTATGAGACGATGAAAAGTATCATTTTATGATAAAATGCTGCTCGGGTTGACCATAAGCGGCAAAAAGTAAGCAATTGGCCTACGACGCCGTATCATGCGCAGGTTGCTTGGTCATGGGTACAAATACGTTCCACGCCGCTGGTGACTTTCGCCGCTTTCCAAATTGGGCGTCCCCTCCCACCCCTTGCCAAGCCTATCCCTCACGTCTAAATCTCCTCCTGCTCTAACGGGGTGCCGTTCGTCGTTCTCGACGTCCGGCTGAGAGGCTGCCGCCAGCCAACCCGAAGAACCTGATCCGGTTTGTACCGGCGGAGGGATTAGACGGCACAATCAGCGCCCTCTTCCCCATTTTTGGATTTAAAGGAGGCGCGGATGCGCAAGGCAATCATTCCACTTCTCGGGCCATTTCTGGCGGCGATCGCGGCGCTGACGACCGCGTTTTCGGCATCGGCCGAAGACAAGGTGCTGACGGTCTATACCTATGAAAGTTTTACCAGCGAATGGGGCCCCGGTGCCAAGGTCGCTGAAGCGTTCGAGAAGACCTGCGGCTGCAAGGTCTCCTATGTCAGCGTTGCCGATGGCGTCGAGCTTCTGACCCGGCTGAAGCTCGAAGGGGCCTCCTCCAAGGCGGATATCGTGCTTGGGCTGGATACCAATCTGGTGTCCGAGGCCAAGGCGACCGGGTTCTTTGCGCCGCATGGCATCGATACGGCGGCGGTCAAGGTTCCCGGCGGGTTTTCCGACGATACGTTCGTGCCCTACGACTACGGCCATTTCGCCGTGATCTATGACACGCAGGCGATCAAGGTGCCGCCGAAGAGCCTGAAGGACCTGGTCGAGGGCGATCCCGCCCAGAAGATCGTCATCGAGGATCCGCGCACCTCCACGCCGGGCCTCGGGCTGCTGCTCTGGGTGAAATCGGTCTATGGTGATCAGGCGGGTGCCGCCTGGGCCAAGCTCAAGGATCGCGTCCTGACGGTCACGCCCGGCTGGTCGGAAGCCTACGGCCTGTTCACCAAGGGCGAGGCGCCGATGGTCCTGTCCTATACGACCTCGCCGGCCTATCACATGATCGCCGAAAACACCGACCGCTATCAGGCGGCGGCGTTTTCCGAAGGCCATTATATCCAGATCGAAGTGGCCGGGATGACCAAGGCTGCCAGGGACCCGGCGCTGGCGAGGGATTTCCTCTCCTTCGTCACCGGCCCGGAGTTCCAGTCGATCATCCCGACGACCAACTGGATGATGCCGGTGGCCGCCACCAGGGAGCCGCTGCCGGAGGCTTTCGGCAAGCTGGTGACGCCGGCAAAAACCTTCCTGATGTCGTCGGATGAGGTTGCGGCGAACCGCAAGGCCTGGATCGACGAGTGGCTTTCGGCGATGAGCAAGAATTGAGAGGGGGGATTCGTTTCGTCTGAGTAAAGGCCCCTCATCCGCCCTGTCGGGCACCTTCTCCCCGTAAACGGGGAGAAGGACCAGGCGGCAACCTCCGTCGTCCCCTCTCCCCGCGTGCGGGGAGAGGGCTAGGGTGAGGGGCTGGGACTGTCCGTTGGAAACAAAGCCATCATGATCAACCGCATCGAGAGACGTCTGACACTGACCGCCGGCGCCCTTTGCCTCGGTGGCATCGTGCTGTTCGTCTGTCTGGCGGCCTATGCGTTGCTGGCCTTCGATGTGCCGGGTACACGCAGCGACGCGGCGCTGTTCGATGCCTATGTCTGGCGTGTCGCCCGCTTCACGCTGCTGCAGGCTTCGCTCTCGACAGGTCTTTCCATCCTCTTCGCCATCCCGGTCGCCCGGGCGCTGGCGCGGCAGGCGGGTTTTCCCGGCCGGGTCTGGATCATCCGGCTGATGGCGCTGCCGCTCGGGCTGCCGGCGCTGGTCGCAGCCCTTGGCCTGATCGGCATCTGGGGGCGGCAGGGCGTGCTGAACACGGCGTTCGCTGCGCTGGGGCTGGATCAGCCGGTCAGCATCTACGGGCTTTCGGGCATCCTTCTCGCCCATGTGTTCTTCAACATGCCGCTGGCGGCCCGGCTGATGCTGGGCGGGCTGGAGCGGATTCCCGGCGAATACTGGCTGGTCGGCGCCAATCTCGGCATGCGGCCGCTGTCGATCTTCCGTTTCATCGAATGGCCGGTGATTCGTGGCCTGCTGCCGGGCATTGCCGGGCTGATCTTCATGCTCTGCGCCACCAGCTTCACGCTGGTGCTGATCCTCGGCGGCGGGCCGGCGGCCAGCACGATCGAGGTGGCGATCTATCAGGCGCTGCGCTTCGATTTCGATCCGCCGCGCGCCATCGCCCTGTCGCTGCTGCAGATTGCCGTGACATCGGCGCTGCTGGTTGCCATCCGTTTTCTGACACCGACGGCCGATGAGGGCCATGGCGGCGGGCGCAGGGTGCGCCGGTTCGATGGAAGGGGCCGGTTGGGCCGGGTGGCCGATGGTCTGGCGATCGCCCTTGCCGTTCTGTTCGTCGCGCTGCCGCTCGGCTCCGTCGTTTCTGCCGGCCTGCGTGCCGATCTCCTGCGTCTGGCCGGCGAACCGCTGGTGCGGCGGGCACTGGTGACGAGTATCGTCATCGCACTGGTCTCCGGCCTGCTCTGTGTGGTGGCCACGGCGGTGATGATCCGGGCGCGGCAGGCGGTATTGGCGTCGCGGCATCCGTCTGCGCTCCATCGCGGCTTTGCCTCCGGTCTTTCCGCCGGTTCGTCGCTGGTGCTGCTGGTGCCGCCGGTGGTGCTCGGTGCCGGCTGGTTCCTGCTGCTGCGGCCGTTCGGCGATATCACCGTCTTTGCGCCGCTGCTGGTGATCCTGATCAACATGCTGATGGCGCTGCCCTTCGTCTACCGCGTGCTTGAGCCGGCGATGGCGACGCATGCCGCCCGCACGGCAAGGCTTGCCGCAAGTCTTGGCCTTGGCGGCTGGCACCGGCTGCGCTTCATCGACTGGCCGGGCCTGAAAAAGCCGCTGCTGATGGGCCTGTCCTTTGCCTGCGCCCTGTCGCTCGGGGATCTGGGGGCCGTGGCGCTGTTCGGCTCGCAGGATATGGTGACGCTGCCCTGGCTGCTGTATAGCCGCATGGCCAGCTACCGTTCCACCGATGCGGCCGGGCTGGCGCTGGTTCTCGGCCTCGTCTGCCTGGTGCTGACCATCGCCGGCACGCCGTCGGCTGGTAATGATGATCGGAGGAGACACGATGCCGCCGCCTGAAACGGATACCGCCCTTCGTCTTGACGGCGTGGTCGTGCGGTTCGGCAAGACCGGGCTGCGGTTCGATTGCGCCATCGGCAAGGGGCAGATCGTGGCGGTGACCGGCGCATCCGGCTCCGGCAAGTCGACGCTGCTCAATGTCATTGCCGGGTTCGAGACGCCGGATGCGGGCACCGTCGAGATTCTTGGCGAAGACGTTGCCGGCCGCGATCCGGCGGAGCGGCCGGTCTCGGTGATCTTTCAGGAACACAATCTGTTTTCGCATCTCGACGTCAGCACCAATATCGGGCTGGGCATCGATCCGTCGCTCCGGCTGGGGCTGAAAGAGCGTGCAGACATCGCTACGGCGCTCGAACGGGTCGGGCTCGATGGTTTCGGCAAGCGCCTGCCGCCGACGCTGTCGGGCGGCGAACGCCAGCGGGTGGCGCTGGCCCGCGCGCTGGTGCGGCGCAAGCCGGTGCTGCTTCTCGACGAACCCTTCGCGGCGCTCGATCCGGGTTTGCGCGCCGGCATGAGCGGCCTGCTGCGCGATCTCCATCGGCAGGAAGGCAATACGATGCTGATCGTCACGCATCACCCGGACGACGTGCGGGCGCTGGCCGATAGCGTCGTTTTCCTTGACGAGGGCCGCATCCTGCTGCACGAGCCCACGGCGCAGTTTCTCGATCACAGCGATATTCCGGCCGTGGCGCGCTTTCTCGGCCGGTGAACATCGCCTGCGATGGTCCTGCCACAATTTGGACCATAGCCTGTGCGACGGCGCTTTTGACACCTCGTTTCCGTTGCGTTCGCGCCATAGTTGCCGAGATGTCACGGGGCAACTATTTCTGTGGGTGACTGCTGGCTAGGCAGGCAAGGCACGAATAGGGTACAGCATGTCTATTGCTGTAACCGCCGCCAGGCCTATGTATACGGCTGTAAAGAATACTGAATTTTACGTGCGTGCGGACCAGGGTACTGTTGCAGGGCTGGCCTGAAGACTGGAAACGAGCTGAGGCGATGAACAGAACGACAGGCATGGACGGGCAGTTTCGGGCAAAAAGCGCTGGCGTGTCCCGACGCGCCGGCACGGCGTTGCTCGGGGCGCTGCTCGGGGGAGTGCTGTTGTCCGGCTGCCAGTCGGCGATCGAGCAGACCTATGAGCCGAGCGTCTCGCCATCGTCAAACCCGCAGATCGTCGAGGAAGTCCAGAAGGACGATCCGCGCGCCCAGGTCGGTGCCCGCGAGCATCCGCGCATCGTCGCCAGCTATGGCGGCGAGTATCAGGATGCCAAGACCGAGCGTCTGGTGGCGCGCATTGCCGGCGCGCTGACGGTGGTGTCGGAAAATCCCAGCCAGTCCTACCGGATCACCATTCTCAATTCTCCCGCCATCAATGCGTTTGCGCTGCCGGGCGGCTATCTCTATGTGACGCGCGGCCTGCTGGCGCTGGCAGACGACGCCTCCGAAGTGGCGGCCGTGCTCTCCCACGAGATGGGCCATGTGACGGCCAATCACGGCATCGAGCGGCAGCAGCGCGAGGAGGCGGAGGTCATCGCCAGCCGCGTCGTCTCGGAAGTGCTGTCGAGCGATCTCGCCGGCAAGCAGGCCTTGGCGCGCGGAAAACTGCGGCTGGCGGCGTTCTCGCGCAATCAGGAACTGCAGGCCGACGTGATCGGCGTGCGCATGCTGGGCGAGGCGGGCTACGACCCCTATGCGGCGGCGCGTTTCCTCGATTCGATGGCGGCCTACAGCCGTTTCTCCTCGGTCGATCCCGACAGCGACCAGAGCCTGGACTTCCTGTCGAGCCATCCGAGCGCGCCGCAGCGCGTCGATCTCGCCCGCCGCCACGCCCGCGCCTTCGGCGTCGAGGGGGAGGTGGGCGATCGCGGCCGCGACTATTATCTCGCCGGCATCGACGGCCTGCTCTATGGCGACAGCCCGCAGGAAGGCTATGTCCGCGGCCAGACATTCCTGCATGGCAAGCTCGGCATCCGCTTCGACGTGCCCGCCGGTTTCCAGATCGACAACAAGGCGCAGGCGGTGCTGGCGACGGGACCGGGCGAGGTCGCCGTGCGGTTCGACGGCGTGGCCGATACGCAGAAGCGCAGCCTGACGGACTATATCGCCAGCGGCTGGGTCACCGGCCTGCAGCCGGATACCATCCATGCCATCACCATCAACGGGCTGGAGGCGGCGACGGCGCGCGCCTCGGCCGAGCGCTGGGATTTCGACGTCACGGTGATCCGCATCGACACCCAGATCTATCGCTTCCTGACGGCGGTTCCGAAGGGGTCGCCAAGTCTGGAGCCGACGGCCGACGTGCTGCGGGCCTCCTTCCGCCGGATGACGCCGCAGGAGGCCGCCGCGCTGAAACCGCTGCGCATCCGCGTCGTCACCGCCAAGCCGGGCGATACGCTGGCGACGCTCTCGGCGCGGATGATGGGAACCGACCGCAAGCTCGACCTCTTCCGCCTGATCAATGCGATGCAGGTCACCTCGACCGTCAAGCCGGGCGACAAGGTCAAGATCATCTCCGAGTAAGAGCAGGCCTCTCACGCCAAGGCCGAAAGACGGTAGCCGGCGGTTCTACCGGAACCGGCGGTCGACCGGGATCGTGAAGGACCAGGCGTCCGGCCGCCGCCGGCGCGGCCGCAGGCAAAGACCGGCAAGGGGGACGATCGCCAGCAGGCGAACGGCGCCGCTTGTCCGGCCGGACGTGGGCAGAGGGTTGGCCGGGTCCGGATCGTGCGGATCGCCCCAGCGTTCCTTGTAAAGGTCATCGAGAAGGCAATGGATCGGGAGCATGTTCTGATCTTTCTTGAATCGATTCAATTCGAAGTTGCCGAGTCAATTGAACCGATTCAAAATGATAAATGTCCTGCACCGGAAGTCAAGAAAATTTGAATCGGTTCAACGATCTGCTAGGGTGGCCTCTGCAGAAGGGGAGCGATCTTGATCAAGGGACATGTAAAGCTTGCCGACGTTGCCAGGGCGGCCGGCGTATCGCAGGGGACGGCGTCGAATGTCTTCAGCCGGCCGGAGGTGGTGCGCGAGGAGGTGCGCGAGCGCGTGCTGGGGATCGCCAAAGACCTCGGCTACAATGGTCCGGATATCAAGGGGCGGCTGCTGCGGGCGGGGCGGGTCAATGCCATCGGCGTGGCGGCGATCGAGCCGCTGGCCTATTTCTTCGAGGATCCCTGGGCGCGGGCGCTGATGACGGAGGTCGCGGCGGTCTGTGACGCCACCGGCACCGGCATCGCGCTGGTCTCGGCGCAGAACCAGCAGAAACTGGCCTGGAACATCAACAGCGCGCTGGTCGACGGCTTCATCCTGCTGTGCGTCGAGGGCGGCGAACAGCTGGTGGCGCTGACACGGCGGCGGCAATTGCCGTTCATTGCCCTGGCGCTGGGTGACGGGGATGCCGCGATCCCGGCGATCGGTCTCGACAATATCGCCGGGGCCGCGCAGGCGGCGCGGCATCTGGCCGATCTCGGCCATCGGCGGTTTGCCATTCTGGCCATCGGGCTTACTGGCGGCGAGGCGGGCGTCATGACGCCGGAACAGGCCGTCCATTCGCTGAAATTCACCTCGCGCGACCGGGCGCTCGGCTATTGGCAGGCCCTGGCGGATTTTGGCATCGGGCGCGCGGATGTGCCGGTCCATGCGACGCAAAACGACAGGGCGAGCGTCGATGCGGCGCTGGAAGCGCTGTTTGCCGCCGCAAGGCCGCCGACGGCCATCCTGGCCATGTCCGACCGTATCGCGCTCTTTGCCATGCAATGGCTTGCCGGGCGGGGATATGCGGTGCCGGGCGATGTGTCCGTCATCGGCTTCGACGGCGTACCGGAGGCGGCAACGGCCGTGCCGGGGCTGACGACGATGGCGCAGCCGCTTGCCGGGATCGCGCGCCGGGCCGTGGCCGCCATTCTCGAGGATGCGGTGCCTGCGCAACAGGAAGCGCTGGAGGTAACGCTGGTGGTCCGCGGCAGCACGGCGCCGCCGCCGCCTTGATGAGCGCGGCATCGCCAGCCTGTTTGCCGTCAGTAATCGGCGAGAATGAGGGACCCGTCTTTCCCGAACTGCGGCTGAACGCCGAGCAGCGGGCCGGCGCGGCCGATGATGTCCTTGATCATCGGGGCGGCGGTGGATGCGGCCGTGCGGCCTCCGTTCTCTCCTGTCTGTGGCGCGTCGATAATCGAGAGGACGATATATCTGGGCTTGTCCATCGGAAAGCCCGCGACAAAGGCGTTGAAGTTGATGTTGCTGGCGTACCGGCCGTTGATGACCTTGTCGGCCGTCCCGGTCTTGCCGCCGACATTGAAACCGGCGACCTGGGCATGGCGGCCGGAGCCCTTCGTTCCGTTCCAGTTGAACAGGTAGCGCATATCGGCGCTCGTCTTTTCCTTCACGACCCTGCGGGCGATCGATTGCGCCTCGTCGCGCGACCGGGGCAGAAAGGTCGGTGCGATCAGGTTTCCGCCGTTGATGAGCGAGGCGGCCGCAACGGCGGTCTGCAACGGCGTGGTTGCGACCCCGTGGCCGAAGGAGATGGTTACCGAGTTGATCTTTTTCCAGGCCCTCGGCTGCGTTGGCGTCGCCACGCCCGGCATTTCCGTTTCCATCTTCGACAGCAGCCCGAGCCGGGTCAGGAATTCCTGGTGCCCTTCGACGCCGACCATGTCCGCCACCGCCGCCGTGCCGATATTCGACGAATACTGGAACACCTCGAGGATGGAGAGAGGACGGTTCCGGCCCTTGAAATCCTTGATCGTGAAGCCGCCCATGCGGATGGGGCGGGAGGCATCGACAACCGAATTCACGGTGATCTTTCCGGCGTCAAGGCCCATGGCGAGGGTGAAGCTCTTGAACGTCGATCCCATCTCGAAGGTGGCGTTGCTGATCCGGTTGAACCATCCCTTTTCGTATTCCTTGTCGACGCTGCCGTCGGCCAGCGTCCGGGATGGCTGGTTCGGGTCGTAATCGGGCACCGAGGCCATGGCGAGAATCTCGCCGGTTTCCATGTCGAGAATCACGGCGCCGGCGGCTTCCGCCTGATAGTCCTTCATCGCACGCGCCGCGACGTCGCGGACGATGTGCTGAACGCGAAGGTCGATCGACAGTTTGACGGGTTCCAGCGGCACATCGCCGGTCAGGCCGGCGGCGCGCAGATCGGCCAGCCCCTGCTGGTCGATATACCGCTCCATCCCGGCAAGACCCTGATTGTCGACGTTCACATGGCCGATAATATGGGATGCGGTGGGGCCGCCGGGGTAGAAGCGGCGGTTCTCCGGCCGAAAGCCGATGCCGGGTATGCCGAGCGCCAGGATATCCGATTGCTGGCGTGGCGTGAGCTGCCGTCTCAGCCATTGAAACGCGGAGCCGGATCGCAGTTTCCTGTGGGTGTCGCTCCAGTCGAGGTTGGGAATGACGGTGGCGAGTTTCTCGACCGCCTCATCGGCATCGATGATCCTGCGCGGCTCGGCATAGAGCGACATGGTTCGCAGGTCCGTTGCCAGCAGCTGTCCGTTGCGATCGACAATATCCGGCCGGGAGACAACTGCGGTGGTGCTGTCGCCGATCGAGGCAAGGGCAATGGGGTCTGTGAGGCCGTACTGGACAAGGCGTGCAAACGTCGCGAGATAGATCACGGCAAAAATGGCGATGATGATGGCAAGCCTCTGCTTGGTATCCATTCTGCGCTGCGCGGCGCCAAGGAAGGTCCGGTTTTTCCGTGTGCTGAAATGATTGCGGCTCCTGAGCCGCATGACAAAGCCAATCATTCCAAACGATCCCCATCCATACGCCGGCGAAAGCACCCCTGAACGGCTCTCGTTGCCGTCTGGATGGGAAAATGCACGCTGTCGGATGGCTCGCCAACGGAAGAGTGGGCGGATGATTGCCGATCATTAAAATTGGATTAATATACACTTAAAGTTGAGATGGACCGCTTGAGTCTTCGTTAACTTTTTCTTGCGGTCTCGCTGTGCTGCGGCCTGCGAACGGCTGTAGCGGGAGAACGCTCCATTTGCGAAACGATCCTGGCGGCCACCGCCGGATCAGCGGGGTCGAGTCCGGCTCTTGTCGATAATATCGATTGGCGCGAGCGTGAAGCCGGACGCAGGGTTCATCCGGTTTCAGCTCGGCCGGGATTGTATCAATGCTGCATCGCCAGCACCGGTGCCTCGGCGACCAGGGCGGCCTTCAGCTTTTCCAGTGCCCGGGTTTCGATCTGGCGGACGCGTTCCTTGGAGATGCCGAGATCGGTGCCGAGTTCTTCCAGCGTGGCGCTGTCTTCGCACAGGCGGCGGGCGCGGATGATCTTCATTTCGCGTTCGTTGAGCTGGCAGAGCGCATGGTTGAGCCATGTGCGGCGGCGTTCGCCGTCGATCATGTCGGACACCTGTTCGTCCGGCAGCGGCGCATCGCAGGCGAGAAGATCGAGCCGTTCGCCGCTGTCGGAATCACCCGACGAGATCGGCGCCTGCAGCGAGGCATCGTTGCCCGACAGGCGTGCGTCCATGGTCTGCACGTCGGCGAGGCTGACGCCGAGCGCCACGGCGATTTCCTCGTGCACGGCGCGGG
Source organism: Pararhizobium polonicum (assembly GCF_001687365.1). Classification (GTDB taxonomy): domain Bacteria; phylum Pseudomonadota; class Alphaproteobacteria; order Rhizobiales; family Rhizobiaceae; genus Pararhizobium; species Pararhizobium polonicum. The sequence continues at coordinate 120,674 of NZ_LGLV01000010.1, forward strand.
CCGTCAGCTGCCGGTCGCCCTGGGCCAGCTTGGCGCGCAGGCGGCGCAGGTTGAAGAACAGCGCCTTTTGCGCCGAGGAGGTGCCGCCGCGCACGATCGACCAGTTGCGCAGCACGTAATCCTGCATCGAGGCGCGGATCCACCAGCTGGCATAGGTCGAGAAGCGAACCTCGCGGCTCGGTTCGAAGCGGGCTGCCGCCTCCAGCAGGCCGATATGCCCCTCCTGCACCAGATCGCTCATCGGCAGGCCGAAATTGCGGAATTTGGAGGCCATGGAGATCACCAGCCGCATATGGGCCATGGCGATCTTGTTGCGGGCGTCCTGATCCTGATGGTCCTTCCAGGCCAGTGCCAGAGCCTGTTCCTCATCCCGCTCGAGATAGGGGGCCGCCATGGCGATCTTGATCATGCGCCTGTCTGCTGAGAGATTTTTCATCGGCTACTCCATGACGGGCACAAGGGCGTGCCGCTGAACGATGCATCGATCGGTGTTTCGGGATTTCCGCTGCCTGAAGCTTGACCAGCATTCGAAACGCCCTACTTCCTGCTTTGAGAGCCGGGGCCGGAAGAGAAGGCCACGGTGGCTGTCCCGGTCCTGCAGAAGACATGCGTGCAGGTCTGGACGTCTACAAACGCGCGACCGGTCAAAAGGTTCCATGCTGCGCTGCCGTATTTTGCGGCGGCGGGCATTTTTGTGTCCGGTGTTTTGTGGTCTTGCGAAGACGCCCCGCTCCGGGCGAATCACCCTGTCCTGAAGGGCCATATGCCGGCGCGGCGTGCGAGATGGACCGCGCGACGGTGCGCGCGTGTCCCGCACGCCATTTATTGTGCGCCGCATTTTTTGCCGCTTGCCGGAAAAGTTAAAAAAGCGTTAACTTTTGGTGGTTGTCCCCATAAGTTGTCTGTGAGTTAGTTAAAGACAGGGCTTTGGCGGGATTCCTGTTTGTACGGCACCGGGCTAGAGTCGCGCTATGAAAACACTATCCATCGAGGTCAGGCCGGGTGAGCCGAGGGACGCTGCGTCCATCTCGGACGTGCACCGCGTTTCCTGGCTTCAGGCCTATGGCGGGCTGATCCCGCACAGGCCGCTGACCCAGATGGTCAACCGGCGTGATCATGCCTGGTGGCGCAAGGCGACGCGCGGCCCCTCCACCCTGCTCGTCGTCGAGGTTGCCGGCGTCATCGCCGGTTATGCGACGCTCGGCCTCAACCGCGCCCGCGCCCTGCCGCAGGAAGGCGAGGTCTACGAAATCTACCTGCGCCCGGAATATCAGGGCATCGGGCTTGGCCGCATTCTGTTCGGCGAGGCGAAAAGCCTGCTGAAATCGCTCGGCTGCCAGGGCCTCGTCGTCTGGTGCCTGGAAGACAGCCACCATGCCGACCGTTTCTTCCGCATGGCCGGTGGCCGCGACCTCTGCGAGGGCATGGAGGATTTCGGCGAAAAGAACCTGAAGAAGATCGGCTATATCTGGGACTGACGTTCCGTCACGCCATTGGCCGCATAGATTCTGTCCGCAATGCTGCCGGCCGCCGCGCTATTCGGGCAGGTCGCCGGTGGGATCGGCCGCCGTCGGGCCGCGGACGCCGTGAAACGCTGCCGTGTCGCGGCCACAGGCAAAGCCTTCGGTTTGCGTATCGGCAATCTGGCGGGCGGCGATATTGGGGTCGGGATTGGCGAGCGCATCGACATAGCCGGCGACGCAGCCCATGCCATCCTCGCCCGCGACTTTCGAGATGACCAGCACCTGTCCCTTGCGCTCCGGTGCCGGTTCGCCGGTGGCGGGATCGGCATTTTCGATGAACCAGCGCAGGATGGTCGCCACCGGCCGGCCGTCGGCGCCCAGGCGCCATTCGATCCTGCGGCTGGTATAGTTGAACGGCCCGAAGCTCTCGAATGCCCCGTCGATATAGGCCTGGCCCAGATGGCCGTAGAACAGGCTCTGGCGCAGATCGCCTTCCTTGTAATAGACCGCGTAATCCTTGAACCCCTTGCATCGCAGCGAAATGCCGCCGCCTTCTTCGTCTTCCGGCGACAGCGTCTGGCAATGATCCGTGTCGAGATCGGTATAGATGCTGTCATTGGCGCTGACGGTATCGGGCGCCATCAGCAGCACAGTCAGCAGGGGGACGGCCAGGCGGTGGGCCAAATGGCCGGCCAGATGGCTGGAATGGACAAGCGGTTTCATGCGCGCTCCTTGTCCCGGGAACGCCCCGGCGTCCGCGATTATTCGGCTATATCTTGCATTTTTCCGGCCATGACGAAAGCGGATGTTGCGCCGCGTCATGTTTCCCGTTATCGGACTGGCCATCCGAATATCTGGCCTTTAGGGGAAACTCATGCGTATTGATGCAATTTCGATTGGAAAGAATCCGCCGGAAGATATCAACGTGATCGTCGAGGTTCCGGTCGGCGGACACCCGATCAAGTATGAAATGGACAAGGAAGCCGGCACGCTGGTGGTCGATCGCTTCCTCTACACGCCGATGACCTATCCGGGCAATTACGGCTTCGTGCCGCATACCCTGTCGGAAGACGGCGACCCGATCGACGTGCTGATCGCCTCGACCCGCCCGCTGGTTCCCGGCTGCGTCATCAATGTGCGCCCGATCGGCGTGATGATGATGGAAGACAATTCCGGCAAGGACGAGAAGATCGTCGCGGTTCCGAACTATCACCTCACCAAGCGCTACGACAAGGTCAAGGACTATACCGACCTGCCGGAGATCACCCTGCAGCAGATCGAGCACTTCTTCGAGCACTACAAGGATCTGGAGCCCGGCAAGTGGGTGAAGATCTACGGCTGGAAGGATGTCACCGTCGCCCAGCAGCTGATCCTCGAAGCCATCGAGCGCGCCAAGGCTGCCAAGTAAGCGAAAAGCGTCCGGCTTTTTCAGTCTGACCAAGCTTTAAAACCGTTGCTTGGCGAAGTGTGCACTTCCATTCTACGTCATCCTCGCCCCTGTGGCGGGGATCCAGCGACCCGACGTCCGTCGGGTCAAAAGACCTTTCAGCCCAAGGACTTGGGCTGACTGGATTCCTGTGACGAGCACAGGAATGACGGAGATTTGGGTGCCACTCAATTTCCGCAATGACCTGTCAAGAATGGGAAATGGCTTTGTCAGCAGTCAAATGAAAACCTCCGGATCGCGCCGATCCGGAGGTTTTTTCATAGCTACAGGGAACCGTCCGATTTAGCCGAGCAAAGCCGCGGCAATCGTCGTGTTGAGCAGGTACCAGATGAAATAGAGGATCACCAGAACGACCAGCGGCGACAGGTCGACGCCGCCCATGTCCGGCAGCACCCGGCGGATCGGCCGGTAGAGCGGCTCGGTCAGCTGGTACAGCGAGCGGCCGATCATGTTGATGGCGCTGTTGTTGACGTTGATGACGTTGAAAGCGTAGAGCCAGGAAAAGATGGCCGAGGCGATGACCAGGAACCACGCGATATTGATGATGAAATTCAGGGTCGCAATAACAGCAAGCATGCCGGTCTCCAATTCGTTGTTGACAGACATGTAGACATTGACGACTAAACCGGCAAGTCCGCGCGTCGCGATGGTCTCAACATGTTTAATACGGCAGGCTGCCCCGCCGTTGTTCGGAAAGATCCCCGCATGTCCGTCCTTCAGGGTGCCGACCGGTTCGCAGCCTTCCGGCATGTCTCCTATGCCCGCTTCTTCCTCGCCCGGTTTCTGGCCTCCTTCGCCATCCAGATCATCAGCGTCTCGGTCGGCTGGCAGATGTATGCGCAGACGCAGAACACGCTCTATCTCGGGTTGATCGGCCTTTTCCAGTTTTTGCCGTCGCTGCTTTTGATCCTGGTGACGGGATCGGTCGCCGACCGCTATTCCCGGCGGATGATCGTCTCGATCTGCATGATCCTCGGCGCGCTCTGCGCGGCGGCACTGCTCGGGCTGACGATCGCCGACGCCTTTTCGCCCTGGCCGGTGTTTGCCATCCTGATCGTCTTCGGCATCGAGCGCGCCTTCATGGCGCCGGCGGTGCAGTCGCTCGCTCCCAATCTGGTTCCGGCCCATGATCTGGCGAATGCGATCGCCTGGAACTCGTCCTCCTGGCAGACGGCCGCCATTCTGGGCCCGGTTGCCGGCGGCCTGCTCTATGGCGTCAGCGCCATCCTTGCCTATTGCACGGCGCTGGTCTTCCTCATTTTCGCGAGCATCCTGGTCTTCATGATCGAGAAGCCGGCGCAGCACAGCCTCGGCACGGCGCGCAACTGGTCCTCGATCCTGGCCGGTTTCAGGTTCATCCGCACCGAAAAGGTCGTGCTGGGCGCCATATCGCTCGATCTGTTCGCGGTCCTGCTCGGCGGTGCCGTGGCGCTGATGCCGGTCTTTGCCAGCGAGATCCTGGTGCTCGGGCCACTTGGTCTTGGGCTTTTGCGCGCCGCTCCCGGCTTCGGTGCCATTCTGGTGGCGGTGACGCTGGCGGCCTATCCGATCCGTCACCATGCCGGCCGGCTGATGTTTGCCGGGGTGGCGCTGTTCGGCATCGCAACCGTGGTGTTCGGCGTCTCGCACGTCGCCTCGCTGTCGATTGCGGCCCTGATGCTGATGGGGGCGGCGGACATGATCTCGGTCTATGTGCGTGAAACACTGATTGCATTGTGGACGCCGGATGCCGTGCGCGGCCGCGTCAATGCGGTCAATATGGTCTTCGTCGGCGCCTCCAATGAGCTCGGCGAATTCCGCGCGGGCACGATGGCGCATTTTTTCGGGGCGGTTCCGGCCGTGGTGATCGGCGGCGTCGGCACCCTTGCGGTCGCCGTCATCTGGGCGCTCGGCTTTCCGCAATTGCGCAAGATCGATTCGCTCAGCGTGCCGGAGCGGCAATCCTGATCGTCAGGCGGGGACCTTTTCGTCCTGCCGCTGGAAGATATGGGTGAGAAACCGGTCCATCCAGGCGCGCAGCGGGCCGTCATGGTTCATCCGGCCCTCCAGATGGGCGCGGCCGGCCTGCGCGCCCGGCAGGGCGAAGCGGTGGGCGCCGTGCACGACCCAGCGGTGCATCATCGCCCGCGTCAGTTCGCCGTGAAACTGGATGCCCCAGGCGTTTTCGCCATAGCGGAAGGCCTGGTTGGGATAGGTACCGCCGGAGGCCAGCAGTTCGGTGCCTGCGGGCAGATCAAAGCCCTCGCGGTGGAACTGGTAGACCATCGACGGCCATTCCATCAATGCGCGGCCCGTTTCGGTCGCTTCAAGTGGATACCAGCCGATCTCCGTCATGCCTTCATGATGCGGGCCGACCACGCCGCCGAGATGGCGCACCAGCATCTGGGCGCCGAGACAGATGCCGAGGAAAGGCTTGTTTTCGGTGAGCGGCACGGAGAGCCAGTCGATCTCGCGGCGGATATAGTCGATATCGTCATTGGCACTCATCGGCCCGCCAAAGACGATGGCGCCGGCATGGCGCTGCAGCGTCGCGGGCAGGGGATCGCCCAGCACCGGGCGGCGGATATCGAGGCTCAGCCCCTTTTCCAGCAACAGATGCCCGACGCGGCCGGGGCTGGACTGTTCCTGATGCAGGACGATCAGGACCGGCTTGCCGGTACTGCGTGCGTAGAACGTGCGGTCGTCGAAAAGCATTTCACTTTTCCTGTTGCGCGGTGGTCTCCTCCACAACGTCGAGCTTGGCGGCGACCTCCTGCCGCTTGATGATCCTGTCCCTGCCGGAAACGCCGAGCAGATCGGCGATCCGCCAGATGACGTGATCTTCCATTTCGCTGCGTTTGCCATCGGCATAGGCAATCTCCCACAGCATGCCGACAAGGTCTATCCGCTGCTCCTCGGAAAAGTGCCGCTTGATGTCGGATGTGAAGCGGAAGAAATCGATGGCCTGGCTTTCGGCCGTTTCGCCGGCGGTGATCAGCGCGTTGAGCGCCGCATCGTCCAGCTGGTAGTGATCCTTGATCATCGAGCGTACCTTGCGGCGCTCCTTCTCGTGGATCTCGCCGTCGGCCTCCATCACCTGGATGCAGAGCGCCATGATGGCGATGCGCGGATCGCCGGGTTCGATGACGGACGAGCCGCTGCCGGTCAGGCTGTCGAGGAAAGTGCGAAATCGATCAAACATGCTGTTCCGTCAAAAATCGGGGTTACGTCTCAAAACAGGCGAAATGTGGTTTTTTCCAGGGGCTTGCTGTCGTCGCGCACGCCGGGATCGTCCGGCGGCCGCCCGAAGAATGGCTCGACGGTGGCTTCCTCAGGCTTGACGGGGGCCGGCCGCGGTTCGGTCTTGACCGTCTGCTGCACGATTACCGATTCGCTCGGCACGGGCACGGCGATGGTCTTGACCGCCGGCTCCACGGTCTTTTCCGCGACGTCGATGACATGGGCGGGGACGACCGGGCCTGAGACGACTGGTGCCGGCTTGGCCGGTGCCACGGTGTGCTCGGGCTGTGGCTCGGGGCGCTGATGGGTAATGGCGACCGGCGGCAGGCTGCGGATCGCGGCATCGGCAGCCTCCAGCGTGCCCTCTTCGACAGGTCCGGCAATCTGCGCGACCGGCTGCTTCCATTCGAAGGCATCGAGCCGGCCGCTGACCGGCGAAACCGGCAGCCAGTCCGGCGCCGTCACGCCGTCGGCCGTCCAGGCCGGATCGCGCGGGCTTTTCAGCGCCTGGTTCATCCAGTGGCGGATGCGGCCATCGTCACCGGTATCGGCCTCCTCGATATCGGCCAGAAGCAGGAAGATGCCCTCGCTCGGCTGGATGCGGGCGGCGGCTTCGGCCTTGGCGCGGGCGAGCGGCAGCTGGCGGGCTTCGAGCGCGCTTTCGGCAACGGCGGCGAGCGCCACGGGGTTGTTGGGGCGCAGCGCCTCCAGCTTGTTGGCGCGTTTCAGCCGGTCCGTGGCCGAATCGCCGCTGCGGGCGCGGACATAGAGGCTGGCGACCTGCGGATGCGGCTCCTGCTTCCAGAGCTTTTCCAGAATGGAGGCCGCCTTGCGCAGATTGTCCTCGCGAAACAGCGCCTTGGCGGCAATCAGCCCGGCGGGCACCAGATCCTCGGCCAGCTTCAGCGCGGCCTGCGCATCGTCACGGGCACCCTTCGGGTCGGCCTCCAGCTTGTCACCGGCGCGCGCCGTCAAAAGCACGGCCTTCTTGCGGTCGGCTTCCTTGCGCTCGACGACATGGGAGGCGCGGCTCTGGTCGAGAAGGCGGATTGCTTCGTCCCACTGGCCGGTCTGGCTGCGATAGTCGAGCGCTGCCAGCGTCGCCCAGGGCAGGTGCGGCGCCTTGTCGGCGGCGCGTTCGGCATATTGGCGGGCGGCCTCGTTGGCGCCCAGCCGCTTGGCTTCGAGATAGAGACCGCGCAGGCCGAGTTCGCGGGTTTCCGGATCGTCGGCCATCAGCTCGAATTTCTTGCGGGCGTCGTCGTACTTGCCTTCGATCAGCGCCGTCTGTGCTTCGAGCAGATGGATCAGCGGTTCCTGGTCCGAACTGAGCAGGCCACGGGTGCGGGCCGTCATCTTGCGGGCGAGCACGCTGTCACCGGCGCCGGCGGCGATCAGGCCGGTGGAGAGCGCCTGGTAGCCGCGATCACGCTTGCGGGCGCGAAAATAGCGGGAGATCGAATGGGGCGAAAGCCAGACGACGCGGATCAGCCAGATGGCGATCAGCACGGCGGCAATCAGCGAGGCGAGCAGCGTTGCCGCCACCATCAGGCTCATCTCGATGCGTTGGCCCTGCCAGATCAGCGACAGTTCGCCGGGACGGTCGGCCAGCCAGGCAAAGCCGGCGCCGAGCGCCAGGACGATGAGGACATAGAACAGGATACGGATCATGAATTCTTCCTTAGCCCTGGTTGGCCGTCATGGCGCCGGCAACGGCCGCATCGATCAGTCCTTCGACACGGATACGCTGGTCGAGCTTGGTCTTGAAATCGGCGCCGGCCGTTTTCGCCGGTTCCGGCAGGGCGGCCCATTCGAGGCTGGCGCCCTTGAGGTCGCCATTGGTCAGCTTGTCCTCGATGCGGGCAACGACCGCTTCGGGGCCTTCGCCCGCGACGCTGCCAACGGGGCGGACGCGGATGGCCGAGGAGGCGCTGTCCATCAGGCGTGCAAAAATGCCCTGGTTGGGATCGGTGTGCCGCGTTGCCTCCAGCATGGCATCGGCGACGCTTGGGAAGGCGCGGGCGAGATCGGCGCGCGGGGCGATACCGGTCGCGGCATCGCCGGCAAGGCCGGTGACGGCCGGATCGCTGGCGGCGATGCTCTTCAGCGCGTCGAGTTCGGCCAGGAACGGGCCACCGCGATCGATCGCCGTCTTCAGCGCCGTGACGGCCACGGCGCGGGCCAGCTGCACGTCGCTGGCCGGTTCGTCGATCTTCTTTTCGGCGGTATCGAGACGCGCGGAAAGTTCGGTTTTCGCCGTCTCGGTGGACTGTCTGGCGTCGGCCAGCGCCGATTTCAGCGTGGCGATTTCGCCGGTGAGAGTGGCGATCTGGGCATCGAGGCCGGACAGGTCGACGGCCGCGCCGCTTCCAGCCTCGGTGGCGCTCTTTTCAAGTGCTGCGATACGGGTTTCGATCGGCGACAGATCGACCGCTGCCGATGGCGCCGGAGCGGCGGCAAGCTGCGTCTTGATGGCTTCGACGTCACCGGCAAGGCTCTGCTCGATGGCGCTGTTGTCCGCGCCGGGACCGAGTACCGGCAGGATGCCGGCATATTGCAGGCTGCCGGCGCCCAGAAGCGCGATCAGTCCGCCGAGAATGCCGGCCGCAAGGGCGCCGGAATTGGACGTGCGGGGCTCGGTACGGACCGGCTGTTCCACGGCCGAAGTCGGTTCTTCAGCGAAAGCGGCCGCCGCGGCCTCGGCGCGGGCGTCCTCCTCATCCGGTTCGGAAATGGCCGGTTGATCATTGCCTGCTTCGGAGGCGTTTGCATCCTGCTGCGGAATGCCGGCCGGTTCGGCACTGCCGGCGTGCGCGGTTTCGGCGGTGTCGCGTTCGGCGGACGTATCGTCCCTGTCCGCGTCCTGCGCGGCAGCCGTGTTGGCTTCCAGATCGATCGTCAACGGCTCCTGATCGGATTTCGAGCGGCGCGGAGGCTTTTCCGGTCCCATGATGATCTCTTTCCGTTATCGCGTAAGTCTACCGTCTTAAACCTAGACATGCGGCAGGGCTAGGGAAAGCCCCCATGCGACAATTCCTTGACCGGGGGGCGATGAAGGCGCAGGCGGGACGCTTGCCGAACGGCGGATCAGAGCAGGGCGAAGAGGCTGGCTTCGCTGGGGTCTGCGGCAATGGCGATGGTGTTGAAGCCCGGCGGCACCGCCGTTGCCACCTGATCGCTGAGGCAGAGCAGGCGAATGTCCTGCAGGGCAGCGATTTTCTCCGGAGCGATGAGGTCGAAGAAGCGTCTGGCGGTTTCGTAGGAATAGAAAAGAGCGGTGTCCGGCAGGCGCGATTCGAGCAGCTCTTCGATGTCACCGGAGGCATATGCGGCCGGCGACATCCGGTAGACCTCGGCTGTGCGGCAGGCGATACCGGCGTCGGCAAGGGCGTTTTCGAAGCCGGGCGATCTTGGCAGGCCTGCCAGATAGGCTACCGTGCCGCTCTGTGAACGGAAGGTTCCGGCGATGGATTGCGCCAGGCCGATCCCCGTTCCCGGCCCGGTGATGACCGATTGAAACCCCAGTTGCCGCGCGGCCTGCGCCGTTGCCGCGCCCACGCAGAAGACGGGTGTGTGCCGGTGCGGCGCCAGCTGGTCGGTGATGGTGGCCAGGGCGCGGATGGCCTCGGCGCTGGTAACGGCGATGGCGTCATAGGCAAGCGCCAGAACATCCAGCGCCGCCTGCGGCTGATGGACTGGCTCCATCATCGGCAGCACGATAGCTTCATGCCCCAGCGCTTCCAGCCTTGCCGCCGTTGCCGCCGCCGAAGGCTGGGGCCGGGTGACAAGGACGCGCAAAGGGAGGGGCATGGGCTCAGGTCCAGCTCGAGAAGAAGTCCGGTCCCGCATCGATGCGGATATCGTCGCCGGCCTTGGCGCCGAGCCGTTCGGCATCGGATGCGTTACCCTCGGTGGAGACGCGGAAATGCTGGCTGCCGTCCGGTGTCAGGACCATGCCGGAAAAGCGGATCGTGTCGCCATCCGATACGGCATAGCCGGCGATCGGCGTGCGGCACGAGCCGTCGAGCGTCGCAAGAAAGGCCCGCTCGCAGGTTACGGCTTCATGTGTGCGTGCGTCGTTGACCGCTTCCAGCAGGCCATTGATCCGGTCGTCACCGATGCGGCTTTCGATGCAGATGGCGCCCTGCGCCGGTGCCGGGGGAAAGGTTTCTGGGTCGAGAAGCTCGGTCGGAACGTTATCCTTGCCGAGCCGCTTGAGGCCGGCAAAGGCGAGCAGCGTCGCATCGACCTGGCCTTCCGCCAACTTTCTTAGCCGGGTATCGACCAGGCCGCGATAGGTGATGACGTTGATATCCGGACGCAGCCGCTTGATCAGCGCCTGGCGGCGCAGCGACGACGAGCCGATGGTCGCGCCCTGCGGCAGGTCCATGAGCTTTGCGGCGGTGCGGCCGACGAAGGCATCGCGGGCGTCTTCGCGCGGCAGGTAGGCAGAGAGAAACAGGCCGTTCGGCAGCTTCGTCGGCATGTCCTTGGAGGAATGCACGGCGAAATCCAGCCCGCCGGAGAGAAGCATATCCTCCAGCTCCTGGGTGAAAAGCCCCTTGCCGCCGATCTCCGACAGCGACCGGTCGGTGATCCGGTCGCCCATGGTCGACAGCACGACGATCTCGAACATTTCGGACGGCAGGCCATGCGCTGCCATCAGCCGATCGCGCGTTTCATGGGCCTGCGCCAGCGCCAAGGGGCTGCCGCGCGTGCCGATCCGGAAAGGTTTTGTTTGCATCCACTGCGATCCGTTGTTACCGGAGTTCCCTGTACCTGGTGTTCCTGTATCCGCCTTTCCCTGTGATCGCAATATTCGAGTAAATCTGTCCATGTCCGCCCGCCTGCGCATTCTCGGTATCGAAACAAGCTGCGATGAAACCGCCGCTTCCGTGGTGCTGCGCGATGAGAACGGCCGTGGCGAGATCCTCGGTGACGTGGTTTTGAGCCAACTCGAGGAGCACAGTGTCTATGGCGGCGTCGTGCCCGAGATCGCGGCGCGCGCCCATGTCGAGGCGCTCGATATGCTGGTCGAGGAAGCGCTTTTGCGGGCCGGCGTGACGCTTTCCGACGTCGATGCGATCGCCGCCACCAGCGGGCCGGGCCTGATCGGCGGCCTGCTCGTCGGGCTGATGACCGGCAAGGCGATGGCGCGTGCGTCGGGCAAGCCGCTGTATGCGGTCAACCATCTCGAAGGCCATGCGCTGACGGCGCGGCTGACGGACGGACTGGCCTTTCCCTATCTGATGCTGCTGGTTTCCGGCGGCCATACGCAGCTGATCCTGGTGAAGGATGTCGGCGTCTACGAGCGCTGGGGCACGACCATCGACGATGCGCTGGGCGAAGCCTTCGACAAGACGGCAAAGCTGCTCGGACTGCCCTATCCGGGCGGCCCGGCGGTGGAGCGTGCGGCAAAAAGCGGCAACCCCGACCGGTTTTCCTTTCCGCGTCCGCTGGTCGGCGAAGCACGGCTCGATTTCTCCTTCTCGGGGCTGAAGACCGCCGTGCGGCAGGCGGCGCAGTCGATCGCCCCTGTCACCGAACAGGATATCGCCGATATCTGTGCCTCCTTCCAGAATGCGATTTCGCGCACGCTGAAGGACCGGATCGGCCGGGGGCTGGCGCGTTTCAAGGGAGAGTTTGCCGGTAGCGTCGAACATCCGGCGCTGGTCGTGGCCGGTGGCGTGGCGGCAAACCAGACATTGCGGGCGACGCTGCAGGAACTCTGCGACAGGAACGGCTTCCGCTTCATCGCCCCGCCTTTGCAGCTGTGCACCGACAATGCGGCGATGATCGCCTGGGCGGGCGCCGAGCGCATGGCGGCGGGATTGCCGGCCGACGATCTGGATGTCGCACCGCGCTCGCGCTGGCCGCTCGATGCCGATGCGAAGGCGCTGATCGGATTCGGAAAACGGGGAGCGAAAGCGTAAATGGCAGCAGAATCTGTGCAGAAAGATCGTATCGTCGTCGTCGGGTCCGGCGCTTTCGGCACGGCGCTGGCAGCCGTTGCGGCATCCTCCGGCAAGGCGTCCGTGACGCTGCTTGCCCGCCGCGAAAGCATTGTCGAGGATTTCAAACAGACCGGCCGCAACGACAGCGCCCTGCCGGGCATCGACCTGCCCGGAGCCCTCATTGTTTCCGACGATCCGGCGGTGCTGGAAGGTGCCGGTATCGTGCTGTTTGCCATGCCGTCGCAAGCGCAGCGCGAAGCCGGCCGCTCGCTGTACGGCTTCATCGGCAAGGGCGCGGATGTGGTCATCTGCGCCAAGGGCATGGAGCGCGCCAGCGGCCGGTTGCTGACCGATGTCGTCGAGGAAGAATTGCATCTGCAGAATGTTGCCGTGCTCTCGGGGCCGGGTTTTGCCGCCGATATCGCCAAAGGCTTGCCGACGGCGATGGTCGTTGCAGCAAGCAGCATCGAGCGTGCGGCGGTCCTCGCCGAGGCGCTGTCCGGCGCGACCTTCCGGCTCTACCCCTCCGCCGATCGCATCGGCGTGCAGCTTGGCGGCGCCCTGAAGAACGTGCTGGCGATCGCCTGCGGCATCGTCGAGGGGGCCGGTCTTGGCGATTCGGCGCGTGCGGCGCTGATTTCACGCGGATTGGCCGAGATGTCGCGTTTCGTCGCGGCGCGCGGCGGCGAGGCCGATACGGTGCGGGGGCTGTCCGGTCTCGGCGATCTCGTGCTGACGGCGACCAGCCATCAGTCGCGCAATCTGCGCTATGGCATTGCGCTCGGCCAGAGCGGCAGCGCCAGCGGGCATTCGGGCGAGCTGGTCGAGGGCGCCTTCGCAGCCTCCGTCGCCGCCGACGTCGCCCGGCAACTTGGCGTCGACATGCCGGTCACCGCGGCGGTGGCTGCTATCATCGATGGAAAGATGGATGTGAAGACGGCGCTGGAGCGGCTGATGTCGCGGCCGATCACGCAGGAATAATCAATCCAAGGTCAATCAAGGAGAACATCATGCTGTTTGCCGTTTTGTGCACGGACAAGCCGAACGCCCTGCAAGTGCGGATGGATACCCGTCCGGAGCACGTCGACTTCCTCAATGATCTCAACGCGAAGGGCGGGCTTGCCTTTGCCGGACCGTTCCTTGATGACGCCGGCAAGCCGAACGGCAGCCTTGTGGTGATCCAGGCGGAGACGATCGAAGACGCGCGCGCCATCGCGGCGGCCGATCCCTATGCCAAGGCAGGCCTCTTCGCCAATGTCGATATCAAGCCCTGGAACTGGGTCTTCAACAAGCCGGAGGCCTGAGCGTGGGGTACTGGCTTTACAAGTCCGAGCCGTTCAAATGGTCGTGGGCGATGCAGAAGGATGCGGGCGAGAAGGGCACCGAATGGACCGGCGTGCGCAACTATCTGGCGCGCAACAACATGCGGGCGATGCAGATCGGCGATAAGGGCTTCTTCTACCACTCGAACGAGGGGCTGGAGATTGTCGGCATTACCGAAGTTTGCGCGCTCTCCCATCCGGATTCGACTGCCGAAGGCGATCCCAAATGGGACTGCGTCGATATCCGGGCGGTCTGCGACCTGCCGAAACCGGTATCGCTGAAGGACATCAAGGCCAATCCGAAATTCGAAAAAATGGCACTGGTCACCTCGATGCGGCTGTCGGTCCAGCCGGTGACCGAGGATGAATATCTGGAGATTTGCCGGCTTGGCGGGTTGGACAACCCGCCGCGCTGATATCGCCTGATGTGGCATATTGGCGGTTCACCCAGATTTTCCGTCATTCCTGTGCTTGTCACAGGAATCCAGCCACGCGATGTCCATCGCGTGAAAGGAGTCCTTTAGCGGCGCAGACGCGCCGCTGCTGGATCCCCGCCACAAGGGCGAGGATGACGGAGGCGTGGGGAGTGCCGGCCGCCAAAACCACCTACCTGCCAGACAGTAACCGGACCTCACCCGTGAAAACCGAGCCCGAAACCTTCATCCGCGCCAATACCGGTGTCATGACGCCGCCGCATGTGCCGGAGATCCGGCTGCATCTGGCCAGCGAAGCGCATGACCTCTGGCTGAAGACCGAGGAAGAGCTGGAGGAAATCGGCCTGCCGCCGCCGTTCTGGGCTTTTGCCTGGGCGGGCGGGCAGGGGCTGGCGCGGCATATTCTCGATCATCCCGGGCTGGTGGCGGGAAAACGGGTCGTCGATTTCGCTTCCGGCTCCGGCCTTGTGGCGATCGCCGCGATGAAGGCGGGCGCGGCGTCGGTCGTTGCCGCCGATATCGATCCCTGGACGCAAACGGCGATCCGCCTGAACGCCGCGCTCAACGATGTGGCGGTCTCGGTCTCGCCAGCCGATATGATCGGCCATGCGCGCGGGGCGGATGTCTATCTTGCCGGCGACGTGTTCTATGACAGCGCCTTTGCCGGCCGGCTGGTGCCGTGGTTTGCCGCGCTCGTCGAGCAGGGCGCCACCGTTCTGGTCGGAGATCCCGGCCGCGCCTATTGCCCGCGCGAGCGGATGGAGATGCTGGCGACCTATCAGGTGCCGGTGACGCGGGCGCTGGAGGACAGCGAGGTCAAGAAGACCACGGTCTGGCGCTTCAACGGGCCGGCGATCAGCGGCGGATGACGCAGACGCCGGATTCCCAGGAGCAGGCGCGGCCGCTCGTCGAAGGGTTGACCGTTATGATCTTCGGGCGCGGGTTGCGGTAATCCTGATCGGTGTTGCCGGGATAATAGCCGTAAGCATCGCGCTCGGACCGGAAATAGATGCCGTTGCCGGGATCGGTCCAGGCGGACAGGCCGCCGAAATAGGTGCCGCCCCTGGTTTTCGACGGAAAGCCGTCGCCGCCATAGGCGGGTTCCCAATAGTTGCTGTCGTTGCGGCGATATTCGCGCACGACGATCTGGCGGTTCGGACGGCGGTCACGGACATAGTCGCGCTCGACATGCCGCCGCTCGGCGCTCCTGCCGGACAGGCGCACATTGCGGTTGCGGCGGTGATGGTGGTCGGCGCTGATGCCGGAGATCGCTTCCTGGCGGTTGTGTTGCGGGCGATCGTGCTGCGGCCGCTCATGATGGCGGCGGACGAAGTGGCCTTCGCCATTGCGGTCGCGTGCTTCGGCAAAATCGGCGAACGGAAGGATCAGGGCCACGGCCATGATCAACACTTTCGTCGCATTCGGCATGATGATTGGACGCATATCGTGCTGCCCTCCGGATAACTCTTAACAAATCCTTAACGGTCAATGTGGGGCAGGCACCGGCAAAAGTCACGGTTTGCGTCGAATTTTCGCGTCTTATCGTTAATGCGGCCGGATTTTCGGGCCGTTACGGCGCCATATTTTTGTCTAATCGATTAAAATGTTTTTGCAGTGCAAACACACTTGTCGTTAATCAATATGGTGATTAAACGTCGGCTGACTGAATTGTGCACAATCATGTGCAATACCGGATGAAAATAGTCCAGTTTTTGGGCGTGTATCCGGTTCTTCCGTGAGGTTCAGATGACGAATGTCACCAAAAGCCGGCCACTCTCGCCGCATCTGCAAATCTATAAGCCCATTCCCACGATGGTCATGTCCATTGTGCACCGCATCACCGGATGCGCGCTGTATTTCGGCACGATCCTGGTTGCCTGGTGGCTGATCGCTGCCGCCAGCGGTCCGGCTTACTACGACTGGGCCATGTGGGCCTTCGGCACGATCATCGGCCAGCTCATCCTGTTCGGCTATACCTGGGCGCTGGTGCATCACCTGTTCGGCGGCATCAGACATTTCGTCTGGGATCTGGGCTATGGCTACGAGAAGCATTTTGCGACCAAGCTGGCTATTGCCAATCTGGTCGGTTCGGTCGCGGTCACGCTGGTGATCTGGATCGTCGGCTACGCGGTTCGCTGAGAGGACAAGAATTCCATGGATATGCGCACTCCCCTCGGCAAGGTCCGCGGCCTCGGTTCGGCCAAGGAAGGCACCGATCATTTCTGGCGCCAGCGGCTGACGGCCGTTGCCAACGTGCCGCTGATCATCTTCTTCGTGCTGTTCCTGATCAAATATGCAGGAGCCCCCTATGCCGAGGTCGTCGCTGCCCTGTCGAACCCCTTCATGGCCGTGGTCATGGGGCTGGTGCTCATCTCCGGCCTCATTCACATGAAGCTCGGCATGCAGGTCGTCATCGAGGATTATGTCCACAACGAAGGCGCCAAGATCGTCCTCGTCATGCTCAATACGTTTTTTGCGATCGCAGTTGGCGGGCTCTGTCTTTTCGCCATCCTGAAGATCGCGTTTGCAGGGTAATTCAAAATGGCACCCAATTCGTCGCTGAACATCAACGGCCGCGCCTATGAGTTCGTGGATCATTCCTATGACGTGATCGTCGTGGGCGCGGGTGGCGCCGGACTGCGCGCCACGCTCGGCATGGCCGAACAGGGCTTCAAGACGGCCTGCATCACCAAGGTTTTCCCGACGCGCTCGCACACGGTCGCAGCCCAGGGCGGCATCGCCGCGTCGCTGACCAACATGACGCCGGACAGCTGGCAGTGGCATCTCTACGATACGGTCAAGGGTTCCGACTGGCTCGGCGATGTCGATGCCATGCAGTATTTGACCATGGAAGCGCCGAAGGCCGTTTACGAGCTTGAACATTACGGCGTTCCGTTTTCGCGCAATGCCGAAGGCAAGATCTACCAGCGGCCGTTCGGCGGCCACATGCAGAATTACGGCGAAGGTCCGCCGGTGCAGCGCACCTGCGCCGTCGCCGACCGGACCGGTCACGCCATCCTGCACACGCTCTATGGTCAGTCGCTGAAGAACAACGCCGAATTCTTCATCGAATATTTCGCGCTCGACCTGATCATGTCGGATGACGGCAGCCGCTGCACCGGCGTCGTTGCCTGGAACCTCGACGACGGCACGATCCACCGCTTCTCCGCCAAGATGGTGGTTCTGGCGACCGGCGGCTACGGCCGCTCCTATTTCTCGGCGACCTCCGCCCATACCTGCACCGGCGACGGTGGCGGCATGGTGGCGCGCGCCGGCCTGCCCTTGCAGGACATGGAATTCGTCCAGTTCCACCCGACCGGCATCTACGGCTCGGGCTGCCTGATCACCGAAGGCGCGCGCGGCGAAGGCGGCTATCTCGTCAATTCCGAAGGCGAGCGCTTCATGGAGCGCTATGCGCCATCGGCCAAGGACCTTGCCTCGCGCGACGTGGTGTCCCGCTGCATGACGCTGGAAATCCGCGAAGGACGCGGCGTCGGCAAGAACAAGGACCATATCTACCTGCATCTCGACCATCTCGATCCGGCCGTTCTGCACGAGCGCCTGCCGGGCATTTCCGAGAGCGCCAAGATCTTTGCCGGTGTCGATGTGACGCGCGAGCCGATCCCGGTTCTGCCGACCGTTCACTACAATATGGGCGGCATTCCGACCAATTACTGGGGCGAAGTGCTGAACGCCGACGGGGAAAATCCGGAACGCGTCCTGCCGGGCCTGATGGCCGTCGGCGAAGCCGGTTGCGCCTCGGTGCACGGGGCAAACCGTCTCGGCTCCAACTCGCTGATCGACCTGGTGGTCTTCGGCCGCGCCGCTGCAATCCGCGCCGGCGAGGTCATCGACCGGGCGGCGCCCATTCCGGCGATCAACGAAAAAGCCTGTGAAAAGATCATGACGCGCTTCGACCGGCTGCGTTTTGCCGATGGTTCGACGCCGACTGCCGTGCTGCGTGAAAAGATGCAGCGCACCATGCAGGACGACGCCGCTGTGTTCCGCACCCAGGAATCGCTGGAAAGCGGCTGCAAGCGGATGAGCGCCATCTGGCAGGAATTGAGCGACGTCAAGGTCACCGACCGCTCGATGATCTGGAATTCCGATCTGGTGGAAACGCTGGAACTGGAAAACCTGATGGCCAATGCCATCGTCACCGTCTATGGCGCCGAAGCCCGCAAGGAAAGCCGTGGCAGCCACGCGCGTGAGGATTACACCAGCGGACCTTTCGGCGGCCGCGACGACGTCAACTGGCGCAAGCATACGCTGTCCTGGGTGAACGAGGCCGGCGAAGTCCGCCTCGACTACCGCCCGGTTCACACCGAACTTCTGGCCGAGGGCATCGATCCGAAAAAGATCGAGCCCAAGGCGCGTGTGTATTGAGGCAGCTTGTGGCAGGATGTTTCGCAACAGTTAGCTGAAACAGGATGCGTGTTATGGGCGAAATGAACGTGAAGATCGATGAGAGCCTGTTCACGCGGCTTGAAGATCGTGCGCGTGCCCATAACCGCTCTCTTGATGAAGAGGTGAAGGTGCTTCTTGAGCGGGCTCTCGAAAGGCCGGAAAGAGAAAGTCTTTATGATGCGGCGCGCCGGATCGCGGCGATGACCCCGAAGGGCATCAAGCAGACCGACAGCGTGGAGATGTTGCGGGAGGATCGCGATCGGTGATCTACGTCATCGATGCCTCCGTTGCCATGAAATGGTTCGTCGATGAGGGGGACCAGGCGATGGCGATGGAGATTACCAGATATGAGGGCCGTCTAGTTGCCCCTGACGTGATCTTTGCCGAAGTCGCAAATGTTTTGCGGCGGAAGATCCGTCTAGGGCAGACAACGGAAAGCCAGGCGAAGGAATCTTTGCAGATCCTGCTCCGGACCTTTCCGGATGCAACGCCATCTGCCGATCTGCTGGAGGATGCCTTCGCGCTTTCCTCGCAGCTGGATCATTCGGTTTATGACGTGCTGTATCTGGTCTGCGCGTTGCGCAAAGGCGACGCGAGCCTGATCACGGCGGACAAGAAGTTTGCGGCAAAAGGTGCCAATGCCGGTTTCGGCGACACGATTTTGAGTTTGGAAGCAGCCTACGCTCGCTTCGAGACGGGACAGGAAGACAGGAATGGTTGAACTCGCTCTCCCCAAGAATTCGCAGATGACCGAAGGCAAGGTCTGGCCGAAGCCGGCCGGGGCCACCAATACCCGCGAATTCCGCATCTATCGCTGGAGCCCGGACGACGGCAAGAACCCGTCGATCGACACGTTCTATATCGATGTCGACGATTGCGGCCCGATGGTGCTGGACGCGCTGCTCTACATCAAGAACAAGATCGACCCGACGCTGACGCTGCGCCGCTCCTGCCGCGAAGGCATCTGCGGTTCCTGCGCCATGAACATCGACGGCACCAACACGCTGGCCTGCACCAAGGGCATGGACGAGGTGAAGGGCACGGTAAAGGTTTATCCGCTGCCGCATATGCCCGTCGTCAAGGACCTGGTGCCGGACCTCACCAATTTCTACGCCCAACACCGCTCGATCGAGCCCTGGCTGAAGACGGTTTCGCCGACGCCGGCCAAGGAATGGAAGCAGAGCCACGAGGACCGCGCCAAGCTCGATGGCCTCTACGAGTGCATTCTCTGCGCCTGCTGTTCTGCCTCCTGCCCCAGCTACTGGTGGAACGGCGACCGCTATCTCGGACCGGCCGTGCTGCTGCAGGCTTATCGCTGGCTGATCGATAGTCGCGACGAGGCCAAGGGCGAGCGCCTGGACAATCTCGAAGACCCCTTCCGCCTCTATCGCTGCCACACGATCATGAACTGCGCTCAGACCTGTCCCAAGGGCTTGAACCCGGCCAAGGCGATCGGTGAGATCAAGAAGATGATGGTCGAGCGGCGGGTTTAGTTTTGGTTCTTGCGCGACGCAGGTGATAGCGGGCTGGGCTTCCCCCCCTCTGTCACTCCGTGACATCTCCCCCTCGAGGGGGGAGATCACTCTTTTCCCTTATCTCTTTGGTGCCTTGGTCGTCTTCGTTTCTTAGGGAAGCAGAAGTCTGCGGCTGATCTCCCCCCTTGAGGGGGAGATGTCGGCGTCGCCGACAGAGGGGGGTAACTTCCGCATACGCTGAACGTTCGTCGGATACTTTTAGGTATCCTCCCCACCCCGGCAACCTGCCGATGCAGCAGGAGCAACCGTTCCAATCGTGCCACAGGTCCAAAGAATTAGCCCGTGTCTTGATTTTAAAGTTAGTTTTAAGCTAATTCCGCCTATATTCCCATGAACAAGGCTATGGCAGACATGATCGGGAGCAGAAACATGCGGACTATACATGCGGTTGCGGGACTGGCCGTGGTGCTGGCGCTGGCTGGATGTCAAAGGACGTCCATGTCCGATTTCGGTGGAAACCCCGTGTCGCCGGCACCCTTGCAGGCGCAGCCGGTGCCGAGCGTATCGTCCGGCCAGCTTTCCGCGCCGACAGGCGATACCTCGCAGTTCCCGGCAGCGCCTGTCAGCGGCACGGCCGCGGTCGGCGGTGTGCAGGCAGCCCCGGCGGGCACCGAGGTTGCGGCTGCGGCCAACGCGCTCGACGTCACCAAGGAATCGATGGTCGGCAACTGGCGCGTGTCGAATGCCGGCAGCTCCTGCGACATGTTCCTGACGCTCACCAATCTTGGCAGCGGTTCGCGCGGCGGCACGCGCGGTTGCGCCGGCGAACTGACGGCCATGGGCTCCTGGGAAGTGGCCGGCAAGCAGGTCGTGCTCAAGGACCGCAACGGCAATCCGCTCGCCCGCCTGTTCAAGACCGCCGATGCGCGCTTCGACGGTTCGACCAATGGCGGCCAGTCGATCAGCCTGAGCCGCTAATCATCAGCCCGGCATCCGCCGGGCTTTTTTCTTGCCGTCGTTTCCGACACCAGACCGGTCCAGCGCGTGCCCAATCCGCAAGACAGCATTTCCCGAAAACTCGAGGCCATGATCGCCACCGGCGCGCTCCGGGGCGATCCGGCGCAGCTTGGCATTGCCAAACGGCTCGATCTTTTGTCGAGCGAACTGGCCTCCAGCCGCGCCCAGCGCAAGTCGAATGCGCTCGGCTGGCTGTTTGCCTCGCGCAAGAACGAGCATCCGCCGCTCAAGGGGCTTTACCTCTATGGCGGCGTCGGCCGCGGCAAGACCATGCTGATGGACCTGTTTTTCGAAACGGTGCCGATCCAGCGCAAGCGGCGGGCGCATTTCCATGAATTCATGGCCGATGTGCACGATCGCATCTTCAAGCACCGGCAGAAGCTGAAGAACGGCGAGACGCGCCAGGCCGATCCGATCCCGCCGGTCGCCTCCGAGATCTTTGCCGAGGCCCGGCTGCTCTGCTTCGACGAATTCTCCGTCACCGACATTGCCGATGCGATGATCCTGTCGCGGTTGTTCAACGAGCTGTTCGCCAAGGGCTGCGTGCTGGTCGCCACCTCCAATGTCGAGCCGGTCAATCTCTATCGCGAGGGTCTCAATCGCGAACTCTTCCTGCCGTTCGTCGGTCTTTTGAAGGCGCATGCCGATATCGTGCCGCTGGATGCGGGAACGGATTACCGGCTTGCCAAGATGGAGGGCCTGCCGGTCTGGCTGGCGCCGCTCGGGCCGGAGGCGGATGCGGCGCTGGACGCGGCATGGGCGCTGGCGACATCGGGTCTGGAGGCCACGCATGCCGAGGTCGCCTTCAAGGGCCGCAAGATCGCGGTGCCGCTGGCGGCGGGCGATTGCGCCCGGTTTTCCTTTGCCGATCTTTGCCAGCGGCCGCTGGGGGCTGCCGATTATCTCGCCATCCTCTCGCATTACCGCACGATCTTCGTCGAAAACATCCCGCATCTGGGGCCCGAGCGCCGCAACGAGACCAAGCGTTTCATCATGCTGGTCGACACGATCTACGATCATGGCGCCCGGCTGTTCGCCTCGGCGGCAGCAGCGCCGATCGACCTTCTGACGGCGAAAAAAGGCACCGAAGGTTTTGAGTTCGATCGCACGGTTTCGCGCCTGATCGAGATGCAGAGCGCCGAATATGCCGCGAACCATCACGGGGAATCTGCGGTTTCGTGACAAATTGACGACGAAACTTCTTACGCTTACGTAAGAAATTTATGATCTAACCGATTGAAATCGTTCCACCCAAAACTATCTGTTGATATTTTAGATTTGGGCGTTTAATCCGTTGCGCCGAAAGGTTTGCCACAGCTCGCGCTTCAGGCGCCACGTCAGGCCTTGTCAGATTTGGATCGCAAAGGAAGCACTTTCATGGCGCGCAACAAGATCGCACTTATTGGTTCTGGAATGATTGGTGGCACGCTGGCGCATCTCGCCGGCCTGAAGGAGCTGGGCGACATCGTCCTGTTCGACATCGCCGACGGCATCCCGCAGGGCAAGGGCCTCGATATCGCCCAGTCCTCCCCCGTCGAAGGCTTCAACGCCAATCTGACCGGTGCCAGCGACTACTCGGCCATCGAAGGCGCCGATGTCTGCATCGTTACCGCCGGCGTTGCCCGCAAGCCCGGCATGAGCCGCGACGACCTGCTCGGCATCAACCTCAAGGTGATGGAACAGGTCGGCGCCGGCATCAAGAAATATGCCCCGAACGCCTTCGTCATCTGCATCACCAACCCGCTCGACGCGATGGTCTGGGCGCTGCAGAAGTTTTCCGGCCTGCCGAAGAACATGGTCGTCGGCATGGCCGGCGTGCTCGATTCGTCGCGCTTCCGCCTGTTCCTGTCCCAGGAATTCAACGTCTCCGTCCAGGACGTCACGGCCTTCGTTCTCGGCGGCCATGGCGACACGATGGTGCCGCTTGCGCGCTACTCCACCGTCGGCGGCATTCCGCTGACCGATCTGGTCAAGATGGGCTGGGTCACCAAGGAACGCCTCGAAGAAATCATCCAGCGCACCCGTGACGGCGGCGCCGAAATCGTCGGTCTCCTGAAGACCGGTTCGGCCTATTACGCACCGGCTGCCTCGGCGATCGAAATGGCCGAGAGCTTCCTCAAGGACAAGAAGCGCGTGCTGCCGGCGGCCGCCTATCTCAACGGCCAGTATGGCGTGAAAGACATGTATGTCGGCGTTCCGACGATCATCGGTGCCGGCGGCATCGAGCGCATCATCGAAGTCGAATTCAACAAGGCCGAGCAGGAAGCCTTCGAAAAGTCGGTCGCTTCGGTGGCCAGCCTTTGCGAAGCCTGCATCGCCATTGCGCCGAGCCTCAAGTAATTCGCCCGCCGGCTTAAACAGGAAATCTCCCCATGAACATTCATGAATATCAGGCCAAGGCTCTGTTGAAGACCTTTGGTGCACCGGTCGCCGAAGGTGTCGCCATCTTCTCGGCTGACGAAGCCGAAGCGGCTGCGAAGTCGCTTCCGGGCCCGCTCTACGTCGTCAAGAGCCAGATCCACGCCGGCGGCCGCGGCAAGGGCAAGTTCAAGGAACTGGGCCCCGATGCCAAGGGCGGCGTTCGCCTGGCTTTCTCGATCGAGGAGGCCAAGTCCCATGCCAAGGAAATGATGGGCAACACGCTGGTGACCGCGCAGACCGGTGAAGCCGGCAAGCAGGTCAACCGTCTCTACATCGAAGACGGCGCCGACATCGCCCGCGAGCTTTACCTCTCGCTGCTGGTCGATCGCTCCGTTGGTCGCGTTGCCTTCGTGGTTTCCACCGAAGGCGGCATGGACATCGAGGCTGTCGCCCATGACACGCCGGAGAAGATCCACACCATCGCCATCGATCCGGAAACCGGCGTGACGGCTGCCGACGTTGCCGCGATCTCCAAGGCTCTCGAGCTTTCGGGCGCTGCTGCCGAGGACGCCAAGTCGCTCTTCCCGCTGCTCTACAAGGCCTTCAACGAGAAGGACATGGCGCTGCTCGAGGTCAACCCGCTGATCGTCATGAAGAACGATCACCTGCGCGTTCTCGACGCCAAGATGTCGTTCGACGGCAACGCGATCTTCCGCCACGACGACGTCAAGGCGCTGCGCGACGAGACCGAAGAAGACGCCAAGGAAATCGAGGCCTCCAAGTGGGATCTCGCCTATGTGGCACTCGACGGCAACATCGGCTGCATGGTCAACGGCGCCGGTCTTGCCATGGCGACGATGGACATCATCAAGCTTTACGGCAAGGAGCCGGCAAACTTCTGCGACGTCGGCGGCGGCGCCGGCAAGGAGAAGGTCGCTGCAGCCTTCAAGATCATCACCGCCGACCCCAAGGTCGAAGGCATCCTCGTCAACATCTTCGGCGGCATCATGAAATGTGACGTCATCGCTGAAGGCGTCGTCGCTGCCGTGCAGGAAGTCGGCCTCAAGGTTCCGCTCGTCGTGCGCCTCGAAGGCACCAATGTCGAGCTCGGCAAGAAGATCCTGAACGAGTCGGGTCTTGCGATCACGGCGGCAGACGACTTGGACGATGCGGCCAAGAAGATCGTCGCGGCGATTAAGGGCTAATTTGAAGGACCCGAATTCATGTCTATTCTCGTCAATAAAGACACCAAGGTCCTCGTTCAGGGCCTGACCGGCAAGACCGGCACCTTCCACACCGAACAGGCGCTTGCTTACTATGGCACGCAGATGGTCGGCGGTATCCACCCGAAGAAGGGTGGCGAAACCTGGACCGGTTCGAAGGGCGAAAGCCTGCCGATCTTTGCAACGGTCGCCGAAGCCAAGGAGCGGACCGGCGCCGATGCGTCGGTGATCTACGTTCCGCCGGCAGGGGCCGCCGACGCGATCATCGAGGCGATCGAAGCCGAGATCCCGTTCATCACCTGCATTACCGAAGGCATCCCGGTCATGGACATGGTGCGCGTCAAGGCTCGCCTCGACCGCTCCAAGTCGCGGCTGCTTGGGCCGAACTGCCCGGGCATCCTGACGCCGGAAGAATGCAAGATCGGCATCATGCCGGGCTCGATCTTCCGCAAGGGGTCGGTCGGTATCGTCTCGCGCTCCGGCACGCTGACCTATGAGGCCGTGTTCCAGACGTCGAACGAAGGCCTTGGCCAGACGACGGCTGTCGGCATCGGCGGCGATCCGGTCAAGGGCACCGAGTTCATCGACGTGCTGGAATTGTTCCTCGCCGACGAAGCCACGACCTCGATCATCATGATCGGCGAAATCGGCGGCGCGGCGGAAGAGGATGCGGCGCAGTTCCTCAAGGACGAAGCCAAGAAAGGCCGCAGCAAGCCGATGGCCGGCTTCATCGCCGGTCGTACCGCGCCGAAGGGCCGCACGATGGGCCATGCCGGTGCCGTTGTTTCCGGCGGCAAGGGCGATGCCGAATCCAAGATCGAAGCCATGGAATCGGCCGGCATCCGCGTCTCGCCGTCGCCGGCGCGCCTCGGCAAGACACTGGTCGAAGTCCTCAAGGGCTGAGACACCTTGATGTGATCGGGCAGGTGGTTGCAAGCCGCCCGCCCGTCTCCATCTGAAGCAGGGCAACGGCGTCAGCGCCGATGCCCGTCAGGGTCGACCGGCACCGAAGCCGGCAGCGTTAACAAGTCAGGAGGCGGACGGACAGGTCCGCAAAACATCATGGCAAGGCAAGAAGCCAACGAGCAATTTCAGCTGACATCGTTCCTCGACGGAGCGAATGCCGGCTATATCGAGCAGCTTTATGCGCGTTACGAAAGCGATCCGTCGTCGGTCTCCGGCGAATGGCAATCGTTCTTCAAGGCGCTGCAGGATCAGCCTGAAGACGTGATCAGGGCTGCCAAGGGCGCCTCCTGGAAAAAGCCGAACTGGCCGATTGCCGCCAAGGGCGATCTCGTTTCCGCGCTCGACGGCGATTGGGGCACGGTTGAGAAGGTCATCGAAAAGAAGGTGCAGGCCAAGGCCGAGGCGCAGGCCGCCGCGACCGGCGTTGCCGCAGCGCCCGCCGACGTTCACCAGTCGACCCGCGACAGCGTCCGCGCCATCATGCTGATCCGCGCCTACCGCATGCGCGGCCATCTGCATGCCAAGCTCGACCCGCTGGCGATTGCCGCTCCGGTCGACGATTATCACGAGCTGTCGCCGTCGAATTACGGCTTCGGCGCGGAAGACATGGACCGCCCGATCTTCATCGACAACGTGCTCGGTCTCGAATATGCGACCCTGCGTGAGATCGTCGATATTCTCGAGCGGACCTACTGTTCGACGCTCGGTGTCGAGTTCATGCATATTTCCGATCCGGAAATCAAAGGCTGGATCCAGGAGCGCATCGAAGGCCCGGACAAGGGCGTCGATTTCACCCCGGAAGGCAAGAAGGCCATCCTGCAGAAGCTGATCGAGGCCGAGGGTTTCGAGCAGTTCATCGACGTCAAGTACAAGGGCACCAAGCGCTTCGGCCTTGATGGCGGCGAGAGCCTGATCCCGGCGCTGGAGCAGATCATCAAGCGCGGCGGCCAGGAAGGCCTGAAGGAAATCATCCTCGGCATGGCCCATCGCGGCCGTCTGAACGTTTTGACCAACGTCATGGGCAAGCCGCATCGTGCGGTGTTCCACGAGTTCAAGGGCGGCTCGGCCGCTCCGGACGATGTCGAAGGCTCCGGCGACGTGAAGTACCATCTGGGTGCCTCCTCGGACCGCGAGTTCGACGGCAACAAGGTGCATCTGTCGCTGACGGCCAACCCGTCGCATCTGGAAATCGTCAATCCTGTCGTCATGGGCAAGGCCCGCGCCAAGCAGGACCAGATGGCCAAGATCTTCGAAGGCGACGTCATTCCGTTGTCCGAGCGGGCGCAGGTCATGCCGCTCTTGCTGCATGGTGACGCGGCTTTTGCCGGCCAGGGCGTTACGGCTGAAATTCTCGGACTGTCTGGCCTGCGCGGTCACCGCGTTGCCGGCACCGTGCATTTCATCATCAACAACCAGATCGGCTTCACCACCAATCCGGCCTTCTCGCGCTCGTCGCCCTATCCGTCCGACGTCGCCAAGATGATCGAGGCGCCGATCTTCCACGTCAATGGTGACGATCCGGAAGCGGTTGTCTACGCCGCCAAGATCGCCACCGAATTCCGGATGAAGTTCCACAAGCCTGTCGTCGTCGACATGTTCTGCTATCGCCGCTTCGGCCATAACGAAGGCGACGAGCCGTCGTTCACGCAGCCGAAGATGTACAAGGTCATCCGCGCCCACAAGACGGTCGTGCAGATCTATGGCGCTCGGCTGATCGCCGAAGGCCTGATCTCGGAAGGCGATCTGGAAAAGATGCGAGCCGACTGGCGCGCGCGTCTCGAGCAGGAGTTCGAGGCCGGGCAGTCCTACAAGCCGAACAAGGCCGACTGGCTGGATGGCGTCTGGTCCGGTCTTCGGGCCGCCGACAATCAGGACGAGCAGCGTCGCGGCAAGACCTCGGTGCCGATGAAGGTGCTGAAGGATGTCGGCCGCAAGCTGTCGGAAGTGCCGGCCGGCTTCAACGCCCACAAGACCATCCAGCGCTTCATGGATGGCCGCGCCAACATGGTGCAGACCGGCGAAGGGATCGACTGGGCGATGGCCGAAGCGCTGGCGTTCGGCACGCTGGCGGTCGAAGGCACGAAGATCCGCCTGTCGGGCCAGGATTGCGAACGCGGCACCTTCTCGCAGCGTCATACGGTTCTCTACGATCAGGAAACCGAAGACCGCTACATTCCGCTCGCCAACCTGTCGCCGACCCAGGCCCGCTACGAGGTCATCAACTCGATGCTTTCGGAAGAGGCCGTGCTCGGCTTCGAATACGGTTATTCGCTGGCCCGCCCGAATGCGCTGACGCTGTGGGAAGCCCAGTTCGGCGACTTCGCCAACGGTGCGCAGGTCGTGTTCGACCAGTTCATCTCGTCGGGCGAACGCAAGTGGCTGCGCATGTCCGGCCTCGTCTGCCTGCTGCCGCACGGCTATGAAGGCCAGGGTCCGGAACATTCCTCGGCCCGCCTCGAGCGCTGGCTGCAGATGTGCGCCGAAGACAATATGCAGGTCGCCAACGTCACGACGCCGGCGAACTATTTCCACATCCTGCGCCGCCAGGTGAAGCGCGACTTCCGCAAGCCGCTGATCATCATGACGCCGAAGTCGCTGCTGCGCCACAAGCGCGCGGTGTCCTCGCTGTCGGAGATGGCCGGCGAGACCTCGTTCCACCGTCTGCTCTGGGACGATGCCGAGGTCATCAAGGACGGCCCGATCAAGCTGCAGAAGGACGCCAAGATCCGCCGCGTCGTGCTGTGCACCGGCAAGGTCTATTACGACCTGCTGGAAGAGCGCGAAAAGCGCGGGATCGACGATGTCTACCTGCTGCGTGTCGAACAGCTCTATCCGTTCCCGGCCAAGGCGCTGATCAACGAACTGTCGCGCTTCCGCAACGCTGAAATGGTCTGGTGCCAGGAAGAGCCGAAGAACATGGGCGCCTGGTCGTTCATCGACCCCTATCTGGAATGGGTGCTGGCCCATATCGATGCGAAGTATCAGCGCGTGCGCTATACCGGCCGTCCGGCCGCCGCCTCGCCGGCAACGGGCCTGATGTCCAAGCACCTCGCCCAGCTCGCCGCTTTCCTCGAAGACGCCCTCGGAGGCTGAAAACCGGGGGACTGATCAAGTCCCCCGGTTCTTCCACTTATAGAAACAGACACCCGATCAACGGACGATAAAATATCATGGCCACAGAAATCCGCGTTCCTACTCTTGGCGAATCCGTCAGCGAAGCCACCGTCGGTACCTGGTTCAAGAAGGTTGGCGATACCGTCAAAGCCGATGAGCCGATCCTCGAACTCGAAACCGACAAGGTGACGATCGAAGTTCCGGCACCGGCTGCCGGTGTGCTGTCCGAAATCGTTGCCGCCGCCGGCGAAACCGTCGGTCTCGGCGCGCTGCTCGGCAATATCGCAGCCGGTGCCGCAGGTGCCGGTGTGGCTGCACCGGCCGTAGCCGACAAGAAGGTTGCCGAGCCCGCAGCCGCCGCTCCGGCTGCTGCCCCCGCTGCAACGCCGGTTGCCTCCGCCATGCCGGCAGCGCCGGCCGCTGCCAAGATGCTGGCTGAAAACAACCTCTCGGCCGAGCAGGTCGATGGTTCCGGCAAGCGCGGCCAGGTGCTGAAGGGCGATGTCATCGCCGCTGTTACCAAGGGTCTTTCGACGCCTGCGGCTTCCGAGCCGGTCAAGGCCGTGTCGCGTGGTCCGTCGTCGGCCGAGGATGCGCCGCGCGAAGAGCGCGTCAAGATGACCCGCCTGCGCCAGACCATCGCCAAGCGCCTCAAGGATGCCCAGAACACGGCAGCCATGCTGACCACCTACAACGAGGTGGACATGTCGGCTGTCATGGCGCTGCGCACCAAGTACAAGGACATTTTCGAGAAGAAGCACGGCGTCAAGCTCGGCTTCATGGGCTTCTTCACCAAGGCGGTGACGCACGCCCTGAAGGAAATTCCTTCCGTCAACGCCGAGATCGACGGTTCCGACATCATCTACAAGAACTTCTGCCATATCGGCATGGCCGTCGGCACCGACAAGGGTCTCGTCGTTCCCGTCATCCGCGACGCCGACGAGATGTCGATCGCCGAAGTCGAGAAGGATCTCGGCCGTCTTGCCAAGCTTGCCCGCGATGGCGCGCTCTCCATGGCCGACATGCAGGGCGGCACGTTCACGATCACCAATGGCGGCGTCTACGGTTCGCTGATGTCCTCGCCGATCCTCAATGCGCCGCAGTCGGGCATTCTCGGCATGCACAAGATCCAGGACCGCCCGGTCGTCGTCGGCGGCCAGATCGTCATCCGTCCGATGATGTATCTCGCGCTCTCCTACGATCACCGCATCGTCGACGGCAAGGAGGCCGTGACCTTCCTCGTGCGCGTCAAGGAAAGCCTGGAGGATCCGGAGCGTCTCGTTCTCGATCTGTAATTGGATGATCTCATGGCTTGAGGCCCCTCATCCGGCCTGTCGGCCACCTTCTCCCCGCTCGCGGGGAGAAGGACAAGCGGCTGGCTCCGTCGTCCCCTCTCCCCGCGAGCGGGGAGAGGGCTAGGGTGAGGGGCTTTGCAATAAAAGAGCTCAGTCGATCACAAGGGAATCGTCTTTAATGGACGCAGCAGTTCTGGCCGTATCGCCTTTCATCACGCTTCTCGCATGGAGCGTGGTGCTGCTGGCCGTCCATATCGGGCTGCAGAGCATTCCCGCCACGCTGGAGCTGGGATCGGCATGGAATGCCGGCCCGCGCGACGATGGACAAAAGCCGTCCGGCGTCTTTGCCGGACGTGCGGAGCGGGTATTTGCCAATTTCCGTGAAACCTACCCGGCCTTCGTCGGTCTGGCTGTTGCGCTTGCCGTCACGGGGGATTTGAGCGGCTGGGGCCTGGCTGGCGCCTGGTTGTGGCTTGTCTGCCGGATCGTCTATATCCCGCTCTATCTGGCGGGCATTGCCTATGTCCGCTCGCTCGTTTGGGTCGGATCGCTCATCGGCTTGCTCGTGATGACGGCCGTGCTTATCTTCTGACGGATATCGGAACCCGTAAACGACCGGAGACACCGCCGTGCATCCCTATCTGTTCGAACTTGCGTCTTTGATGGCGATCTTTTCCTTCGCCATCGTCTCCCCCGGTGCCGATCTGGCCATGGTCATGCGCCAGTCGATCATGAACGGCCGCCGCTCGGCGATCATCACCTCGTTCGGCGTCGGTACCTCGCTGATGTTCCACGTCACCTACACGATCCTGGGACTGGGGCTGATCATCTCGCAGTCGATCTACCTGTTCAACATCGTCAAATGGTGCGGTGTCGCCTACCTGCTCTATATCGGCATCAAGTCGCTGCGGGCCGGCAAGACGGACATGACGGTTGAGGCCGAGGGCGTCGAAGGCGGCGAAAAGCGCCAGTCCGGGCTGAAGGCCTTCGGCCTCGGCTTTGCCGCCAATGCGCTCAATCCCAAGCCGGTGTTCTTCTTCCTGTCGATCTTCTCGACGGTGGTCAGCGCCCATACGCCGATCGCGGTCAAGTTCGGTTATGGCCTTGTCATGGCAAGTTGCCTGATCCTCTGGTTCGTCGGCGTCAGCCTGTTCATGACGACGCCGAAGATGCGCGCCGCCTTCTCGCGCGCCAGCCAGTGGATCGACCGCGCCAGCGGCCTGGTCTTCATCGCGCTCGGCCTGAAGCTCGCCACCGAAAAGGCGGCCTGAGCATGCGTGTTGCCGTTTCCGCATCGATCCTGAGCGCTTTGCTGGCGGCCACGCCGGCATGGGCGGCGGATTGCCTGCAGGAACAGGCTGTCTACGGCGATGCCGACGGCGCCTACGCGCTGCGCTTCGAGCCGGTGGGCTCGGCCAGTGCGGTCACCAGCAACCATTTCAAGGTCACGGTCGCCAAGACCGATCTGGTGCTCGACGGCATCGTCATGCAGTCGGGCGAACCGGTCCGGCCGAACGGCATGATCATGAACAAGTGCCCGGAAGGCGATGTGACGGGCGCCGATATCGCCGCCTGCACCGTCTGGGAAGGCGTGATCTATGCCATCGGTGCCGACGGCAAGGTTGCTCTTCTGCCGGACGAAGGCGCTGTGGCGGCGACGCAATTGCTGCTGCCGGATCTCGGCCCCGCCATTCGCAATTCGGCGATCTGGGGCAAGGCCACCGTCGCGCCCTGGGATGTCCTGACCTTCAAGGAATGCAATTCATGAGGAACGACGAACAACCCGTTCTGCTGGTGACCGGCGGCAGCCGCGGCATCGGCGCGGCCATCTGCCGGTCGGCGGCCGGGCAGGGCTGGGCGGTTGCCGTCAATTATGCCTCGAACCGGGCGGCTGCCAATGCGGTCGTTGCCGCGATCGAAGCAGCCGGCGGCACGGCCATCGCGGTTGAAGGCGACGTCGGCAGCGAGGCGGGCATCGCCGCGATCTTTGCGGCGGTGGACAAGACTTTCGGCCGCCTCGACGGGCTGGTCAACAATGCCGGCATCGTCGATGCGCCGGCCCGGATCGACGAGATGACGGCGGAGCGGCTGGAGCGCATGCTGCGGATCAATGTCTCTGGCTCGATCCTGTGTGCGGCCGCCGCCGTCCGGCGTATGTCGGTGCGTCACGGCGGCAAGGGCGGTGTCATCGTCAATATTTCCTCGATGGCCGCCGTTCTGGGCTCAGCCGGGCAATATGTCGACTATGCCGCCTCCAAGGGTGCCATCGATACCTTTACCGTCGGGCTGTCGCGCGAGGTTGTTTCGGACGGCATCCGCGTCAACGCGGTGCGGCCGGGCGTCATCGATACGGACATCCATGCCTCGGGCGGTCTGCCGGATCGCGCCCGCGATCTTGCGCCGACCATTCCGATGCAGCGGCCGGGCACCGCGCAAGAGGTCGCCGATGCCGTTCTCTATCTCATTTCCCCTTCGTCGTCCTATGTCACGGGCGCCATTCTCAACGTCAGCGGCGGACGATAGCCGCTCTCAGGAAGGACTTTTTCATGGCTTATGATCTCATCGTTATCGGCAGCGGCCCCGGCGGCTATGTCTGCGCCATCAAGGCAGCCCAACTCGGCCTCAAGGTCGGCGTCATCGAGAAGCGCGCCACCTATGGCGGCACCTGCCTCAACATCGGCTGCATCCCCTCCAAGGCGCTGCTGCATGCGTCGGAAGTCTTCCACCAGACCGGCCACGGCATCGATGCGCTCGGCGTCGAGGTCTCCGCCCCGAAGCTGAACCTTGGAAAGATGCTCGCCCATAAGGACGCGACGGTGAAGTCCAACGTCGACGGCGTCGCCTTCCTGTTCAAGAAGAACAAGATCGATACCTTCCAGGGCACCGGCAAGGTTCTCGGCGAAGGCAAGGTCTCCGTCACCAATGACAAGGGCGAAGAGCAGGTCATCGAGACCAAGAACGTCGTCATCGCCACCGGTTCCGATGTTGCCGGCATTCCGGGTGTCGAGGTCGAGATTGACGAAAAGATCATCATCTCGTCGACCGGCGGTCTTGCGCTGGAAAAGGTTCCCGCCAGCCTGGTCGTCGTCGGTGGCGGCGTCATCGGGCTCGAGCTTGGCTCGGTCTGGTCGCGCCTCGGCGCCAAGGTCACCGTGGTCGAATATCTCGACACCATCCTTGGCGGCATGGACGGCGAAGTTTCCAAGCAGTTCCAGCGCATGCTGGTCAAGCAGGGCATCGATTTCAAGCTCGGCGCCAAGGTGACCGGCGTTGAAAAATCCGGCAAGGGCGCGAAGGTGACCTATGAGCCGGTCAAGGGCGGCGATGCCGCAACGATCGAGGCCGATGTCGTCCTGATCGCCACCGGCCGCAAGCCGTTTACCGATGGCCTTGGCCTGGCCGAAGCCGGCGTTGTTCTGGACAAGCGCGGTCGCGTCGAGATCGACCATCATTTCCTCACCAGCGTTCCCGGCATCTATGCGCTGGGTGACGTCGTGCGCGGGCCGATGCTGGCCCACAAGGCGGAAGACGAGGGCGTCGCCGTCGCGGAGATCATCGCCGGCCAGGCCGGCCATGTGAATTACGATGTCATCCCGAGCGTCGTCTACACCCAGCCGGAAGTCGCCTCCGTCGGCAAGACCGAGGAAGAGCTGAAGGCGGCTGGTATCGCCTACAAGGTCGGCAAGTTCCCATTCACCGCCAACGGCCGGGCGCGGGCGATGCTGCAGACCGACGGCTTCGTCAAGATCCTTGCCGATCAGGCAACCGACCGGGTTCTCGGCGGCCATATCGTCGGCTTCGGCGCCGGCGAGATGATCCACGAGATCACCGTGCTGATGGAATTCGGCGGCTCGTCGGAAGACCTCGGCCGCACCTGCCACGCCCATCCGACCATGTCTGAAGCGGTCAAGGAAGCGGCGCTCGCCACCTTCTTCAAGCCGATCCATATGTAATCGATACCTGCGAGGGGCCGTGACAATCGGCCCCTTTGCGGCTCGTTCCCGTGCGGCCTATTCTGCGGCCACATAGTGGGAGAGCATGCCGATGGCGCCGCGCAATCATCCAGTCCCCGTCACCCTGCCGCATCCGGCGCTCCCCAGCGCCGATTGGGCGGATTGCTACGAGCGTACGGTCGCGGGCAGCGCGCTGACGGCAACGGCCGCCGCGCAGCGGACATTGGGCGATTTTCCGGCCTGGGTCCGCGCTTTGATCTGGCTGCGCAATGCAGCCGTTCGCCCCTTCGGCCTGAAGGCCCCGGGAGATCATCCCGACGGCAATGCGCAGATGATCGGGCTCTTTCCCGTCATCTCCCGGTCGGATCAACAGATCGTCCTCGGCTTCGATGATGCGCATCTCGACTTTCACGTCGTCGTCGATGTCCGCAGCGCCGGGGAAGCCGGCCAGATTGCCGGCGTGACGACGCTGGTTCACCGGAAGATCCTCATGGGAAAGCTCTATATCGCCGTCATCACGCCCTTCCACCGGCTGATCGTCCGGACCATGCTGTCACGGCTTTCGCATCCGTTGGCACAGGCGGACTGAAATCCTTGGCGTGAGGCGTCGTGCATGCGGCTGCGTCCGTTGGTGGTGGCCCATGCTGCCCTCCGGTCCGCCCTTGTAAAACCACGTTTCTGCGCCAGTTTTCCTGGTCGGCGCAACAGGTGCCGATGGCCCAAGGTAGGTATTCGTGGCATCCGATTTCAGTCTATCCAAAATCCCCGATCCGAAGGCATCGACGGTCATCCGGCGGCTCGGCTACGAGGCCGGCCAGAACCTGCGGCTGATCACGGCCGGCGTCGCCATCTTCATCATCCTGCTGCTGGCCGTATCCTTCTGGGTTTCCAAGAAGGGCGGGGAGGCCGATGAGGCCGTGGCGCATACGGTGCGCAACGAACGCCTCATCTCGCTTGTGCAGTCGCAGCTGCAGGAGGCGGAAATCAGCCAGCGCGGCTTTCTGCTGACCGGCGATACCTCCTATCTCGAGCCCTATGACAAGGCGGCAAGCACCATCAGCACAAGCGTCGAAGCGCTCGGTCTCGGCGTATCCGACAATCGCCGGCAGGATGGCAATATCGCGGTACTGCGGTCGTTGAGCACGCAGAAACTGTCGGAGT
This sequence comes from Pararhizobium polonicum, assembly GCF_001687365.1. Lineage (GTDB taxonomy): Bacteria > Pseudomonadota > Alphaproteobacteria > Rhizobiales > Rhizobiaceae > Pararhizobium > Pararhizobium polonicum. The sequence goes on from NZ_LGLV01000010.1 coordinate 155,485, forward strand.
TGCGCCAGAACATCGAGCGCCGCCGCGCCGGCGACGAGGCGGCGGCCGTGTCGGGCGTGCGCGGCGGGCAGGGCAAGGTCCTGATGGACGGCGTGCGCGACGTTCTCGAACGCATGCGCACCGAAGAGGAAAACCTGATGACGCTACGGGCCAATCAGGCCCGGCGTGCCGGTTTCGTGCTGGAGGTGATGGTGATCGGGCTGGCGCTGCTGACGGCGCTGATGGGGGCGATCGCCGTGCGCGCGACGCTGCGCCGGGCGCGGTCGGCCGAAGCGTCGCGCGATGAGCTGCTGCAGCGCCTCGATCGCAAGCTTCTGGCGATCATGGCGGCCGATATCGTCGGCTACAGCCGGATGATGGAGGGGGACGAGACCCAGACCCTGTCCCGGCTCAAGGACGTACGCGATCGTATCGATCCGATCATCGCCGGCCATGGCGGCAGCATCGTCACCACGGCCGGAGACAGCGTGCTGGTTGCCTTTGCCAGCGCTCTGTCGGCGATCGATTGCGCGGTGGAGATACAAGGGGCGATGGCGGCCGACAATGCCGAGCTGCCGGAAGACGAACATCTGATGTTCCGCATCGGCATCAATGTCGGCGATGTCATCGTTCAGGACGGCGATGTCTTTGGCGACACGGTGAATGTCGCCGCCCGGCTGGAGCCGGTGGCCGAGCCCGGCGGGATCTGCATCTCACGCGCCGTGCGCGATCACATCCGCAAGCAGAGGCATCTGAGCTTCGAGGATCTGGGGTTTTTGCAGGTCAAGAATATCGCCCACCCCGTCAGCGCGTTCCGGGTGCGGTTCGAGCATGGGGCGCGGGTCGTGGAAGCATTGAGCTGACACACAAGATTTTCCGGCCGTTTGACCGGAGATCGAGGAGGCCTACCCCCCTCTGTCGGCGCCGCCGACAGAGGGGGGTAGGCCTCCTCGATCTCGAACATTGAGCAGTCGAGGGATCAGCCGTCTTACTGCAGCGTCCGCTGCTGAAACTGCGGTGGCTGGTCGGCTGGGACATTTGCACCCGCGCCCGGAGACTGGGCGTCGAGCCCGGTGGCGACGACCGAAACGCGGAAAACACCATCGAGGTTCTTGTCGAAGATCGCGCCGACGACGATGTCGGCGTCCTCATAGACTTCCTCGCGGATGCGGGTGGCGGCCTCGTCCACTTCGAACAGCGTCATGTCGGAGCCGCCGGAAATCGAGATCAGCACGCCCTTGGCACCCTTCATCGACACTTCGCTCAAGAGCGGGTTGGCGATCGCCGCTTCGGCAGCGCGCGAGGCGCGGCCGTCGCCATGCGCTTCGCCGGTGCCCATCATGGCGCGGCCCATGCCCTTCATCACCGATTTGACGTCGGCGAAGTCGAGGTTGATCAGGCCTTCCTTGACGATCAGGTCGGTGATGCAGCCGACGCCGGAATAGAGAACCCGGTCGGCGATGACGAAGGCATCGGCAAAGGTGGTCTTGGCATCGGCGATGCGGAAGAGATTCTGGTTGGGAATGACGATGACGGTGTCGGCGGCTTCGCGCAGCCGCTCGATGCCTTCTTCGGCCGATTGCATGCGGCGCTTGCCCTCGAAGCTGAACGGCTTGGTGACGACGGCGACGGTCAGGATACCGGCATTGCGCGCGGCCTGCGCGATCACGGGGGCAGCCCCGGTGCCGGTGCCGCCGCCCATGCCGGCGGTGACGAAGCACATATGGGTGCCGCCGAGATGATCCATGATCTCGTCGATCGATTCCTCCGCCGCCGCGCGGCCGACTTCCGGCAGCGATCCGGCGCCGAGACCTTCGGTTACCTGCGCGCCGAGCTGGATCAGCCGGGTCGCCTTCGACATGGTCAGCGCCTGCGCGTCGGTATTGGCCGCGACGAATTCGGCGCCCTGCAGACCTTCGGTGATCATGTTGTTGATGGCATTGCCGCCGCCGCCGCCGACGCCGATGACGGTGATCTTCGGTCTCATTTCCGAAATCACGGGTTTCTTGATCTCTGTCATCGTCTTCTCCTTGGACGTAATTGCGGCCCCGGCATGTGGAAGCGCGTTCCGGGAGCTGCAATCGAATGCGAAGCGGAGCGGGCGCGAATCAGGCCGCCGCAGGTTAGATTGGCAAAAAGGCAGAGAGACGGCACGGGTGCAAGAGTCACCGAAGAATATAGCGCCCGCCCGCCGTTGGATCGCAGCATTTGGAGCGTCTTGACGAGGTAAGGGATTTTCCTTACGTTGACTTCCAACGAATGGAGGCCGCTATGGCAGCTTTGTTAAGGGAAGTCAGCACGATCACCGTGAAGGGCCAGACGACCGTTCCCAAATCGGTGCGGCAGGCATTGGGCATCGATCTGGGCGGGCGTATCGCCTTTTACGTCGATGACCAACGGCATGTCACCGTCGAACGCGTGGATGACGAAGAGGACGATCCTGTTATCGATGGCTTTCTGGCGTTCCTGGCGCGCGATATGCAGAACCATCCGGGCAGGGCCGTCGGTGAAATTTCGGCGAGCCTGCGGGAACGAATCGGCATGCTGACCACCGGTATGGAGGTGGATACGGATGCGCCGATCGAAGGCGATGTGGCTCTCTAGCCATGGCGGTGGTCAATGGCTGGGCCATCCTTGCGCATCCGCTTTTCCTCGCCCAGCTGGACAAGCTGACGGCTGCGGTCGAGACGTTGAAGCAGAAACGTCCGGATGATTTTCAGGACAGTTCGAACGCCAAGCTTCTGGCCGTTCTTGAAGAACTGGTGTTCCGCAAGATACCGGCGGACCCGACCCTGGCGATCTATCGCCAGGGGACGACGCTGGGGCATGACAGGAAACACTGGTTCCGGGCGAAGTTCGGCAATGGGCGGTTCCGTTTGTTCTTCCGGTATAATTCCAAAGCAAAGATCATCATTTTTGCCTGGGTGAATGATCAGGAGACTTTGCGGACCTATGGCTCAAAAACCGATGCCTATCAGGTTTTCAAAACCATGCTGACCGATGGCAATCCGCCGGATGACTGGGCAGCCCTTCTCCAGGCCGCATCGACGCAGGCTGCGGTCGAGAGCATCGAAAAGGCTTCCGTCAGTCGAGAATAATGGCCGCGAAAGCCATGCCACAAGCACAAAATCATCCCCGCTGATCCCCGCGTTTCCATCCTGTGTCATGATGGCAACGTTCTGTCACGGATACACCGCAAGACGTTTGCGGCGAGGCAGGGCTGGCGCTCCACGCAAAGCCTCGTGGTCTCAATGAAGAGGCTGCGAACGTCAGGCGGACCGGAAGGAGAGCCCCCGGAAACTGGATTCCCCCTGTCCTTCTGGGGCGGGTGTGCCTGTGTGGCACGCATGCCGGGATGAGAAGCGTGATGTACCGGAACCGTGATGCTGAATGCCGGAACCGGAAGCCTATGTCGCGACGATCGTCCCGGGTCAGAGAATCCGCAGTCGGGGTCTGTAGGGAGGAAAGCTCCCGAGAGAACGCCAAACGGGGCGCTGGGAAGCGTCATATAAAATTACTCTATTGAGGCGGTTTCCAGTGCCCCGTCCGATTGAGTGCAGGTTTGAAAACCACGGCGGACACCGCGCGGGGGCATTTCGCCGTTGCTCAGTTTGCGGCCGACATGCTGGTGATGGTAAAGCCGTCCTTGCGCAAAAGCTCGATCACGCCGTCCTTGCCCGGCAGGTGCAGGGCGCCAACGGCCATGAACACGGCGCCGCCGTCGAGGATCGGCTGGGCGCGGGTCGCCATCGTCCTGTTGCGGTCGGTGATGATGCGCTGCTCGAAATCGGCATAGCCGGCATCGCTTTCGGTGGATTTCTCCTCCGAGACGGCCCGCATCATCGGCATGATCAGGCCGGTATCGCCGCTGAGATAGAGTTCGGTGGTCGTTTCCATGACGTCGGCCACGGTGTCGCCGAGCGCCAGCGTTTCGATCAGCGCATTCAGGTGAAACTGCACCGGCAGCGCATCCATGGCCTGCAGCTGCTCGACCATGGTTTCCAGCCCCTTCAGGCTCTTGCCCTGCTTCAGCGCGTCTTCGGCGAGCTTCTTGTCGAGGAAGGAGGCACCGGCCGCCTTGCGGCTCATTTCGCAGGCGGGCAGGGCGACGAAGCTGGCGATCATCCAGGGTTTCATCTTGGCAACCAGCGTCAGTGGAATACCGCGCTCTTTGAGGCCAGCTGCCAGCTTTTCCGTTTCCTCGGGCTTGAGGAAATCCTTGATCGACTTGCCGTCGGCAAACATCGTCAGTCCCGGCTGCATCATGATGGCTGCCGCTGCCTTGCGGTCGTCGACGATCTCGTCGGATTCGACGATCACGGTCTTGGCCGTCTGATAGGCGGCATCGGCACCCTTCGGCATGGCCAGCACGCGCGGATCGGTGACATGCATGGTGCCGAGCAGATAGGAGGGGGCGATGCCCTGCTTCTCGATTTTCCAGAACGTGCCCTTGCCGTTGGGTACGGCGGCGGCTTCCTTTTCCAGTGCCGCGAACCGTGCCGGATCGGAGGTCCGCATCTCGGCGATCAGGTTCTTGCCGCCGCAGGCAACATCTTCGGCGCGGGCCTTCGATACGGAGAAGAGGGTGACGATCAGGCTGAGGGCGAACAGGACGTGCAACGTGGCGATCAGCGCAAGGATATTGTCGCCCAGACGATCGGTGACGGAAAGACGGATCGATCGGATAAGGCGGTTCATGTCGGCATGCTCTCCACGGGCGTTGCCGCAACCATACCGGCGCCGATTTCCCAATCCGTTAACGAAGCGGGTAATCTTGTTTACAACGGATGCCTGGAATCAATGCAGACGGGTGACGGCATATCCCTGTTTGCGGAAAAGCTCGACCAGTCCCTGCTCGCCGATCAGGTGCATCGCGCCGACCGCAATGAAAGCGTTGCCGTCTTTAAGGAGAGGGGCCGCGCGCTCTGCCATGCGGATATTGCGGTCGGTGATCGCGTGTTTCATGAAATCTTCATAGCTGGGATCTTGGGCTGCTGTGGTGCCGAGCACATGGTAGCTCAAGGGAATGAACAGCCCGATCTCGCCATCGAGGTACATGTCGGTCATGGTCGCAAAGATGTCGTCCAGCTTGTCGTCTGCCTCCATCTGCTGAAGGAGGCTGCGAAGCAGCGGCGCGGAATCGACCGCATTGATGGATTCCAGCTGCTCAAGCGCGGTCTCAAGCCCGATGACCGTTTTCCCCTCGTCATGGGCGGCGCGGATCAACGCGAGATCGAGAGGGGCCAATCCCGACGCTGCCCGCCTTTTCTCGCAGGCAGGAGAGCTGATGTGCATGAGCAGCATCCACGGCTTCATTTTGGAGACGGCGAAAAGGGGAATGCCACGCGCCTTCAGCACCACTTCCAGCCGGCTGACCTCATCGGTATCGAGCAGGGTTTGGATCGAGGTGCCATCGGTGAACATCGTCAGTTCGGGATAGGCAAACAGCGCACGCCCGATATCCATCGGCTCGAGACTTTCCAGCTCCAGAGCCACGGTCCCGGCCTCGTCAAAGGGAAGCCATGCCTCCTCCGGCATTTCGACAACGCGCGGATCGGTGACATGCATGGTGCCAAGCAGGTAGGACGGCTCTGCACCCGCGCGGTCGATCTTCCAGAAAATACCTTTTCCGTTCGGCGTTTCCGCGGCCTGTTTGCGCAGATCGGCCAAGGCTTGCGGATCGTCGCGCTCCATTTCGGCCATCAGGTTTTTGCCGGTGCAGACCGGCGGCTCGGCAGCGTTTGCCGGGGCGGCCAGTGCCAGCTGGAAACCCAGGATGGTGAAAGCCTTGGCAAGCAATGCGCCGGCAGATCGGCAGCGGCTGGAAAAATGGACGAAGAAAGGAATGCGATGCATCACGGATTTGACCCACAGGCACTTGATCTGAAAACGATGCATGCACTTATGAGTTGTTCTTTGCCCGACTTCAAGCGCGCGGGTGGGCGCGATCGTAGATTTCCAGGAGCCTTGCCGAATCGACGCCGGTATAGACCTGCGTGGTCGACAGGCTGGCATGGCCGAGCAGTTCCTGGATGGTGCGCAAGTCGCCGCCGCCGGCCAGAAGATGGGTGGCGAAGGAATGGCGCAGCGCATGCGGCGTGGCGGTATCGGGAAGGCCGAGTGCACCGCGTAGCTTCTGCATTTCGCGCTGGATGATGGCCGGTTGCAGCTTGCCGCCCTTGGCGCCGCGAAACAGCGGCGCATCCGGCGCCAGATGATAGGGGCAGAGCTTTTCATAAGCGCGCACCGCATCGACCGCGGCTGTAATCAGCGGCACGATGCGGGTCTTGCCGCCCTTGCCGTCAATGCGCAGTGCCGTCGGCGCGCCGGTGAAATCGGATGGCGTCATGGCGAGCGCCTCGGAGATGCGCAGGCCGCAGCCGTAGAGCAGGGTCAAGACCGCCGCATTGCGGGTGGCGATCCAGGGTTCCTCGGCAAGCTGCGCCTCGCTGGTGACGACCATCAGAGCATCGACTGCGGTCAGCGGCTTGGGCAGGGATTTCAGCTGTTTCGGCGAGCGCACGGCGGCTGCGCCTGCCGCATTGGCAAGGCCCTTCTTTTCGAGATGCCGCAGAAAGGAGCGCAGGCCGGCAAGCCCGCGGCCGAGTGTTCTGGCACCGGCACCGTCGCGTCGGCGCGAGGCGAGAAAGCCGCGCAGGTCGCCGGGCCGGAGCGCGCTGATGTCGCTGAGCCGGGCCGGGCCGCTCAGATGTCCGGTGAGAAAATACAGGAATTGCCGCGTGTCGCGCTCATAAGCCTCGACGGTCTTGTCCGACAGGCGCCGCTCTTCGCCCAGCCCCGCAAGCCAGCGCTGGCGCTCCGCCATCAGCTCCGGATGACCAATGATCAACAGTTCGTTCACAGGCATACTCCGCGACAATCACGCGGGGACTCTGCGCGTCAGCCCGTTATGTTTTTCCTAACGGCCCTTGGAATTTGTCATGTTCGGATCATATTCACCTGCGATAGCTCAGCCAAAGCAAAGCGGAAAAATCCATGGCACGGCGGGATTCGGTCAGCGGTTTCACCTATTTCGCAGAGACGGTCGCCCTGGTTTCGCACGGCCAGCCCGGTCATATCGTCGATACGCTGATTGCCGAGCGCGGCCAGCGCATCGTCAAGCATCCGCTCTGGCCGGTGATGCGGCCGTTTCTCTATACGCTGCTGAACTACCGCAAGGCGATCGAGTTTGCCGATGCCGTTGCCAATGCGCCGGGCTTTCAGGCATTCGAGCATCTGAGCGAAACCCTGTCGCTGGATATCCGGGTGCGCCAGCCGCAGCGCATTCCCGAAAAAGGCGGCTTTCTGCTGGTGAGCAACCACCCGACCGGCATTGCCGATGGCATCGCCGTGTTCGATCTTTTGAAACACTGCCGTCCTGACATGATGTTCTTTGCCAATCGCGATGCCATCCGGGTCAATCCGCGCTTTGCCGAGATGGTCATTCCGGTGGAGTGGCGCGACGAACACAAGACCAAGCTGAAAGCGCGCGAAACGCTGCAGACCACCAACCGGGCCATCTCGGAGGGCAAGGCGACTGTCCTTTTTCCATCCGGCCGCATCGCCTATTGGGCAAACGGGCAGCTCAACGAGCGTCCGTGGAAGACCTCGGCCGTCAGCTTTGCCCGCAAATACAATCTGCCGATCCTGCCGGTTCACATGTCGGCGCGCAATTCCGGGCTGTTCTACTGGCTGGCCAAGTGGTCGACGGAACTGCGCGACATGACGGTGTTCCATGAGCTTCTCAACAAGAAGGGCGACATGTTCGATTTCACCATCGGCAATCTGATCCAGCCGGATGCGCTGGACGGCGATCCGGTGGACGTGACGCGGGCGCTGGAGCGCCATACTGTCCATGATCTCGCGCGTGATGGCGATGCGGCGTTCCGCAATCCGGTTTCGCTTAAGGAGATGATCGGCTAAATCTGTATCATGCAGATTCGCTCGATGTTTGCCGCCAATTACCGCTCGCTGAAATCCATTCGGATGGATATGGCCGGGGTGAACCTGTTCATCGGCGAAAACGGCGTCGGCAAATCCAATCTCTATCGTGCCCTGCAGCTTGTTCAGGCCGCCGTTCGCGGCAGGCTTGCCCATGAGATCGCCCGTGAAGGCGGCATGGCGTCGGCGCTGTGGAGCGGCAAACGCCGAAGCGGCGATCCGGTACGCATCAAGCTCGAGGTCGAATTGCTGGACGAGGAGCGGGCAGTCAGCTTCCACTACCGGGTCGAGGCCGGATTGCGCCCGGCGAAAGCCGCTGCCGGTTTCATTTTCGAACCGCAGGTGAAGGAAGAAGAACTGAAGGTCGATGCCGGCAGGCCGGTGACGGTGATGAAGCGGGCCGGGCCGGGGATCTTCGTCAGAAACGCCGCCGGCCGGATGGAGGAATATCCGGAACAGGCGCTGACATCGGAGACCGCCATCGCGCTTCTGGGGGATGCCGGTCACTATCCGGAGATCGGCGCGTTTCGCCGCGTCATCGACGGCTGGCGCTTTTTCCACGGGTTTCGAACCGACCGCGATTCGCCGCTGCGGACACCGTGCCTCGCCGTCACCGCGCCGTTGCTGGACGAGGACGGCTCCAACCTCGCGGCCGTCTTCGCGACGCTGTTTCACACTCGCCAGGATACGGTCGATCTCGACCGCGCCGTTGCCGATGCCTTTGGCGGGGCCCGGCTGGCGGTTCCCGAGCCGGAGGAATTCGCCGAATTCGCGCTGGTCTTTCCGGATTTCCCGCAACGCCGGTTTTCGCCGCGCGAACTGTCCGACGGCCAGATGCGGTTTCTGGCCTTGGCCGGGGCGCTGCTCTCTTACCGCACGCCGCGTTTCATCGCCCTCAACGAGCCGGAAACAAGCCTGCATCCCGACATGCTACCGGCCCTTGCCGCGATGATTGCCAGTGCCTCCGCCGACAGCCAGATCTGGATCGTCACCCATTCGGAACTCCTGGCGGCGGAAATTCAGAAGCGCTGTGGTACGCGCCCGAAACGGGTGATCCGCAATGACGGGGCGACATGGATCGAGGGGATGCGGCTGACGGGGATGATGGATGAGGATGAGGATTAAAAAGAAAAAGCCCCGCGATCATCTCGCGGGGCTTCTTGTTCATTCGATATACGAAATATATCAGGCGATCTTCTGGCCGGTCTTGGCCCAGTCGGCGAGGAAGGTCGCGAGGCCGGCGTCAGTCAGCGGGTGCTTGACGAGTGCCTTCAGGGTTGCCGGCGGTGCGGTGATGACGTCGGCCCCGATCAGGGCTGCTTCCTTGACGTGGTTGACCGTGCGGATCGAGGCGGCGAGGATTTCGGTCTCGTAGCCGTAATTGTCGAAGATCTGGCGGATTTCGCGGATCAGGTCCATGCCATCGAAGGCGATGTCATCGAGACGGCCGACGAAGGGCGAAACGAAAGTGGCGCCGGCCTTGGCGGCGAGCAGGGCCTGGTTGGCCGAGAAGCACAGCGTCACGTTGGTCTGGTGGCCGTCGGACGACAGGTTCTTGCAGGCCTTGAGGCCGTCGAGTGTCAGCGGCAGCTTGATGCAGATATTGTCGGCGATCTTCGAAATGACAGCCGCCTCCTTCATGATCGTCTCGTAATCGGTGGCAGCCACTTCGGCGGAAACCGGGCCATCGACGATGCCGCAGATTTCCTTGGTGACTTCGACGATGTTACGGCCGGACTTGAGGATCAGCGAAGGGTTGGTCGTCACGCCGTCGACGAGACCGAGGTCGTTCAACGCACGGATTTCGTTCACATCGGCTGTATCGACAAAAAACTTCATGGGTAATCTCCCTTGGGATGCGCGGGCTGCTGTGTTGTTTCGGGGTTTTCTTTAACGCAATCCGGAGGCAAGGTCACGGCCGATGACTGAAGATTCGACCGATTTGTTTGACGACCTGTTCGCCCGCCGCGTCGTGCCCGTTCTGGTGCCGATGCCCGCCCCGAAAGCATACTCCTATGCGGTGCCGGAGGGAATGGCTGTCGAGCCCGGATCGATCGTGCAGGTGCCGCTCGGGCCGCGCCAGGTCGTGGGCGTCGTCTGGGACGGCACCGACGATGGCAGCGTCGATCCGAAGAAGCTCAAGGCCATCACCCGCGCCTTCGATTGCCCGCCTTTGTCGAAAGACATGCGCACCTTTCTCGATTGGGTGGCCGCCTACACCGTTTCGCCGCCGGGTCTGGTTGCCCGCATGGCGCTGCGCGCACCGGCCGCTTTCGATCCCGAACCGATGATCGAGGGCCTGCGGCTGACCGATACGCGGCCCGAGCGGATGACCCCTGCGCGTCAACGGGTCATCGCGGCGGCCGACAATGGCTTTGCCTGGACACGGTCCGGACTGGCGCATGCGGCGGGCACCTCGTCGAGCGTGATCGACGGACTGGCGGTGCAGGGCGTCTTTGAAACCATCTTCATGCCGCCGCCACCGGTGGTGGCGCTGCCCGATCCGGATTATGCCGAGCATCGTCTCGAAGGGCCGCAGAAGCAGGCGGCACAGGATCTGCTCGACAGCGTCGATGTCGGCGGCTTTTCCGTCTCGCTGATCGACGGTATCACCGGCTCCGGCAAGACCGAGGTCTATTTCGAGGCGATCGCGGCGACCCTGAAGGCCGGCCGGCAGGTGCTGATCCTTCTGCCGGAAATCGCGCTGACGGCGAGTTTTCTCGAGCGCTTCCAGGATCGCTTCGGGTCCAAGCCGGCCGAATGGCATTCCGACCTCGCGCCGCGAACCCGCGAAAAGGTCTGGCGGCAGGTGACGGAGGGCGGCGTGCGGGTGGTTGCCGGGGCCCGCTCGGCCCTGTTCCTGCCGTTCGAGAATCTTGGCCTGATCATTGTCGATGAGGAGCACGACCCGGCCTACAAGCAGGAAGACCGTGTCTTCTATAATGCACGCGACATGGCGGTGGTGCGCGCCCGTATCGGCGAATTCCCGGTGGTGCTGGTTTCGGCGACGCCATCGGTCGAAAGCCGGGTCAACGGCGATCTCGGCCGCTACAAGCCGATCCACCTGCCGACGCGGTTTGGCGACGCCGCGCTCCCTGATCTCGGTCTCGTCGATATGCGCAGGCATCCGCCGGAACGCGGTGGTTTCCTGTCGCCGGTGCTGCTGCGCCATATCGGCAAGGCAGTGGAGCGCGGCGAACAGGCGCTGCTGTTTCTCAACCGGCGGGGCTATGCGCCGCTGACGCTGTGCCGCGTCTGCGGCCATCGCTTCCAGTGCCCGGATTGTTCGAGCTGGCTGGTCGAACACCGCTTTCGCGGCCAGATCCAGTGCCATCACTGCGGCTATGCCGAACGCACACCGGAAAGCTGCCCGGAATGCGGCACGTTCGACCATCTGGTTGCCTGCGGTCCCGGCGTCGAGCGCATCGCCGAGGAGGTCGACCGGCATTTTCCCGATGCGCGCACCATCGTGCTGTCCTCCGACCTGATGGGCGTCAAGCGGCTGCGGCTGGAGCTGGAGGCCATCGCCAGGGGCGAGGCGGATATCGTCGTCGGCACGCAGCTGGTCGCCAAGGGGCACAATTTTCCGATGATGACCTTCGTCGGTATCGTCGATGCCGACATCGGCCTTGCCAATGGCGATCCGCGCGCCGCCGAGCGGACATTCCAGTTGCTGAGCCAGGTGACCGGCCGAGCAGGGCGAACGGGCTTGAAGTCGCTTGGCCTGCTGCAGACCTATCAGCCGCAGCACCCGGTGATGCAGGCAATCGTTTCCGGCGATTCGCAGGCGTTTTACGAGCGCGAGATCAACGAGCGGGAGAAAGCGCTGCTGCCGCCGTTCGGCCGGCTGGCGTCTGTAATCGTTTCGGCCGATACGCGCGCCGACGCCGAGGGGCATGCAAGAGGCCTGCGCCAGGCCGCCCCAAAGGTCAGCGGTATCGGCATTCTCGGTCCGGCCGAAGCACCGCTGGCGCTCATCCGCGGCCGCCATCGCTTCCGGCTGCTGGTGCACGGCCGCCGCAACAGCGACATGCAGGCATTCGTGAAAACGATGATGGCCAACGGACCGAAGATGCGTGGCTCGGTCAGCGTCCAGCTGGACATCGATCCGCAGAGTTTTTTGTGAGGATGTATCCGGCTTCGCCCCTCATCCGGCCTGTCGGCCACCTTCTCCCCGTGCACAGGGAGAAGGACCCGCGGCAAACTCTGTTGTCCTCTCTCCCTGCTTGCGGGGAGAGGGTGAGGGGCCGGGTTACCGCATCCGATATTGAGATGGTGATTCCCACTTGGCCTGATTACTGCCGTCACCCGATTCCCTTTTTCGTTGCGCTGGGTTAATGCTGCCTCGTTGCAACAACGGCTTTGGGTCAAGAGGATAAGATGGAATTCTACATTCCGACGGAAACGGGAGAGTTCCTGGCGTTCTGCGCGGCAGTTGCGACGTCGCTGCTCGGCCTTGTTTTTCTCTTTGCGCCGGGCATCGCCTTTCGCGCGCTCGGGATCGATCTCCGCGAAGGCCGGCGCGGCGGTTATGCCGAGGCGCGCTCGACGATGGGCGGCTTTCATCTGGGGCTTGGCATCGCTGCGCTGCTTCTTGCCCAGCCGATGGTCTATCTGGCGCTCGGGGCCGCCTTTGCGCTTGCGGCTTTTGGCCGTATCCTGTCGATGCTGTCGGATCGCGGCAATACGGTTGTGAACTGGCTCTTTCTGGTCGTCCAGATGGTGCTGTCGGCTCTGCCTCTGGCCTATGTGTTCGGTTTCGTTTGAAGCCGGCCGGCAGGTCCATGCAGTGTGGACCTCGCCAGCTCATACCCCATTTTTGTCAAAATTTGGCCGAAGATGCAGAGTTATCGCGCATTCGTGCCGTTCGCGTGTTGCGAGTCCAGATATCCTATGCTAGACGAACCGCGACTTGTGGGGGAAACAGGCCGCCCGGCCTGTATATCCTTTAAAATATAGCAACAAATTCAAGGTGTTGGGTTTACGGATCTCCGCAGACATCGCCCTTGGATTAAAATGAGAGAAGCTTGTGCCCGTGGCAGACACATCCCAGCTTATTTCCGGTGTTGCAGAAAGATACGCGTCTTCGCTTTTCGATCTCGCGCTGGAAGCAGGATCGGTGGAGAGCGTTGGGTCTGATCTGGACAAGTTCCAGTCGCTGATCAACGAAAGCGCCGATCTGAAGCGCCTCATCGTCAGCCCGATCTTTTCTGCCGACGACCAGTTCAAGGCCATTTCGGCGATTATCGCCAAGGCCGGTATCACAGGTCTGGTCGGCAATTTCCTGAAGGTGGTTGCACGCAATCGCCGCCTGTTTGCGGTGCCCGGCATCGTCAAGTCTTATCGCGAAACCGCAGCCCGTCATCGTGGCGAAGTTTCCGCTGAGGTGACTTCGGCGCATGCGCTTTCGGCAGCGCAGCAGACTGAATTGAAGGCGGCGCTCAAGGGCGTCACCGGCAAAGACGTGACGCTCAACGTCACGGTTGAACCCTCTCTTCTCGGTGGTCTGATCGTCAAGGTCGGGTCCCGCCAGATTGACACTTCCCTTCGCACAAAGCTTTCTAGCCTTAAGCTTGCACTGAAAGAGGTCGGCTGATGGATATCCGCGCCGCGGAAATTTCCGCAATTCTTAAAGATCAAATCAAAAACTTCGGCCAGGAGGCGGAAGTCTCCGAAGTCGGTCAGGTTCTGTCCGTCGGTGACGGTATTGCCCGCGTCTACGGTCTGGACAATGTTCAGGCTGGTGAGATGGTCGAATTCCCGGGTGGAATTCGCGGCATGGCGCTGAACCTTGAAGCCGACAATGTCGGTGTGGTTATCTTCGGTGCCGACCGTGGCATCAAGGAAGGCGACACCGTCAAGCGGACCGGTTCTATCGTGGACGTTCCGGTTGGTCCGGAACTGCTCGGCCGCGTCGTTGACGCGCTCGGCAATCCGATCGACGGCAAGGGGCCGATCAATGCCAGGCAGCGCTCGCGCGTTGACGTCAAGGCTCCGGGCATCATCCCGCGCAAGTCGGTTCATGAGCCGATGTCGACCGGCCTCAAGGCCATCGATGCCCTGATCCCGGTTGGTCGCGGCCAGCGCGAGCTCGTCATCGGCGACCGCCAGACCGGCAAGACCGCCATCATTCTCGACACGATCCTCAACCAGAAGGCCATTCACGACAATGGCCCGGATGCCGAAAAGCTGTATTGCGTCTATGTCGCTATCGGCCAGAAGCGTTCGACGGTTGCCCAGTTCGTCAAGGTGCTCGAAGAGCGCGGCGCCCTGAAGTACTCGATCATCATTGCGGCAACAGCGTCCGATCCGGCTCCGATGCAGTATCTCGCGCCGTTCGCCGGTTGCGCCATGGGCGAATATTTCCGCGACAACGGCATGCACGCGCTGATCGGCTATGACGATCTGTCCAAGCAGGCCGTATCCTATCGCCAGATGTCGCTTCTGCTGCGCCGCCCGCCGGGCCGCGAAGCCTATCCGGGCGACGTTTTCTACCTGCATTCGCGTCTTCTCGAGCGCGCTGCAAAGCTTTCCGACGCCAACGGCGCTGGCTCGCTGACCGCTCTGCCGGTTATCGAAACCCAGGGCAACGACGTTTCGGCGTTCATCCCGACCAACGTGATCTCGATCACCGACGGCCAGATCTTCCTTGAAACCGACTTGTTCTACCAGGGCATCCGTCCGGCGGTGAACGTCGGTCTGTCGGTTTCCCGCGTCGGTTCGGCCGCTCAGGTCAAGGCGATGAAGCAGGTTGCCGGCTCGATCAAGGGCGAGCTTGCCCAGTATCGCGAAATGGCGGCGTTCGCCCAGTTCGGTTCGGACCTTGACGCTGCGACGCAGCGCCTCTTGAACCGCGGCGCACGCCTGACCGAACTTCTGAAGCAGCCGCAGTTCTCGCCGCTGAAGACGGAAGAACAGGTCGCAGTCATCTTCGCCGGCGTGAACGGTTACCTCGACAAGATCGCCGTCAACCAGGTTGGCGCGTTCGAGCAGGGTCTGCTGTCGTACATGCGTTCCGAAGGCAAGGACATTCTTGAGGCTATCCGCAAGGACAAGGCAATCAGCGACGACGTCAAGGGTAAGCTCAAGGCTGCCATTGACACGTTTGCGAAATCCTTCGCCTGATCGGGTACCAGTTAGGACGGACAACGGATGCCTTCACTTAAGGATCTGAAAAACAGGATCGCCTCCGTCAAGGCGACGCAGAAGATCACCAAGGCGATGAAAATGGTCGCCGCGGCGAAGCTTCGGCGTGCGCAGGAGGCGGCCGAGGCTGCCCGGCCTTACTCGCAGCGGATGGCGATCGTTCTTGCGAACATCGCAGAAGCTGTGGGCACGGACGATAGCGCTCCGCGCCTGATGACGGGCAATGGCCGCGACCAGACGCATCTGCTGGTGGTCTGCACGGCGGAACGCGGCCTTTGCGGCGGCTTCAACAGCCAGATCGCCCGCTTTGCCCGCGATCATGTGCGCAAGCTGCTTGCCGAAGGCAAGACGGTGAAGATCATCTGCGTCGGCAAGAAGGGTTTCGACATCCTTCGCCGCGAATTCGCTTCGCTGATCGTCGATCGTATCGATCTGCGCGAAGTCAAGCGGGTCGGGTTCGAAAACGCGGATCAGATCGGCAAGAAGGTCATCGGCCTGTTCGAAAAGGGCGAATTCGACGTCTGCACTCTGTTCTATTCGGAGTTCAAATCGGTCATTTCGCAGGTTCCGACAGCGCTTCAGTTGATCCCGGCTGCGGCTCCTGCCGTTGCCAAGTCGGACGAAGTTTCGGCCGCTGCGATCTATGAATACGAGCCAGATGCGGGCGAGATCCTCAGCGATCTCATCCCGCGCAACATTTCGGTGCAGGTTTTCCGAGCTCTGCTCGAAAATGTTGCGGGTGAAATGGGTGCCAAGATGAGCGCGATGGACAACGCCACGCGCAATGCCGGTGAAATGATCAACAAGCTGACGCTGTCCTACAACCGTCAGCGTCAGGCTCAGATCACCAAGGAACTCATTGAAATCATTTCGGGCGCGGAAGCGCTCTAAGGTTACGGAAAGAGGGTAAGGATTATGGCTAAGGCAGCTACCCCCAGTACAACAGCAGCGGCGAAGAAGCCGGCAGCAGTGAAGGCAGCAGCGGAAAAGCCGGCAGCAGCAGCGAAGACCGTTGCGGCGAAGAAGGCACCGGCAGCCAAGGTGGCCGTCACGGCAACCGGCGCAGTCGGCCGCGTGACCCAGGTCATCGGCGCCGTCGTCGACGTGACATTCGAAGAAGGCCAGCTGCCGCTGATCCTCAACGCTCTGGAAACGGACAACAACGGCAACCGTCTGGTTCTCGAAGTTGCCCAGCACCTCGGTGAAAACGCCGTTCGCACGATCGCCATGGACTCGACCGAAGGTCTGGTTCGCGGTCAGCCGGTCACCGACACGGGCGCTCCGATCACCGTTCCGGTCGGTCTGGAAACGCTCGGCCGCATCATGAACGTCATCGGCGAGCCGGTTGACGAAGCCGGTCCGCTGATCACCTCGGGCAAGCGCTCGATCCATCAGGAAGCACCGAGCTACGTCGAGCAGTCGACCGAAGCACAGATCCTCGTCACCGGCATCAAGGTCGTCGACCTGCTCGCACCTTACGCCAAGGGCGGCAAGATCGGCCTGTTCGGCGGCGCCGGCGTCGGCAAGACGGTTCTGATCATGGAACTGATCAACAACGTCGCCAAGGCGCACGGTGGTTACTCGGTGTTCGCAGGCGTGGGTGAACGGACCCGCGAAGGCAACGACCTTTACCACGAAATGATCGAATCCGGCGTGAACAAGCACGGCGGCGGCGAAGGCTCCAAGGCAGCCCTCGTATACGGCCAGATGAACGAACCGCCGGGCGCCCGCGCTCGCGTCGCCCTGACCGGTCTGACGATCGCTGAACAGTTCCGTGACGAAGGTCAGGACGTTCTGTTCTTCGTGGACAACATCTTCCGCTTCACCCAGGCAGGTTCCGAAGTGTCGGCTCTTCTCGGCCGTATTCCTTCGGCTGTTGGTTATCAGCCGACGCTCGCCACCGACATGGGCCAGATGCAGGAACGCATCACCACGACGACCAAGGGCTCGATCACCTCGGTTCAGGCCATCTACGTTCCGGCCGACGACTTGACCGACCCGGCGCCGGCAACTTCGTTCGCCCACCTGGACGCAACGACGGTTCTGTCGCGCTCGATCGCCGAAAAGGGTATCTACCCGGCCGTTGACCCGCTCGACTCGACCTCGCGCATGCTCGACCCGATGGTTGTCGGCGAAGAGCATTACGAGATCTCCCGCAAGGTGCAGACGACCCTGCAGCGCTACAAGTCGCTCCAGGACATCATCGCCATCCTGGGCATGGACGAACTGTCTGAAGAAGACAAGCTGGCCGTTGCCCGCGCCCGCAAGATCGAGCGCTTCCTGTCGCAGCCGTTCTTCGTTGCCGAAGTCTTCACCGGTTCGCCGGGCAAGCTGGTTGCTCTCGAAGACACGATCAAGGGCTTCAAGGGCCTGGTCAACGGCGATTACGATCACCTTCCGGAAGCCGCCTTCTACATGGTCGGCTCCATCGAGGAAGCGATCGAAAAGGCCAAGCGTCTGGCTGCTGAAGCGGCTTGATGAATTTTGACCGGGGCGCCTCTTGTGGACGCCCCGGTCGTCAATCGCTGCGCGGGCTTGCGCCCCGGCGTACCGAACGGAATTCTCTGCCGGCGGGTCTGAGCCGGTAGCTCGAAAAGAAGCGAATGATCATGGCTGATTTCAATTTCGAACTCGTCTCTCCGGAACGCCTGTTGCTTTCCGAGCGCGTCAGCGAAGTCGTCATTCCGGCAACGGATGGCGAGATGACCGTCATGGCCAATCATGCGCCGACGATGACGACGATCAAGCCGGGCGTCGTGACCGTCAAGGCTGCCGACGGCAAGGTCAGCCGTTATGTCGTCTTCGGCGGTTTTGCCGATATCCTGCCGACCGGCTGCACGTTGCTTGCCGAATCCGCAATCCCGGCTGACGAGATGGATCCGGCCGCCGTCCAGAAGCGTATCGACGCGGCCAAGACCGAGCTTGAAGGCGCCCATAGCGACGAGCACAAGAGCCGGCTGGAGCAATTCCTGGCGGAACTGACGCATCTGAACGGCATCGTCGTCGCATTCTGATCCGGCCTTCCGGATCGATTTTCGAAACCCGCTTCGGCGGGTTTTTTATTGTCTTCCCCCTTGTGGCCGGCCGGGGCTAGAGTGCCGGTTATCGGGTGTTTTGCGCCCTTGTGCAGGCCGGAATTGTTTCCCCTGCCTTGGAACTGATACTCTAACGCTTTGATTTTATAAATTTTCGCATCTGCAAAATGATTTTACATACCCTCGTTTTTCGCTAGGCTGCGCCCGTCGCAGACAATTTTGAAATTTTCGGACCGGTGGTCCGACAAGAGATAAGAGGATGCGCATGTCTTCCAAGATCGTGCCGGTCATCATGGCCGGCGGCAAGGGAACGCGGCTTTGGCCGCTGTCGCGCTCGGCGGCGCCCAAGCAGTTCCTGCAGTTTCTCGGTGATCAGTCGCTGTTCCAGAAGACCCTGGAGCGCGTTTCCGATCAGGACCGGTATACGCCAGCCGTCATCGTCACCAATACGGAATTCCGCTTCATCGTTGCCGAGCAGGCGCGGGCGCTGGAAGCGCCGCTGTCGAGCATCCTGCTGGAGCCCGTGGCGCGCAACACGGCACCGGCGCTTGCTGCCGCAGCTTTCGTGGTGCTGCGCGAACATGGCGACGAGGCGATCATGCAGGTGCTGGCCTCCGATCATGAGATCGATGCCGGGGCGCACTATTTCGATTGCATCCGCATTGCCCGCGAGACCGCCAAGGCGGGAAAGCTGGTGACGTTCGGCATCAAGCCGACGGAGCCTGCGACCGGCTACGGCTATATCGAAATGGGTGACGATCTCGCATCGGGGGCAAAAACCGTCGCGCGTTTCGTCGAGAAGCCGGATCGGGAGCGCGCCGAGGAGCTGCTGGAGAGCGGTCGCTATCTGTGGAATTCCGGCATGTTCATGCTGCCGGTCGGGCAGTTCCTGGCGGAAATCCTGCGTTATGCGCCGGCTGTCTATGATGCGGCGCAGCGGGCCATCCAGGGCGTTCAGCGCGATCTCGATTTCGATCGCCTCGATGAGGCAGCGTTTGCGCAGGCGCCGAATATCTCGGTCGATTATGCCGTGTTCGAAAATACGCCGCATGCGGCCGTGGTTCCCTCATCCTTCAGCTGGTCCGATCTTGGCAGCTGGGATAGCGTCTGGGCGATCGGCGAAAAGGATGGGGCGGGCAATGTCGTCGGCCAGAAGGCGACCGTCAACGACACGCGCAATTCGCTTGTGCTGTCGCGCGATATCCATATTGCCGTCCAGGGGTTGGACGATATCGCCGTCATCGCCAGCGAGGACGCCGTCTATGTCGGGCGGCTGGAGGATAGCCAGAATGTCGGAGACATTGTCAAGCAGCTGGCGCTTTCGGCAAAGACCAGAGGCCTGACGGAAACCCATCCGACCTCCTACCGCCCCTGGGGCGCGGTTGCGTCGGTGCTGAGCGGCGAGCGGTTCGAGGTGAAGCGTCTGCATGTCACCCCCGGCCGCAAGATCTCGCTGCAGAAGCATCACCATCGCTCCGAGCACTGGATCGTCGTGCGCGGCACGGCGGAGATCACCATCGATGGCGAGACGCGGCTCTTACATGAAAACGAGTCCGTCTATATCCCGCAGGGCGTCGTGCACCGGCTGACAAATCCGGGCAAGATCGCGCTGGAGCTGATCGAGGTGCAGACGGGGTCGTATCTCGAGGATGACGATATCATCCGGCTGGATGACGAGTTCGGGCGGACGTAGTCTTCATTTGGACGACCGGTGATGAGAGGTCCATTGAGTACGACGGATATGCAGAGTACCTTTAGAGATAAACCGCCTGTCGTACTGAAATGAAATCTCATCACCGCTTCAGGTCATCTCATGTTGCCGATAACTGGTTATGCGCTTTTGGGAATGGCTATCGTTCTGGGGCTCTTCGTGCCGCCGCTGTTCGTCTATGCTTATCTGGCCCCGAGTTTAAGCCAATTCAGAAAACGGGCCTTTTCCTTTGGAGATTCCGACGGCCGATGGGTCGATGAAGCGGTATACGGATATATGACCAGTCGCTTGGGAAGGCTGCATATTCGCCTGCTTCTCGTCGCATGTTTCATTTTCACAATTTGCGCGGTGGTCAACATCGTCGCGATCGCGTTTGCCGTTAACGGTTGAAACAACAAAACGCCCGGGATTTTTCAATCCCGGGCGTCGCGGTCCATGGTCTTCTTATCCCCGCAGGTCAGCTTGCCATTTTGTCCGCGTAGGCTCTCTGTTCGTAGTGGTGGCCGAAGCGGCTCTTGAGGAAGGCGTCAAGGCCGATTTCTTCCTGGCGAATGAAGCCCTTGGCCGGCAGTTCGCCCTTGGCCAGCATGTCGAGCACGGCGCAGATGCTGGAGGCCGTGGTGATCTGGATGGCGCTCATCATGCGACCGGCAACGACGGCGCTATAGACCTTGTTGGCGTAGGTTTCCTGCACCAGGCGGCCTTCCTTGCGGCCGGATACCGTGACGAAGATGATGACGACGTCCTGCAGGGTCGAGGGCAGGGCGTTCTCGAAGATGTCCTTCAGCACCTCGCGGCGGTGGCGCAGGCCGAGATCGTTCAACAGCGCCTTCATGATCGCGGCATGGCCGGGATAGCGGATGGTGCGGTAGTTCAGCGTGCGGACCTTGCCCTTCAGCGTTTCGCAGAGTGTGCCGAGGCCGCCCGATGTATTGAAGGCCTCATAGGTGACGCCGTCGAGCGAGAACTCTTCGCGTTCCTCCAGAGCCGGCACCTCGATCAGATGGCCTTCGACGATCGCCTCGCAGGGCTCGATATATTCGTTGATGACGCCGTCGGTGCTCCAGGTCAGGTTATAGTTGAGAGCATTCGATGGGTACTGCGGCAGGGCGCCGACGCGCATGCGAACGCTGTCGAGCGTATCGAAGCGGCGGCTAAGATCGTTGGCGACGATGGAGATGAAGCCGGGCGCCAGGCCGCATTGCGGGATGAAGGCGGTGTTGGCAGTCTCGGCAATCGCCTTCACCCGCCGGGTGGATTCGACGTCCTCGGTGAGGTCGAGATAGTGGACGCCGGCCCTGGAGGCGGCTTCGGCGATGGCGATCGTCAGGTGATAAGGGGCGGCGCTGAGAACGGCGAACTTGCCGGTGAGCAGGCCGACCATGGCGGCTGCGTCGGAAATGTCGATCTCCGCGACCGAGATGGCCTCGTGCTTTTCGATCAGGGCAAGCTGTTCGGTGCTGCGATCGGCAAGGGTGACCTGATAATCGCCGGAATGGGCGAGAAGCCGGGCGATGGTCGAGCCGATCTTGCCGGCTCCGATGACGACGACGTTTTTCATATTGGGTCCCCCGAATGAATCTGCTGTGGGGGAATTGTCGGTCTTTCGATGGTTGATATGAAGCGCCGATCTGATAAAATTGCCGCTGAATATTCGGCATAATGCCGATGAGGATAGTCATAATGACGTTGGCAGACAAAGACCGGCAGCTTCTATCTATTCTCAGCGAGAATGCCCGCATGCCGACTGCGTTGCTCGCGCGCAAGCTTGGGCTGTCGCGCACCACCGTACAGGCGAAGATCGAGCGGCTGGAGCGTGACGGCATCATCGCCGGTTATGGTGTGCGGCTGTCTGACGATTTCGAGAAGGGGCTGGTCAAGGCACATGTGCTGATCACGCTGGCCGCGAAGGCGCTCGGACGGGTGACGCAGGATCTGCACGATATCCAGGACGTGCGCACCCTGCATTCGGTCAGCGGCAGTTTCGACCTGATCGCCATTGTTGCCGCCGCATCGATCAGCGAGCTGGATCTGGTGATCGACCGGATCGGCGAGATCGATGGGGTGGAAAAGACGCTGTCGTCGATCATTCTATCGACGCGGATCCAGCGCTGACGATGCTCAAAGTCTGCTTGCTGTGGGTATGCGGGGTATTGTCGATTCGCCGCGATATCGTGTGGAGCTTGCCCCTCACCCTCTCCCCGCAGGCGGGGAGAGGGGATTTACGGGGTTTGCCGCTTGTCCTTCTCCCCGTTTTACGGGGAGAAGGTGGCCGATAGGCCGGATGAGGGGCAGATCACACCCGGTTTACCCAAAGAGGGCGAAGGTCGCCTTCAATGTATTCCAGACGCCCCAGAGCAGCGGGATGCCGACCAGCGCCCAGGCGATCAGCGCCTTGCTGTCGAAACCACCCCGGCCGATGCCGAAGGAGCCGCTCGGGCCGGCATTGGCGGCTGCCGTCTTCGCCTGCAGGGCTGCCACCTCCTCGTCCTTCATGAACCACTTGTCGGCCAGCGGCCGGACGAGCGCGTTGGCCAGGAGGCCCAGCACCAGCATGCCGGCGAGGATGTACATGGTGAAGTTATAGACCTGATCACGCGGCACGCCGGCGGCGATCTGGGCTTCGCGGATATAGTTCACCACGACAGGCCCAATGATGCCCGCGGTCGCCCAGGCAGTCAGCAGCCGGCCATGGATGGCACCGACGAACTGCGTGCCGAAGATATCGGCGAGATAGGCGGGAATGGTGGCGAAGCCGCCGCCATACATCGACAGGATGATGCAGAACATGCCGACGAACAGGATCTTGCTCTGGATGCCTGCTGCCCAGGGGGCAAGGGCATAGAGGACGATGCCGAGCGTGAAGAAGCAGAAATAGGTGTTCTTGCGGCCGATCTTGTCCGACAGCGAGGCCCAGAAGAAGCGGCCGCCGATATTGAACAGCGACAGGAGGCCGGCGAAACCGGCGGCGATGGCGGCAATGGCTGCCAGCTGTTGCGGGTTCATGTCGACGAAGGCAACGCCTGGCTGGCCGATCAGGGAGCCGGCAAAGATTTCCTGCAGCATCGGCGAGGCCATGCCGAGAACGCCGATACCGGCCGAGACGTTGAGGCAGAGCACGGCCCAGATCAGCCAGAATTGCCGGGTCTTGTGGGCATCGCGCAGATGCACATGCCGGGTGGTGATCATCGCGCTTTTGGCGGCAGGCGGTGTCCAGCCTTCCGGGCGCCAGCCAGCCGGCGGGATGCGGTAGCCGAAGGCGCCACCCATCATGAAGACGAAATAGACGAGCGCCATGACGACGAAGGTCTGCCAGACGCCGACCGAGGTGTCGGTGCGGAAATAGGTCATCAGCAGGTTGGCCAAAGGTGCACCGATCATCGCGCCGCCGCCAAAGCCCATGATCGCCATGCCGGTGGCCATGCCGCGCCGATCGGGGAACCATTTGATCAGCGTCGAGACCGGCGAGATATAGCCGAGACCCAGGCCGATGCCGCCGATCACACCGGCACCCAGCCACATCAGCCAGAGCTGATGGGTATAGACACCGAGCGCCGCAACGAGGATGCCGCCGCACCAGCAGCAAGCCGAGACGAAGCCGGCCTTGCGCGGACCGGAGCGCTCCAGCCAGCCACCCCAGATGGCGGCGGACGAGCCGAGCAGCACGAAGAACAGGGTGTAGATCCAGCCGAGATCGCTGACGCGCCAGTCGCAGCTGGTGGTGAAGAGCGCGGAACCGAGCGTCAGGTCGGCGCAGGTGGTGGCGGCGCTGATGCCGATCGATTTGGACAGCGGCAGCCAGAAGACGCTGAAGCCATAGGCCATGCCGATACAGAGATGGATGGCCAGCGCTGCCGGTGGCACGAGCCAGCGGTTGAAGCCCGGTTTGGCGATGATGCGTTCCCGGTCGAGAAGGCCGACCGCGCCTCCGCCGGCATAGGTGTCCGTTGCTGCTGCCATTGTCTTTTTCCTCCATTCGCCCGAGCCCCGCCGGACGGTTCCCCAGTGATTGCCATGTCCGGGCTCGACAGAGATTGCCCTGCGCCACCCGCTCCTCAACGCATGATGCCTGGCTCCGTCGCCCACACATATGAAGAGCAATCGGCGTGCCAAATCGGGCCATTCAGGATTTCAATGACTTATGATCGGGGTGGGGAAGCGAGGGGACAAAATGTCCGGTGGATGGCGGACAGTTTGTCCGGATCAGCTGGCTTCGGGCAGCCAGATGGAAAAGGTCGTTCCCCGCCCGGGCTGGCTTTCCACGACGATGCCGCCGCCCTGGCGGGCGATGAGCCGCTGGCTGATCGACAGGCCGAGGCCGGTTCCTTCCTGCCGCTTGGTGGTGAAGAACGGGTCGAAGATCTTGCCGATCAGCTCAGCCGTCATCCCGACACCGGTATCGGCGATATCAAGCGCAACACCCGGCTTGCCTTCGAAGTCCTGATCCTGCGTGCCGATCGACAGTGTTCCGCCGCGCGGCATGGCATGAATGGCATTGACGATCAGGTTGACCGCCACCTGCTGCAACTCCGTCCGATTCATCAGCACCAGCCGCGTGGCGCTATCGGTACGGATAAGCTTGATTTCGGCCTTGTGCAGCAGATGCTGCACCAGCGGCAGGCAGTCGGAGACCACCTCGGCCGGGGCATGCCGCTCGACATAGCCGGCATATTCCTCCGGCTTGGCAAATTGCAGCAGCTTGGTAACGATCTGGCTGATGCGGTGGATCTGCTCGTCGATCAGCCGGAACTCGACCTTTGCCTCGTCGGCCTGGGCGCCGAGCACGCTGCGCACCACATCGAGATTGCCCTGAATGACGGCGATCGGGTTGTTGATCTCATGCGCCACGCCGGCGGTGATCTCGCCGATCGCCGCCAGTTTTTCCGACATGATCAGCTGCTTCGTCGTCGCTTCGATCTGGCGGTTGGCAAGTTCCAGTTCGCTCGTCCGTTCGGCGACGCGGTCGTTCAGTTCCTCGTTCCACCGCCGCAGCTCCCGGTCGCGCTGTTGCAACTGGTCGAGGAGCCCGTCGAGATGCAGCGCCACGCGGCCGATCTCGTCGCTCGCGGTTTTCAGTTCCGTGCGCGCGCCCATATTGCCGCCTTCGACTTTGGCGATGGTGTCGCTCATGCGTTCCAGCGGCTTGAAGATCGCCCGCGCCCAGCGCAGGAAGACGGGTACGCTGATCGCCGTGACGATCAGAAAGGCGAGCACGATGGTGAGCAGCGTCGCATATTTCGCTTGCCGGAAGGGCGTTTCCAGAAAGCCGACATAGAGCATGCCGACCCGCTTGCCGAAGCTGTCGACGATCGGTTCGTAGGCCGAGATGTACCAGTCATTGACGACGAAGGCGCTGTCGAGCCAGGTCTGGCCGTCCCCCAGCACTGCCGCCCGCACCGCGCCGGAGACCCGTGTCCCCAGGGCGCGCAGATCCTCGAACAGGCGCACATTGGTGCTGATGCGCACATCATCGAGAAACAGCGTCGCCGTGCCCTTGCTGCCTTCCGGCAGGCTCGCATCACGATAGACAAGATCGTTGATCGTGTCGATGAAGACGAGGTTCTGGTTGAGCAGGATGCCGCCGACGAGCGCGGCTTTGCGGCCATCCGCCAGCGTGACCGGGCTTGCCGAATGCACGACCATGCCGCGGGTCTCGCTTTTGCGGTCCGTCGGGACGGCATTGGCCGTTTCGACCAGATCGATGCGGGCACGGTTGGCCAGTGCCTGCGAAATCGCAGCCAGTTGTTCATTGGAGAAAATGTCGATCGCCGTCGAAGGCGTGCCGTCAAGCGCCGATGCCACCACCGGCCAGGCATTGCCCGCATCCGCAGATTGCCCGTTGCCATCGATGAGCATGAGGAAATCGAGATCAAGCGTCTGGCGGCTTTTTTCCAGCAATGCCGGCAGCTTGATCGCGTCTGACGAGCCTGCGGCATCGCGAAACGCGGCGGATACCGCCAAAGCCTGGATATGTTCGCCGGTGTTTTCCAGAATGCGCGAGAGATATTGATGGGCGATGGTCAGGTCGCCATTGACCTTGGTGATCAGCAGCGCGTCGAACTTGGTATTCCAGCGGGCAATGGCAATGCCGAGAAGCAGCGGCAGGATGACCAGCGTCGGCAGCAGCGCGATGGCCAGCAGCCGGAAGCGGATGGAGCGGGCAGGGCGCGTCGGTGCGCCGGCGTGGCCTGCTTCAGCCATTCCAGACGGCGCATTTGCGGTCGATGGTCTTGCGTGAAATGCCAAGGCGCCTTGCCGCCTCGTCGCGGTTGCCGCCGGCCTCCTCCAGCACCGCCAGGATATGGCGCCGCTCGACATCATCCAGCGTCTCCCCGGCGAGACTGGCTTGCGGGCCGCGCTGCCCGCGGAAATCGTCCGGAAACTTGCCGAGGATCAGCGAGCGTTCGATCAGGTTGCGCAGTTCGCGCACATTGCCGGGCCAGGCGTAGCGCGCCAATGCCGCCCGCACGGGTGCATCGATCGCAACCTTCGGCATGCCGAGCTGCTGCGACAGCTTCTGCATGAACAGATCGGCCAGTTCCTGCACGTCGTTGCCCCGGTCGCGCAGCGGCGGCAGATGGATCTGCATGACATTGATGCGGTAGAACAAGTCGGCGCGGAAGCGCCCTTTCTCGACCTCCTTCTGCAGGTCGGCATTGGTGGCAAAGACGAAGCGCAGATCGACGGGCACTTCGCGCTCCGAGCCGACCGGCCGGACGCGACGATCCTCGATCACCCGCAGCAGCTTGCTCTGGGTGGCAAGCGGCATTTCGCCGATTTCGTCGAGAAACAGCGTGCCGCCCTGCGCATGGGTGAACAGGCCCTCACGGCCGTTTTCAGCGCCGGTGAAGGCGCCCTTGATATGGCCGAACAGTTCCGTCTCGATCATATCCGGCGGAATGGCGGCGCAATTGACCGGCACGAAGGGCTTTTCCGCCCGGTCGGACAGCGTGTGCAGCGAGCGGGCCGCCACTTCCTTGCCGGTGCCGGATTCGCCGGTCAGAAGCACTGAGGTCGGCAGCGGCGCCACCCGAGCGATCGTATCGCGGACCTCGCCGATGACCCGGGATGCGCCGATCAGCCGGTCGCGCAAAAGGATGTGATCGGAGGTTGCCTTCAGCTCGTAGCGCAGCACGAAATTCTCGCGCTGCAGCCGCATGCGGTCGAGGCAGCGGGCGACGGAATTGAGGATCTGGTTGGAGCGGAAGGGTTTCAGCACGAAATCGACGGCGCCGGCGCGCAGCGCCTGGATGGCGGTTTCGAGATCGGCAAAGGCGGTGATCAGGATCGCCTCGGCAAAGAAGCCGATGGCCCGCTGCTCGGCCAGCCAGTCGACACCGTTCTTGCCGGGCATGATATTGTCGAGGATGACCACGTCGAAATGATGGGCATCGAGCTTGCGCGAGGCCTCGTCGGTATCGGCCGCCTCCTCGATGTGGCTGCAGCGCGGGCCAAGCGTGCGCACGAGAAAATTGCGCATGCCCGGCTCGTCATCGACGATCAGGATGGACGCCTGCGCCAGCCACGGACCGAATTCCGGATCGCGCTCCGGCACGGACGTTTTTCGCGCTGCGTCTCCCTGCAAAAGTCTCTCCCTCTTTTGACCTGCCAACCATAGCAAGGCTAACGGGCAGGTACAAAGGCCGTTTCTGCTTTCACCGGGGAAAGGGGGCGAATCGTTTGCGGCGGAGGCATTATTTGCCATGAGAAGCCGGTTTATCCGCGGTGCCTATCCTGATAGATGCCCGGTCAGGCTGCGTGGGTGAGACAGGACTGTTCGATGAATGCACAACCAGCACCGGATCACGATGCATGGACTGCCTGGCATCCGGCCGAGCTGGGAAGCCGGCTTTCCAGCGTGTCGAAACCATGGTGCATCGTTGGCGGCTGGGCGCTTGATCTGTGGCATGGGCAGCAGACCCGCGATCACGAGGATCTCGAATTCACGATCCTGCGCACCGATCTCGGTGTTTTCCGCCAAGCACTCTACGGACTGGATTTTTATACGGCCGGAAACGGCATCGTCGAATTCCTGCCAGCGGGTACAGAACCATCGGCGGCGATCTGGCAAATCTGGTGTCTGGACATCGCTGACAGGCGCTGGCGGGTGGATATGATGATCGAGCCGGGAACGCCGCAGACATGGGCCTACAAACGCGATCCCCGGCTTACCCGTTCACGCGCCGATATGGTTGACGTGACACCCGATGGGCTTGCCTACCTGAAGCCAGCGGGTGTGCTGCTGTTCAAGGCGAAGCACCGGCGGGCCAAGGACGAGATCGATTTTGCCAATGCCCTGCCGAAGCTGGCGAGATCCGAACGTGCATGGCTGAAGGCTTGCCTTGAGAGGGTGCATCCGGGGCATGACTGGATTGGGATGTTGTAGGGGGGGCTTGTGGTGCGGTTCATGCACGCTGCAAGAACTGGCCACCTCAATGGACCAAATACCACGTGTGTATATGGAAAAAGAGCATGCTATAGGAGCATCATGGGATTCGGGGTTTTCATCCATCGCTCAGATTCGATTTACGACGACAGTCCGGCGGAACGCTATCAGTTTCCCAGTCAGTATCTCGGCCGCGTCGAAGCCTGCATAGGCCATTGGATCATCTACTATGAGCCTCGCAAGGTCGCTGAGACACGCGGTTATTTCGCAATAGCGAAGGTTCAGCAGGTCATTCCAGACCCTTCGGCATCCGGCATGTACCTCGCTCTGATCGAACCCGGAAGCTATCTCGACTTCGTCAACCCTGTCTCCTTCGGCGACGCTGACGGCATTGTCGAGCGTGGTCTGTTGAATGAACAGGGGCGGATTTCCGGGCGTGCCCAGTCCGCAGTTCGTCCC
This sequence comes from Pararhizobium polonicum, assembly GCF_001687365.1. Lineage (GTDB taxonomy): Bacteria > Pseudomonadota > Alphaproteobacteria > Rhizobiales > Rhizobiaceae > Pararhizobium > Pararhizobium polonicum. The sequence continues at coordinate 184,142 of NZ_LGLV01000010.1, forward strand.
ATCTCATCAACTGACTTCGACCGCATTATCGCGCTGGGTCTTGATGAGAACGAGCCCTTGCTGCCCCGCGTCGATGAAGCGACCATGCCCCATGGTTTTGAGGAGGAGCAAGCGCCGTTCCAATTCGAGGAGAGCCGTGACCGGGTGAGCTATATCTCGTCGCGAATCGTGAGGAAGCGAGTCTTTCGGCGGATTGTCTTGCGTGCCTATGATGAACGCTGCGCCATTTCCGGACTGAAATTGATCAATGGTGGCGGCCGCGCAGAGGTTGATGCAGCACATATCCGGCCGGTTGAGGCGAGCGGGCCGGATATTGTCAGCAATGGAATTGCCCTCTCCGGTACGGCACATTGGATGTTTGATCGCGGACTGATTGGCCTGACCGACGATCTAGAGATTCTTGTCTCGCGGCAGGTCAACGATCCGGATACCGTGCGAGCCTTCATCAACAAGACCGGCCGTGCGTTTGCGCCCCCGCGAGCGTTCGAGCGTCCGCATCCCCACTTCCTGCAATGGCATCGCGAAAACTGCTTCAAACAGTGAAGTGTCAATAGGACCTATCGAACCTTCAGCCCCAGCTCGGCGAGCAGCTGCCCCGCCTGATCGCGCGAGATGGTCGCGCCCTTGAATTGCTTGGCATTCAACAGGCGGATGCCGCCGAGGTCGGCGCCGCGCAGATCGGCGCCTTCGAACCGGCAATCGACCAGATTGGCATCGCGCAGGCTGCAGTCCTGAAACACCGCATCGCGGAAGTCACATTTGCGCAAATCCGCCATCTGAAAATCGAGGCCGTTGAGACGCGACTTTCGAAACGACAGGCCGGGCAACCGGGCGTCGGCCATCCGCGTTTCGTTGAAGGAGAGGTTTAGCGTTTTCGCTTCCGAAAGGTTTGCGCCCGTCAGCTTGCACCGCTCGAACAGTGCACCGGTGAGCGTCGTACCCCTGAAGCTGCTGTTGTTGAAGTCGCAGGCCTCAAGCCGGCTTTCGGAGAGATCGCAGCCGGTGAAATCGGCAAGGCCGCCCTTGCAGCTCGACCAGACGGTGGCGCTCAGTTTTGCGCCGGTGAAATTGGCCTGTTTGACATTGCAGGCCTCGAAGACCCAGCCATCCAGCGCAAGGCGTGAAAGGTCGGTTTCCTCGAGAACGCAGTCAACCAGCCGGTAGGCCATTCCGTTTTTCGAGAGGGTTTCGATGCTTGCGCGATCCAGCGCGCGATTCTCGATGATATTGGCTGGCGGGATCTTGGATGTGTCCGGTGAGCCGTATGGGGGCATATCGATGTTCCTTCTTCGTCATCGAGGGAACATGTCGCAAGACCACGTACCTCGCCGACCGTGTCCGATCAAACTGGTACCGTGGAAGCCAACAGGCCATAAGCTGCAGAATGCAGGGACCGGATTACCAACCGGCCCATCTTTTTCGGTCCTTTTGCATACCGCACCCGCCGTTTCGGTTCAACGCGGAAATAAAGGCTGGATGCGTGGCTCACCGGTTTGCGTCCGGCGTCTCCCATTGCGCCCAAAAGAGATCAGGCCTTTTCGGGCAGGCTCGATTCCGACAGGGATTCTCCCGCCGCCGCTCCCTTGCCCTCCGGTGCGCCGGCTGCGGCATCGCTGCCGGTTCCCACCCCTTCCGAGCCGGAATAGGGGCGTTTGATGATGGCGGCGGCGGATATCACGATCGGGTCGAAGCCGGCGCCGCCCTGTTCCACGAGTTCGAAGAAGGCCTTGCGCATGCGCGGTTCCCAGAACTTGTTGATATGGGTGGCGACGCCCTCGATGCGCTCGGCTTCCGGCTGCGACTTGAAGAAGGTGGCGATCTGGTTGGCCATCCGCACGAGTTTGCCATTGGTGTTATCAAGCGACATCGGCGATGGCTCCGGATTGGATGCGGTGGGGATGGGTGAAAATCTCGAAATCGGCGCCGCGCACCAAGGCGATCAGCGTCATGCCGGCCTCGTCCGCCGTGCGGATGGCCAGTGCCGTTGGGGCAGAGATGGCAATGATGAAAGGGCTGCCGATGATGGCGGTCTTCTGCACCATCTCGACCGAGACACGGCTGGTGACGACGACGGCGCCGGTTGATCCAGCATGCCCGGCGCGTGCCGCGGCACCCACCAGCTTGTCGAGGGCATTGTGACGGCCGACATCCTCGCGCACCGCGATCAGCCCCTTGCCGGGCACGTAGAAGCCTGCGCCATGCACGGCGCGGGTTTCGAAATGCAGCGGCTGCTGGCCGTTGAGCAATGCGACAGCCTCGACGATCTGCTGTTGCGACAGCCGCAGCGGCGAGCCTGAAACGGATGGCGTCTTGCGCACCGCCTGTTCGATCGATTCGATGCCGCAAAGGCCGCAGCCGACGGGCCCTGCCATATGGCGACGGCGGGCGGTGAGCGCGGCGTTCTGTTCGTCCCGGAGCATGATCTGCAGGTCGATACCCTTGTCGTCAGGAACGGCTTCGATCGATTCGATCTCGGAGGGATCGGCAATGATCCCTTCCGTCAGGCTGAATCCGACGGCAAAATCCTCGAAATCTCCCGGTGTCGCCATCATCACCGCATGGGTGGAGCCGCCATAGGAAAAGGCGACCGGGGTTTCTTCGGGAACGACGCGGGAGCCGGTGGAAAGCGTGCCGTTGCGGTGGGCGGTCTCGGGGACGGTTTGGGTGAGTTTGAATGGGGTCATGCGCCTTGCTCCCTCTTCTCCCCAGTGGGGAGAAGGTGGTGCGCGGTGCCGGACGAGGGAGTTCGCAGCGCACACCCCAGCCAATCTCCCCCCGTGTGGGGGAGATGTCCCGAAGGGACAGAGGGGGGGATTTGCCACAAACGCATCATTGCAACTCTACTCCGCCGCCTCCAGCTTGCCGGCGATGCGGCGCGAGTGGCGGGCCTGTTCGTCGTAATCGACCTGCCACTGCGACGGGCCGTTCGACGGTGATATCTGCACGGCCGTCACCTTATATTCCGGACAGTTGGTTGCCCAGTCGGAGAAATCGGTGGTGATGACGTTGGCCTGCGTCGTCGGGTGGTGGAAGGTGGTGTAGACGACGCCGGGTGCCACACGTTCGGTGATCAGCGCCCGCAGCGTCGTATCGCCGGAGCGGCTTTGCAATTTCACCCAATCGCCGTCGCGCACGCCGCGCATCTCGGCGTCGTTCGGGTGGATTTCCAGCCGGTCTTCCTCGTGCCAGACGACATTCTCCGTGCGCCGCGTCTGGGCGCCGACATTGTACTGGCTGAGAATGCGGCCGGTGGTGAGCAGCAGCGGGAAGCGAGGACCGGTCTTTTCGTCGGTCGCGACATATTCGGTGCGGATGAACTTACCCTTGCCGCGCACGAAGCCGTTAATATGCATGATCGGCGAGCCGAGCGGCGCCTTCTCGTTGCAGGGCCACTGCACCGAGCCCATCTTTTCCAGATAGTCATAGGAGACCATGGCAAAGCTCGGTGTCGTGGCGGCGATCTCGTCCATGATTTCGGATGGATGGCTGTAGTTCCAGTTCAGGCCCATCGCCTGCGCCAGCTTCTGCGTCACCTCCCAGTCGGCATAGCCGTTGCGTGGCGTCATCACCTTGCGGACGCGGTTGATGCGGCGCTCGGCATTGGTGAAGGTGCCGTCCTTTTCCAAGAAGGTTGAGCCCGGCAGGAAGACATGGGCGTAGTTGGCGGTTTCGTTGAGGAACAGGTCCTGCACCACGACGCATTCCATGGCGGCGAGGCCGGCCTGCACATGCTTGGTGTCCGGGTCGGACTGGAGGATGTCCTCGCCCTGGATGTAGATACCCTTGAACGAACCATCGACGGCGGCGTCCAGCATGTTGGGGATGCGCAGGCCCGGTTCGTTGGAGATGGTCACGCCCCAGAGCTTTTCGAAGGTCTCGCGGGTCGCATCGTCGGAGACGTGGCGGTAGCCCGGCAGCTCATGCGGGAAGGAGCCCATGTCGCAGGCGCCCTGAACGTTGTTCTGGCCGCGCAGCGGGTTCACGCCGACGCCCGGGCGGCCGATATTGCCGGTCGCCATGGCAAGGTTGGCGATCGCCATCACCGTCGTCGATCCCTGGCTGTGCTCGGTGACGCCGAGGCCGTAATAGATCGAGCCGTTGCCGCCGGTGGCAAACAGGCGGGCGGCGCCCCTGATTTCCTCGGCTGGAACACCGGAGAGCTTTTCGACCTCTTCCGGGCTGTGGTGCGGCTCGGCGACGAAGGCAGCCCAGTCCTCGAACTCCGACCAGTCGCAGCGTTCGCGGATGAACTTTTCGTCGTAGAGGCCTTCCGTCACGATGACATGGGCCAGCGCGGTGACCACGGCGACATTGGTGCCGGGGCGCAACGGCAGGTGATGCGATGCCTTGATATGCGGCGAGGAGACCATATTGGTGCGGCGCGGGTCGATCACGATCAGCTTGGCGCCCTGGCGCAGGCGCTTCTTCAGCCGCGAGGCAAAGACCGGGTGCCCGTCGGTGGGGTTGGCGCCGATGATGATGACGACATCGGTGTGTTCGACCGAATCGAAATTCTGCGTGCCGGCCGATGTGCCGAAGGTGGCGCCGAGGCCGTAGCCGGTCGGCGAGTGGCAGACGCGGGCACAGGTATCGACATTGTTGTTGCCGAAACCGGCGCGAATCAGCTTCTGGACGAGGTAGGTTTCCTCGTTGGTGCAGCGCGACGAGGTAATGCCGCCGACCGATTCGCGGCCGTATTGGTATTGCAGGCGGCGGAATTCGCCGGCCGTGTGAGCGAGCGCCTCTTCCCAGCTGACTTCGCGCCAGGGATCGGTGATCTTTTCGCGGATCATCGGGTTGAGAATGCGTTCCTTGTGGGTCGAGTAACCATAGGCGAAGCGCCCCTTGACGCAGGAATGGCCGCGATTGGCCTGTCCGTCCTTCCAGGGCACCATGCGCACCAGTTCCTCGCCACGCATTTCGGCCTTGAAGGAGCAGCCAACGCCGCAATAGGCGCAGGTGGTGACGACCGAATGCTCCGGCTGGCCGATGGCGATGACGGATTTTTCCGTGAGCGTCGCGGTCGGGCAGGCCTGCACGCAGGCGCCGCAGGAAACGCATTCCGATTCCAGGAAATTCTCATGCATGCCGGGCGAGACGCGGGAGCCGAAACCGCGGCCTTCGATGGTCAGCGCAAACGTGCCCTGAACCTCTTCGCAGGCGCGCACGCAGCGCGAACAGACGATGCATTTCGAGGGATCATAGGTGAAATAGGGGTTCGATTCGTCCTTCGGCATCCACTTGGCGTTGATGTCGCCATTGCTGCGCGCCTTGACGTGGTTGTCGCCCTCGTAGCCATAGCGCACATCGCGCAAGCCGACGGCGCCGGCCATGTCCTGCAGTTCGCAGTCGCCATTGGCAGCACAGGTCAGACAGTCGAGCGGGTGGTCGGAGATATAAAGCTCCATCACACCCTTGCGGATGTCCTTCAGCCGGCTCGTCTGGGTATGGACGGTGATGCCGGGGGCGACGGGCGTGGTGCAGGAGGCCGGCGTACCGTTGCGGCCTTCGATTTCCACGAGACAGAGGCGGCAGGAGCCGAAGGCATCGACCATGTCGGTGGCGCAGAGCTTCGGCACCTGGATACCGGCCTCCATCGAGGCCCGCATGATCGAGGTGCCCTCGGGCACGGTGATCTCGTTGCCATCGATGGTGAGTGTGACCATCTTTTCCGAGCGGGAGGCGGGGGTGCCGAAGTCGATTTCAGAGACGAGGGGCATGGAGGGCCTCCTGTGTGGATGTCGCGGCGAGATTTCTTTTTGAAAGTGGGGAGAAGACCCCTCCCCAACCCCTCCCCACAAGGGGGAGGGACTTAACCAGCGGTACTGTCCGCGAGCGATTAATCAATGTAACGCGTGAAGTTGCCGCGGGCCGAGCCCTCCCCCTTGTGGGGAGGGCGGCGAGCAAAGCGAGCGGGAGGGGTTTTGTTGTCACGCTCATTCCGCCGCCTCCACCAAAGGCACTGGCCGGAAATCGTCCGGGAAATGGTTCATGGCGCTTGTCACCGGATAGGGCGTGAAACCGCCGAGCGCGCAGAGCGAGCCGAATTTCATCGTGTTGCAGAGGTCGGCGAGCAGCGTGAGGTTCTTTTCCGGCTCGATGCCTTGCGCGATCTTGTCGGCGGTCTCGACGCCGCGGGTGGAGCCGATGCGGCAGGGGGTGCATTTGCCGCAGGATTCGACGGCGCAGAACTCCATGGCAAAGCGGGCCTGTTTCAGCATGTCGGCGGTGTCGTCGAAGACGGTAATGCCGGCATGGCCGATGAGGCCATCCTTCGCAGCAAAGGCTTCGTAATCGAACGGCGTATCGAACAGCGCGCGCGGGAAATAGGCGCCGAGCGGGCCGCCGACCTGAACGGCCTTGACCGGCCGTCCGGTGGCCGTGCCGCCGCCGATCTCGTCGACGATCTGGCCGAGCGTCAGGCCGAAGGCTGCTTCGTAAAGCCCACCATATTTGACATTGCCGGCGATCTGGATCGGGATGGTGCCGCGCGAGCGGCCCATGCCGAAATCCTTGTAGAACACCGGCCCCTTGTCCATGATGATGGGCACCGAGGCGAGCGAGATGACGTTGTTGATCACGGTCGGACAGCCGAACAGGCCCTTGTGAGCCGGAAGCGGCGGCTTGGCGCGGACGATGCCACGCTTGCCTTCCAGGCTGTTGAGCAGCGCTGTTTCCTCGCCGCAGACATAGGCGCCGGCTCCAGTGCGGATTTCGATGTCGAAAGCCTTGCCCGAGCCGAGCACAGAACTGCCCAGAATGCCTGCCTCGCGGGCGATCTCGACGGCTTGCGTCATCGTTGCGATGGCGTGCGGATATTCCGAGCGGATATAGACGAAGCCCTTGGTCGCGCCGGTCGCGATGCCTGCTATCGCCATACCCTCGATCAGCACGAAGGGGTCACCTTCCATGATCATCCGGTCGGCGAAGGTGCCGCTATCGCCCTCGTCGGCGTTGCAGACGATATATTTGCGGTCGCCCTTCTCAACGTTGATGGGGGCGTCGAGAACTGTCTTCCATTTGATCCCGGTCGGGAAACCCGCGCCGCCGCGGCCGCGCAGGCCGCTTTCGGTGACCTGCGCCACCACATCGGCCGATGTCATCGCCACCGCCTTGGCCAGGCCCTTCAGGCCGTCATGGGCCCGGTAGTCATCCAGCGATAGCGGATCGACGATGCCGCATCGGGCAAAGGTCAGGCGCGTCTGGTTTTTCAGGAACGGCAGTTCCTCGGTCTTCCCGAGACAGAGGGCGTGATTGCCGCCGGTGGCGAGGCCGGCGTCGAGCAGGGACGCTATATCGGAGACTTTCACCGGGCCATAGGCGATCCGGCCCTCGGCCGTCTCGACCTCGATCATCGGCTCCAGCCAGTGCAGGCCGCGCGAGCCGTTGCGCACGAGCGTGACATCCAGCCCGCGCGTCTCGACTTCACCGGCGAGCGCCTTGGCGACCCGATCGGCGCCGAGGGCCAATGCGGCTGCATCTCTGGGAACGAAAATCCTGACGGTCATGCGCGCACCTCCGCAACGAGGTCACGCACCGCATCCGCATCGAGCCGCCCGTGCACCTCGCCGTCGAGCATCGCGGCGGGTGCGGTGGAACAGAGCCCGAGACAATAGACGGGTTCCAGCGTCACCGAGCCATCCAGCGTCGTCTGGTGAAAATCGATGCCGAGCAGCACTTTCACCCGTTCGGCCAGAGCGTCGCCGCCCATCGACTGGCAGGCTTCGGCGCGACAGAGTTTCAGCACATGCCGCCCGGCCGGATGGTCGCGATAGTCGTGGTAGAAGGTGACGACGCCGTGGACTTCGGCGCGGGACAGATTGAGTTCGCGGGCAATGACCGGCAGGGCTTCCTGCGGCACATAGCCGAACTCGGCCTGGATCTCGTGCAGGATCGGCAGAAGCGGCCCTTCGAGCGACTTCATCTCGCTGACGATATCCAGCGTCCGGCTATCGATATCACGGCTTGATAGATGCAGGTTCAACGTTCAGACCTCCCGAACTGAAACGAACAATCGGTTGCGGTCTGCGGCCCCACGGATGAAATGATGCCCCCTCCAGAACATCGTTACATCCGGCGCCTTGCCTGATAAGGCAGACGAAAACGGTTTTGCAGTCCGCGCACTGCAAAGCAGGGTGTCAGCAGCCAGCGAACCGGTCAATAGGCCTGTTCCGTTAAGCGATAGGTGTTTTCTATCAAAGCGCCTGAGCGTCGGCCAGAATGCGCGCTTCATGCAGCAACGCCGAGACGAGGGGGGTGAACGGTTCGCGGTGTGTCGCGACCAGCCCGACGGTGTGCCGGGCGTCGGGCTCGATGATCGGGATGAGTTTTATTTCGTCATGAAAGCCGAACGATTTCGCGACGTTATATGGCATGATGCTGGCCCAGTGGCCGGTGCGTACATGGGAAAACAAGACGATCATCGAGTTGGATTCGAGCGTCGGCGATACAGTCACACCGGCTTCTGTGAAATGCTGGTTGATGATGCGCCGGTTCTGCATGTCGGCGGTCAATAGACAAAGTCGAATGCCGCCGATTTCCTTCCAGGTCACGGTTTCGCGATCCGCCAGCTCCGTGCCTGCCGCCGTCACCAGATGATAGCGCTCCACCTGCAAGGGTACGCTGGTGACCCGTCCCAGCGGTTCGTTTTCCAGATAGGTCAGCCCCGCATCGATCTCAAGATTTTCCAGAAGACCGAGGATTTTCAGCGATGTGGTCGAGAGAACCGAGAAGGTCACCTCCGGATGCTTTTCCTGAAACGGTCCGGTGATGCGCGGCACCATGGCAAGCGTGGTGGGCACCGCCGCCAGCCGGATATGGCCGACAAGCCCGCGCCGGGCGGCGCGCATTTCCTCGTGCATGGTGCGGGAATCGCCGACGATCCGGCGGGCCCATTCCAGCACCCGCTGGCCTTCCGGCGTCAGGCTCTGGTAGCGCGAGCCGCGATTGACCAGCATGACACCGAGCTGGTCCTCCAGTTGCTTGATCGCGGCCGACAGCGTCGGCTGGGTGATGCCGCAGAGTTCGGCGGCGCGGCCGAAATGCCGCTCCTGGGCAAGCGCGATGAAAAATTCCAGCTTGTCGATCACGCGCTATAACCCTCCCGAATATCGTATTGTCTGCCCTTAGCAGATCAATTGTCCGCCGTTCACTTCCAACACCTGGCCGGTGATGTAACCGGACAGCGCGTTGGCGGCGAGGAACAGATAGGCGGGCGCGCAATCCTCCGCCGTGCCGAGTCGCTGCAACGGGATCGTCTTGCGGGTCGCCTCCAGCTTTTCGGCAGAGGAATAGCGCTCGTGGAAATCGGTGGTGATCGTGCCCGGCGAGACGCAATTGACCCGGATGCCCTCGGGCGCCAGTTCGCGGGCCAGCGCCTTGGAATAGGTCGAGACGAAGGCCTTGGTCGCCGAGTAGATCGCCGAGCCGGCACTGCCGCCGGTCAGCGCCGAGATCGACACGGTGTTGACGATGGCCGGATGCGTGCCGCGCCGCAGAAGCGGCAGCAGGGCGCGCGTCGTCTGCACCACGGCGGTCTGGTTCAGCTGTACCACCGTCTCATATTGCGCATCCGTCAGCTCGCCGGCGAGAAAGCGGCCGACCATCGTGCCGGCATTGTTGACGAGAACGTCGATCACCTGGAAGCGGGACGCGATACCGGCGGCCAGCAATTCGACCCCGCTTTGGGTGGAGAAATCGGCGTAGGAGAGAAAGGCCCGGCCTTCCGTCAGTGCCGCGTCGAGAAAATCGGGCAGCGGCTCGCGCGCCAGGCGTCCGCCATGCAGGTAGACGGTGGCGCCACAATCGAGAAACTGCCGCGCCACTTCCAGGCCGATGCCGCGTCCGGCTCCGGTGACGACCACGTTCAGGCCTTTGAACAAGGATGGATGAAACATAACGAATACCTCCCGCGGCCGACAGGCTGTCGCATGACGGCCTGAATTGCAACGCCGCAGCGCGCTCTTGTCTGCACAAGCGCTCAGGACAAGGGGTTCAGTTTCGAACCGCACGCCGCATTTATGAAATTGCGCTGCTTTCGTTTTTGCATATTATGAAACAAAACGAAAATAACGGGAGGAATCTTCATGTATCTGTCGGGCAGGCAGTCGGAAATCCTTGAGCTCGCCAAGACGGAAGGCCGGGTCCTCGTCGACGAACTGGCCGCGCGTTTTTCGGTGACGCCGCAGACCATTCGCAAGGATCTCAACGACTTGTGCGACGGACGGGTGCTGACGCGCATCCATGGCGGGGCGATTTTTCCGCGCGGCAACGAGAATGTGAAATACGAGGCCCGGCGGTCGATCGCGGCGCCGGAGAAGCAGGCGATCGGCCAGGCGGCCGCGGCGATGATCCCCAACAATTCCTCGCTGTTCATCAATATCGGCACGACGACCGAAGCCGTCGGCGAAGCGCTGCTCGATCATACCGAACTGATGGTGATCACCAACAATATCAATGTTGCCAATCGTTTGCGGGTTTTTCCCTCGATCGAAGTGGTGATTGCCGGCGGCGTCGTGCGCGGGGCCGATGGCGGTATCGTCGGCGAGGCGGCGGTCGATTTCATTCGCCAGTTCAAGGTGGACTATGCCGTCATCGGCGCGTCGGCGATCGATCACGACGGTGCGCTGCTCGATTTCGATTACCGCGAAGTGAAAGTCGCGCAGGCGATCATCGCCAATGCCCGCCATGTCATTCTCGTCTCCGATTCGACCAAGTTCGAACGCACGGCGCCCGTCAGGATCGGCCATATCACCCAGGTTCACACCTTCATTACCGATATGTGTCCGATCGAAAACGTACGTGCCATCTGCCAGGAGCAGGATGTCCGGCTGATCGAGACCTCGCGCTGACATTGCCGGTTTTTGTGCGGGCCGGGTTTCCCTCAACATTCGTTTGACATTCGTAAGATTTTCGCTTTAATTAATTTTGCTTTCGCATGTGCTCAAAATTGTGCAATGCGAAATGTGGGAGGGGAAGCAGTGCCTGCGCAAGACGTACTCGACATCTTCGTGATCGGTGGCGGCATCAATGGATGCGGTATCGCAAGGGATGCTGTCGGCCGTGGATATTCGGTTGCGCTGGCCGAAATGGACGATTTCGCTTCCGGCACCTCGTCGCGCGCCACCAAGCTTATTCATGGCGGACTGCGCTATCTTGAACATTACGAGTTCAGGCTGGTGCGTGAATCGCTGATGGAGCGCGAAGTGCTCTGGGCCATGGCCCCGCATATCATCTGGCCGATGCGGTTCGTCCTGCCGTTCCACAAGGGTGGCATCCGCCCGGCCTGGCTCATTCGCCTCGGCCTCTTCCTCTACGATCATATCGGCGGCCGCAAGCTTTTGCCCGCCACCCGCACGCTGGACATGCGGCGCGATCCGGCGGCCAAGCCGCTGAAGGCGCTGTTCACCAAGGCCTTCGAATATTCCGATGGCTGGGTGGATGACGCCCGCCTCGTGGTTCTCAACGCGAAGGACGCGGCGCTGAAGGGCGCGCGCATCATGACCCGTAGCCGGGTGGTGTCGGCTGAGCGCGAGGGCGGGCTGTGGACGGTCGACGTCGAGAATGTCGCGACCGGTGCCGTCAGCACGTTCAAGGCGCGCATGCTGGTCAATGCCGCCGGCCCCTGGGTGGACGTGGTGCTATCGAACGCTCTGCGCAAGAACAATGTTCACAATGTCCGGCTGGTTCAGGGCAGCCATATCGTCGTGAAGAAGAAGTTCGACGATGCCCGCGCCTATTTCTTCCAGAATCCGGACAACCGCATCATCTTCGCGATCCCCTATGAGGCCGATTTCACGCTGATCGGCACGACCGACAACGATTATACCGGCGATCCCAAGGATATCCGCATCACCGATGCCGAGATCGACTATCTCTGCTCGGCGGCAAGCGAGTATTTTTCCGAAGCTGTCAAACCGGCCGATGTCGTCTGGACCTATTCCGGCGTGCGGCCGCTGTTCGACGACGGTGCCTCGAAGGCGCAGGAAGCCACCCGCGATTACGTGCTGAAGGTGGACGGCGACGATGGCGAGGCGCCGCTGCTCAACGTTTTCGGCGGCAAGCTGACGACCTACCGCCGGCTTGGCGAGCATGCGCTGGAAAAGATTGCCGGTGCGATCGGCGCCAAAGGCATGCCGTGGACAGCCAAGAGCGTGCTTCCGGGCGGTGATTTTCCGGCGACCGGCTATGATGCCGAAGTTGCAAAACTCAAGTGCGGCTATCCGTTTCTGGCCGAGCGCCATGCGCGCCGGCTTGTGCGGCTGTATGGTACGCTGGCAGCACGCCTGCTTGGCGCTGCCGGCAAGGTGGAGGACCTCGGGTTGCATTTCGGCGCCGATCTCTACGAGGTCGAGGTGAACTGGCTGATCGCCCAGGAATGGGCGCGGCACGCCGAGGATGTGCTGTGGCGGCGCACCAAGCTGGGACTATCATTGAGCCAGGCGGAAGCCGCCGGGCTGGAGGAATACATGCGGGAGACGGTTCGCAGCGTTGCCTGACGGCAATGCCGACCCTGTAAGTCTGCCGGTGTCTGGGAGGACGACGACCGAATGCTCGAACTGAAAAACATCACCAAGGTCGTGGGGGCGGATACGCATATCCATCCGACCGATCTTGTGCTGGAGCGGGGCTCGCTCAATGTGCTTCTGGGCCCGACGCTATCCGGCAAGACGTCGCTGATGCGGCTGATGGCGGGGCTGGACAAGCCGACCACCGGCACCATTGCGTTTGACGGAAAAGACGTGACCGGCATGCGGGTGCAGGACCGCTCTGTCGCCATGGTCTACCAGCAGTTCATCAACTATCCGGCGATGACGGTCTACGAGAACATCGCCTCGCCGATGCGCATTTCCGGCAAGGACGCGGCGACGATCGACCGCGAGGTCCGCAAGGCGGCCGAGCTGATGAAGCTGACGCCTTATCTGGAGCGCACGCCGCTCAACCTGTCCGGCGGTCAGCAGCAGCGCACGGCACTGGCGCGCGCCATCGTCAAGAATGCCAGCCTGGTGCTGCTCGACGAGCCGCTTGCCAATCTCGACTACAAGCTGCGCGAGGAACTGCGCGAAGAGCTGCCGAAGCTGTTTGCCGCTTCCGGCTCGATCTTCGTCTATGCGACCACCGAACCGGGCGAGGCCCTGCTGCTCGGCGGCAATACGGCAACGATGCACCAGGGGCGGATCAGCCAATTCGGCTCGACGATCTCGGTCTACCGCAAGCCGTCCGACATCGTCACCGCCAAAACCTTCGCCGATCCGCCGCTTAACACCATCGATCTGGTCAAGTCCGGCAATGTTTTCGAGCGTGACGGCATCACCGTTCTGCCGGTGCCGGCGCATCTTTCCGCCATTGCCGACGGTGCCTATACCGTCGCCTTCCATCCGCACCATCTGTCGCTTGCCCGCCCGCATGAAACAGCGGCGGTGCTGAAGGCGCGCATCATCATTTCGGAAATTGCCGGCTCCGAGAGCTTCATCCATGTCGATTGGACCGGATCGCGCTGGGTCATGCTCGAGCACGGCATCCACGACATCGAGCCGGATACGGCGATCGAGCTTTTCGTCGATACGCGCCACCTGATGGTCTTCGGGCCGGATGGGCGCGCGATTGGCGGCGCTACCGATAGCCAGACCGTTCGGGGGGCGTGAGGAGAAAACCATGGCACGCATCAGTCTCGATCATATCCGCCACGCCTACGGCCCGAACCCGAAGAAGCCTTCGGACTATTCGCTGAAGGAAGTGCATCACGAATGGAACGACGGCGGCGCCTATGCGCTGCTCGGTCCCTCCGGCTGCGGCAAGACCACGCTGCTCAACATTATTTCCGGGCTGTTGCAGCCATCCGAAGGCAAGATCCTGTTTGACGGCAAGGACGTCACCAACCTGTCGACGCAGGACCGCAATATCGCCCAGGTGTTCCAGTTCCCGGTCATCTACGACACCATGACCGTCTACGACAATCTCGCCTTTCCCTTGCGCAACCGCCATGTCCCGGAGGGCGAGGTCGACCGCCGCGTCACCGAAATCCTCGACATGATCGGCCTGTCGGACCGCGCCAGGAAAAAGGCGCAGGGACTGACGGCCGACCAGAAGCAGAAGATCTCGCTCGGCCGCGGCCTCGTGCGCTCCGACGTCAGCGCCATCCTGTTCGACGAGCCGCTGACGGTCATCGATCCGCATATGAAATGGGTGCTGCGCTCGCAGCTCAAGCGGCTGCACAAGCAGTTCGGCTTCACCATGGTTTATGTCACCCACGACCAGACCGAAGCGCTCACCTTCGCCGACAAGGTCGTCGTCATGTATGACGGCGAGATCGTTCAGATCGGCACACCGGCTGAGCTGTTCGAGAAGCCGAAACATACGTTCGTCGGCTACTTTATCGGCTCTCCGGGCATGAACGTGCTGCCGGCGAAGATCGATGGATCAACCGTCGATCTCGATGGCCAGACGGTCGCGCTGTCGTTTGCGCCGAAGATTGCTGCCGGTGCCAAGACCGAACTGGGTATCCGGCCGGAATTCATTCGGCTTGGCCGCGAGGGCATGCCGGTGACGATTTCCAAGGTCGAGGATATCGGCCGCCAGAAGATCGTCCGTGCCTCCTTCGCCAACCGGCCGATCGCCATTGTCGTTCATGAGGACGGGGATATCCCGGCGGAACCGAAGATCACCTTCGATCCCAACGCCATCAATATCTACGCCGATAGCTGGCGCGTGGCAGATACTTCGCTGGTAGGGGGGGAGGCCTGATCATGGAAAAGACCTGGAACAACAAGGCCTGGTTCATGGTTCTGCCGGTGCTGGTGCTGGTCGCCTTCTCGGCGGTCATCCCGCTGATGACGGTGGTCAATTATTCGGTACAGGATACTTTCGGCAACAACGAGTTCTTCTGGGCGGGCACCGACTGGTTCATCCAGGTGCTGCAGTCCGACCGTTTCTGGGATGCGCTGCAGCGCAATCTGCTGTTTTCGGGCATTATCCTGACCATTGAAATCCCGCTCGGCATCCTGATTGCGTTGAACATGCCCAAGAAGGGCTTCGGCGTTCCCGTCTGCCTCGTACTGATGTCTTTGCCGCTGCTGATCCCGTGGAATGTCGTCGGCACCATCTGGCAGGTCTTCGGTCGCGTCGATATTGGCCTGCTCGGGTATACGCTGGCGGCTCTCGGCATTCCCTATAACTACGTCAACAACGTACTGGACGCCTGGATCACCCTGATCGTCATGGATATCTGGCACTGGACCAGCCTCGTGGTTCTCCTGTGCTATGCCGGCCTCGTGTCGATCCCGGATGCCTATTATCAGGCGGCCAAGATCGATGGCGCCTCGCGCTGGGCGGTGTTCCGCTACATCCAGCTGCCGAAAATGAAGCGCGTTCTCCTGATCGCCTTCCTGCTGCGGTTCATGGACAGTTTCATGATCTACACCGAGCCCTTCGTCGTCACCGGCGGCGGGCCTGGAAACTCCACCACATTCCTGTCGATCGATCTCGTCAAGACGGCCATCGGCCAGTTCGACCTTGGTCCGGCGGCGGCACTGTCGCTCATCTACTTCCTGATCATCCTGCTGCTCTCATGGATCTTCTACACCGTGATGACCACCAGCGATGCGCAGAACTGACGGCCGGAGGGAGGGAAAACAATGACCACCGCGACACAATCCGCATCACCGGCATCCGGCCGCAGCCTCTCCTGGCTCGTGCCGACGATCTACATCATCTTCCTGCTGCTGCCGATCTACTGGCTCGTCAACATGAGCTTCAAGACGAACACGGAGATCACCGGGGCGTTCTCGCTCTATCCACACGCCCCGACGCTGAGGAACTACGCGGTGATCTTCACCGATCCGTCCTGGTATAATGGCTATATCAACTCGATCATCTATGTGGTGATGAACACGGTGATCTCGGTGACGGCGGCCTTGCCGGCGGCCTACGCTTTTTCGCGCTACCGGTTCCTCGGCGACAAGCATCTGTTCTTCTGGCTGCTCACCAACCGCATGGCGCCGCCGGCCGTCTTCGCGCTGCCGTTCTTCCAGCTCTATTCCGCTTTCGGCCTGATCGACACCCACATCGCCGTGGCGCTGGCGCACTGCCTGTTCAACGTGCCGCTGGCGGTCTGGATCCTCGAAGGCTTCATGTCCGGCGTGCCGAAGGAAATCGACGAGACGGCCTATATCGACGGCTATTCCTTTCCGCGCTTCTTCATCAAGATCTACATCCCGCTGATTGCATCCGGCATCGGTGTCGCCGCCTTCTTCTGCTTCATGTTTTCCTGGGTCGAGCTTTTGATCGCCCGCACCCTGACGACGACGGCCGCCAAGCCGATCGCCGCCATCATGACGCGCACGGTTTCGGCATCCGGCATGGACTGGGGCGTGCTGGCGGCAGCCGGCGTGCTCACCATCATTCCGGGTGCGATCGTCATCTATTTCGTCAGAAACTATATCGCCAAGGGCTTTGCCCTGGGCCGCGTGTGAGGGAGGCAGGCCAATGAATTTTTCATGGATGGCATGGACGCTGCCGACAGCGCTCTTCTTTCTGGCGATCCTGCTCCTGCTGATCGGCATGGGCATCTGGGAATATCTGTCGCCCGGCGGCAATCCGCGGGTCGGCATCCTGCGCTTCGAGACGACGCGCGGCGACCGGCTGTTCGTGTCGCTGCTCGGGAGCGCTTTCATTCATCTCGCATGGCTGGGGCTGATCGGTCCCAACGTGTGGTGGGCTCTTGCTCTGTCCGTTGTCTACGCCGTCGGCGTGTTCAAGCTGGTCTGACGCAAGTTTGAAGAAGCGGGTCTGGCCGGGGGAGGATCCGGGAGCCTGAAACTGCAATCGCAAAACCTTAAGAGGAGGAGTACTCATGCGACGGCATCTCTTGACATCGACGGCAGCGATCCTGCTGGCCCTCACCGGGTCCGCATACGCGGGCATGGACGAGGCAAAAACGTTCCTGGACAAGGAAATCGGCGACCTGTCGTCGCTCGACCGCGCTTCCCAGGAAAAGGAAATGCAATGGTATATCGATGCCGCCAAGCCGTTTGCCGGCCTGGACATCAAGGTGGTTTCGGAAACGCTGACCACCCACGAATATGAATCGAAGGTGCTGGCTCCGGCCTTTACGGCGATCACCGGCATCAAGA
Source organism: Pararhizobium polonicum (assembly GCF_001687365.1). GTDB lineage: Bacteria > Pseudomonadota > Alphaproteobacteria > Rhizobiales > Rhizobiaceae > Pararhizobium > Pararhizobium polonicum. The sequence goes on from NZ_LGLV01000010.1 coordinate 201,271, forward strand.
TCACCCACGACCTGATCGGCGAAGGCGATGTGGTCGAGAAGCTGCAGACGCAGATGCAGTCGGGCGAAAATATCTATGACGCCTATGTCAACGACTCGGATCTGATCGGCACGCATTGGCGCTACCAGCAGGTGCGCAACCTGACCGACTGGATGGCCAATGAAGGCAAGGACGTCACCTCGCCGACGCTCGACCTGCCCGACTTTATCGGCACGTCGTTCACCACGGCACCGGACAAGAAGCTCTACCAGCTTCCCGACCAGCAGTTCGCCAACCTCTACTGGTTCCGGTACGACTGGTTCAACGACGAGAAGAACAAGGCGGACTTCAAGGCAAAGTACGGCTATGACCTTGGCGTTCCCGTCAACTGGTCGGCTTACGAGGATATCGCGGAATTCTTCACCGGCCGCGAAATCGACGGCAAGAAGGTCTATGGCCACATGGACTACGGCAAGAAGGATCCATCGCTCGGCTGGCGCTTCACAGACGCCTGGCTTTCGATGGCCGGCAACGGCGACAAGGGCATCCCCAACGGTCTTCCTGTCGACGAATGGGGCATCAAGGTCGACGAGAATTCCCGTCCGGTCGGCTCCTGCGTTGCGCGCGGCGGCGATACCAACGGCCCGGCTGCCGTCTACTCCATCCAGAAATATCTCGACTGGATGAAGGCCTATGCACCGCCGGCAGCACAGGGCATGAACTTCTCCGAATCCGGCCCGGTTCCGGCTCAGGGTGAAGTTGCCCAGCAGATCTTCTGGTACACGGCGTTCACCGCCGATGCCGTCAAGAAGGGTCTGCCTGTCGTCAATGAGGACGGTACGCCGAAATGGCGCATGGCGCCTTCCCCGCATGGCGTCTACTGGAAAGACGGCATGAAGCTCGGCTATCAGGACGTCGGTTCCTGGACGCTGATGAAGTCGACACCGGAAGACCGCGCCAAGGCCGCATGGCTTTACGCGCAATTCGTGACCTCGAAGACCGTGGACGTGAAGAAGAGCCATGTCGGCCTGACGCTCATCCGCGAATCGTCGATCCGGCATGACAGCTTCACCAAGCGTGCCCCGGAACTCGGTGGTCTGATCGAGTTCTATCGTTCGCCGGCCCGTGTTCAGTGGTCGCCGACCGGCACCAACGTTCCGGACTATCCGAAGCTGGCTCAGCTCTGGTGGCAGGCCGTGGGTGATGCCGCTGCCGGCAACAAGACGCCGCAGGAAGCCATGGACTCGTTGTGCGCCGAGCAGGAGAAGGTTCTCAGCCGTCTCGAGCGTGCCGGTATCCAGGGCGATATCGGTCCGAAGCTGGCCGAAGAGCACGACCTCGACTACTGGAACAAGGATGCGGTCGCAAAGGGCAACCTGGCGCCGCAGCTGAAGATCGAGAACGAGAAAGAAAAGCCCGTGACCATCAACTACGACGAACTGGTCAAGAGCTGGCAGTAAGAGGACAGTCCGGCGCCGGATAAAACCGGCGCCGGGCCTTGTTGTTCCGATCGGCCTTTACCTGTTGGCCGGCAAAAAAGAAGCCGCCCGGAGACAGTCTCCGGGCGGCTTTTCGTTGATTGATGTTCCCGACGGCGGGGCTTGGGAACACCCGCCGTTCCGGTCTTGAAGTCTCAGAGGCCGGTACCGCCCCTTAACTCGTTGACGACGGTGCGGATCATGATCTTCATGTCGAGGAACAGCGAGAAGTTCCGGACATATTCGACATCGCAGACGATGCGGCGGATCGCCATCCAGCGGTGTCCCGTCGGGCCGCGCAGGCCGCGCGCCTGTGCCAGACCGGTGAGACCCGGACGCATCAGATGCCGATACTCGTATCCCTGCACCAGTTCGGAATAGCTGCGCCCAGCAGCCAGCATGTCGGGCACATGCGGACGCGGCCCGACCAGCGACATGTCGCCGATCAGAACGTTCCACAGCTGCGGCAGTTCGTCGAGATTGGTCTTGCGCAGAACACGACCGAGCGGCGTGATGCGCGGGTCATTGTCGACCGTCTGGCGCACGCCGCTCCAGTCGCAGAGGTCGGTGTACATGGAACGGAACTTCAGGATCTCGAACGGAGCCTCGTTGAGGCCCGTGCGCAATTGCCTGAAGAAAACCGGGCCCTTGCTTTCCAGCTTGATCAGTACGGCAATGAGAAGGACGACGGGCGCCAGAACGAGAAGGCCGAAAAACGACCCGGCGATATCGAACGCCCGCTTGAGTGCGAGTTGAACGGGCAAGTCCGGTGCGCTGGCCGGATTGATGTAGAAATTGCTTTCATCCGCACGCCGTTCCTTGCCCTGAACGGTATACCCTCCAGAAATAGTCCTGATCAACATGCTATCCTCCACTCCGATAGCAGGTGATTGTTGTAACATCATTTTTTCTGTCATGGCTTTAAATACTCCTGGCACTTTTGACAGACGATGCAGGCCTATGTCCGGCCTTTTCCGAAAAATGTGTTTGTCCAAAGAAGCCGGTCGATTTTCTATTCTCAAAATAAATGGTTTCCTCGCCTTTTCGGCAAGGTTCTTATGTCCGGTATTCCCGTTGAGTATTGCCGTCCCTGAAAATTATTTGTCTGCTAAAGATATTTTTATTTTTTAACCATTTATTAAATATGATCGACTTTGACAAGCCGTCGCTGATGCAATCTTCTTATCTGTGGTTAATTTGCAGCGCTCCGAAACGGATCAATTTTGGGTGGATTAGAGTTGCCGTTCAAGCTCTTGCCGCAAAACAGCATGGGGTTGCTGCATCGCCGTTGCCGGCTTCAGCGTAAGGTCGGTTCGTTTGAAATTTTTATGACTGGACCGGTTCGGTCACGGTGCCGTGTTTTCAGGGCCTGAGAGTGTCCACCCTTCGGAACTTTCGCCCGCCATCATCCCGTCGATCATCGGCAGGCCGTCGCTGCCGGTCAGCGGGAACCATTTGCCGCGGTCGAAGAACAGGTCCCCCGGCGTCCCGTTGCCGGGCTTGCCGATCTGGTTGGCGAGGAAATTGTAGCGCGGTGTCTCGCCGAATTCTCTCTTGAACTGGATCCGGCTGCCGAAATTGCGGATGTCGAAGGCCTCGAGCGCGTGAATCTTGCCGATGATTTCGCCCGGGTTCCCCCATCGGACCTGGCGCAGGAAGATGTTGGCCGCACTGCCGGCAAGGTCGGCGACCCGGATGGCATCCGCGTCGTTCTCGATATTCAGCTTGACGCGAAAGGAGGTGACGCGGTTTTCGCCGTCCCCCTTGATGAAGATGAAAATCGAGGATTGGGCGGGTTCGTTCGCGTTTCTGACCGGGAGATCGACGGAGGACGAGCATTCCCAGTTGTCCTTGGTGGCGCTGCTGACCGTCCAGTCGAGATCGCCGAAGCCGCCGCTCTTCAGCTGTTCGCACAGGGTTTTCGGATCGCTCTGGATCAGCCGGACGAAATTCTGTTGTGGCGCCCTGAAATCGGCGAAGGCGTAGACCGGCAGAACCATGCGCGCCGGCGGCAGGCGAAGGCCTCTGCTTTGGGTGATCGTGATCTGTTTCGGCGCGGGTTCAGGCTTTGCCAGCAGATCGGGATAACCGAGATAGACAAGCAGAAGATCAAGGTTGCGGTGGCCATTGGCGAGCAGCACGGTCGCCAGGATGCCGGCAAAGATCAGACCGACAGCGGCGAGAAAGAAGATCTTTCCAGACCGGCTTTTCCGCTCCTCTTTCATGCCTTGGCCATCCGGCGCTTCTCGTTTGTGCCAAGCCTATCCTGGCATCTTTCCGGGGCGGGATTATGGACGTCTGTCAGCCCGTCTGCCGGGCCCTGTAGACCAGGATGATGACGTGAACGAGGAGCAGCGGCCATACCAGGCACAAAACCAGTCCGAGAACACGCATTCCATCCCAGCCGTTTCCGGCCATCTCACCCTCGCGATAGGTATTGTCGAGAAAAAACAGGCAGATCAAGGTATAAAATAAAACAAACCATGCCATCGCGCAGGGACCGACATTCGTGGGAGGAAGACAAACTCGGGGAACGCGCGACTTTTCTGTGGCTGGCGAGGCGCCACGGCAAAGGCTGGCGCTATCCTCGCATGATTCGATTGTGGCGCACAATCGACCCGTGGCCCACGGTGATGCCGTCTTGTCTTCCGGCTCCGTCGACGCGTGGTATCCGGTTTCTTCTCAAGTGTTGCCCGGCGCCCCGGCTTAATTCCCTTCGTCGGGAATATTCAGAATATGCCCGCAGGCCTTGCAATGCACGGCGTCGGCATCGTGGCGCTGCAGGCCGCATTGCGGGCAGGGGAAGACGACCTTGTGTGGCCGGACGATCGCCTGCGCCAGCCGCACGAACAGCGAAATGCCGAAGATCATCGTCACGATCGAGGTCAGCTTGCCGAGCGTTCCGGGAAGCGTGATGTCGCCGAAGCCTGTCGTCGTAATGGTGGCGACGGTGAAATAGAGCGCATCGACAAATCCCTCGACGCCGGCTTGATGATAGAAAAACGCCGTGTAGACGAAGCCGGTGACGAGGAAGAGGAAGGTGAGGAAATTGATGCAGGCACGGATGACGTCTTCCCATTCGCCATAGCCCGCACGCTTGATCAAAAGCGTAAACACCTTGCTCTGGCCGAGCGACCAGATGCGGAAGGCGCGCAGGAAGGCGAAATTGGAAAACTGCGCCGGAAAGAGCAGCGTTGCCAGGATGGCGATATCGACCCAGGTCATCGGCCGCGTCAGCCAGCGTCTGAGGTTCGACGCGATCAGCACCCGCGCGCCGAGCTCGAAGGCGATCAGGGCGGCGATCGCGTAGTCGATGATGAGGTAGGTTCTGCCTGCACTGAAATAGGGGCCGAGCAGGAAGAAGATGATGATGGCAAGATCGACCACCGCCATGGCGACCTGAAACTGGATCGCCTTGCGGCTGGTTCCGAGATAAAGCGCCCGCAGCCGCTCCCGCAGTGCATTCAACTTTGTTTCGCCCGATTTTTGTCGATGGGTCTGTTCCGCCATGGAAGCGAGATAGACTGCAACCCCGAGCGGGTCAATCATCGTGATATGCCGATGTGGAAGACACATTCGGCATAGATTTGCCACGATGATAGAAACCCGAAAGAGTGATCAGAAAGGTGAAGTGCCATTTCCGACAAATTACAGGAAGTTCACTTTATTTGCGGATCGAAGCGGATGTATATCCTCGCCCATGCTATCGTTCCAAGTAGCATCAGCAGGGTGCCCACATGACAGATATTTCCGATCAGACCGAGCCGAGCGACCAGAGCGCTCCTTCCCTGTTTCAGCGTTCGCGCCGTAGCCGCTGGCTTTTGAAGGGCGGGGCCACCGCCGCCGTTCTGCTCATCGTCGGCTTCGCCATCTTTCAGTTGACGAGCGAAGTCCGCTACGATGACGTCGTGCTTGCCTTGAGCGCCACGCCCTGGCTCTCCATCGTGTTCGCCGTTGCGTTCACCGCTCTCAGCTTCGTCGCTCTGACCTTCTACGATCTCGGTGCGCTTCTCTACGTCAAGCGCAAGCTGCCCTATGTGGATGTGGCCTTGACCGCGTTTGCCGCCTATGCGGTGGGCAATACCGCCGGGTTCGGCCCGCTCAGCGGCGGAGCCATCCGGTACCGCGCCTATTCCCGGCTGGGTGTGAAGCCCGAGGAAATTGCCGGGGTGATCGCATTCGTCACGCTGGCCTTCGGGCTGGGACTTGCCAGCATCGCCTCGCTGAGCCTTCTGGTCATCGCGCCGGAGATCGCGCCGCTGGTCGGGCTCGATCCCGCCTGGCTTCGGGTCATTGCCGTGCTGGTGCTGGCGGGCCTGGGTGGCCTGATGATCGCGGGGCGGAACGGACGCGTCCTGCATCTTGGCCGCATTGCCCTGAGACTTCCCGATTCACGCACCGCGTCCCGGCAGTTTCTCATTTCGGTTCTCGATGTCGCAGCGTCCGCGACCGTGCTCTACGTGCTTTTGCCGGAAGGAGTCATGGGCTGGCCGGCGTTCCTGGCCGTCTATTCGATCGCCGTCGGTCTCGGTGTGCTCAGCCATGTACCGGCGGGGCTCGGCGTTTTCGAGACGGTCATCATCGCGGCATTGGGACAGACGGCGGACGTCGACACGGTGCTTGGCGCATTGATGCTGTACCGCCTGATCTATCACGTCCTGCCTTTGCTGCTGGCGGTCATCTTCGTCATCGGCACGGAAGCGCGGGGCCTCTATCGCCGCCCCGTCGCCTCCAGCCTGCGCCGGGTTGCCGGGCGGCTGACGCCGGTGCTGCTGGCGACGCTGGCGCTGGTTCTCTCGGCCATGCTGGTGTTTTCCAGCGTGACGCCGACGCCGGACGAAAACCTGGCCTTCCTATCCGATTATTTCCCGCTTCCCGTCCTGGAAGGCGCGCATTTTCTGGCAAGTCTGCTCGGCCTGGTTCTGGTGATCGCGGCGCGCGGTCTGGCGCGGCGGCTTGATGGTGCGTGGTGGGCGGCACTGGTGATTGCCTCCGTTGCCCTGCTCTTCTCGCTGATCAAGGCGGTGGCGCTGATCGAGGCAAGTCTGCTGGCCTTCTTCATCATCAGCCTTCTGGCCACCCGCCGTATTTTCAACCGGCCGGCCACCTTTACCAGCGAACCGCTGACGCCTTCGTGGATTTCGGCCATGCTGGCACTCAGCTTCTTTGCCGGCATCGTTCTCCTGTTCGTCTATCGCGATGTGGAATACAGCAACCGTCTGTGGTGGCAGTTCGAGCTTTCGGCCGAAGCGCCGCGTGGTCTTCGCGCCGTTCTCGGGTTGACGATCTTTTCCGGTGCCGTGGCGCTGTGGAGCCTGATGCGTCCGGCAAAGGGGTTTGCGCGTGCCACCCCTGACGATGCGCTGCAAAAGGCGATCGCTATTGCCGCCGGGCAGGATATGTCCGATGCCAATCTGGTGCGGATGAACGACAAGAGCCTGATGTTTTCCGAAGATGGGCGGGCTTTCATCATGTACGGCCGGCAGGCGCGCTCCTGGATCGCCCTCTTCGACCCGATCGGCCCGCGCGATGCCTGGCCGGACCTGATCTGGCAATTTGTCGAGGCTGCGCGGTCCTGTGGCTGCCGTCCGGTCTTCTATCAGGTTTCGCCCGCCGGCCTGTCCTATTATGCCGATGCCGGCCTGCGCGCGTTCCGCCTCGGCGAACTGGCGTTGATGGATCTGACGACGTTCCACCTGAAGGGCGGCAAGTGGGCCAGCCTGCGCCAGACGGTCAGCCGCGGGCAGAGAGACGGACTGGAATTCGAGATGGTGGAGCCCGAAGGGGTTCCCCAGATCATCGATGCGCTCACCGCCGTTTCCGACAGCTGGCTGGCGCATCACCGGGCCAAGGAGAAGGGCTTTTCGCTGGGCGCGTTCGATGCGGATTATATTGCCAGTCAGCCGGTCGCCATCCTCAAGGTCGGGGGGCAGATCGTGGCGTTTGCCAATATTCTCGTCACCGACACACTGGCGGAAGGGTCTGTCGATCTGATGCGGTTTTCGCCGGATGCGCCCAAGGGCTCGATGGACTTCCTGTTTGTCTCGCTGATGGAATCTCTGCGCGACAGGGGGTTCAAGACGTTCAATCTCGGCATGGCTCCCCTAGCGGGCCTTTCGGAGCGCCGCTCGTCTCCCGTCTGGGATAAAATCGGGCGAACGGTTTTCGAACACGGCGAACGTTTCTATAACTTCAAGGGATTGAAGGCCTTCAAATCGAAGTTTCATCCGCATTGGCAGCCTCGCTATATGGCGGCCGGTGGTGGTATCAATCCTGTTCTGGCACTCATGGATGCAACGTTTCTGATTGGCGGCGGTGTAAAGGGGATTGTAAGAAAATGATCTGGAAGACCTGCTGTCACGCCGTTTTCGCCGCTGGCCTGTTTTTTGGGGCGAGCGGAGCCCGCGCCGAAGACCCGGCCAAGTTCGATACGGGCATGATCCCGTCGCCGCATATTCTGATGCCCACCGGCGATGTCTCCGCCGCCGTCGTCCTGATTTCGGACAAGGCTGGCTGGTCGGACAAGGAGGGTGCGCTTGCCAAGACCCTCACCGATGGCGGGGCGCTGGTGATCGGTATCGATCTGCCGAGCTACCTGGCGTCTCTGGCAAAGGACGACGGCGATTGCATCTATATGGTGTCGGATATCGAGGCGCTGAGCCAGCAGGTCCAGCGTGCGGCCAAGAACAACGATTACCGCCTGCCGATCGTGGCCGGCGCCGGCGCCGGTGGGGCGCTTGCCCTGGCCATTGCCGCACAGACGCCGCCGGCGACGATCGGGCAGACACTGGCCGTCGACCCCGAGGCCGGTATCGCCCTCACCAAGCAGCTGTGCACACCGGCCGACAAGAAAACCGTGGGCGACCACATGATCTACGGCCTTACCGACGGGCCGCTGCCCAATCCGGTCACGGTGCTGTTCACGGGGGCCGCGCCGGCGGACGGCCGCGCGCATGTGACCGAATTGACCGCCAAACACAGCGATATCGAGATAACGGAAACGGATGACGACCTGTGGACGGCTTTTCCCGACGCACTGTCGGATCTTGTTTCCGCATCCGCGGATGACGACAACCCGCTCGGCCTGCCGTTGACGGTGCTCGATGCCAAGCCAACGCGCGACACGATGGCGATCGTCTATTCCGGCGATGGCGGCTGGCGCGATATCGACAAGGAGGTCGGCGATCTGCTGCAGCAGCAGGGAATGCCGGTGGTCGGCGTCGATTCGCTGCGGTATTTCTGGTCGGAACGTCAGCCGCAGGAAACGGCCGACGACTTGCATCGCATCATCAGCCTTTACGCCAAGCGCTGGAATGTGAAACATATCCTGCTGATCGGTTATTCCTTCGGTGCCGATATCCTGCCCCGGACCTACAATCTCTTGCCGCAGGCCGATCGCGACCGGATCGCACAGCTGTCGCTGCTCGCCGTCTCGCATCAGGTGGATTACAAGATTTCGGTGCTCGGCTGGATCGGCGCATCCGGCTCGGACGGCGCCGGAGATCCGGCAGACGACATCGCCAAGATCAAGCCTGCTCTCATCCAGTGCGTCTACGGCACCGATGACGACGACGATGTCTGCCCGACGCTGAAGGATACCGGCGTGGAAATCATCGCCATCGACGGAGGCCACCACTTCGACGAGGACTATCCGGCACTGGTCAAGCGCATTCTGGACAGCTTCGACCGCAGGCTGGCTGCAATTGCCAAACCGTAGAGTATAACGACTTTCGTTATATGCGTTCTCAAACAAAAACGGCCGCCCTCCGGCGGGAGAGCGGCCGTTTTTTATGAAAGCGGATTATTGCTTCCCGGCTTTTTTGGGGTCCATGCGGCCGCTCGGTATGGTGCTGACCGTCACCGAAACCGGGTCGCTAGCGGGAAAGGACGATTCCAGTCCCTCATCGAGCTGCTCTTCCAGCGTGCCGGTATCGTGCGCTGCCCTGGCGCTGCGCAGCGATATGACGGCCGGGGATTCCCCGTCGGCTGTGCCACCGTGCTCGGTGCCGTCCTCGACCGCATCCTTGTCCGGCTGTTTCGAATTTGCCACCTTCAGCATCATCGCCTTGGCTTTTTCGATCGCGTTGAGGCGATTGAGACCGTCATTTTCGCCGCGATGCATCTGAACCGAGATGACATCGCCATCTTCGCCAACGAATTCAACGGTCATAAACCCGGATGAGGCTTGCGGGTGGACCTGTGTGCCGATTACTTCCATGACTGTCACCTCCGGACATGCGTTACGGTTGATAACAGGCCGGGATGGGTTTTGTTCCGTCCGGGCTTGGCGCCGGGCGAAGACGCGGCCGATATGGCCCGCCTAAAATGCAAAAGAGCGGCCGTAGCCGCTCTTCGATCAAAGAGAGAAGAGGCGCCAATCAGGCGGCGACGTCTTCCATGTCCCGTTCCTTGAACATGCGGGCGAGATTGAGGAAGCAGATCATGCCGGTCTCATTGGCGATGATGCCTTCGGCATAGCTCTTGTCGAAGGAGGTGGTGATTTCCGGGACCGGCTGAACCTGGTCGCCGCGGACGGTCAGGATGTCGGAGACGCGGTCGACGACGAGACCGATGACCATGTTATGCACTTCCGCGACGACGATGGCGCTGCGTTCGTTGGCAACCGTGCTCTTCATGCCGAGCTTGTGGGCGAGGTCGATGATCGGGATGACGGTGCCGCGCAGGTTCATCACGCCGAGAACGTCGGCCGGCGAATGCGGGATCGGCGTCGAAGGCGCCCAACCACGGATTTCGCGGATCGTCGTGGTCTTCACGCAGAACTCCTGATCGTGAAGGCGGAAGGCAATGATCTCGAGCGTTTCACCGTCGAAACCTGTCATTTTCAATGCATTCGTCATCTGCGGTTCCTTCCGGTTGCGACCCTCGGCTGGCGTTTCGACGCGCAGCTTTGGACACTCGTCGGCCGCATGCAGCTGGCGGAACCGTTTCCCGCCTGCGCTTGCCGCGTCAGAAAAAATGTCTGGAATGCCGGTTACATCCGGTCGGGGGCGATGCGTCATGCGCGGCTGGATAGCCGTTCGCGCCTTGAAGAGAACCTTATATCGAAAATCGTTAAGAGATGATTTTTCGCGGCAAAGGAATGCGCACCGGCTGATCGGCCGGTGCGCATGCTTGACAATCAGTTTGATGTCAGAACGCCGGCGAACTGCTCGACGGCCCAGTCGACCTGATCTTGCGTAATGACCAGTGGCGGGGCGATGCGGATCGTGTCGCCGTGGGTGTCCTTGGCAAGGATGCCGCGCTCCTTCAGCGCTTCGCAATATTTGCGGGCACCGCCGGCTTCCGGCACCAGTTCGACGGCCAGCATCAGGCCGCGGCCGCGCACGTCCTTGATGATGTTGGAGCGGATGTTCTTCAACCCGTTCTGGAAGCGGTCACCCATGCGGGCGGAGTTGCCGATCATGTCCTCCTCGGTCAGCGCCTTCAGCGCGGCGCGGGCAATGGCGCAGGCTAGCGGGTTGCCGCCGAAGGTCGAGCCGTGCTGTCCGGGCTGCAGCACGCCGAGCACTTCGGAATTGGAGAGCACGGCGGAGATCGGATAGAAACCACCGGACAGGGCCTTGCCGATCAGCGTCACGTCTGCCTCGATGCCCTCATGCTCCTCGGCGAGCAGCTTGCCGGTACGGCCGAGGCCCGTCTGGATCTCATCGAGGATCAACGTGATGCCGTGCCTTGAACAGAGCGTGCGGACCTCGGGGAAATAGCCCTGCGGCGGGATCATCACGCCGGCTTCACCCTGGATCGGCTCGATCAGGAAGGCGACGGTGTTTTCATTGATGGCGGCGCGGAAGGCTTCGATATCGCCGAATGGAACGGTTCTGAAGCCGGGCGCAAACGGGCCGAAGCCGGTGCGCGCGTCCGGGTCGGTCGAAAAGCCGACGATGCCCATGGTGCGGCCGTGGAAATTGTTGGAGCAGACGATGATCTCGGCCTTGTTCTGCGCGACGCCCTTGACCTCATAACCCCATTTGCGCACCGCCTTGACGGCGGTCTCGACCGCTTCGGCGCCGGAGTTCATCGGCAGGATCTTGTGGCTGCCGGTCAGCGCCGCCAGCTCCTCGTAGAAATGCGCCAGCTGGTCGTTGCGGAAGGCGCGGGATGTCAGCGTCAGCTTCTGCGCCTGCTCGACCATCGCCGCGAGAATCTTCGGATGGCAATGGCCCTGGTTGACGGCGGAATAGGCCGAAAGGCAGTCGAGATAGCGGTTGCCGTCGAGATCCCAGACATAGACGCCTTCACCGCGCGACAACACGACGTCGATCGGCTTGTAATTATGCGCGCCCAGCCGGTATTCGGTTTCGATCAGTGCATTGGTCGTGTTCATGCGGTTCTCCATAGGCGGGGGGCTCAGGCGCTGCGGGTCGGGCGGTCGAGGATGCGGCGGCCGAACAGGCTGGCCGTCAGCTCGACGAGGATGCGGGCGCTCTTGCCCCGGTCGTCGAGGAATGGGTTGAGCTCGACCAGATCGAGCGAGGAGACGAGACCGCTGTCGCAGAGCATTTCCATGATCAGATGGGCTTCGCGGAATGTCGCGCCGCCGGGCACGGTGGTGCCGACGCCGGGGGCCAGCTCCGGGTCGAGGAAATCCACGTCGAGGCTGACATGCAGGAGGCCGTTGGCGGCTTTGATCGTGGCGATGATCTCGTGCATGATATGCGCCATGCCGGTCTCGTCGATGGCGCGCATGTCGTAGACATTGACGCCGTGCTCGGCGATTTCCTCGCGCTCGCGGTCATCGACGGAACGGATGCCGACCTGGAAGACATTTTTCGGATCGATCATCGGGCGGCCGGCATCGAGGATCGGTGCGAATTCCGCCTGGCCGCAGAAGAAAGCGACGGGCATGCCATGCATGTTGCCGGAGGGCGATGTTGCCGGCGAGTTGAAATCGGCGTGCGCGTCGAGCCAGAGCACGAAAAGCGGGCGCTTCTGTTCTGCTGCATAGCGGGCCATGCCGGAGACCGAGCCCATCGACAGTGCGTGGTCGCCGCCCAGGATGAGCGGGAATTTGCCCGTGCGGGCAGCCTCGTGGACGGTTTCGTCGAGCGCGCGGGTGATGGCGGCAACGATCTGCAGGTTGTTGGCGCCGGGATGATTGGCGAGATCGCGGGCAGGCAGCGGCTTCAGGTCGCCTTCGTCGGTGACCGTATGGCCAAGGCCGGCAAGGATGGTGTCGACGCCGGCAATGCGCAGGGCGGCGGGGCCCATCGCAGCACCTCTGCGGCCAGAGCCTTCTTCGAGCGGTGCGCCGATCAGCACGATGTTTTTCTTGGATTCAGCCATGGTTTTCCCCGCAGGTTTGCGTGATGCCGGTTTGCCCGGTTTGTACGCGGATTATAGGGGTTTCAGCGTTGGCAAATAGGTGGAAAACTGGCAAATAGAGGGCAATTATCGACAGTTTGATAAGCCTTGGTGACCATTATGATAAGTCTGGATGATCTCGACCACGCGCTGATCGGTGCCCTGCGTCACAACGCCCGCACGCCCGTGTCCTCGCTTGCCGCCACGACCGGCGCCTCGCGCGCCACGGTCGCCGCCCGCATCGACCGGCTGGTGGCTTCCGGCACCATTGCCGCCTTCACCATCCGCACTGGGGCGGAGCTGACCGGTAGCGGTGTCAGGGCGATCGTGATGATCGAGGTGCATGGCAAGATGGCGGATCGCGTCGCAATGCAGCTGCGCGGCCTGCCGCAGGTCCGCGCGCTTCATTCCACCAACGGCCGCTGGGATTTCATCGCCGAGCTGGAAGACAAGGATCTCGGCACCTTCGACGAGACGCTGCGGCTGATCCGGCTGATCGACGGGATCAACCTGACGGAAACGAATATCCTGCTGAAGACCAGTAAGATCTCGGCGGCGTTTTAAGTTGGATACCATTGAGCGGCGTCATCTATGCCGCTCAATACTCCTTCTCATAGAAAACCCCGCCTCCGGCTCCGCTTGCGCCCGCCTCGCCGCGCAGCTTCACGCCACGGCCGACATCGAGGTTGATGATCGCCTTGCCGCCGCCGGCTTCGGCGCCGGACTGAAGCTCGAGATAGGTGCGATCGTTGAGATATTTGCCGGCGGTCACGGTGGCGCCGCCCGTTGCGTCCGTCGAGACGTCGAGATCGTCGACGCCGAGCTTGTTGCGCAGGCCGCTCAGCAGCGAGTTGGAGCCACCGCCGGCCAGTTCGCTGACGGCGCTGGCCAGCTGGGCGATCTGCAGGGCTGAAAGGTTGGACAGCGAGCGGTTGAAGATCAGCTGCGCCAGGATTTCATCCTGCGGCAGGGCGGGCGATGAGGAGAAGGTGATGTTCGGGTTGTTGGAAAGGCCCGCCACATTGACGGTGATCGTTGTCGAGCCGGCAGTTGAAGTTGCGTCGAGATCGAGCGTCGGGATCAGGTTTCCGCCGAAGCTGATCGTGCCATCGGCGAAATCGAGCCGCTTGCCGAGAATTTCCAGCCGGCCGCGCCGCATCTCGAAACCGCCGGAAACTGCCGGCTGGGCGGCAGTTCCGCGGATCGTCAGGTCGCCGCCGAGTTCCGCGTCGATGCCACGGCCGCGAACGAAAAGCTTTCCGGGCGCGCTGACCGCCAGATCGAAGGCAACGCCGCCGCTCTTGGTGCTGCCGCCGCTTGCCGTATCGCTACGGATATCCGCCTGCATCTGCCTGACGTCGGCAGGCGCATTCTTGTGCTTGATGTTGATCTCCGACAGCGAGGCCGGCAGCTTTTCCGGAATGGTGATGGCGGCCTTGCGGATGGTGACCTTGCCGCCCAGCACCGGCGTTGCCGTCAGCTGTCCCTGCAGGGTCATGGCGCCGTTGACATTGGCGGTGAACAGGCTGCCGTCGACATAGGTCGCGTTGTCGAGGCGGATCGCGAGATCAGCCGGAAAACCGGAGCCGGCCGCGATGCCGATCGTGCCCGTAACATCGATCGAGCCGCCGCTTGCAAGCCGCCCGGACAGTTTCTGGATGTTCGCCTGTTTGCCGTCGAGGGCGACGTTGGCCATGAGGTCGGTGATCGCGAGATTGCGGCGGACATCGACAAGGCGTGCGCCGGAGGTCGAGATCGTCCCGGTGATCTGCGGTGCGGTCGCTGCGCCTGTGACGGTGACATCGACATTGGCAGCGCCGGTCAGTGTGAAGCCTTGCTCCGCCAAAAGGTTGGCTGCGAGGCCGAAGGGCAGGCTGCCCGCGAATTTCATGTCGATCGGCCGGTTGCCGGCAATGCCGACCTTGCCGCCACCCCTGAAGGCAAGGCCACCGGGACCGCTGATCGTGGTGTCGAGCGTCACATCGTTGTCGGCGAACTGGCCCTTGGCGGTGATGTCGAGCGCACCGACACCGGCGGATCTGGCCTGCGCAACGGCGGCGTTGGCCCAGCGCAGGTCATAGGTTACGACCGGTGCCGCCGACGTGCCCTTGACGCCGACCGCACCGCTGATGGCGCCGTCGGCGCCGAGCGACGGCACGAAAGTATTGGCGAGGCTGGCGGGCAGGGCATTGAGATCGACATTCAGATCCAGTTTCTCGCCGGCCGAGCCGGTCACCGCCACCGTGCCGCCGGATGCACCGATCGTCAGTTTCTGCAGGCTGACCGTGCCGTTTTCGATGATGATCGCCGCCGGTGCCGACAGCTTGACCGGTATCCTTTTCGGGGCGGCTGCGAAAGAAGCGAGGTTGACGACGGTCTTGCCGCCGGCGGTCTGGATGTCGGCGCGCAGGTTGAGCGGCGCCCCGTCATATTGGCCGTCGAGCGTGACATTGGTCTTGCCGGCCTGCTGGACGAAATCGAGCTTCAGGCCGCTGACGCGGTTTTGCCCCTGCGCGAAAGTTTCGACGGAGAGATTGCCCTTGACCGCCAGTGCCTTCAGGTCGGCGATGGTGATATCGGCGACCGGCTTGGTGATGACGAGATCGCCGCGCTTGATGCCCGAGCCGCTGGCCTTGAGTGCGATCGAGGTGGTGCCGCCATTGCTGTCGATGGACGCCGATCCGGCGATATCCCCGGATGCCTTTTCACCGGCCATGGCGGCGAGCAAGCCGACATCGGGGAAGGTGAAGTCGATCGTCCCCTGCGGCAGGAAATCAGCGGTGAACTGGATCTTGCCGTTCAGCCTGTTGTCGCCGACCTGGACCTGAAGAACCGGAACGCTGGTGCGGCCTTCCTCCGATACGAGGTCGGCGTTGACGTTGATGGCCTGGCCGCCGAGCGCGCCGGTGGCCTTGATTTTCGCCTGCGGGTTTTTCGGATTGGCGGTTGCATCGGCTGTCAGCTGCAGATCGCTCAGCGTCCGGCCGGCGAGCGTTGCGCCGCTGGAGGTGACCTCGGCCTTGATGCCGAGAGCGTCGAGCGGGCCGCTGGCATCGATCTTGAAGTCCGCCATGCCGCTGGCATCGGCCAGAATCTTGCCGAGATCGGGCAGGGTTCCGGTCACTGCTACCGTCAGATTTTCGGCCTTGAGCGCCACCGAACCGGCGGCTTCGATGGTGCCGGAATTGACGGCCAGTCTGCTGATATCAACCGCGCCATCCGCGCCTGTCGTCACCATGCCGGAAAGTGCGACTGGCGTGTCGAACTTGGGTGCGAGCGACGCCGGCAGGCCGGCAGGAAGGACGGACAGATTGAACCCGGCATTCAGGGCGTTTGCAGGGATTTCGAAAGAGCCTACAATTGTGCCGCCGAGGTTGCTGCCGTCGACGGTGACCGGATCGAAACCGATCCTGTCGGGCGATACGTCCAGGGTGGTTTCGATCGTCAACGGTCCCTTGACCAGCCGGTCGAGATCCGCACTTGTCAGCTGGATGTTCCCGGTCTCGATCCTGGTTTTCACGAGGCCGGTGCGAGTGGACAGATTGAAGGTATCGCTGTGCGCGGTAAGCCTGACGGCCTCAAGGCGGCCCTGTGGCAAGGCGAGCTGACCGGCGGTGGCTTTGACGTCGAGGATGGCCGACTCCATGCTGCCCTTCGCCGTCAATGTGCCGGTATCGAGGACAAGACGGGCTTCGCCCTTTGCCAGCGGCAGGCGGGCATCGATCCCGGCGAGCTCTGCGGTCATATCCAGCTTTTCGCCGGCGCTGCCGTTGAGCGTCACCGTTCCGCCGGATGCGGCGATGGCAAGCTGCTGAAGGTTGACCGCGCCGTTCTCGATCGTGATCGTCGTCGGGGCCGCCAGTTGCAGCGGGATTTTCTTCGGGGCGGCTGCGAAGGACTGAAGGTTGATCGTCGTCTTGCCATCGGCGCTCTGCAGGTCGCCGCGTGCGGTGAGCGGGGCTGCGTCATAGCTGCCGTCGAGGGCAAAATTCGTCCTGCTGCCCTGCTGATCGAAACCGAGCGACAGACCGGCCAGCCGGTTGTCGCCCTGTGTCACCTCTTCGACGGTCACGGTGCCGGTGATTGCCAGGGCCTTGAGGTCGGCAATGGTGATGTCGGCAGCGGGCTTGGCGATGATCAGGTCGCCACGGGTGATGCCCGTGCCACCGGCTTTCACGACAACCGATGTGATGCCGTTTTCGCTCTTGATGCTGGCCGAGCCGGCAAGGTCGCCGGATGCGGTTTGACCGGCCATTGCGGCCAGCAGACCGACATCCGGGAAGTTGAAGGCAAGCGAACCGCTTGGCTGGAAATCCTCGCTCAGGTCCAGCGCGCCTTTCAGCGTGTTCTCGCCGATGGTGGCCTCGATCGACGGAAGGCTGGTGCTGCCCTTGGCAGAGGCGATCTCGGCCTTGGCGTTGATCGCCTGTCCGTCGAGCGTGCCGGTGGCGGTGACCGTTGCGTTCGGTCCGTTCTGGCCGATGACGGCATCAGCATTGACGGCGAGGCCGTTGAGGGTACGGCCGGCCAGCGTTGCGCCATTCGCCGTCACCTCGGCCTTGACCGCCAGCGCCTCAAGCGGCCCGGTGGCGTTGGCGCTGAAATTGGCGACACCCTTGGCGCCGGCAAGCAGTTTGCCGATTTCGGGAATGGTGCCGGTGATCGCCGCCGTCAGATTGCCGGTTTCGAGCGCCGCCGATCCCGCTGCCTCGACGGTTCCGGATTTGACGGCAAGATCGCTGACATCGACGCTGCCATTGGCGCCTGTTGCGAGGTTGCCGGTGATGGCAATGGTCGTGTCGAATTTCTCAGCCAGCGCCGGCGGCAGGACGGCAGGCACGGCGAAGAGCTTGAGGGCCGTTGCCAGTGTGTTTTCGGCAATCGCATAGGAACCCGTCAGCGTGCCGCCGATGCTGGCGCTTTCCAGCGTGACCGGGTCGAAGGATACCGTTTCCGGGGTGACCGACAGCGTGCCGTCGATCTTGACCGGGCCCTTGACGAGGCGGTCGATATCGGCACTGACAAAGCGTGTGGCGCCGGTCTCTATCGTGGTTTTCAGCGGCCCTGTTTTTGTCGACAGGTTGAAGCTATCGCTATAGGCGTGCAGCCTGATCGCGTCGATCTCGCCCTGCGGCAGCGTCGCCTTGCCGATATCGGCGCCGAGGTCGAGCACGGCGCTTTGCGCTTCACCGATCAGCGAAACATTGGCGCTGTTGATGGAAAGCTGTGCCTCGCCCTTTGCCAGCGGCAGGCGGAAATCGATCGGGCCGGTCTTGCCGGTCAGGCTTGCCTGCAGGTCGTTTTCACCCGTTGTGCTGTAGGTGCCCGACGCAGAGAGCGTCAGCGCGCCGGTCGAGACCTTGCCTGTCTGGATGCGAATGGTCTTGCCGTCGAGTGCTGCCGAGACGTCGATATCGGTGGTGCCTTCGAACAACGGCCTGAAGGCAGCTGGCAAAAGATCGCTGAACGTGCCGCCGCCCTTGAGGGAGACGGTACGGAAACCATCGGCCGCCAGCGTGTGCTGGCCGTCAAGCTTTAGAACCTCGTTGCCGTCGAGGGCGGCCGTTGCCTTTCCGCTCCATTTCGAGAGCGGGCCTTCGCCTGTCACGGATATGTTGAGCGCGGGTTCGCCGGGCAGGCGCATGGCCTTGGCGAGCAGTCCGCCCTTGGGCTCATTGATGGTGGTTTCCAGCGTCAGCGCGTTGCCGGCCGGATCAAAGACGATATCGGCAATGGCCTTGGCATCCGGTCTGTCTCGCTGGGCGACGGCAAGGGCGGCGGCGATGCTGGCATTGGTGGCGTTCAGCTTGCCCTCGGCGCTCAGGAACTGATCCGTCCCGGCAATATCCTTGCCGATGACGATCTCCTTCAGATTGAAGGCATCGATCTTGACGTCGAGCGGCAAGGCGAAGGTTCGGCGGACTTCCCGGGTTTCCTGCGACGGGATCGGCAGCCGCTCGAGACGCACGGATCCGGCCGAAAGGCTGGCCGCATCGAAGCGCCTGGAAAACAGTGCCGCCGGCGACCAGTCGATCGCGACTTCACGGATTTCCGCGTAAATGCCTTTGCTGTCATACAATGTCACGCTGGAGGCGGTGAAATCACCGCTGAGCAGCGCACTCGGATCGTTGATGCGAACGATCTGGTCCGGCGTCGAGGCGTATTTCTCGATCATGGCGGCAACGAAGCGCGCGCCCGGTGCCGTGAAGCCGGCAAACAGGGTGACAAGCACGACGGCGACGAGGCCAAAGCCGAGGCAGTAAACCAGCCAACGCGAGGCGGTTTTCAGGAAGCGGGGCAAACGATTCATCGGTCATCCATAGCGCAAGTCGCGTCGCGGTGAAATTGCTTCTCCCTGAAACCGGGGTTCGGCTTCAGGCCGTGGTGACTGCCTTGGGCAATCAGAAGGATTGGCCGATACCGGCATAGATTCCGTATTTCGTGCCGCCCGGATAGGCATTCAGCGGCACGGCGACATCCAGCCGGATCGGCCCGAACGGTGTCGCATAGCGAAGGCCGATGCCGGCACCGGCGCGGATATCGGAAAAATCGGGCGTGGTCTTGGCCGATACCGTTCCGGCATCGATGAAGGGAACAAGGCCGATCTTTTCGGTGATGCCGATGCGTGCCTCCAGCGTGGCGTTGACATAGGACCGGCCGCCGAGGATCTCGTTGTCGCCGTTGCGCGGGCTGATCTCCTGATAGGAATAGCCACGCACGGTGCCGCCGCCGCCAAGGTAAAAGCGCCGGTTGGCCGGGATCGAGGCGAGGCCGTCACCGCCGGCCAGGACGCCGGCACCGAGCCGCCCGGCCAGCACGAAGCGGTTTTCCGCGCCGAGGCCGAGATAGGCCGAAGCCGACCCCTCGAAGGAGCTGAAGAAGGTCTGGCCGTTGATCTCGTAGCTGGGCTTGGCGTTGATCGAGGCACGGTAGCCGGAGGCCGGGTTCAGCTTGTTGTCGCGCGTATCGCGGACATATTCGATCGGGATCGCCGCGGTCAGGTATTCATTTTTGCCGAAGGCATCTTCGACATTCGCCCAGCTGAGTTCGCCGCCGGCGGAGATCGTGTCGGTGTCGGAGAGTTCGACGGTGACGCCGGCGGCACCGGTGAAGATCGTCGCCTTGTAGGCATCCGGATCCAGCAGCTGCGCCTTCAGGCTGGCATTGAAGGTGGAGGCCGGTCCGAAGGCGCCGGGCTTGGCAAAGAGCAGGCCGGCGGAATAATCGAGATTGCCGATGTCCGTCGTTTCGCCGATGCGGCTGACCGAGCCTTCGAGGCGCAGCGATTCCGCCCTTCCGAAGAGGTTGCGATGGCCCCAGTAGCCCTGGATGCCAAAGCCGTCGGTGGTCGAATATTGCGCGCCGGCGCCGAAATAGCGGTGCTTGCCTTCCGAGACCTCGATGGCCATCGGGATGGTACCATCCGGCGCCAGTTGATCGGCCTGCCGGATGGTGATGCTGGAAAACACGCCCAGTTGGCGTAGCCGGTCGGACGCCTTGCGCAAGGCTTCCGGCGAATAGGGCTTGCCGCCGTTGAGGCGTGAATAATCGGCGACGAAGGTGGGATCGACCGTCTTGGTGCCGGTGACGGTGACAGCGCCCACCGGTGCCACGGGGCCGCCCTCGGCCGCGATCGTGACGTCGACGGTGTTGGTCGCATGATCGGCTACGACGCTGCGTTCGGTCAGTTTGGCAAGCGGCCGGCCCTCTTCCTTGAGATCGTCGACAACCTTTTCGCCGGCTTTGATGATGAGGGTCGAATCGGCTCTTGTGCCCGGTTTCAGGTATTCGTCCGGCCTGTGCCCCGCAGCGTCCCCCTTGAGGACGACATTGCCCAGGGTGAAGACCGGACCGGGCTTCACGGTGATTTCGACGGGAACCGCGGCGCCATGCGGAAACACCGGATCGGGCGGCAGCGTGTCGATATCCTGACCGTTGATGGTGACGCTGACAATGCCGCCATAGCGCGCCTGTTCGTAGAGCGCTGCCAGCAGACGGTCGCGGTCGTCGCGCGCCTTGATGGCAAGACCGAGGTCGCCGGAAACCGGTTTTTCCTTGTCCTGAAACAGGCGGGAGCTGTTTTCCAGTGCCTGCTTGAGGTCCGCGTCGCCGGAGCCTTCATTCAGGGTCAGGTTGTAGTTGACGGGATCGACGACATCGGTGGCTTCCGCGTCTTTCTCGAAGAAGCGCATGCCGAAAATCTTGAATGCGTAAGCATCCGATACCGAAAGCGGCCCACAGGCAGCCATAGCCGCGACCGCAATTGCAGTGCCAGCCTTCCGATACGCAACACTTATGTTCGGCAGACGCATTCGTTTCCGCATTCCGCTGTTCAGGCTACTTTCAACATCTGCCCGCCGTCACGGCAGGCCACCATCGCATGACAAGGTTTTCCCTTTCATTAACGATGACCCTACACAGCAAAGCCCTGTTGATGAAGGCAGGGAGGCGAAATTCTCGGAAAAAGCGCACTTTGTGTGATGCATTCGAAACAAAAGACCCCGGATTTCTCCGGGGTCCAGCCGTGTTTTCTGCCGCCAAAAAGGGCAGGCGCCGGTGCGTCGGGTGCGTGGTATTACCGGCAATCGTCGATGTAGCGGCGGCCGTAGCGGTCGCGGTAATAGCACTGGCCGGGCTGTTCGGCGACATGGCCGATGACGGCACCGGAAACGCCGCCGATCGCAGCACCGACGGCAGCGCCGCGAACGTTGCCGGTGATCGCTCCGCCGATGATCGCTCCGGAAACTGCGCCGATACCGGCACCCTTTTCAGTCTGTGTGCAGCTGGCGACGGATAGCGCGAGCAGCACAAGCACGATGGCCTTTTTCATTGTCTCTCCAATCTGGACGCGTGAACTCAAATCCCCGCCGTCCGTTTCTCCCCAGGGATGGAAGATGGACGGTAAGGTCCCCTTCCGGTCGAACTTGCAATGCCGAAAGATAATTCGCTACCTGTGAACGTCTACAGATATCCTGCAAATCCCCCTTCGGCGCAAGAGAACGTCATTCAAGCTGAACAGAAGCTGAAAGCGCAGTTCCCTGCGTGACACCTCTTGCAATTTTCCGGACGGCGCTCGGTTGTCTCCGCAGACGCGGTTGCCGCCGCATAGCGGATTACGGCTGGTTTTCTTGAAACAGAATATAAGGGCGGGACGGTCCGTCCTTTTCTTGTGACTTGACTCACTCCGCGCCGGATGGAATGAAATTTGTGACGGATAGTTTGGAACTGTTCAAAATTAGGGGCCTTTTGCCGCAGGCGGCCGCTGCGACCCTTTGCAAGGGTTGACGCCGGGCCGCTTTCGCTCAAAAAGACGGCAAGGTTCTGGAGACAATGATGGATTTCGAGAGTTTCTTCAAAGGCGAGCTGGACAGCCTGCATCACGAAGGCCGTTACCGGGTGTTTGCCGATCTGGAGCGCCAGCGCGGACAATTCCCCAAGGCGACGCGCTACAATGCGAGCGGCGAGAAGCAGGACGTTACCGTCTGGTGTTCCAACGACTATCTCGGCATGGGCCAGCATCCCAAGGTGACCGAGGCGATGAAACTCGCCATCGACCAGTGTGGCGCGGGTGCTGGCGGCACCCGGAATATCTCTGGCACCAACCATTACCACGTTCTTCTCGAACGTGAACTTGCCGATCTGCACGGCAAGGAATCGGCGCTGCTGTTCACGTCCGGCTATGTGTCCAACTGGGCGGCGCTCGGAACGCTCTGTTCGAAGATTCCTGGCGTGATCGTCTTTTCGGACGCCGGGAACCACGCATCGATGATTGAAGGCATCCGCCATTCGAAATGCGAGCGGGTGATCTTCAAGCACAATTCCGTCGCCGACCTCGAAGCCAAGCTGAAAGCCGCAGACCCGCGTGCGCCAAAGATCATCGCCTTCGAATCGGTCTATTCGATGGACGGCGATATCGCGCCGATCAAGGACATCTGCGATCTTGCCGACAAATATGGTGCGATGACCTATCTCGATGAAGTCCATGCCGTCGGCATGTACGGTCCGCGCGGCGGCGGCATTGCCGAGCGCGAAGGCCTGATGCACCGGCTGACGGTGATCGAAGGCACGCTCGGCAAGGCTTTCGGCGTGATGGGCGGCTATATCGCCGCATCGACGGCGCTGTGCGATTTCATCCGCTCGTTTGCCTCGGGCTTCATTTTCACGACCGCTCTGCCACCGGCGCTTGCTGCCGGTGCCGTCGCCTCGATCCGTCACCTCAAGGAAAGCCAGGTCGAACGCTTCGCCCATCAGGAGCGGGTTCGCCGTCTGCGCAACCTGCTCGACAAGAACGGCATTCCGCATCTGAACAACCCGAGCCATATCGTGCCGGTGATCGTCGGCGATGCGGCCAAGTGCAAGTGGATCTCCGATCTGCTGCTCGACAATTGCGGTGTCTATGTCCAGCCGATCAACTATCCGACGGTGCCGAAGAAGACCGAGCGCCTGCGCATCACCCCGACGCCGCTGCATTCGGATGCGGATATCGATCATCTGGTCGGTGCGCTGCATCAGCTCTGGTCGCGCTGTGCGCTGGCAAGGGCTGTCGCCTGATCGTTGCCAAAGGCTTGAATTTGCAATGCGGATTGTCGAAAGATGGTCCGCATTTTTGATTCTGGCGGCTTGCAGGAGTTTAGGTCATGAGCGTCGAACGCAGGCTTGATGAGGTCATCGACCGGTTCCTCACGTCCGGGAGGGTTACCGGAACCGTCGTGCTGGTTTATCAGCACGGTGAGCCGATTTTCCGCCGCGCGGCCGGGTTTGCCGATCGGGAAGCCGGGGTTCCGGTTCAATTCGACACGATCTTTCGGCTGGCCTCGGTAACAAAACCCATCGTCGCGGCCACCGCCCTGGCCATGATCGATCGTGGCTTGATGGCTCTGTCAGACCGCGTCGCCGACCATCTGCCGTGGTTCCGGCCGAAGACGCCGGATGGCGCCGTTGCCGACATCACGATCCATCAGCTGCTGACGCATACATCGGGGCTGGTCTACGATCTGGCGCTGGAGCTTCTGCCCGCTGACCGGGCCATCAGCTGCGGCCTGCTGGATACCGATCTCGACTACGAAGGCAATTTCGGCCGCCATAATGCCGTGCCGCTGGCGTTTGCGCCGGGCACGCAATGGGCTTACTCGTTCGCCACCGATATTCTCGGCGCGGTGATTGCCAAGGTGCATGGCGGTTCGCTGGAAGAGGCCGTCGTGACGTACATCGCCGGCCCGCTCGGCATGGCCGACAGCCGTTTTCATGTCACCGATACCGCGCGGCTTGCCGTGCCCTATACCGATTCACAGCCGGCCGCCGTCCGGATGTCGGATCCCTATTTCGCGCCGGAGGAGGCAGGCTGGACGCTCGGATTTTCGCCCTCGCGGATCTTCAACGGCAAGGCATTCCAGTCGGGTGGTGCCGGCATGGCGGGAACGGCTGGCGACATCATCGCCTTTCTCGAAACATTGCGGACCGGCGGCAAGGATGTGCTGAGAGCCGAAACGGTGCAGGCGGGTCTTGCCAACCGGATCGGCGCTCTGGTCACGGATTCCGGCAGCAAATTCGGTTATTTCGGCGCCGTGGTCGAGGATCCCATCGGCGCGCTGACACCGCAGTCTCCCGGAACGGTTCGCTGGGGCGGTGTCTACGGCCACAGCTGGTCCATCGATCCGGCCAAGGGATTGACGGTGCTGAGCATGACCAACAATGCGCTGGAAGGCTGCATGGGTGAGTTTCCCGACAGGATCGTCGAGGCGGTCTACGGGGTATAAGCCATCGCGCTCAAGCGGCGGCGGCATCCCGTTCGACGATCGCTCTCGCCATGCGCCGGGCTTCGTCATCGACTGCGAAAACATCGTCCATCGTGGATGAAGGCGTTATCGCAATCATCGCTTCCATGACGGCTTCCGTGATCTCGGCCATCTGCAGGAAGCCCGTTCGCCCACCGATAAACGCTTCGAGCGCGACTTCCTTGGCAGCATTGAGGATCGCGGCCTGCGCTCCGCCACGCTGCATGGCCAGACGTGCCAGCCGCAGGGCCGGAAAACGTTCTTCGTCCGGAGCCTCGAAATCGAGCCGCGACAGCTTGGCGAAATCGAGCCGCTGGACATCGAGCGACGGCCGCGCCGGATGCGACAGCGCATAGCCGATGGCGGTGCGCATATCCGGGCAGCCGAGCTGCGCCAGCACCGAGCCGTCCGAGTAGCCGACCATCGAATGGATGACCGATTGCGGATGGACGATCACCTCGATCTGCTCCGGCCGCATGCCGAACAGGTGCTTCGCCTCGATCATCTCCAGTGCCTTGTTGAACATCGAGGCACTGTCGATCGAGATTTTCAGGCCCATCGACCAGTTGGGATGGGCGCGGGCGGTCGCGGCGGTGACGTCGCGCATTTCCGTCAGGCTTGATGTGCGAAAGGGGCCGCCGGATGCCGTCAGGATGATGCGCTCGACCGCATGGCGCTGGTTTTCCTCCAGCACCTGGTAGATGGCATTGTGTTCGCTATCGACGGGCAGCAGCTTGCCGCCGCCGGCCTGAACGGCGCGCACGAAGAGATCGCCGGCCGAAACCAGGCATTCCTTGTTGGCAAGCGCGATATCGGCGCCGCGCTTTGCGGCGGCAAGCGTTGGGGCAAGGCCGGCGGTGCCGACGATCGCGGCCATGACCCAGCCCGCATCGCGCTCGGCCGCCTCGATCAGGCCGCTGCGGCCGGCGGCGACTTCGATGCCGGTGCCGGAAAGGGCTGCCTTGAGGTTTCCATACTGGCTTTCGTCAGCGGTGACGGCGAGTTCGGTGCCGGTCGTCATGGCCTGCTCGGCGAGCAGGTCGATATTGCCGTTGCCGGTCAGAGCGGCAACCTGGAATGCCTCGCGGCCGCCCAGCTGGCGGATAACGTCGAGTGTGTTGGTACCGATCGAGCCTGTCGAGCCCAGAATGGTCAAGCGGCGTTTTTCAGCTGCGCCGGAGGTCATGGCCAAGTCCCGTTGTTTTTTTGTGTTTCACGCAAGGCTCTACAGGTGAAAGCGGATGTCAACAAGGGTGGTCTCGACCAAGCTTATGGCGATAGGGTCGCAGGAGCGGCGAATCATTATCAGTGGTTGGGCCAGTGGCCGGGCCTGCCGCTCGCCGGAAAGGATGTTGCTGATGCTGAAACTTGCGCTGTTTCTGTCATGCTCCTGCGTGCTGATCGATACGGCTTCGGTCTCGATGGTTGCGGCAGATACCGTGCCGGCTGCGCTGGTGGGCACGTGGCTGGCCGAGGATATCGGCGGCCGGGGCGTCATCGATGATCTGCAGACAACGCTCGAAATCAACGACGATGGCACCTATTCGGGGTTTGCGGGCTGCAACAGCTATACAGGCATCTTCAACCTGAAGGACAACGTCATCACCTTCGGTCCGGCCGGCGCCACACGCAAGATGTGCGTGCCGGCGGTGATGGACCAGGAGACGAAGTTCTTCGATGCCCTGAGGACGCGGCTGTCCTGGAAAATTGAAGACACCAAGCTGGTGCTGGCGAGGCCCGATTCGAGCCTCGCCCTGCGGCTGGCTGCGCAGGGACGTTGACGGCTCAGCCGCGCGCCGCCAGCTTTACCGGATCCTGTGGCAAGTGGCGGTAGCCGGCGCCCGGATGCGGTGCGACAAGGCGGGGGCCTCCGCCGAACAGTTTTTCGCGCAGCGTGCCCTTGGCGTAATCCTTCTTGTAGACGCCGCGCTTCTGCAGTTCCGGCACCAGCAGGTCGACCGCATCCTCGAAGCTTTCCGGGGTCACCGCGTAAGCGAGATTGAAGCCGTCGACATCGGTATCCTCGACCCATTCCTGCAGGAGATCGGCGACCGTCTGCGGCGAGCCGACGAAGACCGGGCCAAAGCCGCCGATGCCGACCCAGTCGGCCATTTCCCGCACGCTCCAGATCTTGTCGGGATCGATGGTGGTGAAGGTCTCGACAGCCGATTGCACCGCGTTGGTGTGGCGGTGGCGCAGCGGTTCGTCGGGCGAGAACTGGCCGAAGTCGATGCCGGTCCAGCCGGAGATCAGCGCCTGTGCGCCCTCATAGGAAACATATTTGCGGTAGTCGTCGAATTTCTTCTTTGCCTCCGCATCGGTTTCGCCGAGAATGACGGTCTGCAGGTTGAAGGCGAGAATGTTGCGCGGGTTGCGGCCGGCTTTCTCGGCTGCCTCACGGACATTGGCGACGTAGCGCTTCAGCACCGGCTTGGATGGTGCTGCGACGAAGATGCATTCCGCATGGGCGCCGGCGAAATCCTTGCCCCTGCTTGATGCACCGGCCTGGTAGAGCACCGGCGTGCGCTGCGGCGAGGGTTCGCTCAGGTGAATGCCGGGCACGGTGAAATGTTTGCCGGCGTGATGGATCGGGTGAACCTTTTCCGGATGGGTGAAGATGCCGCTGTCGCGGTCGCGCACCACGGCGTCCTCTTCCCAGCTTCCCTCCCAGAGCTTGTAGCAGACTTCCAGATATTCCTCGGCGAGGTCGTAGCGGTCGTCATGCTTGGTCTGGCTTGCCTGGCCGATATTCTGTGCGCCGCTGTTGAGATAGGAGGTAACGATGTTCCAGCCGACGCGGCCTTTGGTCAGATGATCGAGCGTCGAGAGGCGGCGGGCGAAGGTATAGGGATGCTCGAAGGACAGCGATGCGGTGAGGCCGAAGCCGAGATGTTCGGTCACATAGGCCATGGTCGGAACGAGCTGTAGGGGATCGTTGACCGGAACCTGGGTGGAATGGCGCAGGGCCGCATCGACATTGCCGTTCAGGACGTCGTAGACGCCGAGCACGTCGGCGAGGAACAGGCCATCGAACTTGCCGCGCTCCAGCGTCTTTGCCAGATGCACCCAGTAGTCGAGATCCTTGTATTTCCACGACTGGTCGCGCGGATGCCGCCAGAGGCCCGGCGACTGGTGGCCGACGCAGTTCATGTCGAAGGCGTTCAGCCTGATTTCGCGGCTCATGTCTTATTTCCTTGTCTTGATGTCAGGCCGTTGCCTTGCGCCTGTTGATGAAGCTCAGCGCAAGCACGGCAAAGATCAGCAGTCCGGTCCCGACCTGCTGCCAGTAGAAGTTCAGCCCGGTCAAAAGCAGGCCGTTGGCGACAATGCTGAGCAGCAGCACGCCGAGAACGGTGCCGGCCACATTCGGACGGCCGAGCCGGGAGAGCGTCGTGCCGATGAAGGTGGCGCCGATGGCGTTGAGCAGGAAGGCGTTGCCGGAAGAGGGGATGTAGACGGTCACCGTCGCCGACAGGATCAGCCCCGCGACGGCGGCGATCAGGCCGACGAGAATGAAGGCGATCGCGACATGGGCACGCGCGGTAATGCCGGAATAGCGCACGACGCTCGGCTGGATGCCGATGGCGAGTGCGACACGGCCGAAGCGGGCGCGGGTCAGGATGACAGTGGCGGTCACGATGATGATGGCGGCGATGACGAGCGGAACGGGAATGCCGGCGATCGCGCCGCGGCCGAGAAAGCGGAAGGCTTCCGGCACGCCTGATGGAGGCAGATAGACTGGATTGCCGCCATTGGTCAGAAGCTGCTGGATGCTGCGGCCGATGAACAGTGTGCCGAGGGTTCCGAGAAACGGCGAAATGCCGATACCGGAAATCAGGATGGCGTTGAACGCGCCGACGGCTGCTCCCGCGCCCAACCCGGCCAATGCCGCGATGACGACGGGTTGTCCGGCAAGCACCAGCGAGACGAAGGCGAAACTGGCGAAATCGACCGCCGTGCCGACCGACAGATCGATGCCGCCAACCGAGACGGCAAAGGTCATGGCGATGGCGACGATGGCCAGCAGCGTGAAGTTGTTGACGAGGATGCTCTGGAGGTTGGCGATCGTAAGGAACGTCGGAGCCGCGAAGGAAAAGGCGGCAAAGACGGCGACGAGCGCCAGCACCAGCGCGTTGTTGACGATCGCGCCGATAATGGCGCGCGGCAGGCCGGATGTCTCGATTGGGGAGGTCTGCAGGGTCATGATCAGGCCTCCTGCCTGCGCAGCAGCGTCGTGGCGGAAACGACGAGCAGGATGAGAAGCCCCTGGACGCCGCTGACCAGCACACTGGAAATGTTGAGAAGCTGGAAGCCGTTGACGAGGAAGCCGACGAACAGCGTGGAGAGAAGCGTGCCGATCACGGTCGGCACCAGTCGTCGTGAGAAGACCGAGCCGAGCAGGGCGGTGACCACCACCGGCAGCAGCATTTCGCCGGACCCGGTGGTGCTGCCGCTGAGATTGGAGACCGACAGAATGCCGGCAAACCCGCCACACAGGCCGCTGGCGACGAAAGCGCCGGCAAGCAGCCGGCGGACAGGCAGGCCGGCGGCGCGGGCGGCATCGGGAAATTCACCGACCGCGTAGAGCCGAAGTCCAGTCGGGGTATATTGCACGATCGCGGCGGCGATCAGCGTGAAGACGAGCAGCACATAGGCGAGCGCCGGAATGCCGAACGGGCCGGATGATGAAAGGGCCGTCAGGAGCGGGGTCGAGGCCGGGATGACGGTATTCTGCGTCAGCACCAACTCAAGGCCGGCGACGATGTTCATCACGGCAAGTGTCGCCAACAGCGGCACGATGCCCGCGCCGACGACGGCGATGGCGTTGACCAGACCGATCAAGCCGCCGGTGAGCAGGGCTGCCGCGACGGCGGTTGTGTCGCCATAGCCGAGCTGGGCAACCGTCGCGTAGACGGCGGCGCTCAGCCCCATGTTGGCGGCCAGCGACAGGTCGATGCCGCCGGTGACGACATTGGAGCCGCCGGCGATCAGGACGACAGTCAGGCCGATGGCCAGCACGCCGGAAATGGCCGACTGGCCGAGCACGTTGCCGATATTGCCGACGCTGAGAAAATAAGGTGCCGTTGCCGAAAAAACGAGAAGGATGGCGACGAACGCGATCAGCGATCCGGCACGCAGCGCTGTTGCGGCCAGATTGGCGCCTCGGCCCGATCGGCCTTTGTCTGAACGGAATGTGGATTCATCCGGTTCGAAATGGATGGTGGGCGCGAGCTGGATGTCAACCGACATGGCGGAGCGTCTCCGAAGATCCGGTGGATGTGGCAAGAACCTCGTCCGGCGAGGTCTCGGAAGAAATGAACTCGCGCACGACATGGCCGCGGAAAAGCACGAGGATGCGATCGGTGATGCCGATCAGCTCCGGCAGGTCGGACGAGAGCACGATGATGCCGGCACCGCGGGCGGCGAGGTCGCCGATCAGGTTGTAGATTTCGACTTTCGAGCCGATATCGACGCCGACCGTGGGCTCATCGAGCAGATAGACCTCGGAATGGCGGCTCAGCCATTTGGCGATCGCCACCTTCTGCTGGTTGCCGCCCGAGAGCGTGCGCACGAGCGCATCCCTGCCTGCCGTCTTGATTTCAAGGCGGCGGATCAGCTCGTCCGCTTCGCGCCGCTCGTCGCCGAAATCGAGGAAGCCGAGGCGGGTGAAGCGTCTGAGCGACGACAGGGTGATGTTTTCCGAAACGCTCAGGTCCAGCGCCACGCCATTGCCGCGCCGGTCTTCCGGCACAAGCGCCACATGCCGATCGACGGACTGGGCCGGGTTGACCGAACGCACGGCCTTGCCGTCGATCTCGATCTGTCCGGAGGTGGCGGTTTCGAGGCCGAACAGCGTGCGGATCAGTTCCTTGGCACCGGAGCCGAGCAGCCCCGTAAGGCCGAGCACTTCACCCCGGCGCAGGGTGAGCGAGACGTCCTGATATTTTCCGCGCGCCGAAAGGCGATCGAGGGTCAGGATATCCTTGCCGAGTGCGACGCTGCGCTTGGGAAACATGTCCGCGATGTCGCGCGCCACCATCAGCCGCGCGATGGCGGTGGCCGATGTTTCGCTGAGCGCGAGCGTCGCGACGTCCTCGCCGTTGCGCAGGACCGTGACGTGATCGCACAGTTCCTCGATCTCGTTGAGGTAATGCGAGATGTAGATAATCGTCACGCCTTCGGCGCGCAGGCGGCGGATCAGCCGGAAGAGGATATCCGCCTCGCGGCGCACAAGGGCTGCCGTCGGCTCGTCGAACACCAGAACCTTCGGCTGGTCGAGCAGCGCGCGGGTGATCTGCACGATCTGCTTCTCGGCGGTGGAGAGTTCGCTGATCAGGGCGCTGTTGGGCAGCCTGACGCCGAAATAATCATCGAGGATTTCGCCGGCGCGGCGCTGCATCAGCCGCCGGTCGAGAAAGGGCGTGCCGGCGATACGCGGCTCGCGCCCGAGGAACAGCGCCTCGCCGACGGTGAAGGTCGGCACCAGCAGGCGGTCCTGATGGATGAAATGGATGCCGAGCTCCTCGACCCGGTGCGGGGTGAGCCTGTCATAGGTCTGGCCATCGATCTCGATGCGGCCTTCGTCGGGCTGGTGCAGGCCAGCCAGCAGCTTGATCAGCGTTGATTTGCCGGCACCGTTCTGGCCGACGAGGCCGTGAACCGTGCCGCGACGGACGCGCAATGAGGCACCGCTCAGGGCTTGGGCTCCGTCGAAACGCTTGACGATGCGCTCGAGATGAATGGCATCGCCGCTTCTGTCTGCGGCTGGTGAAGCTGCGCTCATGACATGTCCGTCCTGCTGGTCGATCTGGATCAGAAGAGGCGATCCGGAGAGAGCCCGGATCGCCCGATTGCGGTGCGCGTGTCAGCCGATGCCGAGTTTCTTGCTGACCTCGTTGACGTTGGCCTTGTTGGCGAGGAGCGCCGGGACATAGGTTTCGCGCGGCAGGGTCTGGCCGGCGAGCAGGCGGGCGACATTCTGGATCGCCGTGCGGCCGATTTCGGCCGGCTGCTGGGCAACGTCGGCGCCAGCCGGCGAGTTCGGATCGGCAACGAGCTGCAGCACTTCCGGACTGCCGTCGACGCCATAGGTGCGGATTTCGGTGCGGCCGGCCGCAGCCAGGGCCTGCGTCGCGCCAAGCTGGGGAATATCCCAGGCCGACCAGATCGCCTTGATCGAGCCCTTCTCCGGATATTTGTTGAGCAGGGCTGTGATCTGCGTGAAGGCGTCCTGCACGGTGTTCGGAATGACGTCGCGCAGTTCCGGCTCAAGGATTTTCACCTTGGGGAAATATTTCACGACATTGACCAGCTGGTCGTAGCGGATGGCGCAGGGCGTCACGCCGTAGAAGCCGTTGAAGACGACGATATTGCCTTCGCCGCCGATATCGGACACCAGCTGCAGGGCCAGATCCTTGCCGATGCCCCAGTTGTCGGAGGTGGTGTTGTTGATCGAATTGGTCGAGCCGACATCGACGGTCAGCACCGGAATGCCGGCATCGCGCGCCTTCTTCAGCCAGGGGTCGATGACACTCAGCGTGCCGAGGATCTGGACGATCGCATCCGGCTTCTGGGCGATCAGCGTCTGAAGCTGGGATACGAGCTTGCCGTCGTTGCGGCCGGCATCGACTGCGATCGGCTCGCCGCCGAGCCGCTTCACTTCCTCGATTTGGGCATTGTAGGCCTGCAGGTCGAAGAAGTGGTCGGTGCCGGTGGCGCTGATGGCGATGCGCTTGCCCTTCAGCGAAAGCTCCTCGTCCGCCGCTGCTGCCGTCCGGCTGCCGATGAGGCTGGCGCCGGCGAGTGCTGCGCCTGCCACTGCCGAGAGTTTCAACAGGTCACGGCGTCCAACGCCTTGTCCCGACTTTTCCTGTTCCATGACACATCCCTTGTGAGAAAATAATGTCTATAGAATAAGTCTATTAACGGCCGTGCCGAGAAAGGAATTTCCAAAGAAGGTGGCCGTGCCGGAAAACTTGATGTCCTGCGCGCGCCATCAGGCATTGTTGCGTCCAAGCCCGTAGGTGAGCGCGAGCGCTCCCACCAGCACGGCGCCCTTGACGAAGTCCTGCGTGTAGTAGGGCGCATTGAGCATGGTGAGGCCATTGAGCAGGACGCCGACGAAGACGGCGCCGACGATGGCGCCGAGAACGTTCGGCCGGCGCTTTCCAAGCACCGCGAATCCGATCAGCGCCGCGGCGACGGCATCCATCAGCAGCGAACCGCCGGAGGAGACATCACCGCGCCCGACGCGGGCGGCGATGACGATGCCGCCAAGCGATGCGAGCGTGCCGGAGATGACATAGGCAAGCACCTTCAACCTTGCGGTCGAGGCACCGGCCAGCCGCGTCGCCACCTCGTTTCCGCCCGTGGCAAACAGCAGGCGGCCGATACGGGTGTGCTCGGTCAGGACATACAGGGCGATGGCGACGAGAGCCATCAGCACGACGGAGACAGGGACGGTGCCGAACAGGCTGGCGCGGCCGATCAGCAGGAATGCGGGATCGTAGGCGCCGGTGGCTGTCGTTCCATCCGGCAGGATCAGCCCGGCGGAGATGGAGCGGCCGGCGGTCGGGATCAGCTGCAGGCCGGAAAGGAGAAACATCATCGACAGCGTGGCGAGAAGATCGGGAACCTTGAGACGGACGATCAGGAAGGCGTTGACGAGGCCGACAAGCGCGCCGAAGGCAAGCACCAGCGGCACGGTCGTAACGGCATCCAGCCCCCAGACGATCATCGCGTAGCTTGCCGCCATGACGCTGGAGGCGGCAACCGCGCCGATCGAAAGGTCGAAGCCGCCGACGGCCAGCGTGACGGTGACGCCCGCGCCCAGAATCGCAACCACGGCAACCGCCTGAAGAATGCTCATCAGGTTGCCGATATTGGCGAAGGCGGGTTCGGCGGCGGTAAAGCCCAGCAGGAGCGCGGCCAGCAGGATGAAGACGGCGCCGGATCGAAGCGCGGCGCTGAGGCTGGAAAGCCAATGGATTGTCTCGCCCTTTGCCGTGGCGCTGCGCGCCGGCGGAGACAGGCTTTCGTCATTGATCGAGGTCATGCGTGAATTCCTTGGGAAACGGCAGATGGCCCGTGCGGCGCCGGGACGAGGCTGTGATGGTCGATGACGAGGATGCGGTCGGCGACCTCGTACGCCTCTTCCGGGTCGGAGGTGGCGATCAGCGTGGCGCGGTCGCTCCGTCCGCGGATCGCCTGGATGATGTCGTGGCGGGCGCCGACATCGACGCCCTGGAACGGTTCGTCGAGCAGCAGAAGGCGGCTCGGCTCGGCTTCCCAGCGGGCAAGCACCACCTTTTGCTGGTTGCCGCCGGAGAGCGAGGCGATCGGGGCCTGCGGGCCGGATGCCTTGATGCGCAGGCGGGCTATGGCCTTTTCCGCCTCGCGTTGCTCCCGGCCGCCGAACAGCAAGCCATGCGGATACCATTTGGCGAGGTGCGGAAGGCTGATGGTGGCCGCCAGCGAACTGCCCGGCCAATTCGCCGGCATCAGCGAGGAGCGATGCCGGTCCTCTGCCGCCATGGCGACCCCGGCTGCAATCGCCTGAGCCGGCGTTTCCGGTCGGTGAGCCTGTCCATTAAGCAACATATGGCCGGACGCAAGGCGGCCAGCGCCGAAGATTGCCGACAGGAGGCGGCTTTTCCCCGCTCCGAGCACGCCGGTGATCGCAACCACTTCACCCGTATGAATGGCGAGATCGAAGGGAGTTGAATCCGGCAGCAGCCGTGCGCCGCGCATTTCGAAAACAGGCGCGCCCCCGGCAATCCGGATATCCGGTCGTGCCGATTGCAGCTTGCGGCCGATCATCGTTTCGATCGCGGCGGAAAAATCGATGGGTCGCCGGAACGCGCCGGCAATCACGCCGCCGCGCATGACCAGCGCCCGGTCGGCGATTGCTTCCAGGTCGGCGGTGCGGTGCGAAATGTAGAGAATGGCAAGGCCGCCATCGCGCAGGCGCTTGAGAATATCGAACAGGCGGCGGCTTTCCTCGATCGACAGGCTCGCGGTCGGCTCGTCGAGGATGAGCAGTTCCGCCTTGTTGGCAAGCGCGCGGGCAATGGCCACCAGCTGTCGGTCGGCAGCGGACAGATCGGCGAAATCACGGTCCAGCGGCAGCTCGAACCCGGCGGTGTCAAGGATTGCCCGGGCTTGCCGCCGGATGCCGGAACGGGACACGAAAAAGGGCCGGCCGCGCTCTGCAAAGCGGGTGAGCAGCAGCGTATCGGCGACGGAAAGCCCCGGAGCGCCAACCAGGTCGGTCGATTGATGGACGGTAACGACGCCGGCAGCGGCGGCCTCGGCGGGGGTTCGGGGCGTATAGGGCTGCTGCTTCAGGGTGATCGTGCCGCTACCGGCCGGCAGCACGCCGGAAAGGATCTTCACCAGTGTCGATTTGCCCGCGCCGTTCGCTCCCATCAGGGCGACGATCTCGCCGGCATCGATCGTCAAGGTCGCGCCGGAGAGCGCGCGGGTGGGGCCGAAACTGCGGCTGAGCGCATCGATGTGTAGCAGCGGCATGGGTCGGCATTCCGATATCGTTATTGTCTATATAATTTGTCATATATTTGGGATTGGCGACAGCCGTATGGGGAGAACAGCTTTGCGAAGTAGTGGCAGCCGGGGCAATTTCTTTGCGGATGGCCGGGCTGCGGCGGAATGTTCGCGTGGAGCCTCCGCACATCGGTGACGCCCATTCGCTTCGGCAAAACTTTGCCGTGCAGGTTGGTTTCGGCGAAACAGCATTCTCCCTGACCGGTGAAAATGGCATCAATTACTCTATTAAATTTATGGATTGAATATCTAATAGGCGATGCGTCCCGAGGAGGGCAGGCAGCCGCCGGGAGACGCGACCGATTGTCCTCAGAAGGAATGCGTTCCATGAAATCCCTTTTCCGTCTGGCGGCAACCGCCGCTCTTATTCCCTTTCTCTTTGTCTCCGCCGCCAAGGCCGAAGGCATTGCCGGTGCGCCCGCCCCATTTGACAAGGGCGGTGTGAAGCTGGCGCTGATCAGCTATATTTCGGCCGGTGATTTCTTCCAGGCCTATCAGGCCGGCGCAGAAGCGCAGGCCAAGGCACTCGGCATCGATCTCAGGGTTTTCCCCGGCCGTCAGGACGCCGCCGAGCAGCGCGAGCAGATCCTGCAGGCGATCAATCTCGGCGTCGAAGGGATCGTCGTCGATCACGGCGTTCCGGAATCGCTTGGCGATGTCGTGCAGCAGGCGCTCGACAAGGGCATCAAGGTCGTCGCCTTCGACGTCAATCTCAACAATCCCAAGGTGCCGCAGGTCGAGCAGAGCGACCACGCGCTTGCCAAGCAGGCGCTTGAGCAGGCCGTCAAGGACAATGGCACCAGTTTCAATGCCGGTTATGTCTATGTCGCGGGCTTTGCGCCGCTCGATCGCCGCAACGAGGTCTGGGATACGTTCAAGGCGGAAAACAAGGGCGTCGTCGAGAAGGCACGCTTCGGCAATGTCAGCGATACGACGGCAACCAGCACCGCCGATCAGGCCAAGGCCGTGCTGCGGGCCAATCCTGACATCACAGTCGTTTTTGCGCCCTATGACGAATTTGCCCGCGGCGTGAAGCTGGCGGCGGCCGATCTCGGCATTTCCGACAAGCTCAAGATCTATTCGGCCGATGTCTCGACCGCCGATATCCAGGAGATCGTCGAGGAAGGAAGCCCGTGGGTGGCAACTGTCGCGACCAATCCGGCCGTCGTCGGCGCCGTGTCGATCCGGGCCGCAGCGCTCGAAATCGCAGGCCAGGAGGTTCCCCGCCAGATCACCGTCGAGCCAACGCTGCTCACCCAGAAGAGCCTGCGCGAAGCCGGCGTCAAGTCGATCGAGGAACTGGCGGCCAAGGTCCCGGCCTTCAGCGCCAGCGATGCGGTGACGGCCAGCTGGATCCCGGCCAAGCTGTTCTGAGCATTCAAGTATCGGCGGCGGGGCCGATCGTGGCGCCGCCGCCCTCCTTCTTCCAGAAACCGGAGTTTTTCCAATGAGCCAATCCAACGTCGTCTATGCGGCCGGTCTCGGCGTGACGCGGGACAGCCTGTTTGCCAGCGCCAGCGAGATTTCAGCCGATCTCTCGGCCCGCGCGGCGGATCTCGACAGGGAAGGCCGTCCGCCCATCGGCGAGATCGTCAAGCTGAAGAAGGCCGGCCTGCTCAATGCCCTGCACGCCCGCGAGATCGGCGGCGCCGGGCTCGACTGGGCCGATGGCCTCAAGCTGGTGCGCATCCTGGCGCGCGGGGAAAGCTCGATCGGCCAGCTGCTCGGCTATCACTATGTCAACAGCCAGTCGATCTACTGGTCCTTTGCCGATCAGGCGCGCGCCCAGGTGCTGGGCGTCGAAACCGTGGCGCAAAACCTCTATTGGGGCGCGGCGGTCAACCCGCGCGATCCCGGCCTGACGCTGACGCGCCGCGGCAGCGGCTATGTGCTGAACGGCCGCAAGTCCTTCTCCACCGCCGCCCGCGTGTCCGATTACATCAACGCCAATGCGACGCTCGACGGCAAGATCGCCAATTTCGCCGTGCCGACCGATCGCCCGGGCTATGTCGCCAATGACGACTGGGACAATATCGGCCAGCGGCTCTCCGATTCGGGCAGCGTCGAATTCCATGATTTCCCCGTCTACGACGAGGATTTCGTCGGCCCGCCGGCCGATGAAAACGACCTGGCACCGGTGCTGGCAACGTTCAACACGCCGCTGATCCAACTGGTCTTCGTGAATTTCTATCTGGGGGCTGCCGAAGGCGCGCTGGCCGCCGCCGTCGATTATGTCCGCACCACGACGCGACCGTGGATCACCTCCGGTGTCGAGAAGGCATCGGACGATCCGTATATTCTGGAGCGTGTCGGCGAGTTTACGGCGTCCCTGAAAGCCTCGGCTGCCCTGGCCGACAGCGCGGCTCTGGCAGTGCAGACGGCCCTGGCAAAGGGCCGGGACGTGACGGCGCGGGAACGCGGCGAGGCGGCGGCGGAAGCCTATGCGGCCAAGGTGCATGCAACCCACGTGGCGCTCGACATCACCGCGCGCGTCTTTGAAATCACTGGCGCCCGTTCGACGGCCGAGAAATATCGCTTCGACCGCTTCTGGCGCAACGTGCGCACCCACACGCTGCATGATCCGGTATTCTACAAGGCCAGGGAAGTCGGCGAATTCGTCCTGAACGGCACGATCCCGGTGGTGAGCCTGTATAGCTGAGAGGACGACGAAGAAGCCTTGTCCAACCCAATATCAGGGGAGTTGCAGGGCAGAAACGACGGCATCGGACTATGGGGCAGCCGCTGCTAAATTCAGAAAACTCTTGCAGACGACGCGGTCGTCAAGGATCGCCTTGTCTGCAAACGATAGAGATAGTTCGCAGCGGAGACCGGCTCAGTTGTTGCGCTGGATCGAAAGCTTCCCAAATAAACCGCTGCCGGTTGGCCGAATTGTTTTCCATTGATTGATTGTAGCCGGCCATCCGGGTTGACGAACGGTCCTCAACCCGGATGGCAATCTGGATATCCGGGCCAGACCATAGGGGCTGTTGATCCGCTTATGGGGCAGCAACGACGGGGCTACGCACACTCCGTTGTGCCAGGTGATTTTGGTGAAATGGGGTCGTTCCGGCCCTAACTCTACAAAGCCCCGTTTTTCGGCGGCTTCACCCCGTTCAGGTGATAATTGCCGACGACGTGGGATTTCCAGCGGATCGGATCATGTAGGGTATGGGTCCGGGCATTGCGCCAGTGGCGGTCGAGGTTGAGGCCGATGCGGGTGGCCGATGTTCCTGCAAGTTCGAACAGCGTGGTGGCAGCGGCAAGCGCAACCTCCGTCGTCAGCACCTTTGCCGCCGCGACCGATAGCGTGGCGTCGATGACATGGGCCTCGGTCGGGTCCATCTGCGCGACATCGACCTTGCGGCCGGCCCGTTCGATGATCGCCGCCGCGGCTTCGATCCGGATGGCGATGTCGCCGATTTTGGCGATGGTCAGCGGGTCGTCCGAGGCGCGCTCGACGCCGGCATCCATCCAGGGGCGGCTCTGGTTTTTCACGAAATCCACGGTTTCGGCGAAGGCGGCGCGGGCAATGCCGAGGTCGACGCCAGCATGGATGATCTGGCCGACCGAACCGATCGTCGTCGGCCGCTCGAAACCCTTGTGATGGAAGACGATGGCGTCGGCGTTGACATAGACGTTGTTGAACACTGTCGTGCCGCTGCCGGTGGTGCGCTGGCCGAAGCCGTCCCAGTCGTCGATGATCTCGACGCCTTCGGTGCCCTTGGCGACGAAGGACATGGTGAGGTGGTCCTCTGGATCGAGCGCGAACACGGTGATCCAGTCGGCAAACAGCACGCCCGTCGAATAGAATTTCCGGCCGTTGACGCGGTAGCCCGGTCCTTCAGGGGTGATCCGGGTGTTGTAGTCGCCGACGGTCTTCGTACCGCGTTCGGAAAGCGCGTTGCCGAAGCGGTCGCCGGCCAGTGCGCGGCCGAAGAAATAGCGCTTCTGCTCCTCGCTGCCATCGACGCGCAGAGCCTCGAGGATATAGAAATGGTTCTGCGGGATCTGGCCGATCGAGGCATCGGCTTCCGCCAGGATGGCCGTGACCTCGGCCAGCACCGCGTTGGAGACATCCAGCCCGCCATATTCTGCGGGAACGGTGATCGCCAGCAGTCCCGACCGCGCAATCTCGTCAAGCTCGCTGTAGGGCAGGGTGCGCTCGGCGTCACGGTTGGCGGCGCGGGTCGCAAAATCGGCGGCAAGCGTCCGGGCGGTCTCGATCGCTTCGAAATCGCTGCGGAGATGATCGGCCGTCTGCCGGATATGAGGCTGGTACTGCAAGAGGGTTTCCATCGCGCGCTCCGATTTTTTGCACGGACCATGGGTGGAAGAAGTCGAGCGGAAAGATAAGATTATAATTTCTATAGATCGACTGGACTAAGAAAAGTCTTTCCTTAAAGCCGGTTTTGCACCGCCTTTGGTGCCTGCGCCTGCAAACGCCCGGCAATCACCGAGGCGACGAAGGCGGCATGATCCGTCACCTGCGGCAGGCCCATGAGTTCGCCGAACGTGCCGCGCGCCAGGGGGCCGGCGATGAGCAGCGAAGGGGTGACGCCCGCGACCGGACCGATGGCTTCGGAATTGCGGGTGCAGGAGAGCCCGAGACCGGTCGGGTCGAGTTCGAGATAGCCGTTTTCGGAAAGCTCGGCGAGAAAAGGCTGGCTGGCGAGAATGCCGCCATGCCCCGGTCCGGTGGTGACGACGACGGCGTCGTAGGTTTTCTCGATGGTGTCAGGGCTTCGCCGCAGGCGAAGCGTGCAGTGGATGTCATGGTTTTCGACGCGACTGGCCGCGACGGATCCGGCGAGAATGTCGAGGCGTCCTTCGGCTATCGCCTTGTCAAGCGCCGCTTCCACCTGCGGTGCAACGCGGAAACGGTGAACATCCCAATAGGGGCGCAGGTGGCGGACGATGCGCTGGCGTTCCACCAGCGGCAGAACCTGCCAGAGCGCCTGACCCTGTGCCCGCACCTGATCGATGACGCCGTGCCAGGTGAGGCCATCCGACGTGGCCTGCCGGATGGCACTGCGAATGTTTTTCAGAAGTGTCCGCGCCGTGAAGGCCGGATTCGCGAGAAAATCGCCCAGCGGCTCTTGCGGAACAGGCGCGTGCCCCCGCGACCGCAGCCCGCGGCGCGAGACCGCCGTGATCGGGCCCTTGTGGCCCTTGAGTGCCAGCGATGCGATCACATCGGCCGACGTCAGGCCGTTGCCGACAACCAGCACCCGGTCTGACGGGCGAATAGCGTCCAGCGCGCCGGCCTTGGTCGGATCCGGTACGAAACGGGGATGATCCTTTAGCAAGGCCTGAAGCCGGCCCGGCGCCACCGGCGGCGGATGGCTTGTGGCGATGACGACGATATCGGCCAGGGTCTGCGCGCCGTCATGGCCGATGATCGACCAGCGTTGGCCCTCGCGCCGCAGATGGGCGACAGTGGAGCGGTTATGCCGGACAGTGCCGTTGGCAACAAGCGGCTGCAGCATGGCGTTGATATAATCGCCGAACACGCTGCGCTGCGGAAAGAGATTGCCGTCCGGCCGCAGGGCATCGGGATCACCGGCTGTTGCCGCCCGTTCCTCGATCCACCGCAGGAACTGATCCGGCTGGTCGCTGAGCAGGCTCATGCGCGCGGCAGGTACGTTGATGCGGTGGGCGGGCTCGGCCGTGTCGTAGGCGAGCCCCTTGCCGATGCTCTCGCGCGGCTCGAAGACGATGATGTCCGGGGCCGGACTTTGACCTGTCTGCGCAAGATTGAAGGCGGTAGCCGCGCCCGAGACGCCGCCGCCGATGATGGCAACCACCGGCCGGTGGTCGCGCGGCTGAGCGGGTTCTGCGCCCGTGGCAGACAAGGTCATCGGATTGACGATCAATTGGTTCACGACACCTCACCGCCAGGCCGCTTCGGATAGTCTACAGTTTTTATCAATATTAAGCGGCGGTCAAGCCCGTAAGTTTTCGTGCTGACGACGGGTGCCGGACCTGCATTAGGATGTCTCGTCCAGGGCCTGAAGAACCCGCCGCAGCAATTCCTCTTCGTCCCAGACACCATGGCGATATAGCGTCAGCACCAGTGCCGCCACCGGGTCGTTTGCGTCGCTGTCGGCGGATATGCCGCGGGCCGCCCGGGCGGCATCGAAGACCCGCTGGCACAGCTCCACATGACGGGGGAGCATCGGCTCGTTGCTCCATTTTTTCATGCGTCGTCTCCTGCCGTCTGCTCGGTACGATATGCCTGGTTCCGGCAGGCAGCGACGCGCCCGCAGCGGAAACCGGCAGGGCAGGCGTCTGCCGATGGCGTCCGCATTGCCTTGGGCGATACGAGTGACGATGGATTGTGGCGGTTTTTCTATCGGTGCGGCTGGCGATCGGGCCGGGATCAGGCAGGCCCCGTGACCGCGGCTGGATCCAGCATCGGCACGGTGGCGTTCAGATCATTGCGGGCATATTTGATGGCAAGGATGCTCAGAATGGAACCGACGATCACGAAGACAACGGCGCGCATGGTTATCTGCATTGCACTTTTTCCTGTTTAAGCATCCGTGCAAACGTGCAGATCGCCAGGTTGTTCCAAAGGGTGATTGCAATGCATGCGCTCCGTGTCCGGGACGAACGCTTTGGCTTCCGCTGGTGCTATACAGCGAAATGCGTGGTGATTCGATGGCTGAACGGATTTAAAACGAACCGCTGAGACCGGCATGGGCAAGCAGGCATGCGACGGCCAATGTCAGGCGCGCCGGCGAGCCAAGACGCGAGCGATCGCCGGCTACGGCAAACAGCAGCCCAAGCGCGACGATCGTTCCGCCGATGCCTGGGCTATTGCCGCTG
The DNA here is from genome assembly GCF_001687365.1 of Pararhizobium polonicum. Taxonomy (GTDB): domain Bacteria; phylum Pseudomonadota; class Alphaproteobacteria; order Rhizobiales; family Rhizobiaceae; genus Pararhizobium; species Pararhizobium polonicum. Next base: position 243,215 of record NZ_LGLV01000010.1, read on the forward strand.
AACGCCATGGCCATCGCCGACAGGTTGACGGTGCTGGCAAGGGTCGTGGCGGGCGACAGAAGAACGGTCCGGTCCGTCGCCTGCGAGAAGATTTGCCGGAACCGGTGCCAGCTGAAGCCGATGGCAAGGCTGAGGGCCAGTGCGGAGATGAGATCCATCGGCATCATATCGCCCGGGCTTGAGGGTGGCCGTATTCCAGCTTGGCTTCGTCTGCCGTTTGCGTGCTCGATCGCGCCTGCGAAAAGGCCCGGCCGACACCGATCAGGATCGGGTTGTCGACACCGATTTCTTCGACGGCCTCTGCAAGGTCATGCAGCGTGCCGATCCAGCGCTTTTCATTGTTGCGCGTGACTGCGCTCATGATGACTGCTGGCGTCTCGCTCTTCATACCCGCGGCCAGAAGCCTGGCGCGAATCTGCCCCGCGGTGCGGCCGCCCATGTAGAAGATCGTCGTGGTGCGGGGCTCGGCAAGGTTCTGCCAGTCGAGGTCGGTGGGAAGATCGCCAAGGCGGGAATGGCCGGTAACGAAGCGCACCGCCTGCGCGTGGTCGCGGTGCGTCAGCGAGACGCCGAGCCTTGCGGCCATGGCGCTGGCGGAGGTAATGCCCGGCACGATATCGACGGGGATGCCTTCCTGTTCGAGACAGGCGATTTCCTCGCCGGCACGGCCGAAGATCATCGGGTCGCCGGATTTGAGCCGAACGACGCGCTTACCGGCCTTGGCCAGCGCCACCATCGTGGCGTTGATGTCTTCCTGCTTGCAGCTCGTCCGGCCACCGCGCTTTCCCACCAGCATGCGCTTTGCCTCGCGGCGGGCCAGCTCCAGCACCTCGTCGGAAACCAGATCGTCGAACAGGATGACGTCGGCGGCCTGCAGCGCGCGCACGGCCTTCAATGTCAGCAGTTCCGCATCGCCGGGACCGGCGCCGACGAGGGTCACGCGGCCGATGGACGATTTTGCGTTTTCACCAATGCGTCCGGCATCGGAGATCAGATCGGATTCTGTGTCCGTTTCGGGGGACGCGCCAAATGCGCGATCGACGAAATTTTCCCAGAAGGCCCGCCTTGGCGCACCGGGGCTTATCTTCTCATTGACCCTGTCGCGAATGGAATGCGCCAGCGCGGCCCAGGATTTCAGCGACGGCGGCAGCAGCGTTTCGATGCGGCGGCGGATGGCCTGGGCGAGGATCGGGGCTGCGCCGTCGGTGGAGATGGCGACGACGACGGGGGAGCGGTTGACGATCGAGCCGAACTGGAACTGGCAGTATCTCGGTTTGTCGATGACGTTGACCGGGACGCCAGCCTTGCAGGCGGCATCGAAGAAGTCTGCTGCGGCCTCTTCGTCCGCACAGTCGGCGATCGCGATGGCTGTCTTTTCGAACGTGGCAGCGTTCCATTCATGAGGGTGATGGACGAACCGGCCATTTTCGGATTCCGAACCCTGACGGATAAGATTGCCAAACGTCTCGCTCAAGTCTTCCGCATAGACATGGACCTCGGCGCCGCAGGCGGCCAGCAGTTCAGCCTTCCAGGCGGCTGCGTCCGATCCGCCGGCGACAACGGCACGTTTTCCGTCGAGTGCCCAGAAGACCGGCAGTTTGGCAAGCGGTGCCATGCGGGCAGGGGTGGTGGTTCGGTCACTCGGCAGCAGCTGCAAGACATCCATCGATGATCCCCCTGATTTCCGCGCGGCACGAGCCGCAATTGGTTCCGGCGTTCAAGTCTTTGCCGACCGCTTCGACGCTGTGACACCCACCGCGCACAGCCGCGACGATCTGGTTGACGCCGACGCCGAAGCAGGAGCAGACGGTGGCGCCCGGGTCCATGCGGCCGGCGCCGGGGCGTCCGGCAACGACGGCGAAGCGTCTGGCGAGCTCGGTATGTCGGACGGTGAGCTGCTCGATCGCCCAGTTGCGGGCGACGGCGACGGGCCGGCGGGCGAGGAAAAAAGCTGCGAGCAGCCGCTCGCCGTCGAAGAAGGCGAGGCGCAGGTCGCCGGATTGCGCGTCCGCATAGCCGAGCGGTTCGATATGATCTGGAATGCCGAAATGAGTGCGGCACCATGCGGTCCAGCTGTCCGGTGCCGCATCGAAGGCGAGTTCCAAGCGCCAACCGCTGGCTGCTTTTGCCAGAGCCCAGTAAACGCTGTCGAGGTTTTGCGGCTTGGCGAAGGAGACGGCAAAACCATAGCTTTCCACCTTCAGCGGCCGGGCAGCGACGGCGACATTCTTCGAGGCCGGCTGTCCGGAAATCGGATCGGTGAGCGGCGCAACGACGGCGTCGATGCGTGCCTTGGCGGCGAACTGGTCATTCCAGTGCATCGGCACGAACAGGCTGCCGCGCGCCTGCCGGTCGGTGACGAGGGCGCGCACCACGGCTTTGCCATAGGGGCTTTCGATCTCGACGAGACCTGCGCTGGCAACGCCGATCTCCATGGCGTCACGCGGGTGGATTTCGGCGAAGGGCTCGGCGATATGGGCGGAGAGCCGGGCGCTTTTGCCGGTCCGCGTCATCGTGTGCCACTGGTCGCGGATGCGGCCGGTGTTGAGTGTCAGCGGGAAATCCGTGCTGGTCCGGTCTGAGACAGGCACCTCGACGGCAATGAAGCGGGCCTTGCGATCGGCATGAAAAAAGCCGCCTTCACCGAAGAAGCGCGTGATCTGCGCTTGTGTGTTTTCCGATTGCGGCCATTGAAACGGTGTCAGTGCATCATAGGCATCGGCATCGATCTGCCGGTGGGCGCCGATATCGAAATCGCGGCTGCCGTTGTTTTCGAACGCCGAAAGCCCGGCATGTTCTGCAAAGACATCCGCTGCGGACGGAAAGGAAAATTCGCCTGCAAAGCCCATGCGGCGCCCGACTTCGGCCATCTGCCACCAGTCGGCCTTGGCCTCGCCGGGCGCTTTGAGGAAGGCGCGCTGGCGGGAGATGCGGCGCTCGGAATTGGTGACCGTGCCGTCCTTTTCACCCCAGCCGAGCGAAGGCAGGAGAACATGAGCATATTGCGTCGTGTCGGTTTCCTGCAGGACATCAGACACGACGACGAAAGGACAGGCCGCAATCGCGGCAGCGACCGCATCGGCGTCCGGCATCGAGACGACCGGGTTGGTGGCCATGATCCAGAGCGCCTTGATCCGGCCGTCGGCGACGGCTCGGAACATGTCGACGGCCTTCAGGCCGGGCTTGCGAGCGATATCAGGCGATTGCCAGAAGCGCTGGACGCGGTCGCAGTCCTCGGGATTTTCGATGGCCATGTGGGCCGCCAGCATATTGGCAAGGCCGCCAACCTCGCGTCCGCCCATGGCGTTCGGCTGGCCGGTCAGCGAAAACGGCCCCATGCCCGGACGGCCGATGCGGCTGGTTGCCAGGTGACAGTTGATGATGGCGTTGACCTTGTCGGTGCCGGAAGCGGACTGGTTGACGCCCTGGCTGTAGCAGGTGACGACCTTTTCGGTTTCCTCGAACAGGCGGAAGAACTGCCGCAACTGCATGGAGGGCAGGCCGGTTAATTCCATCAGGTCCGCGATGCTGAGGGCCGAGGCGGACGCAAAGGCCTCTGCGAAACCATTGGTGTGCGTGCCGATGTAGTTCTGATCGATCGCGGCAGTACCCGCGAGGTGAGCCAGCAGGCCCATGAAAAGCGCCACGTCGCCATCCGGGCGGATCGCCAGATGCAGGTCGGCGATATCGGCCGTCATCGTCCGGCGCGGGTCGATGACGACGACCTTCATGCTTGGCCGGGCGGCCTTGGCGGCGGCGAGGCGCTGGTAGATCACCGGATGGCACCACGCGAGATTGGAGCCGGTGAGGATGACGAGATCGGCACGCTCGATATCCTCGTAGGTGCCGGGAACGGTATCGGCGCCGAAAGCGCGTTTGTGTCCGGCAACGGAGGAGGACATGCAGAGGCGCGAATTGGTGTCGATATTGGCGGAGCCGATGAAGCCTTTCATCAGCTTGTTGGCGATATAATAGTCCTCCGTCAGCAACTGGCCGGAGACGTAGAAGGCCACGGAATCCGGGCCATGTTCTGCGATGGTTTGCGAGAAGCGGGCGGCGACGAGGTCGAGCGCCTCATCCCAGTTCGCCCGTTCTCCGTTGATCTGCGGATGAAGAACCCGGCCGTCGAGATCGATGGTTTCGGCGAGCGCCGAGCCCTTGGAACACAGCCGCCCGAAATTGGCCGGATGGTCGGGATCGCCCTTGACGCTGACTGCGCCGGTGTCGTCGATTTTGGCGATGACGCCGCAACCGACGCCGCAATAGGGGCAGGTGGTCCTGGTTTCAGTGGACATGAGCGTGCCTCCACTGGCTCCGGCATTCGTTGCAACCACCCCCCTCTGTCAGCTTTGCTGACATCTCCCCCTCAAGGGGGGAGATCGGGAGCCTGCCGCGCCGTTCGTGTCCTCCAACCGCAACGCGCATCTTCCAGACGCTAAAATTGCTGTACGAGGCAGCGGCATATGCCGTCCGATCTCCCCCCTTGAGGGGGAGATGTCCCGAAGGGACAGAGGGGGGTGTTCCTTGCTCCATCGCTGCTATTCCGCCGCCATCATCAGGCTTTCGAGCGCGATGGAGAGCGCACCATTGTCATTGCGCACCGGGATCGTCCGCACTTCTCCCTCGTCGGCACCCAGCGCCTTGCCGGTTTCCAGCGAAATCACCCAGTTGTGCAGCGGGCAGGTGACGGCCGTTCCGTGAACGATGCCCTGGCTCAGCGGTCCGCCCTTGTGGGGGCAGTGATCCTCAATGGCGAAGACTTCGTTTTCGGCCGTGCGAAAGACGGCGATCTTGCCTTGCTGCGTCTTCACGCAGCGCGCGCCGCGCAACGGGATGTCGGAGATATCGCCGATTGCGATCCAGTTCATGTGTTCGTTCCCTTTACTCTCTGAATATGCGGCGGCATCGGTTCCTTTACCCTCCCCTTGAGGGGGAGGGTCGGCGCGAAGCGACGGGGTGGGGTGACCTTTCATGTCGAGCAACGGATCACCCCCACCCGCGACTTCGTCGTGACCTCCCCCCTCAAGGGGGAGGTAATCATTCCGCAGCCTCCGGATAGCCGACCGTCGCCATCGGGCGGAACTCATGCTTGTCCTTGCCGGAGACGCGCTCCGACCAGGGATCGACCTGGGCGAATTGCTGGGAGAAGACGAAGCGCTCGTAATAGGCCTGGCGCTTGTCGGCATCGCCCATGATCTGGCGGCGGATTTCCTCGAGACCGATGCGTTTCGCCCATTTGTAGATGCGCTCGAGATAGCGGCCCTGCTCACGGTACATCTGCGTCAGCGCCACGATGTAGTGCAGTGCCTCGTCCTCGGTCTTGACGAGGCCGAGTATTTCCGTGCCCTTGATGTCGAGACCGGCGGCACCGGCGAAATGGATCTCGAAGCCACTATCGACGCAAATGACGCCGATATCCTTGCAGGTCGCCTCGGCGCAGTTGCGCGGACAGCCGGAGACGGCAAGCTTCAGCTTGGCCGGCGTCCAGGAGCCCCACATGAACTTCTCGATGCGGATGCCGAGCCCGGTCGAATCCTGCGTGCCGAAGCGGCACCAGTCGGAGCCGACGCAGGTTTTCACGGTGCGCAGGCCCTTGGCATAGGCCTGGCCGGAGATGAAGCCGGCCTTGCCGAGATCGGCCCAGACGGCGGGCAGGTCTTCCTTCTCGATGCCGAGCAGGTCGATACGCTGGCCGCCGGTCACTTTCACCATCGGGATGTCGAACTTGTCGACCACGTCAGCGATCGCCCGCAATTCGCCGGAATTGGTGACGCCGCCCCACATGCGCGGCACGACCGAATAGGTGCCGTCCTTCTGGATATTGGCGTGGACGCGCTCGTTGATGAAACGCGACTGGTAGTCGTCGGCATACTCATTCGGCCAGTCGCAGACGAGGTAGTAGTTGAGCGCCGGCCGGCATTTGGCGCAGCCGCACGAGGTCTTCCATTCCAGCTCCTGCATGACGGCGGGAATGGTCTTCAGCCCCTTGGCCTTGATCAGGCGGCGCACGTCGTCATGGCCGAGATCGGTGCATTTGCACATCGGCTGCACGGCGGCCGGATTGTAGGCGTCGCCCAGCGTGATGGTCATCAGCTGCTCGACAAGGCCGGTGCAGGAGCCGCAGGAGGCGGATGCCTTGGTATGGGCCCGCACGTCGTCGAGAGACGTCAGCCCCTTGCCGGTGATCGCACCCGTGATCTTGCCCTTGCAGACGCCGTTGCAGCCGCAGATTTCCGCATCATCCGGCAAGGCTGCAACGGCCGCCGTAGGGTCCAGCGGAGACCCTCCCTGGTAGGCCTGGCCGAAAATGAGCGTTTCGCGCATTTCGGAGATATCGGTGGCTTTCTTCTTCAGGTCGTTGAACCAGGCGCCATCGGCGGTCTCGCCGTAGAGCACGGTACCGATGATGCGGTTGTCCTTCAGCACCACCCGCTTGTAGACGCCCGCGGTGGCGTCCCGCAGCACGATTTCCTCGCGGTCCTCGCCTTCGGCAAAGTCGCCAAGCGAGAAGAGGTTGATGCCGGTGACCTTGAGTTTCGTCGGTGTGTCCGAATGGACGAAGGCCGGAGTGCGGTCGCCGGCCAGATGCGCTGCGGCGATCCGCGCCATTTCGTACAAGGGGGCGACGAGCCCGTAGACCATGCCGCCGACTTCGGCGCATTCGCCCAGTGCCAGAATGTCGCCGTCCGAGGTCTGCATGCCGGAATCAACGACGATGCCACGGTTGACAGCAAGGCCTGCTTCCTTGGCAATCGCCGCATTCGGACGGATACCGACGGCCATGACCACGAGGCTGGCCGGGATGATCGTGCCATCGTCCAGCTCGATGCCCTCGACCTTGGTCGTGCCGACGATCTGCCTGGTATTGGCCTTGGTGACGACCTTGATGCCGCGTTCCTCGAAGGCGCGCTGCAACAGGTAGCCGGCCGCCGGATCGAGCTGGCGGTCCATCAGCGTCGGCATGACATGCAGCACGGTGACGTCCATGCCGCGCGAATTGAGCCCCGCCGCCGCCTCCAGCCCGAGAAGGCCGCCGCCGATGACGATGGCCTTTTCCCGCGACTGGGCGGCCAGCAGCATGGCTTGCACGTCATCGATGTCACGGTAGGTGATGACGCCGGGCAGATCCTTGCCGGGAACGGGGATGATGAAAGGCATGGAGCCGGTGGCGATCACCAGCTTGTCGTAACTTTCGGTGACACCGTGATCGGAGGTGACGGTTTTTGCCGCCCGGTCAATGGCGACGATCTTGTGACCCTTGTAGAGCGTGATGCCGTTTTCGATGTACCAGCCGTCGCCATGGATGACGATCTGCTCGTAGGTCTTCTCGCCCGACAGCACCGGCGACAGCATGATGCGGTCGTAGTTGACGCGGGGCTCGGCGTTGAAGATGGTGACGTCGTATTGGCCGGGGGCCTGTTCGAACAGATGCTCCAGCATGCGTCCGGGCGCCATGCCATTGCCGATGATGACGAGTTTCTGGGTCATGCCGGTCACTCCGCGGCTTCGACGAAGCGGTGCCGTTCGTAAAGGAACTTCAGCACGGCCTCGCGGCATTTGAGATAGGTCCGGTCCGAGGCAAGCTCGATACGGTTGCGCGGCCGGCCGATCGGCACGTCGAGCACTTCACCGATGCAGGCAGCCGGGCCGTTGGTCATCATCACGATTCGGTCGGAGAGCAGCACGGCCTCGTCGACGTCATGGGTGATCATCAGCATGGTGTTGCCGAGGCGAAGATGGATTTCCATCACCGCATCCTGCAGATGTGCCCGGGTCAGCGCATCGAGCGCGCCGAAGGGCTCGTCGAGCAGAAGAATCTTCGGCTCCATGGCAAGGGCGCGAGCGATGCCGACGCGCTGCTTCATGCCGCCGGAAATCTCTGACGGCCGCTTGTCCTTGGCATGGGCCATCTGGACGAGGTCGAGATTGGCCATGACCCAGTCGTGGCGTTCCGTCTTGCTCTTCGTCCTGCCGAAAACCTTGGAGACGGCGAGGTTGACGTTTTCATACACCGTCAGCCAGGGCAGCAGGCTGTGATTCTGGAAGACGACGGCACGTTCCGGACCGGGCGCGTTGACCTCCCGGTTTTCCAGCAGCACCGCGCCGGAGGAGACCGGCGTCAGGCCGGCAATGAGATTGAGTAGTGTCGATTTTCCGCAGCCGGAATGGCCGATGATCGAGACGAACTCGCCCTTGGCGATCGTCAGGTTGATGCCCTTCAGCACTTCGGCGCGCTGACCGCCCCGGTCGAAATGCTTGTCGATATGATCGAGCTTGAGATAGGCGCTCATGACAGTATCCTCAGTTGGCGGATGCGCCGCGGGTGACGATGGTGCCGACGGCTGAGACCAGCTTGTCGAGGATGAAACCGACGACGCCGATATAGGCGAGTGCGACGATGATGTCGGGCAGGCGCGACGAGTTCCACGCATCCCAGATGAAGAAGCCGATGCCGACGCCGCCGGTCAGCATTTCAGCTGCAACAATGGCGAGCCATGACAGGCCGATACCGATGCGAAGACCGGTGAAGATGTAGGGTGCGGCCGAGGGCAGCATGATCTTGAAGAAGAATTCGAACTGGTTGAGGCACAGCACCTTGGCGACGTTGCGATAGTCCTGCGGAATGTTGCGGACGCCGACGGCGGTGTTGATGATTACCGGCCAGATCGAGGTGATGAAGATCACGAAGATGGCCGAGGGGTTCGAATCCTGGAATGCGGCCAGCGACAGCGGCAGCCAGGCAAGCGGCGGAACGGTGCGCAGGATCTGGAAGATCGGATCGAGCCCGCGCATCGCCCAGATCGACTGACCGATCAGCGCGCCGATCAGGACGCCGGTAATGGCGGCAAGCCCGAAGCCGTAGGCGACGCGCTGCAGCGAGATCAGCACCCGCCAGCCAAGGCCGATATCCTGCGATCCGTAGTTGAAGAACGGATAGGCGATCAGGTCGTAGCTTTCCTGCCAGACCTGCGACGGTGGCGGCAGCGTGGCGCCGGCCTCGGAACAGAGGATCTGCCAGATCACCAGTATGACGGCCAGCACGATCAGCGGCGGCAGGACGTTGCGGGCAACGGCAAGCGCGATTTTTCTGGTGTTGAATTTTGCGGCGGGCCGGCCCGGCAGGGCGATGATCTTACCCTTGGGGGATATCGCCGGGGGGATAGCCAGATTTTCTTTATGTGCTGTTGCTGCCATCGTCTTCGTCCTTAATCAATTGAACCGGGCCTGCTTGAGAGCCCCTCATCCGGCCCTCCTTGTTTAAGAAGAAGGGCGGCCACCTTCTCCCCGTTTTGACGGGGAGAAGGGACCAGCGGCAAACTCTGTCGTCCCCTCTCCCCGCTTGCGGGGAGAGGGCTAGGGTGAGGGGCAGGATGCGAGGATGAAGCTGTTCATCAGGACGCTGCCTTGATCGACAGGCTGTCGAGATAGGCCGACGGGTTTTCCGGATCGAAGACCTTGCCGTCGAAGAAGGTTTCCTTGCCGCGCGAGGTCGTGGCCGGGATGTCGGCGGCAGCCACACCCAGATCGGCGGCAGCGGCACGCCAGATGTCTTCGCGATTCACCTGATCGACCAGTGCCTTGATGTTCGTGTCGGGCGCCAGTTTGCCCCAGCGGATGTTCTCGGCCATGAACCAGGTGTCGTGGCTCTTGAACGGGTAGGACGCGCCGTTGGCCCAGAACTTCATGTAGAGATCGGTGCCGTGGACGACGCGGCCGTTGCCGTAGTTGATGTCGCCCTTCAGCCGGCCGATGATGTCTTTCGTGGGTACGTTGAACCATTGGCGCTTGCCGACGATCGCGGCCATCTCGTCCTTGTTGTCCATGCTCTCGCACCACATCTGGGCTTCCATCACGGCCATCATCAGCGCCTTGGCGGCGTTGGGGTTTTTCTCGATCCAGTCGGCGCGCATACCGAGAGCTTTTTCCGGGTGACCCTTCCAGAGTTCGCCGGTGGACGCTGCGGTAAAGCCGATGCCCTGGTTGACCAGCTGTTCGTTCCATGGCTCGCCGACACAGAAGGCGTCCATGTTGCCGACCTTCATGTTGGCCACCATCTGGGGCGGCGGCACGACGATGGTCGAGACGTCCTTGTCCGGATCGATACCGCCGGCGGCCAGCCAGTAGCGGATCCACAGGTCATGCGTGCCGCCGGGGAAGGTCATTGCGACCTTCACTTCGCCGCCATCGGCCTTCTTCTTTTCAAAGGCGGCCTTGAGCTTGGAGGCATCGAGCTGGACGCCGGTGTCGGCATATTCCTTGGCAACCGAAATTGCCTGGCTGTCACAGTTGAGGCGGGCGAGGATGGCCATCGGCACGGGAACGTTGTTCTGCGTCACCTTGCCGGTGTGCATCAGGTAGGGCATCGGCGAGAGGATATGCGCGCCATCGATGCCGTTGGCGGCGCCACCGAGCACGAGGTTGTCGCGGGTCGCGCCCCAGGAGGCCTGCTTGGCAACCTCGACATCCGGCAGTCCGTGCTTTTCGAAAAAGCCCTTCTCCTTGGCGATGATCAGTGCCGCCGAATCCGTCAGCGCGATGTAGCCGAGCTTGACGCCGGTTACTTCCGGGCCGGCCGTGGCGGCAAAGGCGCCGGACGGGAAGGCCGTCTTGATGGCGCCGAACAGCGCGGCGGTTGCGGTTGTCTTCAGGAGGCTGCGACGGGTGATGCCGTTGCTCGATATCGTCTTCATGAACAGGTCCCTCTGCTGTGGCCGGTCGGAAATTTGGCAATAAAAAAACGCCGCTCGGAGATTGCGTCTTCGGGAGAAAAATCATCCCGGACTGCAAAAACCTTGCGACGTCGATGTCTCTGCGAGCGCCTGTCTTGGGCTCGGCTTACTGCGATCGCCATTGACCGCAGCGAATTATACCAAGCAAGGCCCGTGCCAGTTTCGAAGGAAAGTATTAGCGCTTTGAAATTGAATGGGTTTTCATCGATCTCAGGGATGTGCGTAAATTTTGGCCGTATCCTGCATCTGCAAAAATTTTCAGCGTCTGCTTTGGCGTGTTCATTTCCAGGTGGGAAATTTTGTGCAACGCAAAATTCGCCGCCGTCAGTTTTCCTCGGCGAGCGACCCGCTGCCCATGCCGCTCTTGACCGCAAATCCGGCGATATAGTCGGCGATCCGGGCGGGGTCGAAAACCTGTCCGTCCATGAAGCGGTCGCCATCCACGGCGCCTTCGACGCGAATATCGTCATCCAGCAAGGGTGCGGCGTCCGCTCCAAGCGCCAGGCGATAGATATCGGGCCGATAGGCGGCAGCCGCAGCCGTCATGCCGGTAGAGGAAAGATCGGTCTGGCCCCAGCGGATCATCTGGCTGTAGATCCACAGCGCCTGGCTCGGGCGCGGATAATTGGCAAAGCCGTCATGGAACTTGAAATAGCCATCGATGACGCGCCGATTGCCCTGATCGTCGAGATTGAATTCACCGGCCAGCACGCGACGGATGATATCGACCGGTGCCGCGATATAGCGGCTGTCGGCAAGCGCCTCCGATAGCGCATCGTGATTGTCCGGGCGGTCGCACCAGCGCGCGGCCGCATCCAGCGCGACGATCAGCCGGGAGACGGTTTCCGGATGCGTTTCGGCCCATTCCGGCCGCATGCCGATGACTTTTTCGGGGGCGGACGGCCAGATATCCTGTTTGGCCGCGACGATGCGGCCGACGCCGCGTTCGGAGGCGACCATGTTCCACGGTGCGCCGACGCAGAAGCCGTCGATGGCGCCGGTCGCCAGCGCATCGGAGGTCAGCGGCGGCGGCACGACCACGAGCTTGACGTCACGATCCGGATCGATGCCGCCGGCCGCCAGCCAGAAGCGGAACTCGTAATTATGCGAGGAGAAAGGATAGGTGACGCCGAGCGTCGGCAGCGGCTCGCCACGGGCCTTCATTCCGGAGATGGCCTTTGCCAGGGCCTGCGCATTTTCAAGGGCGCTCGCCGTTTCCGAAAGGGCTCCCGCTTGCTGCATGCGAGCATAGAGCCGGGTGGAAAGCGTGATCGCGTTGCCGCCACGTCCGAGCGAAAAGGGTGTGATCGTCGGCGACGGGTTGGAGCCGAGGCCCAGCATCGAAGCGACCGGCATGGGCGACAGCATGTGGGCGATGTCGAACTGCCGGAAGGCGAGCCGGTCGCGCACATTGGCCCAGGAGACATCCTTGACCAGATCGAGGACGATGCCCTCCTTTTGCGCGAAGCCGAATTCGGATGCTGCGATCAACACGGATGCGTCGACCAGCGGAATGAAGCCGGCGCGCAGGGTTCGCGAGCCTTCGCCCGTCAGTCCCGCGGGCGCGGCAAGACGGCTGTCGCCGCCACGCGGCCCAACTGCGGTACCATCGAATTTCGTCATCATGTCCACTCCAATGCCTCCCGCCGGCAAATGTCTGGCTGGTGTGCGTTCATCACATCAGCAATCCTGCCGCGGTGACGACGCTCTGGGCGATGTCCGACATCTTCTTCTTCTCATTCATGGCCGTCTGGCGCAGCAGGGCAAAGGCCTGCTCCTCGGTGAGGCCGCGCATCTTCATCAGGATGCCCTTGGCGCGCTCGACGATCTTGCGCTCTTCCAGCGCCGACTTGGCATCGGCAAGTTCCCGCTGCAGCCTCGAGAAGGCGTTGAAGCGGCTGACGGCCATGTCGAGGATCGGTTTGACCCGCTCCTTTTTCAGGCCGTCGACGATATAGGCCGAGACGCCGGCATCGACTGCCGCCTCGATCGATGCGGTGTCCGACCGGTCGACGAACATGGCGATCGGCCGGCCGACGGTGCGCGTCAGCTGGAACAGATGCTCCATCATGTCGCGGTTCGGGTTTTCCAGATCGATGAAGATTACATCCGGCTGCAGCGTCTCGATGATGCGGGCGATACCGTTGACTTCGTGCACGACAGTCACCTTCGCGTGCCCGGCCTCGCGCAACCCTTCCTCGATGATGGACGCGCGGATTGCGTTCTCATCGATGACAAGAATTGTGAGGTCCAGATAAGCCATGGCGCATAGATGACGCAGCGCAGCAAACTTGGCAATGCCTAAAATAATTGCGTTTCTGCGCAAGCATCAAAATTAGGCAGCGCATTCCGGCATGGATACCGCGTTTCGCCGCAGATGCGATGTTCGCTGGCGGCGATAAAACCATCGTTTTTCCCATATGCCCCTTTATTGAACGCCTGCTGACAGCTTACGATGGCAAAAGCGGTGTATGGGCGGAACTGCGCGGGTCTTCGGGAGTAAAGTGTGCATCAGGATATGGCTTTGGTAGCGACCGTTGCGATCAGCTTCGTGCTGGCGGCGGTCTTTGGCTATTTCGCGGACCGGCTCCGCCTGCCGCCGCTGGTCGGATATCTGGTTGCCGGTATCATGATGGGGCCGTTCACGCCGGGCTTTGCGGCCGACGCCGCTCTTGCCGCGCAACTGGCCGAGATCGGCGTCATCCTTCTGATGTTCGGGGTCGGCCTGCATTTCTCCGCCTCCGACCTGATTGCCGTTCGCGGCGTCGCCATTCCCGGCGCCATCGGGCAGATCGTTCTGGCGACGGCTCTGGGGATCGGTCTGTGTACCCTCTGGGGTTGGAACATCGGCGCCGGGCTGGTCTTCGGCCTCAGCATCTCCGTTGCCAGCACGGTGGTGCTGCTCAAGGCGCTGGAGGAGCGGAACCTGGTCAACTCGCCCAACGGGCGAGTGGCCATCGGCTGGCTGATCGTCGAGGACCTGGCGATGGTGCTGGCGCTCGTTCTCCTGCCCATCGTCGCGGAGATGCTGGGTGCTCGGGGGGCAGCGGCGCATCAGGCAGGTACCGGCGGCACCTCCATTGCTCTGACGATCATGCTGACGCTGGTCAAGCTCGGTGCTTTTGCCGCGCTGGCGATGGTGCTGGGCCCAAGGCTGGTCCCGTGGCTCCTGACGCTGGTTGCCCGCACCGGATCGCGCGAACTGTTCACGCTCACGGTTCTGGCCATCGCGCTCGGCATCGCCTTCGGCTCGGCGGCGATTTTCGGCGTATCCTTTGCCCTCGGGGCGTTTTTTGCCGGCGTGATCATGAGCGAGTCCCACCTCAGCCACAGGGCGGCGGCGGATTCGCTGCCCCTGCAGAATGCCTTCTCCGTGCTGTTCTTCGTCTCCGTCGGCATGCTGTTCAATCCGACCGTGCTGCTCCATCAGCCGCTTGCCGTGATTGCGATCGTGGCGCTGATCACCTGCGGCAAATCGCTGATCGCCATCGGCCTCGTGCTGCTTTTGCGCTATCCCCTGCCGATGGCGCTGACGGTCGGCGCAAGTCTGGCGCAGATCGGCGAGTTTTCCTTCATCGTCGCGGGGCTCGGCGTTTCGCTCGGGCTCCTGTCAACGGAGGGCCACGACCTCATCCTTGCCGGCGCCATCCTGTCGATCACCCTCAATCCGCTGATCTTCTGGGCCGCCGGCAAACTGAGAACTGCACTCAGGAACGCCATGCCGCATTACGGCGCGCAAAAACTTGCAGCTCTCAGCCGGGAGCTCGATGTGATCAAGGCCAAGGTCGAAGAAAAGGAAAGTCAGCAGCAGCTGAAGAAACAGCAGCTGGTCAGCACCTTCCCGTTGTTTTCCGAGGTGAACGAGCATGCTCTCGAAGAGCTTCTCCTGCTGTTCCGGCCGGCATCGGCGTCGCCGGGCGACAAGGTGATCCGTGTCGGTGAGCGCGGCGATGCCATGTATTTCATCGCCGCCGGGGCTGCCGAGGTTCGCCTGCCGGGCAATGCGATTGTGCTCGAAGCCGGCTCCTTCTTCGGCGAGATGGCCCTGCTCAGCGGCGGCTTGCGCACCGCCGACGTGATCGCGGTGGATTTCTGCCAGTTCCTCAAGCTCGACAGGCGTGACTTCAATATCTTCATGGCCCGCCACCCGCGGCTGCGGGCCGCCGTCGCCGACATGGCCCGCGAGCGCAAGCAGATGAATGTGTCGCTGGATGCCGAAAGCGAGGCACAGGATTGATGTTGCCAACGATAGGTAGAATTGCCGGTTTTGCCGGATTTTCGGCCTGTTTATGCGTCGCCGCGCAATTTTAGGCTGGAAGCGGGTGCAAATTGGCAAGAAGCGATGGCCGGAGTTGATGTAGACTGCAAAAATCGCGTCAAAACCCCGGAGACTGTCATGACTGCTCCACATCCCTCCAAGACCCATATCGGCAACCACAAACTGCACCCCGAAACGCAGATGCTCAACTATGGCTACGATCCGGAGCTCTCCGAAGGCGCGGTCAAGCCGCCGGTGTTCCTGACGTCGACCTTCGTCTTCAAGTCGGCCGAAGAGGGCCGTGATTTCTTCGATTTCGTCTCCGGCCGCCGCGAGCCGCCGGCCGGCACCGGTGCGGGGCTGGTCTATTCCCGTTTCAATCATCCCAACAGCGAGATCGTCGAGGACCGTCTGGCGGTTTACGAGCGCACGGAAAGCTGCGCCCTGTTTTCCTCCGGCATGTCGGCGATCGCCACCACGCTGCTCGCCTTCGTGCGGCCGGGCGATGCCATCCTGCATTCGCAGCCGCTCTATGGTGGTACGGAAACGCTGCTGGCCAAGACCTTTCTCAACATGGGCGTCGCGGCCGTCGGGTTTGCCGATGGCGTCAACGAGGCGTCGGTGCAGGCCGCCGCGGACGAGGCTATGGCGAAGGGCCGGGTCTCGATGATCCTGATCGAAACACCGGCCAACCCCACCAACAGCCTTGTCGATGTCGCAATGATCCGCAGGATCGCCGATGCGATCGGCAAGAAACAGGGGCATACGCCGATCGTTGCCTGCGACAACACGCTGCTCGGGCCCGTCTTCCAGCGGCCGATCGAGCACGGCGCCGATATTTCGCTCTATTCGCTGACCAAATATGTCGGCGGCCATTCCGATCTGATCGCCGGTGCCGCGCTTGGCGCCAAGGCGGTGATGAAGCAAGTCAAGGCGCTGCGCGGCGCCATCGGCACGCAGCTCGATCCGCATTCCTGCTGGATGCTCGGCCGTTCTCTGGAAACATTGTCGATCCGCATGGAAAAGGCCAACAGCAACGCGCTCGACGTCGCCAATTTCCTGCGGGAGCATCCGAAGGTCGAGGGCATTCACTATCTGCCCTATCACGATCCGCAGTCGCCGCTCGGAAAGACATTTGCCGCGCAGTGCAGCGGGGCGGGCTCGACATTTTCCTTCGATATCCGCGGCGGCCAACCGGCCTCCTTCAAGTTCCTCAACGCCCTGCAGATTTTCAAGCTTGCCGTCAGCCTCGGCGGCACGGAATCACTCGCCAGCCATCCGGCAACGATGACGCATTCGGGTGTTCCGCTGGAGGTCCGCCAGCGCATCGGCGTCTTGGAATCGACCATCCGCCTGTCGATCGGCATCGAACATCCCGATGATCTGATCGCCGACCTGACGATCGCACTGGATGCGGCTTGAGGGGCTTTGCCGATCCCGGTTCTTGGTTATTTTCCGCTGTGTCTTGAAATGGTTACATTCCCTTGCCATATTGCACCCATGGAATTCGTTTCCAGCGGTTGACCACGGATGTACTGGCAATCGTTGTCGAGACGGGTCGGAGAGGTCGGGTTTTCACCCGGCCTTTTTCTTTGGGCCGACCCTTGGCCCGAATGCCAGCGTGCGCATTTTTTCCAAACCGCGCACGCTTTTCCACGTGTCATCTCGCCTTTCCGGCCGATGGCCCTACTTGTCACTGAAGATAATTTGGGAGAGTCCCGGTCCGGCCATCCGCCGGCCTGGCCGATCCCCCTGACAGGAGAGAATCATGTCACTGAGATCTTTGATGGCTGTTGCAGCACTCGCACTTCTGGCGCTTTCGGGATGCGCAAGCACCGGCGCAAACAACACCACCTATTCGCAATATCAGGGCTATACCCCTGTGCCCGATTTCGGGGCCAGCGAAGCCGGCGGGGTCCGGGTGGGTTACTGAGCTTCGCCGAAACTTTGCCTGATATAAGCTGCGGCTCGAGCGGGCGAACCCTGCCGGTCCCGATATCGCACGCAACATATCCAGCGGAACAAGCGTTTCGTTGCCCGCTTCCAGTGCATCGCGACAATGATCGGATAGTCGGCGTCACGGGGCGAGGGCGCAACGTACACACTCGAGAAGGCTACCGATTTGGCTCTGCAAGGTCGTGTACTCGCTGGCGGCACTCAGGGAGGTGTCCTATCGTTTGAGTGAAACACAAAAAGTCCCCCGCCGAGCGAACGGCGAAGGCCAATGCTGCTCTGCCGGGCCTGAGGCCGTTACGCCGCCTGCAAGCCCAGTGCTGGCATAAGATCGCGCCTTACGGTCTCAATGCCGCTCTCCCCCCAGTGGAACCCGTCCGGCGCCATGAACTCTTCGCGCGTGTAGATATAGTCGCCTTCGATCTGGAGAGTTTCGACCGCTTGGACCAGATATCCGGCGTCATATCTTTTCGCAACGGCTGCATGTTGGCTGCATAGCTCATGCAGCCGGTGCTTAAGAACCATATGATCAACGAATTTTCTGAGCTGCTCCGAACGGGATAGCAGTGGAGGCTCAACCATAATTGCCCTTGCTCTCGGCTGGTTCTCCCGGACAAGTGCAACCATCCGCAACGCAGGCGATTCGGCTACCAGGTCACGCATGGCTTGTGCTCGACACGCGCTTGAAACATGATCGGTGTTGCCTGCCAAGAAACTGTAGCGGTCGTATCGGTCATCGAAGCCAAAAGCGACGACGGTGTCGCCGGCTTTAATCGGGACCGAGCGGCGCCGGGACAGTTTTTCCCAAATGGCAGTGACGCCGTGAGCGGTGTGCGACAAGCCTTCATCGGTCCAAATGAATTCACCGGCTTGGTATTCTGTGTTGTTGGCAAAATACCACTCGAACCCGGCGCCTTCGCCGTTGTTGGATAGAGATTGGCGCAGCGGCAAGATATGCGAAGTACCGACAATATGGATGGTCATTCTGCTGCCTTCGAAAAACTGCCGAGGATCAGTTCATCACAGATCACGTCAAAGTCGTCTTTTTTCTTCGGAGCCGCGGCTTTCTCTGCTTCTTCGCCAAGGCCGCTGAAGAAATGGTTCATCACAAAATTGACCCCGTATGGGCTGACCTCGCGCCGATCCCGCTCGAAGAACACCCCTCCGAACGCCGGAGAATTGATGATTTCATAGGATGGGAAATAATCGACGAAACCATCCGTATCGGATTGGCGGGAAACAGCGATACTCTTAAATTTGATAGAATCGGTCTTCCGTTCGGGCCTAAGCCAAATCGCCGCGTTCCCTGTCCACCCAACGGGAAACTCGAATTCTGCCACACCGTCTTTGATAGGGAGAGAGGCGCTTATGCTGTCTTTTCTCGTTGTCAGGTTTGGTGACACGTGTACCACGATGGTTGCGTCACTTTCCGCCTCGACTCGGACCAATACCTTATCGTCTTCGACTACGTTCAATGGTGTTCTGCGCTTGATACCGTAGAATGGATTGCTGCCAGGCGAGCGGATATACAAGGCTCCATCCGAGATTTCGTGTTCGCCGTAGATGGCCCAGTCCTTCCAAGATGCCTTCAACTTTGTACGCCCAGAACGAGGTTCGATCGTTGTGCCTGCCACACTGTCAGCAACAGCTCTGAGAACAGACTTAGAAGCCATTGTCGAAACGAGAACATGACGGCCGGCATTCGTTGCCACCAGCGGGACCGGGGAGACGGTAAGCAGGAAGCGCAGGCCGGGGTTCATGTTACGCATGATCGAAAGCGCCTCGACCAAGCTGGAACGAACGGCTTCGTACCCCTGATTGATGAAAACGTGCTCGGCTTCGTCAAAAGTGCCTGCAGCCGTACCGGGGCATAGCGGATACTCGTAACCACCGCTCTTGTTGAACCAACTCTCGGTCAGCCCGAGCGTGAATACGAATACGTCCGCTTGCTCGATGCATTGGCGAAACCTGTCGATCGTCACGGCGCGATTGGCAACCATCTCTTCAACGGATTCGAAGCCGTCGGGCTCGATGCGGGGGCGGAACGGATCGATGAAGCGCCCGTTTTTTTTCCACACCTCATCGGGTGGAGCCTTGATACCCGCTGCCCATTCCGTCCATTGCTTCAGAATGGAGGACGTGTAGATGTTGCCCGTTCGTGCCGAAAAAATGTTGTAGTTGAATCTTTTGGCGTTTTCTTTCGAAAGTCCTGGAGGGGCCGGCTCGCAGTTCAGCCATGAAAATCCCCGCTCTTTCATGGAACGGCCGATGTGTTGAGCGAAGCAGGATCCAAAGGTGGCGATTCGCATCGACTTGGTGATGTTGAATCGCGGCTGCCATAGGTCGGCGATGTGGAACATGTTTCGATCTGCTACCGATCGACGCCAG
The DNA here is from genome assembly GCF_001687365.1 of Pararhizobium polonicum. Lineage (GTDB taxonomy): Bacteria > Pseudomonadota > Alphaproteobacteria > Rhizobiales > Rhizobiaceae > Pararhizobium > Pararhizobium polonicum. The sequence goes on from NZ_LGLV01000010.1 coordinate 262,544, forward strand.
TCCGCCCAATCAGGCAGGTTCTTATAAGGGTGCTGGTCTGTCATAATGACCTCGAAAGCGTTGTTTTGAAACCATTGGTTAGTCAGACGTAGGGAGAGTCAAGTCTTGGAGTTGTCCGATGGACGTTAAATTAACCGCCGCCCTCCGAATCCCGCGCCGGTAACCGTAGTCTTTCACCATCATGTATCTCATAACCTCAAGCGGCATTGCCCTCCGTGTCGGGTACGGACCCTGATAGTGCCCTTGCTGTCTTGTAGCAGAACCGTCGTATATACTTCTCTCCCATGTTCAGCGGCACAAACATCGAGAGCCTGCGCTCGTCAGGCTAACCACCAAAGCATCTCGACGACACAGCCGAGAATCGCCTACCGAAACAGCAAGAGCGTATCCGGAATAGCCGAATAGGAACGCATGATAGACTACAAGATTGATTTAATTGGTGATCCCAACTGGATTCGAACCAGTGGCCTCAAGATTAGGAATCTTGCGCTCTATCCTGCTGAGCTATGGGACCGACCGGAGAGAACACTTACAAAAGGAGACGGCGGAAGCCAAGTGTTTTCCGGTGTGCTTTTTGATGCTTTTGCAGGAACAGGCGTTTCTGATGTGCGTGACGCTGGCCGGGGCTGGCGCCGGACGGTTTTCCGGTGTTAAGCAGGGGCGGCGGAACGGGGGAGACCCGGCCGATACGGCGCCGCCTTCGACAATGAGACCCACAGAGTTTGATTCAGCATGTTCATCGGTATTGATTGGGGCGGCACGAAAATGGAAGTCATCGCGCTCGATCGCGATGGCACGACGAGGGCACGGCACCGCATCGCCACGCCGACCAGCGGCTATGACGCCTGCATCCGCGCCGTTCAGGAGCTTGTGGCGACCGCCGAGCAGATGGCGGGCGAAACGGGAACGATCGGCATCGGTATTCCCGGAAGCCCCAATCCGCGCACCGGCATCGTGCGCAATTCCAACGCCGTTCTGCTGAACGGCCAGCCGCTCGGGCGCGATCTTCAGGCAGCGCTTGGCCGCGAGGTCCGGCTTGCCAATGACGCCAATTGCCTGGCGGTGTCGGAGGCGGTGGATGGTGCTGGCAAGGACGCGCATACGGTTTTCGGCGTCATCGTCGGCACCGGTCATGGTGGCGGCCTTTCGATCGGCAAACATGTGCATGCCGGCTATCAGGGCATCGCCGCCGAAATCGGCCATTATCCGCTGCCCTGGATGACGCCGGACGAATATCCGGGCCACAAATGCTGGTGCGGCAAGCACGGTTGCCTCGACATGTATGCCTGCGGCACCGGCGTGGAGCTGGATTACCGCCTGACGACCGGGACCGACCGGCGCGGCCGCGACATCATTGCCGACAAGCGCAATGGAGAACCGGTTGCGACCGCCGTCTATGAGCGGTTTGTCGGCCGCCTGGCGCGCAGCCTGGCGCTGCTGACCAATATTGTCGATCCGGATGTGTTCGTGCTGGGCGGCGGCATGTCGAATGTCGATGAAATTTACGACGAATTGCCGGATCTGATCGTCAAATATCTTTTCGGCGACAGTTTCGAGACGCCGATCCGCAAGGCGGTGCATGGCGACAGTTCCGGCGTGCGCGGTGCCGCATGGCTCTGGAAAGACTGAAACAAGGGAGGGCGCAGAATGGATATCGACGCGGATCTGGAACGGATCGCACTTCAGGAACGCGAATTGCAGTTCGACAGTTTCAGTCTGGAAACGGGCTGGGCGCTCGGTTCGCTGCTGCGCGACATGGCGGTGGAGCGCAAGCTCGGCGTCGTCATCGATGTGACGCTGTTTTCCATGCCGGTGTTTTATACGGCGCTCGAGGGCTCGACCCCCGACAATCCGAACTGGGTGCGCCGCAAGCGCAATTGCGTTTTCCGGTTTCTGAAAAGCAGCTATGCGACCGGTCTTTCGCTGGCCAGGCAGGGAAGTGACATCACGACCAAGTTCGGCTTGCCGGAGACCGAGTTTGCGCCGCATGGCGGCAGTTTTCCGATCGTCGTCAAGGGTACCGGCTGTATCGGCGCCGTCACCGTGTCGGGCTTGCCGCAGCGCGATGACCATATCATGGTCGTCGAGGCGCTGGCCAAGCTTCTCGGCAAGAATGTCGACGCGCTGACGCTCGGTGCCTAGAGGCTAGATGGATAGATGACCATGGATATTGCCGGCTTTTCGGCCACTTTGAACGAATGGTTGACGCAGGCGGCCCTGCCGCTGTGGCGGGACAAGGGATTCGATCCGTCGAGTGGCGGCTTTGTCGAGACCATCGACATGGCGGGGCAGCCGACGCGGGCCGATCGCCGCTCGCGCGTCCAGCCGCGCCAGGTCTATTGTTTCGCGGAAGCCGGCCGCCGAGGTTGGCCGGGAGACTGGCGGACGCCCGCCACCGAAGGCATCGCCTATTTCGACCGGGTCTATCTGCAGCCGAGCGGGTTTTACGGTGCGGTGGCGGATGCGGACGGCAATCTGACCGATCCGTCGTTCGATCTCTACAATCAGGCTTTCGCGTTTCTGTCCTTCGCCTATCTGGCGCAGGTTTTTCCGGAGCGGAAGGCGGAGATGATCGCGCGCAGCAACGCGCTGCGCGAAAAACTGGAGGCGCATTGCAAACATCCGGTGGCGGGCTTCGAGGAAGACAATCCGCCTCGCCTGCCGCTCTGCTCCAACCCGCATATGCATCTGTTCGAAGCGTGCCTTGCCAGCGAGGCGGTCGAGGGTTTCGATACCGTTGCCTGGACCAATCTGGCCGATGAAATCGCCTTCCTTTGCATGGACCATTTTATCGACCGGGAAACCGGCGCGCTGCGCGAATTCTTCGATCATGACTGGTCGCCGATGCCGGGCGACAAGGGGCGCATCGTCGAGCCGGGTCACCAGTTCGAATGGGCCTGGCTGCTGCTGCGCTGGGGCGAACGGCGTGGCAATGCCGATGCGCTGGTCAAGGCGCGGCGGTTGTTCGAGATCGGCGAGCAATACGGGATCGCGCAGCCGCGCGAGGTCGTCGTGATGACGCTTTATGACGATTTCTCGGTGGCCGATCCGATCGCCCGGCTCTGGCCGCAGACGGAATGGCTCAAAGCAGCGATCCGCTTTGCGGCGCTGACGCAAGCTGAGGAGCGTGAACGTTACCTGCGCTCCGCCGTGCGCGCCGCAACAGCGCTCACCCGGTTCCTCGATACGCCGGTCAAAGGGTTGTGGCGCGACAAGCATAAGGCGGATGGCAGCTTTGTCGACGAGCCGGCGCCGGCCAGCACGTTCTACCATATTCTCTGCGCCATCTATGAAATGGACGATTGCCTGAAACGGCTCTGATCAGAGATCTAAACCACTGTTTTTCAACCGGCCCCGCTTCGAAAGAGGCGGGGCCGGTTGCGTTTTGTCTGCGATCAAGGATGCAAGTCATATATTGACATAAAGATATCTTTATGTGACTTCTGTTTTCCAGTATATTGTCGTTTTCAGAACGGGAGATCTCCCATGTCCGCCATCGATGCACTCTTCGGCGCCGTTTCCTCCAGACCGGATGGATCCGAAGTCATGGCCGCGCTGAAAGCGGCGGCCAGCGAGCGCATCCTGATCATGGATGGGGCCATGGGGACGGAGATCCAGCAGCTGGGTCTCGGCGAGGATCATTTCCGGGGCGACCGCTTCGTCGGTTGCGATTGCCATCTGCAGGGCAACAACGATCTCCTGACGCTGACCCAGCCCGGCGCCATCGAGGAGATCCACTACAACTACGCCATCGCCGGCGCCGATATTCTCGAAACCAACACGTTCTCGTCCACCTCTATCGCCCAGGCCGATTATGGCATGGAGGCGATGGTCTATGAGCTGAACCGCGACGGCGCGCGCCTGGCGCGGCGGGCCGGCCTTCGCGCGCAGCAGGTCGACGGCAAGCGCCGCTTCGTTGCGGGTGCCTTGGGGCCGACCAACCGCACCGCCTCGATCTCTCCGGATGTCAACAATCCCGGTTACCGCGCCGTCTCCTTCGATGACCTGCGCATCGCCTATGGCGAACAGCTGCGCGGCCTGATCGACGGCGGCGCCGACATCATCCTGATCGAAACGATCTTCGACACGCTGAACGCCAAGGCCGCGATCTTTGCCACCGAGGAAGTCTTCATCGAAAAGGGCATCCGCCTGCCGGTGATGATCTCCGGCACGATCACCGATCTCTCCGGCCGCACGCTGTCGGGCCAGACGCCGACGGCCTTCTGGCATTCGGTGCGCCACGCCGATCCCTTCACCATCGGCCTCAACTGCGCGCTCGGCGCCAACGCCATGCGCGCCCATCTGGCGGAAATTTCCAGTGTCGCCGATACGTTTGTCTGCGCCTATCCGAATGCCGGCCTGCCCAACGAATTCGGTCAGTATGACGAGAGCCCGGAGGAGATGGCTGCCCAGATCGAAGGCTTTGCCCGCGAGGGCCTCGTCAATATCGTCGGCGGCTGCTGCGGTTCGACGCCGGCCCATATCAGGGCGATCGCGCAAGCGGTGGCCAAACATCCGCCGCGCGCCATTCCCGACGTGCCGCGGCTGATGAAGCTGTCCGGGCTGGAGCCGTTCACGCTGACCAAGGACATCCCCTTCGTCAATGTCGGCGAGCGCACCAACGTCACCGGCTCGGCCAAATTCCGCAAGCTGATCACGGCGGGCGATTATGCCGCAGCACTTGATGTCGCCCGCGATCAGGTGGCCAACGGCGCTCAGATCATCGACATCAACATGGACGAAGGCCTGATCGATTCGAAGCAGGCGATGGTCGAATTCCTCAACCTGATCGCCGCCGAGCCGGATATCGCCCGCGTCCCCGTGATGATCGACTCGTCGAAATGGGAGATCATCGAGGCCGGCCTGAAATGCGTGCAGGGCAAGCCGCTGGTCAATTCCATCTCGATGAAGGAAGGCGAGGAAGCCTTTCTGCATCACGCGCGGCTTTGCCGTGCCTATGGCGCCGCCGTCGTGGTCATGGCTTTCGACGAGCAGGGGCAGGCAGATACTCAAGGACGCAAGGTCGAGATCTGCACCCGCGCCTACAGGCTTTTGACCGAGCAGGCCGGCTTTGCGCCGGAAGATATCATCTTCGATCCGAACATCTTCGCGGTCGCCACCGGCATCGAGGAACACAACAATTACGGCGTCGATTTCATCGAGGCGACCCGCGAGATCATCGAAACCCTGCCGCATGTGCATATTTCCGGCGGCGTCTCCAACCTCTCCTTCTCCTTCCGCGGCAACGAGCCGGTGCGCGAGGCGATGCACGCTGTGTTCCTCTATCACGCCATTCAGGCGGGCATGGACATGGGCATCGTCAATGCCGGGCAGCTGGCGGTCTATGAATCCATCGAGCCCGAGCTGAAGGAAGCCTGCGAGGACGTCGTTCTCAACCGCCGGGCCGATTCGACCGAGCGGCTTCTGGAGCTTGCCGAACGCTTCAAGGGCGCAGCCGGCAAGGAGGCCAAGGAACGGGACCTGAAATGGCGCGAATGGCCGGTTGAAAAGCGGCTGGAACATGCGCTGGTCAACGGCATCACCGAATTCATCGAGGCCGACACCGAGGAGGCCCGCCAGAATGCCGAGCGGCCGCTGCATGTCATCGAGGGTCCGCTGATGGCCGGCATGAATGTCGTCGGCGATCTGTTCGGTGCGGGCAAGATGTTCCTGCCGCAGGTGGTGAAGTCCGCCCGGGTGATGAAGCAGGCGGTGGCCATTCTCCTGCCTTACATGGAAGCCGAACGGCTGGCCGGTGGCGGGCTTGGCGAGCGCAAGAGCGCCGGCAAGGTGCTGATGGCGACGGTGAAGGGCGATGTCCATGATATCGGCAAGAACATCGTCGGCGTGGTGCTGGCCTGCAACGACTATGAGATCATCGATCTCGGCGTCATGGTTCCCGCCGCGAAAATCCTCGAAGTCGCCCGTGAACGCAACGTCGATATCATCGGCCTCTCCGGCCTGATCACGCCCTCGCTCGACGAGATGGCGCATGTGGCCGCCGAAATGGAGCGCGAAGGTTTTAATATCCCGCTTTTGATCGGCGGCGCGACGACCAGCCGCGTCCATACTGCTGTCAAGATCCATCCCCGCTACCATCAGGGTCAGGCGATCTACGTCACCGATGCCAGCCGCGCCGTCGGCGTGGTGTCGAGCCTGCTGTCGCCGGAGGCGAAGGGCGGTTATATCGAGACGGTGCGCGCCGAATACAGGAAGGTGGCCGATGCGCATGCGCGCAACGAGCTGGAAAAGCAGCGCCTGCCGCTGGCAAAGGCCCGTGCCAATGCCCAGAAGGTCGATTGGGACGCCTACCAGCCGAAGACGCCGTCCTTCCTCGGAACCCGCGTCTTCCAGAATTGGGACCTTGCGGAACTGGCCCGCTATATCGACTGGACCCCGTTCTTCCAGACCTGGGAGATGAAGGGTGTCTATCCGAAGATCCTTGATGATGAGCGCCAGGGCGAGGCGGCGCGTGCACTGTTTGCCGATGCGCAGGCGATGCTGGCCAAGGTGATCGCCGAGAAATGGTTTGCCCCCAAGGCCGTTGTCGGCTTCTGGCCGGCCGGCGTGGTCGGCGACGATATCCGTCTGTTTACCGATGAAACCCGGGTAACCGAGCGCGCCACCTTCTTCACGCTGCGCCAGCAGATGGCCAAGCGCGACGGCCGGCCGAACGTCGCCCTGTCTGATTTCGTCGCCCCGGTCGACAGCGGCAAACGCGACTATCTCGGCGGCTTCGTCGTCACGGCGGGTATCGAGGAAGTCGCAATTGCCGAACGCTTCGAGCGCGCCAACGACGATTATTCCTCGATCATGGTCAAGGCGCTGGCCGACCGCTTCGCCGAGGCTTTTGCCGAGCGGATGCATGAATATGTCCGCAAGGAACTCTGGGGCTATGCGGCGGACGAGACCTTCGACCCGAGGGAACTGGCAAGCGAACCCTATGCCGGCATCCGTCCGGCTCCGGGCTATCCGGCCCAGCCGGACCACACCGAAAAGGCGACGCTGTTCGATCTCCTGAAAGCCGAGCAGGAAATCGGCGTGACGCTGACCGAGAGCTTTGCCATGTGGCCGGGTTCGTCGGTTTCCGGCATCTATATCGGCCATCCCGACGCCTATTATTTTGGCGTCGCCAAGGTCGAGCGCGATCAGGTCGAGGACTATGCGGCGCGCAAGGACATGCCGGTGGGCGAGGTCGAGCGTTGGCTCGGGCCGATCCTGAATTACGTGCCGGCGCCGCGGGCGGAGGCTGCGGAGTAGGAGGCCAGCATTTGCACGGCCCCGTTGTCTGCACGCTCCCGGTTTGATATAGGGCGCCCATCGAATTCCGGATCTTGGAGCATCGGCATGGGGACCGCAAAATCCGCAGATAAGTAAGCCGCAACAACCTTTTCCATGTTGTTGCGGCGCTCTGTCGAACCAATCCCAGCTCAGGCTGACAGGCAGACGCCGCCAGATGACCTCATTTGAGCGGATGTTTCCCCATGCCTGCAAACTCCCGTATCTGGGCCTATTCCCTGCCAGCGACAGTGCTGCTGATGGCCCCATTCGATATTCTGGCCTCTCTGGCGATGGATATCTATCTTCCCGTTGTTCCCGCCATGCCGGGTATCCTCAATACCAGTCCGGCGGTCGTCCAGCTGACTCTCAGCCTCTACATGATCATGCTCGGGCTTGGGCAGATCGTGTTCGGCCCCCTGTCCGATCGTATCGGCAGGCGCCCGGTACTGCTTGGCGGGGCGCTGCTGTTTGCCATCGCGTCGTTCTGCCTGGCCGCGTCTTCGACGGTGGCCCTGTTCGTCGCCTTCCGGCTGCTTCAGGCCGCCGGTGCGTCCGCCGCCCTCGTCGCCACGTTTGCGGCCGTTCGCGATGTCTATGCGGAGCGTCCGGAAAGCGCCGTCATCTATAGCCTCTTCAGCGCCATGCTGTCGTTCGTGCCGGCTCTCGGTCCGATCGCCGGAGCGGTGATCGCGGAAAGGTTGGGATGGCGCGCGATTTTCGTCGCCCTTGGTGCTGTCGCCCTGTTGGCGCTCGTCAATGCCGTCTTCCGCTGGCATGAAACGCGGCCCGTATCGGCGGCAGTCGCGCGCCGCTCGGTCCTGCCTATTTTCAAAAGCTTCGCATTCTGGACCTACACGCTTGGATTCAGCGCCGCCATGGGGACGTTTTTCGTGTTCTTCTCGACCGCGCCCCGGATACTGATCGAGGGAGCCGGCTTTTCCGAGGTGACGTTCAGCCTGGCTTTTGCAACGGCGGCGGGCGCGATGATCGTCACCACGCGCTTTGCCCGGCAGTTCGTTCAAAAATGGGGAATCCCGGGAAGTCTCGCCCGGGGCATGGCGATGTTGCTGTTCGGCGCGGTTCTGCTGAGTGTCGGCCAGTTGTTCGGCTCTCCGTCATTTTTCACCTTCATCCTGCCGATGTGGATCATGGCGATCGGTATTGTCTTTGCCGTTTCCGTAACCGCCAACGGAGCGTTGAAGGGCTTTGGTGATATCGCAGGGGCAGCCGTTGCCTTGCATTTCTGCATCCAGAGCCTGATCGTCGGCAGTCTCGGGACATTGGCGGTCGTCGCCCTGCACGGCAATACGGCATGGCCGCTTGTGGCCTATGCGTCTGTCATGGCGCTGGTGGTGCTGGTCGCGCTGGCCTTGCTTCGCCGGCGGAAAATACCGGGCTAATTGGTGTGGGCAGGGTAGCGGATGCTGCCCTGCCTCATCGTCCCCCGACCACCCTGCCGACCAGCCTGAAGGGGCTGGAAACGACAGAGGCCGCAGCGTCGAAAACGAAGGCCCCGGTCTCCCGGCCCGATGCGCCCGCGCGGGTGTCGAGCGAGACGAGCTGGGGACCGACGGCGGCCAGGCTGGCATAGCGGTCGTGACCGAGGCCGTCGTCCGCCTTCACGGAGGTGATGTCGATCACCTTGATCCCGTAGCGCGCCGCAGCATCCTCGACGACGGGATCGTCGACATCCAGGCCGCCGGCGCGTTGTCTTTCGCCTCCCAGAAAGCTGGAAACTCTCAGCGCCTTGTCGTCCTTGGCCACAAACAATGTCAGCGGCGTCTTCAACGGTCCGATGACGGCAAGCTGCTTGCGGAAAACATCCGCATCGATGTCGGGCGCTGCCAGCAGGACGACAAGCTTGTCCAGGACATCGCCGCGGCCTTCGAGCTTGAGCTGCCGCAGCGCTTCCATGATCAGAAAACATCCCATGCTGTGCCCGAACAGAAAGAACTTTTTCACCTGGGGCTGGCGCGACATTTCGGTGATAACAGCCACCAGATCGTCCCGGGCAAAGAGCGTCGCGTCCTTGTCAGCCACGTAGCCCGTCAGGGTCGCTTCCGAAGGCCACGAGAAGAGAACCGGCATCGCGTCGATCTTTGCGTCGGCGGCGATCTGGGCCAGCCGGAACAGGCCCTCCTGGTAGCTGTAGTTATAACCGTGGACGAACAGACCGACAGACCCGTCGGCCGCCGGTTTGCCTGCCAATGCCACGAACGTCGGCTTATCGAGGGCGGTCCGCTTCGTGACCACGATGTCACGCCGCGCGTCCGGTTTGTTCTTCGCCCATTCGATTTTCGACGGCTTGTGCGTGGGCGGAATGGAGATCGTATATTCTTCGAATGCCATCGATGGCGCGCGGCCATTTGCAAAGCCCCGGCCGTCCGCATCCTTCGTTCTGTCGGTTGCCGTCAGAAGCGTGATCTCTCTTTCTCCGCCGGCAGCGCTGACCGGCTGCAAGACGGCATCCGTCGGGCGCGTTGCGCAGGCCGCCAGTTGCGAGACGGCGACGAAGACGATGGCCATCTTGCGCAGGTTGGGGGAAGCACGATTGGGTTCAAACAAACGACTCATTGGTACCCGCTGACTGGACGGCGAAGGCGCAAGAGCCTTGGTGGCATATTTTCCCCTCCGGCAACAGATGCATCTGCCGGACGTTTGCCCGGACGTTTGCGTTGAGACGCGCTCACAGGTTGGTGTATTGAACCAGCCTGGTCCGGCGCCGCGACATGGATCGATACGCGGCCGCGGCATGGCAAGAAGGAGCGTGACCCATTCATGGCCGAAGACAAACTGGATACGATCGCCCTTTTCAAGGCGATTGCCGCAGACCCGAAGCGCGACAACAGCGCCTATCACCGAGCCATCGCCGAGGCCCGCCAGGCTTTTGAGGATGCGGAGATCGCGCTTGGCGGTCCGGTCAAGGTGCGAACCAAGACCAAAATGAAGCGCAGCGGCGAATATACCGTCAAATGGACGTTCAAGCGTCTCTTCTGAAAAGGCATTGCGGAAGAGACCCCATGCGTGTGCGTCTTGATCACAATCCTGTTACTTCCGTCCAATCGTGGCACAAATCGGCGTCTGGAGCGTTACGCTTGCCGAAAGGCAAAATGGTGACCCAAATGAAGATGCTCGCAATCATCGGTCTGTCGCTGGCCACAGCCTTTTCAAGCGTTGTGCCGGCGCAGGCGTTCCCATCCATCGAGAGGCCGAAGATTCAGACTTCGGATGTCCAGCAGGTCGAATCCTACCGCAGTTCCTGGGGTATCGGCCGCTACGGCGGCAATAGCCGTTATTACAAAAAGCGTTACTACCGCGACCGGGGTTTCTATCGTGATCGAAGCTACTATCGCGATGGTGGGTACTACCGCCATGGCCGGGGCTATTACCGTCACCGCGGCGATAATTTCGGCGCAGCGTTTGGCGGCTTCGCTGCCGGAGCGATCATTGGCGGCATGCTGGCGCAACCCAGATATTCCGGCGGTGAGCGCTATTATCGTGGCGGCGGCTCGCATGCCAATTGGTGCTATGCGCGCTATCGTTCCTATCGGGCTTATGACAACACGTTCCAGCCGTACAATGGCGGCCGTCGCCAGTGTATCTCGCCGTACTAGGCGTAGGCTCATAACGACCTGATCCGCATACGAGCGGCAGAGTATATCTCTGGCGAAATTTCAGTGAGCGCTGTGAAAGGCGCCATCAGCAGCGATGCTGGTGGCGCGCTGGGTGTTGTTGCCGGCGATGCAATTACAAATGGCAAGCTAGAACTACAGCATGTTATATCGGGTGCGGCAATCGGTGGGCTTGTTGGTGCCCCAGCAGGGATGACGTTTGACGGAATTAGGGGTGACCGAAACTTGCAAAGCGTTTGCAGGGGCATCGAGGATTTGCCTCGACATTTTCTCGGCTCACCGCAGATTTTTTGAAAAGCGTACAGGGGCGTTGGAGAAGAAAGCGTTCGAGGAAGAGAAGCATCCATCACTGATAATCAACATTGGGGGGCTGGGCGGCGCTGAGTCGGATAAGAAAAACAGTCAATCCGATAGAGATGACTCAAGCAGGAAATCGGATGAATAAAACCGGAGCAAAACGCCTACCGGGACAGGGATTTAATAATGAAAATAATGAGTGTCGAAATACGAGTGATTGAGATAATAGTCGCGAATTCATTACCTGTTGTCATGGCGTCACTAGGCTTGTTAATATTCAATTCTCTTGAGTATATTATATATATTGTGCCATTTTCTCTTGCGATATCGGCATTTGCTGTATCTTTATTTTTTATTCAAAAAATATCGAATGGTTGGATAGGTGTGTTAATTACAATGGCATTCAGCATAGTGTGCGAAGCAACGATACTGTCAATGTTCGTGTATACCAGCGGCATACGTGGGAGGATGTTAGGCAGCATTAGGGATACGCCAGAAAATACCGTATTGGTTTTTAGCTCTATATATGCTGGAGCGCTTGTTTGTTTTTATTTATTGGGCCAGTTGGGGCCGGAGGAAAAACTCTAGGTGTTTGATCCAGGCTTTCAACGATCTCGGGGGGGGGGTGCGATGACCCGTCCGCCGGGCGCAGCTAGCGCCTCCTCCGTTTCTGGACCGTCCCCCTCACCTGCAATTTCGAACACTTGGCGAAAGCCAAGATGTTGACATTGCCTCCTCTCCCACGAGGGGAGAGGTAGCCCGTGGCTTCATCCGCCCAAAACGGGGACGAGATTTTTATCGGAAAGATGCGGCAGCATACCTCTCCCCTCGTGGGAGAGGACACAAAATCAACATCTTAGCCGCAGGCTAAGGGTTAGATTTTGTTGGTGAGGGGATCCTCGCCACAGACGAAATTTCCCCGCCCTTTTGTTCCATGCCATCATGAGCTTGTTCCGCCGAGGATACACCGGTTAGCGTTGCCGGCGAGGCGGGGCCGGTGCCCGGACGATTTGGCGAAACGCGCGTCAGATCCCCGGGGCTGCGTGAAAGGCGGTTCTCCTCCGGTTCGTGAAAGCGGGCCGGGCGTGCCGGGTAGCCACACCACGGGCGGTTCACCCCGCCGGACGGCTTTGCCGTCCATGGGTCCAGGGCTAAACCCCGCCTCATTGAAAGGCCTGGCGGATAAGCGGCCAGGCTGGGGCATTGGAGGCTTTTTCCTTCACAAGAGGCAAAAGCGTAGAAGAA
>NZ_LGLV01000011.1 GCF_001687365.1 Pararhizobium polonicum
AAGCCTCGTGGTCTCAATGAAGAGGCTGCGAACGTCAGGCGGACCGGAAGGAGAGCCCCCGGAAACTGGATTCCCCCTGTCCTTCTGGGGCGGGTGTAGAGCATGTCCCGCCCGGCTTTGCCGGGCGAAAGGTACATGCTCCGCTTTGGAAACAAAGCCAGCTTGTCGCGATCCTGCGGATCGCGGCGGCTTTGTGTGGCACGCATGCCGGGATGAGAAACGTGATGTACCGGAACCGTGATGCTGAATGCCGGAACCGGAAGCCTATGTCGCGACGATCGTCCCGGGTCAGAGAATCCGCAGTCGGGGTCTGTAGGGAGGAAAGCTCCCGAGAGAACGCCAAACGGGGCGCTGGGAAGCGTCAATTATATTAACTCATTAGAGGCGGTTTCCAGTGCCCCGTCCGATTGAGTGCAGGTTTGAAAACCACGGCGGACACCGCGCGGGGACGTTTCCTGCTGTTTTCCGCTTCGGATCGCCGTCTTTACATCCCGCCCATCGGCACTAGGTGGCTGAATATGCGGTTTTGGTTCGCAATTGCCGCTGTACGTGGAATGAAGAAGTGGAACGGAGATGGTGAACGATATCGTGCAGGAAACCGGGACGCTGCGCGTGCTGCGGGCAGAGGTGCCGGTCAGCGCCACGCTGCATGTCTGGCTGAAGGCGGTGACACCGGATGCGCCGGGAACGATGGCGTTTATCCTCGGCGGCGACAAGATCGGCGAGGTTCAGGTCGGCAATGCCGAGGAATATGTGTTCCGCACGTTCATCGCCAATAGCGGCGGTGATCTTTCCTGCGTCTATGACACCGCGACCACCGCCGTTTCCGTCGCCTATTTCTTCAATGCCGCCGAGGTGGTGGAAAACGGCATCACCGTCATGCACACCAGCACCGCCAATGCGCCGGCGCCGGTCCCGCATGGCTATCACTTCCGTCCGCCGTTCGGCTGGATGAATGATCCGAATGGTTTTGGCCGTTTCGGCGGCCGTCCGCATCTGTTCTATCAGCATTATTCCCACGGCCTTCGCTGGAACACCATGCACTGGGGCCATGCGGTTTCGCAGGACTATATTCACTGGCATCACATGCCGATTTTCCTGTTTCCGTCCGAAGACCTCACAGCCCGGCCGGACCGGCGGGGCGGGGCCTTCTCCGGTTCGGCCATTCCCATCGAAAACGAGGGCGGTATCCGCGTCTTCTTCACCGAACAGGTCATCGACCGTATCCCCGAGGCGCAGGTCCAGCTGACCGCCACCTCGCACAACATCATCACCGCCAGCCAGGCCGAGGTCATTCTTCCAAGCCGCCCGACGGGTCTTGGCCTGACGCTCGATTTTCGCGATCCTTACGTGGTCAAGGGACCGGACGGGCTCTGGAAGATGGTGCTGGGCAGCCTGAGCCAGCAAGGCGGTGTTATTCTGCTCTACGAAACCGACGATCCGGTGGCGGCCGGCGACTGGCGCTTCGCCGGTACGCTGCTGCTTGAGGAGCGGTTTGGAACGGCTGTCATCGAATGTCCGTGCCTGCTGCCGCTGGACGGGCCGGCCGAGGCCCCTGAGACACGCTGGGGGCTGATCTACGGCCTGATGAACAGCACCCATGCCGATACCGGCCGCAAGAACCTGACGCTGATTGCGGTCGGACATTTTGACGGTGTCCGGTTTTTGACCGATTTCGAGCAGGAACTTGATTTCGGCACCGACAATTATGCCTTTCAGGCCTTTGTCGATGGCGATACGCCCGTTGGCATCGGCTGGCTCGCCAACTGGGCCGATGTCTCCCTCACCATCGATTTTCCAACGGCGATGACCCTGCCGAGGGAGTTGCTGCTTCAGGATGATGCAATCCTGACCCCGCCGGTTGCGGCAGCCGCCAGCCTGCGCCGTGGGGTCATCGACGAAACACGGCTTGCCGCCGGCGAAACGGTGGGATTGGCAACCGGTGCGGTCGAGATCGGGCTGGAACTGTCATCCCCCGGCGCGCCGTTCGTGCTGCATTTCGATCATCCGGATGTGGCTCTGGCCGTCCGGCTCGATGCGGAAGGATTGTCCATCCTCTATGAGCCGCCCGGTCTCGACGCGCGGCCCGGTGCCGAAACCACGCCGCGCTATATCGCGCGCGGCGCCCGTCCTTCCAGCCTGACGATTTTCCTCGATGCCGGTTCCATCGAGGTCTTTGCCGATCATGGCCGCTGGGCGGGGACCAAACGCATCGAAGGGTTCGAACCGGTCCGTTCCGTGCGTCTGGAGGCGATCGAGGGTTACGTAACGTCAGGACGCATCTTTACCCTCAAGCTGTAGATTTGGGCCGCCGAAAGCGGTTCATGTTCAGGGGAGAGGGCGCTCGGATTTGTCTAAAAACTTCTCTTTAACGTTTACCGGTTAGTAATCTCTCTGAAAGTGAGAGATTCGAGCGATGCGTATTGCGTTTATCGTCGCCCTACTGCTTCTGGCCGGCTGTGCGACCGCCCCGAGAGAAACACGAAATGCCTGCGCGATTTTCGAGCAGCGCGACGGCTGGTTCAACAACTGGCGCCGCGCCGCCGAGCATGCGGAACGGCAATACGGCGTTCCCGTGCCGATCCTGATGGCGACGATCTATACCGAATCCGGCTTCCGCCCGAATGCCCGGCCGCCGCGCACCAAGCTGTTCGGCTTCATCCCGTGGAAACGTCAGTCGACCGCCTATGGCTTCTCGCAGGCGTTGAACGGCACCTGGTCGCATTACAAGCAGGAAACCGGCCATCTGCTGGCGCGGCGCACCAAATTCTCCGACGCCATCCATTTCGTCGCCTGGTACCACAATCGAAACAGCAAGAAGAACGGCATCGCCCGCAACGACGCCTACAATCTCTACCTGGCCTACTATCTGGGGGATGCCGGATACCGGAGAGGCGCCTGGCGCGGCAATGCCCAATTGCAGCGCGCCGCCCAGCGCTCGGCCAACATTGCCAGTGCCTATGCCAAGCAGTTGCGTTCCTGCAACTGACGCCGGTCACTCAGTTTGAAAACGCCGGATCCCAATAGGGCGGGCTGCCGAACGCGGTTCGCAGATGATCGGCCAGCGCCCGCAGCTTGACCGAGGGATGCCTGCCGTCCGGATGGGCGATGTGGATATATTCGAGTTCGGGCTGGACGCCGATATCGATCGTTTCGAGCGTGCCTGCCGCGACTGCCTCGCCAACGATGAACATCGGAAGCAGCGCTATTCCCAGTCCGGCGATCGCTGCATCCCGGATCATGTCGCCATTGTTGAGGCCGAACCCCATCTGTCCACGAATGATGACGGTGCCGCCGGGGCTCGGGAAGCGCCAATCGGCCACGCCCCGATTGGTGTAGAAGATGCCGCGATGCTCTTCCAGTTCCTCGATCGATGCCGGCTTGCCGTTTTCCCTCAGATAGGTGGGCGAGGCGACGAGGACACGCCGGCTCGGCGCCAGCCGCCAGGCCATCAACCGTGAATCGGCGATTGGTCCGTTGCGCACCACGGCATCGTAACCATCTGCCGCCGCATCGACACGCTTGTCGTCGAGATCGAGCGTCAGCTGCAGGTTGGGGTGCTCCGCCAGAAACGGATAGAGCGCAGGCCCCAGATGCATGCGCCCGAATGTGACAGGTGCCGAAACGCGCAAAGGGCCGGAGATCGTTCCACGCCGTTCGGCCATGTCCGCCGCCGCCTCCTCGATCTCCTGCACGATGCGATTGGCACGCTGGAGAAAGGCGTTGCCGTCCTCCGTCAGGGTCAGCTTGCGTGTCGTTCGGTGCAAGAGGCCGGCACCGAGGCTGCGCTCCAGCTCGGCAAGCCGTTCGCTGACCACCGACTTCGACAAACGAAGGCGTCGCGCCGCTGCGCTGATCGAGCCGCTTTCGGCGATCGCGACGAAACTTGTAATGCCGTCGAGCTTTATCATCGTTCGGCTTTTCCGGATGCGAGTTCCATGATTTGCAGACTAATCAGAACGATAAAAGAAAGCCATATTCTCCTCAAGCAAACGGCATGAAGAGACGGCCAATACGGCGCCTCGACCGCTCTGCCACAAGAGGAAACATCATGGAACGCCTGTCCAACAAAGTTGCCATCGTCACCGGTGCGAGCGCCGGCATCGGTCGGGCCACCGCAAAGCTGTTTGCGGCAGAAGGCGCAAAGCTCGTCGTTGGCGCCCGTCGCCAGGGCGAACTCGATGAACTCGTCGCCGAAATCAGGGCCGATGGCGGCGATGCCGCAGCACTTGCCGGTGACGTCCGCTCGGAAGACTATGCCAAGGCGCTTGTCGCGCTCGCCGCCCAAAAATACGGCCGCCTCGATATCGCCTTCAACAATGCCGGAACACTTGGTGAAGCCGGTCCTTCGACCGGTGTTTCGGAACAGGGCTGGAGCGATACGATCGCCATCAACCTCACTGGTTCGTTCCTTGGCGCCAAGCATCAGATTGCCGAAATGACGAAACATGGCGGCGGTTCGGTGATCTTCACGTCGACCTTCGTCGGCTATAGCTTCGCCTTTCCGGGCGTCGCTGCCTATGCCGCCTCGAAAGCCGGCCTGATCGGCCTGACGCAGGCACTTGCCGCCGAATTCGGTCCGCAGGGGGTACGTGTCAACGCGATCCTGCCCGGCGCCGTGGACACCGCGATGTATCGGGACATGAACAATACACCTGAATCGCAGTCCTTCGTCACCAACCTGCACGCCCTGAAGCGCGTTGCCACACCGGAAGAATTGGCCCGCTCGGTCCTGTACCTCGCCTCCGATGATTCCGCCTTCGTGACCGGGACGGCGTCGCTCGTCGATGGCGGCGCATCGATCACCCGCACCTGAGCCTAGGGTGAGAAAGCGCCAAGGTCGGCGGCGGTGGCCATGGGCCGTTTTTGATTGATATCTGCATGGTCCGGCGTTTCGATGTCGGGCCATGCGTTTGCGATCAACATAAAGGTGTTGAATCAACATTTCCTTGAATTTGACAGTCAAAACGGGCAAAGCACCTGCCAACGATCCGTTTCAGGGAAATTCATGAGCACTGCCTCCCGTACATCCCGTCTGCTCGACCATCTGGTTCTCCCGGTGATCGATCTGGCAACGGCCAGAGCGCGCTATGAGCAGCTCGGTTTCACCGTCGCTGCGGATGCGCTGCATCCCTTCGGAACCGAAAATGCCTGTGTCTTCTTTTCCGACAAGACCTATCTCGAGCCCTTGGGTATCGCCAAGCGCGAGGAATGCGAAGCTGCGGCACTTGCCGGCAATGTCTTTGTGGCCCGCGATCAGGCCTACCGGTTTCGCCGCGGGCAGGATGGTTTTTCGGCGATCGTTGTGAGCACGCAGGATGCCGCTGGCGACCACGCCCGCTTTCGCGAAAAAGGCATTTCGGCCGGCGAGATGCTGGAATTCTCAAGGCCGATGACATTGCCGGATGGTTCGCAGGCTGTCGGTAGTTTCCGGCTGTCCTTCGCCGCCGATCTTCGCTCGCCGGACTTCTTCTTTTTCAGCTGTCAGCGCGTCCAGC
Source organism: Pararhizobium polonicum (assembly GCF_001687365.1). GTDB lineage: Bacteria > Pseudomonadota > Alphaproteobacteria > Rhizobiales > Rhizobiaceae > Pararhizobium > Pararhizobium polonicum. The sequence goes on from NZ_LGLV01000011.1 coordinate 5,499, forward strand.
CGCTGCCGTCGGACCGCTCGGCTCTGGAAGCGCATGCCAACGGCGTCAGCGGACTGTCCGAGGTGGTGCTGTCCGAGCCCAATCCCACCGATTTCCAGTACATCCTCCAGGAAGCCGTCGATGAGCGCGAAGTGTCGGCGCATTCCTTCGGCATGGATATCGAGACGGACAACGGCGTCAAGATTTCCGTTCTCAACCCGGCGGGCATGTCCGGCTTCTTCGACAGGAAGACGCCGGGCCATTCGCGCGGCCTGCGCGGCCGCGCCGTCGTCTTCAAGGTTGCCAATCTTGAGGCGACCGAACATCTTTTCGCCGCCAACGCGGTGTCCTTCACCAGAAAAGACAATCGCCTGATCGTTCCGGAAGCGCCGGGGCAGGGTGTCATTTTCGCATTCGGAGAATAATCATGCAGACCAATGCACATGTTGTGGCCGGTAGCGGGGCAGCCCAGGTTGTCTTTTCCAACACACAGAAACTGTCGCTGATCGCCGGTCCCTGCCAGATGGAAAGCCGCGATCATGCCTTCATGATTGCCGGCACGATGTCCGAACTCTGCAAGTCGCTCGGTCTCGGCTATGTCTACAAGTCCTCCTTCGACAAGGCCAACCGCACGTCGATCTCCGGCAAGCGCGGCATCGGTCTTGAAAAGGCGATGGAAGTCTTTGCCGATCTCAAGAAGGAATACGGCTTCCCGGTCATCACCGACATCCACACGGAAGAGCAGTGCGGTCTCGTTGCGCCGACCGTCGACATCCTGCAGATCCCGGCTTTCCTCTGCCGCCAGACGGACCTGCTGATTGCCGCCGCAAAGACCGGCCGCGTCATCAACGTCAAGAAGGGCCAGTTCCTCGCTCCGTGGGACATGAAGAACGTTCTGGCCAAGTTCACTGAAAGCGGCAATCCGAACGTGCTTCTGTGCGAGCGCGGCGCTTCCTTCGGCTATAACACGCTCGTCTCCGACATGCGTTCGTTGCCGATCATGGCCGGTCTCGGCGCACCGGTGATCTTCGATGCGACCCATTCGGTGCAGCAGCCGGGCGGGCAGGGCGCTTCGACCGGCGGTCAGCGCGAATTCGTCGAGACGCTGGCGCGCGCAGCCGTGGCTGTCGGCGTTGCCGGCGTGTTCATCGAAACGCATGAGGACCCCGACAATTCGCCTTCCGATGGCCCGAACATGGTACACCTGAAGGACATGCCGCGTCTGCTGGAAACGCTGCTGGCCTTTGACGCTGTCGCCAAGCGCTGAATGCGGGCTTCTGTGAATTTTTCTTGAAGGTGCGGGCGCGGGCAGCAATTGCCCGGGCCCCGCCATTGTAATTTCCGGTCCATGAATTATGACAGGGCCATCCTCCACCACCATGTTTGAAGCAGGGAAGAGATCATGACTGCAATCATCGACATCATCGGCCGCGAAATTCTCGACAGCCGGGGCAACCCGACCGTCGAAGTCGACGTCCATCTCGAAGACGGCAGCTTTGGCCGCGCCGCCGTTCCCTCGGGCGCCTCCACCGGCGCGCACGAAGCCGTCGAATTGCGTGACGGCGGCACGCGCTATCTCGGCAAGGGCGTCGAAAAGGCCGTCGAAGCGGTCAACGGCGAAATCTTCGAAGCCGTCGGCGGTCTCGATGCCGAAAACCAGATCCTCATCGACAACACCATGATCGAGCTTGACGGCACGGCGAACAAGTCGCGTCTCGGCGCCAATGCCATTCTCGGTGTGTCGCTGGCCGTTGCCAAGGCTGCCGCCGAAGCTGCGAACCTGCCGCTCTACCGTTACGTCGGCGGCCCGAACGCCCGCCTGCTGCCGGTGCCGATGATGAACATCATCAATGGCGGTGCACATGCCGACAACCCGATCGATTTCCAGGAGTTCATGATCCTTCCGGTCGGCGCCGATACGCTGCGCGACGCCGTTCGCATGGGCGCGGAAGTCTTCCATGTGCTCAAGAAGGAACTGTCCGCCAAGGGTCACAACACCAATGTCGGCGACGAAGGCGGTTTTGCGCCGGGCCTGTCGAGCGCGTCCGAAGCCCTGGACTTCATCATGAAGTCGATCGAGAAGGCCGGCTACAAGCCGGGTGAGGACATGTTCCTCGGCCTCGATTGCGCCTCGACCGAATTCTTCAAGGACGGCAAGTACGTCATGGAAGGCGAGGGCCGCACGCTCGAGCCGGGCGCCATGGCCGAATACCTGGCCGAGCTTGCCGCCAAGTACCCGATCGCCTCGATCGAGGACGGCATGGCTGAAGACGACTGGGAAGGCTGGAAGACGCTGACGGATCTGGCCGGCAAGAAGGTTCAGCTGGTCGGCGACGATCTGTTCGTCACCAACTCCGCGCGCCTGCGCGACGGCATCAAGATGGGCGTCGCCAACTCGATCCTCGTCAAGGTCAACCAGATCGGCTCGCTGTCGGAAACGCTCGACGCCGTCGAGACCGCGCACAAGGCCGGCTACACCGCCGTCATGTCGCACCGCTCGGGCGAAACCGAGGATTCGACCATTGCCGATCTCGCCGTTGCCACCAATTGCGGACAGATCAAGACCGGCTCGCTGTCGCGCTCCGACCGGCTTGCCAAGTACAACCAGCTGATCCGCATCGAGGAACAGCTTGGGCCCCAGGCAAAATATGCCGGCCGCTCGATCTTGCGCGGCTGATACGGTCACGTAATGAGATGATGGAGCCCGCGTCTGGAAACGGACGCGGGTTTTTTGTGGCCACCGCTTATGGTCAACGGTCGGTTAATCAATGGCTGGTAGCCTGCTTTGGTATTGCGTATCAGGGCATGATCTATGTGGACCAAACACCATAAGAAACGGAAGCTCGGGCGGTTTGTCATGCCGCTCATCACCGTCGCTTTCCTCTCCTATTTCGGCTATCATTCCATCCATGGCGACTATGGGCTGAAGGCAACCGAGAAATTCGACCGCCAGCGTATCGAGCGTCAGGCGCGCTTGAGCGAACTGACGCAACAGCGCCAGATTCTGGAAAAGGAAGTCGCGCTGTTGAGCGACGGTTCGCTCGAACGTGACATGCTTGATGAAAAAGCCCGGTTCGGGCTGAACATGTCGCGCAACGACGAAATCGTTATCTTTCACTAAGTTGCCACATTAACCGGAAACAGGTTAATCAGAAATATATTATTCTTATCAATGGGTTGATGGGAATATAAGCCATGCAAATATGGCATTGCTGTGATGGCATTCTTTCCCTATGGTGCCGCAAAAGCCAACCATAGGGAGGATTGAATGGCACCGCGAAAATCCGCGTCCGTTTCCAGCCGCAAGACAGCGGCGAAGCCCGCCAAAAAGGAGTTCACTGGCTCCAATATCCCGGAGTTCGATCGCGATCAGGATATGAAGGCCTATCGTGAAATGCTTCTCATCCGCCGGTTTGAAGAAAAGGCCGGCCAGCTTTACGGCATGGGCTTCATCGGTGGCTTCTGTCATCTCTATATCGGCCAGGAAGCTGTCGTCGTCGGCATGCAGATGGCCCAGAAGGAAGGCGATCAGGTCATTACCGCCTATCGCGACCACGGCCACATGCTGGCAACCGGCATGGAAGCGCGCGGCGTCATGGCCGAGCTGACCGGCCGTCGCAACGGCTATTCCCACGGGAAGGGCGGTTCGATGCACATGTTCTCCAAGGAAAAGAATTTCTATGGCGGTCACGGCATCGTCGGTGCGCAGGTGTCGCTCGGCACCGGTCTCGCCTTTGCCAATGCCTATCGCGGCAACGACAGCGTTTCCGTCGCCTATTTCGGCGATGGCGCGGCGAACCAGGGGCAGGTCTACGAGAGCTTCAACATGGCCGCTCTCTGGAAGCTGCCGATCGTCTACATCATCGAGAACAACCATTATGCCATGGGCACGTCCACGGCCCGCGCCACGGCGCAGTCGAACTATTCGCTGCGCGGTTCGGGCTTTGGCATTCCCGGTATGCAGGTTGATGGCATGGACGTGCGCGCCGTCAAAGCGGCCGCCGACGAGGCGCTCGAGCATTGCCGTTCCGGCAAGGGCCCGATCATCCTCGAAATGCTGACCTATCGCTATCGCGGTCACTCGATGTCCGACCCGGCGAAATACCGCTCCAAGGACGAAGTGCAGAAGATGCGCTCCGAGCACGACCCGATCGAGCAGGTGAAAGTCCGCCTGATGGAGAAGGGCTGGGCGACCGAGGACGAACTCAAGGCCGTCGACAAGGATGTCCGCGATATCGTTGCAGACAGCGCCGATTTCGCCCAGTCCGATCCGGAGCCGGATGTATCCGAGCTCTACACCGACATTCTGCTTTAAGACCGGGGCGAGGAAAACATCATGCCTATCGAAATTCTGATGCCCGCTCTGTCTCCGACGATGGAAGAAGGCACGCTCAGCAAATGGCTGAAAAACGAGGGTGACAAGGTCACCTCCGGCGACGTGATCGCCGAAATCGAAACCGACAAGGCGACCATGGAAGTGGAAGCCGTGGATGAGGGCGTCATCGGCAAGATCCTGATCGCCGCCGGGACCGAAGGCGTCAAGGTCAACACCGCAATCGCGGTCCTGCTGCAGGACGGCGAGAGCGCCGGCGACGTGGCCGCTCCCAAGGCTGCTGCCCCTGCGGCGGAGCCCGCCAAGACGGAAGCACCGGCAAAGTCCGAAGCATCCGCGCCCGTCCCGGCCCAGCCGAAGACGGAAGTCGCCGCCGATCCGGACATTCCGGCCGGCACCGAAATGGTTTCCACCACCGTTCGCGAAGCGCTTCGCGATGCGATGGCCGAAGAAATGCGCCGCGATCCCGACGTCTTCGTCATGGGTGAAGAAGTCGCTGAATATCAGGGCGCCTACAAGATCACCCAAGGCCTGCTGCAGGAATTCGGCCCCCGCCGTGTCGTCGATACCCCGATCACCGAGCACGGCTTTGCCGGCGTCGGCGTCGGCGCTGCGATGGCCGGTCTGAAGCCGATCGTCGAGTTCATGACCTTCAACTTCGCCATGCAGGCGATCGACCAGATCATCAACTCGGCAGCCAAGACGCTCTACATGTCCGGCGGCCAGATGGGTGCGCCGATCGTGTTCCGCGGGCCGAATGGCGCTGCTGCGCGCGTCGGCGCCCAGCACAGCCAGGATTACGCCACCTGGTACAGCCAGATCCCCGGTCTGAAGGTCGTCATGCCCTATACGGCAGCCGACGCCAAGGGCCTGCTCAAGGCGGCGATCCGCGATCCGAACCCCGTCGTTTTCCTCGAAAATGAAATCCTCTACGGCCAGAGCTTCGACGTGCCGAAGCTGGATGATTTCGTCCTGCCGATCGGCAAGGCGCGCATTCACCGTAAGGGCAAGGACGTCACCATCGTCTCCTTCGGCATCGGCATGACTTATGCCGTCAAGGCGGTTGCCGAGCTGGAAAAGGAAGGCATCGACGTCGAGCTGATCGACCTGCGCACCCTGCGTCCGATGGACCTGCCGACGGTCATCGAGTCGGTCAAGAAGACCGGCCGTCTGGTGACGGTGGAAGAGGGCTATCCGCAGAATTCGGTCGGTACCGAAATCGCCACCCGCGTCATGCAGCAGGCCTTCGACTATCTCGATGCGCCGGTCCTGACGATCGCCGGCAAGGACGTTCCGATGCCCTACGCCGCCAACCTTGAAAAGCTGGCCCTGCCGAATGTCGGCGAAGTCGTCCAGGCGGTAAAGACCGTCTGCTACAAATAAGGGAGGGTGAAGAGATGCCTATCAACATCACCATGCCGGCCCTCTCGCCCACGATGGAAGAGGGCAACCTCGCCAAATGGCTGGTCAAGGAAGGCGACAAGGTCTCCTCCGGCGACGTTCTCTGCGAGATCGAGACCGACAAGGCGACGATGGAAGTCGAATCGGTCGACGAGGGCACCGTTGCCAAGCTCGTCGTTCCGGCCGGTACCGAGGGCGTCAAGGTCAACGCGCTGATTGCAATCCTTGCCGCTGACGGCGAAGATGTTGCTGCCGCTGCTTCCGGCAGCGGTGCTGCTCCGGCTGCCAAGGCTGAAGCTGCAAAGACTGAAGCTGCTCCGGCAAAGGCTGAGGCAGCGCCAGCCGCCGCTCCGGCACCGGTTGCCGCACAGGCTCCGGCAGCGTCGGGTACCCGCACGTTTTCGTCGCCGCTTGCCCGCCGTCTCGCCAAGGAAGCCGGCCTCGACATTTCCGTCGTTTCCGGTACCGGTCCGCATGGCCGCGTGGTCAAGAAGGACGTCGAAACGGCCGTTGCCGGCGGTGGCGCCAAGGCCGCTCCTGCTGCGGTTCCAGCAACCGCTGCTGCTCCGGCTCTGCCCAAGGGCGCTTCCGACGAAGCTGTTCTGAAGAACTTCGCCGAAGGCTCCTACGAGCTTGTGCCGCATGACGGCATGCGCAAGGTGATCGCCAAGCGCTTGCAGGAATCCAAGCAGACCATTCCGCATTTCTACGTTTCGGTGGATTGCGAACTGGATGCGCTTCTGGCCCTTCGCGCCCAGCTCAATGCTGCAAGCCCGGAAAAGGACGGCAAGCCTGCCTACAAGCTCTCGGTCAACGATATGGTCATCAAGGCGCTTGCGCTTGCCCTGCGTGACGTTCCGGATGCCAATGTGTCCTGGACCGAAACCAACATGGTCAAGCACAAGCACGCCGATGTCGGCGTTGCCGTGTCGATCCCGGGCGGCCTGATCACACCGATCGTCCGCAGCGCGGAACTCAAGAGCCTGTCGGCCATCTCCAACGAGATGAAGGATCTCGGCGCCCGCGCCAAGAGCCGCAAGCTGAAGCCCGAGGAATTCCAGGGCGGCACCACCGCCGTGTCGAACATGGGCATGATGGGCGTCAAGAACTTCGCCGCCGTCGTCAATCCTCCGCATGCGACGATCCTGGCGATCGGTGCCGGCGAGGAGCGGGTCGTGGTCAAGAAGGGCCAGATGGTCGTCGCCAACGTCATGACCGTGACGCTGTCGACCGATCATCGCGCCGTCGATGGTGCTCTGGGTGCCGAACTGCTGGGCGCCTTCAAGCGCTACATCGAAAACCCGATGGGCATGCTGGTTTAAGTGGACTGTCCCTCCCCTTTGCGGGGAGGGTGTTCGCGGTAGCGGACGGCTGGGGTGTCGGCGGATGGGTGAAGGGTCTGAGATGGCATGGAACCGTGAAAACCCGAAACCACCGAGCCCGACCGCTGCGCTCAATATCCCTCGACTGCGCAAGGCAATGACGGATGCGGAACACCGCTTTTGGCAGGCTCTGCGCCGGGAGTTGCCGGAAACGCAGGGCAGGCATTTTCGCAGGCAAATGGCGATAGGCCGCTATGTCGCGGATTTTGTCTGTCTGGGAGAGCGCTTGATCATTGAGGTGGACGGAGCCGTCCATGACGATGTGCATCAACGCCAACGTGATGCGGAGCGCGACGCTTGTCTCCGTGGCGAGAATTTTCGTGTCATGCGTGTTACGAACAAGGATGTGATTCTCGATATGCCATCTGTGTTGCGACGAATTGCCATGGCTCTTGCCACCCCCACCCCTAACCCCTCCCTGCAAGGGCGAGTGGAATTTTGAGCGCGGCTATGAAAACAGTCCTTTGCTACGGCGACAGTCTGACCTGGGGATATGACGCGGAGACCGGCGGCCGGCATGCGCTGGAAGACCGCTGGCCGAGCGTCCTGCAGACGGCGCTTGGCAACGGCGTTCAGGTGATTGCCGAAGGTCTGAACGGCCGCACCACCGCCTATGACGATCACCTGGCTGATTGTGACCGCAACGGCGTGCGCATCCTGCCGACCATCCTGCAGACTCATGCCCCGGTCGATCTGGTGATCTTTCTGCTCGGCGCCAACGATATGAAGCCCGTGGTGCATGGAACAGCCTTCGGTGCGGTGAAGGGCATCGAGAGGCTGGTCAGGCTCGTCTGGCATCACAGCTGGCCGGGTGTACAGGCCGAGGCTCCTGAAATTCTGATCGTTGCACCGCCGGTGATCAGCCAAACGGCGAATGCAAATTTTGCGGCGATGTTCGCCGGCGGAGTGGAGCAATCGTCGATGATGGCTTCGCTCTACGCCGATCTCGCCGATGAACTCGGCTGCGGTTTCTTCGATGCCGGATCGGTTGCGAAAACGACGCCGCTCGACGGCGTGCATCTGGATCCGGAAAACACGCGCGCCATCGGACGCGGCCTTGAGCCGATGGTCCGCATGATGCTCGGGCTCTGAATGACGGCGGCTCTGCGTCTACGGGCCGCGCAACGGCGGGATGCGGCGGAACTGGCCATTCTGGTCGATATCGCCTCCCATGGCTTTGCCACATGGCTCTGGCATGGTGCAGTGATGCGCGGGGTCAAGGACACGGCCCTCGAGCAGGGGCGGTCGCGGATGATGATGGATGACGAACCGGGCGCCTGGAAGGATGCGACCTGCGCCGAATGGGACGGCGAGATGGCTGGCGTGTCGATCGGCTATGATCTGGAGGACAGCGTTCGCGATATGGTCGCGCCGCATCCGGTGATCAAGCCGCTGCTGGACCTTCAGGTGCAGGTGATCGGCAGCCGGTTCATCGATAGTCTCGGTGTCTACCGGCACCATCGCGGCAAGGGTATCGGGCGGGCGCTGCTTGCCCATGAGATCGACAAGGCTCAAGGCAGGCAGGTCAGCCTGATCACCGAAAGCCACAATCAAACGGCGCTGGCGCTTTATGCGGCCAGCGGATTTGCAGAGCAGGCGCGGCTTCCGGCCGTGCCGCTCTTTGAAGACAGCAAAAGGCATGAGTGGGTCTTGCTGGCCCGGACCATGACCGAGTGAAGAGGCAGGAAACAAGAATGGCAAATTCCTACGACGTCATCGTTATCGGTTCCGGCCCCGGCGGCTATATCGCGGCGATCCGCGCGGCACAGCTGGGCCTGAAGGTCGCCGTGGTCGAGCGCGAGCATCTGGCCGGCATCTGCTCCAACTGGGGCTGCATCCCGACCAAGGCGCTGCTGCGCTCCGCCGAGGTTCTGCATCTGGCCGAACATGCCAAGAACTACGGCCTGACGCTGGAAGGCAAGATCACGCCGGACCTGAAGGCCATCGTCGCCCGTTCGCGCGGCATTGCCGAGCGTATGAACGGCGGCGTTGCTTTCCTCATGAAGAAGAACAAAGTCGACATCATCTGGGGCGAGGCGAAGCTCACCAAGCCGAACGAGATCGTCGTTGCCAAGACCACCAAGACCATCGTCCAGCCGCAGGGGCCGATCCCCAAGAATACGCTGGGCGAGGGCACCTACACCGCCAAGCATATCATCGTCGCCACAGGTGCCCGTCCGCGCGCGCTGCCGGGCATCGAGCCGGACGGCAAGCTGATCTGGACCTATTTCGAGGCGATGAACCCGGATGCCATGCCGAAGTCGCTGCTGGTCATGGGCTCCGGCGCCATCGGCATCGAATTCGCCTCCTTCTATCGCACACTGGGTGTCGACGTGACGGTCGTTGAAGTCATGAGCCAGGTCATGCCGGTCGAGGACGCGGAAATCTCCGCCTTCGCCAAGAAGCAGTTCGACAAGCAGGGCATGAAGATCATCCTCGATGCCAAGGTGACGAAGGTCGAAAAATCGGCCAATTCCGTGACCGCCCATGTCGAGAAGAAGGACGGCTCGATCGAGAAGATCACCGCCGACCGGATGATTTCGGCTGTCGGCGTGCAGGGCAATATCGAAAATCTCGGTCTGGAAGCGCTCGGCGTCAAGACCGACCGCGGTTGCATTGTCATCGATGGCTACGGCAAGACCAACGTGCCGGGCGTCTACGCGATCGGCGACGTCGCCGGTCCGCCGATGCTCGCTCACAAGGCCGAGCATGAGGCCGTCATCTGCGTCGAGAAAATTGCCGGCCTGCCGAACGTGCATCCGATGGACAAGCTGAAGATCCCGGGCTGCACCTATTGCAACCCGCAGGTCGCCTCGGTTGGCTTGACGGAAGCCAAGGCCAAGGCCGAAGGCCGCGATATCCGCGTCGGCCGCTTCCCCTTCGTCGCCAACGGCAAGGCGATCGCGCTTGGCGAAGACCAGGGTCTGGTCAAGACCATCTTCGACAAGAAGACCGGCGAATTGCTGGGCGCGCATCTGGTCGGCGCCGAAGTCACCGAGCTGATCCAGGGCTTCGTCGTCGCCATGAACCTCGAGACGACCGAGGAAGACCTGATGCACACGATCTTCCCGCATCCGACCATCTCGGAAACGCTGAAGGAAAGCGTGCTCGATGCCTATGGGCGTGCACTGAACGCTTGATTATGCTAGGGCTCGCCTCCATCTGAAGGCGGCCCGCATGTCCGGCTTGAAGGAAAGTTGAAGTCACGATGGTCACCATTCTCGACCGCACAACGATCGATCTCGACGCCAAGCGCGTGCGTCATCCGGAAAAGGCCCACAAGCCCGACACCGAGATGCTGCGCAAGCCGGAATGGATCCGTGTCCGCGCACCGACATCGAAGGGCTATGCCGAAACCAAGTCGATCGTGAAGGAGCACAAGCTCGTCACGGTCTGCGAGGAAGCCGGCTGCCCGAATATCGGCGAGTGCTGGGACAAGAAGCACGCCACCTTCATGATCATGGGCGAGATCTGTACCCGCGCCTGCGCCTTCTGCAATGTCGCGACCGGCAAGCCGAATGCGCTGGATATGGCCGAGCCGGAAAACGTTGCCAAGGCCGTCAAGCAGATGGGGCTCAGCCATGTCGTCATCACCTCGGTGGACCGCGACGATCTGGCCGATGGCGGCGCCGAGCATTTCGAAAAGGTGATCTGGGCCATTCGCGCCGCGTCGCCGCTGACGACCATCGAAATCCTGACGCCCGATTTCCTCAAGAAGCCGGGAGCGCTGGAGCGGGTCGTTGCCGCCAAGCCCGATGTCTTCAACCACAACATGGAAACCGTGCCGGGGAACTATCTGACGGTGCGGCCGGGCGCACGCTATTTCCATTCGATCCGCCTGCTGCAGCGGGTCAAGGAACTCGATCCGACGATGTTCACCAAGTCCGGCATCATGGTGGGCTTGGGCGAGGAACGTAACGAAGTGCTGCAGCTGATGGACGACCTGCGCACCGCCGATGTCGACTTCCTCACCATCGGCCAATACTTGCAGCCGACCCGCAAACATCATCAGGTGATGAGCTTCGTCACGCCGGAAGAGTTCAAGTCCTACGAGACGGTCGCCTATACCAAGGGCTTCCTGATGGTCGCCTCCAGCCCGCTGACCCGCTCGTCGCACCATGCCGGTGACGACTTCGCCCGGCTCCGGGCAGCGCGCGAAAAGAAGCTGCTGGCGGCAGCTGAATAGGCGCCCGAGGTTGCTAAACCGGATTTGAGCTTTATGGTGCGCGGCTCCAAGTTTGGAGCCCGTCATGCCGTCTTATATTTCTGGAATTGAGCAAGCCCTTCCGATCCTTCGCGGTGTCAGCCGTGTTCTGGTCATCGGCTGCTCGGGTGGTGGCAAGAGTACGCTTTCGCGGAAGCTATCGGGCAGGCTGGACTTGCCCTACGTTTCGATGGATCGGGATTTCTACTGGTTGCCCGGCTGGACGAAACGGGCCAAAGCGGACGAGCGTGCGTTGATTGCCGCCACGGTTGCGCAAGACCGGTGGATCATGGACGGAACGGGCGCATCGAGCTTCGATCTGCGCCTGCCGCGAACGGATCTGGTCGTCTGGGTCCGTGTTCCGCGCCCGTTGTGCCTTTGGGGATTGATCTGCCGAGTAGCGTCAAGTTTCGGCCGTGTACGCCCGGACATGGCACCGGGATGTCCGGAACAATTGCCGGATCGCGAGTTCCTGTCCTACATCTGGAATTTCGACCGGCGCGTTTCTCCCATCATTGTGGAAAGGTTGGACCGGTATGCACCGGACATGCCGGTACTGACGCTCAGGAGCCGCAGCGACATGCGTGCTCTCGTCGCGCGTTTACAGGAAGCTGATGATGTCGAATAACATTATGAGCTTGGAGCAAGGGACCGCAACCCTGCGAACCGCCGACCGAATCCTGATCATCGGCTGCTCCGGCAGCGGCAAAAGTACGCTGGCACAAAACCTCTCGGACATGTTTGCGCTTCCTTATATCTCGATGGATCGTGACGTCTTCTGGCTGCCTGGCTGGACGCAGCGGCCACGCGCAGAGGCGCTCGAGATCGTCGAGCGGACGGTCGCGCAGCCGCGATGGATCATGGACGGGACAAGCCCCGGCACATTGCCTCTGCGCCTGCCGCGCACGAATCTCGTCGTGTGGATGCGACCGCCACGCCGCGTATCCCTTTACGGTGTGATCAGCCGCTGGCTTCGATTTCGCGGCAGGACGCGGCCGGAAATGGCCGAAAACTGCCCGGAGCGCCTGACCGGCGAATTCCTGCGCTACATCTGGAATTTCGAGAAAACCGAAAGCCCGGAGATCGAACAGAAACTGGCGGATTATGGCCCCGGCGTGCCGGTCCTTGTACTGAAATCGCATGCTCAGACGGGGAAACTGCTTGAGGGGCTGAAGCGGCCCGTTTTCAACGCCGGTGCGTGACGCCTGCGCCCTCGCACCATCTTGTTTTTCCGGACATCATTGAATATCTGAACGCCATGCCACAATTCGAGACCCGACGGCCAGTCAAGCACACACCCGAACAGATGTTCGATCTGATTGCCGATGTCGAAAAATACCCGGAATTCCTGCCGCTTTGCGAAGGACTGACCGTCCGTTCACGCAAGGAGCGCGACGGCAAGCAGCTGCTGCTCGCCGATATGACGGTCGGCTACAAGGCCATCCGCGAGACGTTCACCACGCAGGTGCTTCTGAACAAGGCCGAGCGCATCATCGACGTCAAATATATCGATGGGCCGTTCAAGTATCTCGACAACCGCTGGCGCTTCGAGGAAACGGGCGAGGGCGGTTGCTCGGTCAATTTCTTTATCGATTACGAATTCAAGAGCCGCATCCTCGGTGCGCTGATGGGCTCGATGTTCGATCGGGCCTTCCGGATGTTTTCCGAAGCCTTCGAGAAGCGCGCCGATGCTACCTACGCAACGGCGTAGCGGACGGCGTCAGTCTGCCGCCGCTTCGTTCAGCATCTCCAGCGCCGTGCGCACCGTCGCCAGGCGGACGGCGTCGCGGCCGATGTCGCCGTAGTACATTTCCCGGTGCAGCACGTTGCCGGTTCGGCTTGCCGTTGCCAAGTGCACGAGCCCGACCGGCTTGTCCGCCGATCCGCCGCCGGGGCCGGCAATGCCGGTGACCGCGACCGTAATGTCCGCTTGCGAATGGGTGAGCGCTCCGCGAGCCATTTCAATTGCCGTCTGCCGCGAAACGGCACCATGGATGTCGAGCGTCGCAGGGGAGACGCCGAGCATCTGGATCTTGGCATCATTGGAGTAGGTGACGAAGCCGCGGTCGACGGCGGCCGAGGAGCCGGGGATTTCCGTCAGGGCGCCTGCGATCAGTCCGCCGGTGCAGGATTCGGCCGTCGCGACCATCAGGCCGCGCTCGGAAAAAAGGGAAATCAGGCTGCCCGCCTTGCTTTCGATGTCGTCCGGCCAACCGCTCATTTATCACCTCCAGCATAGACGACCGTGGCCGTGGCGATTGCGGCGATGCCTTCGCGGCGGCCGACAAAGCCGATCTTTTCGTTGGTCGTCGCCTTGACCGAGCAGCGATCGAGCGAAATGCCGAGCATATCCGCGAGGTTTTCGCGCATCGCCAGGCGGTGAGGGCCGACTTTCGGCGCTTCGGCGATCAGGGAAACATCCGCGTTCATGATCGTGCCGCCGTTGTCACGGACGATTCTGGCTGCGTGTTCGAGAAAGATGCGCGAGGCGGCGCCTTTCCACTGCGGGTCGGAAGGGGGAAAGTGATCGCCGATATCGCCGGCGCCGCAGGTTGCCAGAAGCGCGTCGGTCAATGCATGCAGGGCGACATCGGCGTCGGAATGGCCAAGCAGGGTCTGGTCATGCGGGATGAAGATACCGCACAGCGTCACGCCGTTGCCGTCCACAAGCTGATGAACGTCGTAGCCATTGCCGGTGCGGACATCCGGAAGCGCATGTCGGTTCAGTTTCTCATCGGCCATGGCGATATCCCGTTTGATCGTCAGTTTGACATTGTCGACCAATCCCTCGATCAGCGTCACCGGCAGGCCCGCCCATTCTGCGATCGAGGCATCGTCGGTGAAGTCGGAGCGGCCGGACGCGGCGGCATTGGTGTGAGCGTCAAGGATCGGCGCGAAACGAAAGCACTGGGGTGTCTGCGCACCGAAAAGACCGGCACGCGGGACCGTTTCGACGACTGTTCCATCCGGCGAGCCGCGCTTCAATGTGTCGGCAACGGCGATCGCCGGTAGGACGGCATCCGAGCCTTGCGTCAGCGCCAGCACGCAGCGGTCGAGCAGGGTATGGTCGATGAAGGGCCGGACCGCATCATGGATCATCACATGCGTGATGCCGAAATTTTCCAGTGCCTTGAGCCCCGCAAGCACCGACAGCTGGCGCGTCGGGCCGCCATGAACGACGGTGATGACGGATGTGTCGCCGGACACACGGCTGCGGGCTTGCGCAAACAGGGCTTCATCGTCCGGATGGATGACGACGACGATCGTCTTTTCCTCTGGCCATGTCGCAAAAACATCAAGTGTATGGGTAATAACGGGCCGCCCGCCGATCGGGCGATATTGCTTGGGTCCGTCGCGCAGGGAGCCGGCGCGTTCGCCCCGGCCGGCAGCGACAATGACGATACCACAGGAAAACTGTTCTTTTGCCTGCATCTTGTATATGGGTTCCCGCAGTTGGTTTGCCGCCGGGGCGTCAATGACGATCCTTCGATCGGCGATCACGCTCCAGTCATCGTGCGAAAACAACGAACCAGCGCCGTTTCGGCGCGCGGTGCCTCAATCGCCGTGGTGATTTACCGCGAAGGTCGGGGCTTTACCAGTTGTCCAGGGAATTTTGTCATCGAGCTCTGAAATCGCTTGGCAAGCCTGTCAAGTATGTCTAAAAATAGTGCAGAATAAAGATGTGCCCGAAAGATAATCATTTGCAGATACCGGATTTGTCATCCCCGTTCCGGGTTGGGCGGCTCTCCTTGCGAAACCGCGTCGTGCTTGCGCCGATGTCGGGCGTGACGGATTTGCCCTTCCGGCAGCTGGCCTGGCGGTTCGGCGCAGGCCTTGTCGTGACCGAGATGGTAGCAAGCCGCGAGCTTGTCGGCAACGCATCGGAAAGCTGGGCGCGGCTCAAGAGTTCCGGCATCGATCCGCATATGGTGCAGCTGGCGGGGCGCGAGGCCCATTGGATGGCCGAGGCGGCGAAAATTGCCGCCGGCAACGGCGCCGATATCATCGATATCAATATGGGCTGCCCGGCCAAGAAGGTGACCGGCGGTTACTCCGGCTCCGCGCTGATGCGTGATCCCGATCATGCCCTGTCGCTGATCGAGGCGACGGTCAGGGCGGTTGATGTGCCTGTGACGCTGAAGATGCGTCTCGGCTGGGACGAGAATTCCATCAATGCACCGCTGATCGCCCGGCGGGCGCAGGAGGCTGGCGTCCAGATGATCACCATTCATGGCCGCACGCGGATGCAGTTTTATAACGGCAAGGCCGATTGGGACGCGATTCGCGCGGTTCGGGATGTGATTTCGGTTCCGCTCGTCGCCAATGGCGATGTCACCTCCACGGCGGACGCTGCCGAAATCCTGACGCGCTCCGGTGCCGATGCGGTGATGATCGGCCGATCCAGCCAGGGTCGGCCTTGGCATGCCGGTGTGCTTGCGGGAGCGGCCGCACATCCGCAACAGGCGGAAATCGCAGACATTGTCGCCGAGCATTACGGCATGATGCTCGAATTCTACGGCATCGATATTGGCCTGAGACATGCGCGCAAACATATCGGATGGTATCTCGACCGGTTCGCGCCGCATCTGGCGTCGCAGGAAAGGGCAGCGATCATGACGTCCACCGACGCCCATGTTGTCCTTTCCCGCGCAGTCGCAGCGATCGTCGCCGAAACCGGGCGCGAAGATGAAAAGGACGCTGCATGACCGAGAAAATACACGACGAGGACAGGAAGGTCGCGGATTCGCTGCCCATGGCGGTGCTGAACGCCATCCAGAACCCGGTGATCCTGGTCGATGAAAATGGTCTCGTGGCCTTTGCGAACTGGGAAGCGGAGGTCTTTTTCGGGGCCAGTGCCAATTATCTCGCCCGCCATGACATCAGCGCCTTCATTCCGTTCGGAAGCCCGTTGCTGACGCTGATCGAGCAGGTTCGCGAACGCCGCGCCGCCGTCAACGAATACCGCGTCGATCTCAGTTCCCCGCGTCTTGGCGCCGACAAGCTCGTCGATCTCTATGTCGCGCCGGTTCTGTCGGAACCGGGCTCTGTGGTCATCGTCTTCCAGGAACGGTCGATGGCCGACAAGATCGACCGGCAATTGACGCATCGCGCCGCAGCGCGGTCGGTCACCGGTCTCGCCTCGATGCTGGCCCATGAGATCAAGAACCCGCTGTCGGGCATTCGGGGGGCGGCCCAGCTTCTCGAAACGTCCGTCAATGACGAAGACCGGGCGCTGACGCGGCTGATCTGTGACGAGACGGACCGCATCGTCTCGCTGGTCGATCGCATGGAAGTGTTTTCCGACGAGCGGCCGGTTGACCGTCATCCGGTCAACATCCATTCGGTGCTCGATCATGTGAAGGCCGTCGCCAAGGCCGGCTTTGCCCGCAAGATCCGCATTACCGAGAATTACGACCCGTCGCTGCCGCCGGTCTATGCCAACCGCGACCAGCTGATCCAGGTCTTCCTCAATCTGATCAAAAACGCCGCCGAGGCCGTCGCCGACAAGCCGGACGGCGAGATCATGCTGACCACCGCCTACCGGCCGGGTATCCGCCTATCGGTTGCCGGAACGCGGGAAAAGATCTCGCTGCCGCTCGAATTCTGCGTCCATGACAATGGACCGGGCGTCCCCTCCGATCTGGTGCCGCATCTGTTCGACCCGTTCATCACCACCAAGACCAATGGTTCAGGCCTTGGCCTTGCGCTGGTCGCCAAGATCATCGGCGGCCATGGCGGCATTGTCGAATGTGACAGCCAGTCGAACCGCACGACATTTCGCGTTCTGATGCCCGCGTCGAAAGGACCGACGGCCGAAGACAGCGAGCCACTGACCATCATAAAAGGACAATCCCGATGACTGGCGCCACTATCCTCGTCGCTGACGACGACGCTGCCATCCGCACTGTGCTCAACCAGGCGCTCAGCCGCGCCGGCTATGACGTCCGTATCACCTCGAACGCCGCCACCTTGTGGCGGTGGATATCGGCGGGTGACGGCGATCTCGTCGTCACCGACGTGGTCATGCCGGACGAGAATGCCTTTGATCTCCTGCCGCGCATCAAGAAGGCGCGTCCCGATCTGCCGGTTTTGGTGATGAGTGCCCAGAACACCTTCATGACGGCGATCAAGGCCTCGGAAAAAGGCGCCTATGATTACCTGCCCAAGCCTTTCGACCTGACCGAACTGATCGCCATCATCGGCCGGGCGCTGGCCGAGCCCAAGCGCAAGCCGGTCAAGCTGGAGGACGATCCGCAGGACGGCATGCCTCTGGTCGGCCGTTCTGCCGCCATGCAGGAGATCTACCGGGTTCTGGCGCGTCTGATGCAGACCGACCTGACGCTGATGATCACCGGCGAATCCGGCACCGGCAAGGAACTGGTTGCCAAGGCGCTGCACGACTACGGCAAGCGCCGCAACGGGCCGTTCGTTGCCATCAACATGGCGGCGATCCCGCGCGATCTGATCGAATCGGAACTGTTCGGCCATGAGAAGGGTGCCTTCACCGGCGCGCAGAATCGCTCGACAGGCCGCTTCGAGCAGGCGGAAGGCGGCACGCTGTTCCTCGACGAAATCGGCGATATGCCGATGGATGCGCAGACCAGGCTGCTGCGCGTGCTGCAGCAGGGCGAATACACGACGGTCGGCGGACGCACGCCGATCCGCTCCGACGTGCGCATTGTCGCCGCCACCAACAAGGACCTGAAGCAGTCGATCAATCAGGGCCTGTTCCGCGAGGATCTCTATTACCGCCTGAACGTCGTGCCGCTGCGCCTGCCGCCGCTGCGCGATCGTGCTGAGGATATTCCCGATCTCGTTCGCCATTTCGTCCAGCAGGCCGAAAAGGAAGGCCTTGACGTCAAGCGCTTCGATCAGGAAGCGCTGGAGCTGATGAAGGCTCACCCCTGGCCCGGCAACGTCCGCGAGCTTGAAAACGTCGTGCGCCGCCTGACCGCGCTCTATCCGCAGGACGTGATCACCCGCGAGATCATCGAAAGCGAATTGCGCTCGGACATTCCCGACAGTCCGATCGAAAAGACGTCGAGCCGCTCCGGTTCGATGTCGATCTCGCAAGCCGTGGAAGAGAACATGCGGCAGTATTTTGCCGGGTTCGGCGATGGGCTGCCGCCGGCCGGACTTTACGACCGCGTGCTGGCCGAAATGGAGTATCCGCTGATTCTGGCGGCCTTGACGGCAACGCGCGGCAATCAGATCAAGGCCGCCGATCTGCTGGGCCTGAACAGGAACACGCTTCGCAAGAAAATCCGCGAGCTTGGCGTTTCCGTTTACCGCAGCTCACGCAGCGCTTGACTTCACACCGGGAAGCGTTGCATTTTCGCCACAATATGTTGCTTTGAAAGCACACGGATGACAGCCTGTCATTCGTTGGATCCGATTTTTTGGCATGTGGAAGCACGGCGCCAGCAAGATCCAGTGCGGTCATTTTCTTGGCCATGGAGCGTAAAATGCCCGCCGCTTTCCTCTGGAGAGCGCCGCCGGGTCGGGGGATGCATTTCTGATGGCCGAAGGGCTGATTGTGCCGCTGGAGAAGGACGAGGTTGCGATCGTTGGTCACGACCGACGCGCGTCTTTTGCGTTTCCGGGCCTGTTGCTGGCAATCGGCGCGCTGGCCTGCGCGATCGTATCCTTGCTGGTGCTTCTCGGCTTGACGCCGATCAAGCCCGAAACCAACATCATCATCGGTTCGGCCTCGATCAACGCGCTGTTCGTCATCGGGCTGCTCTTCCTGATTGGCCGCGAGATATTGCGCCTTCTGAAGGCCCGCAACCGGGGCAGGGCGGCGGCCCGGCTGCATGTGCGCATCGTCGCCCTGTTCTCGATCGTTGCGATCACGCCGGCCATTCTGGTGGCGATCTTCGCCAGCATTACGCTCGATGTCGGCCTTGATCGCTGGTTTTCGCTGCGCACGCAATCGATCGTCAGTTCCTCGCTCGATGTGGCGCAGGCCTATGTGCTGGAGAATGCCAGCTATCTTCAGGGCCAGACAGTGTCGATGGCCAATGATCTGGAGCGCAACCGCCAGCTCTACAGTCTCGACCGGACCGGTTTCGTCGAACTGATGACGCGGCAGGCGCGCGGGCGCGGCATGCTTGGCGCCTTCCTGGTGCGGGCGGACGGAACGCCCATCCTTCAGGCGAACATCCCGACCGAGCGGCCGCTGCCGGCCATTCCGAGAGATGCGCTGCTCAGCACCGTGTCCGGCCAGCCCACCCTCATTCCGCCCGGTATCACCAACCTCGTCGGTGCGATCATTCCGATCGACAACATCGACGGTGCCTATCTCTACACCGTTCGCAGCGTCGATCCGAAGGTCATGCGCTCGATGCGGCTGATGGAGGAGAACACTGCCGAATACAAGAATCTCGAGGCTGGCCGTACATCGTTGCAGGTCGCATTCGGGGTGCTCTATCTCGGTTTCGCGCTGATCGTGCTGTTGGCCGCGATCTGGACCGCGATCGCGGTTGCCGACCGGATCGTCCGGCCGATCCGGCTGTTGATCGGCGCGGCCGATAGCGTGGCGACCGGTAATCTGAACGTCATCGTGCCGGTGCATGCGGTCGATGGCGATGTCGGCAGCCTGTCGCGTACCTTCAACAAGATGATCGCCGAAATCCGCACGCAGCGGGACCAGATCCTTGAGGCAAAGGACGAGATGGACGACCGGCGCCGGTTCATCGAAGCGGTGCTGTCCGGCGTGACAGCCGCCGTGATCGGCGTCGAGGACGACCGGCGCATCACCATTGCCAATCCGTCGTCGGAGCATTTCCTGTCGCGCACCACGCTGGAACTGGTCGGCGAAAGGCTCGCCGACGTGGCGCCTGAAATCGAACAGGTGCTCAACGAAGCCGCCAGCCGCCATCGCAACGATTACCGCAAGCAGATCAACATCATGCGCGGCGGCACCGAGCGGACGCTGAACGTGCAGGTGACGCGCGAGGAATCGCACGATGCCAAGGATTCCTACGTCATCACCGTCGATGACATTACCGACCTCGTGATCGCGCAGCGCTCGACCGCCTGGGCCGACGTCGCCCGCCGCATCGCCCATGAAATCAAGAACCCGCTGACGCCGATCCAGCTGTCGGCCGAGCGCCTGAAGCGCCGCTACGGCAAGCAGATCAACCAGGACGACCGGGCCGTGTTCGACCAGTGTACGGATACCATCGTTCGCCAGGTCGAGGATATCGGCCGCATGGTCGATGAATTCTCCGGTTTCGCACGCATGCCGAAACCGACGAAGGAGCAGGCCGATCTGCGCAATATCCTGAAGGACGCGATCTTCCTGCGCGAGATGGGCAATACCCATGTGACCTTCATCCGAGATCTCGGCGAAGAGCCGCTCGACGGCACCTTCGACAGCCGCATGCTCGGTCAGGCTTTCGGCAACATCATCAAGAACGCGGTCGAGGCGATCGAAGCCTTGCCGGCCGATGCCGTGCGTGGCGAACATACGGTGATGGTGCGCTCGCGCCGGAATGAAACCAGTGGCCGGTTCGTTATCGATATCATCGACAACGGCAAGGGGCTGCCGACCGAAAATCGCCATCGCATTCTCGAGCCCTATATGACCATGCGGGAAAAGGGCACCGGCCTTGGCCTCGCGATCGTCAAGAAGATCATCGAGGATCATGGCGGGCTATTGGAACTGCATGACGCACCCGCCGATTTCGATCGCGGCCAGGGCGCCATGATTCGCATTCTTTTGCCGCCGGCCGGACAGGGCGGCGGCAATGAAGACAGACAGGATAAGGATACTTCCTATGGCGGCTGACATTCTGGTTGTGGACGACGAGGAGGACATTCGTGAGATCGTCTCCGGCATTCTGTCCGACGAGGGCCACGAGACCCGCACGGCATTCGACAGCGATAGTGCTCTTGCCGCCATCAGCGACCGCGTGCCGCGCCTTGTCTTTCTCGACATCTGGATGCAAGGCAGCCGTCTTGACGGTCTGGCGCTGCTCGACGAGATCAAGAGCCGCTATCCCGACCTGCCAGTGGTGATGATTTCCGGGCACGGCAATATCGAGACCGCCGTTTCGGCGATCCGCCGCGGTGCCTATGATTTCATCGAGAAGCCATTCAAGGCGGACCGGCTGATCCTGATCGCCGAGCGGGCACTGGAAAATTCCAAGCTCAAGAAGGAAGTCACCGAGCTGAAGAAGCGCTCGGGCGATCCCGTCGAACTGATCGGAACCTCCGTTGCCGTCTCGCAGTTGCGCCAGACCATCGAGAAGGTTGCGCCGACCAACAGCCGCATCATGATCCACGGCCCGTCAGGCTCCGGCAAGGAACTGGTCGCCCGCATGATCCACCGCAAGTCTTCGCGCGCCGGCGGTCCCTTCGTGGCGCTGAATGCGGCCGCGATCACGCCGGACCGCATGGAAATGGCGCTGTTCGGCACGGAAGGAACGCCCGGCCAATCGCGCAAGACCGGCGCGCTCGAAGAGGCCCATGGCGGCATTCTCTATCTTGACGAAGTCGGCGAGATGCCGCGCGAGACACAGAACAAGATCCTGCGCGTGCTGGTCGATCAGCAGTTCGAGCGGGTCGGCGGCTCCAAGCGCGTCAAGGTCGATGTCCGCATCATCTCCTCGACGGCCTACAATCTCGAAAGCCAGATTGCCGAGGGCGCCTTTCGCGAGGATCTCTATCACCGTCTGGCGGTCATTCCCGTGCGTGTGCCGGCGCTGGCCGAACGGCGCGAGGACATTCCGTTCCTGGTCGACATGTTCATGCGCCAGGTCAGCGAGCAGGCCGGCATCCGTACCCGCAAGATCGGCGATGACGCCCTGGCCGTTCTGCAGTCGCATGACTGGCCGGGTAATATCCGCCAGCTGCGCAACAATATCGAGCGCCTGATGATTCTCGCCCGCAGCGACGGTCCGGATACGGCGATTTCGGCCGATATGCTGCCGAGCGAAGTGGGTGACAGCTTGCCGAAGATTTCGGCGCAGGGCGATCATCACATCATGACGCTGCCGCTGCGGGAAGCGCGCGAGATGTTCGAGAGGGACTACCTGATTGCCCAGATCAACCGTTTCGGCGGCAATATTTCGCGCACGGCGGAGTTTGTCGGCATGGAGCGCTCGGCGCTGCACCGGAAACTGAAATCGCTCGGCGTTTAACGTATATTCCATCCTTCCAAGACAGGTCATCTATGTCGAGAATTGCCTATGTCAACGGCGCTTATCAGCGTCATGCCGAAGCCGCTGTCCATGTCGAGGATCGGGGCTTCCAGTTCGCCGACGGCGTCTATGAAGTCTGCGAGGTCCGCCACGGCTTCATCGTCGATCTGACGCGCCATCTCGACCGTCTCGACCGGTCGTTGCGGGAGTTGCGGATCGCATGGCCGATGACTCGCGCGGCACTTGTTGTCGTCATTCGCGAGGTCTTGCGGCGCAACCGGGTGCGCAACGGGCTGTTCTATTTGCAGGTGACGCGCGGAGCGGCACGCCGGGATCACGTTTTTCCCGCAGACGGAACGCCATCGACGATCGTCGTGACGGCGAAGAGAACCGACACTTCGGCCATCGCCAAAAAGAATGCGGTTGGCATCAGCGCCATCACGGTGCCTGAAAACCGTTGGGACCGCGTCGACATCAAGTCCGTCGGCCTGCTGCCGAATGTGCTGGCCCGCCAGGCCGCCAAGGAGGAGGGCGCCCAGGAGGCGATCTTCATCGATCCGGATGGCACGGTGAAGGAAGGGGCGGCGACCAATGTCTGGATCGTCGACAAGGATGGCAGGCTGCGGACGCGTCATGCCGATCACGGCATCCTGCGCGGCATAACCCGCACGACGCTTGCCGATGTGACGGCCGCGATCGGGCTGGAGATTGTCGAGCAGGCCTTTTCGGTCGAAGAGATGCTCGAAGCGCGGGAAGTCTTCATCACCGCTGCCACCAGCATCTGCTTTCCTGTCGTGACTGTTAACGGTAAAACCGTCGCCAATGGCCATCCCGGCAGCGTGTCACAGAAAATTCGTGAAGCCTTTTTCGACATTGCGGAAAAGACCGCGATTTGATACCAAATCCGGGGGGACGCTTTAAAGACTGGTTTTTTTCAGCGTTCGGGCTATTCAGATCGTATAATCAACCGGTTAAATCGGACCGGACAATAAGAAAGAAGCGGCGCTATGGCGGAACGTTCTCAGAACTTGCAGGATCTTTTTCTCAACACCGTCCGCAAGCAGAAGATATCTCTGACGATATTTCTTATCAATGGTGTGAAACTGACGGGCGTCGTCACGTCTTTTGACAATTTTTGTGTCCTTTTGCGGCGTGACGGGCATTCCCAGCTCGTATACAAGCACGCCATCTCGACAATCATGCCGGGCCAGCCGATGCAGATGTTCGAGAGCGAAGAATCCGCATCCTGACGGGATACAAGACACATTACCAAACGTGATCCAAAATCGGCGTCGATCATCCCGGAGCTTGAAAAGCTGCGCGACGACATGCGCGCCGTCGTCATCGTCCCCGTCCTGAAAAAGACCGGCAGACAGAATGCGGAAATCATTGCCGCGACCTCGACCCGCAGCGACGAAAGCCGGCTGGAAGAGACGATCGGGCTGGCGCTCGCCATCGATCTGGAGGTCGTGCACGGCATGATCGTGCCGGTCGCCCAGCCCAAGCCAGGCACGCTGCTTGGAAGCGGCAAGATCGAGGAGATCGGCCATCTCTTGAGCGAGCACAATGCCGGTCTCGTCATCATCGATCATCCGTTGACGCCCGTGCAGCAGCGCAATCTCGAAAAGGAATGGAACTGCAAGGTCATCGACCGGACCGGTCTCATCCTGGAAATCTTCGGCCGCCGCGCTTCCACCAAGGAAGGCACGCTGCAGGTCGAACTTGCCCATCTGAATTACCAGAAGGGCCGACTGGTGCGCAGCTGGACCCACTTGGAACGCCAGCGCGGTGGCGCCGGTTTCATGGGGGGGCCCGGTGAAACCCAGATCGAAGCCGACCGCCGGCTGCTGCAGGAAAAGATCGTCAAGCTGGAAAAAGAGCTTGAGCAGGTCCGTCGTACCCGCCAGTTGCACCGCGCCAAGCGCAAGAAGGTGCCGCACCCGATCGTCGCCCTTGTCGGCTATACCAATGCCGGAAAATCGACCCTGTTCAACCGCATCACCGGTGCGGGCGTGCTGGCCGAAGACATGCTGTTTGCCACGCTCGATCCGACGCTGCGACGCATGAAGCTGCCGCATGGGCGTATGGTCATGCTGTCCGATACGGTTGGCTTCATCTCCGACCTGCCGACGCATCTCGTTGCCGCCTTCCGCGCGACGCTGGAAGAGGTGCTGGAAGCCGACCTGATCCTGCACGTGCGCGATCTCGCCGATCCCGACAATCAGGTGCAGGCACAAGACGTGCTGCGCATCCTCACCGATCTCGGCATCGATGAGAAGGCTCGCTCCGAGCGCATCATTGAAATCTGGAACAAGATTGATCTGCTGGATGCCGAAGCGCATGACAGTCTCGCCCAGAAGGCCGTCAACAGCGAGAATACCGTCGCGGTTTCGGCCGTGACAGGCGAGGGCGTTGATCATCTGCTTGATGAGATCAACAAGCGGCTGTCCGGCGTGCTGATGGAATGCAACGTCGTCCTGCCGGCTGACAAGCTGCAACTGCTGTCTTGGGTCTACGAACACACGATGGTCGACGGCCGGGAAGACATGGAGGACGGCTCGGTGAGCCTTGATCTCCGCATGACGCCAAGCGAATCGGAAGAACTGGATCGCCGCCTCGGCAACGGTCCGAAAGCGGCCGGGCAGGACTGGTAGCGTTGACATTGGCCTGACGTAACGGGATTCCGTTACGTCGATGGAACGGATCCCGTTACGTCAGTTGCCGTTCGATCGACTTGGCCGCCTGCCAGATCTCTTCCATCCTTTCCAGCGTTGCCTCCTGAAGGCTTTCGCCTCCAGCCTCCAGTTCCGTCTCGATATGGCCGAATCGACGCCGAAACTTTATGTTCGTACCGCGCAGCGCCATCTCAGGATCGGCCCCGACGTGGCGACCGATGTTGACGACCGCGAAGATCAGGTCTCCGAGTTCGTCGGCCACCTTGGCCTTGTCGTTTAAGGCCAGCGCTTCCCGCAGTTCGGCGATCTCTTCCTCGATCTTGTCGAGGATCGGCTCCGGGGAGGACCAGTCGAAGCCGACCTTGGCCGCCCGCTCCTGTAGTTTCAGGGCTTCGACAAGGGCCGGAAAACTGCGCTGGACCGAACCGAGATGCCCCTTGTTGGCATCCTCCGGCAGACCGCGGAGTGCGCGCCGCTCACGGCGTTCGGCTTTCTCCGCCTGCTTGATCTGGTCCCATTGCAGCTTGACCGCATGCGGCGTGTCAGCGTCGGACCGGGCAAAGACATGCGGATGACGGCGGATCATCTTGCGGGTGATCGCCTCGACCACATCGCCGAAAGCAAAGTCTCCGGCTTCTTCCGCCATGCGGGCATGAAAAACCACCTGCAACAGCAGGTCGCCAAGCTCGTCGCAGAGATCGTCCATGTCGCCGCGCTCGATGGCGTCGGCCACCTCGTAGGCTTCTTCCAGCGTATAGGTCTTGATGGTCTCGAAGGTTTGGACGATGTCCCAGGGGCAGCCGGTTTCCGGCTGGCGCAGGGCTTCCATGATCTCGATGAGGCGGGTGATGTCCTTGGAGGGCTGCATGGGGCTCAATTCAGCGGAATGGCGTTGTCGTCCTTGCCGGACTGATAGGCATCGGACAGGGATTGGTAATTTTCGCGGATGCGCTTGTCCTGCGCTCGAAGCGCCGGTTTTGCCGCATCCTCGGAGGTCGCCACCAGATCGGCGATCGACGAGGACCGCCAGAAGGCGTTGGTCTTGGCATAGCCGCCGGGATCGAGCCGGAAAACCTCTTTCAGGATTTTCAGGTCGTGCGGGATGGCAAAGGCGTCCCGCGAATCCTCGTGGCTGAAGAAGTAGTAGAAATTGTCGAAACCGGCCCAGGTGATGGCCGACAGGCACATGGAGCAGGGCTCATGGGTGGACAGGAAGATCAGGTCCTTGGTATCGACCTTCTCGGCCTTTTCGTAAAAACGCTTCAGCGTATGCACTTCGCCATGCCAGAGCGGGTTTTCCGTCTCATTGTTGGTTTCGGCGATAACCAGCGACAGGTCGGATTTCCGCAGGATCGCCGCTCCGAAGACCTTGTTGCCGGCAGCCACGCCTTTTTCCGTCAGGGGTAGAATATCAGTTTCGATGACGGTCAGCAGGCGTTCTGCAAGGTCGGAATTCTTCATTGAGGCATGCTCCGCGATAGGGGAATGACGGCATTTAACGGATATGGACCGCACTAGGCAATGCCGGATGATGGTATCGGAAGCCGGTGGCAGCTGTGCCACAGCCGGTGATATTTGCTCAATTTATGCTGAAGTCGAGCAAAAGAATATCCGCCTGCAAAGGCATCGGAATTTCTGTTTCTTCAATTTTCGTTGTATAAAAGGGATATTCCCCAGAACCTGTAACAGGATCAGATTCCCACGTCATGACCGACCAACTGACCGTCTTTCCGGCCTTCTTCCGCGTTGCGCAGAAATGCGTGGCGGTTTTCGGCAATGGTGACGAGGCGTTTGCCAAGGTCAGGCTGCTTCTGAACACGCAGGCCCGGATTATCGCCTATGCGGATGAGCCGGACGCGGGGTTTGCCTCTTTCCTGTCTGCCAATGCCATCGAGACCGTCAAGGCGCCTTTCGACGCGTGTCAGGTTGATGGCACAACGCTGGTGTTCGCAGCGACGGGCGATGCCGCGCAGGATCGCGTGATCGTCGCCGCTGCCCGCGCACAGAAAATCCCGGCCAATGCGGTCGATCAGCCGGAATTCTGCGATTTCCTGACGCCGGCTCTGGTCAATCGCGCGCCGGTCGCCGTTGCCATCGGCACGGAAGGCGCTGGTCCTGTGCTGGCGCAGATGATCCGTGCCCAGATCGATCAGCTTCTCTCGCCATCGCTTGGCGCGCTGGCGTCGCTGGCGCAGGCCTATCGCGATACCGCCGATCGGCTGTTGCCGCGTGGCGTATCCCGCCGTGTGTTCTGGCGCCGTTTCTTTTCCGGCCCCGTCGCCGATCAGGTCGCGCTTGGTAATGTTGCCGAAGCCCGGCGCGAGGCGTCGCGGCTGTTGCGCGCCGTCGATCGTGTTCCCGGTCATGTCTGGCTGGTCGGCGCCGGTCCGGGGGCTGAGGATCTTTTGACATTGCGCGCCCAGCGCGTGATGATGGAAGCCGATGTGATCGTCTATGATGCGCTGGTGCCGCAGGCGATCGTCGATATGGGCCGCCGCGATGCCGAACGCCTGTCGGTCGGCAAGCGCAAGGGTTGCCATTCGAAATCGCAGGACGAGATCAACCAGCTTCTGGTGCGCCTTGGCCAGGATGGCAAGCGCGTCGTGCGGCTGAAATCGGGTGATCCGTTGGTCTATGGCCGTGCAGGCGAAGAGATGGCCGCGTTGCGCGAAGCCGGTGTGACCTATGAGATCGTGCCCGGCATCACCTCTGCTTTTGCCGCCGCCGCCGATTTCGAACTGCCGCTGACGCTGCGTGGCGTCGCCTCGTCGCTGATCTTTACCACCGGCCATGACCTGACCGGTGACGTCCTGCCCGATTGGGCGCGTCTTGCCATTTCCGGCGCGACCATTGCCGTCTATATGGGCCGCACGGTTGCCGCCTCCGTCGCCGCCCGCCTGATGGAGGCCGGGCTACCGGCTGAAACCACCGTCGCTGTGGTGGAAAACGCCAGCCGGCCGGAGCGCAAGCTGTTGCACGGCACGCTCAAGGATCTGCCGGATCTGCAATATCGTGACGAACTGGATGGCCCGGTGATGGTGATCATCGGTGACGCCGTTGCCGGCGCGAATTTCGGGCGTTCCGAGCCGCTCGTGAAGGGCAAGCCGATCGACGCGGCTACTCCGATTACCGCGCCGCGCAAACAGACTGATGAAGTGAGGAACTGACATGGCCGACAAGGTATTGACCGCAAACCGCCTGTCCGACGGCATTTCCGTCTGGCTCGACGCCTCGGGCCAATGGGTGGAATCGCTGCAGGATGCCTTCATTGCCCGGCACGCGGAAGCCGTTTCGGCCCTTGAGGCGACCGGAAAAGCCGCCTTCGCCGACAACAAGGTGGTTGACGTCAATGTCATAGACATTGAAGAAGTGGATGGTGTTCTGCGGCCGTTGCGTCTGCGTGAGCGCGTTCGCGCCGAAGGCCCGACGATCGATTATGCGCCGGGATACAAGGGCCTGGGCCCCGTGCAGGCCGCTTAAGGAAAAGAAGACCGATGTACCGTTACGACGAATTCGACCATGCCTTTGTTGCCGACCGCGTTGCCCAGTTTCGCGATCAGGTGGGCCGCCGCCTGTCCGGCGAGCTTGCCGAGGATGCTTTCAAGCCGCTGCGGCTGATGAACGGCGTCTATCTGCAGCTTCACGCCTACATGCTGCGCGTTGCCATTCCCTATGGCACGCTGAACAGCAACCAGATGCGCATGCTCGCCCATATCGCCCGCAAGTACGATCGGGGTTATGGCCATTTCACCACGCGACAGAACATCCAGTACAACTGGCCGAAACTCTCCGACACGCCGGATATCCTGGCCGATCTCGCCTCCGTCGAGATGCATGCGATCCAGACGTCGGGTAACTGTATCCGCAACGTCACGGCCGATCATTTTGCCGGGGCTGCCGCCGATGAAGTCGCCGATCCGCGTCCTTACGCCGAGATCCTGCGCCAGTGGTCGTCCGTCCATCCGGAATTCTCCTTCCTGCCGCGCAAGTTCAAGATTGCCGTCACGGGTGCCGAGCGCGACCGCGCGGCCATCCAGGTGCATGACATCGGCCTGCACCTGAAGAAGAACGATAAGGGCGAGATCGGCTTTGCCGTCTATGTCGGCGGCGGGCAGGGGCGCACGCCAATGATCGCCAAGAAGATCCGCGACTTCCTGCCGGAAGAGGATCTCCTGTCCTACACCACCGCCGTCATGCGCGTGTACAATCTGCATGGCCGCCGCGACAACAAGTACAAGGCGCGCATCAAGATTCTCGTGCACGAAACCGGCGCCGAGGAACTGGCGCGTCAGGTCGAGGTCGAGTTTGCCGAACTGAAGAACACCGAGCTGAAGCTGCCGGAATCAGACATCCAGGCCATCACCACCTATTTCGCCCTGCCGCCGCTGACAGAGCGGCCGGAAGGCTGGGCCAATCTGGCCGGGTGGAAGAAGGCTGATCCGGACTTTGCCCGCTGGGTGCAGCAGAACGTCCAGCCGCACAAGCATCCCGACTACGGCATGGTGACGGTATCGCTGAAGCCGATCGGCGGTATTCCGGGCGATGCCAGCGACAGCCAGATGGATGCGATCGCCGATCTGGCGCAAGAATACGCCTTCGACGAAATCCGCATCAGCCACGAGCAGAACATCATCCTGCCGCATGTGGCGCTGGCGGATCTCGAAGCGCTCTATCGCGGTCTCGTCTCGATTGGTCTGGCGACCGCCAATGCCGGTCTGATCACCGATATTATTGCCTGTCCCGGCTTGGACTACTGCGCGCTCGCCAATGCGCGCTCCATCCCGCTGGCGCAGGAAATCTCCACCCGTTTCGGCAATCCCGACCGGCAGGCCGAGATCGGCGAGCTGAAGATCAAGATCTCCGGCTGCATCAATGCCTGCGGCCACCACCATGTCGGCCATATCGGTCTGCTTGGCGTGGAAAAGAAGGGGGCCGAGCTCTATCAGATCACGCTTGGCGGATCGGGCGACGAGAACACCTCGATCGGCGAAATCATCGGGCGCGGCTTCGAGCCGGAAAAGGTGACGGACGCGGTCGAGATCATCGTCAACACCTATCTCGGTTTGCGCAAGGATGCTTCGGAGATATTCCTCGATGCCTATCGCCGCGTCGGGCCGCAGCCGTTCAAGGATGCCTTGTATGGCGGCAGTGCCCAGGCAGCGGCCTGATGACGGGTATCGGGAGGCAAGGATAAAGACATGACGAAAATCTGGAAAGAAACCGGCTTCGTGACCGACGATGCCTGGGTTGTCGAAACCGAGGAAACCAAGGCCGGTTCGAACGAAAAGGCCATTCTCGGCCTCGACGCCTTCATCGAGAAGGCATCGGCCGGCGACAGCGGCCTTGGCGTGCTGATCAATCCGGCCGACGACGTGACGCGGCTGCAGCCGTTTCTCGAGCAGGTGTCGCTGGTCGCCGTGGCGTTTCCGGCGTTCAACGACGGCCGGGCGTTCAGCCATGCGTCGCTGCTGCGGGCTCGTCTCGGCTATGGCAGGGAAATCCGCGCCGTCGGTGACGTGCTGATCGATCAGGTGCCGCTGATGCTGCGCTGTGGCATCGACAGCTTTGCGGTCAGCAACGAAACGGCCCTCAGGCGCCTGTCCGAAGGGCGGCTGCCGGGGATCGACAATCACTACCAGCCGACAGCCAGACCGTCGGCGGATGCGAAATCCTACAGCTGGCGGCGGGTCTCCTGAGCGCTGCGACACACTGAAGCACACATCAATCTGCAAAAGGCGCTATAATTGGAACGGAATTGCTTCCAAACCAGCGCCTTTTGGACTATCCGCTGATACCTGAAAGAAACAGTCATCATTACAGGACCTGACGCCGAGATGAATGCTCCTGCCAAGATCGAAGAATTTGCCGTTACCGTTCCCGCCGGCGTGTTTGCCGAAACGGTGACGAAGGTCACGCATTATACGGATCGGCTGTTCAGCTTCCGCATGACGCGCCCGGCCGAGTTCCGTTTCCGTTCGGGTGAGTTTGCGATGATCGGCCTGATGGTCGATGGCAAGCCGGTTTATCGCGCCTATTCGATCGCAAGCCCGGCCTGGGACGAGGAGCTGGAATTCTTCTCGATCAAGGTGCCGGATGGTCCGCTGACTTCGCATCTGCAGAGCATCCAGCCCGGAGATCAGGTGCTGATGCGCAAGAAGCCGACCGGCACGCTGGTGCTCGACGCCCTGACACCCGGCAAGCGCCTGTATATGTTTTCGACCGGCACCGGCATCGCGCCGTTCGCGAGCTTGATCCGCGATCCGGAAACCTTCGAGAAATTCGAGGAGGTTATCCTCACGCATACGACCCGCGACGTCGCCGAACTGAAATACGGCTTCGATCTTCTCGAGGAAATCCGCAACCACGAGTTCCTGGCGGAGCTGGTCGGCGATAAGCTGCGCCATTACGCGACGGTGACCCGCGAAGACTATCCGTTCAAGGGCCGCATCACCAACCTGATGCGCGACGGCAAGATGTTCTCCGACCTCGGCCTTCCGGCCTTCGATCCGGCGGTGGACCGCGGCATGATCTGTGGCTCGACCGAGATGCTGAAGGAAACCAAGGAAATTCTCGAGGGCGCAGGCCTGAACGAGGGCGCCAACAACAAGCCGGGCGAATTCGTTATCGAGCGTGCTTTCGTCGGGTGATCGCCTACCGAAATTTGCAAACGAAAACGGCGGCTCTCGGGTCGCCGTTTTCGTTTGTAACGCGTTCAAAGGGCGGGGTGTTACCGCTCACCCAGATAGTCCATCAGGTTTTCCATCGCTTTTCCAGCGGCTTTCGTATCGGCCTGATGGATGGCGCGGATGACCTTGACGTGCAGATCGACCGAGCGATCCATGCGCTGCGTCGAGGCGGCGCTGAACCAGAGCCGGCGGGCATGGGTTTGCAGCGGTGCGAGCGTCGATGTCAGGAAGGCGTTGGGGCAGGCGGCTTCCATGATTTCGTCGAACGCCTTGTCGGCGGCGAGAAAGCCTTCCATGTTCGCGTTGATCGAGCAGGCCATCATCGTCTGGGCGCACGCGATCATCGTTGCTCGCGCCTCGGCGTTGGCGTGTTCGGCGACAAGGGCGGCGGCAAGCGGCTCCAGCTTGCGGCGCACCTGCATGATATGGAGATGGTCATCCTGCTTGATGAGCGTGATCTGCAGGCCGACGCGGGGGCGCACCGCGATCAGGCCCTGCCACGCCAGTTTCTGGATGGCTTCGCGCACCGGGGTGCGGCCGTGCCCGGCCATATCGATCAGCTGTTTTTCCGTAACGAGAGAGCCGGGCTTGAGCTTCAGGGTAACGATGAGGCTTTCCAGTGCCAGATAGGCCAGATGCGCCTGCGATGATGATCCTGTCATGCCTTTTCCCGGTTTGTGATATATCACATGCTGGCACAGGTCGAAATGAATGGCAAGAACTCTGATATATCACGAAGGGGCGCCCATGCGGCGCGGCTGGAATTGCCGATCCTGTAATATTGAAATCGTTATGAAAAAGAGGCCGGTTCCTAGCGATCCGGCCTCTTTTCGTCTGATCTACAGCTGGTGCTTAGAGGATGAAATATCCCTTTTGCAGGGAGATGGCATCATCGAGATGAATGGCAAAATCCGCTGTCTTGTCGCCGTTCACATCGCCATAAATGTAGGTGTCCGATGCCTGTTTCACATATCTGAGTTCGGCGGGCTTGCCGCTGAACGCGCTGGTGCCGATGAAGTTGAACGCCTGGTCGCCGGTTACTTTCGTGTTGGCGTCGATGCCGGAGATGTCGATCCTGTCGCCCTGCGCGCCGAGGAAATCGAATATGCTGTCCTGGCCGGCCGCAGCCACTGTGGATTCCGTCGCCGATTTGAAGATGAACCTGTCGGCTCCGCTGCCGCCGTAGAGATCATCTGCGCCCGCGCCACCAAACAGCTTGTCATTCCCGGCGCCTGCCGATAGCAGATCGTTGCCGCCGCCGCCGGATAGGGTATTGGCGCCGGTGTTGCCGTAGAGTTTGTCGGCGTGGCTTGAACCGGTCAGGTTTTCGATCGACGAGTAGCTGTCGCCCTTGGCGTCGTTGGTGTTTGCCGATGGCGTAACGAGACTGGCCACGACGCCCTTCGTGGCGCCTGCGTAGCTGGCGGCGTCGGTGCCGCTGCCGCCGTTCAGCTTATCCGCGCCGGCACCGCCCACCAGAGTATCGTTTCCGGCTTCGCCGTTCAGCGTGTCGTTTCCGCCATTGCCGTAGAGCGCATTGGCCACTTCGTTGCCGGTGATCCGATCGTTGCCGGAGCCAGCCTTCACATCCTCAATCAGTGACTTGGTATTGCCATGGTAGAGCAGCGCGTTGAAGATGTTGCCGCGCGCATAGCCGTCGTTCGGCCCGCCACCCAGCCAGGACAGCTGGTCGGCGCTGAACATCGAGGATTTGCCCGGGCGAAGATCGATCGTCATCGCGGTCTTGTAGGCGGTCAGGTCGAACGTATCCCGGCCGCCGCCGTCCCATAGAGTAGCGAAGATGCGGTTTGCGCCCGGCGAGATCGCAACCTCGCCGTCGATGATGGTCTGGCCGCTGGTGGGCGTCCATTTATAGACGGTGTTGCCGCTCTTGGTGTCGAAATCCGCGCCATACATATGCTGAAGGGCTGCGATATCCGCCATCATGAATGTTTGCGGTGCGCCGAATTCCTCGTAGATATAGCCTTCGGCAGTGTCGCCGACGAAACCGTTATAGGTCATCACCGTATATTCGATCGAATTGTTTCCGGCCGGCACCGCACCGAACGTGTCTGTCTCATGACCATGTTTCAAGCCGAGCGCGTGGCCCAGCTCGTGGATGAGGGTATGCCAGGCATAGTTGCCGGCGACCGGCTTTCTGTAGTCGCTGACGGTTCCCGCATAGGCCGTGCTGAACCATATGTCGCCGGCGGAATCATAGGAGCCTGGATAATAGGCATAGGCCGTGGGCGTTGCCTCATCGGATTGCGCAAACCGCAGGTTCGCCGTGGCCGCGCTGCCGGCCGAGAATGACAGCTTGGTGAACCCCTCGACGGAAAAACCGTCATTGGCCGTGGTTCCAAAGGATTGCTCCATGGCAAACAGAGCGGCATTTTTCTGTGCGGTCGAAACGGCGCCGAAATTGTTGTTCAACTCCGCCGGGTCGGTATAGGCATACTGGCTGGCAAGTGTCGGGAAAGCGTAGGTGACGCTGGTGCCGTTCCATGCGTAGCCGGAAATAACGCCGTCGATCAATGGGTTGCCCGTATCGAAAATGGTTTTTGACGTTGTATTGATACCCGTCATTGTTTGCCCTTCGTGCTGAAAGATAGAAATCTGCGGCGTATGGACCGATTGGGAAATGCGACTTGCAAGACGCACAGTGAGCCAGTCTATGCTATCGATCGCACAGGGAACTTTACCAAAACTGAAGAGATTCCGAGATGTCCGTCACGATTGGAAAACAATGGCCGCTCGCCACCTTTTTCTGGGCTGCGATAGCAGGCTTTTGGGGCGGCCCGGTGCAGGCGGCGCAAGTGCCAAAGGGAACCGGCGGCATCATGGCGCCGGGACCGGATGTGGAGGCGGCTGTTCAGTCCGAATATGATGGTGTCGTCAGGAAAGGCACACGCGAAGCCTATGAGCGCTTTATCCGGCGCCATCCGGGGCACAAGCTTGTCCAAAAGGCGCGCGAAGCGCTTGCCAAGGGCGGGCTTCGATAACCGCCAGCGGATTCCCCGTCCGTTCGGCACTCTGGTTAAAATTGTCCACAATCACAAAAGCTTGGGCGCGGGCGAATAAAGCCCGCCGTAAAATCGTATGTTCTACAATAGCGGTTGACGAAGCTTGAGGGGCTTGCCAGTCTTGCCTTCGAGGATTCCGGCTGCTGCGGGAATGGTGAGGGATATTTTGTGAGCGTGGGCGCTTTTCTTGTCTGGTCGCTGATGGGACTTGCAGGGCTTCTGGCCGTGCCTGCGGTCAGTCACACCAATGCAGGCACCACCTTTTCGCTGATGGCGTCGTCGGCCGCATTCACTGGCATGGCGATCGCGCAGTTCATGGCGACGCGACCGCCCTTCGTCGAACGCCTGTTTGGCGGGCTCGACCGGATTTACCGGACACATCGCAAGGTCGGCATCACAGTGCTTATCCTGATCCTCGTGCACTATTTCATAACGCCGGATTTCAAGGGCCTGTCGCTGACCGGCGGATTGAACAAGCTGGCAGCCTCGGCCGGGGAATATGCATTCTACGGTCTGGTCGTGCTGCTGGTGCTGAGCATCGTCAAGATCATTCCGAAGACGAAAATCGAGATTCCCTATCATCTCTGGCGCTTGACCCATCGCTTCATCGGGCTGCTGTTCGTGATGGTCGCCTTCCACCAGACCTTCATCAAGAGACCGTATGACGGTACCGCGATGCTGGCGACCTATCTCAACGTCTTCGCGCTGATCGGCACGGCAAGCTATCTCTACACTCAGCTCTTTCCATGGTTGCGCACCCGCAGCTACGAGGTCTTCGACGTGACGCGCCCTGAGGGGGCGACGATCATTTCGGCACGGCCAACCGGGCGGCCGCTCAAGGCCAAACCCGGCCAGTTCGGGTTCTTCCGCGTCAACAAGCCCGGCCTGCGTGAACCGCACCCCTTCACGATCGCCGGGATGGATGAGAGCGGTGTCGTCCGGTTCGCCATCAAGCCGCTGGGCGATTACACAACGACGTTGCGCGAAGGCATCGCTGTTGGCGACCGTTTGAAGCTGGAGGGGGGCTATGGCCGTTTCAACCACCGCCGGGGCGGCAAGAAGCAGATCTGGCTGGCCGGCGGCATCGGTGTGACGCCATTCCTTGCCATGGCGGGACGCCTCAAGGGCGATGAGGGCCAGGACATTCATATGGTATATTGCGTGCGCGACCGGAGCGAGGCCATCGGTCTCGATACGTTCGAGGCACAGGCGGAAAAACTTTCGAATTTCAGTTTTACTTTGCATGATTCCAGAACCGACGGACGGCTCGACGCGGCGAAACTTGCGGCATCGAGCCTCGTCGATCCGGCGGGGGCAGATCTCTGGTTCTGCGGGCCGCCGCCGTTGAGAAAAGCAATTGAAAAAGGCCTGAGGGACCTCGGCAAGACGCCCAGACGGGTCGAGTTCGAGCAGTTCGAGTTCCGCTAGGTGCGTGCCGTATATTTTTGTCGTTTGAGAAAGCAAGGAGAACACGCCATGCGCCTGTTCGATCGACTGCCCGGGAAAATGATCCGCAGCCTGCGCCTGCCGCGCCACATGCTGGCGATGGCTGTCGCCGTTCTGGCACTTGTGCACTGTCCGGGCACGGCGTCGGCGCGCGATGCCTTTGCTGACGATGCCTATGCGACCTACAAGGCCAACACCGGCAACGGCAAATATCTGTTCAACGCATCCGGTTGCGGCGCCTGCCATGGATCGGGCAGCAATACCGAACTCCTGTCCGGCGGCCTGCAGATGGACACCGCGATCGGCAAGTTCTATGCGCCGAACATTTCGCCCCATGCCAACGGCATCGGCGGCTGGACGAACGCGCAGTTTCTCAATGCGGTGATGCAGGGGATCGATCGCGAGGGCAACAATCTCTATCCCGTCATGCCCTACACGGCCTATGGCGGCATGAAGCCGGAGGATGTGCTCGACATCAAGGCCTATATCGACACGCTGATCCAGTCCGATGCCGTCTCCAAGGAGCACGAAATCGCTTTCCCCTATAGCCGCCAGACGACGATAACGCTGTGGAAGCGCAGCCATTTCAATGTGCCGGAATATCAGTCACGCGAAGAAACGCAGATGGAGCGTGGACGCTATCTCGTCGAGAATGTCGGCGGCTGCGGCGATTGCCACACGCCCCGCACGACGACCTACGGCCTTGATATGGAGAACGCCTATGCGGGTGAAAAAGGCCTGACCGGGGCGGTGGCGCCCGATATCACCAAGGCGCGGATGGCGGGGCTTGCCTCTCCCGAGGTCTTCACCGTCGGCCTGATCGACGAAGGCAAGAAACTGTCGGGCGCGCCGCTGACCGACCCGGTGATGCGCCAGATCGCCCACGGTCTTTCCGTGTTGACCGAGAAGGACCGCACGGCAATCTACGCCTTCCTCTCCGATCGTGAGGTCAAGCCGCCGCAGCCGGTGGCGCAATCGGCAACGGCGGTCTGCAAGGAAAGCACGCCTGCGGCCGCTCTCTCCGGCGACAATGTGGCCCTGGCAACGCAGGCCGATGCCTTCATCGGCAAATATTGCCGCAATTGTCACGGTCCGGGTGAAGGCTCTCAAGGGTCCTATCCGGCCGGCGACCTGACGACGATCGCTGCCGATGCAGCCTTTGTGGTTCCGGGCAACGCCTCCAAGTCGCGTCTGTTCACCTCGGTCACCAGCGGCCGCATGCCGCTTGGCAAGCGCCCGACGGCGGAAGAGGTCAAGAGCCTCGAAGACTGGATCAATTCGCTCAAGCAATCGGACCTGCCGCAAACGGCAGCGAGCAAACCGGATCGCACGCGGCCGATATTGTCCTATGGCGATTTCATCGAGGCCGGGCTGAAGGATATTTCCAAGGTCAGCGACCTCGACCGGCAATACATGCGCTATTTCTCCTATCGCAACCAGTACAACGGCATGATGGGCTGCGAGGAGGACAAGACCTTCATGAAGCGCATGGACGTGCTGGCAGGCGGCTTCAAGAAGCTTTTGAACTCACTGTCCTACGGTCCGAAGCTCGTTCTTCCGCAGGAGGTCGAAGGAACCAATGGGCTGATGGTCCGGGTGGATCTTCGCGACCTGCAATGGTCGGCGGAGGACTACAACTTCCTGATCTCGCAATATTTCTATGGTGTCGATCCCGCCAGCAACGCATCGCTTCTGGCGCTGACCAAGGAAACCGACACCGTCCTGCCGATCATGCGTGTCGACTGGTTCATGGCCAATGCGGCCAAGCCGAAGATCTATAATGTGCTGATGAAGCTGCCGACGCATATCGCGGAACTGGAGAAGCGCTTCCAGATCAATGTGGATGAGAATATCCGCCGCCGTCAGGTGCTCCGGGCAGGCTTTGCCGACGGCTCTTCCGGTGTGTCGGACCACAACCGCATGCTGGAGCGCCATGATATGCCGTTCGGCGGCTACTACTGGAAATCCTACGATTTCGGCGGCGACGTCGGCCGGCAGGTGCTGAAACGCTTCCCGCATGGTCCGAAGGAACTGGAGCCGCTCGATGGCGGCCTTACCGCCTTCGAGCATGACGGCGGCGAAATGATTTTCTCGCTGCCGAACGGCCTGCAGGGCTACTACCTGTCGACGTCGGCAGGCAAGCAGCTGGATGTCGGTCCGACATCGATCGTCTCCTTCCGCAAGCGGCCGATCGGCAAGGGCGTCGAGATCGTCAATGCCCGGTCCTGCTTCGACTGCCATGCCAACGGCATCCTGTCGAAGCGCGACCAGCTGCGCGAACATATCCAGACGTCGACGCTGTTCAGCAAGGATCAGCAGGCGATCCTGCTGGACATGTATGTGCCGCAGGAAGAACTCGACGCTGCCTACAACAAGGACCGCCAGCGCTTTGTCGAGGCGTTGGTCAAGCTTGATGTGACAGAGCCGACGCCGGATGGCAGCGCGCAGAGCATGCAGGCGCCGGGCAATGCCGAACTCGTCACCTATTTTGCCGATAAGTACGAGGACGAACTCGATTTCGACGCGCTGGCGGCGGAGTTCGATATGACGCCGCAGGAGTTTTCATCGGCGATCAAGCGGGTCGAGGATGTTGATACGCTGCGGCTCGGTATCGATTGGGTGACGACGCTGGAGGCCGGCGGCACCATCCCGCGTGCCGAAGTCGAGCAGCAGTTTCCGCTGTTGCTGCACCCGTTGATGCAGCTGAAGCCGCTCGATACCACCACGGTTCATCTGGCCGAGGCCAATCCCGCCCAGGACGTGGCGGGCCAGGCGGCGCAGCAGGATTACGTCAAGGCCGAGACCGTCGCTGCCGCAACACCGGCCTATCGCAAGGAAAAGCCTGCCGATAACAACAAGCTCGAACTGGCTCTCAACGTGAATTCGACGACCGCAAAAGTCGGTGACCAGCTGTCCTTCGAGCTGAGCTCCAACAAGGCCTGCGAACTGCAAATCCTCTACGTCGAGGAGACCGGCAATGTTGAGGTCATTCCGGATGCGATGATCGGCAACACCACGTTGCAGGCCGGTGAAAAACGGTTGATCCCTCAGCCTGGCACCGGCAACCTGACCTTCGATTCGCCTGCGCCTGCCGAGACGATGATCGCCTATTGCCGTGAAGGCGGCCTTGGCGACCAGAAGCTCTCGGCGGAGCGGGCCCGCCAGCTTGTGGCACAATCGCATCTGCCGCCGACACGCGGGCTGGCCATCAATCTGGCGAAGAAGGCCGAAGACGACAAGGGCGCCAGCGGCCTGCAGGTGGTGACCTTCGAGATCAAGCAATAGCGAAGAGACCAGCCGCCCGTTGGCGGCCGGTCACCCGACTATCCGGCATGCTGGAATGGCGGGCATGTCGGGCTGGCCGGCATGTTGGACTGGAATGAGAAAGACGGCGTCATGAAGATGAAGATCGTGGTTGGAGCATCGCTGTTGGCATTGTTTTCGGCCGGCACTGCGTCCGCTGCGTGCGATGCTCTGGCACAGGTAGCCGAGGCCACCAATGCCGGAAA
Source organism: Pararhizobium polonicum (assembly GCF_001687365.1). Lineage (GTDB taxonomy): Bacteria > Pseudomonadota > Alphaproteobacteria > Rhizobiales > Rhizobiaceae > Pararhizobium > Pararhizobium polonicum. Next base: position 45,284 of record NZ_LGLV01000011.1, read on the forward strand.
CGAAGCGCTTGCGCATGAGATCGGTGGCAGGCCAAAGCCGGGATGCACGACCGACGACAAGGCGATGATCAGCCGGGTGGTGGCGCTGTCATCGTTCAACCGGATCGTTGGCGCGGTCGGGCAGGGCGCCAACCTTTCGGATTTCGAGCCGGAACTCGAAACGATCCGCAAGGCCGATTCAGCGCCCTGGCAGGTGTTCGACGCGCTCGGTGATATCAACCGGGATCGCCGGGATTACGAGAGCGCGGCGCGCTATTATCAGCTGGCGCTCGAAGACGCGTCCAATGAGGTGCTGACGCCCGGTTGGATGGCTCCGGACGAGAAATACATCGTGCGGCTCGATCATATGGCCACCGAGATGCGGCTGGCGGCGCCAAGGCCGGTGAAGCTTGCCATGCGCGGCGCCTGCAAGATCAGCTACCGTGGGGTTTCGCTGAAGAAGAAATCGACACCGGTGCGCTATGTCTTCGGCACCGCGGAGTTCACGCCGGAAGGGCTGGAATCGGCCAGAGATCTGTCGGAGTGCCTCAAATCCGTCAAGCCGAAGGCGATCACGTTGATTGGCCACACGGATCCGGTGGGGGCTGCACAGGCCAATCGGGTGCTGTCGCTGAAGCGGGCCGATGCCCTGGCGCAATATCTTGTCGCTGAGGGGTATGCGGGTCAGTGGGCAACCGTCGGCAAGGGCGAGGACGAGCCCTTCAAGGCGGATGATGCCAGCGCCTATGACGAGGAGACGCTCAACCAGATGAACCGGCGTGTCGAAGTCGATGTGGAGAATTGAATAATGCTGCGCGGCTTTCTTCTCGCACTTCTGGTTTCAGCCGCGCCGCTCAGCGCTGCCAGCGCCGCGACCTATGCGCTGGTGGTCGGCATCGATGCCTACCCTTACGAGGTCAACCTCGATGGGGCCGTCAAGGATGCCCGCGATGTCGCAGTTGCGCTGCAACGCGCCGGCGTTGACCGGATGACGACGTTTTTCGATGCGGCGGCACGCAAGGATGACATCCGGGCCGCCTGGACGGGCTTTGTGGAGGGCGCAGTCAAGGGCGATACGATCATCTTCACCTATGCCGGTCATGGTGCGCAGATGCCGGAACTTGTCGCCGGCGATGAGGCCGACGGGCTGGATGAATTCCTGCAGCTGCCCGGTTTCGATCGCAGCCGCGCCGCGGAAACGGATCGCGAGATCATTGTCGACAACGAGCTGAATGCCTGGTTTTCGGAGGCCGAGGCCAAGGGTGTTCATGTTCTCTTCGTCTCCGACAGCTGCCATTCCGGCGGCATGAGCCGGTCTTTTTCCGGCAAGACGCGCCTTGCCCATGCCGTCACGGTCAAGCTGCCGCCGCCATCGGAAGAGGCCGTTTCCGGCGCTGGGGTCAAGGAGGGCGATTTCCGCCAGGTGACGGTGCTGGCCGCCTCGCTGGAAAGCCAGCCATCGCCCGAAGTCATCATCAATGGCGAGGCACGTGGCGCGCTGAGCTGGAGCTTTGCCCGCGCCGTCGAGGGAGCGGCCGATCGCAACGGCGATGGCAAGATATCCCGGATCGAGCTGGAGGACTATGTCTTCGCCAATGTGAAGTCTCAGTCCGAAGCCTTGCAGATCCCCAATTTCACACCGCAGCTGCCGCGCTCCGAGGATGAAGTGGTGCTGCCGCTGACCCGCAGCGCGGCGGTCGCGGCCGATCCCAATGTGAAAAAGACCTACAAGCCGGTGCGTGAAGCCGGCTGGGACGGCAAGCTGGCACTGACAGTCAGCGGCTCTGATCTCGTGCCCGAAAACACCGGCGGCGCAGGCGTTCCCTATCGCTGGGATGCGGCCGAAGGCATCTTTTATACCCCGAACGGCGATGTCGCGGGCGAACATATCGATGCGGCTGCGGTCCAGTCCGTGGTGGAAAAATTCATCCTGCTGGATTTCCTGAAGGCGATGGCCAGCCAGAATCCGGGCACGGTATCGCTGACGCCGCAGAAGGACATCTATGCGGCGGGCGACCGGATTTCCTTCGATGCGCCGGCATCGGGCTACAGGAACATGGTGGTCTTCAATCTTGCCAATAGTGGCCAGGTGCAATTGCTGGACGTCCAGGCAGAGGGGACAGTCAGCCAGGAATTCAAGCTGAGCAATTTGCAGGTGGTGGAACCGTTCGGGGCGGATCATCTGATCGTCATTTCCACCAATGAGCCGGTCGATGCGATCGGTGCTGCGCTGGCAAGCAAGAACGCCGATGCCGCGACCGTGCTGCAGCTTCTGTCGTCGCGCATCGACGGAACCGACACCAGCGTGGCGATCCAGCCGCTCTATACCCGGGAAAAGCTCTGATGGCCGCTTTGCGCTCCGCCTTTTCGCATTCTGCCCTGGGATTGCTGTCGTGCCTTGCTTTTCTGGGCGCGCAACCGCTGGCGGCAAGGGCCGAGGATAAGGCCCTGCTGATCGGCATCGGAACTTATGCAAATCTGCCGGAAGACATGTTCCTGCATGGGCCGAAGAACGATGTGAAGGCCATTCAGCAGCTTTTGACGGGAACGCTGTCCTTCAAACCGGAGGAGATCCGGGTTTTGACCGACGAGCAGGCGACGCGGCAGGCAATTCTGTCGTCGATGGAAGAATGGCTGATTGCCGCAACCGTACCGGGCGACCGCGTCTACCTTTATTTCTCCGGGCACGGTCTCCAGGTCAAGGATCTCAGTGGCGATGAGGAGGACGGAATGGACGAAGCCATTTCGACCTACGACATCAAGGCGGGTGATACGGATTGGACGAATGTGATCCTTGACGACGAGATCGAGGCGGTGCTGGAAAAACTGAAGGGCAGGGCCGTGACGCTGGTGATCGATGCCTGCCACTCCGGCACGATTTCGCGATCATTGTCACCGCAAGCGGCGTCCGGTCAGAAAGGCGCGCGTTATCTGCCGCGTCCCTTCGCCCAGGATTCCAGGCAGAACGTGACCAGAGGCCTTCGCATCGATCTGGGCGTCATCGACAAACCGGCCAGGTTGACCGCCGGCGGTGTCACGGCCTGGAGTGCGGCAGCCCCCTATCAGGTCGCGTGGGACGATGTGCGGCAACCGGTCGAGGAGCGTCATGGGGTTTTCACGTCAGCTTATATAGCCGGCTACAAACCGGCGGAAGCCGACGCCAACGGCAATGGTCTGGTGAGCAATGCCGAGCTTTTCGAATATGTGACGAAGAAGTCGAAGGAATATTGCGCAGCCCAGGAGAATTGCGACGATCTCGATCCGCAGCTGGAAACCGTGCCCGATGCGCTCGGCACCAGTGTCGCCAAACCCGAACCGTACACGGCGGAGCAAACGGCGGCGGATCAGCCCCAGAATAAACCGGAGAACAAGCCGGAGCCCGTCTACCAGCAGGCGAAAACCGAGGCCGGCACCGCGCCCGCCTATGTTGACGCAAATCCCATTGACGCCATCGGCGATATTGTCGGCAAGGCGGATACCGGCGATGTGACGGTTTCGCTCGATACCGGCCCGATGCTGAAGAAGGGGCAGTCCTTCAAGATCTCCGTCACCAGCCGGTATGACGGCAATCTCGTCCTTCTGGATGTAAACGGCGAGGGCATCGCAACGCAGATTTTCCCCAACGACATGGCGAAAAAGATCACACCGCTTTCAGCGGGATCGACATTGACCATACCGGATGACTATTATGGCTTCGATTTCGAGGCTGACGGCAGCGGTGAGAACATGCTGGTGGCGATCGTCGTCAGCGATGCGGTGGACCTGAAGGACGTTGCGCCTTCAGCGCAAGGCCTGAGCGCCGCGCTCGATGCCCGCCAGAGCCTCAGTGCGATCGTTGCCAGGCTTCAGAAAACCTGGACCGGCGATACCGAAAACCGCGGCGTGCGCTGGTCGCTGGGAACGCTGAAATACACCATCGAGTGATATCCCAATGAGAAAGGCCCGCGACAACGAACGGTCGCGGGCCTTTCTGGTGTAATGACGATGGCCTTCGTGCCCTCAGTGCAGGATCTGGCTGAGGAACAGCTTGGTGCGCTCGTGCTGTGGGTTGTCGAAGAAGGCGGCCGGCTCGTTCTGTTCGACGATCTGGCCCTGGTCCATGAAGATGACGCGGTTGGCGACCTGGCGCGCAAAGCCCATTTCGTGGGTGACGCAGATCATCGTCATGCCTTCTTCGGCAAGGCCGACCATGGTGTCGAGCACTTCCTTGATCATTTCCGGATCGAGCGCCGATGTCGGCTCGTCGAACAACATGACGCGCGGGTTCATGCAGAGCGAACGGGCGATCGCCACGCGCTGCTGCTGACCGCCGGAGAGCTGGCCCGGATACTTGTTGGCCTGTTCCGGGATCTTGACGCGCTTGAGGAAGTGCATGGCGATTTCTTCCGCCTGCTTCTTCGGCATCTTGCGCACCCAGATCGGCGCCAGCGTGCAGTTCTCCAGGATCGTCAGGTGCGGGAAGAGGTTAAAGTGCTGGAACACCATGCCGACTTCGCGGCGCACTTCATCGATCTTCTTCAGATCGTTGGTGAGCTCGATGCCATCGACGATGATGTTGCCCTTCTGGTGCTCTTCCAGACGGTTGATGCAGCGGATCATCGTCGATTTTCCGGAGCCGGACGGGCCGGCAACGACGATGCGCTCACCGCGCATGACCTTCAGATTGATGTCGCGCAGAACGTGGAAGTCTCCGTACCACTTGTTCATGCCGATGATTTCAACAGCGACATCGGTAGACGAAACTTCGATTTTCAGCGGTTTGGCTTCAGCTGCCATGGTATTTCCCCTTGAATTGTTATCGTTTGTGACCTTTGTCGAGCTTTCGTTCCATGAACCCTGAATAGCGCGACATGCCGAAGCAGAAAAGCCAGAAAGTGAATCCGGCAAAGACGAGGCCGGACAGCGGCGTCACCGGTGATGCCCAGTTGGCGTCCGAGAAGTTCTGGCGAACGATGCCGAGCAGATCGAACATGCCGATGATCGATACCAGCGAGGTATCCTTGAACAGGCCGATGAAGGTGTTGACGATACCCGGGATCACCAGTTTCAGCGCCTGCGGCAGAATGATCAGCCGCATCTTCTGCCAATAGCTCAGGCCCAGCGAATCGGCGCCTTCCCCCTGTCCCTTCGGAATGGCCTGCAGGCCGCCGCGTACCACTTCGGCCATATAGGCGGAAGCAAAGAACGACACCCCGATCAACGCACGCAGGAACTTGTCGACCGTCATGCCCTGCGGCAGGAACAGGGGCAGCATGACGCTGGCCATGAACAGCACCGTGATCAGCGGAATGCCGCGGACGATCTCGATGAAGATGGTGGAGATCATCCGGATGACCGGCATCTTCGATTGCCGCCCGAGCGCCAGGACGATGCCGAACGGCAGTGACACGGCAATCCCCACGAAGGAGAGGATGAGCGTGACCATCAGGCCGCCCCAGAGCGGGGTTTCCACATAGGGAAGGCCCAGGACGCCGCCGATCAGGATGAAGAACGACAGGATAGGCAGCACGCCGAAAAGCAGGATGGCATTCAGGCCCTTGTACGGGACCTTCGGAATGAGAATCGGCACCAGCAGCGCAACGAACAGAGCGCCAACCAGCATCGGACGCCAGCGTTCGTCGATCGGATAGCGTCCGAACAGGAAGACGTCGAATTTTGCGCTGACGAAGGCCCAGCATGCGCCGCTCCAGCCTTCCGGCTGCGAGCCGCCCTGAGCGGCCGTCGCACAAACGCCGCGCCCCCCGCCTGTCCAGGACGCGTCGATGAACAGCCATTTGATCATCGGCGGCAGAAGCCAGGCGAGAAGCAGGATGGCGAGGATCGTCAGCACCGCATCTTTCGGCGTCGCCAGGAGGTTCTTGCGAATCCAGGCGATATAGCCCTTCTCCAGCACCGGCGGTGCCGATTGGGTGAGCATGCTGGTGCGAACGAAATTGGTCTGATGTGTGTTCATGATCTTATCTCTCCACCAGTGCCATCTTGGCGTTGAACCAGTTCATGAACAGCGATGTCGACAGGCTGAGCGTCAGATAGACGATGATCCAGATGCTGACGATTTCGACGGCCTGACCGGTCTGGTTGAGGATCGTGCCGCCGACGGCGACCAGATCGGCATAACCGATGGCGATGGCCAGCGACGAGTTCTTCGTCAGGTTGAGGTACTGGCTGGTCAGCGGCGGAATGATGATCCGCATCGCCTGCGGTACGACGACCAGGCGGGTGGTCAGGCCCGGCCGCACACCGAGCGCATGCGCCGCCTCCGACTGGCCATGGCTGACGCCGCGAATACCGGCGCGCACGATTTCGGCGATGAACGCGGCCGTGTAGAATGACAGGGCCAGGAACAGCGACAGGAATTCCGGACCGACGACCGATCCGCCCGTCAGGTTGAACTTGCCGGCAATCGGAACATCGAAAGAGATCGGCGTGCCGGTGGCGATCAAGGTCAGAAGCGGTAGGCCGATGACCAGTCCCAGCACCGTCCACAGCACCGGCAGGCGCTTGCCGGTCTCCATCTGCAACTTGCTCGCATAGCGCGCGAAGAAAATGCTCGCGATTACGGCAATGACCAGGGCATAGAACGTGAACTGCGCGCCGCTTTCGAAAACGGGCTTGGGGAAGGCCAGGCCGCGATTGTTGATATACATGTCCAGCGGCAGCGCCAGCGATTCCCGGGGCTGCGGCAGCACGGCGAGAACGCCCGAATACCAGAAGAAGATGACGAGCAGCGGCGGAATGTTGCGGAAAACTTCGACATAGACCATCGACAGCTTGGCGATCAGCCAGTTCTTCGACAGCCGGCCGATGCCGACCAGAAAGCCGATGATCGTCGCGGTGATGATACCGGTGACGGCGACAAGGATGGTGTTGAAAAAGCCGACGACGAGCGCGCGGCCGTAGGTCGAATCGCTGGAAAACGCGATCAGCGACTGGCCGACGTCAAAGCCGGCGCGCCCGTTCAGGAAGCCGTAGCCGGAAGCGATGTTGGCGCGCTTGAGATTTTCGATGGTGTTCGTGGTCACCCAGTAGATGAACGCGGCGAGCAAAAGCAGCGTTACGGCCTGGTAGATGATACCGCGGACCTTGGGGTCGTTCAGAATTGAGCCGGTCGGCTTGTCCTTGCCGGGCGGAATCGTGGCGTCAATTGTCATTCAGAGCCTCTTATCCCCTGTTCGCCCTGTTTCGAGCGTTTCTTATTTTTAAGCGGGTGTTTTTTATTTTTAGGAGAGAGAAAGCGGCCGAAGCCGCTTTCCCGTTGTCAAATGGTCTTAGCGAACCGGCGGCGCATACTGGATGCCGCCCTTGCTCCAAAGCGCATTCAGGCCGCGTTCGATCTTCAACGGGCTGCCTGCACCGATGTTGCGGTCGAAGACTTCGCCGTAGTTGCCCACGGCCTTGATGATCTTCACGGCCCAATCGTTTTCGAGACCGAGATCGGTACCGATCTTGGTATCGGCTTCGACACCGAGGAAGCGCTGAATGTCCGGGTTCGTGGACTTCTTCATTTCCTCGACGTTTGCCTGGGTGATGCCGAAGTCTTCAGCGCCGACGAGCGCGTAATGCACCCACGAAACGATGTCAAACCACTGGTCATCGCCCTGGCGAACGGCGAGGCCAAGCGGCTCCTTGGAAATGATCTCCGGCAGGATGATGTGATCGTCCGGTGCTGCCAGCGTCAGGCGCAGCGAATAGAGGCCGGACTGGTCGGTCGTGTAGACGTCGCAACGGCCTGCGTCGTAGGCGGCGTTCACTTCTTCGAGCTTTTCGAACACGACCGGATTGTACTGAAGGTTGTTGGCCTTGAAATAGTCGGCAAGGTTCAGTTCGGTCGTCGTGCCGGTCTGGACGCAGACCGCGGCGCCGGACAGTTCGAGAGCCGACTTCACATTCAACGACTTGCGGACCATGAAGCCCTGGCCGTCATAGTAGTTGACGGCGCGGAAGTTGAAGCCGAGCGCGGTGTCGCGGTTGATCGTCCAGGTCGTGTTACGGGCCAGTACGTCCACTTCGCCGGACTGCAGCGCCGGGAAACGGTCCTTGGCAGAAGTCGGGGTATATTTCACCTTGGTTGCGTCGCCGAAAATGGCGGCGGCAATGGCCTTGCAGTAATCGACGTCGAAACCGCTCCAGTTGCCGGATGCGTCAGGAGAAGCAAAACCGGTCAGGCCGGTGTTGACGCCGCATTGCAGGAAGCCCTTTGCCTTCACGTCGCCAAGTGTCGTCGCGGACGCAGCCTGGGTGCCAATCCCCATGACGGCAGCGCCGATAAGCGCTGTCAGAATTCTTTTTGCCATTTTTAGAACCTTTTTCTGTTGTCTTTGTTCTCGTCCCGCACCGCTGCCCTTAAGTTAAGCGCAAGCGCAAGGTGCGGCCCCCGCCACCCTCCTGGCGCGAGTACCGTCTATCTCATGCTCAAAACATCGCAGGGTCAAGACGCGTTGCCGATTTTCTGGGCCGCGCGACGAAAATCGTGGATTACGCCGTATGTTTGGGCAGTTTTGGGTCGTTTGGTGCAGTTTTTTGTCTAAAAAACCGCCAAAAATCGTATTTTTGCCATTTGTGCAGTACGCCGGCACGGAAGTCACTTGACCCTTTGGTCCCGCGCACGGAAAAGTGCGCGCACATGAAATTTCACAAGCGGGCCTTCCCATGAATGACAAGAATGACTTCCTCGCCGGCGCCGGCGTGAATACCCGGCTGTCGCATATCGGCAATTCGCCGTCCGACTTTCATGGCTTCGTCAATCCGCCTGTCGTGCATGCCTCCACGGTGCTGTTTCCCAATGCGAAAGCCATGGAAACCCGGGCGCAGAAGTATACCTATGGCACCCGCGGGACGCCAACCACCGATGCGTTGTGCGAGGCGATCGATGCGCTGGAAGGTTCGGCGGGGACCGTCCTCGTGCCGTCCGGGCTGGCGGCCGTCACGGTGCCGTTCCTGGCGTTCCTGTCGGCGGGCGATCATGCACTGATCGTCGATTCGGTCTATTTCCCGACGCGGCATTTCTGCGACACCATGTTGAAGAGGCTCGGTGTCAGCGTCGATTACTACGATCCGATGATCGGTGCCGGCATCGAAAGCCTGATCAAGCCGAATACCAGGCTCGTGCATACCGAAGCGCCGGGTTCCAACACCTTCGAGATGCAGGATATCAGTGCGATTTCCGCTGTCGCGCATCGTCACGGATGTGTGGTGACGATGGACAATACCTGGGCGACGCCGCTCTACTTCAAGCCGCTGGATCATGGCGTCGACGTGTCGATCCATGCCGCGACCAAATATCCCTCCGGTCATTCCGATATTCTGATGGGCACCGTCTCCGCCAATGCGGCCCATTGGGAGCAATTGCTGGAAGCCCATGGTGCCCTTGGCCTGTGCGGTTCACCCGATGACAGCTACCAGATCCTGCGTGGCCTGCGCACTATGGGGATCCGCCTCGAGCGCCACCAGGAAAGCACGCTTAACATCGCCCGGTGGCTGGAGGAGCGCGAGGATGTTGCACGCGTCCTGCATCCGGCTTTGCCGAGCTTTCCGGGCCACGATCTCTGGAAGCGCGACTTCACCGGCTCCAGCGGCATTTTCTCGTTCGTCCTGAAAGTCGACAGCCAGGAGCAGTTCAAGGCCAAGGCGCATGCCTTCCTCGATGCCCTGTCAATCTTCGGGCTTGGCTGGTCCTGGGGCGGTTTCGAAAGCCTCGCCGTTCACGCTGGCCTCTCCGATCGCCGGGTCAGCAAAGCACCAAGCGAAGGTCCGGTCATCCGGCTGCAGATCGGGCTGGAGGACGTGGCCGATCTCCGCAGGGATATCGAAGCCGGTTTTGCGGCGGCAAAAGCGCTCTGACGTTCGGGGGGCGATTCATCTGGAGGGCGAATGACAGCCAAAGGCTACTCCGCTGGTCCAGTTGAACCCTCGTGGATTTGAGGCAGGCAGGCCGATGTTGTCCAGAACCGTATACTTTAACTGGGACCATTTGACGGGTTCACATGACCAGCGATGACATTATTTCAGTGACGTATAAGCCGGATCCGAGCCACATCTCCGACTATGTACTCGGATATCAGCACCAAGCTTATGAAAATTACCGTATGATTTTCGGCAACCCTTGGGCGCGCTATTTTGCCCGGGTTAGAACAAATCTATCGCTGCTCTCGGCATTGGCTGTTGCCGTCATTTATTCGATAACTTTGCCGTGGTTTCCCGGCGTCTGGCCTATTGTCGGTTATTGGGTTTTTGCACCTGCGCCGTTTGCGGCCCTGGCTGTCTGGTGCATTCTTTGGCACGGCGCGAGACGTTCGAGGAGGTCGTATCACGAGGCTTTCGCGCGCTGGAATATCGAACACGAGCGAATGTACTCGCCTCACTATCAGATTGAGATCGGTCCACAGGGCTATAAGCAGGTCACGAGACTTGATACGGTACAGCTCAGCTGGGCGCGTTATCATCTTGCGGTCTTGCAGCCGGACAGTCTGGTGCTGGTTTTCCATGGAACGGTCGCTGTTATTCCAGTCAGCGCCTTGCCCTTTGCTCCAACGGATGTTGCTGAGAAAATCCATCGTTGGTCCATGGCCCAACAGCAGGAGATTATCCCTTTATCCTGATGCTGCGCCTCAGATGGATGCGGGGACGGCTTAGGGTAACATTTCCCCGACAGGCCACCTTCAGTCGCGCGGCTCGTATCCATAGAGCCAGTCGAAATCGGCAGCCAGGCTTTCCGGTCGCCGCATCGATAGAACGAGATCCCGCCCGAGCCGCACCGGACCACGGGCGTGATAGGCAAAACGGTTGAAGGCGCCGCGGGAACGCACACGGGCAATCCGGCTTTTCCGGTGATCAACAAAGGCTGAGAGCGACTGGCCGTTCGCCACGAAGGAGGCGAGTTCAAACGCATCCTCGATCGCCATGGCAGCGCCTTGGGCGGCAAACGGCATCATCGCATGCGCCGCGTCGCCGATCAGGATGGCTTCTTCGCCCCGGTGCCAGGCACCGTCGCCGACCTCGTACAGTGGCCAGATTGTCGGCGCGGATGCCTGTTTCAGCATATGGGCAATCTGCGGATGCCAGCCGGAAAATGCAGCGGACAACAACCGCCGTCGCGATTCGTCCTCGGGCAGGGCGTGGTCCCAGGCGTCGCCGGGATTGCGCCCGCCGGTGATCGCAACCACGTTGAAACTGCCTGTTTTCACCAGGGGGTAGGCGACAAGATGGGAGCCGCCGCCCAGAAATGCCGCGACTTTCCGGCTTTCGAAAACAGCCGGAGCTGCGGCCTCACCGAGCGTCAAGCGCCAGGCGACATTGCCGGAAAACATCGCTTTTCCAGCGCCTTCCATCCGATCTCTGATCCCGGACCAGACGCCGTCGGCGCCGACCACCAGGCGCGGCACAGTGCCGATAATTTGTGCGATGGAACCGGCGGCGGGATCGTCGATCTGCATGCCAAGATGAAGACGGCACAGCGGATTGGCTTCCACGGCATCAAGCAGGGTTGTCTGAAGATCGGTCCTGCGCAGAACGCCATAGGGTGATGCCCAGTGATCCCGCGCGAACGGGCCTGATGGGACGGAGGCCAATGTTCGCAACGATGTTCCGTCGACGAGATCGATGACTTCCGGCTCGCTCCAGACTTTTTCAAGCTGCGGGAGCAGGCCGAGCCGCGCCAGTATCCGCGTGGCATTGGGGGACAGCTGTAACCCGGCGCCGGCCTCGCTGAGGGCGGACGTCCGTTCGAAGATCTCGCTGGGAATACCCTTGCGGGCAAAACAAAGAGCAGCCGTCAGTCCGGCAATGCCAGCTCCGACGATTGCGACGGGTTTGCCCCGGTTCATGTCGGGAGCGTTTGCCGCTCAGGCCGCCTTCGCATTGAAAGTGCAGCCGTCCGGCACCGTCTGGTCCGCATGGAGCTTGGCGTTGTAACGGTACAGCGTCGAGCAGTAGGAACAGACCTTTTCGATATCATCGCCCATGTCGATATAGATATGCGGATGGTCGTAAGGAACGGATGCGCCGGTGCACATGAATTCCTTGACGCCGATCTCGATCACCGCGTGGCCGCCGTCGTTCTGGAAGTGAGGAATACCGTGCCCGGCCATGTCATGCTCCGTCGTCTGGAAGGATAGTCGAATTTGGCCGCACCATAGAAAGCTTTGCACAAAAAGTGTAGCGGCAAAGATGCCGCGGCCGTGCGTTTTTTGGTGTGCCGGGGTTTTCCCCATGCGGCCGCTGCCATAGGTTCGCTCAAAAACAGGACACCTGCGATGGATTTGAACCCGCCCGCCTTTTCGACCTTTACCCATGACGGCCTCTCGATCGCCTATTTCGACGAGGGTGATCCGTCCGGTGATCCCATTCTTCTGATCCACGGATTTGCATCCAGCGCCAATGTGAACTGGGTCTATCCGGGTTGGCTGAAGACGCTGGGCGATGCGGGATACCGGGTGATCGCGCTCGACAATCGCGGCCATGGCGCCAGCGGCAAGCCGCATGATCCCGGGGTCTATCATCCATCGGCAATGGCAGGCGATGCCGCGGCGCTGCTGGACCATCTCGGCATCGCCGAGGCGCATGTGATGGGCTATTCGATGGGCGCGCGCATTTCCACCTTTCTGACGCTGGCGCATCCCGACCGCGTCCGCTCTCTTGTTCTCGGCGGGCTCGGCATCGGCATGGTGACCGGCGTCGGCGATTGGGATCCGATCGCGGATGCGCTCAACGCTCCGTCTCTCGATGTGGTGACCCACGAGAGGGGGCGGATGTTCCGCGCCTTTGCCGATCAGACCAAAAGCGACCGCAAGGCGCTTGCCGCCTGCATTTCGACCTCGCGCGATCTGCTGTCGGCCGAGGATATGGGCCGCATCGACGTGCCGGTGTTGATTGCCGTTGGTACCAAGGACGATATAGCCGGTTCGGCACAGGAACTGGCCGCTCTTGTTCCTGGTGCCGAGGCGCTGGATATTCCCGGTCGCGATCATATGCTTGCCGTCGGCGATCGGGTCTTCAAGAAGGCCGTGCTTGAGTTTTTGGCAAAGGTCGGGCACGCTTGAGGCTGATGAGGGCTTCCAGGCTTCAATTTTCGGCCAGCCATTTATATCCGGCACGATTTGGCCTATATCACATCGACAGACAGACGACGAAGGAGAGTGGCGATGGTCGCCAGGACTGACATACGCCCGACCGAAACCGTGAAGATCATGGATCCGATCTGGGACAGTCTGCAGGAGGAAGCGCGGATTGCGGCCCAGAACGATCCCTTGCTCGCGGCCTTTCTCTATTCCACCATCATCAACCAGCATTCGCTGGAAGACAGCGTCATCTACCGGATCTGTGAACGGCTCGACCATCCCGATCTGCAGGCCAACCTGCTGCGCCAGACCTTTGCCGAAATGCTGGAAGACTGGCCGGAATGGGGCAGTATCCTGCGTGTCGACATCCAGGCGGTCTACGACCGTGATCCGGCCTGCACCCGTTTCCTCGAGGCAATCCTGTATTTCAAGGGCTTCCATGCGATCCAGACCCACCGGCTGGCGCATTGGCTGATGAACCGCGGACGCCGCGATTTCGCGCTCTACCTCCAGAGCCAGTCCTCGTCGGTTTTCCAGACCGACATCAACCCGGCAGCACGCATCGGCAAGGGCATCTTCCTCGATCATGCGACGGGGCTCGTGGTTGGCGAGACTGCGGTTATCGGCGACAATGTCTCCATCCTGCATGGCGTGACGCTCGGCGGCACCGGCAAGGAGGGCAGCGACCGCCATCCCAAGATCGGTAACGGCGTGCTGATCGGCGCCGGCGCGAAGATCCTCGGCAACATTCATATCGGCAATTGCTCCCGCGTTGCCGCGGGCTCCGTCGTGCTCAAGGAGGTTCCGCCGAAGACCACGGTCGCCGGCGTTCCGGCACGCGTGGTCGGTGAAGCCGGCTGCTCGGAGCCGTCGCGGTCGATGGATCAGTTGCTGGTTTCGTTCGAGATTTGATCCCGGCGTTTTGTCGGGTGGCCGCCTTGCCGGGGGTTTACACCGCTTGAGGCTCTGTGCGAAAAGCGGCGCAAATCAAACCGCCATGGAGAAAAGACTTTGAAGCCCGAAGAAATCAAAAAGCTGGAAGCCTATTTCAAGCGCACCTTCAACCAGGCGATGGTCATCAAGGCGCGGCCGAAGAAGGACGAATCCGCCGAGGTCTATCTGGGCGACGAGTTTCTGGGCGTTGTCTTCCGGGACGAGGAGGACGGTGAACTGTCCTATAACTTCTCGATGGCCATTCTCGATATCGACCTCTGAATGCCATTTTCAGTTGAACGTATAAATTTGACCCGGCTCTGATCTTCAGGCCGGGTTTTTTGATAAATCATACTTTTTGTTTATTTTTTCGCTGAAAACGGGCTGTTTCCGCGGTTTTTCATCAAGCTGTTGCAATGATAGCGTTTTATTGCATTGCACGTATACATTGACTTTATTGTGCGGTGCACATAAATTATTGCTGTCGCGAGCCATCAAAAAAGGAGCAGCCTGATGTTCAATTTCGAAGATGCGAATAAGAAGAGCAAGGAAACGATGGACACGATGTTGAAGAGCTATGCGTCGCTGACGAAGGCTTTTCAGGCGATCGCCACGGAAGCCGCCGACTATTCGAAGAAGGCTTTTGAAGACAGCGTTGCCCACATCGAGAAAATCAGCACCGTCAAGAGCGTCGAGGCCGCGTTCGAACTGCAGACCGGCTACGTGAAATCCGCCTACGAAGGCTATATCGCCGAAGCCACGAAGATCGGCGAAATGTATGCCGACCTCGCCAAGGACGCCTACAAGCCTTACGAAGCGCCGGTCGCCAAGGCGACGGCCGCTGTCAAGGCCGCCGCTGCCGCTTGAGGCTGCTGCCCCACAATTTGAACGTTGAAAAACCGGCCACGCGTTTCGTGGTCGGTTTTTTGTTGTCTGCGTGGCATATTGATGATCTGCGGGTTCAGAAAGTTGATCAATCTTGTGCCTCATGACGCAAATATGATTGCAGTGCGGAAGAACAGCCTTAAAATCCGGAAAAGAACCACTAGATTATGTGTCACGAACAGGTCGCGAATATCTCCCAAGCATTTGCGGCTGGACAAGGGAATGAAGTAGAATGATCGCCATGCCGGTCCGGATGCAAAAAGACAGCGACGGGGATGGGGGCAATGCCAACCGTGGCACGTCTGTCATCACTCGGACAAAGCCGAAGACCAAGAAGCCGAGCCTGTATCGCGTTCTGCTTCTGAACGATGACTACACGCCGATGGAATTCGTGATCCACATCCTGGAGCGCTTTTTCCAGAAGGACCGCGAAGCGGCAACTCTGATCATGCTGCACGTTCACAATCACGGCGTGGGTGAATGCGGTGTTTTTACCTACGAAGTTGCCGAAACCAAAGTGACGCAGGTGATGGATTTCGCCCGCGAGCATCAGCACCCGCTGCAATGCGTCATGGAAAAGAAATGAGGAACTGACGTGCCAACATTTTCAACAAGCCTTGAAAAGGCGCTGCATCAGGCTCTGACGCTGGCCAACGAGCGCCATCATGAATATGCGACCCTGGAGCACCTCCTGCTGGCGTTGATCGACGACGCCGATGCGGCGGCGGTCATGGGCGCATGCAACGTCAACCTCGACAGCCTGCGCAAGACCGTATCCGATTATGTCGACAACGAACTCGGCAACCTGGTGACGGGCTATGACGAGGATTCCAAGCCGACGGCGGGCTTCCAACGGGTCATCCAGCGGGCCGTGATCCATGTCCAGTCGTCCGGACGCGAGGAAGTGACGGGCGCCAATGTGCTCGTTGCCATCTTCGCCGAGCGCGAGAGCCATGCCGCCTATTTCCTGCAGGAGCAGGAGATGACGCGCTACGATGCGGTCAATTTCATATCGCACGGCATCGGCAAGCGGCCCGGCGCCTCCGAGGCGCGTCCGCCGCGTGGCGCCGACGAGCCGGAATCCGAGCAGAAGGCATCACGCGAGCAGGATGAAAGCGGCCCGAAGAAGCAGCAGGATGCGCTGACCGCCTATTGCGTCAACCTCAACGAGAAGGCCAAGGTCGGCAAGATCGACCCGCTGATCGGCCGCCATGCCGAGGTCAACCGCACCATTCAGATCCTGTGCCGCCGCTCGAAGAACAACCCGCTCTATGTCGGTGACCCCGGCGTCGGCAAGACGGCGATCGCCGAAGGTCTGGCCAAGCGCATCGTCGAGAAGAAGGTGCCGGAAGCGTTGCAGGACGCGACGATCTTTTCGCTCGACATGGGCACGCTGCTCGCCGGCACCCGCTATCGCGGTGACTTCGAAGAGCGGCTGAAGCAGGTCGTCAAGGAACTGGAAGAATATCCGGGCGCCGTGCTGTTCATCGACGAGATTCACACCGTGATCGGTGCCGGTGCGACTTCCGGCGGTGCCATGGACGCCTCCAACCTGTTGAAGCCGGCTCTGTCTTCGGGCGCGATCCGCTGCATCGGCTCGACCACCTACAAGGAATACCGCCAGTTCTTCGAAAAGGACCGCGCGCTGGTGCGCCGGTTCCAGAAGATCGATGTCAGCGAACCGACCATCGACGATGCCATCGAGATCATGAAGGGGCTGAAGCCCTACTTCGAGGACTATCACAAGCTGAAATACTCGAACGAGGCGATCAAGTCGGCCGTCGAGCTTTCGGCCCGCTACATCAACGACCGCAAGCTGCCGGACAAAGCGATCGACGTGATCGACGAGACCGGTGCTGCCCAGATGCTGTTGCCCGTCAACAAGCGCCGCAAGCTGATCACCGAAAAGGAGATCGAAGCAACGATTGCAACGATGGCCCGCATTCCGCCGAAGTCTGTTTCCAAGGATGACGAGGCCGTTCTCGCCAATCTGGAAAAGGAACTGCGTTCGGTCGTCTACGGTCAGGATCTGGCAATCGAAGCGCTTGCCTCGGCGATCAAGCTGGCGCGTGCCGGTCTTCGCGAGCCCAACAAGCCGATCGGCTCCTACGTCTTCTCCGGCCCGACAGGTGTCGGCAAGACGGAAGTCGCCAAGCAGCTTGCAGCGTCGCTCGGCGTGGAACTCATCCGCTTCGACATGTCGGAATATATGGAGCGCCACACCGTCTCGCGTCTGCTCGGTGCACCTCCCGGCTATGTCGGCTTCGACCAGGGCGGCCTTTTGACCGATGGTATCGACCAGCATCCGCATTCGGTTCTGCTGCTTGATGAAATCGAGAAGGCGCATCCGGACCTGTTCAACATCCTGTTGCAGGTCATGGATCACGGCTCGCTGACGGACCACAACGGCAAGAAGATCGACTTCCGCAACGTCATCCTGATCATGACGACGAACGCGGGCGCATCGGAAATGGCCAAGGCTGCCTTCGGTTTCGGTTCCTCCAAGCGCGAAGGCGATGATGTCGAGGCGCTGAACCGCCTGTTTACGCCGGAATTCCGCAACCGTCTCGATGCGGTGATCCCGTTTGCATCGCTGCCGACGCCGGTCATCCATCAGGTCGTGCAGAAGTTCGTCATGCAGCTGGAAACCCAGCTTGCCGAACGCAACGTCACCTTCGATCTGCAGCCGGAAGCCATCGCCTGGCTGGCCGACAAGGGCTACGATGAAAAGATGGGTGCGCGGCCGCTGGCGCGCGTCATCCAGGAACACATCAAGAAGCCGCTCGCCGATGAAATTCTCTTCGGCAAGCTGAAAAAGGGCGGCGTCGTCAAGGTAACGGTCGGCACCAAGCCTGATGGCACAAAGGGCCTGTTCCTCGACTACGTTCCGGAAACGGCGCGCATCAAGCCGAAGGCAGAAGTCGTGGCGCCGGTGAAAAAGGCGTCCAAGGCGGCAAAGCCGAAGGAAATGGAAACCGTCGGTGCCGAGCCGGAAAGCCGCGCCAAGCCGAAGAAGGCATCCAAGGCGGCTGTGAGCGAAGAGCCGGCGACTGCCAAGGCTGCCGAGCCGCCCCGCAAGGGAAGCACGGTGCCGAAGGTACCGCGCAAGAAGTAGGCGTATAGAAAAGAGAGACACAGTGCCGGGCGGAATGGTCCGGCACTGTTTTTTTGTGACATGAATCAGCGGATATAGTGATGGACGATAGCCAGACGATCGGCTCCCGGCGGGACTGGTTCCTGATCGGCATGAAGGGCATTTTCAGCCTGCCAGCCATCATCCTGATGCTGTCCTTCGTCGGCTTCTGTGCCTTTACGGCGCAGGCGGGCATTCCGGTAGAACAGGTGGTGTTCATGACGGGGATGGTCTGGGCTCTGCCGGCCAAGGTCATTCTTGTCAGCTCGATCCTCGGCGGCGCCAATCTGCTGACCGCATTCATCGCCGTTACTCTGTCTTCGATCCGGCTGATGCCGATGGTCGCGGCCCTCGTTCCGGAAATCCGCACCGAAAAGACCCCCACCTGGCTCTTGCTGTTCCTGTCGCATTTCGTGGCGATCACCGCCTGGGTGTTCGCGATGGAGCGGGTGCAGGCAGTGCCGCGCGAGCGGCGGATCGCGTTTTTCGCCGGTTTCGGCATCACGCTCGTTCTGGCCAACATGCTTCTGGTGGCGGTCGTCTATCAGTTCGTCGCCGAGTTTCCGCCCATTGTGGCGGGTTGCCTGTTTTTCCTGACGCCGGTTTACTTTCTCGCTTCGATCTGGAGTTCCGCGCGTCACCCGGTGATCTACGTGGCGCTGGCCGTCGGGCTTATTGCCGGCCCGTTGTTTTACTGGCTGGCGCCTCAGTTCGACATTCTGCTGGCAGGCGTCGGCGGCGGCACGCTTGCGTGGGCGGCCGAGCGCAGCTGGCGCCGGCGCAAGGAGGTTCGCGCGTGACCGTGCTCGAAGGCTGGTGGGCCTATGTCTTCATCGCGATTGCCGGCTGGCTTGCGACCGATCTCTGGCGCTGGCTTGGCGTGCTGGCCGGCAATCGGCTGCGCGAGGATTCCGAAGCCTTGAACTGGGTGAGGGCGGTCGCAACCGCGCTGGTGGCCGCCGTCATCGCCAAGCTGATCCTCTATCCGACCGGTGTCCTCGAGCAATCACCGCTCTGGCTTCGTCTGGGCTCGGTGGCCGTGGGCGCAACTGCGTTTTTCATCGGACGCCAAAAACCGGCCATTGGTATCGCCACGGCGATTGCGGTGCTGGCGATTGGCTTGTGGGCATTGGGATTTTGAGAAACGTCAGCCAAAATACCAACGGCGCTTAGCCGAATCTTAAATGCCATGGCGTATGTGTTGCCTGAATTTAAAGGAGCAGCAGATGCGCTTTTTGCCCGGAGAATGGTTCGTCGTCCGAATTATTTTGACACTGGCTGCGTTGGATACCGTCCTGCTCTATTCCAAGAACATACCAGTCGATGTTGTTGGTTACGCCAGCATCATTGGCATCGGACTGTTTCTGGTTGCGGCCGGACAATATTATCGTGTCATCCGTCACGAAGGCCGCCTGGCGTTGGCTTTGATCGCGGCTGGACTGTTTGTGCTGTTCACCATCATCGGTTCGATCTTCAATTACATGTTTCTTCCCAATACCTTTGCGCCGATTGACGATTTTCTGATGCAGGTCGATGCGGCGATGGGATATCATTGGCCCACATTGTTGATCTGGGTATCGAACTACCCGTGGTTCGGGACGTTTTTGTATCAGGTCTATTTCACGTCTCTGCCGCAACTTTTGGTCATCATTCTCGTTTTGGGCTTCATGGGTGAGGCGCAACAGCTGCACCGTTTTCTGCTGACTGGGGTCATCGGTGCGCTTCTGGCGATTGTGATCTGGGCGCTGTTCCCCAATTTCGGTGCCAAGAGCTTCCATGATCTGCCGCAGTCCGTGCTGGACGCATTTCCGATCGCTGTCACACCGGCCTATGGCGATGCACTGCTGGCCCTAAGTCGTGATGGCGTGGAATATCTGTCTCCAAAAAATGTTCTTGGTTTGATTGGCTTCCCATCATTCCATACCGTAATGGCATGCATGTCAGTCTGTTTCGTGCCGCGCCATCGCATTTTGATGCCGGTGATCTTTTGCCTCAATGCCTTCATGGCGCTGGCCATTCTCGTTCAAGGTGGCCATCACCTGATCGATATGATCGGCGGTGTCGGCGTGTTCGCGATAGCCTATGCACTGTCAGGCTTGACAATGCGGAAGTTGAGTATCGATTACCAGAATATCAGCGAACTGAAGACCGTCTGATCCCAGCCGTCAGAGTGCTTCCCTGATTTTCGCGGCATTGGCCGCAAGAACGACCCCATCCTCCATCTTGCCGGAATGCGGCCGCAACGGAACGCCCTCGTGCCGGGGAATGACATGGAAATGCAGGTGGAACACGGACTGGCCCGCAGGCGCTTCGTTGAACTGCATGATCGTCACGCCGTCGGCATCAAAGGCATCCTGTGCTGCGATCGCGACTTTCTGGACGACGGCGATCAGGGAGCCGAGCGTTGCCGGATCCGCGTCGAGAATGTTGCGCGACGCAGCTTTCGGCACGACCAGAACATGGCCTTCCGCCTGCGGCATGACATCCATGAAGACGAGGGTGTTGTCGTCTTCATGGACCTTGTGAGCGGGAATTTCGCCGCGCAGGATTTTGCCGAAGATATTGTTGCTGTCATAGGCGGCGCTGGTCATGTGCGTCTTTCCTCCAAAAATCTGTATCTTTTCGTTTAGTCGTCGGTCTCTTGCCGCTCGCCTTTGCGGAACGGGCTATGCTCGGCAAGGATATCGCTCATCTGCTCGACATCCTGCCGTTCGCGTTCGAGATAATCGGCGACGGCGCGTTTCAACCCCGGATGGGCGATGAAATGGGCCGAATGGGTGGTGGCGGGCAGATATCCGCGTGCCAGCTTGTGTTCGCCTTGCGCGCCAGCCTCCACCCGCTTCAATCCCTCCGAGATCGCGAAATCGATGGCCTGATGGTAGCAGACCTCGAAATGCAGGAACGGATGATCTTCGATCGCGCCCCAGTGGCGGCCATAGAGCGCGTCGCTGCCGATGAAATTGATGGCGCCGGCAATATATTTGCCGTTGCGCCTGGCCATGACCAGCAGGATGTCGTCGGCCATGCGTTCGCCGATCAGCGAATAGAATGCGCGGGTCAGGTAAGGCCGCCCCCATTTGCGACTGCCGGTATCCATGTAGAAGGCGAAGAACTGGTCCCAGACACTTTCCGTCAGGTCCTTGCCGGTCAGCCAGTCGATGCTGATGCCGTGTTCGAGCGCTGCCCGGCGCTCCTTCTTCAGCGCCTTGCGCTTGCGTGACGCCAGCGTCTCAAGGAAGTCGTTGTGCGACGTGTAGCCGTCATTGAGAAAATGAAACTGCTGGTCGGTCCTGTGCAGGAACCCGGCGCGCTCGAATGTCGGGATTTCCTCCTGCGGCACGAACGTCACATGCGCTGACGACACGTTGTGACGGCGGGCGAGTTCCTGCAATCCGGCGGCAAGCGCATCCTGGACCACGCCCGTGTCCGTGCCCAGCGCGCTGAGCAGCCGTGGACCCGTCGCTGGCGTGAACGGAACCGAGCATTGCAGCTTCGGATAATAACGTCCGCCAGCGCGCTCCAGAGCATCGGCCCAGCCGTGATCGAAGACATATTCGCCCTGGCTGTGGTTTTTCAGATAGCAGATCAGGCCGCCAGACAGACCGCCCTGGCCGTCTTCCATCAGAAGGTGCTGGCCGAGCCATCCGGTGTCGGCTGTGGCCGAGCCGGATTCTTCCAGTGAAGAGAGATAGGCATGGGAAACGAACGGATTGTAGAGACCGCCGGATTGTCCCTTGGCGGCCCCGGACAGTCGGTCCCAGCTTTCCTTCGAAATATCCTCAAAGGACGTTTCGACGCGGATTTTGACTTCGCCTGTCATACCCTAAGCGATAAGCCTTTCCTTCGGATCGAAGCCTTCGAATGTCATCTGATCCGCATATTTGAATGTGTGACCGGCCGCGGCATGATCCCTGACTGTCCAGGTAATGACTGCGCGCCCGAGCGACCGTTCCTTGTCGATGAACGAATTTGGCAGATCTCCGTAGAAATAGGAAATGAAATCAAGGCCAAGCTGCATCGCTTCTTCGTGAACGAAGAACTGCTCTGGTTGGTTGCCTCCCGCTGTCAGGCCGAGTGGATAGGGTGGATGCTGAGCCTTGAGATCCTTCAGCAGCCAGTGGTCGAAGCTCATCAGCGCGACATGGCCCTGATAGTTCTCAAGCGTTTCCAGCACCGCGTCGGCAAAACCGTCATCGTCGCCCTTGCGGCCCTTGAGTTCGAGAATGATTGGGACACGGCCTTTGACCAGCCGCAGAAGCTGGCCGAGCGTCGGTACCTTGTCAGCCGTACCGCCGATGGCGACGAGCCCCAATTCGCCAGCCGTCTTTTCGCGGATATCGCCCTTGATGCCGCAAAGCCGCAGCATGTCGTCATCGTGGAAGACCACCGGCACGCTGTCGGCGGTGTATTGTAGGTCGCACTCGATGGCGAAGCCGTTTTCTGCCGCTCTTGCAAAAGCCGAGAGGGTATTTTCCCAGATGGCATGGTTCATGTCGTGATAGCCGCGATGGGCGATCGGCTGCGCTGTCAGCCAGGACAGGTCTTTCATGGGATACCGTCCGCTCAAGCGATTTCGATCACCGCGTCGATTTCGACGGCGGCATTGAAGGGTAGGGCGGCCATGCCGACGGCGGCGCGGGCATGGATGCCGGCATCGCCGAGAACCTTGGCAATCAGGTTGGAGGCGCCGTTGATAACCAGATGCTGCTCGATGAAGGTCGGCTTGGAGGCGACGAAGCCGTTGAGCTTGACGATGCGGCGGATGCGCGAGAGCTCGCCGCCGAGCGCTGCCTTGGCCTGAGCCAGGATGTTGATGGCGCAGAGTTCGGCTGCGCGCTGGCCGGTGGCAACGTCGACAGTGTCACCGAGATGCCCGGTGATCGCAATCTTGCCGTTTTCCATCGGCAGCTGACCGGAGATATAGAGATGCGATCCACTGATGACGAAGGGAACATAATTGGCGGCGGGCGCTGCGGCCTGCGGCAGGGTGATTCCCAGCTCTTTAATGCGTGCTTCTATTTCTGCGGACATGGATGACTCCGGTCATTGTTGTGTTTTGTCGCCAAATGCTGCATGCAAGCCGAGATTCATGAAGTGATGAAATACCGCTTCGGGCTCATCGATGCCTCGCTTTTGCCGGATGTGTTCTTATAGCATCGGCGGCGAGTCCAACAGGAGGAAACGGATGTTTCGTTCAGGCTTTGCCTCTGTCATTCTGGCATGGGCGTGTTTCTCAGGCGTGACGGTCGGCGGTGCCTCCGCAGCATCCGCCAACATCCTGGTGCCGCACCGCGCGGTCTATGATCTGGAATTGAAGGACTCATCGGAACGCTCCGGAATTTCCGGAATGTACGGCCGCATGGTCTATGAATTCAACGGTTCGGCCTGCGAGGGCTATACCGTCAGTTTCCGTTTCGTCACCAAGGTCGATACTGGTGACGAGGTCAAGCTGACGGATCAGCAGACGACGACCTATGAGGATCTGAAAAACGGCAATTTCCGCTTTCTGACCCGTTCCTTCACCGACGAGAAGCTGGACAAGGAAGTCCGCGGTACGGCGCATGAAGCGAAGAAGGGGCTGACCGTCGACCTGACCTCGCCGGACAAGCGAAAGGTCGACCTTGCCCAGGGCCTGTTTCCGACCGAACACATGCTGGAGGTCATCGATCGGGCAAAAAGGGGCGAGAAGTTGTTTGAAACCCGTATCTTTGACGGATCGGATTCGGGCGACAAGACATTGATCACCACCACCATGGTCGGGAAGTTTCAGAAACCGGCCAAGGGCGATGCGGATAGCGGAGACGTCGGAAAAGCAGGCGCAATGGCGGCCAAGCCCTATTGGCCGGTGACGATCTCATACTTCAACGACAACACGTCCGGCGATGCGGTGCCGATCTACCGTATGGAGTTCAAGCTCTATGAAAACGGCATTACCCGCGATCTGACCATGGACTATGGCGATTTCGTCCTCACCGGCAAGCTGGCCGACCTTGAAATGTTCAAGGAAGGCGAGTGCAAATAGGGGCCGCAAGCCCGCACGGCAGTATTTTGCGCCTTTTCTCTTGATTTGTCGGGCGACAGAGGGTATGGGCACCGCATTCCACACGTAAGGTTTGGGGCCGTCCGGGAGAAATCCGGGCAGTTCCACCCGGTGGCGCTTTCGAAGAAAGCGCTGTTTGCCTTGCGGAGGTTCAACCGGAAAAGGAGAAAAAGGCATGGCATTGCCCGATTTTAGCATGCGTCAGCTTCTGGAAGCTGGCGTTCACTTCGGTCACCAGACTCACCGCTGGAACCCGAAAATGAAGCCGTACATCTTCGGCGATCGTTCGAACGTTCACATCATCGACCTCGCGCAGACCGTTCCATTGCTGTCGCGCGCCCTGCAGGTTGTCAGCGACACCGTTGCCAAGGGTGGCCGCGTGCTGTTCGTCGGCACCAAGCGCCAGGCATCCGAAATCATCGCTGACGCTGCCAAGCGTTCGGCTCAGTATTACGTCAATGCCCGCTGGCTCGGCGGCATGATGACCAACTGGAAGACGATTTCGAACTCGATCCAGCGTCTGCGCAAGCTCGACGAAATCCTGAACTCGGAAGCTTCGGGCTTCACCAAGAAGGAACGCCTGAACCTTGAGCGCGAACGCGAAAAGCTGAACCGCGCACTCGGCGGTATCCGCGACATGGGCGGCGTACCGGATCTGATGTTCATCATCGACACCAACAAGGAATCGATCGCCATCGACGAAGCAAAGCGTCTTGGCATCCCGGTTGTTGCGATCATCGACTCGAACTGCGATCCGGACCGCATCGACTTCCCGATCCCCGGCAACGACGACGCTTCGCGTGCGATCTCGCTCTATTGCGATCTGATCTCGCGTGCAGCGCTTGACGGCATTGCCCGTCAGCAGAGCTCGTCCGGCCGCGACCTCGGCGCTTCCTCCGATCTGCCGCTTGAGCCGGCTCTCGAAGAAGTCGCAGCCGAAGCCTGATAAGGCCGAATGGCGGGTCTGCCCGCCATTCCAATCACACGATCAGGACGAGGCCGTTTACGACTGAAGAAGTGAACGGCCTCGTTCTTTTGCATCGGACCGGCCCATCGAGCGCTGGTCGTTACGATGCCTACTCTCGCGATGAACCTTTCATCACGATGTCACATTCAGGGGTCATGCCCTGCCACATCCTCCTGGTATCGCGCCGGCTTTCTGGCTGCGCACCAGCCGAACAAACGAAGAGGCAAAAAAGATGAGCACTATTACTGCAGCAATGGTGAAGGAACTGCGCGAAAAGACCGGCGCAGGCATGATGGATTGCAAGAAGGCACTCGGCGAAACCAATGGCGACATGGAAGCCGCGATCGACTGGCTGCGCGCCAAGGGCATTGCCAAGGCCGACAAGAAGTCGGGCCGCGCTGCTGCTGAAGGCCTCGTCGGCATCGTTGGCAACGGCACCAAGGCCGTCGTCATCGAACTCAATTCCGAAACCGACTTCGTTGCCCGTAACGATGCCTTCCAGGACCTCGTCCGTGGCGTCGCAGCCGTTGCCGTCGGCACCGACGGTTCGGTCGAAACGATCAGCGCGGCAAACTACCCGGCAACGGGCAAGTCGGTTGCTGAAAGCATCACCGACGCGATCGCAACCATCGGCGAAAACATGGCCCTGCGCCGTGCAGCCCTGCTGTCGGTCGAAGACGGCGTTGTCGCGACCTACATCCACAACTCCGTCGCAGACGGCCTCGGCAAGCTCGGCGTTCTCGTCGCGCTGAAGTCGACCGGCGACAAGGATGCGCTGAACGCCATCGGCCGCCAGGTTGCCATGCACATTGCTGCGACCAACCCGCTGGCCATCCGCTCGACGGAAGTCGATGCTGCTGTCGCCGAGCGCGAGCGCAACATCTTCATCGAGCAGGCCCGCGAATCCGGCAAGCCGGAAGCGATCATCGAAAAGATGGTCGAAGGTCGCATGCGCAAGTTCTTCGAAGAAGTCGCTCTTCTGTCGCAGGCTTTCGTTATGAACCCTGACCTGACTGTCGAAGCTGCCGTCAAGGAAGCTGAAAAGACCGTCGGTGCCCCGATCGAAGTTGTCGGCATGGCTCGCCTTCTTCTCGGCGAAGGCGTCGAAAAGGAAGAATCCGACTTCGCAGCCGAAGTGGCTGCTGTCGCCAAGGGTTGATTTCTTCATCCTGATTGGGAAAACACCCATCCTCATTGGGAAACAGTCCGGGCATCGCGTGACAACGCGGTGCCCTTCGTGTATCCGGCATCATCATCACATTGACGCAGGCTCCTTCGGAGATCATCCGGGGTGATATCGGCCGCGCAAGGATGAAAGATCAGTTCCACGCACCATCTCGCATGTGTGCCTTCTTGGACAGGAGTGACGATGTCGGCCAAACCTCTCTACAAACGCGTGCTGCTGAAGGCTTCGGGCGAAGCTCTCATGGGAAACCAGGGGTTCGGGATCGATGTTGCGGTCGCTGACCGGATTGCGTCCGACATAGCCGAAGCGCGCGCCATGGGAGTGGAGGTCGGCGTCGTCGTCGGCGGCGGAAACATCTTTCGCGGTGTCGCGGTTGCGTCCAAGGGCGGAGACCGGGTGACCGGCGACCACATGGGCATGCTGGCGACCGTCATCAACGCGCTGGCGCTGGCAACCTCGCTGCGCAAGCTCGACATCGATACGGTCGTCCTTTCCGCGATCGCCATGCCGGAAATCTGCGAAAGCTTTTCGCAGCGCGCCACGCTTTTTCATCTCTCTCTCGGCCGCGTCGTGATCTTTGCCGGCGGCACGGGCAATCCGTTCTTCACCACCGATTCGGCGGCTGCGCTGCGCGCTGCGGAAATGGGGGCCGAAGCGATCTTCAAGGGCACGCAGGTGGATGGTATCTACACGGCCGACCCGAAGAAGGACCCGACGGCCACCCGTTTCGACCGCCTGACGCACAGCGAGGTCTTGCAGAAGGGGTTGGCCGTCATGGATATTGCCGCCGTGGCGCTGGCGCGTGAAAACAGCATTCCGATCATCGTCTTCTCGATCCACGAGAAGGGCGGGTTCGCGGAAATCTTGACCGGCGGCGGCCGGGCGACCATCGTAACAGACAATTGAGCAGCCAAAGGGCGGCCGCAATGCCGCTGCGATAAATCGGGAGTTTGATCCATGAGTGAAGGTATTGACCTGAGTGACCTGAAGCGCCGCATGGATGGCGCCATTAACGCTTTCAAGAGCGATGTCGCATCGCTGCGCACCGGCCGTGCATCGGCCAACGTGCTCGATCCGGTCATGGTCGAGGCCTATGGTTCGCGCGTGCCGTTGAATCAGGTTGCCAATATCACCGTTCCTGAAGCGCGCATGCTCGGCGTTTCGATCTGGGACAAGTCGATGGTCAACGCCGTCGATCGCGCCATCCGCGAATCGAATCTCGGCCTCAATCCGATCGTTGACGGGCAAAATCTGCGCATTCCGTTGCCGGAATTGAACGAAGAGCGCCGCAAGTCGCTGGTAAAGGTCGCGCATGACTATAGCGAAAAGGCCAAGATTGCTGTGCGCAACGTGCGCCGCGACGGCATGGACAGCCTGAAAAAAGCCGAAAAAGACGGTGACATCGGCCAGGATGTGAGCCGTAGCCAGTCCGAAAAGGTGCAGAAAATGACCGATGAGATGATTTCCGACATCGACCGCTTGCTCGCCGAGAAGGAAAAGGAAATCATGCAGGTCTAGTGTGTCTTTTTCCGAGTCTCTGTTTTTTCGGGCCATTGATGTCGAACCCCTTGCTTAGAAATGTTCCCACGCATGTTGCCATCATCATGGATGGCAACGGCCGTTGGGCCAATTCGCGCGGACTGCCGCGCACCATGGGGCATCGCAAGGGGGTGGAGGCCGTGCGCGAGGCGGTTCGCACCGCCGGCGAAGTGGGTATTCGATACCTGACGCTTTTTGCGTTTTCCTCGGAAAACTGGAGCCGGCCGGAGGCCGAGGTCTCCGACCTGATGGGATTGCTGAAGGCCTTCATCCGGCGCGACCTGGCGGATCTCCACCGCCAGAACGTCCGCATCCGGGTGATTGGAGACAAGGCCAACCTTCGCGGCGATATCTTGCCCCTGCTGCTGGAGGCCGAGGATACGACGCGCGGCAATACCGGCATCACGCTGGTTATTGCATTCAATTACGGCTCTCGCGATGAAATGACACGTGCCATGCAAGCTTTGGCGGTCGAGGTTGCCCAAGGGCGGCTGTCTGCAGATCAAATTACCCCGGAACGCATCGCCAGCAAGCTCGATACGGCCGGCATTCCCGATCCGGATCTCGTGCTGCGTACCAGTGGCGAAGAGCGTCTGTCGAATTTTCTGCTCTGGCAGGCCGCCTATTCGGAATTGCTGTTCGTTCCCGAATTGTGGCCGGACTTCACCCGCGAGGTTTTCCTCGATGCGCTGAAGACCTATGCCGGCCGGGAACGCCGTTTCGGCGGTCTGTCGCAGCCAACGCTTGCGGTCGGTTCCTGATGCAGAGCGAACTGCGGCTGCGCATCATATCCGGCATCGTGCTTGCCATCATCGCCCTTGGTGCAACCTGGGTGGGTGGGACAGCTTTCGAGCTTCTGTCCGTGGCCATCGCCGTACTCGTCTATTACGAATGGTCAACGATCACCCGGCTGGCCGAGCGTGATTTCCAGGGCAATGCGTTCGGCTGGCTGGCGCAGGCGGTGATTGCCGCTCTCATACTGTTCGGCGGCGCCGATGTGACCTTGCTGGTTCTGGCGGCCTTTGCCGTTATCGCCGCGGCATGGGTGTTTTTCCGGGGCGGCAGCTGGTGGCTGCCGGGCGGTATCGTCTATGCGGGCCTCACCGGCATCTCGCTCTCGGCGATCCGGGGCGACAGCGATATCGGCCTGATCGCCATGATCTTCGTTTTCGCCGTCGTCTGGGCGACCGATATCCTCGCCTATTTCACCGGCAGGGCGATCGGCGGCCCGAAACTGGCGCCGCGCATTTCTCCCGGTAAAACATGGTCCGGTGCCATTGGCGGCACGGTTTGCGGCGTGATCGCGGGCGTTGCTGTGTTCATGAGCCATTTTTCGCTGGACGACGCACGCATTCCGTTGCTGGCGCTGGCCCTTTCTGTCGCCAGCCAGATCGGTGATCTCTTCGAATCGCATATAAAGCGCCGCTTTGGCGTGAAGGATTCGAGCAAGCTCATTCCGGGACATGGCGGCGTCATGGACCGTGTCGACGGACTTGTTTTCGCCTGTTTTGCCGCGCTTTTGATTGCTTTGGTGCAAGTCATGTCCGCCGGTGGACAAAGTGCGCCCATGGGGGCAATCCTGCTGGCGCCGTAAATGGCGCCGCATACCTGATCGAGGGACCACATGGCTTACCTGGCCGATATGCTTCACCTGATTCTCGGCTATATCGTGCCGTTCCTGCTGGTGCTGACGCTGCTCGTTTTCGTGCATGAGATGGGCCATTATCTGGTCGGCCGCTGGTCCGGCATCCGTATCCTCGCTTTTTCGGTCGGGTTCGGTCCGGAATTGTTCGGTTACACCGACAAGCAGGGAACGCGCTGGAAGTTTTGTGCCATCCCGCTCGGCGGCTATGTGAAATTCTTCGGCGACGAGGATGCCGCCAGCGTTCCGGACTATGGCCGCCTCGAGCAATATTCGGCCGAGGACCGTGACCGCACCTTCCTGGGTGCAAAGCTGTGGAAGCGGGCCGCCACCGTTGCGGCCGGGCCGATTGCCAATTTCATTCTGGCGATTGCGATCTTCGCCGTGCTTTTTTCCATCTATGGCAAGCCCGTCGCCGATCCCGTCGTTGCGGAAGTCAAGGAAAATAGCGCCGCCGCCAAGGCCGGTGTGCTGCCGGGCGACCTGCTGGTGTCCATCGATGGCACGCACGTCACCACCTTTGACGACGTCCGCCGCTACGTCAGCATCCGTCCGGAAACGCCGATCACCATCCAGATCAAGCGCAAGGGGGAACTGCTCGATCTGCCGATGGTGCCGCAGCGCACCGAAATCACCGATCAGTTCGGCAACAAGATGGAACTCGGCATCATCGGTATCCTGACCAACCAGGAGACAGGCAATTTCCGCCTGCAGAGCTTTGGTCCGCTCGAGGCCGTCGGGCAGGGCGCGGTCGAAAGCTGGCAGATCGTCACCGGCACGTTCAATTATCTCGCCAATCTCGTGACCGGCCGGATGAAGGCCGATCAGCTTGGTGGCCCGATCCGGGTGGCCCAGGCATCCGGCCAGATGGCGACCCTCGGTATCGCTGCCGTGCTGCAGCTGGCGGCGGTGCTGTCAGTTTCCATTGGACTTCTCAATCTAATGCCGGTTCCCGTACTTGATGGCGGGCACTTGATGTTTTATGCGGTTGAGGCCGTCCGGGGAAAGCCGGTGGGTCCGGGCGCGCAGGACATCGCGTTCCGTATCGGTTTTGCCATGGTTCTGATGCTGATGGTTTTTGCCACGTGGAACGACATCAGCTCGCTTCTGGGCTAGGATTTCGGGTTTGCATCGGTGTTGCGGACTTGAGGGAGGCGGTCGGCCCTATTGAGAATTCAATGGGTTGATCGAAAGGAATTGTTTACGATAAAGCAATTCTGTAGTGGCCGTTAGGACACGGTTTCAATTGAAGTAAACAGAAATTAACGTGCGACCTTGCTTGTATGTAAAAAGCGGTTAAAACGGCAACCGTGACCGGAGTCGGTACGAGTTCGCTGCGGGGCATTGGGAAGAAGGTAAGATTTATGAAAGCTGGTTCAAAGTTTTTGAACGCGGTGTCGGCGGTTGCGCTGTCTGCTAGCATGGTCGCAACGGGGACTGGCATTGTAACGCTTGCAAGTGCATCTGTCGCAGAAGCCGCAACGATCAACCGTGTCGAAGTTCGTGGCGCCACCCGTGTCAGCCCCGAGACAGTCCGCGCCAACATCACCATTGTGCCTGGCAAGAGCTTCAGCAACGCCGATATCGATTCTTCGGTGAAGCGCCTCTATTCCACCGGCTATTTCTCCGATGTCAGTATCAATGTCTCCGGTGGTACGCTCGTCGTCACCGTGAGCGAGAACCAGCTCGTCAACCAGGTCGTTTTCAACGGCAACCGCAAGATCAAGGACGACAAGCTGCAGGCGGTTGTCCGCACGCGCTCGCTCGGTCCCTACAGCGAAGCGACAGCTGAAGCCGATATTCAGGCGATCAAGGATGCCTATGCCGGCATCGGTCGCGAAAACGTGAGTGTGACCACGCAGGTTGTTCCGATCGCTGAAGGTCGCGTCAATCTGGCCTTTGTCATCAATGAAGGCGATCGCACCAAGATCACGGCCATCAAATTCGTCGGCAACAATGCCTACAGCAACGGTCGTCTTGAGGCTGTTATCTCGACCAAGGAGTCGGGGATCTTCTCCTTCCTGAGCCGTAAGGACGTTTACAACGCCGACAAGTTGCGCGCAGACGAAGAGCTGTTGCGCCAGTTCTATTACAATCGCGGCTACGCCGATTTCCGTGTTGTCTCGTCGGACGCCGTGCTGAACGAAGCGACCAACGAGTATACGGTAACGATCACCGTCGAAGAGGGTGAGCGCTACGATTTCGGAACGGTCAATGTCGAATCGACCGTCGAAGGCGTGAATGCCGAGGAACTGAAGGGGCTCGTCCGGACCTCCGAAGGTTCGATCTATAAGGCGAAAGACGTTCAGGAAAGCATCTCTGCGATTTCTAAGCGTGTCGCGTCTCAGGGCTATCCGTTTGCCCGTGTAACGCCGCGCGGCAACCGCGATTTCGCCAACCGCACGATCGCTGTCGATTACCTCGTCGATCAGGGCGAGCGCGCCTATATCGAGCGTATCGAGATCCGTGGCAACACGCGTACCCGCGATTATGTTATCCGTCGCGAATTCGATATGAGCGAAGGTGATGCGTTCAACCAGGAAATGATCACGACGGCCAAGCGCCGCCTCGATGCTCTTGGTTATTTCTCCACGGTCAATATCTCGACCCAGCCGGGCAGCGCGTCCGACCGCGTCGTGGTTATCGTTGATGTGCAGGATCAGTCGACCGGTTCGTTCGGCATCGGTGCAGGCTATTCGGCCGGCAGCGGCGGCGGCTTCCTTCTGGAAGCCTCGATCGAGGAGAAGAACTTCCTCGGTCGTGGCCAGTACATCCGCCTTGCCGCAGGTCGTGGCGACAACAGCCGTACATACAACGTCTCGTTCACCGAGCCTTATTTCCTCGGTTACCGTCTGGCTGCCGGTTTCGACGTTTTCAAGAATGAAAACGACTATGACTCGGACAACTACAGATACGAAGATCAGGGCTTCAGCCTGCGCGTAACCGCGCCGATCACGGAAAGACTGTCGACGACATTCCGTTACAATCTGACGCAGATGGATTACCACGGCGACAGGACCGAGCTTTCCACTCCGTATGATCGTGTGATCGATGGGTCTCCTTGGACGCGGTCGTCGATCTCGCAGACTTTGACCTATAACACGCTCGATGATGCGCAGCTGCCGCATGAGGGTATCCTTGCCTCGGCAACGCAGGAATATGCCGGTCTTGGCGGCACGTCGGATTTCTACAAGCTGACGGCCAAGGCCAAGTGGTATTACACCGTCAATGACGATGCTGACATCATTGCATCGCTTTCGGGTGGCGCTGGTCATGTGTTCAAGACCGGCGGCGAGATGGAGGTCTTCGACCAGTTCCAGCTCGGCAGCAACGATATTCGTGGTTTTGAGCGCAACGGTCTCGGTCCGCGTATGTCCAATGGCGACTCGCTCGGCGGTACGACCTATTTCACGGCCTCTGCCGAAGCGACGTTCCCGCTGCCGTTTGTATCTCGCGATGCCGGCTTCCGCGGTGCGATCTTCGCCGATGCTGGTACGCTGTATGGCAACGAAGTGAACCTGACCTACAAGGGTGCCACAGACACCACCAAGGGTGGAACGGGAAGCTCGCTTCGGGCGTCTGTCGGTCTGGGTCTGATCTGGGCATCGCCTTTCGGTCCGCTGCGTGTCGACTATGCGATCCCGGTTGCCAAGGAAGATTACGACAGGGTTCAGAACCTCAAGTTTGGTATCTCGTCCTCCTTCTGATCCTTGCAGTCCAGAACTGCCTGCCAAAACTGTTCTGGAGTGTTGGCCATGGAACACAACTGGTTTTTCCCGCCGCATGATGGGATCCGCCTGAGCGATCTGGCGGATCAGATTGGTGCGACGCTTGAAGACGCATCCTCCGCCGACCGGCTCGTCCGGTCGGTGTCGCCGGTCTACCGGGCGAAGGAGGGGGACATCTGCTACATGCTGTCCCGCAAAAACCGCGCCGAGCTGGAAACCTGTCAGGCGACCGCGATCGTCTGCGACAAGGCTTTGGTGCCGCTCATTCCTTCCCATATTCCTGTTCTTTTGACGGCATATCCCCACACGGCTTTTGCGGTGGCTGGCGCGATCCTGCATCCGCAGGCGATGCGTCCGACCCAAAATCTGTCTGGGGCAGGCGGCATATCGCCCGCTGCTTTCATCGACCCGTCAGCGCAGATCGAGGACAATGTCGATATCGAAGCGACGGCCGTGATCGGCGCAGGCGCACATATCGGCTCAGGCACGTGGATTGCCGCCGGCGCTGTCATCGGGCCCGGCGTGCGTATTGGCCGCGATTGCACGATTTCAGCCGGCGCCAGCGTGCTCTGCGCGCTTGTCGGCAACAATGTCATCATCCACCCCGGCGCCCGGATCGGGCAGGACGGTTTCGGCAATGCGCCGGGACCGAAGGGTGGCATGATCAAGATCGTCCAGATTGGCCGCGTCATCCTGCAGGATAGGGTCGAAGTCGGCGCCAATACGACGATCGATCGCGGCGCAATGGACGATACGGTGGTCGGCGAAGGCACGAAAATCGATAATCTTGTCCAGCTTGGACACAATGTTCGCATCGGCCGCCATTGCGGCATCGCAGCGCAGGTCGGGATTGCCGGCAGCACTGTCATCGGCGACGGCGTCCTGATCGGCGGTGCTGCAGCAATCAACGGGCACATTACCATCGGCGACCGCGCACAGATCGCGGCCATGAGCGGTGTCGCTGCCGACGTGCCTGCGGGCGAGCGTTACGGCGGCATACCGGCACGCCCCATGCGCGACTTTCTTCGCGATGTCGCGGAAATGACGGCGCGGGCACACAACAGACAAAAGAAATCGGGAGGCATTGATGAGTGAAGCAGGAACAACCGTTCTCGGTACAGCCGATATCCGGGAAATCTTGAAGTTGCTTCCCCATCGCTATCCGTTCCTGCTGGTGGACCGGATCATCGAGATCGACGGGGACAATTCGGCGATCGGCATCAAGAACGTGACCGCCAACGAGCCGCATTTCACCGGGCATTTTCCCGAGCAGCCGATCATGCCGGGCGTTCTTCTGATCGAAGGCATGGCCCAGACGGCCGGCGCGATCTGCGCGCGCAAGACCGGCGACGGCAGCAACCTCGTCTATTTTATGACGATCGACAACGCCCGCTTCCGCAAGCCGGTCATCCCGGGCGATCGGGTCGAGTTCCATGTCGTCAAGCAGAAGCAGCGCGGCAATATCTGGAAATTTCACTGTGATGCAAAAGTTGACGGGCAACTTGTCGCAGAAGCTGATATCGGCGCGATGATTATCAGCAAGGAAGACGCCTGAACATGATTGCAGCCACTGCGAAGATCCACCCGCTCTCGGTTATCGAAGACGGGGCGGTGATCGGCGACAATGTTGTTGTCGGCCCCTTCTGCCATGTCGGGCCGAAGGTGACGCTGGCGGACAATGTCGAGCTGATCAGCCATGTGGTCGTGCTCGGACGCACGACAGTCGGTAAGGGATCGAAGATTTTTCCGTCCGCCGTCATCGGCGGCGATTCGCAGAGCGTGCATCACAGTGCGGTCGATACGACTTTGGTGATCGGTGAAAACTGCACCATCCGCGAAGGCGTGACGATGAACACGGGAACCGTCGAGCATGGCGGCGCGACGGTCATCGGCGACAACAATCTGTTTCTCGCCTATGCCCATGTCGCCCATGATTGCCGCCTCGGCAACAATATCATCCTGTCCAACAACGTCATGCTGGCGGGCCATGTCACGGTCGGCGACCGCGCCATTCTCGGCGGCGGCTCGGCCGTACACCAGTTTGTCCGTATCGGGCGTCAGGCGTTCGTCGGAGGGCTTTCGGCTGTCGCCTATGACGTCATTCCCTATGGCATGCTGAATGGCAATCCGGGCTTGCTCGGTGGTCTGAATGTCGTGGGCATGAGCCGCTCCGGCATTGAAAAGCCAGTCATTCATACCGTGCGGCGTGCCTACAAGCAGATTTTCGAAGGTCCGGAATCCATTCGCGCCAATGCCGCAGCGATCCGTGGCGATTACGTCGATTGCCCGCCGGCGCTCGAGATTCTCGATTTCATCGCGGCGGAAAGCGATCGGGCCCTGTCGTCACCGACACGGGGCAGCAAGGGCTGAGGCAGATGAGCTTGGACAGCCGGCCAGAGATCAAAGACCGGCTGGCGATCATCGCTGGTGGCGGTTTGCTGCCGCTGCATGTCGCCGAGGCGGCGCGGATACACGGCGAAAATCCCTTCATCATTGCGCTCACCAACGAATCGGACCGGGACTGGTCCGCGTTCGACCACACGACGCTTGGCATCGGCAATTTCAAGGCGATCAGCGGCGTCTTTCGCGATGCGGGG
Organism: Pararhizobium polonicum; assembly: GCF_001687365.1. GTDB lineage: Bacteria > Pseudomonadota > Alphaproteobacteria > Rhizobiales > Rhizobiaceae > Pararhizobium > Pararhizobium polonicum. The sequence continues at coordinate 80,968 of NZ_LGLV01000011.1, forward strand.
ATCGGCCGCGTGGTCATGTCGGGTGCCGTGCGCCGCCGGCCGGACTGGCGCGATATCAAGCCGACGCTGAGGAGCCTCGCGAAAGTACCCAGCGTTCTGCGCACGCTTCTGTCGGGCGGTGATGATGCCGTTTTGAAAATGGCAATCGAGCTCATCGAGGCCAATGGTGCGCGGGTGATCGGCGTGCAGGAGATCGTGCCGGAGCTTTTGGCCGACATCGGCACGCTGGGCGCCTGCAATCCGGGCGCGGAAGACCAGGCGGATATCGAGGCTGCCGAAGCTGCTGCCATCGCGCTCGGCCATCTGGATGTCGGGCAGGGTGCCGTGGCCGTGGGCGGGCGCGTCGTCGCTCTGGAGGGGCCGGAAGGCACCGACGCGATGCTTGAACGCGTGGCGCGGCTGAAAGCCGATGGCCGCATTTCCAGCCGCCGGCGCGGTGTTCTCGTCAAGCTCTGCAAGCCGCAGCAGGATCTGCGTGCCGACCTGCCGTCGGTCGGGCCTTCGACGATCAGGAGCGCCCAGGCCGCCGGACTTGCCGGCATAGCGGTCGAGGCCGGCCGCGCACTGGTTCTCGAACGGGCCGAGATGATTGCACTGGCCAATGAGGCCGGTCTCTTTGTCACGGGGGTCGACCGCGCCTTGTTGCGAGGTTTGCGATGAACGCGAACGGTCTGAAGCTCGCTGTGATTGCCGGAGAAGTCTCTGGCGACCTGCTTGGGGCCGACCTCGTCAAGTCTCTGCGTCCGCTGACCGGCGGCAATCTCTCCCTGGTGGGGGTTGGCGGCGAGGGGCTGGAGGCGGAGGGGCTTGTATCCCTGTTCGATTATTCCGAGCTGTCCATCATGGGGATCTCGCAGGTCCTGGCCAGGTTGCCGAAGCTCATCCTGCGGATACGCCAGACGGCCAGCGCCATCATTGCGGCCAGGCCGGATGTCCTCGTTATCATTGACAGCCCGGATTTTACCCATCGCGTCGCACGCATCGTCCGCAAGGCTTTGCCGGACCTGCCGATCGTCAACTATGTCTGCCCGAGCGTCTGGGCCTGGAAGCCCGAACGCGCCCTCAAGATGCGGCCCTATGTCGATCACGTTCTGGCGGTGCTTCCCTTTGAGCCGGAGGTGATGCAGCGCCTTGGCGGTCCGCCGACGACCTATGTCGGGCACCGGCTGGCAAGCGACGCCAATGTGCTGTCCGTCCGCGCGCAGCAGGTGGAAAAACACGCCGCGGGGGTGGATGTGGATGTAGCAGCTGCCACATGCCTGCTGCTGCCAGGGTCGCGCGGCAGCGAAATCAGCCGGCTGTTGCCCGCTTTCGGAGAAACGGCGCAGGAGTTGCGCAGCCGTCATCCGGACATGCGGTTCCTGCTCCCGACCGTTCCAAGGCAGGAAAAGCTCGTCCGTCAGATCACCGAATTCTGGCCCGTCAAACCGGAGATCACGGTTGGTGCAGCGGCCAAGTGGCAGGCTTTCGCCGAGGCCGATGCTGCCATTGCCGCATCCGGTACCGTCATTCTCGAGCTTGGGCTGGCCGGTATCCCGGTGGTGTCGACCTACAAGGCCGATTGGATCATTCGGCTGATGCACAAGCGCATCAAGATCTGGACGGCGGCCATTCCCAATCTCGTGGCCGATTATCCGGTGGTGCCGGAATATCTCAACGAAGCGATCCGCCCCGGTGCGCTGTCTCGCTGGGTGGAGCGTCTGACCGCCGTCACGCCCGAGCGCGAGGCGATGCTGTCCGGTTTCCGCACCGTCTGGAAGCGCATGGCGACGGACAGGCCACCCGGAGAGGCCGCCGCCCAAATCGTTCTGGATGTTCTCAATGCAAAAAAGCCCGGCCATCTCTGAAGAGGCCGGGCTTTTCCATGTGCTGATTCCGTCAGCTTAGCGCTTGGAGACGGGTACGTAATCGCGTTCCGGCTCGCCGATGTAGAGCTGGCGCGGACGGCCGATGCGCTGTTCCGGATCTTCGATCATCTCGTTCCACTGGGCGATCCAGCCGACCGTGCGGGCGAGTGCGAACAGCACCGTGAACATGGTCGTGGGGAAGCCGAGAGCCTTCAGCGTGATGCCGGAGTAGAAGTCGATGTTCGGATAGAGCTTCTTCTCGATGAAGTAGCTGTCCGTCAGTGCGATGCGCTCGAGTTCCATCGCAACGTCCAGCAGCGGATCGTCCTTGTGGCCGAGTTCCGCCAGCACTTCATGCGTCGTCTTCTGCATGATCTTGGCGCGCGGGTCGTAGTTCTTGTAGACGCGGTGGCCAAAGCCCATCAGACGGAACGGATCGTTCTTGTCCTTGGCGCGGGCGATAAATTCCGGAATACGATCGACCGAGCCGATTTCAGCCAGCATGTTGAGGGCTGCTTCGTTGGCGCCGCCATGGGCGGGGCCCCAGAGGCAGGCAATACCGGCAGCGATACAGGCGAACGGGTTGGCACCCGAGGAGCCGGCAAGGCGCACTGTGGACGTCGAAGCGTTCTGCTCGTGATCGGCGTGCAGGATGAAGATGCGGTCCATGGCGCGGGCAAGCACCGGATTGACCGTATATTCTTCGCACGGAACAGCAAAACACATGCGCAGGAAGTTCGACGCGTAGTCCAGATCGTTCTTCGGATAAACGAAGGGCTGGCCGATATGGTACTTATAGGCCATGGCGGCGAGCGTCGGCATCTTGGCGATCATCCGCAGGCTGGCAACCATGCGCTGATGCGGATCGGTGATGTCGGTCGAGTCGTGATAGAAGGCCGAAAGGGCGCCGACACAGCCGCACATGACAGCCATCGGATGAGCATCGCGGCGAAAGCCGGTAAAGAAGCGGGACATCTGCTCGTGCACCATCGTATGATGGGTGACGCGGTAGTCGAAGTCGACTTTCTGTGCCTTGGTCGGGAGTTCGCCGTAGAGCAGCAGATAGCAGACTTCCAGGAAGTCGCCATGCTCGGCCAATTGCTCGATCGGATAGCCGCGATGCAGGAGGATACCCTGGTCACCGTCGATATAGGTGATCTTGGATTCACACGATGCTGTCGAGGTGAAGCCGGGGTCGTAGGTAAACTGGCCGGTCTGCTTGTAGAGGGTGCCGATATCGACCACATCCGGACCGATCGACCCCGATCGCACCGGCAATTCTACCGTTTTGTCATCGACGGTTACGACTGCGCTTTTTCCTGTCATGGGGATCCTCCGTTTGCAGCAAATTGGCACACAATTATGCCGCAGATATTAACGCCGACCATGTGCTACCCGATTTAGACACGGCTGCCAAGTTGAACCAAAGGCAAATTGTGCGATGCAAAAATAGGCATATGGCAACGCAATAATTACATGTTCGGCCCGTATGTCCAATGACATAATCGTTCGGGGCTGGTCGCCCGCTGTGGGTCGGGAAACTGCTGCCTGTTTTTTAGGCGAAAATCTCCTCGGTTGCATTTGAGGGTGCCCGGTTGCAAACTGCTGATGGGCGAGTGCGGCTGGAGCGGCATTCATGACTGAGGGGCAGGAGCCAAGAGTGGCGTCACGCACGCGGTTTCGCGGCGCGCTTCCCGATGCCTTTCAGACTTTGCTGAAAATCCCTGAAACACCTGAAAAAACATCGGAAAACCCGGAGCGACCGCCATATTTTACAAGGCTCCCGTCAATTGGCAGGAAGCTGCGAGGGGGCGAGTGGCGTGTTCGGTTCCGGCAGGCCGTGAGGGAGGAGCAGGCCTTCGGTCATGCTTTTCTGTTCATACCGGTGTTCCTTGGCCTGGGTTCGCTCGTGTGGTTTTCGCTTGCCGAGACGCCCGGCTTTCTCAAACTTGCACTGCTGACGTGCGTTTTTGGCATAGCAGCTTTTTTGCTCCGGCATTCGGCCAGCGTCTGGCGCATCATCACGCTTCTGGCTGCGTTGTTTATCGCAGGCATGGTGCTTGCCGCCGTGGAGACGGCGCGCATGGATACGGTGTTGCTCGATACGCCGGTCACGACAATGGTTCGCGGTACGGTCACGGCGCGGGAAACCACCGACCGGGGGTATTGGCGCTACACGGTCGCTGTGACGCAGACCACGGATCCGGTCTTGAAGCGTCCTCCCGAGATGGTCACGCTTCTCTCCCGCAACCGCGAAACGCCGGTCGGGATCGGTGGTGGGATCGAGGGCAGGGCGCGATTGTCGCCGCCATCCGGCGCCGTCCTCCCCGGTCTCAACGATTTCGCCTTCGACAGCTATTTCAAGGGCATCGGCGCAGTTGGGTATTTCTACGGAAAGCCGCAGGCCGTCGCGGCAGCTGACGACGGTGTCAAAGGCGGGATCGCAGCATGGCGTGTTCGCGCGGGCGAGGCTGTGGCCCGATGGCGCGAGGCGATCGGCGCGCGTATTCGCGGAACGATCGGTGGCGATGCAGGCGCAATTGCCGCGGCGCTGGTGACGGCCGAGGAGCGCGCCATCAGCCGTCCGACGATCGAAGCGCTGCGCGAGGCGGGACTTGCGCATGTGCTGGCGATTTCCGGGTTGAACATGGTTCTCGCGGCCGGAACCTTCCTGGTCGGCGCCCGCACGCTTCTCAGTCTCGTTCCGGGGCTGGCACACCGGTTTCCGATCAAGAAGATTGCCGCTGCCGGCGCCCTGATCATGGTGTTCGCCTATATTCTCATCTCGGGCGGTGCTGTGTCTGCCGTCCGGTCCTGGATCATGATTTCCATCATGCTCGTTGCCGTGTTCTTCGATCGGCCGTCGATCAGCCTGCGCAATGTGGCGCTGTCGGCGCTGATCATTCTGGTGGTCACCCCGTCGGCTGCGACCGGCCCCGGTTTCCAGATGTCGTTTGCCGCGACATTGGCGCTGGTCGCCGGTTATGCGCATTGGCGCGAGCGGCCTGGCCGTGACGCGCGGCCGGCCCGCCGCAAAGCCGGGCCGCTGACGGCCGTTGGCGGCTTTTTCGCCGGCTTGCTGCTCAGTTCCTTCATCGGCGGTATGTCGACGATGATTTATTCGGCCGGGCATTTCCACAGGCTTGCGGCCTATGGGCTCGTCGGCAATGTGCTGGCCATGCCGGTCATCAGCATTTTCGTCATGCCGTTCGCCCTGATTGCCATGCTCCTGATGCCCTTTGGGCTGGATCGCTATCCGCTGCTGGTCATGGGGCAGGGGCTGGATTGGATGATCACCATCGCTGATATGGTCTCTTCCTGGGGTGGCGAGGTGACGACCGGCCGCATCCCGGACCATGCTTTCATGCTGATTGCGGCGGGCGGTGTTCTCGCCTGTCTGCTTCGAACATGGCTGGCCGTGTCCGGCCTCATTGTCGTTGCCGCAGGCCTTCTCGTGGTGTGGAGCGGCACTGCTGCGCGGCCAGACGTGGTGATCGCGGAAGATGGGCGTCTGGTGGCGATGATCGAACAGGACAGAGCTGCCACCAACCGGAGCAAGCCGCCCGATTTCGTCTTTTCCCAGTGGCAGCGGGCGCTGCGTTTGCAGAGCCATCAAAAGCCGGAGCAGCGGACTGATCTGGCAATCGAGGATACCGAAGTGCCGGAACCGGCCGTAACAGAGACCGGTGGCGGCCGGAAAAAGCGGCCACCGATCGACAAGGATCTGGCGCGTTTTGCCGTTCGCCAGCTTTTGGCCGAGGCAACGCCCGACCGTTTCCTGTGCGTGCCGAAACAATGGTGTGCCGCCAGGGCGCGGCAGGGCTGGCGGATCGTCACGGTCGAAGACGCGCGGTTTATCGGTATTGCCTGCGACGAGGCGGATATCGTCGTGATACCGGTCATGCTGCGATTTCGCACCTGCCGGTCGGGTGCGCTGCTGTTGAGCGGTCAAAGCCTACGGCGCACGGGGGCGGTCGAGATTTACGGTCCGTCTCCGGGCGAGCCGGCGGGAGAGACCGGCAAGGCGGAGATGCGGGTGGTTTTCGCACTGGAACAGTTGCAGCGGCCATGGGCACGACACAGGACCTACGACTGGCGAACCGGGCTGTTCGATGCGCAGGCACCGGATGAATAAGGCCGGTTCCGGCTTCAGGCATGAGCGATGGGAAGCCGATTTCCGCCAATTTATTTATTCTTGATTAAAGCACTCCACAAATCCTTGTCTTTCCGCCATAGTATGTCATATGAAGCCGCGATGGACGCCGGCGCCGCTGGGGCCGGCTGTCAAATGATGGATTTGCGCGTTCCTGCCATCCCGTTCTCCCAAGCGGACGGTGGGCGATGATGAGATAAGGATAGATCATGCCGAACCGGGTAATGCCGAAATGGATGATGCTGGCGGTCGTGCTGCTGGCCTTCTCGAATGCCGGAGCGCTGCACGCGCAGGAAACACCGGCTGCAGCAACAAGCCAAACGCAACAGCCCGTTCAGGCAGCGCCTGAAGGCAATGTATTGCCGGCAACGCCCACGGATGATGCAGCGCAGACCGCGCCGGACGATGAAACCGTTCGGAATGATGTGCAGGCAGACGCAGCCAATCCGGTCCTGCCGCACGACCTTTCGCCGCTCGGCATGTTCATGGCCGCGGATATTGTCGTCAAGGGTGTCATGGGCGCCCTGGCTCTGGCATCGGTCGCAACCTGGGCCATTCTCCTCGTCAAGTCGTTCGAACTTGCGGCAGCAAAGAGCAGCGCCAGGCGCGCGGTGCGGGCCTTGTCCGACGCGGTGATCCTGCGGGATGTTCGCGAGGCTTTGACGGCTAAGAAGGGGCCTACGGCGCAGATGATTGCGGCTGCGGGCGACGAGTTGTCGAAATCGGAAGCGATCCTCGATATCGTCTCGACGCAGGGCGTGAAGGAACGTGTGGCATCGCAACTGTCCCGCATCGAGGCCGGGGCGGGCAAGCGCATTGCCAGCGGCACCGGCATTCTCGCGACGGTCGGCTCGATCTCGCCCTTCGTGGGGCTTTTCGGCACGGTCTGGGGCATCATGAACTCGTTCATCGGCATCAGCCAGGCGCAGACGACCAATCTTGCCATCGTCGCCCCCGGTATCGCCGAAGCGCTTTTGGCAACGGCCATCGGCCTCGTTGCCGCTATCCCGGCCGTCATCATCTACAATTATTTCGCCCGCTCGATCAGCGGCTATCGTCTGATCCTCGCCGATGCGTCGGCTGCGGTCGAACGGCTCGTCAGCCGTGATCTCGACTTCCGCCAGGCGCGTCGTCTCGCGCCGCGCAAGGCCGAAAGCCATGCGCATACGGAAGCCGGCATCGCGCGGATCGGATAAGACCATGGCCAGCAAGATCAGCGAAAGCGCCGGCGACCTCGAGGAAAACAGCGAGATCAACGTCACTCCTTTCATCGACGTCATGCTCGTTCTGTTGATCATCTTCATGGTGGCGGCGCCGCTCGCCACCGTCGATATGAAGGTCGACCTGCCGCAATCGGCCGCAGCACCGGTCAAGCGCGACGACAAGCCGGTTTTCGTTACCCTGAAGGCCGACCTCTCCCTGGCGCTGGGCAACGATGAAACCGAACGCGACGATTTCGTCGCGGAGCTCAACCGCATGACCGAGGGCAATACGCAGACCCGCATCCTGCTGCGCGCCGACAAGGCCGTCGACTACGGCGAGCTGATGGCGGTCATGAACCTCATCCAGAGGGCGGGCTATGCGAAAATCGGACTTGTCGGCCTGGAAGCGGCCCCTGCCGGCTGAGGCCGGAAGCGGGATTAAAACTTGTATCCGATGGCCAGGCCTGCATGGCTGAGGCCATCGTTCGGCCCGTCGCACAGATTGGCGTGCGACGAATGGTCCGCCGTTGCCAGGATCCGCCAGTTGTCCGTTACCCGGTAACCGACCGCGACCTGCTCGCGAAAGAGCAGGCGGCATCCCAGATCCGGCCCGCGAGCGCCGCTATCCAGATTGCCATTGTGAACGGTCCCCCCAAGGCCGAGTTCGACAAAGAAACGGTCGGTGATATCGGCGGTCCAGCTGAAGCCGCCATAAATCTGATCGACCCCGCCGCCTGCGCCGATGGAGGTGCCAAGATAGATCCTCGGTTCGAGAATGGACTGCTGCCATGTTGCCGTCCCGCCGCTCGACAGCGGATCGAAGAATATCGTGGCGGACGGAAAGATGCCCGATTCGCGCCCGTCTCCGCCATTGATCGAGGCACTGGTGCCGAAACGCAGTTCATCGAAAATCGCTTCGGCGGCCATCGCGCTCTGATGTCCTGGGCTGGAAAAGACCAAAGCTGTCGAGAAAAGTCCAAGCCGAATAAGATTGGTCAGACGTGGCTGTTTAAAACGCACTTGCACTTTTACGCCTCCCGTTCCGGCGATTCGGTTCAATGCATGGGGAATCTGACCGGATTTCTTGCAGATGGGAACCAGAATATGTGTGCCGGCTTTTGTGAAGCTTGCTTTTTTGCAAGAACTGCATTCCATAGCTTGAAACGGCAGATGCGCGGATTTATGAGCTTGGCCATGCCCGGTCGACTCACGCCACCGGTTGTTTTATCTGCGCAAGCCAAAAGCGCGCAAACGCCGGAAGACGATCCGGATCACGAGGGCAGGCAGGATGAATTTCGAAGCAGCACGCATCAAGATGGTCGACAACCAGATCCGCACGACGGATGTGACGTCGCACGCCGTTCTTTCGGCATTCCTGTCGGTTCCGCGAGAAGAGTTCGTGCCTGTGGGGATGAAGCCGCTGGCCTATATCGACAGCGATATCGAGCTGTCGGCAGATCCTGCCACTGGCCGGCGCTACCTGATGGAGCCGTCGCCCCTGGCCAAGCTTCTCCAGCTGGCCGAAATTTCCAAGGGCGACAAGGTGCTCGAGGTCGGTTGCGGCACGGGCTACGCATCGGCAATTCTGTCGGACCTTGCCGGTTCGGTGGTGGCGCTCGAAAGCGATGCCGCACTTGCTTCGGAAGCAACGGCAACTTTGACCCGTCTCGGTTATTCGAATGTTTCGGTCGTCACGGGCGAGCTCGAAAAGGGCCATGCGGCACACGCGCCGTATGACGTGATCTTCGTTCACGGCGCGGTCGAGACGGTCCCGGCATCACTTCTGGCACAGTTGAATGACGGCGGTCGTCTGGTGGCGGTGGTTGGCTTTGGCAATGCGTCACGTGCCCAGCTCTTCCTGCGGGAAAACGGCAAGACATCGGAGCGGCTGGCGTTCAACACAGCCGTCAAGCCGCTGCCGGGATTCCGGCTGGCCCGCGAATTCGTCTTTTGACGATCCGCTGATCGAGAGCACGCAATATCCGATTGCCGCCGCGCAGATCGCAATGTTGCGATTTGGCAACGTGATCTCCGTTTCTCTGCTGTTTGCCCCATAGGCAAGAGCCGACATGGTTGTTCGCACGTCCAATCCGGGCTTCAAAGGAAGCCTTGGGGGCTATTGGGGCGGTGTATTTTCTGTATTTTTCGTCTGCTGGCCGAATATGGCAGGACGCGGCAGCTATCCGGGGGATCCGGACCGTCGATATTGTGCGGAATTGGGAGGCGCTGATCGCAGCAGCTTCCGTACCGGAGTAAAAATTGTGTCGATTTTTTATAAGACGGCTGTGGCGGCGGCTCTTTCCACCGCAGTGTGGTTCATGCCTTGCACCGTTTCCGCTGAAACCATTACCGGTGCGATGGCCAAGGCTTATCAGAACAATCCGGATCTCAACGCTGTTCGCGCCGGTCTTCGCGCAACCGACGAAGGTGTCCCGATCGCCAAATCCGGCTACCGGCCACAGGTTTCGGCAAGCGTGCAGGGGACCTTGACCTCGCTGGAAATGGAGCGGCGCTTCGGCCTGAAGGACACGGTCGAGGACTTTCATACTGGGGTTGCCAGCATTACGGTGACGCAGCAGATTTTCGATGGATTCCAGACATTGAACAATGTCAGGGCTGCGGAGGCCAACGTATTTTCGAGCCGTGAGACGCTCAAGGCTAACGAAATTTCCATCCTGCTGGCAGCCGCGCAGTCCTATGCAAATATTGCGAGAGACCAGCGGATCGTGGCGATCCGGAAGCAGAACCTGGCCTTCCTCAAGGAACAGTTGAAGGCCGCCCAGTCGCGCCTGGGCGTTGGCGAGGGAACGCGGACAGACGTTAGTCAGGCCGAGGCAGAGCTTGCGAGCGCGCAAGCCATATTGGCAAACGCCATTGCCCAGCTGAAGCAGAGTGAATCCGTCTATGTGCAGATCGTCGGTGATGCGCCGGCGGGCGTGAAACAGCCCGCACCGGCATCGAAAGCTCTGCCGAAGACGCTCGATCAGGCTGTTGCGGCCGGTTTACGCGATAACCCGACGATTGCCGCCGCGCAGTACAATGTCGATGCGGCAGGATACAGGGTCAAATCCGCGGAGGGAACGATGTTGCCCGGCGTGGTGGTGCAAGGCTCCGTGGCGCGCAATACAGGCGATGCATCGGAGCGTACCGCAAGCGGTCTCGATAGCACAAGGGCCACCATTACCGCCCGTCTCGAAGTGCCGCTCTACCAGGGGGGCGCTGAATACGGCCAGATCCGGCAGGCCAAGGAGCGTCTCGGCCAGCAGCGCATTCTCGTCGATTCCGCCCGCGCGGCGGTTCAGCAGACGATCGTGTCCGCTCATGCCCAGTTGGAGGCAGCGCTGGCGACGACCATTGCCAACAAGGCGCAGGTCAGTGCGGCCAACATGGCGCTGGCGGGTGTCATCGAGGAGCGCAAGGTCGGCCAGCGCACGACGCTCGACGTGCTTGATGCGCAGCAGAGTGTTCTGGTTGCCGAGGAGAGCCTTGTTTCGTCGCAGCGCAATGCCGTGGTTGCCAGCTATTCGCTGCTGGCGGCGACGGGGCGCCTGACCGTTCGCAGTCAGGGCCTGCAGGTGGCTGAATATCGTGCCGAGGAACATTATGAAGAGGTCAAGGACAAGTGGTTCGGATTGCGCACAGTCGATGACCGGTGATCTTATCGCCTCATAACGCCAACGTTTCCAAAAATGGCGCGACCGTCCTGAACGGGCGGTTTCGCGATGCTGTAATGCAGCGGGTGACGTGGCGAACAAACCTGTGCATGATTCCTACTTGATGATTCGCAGCGTTTTGTTCCGATGTGAACTCGCATACAGTCCGTACCAATGACTGCGCGGCAATGTCTCGATTAAACGCGACCGCAGAAACGGGGATAAGAATGGCACAGCCCAATGTAGCGCGTGAACCTTCGATGGACGAAATTCTTGCGTCCATTCGAAAGATCATCGAAAGCAACGAGCCGGGCATTCCTGGTTTCCCCGCCAACGATTTTGGCCGGGCTCCGGATGATGCCTATCGCGGCTATGACGACGATGCTGAAGACATTCGTCTGACGATCGACGATGAAGGGATCGCCCCGGAATTCGAGACCGGGGAGGCTCATCCCGCTCCGTCCGTGCCTTTCCAGCCGCGAGAGCAGCAGGAGGCGAGTGCGAGGCCCGCAACACCGGCGCCGCCGCTATCGCTTGCCGATGTCGCGGCGCGTGTTCGCGCCGCCTCGGAGCGGCACGCGGTTCCGCTGCGGGAGCCGGAAAGCCCGTCTTCCGCCATTCGCGCCCGATCCGACAATCCGGCCCGGTCCGACAATCCGATGGTAACCTCCCGTATGGCGCCTGTGTCCGCTCCGCTGCCTTCGCAGCCAGAGGTCAGGCATGAGCCGTCGCCGGCGGCGGCAGTTTCCGTCGCCCAGCCGATTGTTGCAGCCGAGGAGAAAGCCGAACCGGCACCGACCGTCGCCGTCGAGCAGCCGGCAGAATTGCGCCAGCCGCTTGCCGTCGTCCCGGAAAAGGATACGGCAGCCATCGTTTCGCCTGCGGTCGGCGAGCAGGTTGCGCGGTCGTTCGGCGATCTGGCCCTGGCCGTCGACAGCAGCGCCCGACGCTCTTTCGATGAGATTGCCGAGGACATGCTGCGCCCGATGCTGCAGGAATGGCTCGATGACAATCTGCCGACGCTCGTTGAGCGGCTGGTGCGCGAGGAAATCGAGCGCGTCGCGCGCGGTCCCCGGCGGTAGACCACGCTTTTTCCATCTGCAAAGCCGCCAGCAACCACACTGGCGGCTTTTTTGGTGTTATTGTTGACACCAAAGCCTCGTTCCGATTTACAAACCACCGATATCAATCAGCAAGTTTGGCTCCAGAATGCTTGAAAAAACCTATGATTCCGCCGCTGTCGAACCCCGTATCGCCCAGCTATGGGATGACGAGGACGCCTTCCGCGCCGGCGCAGGTGCAAAACCGGGCGCCGAGAGCTTCTGCGTCGTCATCCCGCCGCCGAACGTGACCGGTTCGCTGCACATGGGACATGCGCTGAACAACACGCTTCAGGACGTCATGGTGCGCTTCGAGCGCATGCGCGGCAAGGACGTGTTGTGGCAGCCGGGCATGGATCACGCCGGCATCGCCACACAGATGGTCGTCGAGCGCAAACTGATGGAACGCCAATTGCACCGCCGCGAAATGGGTCGCGAGGCCTTCATCGACAAGGTCTGGGAATGGAAGGCCGAATCCGGCGGCCTGATCTTCAACCAGCTGAAGCGTCTGGGCGCATCCTGCGACTGGTCGCGCGAACGCTTCACCATGGATGAAGGTCTGTCGAAGGCTGTTCTTGAGGTCTTTGTCTCGCTCTACAAGGATGGCCTGATCTACAAGGACAAGCGTCTGGTCAACTGGGACCCGAAGCTACTGACGGCGATCTCCGACATGGAGGTCGAGCAGATCGAGATCAAGGGGCATCTCTGGCATCTGCGCTATCCGCTGGAAAAGGGCGTTACCTATCAGCACCCGATTGCCTTTGACGAAGAGGGCAAGCCGACCGAGTTTGAAACGCGCGACTATCTGGTTGTTGCGACCACGCGGCCGGAAACCATGCTCGGCGACACCGGCATTGCGGTCAATCCGGAAGACGAGCGGTACAAATCGATTGTTGGCAAACATGTCATTCTGCCGATCGTCGGCCGCAGGATACCGATCGTTGCCGATGACTATGCCGATCCGGCCGAGGGCACCGGTGCGGTCAAGATTACGCCGGCGCATGATTTCAACGACTTCGAAGTCGGCAAGCGTACCGGTCTTCGCCAGATCAGCATCCTCAATATCGATGCCACCGTTACCATCAAGGAAAACGAGGACTTTCTGGAAGGACTCGACCATCCGGCCGCCCTGCATGGTGCCTGGGACCGGCTGGAAGGACAGGATCGCTTCACCGCGCGGAAGATCATCGTCGAGATTTTCGAAGAAGCCGGCCTGCTCGACAAGATCGAGCCGCATCAGCATATGGTTCCGCACGGCGATCGCGGTGGCGTGCCGATCGAGCCGCGTTTGACCGAGCAATGGTGGGTGGACAACAAGACGCTGGCCAAGCCGGCCATCGCCTCGGTTCGGCAAGGCCGCACCCAATTCGTTCCAAAAAGCTGGGAAAAGACCTATTTCCAGTGGCTGGAAAACATCGAGCCCTGGTGCATTTCCCGCCAGCTCTGGTGGGGACACCAGATTCCTGCCTGGTACGGTCCTGATGGTCAGGTTTTCGTCGAGAAGACCGAGGAAGAAGCGCTGCATGCGGCTATTCAGCATTATCTGGCGCATGAAGGGCCGATGAAGGCCTATGTCGAGGACCTGCTGGAGAACTTCAAGCCGGGCGAGATCCTGACGCGTGACGAAGACGTTCTCGATACGTGGTTCTCGTCGGCGCTCTGGCCGTTCTCGACGCTGGGATGGCCGGACAAGACACCCGAATTGGCCCGATACTATCCGACCAACGTTCTGGTGACCGGGTTTGACATCATTCCGTTCTGGGTTGTCCGGATGATGCAGATGGGCCTGCATTTCATGAAGGATGAAGCCGGCAATCCGGTCGAGCCCTTCCACACCGTCTACATTCATGCTCTGGTGCGCGACAAGAACGGCGCCAAGATGTCGAAGTCGAAGGGCAACGTCATCGACCCCCTGGAACTGATCGACGAATACGGCGCCGATTCGCTGCGGTTCACGCTGGCAATCATGGCGGCGCAGGGCCGCGATGTGAAGCTCGATCCGGCCCGCATCGCCGGCTATCGCAATTTCGGCACCAAGCTCTGGAACGCGACGCGCTTTGCCGGCATGAACGGCGTTGCCAACGATCCGAAGTTCGTGCCCGAAACCTGCTCGCTGACGATCAATCGCTGGATTCTCACCGAGCTTTCCCGCGCGATCCGCGACGTGACCGAAGCCATTGAAGGCTACAGGTTCAACGAGGCGGCCGGCAGCCTCTACCGCTTCGTCTGGAACCAGTTCTGCGACTGGTATCTGGAATTGCTGAAGCCTGTCTTCAGCGGTGACGATGAAGCCGGGAAGGCGGAATCGCAGGCGTGTGTCGCCTATGTTCTCGATGAGACCTACAAGCTGCTGCACCCCTTCATGCCGTTCATGACGGAGGAGCTCTGGGCGCAGACGGCCGGCGAGAGCAGGACGCGCGACAGCCTGCTCTGCCACGCGGACTGGCCGGCAGCGTCCTATGCCGATGACGCAGCTGCAAGCGAGATCAACTGGCTGATCGATCTGGTGTCGGGCATCCGTTCGGTGCGCTCGGAAATGAACGTGCCGCCGGCGGCCATCGCGCCGCTCGTGGTCGTCGAGGCGAGCACGCAGACGAAGGAGCGGCTGGAACGGCATGCCGCGGCCATCCGCCGGCTGGCGCGTGTGGATGCCATCGATCTCGCTGCGGCGGCCCCGAAGGGCAGCGCCCAGATCGTGGTCGGCGAAGCGACGGTTTGCCTGCCGCTCGGCAGCCTGATCGATCTGGCGGCTGAAAAGCTGCGGCTCGAAAAGGCTGTTGGCAAGGTTGACCAGGAGCGTGAGCGTATCCTCGGCAAGCTTTCCAATGAAAAGTTCGTGGCCAATGCCCGTCCGGATGTGGTCGAGGCGGAACGCGAACGTCTCGCCGAGCTTGATGGCCAGAAGGCATCTCTGGGGGTGGCGCTGGCGCGGGTCGCAGACGCCGGTTGAAGACCGGCAATCAGAACGGCGTGCGGAACCGGGGCAACCGCTTCGGGTTCCGGGGCGCTGCCTTGAGCCATTGAAGATCGATCGAGTAAGGCGGCGGTGGCCGCCTTACTCACGTTCTGCGTGATTCTATCGCGTACACGCGGGGATTCCGCCTTCTGTGCCTCATCTTTCGTCGCTGATGCGCGCAGACGTCAAAAAATGGCATTGTTGTGTCGATGTGACACTCAGATACATTTCCGAAAAATTATTCTAACGAATGATGCGGTGTGGAGATTTTGGAGAATTCCATGCTGAATTCTTCGATTTTTGCGCCGTTCAATATTTTCTTACGTAAATTTCTCGTGATCCACAGCTGCTGATCGCCAAATCTAGGCCTTTGCCATTGGCAATTCGCAGTCAATACTTCCGTTCGCGGGGCCGATGTTCGCGTCGGCGACCGATCTGTGTTCAGGGGAGGGACGGATGGTTCACAAGAAAATCAAGACTGCCATGATGGCGGCACTGACTGTTGCATTGGCCGCAAGTGCTGCAAATGCTGGCGGTCTGGAACGTGGCGGCTACAATATCGACCTGCTGTTCGATCCATCGACCTATGCGGCCGAAGCCGCGGCGACCTATGTCAATCCGCAGCGCAAGCTTGACAATGTCGTGGACACGGACCCTAGCAACGGCATTGGCTCGAATGGTCGCGGTGCCGGCAAAACCAATGGTGTTGGTGACACGGAAGGCTACTGGGTTCCCCGTATCGGCGTAAAGGCCGGTTTTGGTGACAGCGTCGACTGCATGGCCGACTATTCGCAGCCCTGGGGCGCACATACCAAGCCGGGTGCGAACTGGATGGGTGCCAACGACAATATCGAAACGAAAATCGAGAGCGACAACTACGCGGCGACATGTTCCTACAAATGGGACGTTGGTAAGGGCCAGTTCCGCATTATCGGTGGTGCTTTTTACCAGGAAGTCAGTGGCTTCAAGGAGCGCCTTGTGACCCCAGTTCTGATGCCGGGCTTTGACGGCATTGGCCGCCTTGACTTGGATGGCAGCGGCTGGGGCTGGCGCGCTGGCGCGGCCTATGAAATTCCCGAATATGCGTTTCGCGCGAGCCTTGTCTACAACAGCGCAGTGGATCTCGACAATCTCGGCGGGACGATCGATCTGACCAAGGTTCTCCTTCCGAACGGGGCTGGTGGTTTTGTTCCGGGCACCAAATACGATGTATCCAGCTTTGCTTCCATGCCGGACTCTCTGGAACTCAAGGTTCAGACCGGCGTAGCCCCCGGTTGGCTCGTCTTCGGATCGGTCAAGTGGACGGACTGGAGCCAGTTGCAGGTCATTCAGATCACTCCGAACAGCACTCTCGATCCACGTAACCTTCCGACAAGCCTTACTCTTCTCTATCGGGATGGTTGGACAGTTTCGGGCGGTGTCGGTCACAAATTCAACGATAAATGGAGCGGCGCGGCCAGCCTGACCTGGGACCGTGGTACCAGCCATGGTTACGGCAATCAGACCGATACCTGGACGCTCGGAACCGGCGTATCCTATTCGCCGACCGAGAATGTCGAACTGAGGCTCGCTGGTGCCATTGGTCTTTTGACAAGCGGCAGCTCGGTTGGCGAGGATGTGAAGTACAACTTCGGCAATGACATCGTCAGCGCTGTCTCCACCTCACTGAAGGTCAAGTTCTGATCATCTGGCGATCATCATCCCAGGAGGCCCGGTGTTCGCATCGGGCCTTTATGTATTCGTGGTGGTTCATTGTCGCGCCCGCGGCCTGCGTCAGTCCCTCACGGCGTGCATGAGCGTTGTCGCGTTCAGGGCCAAATTTCCGCCACTTGCATGGTTTCCCTCCCGGGAATTGCAACCGCCGAAATCGGATTTTTTACGTTTCGGGCATCACGTTTTGTGACGATTCAGCAACACATGCTTTTCTATAGTTCGCCGCAACCTGCCGGTGGGCGATTGTGTCTATTTCCCGCCACAAACTAAGAGCACCGATGGACTTGACAAACGTGCCAGTAAGTTTTGAGCATGCGGCGTTTGAGGGAATATGAGTCATCGCGTTTTCGAAAAAATCCATGTCTCTCGTGATGTTACGTGGCTTCGGAGCAGCTTTTCAGGGCTGCTTGGCAGAGCGTATCGACGTGAGATGGATGGTATGGCTGGGGCGGGCCGTACTCTTGCCGAAAACGCTGGCTACTGTTGGGGAATTGCCGGGGCGAACGACGTTCACGGCAGAGAGCTCATTTGGACTGGCACAGACCGGCTCTTGGGTTTGAACGGAAGAAATAGACTATCATGCTGATACGCGGTTACCGGTCGTTGACGTTTCTTGTTCTGGGTGTTTCGCTCGCGCTGGCCGCGCAGGGACGCGTGGCCTGTGCGTTTGATCCGGGTGCCGGCGTCACCAAGGAATCGGGTCCTTTCGCTCTCTTCAAATTCGGTTTCTCCGCCTACAAGAATGGCCGCAAGGATGAAGCGGTCGAAGCCTATCGTTATGCCGCGGAAAAGGGCCATACGGGCTCCCGCTGGGCACTGGCCAACATGTATGCCTATGGCGACGGCGTGGCCGAAAACGATCTGGAAGCCTTCAAGATCTACAGCGAGATTGCGGAAAAGGGCGTCGAGCCCGGTTCCGAGGATACCGGCTATTTCGTCAATGCGCTGATTTCGCTGGCCGGTTACTATCGCCGCGGCATTCCCGACAGTCCGGTCAAGAGCGATCTCAGCCAGGCCCGCCAGCTCTATTTCCAGGCAGCCTCCACCTTCGGTGTTGCCGAGGCGCAGTTTCAGCTGGCGAAAATGCTTCTCTCCGGCGACGGCGGCAGCGTCAATGTCCAGCAGGCGAAGAAATGGCTCAACCGCGCCCGCAAGAACGGCCATGCCGGCGCCATGGGCGTTTTCGGCAATGTCATCTTCCAGGAAGGTCAGACGACGCGTGGGCTGGCCTATATGACCGCGGCACTCGACCAATGTACGCCAAAGGAACGGCCCTGGCTGCAATCCCTGCAGGAGCAGGCCTTCTCGATTGCCAGCGAAGACGACCGCCGCGCGGCCGTCGTCATGTCACACAGCATTCACCTCGACAGCGACTGAGCCGTCCAGGCCGCCGCTTCATGCGGCGAAATTGAACTCCGCTGCCACCGGCACGTGATCGGACGGCTTTTCCCAGGCGCGCACGTGCTTTTCGACATTCGTCGAGATCAGCTTGTCGGCCGCTTCCGGCGACAGCATCAGATGATCGATGCGGATGCCGAAATTCTTCGGCCAGCAGCCGGCCTGATAATCCCAGAATGTATAGAGCGGCGTCGTATCCGTTGTTGCGCGGACGGCATCGGTGAAGCCGAGATTTTCGAGGCGGCGGAATGCCTGGCGCGTGCGCGGCTGGAACAGCGCGTCGTTCTGCCAGACCTTGACGTCCCAGCAATCATGCGGCTCGGCGATGACGTTGTAGTCACCCGCCAGAATCAGCGGTTCTTCCAGGGCAAGCCGACTCTGCGCAAAAGCATTGAGGCGGTCCATCCAGGACAGTTTATACGGATATTTCTCCGTTTCGACCGGATTGCCGTTCGGCAGGTAGAGCGAGCAGACGCGGATTGCACCGCCTTCGATCGAAAACACACCTTCAATGAACCGGGACTGCTCGTCGGAATCATTGCCCGGCAAGCCGCGATTGACTTCGTCCGGCCGCAGCTTCGAAAGAAGAGCGACGCCGTTGAAGCCCTTCTGGCCGTGGGTCTCGACATGATAGCCAAGCGCTTCGATTTCCGCGCGCGGAAAGCCTTCGTCCATCGTTTTGATTTCCTGAAGGCAGACGATATCGGGCTGCGATTCCTTCAGCCAGGCCACGAGGACGTCGATGCGGGCCCTGACGCCGTTGATGTTCCAGGTAACGATTTTCATGCGGTTGACGTCCTTTTGGCTGCGGCGCGAAGGCCTGCTTTCCTTTTAGCCCCGGTGGTTTCTTTTGACAAATCCGATGTGCAGGGAAGGCGTTATGAGGAGCGTGTCGAATTGCTTCCTGACCCCGGCCCGCTATAGTCGAGAGCATGATCGTTGTGCTCACAACCTACTGGCCGCATGTTCTGGCCGTGCTCTCCGTCGTCCTCGGTGTGCCGGCTGCCATTCACGCCACGATGACCAAGGACGAGGTGCGCTCGGCGCTCGGCTGGGTCGGTGTGATCCTTCTGTCGCCTGTGATCGGCGCGCTCATCTATGCGGTTGCCGGCATCAATCGCATTCGCCGCTCGTCGATCGGACAGCAGCGGTCGCTGTTTCGCGAGCGCGGACCGGATGCCATGGGCCGGTTCGATATTTCGAGTGCCGTTGTCGCTGATCGGTTCGGCCAGCGATTCGGGGCGATGAAGCTGCTGGGAGACCGCGTCAGCCGGCATCGCATGTGCGGCGGAAACGGCATCACCATGCTGGAGGGCGGCGATGCCGCCTACGCGATGATGCTGCAGCAGATCGCGGCTGCAACGCGTTCCATTCTGCTCGAGACCTATATTTTTGACCGCGACCCCGTCGGACTGCGCTTTGCCGATGCGTTGATCGCAGCAGTCAAGCGCGGCGTTACGGTGCGGATACTGATCGACGCGGTTGGTGCGCGATATTCGGTCCCGAGTATCGTCGGCTATCTGCAGGCCGGTGGGGTGACGGTGAGGGTTTTCAACGGCAACATCATCATGGGGCTGCGGCTCCCTTACGCCAATCTGCGCACGCACCGGAAAATCCTTGTGGTCGATGGCGCCGTTGCCTTTACCGGCGGCATGAACATCCGCTCCGGGTTCACGGCGGAATTTGCCGGCGATGACCAGGCGCGCGATACGCATTTCCGTGTATCTGGACCGGTCGTTGCCGATCTCTTTCAGGTGGCATCGGAAGACTGGCAGTTTGCCAGCCGGGAAGCGCTGGACGGTGAAGCGTGGAAAATTTCGCTTGCGCCGCAACAGCAGAAGCCGGCGATGCTGATGCGCGCCGTGCCGTCCGGTCCCGACCGGGCCAACGAATCCAACCACAAGATGATGATGGGGGCGTTTTCGATCGCACGGCGGAATATCCGCATCATGTCGCCTTATTTCCTGCCGGACCGGGAGCTGATCAGCGCCCTTGTTACGGCGGCCATGCGCGGGGTCGAGGTCGATATCATCGTTCCGGCCGTCAACAACCTGATGCTGGTCGATCGTGCCATGACGGCGCAGTTCGACCAGCCCCTTAAGGGCGGGTGCCGCATCTGGCGGGCCACCGGTGCTTTCAATCACGCCAAGCTGATGACGGTGGATGATCGCTGGACCTATGTCGGCTCCTCGAATCTCGATCCGCGCTCGCTGCGGCTGAATTTCGAGATCGATCTGGAAGTGCTGGACGCCGGTTTCGCCGGCGCCGTCGGCCAGAAAATCCAGACGGTGCTGAAGAATGCACAGCCGGTGACGCTAGCCGACCTGCGCGCCAAGCCGTTTGCCACGCGTCTGCTCAACAAGATTTTCTGGCTGGGGTCGCCCTATCTGTAGGGCGATGCGCTTTCGTCAGACCGAGAAGCTCGTGCCGCAGCCGCAGCTCGCCACCGCATTCGGGTTCTTGATCTGGAAGGATTGGCCGAGCAGATTGTCGACGAAGTCGATTTCGGAGCCGCTCATATAGACCAGCGACAGGCTGTCGATCAGCACCTTCGCCTCGCCCTTCTCCAGAATGAGGTCGTCATCGTCGGCATCGCCGACCAGATCGAACTTGTAGGAAAAGCCCGAACATCCGCCGCCTTCGACGGAAACGCGCATGGCCTTTTTCTCGGCATCCGATTTCAGGATCACGGCAATGCGTTTTGCCGCCGAGTCCGAGAGAGTTACAGTTTCAGTGGTCATATCTACCTCCTGCCGGGGTCAAGAACCGGAGAGATTCGCTGTTTACGTCACCCGTCGTCCAGTATTACCGACAGCCGGGAAGGATCGATTGCGCAGCAAATCCTTGTTTTCGTTCAAGGTCCGGGTGTTTTCCACTCGGTGCTTTCCTGCAGCGCCCACTATAGGTATGAAGGCTTTAATACCGCGTCAATGGGATGCTGAACGGGAAATGACATTGGACAGACATGCGCTTGGTTTCGGTGCCGGTGAACGTGCGATTTTCGCCTCCGATCCGTGGGCGAGCCGGGGACGGCTGTTTCCGGAAACCGGCAGCCTGACGCGCTCGGATTTCCAGCGCGACCGCGACCGTATCGTTCATACCACGGCCTTCCGCCGCCTGAAGCACAAGACCCAGGTCTTCATCGCCGCCGACGGCGACCATTATCGCACACGGCTGACCCATACGATCGAGGTCGCGCAGATCGCCCGTGCGCTGGCCCGTGCGCTGAAGCTGGACGAGGATCTCGCCGAGGGGGTCGCGCTCGTCCATGATTTCGGCCACACGCCCTTTGGCCATACCGGCGAAGACGCGCTGCACGAAATGCTCGAGCCCTACGGCGGCTTCGATCATAATGCGCAGTCTTTGCGCATCGTCACCAAGCTTGAACGCCGATACGCCGAATTCGATGGCCTCAATCTGACATGGGAGAGCCTGGAAGGGCTGGTCAAGCACAATGGACCACTGGTGGCTGCGAGCGGCGAGGGCATGCGTGGCCCGGTTCCCCAGCCCATTCTCGACTATTGCGCCGTGCACGATCTGGAGCTGGCGAGCTTTGCCAGCCTCGAAGCACAGGTGGCGGCGATTGCCGACGATATCGCCTACAACACCCACGATATCGATGACGGATTGCGGTCCGGCTATCTGACGTTCGAGATGTTGGAAGAAATTCCCTTCCTGGCCGGCCTGATGCGCGAGGTCGGAGGCCGCTATCCGGGGCTGGAGGCAAGCCGCTTCACCCACGAAATCATGCGCCGTCAGATCACCGCCATGGTCGAGGATGTGATCACTGTCGCGCAGGACAATCTCAAGGATATTCGCCCCGACAGCGCAGCGGACGTGCGCAATGCGGGCAGGGTGATTGCCACGTTCTCCGGCGACATGTCGAAGACGGACCAGCAGATCAAGAAGATGCTGATGACACGGATCTATCGCCATCCCGAGGTGATGCGTGTTCGCGCCAATGCGGCCCAGATCGTCACCGACCTCTACAACGCCTTCATGGCCGACCCGCGTGAGATGCAGAAGCATTACTGGATAGACCAGATCGCCGGCATGGCCGAACCTGCCAAGGCCCGCCATGTGGGCGACTATCTGGCCGGAATGACCGATACTTATGCCATTGCCGTGCACCAGCGCTTGTTTGACCATACTCCTGATTTGCGGTAGTCACCGCGCCGGTTACGGCAGCAGCGAACATATCGGGCTGTCAGCGGCCTGAACGATATTAACGCGATCTCGCGCGCCTTTAGGCGGAGCAGAGCGGATGGGTGCCATGAATCTTTTCACTGACTTCGGATCAAGAATTAAAAACGTCCTGGAAGCGCTTGATATCGTGCGTGAAAATCGATCAGAGCTTGATTTCAGCCGAATCAGCGTTGAATCGCCCCGTGACGCGAGCCATGGTGACGTCGCGACGAATGCGGCAATGGTGCTGGCCAAGCCGCTCGGCACCAATCCGCGTGCGCTTGCCGACCAGATCGTCGCCAAGCTGCAGGAAGATCCGGAAGTGGCCGGTGTCTCGGTGGCTGGCCCTGGCTTCATCAACGTCAAGCTTTCGGTTGCCTATTGGCAGAAGCTGCTGGCCGTGATGGTTGCCGAAGGCACCGCATACGGCAAGAGCACGGTCGGTGCCGGCCGCAAGGTCAATGTCGAATATGTCTCGGCCAATCCGACCGGTCCGATGCATGTCGGCCATTGCCGTGGTGCCGTCGTCGGCGACACGCTGGCCAACCTGCTGGAGTTTGCCGGTTACGAGGTGACCAAGGAATATTACATCAACGACGCCGGCTCGCAGATCGATACGCTCGCCCGGTCCGCTTTCCTGCGGTACCGCGAGGCGCTCGGCGAAAAGATCGGCGAAATCCCGGCTGGGCTCTATCCCGGCGATTATCTCGTTCCGGTCGGCGAGGCGCTGGTGCATGAATTCGGCACCAGCCTTCGGCTCATGCCGGAAGACAAGTGGATGCCGCTGGTCAAGGACCGGACCATCGATGCGATGATGGTGATGATCCGTGAGGATTTGGCAGCTCTCAACGTTCATCACGACGTCTTCTTCTCCGAGCGGACCCTGCATGCCGACGGCGCCGGACGGATCCGTAACGCCATCAACGACCTGACCTTCAAGGGCCATGTCTACAAGGGCGCCTTGCCGCCGCCGAAGGGGCAGCTGCCGGAAGACTGGGAAGACCGCGAACAGACCCTGTTCCGCTCGACCGAAGTCGGTGACGATATCGACCGGCCGCTGATCAAGTCGGACGGTTCCTATACTTACTTTGCCGCCGACGTTGCCTATTTCAAGGACAAGTTCGATCGCGGCTTCAACGAAATGATCTATGTGCTGGGGGCCGACCATGGTGGTTACGTCAAGCGGCTTGAGGCTGTGGCGCGCGCCGTTTCCGGCGGCTCTTCGAAGCTGACGGTGCTTCTGTGCCAGCTCGTCAAACTCTTCCGTGACGGCGAGCCGGTGAAGATGTCGAAGCGCTCTGGCGATTTCGTCACGCTGCGGGATGTGGTCGAGGAAGTCGGCCGGGATTCCGTGCGGTTCATGATGATCTATCGCAAGAGTTCGGAACCGCTGGACTTCGACTTTGCCAAGGTGACAGAACAGTCGAAGGATAACCCGGTCTTCTACGTGCAGTATGCCCATGCGCGTTGCATGTCGGTTTTCCGGCAGGCGGCTGAAGCTTTTCCGGATATCGACTTCGCGACCGTCGATCTCGCCGGCGCTATCGAAGGCAATATCTCCGATTCGAACGAGCTGCAGCTGGTTGCCAAGCTGGCAGAATATCCGCGTGTTATCGAGGCTGCGGCACTGTCGCAGGAGCCTCACAGGATCGCGTTTTACCTCTATGATCTTGCCAGTGCCTTCCATGCGCACTGGAATAAAGGTAAAGATGCTCATGAATTACGTTTTGTTAACGATAAAAATGGAGAATTGACCGTTGCCAGACTAGGGTTGGTGCGTGCTGTCGCCTCGGTGTTGAAGTCGGGCCTGTCTATTACAGGTACCGCTGCACCGGATGAGATGCGATAGTATTGTCACCATTTACCCACAATGCACTGGCAATGACTGGCTAGTAAGTTGTGAGTGGAGCGCATGGCAGACAAACAATTGGCACGAAGCGGGACTGCGGAATTCGACGTTTTGGCGGATGATGATCCATTGGCCGAACTCGCCCGCATTGTCGGCTATGACAATCGTCCCGCGGTCCAGCAGCTGCAGGAGCTCGAAAAACACCGCGATCTGATTCGCCAGGAGCCGGTGCTCGATCTGGAGGACGAACTCCTGCGGGAGTTCGATGTTTATGACGCGCCGCAGGTCGCTCCACCGGTGCATGTCGCTGAACCTGCGCCTGTCGAAGAGCCTGTCTCCTTCACTCCGCTTGAAGCGGAATATGATTTTGCTCCCGCGCAGTCCGTCGAACCGGCAGTGGTCGAATATCAGGCGGAAGAGCTTCCTTTCGAGCCCGTGGCCGATGCTGCCGCATCCGTGATGCCTGTTGCTAAAGAGCCGGCTTTCGTGGAGGCCGATCCTTTCGAAGCCAGCACGCAGTCTGAGCCTGTCGCTCAGTCCTGGCCGCAGGAGCCGGAGGCTGCCGCCCCGGACGTCGGCAATGGCTGGGCGGTCGAGCAGTGGAACGAACCGGTTTTTGACGGAACGGATCTCGAGCGCGAACTTGAGCTGTCCATCGGCTATGATGAAACCCTGGTCGAGACGCCGGACGTTGAAACCCAGCAGACACCGCGCTTCGAACCGGAAGCGGATTTCGCCGCACATGAGGAACGTTCCGACGCGTCTGTCGCTTCGCCTGTGTTCGAAGAGCCTGTTGCATTCGAGCCCGTCGATGACTTTCGCGCTGAAATCGAGCAGCCGGTAGCAGATGTTGCCGTGCCGGAAGCGCGTGCGCAGGACGATCTGCCTGAATGGCAGCCCGAGCCTGCACCTGTCTCTGGCGATGTCGTCATCTCGCCCAAGGACCCGCATGGCATCGACGCCCTTTTGGCCGATATCGAGCGGTTTCCGGTTCCCGCAACCGCCGCTGCAAAGGCGGTTTCGTCGCCGGACGTCACACGCAAGGTCAATTATCCCTTCACCCCGTCCTTCAGCCGCGCCACACCTGTCGCCTCGACTGGCGGCGTGTTGTCACAGAAGGCATTTGCGACGCCACTTGCCGCGGCGGTCGTACCATCGCCTGTCGTGGCGCCCGTCCCGGCAGCTGTCGCCGAGGCGGCCTACCAGCCTGCCGAGACATTCGTGGAGCCGGTGGTGATCGAGGCCGCCCCGGCTCTGAAGCCGGTCACCGACGCGGAGCCGGATTTCGATCTCGACACGTTCGAGCTGGATCTTTCCGGTATCGATCTGGACATTGATCCCTCCGAATTCGAGCTTGCCGCGCAGGAAACGGCCTTTGCGCCCGTCAATGCGGCGCCGGTCAACGTTACGCCCGTCAAGCCCGTCGCGGCCGAACCGGTCATCGCCTATGCGGCACCCGTCACGGATATTCGGCCGGTCCGCGAGCAGGTCGCAGAAGAGCCGGAAAGCGTGCTGGCTTTCGATCCGTCGATGATCGCGGAAACGGAAGAGAGCGTGGCGACGATCGGCGATCTCAATGTGCCGCAATTGCCTGTCGTCGAGCAGGAACGTCCCGTTGTCCATCAGCCGGACTACGATCTCGATATCGACGCTGAAATGGCGCAGCTTTTTGGCACGCCGAGCCGTGCCACGCCAAGTTCCGACCGGGTTGCCGAAGACGAGCATGGGTTCGGCTCCGTTGCCCAGTCCGTCTCGCCGGCCGTTTCTTCGGGCGCCCGCGTCGAAGAAGATTTCGATGAGTTCGAAAAGGCCATGGAAGAGGATTTCCGGTTGTCGCTGACCCAGCGCCAGGACACCGATCCATCTTCGGACCGCCTTGCCGTTGGTTCGGGCTATACGGATAACAGCGATTACGACGACGAACGCACCGGCGTGAACAAGCGCCGTATGATGCTGCTGGCCGCGGCTGTTGCCGGTCTGGCGATCTTCGGCGGCGTTGGCGTCTATGCCTTCATGGGCGGCGGTTCAGCGCTTTCCGGCGGAGAACCGAAGATCATTCTGGCTGACAAGACGCCGGTCAAGATGGTGCCTGTTGAGAAGGGCGGCAAGACCGTTCCGAACCAGGACAAGGCCGTCTACGACCGCGTTGCCGGCGCACAGGACACCATGCCGCAGCAAGGCACTCTGGTCTCTTCCACGGAAGAGCCGGTGGATGTCGTCCAGCGGACCCTGACGCCGGAGAACCTGCCGCTCGAAGGTGCCAATGACGATCTGCCCGGCGTGACGCCGGTGGACGATGATGGCAGCGACCGGCTTTTGCCTGATGGACAGACGGCGGAAAACGCTGCTGCCGATGAAGACCAGTCGCCTGCCGTATCGCCGCGCAAGGTCCGCACGATGATCGTCAAGCCGGATGGCACCCTGGTTGCCCGCGAGGAGCCCGCTGCGACGAACGTCGCTTCGGCAGAGACCAATGCAAACAAGGGCGATCCGCAGGTCAAGGTCGTCAAGACCACGACGGTGACGCAGACAGCCTCGACCTCGCAATCCCAGCCGGTCGCCGCTCAGCTTGCCGCGCAAGGCCAGAAAAGCGCGCTTGCCGAGGCCGCCGATGCGGCAGTCGAGGAAACGGCACCGGTTCGCTCCGTTAAGACCTCAGCGGTTGCCGACACCAGTCCGGTGCCTCAGACGCGTCCGGTCGCGGAGCAGGCCAAGGTTGTCGATACCTTCAAGAACGATCAGGCCGCTGCCCAGCCGGTTGCTGAGGCCAAGCCTGTCGAAACGGCTTCCATCGCGCCAGGCACTTACGTGATCCAGATCGCTTCGCTGCCGTCCGAAGCCGAAGCCCAGGCGTCCTACAAGTCGCTGTCCGGCAAGTTCGGCGGTGTGATCGGCGGCAAGGGCGTCGATATCAAGAAGGCCGAGATTGCCGGCAAGGGCACCTATTTCCGGGTGCGTATCCCGGCCGGTACCCGCGATGCCGCCAACGCGCTGTGCTCGCAATACAAGAGCGCCGGCGGCAGCTGCCTCGTGACGAGGTAGGCTGGCGGAAAAACGGATTTTCAAAAGGCGTGGCGTAACAGCCGCGCCTTTTGGTTTTCAAGGCAGGCTGCAATAGCTGTGAATGATTGTCGGGGTTGGCCAAACTGGCATTCGCCTTGCGGGCAGCAACGACTATGATTTCGACATGACCGAATCAAAAGCATTCATTTCAGGCTGCAAGGGCCTGACCCTCACCTCCGATGAAAAGGCCTTCTTTGCCGGTGAGCGGCCATGGGGCTTCATTCTCTTCGGACGCAATATCGGCGAACCCGAGCAGATTGCCGATCTGACGGCCGCGTTGCGCGACAGTATCGGCAATCCCGATGCTCCCGTGCTGATCGACCAGGAAGGCGGCCGTGTCCAGCGCATCCGTCCGCCGATCGTCGCGCAATATCCGAATGGAGCCGCGATCGGTGAAATTTACCGCCGGGATCGCGAACAGGGACTGCGCGCCGCGTGGCTGATGTCGCGGCTGCATGCCTTCGACCTGATGCGGTTCGGCATCACTGTGGATTGCCTGCCTGTACTCGACGTGCCGATCGAGGGCAGCAGCGATGTCATCGGCAATCGCGCCTATGGCTACGATCCGCGCGCCGTCGCAGAAATTGGCGCCGCCGCCGCTGCAGGCCTCAAGGCAGGCGGCATGCTGCCTGTCATGAAGCATATGCCGGGCCATGGCAGGGCCTTTGTCGATTCCCATCACAAGCTGCCGGTCGTGGATACCGCCTTCGACGAACTGGCCGGAAGCGATTTCCTGCCCTTCGTTGCCATGAAGAACGAGCTGATGGGGATGTCCGCCCATATCGTCTTTACCGCCATCGATCCGGACAATCCGGCGACGACCTCTGCCAAGGTCGTGCGCGAGGTCATCCGTGGCCATATCGGTTTTGATGGATTGCTGTTATCGGACGATGTCTCGATGAACGCCCTGGCGGGCGATATCGAGACGCGGGCACGCGGTATTGTTGCGGCCGGCCTCGATATTGTGTTGCATTGCCACGGCATCATGGATGAAATGCTTCAGGTCGCACGCGTGGCCCCGGTCATTTCCGGTGATACGTTGCGCCGGGTGAAAGCGGTCGAGGCAGGCTTTGCCAAGCCGGACGCAGCCGACGAGGCAGCGCTGCGCGACGAGTTCAACGGCATGCTGGCCATCGCATAGGGGGCACGCGCTGATTTCAGGGGTAGGGCAATCGTGAACAACGCCGGCGACACGCAGAAGAAACCGGCGGCAAGAGCGCCGATGGATCCGCTGTGGCAGGATGAAACGTCCGATCGTGGCCTGCATGAGGAAGCGCTTGTTGTCGATATCGCCGGTTTCGAAGGCCCGCTCGATCTTCTGCTGCATCTCGCCCGCAACCAGCGCGTCGACCTGTCCCGTATCTCCGTCCTGGCGCTTGCCGAGCAATATATCGCCTTCATCGAGCGCGCCCACAGCATCCGGCTTGAGCTTGCAGCCGACTATCTTGTCATGGCGGCTTGGCTCGCCTTTCTGAAGTCCCGGCTGCTGATCCCGCAGCAGGCCAAGGACGAGGGGCCATCGGGCGAGGAAATGGCCTCTGCGCTGGCGTTCCGCCTCAAGCGTCTTGAAGCCATGCGTGAGGCGGCGACCCGGCTGATCAACCGCAACCGGCTCGGCCGCGACGTCTTTGCCCGCGGTGCGCCCGAACATATCCCGGTGGAAAAGACATCGGCCTTCGAGGCTTCGCTCTACGATCTGCTCAATGCCTATGCTTCGCTGCGCCAGCGCGAAGCGGTGATGCAGGTGACCATCGAGAAGCGGCAGGTCTGGTCGCTGGCCGATGCGCGCCTGATTCTCGCCCGGCTGATCGGCGAGATGGTCGACTGGACCGCGCTCGATCATTTTTTGCTGCGCTACATGACCAGCCCGAAGGAGCGCGCAACGGCGATTGCCAGCTCCTTTGCCGCATCGCTCGAAATGGTGCGCGAAGGACGGCTCGAAATCCGTCAGGATGGCGCGTTTTCGCCGATCTATCTGCGCCAGGGGCCAAACCCGCTGACCGCCGAGGGGCTGGCGGATATGGAGGCGGGGCGTGATTGATCCGCAAGAGCATCTGCCGGGGATGATCGAGGAACAGGATGACGCGGGCGTAACGGAAACCCTTCTTGATCCCCGGATCGAGCTGGAAGCCGAACGCATCGCCGAAGCGCTGGTCTTCGCATCGGCCCAGCCGGTCTCCGAAGGCTATATTGCCGCGCGCCTGCCAAGGGGCGCCGATGTTGCGCGTATCATGAGGCGGTTGAAATCGATCTATGCCGAGCGCGGCGTCAACCTACTTCAGATTGCCGATCATTGGGCTTTCCGCACCGCCGCCGATCTCTCCTTCGTCGTCCAGGCGGATGAAAACGAGGTGCGCAAACTGTCGCGGGCAGCCCTCGAAGTGCTGGCCATCATTGCCTATCATCAGCCCGTGACCCGTGCGGAAATCGAGGACATTCGCGGCGTGCAGACCTCCAAGGGCACGCTGGACGTTTTGATGGAAGCCGGCTGGATCCGGTTTCGCGGCCGCCGCCGGACTCCCGGCCGGCCGGTAACCTTTGGGACCACGCGGGATTTCCTCGATCATTTCGGCCTTGAGGAACTGCGCGATCTGCCCGGTCTTGAGGAATTGAAAGGGGCGGGGCTGCTCTCCGGCCGCATTCCCGCCAACTTCCAGATACCCGTGCCGCTTGGCGATGATGGTTTTGGCGAGGACGAGGATCCGATCACACAGCTGGATCTCGAAGAACTTGGCCTGCTGGCGCCGACCGGCGGAGACGGGGAATAGCCGCGTTGACGCATGGCGTCTTTCGCGGAAGAATCTCGTGTTTTTCATGGGATCACCAAGTGTTGACCGGCTGTGTGCAATGGTCGCATCCGCCTCTGCATGCGGATCAAAAAGGCGGTATGCGCCCCATCTCGACGGCTGCCGGTTGTGATCTGGCGGTGAAAGGTCGATTGATACGGCCGGTCGCCTGCCTATCCCTGTCGAACTCGTGAAGCAAGGATTGCGCGGCGTGTCGCTTTCCGTTAACGAGCGAGATACATTGATGTTTGAAAAAGATGGTTGAACATCTTAAATCGGGGTTACAGGCTTCAAGGGAGTAAGGACATGGGTTCTTTTAGTATCTGGCATTGGCTGATCGTTCTGGTCGTGGTTCTGCTGCTGTTCGGTCGCGGCAAGATTCCGGAATTGATGGGCGACGTTGCCAAGGGCATCAAGAGCTTCAAGAAGGGCATGACCGAAGAAGACACGACGACGGCCGAAAAGGGCGTCGACGGCAAGACGGTCGAACACAAATCCGACGAAGTCCGCTGATCATGCATTTTGCTCAGGGCCTGACCCTTGGGGCGGGCCCTGTCGTCCTTCGGTTTTGTGGAGTCACTGAGAATGCTTGATGTCGGCTGGACCGAGCTTGTCGTTATCGCCATCGTTCTGATCCTCGTGGTCGGCCCCAAGGACCTGCCGCCGATGCTGCGTGCGTTCGGCAAGATGATGACCAAGATGCGCGGCATGGCGAACGATTTTCGCCAGCAGTTCGACGAGGCGCTGAAGGAAGCGGACCTTGATGATGTGCGCAAGACGCTGGCCGATGCGCAGAAGCTCAATCCGGCACACACCATCCGCGAGGCGATGAATCCGCTTCGCCAGATGGGCAATGACATCAAGGCCGATCTGCAGAAGGCTACGGCCGTCGATACGAAACCGGCAGCGGCACCAGTGGCCACCGAGACCGTGGCGGAAGCGATTGTTCCGCCAGAGCAACCGAAGACCGATCCGGTCGCGGCCGCAGCGATTGCCTCCGCCGCCAAGCAAATGGACCGTGCTGCCGCCGCCGAAAAGCCGAAAGCCAAGCGGGTTTCCAAGCCTAAGACGGTGGCGGTCGAAACCGCGGCTCCGGTGAAGGCTCCGTCCGCGAAGGTACCGGCGAAAAAGACAAAGGCGGCGACAGCAGCCTCCGACAGCGTAAAGCCGCAAGTCCGCAAGACCGCTGCCAGGACGACCAAGAAAAAGGGTGACGCATGAGCGGCGATATCGACGACAAGCCCCAGCCGCTGATTGCGCATCTGATCGAACTGCGCGCGAGGCTTATGTGGGCCGTTGGCGCGTTTTTCGTGGCGTTCCTGGTGAGCTTCTACTTTGCCAAGGGTATTTTCAACGTGCTCGTGCAGCCCTTCAAATGGGCTGTCGGATGGGCAGGGTTGAGCCACAAGGAAGTGGAACTCATCTATACGGCGCCGCAGGAGTTTTTCTTCACGCAGGTGAAGGTTGCGATGTTCACTGCGCTGGTGATCGCGTTTCCGGTGATCGCCGCGCAGATCTACAAGTTCGTCGCACCCGGGCTTTACAAGAATGAGCGGGCAGCATTCCTGCCGTTTCTGATCGCATCGCCCATTCTGTTCATCATGGGCGGTTGCCTGGTCTATTTCTTCTTCACGCCGATGGTCATGTGGTTCTTCCTGGCGATGCAGCAGGATGGCGGCGAGGGGCAGGTATCGATCCAGCTTCTGCCGAAGGTCTCGGAATATCTGAGCCTGATCATGTCGCTGATCTTCGCCTTTGGCCTGGTGTTCCAGCTGCCGGTGGTCACGACGCTGCTTGCCCGCGTCGGTTTCGTCACCTCCGACGGTCTCAGGGAAAAGCGCAAATATGCGATCGTCATCGCCTTTATCGCCGCCGCGATCCTGACGCCGCCGGACCCGGTCTCCCAGATCGGCCTTGCCCTCCCGGCTATCCTTCTCTACGAGGTTTCCATCTACACGGCCCGACTCGTCGAGCGGCAACGGGCACGCGACGCGGCTGCGCGCGCGGTTGCCGAGACGGAAGAAAACGTCGGCTGATACGCTTGCGTATCGGCACGATGTGTTCGGGTTTTCAGTTTTTACCAAGACCGATCAGGACCTGAACGACCATGCTTGATATCAAATGGATTAGGGACAACGCCGAAGCCCTGGACGCCGCGCTTGCCAAGCGCGGCGCAGAGCCCCTGTCGGCCGCACTGATTTCGCTCGATGAAAAGCGCCGGTCCCTCGTACAGGCGCTGCAGGACATGCAGTCGCGCCGCAACTCCGCTTCCAAGGAAATTGGCGCGGCCATGGCGCAGAAGAACAGCGCGCTTGCCGAGACGCTGAAGGCGGAAGTGGCCGAGCTCAAGACCACGATGCCGGCTCTGGAAGAGGAAAACCGCCAGACGGACGCGGCACTTGCCGACGCCTTGCTGAGCCTTCCCAATATTCCGCTGGACGATGTGCCTGTGGGCAGTGACGAACACGGCAATGTGGTCAAGCATGTCCATGGCCAGAAACCCGGCTGGAATCACAAGCCGAAGGAGCATTTCGAAATCGGCGAAGAGCTCGGCTGGCTGGATTTCGAAGGCGCCGCCAAGATCGCCGGTTCGCGTTTCACCATCGTCAAGGGACAGCTGGCCCGTCTCGAGCGGGCGCTGGGGCAGTTCATGCTCGACCTGCACACGACCGAACATGGCTATCTCGAAGTCCAGCCGCCGCTGATGACGCGCGACGAGGCGATGTATGGTACCGGGCAGCTGCCGAAATTCTCCGAGGATCTTTTCAGGACCACGGATGGCCGCTGGCTGATCCCGACTGCCGAAGTGCCGCTGACCAACATGGTGCGCGAGCAGATCCTCGAAGCCGACGTGCTGCCGCTGCGCTTTACCGCGCTGACGCCCTGCTTCCGCTCGGAAGCCGGCTCTGCCGGCCGCGATACCCGCGGTATGCTGCGCCAGCATCAGTTCAACAAGGTCGAACTGGTGTCGATCACGGATGCCGAAAGCTCGATCGACGAACATGAGCGCATGACGGCCTGTGCCGAAGAGGTTCTGAAACGTCTCGGTCTGCACTATCGGGTGATGACGCTCTGCACCGGCGACATGGGTTTCGGTGCCCGCAAGACCTACGACCTCGAAGTCTGGCTGCCGGGACAGGATGCCTATCGTGAAATTTCGTCCTGCTCGGTCTGTGGTGATTTCCAGGCGCGGCGTATGAATGCGCGCTATCGCACCAAGGACGACAAGAGCCTGAAGTTCGTTCATACGCTGAACGGCTCGGGAACCGCCGTTGGCCGTACCTTGATCGCCGTTATCGAAAACTATCTGAATGAAGACGGATCGGTAACCGTACCGGCCGTATTGTTGCCCTATATGGGTGGCCTTACCAAGATCGAAAAGGCCGGATGAGCCGCGTCTGGCGGTAGGGATAGACATGCGTATTCTGCTGACCAATGACGATGGCATCCATGCCGAGGGCCTTGCTGTCCTCGAGCGGATCGCCCGGACGATCTCCGACGATGTCTGGGTGGTTGCGCCGGAAACCGACCAGAGCGGTCTTGCGCACTCGTTGACCCTGTCGGAGCCGCTGCGTTTGCGGCAGATTTCGGAGAAGCACTTCGCCCTGCGCGGCACGCCGACCGATTGCGTCATCATGGCGGTGCGCAAGGTTCTCGATATCAAGCCGGATCTCATTCTTTCCGGTGTCAATGTCGGCGCCAACATGGCCGATGACGTCACCTATTCCGGTACGATCGCCGGTGCCATCGAGGGGACGCTGCAGGGCATCCGTTCCTTTGCCTTGAGCCAGGCCTATCGTCATGCGGATGGCCCGGCCGTTCCCTGGGATGTGGTGGAAACGCATGCGCCAAAACTGCTGAAGAAGCTGATGCAGCTCGACTTGCCGGATGGCACGTTCCTCAATCTGAATTTCCCGAACTGTGCGGCGGATGCCGTCGCCGGTACCGAGGTTACCAGCCAGGGCAAGCTCGACTTCGGCCTGACGATCGACGAGCGCTCCGATGGGCGCGGTCACCCTTACTTCTGGCTGCGTTTCGGCGAGCGCTTTGGCGATTTCCGGGCCGGGACCGATATTCATGCGATCCGCGAGCACAAGATTTCCGTGACGCCGCTGAAGCTCGACCTGACAGACTATGCCGTGCAGGACCGGGTTGCGCGCGCGCTTCTCGACGGAGCCGCCGATTGAGCCCGCGCGTCATCGAGCAGGAGGGGTTCGCCGCATTGGTGCTGCGCCTGCGGGCCGAGGGGATTTCCGACAAGGATCTGCTCAATGCCGTCGAGCAGACGCCGCGGACGATCTTTGCGCCGCCGCAGTATCAGGAGAATGCCTATTCCTCCCGTCTCGTTCCGCTGGATTGCGGTGCGTTCATGGAGGGCTTCGATTTCGCCGTCCGGCTGCTTCACAGCCTCAACGTCAAGCCGGGGCAGCGCGTTCTTGAGGTCGGAACCGGCAGCGGCTTTACCGCCGGCGTGATGGGGCGGATCGCCGAACGCGTGCTGACGATCGAGCGTTACAAGACGCTGGTGGCTGGTGCGCAGCGCAATCTGGAAAAGGCCGGCATCCGCAACGTGATTGTCCGCCATGCGGATGGCAGCATCGGCCCGGCGGGTGAGGGGACGTTCGACCGCATTCTGGTCACGACCGCCTTCTCGAGCCTGCCGCGGGTCTTTTCCGATCATCTCGTGTCGGGCGGCATTCTCATCGTGCCGATCATGATGAGCGAAACCGAATGCCGGATCGTCCGGCTGACACGGACAGGCAGCCGGTTCGACCGCGAGGACCTGTTCGAGGCGCCGTACCTGCCGTTCGTGCCGCAGATGGCCTCCTTTCTCTGATATTTGCCGGTCGTCCGTTGGCCGTTTTTGCGGCTTTCCCGGAGCGGTATCCGTGAAGGCATTGCAATGGACTGCTGATTCCGTGATTTTTTTGCTGCGACGCAGCAATGCGAAGATGCGGTTTCCTGGCGGTACGGGGATATAGCGTAGCGAAAACAGCGCGTTAATTTTTCATTAACCACGGTCAGCCTCGCGCAAGTTTCGAGGCATAACCGGGATCTGCGCACAAAAGTCATACTTGTGAGCTGACCTCTGATTTCAGGCGTGTGTGTCAGTTCCAATCCAGGCGTCAAGACGCAGGAGACGGCAGATGCAGATTGCGAACAGATTGGCCTCGGCGTCTTCCGGAGACGGACTGAGCAACCTTGCCGGCCGCGCCGCGGCGCAGGGAACGTCCGGCAATCGGGAAGATGGAAATGCGATCGTATCGCTGACCGGCGGCTACGATCCGGCCTCGCGCGTGTCGCTCTCGGCGGAGGCCCTGCTGTTTCTCGGCCGCACCAAGCGCATCCAGGAAAAATATCCGGCCTTGACCAAGGATGAGTGGAGCAACGAGCTGTCGCCGCAGCTTGCCGCCCGCGAGTACCAGGCTTTCGGCAAATACAGCGAGACTGGCGACCACAAGGCCTATTATCGCGCCTTCATCGAGTATTACGACAATCTGCGTCCGGAGGACCAGAACAGCCTTCGCTATTTCGGCACACGCGACGCGGCAATCGCCGGTTTGCGCTCGACGGAATACAGCGCCGAAAGCGGAATCGATGGCGGCTCGACGTTCCAGACGCTCGTTAGCGTGCTGCTGGATGCGGATAAGCCGCAAGCCGCCGACCCGGCGATTTCAACGCAGAGTGCCGCCGGCATGATCACCGGCGATATGTTCGGCTGGGATACCGGTACGATCAGTTACGAGGATGTATCGCAGACACGTGGCGCTCTCTCGGAGATCGAGAAGTTTTATCAGGAAAGCTTCTGAGGATTCTATTCCTCAATCCCCTCACCGATTTTTCACAGGCCGTGTAAAAACCACAAACATGCGGCCTCATGAGCTGCATCGGCGCAGATGCGGGCAAGGCGGAACGTGGCCGCCGGCATCGGGAGTTGGCGTTTGGCTGGGGGCACCTTCTGCTCCGCCCCGCTTGGATAATTGCCGATCGTTTCGGCTCCGGCCACAGATCATGGTTATCAATTCATCAAAAAACATGCGTGCCGGTAGCGGTTTTAACCGCGCGGTAACTCTAATGCGTTTTAATCATCCTACACCGAGTTGTGTTCCAAGTGGGTAAAGCGTCATGCGTATTAGAGTTTCGTCGAGTGTGGGAAAGTCCGTCGTTCGCCTGCTTGCGGCGGTGTTGCTGGCAAGCGTGGCGACAGGTTGCAGCTCCGATGTGAGCCGCTTCGGTGGGCTCTTCTCCAAGTCCGATAACCTCACCACCAGCTCGATCGCGCCCAGCAATGTCCCTGTTCCGCGCGGCGATGTACAGGGGGGCGGCATGGCGGCCATGCCTGCGATGGCAGCCGACAACCGCGAGCAGGTGGTCAGTCAGCCATTCCCCGATCCGGTGAATACGGCGACGACACCGCTCTCCCGTGCCCGTGAAGCCTCGACTCCTATCAATGTTCAGCGCGTCGCACTCGCCGATCCGGCTTCGAAGGTCCGCGATACCTCGCTTGCCCAGCCATTGCCGACTGTTCGCGAAACGGCTAAGGCAGCACAGACGCTCAAGGCCGATCCGGTAACGACAGCCACCACCAAGGGCGGCTGGTCCACAGCGAACGCACCTGCGGTCCTGCTGCGTCAGGGCGATTCGGTTGCGACGCTTTCCAAGCGTTTCGGTGTTCCGGAAAAGGAAATTCTGAAGGCCAATGGCCTGAAGTCGTCGTCCGACGCCGAGCCCGGCCAGCGCATCCTCATCCCGACCTTCGGCGTTGCAGGAAGTGCCGCCAAGGCTGCAGCATCCGATGCTGCGGCGAGCCTTGATGTCGACAAGCAGAAGAATATCCCGCTGCAGCCGGACAATCGTGACGTGGCCATCCTGCCGGGGCAGGCGCAATCGCGTGAAAAGGGTGTCAACCGCACCGATATGGCCGCCGGTAAGCAGCCCGTATCAGGCGACGGCAATGGTCAGGACGGTACCTATACCGTCAAGGCGGGTGATTCCCTGAACCGGATCGCCAAGGCGAACGGCGTGTCGGTCGAAGCGCTGCGCAAGGCCAATGGCATGGAGACTGCGGCGATCCGTATCGGCCAGACCCTGAAGCTTCCGGGTGCCAGCGCATCAACGCCGGACAAGCTGGTGACGGCCTCGGTTCCCGCCAAGAGCGAGGTGAAAACCGCCAAGGCCGATACCAAGCCAACCGAATATACGCCGCCGGTCGCCAAGCAGTCGGTTACGGAAGTCGCCTCCAGGGACGATTCATCCGAGGCGTCGCCGAAGGCAACGGGCATCAGCAAGTATCGCTGGCCGGTTCGTGGCGCGGTCATCGCCGGATATGGTGCCAATGTCGAAGGCAACCGCAACGACGGCATCAATATCTCGGTTCCGGAAGGCACCCCGATCAAGGCGGCCGAAAACGGTGTGGTCATCTATTCCGGCAGCAGCCTCAAGGAACTCGGCAATGCCGTCCTGGTGCGCCATGACGATGGTACGGTCACGGTCTATGGCAACGCTTCGGAACTGAAGGTGCAGCGCGGCCAGAAGATCCAGCGCGGCCAGACGCTGGCATCGTCGGGCATGAGCGGCACGGCAACGCAACCGCAGGTGCACTTCGAGGTGCGCAAGAACGCTACGGCCGTCAATCCGACCACATTCCTCGAGTAGTCGATCCGGCCTCAGCCTATTCTCATAAAAAAAGCCCCGCGTTGGGGCTTTTTTTATGTTCAGACGAGATCGATCTTCGTCTGCGAGCGGCCGGCGAGGTCCTGGATGAACTGCCAGGCGACGCGGCCGGAGCGGGCGCCGCGGGTTGTACTCCATTCCAGCGCATCGGCATGGAGTTGCACGGGATCGGCCGCCAGCCCGAAATGAGCGGCATAGCTGTCGATCATCGCCAGATAGTCATCCTGGCTGCACTTGTAGAAACCGAGCCAGAGCCCGAAACGATCGGACAGTGAAACCTTCTCCTCGACCGCTTCGGACGGATTGATCGCTGTGGATTGCTCGTTTTCCATCATGTGACGCGGCAGCAGATGCCGGCGGTTGGATGTCGCGTAGAGCAGCACGTTCGCCGGCCGGCCTTCTATGCCGCCGTCGAGAACGGCCTTGAGTGACTTGTAGGACGTATCGTCATGATCGAAGGACAGGTCATCGCAGAAGACGATGACCGGTACTGGCGCGGTTTTCAGGATTTCCATCAGAGTCGGCAGCGTGGCGATGTCCTCGCGGTGGACTTCGACCAGTTTCAGGCGGATGCCTGCGTGTTCGGCCACACTGGCGTGAACCGCCTTGACCAGCGATGACTTGCCCATGCCCCGTGCGCCCCAGAGAAGCACGTTGTTTGCCGGAAAGCCCTGCGCAAAGCGCAGCGTGTTGTCGAAGAGGATATCGCGCACATGATCGACGCTGCGGATCAGCTTGAGTTCGACGCGGTTCGGCTTGGTAACCGGCTGCAGATGCAGGCGCTGGGGAGACCAGACGAAACATTCCGCCGCGTTCCAATCGTTGACGGCCGGCGCCGGCCCCGCGATCCGTTCGATGGCTGCCGACAGCTTGCGCATTTCGGCGATCAGAAGGTCGATTTTGGTATCCTGCATCTAAGAGCTTCCCGAAAGATGGCGACAGGTTTCGGCTGAGAGGCCGAACTGTCCGGTAGCACGGCTGATCTAACGGTAAAAGCCGCGAAATCGATGAGAAAGAGCTTCTCCTTGGGCCGATTTCATGTATGAGGCTGAAGACAGAGGCCGGGGGGCGGTTGTTGCATTCATATCAGCCTTTCCTATATTCCGGCGATCCGAAACGCGGGCAGCCTGTCCGCCAAATTGCATTCAAGGAGTGATTGATGTTCATTACCGAGGCATTCGCCCAGACGGCACCCGGCGCAGGTGCCGGTGGCGCTGATATTCTGATGTCGATCCTGCCGTTCCTGCTGATCTTCGTCGTGATGTACTTCCTGATCATCCGTCCGCAGCGCGCCAACATGAAGCGCCGCGAGGAACTGCTGAAGAACATTCGCCGCGGCGATCAGGTCGTCACCGGTGGCGGCATCCTCGGCAAGGTGACGAAGGTCATCGACGATAGCGAACTCGAAGTCGAAATTGCTGACGGCGTGAAGATTCGTGTGGTACGCAGTGGTGTATCCGAAGTCCGTGTGAAGGGCGAACCCGTCAAGGAATAGTCTTGCGGGGAGGCCGGGATACACTGGTCACCTTGTAACGACATATCTTTGAGAGCTTCATGCCATATCTTTCCCGCTGGAAAACCATCATCGTCTGGCTCGTCGTGCTTCTCAGCATCGTGGTGGCCTTGCCGAATGCGGTTCCCAACAGCGTGCTGGATGGTTTGCCGGACTGGGCTCCAAAGAAGCAGTTGATGCTTGGCCTCGATCTTCAGGGCGGATCCCAGATCACGCTGAAGATCGAGCGGGACGATGTGGTCAAGGCCCGTCTCGAGGCCGTCATCGATGCAGTCGGCTCGCGGTTGCGTGCAGCCGCCATCGGCTATTCAGGCCTGTCCGGCACCGGGCAGGCCATTCAGCTTCGTCTTCGTGATCCCGCGCAAACCGATGCTGCGCGCGCGGCATTGAAACCACTGACCGAACCGGTCAAGGCGGGCGGGCTGACGAAAGATGCCGTCAGCGAAGTGACCATCACTAGTTCACCCGATGGTGTCTTGAACCTTGACGTCACGAACGATGGTATCGACCATCGCATTTCGACCACGCTCGACACAGCGATCACCGTGTTACACCAACGGCTGACCGAACTCGGTTCCCTGCAGCCGAAAATCCGCAGGCAGGGTGCCGACCGGATCGTCGTTCAGATCCCCGGCCGCTACGATCCCGAACAGGTCAAATATATCCTCAGCCAGGCGGGTGCGCTGTCGTTTCGAAGCATCGACATGTCGATGGCCGTGCAGGATGCGGTCAACGGCCAGCCGCCGGTCAATTCGGAGGTTCTCTATTCGGCCGACGATCCGCCGATCGGCTATCTCGTCCGCCGGCAGCCGATCATCGCCAACAGCGACATCGTCGACGCCCAAGCGGCCATCAATGCCCAATCGGGCAATCCTGTCGTCAATCTGCGGCTGGGGCCGGAGGGAACCGCACGGTTTGCGCAGGCGACAGCCGACAATGCCGGTGCGACGGTTGCGATCGTTCTCGACGGGTCGGTGATTGCGACGCCGCTGGTGCGCAAGGCAATCACCGACGGCACCGTGCAGCTGGTCGCGGAGATGAGCCCGGAAGGGGCTGACGATCTGGCGCTGCTCTTGCGCGCCGGCGCCTTGCCGACGCCGCTGACCGTTGTCGAGGAGCGATCGATCGGCGCCGGGCGCGGCGCGGATTCGATTCACTCCATTGTGACGGCCGGTGCCATCGGCGCCGTTCTCGTCATCCTGTTCATGGTGGGATTCTACGGACTTTTCGGCGCAGTCGCGAGCCTTGCGGTTGCGCTCAACGTCGTCATGATCATCGCTGTGCTGTCGGCCACGGGGCTGCCGCTGACCTTGCCGGGGATTGCCGGGATCGTGCTGACGATCGGCATGGCGGTCGATTCCAATGTTCTGATCTATGAGCGTATCCGCGAAGAGGTGCGGCATGGCCGGTCTGTGTCGGATGCGATGAAATATGGTTTCTCACGGGCCTTCGCCGCCATCGTCGATGCCAACATCACCACGCTGATCGCCGCCATCATCCTGCTGTTCCTTGGGACCGGTTCGGTTCGCGGTTTTGCCGTAACGCTTGCCATCGGTATCGTCACCACGCTCTTTACCGCTTTCACCCTGACGCGGGTGATGCTGGAGATCTGGGTCGATCGCCGCCGGCCGACGGCGCTGCCGGACGGTATCCGCACCGGTATCTTCGATGGTGCCGCGTTCCGCTTCATGGCGATCCGCAACTATGTCTTTTCGCTGACGGCGATCCTGTCCGTCCTCAGCATGCTGCTGTTCGGTGCGCTCGGGATCAATCTCGGCATCGATTTTTCCGGCGGTTCGGTGATCGAGCTGAAAGCCCGCGAGGGCAATGCCGATATCGAGGATATTCGCGGGCGGCTGTATGAGCTCAATATCGGCGATGTCACGGTAAAGCCGTTCGGTTCGCCGCAGGATGTCGTGGTACGCGTGCATTCGCGCGATGGCGGTGAGAATGCCGAGCAGACATCGGTGATCATGATCCGCGGCGAGCTCGAGGATGCCTATGAATTCCGCCGCGTCGAAGTCGTCGGGCCGTCCGTCTCCGGTGATCTCACGACGGCGGCAACCATTGGCGTGCTCGCCTCGCTGCTGGCGATCCTGATCTA
The DNA here is from genome assembly GCF_001687365.1 of Pararhizobium polonicum. Taxonomy (GTDB): domain Bacteria; phylum Pseudomonadota; class Alphaproteobacteria; order Rhizobiales; family Rhizobiaceae; genus Pararhizobium; species Pararhizobium polonicum. Next base: position 122,164 of record NZ_LGLV01000011.1, read on the forward strand.
TATCTGGGTCCGGTTCGAATGGCAGTTCGCTGCAGGTGCCATCGTCGCCACGCTGCATGACGTGCTGTTGACCATCGGCCTCTTCGTCGTCACCGGCATGGAGTTCAACCTGACGAGCATCGCAGCACTTCTGACCATCGTCGGCTATTCGCTGAACGACACGGTGGTGGTCTATGACCGGGTTCGCGAAAATCTCAGGCGCTATCCGCGCATGCCATTGCCGATCCTGATCGACACCTCGATCAATCAGACCCTGTCGCGAACGGTCCTGACCGGCGCGACGACCACGCTGGCGCTGGCAGCGCTTTGCTTCTTCGGCGGCGAGGCCATCCAGGCATTTGCCTTCGTGATGCTGTTCGGCGTCGCCGTCGGCACGTTCTCCTCCATTTACGTCGCAGGCCCCGTCCTCATCCTCTTCAAGCTGCGGCACGGTGCGCCGGGCGGCGATGCGGAAAAGACCGGTGGAGCCGAGATGCACCCGGCCAAGGGAGCGCAGTAGATGCGTAAGCCGATAGAAATCCGGCAGGCGCATTTCCCGGGCCGGGCGCCGATCGACAGCTATGGCAACGGCGGCTTCCGTTTTGCCGAGATGTCGCATCGCGGTTCGCTGCTGATGCTGCCGTCCGGCATCTACGGCTGGGACATGGTGGAAGGCGATCCATTGACCGCGGACTATTTCCAGCGGGTCTTCGAAGAAGCGGCAGCGATCGAGGTGATCCTTGTCGGAACGGGCAAGGACATAAGGCCGTTGCCGGCCGCGCTGAAGGCGAAGTTCAAGGAACACGCGATTTCATCCGATCCGATGAGCACCGGCGCTGCCATTCGCACCTACAACATCATGCTTGCAGAATCCCGCGCCGTGGCTGCAGCCCTTATTGCCGTCTGAACGATGAACATGCCAGAAAATTCGACTGCCGCCCCCAAGTCGGTCTACGACGCCTGCCTGCCGGCTTTGCGGGATAGCGATCGTGATCGTTATCTCGCCTGCCTGCTGTCGCCACAGGACAAGCGCGGACCGCTGTCGGCGCTCTATGCCTTTCACGCCGAAATCGCTCGAATACGCGATCTGGTGCGTGAACCGCTGCCCGGCGAAATCCGTCTGCAGTGGTGGCGCGATGTGCTTGCTGATCCAGGCGGCGCAAGCGGTGAGGGCCATCCGCTGGCGGAAGCGCTGCTTGCCTGCATCAGACGTCATGAACTGCCGGTTTCGGTGCTTGAGGACATGATCGACGCCCGCATCTTCGATCTCTACGATGATCCGATGGAGAACCGGTCCTCGCTGGAAGGCTATGCGGGCGAGACGGCATCGGCGCTCATCCAGCTCGCCAGTCTCATTCTCGATCCCGCCCATGCGCCGCAATCGGCGTCAGCCGCCGGTCATGCGGGCGTCGCCCAGACGATTGCCGGTCTGCTGCTGCTGCTGCCGCTGCATCGCCGGCGCGGGCAGGTCTATTTTCCGGCGGAGCTTCTGGCTGCGACCGGGCTGGACCGGGATGCCTTTCTGTCCGGCAAGGACGAGCAGGCCGTCACCCTGGCGATCCGGGCATTCGCCGGTCTTGGCCGCGACCATCTGGCCAAGGCACGCGCGGCATCCGATGCGATCTCTCCAATGAACCGCTCCGCCTTCACCACGCTGGCGCTGGCGGAGCCGGTCTTCGACCGTGCCGAGCGGGCGGGCTCGAAACTCTTCGACCAGTCGATCGTTCCGTCGCAATGGCGCCGGCAGTGGTGGATGTGGAAAGCCGCCCGCAGCGGCCGATGGTAAAACGCCCGAAGCAATGGTTGCCGGGCAGCGACCACGATTTCCCAAACGGCGGCACATTGGCGCAAGGTTCGCCTTTTAAGATTGCGCCCGTGTTATCGTCGCATACGGCGCAAAAGAGGAGTCGGCGTCATGGTCTGGCCGGTCGTCATCATCTGCATTCTGCTTGCAGCTGTTTTCTACGTGCGGATGAAGGCGCGTGCCGACAAGGACAGGCGGGAGCCGGATGCCGGTCTGGCAATCCTCGATTTCGGCCGCGCCTTTCCCGAGGAGGCCATCAGGGCCATTCACGCGACGGTCGATGAGAAAGCCTATTTCGTCCGCCTTCACGACGGCAAGGTCGGGTTCATGGCGGCACACGGCAATCATTTCATCTGCCACCTGATCGCGGCGGGCAAGGTCAGTGTCGATGTGAGCCATGCGCGGAGCGGGCAGGGCCTCAAGGTGCATTTCGCCGATTTCTCGCATCTCGACGGCGTCTACGCGTTTGCGAGCCCCGAGATCGCAGCCGAGGTTTCCCTCTGGCTGCTCGACAGCTTCAATCCGCACTCGGATGCTAAGGCCGTCCCGGCGGGTTAACTGTGAGCTTTCAGCCAGGCTGCACAATCTTCCAGCGCGCGCGCGGCGACGAGCTGTTTCTTCATCACCGTCTTGTCCTTGCCCCGGAAGCGCTTGATGCCTTCGGGCTTGACGATGGCGCCGGGTTCCAGCAGCGGAAACAGGCCGAAGTTGATGTTCATCGGCTGAAACGAGCGTTTGCCGGGTTCATCGTCCGAGACGATATGGCCGCCGGTGATATGATTGAGCAGCGAGCCGAAGGCCGTGGTTTCCGGCGGTAGTGGCAGCGGCTGGCCCTTCCGCTCCGCGGCTGCGAAACGGCCGGCCAGAAGGCCGATGCTGGCGCTTTCGACATAGCCTTCGCAGCCGGTGATCTGGCCGGCGAAACGCAAGCCCGGCCGCGATTTCAGCGTCAGCGAGGTGTCAAGCAGCACCGGTGAATGGATATAGGTATTGCGGTGCAGGCCGCCGAGGCGAGCGAACTCGGCTTTTTCAAGCCCGGGAATCATCCGGATGACTTCCGCCTGTGCGCCGTATTTCAGCTTCGTCTGGAACCCAACCATGTTGTAGAGCGTGCCGAGCGCATTGTCCTGGCGCAACTGCACCACCGCATAGGCCTTGACGGTCGGATTGTGAGCGTTGGTGAGGCCCATCGGTTTCATCGGGCCGTGACGCAGGGTTTCACGGCCGCGCTCTGCCATGACCTCAATCGGCAGGCAGCCGTCGAAATAGGGCGTGCCTTCCCACTCCTTGAAGCCGGTCTTGTCGCCGGCGATCAGCGCATCGACGAAGGCGTTGTACTGCGCCTCATCCATCGGGCAGTTGATATAGTCCTTGCCGGTTCCGCCCGGCCCGACCTTGTCGTAGCGTGACTGGAACCAGCAGATATCCATATCGATGCTCTCGGTATGAATGATCGGGGCGATGGCGTCGAAAAAGGCCAGCGCATCGGCGCCGGTTTCGGCCTGGATAGCGCTTGCCAGTGATGGCGCCGTCAGCGGCCCGGTGGCGATGATCGCGAGATCCCACTCCTTCGGCGGCAGGCCGGACACTTCCTCGCGCACGACGGTGATCAGCGGGTGGCTGTCGATCGATGCCGTCACGGCGTCGGAGAAGCCGTCGCGGTCGACCGCGAGTGCGCCACCGGCCGGAACCTGGTTCTTGTCGGCGCAGGACATGATCAGCGAACCGGCCAGCCGCATCTCGGCATGCAGCACGCCAACGGCGTTGCTGGTGGCGTCATCGGAGCGGAAGGAGTTGGAGCAGACCAGTTCGGCAAGGCCGTCGGTCTTGTGGGCATCCGTGCCGCGCACGCCGCGCATTTCGTGAAGAATGACGGGGATGCCCGATTCGGCGATTTGCCAGGCGGCTTCAGAGCCGGCAAGGCCACCGCCGATGACGTGGATGGGAGCGTGGGAAGATTTGTCTGTCATGCGCCGTTTATTAGAGCAAGGCGGGCAGGAAGGAAACCGGTTCCGTGCGGGTGATCGCTTGCAGGAGCCCGGAATCAAAAACGGCACCCCGTGGTGCCGTTTTTAGTCCCTCGACATTCCCGGTCCGGTCAACGGACTGGTCCGATTAACGGAAGGAACGCGAAGCGATGTTGCGGATGTCGAAGCGGGTGATGCCGATGTCCGAAAGGGCGTGGTTGGACAGGTTGCCGAGTTCGGCAACGGTACGGCGATAGTTGATCCAGCTTTTTGCGATACGAATCGGGTTCATGATCTTTTCCTCAGGAAACAAATGAGCAGTGCAGCGATTTGCCTGCTTCGTTGGGATCTTTATAGGCCTTGCGCGGGAAAAGATGGAGTGCAAAGAAAATGCATCTGCTATGCGTTTGTGCAATGCGATGATGCTTCTCTGGGCATTAGGCTGTCTTGATGAAAAAGAAGCCATAGGTTAACGGCCCGTCGGGAGCCGGCCTGTTTGTGTTAACTCTTTGTTTTTCAGAAAAGTTTTTGCGAGGATCGTTGTGCCTGCTGATTGCTTGGCCTGCCGCAGGTTAGCTGCGATTTCCCTGCGGGGAAAATAGGCAATTCTACGGTGCTGCGCTGCTTCGCCGAGGAGGCGGGCCGGGCCGGAGGCGACCAGTGAAGGTTCGCTTGTTTACTGCGCCACGGGGTGGACGAAAAAAACGCCCGCCGGAATGAACCGGAGGGCGTTTGGCAGCTGCGCATCAGGCCGGATAAGCCGGCCGGTTGCGTGAATTACTTGACTGCCTGACGGGCAACGTACTGGATATCGCCACGGCCGATGCCGAGGTCGTTCAGTTCGCGGTCGCTCATGCGGCCGAGTTCGTTGCAGGTCTGACGGTACTTGCGCCAATTGTTGAACGAGCGAGCGATGTTCATGATGCTGGTCCTTTCTAGGGTTTGCCAGCACCGTTTGCTGGCCCTCATCTGATGGTGCGAATATACGTCGCGCGCCTTTGAAATTACAGAGACAATGCTGCATCGCACCCATGCGTTTCTTGCATTCCTCAGGGCTGCCTTGGTCGTGGTTTGACCAAATTCTGTGCGAGCGCGCGAATGCTAAAGAAGGGGATGCTGATTATTGGGAGGTGGTGCGAACAAAAAACAACGCCCGTCAGGGGAGGAGGTCCGACGGGCGTTGCTTGTTCTGATTGGCAACTGGGAGGAGGAGTGTTGCCAATCCCATCGAGGCGCGCTGGGAGGAGGAGTGCGCTGCCCCGAAGTTGTCCTCAAGATAAATCCATCGATCGGAAATGGGTAGAGCCAATGAGGAATGGCACCTATGTGGACGGTGCATGGCTGGCCCATTCCGGCGGCACCCAGATGGTTAAAATTTCACCATTTGCCCGGGTGAGGTGCAAAAAATCGCGAAAATACAATGATTTTCGGGTGTTCTGAAACAAATAACGCCCGCTGGGGGAGGAGGTCCAGCGGGCGTCATTTATGGTGACAGGCAACTGGGAGGAGGAGTGTTGCCCGTCGGATCGGAGTGGCGCTGGGAGGAGGAGTGCGCCACTGCGAATTCTATGATGCGAACCTTTCGGTTCGCTGACCTTTTCCGCGTCTTGCGCGGAAGCGGCTGGTCTTGCCGCTGACGGCCCCGATCGCTTGCGCCGATCTCGTTCCGTCTTCTTGAATTCAATATAGCTCTGCGGCCGGAATTTGTGCAGTGCAATATCATCATGGATGATATGCAGATTTCGCATGAGCCCCGCCGGTGGAGACGTGTCTTTGTCGAGACGACAGATTTGCACGAAACTCTTCATATCCCGTTAACGATGATCCTGTTCTGGGCGCACCCCGGATTTGCGTCGTCTCGTCTTGCTTGTCTAGGAATTATCGAGGCACATGATATGTGTTGCGCAACACACGCATGCAGGGAGATCGGTCGATGTACCGGGGGCGGATCGAGAAAGACTTCAATACATGGGTTTCCAAGGGCATGCTCGATGCCGGAGCGGCAAAGGCGATGCTGGCGGAGTATGACGCCCGCGAATCCGTCTTCAGTACGGGCAGGGTTCTGCTGATATTGGCGGCGGTGCTGCTGTCGGCGGCCATTCTTCTTCTCGTTGCTGCCAATTGGGAAGCCATTCCCCGCCTGGTGCGCGTCGGCGGCATCCTGGGCCTGATCTGGGCGTTTTACCTGCTGGCCGCGTTCTGCCTCGGACGCGGCGTCAAGGGATTGGGCGCCGCATTGCTCGTTCTGGCGACCATGACCTTCGGTGGCGCCATCGCGCTGGTCGGGCAGATGTACCATCTGTCGGGGGATGCGGCCGATGCGCTGCTGGTCTGGTTCGCCGCATCCTGCGTGGCGGCGATCGTCTTCCGGTCTGCGGCGCTGTCAGTGCTTTGCGGTTTCCTGGCGTGGGCCGTTTTCGGCCAGCTGGTGGTCGATAACGATGCCTCGCTGGATGGCAATGGCTACATCTATTTGATCCCGCTCCTGGTCGTCGTCGTGATTGCCCTGGTGCGGTATACCAATGCCGGCATTGCCCGGCATCTGGGCTATCTGCTCGCTTTGGCGTGGCTTGCATGGTTCTATACGGAGCTGCCGGAAGTCTGGGTCGCAGCCGCTCTGTTCGGCGCCGGTCTGCTGGCATTCCTGATTGCCAGCCTTCCCGTCTCGCCGCTTTACCGTTTTGCCCGCGACGCCGGGGCGGCACCTTCCTTCTATAGCTTCGCGCTCGCTATCCTGGGGCTGGCGGCGCTACATGCCGAAACGAGCGGTTTCGCTCAGGAGACGGTACTCGGCGCAACGACACTGGCCGTCGCTCTCGGCGGGATCGCCATCGCCGGCCGGTTGAACGGCGCCGTCCGCTTTCTCGGTTACGCGGTGTTTGCGGCCGAAACCCTCTACCTGGCATTCGAGACGCTGGGCAGCATGCTCGGCACATCCGGATTCTTCCTGATTTCCGGTTTGGTCGTCGGCCTGATCGCCTGGCTGGTCATTCGTGTTGAAAAGCGCCTCTCGGCGCAAACCGTCGCTGAAGGGAGCGTGGCATGAACAAAAATCTGCTGATCCGGCCTTTGTTCGCCGCCATTCTGGTCGCCGTGCTGCAGACCGCCTTCCTCGGCTATATGATCGAAAGCCGTGCCTCGATCCTGCGCAACGGCGTCGATGTCGTGCTGAAGACCGTACCGGTCGATCCCCGCGATCTCCTGCGTGGCGACTACGTCATCCTCGCATACGACATTTCGACGATTCCCGGCGAAAGGGTGAAGGGGAAACGGCCCGATACCTCCGGCACGCATGAACTTTGGGTCCGGCTTGAGAAAACGTCCACCGAATATTGGGATGCGGCGGAGGCATCGTTCGAGCCGCTGGCGCCGCAAGCGGACAGCGTGATCGTCCATGGTAAAATCGGCTATCAGGCTTTGGCTTCATTGTTCGATGCCGCCGGGGCATTGTTGAATCCAGAGGACACTGTGACACCATTGACCAATATCGAGTACGGCATAGAGCGATATTATGTGCCGGAAGGTGAGGGGAAGGTGCTGGAGGAGGCGCGCAATGCCAGTGCGCTGTCCGTAACCGCAAGGGTCGATGATGCCGGCACGATGCAGATCCGGTTGATCGCCATCGACGGGAAACCGCTCTATGAAGAGCCGCTTTACTGACCGGTTGAAGCATTGCTTGCCGGGCAAGTGACAAGAACACGACGGTTGCCGCATTTTTCCTTTGATCGATTGGAAACGGGTGATATAGAGACGCCGCGCTCGGGAACGCCCTGAACCCGGTGCGGAAGGATGACAGGCGTTACGCCGTGATGTTTCTGCATCGACGTGAGCAGGCGCTGCGGTTTTCTGAACGCGGGTATGGTGAAATTGGTAGACACGCCAGATTTAGGTTCTGGTGCCGCAAGGCGTGGGAGTTCAAGTCTCTCTACCCGCACCAGAATGAAGAGACGCCCAAGGCTTGCCTTGGCGTCGATCGAGAGGACGGCGCCATTTTGCTTGCAAAACGGTGACTGATTTGCGTAAAGCCACTCCCGGCAAATGGATCGGCTCAAGTGCTCGTGTACAAGAACACCGACAGAGCCCTGTCAACGTGAAATGAAGGTTTGAACATGCAGGTTATCGAAACGCTCGCTGAAGGGCTGAAGCGCGAACTCAAGGTCGTTATCCCGGCCAAAGACATGGAAGCTCGGATGAACGAGCGCCTGGCCGAAACCAAGGACAAGGTCCGCATCAACGGCTTCCGTCCGGGCAAGGTGCCTTTCGCACATCTGAAGAAGATGTACGGCAAGTCGATCATGGCTGAACTCGTCAACGAACTGGTCCGCGAAAAGCCGACCGAAATCCTGTCGGAGCGCGGCGAAAAGTCTGCGACCCAGCCGGAAATCGCGATGACCGAGAACGAGGCCGAAGCCGACAAGATCCTCAGCGCCGAAGCCGATTTTGAATTCACGGTCGCTTACGAAATCATCCCGGCGATCGAACTCAAGGACGTCAGCGGCATCAAGGTGACCCGCGAAGTCGTCGATATCGACGAAGCCGAAGTTACCGAGCAGATCCTCAAGATCGCTGAAAACGCCCGCACCTACGAGACCAAGAAGGGCAAGGCCGCCAACGGCGACCGCGTCACCATCGACTATCTCGGCAAGGTTGACGGCGAAGCCTTCGACGGCGGCAAGGACGAAGACGCTGAGCTGGTTCTCGGCTCCAACCGTTTCATCCCGGGCTTTGAAGAGCAGCTCGTCGGCCTCAAGGCTGGCGACGAAAAGGTCATCACCGTTACGTTCCCGGCTGAATATCCGGCTGCCAACCTCGCCGGCAAGGAAGCCACCTTCGACATCACCGTCAAGGATGTTGCCGCTGCCGCCGAAATCGAAATCAACGACGACCTCGCCACCAAGCTCGGCCTCGAATCGGCCGACAAGCTGAAGGAAGTCGTTCGCGGCCAGATCGAAAGCCAGTACGGCTCGATGACCCGCCAGAAGGTCAAGCGTCAGATCCTCGACCAGCTGGACGAACTCTACCAGTTCGACACGCCACAGCGCCTCGTCGATGCCGAATTCGATAACATCTGGCGCCAGATCAACACCGACCTCGAGCAGGCCGGCAAGACCTTCGCTGACGAAGACACGACGGAAGAAGACGCCCGCGGCGAATACCGCAAGCTGGCTGAACGCCGCGTCCGCCTCGGCCTCGTTCTCTCGGAAATCGGCGAAAAGGCCGGCGTTACGGTGAGCGACGACGAAATGCAGCGCTCGCTGTTCGAACAGCTGCGCCAGTTCCCGGGCCAGGAAAAGCAGATCATCGACTACTTCCAGAAGACCCCGGGTGCCGCCGCTTCGCTGCGCGCGCCGATCTTCGAAGAAAAGGTCGTCGATCACCTGCTGTCTGAAGTGAAGGTCACCGACAAGACCGTCAGCAAGGAAGAATTGCTGGCCGACGACGAGGACGGCGCTTCGGAAACGAAGAAGGCTCCGAAGAAGAAGGCTGCTGCCAAGGCTGAAGCCGCCGAAGGCGAAGAAGCCGCAGCACCGAAGAAGAAGGCTCCGGCCAAGAAGAAGGCCGCTGACGACAGCGCCGAATAAGGCCTGCGTTTTTCGCAAGGTTGTGAAAAGGCCGTCCCGAAAGGGGCGGCCTTTTTCGTTGTCACGGGCTTTCCATACGCCTCGATGGTGCTGAAAAGATCTTTGGAAATCATGAAATCTGCCCCAGCAAATTGCTGGGGCAAATTCTGGCTTAGACAATCAGGAAGTCAGCATTTGTCAACGCTAGGCCGGTACTCACCTTCGCAAACAATACGCTGCCACCCGCACCAGTGCCATTGGAGTCATAGTAAAGTTCGCCGGTGTCGCTTTCGTAGATGATACGGTCGGAGGCATCGCCTGCGAGGCCCGTCGTGTTGGATCGGAATGCCGATGCTGCGAGCACGCCAACTGCGCCGATCGCGGTAAATATTGCGTCGTCCAAGGAGATTGTGTCCGCGGACACATTGAAGTCCGTAATGGTATCGACGTTTGTGGTCGCGCTTAGCGCCCTGTTAAACGCGAATGTATCATTGCCGGAGCCGCCGGTCAGGGTATCGTTACCCCCGTATCCTTTCAGGACATCGTTGCCGGCGCGACCGAGTATCGTATTGTTGCCGTTGTTTCCGTAAAGAGAATCGTTGAAAATGGAGCCGGTCAGATTTTCAATCGATGAGTAGGTGTCACCGGCGGCTTGACCAGTGTTGACCGTTGCGTCTGATAGGCTCGCAATGACGGCAGAGGTCGCGTCGAAATAGGAGGCTGTGTCTGATCCGGCACCGCCGGACAGTATATCCGCACCATTGCCACCGTTGAGCGTGTCGTTTCCGTTCTCGCCAGTCAGCGTGTCGTTGCCGGAAAAGGCCCTGATCGAATCGTTTCCGTCACCTCCCTTGATAGTATTGACACCAGAAGTACCATTCAGGTTGTCGTTGAAATTAGAGCCGGTGAGGTTTTCAATCGACGAGTATGTATCACCGGCGGCTGCGCCGGTGTTGATCGTAGAGTCCACCAAGCTTGCAGTGACGGCAGCGGCCGCGTCGAAATAGGAGGCGGTATCTGAACCGGTGCCGCCGGACAAGGCATCCGCGCCATTGCCGCCGACCAATGTGTCATTTCCGGCGTCTCCAGACAAAGCGTCGTTGCCGGAGCGGCCTTCAAGCGTATTGCTCGCTGTGTCGCCGGTGATGACGTCGTTGAGTGAGCCGCCGGTAACGTTTTCGACACCGGAAACCGTCAGCGCCGGACCGAAAGTGCCGCCAACACTGTCAAACACCTGCAGCGTGCCTGCTCCAAGATCAATGTTGATGCGCTGGTTGGTGTAAGCGAACACGTAGCGATCGGTCCCGCTGCCTCCCACGACGTTGTCAGCAAATTGGCCGTCACGGACAATGATGGTGTCGTTGCCGGCGCCCGCATTGATCGTGTCCGTCGAGAAGCCGCCTTCGATCGTGTCGTTGCCGTCGAGCGCGGTGATGATGTTCTCATTGCTGTTGCCAAAGATCTTGTCGGCGTTGTTGGTGGCGATGATGTTTTCGAAACCGGTCATGGTCTCACTGTCTACCGCATCGGAAGCAAGGCCGTTGAGGAGGTCGAAGGTCGCGCCGGAGACGCCCGAGAGGCTCCAGTCGATTGTATCGTTACCATTGCCACCGTCATGAACATCATCATTGATCGGCGAAACGACGATCAGCGTGTCGTCACCGTTGCCGCCGAAATATTGCTTGATGCTGCCGCTCTCCGTGATGATGTCATTTCCGTCGTGGCCGAAAACCTTGCTGGCACTGCCGTTTGCGGTAAAGACATCGTTGCCGATCGTGCCTACTTGCTCGGAGTTTGGCGCGTAGACGGCAGTCGTGTTGACGGTATCGCGGGTGTCCATGATTTTCACGCGGATATCGCCACCGTCATTCCAGGTGACCGAGAAGCGGCCGTCTTGGAAGGCTGCCAGCTCAATTTCGGTAATTGAGGTACCGCCACTGTTGTCGACAACGAATTCACCGGAAACCGTGAACACGTTCTGGCCGGAGACGCTGTAGCGCTGGCCGACGATCTGGCCGCTGGTGTCGTCATCCCAGACGAGAATGAAAGTGCCGTCGGCAAGGCCGATGACGGCTGGCTCGTTCTGGGAATTGGCCAAAGAGGTGACGCCCGCGTTGAAGGGACCACCACCGGTCAGTGCGGCCCCATTGCCGTCGAAGACGCGGAATTTGATGTCGCCCGCGTTGGAGCTGATCGCATATGCGACAACAAAGCCACCGCCGGCGAGCGCAGTAACCTGCGGATCGTTAAACTCGGTTCCAGAGTCTACGGTGCCGCTGGTAACCGCGACGCCGGTGCTGTCGCGGATATCAAACAATATGGAGTCGTTGGCCGGTGACGGATTGTTGTTGCTGTAGACGATGACGTAGTTGCCGTTGGTCATGGCGGCCACGTCCGGTCCGCTAGCGTCCTCGCCGGTCCCTGTTGCACCGGCGAAGAGGGTGATTTCAGCGCCCACCGTGTTGGTCGTCGGATTGTAGGTGCGGATGATAATGTTGTCGGAACCGTCAGCGTTGACAGTGTGATAGGCCGCGAGCACCGATGTCGATGATACCGAAGCGATCGAAGGATCTTGTGGGTTCGGGGCGCCGTTGTCGAAGAAGAGATCGTTGCTGCCGACCGATGTAACCACGAAGGTAGCCGGGTTGAAGCTGTAGGTCTCAATATCGAGGTCGTCGAAGCTTCCCAACTCATCGTAGGCAATGACGAAGCCGCCATCGCTCAGTGCTGTTACCGTCGGATTGAACTCGCTGTCACCAGTATTGCGTGTATTCAGGCGAATTTCGTCTGTGACTGCATTCCCCTGTGAATCGAAAATCCGGCCGATGATATCAGTGCCGGCCGGTGATCCGGGAACGGACGAATCGTCGCTGTCGGTCCAGACAACCAGGAAGTAGCCACTGGCGAGTTGGGTGATGACAGGATCGGATTGCGACCCTGTCGCGTTGAGGTTGGCGATGAAGTCTTCGCGCCAGGTTACAGGAGTGTTGGGCATGGTACATTTCTCCGATAAATTGCGTAATGCGCCCAATGCGCATCACTTCTCTTTCGAATGCTTGTCCTGCTGTTTCTTCTGCGCTTTCGTGACGGCGATCGGCGGACGCGAAAGCATATTTTCGGCAATACTCTTCCGTGGATCGGCCGCAGGGAATCCAGCCGAAACTCTTCGCATTACCGTCATTGGTAGCCGATGGAATATTCTTGGAGTGGGAGCGTATCTGCGGCTTCGTCATGCATTTGCGTCGTCGATTCAAAATTCGATCCGTAATGGCGAAATCAAACTTTAATTTTAGCAGAGCAATTGAAGTGACTGCCGTCAGAAACGGAGGGAGCTTAGTCCGGAGGCTCGTCAAAAGCCTGATGTATCGGATAATCCGTTCTGCCCCAAGACTGTTGAAGCAGAAGAAGTAAATTCCCTCGCACCCGGTTTTTCATCACACCTCCCTCGATGCGCCGGATCTCCCGCCCGGCGTTACATCAACTGTCGTTGTTTGACGCAGTTTCTCTTGTAGAAGCAAAGTAGTACGGAGTCTGGAAATGTTCTTAATTGTTATTTTTGAATATTATTTATTTAATATAAAAGCTTGTGTGGTGTTGTCTGTATAATTCTGATGTTGATCAATATTTCAGAAAAACTCTAAGAGAATGACGCTTGTCTGTAATGGTTTATTCGTGTGCCGAGAGAAAAATACTGATATTTAAATTATGCATTCAAGAGAATAAAATTGAGAATTCCACTCGGCTTATTCCGTAGAAGATATTATTTTAAGCTAATTTAGTAGGTTTGACAAGCCTATAGCCTCGCGCTTGGAATTTCTCGCGCACGTAGCCATGTTGCGGCCTTACGGTCTTAGAATGGGCTTACGCCTTCGCGCCGATCTCGCCCATCCGGTTGCCGGCGTCGAGGCCTGCGATCTTGTAGGCTTCGGCCAGTGTCGGGTAGTTGAAGGTGTTTTCGACGAAATACTCGACGGTGCCTTTCAGGTTGAGCACAGCCTGTCCGATATGGACGAGCTCCGTCGCACCTTCGCCGACGATGTGGACGCCGAGCAGGCGCCGGGTCTTCAGCGAGAAGATCAGCTTCAAGAGCCCCGAATCGAGCCCCATGATGTGGCCGCGCGATGTCTCCCGGAAGCGGGCGATGCCGCATTCATAAGGAATACCGCGCTCCTTGACCTCTTCCTCGGTCAGGCCGCAGGTCGAGATTTCCGGTACGGCATAGATGCCATAGGGGAAGAATTTCGGCGGTTCCTTGGCGATGGCGCCGACGGCGACGCGGGCTGCGATGCGGCCCTGTTCCATCGAGGTGGAGGCAAGGCTGGGGAAGCCGACGACGTCGCCCGCCGCGTAGATGTTCGGAACCGAGGTCTGGAATGTTTCCGGATTGACGCTGAGCCGCCCGCGGCTGTCGGCTTCAAGGCCGGCTGCTGCCAGATTGAGCGAATCCGTTGCGCCCATGCGGCCTGCGGCGAACAAGACCATTTCGCAGCTGATCACGCGGCCGCTGTCGAGCGTGATCGCGCATTTGCCGTCGGGCGTCCGCTCCACCTTGTCTGCCTTTTGCCCCAGATGCAGCTTCATGTTGCGGTCGCGCAGCTGATAGGTGAAATCCTCGACGATTTCCTTGTCGATGAAGTCGAGCATGGTCGCCTTCGGATCGATCAGCGTCACCTGCGTATCCAGCGCGCTGAAGATCGTCGCATATTCGATGCCGATGACGCCGGCGCCGATGACAGCCAACGAGCGCGGCAGCTCCTCGATTTCCAGAAGCTCGTCGCTATCGAGCACCGTCTTTCCGTCGAACGGAATGTAATCCGGACGGAAGGGTTTGGTGCCGACGGCCAGCAGGATGCTGGTTGCGGAAACCTGGATGATTTCTCCGTCTTCCTTGGCGATCTGCATCGTCTGCGGGTCGATGAAGCTCGCCTTGCCGCGAATATGCTGGACGCGGTTGCGGGCGAACTGGTGTTCGAGCACCTCGACCTCATGATCGAGCGTGATCAGAAGACGCCGGCGCAGATCGTCGGCGCTGATTTCTTCCTTGACGCGGTAGGCCCGCCCGTAAAAGCCGCGTTCGCGCCAGCCGGTCAGGTTCAGCGCGGTTTCGCGAAGGGTTTTGGAGGGAATGGTGCCGGTATGGACCGAGACGCCGCCGACCCGCTTTCCCTGTTCGATGACAAGAACCTTCTTGCCCAGTTTGGCGGCCTGAATGGCGGCCCTGCGTCCTGCTGGACCACTGCCGACAACCACGAGATCGTACTGGTTCATGGGGCGTTTCCGGTGATGGAGAAAGAATCATTGTGCGCTGCGGCAAATGTCGCTCGCAAGCGTCTATATCGTCAATCTTACAGTTTAATAAAGCTTTATGCGCCGCCATCAGGCTGCGGATGCTTATTTTATGGAATGCGATTATATTTAAGCTGGGAGCAATATGCAGCCCCCGGAAGGGATGCATTTGTACTGTTGATATTTGATACTGGATAGGCCTGACCGGTGACGCCCGGTTTCTGCAACGGGAGAGATGGCGATGGCTTTGCAAGAAACCGGTGACCCGCAGAGACACGAGCCGCTTATGCCTTCGAGCGATGACGCGGGGACGGCTCCCGCCAAGCCCCCGACGCGTCCGGGTGTTGTCGCGGCCGCCGTCTACGAACACGGCCAGCGCATTCTCGATATCGAAATAAAGGATGCGCACACGTGGAAAGGCCGCGACAAGGCGGTGGTCTGGATCGGTCTGCATGAGCCGGACGAGGCGCTGTTGCGGGAGGTCCAGGCAGAATTCGGCCTGCACGAACTTGCGATCGAGGATGCCGGCCATGCCCACCAGCGCCCCAAGCTGGAAATCTATGGCGACGCCATCTTCGTCGTGGCACGCACGGCCCATATGATGGGCGAGGAAATCGTCTTCGGCGAAACGCATCTGTTTGTCGGCCGCGGTTATGTCGTCTCGGTGCGCCATGGCCCTTCGACATCCTACAATCTGGTGCGGCAGCGGTGCGAGGCTTCGCCGGCGGCGCTGGCACATGGCGAGAACTACATCCTCTATTCGATCCTCGATTTCATCGTCGATAACTACATGCCGGTCGTCGAGGGCATCCACGCCGAGGTTGAGGAACTGGAGGAGCGGGTGCTGCGCGACCGGCTCGACAAGAAGGATATCGAACGGCTCTATTTCCTGCGCCGCAGCCTGCTTCGCCTGCGCAATGCCGTGGTTCCGCTGGTCGATGTCTGCCGGCGGCACGAGCATCTCGATCTTCCCGGTATGGACGCGACGCTGCATGCGCTGTTTCGCGACGTTACCGACCATGTGCGCCGCGTGCAGGAGGATATCGACACGTTACGGGAAGTGCTGGCTTTCACCTTCGAAGCCAGCCTGATGATCGGCCAGTCCGAGCAGACCGAGATTTCCCGCAAGCTGGCGTCGTGGGCGGCGATCCTGGCCGTCCCGACGGCGATTGCCGGTATCTACGGCATGAATTTCGAAGACATGCCCGAACTGAAGATCAAGTATGGCTACTTCGTCATCCTCGGGTTCATCATTGTGGTGTGCAGCCTGCTTTACCGGATGTTCCGGCGGGCCAAATGGCTCTGACGCAGCATTCAGTCAGATCAGCCGCAGACTTTTGAGGCTGGCATGGCCATCCTTGCCGATGATGATGTGGTCGTGCACGGTAATCTCCAGCGGCTTGGCGATATCGACGATCAGCCTGGTCATCTCGATATCGGCGCGCGATGGCGCCGGATCGCCGGATGGGTGGTTGTGGACGAGAATCAGGGCCGTCGCAGACAGTTCCAGAGCCCGCTTCACCACTTCGCGCGGGTAGACCGGGGTGTGATCGATCGTGCCGGTCTGCTGCACCTCGTCGGCGATCAGCGCATTGCGCTTGTCGAGAAACAGGATGCGGAACTGCTCGCGGGTTTCATGCGCCATCGCGGCGTGGCAATAATCGATCACGGATGACCAGGAGGCCAGCACCTGTTTGCCTTTGAGGCCGCTCTTCAGCGTGCGATGGGTCACCGTCGAAATGAGCTTCAGGTCGAACGCGACGGCCTCGCCAATGCCTTTGACCTCCTGCAGCAGAGCCGGCGAGGCACCGAAGACGCCGGCAAGCGTGCCGAAACGCTCGAGCAGCGCCTTGGCGATCGGCTTGGTGTCGCGGCGCGGGATCAGTCGGAACAACAGCAGTTCGAGGATTTCGTAATCGGCCAGCGCCGTATCGCCATGCTCCCTGTAACGGGTTCTCAGGCGGTCTCGATGGCCGTGATAATGCGCGTCGTCCTGCTGTACCGCGGCTATCGCGGCCCCTGCGCGTTTTGGCTGCTGCCCGGCGAAAAAGCCCCTCTCATCGGCCGGTTGCGAAGTGTCGCCATCGGGAGAGAAAGGGGGCTTGGTCATTGTATGCCCTATGCTGGCAGCCCCGGACGGTCGAGGCCGCCCGGCGACAGGGTGAAGATCTCGCAGCCATCGGCGGTGACCCCGACCGCGTGCTCGTATTGCGCCGACAGCGACCGGTCACGGGTGACGGCCGTCCAGCCGTCGGCCAGCACCTTCACGTGCGGGCGGCCGAGGTTGATCATCGGCTCGATCGTGAAGATCATGCCTTCGCGCATTTCCGGCCCCTCGTTCGCCCGGCCGTAATGCAGGATGTTCGGGGCGTCATGAAACAGCCGGCCGACGCCATGGCCGCAGAAGTCGCGCACCACCGAGCAGCGTTCGGCTTCCGCGAAGGTCTGGATGGCTTCGCCGATGGCGCCGGTGCGCGCGCCCGGCTTGACGGCGGCGATGCCGCGCATCAGGCATTCGTGGGTGACTTCGAGCAGGCGCTGGGCCGCGCGCTTGATTTCGCCGACCGGATACATCCGGCTGGAATCGCCGTGCCAGCCGTCGATGATGTAGGTCACGTCGATATTGACGATATCGCCTTCACGCAGCGGCTTCTCGTTGGGAATGCCGTGGCAGACGACGTGATTGATCGAGGTGCAGGACGATTTGGTGTAGCCGCGATAGTTCAGTGTCGCGGGCAGGGCGCCGTGATCCATGCCGAATTCGAACACGAAACGGTCGATCTCGTCGGTCGTCACGCCGGGTTGCACCCGGCTTGCCAGTTCGTCGAGGCAGCGCGCGGTGATCTGGCAGGCACGCTTGATCCCGGCAAAATCCTCGGGCGTATAGAGACGGATGACGCCGGTATTCTTGAGGGGCGCTGATGCAGCCTCGATATAAGTGACCATTACAATACTTTCAGTTGTCTTTCTTAAATGTCATAGATCAGCACAGGCGGGTTCGTCCATCGGGATCAGGCCGTCAGGCGCAATTTGCTGCGGCGAAACCCGGCATTTGACGGCAAAGGCTTCAACCCCGCGCTGCATCGCGCGCCGGAATGCCGTGGCATAAAGCGGATCGAGATCGTCGCAGATCCTGAAGGTAGCGCAGTCGTCACGCTGGATGAGGTAGATCATGATGGCGCGGTGACCCGCTTCGACCATGTCGCCGAGCTCTTCCAGATGCTTTGCACCACGGGCCGTCGGGCTGTCTGGAAATTCGGCAAGGCCGGTTGTGCGGCTGAAATGCACGTTCTTGACCTCGACATAGGCGCGGCCGCGCTCCGGATCGGTCAGAAGCAGATCGATGCGGGAGTTGCGGCCGTATTTCTGTTCGCGCTGCACCGTCGAATAGAGATGAAGGTCGCCGATCTGCCCGGCACGGATTGCCTCTTCCGCCAGCCGGTTCGGCAGGCCGGTGTTGATGCCGACGACGGTGTCTGCCACCTCCACCATTTCGAACATATGGCGGTATTTCCGTGTCGGGCTGTCGTGCTCGGACAGCCAGATGCGTGAGCCGGGCGTCGTCAACCCGCGCATCGAGCCGGTATTGGGGCACGAGCCGGTAATCGCGCTTCCATCGTCAAGTACGGCATCGAAGAGAAAGCGTTTGTAGCGCTGAATGAGGATGGCGGGAACCAGCGGCCTGTCGAAAAGCATCTATGTCAAATGTCCGTTGTTTGATCAGGCACGGACATAGGAACCCGGCGCTTCTTCCAAGGAGTTGAGCTGTCCGCCGGTTTTGCGCGCAGGCACCCGCTCGCTGTCCAGCGTTTCGATCCAGGCCTGCCAATGCGGCCACCAGGAACCGGGCGTCTCCTTGGCCGTCTTCACCCAGTCGTCGAAGTCGCCCTTGGCCGGGCCGCCGGTCCAGAATTGGTACTTGCCCTTGTCCGGTGGGTTGACGACGCCGGCAATATGGCCGGAGCCGGACATGACATAGGTCACATCGCCGCCGAAGAACCGGCTGCCGATGAACACCGATTTTGCCGGGGCGATATGATCTTCCTTGGCGGCGAGATTGTAGATCGGAATTTTCACGCTATCGAGCGAGACCGTTTTGCCAGCCAATACCATCTCGCCCTTGGCCAGGTTGTTCTGGAGATAACAATTGCGCAGATAGAAGGAGTGGTTGGCCGCCGGCATGCGGGTGGAATCGGAATTCCAGTAGAGCAGGTCGAAGGCGGTCGGCTCCTGGCCCTTCAGGTAGTTGTTGACGAAATAGGGCCAGATCAGATCCGACGCCCGCAGCATGTTGAAGGCCATGGCCATTTTCGAGCCGTCGAGATAGCCGGTCTCCTTCATCCGCTCTTCCATCTGGGCGATCTGTTCTTCGTCCGCAAACACCTTGAGGTCGCCGGCATGGGTGAAATCGACCTGCGTGGTGAACAGCGTCGCGGAGCGGATACGCGTGTCGCCTTCCTGCGCATGCAGGGCAAGTGTCGCTGCAAGCAGCGTTCCGCCGACGCAATAGCCGATGGCGTTGACATCCTCCTCGCCGGTTGCCTGCCGGATGATGTCGAGGGCAAAGCCGATGCCTTCGCGGGCGTAGGATTCCCAATCCTTGGCCGCATGGCGCTCGTCCGGGTTGACCCAGGAAATGACGAAGACGGTATGGCCCTGGTCCACCGCCCATTTGATGAAGGATTTCTGCGGGTTGAGATCCAGAACGTAGAATTTGTTGATCCAGGGCGGGCAGATCAAGAGCGGCCGTTTCAGCACTGTCTCGGTGGCTGCATCATATTGCAGCACCTGGCAGACGTCGCTCTGGCCGATCACTTTGCCGGGTGTCATGGCGATATTCTCGCCGATGGCGAATTTGCTCGTATCGGTCTGTCGAAGCTTGAGGTCGCCTTTGCCGGCGACGATATCTTCGGCCAGCATCTGCATGCCCTTGACGAGATTGGCGCCACTAGAGGCCACGGTCTCGCGATAGAGTTGCGGGTTGGTTGTGACGAAATTGGCGGGCGAAAGGGCGCTGGAAATCTGCCGCACATAGAAGGCGGCCTTGTGTTTGGTATGGTCGTCGAGGCCTTCGGCATCGCGCACCATCCGGTCTGCCCAGTCGGAGGTGATGAAATAGGCCTGCCGCAGGAAATCAAAGAACGGATTGGCGGCCCAGTCGGCATCCGAAAAGCGTTTGTCGTTGCGGGGCACATCGGCAGCGGGGCTGACAGCGTCGCCGCTCATCTTCTGCAGGGTGCGCGTCCACATGGAGAAGAAGCTCCCCATCAGGTAGGTCTGCGCTTCAAGGGTGCGCCGCGGATCGGAAAGCCAGTATTCGGAGACTTTGGAAAGCGTCTTGACCATATCGACGACCGGATCAGCCACCATGTCGGTCTTTGCGCCGCTTTCGCGCGGGGCGAGCCATGCGGATGCGGCCTTGCCGAGTTGCTCGACCGTGCGCGCGAGGTTCATCGTGAAGGCTTCAGGGTCTTTGAGGATGTAGGGATCGACGGATTTCGGGTCGAAACCGGTAAAACCATCCGCGCTGGCGCCCGTCTGGCCCTCGGTCTTCCTGTCTTCTGCCACCCGGTTTCCTCCACAGATGTTTGTTTGTTTTGTCTTTTTACATTCTGCCTTAAAATGATTACAAGTGCCAGCGCATGTTGGACTCGGGGCGCCTGGCAATCGGCCAACTTCGGACAGAGATTCAACGGTATGTGTCGGGTATGGCGAGATGATGAAGTCGGGGAAAGCAGCAATGATGCGGATGGTGACGGCCTTTGGACTGGCAGGTTTGGCGATTGCCCTTGCCGGCTGCAATTCCACGGCGGTTGACGAGCAGCCGTCGATCTATTCCGCGACAATGGCCAAGCCCATTCCGGCCGATGTCTATCCGGTCATCGAAGGCAAACTGCCCGCAGCAACCACCCAGATGAGCAACGAAGAGGCCGCAAGCCAACAGGCGAAATTGACGGCGCTCGGGTCCGCCCGCTCGTCCGGTGCGATCTCGGAAGCCGAATATCAGCGCCGCCTGAAGGAATTGCAGCTGCTCGCCGCCAACCACGGTGCCGACACGTTGAAGCAGATACAGAATTAGCACTTGCGTTTCGGCTGATTTGGACGCAAAGCGTTTCGTGGCCGCGTGGGCCTGATTGCACCGCGCGCGTCTCCTTGCACGCATGATTCCAGCATGGGGACAGCGCAAGACGAGGTTTAGAGATGGAAGAGTTTCACAAAGTCCGGCGTTTGCCGCCTTACGTTTTCGAACAGGTCAACCGTTTGAAAGCCAGCGCGCGAGCGGGTGGAGCTGATATCATCGACCTCGGTATGGGCAACCCGGATCTTCCGACGCCGCAGTCGATCGTCGACAAGCTGTGCGAAGCCGTCCAGGATCCGCGCACGCATCGTTATTCGTCCTCCAAGGGCATTCCCGGTCTTCGCCGCGCGCAGGCCGCCTATTACGCCCGCCGTTTCGGCGTCAAGCTGAACCCGGATACGCAGGTCGTGGCGACCCTCGGTTCCAAGGAAGGCTTCGCCAATATGGCGCAGGCGATCACCGCGCCCGGCGACGTGATCCTGTGCCCGAACCCGACCTATCCGATCCATGCCTTCGGCTTCCTGATGACGGGCGGCGTCATTCGTTCGATTTCGGTGGAGCCGGACGACACGTTCTTCCCGCCGCTGGAGCGGGCGATCCGCCATTCGATCCCCAAGCCGATCGCGCTGGTGATCAACTATCCGTCCAACCCGACGGCGCATGTGGCGACACTGGATTTCTACAAGGAAGTCGTCGCGTTCGCGAAGAAGCACGACATCGTCATCCTCTCGGATCTGGCTTACTCGGAAATCTATTTCGACGGCGTCCTGCCACCGTCCGTTCTGGAAGTTCCAGGCGCGATGGACAACACGGTCGAATTCACCTCGATGTCGAAGACGTTTTCCATGCCCGGCTGGCGCATGGGCTTTGCCGTCGGCAACGAACGCCTGATCGCCGCCTTGACGCGGGTCAAGTCCTATCTCGACTACGGCGCCTTCACGCCGATCCAGGTGGCCGCGACCCATGCGCTGAACGGTGACGGTTCCGATATCGCCGAGGTGCGCAATATCTACAGGCGCCGCCGTGATGTGCTGGTCGAAAGCTTCGGCAAGGCCGGCTGGGACGTGCCGCCGCCGGCAGCCACCATGTTCGCCTGGGCGAAGATTCCGGAAAAGTTCCGTCATCTCGGCTCGTTGGAGTTTTCCAAGCTTTTGGTCGAAAAGGCCGATATCGCTGTTGCTCCCGGCATTGGTTTCGGCGAACAGGGTGACGACTATATCCGTATCGCGCTCGTTGAAAACGAACACCGGATTCGCCAGGCTGCCCGCAGCCTGAAGAAGTTCCTTTCGACGGCTGACGACACGTTGCACAACGTCATTTCGCTGAACGCGCATCGCTGAGGCGCCGGGTTTTCCGGTTCTTCTTTGAAATCTGCTCCGCCGTTTCAGGCGGAGCGCTCTCGACATGTTAGGAATTGTGTATGGCAGATGCCCTTAAAATCGGCATTGCGGGCTTGGGAACCGTTGGTGCCTCGCTGGTGCGTATTCTTCAGGAACGCCACGAAGCGCTGGCGACCACATGCGGCCGGGCAATCGAAATTACTGCCGTTACGGCACGCGATAGGAACCGCGACCGCGGTGTCGATCTCTCCGCCATGACCTGGCACGACGATGCGCTGTCGCTGGCTGAGACTGCCGATATCGACGTTTTCGTCGAACTGATGGGTGGTGCGGGCGAGCCGGCTTTGTCCGCCGTCAAGGCAGCGCTGTCGCGCGGTGTGCATGTGGTGACCGCCAACAAGGCGCTGCTTGCCGCCCACGGCATCGCGCTTGCCGGTCTTGCCGAAGAGCATGGCGCGCTTTTGAACTACGAAGCTGCGGTTGCCGGCGGCATTCCCGTGATCAAGGCGCTGCGGGAATCGTTGACAGGCAACACGATTTCGCGCGTCTACGGCATCATGAACGGCACCTGCAACTACATCCTCACCAAGATGGAGAAGGAGGGGTTGTCCTTCGAGGCCTGCCTCAAGGAAGCGCAGCGCCTCGGCTACGCCGAAGCCGATCCGGCCTTCGATATTGAGGGCAATGATACCGCCCACAAGCTGTCCATCCTGACGAGCCTGGCCTTTGGAACGGCGATTGCCGCCGATGACATCTATCTCGAAGGCATCACCAATATTTCGATCGACGATATCCATGCGGCGGCCGATCTCGGTTACCGTATCAAGCTGCTCGGCGTTGCCCAGCGCACCGATAGCGGTATCGAGCAACGCGTCCACCCGACCATGGTGCCGCTCGAATCGGTGATTGCCCAGGTTGATGGCGTCACCAACGCGGTGGCGATCGAATCCGATATTCTCGGTGAATTGCTGATGGTCGGCCCCGGCGCCGGCGGCAATGCGACGGCATCCGCTGTGCTTGGCGACATCGCCGACATCGCCAAGAGCCGCCCGGGCGCCCAGCATGTACCGGCCTTCGGCCGTCCGGTCACGGCGCTTTTGCCGTACAAGCAGGCGCAGATCCAGAGCCACGAGGGCGGATACTTCATTCGCCTCAAGGTTCTCGACAAGACTGGTGTGTTTGCAAGCATCGCAACGCGCATGGCCGAAAACCGCATCTCGCTCGAATCGATCGTTCAGCACTCGAAGCACCCGGTCGAAACCGGCGAGCCGCAGACGATCATCCTCGTCACCCATGCGACGACCGAGGAATCGGTGCGCAAGGCGGTGGCAGCGATCAAGAGCGAAGGCTATCTCGTCGGCGACCCGCAGGTGATCCGTATCGAACGGCCGAAGACGGCCTGATCCAGTCGCCGATGCATTTTTCGCGGCCCCATCCGGTTATCCATCCGGGTGGGGCCGCTTTCGTTCCGGTTTGCGAAGGACGCAAAACCCGGCTACGAACAGTCTCAAAGTCACAGGTGTATGATGAGCGAATTGCCAGATCCCGTGCAGCGGGCGTTTCTCAATGTGGAGCGGTCGGTGACCGGGCAGCGCTGGGTGTCGCGGCTAGATCAGGCCGGGCAGAACCGCGCGCTTGCGATCAGCCAGGTGCATGGCTTCTCCGATCTCATCGCCCGCGTGCTGGCCGGGCGGGGAGTGACGATGGACGATGCGGTGGCATTCCTCGATCCGACCATCCGCGCGCTGATGCCGGATCCCGAAACTCTGACGGACTGCGGCAAGGCCGCCGCGCGCATTGTCGCTGCGATCAAGGCGCGTGAAAAGGTGGCCATCTTCGGCGACTACGATGTCGATGGCGCCGCGTCCTCGGCGCTGATGTTCCGCTTTCTGCGTCATTTCGGCATCGAGGCCGAAATCTACATTCCGGACCGCATTTTCGAGGGCTACGGCCCGAACCCGGCGGCGATCAATCAGTTGATCGACAATGGCGCGCAGCTGATCGTCACCGTCGATTGCGGCTCAACCAGCCACGAATCGCTGGCTGCCGCTGAAGTGCGCGGCATCGATGTCGTGGTCATCGATCACCATCAGGTCGGCGCGCAGCTGCCGCCCTGCGTGGCGCTGGTCAATCCGAACCGGGAAGACGACCTGTCGGGGCAGGGGCATCTCTGCGCCGCCGGTGTGGTCTTTCTCGTTCTCGTCAACACGATGCGGCAGTTGCGCGAAAGCGGCGACAGGCGGGTGTCCTCCTTCGATCTGCTGGCCCTGCTGGATCTCGTCGCCCTGGCGACCGTGTGCGACGTCGTGCCGCTCAAGGGCTTGAACAGGGCCTATGTGGTCAAGGGGCTGGTTGCCGCCCGGCATATGCAGAATCCGGGATTGTCGGCGCTGTTCCGCAAGGCCGGGCTTGGCGGCCCGGTCACGCCCTATCATTTCGGCTTTCTGATCGGTCCTCGAATCAATGCCGGTGGCCGGATCGGCGATGCGGCTCTCGGCAGCCGGTTGCTGACGCTGGACGATGAAAATGCCGCCGAAACGATCGCCGCCAAGCTTGATGAGCTAAACAAGGAACGCCAGGTGATGGAAATCGCCATGCTGGCCGAAGCCGAGGCCGAAGCGCTGGCCGAATACGGTACCGGCGAATCGGCATCCATTATCGTGACGGCGCGTGAAAACTGGCATCCCGGCATTGTCGGCCTGCTGGCGGCCCGCCTGAAGGAGAAATTCCGCCGCCCGGCCTTTGCAATCTCTTTCGATCCGAACGGCAAGGGAACGGGATCGGGCCGGTCGATCAGTGGCTTCGACATCGGAAAGATCGTTCGCGCCGCGGTGGATGGTGGCCTGTTGGTCAAGGGCGGCGGCCATGCCATGGCGGCGGGCCTGACGGTCGAGCGCGCGAATCTGGGCAAGCTGCGGCATTTCTTCGAGGAACGGACCGGGAATGCGATCAAGGATCTCGTCTCGACCGAAACGCTGAAGATCGACGGTGCGTTGGGGGCTGCCGGTGCCAATCTGGCGCTGATCGATCAGCTCGAACAGGCAGGCCCGTATGGGGCAGGGCATCCGCAGCCGATCTTTGCATTGCCGGCACACCGCTTGCGCGATTCGCGGCAGGTGGGTGCCAATCATGTGAAGGTGACGCTGGAGGGCCAGGATGGTTCGCGGGTCGAGGGCATCGCCTTCCGCGCGCTGGAAACGCCGCTCGGCGATCTGCTGCTGTCCGAGCGCGGCACGACGATCCACGTCGCCGCATCGATATCAGCTGATCTATGGCAGGGAACGAGGCGTGTTCAGCTGCGCGTTATCGATGCCGCAAAGGCTCTCTGAGCCGGGCGGTTCTTCGTGGTGGAAACGTCTTCAGTGTATGGGGAATTGAAAGACCATGGTACGCCCTAGGGGAGTCGAACCCCTCTTCCCAGAATGAAAATCTGGTGTCCTAACCGATAGACGAAGGGCGCATCAGTGGTGTGGGCGTCTTATAGTCAGGCGCCTTGAATGCTGCAAGCGCTAATTCGCATTTTTTGACGATTTTTCGCAGTAAAAACAGAGCTGAAGGAAAACCCTTCAAAGACGCAAAAACACCCGTCAGCAAGGCGCTGCTGCGGGGGAGAGTACGAATATCGATGCTGAAGGGGAGGTTCACAATGGTACGCCCTAGGGGAGTCGAACCCCTCTTCCCAGAATGAAAATCTGGTGTCCTAACCGATAGACGAAGGGCGCAGCCGTTGTGTGGGCGTCTTATAGTCAGGGCTTTTGAATACCGCAAGCGGCAAATTTCATTTTTCTGTAAAAAAGCCCTGATAAAGCGCGGGTTGTTGATAATATTGGAAATGTCGAACGATAACAGAGGGTTGCCATCAGCCCCTGCGGCGGCGGCAGCGCCAATTCCAGTCGCGCTCTTCGCCGGTGTCGATATGGACCGATTCCGTGTGGCAATAGGTTCCCACGCCGCCGCGCCCCGGAATGGTGCGCAGATAGGCGGCAAGATCCCATTTGCCGACACCGGGTACCTGGATGTCAGCGGCCTGACAGGTCGTGTGAAGCGAATGCCGGCTTCCGCCGGCGCTGGCATTGTGCTTCAGGTCGCGCAGACCGGATGTTACCATGACCTTGCGGCCGTAATGGTTCTCGACGACCTTCAGAACCTGCAGCAGTTCCGGCTGGAAACAGCCCGTCTCCACTTTTTCCGTCTGCAGCCAGAGGCCGTTCGGCGCAAGGCGGGCCAGACCGGGCAGGGAGGCCATTTCGACCGTAGCGCTCTCATCGTCATGGCCCGGCTCTGAATCGTCCGTGGTCGCAAACATCGACGTTGTCCGCACGCCGGGAAGTGCTGTGAACCCGAGCGCGGCAATCTGCTGCTGTTTCATGTTGGCGGCGGCAAGCGTCTTCTTAGCCGGTGCCTTGGCAAATCGATCGTCATTGAATTGATTGCGGCTCTTGCGCTTGGCTGCGAACAGCCCGGCCAGCGTCAGGCTTTTTTCCGTTCCATCCGTCTTGTCTCCGTCATCAGGCACGTTTCCCGAATCGGGAAGGACCGCCACCGCGCTGTGGGCCGTACCCGCGGAGGCTGCACTTGAGGGGATAGGGACGGCGACGGGAAGCGGGGTGGTGTCAGCGCCTGGCTCGGCACTTGCCACTTGCTGTACGGCCGGTACGGTACCTTCAGTGTTGCTCGCACCTTCGAGCGGCAGCACGACCGGAGCCGTCGCCGGCTGGCCGCTGTTGAAAAGACTGTTTGTGGCGGGATTGACACCGGTGGCTTGCCCGACGGGCAGCGGCGCATGGTCTCCGGCGGCATTGGCATTCTGTGTCTGGGTGGCAAAGATGCTGTTCGATGTTGCCTTGAGGCCGGTGCTTTGCATGGTCAGCGACGCCGGCTGGCCGTTGGCTTCGGCAGGCACCATCGCATTTGCCTGGGCCGGATATCCGCCCTGTTGCTGCGCATTGGCACCGACGGCGACGACCTGTTGATCTTCATAAGTGCCAGGCCCTGTCTGTGCAGCGTCAGCGGATGCAGCTTCGGGAACTGCCTGGTCCTCCGCCGATGCCGTTTCTTTCGCGGCCGTGACGCAACCGGACAAGGCCAGTACCGAGACGGTGAGCGCGAGTGCGCAGCCTAAACCGCGAATCGTCGCTGCTGTTTGCAGAACATCACGCAACGTTGGATCCCCACTCAATGCGGGCCGGGCGACATCTGCTGCCGTCATGGCCATTCATTTGGAAGTCGCAAACCGCGTATCGGCGCGTGCCCTGTCAGGGCTGTGCGCGCCGCTCCCTCGCGGTCTGACCGGTTCAACCGGAAGCAGGATGCACGCCAGCCTCCAGCGGCGGTTCGCATCCCATCCCTTAACGTTTCGTTCAAATATTAGTGAACGCGCCGTTGTTTGTAAACCTGCACTGACGCAGGCGGCATTTCTCCGCCTGGTTTTCCGGAATTTCCCACCGTCTGAGGGCCGAGGTGGTCCGAAATGATGCAGGCGATATCCAATGATTCGGCCCCTAAGAGCCGGACTGGAAGACTGGATATCGCCCGGCCGCATTGCGCGGGGCTTACCAAACGCCGGTTACCAGGCGCCGGTATTGCCCATCGATGCCCAGGGCTCCTGTGATGGAAGGTTCTCGCCCTTCTGCAGGATTTCGATCGAAATGCCGTCCGGCGAACGGACAAAGGCCATATGACCGTCGCGCGGCGGCCGGTTGATGATGACGCCGTTGTCCATCAGGTGCTGGCAGGTCGCATAGATATCATCGACCTCATAGGCGAGGTGACCGAAATTGCGCCCGCCGGTATATTCCTCCGTATCCCAGTTGTAGGTGAGTTCCAGGCAGGGCGACAATTCCGTCTTCGCACGGTCGAGATCGCCGGGGGCCGCGAGGAAAACCAGCGTGAAACGGCCCTTTTCGTTGTCGTAGCGGCGGATTTCCACAAGGCCGAAAAGTTCGCCCCAGAAGTGAAGTGCGGCGTCCAGATCTTTGACGCGAACCATCGTGTGCAGATAACGCATTGTAATGTCCCTCTTTTGCTGAAGATGGCGTATATGTAGCTGACAACCAGCCAGAGGCAAGGCTCGCAGGCTATCGCTGGCCGACTGCAAATTTCATCCGAGGGCTTGCACAATTGCGGCGGGACGATGTTATTCTGACTGTCAAGAATCAGTTAACCGTAATGATGTGACGCGTAAGTCGAGGGGCTGGACAGGCAATGGCGGACAGGATTTCAGCGAAGGGCGTCACGCCGGATGACGATTTTGGCAATGACGCACTCGATCTGATTGAAATCACCGGCGTGATCAAGTGGTTTGATGTCGCCAAGGGATTCGGCTTCATCGTGCCTGACAACGGCATGCAGGATGTTCTCGTGCACGTCACCTGCCTGCGTCGCGACGGCTACCAGACGGTGCTGGAAGGCGCGCGCGTCGTCGCACTCATCCAGAAGCGCGACCGCGGCTATCAGGCCTTCCGCATTCTCTCCATGGACCAGTCGACCGCGATCCATCCGTCACAGCTGCCGCCGGTCAAGACCCACGTTCAGGTGACGCCGACCAGCGGGCTGGAACGGTGCCTGGTCAAGTGGTTCAACCGCACCAAGGGTTTTGGCTTCCTGACGCGCGGCGACGGCACCGAGGACATCTTCATCCATATGGAAACCCTGCGCCGCTTCGGATTGACCGAGTTGCGCCCGGGGCAGACCGTGCTGGTCCGGTTCGGCGATGGCGACAAGGGCCTGATGGCGGCCGAGATTCATCCCGACGTGCCGGCGCCGACCGGTCGGGCCCACTGAGCGATGGCGGGGTTCCTGCGCCTTTCCGGAAGCGCCCTTGTGGCGCTTTTTTTATGGCTCGTGCCGTTCTGCGCCACGGCGGCGGATATCACCTTCGACACCGAGCCCTTGCAAATCATCTCCACTGGCGGCAAGATTCACCGGTTCACCGCCGAACTGGCCGTCGATAGCGATCAGCGGGCCCATGGCCTCATGGATCGCCGTTTTATGCCGCGTGATCGCGGCATGCTGTTCGACTTCGGCCAGACGCGTCAGGTGATGATGTGGATGAAGAACACCTATCTTCCGCTCGACATGCTGTTCATCGCCAAAGATGGCAAGGTCGAGACGATTCGTGAGAATGCCGTTCCCCAGTCCGAGGCGATCATCGATTCCCGCGTACCGGTGGCTTTCGTTCTCGAGCTGAACGGCGGCACCGTCCGTCGTCTTGGCATCGCAACCGGCGATATCGTCGACAGCCCGCGCATCTCCGGCGCAACGCCCTGAACGGGCCGTTCCGCATTTGCGGGACAAGCCCCTGTGGGATTGTGCAATTTAGGTGTTGCAGGGGCAGGGGGAAGCGTGTATCTCCCCGCCATCGACGGGTCACGGAGTGTAGCGCAGCCTGGTAGCGCATCTGGTTTGGGACCAGAGGGTCGGGAGTTCGAATCTCTCCACTCCGACCATCGATTTTCCCCTTTAGAACAGCAATGGAAATCGAGGCTTTCGCCTCGCTGGGACGTTGTGCCCTTTGGTTGCGTCATCCGCAGAGTCGGCGCGTTTTCTGCCCGTGAAACGACGGATGCCTGCAAAATCGGCGGATATAGTGCGGCAAGGTCATTCCGTTTTGATCTATTCTGCGCTATGGCAATGCGCAGCGGCCGGCAGCAGTGCGCCGGTGCGATTGAACTATGCTGGAGCCCGCTCAAGATATGTCCGCCAAAATCTATCGACCCGCAAAAACCGCCATGCAGTCCGGCAAGGCCAAGACGCATTTGTGGGTTCTCGAGTTCGATCAGGAAACGCCACGCACGATCGATCCGATCATGGGATATACGAGCTCGGCCGATACGCGTCAGCAGGTCAAGCTGACATTCGAGACCGCTGAGCAGGCCGTGGCCTATGCCGAGCGCAACGGCATCGAATACCGCGTCATCGCGCCGAAGGAAGCGACCCGCAAGAGCGTCTCCTACAGCGACAATTTCCGCTTCAGCCGCACGCAGCCCTGGACGCATTGATCCAAGGCTTATACTTTCCGGAGGCCAACGCCTCCTCCAAGCGGCCCCTTAGCTCAGCTGGATAGAGCACCTGCCTTCTAAGCAGGTTGTCGCAGGTTCGAGCCCTGCAGGGGTCGCCAATTCCACTTTCAGATATTTGATTTCATTGAAAATGTAGGCGCTCAAGGATTTTGGAGTGCCCCATATGCTGTTTCGGTCCTCATCGGGGCTGACCGGCAGTGGCTTCCAGTTCCCATGAACCGTTCAAGACCGACACCGGAATGAGCCTCGCTCAAGGCCACTCCCTCGGTCGTTCCGCCCCACGCGCAGGCGCTTGCCGGCCGCGCGCGCAGGACCTACAACTGCCACAGACATTAAACGGCGGCACTGTTTTGGATGGCCGTAATTATTTTTATTGCAATAATTTTTAATATACGAGGATTTCAGAATGGGCGACATTGCCAGTGTGTTTGGCGTGCACGATATTGCATTTGAACGGGCGCAATATGCCGCTCTGTCCCGGTTTCACCGTTGGAAGCTCGGTTTTACCACGTTGCGCTCCATTCCGGAGGTGATGGATTCTCCACCGGTGATGACGGTCGGTGCTGCGGGCGCGGCCAGTTTAATCAGCGGATCGACCATACCCGGCTGCGGCAAAGACGATGCGCGAATGACGCGGCTGGGTGGAACCTTCGAGGACAGCGGCGCCTACAAGAGAGGCGCGCGCGGCGGTGTGCGTTATCGTTTCATCTTTGACGGATCGCGCTTCGACTACCGGATTCGCTCCTATCTCGGGCAGGGCTCCGTCACCCTCTATGTGGATGGCAAGCCCGTGTCCAAGGCCCTCTTCTCAGAGGAGCATCCGGGGCTGAACGATGACACCGAGCATTTTATCCTGCTGGATTTCGGGACCGATGTTTTGACCTACGGGCTGGTCAGTCCAGCAATCCTGAACGCCGGTTCCGGCTACGCCGCGGGCGACGTCATTACTTTGGCTGGCGGCATCTTTACCACGCCTGCTCAGCTGCGTGTGACCGGTGTGAAGGCCGGCGCGATCACGGCAGCAGCAATCCATCGCGCGGGCGTTTACAGCGTTGCACCGGACACGATGAGGCAGGCGAACGCGACGGGATCGGGAGCCGGCGCCGCCTTTACCACGGCTTTCGCCGGGCTTCACACGACGAAACGTGCTCGAAAAATCGAGATGATCCTGGGGTTCGGCGTCCGTTTCGCAGGCATCAACGTTGATCCCGGCGTCAGCGTTCTTCCGTGGGCGGAGAATACGGAAGCCACCAAGCTGCTGATTGCCGGCGACAGCGTGACACAGGGATTTTTCAACACATGGGAAGGCGGCAACTGGTCGCGCCAGGTCGCCTATATGCTGGGGCTGGAGGAGCGCTTCGTCCAGTATGGCACCAGCGGACGTGGCTTTCTGAAGAACACGCCTTTCTCGCTCGATACGCCGGGGATTATCGATCTCGCACCAGACATGCTGGTCATTGCGGACGGCTTCAACGACATGTTTCAGTTTGCCGCCACCGGGGCAGCCTTGAGGGGCGATGTCACGGCAAGGCTGAACGAACTGCTGACGGCATTGCCGAACGTGCGGATTGTCGGCATCAGCCCCTATTATGACACCACCAGTTCGAAGGCATGCACTGCCGCCATCGCGGCAGGTTACGCGGCTGCGTCGGATCAAAGTCGCGTTCGCTTCTACGATTTCGCCGCGACGGGCGCCTATTCCGCGTTCGGGGCCTTCGCTTCGACGGACGGGACGCATCCGGGACAATCCGGTCAGGATTTCCTGGCGGCCGTCCTTATCCCACCGATCGCGAATTTGTTCCTGTCGATGGCGTGAGGGCAACCTGACATCAATGCCGCGTTGCCCCACATCGCCTAGCCTCCCGGCACCTCGTCATCTGCCGCCAGACCGCCTTCGTTTTCGAGGTTCGAAAGACGGCGTGCTTCCGAGCGGGTGAACTTGAGCTGGACACCCAGTCCTCTTTCTCCCTCCGGAATGAAGACGGCGCCGGCAGTCTCCAGGGCGGATTGAAGGGACAGGATGATGTCTGCCGCCGGTGTTTCGAGTTTTCGCTCGAATCTGGCGATCGTCTCCTCGTCGACACCGGAAAGCGTCGCCAGAAGCTGTCTGGATATGTCAACGAGTGCACGAGCGGCGCGGCATTGCGAGCCTGTTATCATGATCATCTCCGGTTGGATGAAGGGCGGCCACCGGTCGCTCAGGCTAAAGCACGAAGAAACCGATGATCGCAGCAATCGGCACGGGGACGCCGACCAGCCATATCAGCAGTTCGCGTACCATCATCTGGCGATAATACGATGCCTCGGGGCTTGAGGGAACAGCGGCTTGCACAGGTGGAACGGTCATGATCGCCTTCCGGGGCTAGAGGTAAAGCATCCAGACCGGGAGGACGGCGGCAAGCGGAGCGCCCATGAACCAAAGAAAACCAGCGCGCGGCATGACGATTTTTCTCCACGGATGAGCTGCTGTAACGCGCGGTTGCCGGGTTTCGTTCCGCCCGACCGATAGGGTCGATTTCACCGCCTCTGACCGTCTCCTCAGTGTGACAGCGAGATCAAAAAAAAGCGGGCCGAAAGCATCTCTGCCGTTCGACCCGTCCGGTAAAGATCGGATAAGGGTAGGGGGAATTTCCTGGCGCTCGCAGGCTGGAAGCACTGCGAACGGGAGGTCTCTTAACGCCGCCATCATGCCCGAGCGGCGACAATCGATTTGACATGAAGCGCAGAAAAATTGACATTTCTCGAATGTCCTTCAACAAGAATTTCATTCGCGGCCTCAAGGTCGTGATCGTTATCCTGCCGGAATCGTCGATCATGTCGCTGGCCTCGGTGCTGGATCCGATGCGTGCTGCGAATCGCGTGGCCGGCAGGGCGCTGTTCGAGTGGCAGATCCTGTCTGCCGATGGCTTGCCGGCTCTTCTGACCTGCGGTGTGCCGATTGCGGTCGACGGCGTTTTTTCGACGCGGGCAGAAGGCGATTTCCTGCTGGTCATTGGCGGGTTCAATCTGGAACGCCATGCGGGAAAACCGTTCATCGCCGCCTTGCAGGCCTGCGCGCGGCAATTTTCCGTTGTGGCCGGGATCGAATCGGGGTGCTGGCTGCTGGCGCGCTCCGGTCTGGTCAACGGACGCACGGCGACGGCGCACTGGGAGGAACTGGAGGATTTCGCGCTCGCCTTTCCCGATGTTTCCGTCCGGGCCGACCGGTTCGTCACCGACGGCAAATTCTGGACCTCCGGCGGCGCGTCGCCGACCTTCGACATGATGCTTCACATGATCCGGCAGCGATTCGGCTCGGCCGTTGCGCTCGATGTGGCCAGCATCTTCGTCTATGACGAGACCCATGCGGCAACGGACGCACAGCCGCTGGTGTCGCTCGGCCGGATGGAGGCGCTCGATCCGGAGCTTGCGCGGGCGATCCGGTTGATGGAGCGCACGCTCGACCGGCCTCTGTCGATCGCAGCCCTTGCTCTTCGCGCAGGGCAATCTCAACGTAAGCTCGAATTGCGGTTCGCCAAGGCGCTCGGCATCAGCCCGGGCCTCTATTATCTGCGGCTGCGCCTCCAGGCGGCGCACCGGCTGGTCAGCGATACGCAACTGAGCATACGGGAGATCGCGCTGCGCTCCGGCTTCGACAGCCTGTCGTCCTTCTCCCGCGCCTTCAAACACCAGTATGGAGAAAGCCCGCTGAAATGGCGGAAGGGGAGCCGATGATGGAGCGTACGGCCAACGATTGCGACAGTTTTTTCCGATCCGATCGTCGCGGTTTTTCCCGGATTAGCGCCTTTCTGCCGCCGATCAGGCGGACGAATCAAGGAATTCTCGTCGCCCTCCCTTGCCGCCATCGCCTTGACGCGCATATTCCATGTTTCAACGGAGAGGTGACGACAATGAAATCTTTGATTCTGGCCGCTGCTATCGGTCTTTCGAGCCTGACGATCGCAGGTTGCGTCAGCGAGGGTGGCTCCTATGACGGCGGCTATAACGGACGCCCCGTCTATTCCGATCGATACGAACGACCGGACAATCGCTGGCGCGACAGGAACGATTATTCCGGCCGCCGCAACGATGGCCGCCGGGACTGGAGCAACAATCAGGGCCGTACCGAACGGCGGGATCGGAACGACCGAAGGGACAACGTCCGCCGTTGCCCCGGCGATCCGCGTTGCGAAGTGCCGGAGTACAACAACGAACGGCCCGGCTACTACCGCCGTGACGGCCAGGCACAGGGCTATTGATTCCGGCTCCACGGCTGAATCGCTGAGGTTCTAGGGGACGAATCAACCGCACCGCTTTCACCGGCGGTGCGGTTCTGTTTCAGGGGAAGCGTTTTGTGGCGTTAACCGTTCGGCACCCATGTCTTGGGGACAAACTGCTATCTATATCTTTGGGAAAGGCAATTTTTAAAGTGGTGAGAGCGCAGGGATTCGAACCCTGGACCTACTGATTAAAAGTCAGTTGCTCTACCGACTGAGCTACGCTCTCCCAGGACCGGTCTGTTGTGCCCGGCGGAAGTGGGCGGACATATGCACAGCGGGCTTGTTTTGGTCAACCCAAAAAACGGGCGAAAATGCAAATTCGATGATTTACAAGGGGATCGCCAAAAGGTGATTGGTTTGGCGGGGGCTTCGGCGTTAAGACGGCGCGAGCTTGTTGCCGGCTGGAGTCTTTACCTGGTGTCGATCGCTGATATTTCCATCTGGACCGCGGTTCTTGCGGGCGCGCTGTCCTTCCTGTCGCCTTGCGTTCTGCCGCTGGTGCCGCCTTATCTCTGTTACATGGCAGGGATATCGGTCGACCAGTTTCGTGGCGGCGAGACGCAGGTCGCGGCTACGGGCACCCGGCGCGCGGTTTTTGGCGCGGCTTTCCTGTTCACGCTCGGCTTTGCCACCGTGTTCGTGGCGCTGGGGGCCGGTGCGTCGAGCATAGGCCTCGTGCTGCGCCAGCATATCGATATCCTCTCGCGCGTCGGCGGCATCGTCATCATCATCATGGGGCTGCATTTCCTCGGGGTCTTGCGCATCGGCATTCTCGGGCGCGAGGCGCGCTTCCAGGGCGGCGGAAAGCCGGCGACGCTGTCGGGCGCCTATATCATGGGCCTTGCCTTCGCTTTCGGCTGGACGCCCTGCATCGGCCCCGTGCTTGGCACCATCCTCGGCGTGGCCGCCGCCCGCGACACGGTCACCGACGGGGCGATGCTGCTGGCCGTCTATTCGCTGGGACTGGCCATTCCGTTCTGGATCGCCGCCGGCTTTTCGGGCGCCTTCATGAAATTCCTGTCACGCTTCCGCCGTCATCTCGGCCTTGTCGAAAAGCTGATGGGCGTATTCCTGATCCTGGCCGGCCTCGCCTTCGTCTTCGGGTTCATCAGTTCCATGGCAATCTGGTTCCAGGAGACCTTTCCCGTCCTGATGCAAATCGGCTAAGCACGGACTGTAAACAGAGGTCCCGTGCGCAATGGCCGAAATATCCGGTTTGGTACTGCCGTTCTTCGGCCTGATCTTTCTTGGTTATCTGACGGCCAGGCTGGCCCGGAATCCGGCCGGTGAGGGCGCCGGCGATGCCATGGGCTGGCTCAATACCTTCATCATCTATCTGGCCTTGCCCGCTTTGTTCTTCAAACTGGTTTCGAAGACGCCGATCGAGCAGTTGACCCGCTTCGATTTCGTTTTCGCCTCCATCGGTGCGACCTACACCGTGTTCGCGCTGGTTTTCGGCGCGGGCTATCTGATCCGCCGCAATTCTCTGGCCGAATCGACGGTGCAGGGATTGGCCGGAGCCTACGGCAATATCGGTTATATGGGGCCGGGGCTGGCATTGCTGGCGCTGGGTGAACCGGCGGCGGTGCCGGTGGCGCTGATCTTCTGCTTCGAGAATGTGCTGCATTTCATGGTGGCGCCTGCGATGATGGCGCTGGCCGGCGATGAAAAGAGCGCACCCGGCAAGCTGGCCGTCAATATTGCCAGGAAGATCCTGCTGCACCCGTTCATCCTGTCGACGATCGCCGGCGTGATCGCCGCATCGGTGTCGTTCCAGCCACCGCTTCCGGTTCAAAGGCTGATCGATTATCTGGCGCAGGCTGCGGCCCCTTGCGCCCTGTTTGCCATGGGCGTGACGCTGGCGCTGCGGCCTTTGAAACGCATCCCTGTTGAAATCGGCTATATCGTCCCGGCAAAGCTGATCCTGCATCCGGTACTGATGTATCTGGTTGTGAGCTTCGCCGGCAATTTCGAGCCGGTCTGGGTGCAGACGGCCGTGCTTCTGGCCGCGCTGCCGACGGCGACCAATGTGTTCGTCATCGGCCAGCAATACGGTGTCTGGCAGGAGCGGGCGTCGGCCACCATCCTGATTACCACCGTCTTGTCGGTGGCAACGGTGACGATGCTGCTCTATCTCATCGGTTCAGGCGCTCTTCCGGCCGATCTTTTCCCGTAAGGTGCCGCGCAGTGATTGCAGGGCGCTGCCGGGGTTGAGCCCTTCGCGCATCATCAGGTTGCGCAGCGGCGCAACGCTGGCCAATGCCTGCAGACCGGCTGCGCGCAGCATCTGCACCGGCAGGAAATCCGACAGCAGCGACCGATTGAGCAGATCGACGCTGACGGTGCGCGACAGGATATCCGCCCGCCGTTTGGCGTTGTATCGCGCGCCGATGTCGTCGGGAATGGGCGCCGAACCCAGCAGCGAAACGGCCGCCATGATGTCGCGCAGGCTGAGGTTGAGCCCCTGTGCGCCGATCGGCGGGAAGGCGTGCGCGGCTTCTCCGATAAGGATCGCACGTCCCTTGCCGAAGGATTTGGCGGCCATGCCGGACAGCGGAAAGGACTGGGGCGTGCCTTCGACGGTCACTTTGCCGAGCATCGACTGCATGCGCTGTTCGACGGCCAGAGACAGCGCGTCGGGCGAGAGCGCCAGCGTTGCTTCCGTATCCTCCGGTTTCTGGACCCAGACGAGGCTCGAGCGCAAACCGCCGGGCAGGGGCACCTGCGTGAAAGGACCGTGCGGCGTGTGGAATTCCGTCGAGACGTTCTGATGCGCCACCTGATGGGCAAAGTTGAGCACGACGGCGCTTTGCGGATAGGACCAGTTGTGTATCTCGATCCCGGCCGCCTCGCGCACGCCGGACCTTCTGCCATCGGCCCCGACGACAAGGCTGGCGGTCACGGTGCGGCCGTCATCGAGCGTCAGGATCGCCCGTTCGGCCTCGAATGCAACCTGCGACAGGCTTGCGACGATACGGCTGAGCGACGGCCGGGCTTCCGCTTCTTTCTCCAGCAGAGCGAGAAAGGGCGTATTGGGAATATTGTATCCGAAGGCATCGAGCCCGACCTCGGCGGCATGAAAGGTCACGGTCGGCGCCCGCAGCAGCCGGTTTGTCCCGTCGACGATTCGCATGCTGGAAAGCGGCGCCGCCAGTGGCGCGATCGCCGGCCAGAGACCAAGGTCACGGACGAGCGCGAGTGATTGATCCATCAGCGCCGTGGTGCGCCCGTCGGGCCGGCCGGCGGCAGGGGCGATCAGAGCGACGCTGCGGCCCGTGTCGGCAAGCGCCAGTGCTGCGAGCGATCCGGCCAGGCCTGCACCGACAACGGCAATTTCGAAGTGCTCCATGGCGTCCGGTCCCTGTGCATAGATGGTATGACAAGCGCTATTCTTAACCGTCACCGGCTGCGAAGGAAATGGGGTGAAATGGCGCAGATGGCGGGGCCGCATCCACAGCTGATTGCCGCGCTTTTCCAGAGAGTTGTGAATTTTGCTGGCAGCCAATCCGAAACGGTGCATATTACCGGCAACACCGCGCGACAAGGCGGGTACGGGAGCGTGGGCCGTGACAATGGCCGGTTCAGCATGCTTCGGGGGAAGCGCAGAGTAAGGACAGGGTGCGTCTGCCGATGAAGTTTTTCAATTACAAGCGCGTGCCCTACGCGGAAATACGCGCCTTTTCCGTCCATATCCTCACCGCATCCGGCTCGTTCCTAGCCTTTCTCGGCGTCGTTGCCGCTGCCGAACACCGGTTTGTCGACATGTTCTGGTGGCTGGGGCTGGCGCTTGCGGTCGACGGGATCGATGGTCCGATTGCCCGCAAGGTGCGCGTCAAGGAAGTGCTGCCCAACTGGTCCGGCGATACGCTCGACAATGTCATCGACTATGTGACCTATGTGCTGCTTCCTGCCTTTGCGCTGTATCAGAGCGGCATGATCGGCGAGCCCTGGTCCTTCTTTGCCGCCGGCGCGATTGTCGTCTCGAGCGCAATCTATTACGCCGATATGGGCATGAAGACCGACGAATATTTCTTTTCCGGCTTTCCTGTCGTCTGGAACATGGTGGTGTTCACGCTCTTCGTCATCGACGCCAGCGAACTGGCTGCCTCGATCGTCGTGTTCGTCTCGGTCGTCCTTACCTTCATGCCGATCAATTTTCTGCATCCGGTGCGTGTCCAGCGTCTGAGGCTGCTCAATCTCGCGGTCTTTACCGTCTGGTCGGTGCTCAGCGGCTATGCGCTGCTGCTGCATTTCGATACGCCCGCATGGGTCGTCGCCGGCGTCGTCGGCACCGGCATCTATCTCTATGTCATCGGTTTCGTCTTGCAGATATTCCCCCGCCTTGGGCGGGGTTGAGGAGGTTTCATGGCACAGGCCATCATGGTGCGCTCGCTTGGCGGGCCGGACGTTCTGAAAATCGAGGGCATCACGCTGTCGGCCCCCGGGCCGGGCGAAGTTCAGATTCGCCAGGTCGCGGTCGGCGTCAATTTCATCGACGTCTATTTCCGGACCGGCCTCTACAAGTCGGCGGAAGGGCTGCCCTTCATTCCCGGCAAGGAAGGCGCCGGCGTCGT
This sequence comes from Pararhizobium polonicum, assembly GCF_001687365.1. GTDB lineage: Bacteria > Pseudomonadota > Alphaproteobacteria > Rhizobiales > Rhizobiaceae > Pararhizobium > Pararhizobium polonicum. The sequence goes on from NZ_LGLV01000011.1 coordinate 161,034, forward strand.
CACCGCGGTGGGCGCCAATGTCAACACGTTCTCGGTCGGCGATCGCGTCGCCTATGCGTCGTCTGACGGTGCCTATGCCAGCGAGCGCAACATCGAGATTTCGCAACTGGTGAAAGTGCCTGACGACATCACGCTGGAAACCGCGGCGGCGATGATGCTGAAGGGCATGACAGCGCAGTACCTGCTCAACCAGACCTTCAAGGTCGGCCCTGGAACCACATTGCTGTTTCATGCGGCAGCCGGCGGTGTCGGTCTGATCGCAGGCCAGTGGGCCAAGGCGCTCGGCGCCACCGTTATCGGTACGGCCGGTTCGCAGGACAAGATCGACCTGGCGCTGGCCCATGGCTACGATCATGTCATCAACTACCGCACGGACAATTTCGTGGCCCAGGTCAAGGAGATCACCAACGGCAAGGGCGTCGATGTCGTCTATGACTCGGTTGGCAAGGACACCTATCCCGCCTCGCTCGACTGCATCAAGCCGCGTGGCCTCTGGGTCAGCTTCGGCAATTCTTCCGGTCCCGTAGAGGGCGTCAATATCGGCATTCTCGCGCAGAAGGGTTCGCTGTTTGCCACGCGCCCGACCTTGTTCAGCTATGTGTCGACGCGGCCCGCTCTGGAGGCATGTGCAAAGTCTCTGTTTGATATTGTGCAAAGCAACAAAGTGCGTATCAATATCAACCAGACCTATGCATTGGCCGATGCAAGCCAGGCGCATGCGGATCTCGAAGCAAGAAAAACGAGCGGAACAACATTGCTGATTCCTTGAGGCAAGCCGGAAAGGCAGCCAGGGTCGCGAAGCATTGAGAAAAGAGGGGACGGCGTGCCGGCTGAGGGAGAACCCGTGAACGGTCCATTGCTGGCTGTTGGCCAATTGACGAAACTGTTCGGCACATTCGCTGCCTGTGACGGAATCAATCTCGATATCAGGCCGGGTGAAATCCATGCGCTTCTGGGCGAGAATGGCGCCGGCAAATCGACTCTCGTCAAGATGCTGTTCGGCGTGCTGGCCCCCACCAGCGGCGAGATCGTCTGGCAGGGGCAACCGGTGCGGATCGTCAGCCCGAGTGCGGCGCGCAAACTCGGCATCGGCATGGTGTTCCAGCATTTTTCGCTGTTCGAGGCGTTGACGGTTGCGGAAAACATCGCCCTGTCGATGGATCCCGGCGTCTCCCTTTCGAAGATCGCCAGGGAAGCCTCGGATCTGTCGCATGCCTACGGCCTTCCGCTCGATCCGCATGCGCATGTGGCCGACCTTTCGGTTGGCGAACGCCAGCGCATCGAGATCGTCCGGGCGCTGCTGCAGAACCCCAAACTGATCATTCTCGACGAGCCGACCTCGGTGCTGACCCCGCAGGAGGCCGACCGGCTGTTCGAAACGCTGAACAAGCTCAAGTCCGAGGGGCGTTCCGTTCTCTATATCAGCCACCGTCTGGAAGAGGTGCAGCGCATCTGCGACCGTGCGACGGTGCTGCGCCACGGCAAAGTGACCGGCGCCTGCGATCCGCGCAAGGAAACACCGTCCTCGCTGGCGCGGATGATGGTCGGCAGCGATGTCGCGCATGTCAGCGCTGAGGGAACGAACACCAAGGGCGCGGTCAAGCTTGAGGCCCGGCATCTGTCTGCTTCGGCGAGAACGCCCTTTGCCGTTTCGCTGAAAAACATCTGCCTCAAGGTCCACGCAGGCGAGGTTCTGGCGATCGCCGGTGTTGCCGGAAACGGGCAGGGCGAGCTTTTTGATGCGCTGTCGGGCGAATATCCGGTCGCCAGCGACGATGTCATTCGCATATCCGACAAGCCTGTCGGCACCCGCGGCATCAATGCCCGCCGGCTGATGGGCGCGGGGTTTGTGCCGGAGGAGCGGCATGGACACGCAGCCGTGTCGGCTCTGTCGCTCTCCGACAATCTCGTGCTCGCCCGCAGCCAGTCCGATCGCCGGGCCTTTCTCGGTGGCGGCGTGCTCGGGCTCATCCGGCAGGATGCGGTGAAAATGGCGGCAAAGCGCATTTCCGCGGCCATGGACGTGCGCAAGAGCGGGGAAAACCCGCCTGCCGGCTCGCTGTCGGGCGGCAACCTGCAAAAATTCATCGTCGGCCGCGAACTCGACCGCCAGCCGACGGTTCTGGTCGTCAATCAGCCGACCTGGGGTGTCGATGCCGGTGCGGCCAGCCGCATCCGCCAGGCGCTCGTCGATCTCGCCAAATCCGGCTCCGCCGTGCTGGTCATCAGCCAGGATCTGGACGAGATTTTCGAGGTGGCGACTGAGATCGCGGTGATCAGCGAAGGCAAGCTTTCCGACATTTACCCTGCCGCTGAACTGTCGCGGGAAAAGATCGGCCTACTGATGGGCGGCATGTATGGCAAGACCGAGACCGCGGAGACGGCGCATGCGCATTGAACTGGAAAGACGCCCGGACATTTCCAGGCTGTATTCGATTCTATCGCCGTTCATTGCGCTCGGGCTGACGTTGATCTTCGGCGGCATCATGTTCATGCTGCTGGGCAAGGATCCGGTGGCGGCGCTCTACAGTTTCTTCATCGAACCGTTGACCGAGATCTGGTCGCTGCACGAACTGGCGATCAAGGCGGCACCGCTCATTCTGATCGCGGTCGGTCTTTCGGTGTGTTTCCGCTCGAACAACTGGAATATCGGGGCCGAAGGCCAGTTCATCATGGGGGCGATCGCCGGCTCTATCCTGCCCGTGGTCTTCCACGAGTGGCATTCGCCTTGGGTGCTGCCGCTGATGATGGTGTTCGGCATGCTCGGCGGTGCGCTGTTTGCGGGTATTCCCGCCTTTCTCAAGGCGCACCTGAACACCAATGAAATCCTCACCAGCCTGATGCTGGTCTATGTCGCGCAACTGTTCCTCGACTGGCTGGTGCGTGGCCCCTGGCGCAATCCGGGTGGCATGAACTTTCCCGAGACGCGAACCTTTGACGCGTCGGCCGTCCTGCCGGAAATGATCGCTTCGGGCCGGGCCCATTGGGGCTTCGGTTTCGCGATCCTGGCGGCCATCCTGATCTGGTTCATGATGCGTTACACGCTGAAGGGCTTCGAGATCACTGTGCTCGGGCAATCCGAGCGGGCAGGGCGATTTGCCGGCTTCTCGTCGCGCAAGATGATCTGGTTTTCCATGCTGCTGTCGGGCGCGCTGGCAGGTCTTGCCGGTATCGCCGAGGTCAGCGGCGCCATCCAGCAATTGCGCCCGGTCATTTCGCCCGGTTATGGCTTCACCGCGATCATCGTCGCCTTCCTCGGACGGCTCAATCCGCTCGGGATTATCGTCGCAGGCCTTGTTCTGGCGCTCACCTATCTTGGCGGCGAGGCGGTGCAGGTTTCGCTGCAAATTTCCGACAAGCCGATCCGGGTTTTCCAGGGGCTTCTGCTGTTCTTCGTCCTCTCCTGCGACACGCTGATTCACTACAAGATCAGGATCGTCTGGGCTGATCTGAGCGACACGACTGCGGATGGGGTGCGCTGATGGGAATTTTCGAAGCCATCCTGCTGACGGTCATCACGGCGGCGACACCGCTGGTTCTGGCGGCCATCGGTGAGCTCGTTACCGAACGTTCCGGTGTTCTCAATCTCGGTGTCGAGGGCATGATGATCATGGGGGCCGCATGCGCCTTCATCGCCACGCAATTGACGGGCTCCCCCTATGTCGGCATCCTCGCAGGCATCGTGTCCGGGGCGTTGTTCTCGCTGCTGTTCGGCTTTCTGACCTTGACGCTCGTTGCCAACCAGGTCGCGACGGGGTTGGCCTTGACCATTCTCGGGCTCGGCGTCTCCGGCATGATCGGTGAAGCCTATGTCGGGCAATCCGGCATAAAACTGCCGCAGATCGTCTTTCCGGTTCTGTCGGATATCCCGTTTCTGGGGCCGCTTCTGTTCAAGCAGGATCTGATCTTCTATCTATCGATCGCGCTTGTCGCGGGCGTGCACTGGTTCCTGTTCAGAAGCCGCGCCGGATTGAAACTGCGCTCCGTCGGAGACAGCCATGCCTCGGCCCATGCGCTCGGCATCAATGTCATCCGCACACGTTATCTGGCCGTCATGTTCGGCGGCGCCTGCGCCGGGCTGGCCGGTGCGCAGCTGTCATTGGTCTATACGCCGCAATGGGCGGAAAACATGTCGGCCGGGCGCGGCTGGATTGCACTGGCGCTGGTCGTCTTTGCGTCCTGGCGGCCGTGGCGGATCGTTATTGGCGGTTACCTGTTCGGCGCCGTGTCGATCAGCCAGCTTTATGCACAGGCGTTCGGCATCGGAATTCCGTCGCAGTTTCTTTCTGCTCTTCCCTATCTGGCGACAATCGTCGTACTAATCCTCATCTCGCATAATCGGCGGATGACGCTGATCAATACACCGGCGGCGCTGGGCAAACCTTTCGTGCCCGACCGGTGATTCAAAAGACAACATCAGAATACTCAAACCGACAGGGGTCAAAATGAAAAAACTTCTCTTCGCACTCGCCACGACGGCAGCCGTGATCGGCTTTTCCGCCGCTGCGAACGCCGCCGACAAGGCAAAGATCTGCTTCGTCTATGTCGGCTCGAAGACCGACGGCGGCTGGACTCAGGCGCATGACCTTGGCCGCCTGGAGCTTGAAAAAGCCCTTGGCGACAAGATTGAAACGCAGTTCCTCGAAAACGTTCCGGAAGGTCCGGATGCCGAGCGCGCCATCGAGCGCCTGGCGCGGTCCGGCTGCGGCCTGATCTTCACCACCTCGTTCGGCTTCATGGATGCCACCGTCAAGATCGCCGCGAAGTTCCCGGATGTGAAGTTCGAGCATGCGACCGGCTACAAGACGGCACCGAACCTTGCCACCTACAACAGCCGCTTCTACGAAGGCCGCTATATCCAGGGCCAGATCGCGGCCAAGGTCTCTAAGGACGGTGTTGCCGGTTACATCGCGTCCTTCCCGATCCCGGAAGTGGTGATGGGGATCAATTCCTTCCTGATCGGCGCACGTTCGATCAATCCCGACTTCAAGCTGAAGGTCGTATGGGCAAACACCTGGTTTGACCCGGGCAAGGAAGCCGATGCCGCCAAGGCACTGATCGACCAGGGCGTCGATGTGTTGACGCAGCATACCGACACCACCGCGCCGATGCAGGTTGCCGCCGAACGTGGCATCAAGGCCTTCGGCCAGGCATCCGACATGATCAAGGCCGGCCCGGAAACGCAGCTGACCGCGATCGTCGATACCTGGGGCGCCTACTACATCAAGCGCACCCAGGCCTTTATCGACGGCAAGTGGGAAACGACCTCGAGCTGGGACGGCCTCAAGGACGGCATCCTGTCGATGGCGCCCTATACCAACATGCCCGACGACGTGAAGGCGCTGGCGGAAGAAACCCAGAAGAAGATCGAATCGGGCGAACTGAAGCCCTTCACCGGCCCGCTGAAAAAGCAGGACGGTTCCGAGTGGCTGGCCGCTGGCGTATCGTCGGATGACGGCACGCTGCTCGGCATGAACTTCTACGTTGAAGGCGTCGACGACAAGCTGCCGCAATAAATTCGGGCTTGTATTTTGCAATCAGGGAGGGCGGCCGCAGGGGCGCCCTCTTTTGATTCCGGCTTGGGAAAATTTGCGCAAACCAGGCAAAATACGGTTTACATAAGTCATATAGTATGATTTTTTACCTGTGCTGCGAGGAGCAGCTTTCTTTGGGAGGAAATCATGAAATTGAAGACAGCACTCGCGAGTGCAACGATTCTTGCCGCCTGCATGTTTGGTTCGGCCTCTGCAGCAGATCTGACGATCGGCTTTTCGCAGATCGGTTCGGAATCCGGCTGGCGCGCCGCTGAAACCACATTGACCAAACAGCAGGCCGAAAAACGCGGTATCGACCTGAAGTTCGCCGATGCTCAGCAGAAGCAGGAAAACCAGATCAAGGCGCTGCGCTCCTTCATCGCTCAGGGCGTCAATGCCATTCTGATCGCACCGGTTGTAGCGACCGGCTGGGATGAGGTCCTGACCGAAGCCAAGGATGCCAACATTCCGGTCATCCTGCTCGACCGCACGGTTGATTCGAAGGACGATCTCTACCTGACGGCCGTCACCTCCGATCTCGTCCATGAAGGCAATGTTGCGGGCAAGTGGCTTGTCGATGCGACGGCCGGCAAGCCTTGCAACGTCGTCGAGCTTCAGGGTACCACCGGTTCGTCTCCGGCGATCGATCGCAAGAAGGGCTTCGAAGAAGCGCTGAAAGGCCACGACAACCTGAAGATCGTCCGCAGCCAGACCGGCGACTTTACCCGCACCAAGGGCAAGGAAGTCATGGAAAGCTTCCTGAAGGCGGAAGACGGCGGCAAGAAGATCTGCGCGCTCTACGCCCACAATGACGATATGGCTGTCGGCGCCATCCAGGCGATCAAGGAAGCCGGCCTGAAGCCCGGCAAGGACATCCTCGTCGTCTCGATCGATGCCGTTCCGGATATCTTCCAGGCAATGGCGGCCGGTGAGGCGAACGCCACCGTCGAACTGACCCCGAACATGGCCGGCCCGGCGCTCGACGCGCTCGAAGCCTATCTCAAGGACGGCACCAAGCCTGCCAAGTGGATACAGACCGAATCGAAGCTCTATACCCAGGCTGACGATCCGCAGAAGGTCTACGAAGAAAAGAAGGGCCTCGGCTACTGATCGATTGCCGGCATCGTAACGCTCGCACCAGTGGTCTTCGGACTGCTGGTGCCGATGGGAACACGATGCCGGCGCATCGCCTTTCGCCACCGGATCTCCGAAGTGTCCAACGCCACGATATCGGCCGCGCGTTGTCCGGACGGTGGTATATTCCGTGGCAATCCGTAAGCTGCGGATACTCTCGTTTCCTCAAGAAGCCGGTTTCATGCAAAACACCTCAAACGATATTCTTGTCGCCGCCGGGATCGTGAAAACCTTTCCGGGCGCCATCGCCCTCAACAAGGTCGACTTCTCGCTGCGCCGCGGCGAAGTGCATGCGCTGCTCGGCGAAAATGGCGCCGGCAAATCCACCCTGATCAAATGCATGACCGGCGCCTATCGCCGTGATGCGGGTACATTGACGCTTGACGGCGATGAGATCGATCCGCGCGACACGCTCAATGCCCAAAAGCTCGGGATTGGCACCGTCTATCAGGAGGTCAATCTGCTTGGAAATCTGAGCGTTGCCGAAAATCTCTTTCTCGGCCGCCAGCCGCGCCGTTTCGGCCTCATCCAGACCGGCGAAATGAGGAAGCGGGCCAATGCCTTGCTCGCGCAGTATGGTATCGACATCAACGTTTCCGCAGCGCTCGAAAGCTATTCCGTCGCGATCCAGCAGGTGGTGGCGATTGCCCGCGCCGTCGATCTCTCCGGCAAGGTCTTGATCCTCGACGAACCGACCGCCAGCCTCGATGCGCAGGAGGTGGAGATGCTTTTTGGCATCGTGCGGAGTTTGAAGGCGAGGGGGCTTGGTATCGTCTTCATCACGCATTTTCTGGAGCAGGTCTATGACCTCTCGGATCGTATCACCGTGCTGCGCAACGGCCAGTTGGTCGGCACGCGCGACACCGCCTCGCTGCCACGCAGGGAGCTGGTAACGATGATGCTCGGCCATGAGCTTCAGTCGGTGGAAAAGGCTGTTGCCGCAACCGATACCGCAAGTGGCCCGATTCAATTCCGCTTTTCGAATTATGGCAAGGCCGGCAAGATCAAGCCGTTCGATCTGGAGGTCCGCAAGGGCGAGGTCGTCGGCATCGCCGGTTTGCTGGGCTCCGGCCGCACCGAGACGGCCGAACTGATGTTCGGCGTGCACAAGGCCGATAGCGGCGCCGCCGAAATCGCCGGCAAGCCGGCCAATCTGTCCTCTCCCCGTGCGGCCATTGCGGAGGGCTTCGGCTTTTGCCCCGAGGATCGCAAGCTGGACGGCATCATCGGCGAACTCTCCGTTCGCGAAAACATCGCCCTGGCGTTGCAGGCGCGGCGCGGCTGGGCCCGGCCATTGTCTGCATCCGAACAGAATGCCCTGGCCGACCGCTATATCAAGGCGCTGGATATCCGCACCAGCGATCGCGAGAAGCCAATCCGGCTGCTGTCGGGCGGCAACCAGCAGAAAGCCATCCTGGCGCGCTGGCTGGCCACCAATCCGCAGTTTCTCATTCTCGACGAGCCGACACGCGGCATCGATGTCGGCGCCCATGCGGAAATCATCCGGCTGATCGGTGAACTCTGTGCGCAGGGCATGTCGCTGATCGTCATTTCATCCGAGCTTGAAGAGCTTGTGGCTTACAGCTCGAGGATCATCGTCCTGCGTGACCGCGCGCATGTGGCGGAGCTGACCGGCAGCGAAATCACCACCGAACACATCGTCAATGCCATTGCCGCGGCAACGGTCTCTGGAGGCGCGCAATGATCGACAACGCAAAACGCCTTGGCCGCCGCCTGCTTCCGCAATTCATCGCACTGGCGATGATACTGGTGCTGATCCGGCTCGTCTTTCCGGATTTCTTCTCCATTACGATCCAGAACGGGCGGCTCTACGGAAGCCTGATCGATATTCTCAACCGCGGTGCCCCTGTGGCCCTTCTGGCCGTCGGCATGACGGTGGTCATTGCCACCAAGGGGATCGACCTCTCCGTCGGGGCGGTCATGGCCATCTGTGGCGCCGTCGCAGCCGCATCCAGCGTGCGGGGCGATCCGCTCGTCGTGACATTGGCGCTTTCCCTCGGCACGGGGCTCATCTGCGGTGTCTGGAACGGCTTTCTCGTCTCCGTCCTCAATATCCAGCCGATCATCGCCACTTTGGTCCTGATGGTCGCCGGGCGCGGTATCGCCCAGCTGGTGACGGAAGGCGCAATCCTGACCTTCAACGATCCCGGCCTGATCTTCATCGGCAGCGGTTCGTTCCTGGGCCTGCCGATGCCGGTTGTCATCTGGCTGGTATTCGGCATTGCCGTGGCACTGCTGGTACGGCGCACGGCGCTCGGCATGCTGATCGAGGCCGTCGGCATCAACCGCCGCGCCAGCACGCTTTCAGGTATCCAGACGCCCTTGCTGCTGATGGCCGCCTATATGCTGTCGGGTCTGTGCGCTGCCATCGCCGGCCTGATCGTGACTGCCGACATTCGCGGCGCCGATGCCAACAATGCCGGGCTGTGGCTCGAGCTTGACGCCATTCTCGCCGTTGTCGTCGGCGGTACATCGCTGCTCGGCGGCCGGTTCAGCATCGTCGCTTCGCTGATCGGCGCGCTGATCATTCAGGCGGTCAACACCGGCATCCTGTCGTCCGGCTTCCCGCCGGAGTTCAACCTGATCATCAAGGCTGCGATCATCGTCATCATCCTCGTCATCCAGTCGCCGCGCGTACAGGCCGGCGTATCGTTCCTGAGCCGAAAATCCGTTCGCAGAGAGACAGCGGAGCAGTCCGTCCGATGAACCAGAAATATCTTCCGCTGATCGCGACCATCGTCATCTTCGTCGTCTCCTACGCGGCCTGCGCCGCGCAATATCCGAATATCCTGTCGACGCGGGTGATCGGCAACCTTCTGACAGACAACGCCTTTCTCGGCATCGCCGCGGTCGGCATGACCTTCGTCATCCTGTCGGGCGGTATCGATCTGTCGATCGGCTCGGTCATCGCCTTCACCGGCATATTTCTGGCGGTCATCCTGCAGAACACCAGCATCCATCCGCTGGCCGCCTTCGCGCTCGTTCTTGTCATCACCACGCTGTTCGGCGCCGTCATGGGGGCGATCATCCATTATCTGGAAATGCCGGCCTTCATCGTCACGCTCGCCGGCATGTTCCTCGCGCGCGGTATGGCCTTCGTGCTGTCGATCGATTCCATCCCGATCAAGCACCCGTTCTATGCGACGATGAAGACGTTTTACTACATACTGCCGGGCGGCGGGCGGATCACGCTGATCGGCGGGCTGATGCTGCTGGTCTTCGCCATCGGCATTCTCATCGCCCAGCGGACCCGCTTCGGCACCAATGTCTATGCGCTCGGTGGCGGTGCGCAGACATCGGCTCTGATGGGGGTTCCCGTTGGTCGCACGACGATCATGATCTACGGGCTTTCGGGCTTTCTCGCCGGGCTTTCGGGAATCGTTTATTCCCTCTACACGTCAGCCGGCTATTCGCTCGCCACCGTCGGGGTCGAGCTGGATGCGATTGCCGCCGTGGTGATCGGAGGAACGCTTCTGACGGGAGGTGCCGGGTTTGTTGGAGGAACACTCGTCGGCGTTTTGATTCAAGGATTGATCCAGACCTACATCACTTTCGATGGTTCGCTGTCGAGTTGGTGGACGAAAATTCTGATCGGTGCTTTGTTATTTGCATTCATTCTGATGCAAAAGGGCATCCTGTTTTTGTCACGGCAGAACAGAAAGTATTCCTGAGGGGGGAGTTGCTTGCGTAAAGGTCTGCTCGAAACCGTCATTACTGGCGCCAAGACGCGTACAAGTCATGCACAGGTCGTCGATGAATTGGGCAAGGCCATTGTCGCGGGTGAATTTCCCGTCGGCTCCATCCTGCCGGGAGATCTGGAGCTTGCGGTGCGCTTCAAGGTATCGCGCACGGTGCTGCGCGAGGCGATGAAGACGCTTGCCGCCAAGGGGTTGATCGTGCCGCGCGCCCGCATCGGCACGCGGGTAACGCCGAAAAACAACTGGAATTTGTTCGACAGCGATGTGCTGACCTGGCATTTTCACGGTGGCGTCGATGAGGAGTTTCTCCATCATCTGAGCGAGATACGGCTGGCATTCGAGCCGCACGGCGCAGCCCTTGCGGCAGTGAACGCAACGGAAGCGGAAATCAGCGGCATGATGCGGCTGGCGGTTGCCATGGGCGATCCCGAACACACGGCCGAAACATTGGCCATCGCCGATTTGCGGTTTCACCTCGCGGTGGTCGAGGCGTCGGGAAATCCGTTCATGCGCACCGTCGGCAGCCTGATCGAAGCGGCGCTTGTCGGTATCTTCAAGCTGAGCTCGCCCGCATCCGGCCGCGATCGCATCGACGACGTGGCGCGCACGCATATCCGCATTGTCGAGCAGATCAGCCGGCGCGACGAGGCCGGTGCCAGGGCGGCCATGGAAAACGTCATCCGTGTCGGACGCGAGCGGGTCCGTGTGGCTCTGGGTGTGTCACCCGAAGCGAAAACTCCCGCCGGAAAGTAGCGCCTGCTGCTGCTCGGTGGCCGCGGCCGGCAAGGCGCGCGGTTTGATAATACATGCCTTGCGCCGAAAGAAAGGCAATTCAGCGGTTATCGCCTTGCTGCCATGGCGTCTTGCCCCTATTTGATAGAACTGAAACTGACGCGCATCGCCTCCGGTGCGCGTATCTCTATCAACGGTGTCCGAGGGTTATGTCCGAACTGATCGTTATTTTCGTGCTTCTATTGATCAATGCGTTTTTCGCGCTTTCGGAAATGGCGATTGTGTCGGCAAGCCGGCCCCTTCTGCGGCAAATGGCAAAACAGGGCAACAGCCGTGCCGAACTGGCGCTGCGGCTCGCCGAGGATCCCGGTAAATTCCTCTCCACCGTGCAGGTCGGCATTACGCTCGTCGGCACGCTCGCCGGTGCCTATGGTGGCGCCACGATCGCCGACAAGCTCGCACCGACGCTCAACGACATCAGCTGGATCAATCCCTATGGCAGCACAGTCGCTGTCGCACTGGTCGTCACGCTCATCACCTATCTTTCGGTGGTGATCGGTGAGCTCATTCCCAAGCAGCTGGCTTTGAAGAATTCCGAAGGCGTGGCGATGTTCGTCGCCGGCCCGATGTCGTTCCTGTCGCGCCTGGCCGCGCCCGTCGTCTATCTGTTCGAGATGTCGGCATCGCTTTTCATGCGGATTTTCGGGATCTCCAGCGATAGCGATCACGTCACCGAAGAAGAAGTGCAGGCGATCATGGCCGAGGGCGTCGAAAGCGGCGCGATCGAGAAGTCGGAGCATGAGATGCTGCGCCGGATCATCCGGCTGGGCGACCGCAACGTCAAATCGATCATGACGCATCGCACCGAAGTCAGCTTCATCGATGTCAACGATACGCTCGAAACCATCCGCGCCAAAGTCGAGCAGTCGGCCCATTCCCGCTATCCGGTGATGGATGCAACGGGCGAAGTGCTAGGGGCCGTGCAGGTCAAGGAAATCCTGAATGCGCCGGCCAAGTCCGGCTTCCAGGTGCGCAACTTCGTCAAGGATATCCATACGCTGCCGGAAACGGCGTCCTGCCTGAAGGCGCTGGAGGCGTTCAAGGCGTCGCACATCAACATGGCGATGATTGTCGACGAATATGGCAGTATCGAAGGCATCATCACCATTGCCGATATTCTGGAAGCGATCGTCGGCGTGCTGCCGTCGAACTATGACGATATCGAGCACGCCTTGATCCGCCAGCGCGAGGATGGTTCCTACCTCGTTGACGGCCGCACGCCGATCGACGAAATCCATCTGACGATTGGCATCGACGAAATCGATTCCGACGGCAATTACGAAACCATATCGGGCTTTCTGGTGCAGCAGTTGCGCAAGAACCCGGAGGAGGGTGACGTAACGGAAGCCTATGGCTACCGGTTCGAGGTCATCGATATGGATGGCCGCCGCATCGACAAGATCCTTGTCTCGCGCGCCGCTCACTAACGCATGTTGCCCGAAAGCAAAAAGGCCGGGACAAACCCGACCTTTCCTCAATTCGCCTCATATTTGACCTGCTAGTACATCCGTAGTCAGATCAACTGAACGAATTATTCGGCTGCTTTGCTTAATAAATGGTTACCGTGTCGGCCGTATGACGAAGGATCGGCGGATTTCTTTAGTTTTCCTGAATCGAAATGCCGCCTTGGCCGATCTTCAGTTCGACGCCATCGGGTTTGGATTCCTTGTCGTAGACGTAAATCCCCAGGACCACGACCAGAACGGCGAGACCTCCGATAACCATATAGAGCGCATTGCGATTCACGTCGTTTCCTTCCAACAGAGGCTGAATATGCCCGACGATAGATAGGGGCGGGCAGCTCTTTTGGAAGGGTTGAAACGAACCGGAACGGTCAGGCGACCGGTTGCCGCAGGATCATGATATCGCAGGTAGCGCCCGCATCGGCGGCAGGGGCATGGGGTGGCCGGATGATCAGGCAATCGGACTGGGCAAAGACCTGCATCATCGAAGAATCCTGGCGCGCGAATGTCTCTGCGCGCAGGCTTCCATCTTCGTCTCGCACCAGCCGGGCGCGAACATAGTCCTGGCGCTTGTCGTTGGCCGGGAGAGCCGTCGCGGTCTTCGCCTTGGTATTGCGGTCGCGCGAGGGCAGTGAGCCGAGATGGCGCAGCAAGGGCTCCAGGAAAAGCAGGGCACAGACGAGGCTGGAGACCGGGTTTCCGGGCAGGCCGAGCACGGTCATACCAGCAAGCGTGCCGACCATCAGCGGCTTGCCGGGCCGCATGGCAATCTGCCAGAAATCGAGTTTCATGCCGCTTTCGACGAGTGTCGATTGCACGAGATCATGATCGCCAACCGAGGCGCCGCCAAGCGTCACCAGCACATCGGCGCCTGCCGCTTGCGCCTTGGCCACTGCCGCGGCAATGGCGGCCCTGTCGTCGCGCACGATCCCCAGATCGATGACGTCAGCCCCATTGTCGCGGGCGATTGCCGCCACGCCATAGGTATTCGATGCGATGATCTGATCAGGCCCTGGAACACTGCCGGGCGGCAGCAATTCGTCGCCCGTTGCAAGGATCGCCACCTTCGGACGGACAAGAACCGGGAGTTCGGGATAATTCATTCCCGCCGCGACCGTCAGCCGGCCTGCATCGAGCAGGTCACCGGCCCGTAGCACCGTATCGCCCTCGGCAAAATCCTGCCCCTTGGGCCGGATGTGCCTGCCTTGTCCGGGGGCGAAGGTGGTGCGGATCCGCCCGTCGGCCAGTGTTTCCGCGTCTTCCTGGATCAGCACGGTGTCCGCGCCGGAGGGAACCGGTGCGCCGGTGAAGATACGCACGACCTGACCGGGGCCGACATGGCCCGGAAAGCCGCGCCCCGCCGCCGATTCACCGATAAGGGCAAGCTCCGTCCCGACCACGGCAAAATCGTCGTGGCGTCCGGCATAGCCATCCATGGCCGAATTGTCGAAGGCCGGATGCGTCAGCCTCGCTTTGAGGTCTTGAGCCAGAACGCGGCCCATCGCCTCGTGCAAACCGATTGTTTCAATCCGCGTGATGGGCGCTGCGCCATTGAGCAGCCGGCCGAGTGCATCCGAGACCGGGAGCAAAGCCATCAGCCCTGCCTTTCGTCGCGGATATAATCGCCGGAGCGGCCGCCTGATTTTTGAACCAGCCGGATGCCGCCGATCTCCATCTCCCGGTCGGCCGCCTTGGCCATGTCGTAAATCGTCAGGCAGGCAACGGTTGCGGCGGTCAGGGCTTCCATCTCGACGCCGGTGCGGCCGGTGAGCTTGGCCATGGTCTGGACCCGAAGACCGGGCAGGGCCTTGTCCGGGGTAATATCAACGGACACTTTGGACAGCATCAGCGGATGGCACAGGGGAATGAGATTGGCCGTCTGCTTGGCCGCCATGATGCCGGCGAGGCGGGCCGTGGCGATGACATCGCCCTTCTTGGCGTTGCCCGTGAGGATGAGGTCGAGCGTTTCCGGCCGCATCCGCACGTAACCTTCGGCAACGGCAATGCGCACGGTCTCAGCCTTGTCTCCGACATCGACCATATCGGCTTTGCCGTCGGCGCCGATATGGGTGAGCGAGGGCGCGGTCATCATTCGGCGGCCAGGATGCCGGCGGCGCCGGTGAGAAGGGTGCGGGTCGCGGCGGTGACATCGTCCTTGCGCATCAGGCTTTCGCCGACGAGGAAGGTGGAGATGCCGCTCCTGGCCAGCCGGACGCAATCCTCGTGGCTGAAGATGCCGCTTTCGCCGACCAGCAATCGGTCCGCAGGCACCAGCGGCGCCAGTTTCTCCGACAGGGCGATATCGACCTCGAATGTCTTCAGGTTGCGATTGTTGATGCCGAGAAGCGGGGAGCTGAGTTTCAGTGCCCGCTCCAGTTCCTCCTCGTCATGGACTTCGACAAGCACATCCATGCCAAGCGAGAAAGCCTCATCCTCAAGCCGTTGCGCATCGCTGTCGTTGAGCGAGGCCATGATCAAAAGGATGCAATCGGCACCCCATGCTCGCGCTTCATGGACCTGATAGGTGTCGAACATGAAGTCCTTGCGCAGGGCCGGAAGCGAGCAGGCATCCCGCGCCGCCGTCAGGAATTCCGGAGCGCCCTGGAAACTCGGTTTGTCCGTGAGGACGGAAAGGCAGGCGGCGCCACCGGCCTCATAGGCTTTTGCCAGCAACGGCGGATTGAAATCCGGACGGATGAGGCCCTTGGAGGGGCTGGCCTTCTTGATCTCGGCAATCAGACCGAAACCGCCTGCCGTCTGCTTAGCCTTCAGGGCATTCAGAAACCCACGTGGGGCTTCTTGATCGCCGGCCTTTGCCTTCAGTTCTGCAAGGCTGACGCTTGCCTTTGCAGCAGCGATCTCTTCGCGCTTGTAGATCTCGATCTTCTGCAGAATATCGGCCATCGATCGTCTCCTTATGCTGCGTTCGAAACGCGGACAAGCCGCTCCAGCGTGGCATTGGCAGCGCCATTGCTCAGCGACTGGCGGGCGAGCGCCATGCCTTCACCCAGATCGGCGGCACGTCCGGCAATCACCAGCGAAGCGGCGGCATTGGCAAGGGAAATATCGCGATAGGGCGTCGCATCGCCTTCGAGAACACCCTTGAGGGCCACGGCATTGTACGCGCCATCGCCACCCTTCAGGTCTGCAAGCTGTACCGTTTCCAGCCCGAAATCGGCAGGCGTCAGTTCGAAGGTGCGGATCGAACCGTTTTCGAGCGCGGCGACTTGCGTGACACCGGTCGTCGTGATTTCGTCCAGTCCCTCGCCATGGACGACCCACACGCTTTTCGAACCAAGGTCGCGCAGCACTTCTGCGACCGGCACGAGCCATTGCGGGGCAAAGACGCCGACGAGCTGCTGCTTGACCCCGGCTGGGTTCGACAGAGGCCCAAGCAGGTTGAAGATTGTCCGCGTACCAAGCTCGACCCGTGTCGGTCCGACATGGCGCATCGCCGAATGATGCTGCTGGGCAAACATGAATCCGAGACCGGCTTCGGAAATGCAGCGTGCGATGGCATCCGGCCCGATATCGAGCTTCACGCCGAGGCAGGAAAGAGCATCGGCCGTACCCGACTTGGAGCTTAAAGCGCGGTTGCCGTGTTTTGCGACGGGGACGCCGGCGCCGGCGACGATCAGCGCGGCAAGCGTCGAGATATTGTAGGTTCCGGCACCATCGCCGCCGGTTCCGACGATATCGATGGCGTCGGACGGAGCCTCGACCGTCAGCATGCGTGCCCGCATCGCGCCGACCGCGCCGACGATTTCATCCACCGTCTCGCCGCGCACGCGCAGCGCCATCAGGAATCCGCCGATCTGCGAGGGCGTCGCTTCGCCGGACATGATGATTTCGAAGGCGGCGCGCGCATCCTCGCGGTTGAGCGCCTCGCCCGCTGCGGCCTTGGCGACGAAAGGCTTCAAGTCCGGCATGCTGATCCCTTTGCGTTACCGCTGTTGCGAGAGGGCGAGCTCGGCGAGCTGCTGATTGATCGTGACACCGTAGCCCTTCTGCAACTCGCTGACCATCTGGTCGAGAATGTCGTCGCCGCTGGCCTGGGCGATGGCATTGATCTGCCGGTCGTCATTGTCCAGCGCGTCGCCTGGGTTGTTGTCATCCACTTCGGTGACCTTCAGAAGGATCTGGCCTTCGCCACCGATACCGGCAGCATTGGCAACCAGGCCGTTTGCACCGCCAAAAGCGGCGCTGACTGCGGCAGGGCTCAGAGCTGCGTCTTCGGCGGCGCGGCGCAGTCCGGACTTGGTTTCGACGGCGATGCCGAGTTCGGCTGCAATCGCGGCCAGCGTCTCACCCTTCTCGACCCGGGCCTTCAGCTCGACGGCCTTTGCGGCCAGCTCGTTGCGCTGCTGCTCCGCGGTCCAGTCGGAGACGACCTTTTCGCGGGCTTCATCCAGCGTGCGGTCACGCGATGGCGTCACTTCATCGACGTCGAACCAGACATAGCCGTCACGGCCGAGATTGACCGGCAGGGTCTCCCCGCCCACTTCAGCCTTGAAGGCTTCCTGCAGCAGCGATCTTGCTTCGGGGATACCGGCAATTGCCTCGCCGTTCGCATCGTTGCCACGGGCATCGACGGCGTTGAGGACAACCAGCTTGAGGTTCGTCTGGTCGGCCGCTTCCTTCATCGAGGCACCCGAAACGCGGGCATCCTCGAATTTGTCATGGATGGACATGATCTCGTTGCCGGCGTTCGTCAGGGCCAGTTCCTGGCGCAATTCATCCTTGACGTCGTCATAGGCGCGAACGGTTTCCGGCTTGATGTTGGTGATGCGCAGGATGACCGGGCCGAAGGCGCCGTCGATCACCGGTGTCGTCTGGCCATCGGCGATAACGGCAAAAGCGGCATCGCCGAGCTTGGCGTCGGGCATCCGGTCGCGGGTGAAATCACCGAGCAGCACGTCGCTGGCGGTCTTGCCCGAAGCGGTGACCAGAGCATCGAAGCTCGTTCCGGTGGAGAGCTTGACTGCCGCAGCGTCAGCGTCCGCACGCGAGGGGAAGGAAAGCTGTTCGACGGTGCGGGTTGCCGGCGTGCTGAAGCTGTTCTTGCGCTTCTCGTAGTCGGCGCGCAGCTCGTCTTCGGTAACGGAAGCAGGATCGGCGATATCGGCCGGTTCCAGCTTCACATAGCTGATCTTGCGGAATTCCGGTGCGCGGTACTCGGCCTTGTGGCTTTCGAACCAGGGCTGAAGCACCTCGTCGGACGGCGCCTTGACCGGATCGACATTGGCATTGGACAAAAGCAGATAGTCGATCGTGCGCGTCTGGTTGCGGTATTGGCGCAGCGCGTCGGCCAGCACCTTCGGCGGCGTGTAGCCGTCCGACAGCGCTTCGACGACCTGCGAGCGCACGGCGACCTGGCTGCGGTTGCTGATGTAGTCCTGCTCGCGCAGTCCGGCATTGCGCAGGACGCTGGAGAAAGTCGTGCGGTCAAACTGGCCGTTGACGCCCTTGAATGCCGGATCCTCGCTGATCAGCGTTGCCAGCCGGTCCTGCGACAGGCCGAGGTTCATGTTCTCCGACAGCTGGTCGAGCGTCGCGCCGGCGACGAGCTGCGAGTACACCTGCGCTTCGACGCCGAAGGCCTTGGCCTGTTCGCGGCTCAGCCGCGTACCGAACTGCCGGGAAAGCTGGGCCACCTGCCGCTCGTAGGCGAGGCGGAAATCGCTGGGCGACACCTTGATGTCGCCAACCGTCACAACGGCGTCTGACGATCCTGGTACAAGCGACGTGGACACACCCCAGACACCGAAGGAAAGAACAAGAAGGACCAAGAGCCCTTTGACAACCCAAGTCTGGGCGCCTTTTCTCAGGAATTCAAGCATGGGACTGCATACCTCGTCGCAATTTCATGGCCGCCGGACGGCAACCGGTTTCGTTCCTTAGAGCAATCCGAGCCGGAATTGAAGGGTTGAGGCGCGCAAAAAATCAGGGAAACCGGCTGTGGCGCAGGCGAATGCGAATAGCCCCGGAAAGATAGGCCGCCGATGGCGTGTCAAATGCTTCGAAGGCGGCGCAATATCTCTTCCACAGCTTGCCGTTTGAAGACCGAAACATGTCGGAATCGTTAGCCGGCAATCGAAAAATATCTGCCATTATCGGCCACTGCACGCGTGATAGCGCCTCTGAAACTGCTAATGTTGACCTGCCAGAATATGCCGACTCGCTTCTCGCGCAGCAATCTCGGCGGGATAGCCGGAGTACCGAATGGAATCCATCATCGTCATGGTCAACCTTTTTGGAGCAGTCGCGCTGCTGCTCTTTGGCCTGTCGCAGGTCAAGGAAGGGGCGACGCGTGCTTTCGGCATCAAGCTGCGGACCGGGTTGGCGCAGGGGACCAGTGGACCGGTACGCTCGTTTGTCGGTGGCTTCGTCGCAACGGTCGCGCTTCAGAGCTCTACCGCGACCGCGCTGATGATCGCGTCTTTTGTCGAAAAGGGACTGGTGCGTGCGCGCATGGCGCAGATCGTGCTGCTGGGCGCTAACGTCGGAACGGCGGTCACCGCCTGGATCGTCGCGACCGGCATCGACTGGCTGTCGCCGCTGCTCATTCTTGCCGGCGTCATGCTCTATCGGGCGGGGCGGTCAAGTGCCCAGCAGGGGGCGGGCACCGCTCTGGTCGGCATCGGGCTGATGCTGTTGTCGCTGCATCTGCTTGGGCTGGCGACGGAGCCGATGCGGCAATCGCCGGCGCTTGGCGCATTCCTCACCATGCTCGACAGCGCCTGGCCTGTCGCACTGATTTTCGCCGCCGTGCTTGCCTTCGTCTCGTCCTCCAGCCTTGCGGTCGTGGTTCTCATCCTGTCGCTGTCGTCGGCCGGGATCCTGTCGTCCGGGCTGACGATCGCGCTGGTCCTCGGTGCCAATCTCGGCGGCGCCGTGCCGCCGGTCATGGCGACGCTGTCGGCTTCCGCTTCCGCCCGGCGAGTGACGGCCGGCAATCTCGTCGTTCGCGCCATCGGCTGCCTGATCGCGTTGTCGGTGGCGGCACCGGTGGCGGGTTTTCTCCAGACGCTGCCTTTATCGCCAGCAAAACTGCCGGTCGATATTCATCTGCTCTTCAACGTCGCACTCGCCATTCTGGCCTGGCCGTTTTCGTCTCTGCTGTCGGCCACCATGCTCCGGCTCATCCCGGACGAACCCAAAACGGAGACCGGGCCGCTCTATCTCGACGACAGGGCGCTGGCGACACCGGTCATCGCCCTTTCGGGAGCGACCCGGGAAGTCCTGCGCGTCGGCGATCTGATCGAAGCGATGCTGATCGGCACGATGAATGCGTTCAATCGTAATGATCTTGCCGAACTGAAGGACATCGGAAAGCTGGAGAAACAGGTGGACCTGCTGCAGCAGGAGGTCAAACTCTACCTGTCCCGGCTCGGGCGCAGCGGCCTGAGCGATGACAATGGACGACGCTCCATCGTCATCATCGATTATGCCATCAACCTCGAACATATCGGCGACATCATCGAAAAGGGCCTGACGGAACAGGTCAAGAAGAAGATCGACAACGGTCTCAAATTTTCCGAGGACGGCTATCAGGAACTGACGACGCTGTTCAATCTCACCATCGACAATCTGCGCATAGCCCAGACCATCTTCGTCACGCGGGATGCGGATCTGGCCCGCCATCTGATGGAGGTGAAGGTCGATGTTCGCCACATGGAGAAACGCTCGTCCGAGCGTCATCTGGAGCGTCTGCGTGACGGCCGCGCCGATAGCCTGCAGACGAGTTCGCTGCATCTGGATATTTTGCGCGATCTCAAGCGCATCAATGCGCATATCGTCTCCGTCGCGCATCCTATACTGGATGAAAGCGGCCTGCTGACCGAGAGCCGTTTGCGGCTGCCGCACTGACGATAGGCTAAGGTTTCGCGGCAATTCCGTTGCGCACGAAGGCGTCGAAGCACGGCGTCAGTGTGATGCGGCGATGACCGGCGGCAAGGATCGGCTCGTAAAGGTTCAGCAGTTTCAGCCGCGCGGTGGTCGGCGGGCATGTCGGGTAGAGCGCGAGATCGACGGCGGCGACAGCCTCGCGGACACGCTGGTCCGGCGGCGGCACGGCGCGGTAGGGGTCGGCACCGATGGCGATGTAGCGGGGCGCATGCCGGTCCATCAGCCAGGGAAACGGATTGGTGAAGTCGATCGTCATGATCGTCTCGAAGCGGACATTGTTGGCCGTTTCAAACGCATGAATTGCCGAGACGGCTTCATCGGCGCTGCGCAACCACAGAGCCTGGAAATCGAAGTCGCTATAGAGCAGGAACGACGGCAGTTCGCCGTCTGAGGCCAGCGCCTCATAGGCGGGACGGTAAGCCGTGTAGTTGGCGCGCAGGCGCTCTGTGCGCAGGCTGAGCAGGTCACGAAGACCAACGGCGCCCATGCTTTTCAGGTTATGGTGTTCGAGCGGCGTGTTGTGGATGGCGCCAATCCAGGCACGTGCCGATTTCTGGGCGATAACGGCCACCGGCGGCAATGCAGCGGACAATGACAGCACCGCAATGGTCGCGAACGCGACGGAGGGGCCTCTTTGCCGGTAGCTCAAGAGCATGATGCCAAGCAGCAGCGGCCACAGGAAGATGAATGCCTGGCTGCCGGTATTCTGGCTTTCGAACAGCAGGCCAGCGACGACAAAACTCGCCAGCCAGAAAAACGGCTGATCGGCGGCTTCGCCGAAAGCGGCGAAACCCGGTTTTTGGGTGAAAGCGCGAATTTTCCCATAAAACGCGGAAAAACCGTTGAAAAATAATATGAAGCCGAGAAGGCCGCACGCCAGGATTATACCGAAATTGATCGAGGCAGCCTGCAGCAGACGCGGCAGCAGGCTGGTGTCGTTGATCAAGACCAGTGACAGGATATCGGCGACATAGGCTGACACGATGCCGGAGGCGGCTTCGAGCACAGCGATCGCCGCAAAGAAGAAGATGCCGGCGGCAAGGGCTGCGCGCAGCGGTAAGCGCCCGGCCACAAAAGCCATCAGGCAGAGGATGACACCCGCGGCAACGCCGGTGACCTTGATGAACAGCAGGCCAAGCATGGCAAGCGCGGTCACGGCCGCCAGTGTTTTCCATCCGCGCACGAAAACCAGGCCTGCGGCGAGCACATAGAGCAGCTGGCAGATCTGGCGATTGTAAATTCCGAAACCGTCGGAGCCCGGATAGGGGTAAAACTCTCCGGTGTTGAACGGCAGGAGCGAAAAGAACAGGAAGGGGAGCAGCAGGCCGTAGGCGATGGCGGCCGAGCGTTTCTGCACATCCCAGACGATCAGCGCCATCAACGGGACGGTCACGGTCATGAGCGACCAGCTGGACAGAAGAAGTGCATGGCCATTCGGAAACAGGGAAAGCCATCCGGCAAACAGATAGTAGCCGAGGCCGCCGACCGGCGCGAAAAAGTCGACCGATGGGATCTGGCCGTCGGAAATCCGATTGGCCGCGTCGAGATAGATATAGTGATCCCAGTACATCGGACCGATCGGCATGATGACCGTCGCCATCAGTGCCAGCGGCATGCAGGCAACGGCCAATGCCAATACGATCAGCGGCTGCCGTGCGAGCGTCGCACCAAGGCCGTCGCGCCAAAATGACCAGGGGCGGGCGGAAGGCACTGTGTCGGTTGATGAAGCCTGCATCGTCGGTATCATTCCCGGCCATCGGAACCGTCAAACACGGTCATTCTCCGCTTATGACAGGATCGGGTTTTATCCGGGTTAACATGGCCGTTCTCACGTGGATTATGTTTCTTGCAATCTCTTCCTGCTATGTAACGGGCAGAATCGTGACCGGCTTTAACGCCGGGAGGCCATAAAGACGGGAGAACGAGAATGAAGCGCACATGCCTGGCGATCGTTTTGGCGGCGGGAGAGAGCACCCGGATGAAGTCATCCATGTCGAAGGTGCTGCATCCGGTTGCCGGCCGGCCGATGATTGCCCACGTGGTTGAGTCGCTCGTCAATGCTTCGATTTCGTCCGCCGCACTTGTCCTTGGCCGCGACGCCGATGCGGTCGCAACTGCGGCCGCCCGTGACGACATCGAACTGTCCGCATTTCTCCAGAAGGAGCGCCTCGGTACCGGCCATGCCGTTCTGGCCGCGAGGGAGGCCATTGCCAGGGGCTATGACGATATTCTTGTCGTGTTCGGCGATACGCCGCTGATCACCGCGGCACCGCTTCTGGCGGCCCGGCAGGGGCTGGCCGATGGAAACGACGTGGTCGTCATCGGCTTTCAGACGGCTGATCCGACCGGCTACGGCAGGCTGCTTGTCGAGAATGGCGCGCTTCTGGCGATCCGCGAGCAGAAGGATGCGACCGAGGATGAACAGAAGATCACCTATTGCAACGGCGGCCTGATGGCGATCAACGGTGCCAAGGCGCTGGAACTGCTCGGCAAGATCGGCAATGCCAACGCCAAGGGCGAATATTACCTGACGGATATCGTCGAGATCGTTCGCGCCGAGGGCGGCAGAGCCATCGCCGTCGAGGCACCGGAAACGGAACTGACCGGCTGCAACAACCGCGCCGAACTGGCGGCGATCGAGGCGATCTGGCAAAAACGCCGCCGTCACGAGCTGATGGTATCAGGCGTATCGATGATCGCGCCGGAAACCGTTTTTCTCGCCTTCGATACGCAGATCGGCCAGGATGTGCTGATCGAGCCGAACGTCGTCTTCGGTCCGGGCGTGACCATCGAAAGCGGTGCGATCATCCACGCCTTTTCCCATCTTGAAGGCGCGCATGTCGGTGCAGGCGCGACCGTTGGTCCCTATGCGCGGCTGCGTCCGGGTGCCAATCTGGGGCCGGATTCGAAGGTCGGAAATTTCTGCGAAGTGAAGAAGGCCGAAATCGGCGCCGGCGCCAAGGTCAATCATCTCACCTATATCGGCGATGCCTTCATCGGCGAAAAGACCAATATCGGCGCGGGTACGATCACCTGTAACTATGATGGCGTCAACAAGCACATCACCCGCATCGGCGCGAATGCCTTTATCGGTTCGAACTCGTCTCTCGTGGCGCCGGTCTCTGTCGGAGATGGCGCTCTGGTTGCATCCGGCAGCGTGATTACGCAGGATGTTCCAGCGGACGCGGTGGCTTTCGGCCGGGCGCGTCAGGAGATCAAATCGGGGTGGGCAAAAATCTTGCGGGAGCGGTATCTGGCCGAAAAGGCTGCCAAAAAGAAGTAGCCGGCTGCCGCGCCACGGTTAAAACCTGAAACCGAAAGTGAGTTTCGGGCCGATTGCGCATTTTTCGAAATTCGATACCAAAGCGGCATCTGAAAATGAACTTTGACCGGCATGCCTTTCATCTGCTGCCGGTCACACCAAAGAATTGCGGAGAAGAACTCTATGTGTGGCATCGTCGGTATCGTTGGAAATCAGCCTGTCTCCGAACGCCTTGTCGATGCCCTGAAACGGCTCGAATATCGCGGTTATGATTCCGCCGGTGTCGCGACGATCCATGACGGCGTTCTTGAACGCCGTCGCGCCGAGGGCAAGCTGGTCAATCTGGAAACCAGGCTGCGCGGCGAGCCGCTGGCAGGCTTGACCGGCATCGCCCATACGCGCTGGGCAACTCATGGCGCGCCGACCGAAAACAACGCCCATCCGCATTTCACCGACGGCGTTGCCGTTGTCCACAACGGCATCATCGAGAATTTTTCCGAACTGAAGGACCAGCTTGCCGCAGCAGGCGCCTCGTTCCAGACGCAGACCGATACCGAAGTCGTGGCGCAACTGCTTGCCAAGCTGATCCGTGATGGCATGAGCCAGCGGGAGGCCATGCAGGCGATGCTTCGCCGTGTCACCGGCGCCTATGCGCTTGCCGTGATCTTTCAGGATGCCCCGGGCACGATCATGGCCGCTCGCAGCGGACCGCCGCTCGCCGTCGGTTTCGGCAAGGGCGAAATGTTCCTTGGTTCCGACGCCATCGCGCTGTCGCCCTTCACCAATGAAAT
Source organism: Pararhizobium polonicum (assembly GCF_001687365.1). Classification (GTDB taxonomy): domain Bacteria; phylum Pseudomonadota; class Alphaproteobacteria; order Rhizobiales; family Rhizobiaceae; genus Pararhizobium; species Pararhizobium polonicum. The sequence goes on from NZ_LGLV01000011.1 coordinate 185,637, forward strand.
TACCTATCTGATCGATGGCGACTGGGCGGTTCTGACGGCCAACAGCATCGAAATCCTCGATCATGACGGCAAGCCGGTCTCCCGCCCGCGTCAGGTCTCTGTCGCCGCCGCCTATATGGTCGACAAGGGCAATCACCGTCATTTCATGGAAAAGGAAATCTACGAGCAGCCGGAAGTGATTTCGCATGCGCTCGCCCATTACGTCGATTTCATCGAGAACCGGGTCAATCCGATCGCCGCCGCGATCGATTTCGCCAAGGTTCCGAGCCTTGCGATCTCCGCCTGCGGCACCGCCTATCTGGCCGGCCTCGTCGGCAAATACTGGTTCGAGCGTTACGCCCGCCTGCCGGTCGAAATCGACGTGGCCTCCGAATTCCGCTACCGCGACATTCCGCTGTCGCCGCAATCCGCAGCCCTGTTCATCTCGCAGTCCGGCGAAACGGCCGATACACTGGCTTCGCTGCGTTATTGCAAGGAAAACGGCCTGAAGATCGGCGCCGTCGTCAACGTCAAGGAATCGACGATTGCGCGGGAATCCGATGCGATCTTCCCGATTCTCGCCGGTCCGGAAATCGGCGTTGCCTCGACCAAGGCCTTCACCTGCCAGCTTTCTGTGCTTGCAGCTCTTGCGATCGGTGCCGGCCGTGCACGTGGGACGGTTTCGGAGGCTGAGGAGAAGCAGTTGGTCCGCCATCTCGCCGAAATGCCGCGCATCATGGGCAAGGTACTCAACAGCATCCAGCCGGCGATCGAAAACCTGTCGCGCGAACTGTCGAAATGCAAGGACGTGCTTTATCTCGGTCGTGGTACCAGCTATCCGCTGGCCATGGAAGGCGCGCTGAAGCTCAAGGAAATCTCCTATATTCATGCCGAAGGCTATGCTGCCGGCGAGCTGAAGCACGGCCCGATCGCGCTGATCGACGAAAACATGCCTGTTATCGTCATCGCGCCACACGACCGTTTCTTCGAAAAGACGGTATCGAACATGCAGGAAGTCGCCGCGCGCGGCGGCCGCATCATCTTCATCACCGACGAGAAGGGGGCCGCTGCCTCCAAGCTCGAAACGATGAGCACGATCATCCTGCCGAATGTCGACGAGATCATCGCACCGATGATCTTCTCGCTGCCGATCCAGCTGCTCGCCTATCACACGGCCGTCTTCATGGGCACCGACGTCGATCAGCCGCGCAACCTGGCCAAATCGGTTACCGTGGAATGATTATCCGTCCCGAAGAGCCAGGTGATATCGCGGCGATCCATACCGTCACAATCGCTGCTTTCAAGGATCATCCGCACAGCGAACAGACCGAACACCTGATCATCGATCGTCTGCGGGTGGCGGGAATGCTCCATCTCTCGCTGGTTGCGGAACTGCAGGGCGAGGTCGTTGGCCATGCCGCGTTCTCCCGCGTCGAACTGTCTGACGGTTCGAGGGACTGGTTCGGACTTGGCCCGATATCGGTTCTGCCGTCACATCATGGGCAAGGCATCGGCGGTGCCTTGATCCGTAGAGGGCTGGACAGACTGCGAGAGCAGGCGGCGGCCGGATGCGTTGTGATGGGGGATCCGGATTTCTATCGCAAATTCGGTTTCCGCAACGATCCCCGGTTCGTCCTCAAGGATTGTGCGCCGCAGTATTTTTTGGCGCAGCCCTTGTCCTCGGCGGGGGGCTCCGGCATGGTGATCTATAACGCGGCGTTTTACGCCGGTGCAGACGAATAGACGGAGCGGCATGACAGACAAACCGGCACGTGGGTTTCTGGCCACACGGTTGAGGAATTATTTCCTGACCGGCCTGATCATCTGTGCGCCGCTTGCCATCACCGCCTGGATCACCTGGTCGTTCATCCTCTGGGCCGACAGCTGGGTAAAACCCTACCTGCCGTTCGACTACAATCCCGACAATTTCCTGCCCTATCCGGTCCCCGGCTTCGGCCTTTTGACCGCTTTGATGCTGATCACGCTGGTCGGTTTCTTCGCCGCCAATCTCATCGGCCGCAGCATCGTCGGTTTCGGCGAATCCCTTCTCGTGCGCACGCCGCTGGTCCGCTCGATCTACAAGGGCCTGAAGCAGATCTTCCAGACGGTGCTGCAGGATCAGTCGAACTCGTTCAAGAAGGCCGGCCTGATCGAATATCCGAGCGCCGGCCTCTGGGCGCTGGTGTTCATCGCGACGGATGCCAAGGGCGAGATGGCGATCAAGTTCACCGAGCGTGGCCTCGACATGGTCGCGGTGTTCCTGCCGCCGACGCCGGTGCCGACAGCCGGATTCCTGATTTTCGTTCAGCGTGAAAAGATCGTCCCGCTCGATATGAGCCCCGAGGACGCTGCCAAGCTGCTGCTCTCCGGCGGTCTGGTCGCGCCCGACTATCTGCCAAAGGCCTTGCCCATGCCGGAAGAGACCGTGCCGGCCGCACTCAAGCGCGGAAAAACCGTCAGCCGGCCCTGAGAAAGCGGATCGCCTCATCACGCCGGTAGAGATAGAGCAGCGTTCTCAAAGCTTCACCGCGAGCCGAGGTCAGTTCAGGGTCGCGCTCGATGATGTAGGCAGCATCCTTGCGGGCGATTTCCAGCAGGTCGCCATGGGCTTCGAGGCTGGCGATGCGGAACCCCGGCGTGCCGGACTGCCGCGTGCCGAGCAATTCGCCTTCGCCCCGCAGTTTCAAGTCCTCTTCGGCGATCAGGAAGCCGTCTTCCGTGTCGCGCAGGATCGACAGCCGTGCCCGGCCGTTTTCACTCAAGGGGCCTTTGTAGAGCAGAATGCAGGTCGATGCCTCGTCGCCGCGCCCGACACGGCCGCGCAGTTGGTGGAGCTGGGCGAGACCGAATCGTTCGGCATGCTCGATCACCATGATCGTCGCATCCGGCACATCGACCCCGACCTCGACAACGGTGGTCGCTACCAGAAGCCGGATCTCGCCGGTCTTGAACGCGAGCATGACGGCGTCCTTCTCCGCACCGTTCATGCGTCCATGGATGAGGCCGACATTCGCACCGAACTGCTTTTCCAGGCTCTGGAAGCGCTCGTCCACGGACATCAGGTCGGAAGCTTCCGATTCCTCGACCAGCGGGCAGATCCAGTAGGCCTTCTTGCCTTCGCCAAGTGCCGTGCGGAGCCTCGCAACGATCTCTCCGGTGCGCTCGGTCGAGACGGTCACGGTCTGGATCGGCTTGCGCCCGGCGGGTTTCTCGGTGAGTTTCGAGACATCCATGTCGCCGAACGCCGCCAGCACCAGCGTGCGCGGTATCGGTGTCGCGGTCATGACCAGCATATGCGGCGAGATTCCCTTGGCCGTCAGCCGCAGCCGTTGATGAACGCCGAAACGATGCTGCTCGTCGACGACGGCCAGCATCAGGTTGCTGTAGACAACCGTATCCTGGAACAGCGCATGCGTACCGATGACGATCTGCGTCTCGCCGGATGCGATCCGTTCCAGAATGGCATCGCGCTCGCGGCCTTTGGTGCGGCCGGTGAGTACATCGATATTGATCGCGGCGGGTGCTGCCATCTTCGAAAGCGTCGCGAAATGCTGGCGGGCAAGGATTTCCGTCGGCGCCATCAGCACGGCCTGTCCACCGCTTTCGACGGCCGCCAGCATCGACATCAGCGCCACCGCCGTTTTCCCCGAGCCGACATCGCCCTGCAGCAGCCGCAGCATGCGCTCGGTTCCGGCCATGTCCTTCAGCACTTCGGCGATCGCTGTTGCTTGGCTGTTGGTCAGCGAAAAGGGCAGGGCGGCGAGGACCGGCTCGCTGAGCTTTCCGGTCGCATGCACCGGCGTTCCGGCCACCTTGCGCAGCCGCTGGCGAACGAGAGACAGGGAGAGTTGTCCGGCGAGGAATTCGTCATAGGCAATGCGCCGGCGGGCGGGGGCCTGCGGATCGATATCGGTTTCGTCGCGAGGATCGTGCAGCGCCAGAAAACAGTCGCGTGCAGAGGCAAAGCTCTGCTTGTCGAGCAGCGCCTCGTCAAGCCACTCCGGGAAACCCGGAATACGGGGCAGGGCCGCCTCGATCGACTTGCGCAGGATACGCGCCGACAGGCCTGCGGTCAGCGGATAGACGGGCTCGACCAGCGGCAGGTTTTCGGCCTCGGCGGCCCGCACCATGTAATCCGGATGCACCATCGACGGGCGGCCGTTGAACCAGTCCACCTTGCCGCTGACGGTGACGGTCTCATCGACCGGCAATGCCTTTTCCAGCCAGTTCCCCTTTACCCGGAAGAAGGTCAGCGCCAGTTCTCCGGTGTCGTCATGCAGGAAGACGCGGTAAGGCTGGCTGGTTCTGGGCGGCGGTGGCTGGTGGCGGTCGACCCTGCCGGTGATGGTGACGATAACGCCTTGCGGTGCACGCGCGATTCCCGGCTGGTGGCGCCGGTCGATCAGTGAGTGCGGTGCATGGAAGATCAGGTCGATCACCCGGCAGTCGTCGATGTTCTCGCGTCCCAAAAGACGCGCATAGAGTTCGCCCGCTTTCGGGCCAATGCCGGCAAGCGAGTTCAGGGGGGCAAAAAGCGGATCAAGGAGAGCGGGACGCATGGCAGGCAGACTGAAACGAGGATTAGGTGTTTGGCAAGGCTGACAATACTCTTTTCAGCGTTTATAGAGCCATGGCAACGCGCCGCCGTGGACGGGCCGCGACAGGAAGGACCTTCGATGACGGGCATCACACGCACGAGCGCCGATCTCGATCCGCGCCGCCGCCGGATTCTTTTTCGGGCCTGGCATCGTGGCATCCGCGAGATGGACCTGGTTTTCGGGCAGTTCGCCGACAATGAACTCGCCGGCCTGGCCGAAACCGATCTCGATGAACTCGAAACCATCATGGCGGAAGAGGACAACGATCTGGTCAAGTGGGTCCTCGGATCGCAGCCGGTGCCGGAGCGTTTCCGCACGCCCCTGTTCGAACGCATCGTTTCCTATCGTCCGGATTTCGATGTTCTCTTTACCGACAAGGACAGAAACGACCGATGATTGCCGGTTTTGATCCCAGGAAAGTCGCGCGCGCCACCCGCGAGCTGACCATCGGCCCGGTGCCGGCCGGCGTCGAGCCGCTGATTCTCGCGGAGCTTGCGCGCGCCAACGGTCCGGTTGCCTATATTCTTTCGGACGGCCAGCGCATCGCCGATGTCGAGCAGATGCTGGGGTTTGCGGCGCCGGACATTCCGGTTCTGACCCTGCCGGGCTGGGACTGTCTGCCATATGACCGTGTTTCGCCGAGCGCCGATACCTCGGCCCGGCGTCTGGCGACGCTGAGCGGCCTGATTGCACACGCGAAAAAGCCGCATCCGGCGATCGTGCTGGTGACGGTCAATGCGGCACTGCAGAAAATGGCGCCGCAGGATATTATCGAGAGCCTCGCCTTTTCCGCCCGGCCCGGGGCGACGATCCGGATGGACGATATCGCGGCAAGGCTTGGGCGCAACGGCTTCGAGCGCGTCGCCACCGTTCGCGAAGTCGGCGAATATGCCGTTCGAGGCGGCATTCTCGATGTGTTCGTCCCCGGTAGCGACGAACCGGTGCGGCTGGATTTCTTCGGCGATACGCTCGAGACCATCCGCTCCTTCGACCCGGCCAGCCAACGCACCACCGGCCAGGCCCGCTCCCTCGATCTCAACCCGATGAGCGAAGTGTCTCTGACGCCTGAGACGATCAGCCATTTCCGCACACAGTACCTGTCGATGTTTGGCGCTGCGACGCGCGACGATGCGCTGTATCTGGCGGTCTCCGAAGGCCGGCGTTATGCCGGCATGGAGCATTGGCTGCCGTTGTTCTACGACCGTCTCGATACGGTTTTCGATTATCTCGCCGGCTTTCACATCGTTACCGATCATGTCGTCCGCGAAGCAGCGGCCGAACGCTCCAAGCTCGTTCAGGACTATTACGAGGCACGTCAGGCATCCGTCTCGCCGGGCAAGTCGCAGATCTCCCAGGGCACGCCCTACAAGCCGGTGCCGCCGGAGATGCTGTATCTGAGCGCTGACGCGTTCAATGCCGCGCTGGTCTCGCGCAATGCCGTCCGCCTCTCGCCGTTTAGCGAACATGAGGGCGAAGCGCGCCAGGTCATCGCGATTGATGCGCGGCTCGGGGTGCGCTGGGCAAAGAACGCGACCGAAACGACCAGCGACGCCGAGCGCGTCAATGTCTTCGATCTGGCCGTCAAATATATCGCCGACCGCCGCGCCAAGGGCGCCAGGGTGCTGATTTCCGCCTGGTCGGAAGGATCGCTCGACCGGCTCCTGCAGGTGCTGGCCGAGCATGGGCTTGCCAATATCAAGCCGGTCAAGGCGCTGTCGGAGCTGAACAGCCTGAAATCCGGGGAGGCGGCCTCTGCCGTCCTCAGCCTCGAAAGCGGTTTCGAGACCGGCAACCTCGTCGTCATCGGCGAGCAGGATATTCTTGGCGACCGCATGGTGCGGCGCTCGAAACGCCGCAAGCGTGGCGCGGATTTCATCGCCGAAGTGGCCGGGCTCGACGAAGGCAGCATCGTCGTGCACGCCGAACACGGCATCGGCCGCTTCATCGGCCTGCGCACCATCGAGGCGGCGGGCGCACCGCATGCCTGCCTCGAACTCGTCTATGCCGACGAGGCAAAACTCTTCCTGCCGGTCGAAAACATCGAACTCCTGTCGCGCTATGGCTCCGAGGGCAGCGATGCCGTCCTCGACAAGCTCGGCGGTGTTGCCTGGCAGGCGCGCAAGGCCAAGCTGAAGAAGCGCCTGCTCGACATGGCCGGCGGGCTCATCCGCATCGCGGCCGAACGTTTGATCCGCCACGCGCCGGTGCTCACCACGCCGGAAGGTCTCTACGACGAATTTGCAGCGCGCTTCCCCTATGACGAGACCGAAGACCAGATGACGTCGATCGAATCGGTGCGCGACGATCTTGGCGCCGGCCGGCCGATGGACCGGCTGGTCTGCGGTGACGTCGGTTTCGGCAAGACGGAAGTGGCGCTGCGCGCCGCCTTCATCGCCGCCATGAACGGCGTTCAGGTGGCCGTCGTGGTCCCCACCACGCTTCTTGCCCGCCAGCATTTCAAGTCCTTTACCGAGCGCTTCCGCGGGCTTCCGGTGCGCATCGCCCAGGCATCGCGTCTCGTCGGTTCCAAGGAACTGGCGCTGACCAAGAAGGAAGTGGCAGAGGGCAAGACCGATATCGTCGTCGGCACGCATGCACTGCTCGGTGCCTCGATCAACTTTGCCAATCTCGGCCTCCTGATCATCGATGAGGAGCAGCATTTCGGCGTCAAGCACAAGGAGAGGCTGAAGGAGCTGAAATCCGATGTGCATGTGCTGACGCTGTCGGCAACGCCGATCCCGCGCACGCTGCAGCTGGCATTGACCGGGGTGCGCGAACTGTCGCTGATCACCACGGCGCCGGTCGATCGCATGGCCGTGCGCACCTTCATCTCGCCTTTCGATGCGCTGGTGATCCGCGAAACGCTGATGCGCGAACATTACCGTGGCGGCCAGAGTTTCTATGTCTGTCCGCGGCTTGCCGATCTCTCGGAGATTCATGATTTCCTGAAATCGGATGTTCCGGAGTTGAAGGTCGCCGTCGCCCACGGCCAGATGCCGGCGACGGAACTGGAAGATATCATGAACGCCTTCTACGAAGGCCGCTATGATGTTCTCCTGTCGACGACCATCGTCGAATCCGGCCTCGACGTGCCGACGGCCAATACGCTGATCGTGCACCGCGCCGACATGTTCGGGCTGGCGCAGCTCTACCAGCTACGCGGCCGCGTCGGCCGCTCCAAGGTGCGTGCCTTTGCCCTGTTCACGCTGCCGGTCAACCGGACGCTGACGGGCATGGCGGAGCGCAGGCTCAAGGTATTGCAGTCGCTCGATACGCTGGGCGCCGGCTTCCAGCTGGCCAGCCACGACCTCGATATCCGCGGCGCCGGAAACCTGCTCGGCGACGAGCAATCCGGCCATATCAAGGAAGTCGGCTTCGAACTCTACCAGCAGATGCTGGAGGAGGCCGTCGCCGAGCTGAAGGGTGACGAGGAGATCGCCGACAGTGGTTGGTCGCCGCAGATCTCGGTGGGAACGCCGGTGATGATCCCGGACGACTATGTGCCCGACTTGCATCTGCGGCTTGGCCTTTACCGGCGTCTGGGCGAGATCACCGAGCTTGGCGATATCGACGCTTTCGGCGCCGAACTGATCGACCGCTTCGGCCCGCTGCCGCTCGAAGTGCAGCATCTACTGAAGATCGTCTATATCAAGTCGCTCTGCCGCACCGCCAATGTCGAAAAGCTGGATGCGGGGCCGAAGGGTGTCGTGGTGCAGTTCCGCAACCGCGAATTCCCCAATCCGGGCGCGCTGGTTGGCTATATCGCCAAGCAGGGTATCATGGCGAAGATCCGGCCGGATCACAGCATCTTCTTCCAGCGCGATTTCCCGACGCCGGAAAAGCGGCTGGCGGGCGCTGCGGTGGTGATGACGCAATTGGCCGGTCTGGCAAAAAGCTAATCGAAAACAGAAAACCGCGCGAAATCTCGCGCGGTTTTCCGGAGCGGCACCGGATCAATTGATCTGGGATGTATCCTTCATCTTGGCGATATCACGCAGGGCGTCCGTCAGAACCTCGACGGATTGGGCTCCCATCACGGCATATTGGCTGTCGATGATGAAACACGGTACGCCGGTGACGCCCATGCCGCGCGCCATCTCGATTTCCTCGGAAACCGCATCCTTGTCGGCATCCGAGGCCAGCAGCGCCGCGATCACGGCGCGGTCGAGGCCGGCCTCGGTGGCGATATCCAGCAGGACGGCGTGATCGCCGACATTGCGTCCCTCTTCGAAATTGGCCTTGAACAGCAGCGCAGTCACCCTGCTCTGCGTAGCAGGCCCATCGGTCAGCGCCCAGCGGATCAGGCGATGGGCATCGAGCGTATTCGGGCTGATCTTCACCGCGTCGAAATTGAAGGCGATGCCATCCTGCTGGCCAAGGCCGGTCAGCATCTCATGCGCCCGATCGACCGCTGCCTGGCTGCCCAGCTTGGCGGCGAGATGCGCCTTGTGATCGACGCCTTCCGGTGGCAGGTCGGGATTGAGCTGATAGGGGCGCCAGTTCACCGTGACGAAGATATCCCCGGCAACATTGGCGATCGCCTGATCGAGCCTCGCCTTGCCGAGATAGCACCAGGGGCAGACGACATCGGAGACGACGTCGATGTTGACATGATCCATGACGCTTTTCTCCTTGCGCTGAAAGTGGTCGATCAGCGACATAAGCGCCTGCGTTTCCGGTTTCAATGCGTTACCAAAAGTATACCGCCATCAATTCCGCATCACTGCACAGTTTCATCCCACCACGTCGGCAGCTGATAGCCGTAGAGCGGCACGACGCTCGGCCGGCCGATGCGTTTCTCGCGGGCGACCCATTGCGAGCCGACGTGATAGAGCGGCACGAGATAGAAACTCGAGACGAGCAGCCGGTCATGGGCGCGGACCGCTGCCGTAAAGTCTTCAACGGTCTTGGCCTGGAGGATGGCGTTGACCAAGGTGTCGACATCCTTGCTGGCGACGCCGGCGAAGTTCGAGCTGCCTTGCTGGTCGCGCGACTGGGACCCCCAATAGGAAATCTGCTCGATCCCCGGCGAAAGCGAAGACGGAAACGACTTGATGATAATGTCGTAGTCGAAGGACTGGCTGCGCTGCTGATATTGCGAATCGTCGACGGTGCGCACGGACGCGACGATTCCAAGCGCTGCAAGGAAGCGCTGGTAGGCGAGCGCCATTTTTTCCTGACCCTCGTTCTGGGTCATGATCTCGAAGGCGAGCGGGGTGCCCTTCTCGTTGACCATCTTGCCGTCCTTGATGCTGTAACCGGCTTCGCGCAGCAGCGTCACCGCCTCGCGCAGCACGTTGCGGTCGCGCCCGGAAGCGTCCGTGACCGGCAGGCGATAGGTGCCGTCGAGGACCGATGGATTGATTCGGTTGCGGATATCGCCGAGCAGCGACAGTTCGCGGTCATCGGCCGCCACGCCGAGATAGGACAGTCCGGAATTCTGCCAGAAGCTCTGCGTGCGGGTATAGGCGTTGTCGTACAGGTTCTTGTTCACCCATTCGAAATCGAAGACCAGCGCCAGGCCCTGGCGAAGCTTGGCATTCTCGAACATCGGACGGCGCGTATTGAAGACGAAGCCAAGCATGCCGGAAGGGGTCTTCGGGGTAAACGTGTCCTTGATCACCTTGCCCGACTGGATCGCCGGGAAGTTATAGCTGCGCGACCATTTCGTCGGGCTACCTTCCGGATAGATGTCGATCTCGCCCTTCTTGAAGGCCTCGAACAGCGAATTGTCCTGCAGGAAATATTCGACGGAAATCTCGTCGTAATTGTCGAAGCCGACTTTCGTGGGCAGGTCCTTGGCCCAGTAGTCGGGATTACGCTTGTAGACGATCCGTTCGCCCGGTTTGACCTCGGCAACACGGTACGGTCCAGAGCCGAGCGGAAATTTCAGCGATGTCTGGTCGAATGTTGCCACGTCGGTCGCATGTTTCGGCAGGATCGGCGTCATGGCGATCAAGAGCGGAAATTCGCGGTCGGCCTGATCGTTGAAGGTGAAGCGGACGCTGCGGTCGCCAACCTTTTCCATTTTCTCGACTTTCGCCAGCCGGGTGCTGAAGGGTACGCGCCCCTTGTCGCGAAACAGCTCGAAGGTGAAGATGACGTCTTCCGGCGTGACCGGCTGTCCGTCGGCCCATTTCGCCTTCGGATTGAGGTTGAACTGGATGAAGGTGCGGTCGTCGTCCCATTCGACGGTCTCGGCCAGCAGGCCATAGAGCGAAAAGGCCTCGTCGCGGGAACGCTGCATCAGCGAATCATAGATGAGATTGCCGTATTCCGGATCCAGCATGCCGCGCGCCGTGGTGCGCATGCTTTTCAGGATGAACGGGTTGAGGCTGTCGAATGTGCCGACGACGCCATAGGAGACATGGCCGCCCTTCTTCACATCCGGCTTGACATAAGGGAAGTTCTTGAAATCGGCGGGCAGGGCGGGTTCGCCATGCATGGCGATGCCGTGAACCGGCTCGGCCTTTGCCGCCATGCCCATACCAAGAGTGGCCAGCAGCGAAATCATACCCAAAAATAGTGCGCGCAAGCCCGCCTCCTGCTGTCGTCGGCCATGTGAATCACGGCAAATTATCACGTTGACCGGCATTTCCAACCGGAAGATACTGTAAAAGGCCCATGCCGGCTCAAGAGTTGATCGCAAAAAATTTACGGAAAGACTGGATATCCGTGGCCGCTCACTGTAACAGGTGTTCCCGGAGACGAGGGTCATGCAATTGCCTTATTTGCCCAACAGGAGAGCGGGCAGCTGACCATTGATGACGAGCGGCCTAAGACAGCTCAGACACCGGAATTCAGGAGACGGATATCGTTATGATCTTCAAGTCGAACTTCACCAAGAAGGCTGCACTGTCGGCATTTGCCGGCGCGGTTGCGGTTGCCGCCATGCCTGTTGCGTCCTTTGCGCAGGAGCAGGCCGCCGGCCGTCCGCCGCAGGGCTGGTTCAAGGTCTGCACCAAGCAGGAAGACAACGATGTCTGCATCGTGCAGAACCTCCTGACGGCCAACAACGGCCAGCTGATTACGGCCATTGGCCTCATCAGCGTTCAGGGCAAGGTCAACCGCAAGGTGCTGCAGGTTTCGGTTCCGTCCGCACGTCTGATCCCGCCGGGCATCCAGATGCAGATCGACGGCGGCAAGGGCTCCAAGCTCGACTACGCCATCTGCATGCCGGACAAGTGCGTCGCAGAAGTTCCGCTGAGCGACGCTGTTCTCGCAAGCTTGAAGAAGGGCGGCGAGGTGGTCTTCACTTCGGTCAACTTCCAGCGTGCCCCGAACCCGATCAAGATTTCGCTCGGCGGCTTCACCGGCGTCTTCGACGGCGAGCCGATCGAGCAGTCCAAGCTCGAAGAGCGTCAGCGCCTGCTGCAGGAAGAAATGCAGAAAAAGGCTGAAGACGCCCGCAAGAAGCTTGAAGAAGCCCAGAAGGCTGCCAAGGCAAACTGATTGCCGATCCAATCCAACAAAACAGCCCGGACGAAATCTCGTCCGGGCTGTTTTGTTTTCAGACAATGGTCATCGGCAGTGAATGATTGTCAGTGTTGGACGACCGCTTTCGGCTTGTACTGGCCAACGGTCTCCGGATCGAAGAAGGCATTCACCTGCGAGTGGCGCACGGGCATTCCGCTCTCATCCGAAACGAGATTCTGTTCGGAGACATAGGCGACATATTCCGTCTCGTCGTTCTCCGCCAGCAGATGGTAAAACGGCTGGTCCTTGGTCGGGCGGACCTCGGCGGGAATCGAATTCCACCATTCCTCGGTGTTGGCATATTCCGGATCGACATCGAATATGACGCCGCGGAATGGAAACACGCGATGGCGAACAACCTGTCCAATCTGAAATTTTGCGTCTCTTTGTTTCATCATGTTAGGTTCCTTTCGCCTTCATATGTGGTGGTTTTTCATCAAACATCAAGTGCGAAGCGCAGGCGGCGGCGGGCGTATGCCGGTCGCAGAATTGAGGCGCAGGTGCAACTGATGCCATTGCTTGCCTCTCCGGGAAATTCATCGTACCTCCTTTGATGGAGCGTTCTTCGGTGGTGGATACGGCATGAGCAATCAGTGGGGCAGGAACAATCAGGTGACACGCGGCGGCGGTTCGTCCAGCCTGTTGCTGCCGGCTGTTCTGTGCCTGTTGCTGGCTGCCGCCGGCGGCTATTTCTGGTTTGCCCGCCAGCAGATGCAGACGGAAATCGCCGCATTGACGGCGCAGACGGACTCGCTGAGGGATGAACTGGCTGCGGTAACGGCAGAGAAGGACACGGCGAACAGCAATCTGGCCGAACTCAAAAGGAATTCCGGAAGCTGGGCAGGCGAACTCGAAAAAGACTATGCCGACCTGACGCTGAACGAAGTTCCCAAGCTCCATCGCCTGCTCGACAAGCGCGACGCCGATATCTCCGCGCTTGAAAAGCTGCTTTCGACGGAAAAGACGGCGGCGAAAACCGCGGCGGATGATTTTACCGCGACGATTGCCGGGCTCACGCAACAGTTAAGCACGGCGAAGGCCGAGGTTGCCGACGCCCGTACACAGGTCCAAAACCTCAGTACCGATAAGGCCGCCCTGAACAAGCAGGTCACCGATCTGAAAGCCGCCGTGGAACGGGCCATGGCGGACACCGTGGCTGCGCGCAAGGCACTGGAGCAAAAGGTGACGGAGGCAGAGAAAAAGCCGCCAACCTTCAAGTCCGCACTCGATCTGGCGCGTGACGTACAGATCCAGACGCTGGAGCAAAGTCTCGCCGACGAGCGCCGCAAGGTCGAGGCGCTCGAGACGCAGCTTGAGGATCAGGCCGCTGTTGCCGGAAAGACGACCGTCGTTCCGTCCGATACGCCTGCAATCGACAAACCGGTAGCCGAAACCGAAGAGACCGTTCCAGCCGCGGGATTGAAGCCGCGCGATCGCTCGATGGTGGACAAGATCATCGGCGCAACGCGCGGTGTGAGCTTACTGGACGATGAAAAGAAACAGCGTCTCAAAGACCGGCTGGTATCGGGCGCTTGTGTCACGGATGCGCTGGAAGACGCTTTCGGCAGGGTGCCGTTGATCCTGATGCGCAACCTGATGCGCGATTTTAAGAGTGACTGCTGACAAACCGGCATCCGCCTTACCGGGGCGGACGGCCTTTTGGGAGAAGATATGATGTTTCGACAGGCCATTGCTGCCGCAACGATCCTTGCAGCCGTTTCGCTCGCCCCGCCATCGGCGGCCGAATTCGAAAAGAACATCATGACCGGCGGGCCGCAAGGCACCTATATCCAGATCGGACGGGACGTCGCAACGCTCGGCAAGACATGCGGCCTGACGCTCAACGTCAAGGAATCGGCCGGCTCGCTCGAAAACTTCGTCGGCGTGCGCAACAGCAGGAACACCCAGTTCGGCATCGTCCAGAGCGACGTGCTGGAATATCTGAAAACCTTCGAGGCTGACGATCCGGAGGTGCAGCAGGCGGTGCGCGGCGTGCGCATCATGTTCCCGCTCTACAATGAGGAAATCCATGTTCTGGCGCGCGCCGACATCAAGGACATGGGCGGTCTTGCCGGCAAAAAGGTTGCCGTCGGCGTCAAGGACAGCGGCACCTTTCTCACATCGTCTCTGATCCTCGATATCCTGCAGGTAAAGACCGGCGAGCGGGTGCCGCTCAACCCCGACGCCGCCTTGCCGAAACTGCTGTCCGGCGAAATCGATGCGTTCTTCTATGTGGCCGGTGCGCCGGCAGCACTGTTCAAGAACAATCCGATCGACGGGGCCAGGTTCCATCTCGTGCCGATCACCGAGGCGCCGTTGCTGGCAACCTATACGCGGTCGCGCATCGCCGGCGGAACCTATGACTTCCAGAAGGATCCCGTTGACCTGATCGCCGTCAAGGCTGTGATGATGACCTATGATTATGACGTCAAGCGCAATGCCTACCAGCGCGAAAGCTGCAAGGCGGTGTCGGAGTTCTCCAGCCTCATTCTCAACAATCTCGACAAGCTGCAGGAGACCGGCCATCCGAAATGGAAGGACGTCGATCTGACGGCACTGCCACCCGGCTGGCAGGTTGGTATCTGCGTCAAGGCCGGCATGGCGATCGACTACAAGCCGGCATGCAAGGTGCCGGAAGCGGTGAGCCAGCAGCCGGATGGCAACGAGGAATATCTCAACCTCCTGAAGCAGCGGCTGAAGAAGAACTGAGCTGAGCATAGCGTTTGAAAACAAAAGGCCGGCTTCGCATGCGAAGCCGGCCTTTTGTTTGAGATGGACCCGCCAGGGCGGGCCCGGAACCGGCTGTTAAGCCGAGTAGTACATGTCGAATTCGACCGGATGCGGGGTCATTTCGAAACGCATGACTTCGACCATCTTCAGTTCGATATAGGCATCGATCTGATCGTCGTCGAAGACGCCGCCGGCTGTCAGGAACTTGCGGTCCTTGTCGAGGCTTTCGAGCGCTTCGCGCAGCGAGCCGCAGACGGTCGGGATCTTCTTCAGTTCCTTCGGCGGCAGATCATAGAGATCCTTGTCCATGGCCTTGCCGGGATGGATCTTGTTCTTGATGCCGTCGAGGCCGGCCATCAGCATGGCGGCAAAGCCGAGATACGGGTTTGCCAGCGGATCGGGGAAGCGAACTTCGACGCGCTTCGACTTCGGACCGGTCCCGAACGGAATACGGCAGGAGGCGGAACGGTTGCGGGCCGAATAGGCGAGCAGAACCGGCGCTTCATAGCCCGGAACCAGACGCTTGTAGGAGTTGGTCGTCGGGTTAGTGAAGGCATTGATCGCCTTGGCATGCTTGATGATGCCGCCGATGTAGAACAGGCAGGACTCCGACAGGCCGGCATATTCGTCGCCGGCGAAGGTCGGCTTGCCGTCCTTCCAGATCGACTGGTGCACGTGCATGCCCGAGCCGTTGTCGCCGAAGATCGGCTTCGGCATGAAGGTTGCCGTCTTGCCATAGGCGTTGGCGACCTGATGGACGACGTACTTGTAGATCTGGATCTTGTCGGCGTTGCGCACCAGCGTGTCGAACTTGACGCCGAGCTCGTGCTGGGCGGCGGCCACTTCGTGGTGCTGCTTTTCGACGGTGACGCCCATTTCGGTCAGAACCGTCAGCATTTCGGAACGCATGTCCTGGCAGCTGTCGATCGGCGGAACGGGGAAATAGCCGCCCTTGACGCGCGGACGATGGCCGAGGTTGCCGGTTTCGTAGTCGGTGTCGTCGTTGGACGGCAGTTCCGACGAGTCGAGCTTGAAGCCGGTGTTGTAGGGGTCGGCCTTGTACTTCACGTCGTCGAAGACGAAGAATTCCGGTTCCGGACCAACGAAGATGGTGTCGCCGATGCCGGATGCCTTGAGGTAGGCTTCGGCCTTCTTGGCGATGCCGCGCGGATCGCGGTTATAGGCTTCGCCGGAGACCGGGTCGAGAATGTCGCAGACGATGACCATGGTGGACTGGGCAAAGAAGGGATCCATGTGCACGGTTGCCGGATCGGGCATCAGCACCATGTCGGATTCATTGATGGCCTTCCAGCCGCCGATCGACGAGCCGTCGAACATGACGCCGTCGGCGAACATGTCCTCATCAACACAGCCGACGTCCATGGTTACGTGCTGCAGCTTGCCCTTCGGGTCCGTGAAGCGCAGATCAACGAACTTGACGTCGTTATCCTTGATTTGCTTGAGGATATCATTTGCAGTCGTCATGTTTTGTAAGTCCCTCTTTTGAGATGACGAGGTAGAGCCCGAACCGAACGGCCGGGCGGATTAGATGGCGTCGATACCGGTCTCGCCGGTGCGGATCCGAATGACCTCCTCGATATTGGAGACGAAAATCTTTCCGTCGCCAATACGTCCGGTCTGGGCGGCGTTGCGGATGGCCTCGATCACGGCCTCCGCGTTTTCATCAGCCAGCACGACTTCGACTTTCACCTTGGGGAGAAAATCAACAACGTATTCTGCCCCACGGTACAGTTCCGTATGGCCTTTCTGGCGTCCAAAACCCTTCGCCTCGGTGACGGTGATACCCTGGAGGCCAACTTCCTGAAGGGCTTCCTTCACTTCATCAAGCTTGAAAGGCTTTATGATCGCTTCGATCTTTTTCATGAGAAAATATCTCTCCGCTTCTCCCGTTATGGCAGGCTTATGCCCGCTCGCCCTCGATATGCATTTTACATGCCAGATATGGCAAATGCGATGCCGTTTTGGATGAAAACTCCTCCATCTGTCCCGATCATATCCCTTTATTCGGAATAAACAGCGCCTTTTGCCTATTTTTTATGAATTTTCCTACGGCAATGATGATTGTCCGCAGCTTGTTGTGCCGGATGCTCCGTTAAGCGTTATATTTGAGCGGCAAATATGTGCAAATGCATAAAAAATAGCCAAAATAGGCTGGCGTTTTATGCTTGTCGGTTCACCGGCTTGGGGGCATTTTGTTGCCATGCCAGTTGACCGGGACGATTCCATCATAACCCCTGCCGAAATGTCCGCGATCGATCGCGACGCGGCGCTGTCGGGGATCGACAGTTTCAGGCTCATGACCTCCGCGGGCACGGCCGTTTCGGCGGCCGCCTTGCGGCTTTATCCGCAGGCGTTGCGGTTTGTCGTCCTGTGCGGGCCCGGCAACAACGGCGGCGATGGATATATTGCCGCCGCCGCCTTGCACGCGAGCGGAGCGCAGGTTGCGGTCCATGCTCTCGGCGATCCCGCCCATCTGAAAGGCGATGCCGCCCGTGCCTGTGCGGGATGGGGGCATGCCGGCGAACCGCTGGCGAAATACAGGCCCAGGCCAGGCGACATCGTCATCGATGCCCTGTTCGGCGCCGGCCTGTCGCGCGCCGTGCCGGATGAGGTGGCGGCCGTGATGCGCGCCGTCGGGAGCGAGCAGCTGCCGGTTATCGCGGTGGACTTGCCGTCCGGCGTTGACGGCCGCACGGGGCAGGTGCTGGGCGAGAGTTTTCACGCCAGCCATACCGTCACGTTCATGGCGCGAAAGCCGGGGCATCTGCTGCTGCCGGGCCGCACGCTCTGCGGCAGCCTGGAAGTGTTCGATATCGGCATCCCGCAACGCATCTTGGCTGCCCACACAAGCGGGCTGAGTGAAAACGGCCCGCATCTCTGGGCCGGACAGGCGCATGCGCTTGATCCGTCGGCCCATAAATTCAAGCGCGGCCATCTCGCGGTTTTCTCCGGCGGCCCGCTGGCAACGGGTGCGGCGCGGCTTTCGGCAGCGGCCGGATTGAAGGCCGGCGCCGGACTGGTTACGCTGGCGTCGGCCTCCGCCGCGCTCGATGCCAACGCTGCGCATCTGACAGCCGTGATGCTGAAGGAAATTGGTGATGCCGGCGCTCTTGCGCGCTGGCTTGCCGACAAGCGCATCGGAGCCTTCGTGCTGGGTCCGGGGTTCGGCGATCTGGAAACAGCCCGCCAATACGCGCTGCTGCTCAACGACCGGGCGCTGGTGCTCGATGCGGACGGGATCACCGCTTTCAAGGACGACCCGTCCTTGCTTTTCGAGGCTTATGCGCAGGGCGAAACCCATCTGGTCATGACTCCGCACGACGGCGAGTTTGCCCGGCTGTTTCCGGATATCGACGCAGACCCAACCCTCTCGAAGGTCGACCGCGCCATCGCGGCCGCCAAGCGCAGTCATGCCGTCATCGTCTACAAGGGCGCCGATACGGTGATCGCATCGCCCGATGGCCGCGCCGCAATCAACACCAACGCGCCGCCCTGGCTTGCCACGGCCGGATCGGGCGATACGCTCGCCGGCATCATCGGCGCACATCTGGCGCAGGGCATGCCCGCCTTCGAAGCCGCCGCAGCGGGTGTCTGGCGCCACGGCCGGGCCGGTGCCAAGGCAGGCGAGGGGCTGACGGCGGAAGACCTGGCCGCGGCGATCGAGCCGCTGCCGGCCTGATCAGTCGACGCGTTTTTGCAAAGCCCGCGCGCCATTCGGCGCATTGACCTTGCCCTCGGTGATGAAGAAGGCAAACACATCGCGTGGTTTCTTTTCGGGCTTGCGCGCGGGATCGCCACGTTCGAGCCCATCGACCATACCGCCGGATGCCCAGGTCTTCAGGCGATCAGCCCAGAGATCCAGCCGCTTGTCATCGTAGCAGGTCGCGACATCGTCGCTGCCGGTCTGCAGGCGCGCATAGACGAAATCCGAGGTCACGTCGGCGATCATCGGATATTCCGCGTGATCGGCGCAGACGACGGCGACATTGTGTTTCGCCAGCAGTGCCGTGAATTCCGGCGTGCGGAACGAGGGGTGACGGACCTCGACGACATGACGCAGCGTCAGGCCATCCTGCTTTTCCGGCAAGAGTGCCAGGAAGGCGCCAAAATCACCGGCATCGAACTGTTTGGTCGGCATGAACTGCCAGAGGATGGGGCCGAGATGCGGTCCCAGCTCCGTCAGTCCCTGACCGAGGAACTTGCCGATCGATTCGCCGGCGTCCGCCAGCACCTTCTTGTTGGTGGCAAAGCGGCTGGCCTTCAGCGAAAAGACAAAACCGTCGGGGACCTCGGAGGCCCATTTGGCAAAGGTTTCCGGCTTCTGCGACCCATAATAGGTGCCGTTGACCTCGATCACCTTCAACTGGCTGCTGGCATATTCGAGCTGCCGCTTCTTCGACAGCTTTTCCGGATAGAACGTCCCCTCCCAGGGATCGAAGGTCCAGCCGCCGATACCGCAGCGGATCGTGCCTGATGTTGACATACTATCTTCCCCTCATTGTCCAGGCTATTCCGCCGCAGCCATCTTGCGGATCGGCCGCCGCTCCAGCAGTTCCTTCAGGAAGGCTCCGGTATGCGACCGCTTTTCCTTGACGATATCCTCCGGTGTTCCTGCCGCGATCACCTCGCCGCCGCCGTCGCCGCCTTCCGGGCCGAAATCGATCACCCAGTCGGCCGTCTTGATGACTTCGAGATTGTGCTCGATGACAACGACCGAATTGCCCTGGTTAACCAGTTCGTGCAGCACTTCGAGCAGCTTGGCGACATCATGGAAATGCAGGCCGGTGGTCGGCTCGTCGAGGATATAGAGCGTGCGGCCGGTCGAGCGTTTCGACAATTCCTTGGCGAGCTTGACGCGCTGTGCTTCGCCGCCCGACAGCGTGTTTGCCTGCTGGCCGACCTTGATATAGCCGAGGCCGACACCCTGCAGCGCCTGCAGCTTGTCGCGCACGGCCGGAACCGCGGCGAAGAACTCGACGCCTTCCTCGACGGTCATGTCGAGCACGTCGGCGATCGACTTGCCCTTGAAATGTACGTCGAGCGTTTCACGGTTGTAGCGCTTGCCGTGGCAGACGTCGCAGGTGACGTAGACATCCGGCAGGAAGTGCATCTCGATCTTGATGACGCCGTCGCCCTGGCAGGCCTCGCAGCGGCCGCCCTTGACGTTGAAGGAGAAGCGGCCCGGCTGATAGCCGCGCGTCTTTGCTTCCGGCAGACCGGCAAACCAGTCACGGATCGGCGTGAACGCGCCGGTATAGGTGGCCGGATTGGAGCGCGGCGTGCGGCCGATCGGCGACTGGTCGATGTCGATGACCTTGTCGATATGCTCGAAGCCGTCGATCCGGTCGTGTTCTGCCGGGTTTTCACGTGCGCCCATGATGCGGCGCGCCGCCGCCTTGTAGAGCGTTTCGATCAGGAAGGTGGACTTGCCGCCGCCCGACACGCCGGTAACCGCCGTGAAGACGCCGAGCGGGATGGAGGCCGTGACGTTCTTCAGGTTGTTGGCGCGGGCGCCGACAACGGTAATTTCCTTTTTCTTCTTCAGCTTGCGCCGCTCGGCCGGAACCGCAACCGAAAGCTCGCCGGAGAGGTATTTGCCGGTCAGCGAGTTCGGATTGGCAAGGATTTCCGGCGGTGTGCCCTGCGCCACGACCTCACCGCCGTGAATGCCGGCCGCCGGTCCGATATCGACGACATAATCGGCCGTCATGATGGCGTCTTCGTCATGCTCGACGACGATCACGGTGTTGCCGATATCGCGCAGATGCCGCAGCGTGTCGAGCAGCCGGGCATTGTCGCGCTGGTGCAGGCCGATCGACGGCTCGTCGAGGACGTAGAGCACGCCCGTCAGGCCTGAGCCGATCTGCGAGGCCAGCCGGATGCGCTGGCTCTCGCCGCCCGACAGCGTGCCGGAATTGCGCGACAGGCTGAGATATTCGAGACCCACGTCATTGAGGAACCGCAACCGCTCGCGGATTTCCTTGAGGATGCGCACGGCAATTTCGTTCTGCTTGACCGTCAGCTTTTCCGGCAATGTCTCGAACCAGTCGCGGGCGATGCGGATCGACATCTGCGTGACTTCGCCGATATGCAGCTTGTTGATCTTGACGGCGAGCGCTTCCGGCTTCAGGCGGAAACCGGCACAGGCCGGGCAGGGGGCTGCCGACATGTAGCGTTCGATTTCCTCGCGCGCCCAGGCACTGTCGGTCTCCTTCCAGCGCCGCTCCAGATTGGGCACGATGCCTTCGAAAGTCTTGGTGGTGTCGTAGGAGCGGGCACCGTCCTCGTAATGGAAGCTGATCTTTTCTTCCGTGCCCTGCAGGATGGCGTGCCTGGCCTCGTCGGACAGGTCGGTCCATTTGCTCGACAGCTTGAAGCCGAAGGCCTTGCCAAGCGCTTCGAGCGTCTGGTTATAGTAGGGGGACGACGATTTCGCCCAGGGTGCAATGGCGCCGTTCTTCAGTGTCCGGTCGGGTTCCGGAACGATCAGGGCCTCGTCGATCTTCTGCTGGCTACCGAGACCATCGCAGGTCGGGCAGGCGCCGAAGGGATTGTTGAAGGAGAACAGCCGCGGCTCGATCTCCGAAATGGTGAAGCCGGATACCGGGCAGGCGAATTTTTCGGAAAAGAGTACGCGTTCATGCGTCTCGTTCAGCGACTTGTTGGCCGACCCGCCCGCCGCGGTTTCTTCCGGCGGCAGCGGCTTGTCGGCAAATTCGGCGATTGCCAGACCGTCGGCGAGCGTCAGGCAGGTTTCCAGACTGTCGGCCAGGCGTGCCGTCAGGTCGGGCCGCACGACGACGCGATCGACGACGACATCGATATCGTGCTTGTATTTCTTGTCGAGAACAGGCGCCTCGGCGATCTCATAGAACTGACCGTCGATCTTGACGCGCTGAAAGCCCTTCTTCATCAGCTCGGCGAGCTCTTTCTTGTACTCGCCCTTGCGGCCGCGCACGATCGGCGCGAGAATATAAAGACGCGTTCCTTCACCGAACTCGACGACGCGATCGACCATCTGGCTAACCGTCTGGCTTTCGATCGGCAGGCCGGTCGCCGGCGAATAGGGCACGCCGACGCGGGCAAACAACAGGCGCATGTAGTCGTAGATCTCGGTGACCGTGCCGACCGTCGAGCGCGGGTTGCGCGAGGTGGTCTTCTGCTCGATCGAGATTGCCGGAGACAGGCCGTCGATCTGGTCGACATCCGGCTTCTGCATCATCTCGAGAAACTGGCGGGCATAGGCCGACAGGCTCTCGACATAGCGCCGCTGGCCCTCCGCATAAATAGTGTCGAAGGCGAGCGACGATTTTCCGGAGCCGGACAGGCCGGTCATGACGATCAGCTTGTTGCGTGGCAGATCAAGGTCGATGCCCTTCAGATTGTGCTCGCGCGCGCCGCGGATGGAAATGGTCTCGAGTTTGCTCATCGTGCCCAGCTTTGTATCTGCATTGGAAAGCTCCTATTTAAGTACGGCACAGCGCATGTCGAGGCGCAATCCGAAAAACAGGCCGGCTTCCTGAGTCGGTTGACAAGATATTGCAAATTTATTAGAACAAATAAAGAACAAAATTTGAAATCTGTTGTGGATGACGCAATGCGAAGGGGCGTATGGTTGGCGCTCAGCCGCTAAGATACACGCTCTGAATTTGGAAGCTCGGCTGCGACGCCGGGCGGGATAACAGGAAAAGCAAGATGGCAGGTAGTGTCAACAAGGTGATTTTGATCGGAAACCTCGGGGCGGACCCGGAAATCCGGCGCACGCAAGACGGCCGGCCGATCGCCAACCTGAACATCGCGACATCGGAAAGCTGGCGTGACCGCGCTTCCGGCGAGCGCAAGGAAAAGACCGAGTGGCATCGCGTGGTGATCTTCAATGAAGGTCTCTGCAAGGTCGCCGAGCAATATCTGAAGAAGGGCGCGACGGTTTACATCGAAGGCCAGCTGCAGACCCGCAAGTGGCAGGACAAGGATGGTCAGGACCGCTATTCGACGGAGGTCGTTCTTCAGGGGTTCAACTCGACGCTCACCATGCTGGGCGGTCGCGGTGACGGGCAGGGTGCCGGCGGTGGCCGCGGCGGTTCGGACTTCGGCGGCGGCAATCCAGGCGGCGGCTCCAGCAATTACGGCGACGACTACGATCGTCCGTCGCCGGCCTCTTCCGGCCGTTCCGGCGGTGGCAGCACCGGTGGCGGCGGCAACTTTTCGCGCGATATGGATGACGATATTCCATTTTGAAGCCGGGCCGGTTGAGCAATGCGCCATGGCCGCGGTTGCTGCCTGATCCTCGAAAAAAGGTGCTGGATTGAAATGAGCGAAGAACAGGCGACCAAACCAGCGCCGGCATCATGGCGGATCATCCTGGCTTTTTTCCTTGACCTGCTGACGGTATTTTTCGTCGGCGGGTTCCTGATAAGCTCCATCTTCGGAGGCCGGACCGAAAACGGCTTTCAGCTGAACGGCTTGCCTGCGTTCCTGCTGTTTGCGCTCATCATTGCCTATTTCATCGTGTCGAACCGCTATTTTGGCGGAACGCTGTGGAAGCGCCTGCTCAAGGCGACACGCTGAACTGACGGTCTCAGGCCATCGCGGATTTGACGCCGTCAACGACGAACTGGACCGCCAGCGCCGCGAGAATGACGCCGAGAAGCCGCGTCAGGATGGCGCGGCCGGTGACGCCTAGAAACCGGTCGATGCGATCGGCGATGACAAGCGCCGCAAACAGGATGGCGAGGCAGAAGGCGATGACCAGGATCAGCTGAGCCCGGTCGATCGTTGCGGAAAAGGATCCGGACAGCAGGATCGTCGCCGAGATCGCACCGGGGCCGGCAATCAGCGGCAACGCCAGCGGAAACACGGCGATATTGTGGATGTGGTCGCGGGTGACGGCCGCCTCGCCGGTCTTTTCCTTGCGCTCGTTGCGCTTCTCGAAAATCATCTCGAAGGCGATCCAGAACAGCAGCAGCCCGCCGGCGATCCGGAAGGCGCCGATGGATATGCCGAGCAGGCCCAGGATGCCGTTTCCGAACAGCGCGAAGGCCGCAAGGATGAAGAAGGCGATCAGCGTGCCGCGCCGCGCTACCAGAAACCGTTCCTGCCGGCTCATGCCAACCGTGAGGCTGAGGAAGATCGGCGCCAGGCCGGGCGGATCGATGGTGACCAGAATGGTGGTCAGCGCATTGATCAGAAGGTCGATGTCAGGCATCCCGTTCCCCTCGCGGCCTTGTTTGAAAACGGCCGTCTGACCAATTGTTAGGCGAGGAGACCATCGAATGAAAGCGCTGTCTTTCACGGTTCTGCCGCTTTTGCCTTGCAAATGCCTGCGAGAGCGCCGATGAGCCTAAAAGGCTGTTCAAAACCCAGCCCCGAAATTGGCGCTCGCTGATGCATTCGGCTATAAAAATCTGTCTGATTCTGAACAAAGATCGTGATCGAAATTGACTGAACAAACCACACCCGGCGGCGGCAAGAATCCACCAGGCATCGAGCCTATTTCCATCATGGAGGAAATGCAGCGGTCGTATCTCGATTACGCCATGAGCGTTATCGTCAGCCGTGCTCTTCCCGATGTTCGCGATGGTCTGAAACCCGTGCACCGCCGCATCCTGTTCGGGATGAGCGAACTGGGCATCGACTGGAACAAGAAATACGTCAAATGCGCCCGCGTCACCGGGGACGTGATGGGTAAATTCCATCCGCACGGCAACTCGGCCATTTATGATGCGCTGGCGCGTATGGCTCAGCCCTGGTCGCTGCGTTTGCCGCTGATCGACGGTCAGGGCAATTTCGGCTCGATCGATGGCGATCCGCCGGCAGCAGAACGCTATACCGAGTGCCGGCTGGAGAAGGCGGCGCATGCGCTGCTCGATGACCTCGACAAGGAAACGGTCGATTTTCGCGACAACTATGACGGCACGCTGAGCGAGCCCTCGGTTGTTCCTGCGAAGTTCCCGAACCTTCTGGTCAACGGGGCAGGCGGCATCGCCGTCGGCATGGCGACGAACATCCCGCCGCACAATCTGGTCGAAGTCATCAACGGCTGTATCGCGCTGATCGATGAACCGGCGCTTGAGCTGCATCAGCTGATGGAGATCATTCCGGGGCCTGATTTCCCGACCGGCGCCTTCATCCTTGGCCGCTCCGGCATCCGCTCAGCCTACGAGACCGGCCGTGGCTCCGTCATCATGCGCGGCCGCGCCACCATCGAGCCGATGCGCGGTGACCGCGAACAGATCATCATCACCGAAGTTCCCTATCAGGTGAACAAGGCGACGATGATCGAGAAAATGGCCGAACTGGTCAAGGACAAGCGCATCGAGGGCATTTCCGACCTGCGCGACGAGTCCGACCGACAGGGCTACCGCGTCGTCGTCGAGCTGAAGCGCGACGCCAATGCCGAAGTCATCCTCAACCAGCTCTATCGCTACACGCCGCTGCAGACCTCGTTTGGCTGCAACATGGTGGCGCTGAACGGCGGCAAGCCGGAGCAGATGACGCTGCTCGACATGCTGCGCGCCTTCGTCGCCTTCCGCGAGGAAGTCATCAGCCGCCGCACCAAGTACCTGTTGCGCAAGGCGCGCGACCGGGCGCATGTGTTGGTCGGTCTTGCCATTGCCGTTGCCAATATCGACGAAATCATCAAGCTGATCCGCGAAGCGCCGGATCCGGCGACCGCGCGCGAACAGTTGATGACGCGCCGCTGGCCGGCATCGGATGTCGAAGGCCTGATCCGTCTGATCGACGATCCGCGCCACCGGATCAACGAGGACCTGACCTACAATCTCTCGGAAGAGCAGGCCCGCGCGATCCTCGAGCTGCGTCTGGCCCGCCTGACGGCACTGGGCCGCGACGAAATCGGCGACGAACTGAACAAGATCGGCGCCGAAATCAGCGACTATCTCGATATCCTGTCGTCGCGCATCCGCATTATGACCATCGTCAAGGACGAGCTTGCAGCCGTTCGCGACGAATTCGGCACGCCGCGCCGCACCGTGATCGTCGAAGGCGGTCCGGACATGGACGACGAGGACCTGATTGCCCAGGAAGACATGGTCATCACCGTGTCCCATCTCGGCTATATCAAGCGCGTGCCGCTGACGACCTACCGGGCGCAGCGCCGCGGCGGCAAGGGCCGCTCCGGCATGGCGACGCGCGACGAGGATTTCGTCACGCGCCTGTTCGTTGCCAATACCCACACGCCGATCCTGTTCTTCTCGTCGCGTGGCATCGTCTACAAGGAAAAGGTCTGGCGTCTGCCGGTCGGCACGCCGCAATCGCGCGGCAAGGCGCTGATCAACATGCTGCCGCTGGAACCGGGCGAGCGCATTACCACGATCATGCCGTTGCCCGAGGACGAAACGACGTGGGAAAACCTCGACGTGATGTTCTCGACCACCCGTGGCACGGTCCGCCGCAACAAGCTGTCGGACTTCGTCCAGGTCAACCGCAACGGCAAGATCGCCATGAAGCTCGAGGAGGAGGGCGACGAAATCCTTTCCGTCGAGACCTGCACCGAACATGACGATGTGCTTTTGACGACGGCGCTCGGCCAATGCATCCGCTTCTCGGTCGATGATGTGCGTGTCTTTGCCGGCCGCAACTCGATCGGCGTTCGCGGCATCACGCTGGGTGACGGCGACCGGATCATCTCGATGACCATCGTCGGTCATGTCGATGCCGAGCCCTGGGAACGTGCCGCCTACCTGAAGCGCGCTGCCGCCGAGCGGCGGGCTGCGACCGGCGAGGACGAGGAAATCGCTCTGGTTGGCGAGGAAGTGACCGAGGAAGGTCAGCTTGATGACGCTCGTTACGAAGAACTCAAGGCACGCGAACAGTTCGTGCTGACGGTCTCGGTCAAGGGCTTCGGCAAGCGCTCCTCCACCTATGACTTCCGTACCTCCGGCCGTGGCGGCAAGGGTATCCGCGCAACGGATACCTCCAAGACGGGCGAAATCGGCGAACTGGTCGCGGCCTTCCCGGTCGAGGACAAGGACCAGATCATGCTCGTCTCCGATGGCGGCCAGCTGATCCGCGTTCCGGTTGGCGGCATCCGGCTTGCGAGCCGCGCCACCAAGGGCGTGACGATCTTCTCGACGGCCAAAGACGAAAAGGTCGTCTCGGTCGAGCGCATCAGCGAACCTGCCGAAGAGGACGAGGAAATCGCTGATGGAGCGGACCTGCCGGAGGGCGAGGCACCCGCCGAGCCGCCAGCGGCAACGGAAGAATAAGATCTTCCATCACACCATCAAAAGCCGGGCGGTTTGCATCGCCCGGCTTTTTCTTTTGCAGTTGAATGTGCCCGCCCAAGAATGAATCCTGCAGCTGGCCCGTTACAAGGATGATACCCGCATGGGTGACGGGCGAGGAATGGGGGATATCATGGGGCGTTTGACGCGGCGCGCGCTGCTGGCTGGAGCATCGGCAGGTCTTGGTATCTATGCCGGGCGCACCCTGCTGGCGCCGACGAGTGCTTCAGGGCCGGTTTTTCCTGTGGCGATGACGCCCCAGAATGGCGGTATTCTCCTCAACGATGCCAGTGAACTGTCCCCGACTTCCGTTGCCAGACATATCACCGTCACCGCCGATCCCATGACGCAGACTGTCGAGACGATCCGTACGATGATGGCCGAGGCGCGCGATGCCGGCCAGCCTTTTGCAGCCAGCGCCGCGCGGCATTCCATGGGCGGCCAGAGTCTGGCAAGGGACGGCACGGTGCTGACGCTGGATCAGCAATGGCTGGAGGCCGACACTGCCGCCAAAACCTATCGCGTCGCCGCCGGCACACGGTGGTCCACCGTCATCGCCAGGCTCGACGCCATCGGCTTTTCGCCGGCGGTCATGCAGTCCAACAACGATTTCGGCGTTGCCAGCACCTATTCGGTCAATGCCCATGGCTGGCCGGTGCGGTTCAGCGGCTGCGGCAGCACCGTGCGGTCGGTGAAGATGCTGTTGTCCGACGGGACGTTCGTCACCTGCTCGCGCAGCGAAAACGCAGCACTTTTTCAGCATGCCATGGGCGGCTACGGCCTGATCGGCGTCATCACCGAACTCGAACTCGACATGGTGCCGAACAGCCGCCTCAACCCGACATTCGAGCGCGTCTCCGGCACCGATCTGGGCGAGACATTTGCACGGATGCTGGACGCGGATCCGTCGATCCAGATGGCCTATGGCCGGCTGGATGTCTCGCTCGACCGGTTCTTCGAGGATGGTCTGCTGATCTCCTATCGGCCGGCGGCGGACCAGTCCGATATTCCCGCGGCGACCGGTTCGGGTTTCATCAGCCGGATTTCGCGGGAAATCTTCCGCCGTCAGGTGGGCTCCGACTGGATGAAGCATACACGTTGGTGGACTGAAACGTCGCTAGGGCCGTCGATCGCGGGCGAGGCGACGCGCAACAGCCTGATGAACGAGCCCGTCGTTACCCTTGACGACCTCGATCCGCTGCGCACCGATATCCTGCACGAATATTTCGTCGCACCATCGCGCTTTGCCGAATTCGTTGCGCTCTGCCGGGATGTCATTCCGGCGTCGTTCCAGCAACTGCTGAACGTGACGCTACGTTACGTCGATACCGATCGCGACAGCGTGCTTGCTTATGCCTCCGAGCCGCGCATCGCCGCCGTCATGCTGTTTTCGCAGGAAAAGACGGTGCGTGGTGAGGAAGACATGGCCCGCATGACCCGAGAACTGATCGAGCGGGTGCTGGCCATCGGCGGGACCTATTATCTGCCATACCGTCCGCATGCCTCGGTCGAGCAACTCGCCCGCGCCTATCCCCGCGCCGCCGCCTTTGCCGCCCAAAAGCGGGAAATCGACAAGGGGCTTCTTTTCCGCAATCATTTGTGGGACGCCTATCTCGGCAATCTATGAAAGGATCGTTCGTGGGGAAATTGCGCATCATCGCCGCCTGCTATGCCATCGCGCTTCTGGGGGCCGCATCGCTCAACTATATACCCGGATTGACCGACGATCAGGGCAGGGCCTTCGGCATCTTCGCCCTCGATATCTACGATGACAGCCTGCATGTCGCGTCGGCGGCCTGGGCGGCGATTGCGGCATGGCTGTCGAACCGGGCGGCGAAAAACTTCCTCCTCTATTTCGGCGTTTTGTATTTCGGCGACGGTCTGCTCGGCCTGATCACCGGCTCCGGCTATCTTGACCTAGGCATTATCAACTACGGCATCCAGGACCTGCCGTTCGGCTTCAAGATTCTGGCCAATCTGCCGCATCTGGCTCTGGGTGGTTTCGCCGTTCTGTCGGTGTTCCTGTTCGGCAAAGAGGCGGCTTGATGCGAGTGGTGTGGAAGCTCCTCAAGTGGAGCCTTGCGGCAATCCTGCTGGTGGTTCTGCTGCTGCTCAGCCCCGTCGCCTATATCGAGGCATTCTGTCATGGCGAGCGCAAGGAGGATCCGTACACGCCACTGATCACGGACGCTGCCTTTCAGCGGCGCGAGGCCAATACGTTTCTGACCTATCCGGAGTGGCACATCGTCTATGCCTATGACGGACTGGCCGAGACGCTGAAGACCGGCGACGAATATGCCTTCGACTATCTGTCCAGTATCCGCGGTTTCTGGACATCGACCTGCGCACTGACGAAAGTCGCCGATGCGCATGGCGGCGCCGATTCCGCGACGCGCATGACCATCCACACGATTGGTGTCAGCTTCACCCTCGAAATGGCGCTGAAGGCTGCCTATGAGGAGACGATCGGCCGCCTGACGGCACTGCTGCGCGGTGAGAACAAGACACCGCAGGATCAGGTGGCTGCGGGCATGGCGGTCGAATATGCCGCCTTCCTGCGCCAGACGCCGTGGTACATGTATCCCTTCGGCGATCAGGTCGAAAAACTTCAGGATGCGCCGGTGACCGACCCGGTTCGCGGCTGGGAGCGCCGCTTTGCTCTGGGTACGGAATGGCGGGCGAAGGTGCTGTACGCTGGCATGATCGCCAACGCCGTTGCCGGTACGACGGGTGCTGCCCAGCTTGAAATCCGCAGCATCGTCAGCGGTTTGCCCGCAGCTGAACTGGCAGCCATCGCCGGTGTGACGGTGATCGGCGAGAACGGCGGCGATATCGAGATACAAACGCCGCGCTACGACCTGTTCACCCGGATACTGGTGGAAATTGCCGAAAAGGGCGGCGCGATCCGGGAAATTGCCGGCAATGACGATATCATGGTGTCCGTCACGGAAAAGCCGGATCAAAGGTCTCCGGAACGGCCCGGAACCGAAATCGCCCGGATCAATCGGGAGGGCTTTGACGGCAGCCGGGTGCTGATTGCCCTGAAGGTGACCGAGCTTGCGGCCCTGTTGCGGGTAGCACCTTTGGCCGATCCGGGGCTCGAACATGTCTTTGATTACTAAACCGGCCAAAGCAATCGTGACGGCCGTGGCGCTGGTTTTCCTCTGGTATGCCGCGATGGCCGGGCTGTTCAGGCTTTCCGAACAGGCGCCGGGCGCTCTGGTGCTGTTTCCGGACCGATACCTGTCCGCGCAAGACCTGCCCAAAGGTATCTCCATTCTGAAATGGAACCGGTTCTTCGCCATTCTTGCCAGCGACGATGCCGGTTATGTCCGCGCGCTCTATGCAGCCGGTTTCCCCCTGGTCTTTCCGGCCAGAAGCAGCGGCTGTCTCAGCTATCGCGGACGATAAGCCTTTTCAGGACAAAGAAAAACCGGACTGGCAGGGGAACCGTCCGGCTTTTATGTCAGCGGGCACTGGAGGTTGCCGCTGTCGGGAGTTCTGATGATCGCGCGTGTTACACGCTGAAACCGCCGGTATCGCGATCGGTTGTCTTCATCGCACTGTGATCGCGCTGAAGTTCGAAAATGGATTTGGAAAACTCGACGAGGAACACAATACTAATCACTGCCGATATGAGCATCATGGTGATGGCCATTGCAGGCGTCCTTCTACTTTAACAGATGATCGCGGGTGAGCCCGGAGCGGTCGTTGCGCGCTTCGTTTCTGATTGCGTTTGCCGTTGCAAAAAGCATGACAAAAAACATGGTCATCGAAAGAAGAATAAGTACCATAGCTGCTATCCCTTCAGCTCAGAAACGGCCACATTGGCAAAAAGTTCCGTTCTGTACTTCGCAAGATAAGAAATTTTCTTTGAAGCGACCTTGAACGTACCCTTCATTTAGCGTTCATCCAGTTCCGCCGCTGTTTCCAAGGGAACATGGTCGCAGGGACAAGCCGCTCCCTTGCGATTGCACGCGGTCCGTGACAAAAGGCTTCGAAACGGAAAACAGGCGCGATGACCACTGCTTTTTACCCGGGCTCCTTCGACCCCATGACAAACGGCCATCTCGATGTGCTCGTGCAGTCACTGAACGTGGCACCGACGGTTATCGTCGCGATCGGCATCCATCCGGGCAAGACGCCGCTGTTTTCCTTCGAGGAGCGCGCAGCCCTCATTCGCCAGTCGCTCAGCGAATTTCTTCCGGAAAGAGCCGGCGATATCTCGGTCGTCTCGTTCGACAATCTGGTGGTCGATGCCGCGCGGCAGCATGGCGCCTCCTTGCTGGTGCGCGGGCTGCGTGACGGCACGGACCTCGATTATGAAATGCAGATGGCGGGCATGAACCGGCAGATGGCGCCCGATATCCAGACCCTGTTTCTACCGGCCGGAACGGCATCGCGGCCCATTACCGCCACATTGGTCCGCCAGATCGCGGCCATGGGCGGTGACGTCAGCGCCTTCGTGCCGAAAGCCGTTCACCAGGCACTCAGCGCAAAACGCAAGTCCTGACGCGTTCATTTCATCTTCACGGGAGCTATCATGAAAATCCTCCAACTCGCTTTCGCAGGCGCCGTTGTCCTCGCATCCCTGACCGGCAATGCCTTTGCCCAGGCCAAGGAATACATCACCATCACGCTGAAGGACGGACCTGTCGTCATCGAGCTTCTGCCGGATGTGGCGCCGAAGCATGTTGCGCGCATCAAGGAACTGGCGGAAGCCGGCGAATACAACAATGTCGCCTTCCACCGCGTCATCCCGGGCTTCATGGCCCAGACCGGCGACGTCCAGTACGGCAATATGGAAAAGGACTTCAAGCCGGAGATGGCCGGCATGGGCGGCTCGTCCAAGCCGAATGTCGAAGCTGAATTCTCCAAGGTTCCGTTTGCGCGTGGCACGGTCGGCATGGCCCGCAGCCAGGATCCGAACTCTGCCAATTCGCAGTTCTTCATCATGTTCGCGCCCGGCGATTTCCTCAACGGCCAGTACACCGTCGTCGGCCAGGTTGTCGAAGGCATGGAGAATGTCGACAAGATCAAGAAGGGCGATGAAGCCAACAACGGTTCCGTCACCGATCCCGACCGCATGATCAGCGTCAAGGTCGGCAAGTAACAACCGCTTTAAACACGCACGTTATAAAACAAGAAGGAGAAAGCCATGGCCGAGATCAAGGATCCGGAAAACACCATCATCATGGAAACCACCAAGGGGCAGGTCGTCATCCAGCTTCTGCCGGACCTGGCGCCGGGCCATGTTGCCCGCATCAAGGAACTGTGCGCCGAAGGTGCCTATGACGGCGTCGTGTTCCACCGCGTTATCGATGACTTCATGGCGCAGACCGGCGACGTGCAGTTCGGCAAGACGGGCGGCAAGGACTTCAACCCGGCCCGCGCCGGCATGGGCGGCTCTTCCAAGCCGGACCTCAAGGCTGAATTCTCCAATGTCAGCCATGTGCGCGGCACGTGCTCCATGGCCCGCAGCCAGATGCCGAACTCGGCCAATTCGCAGTTCTTCATCTGCTTCACCGACAGCCCGTGGCTGAACAAGCAGTATTCCGTCTGGGGCCAGGTCATCTCCGGCATGGACAATGTCGACAAGATCAAGAAGGGCGAGCCCGTCAAGGATCCCGACAGCATCGTTTCGATGAAACTTGCCGCCAACGCCTAATTCAGGCTATTGCCAAAACCCGTCCCGCTGCCTTGAAGGGCGCCGGGGCGGGTTTGCCGTTTAAAGAAGATTTCTGATGCGCGTCGATCTGTTCGATTTCGATCTCCCCGAGGACAATATCGCGCTGCGGCCAGCCAGCCCGCGCGACAGCGCACGTCTGCTTGTCGTCCAGCCACAGTCGGACGAGCCGCTGTCGGATCATGGCGTCATGGACCTGCCGTCTTTCCTGCGTCCCGGCGACGCGCTTGTTTTCAACGACACGAAGGTCATTCCCGCCCAGCTCGAGGGCCTGCGCAGACGCGGTGAGGACGTGGTGACCGAGGTGTCGCTGACGCTGCACATGCGTACCGCGCCCGACCGCTGGAAGGCGTTTGCACGCCCGGCCAAACGCCTGAAGCCCGGCGACCGTATCGAATTCGGCCACGGCTCGAACACCTGCCTGATGGGCTCTCTCGATGCGACGGTCGAGGAGAAGGGCGAGGCGGGCGAGGTGACCTTGCGCTTTGATCTCTCCGGCCCGGCGCTGGACGAGGCGATCCTTGCTGTCGGCCATATCCCGCTGCCGCCCTATATCGCTTCCAAGCGGCCGGAGGACGAGAAGGACCGCACCGACTACCAGACGGTTTACGCCCGCGAACAGGGTGCCGTGGCGGCGCCTACCGCGGGCCTGCATTTTACCGATCGTCTCTTCGCGGCCCTGGATGCGCTTGGCGTCGAGCGCCATTTCGTTACCCTGCATGTCGGTGCGGGCACGTTCCTGCCGATGAAGGTGGATGATACCGACGACCATGTCATGCATCAGGAGATCGGCCATGTCAGCGCCGAGGCTGCCGAGCGGCTGAACGCGGTGAGGGCGAGGGGCGGGCGCATCGTCTGTGTCGGCACCACCTCGCTGCGGCTGATCGAGAGCGCTGCCGAGGAGAATGGCGATATCCGTCCCTGGTCCGGACCGACCGGCATCTTCATCACGCCGGGCTATCGTTTCCGCGCCGTCGATATGCTGATGACCAATTTTCACCTGCCGAAGTCGACGCTGTTCATGCTCGTCTCGGCCTTCAGCGGCATGGAGACGATGCGGCGCGCTTACGCGCATGCGATCGAAACCGGCTACCGCTTCTATTCCTACGGCGATTCCAGCCTGCTGTTCCGGGACGCCCCCATGAGCGAGACATTATGACCGAGACGTTTCAGTTCAACATTCAGGCAACCGACGGCAAGGCGCGCCGGGGCACGGTATCGATGCCGCGCGGAGAGATCCGCACGCCGGCCTTCATGCCGGTCGGAACCGTCGGCACGGTCAAGGCGATGTATCTCGATCAGGTGCGAGACCTCGGCGCCGACATCATCCTCGGCAATACCTATCACCTGATGCTGCGTCCCGGCCCGGAGCGTGTCGCACGGCTGGGCGGCCTGCACGAACTGATCCGCTGGCCCTATCCGATCCTCACCGACAGCGGCGGCTTTCAGGTCATGTCGCTGGCCGGCCTGCGCAAGCTCGATGAGAAGGGCGTGACCTTCAAGAGCCATGTCGACGGCGCCTTGCATCACATGTCGCCGGAGCGCTCCATCGAAATCCAGGGCATGCTCGACAGCGATATCCAGATGCAGCTCGACGAATGTGTAAGACTTCCGGCGGAAGCCACTGATATTGAACGCGCAATGGAGATGTCACTGCGCTGGGCCGATCGCTGCAAGACGGCTTTCGGCGATCAGCCGGGCAAAGCCATGTTCGGTATCGTCCAGGGCGGCGACGTTCCGGCGTTGCGTGTCCGCTCCGCACAGGCATTGTCGTCGCTTGACCTCAAGGGCTATGCCATCGGCGGCCTCGCTGTCGGCGAGCCGCAGGCGGTGATGCTTGATATGCTCGACATCACGTGCCCGGAATTGCCCGTCGAAAAGCCGCGCTACCTGATGGGCGTCGGCACGCCGGACGATATCCTGAAATCCGTGGCGCGCGGCATCGACATGTTCGATTGCGTCATGCCGACCCGGGCGGGCCGTCACGGTCTTGCCTTCACCCGGCGCGGCCGTGTCAACCTACGCAATGCCCGCCATGCCGAGGATACCCGCCCGCTGGACGATCAGTCGTCATGCCCGGCCGCCCGCGACTACTCGCGCGCCTATCTGCATCATCTCGTCCGCGCGGACGAGAGCCTGGGGGGCATGCTGCTGACCTGGAACAATCTCGCCTATTATCAGGACCTGATGGCCGGCATCCGCAAGGCGATCGAAGAGGGCCGCTACGCTGCCTTCATGGAGGAGACCCAGGAGATGTGGCGTCAGGG
Source organism: Pararhizobium polonicum (assembly GCF_001687365.1). Classification (GTDB taxonomy): domain Bacteria; phylum Pseudomonadota; class Alphaproteobacteria; order Rhizobiales; family Rhizobiaceae; genus Pararhizobium; species Pararhizobium polonicum. Next base: position 220,639 of record NZ_LGLV01000011.1, read on the forward strand.
CGACCTGGCGCCGCTGTGAGCGGGTTTCCGATCAGATTTCAGGGCCGGGGGCCTGCTGCAGCATCTGCACACCGTTGATCTTGTAGGAGCCGTCCGGCTGCTTGACGAGGAAATACAGCGCCGTCCAGTCCTTGCCATCCGGCCCCGAGATCAACACTTCCTGCACCACCGTGCCGCCGTCGACCTTGCTGCGCCCGAAGGCGAAATTGCCGGGCCGGTAGACCGGCGTGTAACTGCGTTTGACCATGTCGAAGAAGATGCTTTTGTCGGGAAACTTGCCCTTGATCTGCGGCGAGGCAAAGGAATAGGCGGTCTCCGCGTCGTCGTTGAGAAACGCCTCGATCTGGTTCTGGATGATCGTTTGCGCCGTATCCACCGGTTCTGCTGCAAACAGCTGGTGCGTGGGAAATATCAACAGTGCAATAATGCATGCGCAGGCTCTCAGCGTCCGGATCATTGGCCCCGTCTCCTTGCTGACAATCAGGATGGATCAGATACGTCGACCGAATGCAGATGGTTTCGCGGCAGGTTTTTCAGCTTTTGATGTGAATTTATAATTACACATATATTTCAGCGTATTGATTGATCTTCTTAAACTGAAAAATAATTTACGAATTGTTCGATGTGTCTAATTTACGCGCGGACGCGCGCCAGGTTCAGATACCCAGCCGGTCTTTCATCCGCCCCCAGAGCATGGCGGAATGCACGCCGACGGGCCAGAACGCATGGAAGCGCATCGGCTTGATGCCGGTCACAGGCAGGTCGATCCGGGCGGATTGTCCATCCACCAGACGCCCGGCCAGCTGCTTGCCCATGGTGGTCGCCAGCGCCACGCCACGGCCATTGCAGCCCAGATAGATCAATGCGTCGTCACTGGGCGCGTGCAGATGGGGCAGGTGGTCCGGCGTGATCGCCAGCTGGCCATTCCAGGCGTGCGTCCAGCGGATTCCCTTCAAGGACGGCCAGAGACTTTCGGCATAGCGCTTCAGATAATCGAGCGGGGCCGTCTGCGCGCCAAGCGCCCGCTGCGGCCCACGTCCGCCCATCAGCAGCCGGTTCTGTTTGTCGAGACGATAGTAGACGGTGATATGTCCGCTTTCGTAGAGCACCGGACGATGCGGCAGAATCTGCGCCGCCAGCTCGTCGGGCAGGGGGTCGGTTGCGACGATGGAGCTATAGACAGGAACCAGAGATTGCCTCAAGTGAGGCCACAGCCCATCGGCATAGGCATTTGTAACAACAAGCAATTTATCCGCTCTGACTGTTGCCCTCTCCATGCGCAAGAACCACTTTCCCGATTGCTTTCGGGCAGACAGAACGCGGCTGTCGCCATGGATCGCTGCGCCGGCTTTCTGCGCTGCGGCAGTCAGGCCGCGCGCATAGTTCAGCGGATGCAGATCGCCGCCGCGCGGATCAAGCAAGGCTGCCGGATAACGGCCGGTGCCTGTCGCCATATGCGTTTCCTTCATATCGAGGAGCCGCGTCGGCATGCCATGCGCTGCGCATTGGGCTGCGGTGGCGCTGACGGCATTGACGGTCAGCGCGTTCGTTGCCGCGCGCAGCGTGCCGGTCTGGCGCGCATCGCAATCGATCTCCAGCCGGCGAATGAGATCGAAGGTGAAATCCGGCGCACCCCAGGCCATGCCGATCATGCGGCGGCCGAGATCGTCTCCGAACCGCGCAAGCAGCTCATCGGGATTGAATTTGAGCCCGGGATTGACCTGGCCGCCATTGCGCCCTGACGCTCCCCATCCGGGCTCGTTGGCTTCCAGCACGCAGACATCGACGCCCATCTCAGCCAGATGCAAAGCGGCGGACAGTCCGGCAAAACCGGCGCCAACGATCGCCACCGATACCGTCCGGTCGCCGTCAAGCGGTGGAGCCGGTGGCGCGGCAATCGCGGTTTCTGCATAGAGGCTGGCGGGCAAGGGGGCTGCGGGCATGCTGTGCCTTCATCGGTATCGATACCGCATTCTGCACGGCGGATGTTATTTGAGAAGGAGAAAGCAGCGATCCGGTCAACGAATCCATTGGCATGTCGCACTTGGAAATAGAATGTACCCCGGTTACAGACATTGATCACATAAGATAGATTATGGAACAATCCGATATGCAAACAACGCCTGAAACCCCATATCGATCCGCTCTCGCGCTTGACCTGCGCTATGCCCCGGGCTTAATCCGATGCCAGTTTAAACCGTCAGCGAAAGACCGGACCCGATGAGCGATTTGCGCCTTCTTTCAGATGCTTTCATTCCCGAATTGCCGGGCCGTTACAATGGCAAGGTTCGCGAGAACTACGATCTGCCGGATGGCAACCGGATCATCATCGCCACGGACCGGCTGAGCGCCTTTGACGTCATCCTGACTGCGATCCCGTTCAAGGGCCAGGTGCTGACGCAGACGGCCCGATACTGGTTCGAGGAAACGGCCGATATCTGCCCGAACCACGTGGTTTCCTATCCCGATCCCAACGTCGTCATCGGAACGCGGCTCGACATCCTGCCGGTGGAAGTCGTCGTGCGCGGTTATCTCGCCGGCACGACCAGCACGTCGATCCTGACCAAATACCGGAATGGCGAACGCGCCATGTACGGCATCACCTTGCCGGACGGCCTGAAAGACAACGAGAAGCTTCCCGAGCCGATCATCACGCCAACCAGCAAGGCCTTCGACGGCGGCCATGACGAGCCGCTCTCGGCCGACGAGATACTCTCTCAAAAACTTCTGACGCCGGAACAATGGGAAACGGTATCCCGCTATGCTCTGGCGCTGTTCGCACGCGGCCAGCAGCGCGCCGCCGAACGCGGCCTGATTCTCGTCGATACCAAATACGAATTCGGCACCGACAAGGACGGTCGCATCGTGCTGGCCGACGAGATCCACACGCCGGACAGCAGCCGTTACTGGATCGCAGAGAGCTACGAGAAAAGCTTTGCCTCCGGCGCACGGCCAAAAAGCTTCGACAAGGATTTTGTCCGCGCCTGGGTGAGCGAGCGCTGCGATCCCTACAAGGACCCGATCCCGGAAATTCCGGCTGAACTCGTCGAGCAGACCTCGAAGGTCTATATCGAGGCCTTCGAGACGATTACCGGCAAGCGTTTTGTCGCCGATCTGTCCGGTGCCACCGTTCTCGATCGTATTCGGGGCAATCTGCGGCCCTATTTCAGCTGATCTCGAATTCCAGCCGCATGCCGTCATAGGCCGGCTGGATATGATCCGGCGTCTCGCGCATGACCGTGTCATAGTCGAGCGGCACATGCATATGCGTCAGCACCGCGCGCCTGGGCGAAAGGCGCGCGATCCAGCCGAGCGATTGCTCCATCGAGAGATGGCTCGGATGGAACGTGTATTGCAGCGTGTCGATGACCAGCATGTCCAGGCCCATCAGCTTGCCGACGGTCTCGTCCGGAAAATCGCTGACATCGCTGCAATAGGCAAAATCGCCGATGCGGAATCCCATCGACATGATGCTGCCGTGGCGCTGAAGCAGCGGCTGGAACGGGATCGTGCCGCCGGCGCCGGTGATGCCGATCGGCGCAAGCGACGGGTCGATGATTTTGGGCTCGACGATCGGCGGATAGCTGCTGCCTGCCGGCGTCTCCATGCAATAGCCAAACCCTTCCCGGATGCGCTCCATCGTCAGGGCATCGGCCCAGATCGGCGTGCGCTTGCCGCTGTAATGGACGTATCCGCGCAGGTCGTCGATGCCGTGGATATGATCGGCATGCGGATGCGAATAGAAGACGGCGTCGATGTTCTGGACTTTGGCGGCGATCATCTGCTCGCGAAAATCCGGTCCGGTATCGATGACCACGGTTGTCGTGCCGCCGTCGGCGCCGATCTGCTGGATCAGCAACGCGGCGCGGCTACGGCGGTTTTTCGGATTGTTCGGGTCGCAGGCGCCCCAGTCGCCATTGATGCGCGGCACGCCCGGAGACGAGCCGCAGCCGAGAATGGTGAAGACCCGCCTCACCGCCATCTCAGAGTCTCGGCATTTTAGAAAAGACGCGGAAAGCATTGTCGGTGGTGATCGCCGCAATCTCGTCCGTCGAAACCCCGATCGTCTCGGCCAGAACCTGCGCCGTGTGCGCCACATAAGCGGGCTCGTTGCGCTTGCCCCGGAACGGCTTTGGCGCCAGGTACGGCGCATCCGTTTCGACGATCATCCGCTCATGCGGAACCGTCTTGGCGATATCGCGCAATTCTGCCGATTTCGGAAAGGTCAGGATGCCGGAAAAGGAAATGTAACCGCCGAGCGCGACGCCGACTTTTGCCAGCTCCGGACCGGATGAAAAGCAATGCAGCAGGAAAGGGAAGGCCCCCTTCCCTGTTTCCTCGGTCAGGATATCGGCCATGTCCTCGTCGGCCGAACGGCTGTGGATCACCAGCGGCAACTGTGTTTCGCGCGCAGCCGCGATATGACGGCGCAGCCCGATTGCCTGTGCATCGCGCGGCGCGTTGTCGTAGAAATAATCGAGCCCGGCTTCGCCGATGGCGACCACCTTCGGATGCGCCGACAGGCGCACCAGATCGGCGGTCTCGATATCCAGCTCCTCGTCGGCATTGTGCGGATGCGTGCCGACCGAACAGAACACGTTGGCATAGGTTTCTGCAATGGCAAGGATCGTGTCGAATTTCTTCACGCGCGTCGAGATGGTGATCATCTGGCCGACGCCGGCCAGCCGGGCGCGCTCAATGATCGCGTCGCGCTCGGCGTCGAAATCCGGAAAATCCAGATGGCAATGGGTATCGATCAGCATCCCGTTGTCCTTTAAGCTTCCGGCGCGACGTAGCGCGGGAAGACCGGCTTGGGCGCTTCCAGCGCCGTTCCGGCAACCAGACGTCCGGCTTCGCCGAGCGAGGCGAAATCGCGCTTGTCAGCCGGAATGGCCACGAGGTCGAGCAGCTTGCCAGCCGATTCCGGCATGAACGGCTGCAGCAGAATGGCAATCTGGCGCACCACATCGGCCGTGACATACAGCACGGTCGCCATACGCGCCGGATCGGTCTTCTTCAGCGCCCAGGGCTCCTGACCGGCAAAATAGCGGTCGGCTTCGGACACGACGGCGATGATGGCGGTCAGCGCCCGGTGGATCATCAGCGCGTTCATGTCATCGCGCGTCGAGGCATGCAGCGCATCGGCAGCCGCCAGCATTGCCTTGTCCTCATCGGTCAGAGGGCCGCATTCGGGGATCTGCCCGTCGCAGTTCTTGACGATCATCGACAGCGAGCGGCTGGCAAGGTTGCCGATGCCGTTGGCGAGGTCGGAGTTGATGCGGGTCGCAATCCCTTCCTCGCTGTAGCTGCCGTCCTGGCCGAAGGAGACTTCGCGCAGGAAGAAATAGCGGATCGGATCGAGACCGAAATGCTCGACCAGATTGAAGGGATCGACGACGTTGCCGAGCGACTTCGACATCTTCTCGCCCTTGTTGAGCAGGAAGCCGTGCGCAAACACCTTTTTCGGCAGCGGCAGGCCGGCCGACATCAGGAAGGCGGGCCAGTAGACCGCGTGGAAGCGGATGATGTCCTTGCCGATCATGTGGATATTGGCAGGCCAGAATTTCGCCCGCGGGCCATTTGGATCGGTCAGATAGCCGGTCGCGGTGATGTAGTTGGTCAGCGCATCGACCCAGACATACATGACATGGCCGGGATCGTTGGGAACCGGAATGCCCCAGTCGAAGGTCGTGCGCGACATCGAGAGGTCCTTGAGGCCGGATTTCACGAAGGAGATCACCTCGTTGCGGCGCTCGGCCGGACCGATGAAGTCCGGATTGTCCTCATAGTGCTTCAGGAGCCTGTCCTGATAGGCCGACAGCTTGAAGAAGTAGCTCGCCTCTTCCACCCATTCGACCGGCGAGCCTTGAGGTCCATAGCGCACGCCATCGGCGCGTAGCTCGGTCTCGCCTTCCTGATAGTAGGCCTCGTCGCGCACGGAGTACCAGCCGGAATAGCTGTCCTTGTAGAGGTCGCCCGCGTCGCCCATCCGGTTCCAGATGACCTTCACTGCCTCATGGTGGCGCGCTTCCGTCGTGCGGATGAAATCGTCGTTGGAGGCATTGAGCAGAACGGCCATCTTCTGGAATTCTGCCGAGTTGCGGTCGGCCAGTTCCTGCGGAGAAATGCCCTCCTTGCGGGCCGTCTGCTGCATCTTCTGGCCGTGTTCGTCGGTCCCCGTCAGAAACAGGACCTCGCGCCCCTCCAGCCGCTGGTAGCGCGCCATCGCATCGGTCGCAATCAGCTCGTAGGCATGGCCGATATGCGGCTTGCCGTTCGGATAGGAGATCGCGGTGGTGATGTAAAACGGAGACGTATCGGTCATGATCGGGTTTCGGCCTATATTGATCTTTTGCGGTCTGATCTTTTTGGTGTCTGGCTATTAGCGCATCCGATGGCGGGATGAAACAGTGTGCCCTCAAGAAAAGCGGCCGCATTCGGCAAACGGCCCGTCCTGGATGGAGCCTGCACAACACCCGAGCCTCTTGACAAAGAGTGCTACGGGCAGGAACATTAAGTGAACGAAATAAGGATTCCAACCATGCTGAAACAGCTCGGCGAGGCATTCTCCCGCGCATCCACGGCCTATGCCGAAACGCACCGGATCGAGCGCGACAGGGATTGGTTTGTCCTCAAGATGCATGAGGAGCTGGGCGAACTCACCCAGATCTGGAACAAGCTGACCGGCCGTGGCCGCCTCAAAGGACAGTCGCAGGCGGACCTGCATCACCTGCTTTCCGACGAAACGGCCGATCTGCTCGGCCATGTCCTGCTCTTTGCCGAACAGAACGATATCGATCTTGCGGCTGCGATCGAGCGCAAGTGGAAATTCAGGCCATCGATCGGGACGCCGCTCTGAGGTCGTCGAGAATCATCAGGACCGTCTGCTTGCGATCGAGATTATAGCCTTGCGCCACGGAAATACGCTCGGTGACGCCGCTTGAAAGACGTGCAAACCTGTCGGCCCGGTCGATCTCGCCGGTGCGCGCGGCTTTGCGGGCCTCGTCCATCACGTAGCCCGTAACGAGTGCGACGAAGAATTCGAAGATGGTTTCGCTGTCTTTCCCCGCCAGAACCTCGGCGAGCTTGTGCATGTCCTTGCGGATACCCGGTTCCTGTCCGGAGAGAATCGCCTCGAAGGCGGTCATGATGTCGAGACCGCCATAATTGATCAGCTTCAATGCTTCCGAAACGCTGCCATCCGCCGACGCCAGCACTTTCTGTGTCTGGGGGCCGGACAGGTCGAAGCCGAGATGGGTCATGGCGTCCCGGAGTGCGCCCGGTGCCAGCGGCTTCAATTGCAGCGGCAGGCAGCGCGAGCGGATGGTCGGCAGGAGCTTGCCCGGCGCATGGGTCAATACCAGGAACAACGAGCGCTTCGGCGGTTCTTCCAGGATCTTCAGGATCGCGTTGGCGGCGTTGCGGTTGAGATCGTCGGCCGGGTCGACGATGACGATGCGCCAGTTGCCGGTCCCGGATGTCTGCGAAAAGAATTTCCCCGCCCGGCGCACCTCGTCGACGGTGATCGCGCTCTTGACCTTGCCGGTCTTCTCATCGACCGGCCGCGTCAGGTGCAGCAGGTTGTGGGAAGCGCCCGAGGCGATCTGCCGGCTGACGATCGAATTTGGATCGGGATCGGCGATCTCTTCCGGTGCCTGCGCCGGATCTGGGTGCGACAGCACATGATTGGCAAAACGGAAGGCGAGCGTCGCCTTGCCGATGCCGGCCGGTCCCTCGATGAGGATGGCATGATGCCCCTTCCCCGAGCGGTAGCTCTGCGCCAGAAAATGTTCGGCCTCGGCATGGCCGAAGAGGCGCGTGTTTTCAGCCGGCGAGATGGCGCCTTCCAGAACGTCGAACCGGTCGGTGCTCATCGTGTCGCTTCCGTGTCCGGCCCGCCCGCCAGTTCGGGCAACAGCGGCTCGACGATCGCCAGCACGGCTGCCGCGATGTCGCTTGCCGCTGCCGTCGCATCGACCACATGGCAGCGCCCGGGATTGGTCGCGGCAATATCGAGAAAGGCCTCGCGGCGCTTTTCGTGGGTTTCGAGCTCTTCCTTTTCGAACCGGTCGAGCTCGGCCTCCTGGCCCTCCGGAAGTTCAATGGCGCTTGCCCGCCGCCGGACCCGCTCCAGCCCGACCGACGCGGGCAGATCGAAGACGATCGTGCAATCGGGAATGACGCCGTTGACCGCAACCCGCTCCAGCGCCTCGATGAAGGGCACTTCCAGATTGCCGGTAACGCCCTGGTAGACGCGCGACGAGTCCATGAACCGGTCACAGATGACGACCGCACCTTTGAGAAGTGCCGGCCGGATGACCTCCTCGACATGATCGCTGCGGGCTGCGGCAAACAGGATTGCCTCCATGCGCACGCCGAAATCCTGAGCAGCACCCGAGAGCAGCACATGCCGCACTGCCTCGGCCCCCGGCGAGCCGCCGGGCTCACGGGTCGTCAGAACCGTGCGTCCGCGTTCCCGCAAGGCATCGGCGAGCAGGCGAATCTGGGTGGACTTCCCTGCCCCCTCGCCGCCTTCGAATGTAACAAACACGCCTTTTCCGACTGACACTCTTGTTTCCCGTCCGCCTATTTTCCGTATGCCCTGCCGTTTGCAAGGCACGTGACGCTCACCGCCGCCGTGCGCTGCACGCCCGCGTTTTTGCGAGCGTTGTCACGTAACCTGATGTTTGTTTAACCGATTGTGTTCGGCCGCGAAACCGCTGGCGATGCCATTTCGTCAAAGCCAGAAGAACAGCAGCTCCTGCAGCGCGTCGAGCGCCCGGCTTGTCAACGAGCCCTCTCCGACCGCGGCGGCTGTTTCGACCGGAATTTCGCGTAAAAGCCGGTTGCCGCTCCATATTGTCAGCGTACCCGCCTTCACACCTGCCTCCACCGGCATCGCCAGCGGCCAGCGATAAACCACCCTGGCGGACAGCCGGTCCGGATTGTTGACAGGCACGAGAACATCGACCGCCTCACGGGTGACCAGCGGCACATGCGAAGCGGCTCCGCCATAGACGCTGGCCTCGCCGACGGTATCGCCGGCCTCAAACAGCCGCTTTCGTTCAAAGGCCGTCATCGACCAGTCGAGTATCTTGCGCGTCTCCTCGATGCGCTCCTTGTCGCTGGCAAGGCCGCCGAGCGCCAGGAAAACCCGCCGGCCGTCCCTCTGCATGGTGGTGACGATGGAATAGCCGAACCCTTCCGCAAATCCCGTCGCAAAGCCATCGACGCCGATATTGGCCGATATCAGCGGAATGCGGTTTCTCTGGCGGATTTTGTTCCACTCGAATTCGGCTTGCGAATAATACCGGAAGAGATCGGGGTAACTCGTCTGGATATGCCGGGCGAGCAAAGCCATGTCGCGCATCGTGACGCTATTTGCCGGATCAGGCAGGCCGGTAGCATTGTGAAAGACCGAGGCGGAAAGCCCGAGTTCACGGGCCCGGTCCGTCATCCGCTTGGCAAAGGCCTCCTCGCTGCCGGTCATGCCTTCGGCCAGAATGATGCAGGCATCGTTGGCGAGCAGCACGGTGACGCCCTGGATGAGATCGGCAACAGGGACGCGCGATTTCAAAGCCGCAAACATCGTCGATGTTCCCGACGGGGCACCGCCGGTGCGCCAGGCATGTTCCGAAACGGGAAATTGCGTGTCGAGCGTCAGCTCGTTCCTGCCGATCGCATCGAACACGACTTCCATGGTCATCAGCTTGGCCAGCGATGCCGGCGGCACAGGCGCGTTTTCATCCTTGGAAAACAGAACCGTACCGGTGCCGGCGTCGATCAGGTAGGCCTGCTTCGCTTTGGTTTCAAAGGCTTGCGCCCGCGCCGCCAAGGGGGCGCAGGCGAGCAAAACAAGGGAGATGAAAACCGAGACCAGTCGTGTATGCATTCCAAACTCCGGTGACGTCTTCGGCAATAGCAGCCGGTCTACCGGGGATCAATCGCTAAGGCTGGGATTAGCGCACGGCATTCTGGCGTTTGGCATAGGCGACGATGGAATTTGGCGTCAGCGGGTTCTGGTCGACGAGGATGGCATCGAAGGCCGTCTTGGAATCGCTTACCCGCGCTTCGACATAGGCCGCCGCATAGGCCATATTGCCGTCCGGCCGTGGAATATATTCGGGCCGCTCCTTCGGCAAGGGACCGATTTCCGGAAGCATGGCGAACGTCTCGAGCGCAGCAGACGCGGCGGACGGCTTTGCGGTTTCCGCAAGGGCGGTGACCGGAACACCCGTTTCCATATTCGACTTCGCCGGAATGGTCAGCGTGCCGAGATTGCCCGCCTGCTTGCGCAGGGGCTCGTTCGAGGCGACCATCACACCCGTTGCGATCTGGCCTTCGGGGAAGGCATTCGGGCTGCGATCGCCTTTCTTGACATAGGAGGCCATCAGATAGGGCATGTCATTGCCCTCCAGCGGCGCCTTGCCGATATACTGGACGCGAACCTGGGCGCTGCCCTTGCGCTTCATGTCGAGGAAATCGGCTGTCTTGGAGGAGACGTCGATGATACGGCCATATTCGTAAGGCCCGCGGTCATTGACGCGCACCACCACCGAAGAGCCGTTTTCAAGATTGGTGACGCGGGCATAGCTCGGCAGCGGGAATGTCGGATGCGCCGCGGACAGGTGATAACTGTCGTAGACTTCGCCGTTCGCCGTCAGGCGGCCGTGGAACGCCGAACCGTACCAGGACGACATGCCGGTCTTGTTGTAGCCGAACTCTTCCTTCGGCTGATACCACTTGCCCTTGACCTGATAGGCCTTGCCGACCTGATAGCGGCCACCGCCCTTGGGGATGTTCTTGCCATCGGCAACGCGCGGGCTGGCCTTCACGCCATAGATCGACTCGGCGAAATATTCCTTGCTGCGCGGCTTGTCCTTCTTGATGCTGGCCGTCGAGCCGCATGCGGTCAGCGCGGCGCAGACCATGGGTATGGCGGCAACACGCAATCCCTTGAAGAGAAAAGCCGCAGTCTGATTGGATATCATGAGCCCCACATCGCCATTCGTAAAAGCCGTACTCGGTACCCTCTCGCGCTTGCCCCCGCGAAAGAACCGGCGTCACGAAACGTAACAGTCGATTAATCATGACAACAACGTGGCGAAATTGCGAATGGTTAACCGTGCCGGAATGAAACAATTGGCGTTATGGTTTATGAATGGTTAATTGTCGGGCGCGGGCGTTGCTTGGCGGATAGCAAGCTCTTCTGCTCGAAACCTGTCGATGCCGGCCCAAAGGCACACATCGCTGCACCGGTATTTGCGCAGACCTGATGCATTGGCGCAAGCGCCGTGGAACCAGTTGACGTTCCCGATCCGCAGGCTATAAAGCGTGCCGTGACAAGCTGGTATCAGAGGTTCGCAGGGAAATCACTCCCCTGCCGAAACGATACAATGTAAAAGTCCGTCACAGGGAAGAGTGTCCGAGTGGTTTAAGGAACCGGTCTTGAAAACCGGCGTGCGGGAGACCGTACCGTGGGTTCGAATCCCACCTCTTCCGCCAGCCCTGCCGATTGCCCTCCATAGCCCGATATTGCCGCCGATCACCGTGCGCCGTAGCGTACCGCCGTGAACACGTGCATGACAGTTGGTGCGGCGAGGAATCGCGCGGTCAGCGGTCGATTGGCCGCCATGTGCGACGATGTCCGGTGCGCCGCGAGTGCGGCCTCGTCCTCGTCGATTTCGATCCGCGTATAGCTGTCGGCAAGAGTGCGCGACTTGAACAATTCGTACAGGCTGTTACCCGGTTCATTGGCGCGCACTCCCGCGGCCTGAACGGCGAAGGCGCGTTCGAATGCGTCGGCGTTACCCGGCGCGCTTGTGGGTTCGACCATCATCCCAATCATCGTATCGCCTCGCATCTACGGCCGACGGCAGCCCGGCCCTATAACCGGGCCGGGTCCAGCGGTGGATTACGCCTGCGCCAGAAACTCCTGGGTGGTGATGGCGTTAGCGTAAAAGGGTGCGATCTCGGCCACGAAGTCGTTCTGCTGCTTGCGGGTATAGCCGGCTGAGGCGTCGTAGATGACGTTGGTGTGGTAGCCAAGGTCGTGCGCGTTGCGCATCGAAGACTCGACGCACTGGCGCAGTGAAAACCCCGATAGGTAGATCTCATCGATGCGGTTGTTGCGCAGGTAGCCGTCGAGCGTGGTTCCGACGAAGACGCTGCTGCCGCCGGCGCGCTCGCGAACGACATGCTCGCCCGCCGCCGGCTCGAAGCCGGGGAAGAAATCGGCCTGCTCGCCCAGGAACGCGCCATGGTCGCGCGTGATCTTGCGCAGGCCGTACTTGGCCTCGCCCAGCACCTTGAAGGTCGGCTCGAACTTCAGTGCTGCATGGATCACGTGCAGGCCGCGACGGCGGGCCTCTTCGAGGATGATCTTCGAATTGGCGATAGCGGTGTCGACCTGCTCCCGGTCCTGAAACACCGGATAAATGCCGCCGGTCGGGGAAAGCCAGTCGTTGACATATTCAATCAGGATCAGCGCGGTCTTGGATGGGGCGGTCATGATATCACTCCTTGGAATTCTGGTTGCTAAGCCGCGATCATCGCGCCTTGCTGGCGCAGGTGGTCGCGAAACAGGTCGGGATAGGTGCCGATCACGGCGTTCTTGACGCTGGATCGCTCGGCAAGCGCCACGCGCCACGCCGTCACCCGTGGCAGGCCAGCAAAGATCGGGTCCGCCACTTGCCGATCGATGATCCCGAAATAGCGGAACAGCGGTGCGTAGACCGCATCGACCAGACCAAAGTCCGCCCCGGCGAAATACGGGCCGTCGCCCAGTTCGGCCTCGATCTTGCTCAGCCGATCACGGAAGGCGGCCCGCTTGGCGTCAGCGGTCGCCATGTCCTTGGCGTGGAGGAACTGCCAGCCCTCCGTAAAGGTCTGGGTGGCGAATTCGATCCAGGCGCGATGCCGTGCACGCAGCAATGCATCGTCGGGGTACATCGCCGCGCCACCCTGCGTCTCGTTCAGATATTCGCAGATCACCACGCTTTCGAAGAGGATCGCATCCTCCCCGTGCGGCTGGCGTACCTTCAGCACCGGCACCTTGCCGGTCGGCGACAGCGCCAGGAACCAGTCGGGCTTGGCCGAGAGATCGACGTTGACCCGGTCGAACGCCACCCCCTTTTCGAGAAGGACGATCGCGGCACGCTGGACGAAGGGGCATAGCGGGTGGCTGACGAGAGTGAGGTTTTGCTCGGTCATGACGGTGTCTCGATGTGCTGGAACAGAGATCAGAGCGACTGGCCGCCCGACACGTCGAACGTCGTGCCATTGGCCCAGCCGAAATCGTCTGACAGGATGGCTGCGACCGCGCCGCCGATGTCGTCGGGCTGACCGACGCGGCCGAGCGCGATCTTGCTCGCGACGAAGGCATGAGCCTGTTCGTTATCGCGGACCCTGCCACCGCCGAAATCGGTGGCGATGGCACCGGGCGCGATGGCGTTGACGCGAATCTGCCGCGCGCCGAGTTCCAGCGCCATGAACCGGGTCAGCGTCTCGAGCCCCGCCTTGGCTGCCGCATAAAGACCGAAGGTGGCCATTGACGTGCGCGTGAAGCCCGTAGAGACGTTGAGGATGCGTCCGCCATCAGCGATGATCGGTAGCAATGCCTGCGTCAGGAACACCGGTCCGCGCAGGTGCATGTCGATCATCATATCGAACTGTTCCTCGCTTGCGTCAGCGACCTGCACGTGGACGACCGCACCGGCGTTGTTGACCAGATAGTCGAACCGGTCGCTGCCGAAGCGGCTCCGAAGCGTCTCGGCGAAGGATGCGGCGAAGGCCGGGAAGCTTGCTACCTTGGTGACGTCGAGCGCGAGCATCGCCGCTGTGCCGCCGAGCGCCTCGATCTCGCTTACCAGCGTCTGGGCTTCCGCGGCACCCTGGCGATAGGTGCCGACGATGCCGACGCCGCGACGGGCGAGATGCAGCGCCATACTGCGACCGAGGCCGCGGCTGGCGCCGGTAATGAGTGCGATCTTCTGAGACATGGCTACATTCCTTGTGTTTCTGATTGTCGGATGGCACGCCGCTGGGGCGCCGCATTCGCTGCCAGTCAGATAGGCGATTGGTGTGTCCGACACCCCGCCTAATGCTCTCAATTATTTGCCTGATTGTCTCAAGCGCTTTGCAGATGGGAGAAATGGTGTCATAGTCTTTGCCATGACCGACACCTTACAGCCGCATCGCGATATCGCGCTCCGCCACGGGCGGACCGGAATGACCCTCACACCGATCCCCCGCCTGGAAATCGGCGTAGGACAAACGACCTCGGGAACGTCACCGTGTCTCTACCGCTCGATGATCTGCTTTATTCTGCAGGGATCGAAAGAGGTGGTCATTCACGACGACCTCCTGCGCTACGACGCGTCCCAATATCTGGTCAGCGCACTCGATCTGCCTTTGAGCGGCCAGATCCATGATGCTGACGACGGCAGTCCTTATGTGGCGATTTCGTTGGTCCTCGATCCGGCACTCCTCGCCGAGGTCGCATCGACGATGCCGGCGGTGCGCGACTCGGACGCGCCAGGCAGCGGCATCGCGATCAACCCGATGACTCCGCCGCTGCGCGACACGCTGCTGCGACTGCTGGCGTTGCTCGACACGCCTGTGGACATCCCGGCGCTCGCGCCGATGGCCGAACGCGAATTGCTTTATCGTCTCCTGCAGGGCCCGCAGGGGCGACTGTTGCGCCACATCGCCCGCCCGGAAGGCGCGATCGGCGGCATTCGTCGTGCAGTCGAATGGATCCGCGACCGCGGCAATAGGCGGCTGCGGATCGAGGCTCTATGCGAAGCCGCCGGCATGAGCCGAGCGAGTCTGCATCGCCACTTTCTCGCGCTGACGGGATTGAGCCCGATCCAGTATCAGAAGCAGATACGCCTTCAGGAGGCGCGCCAGTTGCTGCTCGCCGGCGACCATAGTGCCTCCGACGTCGCCTATGCGGTCGGCTATGAAAGCGCCTCTCAGTTCAGCCGCGAATATCTGCGGCAGTTCGGGGCTCCGCCCGTCCGCGACGTTCGCAGGCTCAGGCAGTCGATCGACAATCAAATGATCAATTAGGCGGCCGTCAGCTCCGATGTTGTTGGCTCCAGAATGTTCAACGGAGCCGGCGGTCATCGCGAAATGGCGAGCCGTGGCGCGGGACTCCCAGGTCACCATCCTCTCGGGGCAGCGGGAGGCGCAACGTCATTCCCCTGCCAAGATAACTGCGGTCGGGCGGACACATCCCGACCTGCGCCCCGGCAGGCGTCACCGACGGGGTAGAAGCGCCCAAACTTTCGGCCGAGATATTGAAGGATCGCTCCAGATCGAAGATCAACAGCGGCTCGCCGTCTGGCCCATCGGGGTCGACAAGCGCCAGGATGCGATTGTTCGGCAAGATCGTCAGAAAGGCAGGCTCGAATTGCTCGCCTTTGATGAGGTCGACGAAATTCACATGATAGGGCACATCCAGCTTTTCCAGCATGATGGTGGTCTTCCACCCGTTGGGCGTCGGCCAATAGTATAGTATTGTTGAATGATGCGGTCATCGGCATGTTCGATCCACTACTTGCGGTCATCAGCTGAAGGGGAAGGCGCCAAACGCCTCGGTCGCCTCCGCGCGGGAAGAAAGCGCTGCAAGCGCCGGGTGGGCCTCGGCGATGATGACGTCCGGGAGCATCTCGCGCGAGAATCGGAAAGCGACGGCGCTGGTGATGTCGGCCTGGACAGGTCTGTCACCGAACAGCCAGGGATCAGCCTGCCGCACCTCATCTTCAAGCAGTCGATAGGCCGCGACCACCTGAAGTTGAACCCGGTCGAGCCAAGGCTGATGCTGCCGTTCCGTCGGACGAAGGTTGTGCTCGTAAACGATCTGAACCGTCTTCTCGCTGGCTGCAAGCGCGAGGCCGATGATCCTCTGGGCGCGGACATGAGCATCAAAACCGGCCGGCGTGAGCTTGAGGTCGAAGGCGGCCAAACGCTCCCCCAGTTCGAGGATCAGACCAGAATCCATCAAGACGGTTCCATCGTCCGTGACCAGCGTCGGCGCCTTCACCACCGGATTGATCGCAAAGAACGTATCGAACGCCGAGAAGACCGATAGAGGCTGATGCTCGAAGACGATGTTCTGAAGATGAAAAGACACAGCCACTCGCCGCACATAGGGGGAATCCAGCATTCCGATCAATTTCATTGGTCTTGCTCCATTTTCTTGGTTGATCGCGGGGATCACCGATCCGCTTTTGCCGATCACGCTAACGATTACACATCGCATTGCCAGTGGCCTGATTTGCCACTATCGTAAGGATCATGCCAATCGGTCCAAATCCCCTCGTCGTCATCCTCGCCTATGACCAGCTCTGCACATTCGAGTTCGGCTGCGCCTTCGAGGTGTTCGGCCTGTCCCGGCCAGAAATGGGATCGGACTGGTATCGTTGCCTGACCGCGGCGACTGAACCCGAACCGATCCGGGGTACGGGTGGCTTGCGCCTCGAAGCCGACGGCGGACTGGAATTGCTCGATGCAGCACACACCATCATCATTCCTGGTTGGCGGGGACCGAACGCCGCGGCTTCGGCGACGCTGCTCGACGCCCTACGACGAGCCAATGCAGCCGGAACGCGGATTGTGTCGATCTGCGGCGGGGCTTTCGTGCTCGCGCAGGCAGGCCTGCTTGCAGGCAGGCGCGTGACGACGCACTGGCACCATCTCGACACACTCGCGGCGCGCCATCCGGAGATCGTGGTGGAAAGACAGGCGCTCTATGTCGACGAAGAGGATATCCTGACGTCGGCTGGGAGCGCGGCTGGCCTAGACCTTTGCATTCACATCGTCAGAAAGGACTTCGGCGCGAAGGCCGCCAACAGCGTGGCGCGCAGGCTGGTCGTGGCTGCGCATCGGGACGGTGGCCAATCGCAATTCATCGAGCGCTCTCTTCCGCCACCCTCCGGTGTGCGCCTTTCCGATCTACTCGAAACCGTCCAGAGGCGGATTGGCGAAAGATGGACTGTCGAGCGCATGGCTGCGGAAGCCCATGTCAGCGTCCGCAGCATTCACCGGCACATTTGTGAAGCGACCGGATTGGCGCCGGGCGAGTGGCTTCAGCGGCAACGCATCGCCTTCGCGCGCGACCTGCTGGAGGAAACGGCTTTGTCCGTGGACGACATCGCCGCACGTTCAGGCTTTGGCACGGGCACAAACTTCCGCCAGCATTTCCGCGCCGCCACCGGACTGCCGCCGACGATCTACCGGACCCGGTTTCACAACGATGTTTCCGGGACGACCGCGTCGTAACTACGCGATAGCCTTCAGACCTCAGCTACGTCCTGATTGCCACCAAACCGATTTGCGCTATCGCCGCTTTTGTCCGCTTGCGACGCAAACCGGAGGCAAAGGCTGAGCAACCAACCTGCCGAGCAAGAGCTGTGTCACACAATCGGCGGCGTTAGAGTGCTATAAGGGCACTCGATGGAAAGCTGGTCGTTGTGTGGAATGAATAGCCTGGAGAGGTCAGCAAGCTGCCGCCTGCCCCGCTGCTCAAGTTTCCGTAGGCCCATAGCTATACCGCCGAAAAGCAATCCTGAAACCACCTCCGCAGCGCTGCCATCTCGGGGCGCTGTTCCAGTCCTGTGGCGCAGGCGAAATGATAGGCGTCGCCGGCAAGCGTCTGCGTGAACGGGGCCTCCAGCAGGCCGGCGGCAAGAGCGTCGGCGATCAGGACCCGGCTGACGATCACCACGCCCTGCCCGGCGATGGCGGCCTGGACGGCCAGCATGCTGTCGGGAAACCGGGGGCCTGCATCGGTATTGACGCCGCTGATCCCGGCCAGCGCGCACCAGCGGGGCCAATCCGGTTTCGGCGTCGGGCGTGTTCGCCCATCGATATGGATCAATGTCGCCCCGCGCAGGTCGTCCGGGCTCGACATGCCGAGGCCGGGGCTGCAGACGGGCGTCAGCGCATCATCGCAAAGCAACGCGCTGACTGCGCCGGGGAACGGACCGGGCCCGTAGCGTATCGCGGCTTCGATGCCGCCGGACCGCAGATCCTCCACGGTATTCGACGTATGCAACCGGATATCGACCATCGGAACGGCTTGGCGCAGCGCCTCCATCCGCGGCACCAGCCAGTGGCTCAGGAAGGCTGTCGTCGACGTCAGCGTGATGGTTCTAGGCCCCGTATCCGCGCGCAACTGCGTGACCACCCTTTCGATTGCACCGAAACCGGAGGCTGTCGCCTCGTAGAGAGCTTTGCCCGGTGACGTGAGCGTCACGGCCCTGGGGGTGCGGTCCAGAACGCGAAATCCCAGATAGGCTTCGAGTTGCCTGATCTGGTGGCTGATGGCCGTCGGCGTGACCAGAAGCTCCTCGGCCGCCATCTTGAAGCTTGCCCGGCGGGCCGCGGCCTCGAAGGCGCGAAGGGATGACAACGGCGGCAGGCGGGACATGCTGAATCCAGCTCATCTTATTGGTGAGAAATTCGATTTTTCCTCATTCTTGTGAAGAGATTATGGTCTGCAAACATCACCACCACAAGAGATCAACTCATCCAGGAGAGGCGGATAATCATGGTCGAGCTCGTCGCTGGTTTCATCGATGTCTTTGCGGACGCGCCGCTGACGGGCAATCCGCTTGCCGTGGTGCAAGGGGCCGACAATCTGACCGACGAGGAGATGCGCCGGATTGCCGGTGAGTTCAATCAGGCTGAGACCACGTTCATCATGCGCAGCACACGCGCGGACTGGAAGTTGCGATCGTTCACCGCAAGCGGCGCGGAAGTGTTCGGTGCGGGGCACAATGCCCTCGGGGCATGGCTCTGGCTTGGAGAGCACGGCGAACTCGGGGACCTGACGACCGCGCGGACGTTTCAGCAGGAGATCGGCCCGGAGGTGCTCCCCATCGAGCTCGTGTCGATCGGTGGCCGCGTTCACGGGCGGATGCGCCAGGCGCCGTTGCGCCTGTTCGAGCCGCTGGATGATGTGACGCCGCTGGCCGCAGCCCTCGGCCTTGATCGCAGCGACATCCGCTCGGATCCACCGGCGCGTCCCGCCGATACCGGGGCGGCCCATCTGATGGTGCGGGTTCGCAACGCAGCCACCGTCGACAGCGCGCAGCCGGATGCCGGCAAGCTGCTTGCCGTTCTGGAGACAACATCGGCCGAGGGCTGCTACATTTATGCGCTCGATCCCGATGCACCGGCTGCGGCCTATGCCCGATTCTTCAACCCGACCGTCGGCCTGTGGGAGGATGCGGCGACGGGAACCGCTGCCGGCCCGCTCGCGGCCTATCTCGCAGCGACCGGAAACCTGAACAGCAACGAACTGGCAATCGAGCAAGGCACGAAAATGGGCCGCCGCAGCATTTTGCATATCCGGCTCACGCCCGAGCCCGAACTCTCCGGCACAGGTATCGTCGTGCTGCGGGGCGTACTCCGGCTTTAGGCGTGACATCGTCATCCATCGATCGGCGAAAGCCGGGAGGGCACCCCAACATATCGGCGGCATAGGATGGGCATGGCCCCGACTCAATACGCGTTCTCATCGGGCGCGGACCGCCATACTCTCATCTATCATATTGAAAATGCTTTGATATGATCCCCGGGGAACGATCGCCCTGCCCGGCTTCTGTCCGCGCGGTACCGTTTGATCGCACAGGGGTACGATGCACCATAACCCGCGTCTGCCGCCGAGGTGATCCGCGCTTAGGCGCGTGGCTGTGGAATGTCCGGATTGCCGGAAGGAAGGTTGCAGCCCGGTACTCCACATCCTGGCAGGTTGCGCGTTCCGGTCTCCGGGCGTCAAACTCCTGGCCTTGCGCCATAAGGCTTCGGTTTCAAAGAGCTATTACCCGGCTTGACACCAATTTCGACTGCTCCATATTGCAGTTTGCAACTACAACTTGGAGGAGAGAGTAATGATAACTCGTACCGCAGTTCTTGCCTCACTCGCACTTCTGGCAACGGTGTCCTTTATGACGCCCGCATCGGCGCTGACGATGAAGGAATGCAGTGTAAAATATAAGTCGGCGCAGGCCGACGGTTCTGCCAAGGGCGTGAAATGGAACGATTTCCGCAAAGCGCAATGCGGGGCCGATGCGACGGCGGAACCGGAAGTCTCGGCAGATAGCAATGTCGAGCCGGACAAGCCGACGACTGTTTCACCGGCAGGTGTCAAATATCCGGCGGCCGTTGACACCAAATATTCGAGCGAAACGCCCGGCAAGGCGCGGATGCACACCTGTGTCGACGCTTACCACGCCAACAAGAACGCAAACACGCTGGGCGGACTGAAGTGGATACAGAAGGGCGGCGGCTTCTACAGCCTCTGCAATGCGAAGCTGAAGGGCTAAGGCAGCTAGGGGCCTCGACTGCCTTCAACCAGACCCGCCGCTTTCATGGGTGGCGGGATCTGCGCTTTGTCAGGATTGCGTGCCTGTCTGGACAAAGCGGTCGCTAGCCTGAAATTTTGCCGGCAACGGCGATGACCGTGGTCAGGGCCGGCGCGTGAGCATGCGTCCACAGCTGATATCCGGCCACACCGCCCAGGATGGCGGACCATATGGCAAAATCCCCGATCCGAAACAGCGGCTCTCTTTTCATCCCGGTCATCCTCGCATCCCCCGGTCATCCTCACATCCAAAGTGATGTCTTGGAGAGATATTGTGCCAAACGTTCACGTTTTGAAGGTGAGGTTTGGTGAACACACCATTTCACATTGACCAATAAAGCGCCGTCACCGGGGTAACCGGCATGGTTGCGAAGGCTTCGAGAACAGGTTGTGAGCGCAGGAGGAAAAGCTTTGAGAAAATTTCGTGCATTCGCCGAAATATGCTATCTTCTTTGAGGAGCAACACTGCATCGAATGCTGTGGCGCCCGTTTCCGGCCTGTAACACAGTCTATGCAGTTCATGGAATTGAAGCGCTGCCCGGTGCGGTGCAAACGCGGTGAAGGAGAATGCAATGCATTAC
This sequence comes from Pararhizobium polonicum, assembly GCF_001687365.1. Lineage (GTDB taxonomy): Bacteria > Pseudomonadota > Alphaproteobacteria > Rhizobiales > Rhizobiaceae > Pararhizobium > Pararhizobium polonicum. Next base: position 241,594 of record NZ_LGLV01000011.1, read on the forward strand.
AGCGTGCAGTTTTTCACCTGGACCCCGAAAGAGGGCGTCCATCAAGTCGGGAAGACGATCGAGATCGACGCGATCAATCCAAAGCTTGCGGCCGTATCGCTGCTGGGGTTGCGGCTGGACGAGACCGGCGCGGCCAAAAAGCTCGCGGTGCGCGTCTGGAATGCACCGGACGACAGCAAAGCCGATTGTGCGTGCTTCTACTATCATTGATCCCGCCGCCTCCGGCGATTTGATCCCTCGTTTTCCGGCTACGGGCCGACGCTTGTGGCTGGATGATGAAGCGCAGCTGATTTCCGCCGGTTGCGGCCCTTGGCCGTCCAATCGGATTCTGACGCTTTTCTGCGCCATCTCATTGTAATCACTGTGGGAAATTTTGGAGGCCTCGCCCGGAATTGAACCGGGGTGCAAGGATTTGCAGTCCTCTGCGTCACCACTCCGCCACGAGGCCTCACGAGTTCTAAATCGTCGAACTGTGGCGGCGGTTTAGAATGATCCTAGAAAAATCGCAAGAGGATATTTCCGAAAAACATCCGTGGTGAGTTCCGAAATGACGTTTCCGAACCGTTCTCCCGCTATCCGGTTCGGCGATCGCTTCATTCCTGGTAAAATCCAGCAACGCCCTGCCCCGCTGTTCTGGCCGTCCGGCACCGGCGGCGCAGAAAAACGCCTCCTCCGGCCCACGCTGCCAGACAATGAATGCTGGTTTTCCAATTGCTGCCGGGGTCGGAAATGAACCCGGATTAGTGGTAGCGGCGGATCAGCCCCACCAGTTTCCCCTGGATCTTCACCCGGTCGGGCCCGAAAATCCGTGTCTCATAGGCCGGATTGGCGGCTTCGAGCGCGATTGAGGCGCCCTTTCGACGAAAACGCTTCAGCGTTGCCTCTTCATCGTCCACCAGGGCGACGATGATTTCGCCAGGGCTGGCGGTCGTCGTATTGCGGATGATCACCGTGTCGCCGTCGAGAATGCCGGCCTCGATCATCGAATCGCCGCGCACTTCCAGTGCGTAATGCTCGCCGGTTCCAACCATTTCCAACGGCACGGAAATGTCATGCGTGTTGTTCTGGATGGCCGAAATCGGTACACCGGCGGCGATCCGCCCCATGACGGGTATGGAAACGCTGTCGCTATTGGCGGCTGCGGGTTTGGCGGGCGCCGCCGGCGCCGGCTGGGCGCCAAGGCTGCCCTGGATGACACTGGGGGAAAAGCCGCGCTTGGGCTGCAGGCTCATGGAATAGGCTTCCGGCAGCTTGATCACCTCCAGGGCCCGCGCCCGGTTGGGCAATCGCCGAATGAAGCCCCGCTCCTCGAGCGCCGTTATCAGCCGGTGGATGCCGGATTTTGACGCGAGATCCAGCGCATCCTTCATTTCGTCGAAAGACGGCGGCACGCCCGATTCCTTCATTCTTTCGTGAATGAACAGAAGCAGTTCCTGTTGCTTGCGGGTCAGCATGAACGATCACTCCAGAATCGAGAAACAAATCAAGAACGAACACTATATGTTCCATATGTGTTCCGCAAGTCCCTAAAATTCGTTGAATGTTTTCAAGGGCCGAGGGCCTCGCTGCCGATTGGCCTGCCCCGGATGACGGACAGTCGCCGCAGACTCATGCTCCGCGCGCAGATGCCGCTTACATCTTGGAATGCATTGCACGCGCGTCACCATCCCCGCTGGCCTTGTGCTTTCCCGGCTGGGGTCGATTCGATGAACGGTCAGGCTGATGCTAGCGCGAAACCTGCCGTTTGCGGCCCCACCAGACGGACAGTCTGCGCCGCTGCCGCCGGACGAAGGCGAGGTCGTGCGAGAGTACGATCAGGCCCAGCGGCACCATCCAGAACCCGAGAATGGGCAGAAAGCCGAGCATGCCGCCGAAGATCAGTCCACCGCCCATGGCGATGCGCGGCGCCCGCGATTGCGGCAGCCGCATGCGCCACGACCCGATGACAAGTTCATGCGTGCGCGCATCGATCCCGAATTTTTTCGTTTTCTGCGGTTGTACCATCAACTCCACCTGTTCGAATGCGAGACGCGCCCATGATGCCCCGCAACCCCGCAACGGCAAGGGTTTGGTTCGTCGGCACGTCGCGCATGTACCGCCTCCCTCAGATGGGGCGTTCTCCACAGCCAGACAAGATTGTTTGTTTTTTTTTGAAAAACCGCTTGGCAAATCGGAAAAGCATTTGTATTAGCAGCCTCACTTCTGCAGCGCGCAGATGATCCCTGGTAGCTCAGCGGTAGAGCATTCGACTGTTAATCGACAGGTCGCCGGTTCGAATCCGGCCCGGGGAGCCAAATTCATAAAGCCTTCGCAGAGATGCGGAGGCTTTTTTGATTTTCGGCCATGTTTTGCGCGGCGATGACTGCACTGGACAGTTGCGGCTGGCGGATGGGAAACAATCCGCGATGAAAAGCCCAAGATGACGGATGCGCGACTTTCTTTCGGCATTACTCTATACACGAACGACCTTATCCGGATTAGAGACAGGAGCAGAGAATGCCGTCGACCGAACTGCTGATTGCTTTCCTCGCCACCACGGCGGTCTTTGCCTATATTCCAGGTCCGGCGATGCTCTATGCCGCGGCCCAGACCATTGCACGCGGCCGCTGGTCCGGCCTGATGGCGGCGCTTGGCATCCATCTCGGCGGTTATGCCCATGTTATTGCCGCCGCCGCCGGTCTGTCGATCCTGTTCCATGCGGTGCCGACCCTGTACATGATCGTGAAATTTGCCGGCGCTGCCTACCTTGTCTGGCTGGGCATCTCGCTGTTTCGCGCGGGAGTGCCGAGTGACGCCGCCCTGCCCGGCATCGAGCCGAAATCCGGCCGCCGTGCCTTCTTCGAAAGCGTCACCGTCGAGGTCCTCAATCCCAAGACGGCGATTTTCTTCGTCGCCTTCCTGCCGCAGTTCATCGATGCATCCGCCGCGTTTCCGGTGTGGCTGCAACTTGCCATCCTCGGCACGATCGTCAACCTGATGTTTTCGTCCGCCGATATCGTCTGCGTGTTTCTGGCCGGAGCGCTGATTGCAAGGCTGCGGCGTTCCAGCCATGCGCAGCGCCTGATGCAGCGAGCAGGCGGGGCTATTCTGGTCGGCCTGGGCGCCCACCTCGCCTTCCAGAAAAGCTGATTCCGGCGCTTTTCTCCGTTTCGTAGCGGTCTGCCGCTGTCGCCATAGGACGTCGGCACCGGTGGATGAAGCCGGTCGGCCGTTGTTTCAGCTACGACGTGTTTTCCCTGATGATCGATCTCGACCGGCTGGACGAGGCGGATGTCCGCCGGCAATGCGATGCTTTTCCGCGTCTCGCCGTTCATCCCGATGAGATGCGCCGGCGCATTCTGGAAACCGACAAGCACGGGCCACGGCTGCCTGCGACATTCTCCGGCGTCCAACCGACGTGGAAGACGGGCAAGATTTTGCGTCTTGTTACGCGCATCCCGCATCTTACACTCGAGATTGTCGCAGGGATTCACTGGGAGGTGTTGAAGCTCTGGATCAAAGGCGTCCGTTGCATTTCGCGCCCGCAAGCGCCGCAGGCAACGAGCGTCTGGAGGAATGGCCACAAAGTATCGCCCGGATTTTCCGATGAATCCCAGGTTGGCGGGCCGGCCGAATGAGGCTATTTTGTGTCGATAACAATGATTGCTGAGGATCTGTCGCATGAATACAGCAGGCACCGGTTATTGTGATCCGAAGGACGGCGAACGTCTTTCCACCGAGAATTTGTCACGCATTGTCAAAGGCCTGCCCGCAAAGGCGCAGATGGTTCTGCGCGGTCTCGTTCATATGCAGGCCGGCTGTCTGAAACTGACCTTGCCCGACAATCGCACCGTGGTCATCAAGGGCAAGGCCCAGGGCCCCGTTGCCTCCGTTACGCTGCACAATTGGAACCTGCTGCACCGGGCGTTGACCGGCGGCACCATCGCCGTTGCCGAAAGCTATATGGACGGCGATTGGGACAGCCCGGATGTCGGCGCTTTCCTGGAACTTTTCCTCGTCAACACCGAGGTTGGCCGCAACTTCTCCAATGGCGCGCGCGGCGTGCTGCGGCTGGTCGAAAAATTCCGCCACTGGATGAACGCCAATACCAAGACCGGTTCGAAGCGGAACATTTCCGCCCATTACGATCTCGGCAACGCCTTCTACAAGCAATGGCTCGATCCGACGATGACCTATTCCTCGGCGCTCTATTCGACGGGGGCCAATGACCTGCAGTCGGCCCAGCGCGCCAAGTACAAGGCTCTTGCGGATGCCGCAAATATCAGGGCTGGCGATCATGTGCTCGAGATCGGCTGCGGCTGGGGCGGTTTTGCCGAATATGCGGCGGGTGAGATCGGCTGCAAGGTGACCGGCCTGACGATCAGCCGCGAACAGCTCGCCTTTGCCAATGAGCGCATGAAGAAGGCGGGCCTGTCGGACAAGGTCGAGATCAAGTTTCAGGATTATCGTGACGAAACCGGGCTTTACGACCGGATCGTCTCCATCGAGATGTTCGAGGCTGTTGGCGAAAAATACTGGCCGGCCTATTTTTCGCAGTTGCAGCGCTGCCTGAAGCCGGGCGGAAAAGCCGGCCTGCAGATCATCACCATCAAGCCGGAATCCTATCGGGAATATCGCGCCAATCCGGATTTCATCCAGAAATACGTCTTTCCCGGCGGCATGCTGCCGACACCCCAGCACTTGATCGATCTCGGCCGCAAGGTGGGCTTGAAGATCAGCGGCGATTTCGGCTTCGGCCTCGATTATGCCCGCACGCTGGCCGAATGGCGCGAGCGCTTCTGGAGCGTCTGGGACAAGGTCGAGCCGCTCGGTTTCGACATCCGCTTCAAGCGACTCTGGGAGTTCTACCTGTTCTACTGCGAAGCCGGTTTCCGCGCCAAAAACATCGATGTGAGGCAGATCGTCTATGAATGAGCGCCTATCCGGCGGCGCTGCCCACGTGCATCTCAGCCGCCGGATGCTTCTCTCGCGTATTCGGCAATAAAGTCATCTCCGCGGCTTTACCGCCACGGCCGGGACGCTTATGCAGGCCGCAGCTTTTCAATCGGTCGTTTCAAAGGTGATGACGTGCGTCTTGCATGGGTTTTTCTGGCGCTCGCCATCGCGACCGAGGTTATCGGTCTGACGGTCATGAAGGCGGCATCGACAGGCGGCGGCGTCTGGGGCTACGCCGTCATGTATGTATCGATCGCGCTGTCCTATGTCTTCCTTGCCAAGGCGGTGAAGACGATCTCGGTCGGTGTCGCCTATGCCATCTGGGAAGGCTCCGGCATCGCGCTGATCACCCTCGTTTCGGTGTTCGTTTTCAATCATGTGCTGAACTACCAGGAGATGATCGGGCTGATGATGGCCGTCGGCGGCATCATTCTGGTCAACGCCGGCGAAGTCCATGACGATGGGGAGGCCGCCGATGACCACGCCTAACATCTATTTCATCTTCGCCGTGCTGGCCGGCATCCTCGACGTCGCCGCCAACCTCGCCTCGACCAAATCCAACGGTTTTGCCCGGCGTGGCTGGGGCGCCCTGTCGATCCTGCTGGTGCTGGCCGCGTTCGCCCTGCTGGTCGAAGCCGTGAAAGGCATGGATCTGGCGATCGCCTATGCCATTCTCGGTGCTACCGGAATTTTCGGCACGGCGATTTCCGCGCGGGTTCTTTTCGGCCAGAAGCTGAAGCCGATCGGCTGGGTCGGGCTTGCTCTCGTCTTCGGCGCGGTCGTCGTCCTTCACACCGCCTGAGGACCCCGCTTCAAACCCTTCATCCCATGGCTTGCGGTCGTGAGCGGCCGCTTCTTCCATCCGGTCGCCCTGTTGATGAGCCGGAAGTAGAGGCTATAGGGAAGCAGGTTGATCAGCTTCAAGGCGTAAGTGAAGCGCCTGGGAAAGGTGATTTCGAAGCCGCCGGATTTCAGCCCCTCGGCAATGCGATCGGCCGCGATCTGCGGGCTGATCAGGGCCGGCATCGGAAATTCGTTCTTGGCCGTCGCCGCCGTTTCGACAAAGCCGGGATTGATGATCTGCAGGCGGATGCCAGCCTTGTCGAGATCGAATTTCAGGCTTTCCGCCATGTTGATCAGGGCCGCCTTGGTTGCCCCATAGGCCGCGCCTGTCGGCAGGCCGCCATATCCGGCAACCGAGGAGACGATGGCGATCTGGCCGTGGCCCCTTGCCTTCATGTGGCGCACCGCCGGTAGCAGACAGTTGACGGTGCCGTGCAGGTTGACCGCGAAGGTCTTTTCGAAATCCTCGCGCTGCATCTCCTCGCCGTGAACGGGAATGTAGACACCGGCATTCAGCACGGCGAGCACCACCGATCCGTGTTCGTATTCGATGGCTGCGAGAACACGCTCCATGTCGCGCGGATCGGTCACGTCGCCGTCCAGCACCGTGATCTTGCCGGGCCCGGTCGCCTCATGCTGGAGCTTGACCAGCCTTTCGTGGTCGCGCGCCGTGACGACGACATTGAAACCGTCTTGCACCAGCCGCAGCGCCAGGGCGCGGCCGATGCCGGAACTTGCTCCCGTGATCCAGGCCAGACCCTGCTCGGGACGTGCGACAAAATCGGTCATGGGGGTTCCTTTCGCTGCTCTATCGTCAATCCCGCAAACCGGGATCACCAAATAAGACGTCTTGAAATGGAGTTTGTTCCCGCATTCAGGCCATTCGACGGCAAATCAGCCGATCAGATCGCCAATCAGCTGGCGCAGCGAGCCGGTCAATCTGTACGGCGCCTGCGAGACCGCAAAACCGATGCACGGCCGCTCACGCTCCGCCACGGGCCGGTGGTCGATCCTCTCGTCCGCCACCGAGATATCGCCTTTGACAAAACGCCCGCGCGCATCGTTGAAGGCGCCGTCCAACACCAGCGCCAGTTCGTAGCCGTCATGCGTATGGGCCGGGATCGCCCGGCCGGGCCGGAGCCAGAAGAAGCTGACATCGCAACCGTCGATCTTCCCCAGGCTGTACTCGCGGAAGCCCGGAAGCTTGCGTTTCCACGGAATCTCGTCGGCCTCGAGCCCAATAAAATCATGGACGGCCTTTGGAAAAAGCGCATTTGCGGGCCGCTGCCGTGCTCTGGCCGGTGTTGCCGGCGGATCGGCCGCAAAGACGGCTTTCAGGGCTGCGTCTCTTGACGAGAGCGCGACAGGTTCCATCTTTTCCAGAATATCGCCGGCGACCGCTTCATACTCGGTGACCCTGGATCTGTTGTTCGCCTGCATTTCGAGATGGGCTTCGACGAGCACGCGCGCCGGCTCCGGTAGAATGCCGGCAGCGTAACGTGCCATCAAGGCATCCACTGTATCCAGCTGAACATCAGCCATCGATTTTCTGAACCTGTCTTGCCGCATCGCGCCGCGGAAACTATCGCCTCACTACGCCGGGGGTCAAGAAATGGATCACCCCGGTTTGGGAAACCGCAGCGCCGTGCATCCGGGTCAATTTTTGCCGGTGACGACACTGTGTTGAAACGCTATTTCTTGCTTCCTCGGATGACCTGGCCGAAAAGACGCTCATATTCCGGTATGTTGAATTGCGAAGGCCCGACACGGCCGATACGGTTCGCACATGCCCGTCCAGGTCATCATCAGGTTCAGGCGCCCGCCTGACACACGCAGCTACCGCAGCCAAGAGGTTCGCTAATGTCCGTTCTGCCCTCCGTTCTCGAAGCCATCGGCAACACGCCGCTGATCCGCCTCAAGGGCGCGTCGGAGGCAACGGGATGCACCATTCTCGGCAAGGCTGAATTTCTCAACCCCGGCCAGTCGGTCAAGGATCGCGCCGCGCTGTCGATCATCCGGCAGGCGGAAAAGTCCGGCCAGCTGAAGCCGGGCGGCGTCATCGTCGAGGGCACGGCCGGCAACACCGGCATCGGTCTGGCTCTGGTGGCCCAGGCGCTCGGCTACCGCACCGTCATCGTCATTCCGGAAACGCAGAGCCAGGAAAAGAAGGACGCGCTGCGCCTCCTGGGGGCTGAACTCGTCGAGGTCCCGGCCGTCCCCTACAAGAACCCCAACAATTACGTCAAACTGTCCGGGCGCCTTGCCGCGGAACTGGCAAAGACCGAGCCGAATGGCGCGATCTGGGCCAACCAGTTCGACAACGTCGCCAACCGCGACGCGCATGTGGAGACCACCGCGCCGGAAATCTGGCGCGATACCGATGGCAAGGTCGATGGCTTTGTCTGCGCGGTCGGCTCCGGCGGCACGCTTGCCGGTATTGCTCTTGGCCTGAAAGCGAAGAACCCGAACATCAAGATCGGTATTGCCGATCCGGAGGGAGCCGCACTTTACAACTACTATGCCCATGGCGAACTGAGTTCCTCGGGCAGCTCGATCACCGAAGGGATCGGGCAAGGCCGCATCACCGCCAATCTCGAAGGTTTCACGCCGGATTTCGCCTATCAGATACCGGATACCGAAGCGGTGCCGCTGGTGTTCGATCTCATTGAAAACGAAGGCATCTGCGTTGGCGGGTCCACCGGTATCAACATTGCCGGTGCCATTCGTCTGGCAAAAGATCTGGGACCTGGACATACCATCGTGACGATCCTCTGCGACTATGGTAACCGCTATCAGTCGAAACTGTTCAATCCGGCGTTTCTGAAGTCCAAGGGCCTTCCCGTTCCGGCCTGGCTGACGCGGAATTCCGGAATAACGGTGCCATACGAACCCGCCGGATAAGCATCTCATGAAAACGACTGCCCTGTTTCGCGACGATTTTTATCTTTCAACCACGGAAGCAATCGTCACAGGAATACGGGAAGATGGCGGTATCGAGCTCGACCAGACCTGTTTTTACGCGACGTCGGGCGGCCAGCCCGGCGACACCGGCTTCTTCGAGCGTGCCGACGGCAGCCGAATCGAGATCGCCACCACCCGCCACGGCGATACCAAGGACATCATCATTCATGTTCCGGCCGCCGGTCAGCCGGTACCAGTGATCGGCGAGAAGCTGGTGCTGCATATCGACTGGCCGCGCCGCTACAAGCTGATGCGCATGCATACCGCCTGCCACCTCCTTTCGGTCGTCTGCCAGTTTCCGATCACCGGTGCCGCTGTCGGCGAGGATGAAAGCCGTGTCGATTTCGACATGAGCGAAACCATCGACAAGGAGGCCGTCACCGCCGCGATGATGGCGCTGGTCGACGGCAATCATCCGATCTATCTGCAATGGATCACCGACGAGGAACTCGCCGCCAATCCCGACATCGTCAAGTCGAAGAATGTCCGGCCTCCCATGGGGCTCGGCCGTGTCAGCCTTGTCTGCATTGGGGAAAATGCATCGGTGGACAGCCAGCCCTGCGGCGGCACGCATGTGTCGGAAACCCAGGAAGTCGGCCAGATCCACATCGCCAAGATCGAAAAGAAGGGCAAGGAAAACCGGCGTTTCCGCATCCGTTTCGGTGCGCCGGAAACCGCTTCCACCCTTTGACCGGAGAACAATCCCATGACTGAACAAAAGAGCGCCTTTGTCGTTTCCGCCGACTGGCTTGAGCAGCGGCTGACCGATCCTTCGGTGAAGATCCTCGATGCTTCCTGGTACCTGCCGGCCCAGAAACGGGACCCGAAGGCCGAATATGCCGCCGGTCATATTCCCGGCGCCGTCTTTTACGATCAGGACGCCATCGCCGATCTGACCAGCGGTCTCCCGCACACCATCCCCTCGCCGCAAGCCTTTGCCGAGGCCGTCGGCAGGCTGGGCATCAGCGAGACCGATACGATCGTCGTCTACGACGGCCCGGGCATCTTCACCGCACCACGCGTCTGGTGGCTGCTGCGCACCATGGGGGCGAAGTCCGTCTTCGTGCTGGACGGCGGCATCGATGGCTGGAAGGCGGAAGACCGTCCTGTCACGACCGAGGTTCCGACACCCGTTCCCGCCCAATTCCATCCGCAATTCAAGGCCGAAGCGGTGACATCGTTTGCACAGATGAATGAGATCGTTGCGACGGGCTCCCGCCAGATCGCCGATGCGCGCGGCGGTGCCCGTTTTACCGGCGAGGAAGCCGAGCCAAGGCCCGGCATGCGGTCCGGCCATATGCCGGGCGCAAAGAGCCTGCCTTCCGGCGTCTTTTCGGTGGGGGGCAAATTCAAGTCGCTCGCAGCCCTGCGTGAAACGATCGAGGCAGCCGGCATCGATCTCGACAAGCCGGTGGTCACCACCTGCGGCTCGGGCATCACCGCGGCGATCATCACGCTTGCGCTGCAGTCGCTGGGCCATACCGACAACAGGCTCTATGACGGCTCCTGGTCCGAATGGGGCAGCCGGACCGACACATCCGTCGTCACCGGGAAAGAATGATCAGAATGGCAAAGGGGAAAGCCATCGAGCCGCTGGCCGTTCGCGTTACCGAACTGGAAATGACCGCGCCACCGAAGCAGAGCCTGCCCGTGCCGGTCAACATCCAGACCGCGATCATGCGCGTTCCGGAAATCCCCTTGCCGTTCTATCGCTTCCTCTATCTGCAGGTCGGCCAGCGCTGGAACTGGGTCGACCGTCTGCGGATGAGCGATGAAGACCTTGCTGCGACGCTGCACGACAAGCGCAATGCCGTGACGGTGCTTTATGTCAACGGCGCTCCGGCCGGGTTTTTCGAACTTCTGCAGGTGGATGGAGACACGGTCGAACTCTCGCATTTCGGCATGTTCGAGCATGCGCTCGGTCTCGGGCTCGGCAAATGGTTCCTGCTGCAGGCGCTCTACGCCGCCTGGAGTTCCAATCCGCAGACGGTTCGCGTGGCGACAAACACGCTCGATCATCCCCGCGCCCTGCAACTCTATCAGCGTTTCGGCTTTTCCCCGGTCTCGACCCATGATGCGACGGTGCAGCCGCTCAGCGACGACGAATTCCTGGCGCTCGCACGCGGTCTCTGACTGCCGCCACGGCAAGTTTCGGGTGTCGCGCTCTCCCGGTCCATGGCATTTCCTCCGGCATTGAAACCGGAGGACCACGCGATGCCCCTGCACTACAAGCCGATGCCGAGCGATCTTGCCGCGCGCTACCGCCGCCGCGAGCCGGATGCCTATGGCCTGACACCCGAATTGCACGTGTCCGACGGCCAGGGCATGCCCTGCCGCCATTGCCTCGCCAATATCGCCGCCGGCGATCCCTACCTGATCCTCGCCTACCGCCCGTTCCCTGAACTCCAGCCCTATGCGGAAACCGGCCCCATCTTCCTGCATGCGGAAGAATGCGAAGCCTATGCGGGCGGTGCGGCCGTTCCGTCGATCCTGACGACCAGCAGGGATTATCTGTTGCGCGGCTATGGTCCCGACGACCGGATCGTCTACGGCACCGGCGCGGTAACGCCGGTAGAGAGTATCGACGCCCGCGCAACGGAATTGCTGGACCGCCCCGGGATCGCCTATGTCCATGTCCGCTCGGCCCGCAACAATTGTTATCAGTGCCGCATCGAGCGCGAATAGAAACGGGGCGGACAAGAACCGGCCCCTTCAATCTGCAGACAATGTCCGTTATCGATCTCTGAGAGGTCGCTGGGGAGTTAGGCGGCATTCAACATTTCCTGTGCCCGGGCTTGAGCCGGGGATCGTCACAGGAATCCAGCCAGCCCAAGTCCCTGGGCTGAAAGGTCTTTTGACCCGACGGACGTCGGGTCACTGGATCCCCGCCACAAGGGCGAGGAAGACGGAGACTGTGGTGTTCACTTCGTCCAAAAGCCATTTTCAGAGTGTGTTGACAATCTGACGCGGCCGGAATTTCTGCCCCGTCAGATTGCTTCACTTGGCAGACATCAGGCGATCTTCAGCACCGCTTCCGGCGCATGGCTCTCATATCCCAGCGCCTCGGCAACCGCCTTGTTGGTGACGCGGCCCTTGTGAACATTGAGGCCGGCGCGCAGATGCCGGTCCTCGGCAATTGCCTTCAGGCCACGGTCGGCAAGCTGCAGGCCGTAGTAGAGCGTCGCATTGTTGAGCGCATGCGCCGATGTCACCGGAACGGCGCCGGGCATATTGGCCACGCAATAGTGAACGACACCATCGACCTCGTAGGTCGGATCGGAATGCGTGGTTGCATGCGAGGTTTCGAAGCAGCCGCCCTGATCGATGGCGACATCGACGATAACCGCGCCCTTCTTCATGCCGGACAGCATTTCGCGCGTTACCAGTTTCGGAGCAGCAGCGCCCGGGATCAGCACGGCGCCGATCACCAGATCGGCCGAAAAGACTTCCTCTTCCAGAGCATCGATGGTCGAGAACCGGGTATGCACGCGGCCGGCAAAGAGATCGTCGAGCTGCCGCAGGCGTGGAATGGAGCGGTCGAGAATGCTGACATCGGCGCCGAGCCCCGCCGCCATACGCGCCGCGTGCAGGCCGACGACGCCGCCGCCGATGACGGTAACCTTGGCGGGCAGCACGCCCGGCACGCCGCCGAGCAGGATACCACGGCCGCCATTGGCCTTCTGCAGCGATGTGGCGCCGGCCTGGATGGCCAGCCGCCCGGCGACTTCCGACATTGGCGCCAGCAGAGGCAGGCCGCCGCGATCGTCTGTGACCGTTTCGTAGGCGATGGCCGTGACGCCGGAGCCGAGCAGCCCCTTGGTCTGTTCCGGATCGGGCGCAAGATGCAAATAGGTGTAGAGGATCTGACCGTCGCGAAGCTGCGCCCATTCGGAAGGCTGCGGCTCCTTGACCTTGACGATCATGTCGGATTTTTCAAAGACGTCCTTGGCGGTGGCGACGATTTTCGCGCCAGCCGCGCGATAGGCGTCATCCTCCGCGCCGATCCCCGCGCCCGCCTTGGTTTCAACGATCACTTCGTGGCCATGCGCCACATATTCCCGCACCGATCCCGGCGTCAGGCCGACACGATATTCATGGTTTTTGATTTCCTTCGGGCAACCGACACGCATCCTCGCGTTCCTCTCATTTGCGGCTTTCGCCGTTGCAGTTTTTACCCGCATAGCGAAACAGAAAGCGCGCCGCATGTCCTTGCAAAGAGGTTGGCCAATATCGTATTCTTTCGTGAATTATTGCGTGGACATACAAAAATTCGAAGGATATTCGATTGGCGACGATGGATACCATTGATGCTGCGATCTTACGGATTCTCCAGCAGAACGGCCGGATCGCCAATGCCGAGCTTGCCGAAAAGGTCGGGCTGTCTGCCTCCGCCTGCTCGCGGCGGGTCGATATCCTGGAGAAATCCGGGGTCATCAGCGGTTATCACGCGCGCCTGTCGCACAAGGCGCTCGACTACCGCATCATGGTCATCGTCCATATCTCGCTGTCGGGCCAGTTCGCCAAGACGCTGACCGAGTTCGAGGCCGCGGTGAAACTTTGCCCCAACGTGCTGGTCTGTTACCTGATGTCGGGCGAGTACGACTATATCCTGCGCGTCGCGGCCAAGGATCTCGAAGACTACGAGCGCATCCACCGCGACTGGCTCTCCGCCCTGCCCCACGTCGTCAAGATCAATTCCAGCTTTTCGCTGCGCGAGATCATCGACCGGCCGAATGTCGGCGTCTGATCACGGGCCTGCTGTTGACCCGGTTTTCAGATATTCCCGACGACGCAGTTCCGGCCCCGGCGCTTCGCCTCGTAGAGGCGGCCATCCGCCGCCGACAGCAGGTCCCGCGTCGTGGTGCCGTCGGCCGATGTCGATGCAATGCCGATACTGACGGTGACGGCCGATTGATCCGGTGTCGTCACATCCGCAAGGACGCGCTGGCGCAGATCGTCGGCGCGCGACAGGGCGCTTGTATGATCGAGGCCGTCACACAGGATGACGAATTCCTCTCCGCCGTAACGGAACAGGTGATCGCTCTGGCGAAGCCCGGACTGGATAGCACCGGCAAGCGCCTGCAGCACCCGATCGCCCTCCAGATGGCCGAACCGGTCGTTGACGCTCTTGAAATGGTCTGCGTCGATCATGATCAGGCTGACGACGCTGCCGGAATCGACGGCATGGCGGATCATCCTCGGTCCTTCATACTCGAACCGGCTGCGATCCAGCACACCGGTCAGCATGTCCCGCCCCGATTTCGACAACAGGTCCTCGTAGCGCTCCCGGAAGGTCAGCGTGTTGAAGATGTCGCCGATCGGCTGGCGTGACACCGACAGAACGGAATGGCTGGAAAAATGCAGATAGGCACCGAGAACGACCGAATAGACGGCCGCCGCCCCCATCTTGGCGACCCAGCCTCCCCAGAACACTTCGGCCGGCGCACCGTTCAGGGCATGCAGGGCGATATAGAACCCGGCCTGATCGAAGGTCAGTACGAGGATGCCGCAAAGGAGGAAGCGCAGCGTCAGGCGGCCGCGCATCCAGCGCCCGATCCGCTCGTAAAGCAGGATGATGAGCAGTGAATCGAGATAGAGCAGCAGCGTTCCCCACAGCATCAGCCAGCCCATCTCGTCGATGAAGGCAAGGTCGGCGGTGCGGTTCGGCACCGCCGAGACCGTCTGGTGCATCTGCAGCAGCACGCTCAGCGCGACGGTGAGAAAATTGCCCGCCAGCAGGCCGTAGATCGGCTGGCGTACCGTTGCCGCGTCCTCCTTCACATAGAGAAGCAGGATCATCATCAGCTTGCCGGCGAACAGCACGGCGGAACCCGGCGAAATCACCCCAAAGGGAAGCTGCACGTAGAAGACGGCGGCGAGATAGGTCTCGATGAAATGCAGGACGCCGAGCGCGGCGATGAAAACGCCAAGGCCCAGCCGGTGGCGCAGGTGCAGCAGCGTGACCATGACTGCGACATAGACAAGCCCTTCGCAGAGAAACAGCAAAACATTGGTCATCGGCAAGCATTCACCTGGATTGGCGTCCGGTGTTTTATAAACGGCAAGTTTGAAGAAAAGTTTAGGGTTTCCCGCCCGAAACCCGCCAAAGGCAGGTTCAATTCACCCAACGGCAGGGTTCAGATCTGGCGGGAGGCCACATCATCGGAAAACAGCGACGGACCATGCTGGTCGATGATCTGATGCGCCTTGCGCAACGTCGCGTCGATCACATCCTGCTCCGAGCTGAAAACGTCGGCACGGATGAAGGTGCGGACGCGGACCGCGCCATCGACCTCTTTCTCGATCGAGCCGGCCAGCCTGAACTGCGCCCCTTCCCGCATCGGGGTGGCGCGGATCAGGCAGTCGCCATAGGTTTCCGTCTTGCCGGAGGACGCACTCGCCTCGGCGCTGGAGCCGCCGGAAAAACCGAACAATTTTGAAAGAAATGAAGCCATGCGAAAGACTTAACGCATGGCAAACAGAGCTGTCAAAGGCAAAGTTTCCTCCCGTCCACGATCTTTTCGCCGGTTGGCGGGAAAACGGAAGGACAGCGGCATTGCCCGGATCTTGCCATCGGTTTCCGGTGTCGATGCAAGGCTTGGCGGTAGCGAAACGACGCCCTCGGCATCGGGCCGGGATCGGCCAGCGGCATCCATCACCGTTGGCGATTCCCGATCGCTGATCACGGCGCTCCGCATCGCCAAAACATCCCAAACTGGTTTAGGGAGTTTCTGTAAAACTCGGATATCAATCGATAATATCAAATCACCAGATTGGCGAGTACCTCATTATCGGTAATATCCTGATAGCGCAGCCCCGCCGCATCGAACGCCGCCTTCAGCCGCGGAAAATTCTCCGGATGCTTGGTTTCGATGCCGATCAGGATGGAGCCGAAATTGCGGGCCGATTTCTTCAGATATTCGAAACGGGCGATATCGTCCTCTTCGCCGAGCAGGCCGAGGAAATCTTTCAGCGCACCGGGGCGCTGCGCCATGCGCAGGATGAAATATTTCTTCAGGCCCGCATGCCGCATGGCCCGTTCCTTGACGTCGGGCAGACGCTCGAAATCGAAATTGCCGCCGGAGACGACGGCGACGATGGTCTTTCCCTCCAGCGCCTCGCGCCCCAGCGTTTCCAGTGCCGTGATCGACAATGCGCCTGCTGGCTCGAGCACGACGCCCTCGACATTGAGCATATCGGTGATGGTCACGCAGATGGCATTTTCCGCCAGAAGCAGCACCTGATCCGTCGAGAAATGCCGGAGTGCCGCAAAGTTGAGATCGCCGATCCGCCCGACGGCCGCGCCGTCGACAAAATTGTCGACCTGGTCGAGCGTTACCACCGAGCCTGTCTCCAGGCTGCGGCGCAGGCTCGGTGCCCCCTCCGGCTCGCAGAAGATGAAAGCCTCGGGCCGGACGACATTTTTCAGATAGCCGGTCATGCCGGCCGAAAGCCCGCCGCCGCCCACCGGCATGATCACCAGATCCGGAACGACGCCTTGCGGCAATTGCGCGACGATCTCGGCGGCGACCGTCGCCTGCCCTTCGATGATATCGGCATGGTCGAAAGGCGGCACCATGACGCCGTCGATCCGCTCCACGTGGTCGCGCGCCGCCTGATAGCACTGGTCGAAGAAGTCGCCGACAAGCTTGATGCTGATGAATTCGCCGCCGAACATCCGCGTCTTGTCGATCTTCTGCTGCGGTGTCGTCACCGGCATGAAAACGACGCCAGGAACCCCGAAGTGGCGGCAGACGAAGGCAAATCCTTGCGCATGATTGCCGGCCGAGGCGCAGACGAAGGTCTTTCCCGTGCCACCGGCATCGATGACCTTGCGGAAGAAGTTGAACGCGCCCCTGATCTTGTAGGACCGCACCGGCGAAAGGTCTTCGCGCTTCAGATAGATCGCGGCGCCGTAACGCGCGCTCAGGTGCTCGTTAAGCTGCAGCGGCGTGGCCGGGAACAGCGTGCGCAAAGCCTTAACGGCGCTATCGACATCCTGCTTCATGGAATGCGGTCTTTCGTTCGGGTTCGTGTCGCCCTGCCTATGCCACAACGCACCGCCTGAAACCACAGCTATTCGCATATAACTGGAGTATTTAAATCACCTTTTATGCGGGGCACTTCTCCTTGACACCAGCCGGCAAATCCCGAAAATCCAAAACCGGAGCAGAATGATGGGAGAAGCAATGCGTACCGGCAATCGAAGAGGCGGTCTGCTGACGGGCGCATTGAGCGCGGCCATGGTTCTGTTGCTGATGGCCGGCCCTGCAGCAGCCGGACAGCTTGCGGACGCCGCCGCGAAAGCCGAGGCGCTGGCTGCGGCCGGCAACACCGCCGGTGCCCATGATGTCATGCGCGCCGCAATCAGCGATTTCTCCGCCACGCTTCCCTTTTCCATCGGCAAGGCGGCCTTCGTCACCGCCGTTCCGGCGGGTTATGAGATGTATGACCCCAAACAGGACACGGTGTTCAAACCGGGCGAATCTCTCATCTCCTATGTCGAGCCTGTCGGGCTGAGCTGGAAGCCGGCGGCGGTCTCCGGCAAGATCCAGACGCATTTCACCGTCGATCTGGACATTCTCAGTGCCTCCGGCGAAGTTCTGGCAAGCCAGAAGGCCTTTGGTGATTTCACCTTCACCGGCTTCCTGCGCAACCAGGAAATCTACGCGACGCTGACGACCGATGTCAGCGGCGCGGCGGCCGGCGATTATATTCTCCGGTTTCATTTCAACGACCTGAACAGCGGCAAGTCGACAAGCGTCGACCAGAAGTTCACGATCGCAGCCGCTGCAGCGCCGTAAGCCGCGTCAGGCGCCCTTCTTCGCCGTCGCGATCGTTTCGATCATCGCCTTCACGTCGGCTTCCGCGGCATCGAGCAGGGCTTCGTCGCGGGCGCGGATGACGAGATCGGTCGAAAACGACTTGCCGTCGAACTTCGGATAGGAGCCGATGCTGGTCAGCGGATGGGCCTTCTGTACCTCTCCCAGCGGTCCGCCGATATCCCCTTCCCCGAACGGAGACCGCACGGTGCGCGACTGCACGATCGCACCGCTTTCCAGCTGCGGCAGCAGCGCGTCCAGCATGGCCTGGAAAACCTGCGGCACGCCGGCCATCACATGGACATTGCCGATGATGAAACCTGGTGCCGTCGAGACCGCATTGGGGATATGCCGCGCGCCGTTCGGCATGCGGGCCATGCGCCGCCGCGCTTCGGTGAACTCCATGCCGCGCCGCTCGTACATGGCGCCAAGCAGGGCCATGGCGTCCGGGTCGTGAATGCATTCCACCCCGAATGCGCGCGACACGGCGTCAGCGGTAATGTCGTCATGGGTCGGGCCGATGCCGCCGGAGGTAAAGACGTAGTCGTATTGCCCCCGCAGCCCGTTCAGCGCCGCCACGATCGCCGGCTCGTCGTCGGCGACGATACGGACCTCCTTGAGGTCGATGCCCGCGAGCGTCAGCATATCGGCGAGATGGCCGATGTTCTTGTCCTTGGTTCGCCCGGACAGCAGTTCGTCGCCGATGGCGAGCATGGCGGCGGTGACGATTTTTTCGCTGGTCATCGGAAGGTCCTGTGTGAAGCGGGGATCGTTCAGTCGAAAATCCGACTGTCTCTTGTTTTCGAACAGTCTGTCACCCGCTTCGTTTCAGACAGCGGGCCGGTAAACTGATAAATCCTATCTCCAGAGGCAATCAAGCGGAATTGCCGATTCACAAGGAGAAGACAATGGCTAAGGTGCTGGTCCTGTATTACTCGGCCTACGGACATATCGAAACCATGGCTTACGCGGTCGCCGAAGGCGCCAAGTCCGCTGGCGCCGACGTCACGGTCAAGCGCGTGCCGGAGCTGGTTCCCGAAGATGTTGCCAAGGCCTCCCATTTCAAGGTCGACCAGGCCGCCGGGATCGCCACGCCGGACGAGCTGGCCGACTATGACGCCATCATCTTCGGCGCCGGTACCCGTTTCGGCACCGTTGCCTCGCAGATGCGCAATTTCGTCGATCAGACCGGGGGTCTCTGGATGAAGGGCGCACTGGTCGGCAAGGTCGGCTCGGTCTTCACCTCCTCCGCCACCCAGCACGGCGGCCAGGAATCCACCATTCTCGGCTTCATCCCCACCCTGATGCACCAGGGCATGGTCGTCGTCGGCCTGCCCTACGCCTTCCAGGGGCAGATGGGCCTGGAAGAGGTCAAGGGCGGATCGCCTTACGGCGCCTCCACCATCACCGGCGGCGACGGCGCCCGCCAGCCCTCCGAAGTCGAACTTGAGGCGGCGCGCTACCAGGGCGCCCATGTCGCCAAGATCGCTGCCAAGCTGTCGGCCTGACGCTCTCCTGGACAAGTGACGATTTCGAAGGGCGGCCCCGCAAGGCTGCCCTTTTCCATGCCGCCACATCGCGCGGACCAAGCCGAAAGCCCGTGCTGCCAGCCGAAGTGGCCGAACGCCGGTGTTTCGTGTTACCGTGCCTCGCCCGGACGCAAAGCGAAAAACGCGCAACATGCATTTCGGCTGCTGGAACGATTGTCCGTATCGGCCGTTCCTGTCCGGTCAAGCCGACGCCATCAGGGCATTTGCCACAACGGTGATTGCCATCGGAATGTTCGAATGCGGCGCGCTTCAGGGAGCAGGCAATGAGCAAAGTGGTTTATGCAATCGTCGAGCATGATGGCGGATGGGCTTACAAGCTTGCCGACGTCTTTTCCGAGCCCTTTCCGAGCCGCGAGATGGCTCTGGCGGCGGCAAAGGCCGCGGCGGCCGAGCAGCAGGTTGGCGGCGACGACGAGGAAATCAGCTTTCAGGACCAAAGCGGCCTCTGGCATTACGAACATGCCGACGGCGGTGATCGCCCGGAAGCCATCGTGGAAGACCAGTAGGCGCAATGGCGGGAGCCGACAGCAGGTCCGCGCCTGTCGATCGATCGAGCGCCCTCGACGAAAAGCATCCGTTCGCTCTCATGTATGGAATGGGGGCTTTGCCGGCAAACAAAAGGCTAATCCTCGGATTAGCCTTCCAATTTCCAACGAAATCTGGTTCGCTGGCGATGGTGTCTGGTGGTGCCCGGCAGCCGACTGCCCGAGCTTGTGCTTCGTTACGCCGCCTTGGCGGGATTTTCCTTCTGCGTCTGTTTCGCTTCCAGGATTGCCATGCAGATCAAATAGCTCAGCATGACATCCTGCTGCGCATCGGCCAGCAACTTTGCAGCCTGCAGAAGGTCCGTGACATGCACTCGGTGTGACATCGGAAGCTCCCATTTTTCAACGATTGCAGAGACCTATTGTAATATTCGATCATAATAACTCAACTATAAGTTATAAATTGTAATTATCTATAGTTGCTTTTTATTAAAATACACGCTATGAAGCGACCGCTTCGCAACACACCCCTTACGGTGCCGCTCCGCCGGTCAGCAGTCCGGCCTGCCGGAACCATTGCTCGACGCTCGCCTGCACCGCCGCCTTTGCCTCATCCAGTGTATCGGCGGACTGGAAATCATAACGGATCGTGCCGTTGCAGCCGGAAACCATCCATGTCCAGTTTGTTTGCCCGTCGTGCTGCAACACGTAGGCGAGCTGGTGCTGTCCGAGCATGCCGGCAAAAGAGCGATTGCGGATCGGCGTCCACGTCAATGGGATTTCCTGCAACATGTCGTCCGCGCCTCCATTGTTCACGAGTCACGAATGTAGAGGGCCGGCCGCCCGCGCATAACCCTGTCGTTTGAGGGGTTTTTGCGAATCCGTCCCTGTTGTTTAACCGATCGTGGATTTCGGTGTCCGCAACGCGTTTTCGAAAACAATCTATTGACCTTAGGGCCCGAGTGTCTGAAAGGAAAAGCACGCGGACGTGGCGAAACTGGTAGACGCAAGGGACTTAAAATCCCTCGGAGAGATCTGTACGGGTTCGACCCCCGTCGTCCGCACCACTTCCCGGAACCTTTTGCCACGAACACTGGAGCTTGAGCATGTCACTTCCCGAAAAAGCATTCCCCGTCTCGTGGGACCAGTTTCACCGTGACGCACGTGCGCTTGCATGGCGTCTTGCCGACAATGGCGGCGAGTGGAAGGCAATCGTCTGCATCACCCGTGGCGGCCTTGTGCCGGCGGCGATCGTCTGTCGCGAGCTCAATATCCGGCTGATCGAAACGGTCTGCGTCGCCTCCTATCACGATTACGATGCGCAGGGGCAGATGTACGTGCTCAAGGGCATTTCGGAAGAGCTGAAGGCCGATGGCGGCCAAGGCGTGCTGATCATCGATGACCTGACCGACACCGGCAAGACCGCCGCCGTCGTCCGGGCCATGCTGCCGAAGGCGCATTTCGCCGCCGTCTACGCCAAGCCGAAAGGCCGGCCGCAGGTCGATACCTTCGTCACCGAGGTCAGCCAGGACACCTGGATCTACTTCCCCTGGGACATGGGCTTCACCTACCAGGAACCGATCGCCAAGAGTTCCCGCGGCTGATTGTGGATCGGTCTTGCCCTATCCTCGCCGTGGCGCCGGCCGCCACGGTCCTGTGTCTTTTATGAGCCAGGCTGAATATGGCCTGGTTGGACAGCGGGCCGATCTGATACGTTGAACCCAACCTGCGCAATGGCACCGCTGCGGCAGCGAGAATCCGGACGGAGAGCCTTCAGGTTTTGCCCGCCGATTGCAACGGGGAGGATGGACCATCTTGCGCAGGGCGATCGTTTCAAGCGTTGTCGGCACAGGCCTGTGGCTGAGCCAGATCTCTCCTTCGATGGCTGGTGATGTTCACGTCGAGCCGGTCACGGCCTATATCGAGGCCAACGTCCGGGCGTGGATCGAGAATCCGCTCATCATCGCAGGTCTGAAAAAACAGAACGAGGTTCACGCAGGCCTCACCCCCGCCGAGATCGACGGCCTCGACGCTGCCTGGCGCGCCGAAATTTCCAGCAATGTCCAGCCGTTGATCGATTCGGTCATCCGTAGCCCGCTGTCGAAGTTCCTCAAGGACAGGCAGGTTGCCTCCAGCGGCGTCATCACCGAAATCCTCGTGATGGATGCCCGTGGCCTGAACGTCGGCGAAAGCGAGATCAGCTCCGATTATTGGCAGGGCGACGAACTGAAATGGCAGAAGACCTATCTCGCCGGCCCCACCGTCCTGTTCGTCGACAAGGCGGAAAAGGATGAATCAACCCAGACGCTGCAGTCTCAGGCAAGCCTCACGGTATCCGATCCGCAGACCGGCCGTCCGATCGGCGCCATCACCATCGGCATCAATCTGGATGCGCTGTAAAATTCTAATCCGGCGAACATAAGCAGTTATTGCGCCCTGCCCGCCAGATTTGACGGCTATCAAACCACGATGAAATCGTTGCTGGTCAAGGCAAGATCGGTCGTCAGCGTTGCAAACTGTATGCGCCCGCCGGAACCGGTGCCGTCGGAATCGTAAAAGAGCTTTCCCGTATCCGTTTCATAAATGATGCGATCGCTGGCGTCGTGGGCCTGACCCGTGAAATTTTTAAAAAATGCGGCTGAAGCCAGGGTTCCCAGAGTCGTCAGCGCTGTAAAAATCGCGTCATCAAGGCGGATCGTGTCATCGGTCACCGTAAAATCGGTAATGCTGTCAATATTGGTGGATATGCTAAGTTTCGTGTCGAACACGAAAGTATCCGTGCCAGCCTGCCCTGTCAGAGTATCGATGCCGGTGCCGCCGCTGATGACGTCATTACCGCTTCCGCCGGCAATGACGTCTGCGCCTGCGCCTCCGCTTAATGTATTGTTGCCGGCATTTCCGAAGAGCGCGTTGGCAAGATTATTGCCGGTACCGTTGATATTGCCTGTGCCTTGCAGGACAAGATTCTCGATAGAAGTATAATTTTCCAAAGAGCGCGTGATTGTCGACGTAATCCGATCCGCCGTACCGGAACTGTCGACAATCGTATCGCTTCCGGCGTTGAGTACGTAGGTATCATTTCCCGCACCGCCATTCAGCGCATCGGCACCTGTACCTCCATCAAGCACGTTGTTGCCGGCATTGCCCACCAGAACATTTGCAAGACCGTTCCCGGTGGCATTGATGTTCGCCGAGCCCAAAAGGGTCAAGCGCTCGATCGTGGTATAACTAGCCAAAGAACGCGTAATGGTCGAGGTGATGAGATCAGCCGTGCCAACGCTGTCGATAATCGCATCGCTTCCGGCATTGAGTACGTAGGTATCGTCGCCGCCACCGCCACTGAGGGTGTCAGCACCGGTACCGCCGTCGAGCACGTTGTTGCCGGCGTTACCCACAAGGATATTTGCAAGGCCGTTGCCGGTAGCGTTGATATTCGCCGATCCCAGCAACGTCAGTCGCTCGATGGTGGAATAGCCCGCCAGGGAACGCGTGATTGTCGAGGTAATGAGATCAGCCGTACCGGCGCTGTCGATAATCGTATCGCTTCCGGCATTGAGCACGTAGGTGTCGTCGCCGCCGCCGCCGCTCAGCGTGTCAGCACCGGTACCGCCGTCGAGCACGTTGTTGCCGGCATTACCCACCAGAATATTTGCAAGACCGTTACCGGTAGCGTTAATATTCGCCGAACCTAAGAGAGTTAACTGCTCGATCGCAGAATAGCCTGCCAGAGATCGTGTAATAGTCGAAGTGATACGATCGGCTGTTCCTGAACTATCGATCACCGTATCGTTTTCAGCACCAAGCACATAGGTATCGTTGCCTGAACCGCCGCTTAGCGTATCGGCACCCAGTCCACCATCCAGTACGTTGTCGCCAGTATTGCCCACAAGGGTATTCGCAAGACCATTGCCGGTGGCATTGATGTTGGAGGAGCCCAGGAGCGTCAGGCGTTCGATGGTGGAATAGCCCGCCAGCGAGCGCGTGATTGTCGAAGTAATCAGATCGGCGGCACCGGAACTGTCAGTGATCGTATCGTTTTCCGCACCAAGCACATAGGTGTCGTTGCCGGCTCCGCCGGACAGCGTGTCGAGACCTGCGCCACCATCCAGGATATTGTCGCCTGAATTGCCAGTAATCAGATTGTCTAGGTCGTTGCCGGTGCCATCGATGCTGTCGGTCCCAAGCAGGGTCAACCGTTCGATTGTCCCATAGCTCGCCAGAGAACGTGAGACGGTCGAGGTGATGCGGTCGGCGGTGCCCGCCGTATCGATGACGATATCGTTGTCCGCTCCCAGTACATACGTGTCGTTTCCCGCACCGCCGACAAGCGTGTCGACGCCGTCGCCTCCATCAAGGGTATCGTTGCCGGAGCCGGCTGACGTCATGTCGATCGGATTGGGAAGGACGACGCCGAGCGAATAGGTCGTGCCGACCGGTATGGCGATCCCCGGAGGCCCCCCGGCGCCGAAACCGTTGTAAGCTGCGACCTTGATGAAATATTGACCCGGCGTCGTCACCGTATAGGCTATAAAACTCTGGTACCCGATATTCGTGGTTGTGCTGTCGCCGGGATCGTTGGAGGCGTCTTCGTTGTAAGCCAGCAGGTTTCCGGCCGCATCGTAAAATTCGATGTAGCTGTCCATTGTGCCATCGATATCGATGGTGATCTCACCTGGTGCTTTCACCTCGAAGGAGAACCAGTCAAAGCTGCCCCCACCCGTGCCGCTGATCGCGACACTTGGATTGACATCCGAATGTTCGATATTGGCATCCGTATGATAGCCGATGAAACTGCTGAGGTCGCGCGCCGTGGCCTGGGTGCTGTTGGTCGTGTCGGATATTTCTGTAAACAGGCCAGTGCCGGTATAGGTGTCGGCAGGCGTGCGGAAGTCGCCATAAAGCGTGTCGGCGCCGGCGCCTCCGAACAGTTTGTCGGATCCCGCCTTGCCGATCAGAACGTCGTCACCGCCGTTGCCTTCCAGGATGTTCACGGCACTGTTGCCGCCGATCTCGTCATTGCCGGACCCACCCTTGGCGTTTTCGATCAGCGATCGTGCATCCCCCTCGAACTGAAGAGCATTGTAGACATTGCCGTTGGCATGGGCGCCACGTCCAAGGTCGGCGCGCTGTACCTGCGACACAAGCGACCATCCTCCCGGCGAGAGGTCGATCAAGGCATTGTCGGTTGCGGTGGAGAAGTCGTAGGTATCTTTGCCGTTGCCATCCCAGATCGTCAGGAAGACACGGTTGGCCGCCCCGCCGATCCCGCCGCCCGGCGCGCCCTGCCCGATCCCATCGACAAAAAGCTCACCCGTCGTCTGCGACCAACTGTAAACCGTATTGCCGGAATTGGTGTCGAAATCGGCGCCGTAGAGGTACTGGATCGCCGCGATATCGTACATCATCAAGGTCTGCGCATAGCCGTATGTCTCGTTGGTGTAACCGTCCGTCAAGCCGCCGATATAGCTACGATAGGTCATCACGGAAAATTCCATGCTGTCGCGGTCATGCGGGATGGCGAATTCGAAGCCCGGGATGGTCGTGCCTGCATCCTGGCCATGGCTGAGACCGACGGCGTGACCGAATTCGTGAATATGAGTGATCCAGGCGTAGCTGCCGAGCTCCGGTGTCCGATAGGAGGCATAATCGTTGCCGAACCATACGTCGCCGCCGGAGCTGATCTGGCTCAGTTCCGGAAAATCCGCGACACGCGCCGTCGGAAGATTGTAGCCGTCAAACTGATCCGTACCGCCGATCGTCAGATCAGAGCTCCCAAACGGGTCTGCCGCCAGGGAGATGTCCAGATTGGACACTTGCGTGAACGAGCCATAGGTGAAAAGCGCGGTACCGGAATTGACGGCCCCTTCCAGGATCGATTGGATCGCATTCTGCTGGATGTCGCTAACCTGCTGAAAACCGGTGATCGAATGGGGATAGGTGGCGCCGAAATCGCTGAAATCGTCGGCGAAACTGTAGGTAATCGGACCTGCCCATTGTGTTCCGTACAAAATCCCGTCGATATATTGATCGCCGGTCGGCGTCGCGCTGATCACGTTTGTCATGTATTCCCCCGGAAAAATCGGTTTGTCTACAAACAGCCCGACACTTTTCGCTTGTGGAAAAATCAGGCAAAGAAAAAATGAGATACTAATAAAGAATTGGCTTTAGTGGCACGATAGCAGCAATTGATGCACGCCAGAAGACGTATTTTAGCACTTTTTTGGGGACGTATATTCCCGATTTAAAATAAACTATAACAATGCTTTATCTGAACCAGTAGCCAGGAGTTGTGTTTGACCGCGCCCGATCGAAGCCCCCTGTCAGCCACAGAGTTCCGGCGGCATGCCGCTCTCACCCTGCTGGTCTGTCTACTCGCCGTGCCGTCGTGTGCATTCGGTGGCGGCATCGCGGTTGCACCTTTGGCCCGGGACGGCGATGTTGCAGTGACGGAAGAGTTTCGCGCTGCCGAGATCAGCGCGACAGCGGCCGCATGGAAGCTGTTCATCGCCCGCAATCCGGATCATCCGCTTGCCCGTGAAGCACGACGGCGCCTGCGGGCCATTGAACCTAAATGACAGCGATCGAAATCGAGCGTCTGTTTTTTCTGCTCGAATCACTTTTTCCCCAGATTCACACCGCGACGCGTTTGGCTATGGCGGATGATCGCCATGGTTAATCTATTGTGGTTTTTTACCCGCAAAGTTTCGCAAAATCGCTTGCCGCTGCGGACGTCGCTGGAGGTAAGCTGGCGAAGCATCTGATTTTGCTGGATTTGCCCTCTGTCCCCGTTTTCCACAGGTCAGACACACAACATCTGGTGTTCATAAATACGGCACAAACCAGCCCTTGACGGAATCGGGTCGAATGCCGTTAATGGTTTTTAACGTTGCGGCGGCGGCGGGACCGGGCAAGTTTCGAGGCCGGTTCATTTCAGAGAAAAATCGTCTGTGTTTCAGGCGCCCCCGGTGGATGATCCGCCGGTCGCGACGGTTATTTTTTGTGATCTCCCCAGGCGCCAAATACGTCACAAAAAACTGGCGTTAAGAAGCTGTTGATACTATATTTAGTGTTTGCAGCCGAAATCAGCACAAGATAGAGGGTGACCCGGAACGGGTTTCCCATCAGAGCGGAAACGGAAAGCTGGCTGCGCGACACCCCCGTGCGGCCGGGCGGAGACAATTGTGCCCTGAGCCCAAAGCGGGTTCGGGCATGCGGCAAACAAAGGACAAGGGACACATGCAGATCGAACGTCGTTTCACCAAGGCAGGCCAATCGGCCTATGCCGAAATTGAGTTCCGCAAGGCCATCAGCGAGATCAAGAATCCCGATGGCTCGATCGTGTTCCGCCTTGCGGATATCGATGTGCCCGCGCAGTTTTCCCAGGTCGCAGCCGACATTCTGGCGCAGAAATATTTCCGCAAGGCCGGCGTTCCCGCGCGCATGAAGAAGGTCGAGGAAAATTCCGTTCCCTCCTGGCTGTGGCGCTCCGAGGCCGACCTCGCCGCGATGAAGGACCTGCCGAAGGAACAGCAATACGGTTCCGAAACCGACGCCCGCCAGGTCTTCGATCGCCTGGCCGGCACCTGGACCTATTGGGGCTGGAAGGGCAACTATTTCGCATCCGAAGAAGCCGCCCTCGCCTTCCGCGACGAGCTTGCCTACATGCTCGCCACCCAGCGCGTCGCGCCCAACAGCCCGCAATGGTTCAACACCGGCCTGCACTGGGCCTATGGCATCGACGGTCCCGGCCAGGGCCATTTCTATGTCGACCCCTTCACCAACAAGCTGGTGAAATCCAAGTCGTCCTACGAGCATCCGCAGCCGCATGCCTGCTTCATCCAGTCCGTCGGTGACGATCTCGTCAACGAAGGCGGCATCATGGACCTGTGGGTGCGCGAAGCCCGCCTGTTCAAGTATGGTTCCGGCACCGGTTCCAACTTCTCCTATCTGCGCGGCGAAGGCGAGCGGCTTTCCGGCGGCGGCAAGTCGTCGGGCCTGATGTCGTTCCTGAAGATCGGCGACCGCGCCGCCGGCGCCATCAAGTCGGGCGGCACCACGCGCCGGGCCGCCAAGATGGTCGTCGTCGACATCGATCACCCGGATATCGAGGACTACATCAACTGGAAGGTCAAGGAAGAGCAGAAGGTCGCAGCCCTCGTCACCGGTTCCAAGATCGTCGCCAAGCACCTGAAGGCGATCATGAAGGCCTGCATCAATTGCTCGGCTGAAAACGACGCCTGCTACGACCCGAAGGAAAACCCGGCCCTCAAGCGCGAAATCAAGGCTGCCAAGCAGAGCCAGGTTCCGGAAAACTACGTCAAGCGCGTCATCCAGTTCGCCAAGCAGGGCTACAAGGACATCGAGTTCAAGACCTACGACACCGATTGGGATTCGGAAGCCTATCTCACCGTGTCGGGCCAGAACTCCAACAACTCCGTCTCGCTGAAGGATGACTTCCTGCGCGCCGTGGAGGCCGACGGCAACTGGAACCTCACCGCCCGCAAGGACGGCAAGGTGATGAAGACGCTGAAGGCCCGCGACCTCTGGGAACAGATTTCCCACGCCGCTTGGGCATCGGCCGATCCGGGCCTGCATTTCAACACGACCATGAACGACTGGCATACCTCGCCGGCCGCCGGTCCGATCCGCGCATCCAACCCGTGCTCGGAATATATGTTCCTTGACGACACGGCCTGCAACCTTGCCTCGCTGAACCTGCTCCAGTTCAAGGATGCCGCCACCAAGAACATCGACATCGCCGATTACGAGCATGCCGTGCGCCTGTGGACGCTGGTTCTCGAAATCTCCGTGATGATGGCGCAGTTCCCGTCCAAGGAAATCGCCGAGCGTTCCTATGAATACCGCACGCTGGGCCTCGGCTATGCCAATATCGGCGGCCTGCTGATGTCGTCGGGCATTCCCTACGATTCGACCGAAGGCCGCGCCATTGCCGGCGCGCTGACCGCCATCATGACCGGCGTCTCCTACGCGACCTCGGCTGAAATCGCAGCCAAGCTCGGCCCCTTCCCGGGCTTCAAGCCGAACCGCGAATCGATGCTGCGCGTCATCCGCAACCACCGCCGCGCCGCCCACGGCGAAACCCAGGGCTATGAAGGCCTGTCGGTCGATCCGGTGGCGCTGATCCACACGGAATGCCCGGATCAGGACCTGATCGCCCATGCCAAGGATGCCTGGGACAAGGCATTGACGCTCGGCGAACAGCACGGCTACCGCAACGCCCAGGTCTCGGTTATTGCGCCGACCGGCACGATCGGTCTGGTCATGGACTGCGACACGACCGGCATCGAGCCCGATTTCGCGCTGGTGAAATTCAAGAAGCTCGCCGGTGGCGGCTACTTCAAGATCATCAACCGCGCCGTTCCGGAAGCCTTGCGCACGCTCGGCTACTCGGAAAGCCAGATTGCCGAGATCGAGGCCTATGCCGTCGGCCACGGCAACATCAACCAGGCGCCGGCGGTCAATCCCGGTTCGCTGAAGGCCAAGGGCTTTACCGACGACAAGATCGAGGCGATCAACGGCGCCACCAAGGCTGCCTTCGACATCAAGTTCGTCTTCAACCAGTGGACGCTCGGCGTCGAGTTCCTGAAGGACACGCTGAAGGTCACCGACGAGCAGCTCGCCGACATGAGCTTCAACCTGCTCGAGCATATCGGCTTCTCGAAGAAGGACATCGAAGCGGCCAATGTGCATGTCTGCGGTGCGATGACGCTGGAAGGCGCGCCGTTCCTGAAGGCCGAGCACCTGCCCGTCTTCGATTGCGCCAATCCCTGCGGCAAGATCGGCAAGCGTTACCTGTCGGTCGAAAGCCACATCCGCATGATGGCAGCCGCCCAGCCGTTCATCTCGGGTGCGATCTCCAAGACCATCAACATGCCGAACGAGGCGACGGTCGAGGATTGCAAGGCCGCCTACATGCTCTCCTGGAAGCTGGCGCTGAAGGCCAACGCGCTCTATCGCGATGGCTCCAAGCTTTCCCAGCCGCTCAACGCCTCGCTGATCGAGGACGATGAGGACGAGGATGCGATGGAAGATTTCCTGGCAGCGCCGGCCGCCGCCCAGGCCGTCACCGTCACCGAAAAGATCATCGAACGCGTCATCGAGCGGGTCACCCGCGAACGCGAAAAGCTGCCGAACCGCCGCCAGGGCTATACCCAGAAGGCGATCGTCGGCGGACACAAGGTGTATCTGCGCACCGGCGAATTCGGCGATGGCCGCATCGGCGAGATCTTCATCGACATGCACAAGGAAGGCGCTGCCTTCCGGGCGATGATGAACAACTTCGCCATCGCCATCTCGCTGGGTCTTCAGTACGGCGTGCCGCTGGAAGAATATGTGGAGGCCTTCACCTTCACCAAGTTCGAACCGGCCGGCATGGTGCAGGGCAATGACGCCATCAAGAACGCCACGTCGATCCTCGACTACGTGTTCCGCGAACTGGCCGTCTCCTACCTGAACCGCCACGACCTCGCCCATGTCGATACGTCCGACTTCGGCAACACCGCACTCGGCAAGGGCATCCAGGAAGGCAAGACCAACCTGCTCTCCACCGGCTGGACCCGCGGCCACAAGCCGACGCTCGTCTCCGGCGGCCAGATCGACCGTGCCTCCGGCGAGCCCAAGGGTGCGGCAACCGCTGCCCCCGCCAAGGCCTCCGGCGGCGCCAACGTCACCGCCTTCTCCGGCAGCGCCGCCCGCAAGCTCGAGCCGGCCGTCTCGATCGCCACCTCCGAAATCGTCGCCTTCAAGCGCGACTACGAGGAGCGCGCCGTCGAACAGGCCGAAGAGATCGCCGGCGACACCGGCACAGAACCGGACGTCACCGCCCTCTTCTCCGACAAGGCCGCCGCCGAAGCCGCCGCTGCCAAGTCGGACGCCAAGAAGATCGAAGCCGAACGCCGCATCCGCTCGATCGCGCAGGGGTATACGGGCAACATGTGCTCGGAGTGCCAGAACTTCACGATGGTGCGGAATGGCACTTGTGAGAAGTGCGATACTTGCGGTGCCACGAGTGGGTGCTCATAATAGCTACTGGTAATCAGTAGTATTCGATGCTAGATTTCGAATGGGATGAACAGAAGGCTGCGGCAAACCTCGCCAAACATGGCGTCAGTTTTGCTGCGGCCTCTGCCGTTTTCCTGGACCCCTTCGCCGTTGATATCGAAGACCGGTCCATGGACTACGGTGAAATACGACGCCGTATCATCGGGCTGGCCAGCGGTCTGTTTCTCACCGTGGCCTATACCGAGCGCGGTGACGCGATTCGACTGATCTCGGCACGACGATCGACCAGAACGGAACGGCAGGCCTATGAAACAGCCAATCGATAAAACCGATGCCATGGATTGGAAGCAGCTGGCGTCGATGTCGGACGAAGAGACGGAAGCCAATGCCGCCTCCGACCCTGACAATCGTCCGTTGACCGCCGCCGAATTGGCATCGGCCAAGCCGATGCCCCGCGTCAAAATTATCCGCCGATCCCTTCAACTCACGCAGGAAGAGTTCTCTGCGCGCTACCAGATCCCGCTGGGTACCCTGCGCGACTGGGAACAAGGACGTTCGGAACCGGACCAGCCGGCAAAAGCATATCTGAAGGTCATCGCCGCCAATCCCGCAGGGACGGCGGAGGCATTGATCAAGGGCGCGGCATAGAATCCGGCCGGTTCGACACCAGCAGACGCGGCCCCTCTCTCCCCCTCGGCGGGGGAGAAAGCAATTTCAGCATCTTAGCGTCAGCTCAGTGCTAGAAATTGCAAGAGAGGGGTAGGTATGGACGCACGGAACGATCCGGGAAAAAGTGAGCCCCTCACCAACAAAATCTAACACTTAGCCTGCGGCTAAGATGTTGATTTTGTGTCCTCTCCCGCAGGGGGAGAGGTAGGCCCGCGTCCTGCGCCATCACTTTCAGTTCCGCCGTACCCGTCGTCACGTCCATATCGCCGGTCGAGAGCGTGAAGGCGCGAAAAGCAAGGGGGACGAGCATGGAAGGGCTTTCGCAAACGTACGGCGGCAGACGCAGAGCCTATCTCCCCCTCGGCGGGGGAGAAAGCAATTTCAACATCTTAGCTTTAGCTAAGTGTTAGAAATTGCAAGAGAGGGGGTAGGTATGGGCGCACGGAACGCCCCCTCACCAACAAAATCTAACACTTAGCCTGCGGCTAAGATGTTGATTTTGTGTCCTCTCCCGCTGGGGGAGAGGTAGGCCCGCGTCCTGCGCCATCACTTTCAGTTCCGCCGTACCCGTCGTCACGTCCATATCGCCGGTCGAGAGCGTGAAGGCGCGAAAAGCAAGGGGGACGAGCATGGGAGGGCTTTCGCAAACGTGTGGCGGCAGACGCGGTCCCTATCTCCCCCTTGGCGGGGGAGAAAGCAATTTCAACATCTTAGCTTCAGCTAAGTGTTAGAAATTGCAAGAGAGGGGGTAGGCAGGGGCGCACGGAACGATCCCCTCACCAGCAAAATCTAACACTTAGCTGAAGCTAAGATGTTGATTTTGTGTCCTCTCCCGCAAGGGGAGAGGGAGCGCCCTCATTCGCCGGCATTTCGGAGTTCGGCCAAAATCGCCAGGCAAACGCCATCGAGGTTTTTCACCACCTCCTCGTTCCAGAAACGCAAAATCCGAAACCCTTCCCCCCGGAAGAAGGCATCCCGCGCAAGGTCGCGCCCATTCTCCGCATGCTGAAACCCGTCGACCTCGACGATCAGCCGTGCGTCGAAGCAGACGAAATCCGTGCGTCGAAGCAGACGAAATCGAGGATGTACGTGTGAAGCGGCACCTGCCGTTTGAATTTGAAACCTTCGAGTTGGCGGTTGCGCAATGTCTGCCACAACAGATTTTCCGCCATCGTCGCATCCGCGCGCATGGTTCTGGCGAAGTGACGATGCCGGTCGGGGACCTTGCGATGCATGCAGGTTTTCCGAAGCATAAAAACGGTGCGGCAAAGTACCTGTCCCCTTGCGGGAGAGGAAGGAAAATCAGCATCTTAGCGTCAGCTAAGGGCTGGATTTTTCAGGTGAGGGGCTCGTTCTGTGCGCCCCTGCCTACCCCCTCACCTGCAATTTCTAACACTTAGCTAAAGCTAAGATGTTGAAATTGCTTCCTCTCCCGCAAGGGGAGAGGTAAATCGCAGCACGTGCCCCCACCCTCCGTCATTCCTGTGCTCGTCACAGGAATCCAGTGCGCCGTGTCTACGGCGCGCAAGACTCTTTTCGACAATGAGAGCAGGAGAGTTCTCTCACGGCGCAGACGCGCCGTGGCTGGATTCCTGTGACGAGCACAGGAATGACGGAGGAGAGGAAGTGCCCACATCATAAACTAAAGCGGGGACGCACCATCGCAGCCGGGACGCACCGCCCCTCCCTCTCCCCCAGCGGGAGAGGACACAAAATCAACACCTTAGCCAAAGGCTCAGTGTTCAATTCTACCACCGACGGCCTCCCGGCCCCACGCTCAAAATCCCCGCCCCAAAAACCCATGCCATACTCCTGATCGTTCCGCCGAGGATACACTGCCAGCCGTGGCAGCGAGGCGGGGCCGGCGCCGGGTGTGGGGAAAGGACGGAAGTCCTCATATCGGGGGTTCGCGGAAAATGGTTTCCCTCCGCAGGCTGTCGCGGCTGCGGACGTGCCTGTGCGGCACAGAAGACC
>NZ_LGLV01000012.1 GCF_001687365.1 Pararhizobium polonicum
TCCGAAGACGACGCCTATCTGTCCACCGTCATCGACGAGGCGATCACCCGCAAGCCCAAGGGCCACGATTTCATCATCGACCGCACCCGCAACAAACCGGCAGTCGCAAGGCATATGAGCGTTACGGGCGGGTGAAGTTCGTTTGGCGGATGCCATCGAGCTGCCATGCCATGTTGACGACAATCATGCCGCGCGGAAGATATTTCAACGGCTGTCGCGCATTTTGTCTCGGAAAACCGATTCTGCGATAGTAGAAAATTCGGACGCAAAGCGTAGGCTTAATTTTGACATTTACGGTCGTGAGCGAAGGATTTTCTGTGGTCGGTCATGCCTTCATCATTGGCGGCACAGGTCAGATAGGCCACGCCGTTGCTACTCAGTTTCTGGACCAGGGTTGGCGTGTCACATTGTCCAGCCGCGGCACGCGACCCAGTCATGGTTCCCTTGTTTCGCGAGGGGCGACGGTTGCGGTTGTGGATCGCGAGGAGCCGGGGGTTCTGGCGAAGGTACTGGCAAATGGCGCGGATGTCGTTATCGACATGATCGCTTATACTGAAGCTCACGCCAATCAATTGCTTGAGATCGAGCGCGATGTCGGCGCATTCGTCGTCATATCGTCATCCAGCGTTTACCGCGACGATGCTGGCCGAACCCTCGATGAGGCAGGGCAAACCGGTTTTCCGGACTTTCCCGAGCCAATCATAGAATCCCAATCAACCGTTGATCCAGGCCCGGAAACCTACTCCACCCGGAAGGTCGCGCTCGAACGTCGCCTTTTGGATCGAGCCAGCCCGCCGGTCACCATCGTGCGGCCATGCGCGATCCACGGCCCTTATTCGACCCATCCGCGCGAATTTTGGTTCGTCAAACGCATGCTCGACGGCCGGAAGGTCATCCCTCTGGCATATCGGGGCCAAAGCCGTTTCCATACGTCGGCGGTGGCAAACATTGCCGCGCTGATCGGCGCCGCTGTCAAAAACCCGGCTACCCGTATCCTCAACATCGCCGATCCGACTGCGCTGACTGTCGCTGAAATCGGCGCATTGATTGGCAGGCATCTGGGCTATGACGGCACGATACTGCCGATTGATAGTAGAGACGAAAAGGGCAATGCTGCTGTCGGCTGGTCCCCTTGGTCAGTACCTGCTCCATTTACTCTCAACACCGATGCTGCAACCGCTATGGGGTATAAGCCGGTGACGGCGTATGAAGATTCGATCGCCAAGACATGCGATTGGCTCTTGAGTAAAAATGGCGCCGATTGGAAAGAAAAGTTCCCGATCCTCGCGGCCTATCCTCGTGAACTCTTTGATTATTTGACCGAAGATGAATTTCTGGCGACTGGAGATTTGCGGGAACTCTAAAAATGTCGCGACAACGCGACGACACTTGAAAGCCCCCCAAACCTCTGTCGCAAACCTCCGCTGGCAAAAGTCCAAGCTGAGCCAGCTTTTTTCGATGGGCACACAAACGAGCGTGCCACAGTTCAATTGGCTTGAGGCAAGCGATCACCAGCCTCAAGCCGCGTAGCTTCGCCCGTATCCCTGCTGCGCCCGGCCGCCCGCCACCGAACGGCTGGTGCCGGTCTTGAAGCGCTCGATCTTCTCGTTGAGGATATCCACCTGACGGCGCAGGCCGTGGATTTCGGCGGTGTTTTCCTCCACCATCGTCGCGTTCTGCTGGGTGATCAGCTCGACCTCGCGCACGGCCTCGTTGACCTCGTTGAGGCCGCGATACTGGTCGGCGGCAGCCGATTCGATGTTGCTGACCAGCTGGTGGATGGTCGAGATGTGTTCGTTGATGACACCAAGCGCATTGCCGGTTTCCTGTACCAGCTCCACGCCGCCGCGCACCTGCACCGAGCTTTCGGAAATCAGCCCCTTGATTTCGCGGGCCGCCCCGGCGCAGCGCTGGGCAAGCTCGCGGACTTCCTGGGCTACGACAGCAAAGCCGCGGCCGGCATCGCCCGCGCGGGCCGCCTCGACACCGGCGTTCAGCGCCAGAAGGTTGGTTTGGAAGGCAATCTCGTCGATGACGCCGATGATCGTCGAGATCTTGTCGGACGATTTGTTGATCGCAGCCATGGCGTCGATCGCCTTGGCGACGACCTCGCCGGAATGCTTGGCATAGCTGTGCGTCTGGTCGACGGACACCGTCGTCTTGCGCGCGCTTTCAGCCGTCGAGCGAACGATTTCCGTCAGTTGGCCAAGGGCCCGCGAACTCTGCTCGAGGGCTGCGGCCTGCTGCTCGGTGCGGCGGGCCAGATCGTCGGCCGACGATGCCAGGTTGCCGGTGCCGCTGGTGATTTCGTCGGTCACGGTCCGCACGTCGATCAGCGTCGCCCGCAGCGCCTCGACGGCATTGTTGTAGGTGCGGGCCATGACGATGTAATCTTCGGAAAGATTTTCCGCCATGCCCTCTTCCAGATTGCCGTCGGCAAGCTTTGCCAGAACGTCGGAGAGTGCGGTCAGCGCTTCGATCTGATCGGCCTCGATGCGGGCGCGCTCCTGACGGCGGCGGGCCTCCTCTTCGGCCGAGAGCGTGCGGGCAGCTTCGGCTTCCTGTCCGAGCCGGACATTTTCGACCGCGTTGTCGCGGAAGACGGCGACCGAGCGCACCATGTCGCCGATCTCGTCGCCGCGGTTGCGGCCTTCGATGGCGACGTCGAGATCGCCATTGGCAAGCCGCGTCATCGTCTCGGTCACGCGCTTGAGCGGGCCGCGCAGGGTTTCGATCAGCATCAGACCGCCGATGATGGCCAGCAGCGTGCCCGCCACCATGGCGGTGATCGACACATCGGCCGAACGCTGGCTATCCTGCTTGCCGGCTTCCTGAGCGCTGCTGACGAAGCTCTCCAGCGTCTGGCTGGCGTTTGCCACCAGCGTTGCAGCCTCCGCCTTGGCAACCTGCCAGCGGGCACCGACGTCGATCAGTTGCGCGGTACCGGTATCGATATCCTGCAGCGACGGTGCAAGTTTGCCGGCGAGATCGCGCAAGGCGGCATTCTTGCCGCCCATTTCCGACAGTTTCGCCACGCTCTCGCGCACCGCGACGAGATCGCTCATCACGCTGTCGCGGCTGGCGGTATCCAGCCTGCGATGCAGCTCGCTGATGTGCAGGCGGGTGGCGTCGAGCCCCTTGAACGTGTCGTTCATCAGGCCGATCAGCGCCTTCAGCGTGGAAATCTCGCTGTCCATGCCGACGAAGCGCTTGGCCGCCGTGTCCGAATTGATCGCGGCTTCCTTGGCGAAGTCCGCCTCATATTTCGAAAATTTGATCAGCACCGAACCCAGCTGCGTCTTCTTGACGTCGTTCGGATCGGCATTTGCCAGGATATCCTGGACCGCCTGCGTATCGGCCTTCACGTCGGCAATCCGCGTCAGCACCTTGTCGGACGCGATTTTCTCGGCCTCGGTGATCTGCTTGAGCAGATGCGGCAGCAGCTTGGTGGCCTGCTCGACCTTGGCGTCCGGCGCGATCGCCATGGTGACCGGCAGGCGGAATTTCTTGATGCGCTCGGCAAGGCCCTGATAGGCGGCGGCATCGAACAGCAGCGCCTTGGCGAAGGCTTCCTTCTCGCCGGATTCCTTGCGCAGGAAGTCGATCTGCTTGAAGGCCGTATTGCCCTGCGCGGTCATGTCGGCAAGGGCCGCATCCAGCGATGCCGTCACGCCGTCGCGTTCGGTCTTGATCGACCAGAGCTTTTCCTGCTGCCCGCGCATCGCATCGCCCAGCGCCACGACCGAGCTGATCTTGGCCTTGTCGACCTCATCGCTCAGCAGGCCGTTCAGCGTACGGATACCGTCTTCCTGCTCGTCGATCCGCCCGGCCAGCGTTGCCCGCGTTTCATCGGCCGGCTGGTCGACGAAGCTTTGCAACGCGCTGCGCAGCGCCTGAAAGTCGGAGAGATTGTTGATCGTTTCGCGCGTCACGGTCATGTGGCCGTTGAGCGTGCTTGCGGTGAAATAGCCGACAAGGCCGATGCCGGCGATAAGGGCAACCAGCGGCACGACAAACAGCAAAACCTTGGTGACAATGCGCAGGCGCTGCAAAGAACGATCGATCAGGGACATTCCGAACTCCAGATATTGAGCAAACCGGACATTCCCGCCAGACTGCTCTCGCAGAAGAGAACCGACACCGGTGCGCAACCATGGCGCTCGTCCGGAAAGTCATCCGGTTGACCTGAACGGAAAGTCTTGACCGTTACGTCAACCATAATCGCATCATGCGAAGGGCAGCGGAATAGCGGCACACTAGGCAGCGAAACTTAATATTTCGCCAAAAATCCGGTGGTTTAGCGATGTACAGCCGGATTTCTCAGGACCGTATTTCACCGCTGCGGAATGATCAAGGAAACGGCTATTCTGTCTTTTCTGCCGCGAATTGTGACAAATGAAGGATAGCAGTTGCATAAAAGAAATGCCGATGCTTTAGAGATAGGCAAGATCAGCATTGCAAACCTTCGAGTCCGCCGCAGGCTGGTTTAAAAAAACGGGCGGCGGCGAGAACGGACCCATAAAAAGAATGCAACCTACCGCCAATTTCCGCGGCGCCGTTTTCATGTGCCTGGCCATGGCCGGCTTCACCTGCAACGACGCCCTGGTCAAATCCGTCACCGGCGAAATGAATGCCGGCCAGATCATGCTGGTGCGCGGCTTCTTCACCTCGCTTCTCGTGCTGATGATTGCCCGCCACTTCGGCGCACTGCGGTCGTTTCGTCTGATTCTCACCCCGGTCATCGCGCTTCGCATTGTCGCCGAAGTCTTCGCATCCATCACCTATATCCTGGCACTCGGCCAGATTCCGCTCGCCAATGCCTCGGCCATCCTGCAGGCTCTGCCGCTGGCTGTAACGCTCGGTGCAGCGCTGTTCCTGTCGGAGCCGGTCGGCTGGCGGCGCTGGCTGGCGATCCTCACCGGGTTCGCCGGCGTGCTGATCGTGCTCAGGCCCGGGCCGGAAGGCTTTACCGGCGCAGCGCTTAGCGTGCTGGCATCCGTGGTCTTCGCGGCGATCCGGGATCTCTGCACCCGGCGGATCGATCCAGCCGTGCCGTCGCTCTTCATCTCCGCCATCACCGCGGTGGTCATCACGCTGGTCGGCGCCGCACTTGTCGTACCGCTCGGCGGCTGGCAACCGATGTCGCTGGTCTCCGTCAGCCACCTTGGAGCCGCCAGCCTGTTGCTGCTGGTCGGCTACCAGTTCATCGTGCTCGCCATGCGCAACGGTGAAATCGCCATTGTCGCCCCCTTCCGCTATACCAGCCTGATCTGGTCGATCGGCATCGGCATCCTGTTCTTTTCCGAACAACCGGATATCTGGATGGTGACGGGCGTCGCGGTGATCGTCTGCTCCGGTCTCTATACCTTCGCGCGTGAAAACAAGCGGCGGGCGACGGCCGTGGCACAGCAATCGGAGCCGGGCTCACCAAAATGAACGGGTTCGCCGAAATGAGCGGATCGAAAGACGGGGAGATTCGATGAGCATACCGTCCATTCCGTCGACACCTCCCGCACCCGGCATCGTCCTTGCCGGCGGCCGGTCCTCGCGCATGGGCAGCGACAAGGCGGTGATGATGCTTGGCGGCAGGCCGCTTCTGCAGCGGGTCATCGCGCGCCTCGCCCCGCAGACAGCCGGCCTTGCCGTCAACAGCAACACCGCCACCGAACTGGATTTTGCACCCGGCATCGCCGTCTTTGCCGATACCGTTGCCGGCCATGTCGGGCCGATGGCCGGCGTGCTGTCGGGACTGCGCCACGCGGCCACGCATTTTCCGGCCGCCAGCCATGTCGTCACCGTTCCGACCGACACGCCGTTCCTCCCGCTGGATCTCGTCGCCCGGTTTCAGGCAGCGATCACCCTGCCCGGCCAGATCGCCGTCGCCACATCGGGCGGCATCCTGCACCCGGTCTTCGCGCTTTGGCCGATCGCCCTCGCTGACGAACTCGAGCATTGGCTGCTGACGGACGACAAGCGCCGGGTGCGTAGCTTCATCCAGCGTCATCCGATGATCGAGGCCGATTTCCCCGTGCCGGACACCCCGCAAGGCCCGATCGATCCGTTCTTCAATATCAATACGCCGGCCGACCTCGATACTGCCGAACGCTGGCTGCCGCTCATCGAGGACATTGAAAGATGACATTGCCAAAAACCCGGGAGCCCAAAATCTTCGGCATTGCCGGCTGGAAGAATTCCGGCAAGACCGGCCTTGCCGTGCGCCTGGTCACCGAGTTGACGCGGCGCGGCTACCGCGTCTCCACGGTCAAGCATGCCCATCATGATTTCGATATCGACAAGGTCGGCGCCGACAGCTTTCGCCACCGCGAGGCCGGTGCCCATGAAGTGACCATCGTGTCCGGCACACGCTACGCCATCATGCACGAGTTGCGCGGCGCACCGGAGCCGAGCTTTGCAGAGATCCTCGCCCGCCTCGCCCCTTGCGATCTCGTGCTGATCGAAGGCTACAAGCGCGAGCCGATCCCCAAGATCGAGGCACGGCGGCTGGAATCGCAGAACCGCGAGCCGCTGGCCCCGACCGACCCGCATATCGTGGCGATTGCCGCCGATCATCCGGTTGAAGACACCGGGCTTGTCCTGTTCGACCTGAACGACACGATGGCGATCGCCGATTTCATCGAGCGCACCACCGGACTGGCAAAACAGCCGGACTGACGGATCGGCGTCAGTTGGCAGTATCGTCGCTGCCGTCTTCCGTCCCGTCATTGAGCCGGACGAAGGCGTAGCCTTTGGCCTTCAGGTCGAGGATGCCCTTGACGACCCCCGCACCGGCAGCATGCGTCGGCTGGTTGATATGGGCGATGATCACATCGCCGTCCCTTGCAGCCGATATCCGCTTTTCCGAGGCCGGTGCCGCCAGCAGCGAACCGCCATCGCCGTTGATCGAATAGCCGGCGACGCGAAATCCCATCTGGCGGATCTGGCCGATCGAGGACAGGCTGTATTTTGCCGTCGCACCACGAAACCAGTGTGGCGTCAGGCCTTGCCCGGCCATGGCGGTTGCGCCACCGGCCACTTCCGCTTCGACAGCCTGCGGGCTTCCTGCCGCCGCAATACCGTAGATCGACACCGGCAAATCGACGGCGGGAACATGCATCGCCCCGTGGTTCTCGATCTCGAACAGATCCGGATGCGCCTTGAGCACGGCGATCGCTGCTGCATTGCGCTTCAACCAGCGGCCGGTGACGAAGATGGTCGCGGGAATCCGGTTGTCGATCAGCGTCGACAGGATGCGCTCGTCGGTCTTGCCGCTGCAGGCATCGAAGGTCAGCGCAACACGCGGGGGTGCGCCCTTCTCCTGCTTTTGCAGCCGCAGCTGCGGCTCCACCAGCCGGGTCGCGGCAAGGGAGGCGTGGCCGGCCGAAACGGTCATCAGAAGCGTGGCAAGAAGGATTTTCATGAAGAGGCTCGCAAGATTGTCCGGCGGCACAGGCCGCGGGAAGAAGCATACCACGCAAAACGGCCCGGTGCTGCATGCACCGGGCCGTCTGCAACGGCGTGTTGATCAAAGCCCGGACTGTGGCTATTTCTGGGCCACCGGACGGACAAGCGGCGTGACGCGCCGAATTGTCACGCGCCGGTTTTCCTGCTCGGCCGCCAGCGTGCGAACCTTGAGGAAGCGCTCGCCATAGCCCTGCGTCACCAGGTTTTCCGCCGGAATGTCATAGACTTCCGTCAGCAACGAAGCGACCGATTCGGCACGTTCGTCCGAAAGCACCAGGTTCGATTCGTCCGAACCGACGGCATCCGTGTGGCCCTCGATCAGGAAGGTTTCGCCCGGATCCTTCTCGATCACTTCCAGCATGGCATCGGCCACCTTGCGCAGGGTCTTGGCCTGCGACAGCGGCACCTCGGCACTGCCGGTCGCAAAGGTGATCGTATCGAGATCGATACGGCGGACCTTGTCGCGGATACGGGCCGAGTTTCTCACCTCGTCGATCGAGTAGGTGCGCTCCACCTGCTCCACCGGCGGTTCGGCCAGAAAGTCATAGTAATCCCGGTCCGGCTCGCTCGACGTATCGATGATGTAATCGCGAACCGGCACACGCAGGCGCATCGGCGGCAGATCATCACCGGCGTCAAAGCTTGGCGGACGCGGACCTTCGCCGGCTTCCGGCGCATAGATCATCAGATATTCGCGCCCGTCCCGGTCGATCCGCGAACGCTGCACGATGTCGCCGTAACGATTGTAGATCGTCACGATCCGCACACCGTTCGGCCGCTCGATCGTTTCGCGCGAGCGTCCACGCGACAGCTCTTCGTAATAGGTCTCCTGGGCGTTGCGGCGCAGGCGCGGACGGTCGTCGCCACGAACGATGATCTGGTCGCCGAAATCGAGAACCGTGCGGTTGTCGCGCGTCTCGTCGATTCGCGGCCGGCGGCGGTCGTTGCCGGTAAAGGCATCGATCAGGTCGTTGACACCGAATTCCGGCGCCCGGTCGACCCGGCGCCCGTCTTCCCGGATCGCTGCGTTCAGCTCATCCCGGCTCGGACGGCGGTCCTTGCGGCGCGACTGGGCTTCGGCATCGCTCTTCGGTACTTCGACATTCTGATCGTCGGCGCGCGCCCGTTCGCGCTGCTGGCGGCGCTTTTCGCGCGATTGGCTGTCGGCATTGTCGGCATCCTTGTCGCTGTCGAGAACAGCCGCGCCGTTGTCGACCGGAAGCACCACAGTCTCATCGGTTTTCGACGGATCGCGGGCGATTTTCTGCTTTTCCGCCTCGGTGCGCGTGTCGACGACATCGGGGATCGGCTTGCGGCGATCAGGCCGCTTGCGCCCCTCGGCCGCCTGGCCGTCGCCGTCGATCGCAGGACGCAGGTCGTCCCCGGCCACCGGATCCTGCTGCCCGGCCTGGCCATTCGCCTTCTGCTCGGCACGAATACGCCGGCGTTCCTCGGCAGCCTTCTGCGCGGCCTCATCGTCCGTGCCAGGCTGGGCTTCCGTACCGGGCTGTGCTTCGTCCTGCTGCTGCGCGGCATCCTGGCGCTTCTTGCGCTCGGCGCGCGCCTTGGCCTTCTCGTCGGCGGTCTTTGCTGCCTCATCATCGGTAGACGGCTGAGCCTGATCCTGCTGCTGTTGCTCCGCCTGCTGCTTCTTCTTGCGCTCGGCGCGCGCCTTCGCCTTCTCATCAGCGGCCTTCGCTGCGTCATCGTCGGCGGATGGCTGGGCCTGATCCTGCTGCTGTTGCTCCGCCTGCTGCTGTTTCTTGCGCTCGGCGCGGGCCTTGGCCTTGTCCTCGGCAGCCTTCGCGGCCCCGTCATCACCAGACGGCTGGGCCTGATCCTGCTGCTGCTGTTCGGCCTGCTGCTGCTTCCTGCGCTCGGCGCGGGCCCTGGCCTTGTCCTCGGCAGCCTTTGCGGCCCCGTCATCGGCAGACGGCTGGGCCTGATCTTGCTGCTGCTGTTCGGCCTGCTGCTGCTTCCTGCGCTCGGCGCGAGCCTTGGCCTTGTCCTCGGCAGCCTTCGCAGCCCCATCGTCACCAGACGGCTGGGCCTGATCCTGCTGCTGCTCGGCCTGCTGGCGCTTCTTGCGCTCGGCGCGGCTCGGCTGTTCGTCCTGAGCCGGCTGGGCCTCCCGCTGCGGCTGTTCCTGCTGCTGCTCGGCGTCCTGTCGCTGCTTGCGGCGCTCGGCGCGGCTTGGCTGCTCGTCCTGGGCCGGCTGCTCTCCGGATTGTTCGGCGTGCTGCTTGCGCTTCTTGCGCAGCTGATCCTCCGGCACCTGCTCGCCGCCGTCCGCCTGAGAGACGCCATTGTCCTGCGCGACTTCGAACGGCTTCATCAAGCTGTCGGCCAGCGCCGGCTGGATGGCGATCGAGACCGACAGCATCGGAAACGCCACGGTCGCGAAAAGTTTGGATCGAATGCTCATGTATTTCCTCCTTCAGAGGTCCTGTTTCGTTGTTTGCAACCGGTAGGACGTCCCGGCTTTCCTCGTCCTTCACCTTTGGACAGATCAAGCGGTAAAAAAAAGGCGTACCGGTTCAAATCAGCCAGCGAGGATTAGCGAACCCTGCATTAACTCAGGATGAATACCTCGTTCATCCCGGCGGGAGATAGGCCGGCAACATCGAGAAGCCAGCCCGGCGCATGACGATGTGCCGACTTTTCATGAAGATAACCGTGGTTTTCTGTTGATTTTTTCAAGTAAAGCGTAGGAATATCGCTGATGCCCGGCCGCAACGACGGCCGGGATGTCGGTGCCTGCGAACAAGAAAAAACCGGGCACCGCCCAACAGAGAGGATCAACATGCGTATTTCAAGACGTTTCGCCATGGCCGCTTCGGCTGCCGTTTTCGCGCTGATGGCCGGCTCCGCCATGGCCGACGGCGAAAAGATCGTCATCGGCACGGAAGGCGCCTACCCGCCCTTCAACAACCTTGAGGCCGACGGCACGCTGACCGGCTTCGACGTCGATATCGCCAAGGCGCTCTGCGTCGAGATGAAGGCCGAATGCACCTTCGTCACCCAGGATTGGGACGGGATGATTCCGGCGCTGGTCGCCAAGAAGTTCGATGCCATCATCGCATCGATGTCGATCACGCCGGAGCGCCTGGAAAAGGTCGACTTCACCAACAAATACTACAATACCGGCCCGGCCATCGTCGTTCCCAAGGATTCGCCGATCACCGAAGCAACGGAGGCAGGCCTCGCCGGCAAGACGCTGGGCGCGCAGTCGTCGACGACTCACTCCAACTATGCCGAAGCCTTCTTCAAGGAATCCGAGCTGAAGCTCTATCCGACCCCGGACGAGTACAAGCTTGACGTTGCCAATGGCCGTGTCGATGCCGTCATCGACGACGTCGTCGTCCTGTCCTCCTGGCTGAAGACCGCTGATGGTGCCTGCTGCAAGCTTCTCAAGGCCCTGAAGCCCGATCCCGAGATCAACGGCATCGGCGCCGGCATTGCCCTGCGCAAGGGCGATACGGCATTGAAGGACAAGTTCAACGCTGCCATCACCGCGATCCGCGCCAATGGCAAGTACAAGGAAATCAACGACAAGTACTTCGACTTCGACGTCTACGGCGATTAATCCTTGGCCGATTGCTGAAATGCGATGGCGGGAGGCTTGCCCTTCCGCCATTTTTGCCTGACAACGGACACCACCAAGACAATAACAATAAGCGCGCCACAAGGCCGTACCGGGGAAATCTGACGTATGCAGGCTGCTTTTGCTGCCCTCTCTTCCATTGTCTCGTGGTTCGCCGGGATCGTCGATCCGATGTGCGGACCGGTCGGCGTGTTCCGGCTTCTGTCGCAGGAATCGCTCCTGTCATGCGGCGACAATGGCTGGGGAGACGAGATCGCCTATGGTTTCCAGATCACCGCCAGCCTGGCGATCTGCACCCTGCCCATCGGGCTTTTCGTCGGCTTCTTCATCGCGCTGGCCAAGCAGTCCGAAGAAAAATCGCTGCGGCTTGCCACCAACATCTACACGACCATTTTCCGCGGGCTGCCCGAACTGCTGACGCTGTTCATCGTCTATTACGGCCTGCAGATCGTCGCCCAGCAGGCGATGGCGGCCATCGGTTATGAGGGACCTGTCGAGATCAACGCCTTCCTGG
This sequence comes from Pararhizobium polonicum, assembly GCF_001687365.1. GTDB lineage: Bacteria > Pseudomonadota > Alphaproteobacteria > Rhizobiales > Rhizobiaceae > Pararhizobium > Pararhizobium polonicum. Next base: position 11,580 of record NZ_LGLV01000012.1, read on the forward strand.
CCGGCATGATCGCGCTCGGCGTCGTCTTCTCCGCCTATTGTTCGGAGGTTCTTCTATCGGCCTTCAAGGCCATTCCGCGCGGCCAGTACGAGGCCGGCGACGCGCTCGGCTTTCACCGTGGCAAGACCATGCGGCTGATCATCCTGCCGCAGCTGGTGCGCATCGCCCTGCCCGGTCTCGGCAATCTCTGGATGGCGCTGTTGAAGGATACGGCGCTGGTCTCGGTGATCGGCCTGCCGGATATCCTGCGCCAGACCGGCGTCGCCGCGCGCGTCACCAAACACGCCTTCGAATTCTTCTCGATCGCCTGCCTGCTGTTCCTGATTCTCTCGATGGTATCTTCCCTGGTATTTTCCGCGCTCGAGCGCTGGACCAAACGGTCGGAGGTCGCCCGATGAGCCACGCGCAAGCCATGCTGCCCGCCCTGCCGCCACCGCCGGAAGCACTGAAGCGCTATACATTCTCCCGTCTGCTCGGCCGTGCCCTGCTCGGCGTCTGGCTCGCCGCGTCCGTCGGCATTTTCCTGTTCATCGTCGATTCCTGGAGCGTCGAGAAATTCGCCAAATACGGTCCAAGCTTCCTTTCGGGGCTCAGGGTTACCGTCACGCTCGTCGCCATCTCGATCGTTCTCGGCGGCATCCTGTCCCTGCCGATCGCCTATGGCCGGATGACCAAGAACAAGGTGCTGTCCTGGATCGCCTATGTCTACGTCTATTTCTTCCGCGGCACGCCGCTGATCACCCAGCTCTTCCTCGTCTATTACGGGCTCGGCAGCTTCCGCCCCTACCTGGAAGCCGTCGGCCTCTGGTCGTTCTTCAAGGACGCCTGGTTCTGTGCCCTGCTGACCTTCACGCTCAACACCGCAGCCTACCAGGCCGAAATCCTGCGCGGCGCCATCGAGAGCGTGCCGCGCGGCCAGCATGAGGGCGCTGCGGCTCTGGGTCTCCCCAAGCGGATCGCCTTCTTCAAGATCATCCTGCCGCAGGCGATGATCGTGGCGCTGCGGCCCTACGGCAACGAGATCATCCTGATGATCAAGGGTTCGGCCATCGTCGCCATCGTCACCGTGTTCGACCTGATGGGCGAAACGCGCCGGGCCTTTTCGCGCACCTACGATTTCCAGATGTATCTCTGGGCGGCCGTTCTCTATCTCATCATGGTCGAGCTGCTGCGCAACCTCTGGGCCTGGTTCGAAACGCGCCTGACCCGCCACCTGAAGCGCTGAATCGGAGGACAGCTGGCAGCACTCGACACGACATGCTGCCAATTGCTTGTTTTTAAACACTATTTTTTCGACACGCTCAAAATATTCATAGCCGGTTAACCAATCGGGTGCTTCAATAGCAGGGACCATCATTCAGCAAAATGAGGTCCGACATGACACACGAACTGGAACTGCAGCTCAAGGGTTACGGCCTGACGACGGCCCAGATCCTCTATCGCATGCCCGATCATCCGAGCTTCCTGCAGACCTATATCTGGCAGCACTACGACCTTGCTCCCGATTTTCCGGAAATGAAGAGTTTTCTGAAATTCTGGCAGGAAACGCTCGAAGGCCCCCTGCATTCGGTGCGCTACGTTCACCGCAAGCTGATCTCGGCTTCCGACTGGCGGGCGCTCAAGGGCGAGTTCATCATCAACTGACCTCTCGCCCTGGAGCTCAACAATTTACACCGACCGGGTGATGCCGCCGTCAATGCGGATGTTCTGGCCGGTAATATATCCGCCGCGATCGGTCGCCAGCAGCGCCACCAGTTCGGCCACCTCCTCCGATGTGCCATAGCGGCCCATCGGGATGCGCAACCGCCGTTCCTCGGTCGCCGGCAGGCTGTCGATAAAGCCCGGCAGGACATTGTTCATGCGGATATTGTCGCCGGCATATTTGTCGGCAAACAGCTTGGTGAAGGCGGCAAGGCCCGAGCGGAAGACGCCCGATGTCGGAAACAGCGGATCCGGCTCGAAGGTCGCGTAGGTGGAGATATTGACGATGCTGCCGGATTTCTGCTCCAGCATGATCGGCGTCACCAGCCGGGTCGGGCGCACCACATTGAGGAAATAGACGTCCATCCCCTTGTGCCAGTCATCGTCCGTCAGATCGAGCACTGCGGCACGCGGCCCATGGCCGGCGGAATTGACCAGCGCATCCACCCTGCCCCATTTGCCGTAGGCCGCATCCACCAGCCGCTTCAGATCGTCGTTCGACTGGTTGGAACCGGTGACACCGATGCCGCCGAGCTCCTGCGCCAGTGCCTCACCCTTGCCGGAGGAGGACAGGATCGCAACGCGATATCCTTCCGCCGCCAGCCGGCGCGCCGAAACGGCCCCCATGCCGGACCCGCCCGCCGTGATGATTGCAACCTTCTGATCCGTCATCGTCGTCTCCTCGTGTCAATGAAGGCGCGATAAAACCAGCAGCGGGCAGAGATCACAATCAAGAAATCCTGCACTTGCCATCAGCCCGCCTGTTTTACCGGTCCGGCTTTTCGCCCCGGCCTTGCCCGTCACGTCCCGATTTCAGCCGTGCCAAACGTTTTCCGGCCGCAAACGCCCGCATATGCGGGTTTTTACATTGCCAAACGCCTGTCCGCGCCGTAAAGACGCCGCCATGCAGAAGATCGATGAAGAAGCCCTCGCCGAAGCCTACAATCGCGCGCTCGCGCTGGAGAAATCCGGTGACGTCGAGGCGGCGGTCAAGGCCTATGAAGAAGTCCTGGCGATCGATCCGGACGATCACGGCGGCGCCGCTGTCCGCATCGCCTCGATGGGACGCGGCGAAACGCCCGACAAGGCGCCCGACGCCTATGTCGCCACCCTCTTCGACCAGCATGCCGATGTCTTCGAGGATGTACTTGTCGAGCAGCTCGACTATCACGTGCCGATGCTGGTGCGCCAGCGCCTGCAGGCGCTCAAGCTCGGCCCCTTCGCCCGCGTGCTCGATCTCGGCTGCGGCACAGGCCTGACCGGCGGCGCCTTGCGCGACATGTCGGACGATATCACCGGCATCGACCTGTCGGAAAACATGGTCGAGATCGCCCATGAAAAGGACGTCTACGAAACGCTCTACGTTGCCGAAGTCGTCGATTTCCTCGAGGACAACGACGACGAGCCCTTCGATCTCATCACCGCCACCGATGTGCTGCCCTATCTCGGCGCACTGGAAGCGCTGTTCTTCGGCGCCGCCGAAAACATGAATGCCGGCGGCCTGTTCATCTTCTCAAGCGAAACATTACCGGCGGAAACCTTCGCCGGCCGCCCCTTCATGGTCGGCCCGCACCAGCGTTTCGCCCATAGCGAGGCCTATGTCCGCGAACGCCTGAACGCCATCGGCTTCGACGTCCTTGAACTCGCCGACATCACCGTGCGCAAGGAAGAAGGCGAGCCGATCGCCGGTCATCTGGTGATTGCCAAGCTGCGCGGCTGACATTGCGCCGCGGGTGATGATCCACCGCGGCAGCAACGCTCCTCCTCTTCGGCCTGCACCGCCGCGCAACTGCGGGCGGGCAATGATGTCATGCCCCTCCGGGCTACACGCCTCCCTTCACCGCTTTGGACTGAAGGCCCGCCCCACCGGCGACGACATGCTGCATGCATTTCCGAATCTTTCGCGGTCCGCATGAAAGAATATTGCCAATATGCGCTGGTTGTTGTTTAATAATCTCTAATTGCAGGAATTGTTAATACAACACTTGCCGGAGCGGCAAATGTTATTTGTAACCATTTGATTTCACTAAGTAACGACCGTCGATATCTCATCACCTTCAGTTGACACGTTGCCTTTTTCAAAGGCGACGCTGCTTGTTCATGCCGAAAATGCGTCGGCACGAACGCTCTTGAACACTTGAATTTATTGTGGGGAGGCGAAAATGGCCGGTAAATTAAACAGTAAATTTTTCTTCGACTATATCCGCTTGAACCTGTTTGACGGCAGGATCTCGGCCAAGCAGGTCGAAGGGCTGAATGCCATCCTGAAAGTCTGGAACGACAAATACGCTGCCGACGACGACCGCTACCTTGCCTACATCCTGGCGACGGCACACCATGAAACCGGCCGCGTCTTTCAGCCGATCAAGGAATGGGGCGGCGACAAGTATTTTCACAACAATTACGATATCCAGGGGAACCGGCCGGCCGTTGCGCGCATGCTGGGCAACACCGTTCCTGGCGACGGCGTCAAATATTGCGGCCGTGGTTTTGTTCAGCTGACCGGACGCCGCAACTATACCGACTGGTCGAAACGGCTGAACATCGACCTCGTTGGCAAGCCTGAGCTTGCCCTGGGTCTCGCGACCGCCTCGGAAATCCTTATCACCGGCATGATCAAGGGAACCTTCACGGGCAAATCGCTCTCCGATTATTTTTCGGCGCAATCGGCCAATTGGCAAGACGCACGGAAGATCATCAATGGAAAAGACAAGGCTCAACTGATCGCAAGCTACGCGCTGAAATATTACGCAGCCATCAGCTACACGCTGTGACGGGGCAAGCCATGGACGCCGATGGATTGGGAAAATGGGCCGCCCTGGCCGCCGCGGTCATCGCCACCGGGCAGGCAGGCACGACATGGGTCGACGGATACTACAAGGAGCAGACGGCAAAGCAGGAAGCGATCCAGAACCTCGAGCTTGCAGCAATCAAGGAACGCAGCGACCTGTCCAAGGTCTACCTTGATATCCTGCTGGCGGCGGACACCGACGTACAGGATCGCGCCCTCGTCTATGATGCCCTCAGCGAGCTGAAGGGGCATCCCCTGCAGCCCTGGGCGAAAAAGCGCGCGGAGGTCGCAGCCACCTATATTGCGCAAGTGGAAAAGAACCTGGCGGAGCGGCAAAAGGCGATGTCGATCCGCGAGGATACGGAACGGGAGATCGTCAGCCTCAAGCTCGAGGCAGAAAGTCTTCGCTCCGAGCTGAACGTCGCATTCGCCAACAACGACGACGCAAAGATCGTCGAATTGCGTGGGCTCATTCTGACCGTCTATCAAACGCTTTCGCAGAAGGAGGCGGCAAAGTCGGTCGCGGACATCCAGGTGGCGGCGGTACTGGAGAAGAGCAGCACAGACCCGCAAGGGGCTCCGGTCGAAACGGCCAGCGCGGAAAATCTCGACGGCCAGGCTGTCATCGTTCTCAGCCAGAAGGTGACGGCCAAGTTTCTCTATCCCTATTTCGCGGAAAATGCCAAACCGCGGCTGGATGAGGATTTTGTCTACCTGCAGAACGCCCTGAAGGAATTCAAGGTATCCGATCCAAGGCTTGTGGCGATCATCCTGGCGACCCTGGCAATCGAGACCCCGTCCTTCAACGCCTACGAAGAGCCCGCTGCGGCCGGAGAACGTTACGAGGGCAGTGACGGGCTCGGCAACACCCAGCCCGGCGATGGCGTCAAATTCAGGGGACGCGGATATGTCGGCATCACCGGCCGGCAGAATTATACGGCAATGGCCAGCAGGCTCGGCTTCCCAAGCTTGCTGGACGTTCCGGAAGACGCAAAGAAGCCGGAAGTCGCGGCGCGCATCGCGCTTGCCTGGATCATGGACCGGCAGAAGAGCTACATCGCCAGCATCGAAAGCAATGACTTCGTCAGGGCCGGCCGGCTTGTGCGGGGTGGACGCCTGAAACCGCAGGAGCAGGAACGCTACGAAAGCATCTATCACAGCGTATTTGCAAAATTGACCGATGCGTCGTGAGGCCGGACGGCAATATGGCATTTACGCGGTAGCATCAGCTCCGCGGCCGAGGATATCCCATCAGGGTTTCATTTTCCTGGTCGGTCAATCGCTCGATCACCTTGAGCTGCGCAGGAATATTCATACGCTCGTGCAAAACGGCTGCCACCACGAAGGTCGCGTCATCAACGACAATATAGACGGCGTAGTGATGCTCGATCTTATGGAGCCGGAACAGCGAATTTTCGACCCGCTCATCCTTTTTCGTCTTCACACGAGCATAGGCATCAGGGATGGCATTGAAGCCTTCCCGAAGCAGGCGTCCATAAATTTTCGCCTGTTCCCGGGACCATGTCCGCGCCGTCTCGCGCACTGCCAGCCGGTAATTGTCCAGAGCGGTCGGTAGAATGAAAATGCGTGGAGCCACTAGCGCAGTTCTTCGGCGAGTTCCGTGTCAATCGCATCAAGAGCCGAAAGAGGCAGCATATCGCCACGCCGGAATTCTTCCTCTGCCCGCAGCAGTGAGCGGATGGCATAACGGCGGTCTTCCTCGCGTGCCATATCCTCGCGGATGAGGGCGCGCACATATTCGCTTGGTGTCGTGTACTGGTTTTTACCGTCGGCGCGCATATCCACGAACGCGCGCATTTCGTCGGGCAAACTTACATGCAGGCTGCTGGCCATAAATGCGCGTCCTTACATTACCGCTGCATCATTTTATCCTTACCCGATTCCGACTTCAGGAATGACGCAGTCGCTACTACGGAAACTATCCCGCACCCCTACCTTAATGTCAATATTTGACATTTTAGCGCCGTTTCGACCGCTCAGGGCAAAAAGACCGACGTTCGCCCCCTACTCCAGCCAGCAGAATTGTTTCGCGGGATTTTCTGTGTCGCGGCATTCTCCAAGAGATTATCATCCCCGTCAAACGGGGGAACCCTGCACCGAAATCAAGGCCCCAAAGCGCGCCGCAATCTTCCAGATTCGCAAGCGCGCTTCAGGTCCTTGATTTTACGCATATCGTTCTCGCAAAACCGCTCGTCTTTTGCGCGGCATGCCTCAGCTCGCCCGCCCCTTCCAGACGATATCGCTGACGGTCAGTTGCTTGGGGATGATCTGCAGCTGGTAGAACTCATCGGCCAGCGCCTGCTGGTAGGCAATCGCCTCGGGGCCGACCGTCGAGACATCGGCAAGGCTGAACCCTTTGCGGGTCAGCACGATCCGCTGGATATCCTCCGGTACGCCGGTGATCTTCGACAGCGCCGCGACAGTCCCGTCGAGGTCCGCCTGCGCCGCAGCACCCACCTTTGCCAGCTCATCGAGCACATCGGCCAGCACATCGCCATGAGCCGCGGTGAAGTCGCCGTTGCTGAGAAAGTAGCTCCAGGAATCGACGATCCCTTCGGCCGTGGTCAGCACGCGTGTCTGCGGATCCTTCTCGGCGACGGCCAGATAGGGATCCCAGATCGACCAGGCATCGATCTGGTTGCTGGCAAAAGCCGCCGCCGCATCCGAGGGCGAGAGGTCGGCCGGCTCGATGTCGGTGATGTCGAGCCCGGCCTTGCGCAACGCCTTGACGGTGAAATTATGGGCGCTGGAGCCGCGCTTGAAGGCCACGCGCTTGCCCTTCAGATCGGCAACCGACTGGATCGGCGAATCCTTGCGCACCAGGATTGCCGAGGCGGCCACCGAGCCCCTGTAGGTGCCGGCGTACAACAGGTTGCCGCCGGCGGCCTGCGCAAACAGCGGCGGCACGTCGCCGGTCGGTCCGAAATCGATGGCACCGGTCCCCAGCGCTTCGAGCAGCGGCGGGCCGGAGGAAAACTCCGCCCAACTGATGGAAATGCCGCGGTCGGCAAAGCGTTTTTCCAGCGCGCCCGTCCCCTTGGCAAGCGCCAGAACGCCGTTCTTCTGCCAGCCGAAACGCAACTCCTTCAGCGGTTCCGCTGCCGATGCGCGTCGCGTCGTCGGCAGGATCGCCACCGTTGCGGCCGCGCCCAGAAGCGACAATGTCTGTCTGCGGGTAAACATGGCTTTCACCTCTCGTTCCGTTTGCCCGGCCGTCCAGCAGGGTCTGCGCAGACAAGAATGGATAAACACACAAATTCTATCGACATTATAATTATCTAAAACAGGGGGCTTGCGACAAAATTTGCGGCGGCGAACACGGCCTTGCCGGAAAATCGTTTCAGGATCGCTTTTGCAACAGCGCAGCCACCCGCAGGCCCTTCCCCGCTCCGGCCGCATCGGTTAGAGCATCTAGGTCTCGCAAGATCAGATTCTCAGGAGTTTTCGAATGGCTAAAGTCGCGTTCATTGGTCTCGGCGTCATGGGATATCCGATGGCCGGTCACCTGAAGGTCAAGGGCGGCCACGCGCTGACCGTCTATAACCGGACATTCTCGAAAGCCGAAAAATGGGCGGTGGAATTCGGCGGACGCGCCGCATCGACGCCGGCCGAAGCTGCCGATGGCGCCGATTTCATCTTCTCCTGCGTCGGCAATGACGACGACCTGCGCTCGGTCACCACAGGCAAGGACGGCGCCTTCGAAACCCTGAAATCCGGTGCCGTCTTCGTCGACAACACCACAGCCTCGGCCGAGGTCGCCCGCGAGCTTGATGCAGCCGCCACCGCACGCGGCGCCCATTTCATCGACGCTCCGGTGTCCGGTGGCCAGGCGGGCGCCGAAAACGGCGTGCTGACGGTGATGTGCGGCGGCGATCCGGCCGTATTCGAGCGCGCCCGGCCGGTCATCGATGCCTATGCCCGCATGGTCGGCCTGATGGGACCTGCCGGTTCAGGCCAGCTGACCAAGATGGTCAACCAGATCTGCATCGCCGGCCTCGTCCAGGGGCTGGCCGAAGGCATCCATTTCGGCAAGAAGGCCGGCCTCGACATCGAGAAGGTCATCGAGGTCATTTCCAAGGGGGCCGCCGGGTCCTGGCAGATGGAAAACCGCCACAAGACCATGAACGCCGGCAAATACGACTTCGGTTTCGCCGTCGACTGGATGCGCAAGGATCTGGATATCGTCCTTGCCGAAGCCCGCAACAACGGCGCCCGCCTGCCGGCCACAGCCCTCGTCGACCAGTTCTATGCCGAGGTGCAGGCCATGGGCGGCAACCGCTGGGACACCTCGTCGCTGCTGGCGCGTCTGGACAGCAAATAAATCCCGCCAGGTTCGGGGCGCCCTATTCGATCGTCTCCGAACCTATTTTCCGGCGGCCGTGAAGCACTCTCAAGATCGTTACGGTCCCGTCGCTGTAACGATAAAGAATGAGGTGGTTTCCCAAGGTCAAATGCCGGAGACCGGCCGCTATGTCATCGCGCCTCTGACCGGACTCCGGATAAACGAGCAATTGCTCAAAACGGTTCTGAAAGGAATCCAGCAGCCTGTCGGCTGCCGTCAGATTTTCTTGTGCCAGATAGGTCCAGATATCGATCAGGTCCTGATCGGCAGCAACGGTGCGTGAAAGAACACGCAATCGATCACCGTTTCATCGTCGATTTTGCCGCATAAAGCCGGCGTGCCTCGGTCTTGAGGTCATCCATCGTCACGAATCGGCTGGTCCCGCTGCCTTCGGCCTCTCGAACCATATCGCCAAGCTCTTCGGGAGAATATCCGAGAAGATCACGCCGCTCTTTCCACTCCCGCACCGCTTCGCCAACGACATCGCTCGGCGAAGCATAGCCGCCCTTTTCCACCGCATCGCGAAGGAAATCAGCAGTTTCCTGCGTTAGCGACACGGTTACTTTCTCGACGACGCCCATAGCAACCTCCGTTCAACTCATCCAACATAAGCGTTCGATAAAGTCGCGGCAAGCAGCCTCAATCCTCGCTGGATTTCGCCTGATCGATCACCATGTAGTCGAGCGGTAGCTGCGTCGTGTACTTGATCTGCTCCATCGCGAAGGCCGAGGACACGTCGCGGATCTCGATCTTGGCGATCATCCGCTTGTAGAAGGCGTCATAGGCGGCAATGTCGGGCACCACGACGCGCAGCAGATAGTCGACATCGCCGCTCATGCGGTAGAATTCCACCACTTCCGGAAATTCGCCGACCACTTCGGAAAAGCGCCGCAGCCATTCGATCGAATGGGTGTTGGTGCGGATCGACACGAACACCGTGACCTTGGTGTTGACCTTGACCGGATCGAGCAGCGCCACGCGGCCGCGGATCACCCCGTCTTCCTCCATCTTCTGGATGCGGCGCCAGCAAGGTGTGGTGGACAGGCCGACCTTTTTGGCGAGATCGGCAACGGCGAGCGTGGAATCTTCCTGCAACAGGCGCAGGATTTTGCGGTCAAGACGATCCATAAACAGCCTCCTTCGAATATTATTCTCTCTATAGCGTGAAATTAGCCAAATGAAAGAAAATTGTTTCAGGCAGTCATTTTTTCGACGCGCGCGCGCAGGACCGGCAGGACGTCGGCTTCGAACCAGGGATTTTTCTTCAGCCAGCCGGTATTGCGCCAGCTCGGATGCGGCAGGGCGAGCACCGCCGGACCGGTGTTCGAGCCCAGATAGCTGCGCCAGTTGCGCACCGTTTCGGTCATCGTCGCAGCCCGCCGGTCGCCAAGATGCCAGGTTTGCGCATAGTGGCCGATGGCCAGCACCAGCTCGATCTGCGGCATCGCGTCGATGACCGTTTGGCGCCAGCGCGGCGCGCATTCCCGGCGCGGCGGCAGGTCGCTGCCATGGACATCGTAGCCGGGAAAGCAGAACCCCATCGGCACGATGGCGAAAAGGCCGGGGTCGTAAAACTGCGCGCGGGTCACACCGAGCCATTGCCGCAACCGATCGCCGGAGGCATCGTTGAACGGCAACCCGCTCTCATGGACGCGCAATCCCGGCGCCTGACCAGCGATCAGGATCCGCGCTGCCGACGAGATCACCGCGACCGGACGCGGCTCGTGCGGCAGCCGGTGCTCCGCCCCGCGCGCCGGGGCATCGCGACAGATCCGGCAGGCGGCAATCGCCGCGCGCAAATCTTCAAGCCCGTCGCCCTCAGCCATTCCACAGCCCCGCAAATATCGCCTTTACCCTGTCGCCAAACTGCTGAAACAGCGTATCCGGCGAGTTATCCGGCCTATGCGGCGCCTCGTCCATACCGCCATGGGTCTGCCGCCAGGTCCGCGGTGCATCGAAGGTGCCGGCCCAGAGCCCGAGGCGGTCCCTTCTCGCGGCATCTTCCTCTGCTGCATATTTCCCGAAGGCGACGGCATAACCGCCAGCAACCATTGCTGCATTGAGATCACGATTTCGCGCCGAGCAGACGGCCAGCAACCGCCCGTACCGGTCGGCGCCATCGACCGCGCATATCGTTTGCTCCGCGCCGATCAGCCCCCGCAGACGGTCCCTCGCCTCGGTACCGCAGGGCCAGTCCTGCGCACCGCGCCGGCAGACCTGCCGCAGTTCCGGCGCATCGATGCCCGTCAGCCGGATGCGCTTGCCGTCAAGCACCAGCGTATCACCGTCGACAATGCGCGCCCGCCCGGACATCGTCTCGCCTTGCGAACTGTCGAGGCGCACCACGATCAGCCCGATGAACAGCAGGATCAATGCCGTCAGCAGAAGGTCGCGGATGAGGCGTGCCATGCGTTGCATTGTTGTCCTGACTGGCCGCAACCATCGAATTCAGCCGATGGAATATGCGTCGAAAAACACGAAACCGCAGCAACTTCTTAAGGATTCCCCCTTAAAGTTCAACGGATTCCGTTAACGCATTTGAGAGTCATGAGTAAGGGCGTCAGCACCTCGACCGACAAGATTATCGTCGACAAATCGCGCAGCCATCGCAACACGGCTGTGTCGAAGGCCGTGCGCATGACCCGTGAACGCCTGCAGGCCGGCCCGTCGAATACGTCCGGCTTCGACAGGGAAATGCTCGGACTTCATATCGATTCGATGCTGCAGGGCGCCATCGCCATGCCGATCTTCGTGCTGATCGTCACCGGTATCGGCATCTATCTCTCGCAAAGCCTCGATCTCGTTCTCTGGGGCATCATGGGGCTGTGCGTCCATGCCCTCGGCATCCTGCTGGCGCGCCGGGCCAAGACGCTGGACATCCCGGTCGAGCTGGTGCCCTCCTGGCAACGCCGCTTTCTGATCGTCCAGATCGTGTTCGGCTGCTGCTGGGCGATCTTCATGCTGCAGGATTGCGACAGCTGCGGCCCGGTCAATTACGGCTTCTTCAAGGGCGCCGTCCTGCTGATCGCACTGGCTGCGACGGCGATGAGCACGTTTCTCCTGCGCAACGCCCTGCTCTTCACCTTCATTCCCGTCATTCTGGTGCTCGCCGGCATAACGCTGAATACCCGTGATGCCGGTTACATGGCGCTGACGGCGGTTGTCTCGACCTCGCTGGTCTTCCTCGTCTTCATGACCAAGCGCATGCACCGCGCCAATGTCCACATCCTGTCGGTGCAATCGGAAAAGGACGACCTGATCGCCGAGCTCGAGGTGGCCAAGTCGATGTCCGACGAGGCCCGCCGCCGCGCCGAGGAAGCCAATCTCGCCAAATCCCGCTTTCTGGCCTCCATGTCGCATGAGCTGCGCACGCCGCTCAACGCCATTCTCGGCTTCTCCGAGGTCATGTCGACGGAAGTGCTCGGCCCGCTCAACAACCCGATCTACAAGGAATATACCGGCGACATCCATCGCTCCGGCCAGCACCTGCTCGACCTGATCAACGAGATCCTCGATCTGTCGCGCATTGAGGCCGGAAAATATGATCTGAGCGAGGAAGCCATCCAGCTGGTCGAGATCACCGAGGATTGCATCGGCATGGTGCAGCTGAAAGCCCGCACCAAGAACATCAGCATCACCGAACAGTTCGAATACGGCATGCCCTCGGTCTGGGTAGACGAAAAGTCGATGCGCCAGGTGGTCCTGAACCTGTTGTCGAACGCCGTGAAATTCACGCCGTCTGGCGGCGAGATCTCCGTCAAGGTCGGCTGGACGGCCGGCGGCGGCCAGTATCTCTCCATCAAGGACAACGGACCGGGCATCCCCGAAGAAGAAATTCCCGTCGTCCTCTCGGCCTTCGGCCAGGGCTCGATCGCCATCAAGAGCGCCGAACAGGGAACCGGTCTCGGCCTGCCGATCGTGCAGGCGATCCTTGCCAAGCACAACGGCCAGTTCATCCTGCGCTCGAAACTGCGCGAAGGCACGGAAGCCATCGCCATCCTGCCGTCAAAGCGCGTGCTGCAGAGCGTTCCGGCCGTCGAAGACGCACCGGCCGTCGCGCGCCGCAGGAAAAGCTTCGCTTAGAGCGCGTCAATCGGCCAGCACATGTGCCGTGCCGTGGACGCTGATATTCACCAGATCGCCGGGCTCGGGGATCTCGGAGCCGACGCATTTGATCGACAGGAAATCCGGCATCGCCCGGTCGCTGCGGTCGATCCGGACGAGAACCATGCAGTTGCCGCCGCCGAACTCCACGTCATCGACACGGCCGACCGCGCCCTCGGGCCTGGTCCCGGCAGCGGCCGTGGTCAGACGCAGCTGTTCCGGACGCAGCATGATCGTCGCCTGCCCCGCCTTCAGGCCCCGCTCGACCGTCAGCTGGCCCAGCGCGCAGGTTGCCCGATCCGCCGTGATATGGGCGTCCAGCAGGATGGCCTCTCCAAGGAAGGCCGCGGTTTCCCGGTCGTGCGGTTTTTTATAGAGCACACGGGGCGGCCCGAACTGCACCAGCCGGCCCTGCCGCAGCACCGCCACCTGATCGGCAAAGGACAGCGCTTCGGCCTGATCGTGCGTCACCAGGATCGCGGTCGTGCCCGAGGCGCGCAGCACGCGTGCCACCGTTCGCCGCATCGTGTCGCGCAAGCCGGTGTCGAGCGCCGAAAACGGCTCGTCGAGCAGCATCAGCCGGGGCTTGAGCGCCAAGGCCCGCGCCAGCGCCACACGCTGCTGCTGGCCGCCGGAAAGCTGATGCGGGCGACGGGCGGCCATGATGGCGTCCAGCTCGACCATCTCCATCAGCTCGGTGATCCGCTGGTCGCGGCCCGGTGCATGCTTGGCCAGTCCGAAACCGATATTGTCGGCGACGGTCAGATGCGGAAACAGCGCGCCATCCTGCGCGACAATGCCGATGCCGCGCTTGTGCGCGGGAACAAGAATGCCGTTGCCGGCCAGAGTCCGGCCATCCAGCACCAGCGATCCGCTATCGGGCGTCTCGAAACCGGCAATGATGCGCAGCAGCGTCGTCTTGCCGGAACCGGACGGCCCGACGATCGCGGTGCGCCCACCCGCCTCGAGATTGATATCGATGGTGTCCAGGGCCACTGTCGCGCCGTAGGATTTGCTGATGGCGTCGATTGTCAGAAACGTCATTGTCCGGTTGCCCGTCTGGATTGCGCGTAAAGAAGGAAGGTGAGCGGCAGCGACAGAAGCACCATCATCACCGCATAGGGAGCCGCCGCGACATAGTCGATCTCGCTGGTGAGCGACCAGAATTTGGTGGCCAGCGTCTCGACGCCGGTCGGCGACAGCATCAGGGTCGCCGTCAGTTCGTTGGTGATGCCCAGCGCCACCAGCGCCGTGCTGGCCGCCACACCGGGTGCCGCCAGCCGCATCGTCGTCTGGCGAACCGCCTGGAACGGTGTGCGCCCCAGCGCCATCGCGGCGCGCTCTAGCTCGACCGGGGCCTGCGCGATGCTGGTGCGCAGCCCGACCATGGCGCGCGGCAGAAACAGCATGATGTAGGCGAGGAACAGCGTCGCAAAGGTCTGGTAGAGCGGCAGCACCAGCCGCACCGTGATCGTCACCAGCGCCAGCGCCACCACCACGCCGGGCAGCGAGCCGACATAATAGTGGCAGGCTTCGAATATCCGTTGCAGGCGGCCGGGCGCGCGCACCGACAGCCAGGCCATCGGGGCTGCCGCGATCGTCGCCAGCACGCCGCCGGCAACCGCCAGGACGAGCGTCTGGCCGAAGGCGCTGCCGACGAGATCGATCCGCCAGATTTCGGCGCCGCCGATATAGAGCCAGCGCGTCAGGGTGACGAACGGCACGCCGATGGCGAGCGCCACCGTTGCGATATTCAGGGCAAGCGCCGGAACCAGCATCCGGCCGAGCAGCAGCCGGGCCGCCGGGCGCGCGGCGCCGGAGCCGACCCGAGCATAGCGCTCGCCGCCACGCAGCAGCGCCTCGATCGCCAGAAGCAGCAGACAGCAGCTGACCAGCACGCCAGCCAGCATATTGGCCGCCGGGCCGTTGAAGGCCGACTGGAACTGATCGACGATCGCGGTCGAGAACGTGTCGAAGCGGATCATTACGTAGAGGCCGTATTCGGCCAGAAGATGCAGGCCCACCAGCAGCGAGCCGCCGCAGATCGCCAGCCGCAACTGCGGCAGGACGGCGCGAAAGAACACCTGCCAGGGATTGAGGCCGAGCGAGGCGGCCGCATCCTCGATCGCCGGATCGAGACGCCGCAGCTGCGCTGCCACCGGCAGATAGAGAAACGGAAAATAGGCAAGAACCGAAACCAGCACACCGCCGGTCAGCCCATGCAGCCCGGGAAACAGGCTGATCCAGGCATAGCTGTGGACAAAGGCCGGAACAGCAAGCGGCGCCACCGCCAGCCAGGCCCACAGACGCGCGCCGGGCAGATCGGTCCGCTCGGTCAGCCAGGCAAGGGCCACCGAAAGCACGATCGTCAGCGGAATGGTGCACAGCTCGAGAAGCGCCGTATTGATCAGCAACTCGCCGACACGGCCCCGGAAAATCAGCTTCGACGCCGTTTCCCAGCCGGTCTGGACGGTGATCCAGGCAATGAAGCCGAGCGGCACGAGACTGATGAGCGACACGAACGCCGCCACGATCGTGACCCAGAGGTAGGGAACCCGAGAACGGCCTCTGGCGGCAGTCACCAACCGCCGCAGGGCGGAGTGGGATTCGGCATGAAACGCGGTGGCGCTCAAAATCTCTGCTTTCAAACCCAAAAACACGCGCAGCAGCCCCTTGCGGAGCCGCTGCGAATGTCACCGATAATCCGGATGACGATGCTGAAGCGGAGCGTTCCGTTCAGGTTTAGGCCCTGCCTATCACAGCAGACCGGCTGCCGTCATCAGGTCTGTGACTTTTGCGCTGTTGAGCGTTGCCGGATCGACCTTCGGATATTGCAGATCGGAAAGGGCCGGAAGGGCCGCATTCGACGCTTCGCCGTTGCCGACGGCATATTCGAACGACGTGCCGTCACGCAGGACGGCCTGACCGCCCTTGCCGGTGAGCCAGGCGAGGAACTTCTGGGCATTGTCCTTGTGCTGGCTGGAGGCAAGCACGCCACCGCCGGAAATGCTGACGAAGGCGCCCGGATCCTCGTTCTTGAAGAAATGCAGGGCGACATTGTTGCTGTTCTCGCCGGTCTTCGCCTGATCGCCGTAATAGTAGTAGTTGTAGATCACGGCACCTTCGACTTCGCCGGCATTGACGGCCTTCATCGCCGTCGAGTTGCCCTTGTAGGCGGTGAAGTTTTCCTTCATCGATTTCAGCCAGGAGGCCGTCACGTCTTCGCCCTTCAGCGACAGCAGCGCGCTGACGATCGCCTGGAAGTCGGCGCCGGACGGCGAGGCTGCCCAGCGGCCCTTCCAGCTCGGATCGGCCAGATCGAGCAGCGACTTCGGCAGCTTGTCTTCACTCAGCTTGGTCTTGTCATAGGCAAACACCGTGGAACGGGCGGCAACGCCGATCCAGTGGCCGTTCGACGGACGGAAATTCTCGGGCACCTGCGCCAGCGTGTCGGCGGCAATCGGCTCGAACAGGCCGGCGGCGTCGACCAGCGACATGGCCGGCGAATTTTCCGTCAGGAACACGTCGGCCGGCGATGCGGCCCCTTCCTGAACGATCTGGTTGGCGAATTCCATGTCGCTGCCCTTGCGCAACGTCACCTTGATGCCGGTTTCCTTGGTAAAGGCTTCGGCCCAGGCAACGCCGAGGCTTTCGTGCTGGGCGTTGTAGACGACAATGCCGATGTCCTCCTGCGCCAGGGCCACGGTCGCACCCGTGCTGGCGAAAAGGGCCGCGAGCGCCAAAACGCCTGCTGAACCTGAGAAGGAAATTTTCATGGAAACCTCTCTAAAGTTTTCTGCGGACCATCCTGTCCGGCGGCTCCGGTATATAATCATGATCCTATTCGTCAACTTTGATTCATGCAGGCCGGCACCGGCGCCGCTCAATTAAATGTGACTAATCAAGAGGGAATAAAATCACGGTTCGCGGTTGACGGCGTCAAATGCTGAGAAAATGTGAGAAAAACACCACATAAGCGACATAGCCGGCATTGGCGAGGATCACGCAGAGGCAGGCGAGCGAGCCGAGATCCTTGGCATTCTTGCCCATTTCGGAAATTTCCGGCGAAACGCGATCGACGATTTCCTCGATCGCGGTGTTCAGAGCCTCGAAAGCGATCATCAGCAGAAACAGCACGAATGCCGCGACATACTGGAAGAGGGTCGCACCGGTGATCACGAAGGCGATCATGGCGACGGCGAACCCGCCCAGTTCATGGCGAAACGCGGCCTCGCCCAGAAGGCGCTTTGCGCCACCGAAGGAGTAGGTCGCGGCCGCAAAGAAATGCCGGATACCCGTCAGCTTTTTTACCGGCTTTTCGCTGCCCATTCCCCGATAGTCCTCGTCCAGATACATGCTTGCTTCGCGCTCCACAAAAAGTTGCATGGAACACGCGATACTGACATCAGCCTGAATGCGCCGTGAACACGGGCGATACACGCCGCGACCGCCAGAAAAGATCGCCGCATCCGAATATGGGGAAAGCCCTGGGCTATCAAGCCCCAACACGGCTTTCCAGGCCGGCAAGGCTTACAATTAACGGTAGCGGCGGATCAATCGTCCGCCGGCCGGTGCCATGACCTGCAGGCGACGGTCAGCTCTTGTTGCTGACGCCGGCCTGCGCAAAGGTGGCCATGCCCGAATGGCAGGCGGCGGCGGCCTTGACGATACCGGCGGCAAGGGCAGCCCCCGTGCCCTCGCCCAGCCGCATGCCGAGCGCCAGAAGCGGCGTCTTGCCGAGCATTTCGATCGCCCGCATATGGCCGGGCTCCGCCGAAACATGGCCGATCAGGCAATGGTCGAGCGCTGCCGGATTGGCGGCCTTCAGGATGGCGGCGGCGGTCGTTGCGACATAACCGTCGATGATGACGGGAATTTTCTGCATGCGGGCGGCCAGGATCGCACCGGCCATGGCGGCGATCTCGCGGCCGCCGAGACGGCGCAGCACTTCGAGCGGATCGGACAGATGATCGGCATGCAGCGCCACCGCCTTTTCGACGGCGGCGATCTTGCGGGCCAGCACCTCGCCCTGCGCTCCGGTGCCGGGGCCAACCCAGTCCTCGGCGGTGCCGCCATACAGCGCCAGATTGATGGCGGCCGCGATCGTCGTGTTGCCGATGCCCATTTCGCCGATGCACAACAGGTCGGTGCCGCCGGCGACCGCTTCCATGCCGAAAGCCATGGTGGCGGCGCAGTCGCGCTCGGAAAGGGCCGCTTCTTCGGTAATGTCGCCCGTCGGATATTCCAGCGCCAGATCGAACACCTTCAGCCCGAGATCATGGCTGACGCAGATCTGGTTGATGGCAGCGCCGCCGGCGGCGAAATTCTCGACCATCTGCGCCGTCACCGATGGCGGAAACGGCGTCACGCCCTGCCTGGTCACGCCATGATTGCCGGCAAAGATCGCCACGAGCGGCCGGTTGACGGCCGGCGCCCTGCCCGTCCAGGCGGCAAGCCAGAAGGCGATTTCTTCCAGCCGGCCCAGCGCGCCCGGCGGCTTGGTCAGTTGCGCGTCACGCTCGCGCGCCGCCACCAGCGCCGCGCTGTCGGGGCCCGGAAGGTTGCGCAGCAACTCGCGGAAATCATCGAACGGCAGGCCGCTGGCACTCATGGTCGGTATCCTCTTGTCGTCGTCTCGTCAGCAGGGTTTCGCCCCGCAAAGCTGCCCCCTCATAAAGCGCGGCGACAAATCCGGCAACGGCATTTGCACCGGTTCGTGTCGCCGTCGCATGATCAGCGGGAAAACACCGATTCGCGGGGACGGATCGGCCCGGAGCATCCGGATGCGAGTGGAATCACTCGGCATCGAGCAGGATGCTCCAAAATCAAAGATCGGAGCGTTTTCCCGCCTTCGCGGGAAAACCGGGGGGAAACCAATATGTTCGATATCCGCGATTTCATCGACGATGTGGCGCGCTCGGTGGCGTTCCTCAGCCGTATCCACATGCCGCAGCGCCATTTCGCCGGTTTCGACGGCCGCCTCAGCCGCGCCGTGCGCGCCTTTCCGCTGGCCGGGCTGCTGATCGCGCTGCCGGCGGCCGCCATCGTGTCGATCTTCAGCGCCATTCAGGTGTCGCCGCTGTTCACCGCCTTCGTTGCCGTGGCGATCCAGGCGCTGATCACCGGCGCCCTGCACGAGGACGGCCTCAGCGACACCGCCGACGGCCTTGGCGGCGGCAAGACCAAGGAACGCGCGCTGATCATCATGAAGGACAGCCGCATCGGCTCCTACGGCGCCGTCGCCCTCATCCTGTCCTTTGGTCTCAGGGTCTCCGCACTTGCCGCCGTGCTGCCGCTGGTGTCGCCCAGCGGTGCCGGACTTCTGGTGCTGGCCGCAGCCGCGCTCAGCCGCGCCGCCATGGTCTGGCACTGGTCGAAACTGCCGCCGGCCCGCCAGGACGGCGTTGCCGCTTCAGCCGGAGAGCCGCAGGCCGCCGCCGTTACCTTTGCGCTCGTTCTCGGCGTCGCCTCCGCCGCTCTCCTGCTGCTGCTGTCCGGTGCCCCGCTGCTTGCCTGCGTGCTGGCCATCGCCGCCTTTGTGGCCACCGTGCCAGCCTTCAGCCAAATCGTCGACGGCAAGATCGGTGGCCACACGGGCGACACAATCGGAGCGACACAACAATTGACCGAAATCGCCGTTTTCGCCGCCCTTGCGCTGGCGATCTGAAACGACGATATAGTTTGGAACGTTCTTTATCCGGACATCGTACCTTCATGGAATCGCCTTGCATTCTCGTCTGTTCGATCGACATGAAAACCGGATACTGCTTCGGTTGCGGACGCACGCGTGACGAGATCGGCGCCTGGACGCTCTACACATCCGATGAGCGCCGCGACATCATGAACAGCCTGCCTGCCCGGATGGAAACCATGGAACGCAAGCCGCGGCGCGAAACACGCCGGACCCGCATGGCCCGCGAAAGGGTGAGCGGCGCATGAACAGGCTGACCATTCTTCTGGGCATTCTTGCCATCGGCCTCGTCTTTCTCATCCTCAACCACGACAGCGGCCGCACGCTCGGCCTCGTCAACGACGATTTCGGCCGCCTTGTGACGCTCGGCGCCATCGCGGCGATGATCGGCACCGGCATCGTTCAGAGCCGGGGGCATCTCGGCCAGAGCCTGCGCCAGTTCGGCATCTGGGTGCTGATCATCCTGATCCTCGTCTCGGGCTATCTGTACCGCCGCGATCTCCAGTCTTTCGGAAACCGGCTGGCCGGCGGCCTCGTTCCCGGCCGCGCGGTCGTCTTCACCGACAATGAAGGCATGCAGGAAGTCGTGCTGCACAAGGTAGAGAACGGCCATTTCGAAACGCCGGTGACGGTCAATGGCGCAACGGTCCAGATGCTGGTCGATACCGGCGCCAGCCGGGTGGCATTGTCCTACGAGGATGCCGAAGCACTCGGCCTCAACCCCGGCGGCCTCGCCTATACCCAGACAGTCCTGACCGCCAACGGCCAGGCCCGCGCCGCCCCTGTGACGCTCGCGGAAGTCTCGATCGGCCCGATCGTCCGCAACGACATCAAGGCCATGGTGGCCGAGGAAGGCAAGCTCGACCAGAGCCTGCTCGGCATGAGCTTCCTCTCGACCCTGGATTTCCTGCAGATGCAGACGGATGAGCTGAGGCTGAGGGATTAGCAAGATCGACGGAGACCAAACATGAGCCGGTTGTTGCGATCGCTGCCTATCGTTGCTGCTGCGATGCTATCGCCTGTCAGCGCATTTGCCGAAGATCCGGTGTTCCACGGACGGTGGCAGCAGGTGGATTCGAATGCCGGCCGATGCAACACCTGCCTCATCGCCATTGTCCGGCACGGAGAGCTTCTCACCGTAACGGCAAACAACGGCTGGTCGGCCGTCATTCAGGCCGATCGCCGCGGACAAGCGCCGTTTTCGACAGGAACAGGCCAATGGCAGAACAAGGCATCCGCCGTTTATAGCAACGCCCCCTTCGAGCTCGGCTTCGCCCGCCGCGGCGAACAGCTTCACATACTGATGATGGTCAAATCCGATGACGGGACGACCAACGCGATCAGGGCGGTTTTCAGTCGGCCGGTACCCGAAATCAACAAGCGGAGAGGCCTGCCGCCGGTGTCGAGGATCGGCTTTTCAAACCTCGCGCATCCCGGCAAACCTCGTTAACTCAGCAAGCGGTATCCCGACTTGAATGTTCATGTCCGCAATTCCATAAACAACATACTGACTGAGGACGGTAAGTTCGTTCAAAGCCCGTTCGTCATGAGTTTTCTTTAACGCTGGATTTCCTGCAGATACAGGCGAACGAGTTGCAGTTGAGGGGCTAATTTCGCTTTATCTCCCCCCCTTGCAGGGGAGAAAGCAATTTCAGCATCTTAGCTGAAAGCTAAGTGCTAGAAATTGCAAGTGAGGGGGTAGGCATGGAGGCAAGCAAAGTTGCCCCCTCACCAGCAAAATTGAACACTTAGCCTGCGGCTAAGATGTTGATTTTGCGTCCTCTCCCGCAAGGGGAGAGGTAACTCCCGTCAATTCCGCAATCCATGTCAGCAATCCCCGCCGGCACCGCCAGAACGCCGACGATGATCGATCAGCGGCGGAGCCCTGCCGCCCGTGTCAGGAACCAGTTCCCCCGCCTGTCATCCGCGTGTCATGTGACAATGATGTTTCTGGATCGCAAAGCTGCTGTGGCAGATTCGCCATGACGCGGCGGTGCGAGCAAGGAACAGTGCATGATCATCACGTTTGCCGCTGCGGCCGCAATCCTCGTCCTCGTCAATCTTCTCAGCATCATCATCGCCGGCTGGCGGATGGCGCCAAGCGGGAAACCGGCTCCGTCGGTCAGGCAACGGCCGCCGGTCTCGATCGTCGTGCCCGCCCGCGGCATCGAAGCATTCACCACCGAGACGCTCGCGCGCGCCTTTTCGCTCGACTGGCCCGGCTACGAGTTGATCTTTTGCGTCGCCAGTCCGCGCGATCCGGTTGTTGCCGCGATACGCCGGGCGATGGCCGCACATCCCGGCATTCCCACACGCATCCTGACCGGCGACGACCGGATCAGCGCCAATCCGAAGCTCAACAACTGCGTCAAGGGCTGGAAGGCCGCCCGGCACGACTGGGTGATCCTGGCCGATTCCAACGTGCTGATGCCAAAGGACTACGTGGCACATCTGATGGCGGGCTGGCACAGGAACACCGGCCTCGTCTGCTCGACGCCGATCGGCGCGCGCCCGGACGGTTTCTGGGCCGAAGTCGAATGCATGTTCCTCAACACCCAGCAGGCCCGCTGGCAATATGCCGGCGAAGCGCTCGGTTTCGGGTTTGCGCAGGGAAAAAGCATGCTCTGGTTCAAGCCGCTGCTTGACGACAATGGCGGCATCGAAGCGCTCGCCGCCGAGATTGCCGAGGATGCGGCCGCAACCAAGCTGGTCAATCGTCTGGGATACAAGGTCCATCTTGTCTCCTCCCCCTTCGACCAGCCGCTCGGCCGCCGCAGCCGCCACGACGTATGGTCGCGCCAGGCCCGCTGGGCACGCCTGCGCCGCGTCACCTTCCCGCTGTTCTTCACGCCGGAAATTCTGCTCGGCGCCCTGCCGCCGCTCCTGTTGGCGGTCACGGCTGCCCTGCTCGCAGGCGTCAATGCGCCCGCAACCGCCTTCGCCGTCACTGCCGCAATCTACCTGCCGGAACTGGCGCTTGGCCTTGCCAAGGGCTGGCGCGTCTCGCTCCTCTCCCTGCCCGCCATCCTCGTGCGCGACGTCATGCTGCCGCTGGTCTGGATCCGAAGCTGGGGCAACGGCGCCTTCGTCTGGCGCGGCAACGCCATGACGATCGACAAGAATGCTTGCGAACTGGAAGAGGTGGTGCAGTAGAACGGCATGAGGCTTCGCAGGTTTGATGGCGCGACAAGCCACTCTCTCAGCCAGTTTTATTCCAGCTCACGTCGAACGCCGAAAAGGTGCCTTTATCGCCTCCAGAAGGCTACGCTCGTCACCCTGGAGCCCACTTTGAATCCTCATAAAGCGGCGCGGCCAGACCTCCACATTCTTCGTTTCTCTGGAGGCATGTCTAACGAGGGACTTGTAGAACAGTTTCAGTTCGTTCGAAGGACCGGCATGGCTACCATCATACCTTACAAAAAAGCTTTGGTAGGAAATCGACAGTCTGAATATGGTTTGATCTGAAAACGGGAAAGGCACCATCCGCATTGTAAGATGGCCGTCGCCCGCAAATTGATCAACAATATATCTTGAGAGGCCGCTCTTGGCCTCAAGCCATTTGATCACAAATCCCTCTTTGGAAAAGGAGGGCGATTTTATAAAAATCTGCACCGCGCCATTCATGAAACCGTCGCGCAATTCGGAAATATCCTCCACCAAACTGCTTTTCTCATCAACCGCAACGCTTGCCGCCGCAAAGACGGCACTGAGGGTTTCCAGCAGCCGCCTTTCCGTCACGACAAATTCAGTTTCAGTCATCAGAGCTTCCAAATAGCGACTCGAACGCAGTTGATGTCGAAATACGTCCCTCGCCTCAACAATTGAAAAACATCTCAATCAGTTCCGCAACCGGTACCCCGTCCTGAATATCCACGTCAGCAATCCCATCAGCACGGCCAGAAACACGATGATGATTGCAAAGCTCACCACCGGGTTGACGTCGGCGATCTCGAAGAAGCTCCAGCGGAAGCCGCTGATGAGATACAGCACCGGATTGAAATGGCTGACCGCCTGCCAGAAGGGCGGCAGCATGTTGACCGAATAGAAGCTGCCGCCAAGGAAGACCAGCGGCGGGATGACCAGCATCGGGATCAGGTTCAGCTGCTCGAAATCCTTGGCCCAGATGCCGATGATGAAGCCGAACAGGCTGAAGGTGACGGCCGTCAAAACGAAGAACAGCAGCATCACGAAGGGATGGGCGATCGACAGGTCGACGAACAGCGAGGCTGTCCCCAGGATGATGATGCCGATCATCATGCCCTTGGTCGCCGCCGCCCCGACATAGCCGAGCACGATCTCGGTCATCGACACCGGCGAAGACAAAAGCTCGTAGATCGTACCGGTAAATTTCGGAAAATAGATGCCGAACGAGCCGTTGCCGATGCACTGCGTGAGCAGCGTCAGCATGATCAGCCCCGGCGTGATGAAGGCGCCGTAGGAGACCCCGTCGATCTCCTGGATGCGCGAGCCGACGGCAGCGCCGAAGACGATGAAATAGAGCGAGGTGGAGATAACCGGCGAGACGACGCTCTGCAAAAGCGTGCGCCGGGTGCGCGCCATCTCGAAGAAATAGATCGACTTGATCGCTTCGAGGTTCATGCTTTTGCTCCCACCAGTTCGACGAAAATGTCCTCGAGCGAGCTTTGCCGCGTCGAGATGTCCTTGAGCCTGATCCCGGCTTCGGCCAGTGCCGTCAGCAGCGTGGTGATGCCGGTGCGCTCGCCTGCCGTGTTGTAATCGTAGATCAGCGAATTGCCGCCATCCTCGATCTTCAGATCGTAGGACGACAACGTCTCGGGGATGGCCGAAACCGGCTCCTGCAGATCGACGCGTAGCTCCTTGCGGCCAAGCTTCTTCATCAGGTCCTTCTTGTCCTCGATGAGCAGGATCTTGCCGCCATTGATGACGCCCACCCGGTCGGCGATCTCTTCCGCCTCCTCGATGTAGTGCGTCGTCAGGATGATCGTCACGCCGGTCTCGCGCAGCTTCTCGACCACCTGCCACATGTCCTTGCGCAGGTTGACGTCGACACCGGCGGTCGGCTCGTCGAGGAACAGCACGCGCGGCTCATGGGAAAGCGCCTTGGCGATCAGCACCCGGCGCTTCATGCCGCCGGAAAGCTCGCGCAGCATGTTGTCCTTCTTGTCGTAGAGCGACAGGTCCCTCAGCACCTTCTCGATATGGGCGGGATTCGGTTTCTTGCCGTGCAGCCCGCGCGAAAAGGACACCGTGTTCCAGACGGTCTCGAACTGGTCGGTCGTCAGTTCCTGCGGCACCAGCCCGATCATCGAGCGGGTGGCGCGAAAATCCTTGACGACATCGTGGCCGCCGACCAGCACCGTGCCGGACGTTGGATTGACGATGCCGCAGATGATCGAGATCAGCGTCGTCTTGCCGGCGCCGTTCGGCCCCAAAAGCGCAAGGATTTCGCCCTCCTCGATATCGAGGCTGACATCCTTGAGCGCCTGAAAGCCGGACGCATAGGTTTTCACCAGATTGGAAACGGAAACGATGGGCGCCATGAATTTTGTTCCGGGAGGACAGGATTCGGAAAGAGATGCCCTATATGGGGTGTTCTGCCGAAAATTTCAGCTGCAAAATCGCGAAAAGACGAAAACAGACCGTCAATCGCGATGGCAGCCATGTCCGCCGGGGTTTCGACCGCCGCCATCCCGCCGGACCAACGGCTGCGATCGGAAATCCATCCTTTCTGTCATGAAACGGTGATGGTCTTCGCGCATGTTCGCCCCGTGGAACACACAACGCTTGTTTGATTTGCAAGAACCCGCCCGCAGTCCCCCCTTCGGTAAGGTTCGCTTTAGGCCGGTTTCGACCGGCCATTTTTTTTGCCCGCCCCCTGCTGGCATCACTTCACGGCGATAACGACCTTGCCTTTCGCGCGACCCGTTTCGACATAGGCCAGTGCCTCGTTGGTCTTTTCGAACGGGAAGATCCGGTCCACCACCGGGCGTATCACGCCCGTCTCGATCAAAGCGGTGATCTTTGCAAGCTGTCCGCCATTGGCCGTCATGAACAGGAAGGAATAGTGGACGCCCCGGCGTTTTGCTTTTTTCCGGATACCGAAGCTCAGCAGGCGCATGACCTGTTGCAGCAGCCAGCCGGAACCGTTCTCCCTTGCGAAATCCGCATCCGGCGGACCGGAAATCGAGATCAGCTTGCCGCCGGGCTTCAGCACCGAAAGGGATTTCTCCAGCGTGTCCTTGCCAAGACTGTTGAGCACGACGTCATAACCCTGCAGCACTTTTTCGAAGTCGTCCTTCTTGTAATCGACCACGACATCCGCGCCGAGACTTTTGACCAGATCGATATTGGCTGTGCTGGTCGTCGCCGCCACATGGGCGCCGAGATGCTTGGCAAGCTGGATCGCAATCGTGCCCACGCCACCCGAGCCGGCATGGATCAGCACCCTCTGTCCCTTCTGCACATTGGCCCGCTCGACCAGCACCTGCCATGCCGTCAGCGCAACAAGCGGAATCGACGCGGCCTCCTCCATGGTCAGGTTGGCGGGCTTCAGCGCCACATCGGCCGCGTCGATGGCGATAGACTCGGCAAATGTCCCGATGCGATCCTGCGCCGGACGCGCATAGACCGCATCACCCGGCTTGAACTGCGTCACCCTGGCTCCGACCTGGACGACGATACCAGCGACGTCGTTGCCCAGGATCAGCGGCAGCCGGTAGGGCAGGATGAGCTTGAACTCGCCGTCCCGGATCTTGGCATCCAGAACATTCACACTGGCGGCATGGATTTCCACCATCACATCATTGTCCCGCAGCTCCGGCTGCGGGCTTTCGGTGAAACGCAGCGCGCCGCCCTTCACATAGCGATCGATCAGGAATGATTTCATCGGATTGACTTTCGTTTCTAAGGTCTATGGTGGAGCGGAAGACGTCAATCCGCAAGCCGGTTGAATTTCCGCAGGTTTTTGTCGACGAAGGACTCCGGCAGGAAGCGGCGTATGAAGCGGACCTGTCCGGCTGCTTTGCCTGCCGTGTAGCGCCTTTTGGGCGATGCCGCATTGGCGGCCCTGACGACGGCTCTCGCGACGATCTCCGGTGCGTCCCCCTTTTCGACGATATCGCGCATCAGCTTCTCCGCGTCGGCACGAACCGCATCATAGACGGCAAGCGGCCGGTCCGCCCGGATGACATTTTCCTCGAAGGAGGTGCGCGTCACGCCGGGCTCGACAAGCACAACGCGGATACCCTGCGTTCGAACCTCATGGTCGAGAGATTCCGAATAGCCCTCGATCGCATGCTTGGTCGAGGCATAGAGGGCGTTATAGGGAGCAGGAATGAGCCCGAGTATCGAGCTCAGGTTGACGATCCGGCCCCGGCGCTGGCGTCTCATCACAGGCAGGACCGCATTCGTCATGCGCAGGACGCCAAACACATTGACGTCGAACACGGCCTTTGCCTGGGCCGCGGAAGATTCTTCAGCGCCGCCGAGCAGTCCGATACCGGCATTGTTGACGAGAAGATCGATCCGCCCTGCGCGGCTGAGAACCGCGTCGACGGCAGCCTGCACCGACGCGTCATCCGTGACATCGCAGATCAGCATCGTGATCCCGTCTTGGGTATCGGGCATCGGTTTTCGGCTGGTGCCGAAGACGCGGTAGCCGTCATGCCGCAGCGCGCGTGCCGTTACCAATCCAATCCCGGAGGATGCGCCCGTCACCAGGGCGATGCCGCGTTCTGTCTTGCTCATTGTGTTCAACTTTCATTTTGTCGTGGAACTTCGATGAACAATCAGTTACTATGATTTTAGTAGTAAGTCACTATCAAAAAGATATCGACATGAAGAATCTTTCAAACCAGCCATGCCTGATCGCCCGCAGCCTTGCCCTTGTCGGGGACGCATGGAGCATGCTGATCATGCGCGACGCCCATGCGGGGCTGACCCGTTTCGACGAATTCCGCAAAAGTCTGGGTATCGCGCCAACCATGCTGACGGCGCGGCTTTCCGCCCTGACCGAAGACGGATTGCTGGAAAAACACCGCTATTCCGAGCGTCCGCCACGGGACGAATATCTGCTGACGCAAGCCGGCCGCGACTTTCTGCCGGTGCTGTTTGCCATCGGCGCGTGGGGACGCAAGCATCGCAGCGGCGGCCCGGTGACGCGGTTCTTCGATGCCGAGACCGGAACGGAGATCGATGCCGTCACCATCGACCGCGTCACCGGCGCTCCGGTCGGAACACGCCCCATCCGGATCGCCGGACCGGAATGAACGGCCCATAGCAACGCCTCGACTTATCCCGCCGCCGGAAGAACCGCCGGGATTGGAAATCTGCCCGTGCGGTCATGAAACGGTGCCGGCCAGTTTTTGGGCTGCACTCTACATATCCGCCGACACCGGGCGCGATGCCGCGCGCTGCACGATGGCAATCAGCGCCCGCAACGCCGGCGAGGCCTGCCGCCGGCTCGGATAGTAGAGGTAGAAGCCGGGAAATCGTGGCGTCCAGTCTGCCAGCAGGGACAGCAGGCGTCCGCTGGCGACCGCCTCGGAAACCTGATCTTCCAGAAGATAGGCGATGCCGAGGCCGTCGATAGCCGCCCGCACCAGCATGTCGGTGTCATTGACGACGATCTGTCCTTCGACGCCGATCTCGATCTCCTGTCCGTCCCGTTCGAATTCCCACCGGTAAAGGCTCTGATCGGTCGGCCAGCGATAGTTGAGGCATGAATGACCGCGAAGATCGCCGGGCGTCAACGGCGTTCCGGCGCGCGCGAGATAGGCGGGCGAGGCCACGCACATCATCCGCTGCTCGCCGCTGATCGCAACAGCGACCATATCCGCATGAAGCCGTTCGCCAAGCCGGATGCCGGCATCGAAACCGCCGGCCACGATATCCACTAGCCCCTCTTCCACCGTCACCTCCAGAACAAGTTCGGGATGCGCCAGCAGAAGCGGCGTCACCAGCGGTGCCAGATGGTGCTGCGCGGCGATCCGTGTCGTATTGATCCGCAAGGTGCCGGCAATGACGCCGCGCGCGGTCGCAACATGCATCACTGCGGCATCGAGATCGACAAGAGCCGGCCGCAATCGCGACAGCAGGCCTTCCCCGGCCTCGCTCAACGAAACACTGCGGGTCGTCCTGTTGAGGAGTGTCACGCCCAGTCTCGCTTCCAGGCGGCCAAGCGTCTGGCTGAGCGCCGAGGGAGACATGCCCAGATGGGCGCTCGCGCGCCGAAAGCTGCGATGCTCGGCAATCACAGCGAAGGCGCGCAGTTCGGCATAGTCGGATCCGCGCATTGTATATCCTTTGCTTCATAGATCACATCGATCATAGGCGATTATCAAATCAAAGTTGAGCGGCGATAGTGTTTTCGAAGGAGACAGATCA
Source organism: Pararhizobium polonicum (assembly GCF_001687365.1). Lineage (GTDB taxonomy): Bacteria > Pseudomonadota > Alphaproteobacteria > Rhizobiales > Rhizobiaceae > Pararhizobium > Pararhizobium polonicum. Next base: position 40,596 of record NZ_LGLV01000012.1, read on the forward strand.
TGACCAAAGCACTCGATCACTACCGCCTGCTCGGCCGCTCCGGCCTTCGCGTTTCGCCGCTTTCGCTCGGCACCATGACCTTCGGCTCGGACTGGGGATGGGGCGCGGACGAAGCCGAAGCGCGCCGCATCTTCGATACCTATGTCGATCGGGGCGGAAACTTCATCGACACCGCCAACCGCTACACGGAGGGCACCTCGGAGCGTTTCATTGGCGCCTTTGCCGGGGGGCGGCGCGACAGCCTCGTCATCGCCACGAAATATACCCTGCCGATGCAGCCCCGCGATCCCAATTCCGGCGGCAACCATCGCAAGTCGATGGTCCGCTCGGTCGAGGACAGCCTGAAACGGCTTGGAACCGACTATATCGATCTCCTTTACCTGCATGCCTGGGACAACACGACCCCGGTCGAGGAGGTGCTGCGCGCCATGGACGACCTCGTGCGGGCGGGCAAGGTCCTGTATCTCGGCCTGTCCGATCTTCCCGCCTGGCAGGTTTCGCGCATGCAGGCGATCGCCGATCTGCGCGGCTGGTCGCCGCTCGTCGCGCTGCAGATCGAATACAGCCTGATCGAGCGCACGGGAGAACGCGATCTCGTCCCGATGGCGGCCGAGATGGGTCTCGGCGTCATTCCGTGGTCGCCGCTGGCAAGCGGCGTGCTTGCAGGCAAATACAGCCGCGCCGATCTCGGCCCGCAACCGGAGGGATCCGCTGCAGAAGGGACGCGGCGTGACGTCGCTGCCGGCAACGGCTCGCTGACGGAAAGAGGCCTCGTCATTGCCGATACCGTCAAGGACATCGCCAGTGAACTGGGGTGCTCGCCGTCGCAGGTCGCGCTCGCCTGGACCCTGCTGAACCCCGCCGTCACCGCGCCCATCATCGGTGCGCGCACGCTTGGCCAGCTGCAGGACAATCTCGGCGCGCTGGATCTCGCGCTGGACGATGCCCATCGTACAAGGCTCGACACCGTCAGCGCCATCGAGCTTGGATTCCCGCATACATTCCTCGCCCGCCCCATGACCAAGGCGATCATGACCGGCGACGTCCGGATCGAAAACAGAAGACACGCCTGAGCGGACACCGGGGGCGGCCGGTGCCGCCCTCTCCCTCCACCCGCCACGCCTCGACCTACCCCGCCGCCGGAACTTTCCACCAGGCGGGGCACGAATCGTCGAAAGAATGGGATACCGGCTGCAATGCCGCGTCGTCGCGCGCATCGAAACTGCCGGTCACCAGCGCGATGACCGGCTCATCGTCGACGGCGCCCAGCGTACTGCCGCATGTCGGGCAGAAGGAACGGCTGGAATAGTCCGACGACCGGTAGAGCGCGGGCATTCCGCCCTCGCCGGTCCATTCGACGGCATGGCTTGGAAACTCCACCCAGCTGAGCGTCGGTGCGCCGGAATGCCGCTGGCAACTTGTGCAGGAGCATGTGTGCGGATTGCCGGGCGTGCCCGTCGCGCGAAACCGGATGCTGCCGCAAAGGCATCCGCCGAGATACTCTCTGGTCTCCATCGCGAATCCTCGTCCTTCTGTGCCGCGCTACGCCGCAATACAGATTTTCATCGTCCGGACACAGATCGCGGACCGCGCGTTAACGGTTAACCCGCGCGCGGCAAAACCGTCCGCTCAGTCGCAGTGCCGGTAGCCGGATTTGCGCTCTCTCAGATCGAAGTGGAAATGATCCTTGTGGTGCGGATCGCTGCCGGGGCCGAGCACCGTGTTGAAATATTTGCAGCTGTCGCTGCGCACCGCCTTCAGCAGGCCCTTTTCGCGGAAGGCGAAGAAGCCGGGCTTGCGCACGTCGATCTCCTTGCCGGAATTCAGCACGAACTTGCCGACGTCGATGGCATTGCCATGGGCATGCTCCGACATCGGATTGCCGCGCTGCGAATTCATCGTCCGGCAGGAATAGCCGCCGAGCGGCTTGATCGTCTTGATGCCGGAGAGATAGCGGTAGCGGGCCGACGGCACCAGCTCGTTCTTCACCCATTTGGCGAAGGCCTCGGTCACCTCGCAGTTGAGCTTGACCGACGGCTTGACGTCGATGCCGCCGGAAAGGCCCGTCAGCTCGATCGGATAGTCGATGCCGCAGGCCTTGCCGTTGGAAATGCGCGGAATATCGGTGAATTCGACCCTGAGCTTCTTCAACCGCTGGCGGCAGGCGATTTCGGAGGCCGGCATCTGTCCGGTGAAGTCGGGCTCGGATTCAGACAGCGGATTGCCGGCGCGCGGCAGGAAAGCCACCTGCTGCTCTTGCTGCGCCTGCTGCCGGCGCAGCATCACCCGTTGCTGCTGGTCGAGGAACTGCGCCTGGCGCGCCTCCTCCGCGGCGCGGTTTTTCGCACTCAGCGGCGGCAGGTCCGGATCGTCGCCGGGATTGGCCTGCACCGCGGCCGGCATTCCCTGCGGCCCGCCCAGCTGCTGCACGCTGTCACCGCCGATGCCACCGACCACCGGCTGGCTGGCATTGCCTTCGGCGATATCATTGCCCCCGGCGATATCGCGGTTCTGCTCCTCGGCAAGGCCGACAACCGGCGTCGAACCGGTCTCGACACCCAGCATCGCATCCATGTTGACGCCCTCGGAAGGCACGGTCATCGGCTGCTGCATCGTGTTTTGCGGCTCGCTATCGATCATCGGCAGCCGCGCGGCCTGCCGGCGCGGATCGGCAGCGACGGCATTGCCGGAGTTTTCGGAACCGGAATTTTCGGAGAATGTGCCGACCGGCATGGCCGCCGCAGGATAGGCATTTTCCCGCGCCACGCGCCGGTGCGGGCGTGACGGCTCGATGGCGCTCACCCGTGTGGCGGAATCGATCCGGGCCGGCGGGCTCAGGTCATCCGTCGAGCAGGCGGCCAGCGCAAGCGCCAGCACGAAAACCAGCGCCGGCCGCCGGAAAAGGGAAACATACGCCATACTCAATTGCCGCCTCTACCGATGACGATGCATCGAAATGCACCATCCGTATCCGTCCTGTCCCTGCGCAAAACCTGCGGACCACCTGTGTCCAAAGGCGGGCGTCGATGCGGAAAGACCGTGACTGAAGAGGATTTTATGCAAACAGGGTAAACGAAGGCTTTCGAAGATATCACCGGATATGGGGTTGCCGCCCGATCATGCGGCAAGGGCCGGTCTCCGTCACAGATGCCGGACAGTCAGCGCGCCGCCCCATTTGCCGTTGAGATAGTCGCAGACGAGCTGGCGGTGGCATTGATGCGGCAACGCTTCCGAGCAGAGCAGGCAGCTGCCGGCAAATAGGCCGGGTTCGAGACAGGTCTCGACCCGGCGCTGCGCCATCAGGTCCATGAACCGGTGACGCAGGCTGTTCCAGTCGCCCTTCTCCGTCTTGAAGGCCGTCAGAATGTCTTCGGTCGGCGCGAGAAGCGGCTGATGGGCATAGTCGGGCCGCAGAGTTCCTTCAGGAAAAACGGCAGATCGGCCGCCTTGGCGAACCCGGCAAGCTGCGACGTGTTGTGAAGCCGGATATCCAGAACCCTCTTCACCCCGGCCTGCCGCAGGCGGCCGAAGAAATTGGCGGCCGTGCTTTGGGTAAACCCGATCGTGGCGACATCGATTGCCATTCGCACCGCTCCTCTCCTGCGTCTACCGCATCTCCAGCAGCAGGGCGCGATGATCGGAGACCTCTGGCTGCGCCACCGCATCGAACCGGACGACCTCCACATCCGGCGTCACCAGCATGTAATCGGCAAAACGCCCGGCCTTTTCATAATGGGAGGTCCGCGTATCGGTATGCCCCCGCGATATGACCAGATCGGTCAGCCCCAGCCCGGCAAGCGCGCCGAACATGCGATTATCAGGCAGCACGTTGAAATCGCCGCAGACCACCAGCCGCTCACCGCCGCGCCAGACGCGCCGGATCACATCGATCAGGGCCGCCGTCTGCGCGTCGCGCGCCGGCGTATCGCCCTTGCCGGCAACGTCCCTGAGACCGTGCATCTGCGCGATGGTGACCGGAACACCGCCGTCATAATCGAAAAGGCGGAAACAATGGGCATTGCGCGCCCGCGGATGCGGTCCCCACCCATCCGGCGAAAATGCGCCATGGACGAAATCCTGCACCTGGCCGATCACCGCAAGCGGCCGGCGCACGAAAGTCGCCAGTCCGAACTCCGACGGCACCGCCCGCTCGCCATCGAACAGTGTGCCCCGCGCCACCGGCGCAAAGAAACCGTCATAGCCCGGCAGCGCCGCGCCGATCTCCTCAAACAGGTTCGCCCGCTGCGGCAGTTCCACGCCATCATCCCGGTAGACCAGCCAGTCCGATGGCGCAGCCGGGGTGCGCACCACCTCCTGCAGGCAGATCACATCCGCATCCACCGCGACGAGATAGTCCATCAGCGGCGCATGGACCCGACCGCCCCAGACGTTCAAGGAAACGATGCGCAACGCCATTCACCGGCTCCAGCCGTTCGTCGTCAAGATTGAACCGCCCGGATGAGGCGGCCCGTTCAGGGCGGCTTTTAGGGAAAGACGGGCGGTCTATTTCTTTTGATTGCCAGCAAAAGCGGCCGTCAAGCCAAGGCCGATATACACGAAACCACTGACCCAGCGTTCAGCCTTCAGATATACGGGACTGCGCTTCAGCCATTTGCCGGCCGTACCGGCGGCAAATGCGTAGGAGCAGTCCGTCAGGACGCCAATCACGGTGTAGACAATCCCGAGAAAAGCGATCTGCATTGCCACATGGCCACGGTCGACCTCAACGAACTGCGGCAGAAAAGCCAGAAAGAACAGCGCCGTCTTCGGATTGAGCAGGTTGACAATAAAGCCCTCGCGAAAGAGGCGCATGCGGCTACGCGCCGGTAAACCGCCCTCGATGTCGGGAATGTCAGACGAACCGAATAGTTTCTTGAAGCCAAGCCAGATCAGATAGGCCGCGCCGGCATACTTCACTATGCTGAAGGCGAGCGCGGATGACGCCAGGAGCGCCGACAACCCCACAGCAGCGGCGATGACATGAACAAGCGTCGCCGTATGGATGCCAAGGATCGACACGAGGCCGGCAGAGCGGCCCTGCTCGACTGAGCGCGCGAAGATGTAAAGAACGGCCGGTCCCGGCACGAGAAGCAGCACCAGTGTGGCGCTGACGAACAGGCTGAGATTCGTTGCGCTGGGAATTGCCAAATCCATGATTGTCTTGCCCCGTTTGCTATTACAGTAACAATAGATTGGGCTGCGTCCAATGTGAAGCTCTCTTCTGACGGGCTGCGACGGCAAAAAGGGGGATCGAGATCATTCTCTCGGTCGCTCCCGATGCGGGCTCCCGGCCAAAATGCATGCGGTCGTGGACGGGCAAGGCCTCCCGGTCCGGCTGGGCCGGACCGCTGGGCAAAACCATGCTTCAGCACATGGCTATACCGTGAGCGAAACCTCATCGAACGCTTCGTCTCCAGGCTGAAGCATTTTCGTGAGGCCGCCACTCGATACGACAGGCTCGCCGTTAACGTCCTCGCCATGGTCCAGCGCGCCTCGATCGCCTTTGGCTACGAGTTTATGAGCTAAGGCCTGGCGAAAAACCGCCACCTTACCGGCAGGCGTTGTTGTCGATCACGCGAAAACCCTGGGCTTGCGCCGTGCAGGCATTAGGAAAGGTCTGCTGCTGGCGTCCCTGGCGGGCGCAGACCGGCGCGAATTCGCGGGTGCAGGCTTGCGGCCGGCGATCCGGATCGCGCGGCGGCGGACGCATGCCGCTGTCATCGATGGGCCTGTCCGGACGGCGGCATTCGCCACGGCCGATCACGCGGAACCCTTCAGCCTGCGCCATGCATCCGTTGGCAAACGTCTGCTGGCGCCGCCCCTGCGTGGCGCAGACCGGCGCATATTCGCGGGTGCAGACCTGCGGCCGGCCGTTGCCGAAATCGGGCCGCTCCGGGCGGCATTCGCCGCGGCCGGTGATGCGGTATCCGTCCGCCCGCGCCTGGCAGGCATTGGAAAACGTCCGCCGGTCGCCGCCGCGCTGGGCGCAGACCGGGTCGTATTGCATCGTGCACATCTGCGGGGTCGACGGTTCCGGACGCGGACGGGGCCGCTGCCCCGGGTCATCAACGACGACGGTACACGCCGTCAGAGCACCCAGCGACAGCGCGGCCAACGCCGCGATACGGATCATAACGCGTTGAAACGGCATCATTCGCAGTCCTCCTCCCCCAATTCCCCCTGAAACGCCCCGCATCGCCAGCGATACGAACGGACGCTGTAACACCTTGAATCACCCGGCCATTCTGTCGGTAAATCCGGCCCGGTCAAGCGCGTGGCGCACCTGTCCCGCAAAGACCGCCCCATTCCCCGGATTACACCCGGCCATCGCTAACAACCGCGCCCCGAAACGCCATTCCCGCCTATATTTCCACAAGGGTCTTTTCCGATCCCGCCGCATCAGGTTACATCGAACCAAACGGAGAGCGACAGACCATGGCAAAACCGAACGGCGACCTCACCCTGCGCACGCTGGCCATGCCGGCCGACGCCAATGCGGCCGGCGATATCTTCGGCGGCTGGGTCATGGCGCAGATGGACCTGTCCTGCGGCATCCGCGCCGCCGAGCGGGCCCGCGGCCGCGTCGTCACCGCCGCCGTCAAGGAAATGGCCTTCGAGCTGCCGGTCAAGATCGGCGATACGCTCTGCATCTATACCGATGTCGTCAAGGTCGGCCGCACCTCGATCACCCTCAAGGTCGAAGCCTGGGCGCAGCGCTATCTCTCCGACCGCATGGACAAGGTCACCGACGCCCTGTTCGTCATGGTGGCGCTCGACGAGGCCGGCCATCCGAAACCGGTGCCGCCCGAAGCCTGATCATTCCGAAGCCAGATCATCCCAAATCCCGATCATCCCAAATCCCGACCATCATGGAGGCCTGAGCCATGGACCACCCGGCCGATCCGCAGATCTTCTCCCATATCCGCGTCATCATGGGCATGGTCATCAGCCTCTCGATGGCGCGGCTGCTGACGGGGCTGGCGCTGTTTGTCCAGCATCCCGGCAAGACCAGGATCTACTGGCTGCACCTCGGCTGGGTGCTCTTCATGTTCCTGTTCCTGATCTATTTCTGGTGGTGGGAATACCGGCTGCATGCGGTGCCGGTGATCGATTTCAGCGTCTATCTCTTCGTTATTTCCTATTGCTGCATCTTCTTCTTCCTCTGCGTCCTGCTGTTTCCGACGTCGTTGGAGGATTACAGCGGCTACGAGCAGTATTTCATGTCGCGCCGCGCCTGGTTCTTCGGCTTCCTGGCGCTGGCCTATGGCGTCGATCTCGTCGATACCGCCGTCAAGGGAAAGGCCTATTTCCTCTCCTACGGCCTGGAATATCCGCTGCGCAACGCCATCTACATCCTGCTGTGCATCGCAGCCGCGATCACGCCCAACCGGCGCTTCCACGCGGCCTTCCTGATCGCCGGCCTGACCTATCAGGTCGTCTGGATTTTCCGGGCTTTCGATCTGCTGGATTGAGCGCCGGGAACACCGCAGCGCCCGCCAAAATCGTTGCCCCATCGAAGGCGCGCGCCTACGCCGGCATGACCGGCCGGAACATCTCCCGCATTCTGGCGAGATAGTGCTCCTCGGAGGTCGACCAGCGCAATTGTGCCAGCATCCTGCTGTCGGCACCGGCCGGAAAGCGGATCGCATCGCCTTCATCGGTTGCCGCCGCAAACGTTGCCCCGGCAACCTCGGCCTCGGTGCAATAGGGCGTCGGATAATTGGCCATGATGCCGAAATAGGCCTGCGCAAACGCACCGTAGTCCTCGGGAATCAGCCCCTGCATGCGCGGCCCGCCATTGGCGGCAAAGCCGGTGGTCGGTCCAAGGCCCGGCTCCACCAGCCGCGCCTTGATATTGAAGAGTTCCAGCTCGTAGGACAGCGACTCGGTATAGCCTTCGACGGCGCATTTGCTGGCAGCGTAGATCGCCACCAGCGGCATGACGCCGAGCGTGACGCTCGATGTGACATTGACGATGGTGCCATGCCCCTGGGCGCGCATCTGTCGAATAATGGCCCGGCAGGTTGCGAAAACACCAAAGGTGTTGGTCTCAAAAATCTCCCGGATCGTGCTGTCCGGCGTGACTTCGACGGCGGACGCCATGCCGATACCGGCATTGTTGACCAGCACGTCGATCGCGCCAAAGGCCGCAACGCCGTCGGCGATCGCCTTGTCGATCGTTTCCGCCTTGGTCACATCCAGCGGCAGGATCAGCAGGCGATCGGACGCCGTTGCAAAAACGCCGGCATCCGGCCGCCGCATCGTGGCGATGACGTTCCAGCCGCGCGCCAGAAAGAGTTCGGCAATCGCCTTGCCGTAGCCCGACGAGGTGCCGGTGATGAGGACTGTCTTGGTCATTCGGATCTCCATGTTTTGTCGCCCTCAGAATAGACAAAACGCAAAGACGATATATAATGAATGATCCAGATTTTATTATGGATCGTCCAAATGGATCCTTTCAGCGACATCATCGCCCTGCTTCGCCCGCATGCCGTCTTCTCCAAGCCGATCACCGGCAAGGGAGAATGGGGCGTGCGCTATCCGGCCTATGGGGCGCCGGGTTTTGCCATTGTGCTGTCCGGCCAGTGCTGGCTGGCGGTCGAAGCGGATGAACCGGTGCTTCTGCAGCGTGGCGATTTCGTGCTGCTGCCGTCCTCGCCTGCCTTCGAGATGCTGAGCCGACCGGGTGCACCATGCGTTCCCGGCCAGCCGATGGCCACGGATATTCGGCATGGTGATCCCGGCGGCGCGCCCGATTTCCGCATGCTCGGCGGCAGCTTCCGGCTCAGTCCGGTCAATGCACCGCTTCTGGTGGCTTTGCTGCCAAAGATCATCCACGTCAGCGCAGCCAATGGCAGCACCCGGCGTCTCGCCGGTATCATCGATCTGATCATGGAAGAATGTGCAACGGAACGGCCCGGCCGGGAGATGATCCTCGAACGGCTTCTCGAAGTCCTGTTGATGGAGTGCCTGCGCTGGCCGGGTGCCGGAACCACCACCCTGCCCGCCGGCCTGCTGGCCGGAATGGAGGATGCCGCCCTTGCCCGTGCGCTCGGTGCCATGCATGCCGATATCAGCGCCGGCTGGACGGTCGCCGACCTTGCCAAAATCGCGGGCATGTCGCGATCCGCCTTTGCTGCCCGCTTCAGCGGCATGCTCGGCTGCGCCCCGATGGAATATCTGGCGCGCTGGCGCATGACGCGCGCCAAGGACACGCTCAGCCGGGGCGGCACATCGCTGGATCGCCTGGCCGAAGACATCGGCTACGACTCCGCCAGCGCCTTCAGCACGGCCTTTCGCCGCCGCGTCGGCTGCGCCCCCGGCGCCTTCGCGCGCTCCCGCATCGATACGCCACAAGCCTGACGGCGATCACCAACGGAAAAATCCAACCGATTGCCCACCCGTCGCGGAAAAGCGTTTCCCTGCACGTCCAATCTACAAAATAAATAAACTCTATAAGCTTCATCGATTTCACTAGCATGATCCCATGTCATGCGGAAAAGCGCTTCGGCTTCAGCGCTGCCGCCAACCATAAGAGGGATCGATGTTCACACTGACAAGACGCCTGTTCGGCGCTGGCCTGCTGGCCACCAGCCTGTTTGCCGCATCCGGCCTGTCGGCTGCCGGAGTGGCCGCCGCCGAACTGACCGAATTCAAGATCGGCTACCAGAAGACCGGCCTGCCGGTCATCGCCCGCCAGCAGCAGATCGTCGAGAAGGCGCTGGAGCCCAAGGGCATCACCGTCTCCTGGGTCGAATTCACCGCCGGTCCGCCGCTGGTCGAAGCGCTGAATGTCGGCTCGATCGATGTCGGCTGGACCGGCGATGCGCCGCCGATCTTCGGCCAGGCCGCCGGTTCGGCCATCACCTATGTCGCCGCCCTTCCCTCCAACGGCGCCGGCGAGGCGATCTTCGTCAAGCCGGAGTCGCCGATCCAGTCTCTGGCCGAGCTCAAGGGCAAGAAGATCGGCGTCGGCAAGGGCACCTCAGCCCATAACCTCGTCGTCGCAGCGCTTGAAAAGGCCGGCATCGATTTCAAGGACGTCACCCCGGTCTATCTGAGCCCCGCCGATGCGGCCGCCGCCTTTGCCAGCGACAAGATCGACGCCTGGGCCGTCTGGGACCCCTTCTTCGCCATCGCCGAAACCCGCTACAAGCCGCGCATCCTGACCACCTCGGCCGAGACGCTGAACGTCAAGACCTACTTCCTCGCCAACCGCGACTTCGCCAGGCAGCACCCGGAAACGGTCACGACCACCATCGCCGCCCTGAAGGATGCCGCCGCCTGGGCCGATGCCAACCGCGACAAGGTGGCGCAAGCCCTGCACGAGGTCACCGGCGTGCCGCTCGAAGCCCAGACGATCGCTGCCAACCGCACCGTGTTCGGTATCGAGCCGGTCACCCCGGAGATCGTCGCCAGCCAGCAGCAGACCGCCGACCGCTTCTTCAAGCTCGGCCTGATCCCCAAGCAGATCACCATTTCCGATGCCGTCTGGACGGCACCGACCAACTGATTTCCTCCCAGGAAATGCCGAAGCGTGCCGGTCCATCCGGGCCGGCACGCGAGAGATAGAAGGGCAGATCATGAAATCCACCGCTCAATCGATCCTGCGAAACGGCACCGGCTGGCTGCTGCCCGCCCTCATCCTCCTCCTCTGGGAATTCGCCGCCCGCACCGGCCTGATCTCGCCGAATGTCATGGCCGCCCCTTCGGCCGTCGCCGAAGCCTTCTGGCGGCTGCTGCTGTCAGGCGAACTCATCCGCAATATCGGCGTCAGCACCGCCCGCGCCCTCTCCGGCTTCGTCATCGGCGGCTCGATCGGCCTTGCCTTCGGCCTCGCCAACGGTCTCTCCGGCCTGTCGCGCAACTTGACCGATACGACGCTGCAGATGGTCCGCAACATCCCGCATCTGGCGCTGATCCCGCTGGTCATCCTCTGGTTCGGTATCGACGAGGAGGCAAAGCTGTTTCTCGTCGCGCTCGGCGTGTTCTTCCCGATCTACGTCAACACCCTGCTCGGCATCCAGAGCGTCGATCCGCAGCTGGTCGAGATGGGCCGCGTCTACGGCATGTCGCGCACCACCCTGTTCTTCCGCGTCATCCTGCCCGGCGCCCTGCCCGCCATCTTCGTCGGCCTGCGCTATGCGCTGGGCATCATGTGGCTGACGCTGATCGTCGCCGAAACCATCGCCGCCTCCTCCGGCCTCGGCTACATGGCCATGCAGGCCCGCGAGTTCCTTTTGATCGATGTCGTCGTGCTGTCGATCCTGATCTACGCCCTGCTCGGCAAGCTTGCCGACAGCTTTGCCCGGCTGCTCGAACGGCTCACCCTGCAATGGCATCCGGCCTTCCAGACCGCCTGACCGCCCGACTGCCGAGCCAAAGCAAAACGAAACACGGAGTGCCGAAAATGTCCGTCATCGCCCTCGACCAGAAAAACGGTGCCGCACGCGCAGCAACGAAGGAGACGGCCGAGGCCCGCGCGCTGCGCGAAACCCCTCCCGGCCAATGGTTTCCCTACGCAGCCCCCCAGCCCCGCGCGCAGGACACCCGCGAAAACGCCTTCTCCTTCCGTGGCATCAGCCGCAAGTTCGGCGACAAGACCGTGCTCGATAACATCGATCTGGATGTCCCCGCCGGCCAGTTCATCGCCGTCATCGGCAAGAGCGGCTGCGGCAAGAGCACGCTGCTGCGCCTGCTGACCGGCCTCGACAAGCCGACATCCGGCACGCTGACGGTCAACAGGGGCGCGCAGGGCGAAAACCGCACCCGCATCATGTTCCAGGAGCCGCGTCTCCTGCCCTGGGCAAAGATCGCCAGGAATGTCGAGGTCGGCCTGACCGGCATCGCCAAGGGGGCGGAAGCCCGCGAAAAGTCGCTCGCCATCCTCAACGAAGTCGGCCTTGCCGATCGCGCCGAAGAATGGCCGTCCGTCCTGTCCGGCGGCCAGCGCCAGCGCGTCGCCCTGGCCCGGGCCCTTGTCGCCCATCCCTATATCCTTGCGCTGGACGAGCCGCTCGGCGCGCTCGATGCGCTGACCCGCATCGAAATGCAGCAGCTGCTGGAACGCATCTGGCAACAGCAGACGTTCACCGCCGTGCTGGTCACCCATGATGTCGCGGAAGCCGTGGCGCTGGCCGACCGCGTCATCGTCATCGATCACGGCAGGATCGCGCTCGACCTCGACATCCCGCTGGAACGCCCCCGCCGCCACGGCTCGCCGGAACTGGCTCGGCTGGAAGGAAAAATTCTCGATACGCTGTTTGGCGGCGCCGATTGATCCCTAAGCCCGCCGCAGGACGGCGGCAGCCTGCCGGCTGGCCCATTGAACGGCAACGGACACGGCGGACGAGACCAGAAACGCGATCTCGGCATTCTGCCGGGGCAGCAGCCAGATCAGGCACAGGCAGAAGGCCGCGAACGAGAAGCGCCCCAGCACCATGCCGCGCAGCAGCCGGACAACGAAATCAGGCCCATAGGCCCGCTGCGATGACACCGACAGGATCAGCCCCAGCAGCGGAAAAACGGTCAGCACGCCGCTCCATTGCGCGCCAAGCGAAGCCGACAGCATCGTCACCGCCAGCGTCAGAACGGCACCGGCCACCATGCGCATGATCAGGTCGGTCCGGGTGATCGAGATCACCTTGCCGGCGGCATGGGTTCGCGGCAGAAACGTCTGCGCCGCCGCAACGCCCAGCAGCGCCGCACCGAGCGCAAACAGCGGCGTCCCCGGCAGGCTCGTCAGGCCGACGGCAGCGACGAACCAGGCGGCAAGCCCCATGATCGCGGCGATGCAATAGTGGTACCAGCGGCATGTCCAGGCATAGGCCAGATTGAAGGCTTCGGAGGCGAAAATCGCCGACAGGGCCGCCGCAGCGGCGCCAACGCCGAACGCCGCGCCCTGTTCCAGCACCAGAAGATAGAGGATCGGCCCCGCCACGATCGGCAAGCCGGCAAGCCAGCCCGCCACCGCCGGCCCCCAGCGCACGGCCGCCATCGAAACGGCAAACAGAAAGAACGGAACCAAAGTCAGTTTCAGGAGGATCATGCCGGTGCCGTTCATTCCATTCTGCCGGTGCCGATGGCTTGATCTGCCCATGGCTTGCGCCGGGCACATTCGAAGCCTTCCGGGACCGCATCCCCCATGACGGCCGATACCGGCCGGGCAACGGCTTTAGCCGCAGCCAGCCCGCGCAATGCCGACATCACCGGGGAATGTCAACCGGCGAAGCGGCGGACGGACAAAGGCATGCGCTGCCCATTTGGGGGATATTGGCAGGAAGCATTGACGGGGACCGGTGATTTTCCCCGGTCGATCCGGTCCACTCCGAGCAGAGCGGATCAGCCCCCTACACCGACTTCAGATAAATCGACGACCGGTCGAAATCCAGCCCCGGAAAGACCGCGTTCGTCAGGCTCTCCGGCGCGATGTCGAACTGGCGGAACAGCATCGCCGCGGCCAGCGCGCGCACGTCGCCGGTCGGCATCAGGTCGCGGCCATTGAGCAGGTTTGCCTCGCTAAGCCCCGGCCATGTGCCGATGACCTTGCCGCCGTCGATGCCGCCGCCGGCGATAACAGCCAGTCCACCGGTGCCGTGGTCGGTGCCGAACGAGCCGTTTTCGCGCACGGTGCGGCCGAACTCGGTGACGGCGACGATGATCGTGTCCTTCCAGACGGCGTGCGGCAGCGTATCGCGGATGGTCAGGATCGCCGTGGCCAGATCGGCAGCCGGCGCCTTGAACGCCGCCGCCTGCCCGGCATGCGTATCCCATCCGGTGATCGAGAAACTGGCGATCCGGTAGTCCAGCATCAGCATGCCGGCCGCCAGACGCGCCACATCGGCCGTCCTGGCGCCGCGCTTCTCGTCGCCATACACAGCATCGGCGGAAAAATCGGTGTCGGCCGCATCGGCCATCGCCGCGGCAAACTGCGGATCGTTGCGATAGAGCCGCTCGAAGAAGCTCTTCTCGTCGCTCTTCATCGCCAGATCGGTGCGCGGCGACCAGACCTCGACATCGTTGTCGCCGCTCAGCACCAGTTCCGCCGACGTGTTGACGTCGATCGCCTTGCGCGAATGCACGGATGGAATGGCGGAGAGCGCCCGGTTCAGCCAGCCGGTCTTTTCCTCGCCGACGCGGACGCCGCCGTTCTCCAGCACGTCCTGCCCGTCGAAATGACTGCGCGCATCCCGATAGGGCGTCGAAACCGACTGGACGAACGACAGCTCGCCCCGCTTCCACAGCGGCAGCAGCGCCCTGGCGTCGGGATTCAGCCCATAGAAGCCGTCGAGATCGATCAGGCCGCTGTCCGGCGTTGCCGCCAGCGTCGGCCGGTAGAGCGCGAAGGCCTTGTCGCCATAGGGCTGGACGAGATGCAGCCCATCCATGGCGCCGCGCAGAATGATGGTGATCAGACGCTTGTCGCCGGGTGCGGCGGCCAGCGTCATCGAGGTCATCAGCGGTGCCGCGGCCACGCAGCAGGCCGAGGTGAGAAAAGCGCGGCGGCTGAGCGCCATCGTGTCGTCCATGCCCATCTGCGGTCTACCTTCTGTTGAACTCGGGGGATGCCAGCACCAGCGCAAGCCCCATCTGCCGGTTCGGCGCCTTCGATACGATGTCGATAGTGTCCTGCCGCGCCGCGTCGCGCAGCGTCTCCCGCAGGAAGTCCCGCGGATCGCGGCTGCCGCCGAGTTTGGCGGCGGCCAGCCGCGCCCAGGCGATCCGGTCGGCCAGCGGCCCGCCGGCAATCCAGGTCGAAAAACCGTCATCGAAGCCCGCCGGGCTCGGCGGCCTCCACAGGGGCTGCCCCAGCCTTTCGGCAGCCTGCACGGTCAGCGGATTGGTCCGGAGCCTGCGCACGGCCGGGTCCGCCGTCATGGCGTCCGTGCCCGGCCCACCCGGAACAGCAGAATCCGCCATCACAGCCACCGGCATGGCAGCCATACCCTCGCTGCCCGTGGCGGCCGGCTCCGGCTTGACCGCTTGCGGGGCGGCGGCCAGATCCTTCTCCTCAGCCGCAAGCGCGCGCAGCCCCGAAACGATGTAATCGAACGGCAGCTTGGCCTTCTGGCCCTCGTTATCCCAGCTTCTGGGGTGGCGAAGCATCGCGGTGTAGACGGCGGTGAGATCGCCGTCACTGCGCGTCCAGGCGGAGGCCATCGCGTCCACCACCTCCGGCGGCGGCGTGTCGGAGAGAAAATGACGGGCAAGCTTGCGGCAGATATGATCGCGCGTCTGCGGCGTCGCAGCGAGATCGTCGATCATCGCATCAATATCGCCCTCCCCACGCACACCACCGCCATAGGATGTGCCGAACACACGCCGCGATCCCGGCTCGGCCATGTTGACGGCATAGCGGGAGCGATAGGTGGCGCGGTCGACGGTCATGCCGGTCAGCACAGAGGCCGCGTTGCGCACGTCTGCCTGCGTATAGCCGCTGCCGGCGCCGAGCGTATGCAACTCCAGAAGCTCGCGGCCGAGGTTTTCGTTCAGCCCGCTCTTGCGCTTGAGGCCCAGCGGCGACGTGGGCCCAAAGGATTTCACCTGATCGAGATAGATCAGCATGGCCGGATGCAGCACCGCCGCCTTGGCCAGATCGGCGAACCGCCCGGCCATATGCGGGCGGATCGCCTCCGCCTCGTAGACGGGCACGACCAGCCGCATGAAATCTTCCTTGCGGGAGCTGACGCTGAAATGGTTGAACCAGAACCCGGCAAGCCGTTCGTTGAAGCCGTTGGGCGACAGCACGGCCTGCATGAAGCGGGCATGCTCGTCCCGTGTCAGGCAATTGTCGAGCCCGATGCGAAAGCGCGCCCGGTTGGCGCGCTGGGTCAGCGGATCCATGTCCCTGTCGGCCAGCTTGAGGGCGGCAAGCTCCGATGCTTTGGCAGAAATCCGCGCCTTGGCTGCGGCAAGGCCGCCCTCCGGGAAATCCGGTGTTTCACGCCGGCCGGCATCCAGCTGCCCCAGCAATTCCTCGACGCTTTCCGGCGGCGCCTGTCCCGGCCTGAAACCCGTGCCGAACCGCAATGCCGCCATGGTGGAAAATGTCAGACTCATCGGACCCTGCCCTCACGCATCGGTGTAGGGTTGGGCGCCGCTTGTGGCATTTCTGCGGGTGAACGTGATCCTTACGAAAATTTAACCTTTGAACACGAAGGCCGCCCCGCCGGCGATCATGCAGAAGCCGATGGCGTGGTTCCAGGTCAGCGATTCCTTCAGCCAGAACACCGAGAAACCGGCAAAGACCACCAGCGTGATCACCTCCTGCATGGTCTTCAGCTGCGCCGCCGAATAGACCGTGTGGCCGATCCGGTTGGCCGGAACCGCGAGGCAATATTCGAAGAAGGCAATGCCCCAGCTGGCGATGACGGCCATGTAGAGCGGCGACGAGGTATATTTCAGATGCCCGTACCAGGCGAAGGTCATGAAGACATTCGACAGAACGAGCAGCACTATCGGCAGGACGGCGGCGGAATTGAGCGAAAACGGCATGGCGAATCCTTGGGACGCGGAATGACAGGACGCACAGCATGTACCGCTAATATGCCGTGCTTCAAGGCGGAATCAGCAGCACTCCCAAGCTGTCCAAATATTGCCCGCGCCACGATCGCATCGCTCATTTTCACCGTGTCATGAGCTTCTATCGGAGCTGGACATCCCCAAGCGCCCGCAAGGCTGCAAGGGAGCTGCTAAAGGCCGGACGCCGTTATCGCGGATGCCCCCTTAAAAGCGTCAGACGCCTCGCCATTCAAATTATTCATGAAAGCATTTGGGCTGCGCGATGGTTTCGGCCCCTCGTCGGAATTAGCATCGGTCATCCAACGGCGCCGCTTTTTCTGAACGGTCATTTTGATGCCTCTTCTCGACGCGAATGCAACGCACCCAATCACTCTGCCGGACGGAACGCTTTATCGCGATACCGTCTACCTGAAGAATGTCATCAGCCATCCGCGCATGGAGATCGGCGACTACAGCTATTTCACGCATTCCGGGAGGCCGGAAGACACGGCCGAAATCCTCGCACCCTATCTGGGTCATGGCGTGCGCGAGCGGCTCATCATCGGCAAATTTGTCCAGATCGCCCGGGGAAGCTATTTCATCACAAGCTCAGCCAACCACCCGATGACGGGCTTCACAACCTATCCATTCCGCATCTTCAAACCCGAGACCTTCGGCTACAAGGACCTGCCGGTGAAAGATACGGTGGTCGGGCACGACGTCTGGATTGGCCATGACGCGGCGATCATGCCGGGCGTGCACATCGGCGCGGGCGCGATCGTCGCCGCTGCGTCGGTCGTCACGCGCGATGTCCCACCCTACGCGGTCGTCGGAGGAAACCCGGCCACGGTCATCCGGATGCGCTACCCCGCCGGAACAATCAGCGCGCTTCTCAATATTGCCTGGTGGGATTGGCCCGTTGAAAAAATCGAAGCGAACTTGTCCTTGCTGGAAAACGGCGACCTCGCCGCTCTCAAGATGGTTTAGCCGGGCAATCGTGGTTTCCTGCCGCGGCATCCTGATGGCCGCTCCGGGCCAATAGCGTTGAAAAACGCATCTAAACCTCATTGTGCCAGTAGGCCTTGAAAAGGGCATGAGACGCGAAGACGGTGTCATAGTCGGGAAATGGCTTATCCCGTTGGCACAGGTATTCATCACATCTAGCGTTTGAGAGTGACTCATCTCTCCTGCTTCGCTATTGCAACAGCATGAGCGAGAGCCTGTTTCCGACACACTGGGCCAATGATCGGCCTCCATCGCTGGAGAAGTTCACGTCGGACTTCGCCGACGACTACGCCTGCGCGGAATATCTGGCCAGGAAGCGGTGGAATGCGGGCTTTCGATGTCCGCGTTGCGGTGGGAACCGTGCCTGGCGGCTAGAAGCTCAACCGTGGGTCTGGGAGTGCCAGGGCGTCACCGTCCATGATGAGGGGACACGGACGGTGACCGGCTGCCGACACCAGACCTCGCTCATCGCCGGAACGGTGATGCACGGCACGCATCTTCCGCTACGGTCTGGTTTCTCGCTGCCTACCTCCTCGCAACTCATTCCAACAGGATGTCGGCTCTGCAACTCCAGCCGAATCTGGGGCTCGGCAGCGACAAGACCGCCTGGCTTCTGCTCCACAAGCTCCGTCGGGCGATGGTCGATCCGGACAGGCGTCCGCTGCGTGGCATTGTCGAGATCGATGAGACGAACGTGCCGTTCCGCCCCAGGGACGAGCCGGAAGGCGGCGGTCAGGACCGTAGCCCCATCGGGTCGAAGTTGACCGGAGCCCGACGAATGACATCCGAACTCAGGTAGCAATGCCTCGAACCCTTTCATTGGAGATGCGATATGGACAACATGACAGACCAGGTGAGGCTCTCCGGCTTCCTACGCTGCGTCTCGATGGAGGATGTCGAGATCGTCAAACGCCATCTTCCCGATCACCTTCGTCTGACCAGAGCGGAGCCGGGTTGCCTCTCCTTTGAGGTGTCGCAAGCGGATGATCCCCTGGTGTGGCGTGTAGAAGAGCTTTTTATAGACCGGGCCGCCTTCGATTTTCATCAGCAACGTACCCGCGCGTCCGAGTGGTTCACTGCGACGTCCACCATCGCGCGTGACTACAATATCTCCGGACCTGTACAGAATTAACGAGAGTCAGCGTAGGGCCGAACGCTATCCTACGCGGGTGGTGTGTACTCCCTCACTCCAGAAAACATCTGCGGACCAATCGACCACCGTTGCAGTCTGACGCGACATCGCTTGGCGAATCCGACCTGCTTCAAAGCTGTTGAGCTCTCTCCGGCCTCTGGACCGCATCTCGCTCGACTTGCGGAACGGAATTCCGTTCTTCCCGATATGCGATTGGAAGTGTGTACCTGCGCACGGATAAGCCATTTCGGGAAAGACCAAGTCTCGATGATAGAAACCTATAGACAGGCTCGATCGGGTTTTCTGGCGTTCATGAGAAATCCCGCTATTTGAAGACGGCCGTGCTGCGAATTAGATTCGCCGCCGTCAGAACCGACTGGAGCGCGCGGATCATAGGCCGCAGATTCGTCTCGTAGGTGATTGACTGATCGATGCCCGGCAATTCGAAAACGTTCTTTCTGCCCGCGAACAGCAAAAAGCCCTTGTCTCCGCAGAGTAACAGCTGAACCACCGTGCCCGGCCATCCCCGTCCCTCCGTTGGCAAAATACCAACATATCCCCCTGCAAGCAAAAGTTTACGGAAACCACACTCCGCCGCCCATGTCAGAAACTGGCAGTAGCCCGCCGGCTGTTGCCTTTTTGTACTCCTCTGCCCCTTCACATTTCCCCGGACTCTCTCCATATTCGCCGCATGTCGAAAGCTCCGAAAAAATCCCCCCGTCCCGGCCTTGGCGGCTTCGAGGAGGCCCCGCAGGCCTCCTTCGAAGGCGCCCCGCTGTCATCAAGCGTTGCCGACTGGGCCAACGAGCTGCAGCGCATGGCCGAGGCGGAGACCATCGAGACCCGCCACGACGTCGCCTCCAAGGCCGGCAAGCACCGCAAGAAGGTGGAGATCGCGGCGCAGAAGGCCCGCGACGCCGAAGGCGCACAAAAGAAAAAGACCAATGATGGCGTCGGCGCCAGCCGTAGCGCCCGCGGCACCTCCATGGGCGGCACGTCCGATCCGAAAGCCCGCGCCGCCGCCGGATTGAACCCCGTGGCCGGCATGGACACGGCGCTGGAGGATGCGCTCGCGCCCTCCGCCGTCACCGCCACCGTCGAGGCGCTCTCCGCCCTGATCGAATCCGGCAATCCGCTGTTCAAGGACGGCAAGCTGTGGACGCCGCACCGGCCGGCCCGCCCGGAAAAGTCCGAAGGCGGCATCGCCATCCGCATGCAGTCCGATTTCGAGCCCGCCGGCGACCAGCCGACCGCCATCAAGGACCTCGTCGAGGGCCTGTCGAACGGCGACCGCTCGCAGGTCCTGCTCGGCGTCACCGGCTCCGGCAAGACCTTCACCATGGCCAAGGTGATCGAGGCGACGCAACGCCCCGCCGTCATCCTGGCGCCCAACAAGACGCTGGCAGCGCAGCTCTATTCCGAGTTCAAGAACTTCTTCCCCGACAATGCGGTCGAATATTTCGTCTCCTACTACGATTATTACCAGCCGGAAGCCTATGTGCCGCGCTCCGACACCTTCATCGAGAAGGAATCGTCGATCAACGAGCAGATCGACCGCATGCGCCACTCGGCCACCCGCTCGCTGATCGAGCGCGACGACGTCATCATCGTCGCCTCGGTCTCCTGCATCTACGGTATCGGCTCGGTCGAGACCTATACCGCCATGACCTTCCAGATGACGGTCGGCGACACGCTCGACCAGCGCCAGCTGCTCGCCGACCTCGTCGCCCAGCAATACAAGCGCCGCGACATGGATTTTCAGCGCGGTTCCTTCCGGGTGCGCGGCGACACCATCGAAATCTTCCCGGCCCACCTGGAGGATGCCGCCTGGCGCATCTCGATGTTCGGCGACGAGATCGACTCGATCACCGAGTTCGATCCGCTCACCGGCCAGAAGACCGACGACCTGAAATCGGTGAAGATCTACGCCAATTCCCACTATGTGACGCCGCGCCCGACGCTCAACCAGGCGATCAAGTCGATCAAGGAAGAGCTGAAGCTGCGCCTGGCCGAGCTGGAAAAGGGCGGCCGCCTGCTCGAAGCCCAGCGGCTGGAACAGCGCACCCGCTACGATATCGAGATGCTGGAGGCCACCGGCTCCTGCGCCGGCATCGAGAACTATTCGCGCTACCTCACCGGCCGCCAGCCCGGCGAGCCGCCACCGACTTTGTTCGAATATATCCCCGACAACGCCCTTTTGTTCATCGACGAGAGCCACGTCTCCGTCAGCCAGATCGGCGGCATGTATCGCGGCGACTTCCGCCGCAAGGCGACGCTGGCCGAATACGGCTTCCGCCTGCCGTCCTGCATGGACAACCGGCCGCTGCGCTTCGAGGAATGGGACGCCATGCGCCCCGACACCATCGCCGTCTCGGCGACGCCTGCAGCCTGGGAGCTGGAACAGTCCGGCGGCGTCTTTGCCGAACAGGTCATCCGCCCCACCGGCCTGATCGATCCCCCGGTCGAGGTCCGCTCGGCGAAAACCCAGGTCGACGACGTGCTCGGCGAAATCCGCGAGACCGCGGCCGCCGGCTACCGCACTTTGGTCACCGTGCTCACCAAGCGCATGGCCGAGGACCTCACCGAATACCTGCACGAACAGGGGGTTCGCGTCCGGTATATGCACAGCGATATCGACACGCTGGAGCGCATCGAGATCATCCGCGACCTGCGCCTCGGCGCCTTCGACGTTCTGGTCGGCATCAACCTCTTGCGCGAAGGCCTCGACATTCCCGAATGCGGCTTCGTTGCCATCCTCGATGCCGACAAGGAAGGTTTCTTGCGCTCGGAAACGTCCCTCGTTCAGACCATCGGCCGCGCCGCCCGCAACGTCGACGGCAAGGTCATCCTCTATGCCGACACCATCACCGGCTCGATGAAGCGCGCCATGGAGGAAACCTCCCGCCGCCGCGAAAAGCAGGTGGCCTATAACGCGGCCCACGGCATCACCCCGGAATCGGTCAAGGCCCGCATTTCCGACATCCTCGATTCGGTCTACGAAAAGGACCATGTCCGCGCCGATATCGGCATCAGGGGCGTCAAGGGCGGCATCACCGACATGGTCGGCAACAACCTCGCCGCCCATCTCGAGGCGCTGGAAAAACAGATGCGCAACGCCGCCGCCGACCTCGATTTTGAGACCGCCGCCCGCCTGCGCGACGAAATCAAACGCCTCAAGGCCGCCGAACTGGCCGTCATGGACGATCCGATGGCCCGGCAGGAAGCCAGGGCGATGGAGGGTAGTGGTAAGAAGGGCGGCAAAGCCAGCCGCGAGTCCCTTCTCCCCGCCAGCGGGGAGAAGGTGCCCGACAGGGCGGATGAGGGGCAGCCCGCTTCCCTCTTCGCCAAACCATCTCTCGACAGCATGGGTCCGGGCACCGACATGACCCGCCCCGCCCGCCCGGAAACCAGCCTCTTCCGCAAGAACAGCCTCGACGAAATGACCGTCGGCCGCACCGAAAAGCCGCTCAACACCAGGGGCAAGCTGCCGGAAAAGCCGTTCTTGCCGGGTTCTTCCTCTCCCCTTGCGGGAGAGGGTGAGGAGCGATCCGGCGCAAGCCGGAGCAATCGATCCAGTGAATCGATTGCAGCAACGAACGCCCGAAGCGCAAGCGCAGGGCAGGACGAGCCCCAAGAGGCGCAGCCGATTGGCAAGGCAAGCTTGGTGAGGGGGGCCACCGACGACCCCAAACCCTTCATCCGCGCCAAATCCGGCGTCGGCTCCTACGAGGACGCCGGCGACGTCAAACGGCAGAAACGAACCAAGGGCAAGACGGGACGGCCGGGGCAGTGACTGTTGACGACACAGTCCGAAATTACCCCCTCACCTGCAATTTCTAACACTTAGCTAAAGCTAAGATGTTGAAATTGCTTCCTCTCCCGCAAGGGGAGAGGTAATCCGCAGCCCTCCCGGCCAAACGGGGATGACTTCGAGCCGCGAAGGCACGGCATCGTTACCTCTCCCCTTGCGGGAGAGGGTGAGGAGCGATCCGGCGCAAGCCGGAGCAATCGATCCAGTGAATCGATTGCAGCAACGAACGCCCGAAGCGCAAGCGCAGGGCAGGACGAGCCCCAAGAGGCGCAGCCGTTTGGCGAGGCAAGCTTGGTGAGGGGGGCCACCGACGACCTCAAACCCTTCATCCGCGCCAAGGCCGGCGTCGGCTCCTACGAGGATGCCGGCGACGCCAAACGCCAGAAGCGAACCAAGGGAAAGACGGGACGGCCGGGGCAGTGACTGTTGACGACACAGTCCGAAATTACCCCCTCACCTGCAATTTCTAACACTTAGCTAAAGCTAAGATGTTGAAATTGCTTCCTCTCCCGCAAGGGGAGAGGTAATCCGCAGCCCTCCCGGCCAAACGGGGATGACTTCGAGCCGCGAAGGCACGGCATCGTTACCTCTCCCCTTGCGGGAGAGGACACAAAATCAACATCTTAGGCCAAAGGCTAAGTGTTAGATTTTGTTGGTGAGGGTCTCCCGACCCCGAGTACAAATCCCGCCCCCAAAAACCCATGCCATACGCCTTGTCGTCCCGCCCACGGATACACTGCCAGCCGCAGCAGCGAGGCGGGACCGGCGCCGGGTGTGGGGAAAAGACGGAAGTCCTCCTATCCGGGGCGCGCGGAAAATGGTCTCCCTCCGGCGAAACCCCACCCCCGTCATTCCTGTGCTTGTCACAGGAATCCAGTGCGCCGTGTCCACGGCGCGCAAGACTCTTTTTCGACAATGCGAGCAGGAGAGTTCTCTCACGGCGCAGACGCGCCGTGGCTGGATTCCTGTGACGAGCACAGGAATGACGGAGGAGAGAAAGTACCCACATCATAAACCAAGGCGGGGATGCACCATCGCAGCCGGGACGCACCACCCCTCCCTCTCCCCTTGCGGGAGAGGACACAAAATCAACATCTTAGCCAAAGGCTAAGTGTTAGATTTTGTTGGTGAGGGGCTCCCCACTCCACGCTCAAAATCCCCGCCCCAAAAACCCATGCCATACTCCTGATCGTTCCGCCGAGGATACACTGCCAGCCGTGGCAGCGAGGCGGGGCCGGCGCCGGGTGTGGGGAAAGGACGGAAGTCCTCATATCGGGGGTTCGCGGAAAATGGTTTCCCTCCGCAGGCTGTCGCGGCTGCGGACGTGCCTGTGCGGCACAGAAGACCGGCCAAGGGGCCGGTTGCAGAGAAACCGGAGTCGCGGGCAAAAACCGCCGAACGGGGCGCTGGCGAGAGCCATTTTCCCACTACCCAAAAAGGCTCTTGCGAGCGCCCCGTCCGATCCCTGCCCCTCCAGGCAAGACGGACATCAACCAAGGCAGACCGCGGGCCGAAAGGCCGCGCGAAGGCGGGCCCGTGCCCGCCGCCCAGCACATCCCCAACCACAGGAGAGATCATGCCGAACCCCGCCCCGAAACAGACCGCGGCCGAGCAGCGCCAGGACGACACCCTGCGGCGCAACACGCTCGAAATGATCGGCATTCCCCTCGGTTGCCCCTATAGCGCCTGCCGGCGCCATCGGCGATGCGGCTTCGTCACCGGCGCCGATCGCACCCCCGCCTGCCTCGTGCATCTGTCGCCGGAGGCCCGGGCATTGCACGACAGGCTGCTCGCCGCCGCCCGCAAACGCGCCACCGATCTGCACGGCCTGATCACCGCCCATGTCCGCGCCACCGTCGCGGGGGATGTGCAGGCGCTCGCCGTGTCCGAAATTGTCCGCCTGGCCCAGCCGCGCGGCCATTGGCTGCATGCGTCGCTGCCCTTCTGGAGCAACTTTGCGCTATCGGTGCAGGCGCGCCGCCAAGACCAGAAAAAAGACGGCGGCAACAGCAATGTGTAGGCGACGCGTCCCGGCAGGAAGAGCCGCCCTATTCCGCCGCCTTCACCTCTTCCAGCAGCTCCAGCTCGTAGGAATAGCCTTCCAGCATCGTATAGGCCTGCTCGATCGCCTCGATCTGCGCCTCGGCATTGCGGATGGCGTCGGCGATCGATTGCGAGCGGGTGCGCAGCATCGAGCCGAGCACATCGGCGGCGGGGCGGCGGCCGAGCCGGTCGATATGCTGGCGCACGCGGGCGCGGTGGCGCTCCAGCTCGAGGATATGGAAGCGGCTCTTGACGATATCATCCGACAGCTTGCGCCGCATGGCGGCGACCGGATCGAAGCTGCCGGGCTCGCGCTCGTCGAGGATGAAATCGTTGACCAGCGTTTCCAGCCTGAGAATCCCCTGCAGGTCGCGCGGGTCGGCCAGCTGCGGGTCGTAGCCGGTATTGTCATAGACCTTGCGGCGCACCGGGTCCTTCAAAAGGTCGTAGCAGGCCTGCAGGCGGCCGAAGGCCTCGGCATCGCCGCCGCTGTCGGGATGGGCGGTCTTGGCGGTCTTGCGCCAGGCCGCCTTGATCGCCTGCTCGTCGGCGTCGCGCTCCAGACCGAGCGTTTCGTAAGGATCGATCACAGCGCCACCTCGCAGTCCAGCATTCGTTATTCCGCTCCTGACCTAACCCGTCGCCCGGCCGGCATCAACCCCGCATCGGCCCCACATCAGCCCGGATCGGCAGAGCAGCGGGCAGCGCGGGCGGCCCCTTCTTCGGCCATGGTCGGGACCAAATTGGGGCAAGAGCGGGGCGGCCCCCCGGTTTTCCCCGGCGGGCTCGATCGCCGCCGCGACCCCGGCCGGGCGAAAACCCGGCGGACGGGCAAATGCTGCACATTGGTGCATTTTTTCCGGCCACACCATAGAATTGAGTGCAAAGGATTAAACGCTTGCTATTTTCTTTTTTTGCTGCAAATATTTCCGTGTTCGGGCGTTTTCTATCCCGGAGACTGGACTGGCTGTATGGTCCCGGAGACAATCCGGGCGTGTCGATAAAAACGGCACTGTAGACGTTCTTTCCCCGTTATCGTGACTTCACCGACTGGCTTTCCGTAATAAAGACAAAACCGGAAAGAAAAACGTCTCCACCCTGGCAGGGGTGAGGACACATCGTTTAAGGGAAAAAAGGACTTCTCCCATGGCCACCAAGGGCACCGTAAAATTCTTCAACCAGGACAAGGGTTTTGGTTTCATCACGCCGGAAGGCGGCGCCAAGGACGTGTTCGTACACATCTCCGCGCTGCAGGCCGCTGGTCTCCAGACCCTGAAGGACGGCCAGCAGGTCACCTTCGACACCGAGCCGGATCGCATGGGCAAGGGCCCGAAGGCCGTCAACATCCAGGCCGACTAAGCCTCGATTTGATCGCCTCGCGATGACTGAATTGAACGGCGTCCCTCGGGGCGCCGTTTTTTTGTCTGACGATCATCCCCGGGGCAAATATCCGTGCAATGATCGGCTGGATCGGCCGGCACCGGCGCAAGCCGACGGGTTTGCAAGCCTGTTTTTTTACTCCGCCGCCTGCTGAGCCCCCGCAGCCGAAAAGATCGCCTCGAAGGCCGCGGCGATCACCTCCGGCCCGGCCCCTGCCCGCGTCGCGTCGGCCGACAGGATCTGCCGGAACCGCCGCGCCCCCGGCCAGCCCTGAAACAGGCCGACCATGTGGCGGGTGACGTGAATGAGCCGTCCGCCGGCCGCGATATGCCCGGCCGCATGCGCCATCATCGCATCGCGCACCCCGGCCCAGAAATCCGGCGACGCCCGGTGTCCGCCGGCGGTCAGGGCCTCGTCGCCGAAATCGGCCGGCGCGGCCCCGCTCAGCGGATGCGAAAAATATCCGTCCACGGCCGTCAGCATGGCGCTATCATGATAGGCAGCCCGTCCAAGCATGACGCCATCGACATGGCTCAGTTCTTCGACGGCGTGATTCAAAGTGCCAAGACCGCCGTTGATACCGATGAAAAGATGAGGGTTTTCCGATTTGAGACGATGAACGAGATCATAATCCAGCGGCGGAATATCCCGGTTTTCCTTGGGCGACAGCCCCTGTAGCCAGGCTTTTCGCGCATGCACCCAGACCGCGTCCGTGCCGGCATCGGCGACGCGGGCAACGAGATCGCGCAGCGCCACCTCCGGCGCCTGGTCGTCGACGCCGATCCGGCACTTCACCGTCACCGGGATCGCCACCGCCGCCTTCATCGCCGCCACGCAGTCGGCCACCACCGAAGGCTCGCGCATCAGGCAGGCGCCGAACGTGCCCGACTGCACCCGGTCGGACGGGCAACCGACATTCATGTTGATCTCGGCATAGCCGAACTGCTCGCCGATCCGTGCCGCCTCCGCCATCTTGGCCGGATCATTGCCGCCCAGCTGCAGCGCCACCGGCTGCTCGACCGCATCGAACCCCAGCAACCGCCCCCGGTCCCCGCGCAGGATCGCCTCGGAAACGATCATCTCGGTATAGAGCAGCGCATGGCTCGACAGCTGCCGGGCCAGGAAGCGGTAATGCCGGTCCGTCCAGTCGATCATCGGGGCGACGGCGAAGACGTTCGGCCGGTGCGCCGCCACAGGACTGTAAAAACAGGAATTCGCCGTCATGCTCTCAAATCTCGCTCTCGCGCAGCCACCATCCGGAATTGCCTGCGATTGTCGGACCGGCGGCAGCCGCACGGGTCCCAGCCTGCGATTATGCGTCCGGACCATATTCGTCGGGGCCAGGGTTGCCGTGACAAAAACCGCGCCTATATCGCTCGCCGATGCGATAGATCGCTACACGCTGGCGGCCATGAAGGCAAGAGCGGCCCGGTTGGGGTTACCGTGGGCGGGCCGAGCAAAGCCGTGATGCCGTCCTTTGGTGTTGATGCCGGATTGCTGTACGGTTATTGCTCGCCCGGAGCGATAAGTACCCGCGAACCGTCATCAGGAGCCCGATCGAAATGAAGACAGTTGCCGATCTTATTCTTGAGCTTCAGCATGCCACGGAACACGACCGGAAGCTCGATGTCTCCATCGGCCTCATCATGGGTTACAAACGCCGTATCACCACCGGGGAAGGCAAGGGCGGTGAAAAGGGACGAAAGGTGATCTGGCTGTATCCTTCAGACGGCGAGGAAAGCACGGTGGTCCCCCTCTTCACCTCCAGGATTGACGCCGCCCAACTTCTGGCCCAAACGTTGTTGCCCGGCTGCATCGGCGGCTTCACCTGGAGCCCCCGCAATGCAACCGCCCGCATCAACGACGGGCCGACATTCACAGCCGTCACGCCATCCATCGCGCTTTGCGTCGCAGCCCTGAGCGCCAAGCATTTCCAGCCGAACGAAAGGCTGGATGACGATGACGCCGATCTGACGGAGGATTGACGCCGGCGCTCAAGAGGAATGAACATCCACCGTCATCCGGGAAAACATATCAGCTGCCCGTCGGGACATCACTCGTTGACACGCAACCGGACATCCCAGCCGCATGACACGGATCATGGATGGTCAGGACCGGGCGAGGAACGCGGCGCTAATGCGCCTGAAGCTTCGCCTCTTTGGCAGCAGAGATGAAGACCTCCCTCGCCTCTTCCGGCGACTTGCGGCCATCGAGCGCTGCGCGGCAGAAGCTTCTGGCGGCAACGTAGCGGGGGCCGCGCAGATCCGGCCAGGTGTCCATCAGGCAGATGAGGGCATCGAACGGCCCCAGCACCACCTGAGAGCCCTTGTGGGCGAACCCCACCTCCACGGGATTGGACCATTTGGTATTTGGCATGAGCGTCTCCTCCGAATGTCTTGCCAGACCACAACAGGAGAATAGCTGATTTGGTTCCGCAAGGGCAGTGTGCAAAACGAAAAAAGCCTGCCGCGGGAGGAGGTGCGGCAGGCTTCTGAAAATGACCCACGGTCGGGAGGAGGTGACCGCTGATCGGCCGCAGCGTTTCGGGAGGAGGTGAATCGCTGCGATAAATATGACTTTATTGTTGCATTGCATCAAAATCAAGGCGAATCTTATGCGGCGCAACAATTACCAGGAGCGGCGGCTGCGTGACGGAGCGCTCGAACCGCTGCCGATCAGGTAGCCGGCGACAAAGGCCGCGGCGCCGAACATGAGCAGCGCCGTGCTGGTCGCCGACGGGTGGTCCTGTGCGGTCCGGACCACGGCGCTCGCCTCGTCCTTGACATAGCCGACCGCCTGCTTGGCGCGTGCCGCCATGCCGCTTGTCTCGTCCAGTTCGCCGGTGAAACCGGTCCGCAAATTCTTGATATTGGCCATCTCGCGCTCCTTCTCTGTCCCTGGGCTCTGTCCCTGGCTGTCTCACCGGCGAAAACACCTGGAACGCGGGAATGTTCCATATCGGCAGGGAGGATGCCCGTCCCCTGAGCGTATGCCCGAAAATAGGCCGGTTTCAGCCTTCTTCGACAGCCATTTGCGCATCATTACGATGCGAATCCAAGCACCTGCTAAAAAATGACTGTCGCGATCCCATCATATGTGGCATGCTAATAGATGAGGTGCCTCATAAAAACCAATTTCGGAGTAGCTACTGCAATCCAGAATCAAAAAAATAAAGAGACGGGAGAAATCACATGGTAGAGGAAAATCTGTATCGCATCGTCGAAGTCAGCCTGAAGCGTGGCACCGATCGCCGCGATGTCGGTATCATGACCGTCCGTCAGGCGCTTGAGCTTCCCGATGTCCCGAGCCTAGAATATACCAATCCGGAACGGAACGCCCGGGCCGGCAGCCAGTTCCTGACACGCGACCAGCTTGAGGCCTACGTCTGCAGCTGAAGCGTCTTTCCCCACTCCGTAAAGGGGTGCTATCATCAGGCATTCGCAATCGAATGTCTGGATATCGATGACAACTGTAATTCCCCTTCCCGCGCCCGTGCTGCTGCCGGTGGCACAGTCAGATCAGACCTTTCCCGTTCGCCGCGTCTATTGCGTCGGGCGCAATTATGCTGCCCATGCGATCGAGATGGGCCATGATCCCAACCGCGAACCGCCCTTCTTCTTCCAGAAAAACCCGGAAAACCTTCAGCCGGCGGCACAGTTCCCCTATCCGCCGCTTTCGGCCGACGTACACCACGAAGTCGAACTCGTCATCGTGCTGAAACAGGGCGGCGACGCCATCCGTGCCGGAGATGCGCTTGACTGCGTCTATGGCTATGCCGTCGGCATCGACTTCACCCGCCGCGACCTGCAGGCCGAGGCCAAGGCGGCAGGCAAACCCTGGGCCGCGGCAAAGGCCTTCGAACACTCGGCGCCGGTCTCTGAGATTGTCCCGGCGCAGGCAATCGGCCATCCCGAGAACGGCAATATCTGGCTGAAGATCAACGGCGAGACGAAACAGCAGGGTGATCTCAACCAGATGATCTGGAAAGTGCCCGAAATCATCGCCGAGCTGTCAAAACTGTTCACACTGGCGGCCGGCGACGTGATCATGACCGGGACGCCGTCGGGCGTCGGGCCGGTATCGCGCGGCGACGTGGTGTCCTGCGGCGTCGATGGCGTCGCCACACTGACCGTCACGGTCGTCTAAGAGAAGAAAGAACCGATCATGCCGCTTTACGCTCTTGGCCCGACGCGCCCCGATGTGCCGCCTGACGGCAGCTATTGGGTGGCGCCGGATGCGCATGTCATCGGCAAGGTCGAACTGGGCGAGGATGTCGGCATCTGGTTCGGTGCGGTGCTGCGCGGCGACAACGAGCCGATCCGGGTCGGTGCCCGCACCAATATTCAGGAAGGTGTCGTCATCCATGTCGACCCCGGCTTTCCGGTGACGATCGGAGAAGGCTGCACCATCGGCCACCGCGCCATCGTGCATGGCTGCACCATCGGCGACAATTCGTTGATCGGCATGGGCGCGACGGTGCTGAACGGCGCCGTCATCGGCGACAACTGCCTGGTTGGCGCCAATGCGCTGGTGACCGAAGGCAAGGTCTTCCCCGACAATTCGCTGATCGTCGGCGCTCCGGCAAAGGCCATTCGCCTGCTGGACGAGACGGCCGTCACCGGGCTGAGGAAATCGGCCAACGGCTATGTCAGCAAATGGCAGCTGTTTGCCACCAGCCTGTCGGTGATCGAGTAGACGCGATCAGAGCTTCAATCTCCTCAACCGCAGCGCATTGGCAACGACGGAGACAGACGACAGGCTCATCGCGGCGGCGGCCAGCATCGGCGACAGCAGCGAGCCGGTGAGCGGATAGAGCAATCCGGCCGCGACCGGCACGCCGATCGCATTGTAGCCGAAGGCAAAGAACAGGTTCTGGCGGATGTTCGAAAGTGTCGCCTTCGACAGGGTCCGTGCCCGCACGATGCCGGACAGGTCGCCCTTCAAGAGTGTGATGCCGGCGCTCTCCAGCGCCACGTCGGCGCCGGTGCCCATGGCGATGCCGACATCGGCTGCCGCCAGTGCCGGCGCATCATTGATACCGTCGCCCGCCATAGCGACCACGCGGCCTTCGGCCTTCAGCCGCTCGACCAGTGCCTTCTTGGCCTGCGGCAACTGATCGGCCGCAACCTCGTCGATCCCGAGCGCCTTTGCCACGGCCTGAGCCGTGACCGCATTGTCGCCGGTCGCCATGATGACGCGAACGCCATCGGCATGCAGTGCGCGGATCGCCTCGGCCGCGTTGAGCTTGATTTCATCGGCAAGCGCCAGCAGACCGGCAGGCTGGCCGTTGACGGCGATGTAAAGCGCCGTGCGGCCGTTCTGGCGCAGGCTTTCCGCATGGCCGGCAAAGCTGGTGATGTCGATCGCCGCATCCGCCATCATGGCGGCATTGCCGGCCAT
Organism: Pararhizobium polonicum; assembly: GCF_001687365.1. GTDB lineage: Bacteria > Pseudomonadota > Alphaproteobacteria > Rhizobiales > Rhizobiaceae > Pararhizobium > Pararhizobium polonicum. Next base: position 71,867 of record NZ_LGLV01000012.1, read on the forward strand.
CACCGTCTCCCCGTCGACCTTGCCCGATACGCCCTTGCCGTTGATCGCTTCGAAATCGGTAACGGAGGTGAGCAGGACATCCCGCGCCGCGGCGCCGGCAACGATGGCTTCGGCCAGCGGATGCTCCGACGCTCTTTCCAGGGAGGCCGCCAGCATCAGCAGCCGGTTTTCGGGAAAGGCGGGATGCACCAGCACGTCGGTCAGGCGCGGCCTGCCTTCGGTCAGCGTTCCGGTCTTGTCGACGATCAGCGTATCGACGGCGGCAAGGCGCTCAAGGGCGGCGGCCTCGCGGACCAGTAGGCCCGACTGTGCCCCCCTGCCCGTCGCCGTCATGATCGAGATCGGCGTTGCCAGCCCCAGCGCACAGGGGCAGGCAATGATGAGCACGGAAACGGCCGCCACCAGCCCATAGACGAAGGACGGTTGTGGACCAAGCAACAGCCAACCCACGAAAGCCAATACCGCGACGATGACGACCGTAGGCACGAACCAGCCGGAGACGCGATCGGCCAGCTTCTGGATCGGCGCCCGCGAGCGCTGGGCGGACGCAACCATCTCGACGATCTGCGAGAGCACCGTGTCGCTGCCAACCTTTTCCGCCCGCACGACAAGCGTGCCGTTGCCGTTGACCGTGCCGCCGGTCACCCCGGCGCCCTGCGTCTTTTCCACCGGCAACGGCTCGCCGGTGATCAGGCTTTCGTCAACGCTGGAGCGGCCTTCGGTGACGATGCCATCGACGGGTACGGCTTCGCCGGGGCGCACACGCACATGGTCGCCGGCGAGAATGTTCTCAAGCGGCGCGTCCTGCTCCGTCCCATCCGGCTGGATCCGCCGGGCAATCTTCGGCGCCAGCTTCATCAGGGCACGGATCGCATCGCCAGTGCGCTCACGGGCGCGAAGCTCGAGGATCTGGCCAACGAAGACCAGTGCAACAATGACGGCGGCCGCTTCGAAATAGACGGCGACATCGCCATGATGCCCACCGAACTCCATGGGAAAGAGGCTGGGAAAGAGCGTCGCAACGACGCTATAGAGATAGGCAGCCCCGACGCCGAGCATGATCAGCGTCCACATATTGTAGTGGCCGGTGCGTACCGAAACCCAGCCGCGCTCGAAGAACGGCCGTGCCGCCCACAGCACCACAGGCGTTGCCAGGATCAATTCCAGGTAAGCCGTGAGCCTGCCGCCGATCCAGTCACGGATCGGCAGGCCGAGCATCGGCCCCATCGAGAGGATGACCAGCGGCACGGCGCAGGCAAGGCTTACCCAGAAGCGCCGGGTGAAATCGATGAGTTCGTGGTTGGGGGCATCGACCGGAGCGCCCATCGGCTCCAGCGCCATGCCGCAGATCGGGCACGGACCCGGTGCGTCGCGGACGATTTCGGGATCCATCGGGCAGGTATAGAGCGTCGCCTTCTTCGCCACCTTCGGCTTGTTCTTCGAATGGCCGGACAGGAAGAACCACGGATCGGCGCCAAAGCGGTCGTGGCAGCGCTGGCTGCAGAAATGATAGGTGGTGCCCTGATAGTCGAGGCTCGGTTTGCCCGCATCGAGCTTGACCGTCATGCCGCAGACAGGGTCGATCGCGGTACCGGATGCTGCGGCATCGGCGTGCGCATGATGATGAGCGTGACCATGCGCATCGGCTGAAAACAGAGAGTCGGATAGCGATTCGTGATTGTTCACGGGGGGACCTTGGCGGGTTGGGATGTCTCGGCATCCGCTTGGGCAACAGGACGTCGACTGCCCTCGCCAAGCTTATTCGGCGGTGCAGCGCTTATTCAGCGGTGCAATTCTGGCAGTGACCACGAATCTCGACCGTCGTTTTCTCGGTCTTGAAATGCTGCTTGCCGGCAAGCACCGACAGGCGCTCCTCCATGCCCGCGTCATGCATCTCGGTGACCTGGCCGCAATCCTCGCAGATCGCAAAGGCCGTCACGCCATGATCATGGTGATGATGGTGATCGGGATGGGTGCAGGCGACGAAGGAATTCATGCTCTCCAGCCGGTGGATCAGGCCGAACTCCAGAAGCTTGTCCAGCGCCCGGTAGACCTGCAGCGGCGCGCGAAAACCGTGGTCGCGCAGCTTGTCGAGGATGGTATAGGCGCTGAGCGGCCCCTCTGCATGCTCGAGCGCGTCGAGCACCAGCGACTGGTTCTTGGTGAGTTTCTGTATCGCCATCAGTGATGTCCCCCATGCGTCGAGTGAATGGCCGTCTCGGCTTGTGCGTTCCGCCTGAACGGCAAAAGACTGAGCACGAAAAGCCCCATCGCCGCAACCACGATCGACGGCCCGGACGGCGTATCGAAATGCAGCGATCCGAACAACCCGCCGGTGACGGCAAGCGCGCCGATCACCGAGGCAAGCACGGCCATGATCTCCGGCGAGGTGGCAAAGCGCCGCGCGGTCGCGGCCGGGATGATCAGCAGCGAGGTGATCAGCAGGATGCCGACGATCTTCATGGCGATCGCGATCACCAGCGCCATCAGCAGCATGAAATAGAGCCGTGCCCGCTCCGGCTGCAGGCCTTCGGCCTCGGCCAGTTCCGGATTGACGGTGGAGGCAAGCAGCGGCCGCCAGAGATAGACGATCGCCGCCAGAACGAGGATACCACCGCCCCAGACGAGATCGATATCGGCCTCGGAAACGGCGAGAATATCGCCGAACAGGAAGCCGACGAGATCGATGCGCACCCAGGTCATGAAGGCGACCATGACAAGGCCGATCGACAGCGCCGAATGAGACAGGATGCCAAGCAGCGCATCGGTGGACAGCGCACCGCGCTTCTGCAGCAGCAAAAGGAGCAGCGACACGGCCGCGGCGACGATGAAGACGCTGATCATCAGGTTGAGATTAAACAATAGCGACAGCGCCACGCCGAGCAGCGCCGAATGGGCCATCGTATCGCCGAAATAGGCCATGCGCCGCCAGATGACGAAGCAACCGAGCGGGCCGACCGTGATGGCAAGGCCGATGCCGGCAATGAGCGCGCGAGTGAAGAAATCGTCAAACACGGCGCGTCTCCTTCGTGTCCGATCCCTGCTTGTCAAACCCTTGCAGGCGGCTTTTGTGACCGCAGCCGCAATCCGGTCCATGGACGTGACCGGCGTGATCATGAGCATGGTCGTGGTCGTGATCATGGTCACCGTGATGATGACCGTCGTCGGGATGGCAATATTGCGTGATGCTGCCGTCGGCATGGCGGACGCGGCCGTCAGGCAGATGGGTATGGTCGTGGTCGTGGCTGTAAACGGCGAGCGTCTGGGCGGCCCGGCTGCCGAACAGTTTCAGATATTCCGGGCTCTGGCTGACCATCTGCGGCGTGCCGCGGCAGCAGACATGACCGTTCAGGCAGATCACCGTATCGGTCTCGGCCATCACCACATGCAGGTCATGCGAGATCAAGAGGATGCCGCAGCCGGTCCGGTTGCGGATCGACTTGATCAGATCGTAGAGGGCGATCTCGCCGGAGAAATCGACGCCCTGCACCGGTTCGTCGAGAACCAGGAGGTCCGGCTTGCGGGCGATGGCGCGGGCCAGCAGCGCCCGCTGGAATTCGCCGCCAGACAGGTGCTGCACCTCGGCGCGGGCGAGATGCGCAATGCCGGTCGAATGCAGCGCTTCCTCAACCTCGCGTCCCTTCAGCGGTCCGGTCAGCGTCATCAGCCGTTCGACGGTCAAGGGCAGCGTCCAGTCGATCGCCAGCTTCTGCGGCACGTAGCCGACTTTCAGTCCCGGCAGTTTCTCGACCCAGCCCTCGTCCGGCTTGAACACGCCGATCGCCGCCTTCGCCGTCGTCGATTTTCCCGAACCGTTCGGGCCGATCAGCGTGACGATCTCGCCGCGGCTGATCGAGAACTCGACGCCGCGCACCAGCCAGCGGCCGTTGCGGCGCACACCGGCATTGTTCAGGGAAACGAGCGGCGCCTGATCGGTCTTGCGGAAATTCAGCATCAAAAAAATCCGGGTGAGATGTTGCCAGTGGCTATGCCACACGTTATAGCGTAACGCAATTGATGTAATAACATTACGTATATTTGCAAGACCCGATGCTTGCAATACAAGGAGTTCCGCATGCGCCTGAAAAAACCGCAGTTTCTCGCATCTACCCTGCTTTTCGCCCCCGCCCTGTTTCTGGCAGCAGGCACCGCGCATGCCGAGGTTCCCAATGTCGTCGTCTCGATCAAGCCGATCCACTCGCTGGTTTCAGCCATCATGCAGGGTGTCGGCGAACCCGCCCTGATCGTCGAGGGCGCCGCCTCCCCCCACACTTACAGCATGAAGCCGTCCAATGCCTCGGCGCTTGAAAAGGCCGATGTGGTCTTCTGGGTCGGCCACGGGCTGGAGGCCTTTCTCGAGAAGCCGCTGGAAACGCTGGGCAGCGGCGCAAAAATCGTCGAACTGGACGACGCGCCGGGGCTGGAAAAACTGAAATTCCGCGAAGGCGGCGCGTTCGAAGCCCATGATGACGGCGACGAACACGAAGCAGGCGCCCATGCCCACGAAGAGGGTCACCATCATGGCGAAGGCGAATACGACATGCACCTCTGGCTCGATCCGGCCAATGCCAGGGCGATGGCGGTCGAAATCGAAAAGACGCTTGCCGTAGCCGATCCGGACAATGCGGCGGCCTACAAGGCCAATCTCGATGCGCTCGGCACGCGGCTGGACGCCCTCGACAAGACTCTGACCGAGACCGTCGCGCCGATCAAGGACAAGCCTTTCATCGTCTTTCACGATGCCTACCAGTATTTCGAGCATCGCTACCACGTGAAGGTCGCCGGCTCGATCACCGTCAGCCCCGAGACGCTGCCGGGTGCTGCGCGTCTGAAGCAGATCCATCAGAAGATCGTCGAACTGGGCGCAACCTGCGTCTTTGCCGAACCGCAGTTCGAACCCAAGCTGGTCAACATCGTGCTCGAAGGCACACCGGCGAAATCCGGTACGCTGGATCCGGAAGCAGCCACGCTCGACGCCGGTCCCGACCTCTATTTCCAGCTGATGGAAGGCATCGGCACGTCGCTGAAGACCTGCCTGTCTTCCGGCAACTGAACACGTTCCTCCCGAGCGACTGAGAGAGGCGGGCCACAAGTCCGCCTTTTTCAGACCATCAAATGTAATAATATAACATAAAGGAATGCAGCCAATGTCCGACAGACTTCCGGTCACCGTTCTCTCCGGCTTCCTTGGCGCCGGAAAGACCACGGTGCTCAACCACATCCTCAACAACCGCGACGGACTGCGGGTGGCCGTCATCGTCAACGACATGAGCGAGGTCAATATCGACGCGGCGCTGGTGCGCGACGGCGGCGCCAACCTGTCGCGAACGGAGGAGCAACTGGTCGAGATGACCAATGGCTGCATCTGCTGCACCCTGCGCGACGATCTCCTCAACGAGGTCCGCAAGCTGGCGGAACAGGACCGGTTCGACTACCTGCTGATCGAATCGACGGGGATCGCCGAGCCCCTCCCCGTTGCCACCACGTTCGAATTCCGCGACGAGAACGGCAACAGCCTGTCCGACGTGGCCCGGCTCGATACGATGGTGACCGTCGTCGATGCCGCCAACCTTCTGGCCGACTATTCCTCCGCCGACTTCCTCGCAGACCGTGGGGACACCGCGGGCGAAGGCGATACCCGCACGCTTGTCGATCTGCTGGTCGAGCAGATCGAGTTCGCCGATGTCGTCATCCTCAACAAGACCGGCAGCGCCACGCCGGAACAGCGCGATGCGGCGCGAAAAATCATCGTCGGGCTCAATCCGGATGCGCGGCTGATCGAGACGGATTTCGGCAAAGTGGGGTTGCGCGACGTTCTCGGCACCGGCCTGTTCGACATGGCGAAGGCCGAGCAGCATCCGCTGTGGTACAAGGAATTGCACGGCTTCAAGGATCACATCCCGGAAACGGAGGAATACGGTATCCGCTCCTTCGTCTACCGGGCGAAAAGGCCGTTCGATCCGGCCCGTTTCCACAGTTTCGTCCATCGGCCATGGCCGGGAGTCGTGCGGGCAAAGGGCTTTTTCTGGCTGGCGACGCGCCCGCATCACGTCGGCGAACTCAGCCAGACGGGACCGATGGTGCGCACGTCGAAGATGGGGCTCTGGTGGTCGGCGGTTCCCAAGGCCCAATGGCCGGATGATCCGGGATTCCTGGCGATGATGGAGCCCTTCCTCGACCCCATCTGGGGCGACCGGCGCCAGGAGATCGTCTTCATCGGTGCCGATCCGATGGACCAGGCAGCACTGGAGGCCGAACTGGATGCATGTCTCGTCGACAGTTCCGCCTTTTCACCGAACCACTGGCGCAACCTGCCGGACCCGTTTCCGGACTGGAGCCAACGGGCGGCCTGACGCTCCCTGCGCGGTATCCTGCGGTGACACTCTGCCCTGTCACGCAAGCGAGGCCGGGTGTCCCGGCGGAATCGCTGAATGAAACGGCCAGGAGCAGACAAAAGCTCGCGCCGGAGCATTTCGATGTGCCCGCGGACCCCGCGCGCACATCGCCGTTCAGGTAAGGCCCGGCCATCAGGCCACAGGCCCGTCTGGTCCTATCGGGTGGCCAGATTGACGATCACGCCGGTCGCGACGCTGATCAGCAGGAAATCGTTATCGACCCGTACCCATTGCTGGCCACGCGGCGGAGCGCGCAGCTTGTAGCGGCGGTAATCATTGACCGCCGAGATATGGCGGCGCTCGGCCGGCGACAGGCGGTGGCCGCGTGCCCAGCGCTTCTTGACAATGACGCGCTTCTCGACAGTTTTCTTGTTGCCGTGCTTGTAGACGTTCCTATCGACATGGCGCTCGTTCACCTGAGCGACCTCGAAGGGCTTGGCAGACTGCGCGAAGGCCATCGGCGCCGTCAGGAAGGAGCTTGCGACCAGCGCAATCAACAGACGTTTCATCGGGGTGTCCTTTCGTTTTTGACACCCCGAAACTACCGTCCCAATGATGAACGGAAACTGAAAGTAAAAATTACAAAATTGTAATGGAATCAGCTAATTATAAGAATTAACTGATACACCGACCAAACATGCAACCGGCGGTTACAGCGGCTCATCGCCGACGCGATCGAAATCGGTGGCCTGCGCCCGGCCCGATATATCCCTGCGCCCGGCCCGATATATCAACGACAAAGACGGCAGCGAACGCCCGATCATTCCGCCGGCAACGACAATCACTTCGGGGCAAGCGCCCCCACCAGACGCCCGTTGGCGGGTCGAGCGCCGATCGTCGCCGACACCATTCGTCACGTTCCTCCGGCTCACCGCTCCGCAGCAACGTAGGCTGCCTCTTTCCACATGGCAGCACGGTTTTCCCTCTATTTCTGCTCAAGCTTTAGGCATTGCTGTTAAGTCCATATGCGACTTTGGTATGACGTTGCCGGACTATGCGCGCGCGGACTTGAAACGGGGCCTGAAATCGGCACTGTGGCTGTGCTTGGCAAAAAAAATCGAAAATCAGCTTAGCGGGGAGGAATATGCATGACCGCACTGCTCGGCATCAGCAGGCTCATCGACCGTGTTACGGAAATCATCGGAAAATCAGTCTCGTGGCTGATCCTGGTGGCCGTTCTGGTCAGTGCCGGCAACGCCATTATCCGAAAAATATTCAATATGTCGTCGAACTCCTGGCTTGAGGCGCAATGGTACCTGTTCGGTGCCGCCTTCATGTTCGCCGCCGCCTATACGCTCAGCCAGAACGAGCATATCCGCATCGACATCGTCTACGGCATGTTCTCGCGCCGGGTGCAGCACTGGATCGACCTGTTCGGCCATGCCGTCTTCCTGATGCCGTTCGTCCTGCTGATGCTCTACTATCTGGTTCCCTACGCCCAGATGTCCTACGTCTCCGGCGAGATGTCGTCGAGCGCGGGCGGGCTGATCATCTGGCCGGCCAAGGCGATCCTGCTGTTCGGTTTCATCCTGCTCGCCCTGCAGGGCGTCTCCGAAATCATCAAGAAGATCGCGATCATGACCGGCAACATGGAGGACCCAACGCCCTACGTGCCGACACATGCGCCGCTGGAAGATGTGGCACCGGAGGTGCGCACGTGATGGCATTCATCGCTGAAAACCTCGCGCCGATCATGTTCGTTTCGCTGATCGTGTTCCTGCTACTGGGTTATCCGGTGGCGTTCTCGCTGGCGGCGAACGGTCTGCTGTTCTTCGTCGTCGGCGTGGAGCTTGCTCCCTTGTCTGCCGGTTCGATCAACCTCTCCTGGCCTCTGCTCAACGCGCTGCCGGACCGGTTCTGGGGGGTGATGTCGAACGACACATTGCTTGCCATCCCCTTCTTTACCTTCATGGGGATCGTGCTCGAACGCTCCGGCATGGCCGAAGACCTGCTCGATACGATCGGCCAGCTGTTCGGACCGATTCGCGGCGGCCTTGCCTATGCCGTGATTTTTGTCGGTGCGCTGCTGGCGGCCACCACCGGCGTGGTCGCGGCCTCGGTCATTGCCATGGGCCTGATCTCGCTGCCGATCATGCTGCGCTACGGCTACGATCGGCGCGTCGCCTCCGGTGTCATTGCGGCATCCGGGACGCTTGCCCAGATCATTCCGCCGTCCCTCGTCCTCATCGTGCTTGCCGACCAGCTCGGCCGTTCGGTTGGCGACATGTATGCCGGCGCGCTGATCCCCGGTCTGGTGCTCACCGGGCTCTACATGCTCTACATCCTGATCATGACCTTCGTCCGGCGGGACTCCATGCCGGCGCTGCCGCTCGAAGCACGCACGCTCGGCTCCGGCGTCACCTCGCTGATCATCGCGCTGATCGTCGCAGCCGGCATTGCCTATGCGGCCCATGTCTATCTTTCGCCGACACACGGAGAAAATGCCGATATCCTCGGGGCAACGGTCGGTGTCGGCTTCATCTATGTGGTCGCCCTCATCGACCGGACGATGAAGATCAACGCCATGTCCCGGCTGGCACAACAGGTCATCATCGTGCTGATCCCGCCCCTGGCGCTGATCTTTCTGGTGCTCGGCACGATCTTCCTCGGCATCGCCACACCAACGGAAGGCGGCGCCATGGGCGCGGTCGGCGCTCTCGTCATGGCAGCGGCGAAGGGCCGTCTGAACATGGATGTGGTCCGTTCGGCGCTGACGGCCACCACCCGGCTGTCGTCCTTCGTGCTGTTCATCCTGATCGGCGCGCGGGTCTTCTCGCTCACCTTCTACGGCGTCAACGGCCATGTCTGGGTCGAGCATCTGCTGGTCTCCATGCCGGGCGGCGAAACCGGCTTCCTGATCATGGTCAACCTGCTCGTCTTCTTCCTGGCGTTCTTCCTGGATTTCTTCGAGCTCGCCTTCATCATCGTGCCGCTGCTCGTACCGGCAGCCAACGCTCTGGGGATCGATCTCATCTGGTTCGGCGTGCTGCTCGGCATCAACATGCAGACGAGTTTCATGCACCCGCCCTTCGGCTTCGCGCTCTTCTACCTGCGCTCGGTCGCTGCCAAGGTGCCCTATCTCGACAGGGTTACAGGCAAGGTGACACAACCGGTGACAACGGGACAGATCTACTGGGGTGCCGTGCCCTTCGTCGGCATCCAGATCATCATGGTGGCGCTGACCATCATGTTCCCGCAGATGGTCATGCACTACAAGGGCGATGCTCCGGCCGTCGATCCGGCGACGATCAATATCGTGGTGCCGGGCTTCGGCACCGGCGGCGGCGGTCTCACCCTGCCCGACAATGGCGGCGGGCTTGGCCTGCCCGGCGGCCTGCAGCTACCGGCCGGCAATCCGCTCGACGGAAGCAGCCAGAAGCCGACGGACCAGAACGGCGCGACCGGCGAACAGAAGAAGCCGGCCAACGACCTCAGCGCTCCGCCGTCCTTCAACTGACCATCAAAGGGCCGGTCTCGACACCGGCCCTTCTCCATAGTCATAGACAAAGAAAACCCTGGAACAATGGCTGTTCCAGGGTTTTCAATTTCGCCGATGGCACTTGTGCTTAGAGCTTGCCGCCGCGCTGCTGGATCATCATGAAGGTGTCGTAGTTGTATTCGGCGATCTGGGCGTTCAGGTAATACTCGCCGCGGAAGGCCTTGATCGACTCCCAGATCTTCTTGAAGGTCGGGTTTGTCGCTTCGATTTCCGCATAGACCTCGTTGGCCTTGTCGAAGCAGGCCGACAGGATTTCCGGGCTGAACGGGCTGAGCTTGGCGCCCGCACCGACAAGCCGCTTGATCGCAGCCGGGTTCAGATAGTCGTACTTCTGCAGCATGTCGGCATCGGTCGCCTGGCAGGCCGTGCGCAGCAGCGACTGATAGCTCTTCGGCAGACCGTCGAAGGCAGCCTTGTTGAACATGGCATGCACGGTCGGGCCGCCTTCCCACCAGCCGGGATAGTAGTAGTACGGCGCCACCTTGTAGAAGCCGAGTTTTTCATCGTCGTAGGGACCGACCCATTCGGCCGCGTCGATGGTGCCCTTTTCCAGCGCCGGATAGATATCGCCGCCGGCGATCTGCTGCGGCACGACGCCAAGCTTCTCGACCACCTTGCCGGCAAAGCCGCCGATACGCATCTTCAGACCCGACATGTCGGCCACGGTCTTGATTTCCTTGCGGAACCAGCCGCCCATCTGCACGCCCGTGTTGCCGCCCGGATAACCGACGAGGCCCTGGGTTGCCAGGAATTCGTTGAACATGTCGATGCCACCGCCATGGTACTGCCAGGCATTGTGACCGCGCGCATTGAGCGCGAAGGGCACGGCAGCGCCGAGCGCCCAGACCGGGTCCTTGCCCCAATAGTAATAGGAAACCGTGTGGCAGGCCTCGACCGTGCCGGCAGCGGCGGCATCGGCCGCCTGCAGACCGGGAACGATTTCACCGGCGGCAAAGACCTGAATCTGGAAATTGCCGTCCGTCGCCTCGGACAGATATTTTGACAGCACTTCGGCGCCGCCATAAATGGTATCGAGCGATTTCGGGAAGGACGACGCCAGGCGCCAGTTGATCTTGGGGTTGCTCTGGGCAATGGCAGGCGCTGCGAGCGCCGTGGCAGCGGCGGCACCAACGCCACCGAGACCCACGCGCTTGATGAAAAGACGGCGATCCATGTTCTCTCCTCTGTTTTCGCGGGCAGCCCGGGCTTGCCGATGCTGCTCCTCCCCGCGGGCGCAGGCCGCACCAGCCGGTCGCGGCTGGTTCAAACGGACATGCGCATTTCTGAATTCACGATATCCAGTCACGCATCATTGCAATGAAATCACGTGCCTCCACAGGCAGCTTACACGCTCATCCCCTCATGTCCAGCGGCGTGGATCGGGGCCTGCCTTCGACTTTTGTCTAATGACAAGCCTCAATGTTTGCAGCAACTTACGTTAGGTTCATCATCGCGCGGGCCGCACGGTGATTTGGTATGAGGATGCGGCGCCAACCTGTTGAATAGTCTCATAGACGCCCACGCCCGGAGAGACCGGCAATTTCAACGCCACGATGCATCTGTTTCCTCCCTCCGGCCATTGGGGCAATTTTTTTCCACCATCGGCCCGAACAGACACGCGCGGGTTCCTCGGAATGGCTCCGCATGCACCCTATGCTGCCTTCGAAAATCATTTCTCGGGGAGTATTCCATGAAACGTCTTCTTCTGATCGGTGCGGCACTCGCAGCATTGACCGTTCCGGCTGCCGCTGCCGACAAGCTGCTCAACGCATCCTACGACGTTTCGCGCGAGTTGTTCGAAAAGGTCAACGAGGCCTTCATCGCCGCCCATCCCGGCGTCACGGTCGATCAGTCGCATGGCGGCTCGTCCAAGCAGGCGCGCGCCATTCTCGAAGGGTTGGAAGCCGATGTCGTCACCTTCAACCAGGTGACGGATGTCGATGCGCTGGTAAAGGGTGGCTTTGTTTCGGAAGACTGGAAGAGCGACTTTGCCAACAACGCCTCGCCCTTCTATTCCTTCCCGTCCTTCCTCGTTCGCGAAGGCAATCCGAAGGGCATCAAGGACTGGGACGACCTCGTTCGCGACGACGTCAAGGTGATCTTCCCGAACCCGAAGACGTCTGGCAACGCCCGCTACACCTATCTGGCGGCAACCGCCTATGCGAAGGAAAAATTCGCCAACGATCCGGCCAAGGTGGAAGCATTCGTCAAGAAGATCTTCGACAATGTTCCGGTGTTCGATACCGGCGGCCGGGCCGCGACGACGACCTTCGTCGAGCGCGAGACCGGCGACGTGCTGATCACCTTCGAGGCCGAAACCAAGGGCATCGCCAAAGAATTCGGCGAGGACAAGTTTGACATCGTCACGCCGTCCGTCAGCCTTCTGGCCGAATTCCCGGTCGCCATCGTCGACAAGGTGGTCGACAAGCACGGCACCCGCGACCTGGCGAAATCCTATCTCGACTTCCTCTACACACCGGAAGGCCAGAAGATTCTCGCCGAGAACGGCAATCGCGTGAATGACCCGAAGGTGGCAGCGGAATTCAAGGACCAGTTCCCGGATGTTCGCCTTCTCACGGTCGAAGATGTGTTCGGCGGCTGGGGCAAGATCAAGGAAGAGCATTTTGCCGAAGGCGCAGCGCTGGATAAAATCTACGGCGCTCGTTGATCCCAACCGTATAATGTGAAAAACCGGGGCCGCGTCGGACAATCGTCCGGCGCGGCTTCCCGATGTTTTCAACTCCGGCTTTCAAAGGGCACGTTTTGGCACGGCGCATTCTTCCAGGCTTGCCCCTGACGCTCGGCATCACGCTCGTCTATGTGGCCATCATCGTCGTGCTGCCGCTTGGCGCGCTGGTTTTCAAGGCCGCAAGCCTCGGCCCGGAAGACTATTGGCGGATCATCTCTTCCGAACGGGCCGTCGCCAGCTACCGCATCACCATTCTCTGCGCTCTTGCCGCGACGCTGTTCAACCTGGTGTTCGGCCTGTCGCTCGCCTGGATCATTGTCCGCTATCGGTTTCCCGGCAGGCGGCTGATCGATGCGCTGGTGGACCTGCCCTTCGCGTTGCCGACGGCAGTCGCCGGGATTGCGCTCACCACCCTTTTTGCCTCCAACGGCTGGTTCGGCGGCCCCCTGGGGGCGATCGGCATCAAGGTCGCCTACACGCCGCTCGGCATCATCATCGCCATGGCCTTCACCAGCCTGCCCTTCATCGTCCGCACCGTACAGCCGGTACTCGAAGAACTCGATCCCGCGCTTGAGGAAGCCGGGCAGACGCTCGGTGCCAGCGATCTGGAAATTTTCCTGCGGGTCATCCTGCCGCAGCTGGCGCCATCGCTGCTGGCCGGTCTGTCGCTGTCCTTCGCCCGCAGCCTCGGCGAATTCGGGGCGATCATCTTCATTGCCGGCAACCAGCCTTTCGATACGGAGATCACCGCCCTCCTCGCCTTCATCCGGCTGGAGGAATACGACTATCCGGCATCGGCCGCGATCGCCTCGGTGATGCTCATCGCCGCCTTCACCATGCTGGCCGTGACCAACCTCCTGCAGGCCCGCGCCCTGCGCTACACGGTAAAGGGTTGACCATGGCCCAAACCAAGACCAGACGCCCGCCGCGCATCGGCGAAGCCCCGGTGTTCCGCAACACGATGATTGCCATCGTGCTGGTGTTTGTCGTCCTCGTCATCGTCGCACCGCTCGCCGTCATCGGTTTCGAGGCTTTTTCCAAGGGCGTCGCCTATTTCGGCAAGACCATCGCCAATTCCGATACGCGCCACGCCATCATGATGACGGCGCTGACGGCACTGATCGCCGTCCCCATCAACACGACCTTCGGCGTCGCTGCCGCCTGGGCCATCACCAAGTTCGACTTTCCGGGCCGCCGCCTGCTCCTGATCGTCATCGAGATCCCCTTCTCGGTGTCGCCCATCGTCGCCGGCGTCGCCTATATGTTCGTCTATGGCCTGCAGGGCCTGTTCGGGGATGCACTGCAATCGGCCGATATCAAGATCCTCTTCGCCCTGCCCGGCATCGTGCTGGCCAGCATGTTCGTGACCGCACCCTTTGTTGCCCGCGAGCTCATTCCGCTGATGCAGGCGCAGGGCCGCGATCTGGAGGAGGCCGCCACCTCGCTCGGCGCCAGCGGCTGGCGGACGTTCTTCTCCGTGACGCTGCCCAACATCAAATGGGCGCTGCTCTACGGCGTCATCCTGTGCAATGCCCGCGTCATGGGCGAATTCGGCGCCGTCTCGGTGGTCTCCGGCAACATCCGCGGCCAGACCAACACGCTGCCGCTGCACATCGAACTGCTGTACCACGACTATAACGCCATCGGCGCCTTTGCCGCCGCCTCGATCCTGGCGGCTCTGGCCGTCGTCACCCTGATCGCCAAGGTGGCGCTCGAGCGCCGGGGCGCCGGCCGCGTGCGCCCGCCCTCGCTTGCCGGCGCATCCCCGGCAGGATCGCAGCCCCTACCGGAGACCACGCCGTGAAAATCCGCCTCGACACCGTCGTCAAGACGTTCGACACCTTTCGCGCCGTGCACGGCGTATCGCTGGATATTGAGAGCGGCGAGCTGGTGGCCCTGCTCGGCCCTTCTGGTTCCGGCAAGACGACGATCCTGCGCATGGTCGCCGGCCTCGAATTTCCCGACGATGGCGCCATCTATTTCGGTGACGAAAATGCCACCGATATCGAAGTGCGCCATCGCGGCGTCGGCTTCGTCTTCCAGCACTATGCGCTGTTTCCACACATGACCGTCGGCGAAAACATCGCCTTCGGCATGAAGGTCTCGAAAACCAAACGCTCGGCCTCGGCGATTTCCGACCGGGTGACGGAGCTTCTCCACCTGGTTCAGCTCGAAGGCTTGCAGGACCGGTTTCCAGCGCAGATTTCCGGCGGCCAGCGGCAGCGCGTGGCGCTGGCGCGTGCGCTCGCCGTCGATCCGAAAGTGCTTCTGCTCGACGAGCCCTTCGGCGCGCTTGATGCAAATGTCCGGCGCGATCTGCGCCGCTGGCTGCGGAAAATCCACGAGGAGCTCGGCATCACCACTCTGTTCGTGACGCACGATCAGGCCGAGGCACTCGATCTCGCCGACCGGGTCGTCATTCTCGACAAGGGAAAAATCGTCCAGACGGGAACGCCGGAAGAGGTCTGCCGCGCACCGGCCAGCGCCTTCGTAATGAATTTCCTTGGCGATGCCAACCGGCTCAAGGTCACCGTTTCGGGCGAAAAAGCCCATATTCAGGACGTCGCTTTCGATGCCCCCGGCATCGCAGACGGCCCGGCGGAACTGTATTTCCGGCCGGCCGACGTCACCTGGCGCGAAGACGGCCATGGTATCCAGGCGACGATTGCCCGCGTCATCGACCGGCCGGATTCCAAACGCGTGCTGGCTCTGACGGTCGATGGCCAGGCCATCGAATTCGATACCGCTCCGGAATTTCCGTTCCGTGCCGATACGCGTGGCTTCGTCGATATCCGCCGTCCACGCGTCTACCCGGTTTGAACACTCCGGCCTGCTTGCGCCCGAAACGACAAAGGCACCGGATCGGATGACCCGGTGCCTTTTCATTGACGCCCTGAACGGGTGGCCGAGGCTTACACGCGCTCGGCCGACGTCGCCCAGAGGTTGATGTCGGCTTCCTTGGCATAGATATCGATCTCGGCCAGTTCTTCCGCCGTGAACGTGTCGTTGTTCAGTGCAGCGACGCAATCGACGATCTGCGACGAACGGCTGGCGCCGATCAGCGCCGAAGTAACGCGGCTGCCGCGCAGCACCCAGGCGATCGCCATCTGCGCCAGCGTCTGGCCGCGTTTCTCGGCGATCTCGTTGAGCTTGCGGATATTGTCGATGATCGACGGGCGGATGAAATCCTTCTTGAGGAAGTGGTTCTGCGCCGCGCGGCTGTCGGCCGGAATGCCGCCGAGATATTTCGTCGTCAGCATGCCCTGCGCCAGGGGTGAAAACACGATCGAGCCTGCGCCGAGATCATCCAGCGTATCGACCAGCCCATCATCCTCGACCCAGCGGTTGAGCATGGAATAGCTCGGCTGGTGGATGATCAGCGGCGTGCCGAGATCCTTGAGGATGGCGGCCGCCTCGCGGGTGCGCTGCGAATTGTAGGAGGAAATGCCGACATAAAGCGCCCGGCCCGAACGCACGATGTGATCGAGCGCGCCGCAGGTTTCCTCGAGCGGCGTTTCCGGATCGAAGCGGTGCGAATAGAAGATATCGACATAATCGAGACCCATGCGGGCGAGGCTCTGGTCGCAGGAGGCGATCATGTACTTGCGGCTGCCCCATTCGCCGTAAGGACCCGGCCACATGTCGTAGCCGGCCTTGGATGAAATGATCAGCTCGTCACGCAGACCGGCAAAATCGGTACGCAGGATTTCGCCGAAAGCGGTTTCAGCCGAGCCCGGAGGCGGACCATAGTTGTTGGCGAGGTCGAAATGGGTGATGCCGAGATCGAATGCCGTGCGGCACATGTCGAGTTTGCGCTCGTGCGGCGTGTCATGGCCGAAATTGTGCCACAGGCCGAGCGAGATCGCCGGCAGCTTCAGCCCGGTCTTGCCGCAGCGATTGTACTTCATCGTCTCGTAGCGATTGTCCGCCGGTTGCCAGCTCATCGTTTCATCCTGCCCTATGCTTGAAAACGGAATTCCCGAAGCAGCGACGCTCCGGGAATGATTGTGATAAAATCGGTATATTTTATTGTGATGACGGTGCAAGGCGATACTGCCGCGCACCACCAGTTTCTATCGCAGCAAAGCCTTGGCTTCCTCGATGCCGAGCGCCGCCGGCTGCGTGCAGGTCGTCGTCAACTCGATAAAGCGGCCTTCTTCGCCCGATTTCAGGATCGACACCATGACATCGACGCCATGCAGCGCGCGTTCCAGCGAGCAGCGTGCATCGCGGCCCTCGAGGATGGCGATCGCCATATCGGCAAGGCCGGCGGTGCGGTAGTTGGCCATCATGCCATGCGGATGCTCCTGGTTGGTTACCGAGAACGGATGATCCCAGGTTTCCAGCGGCTGGATGTCCTTGTCGCGGCCGCTGGCCGAAACCGTGCCGCCGAAGAAATTCGGATCGGGCACGAAGAGCGAGCCTTCCGTACCGTAAAGCTCCATGTTGGCATGACGGTGCGACCAGACATCCCAGCTGGCCGACAAGGTAATCGTCGCACCGTTCTGGAATTCGAGCAGCGCATGAATATTGGTCGGGGTCTCCACCGGGATGACCTCGCCCTTGCGCGGCTCGCTGGTGATGGTGCGGGTCGGGTTTGCCATCGACGTCAGGGCCGCGACGCGCTTGACCGGGCCAATGAGGTTGACGAGGTTGGCGATGTAATAGGGGCCGAGATCGAGGATCGGGCCGCCGCCGGGCAGGAAGAAGAAATCCGGGTTCGGATGCCACATCTCCATGCCCGGGCTCATCACGTGGCAGGTGCCCGAGGTGACGCGGCCGATCTTGCCCTGGTCGATATAGTCACGCGCCAGCTGGTGTGCGCCACCGAGGAACGTGTCCGGCGCGCAGCCGACTTTCAGGTTGCTGGCGGTGGCAATACCGCGCAGCTGTTCGCCCTGCTCCAGCGACAGCACCAGCGGCTTTTCCGAATAGACGTGTTTTCCGGCTTCCAGAATCATTTTGGAGACCGGGAAATGCGCATCCGGGATCGTCAGGTTGACGACGATATCGATGTCCGGATTGGCCAGCAGCTCCTCGATGGTCTGCGCCTTGACGCCATATTCCGAAGCGCGCGTTTCAGCCGCCGCCGGGTTGATGTCGGCGCAGGCCAGAACCTTGATGCCCTTGAAGAGCGGCGAGAGCTTGAAATAGGTGGTGGAGATATTGCCGCATCCGATGATGCCGATGCCCAAATCCCGTGTCGTAGATTCTCGTGTCATGGACTGGTCTTTCTCTCAGTAAGTCTTGATCGATGCGATCGAGCGCTCGGCCGTCGCCTTGTAATCCTTGGGATTGTCGTGCTCGACGACGTAGTATTTGGCGGATGTCGCAGACAGAGCCTTGAACAGCTTCGCCCAGCCGACAGTGCCGTGGCCGACGTCTGCCCAGCCGTCCTGATCGGTGTTCTCACCGGCGGCAGCAATGTCCTTGACGTGCACGGCGGTAATGCGTTTGCCGTATTTCTCGATATAGGCAAACGGGTCGGAACCACCCCGGATGAGCCAGGCGATATCGGCCTCCCACGAAAGGTTCGGTCCACCGGCAAAGATATGATCCTGCGGAACCGATCCATCCGGCAGTGCCGCAAATTCGAAATCATGGTTGTGCCAGCCGAAATCGAGGCCGGCATCGCGGAACGGCTTTCCGGCCTTTTCGAGACGTTCGCCAAAAGCCTTCCAGCCGGCCGCATCCGCCGGGCGCTGATCGGGGAGCAGATAGGGGCAATAGATCGCCTTGATGCCGAGAGCATGAGCGATCTTCAGCGCCCGGGCCGGATCGGTTTCGAGCATGTCGAGACCGAAATGGGCTGAAGGCATCGTCACGCCGCTCTTGTCCATGTCGGACTTGAGAGCAGCAAGGGCGGCATCGTCAAGCGATGCATAAAGCGCGCCGTAACCCTCGACCTGTGTGTAGCCGGCGGCACCGACGGTCTTGAGGACATCGGAAAGCGGCGGGAAATTGCGGGCGCTGTAGAGCTGGAAGCTGACGGTCTGCATGGTAAAGTCCTCCTTGGGAACTATGGGAGCCAGGTGTCATAATCCGAGACCAGCAGATGGCTCGGACGGGTGTCTTCTTGGATGGTGGAAAAGCGGCCGACGGGCTCGCGGAAATAGTTGTCGGTAAGATCGTCGTTGACGGTGGAAACCTCGCCCATCAGCACATCGGCGCCTTCGGCCCAGAAGGCATGCCAGTTGCCGGGCAGAAGCGTGACGCTTTCACCGGGCGCAAGCTGCAGAAAGGCGCCGGCCTTGAGCGTGCGTAGGCGGGCGTCGGTGGCAACCACGACATCGGTCGTCTCATCGACGGAGCCGTCGGGAAGCGAATTGTACATCTGCAGCACCAGCGTGCCGCCGCCGCGGTTGATGATATCTTCCGTCTTGACGGCGTGCCGATGCAGCGGATTGACCTGCCCCTTGGCGGTGATCATCAGCTTTTCGGCATAGAGCATGCCGCGCCCATGGGCGAGCGCTGCGGCAGAACCGTTGCGCAGGGTGAAGAGCACGAGGCCGAATTCGCTGAAACGGCCCTTGCCATAGTCGGTGATGTCCCAGCCGAGCCTCGTATCGTGGATCGAAGGCGCATCCGACACGACACGCGCCTGCATCTCCTCCGGCGACCAAGAGGCAAACGGCGGCAGCACGAAACCATGCTGGCGCATGAAGGCGTCGCTCCGCGCGATGATGGCATTGACTTCGCTCCGCAGCATGAAAACCTCCTATCCGTTGCCCTGGCAGGATTGCAGGTCATAGCCGGTAAAGACCGGGGCAACGCCCGCCGCCAGCGGCTGTTTCGGGGTAAAGTGAACGACGCGGCTTTCGCCCGACGTCAGATCGAAGGCGTTGTCGGAATAACGGCCCTCCACATCGGCTTCGATCATTACATGCAGGGCAAGTCCGGAGGCGGAGACCGTGACATCGTAGGTGCCGTCTCCCGCCGAGACTGCGGAGATGGAGAGGCCGGATAGCTCAAGATCGAGCGCCTTGTAGGTGCCCTGAACATGATGCCCCTCGCCCCGCATGCCGTTTGATGCCTCGAAGGACCAGAACAGCAGCATGTCCTTCGGGATATCCGAGGCGGTAA
Source organism: Pararhizobium polonicum (assembly GCF_001687365.1). Classification (GTDB taxonomy): domain Bacteria; phylum Pseudomonadota; class Alphaproteobacteria; order Rhizobiales; family Rhizobiaceae; genus Pararhizobium; species Pararhizobium polonicum. The sequence continues at coordinate 91,533 of NZ_LGLV01000012.1, forward strand.
TGGCCGTCAGCGTCGCGGCGCGATCCGGGCTGCAGGTGCCGGCTGCGGCCATCAGGGGCTGTTTCTCACCGGACAGCGAGACCAGGAATGTCTGCAGCTCGACGGTGACCGGTGCCGCGGTATCGTTGACCATCGAAAAAGCGATCTCTTTGCCATCGCCGGACGGAATGGCGGCGACCGCGACCGGCTGGAAGAACCGGCGCGTCATGTAGTGCATGGCCTTCCAGTTGCCGCCATAGTCGAGGCTCGCCCAGGAGGCGACCGGCCAGGTATCGTTGAGTTGCCAGTAGAGCGTGCCCATGCAATGGGGCTTCAGCGACCGCCAGAAATCGACGGCGGTGCGGATCGCCAGCCCCTGCTGGATCTGGCTGAGATAGACGAAGTTGGAAAAATCCTTCGGAAAGCGGAAATAGCGGAACATGGTGGCCGCGATGCGCTCGTTGCCGCCGGCATTCTTCTGGTGCGCCTCCATGACAGGCGAAGCGACGTTCAGATCCTTCTGTTCTGCGAACTGCCGGACGATCGGCATCGACGTATAGGACTGGAAGCCGAATTCCGAGCAGAAGCGTGGCCGCACCGTGCGGTAATTGTCGAACGACTTGTTTTCGTGCCAAACCGACCAATAGTGCATGTCGCCGGAACCATCGGCATGCCAGGCATCGCCGAAATTGAGCGGACCGACCGATGGGCTGGACGGCCACCACTCTGCTTCCGGGGCCGCTGCCTTGATACCGGTCTCGATGGTGCGGTTGAGCCGGTCGTAGGAGACGAGATAGCGGTCGCGATCCTTGCGGCTCTCCTTGAACCAGTTGAGCGCACCGACCAGTTCATTGTCGCCGCACCACAGCGCGATCGAGGGATGCGAGGACAAGCGCTTGACCTGATAATCCACTTCGGCAGCGACGTTTTCGAGAAAGTCCGGCGTCGAGGGATAGAGATTGCAGGCGAACATGAAATCCTGCCAGACCATCAGCCCGAGCCGGTCGCAGAGATCGTAGAACCAGTCCGGCTCATAGAAACCGCCGCCCCAGATCCGGATCATGTTCATGTTGGCATCGACAGCCGAGCGCAGCAGGTCCTCGACGCCTTCCGGCGTCACGCGCGAAACCAGCGCGTCGGCCGGGATCCAGTTGGCGCCCCGGCAGAAGATTTCACGGCCGTTGATACGGAAGGCAAAACGGCTGCCGGCGGCATCCTTGTCGGTCAACAGTTCCACGGTTCGAAAGCCGATCTGGCGGGTAACGGTTTCGCCCGCAAGCGCAACGGTCAGTTCAGACAGCGCCTGCTCGCCGCTGCCGGCCGGCCACCAGAGTTTCGGGTTCTCGACGGTGAAAACATGCGTCACCTGCGTTTCACCGGCATTGACGCCGCAGTCCAGACGTTGCCGCTGCCCGTCGAGCGCGAAATCGAGGCTGGCCACGCCGGGCTCCCTGGCAAACAGCGTCACCGTCACCTGAAGATCGATCGCGCCGCCGACCTGCGGCACCTGCCGCGTCGTCACATGCTCGATGCGGGCTGGCCCAAGCTTTTTCAGCGCGATCGTGCCGTAGATGCCGAGCGGCGCGATGGCGATATTCCAGTCCCAGCCGAAATGGCATTGCGGCTTGCGCAGCATGTTGCCGTTGGGGATCGGCGAATTGTCGATCGAATAGGGAATGTAGAATGGTTGTTCGGCCTGCCGTGCAGCACCCGCCGCGATCGAGGAATGCAGGATGACGCGCAGACAATTTTCACCTGCCTTCAGAGCGGTCCCAACCTCGGGGCGATACCGCCGGAAGCAGTTGTCGGCTCGCAGAACCTGCTGCTCGTTGACATAGACGTCGGCGATCGTGTCGAGGCTCGCGATGTCGAGATACCAGCGACCCGAAAGCTCCGCCGCATCGATGTCGAAGGTCCGCTCAAGCACCCAATCCTTGTTCGCCACCCATTGCACGTCATCCTCGTTGCGGCCGGCATAGGGGTCGGCGATCACGCCTGCCGTCTGCAGGGCGCTGTGGACATCGCCGGGAATGGCGATGGTCAGCGCATGACTGTTGTCGGAGGAGGCAAGCTGCCAGTCGCCGGAAAGATCGATGGCGGTGTTCTGGATGAAGGTGGTCATGCGAGAATATCCAATATGCTTTCGTGTCTGGGGCTTTCACCCCCCTCTGTCACCTTCGGTGACATCTCCCCCGTAAGGGGAAGATTGTTCTTTTCCCTCACGCATATCGCGTCGGGAGGGCAGCAAGGTTTCGGGCAATCTCCCCCCTTGTGGGGGAGATGTCCCGGAGGGACAGGGGGGACCCCGCACGCCCTCCATTCAAGCCATCAAACCCTATTCTCCGTCGCCGCATCGAAGATCGAGGCCATCGACATGTCAAAGCTGAGCTTCAGTGCAGTCCCCGGCGCATAGCGCCGCGAACCGGCAATGCGCACCGATATGGTCTGTCCGGCCAGCTTCAGCCACAGGAGATTGTCGGCCCCCATCGGCTCCTCGATATCCACGACCGCATCGTGGATTTCCTCACCGGGCTCGTCGACCTTGACATGTTCCGGGCGCACGCCGAGAACGACTTTGCGGCCAGCCTCCAGAGGTCCGCGGGCCGGATAGGCATCCATGCCGAAATCGACGCCGTTAACATCGACAACCTTGCGGCCGCCCTTGTCCTTGATCTCGCCACGGAAGAAATTCATCGACGGCGAACCGATGAACCCGGCGACGAAGAGGTTTTCCGGCATGTTGTAGATCGTCATCGGATCGGCCAGCTGCTGGATGACCCCGCTCTTCATCACGGCGATCCGGTCGGCCAGCGTCAGCGCCTCGATCTGGTCGTGGGTGACGTAGATCATCGTGTTCTTCAAAGACTGGTGCAGCCGCTTGATTTCGACGCGCAGTTCCGAACGCAGCTTGGCGTCGAGATTGGATAGCGGCTCGTCGAACAGGAACACATCGACATCCCGCACCAGCGCCCGGCCGATCGCCACACGCTGGCGCTGGCCGCCGGACAGCTCGGACGGCTTACGCTTCAGCAGCGGCTGGATCTGCAGGATTTCGGCGGCGCGCGCCACCCGCTTGTCGATTTCCGCCTGCGGCAGCTTTGCGACCTTGAGGCCGAAGGACAGGTTGCCCTCCACCGTCATCTGCGGATAAAGCGCATAGGACTGGAACACCATGCCGATGCCGCGATCCTTGGGTTCCTCCCAGGTGACGTTCTTGTCCTTGATGAAAATCTGGCCGTCGGAGACATCGAGAAGGCCGGCGATGCAATTGAGAAGGGTCGATTTTCCACAGCCGGACGAACCGAGAAGCACGAGGAATTCGCCGTCCTTGACGTCGAGATTGAGCGTTTCGAGAACGGTGACCGCACCGAAACTCAACGACAGATCCCTGACCGATACGCTGTTGCTGTTCATGCCATTACCCTTTCACTGCGCCGGCGGCGATGCCACGGACGAAAAGCCGTCCGGAGACGAAGTAGACGATCAACGGCACGGCACCGGTCAGGATGGTTGCCGCCATGTTGACGTTGTATTCCTTCACGCCCTGAACCGAATTGACGATATTGTTGAGCTGGACGGTCATCGGGTAGTATTCCGGCCGCGTGAACACGACGCCGAACAGGAAGTCGTTCCAGATGCCGGTGACCTGCAGGATCATCGCAACCACGAAGATTGGCAGCGACATCGGCAGCATGATCCTGAAATAGATCGTCCAGAACCCTGCCCCATCCACACGCGCCGCCTTGAACAGTTCCTCCGGCAGCGAGGTGAAGTAATTGCGGAACAACAGTGTGAGGATCGGCATACCGAAGATCGTGTGCACGATGATCAGGCCGGTGAGCGAGCCATAAAGACCCATTTCGCGCAGCACGATGACGATCGGATAGATCATCACCTGATAGGGGATGAAGGCGCCGACGATCAGGATGGTGAAAAACAGGTCCGCGCCCTTGAAGCGCCAGTTGGCCAGCGCATAGCCGTTGATCGAGGCAATGGCGATGGAAACGATCGTCGAGGGGATGGTGATCCGCACCGAGTTCCAGAACCCCCGCGAAAGGCCGTCGCAGTTGAGACCCGTGCAGGCGCTGGACCACGCTTTTACCCAGGGCTCGAAGGTGATTTCGAGCGGCGGCGAGAAGATGTTGCCGAGCCGGATTTCCGGCATGCCCTTCAGCGAGGTGACGACCATCACGTAGAGCGGCAGCAGGTAATAGGCGGCGGCAAAGATCAGCGCGCCGTAGATCATGATGTTGCGCGGCGAAAACATCGGGCGCGGCTTCTTGCCCCGCGGCCCGGCGGCGAGTTGTCCAGCCGTGGCGGCTGTCGTCTTCAGGGATATCGTATCAGCCACGCTTGCGTCCTCCGAATTCCAGATAGGCCCAGGGCACGATGATGATGGCGACGGTGATCAGCATCATGGTCGAGGCGGCAAAGCCCTGACCGAGGTTCTGCGCCTGGAACATGTAGTCGTAGACGTATTTGGCGGGCACTTCCGACGCGATGCCGGGACCGCCGCTGGTCTGCGCCACGACAAGGTCGTAGACCCGGACGATGCCGCTGGCGATGATCACAAGCGTGGTGATGAACACGGCGCGCATCATCGGGATGATGATGAAAAGATAGGTCTTCCACATCGGGATGCCGTCGACGCGCGCAGCCTTCCAGATATCCTCGTCGATGCCGCGCAAGCCTGCCAGCATCAGGCACATGACAAGCCCGGTGCCCTGCCAGAGTGCAGCGATCAGGATGCCGTAGATGACGATGCTGGGATTGTAGAGCGGGTCGAACGTGAATGTGCTCCAGCCAAGCGAGCGCACGACCGACTGGATGCCGAACTCCGGATTGAGGATCCACTGCCAGACCAGGCCGGTGACGATGAAGGAGAGCGCGAAGGGATAGAGAAAGATCGTGCGAAAGGTGTTCTCGAACCGGATCTTCTGGTCCATCAGCGCCGCGAGCAGGAAGCCGATCACTAGGCTGAAAATCAGCGAAAAAACGCCGTAGATGGCCAGGTTCTGGATGGAAATCAGCCAGCGGGGTGCCGACCACAACCGCTCGTACTGATCCAGTCCGACAAATGTCAGGCGCGGCAGAAGCTTGGAATTGGTGAAGGAATAAAACACCGTCCAGAGCGTACCGCCGAGAAAGATGACGACGGCGGTGAGAATCATCGGAATTGAGGCAATCTTCGAATGCAGATTGCGCAACAACTGGTTTGGCCGGCCGGCGTTCGCGTGGCCCGTCATAGGTCAACCCTCCCCTGGATCGTGGTTTTCTTGCGGACGTGGCGAAAGTCCGGATATGGCATCAACCGGGAACTTCAGACCGGCCCCACAGGAGGAGCCGGCCTTCCACAGAGACTGGTCCTGTCAGTCAGCCGCAGCGATGATATCGACGAAACGCTTCTGCGCAGCGTCCGGCGTCATCGTCGGCGTGGCGAAGAACTCGGAGAAGAGATCTTCCATCTGCTTTTGGGTGTCCGCGGAAACCATCTGGTCGGTGCTGGTCACAACATTGCCCTTGGCCAGAATATCGAGGCCCTTCTTCATGCAATCGTTGGCAGCAGCAAGATCCACGTCACCGCGGACCGGCAGCGAGCCCTTCTTCAGGTTGAACGCGACCTGCGTCGTTGGGTTCAGAAGCGTCGATGCAAGCACCTCCTGCGCCTTCGACTTTTCCTCATCCTTCAGGAGCGGGAAATAGAACGCATCGCCACCGGTCGAAATGACCTCATTCACACCGAGACCCGGCAGGCAGGTATAGTCGGTACCAGCCTTCTGGCCGGCAAGCTGGAATTCACCCTGCGCCCAGTCACCCATGATCTGGCCGCCTGCCTTTCCGGTGATCACCAGATTGGTCGCCTGGTTCCAGTCCTGGACATTGGTGCCCTTCGACAGGCGGCGCGCATCGTCGGCAGCCTTGAAGACCTTGACCATTTCCGGGCCAGCGGCCGCTTCCGCATCCTTGTCGGCGAAGACCTTCTGATAGACATCCTTGCCGCCGATCGCGATCATCAGGACGCCGAAGGCGCCGTTTGCCTGCCATGGCTGGCCACCGACTGCCAGCGGAACGATACCCGCCTTTTCAAGCGCCGGAGCGGCAGCCACGAATTCGTCCCAGTTCTTCGGCACTTCGACGCCGGCCGTCTTGAAGGCCGCATTCGAGAGCCACAGCCACTGCCAGGAGTGGATATTGACCGGGGCGCAATAGATCTTGCCGTCGATGGTGCAGCTGTCGAGCAGGCTCGACGGCTTGATGATGTCTTTCCAATGTTCCTTGGTGGCAACATCGGTCAGGTCGCGCATCAATCCGGACTGAACCAACTCCTCGGCCTGACGGCCGTGGTTGAACTGGGTCGCGCCCATCGGGTCGCCGCCGGTGATGCGGCTGACCATGATCGGCCGCGCCGTGCCGCCGGAACCGGCGATCGCGCCGTCCACCCATTTGTTGCCGGTGGCATCGAATGCCTTGGCAAGTTCTGCAACCGCCGCAGCTTCACCGCCGGACGTCCACCAATGGGTCACTTCCAGCTCGGCCGCGTTAGCCGCACCAAATGGAAGCACTACACTCGCCGCCAATGCAGCAGCCAACAAACGCAATTTCATGAGTTTTCCTCCCTCACTGTAACGTTACCGTAAAAAACTTAGTTCAATCGATTTGCAGACGCAACAGACACAACGCATAATTCCTCATAAAAACCAAACAACAATTTATAGATGTATAAATCCTCAAAACTGCGCATTGGCGCCGTCCCTTTGCTGCGCTGCGTATTCGTCGAAAAAATCATATTAAATGCAAATATTTCTGTGTATTTTTGCACATTTGTATAAATTCCGGCTGGCCACGCACTTCGCAGATGCAAAATTCACATCATGCAGCGCATGATTCAACCTTACGGAGAAATGCCGTTTCGAAAGCGAAAAAACCGCTCGACAAGTCTACTGTATCGTTACAGATTTTGGCATTGGGGGAGAGAATGGGCGACAGGTGCCTAAAAATCGCAAATCAGATATAAGGCAGATGAGAGCTTGGGGGCTCCGCTGCAGGGTGCCACCGTCCGTGCGACGTTGCGGCCTGAATACAGGAAGGCGATGGGTGGGGAATGGACGAGAAGACCAAGAGCAGGCAGGCAATAACGCCCCCCTCGCTGAATGAACGGCCGACCTTGAAGACAATCGCCTTCATGACCGGTCTCGGCATCACCACGGTGTCGCGGGCATTGAAGGACGCTCCGGATATCGGCGCCGAAACCAAGGAACGGGTGCGGCTTGTCGCCAAGCAGGTGGGCTATCAGCCCAATCGCGCCGGCGTTCGGCTGCGCACCGGCAAGACAAACGTCATCAGCCTGATCCTCAGCCTGGAAGAAGAATTCATCGGCCTGACGAGCCCCATGGTCGTCGGTATCTCGGAAGTCCTTGCGGCCACCCAGTATCACCTGGTCATCACGCCCTACAGCGCCCGCAGCGATCCGCTCGATCCGGTGCGTTATGTTCTGGAGACGGGAGCCGCTGATGGCGTCATCATCTCACGTACCGAGCCGAAGGATCCGCGCGTCGCCCTGATGATGGAGCGCAATTTTCCCTTTGGTACGCATGGCCGCACCGAAATGGGCCTCGTCCATCCCTATCACGACTTCGACAACGAGCGCTTCGCCTATGATGCCGTGCGCATGCTGGTGGAACGCGGCCGCCGCCGGATCATGCTGCTGCACCCGCCACCGTCCCTGACCTATCATATGCACATGCGCGCCGGTTTCGAGCGCGGTCTGCGCGATTTCGGCGCGACGGCGGTTCCGTTCAACAAGGTCGATCTCGACAACAGCCTGGTGGATATCCGCGCGGCCTGCGAGGCTGCAATGCGCGCGCCAGACGCCCCCGACGGCGTGATCTCAGGCAGCGGCGCAGGAGCCGTGGCGCTCGTGGCCGGAACTGAAGATGCGGGATTGAAGCTCGCGCACGACGTCGACATGGTGTCGAAACAATCGAACGACTTCCTTCAGTGGCTCAGGCCCGAAGTCATCACGCTCAGGGAAGATTTCCGGCTGGCAGGCCGCGAACTGGCAAAGGCAGTGATTGCCCGCATAGAAGGTCAGTCTGCGGCAGAACTGCAGACCCTGAGCTTTCCGGTTCTGCAGAACTGACCGGCACAAAGCAGAACGGCCGCTGTCGATCAGCGGCCGCTCCATGTGCTTTCTCAATCAAGCCCGATATCAGGCGTTCAGTCCGCTGCCCCAGGGGCCATGATGCGCATCGGCGCCATCAACGCGGTCAAAGCCATGCGCGCCGAAGAAGTCGCGCTGTGCCTGGATGACATTGGCCGTGCCGCGGCCGCGGCGATAGCTGTCGAAATAGCCGAGCGCCGAAGCGAGCGCCGGTACCGGCAGGCCACCAAGAGCAGCCGCCGAGACAACCCGGCGAAGCGCACCGTCGGTTTCCTTGACCATATCGGCAAAGGCCGGGGTGACGATCAGGTTGGCGACGTTCGGATCCTTGGTGAAGGCCGTGGTGATCTCGTCGAGGAAGACCGAGCGGATGATGCAGCCCGCACGCCAGATCCTGGCGATCGTCGGCATCGGCAGGTTCCAGTTGAACTCACGCGAGGCCTGCGCCATGACGGCGAAGCCTTGCGCATAAGCGCCGATCTTGGCGGCCAGCAGCGCGCTTTCGAGGTCCTTCAGGAAGGCAGCCTTGTCGGCGACCTTGAATTCGCCGACGGCAGGCAGGCCGAGCACCTTTTCAGCCGCTTCGCGTTCGCTCTTGACGGACGAGATGCTGCGGGCGGCAACGGCAGCCTCGATGGCGGTTGCCGGGATACCCATGTTCTGCGCTTCGATCACCGACCACTTGCCGGTGCCCTTCTGGCCGGCCTTGTCGAGGATGAGATCGACGATCGGCTTGCCGGTGATCGGATCGGCTGCCTTCAGGACCTTCTCGGTGATTTCGATCAGGTAGGAGTTCAACCGTCCCTTGTTCCACGTGCCGAAGACTTCGCCGATTTCCGTGGCGCTCATCTTCAGGCCGTCGCGCAGGATGCCGTAGATTTCGGCGATCATCTGCATGTCGGCATATTCGATGCCGTTGTGGATGGTCTTGACGAAGTGACCGGCGCCGTTTTCACCGAGCCAGGCAACGCACGGGTCTTCATTGTATTTGGCGGCGATCGAGGTCAGAACCTTCTCGACGCGCTTCCAGGACTCTTCCTTGCCGCCGACCATGATGGACGGGCCATGACGCGCGCCCTCCTCGCCGCCGGACACGCCCATGCCGATGAAGGTCAGGCCGCTGTCCTTGAGATTGTCGAAGCGGCGCATCGTATCGCGGAAATTGGCATTACCGGCATCGATCATGATGTCGTTGTTCTCAAGGTATGGCTTGAGCAGTTCCATCTGCTGGTCGACCGGCTCGCCGGCCTTGATCATGATGATGATCGGGCGCGGCGGGCGGATGGCGGCAACGAATTCCTCGATGGTTTCGCAAGGCACGATCTGGCTCTGCAATTCGCCAGCTTCGGCATAAAATTTCCGCGTCGCGTCGACCGTGCGGTTGAAGACTGCGATCTTGTTGCCCTTTTCGGCAATGTTGAGCGCCAGATTCGATCCCATAACGCCAAGACCGATAAGGCCGATTTCTGCCTGTGCCACGTATGTGCCTCCGTTGGATGGCGGAGCGCCGCAGCCCGGCCGGGCATTGGCGACAACTCCACCAGATTGAACTGTGCGGGACATTTTTTGTACGGCGCTGAACGCCTGAACCCGCCTAGCGAATGCTGACGGAGTTTTGGCATTCAAATCGATTAACGACAAGTGATTGTTGTCAAAAGCGAGACTTTTCCGGACAGGCCGGATAAGTTTAGCAGCGTGCGAAAGCGTCGTGCGGTCGGATGGAGAGGCGGAGGACGACGGTTGAATATGGAGCCGAAAGAGCTGGTCATGGCATCGTCTGCCGGACACTACAGGGAGCAGCAGCCGGCGCCATCCCGGCTTGTCGGCCAGCGACATTCGCCGGCAATGCGCCGGTTGATTGTCCGTTTCGTTCAAGATTTTGCGCTCCGGCAGCGGCAAATTCGCCGGCAGCGGGATGAAAGGAAAACACCGTGCCCGCGATGAAAGCAAGAATCGTCCATATCAGCATCGAAAGACACTGGCGCGATGTGTATGCCTTCGCAGCCAGACCGGAAAACATGCCGCTCTGGGCATCCGGACTTGGGACCGGGCTGGAGCCGGATGGCGAGGACTGGGTGGCGCACGGGGTCCTCGGCAGCGTCCGCGTGCATTTCACGCCATACAACGATTTTGGCGTGCTAGATCACCTCGTCACGATGGAATCAGGCCAACAGGTCAACAATGTGCTGCGCGTCGTGCCGAACGGTGACGGGACGGAAGTCATGTTCACCCTGCTGAAACAGTCCGGGATGAGCGACGAACAATTCGAAGCTGATGCCGACTGGGTCCTCAAGGACCTCACCACACTGAAAAAACTGCTGCAAACATAAACAAGGAAGACGGAAATGGGACAGAAGGGCATCGATCGCCAGATCGACAACATCGAATTCGCGGTTGCCGACATCGCCCGCTCGAAGGCATTCTATGGCACTGCCTTCGGCTGGTCGTTCACCGACTACGGCCCGACCTATTGCGAATTCAGCGATGGGCGGCTGACCGGCGGGTTGACGACCGGGCCAGTCAAACCGGGCGGTCCCCTGGTCATTCTCTATGCGGACGATCTCGCCGCAACACAGGCGCGGCTGGAAGCGGCGGGTGCCCGCATCGTCGTTGAAACCTTTGCCTTCCCCGGCGGCAGGCGGTTCCAGTTCCAGGACCTGGACGGCTACGAACTGGCTGTGTGGTCCGACAAATAACGGCAAAACGACAATTGAGATTGCGCGAGGGCAAACCGCCCTCGCCTTTCGGCCTTCAGGCCGCGATTGAGCGGCGGCGGTCGGCGATTTCCTGCAGCATCAGGATCGCACCGATGATCTTGCCGGTGCTCGACATGCATGGCGTCATGCGGCAGCGCACCACGATAGTCCGGCTTCCGACCTCCTTGGCGAAGGTATAATCGACCATTTCACCGGAAAAACATTTGTCGAGGTTCGGCTTGACCCGCTGTTCGAAGCGCTGGATGCCGACGAACTCGACGATGTGACGGCCGACGAGATCCATCGGGCGCTCCTCAAGCCGCGCGGCGTTGACGGGATTGGTATAGAGATAGCGGTAGTCCGGCGTGATGACCGCAATGCGATCCGGCAGACAATCGAGGATCGCCTCATTGAGGAACCCTTCGTCGGCGGCCCGCCCCTTCAGCGCAGCGACAGGCGCCGGAGAAGGCCCCTGAGGCTTTCCGAGAACCTCATCGCTTCCCCGGGAAAAATACCGGTCCGCCAGCGCTTGCAGGGCTTCACGCTGACGCAGCACACTGGAGACGTCGTCGGCTTCCTTGCTCAACAGATCGAGAATGAACTGAAACTGCAGACGCGCTTCGGCGACAGTCTCGGCCGTTTCCTGATAGATCGCGCCCAGAACCGGTTCGATCTCGCGGTCAAGAATGCTGATCAGCAGGTCATCGCCGGATTTGACCGCATATTGCAGTTGAGAATATTTGAACCAGAAGAGCTCGATCAGTGCTTTCAATTTTCCACCCCACTCCACCCGATCTTCCAACATCGCCCGCCCGAGCTTTTGGAAAATTGAACGCAACCAAAACATAAATCGATTGAGCAGCCCTCAGTCTCAACCCGGAAATGCTTGCAATCGCATACTGTAATTATTGAAGTTTACACCCAACGAAGAGGCGTTCAACTCCTCAAAAATAACCTGAAACGTTTCCGGTAAACTTATTTTAGGCACTCAAGATGAAATAAAATACAATTCCGCAGCATTTTTAAAAATGACGCCCTCCGCCACGGAAAACATCCATAGCGCGACCAGATCAGAAATACGACCTGAAAGGGTAAAACCTGTTTAACTGATTCCATTGCGATGCAACATGCTTGAAACCCCCATTTTTTAAAGGGCCGTCCGCAGTCGAACGCTGTGTCAGTCTTTCAGGCTTTTCTTGATGTTCCAGCGGTCATGATACCAGAGCCATTGTCCCGGATATTCGCGCACCCAGCTCTCGACCTTATCGTTGAGCAGCTGTGCCGTCGCGGTGACATCGACGCTGCCGTCAGCCCTGCGCGGAATGTCGATGGCGGGCTCGAGCTCGAGCCGGAAGCGCCCGTCCGGCAACCGGATGGAGCGCGCCGGATAAACCTCGCAATTGAACTGCCGCACCAGTTTGGCCAGCAGCGGATTGGTACGCACATCCCGGCCGAAGAACGTGGTCGTCAGGCCCTTGCGGAACTTCTGGTCGACCAGAACCCCGACAGCGCCGCCCGCCTCCAGCTTGCGCGCCAGCGTAAAGGACGAACCGGCATGCGAGGGAACGAGGTTGCCCATGCGCTGCTTGCGGAAATTAAAGACTTTTTCGGCAACATACGGATTGTTGGGCGGACGGAAAAGCACCGTCACGTCAAGGCCAAATGCCGCGCTTGCGACCGGCAGAAGCTCGAAATTGCCGCTATGGGCGGTGAAGACGATGAACGGGCGCGGGTTGTCGCGCAGTTCGAGAAACAGCGGAATGCCTGAAACCTCGATACGGCCCGGCTTCGTGTTGGCCGGATCGAAATCGAAGATCTCGTCGAGGAAGACGTATTCGGCAGCCAGCCGCCCGATGCTGCCCCAGCTTTCGAGCGCGATTGCCTCGATCTCGGCCTCGCTCTTTTCCGGAAACGCATTGCGCAGATTGGTCAGGGTCAGCCTGTGGCGGCCCTTCAGCTTCGGTCCGAGCCAGCGGGTAAAGCGGTCGGCAAACTCGATGGCGCCTCTGGCAGGGAACAGCTTCAGCGTGCCCAAGAGCAGGAAGACGAACTGGGCGATCGACCACTGGCGAAAACGCTCCGCCGAGAGAACCAGCCGTGTGATCAGCATGCGCACGGCGTTCAGTCCATCCGCAGGATGATTTTACCGAAGACCTGGCGGGTTTCCATCCGCTCCAGCGCCTTGTCGATTTCACCAAAACCGACTTCCGTATCGATGACGGGGTGAACGAGGCCGCGCGCCATCTTCTGCATGGCATCCGCCATGTTTTCCATGCGGCAGCCGAACGAGCCGAGCAGCTTCAGCTGCTGCTGGAACAGCATCATCAGGTTCATCTCGGTCGAGACGCCGGAGGTCGAGCCACAGGTGACCAGACGCCCGCCCCGCTTCAGGCAGAACATCGACGCCGCCCAGGTGTCCTTGCCGACATGTTCGAAGACGACATCGACGCCTTTCTTCTTGGTCAGCTTGCGCACGACGCCCTCGAAGCGATCGACGCGATAGTTGATGACGTGATCGGCACCAAGCGCCTTGGCCCGCTCGATCTTGTCGTCGGAGCCGACGGTGGTGATGACGGTACAGCCGATCTTCTTGGCAAGCTGGATCGCCGCCGAACCGATGCCGGAGCCGCCAGCGTGAATGAGGATGGTTTCGCCGGGCTCAAGCTTGGCATTGTCGAACAGCATATGCTCGACGGTGCCGAACGTCACAGGAGCAACCGCAGCAGCAACAGCATCCACCCCCGGAGGGGCCGGAACGAGCAGGCGTGCCGGAAGATTGACCTTTTCCTGGGCAAAGCCGTCGAGATGGAAGCCATGCACGCCGCCGACATGTTCGCACAGATTGTCGCGGCCTTCACGGCACGGACGGCAGAGGCCGCAGGTACGGGCACCGTAGATGGAAACAAGCTGCCCCGGCAGAACATTGGCGACACCCGGGCCGATCTGATCGACCACGCCGGAGGCCTCCGCGCCGATCACCAGCGGCATCTTGCGCTTGGCGAACGCCATGCCGCGCCAACCCCACACGTCGATATGATTGAGCGCGACAGCCTTGACGCGGAGCGTGACTTCACCGGGACCCGGTGCTTCCGGTTCGGGAAGATCGGTAATTTCCAGCTTGCGGTCGTCGACCAGTTGCAAAGCGCGCATGATATAAGTCCTTACGCCCGGGGGCATCTTTCATCGAAAAGTGTCGCGTGTCGAATTAGGCCGGTTCGGCCGCCATGACAAGGCTGGCGTTCTGACCGCCGAAGCCGAAGGAGTTCGACAGCACGGCCGTGACCCTGGCGTCCCGCTTCACGTTCGGCACGACATCGAGAACGATGGATGGATCGGGATTCTGATAGTTGATCGTCGGCGGCAGCGTGCCTGTGAGGATCGTCTGCAGCGAGAACACGGCCTCGACGGCGCCGGCGGCGGTGAGCGTATGACCGATCATCGACTTGTTCGATGAGACGGGAATGGACGGCAGGGCCTCGCCGAACACCGACAGCATCGCGCCGTATTCCATCTTGTCATTCTCCGGCGTCGATGTGCCGTGCGCGTTGATATAGCCGATATCGCCCTCGCTCAAACCGGCATCGGCAAGCGCTGCGCGGATCGTTGCGATCGCCGGCCCGCCATCGGGCGAGGAACGCGTGCGGTGGAACGAATCCGCCTTCTCGCCGCAGCCTTTCAGGATGCCGTAAATCCGCGCGCCACGCGCCACGGCTGCCTCCAGCGATTCGAGCACCAGCGTTGCGGCACCTTCCGCAATGACGAAGCCGTCGCGGTCCTTGGAGAAAGGCTTCGATGCCCGCTCCGGCGGATCGTTCTGGGTGGACAGGGCAGAGAGAAGCGAAAAGCGGATCAGCGCTTCCGCGCTGACCGAACCGTCCGTGGCAACAGTGAGTGCACGATCCGTGCGCCCCTGCCGGATCGCTTCAACGCCAAGCTGGATGGCCGTCGCACCGGAGGCACAGGCCGTCGACAGGGTCACGGGCAGGCCGCGCGTTCCGAACCGGTCGGACAGACGCTCGGATATCGCGCCAAACAGCGAGGCCTCGTGGAAGACTGCATCGGCACGTTCACGCATCGCTGCGAGAAAACGGTTATAGGCATCGCCCGGCTTTTCGGACGGCTTTGCCCGGTCGGCCAGTTCGAAGCGGGCGCTCCATTCCGGCTCGATCGGCGGCGCCGCCAGAAACAGCGGTCCATTGAAATCGCCGGACAGACCGGCCTGCGCCAAGGCTTCCGCGGTCGTTTCGCGGGCAAAGGCGTAGGACCGCTCGACGGAGTTTTCGGCTGGAATATCAATGAAATCGACGGTTCCGCTGATTCGGGTCGAGAGGCCCTCGGTGGGAAAACGGGTAATCTTGTGGATGCCTGAAACGCCCGACGTCAGCGCCTTCCAATTGTCTTCGAGACCCTGGCCGAGCGAGGTGATGACGCCCATGCCGGTAACGGCGATCAGCGGGCGGCCGAGATGATCCTTGTAAGCGCTGGTCATATCTGCCGCTCCTTATTCTGCTGCCGAGAGAACGGCGATGCCTTCGCCGCGTGCATGACCGATCGTCGTGACGATGGCCGTCGTGGCAGGTTTTTCCATGGGCGCTTCAGCCGCCGGATCGAAGGGTGGAACCTTGGCGCCAGAACCGAGCGCCAACGCTGCGAAAGCAAGACCCAGCGGGAACTGCGCTTCCAGCCCATGCCCGGCAAGCCCGCCATAGGCGCGAATCGCTGCCTTCGGGAACTGGGCATCCAGGAACGCCCTTTCGCGGGCTGCGAGATCGTGAAATCCGGTCGTGCCGGAAAACACGATCGTTGCGGCCGGATCGGCATCGGCCGCAGGCTTCGTCAGATAGTCCAGCCGCTGCTCAAGGCGGTCGCCGTCACGGCTGCCCCGGTCGCCACCGATCGCATCGATCGTCGCGTAGATGCGCGCGCCGCGCGCTTCAGCGTGTTCGCGCGATTCCAGCATCAAAAAGGCACCGACCGAGCCGAGGATCATGCCGCCACCATCTTCCGGCTTGCGCGACCAGATCGGATGATAGCCACCAAGCGCATGGCCCTGGATCGCTTCGATAAGCAGGATCATGTCGAGACGTTCGGCTGAAAAGGCGCCGCCGACCAGCGTATGGGTCGACTGTCCAGCCTTGATACGGGCAAAGGCGGTTTCGATCGCCGAAATCCCCGCGCCTTCTTCCCCCATGAAGGTTCGCGAAGAGCCCGTGACCTTGTGGACGATTGAGATATTGCCGGCCAGCAGATTGGAAAGCTGCGCCAGGAACAGCGTCGGGCGCAGCTCCGTCGTCAGTTTTTCATTGAGCAGCTGTTCGCGGTCATTGCGCTTGAGGGCTTCGTCGACGATCAGCGAATCGACATTGATATCGCGCTCGCCGCCGCCGGCCGCCACGATCATGTCCATGCTGCCGCAGGCGTCCAGATCGTCCTTGAACCCGGCATCGTCAAGTGCCAGGCCGGCGCTGAAGACGCCGAGGCGCTGCCAGTTTTCCATCTGGCGCTGGTCGCCGCGCTTGGCGATCTGCTGGGACCAATCGATTTCCGGCAGCGGATGCACCGGATAAGGCGCGAAACGTTCGGTATCGACACGAACCACCGGCGGCTGGCCGGCCGTCAGAAGTGCTGTGTGCACTTCGGTACCGACGCCCTGGCTGGTGACGATGCCGACACCGGTGATCACGACATCATTGGCGGACTTGCTCATCGTCATTCCTCCGTCGTGGCCGAATGCGCCATAGCGGCGATCAGCCCCACTTCTTCGGCACGTTTCCTGACGATCGGGCCGAGCGGCACCTGATCGAACGGCATGGTGCGCAATTTCAGCTGCGCATCGCAGACTTTCTTGCCCTGCGAGGTGATCTTTGCCTTCACGACGGCAAAACCGGAGCCGTCATGCTCCAGAAAGGCTTCGATGTCGAGCACCGCTTCCGGCTCGACAAAGGTGCGCATCTTGGCGCTGTCGACCGACATCAGGAACGGCATGGCAGCGAAATCGGTGGCGGCCAGCACGAGAAAACCACAGGCCTGTGCCATCGTCTCGATCAGGAGAACGCCGGGAACCAGCGGGTAGCCGGGGAAATGCCCCTCGAAAACAGGGCTTTTGGCCGGAACGACCGATCGCGCCGTCAGCGTCTTGGCGTTGAGATCGACCGTCTCGACCCGATCGATCATCTGAAAATATTCAAGGAGCATCAGGAGCAAATCCAGCTTGGCCCGGAGCACGGCGCTTTGAAGACAGCGCCGGCAAGACTCCGGATTTCAAATCAGCGCATGACCCCGCCCGAAACCGGTCCGGTGTCGCGATCATGCGACCGTCAAGTAAAAACGCAAATGCCGCCTGTCAAGCGCAGACCACGCGACAGGCGGCATTGATATCGTTCATACGCGTGTTCCGCGCGTCAAACGCAGGATATGTTTCAGGCCTTGGCGGCCTTCAGTTCGTCGATCTTGGCGCAGAGGTTCTTCAGGACGAAATACTCTTCCGTCGAAACTTTGCCTTCGTTGACTTCCTGCGTCCACTGCTCAAGCGGGATCTTGATGCCGAATTCCTTGTCGATCGCAAACACGATGTCGAGGAAGTCCAGGCTGTCGATACCGAGATCGTCGATGGTGTGGCTCTCGGGCGTGATCGTCTCGCGATCGATCTCGCTGGTTTCTGCAATGATGTCGGCAACCTTGTCGAATGTAGCTGTCACGCCCATACCTCTTTAGAATACATGTTTGGCCGATCCTATAGGTAAATGCGGCCGAAAAGCCAATGGCCTTGAGCCCAAGAGTTGCATTTAGAACAACTGTGTTGCGCAAACAGCAGGATATGCGCGCAATCCCTGCCCTCAAAGGCCGGTCGCGGCAGGCAGACGGGCTGCCAGCGCATCGATGGCAAGCCTCACCCTGAGCGGCAGATGCGGCGTTTTCGGCCAAACGGCGTAGCAATCGAAAGACAATCGGCGTTCATTTTCGAAGAGCCGGACAAGGCTGCCGGCCCGAACCCTTTCCTGGACCAGCCAGCAGGGCAGCCAGACAATCCCAAGCCCTGCGACAGCGGCATCGGCGATCATTTCCAGATCGTCGAAGCGCATGCGTGAACGCGGCAGGATTTCCGCATCCGGCCCACTCTCCGCCGGGAAAAGCCATGAGCGGATACGCCCGGACCTGGCATACAGGATTGCAGGATGTTCAAGCAGCTCCTCCCTGGTCTTCGGCACGCCATGGCTGCGCAGATATTCCGGAGACGCGCAGACCGTCATACGCTGATGCGAAAGTCGGCGGGTCATCAACCCGGGCCATTCGCTGAGCGGGCCATTGCGGATAGCGAGATCGAATCCGTCTTCGACGATGTCGACCCGGCTGTCGGTGAAATTCAGATCGAGTTCGAGCTTCGGATGCTCGCCAGCAAGCTTCAGTAGAATCGGCGCGACACAGCGGCGGCCAAACAGGACTGGCATGGAGATCCGCAGGCGACCCACGACTTCCTTGCGGCCTGATTCGAGCATCGCTTCGCCTGCCCGCAACTCCTCCAGCGCCCGCAGGCAACGCTCATAAAAGGCCTGTCCGTCCTCAGTCAGCGTCTGACTGCGCGTAGTGCGATGAAAAAGCCGAGCGCCGAGCCGATCTTCCAGCCGCGCAATCGTCTTGCCAACGGCCGAGCGGGACAGATTTAGTCGCTGGGCCGCCGCGGAAAAGCTGTCAGCCTCGACGGCCTCGACAAAGACGGACACGCCACTCAAACGATCGTTCATCTGTTTGTAGCCCTCAAGGAACCAATGATCGGAAATCATATCGCCACTGGCGAATGAAACGCAATGCTAGTTTAGCCTCATAGCTTGGAACAAACCAAAAGCAGGAGACGAAACATGACGGACCTCATGAGGCGCTGGTCGATGGCGGCCATCGGCCGTGATAAACTGAAACTCGAGACTGTTGGTATCCCGCAACCGGGACAAGGCGAAATCCGCGTAAAGGTTTCTGCCGCATCGCTCAACTATCGCGACAAGCTGGTGATCGAGACGGGGATGGGACTGCCCCTTCCCGATCCCTTCATTCCCGTTTCAGATATGGCGGGCGTGGTCGATGCAATTGGAACCAGTGTCACGCGGTTCAAGCCCGGCGACCGGGTGATGTCCACTTTCAAACCGGACTGGATCGACGCGGGAGACAACGGCAATGCCCGCACACCGGCCTACAAGACCCTTGGCGGCGCATACCAGGGCGTGCTTGCCGACTACGTGGTGTTCCCGGAGAGCTGGTTTGTCGCGTCGCCTCGCAGCCTTGATGACGCCGAGGCAAGCACCCTGCCCGTCGCGGGATTAACTGCATGGTTCTCGTTGATTGAACTCGGCAAACTCAAGGCGGGGTCGACCGTGCTCGTCCAGGGAACAGGCGGCGTCGCGTTGTTCGGGCTTCAGATCGCCAAAGCGCATGGCGCCAACGTTATCGTGACGTCACGTAGCGACGAGAAACTGGAACGGGCCAAGGCGCTCGGCGCCGACCATGGCATCAACAGCAGCAATGAGGACTGGGTCGAAGCCATCTACAGGATCACCGGTGATGAAGGCGCCCATCATATCCTGGAAATCACCGGAGGCCCCAATCTCGGGCAGTCGATCCACGCGGTGGCCGTTCACGGACGAATATCGGTCATCGGTGTTTTCGAAGGTTTCGAGATCGCCGGACCGGCAGCTCCGCTGCTTTTGAAGTCACCGATCATTCAGGGCATCAGCGTCGGCCACCGGCGGGCCTTTGAAGATTTTGTCCGGGCCATCGATTCGACGGAACTGAAACCGGTCATTGACAAACGGTATCCGCTGGAAGACCTGCATTCAGCACTCGAGCACCTTTATCGCGGGGCGTTCGGCAAGATCGTCATCGACCTGAACTGAACAGCACAAAACCATGAGGCCGGCGTCACCGTCAGCCTCATGGTCGGCCTCTTGCCCAATCAGCGCGTCACGACGATCTGGGTGTTCTTCAGGCCATACTGGCTGGCAAGCGAGAAGAACTCCGCGGCATTGTCCGGATGCAGGCGGATGCAGCCGTGCGAGGCCGGGCGGCCGAGGCGTTTGAGGTCGAAGGTCGCGTGGACGGCGTAACCGCCGTTGAAGAACACCGCATAGGGCATGGGCGCATCGTCATACTTGCGCGAGCGATGGTTTTTCGACAGCCACTTGGCGCTCCAGCTTCCCTGCGGCGTAACATAACCCTTGCGCGCCGTGGAGACTTTCCAGCGATACCGCACGGAACCGTTCTGCGACACCGTCATCGTCTGGGAAGAAAGGCTGATTTTGGCAACAAGATTGGTCGCGAAGGCAGAAGGAGAATGGAACTGCATGAACAACAGGACCAGAAAGCCGACGAAGAATCTACGCATGAAAAATCCTCTCCGAATTTACGCATCTTTTTACTGGTGTCCCAACACGACACAGACTTTACAGCCATCGCGATGATAGACGTTTAAGAAAATTGGAAAATTCGGGATTAACGAGGCACGGATACAGTTTTCTATCCGAGTAACAGCTTCAAACTATACTGGCGATGGCGGCGGCAAGTGCGACCAGGACTGCGAGCGTCATGCAGGCGCCGTAAAATATCGAAACGCCACTTTGCACATCGCCGGCGGTTGCCACCGGCCGGCCGGCGCCATGGATCATCGGTTCATGCACCAGCGTGCCGGAATAGATCCGCGGCCCCGCCAGCTGCACGTCGAGCGCACCGGCCATTGCCGCTTCCGGCCATCCGGAATTGGGCGAACGATGCAGCCCGTGGTCGCGCAGTGCCGTGCCGAGCGCATTGCGCGCCGCCCGCCGCCCGCTGATGATCGCTGCGCCAGCGGCAATCAACAGGATGGACAGCCGGGCTGCCGGAATATTGGCGAGATCGTCGAGGCGGGCCGAAGCCCAGCCGAAATGGAGATATTTCGGGCTCTTGTGACCGATCATCGAATCGGCGGTGTTGAGCATCTTGTAGGCAAGCAATCCAGGCAGGCCGAGCAGCGCATACCAGAATGCCGGCGCGACGACGCCGTCGGAAAAATTCTCGGCCAGGCTCTCGATCGCCGCGCGGCACACGGCCGGTTCGTCCAGCGTCTCCGGATCGCGCCCGACGATCATCGCGACCGCCTTGCGGCCGCCCTCCAGTCCGCCGGAGCGCAACCCGGCCGCGACCTGCAACACATGATCGGCAAGGCTCTTCTGCGCCAGGAAGACCGCAACGACGATTGTTTCGAGCACCCACCCGAAAAGCCCGATCTGCACGAACAGCCGGTGCAGCAGCCAGCCGCAGACGAGGCTCCACAGCAGCAGTCCGGCAATCGTGAGAACACCGCTGATCCGCAAGGCGTCGCCCCCGAGGCGCTTGCGGTTGAACGTCCGGTCACACCAGCCGATCATTGTGCCGAAGAGCACGACCGGATGCGGCAACCGCCGCCATAGCCATTCGGGATCGCCAACGATCCGGTCGAGCACCAGAGCAGCCATCAGCACGACAAAAATTTCGGTCGACATGCGAAAATCCGTTCAGGCGAGGTCCGCGTTGCGCAAGGCGTCCGCCAAGCGTGTATCGCCTACCACATCCGGCGCAAGCCCAATCCTCAGCCAGAACGGCGCATAGCTGAATTTTCTCGTCAGAATGCGGGCATGACAAAGCCGCTCGTGCAGGTCTGAAGCCCGATCGTGTTCGACCAGCGCGAAAAGCGGCGTGCCGCCGATAACAGTCAGCTCCGCCTGCCGCAAAACGGCATCGAGACCGGCTTTGCGTTGCGATATGCCTGCCCCTACCGCCTGCGTGTCGCCGCCCATCAGTCTGGCCGCGGTCACCAGCGCCGGACCTGAGACCGCCCAAGGTCCGAGCCATTCCTGAAACGCCGACAAGACCGACTCCGCAGCAATGACGAAACCGAGCCGCAGGCCCGCCAGACCGAAGAATTTGCCGAAGGAGCGAAAGACGATCAGATTGCCGTGACTGGCCACCGACGGCACGACGCTGAGACCGGGCTGCATGTCGCCAAAGGCTTCATCGACCAGAAGCAACCCGCCATTCGCCTGCATCCGCTTTGCCATGCCAACCAGATCCGCCGGCGGATAGGTTCGCCCCGTCGGGTTGTTCGGGTTGACGACGACTGCCAGTCCATGATCCGGCGTCAGTTGATCGGGCGTGGAAATCTCGTCAACACGGAAGCCCGCCGCAGCAAACACGCGGGCATATTCGCCATAGGTGGGCGCAAAAATGGCGATCCGCCCACCCTGCGCGGCGAGACGCGGCAGGAGCTGGATGACCGATTGGGTGCCGGGAACGGGGAGCGGCTGGATTGGGCCGCTGCGATAGTAACCGGCGGCGGCGCTGCGGGCCGTATCGACCAGATGACGATCCGGCAGCCGGTGCCAGGCACTGACCGGGATATCCGGCAGTGCCACCGGATTGGGATTGATTCCTGTCGACAAATCCAGCCAGTCTTCAGGGCTACCACCGAAAACAGCCACCGCTTCGGTGACCCCGCCGCCATGCACGATCGGTGCACTCATACGGCCGAAGCCCTGTCGATGATATGCATGAAGGAACCGGCCACCCGGCCGCGCCGCAACCCGGCAAGCCCAAGCGGCGTACCGGCGGCATCGGCGGTATCGAACAGCCGGTCGGCAGCCCCTTCCGACAGGATCGTGGCATA
Source organism: Pararhizobium polonicum (assembly GCF_001687365.1). GTDB lineage: Bacteria > Pseudomonadota > Alphaproteobacteria > Rhizobiales > Rhizobiaceae > Pararhizobium > Pararhizobium polonicum. The sequence continues at coordinate 114,031 of NZ_LGLV01000012.1, forward strand.
GTGAAACTCATGCGCCATCAGAGGACCGTCAAAAAAACTGGTATCGATCGGCGTGATCCGCCGGTAGCCGAGATGCCGCCTGCGTTCGGCAAAGCTGGTGACCAGCGGCAGGAAGCCGAGCATTTCGTAGTGCTTGCCGTCCGCCGCGACAAGCCCCTCCCCGAGCACCATATAACCGCCGCATTCGCCGAAAATGCGCGCGCCGCGATCCCGTGCCGCCGCCATACCGGATTTGAACCCCGCGGCATTCGCCAGGCGCCCCGCATGAAGCTCGGGATAACCGCCCGGCAGATAAACCGCATCGGCATCGTCCAAAGGCGCCTCGTCTGCGAGCGGCGAGAAGAACGACAGCTCCGCCCCCGCATGACGCCAGCCGGACAAAAGATGCTCGTAGCAGAAGGCAAAGGCGATATCGCGGGCAATGGCGATTTTCCCGCCAAGCGGCTTCAGTGGCAATGCATCCACACTGATATGCCTTGCCGGACCGGACTGGATCAGCGACAGAATGGCATCCAGATCGCATCCCTGCTCGATTTGTTTCGCAGCCTGCTCGATAAAGACGTCCAGTTCGCCATGCTCTCCCGCCTGCACGAGACCAAGATGGCGTTCGGGTAGCCTCAATGCGTCGTTCTGCCTGAGAACGCCGAGGACCGGCATGCCGGTCACATCCAGCGCGCCGCGCAGCATCTGCTCGTGACGATCGCTGCCGACCTTGTTGAGGATCACGCCGCAAACACGGACATCCTCCCGATGCATGGCATAGCCGCGCACCAGCGCCGCGACCGATTGCGACATGCGGCCGCAATCGATGACCAGAACAACGGACAATTCCAGCAGCGCCGCCAGATCGGCGGGCGAGCCGGTTCCGTCGATCGCGCCATCGAAGAGCCCCATCATCGCCTCGATGATCAATGCATCGCCACTGGCGGTCGCAGCGATGGCATTGGCGCGAAGCAGGTCCGGCCGCATGGCCCAGGGATCGTAGTTGAAGCAGGCCTTGCCGCTCGCAGCCGTGTGAAAGGCGGGATCGATATAGTCCGGCCCGGCTTTTCCCGGCGTCAGAGCGATGCCACGATTGCGCAGGGCCCGCATCAGCCCGAGCGTCACCGTCGTCTTTCCGGAGCCGGAGGAAGGTGCCGCAATCAGCAGGCCGGTCATGCCGGGTCCTTGTAGACGCGGCTCGACAGCGGATCGGACACGAGAACGCGGCCGTCAAGCGCGCCCAGCCAGTCGAGCGCCGGGCGCAGGCGCACAACCTCGCCGACGACGACGATGGCCGGCGGCTCGAGCCCCGAGGCGGCGACATCCGCTTCAGCCCGCACCAGCGTCGTTTCCAGCACGGTCTGCTCCGGCGTCGCGGCGTTACAGACGAAGGCAACCGGCTCGTCTGGCGAGCGCCCGGCAGCAATGAGGTTGGCGGCAATCTGGCCGATATGTTTCATCGCCATATACATGACGATGACGGGCGATCCCTTGGCGATGCCGTCCCAGTGGATGCGATCCGGCACAAGACCGGAGGAATCGTGACCGGTGAGGAATGTCACCGCATGATTAACCTCGCGATGCGTCACCGGAATGCCGGCATAGGCAAGGCCGCCGATCCCGGCGGTGATCCCGGGCACGATGCGGAACGGAATACCGTGCTCGACCAGCGTCAAAGCCTCCTCGCCGCCGCGCCCGAAGACGAAAGGGTCGCCGCCCTTCAGCCGCAGCACGCGCTTGCCCTGGCGTGCCAGTTCGACCAGCCGCAGGGAAATATCGCGCTGTTTCGGCGATGGCTTGCCGCCGCGCTTTCCGGCAAATTCCAGAACGGCGCCCGGTTTGGCCATGCTTAGGCAGTCGGCATTGACCAGCGCGTCATGGACGATGACGTCGGCCTGGCGCAGCGCATTGACCGCGTGCAGCGTCAGCAGGCCGGGATCGCCGGGACCGGCGCCAACGAGCCAGACGGAGCCCTGTTCAAGTTCGGGCAGGCCGGAAAACAGCGCCTCGGTCATGGTGCGATCTCCGACGTGACATGCGCTGAATCAGAATGTGAAGATGCGGATTCATTTTGGCCACGTCCGACGACAACATCCTGAGTTGATTCGACAAACGCACCGCCGGCAATGGCCGCCGTCGCATGGGCGGATTTGATCTTCGGGACGATCAGGGCGCCAGCCTTGCCGGCCGCGGCCAGTGCCGCAGCCTCCGCCACCCCATGGCAACCGGTCAGGGCAAAGACGATATCCGACGGATTTTCCAGCCGGGGCGTTACCGCTTCCAGCGTGGCGGCGGTAAAGAGCCGGAAGGGAACGGCGAAATGCGCCGCAGCAGCCATCAGCGCCGGCTCCGTCGCGCGGCTGTCCAGCGAGGCAATACAGGAGAGCGAATGGCGATCAAGCCGCGCGGCAGCCAAGGCTTGCTCAGCCAGCCGGATCACCTCGTCCGAAGGCGCTCCGCGTTCACAGCCGAGGCCAAGAACGAGCGGCGCAGGACCTGCCCCAGTATCCAGATGCATCACAAAAACGGGCCTCCCGAGCCGCATGATCACGATGCGCCGGGGCCTTCGAAAGCGAAAGCTTCGAAGCGGTCTGGACAGCACCGGATGAAGCCCCCTGACTGGGTCGGCCGCACCGGACGCTCTTGCAGCCCACTTTGATGGGCACCGTCGCACATTGCTTCTGTTTACCGGAGGGCGCATGGCCGGTCAAACCGGATTGCGGCATTGGCCGAGCGATCAGCGTCATACAGACAATTCGCCATACCACAGGTCTCATTTCGGCCGGCCGGCGGCCTGATCTCACTTAAACCTCAATTGAAGCCCATTGCTGACGAAGGTGCCTTTTAAAAGACACACTTTCTTCCGGCACCTGCGCCAAGATTCCGCTTTGGAATATTTTCTGCCGATGGCGAGCGCCAGACGCTCCTTGTCATCGCGACACCAATTCAACATGCGTGACGTGACGAACCACAGGACTTTGTGCGTTCGGCGCACGGGCATTTATCGAAACAGCATCGATCGTTCACGGCTTGCCGCCGATCCGATGCAGGAGGACTGCCCATGATGTTTTTCAAGAAGAAGCCTGCCCTGATCAAGGTGATCGGCATTACCGCCCCCAAGCTTGCCCGTACCGCGGCCGACATCGTGGTCAAGACGATCAGGAAGCCCGATAGCGACGGTCAGTTGCGCCGCATGCTTCGCACCGTCGAAGACAACCGCCTGCTGTAAGCCCCGCCGCAGGGCGCGGCATCGCGTGCAGCATCGATTTCAACGGTTCTAAGGTATATCTTTTCATGGCACTGACTTTTCCCAACACCAGCCGCAGTTACGACGAAACCGCAAGACGCGTCCGCTTTCTCGGCCATGACGGCATGTTCGAAGTGAAATTTTTCGTCGAAATCGGCGCATTGTCGAAGATCGTCTCGCGCGCTCCGAGCGAAGCCGATTGCCTCGCAGCCTTCGATGCGGCGCGCAGTTCGGTGCAGGATATCGCCCGCAAGGCCTATGGGCGCGACCGTCGCGACAGCTACGTGCTGACCGAAGCGCATTTCAAATAGGGCATAAACCCGGTGCATTTTTCAGGAAGGGCTGGCACAGCCCTTCCCGCAGCCTTTGCATTTCCGGCAAACCTCTGACACACAGTGGCCGAATCCTCATCCGCTCTGGCTGTCCGAGTCTCCCGTGCACGATCTTACGCTCCATCTCTTCATATTCCTGTTTGCAGCCGCGTTTCTCGCCGGTTTCATTGATTCCATCGCCGGCGGCGGTGGCATGATCACCATTCCGGCCATGCTGATCGCCGGTATTCCGCCGCTCGAAACGCTGGGCACCAACAAGCTGCAGTCGCTGTTCGGATCGGGCTCCGCCAGCATTGCCTATGCGCGGCGCGGCCATGTCAATCTTGTCGAACAATTGCCCATGGTGGCGCTTGCGATGCTGGGCGGCGGGCTGGGTGCAGCGCTGGCAACGATCGTTCCCGGCGATGTCCTCAAGGTGGCGCTGCCGTTTTTCCTGATCGCCATCGCGCTGTATTTCGGCCTCAAGCCCAATATCAGCGACATCGACCGGACAAGCCGGATGACACCCTTTCTCTTTGGCCTCATCTTCGTTCCGCTGATCGGCTTCTACGACGGCGTCTTCGGCCCCGGGACGGGCTCCTTCTTCATGCTGGGCTTCGTGACACTAGCCGGATATGGCGTCCTGAAGGCGACCGCACATACGAAATTCCTGAATTTCGGCTCGAATGTCGGCGGCTTTATCGTCTTTGCGCTCTATGGCGTGGTTCTCTGGAAAGTCGGCCTTCTGATGGGTGCCGGCCAATTTGCCGGCGCGCAGGTCGGATCGCGCTTTGCCATGAAGAACGGCGCAAAGATCATCAAGCCACTTCTGGTCGTCACCTGCATCGCGCTGGCGATCAAGCTGCTGGCAGACCCGGCGCATCCGGTCCGGATCTGGCTTGGCATGTGAGCGCCGATCCGCTCAGTATTCGACGCCGACCTGCGCTTTGATACCGGAGCGGAAGGGGTGCTTGATCAGCTCCATCTCGGTGACGAGATCGGCGGCTTCGATCAGCTCTTCCTTGGCGTTGCGCCCCGTCAGCACCACATGGGTCATATGCGGCTTTTCTTCCTTGAGGAACCGGACGACGTCGACGACATCGATATAGTCGTAGCGAAGCGCGATGTTGATCTCGTCAAGCAGCACCATGGAATTGCGCTCGTCGCGGATCAGCTCCTTGGCCTTCTCCCAGGCCTTGTGCGCCATGGCGATGTCGCGTGACCGGTCCTGCGTTTCCCAGGTGAACCCTTCGCCGAGCGTATAGAACTGGCAGACATCGCCGAAATGCTTCTCGATCAGATCGCGCTCTCCGGTTTCCCAGGCGCCCTTGATGAATTGGACGACAGCCGACGGCATGCCATGGGCGATGTGGCGAAAGATCATACCGAAGCCTGCCGTCGACTTGCCCTTGCCCTTGCCGGTATTGACGATGATCAGGCCCTTCTGGTCTGTCTTCGTCGCCATGATCTTTTCACGCGCGTTCTTCTTTTTCGCCATCTTCATGGCATGACGCGCCTCGTCATTGACGGGACCGGTCGCGGTTGCCTGGATGTCTTCTTCGCTCATGATGTGTCCTCACCGAATTGGATTTGAAAAATGACGCGCGGCCCTATTCCGCCGCGGCCGAAAGGCCTTGAAGCTCGAAGCGCGCCGAATTGGACCGTGGCGACCAGAGGCCGCGATCGATCGCCTCCATCAGCTTGTCGGTCATGTCACGCAGCGCCGCCGGGTTCTTGTCCTCCATGAACCGGCGCACACGCTCGTCCATGACATAAGCCTGGTAGACCGCCTCGAAATGATGATCGCGCACCGCACCTGTCGTTGCCGCGAAGGCGAACATGTAGTCGACAGTGGCGGCGATCTCGAAAGCGCCCTTGTAGCCGTGGCGCATGACGCCCTCGATCCATTTCGGGTTGACGACGCGGCCGCGCACCACCCGGCCGATCTCTTCTTCCAGCGAGCGGATCACCGGCTTTTCCGGACGCGAATGGTCGTTGTGGTAGATGGCCGGGCGTGTGCCGGCCATCTGCTCGACGGCAAGGCTCATGCCGCCCTCGAACTGATAATAATCGTCGCTGTCGAGCAGGTCGTGCTCGCGATTGTCCTGGTTCTGGACGACAGCCTCGACCGTCTTCAGACGCGCCTCCAGCAGTCCGCGCTCGGCTTTGCCGTCTTCGCCGGCGCCATAGGCGTAGCTACCCCAGGTGAGATAGGCATCGGCGAGATCGGCACGGCTTTCCCAGCCCTTCTCATCCATCAGCGCCTGCAAGCCCGCGCCATAGGCCCCCGGCTTGGCGCCGAAGACGCGGTAGGACGCGCGCCGTGCAGCCTCCTTCGGCGCGACACCGGCTGCTTCCAGCCGCGTGGTTTCCGCCCGCATCCGGGCGGCGATCATGTTGTCGGCGTCATCCTCTTCCAGCGCGCCGACCGCCCGGATCGCCGTGTCGAACAACGCGATCTGCTCCGGGAAGGCATCGCGGAAGAAGCCGGAAATGCGCAGGGTGACATCGACGCGCGGACGGCCAAGCATGGCCAAAGGCACGATCTCGTAGCCCGTCACCCGGCGCGACATCATATCCCAGACCGGCCGGGTGCCGATCAGCGCCATGGCCTGGGCGATATCATCGCCGCCGGTGCGCATGTTCGACGTACCCCAGGCCGTCAGCCCAAAGGACGTCGGCCAGTCGCCGTGATCCTGCAGGTAGCGGCGGATCAGCAGTTCGGCCGATTTCTTGCCGAGCTCGAAGGCTGCCGGTGTCGGCACGGCCCGGCTGTCGACCGAATAGAAATTGCGCCCCGTCGGCAGCACATCCGGCCGTCCGCGCGTCGGCGCTCCGGATGGGCCGGGGGCGACGAAACGGCCGTCGAGCCCGGTCATCAGCGCGGCGATTTCGGCGGGGCCGGATTGGACGATCGACGGTTTCAGGCGAGTTTCGACCTCGTGCAGGACAGCTCGGGTCGCATTCCAGCCATCCGGGCAGGCCAACTCGCCGGAAACGAATTTGGTGGCCAGCAGCTCGATACGCTCGACGGTATCGCCGGCCGTGCGCCACGGGGCGTCGGATACTTCCGCAAGAATGACCGGTTTCGAGCCAAGCCAAGGATCGGACAGGATGCAATCGAGCGGGTCGAAGGGGGAAATCCCCTCCCCAACCTCTCCCCACAAGGGGGTGGGACTAAGCTGCGGCAGGCTCACATCTGGATCGCCACCTTCCACATCCGCGGTAAAAGCCAAACCTTTCGAAATCAAGTTTTGAGCGGAACGGGCATTGTCCGGATTAAGCCCCTCCCCCTTGTGGGGAGAGGTTGGGAAGGGGTTTTCTCTTCCAAAGGCATCCGCCGAAATCACCCGCTGCAAGCTGCAATCGCCGCCCTCGCCCTGCCCGCGCGGCACACGGGCCAGCGCCACCGTCAGATCCGTGAGCAGCCGTCCCTCCGGCGCAACGCCGAAGATATGAAGACCATCGCGAATCTGCAGTTCCTTGAGGTCGCAGAGATAGGCGTCCAGCTTTTCGAGCGCCTTGTCCTCGCCGTCCGTCCCGGCAATACCGGCGTCATGATCGAGGCCGATATCCCGCACGAGCTCGAGAATCTGCTTGCTCAGCAAGCGAAGACGCCGCGGGTCGCCACCGGCAGCGTCGTAATATTCGTCGACCAGCGCTTCCAGATCCTTCAGCGGCCCGTAGGACTCGGCGCGCGTCAACGGCGGCGTCAGATGATCGATGATGACGGCGCTGGTGCGGCGCTTGGCCTGCGTGCCCTCGCCCGGATCGTTGACGATGAATGGATAGAGATGCGGCATCGGGCCGAACACGACTTCCGGATAGCAGGTTTCCGAAAGCGCCAGCGACTTGCCCGGCAACCATTCGAGATTGCCGTGCTTGCCCATGTGGATGATGGCATGGGCGCCGTATTCCCGGCGCAGAAAAGCGTAGAAGGCCAGATATCCGTGCGGCGGCACGAGGTCCGGCGAATGATAAGTTTCCTTTGGATCGATATTATAGCCGCGCGCCGGCTGGATACCCACCAGCGTCTCGCCAAAGCGCGTCAGCGGCAGCGCGAAACGGCCGTCGCGGAAGAACGGATCGGCCTCAGGCTTGCCCCATCGATCGGCAACCTGACTTTGAATCTGAATAGGAAGAGACGCGAAGAAGGCATTGTATTGATTCAGGGAAAGCGTCTCGCGGATGTCGCAATCCGCCCGCGCCGAATTGGTCGGTCCAGCCATGAGATGACTGATCAGCGCATCGCCGTCAGCGGGGATATCATCGATCGCGTAGCCGGCGGCAGCCATCGCGTTCATGACCTCGATGGTCCCGGCCGGCGTATCGAGCCCGACACCATTGCCGAGCCGTCCGTCGCGGTTCGGATAGTTCGCCATGATGATCGCCACGCGGCGCTCGCGCGGCGCAGCCTGACGCAGCCTGGCCCAGTTGGCCGCCAGCTTTGCGGCAAAGGCGACGCGATCGGCCAGAGGTTCGTGGCCAACGATATTGGCTTCGACATCGGTATCGTAGACAGCTGCCGCCTTGAAGGAGACGGCGCGCGACAGGATGCGTCCGTCGACTTCCGGCAGTGCAACATTCATCCCCAGATCACGCGCCATCAGGCCTTGCGGCGAGGCTTCCCATGCGGCCCGCGACGAGCCGGAAAAGATCACCTGGAGGACCGGCGCATCGGTAAACTCCAGTACCGTCGGCTTGCGGTCGGCGCCCGGGGCGGAAACGGCAAAGCCGGTGGCGTTCATGACCACGGCCGGCGGCGCCTCGCCGAAAATCGCCTCCAGCGTGCCGATAGACACCGCATCCTTGAGGCTGGAGACGAACACCGGCAGCACCGTCATGCCTTCGGCGGCAAGCGCCTCGATCAGGGCCTCGACGGGTTTGGTTTCGCCGCTTTGCACGAGAGCACGGTAGAAGCAGAGGGCGACGATGGGCTGCTCTCCGGCGGTGCGAAACCCAACCGCCCTCTTCCAGGCCTCGACACCGATGACGCCCTCACCCGGCCACCAGATCCCGGCCTTCAGCAAAGGTGCGGCCGGCTCAGGCTTTTCCGAACCGTCGATCAGGGCATCGGCATAGGCAAGCAGCCGCGCCATGTTGTCGGCACCGCCCTCGGTGAAATAGGCCCACATCCGGTTGCGATCCTCGACTGACACCGTCGAAAACGGCTCAAGTCCCGGATCCGGCTTGTCGTAACCCGGCAGAACCGCAATCTGGAATTTATGGGTGACGGCAGCCGCATGCAGCGCCTCCAGCACATACTGGAAATAGCTGGCGCCGCCGAGCGGGCGGACGATGATCAGCTTGGCATGACGCGCGGTGCGCTCGACATAGGTATCGACCGACATCGGGTGCTTGAGTGTCAGCAGGCTCGCCACCCGCAGGCTGGACCTGCCCTTGCGCATGCGATGGGCGGCAGCGATCGACGAAAGCTCGGTATCGGCGGCGGACAGGAACAGGATATCGGCCGGCGACTGACCAAGATCGATCGCCTCCTCGCCATCCGTAATCGTGCCCTTCTGGGCTAGGAGGAGATGCATGGACTTCCCCCATCGAATGGGACAAAAGTCCCCTCCCCAACCCCTCCCCACAAGGGGGCGGGGCTAGTTTGCCGCACCTTTTTGCCGGGCCGATCAACACCCGTCGGGGTGCAAGCCCCCAAAGCTGCCGTCAAGCAGAAAGGCGTCGGCAAACGCAATCCAAGCCCCTCCCCCTTGTGGGGAGGGGTTGGGGAGGGGAAAGTGTCGCGCCCGGTCAAAGCGCCCTCAAACCGCCGCCACGATCGCAGCCCGCACCGCCGCTTCATCCATGTCATGCAGACCGATGACCACCAGACGGGTGCGGCGTACCTCGCCGGCAGCCCAGGCGCGGTCGAAATATTGGTCGATACGGGCGCCAACGCCCTGGATCAGCAGCCGCATCGGCTTGCCGGGCACATCGGCAAAGCCCTTGAGACGCAGTACGTCGTGCGCGGCGATGATGACCTTCAGCTTCTCGATGAAACCGGCGGGATCGGCGATCGGGCCCAGTTCGACAACGAAACTGTCGAATTCGTCGTGGCTATGCTCTTCGCCCGCTTCATGCTCCATCTCGTGATGCGACTTGCGGTTGGCGATATCGCTTTCGGTGCCGACACCCAGGCCGAGCAGGACGGCGGCGGAAACTTCGCCGTTCTTCGCCTCGATCATCGTCGGCTTGCGGCTGGTGCGCGAGGACACTTCCCTGCGAACGAAGGCAAGACCGGTGGAATCGAGCAGGTCGGTCTTGTTGAGAATGATCAGGTCGGCGGCGGTCAGCTGATCTTCGAACAGTTCCTCAATCGGGCTTTCGTGATCGAGATTGTCGTCCTCGACCCGCAGCGCATCGACCTTGTCGTGATCGTCGGCAAACCGTCCGGCGGCAACGGCGGCGCTGTCGACGACGGTGATGACACCATCGACGGTGACCTGCGTGCGGATATCCGGCCAGTTGAAGGCGGCGATCAGCGGCTGCGGCAGGGCAAGGCCGGACGTCTCGATGACGATATGGTCCGGACGGTTTTCACGCTCGAGCAGCTTGGTCATGGTCGGGATGAAATCGTCGGCAACGGTGCAGCAGATGCAGCCATTGGTCAGCTCGATGATATCGTCCTCGCTGCAGGCTTCAGCGCCGCAGCCCTTCAGCACGTCGCCATCGACGCCGAGATCGCCGAACTCGTTGATGATCAGCGCGATGCGGCGGCCGCCGGCATTCTGCAGGATGTTGCGGATCATCGTCGTCTTGCCGGCCCCCAGGAAGCCGGTGATGACGGTTGCCGGGATCTTGCCGTGAGCGGCTTTTTCGGTGGTCATGGATCAACCCTTCATTTTCAGCGGCAATCCGGCCGCGATAAAATAGACGTCCGCGGATATCTCCGCAATGATCTGGTGCAGCCGGCCGGCATGGTCGCGAAAGTCGCGCGCCATGCGGTTTTCCGGCACGATGCCGAGCCCGACTTCGTTGGACACGAAGACCAGCCGGGCCTGGGCCTGCGGCACGTATCCCGCCAGCCGTTCGAATTCCGCCGCCATGTCGCGCTCCTCCATCATCAGATTGGTGACCCACAGGGTCAGGCAATCGATGAGAATGATCCGGTCGGGCGCGTCGATGGCCTGCAGGCAGCCGGCAAGCTCAAGCGGCGCTTCATGCGTCTGCCAGTCTGCGCCCCGCCGGTCGCGATGCTCGGTTATCCTTGCCTGCATCTCACCGTCCCAGGCCCTCCCGGTCGCGACGTAATGCATGCGCAGACCCGACGCCGTGACGAGCTTTTCGGCGAAGACGGATTTACCGGAACGGGCACCGCCGAGAACCAGCACGGGGCCTGACTTTATCGATGTCATGGAATGATCCCGGCCTAGCGCGCACCGGGAAATATGAGCGCCCATACACCGCGCAAACCGACATCTGCGGCAACGCGAACAGGACCGTTCAGGGAACGGGACGATAAAGCCATGACAACCTCCGTGCTGGCATCGGGAGTGTCTCTCCCTGGATCAGGCGAGCCCCCAGCTAAGATGGGGCCCTTTGCGGATGGCAGGTCTCCTGGCTCACGGCGTCACGTGCCTGCAAAGGCACGAACGGGTTCGCCTCGCCTTCCCGGAGTTTCTTCGCCGGATTGCACGACGGCAATCGGCTGATATCACGAAGAGGTGGACGATTCGTAGATTATAGAGGCGTCCGGCCCCGGCTGATCGCAATACTGCTCCAGTGGCTTTTCCGGTTGGACCGATGCCTCCGCCGCCGCGATTGCGGACAGTCCGGAATACCGGCTTTCCCGGATGGCGAACCCTGACCGTTCTACAGTCGCGGGGTCGGCTGCGATAAGAATGCCCGATGTGGGTCCATCCCTTCACATTCCCATTTACTCCCGAAACGCAACGCATATCGGGAACCATCCAATGGCAGATGATTAGGCGCTCGGTTGGACCAAGTCAATTGCGGCGCTATCTCATCGGGCAAACACAAGAAGCGGCCTCTTGATCCGCAGCGCCATGCCTTTTACGACGGCGCAGACAAAGGACGGTCAGGCGATGCGACTGAAGCTGATACCCAAATTCGACCTGCGCCGGCTCGGCTATCTCTCCCTGTTTTTCGATATCGGGCGGATGCGGGCCTTTGCCCGCAGAAGCGAACTCGGCCTGGTGCTGGCGGGTATCGTCATCGGCATCACGTCCGGCCTCGCCGTTACGGCGATGAGCATCATATCAAGCCGCCTGCACAGCCTGATCTTCGGCATAGCCGACGATGCGCGCCTGAGCGCCAGCGATCTCCAGGGCCATATTTCAGTGCTGCTCGCCCCGGTCGTCGGCGGCATCATTCTCGGCCTGCTGATGATGCTCCTGGCCATGTGGCGCAAGAAGCCGATGGTCGACCCGATCGAGGCCAATGCCCTGCATGGCGGCCGCCTATCGCTCACCGACAGCATCATCGTGGCGGTTCAAAACCTGATTTCCAACGGCTTCGGCGCCTCTGTCGGGCTTGAGGCCGGCTACACCCAGCTCGCCTCCGGCATAGCCTCGAAACTTGGCATCGCTCTCCAGCTTCGCCGCGCGGATCTGCGCACCCTGGTCGGCTGCGGTGCCGCTGGCGCCATCGCGGCCGCGTTCAATGCTCCCCTCACCGGCGCCTTCTATGCTTTCGAGCTGATCATCGGCAGCTACACCATTCTGTCGCTGACGCCGGTCGTTGTTTCCGCGCTGATAGCCAATCTTGTTGCCCGGCTGCTGTCGGCGGGCGACTTCACCATCGATGTCGGCCAGTTCGGCGCAGTCGTCCCAGCCGACTATCTGCCGGCGCTGCTGCTCGGCGGCTTTTGCGCGGGCATGGGCATCCTGCTGATGAAGGGTGTCTCGCTGGTCGAGGGGCTGGCGCGCCGCAGTTCCATTGCAGCCCCCCTTCGTCCGGCATTGGGTGGCGTTGTTGTCGGCCTGCTGGCGATGGCGTCGCCCCAGGTCCTTTCGGCGGGTCACGGCGCCCTGCATCTCAATCTTGCCAGTTCACCGGCAATCCCCATGCTGATCGGCCTGTTCCTGCTGAAATCGCTCGCCTCGGCCGTGTCGATCGGTTCCGGCTTCCGCGGCGGCCTGTTTTTCGCGTCGCTGTTCATGGGCGCGCTGCTCGGCAAGCTCTTTGCCTTTACCGCCCCGTATATTTTCGCCCACGCGACGTTGACGCCGGTCATCTACGCCGTCGTCGGCATGAGTTCGCTGGCCGTCGCCGTTATCGGCGGGCCGCTGACGATGACCTTCCTGGCGCTGGAGATCACCGGAGACTTTCCCATCACGGCCCTCGTGCTGGCGGCGGTGATCACCTCGTCGCTCGTCGTGCGCACCACCTTCGGTTATTCCTTCGCCACATGGCGTTTCCATCTGCGCGGCGAAAGCATCCGCAGCGCCCACGATGTCGGCTGGATCCGCAATCTCACCGTCAGCCGACTGATGCGCGCCGACGTCCGGACAATCGATGCCAAAGCAACATTGGAAGACTTCCGCCGTGATTACCCGCTGGGATCGACACAACGCGTCATCGTCATCGATGGCGACGGCAAATATGCCGGCGTCATCCTGGTCCCGGAGGTTTATGCAAGCCCCGTCGAAGCCACGCAGGAAACACAGGGCCTCAGCGGCTTCATCCGCCTGACCAATGATTTCCTGTTGCCGAACATGAATGCCAAACAGGCCGCCGCCCTGTTCGACAGCACGGAAAGCGATGCGCTGGCCGTCGTCAACAATCTGATCGAACGGCGCGTCACCGGACTGCTGACGGAAAGCTATACGCTGCGCCGCTACAGCGAAGAACTGGATCGCCGGCGGCGCGAGGCATCGGGCGAGATCTGAAACAACCGAAATCAGGCCATCAAACCGTCGAGCCACCGCGGATCGAGCACCGATTCCAGCTCGGCGGCAACATCATCCAGCGCACGATCAACGGATTGCCGGTAGTTTTCACCACCGCCTTCGATGCCGAAACTTTTCAGCAACGCCGCGCGATAGGCATCGCTGGTAAACAGGCCGTGCAGATAGGTTCCGCTCACCATGCCGTCGGCCGAGACCGCCCCATCGGCCCGGCCGTCGATGATCACCGCAGGGCGGGCGCAGTCCGGTCCTGTCGTGCGCCCAAGATGGATCTCGTACCCTTCCAGCGCGACATCGTAGACAGCAGATCGGGCATTGCTGTTGCGCACCGTCTTTTCCGGTGCCATCTCCGTCTCGACGGACAGGAGGCCCAGGCCTTCGATCTCCCGGACATGTCCCTCGATGCCATGCGGATCGGTGACCCGCTCCCCCAGCATCTGATAGCCGCCACAGATGCCGATGACACGGCCACCGCGCCGCACATGTGCCTGAAGATCGCGGTCCCATCCTTGAGCACGGACATCGGCGAGATCGGCAATCGTCGCCTTCGAGCCGGGAATGACGACGAGACCCGCATCGGCGGGAATGCGCTCACCGGCCCGCACGAAAACCAGATCGACCTCGGGTTCGGCGGCCAGCGGATCGAGATCGTCGAAATTGGCGATCCGCGACAGAACGGGAACGGCGACCTTCAGCGCCTTGCCGCTGCCCCGCGCCAGCTTTTCCAGAACGACGGAATCCTCCGCCGGCAAACGCCCTGCACTTTTCAGCCAGGGAACGACGCCGAAACAGGACCAGCCGGTAAACCTGCGGACGGCCGCTATGCCGTCGTCGAAAAGCGAGATGTCGCCCCGGAACTTGTTGATGATGTAGCCGCTGATCATGCGGCGGTCATCATCCGGCAGGATCGTATGGGTGCCGACAAGCGAGGCGATGACCCCGCCGCGATCGATGTCGCCGACGAGCACGACGGGAACATTGGCGCGGGTGGCAAATCCCATATTGGCGATGTCGCCGGCGCGAAGGTTGATTTCGGCGGGCGATCCCGCCCCTTCGACGACAACCAGATCGAGACCAGCACGGATGGTTTCGAAGCTCTCCATCACGGCGCCCATCAGCCTGGGCTTCAAGGCCTGGTAGTCACGCCCCTTCGCCTGCCCTGCCACCTTGCCCTGCACGATGATCTGGCTGCCGGTTTCCGACTGCGGTTTAAGAAGAACCGGGTTCATATGCACCGACGACGGGATGCGCGCTGCCATCGATTGCAGCCACTGGGCGCGGCCGATCTCGCCGCCGTCATCGGATACCGCCGCGTTGTTCGACATGTTCTGCGGCTTGAACGGGGCGACCTTCAGGCCACGATTGGAGGCGATCCGGCAGAGACCCGCCACGAGTACCGTTTTTCCGACATCGGAGCCGGTTCCCTGAAGCATGATCGTCTTTGTCATGACGCCTCGTTTAACATTGCGGCCGCAGCAAGAAAAGTCATGTTTTGCCGCAACTTTGCCGCCATTGTAACGGTCCGTCCGCGCGATGGTACAAACCGTTGCGAGGCCTGCTCGGCTCCGTCTCCACACCATTCCAAAAGCGACACGGAGCGGCAAAAACACTGATTGTTTTCCGCCGAAACGGGCGTATATCAGCGCCATCAAATCACGGAGCGAACCAACGCTCCACACCCAAGGTCATACCCCGATGTTGTTCATCTTCAGCAAGCCCAATTTCGTTCAGATCGCCTGGAACGCACAGGTTCCCGACAGCCAGTCGCGCATTCGCAACACTGTCCTGCCAGCTCCTTTCGGACCGCTCGGCTTCATCCGGACGCGCAGCGTCGGCTGACATCCCTTTCCAGGGCAATCGCCTGAACCGCGTCCCGCATTGTGGCGCGGTTTTTATATTTCGAAGACAATGGGCAGCTCCTGAAACGCGAAAACCGCACCCGCTCCTTGTCGGAGCTGTGCGGTCTGCCAAAATCACGCATGGCCGCTCCGGCATACACCCGGAGATCGCTCCGGCCGGGACGCAAAACCTGATCCGGCCGGTCGGCAGGTATCCCCCGCCGCAGGAAAACAATTAGCGCGACAGTGTTACCGGATGGTTAGTGAGAGCTTAATCAAAGATGAATTCGGCATTTTTTTCATTTTTTTTCGTGCGGGGAAAAAATCCGGCGTGCGGCGCATACGGAACACAATTTGTCTGCGACAAAACACGCATTGCCGCCGCTTTGTGATGCAGCGCTAAAATTGTGCCAGAGAGCCAGGCATTTGCACAAAAAACTTGCCCGCATCATTAAAATTCAACAGCTTGCACGAGCGCTTTCAGGCCCTTCGGATGAGGCCCTTGCTCTTTAAAACGATTCCAGAGGTTGATTTCTCCTGAGGAATACATACGCTGCCCCCAACGGTAAAAAGAGAGATGGCTGGCGACAGAGTTCCGCGGCCATACAATAAAAACTCTGCGCCGTCGCAGCGGGGACGAAAGACTGGCCTTGCCTCACCGCCCCCCCCGGCCTGCTTCAACCTGAACAATTGGGTTCCCGGGAGTGCAGCATCCCGGCCGCCCCCAAGATTGATGGCTGCAATAAGACTGGGAGGTCTTAAACATGAAGAAGCTCCTCGCTTCCACCATCCTCGCCGCCGGCCTTTACGCGCTTGCCGGCTCGGCTCAGGCCGCCGATTGCGGCGAAGTCAGCATTGCAGAAATGAACTGGGCATCGGCGGGCGTTGCCGCACATGTCGACAAGTTCATCCTTGAAAACGGCTATGGCTGCACGGCGACGCTCGTCGTCGGCGACACGATGCCGACCTTTACCTCCATGAACGAGAAGGGCCAGCCCGACGTGGCCCCGGAAATGTGGATGGATTCCCTGCGCATCCCGCTCGATGAGGCCGTCAAGGAAGGCCGCCTGATCCAGGCCGCCGAAATCCTCAGCGATGGCGGCGTCCAGGGCTGGTGGGTTCCCAAATATCTCGCCGACGCCCATCCCGACATCAAGACGGTCCAAGACGCGCTGAAGCATCCGGAATTGTTCCCCGCCCCTGAAGATTCGTCCAAGGGCGCTGTGTTCAACTGCCCGGCCGGCTGGAGCTGCCAGATTTCGACCACCAACCTCTACAAGGCCATCAATGGCGATGCCGCCGGCTTCACGCTGGTCGACACCGGCTCGGCCGCAGGTCTGGACGGCTCGATCGCAAACGCCTTCGAAAAGAAGGCCGGCTGGCTTGGCTACTACTGGGCCCCGACGGCTATTCTCGGCAAGTACGAGATGACCAAACTCGGCTTCGGCATGGAGACGGACAAGGCAGAATGGGATCGCTGCACCAGCGTGACCGATTGCCCGGATCCGAAAGTGAACGGCTACCCGACCTCCGAAGTCTACACGATCGTCACCAAGGGCTTCTCGGAGAAGGCCGGTGTCGCCATGGATTACATCCAGAAGCGCAAGTGGGAAAATGCCACGGTCAACAAGGTGCTGGCCTGGATGGACGAAAACCAGGGCACCAACGCCGACGCTGCCAAGCAGTTCCTGGAAAACTATCCGGAAGTCTGGACCACCTGGGTTCCGGCCGACGTTGCCGAAAAGATCAAGGCCGCTCTCTAAGCGCGGATATAATGCCGGCAGTAAAACGAAAGTTTTACTGCCGGCTCCTTCTCGACCGCCACGGCGCTTTGATTGGCATGTCGTGGGAAAATGGTGATCGGACATGCCTGCCCGGCGGCGCTTGCGTCACCGTATGGCACATAAGTGGCAGGACGATTTCCCAAAAACAAAGGGGAACTGAATGGCAACTGTTTGCAGCTATCTGCCGACCATTCTTTGCAAATTTCCATCGATCAGCGATGGGTCTATCCGGGTCGTGCGCAAATTCATCGATGACGGTTTCAAGAGCTTCGTCCGCGCCTGGGGCGACGTCATCGATACCGTGATGCAGCCGTTGCAGTGGTTTCTGAATACCCTGGAAGGTATTTTCACCGGCTCTCCCTGGCCGATCATCCTGATTGCCATGGTCGCCATCGTCTATTACGGCAGCCGCGATTTGAAGATCGTCATCGGTACCGTTCTCTCCATGGCCGCCATCGGCGCTGTGGGCCTGTGGAACGACACGATGATAACGCTTGCCATGGTGACGGTCTGTACGCTGATCTCCATCATCGTCGGCATTCCCATCGGCATTGCCATGGCGCGCTCCAACAGGACCCAGGCCGTCGTCAATCCGATCCTCGACGTGATGCAGACCATGCCGAGCTTCGTCTATCTCATTCCCGTCGTGATGATCTTCGGCATCGGCAAGGTGCCGGGGCTGATCGCCGTCGTCATCTATGCCGTGCCGCCGATGATCCGCCTGACGAATCTCGGCATCCGCCTCGTCGACAAGGAGGTTCTGGAAGCCGCCGACGCCTTCGGTTCGTCGCAACTGCAGCGGTTGAAGAACGTCCAGATACCGCTGGCGCTGCCGACCATCATGGCCGGTATCAACCAGACCATCATGATGTCCCTGGCCATGGTGGTGATCGCCTCGATGATCGGCGTCGGCGGTCTCGGCCGCAATGTGCTTCAGGCGATCAACAACCAGTTCTTCACCGTCGGTTTCCTCAACGGCTTCGCGCTCGTTGCGATCGCCATCATTTTTGACCGCACCAGCCAGGCCTACGGCAAGAGGCTGCAGAAGCACTCGGAGGTGATCCATGGCTAGTCATGCAATCGAGGTCAAGAATCTCTACAAGATCTTCGGACCACGCGGCCGCGATTTCGTCGATCCGGTCAAGGCCGGCCTCGGCAAGACCGAGCTCAACGAAAAACACGGCCATGTGCTCGGCCTTCAGGACATCAACATCTCCATGCCCGCCGGCGGCGTCATGGTGGTCATGGGCCTGTCGGGCTCCGGCAAGTCGACTCTGATCCGCCACATCAACCGCCTGATCGACCCGACAGCAGGCGAAGTGCTCTATGACGGCGTCGATGTCTGCAAGATGAACGAAAATGATCTTCGCGAATTTCGGCGCCACAAGACGGCCATGGTGTTCCAGAAGTTCGCGCTTCTGCCACACCGCACGATCATCGAGAACACCGTCTACGGCCTGGAGATCCAGGGCGTGCCGATGGAGGAAAGCCGCAAGCGGGCACAGGGCTGGATCGAGCGGGTCGGCCTCAAGGGCTTCGAGAACCACTATCCGAACCAGCTTTCGGGCGGCATGCAGCAGCGTGTCGGCCTGGCACGGGCGCTGACTAACGATGCCGACATCCTGCTGATGGACGAAGCCTATTCGGCGCTCGACCCACTCATCCGCGTCGATATGCAGACGGTTCTTCTGGATCTGCAGAAGGAACTGAAGAAGACCGTGGTGTTCATCACCCACGATCTCGATGAGGCGCTGCGCCTCGGCGACAAGATCGCCATCCTGCGCGACGGCAAGGTGATCCAGCAGGGCACGGGCCAGGACATCGTCCTGAAACCGGCCGACGAATATATCACCGCCTTCGTCAAGGAAGTGAACCGCGGCCGCGTGATCAATGTCGAAACGATCATGAGGCCGCTGACCGGCAATCCGGAAGGCGTGCCGGTTGTGGTCGGCACCGTGCTTGAAAGTGCAGCCCGGATGATGACACTGGTCAACCAGAACATCGCCCATGTCGTCGATGCCAACGGCAAACCGGTCGGCTCTATCGATCTCGGCACGATCATCTCGGCAATGGTCACTCCGATCAGCCATGAAAAGGTGCCGCAGGCGGCGGAGTGATCAAAGGCTTGACTGCAACACTGCAAAGCGCCTGGAAACGGGCGCTTTTTTTTCGTGAAATCCGCCCCGTTCACGCCGGATTAACCATGACCCGTCATGGTAGCGGCAAGCGCCTCTTCGATCGAGGCGATCGCGCCGTGGCGCCTTCCTCAATCCGGCCGGTCAGATGCAGGACCATGCTTTAACAGCTTCGCGAGATCGTCACCGCATCGCCGTCCCTCCGCTGAGCGGGGACAGCTTTCTGGTGGCCCGGATCATGCCGGTGCTGGCGGCCTTCCTTTCGGGCGCCGGGCTGTTTCTGATCGTCTTCACGCTCATTCCCTTTCAGGGCGACTATGAGGTCGATCCGAACGCCTCCAACGATGGCAACATCATCAACCAGCTCGGCTATCTCGGCCTCGGCGCCATCTATCTCTTCGCCATGCTTTTGGTCGTCGACATGCGTGTGCTGAAGCGGGTGGTATCGCCGACCTGGATCGTCGTCTTTACCATCGCCTTTCTCTCCTGCCTGCAATCCTACGATCCGACCGCATCCGCCCGTGGCCTGATGCTCAGCCTGGTGGCGATGATCCTCGTCGCAGGCGTGCTCGTTTTGCCGCGCAGCGAAACCGACTTCGTCAATGCCGGCGCCAACGCCATCCTGCTTCTGGTCCTCATCGACTACGCGGCGCTGATCATCGCACCCAATATCGCCATCCACACCGCCACAGGGTCGGAGCCATGGCATGCCGGCTTCTGGAAAGGCCACCTGATCCACAAGAACGTCACGGCACCGGTCTTCTCGATCGTGTGCATGTTCGGCATCTACTGCCTGCGGGCAGGCGCCACCATCCGGGGCCTCCTCATCGCCGTGCTTGCTGCCAATTTCGTGCTTCACACCGGATCGAAAACGACGATCGGCTTCCTGCCGTTGGCGATCATGCTGGTGCTCGGCGGCCGTGCCGTCGGCAAACCGGGGCTGATGGTGCTGGCCCATTTCCTCTTTGCCGCCCTGATCTTCTGCCTGACGCTTGGCACCATCTACTCCGACACCTTCCTGTCGATCACGACCGCTCTGCTGGAGGACCCGACCTTCACCGGACGCGATGACATCTGGAAATTCGCCAGCGCCAGCATTCCCGATCATCTCTGGCTTGGCCATGGTTACGCAAGCTTCTGGCTCTCTCCGGTCATCCTCGGCATGGAAGCGAATTTCGAGGCGAGCTGGGACGTGCGCGGCATCGTCTCGGGCCACAACAGCTATCTGGATGCGGTCCTCACCTTCGGCCTGCCGGGCGGCGTGCTGATGATCCTGCTGCTCTTCGTCAAACCGTTCTATGACTACATGCGCGCGACGCGCCAGCCGGCAAGCCGCCATTTTGCCGACTTCTGCATCATGGTCATCATCTTCATGACCTATAACAGCATGATGGAAAGCTTCCTGCTCAACCGCGCCGATCCGATGTGGTTGTTGATGGCACTGGCCGTCCTCGGTCTCGGGCTGGCGGCGCGAATGGGCGTCCGCATGCCGCACTGATCAAAGCCGGGGCTATTGCAATGATATAAGGATATCTTTATATCATTATGAAACTCGACAAGATCAGGAAACCGCCATGACCGTGCACGCCAATCCGCTTTCCGACCTGCTCGACGCCAAGGGTGTGCTTCTCGCCGATGGCGCGACCGGCACTTCGCTGTTCGCCATGGGTCTGGAAGCCGGTGAAGCGCCGGAACTCTGGAACGAAGCCAAGCCTGAAAACATCACCAAGCTGCACCAGGACTTCGTCGATGCCGGCGCCGACATCATCCTGACCAACTCGTTCGGCGGCACGCGCCATCGTCTCAAGCTGCATCACGCGCAGGACCGCGTGCATGAACTCAACAAGCGTGCCGCAGAGATCGCCCGCGCCGTCGCCGACAAGGCGCCGCGCAAGGTGATCACGGCCGGTTCTGTCGGCCCGACCGGCGAGCTGCTGATCCCGCTCGGTGCCATGAGCTACGAGGATGCGGTCTCCGCCTTCGTCGAGCAGATCGAAGGCCTGAAGGCCGGCGGCGCCGAAGTCGCCTGGATCGAGACTATGTCCTCGGCCGACGAGATCCGCGCTGCGGCGGAAGCGGCGGTCAAGGTCGGCCTTCCCTATGTCTATACCGGCTCGTTCGACACCGCCGGCAAGACGATGATGGGTCTGCACCCCAAGGATATGCATGCCGTGGCGCAGGACATCGGCGATGGCCCGGTCGCCACCGGTGCCAATTGCGGCGTCGGCGCCTCCGATATCCTCTCCTCGCTGCTGGACATGACGGACGCCAATCCCACTGCGGCGATCATCGTCAAGGGCAATTGCGGCATTCCCGAATTCCGCGGTTCGGAGATCCACTATTCCGGCACGCCGCCACTGATGGCCGACTATGCCCGGCTTGCCCGCGATGCCGGTGCCAAAATCATTGGCGGCTGCTGCGGCACGTCCTGCGAACATCTGGCTGCGATGCGCGTCGCACTCGACACCTACGTACCGGGCGAACGCCCGACGGTCGAAACCATCGTCGAGCGCATCGGCCCGATGCGAAACAAGACCGCCAATGAAGGACCATCGGCACCGGCACGCGAACGCGGCCGCCGCCGCGGCTGACCGGGACATCCGTCCCCTTGCCGGACGCGTCGCCAGTCCAGTTTTGCCCCAGTCTGATCCGCTAACTATTGCGAATGGATAGACCAACGCAGAAGTAAAGAAAGACCAGGCATGAACGGCACGTCCGCCCCCTTCCCCGACCGTGATTCGGTTGCCGGAAAACTCGCTGCGCTCGGTGAAAGCGAGCAATCCACCCTGCTGCTGCTGATGGAAAATGCGGCGCAGGACGGAAATCTGATCGAGGGCCTCTACCGTCATCTCGATCTCGCCTCCGAGGCCAGGCTGCTGAATTCCCTCAAGCTCGAAAAACTTGGCGAATGGCTGGGCTTCAACGCCCCTGCCCGGCTGCAGATCCGCCTGATGGAAGCGGCAAAATCCAGCCAGCATGCGGCCTATCAGGCTTTCCGCACCGGGCTTGTCCGGTCGGGCGGGCTGGAAAAGGCCTATCCGAAGGCCTGATAGCGAAACGAACCGCATACCAGCGACAAAAGCTGCATGGCAAACGCCCTCCGTTTGACGGGAGGGCGTTCTAATCTGCTTTGTGGACCGTGCCGCTATTCTCCGCCGAGGCTTTTCGCGAGCCGGACCAGGTTGAGGAATTCCGCCCGGTAGCCATAGGCATCCTCGCCCTTGGCCTGGGAGGCGAGGTCAAGGATCGATCCGTATGGATAGGCCGACACCGCATCCGTTCCGCGCAGTTTCTGGCCGAAGGCGGCAACGGCAACCGAAAAGCGGACATCCTGCCCGGCCTGTTCGAGCGACGGCACCGCATTGGCCTGCGTCACCGGCATGGTGATCAGGCTGCTGGTATCGCCATCGGGCTGCTTGTAGCGGATTTTCAGGAATGCCAGTTCCCCGGACGGTTTGGCCGCCGCCGCATCGGCCGGTGCCGCACCATAGCGCAGATCGTCGTTGAGAACGGCAGGGCTCCCCTTCGGTGTGATCTCGTAGATTGCGGTGACCCGGTGGCCCGAGCCGATATCACCGGCATCGACCTTGTCATTGTTGAAATCCTCGCGTTTGAGAGCGCGGGTCTCATAGCCGATCAACCGGTATTCGGCGACCTGCTGCGGATTGAACTCGACCTGGAATTTGACGTCCTTGGCGATCGGAAACAGCGACGACCCCGCCTCTTCGACCAGAGACTTCTGCGCCTCGGCCAGCGTGTCGATATAGGTCGCGGTGCCGTTGCCGTTCTGGGCCAGGGTCTGCATCAGCGCATCGTTGTAATTGCCGCGGCCAAAGCCAAGCACGGATAGGAAGATGCCGCTCTTGCGCTTGGCCTCGATGGTCGCCTTCAAGGCTTCATCGCTGGATGGCCCGACATTGAAATCGCCATCGGTCGCCAGCATAATACGGTTGACGCCGCCCTTGACGAAGGCCTGCTCGGCCAGACTGTAGGCAGCCTCCAGCCCTTGCGCGCCCGCCGTCGAGCCACCCGGTTGCAGATTGTCGATCGCCGCCAGGATTTTTGTCTTTTCCCGGATCGCGGTCGGCTCCAGCACCGTGCCCGCATTGCCGGCATAGGTGACGATCGAAACGGTGTCTTCCGGCTTCAGTTTCTCGACCAGAAGACGGAAGGCGCTTTTCAAGAGCGGCAGCTTGTCCGGCTCGTCCATGGAGCCGGAAACATCGATCAGGAACACCAGATTGGCGCGTGGCGCGGCCGCAGGCGCCACGTCATATCCCTTGATCCCCACATGCATCAGCCGCGTGTTGGCATTCCACGGCGTCGGCAGAACGGTGACGGTCGCCTTGAACGGCTCGTCCTTGCTGTCCGGACCCGGCCAGTCGTAGGGAAAATAGTTGATCATCTCCTCGACCCGCACGCTGTCGCGATCCGGCATCTGCCCGGCCATCAGCGACTTGCGAACAAAGGAATAGGATGCCGTATCGACATCGGCCGAGAAGGTCGAAACCGGATCGGTGGCGACGGACTTGACCGGGTTCGTGTCAGCAGCGGCGAAGCGGTCGCGGCTTTCGTCCTGCTGTTGAAACACATCCCCGGACGCAGGCTGCCCCCCGATCATGGCGTCCTGTACGGCAGCCGGCGCAGGCAGGATCATACCTTGCGTGTGCCGGCTCAGGGATTGCGGCTGCGCAGAGGTATCGGCCGGCATGCTTTCTGCCAGGGGCTCCGCGACGATGTCCGACGGAGCTTGCGCTGTCATACGGGTAGCGTCACCACCCTCTTGCTTTTTCAAGGCTCCAGCAACCTCGCCTTGCGGAGAAGGGCGCCCGGCTATCTCTTCTGCAGATGAGCGCTTCGGGGCGGCGTTGCCGCCAGATTCCGCTCGAAGCTTCTGGCTATCATCTGTGCCCGCATCCTTTGTCTCCTGCTCTGCCGAGACCACGGCCGGTTTGGCCGTATCCACCGGCAGACCGCCCCGCGACAGTTCCAGCGTGAGAAAGGCGGCGGCGGGAACGACCAAGAGCGTGGCGAGTGCCGATCCTGCGAGAAATTTCCTGTTCATGACGGGGCTCCATAACCTGTTGAGGATGGAGCTTTGACGCCGGTCATCGGCGGTTCCTTGGGGTGCCTCGGAATTATTTTCAGCGCCATCGAACGCCTGCATGGCAAGCGACAGCGCACGGGCACGCGCCTCCGGTGAGGCAGCGGGCGGGGTCATCTGGCCCAGTCTGTTCAGATCGTCGTTCATCACATCGTCTCCCTGCCAAGCAGGATCTTCAAACGTTTGCGGGCTTCATGCACATGCCAGGACACTGTCGCCTCCGAACACCCCATGACATCGGCTGCTGCGGAATGGGAAAGCCCCTCGCCATAAACGAGAAGCACGGCATCGCCCTGTTTGTCGGGCAATTGCCGCACGGCCTCCCACAGTGCCTCGGCCTGACCGTGGTTGTCGTTGGCGGCAGCCGTGGTCGGGTCGGCCAGAAAATTCGCGGCGTTGCGCCGTTCCCGCGACTGGCTTCGCTGGTGATCACGCGCGGCATTCAGCGTCAGCGTATAGAGCCAGGTGCGAAAACGGCTGGCGCCGCGAAAAGCCCGGATCGCATTGGCCAGCTTGAGGCAGACCGTCTGGGCGATATCCTCGGCATCGCTGACATTGCCGGACCAGCGCCAGGCAACGGCATGCACGAAATCATAGTGCCGTTCCACGAGCAGGCCAAAGGCATTTCGATCGCCTCCTTGCGCCCTTTCGATCAACTCTTCGTCCAAGATACCCGCCCGGATTTGTTGCACCTGTCATTCAGACGTTCCACGACGCCGGATCCTTGGGCCAAGATTGAAATTAATCCGGCGATCCCGGAATTTTTCGCGTCACTGCGATAATCGGCCCCATCGGATGCACGTTGTCGTAGCGGTCCATGGCCGGTGAAAACAGACTGGAGATCGATCCGTCGAGAAAAAGCGCGTTGGGGCAATCAAGCTCATCGCGAAACAGGGTTGCGAAATCATGGAAGCGGACCCGCTCCAGTGAAATGGCAAAGATCGCTTTTCCATCCCTGGCGACACCGACGCCGTTACGGATCTGCAGGCTATCGCTCTGCGGCAGGAAGGCTGGATGCAACGCACCGTCGATCACCAGCATCGGGCCGGATTGCGTGGCGAAATCCGGGTTGATCGCCGCATCGACATAGGCTTCGGTTTCCAGCACGCCGGCCTTACCGTCTTTCAGGAAGAAGACGCCATTCGGCTTCAGATAGAAATTGCCCCAGCTATAACCACGGTCGATCGCCTTGCGCTCCACGCCGTCCATCACCAGCAGGCCGACCGAGGTCAGGTCGGATTCGTACATGCCGCCATTCATCGCAAATTCGAGAGTATCGCCCTCCTGCCGCAGGTCGCGCAAAAGGCTTTCGAAGCCGCCATAGGGCAGGCCGTCGCGGCCGCGATGAAAGATGCGGATATCGCTTATGGCAGGATCGAAGCTGCAGACGGCATACGCCTGCGCCAGATGCATCACCTTGCGGCAGGCAGCTGCGGCGTCTTCAGTGACAAGAACGGATGCGATCATGGCCAACCCGATGCTCAAAATGCGGAACATTTCCAACCCTTTTATGCGCCACCTGATCCTGTCGTGCGACAAAAGCAAAATGGAGGCGGATGGTCTATAAACCGAGGGCAGCCATATGAAAACGCAGCTGCCTGGTGGAATAGCGATGTTCCACACCGACGGGACAGGCATTTCGCGCACGGCATCCGCCGGCCATGCAGCCAGCCTGCCCCTCCCTGGTCTTCAGGTGGGCGCGGCACGGCGAAACCTGAAACCCGGAGGACAGCACGGCATCCGCCGGACAGCTTGAAAGACAGGGCTTGGCGGAACACTCATCGCAGGGATGCGCGCGACTGTCCGGCATCGTTGGAGCGAGCGCGTGGTCAAACCCGAGCGCACCGCGATATCCATGCCAGAGGCCATATTCGGGATGGATGAGAATGCCGAGCGGCGAGGCTTTCAGACCTTCGGCGCGCATCGCCCATTGCTGAAACGGCTGCCAGGGCGGATCGGACGGAAAATAGGCGGTCGCGCCAAGGCGCTGCGCCACGGGCCCGATCACCGTCTTCGACCAGGTATCGAGCGGATTTTCGCCACCGCCTTCCAACGTGTCTTTTCGCCACCGTTCAAAGGCCAGCCAGATCGAGCCGCCGGCATTGCCGAGCAGAACAACGCTTCTGGCCACCTGCCCGTCCTTCAAAACCGGTGCCCCTTCGCCCGCCGTAAAGGTCACGACACCGCGCAAAAAAACTCCGTGCGGCGCAAGCGCTGCACGGAGTTTGCTCAAGACATCGTCATGGGATGCCACGGGACCGGTCATTTCGGTTTCGGTCCCTGCCTGTCGTAATGTGGGCGCCAGACTTCCTTTTGAATGAAATCCGCCACTTGCGCCGCTCCGCCTTGCTCCCTGGCTTGTTCGGGCTCTCTTCAAGTGAAGGCGTCGGGCATCGAATCCTTCTTCTTGGCGATGTAATCGAGAAGAGCCGCATCGATGGCCGGGTCCAGCGGCGGCCGCTCATAATGTTCCAGCCAGCTGCGGGCAAGCGCATTGGCGCGCTGCTCGACACGTTTCTCACCCTCGATTTCCCACTGCTCGAAGGAATTGTTGTCGGCCAGCGCCGAACGGTAGAACGCCGTCTGGAAATTGGCCTGCGTATGGGCGCAGCCGAGATAGTGGCTGCCGGGGCCGACTTCGCGGATGGCATCCAGCGCCTGGGCGTTTTCGGAAAGATCAACGCCCTCGGCCATCTTCTGCATCATGCCGAGCTGGTCCTGATCGATCATGAACTTCTCGTAGGAAGAGACCAGACCGCCTTCGAGCCAGCCAGCCGCATGCAGCACGAAGTTGGTGCCGGCGAGCAGCGTCATGTTCAGCGTGTTGGCCGATTCGTGCGCCGCCTGCGCATCCGGAACCTTGGAGCCGCAGAGCGAGCCACCGGTACGGAACGGCAGGCCGAGACGGCGGGCGAGCTGGGCTGCGCCATAGGAGACCAGCGACGGCTCCGGCGTGCCGAAGGTCGGGGCGCCCGATTGCATCGAGATCGAGGCGGCGAAGGTGCCGAACAGCACCGGTGCGCCGGGCCGGATCAGCTGCGTGAATGCGGCACCGGCCAGCACTTCGGCCAGAATCTGGGTCAGGGTCCCTGCCACCGTCACCGGGCTCATGGCACCGGAGAGAATGAACGGCGAGACGACGCAGGCCTGATTGTGCCGGGCATAGACTTTCAGCGCGCCCACCATGGTTTCGTCGAAGACCATCGGCGAGTTGGCATTGATGAGGTTGAGCGTCACGCAATTGTTTTCGACGAAATCGTCGCCGAAGACGAGCTTGGCCATGGCGATCGTGTCTTCGGCGCGTTCCGGCGCCGTGACGGACCCCATGAACGGTTTGTCGGAATATTTGATATGGCTGTAGACCATGTCGAGATGGCGCTTGTTGACCGGAATATCGACCGGCTCGCAGACGGTGCCGCCGGACGAGTGCATCGACGGCGCCATATAGGCGAGCTTCACGAAATTGCGGAAATCCTCGATCGTCGCGTAACGGCGCACGCCTTCGAGGTCGCGCACGAAGGGAGGGCCGTAGACCGGCGCAAAGACGGTCGCCTTGCCGCCGATATGCACGTTGCGCTCGGGATTGCGGGCATGCCAGGTGAAATTCGACGGCGCGGTCTTCAGGATTTCGCGGCACAGTCCCTTGGGAAAATGCACCCGCTCGCCCCGGACATCGGCGCCGGCTTGCCTCCACAATGCCAGTGCTTCGGCATCCTCGCGGAATTCGATGCCGATCTCTTCCAGGATAAGGTCGGCATTGGCCTCGATCAGGCTCAAACCTTCCTCGTCAAGGACCTCGTATTCGCGGATCTTGCGGGTGATATAGGGAAGCGAGGGGGCGGCACCACCGCCGGTGCGCGAGGCCCGTCTTGCGGCAGCTCCACGGCCCTCGCCGCGCGAACGGCGTCCACCAGTCTCTTCCGTCTGTTCCGTCAGCTCAGTCATTTCTGTATCCTCTCCCGCGCCTCGTCTGCGCACCTGTCGCGCCTATGCTACCAAGCCTCAGCATCCGAACGGTTCTCAATGCGCCAACGGGTGGCGCAACTCGAACACGGTCAGCCCTTCTGTAGCCGCCAAGCCATATTGCAGGCGTTCGGCATTACGTTATCTTCGTTTGCCGTATAGCGGAGAAAGCGAGGCGTATACAGAGTCGTCTTCCACGCTAAATGTACCCAACGAGCCAAGAGTGAGAAACCGTGTTAAATGCAACTTTTACGATTGACCGAGTTGAGTGGCACACGTCAACAATAGGCAACTCAGAGTCTCGTGAGAAAATCACGCTGCGATTCTTTGTTTTCGCGGATTTCCTGCAACGAAACGGTTTGGTTGCGCGCGAAATCGCCTCGTCGTTGGACTCTATCAACGATGATTTCGAAATAAATTCAGACGACCTCACCGATGAAGGAATGACATTGGTGAGACTTGCCTATGATAAATGGCTAGGAAGAATCGACAGAGGAATGGACGTGAGGAATGTGAAGCTTTTTGAGAAAGCACTGACGCAGATTAGACCCGTATAAATTGACGAACGCCGAAACGAAATGTCAGCGAATGAATGAATATGGAGGCTGATATGAATTTCACAATTTGCGCTTCGTCGCTTTCTGCCGCATGCCGCGTCGCTTTCGAAAGCAGTTTTGACGAATAATCCAACTAAGTATAGTGCGTTGCGTCGGGGAGGTTGAGCCTGACAGCGCCAGGAACCGAGGAAACCTATCATGGCAGACGACGAAATCATTCTCGAGGATCTTTCCGACGACGAACTCGTGCAGCAGATGCATGACGACCTCTATGACGGCCTGAAGGAAGAAATCGAGGACGCGACCAACATCCTCCTCAAACGCGGCTGGGCGCCCTACGACATCCTGACCCAGGCACTTGTCGAAGGCATGCGCATCGTCGGCGTCGATTTCCGCGACGGTATCCTGTTCGTGCCCGAAGTGCTTTTGTCGGCCAATGCCATGAAGGCCGGCATGTTCATCCTGCGGCCCCTGCTCGCCGCCACCGGCGCCCCCAAGCAGGGCAAGATGGTCATCGGCACCGTCAAGGGCGATATCCATGACATCGGCAAGAACCTCGTCGGCATGATGATGGAAGGTGCCGGCTTCGACGTCATCGATCTCGGCATCAACAATCCGGTCGAAAACTATCTGGACGCCATCGAGCGCGAAAAGCCCGATATCCTCGGCATGTCCGCGCTTCTGACCACAACCATGCCCTATATGAAGGTCGTGATCGACACGATGAAGGAAAAGGGCATGCGCGACGACTATGTCATCCTGGTCGGCGGCGCGCCGCTGAACGAGGAATTCGGCAAGGCCGTGGGCGCGGATGCCTATTGCCGCGATGCCGCCGTTGCCGTGGAAACCGCCAAGGAATTCATGAAGCGCAAGCACAATCAACTGGCCGGCGCCTGATCAATCTCTTTTGACCATGAAAAACCGGCCACGCTGATGAAAAGCGCGGCCGGTTTTCTTATATCCGGGTTCAGCCGTTATCTGGCAGCGCGGTCAACCTTGCGGCCGGCATCCTTGGTCGCATCCACCGTGTTGGCGGCGTCCTGACCTATCCCGCGAATGGTGTTGCCGCATGACGCGAGCGTGGTGATCGAGAACAGGACGAGGCCAATGGTGGCGATTGTCTTTGCTGTCATGGTGGGGTTTCCTTACACTGGTGACGGGTAACATTGACGTGGAAGAAAGATCTTCGGCTATGGAACGCACGAACGCGGAAAAAGTTCACGTCATCGGTTGCGGTGCGATCGCCCGTGAAATCCTCGCCGTCTGCGCGGCCAACAGGCTCAGTCATATCGACCTCGCCTGCTTGCCCGCGATCTGGCACAACACCCCCGACAAGATCACGCCCGGCATCAAAAACGCCATCGACAAGGCACGCGCCGAAGGTTTCGGCCGCATCTTCGTCGCCTATGCCGATTGCGGCACCGGCGGCCTGCTCGACAGGCTCTGCGAAGAAGAAAAGGTCGAGCGGATTGCCGGACCGCACTGTTTTTCCTTCTTTGCCGGCAATGCCGCCTTCGACGCCGGCTGGGACGAGGACTTCACGTCGTTTTTTCTCACCGATTTCCTCGCCCGCCAGTTCGAGGCCTTCGTCGTCGAACCGCTCGGCCTCGACCGCCATCCGGAACTGCGCGACATGTATTTCGGGCATTACAGGAAGCTCGTCTACCTCTCGCAGGTCGAGGACGAGACGCTGCAGCAAAAGGCGAAAGCTGCGGCTGAGACGCTAGGCCTTGCCTACGAATACCGCTTCACCGGTTATGGCGATCTGACGCCGGCCTTGCTGCACGCCTGATCGCTGCGGAAACCATCTGTTAGCCTTGCGCCCATTTTTGCAGCGACGGTCGCATTTGATTTAAGTGCATCGTAACGGCTGCCCGCCAAAATCGCCCGAACAACCACAACAAAAGGTGACGGGGATGACGGACACTTTCGCGACAGGCGTATCACCGAGGACTGCAACGCGCAGCCACCATCCCCAGCAGCTTTCACAGCTTCTGCGCAATCTCTCGCTCAATGCCGGACCGAAAATCACATTGCGCGACCTCGCCGCCGCCATGGAAGACCGCTCGTTCGGCGCCTTCCTCGTCGTCTTTGCCCTTCCCAATCTCATTCCGCTGCCGCCGGGCGCCACCTTCATCCTGGGCCTGCCGCTGATCTTCATTGCCTGGCAGATGTTTGCGTCGCGCCGCACCGGCATCTGGCTGCCGAAACGCATGGGCGACTACGCCTTTGACAACACCACCTTCTTCGTCTTCGTCAACCGCATCTCGCCCTGGCTTCAGCGGGCCGAAACGCTGATCAAGCCGCGCGCCTGGTTTCTCGGCAGCCGTTTTGCCGAACGGCTGGTCGGCCTTCTGGCCCTCATCCTGGCGGTCGTCATCTTCCTGCCCATTCCCTTCGGCAACTGGCTTCCGGCCTTCGCGCTTGCCGTCATCGGCTTTGCCCACACCGAACGGGATGGTCTCGGTCTTGCAGCGGGTGCCCTGATCGGCATTCTCTCGCTCGCCGTCGCAGGCACCGTCATTTTCGCGGCAGGCGCAGTCCTCGCCTTCCTCTTTTAAGCTGGACCGTGATCGCCCGCATGACCTCCGCAGCCGACAAACCGATCGTGATCGTCACCGCCGGCGGACGCAATCCGCAGATCCTGATCAATGCGATCCATGCCCGCTCAAGCAATGTCACGGTCCTGCTGGAACAACCGGAATCCAAGAAACATTTCCTCAAGCGCCGTATCCGCAAACTGGGCCTCGTCACCGCGCTCGGCCAACTGGCCACCATGATCGCCTCGAAATTCGGCAAACGCTTCACCGAGAAACGGGCAGCAGAAATCCTGCGCCTCTATGACGCCGACGATCGCGAGAACCCCACGGTCCCGGTCATCGCCTTAGACTCGGTCAACACGCCATCGGCGATCGAGCATATCCGAGCGATCAATCCCGCCGTCGTCTTTCTGGTCAGCTGTCGCATGCTCTCCGCTTCGACGCTTCAGGCCATGCCCTGCCCGGTCATCAATTTCCATGCCGGCATCAATCCGCAATATCGTGGCCTGATGGGCGGATACTGGGCGCGGGTTGAAAACGACGAGGGCAATTTCGGCGCGACCGTGCATCTGGTCGATACCGGTGTCGATACCGGCGATATTCTCTATCAATCGCGCATGACACCGTCGAAAAGCGACACGATGCACACCTATCCGCTGCTCCAGACGGCAGCCTCCACGGATATCGCCATCCGCGCCATCGACGACGCGCTGTCAGGCAGCCTCAAGCCCGTGCCCGCAAACGGCACGTCACGCCAGTGGTATCATCCGCCGATCTGGATGTGGCTCTGGAATGGCTTCTCTCGCGGCATCTGGTAGTTATGTCGTCAACACGGAAGACAAGTCGCTTTTGAGCATGACGCGCGTCGTGGCAAGGTGAGCCATGACGCAGCAAGATGCGCATTGTCGGACAAGAGGAGATTTTGGGCATATGGCAGATCGCATTATCGTTTACTGGCGCGATATTCCTGCGCAGGTCATCATCAAGCAGGGCCGCAAAACCGCCAAGCGCGAGCTGACCCTGCGCTTTACCGAAGCGATCGACATGTGCGCCATGCGCACCGGGGCCGCCGATAGCGGCGATTATCTGGCCGAATGGCGCAAGGCCGATCCGACACCGGTTTCCGACGATCTGGAGCTTGAGGCCGACAAGGCCGCGGCCGAACTCGAAGCGGCCTATGACAAGGAGCGCCTGGTCGCCCTCGTCAAATCCGGCGGCAAAGACAATGGCTGACGCGAAACCCGGCAATGCCGCCCCTGCGAAGAAGGCTGCGACCGGAGCCTATACACCGTCAGGCGTCTCGCCCAACCGCCGCGCCCGCCGCAGCTACACCATTCGCCTCTGGGCCGTGCGCCACTCGCGCTTTCTCGAATGGTTCTATCACCGCTTCGCCGATGTCTTCCTGCTTCTCCATCCGCTGTGGAAGGCGATCGGCTACAGCCGCGTGGAAACGCCAATCACCTTCATCGAGCGCAACGTCAAGGGCCTTCTGTTCGACTGTCGCATGTGCGGCCAGTGCGCGCTGTCGTCGACGGGCATGTCCTGCCCGATGAACTGCCCCAAGCAGTTGCGCAACGGCCCCTGCGGCGGCGTGCGCGCCAACGGCAATTGTGAAGTCGAGCCGGATATGCCCTGCGTCTGGGTCAAGGCCTGGGAAGGCTCGCGCAATATGGTGAACGGGGATGCGATCATGAATGTGCAGAAACCCGTCAACCAGTCGCTGCGGGAAACCTCTTCCTGGCTGCGCGTCACCGCGCAGGCCGCCGAAGCCCGCGAAACAGCGGCTGCCGCCGCAAAGGACGCCTGACGCATGGCCCATATCGATGAAAACCCGCTCGGCCGTCACCTTCCGCTTGATCCCCTGCCCGGCCATTCCTCGCGCGGCCGTCTGGAGCGCGTGCTGCGGCGCGGCGAATTCGCCGTGACCGCCGAACTCAACCCGCCCGACAGCGCCAATCCGGAAGACGTCTATGAGCGCGCCGCGATCTTCGAGGGCTGGGTGGATGGCATCAACGCTGTCGATGCGTCCGGCGCCAACTGCCACATGTCGTCGGTCGGCATCTGCGCGCTTCTGACCCGCATGGGCTACGCGCCGATCATGCAGATCGCCTGCCGCGACAAGAACCGCATCGCCATCCAGGGCGATGTGCTGGGGGCCGCCGCCATGGGCGTCACCAACATCATGTGCCTGACCGGCGACGGCGTGCAGGCCGGCGACCAGCCGGGCGCCAAGCCGGTCTTCGATCTCGACTGCATGTCGCTGCTCGAAACCGTGCGGATCATGCGCGACAACGGCAAGTTCCTCTCCGGCCGCAAGCTGACGACGCCGCCGCAGGTCTTTCTCGGTGCGGCGATCAATCCGTTTGCGCCGCCCTACGATTTCCGTCCCTACCGTCTCGGCAAGAAGATCGAGGCCGGCGCGCAGTTCGTCCAGAGCCAGTATTGCTTCGACGTGCCGATGTTCCGCGACTACATGAACAAGGTGCGCGACCTCGGCTTCGACGAGAAATGCTTCATTCTCGTCGGCGTCGGACCGCTCGCCTCGGCAAAGACCGCCAACTGGATCCGCAACAATGTGCCCGGCATCCATATCCCGGATGCGATCATCAAGCGGCTGGAAGGTGCGCAGGATCAGAAGAAGGAAGGCAAGCAGCTCTGCATCGATATCATCAACGAGGTGAAGGAGATCAAGGGCGTTTCCGGCGTGCATGTGATGGCCTACCGGCAGGAGGAATATGTCGCCGAGATCGTCCATGAATCCGGCGTTTTGAAGGGCCGCACGCCGTGGACGCGCGAATCCAATCCGGGCGACAGCCGCGTCGCCGAAAGGCTCGATGCGATCCGCGATGGAAAACAGGAAAATCAGGAAGAAATGGCCGATGTCGCGGCCCATCGTCCGCATTGAAACATAGAGAATATGTGAGGCATGGCTGGGAGGCCGCGCCTTTGACAATCCCTTCCGGCGCTTGACAGAGATCAGACGCCCCACCGCCACAGAGGATCAGACATGACGCGCACCATCGTTGCCTCCGCCACCCGCGAAATCATCATCGGCTTCGACCAGCCCTTCTGTGTCATCGGTGAGCGCATCAACCCGACCGGCCGCAAGAAACTGGCCGCCGAGATGATCGAAGGCAATTTCGACACCGTCATCAAGGACGCGCTGGAACAGGTGGCAGCGGGCGCCACCATGCTCGACGTCAACGCCGGCGTGACCTCCGTCAACCCGAACGAGACGGAACCGGGCCTGCTCGTCCGCACGCTCGAAATCGTCCAGGGGCTCGTTGACGTACCGCTATCCATCGACAGTTCGGTCACCGCCGCCATCGAAGCGGCGCTGAAGGTCGCCAAGGGCCGGCCGCTGGTCAATTCCGTCACCGGCGAGGAGGAAAAGCTCGAAGCCATCCTGCCGCTCTGCAAGAAATACGACGTTCCGGTCGTCGCCATCTCCAATGACGAGACCGGTATTTCGATGGATCCGGACGTTCGTTTCGCAGTTGCGAAGAAAATTGTCGAACGGGCCATGGATTATGGTATCAAGCCGCACGATATCGTTGTCGATCCGCTCGTCATGCCGATCGGCGCTCTGGGCGATGCCGGCCGTCAGGTTTTCGCGCTTCTGCACCGCCTGCGCAACGAACTGAAGGTCAACACCACCTGCGGCCTGTCGAACATCTCGTTCGGCCTGCCGCATCGCCACGGCATCAATGCCGGCTTCATCCCCATGGTTATCGGTGCGGGCATGACGTCGGCGATCATGAATCCCTGCCGTCCGCAGGAAATGGAGGCCGTTCGCGCGGCCAATGTCTTGAACGGGACCGACCAGAATTGCGGCACCTGGATCATGACCTATCGCGATCACAATCCGGCAGGTGGCCATGTGGCCCCTTCCGCAGCAGCACCCGGCGCCTCAAGTGGCCGCCGCGGTGGCCGTGCTGGGCGCGCAGGCGCAAGGGCGGAATGACCGCCAGAAAAGAGACGTGATGTTTTTCAGTGCCGATCTGCTTGCCGAATTCACCAGCCTCTGGTTTCAGGCTCCGATGGTCATGTCCTCCCGCATGCAGGGTCTTGCCGCATCGGGCATGAACGGATCGACCGGCGGCCCGGCGGAAATCGGCCAGATGATCACCGAAAAACTGTCGGCGACAGTCGAAAGCGTCATGGCCGTCAATATGGCAATGGTGAAGGAAGGCACGATTGCCGCGACGGCAATGGCCACCGGCACCTTCGCCGGCTTGGCCGGCGCATCCGACCGGGTGGCAGTGGCAGCATTGAAACCCTACGGCAAGCGGGTTCGCGCCAACGCGCGGCGGCTAAGTGAATAAGCCTGAGCAAATAGGAATGAACTGACCGTGTCGGCTGAGCAGAACAAAAGCGATCCCCTCGTCCTCTTCATGCCATCCGGCAAGCGCGGCCGTTTTCCCGTCGGCACGCCCGTGCTCGACGCGGCGCGATCGCTCGGCGTCTACGTCGAAAGCGTCTGCGGTGGCCGTGCGACCTGCGGCCGCTGCCAGGTGTCGGTGCAGGAAGGCAGTTTCGCCAAGCACAAGATCGTCTCGTCGCTCGACAATATTTCCGTCAAGGGACCGAAGGAAGAGCGCTACGAAAGCATCCGCGGCCTGCCGGACGGGCGCCGCCTCTCCTGTTCGTCGCAGATTCTCGGCGATCTCGTCATCGACGTGCCGCAGGACACCGTCATCAATGCGCAGGTCGTGCGCAAGGCCGCCACCGACCGGGTGATCGAGCGCAATGCCGCCGTCCAGCTCTGCTATGTCGAGGTCGACGAGCCCGACATGCACAAGCCGCTTGGCGATCTCGACCGCCTCAAGGTCATGCTGGAAAAGGACTGGGGCTGGAAGGATGTCCTGATTGCACCGCATCTGATCCCGCAGATTCAAGGGATTCTCCGCAAGGGCAACTGGGGCGTCACCGCCGCCATCCACCGCGATATGGATAGTTCGCGCCCCTTCATCGTCGGCCTCTGGCCGGGCCTGAAGAACGAGGCCTACGGCATTGCCTGCGACATCGGCTCGACGACCATCGCCATGCATCTGGTCTCGCTGCTCTCCGGCCGCATCGTCGCCTCCTCCGGCACGTCCAACCCGCAGATCCGCTTCGGCGAAGACCTGATGAGCCGCGTCTCCTACGTGATGATGAACCCGGATGGCCGCGAAGCCATGACCAAGGCCGTGCGCGAAGCCGTCAACATGCTGATCGGCAAAGTTTGCGCGGAGGGCGAAGTCGACCGCCACGACATTCTCGACATGGTCTTCGTCGGCAATCCGATCATGCACCACCTCTTTCTCGGCATCGACCCGACCGAACTCGGCCAGGCGCCCTTTGCGCTCGCCGTTTCCGGCGCGCTGCAATACTGGGCTCACGAGATCGACATCGACGTCAATCGCGGCGCGCGCCTCTATATGCTGCCCTGCATCGCCGGCCATGTCGGCGCCGATGCGGCGGGGGCGACATTGGCCGAAGGGCCGTACCGCCAGGACCGGATGATGCTGCTGGTCGATGTCGGCACCAATGCCGAAATCGTGCTCGGCAACAGGGACCGCGTCGTCGCCGCCTCCTCGCCCACCGGTCCCGCTTTCGAAGGCGCCGAGATTTCCTCCGGCCAGCGGGCCGCACCCGGCGCAATCGAGCGCGTGCGAATCGATCCGGAAACGCTGGAGCCGAAATTCCGCGTCATCGGCGTTGAAAAATGGTCGGATGAAGAGGGATTTGCAGAGGCCGCCACCGCTGTCGGCGTCACCGGCATTTGCGGTTCGGCGATCATCGAAGTGGTGGCGGAGATGTACCTCTGCGGCATCATTTCGGAAGATGGCGTGGTCGATGGCGGCATGGCGGCCAGGAGCCCGCGCATCCTGCAAAACGGCCGCACCTTCTCCTACCTTCTGCACGATGGCGACCAGCGAATTACGGTGACGCAGAACGACGTGCGCGCCATCCAGCTTGCCAAGGCAGCGCTTTACGCCGGCATCAAGCTTTTGATGGAAAAGCTCGACATTACGCATGTCGACACGATCCGCTTTGCCGGCGCCTTCGGATCCTTCATCGATCCGAAATATGCGATGGTCCTCGGCCTCATTCCCGATTGCGATCTCTCCGAGGTCAAGGCCGTCGGCAACGCGGCCGGAACCGGCGCCCTGATGGCACTGCTCAACCGCGGCCATCGCCGCGAGATCGAGCAAACCGTCAGCAAAATCGAGAAGATAGAGACGGCACTTGAATCGAAATTTCAGGAGCATTTCGTCTACGCGATGGCGCTACCGAACAAGGTCGACACCTTTCCGAAGCTGTCCGAAGTGGTGACCCTGCCCGAGCGCAAGGCACCGGCCGATGACGGCGGAGATGGCGGCGGCAGGCGCCGGCGGCGCAGCCGCGAATAGAGCGCTTCATCTTCAAGCGCTCTACGCGCCACCGGGCCGGTCTTCGACCTTATTGAAATCCGACGAAGGCCGTCCGGACGTGTTCGGCAACGGCCAGAACCGGGGCCGAGGCGTTGTCGACCACCTGCAGGCCGATATTGTAGTGGCCGAGTTCCGGCAGGCCCTCCGCCTCGCCGAGCGCCACCAGATCGCCCTGAACCAGATAGCGCGGCAGCGGCGCAATCGCGAGATCCGCCTGGATGGCGGCGCGCTGTCCCGTCGTGTGGGCGCTGAGGAAGGCGACGCGGAAGTCGCGGCCGGATTGCGTCAGCTGTTCCACCGCGTTCGCCCGCCAGACGCAGCCGTCCTCCCACATGGAGATCGGCAGCGGTGCGCGCGTGTGGGCCGTTCCGCATTTCGTGCCCGCCCAAACGAGTTTTTCGGACACGAGGATTTCTCCGCCACCGGTGTTTTCACCGGCCATGCTGTTGAACAGGGCAATGTCCATGCGATGTTCGTCCACGCGCTTGCGCATGACGATGCTGTTGCCGATCGTCACGTCCACCGTCACGTTCGGATAGGATTCGGAAAACCGCTTCAGCACCTCGGGAAGGATGCGCTCGCCGATATCCTCCGGCGCACCGACACGCACGACACCGTTCATATCCGGCAGCAGGAAGCGCGAGACCGCCTCGTTGTTGAGCGCCAGCATGCGCCGCGCGAAACCAAGCAGCACCTCGCCCTTCGGCGTCAGCGACACCGAGCGCGCATCGCGCAGGAACAGGACGCAACCAAGCGTTTCCTCAAGCTTCTTGATCTGCATGGAGACCGCCGACGGCGTCCGGTAAACGGTCTCGGCCGCCGTGGTGAAGTTTCCAGTTTCAGCGATGGCGACGAACGTCTTCAGGATGTCCAGTTCGAGAAGGGGAAGGACATGCCGCAGCATCATATTCATGGGAGCCTCACGGATCAGATTTTCTGATTTATACCATTACTTCATTTCGTTTGATTGAACATCAAAGCGGCGCGATAGTCAAGTTACCAACATCGGAGACGTGACGAAAGGAGCTTCCCATGTCCCTGCACTATGACACGACGACAGCCCGCAAGGACGTCATTCGGCCGAATGCCGGCGGCTTTTCATTGGCCCTGCGCCAAATGTTTGCACCGCTCGTCCATCAGATAAGCGCGAGGCACCACGCCCGCAAGATTGCCGATGCGCGCAGAGCGACACAGCGGGAGATTTCCGGTCTGCCCGCCAGTCTGCAGCAGGATCTGGCCTTTTCCGATGGCACGATCATCGCCCGTTGAACCGCACGGCAATTGCAGCAAAATCCCAGCGATCGGGCCCGTGAAAAACGGGACCGATCCCGTTGCCGCAAGATCGACTATAGAACGGCCCTTGGAAACGGTGGCATTGGCCTCTAAACTCCCTCCCGACGGCAGCAATGCCACCAGGAGGAAACGAGGGGGGAGCCTTGCAGTCCGTGAGATACCGCCTTGTTGCAGCGATCTGTATTGTCCCTCTCGTTCTCTATGCCGTGATTTTCCAGGGCGGAGCACTGGCGACGCGCAGCTACATGGACGAGGCCTCGCTTCAGGCAAGCTCGGCATTACGGCTGGCTGTCTCGGCGCTCAGTGGCCATCTCAGCCGCTACGAACCCTTGCCGGCGCTGATCTCCGATCATGACGGCATCGAGGACCTGATCGTCCATCCGGATGACCAATCCCTGCGCGACGCGGCAAATATCTACCTCAAGGACATCAACAACCTGCTGGAATCCTCCGACATCTACGTCATGACGCTGGACGGAAACACGATCGCTGCCAGCAACTACGACCAGCCGGCCAGCTTTGTCGGGGAGAATTTCAGCTATCGGCCCTATTTCCAGGAAGCCGCCCGGGGCAACCAGTCGCGCTTCTATGCACTCGGCACCACCTCCCTGAAGCGCGGCTATTATTTCGCCTCGCCGATCACCGTGGGAGACCGCATCCGCGGCGTCATCGTTTTCAAGGTCGATATCGACTCCATCGAAACGTCATGGCGCGGCGGCGAGTACAAGATCTTCGTCTCCGACCCCGAAGGCATCATCTTCATGACCGGCAGCCCGGAATGGCTCTATTCCGGCATCCTGCCCCTCAACAGAGAGCGCCTGCAGAAGACCCACGCATCGCGGCGCTACGCCGAAGCCGTGCTGAAACCGCTGCCGATTGTCCGCAATACGCTCGATGACCATGAGCTGATGACCATCAACACAGCCGACAGCAGGGAATATCTGGTCCTGTCGCACTACATGCCGGAGGCCGACTGGACCGTGAATGTGCTGATGGACACCGCGTCCGTGCGCAGCCAGGCCCGCACCATGATCGTCGCCGTCGTTCTCTTTCTCTGCCTTGCCGGCCTGGCGCTGGCCATTTTCCTGCAGCGCCGCGCCCGGCTTGCGGAGCGCATGCGCATGCAGATCGAGGCCCGCGCCGAACTGGAGCACCGGGTCGAGGAACGCACCGCCGATCTCGCGCTCGTTAACCGGCGCATCGAGGAAGAGATCGCCGAGCGGCGCTTGACCGAGCAGGAATTGCGCAAGACCCAGGCCGACCTGATCCAGGCCGGCAAGCTTGCGGGGCTGGGGCAGATGTCGGCCGCCCTTTCCCACGAACTCAACCAGCCCCTGGCAGCCGCCAAGACCTATGCCGACAGCGCGGCGATGCTGATCGATCTGGAACGCGTGCCGGAGGCCCGCGACAACGTCCGGCGCATCTCCGGCCTGATCGACCGCATGGCCTCCATCAGCCGCCACCTGCGCAACTTCGCCCGCAAGCCCAATGAAAAGCTGGGGCCCGTGGCGCTCGACGCCGTGATCGCCGATACGCTGGAGATCGTCTCGGCGCGCCTGAAAACGGCCGATGCCGATCTCGAGATCGATCTCGGCGGCAAGGCTGGATTGGTCGGGGCCGGATTGGTCAAGGCCGGGTCCGTCCGGTTGCAGCAGGTTCTCGTCAACATCATCACCAATGCAGCGGATGCCATCGAAGGCCTTGCCGACCGGCGCATCCATCTCTCGACGGAATATCACGGCGAAAAAATCATCCTGACGATCAGGGACCATGGCCCCGGCGTGCCCGCCGCGATCACGGACCGCATCTTCGACCCCTTCTTCACCACCAAAGGGGTCGGCAAGGGGCTGGGCCTCGGTCTCTCCATCTCCTACAATATCGTCAAGGATTTCGGCGGCAGTCTCTCCGTCACCAACCATCCGGAGGGCGGCGCCATGTTTCGCATTGAACTTGAAGCGGCGAACGCCACGGCCCGGGAGGCCGCAGAATGAGCGACGCCCGTGTCCTGCTGGTCGATGACGAAGAGGAAATGCGCCGCTCCACCGCGCAGGCGCTGGAACTGTTCGGCCTCGCGGTCGACACGTTTTCGAGCGCCGAGAACATTCTGGAACTGATCGGCTACAGTTTTTCCGGCGTCGTGATCAGCGATATCCGCATGCCCGGCATGGATGGCATGACCCTTTTGCAGCGGATCCGCGAGGTGGATGCCGAAATCCCGGTTATTCTCGTCACCGGCCACGGCGACGTGCAACTGGCCGTCAAGGCGATGCGCGAAGGCGTCTACGACTTTCTCGAAAAGCCGTTTACCGCCCAGCATCTGGCAGCAATCGCCCGCCGGGCGCTCGACCGCCGCAGCCTCGTGCTGGAAAACCGGCGCTTGCGCGCCGTTGCCGGCAAGCGCGACGATATCGAGGCAAGACTGCCGGGACGGACGCAGGCCATGGTCGACCTGCGCTACCGCCTGCGTGCCATCGGCGCCACCGATGCGGACACGCTGATCATCGGCGAGACCGGCGTCGGCAAGGAGGTCGTTGCCCGCGCACTGCACGATATCAGTGCACGCGCCGACCGGCCGCTGATCGCCATCAACTGCGCCGCCCTGCCGGAAAACCTGATCGAGAGCGAACTGTTCGGCCATGAGGCCGGCGCCTTTCCCGGCGCGCTTCGTCCACGCTACGGCAAGTTCGAGCATGGCCGCGGCGGCACTATCCTGCTCGACGAGATCGGTTCCCTGCCCTATGACCTGCAGGCCAAGTTCCTGCGCGTGCTGCAGGAACGGGTGATCACCCGGCTCGGCTCCAACGAGATCGTGCCGCTCGACGTGCGCTTCGTGGCCACCAGCAAGGTCGATCTGGAGGCGGAAGTCGC
Source organism: Pararhizobium polonicum (assembly GCF_001687365.1). Taxonomy (GTDB): domain Bacteria; phylum Pseudomonadota; class Alphaproteobacteria; order Rhizobiales; family Rhizobiaceae; genus Pararhizobium; species Pararhizobium polonicum. The sequence continues at coordinate 155,944 of NZ_LGLV01000012.1, forward strand.
GGCCGGACGCTTCCGGGCAGATCTCCTGTACCGGCTGAATGTCGCCACCCTGCATGTCCCCACCCTGGCACAGCGAAAGGCCGATATCCCGCTGTTGTTCCTCCAATTGGTGCGGGAGGCGGCGGCCCGCTACGTCCGCAACGACATCGATGTGCCGCCGGAGCTGATCACCGAGATTGCCGAGCGCTCCTGGCCGGGCAATGTCCGCGAACTGCGTAACGCCGCCGACCGGCTCGTGCTCGGCCTCGACACCAAGCCGGATGAGGGACAAGCTTCAGCGGAGCGGCCGCGGCTGGCAGACAAGGTTGCCGCCTATGAACGCGGCATCATCGCCAGCGCGCTTGCCGCCCATGGCGGCGCGCTTCGGCCCGTCTATGAGCTGCTCGGAATATCGCGCAAGACCCTCTACGAGAAAATGCAGAAATACGGGCTTGATAAAAGAATGCCGGTTACGGACGACGACTACGCCCTTTGATCGGCAAACGGGTGGAAATCCACCCATCATTGCGGGCGGATGTTTCCAATCTTACCCATGCTGCATCGCACTCTCTGCGAAAAGCGCTGAGCGCTCCGGCAGAACGGTTGCCCGACGGCTCCCGCACACCACAAATAAAGCATCCAGAATCGGCGCGGGAGGAGCTGCGCCGGCTGGCAACATATTTCATCCGGGAGGACTTCGATGAAAATCCTGAAAGCCATGCTTGGCATGACGGCGCTGGCCGCCATCTCGCTCGTTTCCGTTGCCGCGAACGCTCAGACCTATCCGGACCGCACGATCACCATGGTCGTTCCCTTCTCGGCCGGCGGCCCGACCGATACGGTCGCCCGGCTCGTTGCCGAATCCATGTCGAAGGACCTTGGCCAGCAGATCGTCGTCGAGAACGTCGGTGGCGCCGGCGGATCGCTGGGCGCGGGCCGCGTGGCACAGTCAGATCCGGACGGCTACACAATCCTGCTGCACCATATCGGCATGGCGACATCAGCCACGCTCTACCGCAAGCTCGCCTATGACACGCTGAACGCCTTCGAATATGTCGGTCTCGTCACCGACGTGCCGATGACCATCGTCGCCCGCAAGGATTTCGAACCAACCGACCTCAAGGGCCTGATCGACTACGTCAAGGCCAACAAGGACAAGGTGACCGTCGCCAATGCCGGCATCGGTGCCGCCTCGCATCTTTGCGGCATGATGTTCATGAGCGCCATCGAAACACCGCTCGTCACCGTTCCCTACAAGGGTACGGGCCCGGCCATGACCGACCTGCTCGGCGGCCAGGTCGACATCATGTGCGACCAGACCACCAACACCACCAAACAGATCCTCGGCGGCACGATCAAGGCCTATGCCGTGACCTCACCCGCCCGTCTTCCGGTCCTGCCGGACGTACCGACGGCTGCCGAAGGTGGCCTGGCCGATTTCCAGGTCGGTATCTGGCACGGCGTTTATGCGCCGAAGGGCACGCCGACAGAAGCCACTGAACGCCTGTCGAAGGCGCTTCAGGTGGCGCTCAAGGATCCGAACGTCGTCGCCCGCTTCGCCGAACTCGGCACTGTCCCCTCCTCGGAAGCCGATGCGACGCCTGCCGCCCTCAAGGCCAAGCTCGAAACCGAAATTGCCCGCTGGAAGCCGGTGATCGAAGCGGCCGGCCAGTACGCCGACTGATCCGTCGTTCCCGTCATCGCAAAGGTCTCTTTCGCCTTCCTCTTTCGTCAAGAGGAAGGCGTCTGCCTAATCTCCCTTCGGGCAATTCCGAGGGATGACGGCACCGGAGACCGCTCTGCATCAAGGAGGCATCATGAAATCCCTATCCTTCGATACCACCAACGCGCTCTGCGGCGCGCTTTTCATCGGGCTTGGCGGCTTCTTCGTCTATCAATGCCTCGGGCTTGAACTCGGCACGGCATTCAGGATGGGCCCCGGCTATTTTCCGCTGATGCTCGCGCTCGTCCTGTCGTTGCTCGGCATTATCATTCTGATTCAGTCGACGCGCGTCGAAGGCGAGCCGATCGGGCCGGTTGCCTGGCGCGGCATGCTGTTCATCCTGCCGGCGCCGATCTTCTTCGGGCTGACCGTGCGCGGCCTCGGTTTCGTTCCGTCGCTGTTCTTCACCGCCCTGATCGCCTGCTTTGCATCACAGAAGATGAAGCCGCTGACCGCGATCGTGCTCTCGATCGCACTGACGATCTTTTCGGTCGCCGTGTTCAGCTACGCGCTTGGCCTGCCTTTCCAGCGCTTCGGCCCCTGGGTCAGATTCTAGGACATCACGATGGATCTTATCAGCAATCTCGCACTCGGCTTTTCCACCGCCGCCTCGCCGGAAAACCTTCTGTTCTGCCTGATCGGCGTGCTGCTCGGCACCCTTATCGGCGTTTTGCCCGGCATCGGCGCCACGGCGACCATCGCCATGCTCCTGCCGATCACCTTTCAGCTCGAACCCGTCTCCTCGCTGATCATGCTCGCCGGCATCTACTATGGCGCGCAATATGGCGGCTCGACTACGGCGATCCTGATCAACATGCCCGGAGAATCCTCCTCCGCCGTCACCGCCATCGACGGCTACCAGATGGCCCGCAAAGGGCGGGCCGGAGCGGCACTCTCGATCGCCGCCCTCGGCTCTTTCTTCGCCGGAACCGTCTCGACCTTCCTGGTGGCAATCTTTGCCCTGCCGCTCACCGCGATCGCACTCAAGTTCGGCGCAGCCGAATATTTCTCCCTGATGATCGTCGGCCTCGTCTCGTCCATCGCGCTCGCCCACGGCTCAATCGTCAAGGCGCTGGCCATGGTGGTGTTCGGCCTGCTGCTTGGACTGGTCGGCACCGACATCTATACGGGCACGCCGCGCTTCACCCTCGGCATCCGTGAATATGCCGACGGGCTGAACTTCGTCGCCGTCGCCGTTGGCGTCTTCGGCGTTGCGGAGATCCTGCGCAATCTCGAAGGCGAGAAAACCCGTACCGTGCTGATGGCCAAGGTTAGCGGCCTTTTGCCGACACGTGACGATTTCAAGCAGATGATGTGGCCAGTCATCCGTGGCACGGGTATCGGTTCGGCCCTTGGCATTCTGCCGGGCGGCGGCGCCATTCTTGCCGCTTTCGCCTCCTACACCGTCGAAAAACGCCTCTCCAAGACCCCGGAAGAATTCGGTCACGGAGCAATCGCCGGTGTCGCCGGTCCGGAATCGGCCAACAACGCCGGAGCCCAGACATCCTTCATCCCGCTGCTGACGCTTGGTATCCCCGCCAATCCGGTGATGGCGCTGATGGTCGGCGCGATGATCATCCAGGGCATCGTCCCCGGCCCGAACGTGGCGGTCGAACAGCCGGCGCTGTTCTGGGGCATCATCGCCTCGATGTGGATCGGCAACCTGATGCTGGTCATCCTCAACCTGCCCTTGATCGGGCTCTGGGTAAAGCTGCTCACCATCCCCTATTACGTGCTCTTCCCGATCATCATGGCCTTCTGCGCAATCGGGGTCTACAGCGTCAACTCGAATGTCTACGACCTCTACGCGGTCGCCTTCTTCGGCCTGGCCGGATACCTTCTGGTCAAGTTGCGCTGCGAACCGGCGCCGCTGCTGCTCGGTTTCGTTCTCGGGCCGCTCCTGGAGGAAAACCTGCGCCGGGCCATGATCCTGTCGCGCGGCGATGCGATGACCTTCGTGACACGGCCGATCAGCGCCATCCTGCTCTTGATCGCCCTTGCCGTGCTGGTCGTCGTCTTCCTGCCGACCGTCAAGGCCAAGCGCGAAGCAGTATTCCAGGAAGAAGATTGATTGCAGCGCTCCGGTTCGCTGTCCGGATTCTTGAAATACTCGCGACCATCACCGGTAGATGCAATCTACCGGTGATGGTCGCGAGGTCAGGCAAGGTTGGGGAAATTTGTTTCGTAACGTAAAAATGGCGTCAGCTTGAGAAACAGAAATTTATTCCCGAAGAATAAATTTCCGTCTTTCGATCACCTCCCGAAAATGTCCTAATGAACTAGGCCTTGAACTATCAGTAACGAATATCCATCGGCAGCCGAGAGTATCATGCGGCCTTTGTGTTGCGATTGTCTTTCTCTGTTTTCTTATCTGCGGACCCAGCCGATGCCTCTATCATCGCCATGTTGATAATATAGCTCAACAGAACGTTTCCTTGCTTGTCCGCCAGGAGTTTAGCGGCATTGAGAAGATCAACGATATGTGACTGTTGTTTCATAGGGGCCTCCACCCTCGTCTTTATTGACACCTCATGGTTGACTGCTTTGCCTGCTATTTTCAACTGCGGATAATAACCATTGAAAGTTACCAGTTGAAAGATAACAAAACCCTTGAAATTTTAGGGTATTGCCACAGAAATTCACCGTGCTAAAACAAGAATACATTTGTATTGTATTATAAATCAGAGAGCCACACATGACATCCGATCCAAACTTCAGCGAAGCTCAGCTCAAGCTTTGGATGCGTCGAGTTCAAACCGAGATGTCCAAGGGAACTCCGCCCGAATACACGCTCGATCTGATCAAGGCAGCGATGGAAGCGCAATCGGCCGGTGAATTGCACCTACCGGACGAGACCGAGATTCAGCAAAATCCGCAAAGAAATTCCAGGGAAAGCCGCTGAAACAGCGCAGCTTTTCTACGCTTCAGACAAAGCGTGACACGGCCATCTCAACGCCGGGAAGCATCATGATATTTGATGCAAGAGATCAATTATATTCGTTTGAATGATGAGTCGCCTTGAGGCATTACTCTCTCATGGTCGCGACCTTTTGAATCCTCCCAGTCAAAAGGAACCAGAAAATGGCATTCTTCAGTTCAGAACATACCACCGCCGAGCCAAGGCATTCCTCCTTTGCATCGGCTTTTGTCGGCTTGCGGGCACGTGCTGTTGCATCGTGGCAGCGTCACCGTGCCGAACGGGCTCTGGAAGGCCTGTCCTACGACACCTTGAAGGATATCGGCTTCCCGTCCGCCGACATGGCCAATGATGACACATCGGCCCGATGAACGATCCGGCGCCCGCAACGGCCGGTGACGGTTCGCCGTGTCGAAAAACCGTCAAGAGCGTGTAGAAAGGGCATTTCGGCCATGATTGGCGAAGTGCCCTTTCTGCTTTTGAGGGCCAAGAAATATCCAGCGGGCAACACGTCCACATCGCATAGTCTATTTCCGACACCTCCCGCGCAAGTCCGGCGCGTCGCAAACGACCAATCCTACATCCGGATATACGTCAAAAAACTACGCCGCAGCCTGCGGAAGCAAGACGAAAATGCGACATTTTTGTCGCTTGCAGCAAAAACAATAGGCACTTTCTGACGATATTGCCGCTTTTGACAGCAGACCGTCCGATGTCGCTAATATTTATTTCTTTCCAGTCGCTGGCGTCCATGCCAATGTCGCATTCAGGCAAGCTCGATGCCGCTTTTCCACGTGAAAAATGCGACATCCGCGGCGCATGGGACCCCTTCAATGAACAAGCCACTGACCAGCAAAAAGCGATCTCTCGTTTTCTTTCTCGTGCCGAACTTTTCCCTGCTGCCGTTTTCCGCGGCCATCGAAACGCTTCGTATCGCCAACCGCATGCTGGGCTACGAGGCCTATACCTGGCGTCTGTCCTCGACGGACGGTACGCAGGTGCTGTCGTCGAGCGGTATCGGACTGGAGGTCAACACTTCCCTGGCCGACGAGCGCAAGTTTCTCGGTGGTGAGAACCGTCCGTCGATGGTGCTGGTCTGTTCCGGCGTCTATGTCGAGGACTTCAACAACAAGTCCGTCAACGCCTGGCTGCGCGAAGTCTACAATCGCGGCGTCTCGGTCGGCAGTCTCTGTACGGGCGCCCATGTGCTGGCTGCGGCCGGCCTGCTGACGGGCAAGCGCTGTGCGATCCACTGGGAAAACCTGCCGGGTTTCGCCGAAACATTTCCGCAGGTCGATGTCTATGCCGATCTCTACGAGATCGACAGCAATATCTACACCTGCGCCGGCGGCACGGCTTCGCTTGACATGATGCTGAACCTGATCGACCAGGATTTCGGCGAGAATCTCGTCAACCGCGTCTGCGAACAGGCCCTGACGGACCGCGTGCGCGGCCCGCATGACCGCCAGCGCCTGCCGCTTCGCGCCCGCCTCGGCGTGCAGAACGCCAAGGTGCTGTCGATCATCGAGCTGATGGAGGGCAATCTCTCCGAACCGCTGTCGCTTCTGGAAATCGCCGATGGCGCCGGCCTGTCGCGCCGCCAGATCGAGCGCCTGTTCCGCCAGGAGATGGGCCGCTCCCCTGCCCGCTATTATCTGGAAATCCGGCTCGACCGCGCCCGCCACCTGCTTGTGCAGTCGGCCATGCCGGTGGTTGAGGTCGCCGTTGCCTGCGGCTTCGTCTCCGCCTCGCACTTCTCCAAGTGTTATCGCGAACTCTACAACCGCTCGCCACAGCAGGAACGCGCCGAGCGCAAGCTGACGCTGCAGGCTGCACGCTAGTTCAAAGTATCCGGGTCAATTGCAGTGCGGCGACACGATCCTGTCGCCGCTCCCTCTATTACGACGCCATGGACTTGAGCAGGGTCAGTTCAGAGACGATGCGGTTGCGGCCGTCATATTTCGCCATGTAGAGAAACTGGTCGGCGGCGTTGAGGTAATTCTCGAAGGATTCGAGGCTTTCGATCGTGGCAAGCCCGATCGATACGGTGACCGACAGCTGCTCGTCGTCGGCAGTCACCTTTGCCCGAGCGAGATCGAGCCGCAGGGTTTCGCAGAAGTCATTGGCGGCGGCAACGTCGAGCCCGTTGAAGAGCACGCCGAACTCCTCGCCACCCAGGCGGGCGAGCAAATGCTCATCTCCCACCAGCACGCGCAGGCGTGTCGCGACCGCCTTCAGCACGAGATCGCCGACCTCGTGGCCATAGGTGTCGTTCAGCCGCTTGAAATGATCGATGTCGAGGATGGCGATGGACGTCGTTTCGCCCCGGCGCAGGCATTGCTCGACCAGCCGCGGCCCGTACTGGAAGAAATAGCGCCTGTTGTAGATATCGGTAAGATAGTCACGCGCGGCGATCCCGTGCAGCGCCTGGATGCGCTTCTGGATGCTGGCGACCTGAAACACCCGGCTGTTGAATTCTTCCACCAGAAACGGCTTCTGGATAAACTCCGTGCCGCCGCTCTGCAGGAACCGCGCCGCATGCTGGCGGTCGGCGGTTTCAGCGAGCGCAATCACGCTCAATGCATCCTCCCCATGCCGCTGGCGGATTTCGGCAAGCAACGTGTAGGCCGACATATCGGCAAGAGTGACGTCGGTAATCACCAGATCGAACGAATCGCTGGCGTCCAGCAGATGCAGCGCTTCCGCTCCGCCGCCGGCCGCAGTGACATGGAATTGCTGCTGGCGAAGAAGGCCAAGCAGTGCCGCGCGCGACGTCTCGTCGGAATCGACCAGAAGCACATTCGTCCTGACATTGGTCAGCGCCCGGTCGACGACCGAGATCACATGGCTGATGGAATCCGGCTGGCTCTTGATGACACAATCGACGACGTTGCGCGACAGGATGTCCTCGCGCGTTCTGTTGTTGAAGGATCCGGTGAAGACGATGGCGGCAATGTTCTGCGAGATCACATAGTCGAGCGCTTCGCAGTTCGGCGCATCCGGCAGGTTGAGGTCAAGCACCGCCACGGCAAATTCGTCGCCGCCGGCTTCGACCACGCTGCGAAGCGCTGCCAGCGAAGCGCAATGCGTGACATCGAGGCCGTGCGCCGCCTCCAGACCATGTTTCAGGACCGTTGCGAACATGCGGGAATCCTCAACGAGAAGCATTCGTTTGCCCGAATGCTTCTGTATTTGATTTCCCCGCCCCGGTGCTCTGCGAAAGCTCACGTTCCGTCAATCCTGTCGTAAGCCGCAGGCGTTTCCTGTACCGAACGCTGGCTCTCAGATACTGTCATTATGCGGATAACCACCCTGATCGAAACAGAGCGGGACCCCGTTGTTCCCGTCAGTGCATTCAACCGGCTTGCGCTTGCGAATTGGTTAAATCATCACGTCGAATGATTTAGAATTGGTGCCGGAAACACAAAATCGTCACATTTTTCAACCGAATAGATATCTAAATTAGCACGGACAACCACAACCCTATGCCTTTTTTGCAACCTTTGCGCTCAACGTCTGGATTTTGGTCAGCGTGTCGAGATTCTGGTTCACGCGGCAGTAAAACTCTTCATTGACGAAGGGACGCAGCATGAAGTCGTTGCCGCCGGCTTTCAGGAAGCGTGCCGACAAAAGCCGATTGGCTGACGACGAGACGCCGATGATGCGCAACTGATGCGGGCCATAGGCGCTGCGAATGCGGCGGGTCAGTTCGAAGCCGTCGATATCCGGCATGTTGTAGTCGGTGATCACCAGCCCGATGTCAGGATTGGCCTTCAGCAACTCAAGGGCAGCAGCCCCGCTTTCAGCCGAACTGGTGCGAAAATTGTAGCGTTTCAGCTGTGTCGTCAAAAGCGCGCGTGCCGTCGGACTGTCATCGACGATCAGCACGTGATGCTTGTGGTTGGTGAGAAAGCGGCAGACGGATTCGGCCAGCATGTCGACGGCGAAAACGCTGTCCTTGATGACATAATCGACGATATCCTTGGCCAGGATCGTTTCGCGCGTGCTTTCCTGGAAGGTGCCGGTAAAGACGATCGTCGGCACGCTCATGTCGATGAGATAGGACAGCGCCTCGCCGTTCTCGGCACCGGGAAGATTGATGTTGGAGATGGCAAGCGTCGCCGGAAAGGACGCATTCTCGACCGAGAATTGCAGATCGTCATAGTCGCGGCAGACGATCACGTCGATATCGAGAAGTTCCTTGAGCCTCTTGGAGACCATGGCGGAGAAGAGATTGGAATCCTCGGCAAGCACAATACGATGCTGCTGCAAGGATTCACCGGAATAGTACATTCCGGACACGCCGAAAAATGACATTGATCGCCCATCTGAAAAGATTGTCCCCGGGGCCAAGCTACGCAGAAAGGTTTTCGCAGTCGTTAATTGCTTTCTGAAATACGCAACCGCCTTCAACCGGAAAGAGAGGACTGAAATCCGGACCGGATACGAAGTAGCGCGCGCCGGAACTGCGGCATGTCCATCACCGAATCCGCCGTGTCTCGCACAAACGCCGCGCTTTACTTGACGACGGCCGAACCCTTGACGATCTCGATGGTTTCATCGCCCTGCAGACCGATACGGTCGCCGCTCGGCGTCGTGATGAAACAGCCGCTGGGGCAGATCGATTCCGTGCCGCCGGCACTGATCGCCACCTCCATGCGGCTCTCACCTTCGACGACGACAAGCACGGCGGCTTCGCCGTCCCTGTTGGTCACGGTGGCGGACCATGCCGGAAGGGCAACCGCGACAGCCAGAACACATGCACTTGCGAATGTTTTCATTGCCCATCAGCGCACCTGCGCCGCCCCTTTTGGCCCCTCGCGGTTCCGGGCGATATACCCGGACAAGACAAGACGCCTCTTCACCCCGCATCAGACTAACCCACGCCGGAAGAATTGCATGATAAATATTACGGGGCCGCTGAATAGAGGCTGAATGATCTGTGGACCTGACGCACCGGAAGTTTATGACTTCCCTGACGTTACCTTCCACCGACCGGCACCACGAAAAAGCGCGCCGGCCCGGGTTTCGGACAAGCGCGCCAAGGTTGTTGACAGCTGGCCTATCCGGCCAGCTGGAAGATCAGGTCCGCGGCTTCAGGTTCTGCGGATCGTAGAGTGGCTTGTAACCGACGCCAGCAACTTCGACGGGGTAGGCCTCGCCGAAATATTCGACCGTCAGCTTGCGGCCTTCCTGCGCGTGGGACCAGGGCAGATAGGCAAGCGCGATGTTCTTGCCGATGGTCGGGCCGAAGGCGATGGAGGTGGTGTAGGAGCGGCGGCCGAGGCTGTCGATCAGCACCTCGCCGGTTTCCGGGTCCATCACCGGCAACGTGCCGACCGGGTAACGGGCAACACCCTTACTATCGATGTTATCCGTCATGACGAGCGTGCAGAGCATGGCCGGCTGGTGTTCGCGGGCCTTGTACTCCAGATGCTTGGCCTTGCCGCGGAAGTCGGCTTCCTTGACCTTCGGCCGCGCCAGATCGGCTTCGATCAGGTTGTACTGGGTTAGGAGATCGGCATTCTGCAGGCGCAGGCTCTTTTCCATGCGGCGCGAATTGGCGTAGGTTTCGACGCCGAAGGCCATGACGCCGGTCGAGCGCAGCGCATCCCAGACGGCAAGGCCGTCCTCGTATTTCATATGCAGTTCCCAGCCCTGCTCACCGACATAGGAGATGCGGAAGGCGGTGACCGGCTTGCCGCCGATCTCGATCTGCTTGATCGCGGCGAAGGCAAAGTTCTCCGCATCCAGTCCGGCCGGATCGGCAACCACCGTCTTCAGCGTATCGCGGGCATTCGGCCCCCAGATGCCGATGGTGATGAACTTCTCCGACACGTCGGTGATGGTGACGTCGAGACCACGATCCTCCGCGACACGCTTCATGTAGTGGAAGTCACGCGGGCCGGCATCGGCACCGTTGATCAGCCGGCAACGGTCCGCCATGCGGATGACGGTAAAGTCGGCACGCACCATGCCCTCGTCGTCGAGGAAGTGGGTGTAGATGCCCTTGCCGATATTGCCGTCGCCGCCGATCTTGGCCGCGCACAGCCACTCCAGCAGTTCGACATGATCGGGTCCCTCGATGTCCACCATGTGGAAATGAGAGAGATTGACGATGCCGCAATCCTCGCTCATCGCCAGGTGCTCGGCATTGGAGACGCGCCAGAAATGGCGGTTGTCCCATTCGTTCTCCCGCACCGGAACCTGCGCTGCGTATTTTTCCAGGAGGTGTTCGTTGGCAGCGTAGCCGTGGGCACGCTCCCAGCCGCCGAGCTCCATGAAATGACCGCCGAGTTCGACTTCGCGCGCATAGAAGGGCGAGCGTTTGACATTGCGGCTCGAGGCATAGGGCTCGCGCGTGTGCACGGCCGGGAAATAGATCTTCTGTGCGGCCTCGAAGCAGCGGTTTCCGATGAATTCTTCGGTCAGCTGGTGTGGATAGAAGCGCGCATAATCGATGCTGGCATGATCGATCTCGGTACGGCCGTCGGTCAGCCAGTCGGCGATCAGCTTGCCATAGCCCGGACCGTCCTTGACCCAGATGGCGACGCAGTACCAGAGGCCACGCACCTTCTGGCTCTCGCCACAGGACGGGCCGCCGGCCGCGGAGACCTGCAGCAGGCCGTTGAAGGAGTGGCTTTCGTTATAGCCGAGTTCACCGAGGATCGGGGTAAGCTCCATGGCGCGCTCGAGCGGCTCGATAATCTGCTCCATATCGAGGTCGCGCTGCGAGGGTGACAGACGCGCCTCGTGTTTTTCGAGAAGCTCGCGCGGATGGCACATGCGCGGATTGGTGGTTTCGTAATAGCCCCACTCGATCTGGCCGCCCTCGCTGGTCTTCGGATCGCCGGTGTCGCGCATGTAAGCCGAGTTGCCCTGATCGCGCAAAAGCGGATAGCCGATATCCTTGCCGGTGCCTTCGAATTCGTTATACGGACCGAAGAAGGTCAGCGGATGGTCGACCGGCATGACGGGCAGGTCTTCACCCACCATTTCGGCAATCAGACGGCCCCAGAGGCCGGCGCAGACGATGACGTGATCGGCCATGATCGTGCCGCGATGGGTGACGACGCCCTTGATGCGGCCACCCTCGACGATCAGCGACTTGGCTGGTGTATTGGCAAACGCGGTCAGCTTGCCGGACTTTTCGCCCGCATCGACCAGCTTGCCGGCAACGGTCTGCGAGCGCGGAATGACGAGCCCGGCGTCGGGATCGAACATGCCGCCCATCACCTGATCTTCCTCGATCAGCGGGAATTTTTCCTTGATTTCAGCCGGCGAGACATAATGGGCGCGGGTGCCGAACGCCTTGGCCGAAGAAAGCTTGCGCTTGATCTCTTCCATCCAGGTGTCGTCGCCGGTGCGCGCCACTTCCAGACCGCCGATGCGGGCGTAGTGGCCCATCTTCTCGAAGAAATCGATCGAATACTGCGTCGTCCAGACCGACAGATAGTCATGGCTGGTGGTGTAGCAGAAGTCGGAGGCGTGCGCCGTCGAGCCGATGTCGGTCGGGATTCCGGACTTGTCGATGCCGACGATATCGTCCCATCCGCGCTCGATCAGGTGATGAGCGATGGATGCGCCGACGATACCGCCCAGCCCGATAATTACGACCTTCGCCTGTTGAGGAAATTCTGCCATTGCGTGCGACCCTGATTGAATATTGGAGGCGAATTTAGAGATTGCGCCGACAAGAGTAGAGCCTGTCTACGACATTATCATCATGCTGCACGACCAGAGCCGCGCCATCCACGGATTGACACGGCTGACCTTCAGTCGCCGGTTTGCCGAACCGTCATTCCTTGTCGCCCACCGTCTCGACGCTGATCCTGCGGGGCCGACGTTGCGTGCCGCTGCGCTTGAGCGTTTCCTCCGCTGACGGTACGTCCGCAGGCCCAGCCGCTTCGGCCTCCAGCGCGAGGGCATCCGTCTCGGGTCCGGGCGGCGGCGTCTCCGGCTCCAAAGCTTCCATGGGAAACGGAGCGCCAAGCCCCTCGTCCTTGAAGCGCTCGTAGATCGCCAGCCGAAGGTCGTTGCGCACGCCGTTGCCGTTGACGATATCGGCGAGATAAACCCGCAGTTCGAAGGTCATGGTCGCTTCGCCGAAAGCACTGAAGACGGCCTGCGGTTCCGGATTTTTCAGAACCAGCGGATGCGCGGCGGCAATCTGCAGCAGTGTGTCCATCACCTGGCGCGGCGCACTGTCATAGCTGACGGTCACCGGGATATCCGAGCGGCCAAGCTTGTTGCGATGGGTCCAGTTGCCGACCGAAGCGTTGATGAACAGCGAGTTCGGCACCAGAATCGTCTGGCGCTGGAATGTCTCGATCTCGGTTGCGCGAACGGAGATGCGCTTGACGAAGCCTTCCGTCGTCCCCGTCACCACCCAGTCTCCGACCTTGAACGGCCGCTCGACCAGAAGAATGAGCCCGGAGACGAAATTGGAGACGATGTTCTGCAGGCCGAAACCGACGCCGAGGGAAAGCGCACCGGCAACGAGCGCCAGGCTCGAAAGATCAAGACCGGCCGCAGAAATCCCGATCAGACCGGCAAGGCCCATGCCGAGATAGCCGACCCCGGTCTTCACCGAGTTGCGCACACCCGTATCGATACGGCTGCGGGCCATGACGCTGCCATCCAGCCAGCGCTGGAACCAGCGCGTGACCACATAGCCGGCCGCAAACAGCAGGACCCCCGCGAAAATCCCGACAAGGGAGATGGTGATGCTGCCGATTTTGATTTCGGTGAAGATCCGGTAGGCCCAGGCCTCGATATCGGCGATCTGGAAGCCCCATTGCAGCAGGATCAGCGGAATGAAGAACAGGATCACCAGCGCATAGATGCCAAGGCCGGCCGCCAGGCCAGCCTGGTCCAGCGCCACCTGCCCCAGTCCGAAGCGCCGTTCCAGATAACGGCCGACAACGGTGTCGGCGAGCGCATTCTGCTTGGCGACCGCCTTGCCGGTGAGGATGCCGATATACATCGTCACCAGAATGGCGCCGGTCATGACGATCTGCGTGGCAATGAAGCGGGCCAGGCCGACATAGCCCGAGAGCGTCGCGATGATCAGCGCCGCACCGGTGAGAACGAACAGCAGCGAAACCGCCCGTGGCCAGGGTTTGCCCTGACCGTCCAGCGTATCTCCGGCCGGTACGATCGGCTTGATCAGCGACATGACCATCAGGATCAGGCCGATGATGATCGAGGCGATCAGGCTTTTGACGACGGTGAAGACGACCGGTGAGCCCATGACTTCGCTGATCGTGCCGGCGAGGTAATCGAGGCTGTTGACGAGGGTCATGGCGAAGATCGCCAGCACCAGCAGGCGCGCGCCGTGATCGGAAACGCGCACCAGCCGCCAGGCGCTTTGTTTTGGCGCAAAAACGGCATTCGACAGCGTCGAAACAAACAGCAGCGCAACGAAGATGGCCAGCGTGATCGAGACGATCGGCGCAATATCGGGCCGCAGGACGTTGAAGGTCTGAAGGAAAAAGTAGCTGGTGGTCGCAAAGACGGCCATCGCCGTCGTCGGGATCATTGTAGACCAGAACGCCACCGAGAGGCGGGTGATATAGCCCGGCTCCTCGCTCAGGTTTTCACGGTGGATCAGCGGAAAGAAGATCCTGCGTGTCCCGATAAGCAGGACGAGCGCGGCGCAAAGAGAGAGAAACAGCGCCGACAGCAATTGCAGCCGCTTGAAGTTCCACGCAAAGGTCAGCCAGCTGCCGATGGTGCGCGTGAACGCCTGTTGTTCCAGGCTCAGGGCCGCGATCGCATCCAGCACCATCGTCCGGTTGACATCGGTGTGTTTGAGCAGCGTGTTGCTGAACAGCGCACGCCGCGTGGCGGTGATGCCGTTGGACAGCTTGGTTGCCTGAATCGACAGATCCTCGGCCGTTCCCGTTACGGCGTTGATCTCTCCCCGTTCGGCCAGAAGACGCTTGCGCTCCTGGGTAACGACATCGGCTTCCGGCGGTGCGCCCTCCGCCGGCGGGTCTCCCAGCTCAGTCAGACGTGCCTTGATTTCGTCCAGGCGCGGCCGGGTGGCAACCGAGATGGCGATGATCTGCTTGGCGGCGGCATCGACCTCGACCTTCAGTTCGGAAAGACGATTGTCGTCATCCGCCGCCTTCGTCACCAGATCCGCCAGACGCGCAAGGTTTTTACGCGCCGCTTCCAGTTGTTCGGCAGCCTGTGCCTGCGGGCTTGCCACCGCCACGGCTGGCGTCGCGGCCTGCACCGGCGGGCTCGCCACCTCTTCGACCTTCTGCGGATCGGCACTGGCAGCCGGCTGCTGTGCCATGACGGGCACGGAAGCGGCAAACATCCACAAAGACAGAAGGGCGGCAACGAATTTCGACATCATCGGCAATCACATATCCTTTTCCCGGCGGCCGGTGCTGCGAACAGAATCGACGCACGGCGCAAACGGCAGAGCGTTCCATAGGCCGGAGCACCGCCGGATGCAAAATCCGATTTCCGGTCTCTTGCGGTCCGTCAGCCATGCGGCGGCGTCAAAATCCCGAGCCGGGTTGAGACAGAAAAGAGATCTCCGCTGCCGTGGAAACCCGGCCCAGAATCGCGTTGCGATGCGGAAACCGGCCGAACTGCTGGATGATCTCGCAGTGACGTGTGGCAAAATCGAGGTAGCCGGCGTCGCCAAGCGCGGTAAAAAGCCTTACCGAGCGTTCCTGATCGGCGAGGTTTTCCGCATGTTCGAACGGCAGATAAAGGAAGACGCGCTGCTCCGGCGAAAGCCCGGCCTCGGCGCCGGCGTCAAGCGCAAGCCCGGCCTCACGCAGGGCAAGACCATCGGTGGCAAAGGCGAGCGGTGTACCGCGATACATGTTGCGCGGCATCTGGTCGAGCAGGATGATGGCGGCAAGACGGTTCTGCGGCGTTGCCCGCCACTCCGGCGTAATCTCGCGTGCAACCGCCAGATGCGTCAGCCGAAAACGGCGGTCGCACTGGCTGTCGAGCCCCGGCGGCGGTGTGAACCAGTCCTGCGGGTGCAACTCGTCAAACCAGAAGGACAGAATCTCCTCCGGTGTACATATACCGGCAGTATCCGCCATAGTCAGTCGCCTCCATGCCCGTACAAACGCCAGAACGGCGCGGCATCGCTCCTATTGCCCTGATATCAACATAGGAAGCGCCAACGCGGTTTCCATGCCCACGTCCGAACCGCCAACCGATACGGAGGCAACTCTAGCCGCGATCACCCGGATTTTCTACCGCTCGCGCAACAGACCCGGCAAGGCATCGCCATCCGGTCCGTACTGCCGCCGGCCGGTCTCGCACGCAATTTCTGCGTTACCCCGGCGAATGGCGCCTTCCCGCGCATTGGCCATGGCATCGATCAGGTCATAGTCGCGGTTGGATTTTCCGATTTTCTGGCTCTTGGCAATTGTGGTCACCAGAACCGTGTCCATCTGCAGCGCCGGGCACACACGGGCAAAGGCCACGACATCGGCGATCTTTTCCATGACATCCTCGCGCACGTCCGGGGTTGCGGCAAAACCCGTATGCGCCATGGCAAGGAGGAAGAGGGAGGCAAGGCGTTTCCGTTTCATGACATTCAAGTCCTTGTGAAACCTCCCATGGTCATTCTTGCTGATTCGCTGATATTCACAAGACCGGCCGCCGCGGTGATGCAAGCCCGGCGCAAGACGCCTGCCGCAGCGGTTTCGACTGGATAATATCCGCCAAAACGCTATGTCGAAGAAAGAAGGAGCCACAAGGCCCCGCCCCCCAAGGCCCGATAAGGAGTTCGACGATGAAGACGATGATCGTTGCGGCCTTTGCCGCCCTTTTCCTGACATCCTGCGTGGAAACCCCATCCTATAGCGGTCTCGAGCCTATTCCCGGCAGCATCACCTACAATGGCCAGCCCCGGACCAAGCTCAGGAAAGCACCGATCGGCAGCACCCTGCACAACAATTTTTACGGGCCTTACGGGGAGCGAATCGAGGAAACCTACATGGTCATGCCCGATCGGTCGCTCAAGCTTGTCGCCCGCCGGCGCGGATTCATCGGTTTTCCGGGAAACTGACATTCCGCCGAACGGCAGCCTATGGTAGGCTTTGTTTGCGGCAGGGCGACCCCTTGGTGCTGTAGCGTGGCAAATGATTTCAGCATTGCCCCTGCCAAGGGCAGGACTTTCTCCGGCTGATCCGGGAAAGGGAAAGTTCTGCGTTATAATATTCCACCTAGTGAATAGAGTATGCCTGCTAACAACGGAGGTAGACATGCGAGCGAAACAACTCACGAGACTTTTTACGGTGGCACTTCTTGCCTCGAGCATCCAGATCGGCGGACTGGGTTTCGCATTTGCCGATACGACAATCCTCAATGTCTCCTACGATCCGACCCGTGAACTCTACAAGGATTTCAACGCGGCCTTCGCTGAAAAGTGGAAGGCGGATACGGGCGAGACGGTGACGATCCAGGCATCGCATGGGGGATCCGGCAAGCAGGCGCGGGCTGTTATCGACGGGCTGGAAGCCGATGTCGTCACACTCGCGCTGGAGGCCGATATCGACGCGATCGCCAAGGAAACCGGCAAGATCCCGGCGGACTGGAAGACGAAATTCGACAACAACAGCGCTCCTTACACCTCGACCATCGTGTTCCTGGTGCGCAAGGGCAATCCCAAGGGCATCAAGGACTGGGGCGATCTGGTCAAGGACGACATCCAGGTGATCACGCCGAACCCGAAGACCTCGGGCGGTGCGCGCTGGAATTTCCTGGCGGCATGGGCATGGGCCCGAGACGCCAATGGCGGTGACGACGCCAAGGCGCAGGAATACGTCACCCAACTCTTCAAGCATGTTCCGGTCCTCGACACCGGTGCGCGCGGCTCGACGACGACCTTCGTGCAGCGTGGCCTCGGCGACGTTCTGCTGGCCTGGGAAAACGAAGCCTATCTCTCGCTTGAAGAACTCGGCCCGGACAATTTCGACATCATCACCCCGTCGATCTCGATCAAGGCGGAACCGCCGGTTGCTCTGGTGGATGGCAATGTCGACGCCAAGGGCACGCGCAAGGTGGCCGAAGCCTATCTGCAGTATCTGTACTCGGATGTCGGCCAGAAGATCGCGGCGAAACACTACTATCGCCCCTTCAAGCCTGAAGTCGCCGATCCGGAAGACATCAAGCGTTTTGCCGATGTGAAGCTCGTCACTATTGACGAATTCGGCGGATGGAAGGAAGCTCAGCCAAAATATTTTGGGGATGGTGGGCTGTTTGACCAGATCTACAAGCCGGGGCAATAAGACTTTATGACCGAACGCACAGCTTCGCTGTGGCAATTCAGACAGCCGAGCGTCATTCCGGGATTCGGACTGGCGCTCGGCGTTACTTTGTCATGGCTCGTCCTTATCATTCTCATCCCTCTCTCCGGCCTTGCCTGGCGCTCCAGCGCCCTGGGCTGGTCTACCTTCTGGACGCTCGCCACCGATCAGCGCACGGTCAACGCCCTGCGCATCAGTTTCGGCACGGCCTTCGTCGCAGCCCTTGTGAACGTCGTTTTCGGCGTCATTCTCGCCTGGGTGCTCGTGCGTTACCGATTTCCGGGAAAGCGCATCATCGACGCGATGGTCGACCTGCCCTTCGCGCTGCCGACCGCAGTCGCCGGTATCGCGCTGACGACGCTCTACGCACCGAACGGCTGGATCGGCAGCCTGCTGACGCCGCTCGGCATCAAAGTCGCCTTCACGCCGATCGGTATCGTTTTCGCGCTGGTCTTCGTCGGCCTGCCTTTCGTTGTCCGGACCGTACAGCCGATCATGGAAGAGATCGACAAGGAAGTGGAGGAAGCCGCGGCAACGCTGGGTGCGAACCGCTTCCAGACGATCAGCCGAGTCCTGCTGCCGGGCTTGGCTCCTGCGGTTCTGACTGGCTTCGCATTGGCCTTTGCCCGCGGCGTCGGAGAATACGGCTCCGTCATCTTCATTGCCGGCAACCTTCCCTACGTGTCGGAAATCGCGCCCTTGCTGATCGTCATCCGGCTCGAGGAATTCAATTATCCGGCAGCAACCGCCATAGCCGCGATCATGCTTGTCATTTCCTTTGCCATGCTGTTGATCATCAACATGATTCAGGCATGGAGCAGAAAGAGGTACGGCTATGGCGCATGATGGCACAGCTTCACATGCCGGCACTGGAAACACCGAACTGGTCCGGGTCGCCACATCCGAGAGCCGGCTGGCACGCTACTGCCTGATCGGGCTTGCGCTCTGTTTCGTCGCTCTTTTCCTGGTTCTGCCCCTGGCTGCGGTGTTCACCGAAGCCATGCGCAACGGTCCCGGCGAGTTTTTCACCGTCCTGTCCGATCCGGAAACCTTTTCCGCCATCCGGCTGACGCTGATCGTCGCGGCGATTGCCGTTCCGCTCAACCTGGTCTTCGGTGTTGCGGCCGCCTGGGCGATTGCCAAGTTCGAGTTCAAGGGCAAGGCGTTTCTGACCACGCTGATCGATCTGCCCTTCTCGGTTTCGCCGGTCATTTCCGGCCTGGTTTTCATCCTTTTGTTCGGCTCTCACAGCCTGGCCGGTCCCTGGCTGCAGAGCCATGGCATCCAGATCCTGTTTGCCGTGCCGGGTATCGTTCTGGCAACGGTCTTCGTCACCTTCCCCTTCGTCGCCCGCGAACTGATCCCGCTGATGCAGGAACAGGGCACCAGCGACGAGGAGGCAGCCCTGTCGCTGGGTGCCAGCGGCTGGCAGACCTTCTGGCATGTGACGCTGCCCAATATCAAATGGGGCCTGCTCTACGGTGTGCTGCTCTGCAACGCCCGCGCCATGGGCGAGTTCGGCGCGGTCTCGGTGGTTTCGGGCCATATTCGCGGCCTGACCAACACCATGCCGCTGCAGGTGGAAATCCTTTACAACGAATATAATTTCGTTGCCGCCTTCGCGGTCGCAACGCTTCTCGCCCTGCTGGCGCTCGTCACCCTCGTTCTGAAGTCGCTGCTTGAAATGAAGTACAGCGAACAGATCGCCGCCAGCCGCAGGCACTGAAAGGTCAAGTTTACATGGAAGTTCGCGTTCAAAACATACGCAAGGAATTCAGCCGTTTCCCGGCACTCAACGACGTGACGCTCGATATCCGTTCGGGTGAGCTGATTGCCCTTCTCGGTCCTTCCGGCTCCGGCAAGACGACACTGCTGCGCCTGATCGCCGGCCTCGAAAGCCCGACCGACGGCACCGTCTACTTCGGCAACGAAGACGCGTCGCGCAAGACAGTGCAGCAGCGCAATATCGGTTTCGTGTTTCAGCACTACGCCCTGTTCCGTCACATGACCGTGCTCGACAACGTCTCCTTCGGCCTGACGATCCGGCCCGCCGGCCGCCGCCCGTCCAAGGCCGATATCCGCAAGCGCGCGCTCGAACTGCTCGATCTCGTCCAGCTGAGCGGCCTTGAGAAACGCTATCCGGCCCAGCTTTCCGGCGGCCAGCGCCAGCGTGTGGCACTGGCGCGCGCCATGGCGGTGGAACCCAACGTCCTGCTTCTCGACGAGCCCTTCGGCGCGCTCGATGCGCAGGTGCGCAAGGAACTGCGGCGCTGGCTGCGCGAAATCCACGACCGCACCGGCCACACCACCGTCTTCGTGACCCACGACCAGGACGAGGCGCTGGAACTCGCCGACCGCGTCGTCGTCATGAGCAAAGGCAAGATCGAACAGATCGGCACGCCGGACGAAATCTACGACACGCCGAATTCGCCCTTCGTCTTCGGCTTCATCGGCCAGTCGAACATCCTCCCGGTGCGCGTGGAAAACGGCCAGCTCTGGCTTGAGGATCGCCTGATCGGGATCAGCGCGCAGGGTGAACCGGACGGCCACGCGCAGCTCTATTTCCGCCCGCACGATGTCGAGCTGCTCGACGGTTGCGGCGGATGCATTGCCGGCGTCGTCACCGTGACCCGCCGCGTCGCGGGCACGCGTCATGTCGAACTCGACATCGGTGCAACCCACGCCAAGGTCGAGATCGAACTTCCGCCGGAAAAAGTCACCTCCGACCATTCCCGCATCGCCTTCAGGCCGACTCGGTGGAAATTGTTCCGGGACTAGAAAACCGCAATCCGAAAGAGACAAGACAACTGGGGAGCGCTCTCCCCGGTTGGCACGTTAGCACTGGCTACACGCCGATTTCGGTGGTTTACACTGGATGCCGTCACCGATTCGGTGACGGACGAGGTTTAACCGCCTCACCGGAAGCATATGCTCTTGGTTCTTCATTCTTTTCCCAGATACAGGCTTGATCCGCAGCGATAAGCCGTCGCATCCTGCCGGTGCCGCCAGCCTCCTTGGACATCAGCAGGACCCGCCATGAAGTATAGACGCGAAATCGACGGGCTCCGATCCGTGGCCGTGATTCCGGTGGTGCTGTTCCACGCCGGCTTCCAGCTGTTCAGCGGCGGCTTTATCGGCGTCGATATCTTCTTCGTCATCAGCGGATACCTGATCACCTCGATCATCATCGCCGAGCGCGACAAGGACAATTTCTCGCTGCTCAAATTCTACGAGCGCCGTGCCCGCCGCATCCTTCCCGTGCTGTTCTTCGTCCTCCTGTGCTGCCTGCCCTTTGCCTGGGCCTGGATGCTGCCTGGGCAGATGGCCAGTTTCGCCCGCAGCATCATTGCCGTCTGCCTGTTCGGCTCCAATTTCCTGTTCTGGCATGAGAGCGGCGGCTACTTTGCCGCGGCCTCCGAACAGCAGCCGCTGCTGCACACCTGGAGCCTGGCGGTCGAGGAACAGTACTACATGCTGTTTCCGCTCTTCATGATGCTGCTGTGGCGGTTCGGACGGCGGATACTGATCGCAGCCGTCGCCGCCGTCGCTCTGGCAAGCCTGCTGCTGGCGCAATACGGCTCGGTCAATTTCGCCACGGCCAATTTCTACCTGCCGAACACGCGCGCCTGGGAACTGCTGGCAGGCTCGCTCTGCGCTTTCCTGCTTACCGGCGAGCGCCGGTATAAAAGCAATATCCTGTCTCTGGCCGGGCTCGCCGTCATCGTCTTCTCCATCTTCGCCTATGACGATGCCACGCCCTTTCCATCCCTGTATGCCCTCGTTCCGGTGCTTGGCGCCGT
The DNA here is from genome assembly GCF_001687365.1 of Pararhizobium polonicum. Classification (GTDB taxonomy): domain Bacteria; phylum Pseudomonadota; class Alphaproteobacteria; order Rhizobiales; family Rhizobiaceae; genus Pararhizobium; species Pararhizobium polonicum. The sequence continues at coordinate 177,658 of NZ_LGLV01000012.1, forward strand.
GCTGATCATCCTGTTCGCATCCGAAGGAACGGTGACGGCGCAGCTTTTGTCGACGCGGCCGATGGTCGGCATCGGCCTCGTCAGCTACAGCCTCTATCTCTGGCACCAGCCGGTCTTTGCCTTCGCGCGCATCCGCAGCCTCACCGACCCCTCGATGATCCTCATGAGCCTTCTGGCCGTCGCCTGCCTTGGCCTTGCCTATCTGTCCTGGCGGTTCATCGAGACGCCGTTTCGCAAGGGCAGCACCGCCCACCTTCTGCCCACTCCCGCCCGGATCCTGGGCAGCAGCGCCGTCGTGGCAGCGCTGTTCATCAGCATCGGCTTCTATGGTGCTTCGGACAACGGCCTGCAGTTCCGTCTGCCGCCAGACGCCCGGGCTGCTCTTGCCGAACAGGAAAATCGCGACCCCGTCATGGACACCTGCCTGTTCGACAAGGGCGAAACATCCCTGCCGCATCCCGTTCGCGACTGCCTGACCAAACATTCGACCGGCAGCAAGACGATCCTGATCGGCGATTCGCACGCCGCAGCCCTTGCCGGCGAGGCGCTGCGCAGCTTCGATGCCAACAATATCGATCTCTACGTCATGGCGCATTCGGCCTGCGTCGGCTTTTCCGGGTTCTATGTCTCCAATCCCAAATACAAGCTGCGCTGCAATCCCTTCTTCACCGGGATAGAGGATTACATCCGCACGAGCGGCACGCAGACGCTGATCATGGCCAACCGCTGGAGCCTCTACGTCGATGGTTCACCCTTCGACAATGGCGAGGGCGGCGTCGAGCACCTGAAACCCACCTATATCGATCTGTTCGACCGCATCGACGAAGAGGCAAGCCAGAACGATCCGGCACGCAAGGCCCGCGTGCTGAAGCAATATGTCGCCGATATTCAAAAATATCTCGATAGCGGCCACAACGTGGTGCTCGTCTATCCCATCCCGGAAGCCGGATGGAACGTGCCGGAATATGTGGCCAAAAACGCCATGTCCGGCATCACGAACCTCGAATTCAGCACCAGCTATCAACGCTACCAGCAACGAAACCAGGCGGTGATCGCTGCCTTCGACACGATCAGCCATCCCAATCTCTTCCGTGTCCGGCCGGCCGATTTCTTCTGCAACAGCTTCGTCAAGGATCGCTGCGTCAACAGCCTGAATGCCGAAAGGGTGTTTTATTTCGACGACAATCACCTGTCCGATACAGGGGCCCGGCTGGTCGTTCCCGCCCTTCTGGAAGCGGTCGAGGCGATCGCGGCACGAAGCACGGGACTGGCGCCGGTCAAGCCGTAGACCATTGGATCTTCAGCTCCAGTTTCATTCTGACAACCGGCCTGTGGTCGGCGTTCTGCACCTCGATTTCCAGCGCTTCGACAGGGGCTTGCGGCAATCCGTCAAGCGCCATCTCGGCCAGCACGATCTTGGCCTGACGGATGGCTGCGATCAAATCCGGAAACTCAAAGGCATCATCGGCCGGAATTGTGCCGTCATTGTCGATTACCTTGAAATAGAACGCAGTCATGATAATTTTCCTTGTCTGGGAAGAAGGCATGAAAGCGCAAAAGGTTGCCTGACGGAAAAACTTTTCCGGGCGCCGGACGGTGCATCTTAGTGAGCGCATCATGTCTTAGTGAATAGCGCCGTTTCCAAATCGCGCTAAACTGCAGCCATCGTCGATCACGCCTCGGGCACTCTCCTGCCGAGGACACGGACGGCATAAGGACATCCAGTCCTATCCTCGAGAGGAGGAAGCATAATGGCTTATTTCAACCCCCGGGTAGATGCCCTTTGCGCCGAGGATATCGATGCGCTGCGGCTCATTTTCGACCGGTTTTGCGAAGCGCATCAGACGACGCGATCGGACGCGGACATGCAGATTTGTGCGGCCGCCATCGTCAGGCTCTATCAAGGTGGGGAAAGGGATCCTGTTGTTTTGACCAGAGCATGCGAGGCCGCATTGCATCAGGACTTTGCAATCGGCGCATGAGCCCTTCGGGTACCAAACCCTGTGCGCCGGCGATGGGGCCAAGAATACCCGCCCCGAACCTGCGAGACGCCCTGCGCTGGGGCCCGCCTTCGAAAACCACCGCTGAAAATATATCCATCGCAGCCGGGGCCGCACATTTGCGCGGCCCCGTGCATTATTCAATCTACTTGTAGACGTAGACGATCCGGCGGCTCTGCGGGTCGACCAGCATCGGCCGGTCGTTGATGCGCACATAGCTGTACTGGTAATCCGGCACCTCGGAAATCACCACGTCGTCCGGCAATGTCGCGCCGACCACCACCTCGCCGTCATACGGAACCGCATCCATCGGCGTGCGGTCGATATAGGTCAAGACTTCCGGCGGCGGCTCGATCGCGCCGCTACCATCGACCGTGCCGAGCAGCTCATCGCCGGGTGCCGGATCGGCAGGACCAGCCACGCTGCCGGTCCGCTCGTAGCTGACCACCGGTACGCCAAGATCCATGCGGCGCTCCTGAACGACGACGGGCGCACCGTTATAGTCGACCGTCAGTTCCCGGGCGTAGACCCAGCCGCGCAGGCCGTTGACGTCGATACGGCACCAGCTGTCTCCATCAAGGCAGCCGTCAAGCGCTGCGGCGCTGCCACGGGTGGCAACCCCGATAGATGGATAGTCCGCCCCCGGGCCGGAATAAATTGTCAGGTCCGTCGCCGTTGTCGCCATCATGCCGGCATGCGCGAACCCGGCTCCCGTCAGGAGCATCGCACTCACCAGTAGGGGTTTTGAAATCCACCGCATGTTCTTTCTCCTTCTTGAACAGTGAATGCCAAACGCCCGGTGGCAGCCAATGTTCCTTGGAGCAGTCCCCTACCCCGCCTGCAGCTGGCTGAGGCGGCTGTAGAGGCCATTCTGTTTCAGCAGTTCAAAATGGTTGCCATCCTCGACGATCCTTCCCTCGTTGACCACGAGAATACGGTCGGCCTGGGTAATCGTCGCCAGCCGGTGGGCAATCACCAGCGTCGTGCGGCCTTTCGACAATTCTGTCAGGGATTGCTGGATCGCCCGCTCGGTTTCGGTATCGAGCGCCGATGTCGCCTCGTCGAGGATCAGGATCGGCGGGTTCTTCAGAAAGATGCGGGCAATCGCCAGCCGCTGCTTCTGCCCGCCTGAAAGCTTCACGCCACGCTCGCCGACAACCGTGTCGAGCCCCTGCGGCAAATCGGCGATGACGCCTTCGAGACGCGCCTTGCGGGCCGCCTCGATAATTTCGTCTTCGCTGGCGTCGAGCCGGCCGTAAGCGATGTTTTCCCGCAAGGAGCCGGCAAACAGGAAGACATCCTGGCTGACGATGCCGATATGGTTTCGCAGCGACCGCAGGCTCATGTCGCGAATATCGATATCGTCGATGGTGATGGAACCGCCCGTCACCTCGTAGAACCGCGGCAGCAGGGCGCAGATCGTCGTTTTGCCGGCCCCCGACGGCCCGACAAAAGCAACCGTCTCGCCGGCCCGGATATCGATGCTCAGGTCGTTCAGGATCGCCTTCGACTGCTTGTATCCGAAGCGCGCGTTGCGGTAGCGGATATCGCCCTTCAGCGTGGCCACGTCGCGCGCACCCGGCCTGTCGGCAATATCCGAACGGGTGTCGAGAAAATCGATATAGCGGCGGAAGCCGGCAATGCCCTTGGGATAGCTCTCGATCACCGAGTTGATCTTGTCGACCGGACGGAAGAACACGCCCACCAGGAGCAGGAAACCGACGAAACCGCCGGCCGTGAGTTCCCCCTGCAGCACGAAGTAGCTGCCGGCGACGAGCACCACCATCTGGACGAACCGCATGGAGAGGTAGCTGAGTGTCGTCGACACCGCCATGATCTTGTAGGCGTCGAGCTTGGTTCGGCGGTAGCGCTGGTTGTCCTTTTCGAACAGCCCGCGCTCGTGGTCCTCATTGGCAAAGGCCTGCACGACGCGGATCCCGCCGACATTCTCCTCGATCCGGGCGTTGAAATCGCCGATTCGATTGTAGAGCGCCTGCCAGTTGCGCGTCATCCGGCCACCGTAGCGGGTCGTCAGCCAGGCGGTGAGCGGCAGCACAAGGGCCGTGATCAATGCCAGCTTCGGATTGACCGAGGCCATCAACAGGAAGGCGCCGATCAGCGTCATGATGGCGATGAACACATCTTCCGGGCCATGATGGGCAACCTCGCCGATTTCCTCCAGGTCCTTTGTCAGCCGGGCGACGAGATGGCCGGTCTTCTGGTTGTCAAAATAGCCGAAGGAGAGTTTCTGCAGGTGATCGAAGGCTTTGCGCCGCATCTCGGTCTCGATATTGATACCGAGCATATGGCCCCAATAGGTAACGATCGCCATCAGCCCGCCATTGATGACATAGATCACCATCAGCCCGGCGGACGCCGCCGCGACATAGCCCCACTGCCCGGTCGGCAAAAGCACGTCGATGAACAGCTTCACCGCGATCGGAAAACCAAGCTCCAGCAGGCCGGATGCCACCGCGCACGAAAAATCCAGCAGAAACAGGCGCCGGTGCGGCCGGTAATAGGCAAAGAAACGGGCGACGAGATCGCGCATGGTCTTTCGGGCTCCTTGTCGGCACTTAACCGGGAACGTACTGGCCGGACATCCGGCCAGGATCCGTGGCTCCCGCCTGCGCGAAAACCATCCCTGGCCGATTGCCGCTTCTTTTAATCAGTCCCGTTGGAACAGCAAGCCATCAAGGAGAAAAGAAGGTGGCGTGGTGCGTGTTGACCGCTCGGCAGCGCAAAGAGAAATGACCTGCATTGCAGGTCAATCAAATCGCAATTTCATGACTTTAGGAAAGAATGGTGGGTGATGTAGGGTTCGAACCTACGACCCGCTGATTAAGAGTCAGCTGCTCTACCAACTGAGCTAATCACCCGCCAGAACCGCTTCGTTTGCGGTCTCCAGAACCACATTGCTGTGGTGTGATGCGGCGTATAATGACGTTCGCCGGGCTTGTCTAGTTCTCTGTGCGATTTTCTTTCAGATTTCTCGAAAAAATGTGTGTGGGCCGTTTAGAGGCTGTTTTTCAAAGATAAAGTTCACCGGCCGCGATCTTCACCGCCTGCCCGCCGATCCGGGCCGTGGCGATTTCGCTGCCGGAAACGTCGATATGCAGGTGCAGCAGCGACGGACGCCCCATCTCAACGCCCTGCTCGATCAGGAACGGATGATGCCCGTCGATCAGCTGATCGAAATGGTGGATGGCACCGGAAAGGGCGGCAACCGCGGACCCCGTCGCCGGGTCTTCGCCGATGCCCATGGCCGGTGCAAACATGCGGGCATGAAAGCGGGCGACGTGATTGACGCCGCCACGGCAGTAGAGATAGGCGCTGGCAAGCCGCCCCTCGGCGATCGGGGTGATCTGCTCCCATTGCGCCACATCAAACTCCACGGCGCCTGCCGCGCCGACGTCGTGCACGGGGATCATCACGAAGGGGACGCCGGCACTCCAGAAGGACGGCACATGGTTTTCGAAACCGATCTGCGATGCCTTCAGGCTGAGCGCATCGGCAAGCGCCTGCCGGTCGAACCGTGCCTCGAGCTGGACCGATTTTCGCGGCACGTCGAATTCGGCGAAGGTTGCCGATCCCGCCCTCTTGCGCACGGCGCAGCGCACCGGGCCGACATTTTCCTCCAGCATCTGGACAAGATCGTAGTCTTCGCCGTCTGTGCCCCGCGCGGCCTCGGCCAATGCAACCGCGGCCCCCACCGTCGGATGCCCGGCAAAGGGCAACTCATACCCCGGCGTGAAGATCCGCAACCGTGCCGCATGCGCCGGATTTCCCGGCGATTGCACGAAAACGGTCTCCGACAGGTTGAACTCGCCGGCAATCGCCTGCATCGCCGCATCGCTCAGGCCATCGCCGTCGAAAACAACGGCAAGCGGGTTTCCTTCCAGCCTGTTGGCGGTGAAAACGTCGTAGATTGCATAGCGCCGCGCCAAGATGGTCTCCCTTTTGCTGTGTCCTGCCGCCAGACGTTGCACGGCAGATAATCGGCGGCAAGCGCAAAAGCGTCACCGCATGTGCGCAAAAACCCATTCCAGAATCAGCGGCATGAACGGTAGATAGGGATGCTGCCCCGGATCGGCATTGCGAATGGCCAGCGCCTCATCGATTTCCGGCTCGGGATCGACGGCGATATGCGCCGCGATGCGTTCGATCAGCTGTTCTGCCGTTTCGGCAAAATGGTAGACACGAAAAACCGTGATGACGCCCCTGTCGTGCAGCGCGTGAAACCCCGATACGCTCCTTGCATCCGCCAGCGCCAGTCCGGTCTCCTCCATCACCTCGCGCGCCATGTTGCCGTCGAGATCGCAGACCCCGTCGCGGATATCGCCCGGATCCAGCGAACCGGCAGCGCAATAGACGCGGCCCGGATTGGAGGTATGCCCGCCCATCCTGATGGCGACCACGGCACCGTCCGATGAAACGATGACCGGCAGGCTGAACAGATGGATGGCGGATGTGACCGGCCTCGTCTTGCGCCACAGGAGAAATGCCGAATACGGGACGACATGCGTCTCCCCCGAAATCACCCCATCGCTTATCGTCACAGCGCGCGGCAACAACATCGGGTTGTCGTACAATGCGGGGTTGGCGGCAAACTCCTCGTCCCAGTTTGCCGCGATTCGTGCCCGCTCCGCGAGAGCGTAAGGGTGGAGTGCATCCACCACGCGCAGATCGACGTGCAGGACGGGAAAGATCGCCCGCTCGGCGGGCCATTCGGAGATATTGCTGGTCAGCATCGGATCACACGTTGAGGGACATGACGACGGGGCAATGATCGGAGGCCTTCGGCCGGTCCCAGCCGGTCCTCGGATAGCGCTCGACCTCCTGCCCCTTCGGGAAGATCGTGCGGTAAGGCTGGCCGTTGCGGATGATTTCCGGAACGCTGGCCGGATTGCGCTGCGCAAGCTCCGGCGACAACCAGATATAATCGAGCTGGCAGAGATGCCGCTCTTCCGGGCCGCGGCTGTGAAACAGCGTCCAACGGTCGAGTTCCGGCCGGCGGCGCATGACGTTTTCGGCAAAGCCGTCGTGACTGAACAGATCCAGCGCGCTTGCCGCCTCCTGGCGCGGCACGAAGCTGTAGCCGTTGCGCCGGTCGCCGAGCACATCGACCCGCTCCTGATAGTCGTTCATGTCGCCGCAAATGGCGAACATCTTGCCGTTCGTATTGCCGGCGCCGAACCGGTTCTCGACGATGCGCCGCACGGCAGCCACTTCCGCGCTCCTGACCGGCATCGTCGCCATGCGCCCATCCAGCCCCTCGCGCGCCGGTCCCATCGATTTGAAATGCACGACGAACAGCGTGAAGGGCCGCCCGCCGATGCGAAAATCGAGCTCCAGGCAGTCGCGCTTGAAGATGCGGTCCGTCGGTACGTTGGTCGCAGCCAGTGCGTCGTTGAACAGGCCGAAATCGGCATAGGTGACACCCGCATGGGATTTGACATCGACGCATTCGATCGCCTGCCCGTCGCGGGTTTGCTCGCGCACCAGAACCGCGACATCGATGCCGCGGCTGTCATTGCCCTCGATCAGGTATTTCTGCCGGTAACCATTGCCGACCATGCGAAAGAGATAGCCGTATTCGAAGGCCTGCAGCCCCGCCATATTGTCGGCCTCCTGCAGGCAGAGGATATCGGCATCGCAATCGGCGATCGCCAGCGCCGACATCTGGCGCGTGTCATCGGTATTGGCGATGGTGCGGGCTTCCTCCAGCCGCTGATATTCCGCCTCGCTGCGCACGTCGAACAGCCTGAGCACGCGGTCCTGCTTGAGGTGGTTGCGAAAACCGGAAAAATCGAACCGGCTCATCAGATTTTCGATATTGAAGGTGGCGAGACGTAGGGACATCAGCGAATTCCGAATGCGATCGCGCCGACTTTAGCCAATCACCGGCAAATGTCGAACGTCTTTCTCCATGGACCATGTTGCGGCGGATATTGAAGATGGCGTCCGATGTCTCAGACCAGCCATCCCTGACGGATCACGAACGGTTGCAAACTGCCGGTGGCCGTCGCCGTGGCGGAGTAGGCTTTGAGGCTCTGCCCGCCCGCCGTGCGCAACGACAGGGCAAACCGCTCGCCCTCGAAGACGCAGGAACGCACCTCAAGCATGATCCCTTGCGGATCGGCGACGACATGCTCCGGACGGACCAGCACGGGACGGCTGGGCCCTGCGGTCTGCCGGAAAGCCGCCTCGATCGCAGGCCAGGGCACCAGGCGAGGACCTTGATCCGGCAGTGCCAGATCGAGAATGCCCCCCTGCCCGACCAGCCCGCCGACGATCCTGCCTTCCGGCCGTGCGTAAATCTCCTGCGGCGATGCGACCTGGATCAGGCGGCCCTCGGACATCACGGCAATATCGGTTGCCAGCGCCATCGCCTCACCCTGATCATGCGTCACATAGATCATCGTCGCGCCGGAGCGGGCATGGAATTCGCGAAAGGTCTCCTCCATCGCCGCCTTCAGGTGGCGGTCGAGATTGGCGAGCGGCTCGTCCAGAAGCACCACGTCGGGCGATGTCACCAGGCAGCGGGCAAGCGCCACGCGCTGCCTCTGACCGCCGGAGAGATCGGCCGGGCGGCGGGCGGCAAACTCCTCCAGACGGACCACCGAGAGCGCATCCCGAACACGGGTCTCCCATGCCGCACCGGTGACACCGCGCACTTTCAGCGGATAGCCGACGTTCTGCGCAACGGTCATGTGCGGCCAGAGCGCATAGGACTGGAACACCATCGCCATGTTGCGCTTTTCCGGCGGCAGCGCGCCACTGCCATCCGCAAGCGTCCGCTCGCCAAGGATAATCGAACCGTCGGTCGGTTGCTCGAAGCCGGCGACCATGCGCAGCACCGTCGTCTTGCCGCAGCCGGATGGCCCCAACAGCGCCAGAAACCCACCCTCGCGCACCGTCAGCGACACATCCGAGACGGCGGCCCGGCCGGTTCCGAAATCCTTGCTCAGATGATTGAGGATCAGTTGCGCCATGGCAGCACGCCTTTCGGAAGGTGTTTCGCCAGCATTTCCAGCATCAGCATCAACAGGACCACCATGACGACGACGAGGACGGACAGCGCCGAAGCAAGATCGGAACTGCCGCTGTCGTCGAGATTGAAGATCGCCACCCCGAGCGTCTGCGTGCCTGCCGACCAGAGCAGCGCCGAAACGGTCAATTCGCTGCAGGCGATCAGGAAAACCAGGATGACGGACGCGCCCGCAGCCGGTGCGATGAGCGGCACAAGGATATCGCGCATGCGGCGGCCAAAGCCGGCGCCGGAAAGCCGGGCGGCCTCTTCCAGCGATGGATCGAGCTGCAGGAGGGCGCTGGCGACCGGCTTCAGGCTGACGGCAAAGAAGCTGGAGAAATAAGCGATCAGGATGATCCAGATCGTTCCGTAGATCGAGACGTTCACAATCGGCAACGGCGCTGCGAACAGGAGGATGAAGGCGACGGCCAGCACGATACCCGGTAGCGCATAGGGAATTTCGATCAGACCGGTGAGGATGGTGGCCAGCTTTCCCGGACGGCGGGCGAGCAGATAGGCGGTCAAAACGGTGAACAGCAGCAGCCCGCACGCCGTCGTCCCGGCCAGGAAAAGCGAATTGGCAAACGCCGTCAGCGTGACGGACTGGCGCAACAGGATTTCGCGGTAGGCATCGAGCGACATGGTTGTGAGGTTGAGCGGCACGCCATAGGCGGGCACCAGCGAACTGGCAACCAGCGCTGCCAGCGGCGCCACCAACACGAAGAAAAGCACGAGGCAGAATCCGGCCTCGGCGATCAGGCGGAACGGTCCGAGCGAGAAAGCCGCGTTTTGGCCCGACAGGCCGATGATGCGGTAATCCCGGCCTCTCAGCGCCCGTTGCTGGACGGCAAGACCCAAGCCGGCGATCACGGCGATCACCATGGAAAGCTGCGACATCTCGGCGAAGGTACCGGCACCAAAACTCGAAAGACGGCTGTAGATCAGCGTCGGCAGGACGTAGATCGACGCGGGGATGCCAAGGATAGCCGGAATGCCGAAATTGCCGACGCCGGAGACGAAGGCGATCGCAGCGCCTGCGATCAATCCAGGCACCGCAAGCGGCAGGATGATATCGCCAAACACGCGCAAGGGAGACGCTCCGGCCAGCCGCGCCGCCTCCACCCCATCGCGCGGCAGGGGAGCAAGTCCCGCCTTCAACGCCAAAAATACCAGCGGCGCATGCTGGACGCCAAGCAGCAGCGCGATCCCGCCCAGCGAATAGAGCGGCTGCGGGCTGCCGAGCGGTGGCGCGATCCCCAGTGTCTTCAGCAATGGGCTGGCAGGCCCCGACATCTGCACCCAGGCAAGGGCGGTCACCTGCGGCGGGATCATCATCGGCAGGACGAAGGCGAAGCTGAATAAGCCCTTTGCACGAAGGTCCGTCAGCGTCACGATAAAGGCGAAGGTGGCGCCCAGCAGGACCGAAATCACCATGCCGCCAACGGATGTCGTCAGCGTGTTGCGGATGGCAGCCCAGGTCGCGGGCTCGGCAAACAGGCCGGTCGCCCTGCCCTCCAGCGAAAAACGCAAGCCTGCGAAGAGCAACCGTGCAAGCGGCAGCCCGCTCAGAAGGCAGACGGTGGCGATGACGAGAGGAAGCAGCCAGACGGGCTGGCTGTTTCCCCGGGCGGAAAATCTGGGCATCAGAACCGATCAGTTGCTGCCGAAGATGCCGGAGAAGGTCTTCAGGTCAGCGTCGGAGGTCTTGACGGCCGCAGCCGCATCGATCGGCAGAACCTTGATGCTGTCGCGCGCCGGAAAACCCTCCGGAAGGGCAACGCCGTTGCGCGCCGGGATATAGCCCAGCTTGACGGAAACCTGCTGGCCCTGCTCGGACAGCAGGAAATCCACGAATTTCTTCGCCGCATCGACGTTCTTCGCGGTCTTCAGGATGGCAACAGGCTCAGTCACCGCGCTGACGCCTTCGGCCGGGAAGACGAACTCGACCGGTGCGCCCTTGGCCTTCTCGCGGATCGCCATGAAATCGACGACCATGCCATAGGCCTTCTCGCCGGTGGCGACAGCCTTCAGAACACCGCCATTGCCGCCGGCAGCCGTCGCGCCGTTTTCGGCAAGCGACTTGTAATAGTCCCAGCCGAAGCCGTCGATGCCGGCCAGCGTCTGCGCATGGATCAGCGCGGCACCGGATGTCATCGGGCTCGGCATCGTCGTCAGACCCTTGGCTTCCGGCTTGCCCAGATCCTTCCAGCCGGCCGGCTTCATCGAAGCGGCGGTGTTGTAGATGATCCCCGTGGTAATCATCTTGGTCGAATAATAGGCGCCATCGGCATCATAAAGCGCGGCGTCATAATTGGCGGCTTCCGGCGATTTGTAGTTTAGAAGCTGGCCGGCTTCCTTCATGCGCTGCAGCGTCACCGTATCGGCGATCAGAAGCACGTCGGCCACCGGGTTGCCGGCCTCGATCTCCGCCATCAGCTTGGCCATGATCTTGGTGGTGCCGTCGCGCACCCATTCGACGTCAATACCCGGATTGGCGGCCTTGAAGGCATCGACGGTCGCCTGCGCGTCCTCGTTCGGCTGGCTGGTGTAGAGCACCAGATTTTCGGCCTGCGCCGGAACGGCGATCAGGCTGGCGGCAACAAGCGCGGCAAACGCGCCAAGCAATATTTTCATCGGAGGTGATCCTTCTTGAACGGCTGGACCGATGGATAGTGGCGGCATTTGACAGGCATGTGACACGGGCCAAACAGCACACCCGCATGGCAGGGCGGCAACGGCAGACCGCCCGCAACGCCCACCGGATCGATAGCCGGCTTCCGGATGGAACATATCTGGGTGGATTGGCGTCCATGCACCTAAACTTGTTGATTATATTAGGAATATCTGCGATTCGAAAAGCGGGGCGCAATACGCGGCCCCCCGGGGGAAGATCGATGAGCAAGGGTACGGCATGGGGCGCACGGCTGCGCTATGCGTTCGACAAGAGCATGGCCGCAGGCTCGATCGCGCTGATCGGCTGGCTGGCGGTCATTTCACTGATCGTCATCATCGTTGCCGGCGCCTTTCTCGCGCTCACACAAATTGCCCCGGACGGCGGTCAGCCGGTCAGCTTCATCGAAGGGGCCTGGGAATCGCTGATGCGGACCATGGACGCCGGCACCATGGGCGGAGACGTCGGCTGGAGCTTTCGCGGCGTGTCGCTGTTCGTCACCATCGCCGGCATCTTCGTCTTCTCGGCCCTGATCGGCGTGCTCAGCTCCGGCCTTGAAAACAAACTCGGCGAGCTGCGCAAGGGCCGTTCCCAGGTACTGGAAAACGACCATACGATCATCCTCAACTGGTCTCCCTCGATCTTCGACGTCATTTCCGAGCTGGTCATCGCCAATACCAGCCGCAGGAAGCCGCGCATCGTCATCATGGCCAACAAGGACAAGGTGGAGATGGAAGACGAGATCGCCACCAAGGTGGCCGACCTCAAGAACACAAGGATCGTCTGCCGCAGCGGCGACCCGACCGACCTCTACGATCTCAATATCGTCAATCCGCAGACGTCGCGCTCCGTTATCGTGCTGTCGCCGGAAGGCGACGATCCGGACTCCCAGGTGATCAAAAGCGTGCTGGCGCTGGTGAATGCCCCCAACCGCCGCGCCAAGCCCTATCAGATCGCCGCCGAAATCCGCGACAGCCGGAACGCCGATGTCGCCCGTATCGTCGGTGGCAGCGAGCTGCAGCTCATTCTCGCCGACGACCTGATTTCCCGCATCGTCGTGCATTCCAGCCGCCAGTCGGGCCTCAGCGCCGTCTATTCCGAACTTCTCGATTTCGACGGCTGCGAGATCTATACGCTGGAGCAGCCCGACATCACCGGCAAGAGCTTTGCCGCTGCCGTCATGGCCTATGAGACCTCATCGCTGATCGGGCTTTGCGACCAAGAGGGCAAGGTGCACCTCAACCCGGCGCCAAGCCGCATCTTCAAGCCGGGCGAGCGCGCCGTCATCATTGCCGAGGACGATACCGCCATCCAATCCGGAAGCCACGAAATCCATATCGAGAAGGATGCCATCCTTCCCGTCGGCGTGCGCGAACAGGGGCCGGAACGGACGCTGCTTCTCGGCTGGAACCGCCGCGGCCCGATCATCACCTTCGAACTGTCGCGCTATGTCGCCCCCGGTTCGCTGCTGACGATCGCCGCCAACACGCCGCAGCTCGAGGACGAAATCAATGCGCTCAAGGTGGCCAACGGCAATATGGCCGTCGACTACCGCATCATCGACACCAGCAACCGTGCCGAACTCGATGCGCTCGACATCCCCGGCTACGACCACGTGCTCGTTCTCGGCTACAGCGACCACATGGCGCCGCAGCCGGCCGACACCCGCACGCTGGTGACGCTGCTGCAACTGCGCAAGATCGCCGAACAGGCGGGCCGCCACATCAGCGTCGTCAGCGAGATGACCGATGTGCGCAACCGGGAGCTGGCGGAAGTCACCCGCGCCGACGATTTCGTCGTCAGCAACAAGCTGGTCAGCCTGATGCTGGCGCAGGCCTCCGAAAACGAACGCATGGCGGCGATCTTCGACGAACTTCTCGACGAGGACGGCTCGGAAATCTACATGCGGCCTGTCAGCGACTATGTCGCCATCGGCGAACCGGTGACCTTCTACACGATCTGTCTTGCCGCCCTGCGCCGCGGCGAGGTCGCCATCGGCTACCGCCGCCAAAGGGCCGACGATCCGGATCCGCGCCGGCTCGGCGGCGTCACCGTCAATCCACCGAAGTCTGAAAAACTGCTCTACAGCGCAGCGGACCGCATCATCGTGCTTGCCAAGGACTGATCTGGGACGGAAAAATGAGGGCGGGGTTTCCGTCCCTCCCTCTTTCTTTTTTGCCGCATGGGACTAGCTTAACCCAAGCTCCGCAATTCCAACCTCATCGGAAAATCATCATGGAATATCGTCTTCTCGGCCGCTCCGGCCTCAAGGTTTCGACACTGACCGTGGGCACCATGACCTTTGGCGGCAAGGGCTGGGCAAAGACCGTCGGCGATCTCGGCGTGGCAGAGGCCAAGAAACTTGTCGATATGTCTCTCGATGCCGGCGTCAACCTGATCGACACGGCGGATGTCTATTCCAACGGCGTCTCCGAGGAAATTATCGGTGAGATCATCGGCGGCAAGCGCAGGAACGACGTGCTGCTCGCCACCAAGGCCCGCTTTCCGATGGGCGACGGCCCGAACGATGCCGGCTCCTCGCGCCATCACCTGATCCGCGCCTGCGAGGCAAGCCTGAAGCGGCTGAAGACCGACGTCATCGATCTCTACCAGCTGCACGAATGGGATGGCCTCACACCGCTGGAAGAAACGATGGAAGCGCTGGACATGCTCGTGCGTCAGGGCAAGGTGCGCTATATCGGCTGCTCCAACTTCTCCGGTTGGCACATCATGAAGGCGCTCGGCGTCAGCACGAGCGAGCATCGCCAGCGCTTCGTCAGCCAGCAGATTCACTACTCGCTCGAATCGCGCGACGCCGAATATGAGCTGCTGCCCGTGTCGATCGACCAGGGGCTTGGCGTGCTGGTCTGGAGCCCGCTGGCCGGCGGCCTTCTCTCTGGCAAGCACCGCCGCGACAAGACGGCCGAAGGCTCGCGCCAGCTGGCCGGCTGGGACGAACCGCCGATCCGCGACGAGGACCGCCTGTGGGATATCGTCGACACCCTCGTCGATATCGCCGAAAGCCGCAATGTCTCTGGCGCGCAGGTGGCGCTCGCCTGGCTGATCGGCCGCAAGGCCGTCACCTCCGTCATCATCGGTGGCCGCACCAAGGCGCAGTTCAAGGACAACCTTGCCAGCGCCGAACTGGTCCTGACCACCGAGGAACGCCAGCGCCTCGACGACGTCAGCGCTCCGCCGATCCTCTATCCCTACTGGCATCAGGTCCGCACCGCCAAGGACCGGCTGGGAGAAGCGGATCTGTCGCTGCTAGGGCCGCATACATAAAACGGACGCCTATGACGCCTCGAAAGGATTGAGCAACCGCACGGGAAAGTGCTCGAAATCCCTGACATTGCGGGTGACGACCGTCAGGCCGTGAACGATGGCCGTGGCCGCGATCATCGCATCGGCAATCAGATGCGGCGATTGCCGATGCATGAGCTTTGCCCATACGATCATGCATTGCCCGTCCATCGGCAACACGCTCATGCTCTGCATCATCTGGCCGAGCCATGCTTCGATCACGTCCGCCCGCTGGCTGTCCTGTTCGCGGGCGGCTTCAATGCCCCGCTGAATTTCGCCGACGGTGATCGCGGATACCGCAAGCATCCGTTCGTCCGTGGCGCGAACCCAGGCCACGACGCCGCCGTGCGGTTTTGGCTTTCGAAGTTCGGATACGACATTGGTATCGAGAAGATACACAGCTAGTCCTCAACCGAAACCGGACGCCACGCCCAATCGCCGCGCGTCGGAATGTCCAGTTCGAATCGTGGCTCGGCGGCCAGAAGGACGTCTTTCACACCCGGTTTTGCCCGCTTGTTGAGATCATTCCAGTCCTGCAGCCGAACGAGCACCGCTTTGGCCTCGCCACGCCGCGACACAACCTGCGGCCCTTCTGTCAGGCATGTCTCCAGAAATTCGCTGAAATGCGCTTTCGCATCTTGAACCGGCCATTCGCGCATCGTTTCACCCCATAGATGACTAGTCAGCAATCTAGTCATCTTAACGAATAAATACAAGAATATTGCCATTTCGCTTTACCGGCCACCCCGATAGAGTTTACCGGCCTGACGATAAAGGGCCCCTCGAATCTCCACAGGATCGCGTCCATGCCGTCTGCCGACCGCTCAATCATTCGCAAGAACCTGTCGCGCGCAGGCGCGCTTTCCGTCGAAATGACCCGCTGGCCGAGCGTCACGGAGAGCGACGGCGAAGCCGCCTTTTCCGGGCGCCTGATGGAATGGCTCGCCGCCACGCCATATTTCCGCCGGCACCCCGAAAACCTGCTGGCGCGGGACACCCACGGCGATCCGGCACGGCAAAACGTGCTGGCACTGGTGCGCGGCAAGGGCCGGCGATGCCTGGTGCTGGCCGGACATTTCGATACCGTCTCGATCGCCAACTACGGTTCACTGGTCTCCCTTGCCTGCGAGCCGGAGACGCTGACAGAGGCACTGATAACGGAGCTGTCAGCGAAAATCCGCAATCCGTCAGAGGACAAGGCGCTGGCCGATCTCGTCAGCGGCGATTTTCTGGCAGGCCGGGGCCTGCTCGACATGAAGAGCGGCCTTGCCGCCGGTATCGTGGCGCTGGAGCGTTTTGCAGAACTCGACGAGCCGCCCGGCAACCTCCTGTTCGTCGCCACGCCGGATGAGGAAAACCGCTCGCGCGGCATGCGTGCCCTACGCGACGCCCTGCCCGCCATCGCCGAAAAGTTCGACCTCGACATTATCGGCGGCATCAATCTCGATGCCAGCGGCGATGATGGCGACGGCGAGGAAGGCCGTGCCGTCTATCTCGGCTCTGTCGGCAAGTTCTCGCCCTTCGCCTTCGTCGCCGGCCGGCCCACCCATGCGGGCTATGCCTTTAACGGCGTCAGCGCCCATCTGATCGGCGCCGAGATCATGCGCGCCATGGAGACGAACAGTGCGCTCTGCGACGAAGCCCACGGCGAGCTCTCGCCGGCACCGGTCTGCCTCGAGGCCAAGGATGTCCGCCACGGCTACGAGGTGACGACACCGGCCCATGTCTGGCTGTCGTTCAACTGGCTGACACACCGCCGCACGCCGGAAGATGTTCTCACCGAGTTTCGCGCGATCGCCGCGACCGCAATGCGAACGGCACTCGATGCGCAGACACGGAATGCCGAAGCCTTCTTTGCGCGGCAACGCTCCGGCCATGCTCAGACGCACGAAGGACAGGTGCTCTCCTATGCCGAACTGCACGATCTGGCCATTTCTCATGGCGGGCAAGCGGCTGCCGATCGGCTGAAGGCGCTCGACCGGTCCCTGTCTGCCGGCGAAGACCCGCTGTCGACCACCCGCCAGATCGTTGCGGCTACGCTGGCCGAGGCAGGCCTTGAAGGCCCTCTGGTCATCGTCGGATTCTCGACGCTGCATTATCCACGCGTGCATCTGGACAGCGCCGGAGATCAGGGCAGATCATTCGAAAAAGCCATGATGTCAGCCGCTGAAAAATGCGTGCAGCAGCACGGGACAAGCATCAAGGCGAAACAGTTCTTCGCCGGCATCTCGGATATGAGCTTCTTCGGACATCGCCCGGCCACTGGTCAAACACAGCTTTTATCGGCCAACACGCCCTGCTCGGCCTTCGTCGACGCCGCACCGGACGGGCTCTTGTCCTATCCGGTGGTCAATATCGGTCCATGGGGGCGCGACTATCATCAGAAATGGGAGCGCGTCCACATGGGATATGCCTTCGACGTGCTCCCCGATCTCATCTACGAGGCTGCCATGGCTTGCCTCGGAGAGTAAGCATAGTCGTGGCGGATCAAGACGAAAAGGGCACGAGAGGCCGCAGCCCTTTCATCGGGACTGGATATTACCTGCCCCGTCCAGCTACGATCAAGAAATCGCCACGAGGATGCGATACATTTTTAACCACTCTTCCGGATACGAATCCGTCTGCATCGGCAATTTCAACCTATCGTTAGCACTCAGCCTATACATTCCCGCAACCTTGGTACGACGCCAGATTGCGGAGAGTTGAAGTATGCTCAGACTGTGGGAATCGGATCGATCAGAGCCAACGCGCCCCTATTGGATGATCTGGGCTGGGATTTTTGCGATCACCGCCTTGAACATCGCCGTGAAGGTCGCAGACGAAGACCCAAAATGGATCCTCTACGGATTTCCCCCCCTGTTCCTAAGCCTGCTCGCTCTGGGGTTTGGCCGCACATTCGCAAACGGCCAGCCGACCAAAGGATGGTGGCTTCCGCTAATCCCGCTATCGCTGCTGATGATCTGGTACGTTTTCATCCGGATTTTCGGCCATTTTTCCCTCGCGCCCATTCTGTTTCATTTTCAATATGAAATGGAATCAAACGGCATCGTCGGTTCGGTGGCTTTTCAGATGGCGCGAGAGATTCTTCCGTTCCTCCTGGTGTTTGTCTGCTGGCGGCAGGCCGCGCGCGGTCACCGGCGTATGCAGATGCTTGGCGGCCTTTTGACGATTCCGTTTCTCGTGCTCAATCCCTTTACCCTCGGTATTGGCAACCACGTAATGCGCGCCTATGCCTCCGATCAGCTGAACCTCGCACATCATTTCGCCGATCCGTCATTGGCTGAGAAGCCGCAAGGCCAGCAACCGAACTTAATCCATATCTATCTCGAAAGCACCGAGCGAACCCTTTGGGACGAAAGCCTTTTTGGAAAAGTAGCTGCCCCTTTGAAACGTCTGGAAGCCCGCGGTTTCTCGGCAACCGGAATCGCTGAATCGGAAATGACCAACTGGACACTCGCCGGTCATGTCGCCAGCAATTGCGGTACGCCATTGTTCGGATTGGGTGCGATCGACCGCAACGATTTTGATGACGTCGATGCCCTGCTTCCGAAGGCAGTATGCCTCAGCGATATCCTGGCGCGCGATGGGTACGCCCTGACGTTCATGAAGGGCGCGATGCTGGAGTTTGCGGGAACCGATGGCTTCGTGGCGGCGCACAACTACCAAAAGGGTATAGGATACGGACAGATCGGGGCGAACTATCCGGCGCAAGTCAACGCATTCGGATCGCGGGTCAATCCGTGGGGAATCGACGACGAGGATCTGTTCGATGCCGCCTTCAAGGAAATCACGGCCCTTTCCGCTGGAAAAAAGCCCTTCGGCCTGACGATGACCACCATCGGCGGACATAGCCCTGCAGGCTACATCTCACGCAGTTGCCTTGACGATGCCGACGTCATGGCGCTTCCCAACAGGACACTGCAAGCTTTCTATTGCACCAACAAGCTCACGGAGGCCTTCATCGACAAATTGGCCAAGGCGGGTTTCCTCAAGAACACCATTATCGTCGTTCAGAGCGATCATCTCGCCATGCGCAACGAGATCTACCGGCAATTGAAGAGCAGGGAGCGCAGAAACACATTCATCATCCTCAAGGACGGGCTCTCCCCCCAGCTTAACGCGACCGCAGCGACCATGGTCGATGCCTATCCGACGCTGCTGGAGGCGCTCGGTTACAAGCTCCCCGACGGAAAGGCGGGCCTTGGTGTTTCGCTTCTGTCAGGTCACGCAACACTGGCCGGTCGAGTGGGGCTCGACCGGCTGAATGATGCCATTCTTTCCGATCATGCGGTGCGTGACAGCCTGTGGGGCATCGAACGCGGCACATAGGGGAAGCAGCCCGCCCGAAGCGGGCCACCCGCTATGGGCTCGCGCAACATCCCGAGTACGATCCAGCTCTATAACGGCGTCAGGCAGCCATCGCTGCCTGCTCGCGGATCAGTCTGCCGAGGCGGGAAATGCCCTCATCGATCATCGCCTCGTCGGCGCAGGAGAAGCTGACACGGCAGGTATTGGCGCCGGACCCGTCGGCGAAGAACGCCTTGCCCGGCACGAAGGCGACCTTTGCCGATACCAGCGACTTGGCCAGAAGGTCCGCTCCGTCCATGCCGGCCGGCAGGGTCAGCCAGACGAACATGCCGCCCTCCGGCGTCGTCCAGCTGACGCCATCCGGCATGTATTTCGAAAGCGCTGCCAGCATGGCATCGCGCCGCTTGCTGTAAACGGCCTTGATCTTGGCGACCTGTGCGTCGAAACCGCGCTCGGCGACATGGCAGATGGCCATCTGGTTGATGGTCGAGGAATGCAGATCGGCCGCCTGCTTCATCAGCACCAGTTTGCGGATGATCGGCATGGCCGCAACCACGAAACCGACGCGAAGGCCGGGCGCCAGCGTCTTGGAGAAGCTGCCGCAATAGATCGTCCGGGTCTCGTTGATCGAGCCCTTGCGGGCGATCTCGAGCGCCAGGATCGGCGGCACGGTTTCGCCGTCGTAACGCAGCGACTGATAGGCGGCATCCTCGATGAGGGCGATATCGAGTTCCTCGGCAAGATCCAGCACCTTCTCGCGCGCGGCAAGGTCCAGCGTTTCGCCGGTCGGGTTGGCGAACTCGGCCGACATATAGGCGAACTTCACCCGGCCGCCCGCTTCGGCTGCGGCATCGCGGTAAGCCTGCGGCGTGCGGTTGCCGGACGGCGACAGCTGGTCGTAGGACGGCTCATAGGCATTGAACGCCTGCAGCGCGCCCAGATAGGTCGGCCAGGTCACCAGCGCCGTGTCGTTCGGCGACAGGAACAGCTTGCCGAGATAATCGAGCGCCTGCTGCGAGCCAGAGGTGATCAGGATGTTTTCCGCCTCGCACGGGATACCGAGAGCCGCCATGCGGCCGGCAAGCCATTGGCGCAGCGGCAGGTAGCCCTCGCTGACGGAATATTGCAGGGCGGCACTCACCGTCGGGCCGCCGAAGATGTCCGCATAGGCGGCCTTGAATTCCGCATCGGGAAACAGCGCCGGGTCCGGAATGCCGCCGGCAAAGGAAATGATGTCCGGCCGGTCGAGCAGTTTCAGCAATTCACGAATTTCGGAAGCACGCATCCGTGACGAGCGTGTCGCGAAGATATTTTCCCAATCCAGCATGGACGTTTCCTCAGATTATGCTTTTTCCGGAGCACATCACGCTCCGTTGATTAAGTCAACAATGCTGACCTATATTTTGCCCGGCAGATGCATTTTCTGCGTCATTCTCCGGAGGGCAGCATTTGCAGCCGTTTGACGGCCGTCTCCCCCAAGCTATTCCGCGTATATTGCACAAGCAACTGCTTGGCCTGCAGCAGCGAGATATCGGCATCGGAATGCCCCCGGCGCAGCCAGATCCCGTCGAGCATCGCGGCAAAGCCCAGAACGAAGGGCGCAATCTCCTCCCGCTCCAGAACCGGCGCCAGCTCTGCCGCAAGATTGGAACGGAGCCGCCGGTAGAACAGCCGTTGCAGCCGCGCATAGCGCTCGTTATGCGCGGCCTCGGCATAAAAGGAGATCCAGGCATTGGCGGTGTTGCGCTCGAACCGCGATTCCGGAAAATTGCCGTCGACAACCGCAAGAATCCTGTCCCAGCGGGTGCGCGCAGCCCGCAGCCGCATCACCACCTCATCCATCAGGATGCGGTTCGCATGGCGAACCATTTCGAACAGAACCTCTTCCTTGTCCTTGAAATAATAGGTGAGGATCCCCTGCGACATGCCGGCCTCGTGGCATATCCGCGTGGTCGTCAGGCCCTTCAGCCCATCCCGGATGAAAATCCGGTACGCCGCCTCGATCAGTTCGATCCGGCGGATCTCCTCGATGCGTTTTTTCTGCTTTTTCGGTTGCGCGCTCATATCCATTCAATAGCGGAAGAAATTTTTGTACGCTCTAACAAATATTTATTTTGACAAAAAATAGCGATGACCTATCGTTTCCTCAATATCAAAAAAGGGGAATGAAGATGAACGCATGCAAGCTTGCCCTCGCCGCGCTCGGCGTCACCCTGCTGCCTCTCGCGGCCCATGCCACGGACGCGGAATCCTGCCGTGCGGTGCGCATGTCGGATCTCGGCTGGACGGATATTTCGCTCACCAACACCACCGCCGCCGTGATGCTGACAGCGCTCGGCTACCAGCCGGCGCAGACCCTGCTCGGCCTCAATGTCACCTATGAAATGCTCAGGGGCAAACAGCTCGATATCTTCCTCGGCAACTGGCGCCCGGTCCAGGACGAACAGTTCAAGGCCTATTTCGATGACAAGTCGGTCGAGCCGCTGGCAACCAATCTCGAAGGCGCCAAGTTCACCCTCGCCGTGCCGAAATACGTCGCCGATGCCGGCGTCAAATCCTATGACGACCTCGCTGCCCATGCCGACAGGTTCGATAAAAAGATCTATGGCATCGAGCCGGGCTCCAACCAGCCTTTGCTGGACATGATCGCAGCCGGCAACCACCAGCTCGCCGGCTGGGACGTGGTGGAATCCAGCGAAGCGGCGATGCTGATGCAGGTCGCCAAGGCCACCAAGGCCAAGGACTGGGTCGTGTTCCTCGGCTGGGAACCGCACCCGATGAACCTGATGTACGACCTCACCTATCTCTCCGGCGGCGACAAGGAATATGGCCCGAATTTCGGCGGCGCAACCGTGCGCACCATCGCCCGTGGCGGCTATGCCGCCGAATGCCCGAATGCGGCAAAACTGTTCGGCAATCTGGTTTTCGACCTGGCATATGAAAACATCGGCATGGACATGATTTCCAACAAGGGGGCATCGGCCGAAGATGCCGCCCGGCAAATGATGAAGGACCATCCGGAAAAGCTGGAAAGCTGGCTTGCCGGCGTCACCACCTTCGACGGAGCTCCCGCCCTCCCAGTGGTGCAGGCAGCACTGGGGCTGAAGCCATGAGCCTCATTCAGGACTTCATGAACGCGGCGGTCCTCGAGACCGATGACGCCCCGCTGCAACAACGCCGGGTTCCCACCCCAAAACCCGGCCCCGGCCAGATCCTCGTCAAGCTTAGCGCCTGCGGTGTCTGCCATTCGGATGTCCATATCTGGAAGGGCCATGTCCGCGCGCCCTCGGCGCCCACTCCATTCATCCTCGGTCACGAGGGCGTCGGCACCGTCGTCGCCGTCGGGCCGGATGTGAGTGGCTGGGATATCGGCGCGGGCGCCGGCGTTCCCTGGATCCACGATACCTGCTGCCATTGCGACGAATGCAAGGACGGCATGGAATCCTTCTGCCAGACCCAGCGGGCGCATGGACTGAATGTTCCGGGCGCCTTCGCCGAATATGTGGTGGCCGACGCCGCCTTTGCCGTCCCGCTGCCGGATGGTCTCGATCCTGTCGCACTCGCACCGATCATGTGCGCCGGCGTGACCGCCTACGGCGCCATCAAGCGCTCCGGCCTACGGGCGGGCGAAACCTGCGCCATATTCGGCTGCGGCGGTCTTGGCCTTTATGCCGTCCAGATTGCCGCCCGGCTGGGTGTGCGCGTCATCGCCATCGATCGCGATCCGGCCAAGCTCGAACTCGCCCGCCGCTACGGTGCCGCCGAAACGCTGGTGGCAGACGGCAAGCTGGCCGAAACTGTGAGCGCGGACATCTACAGGAGCCATGTCTGCATCAACTTTGCCCCGACGCCGGCCACCTGGGCATCGATGATCGCCGCCATCCGGCCCCGCGGCCGCATCGTCGCAGCGGCGCTGGTGCCGGACCCCGTCCCCGTCAGCCAGGAATGGCTGACCACCACAGGCGTCATCATCACCGGAACAAGCGTGGGAACGCGCGCGGAAATGCGCGAGGTGGTCGAAATGCATGCGAAAAGAGCGCTGGAAAACGACATCGTACCGATCACGCTCGATGGCGTGTCGCACGCGCTGAACGCATTGGACCAAGGCACGGCCGCCGGTCGCTTCGTCATCACCTTCTGATGTCTGCGTCCGAAACCATGTCAGGTCCGGAGCATCATGCCTCGTGGTGTCCGAACATGCTCAAGCCCACCAGCAGCACGATGGCGCCGACGATGAAAGCATCAAACAGGGCGAAGTGATAGAAGAACGTTGTCATAGCAGTATCCTCCTGGCGAATAGAATACTACAAAAGCCGAAATATTCCAAATATTATCGATGAATAGACAACAGAACACGAAAAAGCCGGAGATCTCTCTCCGGCTTTTCAGTATCACGCAATCGCAACACTCTAATGTTGCCGTGCAGCAAAGCTTAGTTCTTGGCCTTATCGACCAGCTTGTTCTTGCCGATCCAGGGCATCATGCCACGCAGCTTGGCGCCGACTTCTTCGATCTGGTGGTTGTCGTTCAGGCGGCGGATACCCTTGAAGCGGGCAGCACCGGAACGGTATTCCTGCATCCAGTCAGAGGTGAACTTGCCGGTCTGGATGTCGGTCAGAACGCGCTTCATTTCAGCCTTGGTTTCCGCCGTGATGATACGCGGACCCGAGACGTATTCGCCCCACTCGGCCGTGTTCGAGATCGAGTAGTTCATGTTGGCGATGCCGCCTTCATAGATCAGATCGACGATCAGCTTGACTTCGTGCAGGCACTCGAAATAGGCCATTTCCGGCGCATAGCCGCCTTCGACCAGCGTTTCGAAGCCGGCGCGGATCAGCTCGACGAGACCGCCGCACAGAACGACCTGTTCGCCGAAGAGGTCGGTTTCGCATTCTTCCTTGAAGTTGGTTTCGATGATACCCGAACGGCCGCCGCCGACGCCGCAGGCGTAGGAGAGAGCGAGGTCAAGCGCGTTGCCGGAAGCATTCTTTTCAACGGCAACGAGGCAGGGAACGCCGCCACCCTTCTGGTATTCGCCGCGAACCGTGTGGCCGGGGCCCTTCGGGGCGATCATGACGACGTCGAGCGTGTCCTTCGGCTCGATGAGGCCGAAATGAACGTTGAGGCCGTGGGCGAATGCGATGGCCGCACCGTCACGGATGTTGCCGGCAATCTCGGCCTTGTAGATGTCGGCCTGCAGCTCGTCAGGCGTCGCCATCATCAACAGGTCGCCCCACTTGGCAGCTTCGGCAACAGTCATGACCTTGAAGCCATCGGCTTCGGCCTTCTTGATGGTGGCGGAGCCGGCCTTCAGAGCGATGACGACGTTGGTGGCGCCGCTGTCCTTCAGGTTCAGCGCATGGGCGCGGCCCTGCGAGCCGTAACCAACGATGACGACGTTCTTGGACTTGATGAGGTTGAGATCGGCATCACGATCGTAATAGACGCGCATTGTAATTTCCTTCCCTTTGCTTGTCTTGGTCAATAAAGAATGAATGTGTGGCAGCTCCGTCAGCTTTTCGGAGCGTTCACCGTTAAGTAAGCAACAAAGTCCGGGTCACGCACTGTGTCGCCGGTATCGCTTGTGTACACCCCCTCTTCCGCACGCTCGAAGGCGTCAAGAATTGGAGGCAGATTGAAGTCCTCTCCAGCCCTGCTTCCTTCGCATCCCACGGATATCCCCTCAAAGGGATCGATGGAGCGGATATAACCGTGAAGCTGTATGGATTCGGTCACTGTTCCGTCAGGCTGGCGATAGGTGATGCCGATTAGGACATAACTTCCCAACAGCTCGTCCGCAAAGTCCGCATCCCACTCTTCTTCAGCTCCGTCAACGGATTCCCACTCCCCGCTCATTCGGAAACACCTTCCGAACCGTGCAGCGCGAGAAAGGCATCGATCGCCTTTCGGGCTTGAGGTCCGTTATCCTCAAGGCGGGGCTCGCCGAGCAACATTCGGACGTGGAGATCGGAGACGATCAAGCCATACAGCGCGTAATACGCGCTATCGGCATGTTCAAAGCGAAGAAGACCTGCCGCCTTCCCCGCATCAATAAGCGCAATGGCACGCCGGTCGATTTGGCGACGGCCATGTTCGACAAGAAGCTTGCCAAGCTTGGACCCGCCGGGTCCGGATTGACCGATTGCAAGCCTGTTGAGCGCCAGCGAAACCTCGCCGGAGAGAACATCCAGCAGGTCCAAAGCAAAACGTTCAAGATGAACGTGCAACAGATCTGCGGTGAGCCGCTCTCCGGAGCGTTCAAAGGTTCTTACCTTGCTCTGCTGAAACGCAATCATCGCCGACAAAAGACCGTCGCGATCGCCGAACCACTTGTACAGGCTTTCCTTCGAGCAATTGGCAGCCCGTGCCACCCCCGCCGTCGTCAGCGCCTTCTCGCCGCCATCGACCAGCAGACGCAACGCGCTGTCCAGAACATCGTTCTGGCGCGGCGAATAGTCCGGCTGGTGCGGGTGGGCGGCAAGCTGCAAAAAACCATCTCCATTCACAGTACCGTACGGTACGGTTCGCCGCTTATGCCGCAAAGCCACGAGACGGTCAAGCCCGATTTGAGAGGATTTTGAACTGCGGCGTTTCCGCAGGCAGGCGGAGCCAATGCGAATATTGCCGCACCGCCAAACGTCATCCGGAGAACCAAACGCACCCCAAAATGGATGCATCCATACACCCCGCCCCTGTTTCGCTTAAAAGGATGCTCCGCTAACGTGCGGCACCATCCTCAATGCCCTGGAGTTTTCATGCTTCGACTGTCTCAAGTCGCCCTGCTTTTCGCCACGCTCGCCCTTCTGCCGGTTTCGGCATCCGCCCAATCCGACGAGGACGTCTACAACCGGATCGAATCCCTGCATGGCAATGCCGGCGACCTCAACGAGCCGCTGCTCAGCCTGGTGGAGGCGATGGGCAATGACGATGCGGCAACGATCGCGGGGCTTGCCGAATATCCCCTGCGGGTCGCGGCTAATGGTGAAAGCTACGAAATTCAGAACGCCGACGATTTCATCGAGAATTTCGACACGCTGGTGACACAGGATACAAGGGATGCCGTTGCAGGCCAGACATACGGCCAGCTCTTCGTCAACAGCGACGGCGTGATGCTGGCGGATGGAGCGGTCTGGATGAGCAATGTCTGCGACAATGGCGATTGCAGCTCATCCCACTGGGCGGTGATCAGCATCAACAATTAAGACTAGGGGGAGGAAACCATGCGCCTTGACGTCATAGCGGCGACAGCCGTCATCACTCTTGCAACCGCGACGTCAGGCTTTGCCGCCGACGACGCTCCCTACGCCGGAAGCTGGGATTGTGGCATCGCCACCTTCAGCTTTACCGGGGATACCTATGATTCCGGAGAAGGACCGATACCGATCCGCAAGGTTGAAAAGGAGGACGGCAACTATATCCTGTCTTTCGACGACAATTATCAGATCGGCCTGTCGAGCGTCACGCCAACGTCGATGCAATGGCTTTCAATGGAAAGCGGCGACATGTTCGATTGCAAGCGCCTGAAACCCTGAACCTCCGGCACCCGCCCGGCAAAGGACGTATCCATGAAGCTTTCCGTCGCAACGTTCCTGATTGGCATGCTCGCCGCCTCACCGCTCCTTGCCGCCGAAACCCGCTGCGGCTGGCTGCAAAATCCGACACCGGGCAACTGGTGGCTTGACGATGCCGATGGTACCTGGACGATCATGACGCAAGGGGCTGGAACCGAGCCGGCCGGCATGGAGCTGATCCCCGACATCTCCGAACGCGACTACGTCAAGACCAACGGCAATTACGGCTATGCCTGCGCCTGCCTCTCCGTCGAGACCGACAAAAACGAGGAAAGCATCACCAAAATCCTGTCGTTCCGGCAGCTGGCGCTCGCCAAATGCGAAAACGACGGCAAGCTGTCAGCGCCGCAATAAGAGCCTCAACTCAAGCGGCAGCGTTCGGCGAGAAAATCGAGAAAGACCCGCACCCGCGCCGGCATGGGACCGCCCTGCCCGAGGAAAATCGCGTGAACCTCCTCGCTGTCCGACGCCGTAAACGGTTCGAGCACCGGCACCAGTGAGCCGCGCGCAAAATCGTTCCGAACCTGAAAATCTGCCAGCCGCGCCAGCCCCGCGCCCGCCAGCGCCAGCTCCCGCAGAGCCTCCCCGTCGCTCGCCTGGATGCTGCCGGTCGGCTTGATCGTCTGGCCAACCCCGTCCTTGGCGAAAGGCCAGCCGCCGCCGGCGCGGACATAATTGGGGCCGAGCAGGTTGTGGCTGGCCAGATCACCGGGATGGTGCGGCACGCCCTTGCGTTCCAGATAGCCGGGTGCCGCGGCGATATGCATTTTCACAGTGCCAAGCTTGCGCGCCATCAACGCAGAGTCTTTGAGCGGTCCGGCCCGCACCGCCACATCTGTGCGGTCTTCCAGCAGATCGACGACATGATCGGTCAGTGACAGGTCGAGCGACACATCGGCAAACCGCGCCATAAATTCCGGCAGTGCCGGCAACAGGATGTGCCGGCCGAACGGCACGTTGCAGCTGACACGGATGCGCCCGCACGGGCTGTCGGCGAAGGCCGCGGCACTTTCCGCCTCGTCGAGGTTTGCCAGCACCCGCACGCCATGTTCGTAATAACGGCAGCCTTCCGGGGTGAGTTGCAACTTGCGGGTCGAGCGGTTGACCAGCCGCGCATTCAGCCGGCTCTCCAGCCGCGTCACCAGCTTGCTCACCGCCGAGGGCGTCATGGCAAAATCGCGGGCGGCGGCCGAGAATCCGCCGAGATCCACGACACGCACGAACACCTCCATCTCGCCGGAGCGATTGACATCCAGCCTCGCCATTGTGCCCTCACTTCACAAATCCTGTGCCTTACCGCTGTCTAGTTCTCAAATCGTCGCGCGTCCATATCTGATGCATCGACACATCAGGAGACTGTCATGCGCAATCCGCACAAAACCGCCCTCATCGTCGGCGCCCAGGGCGTCATCGGCGGCAATCTCGTCCGCCATCTGGAAACATTGGAAGACTGGTCGATCATCGGCCTCTCCCGGCGCGGCGGCCTATCGACGGACAGGATCCGGCATATCTCCGTCGATCTGCTCGACCCGGAAGATTGCTCGAACAAACTCACCGATCTCTCTGACGTGACTCACATTTTCTATGCCGCCTATCAGGATCGCCCGACCTGGGCGGAGCTGGTCGAACCCAACCTCGCCATGCTGGTCAATGTCGTCACCGCCGTCGAGGAGGTGGCACCCAATCTTGCCCATGTCAGCCTGATGCAGGGTTACAAGGTCTATGGCGCCCATCTCGGCCCCTTCAAGACGCCGGCCCGCGAAGACGAAGACAACCACATGCCGCCCGAATTCAACATGGACCAGCAGGCGTTCCTGCAGAAGCAGAAAGGCAAGTCATGGACATGGTCGGCGCTGCGTCCCTCGGTCGTGATCGGCGTTGCCACCGGCAATCCGATGAACCTTGCCATGGTCATCGGCCTCTACGCCGCGATGTCGAAGGAACTCGGCCTGCCCTTGCGCTTTCCCGGCAAGCCCGGCGCCTATGACACGCTGCTCGAAATGACCGACGCCGGCCTGCTGGCAAGGGCGACAGTCTGGGCCGCCACCGATCCGCAATGCGCCAATCAGGCCTTCAACATCACCAATGGCGACCTGTTCCGCTGGAACGACATGTGGCCGAAGATCGCCCGCTTCTTCGACATGGAAACGGCCGCCCCGCTGCCGATGTCGCTCAATGTCGTGATGGCGGACAAGGCAGCGCTCTGGCAGGCGATGAAGGAGAAATACGCTCTCGCCGATCACGCTTACGAGGCTGTCTCCTCCTGGGGTTTTGGCGACGCGGTGTTCAGCTGGAACTACGATTTCTTCGCCGACGGCAGCAAGGCGCGCCGGCTCGGATTCCACGACTATGTGCAGACCGACGAGATGTTCCTGTCGGTCTTCCGTGAGATGCGCGCGCAGCGGATCATTCCATGACCGCCCGAAGCGATGCCGGAAGGGCTAACTATCCGTCCCGTCATCCAGCGGTTCGGTTCGCAGCGTTTCCTTCTGGGTGATCAGCCGTGCCGTATGCTGGCCGCTGAGATAGATCCACAGCCAGCTCCAGGCCACGACAAACCGGCTCCGCGTGCCGATCAGGAAGTAGATATGGGCGAGGCCCCATATCCACCAGGCCAGAGCGCCGGTGAGCTTGATCCGGCCGAAATCGATGATCGCCGAACGCCGGCCGATGGTCGCCAGGCTGCCCTGATGACGATAGCGGAAGGGCGCCGGCGCGGCTTTCTGCGTCAGCCGGGCGCGGATGACCTTGGCCACATAGGCGCCCTGCTGCTTGGCGGCAGGCGCGATGCCGGGAACCGGCGTGCCGTCTTCGCGGAAAAGCGACGCCGTATCGCCGGCGACGAAGACATCCGGTAGCCCCGGCGCGCTCAGGTCTTTTTCGACGACGACGCGCCCGGCCCTGTCGGCTGGCACGCCCAGCCATTCCGCCGCGGGAGATGCCTGAACGCCCGCCGCCCAGACGATCGTCCGGCTGCCGATGAAGCGATCGCCGATCATCACGCCTTCGGCCGTGCAGTCCGTCACCCGCTCACCGATGTGAACCTCGACGCCGAGCTTTTCGAGCGCGTTCTGCGCATAGGCGGAGAGTTCCTCGGCAAAGCTCGGCAGCACCCGTGGGCCCGCCTCGACCAGGACAACCCGTGTCTTGCGCGTATCGATGTTGCGGAATTCCTGCGGCAGGGTGACGTGCGCCAGTTCGGCGATGACGCCGGCAAGCTCGACACCGGTCGGCCCGGCACCGACGATGGTAAAGGTCAACAGGGCGGCCCGCGCCTCTGCATCGGTCTCCATCTCGGCTCGCTCGAAGGCCAACAGCATGCGCCGGCGAATGGTGGTGGCATCCTCCAGCGTCTTCAGCCCCGGCGCGACGGGTTCCCACTCGTCCCGCCCGAAATAGGCATGCGTCGCCCCCGTCGCCAGCACCAGGGTGTCGTAGCCGATGCTCTCGCCACTCTTCAGCGTCACGGTTTTGCCGCGCGGATCGACGCCGCCCACCTCGGCCAGGAGGGTGGTGACCTCCGGCCGGTCGCGAAACAACCGCCGGATCGGCCAGGCGATTTCCGAGGTGGCGAGCAAGGTCGTCGCCACCTGGTAGAGCAGCGGCTGGAAAAGATGATGGTTGCGCCGGTCGATCAGGGTGATTTTGACAGGGGCACCCTTGAGGTCCTTGACCAGCTGCAGGCCACCGAATCCGCCACCGACGACGACGACATGGTGAGAGTTTTCAAGCGGCATGATCGTTTCTCCTGTTTCGGGACAAACTCTACCCTTCAAGGCCGATGCACAATTGCGCTTTCGGCATGGCTACCGTGCACGGTGCCGTTCTTGCTCACCGTGCATAATCCACCGGCACCGCCATGCCGCTCTTCAGGATCTCCATCGAGATCGAGGCAGAGACATCGAACAGTTCGACCTTGCGGACGATCTGCTTGTAGATCACATCGTAATGCTCGACGCGCGGCAGCACAACTTTGAGGATGTAGTCGTAATTGCCGGTCAGCCGGTGCGCTTCGACGATCTCGGGAATATCGGCGATTGCCTTGCGGAAGGTCTCGATCCAGTCGTCGGCATGATGGGCGGTCTTGATCAGCGCGAACACGGTGGTCGGGACGCCCATTTTATCGCGATCGAGAACCGCGATGCGCCGCGCGACATAGCCGGTCTCCTCCAGCCGCTGGATCCGCCGCGAGCAGGCGGAGATCGACAGGCTGACTTTTTCGGCGAGATCGCCGACGGACAGGCTGGCATCCTCCTGCAGCAGCGACAGAATCTTCCGGTCTCTTTCGTCCAGCACGCTTCGCTCTCCCCGCGGCAACAGCGCAAGCAATCAATATTTGCGCAAAAATTTCATATCATGCAAAAAATACGCGCAAATACCGGCAATGTCACCCAACAAAGCGAACACTTTCCGCTCACTCCCGGCGACAATCCTGATATCAAAAAACAAAGCGGAACAGGAACGGCACCATGCGCAAGATCGGCCTCATCGGCGGAATGAGCTTTGAAAGCTCGGCAGTCTACTACCGGATGATCAACGAGGCCGTGCGCGCGCATCTCGGCGGCCTGCACTCCGCCGAAGTCATGCTGCATTCGGTCGATTTCCAGACCATCGTCGATCTGCAGAAGGCCGGCCGCTGGGATGACGCCGCCAAGCGCCTTTCCGATGTCGCACAGGGGCTGGAGGCTGCGGGCGCTGCCTGCGTGCTGATCTGCACCAACACGATGCACCTGATCGCCGACGAGGTTCAGGCGTCGATTGCCGTTCCGCTGATCAACATCATCGACCAGACCGCCACCTCCATGAAAGCGGCCGGCATCAAGCGCCCGCTGCTGCTGGCCACCCGCTACACAATGGAGCACAGTTTCTATACTGGCCGCATGGCTGCCCACGATATCGATGTCATGGTTCCGAATGCCGAGGACCGCACGCTCGTCCACGACGTCATCTTCAACGAACTGTGCGCCGGCGTCATTCTCGACACGTCGCGCCAGGCCCTGATGGCGGTCATCGAACGCGCCAAAAACCAGGGTGCCGATGCCATCATTCTCGGCTGCACCGAGATCTGCCTGATCCTCGATCCCCGCAACCTGCCCCTGCCCGGCTTCGATTCCACCGCGATCCATGCCCAGGCCGCGGTCGATTTCGCCCTCGAAGGTCTGTCGCAGCGCGACCAGAAGGCAGCGTGATCCTTGGGTGGAGATACTTGACTGAGTCAAATAAATTGTGATGATGGCGTTCAAACGGAGAATGCCATGTTACACTCAGCCTTTGCCGAAATCGGTAACGACGAGATCGAATCGATCCGCGCCTTCAACCGGTTCTATACCAACCGGATCGGCGTGCTCGACCGCGCCTTTCTCGATACGCCCTATACGCTCACCGAGGCGCGCGTCATCTATGAGCTCGCGGCACAGGGCACCACGTCGGCGTCCCGGCTGACCGAGGAGCTCTCGCTCGATCCGGCCTATCTCAGCCGCATGCTCAAATCCTTCACCGATGCCGGGCTTCTCGAAACGACGCGGGACCCGGCGGACGGCCGTGGCCGCCTGCTGCAGCTGACGCTGCGCGGCCGGGGCATTGCCACCGACCTGGCGCAGCGCTCACGCCAGCGCATCGTCGCCCTGCTTGAACCCATCGCGGAAAAGGAGCGCCGCGAACTCGCCGCCGCCATGGCATCGGTCAAGGCGCTGCTTTCCGGCGAAAAAGATACCAGAGCCCCCATCACCATCCGCACGCACCGCATCGGCGACATGGGCACGGTCATCGCCGGTCAGGCGAAAGCCTATACGGAAACCTATGGCTGGAACGGCGAATACGAAGCTCTGGTCGCCGAAATCTGCGCCGCCTTCATCCGCAACTTCGATCCCGTCCGTGAACGCTGCTGGATCGCGGAACGCGACGGCGCATTTCTCGGCAGTATCTTTCTCGTCAAGGGCGGCAAAGAGACCGCCAAGCTCCGTCTGCTCCACGTGGAGGCCGCCGCGCGTGGTCAGGGCCTCGGCACGCGGCTCGTCGACGAATGCATCGCTTTTGCCAGAAGCGCCGGCTACCGGCGGCTCGAGCTCTGGACCAACGACATCCTCGTTTCCGCGCGCCGCATCTATATCGCCGCCGGCTTCAAGCTGGAGAAGGAAGAGGCCCACCACTCTTTCGGCAAGGATCTGACCGGTCAGATCTGGGCTCTGGATTTGACCGCAATGCCATCCGGCAAGCCCCTGCCGTCCTGACGCTCGCCAAGCCAGTCATGTTCCTTGAGCCCGGCGGATGCGAACGGATCGATCAGCGTGCCGGCGACGATCGCGGCCAGCAACCCCGGCATCGGCGGCACCTTGGCAATGGTCGAGACCAGCCTGTCGCGCACCCAGGCAATCGCGCTAGAATCCGACTGGTAGAACGGCGTGAAGGCAAGCGATAGGAGCTGGAACAGCCGCACATGACTGCGACGGACCCGCCCATAAGCCGCGAGTGCGGACGGGATGTCCGGGCTATTGGCCAGCGCATGACAGAGCGCCGCCGCGTCAAGCAGCGCCATATTGGCGCCCTGCCCCAGTTGCGGGCTGGTCGAATGAGCACTGTCGCCGATGAACGCCAGCCGGCCGGCATAGGGCGGCAGCGTGGTCCGGTGGGCATAGCGCGCCAGCGTCAGTTGCTCCCAATCGCCGATCTGGTCGAGAAACGGTTGGCAATCCGGCCAGTAGCCGCGAATGACCGTCTTCCAGCGCTCAAGTCCGGCCGCCTTGACCGCCTCGACATCGGCAACCTTCAGGCTCCAGAAGAACGCCACCCGCTCCGCCTCGCCCACGGCCGCGCGGCCCGCCGGCAAAAGCCCGATCATCACCTTCGCCTTGTCGTAACGCTGCGACAGCGCATTGCGATCATAAATCGCGCCCGCGCCATCAAGAGTCGCCCAGAAGGCGCCATAGGTGAGATCGCGAATGGCGGGCGCCGAAGCGGAACCGGCCGCCAGCATCGAGCGCGCACCGCTCGCGTCGATGACCAGATCGTAGCCTCCGGCCTCCTGCCCCTCCGTATTCCGCAGCACCGCACGCGCTCCGCGCTGCTCCACGGAAGCGAGATTGACGCCCGTCCGGATGGTGATGCCGCCGGCAACCGCCGCATCGTGCAATGTGTTGAAAAGCGCTGCCCGCTGGACCGCCAACCCGTAACGTCCGCCGGGCGCCGCATCGTAGCGCACGTCGAGAACCGTCCGTCCGCTGACGGCATCGGCGCCGTGCAGCCGGTCGATGCGGCTGCCAAGCGCATGGATCGTGTCGAACAGGCCAAGTGCCGCCAGAACGGTCAGCCCCGTCGGCTGCATCAGCAGGCCGGAACCGACCGGCGCCGGCGTCTCGAAGCGCTCGAGGATTTCGACCCGGTGACCGGCACGCGACAGGAAAAGCGCCGCCGCCAGCCCCGCCGGTCCAGCCCCCGCCACGCCAATATCGAGCTGCTTCATGAATGCCTGTCCGGTATCGTCCCTTCAGACATCTGTAACAGCCTGCGCCGCGAACCGTCCACCCGGGCAGGCGCGGTCACATCGTCACGCCGCCGCGTCATATGTGGCACGGGCCGCGCGGATCGCCTCATGATGGACCACCGACCAGTCGACCAGCCCTTTGACCAGCACCAGGAAGGACTGGCCAAGCGGCGTCAGGCTGTATTCGACGCTCGGCGGCTGGGTCGGGAAAACCGCGCGGGCGATATAGCCGTCGCGCTGCAGATCGCGTAACGTCTGGGTCAGCATGCGCTGGGAAATATCGGGAATGAGGCGGCGCAGCGCCGAAAACCGCATGGGTCCATCGGCCAGCGCCAGGATCATCAACGTGTTCCACTTGCCGCCGATATTGTCGACGACATCGCGCACCGGGCAATCCTGCCCCTTGAACACCAAGCCCGCGATGACGATCACCTGCTCGCCCTCTGTCTTGCCTGCCATTTTGTTCATGGGCTGGTATCCTTCACGTAACCACCACAGGAAAAACTGCCTCCTTTACATCCGCCAACAGATGACGAAATAAGAGAAGGTCTCATTTAGGAACCATATCTCAAACTGGATGTTTCGGCAATCGACCGGACACCATGTGTAAAACAAAGGAACCAGCATGTCCGAACCCCTCCTGATCACCGGTGCCACCGGCAATCTTGGTCGCCTCGTGCTTGATGAACTGCTGGCGTCCGGCAAGGTCTCGCCGGCCAACATCATCGCCACCAGTCGCGACACCGCAAAGCTTGCCGATTATGCCGCCAAGGGCGTGCAGACCCGCGCTGCCAATTTCGATGATGCCGCATCGCTCGAAGCCGCATTTGTCGGCGCCGACCGCATCCTGATTATCTCCACCGATGCGCTGGACGAGCCGGGCAAGCGCCTGCGCCAGCACCTCACCGCCGTCGCCGCTGCCAAGAAGACCGGCGCCAAGCACATCCTCTACACGTCGATGCCGAACCCGGAAACCTCGGTCATCCCCTTCGCGCCCGATCATCTCGGCACAGAGAATGCCATCAAGGCAACCGGCATCGCCTACACCATCCTGCGCAACGGCTGGTACATGGAAAATCTGTTCCTCGGGCTGCCGCACGCCGTCGCCGATGGCAAGTGGTACAGCGCCTCCGGCACGGGACAGCTCGCCCATATCGCCCGGGCCGACATCGCCAAGGCAACCGCAGCGGCGCTCGCGTCCGGCTCGACCGAAAGCGTGACCTACACGCTGACCGGTGAAACAAAGCACACCGTGGACCAGATCGCAGCCATCGTATCGACCATCACCGGCAAGCCGCTTGAGGTCGTGCACGTGACCGACGAACAGCTTGCGGGCGGCCTCAAGGCAGCAGGCCTTCCGGACTTCCTCATCCCCGTCATCGTCTCCTTCGACACCAACACGCGCGAAGGTCACATCGATCTGGTCACCGGCGATGCGGCAAAGCTTTCCGGCGCAAAGCTGACGGCGCTTGAAGATTTCCTCGAAGCCAGCAAATCCGTATTGCTCGGCTAAAACAGGAATGGGCTCCGTGCAGACGGAGCCCATTTTACAAGCATTCGATTTACAAGCATTCGATCGGTCTCAGATATCCTGGCCGCAGGCGCGGCAGAAGCGGCGCACGGTTTCGGCCATGCCGTATTCCAGCGCATCCGCCGTCAGCCCATGGCCAATCGAAACCTCGGCCAGATGCGGAATCCGGGCGGCCAGCGCCGGCAGATTGGCAACCGTCAGGTCATGGCCGGCATTGACCTCAAGCCCGAGCGTCCGGGCGATATCGGCGGTCTGGCCCAAAGCCTCCAGCAGGATCTCGCCGCGTTCGGGATCGTCGTAGCAGCCGCCATAAGGCCCGGTATAAAGCTCGATCCGGTCGGCGCCGGTCTCCTTGGCGATCGTCAGGGCTTCGACGTCCGGATCGCCGTCGGCAAACAGCGACACCCGGAACCCGTTCTTCTTCAGCCGCCCGACGACATTGCCGAGCAGATTGTGGTTCAGGCGAAAGTCCCATCCGTGATCCGAGGTCGCCTGTGCCGGATCGTCGGGAACCAGCGTGACCTGCTCGGGCTGATGACGTTCGACAAGGTCCAGGAACTCGTCGTTGGGAAACCCTTCCATGTTGAATTCGGTCTGCGGATAGAGATCGTCGATCAGGGAGCGGATCGGCGCCAGATCGGAAAAACGGATATGCCGCTGGTCAGGGCGCGGATGCACGGTCAGGCCGCTGGCACCCGCCTCCAGCGCAATCTGTCCAAGTCCGGTAACGGACGGCCAGGGGAGATCGCGCCGGTTTCGCAGCATCGCGATCGCATTCAGGTTCACGGAGAGTTTCGCAGGCATTTCAGCACTTTCCAAGGGATACCGCCATCGTCACGGCGTCCTTTCTAGCGGTTCCTCCACCGGCCCGCAATAAAGCCGCGGCGGCGAAAGCGTCCCCGTGACAAGAATCCCTCAATCCGCGTTCTCCGCTCTATTTCAGACAAAACGCAAGTTTAATGAATGCAGCACCTGACAAACCGGCGAAAGTCCTATTTAATAGAGACTCAAGTACAGGCCATACGCTCCCGACCGGTGAGCGGCGGTGTGCGAGAACTCCACGGAACGATCCAAGCCGGAACCGATGAACCTTTATCTTTGCCTCGACACGACCGAATCGACCATCGCCCCCGATACCGCGGCGCCGATATCGACGGATTTTGCGGGGAGATCGTGACGATGGATCCGCATCAGAGACCCGACGACCAGACGATCCGCCAGTCTCTGGATCGCGTCCTGTCGAGCGCCCTGTTCTCGCGCTCCGAGCGCCTGCGCGCCTTTTTGAAATATGTCGTCGATCGGGAGATCGAGGGTGTCGGCCATCAGCTGAAGGGCTACACGATCGGCATCGACGTGTTCGACCGGCCGCAGGCGTTCAATGCCGATAGCGATCCACTGGTGCGCGTCCATGCCGGCAAGCTGCGCAAGCTGCTGGCGGCCTATTACACCTCCGAAGGCGTGCGGGACGAGTGGCGCATCGACATCCCCAAGGGCACCTATGTGCCCGAATACCGGCGTAACCGTCTTTCGCCGTCCGCACCACCGGTAGAAGCGGCCCGCCCCCCCGCACAGCCGCGGCGGGTTGCGAACAGGCGCTTCTCCTGGCTGCCTGCCCCCCTGTCGTCACCGCTGGCCGTGCTATCGGCCCTGCCGCTCTTGATTTTCATTCCCCTGTCGTCACCGGCCATGAGCGTCAATATCCCGGCGCAATCGCGTCTGCACGGTGCGGTGCTGGAGCGCAAGTTTGCCAACGACCTGCCGAGGATAACGGTCCGCGCGCAATGGCCGCGCAACGGAAATGCCGGGCGCTTTGCCGATGCGCTTCGCAACGCCGCCTCGCATTACCGGACGATCGCCGCCGTGCCCCCGGCCGTGCAGCGGCAACAATCGTCATCGGCCACAGCTGATCCGCTGGCGTTCACGATTTCCGTCTCGCAGCAGACAGCACCGGCAGGTCTTCAGGTTCTTGTCACCAACGACGCTTCGGCTGAAACAGTCTATGACGGCTTCATCGACGGCGCGCAGCTGGCCGACGAAGGCGACATCCTTTACGAAAGCCTCGCACTCGCGGGCAAGATCCTGTCTTCGGACGGCTATATCTTCCGCTACGCCGGCACCGCCGAGATCGACAGCCCGCTGATGAAATGCATGGTGCTGACCGATAACTACCGGCTGCTACAGACGCGGGAAACCTTTCAGGATGCCAAATCCTGCCAGGAGAGGCTGTCGGCCGATCACCGGCGCAAGCTGAAATTCGTCATCAGCGCCGCCGCCCTGCCCTCGACGCTCATCCGGTAGCCGGCTCACGGCTTTGACCGGCAGAACGCGAACTGTGGGAAATCGCCGCGGACTGGTTGTTTTGCCGCTCGTAACGCGCAAATCCGCTCAAAACCCCTAGATTTCCCCCTAATGTTACTAGCTGTTCATCGTCACGCCCCGCGTGTATTCTGAGGATGCAAGTGGGAGAAAAGCCTGGTCGCTCATCAGGCAGGCACAAGGGTTGCGAGTATCCGTCCCGTTTGGATGGCGTGCATGACATTGAAGAGCTGCCCCAGGGAGACAAGCGCCGGATACGTCACCGGCTGATGCCGTCTCCAGGATATTGTTCTCGCCGGCCTGCGAGGGGTATTCAAAGATGCCAGAACACTCGAACACACGCCTTTCCGCACCGGGCAGCCAAACGCCGCCCGGCTTTCTGCCGCATCTTCCCCTGCCGGGAACCATTCCGGACCATCATGTCGCCATAGCCGATATGGCGGATGCCTTTGGCGTCACCCACCGGACCCTGCATTTCTACGAGGAAAAGGGCCTGCTTTCGGCTGAAAGAATGGGGCCGATGCGGGTCTACGGACTGGAGAATATCCGCCGGATGTCCGTCATCAATGCCTGCCGCGAGATCGACATGCCGATCGCCGCCATTCAGGATCTGATGGCTGCGCTGAGCGCCTCGGCCAGCCAGGAACAGGCGGCACGGATCTTCGAGGATGCGCTGCAAGGCCGCAAGCGCGAACTGGCAGCCCAGCAATCGATCCTGCGCCGCCAGATGCAGCGGATCAGCGAACTGCTGGAATCGGCGGCCGACGGCGGCAATCCGCAGCGCGCCGCCCTGCCGCCCATTCACCTGTCGCCGATCGAGGCGAAGTGCCTCGCCTTCATGGCCGAAGGCTACCCGGCAAACCGCATCGCCACGATGATGGATATGGACCTGACCGCGGTGCTGACGCTCGAATCCGACATCATCCGCAAGTTCAACGGCCATAACCGCTTCCAGGCGGTTGCCAAGGCAGTTCTGATGGGCTTCGTTTCGGCGGAGTGAATTATCGAACGATGGTCAGCGTTTCTGCCGCGCGGGTAATCGCGGTATAGAGCCAGCGTTCGCGGGTATCGCGAAACGCCCAGCTCTCGTCGAACAGCACCACATCGTTCCACTGCGAGCCCTGTGCCTTGTGCACCGTCAGCGCGTAGCCATAGTCGAATTCGTCGTAGCGCTTGCGCGTCGACCACGGGATTTCCCCCTCGACATCCTCGAAGGCGGTTTTCAGCAGCTTGATCTTGGAGGCACCCCGGTCCATGTCGTCGTCTTCCGGGCGGATCATCAGATTGATGCCGGGTTTCACCGTTTCCTTCGACGACGTCATCACCTGCCAGAGCGAACCGTTGAGCAGCCCCTTGGCCGGATCATTGCGCAGGCAGACGAGCTTGTCGCCCGATTGCGGATATTCGGTGGTAAACCCCTTGAGTTCGCGCAGGCGCATATTGTAACGCCGCCGCGTCTTGTTGGTGCCGACCAGCACCTGATCGGCATCGAGCACAAGGCTCTGCGTCACCTCGTTCTTCGAGATCACCCGCGCCGTCGAGCCATAGTCGCCGTGCATGATCTCCTTGCCTTCACGCACATGCATGGCCAGCTGGATGATCGGATTGTCACGCGCCTGCCGGTGAATATCCGTCAGCAGGTAGTCCGGCTCCTCATTGGTGAAGTAACCGCCGCCCGAAACAGGCGGAAGCTGGCCGGGATCACCCAACACCAGGATCGGCGTGCCGAAGCTCATCAAGTCCCTGCCAAGCGCTTCATCGACCATCGAGCATTCGTCGATGATGATCAGCGCCGCCTTGGCAACAGGGCTCTGGCGATTGATCGAAAACATCGGCGCGATCGAGGTCTTGCCGGTTTCCTCGTCGGACACCTCCTCCTCGCCGCGCGGCCGGTAGATCAGCGAATGGATGGTGCGGGCATTGGTCGCCCCCTTGGAGCGCAGCACCTGCGCCGCCTTGCCGGTAAAGGCGGCAAACAGCACTTCGCCATCGACATTCTCGGCGAAGTGGCGGGCGAGCGTCGTCTTTCCGGTTCCGGCATAGCCGAACAGGCGGAACAGCGGCGAACGCCCTTCCTTCAACCAGCGCGAAACGGCCTTCAGGGCCTCATCCTGTTGTGGTGCGAATTCCATGTTTGTTCTATTGCCCGATTCGCGCGGGCCTGTCGCGTCTCGCGGCGGGTTTCCCGGCATCGGCTGCGCGCTTGCCAGCCTGCAAATTTTACGCGAACGGCCTGCCGGCCGCAAGAAACTGCCACACAGCACGCGTATCGCAGGGGGCAGCAACCATGATAACTGTTCCCATGCGCGCTCGCGCAGGCGCTGCCCCTCCTGACATCCGAGAGTATCACCGTGACGCCCGATCCTTCTGCAGACCCGCCCGCACCCGCAGCCTCGGGTGTCGGCCGCTGGCATGCCGCATGGCAATGGGGCCTCCTCCTCGTCCTCTCCGTTATCCTTGCCGGCGTTCTCGAACTGACCGGTATTCCGGCTGCCCTTCTGATGGGACCGATGGCAGCAGGCGCTGTGGTCGGCATCAACGGCGGCACTATTCGCCTGCCCCGTCCGGCACTTCTCTGCGGCCAGGCGCTGATCGGCACGATGATTGCCGAGACCATCAGCCCCGGCATCCTGGTGACGTTTTTCGGCAACTGGCCGCTGTTTCTGTCCATGGTCCTGTCGGTCATCGCCATGAGCACGCTCAGCGGCTATGTCATGAGCCGCCTCAACATCATGCCCGGCACCACAGCCATCTGGGGATCGTCGGCGGGGGCGGCCACTTCCATGCTGGTCATGGCTGATGCTTATGGCGCCGACGTTCGCCTGGTCGCCTTCATGCAATATCTGCGCGTCGTCTTCGTCGCAGCCGCCGCCTCGCTCGTCGCCCGCTACTGGGCGGGCATCGATGGACCGGGACCGGAGATCGTCTGGTTCGGGCCGGTCCACCTCGTTCCCTTCCTCGAAACGCTCGGCATTGCCATCGCCGGCGGCTGTCTCGGCCGATGGCTGCGCATCCCGGCCGGTGTGTTTCTCCTGCCCTTTCTGCTCGGCTCGCTGTTGAGCGTCACCGGAGTTCTGGTGATCGAGATTCCCGAATGGCTGCTGGCGATCAGCTATGCCATGCTCGGCTGGAACATCGGCCTCGGCTTCACCCGCCCGATCCTCGCGCATGCCCGCCGGGCGCTGATCCCGACCGTCGTCTCGATCCTCGTGCTGATGGGCTTTTCCGGCCTGCTCGCCTATATCCTCGTCAGGACGGTCGGCATCGATCCGCTGACGGCCTATCTCGCCACCAGCCCCGGCGGCATGGATTCGATCGCCATCATCGCCGCCTCCAGCAATGTCGACGTGCCCTTCGTCATGGCGCTGCAGACGGCGCGGCTGTTGTTGGTCATGGCCGTCGGCCCGTCGCTCGCCCGCTTCGTCGCATCCCGGGCGACACCCCGCCGATAAGTTTCTTCGGACTCCTGGGAATAAGATAGCGCTCTGAAGTGTCTTATGTTCGAGCCGGCTGAAAAGGCGGTTCGTCTGCAACGATTTCAGAGAGGACACATCCAATGAGATTTCTGCCGCTCGTGACAGCCTTTTCCATCGTGGCCGCGGCCTCCGCTTTTGCGGCTTCCCCGGTCCAGACAGTCGAAGCCGGCAAGGGCAAGGTGATTGCCGCCGAAAACGGCATGACGCTCTATACCTTCAAGAAGGATAAAATGGGCCTGTCCACCTGCTATGATGATTGCGCCAAGAAATGGCCGCCCTATCTCGGCACGGCATCCGCCAAGGCCGAAGGCGACTATACGCTGGTCGATCGCAAGGATGGCAAGAAGCAATGGGC
Source organism: Pararhizobium polonicum (assembly GCF_001687365.1). GTDB lineage: Bacteria > Pseudomonadota > Alphaproteobacteria > Rhizobiales > Rhizobiaceae > Pararhizobium > Pararhizobium polonicum. Next base: position 219,702 of record NZ_LGLV01000012.1, read on the forward strand.
TCTGAAGGGCATGCCGCTCTACTTCTGGGTCAAGGATACCAAAAAGGGCGATGCCACCGGTGATGGAGTCGGAAAGGTCTGGGATGCCGCACGCCCCTGATCAGGATTCCCGTGTGAAGGGGGCAAAGCCCCCTTCCGCGGATACGTTCGAAAATCAGATCCTGTCGCTGGTGCCGTCGCTGCGGCGCTATTCGCGCAGCCTTGCCAAATCCGACAGCGACGGCGAAGACCTGTTGCAGGATTGCGTCGAGAAGGTGCTTGTCCGCCGCAACCAGTGGCGCGGCATCAATCTGCGCGCCTGGGCCTTCACCATCATGACCAATCTCTACCGTGACCGCTACCGCCGCTTCAGCCAGCATCCCTCCGTCGAACTGGACGATACGCTGGGCCTGACGGCGGAGGACGTATCGGGTGACCCGCTGGAAAAAACAAGGCTGCAGCAGGCGCTGAATGCGCTGAGCCCCGACCATCGCGCGGTGCTGATGCTCATCGTCGTCGAAGGGTACGGCTATCAGGATGTCGCCGACATGCTGGCCATCCCGATCGGCACCGTCATGTCCCGCCTGTCGCGCGCCCGCCGGCAGATGGCAGCACAGCTTGCGCAGAACAACATCGTTACGCTCCGGAGACCGAAATGACAGACGATCCCAATACGGTCACCGAAGCCGATCTGCACGCTTTCGTCGATGGTTTTCTCGACGGCAAGCGCAGGCAGGAGGTCGAGCTCTGGCTGAAGGACCATCCCGAAGACGCCGCCGAGGTCCGGCAATGGCAGACGCAGGCGGCCGAACTGAAAGCCGCATTCTCGAACTATGCCCGGCCAAATGCTGATGACGGTGCGCTGCTGCGCACCGCGCATCCCAAAGGGACGCCCTCGCCGCTCTGGCGCAGGACCGCCCTCATCGCCGCCTCGCTCACGCTTTTCCTGTCGGGTGCGGTAGCCGGCATCTACGGCGAACGGCTGCTGAGCCAGCCCGTTCCCGGCGAAAACATCGCCGCGTTCGAAAGCCTGCCGGGTCAATCCAAGACGGCATTCCTCGTCTATGCCAGCGAAAAGCGTCATCCGGTCGAGGTCGGCGCCGATCAGCAGGACCATCTGGTCACATGGCTCGGCAAGCGCCTCGATTACAAGCTCGCCGCGCCTGATCTGAAAACCCTGGGATATTCCCTCGTCGGCGGCAGGCTTCTGCCCGTCAACGGCAAGGCCGGCGCGATGCTGATGTATCAGGATGCGGCCGGACAACGGCTGACCGTCCTTCTCGGCAAAAACCCGGACAGCGGTGAAACCAGCTTCCGCTTCGAATCCGCCGGAAACCTGGAAACCTTCTACTGGATCGACGGGGCGATCGGATATGCGGTCACCGGCGAAGTCAGCCGCGCAAAACTGCAGGAGATCGCCGAGGAGTGTTACCGGCAGTTCGAGAGCTGACCTAGATTCTTTTCAGGCGACAAGGCCGCAATTGCAAAGGATCTTTTGGCGCGTTTACTTCCCGACGTCCTGAATGGTCTCGATCTTCACATCGAAGTTCTTGCATTCGTTGTCGTGGCAGACGCCGTTGATCCACACCTGTCCATCGCCAAACATGACACCCTTGTAGTTGACAAACAGGTCCCCGTACTTCTGTTCGGTAATCGCCTTGGCGATACGGGGGGTGATGATGCCGTCATAATGTTTCGCAAAGACCTTGGCGGACTTGATGTTGGTTTCCTTGCCGTTGACCGCGACCCCGATCGGATAGTCCACGAGTGCCGCAACACCGCTGGCATCATGCGCCGCGACAGCCTTTTGCAGGGCGACGATCACAGCCCGGTATTTCGTGTGATCCCCCAGCAATTGATCGATACTCTGGTTGACGCCGCTTTCATCGGCCAAGACCGGCGTTGTGCCTGCAAGGACGAAAGGCATTGCGAAAAGGAACTGCTGAATTCGTTTCATGCTCATCATCTGCCCCTGTTGCTGTTGTGATTTCAAAGGGTCTGCGAAGGGCCAGAATGCACGCTAAAGCGGCAACCGGCCATTTCACAACTGACCACGACCGGCACCAGCCGTCAAGGTGACGAAGAGCCGGAAATCCCATACAAATCGTTGGGTCGATAGGATATTAAACGCAAAATCAGCGTTCCGGGTCATTTTCCAGAAGGATGGGCTTGCCGTGTGGCGTCGCTTCCGCGGCCCGCTGCCAGCTGTGCGTCAGCCGGTCGAGGTTATCCTGCGAGGTAATCGACAGCTCGGTGACGAGGCGCGACAGGGCCGCCACCCAGCAGTCGAAATAGTCGCTGGCATCAGCCCGGCGGCCGGGCTTGTAGAGTTCCAGCGACAGCGCCTCGGCCCATTCGCTCCAGGAAAACACGCCCTTCTCATGCAGGCGCACCGTCATGGCAAAGGCTTCCGCCTGCCATGGCTCAGCAAAGACCGGATCGCCCTCGTTCGATTTCGGCAGGCCCGGAGATCCGGTGAGCGACGGTTCATGTGCGTTCAAGATAGCTCTCCCAGGCATCGATCGAAACGGTGAGCGTGGGATCGGCGCCCTCGCCCCAGATTTCGCCCGCGTCGAAAACAACGGTGTAGACCCATTGCGGGTTCTCGCCCTTCCCATGCGCGTTGTCGTCGGGAAAGACGAACGCGCCCTGCACCGCTTCGACAATTCCCGTCTTGGCGCGGGCATAGCGCGGCAGCCGCGTATGCGTCTCCGGATTGAAATTTTTCGTGCGCACCCGCTCGCCAACGGCAAAGAGCGGCCGGGCGGATACCGGGCGATCACACGGTCCGCCCTTGGCCAGCACGGCCGGCACCATGTCCGCCGTCAGGATGCGCGCCGGCTCGCGGCCCTTTTCCAGCATCTGACCGGCGGCCAGTTCGGCGGCGGAAACGAAACCATGCCGCTTCAGCAGGGCCTCCAGCGCGCGGGTCCAGATTTCGTAATAGCTGGCCGAGAGATAGGTTGCCGGGGGCAAGCTTTCGCGGGCGTGCCGGCTCTCGTCGATCGTCCAGGCGGCAAAGGCACCGCAGGAGAGCGTCAGGCCGAGTGCCCGCTTTTCCCATTCCGCATGGAAATACGGCTCGTCCTTTTCCGGCGCAACCGGCCCCATGCCATGCTGGCCACCGAGGTCCTGCGCGCCGTTCATCGCCCATCTCCAGCCGGGTTCACCAGCCCCGTGCCGATCATCGAATCGCGCGTCACAAGGTCGGCCAGCGCCTCCTGATCAAGGCGTTCCGTTCCGGCCGGACGTTCGGGAATGACGATGTAGCGCAGTTCCGCCGTCGAATCCCAGACACGGATCTTCTGGCCGTCGGGCAGTGCGACCCCGAACTCCTCCAGCACGCCGCGCGGATCGATCACCGCGCGTGAACGGTACGGCGGCGCCTTGTACCAGACCGGCGGCAGGCCGAGCACGGCCCAGGGGTAACAGGAGCACAGCGTGCAGACGACGAGATTGTGGGTCTCCGGCGTGTTGAACACGGCGCGCATATGCTCGCCCTGCCGTCCGGTATAACCGAGGCTGGCGATCGCCGCCGTCGCGTCACGGCGCAGCCAGTCGGCAAAATCCGGTTCGCTCCAGGCCTTGGCGACCACGCGGGCGCCGTTGCGCGGGCCGATCCTGGTCTCATAGGTTTCGACGATCGCATCGATCGCCGCCGGATCGATCAAACCCTTCTGCGTCAGGATCGTTTCCAGCGCCTTGACCCGCGCCTCCATGTCGGAGAAATGGTTGTCGTGATGATGATGCCGATCATCGTGATGCTGATCGTGATCGTCGCGGGTGTGAGACGTCATCGCTTTGATCTCCGGATTCCGGTCATTTCAGCATCGGCCAAAGGCTGAGCACGAGCAAGACCGCCATGGTGATGTTGAACAATTTCAGCCGTATCGGATCGGACAGCCATTGCCGGAGCGCCGAGCCGAACCCTGCCCAGGTCGAAACGCTGGGAACATTGACGGCCGCAAAGATGGCGCCGACAAGGAGGACGCTGGCCAGATAGCGCTGCTCGCTCGTATAGGTCGCCATCGCCGTCACCGCCATGACCCAGGCCTTGGGGTTGATCCATTGGAAGGCGGCGGCCTGCAGGAAGGTCATCGGCACGGCACCGGCCTTGCCTTCCGACAGCGTCCGCGACGAGCCGATCTTCCAGGCGATCCAGACCAGATAGGCGCCGCCGGCGAATTTCAGCCCGGTGTAAAGCATCGGTACCGAATGCAAGAGTGCGCCAAGCCCGAGGCCGACGGCGATCAGCAGCGTCAGGAACCCGGCGCCGATACCGAACATATGCGGAATGGTCCGGGTAAAGCCGAAATTTACCCCCGACGCAAACAGCATCATGTTGTTCGGCCCCGGCGTGATCGACGTCGTGAACGCAAAAAGAAATAACGCCAGAAGCGTGTCGGCCTGCATGGAATCCTCCCGAAATTTAGGTCAGCATAATTGACCTATTAGCAAAGACCACCCGAAACTTGTCAGGGTGACAAGAAGCATCGGACCTTTCATCGGGACCATCATTTTTTGTAGTCTCCCGTCATGAACATCCTGATTCTCGGCGCAACCGGCTACATCGGCTCCATGATTGCATCCCGTCTTGCGGCGGATGGTCATTCCATTACCGGCATTGGCCGAAACCCCGCCCGCGCAGCGTTGAAGCAGCCGGACATCCGCTGGCTTCAGGTCGACCTCGCAACGATGACGACCCCCGCAGACTGGACCGGCATTCTTGAAACCCACGACGCCGTCATCAACAGCGCCGGCGCCCTTCAGGACGGCCTGGCAGACGACGTCGCGGCAACCCAGACGAAAGCCATGCAGGCCCTGTATGCCGCAGCCGGACAATCGCCTGTCCGGCTCATCGTCCAGATTTCAGCGAGAACGCAAGGCCCCGCGGCCGGCCTGCCCTTCCTCGCCACCAAACGCCAGGCGGATGAGGCGCTGGTCTCAAGCGGCATTCCCTATGTCATTTTACGCCCGGCGCTCGTTCTTGGCCGCAATGCGCATGGCGGCTCGGCGCTTCTCAGGGCTCTTTCGGCGTTCCCCCTGGTCCTGCCGCTCACCTATGCGAAAAACCATGTCGCGACCATATCGGTCGAGGATGTCGCAACCGCCGTCTCCCGGGCGATCTCCGGCGAGTTGGCCCCCGGAACGGATGTCGCGATGGCGGCGGATGAAACGCTGACACTGGCCGAACTGGTTGTCCTTCACCGCCAATGGCTGGGCCTGCCGCCCGCCCGCATTGTCGCGATCCCCGCGCTCCTCAGCAAGCCGGTGACGTGGCTGGCGGATACCGCCGGGCGCCTCGGATGGCGTTCGCCGCTTCGCTCGACCGCCATGAAGGTCATGTCCGAGGGCGTGCGAACCGATGGCAAAGCAAGCGCTGGGCTGGCCACGGCAGCCGCCACGTTATCGGCCAATCCATCCGGCGTGCAGGATCTCTGGTTTGCCCGCCTTTACCTTTTAAAGCCGCTTGTCATCGTCAGCCTGTCGCTCTTCTGGTTGCTGTCCGGCCTCGTTCCGCTCATCGACCCTGAACGGGCAAGCGCACATTTCCTGCCCTTTATGGGGACCGCTGCAGCGCTGGTCCTGACCATCGCCACCTGCCTGATCGACATCGCGCTCGGCCTTGCGGTTCTTGTCCGCCCATGGGCTCGAAAGGCCCTGTTCGGCATGCTTCTCGTAACCACCGCCTATCTCGGCGGCGGCAGCCTGCTCGAGCCCGCGCTCTGGCTCGATCCTCTCGGCCCCTTCGTCAAGGTCCTGCCGTCGATCCTGCTGACACTGGTTGCCCTTGCCACGCTGGATGAACGCTGATGATCGAGCAATGGTTGCTTCTTGCCCATGTCGTCGGCGCCACCGTGCTTTTCGGCACGGGCGCCGGGATCGCCTTTTTCATGGTCATGGCGCACAGGACGCGCGATCCGGCGCTGATCGCGCATACGGCGGGCGTCGTCGTCGTCGCCGATACCGTCTTTACAGCCACCGCAGCCATTCTTCAGCCGGTGACCGGCTACATTCTCGCCAGAATGATCGGATGGCCGCTTGAGGAGGGATGGATCGTTCTTTCCCTCATCCTCTATGTCGTCACAGGCATTTTCTGGCTGCCGGTGGTCTGGATTCAGATCAGGCTGCGCGATCTGGCCCGCGCCGCCGCCATGGCCGGCACCCCGTTGCCTCCAGCCTATTTCACCCTGTATCGCATCTGGTTTGCCTGTGGCTTCCCGGCCTTTTTCGCCGTCATCGGCATTCTCTGGCTGATGCTGACCAAGCCATCCCTTGCGCTCTTCTGATATCGCCCGACGCTGCGGCTTCACGGCCACGTGTCTTTCATCTCCGGTCAGATGTCCTATCTATTGGATGGCTGCGGGCTCGACATTGAAGACAAGGATCACATCATGCAGAACGCCATACCCACCACAGCCTTCCCTTCCGGCAAGACCGTTCCCGTGCTTGGCCAGGGCACCTGGCACATGGGTGAGCGCAAGACGAGCGCCAGCGAGGAGGCAAAATGCCTGCGGCATGGCCTCGATCTCGGCATGACGCTGATCGACACCGCCGAAATGTATGCCGATGGCGGTGCCGAGCGGATTGTCGCGGAAGCGATCAGGGGACGCCGCGACGATGCCTTCCTGGTGAGCAAGGTGCTGCCCTCCAATGCCAGCCGCGACGGCACGGTCAAGGCCTGCGAAGCCAGCCTGAAGCGGCTCGGCACCGATCACATCGACCTCTATCTCCTTCACTGGCGCGGCCGCTACCGCCTCGCAGAAACCGTCGAGGCCTTCGAGACCCTGCGTCAGGCCGGCAAGATCGGTGCCTGGGGCGTCTCCAATTTCGATACCGACGATATGGAAGAACTTCTCGGCGTGCCGGACGGCGGCAACGTCGCGGCCAATCAGGTGCTCTACAATCTGGCCCGGCGCGGCATCGAATACGACCTGTTGAAGGATAGCCAGATGCGCGGCATTCCGGTCATGGCCTATTCGCCGCTCGACGAGGGCCGTTTGCTGCGCCACCCCGATCTCATCCATATCGCCAAGGCCCATCAGGCAACCGTCGCGCAGGTGGCGCTTGCCTTCCTGATCCGCAATCCCGGCGTTATCGTCATTCCGAAAACCGGCATGCCGGAACGCGTCCGCGAAAACCGGGCCGCAGTCGAGGTGCATCTGACCGACGACGATCTGGCTATCCTCGACAGGGCTTTCCCGCCACCGGGCAGAAAAATGCCGCTGGAGATGATCTGAGCGGCATCGTCCCCATATGAAAGGGGCGCCCGGTGGCGCCCCTCATCATTCACATCCCCTGCGGGCCGCGGTTCATCGCCGCGATGCCGGTGCGGCAGACTTCCAGAACGCCGAGCGGCTTCATGATCGCCACGAACTGGTCGATCTTGGACGACTTTCCAGTGATTTCGAGGATGAAATGTTCCAGCGTCGCGTCGATCACCTTGGCGTGGAAGGCATCGGCCAGACGCAGCGTTTCCGCCCGGGTCTCGCCCTGCCCGCTGACCTTGACCAGCGCCACTTCACGCTCGATCGGCCGGTCATGGCCGAGTTCGGCGGCGCGAACCGTCAGATCGACGACGCGGTGAACCGGAACGATGCGCTCCAGCTGTGCCTTGATCTGCTCCAGCACGTGCGGCGTGCCGCGCGTGACGATGGTGATGCGCGACAGGTGCGACTGGTGCTCGGTTTCCGAAACCGTCAGGCTTTCGATGTTGTAGCCACGGCCGGAAAACAGGCCGATGACGCGGGCTAGGACGCCCGGCTCGTTGTCGACGAGAACCGATAGCGTGTGGTTTTCCGCCTTCTCGGTTTCCTTGGCGATGAAATAGGCGGAGCCGGTCGGCTGAAGATGTGCGTTCATGATCGTGTCCTTTTCCTATTCATCAAACCAGTGCGCGGCCCTTGGCGTCGATCGCATTGGCGACCGCTTCGTCCGTGGCCTCGTCCGGCAGCAGCATCTCGTTATGTGCCTTGCCCGAGGGGATCATCGGGAAGCAGTTGGCGAGATTGGCGACGCGGCAATCGAAGATCACCGGCGCCGGGCTGTCGATCATCTGCTGGATTGCCGCATCGAGATCGGCCGGCTTGTCGCAGCGGATGCCGACGCCGCCATAGGCCTCGGCCAGCTTCACGAAATCGGGCATGGCTTCGGTATAGGAGTTGGACAGACGGTTGCCGTGCAGCAGCTGCTGCCACTGACGGACCATGCCCATGTACTGGTTGTTGAGGATGAAGATCTTGACCGGCAAGTTATGCTGCACGGCGCAGGACATTTCCTGGATGCACATCTGGATCGACGCGTCGCCGGCAATGTCGATGACGAGGGCATCGGGATGGGCGACCTGAACGCCGATCGCCGCCGGGAAGCCGTAACCCATGGTGCCGAGACCGCCCGAGGTCATCCAGCGGTTGGGCTGTTCGAAACCATAGAACTGCGCCGCCCACATCTGGTGCTGGCCGACTTCGGTGGTGATGTAGGTGTCGCGATGCTTGGTCAGCTCGTACAGGCGCTGAATGGCATATTGCGGCATGATGACGTCGTCGCTCATCTTGTAGGCCAGCGAGTTGCGGCCGCGCCAGCGAACGATTCCTTCCCACCAGTCGGCCAGACGCGCCTTGTCGGCATCCTTGGCCGAGGCCCGCCAGACGCGAACCATGTCTTCCAGAACATTGCCGATATCGCCGATGATCGGAACGTCGACGCGAACGGTCTTGTTGATCGACGACGGGTCGATATCGATATGGATCTTCTTGGAGTTCGGCGAAAAGGCATTGAGACGGCCGGTGATGCGGTCGTCGAAGCGGGCCCCGATGCAGACCATGACGTCGCAATCGTGCATCGCCATGTTGGCCTCGAAGGTACCGTGCATGCCCAGCATGCCCAGCCAGTTGTCGCCCGATGCGGGATAGGCGCCCAGCCCCATCAGCGTCGAGGTGATCGGGAAATTGGTCAGCTCTACCAGTTCGCGCAGCAGCTTGGAGGCTTCAGGGCCGGAATTGATGACACCGCCGCCGGAGTAGATGACCGGGCGGCGGGCGCCTTTCATCATCTCGATGGCCTGCTCGATCTGGCGCATGTCGCCCTGCAGCTTCGGCTGATAGCTCGCCTGGATCGGAGCGGCCGAAGGCGGCGTATAGGTGCCGGTGGCGAACTGGACGTCCTTGGGAATATCGACGACGACCGGGCCGGGACGGCCGGACTGGGCGATGCGGAACGCTTCATGGATGATGCGCGCGAGATCGTTGACATCCTTGACCAGCCAGTTGTGCTTGGTGCAGGGCCGCGTGATGCCGACGGTATCGCATTCCTGGAAGGCATCCGAGCCGATCAGCGAGGTCGGCACCTGGCCGGTCAGGCAGACGAGCGGGATACTGTCCATCAGCGCATCCTGCAGCGGCGTGACGGCATTGGTGGCGCCCGGACCGGAGGTCACCAGCATGACGCCGACCTTGCCGGTCGAGCGGGCATAGCCTTCGGCCATATGGCCGGCGCCCTGCTCGTGACGGACGAGGATGTGCTGGATATCCTCCTGCTGGAAGATCTCGTCATAGATCGGCAGGACGGCACCGCCCGGATAGCCGAAAATATGCTCCACACCATTGTCCCTCAGTGCCTGAAGAACAATTTCCGCCCCAGTCATGCGATTGTCCTGCATCTGGTCACCCTGCGTCTGATTTTCTGTGCCGCTCATTGGCCTGTTTCCGTCCATGTTCGCGTTTTGGCTGTGAGTATCGTGTTTGAAGGCATAAAAAAAGGCCCCGTAAGGGCCTCGTGTCTGCGCATGGGTGGCTATCGCCGGATGGTTACACCATCCTGCCCATGCGCCGTCCCACCACAAGAATTGCTGCGATTTTTTTCATGGACGCGAGTGATAAACAGAAATGGCAGCTCCGTCAACGCCTTTCCCGAAAACAACCGGAACGGGTTCGAAACGGCACAAACTCGCGCAACCCACAGAAACAACTTATTAAATCCCTTCCGATAGTGTTGCAAACACTCGATGAGAGGTTTCGTATTGCTGAACAATGAGCTTCAAACTTCGACCAGTGCCGGAGAGCAGGATAGACGCGACGCCCTGAAACGGGGCAACCGCTTCCTCGGCCGCGTCGTTGCGTGCAGCGGTTCGCGTGCGACGATTGCAGCCATTGCCGAAAACGGCGAAACCTCGCTGACCGAATTGTGGTCCGTCGGCCGGTTGATTTCAATCACCGTCGGCAAGAACCGCGTCGTTGCCCTCGTCTATTCCATGCAGACCGCCACCAACGAATGGGGCGAAGAACTCGACAATACGTTCCGCATCGAAGTGGAGCTGATGGGCGAAGTCCATGTCGGTCCTTCCGGGAAGGAAGAGTTTTCCGCCGGCATCAGCCAGTATCCCTATCTCGGCGCCATCGCCCACCGTATCCGCGCCGCCGACCTTGCCCGCATCTACGATGCCGGCAAGGACGAAACCTGCGTCATCGGCAGGCTGACGCAGGACGAAAGCCTGGATGCCGCCATCCATATTCCCTCGATGCTGTCAAAGCACTTTGCCATCGTCGGCACCACCGGCGTCGGCAAATCGACAGCCGTGACCCTGCTGCTGCGCAAGGCCATCGAATCCGATCCGAAGCTGCGCGTTCTGATCCTCGATCCGCACAACGAATTCGCCGCCGCCTTCCCGGATCTGGCCGTCGTCATCGACACCGACAATCTCGACCTGCCCTTCTGGTTGATGAAGCTGGAGGAGTTCGCCGAGGTCGTCTTCCGTGGCCGGCCACCGGTGCCGGAAGAGCTCGACATCCTGCGCGATGTCATTCCCGAAGCGAAAAGGGCTTTCAAGGGCTCCGCCGATTCCGGCCTTGCGCGCCGCACCAGCGAAAAAAGCTCGATGACCGCCGATACGCCGGTTCCCTATCGCATCGCCGATCTGCTGGCGATGATCGATGAGCGCATCGGCCGGCTGGAAGGGCGCAGCGACAAGCCGCACCTGCGCTCGCTCAAGATCAAGGTGATCGGCGCGATCAACGATCCGCGCTACAATTTCATGTTCTCCTCGAACACGATCACCGACACGATCCTGGAGACGATCGCCAAGATCTTCCGCATTCCCGGTGACGGCAGGCCGATCACCACCTTCCAGCTCGCCGGCATTCCGTCCGAGGTCGTCAATTCCGTCGCCTCGGTGCTGTGCCGCATGGCGTTCGAAATCGGCCTGTGGAGCAATGGCGGCGTTCACATGCTGGTGGTCTGCGAGGAGGCGCACCGCTACGTTCCCTCCGATCCCAGCCTCGGCTTCGTGCCGACACGGCAGGCCATCGCCCGCATCGCCAAGGAAGGCCGCAAATACGGCGTCTCCCTCGGCATCATCACCCAGCGCCCCGGCGAACTCGATCCGACCATCCTGTCGCAGTGCTCGACGGTCTTTGCCATGCGCCTCTCCAACGACCGCGACCAGGATATCATCCGCTCGGCCATCCCCAACTCGTCGATTTCCTCGACCAGCTTCATCTCCTCGATCGGAAACGGCGAGGCCATCGCCTTCGGTGAGGCGGTCGCCGTGCCGATGCGCATGCTGTTTACCCGCGTCGACGAGAAGAGCCTGCCGAAAGCCAATGGCGTTGCCGTCAAGGTGACGGATGAAACCCCGGACACCGTCGATCTGCGCACGGTCGTGGCCCGCATGCGGGCGATGAACGGGCCGGACATTTCCGGCTTCCAGCAGGCCTATTCGGCCAGCCTTGGCGGCTCGGATCCGGATATGACCTGGACGGACGACAGTTTCCCCGACGCCAAGGCGCCTGAAGAAACAGCTGTGATGCGGCAGCAGGACGCGGATATGCCCGCTGTCGAACCCTACAACCCCGCCATGCTGCCACGGGCCGAGCCTGCCAATCCGCAGCTCCAGCGCTTCAACCAGATCCGCAACCAGCTGCTCTCGGACGAGCCGCCGGAACAGCCGCAGGCAGCCCCTTACCGGGCACCGCCACGCCCCGCGCCAAGCTTTGCCCAACCTGGTCCGGACCAGCCCCGGCTATCCCTGCGCGAAAGCCTGCTGAAAAAGCCGCTGAGCAGCATTATCCGCAAATAGCCGGAACGAAGCACCACCGGCTGTTCCCGGTTTACAGACCATCGCCCTTTTGCGGGTCCCAGCGCAGCCAGCTGTCGTCCAGCTGGTTGCGGAACCAGGTCATCTGCCGCTTGGCATATTGGCGTGTGGCGGCAGAGGCCGTTTCGATGACCTCGGCCTTGCGCATCGTGCCTGCAAGCATGGCCGCGATCTGCGGCACACCGATCGCCTTCATCGCCGGCATTTCCGGTTTCAGATCGAGCGCCAGAAGCGCTTTCACCTCCTCGACCGCACCACTCTCCAGCATTCCGGCAAAACGCCGGTCGATCCGCTGGCGCAGCAAGGCCCGCTCCGGCAGCACGACGATCTTCAGGGCCTGATCGGGATCGATCGCGACCGGCCCCTGCCGCGCCTGGAAGACCCGGATCGACTGGCCGGTGGCCTCGACTATTTCCAGAGCCCGCGCGATACGCTGGCCGTCCCCCGGCCGCAGGCTCCCGGCCGTCTCCGGATCTTTCTGCGCCAGCACGGCATGCAGGGCCTCGGCCCCCTCTTCCCGCAACCGCCGCCGCACACCGTCGCGAATTTCGGCCGCAACCGCGGGCATATCCGACAGGCCGCCGGTCAGCGCCTTGAAATAGAGCCCCGTGCCGCCGACGAAGACCGGGATACGCTTCTCGCTGCGGACCGCCGCCAGAACCTTAACCGCGTCGCGAAACCAGTCGCCGGTGGAATAATGCCTTGAGGCGGGAACATGGCCGTAAAGATGATGCGCAATGCCCTGCATATCCGCTTCGAACGGGCGCGCCGTCAGCGTGTGCAGCGTGTCGTAGACCTGCATGCTGTCGGCATTGATGACCACGCCATCGTGCCGTTTCGCCATCTCCACGGCAAGAGCGGACTTGCCGCTGGCGGTCGGCCCGGTTATCAGGATCGCATCCTGTCCAATCTCAAGGTTTTTCATCATGGCCTTCGTTGCCACGCTTGTTGCCAATCCGTCAAATCCCGTTCTGACCACAGCGCTCGCCGAGGAAGCCGCAGCAGCGGTCGATGCGTCCGGCCTCTACTGGCTTGCCGACGGCGTCGCCTGCGATATCGCGCTGAAGGACGGCGGCAATCTCGACTGGCTGGAAGCGCTGCTGCGCGGCGTGGTCGGCGATGCCCCCGTCGATGTCGTCGTCCAGAATGCCGAGACCCGCCGCAAGAAACTTCTGATCGCCGACATGGATTCCACCATGATCGGCCAGGAATGCATCGACGAACTGGCCGCCGAAGCCGGATTGAAGGACAAGGTCGCCGACATCACCGCCCGCGCCATGAACGGCGAGATCGCCTTCGAGCCGGCCCTGATCGAGCGTGTCGCCCTGCTCAAGGGCCTGCCGCTCAGCGTCGTCGGTGAGGTCATTGCAAAACGCATCACCCTGACCCCCGGCGGTCCGGAACTGGTCGCGACGATGAAGGCCAAGGGTTACTACACCGCACTGGTCTCCGGCGGCTTCACCGTCTTTACCGGCCCGATCGCCACCACGCTTGGCTTCAACGAGAACCGCGCCAATATCCTGCTCGAAAAGGACGGCCATCTCACCGGTGCCGTCGCCGAGCCGATCCTCGGCAAACAGGCCAAGGTCGATGCGCTCATCGACATCACGACGAAGCTCGGCATTTCGACCGCCGATGCCCTTGCCGTCGGCGATGGCGCCAACGATCTCGGCATGCTGCATCTGGCCGGCGCCGGCGTCGCCCTGCATGCCAAGCCCGTCGTTTCCTCGCAGGTCAAGATCCGCATCGACCACGCCGATCTCACCGCCCTGCTCTACATCCAGGGCTACAGAAAGACGGATTTCGTCCGGTGATCACCGTCGAAACCCAGCGGCTGCGCATCCGCAACTGGCTGGAGACCGACCGGCCGCTGTTTGCCGAAATCAACGCCGACCCGAAGGTGATGGAATTTTTTCCGCGCCGACGCTCGCGGCAGGAATCCGATGCACTGATGGACGAAGTCCGCCAGAGGATCGACGAAACGGGGTTTGGCTTCTTCGCCCTGGCGCTCAAGGACACCGACGAGCCGATCGGCTTTCTCGGACTGGCGCGCCCCGACCTCGAACCGCACCTGCCGAACGGCACGGTCGAGATCGGCTGGCGGCTGGCCGTTCGCTTCTGGCGGCACGGCTATGTCACAGAAGCATCCGAAGCGATGCTGCGCCACGGCTTTGAAACGCACGGCCTTGCCGAAATCGTCTCCTTCGCGGTGGCAGACAACACCCGCTCCACCGCCGTCATGCAACGCCTCGGTTTGCGCCATGACCCGGCGCGCGACTTTCTGCATCCGCGCGTGCCCGACACGGCAGCCCATCTCAAGCGCCACGTCCTCTATGCGATCAGCCGGGACGAATGGTTGAAACGGCAAGGGCGGACCTGACGGCCCGCCCTGTTCAACGGCAGCACGGATTGGGCGCAGCCGCCTATTCGATCCGGACTGTGACGAAACGCAGCTCGCCGGTCTTGTTGGCGATCATCAGCAGCGCGTTGCGCCGGCCATCGGCCTTCAATTCCTCGACCCGCGCCGATACGTCCTCCGGCGTCTTCATCGCTTCCTGGCCAATCTCGACGATCACGTCGCCGGATGTGATCCGCCGTTCAGCGGCCGCCGATTGCGGCTGCACCTCGGCGACGACAACGCCCTCGACATCATCGGAAATGCCATAGGTCTTGTGGCTTTCGGCATCGAGCATGGCAAGCTTCATGCCCAGCACCACGTCGGAGGCTGGCAGTTCGGCGGCGGGCGGCTCGGCCTGGTCGGTGCCTTCCTCGGTTTGCGAAGGCTTGGCGGCCTCCGCTTCCGCCGTGTTTTCGCCGTCTTCCAGGCGGCCGAGCGTCACCTTGACCGTCATCTCCTTGCCATCGCGGATGATCACGACATCGACGGCCTTGCCGACAGGGCTTTCGGCCACGACGCGCGGCAGGTCGCGCATCTCGACGACATCGCGGCCGTCGAATTTGACGATTACGTCGCCGGTCTTCACCTCGCCGCCATCGACCGGGCCGCCCTGGATGATACCGGCAACCAGCGCCCCCTTCGGCGTGTCCATCTTCAGGCTCTCGGCGATATCGGCGGTCACCGGCTGAATACGCACACCCAGCCAGCCGCGATGGGTTTCGCCGAATTCCCTGAGCTGCGAAATGACGTTGGTGGCAAGCTCGGTAGGAACCGAGAAGCCGATGCCGATCGATCCGCCGCTCGGCGAAATGATCGCCGTGTTGATGCCGATGACCTCGCCCTTCATGTTGAACAGCGGACCGCCGGAATTGCCCTTGTTGATCGCCGCATCGGTCTGGATGAAATTGTCATAGGGACCGGCATTGATGTTGCGGCCGCGCGCCGAGATGATGCCCACCGTCACCGTGCCGCCGAGCCCGAACGGGTTGCCGATGGCCATCACCCAGTCACCAATGCGCATCGTGCGCGAGTCGCCGAGCGGAACGGCGGTGAGCGGCTTCTTCGGCTCGACCTTCAGCACCGCAAGATCGGTCTTGGTATCCGTGCCGATCAGCTTTGCCTTCAGCTTGGTGCCGTTGGCAAAATTGATCTCGATATCGTCGGCACCCTCGATCACGTGGTTGTTGGTGACGATGACGCCGGACGGATCGATGACGAAGCCGGACCCGAGAGAATTGACCGTGCGCTGGCGATTGCCGCCCTCGCCGCTCTGCCCCTTGAAGAATTCGTCGAAGAAATCCTGGAACGGCGAACCTTCCGGCACCTTCGGTATCGGCGCCTGGTCGTCGTTCTTCACATTCTGCGAGGTGGAGATGTTGACGACGGCGTCCAGCAGTCCGGCCGCGAGATCGGCAACGGAATCCGGCCCCTGCTGCGTCTGCGCCGGAGCTTTCGTCTGGGCCTGAGCGGCCGACAGCACCGGCACGGAGTTCAACAGCAGGGCTGCGCTTGCAGCGAGCGTGGCGGACCGGAAGAAGGAAGCGCGGATGGACAAGCCCATGGGGTCCTCTCGATTTGCAATGGCATACCGCCGCCAAGACCGGCCGGCAGGAAGATAGTCGTCAGACGGACAGGGATCGCGGCTGCGCAATCGGCCCTTCGTCAGCCCCGCCGTGCAATATGGCGTCGAATCTATGCGAAGATAAGGCGGATTTGGGACGCGTCCAGTCATCTTTTCGTTAGCACCCCGGGGAGAAACCCCGGGCGCCGGTCTCTCAGGTCATGATCTCGTGGCCATAGGCCTTCAGGGCCGCCGTGGCCTTGTCGAGGTCAGAGCCGGTGATGAAGATGTAATCGGTGCTGAAGGTCGAGTTGGCGAAGATGCCGACACCGGCCGCCGACAGCGGATTCAGCACGGACGCCAGAACGCCGGGAACATCGAAACTGAAATGCTGCTCGATACGGAAGCAGCGCCAGCCGCCGGACGACTGGATATTGGCGGGAATGCGCGCCGCCCGGCAGACGAGCGTCATTTCCTCGCGCGAACTCGAGACCGCCCAGAACCCCGCCCCCGTCAGCCATTCCGGCAGCGGTGTTCCGATATTGAGCCGTGTGATCGCATATTCTGCGTCCACCAGGCGAATAAGCAATTTATGTGTCATGTCCTATCCTCGCACCATCCAGACAAGTGCGACGCCGATGGCGGCGGAGACAAGCCCGAACAGCCGCAACTGTTGCTCCGGAATATAATACCAAGTTTCGATAGCAGGAGCTCGTAGGTTCCTACTATCGAAACGTGGTGTCAGGCAATCGTTTCGCCATTTCCACCAAAACAAAAGGGGCCAGTGCGTACACCAGCCCCCGATGATCAGGAAAATGCAATTCCTGTCAGAAGATCACCCATGTCGCCGATCAGTTTCCTGCAGCGGGCTGGGTGGCGGACGGAGCGGGTGCACCATCCGAACTGTTGAAATAACGGAAGAATTCCGAGTCCGGCGCCAGCACCAGCGTCGTGTCCGGGCTGCCGATCGCCTGATCATAGGCGGTCATCGAGCGATAGAACTCGAAGAACTTCGGATCGCGGGAAAACGCATCGGCAAACACCGCTGTCCGTTCGGCTTCACCTTCACCGCGCAGGATTTCCGAATCGCGCTGCGCTTCGGCAACGAATTCGACAACCTGACGGTCGGCAACGGCACGGCGCGTCTGGCCCTTTTCGTTACCGCGGGCCCGGATCAGTTCGGCTTCCGCCAGACGTTCGGCCTTCATACGCTCGTAGGTCTGCTGCGAGACTTCCTGCGTCAGGTCGGTCCGCTGGATACGCACGTCCTCGATGTTGAGGCCGAGCGATTCGGCGTCGGTCTTCAGGTCGGAGCGGACTTCGCGCATCATCGACGCACGCTCTTCGGACAGCGCCGATTCAAAGCCGCGCAGACCGTAGACCCGGCGCAGCGAGGCGTCGAGACGGGTGCGAAGGCGTGATTCGGCCGATGCCCGGTCGCCGGAGACCGTTTCGCGGAAGCGCCGCGCATCGGCGATCTTGTAGATCACGAACGCATCGACTTCATAGAACTTGCCGCCGGACACCTGCACGCGGATGTTGTCCAGGTCGAAACGCAGCGCCTGCTTTTCGACATACTGAACGCGGTCGGCATCCATGAAGGCGAAGGGCAGCTTGAAATAGAGGCCCGGCTCGGTCTTGACGTCCTTGATCTGACCGAAGCGCACGACGATCGCCTGCTGACGCTGGTTGACGATGAAGACGGAGGAATAGACCACCATGAGGACCAGCGCGAAGCCGATCAGGATGTAGGGGAGACGATTGTTCATTACTGGGCCCCTCCCGACTGCGCGGGCTTGACGATTTCATTGAGCGGCAGATACGGCAGGACGCCCTGGCCGTTCTTCTCGTCGAGAATGACCTTCTTGGACTTGCCGAGAACGCTCTGCATCGTTTCCAGATAGAGACGCTTGCGCGTCACGTCCGGGGCCTTCGCATAGGCGTCATAGACCGAGATGAAGCGCTGCGCCTCACCCTGTGCTTCCTTGACGACGCGGCCCTTGTAGGCGGCGGCCTCTTCGCGCAGCTGGGCTGCCTGTCCACGCGCCTTGCCGAGCACCTGGTTGGCATACTGGTTGGCTTCCTCGACGAAACGGTCTTCGTCCTGCTCGGCGCGCTGCACCTCGTCGAACGCATCGGCCACTTCACGCGGCGGAGCCGCGTCCTCGATGGCGACCGTGTTGACGGAGATGCCGGCGCCGTAGCTGTCCATCGTCGCCTGGATCGTCGTCTTCACGTCGGCTGCGATCGCCTGACGGTTGTCGCGGAAAATGTCCTGGGCCGGACGGCGGCCGACGACTTCGCGCATGGCGCTTTCGGAAACCTGCTGCAGCGTGTCGGACGGATCCTCGACGTTGAAGAGATAGGCCTTCGGGTCGGTCACGGAAAACAGCACGGAAAACTGGACGTTGACGATGTTCTGATCGCCCGAAAGCATCAGGCCCGCGGCCAGCTGATCGCTAGCGCCCGCCCTGCTGCCGATATTCTGCTGCTGCTCGGTGATCTTGACCATTTCGACCGTTTCAAACGGCCAGAAATGATAGTGCAGCCCCGGCATGGAAATCTCGTCCTTCGGCTTGCCGAAACGCATCTCGACGCCGCGCTCGTCCGGCTGGACCGTGTAGATCGAGTTGATCAGGATGAAGCCGACGACAAGAAGACCGATGATCGCGGCGACACCGCCGTTGAACCCACCCGGCACGACGCTTTTCAGCTGGTCCTGACCCCGGCGGAAGATTTCTTCCAGATCCGGTGGGCCGCCATTGCCACGGCCACCGCCGCCGCCACGCGGCCGCTGCGGCCCCTGGCCCCAGGGCCCTTTATTTCCGCCGCCGCCACCGCCGCCCCAAGGACCGCCGCCGCCACCGCCACCGTTCTGATTGCTCCAGGGCATTCATACCTCTTCCATAGAAAAAATTCCGAGATCAATGCCCCGCGAACACGCCGCAGGCCATGATGTGAAACCGTTATAGGTATCTCCAGAACGGCTTTCAACGCGGCGTAACCAACTTCACCGTAAATCCGGCAAAATAGTTAGCATTGCTCAGCTTTTCCGCCGCCAAGTCGAGAAATGCATGGCGTGACTATCCTTTTCGCCGCGCGGCAGGGGCTCATCGACGGTCTTTTCAAAAATTGCAGGATCGATCGTGGGAAACCGGGTGTCGCCATCCACCTCGGCTGCGACCGTGGTGACGTGCAGGATATCGGCCAGCCCGATCGCCTGACGATAGATCTCGCCGCCGCCGATGACGCAGACCTCGCCTGTCCCGAGTTCGACGGCCAAGCGGCGGCCTTCAGCAAGCGCTGCTTCCAGCGATGCAACGACAACCGCCCCCTCCGCCGTGAAATTCGCGTCACGGCTGATGACGATGTTGGGACGGCCCGGCAGCGGCCTTCCGATCGAGGCCCAGGTCTTGCGCCCCATGATCACGGGTTTCCCAAGCGTCAGCGCCTTGAAGCGCTTGAGGTCGCTGGGCAGATGCCACGGCAGTCCTCCGTCACGGCCGATGATGCCGTTCGAGGAAACCGCGACGACGAGGGTCACGTTCGGTTCAGTCATGAAATCCATCCGGTTTGGCGTCGATCTCGCGGGCGCGGGCAAGGGCCGGACGCGCTGTCACCGACTGTACATAGTGATCGACGACGGTACTGTCCGGCAACAGCTTGCGCATCCAGGCCAGCCCGCTCACCAGCAAGAGGTCGACGGCGCTGATTGTGCTGCCGAGCAGGTATGGCTGCTTCGTCAGCGTCCCGATCACGTGCATGCACATGTCGTCATAGGTCTTGAGAAGAGCCGGGTTGCTCGCAGCAACGCCCGACAGGAAAGCGCTTCCGGCCGGCTCGATCACGCCGGCATAATAGGCAAGCCAGGACAGGTAGGCGCCACGCTCGGGATGGCCGACCGGCCGGCCCAGCTCCGAACCGGGATAAAGCTCGACCAGATACTGGACGACCGCCGCCGATTCGGTGACCAGCGCGCCGTTATGCAGAAGAGCCGGA
The DNA here is from genome assembly GCF_001687365.1 of Pararhizobium polonicum. Taxonomy (GTDB): domain Bacteria; phylum Pseudomonadota; class Alphaproteobacteria; order Rhizobiales; family Rhizobiaceae; genus Pararhizobium; species Pararhizobium polonicum. The sequence continues at coordinate 239,730 of NZ_LGLV01000012.1, forward strand.
ACCTGTTTGTGCGGATGCGGATTGTCATCGTCCGGCCCGCCCGAACCGTCCCGGCGGCGGATGGAGACATAGCGGATGTCATACTCCGCCCCCAGTTCCTCAAGCAGCCAGATGATGCGCGAAGAGCGCGAACGCGGCGCATGGATCAAGGTCAGCATATGGTCCTCCCCTTCAGGTCAATTCCGTTTAACTGGCCACTTTCCATTTCTCGTAAAGCTTTGCCAATTGTGGAATCTCTTGCCAGTAGTCATCGGGATCGACCCATCCAACCGGTCCGCGTGATGTTGCATAAAATGGCCAAAAAGAAAGAATGGCAGCTTCAAACGTAGATTTTGCCGCCTGCTCCTCAAGCGCACCGGTAACAATGCCGTCTGCAAGACTTTCAAGAAATGCATAAATCTTCATAATCTCGTTTGAAGCGCCCTGAAACTCTTCGCTACGTGGGTCGTGATCAAGAAGGCGAATACGGCTTCGAGCCGCTGCCATATCACTCTCGTTCCACAAACGCACATAATCTTCCACTGACGTTTTTTCCCAAAAACGGCTGGGCAAAACTGAGTTCTCAGCTTCCTTGCCATCCGCAATTTCTGCGGCTCTCAAAGCTGCGCGAATTTGATTGCAGGCCGCGCCAAGTGCAGCCACTAACCGACCATCCTGACGCTTTTCATTGTAGGATAACGGAACGATGCCAAGAAGATCAGTCGGCAGGTGCAATGCCTCGGCATGACGTGGAGCGACAAAAAAACATCGATCCCCTCCCAGTCGCCCCAGAAACAATCCCAGTTCAAAGATGACATTATCGCGAACGGAAGAATACTGACCGCCGCGCATGGTCAAGGAATCGTCCGGCGTAAAAACGAAAATTGCAAAATCATAATCTTTAAGAGATGCAATCAGCCGGGAGAGAACGACATTACTCGGCAGAAAGACACCCTGCGACCAAACGGTAACTTCCGCTTCGAAATCAAGATTTTCCTGTATCGCAAACGCCACCGGCAATCCCTCGGTAGACGAACCGACGAAAATACGCGGTTGCCGGCGCTCAACGGTCATTTTGAGACCGGCGCCTTGATATGCGCGTCTGCCTCATAGCCAGAAAGCTGGAAATCCTCGTAACGGAAAGCAAAAAGATCGATCACATCAGGATTGAGTACCATTTTCGGCAATGGCTTCGGGATACGTTCAAGCTGCAACCGCGCCTGCTCGAAATGGTCGGCATAAATATGCGTATCGCCGAACGTATGGACGAAATCGCCGGGCTGGAGGCCGCAGACCTGGGCCACCATCAGGGTCAGCAGCGCGTAGGAGGCGATATTGAAGGGCACGCCGAGGAAAACATCCGCCGAGCGCTGGTAGAGCTGGCAGGAGAGCTTGCCGTTAGAAACATAGAACTGGAACAGGCAGTGGCATGGCGGCAGCGCCATCTCGTCCACCAGTGCCGGGTTCCAGGCCGAGACGATATGCCGGCGTGAATTCGGGTTGGTCTTCAGGCCTTCGACAAGTGCCGTGATCTGATCGAGGTGACGGCCGTCATGGGTTGGCCAGGAGCGCCACTGGTAGCCGTAGACCGGGCCGAGATCGCCGTTTTCGTCGGCCCATTCGTCCCAGATGTTGACGCCGTTTTCCTTCAGGTAGGCGATGTTGGTATCGCCCTTCAGGAACCACAGCAGCTCATGGATGATGGACCTGAGATGCAGCTTCTTGGTGGTGAGGACAGGAAAGCCCTCCGCCAGATCAAACCGCATCTGGTAGCCAAAGACGGAGCGCGTCCCCGTTCCCGTCCGGTCGCTACGGTCGGAGCCGGTCTCCATCACATGGCGCAAGAGGTCGAGATATTGCTTCATAAGGTTCGCCGCCGATTCGTTTCGCGATAAATTAGGCGCAACTCGGCGGCGAACCAATCGGTAATCCCGGGTATCCCCAGACTACGATTGCCGGATCGGCTGACGATCAGAGCGTCGCCAGCTTGCCGAGGTGTTTGGCCACGAGATAGTAGAAGGTCACGCGGGACTTCGAGCGGTCGCCGGCCATGGTTTTTGCCACGGCATCGACGGCAGCATCGGCATCCGGGCCGGTCACGCCAAGCTTCTTGCCGCACCATTTTTCCTTGACCCGGTCGAGCTCGGTCTGGTCGGATGCGGAAACCAGCGAGGAATCCCTGTTGCGCAGCGCAATGCCGAGATGTTTGACAATCTTGTTTACAATCGCCTCATCAGCGCCGCTATCGTATTTCCGCACATCCGCGAGATAATCCGTCATGGTGTCTCCTCACTTGGTTGTCTTCGCGCCACGTGCCGTTCCTCTGGAAGGACGCGCACACCCGAGTTTTTTCACGCTTTGCGGGCAAGTCAAGGCCAATCCGCCGGTAATGGCCGAAAAGCGTACACTGTATTTTCGAAAAGGCCCTTTTCTTGGGGTCTCAAAAGACCTATATCCCCCTTGCCGTCTTCGGGCGGCTATGGCGATAAACAGGCGATGGAATAAACCTATTGGACCCGGGGGCGGTACCCGGCGCCTCCACCAAAAACCGGTCGATCGTGACTGACATGTCAGGGGCGACTCACATGTCAGAAATGGCAGACCGGCTTTTGATGGGGGCGAAATAGGATCGACAAGGGCGTAAAGATCGACTTTTTGCTCGGCATTGTACCACCGTTATCGGGCTAAAATTGTAGTTGCAAACGACAACTATGCGGAAGCTCGTCTCGCTGCTTAATCGCAGTGTGACACTTCAAATCAAGTCCTAAGGGGTCGCACCTTTAGGCGGGGTTCGGAGGTACCTGGCAACAGAAACCTCCACTTCTCCCCATCCGCGTCACCGTCTCCTCCGCTTTCCGGTCGCCTTCTCCATTGCCTTGAAATGGTCTATAGATGATGCAAATGACTCGTATATCAGGACTTTCCTGCGTACAGAGCCGGTGGCATACAGTGTGACAGAGTTGAGTTACAAGAAAGACGGGGATCTTATGGGCCAAGACCATATCCGCTACGACATTCTCGCGCAGGACGCCCTTCGCAGCGTCATTCGCAAGGTCCTGATTGAAGTCGCAGCGACGGGTGCCCTTCCCGGAGACCATCATTTCTTCATCACCTTTCTGACCGGCGCTCCTGGCGTGCGCATTTCCCAGCATCTGAAGGCCAAATATGCCGAGCAGATGACCATCGTCGTGCAGCACCAGTTCTGGGACCTGAAGGTCACCGAGACGCTGTTCGAAATCGGCCTGTCCTTCTCCGACACCCCGGAAAAGCTGGTCATCCCGTTCAACGCCATTCGCGGCTTCTACGATCCGTCGGTCAATTTCGAGCTTGAGTTCGATGTTGCAGCCGCCGAAGAGGAGGAGACCGCCGAAATCACCGCCTATCCCGTCGCGACGGCGGACAAGACCGCCGAGCCCGAGGGCGAAACTGCCGCTGCCAAGTCCGGCGACGACGGCAAGAAGGAGGGCGGATCGGTGGTCTCCCTCGATTCGTTCCGCAAGAAGAACTGACCCCCGCTTTCATCAGGACAGGTTCATCATGACCGGCGACGTCGTCAATCTCCGTCAGTTCCGCAAGCAGAAGGCGCGGACGGAGAAGGATAAGGCGGCCGAGCAGAACCGTATCTCCTTCGGCCGCACCAAGACCGAGAAACAGCTGACCAGAACGCTCAACGACAAGGCCAGCAAGGCCCTCGACCAGGGCAAGCGCGAGACGCCGCCGGATGTTCCCGCCGATGGCGATTGAATTTCGCGCACGGCTGAAACCTTTGAATTCGATGTAAAATCAACGAACAAGCCCAATCTCCGGAATCACTTTCAGAAAAAGATGATTCACTTTCTGAGGCGACATCGTGATCCGCAAGCATTCCGCGACACTGCATGGCCACCGCACCAGCTTTTCGCTGGAGGAGCCGTTCTGGCAGGAGCTGAAGGCGATCGCCGAAAGCCGTCAGATAGCGCTGGCGCAGCTGATCGCCGAGATCGACGACGGCCGTCCGGCCGACAGCAATCTGTCATCGGCGCTCAGGGTCCATGTGCTGAACTGGATCAAATCCCGCAACGAACAAGCCTGACAGCCAGCGTCGGCATCCCGCGACGTTCCAACCGCCTATGGCCGCGTGACGCCCGGCAGCATTTCGAAATCGAGCCCCTGCTGTGGTATCCGCACGGCCGGCTGCTGCTGGGCAGGCTGTTGCGATGCGCCGCCCTGCGTCTCCTGCGGCGCGGCCAGTGCGTCGCCGCGCAGCACGCCGCCGGTCGGATCGACCGGCAACAGGGTCTGGCTTTTCTGCTCGGCAGCCTTTCGTGCCGCCTCTTCGGCGGCCTTGGCAGCCGCAGCATCCTGCGCTGCCTTCTTCGCAGCGGCGGCATCTTCTGCTGCTTTCTTCTCGGCTTGCGCCTTGGCTTCAGCCTCCGCCTTCTGGCGCGCAGCCTCTTCGGCGGCCAGCTGACGCTGGCGCTGCTCTTCCACCGCCCGCAGCCGTGCCGCTTCCCGCTCGAGCGCATTGGCCTTGTAGAGCGCCACTTCCCGCCGCAGCCGCTGCTTTTCAAGCACGTTCGCCTGCAGCGTCTCGACACGGCGGCGTTCGCGCTCGAAGGCACGCAGCGACAGGAAATTCGACAGGTCCGCCGCATCGAAGGTCAGGCCCGGTGCATGCAGAAGCCCGGCATAATCGAGGCGCACCTGCGCCTCGGCACCGGTCAGCGCCTCTTCGCCCGGCCGCAGATCGACAGTGAGACCGGCCTTCATCCGCTCATCCGGAAAGCTGATTTCCAGATTTCCGGAAAGTGCCGCCGCCGCATCGCCCGCCGTCACGTTCTGGGCCCGCAGCGTGCCGCCGGCGATGCTGAACGGCACCGTCACCGCGCCAAGCGCCGCCTGCCCCGACAGGATTTCCTTCTCCGCCAGCGGCCTGACCTTATCCGGAGTAATCTCGCCCTGAAGATGATCGGCTGCTGCCATGATGGCCGGCAGCGCTGCGGTGTTCAAACCATGCACGACGGTATCGCGCAACGTCGCCGTGCCCGAGCCGCTGGCGGATTCGGCCATCGCCCGCGCCGTCTTGCCGGATGCCTCCATGGCCAGCGACAGATCGAACTTGCCGGCCGCAACAGCCGCTCCGCCGGTTTTCCAGGCCGCCGCATCCAGGTCGCCGTCCTTGAGGTCGAGCCGCGTCTGGAAGAAGCCGGAGCCGTCGCCATTGCCCAAAAGCAGGCGCCCCTCGACCTTGCCGCCGAGCCAGCCGCCGGCCAGCGTATTGATCTCGATCTGATCGCCCTTCCAGACAAATTTGCCCGACATGTCCGAGACGGCGCTGTAGACGCCGGGCCAGAACCGCTTGGCCGACACATCGACCGCCACGTCGAGCCCGCTCCAGGCAGGCTGCACCACCGGCGCCGACGACAGGTCGCCGCTCGCCGCATCCTGAACCGGGCCGAGGATCCCCTCGCCCAGCCAGGCAAGATCGAGCGTATCGAGCGCAATCTGGCCCGTTGCCTTGCCCGGCGTCTTCCGGTCGACCGCAAAGGTGCCGGAAAACGCGTTGCCGTCCGCCTTGCCGTCAATGGCAGAGAGCGTCACCGCATCCGGCGTCGTCGCAACATCCGCCTTCAACGCCAGCGGCAGGCCGGAGCCCATCTGCGGCAGGCCGATGCCCTGCAAGAGCAGGAACGGTTCGAAATCCTGGCTGTCCAGCGTGATCTTCGACTGGCCGGAGAGGAAATTGTCGCGCGACAGGTCGATATCGCCATTGGCCGAAAGCGCGGTCCGCGCCGTGGTGAAGGTCAGCCCGGCATTGGCCTTCTGGCCATCCGTGCCCTGAAGCTTTACCGACAGAATGGCATTCTTGTCGGCATCGAACGGCAGCGGATCAAAACCGATCTGGCCGAGCAGAACCGGTGTCGACGGGTTTTCCATCGTCGCTTCCAGCAAGATGCCCTGCCCGGTCAGCGCCTGCGCGATATCCGGCGCCTGATAGTTGGCGGCGATCTTCGTGCCGTTCGCCGTGCCGATAATGCCGAAGGTCACCGGCGCCTTGCCGTCCTGACTGCCGGCCGACAGCGTCAGGTCAAGCGCCGCATCGCTATAGTAAGGCCCGCCCTTGACCAGCCGTTCCAGCGCCGGGTGCGCGGCCGCGTGCCGCTCGATCATCTTCAGGAAGGGCGTGATGTCCGGGGATGCCAGCTTCATCTTCGCCGAAATCACCGGTGCGGTCATCTCGCCGCTCATGCGTCCCGACAGGGCAAGCTGCGTGCCGGCGATATCGCCGATCGAGACGCGCTCGGCCTGCAACTGGCCGTTCTTCAGGGTCGCCACCAGCTGCACATCGCTGGCCTCCTCGCCGAAGGCCGAGAAATGTTCGGCCGAAAGGTCGGCCGCGATCGTGTGCGACAGAAGTGTCGCGGTGGAGGCATCGCCGGCCACCAGTCCGGCCAGCGCCTGCAGCGCCTCCAGATCGATGCTGTTGCCCTTGAGCTGCAACGACAGGTTCGGTGGCGCGCCCTCCGGTGCCTGCCGCTCGATCCGGCCGCGCAGCACGGCGGGACCCGCCGCCACTTCCAACCGCTCGAACTCCTGCAACGTATCGGTGAGGTTCACCGTCGCCGAAAACCCGGCCGTCTTCAGCTTACGGATGGCCGGATCGACCGAACCGGCAAGCCAGGTCGCCAGTCCCGAAGGCTGGTTGGAGGCGACCAGCATCTCGCCGCGAAAGGCGCGATGGCCGTTCAATTGCAGCCTGCCCTTGGCCTCGAACTGCGTGCGCCCGGGCAATTGTGCGACCACATTGTCGACCATCCATCCGGCCCCGTCCGGCCGCAGATCCAGCCGGACATCGCGCACCGTCGTATCGCCGATGACGATCGCCGGCAGTTTCAGGCTCGCCCGGCCCGGCACCTGCGGGATCGGAATATCGGCGGCGATCGCCATCATCGCAGCCAGCCTCTGGCGAACGGAGATCGCCGGGTCGCGCCCGGTCTTGCCCGTCGCCCCGGCATTGCCGATGCGGCTGACGTCGATCTGCTGGCCGTCGGCCAGAAGCAGGAACTCCTGCTCCTTGCCGGTATCCAGCGTTGCCTCGCCGGTCACCAGATAGGGATCGTCCTTGGGGCCGATCTCCAGCCGGTAGTCGGGCACGCGGATGCGCTCGTTGGTCAGCTCGAATTCACCGGTCACCCGCAGCGCGGCCGATTTGTCCTGGGTCTTCTGCGCCTCCGCCGGCTTGTTTTCCGTCAGCGTGAACTTGCCCTGATAGAGCGGCTTGAAATCGACGATCTTCAGATCGCCGTCGAGTTCGACACCAAAGGGCCGCTTGTCGGGCGTCAGCCGCGAGCGCAGGCCAAGCGTGCCGGCCTCGTCAGCCTCGCTGCTGGAAAAAGCGAAGCTGCCCGCCTCACCGTCCAGCGCCGCGCGGCCTTCCACCTTCCACGGACCAGCCAGCGAACGGGCGGAAAGATCGGCCTGAAGCCCGGTGATGTGCCGCGTCCGGCCGGTCTGCTCGTCGATGAAATCGATCTGGCCGCCGGTGATGGCGACATTTTCGAGAATCACGGTCTTCGCCGGGATCGATGCCTTGCGGCCCCGCGCCCAGTCGAGCGTGCCGTCCGGCAGCAGCCGGATCTTCGCCTTCGGTGATTCCAGCCGCATGTCGAAGATCAGCGCCTCGCCGGACAGGAACGGCGCAAGCTCGGCATCCATCGAAAAATGCTCGACCTGGATCAGCGGTTCGCCGGTCTCGGACTGGCCGACGCGCACGTCATTGAGGGTAACCGAGGGGAACGGCAGCAGCCGGGCATCGACGCTGCCGTGAACGACCACGGGCTTGCCCATGATCCGGCTCGCCTCACGCTCGAAATCCTTGCGGAAATCGGTCCAGTCCACAAACAGTGGCGCAATCAGCGCGGCAAACAGCGCCACGACCAGAAGACCACCGACGAAAACCAGAATTCGCGAAAGCACCAGTTGAAAGTCCTATCCCTCTTGACCGCGCACGGTAGCGCCCTTGTCGGCGTCTACCACTCCTTAACATCCACTGACTGTTTTCACATGGCAAAAATCTTGCCGGGATTGAAGATGTTGCCGGGATCGAGCGCGTGCTTGACCTGCCGCATCAGATCCAGCGCATCGCCGAGCTCGGCTTCGAGAAACGGCATCTTGCCCTGACCGATGCCATGTTCGCCGGTGCAGGTGCCGTCCATCGCCAGCGCCCGACCGTTGAGACGCGCGACAAAAGCCTCCGCCTTGGTGATGTCAGCGGCGTCCTTGTCGTCGAACAGCAGGCCGACATGAAAATTGCCGTCGCCCGCATGTCCGACGATCGGCGCGACCAGTCCGTGGGCGGCAATGTCCTCATGGGTCGCCTCGACGCAATCGGCAAGCCGCGAAATCGGCACGCAGACATCGGTGGAGATGATCGCCAGGCCCGGCCGCAGGTTTTTCTGCGCCCAATAGGCATTGTGGCGGGCTTTCCACAGCGTGTTGCGTTCCTCGGTATTCGCCGTCCAGCGGAATTCGGAACTGCCGAATTCGGCGGCGATCTCGCCGAACTGCTTCGATTGCAGCGCGACGCTCTCGGCACTGCCGTGAAACTCGACGAACAGCGTCGGCGCTTCCGGCAGGGACAGTCCCGAATAGGCATTGCTCGCCTGCATCTGCAGGGCGTCGAGCAGTTCGATGCGGGCAACGGGAATGCCGGACTGGATGGTCAGGATCACCGTGTTGCAGGCATCGCCGACGGACGGAAACGAGCAGACACCGCCGGCGATCGTCTCAGGTATCCCCTGCAGCCTGAGTGTGACCGAGGTGAGAATGCCGAGCGTGCCTTCCGCTCCCACGAAGAGGCGTGTCAGGTCGTAACCGGCGGACGACTTCTTGGCGCGGTGGGCGGTGCGGATTTCCTTCCCCCCCGCCGTCACGGCCGTCACGGCCAGAACATTGTCCTTCATCGTGCCGTAACGCACCGCATTGGTGCCGGACGCCCGCGTCGATGCCATGCCGCCGATCGAGGCATTGGCGCCGGGATCGATCGGGAAAAACAGGCCGGTATCGCGCAGATAGACGTTCAGCGCCTCCCGGGTGATTCCCGGCTGGACGGTGCAATCGAAATCACCGGCATTGACCTCGAGCACCCTGTCCATGCGGCTCATATCGACGCTGATGCCGCCATGCGGCGCATTGATATGACCTTCGAGCGAAGATCCGGTGCCGAAGGCGATCAGCGGCACGCCATGCTCGCTGGCAATCGTCACGATCGCCTCGACCTCTGCCGCGCTGTCCGGAAAGACGACGCCGTCGGGCAGCTGTGCCGGAATATAGGTGGTGGTGTGGGCATGCTGGGCGCGGATCGCCTCACCGGTCTGGAAACGATCGCCGAACCGCTCGCGCATCAGCCCGAGAACAGCGGCTATGCCTGTTTCGTTGCGGCTGCCCGCCCTGATCGCCTTCAACGCCATAACATGCCTCCCCCGAACCACCGCCCAGCGCTGCGGAAATTCTTAGATTTCAACGCTCTACTGTGCAAATCGGAATCACTTTGTCCAGAACCTCATCTGTTACCAGAATGGCTCTAGCAAAGAATTGCGACAAAGTGAGACTGTCGGGACACAGGGAAGAAATAGCCTGTGGGGAGAGTGACGGCAAACCGGCGGAGCCTATTCGGCGGCCTCCGCCAGTTGCAGGGCTTCGGCATGTTCCAGCTCGCGGTGCAGGCGCCGCTCCTCGTCGACCTGCGGCTTGGTAAAGCGGGCAATGACCAGATAGGCGACCGGCGTCAGATAGAGCGTGACGACGGTGGCAAGCCCGAGGCCGCCGACCAGCACGCCGCCGAGCGCAACCCGCGCCTCGGCCCCGGCACCGCTTGCCAGCACCAGCGGCACGGCGCCGACGATGGTGGCGATCATCGTCATCATCACCGGCCGCAGCCGGATATTCGCCGCGTTCTCGATGGCCGAGCGCAGGTCGTCGCCACGGTCGCGCAGCTGGTTGGCGAATTCGACGATCAGGATGCCGTTCTTGGCCATGATGCCGACCAGAAGCACCAGGCCGATCTGGCTGTAGATATTCAGCGTATTGCCGGTCAGGAGCATGGCGAAGACGGCGCAGGCAAGCCCCAGCGGCACGGTCGACATGATGATCAGGCCGCTGATCAGGCTCTCGAACTGCGCGGCCAGCACCAGGAAGATGATGACGAGGGCAAAGCCGAAGGTGATGAACAGGCCATTGGCGTTTTCATTCAGCGTGGCGGCCTCCGCCAGGGGCACGACCCGCGAGCCCGGCGGCAGGAGCGGCGCGGCCATCGTCTCGACCGTCTTCAGCGCATCGCCAAGTGCGACGCCGGAGGCGAGCCCCGCCGAAAGCGAGACGGAACGCAGCTGCTGCTCCCGCGACAATTGTGGTGCGACGGCCTTTTCCTCGACGCTCGCGATCGACGACATCGGCACGATCTTGCCGTCGCCGGTTTTCAAGAAGATGTTTTGAAGATCGGTCGGATCGTTGATCGGGTTGGTCGTCGACAACAGCTTGACCGGATAGGCGTCGCCATTGACATAGACGTCCAGCACGCTGTTGCCATCGAGCATGGCCTGCAGCGCAGACGACAGTCCCTTGATGTCGATGCCGAGGTCGGACGCCCGTTCGCGGTCGATGGTCACCGAAAGCTGGGCCTGATTGGCCTCGTAGTTCAGGCGGACATTTTCGAAACGGCCGCTGTCTTCCATCTGCCGCACCAGCTTGGCGGCCGCGTCGCCCAGCTTCGCATAGTCGTTGCCGACCAGCGCCACCTGCAGGCCGTTGCCGGCGCCGCGAATCCCGAGACTGTTCGGCTGCACCGGAAAGGCGCGGATCGAGGGGATATTGCTGGTGATCTTGGTGATATCGGCGGAAATCTGCTGCTGCGTGCGGGCACGCTCGCTCCACGGCGAAAGCGTCAGCACCATGAAGCCGGTATTGACCGAGCCGCCCTGCCCGGACACGGAGAAGATATTGGCAATCTCGCCCTTGTCGACCAGCGATTTCAACCCCTCCTCGACGCGGCGCATCTGCGCCTGCGTATAATCCAGCGATACGCCCTGCGGCGCCTGGATCCGCACCATGATGCGCGCGCGGTCCTCCGTCGGCGTCAACTCCGATTTCAGCTGCGTGAAGGCTCCCGCCCCCGCGGCCGTCACCGCGATGGCGATCATGAAGACGATCAGCGGCGAGTTGAGGCAGGCCCGCAGCGTCCGCCTGTAGAACGCGGCGGCGAAAGCGCCGACCCCGGCCATGAAGCCGGTATGGCCATGCTGCTCGCCATGCGCCTTGAGCATGCGCGAGGCCAGCATCGGGCACAGCGTCAGCGATACGAAGGCCGAGAGCAGGATGGCGAAGGCGAGCACGAAACCGAATTCGCGAAAAAGCCCGCCCGTCTGTCCCGGCAGGAACGACAGCGGCACGAAGACGGCGGCCAGCGTCGCGGTGGTGGCGATGACGGCGAAGAACACTTCGAGCGTGCCGAGCACGGCGGCTGCCCGCGGTCCCATGCCCTCGCCACGCCGCCGCACGATGTTTTCCAGAACGACGATGGCGTCATCCACCACCAGCCCCGTCGCCAGAACGATGGCCAGCAGCGTCAGGATATTGATCGAGAACCCGGCGAGATAGATGGCGGCGCAGGTACCGATCAGCGCGATCGGCATGGTCAGCGTCGGAATGAGCGTTGCACGCCAGTCGAGCAGGAACAGATAGATGACGATGGTGACGATGATGATCGACGCGACCAGCGCGATCTCCACTTCGTGAATGGCGCCGTCGATGAACACCGCGTCGTCGTTGACGATCTTCAGTTCCGTACCCTTGGGCAGGATCTTCGCGATCGTCGCCACGGCCTTCTTCACGCCTTCGGAAATGTCGAGCGTGTTCGACTGCGCCTGCCGGATGATGCCGAGCCCGATGCCCTGGCGTCCGTCCGAGCGCAGCGACGAGGTTCCGATATCGGGACCGAGCGTCACCGTGGCGATATCGCCGAGGCGGACATTGTTGCCGATGATCAGCCTTTCGAACTGCTCCGGCGTCTGCAGGTCGGCGGTGGCGCGCACCGAAATATCCTGATTGATGCTGGTCAGCGATCCCGCCGGCACGTCGAGCGAGGCGGTCGCCAGCGCATCGCGCAGGCTGGCGACGGTCAGCCCGCGTCCGGCCAGCTTCGACTGGTTGACGTCGATGCGGAATATCTTTTTCTGATCGCCGTTGATCTGCACGTCGGCGACGCCCTCGACGGCGGCGAGCCGGTCGGTGATCTCGTTTTCCGCCAAAAGCGTCAGGTCTTCCATCGACAGCATGTCGGAGGTCAGCGCCAGCCGCAGGATCGGCTGGCTGTCGGCATCGGCCTTGACGATGCGCGGCTCGTCGGCGTCATCCGGCAGCTGGTTGGCCACCCGGCCGAGCGCATCGCGAATATCGTTGGAGGCCTGGCCGATATCGGTCGTATCGGAAAACTGCAGCGTCACCCGGCTCTGGGCGTATTGCGAGGTCGAGGAAATGCCCTTGATGCCCTGGACGCGCGAGACGGCGCCCTCGATCACCGAGGTCAATTCACGGTCCACGGTTTCCGGCGAGGCGCCGTCGAACTGGGTGTTGACCGAGACCACCGGCTGGTCCACCTGCGGCAGCTCGCGGATTTCGATGCCGTTCAGCGCCGCCAGTCCGGCAACGATGATCAGCGTGTTGACGACGAGAGCAAGGATCGGCCGGCGGATGAAGAGCGCGGTGAACCCCGCCGTCCTGCCCGCGCCGTGATGATCGCCCCCACCGCTCATTTCGCCGTCCCCGCCTCGGAAACCTTCTGCTCGGGATCGCTCCCCTGCGGCTTGCGCTCGCGGGGCGGATCGTCGGTTGCGATGCGTACCGCGCCGCCGTCGCGCAGGCGCTGCACGCCTTCCATCACCACCGCATCGCCCTTGGCAAGCGCGGCCTCGACCAGCACCTTGTCGGAGTTGCGCTGGATGATCTTGACCGGAACCTTCTCGCTCTTGTCATCCGCCACGCGCCAGACATAGGAGCCGTCGGCGCTCCATTGCACCGCCAGCGGGTTGACCGTCGGATAGTCGTCGCCGGGAAAGCGGACGGAGACGGCAAACGACATGCCGGCCCGCAGCGTATCGTCGGGATTGTCGATCCGCGCCCGGACCCTCAGCGTGCGGCTGGCCTGATCGACGCGGTTATCGATGGCGTGGATGACACCGGACAGTTCCGAGCCCGGCATGGCGATGGCCGAGGCCGAAACCGGTTGCCCGGCCGATATCTTGGTGGAAAACCGCTCCGGCACCCAGAAATCGACGAGGATCTGCGAGCGATCGTCGACGACGGCGATCGGCGTCGAGGTGGTGACGTAATCGCCCGGATTGATGGTGATGATGCCGACGATGCCGGCCGACGGCGCAACGATATCGCGGCGCGTCAGGTCGAGCTGCGCGGTCTGCAGCGCAAGCTCGGCTGCCTGCATGGCGAACTCGGCCTCGCGCAGGATGGCGACGGAAACGGCATTGCCGAGCTTGCGGTTGCGCTCGACCTTTTCGCGGGCGCTGTCGACGGCGACTTTCGCCTGCGCGGCGGCGATCTTCTGCTCCTCGCTGTCGAGGCGGGCGATCACCTGCCCCTTTTCGATCCGCTCGCCGGAATGGACCAGCACCTCGGTGAGGTTGCCGGTTGCCTGCGGCGTCACCGCCACCGACAGAATCGCCTCGCCATTGCCGATGGCGTTCAGCCTGTCGTTGACGACGGCGCTGTCGACCGGCTGGGTCACCACCAGCGGCGCACCGCCGCCCTGGCCGCGCCTGCCGCCCTGCCCCTGCCCGTCATTGCCATCGCCGGCCGGCTTGGCGGCAAAGGCCAGCAGCTGTTCGGGCACGCCGGCCTTGGCAAGCATGGCGCCGGCGCCCGGCACGAAGCGGACCCAGATCCCCAGGCCTGCCGCGAGAATAACCAGGCTGATCACCAGCTGCTTCCAAAGCCGCATGCGAAACTCCAAATTGAAAATCCACAGGTTTCGGCCGGATGGCGCTCGAAACCCGTCATTGCTGCAACTATCTCTTGTCGCCGCATGACAGGCAATCCTAGAATGCCATCATTACGCAATTGTAATAAAAGCCGTTTTCGGCCTTAGCGGCCGCCGGCCAGCCAGACGATGCCCGGAGGAACCCATGAGCACCACAACCAAAAATCAGAACCCGGAATCCGATCCCCGGGTCAAAGCCGTGTTTGACGACATCCGCGCCACCCGCAAGTCCGATTTCATCAACAACATGTGGCATTACCTCGCCTTCGATCCCGGCCTGCTCGAAACCACCTGGGCCGAGGTCAAGGCCGTGATGGCAACGCCGTCGGCGCTCGATCCGCTGGTGAAGGAGCTGCTCTATATCGCCGTTTCCGTCACCAATGGCTGCGGTTACTGCGCCCATTCGCATACGGCAGCCGCGAGAGCCAAAGGCATGACGGACGAACAGCATGCCGACCTGCTGCGCGTCATATCGCTCGCCGCCAAGACCAACCAGCTGGCAACGGCATTGCAGCTTCCCGTCGATCCCGTTTTCGATGCCGATCATCACCCCTGATCGCGGCGGAAAAACGGTGGCTGCACCAAAGAAGCTGGACTTATGGAATAAAAGAAGAACGGAATTCTGGCCTTTCGGCTCCGAATCACTACATTGAGCCGCATGAGCAATGGTTTTGACGATATTCCCTTCTTCGACGAAGAGCCGGCAGCACGCCCTGCGCGCGGCGGTCATCAACCGGCACCGCCCGCCCCCGCCGGCGGCAGCACTGCGCTTGGCGGCATCGCCGCCCGCGCCATGGCGGCGCGTGACCAGCACCGGGTGCCCGACTATCTCTCCGGCCTGAACCCGGAACAGCGCGAAGCGGTGGAAAGCCTCGACGGCCCGGTTCTGGTGCTGGCCGGCGCCGGCACCGGCAAGACCCGCGTGCTCACCACCCGCATCGCCCACATCCTTGCCTCCGGCCGCGCCTTCCCCAGCCAAATCCTCGCCGTCACCTTCACCAACAAGGCGGCCCGCGAGATGAAGGAGCGCGTCGGCGTTCTCGTCGGTGGCGCCGTCGAGGGCATGCCGTGGATGGGCACGTTCCACTCGATCGGCGTCAAGCTTCTGCGCCGCCACGCCGAACTGGTCGGCCTGAAATCCTCGTTCACCATTCTCGATACCGACGATGTGGTGCGGCTGGTCAAGCAGCTGATCCAGGCCGACGGCATCGACGACAAACGCTGGCCGGCCAAGCAGTTTGCCCAGATGATCGACGGCTGGAAGAACAAGGGCCTCGGCCCCGCCGAGATCCCCGAGGGCGACGCCCGCTCCTTTGCCAATGGCAAGGGTCGCGAACTCTATGCCGCCTATCAGGCCCGGCTGATGACACTGAATGCCTGCGATTTCGGCGACCTGCTGCTGCATCCCATCCGCATGTTCCGCACCAACCCGGATGTGCTGCGCGAGTACCACGACAAGTTCCGCTATATCCTCGTCGACGAATATCAGGACACCAACACCGCCCAGTACATGTGGCTGCGGTTGCTCGCCCAGCGCCCGAAGGGCGTGCCGCAAAACGTCTGCTGCGTCGGCGACGACGACCAGTCGATCTATGGCTGGCGCGGTGCCGAGGTCGACAACATCCTGCGCTTTGAAAAGGATTTTCCCGGCGCCAAGGTGATCAAGCTCGAGCGCAACTACCGCTCGACCGAGCATATTTTGGGTGCCGCCGCCCATCTCATCGCCCATAACGAAGGCCGCCTCGGCAAGACGCTGTTTACCGACCGCACCGACCCCAACGACGACAAGGTGCAGGTCCACGCCGCCTGGGATTCGGAGGAGGAAGCCCGCGCCGTCGGCGAGGAGATCGAACAGCTGCAGCGCAATCAGCACCCGCTCAACAACATGGCGATCCTGGTGCGCGCCTCCTTCCAGATGCGCGAGTTCGAAGACCGCTTCGTCACGCTCGGTCTCAATTACCGCGTCATCGGCGGCCCGCGCTTCTACGAGCGGCTGGAAATCCGCGACGCGC
Organism: Pararhizobium polonicum; assembly: GCF_001687365.1. Taxonomy (GTDB): domain Bacteria; phylum Pseudomonadota; class Alphaproteobacteria; order Rhizobiales; family Rhizobiaceae; genus Pararhizobium; species Pararhizobium polonicum. The sequence goes on from NZ_LGLV01000012.1 coordinate 255,747, forward strand.
TCGCCTATTTCCGTCTCGTCTGCCAGCCGGCCGACGACCTCGCCTTCGAGCGCATCGTCAATACCCCCAAGCGCGGCCTCGGCGACACCACCGTGCGCGCCCTGCACGACTATGCCCGCAAGCGCGACATCCCGATGCTGGCGGCAACCGCCGATATCGTCGAAACCGACGAGATGAAGCCGAAACCGCGCAAGTCGCTGTTCGACGTCGTCTCGATGTTCCAGCGCTGGCAGGGCCTGCTCGAAACCACGCCGCACACCGAGCTGGCCGAAACCATCCTCGAAGAGTCCGGCTATACGGACATGTGGAAAAACGACAAGTCGGCCGAAGCGCCGGGCCGGCTGGAAAACCTGAAGGAACTCATCCGCTCGATGGAAGCCTTCGAGAGCATGCGCGGCTTCCTCGAACACATCGCGCTGGTGATGGATGTCGAGCAGAATGCCGAACTCGACGCCGTCTCGATCATGACGCTGCATTCGGCCAAGGGGCTGGAATTCGAAACCGTCTTCCTGCCCGGCTGGGAGGAAGGCCTGTTTCCCCACCAGCGCGCGCTCGACGAAGGCGGCCGCTCGGGCCTGGAGGAAGAACGCCGCCTCGCCTATGTCGGCCTCACCCGCGCCAAGCGCCGCTGCCACATCTGGTTCGTCTCCAACCGCCGCATCCATGGCCTGTGGCAATCCACCCTGCCCTCGCGCTTCCTCGACGAACTGCCGGTCACCCATGTCGAGGTCTCGGAGGCCGATCAGTCCTATGGCGGCTACAATCGCGGCGGCTACGGCCAGTCGCGCTTCGACAAGCAGGAACCGTTCGCCAACACCTATTCCACCCCCGGCTGGAAACGCGCCCAGGCCAACAAGACCGACGCCACCCGCGACAACTGGGGCAACCGCTCCGGCGTCTCCATCGAACGCATCGGCTACGGCGAAAGTGGCCCCAAGGCCCGCACCATCGACGGCGAACTGATCGCCAAGTCCAGGATCGACGAACCCTCGAAATTCACCGTTGGCGACCGGGTGTTCCATATCAAGTTCGGCAATGGCAATATTGCCGGCATCGAGGGCAACAAGCTGACGATCGATTTCGACCGGGCGGGGCAGAAGCGGGTGCTGGACGGGTTTGTGGAGAAGGTGTGAGACGGCGGGGCTTGGGAATGGATCCTCGGGTCAGGCCCGAGGATGACAACCTTTTGTGGTTGGATCAACCAAAAGCAAATATCCTGATGTCGACGGCATCCGAGTTTCCCAAACAGCCTCCCTCCCCTCCGTCATCCTCGGGCTCGACCCGAGGATCCACGCCCAAGCCTACCAAAGCTCATGATACAAATCCCGCCAGTCCGGGTTCATCGCCT
>NZ_LGLV01000013.1 GCF_001687365.1 Pararhizobium polonicum
TCATAAGAAACTTCAGAGCGAGTTCGTCGGTCGCCAGCAGCGCCGCCGCCCTCGTTGGTGAGCGGTTTATAGGCGACACACCCGAAACAAGTCAACACAGAGTTTCAAGAAAAATGAAGTTTCTTATAAGCGACTGTTATTACTAGTGTATTTCAAATTCACCCGGAAAACACACCGAAGCCGCACAACAATCAACAAATTCCAGAAACAAAATCTTTCCCAAATGGTCAAAATCAGGAAAGGGGCGTTTGGACACAATTCACAGTCATGCGCGGGCCGCACGACATCACAACATCCCGTGCTTTTGCCGCCCACGAAACTCCTGCTAATGTCCACTGACCTTTATAGCATCGGAGATGGACATGCTGGTTCTGAATGAAGCCGAGACACGCGCGGCGCTACCCTGGAGCGACCTGATCGCGGCGCTCAGAACGATGTTTCGCGACGGCTGCGAGATGCCGGTGCGCCATCATCATGATGTCGCCGTTCTCGGCGAGGCTGCCGCCACCCTGCTTTTGATGCCCGCCTGGCAGCCGGGCAGCTATATCGGCGTCAAGATGGTCTCGGTGTTCCCCGGCAATACCGGCCGCGACCTGCCGGCGATCCATGGCAGCTATCTGCTGTCTTCCGGCAAGACCGGCCAGTTGCTGGCGATCATCGACGGGGCGGAGCTTACCGCGCGCCGCACCGCGGCGGCATCAGCGCTGGCGGCCGATTATCTCGCAGCCGGCGATGCACACCATATGCTGATGGTCGGCGCCGGTCGGCTGTCGCAGAACCTGATCGAGGCGCATGCTTCGGTCCGGCCGATTTCGCAAGTGACGATCTGGGCCCGCGACATCCGCAAGGCCGAGGCGACGGCGGCGCAGATCGACCTTCCCGGCATCTCCGTTTCCGTTGCCACCGATATCGAAGCGGCCGCCCGCACGGCCGACATCATTTCCTGCGCGACCCTGTCATTGAAACCGTTGATCCGTGGCGACTGGCTGAAGGCGGGGGCGCATCTCGATCTGGTCGGCGCCTTCAAACCGGGCATGCGCGAATCCGATGACCGGGCCGTCGAGCGCGCCACCCTGTTCGTCGATACCCGCGACGGCGCGCTCAGCGAAGGCGGCGACCTGGTTCAGCCGCTGCGTGCCGGGCTCATTACCCCCGGCTCGATCCGGGCGGACCTCGCGGAACTGACCGGCGGACGCCACCCGGGGCGCACGCAGCCCGGCGAAATCACCCTGTTCAAATCCGTGGGTGCCGCGCTTGAAGATCTGGCCGGTGCTATTCTTGCCTTTGAGCGCTCACCCCACGGCTGATGACCGTCACCGGAACGTGATGGCGGTTGACGGTGGACAGCGTTGACGGATCGCGGCCTTGGCTTAGGCTACCGGCATCGAGGGACAAATATGAGGGGGCGATCGCATATGATCCTATCGACACGACGGATGTTCATGACGATGGCGCTGCTGGCGCCGTTTGCGCTGCCGACTATCCGGCAGGCAGGCGCGACGGATGCGGCGGACTGGGACCGGGTGCTCATCGAAGCGCGTGGCGAGACCGTCTATTTCAATGCCTGGGGCGGATCGGACAACATCAATGCCTATATCCGGTGGGCCGGCGACGCGGTGAAGGCGCGCTACGGCGTCACGGTCGTGCAGGTCAAGCTCGACGATACGACCAAGGCCGTCTCGACGGTGCTCGCCGAAAAATCCGCCGGCCGCGATGCGAACGGCTCAGTCGATCTCATCTGGATCAACGGCGAGAATTTTGCCGCGATGAAGCGTCAGGGCCTGCTGTTTTCCCCGGACTGGGCAACGAAGCTGCCGAACTGGGGTCTCGTCGATATCGAGAACCAGCCGACGGTGACAACGGATTTCACCCTTCCGACCGAGGGGCTGGAAAGCCCGTGGGGAGCGGCCAGGCTGGTGTTCTTCTATGATGAAGCCCGCACCGCGAAAAAGAATCTGCCGGATTCGGCAAAAGACCTGCTCTCCTTTGCGAAAGCTCATCCTGGGCATTTCTCCTATCCGCAGCCGCCGGACTTCATCGGCTCGTCCTTTCTCAAACAGGTCCTGACCGAATTGATCGCCGACCGGGAGAAGCTGCAGAAACCGGTCGATGACGTGACCTTCAATCGGGATGTGGCGCCGCTGTTTGCCTATCTCGACCAGCTGCATCCGCTGCTGTGGCGCAAGGGCAAGGCTTTCCCGAAAAACTATCCGGACATGAAGCAGAAGCTGGCGGACGGCGAACTCGACATCATCTTTGCCTTCAATCCGGCCGAAGCTTCGGCCGGAATTGCCGCGGGTGAACTGCCCGACAGCGTCCGGTCCTTCGTGTTTTCGAAGGGAACGCTCGGCAATACGCATTTCGTCGGCATTCCCTACAATGCCAGTGCCAAGGCGGGCGCACTGGTGCTGGCCAATTTCCTTCTGTCGCCGGAAGCGCAGCTCAGAAAGCAGGATCCGAAGATCTGGGGCGACCCGACGGTGCTGGCGCTCGGCACGCTTGCGGACAAGGACAGGGCGGCATTCGCGGCGCTCGATCTCGGCGTCGCGACGTTGCCGCCGGAGAAGCTTGGCCCGGCACTGGCCGAGCCGCATCCGGACTGGATGACGCGCATCGAGGCGGAATGGATCAAGCGCTATGGGGCTGCGAACTGAGGACGGCCGACCGCAGGACAGGCGCGCAAACGTGACGCGCCGCTTCACGCTGTCCGGCTTCATGCTTGTCCTTCTCAGCCTGCCGGTTCTGGCGGGACTTGCCGGTACGATCGGGCCGGCTTTCGGATATTTGCCGGCGCTGGGCGGTGATCACCTTACCTTCGATCATTTTGCTGATCTCGCAGCCCAGCCTCATCTCATCCGCTCATCGCTGGTCAGCCTGGCAACCGGGCTCGTTGCGACAGGCGTTTCGGTCGTCATGGTCATGCTGTTCACGGCCGGATATGCCGGAACCCGGATGTTTTCGCGGGTCCAGCATCTGGTTTCACCGCTACTTGCCGTTCCGCATGCCGCCGCCGCCTTCGGGCTCGCCTTCCTCGTTGCGCCCTCGGGTTTTGTCATGCGGCTGCTGTCGCCGGGACTGACCGGCTATACCAGCCCGCCCGACTGGCCCGTGCCGCAGGATCCGCTGGGATTGACTGTCATGGCGGGGCTGGTCGTCAAGGAAATGCCGTTTCTCTTTCTGGTGACGCTGGCGGCCCTGCCACAGGTGCCGCTGGCGCAGATGCGGCAGCTTTCGGCAAGCCTTGGATACGGGCGCGTCCGGGGTTTTCTGATCGGTGTCTGGCCGCTTCTCTACCGGCAGATCCGCCTGCCGGTCTTTGCGGTGCTGGCCTATGCGAGTTCTGTCGTTGATGTGGCTGTGATCCTCGGGCCCGATCTGCCGGCGCCTTTGCCGGTGCGCATCACCGAATGGATCGCCAACAGCGACCTGCAGATGCGGTTCCTGGCCTCGGCGGGCGCGCTGCTTCAGCTCGTGTTGACGATCACGGCGATGGTATTCTGGCTCGTTGCGGAAAGGACAGGCGCCTTTGTTCTGAAACGGATCTCCGGATCGGGCATCCGCAAGTCCGAGGACCAGCTGATCCGTGGCATCGCCTGCGCTGCCATGACGGTATCGGCAGCACTCGTGTTTCTCGGTCTCGTAACGCTCTTCATCTGGTCGATTGCCGGTCTCTGGCCGTTTCCATCGTTGTTGCCGCACAGTGCGACGCTCAAACCCTGGATACGGGCCTTGCCGCAGGCCATTGGACCGATCATGACAGCGATCGGCCTTGCCGGCGCGTCGGCAGCGATCGCGCTGGTGCTGGCCATCGGCCTGTTGTGGCAAAAGAGCCTTCGCGCGGATGGTGCTCTGCGTGTCGTGCTCTATCTGCCGCTGATCGTGCCGCAACTCTGCTTCATGTTCGGCCTGCAGATTCTCGGCCTCGCGCTCGGCCTTGGCGCGTCGTTCGCGCTTCTGCTGTTCGTGCACCTGATTTTCGTGTTGCCCTATGTCGCCCTCTCCCTTTCACCGCCGTGGCAGGCATTCGACCGGCGCTATGAAACGGTGGCAGCGGGGCTCGGCAGGTCGCCGTTGCAGATCCTGCTTCATATTCGTCTGCCGATGCTGACGCGGGCGTGGCTCACCGCCTTTGCCGTCGGCTTTGCGGTTTCCGCCGGGCTCTATCTGCCAACGCTTCTGATCGGCGCCGGGCGGATCGTCACGATCACCACCGAGGCCGTGGCGCTATCGTCGGGCGGCGACCGACGCATGATCGGCGTCTATGCCCTGCTGCAGACCCTCATTCCCTTCGCCGGATTTCTGATTGCATCGCTGGTGCCGCACTTGCTATTCCGCCACCGGCGCGCGATGAGGATTTGAATGAAACCCGACGGCAAGACAGACGGCCTGCATCTGGAGGCGATTTCCATCCGCCTTCACGGTAGAACGCTGCTGTCGGTGTCGGCAATCGTCCGGCCCGGCGACGTTCTGACCATCATGGGGCCGTCCGGCTCCGGCAAATCGGCCCTGCTTGCCTCTCTCGGCGGCTTTCTCGATCCGGCCTTTTCGACCACCGGCCGCCTCTTGATTGACGGCAATGACCTGACCGGCGTTGCGGCGGAAAAGCGCGGCTGCGGCATGCTGTTTCAGGATCCCCTCTTGTTTCCCCATCTCTCGGTCGGCGGCAATCTCCTGTTCGGGTTGACGCCATCGATCGCAAAGCGCGACCAGCGCCGGCGCATGGTGGAGCAGGCGCTTGCCGACGTCGATCTCGGCGGCTTCTTCGAGCGAGATCCAGCCACGCTGTCCGGCGGGCAGAAAGCCAGAGTGGCGCTGCAACGGGTGCTGCTGTCGGCACCGCGTTTCCTGCTGCTCGACGAGCCTTTCTCCAAACTCGACACCGATCTGCGGCAACAGACACGCAGCCTGGTTTTCTCCAGGGCGAAATCCGCCGGCTTGCCGGTCGTTCTTGTGACGCATGACCAAGCCGACGCGGACGCAGCCGGCGGCAATGTCGTGGTGATCGGCGAGGAAACCAGCCCATGAGCGTGACGGACACACTGCCGGACCTGCCCGTCAAGGCGATTTTGCCGCAACTTGGCGAGGCTTTGGCACAGGCTCCGGCGGTCGTGCTCTCCGCGCCGCCCGGCGCCGGCAAGACGACGCTGGTACCGCTTTTCCTGCTGGATCAGCCCTGGCGCGGCGACGGCCGGATCATCCTGCTCGAGCCGCGCCGGCTCGCGGCCCGCGCGGCCGCTGCCCGCATGGCCAGCCTGCTTGGCGAAAATGTCGGAGAAACCGTTGGCTACCGCATGCGGCTCGACAGCCGGATATCGACAAAGACCCGCATCGAGGTGGTAACCGAAGGTGTGTTTGCCCGTATGCTGCTCGACGATCCGGAGCTTCCCAATGTTTCGGCCGTGCTGTTCGACGAATTTCATGAACGTTCGCTCGATGCCGATTTCGGATTGGCTTTGGCGCTCGACGTGCAGCAGGCGCTGCGCGACGATCTCAAGCTGATCGTGATGTCGGCGACGCTGGATGTCGGCCGCGTCGCGCAGCTTCTCGGCGGGGCACCCGTCATCGAAAGCCAGGGGCGCAGCTACCCGGTCGATGTTCGCTATCGGGAAAGACCGTCGGCCGAACGCGTCGAAGATGCCGTGACGCGCGCGATCGTCGAGGCGCATCGCGAGGAAACCGGCTCCATCCTCGCCTTCCTGCCGGGACAGGCGGAAATTACCCGCACGGCCGAACGGCTGGCGGGCCGGTTCGGCGCGGAGACCATCATCACGCCGCTGTTCGGCAATCTCAGCCAGAAGGAACAGGACGCCGCCATCCGGCCGGCCACGGCGGGGACGCGCAAGATCGTGCTGGCGACGTCGATCGCCGAGACGTCCATCACCATCGATGGCGTGCGGATCGTCATCGACAGCGGGCTTCAGCGGCTGCCGGCCTTCGAAGCCTCCACCGGAATTACCCGGCTGGAGACCGTGCGCGTGTCGCGTGCGTCCGCCGATCAGCGGGCGGGCCGGGCCGGACGCACAGAGCCCGGCATTGCCATTCGTCTCTGGCATCCGGGCCAGACGGCCGCCCTTCCCGCCTTCACCCCGCCGCAGATTCTCTCGACCGACCTGTCGGGCCTCGTGCTCGATCTTGCCCATTGGGGCGTCACCGATCCCGCCGGTCTTGCCTTTCTCGATCCGCCGCCCGTCACGACCTGGCAGGAAGCCAGGGCGCTGCTGGCCCAGCTTGGCGCCCTCGATGCCAATGGCGCATTGACGGCACGCGGAAAACAGATCCGCCAGCTGGCGTTGCCGCCGCGGCTTGCCGCCATGGCCGTTTCGGCGGCAGAGGACGGGCAGGCCTATGAAGCCTGTCTTTTAGCCGTGGTTCTGACCGAACAGGGTCTGGGCGGCAACAGCATCGATCTGGAAGATCGGCTGCGCCGCTTCAAGTCCGAGCGCGGCGACCGTGCCGATGCTTCACGCGGGCTTGCCCGGCGGATGGCCAAGGGTTTGAGCGCCGGCAAGGAGGCAGGCGACCCGGTCCAACCGGGCATTCTGTTGATGCAGGCATTTCCGGACCGGATCGCGCTGCAACGCGGCGGCCGCGGCCGGTTCGTCATGGCCAATGGACGCGGCGCAGAGCTGCCGGAGACCGAACGGCTGGCCGGCAGCGCGATGCTGGTCATCGCCGACCTCACCGGCCGTGCCGGCGGACAGCGCATTCTGGCCGCAGCCGAGATTTCCCGCGCCGATGTCGAAGCCCACATGCCGCAGGCGATCGTCCGGGAAGACCAGACCTTCTTCGACCGGTCGAGCCGGCAGGTCCGGGCACGGCGGGTCACGCGGCTCGGCGCCATCATTTTCGACGAGACACCGCTGCCCCGGCCAAAAGGTGAAGCATCGGCCCGCGCGCTGGCCGACGGTGTTCGCCAGCTTGGTCTTACGGCCCTTCCATTTTCGAAGGAAGCAGCACAATTGCGCGATCGGATCGGGTTTCTCCACCGCACGCTCGGCGATCCGTGGCCGGATATGTCGGATGACAGCCTGCTGGCACGGCTGGACGACTGGTTCGTGCCCTACCAGCGCGATACGCGCGGTATCGACGATATCAATGCGGGGAGCCTTTCCGAAGGCCTGCAGTCGCTGGTGCCGCATGACGTCGCCCGCGATCTCGCCCGTCTGGCACCAACCCATTTCGAAGCGCCGACCGGCCAGCGCCATCCGATCCGTTATGACAGCGACGAGCCGGTGCTGTCGATCCGTGTTCAGGAGCTGTTCGGGCTGAAGACGCATCCTTCGATTGGCGGCGGACGGCTGCCTTTGCTGCTGGAGCTGGTTTCGCCGGGCCACAAGCCGATGCAGACGACGCGCGACCTGCCCGGCTTCTGGGCAGGATCGTGGAAAGATGTCCGCGCCGACATGCGCGGCCGTTACCCCAAACATCCCTGGCCGGACGATCCGGCAAACGCACCGCCGACGACACGGGCAAAACCGCGTGGTACATGAGACGCCCATGACGATGACGACAGGAAACCGGATGACAGCGGCCGCACTCGACGGGGAAGAAGCCACCACAAGCCGCGTCCTGCGCCTGCAGACGATCGTGCGCCTGCGCTGGCTGGCGGTCGGCGGGCAATCGATCTCGGTGATGATCGTGGCCTTCTGGCTGCGGTTTCCGCTGCCGTTGCTGGCCTGCTGCTCGCTGATCTCCTTGCTCGCCTGGGTGAATGTCTATCTCACCATCCGCTATCCCCCGACCCACCGCCTGCAACCGCCGGCCGCCTTTGCGCTGTTCGGCATCGATCTTGCCCAACTGACCGCGCTGCTGTTCATCACCGGCGGCCTTGCCAATCCCTTCGCGCCGCTGGTCTGCGTGCCCGTCATTATCTCCTCCACCTCGCAGCCGAAATTGCACAGCATCGCGCTGGCGATCCTTGCCATCATCGGCATCACGGCACTGGCCTTTTCTCCCTTTCCCCTGCCCTGGTATCCGGGCGTGGTCCTGCTGGTGCCGACGATCCTGACCGCCGGCTTCTGGGTCGCCATCGTCTCGACCACGGCCTTTGCAGCCTTCTATACCTATCGTGTGTCACTGGAGGCGAGCGAACTGGCCGAAGCGCTGACGGCAACGGAGCTGGTGCTGCAGCGGGAAAAGCATCTCTCGCAGCTCGACGGGCTTGCCGCCGCCGCCGCGCATGAGCTCGGCACTCCGCTTGCGACCATCAGCGTCGTTGCCAAGGAAATGCAGCGCGAGCTTGGCGACGATCCGCGGTTCGGCGAAGACGTCCACCTGTTGCGCAGCCAGAGCGAACGCTGCCGGGATATCCTGCGGCGACTGACGACATTGTCCTCGGAAAACGAGGCGCATATGCGCCATCTGCCGCTGTCGTCGCTGATCGAGGAGGTGATGGCGCCGCATCGCGAGTTCGGCATCCAGATCCATCTGGTCGAACAGGGCAATCGCGCCACGGAACCGGTTGGCAACCGCAATGCCGGCATTCTCTATGGCCTCGGCAATCTGCTGGAAAACGCGGTGGACTATGCCAAGAACGAGGTGACGGTGACCGTCACCCATACGCCGGAGATCGTCTCGGTGATGATCGAGGATGACGGCGACGGTTACGCGCCCGATATTCTCAGCCGGATCGGCGAGCCCTATGTTACCAAGCGCCAGAAGGACGACAGCGCCGGCGGGCTGGGGCTGGGCTTGTTCATCGCCAAGACGCTTCTGGAGCGTTCGGGCGCAAAGCTGTCCTTCGAAAACGGCGGCCCGGAAAAGCCCGGCGCCCGCGTCAGCGTCGAATGGCCGCGCATTCTGATGGACACAAAACTGTCAAAATGACTTTACGGCATTTGGAAGCGAGACTATGCGAACTGACATAGAGTGCAAGAACAAGAGACCTGCACCGAGGATTGCGACATGACGGACAAACTCACCGAACAGCCGGACGCAGCAGTCGATGATGCCTCGTTGATCGGCGCCGATACCTCACTGCTGATCGTCGATGACGATGCGCCGTTCCTGCGCCGGCTTGCCCGCGCCATGGAAACGCGCGGCTTTACCGTCGATATCGCCGAATCGGTCGCCGAAGGTATCGCCAAGGCAAAGACCCGGCCGCCGAAACATGCGGTCGTTGATCTCAGACTCGGCGACGGTAGCGGTCTCGACGTCATCGAAGCGATCCGCGCCCGGCGCGATGATACCCGCATCATCATGCTGACCGGCTATGGCAATATCGCCACCGCCGTCAACGCGGTCAAGCTCGGCGCCGTCGACTACCTCGCCAAGCCCGCCGATGCCGACGATATCTTCGCAGCCCTGGTGCAGCGGGCCGGCGAACGCGCCGAGCCGCCGGAAAATCCGATGTCGGCCGATCGCGTCCGCTGGGAGCATATCCAGCGCGTCTATGAAATGTGCGAGCGCAACGTTTCGGAAACCGCCCGCCGGCTCAATATGCACCGCCGCACGCTGCAGCGCATCCTGGCCAAGCGCGCCCCCAAATAGGGTTCATCCCCCGATGACGGCGTTGGCTCAGCTTTCGCCGTCCAGCGAACCGGAGACGATCTCGCGCATATTCGGGCTGGTATCGCCTGCCCGGTCAGCCGACCATTCCGCCAGCATCAGCCGCTGAGCTGCGACACGGGCGAAATTGAGGGATACGGATTTGCGTGTCGCCGCCGGCAGCCGGTGTTCCGGCGCATCGCGGATCATCTCGGCGTCATAACCATCCGACAGCAGCAGCCCGCATTCTTCGGGAAAAATATCGAGCGGCACGCCGGCATGGGTGGCGAAGAACAGCCGGTCGGAATGGATGCGATAGTCCGGCCATTTCCGGTCGACGCGAAAATCCTCGATCGAGGTCTTGATCTCGACGATCCAGATCTCCCCTTTGGGCGAAAGCGAAATCAGATCGGCACGCCGTCCGCTCGCGAGCGTCAACTCGGGAAGCACCGCATGGCGCATCTCATGCAGGTAACGCTGTATGCCGCGGCGCACCATCATCGCGCGCTGCGACTGCCGCCCGTCGATCAAAGGACTATCGTTGTGGATAGAGAGAATCGCCATGCGTTAAACTCTGGCATAACGCCGCTTTTGTTGCAAAAAAACACTCCGTGGAGTTTTTGGAACGTCCTGCCGGAATGCTGCGCCGCATTCACTTGCAATCGGGATGGTAATCGAAAATAACCCATAATCACTGATGGTCGAGACGACCCAGATATTCTTAACTTCATTTTAAGAGACACCCATGCGCTTCCGCAATGCAGTTCTGCTGTGCAGCCTCGCGGCCACTCTCGTTTTGGCCAGCTGCTCCACAGCGCCGATCGCTCCCATCGGCGAAAAAGTCGCAACCAACCAGATCTTCTCCGACAGTTACGGCCCGATCGAAGATCACGGTTATGCCCTCCCGGCGATCCCGATCAACAAGGTCAACGAGCGTTTCCATCGCCAGATCGTCGACTATGCCACGGCTGAAAAGCCCGGCACGATCATCGTGAACACGCCGAACCGCTTCCTCTATTTCGTGCTGCCCGGCGGCAAGGCCGTTCGCTACGGCATCGGCGTCGGCAAGGCCGGCTTTGCCTGGGAAGGCCGCGCCTATGTGGCCTGGAAGCAGGAATGGCCGACCTGGCATCCGCCGAAGGAAATGGCCGTGCGCAAGCCGGACGTCGCCCAGTATGTCGAGAACGGCATGGGCCCGGGCCTGCGCAACCCGCTCGGCGCACGTGCCATGTATCTGTTCAACGACGAAGGCAAGGATACGCTGTTCCGTATCCACGGTTCTCCGGAATGGGCCTCGATCGGCACCGCGGCCTCGTCCGGCTGCATCCGCATGATCAACCAGGACATCATCGACCTCTACGCCCGCGTCCGTCCCGGCAAGAACACCCGCGTCATCGTTCAGCAGTAACGAGACCCGAGCGTTCATCGCAGAATCTTTCAGATCCCCGGCTTGTCCGGGGATTTTTGATTCAGATCGGGAACGTTCCGGCCGATCGACTCGCGCCCTTCGATGGCGCGGCACGGGTTCGCATGCGCACGACGGAAACCGCCTGCGGCTTTCAAAGAGCATGGAGAGCACACGCGGATGCGGAACCTCTCACAGTAATTTTAATGTGGCACCGCTTCCGCGTGGCCTTTGGCTTCTCTCGGGGCTTCCGGCCCCTACGAATGGCAACCCTTGTCCCGCTGCATCCCGGCATTTGCGCCAAGACTTGCATGGCTCAACCAAACCGCAGCCTGGAAGCCGCGGGGGAGACATTTTTGAAGCGGTTTCCCGCCCGGGCACCATCCCCCGTATCCCGGACCGCACGTTACGGCCATCGACACGGGCACCAACCTCCCCCTGCCCACGATCGTCTCGCGAAACACTCCGGTGGTGAAGGTGGGAATAGTATGGCCGCTCTTTTGGATGCGGGGAAAAACGGGGATGATTTTTTTGGAGGCATCATACTACCCCGTCATGCCTGTGCCCGTCACAGGCATCCAGCCACCGCGCGTCTGCGCAGTGAAGGATCACCTTATCCAAGGCTTAACGAATTCTCTGACCCGGCGGACGTCGGGTCGCTGGATGCCCGCCACAAAGGCGAGCATGAGGGAAATTGGGGAATGCGCTCCGTTCCCCTTGCCCGATCACCGGGGGATCAGCTCTCACCAGAGACGTTATGGCAGGTGTGAAGCTCCCGGAAACGGTCTATTTTTGCTGAAAAAGGGTTGCCGCTTCCGTCCATCAAACAGACACAGCCTGGCTTGCCTTCAGCTCCAGCCGGCGGCGGTGCAGGACCGGTTCGGTATAGCCGTTCGGCTGTTCGCGGCCCTTCAGCACCAGTTCGAGCGCCGCCTGGAAGGCGACGGAGCCGTCGAAATTACCGGCCATCGGCGTATAGGCCGGATCCCCGGCATTCTGGCCATCGACGACCGCTGCCATGCGCTTCATCGTCCCGACGATCTGCGCTTGCGTCACGACGCCATGATGCAGCCAGTTGGCCATGTGCTGGGCGGAGATGCGTAGGGTCGCGCGATCTTCCATCAGGCCGATATTGTTGATGTCGGGCACCTTGGAGCAGCCGACGCCCTGGTCGATCCAGCGGACGACGTAACCGAGAATGCCTTGGGCATTATTGTCGAGCTCGCGCTGAATTTCTTCCGCTGTCCAATTCGGGCGAGAAGCGACCGGCACCGACAGGATATCGCTGAGCTTTGCCCTCGCCCGGCTTTTCAAACTGGCCTGAACCTCGGCAACATCGACCTTGTGATAGTGCGTCGCGTGTAGTGTTGCCGCCGTCGGCGAAGGCACCCAGGCGGTGTTGGCGCCGGCCTTCGGATGGGCGATCTTCTGCTCCAGCATCGCCGCCATCAGATCGGGCATCGCCCACATGCCCTTGCCGATCTGCGCATGGCCGGACAGGCCGCATTGAAGGCCGATATCGACGTTCCAGTTCTCGTAGGCCGCAATCCAGGCGGCCTGCTTCATATCGCCCTTGCGGATCATCGGGCCTGCTTCCATCGAGGTGTGCATCTCGTCGCCGGTGCGATCGAGGAAGCCGGTATTGATGAAGACCACGCGCTCCCTGGCAGCGCGGATGCATTCCTTGAGATTGACCGTGGTGCGGCGTTCCTCGTCCATGATGCCCATCTTCATGGTGTTGGGCGCCATGCCCAGCGCTTCTTCGACGCGGCCGAAGATTTCCGAGGCGAAGGCGACCTCTTCCGGGCCGTGCATCTTCGGCTTGACGACATACATCGAGCCTTCGCGCGAATTCATCCGGCGGCCACCCGGACCGATATCGTAGAGCGCGATCAGGCCGGTGATCATCGCATCCATGATGCCTTCCGGAACTTCGTTGCCATCGCGGTCGAGAATGGCCGGATTGGTCATCAGGTGGCCGACATTGCGGATCAGCATCAGGGCGCGGCCCTTCAGCGAGATTTCCGATCCATCCGGCGCGGTAAAGCCGAAATCCGGATTGAGCCGGCGCGTAAAGGTCTTGCCGCCCTTGGTGATGTCCTCCTGCAGGTCGCCCTTCATCAGGCCAAGCCAGTTGCGATAGACGACGATCTTGTCCTGCGCATCGACGGCCGCGACCGAATCCTCGCAGTCCATGATCGCGGTGATCGCCGATTCGAGAATGACGTCGGAGATATGCGCCCGGTCATCCCTGCCGGTTGCCGTCGAGGCGTCGATGACGATCTCGATATGCAGGTTGTTCTTCTTCAAAAGCAGATGCGACGGGGATGCCTTGTCGCCACGATAGCCGGCAAACTGGCGGGGATCGGCGAGCTTGGCCGGACCTGATGCGGTCGAGATCGACAGGTTTTCACCGTCAATGGAAAATGCTGTGACATCACTCCAGCTGCCGGCCGACAGCGGCGCGCTCGCATCGAGAAAGCCGCGCGCCCAGGCGATGACCTTCTGGCCGCGAACCGGGTTATAGCCCCTGCCCTTCTCCGCACCACCGTCGTCGGCAATCGCATCGGTGCCATACAGCGCATCGTAGAGCGAACCCCAGCGGGCATTGGCGGCGTTGAGCGCATAACGCGCATTCATGACGGGCACGACGAGCTGCGGCCCGGCGATCGTGGCGATCTCGGGATCGACATTGCTGGTGGAAACGGAAAAATCCGGGCCTTCCGGCAGAAGATATCCGATCTCCTTCAGGAAACCTTCATAGACCGCCATATCAACGGGCGCACCGTTCTGCCGGTACCAGCTGTCGAGCTTTTCCTGCAGCGCGTCTCGCTTGGCCAAAAGATCGCGATTCTTCGGCGCGAGATCATGGACGATCTGGGAAAAGGCCGCGAAGAACCGGTCGGCATCGACTCCGGTACCGGGCAATGCCTCGCCGACGAGGAATGCATGCAGGTCCGCATCGATTCCCAGTCCATTCTTTTCAATCCGGCCCATGACCAACTCCATGAATTAACGCTTTAATATGAGAGGCCGCAGTCTCTCACGGTTTCATTCCCTGTCAATCCAGCGAAAATGCGAAGAATTATTTCCAGAAAAGAACAAATCAGCCGTGCGCCACGCGCGGACGGCCGCTGGCGATGGCGGTGAACCGGGCCTCGACCAGCTTGCGGCTGCCCTCGATATCCGGCGCATCAATCTCCTCGCGCATCATCACCGCCGGCTCATCGGCGCCGTTTGACCGGGCGGACGTCAGGGCCGCCATTTGCGCCCGCGCGCGCGCCGATGCGAACGCCGCGCCTTCATCAAGGAAGCGGCTGCTCGGTCCCGCGCCATTGACGATGAAGATCCCCTCTTCCGGCACCGTCACGAAGACGGTGACCGAGGCGCGCACCTGGCCGACGACCGCCCCCACCGCATTGGCAACACCGGCCTCCGGCGGGATGCGGGATTCAGCCCCCAGCATATCCGCAATAGCCGGATAATAAACCGGCGCGGAGGCGCCGAGACCTACCAATGGACGATCGAGAGACAGCGAGAAAGCAACGATCCCGGGTTCGCGTTTCAAGGCCCGGTCGACGGCCAGCGACACGGCCGGATCGATTGCCGCGCCGTCCTCCGCCAGGCAGGAGGAGAGAATAACCTCGGCGGACTGGCGGGTCAGGCGGGCGACGATCATGTCCGACAGAGCTTCGGCGGACGAGGCAATCGGCTTTCCCGATCCATCCTTCACCCGAGCGGCGAGTTCCGCCCCCAGCCGCGCCGCCGTTGCGTTCCACTGGTCCTGCCGTCCCAGCACATGCATGGCATCCGACGGTGTCAGGCCGCAGATATGCACGAGGCCACGCGCCACCAGCCTGTCCAGCGTCGCCTTTTGCAGCGTGCTGGTCAAAAGGCTCTCCAGCGCCACCGGCACCGCGCCGATCCGCTCGTACAAGGCCTGCTCCTGCGGCTGAAGTCCGCTTGCCAGATGATCCGGAAGCCCGGTGCGGACAGCAAAACGGCCGTCATGCCGCCCCCCATGCGCGGTGCGCAATTGCCGTTCGAGCACGGAAATAACCGCATCCGCATGCTGGAAGGCGGCAAGGCTCAATGGCAGAAACCGGCGCGGGCCGAGATCGATCCTCGCCTGCAGGCCGCGGTCGTTGATACGAACCTCCGAATCACCGCCAAGCCCGAAGGTGCGCATGGCGAC
The DNA here is from genome assembly GCF_001687365.1 of Pararhizobium polonicum. GTDB lineage: Bacteria > Pseudomonadota > Alphaproteobacteria > Rhizobiales > Rhizobiaceae > Pararhizobium > Pararhizobium polonicum. The sequence continues at coordinate 15,087 of NZ_LGLV01000013.1, forward strand.
CGCCTCGACCATGGTGCGGAATCCGCCGACGACGGCGCCTTCGCCGTCCAGCCGCGGGCGGCCCTGATCGAGCACGGCGACATCCGTGGTGGTGCCGCCGATATCGGAGACGACGGCATTGTCGAGGCCGGTCAGGTGCCGGGCGCCGACAAGGCTTGCTGCGGGGCCAGAGAGTATCGTCTCGATCGGCCGCAGCCGGGCCTCCGCTGCCGAAATCAGCGCGCCGTCGCCACGCACGACCATCATCGGCACATCGATGCCGCGCTGCTGGAGGAAGCCTTCGCAGGCACCGATCAGCCGATCGATCATCGACACGAGGCGAGCGTTCAGCAGGGTTGTCAGCGCCCGGCGCGGGCCGCCCAACTTGGAGGAAAGTTCGTGGCTGCAAGTGACTGGCAGGTGCGAGACATCGCGGATGCGGTCGCGCACCCGCTGTTCATGAGCCGGATTCCGTACGGCGAAATAACCGGCGACGGCGAAGGACGAGACTTGCGCCGAAAGCTGCGGCAGGGCCTCGTCGAGCGCCGTCATGTCGAGCGGCGTTTCGCCACCATGGACATTGTGCCCGCCCGGCAAAAAGATCACCGGATCGGAGCCCAGCGCCTCCTGTAAACCGTCACGCTTCAGGTCTTCCGGGCCAAAGCCGATCATCACGAGACCGGCGCGACCGCCCTGCCCCTCAACCAGCGCATTGGTCGCAAGCGTCGTCGACAGTGACACGAGGCTGATGGCGCCGGCCGGCACCTTTGCCTGCTCCAGCACCGCATCGACGGCACCGGCGATCCCGACGGAGAGATCGTGACGCGTGGTCAGCGCCTTCGCCTTGGCGACGACTCCTTCGGTCTCGCTGAAAAGAACCGCGTCGGTATAGGTACCGCCGGTGTCGATACCGAGGAGGAGATGGTCCGTCACAGCAAAGTCCATTCGGGCAGCGCCGGATACCCGGCTTCAAAGGATATGGACGAGGTGATATGACATCTTTCCGGGAAAGGCCATCGCTTCGCCGACATGCGTGTTCGGCCGGAGCGACAGCGCCGGCAGGGAGGATCAATCGCATGACCCGTTTCTCAATGCTCTTGCTGGCGCTTGCGGGCTGCGCTGCCCTCGCCGGCCCCGCATTGGCGCAGGACGCCGGAGACGAGGAAGACTACAAGCCGGTGCTTCCCGATGTGGCGATCTACAAGGCGATGCTCGACGCCAACAAGGTGAGCGGCTGGATCCAGTTCCGCAACTACGACGACAGGCAGCTGATCTATTTCACTGCGCTGCAGACGATGCATTGCCGCCTGTCGGAAATCCGCTATTCGATCAATTCCGATGCGCTCGACAAACGCTTTCCGCTCGGCGCCTGCAATCCGCAGATCCCGTTCAACCTGCCCGAGGATAGTACCAATAAATACATCTACATCTCGCTGCCGGCCGGAGAGGTGAAAACGCTGGCCATCCAGGCCGTCTGGGACGATGGCGCGGGCAGCGAGATCGTCGTCTACAAACCCTGCGAGGGCGTCGGTGACGCAACCTGTGCGGCGATCAAGACCATCAAGAAGCCGAAGAAGCAGCTGCAGGAGCCGGTGCCGTCGGATTCGCCGATCCGCGCCGTGCAATCGCAAACGCCGGGCAAGACCTTTACCGAGCCGTCACCCTCATCGGCAGCCCGCCCCTAGGCTGCGTGGTCAGCCGCTGCACCGGCCAGGGTTTTGTCTCCGGCGTCACGTCGAACCGGAACCGCTTCATCAGGACGCCGAGCGCGATCACCGCCTCCTGCAGCGCGAACGTCGCGCCGATGCAGATGCGCGGGCCTGCGCCGAACGGCAGGTACTGGAAGCGGTGCAGCTTGTCGCGATTTTCCGGCAGGAAACGTTCCGGCATGAAGGCGCGCGGCTTTTCCCAGTAGAGCGCATGGCGGTGCAGCGTCCAGGGCATGACCAGCACCGAGATGCCCTTGGGAATATCCACCCGCTCGCCCTCCGGCGAGGTCCAGGAATCCGCCCTGATCGCCGCCCGGTTGATCGAGGGCGCCGGCGGATAGAGCCGCATGGCCTCCTCGAAGGAGGCGCGCACATGCGGCATCAGATCCAGCCAGTCCACCGGTTCGGCTCCGCTCGACAGCACCGCGTCGATCTCCGCCTCCATGTTCTCGCGCACATGCGAGGAGTTGGCGACGCAATAGAGCGTCCAGGCGAGCGCCCGTGCCGTCGTCTCGTGTCCAGCACCGATGAAAGTCAGGATATTGTCGGCGATTTCGTCGGTCGAAAGACCCTGTGGCCGCTCCAGCTGCAACAGCAGGGTGAGGAAATCCTGCGGCGCCGCGTCCGGGTCCGAGCGCATCAGCGCCCGCCGCTGGTCCATGGTCTTGGCAACGATCGACTGGAACTCCGCCATCACCCTGGCGCCGCCGATGCGGGTCAGCCGCGGCACCCAGGACGGCGCCAGCATCAGGTCCATCGGATCGACGCGGCCCATCCGGTGCAGCAGCCGTTCGACGCTGTCGGCAAACCCCTCGGTCTCGGCGGCAATCTGCCCGGAAAACAGCGTCTCCGAGAGGATTTCATAGGTCAGCTCGGTCATGTCGTTGGCGATATTGACGATCGACCCCATGGTCGCCACTTCGTCGTACTTCGCAGTGTATTCCTCGGTCTTCGACAGCATCTTGGCGGCAAAGCCGCGCGCATGGCGCGGCGTGAATACCGGCGCCATGGCCTTGCGCGACCGCTTCCAGACCTCGCCCTCGGCCGTCAGCAGCCCGTCGCGCAGAATCGGCCGCAGAATGAGGCGCCGCACCTTCGACATCTCGTAATTGGCGGCATTCTCGACCAGAATGTAGCGGATGAGGTTCGGGTCGTTGACGATCAGGGTGCGCTGATTGACGAACTTGGTGTCGATCCAGGGCAATGTGTAGGAAGGCTCGCCCCAGAGCTCCAGCGGATTGCGCATCGCGGTGCGGATGATCTGGAGACGCGACGGCGGCACCGTGCGCGGGATCGGCGCGGGTGGTTCGAAAGGTTCGGGTCTCATGTCCATGGACTATCCTTCCGGGCGCCGCCGCAGGCGGGCGGCTCCAATGGCCAACCGTCGCATGGCCACCCTTGCATGAAGGTGTGGCTATTTCAGGAAAGCTAGAGAAGCGCCTTCAGTTCGGCCAGCTTGTCGTTGACCAGCCAGCCGTAATAATTTTCCTCGGGCCAAATTGTACCGCCGCCGTTATTTTTCGCCGCGAGTGCTGCGGCACGCTGGTCCGGGTTGCCGACATTGTAGAGCGTCGCGGTGATGCCGGGATTGTTGGAGATGTCCATGCCGGCGATCGACTTGTACGCGTCGATCGAGTGGCGGATCGCCGCCGCAACATAGGCAATCGACTGATCGGGATCCATGATCGCCTTGTAGACGCCGGCGGCATCCTTTTCATCCAGCGCTTCATAGCCGGACACGCGCGACACCGTATCGGTCAGCATCAGGGCTGTCAGCGGATTGAGCTGGCCAAGACCGAATGTCTGGCCGGCGTAAAACGGCTGGAAAAACACCGCGCTGAAACGGTTGTCGGGATAGGAATTGCCGGCAACGGTATGACCGCGGAAGACCGCGTCCCACACGTTTTCACGGCAGCTCCAGAGCGCATAGGAGCCCTTCTTGCCGGCGCATCTGGAAAACTCCGGACGCGCCACGAAATCGGCAACCGTCTCGCCCTCGTAGGCGAAACGGAAGCTGTCGCCGGCATAGGCGGCCGCCTTCACGTAATAGGACTGCAGCCGGTCATAGGCGTCGACATTGTAGGTATGCTCGCCGACGATGGCGCCGACGATATGGATCGGATCGATACCATAGGCGCGCGCCGTCGATTTGATCTTGCCCATCAGCTTGCCGTCGCTGGCAAGAAGATTGCGTACCTTCTCATATTTCGCATCGAAGGACGTCTTGCCCGCCTTGGTGCGCCGCAGCGACGCTCCCGGTACGTTCGGCTGCTCCTGGTACCGGTTCCCGGCGGGTACGACCCGAATGCCATCCGCCATGGCCGGACCGGTCACGAGAATCATTCCCGCGATAAGAAGCATATGAACGATGGCGCGCACGATCTGTTTCCTGTGAACCTGTCATGACTGGCTGGATGCGCCGGGACGCATGCGGCAAAATCGTGTCGGAATCATGCCCGGCACGGACACAGGCTTATCGCGTGCAGCCTCCAGACACAACCAAGGGCACCTGTCGCGTGACAGATGCCCTCTTTAACCTTTGAACCGCAGCGCCCGCCTTTACAGGATGTAGCGCGACAGGTCGGTATTGGCGGCGAGATCGCCGACATGCTTCTTCACGTATTCCGCATCGATCTTCAGCGATTCGCCGGACTTGTCCGGGGCCGCATAGGAGATCTCGTCGAGAACACGCTCCATCACCGTCTGCAGGCGCCGCGCGCCGATATTTTCGACGCTCGTATTGAGCATGACGGCGACATCGGCCAGTGCATCGAGCGCGTCGTCGGTGAAATCGAGACTGACGCCTTCGGTTTCCAGAAGCGCCTTGTACTGGCGGATCAGGCTGACTTCGGTTTCCGTCAGGATGCGGCGGAAGTCTTCCTTGGTCAGCGCCTTCAGCTCGACGCGGATCGGCAGGCGGCCCTGCAATTCCGGCAGGAGGTCCGAAGGCTTCGCGACATGGAAGGCGCCGGATGCGATGAACAGGATATGGTCGGTCTTGACCGGTCCATATTTGGTCGCAACCGTCGTGCCCTCGACCAGCGGCAGAAGATCGCGCTGCACGCCTTCACGTGAAACACCGGCCCCCATGCCGCCATCGCGCGCGGCGATCTTGTCGATCTCGTCGAGGAAGACGATGCCGTCGTTTTCGGCCGAGCGCACGGCCTCGCGCTGGATCTCGTCGTTGTCGAGCAGCTTGTCGGATTCGTCGTTGATCAGGATGCCGTAGCTCTCCTTGACCGTCGAGCGCACCTTCTTGGTGCGCGGGCCCATGGCCTTGCCGAACATTTCCGACAGATTGAGCACGCCGATATTGGCGCCCGGCATGCCGGGGATTTCGAAGCCGCCGCCGGGTGTCGCCGTATCGGCGATCTCGATGTCGATTTCCTTGTCGTCCAGTTCGTTGGCGCGCAGCTTCTTGCGGAAACTGTCACGCGTCGCAGGCGATGCGGTGGCGCCGACCAGCGCGTCAAGCACACGCTCCTCGGCGTTCAGATGCGCCTTGGCCTTGACGTCGGCGCGCTTCTTCTCGCGCACGAGACCGATGCCGACCTCGACGAGATCGCGGATGATCTGCTCGACATCGCGGCCGACATAGCCGACTTCGGTGAATTTCGTCGCTTCGACCTTGATGAAGGGCGCACCGGCCAGCTTGGCGAGGCGGCGGGAGATTTCCGTCTTGCCGACGCCGGTCGGTCCGATCATCAGAATATTCTTCGGCATCACTTCGTCGCGCAGCTCGTCATCGAGCTGCTGGCGGCGCCAGCGGTTGCGCAAGGCGATCGCGACAGCGCGTTTGGCATCGTGCTGGCCGATGATGAACCGGTCGAGCTCCGATACGATTTCACGGGGTGAAAATGTGGTCATGGTCTTCTTTCAAAAATACGCCGGTTACGCTGAACTGCTTCGCGGTTATGCGGCATCGATCTTTTCGACGATGATGTTGCCATTGGTATAGACGCAGATGTCGGCGGCAATTTCCATCGAGCGGCGGGCGATCTCTTCGGCCGTCTTGTCCGAATCCATCAGCGCCCGCGCGGCGGCGAAGGCATAGTTGCCGCCCGAACCGATGGCGATCGTGCCATGTTCGGGTTCAAGCACGTCGCCATTGCCGGTGATCGCCAGCGTGATCGACTTGTCGGCGACCAGCATCATCGCTTCCAGATTGCGCAGATACTTGTTGGTGCGCCAGTCCTTGGCAAGCTCGACGGCGGCGCGCATCAGCTGGTCCGGATATTGCTCGAGCTTGGCTTCGAGCCGCTCCAGAAGCGTAAACGCATCGGCGGTGGCGCCGGCAAATCCGGCGATCACCTCGCCCTTGCCAAGACGGCGCACCTTGCGGGCATTGCCCTTCATCACGGTCTGGCCGAGGCTCACCTGGCCATCACCTGCCATCACCACCTGTCCGCCCTTCCGGACGGTAATAATCGTTGTCATGAAAACTCACCTTGCCCGGCCGCCGGGCCCTTTCGAAGGGCCGGACGTCGGCCCTGTTGAAGCCTATGTAAGAGCGCTTTTGCAGATTGCAAATAGCCCACCATCCCGGTTCCCCGTGGTGCTTTGATCCGGCTGGGTTTCGCGCCCGCGAGAATCATGGCGGCAGTTCTGGATATTTCACCCACCGCCTGTTATGGAGCGGCTCTGTACCATTCTGGAGAACCTGATGGCCGACCAGCAACCCACCCGCACCGGCAGCGTTTCGCGCAAGACCAACGAAACCTCGGTGACCGTGTCCGTCAATATCGACGGCACCGGAACGTCGCGGATCTCGACCGGCGTCGGCTTTTTCGACCATATGCTGGAGCAGCTTTCCCGCCATTCGCTGATCGACATGGACATCGTCGCCGACGGCGACCGGCATGTGGACGATCATCACACGGTGGAAGACACGGGCATCGCCATCGGCCAGGCGCTTTCCAAGGCGCTCGGAGACCGGCGCGGCATCACCCGCTATGCCTCTCTCGATCTGGCCATGGACGAGACCATGACCCGCGCCGCCGTCGATGTCTCCGGCCGGCCGTTTCTCGTCTGGAACGTCGCCTTCTCGGCGCCCAAGATCGGCACCTTCGATACAGAACTGGTGCGCGAGTTTTTCCAGGCGCTCGCCCAGCACGGCGGCATCACGCTGCATGTGCAGAACATCTACGGCGCCAACAACCATCATATCTCCGAAACCTGCTTCAAGGCCGTTGCCCGCGTGCTTCGCACGGCAACAGAGATCGATCCGCGCCAGGCAGGCCGCGTTCCTTCGACCAAGGGAACGCTGGTCTGATCCGGCCTTTATTGAAAGTTGGCTGATATGGCCTCCTATCTGGTTCTGACATCTCCCGGCGCTCTGAAGAGCGACGAAAATGCACGGTTCATCGCCGACAAGTTTTCCTGGCTGGCCTTCGTCTTTCCGGCGATCTGGCTGCTGTTCCAGCGCCAATGGATTGCCGGCATTACCGTCGCCATCCTGCAAGGGCTCATCGCCTTTGCAATCCCCGAACCAAGCCTGGCGGGATTGCTGATCGAACTGGCTTTACGCCTGCTGGTTGCCCTGGAAGGCTCCGCCTTTATTGTCCAACGCCTGCAATCCAGAGGCTGGACGCTGCAGTCGATTGTCACCGCCGGCGACCTGGCCACCGCCGAAATGATCTATGACCACGCCACGGCCACCGATGGGACAACCGAAGGCGAAGCCATCTGGCAACCGCCGGTGCTGCCGGCTGCGGTAGCAAGGCCTGCCGATGGCCGCACGGCTGTCGGCCTGTTTGAAAATTATGGAGAACGCTGATGCGCGTTGCGATCATCGACTACGGATCCGGCAATCTGCGCTCGGCAACGAAAGCCTTCGAGCGCGCCGCGCGTGAAGCCGGCATCGACGCGGAGATCGAGCTCACCGACAAGGCCGATCGCGTCGCCAGCGCCGACCGCATCGTGCTGCCCGGCGTCGGCGCCTATGCCGATTGCCGCCGCGGTCTCGACGCCGTCGATGGCATGCAGCAGGCGCTGATCGACGCGGTGGAGACATCCGGCCGGCCGTTCCTCGGCATTTGCGTCGGCATGCAGCTGATGTCGTCACGCGGGCTGGAAAAGACCACCACGCAGGGGTTCGGCTGGATCAAGGGTGATGTCACGGAGATGGTCCCTTCCGATCCGGCGCTGAAAATCCCGCAGATCGGCTGGAACACGCTGGAGCTTGCCAAGCCGCATCCGCTGTTTTCCGGCATCAGGACCGGCGAGGACGGGCTGCATGCCTATTTTGTCCATTCCTATCATCTCGCCGTCGAAAATCCGGACGACCTGATCGCCACGACTACCTATGGCGGCGCGGTGACGGCATTCGTCGCCAGCGGCAACAGGGCCGGTGCGCAGTTCCATCCGGAAAAGAGCCAGACGCTCGGCCTCGCCCTCATTTCCAATTTCCTGTGCTGGAAGCCCTGACATGATCCTTTTTCCCGCCATCGACCTCAAAGACGGCCAGTGCGTTCGCCTCAAGCTTGGCGACATGGAGCAGGCGACCGTCTACAATCCCGACCCCGGCGCCCAAGCCAAGGCCTTCGAGGACCAGGGGTTCGAATGGCTGCATGTGGTCGATCTCAACGGTGCCTTTGCCGGCGAGACCGTCAATGGTGCTGCCGTCGATGCGATCCTGAAATCGACGAAAAACCCGGTGCAGCTCGGCGGCGGCATCCGCACACTCGATCATATCGAAAACTGGCTGTCGCGCGGCCTTGCCCGCGTCATTCTCGGCACCGTCGCGGTGCGCGATCCCGCGCTGGTGATCGAAGCCTGCCGGACATTCCCCGGCAAGGTCGCCGTCGGTATCGACGCCAAGGGCGGCAAGGTGGCGGTGGAAGGCTGGGCGGAAGCCTCCGAACTCGGCGTCATCGAACTGGCGCAGAAATTCGAGGGAGCCGGCGTTTCGGCGATTATCTATACCGACATCGACCGCGACGGCATCTTGACCGGCATCAACTGGGATTCGACGCTGGAGCTGGCCGATGCCGTCTCCATTCCCGTCATCGCCTCGGGCGGCCTTGCCTCGATGGACGACATCCGCCGCATGGTTCAGCCGGATGCGGCAAAGCTCGAAGGCGCGATTTCCGGCCGGGCGCTCTATGACGGGCGCATCGATCCGGCCGAAGCGCTGGCGCTCATTCGTGGCAGACAGGGAGAAGCGGCATGACCCTCAAAGCCCGCGTTATCCCCTGCCTCGACGTGAAAGACGGCCGTGTCGTCAAGGGTGTCAGCTTTCTCGATCTGATCGATGCCGGTGATCCCGTCGAATCGGCCAAGGCCTATGATGCCGCCGGTGCCGACGAGCTTTGTTTCCTCGATATCACGGCCTCCTCCGACAATCGCGACACGATCTTCGACGTCGTTGCCCGCACGGCCGACCACTGCTTCATGCCGCTGACCGTTGGCGGTGGCGTGCGCGCGGTCGCCGATATCCGCAAGCTGCTGCTCGCCGGTGCCGACAAGGTGTCGATCAATTCGGCGGCTGTCAGCAATCCGGATTTTGTCGCCGAAGCGGCCGACAAGTTCGGCAACCAGTGCATTGTCGTGTCGATCGATTCCAAGAAAGTGTCCAAGCCCGGTGAGGAAGACCGCTGGGAAATCTTCACCCATGGCGGCCGGCAGGCAACCGGCATCGATGCCGTGAGCTTTGCCGAGAAAATGGTGAAGCTCGGCGCCGGCGAGCTGCTTTTGACCTCGATGGATCGCGACGGCTCGAAGAGCGGCTACGATATCGCGCTGACCCGCACGATCGCCGATCGTGTGTCCGTGCCGGTCATCGCCTCGGGCGGCGTCGGGACGCTCGATCACATGGTCGAGGGCATTCGCGACGGCCACGCGACGGCGGTGCTGGCTGCCTCGATCTTCCATTTCGGCACCTATAGCATCGGCGAGGCCAAGCGCTATATGGCAGAGCATGGCATTGCCATGCGGCTCGACTGAGCGTGAGGACCTGAAGCTGATGAGCGATTTCACCCTTTCCGATCTCGAAGCGATCGTTGCTGCGCGGGCAAAGGCCTCGCCGGATGAATCCTGGACGGCCAAGCTGGTCGCGCATGGGCAGGCGAAAGCTGCCAAGAAGCTCGGGGAAGAGGCCGTCGAAACGGTGATCGCCGCCATCAGCAACGATCGCGCCAATCTCGTCGCGGAAAGTGCCGATCTGATCTATCATCTGATGGTCGTATTGAAAATTGCTGATATTCCGTTGCAGGATGTGATGAACGAGCTCGAGCGGCGCACCAGCCAGTCGGGGCTCCAGGAAAAGGCAAGCCGGTAGACGTTCATGACCATCGCCGCAAAAGACATCGCACCGGCCGATATTCCGGATCATTTCGACAACAAGGACTATTCGCCCTACCGTTTCTTCTCGGCGGAGGAATGGTCGCATTTCCGGGCCGACACGCCCCTGACGCTGACGGCGGACGAGGTGCACCGGCTGCGCTCGCTCAACGACCCGATCGATCTCAGCGAAGTGCGGCGCATCTACCTGTCGCTGTCGCGCCTGCTGTCGACGCATGTCGAATCCTCGCAGATGCTGTTTGCCCAGCGCCAGCGGTTCCTCAGCATGTCCAACGATGCGAAGACCCCCTTCGTCATCGGCATTGCCGGCTCGGTTGCCGTCGGCAAATCGACGACGGCGCGTATTCTGGCCGAGCTTCTGTCGCGCTGGCCGTCGAGCCCGAAGGTCGATCTCGTCACCACCGACGGTTTTCTCTATCCCAATGCGACCTTGCTGCGGGAAAACATGATGGACCGCAAGGGCTTTCCCGAGAGCTACGACATCGGCGCGCTGTTGCGCTTCCTGTCGGCGATCAAGGCCGGCCAGCCGAACGTCAAGGCGCCGTCCTACTCGCATTTGACCTATGACGTGCTGCCAGACCAGTTCCAGACCGTCGACCGGCCGGATATCCTGATCTTCGAAGGTATCAACGTGCTGCAATCGCGCAACCTGCCGGCCGATGGCAAGATCGTGCCGATGGTCTCGGATTTCTTCGATTTCTCGATCTATATCGATGCCGAGGAAAGCCTGATCCACACGTGGTATGTCAACCGCTTCATGCGCCTGCGCCAGACCGCCTTCCGCAACCCGGATTCCTTCTTCAAGCGCTATGCGGAGGTGAGCGAGGAGGAGGCCCTGACGATCGCCGAGGGGCTCTGGCAGAATATCAATCTGAAAAACCTGCGCCAGAACATCCTGCCGACACGGCCGCGCGCCGACCTGATCCTGCAGAAGGGGCCGAACCACCTCACCGAGACGGTGGCGCTGCGCAAACTCTGACGCTCACGCCGTGACGCGGCGAAGCGTCAGGTTGATGCGGCCGCCGTTCTTCAGAAGCGTCGAGGTGCCGGGATAAATTTTGTCGACGCCGTGAAAGGCAAGCCGACCCTCGCCGCCCAGCACGACGACATCGCCGCTCGACAGCTTGAACGACAGGGTGCCGTCGCTCCGCTCACGCCCGCCGACCCGAAACAGACAGCTGTCTCCGAGCGAAATCGACACAACCGGCGTTTCCAGATCCTGTTCGTCGCGGTCCTGATGCAGGCCCATGCGGGCATCATCCGCGTAGAAATTGACGAGGCAGGCTTCCGGCTGCTTCGAGGTTCCAGAGACCGTGCGCCAAATCTCGAGAAGCGCATCGGGGATTGCAGGCCAGGGATTGCCGGTGACCGGATGGAGCGGTTGATAGCGGTAGCCGCGCTCCTTGTCCGTGACCCAGCCAAGCGGACCGCAATTGGTCATGCGCACCGACATCGGCTTTCCGGTCTTCGGCATGGCCGGCACGAACAGCGGAGCCTGCGCCACGACAGCACGTATATGTTCGACCAGCGCTTCCTGCTTCTCGCGATCGAGAAAACCCGGAAGATGCCGGATCCCCTTTGGCAGCACCCGCATCGAAACGCTATTCCAGCCCGAGGATCGCCGGCGGCACGCCGTAGCGCTGCTGCCAACCGGCATAGCCGACATCGGTCGGGCCGACCATATGATCGATCAGATTCCAGCGGCCGGACTGGAAGCTCATCAGGCCATAGACCGTCAGCCCGTCCATCACGTCGGCGTCTCCGGCAAAGCCGGTTTCTTCCTGATCGATCACCCCGCCGCCCGGCCGCAACGGCTCAGCCTGGACGAAGGCCCAGTTGGGCGAGGCGCGGATGACCGTCACCACGAATTCGACGGGGCCGCTCATTTCCGCCTCGACGGCGGGGCGCAGGGTATCGAGGATCGCCGCACGCTCCGCCGAGCCCTTGGCGGGCTCGCGAAACGCCTGGCCCAGCGCAGGTCCGCTGAAAGCCGTCATCACGACGGCACAGAAAACCAGCAGACCCGCGCCAAGCCTTGTCATGATCAGGTCAGATCCGGAATACGCAGCACCTGGCCGGGATAGATCTTGTCCGGATGCGTCAGCATCGGCTTGTTGGCTTCGAAGATGGCGGTGTTCTTGGCACCCTTGCCCTTGCCATATTGGGCTTCGGCGATCTTCCAGAGATTGTCGCCCTTCTTCACCGTATAGAACACCGGGGTCTTTGCCGCCGCCGGCGTCGCGGTCGCAGTTTCGGCAACCTTGAGGTCCGATGCTTCGACCTTCGAAACGCCCAGCGTATTGCCGACGGCGACCACGGCCTTTTCGAAGGCCGACTGATCCTTCACGACACCGGTGAGCACGATCTTGTCGCCCTGGACCGCGACATCCACCTTGTCGGTCCCAAGATCATGGGAGGACAGTTCCTTTTTCACCGCTTCGACATCCGGCGCATCGTCATCGCCGCCGATGCCGAGCTTCTTGCCGGCATTCTTGATAAAGCTGAACAGACCCATGGCGCATCACTCCTTTTGCCAGTTTCTCCAACCCTAACAGAGTGCACTGACCGGGAAAAAACAAGGCCTGCGTGAAAATTGCAGGCCTTAATCGTTTTGCGGACGCCCGCGCATCTTCTTGACTTCGCCGCGTCCGGTCTTTTCCTTCAGCCGCCGCTCGATCGAACCCTTGGTCGGCTTGGTCTTGCGGCGCGGCGGCGGCGGCGGCTCGGCGGCCTTGAGAATCAGTTCCTTCAGCCGTTCGCGCGCATCCTCGCGGTTGCGCTCCTGGCTGCGGAAACGGCTGGCTTCGATCATCAGCACGCCGTCCTTGGAAACTTTCCGCCCGGCAAGCTTGATGGCGTTCGCGCGCACCCGCTCCGGCAAGGCGGGCGAGGCCTGAATACCGTAGAACAGCTGAACCGCCGTCGAGACCTTGTTGACGTTCTGCCCGCCCGGGCCGCCGGCCAGCACGAATTGCTCCGTCAGCTCCCAGCCGGCGATGACGATGCGGTCGTTGATGTAAAGCGGATCGCTGGCCATGTCGTTTCATCCTTCCTCCGCTCTATCTCACAGGATGGCGTGCTTGAAAACGCGGCAAGCCTCCGGCAACGCAAAAACCCGGCACTTTCGCGCCGGGTTTCACGTGAATCATGGTCCGCAACCCTCTGTGAGGGCTGAATTATTCGGCTGCGAGCTTCACACCGGGTGCCGCATCGAGCACGCTGCCGTCGACATGGCTTTCGAACTTGGCGAAGTTACCGACGAACATATCGACCAGCTTGCGGGCCTGCGCGTCATAAGCAGCGCCATCGCTCCAGGTCGAGCGCGGATCGAGGATGCTGCTGTCGACGCCGGGTACGGCGACCGGCACGGCAAAGCCGAAATTGCTATCCGTGCGGAAGTCGGCGGAGGCGAGCGAACCATCGAGCGCGGCGGCCAGAAGTGCCCGCGTCGCCTTGATCGGCATGCGGTGCCCGGTGCCGTAGGCGCCGCCGGTCCAGCCGGTGTTGACCAGCCAGCAGTTGACGCCATGCTCGGCGATCAGCGCCTTCAGCAGGTTGCCGTATTCGGACGGATGGCGCGGCATGAACGGTGCGCCGAAGCAGGTCGAGAAGGTCGCTTCCGGCTCCGTCACACCCTTTTCGGTGCCCGCAACCTTGGCGGTGTAGCCGGACAGGAAGTGATACATGGCCTGATCGGGGGTCAGACGGGCGATCGGCGGCATGACGCCGAAGGCATCGGCCGTCAGCATGATGATCGTGCCGGGATGTCCGGCCGTTCCGCTCTTGCTGGCATTGGGAATGAAGTCCAGCGGATAGGCGCAGCGGGTGTTTTCGGTCAGCGAACCGTCATTGAAGTCCGGCTGGCGGTTTTCATCGAGAACGACGTTTTCCAGCACCGTGCCGAAGCGGCGGGTGGTCGCGAAGATTTCCGGCTCGGCTTCCGCCGACAGCCGGATGGTCTTGGCATAGCAGCCGCCTTCGAAATTGAAGATGCCGTCCTCACCCCAGCCATGTTCGTCGTCGCCGATCAGCGTGCGCTTGGGATCGGCCGACAGCGTCGTCTTGCCGGTGCCCGAAAGGCCGAAGAAAACGGCTGCGTCGCCATCCGGACCGACATTGGCGGAGCAATGCATCGGCATCACCCGTTTGGCCGGCAGCAGATAGTTGAGCATGGTAAAGACGGCCTTCTTCATCTCGCCGGCATAGGACGTGCCGCCGATCAGGATGATGCCCTTGGTGAAGTTGCAGGCAATCACGGTCTCCGTGCGGCAACCGTGGCGGGCGGGATTACCCTTGAAATCCGGAAGATCGATAATCGTCAGCTTCGGCACGAAGGAGGCCAGCGCCGCCTTTTCCGGACGGATCAGCAGATTGCGGATGAACAGCGAGTGCCAGGCGAACTCGGTAATGACCCGCGTCGGCAGGGCGTTTTCCGCATCGGCGCCGCCGATCAGGTCCTGCGCATACAGCGATTTGCCCTTGGCGTGATCGAGCATGTCCTGATGCAGCACGGCGAAATGCTCCGGCGACATCGCATTGTTGTTGTCCCACCAGATCTCATCCGTGGTATTGTCATCGCGAACGACGAACTTGTCCTTCGGCGAGCGGCCGGTGTGCTGGCCCGTCAGGGCCCGCACGGCACCGTCCGCGGTCAGCTGCGCTTCGCTGCGGCGCAGGATTTCCTCATAGAGTTCAGCGGTGCCAAAGTTGTACCGAACCATGTCCAGGTTGGTGAAACCGATTGATTCCAGCCCAAGGGATGGGTTGCGAATGCCGAGTTCCTTCATGGTCCAGCTTTCCTCCGTGGTTTGCCGACAGAACATTGAATGTTAGCAACCATAAAAGGACAACGGCAAAAAGACAAGATTGCTGTCTTAAAAAATACAATGATTTCAGTATATTAATCGATTTAAAGGAAAATATCGCTTTTTTAATCGGTTGAATCGCGGCTTTTTGGATGATGTTTTTATGGCCAAACATGCCTCTTTGTGCCGGTCTCATTGCTTTTGCATTTTACTTCGCCACAATTTGTTCCACCTTTATACTCAAGAAACCCGTCGTACCGCAGCACAGGCCCGGACAATCGGGCTGGCCTCGGAGGCGCAGAGAAATGGTGGAGCCCTACACGATGCAGACGATTGCACTTGTCGATGACGACCGGAATATCCTCACCTCGGTGTCGATTGCACTGGAGGCGGAAGGCTACAAGGTCGAGACCTATACAGACGGTGCCTCGGCCCTCGACGGTCTTCTCGCCCGGCCGCCGCAGCTGGCGATCTTCGATATCAAGATGCCGCGCATGGACGGGATGGAGCTTCTGCGCCGCCTGCGCCAGAAGTCCGATATTCCGGTGATCTTCCTCACTTCCAAGGACGAGGAGATCGACGAGCTGTTCGGCCTGAAGATGGGCGCCGACGATTTCATCACCAAGCCGTTCTCACAGCGACTGCTGGTTGAGCGCGTCAAGGCGATCCTGCGCCGCTCGGCCAACCGCGAGGCCGCAGCCGCCGCCAACACTGCCGGCACCCCGAAGACGGCCGCCGACGTGCAGGCACGCTCGCTCGAGCGCGGCCAGCTGTCGATGGACCAGGAACGCCATACCTGCATGTGGAAGAACGAGCCGGTGACCCTGACGGTCACGGAATTCCTGATCCTGCATTCGCTGGCCCAGCGCCCCGGCGTGGTCAAGAGCCGCGATTCGCTGATGGATGCCGCCTATGACGAGCAGGTCTATGTCGACGACCGCACGATCGACAGCCACATCAAGCGGCTGCGCAAGAAGTTCAAGATGGTCGACAACGACTTCGACATGATCGAGACGCTCTACGGCGTCGGTTACCGGTTCCGCGAATCGGCCTGAGCTTGATCGATGGAGCCGATCTTGCATGCCCGCACCGGCATCGCACGAGACTCTGGGCGCAAGACTCTGGCATGGCCAGCGGCGGAGCTGTATGATAGGGCTCCGCGCCGAGGTGGATCGAAAAAGCGCGATCCCATCCTCATTGCCTTCGGGCGGACGGCAGCATGATCTGCCATTGAACGGCAGTCACATCTGCCATTGACATGCAGGAGCCGCGAAAGCGGGAGTTGAAGGCTTGGTCGAAGTCTTGCGAAACATCGATATGGATGACAGCGACGCGCGGCCGGCTTCCGGCCGCAAGTGGGCGCATCCCTTTACGTTGATTCGCCGCATCTTCGGCAACGCCGTCTTTTCCAGCCTGACGCGCCGCATCCTGTTCTTCAATCTTGTCGCGCTCGTCGTGCTTGTCGGCGGCATCATGTATCTCAACCAGTTCCGCGAGGGACTGATCGATGCCCGCGTCGAGAGCCTGTTGACGCAAGGCGAGATCATCGCCGGGGCGATCGCCGCCTCCGCCTCCGTCGATACCAACTCGATCACCATCGATCCGGAAAAACTGCTGGAGCTGCAGGCAGGCCAAAGCATCACGCCGCTGCCCAGCGACGAGGATCTCGAATTTCCAATCAATCAGGAACGGGTGGCGCCGGTTCTGAGGCGGCTGATCTCGCCGACCCGCACCCGCGCCCGCCTGTTCGATGCCGATGCCGACCTGCTGCTCGATTCCCGCCACCTTTACACCGGCGGCCAGGTGCTGCGTTTCGACCTGCCGCCGATCGAACCGGAAGCCGTCACTTGGTCGGAGCGGCTGAATTCCTGGTTCAACCGTGTCCTGCAGCCGGGCAACCTGCCGCTCTACAAGGAGCCGCCGGGCGGTAACGGCGCGATCTATCCCGAAGTCATGAACGCGCTGACCGGCGTGCGCGGCGCTGTCGTGCGCGTCACCGAAAAGGGCGAGCTGATCGTCTCGGTCGCCGTCCCCGTACAGCGGTTCCGCGCCGTTCTCGGCGTGCTGCTTCTGTCGACGCAGGCCGGCGATATCGACAAGATCGTCCATGCCGAACGCCTCGCCATCATCCGGGTCTTCGGCGTCGCGGCGCTCGTCAACGTCATCCTGTCGCTGCTGCTGTCGAGCACGATCGCCAATCCGCTGCGGCGCCTGTCCGCCGCTGCCATCCGCGTGCGCCGCGGCGGCGCCAAGGAGCGCGAGGAAATTCCGGATTTCTCCTCCCGCCAGGACGAGATCGGCAACCTGTCCGTTGCGCTGCGCGAAATGACTACGGCACTCTACGACCGCATCGCCGCGATCGAGAACTTTGCCGCCGATGTCAGCCACGAACTGAAGAACCCGCTGACCTCGCTGCGCAGCGCCGTCGAAACGCTGCCGCTCGCCCGCACGGACGATTCCAAGAAGCGGCTGATGGATGTCATCCAGCATGACGTGCGCCGTCTCGACCGGTTGATCAGCGATATTTCCGACGCGTCCCGGCTCGACGCCGAGCTTGCCCGCAGCGACGCCAAGGCCGTCGATCTGGAGAAGCTGCTCGGTGACCTCGTCGATATTTCCCGCCAGATCCGCAGCGGCAAGAAGGTGGTGCAGCTGAGCTTCGTCGTGGAGCGCAAAGACAATCCGAAGGCGCGCTTCGATGTCGGCGGCTATGAACTGCGCATCGGCCAGATCATCACCAATCTCATCGAGAATGCCCGTTCGTTCGTTCCGGACGAAGGCGGGCGCATCGTCCTGCGCCTGACCCGGACGCGCAGCCGCTGCATCATCTATATCGAGGACAACGGTCCCGGCATTCAGGCCGAGGATATCGATCGCATCT
Source organism: Pararhizobium polonicum (assembly GCF_001687365.1). Classification (GTDB taxonomy): domain Bacteria; phylum Pseudomonadota; class Alphaproteobacteria; order Rhizobiales; family Rhizobiaceae; genus Pararhizobium; species Pararhizobium polonicum. Next base: position 32,762 of record NZ_LGLV01000013.1, read on the forward strand.
TCGAGCGCTTCTACACCGACCGGCCGGAGGGCGAGGATTTCGGCCAGAATTCCGGTCTCGGCCTGTCCATCTCCCGCCAGATCGCCGAGGCGCATGGCGGCTCGCTGAAGGCGGAGAACATGATGGACGCGGCCGGCAAGATCACCGGCGCCCGCTTCATCCTCTCGCTCCCGATCGAGAACCATTCGTGACGGGCCAGGCGGCCAACGTTCATGCCACTGCCGTGGTGCTTGGAACCCGCGGCTTCCTGTTCGTCGGCCCATCGGGTGCGGGCAAGACCACGCTGGCGCTCTCCTGCCTGACAGCGGCAAGGAATAGCGGGCTGTTTGCCGCCCTTGTTTCGGACGATCAGGTGCTGATCTCCATGCGCAACGGCAGGGCCGTCGCCCGCCGCCCCGCCTCGATCGCCGGGCTTGCCGAGATCCGCGGGGCCGGCATCGTTGCGGTCGAAAGCGTCCCGGCTGCGGTGATGGATTTTGCCATTCTGCCGGTCAAACCACCGTTTGAACCCCGCATGCCGCCGGAAAACGAGACGTTTCTGCTGCCTTCCGGCGATTTTTTACCGTTAAAACGTCTTCCTCTGGCAGAGGGCTTGAATTCCTTTGAAATTTTACGGCTTATTTTACCTCAAAATGCCGATTTTCAAGGACAATGATGCCTTTTGAGGCAGCAATTCTGGATTTTTAACTTGCACTTCGCCTTTTCCTTGCCAAGATGCACGCCCCAAAGGTGGACGAAATTGCTGCATTGCGATATCTGACCATCCTAAGATTTGCAGATGCAGTTGGAGCGAAGACACCATGATCGGACTTGTGCTTGTCACACACGGCAAGCTGGCTGAAGAGTTTCGTCATGCGCTGGAGCATGTCGTCGGTCCGCAAAAGTCAATCGAGACTGTCTGCATCGGTCCGGAAGATGACATGGATCAGCGCCGGCAGGATATTCTCCACGCGGTCCTTTCAGCCGACGAAGGCAATGGCGTCATCATCCTCACCGACATGTTCGGCGGCACGCCGTCCAATCTGGCGATCTCGGTGATGCAGAGCGGCACCGTCGAGGTCATTGCCGGCGTCAATCTTCCCATGCTGATCAAGCTGGCCGGTGTGCGCGGCGAAAGCGATATGGACAAGGCCCTCGTCGAAGCATCCGAAGCAGGCAGGAAATACATCAATGTCGCAAGCCGTGTCCTCAGTGGCAAATAGCGAGACGCCTGCAATGACGCTGTCCCGCGACCTGCTGATCGTCAACAAACGGGGGCTGCACGCCCGGGCGTCCGCCAAGTTCGTCCAGACGGTCGAAGGCTATGATGCCGAGATCCACGTCTCCAAGGACGGCATGACCGTTGGCGGCACCTCGATCATGGGCCTGATGATGTTGGCTGCCAGCACCGGCTGTTCGATCGCCGTCACCGCCAGCGGCCGTCAGGCGCTGGAAGCGCTCGATGCCCTCGATGCGCTGGTGGCCGACAAGTTCGGCGAAGAAATCTGATCTTTCCGCCCAATTCGCCCGAAGACATAAAGATATAAAGACCTCTTTATGTCCTGTTGCTCCTTTTCGCGTTTCCTGATAATTGAGGGACAAACTTCCCGCTGTCTGCGGGAAGCGCGAATTTCAGTGCGCCCTGCCCGGCCTGGCGAACGCGTCAGGCCTTCCTGCACGGCACCAGCCCGGAGACTTTCATGAGCACCAAGAACGACTATCTGGTTGCGGACATCGGCCTTGCCGATTTCGGCCGCAAGGAAATCACCATCGCCGAGACCGAAATGCCGGGCCTGATGGCCTGCCGCGAGGAATTCGGCACCACCAAGCCGCTGAAGGGTGCGCGCATCACCGGCTCGCTGCACATGACCATCCAGACGGCCGTGCTGATCGAGACGCTGGTTGCGCTTGGCGCCGAAGTCCGCTGGGCCTCCTGCAACATCTTCTCGACGCAGGACCATGCTGCCGCGGCCATCGCTGCCACCGGCGTTCCCGTCTTTGCGGTCAAGGGCGAAAGCCTGGAAGAATACTGGACCTACACGGACCAGATCTTCCAGTGGGCCGATGGCGGCGTTTCCAACATGATCCTCGATGACGGCGGCGACGCCACCATGTACATCCTGCTCGGCGCCCGCGCCGAAGCCGGCGAAGACGTTCTGTCGAAGCCTGAATCCGAGGAAGAAGAAATCCTCGTCGCCCAGATCAAGAAGCGCCTTGCCGCTTCGCCGGGCTGGTTCACCAAACAGCGCGATGCCATCAAGGGCGTGACGGAAGAAACCACCACCGGTGTCAACCGTCTCTACCAGCTGCATGCCAAGGGCCTGCTGCCCTTCCCGGCGATCAACGTTAACGATTCGGTTACCAAGTCGAAGTTCGACAACAAGTACGGCTGCAAGGAATCGCTGGTCGACGGTATCCGCCGCGGCACCGACGTGATGATGGCCGGCAAGGTTGCCGTCGTCTGCGGTTACGGCGATGTCGGCAAGGGTTCGGCCGCCTCGCTCTCCGGCGCCGGCGCCCGCGTCAAGGTGACGGAAGTCGATCCGATCTGCGCTCTGCAGGCCGCCATGGACGGGTATGAAGTCGTCCAGCTCGAAGACGTCGTCTCCTCCGCCGACATCTTCATCACCACGACCGGCAACAAGGACGTCATCCGCATGGACCACATGCGCGAGATGAAGGACATGGCGATCGTCGGCAATATCGGCCACTTCGACAACGAGATCCAGGTTTCCGCGCTGCGCAACCTGAAATGGACCAACGTCAAGCCGCAGGTCGACCTGATCGAATTCCCGAAGGGCAATCGCATGATCCTTCTGTCGGAAGGCCGCCTGCTCAACCTCGGCAATGCCACCGGCCATCCGTCCTTCGTCATGTCGGCTTCGTTCACCAACCAGACACTGGCGCAGATCGAACTGTTTACCAAGGGTGAGCAGTACGAAAAGGGCGTTCACATCCTGCCGAAGCACCTCGACGAAAAGGTCGCCCGTCTGCATCTGGCCAAGCTCGGCGCCAAGCTGACCGAACTTTCGCAGGAGCAGGCCAGCTATATCGGCGTGACGCCGCAGGGTCCGTTCAAGGCCGAACACTACCGGTACTGATCCTTACCCGGATAATCCACAACATATAGAGGCCGCGATCTTGACAAAAGATCGCGGCCTCTTTTTTTGCCTCGCCCTTCCCGACGATTCCCCGAAAGCGTATGTTTTTGGGACAATGATTCGTGACGAAGATGCGGAACAGACGCGTCGCGAATGGGGATGTCTTGCCGTTGAGGCGACAAACAGACGAAGACATGCCGGACTGCAATCGGAATTGAACGAGGCCTTGCTTTGGCGGGATTTCGATTTAGCACTGCGTGGCGATTTGCAACCGGACCAAAGATCTTGAACGGGGCTCGGCTGATAAGGTCGGGGCACGCTTCAAGGTGTTGAATACACAGATGATCATCCGTGATTCGGGTTTCCGGCGCGTTGATCCTCTGTGGTGCAAACGGGGAAGCACGCCATGAAAACAGAACCTTCAAAACGCGCCGGCGGCCGGATTCCGTCTCTGCTGCGCCGGTTCATGGCAAGCTCGGCGCTCGCGGCTCTGGCCGGGCCTGCGCTCGCGGCAACCGAAACCATGACGGCAGGCGGCATCTTCCGCTCCTCCGAAGTCGTGACCTTTTCCGTCCTGATCGGCATTATTTCGGCGGCGATGATCTCGGCCATCTGGCTGATCCGCCAGCGCGGCAATATCGAGAGCGAAAACCGGGAACTGAACACGGCGCTGGCCGACGCCAACCACCGGATCTCCCGCTTCCAGGCGCTGATCGCCGACAAGAACCGCCGCATCGTCGTCTGGGAAGGCCAGTCGAACAAGCCGGAATTCCTGGGCCAGCTGCCCCCCGAGACGGGCGCACCGCAGGACGACCGCGACTTTCTCGCCTTCGGGCGCTGGATCAAGTCGCAATCGGCCTCCGAGCTGGAGAAGGCCATCGAACTGCTGCGTTCGAACGCCCAGAGCTTCGATCTCGTCGTCGAAACCAACCGCAACGAGATCATCGAGGCACAGGGCCGCGTGTCCGGCGGCCGCGCCTTCGTCCGCTTTGTCGCCCTCAACAATCTGCGCGCCGAACTGGCCGAGGTGAAGATGGAGCGCGATCGCCTGCATGGCTCGCTTTCCAGCCTTCACACGCTGCTCGACGCCATCGATCTGCCCGTTTGGCAGCGCGGACCGGATGGCGCCATCCTGTGGGTCAACGAAGCCTATACCGAAGCCGTGGAAGCCGCCAACCCGGCCGCCGCGGTGAAGGAGAGCCGCGAACTTCTGGCGACCGTCGCACGCGAAAAGATCCGCGCGCTGAGCACGTATGATTCGCCCTATCGCGACAAGGTTTCCACCGTCGTGCGGGGAAACCGGACGTTCTTCGACGTGGTGGACGCCAAGAGCACCAGCGGCTCGGCGGGCATGGCGATCAATATCTCCGATGTGGAAGCGGTTCGAGAGGAATTGAACCGCACCTTGAAAAGCCATGCTGAAACGCTCGATCATCTGGCAACGCCCGTCGCTACTTTCGACGGCAGCCAGCGGCTGCAGTTCTACAACCAGGCCTTCCAGCGCCTGTGGGACCTCGACATGAGCTTCCTTGAGCGCAAGCCGGGCAACGGCGAGATCCTCGACAGGCTGCGTGCCGGCGGCAAGCTGCCGGAACAGCTGAACTGGAAGCAATGGAAAGATTCGGCGCTCGCCGTCTATCAGGCGATCGAGACGCAATCCGACCTCTGGCACCTGCCGAACGGCCAGACCCTGCGCGTCTTTGCAACCGCCCGCCCGCAAGGCGGCGCAACCTGGGTGTTCGAGAACCTGACCGAAAAGGTCGATCTGGAGATGCGCTACAACACGCTGGTTCAGGTTCAGGGCGAGACCATCGACCACCTGTCCGAGGGCGTGGCGGTATTCGGCCCCGATGGCCGCATCAAGCTGTCCAACCCCGCCTTTCGGGCACTTTGGGGCGTTACCGAGACCGAGGCCAAGCCCGGCACCCATATCCGCGCCATCGAGCAGGTCTGCGCGCCGTCCTATGACCAGCCGGACGGCTGGAAGCGGTTTTCGCACCTCATCACCAGTTTTGACGACGAGAGGCCGTCCTGCCAGGGGATACTTGAGCTGCGGACCGGCCTTATCCTCGATTTCGCCGTCATACCGCTGCCCAACGCCCAGACCATGCTGACCTTCGTCAACATCACCGACAGCGCAAGGGTCGAACGCGCGCTGACGGAAAAGAACGATGCGTTGCGCATGGCCGATCACCTGAAGAACGATTTCGTCCAGCACGTCTCCTATGAACTGCGCTCACCGCTGACCAATATCATCGGTTTTGCCGATCTCCTGAAGACGCCGGCCTTCGGTACGCTGACCGAGCGGCAGGCCGAATATGTCGACCATATCTCGACCTCGTCCTCGCTGCTTTTGACGATCGTCAACGACATCCTCGATCTTGCCACCGTCGACGCCGGTATCGTCGAGCTCGACCTGTCGGAAATCAACCTGACGGATTTCCTCGATGAAGTTGCCCTGCAAATGGCCGACAGGCTGCAGGAAAGCGCCGTCACGCTGCAGATCGACACGCCCGATATGCTCGGGCTGTTCGTTGCCGACCACCAGCGGCTGAAACAGATCCTCATCAAGCTTTTGACCAACGCCGCCAATTTTGCGCCCGACGGCAGCACGATCAGCCTGAAATGCCGCCGCGACGCCAGCGACTTCGTCTTCAGCGTCACCGACAACGGGGCCGGCATTCCCCAGGATATTCTCGATACGGTGTTCAACCGTTTCGAAAGCCATGGCCAGCACGGCGGCGCGGGCCTCGGCCTGTCCATCGTCGAAAGCTTCGTCAGTCTTCACCACGGCACCGTGTCGATCCGCAGCCGTGAAGGCGAAGGCACGGAAGTGACCTGCCGCATCCCCTCCGGCGATCTGCCGAGAATCGCCGCGGCGGAATAATGCAGGTGATCGCGCTCCCCCTCAAGGACGAGACAGCCACGATAGAACTCGGCGAGGATCTGGCGCTGGCGCTGAAGGCCGGCGACTGTCTCGCCCTCTCCGGCGACCTTGGCGCCGGCAAGTCGACCCTGGCCCGCGCCTTCCTGCGCGCCATGGCGGATGACGAGGCGTTGGAGGTGCCAAGCCCCACCTTCACGCTGGTGCAAAGCTACGATCTGCGCATTCCCGTCTCACATTTCGACCTCTACCGGTTGGCGGATGTCTCCGAACTTGACGAACTCGGCTTCGACGAGGCGTTATCCGACGGTATCTGCCTGGTGGAATGGCCGGAGAATGCCATGGCGGCGCTGCCGAAGACCCGGCTGACGGCCAGCTTTTCGCATCTCGGCGACGGGCGACAGCTGACAATTTCCGGCGATGCGTCGGCTCTGGCGCGGATCGAGCGCAGTCTTGCTATCCGGAATTTCCTGCGGGCGCGCGGATATGGAGAGGCCCGCCGCCGTCACCTCAGCGGCGATGCTTCGGCGCGTGCCTATGAGCGTATTCTTGTGCCCGGAGAACCGGCGCGGATCCTGATGGATTCGGCTCGCCACAAGCCCGGTCCGATTCTTCAGGATGGGAAATATTACCAGCAGCTGGCCCATCTGGCCGAGGATGTCATTCCTTTCGTCGCCATTGACCGCGATATCCGCGACAAGGGATTCTGCGCGCCGCAAGTCTTCGAAAGCGATCTCGACGCCGGCATCCTGCTGATCGAGGATCTCGGCAGCGACGGCGTTCTGGATACGGACGGACAGCCAATTGCCGAACGGTATCTTGAGAGCGTGCGTGTCCTGGCCCATCTGCATGCGCAGCCGGTCACCCGCGACATCGCGCTCTCGGCAACGGTCAGCCATCGCATCCCCGATTTCGATCGCACCGCGATGAAGATCGAAACCAGCCTGCTGATCGACTGGTACCTGCCTTGGAAGCGTGGGGAAAAAGCATCCGACGCGGAACGCACCCGCTATTTCGCCGTTTGGGATCACCTGATCGATCTGCTCGCCACATCGGAAAAAAAGCTGCTGCTGCGCGATTTCCATTCGCCGAACATCATCTGGCGCGGCGATCGCTCCGGCTTCGACCGCATCGGCATCATCGATTTCCAGGATGCGATGATCGGACCGACAGCCTATGACGTCGCCTCGATCACGCAGGATGCGCGGGTGACGATCGAGGCCGGTCTTCGCGACGAGATGCTTTCGCTCTATTGTTCCGAGCGCCATGTGCTCGGCACGTTTGACGAAGCCGCCTTCCGGCGCGACTGGCATCTGATGTCCGCCCAGCGCAACTGCAAGCTCGCCGGCATCTGGGTCCGGCTGATGCAGCGCGACGGCAAGCCTTTTTACATGAAGCATATGCCGCGGACATTTTCCTATCTTCAGGTGGCGCTCGAACACGAAGCGCTCGCGCCCTTGCGCGATTGGTGCATAAAGGCTGGAATCCTCTGAACCGAATCACCGGTTGACGAATCACGGGATCAGGGACTGTCCATGCCCATCAAGAACGCCATGGTGCTCGCCGCGGGGCTCGGCACCCGCCTGCGCCCCGTCACCGATACCATGCCGAAGCCGCTGGTCCCGATCGCGGGCAAGCCGATGATCGACTATGTGCTCGACCTCTTGGACGGCGCCGGCGTGGAGACGGCGGCGGTCAACGTCCATCATTTCGCCGACAGGATGGAAGCGCATCTGGCAAAACGAAGCCGGCCAGGGATCGTCATTTCCGACGAGCGGGCCGCGCTGATGAATTCCGGCGGCGGGCTCGCCAAGGGATTGAAACGGCTTCCCGAGGGGCCGGTTCTGGTGATGAATGCCGACCTTTTCTGGGTGGGTGAAAAGCCGGATGCGCCGACCAATCTGCAGCGGCTGGCCGCCTTCTTCGATCCGCAAACCATGGACATGGCGCTGCTTTGCGTGCGCAACGCGGACACGACCGGCCACAACGGCAAGCTGGATTTCTCGCTTGATACACAAGGGCGGCTTTCGCGCTACAAGGACGGCATGGAAAACCCTGTCGTCTATGCAGGCGCCATCGCCATGCACACCCGGCTTTTCGCCGATGCGCCGGACGATGCCTTCAATCTCAACATCTATTTCGATCGGGCGATTGCCAAAAACAGGCTGTTCGGCATCGTTCTCGAGGGCCACTGGCTGACGGTGGGCACCCCCGAGGCGATCGGCGAGGCCGAAGATACCATCCGCCGCTTCCAAGCAGGAGGCTGATGGCATGACGGACACCGTCTCCAACGTTTTCACCATTCCGCCCGGGCTTCCATTCCTGAAGACCGTGGTCGAAACGCTATGCTCCGGCGATCTGGTTCCCGGGTTTCGCTACGATGCGGCCGATCCCCTGTCGCTCGCCGGCGTAACGATCTTCGTGCCGACCCGCCGCTCAGCCCGCGTGCTGCGCTCGGAGCTGGTCGATTGCCTGGGCGGCCGTTCGGCGATCCTGCCGATGATCCGGGCACTCGGCGAAACCGATGACGACAGCGGCTTCTTCGACGCCGAGATTCCGGCGATCCTCGACCTCGCGCCGCCTTTGCCCAATACAGCCCGGCTGATCGAGCTTGGCCGGCTGATCCTGGCCTGGCGTAACCAGCTGCCAAAGGCGGTGCTCGACGTACATGCCGAAAGCCCGCTGATCGCGCCGGCCAGCCCCGCCGATGCGATCTGGCTGGCGCGCAACCTCTCCGAGATCATCGATGCGATGGAGACGGAGGAGCTGGATTGGGCTGCGCTCGACAATCTCGATGCCAACGACCATGCCCTGTGGTGGCAGCTGACGCTCGAATTCCTGAAGATTGCCAGCCTCTACTGGCCGGAACGGCTGGAAGAGCTGAAACAGTCCTCCCCTGCCCGCCATCGCAACGCCATCCTCGAAGCGGAAGCCCAGCGCATCGCCGACGGCAAGGTCACCGGGCCGATCATCATCGCCGGCTCGACGGGCTCCATCCCCGCGACAGCCAAGCTCATGGCTGCCGTGCAGAAGCTTCCCAACGGAACCATCGTGCTCCCCGGTCTCGACCGGACGATGAGCGACGCGGAATGGACGATGATCGCACCGGAAGCGGCAAAACTGACCGGCAGGCCCGATCCGGCAAGCCGCAGCCATCCGCAATACGGTTTCTTCCGCCTGCTGAACCGCATGGAAATCTCCCGGCATGACGTCGCGGTTCTCGGCGCCCCGGTGCCCGATCTCGACTATCGCGCAGAGCTGATCTCGCATGCCCTGCTGCCGGTCCAGGCGACCAGCAGCTGGACGGCGCTGCGCAGCGATGTCGATCCCTCCCGGCTTGCGGCGGCCTTTACCGACACGGCATTGATCGAAACCGCCAATGAGCGCGAGGAAGCAACCGCGATCGCCATTGCCCTGCGCCTCGCGCTTCACGACAGCGCCGAAAGCCAGGCAGCCCTGATCACCCCCGATCGCGACCTTGCCCGCCGCGTCGCTGCCGAACTGATGCGATTCGGCATCGAGGCCGACGATTCGGCCGGTACGCCACTGTCTTCCACCGGCCCCGGCAGCCTGACACGATTGCTGCTCGAGGCAGCTTTGCGGCCGGGCGACCCGGTTTCGGTCACCGCTCTGCTCAAACATCCGCTGGCCCGTTTCGGCCTGTCCGCCGAGGCGATGAGCGACGCGGCCATGACGCTGGAACTGATGGCCCTGCGTGGCGGCACCGGCAGCGCCGATATTTCGGAGCTTGAGGTTCTGCTCGACCAGACATTGCAGCGCGAAGCCGGCAAGAAGCATCTGCCGGAATGGCGCAGCCATATCGACGCGGACGCCATCGAAAGAGCGCGTGATCTTGCCCGGCGCATCGCCGCTGCTGCCGAACCGCTGGCCGGGACATTGGTGCGCCATCATAGAAGCGGCCGTGGCCTGACCGCGGCCCTGACGCTTGCCGAATGGGCGGAAAAAACCGGTGCGGCACTCGAAGCGGTGGCTATCGACGAGCACGATAACCTCGCCGGTCTCTGGTCGGGTGAAGCCGGCGAAGCACTGGCGACACTGTTGCGCTCCGTCATCGACACGGATGGCCAGCTGACGGCCGACGGGCCACAATGGAGCGATATCGTCGAGGCGCTTTCGGCAAGCGAATCAATCAAACCGCGCTCGATGCGCCATCCCCGCGTGTTCATTTTCGGCGCGCTCGAATCCCGCCTGCAGAGCGTCGATCTGGTGGTGCTCGGCGGCATGAACGAAGGCACCTGGCCGGGGCAGACGGCGAATGATCCGTTTCTGTCGCGGACGATGAAGACATCCATCGGCCTTGAGCCGCCGGAGCGGCGGATTGGCCAGCTGGCCCATGATTTCCAGATGGCCTGCGGCACACGCAGGCTGATCCTGACGCGGGCGATGCGCAAGGGCGCGACGCCGACCGTTGCCTCCCGCTGGCTGCAGCGGCTTCTGGCCGTCGGCGGCAAGGCATTTGCCGGCAAACTGCGCGACAACGGCCGGGATTATCAGCTTTGGGCCGGTATGCTCGATCAGGGCGTTATACAACCATTGGCCAAACGCCCCGAACCGAAACCACCGGCCGACCAGCAGCCGCGCAGCTATTCCTTCAGCGAGGTGAGCCGGCTGCGGCGCGATCCCTATGCCGTCTACGCCCGGCGGATCCTGCGCCTGCAACCGATCGATCCGTTCAACCGGGATCCCGGCGCTGCCGAGCGCGGTACGCTCTACCACAAGATCGTCGAGCGTTTCGTGCGTGCCGGACTGGATGCCGCATCGCCGCAAGCGCAAACGGAAATGAGCCGGATTCTCAACGAAGCTTTTGACGAACAGGCCCTGCCTGCCCATATCGATATTGTCTGGCGGCCGCGCTTTGCCGCCGTCGGTAAGGCCTTCATCGATTGGGAAATCGGCCGGCAGCCGGATATCCGCAAGAGTTTTACCGAACTCTATGCGTCGATGGAGCTCGGTGTTTCGGATATCAAGCTGACGGGCATCGCCGACCGCATCGATATTCTCGGCGACGGCAGCGCCGTGATCGTCGACTACAAGACGGGATCGACGCCTTCCATCAACGAGGCCCGCGCCCTGCTCGATCCGCAGCTTGCGCTGGAAGCCGCAGCCCTCAAGGCCGGTGCCTTCCAGAAGGCCGGGTCGAAACAGCCGCAATCGCTGCTCTATGTCCGCCTGAAGCCCGGCGAACGGTTTGCCGTTCAGGAGGTCAACAACGGGCATGCCAAGGCGCGCGCCAATGTCGAGACCAAGTCGGCCGATCAACTGGCCGAGGATTCGCTGAAGGAACTGACCGGGCTACTGGCTGCGCTGATGACCGGGAAATATGGTTTTGCCTCGCGGCTGATCGTGCAGAAGGAGCGCGATTACGGCGGCGAGTACGACCATCTGGCCCGTGTCGCCGAATGGGCGACAGCAGAAGGAGAGGAGGACGCCAATGAAGGATGACGATTTCGGCCCTCTCGATCCCTCGCCGCAGGCCTGGCTCGACTGGACGTCGGCCAAGCAGGCGCTCGCCTCCGATCCGGCGCGTTCCGCCTGGGTGTCGGCCAATGCCGGTTCCGGCAAGACACATGTGCTGACGCAACGCGTGATCCGGCTTCTGTTGTCCGGCTGCCGGCCCTCCGCCATCCTGTGCCTCACCTATACCAAGGCCGCCGCGTCGGAAATGTCGAACCGCGTCTTCGAGCGGCTGGCCGAATGGGTGACGCTCGACGACGACGCGCTGGATGACCGGATCGCCGCAATCGAGGGCGAAAGGCCGGATCTCCTCAAGCGTCAGGAGGCGCGACGGCTGTTTGCCCGCGCGCTGGAAACGCCGGGCGGGTTGAAGATCCAGACGATCCACGCCTTCTGCGAGGCGCTGCTGCACCAGTTCCCGCTCGAGGCCAATGTCGCCGGGCATTTCTCCGTTCTGGACGACCGCGCCTCCGCCACGCTTCTGGCCGATGCCCGCCGGGCACTTTTGACCGCGACCGCCAGCGAGGACGACCGCGAGCTGACGGAAGCCTTTGCCACCGTGCTCGATCTGGCCGACGATACCGGGCTGGAAAAGCTGCTGTCGGCGATCGTCGCAAACCGCACGCCCGTACAGGTCTTTCTGGACAGCGCGGGGCGAAAGGGCGGCATCGATCCGGCGCTCCGATCGGCTCTCGGTTTCGACCCGGATGAGACGACACAGACGGCATTAGCCGGATTCTGGCCTCTCACGGGTCTCAACGGCGCAGCGCTTGAACGCTATATCGGCATGGCGCAATCGGCCGGCGGAGCCAAGGTCACGGAGTTCGCCGAGGGCTTGCGTGTGGTCGCGAAGCTCACCGATCCGCTGCAGCGCTACACCGCGCTGACCGGGTTGTTCTTCACCCAGGCCGGCAAGCCGAGGGCGGATTCGGCCTTCCTGTCCAAAGCGATGCGCGACAAGGCGCCGGACCTGGAAGACCTTGTCACTGCGGCCCGCGATCACATTGTCGCCGCTACCGACCGCCTCAACCTCATTGCCATGTTCGAGGCGACCAAGGCCGCTCTCGTGCTCGCCGACCGGCTGAACGCCGACTACGAGGACATCAAGAAGAGCCGCAGCCAGCTGGATTTCGACGACCTGATCAACCGCACCGCGACGCTTTTGTCGCGCGGCGATGTCAGCCGCTGGATCCACTACAAGCTCGACCAGGGCATCGATCACATCCTCGTCGACGAGGCGCAGGATACCAGCCCGGTGCAGTGGACGATCATCCAGTCGCTGGCCGAGGATTTCTTTTCCGGCGAAACGGCACGCGGCGGCAACCGGACGATGTTTGCCGTCGGTGACGAGAAACAGTCGATCTATTCGTTCCAGGGCGCCCGTCCCGAGCGCTTTTCCGACGAGAGCATCGAGACCGAACGGCGGGTCCGCGACGGCGGCAAGGCCTTCAGTCCGATCCGGCTGCAGCTGTCCTTCCGCTCGACCGAAGACGTGCTGTCGGCCGTCGATACCGTGTTTGAAAATCCGGCTCATGCCCGCGGGCTCAGCGCCCGCAACGATGCCGTCGTGCACGCCTCCAACCGGATCGGCCATCCGGGGCTGGTCGAGGTCTGGGATGCGATCGCGCCAGCCGACAGTATCCAGGAGGACGACTGGACCGCCGCCTTCGACGCAACGCCCGAGGATGCGCCGGCCAATATCCTGGCGCAGCGCATCGCCTGCGTGCTTGCCGACTGGATCGGCCGGGAAACGGTGATCGAAAAGGGCGTCAAGCGGCCGATGCAGCCGGGCGATATCATCGTTCTCGTGCGCAAGCGCGATGCCTTCGTCAATGCGCTGACCCGCGCCCTGAAGACGCGCCGGAACATTCCCGTTGCCGGTGCCGACAGGCTGGTGCTGACCAATCATATCGCCGTGCAGGACCTGATGGCGCTCGGCCGATTCGTGCTTTTGCCGCAGGATGACCTGTCGCTGGCCGCCGTTCTCAAAAGCCCGCTGTTCGATCTCAACGAAGAGGATATCGCGGCACTCGCCATCGGCCGCCCGCAACCGGTCAGCGTCTGGCAGAACCTGCTGGATTTCGGCCGTGACGAGATCGGCCGCTATCACGCCGCCACGCAGAAGCTGCAGCGATACAGGACATTGTCGCGCAGCCTGCCCGTCCATGATTTTTATGCCTTGATCCTTGGCCATGACGGCGGCCGTGCCGCCTTTCTCGGAAGGCTTGGCAGCGAGGTCAGCGATATCCTCGACGAATTCCTGACCTTTGCGCTCGACCATGAGAAGAACGGGCTGCCGGGATTGCAGGCCTTTATTTCCGGACTGGAGATGGAAGCACCCACCGTCAAGCGCGAGCAGGACAAGGAGCGCAACGAGGTCCGCATCATGACGGTGCACGCCGCCAAGGGGCTGGAGGCACCTGTCGTCTTCCTCGTCGATGGCGGCGGCAAGGCCTTCAATTCGCAGCATGTCTCCGGCCTGCGCATGATCAAGCCGGACGACGGCCAGAACGCAATCCCGCTTCCGATCTGGCGGCCACCGGGTGCCGCCTCCAACACGCTGGTCGATGCGGACACGGACCGGCTGAAAATCGCGGCCGAAGAAGAATACCGCCGTCTGCTTTATGTCGGCATGACACGCGCGGCCGACCGGCTGATCGTCTGCGGCTATCAGGGCAAGCGCGCCAATCCCGACAGCTGGCATGCGATGGTGACCACCAGCCTCTCCGCCGACGACCGCGGCCGCAGCACGCCGATGACATTTTCAGCCGCCGATCAGGAATGGACAGGTTATCGCTGGCAGGTGTCCGCCATCGGCCGCGATCTCCAGACACAGGATACGGAAAACCAGACGGTGGAAGCACAGCGCACGGGCTTGCCGGCAGCGCTCTTGCAGCCGCTGCCGCCCCAAAAACATCTGCCGCGCCCGCTCAGCCCCTCCGGGGCTGGAGCCGTCATCGATGAAGAGGATACCGACACGATCGTCGGATCGGCGCTGTTTTCGCAAAAGCCCGGCGCCAACACGTCGCTGCTGCGCGGCGCGCTGCTGCACCGGTTCCTGCAGGTCCTGCCGTCGATCGCGCCGGAAGAGCGCCGGGCAGCGGCCGAACGGTACCTGCTGCGCTCCGTCCCGCGCTGGTCCGCGCCCGAGCGGCAGACCCTGACCCAATCAGTTCTCAACGTGATCGAGCACCCCGAGCTGGCTGCGCTGTTTTCCGAGACCAGCCGGGCGGAAGTGGCCGTGATGGGTACCCTGAAACTCGGCGCAAGGGATTTTGCCGTGTCGGGCCGCATCGACCGGCTGGCCGTCTCCGGAAACACCGTCATCATTGCCGATTTCAAGACCAACCGCGAAATCCCGGTGTCGCCGGAAGCGATCCCCTTCGTCTACCGGGCGCAGCTTGCCATTTATCGTGCCCTGCTGGAACCGCTTTATCCGGATCACACGTTTCAATGCGCGCTGATCTATACCGAAGGCCCATCGGTGCTGACATTGCCGCAGGCGATCCTCGACAGGAGCCTTGTGGACCTCGCGACAAAGTGAGATAGGATTGGCATTGAAAAGCTGACGCTCAACCATCACATGATGGGTAACCGTTCGAAGAACGCCGATTTCGAAACCAAGGAGCAGCCAATGGCTACCGTAAAAGTCGATACCTCCAATTTTCAGGACGAAGTCCTGAACTCCGTCGAGCCCGTCATCGTTGATTTCTGGGCCGAATGGTGTGGCCCGTGCAAGATGATCGCTCCGAGCCTGGAAGAAATTTCCGTTGAACTGGCCGGCAAGGTCAAGGTTGTCAAGGTCAACATCGACGAGAACCCGGAAATCGCCACCCAGTACGGCGTGCGCTCCATTCCGACGCTCGCCATGTTCAAGGCCGGCGAAGTAGCCGACATCAAGGTCGGTGCCGCGCCTAAGACAGCCCTGACCTCCTGGATTTCCAACGCTGCCGCGTAATTGAAATCCCAACTTGATTGAAAAAGCCCGGGAAACCGGGCTTTTTTCGTTTCTGCAAGGTCATTCGGTGCCGGAAGCAGGTTCCAGCAAGGGGACATGGGGTGCCGCGGTTTTCGGCAGCAAGCCCAATAGGCGCGGATCGTCGTGGATTTCGACCATCAGCTTATAGGGCTTGAAGCCGGAACGCTGGTAGAACCCGACAGCGGCCGGATGATCGAACGTGCAGGTGTGCAGCCAGAAGCGGTCGATCGGTTGCGCCCACGCTTTGGCGATTGCCTGGTTCATCAGGAAACGCCCGGTACCCTTGCCGATCGCATCCTTGACCAGGCCGAAATAGACGAGCTCGCATTCCCCCTGAACGCGAAAGTCGAGCTCCACCAGGCCGATATCGCGGGTGCCGTCGCGCAACGCGTAGGTCTCCACCGACGGGTCAGCGAGAATGTCGCGCACGGCGTCATCATCGATCTCCAGCATCGCCACCCACATCCAGTCTTCGCCGACCTCGCGAAACAGGCGCCGGTAGATGTCGAGATTCTGCGGGCCCAGGCGCACCAGGCTGAGCGGCGATTCCGGCAGGCCGCCCGTTTCCGGTGGCCGCCTGCGCATTTCCAGAAACGTCACCGCATTGGCAACCTTGCCGGATGGAACGGGCGAATAGCCTTCGGGCAATTCAGGATTGGTGTCGTTCATTCGTTTTCTCTGTTCAAAAATTGCGGATCTGGCCCGCTTATCGGGGCGGCGTGCCGTTATCGGCCAGAACATCGCCGACCAGATAGAGCGAGCCGCCGATCAGGATGCGGGGCGCGACCGGATCGCCATCGAACATGGCCGTGATCGCACCGAGCGCCTCGGCAACGGTCGAGACCGCTCCGGCCTCGAAACCGGCCGTCACCGCGTCGTCCGCCAGCGCAACGGCATCGATCCCGGCATCCGAGCCACGGATCGGCACCGTGAAGATCTGCTCGGCCAGCCCCTTGAACGCCTTGAAATAGCCGGCCGGATCCTTGGTGTTAATCATCCCGGTGATCAGGAACAGGGGGCGCGGATCGCGCTCCTCGAGATTGGCCATGGTTTCGGCGATGACCTGGCCCGCACCCGGATTGTGCCCGCCATCGACCCAGATTTCCGAACCTTTCGGCGCAAGGGATGCCAGTTTGCCTTCGGTCAACCGCTGCAACCGGCCCGGCCATTCGACCGTGACCAGCCCCTTGTCGATGACGGTATCGGAGATATCGAATCCGGCGGCCTTCACGGCCCGGATGGCGGCGGCGGCATTGGCATATTGATGGCGCCCCGGCAGGCGCGGCAAGGACAGATCAGCCAGGCCGAATTCGTCCTGATAGACCAGCCGGCCGAATTCCTCATGCGCCATGAAGTCCTGGCCATAGACCGATAGCGGGCAATTCAGCCGTTCGGCAATGGAGACGAGCACGTCGCGCGCCGTGTCTTCCTCCTGATGGCCGATCACCACCGGGCAGCCGCGTTTCATGATCCCGGCCTTTTCAGCCGCAATCAGTTCGACGCGATCACCCAGATAGGCCTGATGATCGAGCGAGATCGGCATGATGACGGAAACGGCGGGGGTCTTGATGACATTGGTCGCATCGAACCGGCCACCGAGGCCGACTTCGATGATCGCGACATCGGCCGGATGTTCGGCAAACAGCACGAAGGTGACCGCCGTCAGGATTTCGAACACGGTGATCTTCTGACCGCCATTGGCCTCGCCGACGCGGCGGACGGCATCCGCCAGAACCGCATCGCTGACCAGCGCGCCGCGTTCGCCCTTTTTGCCGATGCGATAACGCTCGTGCCAATTGACGAGATGCGGCGATGTATGGACGTGGACACTCAGACCGGAGGCTTCGAGGATCGCCCGGGAAAAGGCCGTCACCGAGCCCTTGCCGTTGGTGCCGGCCACGTGGATGACCGGCGGAAGCCTGTCCTGCGGATTGCCGAGTACGTCGAGCAGCCGGGTGATCCTGTCGAGCGACAGATCGAAGCCCTTGGGGTGCAGGGCCAGCAGCTTGTCGATTTCCTGCCCCGCCTCGCTGACCTGCGTCGTCGTCATCACCCGCTCCTCCAACCGCCGCTGGAGCGCTGAGCGCTCATCAAGCGCGCTCAGAACGCGCCAATTCCAAACCGTCTTATGCTTTCCAGGCGCCCGGACAATCCCGGGCGCACCCTGCGTTTAAGCGCTGGCTGCCATCGGCATCGCCGCAACAGCGGTGCTGCCATTGAGCTTGGCGGCATCCACCGGCTTCTTCATCAGGATCTTCAGGACGCGGGCAAGCGTATCGGGAATATCGTGGCGCTTGACGACCATGTCGATCATGCCATGCTCCATCAGATATTCCGACGTCTGGAAGCCTTCCGGCAGTTTTTCGCGGATGGTCTGCTCGATGACGCGCTTGCCGGCAAAGCAGATCTCGGCGCCCGGCTCGGCCAGATGCAGATCGCCCAGCATGGCATAGGATGCCGTCACGCCGCCGGTGGTCGGATTGGTCAGCACGACGATATAGGGAAGCCCCGCCTCTTTCAGCATCTGCACGGCGACCGTGGTGCGCGGCAGCTGCATCAGCGACAGGATGCCTTCCTGCATGCGGGCGCCGCCCGAGGCCGGGAAAATCACCAGCGGGCACTTTTCGGCAATTGCCCGTTCGAAAGCCTTGATGATCGCCTCGCCGGCGGCCATGCCGAGCGAGCCGCCCATGAAATTGAATTCATGCACGACGCCGACCAGCTTGACGCCGCGGCAACGGCCGACGCCGGCAACGATCGTATCTTCGAGATCGGTCTTGATCCGGCTGTCACGCAGACGATCGACATATTTCTTCGAATCGCGAAACTTCAGCGGGTCCTGCGCCACCTTCGGCTGCGGCAGGGCTTCATAGACGCCGTCATCGAACAGATCCTTCAACCGCGCCTTGGCCGGCATCTTCATATGGAAGCCGGAGGCGGGAATGACCCATTTGTTCTCTTCGAGATCGCGGTGAAACACCATCTCGCCGGTTTCCGGGCATTTGATCCAGAGATTTTCCGGAACTTCCCGTCGGCCGAGCATCGAGTTGATCTTCGGGCGAACGTAATTCGTGATCCAGTTCAAATCCAAACTCCTGAATAGTCAAAACCGGTCGTGGCCCAGAATATGGGCATTTATTCGGCCGCAACAAGCCTTGCGGAGCGAACGCCGGCGGAAAGGCCACGAACCAGCGTTTCCACGCCCGGCACCGTCGCCCCTGTCGATTTCCCGTCCTCGGTCAGGCTGGACGCCACCTGGTTGACGATGGCGGTGCCGACGACCACGCCATCGGCGGACGCACCGATGGCCCTTGCATGTTCCGCGGTCTTGACGCCGAAGCCGACGCAGACCGGCAGCTTCGTATGGCCCTTGATCCGCTGGACCGCACCGCCGACGACGGTTGGGTCCGGCAGGGCCGAGCCCGTAATGCCGTTCATTGAGACATAGTAGACGAAACCGGAGGTGTTTTCGAGAACCTTCGGCAAACGCTTGTCATCCGTCGTCGGGGTCGCCAGCCGGATGAAGTTGATATCCTTCTTCAAGGCCGGGATGCACAGTTCGTCATCCATTTCCGGCGGCAGGTCGACGACGATCAGGCCGTCGATGCCGGCGGCCAGCGCATCGTCGAGGAAACGTTCGACGCCGTAGATGTAGATCGGGTTGTAATAGCCCATCATGACGATCGGCGTGTCCTGGTCGCCTTCGCGGAAGCGGCGGGCAATTTCCAGGGTCTTGGCCAGTGTCTGACCGCCCTTCAGCGCCCGCTGGCCGGCCAGCTGGATCGCTGGGCCATCGGCCATCGGATCGGAAAAGGGCATGCCAAGCTCGATGATGTCGGAACCGGCCGACGGCAATGCCTTCATGATCGCCAGCGACGTGTCGAAATCCGGATCGCCCCCCATGAAATAGGTGACAAGCGCCGGGCGGCCTTCGGCGGCGAGATCGGCAAATCGTTTGTCCATGCGTGCGGTCATGCTGTTACAGTCCCATACCAAGAAGCTTGCCGACGGTGAAGATGTCCTTGTCGCCGCGGCCGGAGAGGTTCATCAGGATGATCTCGTCCTTGCCCATCTTCGGCGCACGCTTGATCACTTCGGCGATGGCGTGGCTCGGCTCCAGCGCCGGGATGATGCCCTCGAGGCGGGTCAGCAGCTGGAATGCCTCCAGCGCCTCATGGTCCATGATCGGCACATATTCGGCGCGGCCGATATCGGCGAGCCAGGAATGCTCCGGCCCGATGCCGGGATAATCGAGACCGGCCGAGATCGAATGGCCTTCCTTGATCTGGCCGTCGCCGTCCTGCAGCAGATAGGTGCGGTTGCCATGCAGTACGCCCGGCGAGCCCGCCGTGATCGACGCACAATGCTCATCGCCTTCCAGTCCCTTGCCGCCGGCTTCGACGCCGACAATCTTGACGGATTCGTCATCGAGGAACGGATGGAAGATGCCGATCGCATTCGATCCGCCGCCAACGGCCGCGATGACCAGATCCGGCAGGCGGCCTTCGGCCTCCAGCATCTGCTGCTTGGCTTCGATACCGATCACGGCCTGGAAGTCGCGGACCATTTCCGGATAGGGATGCGGACCGGCCGCGGTGCCGATCAGGTAATAGGTGTCGTCGACATTGGTGACCCAGTCGCGCAGGGCCTCGTTCATCGCGTCCTTCAGCGTACCGGAACCCGCCGTCACCGGCTTGACCTCGGCACCGAGCAGCTTCATGCGGAACACGTTCGGCGCCTGGCGCTCGACATCGGTTGCGCCCATATAGACGACGCAGGGAAGGCCGAAGCGGGCGGCAACAGTGGCAGACGCCACACCATGCTGTCCCGCGCCGGTTTCGGCGATGATACGGGTCTTGCCCATGCGCTTGGCCAAGAGAATCTGGCCGATGCAATTGTTGATCTTGTGCGAGCCCGTATGGTTCAGCTCTTCGCGCTTGAAATAGATCTTGGCGCCGCCCAGATGTTCGGTCAGGCGCTCGGCGAAATAGAGCGGGCTCGGGCGGCCGATATAATGGGCGCCGAGATTCTTGAGTTCCGCCTGGAATTCCGGATCGGTCTTGGCCTTGTCCCATTCGGCCTGCAGGTCGAGGATCAGCGGCATCAGGGTTTCAGCGACGAACCGGCCGCCGAAAATGCCGAACCGGCCGTCTTCGTCGGGACCGGACCGAAACGAGTTCAATTTTGGCGTCTCGTTCACTTGCTTCTCCCTGCCAAGCTTGCATCTTGCGCCATGGCCGCTTCCGCGCGGGCAACGGCATCGAAAAACTCTTCCATGCGCTTCAGATCCTTGACGCCGGGCGCGCTTTCGACGCCCGACGAAGTATCGATGGCCTTTGCGCCCGTGACCGAAAGGGCCTCGCCGATATTGTCCGCATTCAAACCACCGGAAAGCATGTAATCGACGCTTTCGTCAAGCGTATCGAGCAGGTTCCAGTCGAAAGACACACCATTGCCGCCGGGAAGGTCCGATCCCTTCGGCGGCTTGGCATCGAGCAGAAAGCGGTCGGCAATGCCGATATAGGGATCGATCCGCTTCAGATCATCGGCCTCGCGAATGGACAGCGCCTTGATGACAGGCAGACCATAGACGGCCTTGATCGTCAGCACCCGGTCCGGGCTTTCATTGCCGTGAAGCTGCAGAATATCCGGGGACAAGGCCGAGACGATCTCGTCGAGATCGTCATTGTCGGCATCGACGGTGACGGCGACGATCTTCGCCTTGCCGCGAATGCGCTCAGCCAGGCGGCCGGCATCGTCTGGCTCGATGTTGCGCGGGCTCTTCGGAAAGAAGATGAAACCCGTATAGCGCGCGCCGAGCGCGACAGCCCTGTCGACAGCCTCGCCGGTCTTCAACCCGCAAATTTTGACTTCCGTTTTCATGCAAAGCGACCTGACATGAAATGCCGCGTGAGTCGAGCTTAAAACACGGCAAACTACGGCGCAAACGCAGCTTCAACCATTGCTGATGCGAGGTCACGGACCCATATTATCCGGAACAAACACGGAGAACATCATGCGCCTTCTGCTTGCCATCATCCTGCCCTGGCTGCAATTTTTCACCATCGGCCGGCCGATTGCCGGCATCATCTGCCTGATCCTGCAGGTCACCCTGATTGGCTGGATTCCGGCGGCGATCTGGTCGGTCTATGCGCTGAGCCAGTACAAGACGGACGAGAAGATCCGGGAAGCGCTGGGCAACCAGTACCGGCGCTGAGCCGGGCTGCCATCAATCGAAGTCGATCGCGTGCAGCATGGTGCCGTTGCGCTTGAGCCAGCGCTTGGCGTCGTCCATCGCCGGGCAGAGCTCCTCGCACAGATCCCAGAAATCCGGCCCATGGTTCATCTCGCGCAGATGCGCCACCTCGTGGGCGGCGAGATAATCGATCACTTTCGGCGGCGCCATGACGATGCGCCAGGAGAAACTCAAGGCCCCATCGGCCGCGCAGGAGCCCCAGCGGCTGCGCGTATCCTTGAAGCTCAGCGACTTCACCTTACGGCCGACCATGCGGGCATGGATGGCGACCAGCCGCTCCAGATCCTTGCGGGCTTCCTTCTTCAAGAAATCCGCGATCCGGCGGCGCAAGTGTTCCTCAGCGCCACTGACAAGCAGCACCGGTTCGTCATCGACGATCACGGCCTCGGTCAGGCCACGCAGCTTGCCGGTGCGCTCGATCCGGTGCGCGACGCCGCGCAGCAGGATGGTGCCGCCCTCTTCCAGAACGCTTTCGCCGGAAAACCGCGCAAGCTTGGTCATCAGCCATCCCTGATGGCGATCGAGGAAGGCGTTGATCTCGCGTTCGGGCAATCCGGCCGGAATGGTCATTTTCAGGGCACGGCCGCCCGGCTCGATGCGCAGCGTCATGCGGGTGGCGCGGGCATTCTGGCGAATGGTCAGCGGCATGACCTTGCCCGCGACATCGATCGTCCGCATCACCGGTGGCGGCGGAGATTTGGGCTGACGCGACTTTCGAAGCAGGGAGAACATGACTGTCTTCATAACCGATTCGTTTGAAGGACGCATGATCCCGAACAAGCGGGACCACATCAAAAAGAAAAACCGGCACCTTTGCGGATGCCGGTTTTGTTTGTCTCTCCGATCGCCGGATCAGTGGGCCGGAAAGCCCGGAACCGAACCGGACCCGCCGGAATTGCGCTCGCGCATGAAGCGGTCGAAATCGTCCTGGTCCTTGGCACGGCGCAACTCGCGGACATAGTCGTCGAACTGCTGGCGCATTTCATCGAGCTTGCGGCGTTCCTCGTCGAGACGGGACAGTTCGGCATCGCGCCAGTCGTCGAAGGCAACGTTGCCGGTACCGAAGCCCGGACGGCCATAGCGCTGACCTTTGCGCTTGAAGGATGAGAAGATGCCATCAACGGTATCGTTGGCATCCTTCTTGAAGGATTTCAGCCGTTCGCCGAACAGGATATAGGCAAGCACGGCAAGCCCAAGCGGCCAGAAAACCACGAAACCGAGCACCATCATGGCAATGGTCGCGGGCGTCCAGTCCGGACGGATCAATGCAGATTGGTTCATGTTCAGAAGTCCTCGTTCAAAGTGGGCCTCTCTTCGGGCCCGCTTATTACGAGATGGGAAGGGGCTCGCCCCTCCGCAAGACAATTGTCCGCAGATTCCGGCAAGCCCCTGATATTGATCGATGAAATCGATACGAATTGCGGATCAGGCGGACTTTCCGCCCTTGATCACCCGGCGTACCGGCCGGGCACTGCGGGCATGCTCGCGCTGGAATGCGGTGATGCGCGGAGCGATTTCACGGCGGAAGCGCGATCCGTTGAAGACCCCGTAATGGCCGACATCCGGCTGCATGTAATGCATGCGCATATTGTCGGGAATATTCGGACAGATCGTCTGCGCCGCCTCCGTCTGGCCAACACCGGAAATATCGTCGTTCTCGCCCTCGACCGTCAGAAGCGCCACCTTGCGGATCGCAGCCGTATCCACCTTCTGTCCGCGATGCATCATCTCGCCCTTTGGAAGCGCATGCTTCATGAAGACGACATCGACGGTCTGCAGGTAGAACTCGGCGGTCAGATCCATCACCGCCATGTATTCATCGTAGAAATCGCGATGTTTTTCGGCGGCGTCGCCATCGTTCTTAACCAGATGCTCGAAGAAATCCTTCGTCGCCGTCAGGTGGCGGTCGAGATTCATCGACATGAAGCCGGAAAGCTGCAGGAAGCCCGGATAGACCGGACGCATGAAACCCAGCTGCGGAAACGGCACCGGCATGACGACATTGTCGCGGAACCATTCGATCGGCTTGTCCTTGGCGAGCTGGTTGACCGCCGTCGGATTGATGCGCGTGTCGATCGGCCCCCCCATCAGCGTCATGGAGGACGGCGACAGCGGGTCGTCATTGGCTTCCATCAGCGCCACGGCGGCAAGAACCGGCACGGCGGGCTGACAGACGGCGATCACATGGGTATCGGGCCCGAGGAAATGCAGCAGCTGGATGACATAGTCGATGTAGTCGTCGAGATCGAAAGTGCCTTCGGTCAGCGGCACCGTGCGGGCGTCGATCCAGTCGGTGATATAGACGTCCGACTGCGGCAGCAGCGCCTCGACCGTGCCGCGCAGCAGCGTGGCATAGTGGCCGGACATCGGCGCGACGATCAGCACCTTCGGATCGGCGGCCCTGCCCTTCGGCAATGCGCGTTCGAAATGGATGAGATTGCAGAACGGCTCGCGCCAGACGATGCGTTCCTGCACTGCGACCGGGCTGCCATCGATCAGCGTTTCGGCCAGGCCGAATTCCGGCTTGCCATAGCGGCGGGTCGTGCGTTCGAAGACTTCAAGGCCGGCCGCGGCGGCGCGGCCCATATAGGTATGGGAAATGGGGTTCAGCGGATTGGCATAGGCGAGCCGCATGGCATCGGCGGCGGCGCGCCACGGCGCCATCATCGCGTGATTGAGTTCATACAACTGGTAAAACATCGGAAGCGTTCTCCTTGTTACCGTAAACGACAACGCCGCTCCCAACCGGACGCAACCCTGCATTCTTGTTCTTGATGTCCGCAAGTAAGGCCGACACTAGCACTTTTCTTGTGCAACGCAATAAATATGCCTCACTCCCGGCGGGGCAAGCCCATCACGACTTTGGCACGGATGACTTGATACTCGGTAAAGACGTTTACACAGGCCTGCCTTCACAGATCGATCCCGTAGAAGCGGGCAGCCGTCGTGCAAAATACCGCATCGCGATCCGTGTCATCGAGACCGGCCAGCAATCTATGGGCGACCTCCCACCAGTCGCCGTAGCTCGCATCGAGATCAACCACCGGCCAATCGCTGCCGAACATGACGCGCTGTGGGCCGAAACTATCGAGCAGATGCGAAACATAGGGCTTCAGCCCCTCCGGCGACCAGCCTTGGCCGGCTTCGGTCACCAGCCCGGACAGCTTGACACAGACATTCGGACGGCGGGCAAGGGCTGCGATATCCACGCGCCACGGCTCGACCATGCCTTTGGCAATGAAGGGCTTTGCACCATGATCGACGACGATGGGCAGATCGGGCAGCCGGT
The DNA here is from genome assembly GCF_001687365.1 of Pararhizobium polonicum. GTDB lineage: Bacteria > Pseudomonadota > Alphaproteobacteria > Rhizobiales > Rhizobiaceae > Pararhizobium > Pararhizobium polonicum. The sequence goes on from NZ_LGLV01000013.1 coordinate 57,725, forward strand.
CGGCCAGCGCTGCCACGACCGGCAGGTGACGCGGCTGGATGAGAGCGTCGAAACGCAGGCCAAGGCCCGGCAACATTTCCAGTGTGCGGACCGCCTCGGGTTGAAGGATGCAAAATGTATCTTCAATGCCCTGGAGCATCGGACGGATGCCCCTGAATTTCGGATTTCGCCGGAAGCGCTCGAGATCGGCATGCGCTGACGGCGACCACACATCCACCCAGCCAACGACGGCAGCGACCGTTTCCTCGCGCACGGCCAAGGCCAGCAGGAATTCGGTTTCCGCCAGGTTGGGCGCAGCCTGAACAAGGACCGTTTTGGTAATGCCGACGACGACCAGATGCGGCTTCAGGTCATCGGGCGTAAAATCGCGGTAGATCGGCGCAAGCTCGGGTGGCGGCCAGTCGTTGTGGCCGAGACCCAGGCTCCAGTAGTGCTGATGGGCATCGATCCGCGTCATGGCGATATTTTGACCACCGCCTTGATCAGTCCGGCTTTTTCATGTGCCCAGCGCGGCAGGTCGTTCGCCACATCGTCCAGCGTGGTGCGATGGGTGATCAGCGATTTGATCGGGACATGACCCGAGCGGATGGAGGCGGCCACGTGCTCGAAATCCTGCCGGGTCGCATTGCGGCTGCCGACCAGCATCATTTCGCGCTTGTGGAATTCCGGATCGGAAAAACGGATCTCGTCCTTGACGACACTGACGAAGACGAGGCAGCCGCCATGAGCGACGAAGGCGAAGGATTTCTCCATCGAACCGCCATAGCCGGTGGCATCGAAGACGACGTCGAAACCATCACCGTCCGTTGCCGACAGAACCGCTGCCAAAGCACCGTCCCCGGCCAATATGCCTTCGGCAAATCCCAGCCGGCTGGCGGCCATGTCCAGCCGCTCGGCGCTGGTATCCAGAAGTGTGACCCGATGGCCGGCGATGCGGGAGAAAAGCGCGGTTCCAAGGCCGATGGGTCCGGCACCGATGACCAATGCCCTTGATCCCGGCGGGGCGAGCGAGCGGCGCACAGCATGCGCGCCGATGGCGAGGAATTCGACAGTCGCTGCCTCTTCCAGCGAAAGACCGTCGGCCGGATAGAGATTGGCTTCGGGAACGAGGATTTCCTCGCAGAAGGCGCCGTCGGTATGGACGCCCAGCACCCTGATCGCCGTGCAGCAGTTGGGCTTGCCCTTCAGGCAGGCACCGCAGGTTCCGCAGGAAAGATAAGGGTTGACGATGACGGGCGTTCCCGGCGCCAGCGAAATTCCTTCGCCGGATTCAATTACCGTTGCCGAAATTTCGTGTCCCATGACCCGGGGATATTCGAGATAGGGGTGTTTGCCCTCGAAGATATGATAATCGGTGCCGCAGATACCGACATGGCTGACGGCCAGCCGCGCCCAACCTTTCGGCGGAGAACCCGGCGCGGGTCTGTCGATGATATCCAGGCGCCCGGGCTCCGGGCAGATCGCCGCTTTCATGGCAGGCTGTTCCTTGCAATCTTGTCCGCGACTGAGCGAAGGCGTCTAGCGCGAGCCACGGCGGCGCAACTGGTCGAAATAGACGATGACGATGATCAGGACGCCGGTGATGATCCGCTGCACGAAGGCGTTGACGTTGAGCAGATTGGCGCCGTTGTTGATCGTCGCCAGGATGAAGGCGCCGAGCAGCGGTCCGTGGACGGAGCCGACCGCACCGAACAGGCTGGTGCCGCCGATGACGGACGAGGCGATCGCCTGCAGTTCCCAGCCTTCTGCCTGGGTGGCGTTACCGATGCCGATGCGCGAGGCAAGCAGCAGGCCGACAAAGGCGGCGCAGGTGGAAGACAGGATGTAGGCGAGATAGATCGTCCGGTTGACATTGACGCCGGACAGACGCGCCGCCTCGCTGTTGGAACCGACGGCAAAGAGATAACGGCCCCAGCGGCTCAGGTGCAGGAAGATGTAGGCCGGTATCGCAACGACGATGACCATCCAGAACAGGCTGGGAATGCCGAGGAAATCGGCGCGCGAGAAATTGGTGAAAGCCTCGTTGCTGATCGAGATCGTCGAGCCGTTGGTGACGAGCAGGCCGATGCCGCGCAGGGAGGTCAGCGTCGCCAGCGTGATGATGAAGGCGGGAAGCCCCATGCGCACGATGCCGAAGGCATGGAAGGCGCCGATCAGCACGCCGACCAGAAGCGTGATCCCCATCGCCGGCCAGAGCGGCACGCCATGCGACAAAAGCCAGGCGACGGTGACGCTGGAGAAACCGACGACGGCGCCAACCGAAAGATCGATACCGGCGGTGATGATGACGAAGGTCTGTCCGACCGCGAGGATCGCCGTCATCGCCCCCTGACGCAGCAGGTTGCTGATGTTGTTGGCGGTCCAGAAGCTGGTGGTCGAAAGCCCGAGAAGCAGCCAGAGGAACAGCAAAAGCCCGAGAAGCGTCAGGCCGAACAGGATGTTCATGCCCTTCTTCGGGACCGGTGCGGTTTCCGTTGTGGTCTCAACGCTCATGACTTTCCTCCACGCATTTTCTTATTCGGTCTTTTCATCATGTTCACACGCCGATCGCCTGGGTCAGCACTTCCTCATGCGAGGCGCTGCGATAGGTATGGCTGGCGACGAGCTTGCCCTGGCGGAACACATGCAGCCGGTCGGAAAGCTCGTAGACCTCCGGCAGATAGGACGAGATCAGGATGATGCCGGCTCCCTGCTCCAACAGCCGGGCGAACAGCCGGTAGATTTCCGCCTTGGTGCCGACATCGACGCCGACGGTCGGCTCGTCGAAGATGAACAGCTTGGCGCCGTGGCTCAGCCATTTGCCGATGACGATCTTCTGCTGGTTGCCGCCGGACATGGCGGATGCCAGCACCCGGCGCGTCGGCGTCTTGATCTTCAGGTCATTGATTTGGCGGTCGGCATTGTCGGTTTCGCGGCGACGGTTGATGGTCAGCCCATTCGACAACCGGTCGAAGATCGGCAGATTGATGTTCATGCCGATCGGCAGATTGAGACAAAGGCCCTGATCACGACGGCTTTCCGGCGCCAGCGCAATGCCGAGATCCATTGCCACACGTTCGTTGCGGATCTTGACCGGATTGCCCTGCCAGACAATTTCGCCGGATGACACCGGCTGGCGGCCATAGAGACCGAGTGCAAATTCGCTGCGGCCGGCGCCGATCAGACCATAGAGCCCGACGATCTCGCCTGCCCGCACGGACAGCGACACATCCGTAAAGCCCGGACCGGACAGGCCGCGCGTCTCGACGATCGTACCGCCGATCGGCAACGTTTCTTTATGGTAGATCTGCTCGATGGTGCGGTTGATCATCATCGAGATCAGCTCGGCATCGTTGGTTTCGCCGATATTGCGCGTTCCGACATGAGTGCCGTCGCGCAGGACCGAAACCCGGTCGGCCAGCTCGAAAACCTCTTCCATGCGGTGGCTGATATAGACGATCGTCACGCCTTCGGCCTGTAGCCGGCGAATGAGACGGAACAGTTGCGCCGATTCCTGCCGTGTCAGGTAGGCGGTCGGCTCGTCGAAAATCAAAAACTGGGTACCGCGCATCGCCGCCCGCGCCGTCGCCACCAGCTGCTGCTGGCCGATCGTCAAGTCGCTGAGAAGGGCGGCAGCCGGCAGATTGAAGCCGAGATCGTTGAGTACGGCCTGCGCCGCGTCGGTCATGGCGCGTTTGCGCATCAGGCCGTTCTTGTTCATTTCGTCGCCGAGGAACATGTTGGCAGCGACACTCAGGTGCCGGCAGAGCACGACTTCCTGATGCACGGCATTGATGCCACGCGAAATCGCCTCGTTCGGAGTGGCAAGCTGCACGGCATCGCCGCACCAGAAGACCTCGCCGGAGGTTCGGCGGATAACACCGGTCAGAAGCTTGATCAGCGTCGATTTTCCGGCACCGTTTTCCCCGACGATGGCGTGGATTTCACCGGAAAGAAACGTGATGTTCGCCGGCTTCAAAGCCTCGACGGCACCGTATTTCTTCTGCAGGCCGCGCAATTCCAGGATCGGCTGGCCCTTCGCAACGGGATGCTTAGCAATCGCCGCGCCCTCGTGCCGGTGGCTGACGTCGTACAGTCCTGTCATGGCGGCTTTCCTCCCAGGCCCCGGAACCCATTTCAAACCAGAATTACCGGTCTGAAACGGGCTGGGATCGCATTCTGCGACGGGCGGCAGGGCCTTCCCCAAAGGGTGTTGCCCTGCCGCCTTGTCTCGATCAGTTGACCTTCGGGTTCAGAAGGGCATCAATCTTCGGATCGGCCATGTTGGCCTTGGTCACCAGGTTGGCGCCGGTATCGACATTGGCCTCGACCTTTTCCTTCTTGGAGGCGGCCAGCGCGGTTTTGATGCCGTCATAGCCCATGCGGTACGGGTCCTGCACGACGAGGCCGGCAAGAACGCCTTCCTTGAGGAAGCCGACCGTCTTTTCGTCGCTGTCGAAGCCGATGACCTTGATCTTGTCGCCGAGCTTGTTTTCAGCGATCGCCTGGCCAACGCCCTGCGCCATGATCAGGTTGGACGCGAACACGCCAACGAGGTTCGGATTGGCGGTGATCAGGTCGGTCATCATGTTGAGGCCGGTGGTGGCCTGACCGTCGGCATATTTGTCGGCAACGACCTTGAGGCCCGGATACTTGGCCGTGATCTGCTCGACGAAGCCGTTGTGACGCTGATCCAGCGAACCGACACCTGGCAGGCTGGTGATGATGGCGATGTCGCCCTCTTCCTTGCCGGTTGCTTCCTTGATGGCGGCGGCAAGACCGTCAGCAGCGATGCGGCCGCCCTGGGTGTTGTCGGTGGTCAGGAAGGACGTGAAGGCCTTGGAGTCGGCGCCGGAATCGATGCCGATGATCGGCACTGCCTTGGCAGCTTCGTCGATCGGCTTGCCGAGCGCCTTGAATTCCGTCGGCGAGATGACGACAGCGGCCGGTGCGCCGGCAACGGCATTTTCCAGAATGGTGATCTGGCCGTTGATGTCGGATTCCGACTGGGCACCGAGTTCCGGCACGTTGACGCCGAGATCCTTGCCGGCCGCGCGGGCGCCGGCCAGAACGATCTGCCAGTAGAACGACGTCGTATCCTTGACGATGATCGGAATGGTGACGTCGGCAGCATGCGATGTCATCGGCAGCATGGTTGCGAAGACGGCGGCGCCGGCCAGGCTGGTAAAGGCGCGACGCGACAGAATATGCTTCATAAGGGTCATGGTGTTGTTCTCCTCCAACAACGTCTTGTTCAGTTCTCCTCAGACCGGGCCGCAAGACGCAAACAGTTCGATCTTTTATCGATAAAAAACATTTTGCCTTGGCAAGCTATCTCAGCAATTTTGAAATTGCAAGCGGTCTGCGATGTCCTTGCGCATTGATTTCCTCCCAACGCCAAGTCTTTGTTTTTCATCACGAAGATGAACCGGTCCACCTCCATGGACCGGCAATCCGCGCCCATTCAGACGCGGTAGAGTTCCTGCGGATGCACGACACCCTTCTTCAGGATGATGTTTCCGTAGAGCCGAAATTCGGTTGTCGCGACGATATAGGCGGCCTTGCGCGAACGCTCGTAGAAGGCAAAGCGCTCGATCGGTACGACCTTGAAATCGCCTGCGAGTTTCTTGACCAGACTCTGGAACTTGACGCAGACATCCGGCACCGCCGCCGGATCACCGACAACCTCCATCCGCCAGGCGGATTCATCGACGAAGGTATCGAGCGGCATATGCGCCAGGATCGCCTCGGTGATCGCCAGCGCATCGACGCCATCGGCGCGCACGACCTTCGGCCCCATGGTGCTGGCCGGAAAATTGGCATCGGCGACAACGATCTCGTCCCCATGGCCCATCGTGCGGATTGCATGCAGCAGTTCCGGCCCGAGCAATGGATGTATTCCCTTCAGCATTCTATTTTCCTTTATCCGTTCAAAACCCGGCTAGACCCGGACGGCTTCCAGCCCCAGATCCGGCGCCACCAGCGTATGCGCTTCGTAGCCGCTGAAGTCATTCGGCTGCAAACGCGGCCGCGTCAATTCCATATTGCGGATCAGGCTCGACGGCTTGGCCGTTCCCAGTAGAACCGACGCAACCGCCGGGCTCTGAAGCGGAAACTGGATTGCGGGTGCGGCCAGGGGCAGCCCCTTTGAGCGGGCAATGGCCTCCATCGCCCTCACCTTGTCAAGAACGTCCGCAGTCGCCGGCATATAGTCGAAATGCGATCCTTCCACCGGACCGGTGGCCAGAATACCCGAATTGAAAACGCCGCCAACCACCAGCGAGGTTTTCTTCTTCTCGCAGAGCGGCAGCAATTCCGCCGTGGCGGTGCGATCCAGCAGCGTGTAACGCCCGGCGAGCAGGATACAGTCGATATCCGCCTCGCGCATCACATCCAGACAGACAGGCACCTCGTTGACGCCGAGACCATAGGCGGAAATGGCGCCGCTCGACTTCAGCTCCTCCAGCGCCTTGAGACCGCCGTCGAAAAGCTGGCGGAGATAGACGGCATTGCGTTCTGCGCCATGCGTGTAGACGCCGATGTCATGGACGAAGAGGATATCGATGCGGTTGAGACCAAGGCGGGCATAGCTGAACTCGACCGACCGCATGATACCGTCATAGGAATAATCGTAATCCGTCTCGAACGGCAGCGGATCGACGAAGCCGTAGCTCGGGACCTTGTCGTCTGCTACCGGCCGCTGCAGCCGGCCGACCTTGGTCGACAGCACCCAGCTGCCCTTGGGCTTGTCCCGCAGAAAATCCCCGACCCTTCGCTCGGCCAGGCCGAAACCGTACCACGGCGCGGTATCGATGAACCGCAGGCCCGCATCCCAGGCGGCCTCCAGCGTTTCCATCGCCGTCTCGCGTGGGCAGGCGCGGTACATTCCGCCGAGCGGCGCCGTACCGAAACTGTATTCGGTGACGGACAAATCCGTCTTGCCGATCTTTCGTGTCTGCATCACATCTCTCCTCCGCTCCGACAGCCTCCCGTCAGAGTGTCGCGCCCAGGTGCCAGGGCACGAATTCATTGTCGCCGTAGCCGAACAGCTCGCTCTTGGTCTTCTTGCCGGATGCCGTATCGATGATCAGGTCGAAGATCTCGCGGCCCATGCCGGCGATCGTCGCATCGCCGCTGGCGATCGTGCCGCAGTCGATATCCATGTCTTCTTCCATGGCGCGGTAGAGCGCCGTGTTGCTGGTCAGCTTGATCGACGGGCATGGGCGCGATCCGAAGCAGCTACCCCGGCCGGTGGTAAATGTGATCACATTGGCACCACCCGCCACCTGCCCCGTCGCCGACACCGGATCGTAACCGGGCGTATCCATGAAAACCAGCCCGTGCTCGGTCACCCGCTCGGCATAGTGATAGACCGCCGTCAGCGGCGAACGGCCGCCCTTGGCGACGGCGCCGAGCGATTTTTCCAGGATGGTCGTCAGGCCGCCACGCTTGTTGCCCGGCGAAGGATTGTTGTCGAGCGAGGCGCCATGCATGGCGACATAGTCTTCCCACCAGGTAATCAGTCCGTCGAGCTTCTGCGCCACGCTATCGTTGACCGCGCGGCTGCGCAGCAGATGCTCGGCGCCGTAGATTTCCGAGGTTTCCGACAGGATGGCCGTGCCGCCGGCGCCAGCGAGAATATCGACCGCGGCACCCAGCGCCGGATTGGCGGTGATGCCCGACAACCCGTCCGAGCCGCCGCATTGCAGGCCGACGATAATTTCGCTGACCGGGATCGGGACGCGCTTGGCGGTACCGATTTCCGCAGCGATCTCCTCAAGAACGCCCAACGCCCGGGCCACGGCGCGGCGTGAGCCGCCGGCATCCTGGATATTGAAATGGCGCTTTCCGGCGCCGGCGCCGGCCTGGCCGTAGAGCGTCAGCTGGTTGACCTCGCAACCGAGGCCGACCATCAGCACGCCACCGAAATTCACATGGCGGGTGTAACCGGCAAGGGTTCTGTGCAGGTTTTTCATGCCGTCGCCGGTCGAACTCATGCCGCAGCCCTGATCGTGGACGATCGGTACGAAACCGTCGATGCCGTCATAACGCGGCAGGATGGTCTTGTTGGCCTCCTCGGCAATGGCGCGACAGACCGTGGTGGAACAGTTGACGCTGGCGATGATGCCGATGAAATTGCGGGTCGCGGCGCGGCCGTCGGCACGGCGATAGCCCATGAAGGTGCGCGCCTTGTCGGCGGCGCTGGCTGCTTCCGGCGGCACCGGCGCGCCGATCGACAGCCGGTCCTGATCGAAAGCCAGGTTGTGCGAATGCACATGATCGCCGGCAGCGATCTCGATGGTCGCGCGGCCGATCGCCTGGCCGTATTTGACCACGGCTTCGCCGGCGTGAATGGGGCGGATGGCCACCTTGTGGCCCGGATCAATCTTTGCCGCGGCCCGGACGCCATCCGGCAATTGCCCACCCGGCTCGATAACGAGCGATGCGACGGCGACATTGTCTTCAGGCGACAGAACGATGAAGGAAGGTGCGGTCACCCTTGGTATCTCCCATGACGATTATTCAGGACGAGTGGTATCATCCATTTTTGTCTTTTATCCACAATAGACAGTTTGCCGTCAATGGGTATTATGCACACGCAGCCGGCGCAGCAAAAAGGCAACGGCCGCATCAAAAACAAAATCAGGGATCGATACAACCATGGAACTTCAAATGACCGGCGAAGACAGGATCGGGCAGACCGGATAGAGCAACGCGAAAATCACGCCCTTTCATCGGGATTGACAGAAACTCCTATCCGGTCGGCAAAATCATGGCGAAACAGAACACCGTCTTCAAGGACGCCTTCAACCGCTGCCTCAAGCTCTTGGCGGAAACCTCCGCGCTACCGTCCGAACCGGAGCTCGGCGCCACGCTCGGCGTCAGCCGCACCACCATCCGCGCTATCCTGACACGGATGGAAGAGCTGCAGCTGATCGCCTGGGACAAGCGGGCAAAAGTGGTCCTGCGCCAGCCAAAGGCGGAGGATTATTACCCGGCGGAAGAAACGGATTCACTCTCCGATATCATCGAGCGCAGCTTCATGCGCCGGATTCTGGCCGGCGGCGCCGAGCCCGGCATGCAGATCAACGAGCTGGAACTCGCCCGCGACATCGGCACCGGCACCACCAGCGTGCGCGAATTCCTGATCCGCTTCAGCCGCTTCGGACTGATCGAAAAACGGCCGAACAGTCACTGGATCCTCAAAGGCTTTACCCGCGAATTCGCGCTGGAACTGACGGAGGTGCGTGAAATGTTCGAACTGCGCTCGGCCGCAAGCTTTGCGGCACTGGCGCCCGATCATCCCGCCTGGGCCGATCTCGACCGGATCGAGGCCCTGCATCACGAGATTCTGGCCGATATCGACAATCGCTACCGGGAATTTTCGGAACTTGACGAGCGCTTCCATCTGCTGGTGCATACCTCGTCCAGCAACCGCTTCATCGTCGATTTCTACGATATCATCACCATCGTCTTCCACTATCACTACCAGTGGAACAAAACGAATGCGCGCGCGCGAAACGCCCGGGCGCTCGAAGAACATCTCGACTATATCGCCGCCCTTCGCTCCCGCGATCCGGTGCTGGTCGAAGCCGCCTGCCGCAGGCACCTGAAATCGGCGCGCGAAACGCTGCTGCAATCCATTCAATAGCCGGATTCAGACGTGATTGCTTGCGCTGATCAATAGCCGGAAACCGGTTTGACATCGCTCTTGCTACCGGACAGGAAATCCTCGCGCAGCCGTTCCGTGGCGCTGACGAGAAGCGTCACATCCGTCCCGATCGCCATGAAGGTCGCCCCCATGTCGCGGTACAGGCGGGCCTGATCAAGATCCAGCGTCATGATGCCGGCCGCCTTGCCGGCCTTCTTGATCCGTGCAAACGCGTCCCCGATGGCGGCCGTCACATCCGCATGTCCCGGTTGTCCGAGATGCCCCATATCGGCCGCGAGGTCGGACGGGCCGATGAAAAGCCCGTCGATGCCGTCAAGGGCTGCGATCTCATCAAGCGCTGCGAGACCGGCACGGCTTTCGATCTGGACGATCAGGCAGATTTCGGCGTTGGCCGTTTCGAGATAATCGCCGATCCGGCTGAACTGCGACGCCCGGCCAAGGGCAGCCCCCACCCCGCGCACGCCATGCGGCGGATAGCGCACGGCCCGCACCAGCGCCTGTGCCTGCTCGACGCTCTCTACCATCGGGATCAGCAGCGTCTGGGCGCCGGTATCGAGGATCTGCTTGATCATCCAGGTTTCGCCGACGGGAAGCCGGACTATCGGATGGCCGCCGGAGCGGCTGACCGCCTGTATCTGGGCCGACAGGAGCGGAATATCGTTCGGCGCATGCTCGCCGTCGATCAGCAGCCAGTCGTAACCGCTGCCGGAAACGATCTCGGCCGCATAGGGGCTGGCCAGCGCCACCCAGAGACCAAGCTGGAACCGGTCCGCACGGATCGCGGACTTGAAGAGGTTTTTCGGGGCTGGCATGGGTTCACTCCTTTGGGACGCCGATTTGTAGCGGCAGACGAAAAAACCGGCCAGAGCGAATCCGGCCGGTTTTCTTCACAGCCTGATTGGCAGATCAGGCCCCGATTTGTAAATCAGGCGATGCCGCCGAGGCAGACATATTTAATCTCGGTGAATTCCTCGATGCCGTATTTCGAGCCCTCACGGCCGAGGCCCGACAGCTTGACGCCGCCGAACGGCGCTTCCGCCGTCGAGATCAGCCCGGTATTGACACCAACCATGCCATATTCCAACGCTTCGGCCACCCGGAACACACGCGACAGATCCTTGGCATAGAAATAGGACGCCAGACCGAACTCGGTGTCGTTGGCCTGCTCAACGACATCCGCCTCATTGGTGAAGCGGAACAGCGGCGCCAGCGGCCCGAAGGTTTCTTCCTTCGCAACAGCCATGTCCCTGGTGACGTCGGCAAGGATCGTCGCTTCGAAGAAGGTACCGCCCAGCGCGTGCTTCTTGCCGCCCTGCAGGATGCGTGCGCCCTTGCCCACGGCATCGGCGATATGCTCCTCGACCTTGGCAAGCGCCGCCTTGTCGATCAGCGGGCCGAGGATGACACCTTCGTCGAAACCGTTGCCGGTCTTCAGCCGGCCGACGGCGGCGGAGAGCTTTTTGGCAAAGGCATCGTAGACGCCATCCTGCACATAGATGCGGTTGGCGCAGACGCAGGTCTGACCGTTGTTGCGATATTTGGCGATCAACGCGCCTTCAACGGCAGCATCGAGATCAGCATCGTCGAAAACGATGAACGGCGCATTGCCGCCGAGTTCGAGGCCGAGTTTCTTGATGGTCGGGGCGCTCTGCTTGTAAAGCTCCATGCCGATCTCGGTGGAGCCGGTGAAGGTGAGCTTGCGCACCGTCGGATTGGATGTCATTTCGCCGCCGATCGCCACCGCCGAGCCGGTAATGACGGAAAACAGGCCCTTCGGTAGGCCGGCGCGTTCGGCCAGAACCGCAATGGCGATGGCCGAGAACGGCGTCTGCGATGCAGGCTTGAGAACCATGGCGCAGCCGGCGGCAAAAGCGGGACCCGCCTTGCGGGTGATCATCGCATTGGGGAAATTCCACGGCGTAATCGCCGCGACCACACCGATCGGCTGTTTCATCACCATGATGCGCTTGTCGGGCTGGTGGCCGGGGATCATGTCGCCATAGATACGGCGGCCTTCCTCGGCGAACCATTCGATGAAGCTGGCGCCATAGACGATTTCGCCGGTAGCCTCGGCCAATGGCTTGCCCTGTTCCAGCGTCAGGATACGGCCGAGATCGTCCTTGTTCTCGATCATCAGCTCGTACCATTTGCGCAGGATGGCGCAGCGCTCCTTGGCGGTGCGGGCAGCCCAGCCCTTCTGGGCAATCCGGGCCGCCTCGATCGCCACCCTGGTTTCAGCCGCGCCCAGCTTCGGCACAAGACCGATGATTTCGCCGGTGGCAGGATTGTTCACCTCGATGGCATTTTTCGGATCGGCATCGATCCAGCTTTCACCGACAAGGGCTGCCTGGCGAAACAGCGAGGGGTCTTTCAAGGTCACGGTCATCAGCAGCCAATCCTTTGCTTGGAAAATCTACAGAACTTATACAACTTTTTTCTGCCGTTCGACAATGACCTGGAACGGCGTTTTCGCGCCGCCTTCCGTCATAGCCAATCGCATCCTTGCCGGTGCCGGCCGGACCGTTCGCTGTCGCCATATTGGAAACGGTCCATCTTCAAACCCGCGTCTATTGAAAGACTACCCGATCACTATATACGGACTTCGTCCGTTTTATCGAGCGTGCAATCTCCCAAGACAGGAATGTACCATGACAACCTCCAGCAACTACCGTCAGGCCGACTATCCCATCGAGCCGAGCTTTCTCAACCGTTGGTCACCGCGGGCTTTCACCGGCGAGACCATCTCCGAAACCGAGCTTCTGACCATCCTTGAAGCCGGGCGCTGGGCACCGTCGGCCTACAATTCGCAGCCGTGGCGTTTCGCCTATGCCCTTCGCGGCACCGAGCAGTGGGACAAGATCTTCCCGATCCTCAATGAATTCAACCAGGGCTGGGCGAAATCCGCTTCCGCACTGGTTATCTTCATTTCGAAAACGCACTTCACCGCACCGGGCGCTTCCGAAGCCGGCCTGTCCTATAGCCACAGCTTCGACACCGGCGCGGCCTGGGGTTCGATCGCCCATCAGGCCCAGCTTCTCGGTTTCCAGGCACATGGCATGACCGGCATTCATTTCGACAAGGCCATCGAAATCCTCGGCATTCCGGATGGCTACCGCGTCGAAGCTGCCGCGGCCATCGGCCGGCTGGGCGACAAGGCACAGCTGCCGGACTACCTGCAGGCCCGCGAAACGCCAAGCCCGCGCCGTCCGCTTTCGGAAGTCGCCTTCAACGGCACATTCATTGCCGACTAAGCTTTAAAAAAGAAAACCACGCCTTCCGGACGGGAGGCGTGGTTTTTCAATCGAATCACAATGCCGCAGCCGCGCGTTGCGCCAACGGTCAGACGTCGAGGTTGGCGACGCTCAGCGCGTTTTCCTGGATGAAGTCACGACGCGGCTCGACTTCATCGCCCATCAGGCGCGAGAACAGCCCGTCCGCATCGGTGGCATCGGGGACCCTCACCTGCAGCAGCGAGCGGACGTTCGGATCGAGCGTCGTTTCCCAGAGCTGTTCGGCATTCATCTCGCCCAGACCCTTGTAACGCTGCATCGTCAGGCCCTTGCGGCCGCTGGCGAAGATCGCGTCGAGAAGTGCGCGCGGACCGCTGATTTCGATCGTACCGTCCTTGCGCCTGAGAATTGGCGGGATGCCGTATATTTCCTTCAGCCGCGGGGTCATCTGGTCGATGTGGCGGGCATCCTGCGAGCCGATCAGCGCCATGTCGAGCGATGCGACTTCCTTGACGCCGCGCACCATGCGCTCAAACTTGAGGCCACCATCACCGGCAACCGCCACGATCCAGCCGCGCTCGGTTTCCTCGGCGATCAGGTCCAAACGCTTGGCAACATCCGCGGCCGTCGCTTCCGACTGGGCCTGATTGTTGTTGAGCTCCGGATTGAGCGCACCGGCGATTGCCGCCTGCTCGACGACGGAGCGGCTGTAACGCGAATGCAGGCCCTCGACCAGCGAACGCAGCCGCAATGCATCAACGATGACTTCGCGCAGATCCTGCCCGACCCGGACCTCGCCGGAGCCAAGCTCAAGCGACGCATCTTCCAGGCCCATGGAGATCAGATACTCTTCCAGCGCCTTTTCATCCTTGAGATATTGCGCAGATTTGCCGCGCGCCACCTTGTAGAGCGGCGGCTGGGCAATATAGAGGTGCCCGCGCTCGATCAGCTCCGGCATCTGCCGGAAGAAGAAGGTCAGAAGCAGCGTGCGAATATGGGCGCCGTCGACGTCAGCATCGGTCATGATGATGATCTTGTGATAGCGCAACTTTTCCGGATTGAACTCATCCTTGCCGATCGACGTGCCGAGCGCGGTGATCAGCGTGCCGATTTCCTGGCTCGACAGCATCTTGTCGAAGCGCGCCCGCTCGACATTGAGAATCTTGCCGCGCAGCGGCAGGATCGCCTGATTTTCACGCGAGCGGCCCTGTTTGGCCGAGCCGCCGGCGGAGTCCCCTTCCACCAGGAAGAGTTCGGATTTCGCCGGATCACGCTCGGAGCAGTCGGCCAGCTTGCCGGGAAGCGACGAGATGTCGAGCGCGCCCTTGCGGCGCGTCAGTTCGCGCGCCTTCTTGGCCGCCTCGCGTGCGGCCGCCGCTTCGATGACCTTGCCGACAAGGATCTTGGCGTCGCCCGGATGCTCTTCCAGCCAGGTGCTGAGTGCCTCGTTGACGAGGCTTTCGACCACCGGGCGAACCTCCGAGGAAACCAGCTTGTCCTTGGTCTGCGAGGAGAATTTCGGATCCGGAACCTTGACGGACAGAACAGCGGTGAGACCTTCGCGGCAATCTTCGCCGGTCAGCGTCACCTTTTCCTTCTTCATGATGCCGGAGCTGTCGCCATAGGAGATGATCTGGCGCGTCAGGCCGCCGCGGAAGCCGGCCATATGCGTGCCGCCGTCGCGCTGCGGGATGTTGTTGGTGAAGCAGAGGACATTTTCGTGATAGCTGTCGTTCCACCACATGGCGACTTCGACGGTGATGCCGTCCTTTTCGCCGCGAATGGCGACAGGGCGGGTGACCAGCGGCTTCTTCGACCGGTCGAGATAGGCGACGAAGGCTTCCAGACCGCCGTCATACATCATCTCTTCCTGGCGGACATCGGAATGGCGCTTGTCGGTCAGAACGATGCGGACGCCCGAATTCAGGAAGGCAAGCTCGCGCAGGCGGTGCTCCAGCGTTCCATAATCGAAATCGATCATCGTGAAGGTTTCTGTGCTCGGCAGGAAGGTGACTTCCGTGCCGGTCTCGCCGTTGCTGTCGCCGATGACCTTCAGGGGCGCATCGGCAACGCCATGGGTGAAGTTGATTTCGTGGATCTTGCCCTGGCGCTTGATCTTCAGCTGCAGCTTGACCGAGAGCGCGTTGACGACGGAAACGCCGACGCCGTGCAGACCGCCGGAGACCTTGTAGGAATTCTGGTCGAACTTGCCGCCCGCATGCAGCTGCGTCATGATCACTTCGGCGGCCGAAATGCCTTCGCCCGTATGGATATCCGTCGGGATACCGCGGCCGTTATCGGTCACCGTCACCGAGCCATCGGCATTCAGCGTCACCGTCACGATATCGGCATGGCCGGCCAGCGCTTCGTCGATCGCATTGTCCACGACTTCATAGACCATGTGATGCAGGCCGGAACCGTCGTCGGTGTCGCCGATATACATGCCAGGCCGCTTGCGGACGGCATCAAGGCCTTTGAGAACCTTGATGGAATCGGCGCCATATTCGGCGTTTGCGCCGGCTTCGGTTTCAGGCAAATCGGTCATTCGGCTATAGGTCTTTCCAGGTTCTGATGCCATGTCTTCGGAGATTGGATTCCGTGCGAATCACCCCTCGATGGCGCTCCCCGAATATAGGGATTTTGTCCATAGTTCCAAATCCCGTGCAGCCAGAAAACGGCAGAAATCAGGGGATCGTCAGAGTTCCTTATCAGGAAAGCGGGCTTTTTCCAAAACATCTTCCAGGATCCGGATGGTTTCGCCGGATAAGCTGCGGATGCGGCCGGCAAGCCGGTTGGCAAACGCCGTGTGCGTCGCCGGCAGGCCGGATGTATCGAGCACCACTTTCGGATCGGAAAGGGCCGCCAGGCCGAACAGGGCGTCGGCATCGTCCCAGATGACGTTGAAGTAGCCGGCCACCCGTTGCAGGAATTCGAAGCTCGGAGCACCGCGCTTGCCATGCTCCAGCGCCGAGAGATAGGCCGGCGACACGCCGATTGCCGCCGCCATCTGCTTTTGCGAAACGCCCTTCTGCCGCCGCAGCCGCCGCACCGCCTCGCCGAAGGGCGTCATGGCGTCATTCCTCTCGGCCGCGACAGCCGCACATAGAGCGCGCCGTCGCCGCCGTGATTGCGGGCGGCCGGCTCGTAGGAGGAAATCAGCATGCGGAATTCCGGCAGCGAGAACCACAGCGGCACCGCCCGTTTCAGCGCGCCGTCGCTGCCAAGCGAGGTTCCCTTGCCGGTAATGACAAGCACATGCCGCAGGCCGCGATCATAGGCCCGCATCAGGAAATGCAGCAGGAAACCATGCGCTTCGCTCTGGATCATGCCGTGCAGATCGATCCGCGCCTCGATTGCCAGATGGCCCTTGGCAAGCTTGCGCTTGACCGGCTTTTCGAGAGGATGGTGCACACGTGCCGTCTTTTTCGGCGCTTCCGGCGGAGCAGCGCCGAAGGCCTCGGCCAGCGACTTGCCTTCCTTGATCACCGGCATCGGCAGTTTTTCCGGCTGGGGCTCGGGTTTGGGCTCCTCGAACTCCGCAAGCTCGTCCATCCGCCCCGGCAGCGGGCGTGTGGTCCGGGCGACCTTGCCCCAGAGGATGCGGTCTTCGCTGGTCAGCTTCTTTGCCTTAGCCATGACCGTATCTTGCCGCCGCGGCCTTCGGAATGAAAATGAAAAAGTCGGCCGCGTTGCGCACCGCACCGGCCAGCCGCCCGGCCTCGTCACCGGATCCGGTGAAGATATCGCCGCGCGCCGGGCCAACGATGGCCGAGCCGGTATCGAGCGCCAGCATCAGCCGCCGGAAAGGCCGGCCGCCGTCGATCGAGGTCAGGCTGTCGCTGGAGATGAAGAAGGGAACGCCGAATGTATGGATAAGCCGATCGACGGCAAGCGAGCGGCCGGGCTCCAGCGCCACCTTGGCCGCCGCCACCGGTCCAAGACCGCTATCGTCAACCTCGGCTTCGCGGAAAAAGATGAAGGACCGGTTGTGCCAGAGCACCTCGTCGGCCTCGTCCGGATGATCGTCCAGCCATTGTTTGATCGTCTGCATCGAAACATCAGCGGCCTGGATCTTGCCGCGCTCGATCAAAAGCCTGCCGGTGGCCGAAAAATAATGACCGGTCTTGGCCGCATAGGTCACCCGCGTCATCGAACCATCGGGAAAGATTAGCCGGGCAGCGCCCTGAACATGGGCAAAGAAGACGTCGGTCTTCGATTTGGCATAGGCGATCTCCAGCCCCCGTCCGGCAAGATAGCCCGTTTCGATCGCCTTGCGGTCCGGATATTCGCCGATCACGCCGTCCTTGAGCTGGCCGAAAGCGAAGTAGGGATCCATGCCCTCGGGGCGATTGCTGTCGTCGATGTCGACGAGATCGTCCGGGCGGCGATAGAAAGGGAAGCGGAACGTCTCGTCCCGTTTGGCGCTGACAAGAACTTCGGGCTCGAAAAAAGCAGTGACGAAACCCGGCTGGCCGTCGTGACGGATAATCCTGAAGGGAACGAAATGATCTTCGAAGAAAGCCCGCGCAGAACCTCCGTCCAGCGCTTGCGCCTGTGCCGCCGCTGCATAGGCGGGCAACAGATCGGCAGTGGAAATTCCCAGCGACGCCGTCTTGTGCGGCTTGACCGTCGTGACCTGGCGGTGACAGCGCTCGAGGGCGGACAACAGCGGCAGTGGATTGTCGTCATGCCAACCGGGAAGGTCGGAAAAGCCGACCCGTTGCAAATCGAAATCCATTGCCGCCAGTCCCGTACTTTATGAGCCGATCAGTTTTCCGATTCCGTGGCGATCAGCTTCCAGTTCGGATCGCGCGAACGGATATCGCGGGAGAAGGTCCAGAGATCGTTGACCTCGGAAACAGCCTCGCCGTCGCCATCGACGATCGCACCGGCCTTGTCATAGGTCGCCGAAATCAGCTGGCTGAGGATACGCAGCGTGATGTTGGCTTCGCTGTCCTTGATCTCGGCATGCACCATGTCGGCCTTCTCGATGCCGACGAAGGTGGACTTGACCACCTCGCCCTTGCTTTCGCGCTCGGAAATGGCGGCATCGAATCCGTCATAGACGTCACGCGACAGGAGACCCTTGAGCGTCTTGCGGTCGCCGTCGGCAAAAGCCATGACGATCATCTCATAGGCCATCTTGGCACCGTTGACGAATTCCTTCGGATCGAAACCCGGATCGGCATCGGCCATCTGGCGCAGCGCGTCGTTCAGCGGCGTGCCTGCCTTGGTGAAGGC
The DNA here is from genome assembly GCF_001687365.1 of Pararhizobium polonicum. Lineage (GTDB taxonomy): Bacteria > Pseudomonadota > Alphaproteobacteria > Rhizobiales > Rhizobiaceae > Pararhizobium > Pararhizobium polonicum. The sequence goes on from NZ_LGLV01000013.1 coordinate 75,848, forward strand.
GTCGATCTCGGCATAGCGCGAAATCTCCTCACCGGCGCCGTCGCGGCGGGGCAATTGCACCACCTTGCCGGACGTTTCCGGCCCATCGGCCGCTTCGCGCGGCGAATAGGGATCGACCGGCGGACGTTCGTTGCCCGTCCTTTTGCCCAGAACACTGCGCAGTTGGAGGAATATGATCACCGCGGCGACCAGGAAAAACAATGTGATGAAGTCGAAAGAGCCCATTTCCACCCAGAACCGCTGTTAATATACCGTGCGATCATCCCATATAGTCTGCATGGCGCGATCATTCAAATGGCGATATCATTTCTTTGCAATTGCCGGTCCGGTTCGGTCCGGCGCTTTTCACCGTAAGTAGGCACCATGCGTTCTCTGACCATCCCGATTCTGTTTCTGCTGATGCCGCTGGCGGAGATCGCTACCTTCATTTTCGTCGGCCGCGAAGTCGGCGTCGGCATGACGCTGCTTCTGGTTCTGGCCAGCGCCATTGCCGGTGCCGTCCTTCTGCGCGTCCAGGGGCTGGGCGTGCTGAGAAATATCCAGCAGGCCTCGCAGGCCGGCAGCGATCCGGGGCACCAGCTGGTGCATGGGGTGATGATCGTGGTCGCCGCCTTCCTGCTGATCATTCCCGGCTTCATCAGCGACATCATCGGACTGCTTCTCTTCATCCCGGCCGTCAGGGATCTGGGCTGGTCGTTCCTCAAGAGCCGCCTGACCATCATCACGACAAGGGCCGCGGCCGGCGCGCGCGGATTTTCCCGTGGCCGTACCTCGAACTCCGAGACATCGCGCCACACCGGTTCGCCGGTCATCGACCTCGATGACGACGAGTTTTCCCGCACCGACGGCCGGGGCCGCACCGACCCGAACGAGCGCGACCGCCTCAAGTGAGCGGGCGGCACCGGGTTGTAAGCCCGGGTGCGAAATGCTAGATGGCCTCACCAAATTCAAGTCCGAAGGAAAAGGCCTTATGACCGATACCGCATCCCCGACCAACGGCGCTGCCGAGAGCCCGTCCCTGAACATTCTGGCTCAGTACATCAAGGACCTCTCGTTTGAAAATCCGGGTGCGCCGCGTTCGCTTCAGGCGCGCGACAAGGCTCCGGCGATCAACATCAATGTCAACGTCAATGCCAATCCGCTTTCGGATGCGGAATTCGACGTTATCCTGACGCTGAATGCCGAAGCCAAGGACGGCGACAAGATGCTGTTCAACGTCGAGCTTTCCTATGGCGGCGTCTTCCGCGTCACCGGCTTTCCGCAGGAACACATGCTGCCGCTGCTCTTCATCGAGTGCCCGCGCCTGCTCTTCCCGTTTGCCCGCCAGATCGTATCCGACGCGACGCGCAACGGCGGCTTCCCGCCGCTGATGATCGATCCGATCGATTTTGCCCAGATGTTCACCCAGCGCATGGCTGAGGAAAAGGTTCGTTCGCAGGTTTCCACGACCCCGAACTGATCCGGCTTTGCCTGCTATGATTGCTTCAATGCCCGGTCATCGACCGGGCATTTTCATTTGGCGGAACCGTATTTCCCCCAGATGGCCTTCTCGCCCATCTTGGCGACAAGCGCGGCATGGGCGTCGCGCTCCTGCTCGCTCAGCCGGGAGCCGAGCGGCTGCGGCCTTTGCCCGGCGACGACGATGACATCGTCCGTCTCCGTTGCCTGACCGCGACTGTCGCTGGACGACAGGCCAAGCGCCGTCTGCCGGCCGCCGATCAGCTCGATATAGACTTCGGCCAGCAGTTCGGAGTCGAGCAAGGCGCCGTGTTTGGTGCGGTGCGAATTGTCGACGCCATAGCGCCGGCAGAGTGCATCGAGCGAGTTCGGTCCCATCGGATGCTTGCGGCGGGCCAGCGCCAGCGTGTCGGTGACCAGATCATTGGTGATCGCCGGCAGGCCCAGCCGCGCGAATTCGGCGTTCATGAAACCCATGTCGAAGGTCGCATTGTGCGCCACCCAGCGGGCATCGCCGAAAAATGCCAACAGCTCATCGACGATGCCGGCAAAATTCGGCTTGTCCTTCAGCGACTCGTCCGAAATGCCATGAACCGCCAGCGCGTCGGGATGCACCTTGCGGTCGCCGGGATTGATATAGACATGGAACGACCGGCCGGTCGGAAAGTGATTGTCGAGCTCGATGCCACCGATTTCGATGACCCGGTCCAGCTTGTTGTCGAGACCTGTCGTTTCCGTATCGAAGATGATTTCGCGCATCATGGCCTCTTCTGGCTGGTGAGCCTGTGGACGATCGCCGACACCTGTTGACGGGCCGAATCAAGTCCATGGCCCGTATCGATGATGTAATCCGCTTTCGCACGTTTTTCATGATCGGGGACCTGCCGCGACAGGATGAGCGCGAATTTTTCCGCCGTCATCCCCGGCCTTTTCATCACCCGTTCTTTCTGGATCTGCGCATCGCAGCTGACGACGGCGACGGCATCGACCCTGTTTTGTGCCTTCGTTTCGAACAGCAACGGAATATCGAGCACGACAAGCGGTGCGCCGTTGGCGCTATGATGCTGGAGAAAGACCTTTTCCCTCTCGCGCACCAGAGGATGGACGATGGCTTCGAGCCTTGCAAACAGAGCGGGATTTTCCGCCAGTTGCCGCGACAGTTCGGAGCGATCGACCGCCCCGCCCTTTGTCGCTCCGGGGAATGCCGCTTCGATCGGTGCGACCGCCTCGCCCTGATAGAGAGAATGGACCACCGCGTCGGCATCATTCACCGGGATACCGATATCGGCGAACATCGCCGCCGTGGTCGATTTGCCCATTCCGATCGATCCGGTGAGGCCAAGGACGATCATGCGTGATGCGCCATGTCGTCGATGATGATCTGGCGCAATGCCGCGTCAACCGCCGGCCTTTTGCCAAACCATTTTTCAAAGCCGGGTGCGGCCTGATGCAGGAGCATGCCGAGACCATCGACGATGGCGAAGCCCTGCGCTTCGGCTTGCGCCAGGATCGGCGTTTTCAGCGGTACATAGACAATGTCCGTGACGATACTGCCGGCCTTCATGACAGTGAAGTCGATCTCAGGCACCGCCGCGCCGTCCATTCCCAGCGACGTGGTGTTGATGAACAGGCCTGCGTCTTTCATCACCTCGGAAAGAGCCGCCATCGGCTGCGCATGAACCGCCGGACCGAACCGGTCCGCCAGTTCCTGCGCCCGGGCGGCCGTGCGATTGACGACGTGGATGGTTTTGACGCCGCGGTCCCGCACCGCCTGGATCACCGCCCGGCTGGCGCCGCCGGCACCAAGGACGACCGCGGCCTGACAGCGATCCCATCCGGGCGCGCGCTCATCCAGATTGGCCGTGAAACCATGGCCGTCGGTGTTGGTCGCATGCACCAGGCCATCCTCCACCCACAAGGTGTTGGAAGCGCCGAGCTCGCCACTCAGGTCATCCGGGCGGTCGGAAAGGGTGAAGGCCAATTCCTTGTGCGGAATGGTGACATTGCCGCCGGCATAGCCGGATTGCCCGTTTTTCAGCGACGCGATGAAATCAGGAAACGCCTCGGGCGGCACTTCGCGGGCGCGATAGCTCCCCTGCAGGCCGAGCTGTTTCAGCCAGTATCCGTGGATCAGCGGCGAGCGCGAATGCTTGATCGGATAGCCCGTGACGAAGGCATGGTTAACAAATGTTTCACGTGAATCACGCATCGATCACCTGCAAGTCTCTCAATTTGGCAAGAAGTGGCAGCATCGGAAGTCCGAGGATGGTGAAGTAATCCCCCTCGATCGTCTCGAACAATTGGATGCCCTCGCCCTCCAGCTGATAGGCGCCGACGCTCAGGAGTGCCTTTTCCCCGACCCGGCGGAGATGCCCGTCGATGAACTCGGGGCTCAAAACCCGCACCGACATCCGGGCGGAGGACACATGCTTCCACAGCACCTCGTTTCCCTGGATCAGGACAATGGCGCTGTTGAGCTGGTGGACCTGGCCGGACAAAGAGAGCAGATGATCGCGCGCCTCATCCATGTCTTTCGGCTTGTGATAGACACGCGCGCCAAGCGACATGGTCTGATCGGAACCGATGATGATGTCGCCGGGAAAGGCCGTTGCAACATCCCGCGCCTTGGCTTCGGCGAGAATAAGCGCCACCTCCTGCGGTGAGGAACCCTGGCTCTCGATCCGGCTTTCGATCGCCCGCTCATCGATATCGGCAGCCCTTGCCTGAAAACGGATACCGGCATTTTCCAGAAGCATGCGCCGGAACGGGCTCGCCGAAGCGAGGACAAGAGAGCCTGCCATTGTCTTCATATCCTGATTGACTGGGTTCCGCCTTAGCGCAGCCGGGGCCGAAGGGCAACGATCGCAGCGGCGGTTTCCTCGATCGACCGGCGCGTCACGTCGATCGTCGGCCAGTTGTTGCGGGCACACAGCGCGCGCGCATATTTCAGTTCCTCGGTAATCGAGGCGCGGTCGACATAATCCTCGGCGCGAAAACTGTGGGACGCCGTCCCCAGCACGCGGTTCTGGCGCACCTGCGAAATCCGGTCGGCCGTTGCGATCAGGCCGACCACCAGCGGTTTCGTCGCTTCCATCAACCGCTCCGGCAGCGGCACGCCGGGCACGATCGGGATATTGGCGGTCTTGATGCCGCGATTGGCGAGATAGATGCTGGTCGGCGTTTTCGACGTCCGGCTGATCCCGATCAGCACCACATCCGCATCGTTGAAATCCGCCGGCAATTGCCCGTCGTCATGATCCATCGTGAAATTGAGCGCATCGATGCGTGCAAAATAATCGGCATCCATCACATGCTGCGCGCCGGACCGCCGGCGCGAGGTGGCGCCGAGATAGGACTGGAAGAGATCGATGATCGGCTCCAGCACCGAAACGCACGGCACGCCCATCTCCTTGCAGGTTACATCGATGATGTCGGCAAGTTCGCGATCGACGATCGTATAGAGCACGATCCCGGGGGCGCCGTCGATCTCGGCCATCACCTGCATCAGCTGTTTCCGGTTGCGGATCAGCGGATAGACATGCTCGAGCGCATGTGAGGACTGGAATTGCGCCGCCGCCGCCCTGCCCGCTGCGATCAGCGTTTCGCCGGTCGAATCGGAGATCAGGTGCAGGTGGAAATAGTTTTTCTGGTTCTCCACGCTATTCTCCGAGGGCTGTTGATAAACCGGGACAACGACAGCTAAGGACCGGCGGGTTTCAAAGGCAAGGGGAAAACCTGCGAGTTATTCACAATCTGGATTCCGGGGACCGGGATTCCGGGGGCATGTGGAGAAGACTCACGGAACGATGAATACCAAACCTTATCCACAAGCCGTCCACAACAAAGACGCGTTTGAGGCATCCGGTGAAGTACATGACTCCGAAAGCTTTTTTTCCTTTGTTCCCGCTCCAATCTGTCGCATGGCAAAAATGCTCCCGGGATTCTATGAAACAGCCCGGGATGTGGAAAAGAGTCGGACAGGGTTTAATCCTTGATAGTCACAGACTCTAAGAAATAGAATCCTTAGATATAGATATCTTTTAGAGTGGGAGAACGTGTCCGGTGACTGCGCAAAGCCGTAAGGTGCTACAGGTGTTGAAGGGTGAAACCCTCTCACCTCCCCCAATCTGGCTGATGCGTCAGGCCGGCCGATATCTTCCGGAATACCGGCAGACCCGCGCGAAGGCAGGCAGCTTTCTCGATCTCTGTTATTCGCCCGACATGGCTGTGGAAGTGACGCTGCAGCCAATCCGGCGTTACGGCTTTGATGCGGCCATTCTGTTTTCCGATATCCTCGTCATCCCCGATGCCCTGAAGCGCAATGTCCGCTTTGAAGAAGGGCATGGACCACGCATGGATCCGATCGATGTTTCGGAAATAGCCAAACTCGACATCGGACCGGTATCGGCCCATCTGAAACCCGTCATTGAAACCGTCGGCCGGTTGCGCCGGGAGCTGCCGGATGAAACGACGCTGCTCGGTTTCTGCGGAGCGCCGTGGACGGTGGCCACGTACATGATTGCCGGGCAGGGAACGCCGGACCAGGCGCCGGCACGGCTTTTTGCCTACCAGCACCCCGAAATGTTCGATCGGCTGCTGGCGGTGCTTGCTGAGGTCTCTGCCGACTATCTCGTCGAGCAGATCGATGCCGGTGCCGACGCGGTGCAGATCTTCGATTCCTGGGCGGGTGTTCTCGGTGAGGCGGAATTTCTCCGCTATGCCGTCAAGCCCGTTCGCCGGATGATCGACAGCGTTCGTGCCCGCCGGCCGGATGCGAAGATCATTGCCTTTGCCAAGGGCGCTGGAATTCTCCTGAAGGACTACCGGCAGAAAACCGGTGCGGATGCGATCGGCCTCGACTGGTCTGTGCCGCTGGCCTTTGCCGCCGAGCTTCAAAAGGACGGCCCGGTGCAGGGCAATCTCGATCCGATGCGGGTCGTGGCTGGCGGACAGGCGCTTGACGATGGCATCGATGCGATCCTGCAGGTGCTTGGAAACGGCCCGCTGATCTTCAATCTGGGGCACGGGATCACGCCGCAGGCTGATCCCGACCATGTCAGCCGCCTGGTCGAGCGGGTTCGCGGAGCGCGCCGATGACTGAGCGCCAGACCGATATCCGGCCCGGGAAAAAGGCCCGGGCCCGGGCGTTCATCGCGATTGGCCTGTTCGTAGCGCTTCTGGCCGGGCTGTTCATCTGGCAGCCGGACAATCTCTACCTCTGGATCAAGGCGCTGCATATCATCGCCGTGATGTCCTGGATGGCGGCCCTGCTCTACATGCCGCGGCTGTTCATCTACCATACGGATGCTGCACCCGGCTCGCAACAGTCGGAAACCTTCAAGATGATGGAAGAACGGCTTTTGAAGGTGATCATGAACCCGGCGATGATGATCACCTGGGTTCTGGGCCTCTATCTCGCCTGGAGCGTCTACGGCTTTCAGGGCGGATGGCTGCATGCCAAACTGCTGCTGGTGGTTCTGCTGACCGGTGTCCATGTGATGTTCAGCCGCGCGGTGCGGACATTTGCGCGGGATGAAAACACCCGCAGCGCCCGCTATTGGCGGCTGATGAACGAGGCACCCACCCTGCTGATGATCCTCATTGTCATCATGGCGGTGGTGAAACCCTTCTGATCGCGCAACCTCCGGCAAGGAAACTTTCGCTAATTACCGTAAACCCCTTGCGGCGCATCGTGTGAATCGCTATTTTCCCGCCATCTCCTCTTTCGTGGCATGTGTAAACGTTACGAGCCTGCCCTCTCCGCCGCAGCTCCCCTTACATCAAGCACGCCGATCTTCCATTCCGAATTCCCTTTCCTTACGATTTCCAAGTGTGGTCCCCCTTCATGGCTGAAATGAAGCTACAAGAACTGAAAAACAAAACTGCGACCGATCTGCTGGCTTTTGCCGAGTCGGTCGAAGTCGAGAACGCCAGTGTGATGCGCAAGCAGGAACTGATGTTCGCGATCCTGAAAATGCTGGCAAGCCAGGATGTCGAAATCATCGGCGAAGGCGTCGTCGAAGTGCTGCAGGACGGCTTTGGCTTCCTGCGCTCGGCCAATGCCAACTATCTGCCCGGTCCCGACGACATCTACATCTCGCCCTCGCAGATCCGCCGTTTTTCGCTGAAAACAGGCGATACCGTCGAAGGCCCGATCCGCGGACCGAAGGAAGGCGAACGCTATTTCGCGCTTCTCAAGGTCAACACGATCAATTTCGAAGATCCGGAAAAGATCCGCCACAAGGTCCATTTCGACAATCTGACGCCGCTCTATCCAAACGAGCGCTTCAAGATGGAACTCGAGGTTCCGACCTCGAAGGACCTGTCGGCCCGAGTCATCGACCTGATCGCCCCGCTCGGCAAGGGCCAGCGTGGCCTGATCGTGGCGCCGCCGCGTACCGGTAAGACTGTTCTCCTGCAGAACATCGCCCATTCTATCACTGCCAATCATCCGGAATGCTACCTGATCGTTCTTCTGATCGACGAGCGGCCGGAAGAAGTGACCGACATGCAGCGCTCGGTAAAGGGCGAAGTCGTATCCTCGACCTTCGACGAGCCGGCGACGCGCCACGTTCAGGTTGCCGAAATGGTCATAGAGAAGGCCAAGCGCCTGGTCGAACATGGCCGCGATGTCGTCATCCTGCTCGATTCGATCACCCGTCTCGGCCGCGCCTACAACACGGTCGTGCCGTCGTCGGGCAAGGTCCTGACCGGTGGTGTCGACGCCAACGCCCTGCAGCGCCCGAAGCGCTTCTTCGGTGCCGCGCGTAACATCGAGGAAGGTGGCTCGCTGACGATCATCGCCACCGCCCTGATCGATACCGGCAGCCGCATGGACGAAGTCATCTTCGAAGAGTTCAAGGGCACCGGCAACTCGGAAATCGTGCTCGACCGCAAGGTCGCCGACAAGCGCATCTTCCCGTCGATGGATATTCTCAAGTCCGGCACCCGCAAGGAAGACCTTCTGGTGCCGCGCCAGGATCTGCAGAAGATTTTCGTTCTGCGCCGTATCCTTGCGCCGATGGGAACGACCGATGCCATCGAGTTCCTGATCGACAAGCTGAAGCAGACAAAGACCAACGGCGATTTCTTCGATTCGATGAACACCTGATCGAAGCCGGTATTTTTGCGCGAAGCCCAGGTTCAGCCTGGGCTTTTGTGTTTTTGCCGGAAAATCATTAGCCGGATTCTTGTTCCGGAGTCCGGAAATTACAGGTACCCCTGCCCGCCACGATAAGGACCTTAGCGGTGAACCATCAAGCCCAGGCCACGTCTGATACGATCTACGCACTGTCATCAGGCTCATTGCCGGCGGGCGTGGCGGTGATCCGTATCAGCGGTCCGCATACGGGCAAGACGATCGAACAGTTGTGTGGCGCCCTGCCCGCGGCACGGACCGCTGTCCTGAGATCGATTCGCAATCGAAACGGTGAGGTTCTCGACCAGGGTCTCGTTCTCTTCTTTGCAGGGCCCGCATCGTTTACGGGTGAGGATTGCGCGGAATTGCAGGTTCATGGTGGGCGGGCCGTGGTGGACGCTATTCTGGCGGAGTTGGCAAGCCTGCCCGGTCTCAGGCATGCCGAGGCCGGTGAATTTTCGCGGCGAGCATTCCACAACGGCAAGCTCGATCTCGTCGAGATCGAAGGGCTTTCCGATCTGATCTCTGCCGAAACCGAAATGCAGCGGCGGCTGGCCCAGGAACATTCCAGCGGCAGGCTTTCGACCGTCTATCAGGGATGGGCGCGCAGGCTGACGCATGCAAGGGCGATGATCGAGGCCGAGCTTGACTTTGCCGACGAGGATGATGTTCCGGGCTCTGTCGCCGAGCGGATCTGGGCTGACATGCGGATGCTGAAGACGGAGATAGACGCCCATCTCGACGGCGCCGGCGTGGCGGAGATTATCCGGGACGGCCTGAAGATCGTGATCGCCGGCGAACCGAATGCCGGCAAATCGAGCCTGCTGAACCATCTCGCGCGCCGCGATATTGCCATCGTCACCGATATTGCCGGGACCACAAGAGACGTCCTGTCGGTCGACTTATCTTTAGCCGGATTCAATGTTCGATTGTTCGACACCGCGGGCCTTCGCGGGACGGAAGATCCGGTTGAACGGGAGGGCATCCGCCGCGCCTACATGACCATGGATCAGGCCGATGTCATTCTTCTTCTCGCTGATGCGCCGGATGGTTTTGCGCCTCTTGAAGATTATGACGGGGCGAAGCCGGTTATCCGTGTCGGCACCAAGATTGATCGGGACATGCTTTTGTGGGATAAGGCCGCTGTCGACGTTCTGATTTCGACGGTCACCGGTGCCGGCGTTGAGCAGCTGGTCGAGGTCTTGACGCGGTTCCTTCCCGATCTATCGGGGAAAAGCGCATTGTCTTTGCCGACGCGTAAAAGGCATGTGAGCTGTTTGCAGCAGGCCAGCGCAGCGATTGAGATGAGTTTGACGCAATTTAATAGCGGACTTGATATTCAGGCCGAATATCTGCGTCAGGCCGGCGATGCGCTTGGACGGATTACCGGGCGCATTGATGTCGAGGATTTGCTTGACGTCATCTTTTCGGAATTCTGCATCGGAAAATAGATGCAACCGGCAATACAACGTTGGCGAGTCTCGTTGCATGTTTCACGTGAAACGATTCGCTTTCGAAATGCCGTGATGGAGACGGTTTGATATGTTCGACTATGATGTCATAGTTATTGGCGGCGGCCATGCCGGCTGCGAAGCAGCGAGCGCCGCCGCGCGGATGGGCGCAAAAACCGCTCTGGTGACGCACAAGCGCGACACGATCGGCGTCATGTCCTGCAATCCTGCAATCGGTGGCCTTGGAAAAGGTCACCTCGTTCGCGAGATCGATGCGATGGACGGATTGATGGGCCGCGTTGCCGATGCTGCTGGCATCCAGTTTCGCCTTCTGAACCGCCGGAAAGGTCCGGCTGTGCGCGGGCCGCGAACCCAGGCGGATCGGAAATTGTACCGCCTGGCGATGCAGGCTGAGATCCAAGCGATCGAAGGTCTCGACGTGATCGAGGGCGATGCCTTTGATCTCCAGTTGCAACAAGGCCGCGTGAACGGTGTCGTTCTTGCTGATGGACGGGCCCTCTCCTGTGGTGCAGTGGTCCTGACAACCGGGACCTTTCTGCGCGGTCTTATTCATATCGGCAATCGGAAGATCCCGGCCGGCCGCGTTGGCGAGGATCCGTCCCTGGGACTATCCGGAACGCTGGAGCGTTTCGGGTTGCGGCTCGGCCGCCTGAAGACGGGTACGCCTGCGCGCCTCGATGGCAAGACCATCGATTGGCAATCCGTCGGCCGGCAGGGGGCCGATGAGGATCCTGTTCCCTTTTCCTTCATGACGGATCGCATCGTCAATCGTCAGATCGAATGTGGTGTTACCCGGACAACGGACGCAACGCATAAAATCATCTCCGATAACCTGAACAAGTCGGCGATGTATTCCGGGCAGATCGAGGGTGTTGGCCCGCGCTATTGCCCCTCGATCGAAGACAAGATTGTCAAGTTCGGTGAACGGGACGGGCATCAGATCTTTCTGGAGCCGGAAGGACTGGATGACGACACGGTCTATCCGAATGGAATTTCCACCTCGCTGCCGGAAGATGTCCAGCAGGCCTTCATCCGAACTATCCCCGGTTTGGAGAACGTCACGATCCTGCAGCCGGGCTACGCCATCGAGTATGACCACGTGGATCCCCGGGAACTGTCCGCCTCACTGCAGGCGCGGAAAATTCCAGGACTGTTTCTCGCCGGCCAGATCAATGGCACGACGGGTTATGAGGAAGCCGGCGCTCAGGGTCTGGTCGCCGGTTTGAACGCCGCCCTCCTCTGCGCTGGCAATACAGCGTATGAATTCAGCCGTACCAATTCTTATATCGGCGTGATGATCGATGATTTGACCTCCCGGGGAGTCGCGGAACCGTACCGGATGTTTACATCCCGGGCGGAATATCGCCTGTCTCTGCGGGCCGACAATGCGGATGTGCGTTTGACACCCGAAGCGATCGCTCTGGGCTGTGTATCGGCGGACCGTGCAGCCAGGTTCACCCAATGGGTCGATGATATCGATTCGAACCGGCAATTGCTGAAATCACTGACGGTAACGCCGACGGAAGGACGCACGCACGGCCTCAAGCTGAATCTCGATGGTCAGCGGCGCTCGGCGTTCGAGCTTCTGTCCTACGCGGAGCATTCCGTTCAGTCGTTGAGCGACGTATGGCCGGAGCTGGCTGCTATGGATGGCAAACTGGCGGAAGCACTGGAGATCGATGCCACCTATGCTGTTTATATGGACCGGCAGGCTGCGGATATCGCCGGTGTTCAGCGTGAGGAAAGCCGTCTTATCCCCGATGATTTCGCATTCGATTTGCTGTCCGGTCTCTCGAATGAATTGAAACAGAAGCTGAAGGCTGCTAAGCCGCGCAATCTGGCGCAGGCGATGAAGGTTGATGGCATTACGCCATCGGCTATCTCTCTCATTCTTGCGCATATCCGCAAAGCTGATCACACTCCAGCGACGTATCCGAAACAGGCGATTCAATGATTGCGAGTCCTTCCCGTGAGCTGAACGGATTGCGTGTTTCACGTGAAACGTCGGACAGGCTTGAGCACTTCGCCACCCTGTTTCAGAAGTGGGCCAAATCCATCAATCTGGTGGCGCCCTCGACACTCTCCGATCTGTGGCAACGCCACATCGCGGACAGTGCGCAGATTTTTCAGCTATTTCCGGGCCCGAAACGATGGGTGGATCTGGGCAGCGGCGGCGGTTTCCCCGGGATTATCACGGCAATCTTCCTGGCGGAGCTGGGGGACGGCTGGGTGCATCTGGTTGAAAGCAACAACAAGAAGGCTGCCTTTCTGCGCGTCGCGCTGAACGAGACCGGCGCACGTGGGTCCGTGCATCCGATTCGCATCGAGGACGCGGTCAGTGTCATCCCAAAATGCGATGCCATATCCGCCCGCGCGCTGGCGGATCTCGGTTTGCTGCTCGATTATTGCGCTCCCTGGATGACTGCAGCCAACAAACCGCGGGCATTCTTCCACAAAGGCCGGGATTATCAGCAGGAAGTCGATAAAGCCGTTGGTCGCTTTCAGTTTGATCTGGTAAAACATCGAAGCGTCGTCGAGCCGGACTCCGTGGTTCTCGAAATCGCACATCTTTCGCGGAAAATTCAATAACGGCGGATTGCGGCATGACAGGCGAAAAAAACCGGATCATCACGATTGCAAACCAAAAGGGCGGCGTGGGAAAGACCACGACGGCCATCAACCTTGCAACCGCTTTGGCCGCCATCGGCGAAAAGGTTCTGATCGTCGATCTCGATCCGCAGGGCAATGCCAGCACGGGGCTGGGCATCCAGCGCCGCGACCGCAGGCTATCGTCCTATGAGTTGATGATCGGGTCGCACAATATCGCCGATATTGTCCAGGATACCGTTGTTCCCAATCTTTCGATCGTGCCGTCGACGATGGATCTTCTGGGCGTGGAAATGGAGATTTCCAGCGCCGGCGATCGGGTCTTCCGGCTTCGCAAGGCGCTCGCCTCCCCCGAGGCGCTGGCTTACTCCTACGTCCTGGTCGATTGCCCGCCGTCCTTCAATCTCCTGACCATGAACGCGATGGCGGCAGCCCATTCGGTTCTCGTGCCGCTCCAGTGCGAATTCTTCGCGCTGGAAGGTTTGAGCCAGTTGCTCGAGACCGTCGATCAGGTTCGCCGGACCGTCAATCCGACCCTGGATATTCAAGGCATCGTGTTGACGATGTTTGATTCCCGCAACAATCTGGCGCAACAGGTCGTCAACGATGTTCGCACCCATCTGGGCGAAAAGGTGTATCATACGCTGATCCCGCGCAATGTGCGGGTGTCGGAGGCGCCGTCCTATGGCAAGCCGGCGATCCTGTATGATCTGAAATGTGCCGGCAGCCAGGCCTATCTTCAACTGGCATCCGAGGTGATCCAGCGCGAAAGACTGCGGAAGGCAGCCTGAGCGGCAATCGATTCGACATCGTAACGATAAGTGTGAGTACAGGCGATGAATGACGACAATTCGAGACGAAGACTGGGCCGTGGTCTGGCTGCGCTGATCGGTGAGATGGACCAGCCTTTGCAGGCCAGCAGTCCTGTTGCTCCCGTCAATGCCGACCGGCGTATTCCGATCGAGTTTGTCGCCCGTAACCCGCGCAATCCGCGCAGGACATTCGATGAAGCCGAGCTGCAGGATCTGGCCAGCTCCATCCGCCAGCACGGCATCGTACAGCCGGTCGTCGTTCGCACCATCGCAGACGAACGTTACGAGATTATTGCAGGCGAACGGCGCTGGCGTGCGGCCCAACTGGCAGGCTTTACCGATATCCCGGTCATTGTCCGCGACGTCGATGACCGGACGGCGCTGGAGATCGCGATCGTTGAAAACGTTCAACGATCGGACCTTAATCCGCTGGAAGAAGCGCTGGGCTACGACCAGCTGATTGCCGAACACGGCTACACGCAGAACGATCTCGGCGAAATCATCGGCAAGAGCCGCAGTCATGTCGCCAATAGCCTGCGTCTTTTGAAACTGCCGGAGCCCGTCCGCGACATGCTGTCATCCGGCACGCTGTCGGCCGGTCATGCGCGTGCGCTTATTCCAACGTCCGATCCGGTGACGCTCGCACGTTCGATCATCGCCAAGGGCTTGTCCGTGCGCGATACCGAACGTCTGGCGCAGAACGATATCCGCGCCCAGAACGATCCGAATTACGGCAAGCCCTCCCCCAAGGAAGAAAAAGACGCCGATACGCTGGCGCTGGAGCGCACGCTCTCCGATAGCCTGGGGCTCGACGTGACGGTCAATCATAAGGCATCCGGCGGGCAGCTGCGGATTTCCTATAAAACGCTTGATCAGCTCGAAGAAATCTGCCGGCTGCTGGAACGCCGCTAATATCGATTCGGACTCGAAATAATCAGAAAAAACGCAGCGATATCAGAGGGATGTCGCTCTATCTGCGTGCCGATTGCAGGGTAATCGCCAGCAAGGTCTGCATGGCGATGCTGTCTTCCAGGCTTTGCCGTGCGCGGCTCTGGAAGATTGCCGTCTGCAGGCGGCCAAGTTCGCGCCGGATGGCCGGCAGCGTCCAGGTTTTCAAGGCAGCTTCGATCAGGGGCTTGCGGCGGAAGTGAAGATGTCGGCCCATTGTGGCCACGACCTGCGTCGGTTGCTGCCGCTTGTCGTCCATTTCCGCCCGCATCACATCCAGCAACTGAAACTGTTTCAGGCAGGCCTGCAGCACAAGGAAGATCGCCGTCTTCGATGCGGTGATCTTGCGAATGGCATGCTGAAGACCGTCGGCATCGCCCTTGAGAACGGCATCGATGGCATCATCGACGGAGACGGCGCTGGCATCGCCGACGATCTCCAGCACATGTTCTTCCTCGATCATCGCCATGCCCCGGCAATAGAGCGCCAGCTTGCGGATCTCGTTGCGCGAGGCGATCCGGTCGCCGCCCAGCGCTTCGTTCAGCCGCTCGCGCGCCGCCGGTGAGATACGCAGGCCCTCCTGGCCAAGCTCCTGATCGATGAGGCCGTTCAGCGCTCTTGCGTCGTCGCTGTAGCAGGCAATCGCGCTGACGGCGCGGCTGGTTTCGCCGATCTTGCGGACGCCGGTCCCCTTTTTCAGATCGCCGGCCTCGATAATGACATAGCTTGCTTCCGGCGGTGCCTGCGAAAGCACGGTGAGGCTGTCGACAAGCGTCTTCTCCGTGCCGGATGCGCGGATCCAGACGAGCTTCTCGCCGCCGAAAAGACCGATCGTATTGACTTCGTCGAGCAGACGCCCCGGGCTTTGCTGCAGGTCGGAGCCGTCGAGCTTGATCAGCGAGAAGGGATCATCCAAGGCAACGCCGCTCTTGGCGGCGATCTGGCCGGCGCGCTCGGAAACAAGCCCGCGATCGGGTCCGTAGACCAGATAGAGGCGATGGTCGCGCAGCGGCCGCTGGAGGAACGACTCGAATTCATGCGATTTGATTTCGGTCATTCCGCCACCTCATGCTCACCTGTCGCCGGGGATCGCTCAGCGGCCGAGCGCTGCTGCGATATCGGCGCGGATGATTTCGGCAAGCTCCTTGGCGGCGCGCTTTTCGCCGTCCTTGATGGCGCGCAGCTTGGCGAATTCCTGCTGCGGGAAATCGACCAGCGCCACGGCGCTGCGATTGCCGGAGCGAACGGTTTCACCGGTGTCGACGCGCGTCAGATTGTAATCGCCCATCACGACGATGCGGCCGGCGCCGGCGGTATCGGTCGTATTGTCGCCGCTCACGCGCTGGTCATAGAGTACACCCGTCACCGTGCTGGTGACATTCAGCGCCATCCTGTATTCCGGTTTGGCTGGTTCGCCCGCGCCACCCGAGGTCAGGAAGATCAGCGCGTTGCGCACCTCCTGCTCGACGCGGTCGCTGGCTTCGGAAATCTCGATCGAGGCCAGCGCCTTTGCGGTTTTGCCCTGCGGTCCGTCCGAATAGAGCGGCTTGACCTGGCAGCCTGCAAGGGCGGCAAGGGCACCGAAAGCCAGAAGCTGCGCGTATCTTTGAGCTTTTTCAGACAACGACATTCACGATCCTCTGCGGCACGACGATGATCTTCTTCGGGCTTTGTCCGTTCAACGCAGTCTTGACGGGCTCGAGTGCCAGGACGGCGCTCTCGATCGCAGTCTGATCCGCATCGCGCGCAATTGTCAAATCGGCGCGCTTCTTGCCATTGATCTGTACCGGCATCGTCACTTCGTTCTCGGCCACCAGCGCTTCGCTGTAGACCGGCCAGGCCGTCTGGGCAACCAGACCCGTACCGCCGATCTCCTGCCAGCATTGCTCGGCCAGATGCGGCATCATCGGCGCAACCAGGGTAATCAGGATCGACACGGCATCCTTGACGGCGGCGGTGGTCGCCTGGTCGGCGGTTCCCGCGGCCACTTGCGTCAGCGGGCTGGAAAGCGCGTTGACGAGCTCGTAAAGCCGCGCCACGGCCTTGTTGAAGGCCAGCTTGTCGTAGTCGGCCTGCACGGCCTTCAGCGTCTTGTGGGCCAGCTGCGAGATTGCCAGCGCCGGGCCACCGGTGGCCGGCTGTGCTGCCGTTGCCTTCAGCGCGTCGGATGCTTCGGAGATCAGCCGCCACAGGCGCTGGACGAAGCGGTGCGCCCCTTCGACGCCGGCTTCCGACCAGATGACATCGCGGTCCGGCGGGGAATCGGAGAGAACGAAGAAGCGGGCGGTATCGGCGCCGTAGGAGGCGATGATATCGTCGGGATCGACGACGTTCTTCTTCGATTTCGACATTTTCTCGATCGAGCCGATCGCCACCGGTTCGCCGGTTTCGATCAGGCTTGCCTGCCGTTTGCCATCGGTTTCGACGATGACGATTTCGGCCGGCGTCACCCATTCGCGCTGGGCGCCCTCGCCGCGGCTGTAGGTTTCATGCACGACCATGCCCTGCGTGAACAGGCCCTTGAAGGGCTCGTCGAGACCCGCATGGCCGGTGGCTTTCATGGCCCGGGTAAAGAAGCGCGAATAGAGCAGATGCAGGATCGCGTGCTCGATACCGCCGATATACTGGTCGACTGGCAGCCAATGATCGACAGCGGCCGGATTGGTCGGTGTCTTTTCCCAAGGGGCGGTGAAACGGGCAAAATACCAGGACGAGTCGACGAACGTGTCCATCGTATCGGTTTCACGCCGCGCGTCCTTGCCGCATTGCGGGCAGGCAACGTGGCGCCAGGTCGGATGGCGGTCCAGCGGATTGCCCGGCTTGTCGAACGTCACGTCGTCGGGCAGCTTGACCGGCAGATCGGCCTTCGGCACGGCAACGACACCGCAATCGTCGCAATGGATCACCGGGATCGGGCAGCCCCAGTAGCGCTGGCGGGAAATACCCCAGTCGCGCAGGCGGAAATTGACCTTGCGCTCGGCCTGCGGCGCATCGCCGAGCGATGTCTGCTCCAGGGTGGAGGCAACCTTGGCGAAGGCCTCCTCGATCGTCAGACCGTCGAGGAACCGCGAATTGATCATCACGCCGTCGCCGCCATAGGCCTCATCGCCAATGGCAAAGCTTGCCGCGTCGCCGTCTTTCGGCATGACCACGGCGATAACCGGCAGATCGTATTTGCGGGCGAAGTCGAGGTCGCGCTGGTCGCCGGAAGGGCAGCCGAAAATCGCGCCGGTGCCATAGTCCATCAGCACGAAATTGGCGACATAAACCGGCAGCTCCCAGCTCGGATCGAGCGGATGCCTGACCCGGATTCCGGTGTCGATGCCCTTCTTCTCAGCCGTCTCCAGTGCCGCCAGCGATGTGCCGGCCCGACGGGTCTCCTCGCAGAAGTCCGCGATTTCATTGCTGTGCCGTGAAGCTTCACGTGCCAGCGGATGATCGGCGGCGATCGCCAGGAAGGACGCGCCAAACAGCGTATCCGGCCGTGTCGTATAGACCGCGACTTCCGTTGCCTCGCCGGCCTTGTCGTTCGGCACGATCTCCCAGCGGATGGTCAGCCCTTCCGAGCGGCCGATCCAGTTCTTCTGCATCAGCCGGACCTTTTCCGGCCACTGGTCCAGCGTGTCGAGCGAATCGAGCAGGTCCTGGTTGAAATCGGTGATGCGGAAGAACCATTGGGTCAGTTCGCGCTGTTCGACCAGCGCGCCCGAGCGCCAGCCGCGCCCGTCGATCACCTGTTCATTGGCCAGAACCGTGTTGTCGACCGGATCCCAGTTGACCTTCGACTGCTTGCGGTAGACCAGCCCCTTTTCCAGGAAATCCAGAAACAGGTGCTGCTGATGCTGATAATATTCGACGTCGCAGGTGGCGAATTCGCGTGACCAGTCGAGCGACAGGCCCATGACCTTCAGCTGCGCCTTCATCGAAGCGATGTTCTGATAGGTCCAGGAGGCCGGATGGACGCCGCGCTCCATGGCGGCATTTTCCGCCGGCATGCCGAAGGCATCCCAGCCCATCGGATGCAGCACGTTGTAGCCACGAGCCCGCTTGTAGCGGGCAACGACGTCGCCCATCGCGTAGTTGCGCACATGCCCCATATGGATCCGGCCCGACGGATAGGGAAACATCTCGAGCACGTAGTATTTTTCGCGCGGATCGTCGTTGTCGGTGGTGAAGACGTTCTTCTGGTCCCATTCCTGTTGCCAGCGGGGTTCAGCATCGCGCGGATTGTAACGTTCGGTAGCCATATGATCGATGTTCCGGAAATGTGGGCGAGGGGAAATCAGCCCCTCCAATATTTGGCGTGACCTTCACCATGAAACAAGCGTAGCGTCAAGTTTTGGAAGGCTTTGCGGCAAAAACTTTGACGCATTTGACCGGCGCTTGCCGATTGCGGCTTGGCAGTCGCGCTTTGTTTGACTATTGCGCCACAAGGGTTTTCCCGCCTGATTTTGGATGGAGACGATGGCGATGCGCGTCGAAGAGCAGTTGAACGATGTCCTGAGCCGGATTCGCGATGGCGAAGCCGCGGCGAACCGCAAGACCGGTTCGGTGTCGCTGGTGGCCGTGTCGAAAACGTTCGATGCCGAGACGATCCGTCCTGCCATCGCTGCCGGTCAGCGGGTGTTCGGCGAAAACCGGGTGCAGGAGGCGCAAGGCAAGTGGCCGGCGCTGAAAGCGGAAACATCCGGCATCGAACTGCATCTGATCGGGCCGCTGCAATCCAACAAGGCGGCCGATGCCGTGGCGCTGTTCGATGTCATCGAGACGATCGACCGCGAAAAGATCGCCCGTGCCGTCGCGGCAGAAATCACCCGGCAGGGCAAGCCGGTTCGTCTCTATGTTCAGGTCAATACCGGGCTTGAGCCGCAGAAGGCCGGCATCGCGCCGGATGATACGCTGGCTTTCGTCACCCTTTGCCGGGAAACCATCGGCATTTCCGTGGAAGGCCTGATGTGCATTCCGCCGGCGGACGAAAATCCCGGCCCGCATTTCGCGCTGCTTGCAAAGCTTGCCGAACGCTGCGGGCTGACGAAACTCTCCATGGGCATGTCCGGCGATTTCGATGTCGCCGTCCAGTTCGGTGCGACGAGCGTACGTGTCGGCTCCGCTATTTTCGGAACGCGCTGACGCATGTCCTAACGCTTTCGTCTGGCTTCTCTGCGCCCCGCCAATCTCCTATGCTCCGCCTCGGAGGCCGGTTCGTCCGGTATGGGAGTGGAGGAGACGGCTATGGCGAGCAGCTATTCCGAGGTTTACGACGCGTGGAAACAGGATCCGGATGGCTTCTGGGCCGAAGCGGCGCGGGAGATCGACTGGTTCCGGCCATTCGATCGGGTTTTTGATCCGCAGTTGGGCGTCTATGGCCGCTGGTTTCCCGGTGGTGAAACCAATACCTGCTTCAATTGCCTGGATCGTCACGTTGCTTCGGGCCGGGCCGGCCAGGATGCGCTGATCTATGACAGCCCGGTCACCGGCACGGTCGAGCACTGGACCTATGGCGCCATGCTCGACGAGGTCGTGGCACTCGCGGCCGTCTATCGCGATCTGGGGATCGGCAAGGGCGACCGGATCGTCATCTATATGCCGATGATCCCGCAGGCTGTGTTTGCCATGCTGGCCGCTGCCAGGATCGGCGCTGTCCATTCCGTGGTTTTCGGCGGTTTCGCGGCAAGCGAGCTGGCGACGCGGATAACCGACAGCGCGGCAAAGCTGGTGGTGACGGCCAGCTGCGGCATCGAGGCCGGGCGCACCATCGCCTATAAACCGCTGCTCGATGCAGCGATCGGGATGAGCCGGCACAAGCCGGCGCATTGCCTCGTGTTCCAGCGGCAAGCCCTCAAGGCCGATCTGCAGACTGGCCGGGATATCGATTTCGCCTTGGCCGTCGCCGCAGCCAGGGAACGCGGCGCGCAAGCCCCCTGCACGCCGGTTCTGGCCACCGATCCGCTCTATATCCTCTATACGTCGGGAACGACCGGCCAGCCGAAAGGCGTGGTGCGCGACAATGGCGGCCATATGGTCGCGCTCACATGGTCCATGCGGCATTTCTTCGGCACCAGGCCGGGAGAGGTCTTCTGGGCGGCCTCCGATATCGGCTGGGTCGTCGGCCATTGTTATATCGTCTACGGACCGTTGCTGAACGGCAGCACGGCAATTCTCTACGAGGGCAAGCCGGTGGGCACGCCGGATGCCGGGGCCTATTGGCGGGTGATCGCGCAGCATGGTGTCACCACGCTGTTCACCGCGCCGACAGCCTTTCGCGCCATCCGCAAGGAGGATCCGCAGGGCGATCTGATCGGCGGTTATGACCTTTCGGGTTTCAGGGCGCTTTTTCTGGCAGGCGAGCGCGCCGATCCGGATACGGTCGGCTGGGCGGAGGCAAAGCTCGGTGTTCCCGTCATCGACAACTGGTGGCAGACCGAAACGGGCTGGCCGGTTGCCGGAAATCCGATCGGGCTTGGGCTTTTGCCGGTCAAATATGGCTCGGCGGCGGTGCCTCTGCCCGGATACGACGTCCAGGTGCTTGACGATGCCGGCCATCCCGTCGGGCCCGGAACGCTGGGCAATGTGGTGATCAAGCTGCCCCTGCCGCCCGGATGCCTGCCGACATTCTGGAACGCGGATGAACGCTTTCGCGAGGCCTGCCTGTCCGAATTTCCCGGCTACTACCGCACCGCCGATGCCGGCTATATCGATGAAGACGGTTATATCTTCATCATGTCGCGCACCGATGACATCATCAACGTTGCCGGCCATCGTCTCTCCACCGGTTCGATGGAGGAGGTTTGTGCCAGTCACGCGGATGTGGCGGAATGTGCGGTTATCGGTATCGCCGATCCGATCAAGGGCCAGGTGCCCGCCGGATTTCTGGTGATCAACGCCAATGTTTCCCGTGAAACGTCGGATATCGAGCAAGAGGTCATCGGTCTTGTTCGCGAACGGATCGGACCCGTTGCCGCCTTCAAGACGGCGATCTGCGTCCAGCGTCTGCCAAAGACGCGGTCGGGCAAGATCTTGCGCGGCACGATGCAGAAGATCGCCGACCGCGAAAGCTGGAAGATGCCGGCAACGATCGACGATCCGGCGGTGCTCGATGAAATTGCTGCGGTGCTGCAGGCGCGGGGCATAGGGATCTCCAGCCGGTAAAGAACGACCCTTAGCCGGAGTCCCACGTGGCAGCCGAAAAACGGCCGCGCAATTTCAGCACGGGCGCCGGTCGCGGCTGTGACGAGGGGCAACCTTCGACGGCCGGGATTTAGACATCGGAGAGAAGGGGGAGGTTGCCACTGTTCGTTCGTGGCAGACCTCGCATCGCTTGATCGCCGCCATGCCCGGTCGCCCGTGGGGCGGTCGGGGATAGCGCGGCTGTCTTAGTTGTTGGGCACGCCTTTCGACCAGGCCGGCCAATCGGTGATGACGGCATTCGCGAATGTCGAGCCGACACGGTAGGCATTGGCCGTGGAGGGAAGAAAGCCGCCGGATTCCGCCGACAGGGATTCCGCCGCCGTCTGCCCCGGCGCCTCGCGGTCGAAATTGGAGGCGGTGCGCAGCAGGGCAATCCGGTCGAAATCGAGGAGCCCGGCATCGGCGCCCCGGCGCAGTGCGGTCAGCGAGGCATTGTCCTCCATCTGGGTGGTGCAGTAATTCGCCTTGCCGTCGGTCACCAGAGATGCCCATTGCTGCATGCCCTCGGCAATCTTCGAGCCATGCCAGTAGGTGTCGATCGAGACCGTGTCGCAGATCGCAACGATCGGGGCGCTGCTGCCCGGACCTGCCGGATAGGTGGCGCGGTAGGCTTTTGCCTTGTCGCTATCGGCGAGCTCAACCGTCTTCGTCAACGCGAACGCTTTTTCGAGCAGCGCTTCGTTGAGCTTGTAGACCTCGGTCCCCGCCCCCCACTTGGCTTTTTCGCCCGGATGTTTGGCGCCCAGCGCGATCATGCCGTTTGGCCAGTCGGAGGGGATCTGGCGCGGGTCGATGTCGTGCCGCAGCCCGCCGTCGATGGCATAGCGTGCCCAGAGCGCAGAGCCGAGTGTTGCGTCATTCGGATCGACGCCGGCAATGCCCGCGATCAGGACATAGGTCTGCCTGAAATCGAACAGGCCGCTGTAGAGCACAGCCGATACGGAACTTGCGGCATTGGCAAAGCCCATGGCGGTGGTCATGACGCAGAGGCCCTCAGTGTCGCAGGCGACGTCCGGGTATTCCTTCGAAAGGCCCGGAACCTTGATCTTCGTTTCGAGCTTGCGCCCTTCGATCCAGGGTTTGGCCTCTTCGCCGAACATGGTGACGACGAGAACCTTTGGCGCAACGACATCTGCGGCGAGGGCCATTGTGGCCGTGGAGAGAACAGCCGAGGCCACGGCTGCGATGGGGGCGAGAATGGAAAGGAGGCGAGGCATGCGGGATTCCTGGATTTGGCATGAAGAGGACTTGGGCATGAAGGGAAACGATTTGCCCGATTGGCGGGGCAGACCGATGCAGCGAACGAAGCAAGATTCGCGCCAGCCATCCTTCCCGATCGGTGGATCGATCGCAAGCCTGCATAAGGCGGCAAAGCTGAACCGCGCCGGCGATCGTTGCGGATCTGCTTGATGGCCCCAAGGCAGATTGCCGCTTCAACCGGCAGAACTTGCCTTTACCGCGCTCAATGGGCGTGCCCGCGTTTGACAATAAAAAACCCGGATCAGCCGATCCGGGTTTTGCAGTCGGGAACGATGTGTTCCGATCAGTAGGCGTCGTCTTCGTCCTCGTCCTTGCGGTCGGACTTGAGGGCCTTGAGCTTGGAGAAAACGGCGTCGGCGTCGATTTCCTTTTCTTCCTCACGCTCGTAGGAGAACGGCAGCTTTTCGGTTTCCCGCGAGGCTTCCAGCGTCGCGCCGAGTTCGGCGGCGGTCGGCAGTGGGCGGCCCTTGGAGGCGCGTTCGACTTCGAGGTCGAGGTCGATCTGGGTGCACAGGCCAAGCGTGACCGGGTCCATTGCCGTCAGGTTGGTCGAATTCCAGTGGGTGCGCTCGCGGATCTGCTCGATCGTCGACTTGGTGGTGCCGACGAGACGCGAGATCTGGGCGTCCTTCAGTTCCGGATGGTTGCGCACCAGCCAGAGGATGGCGTTCGGGCGGTCCTGGCGCTTGGAAACCGGGGTGTAGCGCGGGCCCTTGCGCTTGTTGTCCGGCACGCGAACCTTCGGCTCGGAAATCTTCAGCTTGTGGTTCGGGTTGCCCTCGGCGCGGGCGATTTCGTCGCGCGACAGCTGGCCGGTGGCGATCGGGTCGAGGCCCTTGATGCCCTGCGCCGATTCACCGTCGGCGATTGCCTTGACTTCCAGCGGGTGCAGCTTGCAGAACGTGGCGATCTGTTCGAACGACAGGGCCGTGTTGTCAACAAGCCATACGGCCGTCGCTTTGGGCATAAGCAGTTGTTGAGCCATGGATATAGTCCTTCTGTCCGTCCGCGCCGGTGTCGCGGGCCGTGGGGTGTAACCACTTTAATTTCCGGGAAATTAGCGCCTCTATACCTGCGTCGTCGCAGAAATGCAATTCTTCTTGAAGAAATGACCTTTTGTCTAATGGACGCCGTGCCTTGACCTGATATGTATGGCGCCCGAAGTGGGTGCGCGCGAGGAGATGTGCCGCCTGAAACGGCCTGTACAGGGAGGAAATTCGAATGTCCGTGAAAACCTATCCGGTGCTGGAACCAGCCAAGCAACGCGCTCTCATCGACGACGCGACCTATCAGGCGTGGTACCGGCAGAGTGTCGCCGATCCTGAAGGTTTCTGGGGCGAGCACGGCAAGCGGATCGACTGGTTCACGCCCTATACCAAGGTCAAGAATACCTCTTTCGAGGGCGACGTTTCGATCAAGTGGTTCGAGGATGGCGTCACCAACGTCTCCACCAATTGCATCGACCGGCATCTGGAAAAGCGCGGCGACCAGGTGGCGATCATCTGGGAAGGCGACAATCCCTATGACGACAAGAAGATCACCTATCGCGAACTCTACGAACATGTCTGCCGCCTCGCCAATGTGCTGAAGGCAAACGGCGTTCAACAGGGTGACCGCGTCACCATCTACATGCCGATGATCCCGGAAGCGGCCTATGCGATGCTCGCCTGCGCCCGCATCGGCGCCGTGCATTCCATCGTGTTCGGCGGTTTTTCGCCGGATGCACTGGCCGGACGCATCGTCGATTGCCAGTCCACCTTCGTCATCACCGCCGACGAGGGCCTGCGCGGCGGCAAGCCGATCCCGCTGAAGGCCAACACCGATCAGGCGATCGAAATTGCCGGGCGCGGTGGTGTCGAGGTCAAGTCCGTCGTCGTCGTCCGCCGTACCGGCGGCAAGGTCAATTGGTTCTCCGAGCGCGACATCTGGTATCATCAGGCTGTCGCGACCGTGGAAGCCGATTGTCCGCCGGCGAAGATGAAGGCGGAGGATCCGCTGTTCATCCTCTACACGTCCGGCTCGACCGGAAAACCGAAGGGTGTGCTGCACACGACGGGCGGTTACCTCGTCTATGCCTCGATGACCCACCAATATGTCTTCGATTATCACGATGGCGATATCTACTGGTGCACCGCCGATGTCGGCTGGGTCACCGGCCATTCCTATATCGTCTATGGTCCGCTCGCCAATGGCGCCACGACGCTGATGTTCGAGGGCGTGCCGACCTATCCGGATGCCGGCCGTCTCTGGGACGTGGTCGACAAGCACAAGGTCAATATCTTCTATACCGCGCCGACCGCCATCCGCGCGCTGATGGGCCAGGGCGATGCCTTCGTCACGCGCTCGTCGCGCACGTCGTTGCGCACGCTGGGCTCGGTCGGCGAGCCGATCAATCCGGAAGCCTGGGAATGGTACTATCATATCGTCGGCGAGGACCGCTGCCCGGTGGTCGATACCTGGTGGCAGACGGAAACCGGCGGCATCCTGATCACCCCCCTGCCCGGCGCCACGGCCCTGAAGCCGGGTTCGGCCACCCGCCCCTTCTTCGGCGTGCAGCCGCAGCTGGTCGATGCCGAAGGCAAGGTTCTGGACGGTGCCGCCGACGGCAATCTCTGCATCACCGACAGCTGGCCGGGCCAGATGCGCACGGTCTACGGCGACCACGAGCGCTTCATCCAGACCTATTTCGCCACCTACAAGGGCAAATATTTCACCGGCGACGGCTGCCGCCGGGATGAGGACGGCTATTACTGGATCACCGGCCGTGTCGATGACGTGCTGAATGTCTCCGGTCACCGCATGGGCACGGCCGAAGTCGAATCGGCGCTGGTCAGCCATGATGCGGTCTCCGAAGCTGCTGTCGTCGGCTATCCGCACGATATCAAGGGACAGGGCATCTATTGCTATGTGACGCTGATGGTTGGTCAGACCGGTTCGGACGATCTGCGCAAGGCGCTGATCACCCATGTCCGCAAGGAAATCGGCGCCATCGCCTCGCCCGACAAGATCCAGTTTGCCCCCGGCCTGCCGAAAACCCGCTCCGGCAAGATCATGCGCCGCATCCTGCGCAAGATCGCCGAGGACGATTTCGGCGCACTGGGCGACACCTCGACGCTTGCCGATCCGGCGGTTGTCGATGACCTGATCGCCAATCGGCAGAACAGGAAATAATAGGCTGAACGCCGAGCCATTCGACAGCGGAATGGCTCGGGTTGTTGACCGGGATAAGCAAGTCTTCGCTTCGCGTCCGCCGTCATAGGGCGAGACATAGCCCGCTCCGACGCAGTTCTTGAGCCGGATTCTGGTGAGAGAAACATCGGTGAAAGAAAGTACACCGGCCAGCAGGCGACCTAAATAGGAATAATTTCCTTAGAAATCGATCGCCCGGCCGTTGATCTCCCAGTCACCGAAGCGGACCGGTTCGGCCCCGCCGCGTCCGCCCAGTTCTTCCGGCAGGTTCAGCGGCTGCTGTGCCTTTCGGCGTTCCTCGGCTTCCGCCAGGGCCCGCCGCGCCGCCGGCGAAAGAGGCTTGCGCGGCTCGACGGCCGCATTGTCATTGTCGTTCTGCATGCGAATTTCCGCGAAAATGTTGAAGAAAGCGCCGAATATCCCCATCATATAGGAAACCCGCGTCGAAGCGAAACCCGTGATTCACGTGAAACGTTGGCAAACCCTTGGAGATTGACTGATGAACCTCATGCGCACTGCCATGCTTCTGGCCTTCATGACCGCATTGTTCATGGCGGTCGGTTTCCTGATCGGCGGCAGGGGCGGCATGATGATCGCGCTGGTCATCGCTGCCGGGATGAATTTCTTTTCTTACTGGAATTCCGACAGCATGGTGCTGCGCATGTACCGCGCCCAGGAGGTCGATGAGCGCACGGCGCCGGAATATTACGGCATCGTCCGCGATCTCGCCCGAAATGCCGGTCTGCCGATGCCCAAGGTCTATGTCATCGACAATCCGCAGCCGAATGCCTTTGCCACGGGCCGCAATCCGGAAAATGCCGCCGTTGCCGCTTCCACGGGCCTGTTGCAGGCTCTTTCCTACGATGAGGTTGCCGGTGTGATGGCGCATGAACTGGCGCATGTGCAAAACCGCGACACGCTGACAATGACCCTGACCGCGACCTTGGCCGGTGCGATCTCGATGCTCGGCAATTTCGCCTTCTTCTTTGGCGGCAATCGCGAAAACAACAATCCGCTCGGTTTCATCGGCGTGCTGGTGGCGATGATCGTCGCGCCGTTTGCGGCGATGATCGTGCAGATGGCCGTCAGCCGCACGCGTGAATATTCCGCCGACCGGCGCGGCGCCGAGATCTGTGGCAAGCCTTTGGCGCTGGCCTCCGCGCTGGCCAAGATCTCCAATTTCGCCCATCAGGTGCCGAATGACGAGGCCGAGCGCAATCCGGCCACCGCCCATATGTTCATCATCAATCCGCTGTCGGGCGAGCGCATGGACAGTCTGTTTTCCACCCATCCGGCCACGGAAAACCGCATCGCCGCCCTTCAGCAGATGGCAGCAGAGATGCAACCGGTCTCGACGCCGCCGGTCAGGGCTGATAATCCGGTGCGCAAATCGCGCTCCGTGCCGCCGACAGGCTGGGGTCGCGGTGGTTCGCAACCACCGAAAGGTCCCTGGTCTTGACGTCCGACGACAATAAAAACGATTCGAATCCGAAACGAAACAACCGCCCGGCCCGCACCCGCGGGCAAGGCCAGGACAATCCGGCCTTTGAGCGCAGCGACAAGCCCGGCATCCGGGCCCGCCAGGCGGCGGCCAAGATGCTGGCGGCCGTGGTTGACCGCAAGACCTCGCTGGACGGCATGCTGGATGCCGGCAATGGCAATCCGGTCTATCGCGAACTGAACGAGGCCGACCGCGCGCTTGTTCGCGCAATCCTGAACTCGGCATTGCGGCAATTGCCGCGTATCGAGGCGATGATCGGCTCGCTGCTGCAGAATCCGTTGCCGGAAGGCGCCCGCGCGCTCGATCATGTTCTGACGGTTGCCGCCGCGCAGATCCTCTATCTCGATATTCCCGATCATTCCGCCGTCGACCTCGCGGTCGAGCAGGCGCAGATCGATCCGCGCAACAAGCGTTTCGCCAGCCTCGTCAATGCCGTCCTTCGCCGCATGTCGCGCGAAAAGCAGGATCTGCTCGACAATGTCGGCGAAAAAATTCCGGCGATCCCGGCCTGGTTTCACAAGCGCCTGGTCGCCTATTACGGTGCCGATGAGGCGGCCCGCATCGCTGACGCGCTTTTGACACCGGCGGCCATCGATCTAACCGTCAAATCGGATGCCAAGGGTTGGGCAGAGCGCCTGAACGGCCGCCTGCTGCCGACCGGCTCCATCCGTCTGGCCGGCTTTTCCGGCGCGGTTCCGGCTCTTTCGGGCTTCGACGACGGCGAATGGTGGGTGCAGGATGCCGCCGCCGCCCTTCCTGCAAAGCTTTTCGGCTCGCTCACGGGAAAGCGCGTGGTCGATCTCTGCGCTGCGCCGGGCGGGAAAACCGCGCAGCTCATTCTGGCCGGGGCCGATGTCACGGCGCTGGACCAGTCGGCAAGCCGCCTGAAGCGTCTTCAGGGCAATCTCGCCCGTCTGGGGCTGGAAGCGGCGACGCAGGAAATCAACATGGCCGATTTCCGCACGCAAGAGCTGTTCGACGCCGCGCTGCTGGATGCGCCCTGCTCCTCGACCGGCACGATCCGCCGCCATCCCGATGTCCTGTGGACCAAGGGACCGGAGGATATCGAGAAACTGGCCGTGCTGCAGGAAAAGCTGCTGCGCCATGCGCTGACGCTGGTCAAGCCGGATGGTCTCGTGGTCTTTTCCAATTGCTCGCTTGACAAGCGCGAGGGCGAAGAGGTGACCGAGCGCGTTCTTGCTGGCGGCAATTGCGAACGTGTGGCCATCGATCCCGCACAGTGGCCGGGGCTGGAGAGTGCCGTCACCTCGCTTGGCGAGTTCCGCACCACGCCGGCGATGATCCCGCCACAGGATGGTTTTTCCGGCGGTCTCGATGGTTTCTATGCCGTCGTCCTGCGCCGCAAGGCCTGAAGGGCACCGTTGTTCCCACACTGTTTTCGGTCGTCAACAGGCCAATTTCGCGCGTCAATTGACGCATCGGGTGCATTTGCCTAACAATACCAAGGCGATTCATAAAAGTTTAACGACTTTTCAGGCGCGATCGTCGTCCTGTTGGTATCTGGTGCGGACAGCAGTCATTCCGGTTTTCGATGCGGCATGAGGCCCGGTCCGGGAGTAGGGAGACGCGCAGGCGTCGAAAATGCAGATTTCAGACCGGCAAAGGCTTCTCTATCTCTATCTGCGTGAGGGCTGGCGCCGGTTCTCGCGCCGGCTTGCCTTGGGCCGCAACACCGCGTTCCGTTTCACCGGCACCACGCCCGATCGCCTGATCGTTGCGCCGACGGACCTGCGCGCGGTCGATCCCTTCGTTGCCGAGGAAATCCTGCAGGGCCGCTTTCCGCTGGCCGGCCGCGTGCTCGACACCGAGGGCGAATCCCCTTTCGAGATGGATCTTCCATCGCAGGAATTCGGCGTGCGGCTGCATTCCTTCGGCTGGGTCCGCCATATGCGGTCGGTCAAGGACGAGGAAGCCTTCGCGCAGCTGCGCCATATCGTCAACGACTGGATCGTGACGCATGGCCGCTATATCGGCGGCATCGCCTGGGAAGCGGATATCCTGTCGCAGCGGCTGATTGCCTGGCTTTCGCATTCGCCGATCATCCTGCGCAATGCCGAGCATGCCTTCTATCGCCGTTTCCTCAAAAGCCTGGCCTTCCAGGTGCGTTACCTGCGCCATATCACCGATACCACCTGCGACGGCGAAGCGCGGCTGCGGGCGCGGATCGCGCTGGCCATGGCGTCGGTCGCCATGCCGGCGTCTGAATCGACGATCCGCAAGGCGGCGCGCAATCTCGATCAGGAACTTGACCGGCAGATCCTGGCCGATGGCGGTCACAGCTCGCGCAATCCGCGCACCGGGCTGGAGCTGCTGATCGATCTGCTGCCGCTGCGTCAGACCTATGTCAATCTCGGCCATGACGTTCCGGCCAAGCTCATTCCCTGCATCGACCGGATGTATCCGGCCTTGCGCTTCTTCCGTCACGAAGGCGGCGAACTGGCTTTGTTCAATGGCGCCACCTCGACGCTCGCCAACGAGCTGATGGCCGTCCTGCGCTATGACGAGACCGCCGGGGCACCGTTCAAGGCGCTGCCGCATATCCAGTACGAACGGCTGGCGCACAACAATGTCGTCGTCATCATCGATACCGGCAAGCCGCTTTCGCCGGAACTGTCGCGAACGGCGCATGCCGGTTGCCTGTCGTTCGAGATGTCGTCCGGCCGCCACCGGTTCGTCATCAATTCCGGATCGCCGAAGTTTGCCGGCGAACGATACCGCCAGCTGGCGCGTCTGACGGCGGCGCATTCGACCGTGACGGTCAACGATCGCTCGTCGTCGCGCCTGTCGCAGTCGCAGTTCCTCGGCCCCATCGTCACCGGCGGCATTTCGAAGGTCACTGTGCGCCGCGTGGAACGGGACGGTCAGCCGGATGCCGTTATTGCCAGCCATGACGGCTATGCCCAGGCATTCGGGCTGATGCACGAGCGCGATATCGGCATCAACGGTCTGGGCAATACGGTGCGCGGCCGCGACCGGCTGTTCCAGCCGGATGGCAGCGAACCGGCAGACACCAATACGGCCGTCGCCGTTGCGCGGTTTCATATCCACCCGGCGATCAATATCCGCCAGCACAGCGCCCATGAGGTCTATCTGAGCGCTCCGGACGGTGAAGTCTGGCTGTTTACCTGCCGCGACAGCGAGGTGGTGGTCGAGGAAGACATCTTTTTTGCCGACCCCTCGGGTGTGCGCAAGACCTCCCAGCTGACGGTGACCTTTGCGGCGGCCTCGCAACCCGAAATCCAGTGGATTTTTTCACGCGAAGCGTGACAATCGGCCGGGTAAGACGCTCTTCGCCGTGACTCCGGTTTCTTCACGGGGAAAGCTGTGTTAACGGCAGGCGGACATTTGCCGGAAGCCCCTCCCGATATCCGGCGCCTACCAAGGAGCTTGATGATGGCTGTCGCCTCCAAGAAAATTCCCGCCCCGGATCAGGTCACTGTCCGCACCGCCCTTCTCTCGGTTTCCGACAAGACCGGCATCGTCGATCTGGCGCGCGCGCTGCATCAGAAGGGCGTTCATCTGGTGTCGACCGGCGGCACCCACAAGGCGCTTGCCGATGCCGGCCTGCCTGTCACCGACGTGTCCGAGATTACCGGCTTTCCGGAGGTCATGGACGGCCGGGTCAAGACCCTGCATCCGGGCGTTCATGGCGGTCTTCTGGCAATCCGCGACGATGAGGACCATGTCCAGGCGATGACGACGCACGGTATTACCGGCATCGATCTGGCCGTCATCAATCTCTATCCGTTCGAGGATGTCCGCGCCAAGGGCGGCGATTATCCGACGACGGTGGAGAATATCGACATCGGCGGCCCGGCGATGATCCGCGCCTCGGCCAAGAACCACGCCTATGTCACCGTCATCACCGATGCATCCGACTATACGGCGCTGCTGACCGAGCTTGGCACGGGAGCTGCGACTTCCTTCGCCTTCCGCCAGAAGATGGCGGCCAAGGCCTATGCCCGCACGGCAGCCTATGACACCGCCATTTCCGGCTGGTTTGCCGAGGTGCTGGATACGCCGATGCCGCTCCACCGCACCATCGGCGGTGTCCTGAAGGAAGAGATGCGCTACGGCGAAAATCCGCATCAGAAAGCCGGATTCTACATCACCGGCGAGAACCGTCCCGGCGTTGCCACCGCGACCCTTTTGCAGGGCAAGCAGCTCTCCTACAACAATATCAACGACACCGACGCCGCCTTCGAGCTGGTGGCCGAGTTTCCGGCCGCAAAGTCGCCGGCCGTCGCCATCATCAAGCATGCCAATCCTTGCGGCGTCGCCACCGGCTCGACCCTGCTCGAGGCCTATGAGCGGGCGCTCGCCTGCGATTCGACCTCCGCTTTCGGCGGCATCATCGCGCTGAACCAGGAACTCGACGGCGCCACGGCCGAAGAAATCGTCAAGCTGTTCACCGAGGTCATCATTGCCCCGTCGGTCAGCGACATCGCCAAGACCGTCATCGCCGGCAAGCCCAATCTGCGCCTGCTGGTGACGGGCGCCCTGCCCGATCCGCGCGTGCCGGGCCTGACGGCAAAGACGGTCGCCGGCGGCCTGCTGGTGCAGACCCGCGACAATGGCATGGTCGAGGACCTGGAGCTGAAGGTCGTCACCAAGCGTGCGCCGACGGCGCAGGAACTGGAAGACATGAAGTTCGCCTTCAAGGTGGCAAAACACGTGAAATCCAACGCCGTCGTCTATGCCAAGGACGGCCAGACCGTCGGCATCGGCGCCGGCCAGATGAGCCGTGTCGATTCCGCTCGTATCGCCGGCCTGAAAGCCGAGGAAGCGGCACGGGCGCTTGGCCTGCCCGCGCCGCTGACGCATGGTTCGGCCGTCGCATCGGAAGCCTTCCTGCCGTTTGCAGATGGCCTCTTGTCGATGATTGCGGCCGGCGCCACCGCCGTCATCCAGCCGGGCGGCTCGATGCGCGACCCGGACGTGATCGCCGCCGCCGACGAGGCCGGTGTTGCCATGGTGTTTACGGGCATGCGCCACTTCCGGCATTGAAGACGGATCGCTCGAGCGGATACTCATGAGACTGCTAGCAAGGGAGCTGATGGCACTGGGCGCCAAGCTCCCCCTCCGTCATGGTCGGGCTTGACCCGACCATCCATGCGCCCAGAAAAATGGATCCTCGGGTCAAGCCCGAGGATGACCGGACAGTTCACAAAACGCGTCAAACAAACGACCGCTTTGCTTGCCTTATACCGGCCTGTTTGCCGGATAAGGAGTGCGGATCAGGATCAGCAGCCCCACCGCCAGAAACACCACCAGCGCCATCATGCCGATGCGGGCCGAGCCTGATATCAAGGTGACGGTGGCGACGGATGCGGGGGCGAGGAACGTCGTCGCCCGTCCGGACAGGGCATAGATGCCGAAATAGCGGCCCGCTTCATCGGCACTGACGCTGCGCGCCAGATAGGAACGCGACGACGCCTGCACCGGGCCGAAGGCGATGCCGACCAGCAGGCCGAAGACGATATAGGCCTTTTCCGCTGCCGTGCCGAACAGTCCGCCGGCGTCTGCGGTCGAAAGCTGCAGCAATCCGAACAGCGTATAGCCCGGACCGGTGGAGACGATCCCCAGTGTTGCGATGGTCAGGCAGATCAGGCTGGCGGTGACGATCACCTTCGAGCCGAGTTTCGCATCGAGCCGGCTGGCATAGAGGCAGCCGCCAATGGCAACGACGTTGAGAATGATGCCGTAGACGCCGAGCTCGACCGTCTGCCAGGCGAACATGCTGGCCGCGAACGTGCCGCCAAGCGCCAGGAGGCCGTTGACGCCGTCCTGAAAGATCATCCGGGCGATGAGAAAACGCAGGATGCCGGAGCGCTGCCGCAGTTCCCCGATCGTGTGCCGCAGCTCGGTAATGCCGGCGCGTACTGCGGTCGCGGCCGGCATGGTCGCCTTGTGCGCGTCGGGCGTGAACAGGAACATCGGCAGGATGAAGACCAGGTACCAGACGGCAGAGATTGGCCCGGTGATGCGGGCGTCGGCGCCGGTTGCCGGATCAAGGCCGAACAGCGGGTCCGATCCGAGAATTGTTTTGCCGGATTCCGGGCTGCCGGCCAGAAGCGTCACGACGGCGATCAGAACGATCATGCCGCCGAGATAGCCGAGCCCCCAGGCCATGTTGGAAATCCGGCCGATCTGGCTTTCGCTGACCAGCCGCGGCATCATCGAATCATTGAAAACGATGGAAAATTCCGCCGCGATCGACGCCAGGATGATGAAGATGAACGGGTAGATCAGCGACGATCCCGGCACTGCGTACCAGAGCAGCGCCAGTGATACGATCTTGATGACGGCGAAGAAGGCGATCCAGGGCTTGCGGGCGCCGGTCTGGTCGGCGATCGAGCCGAGCACCGGTGACAGCACCGCGATGACGATGCCGGAGATGGTCAGCGTATAGCCCCACATCGCCTGCCCGTGGGCGGGATCGTCGGTGAGCCGGGACACGAAATAGGGGCCGAAGATGAAGGTGATGATCACCGTGAAGAACGGCTGGGCTGCCCAGTCGAACAGCATCCAGCCGCCAAGGCCGGCGCGCGATACCTTTGGCTCGTCGCCTGCCTCTGCCGTGATGCTCACCTGATTCTCCCCTGTCTGTTCGCCCGTCCGGAGCAAACAGTGTCACCTCGCCCTGTTCTGTGCAAGGTCGCTGAGCAGACCGGCGGCAACGGTGATCTTGGCCAGCGTCGTTTCGCCCTTCTCGGTCAGCTGGGTCAGCTGGTCGGTAATGCGGTTGACCCGCTCGCGGTCGCTGTCCTGCCAGGCAAGCACGGGATTCTTCTCCGATTTCTGATCGGCCAGCGCCGTAATGGTAATGTCGCGCCTGGCATTGGCGATATCGCTGATGCTGCGCGACAGCGCCATGGCCTCATATTGTTCCGTTGCCGAAACGCGCTCGGCCGCCGCCAGCAGCCGGGCGATGCGCAGGTGCTGGGTGACGCCGAAATAGCTCTGTGCCGTGCGCGCCAGCGTCACGCCGGTATCGGCGGAAATCTGCATGATCTCCGGCACCAGCGTCATCAGGAACAGTCCGGCCACCTCGTCGGCCAGGGCCTGCGGCACGTCGCGCTCGACGAAATAGGCGGCTTTCTGCCGCGCCTCTTCCGCCGCATCGTCGGGTATGGAGGAATGCAGGCTCGGCTTCAGCTTCGCCAGCGCCTGGCGCAGCTTGTCCACCGCCTCGCCAAGCGGCCCGGTGATCGCCCGTGTCCGCAGCGCCCGTTCGGTGACGACGGCGAAGATGCGGCCTGCCTCCTGATAGAGCTCGTTCTGCACCTGTCCACTGACGATGTTGTCGAGCGCATCGATTTCGCCATGGATGCGCGGCAGGTCGTAGCCGTCGCGGGCCAGGACCGCGGCTTTCACCACATCGGCCGGCATGAAGCCCGTCTGGTCGATCAGTGTGCTGACGAAGGCCGGGCCGCCGCGATTGATGACGTCATTGGCCAGAACCGTGGCGATGATCTCGCGCCGCAGCCGGTGCTCGTTGATGTCGCTCGCATGCGCCTTGTGCATTTTCGCCGGGAAGTAGTCCCGCAGCGTTGCCAGCAGATAGGGATCATCCGGCAGGTCGCTGGCAACGATCTCGTCGAACAGCACGATCTTGGCATAGGAGAGCAGCACGCCGATCTCGGCGCGTGTCAGCGCCTTGCCGCTCTGGTAGCGTTCGCTGAGCGCGATGTCGTTCGGCAGCACCTCCACCTTGCGGTTGAGATGTCCGTCCGCTTCCAGCCGGGTCATCAGCCGGGTAAGCGCCGTCCGGTTGCCGGCGCCCAGCATTTCGGTGAGCGAAATCGAGAGAGACTGTTCGTAGTTGTTGCGCAGGACCAGCGCTGCCACTTCATCCGTCATCGAGGCGAGCAGCGTGTTGCGCTTGGCCCGTGTCAGGCGGCCGTCGCGCATGGCGGACGCCAGCGCAATCTTGATATTGACCTCGAAGTCGGAGGAGTTGACGCCGGCCGAATTGTCGATGGCGTCGGAATTGCAGCGTCCGCCCTTCAGCCCGAAGCCGATGCGGCCGCGCTGGGTGACGCCGAGATTGGCACCCTCGCCGATCACCCTGGCGCCGACCTCGTCGGCGGTAATGCGGATCGGATCGTTGGCGCGGTCGCCGACGTCGGCATCCGTCTCGGTGGCGGCGCGGATATAGGTGCCGATGCCGCCGAACCAGAGCAGGTCGACCGGGCTTTTGAGGATCGCCGTCATGATTTCGAATGGCGTCGCCTGGCTCTTCTCCAGGCCGATCGCTGCCATCGCCTGCGGCGTCAGCGTTACCGATTTCTCCGTGCGCGGAATGATCATGCCACCCTTGGACAGCGTGGTGCGGTCATAGTCCTGCCAGCTGGAGCGCGGCAGGTTGAACATGCGCTTGCGCTCGGCAAAGGATTTTTCGATATCCGGATCCGGATCGATGATGATGTCGCGGTGGTCGAAGGCGGCGATCAGCCGGATCTTCTCCGATAGCAGCATGCCGTTGCCGAACACGTCGCCCGACATATCGCCGACGCCGACAACGCTGAACGGCGTCGTCTGGATATCGATATCCATCTCGCGGAAATGCCGCTTGACGGTTTCCCAGGCGCCGCGCGCGGTGATGCCCATCTTCTTGTGGTCGTAGCCGGCCGAGCCGCCGGAGGCAAAGGCGTCGTCCAGCCAGAATCCGGCTTCCTGCGCCAGGCCGTTGGCGGTGTCGGAGAAGGTCGCGGTGCCCTTGTCGGCGGCGACGACGAAATAGGGGTCGTCACCATCGAGCCGCAGCGTATCGGCCGGCGGCACGACGTCTTGGCCGACGATATTGTCGGTGATCGACAAGAGCGTGCGGATATAGGTCCTGTAGGCCTCGGTGCCGGCCTTGAAAATCTCGTCGCGGGTGCCGCCCACCGGCAGCTGCTTCGGAAAGAATCCGCCCTTGGCGCCGACGGGCACGATCACGGCATTCTTGACCTGCTGCGCCTTGACGAGGCCGAGCACTTCGGTGCGATAGTCCTGCGACCGGTCCGACCAGCGAAGCCCGCCGCGCGCCACCTTGCCGAAGCGCAGGTGCACGCCCTCGACCTCGGTGCCGTAGACGAAGATCTCGCGGAACGGCCGCGGTTCAGGCAGTCCATCCAGCAGTTTCGGGTCGAGCTTGAAGGCCAGCATCGCCTTCGGATTGCCATTGGCATCGCGCTGGAAATAGTTGGTGCGCAGGGTTGCCTGCACGGCGTTGACGTAGCGGCGCAGGATCTGGTCCTCGTCGAGGCTCGGCACATCGTTCAATGCCTGCTCGATCGCCGCTCCCAGTGCTGCCGTGCGCTTCGTCTTCGGCTTGTCCTCGAGCGCCGGGTCCATCCGGGTGACGAACAGCTTGAAGATATCGGACGCGATCGCCGGATACTTGTTCAGCGTCTCGGCGAGATAGCCCTGCGAATAGGTGATGCCGGTCTGGCGCAGATACCGCGCATAGGCGCGCAGCACCGTCACTTCGCGGGCGGTGAGGCCCGAGAGCAGGATCAGCCGGTTGAAGCTGTCATCCTCGATCAGGCCGTTCCAGGCGGCGAGATAGGCCTCTTCCAGCATCGGTCCGGTCTTGTCGAGATTGAGCACATGTCCGTCGCGGTGGATCAGCTCCATATCGTGCAGGACGACAAGGCGCTGCCCGCCCTTGGCATCCGTCACGCCGATATCGTGGGTCTGCTCGCTGATCACCCGGAAGCCGAGATTTTCGAGCAGCGGAACGCGATGCGACAGGGACACCGGCTCGCCGGCATGGAAAATCTTCAGCTCCAGCGATTCCGGGCCCTTGCCGCGCTTCTGGTAGAAGGCGATCCGGATCCGGTCTGTCGCGGAGCAGGCGGCGATATCGTCGAGATCGGCATAGGCTTCAGTGGGTGTGAATGCGGCCTGATAGGCTTCGTTGACGCTGATGGCGACGCCGTCATGGCGGGCAAGCAGGTTGAACCGGTCGATCCAGCGGGTGACGATATCGCGCACGGCGTCTTCCAGCTTTGCCTGCGGCACACGCGGCGTCTTGCCGCCCGATCGTCCGATGATGAAATGCACGCGCGCCAGGCCACCTTCCGGAAAGGCGGGGTAATAGGCCGAGACGCGGCCGTCATAGACGGTTTTCAGATAGAGGCCGATCTTCTCGCGCACGTCGGAATCATATTGTTCGCGCGGCACGTAGACGATGACGGAGACGAAACGATCGAAATGGTCGATGCGCGGCAGAACCCGGATTCGCGGCCGGTCGGCCAGTTCGTTGATCTGCTCGCAGAAGGTTGCCAGAAGGCCGACATCGATCTGGAACAGGTCGTCGCGCGGGTAGGATTCCAGCGTATTGGTCAGCATCTTGCCGGAATGGCTCTGCGGATCGAAGCCGAAATGATCGACGATCTTCTCCACCTTGAAGCGCAAAAGCGGAATGTCCGCCGCCGGCCTTGTATAGGCGCTGAAGGTGAACAGGCCGACGATGCGCAGCTCGCCGGTGACATTGCCCGCTTCGTCGAACCGCTTGATGCCGATGTAATCCATATAGGCGCGGCGGTGCACCACGGATTTGACATTGGCCTTGGTGACGATCAGCAGATCCGGTCCGTCGAGGAAGGCGAGGATTTCCGGCGTCGTCAGCACGGCGTCCTTGCCCTGGCGCAGCACGCGCACGTCGGGATTGGAGAGAAGACCGAGGCCGCGGCCCCTGCCGCGCTCGACCACGGCGTTGTCGCCCTTGCCGGAATAGGTGTATTCGCGCATGCCGAGGAAGGTGAAATTGTTGTCGCGCAGCCAGCGCAGGAAGGCCAGCGCCTCGTCGCGGTCGCCCTTCTTGCGGCTGGGCGCGTGGTTTTCCAGCTCGCTCATCGCCTGGTCGAGCAGAACCGTCATCTGGCTCCAGTCGCCGACGGTCTGGTGAACCTGCGCGAGGACCTTGCCGACCCGCTCCTTCAGGTCTTCGGCTTCCGCCGATGTCAGCCTGGAGAGATGGATCTGGATATGGCTGATCCGGTTTTCGGGATCGCTTTTTTCTTCCGGGTCGAAGATCTTAGCCGGCTTGCCGGGCACAAGTACCAGAATGGGATGCACGGCAAGATGAATGTCGCGATGGGTGCTGGTCACCTCGCCCATGATCGAATCGTAGAGAAACGGCATGTTGCGGTCGGTCACCGACAGGATCGAAACGTCGGTATCATTCGGTGCGATGCCATCGACGGATTCGACGGATATCACCGGCCGGTCGCTTTCGCTGTGGCTGATCTCCTTCAGCGCGTGAGCGGCGGTCAGCGCCAGCATCGCCGGCGTATAGGCATCGAGATCGTCATGGCTGGCGCGGCGGAAAAGGATCTCGGGGGAGAGCATCTTCAAGCCAAGCTCCTTGGCGGCTTCGCTCACCGCTTCGAAATGCCTGTCCTTTTTCGGATTGTATTTGGCGCCCATGACCGTCTCTCCCTGCAATCACCAATTCGGCCGAACCTAACAGAAGAATGGGCGTTGGCGATTGTTTTTGTGGCCGTTTTTCGTTTGGTTTGATCAAATTCGGAATGGATTCATGAAAATTTCAGCGAAAATTGGCCGATTTTGGAATTAAATCGGTTATATTCGTTTATTCTGCCCTGCTTATCGATGTGGCGGAAAAAGGCACTTTTTGATCTTTTGGCAGCCGCAGTTGACAGCGGCATGACTGTCGGGCGATCTGGGCTGTCGAAACAGCGGAAAATCATCCATGTCCGAGCCTGCCCCCGGCGCCGTCATCGTCATTTCAAGCCATGTGATTCGCGGGTCCGTCGGCAATCGTGCCGCGGTGTTTGCGCTCGAGACACTGGGCTATCCGGTCTGGGCCGTGCCGACGGTCATCCTGCCGTGGCATCCGGGGCATGGGCCATCGACGCGGGTGACGGTCGGCGAGGCCGATTTCAACAGCCTGATCGACGATCTCATCCGCGCACCGTGGACGGGCGAAGTCCGCGCGGTTTTATCCGGCTATCTCGGCGCCGCCCATCAGGCCGAAGGCGTTGCGCGGCTGGTCGAGGCGCTGCGGCAGAAAAACCCCGATCTTTTCTATGCCTGCGATCCGGTGATGGGCGATGCCGGCGGCCTTTATGTGCCGGAGGCCACCGCGATTGCGATGCGCGACCGGCTGTTGCCGCTCGCCTCGCTTGCCACGCCCAACCGGTTCGAGCTGTCCTGGCTCTGCGGCGCGGCGCTCGACAGCAATGCCGCCATTCTCGAAGCCGCCCTGTCGCTCGGACCGGCGCGCATGCTGGTGACCTCGGCCATCCCGATGATGCATGGCAGCATCGGCAATCTCTATCTGTCCGGCAATCACGCGCTTCTTGCCGAGCATCGGCTGATCGACAATCCGCCCAACGGCACCGGTGATCTTCTGGCGGCGCTGTTCGTCGCGCGGCTTCTGGAAGGGTTGAACGAGGAGCGGGCGTTGCAATTGGCAACGGCGAGCGTCTTCGAGATCATCGCCCGCACCGGCAAGCGCGGTGCCGATGAACTGACGCTGGAGCGCGACGCATCGAGCCTGGCGACGCCGATGGCCATGGTCCAGATGCGCCGGCTGATGCACCCCAGCCAGAAGCGACGATCCTGATCCTGATGCGGATCCTGTGCGGCACCGCATATCCTGCTTGCCACCCCCTGCCTTCAGCGCATAAACCGTTTGGCATTACGCAACAGGGATGAGTTCTTCACGGATGTCACCGGCGGCGCGGGCTGCCGTAAATTTGCATGCGCGCAGCTTGCAAAGGCTGTATGCCCTGACCGGCGGCCATGCCAATGTACATCTCAACTGTCTTAAATAGTCGGAGTCATCGAGCACCATGCAGCGTTTTCCGGACCATTTGCTGAACGGCTACAACAATTTCATGAGCGGGCGCTTCAACGAGCAGCAGCAGCGCTACAAGGCCCTGGCTGAAAAAGGCCAGCAGCCGCATACCCTCGTCATTGCCTGTTGCGACAGCCGGTCGGCGCCGGAAACGATCTTCGACAGCGGTCCGGGTGAGCTTTTCGTCGTGCGCAACGTCGCCAACATGATGCCGCCCTATGAGCCGGATGGACATTATCACTCGA
The DNA here is from genome assembly GCF_001687365.1 of Pararhizobium polonicum. Lineage (GTDB taxonomy): Bacteria > Pseudomonadota > Alphaproteobacteria > Rhizobiales > Rhizobiaceae > Pararhizobium > Pararhizobium polonicum. The sequence goes on from NZ_LGLV01000013.1 coordinate 116,504, forward strand.
CTTCGGCGGCGCTGGAGTTTGCAGTCCAGGTCTTGAAGGTGCGTGATATCGTCGTCATGGGTCACGGCCGCTGCGGCGGCATCAAGGCGGCACTCGATCTCGATGCCGAGCCGCTGTCGCCGGGCGATTTCATTGGCCGCTGGATGCACCTGCTGAAGCCGGCCGCCGAGCAGATCCAGAGCAACGACATCATGACCCCCGGCGAGCGCCAGCGGGCGCTGGAGCGGGTCTCGATCCGCAATTCCATCGCCAACCTGCGCACCTTCCCCTGCGTTCAGATCCTCGAACAGCGCGGCAAGCTGCAGCTGCACGGGGCCTGGTTCGACATTTCGAGCGGCGAGCTCTGGGTGATGGACGCCAAGACCGGCGATTTTGCCCGCCCGGGCATGTGATTTTTCCCGGGAGTTGCGTGGGACGTTTGGCTGGCTTGATTTTGACCGGCGGACTGGACGCGAAGTCTGAAGCCAACTCAACACTCAAAAGTCGGCTTTTGTCTCCAGCCGTCCCCCTCACCCTCCGTCATCCTCGGGCTTTGACCCGAGGATCCATCCCACCGGACGTCCGCGGTAAAGAAACTCAGCAATGGAATTGCCCTCAGCCCTTGAGCGACCGCCGCTGGATCCGCGCCTCAAGCGCAAGGATAGCTGAGAATGAGGCTAACGCCCCTCGCCAGCGTCGATCCCCCCTTGAAGGGAGATGTCGGTATGGCCGACTGAGGCGGCGGAACGCGAGGGCGTTCAAAACATAAAAAATCCGCAGCCCGTTTCCGGACTGCGGATGATTGAGTTCCCGACAGTACGATCGTATCAGCCGCCGTCGATTTCCGCGCCGATGATGGCGATCGCCTGCTGGTAGACGCTGGCGGCGTTCCAGCCCTGGATCGCGGCGAAATTGGTCTGGCCGGGCTGATAGCCGCCGCCGGCGCTCCAGCCGTGACCGCGCAGGAAGTTGGCGGTCGAGGCAAGCGCGTCGGCCTTGGAGCGGACCATGTCGATATGGCCGTTGCCGTCGCCGTCGACGCCGAATTTCAGGACGTTGGCCGGCAGGAACTGCGTCTGGCCGATTTCGCCGTGCGCCGCGCCGCGGGCGTCGGGGCTCAGGTCGCCGCGCTGGACGAGCGTGAGGGCCGCATAGAGCTGATTGGTGAAATAATCGGAACGGCGGCAGTCGAAGGCGAGCGTCGAGACGGCGGACAATGTGTGTTCCTTGCCCATGAAGCTGCCGAAGCCGGTCTCCATGCCCCAGATCGCGATGATCGGGCCGGCCGGAACGCCGTAGCGGCTTTCGATCGACTTGAAGAGCGCGGCGTTCTGCGCCTTCATCTTCTTGCCGCGTGAAATGATCGTCTGGCCACCGCGCTTCTGCATGAACTGGTTGAGCGACAGCTTGAAGCTCTTCTGGCCGCGGTCGGCGCTGATGGTCGCCTTGTTGTACCTGACATTGGCGAAGGCCTTGTTGAGCACGGCCGGGCTGATGCCACGGCCAGCCGCCTCGCCCTTGAAGGCCTCGACCCAGGCGTCAAAGCCCGCCGATGTGTTGCTGCATTGCGCGGCCGATGCGGCTGCGGGAAAGATCGCCGCTGCAACGATTGCTGTGAAACCTGCCAGTACGCACTTCACCTTGTGCATGAAAAAACCCCGTGATCGCCCGAATCCAAAATCGCTGTCCGCAAAATGCCAGTCTTTGCGGGTTCTGTCACGATGTTACCACAGCATTCGGAAGATCGTGTTTCACGTGAATCCTCCCAAATGACGTGCATTATCGTCGCAGATCGCTCCCATAAAGAAGCCCCGCATACCGTTTAACGGATCATGCGAGGCTTTTATTGTTTAAAACTTTATATTTCCTGATCAGGCAGCCTGTTTCTTCGCCTTGATCAGGCCGCGATTGACGAGAAGCTCGGCAATCTGGATGGCGTTGAGGGCGGCACCCTTGCGCAGGTTGTCGGAAACGACCCAGATATTGAGGCCGTTCTCGACGGTTGCGTCTTCGCGGATACGCGAGATGTAGGTCGCATCCTCGCCGGCGCTTTCGTAAGGCGTGATGTAGCCGCCGTTCTCATGCTTGTCGATGACGAGGCAACCCGGTGCTTCGCGCAGGATGTCGCGGGCCTGATCGGCGGAAATCTCGTTTTCGAATTCGATGTTGATGGCTTCCGAATGGCCGATGAAGACCGGAACGCGCACGGCCGTGCAGGTCAGCTTGATCTTCGGATCAAGGATCTTTTTGGTTTCGGCCATCACCTTCCACTCTTCCTTCGTATAGCCGTCTTCCATGAACACATCGATGTGCGGGATGACGTTGAAGGCGATGCGCTTGGTGAACTTCTTGCTCTCCATCGGATCGGCGACGAACACGGCGCGGGTCTGGTTGAACAGCTCGTCCATGCCGTCCTTGCCGGCGCCGGAGACCGACTGGTAGGTGGCGACGACGACGCGCTTGATGTTGGCGAAGTCATGCAGCGGCTTCAGCGCGACAACGAGCTGGGCGGTCGAGCAATTCGGATTGGCGATGATGTTGCGGCGTGTGAACATCGAAATCGCATCCGGGTTTACTTCCGGAACGATCAGCGGCACGTCCTGATCGTAGCGCCAGGCCGACGAGTTGTCGATGACGACGCAGCCCTGCGCGCCGATCTTCGGCGACCACTTGAGCGACACGGCGCCGCCGGCCGACATCAGGCAGATGTCGGTATCGGAGAAATCGTAGTTCTCGAGGTTCTTGACCTTCAGCGTCTTGTCGCCGAAGGAGACTTCCGTGCCCTGGCTGCGGGCAGAGGCCAGCGCCACGACTTCATCGGCCGGAAAGCCGCGTTCGGAAAGGATGTTGAGCATTTCGCGTCCGACATTTCCGGTCGCGCCTGCGATGGCAATCTTGAAACCCATTGTCTTTGCTCTCTTTCTGTCTCTCCGCGGGCTTTGGGGAGAAACCCGCCGGCCAAAGGCGCGGGCTTCAGGTCCCCGGCCTAACCGGGGAGAGAGCGGTGGGCCAGAGACGTCAGACGGTTTTCGTCGTCGTTTTGGCCGTAGTTTTGGAAGATATCGAGAAAGAACGAACCTGCCCGGCAGCGAATGCCGGGGCGATCAGCGCAGCGATGGAATAACCAAAACGGTGCATGGCGCGGTTCCTTTTCCGCTGCTGCTCATACGCGCTTTTGGCATGGAGTCAATACAAAGCTGCGAAAAGCCGATCCTTAAACGCGAAGTGTCACGCCGATGTCATGACCAGTGACTATTGCCGGAGCCAGCCAATCCGAAAGCAATCCCAAAAAGGAGGTTCCCATGCGTCTGCTTCTCGCCGCTCTCGCCGCCACGACGTTCCTCGCCGGTGCCGCACAGGCCACCACCATCTATCCGCTTGATCGTGCAACCATTCTTGCTGGCTCACCATTCGACTTCAAGGTCGAGTTCAAGACCGTCGTCAAGCCGGAAGATGTCAAGATTTCGGTCAACGGTCAGGATTATAAGACGGTTCTGGGCAAGGATGCCGAGTTCGTCGCTGAAGAAAAGGGCAAGGAAGACAAGGTTCTCGGCTCGGCGCTGATCGCCCGCGGGCTGACCATCCCCGCCGAAGGCGCCTATACGATCGAGGTGACCGCCGGCTCGGAAACCAAGACCGTGACCTGGGACGTCTACAATACCGGCACGGCCCAGAAAGCGAAGAACATCATCTTCATCCTCGGCGATGGCCTCTCGGTTGCCCACCGCACCGGTGCCCGCATCATGTCGAAGGGGATGAGCGAGGGCAAGGCGAACGGCCGCCTCAACATGGACGATCTCGATCACATGGCCTTCGTCGGCACATCCTCGACAGAGGCGATCGCCACGGACAGCGCCAACACGATGTCGGCCTACATGACCGGTCACAAGACGGCCGTCAACGCGCTCGGCGTTTATGCGGACCGCACGCCGGATAGCTTTGACGACCCGAAGGTCGAGACCATCGCGGAAGCCATTCGCCGTCAGACGAAGAAGTCGATCGGCATCGTTTCGACCGCCGAAATCGAAGATGCGACACCGGCTGCCGTCGTTGCCCATACGCGCAAGCGCGCCGACAAGGAGCAGATCGTCGGCATGATGTTCGACGTCAAGCCGGATGTCATTCTGGGCGGTGGCTCCGCCTATTTCCTCGGCAAGGATATTCCCGGTTCCAAGCGCAAGGATGACAAGGATTATATCAAGCTCTTCCAGGAAGCCGGCTATACGCTTGCCACCGACAAGACCGAACTGCAGGCGGCGACCGGCACCAATACCGGCAAGATCCTCGGCCTGTTCCACACCGGCAACATGGATGTGACGCTGGACCGCGAGTTCCTGAAGAAGGGGACCGTCGACAAGTTTCCGAACCAGCCGGGCCTGGTGGACATGACCAAGGCTGCCCTTGGCGAACTGTCGAAGAACGAGGAAGGCTTCTTCCTGATGGTCGAAGGCGCCTCGATCGACAAGATGTCGCATCCGCTCGACTGGGACCGCGCACTGGTCGAAACCATCGAGCTCGACCAGGCTGTCGGCGTTGCCCGCGAATTCGCCAAGAGCCATCCGGATACGATGATCGTCGTCACCGGCGATCACACCCACGGCGTTTCGATCATCGGCACCATCGATGACGAAAAGCCGGGCACCGAGATGCGCGAAAAGGTCGGCACCTATGCCGACGCCGGCTTCCCCAACTACACGGATGAGAACAAGGACGGCTATCCGGACAAGATCGACGTCACCCGCCGCCTGTTCCTGGCTGCCAACAACGGTCCGGATCATTACGAAACCTTCCGTCCGAAGCTCGACGGTCCTTTCGTTCCGGCGATCCAGAACGAAAAGAAGGAATATGTCGCCAACGAGGCCTACAAGGATGTTCCCGGTGCCGTCTTCGTTCAGGGCAATATTCCCAAGAGCGGCGATAGCGGCGTCCATGCCGTTGACGACGTCGTCCTGCAGGCCACCGGCCCGGGTGCCGAAGAGTTCAAGGGCTATATGGAGCAAAGCGACATCTACCGTGTTCTGGCAGATGCATTTGCTCTCGGCGTCAAGGAAACGAACTGATCGTTTGTCCATAGTTCCGGCGGGCTGCCTGCAGCCCGCCGTATTCCGTTTTCTAGCGCGCCGCCGAGCCAGTCATATGCCGCGTCTGTTCGTCAGGGAGATCGTTCGATGCCCCGTCCTTTTGTCAAAACCACGCGTCGCGGCGTGCTTGCCCTGATGGCCGGCCTGCCGCTGATGAGTTTGGCCCGCCCGTCCCAGGCTGCTGCCCCGACGCTGACCTTCGATGAGCTTTACGGCAAGTTCGGCGTCCTCGGGCTCGAGTTTTCGCAGAAGGTGAAGACGCTCGCGGGACAGGAGGTATCGGTCCGCGGCTTCATGGCACCGCCGCTGAAAGCAGAGGCTTCCTTTTTCGTACTGACGCAGATCCCCATGTCGATCTGCCCGTTCTGCTCGTCCGATGCCGACTGGCCGGACAATATCATCGTCGTCTATCTCGGCGAAAAACAGACCTTCGTGCAGCCGTCGCAGGCGATCGACGTTCGCGGTGTGCTGGAGTTCGGCTCCTGGACAGATCCGGAAACCGGTTTCGTCAGCCTCTTGCGTCTGCGCGAGGCAGATTATGCTTCGGTCTAGGGTGGTTTGATGCTGTCGCTCGCACTTTCCGGGGTTTCCGTGTCCTATCCGGGCCTGTCTGCCCCCGTCCTCGATATTCCCGCCCTTTCGATCGTTGCGGGCAGCCGTGTGGCCATCACCGGCGCGTCTGGATCGGGGAAAAGCACCTTCGTCAACATCGTGACAGGGCTGGAGCGCGTGCGAAACGGTACCGTGGCGTGGGGCGGCATGGATCTCGTGCCGATGACCGAGCGCAGCCGGGATCGCTGGCGTGGTGCCCATATCGGCCTTGTCATGCAGGATTTTCATCTGTTTGCAGGTTTGAGCGCTCTGGACAATATCCTGCTTCCGGCCCGGCTGTCGCGCGCCCTGGCCACGGGTGACAGGGACCGGGCCATGCAGCTTCTGGACGCCGTCGGGCTTTCGCGTGCCGATCAGAAGATCGAAACCATGTCGCGCGGCGAGATGCAGCGGGTGGCGATTGCCCGGGCGCTGCTGCGCAAGCCGGGCGTGCTGATTGCCGACGAGCCGACCGCAAGCCTCGACAGCGACAGCGGTGAGACCGTCGTGCGGCTGCTCATCGAGCTTTCGCTCAGCAATGACAGCACGCTGATCGTCGTGTCGCACGATCCCCGCCTGACCGGCCGTCTGGATCGCTGCATCACCCTCGCCGCCGGGCGGATCACCGCCGATGTGCAGCGACAGGAGATGGCGGCATGACCGGTTTCATTCTTGCGGATCTGCGCCGTCTCTGGGCCGGCTCGCTTGTCGTCATTCTGCTGATCGCTTTTGCCACGGCGCTCGGCGTCGCGGTCACGCTGCAGGAGCGGGCGCTGAGGCTCGGCAGCGCACGGGCCGCCGACCGGTTCGATCTCGTGGTGGGCGCGCCCGGCAGCGAGACGCAATTGCTGCTGTCTTCGGTCTTCCTCCAGCCCTCGCCCCTGCCACTGATGCCGGGCGATGTGCTGGCCAAGCTCGCCGCCGATCCGCGTGTCTCCTGGGTGGCCCCCATCGGTTTCGGCGATTCCTTCTCCGGCTATCCGATTGTCGGCACGTCGGCGGCGCTGGCCGGCAATCTCTCGGGCCTGGCGGAGGGCGCTACCTTTGCCAGGGCGGGCGAGGCCGTCGTCGGGGCAGCCGTCCATCTGCCGATCGGTTATGCGGTGAAGCCGACCCACGGCCTTGCCGACCATGGCGGCGAAACCCATACCGAACTGGCCTATCGCATCACCGGCCGCATGGCTGCGACCGGAACCTCCTGGGACCGGGCGATCCTCGTGCCCATCCAGTCCGTCTGGAGCCTGCACGGCATGGGCGGTCATTCCGATGAGGCGGCGGCAGACCATGATGGCGAGCCTCATGATGCCCAAGCGCATGCGGCCGATCATGGCGCGCAACCCGACGGCGATCACGACCACGATCACGCAGCTCTCGACCCCGACGCCCCGCTTGACGAAAACTGGACGGCAGAAACCCCCGGTCTCCCGGCTGTCCTGGTCAAGCCGAAAACCATTGCCGATGCCTATAAGCTCAGGCAGGCCTATCGCGGCAACGGTACGCTCGCCGTCTTTCCCGGCGAAGTGCTGACCAGCCTTTATGCAACGCTCGGCGATGCCAAGCGGGTGCTTTCGGCCGTCGCCATCGGCGCGCAGGTTCTCGTCGCCGCCGCCGTGCTTCTGGTCACCGTCATCCATGTCGGCCAGCGCCGCCGCCAGATCGGGGCTTTGAGGGCTTTCGGCGCACCGCAACCGGCCGTGCTTGTGATCGTCTGGCTGGAGCTGTTCATTCTCGTGGCGCTTGGCATCGTCCTGGGCTTTGCCATCGGCTATGGCGCGGCAGTGTTTCTCTCCCGGCTTTTCTCGGGCGAAAGCGGCGTTGTCCTGCCGGTGATGTTTGCGCGCGAGGATCTGGCCAGCGCTGCTGCGATCACTGCCTTTGCCGCCGTGCTTGCCCTTGTGCCGGCGCTGCTTGCCTATCGCCAGTCACCGGCGGCTGCGCTGCGGTCCGCAGCCTGAGCGCGATATTCGACTAAAGTCATAATCCCAAAGCATCGCTGACGATGGATGGCGTTTTCTGTCATTTTGTCGCCATCGCGTGTTCCGCTTCGAGATCAGGGAGGATTTCGGGGCAATCGGGGGATGCGTACAAGCCGTTTTTGAGTGGAGGACAAACGAAATGGCAAATGTCGCAGCAGCGGCGGTCGAAAAATCCGGCCCCATGACCGCGGAGCAGAAGAAGGTGATTTTCGCCTCCTCGCTCGGCACGGTCTTCGAATGGTACGATTTCTATCTCTACGGTTCGCTGGCCGTCTATATCGGCGCGACCTTCTTTTCGCAGTATCCTGAAACCACCCGCAACATCTTCGCGCTGCTTGCCTTTGCAGCCGGCTTCCTGGTGCGGCCGTTCGGCGCGCTGGTGTTCGGCCGTCTCGGCGATCTCGTCGGCCGCAAATACACCTTCCTCGTCACCATCGTCATCATGGGCCTGTCGACCTTCCTCGTCGGCATCCTGCCCGGCGCCGCCTCGATCGGCATCGCCGCTCCGATCCTTCTGATCGTGCTGCGCATGCTGCAGGGCCTGGCGCTCGGCGGCGAGTATGGCGGTGCCGCGACCTATGTGGCCGAGCATGCGCCGCAGGGCAAGCGCGGTTACTTCACCTCCTGGATCCAGACGACGGCGACGCTTGGCCTGTTCCTGTCGCTGGTGGTCATTGTTCTGGTGCAGATGCTGCTCGGCAAGGAAGCCTTCGCCGCCTGGGGCTGGCGCATCCCGTTCCTGTTGTCCTTCATCCTGCTCGGGGTTTCCGTCTGGATCCGCCTGAAGATGAATGAATCGCCCGCCTTCAAGAAGATGAAGGAAGAGGGCAAGGGCTCCAAGGCGCCGCTCACCGAGGCCTTCGGCCAGTGGAGAAACGCCAAGATCGCCCTGCTCGCCCTGTTCGGCGCCGTCGTCGGCCAGGCCGTCGTCTGGTATTCCGGCCAGTTCTACGCGCTGTTCTTCCTGCAGAACATCCTGAAAGTGGACGGCCAGTCGGCCAATATCATGGTCGCCGCCTCGCTGATCATCGGCACCGGCTTCTTCGTCGTCTTCGGCTGGCTGTCCGACAAGATCGGCCGCAAGCCGATCATCATGGCCGGCCTGGCGCTGGCGATGCTCACCTATTTCCCGCTGTTCAAGGCGCTGACCTGGGCGGGCAATCCGGCGCTGGCCGAGGCGCAGGCCACCGTGCGGGCCACCGTCACGGCCGATCCGGCGGACTGCAAGTTCCAGTTCAACCCGACCGGCACGGCCAAGTTCACCACCTCCTGCGATATCGCCACCTCGTTCCTGACCCGAAACTCGGTGCCCTATGACGTCGTTCCCGGCCCTGCCGGCACGCCGGCAACGGTCAAGATCGGCCAGGAAACCGTCAGCAGCTACGATTCCGTCGCTGCCGGCGATCAGGCCAAGGCGATGAACGGCGCCTTCGAAAAGCAGATCAACATCGCGCTCCACGATGGCGGCTATCCGCTCGTTCGCGGCGCGGCCAAGGTTGCGGAAAGCAAGCTCGACGGCTTCGTTGCCGCCAATCCGGAGCTGGCGCTCGATGCCGCTGCGGTTCGCGGCGGAGACAAGGCAACGATGACGGGCGAAGAGCTGGTCGCTGCCAAGCTTCTGACGGCGGAAGAAGCAGCCGGTGTCACCGACATGCCGGTCTATACGATCGACAAGGGCGGTGCCTTTGCCATGGTTGCCGATCCGGCGCGCGTCAACTGGGTGATGGTCATCGCCGTGCTGACCGTGCTGGTCATCTACGTGACGATGGTCTACGGCCCGATCGCCGCCCTGCTGGTTGAGCTGTTCCCGACCCGCATCCGCTATACCGGCATGTCCCTGCCCTATCATATCGGCAACGGCTGGTTCGGCGGCCTGCTTCCGGCAACGGCCTTCGCCATGAGCGCGGCCAAGGGCGATATCTATTACGGCCTCTGGTACCCGATCGTCTTTGCCGGCATCACGCTGGTGATCGGCATGCTGTTCCTGCCCGAAACCAAGGACCGCGATATTCACACCATGACCTAGCCGACGTCTTCTCCCGCCAGACTGAGCCCGGCGCAGCCTCTGTGCCGGGTTTTTTCATGCCTGTTTTTTCAGGCGTGATCGGCCGCCACCGTTCCGGCTGTTTGCGGCTGCGGGGGGATGTGCGGATAGCGTGGCTCTGGCCAGCCGCCCGCGTTGATGGTGAAGAGAATGCCGTAGCGGGCGAACTGGGTGGCGACGGCGAGCGCGAACCAGCCGCCGAGCGCCAGCCCGGCGATGACATCGCTGGGATAGTGGGCGCCGACGATCACCCGTGCCAGCCCGATCCAGATGCCGGCGATGAACAACGGTATGCGCAGCTGCGGCACGAGAAATCCCAGGCCGACGAAAAAGGCGGCGGCGGTGGTGGCATGGCCGGAGGGAAAACTTTCATAGGCCGTGCTGTTGGCAAACGGCGAAAAGCTGAAGATCCCCTGCTCTTCAAAGAGGTGCGGCCGGGCCCGGCCGATCACCCGTTTGAGCATATTGGCCGCCAGACCGGACAGCGCGACCGTGATGAAGACATAGGCCGCCGCAGCCGTCAGCAGCCGGGCCGTCTCCGGCGCCTTGCCCGCCGTACTCCGTTTCAGCGTGGCGAGACCGGCAAAGCATACATAGCCGGCAATGAGCAAAATCCAGCCGGAGTTTCCGGCATGGGTGAAGGTTCGTCCGAATTCGATCGCCAGCGCCGGAAAGCGGCCGGCGGCGGCGCCAACACAGGTATCGAACAGCGCAAAGGCAATGAAAACGAGATTGAGACAACAGAGATGATAGAGCGGGTTGACGAGCGCCAGGCACCGGATTTCCGGCAATCGCGGCCTGATCCCGCAAGCCGCGAGCAATGTGTCCACCATCCCGATCCGCGCTCCTGCCGCCGCAACTGGGTTGTTGCTGCAACGGGTCTAATCGAGCTGTGTTACAACCAGATCACACCGGTTTGACAGAGAGGTAAAAGGGATTGCCGTTCGCGCGCTGGCTAGACTTTCGTTCGGGGCCAGCCCGCGTCGTCCAGCCGGAACAGCCAGTTCTGCCGGGCAAAGAGGAAGGCGATCATCAGGGCGCTCCAGAAACCGAGCGAGAGCCCGGCCACCACGTCGCTTGGATAATGCGCGCCGACGATGACGCGGCTGATGCCGATCGTCAGCGCGCCCAGCGCAAAGACGGGCCGGAACCGCGGTGCGAGCATGGCAAAGGCCCCGAAGAAGGCTCCGACTGCCGCCGAATGGCCGGACGGAAAGCTCTCGAACTGCCATTCCCGCGCAAACGGCGTCAGGCTGTGGGCGCCGTATTCGAGGTAAAGCGCGGGCCGCGCCCGTCCGATGATCAGTTTGAGCGCCTGAACGAGCAGGCCGGCACTGCCGATCGTTCCGAGGAAATACAGGGCCAGCCGCCAGCCTGTCCCGGCTTTCGAGGAAAAACCCTCGCTGCGGGAAACCCGGTGCAGGATATAGGCGATGATGACGATCGAGCCGGAGCTGTAGATCATCCAGGCGAAGGTGCCGAAATCGGTGATCCGCTTGTTGAAGGCGACAACGCCGTGGGGCAGCGCCTGCGCCCATTGCGAAAGGGCGCCATCGAAGGGAAGCAGCGCCGCGATCAGGACACTTGCTGCCAGGAGAAGCCAGAGAGAGGTGGAAAGCAGTCTGTTCATGGATACCCTGTTTGATTGGTCTTCTTTCCTGTGGCGACCAAAATAGGGATTTCCATGGCGTGCCGAAAAATGCCCCGAAGAACCGGGAGGCCCTCCCCGCTTGCGGGGAGGGAAACAGGCAGCTTTTAAGCCGAAAGCGCCTTGAACTCGGCAAGGATGGCATCGCCCATTTCGACGGTGCCGACTTGGGCGCAGCCATCGGCCATGATGTCGCCGGTGCGGATACCCTTGTCGAGCACGTTGGCAACAGCCTTTTCCAGGTTGTCGGCCTCGGTCACGAGGTTGAACGAATAGCGCAGGCACATGGCAAACGAGGCGATCATGGCGATCGGGTTGGCGATGCCCTTGCCGGCAATGTCCGGTGCCGAACCGTGCACGGGCTCGTAGAGCGCCTTGCGCTTGCCGGTCTTGGCATCCGGGGCGCCGAGCGAGGCGGATGGCAGCATGCCGAGCGAGCCGGTCAGCATTGCGGCCACATCCGACAGCATGTCGCCGAACAGGTTGTCGGTAACGATCACGTCGAACTGCTTGGGCGCACGCACCAGCTGCATGCCGCCGGCATCGGCCAGCATGTGGTCGAGCGCGACATCGGAATATTTCGCCTTGTGCGTCGCCGTCACCACCTGGTTCCACAGAACGCCGGACTTCATGACATTGCGCTTTTCCATCGAGCAGACGCGGTTGTTGCGGGTGCGGGCCAGTTCGAAGGCGACGCCGGCGATGCGCTCGATCTCGTAGGTGTCGTAGACCTGCGTGTCGATACCGCGCTTCTGGCCGTTGCCGAGATCGATGATCTCCTTCGGCTCGCCGAAATAGACGCCGCCGGTCAGCTCGCGCACGATCAGGATATCGAGGCCCTCGACCAGCTCGGCCTTCAGCGACGATGCGTTGGCGAGCGCCGGATAGCAGATCGCCGGGCGCAGGTTGGCAAACAGTTCCATGTCCTTGCGCAGGCGCAGCAGGCCCGCTTCCGGGCGCACGTCATACGGAACGGCATCCCATTTCGGACCGCCGACGGCGCCGAACAGAACGGCATCCGCCGCCATCGCCTTGGCCATATCCGCGTCGGAAATCGCCGCGCCATGCGCATCATAGGCCGATCCGCCGACCAGGCCTTCGTCGGTGGTGAAGCCACCGGCCATCTCGGCGTTCATATAGGCGATGATCTTGCGGACTTCCGCCATGGCTTCCGGACCGATGCCGTCGCCGGGCAGAAGGAAAAGATTGCGCACTGTCATGGGGCATTCCTTTTAAGTCGATGGGTGTCAGATGTTGGCGCGTTCTTAACGCAACTTCCGTTCAAGGAAAATGCGGTTTCGGAAAGAATTGTGCGCGCACCGATCTCCCTCTTCTCCCCGTTGAGGAGAAGAGGGAGCAAACCCTGTTCCATCCGGAACAGCGCGGATGTCCGGCCTGTGGGATTGTCGGGTCACTGGATGAGGGAGGCTCATCCACACGAGATCTCAAGGAGAGACCCGCATGCGCACGTTCGTTTTGACCGCCATTGTCGCTGCCATCGCCGCCGTTTCCTTCGCCGCCCCGTCGCAGGCCGGCTATTACAGCGACGACTGCCAGCCCTATTGCTTCATCAAGAAGGTCAAGACTTACGATTCCTACGGCAACGTCATCATCAAGAAGATCCGCGTCTGCGAATAGGCGCCCGCCGTTTCTGACGTCCTCCGCCAAAGCCCGGCTGTCCCTGCAGCCGGGTTTTGGTGTTTGAGTCGTTGTCTGCGCCACCGCCCTCGTCTGCGCTCCTGGGCCGATAAAGCTGCCGCACCGGCTTCTGTCCTGGCAGCTTTGCCCCTCACCCTAGCCCTCTCCCCGTTTTGACGGGGAGAGGGGACGACAGAGGTTGCCGCTTGGTCCTTCTCCCCGTCAAAACGGGGAGAAGGTGCCCGACAGGGCGGATGAGGGGCAGATCACGCCGCCGCCAGCCTACCCCTTGAAAAAAGCCAGCATATCGGGATTGAGAATCTCCGGATGCGTCGACAGCATGCCGTGCGGAAGCCCGTCATAGCTCTTCAGCGTTCCGTTCTTGAGGAGCTTCACCGAGAGCGGTGCGGAGTCGTCATAGGGCACGATCTGGTCGTCGGTTCCGTGCAGGACCAGCACCGGAACCTCGATCTTTTTCAGGTCCTCGGTGAAATCGGTTTCGGAAAAGGCCTTGATGCATTCGTAATGGGCATTGGCGGCGCCCATCATGCCCTGCCGCCACCAGTTGTCGATGAGCCCCTGGGACACTTTGGCGCCCGGGCGATTGAAGCCGTAGAACGGACCGGTCGGGACATCGATGAAGAACTGGGCGCGGTTTGCGGTGAGCGCGCTGCGCAGGCCGTCGAATACATCGATCGGCAGCCCGCCGGGGTTCCTGTCCGATTTCACCATGACTGGCGGTACGGCCCCGACGATGACGGCCTTGCCGACCCGGCCCGGCTTGGCGCGGGCCACATAATGGACGACTTCGCCGCCACCGGTGGAATGGCCGACATGGAAGGCGTTCTTGAGGTTAAGCGCATCGGCGAGTGCTGCCACGTCGGCGGCGTAGGTATCCATGTCGTGGCCGGTCGATGTCTGGGTCGAGCGTCCATGGCCGCGGCGGTCATGGGCGATGACGCGAAATCCCTGCGCCAGAAAGTACAGCATCTGGGCGTCCCAGTCGTCGGCGCTCAGCGGCCAGCCGTGATGGAAGACGATCGGCTGCGCATCGCGCGGGCCCCAGTCCTTGTAGAAGATTTCCGTTCCGTCGTTTGTGGTGATGATGCTCATTCGTGCGTTTCCTTCCGAGAGGGACGAGGTGAAAGGCAAGGCCGTAGAATGCGCCTCATCCATGTCAGCCGCAACACGCTCAGCTCCAGTCCCTGTCACCCCGGCGCCATTTGTGCAGGTCGTACCAGGCGACGAGAAGAAAGGCGCCGGCCAGTCCCAGATGTTCGAAGAATGTATTCATCGCCGCAAACCGGGCCGTGCCCAGGGGCATTTCCCAGAACCGCAGGGCAATAAAGGTTGCCAGCACGGTGAAGACGGCAAGGGACAGCGCGCCGATCCAGCGCAAGAAGCCGCTGATTACCATCGCCGAGGCGCTCAGCTGGAAAAGGATCACCACCGCGGCGATGGGTCTGGGCGGCAGAAGCCCGTAATGCTCCATTTCAGCGACGGCGCTGCTGAAATCCATGAGCCTGGTCGCCCCGCTGACGATATAGGCGGAGCAGAGCGCCAGGAGCCCAAGCCAGCGGGCCGGATGGCTGGTGAAAACCGGCGTGCAGACGCCGGCAAGTTTTGCTTCCATTCTCAACAGCATGATTTTCCCTTTCCGGCGGGCATGTTCAAACGGGATTTTATATGCCCCCGCGTTGATATTGAACGATTTTATCGGAATTGTCTTCGCCCAGAATCCCCGCCTTGAAAAGCCGTGTCATGATGGCAACGTTCTGTCACGGATACACCGCAAGACGTTTGCGGCGAGGCAGGGCTGGCGCTCCACGCAAAGCCTCGTGGTCTCAATGAAGAGGCTGCGAACGTCAGGCGGACCGGAAGGAGAGCCCCCGGAAACTGGATTCCCCCTGTCCTTCTGGGGCGGGCGCATCTGTGTGATGCACATGCCGGGATGAGAAGCGTGATGTACCGGAACCGTGATGCTGAATGCCGGAACCGGAAGCCTATGTCGCGACGATCGTCCCGGGTCAGAGAATCCGCAGTCGGGGTCTGTAGGGAGGAGAGCTCCCGAGAGAACGCCAAACGGGGCGCTGGGAAGCGTCAATTATATTAACTCATTAGAGGCGGTTTCCAGTGCCCCGTCCGATTGAGTGCAGGTTTGAAAACCACGGCGGACACCGCGCGGGGATGTTTCCTGCTGTTTTCCGCTTCCGATCAGCCGACAAGAGGAAGAACCGTTATGCCCTATATCAAGCCCCCGCCCCGCTCGCCTTCGTCGGATGTCTTCCTGCGCTTGGCCGCGACGGTCTGGCTCAATCATCTCCGTTGCCGTGTACGGCGCTGCCGGCGTGATGGCCGTTGCCTCGGCAGGGTGGCCGCAAGCGGATTGTTTTTCTGCATCCGCCTCATGAAACCCGGGGACACCACAGAGATGCTGGATTTTGTGGCCGATACGATCGAGCTGGCGACCCCGGAGTTATTCGCGGCGGGCCTTGCAATGGCAAAAACGGATGAAGAGCGCGAAATGATCACATTCCGGCGCCAGGTCTTTCTCTATTATTACAGCGAATTGGCAAAGGCGGGGCTGACCGAGCCTTTGGGGCCACCCTTCATCGAAGGCCGATCGGGCGTTACCCCTTGAAGGCGGTGACTTCGATCTCGATGAGCATTTCCGCACGGATGAGGTCGCAGACCACCATCGTCGCTGCCGGACGGATATCGCCGAAGGTCTCGCCCAGGATCGGGAAGACCCTGTCGGCAAAAGCGGCGTCGGTCACGTAATAATGATTGCGAACGACGTCGTTCAGCGAAAACCCGGCATCCGCCAGCGCCGCCGCGATGGTCTTCAGGCAGTTGCGGGTCTGCTCCTCCACCGTCTCCGGCATGGTCATCGTCCGGTAGTCGTAGCCGGTGGTGCCGGAGACGAAGCACCAGTCGCCCTGCACGACAGCCCGCGAATAACCCGCCGTCTTTTCAAACGGCGAGCCGGAGGAGATCCGTCTGCGCGGGCTTGCCATCGGGCGTTACGCCCAGGGATGCGAAGCGGCGTTGGCCTTTTCGAACGTGTCGATGGCACCAGCCTTTTCCAGCGTCAGGCCGATATCGTCGAGGCCGTTCAGCATGCAGTGGCGCTTGAATTCATCCAGTTCGAAGGTGATCTTGCCGCCGTCCGGACCGGTGATTTCCCGGCTTTCCAGGTCGACCGTCAGGATGGCGTTGGAGCCGCGCGAGGCGTCATCCATCAGCTTTTCCAGGTCTTCCGGCGAAACGACGACCGGCAGAATGCCGTTCTTGAAACAGTTGTTGTAGAAGATATCGGCAAAGGACGTCGAGATGACGCAGCGGATGCCGAAGTCGAGCAGCGCCCAGGGGGCGTGTTCGCGCGACGAACCGCAGCCGAAATTGTCGCCGGCGACCAGGATCTTGGCGTTCTGGTAGGCGGGTTTGTTGAGGACGAAATCCTCGTTCACCGAGCCGTCTTCATGATAGCGGGCTTCGGCGAAAAGGCCGGTTCCAAGGCCGGTGCGCTTGATCGTCTTCAGGTAATCCTTCGGAATGATCATGTCCGTGTCGATATTGACGACGGGGAGCGGCGCGGCAACGCCGGTGAGCTTGACGAACTTGTCCATGGCAATGGCCTTCGATTTCAACGGAACGGGAAAAATTTCCGCCCAGCGTTTAGAGCAATTTTGCGCCGAAATGAAGGAGAATCTGCGCGCCGGGCGCCTGAAAGGCGGCTTTGCGCCCTTCAGAGGTCGATGATCGTGCCGCGTCCGTCGTTCCAGATGCGCGGTTCGCGCGGCTGGCGGCCGGAATTGGGGTTGCCAGGATTCCGGTTGACGGAATTCCGGTTGACGGTGGCGCGAACCGGCTTGGGCGCAAGCCGCGCGGCAATCGTCGTGCCGATCATCACCACCGAGACGATGCCGATGAGGGCGAGGCCAAGGGACGCGGTAAAGACGAAGGCCATCAGCGTGAACGCGATGCCTGCGGCAGTCAGGAGGAGATTACGGATGCTTTGCATGGTCGTCACCTTTCGTTGCCCAGAATGTGGTCCCGCATGGCCCCCGTTGCAAGGGGCCTGTTGCAAGGGGACATGGCCCGATTGCATCTCTGCCTTGCGAAAACGGCGAAAGGCGGGCAAAACAGGCCCATGACGTCATCCAGCGATCGCCACCCCGCCCGCCTGCGCCGTTCGGTTCTCTGCGTTCCGGCCGACAATGCCCGCGCCCTTGCCAAGGTTGCCGCGCTGGCCTGCGACGCGGTGATCTACGATCTCGAGGATGCGGTTCTTCCCGCCAACAAGGTTTTGGCGCGCGATACGCTGGCCGCGCATCTGCAGGAGGCTCGCCGGTCCGATATCGAGATCGTCATCCGCATCAACAGCCTCGCCTCCGGTCTCAGTGAACAGGATCTGGCGGCCGCTCTGGCGCTCGCGCCCGACGCCATCCTGCTGCCCAAGGTCGAAAGCCCGCAGGACATCCAGACGGTGGCCGATATCCTGTCGGAAAACGATGCGCCGGATATGCTGCGCCTCTGGGCGATGATCGAGACCCCGCGCGGCGTGCTCAATGCGGCTGCGATCGCTGAAACCGGCCGCACCCGCGGCGGCAGGCTCGATTGTTTCGTGCCGGGGCTGAACGACCTGCGCAAGGAAACCGGTCTGCCCGCCCTGCCCGGCCGCACCTATCTCGTGCCCTGGCTGATGCAGATCCTGCTGGCTGCGCGCGGCAGCGGCCTCGATATCATCGATGCCGTCTTCAACGATTTCCGCGATGGTGCGGGGTTCGAGGCCGAATGCCGGCAGGGCCGCGACATGGGGTTCGACGGCAAGATGCTGATCCACCCGGCCCAGATCGGCCCGGCCAACGATCATTTCGGCATTGATAAAGCCGCGCTTGCCGAGGCCCGCTCCATCATCGATGCCTTTGCGCTGTCCGAAAATGCGGATAAAGCCGTCATCAATCTCAACGGCCTGATGGTCGAGCGTCTTCATCTCGATCAGGCCCTGCGGCTCGCCGCCAAGGCCGATGCCATCCATCAAAAAGGAACAATATTGTGAAACTGTATCGCTTGCTGACCGCCGTCGACGACGCCACCTTCTGTCACAAGGTGACGGCTGCCCTCAACAAGGGCTGGGAGCTGCATGGATCGCCGACCTATGCCTGGAACCAGGAAACCCGCGCCATGATGTGCGGCCAGGCCGTCGTCAAGGACGTCGAGGGCAAGGAATACACCCCCGACACCAAGCTTTCGGAACACTGAAGCCTCGCGGCCGGCCGGGGCGGCTCACGCCGTCTCAGCCGCCGACATGCTCGACGCTGGCCTCGATCCGCTCCATGTCGTCGTCCGACAGGCCGAAATGATGGCCGATCTCGTGGATCAGCACATGCGTGATGATATCGCCCAGCGTCTCCTCGTTTTCCGCCCAGTAATCGAGGATCGGCCGGCGGTAGAGAATGATCCGGTTCGGCATCTCGCCGGTTTCCATGGTGAAGCGCTCGCCGATGCCGCGTCCCTCGAACAGGCCGAGCAGGTCGAACGGCGTTTCCAGCGCCATGTCCTCGAAAACGTCCTCGCTCGGAAAATCGTCGATCTCGATGGTCAGATGGGTGGCAAGCGCCCGGAATTCCTCCGGCAGATGGCTGTAGGCCTCCAGTGCCAGGGATTCGAATGTGCTGATTGTCGGCGCGTGGCGTTCCCGCCAATCGTCGGTCTGGTCAATGCGGGCCATAGGCACTCCTTACTTGCTCCCTGATATAGCCATTTCGTCAGCGTTTTTCGAGAGTTGAATTTGGATGTGCTCCGTCAAGGAATAAATTCTTAGAAATTGCCGTTGACTCTTCCGTGAAGCTCTGGAATCTATAAGAACATAACAGGAACATTTTGAATTGGAGTGACGTCATGGTGCAGACGCCCATGACGCGCGAGCGTCTGTTTGCGCTCCGCGAAGAGATCGCAAGACTGGAGGGCAGTTCCGTGGCTGCCGCCAGGCAGGAAGCTCTGGCCGGCGAGAACGGCCATGGAAAACGAAAGGAAAGCCATCGTCTGCCTCTGGGCGTTCCGGCGCTCGATGGGGCTCTGGAAGGCGGGTTGCCGCTCGACGGCATCTGCGAAATCCGCTCGCAGCTGATGCGCGATGCGCCGGTGGTCACCGGTTTTGCGCTGGCGCTTGCCGCCCTGCTTCAGCGCAAGGCGGATGAGGACCGTTCGCCGGTCCTGTGGATCAGCGATCCGGTCACGTCGATGGAAACGGGCATTCCCTATGCGCCGGGCCTTGCGGATTTTGGTCTGAGGCCAGAGCGCTTCCTGCATGCGGCCCCGCGCCGGCTGGAGGAGGCGCTGTGGCTTGCCGAAACGGCGGTCGAAAGCGGCGCCTTCCTGGTCAGCATCCTGGAGGTCAAGGGCAATCCGGCGCAGTTCGGCCTGACCGAGAGCCGGCGCCTGAGCCTGCGGGCAAAGGCGGCGGGGCGCCCTCTCCTGGTGTTGCGCCAGTCGGCGCAGGAAGAGGCGAGCAGTGCTGCTTTTCGGTTTTTGCTTGAACCCGCGCCGGCGGCAATCCGGTTTCTGCCGGATCGATCGATGCTTGGCGGCAGCATCGGCAATCCGGTTTTCCGTCTCACCCTGGAGAAGAGCCGAAATCCGGCGCCTCTCTCCCTGTTTCTGGAGTGGAATTCCCATGACCGTCAGTTTTTCTCCGTCGACAAGCCAGAACATGCTCGGGTTCCGCTCAAGCGCGCAGCGCATTCTGGCCCTCGCCTTTCCGCACCTGCCGACCGACCGGATCGCCCGGCAGAAATGGGGCCTGTCCTGGCGTTCGATCAGGCATCCTGAAGCGGTTCCCCTCGTCTGTTCCGGGCGGCGCGACAATGCCATGCGGCTGACGGCGCTCGACGAGGCGGCGGAGGCGCTCGGGCTGAAGAAAAACCAGGGCGTCGCCGAAGCGCGGGCGATCTATCCGACGCTGGAAATCGTCGAGGAGGACGTGGGTGCCGATCGCCGCCTGCTCGACGGCATCGCCGACTGGTGCGACCGCTACACGCCGCTGGTGGGGCTGGATGGCCGGGACGGGCTGTTTCTCGATATTACCGGCTGTTCGCATCTGTTCGGCGGCGAAAAGGCGCTGCTCAAGGATATCCTGTCGCGGCTCTTCCAGCTGGGGATCGACGCCCGCGGCGCCATATCGTCGGCGCCGGGCCTCTCCTCGGCCGTCTCCCGTTTCGGCAGCGGCGGCGTCATCGCGCCGGAAGAGATGGAGCCGGTGCTGGCCCCCCTGCCCGTCGCTTCTCTGCGGCTGGAGGCAAACACCGTTGCCGCGCTGCAGAAGCTCGGATTGAAGCGGGTGGGCGACATCATCGCCGCACCCCGGGCGCCCCTTGCCCGCCGTTTCGGCGCGCATCTGCTGCTGCGGCTCGATCAGGCGCTCGGCCGTGACGAGGAGCCCGTGTCGCCGCGCCGGCCGGTCGCCAGCCTCTCCGCCGAACGGCGGCTGGCCGAGCCCGTGCAGACGCAGGAGGATATCCTCTCCCTGACCGGGCAGATTGCCCTGTCGCTGAAGGCCAGCCTGGAGGAGCGCGGCGCCGGCGGGCGGGTGTTCGAGCTGTTGCTGTTCCGGGTCGATGGCCGGGTCTTCCGCATCGCCGCCGGGGCGTCGCAGCCGCTCCGGGACCCGAAGCGGATCGCCGCGCTGTTTTCCGAGCGCCTGCAGGCGGTTCATGACGATCTCGACGCCGGCTACGGTTTCGAAATCCTGCGGCTGAATGTGATGCGGCACGAGGCCTTCGATGCCGCGCAGGAGGATTTCGACGGCGCCCGGCAAAAGGATGTCTCTCTTGCCGTCTTTGTCGATCGCGTTTCGGCCCGTCTCGGCGCCGATTGCCTGCAGAGTTTTCAGCTGCGCGAGAGCCACGTGCCGGAGCGGGCGGTGACCATGGCTCCGGCCATGGATGCATTGCCGCCGGCCAGGCGGCCGGCGCCAAGCGGCTTTTCCTGGTCCCGCAGCGAGCGGCCGCTCAGGCTGTTCCCAAGGCCGGAATCGGTGGATGTCTCCGTGGCCGAAGTGCCCGAGGGGCCGCCCGAAAGCTTCCGCTGGCGGCGCATGTTGCATCGTGTCTTGCGCAGCCAGGGGCCGGAACGCCTCGCCATGGAATGGTGGATCGACGGCGCCGATGCCCGGGCGCGGGATTATTTCCGCATCGAGGACGATACCGGCCACCGGTTCTGGATCTACCGCGAGGGCCTCTATGGCCAGATGCCGCCGCCGCGCTGGTTCGTGCACGGGGTCTTCGCATGAACGCCACCCCGGCCTTTTTCGAGATCGGCGCCCGGTCGAATTTCTCCTTCCTCGAGGGCGCATCGAAACCGGAGGACATGGTCGTTCAGGCCGCGATCCTGAAACTTTCCGGCCTTGGCCTTGCCGACCGGAACTCGGTCGCCGGCGTGGTGCGGGCCCATGCGCAGATCAGGGCGATGAAAGAGGAATACGAAAAGACGATTGCGGAAAATCGGGCGCTTTTCGACAAGGGAGGACAGCCAAAGGCGCTTCTGCAAGCCGTCCCCTTTCAGCCGGGCGCGCGGCTGGTCTTTTCCGACGGGACCCCGGATATTCTCGCCTACCCGCAAAACCGAAAGGGATGGGCGCATCTCTGCCGCCTGCTGAGCGCCGGCAATCTCAGAGCGCAAAAGGGCGCGTGCATCCTGAACGAAGCGGACCTTGCCGAATGGGGGGACGAGATGATGCTCGCCCTTGTTGCCGATCCGTCCGTGCTCGACGATGCCGGCAAACAGGAAAGGCTGGAGCAATGCCTCGATCGCCTGAGACAGCGCTTCCATGCGGCATTTCACATGGTCCTGTCGCCATCCTATGATGGCCGGGATGCTCAGGTTTTCGCCGCGTTTTCCACACTGGCCACCCGCAACCGCGTGCCAGTGATCGCCAGCAACCAGCCGCTTTATCATCACACCGCCCGCCGCCCGCTTGCCGACATCGTCACCGCCATCCGCGAGCATGTGACGATTGCCGAGGCCGGCTTCCGGCTGGCCCCCAATGCGGAACGTTATCTCAAGGATGCGCGCGAGATGACGCGCCTGTTCGGCGCCTATCCAAAGGCGGTCGCCAATACGGAAAAATTCTTCAAAAGCCTGTCATTTTCGCTGGATGAGCTGAAGCACAACTATCCGGACGAAGGCGTCGCGGGCGAGACACCGTCGGAAACGCTGGGGCGTTTGACCTGGGAGGGGGCGCGAAAACGCTATCCGGAAGGCATCCCGGTGAATGTCGAAAAGCAGATCGACTACGAACTGAGGCTTATCCGGGACAAGGAATACGCCTCCTATTTCCTGACGGTCTACAAGATCATCCAGCATGCCCGTTATGAACTGAAGATCCTGTGCCAGGGGCGCGGTTCGGCGGCAAATTCGGTGATCTGCTATTGCCTTGAAATAACCGAGGTCAATCCGGAGAAAAGCACGCTTCTCTTTGACCGGTTCATTTCCATGGATCGCGATGAGCCGCCGGATATCGATGTCGATTTCGAGCATGGCAGACGCGAAGAGGTCATCCAGCATATCTACAGGACCTATGGCCGGGAACATGCCGGCCTGACGGCGGCGGTGACGAGTTATCGTGCCCGTTCCGCCGGCCGCGAAGTGGCCAAGGCTTTCGGCCTGTCGGAGGATGTGCAATCGGCGCTCGCCAGCACGGTCTGGGGCTGGTCGGCGGAGGATCTGTCCGAACGCGAGGCAAAGGCCGCCGGGCTCGATCTGTCCGACCCGATCACCAAGAATGTTCTTCACTATGCCACCGAACTGATGGGTTTTCCCCGGCACCTCACGCAGCATGTGGGTGGCTTCGTCATTACCAGGGACCGGCTCGATGAGGTGGTGCCGATCATGAACACGGCCATGCCGGATCGCTACATGATCGAATGGGACAAGGACGATCTGGACAATGTCCGGATTCTCAAGGTCGATATCCTGGCTCTGGGAATGCTCACCTGCCTGCGCAAAGCCTTTGAGCTTCTGGAGCTTCACTATGATGTGAAGAAGACGCTCGCCGATCTCGGCAACAGGGATCACGAGGATGGAGAGCCGGTCTACGGCATGATGTGCCGGGCCGATACGATCGGCGTCTTTCAGATCGAAAGCCGGGCGCAGATGAGCATGCTGCCGCGTCTTCGCCCGCGCATATTTTACGATCTGGTCATCGAGGTGGCGATCGTCCGGCCGGGCCCGATCCAGGGAGATATGGTGCATCCCTATCTCAAGCGGCGCGGGCAATCCCATCTTCCCGGCTTCAAGATCGATTATCCCAAGGATGAGATGAGACCTATCCTGGAACGGACGTTTGGTGTTCCGCTCTTTCAGGAACAGGCCATGCAGATTGCCATTACGGCGGCAAAGTTTTCACCGGCAAAGGCGGATCGTCTGCGGCGGTCCATGGCGACATTCAAGCGCTCCGGGCAGGTCAATACGTTCAGGGACGACATGGTCAACGGGATGGTGGAAAATGGCTATACGCGTGAATTCGCGGAGCGTTGTTTCAAACAGATCGAGGGTTTCGGCGAATACGGTTTTCCCGAAAGCCATGCGGCCTCCTTCGCGCTGCTCGTCTATGCCTCGTCCTGGGTCAAGGCCTACTATCCCGATGTCTTCTGTGCGGCGCTTTTGAATTCGCAGCCGATGGGGTTTTATGCGCCGTCACAACTGGTGCGCGACGCCCGTGAGCATGGGGTCGAGATCCGGCCCGTCGATGTCAATTTTTCCGATTGGGATTGCCTGCTTGAGGCGAGTGAATTCAAGAGGGATGCGATCGACCGGCGGCATGCCTCGATGCGGGATATCATCAAAACCGGGAGGGCGGTCCGGCTCGGCTTCCGGCAGGTGAAGGGGCTTTCGGAAGCCGATATGATCGCGCTCGTCAAAGCCCGTGGCCAGGGCTACACCTCTGTGCGCGACCTCTGGCTTCGGTCGGGACTGCAGAAACCCGATATCGAACGGCTGGCGGATGCCGATGCCTTCGGCTCCATCGGGCTTTCGCGGCGCGAAGCGCTCTGGGCCGTGCGGGCGCTGGATGCCAAAAGCGCGGCGGAAAAGCTGCCCTTGTTCGACCGGGCCGATCGGGCCGATCTTCAGGTCGAGCCGGAAACCCGCCTGCCGGACATGTTGCCGGGCGAGCAGGTGATCGAGGATTACCGTTATCTTTCGCTGTCCTTGAAGGCGCACCCGGTGTCTTTCCTGCGCGATGAATTCGCTGCAATTGGCATCCTCAAGAACGGGGATCTTCTGACGGTCCCGAGCGGGCAGATGGTCACCATTGCCGGGCTTGTGCTGGTGCGCCAGAGGCCGGGTTCTGCCAGAGGGGTCGTCTTCATGACGCTGGAGGACGAGACGGGGGTTGCCAATGCCATCGTCTGGAACAGGATATTCGACCGCTACCGATCCGTCGTCATGGGCGCCCGGCTGGTGAAGATCAGGGGCAGGCTGCAGAGCGAGAGCGGGGTGATCCATGTCGTCGTCGATCATATCGAGGACATGACGCCGATGCTTGGCCTGCTGCAGCGCGAAACCCGCCGCTTTGGCGTGTCCGAGCGGGCCGATGAAGCCCTGCGCCCGACAGGCGATCACCGGCAGAGGAAGCGCATCGCCGCGCCGGAGCGCCCTCTTCCGGTGAAGGACGGAGCGGGCGGGCTCAACCGGAGCGAGGTTGCCGCAACGGCCAGTGTCATGCCGAAGGGGAGGAATTTCCACTGAGGCGGATCGCGGCAGGCAGGGACTTCACTGGTCCTGTAACAATAATTGTCTGATTTTGCGAAAAGTCAAAAAATATTGATGAGTGCGAAAAGGCCAAATCCGGTGGCATCGATCGCCAATAAGTCAATGAAAATACGATAGATTTTGTCAAGTTTAGAATTGATCTAATATTTGTCCGGAAATCCCGCCGCGACATTTTTGTTGACACTAAATGTCCGCTTTTGCTTTATGAAGAGAATTCAGTGCATTGCGTATCACGGACAGAAGAAATGCTGGTTTGTAGCTGCAATTTCATCACCGAAAAGGACATACAGGAAACCATCATCGAGATGCTCGATGAGGACTGTTGGCAGCTGATCGTGCCCGCGAAAGTGTACCACGCGATGGAAAAACGTGGCCGTTGCTGCGGCTGTTTTCCCAATGTCGTTGACATCATCATCCGCACCACCGAGCAATATCATGCCGGCCGCCCCTCGACGGATGACCAGATTTTTGATTTCATGACCCGCCTCAAACAATTCCATGAAGAAAACAGGAGAGCGGATCTTGAAAGGCGACAAAAAAGTCATCGAGCAGCTTAACGAAGCGCTTTATCTCGAACTCGGTGCGGTCAACCAATATTGGCTCCATTATCGCCTGCTCGACGATTGGGGCTACACGCTCCTGGCAAAGAAGGAACGTGCCGAATCGATCGAGGAAATGCAGCACGCCGACAAGCTGGTTTCGCGCATCATCTTCCTCGAAGGTCATCCCAACCTCCAGACGGTTGCGCCCCTTCGCATCGGCCAGACCGTCAAGGAAGTGCTGGAGGCGGACCTTGCCGGCGAATACGACGCCCGCGCGGCCTATAAGAACTCGCGCGATATCTGTTACAGCGCGGGCGATTATGTTTCCATGAAGCTGTTCGAAGAACTGCTGGCCGACGAGGAAGGCCATATCGACTTCCTCGAAACCCAGCTCGATCTCTTCAACAAGATCGGTGCTGAAAAATACGGCCAGCTCAACGCCGCGCCGGCAAACGAAGCCGAATAGGCTTTCCGGCTTTCACACAGGCCCGCCCCGGTTTTTCCCGGGCGGGCATTTTTATGCGCAGTAAACAGGCCGCAGGCCGTTCGGGCAGCGTTTCAGCCCCTGTTCCCGCGGGAACACGATCGGCCTTGCGCCGCTGGCTATATGGTCAGCGTCCGGACAAGCGCGTGATATTATATTGCAAGCACCGCCCCGGAAAAATGGTTCATCGGGAGTGAGACATGAAGCAACATCAAGATTAGTTTTCCGAAATTCTATTGAACAACGGCGCTTCTTCACCAGAGGATTCTTCAATCCATCGGGCTGAACAGCATCCCGGAACCGGTCTTTCAGGCGCGGCGACGGGATAGGTGCGCCGTTCAAACATCATTCAGGAGACCAGAATGGCAAATATTATTGGAACAGCCGGCAATGACATATTGCTCGGCAACGATCTCGAAGACGATTTCATCATGGCCCTTGCCGGCCTCGACACGATCAACGGCGGCATGGGGTCCGACTATATCCAGGCCGGGGACGGCAACGATATCGCCGACGGGTCGTTCCAGGGAGACTATATCCTTGGCGAGGCCGGCAACGATACCTTGAACGGCAACAGCGGCGACGATTATATCGACGGCGGAGCCGGCAAGGACAAGCTCAATGGCGGCAGCGGCCAGGACAACATCCTTGTCGGAACGCTGGCAACGGCAGCCGGCGACATCGCAAACGGCGGTTCCGGTACAGATCGCCTCACGGTCGACTATGCGTCGGCAACCGCCAAGCTCAACATCGCGATCAAGGACTGGATCGCGCCGCAGACGCTGACGGGCGGTATCCAGGCCACCAATGTCGAATCGTTTTCGATCACCGGCAGCAAGTTCGACGATACCATCACCGGCGGCAACTATTCCGACTTCCTGACCGGCGGTGCGGGCAACGATGCGCTCTCGGGCGGCCGTGGTTTCGACATGCTGATGGGAGGAGACGGCAACGATGTGCTGCGCGGCGGTTATGGCATCGACTATCTGACGGGCGACGCCGGCAATGACGTGCTCTACGGCGATCAGGGATTCGATCTTCTCTACGGCGGCGCCGGCAACGACAAGCTCTTTGGTAACGCCGATGCCGACACGCTCTCCGGCGGCGATGGTGTGGACTATCTTTCCGGCGGCACCGGCGATGATTCCCTCGCGGGCGATGCCGGCAACGACACGCTCAAGGGCGATTCGGGCAACGATATGATCGACGGCGGTGCCGGCGACGACATCATCGAGGGTGGCAGCGGCAATGACACCATCAGCTATTATTACGGCGAGGGCAAAGACACCATCACCGACAGCAGCGGCAGCGATCGCCTGATCCTGCGCAATTTCTCCGGCAATTTCACCGCCAAGGCCGCCACCGAGGTCAATACGCTGACGGGCGGCACGACCTTCACCGGCATGGATCACTACACGATCTATGCCACCGGCACCGGTGCCAACAGGATCACCACCGGCACCGGCAATGATCAGGTTGATTCCGGAGACGGCAACGACCGGATCGATGGCGGCGCCGGCGACGACTGGCTCGATGGCGGTCTCGGCAAGGACACGATCTTTGGCGGGCTCGGCAACGATGTCGTCAGGTTCGGTGACGGCGGTGCCGATACCGGCGATGGCGGTGCCGGCACCGACAGCGTCTCGGTCGACCGCCGGTCGCTGACCGCAAGCCAGACCTTCTCGGTCACCGGCAACACGGCAACGCTGACGGACGGCACCAGCCTGAAGAACTTCGAGCATTACGAGGTAGCCTTCGGCAAGGGCAACGATATCGTCAAATCCGTCGGCTCGGCGCAGAGCGTCACCTTCTATGGCTATGACGGCAACGACACGCTGATCGGCACCAGCGGCTCGGATGAGCTGGATGGCGGCAACGGCAACGATACGCTGACATCCGGCGCCGGCGCGGACTGGATCTATGACAATGGCGGCACCAATGTCATCAAATCCGGCGATGGCGCCGATACCGTCCGGGTTGGCGATGCCTATAGCGGCGGCGCTATCGGCCACAACACCGTCGATCTCGGCACCGGCGACGACAGCTTCTACCGCACCGCCTCGACCGGCAAGCTGTCGCTCGATGGCGGCACGGGAACGGACTTCGCCTCCATCGACTTCAGCAAATACACCGCCGGCATCACCTTCAAGCTGTCGGCCAGCGTGACGGCCACCAATGCGCCGGTGACGGTCAAGAATGTCGAGCGGGTGGCGCTTGTCGGCGGCAGCGGCAACGACATCTTCACCGGCGGCAGCCTCAATGACGACCTGCGCGGCGGTGCGGGCAACGACACGCTGACCGGCGGCGCCGGCAACGACGTCATCAGCGGCGACCTCGGCAATGACATGCTGCGGGGCGGCACCGGTGACGATACGATCTACGGCGACGGCCTCACGCTGACCGGCGGCAAGGATACGATCTATGCCGAAGACGGCAACGACATGGTCTATGCGGGTATCGCCGACCGTTCCGACGGCGGCACGGGGACGGACCGGATCAGCCTGAACGTTTCCGAGCAGACGAAGGACATTGCCTTCACCTTCTCCACGGGAACGGTCAATGTCGATACGGCAACCTCGTTCAAGGCCTTCGAGGCGCTCGATTATATCGGCAGCAAGGGCAAGGATACGGTCACCGGCGGCAGTCTTGACGACAATCTCGACGGTCGCGCCGGCAACGATATCCTGCGCGGCGGCAGCGGCAACGATACGCTGAAGGATGGCGCCGGCAACGACCAGCTGTTCGGCGATGCCGGCAACGACACGCTGACCCGCACCGATGCCGTCGGCAAGGATGTCTTCGATGGCGGTTCCGGCACGGACACGCTGTCCTTCAGCGAAGGGGCGACCTCCGTCGTGCTGGATCTGATGACCCAGAGCAAGAACAAGGGGCTCGCGCTCGGCCTGACGGTCAAGAACGTCGAGATCATCGAGGGCAGCTACAATGACGACGATATCCGCGGCGATGCCAATGCCAATGTCCTCAACGGCAACGGCTCCGACGACGTTCTCGATGGCCGCGACGGCAACGACACGCTCAACGGCGGCGCCGGCGACGACTGGCTGACGGGCGGCAAGGGCAATGACAGGTTCGTCTTCGACGTCGATGGCCGCGACGGCGAGGGTGACGTCATCACCGACTTCACCCGCGGCCAGGACAAGCTGGTGATCGACAAGAGCGACTACCAGATCGCCGCGGGGGATACGACCGTGACGCTGGTTGTCGGGGCCGATCCGGTGGCGACCAGCAGCAAGGGCACCTTCCTGTTCGAAAGCGACAACGGCCGCCTCTGGTTCGATGCCGACGGCAAGGGCACCGACGCCGATCTCGAACTCGTCGCCATCCTGCAGAACGTCAAGACGCTATCGACAAGCGATTTCGCCTTCATCTGAGGGTGATTTGAGGGATTGAGACGGGCGCCCGCCCCGGAGTTTTCGGGGCGGGCGTTTTGTGCGGGGATATCGGGAAGGCTCCCCTACCCCGCCAAATGCCCGAACGCTGCCACAACCTCCTCGTACACCCCGCGCTTGAACGTCACGATCAGGTCCGGCAGGTCGTGCATCGGCTTCCAGGCCCATTCGTCGAATTCGGGCTCGTGGCCGCCGGGGGGCGGGTTGATGGCGATTTCGGATTCGTCACCGTCGAAGCGGAAGGCGAACCAGCGTTGGGTCTGGCCGCGATATTTGCCTTTGAGGCCAATACCGATCAGATGGGCGGGCAGGTCGTAGTTGATCCAGTCCGGCGCTTCGGCGAGCAGCGACACGGTGGTCATGCCGGTCTCCTCGTAGAGCTCGCGATAGGCTGCCTTCAGCGGGTCCTCGCCCTTGTCGATACCGCCCTGCGGCATCTGCCAGAGCTGGGCGGAGCCGTCGTATTCGGAATTGCCGATCGGAATGCGCCGCCCGGCCCAGACGAGGCCCTGGCTGTTCAGCACCATGATGCCGACGCAGGGGCGATAGGGAAGATCATCAGCCTTGACCGGTTTCGATATGTCCTTGCTCATGCGAATGCCCCTTTGAGATCTTGTCTTGCATGCGGACAGGATGCGGTGCGTGCCGCATCCTGTCCGCGTGCCGTGTTACGCTATTGCTGTTGCGGATCCTTGACGAGCGCGGAGACGCCGACGAATTCGATGCCGCGCGTGCCCGCCTCGTCCATCCACTGGGCGATGGCTGCAACGCTTTCGTCGAAAGCCGAGGCGACGCCGATGGCGCTGCCGTTGCGCCGGGCGATGCGTTCGAGTTCGTCAAGTTTCTTGAGGATCGCGGTGCGGTCGATCTGATTGTCGACGACCATATCGGCAAAACCGTGCGGCACGCCGATCGTGCCGGCTAGCGTGCCCGTCAGCGATTGCGCCGATGTCGCATCGTCGAGGAACAGCAGCCCGCGCCGGCCGAGATCGCGCATCACCGGCTCCAGCGCATCGGCATCGGAAAGAAAACGCCCGCCGAGGAAATTCATGATGCCGGTATAATTGGTGATCTGGGCCAGCGAATAATGCAGTTCCGACAGGTTCTTCTTGGCGTCCAGCCCGATGCGCAGCGTATGCGGTCCGGGATTGTTATCCGGGTAATCGAATGGCTCGAACGGTACCTGCAGCAGAATTTCGTGGCCGGTGCGGCGGGCTTCCTGCATCCAGCGCTGCAGGCTGTTGCCGGTGGCGGCAAAGGCCATCGTCACCTCGGGAGACAGCTGGCGCAGCGCGTTCTGCGTGCCGGTCTGGCTGAGGCCGAGGCCGCCGACCACCAAAGCGATGCGGATGCCGCGGGCGCCCGACCAGGGCCGCGCATACTGATCCATCGGCCGCAGCCCATCCGGGCCGGTGATCGGCAGGCGCCCCTGCGGACTGTCCTCCAGCAGGGCATCGTTGGGGAATGTCGCCAGACGCGGGTCCTGGCCCTTCGTGCGGCCGACCTGAATGAAGGCGGGGCCGTCGCCGTCACGCTGCTTGGGCGAGAATTTGGTGACGATGGAGCCGTTGTTGGTCAGCGTTTCCTCGACATGGGCACCGGAGAGGGCGCCGCTTGTCTGCTGCTGTTTGGGCGTGTTGCCGTCCGCCGCTGTTTCCGTCGCCGTCGTGTCGCCCGGCTTGGCAGCGTCCGCCAGCACTTGCGTCTCCGGCTTTTGCTGAACGATCAGGCCGCTCGGCTTCAGGACGGACCAGGTGGAAATGCCGATCAGCGCGATCACGCCGATGCCCAGCAACAGACGGCCGAACGTCAGACCCGGCTTTTGCGCTCCGGCGGAGCGGGGCTTGCGGTCTTGACCAAGAGGAGCGTTGAGATCTGTTCCCAAAAGGGCCTCTGTCGATCCGGGTTGCGATGGTGGAAGCCCTGGGCGAAGAGGCATTCCCTTCAAGAATCGAAACCGCCGCCCGGCTGGAGCCAGGCGGCGAATATCGGTACGCAATCCGCTGTATCAGCGGATTTTTACGGCTTCAGTTCGGCTTTTTCCGGGCTGGCCGGGAAGGCCGGATCGGTCTTCTTGTTGCGCAGCAGATCCAGCGCGTAATTCAGCTGCAGGTCGTCCTTGGGTTCCGGCGGGACATAGGCAACCGAGCCGGAGCCTTCGTCATTTTCGCTCTGGCCCTTGATATGACCACGCAGGCTGGACTCGCTCGTCGTTTCGACCTTGCCGAGCAGTTCCGGCGGCAGCGGCTGTTCGACCTTGATATCCGGCGAGATGCCGGTGCCCTGGATCGATTTGCCCGATGGCGTGTAGTAGAGCGCGGTTGTCAGACGCAGCGCGCCGGCATCGCCGAGCGGGATGATGGTCTGGACCGAGCCCTTGCCGAAGGAGCGCGTGCCGAGAACGGTGGCGCGCTTCAGGTCCTGCAGGGCGCCGGCGACGATTTCCGAAGCCGAAGCCGAGCCGCCGTTGATGAGCACGATGACCGGCTTGCCGTCGGTCAGATCGCCCGGAGTGGCATTGAAGCGCCGGGTTTCGTCGGGATTGCGGCCACGGGTGGACACGATCTCGCCGCGCTCCAGGAAGGCATCGGAGACGTTGATGGCCTGATCGAGCAGACCGCCCGGATTGAGGCGGAGATCGAGCACATAGCCCTTCAGCTTGTTGGCCGGAACCTGGGCCTTGATCTTTTCGATCGCGTTTTTCAGATCATCATAAGTCTTTTCCGTGAACGAGATGACGCGGACATAACCGACGTCATCTTCCGTGCGGAACTTGACGGCGCGAACGGCGATGACATCGCGGACGATCGTCAGTTCGATCGGCTTGTCGGCACCCTTGCGCAGAATGGTCAGCTTGATCGGCTTGCCGACGGCGCCGCGCATCTTGTCGACGGCTTCCTCCAGCTTGAGGCCGCGCACGTCCTGACCGTCGATCTTGGAAATGAAGTCGCCGGCAAGGACGCCTGCCTTGGCAGCCGGCGTGTCGTCGATCGGGCTTGTCACCTTGACGAGATCGTCTTCCATGGTGACTTCGATGCCGAGGCCGCCGAATTCACCCTTGGTCTGGGTGCGCATGTCTTCCGCATCGGAGGAGTTCATATAGCTGGAATGCGGATCGAGCGAGGAAAGCATGCCGTTGATGGCGTTCTCGATCAGCTTGTCGTCCTGCGGCGGCGTCACGTACTGGGCGCGGACGCGTTCGAAAACGTCACCGAAGATCGACAGTTCACGATAGGTTGACGGGTTGGCCGCGACGGCCGGGACGACGGACGAATAAACAACGCCCATGGCAGTTGCACCCATGAGTGCCCCGACCAGAACAAGTGAAGCCCTACGAATCATTGCGTGCCTTTCCGGTATCTGCTGCGGTCCACCACGGTCGGGAATCAACCGGTTTTCCGTCTTTCCTGAATTCAATGTAAAGTGTTGGCCGTTCGGTTTCCAGCGCCAAAGCGGTCGCACTGGCCACTCTTTTGTTACCCATGGTGCCCAGCGGCTCGCCGGCGACGACGAATTGCCCCTGCTGCACCGTGACGCCTTCCAGTCCCGACAGCACCACATGATAGCCGTCGCCGGGGTTGAGGATGATCATCTGGCCGTAGCTGCGAAACGCGCCGGCAAAGACGATCCAGCCATCGGATGGCGCTGTGACCAAAGCCCCGGCATTGGTCTCGAGCATCATGCCCTGAAGCGAATGGCCCGTGCCGTCGGCATCACCGAACCGGCGCAGGATCGATCCGGCAACGGGAAGCGCGAGCTTTTTCTGCAGGTCCGAAAAGGCATATGCAGGCGCAATGCGGTTTTTGTCGGGCGTCGTGCTGTTGGCCAGTTCGCGGGCTTCGGCGCGCTGCGCATCCGACATCGCCCGGCGGTTTTCCTCTTCGGCTTTGGCGGCAGCGGCAGCATCGCGGGCCGAGGCGATCTGGGTTTCGATCGATCCGATCAGGCCTTCGAGGCTGGTCGCCTGCGCGGCAAGCTGCTCGGCCTTGCGGCGCTCGGATGCGAGCTCGGTGGCGCTGCGCTGCTTCAGCTTCTGTTTTTCGGCGATCAGCATGTTCATGCGCCGCTCTTCCTCGAGCCGCGCCGTCATGTCATCGCCAAGCGCCTGTTTCTGCGCGGTGATGTCCCGGCGCACGCCGGCAAGCGCCTTGAGATCGGCGGCCAGGTTTTCGGTCTCGTGGCGGATGCCGGGAACGACGGCGCCGAGCAGAATGGCGCTGCGCACGGATGCCAGCGCGTCCTCCGGCGTCACAAGCAGGGCCGGCGGCGGATTGCGCCCCATCCGCTGCAAAGCGGCCAGCACCTCGGCCAGCACGCCGCGCCGGGCCCGCAGCGATGCGTGAACGGCGTCTTCCTTGGTGCGCAATGTCGTCAGCTTGTCTTCGCCGTCGAGAATCTGCTGTTCCAGCGCCTTGCGCTTGTCGGCGGAACCGACGATCGCCGCCCTCAGTGATTCACTGGTTTTCTCGAGATCGTCGATGCCGGCCTGCAATTGCGCCGCGCGGTCGTTCGACAGGGTGATGGTCTTCGACAGGGCTTCCAGTTCGCTGCGGGTGCTGTCGCGCTTGAGGGCGAGATCGGCGGTCGGATCCGGCTGCGCTGGCGCCTGCTGCTCCGTGACGCCTTGCGGAGCGGGGTCCGGTGTTTCTGCCATCTGCGCGCAGACGCTGCCGGCGACAAGAAGGCCGGCTGCCAGCAGGCTCGCGCGCAAGCAGAGCCATCCGGTGTGTTCCGGCTGCCCTTTGTGTGTCCGCTTTGCCGCGCCTGTTATCATTTCGCCATTCGCTGTCAGCAGCCCGTTCGATCACAAAACCCTACGCTGATTTGGCCGTTTGCGCCAACAGCCATTCCCGGCAATTGCGGCATCCGCATGGCGGTGTACCGGCGATGCTTCAGACCCGGTGATAGGGGTGGCCGGACAGGATGGTGACGGCGCGGTAGAGCTGTTCTGCGATCAGGATGCGCACCAGCTGATGCGGCCAGGTCATCTTGCCCAGGCAGATGACGGCATCCGCCTTGCCATGCAGGGCGGGGTCGAGCCCGTCGGCACCGCCGATGGCAATCATCAGGTCGCGTTTGCCGCTGTCGCGGAACGATCCGATCAGCGACGCAAAACCTTCCGAATCGA
The DNA here is from genome assembly GCF_001687365.1 of Pararhizobium polonicum. Classification (GTDB taxonomy): domain Bacteria; phylum Pseudomonadota; class Alphaproteobacteria; order Rhizobiales; family Rhizobiaceae; genus Pararhizobium; species Pararhizobium polonicum. The sequence goes on from NZ_LGLV01000013.1 coordinate 150,800, forward strand.
GCGCCTTGCCGCGTTCATCGAGCAGAATGAGCAGGCTGGCGTCGGGCAGGGATTTTTCGAGCTGGGCCGCTTCCTCGCGCTTGCGCGTATCGGCGCTCGAGGCGCGGCTTTCGGGGACTTCGGTGACGCGCGACAGTTCGAGGCCGATCGCGGGGCCAGCCTTGGAGAAGCGGTCGAGATAACGGGCCGCAAGATCCTTTTCCGGGCCGGCCTTGAGGCGCCCGACGGCAAAGAGGCCAACCCGCATGTCATTTCCTCGATCTGATCCCGTCCGTGACGGCGTGGCCGTCTGTCTGCCGACGAGAGGCACATTCTTTCCTGTCCAGCGGGGCGCCGGACTGCATTCTGCAACGGGCCGCAATCGAACTGGAACACCTGCACGGCCATTGCAGGATTCAAATGTGTCACCGCCGTTCAAGCGTCCGGTCAAGGACGCCGGACGCTCAGTGCAATGTACCGTCTTCCATGTCCGGCGCGGCCCACATCTTTTCGATGTTGTAGAACTCGCGGATTTCCGGGCGGAACACGTGGACGATGATATCACCGCCGTCGATCAGCACCCAATCGCCGGTCTCCAGACCTTCGACGCGGGCATTGCCCTGGCCACCATCCTTGAGGTCGGTGATCAGGTGGTCGGCGATTGCCATGACATGCCTGCTCGACCGCCCGGAGACAACGACCATGTAGTCTCCCAGCGCCGATTTGCCGGCAATATTGATGGTGACAATATCTTCTGCCTTCGAGTCCTCGAGACTGCCGAGAACCAGGTGAAGAGCACGGGCAGCGGCTTCGTCGCTGCGTTCCGGGCTTTTAGGGAAGATGCGGGTGACATTTCCCTTGGCTTGTACTGTTGTCAGGGTTTTTCCTTTCCAGGTGAACAGAACAGGCATGGTGCGATTCGAATGTCGGTCGAGCCGCACTCCAAATGTAGGCATCAATGCCTTAACGTTTCAAGACATGAGAAGTAAATGACGGTTAATCATTGCCTCTATGCCGTCATGATTTTGCCCTCAGCGCCGTCGAACTCAGCGGCGAGCGCGGCCCGTGAATGAAGGTCCAGGCGGGCGCCTTGCGGAAGGCGAGCGCTGCGGCGCGGTCCTCGTCGACGCGGGCATAGTCGAAGGTCTTTGCCATTTTCGAGGACAGATAGGAGAGCGTGGCGCCCGGGCGGTCGATGACGGCGATCGGAAAGGTGCAGGCGATCTTCTGCCAGTCCTGCCAGTGGTGGAAGTTCCGCAGGTTGTCGGCGCCCATGATCCAGACGAAGCGGATATCGCGGTTTCTCTCTCGGATCTTTTCCAGCGTGCGCGCCGTGTAGCTTTGTCCGAGCGACTGCTCGAAGGCCGTCACCTTGATGCGCGGATCGTCGGCGATCGCTTCGCTGAGCGCAATCCGCTCGGCAAGCGGCGCAAGATGATTGCGGCTCTTCAGCGGGTTGCCGGGGGTGACCATCCACCAGAGCTGATCGAGGCCGAGCCGCCGCAGGGCGATATCGGCGACCAGCACATGTCCTTCATGCGGCGGATTGAATGAGCCGCCGAACAACCCGACGGTCATGCCGCTCTCGACATGGGGCATTTTCAGGTAGAAGGGATCGACGTCGCCCGGATGCACCTTAAGGCCGGACCTGACCGGTGCCGCGCACCCTGTATTTGAACGAGGTCAGCTGCTCGACGCCGACGGGCCCGCGCGCATGCATCTTGCCCGTTGCAATACCGATTTCGCCGCCCATGCCGAATTCGCCGCCATCGGCAAATTGCGTCGAGGCGTTGTGCAGCAGGATGGCGGAATCGACTTCTGCGAAGAAGCGTTCGACGACGGCCGGGTCTTCAGCGATGACCGCTTCGGTGTGCGAGGACGACCATGTGGAAATATGATCGATGGCGCCGGCAATGCCGTCGACCAGCGTCACCGAAATGATCGCATCGAGATATTCCGTCGCCCAGTCTTCTTCCGTCGCCGCGATCAGCCCCGGCACGATGGCGCGGATATCCTCGCTGGCACGGACCTCGCAGCCGGCATCGCGCAGGGCTGCGATCAGGGGAGCCACGAATGTGCTGGCAACCTTGCGGTCGATCAGCAGCGTCTCGGCAGAACCGCAGACGCCGGTGCGCCGCATCTTGGCATTGACGATGATTTTCCTTGCCATGTCCAGATCGGCCGATGCATCGACATAGACGTGGCAGAGGCCTTCGAGATGCGCAAAGACCGGCACGCGCGCCTCGTTCTGGACGCGGGCGACCAGGCTCTTGCCGCCGCGCGGAACGATGACGTCGATCGAGCCGCCGAGCCCCGTCAGCATCGCGCCGACGGCAGAGCGGTCGGCGACCGGAACCATCTGGATCGCATGCTCTGGAAGTCCGGCATCCTTCAGCCCCTGCACCAGGCAGGCATGGATAGCCTGCGATGAATGCAGGCTGTCCGAGCCGCCACGCAGGATCACGGCATTGCCCGCCTTCAGGCACAGTGCGCCGGCATCCGCCGTCACATTGGGGCGGCTTTCATAGATGACGCCGATGACGCCGAGCGGCGTGCGGACGCGCTCGATATGCAGGCCGTTGGGGCGGTCCCATTCGGCGATGATATCGCCAACGGGATCGGGCAGTTCGGCAATGGCGCGGATGGCGTTGGCCATATCGAGAACGCGGTTTTCCGACAGGGTCAAACGGTCGAGGAAGGATGCGGCAACGCCGGTTTCGCGGGCATTTTCAAGATCGAGCGCGTTGGCGGCGAGGATCTCGTCCTTGCGCGCGACGATGGTGCTTGCCATGCTGACGAGGGCGGCATGCTTGCGTTCGGCCGAGGCCATGGCAAGCGGCCGGCTGGCGGCGCGCGCCTGCCTGCCGATCACGGCCATCAGCTCCTGGATTTCTTTCTTTCTCGCATCATCAAGCATGCGCGTCGCTCCTCACCGCATCCGTATCCCGCCTGGCGGGCGCCGTCATGACCATGTCGTCCCGATGCACCATGGCGGCACGGCCGGCATAGCCGAGAATAACAGCGATTTCCGCCGATTTCTTGCCGGCGATCTGGCGGGCCTCGTCGGCGTCGTAACCGGCAAGCCCGCGGGCAATCTCGCGGCCTTCGATGCCGATGATGGCAATCGTATCGCCACGGCTGAACGAGCCGGTGATCTGGCGCACGCCGGCCGGAAGCAGGCTCTTGCCGGAACGCAGGGCGGTTTCGGCGCCCGCATCGATGGCAAGGCTGCCGGCCGGCAGCAACTGCCCGGCAATCCAGGTTTTTCGCGCCGTGACCGGCGAGCCGGAAGGCGCAAACCAGGAGGAGCGCGCACCTTCGGCGATGGCCGACAGCGGATGATCGACTTTTCCCGACGCAATGATCATGGCGCAGCCGGCGCCGGTGGCGATCTTGCCGGCGTCGATCTTGGTGCGCATGCCGCCGCGCGACAGCTCGGATGCCGCGCCGCCGGCCATGGCCTCGATCTGCGGGGTGATTTCCGCGATGGTTTCGAGAAAACGGGCATCGGGATCGAGATGCGGCGGCGCCGTGTAAAGGCCGTCGATATCGGAGAGCAGCACCAGGAGGTCGGCACCGGTCATGGTGGCGACGCGGGCGGCCAGACGGTCGTTGTCGCCATAGCGGATTTCGGTGGTGGCGACCGTGTCGTTTTCGTTGATGATCGGCACGGCGCCCATCTTGAGCAACTGGCTGATCGTGGCACGGGCGTTGAGATAGCGGCGGCGCTCCTCGGTGTCGCCCAGCGTCAAAAGGATCTGGCCGGCGACGATCGCGTCGGCCGACAGGCTTTCCGACCAGGCGCGGGCCAGCGCGATCTGGCCGACCGCCGCGGCCGCCTGGCTTTCTTCAAGCTTCAGCGCGCCGGGCGCCAGATCGAGCACCGAGCGGCCGAGCGCAATGGCGCCGGAGGAAACGACGAGAACGTCGATGCCCTTTGCCCGAAGGGCCGCAATATCGGCGCACATGGCGTTCAGCCACTGCTTCTTGAGGCCGGTCTTGCGATCGACAAGCAGGGCAGAGCCGATCTTGATCACAATCCGGCGGTATTTTTCCAGCGGTTTGCGTTGCGCCGTCATGTCAGTCTTCTTCTTCGCCTGTGTCGGTCTGGGCTGCCACGATGATATCGCGCAGGCCACGCAGCGTTTCCGTCATGCCGGTGCCGACGATTGCCGACAGCAAAAGCGGCGTCTGGCCGCTGGCCTTTGCCAGGGCCTTCTGCTTTTTCTTCAGCTCCGTCGGGTCGAGCACGTCGATCTGCGACAGGGCAACGATTTCCGGCTTGCCGAGCAGTTCGCCGCCATAGGCTTCAAGCTCGTATTTCACGGTCTTGTAGGCCTTTGCCACATCCTCTTCCTGCGCGGACACAAGATGAAGGAGAACGCGGGTGCGCTCGACATGGCCGAGGAACCGGTCTCCAAGGCCAACGCCGTCATGGGCGCCTTCGATCAGGCCGGGAATATCGGCAAGGATGAACTCGCGGCCATCGATGGTGGCAACGCCGAGGTTCGGATGCAGCGTCGTGAAGGGATAGTTGGCAATCTTCGGGCGGGCGCGGGTGACCGTTGCCAGGAAGGTCGACTTACCGGCATTGGGCAGGCCGACGAGACCGGCATCGGCGATCAGCTTCAGCCGCAGCCAGATGGTCTTTTCCTCGCCTTCGAGGCCGGGATTGGCCCAGTTCGGCGCCTGGTTGGTCGAGGATTTGAAATGGGTATTGCCGAAGCCGCCATTGCCGCCGGCTGCCAGACGGAAGCGCTGGCCTTCAGCGATCATGTCGACGATCAGGGTTTCTGAATCTTCCTCGAAGATCTGGGTGCCGACAGGGACTTTCAGCGTCACATCGGCGCCGCCGGCGCCAGTGCGGTTGCGGCCCATGCCGTGAATGCCGGTGCCGCCCTTGAAATGCTGCTGGAAGCGGAAATCGATCAGGGTGTTGAGGCCGTTGACGGCTTCCACCCAGACATCGCCGCCACGGCCGCCGTCGCCGCCGTCCGGTCCGCCGAACTCGATGAATTTCTCGCGCCGGAACGACACAGCGCCAGCACCGCCGTCGCCGGAGCGGATATAGACTTTTGTTTCGTCGAGAAATTTCATCGCACTGCCATCTGTTGGGTGTCTTCGTCTGTCCGGGATTTGCGCCATCGATATAGGCGCCTGCCCCGCAGGTCAAAGAATATCGTCAAGTTTTTGCGCCGTAACGCCTGCCAAAGCGCCGGTTTTTAAGAATGTTCCCCGCCCGGCGCACCGTTTTTCTCTTTGGAAAGACAATATCACGGTCTTGCGAACCAAGGGAGCGATACACCGCCGCATGACAATGTCCCATCGGGCATGTCCGTCGCTTGTGCGGTACGGCTGAAAATCCCGGCGGCAGGATCCTGCCTAAAAAACCATCCTGCCGGTCCTGTCCGGTCAAATATCGTGCAGATGCGGAGAGGCGGATCCTGAAAAATCCGAGGTTTAAAAGCTGGCACAAGTCTTGCTGTCCTTTCTTGTATGCAAGACAGCCCAACCACGATCACCCCGCGGGACACCATCGAAGAGGCCATTGTTTCGGGGATACTCAACGCCCGGATCAGGCCCGGGACCCGGCTCAGCGAAAACCAGCTCGCCGGCCTTTTCGGCGTTTCCCGCACCCGCGTGCGCGAGGCGATGATGCGTCTGGAAACACGCTGCATCGTCCATGTCAGCCCGCGCCGGGGCTGGTTCGTCGTTGAGCCTTCGGCGGAAGAGGCGATGATGGTCTACGGCGCACGGCGGGTCATCGAAGCCGGTCTTTTGCGCAGCATGCGGGCGTTGAGCGATGACGGCCGGGCGGCGATCCGGAGCCATCTGGCGGAAGAAAAGGCGGCCATGGAGGCCGGCGACCGCCAGCGGCTGACCTGCCTGATGGGCGATTTTCACATCCGCATCGCCGAGCTGGCCGGCAATCCGGTTCTCACCGAAATCCTGCGCGATCTGACCGCGCGGACCATTCTGATTTCGATGCTCTATCAGTCCGACTTTCATGCCCTGCAATCGCATCTCGGCCATTGCCGGATCGCCGACGCGATGGAAGACGGCGATTTTGCAAAGGCGGCCGCCCTGTCGATCGAGCATCTCGACGAGGTGGAAACGGGGCTGGATCTGACACAGCGCCCCGATCCGCTTTCGGAGCTTCGCAGCTCCCTTTCCCTTCCTCCCAGGAGCGTCCCCGTCCCCTGATGGCGGCACGAGAACCAAGCCCATCACCACAAAAGGAGAATGACCAGAATGTTTGCCAGAAAACTCTTTGTCGCCGCCGCGCTCTTGGCCGCTACCCTCGGCCTTGCCCCGGCATCGCATGCCGATGCCCTGAGCGACATCACCGCCCGGGGCACGCTGCGCGTGGCGGTGCCGCAGGATTTCCCGCCCTTCGGCAGCGTCGGCACCGACATGGCGCCGATGGGCTATGACATCGACATGGCCAATCTGATTGCCGAAAAACTCGGCGTGAAGACCGAACTGGTTCCCGTCACCAGTGCCAACCGCATCCCCTATCTGCAGACCAACAAGGTCGATCTCGTCATTTCCAGCCTCGGCAAGAATGCCGAGCGGGAAGCGGTGATCGACTTCACCGCCGCCTATGCCCCATTCTACAACGGCGTTTTCGCACCGGCCGAGGTGGCGGTTGCCAAGGTCGAAGACCTCTCCGGCAAGGTCGTCGGCGTGACCCGCGGCGCCGTCGAGGATCTGGAGCTGACCAAGATCGCGCCAGGCGATCTCACCATCAAGCGCTATGAAGACAATAACGGCACGATTTCGGCCTTCCTGTCCGGCCAGGTGGAGCTTGTCGCCACCGGCAACGTCGTGGCTGCGGCCATTCTGGCCAAGAACCCGCCGAAGCGCCCGGAGCTGAAATTCCTGATCAAGAACTCGCCCTGCTACATCGGCCTCAACAAGAACGAGCCGGCGCTGCTGGAAAAGGTCAACGCGATCATCGCGGCTGCCAAGACGGACGGCACGTTGAACGGCATCGCGCAGAAATGGCTGGGCACGGACATCCCCGCCGGTCTCTGATCGAAGCCGCCCACAAGGCTGTCATCCCGCAGAAACGGGGTGACAGCAGCGTCCCTGGTCCGAAGAGAGGGAAAACCGTCTTGAGTTACCATTTCGAATTCAACTGGCTGGCTCAGTATTATCCGGAGATCGTCAAGGGCATCGGCGTCACGCTGCAGCTGATCCTGATCGGCGCCGTGCTCGGTATCGCGCTGGGCATTGCCTGCGCCTGGGCCCGGGCGCTGGGGCCGGCCTGGCTGAAGCCGATCGTCGCGACCTATGTGGAGCTGATCCGCAACACGCCGTTCCTGATCCAGCTGTTCTTCATCTTCTTCGGCCTGCCGTCGCTGGGCTTGCAGCTTGGCGAACTGCAGGCGGCCAATATCGCCATGGTCGTCAATCTCGGCGCCTATAGCTGCGAGATCATCCGGGCGGGCATCCAGTCGACACCCAAGGGTCAGTTCGAAGCCGGCGCCAGCCTTGCGATGACGCCGTTCGAAACCTTCCGCCATGTCGTGCTGGTGCCGTCGCTGCAGCGGATCTGGCCGGCGCTTTCCTCCCAGGTGGTCATCGTCATGCTCGGTTCCTCGGTCGTTTCGCAGATCGCCGCCGAAGACCTGACATTTGCCGCCAATTTCATCCAGTCGCGCACCTTCCGCGCCTTCGAGGCCTACATGGTCTCCACCGTGATCTATCTCGTCCTGGCGATCCTGCTGCGTCAGGTGCTTGCCGTGATCGGCAGCTTCATATTTCCAAGGAGGACGGCGCAATGACCGAATTCACCCTGTGGGATATTCTTCGAAACCTGCTTTTGGCGACGCGCTGGACCATCGTCCTCTCGCTGGTGTCCTTCATCGGTGGCGGTGCCGTCGGGCTTCTTCTCTTGTTTGCACGGATCAGCGCCCGCAAGGCGCTGCGGACCTTCGCCCGCTGCTATATCGAACTGTTCCAGGGCACGCCGCTGCTGATGCAGCTCTTCATCGCCTTCTTCGGTCTGGGGCTCTTCGGTATCGATGTACCGGCCTGGCTCGCGGCGGGCGTGGCGCTCATTCTCTGGGCGGCGTCCTTTCTGGCCGAGATCTGGCGCGGCTGCGTCGAAGCCATCGCCAAGGGACAATGGGAGGCTTCGGCAAGCCTTGGAATGGGCCGGCTGCAGCAGATGCGCTACGTCATCCTGCCGCAGGCGATGAGGATCGCGGTGCCGCCGACAGTCGGCTTTTCGGTGCAGGTCATCAAGGGCACGGCACTGACCTCGATCATCGGTTTCGTCGAACTGTCGAAAGCCGGCACCGTCGTCACCAATGCCACGTTCCAGCCATTCACGGTCTACGGCCTCGTCGCCCTCATCTATTTCGCGCTCTGCTGGCCCCTGTCCAAGAGCAGCCAGATTCTCGAAAGGAAGCTCAATGTCGCTCATCGAAATCACTGAAGTCCGCAAGAGCTTCGGCGCCAACGAGGTGCTGAAAGGCATCAATCTCGATGTCGAGCCCGGCGAAGTGATTGCCATCATCGGCAAGAGCGGATCGGGAAAATCGACACTGCTGCGCTGCATCAACGGGCTGGAAATGATCAGCGGCGGCTCGATCTCGGTTGCCGGCGCCCAGTTGCTCGACGATCAGCTGCATCTGAAGACATTGCGGCTGAAGGTGGGCATGATCTTCCAGCAGTTCAATCTCTTTCCACACCTGACGGTTGGCGGCAATGTCATCCTGTCGCAGACCGTCGTCAAGAAAACCGCCACCAAGACTGCCGAAGCCATGGCGCGGAAGATGCTGGACCGCGTCGGCCTCGGCCACAAGTTCGATGCCTATCCCGACGAGCTGTCCGGCGGCCAGCAGCAGCGGGTGGCCATTGCCCGGGCGCTGGCGATGGAGCCGATCGCGCTGCTCTGTGACGAGATCACCTCGGCGCTCGATCCGGAACTGGTGGCGGAAGTGCTGGCCGTCGTGCGCGAGCTGGCCGCCGAAGGCATGACGTTGCTGATGGTGACGCATGAAATGAAGTTCGCCCGCGACGTCTGCTCGCGTGTCGTCTTCATGCACCAGGGCCGCGTTCACGAGATCGGGCCGCCGGGCGAGGTGTTTTCCAACCCGCAGACGCCGGAGCTGAAACAGTTTCTCGGCGTTCACTGAGGGCTGCAATGGGAATGGAGACCAACCCCGCGAATGCAGCAGCATCCGCGGGGTTGGTTTTTCGTGGAGATCAAGGCTTGCGCAGGTCGGCCGCCGTGATCCTGGTTTCGATATGGCTGACCATGCCGTTGCGCGCCAGAGCATAGACCTGGCTGCAGCCGGTGATCTCGAAGCCGAGCTTCTTCTGCAGCTTCAGCGATCCCGCATTGTCGGCAAAAACGCCGGAATGCAGGACGGTGCCGGGCATGCGCCGGAAGAAGCGTTCGATCGCCGCATGGGCGGCTTCGCTGGCGTAACCGCGGTTCCAGTAGTAGCGGTTCAGCCAGTAGCCGAGATGCCATTGGCCGTGCATGAGCTCGATGCCGACGCAGCCGATATGGACATCGTCGCCGGTTGTGATCGCCAGCGTCCAGCCGGCAATGAGGCCGGAGCCCTGCCGGGTGAGCCAGTCGAGCGCATCCTGCCGGTGATAGGGCATGGGCACACGCGCCAGCATGCGCGAGATCTGGTAATCACCCAGCGACTGCGCAATGGCGTCCGCATCGGACAGCTTGTGCGGACGCAGGATCAACCGCCCGGTTTCGATGACGGGGCAGGGGCCGGGATCGGGACGGAGCGCGATCTTCGGCCGTTCACGCAGGTGAGCGGTCATCTCAGGCCTCCCCAGCTGCGCAACGACATCCAGGTCTTGCGGTCGAGCCTGTACCATTCGACCGACATCATGCCGCCGAGCGCCAGGCTGTCGACCATGCCCGACCCCTGAAACTGGAAGCCGCACTTCTGGATGACCCGCCGCGAGGCGACGTTCATGACCCGGCAGCGCGCATCGATCTGGTCGATGTCGCGGGTGCGGAAGGCCATGTCGGTCAGCGCCTGCGCCGCCTCGGTGGCATAGCCCTTGTTCCAGTGCGGTTCGCCCAGCCAGTAGCCGAGCTCCGCCGTTCTGCCGTCGGGATGCGGCTCGACACCGCAGCAACCGAGAAATGCGCCATTATCCGCTTTGGTAATCGCATAGACGCACTTGCCAATCGTGCCCGTCTTCGTACGGCGTACGAAATCCGCGGCATCGGCCACCGTGTAGGGGTGCGGCATGCGCGAAACCATGGTGGCGATATTGGCGTTGTTGGCAAGATGGGCAAGGGCGTCGATATCGTCTTCGTGGGGGGCGCGCAAAACGAGCCTGGGCGATAACAATATCGGGCAATCGGTCCTTGACCGCTGAGGCCGCAGCCTTTCCTCAGGAGACCGTGATTGGCTCTCCCTCAACAATTCGCTTTGCATGTTCAGTCCTCCAAGACGTGAAAAAGGGGAGATCGGGCATCGCCCCATCTCCCCTTTTGATCTTGGCCTGAACGGTAAGCGTCAGCCGGGTCGATGAGACGCCGGCTGTTTTAGAGCGCTACCGGCTTATTCCGCTGCTTCGGCTTTCGGCATTACAGACACGTACACGCGGCCATTGGCCTTCGTACGGTAGTTCACGTTGCCCGCCGTCAGTGCAAAAATGGTGTGGTCCTTGCCGAGGCCGACATTGGCGCCCGGATGCCACTGGGTTCCGCGCTGGCGCAGAATGATGTTGCCCGGAATGACGACTTCGCCACCGAACTTCTTCACGCCGAGGCGCTTGGACTGTGAATCGCGACCGTTGCGCGAGGAACCGCCAGCTTTTTTATGTGCCATGGGTGTTCTCCTTTAAACCTTTAGATCCGTTGCTCAGTTTGCAGCTTCAGCGGCGGCGTCTTCAGACTTCTTGGAAGCCTTCTTCGCCTTCGCGCCGGCAACAGCAGCGATGTCCAGGATGCGGACGGTCGTGTTGTGCTGGCGGTGACCGCGGGTGCGCTTCGAGTTCTGGCGGCGGCGCTTCTTGAAGGCGATGACCTTCTTGGCGCGGCCATGTTCCACAACTTCGGCGCTGACAACGGCACCTTCGACAAACGGAGCACCGATGGTTGCATCGGCGCCGACGCCAACCATCAGGATCTCGGTGAATTCAATCTTGTCGCCTGCGGCGCCTTCCAATTTTTCAATCGTCAGAACGTCGTTGGCTGCCACGCGGTACTGTTTACCGCCGGTCTTGATGACTGCGAACATTTTATATCCTTTCATGTTCGTTCCGGCTCTCCGCTGTGCGGGGCCGTCTTTTTCTTCAGTCGGACATGGCAAGGTTTGAGGCCTTGCCGGTGAACGGGCGCAAAAGACACCCGGCGCGGTGAGGACATGCCACACCACTTCGATTGCGCGAATTACTGGAAGCCGGCAAAACTGTCAAGACGAAAGACGTGCATGCGCCTGATATTCCTTGATATGCCCCCTTGTCATCCGCGAAAACTGCCGCTATGAACCGCCTCGCGCTACGGCGCCGACCAGCATATCCGGAGAGGTGGCAGAGTGGTCGAACGCACCGCACTCGAAATGCGGCATACCTGCAAGGGTATCGTGGGTTCAAATCCCACCCTCTCCGCCATTCTGGGCTTGGGCTTGGGCTGCCGGCGCTTTCCGCGCACACCGATCTTCACACGAGCGCTTTTGCTACGCCTCTTTGAGTTGGAGATGACGCCAAGGCGTCACGTGGGTACGATTTAAGTTCAGTTTTGAGAAATTACGGGCAGGCTACCGCAGCTGACTCTGAATCGTAGATGTAGACGGAGGCCTGACGAGCGTGAGGTTTTTTTGATTATGCGGAGAACCTTCGCGGGCCGCTTTGGGGGCGACAGGAATCGGTCTGCCATTCGCTCTCGATGTAAAGGTGCCCGCCGGGCATTCTTGCGAATGTTCGTTCGGAGCCATCCCGGAAAACTGTTGTGTGGTAACGCCGCTCTCCTTGATCTGCATCCGAATGGATGCCCCCTGATCGCCCACACACCTATGTCAGCTGATCGACCGCGGCGATGACGCCGCGCAGTTCTGCGAGGCCTTTCAGGCGGCCGATGCAGGAATAGCCGGGGTTGACCGTCTTTTTCTGGTCGTCGATCAAAAGGTGGCCGTGGTCGGGGCGCATGGGGATGACGCTGTCGGGGCGGCCTTCCCTCTCCCGCCGCCGCTCTTCGGCGCGCAGAACTGAAATCAGCGAGACCATGTTGACGTCGCCGGCCAGGTGCTCGGATTCGATGAAGGAGCCGTCCGGTTCCTTGGTGACATTGCGCAGATGGGCAAAGTGGATGCGGTCGGCGAAGCTTCTGGCCATCTCCACCACGTCGTTGCCGGCGCGCGAGCCATAGGAGCCGGCGCAGAGCGTGATGCCGTTTTCCGGGGCATCGACGGCGCTGAGGATCGTTTGCACATCGTCGGCCGTGGAGACGACGCGCGGCAGGCCGAACAGCGGGAAGGGCGGGTCGTCCGGGTGGATGGCGAGCCGGACGCCGGTTTCCTGCGCGACGGGCACGACTTCTTGCAGGAACTCGATCAGGTTGGCGCGCATGTCGTCCGACGAGGTGTCGTCGAAGGCGGCGATATGGCCACGGATGGTTTCGCGCGTGTGGCTGTCCTCGCCACCGGGAAGGCCGGCGATGATGTTCTTTTCCAGCGTCAGGATCTCGTCCTGGCTTTTCGCCGCCAGCCGCTTGCGGGCTGCCTCGACCACCGGTGCGTCGTAGCTCTCCTCGGCGGCGCGGCGTTTCAGGACGAAGACGTCGTAGGCGACGAAATCGATCATGTCGAAGCGCAGCGCATAGCCGCCGGCCTCGGTCGGATACATCAGGTTGGTGCGGGTCCAGTCGACCACCGGCATGAAATTGTAGCAGACAACAGGCACGCCGGCCTTGCCGAGATTGGCAAGGCATTGCTTCCAGGCATCGAGATAACGCCGCCATTCGCCGTCGCGGCGCTTGATCGCCGAGTTGACGGGAATGGATTCGCAGACCGCCCATGTCATGCCGGCTTTGTGGATCAGTGCCATGCGCTCGGTGATATCATCCGGCGTCCAGATGCGGCCGTCATAGATGTGATGCAGGGCCGTGACGACCCCGTGCGCGCCGGCCTGTCGCGCATCCGACAGAGTGACCGGATCCTGCGGTCCGAACCAGCGCCAGCTTTCGAGCATGTCAGTGCCTCCCATTATAATGTTGGACAATTAAACGGATGATAGACGAAAATGCAAGATATGAGAGTTGATTGGCGTAATATGTGGGGCATATAGTGACTGCGCAGGTGAAGGAGCGGCCGATGAGGAATGGCATGGAAGAGGTTCCCCGGGCATCCGCCGTGGACGGTATGGTCCAGCATATTCGCGGCCTGATCCGCGAACGCGGGCTGACGGTCGGCGACGTGCTGCCGAGCGAAGGCGAACTCGCGGTCATGTTCGATGCCAGCCGCAACACGGTGCGTGAAGCCTTCCGGACGCTGAAGGCCTATGGCGTGGCCGAATCGCGCCAGAAGGTCGGAGCGGTGCTGACCGATCAGCATCAGTCGGCCATGCGCGATCTGTTTTCCTTTGCCATGGACATTTCCGTCGATGCGTTTCGCGATATCCAGGGCTACCGGCGGCTCACTGAAATGAACCTGTTCGATCGTCTTGCCGGCCGGATCAGCGAGGAGACCCTTCAGGAAATGGATGCGCTCAATATGCGCATTCGCCAGGCCACCACGCCCGAAGAGGCGTCGGACCTCGACTATCAGTTCCACAAGCTGATGGTGGATGCGGCGGGCAACCGGACGCTGTCGGAAACCTACGGCATGCTGAAACCGGTGATCCGGCGGCTGATGCTGGCGGGCAAGTCGCAGCGCCAGGTTCTGGAGGGCGTTGCGGCGGAACATGCCGATATCGTTGAGGCTTTGCGCCAAGGCGACAGGATCGGCTTTGCCTATCACATGGATCGGCATCTCGACGCGGGACTGGAGTTCATTCCGGCTGCTGATCGATCCGGCGGAATACAAACGGCAGGCCGGAAAAAGATGGAGCGGGAGGAGACGGGTCATGAGTGAGTTTGCCGGAAAGGTTGCGGTCGTGACCGGAACAACCGGGATCGGCCGTGCCGTTGCGCTGCACTTGGCCCGGCAGGGCGCCTCCGTGGCGTCGCTCGGGATCGATCTGGCGGCGAATGCCGAGCTGGAGGAGATGGCAGCGGCGGAGAACCTGTTTCTTGCCGTTTTGCATGCGGATGTATCCGTGCCCGAGAATGTTTCCTCCGCCATGGCGGCCGCGGTTGCGCGTTTCGGCGGCATCGACATCATCGTCAATTCGGCCGCCGTCCATCCGTATGGCACCGCCGAGACGACGCCGTTCGAGAGCTTCATGCGCTGCATGGCCGTCAATGTCGGGTCGATCCACCTGACGGCGGAATTCGGCGTGCCGGAGATGCGCAAGCGCGGCGGTGGCGTCATCGTCAATCTGTCCAGCGTGCAGGGACATGCCTGCCAGCGCGGCGTCTCGGCCTATGTCGCCTCCAAGGGGGCGATCCATGCTCTGACGCGGGCGATGGCGCTCGATTTCGCGCCTGATCGTATCCGCGTCGTATCGATCAGTCCCGGCTCGGTGCGCACGCCGATCCTGGAGCTGGCGGCCCGTACGTTCGAAGGCGAGGATGCCGATATCGAATCCGTTTTCCAGCGTTTCGGTGCTGCACATCCGCTCGGGCGCATCGGTGAGCCGGAGGAGGTGGCTGCGCTTGCGGCCTTTCTGGCGTCGGACAAGGCGGCGTTCATCACGGGATCGGACCACCGGATCGATGGCGGCCTGACGGCCGGCATCGGCGTTCGCTGAGGGAGGATATCATGACACATCCGATGAAACGCAGCGCCATCAACGCGATCATGCGCGAGGGCGAGGCCTTCATGCGCTCGTTCGGCTTCGTCCTGCCGCCGTTTTCGCGCTGGTCTCCGGACGAGATGCGGGCGCGCAAGGCGGAGATCGACGGGATCACCGGCGCATCGCTCGGCTGGGATATTACCGATTTCGGTCTTGGCGATTTTACGAAAACCGGGCTGTTCCTGTTCACCGTGCGCAATGGCCGCTTTGCCGATCTGCAACGGGGGCGCGGCATGCTTTACGCCGAAAAGGCGATGATTGCGCGCAAGGACCAGGTGACACCGGCACACCGGCATCTGTTGAAAGCCGAGGACATCATCAATCGCGGCGGCGGCACGCTGGTGATCGAGCTGTTCGGCGATACGGACGGGCAATGCGATCGCAGCAAGGGCGTGCGGCTGGCGACGGATGGTCTCTGGCGTGATTTCGCCCCCGGCCACAAGCTGCGGCTTGCGCCCGGAGAAAGCGTGACGCTGATGCCGGGAGACTGGCATGCGTTCTGGGCAGAGGGGGCGGATGTCTTCGTCGCCGAGGTTTCGACCGTCAACGACGACAATACCGACAATATCTTCGAGGATCCGGCGGTGACGCGGTTTTCAGGGATCGAGGAGGATGAACCGCCGCTGCATCTTCTGGTGCCGGATTATGCGGACTGGTTGCGGTAACCGGCCAATAGAGGGAGCCGCCCCTTTGAGGCAGGCAGGCGGCCGGCTTCCCGGCCGCCTGTGTCTTTACCAAAGCGTCAAGCCCCGTAAACGATCAACAGATCCTTGGCGTCGATCTGGTCGCCGGTGCGCACCAGCACTTCGGCGATGGTACCGTCCTTTTCCGCGTGCAGCGCGGTTTCCATCTTCATCGCCTCGATCGACAACAGCACGTCGCCGGATTTCACCGTCTGGCCGGCAGTGACCGCGACGGCGGAAATGACGCCCGGCATCGGGGCGCCGAGATGGGCGCCATTGCCGGCTTCCGCCTTGCGGCGAACGGCGCTGGAGGCGCCGCGGTTGCGATCGGGAACCTTGATCGGGCGCGGCTGACCATTGATCTCGAAGAACACCTTGACCATGCCCTTTTCGTCGACCTCGGCCTGCGCCTGATTGAGGACGACGAGCGTCTTGCCTTTCTCGATATCGGCGAACAGTTCCTCGCCCGAGCCCAGCCCGTAGAAATAGGCCGGTGTCGGCAGCACGCTGACCGGACCATAGGTCTCGTGCGCCAGCGCATAGTCGGTGAAGACCTTCGGATACATCAGGTAGGAGGCAAACTCGAAATCGCTGACTTCGCGTTCGATCTTGGTCTCGATGCTTTTGCGCTCCGCATCGAGATCGGCATCTTCCAGAAGCGAGCCGGGACGAACCGTATAGGGCTTTTCGCCCTTCAGCGCCTTCTTCTGCAGCGCCTGCGGCCATCCGCCCGGAGGCTGACCGAGATCGCCCTTCAGCATCGACACTACCGATTCCGGGAAGGAGACGTCCTTGTCCGGATTGAGGACATCGGCGACCGTCAGGTCCTGGCTGACCATCATCAGCGCCATGTCGCCGACCACCTTGGAGGATGGTGTCACCTTGACGATATCGCCGAACATCTGGTTGGCATCGGCATAGGTCTGGGCAACGCGGTGCCAGCGGCTTTCCAGCCCCAGCGAACGGGCCTGTTCCTTGAGGTTGGTGAACTGGCCGCCCGGCATTTCATGCAGGTAGACTTCGGATGCAGGGCCCTTGAGATCGCTTTCGAAGGCCGCGTACTGGTGGCGCACGGCTTCCCAGTAGAAGGAGATGCGGCGGATCCATTCCGGATCGAGATCCGGGTCGCGCTCGGTGCCGCGCAGGGCTTCGACGATCGAGCCCAGGCAAGGCTGCGAGGTATTGCCCGACAGGGAATCCATCGCCGCATCGACCACGTCGGCCCCCGATTCCACGGCCGCAAGCACGGTCGCGGCGGAAATGCCGGATGTGTCATGGGTATGGAAGTGGATCGGCAGGTCGGTCGCCTCGCGCAGCGCCCGGAAGAGCACACGGGCGGCGGCCGGCTTCAACAGGCCTGCCATGTCCTTGACCGCGATGATATGGGCGCCGGCCTTGTCAAGCTCGGCGGCGAGGGCGGTATAATATTTCAGGTCGTATTTCGGGCGCGCCGAATTGAGGATATCGCCGGTGTAGCAGATGGCCGCTTCGCAGAGCTTGTTTTCCTCGGCGATGGCGTCCATCGACACCCGCATGTTCTCCACCCAGTTGAGGCAGTCGAACACCCGGAACAGGTCGATGCCACCCTTGGCAGCCTGGCGGACGAAGTATTTCACCACATTGTCGGGATAGTTCTTGTAGCCGACGCCGTTGGCGCCGCGCAGCAGCATCTGCAGGAGCAGGTTCGGCGCGCCTTCGCGCACCTTGGCCAGGCGCTCCCACGGATCTTCGGTGAGGAAGCGCATGGAAACGTCGAAGGTGGCACCGCCCCAGCATTCCAGCGAAAACAGGTTCGGCAGGGCGCGGGCGTAGGTGCCGGCGATCCGGGCGATATCGTACGTGCGCATGCGGGTGGCGAGCAGCGACTGATGGCCGTCGCGCATCGTCGTGTCGGTGATCAGCACGCGGTTCTGCGCACGCACCCATTCCCCGAATTTTTTCGGGCCGAGTTCGTCAAGCAGCTGCTTGGTGCCGGGCTGGATGTCGCCGGGCGTGAACGGCACCACCGGCGCGGCGATGTCCTTGGACGGCTTCGGCCGCCCCTTGGCTTCCGGATGGCCGTTGACGGTCACGTCGGCGAGATAGGTGAGCAGCTTGGTGGCGCGGTCCTGGCGCTTGACCTGCTGGAACAGTTCCGGCGTCGTGTCGATGAAGCGCGTCGTGTAGCTGTTGTCGCGGAATTTCTCGTGCGTGATGATCGCTTCGAGGAAGGTGAGGTTGGTGGCGACGCCGCGGATACGGAATTCGCGCAGCGCCCTGTGCATGCGCGCGATCGTTTCTTCCGGGCTCGGCGACCACGCGGTGACCTTTTCGAGCAACGGATCGTAGAAGCGGGTGATGACGGCGCCCGAATAGGCCGTGCCCCCGTCGAGCCGGATGCCGAAACCGGTGGCGCCGCGATAGGCGGTGATGCGGCCGTAGTCGGGAATGAAGTTCTGTTCCGGGTCTTCGGTGGTGATGCGGCACTGCAGCGCGTGACCGTTGAGCTTGATGTCTTCCTGCTTCGGAACGCCCGATTCCGGCGTGCCGATGGCAAAGCCGTCGAGGATATGGATCTGCGCCTTGACGATATCGATGCCGGTGACCACTTCGGTGACCGTGTGCTCGACCTGGATGCGCGGATTGACTTCGATGAAGTAGAACTTGCCTGAGTCCATATCCATCAGATATTCGACCGTGCCGGCCCCGACATAGTTCGTCGCCTTGGCAATCCGGGTCGAATAGCCGGCCAGTTCCTGGCGCTGGGCTTCGGTCAGATAGGGAGCCGGTGCGCGCTCGACAACCTTCTGGTTGCGGCGCTGGACCGAACAATCGCGCTCGAACAGGTGTACGACATTGCCATGGGTATCGCCCAGCACCTGGCTTTCGACGTGACGCGCCCGTTCCACCAGCTTTTCGAGATAGACTTCGTCCTTGCCGAAGGCGGCCATCGCCTCGCGCTTGGCTTCCGTGACCTCACGGGCAAGATCCTTCGGATCGCGGATGGCGCGCATGCCACGGCCGCCGCCGCCCCAGGAAGCCTTGAGCATGATCGGATAGCCGATCTCCTCGGCCATCCTGGCCACTTCAGCCATGTCGTCGGGAAGCGGTTCGGTGGCCGGAACGACGGGCACGCCGATTTCAATGGCGAGATTGCGGGCGGCGACCTTGTTGCCGAGCCGCCGCATCGTATCGCCGGTCGGGCCGATGAAAATGATTCCCGCCGCCTTGCAGGCATCGACGAATTCCGGGCTTTCGGACAGAAGGCCATAACCGGGGTGGATGGCATCGGCCCCCGAGAGCTTGGCGACCCGGATGATCTCCTCGATCGACAGGTAGCTTTCGATCGGTCCCAAGTCGCGGGCAAGGTGCGGCCCGCGGCCGACCTGGTAACTCTCGTCCGCCTTGAACCGGTGAAGCGCCAGCTTGTCCTCTTCCGCCCATATCGCAACCGTTTTTATTCCCAGTTCGTTTGCGGCGCGAAACACGCGAATGGCAATTTCAGAACGGTTGGCGACAAGAATTTTCGAGATGGGCAAGTCGGACTCCTCAAGACTTGAAACACGGTAATGTTGCACCGCGAAAAGAATTATTAGCGTTTCATGACTTGAAGTTCAATTTGAGAGTGACGCCATAGCGCGATTCATTTCCAATCAGGAAATCAGTCCCAGGCGGAACGACAGCGCCACGGCGTGATGGCGGTTCTTTGCTTTCAACTTTTCCTGGATACCGTTCATGTACCAGTCGACGGTGTGGGTCGAGATATCGAGGATCCTGCTGATCTCGTTCGAGGTCATTCCATCGGCCAGATAGTGCAAGGCCTCCATTTCGCGGCGTGTCATCTGCACATCGACGCTGGAGACCATGTCGGCAAGAACCGTCGGATCGCTCAATTCCAGAAGCCGCCAGAATATCTTCTTGGCGATGGCGTCGAACAGGCTCATTTCCACGGGGCTGAGATCGACGACGCGGCCGCCGAGCGTCATGTTGCCGAGCAATCCGCGGCGCCCGTGAACGGGGAAAATATAGCCATCATACAGGCCGTGGCCGCGTGCTTCCACCATCATGCGCTCCATGCGCTTGCGATGCGGGTCGGAACGGAAGGCAACCAGGGTATCGCGCCAGCGGAAGCCGCGCTGCGCGTGGCCGAGATAGCGGATCGTCGGATCGATGATGACGTATTTCTTCTTGATGTAGATCTGCGGCCAGCCGTCGGGCCAGCGTCCTGCAAGCAGCAGGCTCAGGGGATTTTCATCGGGCTTGGGCTGGCGGACGATCCCGTAATAGTCGAAGCCGTAACGGTCCAGGACCCGTTCGAATTCCTGAACGATTTCATCCCTGCTTCGCATCTCATCTATCAGTGCCAAAAATTGCACCAGCAATGTGATATTCATTAATGTTCCTTCAAAAAATCAATTTCAGTCTCTGACAGTAATCTGTTGCGCCGCAGCATGAATGTCCCGTTCAGCACCCATTCATGTTGCAATCGCGATAATCGCCATCGTCAGTCATGGAACCACCTAACACCGCATCGCCGTCCAACTGCAAGGTGCGAAAAATAGCAAGCTATGGATAAATCGATCGAGGCGATACGAGCCATTTTGTCTCATCTCGGTCCTTATCACAGATAAGCTTGCCCGTTCGACCTCAAAGTTGATTACAGACGATGTTTTGTTTGGCCATGGAAGAGAAAGAAGGTTCGGAGAATTGCCGAGAAAAATGAGTGTTTTTGTCATGAATAATGATCGAACCGACGCATTTTCCACGGAAATCCGGGCTTCTCTCTAAACTATACTGAGACACGAATGCCATGTTGCTTGTTGTTGCAACGCAATTCAACTTCCCAAGAGGGATAAGACAGTGTCATTGTTCCAGGTCTATGCGAGAGCGCTTCAGTATCTTGCCGTACACAAGCTCCGGGTATCCGCCATCGTTGTCGCCAATATCGTCCTGGCGGTCATCACGATTGCAGAGCCCATTCTGTTCGGCCGCATCATCGACGCCATCTCCTCCAAGCAGACCGTTACGCCCCTGCTTTTGATGTGGGCGGGCCTCGGTGTCTTCAATACGATCGCCTTCGTGCTGGTCGCCCGTGAGGCGGACCGGCTGGCGCATACGCGCCGCTCGACGCTGATCACCGAAGCTTTCGGCCGTATCATCTCCATGCCCCTGTCGTGGCACACCCAGCGCGGCACCTCCAATGCCCTGCACACGCTGCTGCGCGCCTGCGAAACGCTGTTCGGCCTCTGGCTCGAATTCATGCGTCAGCATCTGGCGACCGCGGTGGCGCTGATGCTTCTGGTTCCGACAGCCTTTGCCATGGACGTTCGCCTGTCGCTGGTTCTCGTCGTGCTCGGCGTGCTCTATGTCGTCGTCGGCAAGTTCGTCATGACGCGGACCAAGGAAGGCCAGGCCTCGGTCGAGGACCACTATCACACGGTCTTCTCCCACGTCTCCGACTCGATCAGCAACGTTTCGGTCGTCCATAGCTACAACCGCATCGAGGCCGAAACCCGCGAGCTGAAGAATTTTACCCAGAGGTTGATTTCCGCCCAGCTGCCGGTCCTCGACTGGTGGGCGCTGGCCAGCGCGCTGAACCGCATGGCCTCGACCATCTCGATGATGGCCATCCTCGTCATCGGTACTTTCCTGGTGCAGAAGGGCCAGCTCGGCATCGGCGACGTCATTGCCTTCATCGGCTTTGCCGGCCTGCTGATCGGCCGCCTCGACCAGATGAAAGCCTTCGTGACGCAGATTTTCGAAGCCCGTGCCAAGCTCGAGGACTTCTTTATCCTGGAAGACTCGGTCCGCGAACGCGAAGAGCCTGCCGATGCCGGCGAGCTGAACAACGTGCGCGGCGAAGTCGAGTTTCGCGACGTGTCCTTCAACTTCGCCAATTCGACCGAAGGCATGCGCAACGTGTCGTTTACCGCCAAGGCCGGCCAGACGATCGCCATCGTCGGCCCGACCGGTGCCGGCAAGACGACGCTGGTCAACCTTTTGCAGCGCGTCCATGAGCCGGCCGCCGGCCAGATCCTTGTCGATGGCGTCGATATCTCGACCGTCACCCGCAAGTCCCTGCGCCGTTCGATCGCCACCGTGTTTCAGGATGCGGGCCTGCTCAACCGGTCGATCTGCGAGAACATCCGCCTTGGCCGCGAAGATGCGTCCCTCGTCGAGGTGATGGCTGCCGCCGAAGCGGCTGCTGCCGCCGACTTCATCGAAGGCCGCCAGGAAGGTTACGAGACACGCGTCGGCGAACGTGGCAACAGGCTGTCCGGTGGCGAACGCCAGCGTATCGCCATTGCCCGGGCGATCCTGAAGAATGCACCGATCCTCGTGCTCGACGAAGCCACCAGTGCGCTCGACGTCGAGACCGAAAACCGGGTGAAGGCTGCGATCGACAACCTGCGCAAGGATCGCACCACCTTCATCATCGCCCACCGCCTGTCGACGGTGCGCGAAGCCGATCTGGTGATCTTCATGGATCATGGCCGGATCGTCGAGATGGGTGGCTTTAACGAGCTGAGCCAGAGCAATGGCCGGTTTGCCTCGCTGCTGCGGGCCAGCGGCATCCTCACCGACGAGGACGTCCGCAAGAGCCACGCGGCAGCCTGATCGGCAACGCGGCCAGCTATCAAAGATGAAAAAGGCCCCGGACTGGGGCCTTTTTCATGCCTTCGCGACGCGAGGCCGGGACAGGCCGCCGATCCAGTCGAGATAGCGGGCATAGGCGAAATGCAGGCCGATGCCGCCAAGCACGAACAGCGAACCCCAGAGCGGATCGCGTCCCGTCACGAACAGCAGCACCTGGCCGACCATGGCGAGGATCGTCCCGAAGATGAAGACAGGCAGAGAATGCCGGCCGATCAGGACCAGCGGATGATCGATGCGCAGGCGCGTCATCCGGCTGAAGACCGGAAAGACGGTCAGCAGATAGGCCAGCGCCAGAACGTGTAGCAGGCGCGTGAGCGACAGGAAGGTTTTGTCGAAACCCGTCAGGACGGCGGGCAGGCCGTAGGAAAAATCGATGCTCCACCAGGACAGCAGGACCCAGAAAAGCGATAGCGTCACATAACCTGCCGAGACGGCGATCAACAGCGGATGACGCGGCAGCCGTTTGCCGGCGCGTGCCCGCATCATGCAGATCATGCCGATGACGAACAGGAACTGCCAGGACCACGGATTGAGAAACCAGTAGCCTTCGTCGAGGAAGTTGATCGGCACGATGGTGAAGATGCCGGCGGCCAGCCACAGGGCGGCGGAGGCGATGAACAGCAGGAAGGGGCTGCGCCCATGCAGCCAGAGAATGCCGGGCAGGAGCAGGAAGACCACGGCATACATCGACAGGATGTTGTTATAGCCCAGCTGATGCCCCAGCAGCACCATGGCGACGAGCCCTTGCTCGGTATGATCGACGATCGGACGGATGTTGATCTCGCCGATCAGGTCCTGCCGGCCGAAATAGAGGGCGCCGCCGGCAAAGATCGCCAGCGTGATGATGCTGGTCATGATGTGGGCGACATAGAGCGTAAAGGCGCGGCGCCAGATCTTCAGGGTGAGGGCAAGGCGATTGCCGATATTGAACTTCCGCCCGTAGGCAAGCCCGGCCGAAAGCCCGGAGATCAGCACGAAGGCCTCGGCGGAGTCGGAGAAGCCGTAGTTCTTCGTGGTCAGGTGTTCGAGATATTGCCCCGGTACGTGATTGACGAAGATGGTGAGGAGGCAAAGCGCACGATAGACGTCGAGGCGGGTGTCGCGCTCGGCAGGTATGGCGTGGTTCTGTCCTGTCTTTCCGTCATCGGCAGACGGTTCGAATTGCAGTTTTTGAAGCATTCAGAATGTTCTCGTCCGGGTTCAGTGCCCCTGCCCCATTGACGCGATGCGACTGCGGACGATCAAAACGAAACCGGCTTTGCGCCTTCTGGTGCAAAGCCGGTTTCCGTTCGTAACGAAGCGCCGGCAGTTACAACAAAACGCCTTCATGCGCGTTTTTTGTGACAGTAGCGTTGATGCTGACGATCGGTTCGCCGCTTTTTGCATTTTTCGTCACGGCAATCGCATGCGTCTTGCCGTCGATGGTCAACGTTGCGGAGAAGCCGTCCCAGCCTTCCGGCAGGACCGGCCGGATGATCAGCTTGTCGCCCTGCCGTCGGATGCCGAGAATGCCTTCGACCGCTGCGCGGTAGAGCCAGGCCGCCGAGCCCGTGTACCAGGTCCAGCCGCCGCGTCCCGTCAGATCGCCGTCGCCGTAGATATCGGCGGCAACCACATAGGGTTCAACGCGGTAGTGATCGGCACTGTCGCGGTCTTTCGAATGATTGACCGGATTGAGCATCTCGAATGCACGCCAGGCGTCTTCCTTTCGGTTCTGGGCTGCCAATGCCAGGACCACCCATGTCGCGGCATGGGTATACTGGCCGCCGTTCTCGCGCACGCCGGGCGGATAGGCTTCGATATAGCCCGGGTCCTGCGCTGCGCCGGACAGCGGCGGCGTGAACAGGCGGATGATCTGATGATCGCTATCGGCCAGTTCCGCCAGCACCGCATCCATGGCCTGCGCCGAGCGGGCGGCATCGCCCTCCCCGGACAGGACGCTCCAGGACTGGGCGATGGAATCGATCCGGCATTCGCTGCTTTCGGCAGAGCCGAGCGGCGTTCCATCGTCGTAATAGCCACGGCGGTAATGGGTACCGTCCCAGCCGGCGGTTTCGAGCGCCTGCTTGAGGCTTTCAAGATGCGCCTCCCAGGCGGAAACCCGCCTGGTGTCGCCGCGTTCCCGCGCGATGACGAGGAAGGAGCGCAGCGTTGCCGCGAGGAACCAGCCGAGCCAGACGCTGGTGCCGCGTCCCTCGATGCCGACCCGGTTCATGCCGTCGTTCCAGTCGCCGCCCAGGATCAGCGGCAGGCCGTTCTCGCCCTTGCGGGCAATCGCCAGATCGAGCGCCAGCGCGCAATGTTCGTAGAGGCTGGCGCGCCGCTCCGACACTGCCGGCTGGAAGAAGCTGTCATGCTGGCCGGGCTCAAGTGCTGCGCCCTCGATGAAGGCGATCTGCTCGTCGAGAATGTCCTTCGTGCCGGTGACCGAGCAATAGTGCTGCACGGCATGGCCGAGCCAGACGACATCGTCGGAGATCAGGGTGCGGACGCCGGAGCCGTTGCCCGGCAGCCACCAGTGAAGGACGTCGCCCTCGACAAACTGCCGTGCGGCGGCATTGAGGATCTGCGCTCTGGCGAGATCCGGCCGGTGCACGATGAAGGCGAGCGTATCCTGCAGCTGGTCGCGGAAGCCGAAGGCGCCGCTCGCCTGATAGAAGGCCGAGCGCGCCAGAATGCGGCAGCCGAGGCTCTGATAGGGCAGCCAGGCATTGACCATGTTGTTGAACGCCTTGTCGGGCGTTTCGACCTGGAGAATGCCGGTAAAGTCCTGCCAGTAGCTGTTGGAGGCTTCAAGAACCGCTTCGAACGGGGTCTTGCGGGCTTCTTCGAGATGTTCGAGCGCCTGCCCGGCATTGTCCGAATCGCCGATATAGAACGTCAGCTCCCGGCTCTCGCCGGCCTTCAGCGCCACATCGACAACGATCGCAGCGCAGGGATCGCCATCGGCTTCGACAGCGCCCGACAGGGGCTTGCCAGCGAGCACGGCCTGCGGCGCATAGATGCTGCCGGCCCGCCCAATGAACTCGCGCCTGCTGCTGGTGAAACCGGCAGGCGTTTCGCTGGCGGCGAGGAAGGCGGTGCGGCCGGAATAGTCGATGCTGTAGGGATTGGTCGCCAGCACTGCGCCGCTTGCCTCGTCGTGATGCGAGAGAATGAACGGCGCGGTCTTTGCCCGGTTGTTGCCAAGCACCCATTCCGCATAGCCGTAGATCTTGAGGCTACGGGTTTCGCCGGAGGTGTTGTTCAGCCGCAGCCGCAGGTATTTCACCGGCAGCGTGCGATGAACCGTCTGGCTGACCTCGATCTCCAGTTCGTCCTGCACACTCGTGAAGACGGAATAGCCAAGCCCATGCCGGGTCTCGAACAGCACGGAGGTGCGGCGCGAGAGGGCAGCATAAGGCGACAGGACGGCCCCGCTTTCCATGTCCCTGATGAAGATGGCTTCACCCGGACGGTTGATCACCGGATCGTTGGTCCAGGGCGTCAGCTGATAGTCGCGCGAATTGCGGCCCCAGGTAAACGCGGCCCCTTCGGCTGCCACATGGAAACCGAAGCTGTCGTTGGAGATGACGTTGATCCACGGCTGCGGCGTGGCTTCGCCACCGCGCAAGCGCGTCACATATTCGCGGCCATCCGCGGAAAAGCCGCCATAGCCATTCCAGAAATCGAGGCCGTCGCCGCTGATGGCGGCGCTTGCAGCGCTGCTCTCCTCGCTGACGACTGCCAGAAGCGGAAGGGCTGGAGCGTCCTTTTTCCTGGACGGTTTCGATAGCAGGTTTTCCGCCCGTGAAATCTGGTCGGAAATCTTGCCGTTGCGCGCATGGAAGACAGCGCGGGAGGCCGACAGCAGCGCCGCCCAGGTCTCCGGCTCCATGATATCGCGGCGGACGGCGAAGATATGCTGGCGCGGGCCATCGGACAGGCCGCGCAGGCGCAGGTTTTCGGCCATGGCATCCAGAGTGTGCTGCATGTCCTGCGCATAGGAGGCGGCACGCTCGTTGACGATGACAAGATCGGCGGTGACGCCGCGCGAGCGCAGATACTCCTGCGCCTTCAGGGCTTCGCGGGCGATGCCGAGATCGATATCGTCGTTGATGCGGACGGCGAAGATCGGGAAATCACCCGAAATCGACAGCGGCCAGAGCGCCGATTGCGGCGCAAGACCTGCCTGCACCGTGGCGGTGTCGGCGCGCAGTTGCATGTCCGGATAGACGAGGTAGCGGCCGAGCATCTGAAAGCTTGCGGCTTCCTGCGAGGTGACGCCGACATGGCGCATCTGCACCTGGGAACGGGTCCAGGCGTGGATGAGTTCATGATTGAAGCTGTCGGGATGGCGATAGCGGTCGACGGCCTTGTCGATCGCTTCGCGGTCGGGGGCGGCGATGGTCCAGAAGATCACGCTGACCTTCTTGCCGGCCGGCACGCGCACGACGCGGCGCAGCGAGACGATCGGGTCGAGCGTATAGCCGTCCGTGCCCGAAAGCCTGGCATCGGTATCAAAGGCCTGCGCCTCGGCCAGTGTGCGGCCCGTGCCGATGAACCGACGGCGATCCGTTTCCGCTTCGGTATGACGGGTGCTGGCAGCGTTGTCGACGATCAGATGCGCCACCTGCATATCCGGCTCGCCGGGGCTGCGCTTGTTGCGCGTGACACGGATGACGTCGCCCTTGGCGTCGATTTCCGTGCGCAGGAACATCTTGGCAAACAACGGATGGGCGCTGTCGGTGTCGTCGGTCGTCAGAACCGGTTCGGCATAGGACGTCACCTCGATGAAGCGGTCCTCGGTGCCGGTGTTGAGCAGAATCACCCGGCGGCCTTCGGCATCGTGCTCGGTGGCGACGATGCATTCGACTTCGCTGGTGAGATCGCCGACGGTCTTGATGAACTCCGCCTTGTCGTCGCCGAAGCGGGCAGTGGCCTTTTCGCCTTCCGCGCGGCGCGGTTCGGCGGTTGCCGACCACCAGTCTCCGGTCGTGGTGTCACGCAGGAAGATGAAGGTGCCTGCACGATCCTCGGTCGGATCGGCCTTCCAGCGGGCAACGGTCTGACCGTTCCAGCGCGAATAGCCGGAACCGGTCGCGGTCAGCATCACCGAATAGTGGCCGTTCGACAGGAAAACCGTCTCGCGATCCTTGGTCAGCGGATGGGTGATGACGCGAACTTCCGGGCGCAGGAGATCTTCCTGACCCTTGCCGAGCGATTCCGGTTCCTTCTTGGTGTTGATGATCGGGATGTCGCGTGGCGCCTTTTCCTGCAGCAGCAGTTCGGCAGCTTCGATGACCGGATCGGCATGGAACCACTCGCGCAGGCGTCCGTTGAAGACGACGTTGGCGACCGCGGCGATCGACATGCCGTGATGGTGGGCATAGTAGTTGCGCACCACGGCACAGGTCTTGCCTTCCGGCACGCGTGTCGGTGTGTAGTCGACGGAATCGTGGAAGCCGTAGACACCGAGCGCGCCAACGGCGCGCAACCGCCCGAGATTGGCCAGTGCTGCCTTGGGGAAGTACATGCTGGCAAGGATCGAGGCATAGGGCGCGATGACGGCATTCTGGCCGAGGCCGCGCTTCAGGCCGAGCGTCGGTACGCCGAAATTGGTGTACTGGTAGGTCAGCTCGTGGTCGCGGGCGTTGAAGGCCGCTTCCGAAATGCCCCACGGCGTGCCGAGGCGGCGGCCGTGGTTCATCTGTTCCTGGACGATCAGGTTGTTGGTCTGGTTGAGGATACCGCCCTGCCGCTCCTGCATGACCAGTGGCGGCATGAGGTATTCGAACATCGAGCCGGACCAGGAGACCAGCGCGCCGCGCGCACCGATCGGCACGATCGGACGGCCGAGCTTGTACCAGTGCTCGGTCGGCAGGTCACCCTTGGCGATCGCAAACAGGCTGGTCAGCCGCGCTTCGGATGCCAGAAGATCGTAGCAGGCCTCGTCAAGTTCGTTTGTGTTGACGCGGTAGCCGATCGACAGAAGCCGCCGTTCCGGACGGAACAGGAAGCTGAAATCCATCGTAAAGGCGATATCGCGGGCCCGGTCGCGGATGACGATCAGGCGCTGGCGCAGCGCCTCGATGGCGCCGAGATCGAAGACGCCGTCGGCAATATGGGCTTCGCAGGTGTTGACCAGCATGGTCGCCCACTTCGTCACTTCGCCGCTCTGGGCGCTTTTCACCTCGTGGTCGAGGTTGACGGTGAGCTTGTGGATGTCGCGCGCCAGGACGGCGAGGTTGATCACCCGGATGGAGGCGAATTCGTGCTCGCGCTTGACGGCGGCAAGCGCGTTCTGGAAGCCGGTGATCCGCTCTTCCATCAGGCGGCGCAGCGGCCGCACGGTCTTGCGGTCGTCCGGCAGGTCGGCCAGTACCTCGGACAGGATGGAGGCGACGTCGCCGATGCCGTCGAGATTGCCCTGGACATGCGCGGAGGGGGCTTCGGCCCAATCGCGGCACATGGAGGAGACGGCGATCAGATGGCCGGCAAGATTGCCGCTGTCGACGGCGGAGACATATTTCGGCTCCATCGTTTCCAGCGTGTCGGTCTTGTACCAGTTGAACAAATGGCCGCGGAATTTCGGCATGCGGTCGACCGTGGCAACCGTTTCTTCCAGGCGGCGGATGGTTTCCTCGAAGCCGATCCAGCCGAAATCGCGCGCCGACATCACCGACAGGAGATAGACGCCGATATTCGTCGGCGATGTGCGCTCGGCGAGGATCGGGTGCGGAATTTCCTGGAAATTGTCCGGCGGCAGGAAATGCTGCTCGGCGGTGACGAACTGCTCGAAATAGAGCCATGTCCGCCGCGCGATCTTGCGCAGTTCCTCGACCACATCTTCCGGCACGACCAGCTGGTCTTCCGTCTCGGCAGACTGGCTGACGAACCAGGCGATGGCGGGAGAGAGCGCCCAGAGCACGGCAAACGGGATGCCGATAAAGGGCATGCCGGTGTCGGAAATGGCGGCCAGCGCCAGCGAAACGACCGACAGGACCGGGACGATCCACATCGAACGGTAATAGTCCCAGACGGTGCCGCCGGCGGAGCTCTGGACCTGTGCGGCGGTGCGCCATTCGAGCATCAGCTTGCCGCTGACAAAGGTGCGGTAGACCGAGCGGACGATCGCGTCGGCCATCATGGCCGCCGCATGGGCGATGAAGACGATGCGAAGCACGACCTGCGCGTTCGCGGCCTGGATCTCCGACAGAACGGCATGAAGATGCGCCCGCGCGACGATATCGTTGCGACGCGGCATGACACCGGAGATCAGAGACATGGTCGGTGCGACGAACAGGCTGAAAATCAGCACGAACTGCCAGATCAGCGCCTGCGTCGGCTCCATATAGTACCAGCCCATCACCGAGGCGATCAGCCAGGCAACCGGGATCAGCGAGCGGCGCAGGTTGTCGTACATCTTCCAGCGGCCGAGCATGCTGACGCCGTTGGAGAGGTTGAACATGTAGGGCAAAAGCTGCCAGTCGCCACGCGCCCAGCGATGCTGGCGCGACATCTCGACCTCGTAGCGGATCGGGAAATCCTCGACCAGTTCGACGTCGCTCACAAGCGCGCAGTGCGCCAGCGAGCCTTCGAGCAGGTCATGGCTGAGAATCGAATTCTCTTCGATCTTGCCTTTCAGCGCCGCCTCGAAGGCGTCGACGTGATAGAGCCCCTTGCCGGTGAACGTGCCTTCGCCGGCGATGTCCTGATAGACGTCGGACACGGTGAAGACGTAGGGGTCGATACCGCGGTTGATCGAGAAGATGCGCTGGAACATCGAGGCGTCGCTGCCGGTCGTCAGAGACGGGGTGACGCGCGGCTGAAGAATGCCGTAGCCGGCCGTGACCTTCTGGGTGATGGGATCGACCACCGGGCGGTTGATCGGGTGGTACAGCTTGCCGACCAGCTTCGTCACCGCATCGCGCATCAGGCGCGTGTCGGAATCGAGCGTCATGACGTACTGCACGTTTTCCGGAACCATGTTGGCACCGGCAAGGAAGCTCGTATCGCTGTCGCCGCGCAGAAGCAGGTTCAGTTCGTGCAGCTTGCCGCGCTTGCGCTCCCAGCCCATCCAGACGCCCTCGGCCTCGTTGTA
Organism: Pararhizobium polonicum; assembly: GCF_001687365.1. Taxonomy (GTDB): domain Bacteria; phylum Pseudomonadota; class Alphaproteobacteria; order Rhizobiales; family Rhizobiaceae; genus Pararhizobium; species Pararhizobium polonicum. The sequence goes on from NZ_LGLV01000013.1 coordinate 181,070, forward strand.
GAGGCGGCGGCGATGCAGCAGATAGAAGCGGATGCGCCCGTCATGGGCGTAACGCGCACTCAGCGTTTCGATCTCGTTCTTGGCGTAGTCGAGCACGTCGAGATCGGCGGCCGTTTCCTCGGTCTTGCTGTCGGTCCAGTCGCTCACAAGCGCGAAATAGATCTCGCCCTTCGGATTGGCGAGGTAGTGGACCTCGAGATTGCGCACGAGTTCGTCGACATGATCGCGCTTGGCGATCAGACAGGGGACGACGACGAGGGTTCGCGCATCCTCCGGAATCCCCTCGAGGAATTCGTATCCGACCAGCCGTGACGGCGTCACGAACAGCGTGACCAGCGTATTGAAGAGACCGGCGGCGCCTTCGGAGGCGGGAAGCGCAAACAGCAGCAGCATGATCAGCTTGGCACCGGTTGGGATCGCCATCGGGCTGACGAAAAAATAGACCGTGATCATCGCAAGAATGGTCAGCAGGATGTTCGGCCCGGCGATGGCAAACCAGTCCAGTTTCCGGCCGATCCGGATAATGGTCTGGAGGATGGAAGGACGATAGCCGATCTTGGTTTCCAGCAAACGGCGCTGCTTGCCGACGAGAAACCCACCGACATTCGGCTCGTGCAGCACGCCGGTGGTCTCGGCGTCGGCGCGTGCCTGCTCCTTGACCATGTTCAGGGCGATTTGCGTCACCTCGAGTTCGCTATGGCCCGAACGGCGCGCCAGCCGCTCGATCGTGTTGCGGTATTTGTTGCGCGATCCGAAATCGAGCGCCGAATAGTCGGAGCCGTCACGCAGGGCATCATCCAGCTTGCTGACGCTTTCGAACCAGACGGCCCAGTCGTTGTCGTCGATCTCGCGCAGGCTGCGGATGATGTTGCTCATCGTCGCATTGCCGGAAGACAGGCGGTTCTGCTCGGCGACCAGCGCCTCCTCGACGTCGCTGCCGCGTTTCTCCAGCTGTTCTTCCAGCCAGGTGATGACATATCCGGATGTTTGCGACCCGTCCCTCAGCCGGTAGAGAAGCTGCGCGACGAAGGTGTTGTCGGCGCAGAGCGCTTCGGCTTCCGCCAGGATAGGCTTGAATTTTTCAGGTTCGCCAAGCCGAACGATCTGATCGGCGACGTCGTTTGCCTTGTTGCGCATGTTGCGCGAGCGATCGACGCGGATCGCGATGCGCCGCAGGTTTTCGATCAGAACGAAACGGAGAATGGACGGCAGCGCCCACAATTCGCCGATCTTGAACGTCTCGTGGTTCTGGAAGCCGGCGACCATGGCGGTCAGGCTTTCGCGCGACACCGTGCTGTGCGTGTGGGCGACATAAAGCCAGGCAAGCGCCATGGTGCGCGGGATGGTCGTTCCGGCGACAGACAGGGTCGGCAGCTGGCGATAGAACTTGCGTGGAAAATCGCGGCGAACCTCCTGGATGGATTCCTCGACCAGATAGTGGTTGTCGAGCAGCCATTCGGCGGCAGGCGTGATCGAGGCCCCGGCCTCGACGTCGGTCGCCGTGACCTTGTAGACCCGGAAAATCTCGGTTTCGTTTTCACGATGGCGCGGACGGAACTCGAACGGAAAGAAGCCCGGCAGAGCCGTAACGCCATCGCGGGCGAGCGCTGCACCGCATTCATGAAGCTCATCGATGGTGAAATAGGTCGAGCGGATCGAATCATTGTAGTCGATCGGCTTGATCTCGGTTTCGCGCGGCGGCGTGGATGGCGTGTTATGAAGGGGCATGGGTACGGGTTCTGGATCCAAGCGGTGTTGAAGGGTCCGGCTGGCATGGTCGTGCCGGATGGGCTGCTGCCCTGATGTTGGCTCTGCGCCGCCACGATCTCCTCGTGTCCGTCTGCGCTCTGCCAAAAGCCGCAAGGTTTCGCGCGGGCGGGAAACCGAAAGGCTTTGGCACTGCCCGGACGGGCTTTGGAAAGTGTGAAGACGGCAGTCGCTTCGCTATCAAGGCTGCGTGGTGCAAGAAATAGGCATTTTTTAGCCGTAGTGCCAATATGTTGCAAGAAGCGGGCCCTGCCTTCGAAGCGAATTCGGACACCCTACGCAAAAGAAAGCCCAGGATTACCGTCTTCCTTCGCAGCGAAGCCCGGGAAATCGTTCAAAACTGTTTCTTTGAGGCTGTTCATCCGGACCGGAACGCACGGAAATCGGAAAGGTTCCGGGCTTTATGCTGCGTCGCGGCGGAACTCTTCTATCCTCCGCTCTGCCATCGACCGACCTGTTTGACGATCCAGGTCCGGAAAGCCTGGCTGACCGGGTTTTCGAGCTTTCCTTCCGGCACCACGAGATAATAGTTGTTTTCCGTCTGCATCGGCCGGTCGAAGGCGACGCGCAGCCTGTCGGTGGAAAGCTCCTGTTCGATCAGATATAGCGGTACCAGCGCAAAGCCGAGACCGGCACCTGCCGCCTCGATGACCATGGAAAACTGGTCGAAGCGGTTGCCGCGATAGGCCGACTTCATCTCGCCACCATTGCTCTCGAACCACTGCGCCCACATTTTCGGGCGGGTGGCGAGATGCAGCAGCGGCTTGTCCTCCAGCTCTCCGGGCTCTTTCATCGGATTGAGCGCCAGAAGGGCCGGGCTTGCCACCGGCACGATGATCTCGCTGCAGAGATAGCTGCAGGTCGCATGCGCCCAGACCGGCTGGCCGTAGTGGATGGCAAGGTCGAAATTCTGCTCCTCGAAATCGAAGGGCTGCGAGCGGGAGGCGATGTCGATCACCGTGCCGGGATGTTCCTTGAGGAAATCCGGCAGCCGCGGCGTCAGCCAGCGGCTGCCGAAGGTCGGCAGCGACGCGATGGAGAGTGTCGATTCCGAACGTGCCGACGCCATGGCGCGGACCATCAGCTCTTCGGATTGGGTCAGCAGCCGGCGCACCTCGGGCAGGAATTTCTGGCCGGCATCGGAGAGGATGACCCGCTGGCGGATACGCTCGAACAGGAGCACGCCGATCTGGCTTTCGAGATCCTTGATCTGGCGGCTGACGGCGCTTTGGGTCAGGTTCAGCTCGGCCGCCGCCTGCGTGAAGCTGCCATGACGCGCAGCGCACTCGAACGCCTGTAGCGTGGTGACGTCAGGGACCAGTCTTCTGCTCAACTTCATTCCAGCCTCGCATGATCATAGTCATAACTGTCGCAATCAATGCCCATTCGACCCATATATGATACGAAATGAGAATGATCGACCTTATCTGTTCCATACTGCGAGGCGGGCTGCCGTGAAAGAGAATAGTTTCGTATCCACCGACGATATCCGGATCGCCTTTTCCGCCGCGATGTCGGCGATGTATCGCACGGAAGTACCGGCCTATGGCACGCTGATGGAGCTGGTGGGGCAGGTGAACGCCGAAACGTTCGCCGCCGATCCGGCTCTGCGGGCCCGCCTTGAGGATACCGATACGCTGGAACGCCTCTCCGAGGAGCGCCACGGCGCAATCCGGCTCGGCACGCCGGCGGAACTGTCGATGATGCGCCGCGTCTTCGCCGTCATGGGCATGCTCCCGGTCGGCTATTACGATCTCTCGACCGCCGGCGTCCCGGTTCATTCGACGGCCTTCCGTCCGGTCGGCGATGCAGCCCTGAAGAAAAACCCTTTTCGCGTTTTTACCTCGCTGCTGCGGCTCGACCTGATCGCTGACGAATCCCTCCGCGACGAGGCCGCGCAGATCCTCTCCAGGCGCCGGATCTTCACCGGTGGCGCCATCGCGCTGACGGAAAAGGCGGAAAAGCAGGGCGGTCTCGACGGGGCGGACGCCGAGCGCTTCGTTGCCGAGGTGCTGGAAACCTTCCGCTGGCATGACAAGGCCAATGTCGGCCCGGACATGTACCGCCGCCTGCACGACGCCCACCGGCTGATCGCCGATGTCGTCTCCTTCAAGGGCCCGCATATCAACCACCTGACGCCGCGCACGCTCGATATCGACGCCGTCCAGGCGCGCATGCCCGATTACGGCATCTCCCCGAAAGCAACCATCGAAGGCCCACCGACCCGCACATGCGCCATCCTCTTGCGCCAGACCTCGTTCAAGGCGCTGGAAGAACCGGTCTCGTTCCAGGCCGAAGACGGCAGCTGGCATGAGGGCTCGCACACCGCCCGCTTTGGCGAGATCGAGCAGCGCGGCATCGCCCTGACGCCGAAGGGCCGTGCCCTTTACGACGACTTGCTGAACGCATCCCGCAAGATCATTCGCCCGGCGGCCGATGGTTCGAATGCGGCCGAATATGAAAAGGCGCTTGCCGAAGCCTTCGTGCCCTTCCCCGATACCTGGGCCGGCATCCGCGCCGAAGGCCTCGGCTATTTCGCCTATTCGCTGACCGCCAAGGGACGCAGGACCAGGGCCGATGCGTCCTTGAGCCTCGACAGCCTGATCGCTGACGGCCTCGTCCAGTTCGATCCGATTGTCTACGAGGATTTCCTGCCCGTCAGCGCCGCCGGCATCTTCCAGTCCAATCTCGGCGACGATGCCGCCCAGGAATTCGTCGCAAGCCCCAACCAGCAGCGCTTCGAAGTCGATCTCGGTGCCAGGGTGCTGAACGAATTCGATCATTATGCCGGCATCGAGCAGGCATCGATCGCCGATGTCAGGCAGATGCTTTCGTCCGCGCAGGCTGCCGAGTAAAGCTGAGGCGATGATCGACCAGAACCATATCGCAGCGCTGACCGGAATTCTCGGGGACAAGGGCATTGTCACCGCGGAGGCGGACATGGCCGCCTATCAGACAGGCGCGCGCTACGACGCGGGCCGCGCGGCGATCGTCCTGCGCCCGCAGACGACCGAAGAGGTTTCGGCAGCCGTTGTCTACTGTGTCAAGAACGGCATCGCTCTTATCCCGCAGTCCGGCAATACCGGCCTGGTTTCCGGCTCGACGCCGGATACAACCGGCGCGCAGGCTGTGATCAGTCTTGACCGCATGACGCAGCGTTTCGATCTCGATCGCGACAATCGCTCGCTGCACGCCGATGCCGGTTTCCGGCTGTCGGATGTCAACCGGAAACTTGAAAAGCACGGCCTGTTCTTTCCGATCGACCTCGGCGCCGATCCGCGTCTCGGCGGCATGCTCGCCACCAATACCGGCGGATCGCGCTTCCTGAAATATGGCGACGTGCGCCGTAACACGCTGGGCATCAAGGTCGTGCTGGCTGACGAGGAAGGCACGATCCTCGATCTCACCTCGGGGCTGCGCAAGAACAATACCGGCATCGACTGGAAGCAAGTCTTTATCGGCACCTCCGGTTCCTTCGGCATCATCACCGAATGCGTGCTCAATCTTGAGCCGCTTCCGAAACAGGTGGCGACCGCCTATCTGGTTCCGGCCAGCGGTGCCCATGTGATGCCGCTGCTGCGGGCCATGGAAGACAGGCTCGGCGCCTATCTCTCGGCCTTCGAAGGCATCTCGAAAAACGCCGTTTCAGCCGCGCTCGATCATGTGCCGTCGCTGAAGAACCCGTTCCAGGGCGGCAATGTGCCGGATTATGTGATCCTCGCGGAAATCTCCCGCACCTGGGTGCCGCGCGAGGGCGAACAATCGCTCGATGCGGTGCTGGAATCGGTGCTCGCCGAAATCTGGGAAGGTGACGATGCGACGCTTGCCGATGCCTTCGTCGGCCCGGCCCATGAAATGTGGTCGCTGCGGCATGCACTGTCCGAAGGCGTCAAGCATTCCGGAAAGTTGATCGCCTTCGATCTTTCCTTCCGCAGAGGTGATATCATGGCCTTCTGCGACCGCATGAAGGCCGATATGCCGCAAGCCTTTCCGGAAGTGACGATCTGCGATTTCGGCCATATCGGCGATGGCGGCGTGCATTTCAATCTGGTGGTGCCGAAGGACAGCGCTTCGGCATCGGACAAGGCTTTCGAACAGCGGCTGCGCGACTGGGTGTTTGCCATCGCCGTTTCGGATTTCAACGGCAGCTTCAGCGCCGAACATGCCATCGGCCGGAAAAACCAGGCCTATTACGACCTCTATACGCAACAGAAGATCAAGGACATGGCCAAGGGCCTCAAAGCCATCACCTCGCCGGGAGAGCTCGGTGCGGTGCGCTTCGGATAGTCCTTCGACCAGGAAAACGGGAGTTTGCTCATCATGAACATTGCAACGAAGACGGTGAATGTCGTTCAGGAAACGGCCGCTCTTCTGGAGAAGCTCGGCGTCTCCAGGGATCTCTACACGGGCGGCGACATGGCCTCCTTCTCGCCGGTGACGGGCGAACAGATCGCCAGCCTGAAGACGGTAACGGCTGCTGAAGCCGCAGCAAAGATTGAAAAGGCCGACGCGGCGTTTCGCACTTGGCGTCTGGTGCCGGCGCCGAAGCGCGGCGAACTGATCCGCCTGCTCGGCGAGGAACTGCGCGCCAGCAAGGCCGATCTCGGCCGTCTCGTTTCGATCGAGGCCGGCAAGATCACCTCCGAAGGCCTCGGCGAAGTCCAGGAAATGATCGACATCTGCGATTTCGCCGTCGGTCTTTCCCGTCAGCTCTATGGTCTGACCATCGCCACCGAGCGTCCCGGCCACCGCATGATGGAAACCTGGCATCCGCTCGGCGTCATAGGTGTCATCTCCGCCTTCAATTTCCCGGTCGCCGTCTGGTCATGGAACACGGCGCTGGCGCTGGTCTGCGGCAATGCCGTCGTCTGGAAGCCGTCGGAAAAGACACCGCTGACCGCACTTGCATCGCAGGCTATCCTTGATCGCGCCATCGCCCGCTTCGGCGATGCGCCGGAAGGCCTGACACAGGTTCTGATCGGCGACCGCACTATCGGCGAAGTGCTGGTCGATCATCCGAAGGTACCGCTGGTTTCGGCCACCGGCTCGACCCGCATGGGCCGCGATGTCGGTCCGCGCCTTGCCAAGCGTTTCGCCCGCGCCATCCTCGAACTTGGCGGCAACAATGGCGGCATCGTTTGCCCCTCGGCCGATCTCGACATGGCGCTGCGCGCAATTGCTTTTGGTGCGATGGGCACGGCCGGCCAGCGCTGCACGACGCTGCGCCGCCTGTTCGTCCACGAAAGCGTCTACGATCAACTCGTTCCGCGCCTGAAGAAGGCCTATTCGAGCGTTTCGGTCGGCAACCCGCTGGAATCGGCTGCCCTCGTCGGCCCGCTGGTCGACAAGCCGGCTTTCGACAACATGCAGAAGGCGCTTGCCGAGGCGAAGGCCCATGGTGGCTCGATCACTGGCGGCGAACGCGTCGATCTCGGCCATGCCAACAGCTACTACGTCAAGCCGGCCCTGGTCGAAATGCCGAAGCAGGCTGGCCCGGTTGCCGAAGAAACCTTCGCACCGATCCTCTATGTCATGAAATACAGCGACTTCGACGCGGCTCTTGCCGATCACAATGCTGTCGGTGCCGGCCTGTCCTCGTCGATCTTCACGCTCGACCTGCAGGAAGCCGAGCGCTTCCTGTCGCCGGATGGTTCCGACTGCGGCATCGCCAACGTCAATATCGGCACATCCGGTGCTGAAATCGGCGGCGCGTTCGGCGGCGAGAAGGAAACCGGCGGCGGCCGCGAATCCGGCTCGGACGCATGGCGCGCCTACATGCGCCGCGCCACCAACACGATCAACTATTCGAAGGCCCTGCCGCTGGCACAGGGCGTGTCGTTTGATATCGAATAAGATTGGCGACATCGAATAAGGATCGGTCATGACCATCAACACCAAGGTCGAGGAGGCGGGCTTTGCGCCCGCCTCGCGGATTTCCACGATCGGCGTTTCGGAAATCCTGAAGATCGGCGCCCGGGCGCAAGCCATGAAGCGCGACGGCAAGCCGGTGATCATTCTGGGCGCCGGCGAGCCGGATTTCGATACGCCGGATCACGTCAAGCAGGCCGCATGCGATGCCATCCGGAGCGGCAAGACGAAATATACCGCGCTCGACGGTACACCGGAGCTGAAACAGGCTATCCGGGATAAGTTCGCCAGAGAAAACGGCGTCTCGTATGAACTTGACGAAATCACCGTGGCCACCGGCGCCAAGCAGATCCTCTTCAACGCCATGATGGCGACGCTGAACCGCGGCGACGAAGTGATCATCCCGACACCGTACTGGACGTCCTATTCGGATATCGTCGAGATCGCCGAGGGCAAGCCTGTCCTGATTGCCTGTGATGCGCAGGCCGGTTTCCGGCTGAAGGCCGAACAGCTCGAAGCGGCGATCACCCCGAAAACCCGCTGGGTGATGCTGAATTCGCCGTCCAACCCTTCAGGCGCCGCCTACAGTGCAGGCGACTATCGCCCATTGCTCGACGTGCTTTTGAAACATCCGCATGTCTGGCTGCTGGTCGACGACATGTATGAGCACATCGTCTATGACGATTTCCAGTTCGTCACCCCGGCAGCGCTTGAACCAGTGCTGAAAAGCCGGACGCTCACCGTCAACGGTGTGTCGAAGGCCTATGCCATGACCGGCTGGCGCATCGGCTATGCCGGCGGCCCGCGCGATCTCATCAAGGCGATGGCTGTGGTGCAGAGCCAGGCAACCTCCTGCCCCTCCTCGATCAGCCAGGCGGCTTCTGTTGCAGCGCTGAACGGCCCGCAGGAATTCCTGAAGGAACGCACCGAAAGCTTCCAGCGCCGCCGCGATCTGGTGGTCTCCGCCCTCAATGCCATCGAAGGGCTGGATTGCCGCACGCCGGAAGGCGCCTTCTACACCTTCTCCGGCTGTGCCGGGATGCTCGGCAAGATGACGCCCGGCGGCAAGCGGATCGAGACCGATACGGACTTCTGTGCCTATCTGCTTGATGACGCCCATGCCGCCGTCGTGCCCGGCTCCGCCTTCGGCCTGTCGCCGTTCTTTCGCATCTCCTATGCGACCTCGGAAGCGGAACTGCGCGAAGCGCTCACGCGGATTGCAAAAGCCTGCGCAGCCTTGCGCTAAACTCTGCTTCACGGCTGCGATATTGCGCGTGGCCGTGAGCCCCTTTCCCACGACACGGTGGACTTCGAAAGCGTTTTGCGCCACACGCATTTGCTGCTATCCGATACGTCTTCGACGGGCGACGCGCCGTGCGCGACCGGAAATACAGGGGCAGCCGGAGCATGTTTTCCCGTTTAAGGCGATCGACGGATATTGTTGAAAAACGCGGGAAGCGCTCTCTCGAGCCCGCGCATGCCGCCTATTACAAGGGCAAGCCGGGACAGTCGCTGAACCTCATTCTGCAGGCGCGCCACGATTTTCTGTCGGTCTGGCGCAAGGGCGACTACACCGACCGGGTCACCTCGATGAAGGTATTCGGCCGCCAGATCGTCACCGTCAACTCGCCGGATGCCATCCGCTATGTTGTTGCCAAGCGACACGAGAATTTCGAACGCAAGACGCCGCAGATGCGCCGCGCGCTGGAATTCCTGCTGGGCGACGGGCTGTTCATTTCCGATGGCGAGACCTGGAAGCAGCGCCGGCCGCTGGTCAACGACATCGTTCACAAGAATCGCCTGCCGACCTTCGGCAAGATCATGGAAAACACGTCGAGCGAGCTGGTGCAGCGCTGGAGCGCCTTGCCTGATGGCGCACCCGTGAACGCGCTCTACGAGATGGCCGGATTGACCGCGGAGATCATTGCCCGCAGCGTCTTCGGCAACGATCTCGGCGAGGAGGCGGCCAATGCCGTCACCGAAGGTTTCGAAAGCTATCAGTCGCTGATCGATTCCATCAATATCGGCTATTTCCTCGGCTTCGACGAGGGCCTGCCGGTGCTGCGGACGCCGAAGCTGCGCCGGTCTGTTTCCCGGATTCACCAGATCATCGACAAGGTAGTCGAAGACCATCTGGCCGGGCGTGGCGACGACAATTCGATGGTCGAGCTTCTGGTGCGGCGGCAGAAGCGTAATCCGGAGTTGAAGCTCGACGTGGTGGCGCTGCGCAACGAGGCGGCGACGATCTTCATGGCCGGCCACGAGACGACGGCGGCGACGCTGACCTGGGCCTGGTACCTGCTGTCACGGGCGCAATGGATCGAAAAGTCGTTGCACGAGGAAATTGCCCGCGTCTGTGGCGACCGCGTGCCGACGCTTGATGATATCCCGCAGCTGGAATGGTGCCGGGCCATTATCGAGGAAACGCTCAGGCTCTATCCGCCGGTGCCGATCCTCGCCCGCCAGGCCAAGGAAGCCGACCGGATCGGCGATATCGACGTCAAGCCGGCCTCACTGATCCTGATCGTGCCGTGGCTGCTGCACCGGACGGAAGCCTTCTTCAAGGATGCGCATCTGTTCAAGCCCGAGCGCTTCCTGAATGGGCAGAAGCCCATTCCCTATAGCTACATTCCCTTCGCCAGCGGCCCTCGCGTCTGCCCTGGCCTGCAATTCGGCCTTAACGAGGCGATCCTGTGCCTGGCGGTCCTTGCCCAGCGGTTCAAGGTACGGGTGGCAGAGGACGCCAAGGTCGAGCCGCAATGCCGCCTGACGCTGCGGCCGCGCGGCGGGCTGCCGGTGACGCTGCACCGGCGAGAGAGAGCATAGTTCGCGATGGCAAAGCCGCTCAGCAACGCAAAAAGCGGACCGGCGAAACGGTCCGCCTGGGTCTACCGCGCTCCAGCCGCGCCGCCGCTGAGCGATCTCTTCAAAGACGCGGAACGACGCAGAACGGCCTTTCGCTATCATGTGACCGGCAATCTCAAGAACCTGCTCGACCTGGCGGTTCATTTCGGATTGAAAGCTGTTCCTGCAAGCCTCTGCTCGGCGGCGGGCGCCCGGCTTGGCACCTTCGTCATCCCGCGCTGGCATCGGTCTTCCGTGAAGAAGGCGCAGAAGAACCTGAAACGGCTTTTGCCGGACGCGACCGAGGAAGAGCGCGACCGGGTTCTCAAGCGGAGCTGGCAAAACCAGGGCCGCATCATGACGGAGTTTTCGATCGTTGGGCGCCTTGCGCGCCGTGCTGTCTGGCACGGCCTGCATCATTTTACCGAAGCCTATGCGAGGGGCCCGGTGATCGTTGTCTGCATGCATCTCGGGAACTGGGAGATATTTGCCCCCAAACTGGTGGAGCTTGGGCTCGCACCGTCAGCCAATTACACACCACCGGCCGGTAGGGCGCGGGCATGGATCGCGAGGCGTGTCCGGCGCAAGCTCGGATATGGCCTGCTGCCACCAGGCAAGGACGGGGTACGGCCGGCGCTGAACATATTGAAGGAAGGCGGCGCAATCTCGGTCTTTTGCGACGAAGGTTTCGCGGGCAAGATTCGCGGCCCCTTTTTCGATCGCCCGCCGCAACTGGAGGGCAACCTTGCGGTCGTTGTCCGGCTGGCGCGGTTGACGCAGGCAACCATCTGTCCCTGCTATGTCCTGCGGAGCAACGGGACGTCTTTTGAAGGCTTTACATTGGAGCCAATCGTTCTGCCTCCGGAAGACAAGCCGGGCGAGCGGTTGATGGACGATGTGGTGCTGCTGAATTCGGTCATCGAGCCGGTCATTCGTGCCCATCTCGACCAGTGGTATTTTCTCGACAACGCACTCTGATGTCTACGTTGCGGAACCGTGCAGTCCCGCGACCAGCGCTGCAAAGCGTGAACCGGCGATGTCCAGCGGGCCGCTATTGTCGATCGTGGTCACATCCGGCTCGTCAAAAATATCCGGCACCTGCCGCTGCAGCCGGTTGAGAATATCCTGTTCGCTCTCGCGGCCGCGTGCGACCAGACGGCTGGCGAGAACCTGCGGCGAGGCGGTGATGTTGACCACCGCCACCCGTGGAAAGGCCTGCCGGAACTGACCGAGCGCCGCCCGGCTGCCGTTGGCGATCAGGATCCGGCCGGCGCGCACCCGCTCCAGCGCCTGTTTGGGGATTCCGTATTTCAGCCCGTGCGCCTGCCAGGCGACGGCGAATTCTCCTGCCGATAGCCGGCTGTCGAAGACCTCGCCGGAAATGCTCTCATGATCCTCGCCGCCGGCATCGGACGGCCGGGTGATGACCCTGCGGACGAAATCGATATCCTCGCGGCCGGCAAAATGCTGCGCCACGAAACCGATGACGCTGTCCTTGCCGGCGCCGCTGGGGCCGACCACCACGACGATCGCGCCCGTCTGACCTTGCCCGTTCATCAGGCGACCCGCTTGCCTTCGCGCCAGACGGAACGGACGACCGGGATGCCGTCATGGCGCTGGACGCGAACGATATCGGCGCGCAGGCCCGTGGCGATCCGGCCGCGATCGGTGAGGCCGACCGTGCGTGCAGGGGTAGCTGTGACCATGGCGAGCGCCTGCGGCAGGCTGACGGTTTCCAGCTCGTCCGACAGGACGAAGGGGGCATGGATCAGGCTGAACGGAACGTAGTCGGAGGACAGCACGTCGAGCACACCGCGTTCGGCAAGGTCGCGGGCCGCGATGTTGCCGGAATGCGACTTGCCGCGCACGATATTGGGCGCCCCCATCAGCACGCTCAAGCCGGCCGCATGCGAGGCTTCCGCCGCCTCGAAGCTGGTCGGGAATTCCGCAAGCCGGATGCCGAAGCCGACCGATTCCTCGACATGGGCGATGGTTGCATCGTCATGGCTGGCAATGGTGATGCCGCGCTCGGCGCAGGCTTTGGCGATCTCGGTGCGATGCGGGGCGGCATATTTGGCGGACAGCGCCTGCTGGCGGGCACAGAACGCCGCGAAGGCCGCATCGGAAAGGCCGCGCTTGTTCTTGTAGTAGAGTGTGTACTGCTCCATCGTCTGGAACTGGCGCTGACCCGGCGCGTGGTCCATCAGCGAGACGAGGCCGACCTGCGGATCGTTCTCGAATTCCTCAAAATGCGCGAGCACGTTGTCGGTCGAGACTTCGCAGCGCAGATGGATGCGGTGATCGGCGCGCAGGCGGTTTTCCTTGGCCGCCTGGGCCAGGGCATTTGCCATGTCGCGCATTTCGCCCTGCTCGAAACCGCCGTCCTCGTCGGAGCCCATGCGCAGGCAGTCGAACACCGTGGTGATGCCTGACGTGACGACCTGTGCGTCATGCGCCTGGATCGCCGCCATCTTCAACCAGCGCACGCCGGGGCGCGGCGAATAGTGGGCTTCCAGATGGTCGGTGTGCAGTTCGATCAAGCCGGCGATCAGGTAGTCGCCCTCGAAATCCTCGCCGGTGCGGCTGGCGCCTTGCGAGATGTCGGCGATCTTGCCGTCGCGGATCAGCACAGAGCCATCGAGAATCTGGTCCTCAAGGACGATACGGGCATTGGAGAGAACGGTTTCAGCAGTCATGTCAGGCCATCTTTCGTTTGGACGTGCCGCCCAGCGGCAAAAGCGAGTGAACGGTAAACGGAGCGCCGCGTGCAGGCTCGACGAACAGGGCAAGCGAGGTCACGGTCATCGGCTTGCCGATGAAGGGCGCGAAGGCCTTCTCCAGCAAGGCCCTCATCGCAGGCTGCCGTTCTGCCGGCACCGGCCCGGTAAGCGTCATATGGAAGCGAAAGCTCTCGAAAACATAAGGATATCCCCATTCGAAGAGGTTTCTCCGCATCCGATCGCCGAGCTGTTCCGGCTTGCGGCGCGCGATATCGGGCTCGGACAAAGGCGCCCGGAACGGTGAGAACCACCGCACGGCTTCGTCGGCCAGATCCTGCAATGGCGCACATGCGCTGGCGGGCACAAGCGCGAAGAACGGCCCCAATTGGCCGAGAACCATTTCCGGAATCTCGAAGGAACTGCGCGTATCGGAAAACGTATCGAACGCATCGAGAAGCTGTGCTTCAGTCATGCCGGGGGCAAGCTCGAACGGTGCCTTCAGCGTTCCGTGAAAGCCGTATCGGCGTGGGTCGGCGGTCAGGGCCGCCAGCTCCGCGGCAGTGAAATCGCCCGCAGGCTCGAGGTTTCGGGTCTTGCCGGTGAACGGATTGCTGCCAAGCCAGCGCTCCGCCGCAGCCGTGAGCGGGGCGTCTTCATCGGGCGAAATATAGAATGCGTAGCGCACTGTTCATTCCCTGCAGAGATGTCGCGGGAGCGGCGGCCGCACAGGCCGATCTGACGCCGTCGCTACGCGTTCTTCGTGACATTATCGTGATGGGTGGCGATGATCCGCCACCATGTTTCCTGTGTTTTGCGTGTTCCCAGTGTTTTCCGGGGTCAATGTGTTTTCTGGCCCATGAGACGCGAGCGCAGGGCATTGGAAATACCGTCGAAGATGAAGACGACTATGAGAATCAGGATAACCATGTAACAGACGTTTTCCCAGTCGGAATTCGTCCGCATCGCCTCCCAGAGTTTCAGGCCGATGCCGCCGGCGCCGACGGCGCCGATGATCGTTGCCGAACGTGTATTGGATTCCCAGAAATACAGCGCCTGGCTGGCAAAGACCGGCAAAACCTGCGGCAGTACGCCGAAACGCTGCACGGCAAGCGGCGAGGCTCCCACCGATTTGACACCCTCGCGCTGCTTGTCGTCGATGTTTTCAAGCGCCTCGGAATAGAGCTTTCCGAGCGTGCCCGTGTCGGTGAAGAAGATCGCCGACATGCCGGCGAGCGGCCCGGGGCCGAAAGCGCGGGTAAAAAACAGCGCCCAGATCAGCATGTCGACGGACCGCAGGAAATCGAAGAACCGCTTGGTGACCTGATTGAGCACGCCGTTGCGGGTGATGTTGCGGGCCGCAAGAAAGCACAGCGGGAAAGCGATGATCGAGGCAAACAGCGTGCCGACGAAGGCCATGACGATGGTTTGCAGCAGCTTGGTCCAGACGTCGAGATGCTGCCACTCGGCATTGTAGAGAATGTTGTTCCAGGCGAGCGCCAGGTTCGACCGGCCCGGATCGAGACGGTCGCCGCTGGTGATCAGGCTTGCCACTTCGCCGAAGGATTTGTCGAAGAACGGCGAGTTGGTGTCGAAGATGAAATTGGCCCAGCCGGGAAAGCGATTGTGGATGCTGATCTTTTCGACGTCGACATCGGCCCAGCCGGTCATGCCGAAGGCAAGCGTTATCTTTTCGCCCGGCCGCTTCTGCGTTGCCCAGCCGGGCAATGTGCCTTCCGGCTTGACGCCGGCGGAACGGTCGAGATCGATCAGCAGGGTTTCGCCATTGTGGGTGGCTGCGACCTTGCCGCCGGCCACGTCGATGCTGGTCGTGCCGTTGTAGGTGACCGTCGCGCGGCTGACCACTTCCTCCGTCCGGGTTTCAGCGCGGGCACCCGCCTCGGCGCTGCCGCCGACGGCCGAGTTCGGCGCCATGAAGCTGAAGCTCGAGCCCTTCTTCGGTGCTGCCTGTTGTGCCACGGCCGGAACGTCGATGGTGCGCTCCACCATCCTGGTCTCTATCCTGACCCATTCCGGCTTGGCGTTGGGGCCAAGCGGCGAATGGCGTGGATAGACGACCTGCATCGTTCCATCGGTCGCGATCTTGATATCGGGGCGGACTTCATAGGAAACCCAGTCGGCCAGATAGGTGCCGGCGATGCTCCAGTTGGCATTGACGAGAACCTGGCCGATCGAGAAGAACCACCAGCTGTAGACCATGTAGAGCGCAATGCCGTCGAAGATGAGGGCGGAGCGGATACGCTTGCTCGACGAGCCCTTGAGCAGATGCGGATGGCGGGCGGCAATTGCTTCCATCTCGGCGGCGTTCATCATGGCGTTTGCGGTCATGGTCCGCTCCTATTGCGCAAGCTGGAAGGCCTGGTCGCCGACGAGACGGCGGCGCAGCCAGGCGGAAAACTGATCGACGGCGATGATCGTGGCAAACAGCAGGATGATGATGGCCAGCGTCTTGGCCTCATGGCCCTGGCTGATGGAAAGCCGCAATGGCTCGCCGATACCGCCACCGCCGACTGCGCCGATGATGGTCGAGGCGCGCACGTTGATCTCAAGACGCAGCAGAAAGTAGCTCATGAAATTCGGCAGAACCTGCGGCACGATGCCGAACCAGACCCGCTCGAACCAGTTGCCGCCGGCGGCGCGAAGGCCCTCGTCCGGCTTCATGTCGGCATTCTCGACGACCTCGAAGAACAGCTTGCCCAAGGCGCCGACGGTATGGATCGACACGGCGATCATCGCCGGGATTGGCCCCAGCGACAGGACGGCAAGGAAGAACCCGGCGATCACCACTTCCGGAAAGGCGCGCAGGATTTCCATGACGCGCCGCGCCAGCCCGCGTATCCACGGGTTCGGCATCAGGTTGCGCGCGGCGAAGAAGCAGAGAATGAAGCCGAAGAACATGCCGAAGATCGTGGAGAAGATGGCGATGTTCAGCGTTTCCAGCATCTTGTAGAAATATTCGGGCACATAGATGCTGTCGGTCAGGTACAGGCGGCCCTCGGGATAATTGTATTTCAGGCTGCCATCGTCATAGGGCGAGGGAAGATCGAACATGGCGCGGCCGATCTCGGCGCCGTCGCGCGGCATGAGGTCGCCGACGAAATCGAAGAAATAGGGCAGCCGGTCGAAGAACTTGCCGGCATTGGTTGCGTTGGCAAACCACAGCGAGCCGGACAGGGCCATGGCCAGAAGTGCCAGGCCGATAAACGTATAGGTCCGGCGGCGCAGATTGAGCTCCTGCCAGTGGCGTTCGACCAGAGCGCCGCTATCGCTCAGGGTCGGGGGAAGCGCTGACATGGCCATGAAGTCTCCGGCAAAAACGTAAGGCCGCGGCGGACGTCATGTCCGTAAGGCCTGGTCAGACAAGGAAACGCTGGCCGGAGGAACCCGGCCAGCGCTCGAGTTTCCAGCGATATCAGCCGCCGATGGTCGACTTGCGGGCGTCGATGATCGGCTTGTAGAAGTCGGCGTTGACCTCGACGAAGCCCTTGTAGTCGCCGCCTTCGACAGCGGCGAAGCAGGCCGCATCGGTCTTCGGCAGATCAAGCATGAACTGCTTGAACTTGGCCTTGACGTCGGCGCTGAGCGAGGAACGAACGACGGTCGGGCCGTTCGGGATCAGCGGCGAGCGCCACAGTTCGACCAGATCGTTCATGTCGAGGACGCCCTTGTCGACCATCTTGCGCAGATTGCCGGACGTGTAGCCTTCCTTGAAATCGCCGATGCCCGAACCGAAGGTCGTGCCGGCATCGAACGTGCCCTTGAGCACTTCGAGAACGAGGTTTTCATGGCCGCCGCCGAAACCGGTGGAGCCGAAGAATTCCTTGACCGGCATGCCGATCGTTTCCGGCAGCGTGACGCTCGGGATGAGGTAGCCGGAGGTCGAGTCCGGATCGGCGAAGCCGAGCTTCTTGCCCTTCAGGTCTTCAACCTTGGTGAAGCCCGAATCCTTGCGGGCAACCATGATCGAGTAATAACCGGTCGAACCGTCGGTCTGTTCGGTCGTCAGGATCGGCTCGACGGCATCGGCCTTGGCGAGATAGATCTTGGCATAGCCGGATGCGCCGAGTTCGGCGAAATCAAGCGTACCGCCCAGCAGACCCTGGATGACGCCGTCATAGTCGGCGGCCGGGAAGAAGGAAACCTTCTCGACGTTCAGCGCCGTCTTCAGATGATCGCCCAGGCACTGGAAATTGCGCAGGCGGTCGGCTTCGTTTTCGCCGCCGATGATGCCGACGCGGAATTCCTTGATTTCTTCGGCATGGACCTGGCCCATGAGGCCGATGAGCGCAACGGCGCTCAAAAGTGCGTTCTTCAACATATGGGTCTTCTCCTGTTATCCGGGCTTGGCCGGTTCACATTCGGTTGCAAAGCGTTTGCCCTTGACGCGGGCTCTCGATCCCGGCCGCCTTCTTAAAGGCCGGCCAGTGCCAGCGGCTTGATGCCGGCGGATTGGATATTGTCCTGCGCCGCAGGAATATTGATGCTGGTCGAGGTCATCGATTCCTCGATCTCGCCGCCGCTTCCGTAGATCTCGGCGACTGCCGCCGCCGTCAGGTCCTGCGGCTGGCCGTCGAATACGACGCTGCCATGCGCCATGCCGATGATGCGTTCGCAGTAGTTGCGCGCCGTATCGAGCGTATGCAGGTTGGTAACGACGGTAATACCGTCGCGCTCGTTGATATCACGCAGCGCATCCATGACGATCTTGGCATTCAGCGGATCGAGCGAGGCGATCGGCTCGTCGGCCAGCAGCATCTTCGGCTGCTGCATCAGGGCGCGGGCGATGGCGACACGCTGCTGCTGGCCGCCGGATAGCGTGCCGGCCGGCTGCAGCGCCGTCTGCTCGATGCCGAGCCGCTCCAGCGCGCCGATCGCCATGATCCGCTCTTCGCGGGTGAACATGTTGAGGATGCTGAGAACGGTGGAACGATGGTTGAGACGGCCAAGCAGCACGTTGGTCAGCACGTCGAGACGCGGCACCAGATTGAACTGCTGGAAAATCATGGCGCAATCGCGCTGCCAGCTGCGAAGGGCGGCACCACGCAGCGACGACACTTCGAGATCACCGAAATGGATGGAGCCGGCCGACACATCGTTGAGGCGGTTGATCATTCGCAGAAGCGTCGACTTGCCGGCGCCCGAGCGGCCGATGATGCCGACCATCTGGCCCTGCGGGATGTCGAAGGTAACCGAGTTGACGGCGATCTTCTTGCCGAACTGACGGGTTACATTCTTCAGTTGAAACATGGGCACTCGTCCTCTTTGGGCGGTGCCGGTTATCGGCACGTTCCTTGCCATAACGGCGCATGATGAAGGGGGAATGTCAGTTTGATGTCGTTTTCATTACAGTCCACAATCCCGGCGTAGACAGGGGTTGCAGCGGAAAAAATCAGGCATTGTGACGGGCGAGGAATGCGTCCGCGTCGAGCATTCTGAAGTCATCGAGCGCGTCGCGCAGCCTGGCATGATCCCAGTCCCACCAGGCGAGCTTTTCGAAGCGTGCGGCAATATCCTTGCCGAAGCGCTCGCGGATCAGCTTTGCCGGAACGCCGCCGACGATGGTGTAGGGCGCCACGTCCTTCGATACGACCGCTCCTGCGCCGATCACCGCCCCATTGCCGACCGTCACACCGGGCAGCACCGTTGCGCCATGGCCGATCCAGACGTCATGGCCGATGACGACGCGGTTTTCGCGGCGCCAGGTGAAGAAGTCCTGATCCATGTCGGCATCCGGCCAGTAATCCTGAGCCCGGTAGGTAAAATGGTGCAGCGTCGCCCGCCAGACCGGATGGTTGGTGGCATTGATGCGCACGGAGGAGGCAATATTGGCAAACTTGCCGATCGTTGCACACCAGACCGAGCCGTCTTCCATGATGTAGGAATAATCGCCGATTTCCGTTTCAGAAATACGGCAGCGCTCGGCAATTTCCGTGTAGCGGCCGATCGTGCAGCCTGCGACCCGTGCCGTCTCATGAATGAGCGGCTTTTCCGATAGCTTGATGGTCATGCCGCGGCCTTTCGCGGTGAAAAGGCGGAGACGTCGAGAATGCGATCGGCGACGGCGTCGCGGACTTCCTCGTCGTGGAAAATGCCCAGCAGGGCGACCCCTTCGGCCTTCTTGGCGGCAATCATCTCGACCACTACACGGCGGTTCTTCGCATCCAGCGAGGCGGTCGGCTCGTCGAGCAACAGGATGACGTGATCGGTGATGAAGCCGCGGGCGATGTTGACGCGCTGCTGCTCGCCGCCCGAGAAGGTGGCGGGCGGCAATTGCCAGAGCTCGCGCGGCAGGTTGAGTTTTGCCAGAAGATCGGACGCCTTTTCGCGGGCCTCGGCCTGGGCAACGCCACGCGCCAGAAGCGGCTCGGCCACGACATCCAGCGCCGACACGCGCGGAACGACACGCAGGAACTGGCTGACATAACCCAACGTATCGCGCCGGACCTCCAGGACGGCTCGGGGTGCGGCATGGGCGAGATCGACCAGATGGCCCTGATGCTCGATCAGGATCTGGCCGGCATCGACCGCATAGTTGCCGTAGAGCATCTTCAGGATCGAGCTTTTGCCGACGCCGGAGGGGCCGCCGAGCACGACGCATTCGCCCTTCTTCACCGAAAAGGACACGCCGGAGACGACCGGCAGGGTGATGCCGTCACGCAGATGCATGGTGAAGCTCTTGGCGACTTCGGAAACAACGAGAGGCGTTGGCATGGTTACACCTGCAAAATGGAGGAAACGAGAAGCTGGGTGTAGGGCTCGCGCGGATCGTCGAGCACCCGGTCGGTGAGGCCCTGCTCGATCACCAACCCGTCCTTCATCACCATCATCCGGTGCGAGAGAAGCCGGGCGACGGCGAGGTCATGGGTGACGATGATGGCCGAGAGACCGAGATCATGGACAAGGCCGCGCACCAGATCGAGCAAACGGGCCTGAACCGAGACATCGAGACCGCCGGTCGGCTCGTCCATGAACACGAGGCGCGGGGAGGTGACCAGATTGCGGGCGATCTGCAGCCGCTGGCGCATGCCGCCGGAAAAGGCCCGTGGCTGGTCGTCGATGCGGTCTTGCTCGATTTCGACACGGGCCAGCCAGTCGGCGGCCGTTGCGCGGATATTGCCGTAATGCCGGTCGCCGACCGCCATCAGTCGCTCGCCGACATTGGCGCCGGCCGAGACCGTCATGCGCAGGCCATCGGCCGGGTTCTGGTGCACGAAGCCCCAGTCGGTGCGCATCAGGAAGCGTCGCTCGGCTTCGCCCATGCGGGCAAGATCGCGGTACTGGCCATCGCGCATATGATATTCGACGACGCCGGAGGTCGGCATCAGCCGGGTGGAGAGGCAGGAGAGCAGCGTCGTCTTGCCGGAACCGGATTCGCCGACGATCGCCAGAACCTCGCCCGGCCAGAGCTCGAAGGAGACGTTGCGGCATCCGATGCGGCTGCCGTAGAATTTCGAGACGTCGTTGACTTTGAGAAGCGGTGTCTGGGTCATGGGGCGGTTTCCATGTTTGAAAATGGATGCGGGCTCGCATCTACCTCCCCCTTGAGGGGGGAGGTCGCCGCAAAGCGGCGGGTGGGGGTGATGGTCAGGGACGGACAAAGGATCACCCCACCCCGGACCTGCGGTCCGACCCTCCCCCTCAAGGGGAGGGTAAAGTTACCTGCCAATCCCCTCATTCCGCAGCCTCCTGCCGCGCCAGCATTTCACCGGCATGACCGTGCGCACGGCGATCCTCGCAATGGTCGGTATCCGAGCAGACGAACATGCGTCCGCCCTTGTCGTCGAGCACGACCTCGTCGAGATAGACCTGCTCGGCTCCGCACAGCGCGCAGGGCTTGTCGAAATGCTGGATCTCGAACGGGTGATCGTCGAAATCGAGGCTGACGACCTCGGTATGGGGCGGCACCGCGTAGATGCGCTTCTCGCGGCCGGCGCCAAACAGCTGCAGCGCTTCCGACATGTGCATTTTCGGATTGTCGAATTTCGGTGTCGGCGAGGGGTCCATGACGTAGCGGCCTTCGACCTTGACCGGATAGGCATAGGTGGTGGCGATATGGCCGTTGCGGGCGATATCCTCATAGAGCTTCACATGCATGAGGCCGTATTCCTCCAGCGCATGCATCTTGCGGGTCTCGGTCTCGCGTGGCTCGAGAAAGCGCAGAGGTTCGGGGATCGGCACCTGATAGACCAGCGTCTGGCCGGCGGTCAGCGTTTCCTCCGGGATGCGGTGGCGCGTCTGGATGATCGTCGCCTCGCGGGTTTTCGTCGTCACCGCGACATTGGCGACCTTCTGGAAGAAGGCGCGGATGGAAACCGCGTTGGTGGTGTCATCGGCGCCCTGGTCGATGACCTTCAGGACGTCATCGGGCCCGAGGATTGCCGCCGTCACCTGCACGCCGCCGGTACCCCAGCCATAGGGCATCGGCATTTCGCGCGAGGCGAAGGGAACCTGATAGCCGGGTATCGAAATGGCTTTCAGGATTGCCCGGCGGATCATCCGTTTGGTCTGTTCGTCGAGATAGGCGAAATTGTATGTGGCAAGGTCCGTCATTCGGCCGCCTCCTTCAAACGGGAATAGGTCTCCAGCCGCCCGGCGAGCGTGCCGGTGTGAAGCTCGAACAGGTGGTTGTCGGCATCGTGGAAATAGATCGATCGTTCCTCGCCGTCGACACGCGGGCGCGGCGGCATGACGTCGAGGCCGAGCGCAAGGATGCGCTCCAGATAGATGTCGATGTCCTCGTCTCGAATCTTGAAGGCGACATGGTTGCAGGTGCGCTCGTTCAAGCTCTTGCCCTCCATGATTGCGATCCACAGATCGCCGATGGTGAAGAATTTTTCCGGCGCATGCGAGAACGGCAGGTCGTCGCTGGCATAGACTTCCTTTGCGCCGAAAACGGTTTCGAGGATGTCGCTCATCCGGTCGAGATCGCTGGTGACGAACGTGATGTGGGAGAGATCCTCGATCATTCCGCCGCCTCCCGCAGGCTATCGTCCTTGCCGGTGCCGGATCGTGCGTCATATTCGGCGCGCATGCGGCGGACGAGATCGAGTTCGGCCTGGAAGTCGACATAGTGCGGCAGCTTCAGGTGCTCGACGAAGCCGGTCGCCTGGACATTGTCGGAATGCGAGATGACGAATTCCTCGTCCTGCGCCGGTGCGACGATATCCTCGCCGAATTCCTCAGCGCGCAGCGCCCGATCGACCAGCGACATGGCCATGGCCTTGCGCTCGCTCTGGCCGAACACCAGGCCGTAGCCGCGGGTGAACTGCGGCGGGTTCTTGGCTGAGCCCTGGAACTGGTTGACCATCTGGCATTCGGTCACCTGGATCGGGCCGAGCGAGACGGCGAAGCCAAGCTCGGGAATATCCAGTTCGACCTCGATTTCGCCGATGCGGATTTCGCCGACGAAGGGATGGGTGCGGGCATAGCCGCGCTGGGTGGAATAGGCGAGCGCCAAAAGGAACCCTTCGTCGCCGCGCGCCAGCGCCTGCAGGCGCAGGTCGCGGTTCAGCGGAAATTCCAGCGGCTCGCGCGTCAGGTCGCCCGGTACATGGTCTTCCGGCATCTGGCCGTCGCCTTCGATCAGGCCTTCGCCGGCGAGAATATCGGAGACCCGCATCATCGAACTTTCATCCGCGGTCCGCCGGCCCGGCTCGGCAACCGGCTCATCCCGCAGCAGCGAGGGGTCGAGCAGGCGGTGGGTATAGTCGAAGGTCGGGCCGAGCAGCTGGCCACCCGGCAGATCCTTGTAGGTGGCCGAAATGCGCCGCTCGATTTTCATCGTCGCGGTATCGACCGGCACCGACATGCCGAAGCGCGGCAGCGTGGTGCGATAGGCGCGCAGAATGAAGATCGCCTCGATCATGTCGCCGCGCGCCTGCCGGACGGCAAGGGCTGCCAGTTCACGATCATAGAGCGAGGCTTCCGCCATGACGCGATCAACGGCAAGGCCAAGCTGGGCGACGATCTGGTCGATGGAGATGGCCGGCAGCGACCGGTCGCCGCGGCGGCGGTCAGCCAGAAGCTGGTGCGCATTGGCGATAGCGGCTTCGCCGCCCTTGACAGCAACATACATGACTAGATCTCCCGACGGCGAAGCTGGGTGGTGCGCGGCAGGCAGAGAATATCGGTGCCGGCCACGAGGATGAGATCGACGCCTCTTGGGAAAAGCGTCCGGTTTTCCGCCCACAGCGTCAGGAAAATCTCCGGCAGACCCTGTGGGGCAACGATGGTCTCACCCTTGATGCCGGGGCCTGTGGCTGCGAATTCGGGGCCGCCATTCAGTGCTGAGATTTCCAGCACCAGCGTCGCCGACCGGTCGGGATATTCCTGCGTGCCAAGCGCGAACTGATCGAAGCCGGGGACAAGACCGCCAGCCTCGATGAAGACGAAACGGGCTTCCGGTTTGACATCCGTCACCGGCGCGCCGGTGTGGAAGGACAGCCAAGCGGGAACGGAGGAGTGAATCAGGGCGGCCGTCAGCCAGACCGGCGTTCCGTCATCGCAAAGGGTGAGCGCGATCGCACCGGCCCCGGCACCAAGCGGAGCGGGCGGTTTTGCCAAGGCGCCCAGCGGCGCGATCGTGCCGGGCCGGGCCATGGCATCCATCAGGGCCCGGAACACCGACTGCGACTGGAAAACCGGATCGGTGAAGGCGCCGGTATAGGCGCTGGCATGAATTTCGGCTTGAGTGCCCATCAGTTGTCTCCCCGGACCATGGTGAAGAAGTCGACCCGCGTCGCCGCGGTCTCTTCCGCCTGCTTGCGGTCTTCCGCGGCGATGCGGTGTTCCACGGCATCGATCAGCTGCTCGACCACCTGCGCATACTCGTGTCGCTGATGGAGTGCGTCGAAGACGGCGGCGAGACGTGCTCTCTCCCGGTCGTTGCCGAGCAGCTGGCCGTGACCGATTTCGCCGGAACCGAGCCGCACCGTGGCGCGGCTGACCGTGGCTTCGCCGAGATTGAACGGGTCACCACCGCCACCGATGCGGCCACGCACCATGACAAGGCCGGTTTCCGGGCCGCGCACGGGATGAACCTCCGGTTTCGGCTCGATGGCCAGCCAGCCCGCCTGCAGCTCCGCGGCGGTGGCGCGCGCCAGAAGGCCCATGGCCCGTTTGCGTCCGTCAGCGGCAGCACCGGTATTTTGTTTGATCGCGTCCATTGCTTCCATCCAAAATGTCTATTAAGCTAGACAACTATACATCTGATGATTTCTTGTAGGACTGCAACGTGACGAGCTTGTGACATGAATGCGAAAAAGACAGTCGAGCGGCAGACCGGTGTCGCCCTCTGGCGGCAGATCGCCGACCTGATCCGGCTGTCGATCAGCAATGGCGACTATGACCAGACGGGCATGGTTCCGCCCGAAACCGTACTGGCCGGTCAGTTCGGCGTCAACCGCCACACCGTTCGCAGCGCGCTGGCAGCCTTGGCCGACGAGGGTCTGGTTCAGGCGATCCAGGGGCGGGGCACGCTGATCCAGCGGAAAGAGCGGCTGAGTTTTCCGATTTCCAGGCGCACCCGCTTCTCGCAGGGCTTGAGCGATCAGGCCCGCGATATCGAAGCCAGGCTGCTGTCGCACGAAACAGTGCCGGCGGCCGGAGAGGTCGCAACGGGGTTGAAGATTGCGCCCGGCACGGCCTGCATCCGGATGGAGCTGGTAAGCAGCGCCGATGGCCGGCCGGTATCCTGTTCCACCAGCTATTTCCCGACGGATCGCTTTGCGGATATGGCTACGCAGTTCGAGCGGCTGGGCTCGATCACCAAGGCCTTTGCGGCGCAGGGGCTGGCCGATTATGTGCGGGTATCGACGGAGCTTGTCGCACGGCATGCCGATTCGGCCGAACTGGCGCTGCTCAGGCTTTCTCCCGGCGCCATCGTCATCGAGGCGACGGCGATCAATGCCGATCCGGACGGTGTGCCGGTGCAGTTTGCCCGCAGCCGCTTCGCCGCCGACCGGGTCAAGCTGAAGATCGAAACCTGAGACCACAAAAAAGGGCGCGATGCCGTGGCACGCGCCCTTTTTTTGTGTGTCCGTCGCGATCAGATGTCGGCGACGAAGGTCTGCTTCTGGGTGCCGAGCCCTTCGATGCCAAGCTCGACGACATCGCCGGCCTTGAGGTACTGCGGCGGCTTGAAGCCCATGCCGACGCCGGGGGGCGTACCGGTCGAGATGATGTCGCCGGGATGCAGCGTCATGAACTGGCTGAGATAGCTGACGACATGCGCAACGCCATAGACCATGGTCTTCGACGATCCGTTCTGTTTGCTCTCGCCATTGACGGTCAGCCACATCTTCAGCTTCTGCGGATCGGCGACTTCGTCCTTGGTGACGAGCCATGGGCCGGTCGGGCCGAACGTGTCGCAGGACTTGCCCTTGGTCCACTGGCCGGAACGCTTGGTCTGGAAATCGCGCTCGGAAACGTCGTTGATGACGCAGTAACCCGCCACATGCTCCAGCGCCTCGGCTTCGGAGACATATTTCGCCTTTTTGCCGATGACGACGCCGAGCTCGACTTCCCAGTCGGTGGCTTGCGAGCCGCGCGGGATGATCACGTCGTCGTTCGGACCGACGATCGCCGACGTGGCCTTCATGAAGATCACCGGCTCCGGCGGCACGGCGGCGCCGGTTTCAGCCGCGTGATCGGCGTAGTTGAGACCGATGCAAATGAATTTGCCGGTTCCGGAGACGCAGGCGCCCAGGCGCGGGCTGCCGTCGACGACCGGCAGGCTGTCGATATCGAGGCTCTTTGTCCAGCCCATGTCGCTGATCGCATCGCCGCCGACATCGGCGATGATGGCGCTCAGATCCCTGATCCGGCCGTCCTTGTCGAGAACACCCGGCTTTTCCGAACCCAGGGGGCCGTACCGCAGAAGTTTCATCTTTTCTCTTCCCTTAAATATCCAGACTGTCGTGCCGCATGACAAATCAAAGGCAGGCCGCGTTGTAAAGCGCTTTTGCCGGTCGTCGTGCGTATCAGCCGTTGGGTCAATCCAGCGGCCCGGCGCATTCAAGGCGGGGCCGGGCGGGCGCGTGGCGGGATCGGCTCCCGCCACGATGCCCTCGTCAGGCAGCCGTCGAATAGGCCTTTGCCATATCGGGCAGGCGTTTGACGCGGATTTTCGAGGCCTGGCCGGCCGCGTTGAAGGCGATGAAGCGTTCCTTGCAAACCTCGACCATGCGGGCGGTCGCCGGCTTCAGATAGTTGCGCGGGTCGAAATTGTCCGGGTGTTGCAGGTGATGCTTGCGGATTTCGCCGGTAAACGCCAGGCGAAGGTCGGTGTCGATATTGACCTTGCGGACACCGAGCGGGATCGCCTTCTGGATTTCATGGACGGGAACGCCCCAGGTCTGCTTCATCTGGCCACCAAATTCGTTGAACAGGTCCTGCAGGTCCTGCGGCACCGAAGACGAGCCGTGCATGACCATGTGGGTGTTCGGCAGGCGCTTGTGGATTCTGGCGATGGTCTCGATCGAGAGGATTTCGCCATCCGGTGCGCGGGTGAACTTGTAGGCGCCGTGGCTGGTGCCGATGGCGACGGCCAATGCATCGACGCCGGTCTTTTCGACGAAATCGAATGCCTGTTCCGGATCGGTCAAAAGCTCCTCGCGCGACAGCTTGCCTTCGAAGCCATGGCCGTCTTCCTTTTCGCCGGCACCCGTTTCCAGATTGCCGAGACAGCCGAGTTCGCCTTCGACCGACACGCCGGCCGCGTGCGCAATCTTCACCACTTCGGCGGTGACGCCGACATTGTATTCGTAGGAGGCGATCGACTTGCCGTCGGCCAGCAACGAGCCGTCCATCATCACCGAGGTAAAGCCGTTGGTGATCGCCGAAATGCAGGTGGAGGGCTGGTCGCCGTGATCGAGATGCAGGCAGACCGGAATATGCGGATATTCCTCTGTCGCGCCCAGGATCAGATGGCGCAGGAAGGCATCGCCCGCATAGGCGCGGGCGCCGCGGCTTGCCTGCAGGATGACCGGAGAATCCGTGGCATCGGCGGCGCGCATGACAGCCTGGATATATTCCAGATTGTTCACGTTGAAGGCGGGCAGCGCGTAATTGTTTTCAGCCGCGTGGTCCAAAAGCTGCCGCAAGGTAATCAATGCCATGTTGAAGTCTCTCCCGTTGTCTTTGCGCCATCCTGCCTGATCACGATGGCGCTCACCTTATTCTCCGCCTGAGCAGAAGTGCTCCCCACAAAAGCCAACTGGTATCGCGACCAGGCCTCCTGGCGAATGTGGGGCGGATTTTCCTGGCACCATAATTGATGATCCGGGTTTGGCAACCGCCGTTGCGCTGGAAATGGGCCCCTTCTGCGAGCGGAAACGTTGCAGGTGGAGCTTTGGGCGCACATTATCCTGCACTTTTTTGCCAATTTGATCGAAGCAACTCTTGATTGAAGTTTTCCGCCTGTGCGCGGTGCGTTCATGGCGGCCGCCTGATGGCAGGTCTCGGGCGACCGCCGAGGATGAACAACACGATCCTGTCTGAGATGAACCATCCGGAGACTGCATATTACGTAAACTGCCGGAAATAATACCCAAACTTGCGCGACGGGCCGCCGGCCTGTCGCTGCCGCAGCGCATCCGCTGGCGCAAATCCGGTGGAAAGCGGCGCGATTGAAATGCAACCAAGGCGCTATAATTCCCTGTCCATCAGCGACATCGCGGCGTTCGCATCACGACAAACAGCCTTGCCAATGAGGAAAAATTGGCATTCTCTCGCCGCTTCAAAACCTAAAAAAGGGGAAGGATAACAAAATGACATTGGCAAAAATCAACCTCCGTACAGCAATTCTGCTCGGATCGATCCTCGTTGGCGCGAGCCCCGTGCTCGCAGAAACCGTGTTGCACCGGGGCAATGCCGGCGAGCCGCAGACGCTCGATCAGGCGCATACCTCGATCAACATCGAAGAGTTCATCCTGAAGGATCTCTATGAAGGCCTGACCATCTATGATGCGGCCGGCAAGATCATTCCGGGTGCGGCCGAATCCTGGAGCCTCTCGGACGACGGCACCGTCTATACCTTCAAGCTGCGCGCAGACGCCAAATGGTCGGATGGCTCTCCGGTCACCGCCGAGGACTTCGTCTTCTCACTTCAGCGCGTCGAGGATCCGAAGACGGCGGCCGGTTACGCCAATATCCTGTTCCCGATCAAGAATGCCGAAAAGGTCAACAAGGGCGAAGTGCCGGTCGATCAGCTCGGCCTCAAGGCCATCGACGACAAGACGCTGGAAATCACCCTTGAGCGCCCGACCCCCTTCTTCCTCGAACTGCTGGCGCACCAGACCGCCCTGCCCGTCTCCAAGGCCAGCGTCGAAAAGAACGGCGCCGATTTCGTCAAGCCGGGTGTGATGGTCTCGAACGGCGCCTACAAGCTCGTCGCCCACACGCCGAACGACAGCCTGACAACGGAAAAGAACCCGGAATACTGGGATGCGGCCAACGTCAAGATCGACAAGGTGATCTTCTACCCGATCGACGACCAGGCGGCCTCCGTGCGCCGGTTCGAGGCCAAGGAAATGGACCTCGCCTACAACTTCTCGGCCGACCAGCTGGAACGCCTGCGCAAGTCCTATGGCGAGCAGGTGCGTGTCTCGCCGACGCTGGCGACCTATTATTATGCCTTCGACACCCGCCAGGAGCCCTATAGCGACGTGCGCGTCCGCCGTGCGCTCTCCATGGCCGTCGATCGCGACTTCCTCGCCAAGGAAATCTACTCGGGCTCGCAGCTGCCATCCTACTCGATGGTGCCTCCGGGCATGGACAATTACGGCGATCCGGCCAAGGCCGATTTCGCCGACAAGTCGCAGCTCGACCGCGAAGATGAAGCACTCAAGCTGATGAAGGAAGCCGGTTACGGTGAGGGCGGAAAGCCGCTTGATATCGAGATTCGCTACAACACCAACCCGAACCATGAACGTGTGGCAACTGCCGTTGCCGACATGTGGAAGAACACGTTCGGCGCCAAGGTGTCGCTGGTCAATCTCGACGTCTCCTCGCACTATGCCTACCTGCAGGAAGGCGGCAAGTTCAATGTCGCCCGCGCTGGCTGGGTAGCCGACTATGCCGACCCCGAAAACTTCCTGGCGCTCAGCCTGTCCTCGAACAAGACCTTCAACTACGGTCACTTCGAGAACCCCGAGTTCGACGCGCTGATGAAGAAGTCCTACGAGGAGATCGATCCGGCCGTTCGCTCCAAGACGCTTCATGAAGCCGAAGCGCTTCTGATGAAGGAACAGCCGATCGCGCCGTTCCTCACCCAGGCCGATCTCTGGCTGGTGTCCGACAAGGTGAAGGGCTGGCAGGACAATGCTGCGAACCAGCATCTGAGCCGCTTCCTGAGCGTTTCCGAATAACGGATTTTGACGCGCGGCAGTCGTTGGCTGCCGCGCGTCACGGTCAGAGAGCAAAACCATGATCTCCTTTGTCCTGCGCCGCCTTGCGAGCGCCGTGCCGACGCTGTTTATCGTCGTCACGATTTCCTTCTTCCTGATGCGGTTTGCCCCCGGCGGCCCCTTCAATCTCGAACGTCCGCTGCCGCCGCAAACCATGGCGAACCTGATGGCGACGTATCATCTGGACCAGCCGCTCTGGAACCAGTACCTCGCCTATATCGGCAATGCGGTGACCGGCGATTTCGGACCCAGCTACATCTACAAGGACAACACCGTCGCCGAACTGATCGGCAAGGGCCTGCCCTATTCGATGGAGCTCGGTTTCTACGCGCTGCTGCTGGCCCTGGTCGGCGGCGTGCTGGCCGGCACGATTGCGGCGCTCCGGCAAAACAGTGCCCTTGATTTCCTGATCATGTCGGTCTCCACCGTCGGCGTCACGGTGCCGAATTTCGTCGTCGGCCCCGTATTGACCCTCGTCTTCGCCATCACGCTCGCCTGGCTTCCGGCCGGCAGCTGGGGTGATGGCTCGCTGCGCTTCCTGATCCTGCCGATGATTGCGCTTGCCTTGCCGCAGCTGGCGGTCTTTGCCCGGCTGACGCGCGGCTCGATGATCGAGGCACTGCACACCGATCATATCCGCACGGCGCGCGCCTATGGCCTGCCGTCGCGCACGGTGGTCATCACCCATGCGATGCGCGCCGCCATGCTGCCGGTGGTTTCCTATCTGGCGCCGGCAGCGGCAGCCCTGCTCACCGGCTCGGCCGTGGTCGAGACGATCTTCACCATTCCCGGCGTCGGCCGCTATTTCGTGCTCGGCGCGATCAACCGCGATTACACGCTGGTAATGGGAACCGTGGTGCTGATCGCCATCTTCGTCATCGTCTTCAATCTTCTGGTCGATATTCTCTACGGCCTTCTCGATCCGAGGGTTCGCCATGACTGATATCGCCACCACGCCGCTGCCGCCGGAAACGGCCAGCAGAAGCCTGTTTCAGCTTGCCACCATGCGTTTTCGCCGCAACCGTGCCGCCATGGCCGGTTGCGTCACGCTGGTGCTGATCACGCTGTTTTCCTTCCTCGGCCCCTATTTCATCAGCCACACCTACGACCAGGTCTTTCCGTCCTACGTCTCGATCCCGCCGAGCTTCGAGCCCCGGCCGGACGCATCGAGCCTGCAGGCGGTGATGGAAGGCGTGGCCGGACGGGCGCGCGTTACCCTCAAGGAGTTTGCCGTCGATGGCCAGACGTTTACGGCCACCGTGACCTCGGACACGCCGATCGACCCGCGCACCACGCGCTATTTCGACCGCGCCAACGAATTCGACAGCACACAGGTGGTGGCGACCGAGGACGACGGCAAGACGCTGAAGCTGACCGGTCAGGTGTCGCGGGAATATTTCCTGTTCGGCACCGATTCCAACGGCCGCGACCTGATGGCCCGCGTCATGCTCGGCGGCCAGATCTCGATCGCTGTCGGCCTGCTGGCCAGCCTCGTCTCGCTCTCGATCGGCGTTCTCTACGGTGCCACCTCCGGCTATATCGGCGGCCGCATCGACAATGTCATGATGCGGTTTGTCGAAATTCTCTATTCGCTGCCCTTCGTCTTCCTCGTCGTCGTGCTCGTCGTGTTCTTCGGCCGCTCGTTCATCCTGATCTTCCTCGTCATCGGCGCTGTGGAATGGCTGGACATGGCCCGTATCGTGCGCGGCCAGACATTGGCGCTGAAACGGCGCGAATTCATCGGCGCGGCACAGGCGCTGGGCTTGACCGACTGGCAGATCATCCGCCGCCACATTATCCCCAATACGATCGGCCCTGTGGTGGTCTTCGTCACTGTCGTGGTTCCGAAGGTCATCCTGCTCGAAAGCTTCCTTTCCTTCCTCGGCCTCGGCGTTCAGGCGCCGCTGACGAGCTGGGGCGCGCTGATCGCCGAAGGCGCCAACAATATCCAGTCGGCGCCCTGGCTCTTGATCTTCCCGGCGATCTTCTTCGTCCTCACCCTGTTCTCGCTGAACTTCGCCGGCGACGGCCTGCGCGATGCGCTCGACCCGAAGGACCGCTGACATGACTGATTCACGGGAAACAATTCTCGCTGTGCGCAGCCTCAAGGTCACCTTCACGACGCCGGATGGCGACGTGCAGGCGGTCAAGGGCATCGATCTCGACATCAAGGCCGGGGAAACACTGGCCGTGGTGGGCGAGAGCGGTTCCGGCAAGAGCCAGACGATGATGGGCATCATGGGCCTGCTGGCCGGCAACGGCCGGGTCACCGGCTCGGCAAAGTATCGCGGCCAGGAACTGGTCGGACTGCCGCTGAAGGCGCTCAACAAGGTGCGCGGCGCCAAGATCACCATGATCTTCCAGGAACCGATGACCTCGCTCGATCCGCTCTATACGATCGGCCGGCAGATTGCCGAACCGATCGTCCATCATCGCGGCGGCACGTTCAAGCAGGCCCGTGCCCGCGTGCTGGAGCTGCTCGAGCTCGTCGGTATTCCCGATCCCGCGCGGCGGATCGACAGCTATCCGCATGAAATGTCCGGCGGCCAGCGTCAGCGCGTGATGATCGCCATGGCGCTTGCCAACGATCCCGACATCCTGATTGCCGACGAGCCGACGACGGCGCTCGATGTCACCATCCAGGCGCAGATCCTCGACCTGCTCAACAAGCTGCAGGCCAAGTTCGGCATGGCGGTGGTGCTGATCACTCATGATCTCGGCATCGTCCGCCACTTTGCCAGCCGCGTCGCGGTCATGCGCCGGGGCGAGGTGGTGGAGACGGGAACGACGGCGGATATCTTCGAGCGGCCGCAGGCGGACTATACCAAGATGCTGCTGGCCGCCGAGCCGCATGGCCGCAAGCTGTCGCCCGGCGACAAGGTGCCCATCATTCTCGAAGGCCGGAATGTCGCGGTGGACTATGCCACAGGCGGCGGGCTGTTCGGCAGCTCCGCCGGGATTTTTCGTGCCGTCGATGGCGTCAATATCCGGCTGAGGGAAGGCCAGACCATCGGCATCGTCGGCGAATCCGGCTCGGGCAAATCGACACTCGGCCGCGCGCTTCTGCGGCTGGTGCCGAGCACCGGGCGCTACCAGTTCGGCGCGACCAACATCTCAGATTTTGGCCGCTCCGCCATGCGGCCGCTGCGCCGGCAATTGCAGCTGGTCTTCCAGGACCCCTACGGATCGCTGTCGCCACGCCAGACGGTCGGCGAGATCATCACCGAGGGGCTCTATGTCCACGAGCCGCAATTGAGCCGGGCCGAGCGCGACAAGCGGGCGATCGAGGCGCTCAAGGAAGTCCGCCTCGACCCGGCCGCCCGCAACCGCTATCCGCACGAATTCTCCGGCGGCCAGCGCCAGCGCATCGCCATTGCCCGGGCCATCATCCTCAAGCCCAAGGTCGTTATCCTCGACGAACCGACCTCGGCGCTCGATCGCTCGGTACAGGGACAGGTCATCGACCTCCTGCGCGATCTGCAGACGGCGCACGGGCTCTCCTATATCTTCATCAGCCACGATCTTTCCGTGATCAAGGCGATGTCGGATTATGTGGTGGTGATGAAAAACGGCAAGATCGTCGAGGAAGGCGAGACCGACGCGATCTTCGACGCACCGCGCGAAAGCTACACGCAAACCCTGATGAGCGCCGCCTTCACGGCGTGAGCGCGGACGAATTCCAGGGGGCAGCCACGGTTCGCACCGCGGCCTCGTGCCCCTCATCCGCCCTGTCGGGCACCTTCTCCCCGTCATAACGGGGAGAAGGACCAAGCGGCAAACTCCGTCATTCCCTCTCCCCGCGTGCGGGGAGAGGGCTAGGGTGAGGGGCTAAGCCAACCGGGAATTCCGCAGTATCGTGAACTGAGATGACATCCCCATGCGGGCTTCTGCAGTGCTCTGAAACCGCTGCACAACTTTGGCGACGATCCAATTTCAGTTTGGGACGTTATGCAATAGGCTGCGTTCGCGGAGCCCTCCCTGCATGATCTTGCTTTGGTAGAGTGGAAGCGCAAAGCAGCAACCTTGAAACCATTGGAACACACCATGCCCGGCCCATCGCTTTACGAAATCCATGATCCCCGTTTTCGGTCGCTGATCGTCGGCAGCGCCGCGCTTGAGGAGCTTTATTCCGGCTGCCGCTGGGCCGAAGGACCGGTCTGGTTCGACGATGCGCAGCAGCTTTTGTGGAGTGACATTCCCAACCAGCGGATGTTGCGCTGGGTGCCCGATGGCGGCGTCTCCGTGTACCGCACCCCCTCGAACTTCGCCAACGGTCATACGCGCGA
Source organism: Pararhizobium polonicum (assembly GCF_001687365.1). GTDB lineage: Bacteria > Pseudomonadota > Alphaproteobacteria > Rhizobiales > Rhizobiaceae > Pararhizobium > Pararhizobium polonicum. The sequence goes on from NZ_LGLV01000013.1 coordinate 214,979, forward strand.
CCGGCAGGGCCGGCTGATCTCCTGCGAACATGGTACCCGCCGTGTCACCCGCACGGAAGCCGATGGTTCGATCACCGTTCTGGCCGACAGCTTTGAGGGCAAGCGGCTGAACTCGCCCAATGATGTCGTGGTGCGCTCGGACGGCAGCATCTGGTTCAGCGATCCGACCTACGGCATCCTGTCCGATTATGAGGGCTATAAGGCAGCGCCCGAGCAGGCGCTGCGCAGCGTCTACCGGCTCGATCCGGTAACCGGCGAACTGACGGCCGCCGCCAGCGACTTCCTCCAGCCGAACGGGCTTGCCTTCTCGGTGGACGAAACCCGGCTCTATGTCGCCGACAGCGGCACCAATCCGGACGATACGGCGCCCGCCCATATCCGCGTCTATGATGTGGATGGTGCGCGCCTCAGCAATCCCGGCGTCTTCTGCCGCCTCGACGAGGGCCGCCCGGATGGATTCCGCCTCGATACGAACGGCAATCTCTGGACCAGCGGCGGCCATGCGGTGCATTGTTTTGCGCCGGACGGAACCCTGCTCGGCAAGATCCGTATCCCGCAGGGCGTCTCAAACCTTACCTTCGGCGGCCCGCGCCGCAACCGGCTGTTCATCACAGCGACGCAATCGCTCTATTCGATCTACGTGACGGCAACGGGCGTGCAGCGGCCGTAAGATCCTATTCGCTGATCCCGCCTCGGCGCTTCAGCTGCTGTTCGCGGAAGAAGATGAACAGGCCGGAGGCAACGATTAGCGCGGCGCCGATGATCACCGTCCAGTGGGGCGTATCGCCAAAGAAGATCCAGCCGAAGACGACGGCCCAGAACAGAAGCGTATATTGCAGCGGCACGACGGTGGCCGCGTCCGCCAGCTTGAGCGAGCGGCTGACGAGAATATGGGCAAGCATGGCGACGATGCCGAGAAGGCTGAGGCAGAGCACGGCCTGCATATCCAGCGGCGCCCAGCCGGCCGGATTGGCACCGACCCCGACCAGCGAAAAGATCAGCGCACCGCTCAGCTGCCAGAAGATCAGCGTCGTATCGGGCGTCGAGCGCAGCGTCCGCCCTAAAAGCAGGGCAAAGGCAAAGGCGGCGCTGCCGACGAGCGCGATCAGCGCCGGCACCGAAAAACTTTTGGATGACGGTTCGAGCGCGACAAGCACCCCGGCAAAGCCGATGAGAATTGCCGTCCACCGCCGCCAGCCGACCTTCTCGCCCAACAGGAACGGCGAGGCTGCGGCCACATAGATCGGGGCTGCCAGCCAATAGGTCATGGTGTCGGCAAGCGGCATATAGGCGACGGCAAAATAGAAGGCGGATGCATCGACGGCAAAGAGCAGGGCGCGCAGGGCATGCAGCCAGGGCCGATCGACCAAGATTAGGCTGCGCCAGCCGCGCTTGATGAAAAACGGCGTCAGCACGATCAGCGCCGCGACGCTGCGGATGGTCATCAGCTGGCTGACCGAATAGGTCGAAACCAGCCATTTTCCCATGACGTCGTTGAGCGAGAACATCAGCATGCCGAGCAGCATGATCAAGACGCCGTTGCGGGCGGCGTTCGATGTCTGGGCGGTGGGCGCTGTTTCGACAGTCATTGGCAAAGGTTCCGGAAAAGATGCCCGCCACTCGCATATTCCCGTGCATCAATCCATCCCTGAAAAAGTATGGTTCGATGAACAATCGGAATGTGAGCGACCCTATCCCTTTGATTTTGCAGTGCAACATGATAGAAGTTTTCTATCGATAGATGCGAAGTACGCCATTGAAAGAACACTGAAATTCGGCCAAAAGCGTATTCAGGCCGGTTTTTTGGTCGTGTTTCTTCTATCATCCAGGCGTCAAAGGTCGCTGCGTTCATGGGCAAGACTGTTTTCATCGGCAAACGTTCCAATGCTGCAGGCGGCTGGGGCGCGCTGAAAAGCTGCGGCAAGCGGCTTTTGGAAAGCGGTTCGCCGATTTCGGGCGCCCGCGCCCTCATGAAGGCCAACCAGCCCGATGGTTTCGACTGCCCGGGCTGTGCCTGGGGCGACCCGGAACATGGGTCCTCGTTCGAATTCTGCGAAAACGGCGTCAAGGCCGTCGCCTGGGAAGCGACCGACAAGCGCACCCCACCCGATTTCTTTGCCGCCCATACCGTCACCGCCCTCCAGTCCTGGAGTGATTACGAACTGGAGCAGCAGGGGCGGCTCACCCATCCCATGCGCTACGATCGCGCAACCGACACCTATGTCCGCGTCAGCTGGGATGCCGCCTTTACCGAGATCGGCGCAATCCTCAACAGTTTCGACACGCCGGACCGGGCGGAATTCTACACCTCCGGCCGCGCCTCCAACGAAGCCGCCTTCCTCTACCAGCTGTTCGTCCGTCTCTACGGCACCAACAATTTTCCCGACTGCTCCAACATGTGCCACGAGGCAAGCGGCGTCGCCATGAAGCAGGCGGTGGGCGTCGGCAAGGGCACGGTGCTGCTGGAGGATTTCGAGAAGGCAGATGCGATCTTCGTCATCGGCCAGAACCCCGGCACCAACCATCCGCGCATGCTGGGCGATCTGCGCCGGGCTGCGACACGCGGCGCCAGGATCACCGTTTTCAATCCGGTGCGCGAACGCGGGCTGGAGCGTTTCGCCGACCCTCAGGACAAGCTGGAAATGCTGCGCGGCGGCTCGACCGAGATTGCCAGCGACTATTTCCAGCCCCGTCTTGGTGGCGACATGGCGGCCGTGCGCGGCATGGCGAAGGCGGTTTTCGCAGCCGACGACGCAGCGCTTGCAGCAGGCGAACCCTCCGTCCTTGACCATGATTTTCTCAGCCGGCATACGGCGGATTTCGAAGCCTATCGTGCTGCCGTCGATGCGACGGGTTGGGATGCAATCGAGGACCAGTCCGGATTGACGCGCGCCGAGATCGAGCGCGCGGCGGCGACCTATCTCGGTGCCGAACGGGTAATCTGCACCTGGGCGATGGGCGTGACCCAGCATCGTCATTCGGTGATCACCATCCGCGAGATCGCCAATTTCATGATGCTGCGTGGCAATATCGGCAAGCCGGGGGCTGGCCTCTGCCCGGTGCGCGGCCATTCCAACGTGCAGGGCGACCGCACGGTCGGCATCAACGAGAAGGCGCCGGCCGCCTTCCTCGATGCCTTGGAAAAGGAATTCGACTTCAGGGCGCCGCGCAAGGAGGGCCACAATGTGCTCGCCGCCATCGGCGCCATGCTCGACGGCTCGGCCCGGGCCTTCATCGGCCTTGGCGGCAATTTTGCCCGCGCCACGCCGGACAGCCCGCTCATTGCCGGGGCTCTGGCCCGCCAGAAGCTGACGGTCAATATCGCCACCAAGCTCAATCATTCGCATCTGATGCCGGGCGAAACCAGCTTCATCCTGCCGTGCCTTGGCCGTACCGAGATCGACCGGAATTCCAAGGGCGTCAGCCAGATCGTCACGGTCGAGGATTCGATGAGCATGGTGCACGGCTCGGGTGGCATCAACAAGCCGGCATCGCCGGAACTGCGCTCCGAAGTCGCCATCATCGCCGGCATCGCGGCGGCGACCGTCGGTTCGGTAAAGGTCGATTGGGCAGCGCTTGCCGACGACTACGACCTGATCCGCGATCATATCGCCCGGGTCATTCCGGGTTTCGAAGATTATAACGTGCGCGTCCGCAAGCCGCGCGGTTTTCACCTGCGCAACACGGCTGCAAACCGTGAGTGGGAAACACCGGCCGGCCGCGCGACGTTCTGGACCGGGCCGCTGCCTGCCGCCGTGGAACATCAGATCGCCCGCGATCAGCAGGGTGTCTTCGTGCTGCAGACCTTCCGCTCGCACGACCAGTACAACACGACGATCTACGGTATGGACGACCGCTATCGCGGCGTCTACGGCGAACGCAACGTCGTCTTCATCAACCCGGCCGATCTGGCAGACCTCGGTGCGGAGGCCGGCGACCGCGCCGATGTCATCGGCCGGAGCAGCGATGGCATCTCCCGTATCGCCAGCGACTTCCGCTTCGTGCCCTATGATATTCCGCGCGGTTGCGTCGCCGGCTATTACCCCGAGCTCAATGTGCTGGTGCCGCTGTCGAGTGCCGGCGACCAGAGCGATACCCCGACCTCGAAATCGGTGCTCGTCTCGTTTCGCACGCGAACTGCGGCCGCAGACGCGGCCTGATGCCGGAGAGTGGATCCGAAGCGGATTTCCTTGCCCTGGTCGAGGCGCTGCGCCGGCAGGACGCGACGCTTTCGCCGCTGACGGCGGCCCTCGTCGTGGCCGTATGGTGTGGCATTGCTGCGGACAGCCGCACGTTTGCCAGACTGTTCGGCATCGCCCATGCGCTTGTTCTGCGCGAGATCAACATGCTCGCCGGGCCGGATGCGCCCCTCGATATCGTCCGGCGCGAAAGCCGCACGCAGAGAACGCATCTCAAGCTTTCAGCAAAAGGCGAGGCTCTTTGCCGCCTGCTCCCTTGACCTTGGCCAAAGGATCGCTAAGTAAGGAACAACTCCGCGGTGCAGGGCATTTCAACACGCCTGCGGGGTGAACCTGATACCGGGCCCCTCTGGCGAGAGTTTTACGGCGCTCTCGTGATGTCGGTATCACCCGCAAATAAGCCGGCGGACTATCAGCAAATGACACTCCACCTCATGCGTTCTTCGCATGCCGAGCATGGCATGCGGGATTTTTTCATCTATTCCACTCCCGCCCTCAGCCTTGACGGATCGGAGGTGCGGCCATGACCACCGCTCCCCAGACTTCGGCACTCGGCTATTTCAAATGGGCCTTCATCGTCACGGCGGCGGGCCTTGCGCTCGGCGCCTGGCTCGGCTGGACAACCACCGGAACGATCGGCGGCATGGCCACGGTCTTCTTCGTCTGTACGGTGCTTGCCGTACTGGAAATCTCGCTCTCCTTCGACAATGCCATCGTCAACGCCAACAAGCTGAAGGAAATGACGCCGGTCTGGCAGCACCGCTTCCTGACCTGGGGCATCGTCATTGCCGTCTTCGGCATGCGTATCGTCTTCCCGCTGCTGATCGTGGTGATCGCCGCCAATATCGGGCCGATCGACGCCCTCGTGCTGGCGGCCGCGCGTCCGGAAGAATATGCCCGCATCATGAACGAGGCGCATCTGCCGATCGCCGCGTTCGGCGGTACCTTCCTGATGATGGTCGGCCTGAAATTCTTCTTCGACCATGAGAAGGATGTGCACTGGATCAAGGCGCTGGAACGCAACATGTCCCGGTTCGCTTCGATCAAGGGTGTGGAAATTGCCTTCGTGCTGGCGCTGATCCTGGTGTTTTCATCGTTTCTCGAAGGCGCGGAATCCACGACCTTCGTCTATTGCGCCATCTACGGCCTTTTGACCTTCCTCGCAGTCGAGGTTGTCGGCGGGTTGCTCGATGCGTCGCAGCAGACGATGAGCGCGGCGGCAAAGGGCGGCCTTGGCGCCTTCATCTATCTGGAAGTGCTGGATGCCAGCTTCTCCTTCGACGGCGTGATCGGCGCCTTCGCCTTGACGCAGAACCTGTTCGTCATCGCCATCGGTCTGGGTATCGGCGCCATGTACGTGCGCTCGATGACCATCATGCTGGTGGAAAAGGGAACGCTTGCCGAATACCGCTATCTGGAACACGGCGCCTTCTACGCGATCCTGATCCTCTCGGTGATCATGTATTGCCAGACGCTGGTGCATATCCCGGAAGTGATCACCGGCCTTGGCGGAGCAGCCCTGATCGGCGTCTCGCTCTGGTCGTCGATCCGCCACAACAGGCGGGAACAGGCCGGGCACGCACAGGCCGAAGCATAGGGTTCGACAAACGCCCAAACAAAAAATCCGCCAATCGCATGATTGGCGGATTTTTTTATGGATGAAATCAGTTTCGGCCGGCAGGCCCATGGCGCGCTATGACAGCGCGCCGGGTCCGCAATTAGCCGCGCTTGACGGAATGGAAGTTCTTCGGATCGATCCCAAGCGTATAGAGGTCGCGGTCCATCGGACGGCGGCGGCCCTCGACAGCCGCGGCAACGGCCGTGGCCGCGCCGAAGATGGCGATGGCATTACCGAAAAAGCCTCGGGCAGATTTACGGGCACTCATCTCTTTGCTCACTTTCCTAAGTTGTTCATCGTGTTGTTCGATGACAGGAATATGAGGCCTCGAAGATGTGTTTACAACGCACAGGAATTCATCCCAGCCATGCAAATAGAAAAGGCCCGGTTAACATGTGCTAACCGGGCCTTTTCTTGTGACGGTCTTGGGAGGAGCGTCTCCTGGATTCGAGAGCATCTTATCCGCATGGGGCCGTTTTGCCCGATACGGGATGCTCTAGTCTTCGTTGGCGGCAAGCTGCGAAAGCACTTCACCACGCCCACGCGCCCGCAGGATCAGCGGTACGATCAGAGCGGCTGCGGCAATCACCAGGAGGGTGGCGGCGACCGGTGATGTGAACAGCACGGTGACGTCGCCCTGGCTGATGGCCAGCGCCCGGCGCAGCTGCTGCTCGGCCAGCGGCCCGAGGATCAGGCCGACGACGACCGGCGCGATCGGGTAGCCGAAGATGCGCATGACATAGCCGAGGACGCCGAAGGCCAGCAGCATGCCGAGTTCGAACACCGAAGGATTGGCGCCGATGGTGCCGAGCGTCGCAAACAGCAGGATGCCGGCATAGAGCCAGGGCTTCGGGATGGTCAGAAGCTTCACCCAGAGGCCGACCAGCGGCAGGTTCAGTACCAAAAGCATGAAGTTGGCGATGAGCAGGCTGGCGATCAGGCCCCAGACGAGCTGCGGGTTGGTGGCAAACAGCAGTGGACCGGGCTGCAGGCCATATTGCTGGAAGCCTGCCAGCATGATCGCCGCGGTCGCCGTGGTCGGCAGGCCGAGCGTCAGCAGCGGAACGAGCGTGCCCGCGGCGGAGGCGTTGTTGGCCGCTTCCGGCCCTGCGACGCCTTCAATGGCGCCGTGGCCGAATTCTTCCGGATGTTTGGACAGCCGTTTTTCAGCCGCATAGGAGAGGAATGTGCCGATTTCGGCGCCGCCGGCCGGCATCGCGCCGATCGGGAAGCCGATCGCCGTTCCGCGCAGCCAGGCCTTCCAGGAGCGGGCCCAGTCCTGACCGGTCATCCAGACCGATCCCTTGACCGCCTCGATCTTGTCCGGCCCCAGGTTGCCTTGCGCGGCGATGAACAGCGATTCACCGATGGCGAACATGGCAACGGCCAAGGTCGTCACCTCGACGCCATCCAGCAGATCGGGAATGCCGAAGCTCATGCGTGCCTGGCCGGTCAACTGGTCGATGCCGATGATCGCCAGCGCAAAGCCGATGAACAGCGAGGTCAGCCCGCGCAGGGTCGAATCGCCGAAAGCCGAGGAGACGGTGACGAAGGCAAGGACCATCAGTGCGAAATATTCGCGCGGACCGAAGACCAGAGCCAGCTTGACGACGAACGGCGCGATGAAGGCGAGCGCCAGCGTGGCGATCAGACCGGCGACGAAGGAGCCGATGGCGGCTGTCGCCAGCGCCGGCCCGCCGCGTCCGGCCCGGGCCATCTTGTTGCCCTCGAGCGCGGTGACGATGGAAGCGCTTTCCCCCGGCGTGTTCAGCAGGATCGAGGTGGTCGAGCCGCCGTACATGCCGCCGTAATAGATACCGGCGAACATGATCAGCGAACCGCCCGGATCGAGCTTGTAGGTGACCGGCAGGAGCAGCGCCACGGTCAGCGCCGGGCCGATGCCGGGCAGAACGCCGACGGCGGTTCCAAGCGTCACGCCGATCAGCGCATAGAGCAGGTTCATCGGCTGGGCGGCGACGAGCATGCCCTGCATCAGGAAATCGAAAGTGTTCATGTCAGGGCCTTACCAAAACAGATGTTCGAGCGGACCGGCCGGCAGCGACAGCTGCAAGAGGCCTGCAAAGATCAGCCAGACCCCGAGACAGATCGCGATGCCGATGGGGATCGTGAACCACAGCTTGCGCTTGCCGAAGCCGGCGGCGGTCAAGGCAAAGAGCAGGCCGGTCGCGACCGAGAAGCCGAGCGGCTTCAGCAGCAGCATCTGCGCGGCGAGACCGCCGACGATCCAGATGACTGGACCGAACTCCTGGCGATCGCGCACTGGAAAATCGCCGCGGAGCGCCTCGAAAACAGTCCATGCGGCCAGGAAAAGCAGGCCGCAGGCAATGACGAACGGGATGGTCGCCGGGCCGATGCCGGAATAGCTGACGATCGTGGCAAGCCGGGACGTATCCCAGAAGATCAGGCCGGCGAGCGCCGCCAGAAACGCGGCGATGAAAAGCGCCGCCCGGTCGGGGCGGCGTTTCTGTGTCAAAGGGGTGTTGCCCTTGCTCATTGAACCAGACCAATGTCCTTGAGGACGCCTTCGGTTGCCGAAACGTCCTTGGCCAACTGTTCGTTGAAGGCGTCACCGGCAAGGTAGGTATCCTGCCAGCCCTTGGTCTTCAGGGTTTCCTGCCAGCCGGCGGATTTTGCCAGCTTTTCGATATCGGCCGAAACGGCCGCCTTCTGCTCGTCGCTCAGGCCGGGGGCGGCGGCGATCATGCGCCAGTTTTCAACGACGACATCGAGGCCGCCTTCCTTGATGGTCGGGGCGTCGATGCCGGCAATGCGCTCGGCGCTCGATACGGCCAGAAGCCGCAGCGTGCCGGACTTGATCTGGCTTTCAAACTCGCCGTAACCGGAAATGCCGGCTGTCACCTGGCTGCCGAGAATGGCGGCAAGGGCTTCACCACCGCCGGAAAACGCGATGTAGTTGATCTTGGTCGGATCGACGCCAGCCGCCTTGGCAATCAGGCCGACGGCGATATGGTCGGTGCCGCCGGCAGAGCCGCCGCCCCAGGAGACCGCGCCCGGATCCTTCTTCAGCGCCTCGACGAGATCGCCCATGGTCTTCAGCGGCGAATCCGCCGGAACGACGATCGCTTCGTATTCGCCGGTCAGGCGGGCGATCGGCGTGACGTCCTTGAGCGTGACGGGCGATTTGTTGGTGAGGATGGCGCCGACCATGACGTAGCCGCCGACGATCAGGGCATTGGCGTTGCCGGCCGACTGGCTGGCGAACTGCGCAAGGCCGATGGTGCCGCCGGCGCCGGGCACGTTCTGTACCTGAACATTGCCGGAAATGCCTTCGGACTGCATCACCGACTGGATCGAACGTGCCGTCTGATCCCAGCCGCCGCCCGGGTTGGCCGGAGCGATGATGGTGTAGTCGGCGGCGACGGCCGGCAGGGCAAGAGCGCCGGCGAGAATGGATGCCAGAAAAAACTGTTTCAAGGATAGTCCTCCGTCAGGCGCGCTCGTTGTTCGGCGTGCACAGTGTTCATCTTTGCGGACGGGGATGGCTCATCGGTACAAATCGGGCGCGGCAGCCTTCAAGGCTCGCCTTTGCGCCGGGTCTGATGAAACTCCTCCCATACGCCTCGATCGTCCGCCTCCACGGACGATGAAGACCTGCAAGGCACCACAGCAAGCTGTCATTTACCTGACATCGGCAGGGCCTTGCCGGATTAATCTCCGCCAATTTTCGCGTTTCGTCTACTGGAGCCGCAAAACTTCGTTCCAGCGGGCAATCAGCCGCGCCCGCTTGACCTGATCGAGATAGACCATCAGCCCGGGGCTGACCGGAACCGGCCGCAACTGCGCACCGAGCATTTCGCGCATGGTGCTGGCTGTGTTGGTTCCCGCCACATCCGGGCTGACGGCGGGGATCTGCAGCTCGCGCGCCATGATCGTCTGGCCTTCCTTCGACATGAAGAACTCCAGATAGCGCCGCCCGAGATCCGGCGAGGCGGCGGCTTGCGGCACCAGTCCGATGCGCGACATGACGACGGTGTAGTCCCGCGGTAGCACGATGCCGACATCCGGATGGCGTGACGCCCAGTCGGCGGCATAGGAGCCGAGGATATTGTAGCCGAGCACGAAACGGCCGTCGGACACGCGCTCGAGGATGGCCGAGCTGGTCGAGTAGAGCTTGACCCCGGCGGCGCCCATCGCCTGGATCACCGACCAGATATCGCCGAACTGCTCCTGGTCGCGCGCCATGAACAGGAAGCCGACGCCGGAGCGTTCGATGTCGTAGGTGCCGATCTTGCCGAAGACGGCGCTTCCCTGCCGCTTGAGATAATGGACGAACTCGGCCCGTGTCGAGGGCGGCTTCTCATCGATAAAACTCGGTTTGTGATAGACGAAGACGGCCGGCTCGAAGGTCAGGGCATAGGCGGTGTTGCGCCAGTTGGCCCAGGCCGGCCAGCGGCCGCTCATCGGCAGGTCGCTGCGCTGGGCATAGCCGTCATTGCTGAGCTTGACCTGCAGGTCCATGGCCGAGGAAAAGGCGAAATCGGCGGTCTTCTCGCCCGCATCGGTTTCCTTGACGATCCGGTCGTAGATCTCGCCGGTCAGCATGTCCTCGTAGCGCACCGCCACATCCGGATTGGCGGCCTGGAAACCGGTGATCATCGGCGTGGCCAGCGGCACGTCGAGCGAGGAATAGACGTTGACCACCGGTGCCTCCGCATCGCCCGACAGGGCCGGAAACAGCACCGGCTGGGCGGCGGCGGGCAGTGAAAATCCGCTAAGAAGGCTGAGAACGGCAAGGAAACGCATAAAACGATATTGCCGCAGCGTCGGCCCGTTCACAAGCGCAAGCGCGCCCGATAGAGTGGCATCAGGGAGACAGCGGATTTGCGGATACTACTGGTCGAGGACAACAAGGCGCTTTCGGAAGGGCTTGTCGCCATCCTGCGCGGCAGCGGCTATGCGGTCGATGTCGTTCATGACGGCGCTTCGGCCGATGCCGTGACATCGACCGAAGCCTTCGATCTCGTCATCCTCGATCTCAACCTGCCGGAAATGGACGGTCTCGACGTGCTGCGCTCGATGCGGGCGCGGCAGAACAAGGCGGCGGTGCTGATCCTGACGGCGCGGGGCACGCAGGAAGAGAAGATCAGGGGGCTCGATCTCGGTGCCGACGACTACATGATCAAGCCCTTCGACATCAGCGAATTCGAGGCCCGCGTCCGGGTTCTGCTGCGCCGGCAGGCGGGACTTCGCTCGTCGCTGGTCAGCTATGGCAGCGTGTCGTTCGACCTCAATTCGCGAACGTTCTCCGCCGGCGGCGTCACCCTCGATATCCCGGCCCGCGAGCTTGGCCTGCTCGAAATCCTGTTCATGCGTGCCGGCAAGGTCGTCGCCAAGGAGGCGATCATCCAGTCGCTGACGGCCTTCGACGACGATCTCAGCGCCAATGCCATCGAGCAATATGTCAGCCGGCTGCGCAAGCGGCTGGCGCCGCACGGGCTGACGGTGCGCACGGCGCGGGGCATCGGTTATTATCTCGATAAGATGGCGGCCGCCTGATGGCGCGGGCGGCCTATTCGCTTCGTCGCGGGCTGCTTGCCTGGCTGCTGATCTCGACCGCCGTCATCGGCGCGCTCGCCCTGACCGACACCTATCGGGAAGCCGTCAACACGGCGAATGTCGTCTCCGATCGCGTACTCGCCGGTTCGGCTCTGGCGATCGCCGAGCGGGTGGTGGTCGCCGAGGACGGTTCGCTTGAGGTCGATATCCCCTATGTGGCGCTGGAGATGCTGACGTCGGCGGCGCAGGACCGGGTCTTCTACCGCGTCGATGGCCCGCCCGGACAGTTCATCACCGGCTATCAGAACCTGCCCTCGGTCGCCGACATGAACGGCCAGTCGGCCGTCTATGCCGATGCCCAGTTTCGCGGCGAGCCGATCCGGGTCGCCGCGCTGGAGCGTTCCGCCTCGACCGGCATCAACTCGGTGCCTTTCGTCGTCACCGTCGCGGAAACGACGATCGCCCGGCGGCAGCTGACGCAGGCCATTCTGCTGCGCTCGGCATTCCGGCTGATGATGATGATCCTCGGCGCCGCGGCCATCGTCTGGATCGCGGTGACGTTTTCGCTCAGGCCGCTCTACCGCCTCGGCGACGCGATTGCCGAGCGCAGCCCCGCCGATCTTCATCCGATCGATCAGTCGGTGCCGAGCGAGGTCGAGGGGCTGGTCGAAACGGTCAATTCCTTCATGGTGCGGCTGCAATCGGCACTCGATGCACTCAGGCATTTCTCCGGCAATGCCAGCCACCAGCTGCGCACGCCGCTCGCCATCATCCGCACCCAGCTGGCCCTGTCCGCCCGCGCCACGACTTTGGAGGAAGCGCAAGCCGCCGCCCGCAAAGGTGACGAGGCCGTTGCCCATGCCGAGCGCATTCTGGCGCAACTGCTGCTGATGGCAAAGATCGATGCCGCCGGATCGACGGAGCCGCAGCCGCTCGAGGTCATCGACCTGATGCCGCTCGCCCAGCAGATCACCGGCGATCGCGTTCCCGGCGCCAGCGACGCGGGCATCGATCTCGGTTTCGAGGGCGAAGGCAAGGCCTTGATCCGGGCCGAGCCGCTCCTGATCGGCGAGCTTCTGCGCAACCTGATCGAAAACGCCATCGCCTATGCGGGCAAGGGTGCGGAGGTGACGGTTCGTGTTGGCACGCAGGACGGCGCGATCCGGCTCGACGTCGAAGACAACGGCCCCGGCATCCCGCCGGAAAGCCGGCAGGTCGCACGCCAGCGTTTCGCGCGCGGCGGACGCGGCGAAGCACCGGGAATGGGGCTGGGACTTCCGATCGTCGAGGAGATTGCCGGTCTGTTCGGCGGAGATCTCACGCTGGGCGAAGGGCCGGATGGCAGGGGGCTGAAAGCCTCGGTGACATTTCCGGCCGCACTGTCTGCCTAGCGGTTACGGCCTGTCATAAGCGAGGTCGTTTCACGGGTCTGAACGAGAAGGATCGCGTTCCAGATCATCTGGACAAAACCGCGATCAGACGGGCTCGACAGCTTGCGCTGCGAAAACATGGGATGCTCCATTGGTTTGTTGCGGGGGTGAGATAGCACTCTTTCAGGTATTTCTCCAGAGGGAGAAAGGCAAATCTGCCTTGCGCGGCAAGCATGGCAGGTAAACAGAAAAATAGTCTTGATTTGACCGGTGATATTCCAAGTAAATGGCGACGATATACATCTACTGTCTGATTGATAATAGCCTGCCGATTCAATGCTTTGCTTGACGTTTTAACGAGAGGCCCGATGGATGGTTTGCGCTGATCATTTCAGCTCCGCAGCGACCGGTTTGCGCCCGGCGATGGGAGTGCCGTTGCGCCCGTTTCCGCCTTTCGTCCAAATGGCTTTTCATATTTTCTCATGCCATGTTGCCCCCACACGGACGGGAGAAAACCATGACGGATCATTTCAGGGCGCTTGTGATCGAGGATCGTGACGGCAAGCCGGTGAGCGGCTTCAAGGACCTGTCACTCGCCGATCTTCCGGATCACGATGTGCTGGTCGAGGTGCTGTTTTCGACGCTCAACTACAAGGATGGTCTTGCGGTCTCCGGCAAGGGCCGGATCGCCCGCCGCCTGCCCATGGTGGCCGGCGTCGATCTCGCCGGTATCGTCGTCGAATCCCGCAATCCGGCGTGGCGGCCGGGTGACAGGGTGGTGGTCAACGGCTGGGGCATGTCGGAAACCGAGTGGGGCGGCTACACGCGGTTCCAGCGGCTGAAGCCGGAATGGTTGACCCGCCTGCCGGATGCCTTCACCCTGGAGGAAAGCATGGCGATCGGTACCGCCGGATACACGGCAGCCCTTGCCATTGATGCGCTCGAAGCCTGGGGCAAGATCAAGACGGATGCGCGCGAGGTTCTCGTCACCGGTGCCGCCGGTGGCGTCGGTTCGGTGGCGATCACGCTTCTTGCCAGCCGTGGATACAGGGTCACCGCCTCGACGGGGCGCCCGGAAACGCACGGCTACCTCTCAAGCCTCGGCGCCACGGGCTTTGTCGATCGGGCCGAACTGGCGGACAAGGGCGGCGCGCTGCAGAAGGAGCGCTGGGCGGGCGCCATCGATTCCGTCGGCTCCACCACGCTGGCCAATGTGCTGGCGCAGACCGTCCAGAGCGGCGCGGTCGCCGCCTGTGGTCTTGCCGGCGGCGCCGATCTGCCGGCAAGCGTGATGCCGCATATCCTGCGCGGTGTGGCCCTTCTCGGCATCAATTCGGTGACGGCGCCGCATGCCGAGCGTGACAGGGCCTGGGCCATCCTGTCGGAAAGCCTCGACCGTCAGCGTCTGGCGGACATGACGACGGTCGAGCCCCTGTCGAACCTGCCGCAGCTGGCGCAAGACATCGTCGCTGGAAAGATCCGTGGCCGCGTCGTGATCGACGTGGCGAAATAAACATCCGCCGCCGTCAAAAGGTCGGCGGCGTGTTGATCCATAAGAGCACCGTCTCGCCGTCGTGCCGGTTCGACCAGGCGTGGTGGCGGCGGCTTTCGAAATAGAGGGAATCGCCGGGGCTCAGGTCATGGAACTGGTCGGAATCGAGCACGAACTCCACCCGGCCCGACAGCACATAGACGAATTCCTCGCCCTCGTGCTTGTAGGCGCCCTCGCTGGAGGCGCCGGGCTCCAGCACGAAGCGATGGCAATCCATCTGGTTGCGGCCCTCGGCCAGCAGCTGCACGGTGACACCCGGCGTCGTGCGCGGCCAGGCCCGCCATTCGCCGGAACGCACCAGGGCGCGCACCTCCGGCTCGTCTTCGCCGGAAAGGCTGGAGACCGTCGTTCCGAAATATTCGGCAAGATTGTGCAATACCGCGACGGAGACGCCCTGCGAGGTGCGTTCCAGCGTCGAGAGAACCGACGCCGCGATGCCGATCTCGCCGGCCACCTGCTCCAGCGTCTTGCCGGCCGCATGGCGCAGGCTCCGCAGTTTGCGCCCGACCTGCGATTGCGGGATGACGTCGCCTGCAAGAGCCAGTCCGCTCTCGTCGAGCTCGCTCGCTTCGGCCTCCAGCGCTTCGCGAATGGCGGCGGGATTGAGGCCGCGTTCGGCGCGAAACCAGGAAATGCGCTTCAGTTGCGCGACATCGCCTTCGCTGTACTGGCGATGACCGGTGACGGAGCGCTCCGGCACGACCAGTCCTTGCGTCTCCCAGAGCCGCAGGGTCGACGCGGAAACGCCGGCAAGCCTTGCCGCCTCCGCAACCTTGTATCGAACTGCCATGGCATCGCTCATGAGCCGCCACACGAAAGGGTCATGCGATCAATGTTCCAGATCGCGAAACAGGTCTTCGCCGCTGTCGAGGCGGCGCGAATGGCGGTCGGTCGCCGGCGCAACATCGGCCTCCGGCACTTTCAGCTCGAAGGGCAGGCGCTTTTCTTCGGCAATGCGCAGCATCAGCAGGCGAATGGCGTCGGACACCGAAAGCCCCATGGCATCCAGCGCCGCGATGGCTTTTTGTTTCGTTACTGAATCGATGCGGGCACGGATAATGGCATCTGCGGTCATGGCATCATTCTCCTGATAGCTACGCGCGACAATGATACGGCCATCGCCCTGAAAAACCGTTGCCGGGCATCGGCCGCCAAATTTCTAGGTGTTCGAAGTGTCGACAATATCCATGCGGTGTTTAAGGCATCAACGTAGCCACACATGCCGCACCGCACAAGGAAAAGCATCACGAATGCTCACTTTCCGATCACTATAATTAATTTGCAAACCTACAGAAAAAATATAGGATTTGCGCAAATCCCCTTCCTCACACTTTAGGATGACAGCCGTGACCAGTTTGACCGATCGCAAGAACGCAGCCATTTCCCGTGGTGTGGGCATGACCACGCAGATCTATGCGGATCGCGCCGAAAACTCCGAAATCTGGGACAAGGAAGGCAATCGCTATATCGATTTTGCCGCCGGCATCGCCGTGGTCAACACCGGTCATCGTCATCCGCGCGTCATCGAGGCCGTCAAGGCGCAGCTCGATCGCTTTACCCATACCTGCCATCAGGTCGTGCCTTACGAAAACTATGTCGAGCTTGCCGAGCGGCTGAATGCCATCTTGCCGGGCGACTTCGCCAAGAAGACGATTTTCGTGACGACAGGCGCGGAAGCGGTGGAGAACGCCGTCAAGATCGCCCGCGCTGCCACCGGCCGCCAGGCCGTCGTCGCGTTCGGCGGCGGCTTTCACGGCCGCACCTTCATGGGCATGGCGCTGACCGGCAAGGTCGTGCCGTACAAGGTCGGTTTCGGCGCCATGCCGGCCGACGTCTTCCACGTGCCGTTTCCGGTGGAACTGCAGGGCGTATCCGCCGACCAGTCGCTGGCGGCCCTGAAGCGCCTTTTCGCCGCCGACGTCGATCCGAACCGTGTTGCAGCCATCATCATCGAGCCCGTGCAGGGCGAGGGCGGCTTCTATCCGGTGCCGACCTCCTTCATCAAGGCGATCCGCGAGATCTGCGACCAGCACGGCATTCTTCTCATCGCCGACGAAGTGCAGACCGGTTTTGCCCGTACCGGCAAGCTCTTTGCCATGGAACATCACGGCGTCGCCGCCGATCTCGTGACGATGGCCAAGGGGCTCGGTGGCGGCTTCCCGATCGCAGCCGTGACAGGCCGCGCCGAGGTGATGGATGCTCCCGGCCCCGGCGGCCTTGGCGGCACCTATGCCGGTAGCCCGATGGGCGTTGCCGCTGCCCACGCGGTTCTCGACATCATCGAGGACGAGAAACTCTGCGAACGTGCCGAACAGCTGGGCGGCCGCCTCAAGCAGCGCCTTGCGGCGATTGCCGAACAGGCCCCGGAAATCGTCGATATCCGTGGCCCGGGTTTCATGAATGCCGTCGAGTTCAACGATGTGAAGACCAATCTGCCGAGCGCCGATTTCGCCAATCGCGTCCGCCTGATCGCGCTGGAGAAGGGCCTGATCCTGCTCACCTGCGGTGTGCACGGCAATGTCATCCGCTTCCTGGCACCGATCACCATTCAGGACGCGGTCTTCGCCGAGGCGATGGACATCCTGGAAGCCTCGATCCTGGAAGCGCGGGCCTGACAAGCCCTTCGGCCTCTTGACCTCTTCTGTCGGGCGGCAGCTCTCTGCTGCCCGATGGACCCGGCCGCTTTTATCGGCTATCGGCATTGTCCCGCGACGACATATGCCGCCCTGCGCTTGCCTTGCGCGGACCGCCAGAAAGGATCACCGATGATCTTTACCGAAACGCTGATCGCCCATGTCAAGGAGCCGCATCTGCTCGGGCTGGTGAATGCGGCCGGTCCGCTCGCAGCAAAAACCTTCGACGTGCACAATCCTTCGAACGGCGCGCTGCTTGCCACCCTGCCGGACATGGGCGTGGCGGAAACCCGCACCGCCATCGACGACGCCTATGCGGCGCAATTTCCCTGGGCCGAGCGCCCGGCGGGCGACCGCAGCACGACCTTGCGCCGCTGGCACGATCTGGTCATCGCCCATATCGACGATCTCGCGGCCATCCTGACGGCCGAAATGGGCAAGCCGCTCAACGAGGCCCGGTCCGAAGTGCAGCATGCCGCCGCCTATATCGAATGGTATGCGGAAGAGGCCAAGCGCGTCTATGGCGAGACCATTCCCGCGCCCTCGACAGACCGCCGCATGCTGGTGATCAAGCAGCCGGTCGGTGTGGTCGGCACCATCACCCCCTGGAATTTTCCGGCATCGATGGTGGCGCGCAAGATTGCGCCGGCACTGGCGGTCGGCTGCACCATCATCCTGAAGCCTGCCGAACAGACGCCGCTGGTGGCGCTGGCCATGCATGCGCTGGCCGTCCGCGCCGGTTTTCCGAAAGGTGTCTTCAACCTCATCCTCGCCTCCGAAGGCGATGCGATCGGCCGCGAACTCTGCACCAATCCGCGCGTGCGCAAGATCAGCTTTACCGGCTCCACCGAAGTCGGCCGCATCCTGATGCGGCAATGTTCCGACCAGATCAAGAAAGTCAGCCTCGAACTCGGTGGTAGCGCGCCCTTCATCGTCTTTGACGATGCCGATATCGATGCGGCGGTCGATGGCGCCATTCAGGCCAAGTTCCGCAATGCCGGCCAGACCTGCACCTCTGCCAACCGCATCTACGTCCAGGCCCAGGTCCATGACGAATTTGCCCGCAAACTGGCCGCCGAAGTGGCAAAGCTCAAGGTCGGAGACGGTTTTTCCAAAGGCGTCACCATCGGGCCGCTAATTGATGCCCGAGCGATCGAAAAGGTCGAAACGCATGTCAACGACGCGATCGCCAGGGGTGCGACGCTGCTCTGCGGCGGCAAACGCGTCTCCGGCGCCTTCTTCGAGCCGACCGTGCTTGCCAATGTCGGCAAGGGCATGCTGGTCGCCTGCGACGAAACCTTCGGGCCGGTCGCCCCGATCATCCGCTTCGAGACGATGGAAGACGTCATCCTGCAGGCCAATGACACGATCTACGGCCTCGCCGCCTATTTCTTCGCCACCGAACTGAAGAAGGTCTGGCGCGTGGCCGAGGCGCTGGAATACGGCATGATCGGCATCAACACCGGCCGCATGTCCTCCGAAGCCGCCCCCTTCGGCGGCCTCAAGCAATCCGGCATCGGCCGCGAAGGCTCCCGCCACGGCGCCGAGGATTATCTGGAGATGAAATATCTCTGCATGGGGAATATTTGAAGGCGGAGGTTATTCGGAATTTTCATCGTCCCACGGGCGGCGGCGTGGAATATCCTCCAAATCCGGCTGGCTGCCGCCAAGCTCCGCGAGCCGCCTTCCGGCCTCTTTATGTATAAGCGATTGCAAAGCATGCCTGATGACGGCCGACTTCTTTGTCAGTCCGGTATACATCTGCGCCCTCGCAAACATTTCATCATCCAGAACCACAGTGACACGCATCAATCCGATCTCCTTAAAGGAAGATGCAGATTTACCACTGAATGATCACTGTTTGAACGCCTCAGGCTTCATCCCGATTTCGGCCAGCACCTCGTGCGTATGCTCCCCAAGCCTTGGTGCGCCGCGATTCAGCGCAAGGTCGGCATCGGAAAACTGAATGGGCGTGCGCACGCCCGGTGCCGTTCCCGATGCAGAGCCGGTGTGAGGCGTATCGACCCGCATGCGGCGATGGAGGATCTGCGGATCGGCGAAGACGTCGGCCACCGTATTGATCGGCCCGCCGGGCACGCCGGCCGCTTCCAGCATGGCGAGCAGCGTGTCGCGGTCGAATGTCTGCGTCCGCGTCGTCAGTTCCGGTGTCAGTGTGTCGCGGTGTTTGACCCGCTCGGCATTGGTCAGATAACGCGGGTCGGTCGCCAGATGGTCGAGACCCAGCAGCGTGCAGAACTTGACGAATTGCCGGTCATTGCCGACGGCGACGATCAGGTGGCCGTCGGAGACCGGAAAGACCTGATAGGGCGCGATATTGGGATGCGCATTGCCGAGGCGGCGCGGTGACTGGCCCGAAACGAGGAAATTCAGCGCCTGATTGGCGAGAACCCCGGTCATGCTATCGAGCAGCGCCATGTCGACCTGCTGGCCAACACCGGTGCGCTCACGCATGTGAAGGGCTGCCTGAATGGCGATGACGCCATAAAGACCGGTGAAGATGTCGGCAAAGGCAACGCCGATCTTCTGCGGTTCACCTTCGGGGTCGCCGGTCAGGTCCATGATGCCGCTCATGCCCTGGATGATATAGTCATAACCGGCGCGATGGGCATAAGGCCCGTCCTGCCCAAAGCCGGTAACCGAGCAGTAGATCAGCCGCGGATTGATCGTTTTCAGGCTCTCATAGTCGAGCCCGTATTTGGCGAGGCCGCCGACCTTGAAATTCTCCAGAAGCACGTCCGACTGCGCCGCCAGCCGCCGCACCGCCTCCTGCCCCTCTTGCGTGGTGAAATCGAGAACGACGGAGCGCTTTCCCCGGTTGCAGGCATGGAAATAGGCGGCATCCAGATGGCCGCCGCCTTCGCCCTCGATAAAGGGCGGCCCCCAGGTGCGCGTATCGTCGCCGGCCGGGCTTTCC
This sequence comes from Pararhizobium polonicum, assembly GCF_001687365.1. Taxonomy (GTDB): domain Bacteria; phylum Pseudomonadota; class Alphaproteobacteria; order Rhizobiales; family Rhizobiaceae; genus Pararhizobium; species Pararhizobium polonicum. The sequence goes on from NZ_LGLV01000013.1 coordinate 234,824, forward strand.
ACCTTGATGACGTCGGCGCCGAGATCGGCGAGCGTTTGGCCGATCCAGGGGCCTGCGAGGATGCGGGCAAGTTCGAGAACCTTCAGGCCCTTCAGCGGCGCTTCCATCGCCGCGCTCAGAAGAAGGCCTGCAGCCCGGTCTGGGCGCGGCCGAGGATCAGGGCGTGCACATCATGGGTGCCTTCATAGGTGTTGACCGTTTCCAGGTTCACCATATGGCGCATCACCTGATAATCCTCGGAAATGCCATTGCCGCCATGCATGTCGCGGGCGGCGCGGGCGATATCCAGCGCCTTGCCGCAATTGTTGCGCTTGACGATGGAGATCATCTCCGGGGCCATGCGGCCCGCATCCATCAACTGGCCGACGCGCAGCGACGCCTGCAGCCCCAGCGTGATTTCCGTCTGCATGTCGGCGAGCTTCTTCTGGAACAGCTGCGTCTGCGCCAGTGGCTTGCCGAACTGCTTGCGGTCGAGACCGTATTGCCGCGCCGCATGCCAGCAGAACTCGGCCGCGCCGAGCGCACCCCAGGAAATGCCGTAGCGGGCGCGGTTGAGGCAGCCGAACGGACCCTTCAGGCCCTCGACATTCGGCAGCAGCGCATCCTCGCCGACCTCGACATTATCCAGCACGATTTCACCGGTGATCGAGGCGCGCAGCGACAGCTTGCCGCCGATCTTCGGGGCAGACAGACCCTTCATGCCCTTTTCCAGCACGAAGCCGCGGATGGCATTGCCATGCGCTTCGGATTTCGCCCAGACGACGAAGACATCGGCGATCGGCGCGTTGGAAATCCACATTTTCGAACCGGTCAGCCGGTAGCCGCCATCGGTTTTCACCGCCCGCGTCTTCATGCCGCCGGGATCGGAGCCGGCATCCGGCTCGGTCAGGCCGAAACAGCCGATCCACTCGCCGCTGATCAGCTTCGGCAGGTATTTCTGGCGCTGCTCCTCCGAGCCATAGGCATGGATCGGGTAGATGACGAGGGAAGACTGCACGCTCATCATCGAGCGATAGCCGCTATCGACGCGCTCGACTTCACGGGCGACCAGACCATAGGCCACATAGGACGCGCCGACGCCGCCATAGGTCTCCGGCACCGTCACGCCGAGCAGGCCGAGTTCGCCCATTTCGCGGAAAATCGAGGGATCGGTTGTCTCGTTGCGATAGGCGTCGATGACGCGCGGCTGCAGCTTGTCCTGCGCATAGGCGCGGGCGGTGTCGCGGATCATCCGCTCGTCTTCAGAGAGCTGATCCTCCAGAAGAAATGCATCGTCCCACTGGAATTCCTGTCTGGCAGCCATGTCTTCCTCCGTCACTTTCCTTCTTGTATCCGTTATGGCAAGCCGGGCAGGGTGACACAAACGAAAATGCGGCATCGTCTCATGCGCTGCGGGAATGGCGGCCGGCAAGATGAACAAGCGATTTTGACAGGAAGACGGCATGGCTCACCTCGACAGGACACGCGCATCGCAACGGATGGAGAGTGCGGGGATCGATGCCCTGCTGTTGCTGTCGCCGGAGAGTTTTACCTATGCGACGGGCGCACCCGCCGGTGTCGCCACCATGTGGCGGCGGGCGGGCGCGGTTGCCGCGATCGTTCCCGCCGATCCGGCCGTGGCGGACGCTGCCGTCGTCACCGATCTGTTCGAGGCGGCCTTCCGGGCCTCCAGCACCATTGCCGATATCCGCATCAACCCGATCTGGGTCGAGACCGGCGATATCCGGGGACTGGACGACAAAGCGCTTGTCCCGGAAGAGCTGATCCAGGCGGCCTGGGGCAAACAACAACGCCCCGCCGGCTTCCAGCGCCCGGAGACATTTGATGCTGCCAACGGCTTTCGCCTGGCGGCTATGCTTCTTGCGGAGCGCGGATTGGACAAGGGCCGGATCGGCGTCGAGTTCGACGGACTGTCCGTCACCGATTTCCAGCTGCTTTCAGCGGCATTGCCCGATGCCGCGCTTGTCGATGCGTCCGATCTGGTTCGCCGGCTGAAAATGATCAAGTCACCCACCGAGATCGGCTATCTGCGCACGGCCGTCGCGCTTGCCGAAGCCGGTATCGTCACCCTGCGCGAAACCATCGAGATCGGTGTCAGCCGCGATGCGCTGGCCGCCGCCTGGGAGAGGGGTGCCCGGGCCGAAGCGGCGCGGCGCGATGTCCAGAACCTCACCGGGCTTTGGGAATATGTCTCGGTCGGAGAGAACCCGTGGACCCGGGGCGGCGTGGTCGGGCGCGGCGATCTGATCAAGGTCGATGTCGGCTGTCTGATCGCCGGCTATACATCCGATACCGGCCGCACTTTCGTCAGTGGAGCACCTTCGCCGCTTCAGGCCCGGCTGTTCGATGCCCTGCAGGCCGCCTATGATGCGGGCCTGCCGCTTCTGAGGCCCGGCATCGCCATGAGCGCGGTGCACAGGGCCGCGACCGAGGCGATGGCGAAGGCTGGTTTTCCCGGTTTCACGCGCGGCCATTTCGGCCATGGGCTGGGTGCCGGCCTCGGCAGCGAGGAATGGCCGTTCCTGTCGCGTCAGTCGGATGTGGTCATCGAGCCGGGCATGGTGCTGGCCTTCGAGACGCCATGGTACGTGGATGGCGCCGGCGGCATGATCATCGAGAACCAGCTGCTGATCACCGCCGATGGCCACGAGATCATGAACCGGTTGCCCAGCGGCCTCGTTTCCCTCTGACGGATATTCAGCCCGCCGTGGTTTTATGGTTCAGAGCGAAAAGCGGCCGTAGCGGCCGTTGGTGTAGATGAGCGAATGACCGTCACCGGAAACGATCGAGACCACGCGGCCGAGAATGATGGCATGGCTGTGCCGCTCGATCACTTCGTCGACCTCGCAATCGATGCCGGCCAGCGCCCCGCGCAGCACGGATGCGCCGCTGGCCAGCGTGAACCACTCGGCGCCGTCATAACGCTCCGTTCCCTTCAGTCCGCCCTTGCCGGCGAAACGATCGGCGACATCCTGCTGGTCGGCGCTGAGGATGTTGACGCAGAAATGGCCGTAGCGGCTGATGATCGGCCAGCTCGAGGAGCTGCGGTTGATATTGACGATCATCGTCGGCGGATCGACGGAAAGAGCGGTGGCCGAGGTCACGGTGGCGCCGGTGCGCTCGTCGCCGACACCGGCGGTAATGACCGACACGCCGCCCGACATCCGCCGCATGGCCGATTTCAACGCATCCTCGTCCGCCACATGCGGAAAGGCATGCTCCCGTTGCGGGGCAAGCCGGTCGATCGAATTTCTCAAAGCGACGTTCATGCGGGTCCACTCTTTTGCCGTATCGTTCATGGTGCCGGATTTACGCATGGAAGGCACGTCCGTCTCAAGCAAAGAATGCCCGCCGGTACGGGCGAAGCTGGATCGATTTTTCAATCATCATAAAATTTATAGATTATATTATTTTACGGTGAGCCCGGGATTCTGCGACAGTTGCACGTCGCCGCGATACGGCAACGTGCAATAAGGCATCAATTTCGTAGACTATTGACAGGATCATCAATTGTGTCAGGATTGTGTTAATGCCTGTTAACACATCCCATGAAACAGCGGAGAACTGAATGTTTTATCACGGTGGAATGACGCTCGGTTACCTCACGCCGCCGGCGAAGAAGGAAAAGGTCATCCGCGTTGAAATGCCGGTGAAACAGGCCCGCGTGGAGCAGACCGATGTCGAGCAGGAGCGCGATCAGGAACTCAGCCGCGCTTTTCTCACCCCCTGGCATCTGTTTTATTAAGCCCTGAATTTTAGCGGGCCTGTCCCGCATCCGGTGTCGCCCGGCCGTTGCTGGCGATGCTCGAATACATGCCCGTGGTGCGGAATTCCGTCGGGCTGGCGCCGAAATAGCGGCGGAACACCTTGGCGAAATAGTTCGGGTCCTCGAAGCCGGACATGACAGCCACTTCCTTCACCGACAGATGCGCCGCCTTGGTGAGGAGCTTGGTTGCCCGTTGCAGGCGCTTGCGCAGCACGAATTCGGCCGGTGGCATGCCCTCGCTGGCGGCGAACACTCTCGAAAAATGCGCCCGGCTGAGGCCCGAGACCTCGGCAAGCTTTTCCACGGGAAGCGGATGCGCCAGATTGGTGGCGATATGATCGATGACATGCTGCATCGTCCGGTATTCCTGGCTGAAGACCGGGTGCGAGCCGAAGACGTCGTCGTAAAGCACCATTGCCGACTCGTAGGCGATGGCGGATGCGCTGCCCGGCGCGTCGGCACCGCCTGAGATCAGCCGCAGGCTGCAATCGGCAAGGCGTTCGATGGTTTCCGGCTTGAGGTTGAGGATCGGCCCGGTCGTTGCGAGAATGGCCTTGTGGATGCGCAGTGCTTCCTCGCCGTTCATCGAAATCCAGAAGAACTCCCAGCGGCCGTCCTGTTCCAGCCAGTAGCGGTGGTTGTGCGGCACCAGCACCAGCAGCGTTTCGCCTTCGCGAACCCGGTAGTTGCGTGTTTCGTAGCGCAGGTTGCCGGCACCGGAAATCGTGTGCTGCAGCACCGTGAACGGCGTCTGGCCGCGCTTGCGGCCGTCCCAGTCATAGGTCGCGTCCGTGCGGATCTCGTAGCCCGTGCTGGTCGGCATGGTGTGCAGGCTGTGGCGTCCGCGCGGCAGCGAAACCGTGCGCATGACAGGCCCATTCTCGATCAGTCGTTTAAGCATAGAATTACCCATGAAAGCACAATACCTCTCTGGCGGTACCAAACATTATACGCATAATGCCCCTCAACAAAGCAAGATGACCGGGTTGGAGCGGCATCGACAGGGGGAGTTGGGAGGCAAGGAGCGGTAAAGCGCTTTGTTTTCCGTGCATTGATTTTACCCTGTCCGTTTCTCCCGGCCAAATGACCAGTGACGAGGACAGCATGAGCAGCTTCAAGATAGCCATTATCGGCGCCGGCAGCGTCGGCTTCACCAAGAAACTCTTCACCGATATTCTCTGCGTGCCGGAGTTCCGTGATGTCGAGTTCGCCCTCACCGACCTGAGCGAGCACAATCTCGGCATGATCAAGTCGATCCTCGACAGGATCGTCGAATCGAACAACCTGCCGGCCAAGGTGACCGCATCGACCGACCGCCGCGAGGCGATCGCCGGCGCGCGCTACATCATCTCCTGCGTCCGCGTCGGTGGTCTGGCTGCCTATGCCGATGACATCCGCATTCCCTTGAAATACGGCGTCGACCAGTGCGTCGGCGATACGATCTGCGCCGGCGGCATTCTCTATGGCCAGCGCAATATCCCGGTCATCCTCGATTTCTGCAAGGACATCCGCGAGCTGGCGGAGCCCGGCGCGAAATTCCTCAACTATGCAAACCCGATGGCGATGAACACCTGGGCTGCGATCGAATACGGCAAGGTCGATACGATCGGTCTTTGCCACGGCGTCCAGCACGGGGCCGAACAGATCGCCGAAATCCTCGGCGCCAAGGACGGCGAACTGGATTACGTCTGCTCCGGCATCAACCACCAGACCTGGTTTACCGATGTCCGCGTCAAGGGCCGCAAAATCGGCAAGGATGAACTGGTCGCAGCCTTCGAGGCGCACCCGGTTTTCTCGCAGCAGGAAAAGCTGCGCATCGACGTCCTGAAGCGGTTCGGCGTCTATTCCACCGAGAGCAACGGCCATCTGTCGGAATACCTGCCCTGGTATCGCAAGCGGCCTGAGGAAATTACCCGCTGGATCGATATGTCCGACTGGATCCACGGCGAAACCGGCGGCTACCTGCGCTACTCGACCGAGACCCGCAACTGGTTCGAGACCGAATTTCCGCAGTTCCTCAAGGACGCCGAAAAACCGATCGATCCGGCCCGCCGCTCCAACGAGCATGCCAGCCATATCCTCGAAGCGCTGGAAACCGGGCGGGTCTACCGCGGCCATTTCAACGTCAAGAACAATGGCGTCATCACCAATCTTCCGTCCGATGCGATCATCGAATCGCCCGGCTTCGTCGATCGCTTCGGCATCAATATGGTGGCCGGCATCACGCTGCCGGAAGCCTGCGCCGCCACCTGCATTTCCTCGATCAACGTCCAGCGCATGTCGGTCCATGCCGCCATCTCCGGCGATATCGATCTCCTGAAATTGGCCGTGCTGCACGATCCGCTGGTCGGCGCCATCTGCACGCCGGAAGAGGTCTGGCAGATGGTCGACGAAATGGTCGTGGCGCAGGCCGAGTGGCTGCCGCAATACGCCCATGCCATTCCCGCTGCCAGGGAGCGCCTGAGCAAGGCAACGGTCAAGACCCGCGACTGGAAGGGCGTTGCCCGCCGCGAGGTTCGCTCGATCGACGAATTGCGTGCCGAGAAGGATGCAACGAAATTGAAGGCAGCCGGCTAAGCAGCGGCGGCAAACCATGCGAGGCCCGTTTTCCGGAGGAGGGAGGCAGGTCTGGGAGTGGGCGATCCGTCGCCCGCTCTCTTCCGGTCGGTGGCATGATGCTCCCGCCGGGTGCTTTTAGGAGGAGAGCCGCCCATACCGGGCCGGCCTGGAGCATGAGGGAGAAACAACGACAATGAGCAGCTTTTTCCATCCCAAGAAAACCGCCGCCCTGCTTTTGGGCGTTTCGGCGTTCGCAGTCACGGCCTGGGCTTCCGAGCCGACCGTCGTGCCCGAGCAGCCGCCCTTCCCGGCGCAGGGCAAGATCACCTATGTGCCGCGCGATTCCATCGAGGAGTTCAAGGCGTTGCCGGACTATCATGAGCCGGATTGGGTCACGGAGAAATTCGTCAAGACCGGCAAGCTGCCGCCGGTTGGCGAGCGTCTGCCGAAGGAGCCGCTGGTGTTCAAGACCGGCAACATGCCCGATGGCATCGGCGTCTATGGCGACACGATGCGCCACGTCGTCGGCGGCCGTCCGGAAGGCTGGAACTATTCCGCCGGCCAGACGCAGGGCTGGGGCGGCATCGACATCGCCTTGTCCGAATGCCTGACCCGCACCGCGCCGCTCTTCCAGGTGGAAGCCAAGGATGTGGAGCCGCTGCCGAACCTGGCAAAGAGCTGGGATTGGTCCGAAGATGGCCACAAGCTGACCATGCACCTGATCGAAGGCGCCAAATGGTCCGACGGCGTCCCCTTCTCCTCCGAAGACGTGATGTTCTACTGGAACGACAACGTTCTCGACCCCAACGTCACGCCGCTGAACGGCGCCACGCCGGAAACCTTCGGCGAAGGCACGACACTGAAAGCCATCGACGCCAATACGGTCGAATGGACCTTCAAGGAAGCCTTCCCGCGCCAGTATCTCTATTCCATGGCCTACGGCACGTTCTGCCCGGGCCCGGCGCATATCCTCAAGACCAAGCACCCGAAATACGCCACCGGCTTTACCTACGACCAGTACAAGAACGGCTTCCCGCCGCAATATTTGAACATACCCGTCATGGGCGCCTGGGTCCCGGTCGCATACCGGCCGGACGACATCATCGTGCTGCGCCGCAATCCCTACTACTGGAAGGTGGACGAGGCCGGCAACCAGCTGCCCTATCTGAACGAGGTACATTACAAGCTGTCGACCTGGGCCGACCGCGACGTGCAGGCGATCGCCGGTTCGGGTGACTTCTCCAATCTCGAACAGCCGGAAAACTTTGTCGAATCGCTGAAGCGCGCCGCATCCGACAGTGCGCCGGCCCGCCTTGCCTTCGGCGCCCGCCTGACCGGTTACAATCTGCGCATGAATCTCTCCGCCAACGGTTGGGGCGAGCCCGACCAGCGCGGCCAGGCGGTTCGGGAATTGAACCGCAACGAGGACTTCCGCAAGGCGGTCACCATGGCGCTCGATCGCAAGAAGATCGGCGAATCGCTGGTCAAGGGCCCGTTCACGGCGATCTATCCGGGTGGCCTGTCTTCCGGCACGAGTTTCTATGACCGCCAGTCGACCGTCTACTATCCCTTCGATCTGGAAGGCGCCAAGGCGCTTCTCGAAAAGGTCGGCCTGAAGGATACGGATGGCAACGGGTTCGTGAACTTCCCGGCCGGAACGGCGGGTGGGCAGGACGTTCAGATCGTGTTGCTGACCAATGGCGATTACGGCACGGACCGCAATCTCGCAGAAGGCGTGATCGGCCAGATGGAGCAGCTCGGCCTGAAGGTGACACTCAATTCGCTCGACGGCACCAAGAAGGACTCCGCGCACTATGCCGGTCAGTTCGACTGGACGATCCGCCGCAACGATCCGGACCTGACATCGGTGGTGCAGAACACCACCCAGCTTGCTCCGACCGGCCCTCGCACCAGCTGGCATCACCGCGCCGGCAAGGACGGTACCGTCGATCTTCTGCCCTACGAGAAAGAACTCGTAGGCATCGTCAGCAAGTTCATCGCCACCAACGACAATGGCGAGCGTTCGGAGCTGATGAAGCAGTACCAGAAGATCGCAACGGAGAATGTCGATACGGTCGGCCTCACCGAATATCCGGGCGCGCTGATCGTCAACAAGCGCTTCTCGAACATTCCTGTCGGCGCTCCGATCTTCATGTTCAACTGGGCGGAAGATACCATCATCCGCGAGCGCGTCTTCGTGGCGGCCAACAAGCAGGGCGATTACGAACTGTTCCCGCAGCAGCTGCCGGGCAAGCCCGGCGACAAAGGCCCGATGAACTAGTCCGGACCGCGTCAGTTCTCAGGCCGCGCCGACAGCGCGGCCTGGGGAAGAACCCTTGAACACACAAGAGAACCTAACAGCCATGTTCCGATTTCTGCTTGTGCGCATCGCGTCAGCCATACCCGTCCTGTTCGTGCTCAGCGTCGTCACCTTCGCGATCATCCAGGCACCGCCGGGCGATTACAGCGACTATATCCGGTCGCAGATGATCAACCAGGGCGGCGCCTCCTTCGAGGAAGCCGATGCCCAGGCGCAGGCCTACAGGATCGCCAACGGGCTGGATAAACCCATGGTCGTCCAGTACGTCAACTGGATCACCGGCATCGTCACGCGCGGCGATTTCGGCCACAGCATGTTCTACAACAAGCCGGTGGCCGACGTGGTCGGCGAACGGCTGCCCCGCACGCTGGCTCTGGCGCTCGTCTGCCATATCCTCGCGTCCGTCATCGGCATCACGTTCGGCATTCTGGCCGCCACACGGCAATATTCCTGGGTCGATACCCTGCTGTCGGGCATCTCCTTCCTCGGCATGACGGTGCCGCGCTTCCTGATGGCGCTGATCATCGTCTATATTCTGGTGTTCCATTTCAACGTCACCGAGATCAACAGCTTCCATTCCGCCAAATATGGCGGTGCGCCCTGGTCGTGGGACAAGTTCGTCGATCTCCTGAAACACGTCTGGCCGGTCATCGCCATCGCCACCTTCGGCGGGCTGGCCTATAATATGCGCGTCATGCGCGGCAATCTGCTCGATACGCTGAATGCGCAATATGTCGAGACCGCGCGGGCCAAGGGGCTCTCCGAGGGCGCCGTCATCATGCGCCATGCGGTGCCGAATGCCCTGCATCCGCTGATCATGTATCAGGGCGTCGTCCTGCCCTACATGCTGACCGGTGAAATCGAGACCGCGATCATCTTCGCACTGCCGACCGTCGGCCCCGCCATCGTCGGCTCGATGTGGGTGGGCGACGTCTATGTCACCGCCACCTTCATGCTGGTCCTCTCCGCAACGCTGATCGTCGGCAACATCATCGCCGACATGCTTCTGGCGCTGCTCGATCCCCGCGTTCGTCTTGGCGGAGGAGCACACGCATGAAAGCCGACGTTCAAACCACGGTCATCGTGCCGGTTCCCGCCCCCCATCACGGCAACGAAACCTATTCGGCGCTGGTCTGGCGCCGCCTGCGGCATTCCTGGACCGGCATGGCCGGGTTGATCCTCGTCTGCCTGCTGATGCTGATGACGGTGTTTGCCGAGTTCTTTGCGCCCGTCGATCCGAAGCTGACCGGCGTTGCCTTTGCGCCGCCGCAGACGATCAGCATCACCGATCCGGACGGCAGTCTCGTCTGGCCGCGCACCTACCGGATCGGCGAAGGCACCGAGCTCGATCCGATCACCTTCCAGCCGATCGTCGGACCCGACTATGCCAATCCGCTCAACCTCGGCTTCTTCGTCAAGGGCTTCCAGTACCGGCTGCTCGGCCTGATCCCCACCGACCGGCACTTCTTCGGCGCCGTCGACGGCACGCCGGTCAATTTCCTCGGCACCGACAAGTTCGGCCGCGACGTGCTGTCGCGCATCTTCTACGGTTCGCGCGTCTCGCTGATGATCGCTTTGACGGTGGTCTTCATCATCACCGTCGTCGGCACCACGGTCGGCATGGTCTCGGGCTATTTCGGCGGCCGCTTCGATGCATGGATGCAGCGCTTCGTCGAGCTGGTGCTGGCCTTTCCGCAGCTGCCGCTCTATCTGGCGCTGACCTCGCTGATCCCGGTGACGGCGCCGACCAATGTCTTCCTCGCCTTCGTCATCTTCGTCATGTCGGCGCTCGGCTGGGCGCAGATGTCGCGCGAAGTGCGCGGCAAGACACTGGCGCTCGCCCGCATCGAATATGTCCGTGCGGCCATGGCGATCGGCGCCACCGACCGGCGCATCATCTTCCAGCACATCTTCCCCAACGTCATGAGCCACGTCATCGTCGCGGTAACGCTGGCGATCCCCAATGTCGTGCTCTTGGAATCCTTCCTCGGTTTCCTCGGTTTCGCGGTCAAGCCGCCGCTGATGTCCTGGGGGCTGATGCTGCAGGACACCGCCACCTATTCCGTCATCGGGTCCTATCCCTGGATCCTTTCCCCCGTGGCCTTCGTGCTGATCACCGTCTTTGCGTTCAATGCGCTGGGCGACGGTCTGCGCGACGCCGTCGACCCATATTGAGGAGACGACCCATGGCACTCGTGGATATCAGCACACTTGCACCCGAACAGCGGCACGACCACGCCGCGGCGACCGGCACACCGATCATCGATGCCCGCCATGTCGGGGTGAAGTTCAAGGTCGAGAACGGCATTGTCGATGCCGTCAAGGATGTCTCGTTCCAGCTCTATCGCGGCGAGACGATCGCGGTCGTCGGCGAATCCGGTTCCGGAAAATCGGTGACCGCCCGCACCATCATGGGCCTGCTTACCAAGCGCGCCACCGTTTCGGACCGCGCCAGCATCGATTATGACGGCAAGAACGTGCTGACATTTTCCGATCGCCAGCGCCGGGCGCTGCGCGGCAACCGCATCTCGATGATCTTCCAGGAGCCGATGAGTTCGCTCAACCCGGTCTACACGATCGGCGCCCAGATCATCGAGGCGATCCGCGTCCACCAGAAGATGAGCCGCAAGCAGGCGACGGAACGGACACTGGAGCTGTTGCGCCAGGTGCAGATCCCCGATCCGGAAGCCCGCCTCAACCAGTATCCGCACCAGCTGTCCGGCGGCCAGCGCCAGCGCATCATGATCGCCATGGCGCTGGCCAACAGCCCCGACGTTTTGATCGCCGACGAGCCGACGACAGCGCTCGACGTCACCGTGCAGGCGCAGATCCTCAATCTCATCCGCGATCTGCAAAAGACGATCGGCATGGCGGTGATCCTGATCACCCACGACCTCACCGTCGTGCGCCAGTTCTCCGATTATGTCTACGTGATGCAGAACGGCGAGGTGAAGGAACACAACACCACGCAGGCGCTGTTTCAGGAGCCCCGGCATCCCTATACCCGCCATCTGCTCAATTCCGAGCCAACCGGCATGGCCAATCCGATGCCGGTCGATTCCGCCGCCATTCTCGAAGGCCGCGACGTCCGGGTTTCCTTCATGCTCAAGCATGGCGGCTTCTTCAAGCCGCAGCTGAAGGAGCTCGTCGCGGTCGACAGCCTCTCGATCAAGCTGCATCGCCACGAGACGCTCGGCCTTGTGGGCGAATCCGGCTCGGGAAAGACCACTTTCGGCCAGGCGCTGGTCAAGCTCCTGATGGTGGATAGCGGCGAGATCCTGTTCGACGGCCAGTCGATCGAAAAGAAGAGCCGCGACGAGATGCGGCCGCTGCGCTCGCGCATGCAGGTGGTCTTTCAGGATCCGTTCTCCTCGCTCAATCCGCGCATGTCGGTCGGCCAGATCATCGAGGAAGGCCTGATCGTCAACAGGCTCGGCGCGACCCGCAACGAGCGGCTGGAGCGGGTGAAGGACGCGCTGAACAGCGCCGGCCTGCCCAACAACATCCTGTCGCGCTTCCCGCACGAATTTTCCGGCGGCCAGCGCCAGCGCATCGCCATTGCCCGCGCCGTCGCGCTGGAACCGGAATTCATCCTGCTCGACGAGCCGACATCGGCGCTCGACCTGTCGGTGCAGGCACAGATTATCGAACTGCTGCGCAAGCTGCAGGACGAGAAGGGACTGAGCTACCTCTTCATCTCCCACGATCTCAAAGTCGTGCGCGCGCTCTGCCACCGGGTGGTGGTGATGCAGCATGGCAAGATCGTCGAAGAGGGCCCGGTCGAAGACGTTCTGACCCATCCCAAGACCGCCTACACCGAACGGCTCGTCCGCGCCGCCTTCGAAGTAGCCGCTTAAAGCAAAGAGGCCTATCCATGACCAGACAACCCAAGATCACCTTCATCGGCGCGGGCTCCACCGTGTTCATGAAAAACATCATCGGCGACGTGCTGCAGCGTCCGGCCCTGTCCGGCGCGAAGATCGCGCTGATGGACCTCAACCCGCAGCGGCTGGAAGAAAGCGAGGTCGTCGTCAGCAAGCTGATCTCGACGCTCGGTGCCAAGGCCACCATCGAGCTGCATTCCAATCAGAAAAAGGCTCTCGAAGGCGCCAATTTCGTCGTCGTCGCCTTCCAGATCGGCGGCTATGAGCCCTGCACCGTCACCGATTTCGAAGTGCCGAAGAAATACGGCCTGCGCCAGACGATCGCCGATACGCTCGGCGTCGGCGGCATCATGCGCGGCCTGCGCACCGTGCCGCATCTCTGGTCGATCTGCGAGGACATGATGCAGGTCTGCCCCGAGGCGATCCTGCTGCAATATGTCAACCCGATGGCAATCAACACCTGGGCGATTGCCGAGAAGTACCCGAAGATCAAGCAGGTGGGCCTGTGCCATTCCGTGCAGGGCACGGCGATGGAGCTGGCCCACGATCTGGACATTCCCTATGAGGAAATCCGCTACCGTTCGGCCGGCATCAACCACATGTCGTTCTACCTCAAGTTCGAACATCGCCAGCCGGATGGATCCTACCGCGACCTCTATCCGGACCTGCTGCGCGGCTACCGCGAAGGCCGGGCGCCGAAGCCCACCTGGAACCCGCGCTGCCCCAACAAGGTGCGCTACGAGATGCTGACCCGTCTGGGCTATTTCGTCACCGAAAGCTCGGAGCATTTTGCCGAATACACGCCCTATTTCATCAAGGAGGGCCGCGAGGACCTGATCGAGAAATTCGGCATTCCGCTCGACGAATATCCCAAGCGCTGCATCGAGCAGGTGGAGAAGTGGAAGGGGCAGGCAGCGGCCTACCGTTCGGCCGACAAGATCGAGGTGGCGCAGTCGAAAGAATATGCCTCGTCGATCATGAACTCGGTGTGGACCGGCGAACCGTCGGTGATCTACGGCAACCTGCGCAACAATGGCTGCATCACCTCGCTGCCGGACAATTGCGCCGCCGAAGTGCCGTGCCTCGTCGATGAAAACGGCATCCAGCCGACCTATATCGGCGCCCTGCCGCCGCAGCTGACCGCCCTGATGCGCACCAATATCAACGTGCAGGAACTGACGGTCGCCGCCCTCATGACCGAGAACCGCGAGCATCTCTATCATGCGGCGATGATGGACCCGCATACGGCGGCCGAACTCGATCTCGACCAGATCTGGTCGCTGACCGACGATCTGCTGGCCGCCCACGGCACCTGGATCCCGGAATGGGCCCGCGTGTCCCGGAAAGTTCAGGCCGCGTAACACCCCTCCCGGTTGCGCGACAAGGAGACCCCGGAACAACAATTCCGGGGTTTTCCTTTTGTGTCGAGTGTGATCGAAGAGAGCGACGCACCGCCGCTATCCCGCAGGAGACAGACATGCCCGCCAGTTCCGCCATCACCACGCTCGCCCGCCAGCTGTCGGATGCCGACAATGCCGGTATCCGCCTGGCCGCTGCCAGCCTTGTCGAGCCAGCAAGTCAAACGGACGCCTTCGCGGTCCAGCACGAAACCCTCGCGGTCAACGGCTGGCTGACGGGCGGCTACAAGGTGGCGATCCGCCCGGACGGCAGCTCCGTTTCCGCGCCCATGGCCCATATCACCCATGCCAGCACATCCGGCAGCGCCGGTTTCGAACGCCCCGCCGTCGATGCGCTGGAGGTGGAAATCTGCTTCGTGCTCGGCAAGGACCTGCCCGCGCCGGGCAGCGCGCCCTATACCCGCGAGACGCTGCTCGAGCATGTCGCCACCATCTCTTCCGGCGTCGAATTTCTGGGCCACCGCCTGGATGACGGCAGCAAGTCGCCGGCCCTGCTGTTCCTCGCCGACCGGCTCGCCAATGCCGGCTATGTGCTGGGCGAAGAATTGAGCGCCGATGTGCTTGCGCCCGGCCAGGCCTATCCGCTGACCGTCACCGTCAACGGCGACACGGTTTTTGCGGGCCCCGGAAAACACCCCAACGGCGACCCGGTTGCCGCCTTCCTCGTCTTCGCCAATGCCTTGACGCAGACCGTCGCCAAGGGCCGGATCATCACCACCGGCAGCCTCTGCGGCGCCATCCCGCTCCCCACCCGCGCCGCCATCGCCATCAGCGGGTTTACGACGCTGACAGTCACGGCGGCTTCGACGCGCGAGGTTTGACGGGAGCAATTGGCCCCGGATTTTATGAGACCGTCGAGGCGGCCGTTTGGCCTTGCGGCACCGCCATATAAAAACGCCACGTCGCAGCTGCCGGGAGACCGAAGATGAGCAATATCAGATTGGCGGCATTCGACGTGGACGGAACACTGCTCCGGGGCGAAAACATCTGCGGCTGTATCGGCCGGCATATCGGGCGCTCAACGGAGATGGAGGCCTTCGAGCGTCTGCGGTCTCGGGAGGAGATGACGACAGGACGAGAGACCATGCTGGAATGGTACCTTCCTTTCAGCAAGGCCAGATTGATTGAGCATCTGGCTGACCTGCGTCTTGCTCCGGGTGTCACACAGGGTTTCGCCCGGCTGAAGGCCGCAGGGGTCAAGATCGCCCTTGTCTCGATTACCTGGCAATTCGCGGTCGAATGGCTGGCCGCAGAGCTGGGTGCCGACTATGCGGTCGGTACGGGCTGGCGGGAGGATAACACCCTCAGCCATTTCTGGCCGGAAGATAAGGCCATCTATCTGAATTCTCTGCTCGCCGAACTCAAGCTGGAGCAGGGGGCTCTGGCAGCGGTCGGTGATTCGCATGGTGATATTCCCATGCTCAACCTCGCCTCTCGAAGCTATTTTGTCGGTAAAGCCCTGCCACAGGAACTGCTCCATGCCGAGCACTGGCCTCACGCGGATATCGAAGAGATAGTCCTGGACATGCTCGCGCGAGGTTAGGGTCATACGACCGCTTATGCCCGCGCCCGGCCTATCCGCCGACCGCCACTGTCAACGGCGACCGGCGTAAACCTGGAGGCGGGCGAATGCCCGCTCTCTCTCAAAAACGTCGGTATTCTCAGTACATCGTCTTCTTGTATTCGACTTCGAGGGCGTCATCTATCTTGCGCATCTCGGCATCATCGCCCGGGGCACCGGTTGTCTGATCCAGAATGATCTTTGAAAGCGACGGCATCGCGCGGCGATCCTGAAAATGATCCGGGTTCCACAGGTGAGAGCGCCGAAAGGCCTTGGCGCAATGCAGGAAGACCTCGCTCACCTTGACCACGATTGCGAGTTTGGGAATGCGATCGTCAACACGCATGCTCTCGAGAATATCCGGGTCATTCACCAGGCTGGCCTGCCCATTGACGCGCAATGTGTCATCAAATCCCGGAATGATAAACAGCAGCCCGACGCTGGGGTTGTCGAGAATGTTCACCAGACTGTCGAGGCGATTGTTGCCGGGCCGGTCCGGTATCGCCAGCGTGTGCTCATCCAGGATTTTGACAAAGCCGACGGGGTCGCCCCGAGGACTGACATCGGCCTTGCCATCCGAATTCTGCGTGCCGATGCAGATGAATGGCGAACGCCGGATAAATTCCTGCGCATGCCCGTCGAGTGAGTCCTGACACTTCTGAATGGCCAGAGGGGTTACCGCATGAAACAAACGTCGAAGAGATTGCTCATTGGTGATGACAAATTCCGGATTGATCCCGCGTTCCTTGATCATGCTGCCTCCCGAAGCTCCCTTTTGTCCGACCAGCCTCACCTGAATGGTTCGTTTGATGGTTCGTCCGTCCGCTCGCGTGCCACGCGGCGTTTCCTCCAGCCCGATGAGCTGTCGGATCCACCTTTGGCGGTATCCGACAGCTCATCCGCATCCTGATTGATGTACGTACCTCAAAGTATTGCGATCCGTCAAGAGGCAGGACTGCCCCGGGTGCTGAGGCCGCGGCTGGACTGCCGCGGATAGGGCCCCCATGCGGGCGCGGCGCGTTCTTCGATACCAGGTGGATCGTCGCCTGCCGGTGTGAGCTGTGGCGGGAATCGGGACAGCGGACGTCTTGCAGATCGTTACCCAGGCCAGCGGCGGGAGCTGGTAAATCGGTGGCGAGCGCAGGTGGCCGAAGGCGAAGAAGGGGCATTCCGATTCCACGGCTCCGGTACCATCATACCCTGCCCGCCGGCCCCTCCGTTTCGGGGACAATCTTCTGCTTCCGGAAAAAATTCATCCCCGCAAATCCCCGCCGTTTTGTTCCATGCCATCATGAGCTTGTTCCGCCGAGGATACACCGGATTGCGTTGCCGGCGAGGCGGGGCCGGTGCCCGGACGGTTTGGCGAAACGCGCGTCAAATCCCCGGGGCTGCGTGAAAGGCGGTTCTCCTCCGGTTCGTGAAAGCGGGCCGGGCGTGCCGGGTAGCCACACCACGGGCGGTTCACCCCGCCGGACGGCTTTGCCGTCCATGGGTCCAGGGCTAAACCCCGCCTCATTGAAAGGCCTGGCGGATAAGCGGCCAGGCTGGGGCATTGG